>NZ_JAODWD010000001.1:0-499256 GCF_025345615.1 Mycobacterium deserti
GGCAAAAAACAACAACAAACAAAAACCACCAAACACACTATTGAGTTCTCAAACAACACACCCGGTTTTTCGGGCAACCCTGCCAATGTACTCCATGCTGGCAGAGACGTCAAACCCCGTCCTCCAGTCCGATTGGCCTGGGGCCGTGGGCTTCTGGATTTATCGTACGCCCTCCGGTCCCCAATTCCCAAGTCGGCCCGGGCGGCTACACCAGCCGCTCGATCTCGGCGCCCAGACTCACCAGGTTCTCGACGAACAGGGGGTAGCCCCGGTCGATATGGAAGACGTCGTGCACCTCGGTGTCACCGTCGGCGACCAGCCCGGCCAGCACCAGTCCGGCGCCGGCGCGGATGTCCGACGACCACACCGGAGCACTGGACAGCTGCGGGATCCCGCGGATGACCGCGTGGTGACCATCCGTCCGCGCGTCGGCACCCAGACGGATCATCTCCTCGACGAAACGGAACCGGGCTTCGAACACGTTCTCGGTGATCATCGAGGTGCCGTCCGCAATAGACGCAAGGCCGATGGCCATCGGCTGCAGGTCGGTCGGAAAGCCGGGAAACGGCAGTGTCGCGACGTTGACCGCCTTCGGTCGCTCGTACTGGACGATGCGGAACCCGTCATCGGACTGCGTGACCGTGGCGCCGGCGTCGTGCAGCTTGTGCAGCACGAGCTGCAGGTGCGCCGGGTCGACTCCGGTGACCGAGATGTCTCCGCGGGTCATCGCCGCGGCGATGCCCCACGTGGCAGCGACGATGCGATCGCCGATCACCCGGTGTTCGGTGGGGTACAACCGGTCGACCCCGTTGATCACCATGGTCGACGTCCCAGCTCCCGAGATCTGGGCCCCCATCTGGTTGAGCATGGTGCACAGATCGACGACGTCGGGCTCGCGCGCTGCGTTGCGGATTGTCGTCACGCCTTCGGCGAGGACCGCCGCCATCAGGATGTTCTCGCTGGCCCCTACCGACGGGAATTCCAGCTGAATCTCGGCTCCGCGCAGATGATCTGCTTCGGCCACCACGCAACCGTGCTCGATGTTGCATCGCGCTCCGAGCTGGCGCAGACCGGCTTGATGCATGTCGAGTGGCCGCGACCCGATCGCATCTCCGCCGGGCAAAGCGACTTTGGCGCGCTTGCAGCGGCCGACCAGCGGACCGAGGACGCACACCGATGCGCGGAACTGCCGTACCGCAGCGAAATCAGCGTCGTACTTCGGCTCGTCGGGCGAGGTGACCCGCACGACATCGCCGTCGAGTTCCACCGTCGCGCCAAGACCGCGCAGCACCTCGGCCATCAGCGGTACATCGAGAATGTCGGGGCAATTCGTGATCGTGCTGGTGCCCTCCGCCAGGAGCGCAGCCGCCATCAGCTTCAACACGCTGTTTTTGGCTCCCCCGACGGCAACTTCGCCCGATAACCGGTTTCCGCCGGTCACCACGAATCGCTCGCTCACGCGGCTCAGTGTAAACAGCGCCCGACACCTGTGTCAGTTTCATGCACCACTCCGTCCGGTAGCGTTTCGGCCATGGCAGTGCATCTGACCCGCATATATACGCGCACGGGCGATGACGGAACCACGGGTCTCAGCGACTTCAGCCGGGTGTCGAAAAACGACGTCCGGCTAGCCGCCTACGCCGATTGCGACGAGGCCAACGCCGCCATCGGCGTCGCCGTCGCGCTTGGGAACCCAGACGAGCAGATCCTCAACGTGCTCAGGCAGATTCAGAACGACTTGTTCGACGCCGGTGCTGATCTGTCCACTCCCGTGGTCGACAATCCTGAGCATCCTCCGCTGCGCATCACCCAGGGCTACATCGATCGACTGGAATCGTGGTGCGACGAGTTCAACGAATCGCTTCCGGCGTTGAATTCGTTTGTGCTGCCCGGTGGTACGCCGCTTTCGGCGCTGTTGCACGTGGCTCGGACGGTGGCACGGCGTGCGGAGCGTTCCGCGTGGCATGCGGTCGACACGCACGGCGACACCGTCAGCGTGCTCCCGGCGAAGTACCTCAACCGCCTATCGGATCTGCTGTTCATACTGTCCCGGGCCGCCAACCCGGGCGGTGACGTGTTGTGGCAACCCGGGGGTCCCGCGAAGGGTTAGAAGGATCGGCGTCGTGCGCGTGGTGACGGCCGCGATTCGACCCAGGACAAGAAAGCGGTCAACGCGCCACGGTCAAGCGCTATTTCGTAGCCGCGTCGGCGTTCCGGGCTGCTGTCGCGAAGCTCCAGTACGACGATCTCCTCTGTCATGATGTCGAACTCGTCGCCACGAGGCGTCCGCCGCGACACGATCTCCAGCCCGCGACGGCTCAGAGTCCGGTCGGGCCACCACCGAAAGCTCGACAGCCGGTAGAAGCCCGCTTCGCCACCGCGATAACGCATTACGCCGTGCCGCCACCCGTGGCCGCCGATGGCGGGAACGTCGCGAAGGATGGCGGCCGTGCCACCGACCTGCCGCAGTTTCCACAGCCGGTAGCTCAGCGCGACGACAACCGTCAGCAGCACGCCGATCACCGCGACCATGAGGAACATGGACGCGCTCACCGGCGGGCCCGTCAGTCGATCTGGCCCAGGGCGCGGAGCCTCGCTCGGCCCTTCGCGGCGGTTACGTCGTCGTCGGACTCGGAGTCGCGCTTGGCCGCCTCTGCGTCGATCTCCGACTCGAGCTCGGCCGACTCGGCGAGGATGATCACGCTCTCGTCGGTGACCGACATGAAGCCGCCGTCCACGGCGATGCGCAGGTCCTCCTCACCTTCACGCTCGACCCGGACCATGGCGTCATCGACGAGCTGAGCGACCAGCGGAATGTGCCGAGGCAGAATGCCGATCTCACCCGACGTCGTGCGGGTGAAAACGAAGGTGGCCTTGCCAGACCAGATCTCGCGTTCGACGGCGACGATGTCGACGTCCAGTTCGGCCATCGCTATTCGTCCTTGTCGGCGTCGTCGCCCTTGTTGTCGCTCTTCTTGTTGTCGCTCTTCTTGTTGTCGCTCTTCTTGGCGTCGCCCTTGTCGTTGTCGTCGTCGCCGTCTTCGGCATCGTCGCCGTCTTCGGCATCGTCGGCGTCGTCGGACTCATCGCTCTGGGCGGGCGCGCCGTCGCCGGACGTGTCATCCATCTTGGCGCCCATGCTCTCGGCCTTCTTCTGGAGATCCTCGAGGCCGCCGATCAGGAAGAACGCCTGCTCGGGCAGGTGGTCGAAATCGCCCTTCGACAACTTGTCGAACGCCTCGATGGTCTCCTTGAGCGGCACCGTGGAGCCCGGCTGGCCGGTGAACTGCTCGGCGGCCATCATGTTCTGCGACAGGAACCTCTCGATGCGGCGGGCACGCTGCACCAACTGCTTGTCCTCTTCGGCCAGCTCGTCGATACCGAGAATCGCGATGATGTCCTGAAGGTCCTTGTAGCGCTGCAGGATTCGGATGACCTCTTGCGCGACACGGTAGTGCTCGTCGCCGACGACGCTGGGGTCGAGGATCGTCGAGCTCGACGCCAGCGGGTCCACCGCCGGGAAGATGCCCTTGGAGAACACCGACCGAGAAAGCTCGGTCGTGGCATCCAAGTGCGCGAAAGTGGTGGCCGGCGCCGGGTCGGTGTAGTCGTCGGCGGGCACGTACACGGCCTGCATCGAGGTGATGGACCGGCCGCGGGTCGAGGTGATGCGCTCCTGAAGCTCACCCATCTCGTCGGCCAGGGTCGGCTGGTAGCCCACCGCGGACGGCATACGTCCCAGCAGAGTGGACACCTCGGAGCCGGCCTGCGTGAACCGGAAGATGTTGTCGATGAACAGCAGCACGTCCTGCTCCTGCTCATCGCGGAAGTACTCCGCCATGGTCAGCGCCGACAGCGCGACCCGCATACGGGTGCCTGGCGGCTCGTCCATCTGACCGAACACCAGCGCGGTGTCCTTGAGCACGTCGGCGTCGGCCAGCTCGACCCAGAGGTCGTTGCCCTCACGGGTGCGCTCCCCCACGCCGGCGAACACCGACGTGCCACCGAAGTTTCGAGCGATGCGGTTGATCATCTCCTGGATCAACACCGTCTTGCCCACGCCCGCGCCGCCGAACAGGGCGACCTTGCCACCGCGCACGTACGGCGTCAGCAGGTCGACAACCTTGAGGCCCGTCTCGAGCATCTCGGTACGGGGCTCGAGCTCGTCGAACGACGGTGGCTTGCGGTGGATGGACCACTTGTCGAAGTCCTTGCCGTAGCCCGGATCGTCGAGGCAGTCGCCGAGCGCGTTGAACACGTGGCCCTTGACGCCCTCGCCGACCGGCACGGAGATCGAGGCGCCGGTGTCACTCACCTCGACGCCGCGCACCAGACCGTCGGTGGGCTGCATCGAGATGCAGCGCACCAGGTTGTCGCCCAGATGCTGAGCCACTTCAAGCGTCAGCGTCTTCGCGAGGTCCTTGTAGTCGATCTGAGCGTGCAGCGCGTTGAACAACTCCGGCACGGAGCCGCGCGGGAATTCGACGTCGACGACGGGGCCGGTGACGCGGACGACGCGGCCCGCGGTGTCGGAGCCGGTCTTTTGTTCGGTCTTTTCGATAGCAGCAGTCATTCGTCTCTTCTTCGCTTCCTAGGGCTACTTCTTGGCGGCGTCCGCAAGCGCGTTCGCGCCACCGACGATTTCGCTGATTTCCTGGGTGATCTGGGATTGCCGTTCCCGGTTGGCCATCAGGGTCAGATCCTTGATGAGGTCGTCGGCGTTGTCGGTCGCCGACTTCATCGCGCGCCGACGCGACGCCGACTCCGATGCCGCCGCCTCGAGCAGCGCGGCGAAGATACGGGTGGAGACGTAGCGCGGCAGTAGTGCCCCGAACAACGTCTCCGCATCCGGCTCGAATGAGAACAGCGTCTGTGGTCCGGTGTCCTCGTCGCTGTACTCGACCACCATCGGCGCCACCCGGCGGGCGATCGCCGTCTGCGACAGCATTGTCTTGAATTCGGTGAACACGATGTGCAGTTCGTCGACGCCGAGGACGTTGTCCGCTCCCGGGTCGTCACCCTCGTCGTCCATTCCCGCGGTGAACGCGTCGACCAATGTCGACGCGATCTCCTGCGCGTTCTCGTAGTCGGGCCGCTCGGAGAAGCCTGTCCACGATTCCTGGATGTCCCAGTTGCGGAAGCTGTAGTAGCCCAGCGCTTTCCGGCCCACCACGTACAGGACAGGTTCCTTGCCCTCCGACCGCAGGAGTGCGAACAGCTCCTCGGAGCGCCGGAAGATGTTCGCGTTGTATGCGCCCGCGAGCCCGCGGTCCGACGACACCACCAGGACGCCGGCCCTTTTGGGGTTCTCGCGTGCGACCAGCAGCGGGTGGTCCAGCGCGCTGGCGCTGGCCAGTTCGGTGAGCATATTGGTGATCTCGCGGTCGTAGGGCCGAGCCGCCTCGACTCGGGCCTGCGCCTTGGCGATCCGCGAGGTCGCGATCAGCTCCTGGGCCTTGGTGATCTTCTTGATCGACCCCGCGGAGCGGATGCGTCCGCGCAATTCGCGCAGTGTGGCAGCCATTTGGTCTCCAGGCCTTACTTCTTCTTCGGCTTGGGCTTGCGGACCTTCACCGATTCTTTCTCGACGTCACCTTCATCCATGGCGTCGACGTGCTCGTCGGCGACGACCGAGCTGCCGTCGGTGGTGTCGAAGCCCTTCTTGAAGTCGTTGATCACCTTCTCGAGCGTGTCCTCGAGTTCCTCCGAGAGCTTCTTGCTGTCGCGGATCTCCGTCAGGATCTTCTCGTGGGAGCCCTTCACGTGCTCGAGGAACTCCTGCTCGAACTTGTGGACGTCCTCGATGGGCACCGAATCCAGATGGCCCCTGGTGCCGAGGAAGATGGCCACCACCTGTTCCTCGACCGGCATCGGGCTGTTCTGCGGTTGCTTGAGCAACTCGACAAGGCGGGCGCCACGATCCAACTGCTTTTTGGACTGTTCGTCGAGGTCAGAGGCGAACGCCGAGAACGACTCGAGTTCGCGGTACTGCGACAGGTCCAAGCGGAGACTTCCCGCCACCTCTTTCATGGCCTTGATCTGAGCGGCGCCGCCGACGCGGGACACCGAGACGCCGACGTTGATGGCCGGCCGCACGCCCTGGTTGAACAGGTCGGTCTCCAGGAAGCACTGGCCGTCGGTGATCGAGATGACGTTGGTGGGGATGTAGGCCGAGATGTCGTTGGCCTTGGTCTCGATGAGAGGCAGGCCCGTCATCGATCCGCCGCCCAGCTCGTCGGAGAGCTTCGCGCAGCGTTCCAGCAGCCGCGAGTGCAGGTAGAACACATCGCCCGGGAATGCCTCGCGGCCCGGCGGACGCCGTAGCAGCAGCGAGATGGCGCGGTAGGCCTCCGCGTGCTTGGTGAGGTCGTCGAACACGATCAGCACGTGCTTGCCGTCATACATCCAATGCTGGGCGATCGCCGAACCGGTGTAGGGCGCAAGCCATTTGAAGCCGGCAGAGTCCGAGGCCGGGGCCGCGACAATGGTGGTGTAATCCATCGCGCCACCCTCTTCGAGGGTCTGGCGCACGCTGGCGATCGTGGTGCCTTTCTGGCCGATCGCGACGTACACGCAGCGGACCTGCTGGTCCGGATCGCCGGTCTCCCAGTTCTGCCGCTGGTTGAGGATGGTGTCGACGCACAACGCGGTCTTGCCCGTCTTGCGGTCGCCGATGATCAGCTGACGCTGACCGCGACCGATGGGCGTCTGCGAATCGATGGCCTTGATGCCGGTCTGCAGCGGCTCACTCACACCTTGGCGCTGCACCACCGACGGCGCCTGCAGCTCCAGGGCGCGCCGCTCACCGGTCTCGACCTCGCCACGACCGTCGATCGGCTGGCCGAGGGGGTTGACCACGCGTCCGAGGTAACCGTCGCCGACCGGCACCGAGAGCACCTCGCCGGTCCGCTTGACCTGCTGGCCCTCTTCGATCTTTGCGAAGTCACCCAGGATCACCGCGCCAATGCTGTGCTCGTCGAGGTTCAACGCCACGCCGAGCACACCGCCCGGAAACTCCAGCAGCTCCTGCGTCATCACCGACGGCAGGCCCTCGACGTGGGCGATACCGTCACCGGCGTCGATGACAGTTCCGATCTCTTCGCGCTCGGTCTCGGCCTCGAAGCCGGCGACATACTCCTCGATGGCGCCCTGAATGTCGGTTGCCGAGATCGTTAACTCTGCCATGGCGTTTCGTCTTCCTACTTCGTGAATTGGGTCTTGGTGGTATCGGGGTCAGTCGGGCAGCTGGGTCTCGGCCGCCGCCAGCTTGGACGCCAGCGAGCCGTCGATCACCTCGTCGCCGACAGCGATGGTCAAGCCGCCGAGCAGCTCTGAGTCGATCTCCAGCTGGAGCGACACCGGATGGCCGTAGATGCGGCTGAGCAATTCGGTGAGCCGGTTGTTCTGCTCCTCGGTGAGCTCAGCGGCGGCGCGGACGTGCGCGACGACCTCACCGCGCCGTGACACCGCAAGATTCGCGAGGTCGCGCACAGCGTCGTCGGCACGCTCGCCGTGCAGTAGTTCGATCGTCTGACGCAGCAGGTCCGCGGTGTTCTTGCTGGCCCGTCGGGCAAGCACCTTGTTGAGCAAGCCGATTCGCCCGTCGAGCGGTGCGGCGTACTCGCTGAGCAAGGTGATCAGCTGAGGTTGCGAATCGAGGATGCGGCTGAACCTGAACAGCTGGTCCTCGACGTCCTCGATCTGACCTTCCTGCTCTGCGCGGACCAGAATTGCGAGCCTGGCGGTGTGCTGGATGCCGTGGATCAGATCCTGTGTGCTCGACCAGCGATGCGAGGCAGCGGTTTTGAGTACGTCGAGCGCGCTGTCGGACACCTTGCCCGACAGCAGCCGTTCGACCAGCTGCACCCGCAACTCCGAAGTGCTGGAGGGGTCGGCCAGGTGTCGTGCGAGCAACGGCTCCTTGCGCAGCAGCTTGGTCGTCGACGCCAGATCGTTGGCCAAGCTGGTCAACGCGTTGGCATCGAGCCCGCCGACGCTTTCGTCGAATCGCTTGACGACCTCGATGACCGAGTCGCGGCTGGCGGCGCGGAGCTTGGCCGTGACGGCGTCACCGAACACGGTGGTCGAGGGCGCCATCTCGTCGAGTTCGGTGAGGAAGCGGTCGACCGTGGCCGATTGCTCGGCCGGATCGGAGACGAAGTCGCGAACCAGATCGCCTGCCCGGTGCACGGACTCGGCCCCGAGACTCTGCCGCAACTCGCGGATCAGCTGCTGGCGCAACAATTGAACCTGTTGCGCGCCCTGCACTTTGATGCGCTCGAGCTCCACATCGGCTTGCGCGCGCAGCTGCTCAGCGATCTTCTCGGCGTCGTGGCGCGCCTCTTCGATCACCTTCGCGGCTTCGGCCTTCGCCTCTTCCAGTGCTTTGGCGTGGTCGCTGTCGGCCTCGGCGACCTGCTTCTCCGCCGTGGCATGCTCTTCGAGCTGGTTGCGGACGGCTTCCTGCTGGTTCTTCATCATGTTGCGTACCGGCGGCAAGACGAACTTGACCACCAGGAAAACGATGACGATGAAGCCGACGAGCTGTCCTATGAAGGTCGACATCCGACTACCGCCCCTGTCCCGTCGATACCGGCACCGTGCGGGTCGTGACGTCCACGCCGAGCACGCGGCTCGCCAGATTCGCCGCGAGATTCTCGACCGACGTCTGAAGTTCGACGGTCAGCGCGCGGGACTGCTGGCCCAACTCCTCGTTGGCGTGTTGCAGCACCGTGGATACCTCCGCGTTGGCCCGGGCCCGTGCCTCCTCGACGATCTTGCGTCCCTCGGCACGGGCCTCCTCCCGCACGTTGGTCGCCTCGCGACGCGCCTCACCCATCACCCTGCGGTAATCAGCGTCCGCCGCGGCGCGCAGCTTGGCTGCCCGACGGTTGTCTTCGGCGGTCTTGTACACCATGGCTTCGCGCTCGTGCAGCACCTTGCTGATCGGCGGCACAACCCATTTGGCGATGACGCCGAGAACGATCAGGAAGATGAGCAACACGAAGAAGAAGGTGCCGTTGGGCACGAGGAAGTTGCTCTGCCCGCCTTCTGCCGCGAGAACCGTTGTGGTGCTGAGGTCAACCATGAACTCTGCTTTCCGGCTGTTTAGGAGGCACCCGGGGTGGCGAAGACGAACAGCGCCATGAACGCCAGGTTGATGAAGTACGCCGCCTCGACCAGACCGACCGTGATGAAGAACGGCGTGAAGAGTCGGCCCTGAGCCTCGGGCTGGCGAGCGATGCCGGCGATCAACGCGTTACCCGCGATGCCGTCACCGATACCGGCGCCGATGGCGCCGCCTGCCATGATCAGTCCACCGCCGATAAGGGCGCCGGCGACGATAGTGGGATCCATTTCCTATCCTCCTTGATAACTGGTAGCGGTGCTACCAGGTTGTGGGTCCTGCTTGTGCGAATCGCTAGTGATGGTCGTCCTCGAGTTCCATCGACTGGCTGAAGTACAAGATCGTCAGTAGCGCGAAGATGAACGCCTGGATGGCGCCGACGAACAGGTCGAAGCTCTTCCAGATGGCGTTCGGCAGCCACATGATGTACGGCGGGAACAGCGCGATCAGCGCCACCAGGATGCCACCGGCGAAAATGTTGCCGAAGAGTCGCAGCGACAACGAGATCGGCTTGGCCAGCTCCTCGACGATATTGATCGGCGCGAGGATCGCGACATGGCCCTTCAGCACCCGGAACGGGTGGCCGAGCGGGCCGCGGCGCCAGAAGCCCGCAGCGTGGTAGCAGATGAAGACGAACAGCGCGAGCGCCAGCACGAAGTTGATGTCGGACGCCGGCGGCTTGAGCAGTTCGTGGATCGCACCCTTGTCATCGGTGTACTGCCACGGGAACACCGACAACCAGTTGGCGACCAAGATGAACACGAACAACGTCACGGCCAGCGGCAGAACGAACGGGGCGATCTTCATGCCGATCGCGTTCTCGATCTGGGTGCGCGACTGGACGGTGATCGCCTCCCAGAACAGCTGCACCCCACCCGGCACACCGGACGAGGTCACCTTGGCGCGCAGGTAAAAGGCCAACCCGAGAACGATCGCCGCGGCGATCGCAGTCGCCAGCACCGTGTCGGTGTTCACCGTGAGTCCGAACCAGTGCGCCTCGGTGTGGTGTCCGACCTGGATGCCGGATTCTGCGGCGAGGATGTTCTGGGTCATTACTGCGTAGCCTCTCCTTCGAGTCCGCCTGTGCCTTCCGGGCTACCCGCCTTGAGCTTTTTCATCACCGGCAGTGCGGTCGAGACGACCAGGACCACCTGGAACAAGGCCATGCCGAATACGACGCCGAGGCCCTGTGGTCGGAAGATGAACGCGATGGTCAGACCAATCACCGTCATGACGAGGAGTCGGGTGGCCGAGTTGAGCGCCATCTTGCGCTTGAGCGGATGCTCCTCGGCGGTAATCGATTCCACAGAACGCTGGATCAGGATCGCGTTGAGCAAACCGAGTCCGAGCCCCACTCCGAAGAACACGCCGACCATCGGATGGTCGAGCAGCGCGGCCACGGCAGTCACCAGGCCGGCGAAGACCACACAGATTGCGGACAGCCGCACGGGCCGGAATGCAACGGAGGGAAACACCAACGGCGCGTCTTGCGCTGGCGTCGTCACTGCTTCACCTCAATCCCGCGGTCGAAGGACGATGTCCCGATGATCCTGTGAGTGGCGCCACGAGCGTATCGGAGGGCGTCGGGCTCGCTGGAATCACCCAAGGGGCAGCTCCCTTTGTCGGTCGTTGTTCCGGTCCGATCGGCGGCGAACCGAGGGGCCCGGAGGCCGGCAACCCGCGAGGTTTTTCGGGTTCTGACAGCACCCTAACACATGGTGAGAGCCATAAAAGGGGGTCTACTACTTTTTGTCGTACATTTCCTCGGACTCGTCGTCACCGCGCCTCAAAAGGGGGATGACGGTGACGACGATGGCGACCAGAATGGCCGCCAGCATCACCGCACCCGTATAGCGGGGGTCGAAGAAGATGGTGCTTGCTGCACCCAGCGCGATGATGCCGACCCACATGTAGACCAGCAGCACCACCCGTCGGTGGGAATGCCCGATCTGCAGCAGACGGTGATGCAGATGCATCTTGTCCGGGGTGGTGAAGTGCACGCCCGCGCGAGTGCGCCGGATGATGGCCAGCAGGGCGTCGAGCGCGGGCACGAACATCACCGCGACCACCAACAGGAATGGCGACAACAGAGCAAAAACGTCGCGCACCCCGTAAGCGGTTTGCGAGATGGGTCCCGCCGCCGTCGTCGAAGCGGCGGCCAACATCAGCCCGATGAGCATCGACCCGGAGTCACCCATGAAGATCTTGGCGGGGTGGAAGTTGTGCGGGAGGAAGCCGAGGCAAACACCGGCCAGCACAACGGAAATCACGGCGGGCGGGTAGAACAGGACGTCGCCGCCGTGGTCGCGCAGCAAACCGACCGAGAAGATGCAGATGGCCGACGCGGTGATCAGCCCGAGGCCCGCGGCCAGACCGTCGAGCCCGTCGATGAAGTTCATCGCGTTGACGATCGACACCGTCAGCGCCAGCGTGAGCAGGATCGACGCCACCTGGTCGAGCACAATGGTTCCGACGCCGCCGAAGGGGATGTAGAGCACGCTCCAGGCGACGCCCATCGTGACAAGCACACTGGCCGCGGTGATCTGGCCCGCGAACTTGGTCAGCGAGTCCAGTCCCCACCGGTCGTCGATCAGACCGATCGCCATGATGAGCCCACCCGCCACGACGACCGCGGGCATGCCCGAGGAGTAGACGAAGCCGCGGGTCAGGGCCGGCAGTTGCGAGGCCAGCAAGACGGCCGCAACGACGCCGACGTACATCGCCAAGCCGCCCATGCGAGGAATCGGCTCGAGGTGCACGTCGCGTTCCCGCGGATAGGCCACGGCGCCGAGCTTGCGTGCCAGCACCCGGACCCAGCCGGTGGCGAAGTAGGTGATGATGGCCGCGGTCAGTCCGACCAGCGCGAGCTCACGAAGGGGGACGCCCGCGCCGCGTTCATTGAGCGCCAGCAGGTTCTCTGCCGCGTGGAACACCGGTGAACCGTACTGCACGTGACCCCGGATCAATCCGTGAGCGCCGAAGGCTCAACACCGAGGACGTCGGCGATCGCCTCGACGGTCACCGGACCCTGGCGCAGCACGCGCGGGTGCGCGCCGGTGAGGTCGACGATCGTTGACGCGGCCTGCTGCGCCGACGGGCCCGCGTCCAGGTACACCTCCACGAGGTCGCCGAGTTGTTGGCGCGCCTGTTCGGCGGTGACGGCGGCGGGGCGACCGGTGATGTTGGCGCTCGACACCGCCATGGGCCCGACTTCACGCAGGAGTTCGATCGCGACCGGGTGCAGCGGCATCCGCAACATGACCGTGCCGTGGGCGTCGCCGAGATCCCACTGCAGCGACGGTGCCTGGCGCACCACCAGACTCAACGCTCCCGGCCAGAAGGCCGCGATGAGTTCGCGCGCGGTGTGCGGAACGGTGTAGACCAAGCCGTCGATGCTGTGCCACGAGCCGACCAGTACCGGAACGGGCATGTCGCGGCCGCGCCCCTTCGCCGAAAGCAGGGCCGCGACGGCGTCACCGTCGAAGGCGTCGGCGCCGATGCCGTACACGGTGTCTGTGGGCAACACGACCAGCCGGCCGCCCTTGAGCGCGCTGATCGCTGAGGCGATCCCGTTCTCTCGTTGCGCGTCGTCGGAGCAGTCGAAGACCTGCGTCATGACGCCCTCCGCGCGGTCACGAAACGGGGTCGCCCGGCGAGGTCGCGCCGAGCGGCCACGTGATCGAAACAACTTGTCCGATCGAAACTTTGGACGGTCCGCCGCGACGTGGTGTCGTCGTGCTCGACGGCGCAGTATCCGCCGACGCGCAACCAGCGGGCGGCAAGTTCGACGATGGCGTCGATCACGCGCATGCCGTCGGGCCCGCCGAACAGCGCATGGTCCGGATCATGTTCGGCCACTTCGGGCTCCAACTGCGCACCGTCGGGAATGTATGGCGGATTGGCGACGAGGAGGTCAACCTGGCCGTCGAGTTCGGGCAATAGGTCCGGCGCCGTGACGTCGGCGTCGATCAGGTCGACGTTCGTGCCGGACAGATTGCGCTGCGCATAGGTCAACGCGTCGTCGGAGTCGTCCACGGCGATGACGCGAGCGTCCGGCCAGTTCTTCGCCAGCGCCAGCGCCAAGGCACCCGAGCCCGTACACAGATCGACGATCACCGGAGAACCCGGCAGTGGTTGCGCGACAGCCCATTCCAATAGCGACTCGGTTTCCGGCCTGGGTACGAAGACGCCGGGTCCGACAGCCACCTCGACGGGGCCGAACGGCGCGGTGCCCAGGAGGTGCTGCAGGGGCACTCGCTCAACGCGCTGGGCGATCAGCCCGTCGTAGCGGCTGACGAATTCCGGGGTCGTGTCGACGAGCGCGAGGCGTCCGCGGACGGTGCCCGCGGCGTGTGCGGCCAGAAGTTCGGCGTCGACGCGAGGAGATCCGACTCCCGCCTCGGCGAGTGCTTCCGTGGCGGCGTCGATCACCTGGCGCACTGTCATGCCCCAGCCAACCTGGCTTGTTTGTCCGCGGCGGCCAGCGCGTCGAACAATGCGTCGAGGTCGCCGTCGAGCACCTGGTCGAGGTTGTGCGCCTTGAAATTGATCCGGTGATCGGCGATGCGGTTCTCCGGGAAGTTGTAGGTGCGAATCCGCTCGCTACGGTCGACAGTGCGGATCTGGCTGGCTCGGTCCGCCGATGCGTCGGCCTGCGCCTGCTCCTCCGCCAGCGACTGCAACCGGGCCGCAAGCACCTGCATGGCGCGGGCCTTGTTCTGCAACTGCGATCGCTCGTTCTGACAGGTGACCACGATGCCGGTGGGCAGGTGGGTGATGCGCACCGCGGAGTCCGTGGTGTTCACGCCCTGACCGCCCTTGCCCGACGACCGGTAGACGTCGATGCGCAAGTCGGACTCGTCGATCTGGACTTCTTCGATCTCCTCGGGTTCTGGATACACCAGGACGCCTGCGGCCGAGGTATGTACGCGCCCTTGTGATTCCGTGATGGGAACCCGCTGGACGCGGTGCACACCGCCTTCGAACTTCAGCCGCGACCAGACCCCGTCGGCGGTGTCGCCCTTGCTCCTGATCGACAGGGTCGCGTCCTTGTAGCCGCCGAGATCCGACGTCGTCTCGTCGAGCATGGTCACGTTCCAGCCGTGCCGCTCGGCGTACCGGACGTACATGCGCGCGAGGTCCGCAGCGAACAGCGCCGACTCCTCGCCGCCCTCCCCCGACTTGACCTCGAGCACGATGTCGTCGGCGTCGTGCGGATCCCGCGGCGCGAGCAGATCGGTCAGCTGGGTTTCGAGATGTTCGACGGTGCCCTGCAACTCGATGACCTCGGCGGCGAACGACTCGTCGTCGGCGACGAGCTCGCGCGCGGCTTCGAGGTCGCCACAGGCGGCCTCGAGCTTGCGATAGGTCGAAACGATTGGCGACAGCTGAGCGAAGCGTCTGCCCACCTTACGCGCCTGGGCTGCGTCGGCGTGCAGACTCGGGTCCGACAGCTGACGCTCGAGGTCGGCATGCTCGGCCACCAACGCCTCGATGGCTCCCCCCGGCTGAGCCGGGGATCCAGCGCGGGCGGTGTCCGTCACGTCAAACTCCTTGGCCGAAACGCAGACCGACGCCCGGCCTGGCCGCTGAGGCGGCAGATCGGGCGTCGGAAAGGCAGCTACTTGTCGGTGGTGTTCTTCTCAGCAGCCCCGGCTTTCCCCGTCGCCCCGGCGCGCTTGCCGTAGCGCTTCTCGAAGCGTGCGACGCGGCCGCCGCTGTCGAGGATCTTCTGCTTGCCGGTGTAGAACGGGTGGCACTGGGAACAGACCTCGACGGCGATCTGGCCGTTTCCCTTGGTGCTACGCGTGGTGAAGGTGTTGCCGCAACCGCAGTGCACCGTGGTCTCGACATACTCAGGGTGAATACCCGATTTCATGGTTTCCTCTTCCATTGTGGCCCCGGGTCGCCCCTCCGTGAAGTGGAGGTGTGTTGGCGTGAACCGGAACCGAGGGTCAGCGGTCCATTATGCCAGTTCAACCGCCAGCAGCCTAAACGCGTACCCAGGGCTCGCTATTCCTGCGCGGTCGGGCTAGAGCAGCCCGCCACCGCCCAGCAGTCCACCGCCGTCGCCGTCGCCGCCGTCTGGCCGGTCCTCGTTGGGCAACGGCGGGCGCGGTTCGGGTTCGACGCTGAAGGGCGCCCGCGTGATCGGCGACGGTGGCTGTGTCGCCTCGGGCTCCGGGGCAGGCGAGGTCACCTGCGGCGGCGGTGGCGGAGCCTGCGGTTCGACCGTGGCCTGCGAAGGCTGTGTGGCCGACGCGGGCGTCGATGGCGGCGCCGGTACGGGGGCGGGCACCTGTGCCGGCAGGACGGGTGGTGCAGGCGCCGTCGCGCTCGGAGCGGTCGTGGTGTTCGACGGAGCCGCGGGTACGAGCGGCGAGTCGACTGGTTCGGTGCGGTCGGGACGCAGAAACAACATGCCGAGCACCACCGCGGCCGCTACCACCGCCGCCACCAGGATGCCGAGGATCCAGTTGGTTTGCGCGCCGGGCGGCTCTTTGCGGTGCGCGCCACCCTTCGCGGCGGTTGACTCGCCTGCCACGTCGTCGTCGGCCTGCGCGCTGTCCTGCGATTCAAAGAGATAATCGAACCCAGGGCTAGGCCCCTCACCCGCCATGGGTCGATGGTACAGACCGCTAATTGGCGGCGAGGTGAAATTTGCTGCCGTCGCGTCGCCACAGCACCCGCCCGTCGGCTTTCGCGCCACGGGCAACGAGTTCCCTTTTCACGATCTTGTTGGTCGCGGTGCTGGGCAGATCGTCGGCGACCCAGACGTACCGCGGCCAGGCTTTCGGCGACAGATCGCGTTGCGCTGCCAGGAATCGCTCGAATTCCGCCGGGGTCAGCTCCGCGTCGTCCTGCAGCACGACCGCGGCCATCACCTGATCGCCGACGAGCTCGTCAGGCACCGGGTAGACCGCAACGCGGTTGATCGCAGGCAGCCGCAGCAGGATGCGTTCGATCGGCGCAGTGGTCAAGTTCTCGCCGTCGACGCGCATCCAGTCGGCGGTGCGCCCCGCGAGATAGATGAATCCGTCCGCATCGCGGTAGGCCAGATCGCCGGACCAGTACATGCCGTGGCGCATGCGCTCGTCGGTGGCGTCGCGGTCGTTGTAGTAGCCGGAGAAGAAGCCGGTCCCGGCGGTGTTCACCAACTCACCGATTGCCTCGTCGGCATTGACCAGTGCGCCGTCGGCGTCGAACTCCGCGGTCGGGCACTCGGTCACTGTCTCGCTGTTGTAAATGGCCACACCCGGAAACCCCTGGCCGATTGAGCCTTTCGGCGTGTCGGGCGTGCGGGTGATGATCACGGCGTTCTCCGTCGAGCCGAATCCGTCGTCGACCGTCACCTCGAAGCGGCGCCCGAACTCCTCGATGTCCCGGTCGGTCGCCTCGTTGCCGAAGGCCACCCGCAGGGGGTTGTCCCGGTCGTCGGGCTGCTCGGGGGTCGCCAGCACGTACGCGAGCGGCTTGCCGACGTAGTTCATGTACGTCGCGCCATAGCGGCGGATGTCGGCCAGAAAGCCCGACGCGGAGAACTTCGCCGGCGCCATCGTCGCCCCGGACACCAGTGCGGGGGCCCAGCCGCCGACCACGGCATTGGAATGGAACAACGGCATCGACAGATAGCAGACGTCGTCGGAGGTCAGCGAGAACTTGTCGGCCAACGCCGTGCCCGCGAACAGCACCATGGAGTTGGCCACCTGCACGGCCTTGGGGTTACCGCTCGTGCCCGAGGTGAAGATCATCATGAAGGTGTCGTCGGCCCCGACTTCGCGGTGCGGCGTCAGCGCGGGCGCCGACGCCAGCAGCTCTGCCCACTGCGGCGTGGACGTGTCGAACACCGTGATGCCGGGCAGGTTCAGCCCCTCGAGCAGGACGCGGTGTTCGGCGTCGGTGATCAGGAATTGGCAGTCGACCTTCACGATGTCGCGCTCCAGCGCCTCCCCCCTGCGGGTGGTGTTCACACCGCACAGGACGTAGCCGCCGAGACCCGCTGCCGCCAGCGCCGTCAGCATGTCCGGGGTGTTGCCGAGCAGCACGCCCACGTGCAGCGGGCGGCCCGGCTCGGCAGCCGCGATCAGCGCCGCGGCCTGCGCGGACGCCTCGGCGAGGTGCTCGCGCCAGGTCCAAGTGCGGTCGAGGTACTTCACCGCGACGGCGTCCTGCTCGGCGCGCTCGCGAAGCAACTGCTGAAGCGTGTCCGCCATGGCTCACCTCTCGACAGTGAACAGATCTAGGAATGTGTCTACCATGGCACAATGCCCCGACCACGCCCGACGGGGCATGCAGACGACGAGGAGTCCAACGGGTGACGAGCAGCACGGCCACCAACCCGGTCCGCGATCGGCTGATCGACGCTGCGGAAATTTGTCTGCGCGCCAAGGGAATACGATCGACGACCGTATCGGAGGTTGCCGAGGTAGCGGGAGTGTCGCGGGGCTGGCTGTACCGGCATTTTCCGGACAAGGTAGCACTGCTGGGCGCCGCGATAGTGCGACTCAACGACGCATTCTGGTCGGAGGCGCACGCGTTGCTCGAACGCGTCGAGGGACTTGAACACCAGATCGTGGCGGGCATCCTGCACGGCCGAACCGCCTACGACGATCCCGGCGCGCTGCTGATGAAGTTGCGGGTGGAAGAACCAGAGGAGTTCGCGGCGTGTGCAGGCGCCGGAGTTCAAGGACTGGTACCCGACCTCGCCGCCTTCTGGTCACGGTACCTGATCGAGGCGCGCGAGAACGGTGAGATCCACCCCGACACCGATATCGCTGAGGCTTCGGAATGGCTTGCGCGCGTGCTGATCTCGTTGGCCACCGTGCCCGGCGAGCAGCTTGACCCAGGCGACCCTGATGCCGTGCTGACACACCTGCGCCGCTATGTCATGCCGGGCCTTCGGGCTGATCCGGCGGTGTGAACTCGAACTCGCCGCCGTTGATACGGGCGAGCATCTGGGTGGTCCACGCCGCGTTCGAGGCGAATGTCCCGCGCCACAACTCGAGAAGGTGTTGAGCATGCGGCGGCGCGTCGGGATCCGGCCAGTCGGCCTTCATCTGGCGTAACTGGGTCGCGATCGATTCGGTGGTCTCCAGCTGGGCGTGAAGGAGCGCGGCCACGCGTGTGCGAGGCAAGCTGCGCATGAAGGCGATTCCAGCGCCGAACTCCTCGATGTCGGGACTCTGCAACGCGGCTTCGAGCAGTTCGAAGAACGCCCGCTGGCCGGCCGCGGTGATGCGGTACGCCACCCGGGCCGGCCCGCTGGGGCTGTTCTGCGGCTCCGACGCGCTGAGCAGGCCTTCTCGGTGCAACTGCTTGATCGCGTGGTAGATCGACGGCGGCTTGACCCTGGTCCAGGTGTCGACGCGCCAGGACGTCAACTCCCGATGCACCGCATAACCGTGGGCCTCGCCGCTGTTGCGGACGACGCCGAGAACCAGCAGCCGAACCGTCGACATCAGTCGGACAACCAGCGTTGCAGGTCGACGGCTGCACTCAAGTCATCGGCCAACTCGGCGCGGTCCTGCTCCGTCAGCGGAAAATTCCGCAACTCTTCGGCGATCTGTATTGCGCGGTCGCGGTCCCCCAACGCCACCGCGAGTTCAGCCCTGTTCGCCAGCGCTCGGGCGACGTCGCGCGGCGACGCGGTCGCCCGGTGCCGCTTCAGCGCGCTGTCGAGTGCACGCGCGGCGGCCCTGTGGTCGGTCTTGAAGTCGCGCAGAATCCGCGCATTGTCAATGGCTTTGGCCAACCCAGTGAGCTTCTTCGATCCGCCGTACTCCAGCTCGATCGGTTCATCCCGACTGATGAACACGATGTTGTTGCCGGATGGGTCGACGGTGGTGAAACGGGTCTGGCCGGGTCGGTACCGGGTGATTCGCGGCCGTCCCTTCGCCAGCACCTTGCCGTAGCGGGCCCGTAGCGCTTCGGAGAAAGCCCGGTGATAGCCGGCCACATCGTCGGTCATCACCAGGCAGCCGCCGGAGCACTCCTCCGCGGGATCGAGCCCCGCGGGCGGTTTGCCGTAGTGCAGTTCGACGTCGCCGCGGCGCAAGGACAGGTAGAGGTAGGGACGGGTCTGGTTGTAGGTCACCTCGAATCCGAGCGCGGTGAAGAAGTCGAGGGTGTCGCCGGGCGCTACGCAGGGCAGGAGCGGGATCGTGGTGTCCGTCATGCGGACCACGGTACTCAAAGTTGAGTAGCGATCCTACCGAAGCGCGCTGATGCCAGCGGGCCGACCGGCCAGCGTCATCACGATGTCGCGGATCGGCGCCTCGACGCGCCGGCCGTCGCCGACGCGGAAGTCGGCGTCGGTCGCCGCGAGTTCGATCCCGCGCAGGCGGCGGCGCGGGTTGAGCGGGAAGCGCATCCCCCACAATCGGCGAGCCGCCACGACAGCCGCATCGGGCGGCATCGACAATTCGAGGCCGAGGGGTACCGCGATGTCCTGGCCGTGCACAAGAACATCCATCAGCGGGTCGCATTCCGCGGTGCCGGGCGGACGCCGCCGAGATCCCCTCATACCTCGCAGCGCCTCGGTGATCTGGTGTGGAGTTCGGTTGTCCTGCACGGCGACTCGATACACCATTGCGTTGAACCGGAAACCGGACCGCACGGCCTCGAGCGCCATCCTGGGCTTGGCCATGTGAGAGTGTGTCAGGTGCGCCGCCACGTCGCGCACCGTCCACCCCTCGCACAACGACGGCGTGTCCCAGCGGTGCGCCTCGACGGTGTCGAACAGGTCGGCCAGTCGCGCGCGCTGGTCATCGACGTGTCGCCAGATGGTGTCGGAGTCCATGTCGCCCTACCTTCGTTTTAGTCAGGCTTCCTGACGAATATTGTCAGGTATCCGTACTAAAGTCAACGGGTGGCTGACTCGCCGAACACCGCGACACTCATGTTCATCGCCCATCGCGCGATGGAATCGCGCGTCATGGAGGCCTTGGCGGCGGCGGGCGTCGGCGACATCACTGTGGCGCAGTCGCGGTTGATGCAGCGTCTTGATCCGCGCGGCATGCGGCTGACCGACCTCGCGGAGCAGGCGCGCGTCACAAAGCAGACGGCCGGCGAGCTGATCGGCCAACTCGAGCGTGCCGGCTACGTGGTGCGCGCACCCGACCCTTCAGATGCGCGAGCCAGGCTCGTCACCTTGAGCGACAAAGGAGTTGCGCTCTGTCAGATCGCGGGCGCCGAGGTCGCCAGGGTCGAGCGGGAATGGCGAACGTTCCTCGGCGACGACGCGTTCACGCAGCTGCACGAGGCGCTGACCGCGCTGCGCGCGATCACCGACCCCTATCGGTGAGGTCTCAGTCGGAGTCCATCGAGCCTGGCGCGGTCTTGGAAACCTGGACCAGGAACTCGTAGTTGTTCTTGGTCTTGCGCAGCTGGCTCATCAACAGGTCGATCGCCTGGTGCGGGTCGAGACCCGACAGCACCCGGCGCAGCTTGTGTACGACCGAGAACTCATCCGGTGACAACAGCAACTCGTCCTTGCGGGTGCCGGACGGGTTGACGTCGACGGCCGGGAAGACCCGCCGCTCGGCGATCTTGCGGTCCAGCTTGAGCTCGGCGTTACCGGTGCCCTTGAACTCCTCGAAGATCACCGTGTCGCCGGTCGAACCGGTCTCGACCATCGCCGTGGCGATGATCGTCAGCGAGCCACCGTCTTCGATGTTGCGGGCAGCGCCCAGGAACCGCTTCGGGGGGTACAGCGCGGTGGAGTCCACGCCACCGGACAGGATGCGGCCCGACGCGGGCGACGCGTTGTTGTACGCGCGACCGAGGCGGGTGATCGAGTCGAGCAACACGACGACGTCCTTGCCCTGCTCGACCAGGCGCTTGGCCCGCTCGATGGCGAGTTCGGCGGCCTGCGTGTGGTCCGACGGCGGGCGGTCGAAGGTCGAGGCGATGACCTCACCCTTGACCGACCGCTGCATGTCGGTGACCTCTTCAGGCCGCTCGTCGACCAGCACCACCATCAAATGGCACTCGGGGTTGTTCCTCGTGATCGCGTTGGCGATGTCCTGCAGGATCGTGGTCTTACCGGCCTTCGGCGGCGACACGATCAGCGCGCGCTGCCCCTTGCCGATCGGCATGATCAGATCGATCACGCGAGTCGTCAGCTTCTCGCCTGAGGTCTCCAGACGCAGGCGCTGATTCGGGTACAGCGGGGTCAGCTTCGTGAAGTCGGGGCGCTTCTTGGCGTCGTCGACCGCCCCGCCGTTGACGGAGTCCAGCCGCACCAGCGGGTTGAACTTCTGCCGTTGGTTGGTCTGCTCGCCGTCTTTGGCCACCCGCACGGCGCCGGTCACAGCGTCGCCGCGGCGCAGGCCGTTCTTGCGCACCATGTTCATGGACACGTAGACGTCGTTGGGCCCGGCCAGGTAGCCGGAGGTGCGGACGAACGCGTAGTTGTCCAGGACGTCGAGAATGCCCGCGACGGGCTGCACGACGTCGTCCTCGCGCAGTTCGGTATCACCGCGCTCGTTGCCGCCGCCGCCTTCGCCGCCGCGCTCACGGCGTCTGCGGTCGCGGAACCGGCGGCCACGGCGACCCTGGCGACCATCGCCGTCGTCGTCGCCGGCGTTGTCGGCGTTGCCTGCGTTGCCGCCACCGCGGTTCTGACCGCCCTGCCGGTCGTTCTGCTGCTGGTCGCCCTGGCGCTGGTCGCTCTGCCGCTGGTCACTCTGCCGCTGGTCGCTCGGCTGCTGGTCGCCGTCGGACTTCGTGTCGGTCTTGGCGTCGTCGGTCTTGGTGTTCTGACCGGCGTCGGCGTCCTGCTTGGGCTGGTCGTTCTGCTCGGAACCGCTCGGCGAGCCGGTGCCGCGTGAGGCGCCGCGACGCTCGCGGCGGGGCCGGGTCGGCTGGTCGGTCTGCTGCTGGCCGTCGGCGGAGGCCTTATCGTCGGTTGGCTCGGCGGCAGCGGGGGGCGCCGGCGCGTCGTTCGCGGCGGCGTCGGGCGCCTTCGCCTGACGGGCGCGGCCGTTGGAGTCGCCACGGCGCTCCTTGATCGCGGCTACCAGTTCGCTCTTGCGCATGCCGGAGGCGCCTTCGACGCCGATCTCCTTGGCAAGCGCGCGCAGCTCGGGCAGCACCATCGTGGACAGTGAAGCGGGCCGATCGCCCGACGCGACGTCAGCCGTCGGCGCCGTTTCCGCGGTGGACGTCGGCGCCGACGCGTCAGCTTCCGCGGGAGAGTTCGTAGCCACGGTGTTCGGCAGATCGACGCTGTCGTCGCTGCCACCAGCCGTGATGAGGTCCGTATCAGTCACGGATTTCCTTTCTGTCCCCTGCGTTCGAGTCATGCGGGGGGTTTTGGTTGCGTTCAGCAACGGGTTCCGCCGGCAAGCGGCAAACCTTCAGTCCACGAGATGAACACTTAAAAGAAGAGTGTCGTCCTAGTGTCGGCGCAGGCAGAGACGCTGCGATTGCTGGACGAGAGCGAGAATAACCCGCTTCGGGGCCGGAAGCAAGAAACACGCTGGTTCTCGTGTGACTTCTGATGCTCGGACCCGTCAGCCGTGGACTCAACCTCTGACCGCAACACCCGACGTCCACCGCACACCGTCACCGATGGTCATCTCGCGGACGCAGAACCCGTTGGCTGCGCCGTACTCCAGAGCTTCCGCGGGTAATTCTGCTTGCGCGCTGAGTGCGATCACCGCAGGTCCAGCCCCGGACAACGCAGCTGCAACACCACAACGCCGCAGGAGCCGCAGGTATTCCGCAGATGCCGGCATGGCAGCCGCCCGCTGCGGCTGATGCAGGACGTCCTCGGTCGCCTCCATGAGCAGATCGGGTCGTTCGGTCAAAGCCAGCACGAGCAGCGCCGATCGGCTCAAGTTGAACCGTGCGTCGATATGGCTGACCTGCTCGGGAAGCAGCACGCGCGTCTCGGCCGTCGACGAACGGTCTTCGGGCACGGCGGAGAACAGCCGGATGTCGGGATGTAGACGCAGCGGCGCTGCCGAATAGCGCGGCAGCGCGCCATCGTGTTCGGTCCACGACACCACGGCTCCGCCCAGGACGGCGGCCGACGCGTTATCCGGATGCCCCTCGAACTCACTGGCCAGCTGAATGAGTTCGGTCTCGGCGAGCGGCGATGAACCGTCCTGGTTCACAAGGCCGTTGACCACCGCCAGGCCGCCCACAACCGCCGCCGCAGACGAACCAAGTCCCCGCGAATGCGGAATATCGTTGCGGCAGCGGACGTTCAGCCCGGACACTCGTGCGTTCACCGCCTGCAGTCCGTGCTCGATGGCACGTACCACCAGATGCGAAGAGTCCAGCGGAACCTGACCGGCGCCTTCGCCTTCGACGTCAACCTTCAGGCCGGATTCGGTTGTCTCCACCACGATCTCGTCGTACAGACTCAATGCAAGCCCCATACAGTCGAAGCCGGGGCCCAGGTTGGCGCTGGACGCCGCCACGACGGCGGTGGCCGTCAACCCGGCGGGCAGGGTTTGCATCACTAGTTCAAGCCCAGGATCTCGGCCACCGCGACGGGGTCGACCTGCAGGGGCGTGACGGACGGCATGCCCTTCAACGCGGTATCGGGGTCCTTGAGCCCGTTACCCGTCACGGTGCACACGACGGTCGACCCCTTAGCCACCCAGCCGTCCTCGATGGACTTGAGCAGTCCGGCGATGCTCGCGGCGGATGCCGGCTCGACGAATACGGCTTCGGTCCGCGCCACAAGGTGATACGCGGCAAGGATCTCCTCGTCGGTGGCGGCCAGGAAGCGGCCGTTCGACTGCTCCTGGGCTTCGACCGCGGTGGCCCACGACGCCGGTGAGCCGATGCGGATCGCGGTGGCGATGGTCTCGGGATGGCTGACCGGCGCGCCATGCACCAGTGGCGCCGCGCCCGCGGCCTGAGTGCCCAGCATGCGCGGCAGTTGACCGGACACGCCGTCGCGGTGGTACTCGGTGTAACCCTTCCAGTACGCCGTGATGTTGCCCGCGTTGCCGACGGGCAGCGAGTGCACGTCCGGCGCCTCGCCGAGCGCGTCGACGATTTCGAACGCGGCCGTCTTCTGTCCTTCGATGCGGAAAGGGTTGACGGAGTTGACCAACGACACGGTCGGGAAATCGGCGGTGAGCTTGCGGGCCAGTTCGAGGCAGTCATCGAAATTGCCGTCGATCTGAATGATCTTGGCGCCGTGCATGACCGCCTGCGCGAGCTTGCCCATCGCGATCTTTCCCTGCGGCACCAGCACCGCGCAGGTGATTCCGGCGCGGGCCGCGTAGGCGGCGGCCGACGCCGAGGTGTTGCCCGTCGACGCGCACAACACGGCCTGCTGACCGTGGGCGACGGCTTCGGTGACCGCCATCGTCATACCGCGGTCCTTGAACGAGCCTGTCGGGTTGAGCCCCTCGACCTTCAAATGCACTGTGCAGCCGGTGAGTTCCGACAGCCGCGGCGCGGGTAGCAGCGGGGTGCCGCCCTCGCGCAGGGTGATCGGCGTCCAGTCGTCCTTCACCGGGAGGCGGTCGCGGTACGCGGCGATCAACCCCGGCCAGGGCTGGTGAACACCGTTGCGCGGGGCGCTCATTCGCTTATGCCCTCCATCCGCAGCACACTGTTGATGGTCTGCACGACATCGAGGTCGGCCAGCGCCGCGACCGTCTCCGACAGTGCGGCGTCGGTGGCCTCGTGGGTCACGACGACGATGCGAGCACCGCACCGCTGCCCGCCTTGGTCCACCATGCCTTCCTGGCGCACTTCGGCGATGCTGACCTCCCGCTTGGCGAATTCTGCTGCGACAGACGACAACACGCCGGGCCGGTCGGCGACGTTCATGTTTACGTAGTACCGAGTGGGAATGAAACCGATCGGCGAGATCGGCAGTTTGGCGTACTTCGACTCGCGCGGTCCGCGACCACCCTGCACGCGGTTGCGCGCGGCCATGACCAGATCGCCCATCACCGCAGACGCGGTCGGCGCACCCCCGGCGCCCTGCCCGTAGAACATCAAGCGACCCGCAGCCTCGGCTTCCACCACGACGGCGTTGAACGCACCGTTCACCGAGGCCAGCGGATGGTCGAGCGGCACAAGCGCCGGGTACACCCGCGCCGAGACCCGCTGCTGTTCCTCGTCGCTCGTGAGCCGCTCGCAGATGGCCAGCAGCTTGATCGTGCAGCCGAGTGCGCGCGCGGATTCGAAGTCGGCCGGGGTCACCTTGGTGATGCCCTCGCGGTAGACGTCGTCGGCCGTCACCCGGGTGTGGAACGCGATCGACGCGAGGATCGCCGCCTTGGCAGCGGCGTCGAAGCCCTCGACGTCGGCGGTGGGATCGGCCTCGGCGTAGCCAAGCGCTCCGGCGTCGGCGAGGGCAGAGGCGTAGTCGGCACCGGTGCTGTCCATCTCGGACAGGATGTAGTTGGTGGTGCCGTTGACGATTCCGGCGACCCGCAGCACGGAATCGCCCGCCAGCGACTGGGTCAGCGGACGGATGACCGGAATCGCGCCGGCGACGGCGGCTTCGAAGTACAGGTCGACGTGGGCGGCTTCGGCCGCCTGCGCCAGCTCGCCGGTCGACTGGGCCATCAGTGCCTTGTTCGCGGTGACGACCGACTTGCCCTGCTCGAGTGCGGCGAGGATGGCCTTGCGCGCAGGCTCGACTGGCCCCATCAGCTCGACGACCATGTCGACGTCGTCGCGCGAGACCAGCTCCTCGATGTTGTCGGTGAGCAGTTCGACAGGCACTCCGCGATCGGCGGCCACCCGTCGCACGCCGATGCCGCGCAGTTCCAGCGGGGCGCCGATGCGGGCGGTCAGGTCGCCCGCGCTCTGCTCGATGATGCGGACGACCTGGCTGCCGACGTTGCCCAGTCCGAGCACCGCTACGCCGATGGGCTTTTCGCTCATTGGTTACCTCACTTCCAAACTCAGTAGATCGTCGACCGTCTCCCGGCGCAGGATCAGGCGGGCCCGCCCGTCGCGCACGGCCACCACCGCGGGGCGGCCGATCAGGTTGTAGCGACTCGACATCGAATAGCAGTATGCGCCGGTGGCCGCGACGCCCAGCAGGTCCCCAGGCTGGATGTCGTCGGGCACCCACGTGTCGCGGACGACGATATCGCCACTCTCGCAGTGCTTTCCGACGACACGGCCCAGCTTGGGGGTGGTGTCGCTGCTCCGCGAGATCAGCCGGACGTCGTATTCGGCACCGTAGAGCGACGTGCGGATGTTGTCGCTCATGCCGCCGTCGACGCTGACGTAGCGACGGTGGGCGGTGGGGCTGACGGCCACGTCCTTGACGGTGCCCACTTTGTACAGCGTGATCGTCCCCGGTCCGGCGATGGCGCGGCCCGGTTCGACGACGAGGCGGGGCGCGGGCAGGCCGACCGCGGCCGACTCGTCGCGCACGATCGCGCTCAGTTTGGCCGCCAGGTCGGCGACCGGCGGCGGGTCGTCTTGCGGCAGATACGAAATGCCCAGTCCACCACCAAGGTCGACGATCGACATCTGCGAGGTCTTCTCGACACCGAATTCGGCGACCACATCGCGAAGCAGACCGATGACGCGGTGTGCGGCGATCTCGAAGCCTGCGACGTCGAAGATCTGCGAGCCGATGTGGCTGTGCAGGCCGACGAGGCGCAGGTGGTCGGCGGCGAACACCCGGCGCACGGCGTCCATCGCGGCTCCGCTGGCCAGCGACAGTCCGAACTTCTGGTCTTCGTGCGCAGTGGAGATGAACTCGTGGGTGTGCGCCTCCACCCCGACGGTGACCCGCACGAGCACATCTTGGACCACCCCCGCGGCGGACGCGATCTCATCGAGTCGCTCGATCTCGATCGTCGAGTCGACCACGACATGCTCGATACCTGCCTTGACCGCAGCGGTCAGTTCGTCGATCGATTTGTTGTTGCCGTGCAACGCGATCCGCTCCGCAGGGAAGCCCGCGTGCAGCGCGACGGCCATCTCGCCACCGCTCGCCACGTCCAGTGAGAGACCCTCCTCGGCGATCCAACGCGCGACTTCGGTGCACATGAACGCCTTCGCGGCATAGCGCACGTTCTCGCCCCCGCCGAACGCCGCGCTGATTTCACGGCATCGGGCGCGGAAATCGTCCTCGTCGATCACGAAGACCGGTGTGCCGAACTCCGCCGCGATGTCGGTGACGGGCACTCCCCCGATCGACACGACGCCGTCGCTGTCTCGAACGGTGCTGCGCGGCCACACGTTCGGAGCCAGAGTGAGTACTTCTTGGACGGAGCTGGGGCGCGGCGGGGCGCCGCCGTGGTGGACTTCCTCGGCGTGCCGCGGGCCGGCGGGGTGGGCGATCACATCCGCTCCGGAGCGCCGACGCCGAGGATCCCGAGACCATTGGCGATGACCTGTCGGGTGGCCTGACACAGCGCCAAACGTGCGGAGTGCAGGTCGTTGGGCGCTTCGTCGCCCTGCGGCAGCACCCGGCACGAGTCGTAGAACCGGTGGTAGTCGCCGGCAAGGTCCTCGAGGTAGCGCGAGACTCGGTGCGGTTCACGCAGGGCCGCAGCGGTTTTGAGCACCCGCGGGAACTCGCCGATGTTGCGGATCAACGTGCCCTCCTTCTCGTGCGTCAGGAGGCCGAGGTGCGCGGTACCGGCCGTGACGCCGAGGTCCGCCGCGTTGCGAGCCAGCGCCGAGAGGCGGGCATGCGCGTACTGCACGTAGTAGACCGGGTTCTCGGCCGACGCCGACGACCACAGTTGCAGGTCGATGTCGATGGGCGAGTCGACGGAGGACCGGATCAGCGAATAGCGGGCGGCGTCGACACCGATGGCTTCGACCAGATCGTCGAGGGTGATCACGGTGCCTGCCCGCTTACTCATCCGGACGGGCTGGCCGTCGCGGACCAGGTTGACCATCTGTCCGATGAGGACCTCGACCGTCGCGGGATCTTCGCCGAGTGCCGAGGCGATGGCCTTGAGTCGGGCGATGTAGCCGTGATGATCGGCGCCGAGCATGTAGATGCACAGATCGGCGCCGCGTTCCCGCTTGTCCAGGTAGTAGGCGATGTCGGCGGCGACGTACGCGGGTGCACCGTCGCTCTTGATGACCACGCGGTCCTTGTCGTCACCGAAGTCGGTGGTGCGCAACCAGACCGCGCCGTCCTTCTCATAAATCTTGCCGACGTCGCGGAGCCGGGCAATGGCCCGCTCCACCCGACCGGAGGTGTGCATCGAATCTTCGTGGGTGTAGACGTCGAAGTCCGTGCCGAAGTCGTGCAGTGACTGCCTGATGTGGGTGAACATCAGGTCGACGCCGATGGCGCGGAACGTCTCATGCATCTCGTCGTCGGGCAGACCCAACGCGTCGGGCTCCTTCGCGAGCACCTGGGCGGCGATGTCTTTGATGTAGTCGCCCGCGTAGCCGTCCTCCGGTGCGGGCTCGCCTTTCGCGGAGGCAATCAGCGAGTTGGTGAACCGGTCGATCTGGGCACCGTGATCGTTGAAGTAGTACTCGCGCACGACCGCGGCGCCCTGGGTGGCCAGCAGCCGGCCCAGCGCGTCGCCGACGGCGGCCCAGCGGGTGCCGCCGATGTGGATGGGCCCGGTGGGATTGGCGGAGACGAACTCGAGGTTGATGTGGTGGCCCTGCAGCGCGGCGCAGTGGCCGTAATCCGTACCGGCGTCGATGACGTTGCTGACGATGACGGCCTGAGCCGAGGCGTCGATTCGCAGATTGACGAAACCGGGGCCCGCGACATCGGCACCGGCGATGCCGTCCTTCTCGGCGAGCGCGGTGGCCAGCCAGCCGGCCAGGTCACGGGGGTTGGCGCCGACCTTCTTGCCGAGTTGCAGCGCCAGGTTAGAGGCATAGTCGCCGTGCTCCGGATTGCGGGGACGCTCGACGGTGACCGACGTAGGTAGCGCAGCGGTGTCGAGGCCATGCTCGGTTAGCACCGCGGCGGCTGTCGCTTTGAGCAGCTCGGCGAGGTCAGCGGGGGTCACGAGGGTCCATCCTATGGTCTGGGCTGCCCCGGCCCCGAATCGATAAACCCCGACGGTAGTGCGCTAGTCTGGGCACGCCCAACGGCGCAGCATTCTGATGCGCCCCCGTAGCTCAGGGGATAGAGCGTCTGCCTCCGGAGCAGAAGGCCGCAGGTTCGAATCCTGCCGGGGGCACTAGGCCGAAAACCGGCTCTTACCAGCCAGTATAGGCCCAGACAAACCGCCCTGGCGGCAGGTCAACAATCTTCCAACCATCTTCGTTTTCGCTGGCACGCCGGATTCGTTAGCTGTCTTTGTCGCAGCCTCTCCCTAGACTTGCTGCCGTGTGGGGCATACCCAAGCCGCAGCGCCTAGTGAACGGCGTAAGCGAATGGTGGCGCTACCTGGAACCAAAACAGGCGGCGGGATACGTCTGTGCGCTCGCGGGAATTGGTCTGACGGTCGCCACGGCTCTCGTGAACGGGCCTAGTCTAGGCGTGATTGCGGTACTAGCGGTTGTCGCGCAGGGCATCGCCGCCTTTCTCTTCGCCGGTCACGGTAGGGCGCATCCGACTCATGCAAAAAGCGCATTTGCAAGGCTGCTCGTTTTAGCAAAAAGAGTGAGCGCAGCCGAGAAAACTGCGCAAGGGAACTTCGAAGCTAAAGGCATCAGCTCAGGAGAGCGACAAACGCAAATGGGCATTTTGAGCGCCCAGTTAAGTTGGATAGGCGAAGGCATTTACCTTGCAGCGGCAGACTGGATAGCGTTCAACGAGCCTTTGAACGAAATGATTACAGAAGAACAAAGGCAAGCGATCATGATCGCGGCGCAAGAAGCGAAAAAAGCCGCGCAGATTCAATCCGATTCGACAATAGAAAGCGACGAGGAATTTTCCGTGCCGCTCGAAGCAGGAGACAATTCCAATGACCGAACCTAGCCAACCGGACGTAGACGGCACCGGCGAAGATGTTGAGGAAATCAGAGGCGAAGTAGTGGATTTCCTGAGCACCCGGGAAGTCATTATGAGTGTCGGCAAGAAAGACGGAGTCAAGATAGGCATGCGTTTCGTCATTCTGGGACATGTTCCCGTAGAGGTCGGCGAGGGCGACGAGAAAATCACCGAAAACGTAGAAATTCCAAAGTCTGTGGTGAAAGTAGTGCGCCTAAGTGGTGATCGCTTATCAATTGGCCGTACGTTCAGAACGATTAAGGGCAGACCCGCGTATGAAGTTGAGAATCCTATGTACATGTTCCGTCATAGCTCCATGATCACAGGCCCGTACGGTGTGACGGAACCTACCATAAAGTATCCTGCGATTCCTGATCGGATCGAATCCTTCGACGTTGAAAGTAAAGAAACCGTACGCGGGAAAGCTGACATGACGGTGCGAAAAGGCGACGAAGTTCGGTTGACCACCGGAGAGGAATTCCTTTAAGAAAGCGGCACCCTCCCTACCCGCGCTCGACGTACTTCTTCGCGATGTCGTGAACGCCGTAGTGCTTTGGCCGTATCGATCCTTTCAGCATGTCAAAGTCGAGGAACCCTAACGTTACGTGCATCTTTTTCTGACTATCCCAATACTGCACTTTCACGTTGTGTTTTGCCTTGGGCATTCGTTCTGACACCAGGGGCGCGAAGTCTGTACCTGTGGGTGGTCCACCTTGCCAACTCCCGATTATCTCAGCTTGAATATCGCGTTCCTTTTCCCTGCGCTCGACAGCACTATCCCAAAAAGTTCGCCATTCTTGACCTGGTGCGAGAATAGGAATAGACACCGGTATAGGGATTTCATAATTCTTCCCATCGCTAATCATATTCGGCAACGATTGAAGGGGTGGATCGACTATCGGAACAATGTCATAGGCGGGCGTGGTACCGAAATTCTTGATAACGACTTCAAGCAGTTGCCAATCGACTGCGTTCGGCTCCGCGTACATTACGACGTTCGGCTGAGCCTGTTCTTCACGTGTGCGGCGCGCTTCGTCGATTTGCTCTTGGGCCTTCGCCACTTGCTGTTTGGCATAGCGGCCCGCGACCAGCACGGTCACGATTCCGACCGCGACGGCGACCCAGGCCGCAATAGCGGACCAGACTTCGGGCGGCATATAGCGCACCATCCACCGATAGACCGGCCCGAGTGAGCCCGTTATGTCCAACACGGCAAGAGCGGCGAGGATCATCAAGATGCCCACCGGCCACCATTGCGCGACCCGGCGCACCTTTCCCATGGGCCGGATCGTAGGCATCCGCGCCGACCTTTGGAACGAGGACACACCCACCGCCCTGGCGGGTTAGCGCTTCCGGCCCGCCCGCCAACGAAAATCAGTAGACGACGGCTGGGAAGATTGCTTCATGGATGAGGACAGGTCGTTCATCGACTCCGACATGGGCAAGGCGTTTGACGCATGGCTGAGTCTGTCGAATGACTCGCTTGAGCTCACCGCAGTCATCCCCTGGGCGTTCGCCTACGTTGTCGAGTCGACGACCCAACCCGACTGGGAGCACATCAACAGGGTCATGGGGCAGTTCAACGCGTGCAAGGCGTACGACGCCTGTAAGCGGAGCGTCGATTCGCACTACGAGACGTTGTACGTGCTCACACTGCTCGCGTCGTGGGGTGCTTTCGAGGCGTACGTCGAAGATGCTGCGAAGGCCGGGCTGCGCGCACGGCCCGAGTTGTTGTCCAACACTGCCTTCGATAGAGCGAAGCGCAAAGCCGAAGAACTGACCGATGCTGACGAGGCCCAGCGCTTTGAGTACATCATCGACCGGGTCATCGGTTCGATTCGCGACAGACTCGACGCAGACGGAAATGGCAAGTACGAGCAGCAACTCCAGCTTGCCGGCCTCGGCGGAACGGTCCCGTCCGACATCGCGCTGGCGCTGATGGAAGGCCAACAGGTGCGCAATGTTTGGGCACACAACGGTGGCAGGGCTGATGCAAAGCTTCTCGAACAGGCGCCCGCCATCGGTTACGCGATTGGCGACAAGGTAACGATCACCAAGGTGATGCTGGGCAAGTACCTTCTCGCGCTCAACACGTACGCAACCATCGTCGTCAACCGCTACCGAGTGCAGAACGGCTACGCCCCACTCGTCTGCTACGGCGGAGAGCAGAACACATTCAAGGCATCGTTCGACGAACTATTCCCCGGTGCGATCTTGCCGGTGAACCTGGAAGATATTTCGCGGCGACTGTCAGGTGCAAATTGAGCTGACACGACGCTTAGCCGTCAATACGGCGTGGGAATCTTCCGGCCCACCGCGACGCCGACGTAATACTCAGCGCGGCGCTTGCGTGTGCGCAGCTTCGCACCCGCCGAGAATCCGTAATACTCGCGGCCTGGACCAACGCGACCGAGCTTCACTGTGGTCCCCACCGACCCGCGCACGTAGCGGGGACGACGGCGGTTGATCTTCTTCCCGACGCGCTTGGCGCGCGAGCTGCCGGTGGGAGCGAACCGCCCTTTTCGGTCACGCTTGTAAGTGCGTCGTTTCGCCATGCGCTCAATGCTTCCGCTTGCGCCGCGTGCGGCTCGCTGCGGCCTTACCGACCTTGCTCGATCCTTTCGCCCTCGCCTGACGGGCGAATTTCGCTCTTGCGGCCTTTTGGTTTTTCGTAGCCATAGTTGCCTCTCAGTCGGCCAACTTGATCGACGGCCCGTCTGGCTTGCCCACGGTCCCCCGGTTGACTTTGACGCGAGCCTCGCCGGTCGTGAGGGGGTTGTAGTGGCGCGGCTGGCCTGCGTCACCGCTCAACTCGCCGGGACCAACCCGCCGAGGCTCGCCGCGCACCGCCGCGTCAAGGCCGACCGCCAGCGCATCAGGCACGACGGGTCTGGGATCGCGCTCGGCGTCAGCCATCGCTGATTCAACCCAAGGCGGTAGCGCGGTCATCGGTGCGTCACGAACGTGGGGGCGGTGTAGTTGGCGTTCGTGGTGACCTGACACACCGCAGCAGCGCCACGACGACGCACGCCGGTTCCGAATCCGCGCGTGGCGAAGCTTTCAACCAGAGGCACGCCCTGCCAGTTACCCGGCATAAGCCGCAAACCCTGTTGCGAAGCGTCGGGCCACTCACGGAATCCCACGACATTGCGGTCAGAATTCGGCCCGTACGTCGCTACGACGGCGATGTAACCGCTTGGCACATAATCGGATTGAATCACCAGAGCTTCGCCGTAAGAACCGAGTACGGGGATGTCGTAGATCGATCCGGCGACCGGCTCACCGATCAACTCGCCGCCGTCACCACTCAGGTAAGGCGGCTGCGACTCGCTCGGAATGAAATCCCACTTGGCCTTTGGAACATCATCGAGAGTTTCCGCGCCTTCGGGCGGGCGGCTGGGCTGATTGGCCCGCCAGCTCATCACGTGCTCGGCCTCGTCTGGGTTGCACAGCAGAAGCAACGTCGCGCCGGTCTCCTTACTGAAACCTTTGCGCGTCACCAATCGAATCAGGTGCTCGGCGTCGCCTGCATCGACCTGCTCGGTTCCCGAAGTGACGTAGTGGGTTTCTTCTGTGGGGAACTGACGACCCAAATACGGCGGGGGACCCGGCGCAACACCGTCGTAGAGGTCATAGACGGTGAACCCTTCGGGATTCTTTCGGCGAGTCTTGCCGAAGACCGATTTGAGGATTTCGCCGGTGCAAAGCGTGGTGTCGCCGGTCAAAATGTTATCCATGATCGCGCGTACCTGACGCACGTCGGCACTGCGAAGGAACAAACGCGTCAACCGCGTTGAAATATCGTAATCGGTGAACTGGTACCCGAGCATCAACGAATCACCAGGCGCACCAGCAGCTTGCGGGACGCCGATCTCTGTCGCTTGCTCGAATAGCGCAGGGGTGATGTTCTGCGGCACCGCTTCGCCAGCGTTAGTGGTGCGGAACGCCAACAGGTCCGTGAGCTTTTTGCGGTCCCGATTCCAGAAGTCGAGCACTTCGGAGAACTCGGTCCAGACCGCCATGAGGTCGGTGCCGTCGCGCAGCGTGGAAAGAACAGGCGCGATCTCGCCAGTTGTGACAATGCCATATTGGCCGTTCGGTGCCGTCATCGTTCTACCTCAATTCGGTGCAGCCTTGCGCTCGATTCTACGCTCCGTTACGCACGAATCCCGTTGGTGTAGACGGACTGTCGGGCCAATGTCGGCCATGTCGCGCGCATGGCATAGGGCCGCTATTGTGCTATTCTGGAAACCAGCAGCGGAGGTTTCTAAGCACCTCGGGGTCCGGTCGGACTTCATCAGCAGTGTCAATCAACTGATGAAAGGTGCTCCGCATGTCTCGCACATCGCCCACGTTGCCGCGCAGCGATTCGCAACGAGGTCAGGCGGGGTCAACTACCCGGCCTGAGCGTGTTGATCCTGCCGCTGAATTAATCTCCACGAAGCAGGCCGCGAATCGTTTGAAAATCTCTCCGAACACTTTGCGCAAGTATGTTGCGCTCGGATTGATCCCCGCGCACCAGGTCGGGTTGCGATTGCTCAAGTTCAATCCGGCTGACGTTGACAAGCTTGTGCGAAAAATCGACAACCGCACGGCCAGCGCATGACAACGATCCGTGGAGTAAGTGATAGCCAAGCCCGAGCGAGACAGTCGCGCGCTCGTCGTGAGCTTGCGGCGATAGCACGCGAAGACGCCGAACGAATCGAGAGGATTTGCGGTGCGATTCGCGACTTACCCGGCATGAGTGACGAATTCAAAGCTCGGATTGCACACACGATCGTCGACCATCCGGTTCACCTGTTTGGAAGTGAAGCGCCGTGACCGCACGCAGAATGACTTGGGAGCAGTACGTTGCCGAGACGGCGGCAGACCGCGAACGCAACGCGGCAATGCGCAACCGCAAGCGCCCCACGCTCGAGGAAATCGCGGAGCGCCTGACTAACGCGCCGCGTGCAGCTGACTCCGAGGGCAATTCGCTGCCCATTGGCGGCAAACCGAGAACCACTCGGCAGGTGTGGGAGACAGCAGAATCGCTTGAGCGCCTGCTGAATTCACCAGTTGATACGAAACTGCCGCCCGAAACCGAGCGAGCGGTCTCACAAATTCTGGCATCCTGGTCGGCTGCCGAATCCTTGGACGCACCCGAAGGCGAACCATGGGAGCCAATCGTAGCGAAAGCCGTTGCGAGCCACGATTGGTATTTCGGTAGCGCGCCTGATCGCGAGCGTATCGACGTTGGTGAGTTGCTACCGCAAAACGTTGAGGAATACGAACGCCGCTTCGCTGCGCCTGATCGGTGTCGTGGATTCGAGACCGACAATCTGCCGCAGACCCACGACGCTCACAGCCGTTACGGCGAGCTACTTGTCCCTGGCATCGAACTCGATGCGGCTGTGGTGATTTCAACGTCACGCCCAGGACACCGATGGCCGCTGCGCGGTGCGCAAACGCTGCAAGACGTGATCGACGTCGTTGAGGCCGACAAGCACTGCGATTTCGCCTACGGATGCTGCACGCGCACAAACAAGCCAACGATCTTCAACGTCTTTACCTTTCACCACGGCGACCTCATCGTCATCTGTCACGTGTGCCGTGAATGCTGGCAGCAGTGGGTTGACGAGAACATTCCAGAGCCGCCGGCGGAAGTGATTTACGAGACCGACATCGAAAACGAAACCGAAACCTAAATCCTATCGAATGACGAAACCCCGACTCGCGAACGAAGGAAAACGAGTCGGGGCGTAGCCCGCCACAGACGAAAGCAAGCTAGGCATGAGTGTACAGGCCGGTAATGACAAGAATGGCGGCGAAAGCGCGTGGCAGTTCGAGTTCGACGCATTGCCTAACGAGCGCGGTTATCAGGTGCGGTTGGTCTCGTCTGGCCCTGCCGACGCCGCGCTGTCCATTCCCGACGTGACCGGTCTGTCGCCATTGGACGCCGCGCTGGCGTATGCGGCTGGTGGCGGGTACGTGCTGCCGGTGAAGGCCGGTAAGCATCCCGGCTCCATCGTGGGCAAGGGCTGGCCGCACAAGTCGAGCCGCGAACCTGCACAGATTCGGCAATGGTGGACCGAGCATCCCGACGCCGGTATCGCGCTGCACACTGGTCGATCCGGTCTCACCGCGTCCGATCTGGACGTTGACGTGATCCCCGACGAACTGACTTGGCTCAAGGGTGGGCGATTCCAGTCGACACGCGGCGGGCGTGGCGCACGGGGTCATTACGTCTTCGCCAGCGCCGAGACGTTCACCAGCGGCGCACTGCGCACCGCAGACGGCACCCAAGTCGGCGAAATCCGCTCCGGTAACACAGTGATCATGGTGGCTCCGTCACCACACCCGAAAGCCGATGACGGCGGCGAATACCGCTGGATCACAACCGGAACCGTGCCTGAACTGCCCGACGAGGGCCGCGCGGCCTTGACCGCCAAGGCTGGTGGGGTTGGTGAGCCGGTCACTGCCGACGTGGAGGCCGCATGGCGTGCCTCTCACACGACCGAGCGCGAGCCTTGGCGGCGAAAGGTCTTCGGAGAGTCCTACGCCGCGAAGCTGGCGAACGGAGAGCACCACCACCCGGCGATGATGGCGACGGTTGGGTGGGCTGCGCGTGAGGTCGCGCCCGGTTTGGTGTCGTCAACGATCTTCGATGACTTGCAAGACGATTGGCTGACTTCATTCAAGGGCAACGACCGCAGGCCAGTGCCGGGGGAGTTCTGGAAGATGGTTCGCCAAGCCATCGCAGCGGTAGCGCCCGCCGACGCCGATGCGCAAGCGATGGCCGATCTGCTCAACCGAGCACAGCGCGAATTCGGCAACCGCCACGACGACGAGATCAATTCGGCTCCGTCGCTGGACGAAGTGAACGCGCTACTTGTTCGTGACGATAAAACGGTCGACGCCGGTCAGGACACATCGGACGATTCGAGCGGAAACGCCGTGGGATCCGACGGACCAAAGCAACGCCGAAACGCGCCGCTTGATCTGCGGCGGCTGCGCACCGAACCGCCCATGCCGGTGGCGTGGCTGCTGCCCGACGTACTCGCACGAGACAGCTATGTGTCTCTGTCATCGGCAGCGGGCACCGGCAAGTCAATCTTTGCACGCGGCATTTCGGTCGACGCCTCACTAGGCCGTGCGCACACCGAACCGTCCGAGACTTTCGACCCGGCCAAAGTGATCTATCTGGACGCCGAAAACGGCGAAGATTGGTGGCGCGGCGGTCTCGATGCGATGGGCGCACCGCTGGACCTACCGAACTTGTCGGTGGTGTGCTTTCCCGATCTGGCCGGGTTAGACACCCCAAAAGGGTCGCACGAATTCCTTACGCTCATAAACGATTTGGTGCAACGACTCGATGGTGAGCTAGATCTAGTAGTGCTCGACACAGTAAGCCGATTCATCGACGGCGGGGAGAACGACGCCGACACGTGGAGCCAGTTCTATCGGCGGGCGATCCAACCGCTACGTGAGCGCAAGGTGGCGGTGCTGCGGCTCGATCACTTGGGTAAGGACGCCGACAAAGGCCCGCGCGGCAGCTCGCACAAGCTCTCCGACGTAGACGCCGACTATCGCCTCACCGCCGATTCACCCGGCGGCGATAATCTGACGCTGACGCTGGGCAAGCGCCGACGCCAGCACATGGCCGAAACGGTGAGTCTGCGACGACTGGACGGACCGCTGCGGCACGAACCGGCCACCAATGCGCTGTCGCTTGGAGTGACGCTTGCCAGCGGCCAGGTGGTGCCCGCTGATCGCAAGGTGGCCGCGCTCGTAGCCGAGCTGGACCGGTTAGGTATCGACGCCGCGCTGGGTCGACCGAAGTCCCAAGCTGCCGTCACCGCCGCTGGCGGATCGATTCAAGCGTCGAATGCCGTGTGGACGGCAGCACTGAAATTCCGCCGCGACCGTGCCGCCCCCGCCGCACAGAACCGGAGTCAGCAAACATGATCGGCCCCGAAAACTTGTCCAGAAACCCGTCCCGAGAGGAGCGAAAATCAAGGGCCTGTCCCGGACAGCTTGTTTGCGTCCTGACCTGCGGTGATGGGTCGTGGGCCGAGTTTGCTGGGACAGCTCCGGGGACAGCTTTTTCTGTCCCGGACAGCTCAGGACAGACCCGGTGTCGGTGCTGGTCAAGCTGTCCCGGCCCGCCCTGGTGGCTGCCAACGCTGACGAGCCGGTCGACGTCGAGATCGTCTCAGAGAGCGATCAACAAAACGGCGCCCACCCGATGACACCAGAGGATGACGATTGGCAGCCAGACGAAGCCACCGGGCCGGGAATCGACGGCTACGACGATCAACCGAACCCGTTCGGCGAGAGCGACCCACCGCCTGGCGGCTTGCTTCCGCTCGATGAGGCGGTGATCCGTGCCGCTCGCATAAGAAACATGGGCACCGCTGGGCACGCGAGACTGCACCGACCGCAGCGGGCGTTGCCACGTGGTCTCTCCGGTCGGTAACCCGGCAGGGTCAAAACCTGCCGGTAAACTCCAATTTGTGCTGGCCAGGGGGCTATCGGCCAACGATCCAACGATTATCGACGCATCCCGCTGGATCACTCAGTTTGAGATCCATTGTTGCCCAGCTGTTTTCGTAACCGGGCCGCACGCGCACGGTCGATTGGTTTGTGGGACTCTGTGTACCTGACGCGACGGTATTTGGTGCGATGCTCTACCAGACCGCCGCTAGCGTCGCGCGACCAGTTACGGCCGTTGCCATCTGTGAAGGACAGCTCCACAGCAATGTCTCGCTCTTGCAACTGCAGACCGGAATGAAATGGTGCGTGGTAGGAAGCAGTTCGCTTCGGGCCCACGGTGATCGACTCATTTTCGGAGAACACTTCGACGATCACAATGACGGAGGGATCTTGGACCTGTGCCGCATTCGACAAGCTGAGCTTGTCAGAGCGAACCGTTATGCGCGCGTAGGTAATTGGAAGGTCAGAGCCGTTGTACACATCTCCCCGTACCCCGTTCGCATAATCAGTATCGGGATCCAATGTCTTTGTGTAAGTGAAGGTTACAAGCGAGGCTTGCGATCTGCGTTTATCTCGCTGGTCCAATCGCAGAATGTTCGTCGCCAACACTAGCGAGAGTCCGCTCAATAAGGAACCGGCCCACTGGCCGACAGTCCCCCAAATCTCCACTGGAAACACGTTCCCTCCTCGTGACAGGGCATAGGTTCGGCGCTTAACCTTTCACACCGGGTAGAGGTCGGCCCAATCCTCAATAGTCGGTTGTAAGGAATCCGGATACAGGATAGGCCGGTCGGTCTCGGTCTCCCAGCTCTGCGCCTGGGCTTCGAACAACGCCACCGCACACTCAGCCATCGACACAGCGTTGTTGACGCCCTCGACGATCATGCGAGATAGGTCAACCTCACCACTCGGCATGTAGTCAAGCGGCCACTTCAGGCCATGAACAATCGCGGAGCTGACGTTGTAGAACGATTTCGCGACATCTTCGAACCCGAACGGGCGACCATACGGCCCAGCGTCGCCGTCGTGGAGCGGCGGATGGCCGTCGAGCCACTTCGCCGCCGCGATCACCACATCGCCGCTACCTTTCACCTTTGCATTCGGCGTTTCCTGCATGCCCCGCTCCAACATCACGACACGCTCGTCGAATAGCCGCACATGTTCGAGGAACTGTTGATATTCGACCGACCGCTTTCCGAGCGAGCCATGTTCGAAGTACTTACGCGTTGAACTCTGGTATCCCCTCTGCGCGTTGAGTTCTGATGCGGTGAATCGCACGCTGAGTCCGCGTCTCATGTCGCGATCGGTATTCGACAGCAGCCATATTGTCGTGGCGGCGGATTCAGTCGCCATACGGCAGAGCGTCAACAGTGATGATGCGTGACTGTCGCCGGACTTTGTTCGCCCGTCGATCAATTCAGCTATTGCGGTGATGCTGTCGATTGCGTTCATGATCGGGTAAACGGCTGTAGCGCTCACCATGTCGCCCGTGTAATCAGCCATAAACTCGGCGTCGTCGCGGCCAAGACTGCTATTTGCGTCGACCAGGTTGCGGCCCACGCCCATCGCCCATGGCCGCAGATGAGCGCCGCGTTTAGCCTTCGCTTGAGTGCGTCCGATGATCTCCAAGGTCTGTGCTCGATTCATCAGCACGGCAAGAAATTCCATGGGGTCTGGTTGGTTCATCAGGCCGACTCCACACTGGCTGTAGCGAGTGTCTCGGCCCGCAACGCCGAAAGCGCGTCAGCAACGGCGATGTCACGACCACTCACCTGTTGCTGATAAATCAGGCTGGCCTTGTGCGTGGAATGCCTCAGCCGCGCCATCGTTTCGACCAAGTTGCCGACTTGAGCTGTCATCGTGCCTGCGAAGTGCCGCAGATCGTGTACGCGCATATCCACGCGACCAATCGCGGCCAGCGCTGGTTTGAACACATCTTTGGCGAAGACGCGATCATTGACGTGACAGCCGCCGCGCGCCGGTACGAACAGGAGCGAATCCCTCGCTTTGTCAACGTGATTGGCCAAGTGTGCTTTGATGTCGTCGCGAATGTGGGGCGGGATGACAACTTTAGCGGGCTTGTCGTCTTTGGGTGTGTCGATGATGCATTCTCCGCTCCGGTGCGTAACACCGCGTGCGACTGAGACCACGGTGCAGTCGGCGTCGAAGTCTTTTCGGCGCAGCTCGCTCACTTCGCCGTACCGCAGGCCGCACCACGCGCTAATGAGCACCAGGGCGCGGAATCGGGCGTTTCTGGTGTCGCTGCCGAGCTGGTCGGCGATGGCTTCAAGTTCGGGAATGGTCGGCACAACGGCCTGGCGTTTCGTTTTGGGATTCATCGCACGTTCGATCATGCACGGATTGCGTTCGATCAATCCGTCACGCACGGCGGTATTGCAAACAGTGTTGAGCAACCCGTACGCGTGAGCGTTGCGCGTCGGGTGGGCGCTGCCCAGGCCCGAATACCACGACCGAATCAATGGCGGGGTCAGGTCGCGCACGGCGTAGGTTCCGAGCTTGGGCGCGATGTAATTGGCCAGCGATGCCTCTTAGCCGATTCGGGTTCGGGCTTTGAGATTGCGTTCGGCAATGACTGTCTTGGCGTAATCGGCCAGGGTGACGGCTTCGGCCTTGGTCTCAGCGCTGATGACTTCGGGCGGTTTCCACGACGAGAGCCCCTCATCGCTAGCGGCAGCCTTTTCGATGCGCTCGCGTTCCTTCCCTAGCCAGCGTTCGGCGATCATTTTCGATTCGAACGTGACCGGCGCGAAGTGCCGCCGCAGATCGGGACCGACGTAAGACGCTTGGAAGCGCGCCGATTTGGTGGGTTGCTTGCGAATTGATCCCCACTCGCGAGGGTTCTTCTTGCCGGCCATTTCGTACGCAACCCTTCGTGAAATCCCACCGGGTTTGCGGTAGGAATCCTGCGGCCCTCATTGTTAACCAGCGGGTTTGCCAGCTCACAACGATGATCCAACGATGCAGACAATTCTACCCTGTGTAGGCTGCGCGAAGTGAGCGAGCTTTTGGAGATTTAAACTGGTTGTGCTGCAGCGTGATTGCAGGTCACGACACATATCGGCGCGGGGACGGGCGGCACTTTCGAATCCTGCCGGGGGCACCATCTGACCAGGTTCTTTCGTCCGACCACTCTCCCGCTGCAGGCCCTGAAGTGGGCTCAGTGTCACAGGATGTCGCAACTCCGCCCAAAACCTTTCCCGCGCGGTGCGGCAGGTTCATCGGCTGGACGCTGGCCGAGCTGCCTGTGCTGACCCGGTACCGAAAGCTGCGATATAGGCGGGGCGGGGGGATTCTGTGGTTGCAGGATGCGGCCACGCGAGCAACCAGCGTTGGCGTCAATTTACTCAAAACGGCTACCGGCCTTCGACGTTGCTTGGTACGGTCCAATTACCATTTTGAACGGGGGAAATGATGAATCTAAAGATTGCTGGAGTGACTGCTGTGGCAGCTGTGACCGTTATAGGTATGGCGCCATCGGCAAACGCCGATGTGCGACCTGGCTGCGAATCGGTGCCCTGGGGTTTCCTCGGCAGCCAAGTACGCATCATCTGCGACGGGCCAATGATGGCCGACGGCAGTTGGATGCGCTTCCGCGTGGTCGGGGTGCCCGCTCATCAGGTGCCGATACGGACGAGCTGCGGCAGCTACAGCTGCACCACCTCCGGCGGCTACTGGCAGAACGAGCAGATCTTCGAAAAGGTGAAATACCCCGTGCGGCCGGAAACAGTGGTGCAGGGTGAGCCCGGCTGGTTGCCGCCGACCTACACCGATCCAGGCGGCTTTACGCCGCTGAACTTCAACTAGCTACACAAACAACTGCGCCTCATCCCCGGCCTGGTGCTTCCGGGCCAGACGCAGGGATGTCCATGTGGCGATCTCCCGGGCCTCCTCAATGCGCCGGCGTGGCCGACTCCGCTCAGTGAGCGCCTTGCCCCACCGACAGGAAAGTCTCGCCTTCGTTGGCGGGAGTCTGGCTTGCGGGCGATTACCGAGACGCTCGGTGCTCGCGAGCATTGCAGCCATGACAAATCACACCACCAACAACACATTCAAGGTCCGCATCCTCCTCGCCGCCATCGCAGCGGTCGCTATGCCCGTCATCGGGATATTCAGCGCTCAGTCCGCCATGGCCGAACCGAATCAGAGCACGCCCAAGGCGTCCTGCACCTGGAACGGTGCCACGACGAGCGACGGCGGCTTCCACACGGTGACCAGTGGCACTAGCTGGGCGAAGTACAAGTGCGTCAACGGCACGTGGGTGAAGGACTCGTCGTGTGACGGCAACTGCAACCCGCCGCCGCCGAGGACCAACCCGGTCGGCCCGAAAGGTGGGTTGCCCACCCGCGTCCTCGACTCAGCTCAAATCAGCGCCCGGTGAGAGGTCGGGTCTCGACGTAATCCAGCCAACCCCAGGAGCGCTGCAACTCGGTTGCAGCGCTCCTGCCATGTCACCACGATGCCCCACCCCGGATGGCCGCATCGCGCGGTCGACATTTGCTCAAATCGACTAAGCTGGCACTTTGTGGCGCAAGAGCTCACAGATGACCGGCGATCGACCGTTGCCGTGTCTGCCGCATCGCGCGCGATCGACCGTTGGCGGATCGGCAGGGGCTACACCCAGACCAGTGAGTCGCTGGCGATCTACCGCATCCTGTTCGCGCTGACAACCCTGTTCATTCTCGGCCCGGGCCGCCTCGGCGTCGGCGTCACATCGGGCGAGGTCGGCGGTGCACCGGCGGGCATGTTCCACCCACCCCTCGGCCCCGCGATATTGCTCACCACCTGGCCATCGGCGGGCGTGATCCTCGCAGTCGAACTGCTGCTCGTCGCCTCCCTCGGCGCGATCCTCGTCGGGGCCTTCACCCGCACCGCGTCGCTGAGCGCCGCCACCTGCGGGCTGGTCCTGACGTCGCTGCTCTACAGCGAGGGCAAGATCGACCACACGATCCTCTGGACCGTCCTTGTTCCGGCGCTGATGGCGTGGACATCCTGGGGCGACACGTGGTCCGTCGACGCCGGCCGCGAACGCGTTCGACAGCGCGAGGGCTTCCAGTCAGATGCATGCCTGCCCATCGCAGGCATGGCGGTTGCGCTCGGCATCGTGTTCGCCGGCGCCGCCACCGTGAAGGTGCTGACGGGCTGGCTCGATCCCGGCACGTCCGCCTCGCTGGGCTGGGCGTTCGCGCACGGCGTGCAGATCGGTTTCGGAGCAGAACCTCCGCTGCCGCTACCCGCCACCCCCACGGTCGTATGGCTCGTCATCGATTACGCCACTGTGATATTCGAGTTCGGCATGCTGATCGCCGCGATGCGCCGCGATTGGATGGCGCCGTACCTGTTCGGTGCCGCCGCGCTCTTCCATTCGGGCGCCGCGCTCGTCGGATTTCCAGCCTTCTTCGAGATCATCGTGGTGTATCTGCTGTTCGTCCGCTACGACGCGGTGGCGCGCCGGTTCAGTCGACCGCTCGGTGCGTTCGGCCGTCTTGCGGCCCGGCGCCCCGTGCTCGTATGCGCTGTCGCCGCCTCGGTGCTGGCGCTGTATTCCCTTGCCGCACTGAGAGTCGGCGCGCCGTTGACCGTGGTCCTGGTGTTGGCCTTCGTGGGCGTTCCGGCGGTAGCGCTCTGGCCGATGGTCGTCGCAATCAGCGCGGGGGTGTACGCGAAGCGCCTCCTCGAACCGGTCGACCGTTCGGGAAACACTCTGCCCGCGTGGGCATTTCCTACCGCGGCCGCAGTTGTTGCGGCGCATATCTCCGTCATCCTGGCCGTGTCCGAGCCCTACCCGTCGCTGATGGGGCCGTCGTTCATGGGCACCTTTGACGACGGACGGGCCATCAACGTCGCCGAACAGCGCTTCTGGGTCGTGGACAACGGCCGCCGTAGCGAGGTGGCCCCGTCGAGCGTCTTGATTCCTTCGCGCGGCGGCGCCGTGCAGCTCGGCTCCGTTCGCTTTCCCGGTCCGAACCTCGACAGCAGCGGCCGCGTCATCGCCAACCCCAGCCTGCCGGATCGCCTGTCGAACTTTTACCACCACTTCAGCTCAAAGCACCTGCGCGATTACGGTGGTCCGCTGTCGGATGCCGAAAAAGCTTGGATACGGATGAATCTCGCCGCTCACCACGTTCCATGTGATCGCAACTGTTCGCTCGACGTCGAGTGGCGCAGGCTGTCGTTCGATCGCACGACCGGAGAGCGGTTACTCGAAGAGACCGTCGACCGGCGGAGCTACACGCTGCACTGACTAAGGCTTGCGAGACCGCCCGATGTCCGCACGCGCACCTGCGTTCTACGTACATTCTTTCCGTACGCGTTACATAGTCACAAAGTTTGCTGAGAACGCGGCATTCATCGACATAACCTGAGTTATGCCCTCATTTGCCAGCAAAGTCATTTGCTTTACTGAGTGACAGATGAGGCACCTGTGACTCTTGACCACTCATCGAGGTTGATCGGTTAAGAAGTGGTTTGGAGATTAGCTTGATCAGGGGTTATGTTCTTAACGCGAGAGTCAATTACATCGACTTCCTGCGCTCTGCGGGACCGATTGGACAACCAGGGGCTCGTACAGAAGATTACTGAGCAATGGGGGTTTCCAGTGACGCGACACGGTAGCTACATCGGACGCGTGGGCGTGTTGGCGGTTGCGCTGGGCGTGGGGTTCGCGGTCGCGTCCCCGACGGGGGTCGCTTGGGCGGAGACGACCGACGCGACCAGTCCGTCGACGGACGGCACCGCGGACGCCACCAAACCGAACGAGGCGGTAAGCACCGCTCCTGACGGAGATCAGAACTTGGCGGGCCGTACACCAACCGCGTCTACTGAGACCGGCGCCACCGCACCGTCTACCGAGCCTCAACCGAAGTCATCGCCGACGGCACAGACTGTCGAGGTCGCACCCGGAGTGGTCGTGTCGAACTCGGGCGGCGCCACGTCACCTGACGAGGAAAAAGACGAGAAGGAAGACGAGGAAGACGAGGAAGACACCTCCGACGCCGAGGATGACGACGTCGACCCCGACGAGAAGGTGACGATCTCGGACTCCGACCGCGCCGAGACTACGACAACACCGAAGACGCCGACGACGCAGACGAGCGCCCAGACCGTACGGGTCGCCGCGGACACCAACGCTTCCAAGGCCCCCGATGATCTGAACATTGCGGCTCCGAAGGCCCCTGCCATCGTCGGGAGCAGGGGCGCGGTGAGCGTCGCACTCAGCGCACCCTCGCCCCAACGCGTGAGCACGCATCCAATCGCCAGCCCGGTCACCGCTATCGACACAATGCTGCAGACTGTCGTCGCGCCGATCCTGACCAGCATTTTCGGCGTAGTACCGGGCGCTCCTACGAACTCGCCGCTGAGCTGGGTGCTGCTGGCCGCGGCACGACGCGAAGTGGGCGCACCTGCGACCGCGAGGATCACGGCTGAGTCGGCGCCCATGCTGATGAGCCTCAGCACAGCCGACGTCAACCTCCCCCCGACGACCGCCGTTGTCTTGGGTACTCCTGCTTCGGCGACGGGCACTGTCACCGGCCAGGTTGTCGCCACCGACCCCGAGGGCCGCACACTGACCTACTCGGTGGCCACTGCGCCGAGTGGCGGGACACTCGTGTTCGACAACGCCGCAGCGAAATTCACCTACACACCCACGACGGCGCAACGCATAGCGGCCGCCGTCACGGCGACCACGAACGACACCGTCGCGATGACGGTCACCGTGTCCGACGGAATCAACAGTGTGGCGACCGTCGTGAACATCCCGGTCAGCGAAGCACCGCTGACCAAGGTGGGCGAGCTCGGAGGCCTCGGTGATGCGCACGCGGTCGCCGTCGCAGGCACCCGTGCGTACGTCACCAACAAGGCCGCCGGGACCGTCACAGTGATCGACACGGTCACCAATACCGTCATCAAAACCCTTGCGGTGGGCGCGAAGCCGGACGGCATCGTCGTCAAGCCCGACGGGACGCAGATCTATGTGATCAGCTCGGAGAGCAACACCGTCACGGCAGTGAACACTGCCACCGGTGCGGTCGTGAAGACCTTGACGGTCACGAAGCCGAGCGCGGTCGCCATCAGCCCCAGCGGCCAGACTCTCTACGTCACCAGCCTTGACGCGGGCACGCTGGTCAAGATTCCCACGGCGTTCTGGAACATGGTCTCGGTCAAGCTGCCGGCGGGTTCGCGCCCGACCGACATCCTCATGAGCCCCGATGCGGCCAACATTTACGTCGTTAGCGCCAACGCGACCAGCGGCGGCAACATATCGATGATCGGCGCCGCCTCGTACTCCTCCACATTGATCGCGAATTTCCCAGGAGCGCCAACAGCTTTGGCGGTCAGCCCCGACAGCAGTCGACTGTTCGTCACGTCGGCCGACGGCAAGGTCAACGCCATCAATATCGCCACCAAGGCCGTGGTGGGCACGTACAGCGTCGCCGGTGTCCCCGCCGCCGTGACAATCAGCAGGGACGGCAGCACGCTGTTCGTCGCCAGCACCACCGGCGTGGTGTCGGCCCTCAACGCGACGACCGGTGCGCCGCTCGGCTCGGTTGCGACGCGCACAGCCACGACCCCGATGTCGATTCCGCCGTCGATCACCGCAAGCGCCGACGGCAGCCTGCTGTACGTCACTGACGGCGACGCAGGGAAGATGCACATCGTCTCGCTGATCCCGGCTAACAGAACTCCTCAGGCCGGCACGCCGGTTTTCAACCCGCCCAACACGACGACCGGTGCGCTCACCGGAAAAGTCGGGGCCATCGACCCCGACGGGGACGTCCTCAAATACACGTTGGCTGCCGCGCCGAAGAAGGGCACCGTGACCGTGGCCACGGACGGCACGTTCACCTACACACCCACAGCGTCGGCGCGACATGCTGCGGCCAAGATCGGTGCGACGGCTACCGTCACCACCGACATATTCACCGTCACCGCGACCGATCCCCGGGGCGCGGCTGTCGTCGCGTCGGTGACGGTCAACATCCTGCCCGCGAACAAAGTTCCCGTGGCGAGCGTGACGGTGAACGCGCCGAACACCAGCGGCGTCGTCACCGGGTCCGTGACCGCCACCGACGCAGACAACGACGTCCGCGCCTACACGACGGCGACATCGCCCACGAAGGGCTCGGTCGCCGTCAATCCGACCACGGGGGCGTTCACCTACACGCCGACCGCGGTAGCCCGCCACGCCGCTGCCAAACTCGACGCGCCGGCCGCTACGAAGTCGGACACGTTCACCGTCAAAGTCGACGACGGCTACGGCGGCGTCGTGACCGCCACGGTCACCGTCACCATCAGTCCGACCAACGCCGCACCGACCACTCCTACAGTGACCTCGTCGACCAACACGTCCACGGGAGCGGTGACCGGCACCGTCAGATTCGTGGACAGCGACAACGACGCGCTCACCTACGCCGCTACACCCGCCACCAAGGGCGCATTCACGATGGCGCCCAACGGCAACTTCACGTATCAGCCGACGGCCGCTTCGCGCGAGGCCGCCTCGGCGGCGGGCGCCACGGCGGCCACCAAGACGGACACCGTGACGGTGACCGTGGCCGACGGTTACGGCGGCACCGCCACCCTGACGCTGACCATGAACATCGCTCCAGCGCTCGGCGGCTTCCAGGCCGGCAACCCGACGCTGGCCATCGGTACCGTGACCGGCAAAGTGACCGGCGCCGCGACCCAAACCGGCGCGCTGAACTACACCGTCACCACCGGGCCGACCAAGGGTCTGGTGAAGGTCGATGCGACCACGGGAACGTTCGTCTACGTGCCCAACGTCGACGCCCGCTACACCGCGGCGAACACCACCGGCGTGGACATGGACACCTTCACCGTCGCAGTCACCGACAGCGCCGGTGTCCAGGCGTCGGTGACGGTTTCGGTCGAGGTCGCACCCCCGCAGGCCAACATGATGGACCAGCGCTCGACGACGATCGCGGTGACCGCGCAGGAGATGTACTTCTTCACGCAGGCCGAGACCGAGACGACGCTCGATCTGCTGAAGCAGGCCGGTGTCACCGATATCCGGATCCTTGTGCCCTGGATGGGCGTCGAGTACACCGACGACTCGTGGTCATGGGCCAACGTCGACCGCATGGTCAACGCTGCCGCGGCCCGCGACATCGAGGTGCTCGCGGTGCTGAACTCGCCGCCGGTCTGGGCGTCGGTGCCCAACGTTCCGGTGCTCGCCGGCCGGCCGGCCGATCCGCAGGAATTCGCCGAGTACGCCGGCATGGTTGCCACTCGCTACGCCGGCAAGATCTCGGCATACGAGATCTGGAACGAGCCGAATTACTGGGGGTTCTGGGCGCCCGGACCGAACGCGGCGCAATACACCGAGCTTCTGAAGGCCGCGTATCCGGTGATCAAGGCCGCTGACCCGAACGCCGTCGTCGTCGCCGGGTCCGTCGCCTCGGTATTGGACTTCTTCAACATCACGACCAACCCGGTGCGGTTCGTCGAGGAGATGTACGCCGCAGGGGCGGCCGGCTACTTCGACGCGCTGTCAGTCCACCCCTACCTGTACAGCCTGCAGTTCTCCGATGGCACGAATGTGCAGAACTCGCCGATGGATCAGGTGCAGGACATCTACGCATTGATGGTCGCCAACGGCGACGGGAACAAGAAGATCTGGGCCACCGAGTACGGCCAGCCGTCGCACCTGGTCTCTGAGGCGAGTCAGACCGAGTTCATCGGTGACTTCCTGCGGACCTGGCGCACCCTCCCGTACGCCGGACCGGCTTTCATCCAGACCGTCAAGGACAACACCGAAGCGGACGCGAACGCCGCCAACATGGGATTGCTCCGGACGGACTGGACACCGAAGCCGGCGCTGGGCGAGGTCAGCGCGGTCATCGTCGAGAACCAGAATCTGCGCCTCGGCTTGTGAGGCGTTCGGCCGGGCCGGATGACTTCCGAGCCCGGCCGAACACTCAGCAGCGAGCCGCCTTCAGCCGCGTCGCCGTCGCTACTTCAGCCACTTCCAAGGCTTGTCCCAGTGCCCCGGCGGCGGAACGCCCGGCAATTGGGCGATGTGCCCCGGCGGCGGAACGAACGGTAGCTGTCCGATGTGTCCGGGTGACGGGATGAAGTGGCCCGGACCCGGCGGCTCCCACCACCAGTCGTCGGCCTGCGCCTGGCCGGCACCGAGTCCGACCGCCGCGAAACCGAGCGCGCCGGCAATCGCCGCACTGGCTGTCATCTTTTTGATGTTCATCGTGAACTCCTCTATCGACTGGCTGCCTCGCCGCTACCCGGAGGAGGGCTGGCCACCCCTAGGCGCCAACGGCAAGGCACTCACGATCAATTCCCACTTTGTTTATCGTTGACGGCCGCGCGACCGTTAACCGCCCGCGTTGACAAAGCGATTCGCTTCGCGTGCGCGGGCGAGCCCTTGGTTGCGTTGTCACACAAACGTCCTTACTGCGAGGGTCCAGCTTCCTTCTCGCGCAACAAGAAGATCCGCGCCACCGCACAGCTATATTTCCTGACGTTACTTGGGTCCCCATGTAAGCCGACAAACAGCGGCTACGCATAGCGTGTGGTTGCTGGCTATGATGCCAGCAATCACTGTTTGATCCCGAGGGAGCGCCCGATGTCTGCAGGCACAGCGGTCAAGCAACGGCTCGCGCCCGTCGCCAAAGCAGTGGCGCCCGGATGGTTCTGGCGCCGCAAATTCGACATCCTGTCGCGACTGGTCGCCGACCGCGACGACATGCGACTAATCTGCACGCTCTGCGATCCGGCCCGGGTCTCCGTCGACATCGGCGCCGACGTCGGCGAGTTCTCGATCGCCATGGCTTCGGCGTCGAAGTCGGTGATCGCGTTCGAGCCGCGGCGCGCGCAGGCCCGCGATCTCGAGGCCATGTTCAGGGCGGCACAGGCTCCGGTCGACGTGCGTTCCGTAGCGCTGTCCGCGCAGGCCGGCACGATCGCCATGCGGGTGGTTGCCTCCGACCCGGGCCGCAGCACCATCGAAGGCGGCAACCCACTGGCCGACGAATACGACAGCACGGTCGAGACGATCGACGTTCCCGTTCAGCGGCTCGACGATCTGGGCCTGGAGAACGTCGGCTGCATCAAGGTGGACGTCGAGGGACACGAACTCGCGGTGTTGCAAGGCGCCGTCAACACCATTCGCCGCAGCCGTCCGGCGTTGTTGATCGAAGCCGAGGAGCGCCACCATCCCAACGCCGTCGCCGAGATCACGGCGCTGCTCACCGATCTCGGCTACCGCGGCTACTTCATCGACGGCGATGCCCGGCGGCCGATCGCGGAATTCGACGTCCAGCGTCATCAGAATCCGGCGAACATCGGCGGATGGCGCGACGGCTGGTCGACGCAGGGCACCTACGTCAACAACTTCGTTTTCCTGCCCTCGGACTGATGCGTCAGTACGAGTCGGCCAGCCGCATCCACTCGTACGGCGGCTGTTGCGGCCAACCCTGAGGCGAGTCCTCCCACGTCTCCTGACGCCCGTATGGGGTGAGGTCGAGCAGATCGAACACGACCATGAACGGCTCCTCGCCGCGGTCGAACGTCTGCCATGTGTGAAAGACCCGGTCGCCGTCGCGCAGGAACACACTGATCGATTGGCGCTCTTGGCCGTCAGCCGTCGCGTGGAAATCGTCGTTGAACGTCGTGCCCGCCGACGACGCCCACGGCAATTGCCATCCCATCCGCTCACGGAACGCCAGCAACTTGGGCAGTTCGGCGCGCGACACCAACACCAACGACGTGTCCTTGGCGTGCAGATGCGACAGCGGCCCGATGTGGTCGGCCATCAGCGAGCAGCCGTCGCAGCCCTGCTCCCAGTCGGTGCCGAACATGAAGTGCTGCACGATCAGCTGCCGCCGGCCCTCGAACAGATCGAGCAGCGAGGCACGGCCGTTCTCGGTTTCGAACGTGTACGACTCGGTGATCTCGACCATCGGCAGACGCCGGCGCGCGGCGCTGACGGTGTCTTTGAGCCGCATCAATTCCTTTTCCTTGACCAGCAATTCGGCTCGGGCCCCGTCCCATTCGGCGCGTGTCACGATCTGCGGCAACGCTCTGGCGGTCGTCGTCATGAATGCAGCTTGCCACGCGACGGCTGATACGTTCGGGCACGTGCGCACCACGTTCGAGTTCGACTTCGAGACGACGGCGACACCCGAGCAGGTTGTCGAGCTGATGACCGACTTCTCCCCCGACCGACCGCACCGCTGGCCCGCGTCGTCGGTTGAGGCGTTCGAGGTGTATCACCTCGGCGAGACCGAGGCCGACATCCGCGAGGGCCAGGACATGCCGAAGCTGTGGGCCAGATGGCACTACGACTGGTCGACGCCGGGCACCGTCACGCTGACGATCACCGAAAGCACGGCGCTGCGAGCGGGCGGATTCATGCGGCTGACCGCCACGCCGACGCCGCAGGGCGGCAGTTCGGTGCACGCGATCTGGGACCAGACGTCGAAGAACCTCACCGGGTTGATCGCGGTCACCGTGATGCGGTTCATCGGTCCGCGGACGCTGGGGTCCTATTACAAGAAGGTCTACGACGGTTTGGACGCCTAGAAGTCCCTGACGGCGTCCGCGATCCGACGGACCTGGTCGACGTTGGAGCTGGTCGGGATGAGGTGAACCTCGTCGGCGCCGATCGCCTCGAATCGTCGCAACACATCGAGCAATTCGCGCTCCGTGCCCGCCCACCCGGTGCTCGGCGCCATCGCGTCCACGATCTCGGCGGGCACCCAGTTCATATAGCGGCGCAGATGCCGATGCAGCTGGCGGCGCGTCGCGTCGCCGTCGCCGAGGGCGAACCAGAACGACGTCGCAAGGTGCGGCGCGGACCTGCCCACCTGCTCCCAAGCGTCGCGGGCGACGTCGAACAGCCGGGTCTCCTTCTCGACGTCGAGGTCGAGCGTCATTCCGGCCACGCCGTCGGCCCACGCGGCGGCGCTGCGAATGGTCTTGGGCCCCATCGTGCCGACCAGCAGCCGCGGCCCGCCGGTCTGCAGCGGTGGCGGCCCGACCGGGACAACGGACTCGGTGACCTTCTCGCCGGCCCAGATTCGCTTCATCACCGCCACCCGCTCGGCCATCCCGCGCATCGTCTGCGTCGCCGGATCGGCGCCGACGGCGCGGTAGTCCTCATGGCGCCCACCCACGCCGAGGCCGACCGTCAACCGGCCGCCGCTGAGCATGTCGGCCGTGGCCAGGGCCTTGGCCAACATGACCGGGTCGTGCAACTGCGGCACCACCACCGTGGTCACCAGGCGCACTCGATCCGTCCAGGCCGCCAAGGCGCCCAGCAGCGTCAGGCACTCGGGGTTGTCGAACGCGATCCGCTCGCCCCAGCACAGCGACGAGAACGGTCCCTCGTCGATCAGTCGCGCCCACGCCCGCAGCGTGTCGGCGTCTAGGTGGGGCTCCATCACCGGCATCGTCATCCCGATCCGCACGCGGCGATTCTGGCACGCGTCCGGTCGGCCCGAACGGCGACGACTGGTTTCGCGCGCGCCCCATCGAGGGCAGCATGAAGGTATGGCAGCCCGCGTACCGGAGCTCCGTCTGCGTGCGCCGACGGCGGAACTGCTCGCGCTGCCGTGGGAACTGCCGTTGTCCGAGTGGACGGTGCCCGACGTTCCGCTGCGCGACATCGCGGTGGGGCCCAGCAGGCATCTGGTGAAATTCGTCGAAGCGGACAACGCGCTGTGGGCGGTCAAGGACATGCCGCCGCGTATCGCCGACAAGGAATTCACCGTGCTGCGCCGGCTCGAGGACATGGGCCTTCCCGCGGTGCGTCCGGCCGGCCTGGTGCGCCAACCCGAGTACGACACCGCCCTGCTGCTGACCCGCTATCTCGACGGTTCCTGGCAATACCGGCGCCTGTTCAAGCGTCTGCCTGCCGATCAACCCAAGCACCGGGCCAGGCTGTTCGACGCGATGGCCAACCTGATGGTCGAGCTGCACCGCCACGGTGTGTTCTGGGGCGATTGCTCGCTGGCCAACACGCTGTTCACCCGGGACGGCCAGGTGCTGCAGGCGTCGCTGGTCGACGCGGAGACCAGCGAGGTGCATCCGGTGTTGTCCGACGGCCAACGCGAGCACGACATGAGCATTCTCGTAGAGAACGTTGCCGCGGGCATGGTCGACCTCGTCGCGCAGCTGGACCGCTTGGAGCTCGAAGAGATCGTGATCGAGGAAGCGTTCGATATCCGCAACCGCTACGAGCAGCTGTGGGAGATCCTGCACGCCGAACCGGTCTTCGGCATGTCCGACCGCTACCGCGTCGAGAGCACCATCCGGCGGCTCAACGACCTGGGTTTCGCTGTCGACGAGATCGCCCTGCGGCCCGTGGGCGCCGAACCCGACCGGCTGCGGCTGCACGTCGCGGTCGGTGACCGCCGCTACCACGCCCAGCATCTGCGGGAGCTGACCGGCCTCGATGTCGGTGAGGGCCAGGCGCAGATCCTGCTCGGTGATCTGCACACCTACCAGGGACTGCTGTGCCGCGAAGCGGGTTATTACGTCGACGAGTCGACTGCGGCGCGGCTGTGGGTGATGGAGGTCGCGACACCCGAGATGCACCGCGCGCACAATGCGGTCCGCGGAACCGGCACCCCGATCCAAGCGTACTGCGATCTGCTCGAGGTCCGCTGGCTGCTCAGCGAACGCGCAGGTCGCGACGTCGGAACCGAGGCCGCGCTGGCCGCGCTCGCCCGCGACGTCATCCCCACCGACTCAGCGGCGAAGATGGCGGTGGCGGAGATACCGACCGCACCGATGCCGGTGATCGACGCTGACGAGCCGTGAACGCTGGCAGCATGGAACCCATGGCCATCACCACCACATCCATCGGGCACATCCGGCTCACGGTGACCGACATCGACCGGTCACGGCAGTTCTACGAGAGCGTGTTCGATTGGCAGGTGTTGATCGAACTGCCAGAGAAGGCGGACAGCGCCACCCGCGAGGCACTGAGCTTTCTGTTCGGCGGGGTGATCTATGACCTCGGCGGCACGCTGGTAGGCCTTCGCCCGGTGGCCTCAGACCGCTTCGACGAAGACCGCGCAGGACTGGACCACCTCGCGTTCCGGCTCGGCGGCAAATCCGAAATCGACGATGCGGCAGCACATCTCGACAGCCTGGGAATCCCCCACGAGCCTGTCAAGGACATCGGCCCGTCCTACATTCTCGAATTCCGCGATCCGGACAACATCGCGCTGGAGTTGACCGCCCCGAAGTGAGCGATTTCGGTGCGCAAACGTTCGCGCAGCGACTGTTTGCGCACCGAAATCACGAGGAGCGGGGGTTTTCCCCCACCAAGTTCTGGGGAAAACGCTGTGTCGCCCGCGGACCGATGTCCATAGGTTGAAGACATGGTCGCAGTCACCGACACGAGTCCAGACGTCACCCCGACGCCTGCCGACACCGACGAACAGCCCACCCCCACGTCGTCAGTCCGCACTCTAGGGATCGTGCCGACCGCATCGATGGTGACCGGCGCCGCGATCGCCACGGTGTGGATCTGGATCCCGTTGACGATCCTCATCATTGGGATCTCCTCGATCCCGAGCGGCATCGGGTTCGCGGTCGCGGCCGTGCTGTTCGTCTACCTGATGCGCGGCGTCGAGTGGGTAGAGCGGATGCGCAGCGAGGCGGTGTTCGCCATGGGCATCGCCGTCCCGCCGCGGCGGATCTCGCCCAACAGCGGCGTCCAGCGCTGGCTGCACCAGCTGTGGCTCGACATCAGCAGCGCCAAGTTCTGGAAAGCCACGGCGCATCACTACCTACGGATGCTCTATGACCTCCTGGCCGCGGGCATTGCATTCGGTCTGTTGGTGTTCGCCATTCTCGGTCCCGCCGCGGCGATCGCGATCAACCAGAGCGACGACGACGCCGGGCTGGATTTCGTGCCGCCGTGGGTGGCGTTCCTCCTCGCCGCGGTCGCGGTGGTCGCTGCCGTCGCGATCCTGTTCTTCGCCCCTGCGGTCGACGCCGCGATCGACCGGTGGCTTCTGTCGCCGTCGTCGACGGCCGCGCTCGAGCATCAGGTCAGCGCGTTGGCCGACGCTCGTCAGGGCGCGGTGTCGTCGGCGCAAACCGAGCGCCACCGCATCGAGCGCGATCTGCACGACAGCGTGCAGCCGCGGCTGGTGTCACTGGCCATGACCATCGGGTTGGCCCAGACGAAACTCGACACCGATCTGCCCGCGGCCAAGACGCTGATCGCCGAGGCGCACGACGACGCCAAGAGCGCGCTCGTCGAACTGCGCAACGTCGTGCGCGGAATCGCGCCGACGATTCTGTCCGACCGCGGCCTCGATGCTGCGCTGTCGTCGGTGGTGCAGCGGTCTGAAAAGAACGGCGTGCCGACGACACTGAACGTTCACCTTCCGCGCCGGCTGCCCGACGAGGCCGAGTCGGTGGCCTATTTCGTCGTCGCCGAGGCGTTGACCAACGTCGCCAAACACGCCCAGGCGGCACAGGCGGTCGTCACCGTGCGCCTCGACGAGGCGACCGACGAGTTGTACGTGACGGTGTTCGACGACGGCCGCGGCGGCGCGGAGATCACCGACGACGAGAACGCCACCGGACTGCGGGGTCTCGAGGAACGGGTGCGCGCGGCCCGCGGCACCTTCGCCGTGTCCAGCCCCGCGACGGGCCCGACTATCGTCACCGCGGTGTTGCCATGCGGATCGTGATCGCCGAGGATTCCGCCCTGCTGCGCGCGGGAATCGAGCGGATCCTCACCGACGCCGGTCACGAGGTGGTCGCCGGCGTGCCCGATGCGACCAACCTGCTGCGGCTGGTCAACGAGCAGCGACCCGACCTGGCGATCCTCGACGTGCGGATGCCGCCGACATTCACCGACGAGGGCATCCGGGCAGCGGCGCTGCTGCGCAAACAGAACCCGGAGTCGCCGGTGCTGGTGCTCTCGCATTACGTCGAGGAGCGCTATGCGGCCGACCTGATCGCCTCGGACACAAAGGGATTCGGCTACCTGCTCAAGGACCGGGTGGCCGATGTCCCGGCTTTCCTCGACGCGGTCGGGGTCGTCGGCGGTGGCGGCACCGTTCTCGACCCCGAAGTGGTGTCGCAGATACTGGTGCGCTCACACCGCCGCAGCGCGCTTGAAGCCCTCACCCCGCGCGAGAGCGAGGTGCTGCAACTCATGGCCGAGGGCAGGACGAACTCGGCGATCGCGTCGGCGCTGCACGTCTCCGTGGGCTCCGCCGAGAAGCACATCGCCTCGATCTTCACCAAGTTGGACCTTGCTCCCGACGAGAGCGAGAACCGCCGCGTGCTGGCGGTCCTGCGCTACCTCGAGTCCTGAACCTGCGGAAGGAAATTCATCGTGACCACTCTGGCTCCCCCACCACCAGCACCGGCTACCCCGCCTCCTCCCCTCTCCCCTGGCGGGCGCACCGCGGTACGCGTGACGCTCATCGTCGCCGCGGTCGTGCTGGTGGTGGGGTCTCTCGTGTCGCTGGGCGTCATCGCGTTCGGCATCAGCGGTTTTCGGGTGATCACGGATTCCAAGGCGCTGCCTTCGCAGATGCGCGCGCTGGTGGTCGACACCGGCTCCGTTCCGGTGGCGGTGCGGATCACCACCGACCGCAACGCCAGCGAACCCCGCGCCGACCTGCGCATGGTGAATTCGATGCGGGCAGGCGCAAACCCGTTGGGAGTCAGCGTCGATCGTGGCGAGACTCGCATCACCATCAACGGTGAATCGTCGCCGTTCCTGCAGTGGAGCCGGGGCGGGGAGATCTCCGTCGTACTGCCACCGGATCTGGCCCGCAGGTTGACGGTCACCACACGCCAGGACAACGGCGTCGTGCTCGCCCAGGCCGATGTCGATCAGCTCAACGCGAATACCGACAATGGTGCGGTCATTCTCAGCGGATCCGCCCGCAGGATCGAGATCCACACCGATAACGGCGACGTGGTCACCCCCGACCGGATCTCGGTGTCCGAGGCATTCATCGCTACCACCGACAACGGTGCGGTCAAGGTGGACTTCTCCGAAGCCGCGCCGAAGACGATCGACGCCACGAGCGATAACGGTGACGTCGTCATCGCGCTGCCGGCGCGTGGCCCATACGTGGTCAACGCCAGCACCGACAACGGCGACGCCGTCGTGCGGGTGCCGCAGACGCAAGACCGGGAAGCGGCGGCGGCCGTCGTGACCGTCCGCTCGCAGAACGGTGACGTGGTCATCGAGGACCTGCGGTAGTCGCCAGCCGTCAGGTGAGGCGGGAGAAGATCTCGGCGACAGTGCCGGCTCTGGCGTGCCGGAACCCGATACCGGCCCAGACGTTGACGGCGTCGGGCGAGCCTGCGCGCACCGACGCCGCCCGCAGCGGACTGGTCAGGTAGTGCACCTCCGGATAGCCGAACGGCGCGTGGGCCTCGTGCTCGTCGATGAATCGGTTGCGGAGGCCGCGTGCGTAGCGACCGGAAAACGCTTTCGTGACCGCGGTTTCGGTGAACCCGCCATCCTGCAGCGCGGCACGATGCACCGGGCTGCTGCCCGCCTCGTCGGCGAGCAGAAACGCCGTTCCCAGTTGCGCAGCCACCGCGCCCGCGTCGCGGACTCGCGCGATGTCGTCGGCGGTCATCAGTCCCCCCGCGGCCACTACCGGCAGACCCAGCGTCGTCACCGCGGCCAGCAGGTCGTCGAGCGGCTGGGCAGACGGCTCGGCGGTCGTATCGAAGGTGCCTCGGTGCCCGCCCGCAGCCGGGCCCTGTGCGGCCAGTGCGTCGACACCGCATTCGATCGCCGCCTCGGCCTCCGCCAGCGTCGTCACGGTTCCGACTGTGGTGACGCCCGCCTCGCGCAACCGGCGGCACTCGTCGGCGCTGGGCAGCCCGAACGTGAACGACGCCACCTCCGGTCGGACGTCGAGAAGGACGTCGAGCTTGGCGGCCCACGCGTCGTCGTCGAAGCGCGGCTCCCCCAGTTGGGCGCCATAGCGCTCCGCGTCGGCTGCAAGTGCGGCGGTGTATCGCTCGATGGCCTCGGGTCTTGCCGCACTGGGTTGCGGCACAAACAGATTCGCGCCGATCGGGCCCTGCGCCTGTTGGCGGGCCGCGGCGAGCCGTTCCCCGAACGTGTCGGCGCTCAGGTAGCCGCCGGGTACGAAGCCCAGCCCGCCGGCGTTGGTTCCGGCCGCGGCCAGTTCGGGCGTCGACGGCCCTCCCGCCATGGGCGCGACGATCACGGGAACCGACAGCTCCCTCAGGTCGAATCTACTCATCTACCTCACCGCCTTCGCGAACAGCAGGCAGTCCTGCGGTTCATCGCCGATGTTGGGAAGCACTGCATAGCGGACGAGGCGACCCTCGCATGTCAGCCCGCATCGTTCCAGCACCCGAGCCGACGCCGTGTTCTCGACGGAGCAGTACGCCGAGACGCGGAACACCGTGTCGTCGCGATGGGCTTTGTCGAGTATCAGCTGCACCGCCTCCGACATGTAGCCGCGCCCCCACCACGGACGGCCCAGGTAGTAGCCGAAGTCGATGATGTGGCGCTGCGGGCGTCGCCATCCGATCGCGCCGATGAGGTCGCCACTGTCGCGCAGGTCGATCAGCCAGGTCGTCTCGCCACCGACGTTGAACAGTCCGGTGATGACCCGTCGGGTCTCCTCGACGTCGCGGTGCACAGGCCACGACATGTATCGCGAAACCTCCGGGTCGGAAGCGATCCTTTCGAACAGCGGCTCCGCATCATCGAGAGTCGGGATCCGCAACGTGACCCTCGAACCGTTGAGCACCTCGACTTCCGTCACTTCTCCATCGTGCATCGTTGCCGCAACCGAGTTTGTGATGGTTGACTAAAATCACATGGCTATCACCTTCAACCACACCATCGTTGCCGCGCACGACCGCGAAGAGTCCGCGACGTTCTTCACCGAACTGTTCGGGCTGCCGAGCGCCAGGGAGTTCGGGCCGTTCCTCGCCGTGGAGCTCAATCACGGCGTCAGCCTCGACTACGCACAAGTCGCGGTCGGCGAAGAGATCCGCCCGCAGCACTACGCGTTCCTGGTCTCGGAGGACGAGTTCACCGACATCTACGGGCGCATCCGGGAGCGCGGCCTTCAACACTGGGCGGACCCGATGGGCAGTAGGCCCGGCGAGATCAACCGCAACGACGGCGGTCGGGGCGTGTACTTTCAGGACCCGTCCGGGCACTACCTGGAGATCCTCACCCGGCCCTACGGGTCTGGCGCGGACTGATCCTCGACGCGAGCAGCGCGACGCCGTCGCCGTTCAAGTGAGCCAGCCGCAGCGGCCGGCTGCCCAGAACAGACACCAGGTCGACGGCGCGACCCTCGACGACCGGCCCGCGTTCGCCGTGCGCCCAGTCGACGTCGGTCGCCCGCAGCCGCAGGCCCCGGCTGTTGCGGAAGGCGGGCACGAACGGATTCGGCACGGCCACTTGGGTGTCGAGCACCGCAATCACCGCGTCGGGCGGAATCGCCGGTCGGCGGTCGAGGGCGAACAGGATGTCGAGCTCGTGGGTGATGTGATCTCCGAGCAGCAGCCGCGGCGGAAAGACTCGTCCCAGTCCGCGCGGCCGGGTCACCAGAACCGCGAAGTCGTCGAGCAGCTCGCCCGCACCGCGCGACCGTGCAAGTGCGCGCGCCAACGCGGTGTTCGCGCGGTCGAATGACCCGCCGTGGCGCACCATCTCGGTCGTGAGCACGCCCACGCCGGTGCGGTAGCCGATCACGAGATGGGCGAGCACCTCATGGTTGGACCAGGCGTCACACAGGCTGGGACTGGCCCACTCGTCGCGACTCAACGTGGCGGCCATCGCGTTGAATCTGAGGTCGCTGACGCGCAACAGGTCACGGGCGGACACGGAGATGCTCCTGCAGGAACGCGGTCTGGTCGGCGAGCACGCGGCTGACCAACGGTGGATGGTAGATCGCGAAGTGGTCGCAGGCGTAATGCCTTGCGTGGCCGCGGGGGGCGCGTTCGGCGACCAGCGCCGCATAGCGCGGGTCCATCAAGGTTTCGCGGTCACACACGCAGACCAGCAGGGGCGCCTTGACGTCGCGTGCGTGCCGCAGCGCTGACGTCGTCACCATGGCCAGCGCGTCGGCAGCAACAATCCGGTTGTCGAACGTTGCTCCCGGCGGCACGGTGGAGTTCCAGCCTTCTTCGGCGCCCGCGACGGAGACCATCGCACGGCTTCCCGGCGGCCCGACGATCGGCACATAGCGGCGGCCGCGTCGCATGACACGTCGCACGATGTCGCCGGTGACGGCGGGCGCCAGGCGTATCGGGGCCGAAAGGCCGAGCCTTCGGGCTGCTCCCGGACCGTGCACGATCGGGCACTGCACCACGGCGGCGGCGATGTCGTTGCGACCGGCCGCCACCCGAACGACGTTCATGGCGCCAAGGCTGGTCCCCCACAAGCCGATGCGGTCGGGGTCGATGTCCGCGTGCGACGCAAGGTGCTCCAGCGCTGCGACGACGTCGTTGCCCTGCTGTCGCGCGGCAATGTGTTGTCGCGGTTGGCCATCCGATGCGCCCGTATTGCGGTAGTCGAAGGCCAGGGTGGCGATGCCGGCCGCGGCGAAGTGCCGTTCGTACTGCGGCAGCATCATGTCGTGGGTGGCGCCCAGACCGTGTACCAGCACCACCGCCGGATGCGGACCCGTGCTCGAGGGCATCGTCAGCCAGCCTGCGCATCGGACGCCCTGCGAGCGGAAGTCGAAGCGTTCGGTCGGAACCACTGCGGGCATGTGCCCTCCTTCATAAGTACGTTGTACGTGTCGTGACTGTCTCTCACGTACGATGTACTTGTCAAGGCGCGGCCAGCGCCCGCATGAAGGGAACGGAGCCGCATGCGCGCACGGTTCACCGCCGAGGAGATCGCCGCCGCGGCGCTGGCGATCGTTGACGAGAACGGCGTCGGCGCGCTCAGCATGCGCGCGTTGGCGGCCGCACTCGGAACCGGTCCGATGACGGTGTACAACTACGTGTCCGACAAAGAGGGACTGGAGGAACTCGTCGTCGCGGCGGTGGTCGCCGGCGTCAGAGTTCCTGCGCCGACCGAGAATTGGCTCGACGACGTGTACGCGGTCGCCGCGGCGATGTGGCAGGGCATCCGCGCGCATCCGGCTGCGATCCCGCTCGTGCTGACCCGTCGCACCTCGTCGGCAACGGGATTCGCCGCGGCCGACGCGATGATCGCAGCACTCGACCGCGGCGGATTGGCCGACGCCGACCGCTTGGCGGCGTTTCACGCGGTGCTCGCCTTCGTGGTGGGCGCCGCGCAGGCAGAACTCGCGGGTCCGTTGACGCGCGGACGCGACGCGGGCGACGCGGCGAGACGCATCGGCTCGGTGGCCGGCACCGGCTATCCCCACGTCGAGGCACTATCACGGGTCGCAACCCGGACTTCGGTCGACGACGATTTCGACCGTGGCCTGCGAATGCTGCTCGACGGGATCGCCGCCCGAGGCAAACGCCCTCGCTAGCCGAGCGAGTGGCCCCGCTTCTCCTCCTGGCCGCGGTAGTCGTCGGCCAGCTTGCCGACGTGCCGGGGCAGCGACCCCGCGGCCACATCGGCCAGGCTCGTCTCTTCAAGCACCGATCGCATACTCGCGCGCAGCGCACGCCAGACGTCGGTCAGCGCCGTCGTCGGCCCCGAGTACGGCAGGTCGCCGAGGCCGATGTCACGCACACTGGCGAGCGGGCCGTCGATGCAGCGCAACACGTCGGCGATGCTGATGTCGCCCGCAGGCCGGGCCAGTTCATATCCACCTTCGCGGCCCCGCTGACTGCGCACCAACCGATCGGTTCGCAGGGCGGAGAGGATGTCGACCAGAAACTGCGGCGGAATGCCCTGCGCCTTGGCCAGATCGTCGGTCTTGACCAGCACACCGTCATCCGCAGTGGCCAACTGCACCATCGCGCGCACGGCGTACTCAGCTTTGGCCGACATCCGCATGAGGCAAGGTTAGTCAGGGTCAGCCCGCGGTGACCGCGAGCACCGCGTCGGCGAACTCCGGACGGCACACCACGAGATCCGGCAGCAGCGGGTCGGGCCGGTTGTAGACCAGCGGCGAACCGTCGATGCGCGACGTGTGCAGACCGGCCGCCCGGGCCACCGCGACGGGTGCCGCGGAGTCCCACTCGTACTGGCCGCCCGCGTGCACGTAGATATCCGAGATGCCCTGGACAACCGAGGCGACTTTGGCTCCCGCCGAGCCCATTTCGACCAGCGTGCCATCGAGCGCGTCGCGCACGGCCAAAGCGATCGCCGGTGGCCGGGTCCGTGACACCACGATGCGCGGCCGATCGGCCGTCGCGGGTGGCGGGGTGACGGCAGGCGTGGCGAAGGTGCTGCCCTGGGCGGGCAGCGCAACGGCGCCGGCCACGAGTTCACCGGAGTGCCACAGCGCGACATGCACGGCCCAGTCGTCGCGCCCCAGTTCGGAGAACTCCCGGGTGCCGTCCAGTGGGTCGACAATCCACACCCGTTCGGCCGACAGTCGCGCGGGGTTGTCGGCGCCCTCTTCCGACAGCACCACGTCGTCCGGCCGCTCGGTGGCCAGCGATTCCGCCAGGAAGTCGTGGGACCGCTTGTCGCCCGCTGCTTTTCGCTCGCCCTCGCTGGCGTTCGCGAGTTCCCTGCGGACACCGAGCAGCAGCTCGCCTGCGGCTGTCGCCAGCCCTGCGGCGAGGTCGTGGTCGGTCACCGCCGGCTTTCCAACATCTCGATGACCATCTGTGCCAGCTCGTCGGGCGTGCGCTCCGGCGTCAGCTGCAGATCCGGATTCTTCGGCCGTTGATACGGGCTGTCGATCCCGGTGAAGTGCGTGATCTCACCGGCACGCGCCTTGGCGTACAGGCCCTTCGGGTCGCGGCGCTCGCAGTCCTCCAGGGGGGTGTCGCAGAACACCTCGAAGAAGTCCAGACCTGCGTCAGTGGTGACCTTGCGCGCCAACGCCCGATGCTCCTCGAGCGGACTGATGGCAGGCACCAGGACCACCTGGCCGGAGTCGGCGAGGATCGCCGCCACGTGTGCCAGCCTGCGCTGGTTCTCGGCCCGGTCGGCCATCGAGAAGCCGAGGTCGGCGTTGAGGCCGTGGCGCAAGTTGTCGCCGTCGAGAACGTAGGCCGGCACGCCCTTTTCGAGCAGCTTCTGCTCGACCAGCATCGCCACCGACGACTTGCCCGACCCGGACAGCCCCGTGAACCAGACCGTGCGGCCCTTCGACAGCCGGTCCTCGGCGTTGCACAGCGATTCGTGGCGCACGGTGTTGGGGCTCGAGGTGCGCGCCGCGACGTGCGGCAGGATCATGCCCGCCGCGACAGTGCCGTTGGTGTTCGGGTCAATCAGGATGAACGATCCGGTCGCCGAATTGCGGCTGTACTCGTCGAGCAGCAGCGGCACCTGGGTGCGCAGCGAGATACGGCCCAGCTCATTGAGTTTGAGTGCCGTCGCGGACTTGTCCCGATGCAACGTGTTGACGTCGAGCCGGTAGTCCAGGCCGGTGACCTTTGCGCGAGTGGTGCGGGTGGTGTGCTTGATCAGGTAGTCGCGGCCGGGCTCGAGCGCCGAACCGTCGGCCATCCAGCACACCGTAGCGTCGAAATCCTGCGCCACCCGTGGCTGATTGTTGGGCCGCGCGATGAGATCGCCGCGGGAGATGTCGATGTCGTCGGTGAGGCTGATCGACACAGCCATCGGCGGGAACACTTCGTCGATCGGACCGCTCGGGCCCTCGATCGCGGCGATCCGCGACGCCTGGCCGCTGGGCAGTACGACGACGTCATCACCCACCCGCATCACGCCACCGGCCACCGTGCCCGCATAGCTGCGGTGGTCGTGGTGCTCGAGGCTCTGGGGGCGAATCACGTACTGGACGGGGAATCGCACATCGGTGAGGTTGCGGTCGCCCGCGACATAGACCTCTTCGAGATGGGCCAACAGCGGCGGCCCCTCGTACCACGGCGTGTTGTCGGATTTCGTGACGACGTTGTCGCCGTTGAGCGCCGACAACGGAATGGTCGTGACGTCCTGGATGTCCAGCCGCGCGGCGAACTCGTAGAAGTCGTCGCGAATCTTCTCGAACTGCTCTCTGTCCCAGTCGATCAGGTCCATCTTGTTGACCGCGAGAACGACGTGGCGGATGCCGAGCAGCGAGGCGAGGAAGGCGTGCCTGCGCGACTGCTCGAGCAGGCCGTGGCGCGCATCGACCAAGACGATCGCGAGCTGCGCCGTCGACGTGCCGGTCACCATGTTGCGGGTGTACTGGATGTGTCCCGGTGTGTCGGCGATGATGAATTTGCGCTTGGGCGTGGCGAAATAGCGGTACGCGACGTCGATGGTGATGCCCTGCTCGCGCTCGGCGCGCAGGCCGTCGGTCACCAGCGCAAGGTCGGTGTAGTCGTGGCCGCGTTCCTTGGAGGTGCGCTCGACGGCGGCGAGTTGGTCCTCCATCACCGCCTTCGAATCGAAAAGCAGCCGGCCGATCAGCGTCGACTTGCCGTCGTCGACAGAGCCCGCGGTCGCGATGCGAAGCAACGTTGCCATCAGAGTTCCCTTTTCTTCGCGCAAGCGCTCATCAGAAATACCCCTCGCGCTTGCGGTCTTCCATGCCTGCCTCGGAGATCCGGTCGTCGGCGCGGGTGGCGCCGCGTTCGGTCAGCCGTGAGATGGCGGTCTCGGCGATCACCTCGGAGACCGTGGCGGCCGTTGACTCGACACAGCCGGTGCAGGTGACGTCGCCGACGGTGCGGAACCGCACCGACTTCTCGACCACCTCTTCGTCCTTGCGGGGCTGCAGGTATTTGTGCACCGCCAGCAGCATTCCGTCGCGTTCGAACACCTTGCGCTGGTGCGCGTAGTAGATCGACGGCAGCTTGATCTTCTCGGCACCGATGTAGCTCCAGATGTCGAACTCGGTCCAGTTCGACAGCGGGAACACCCGAATGTGCTCGCCTTTGTGGTGGCGGCCGTTGTAGAGGTTCCACAGTTCGGGCCGTTGCCTTTTGGGGTCCCACTGACCGAACTCGTCACGAAAGGAGAACACCCGCTCCTTGGCGCGCGCCTTCTCCTCGTCGCGGCGGGCACCGCCGAATGCGGCATCGAACTTGTTCTCGCGGATGGCACGCAGCAGCGTGACTGTCTGCAGCGGGTTTCGCGACGGGATGGTCTCGACCACTCGCCCCGCGTCGATGTCGTCCTGCACCTTGGCGACGATCAGGCGGACGCCGGCCTCCTCGACGAGTTCGTCGCGTGCCTGCAACACTTCGTCGAAGTTGTGGCCCGTATCGACGTGCATCACCGGGAACGGCAGCCGGCCCGGCCGGAACGCCTTCAGCGCCAGGTGCAGCATGACGATGGAGTCCTTACCGCCGGAGAACAACAGCACCGGCCGCTCGAACTCGGCGGCAACCTCGCGGATGATGTGGATCGCCTCGGCCTCCAGCGAGCGCAGATGGCTGAGCTCGTAGCGGCCCGCCGCGGCCTGCTCGGTGGTGGTCATCATTTCCCCGTAAAGTTGGTAGAAATGGCCAGATTTATCTGCATAACCAGATATGAAACCAGCCGCGACCGGCGATTGTCAACGTTCTGTGGGCCGCCGCTCCGATTCGCGCTGAGTTAGCGGGTGACCTCGTTCAAACGGCCGGTCGCGACGTCGAAGACGAAGCCGCGCAGCGACTCGTGCTTGGTGACGAACGGGCTGGCCTCGATCCGGCGCACTGACTGACGCACGTCCTCTTCGAGGTCATTGAACGCCTCCGCGGCCCACCCGGGCTTGATGCCGGTGTCGTCCTGGATTGCACGCTTGAAGTCGTCATCGGTGAAGGTCAGCATTCCGCAGTCGGTGTGGTGGATCAGGATGATCTCTTTGGTGCCGAGCAGCCGCTGGCTGATGGCCAGCGACCGGATCTCGTCGTCGGTGATCACACCTCCGGCGTTGCGGATCACGTGCGCCTCACCGTCGCCGAGGCCGAGGATCCGGTAGACGTCGAGCCGGGCGTCCATGCACGCCACCACCGCCACCTGCCTGCTCGGAGGCAGCGGCAATGGTCCGGAGAAGGAACCCGCGTACGCCTCGTTGTTCTTCAGGTACTCGTCGGTGACGGACATGAGTCGACGATAGACCCGCGGTTCCGCGGACAGCAGGCGGCGAAGTCGTCGCCCGAACAGGTCGAGGAGGGCTAGTTTGAGCGAGACATGGCCATTTCTGCGCGCAGCCTCGTGGCGCGCAGGGCAATCGCAACGGAGAACGGGCCGAAGAATTTCGCCAATTCCTGGTTCTGGCTCGCCGTCGGGGCGGCGCTGCTTCCGTTCGGTGTATTCCAGACAATCCTGCCGCTTGCGGCGTGGTGCGCACCCGTCTTCCTTCTGAGGTTCTCCCGCACGCAGCGGGCCCGTGTAGCAGTGCCAGTGCTGGCGCTGGTCCACTACCTCGCGAGCATGATCTCGCTGCGCGGCGGACTCATTCCGGAAGACCTGCTGGCTTTCTACGCGTTGGGTGGCGTCCTGGGCGTCCTTCCATTCGTCACCGACACCGTGCTGCGCACGCGGCTACCCGGGTGGGCCCGCACCCTGGTTTTCCCGTCGACTGCTGTCGCGCTGGACTGGGCGTTCGGGTTGAGTTCACTCGGCACTCTGGGCTCGGTCACCTACAGTCAGTTCGGCTTCGCGTCGCTGACGCAACTGGCTTCCGTCACCGGGATCTGGGGCATCACGTTCCTGATCGTGTGGCTCGCACCGGTGACGAATGAGCTCTGGGAGCATGGGTTCGATTGGCGTGCAACATATCCGGCCGTCATACCCTTTGCAGCCGTTCTGCTGCTCACGATATTGCTCGGCGAGCTACGGCTGGCGTTCTTCGAATCTACCGTTCCGACGGTGCGGGTGACCGCGCTCACGCCCGATCGCGAGCTCAGCCTCGGCGTGCGTTCTGCTACCGGGGCCGCGCTGGCGAGCGGCGACGAGGAGGTGCGGGCCGCCGCGCGCGCACAGTATGAGCCGATCACCGCGGACCTCCTGATGCGCACCCGCAGCGAAGCGCGGGCCGGCGCCAAAGTGGTCAGTTGGTCCGAGGCAGCTGCGCTCGTGCTAAAGGAGGACGAAGCGGCGTTAATCGGCCGCGCGCGGACCCTCGCACGCGAGGAGGGTATCTATCTTTCGCTCGGCCTCGTCGTCCAGTCACGCACGGACCGACACCCGTTCGCCGAGAACCGAGCGGTCATGATCGACCCGTCGGGACAGGTCGTTCAGGACTACTTCAAAACCGTTCACCCACTCGGCGAGGCTGAGTACTTCGCACCCGGGCCGGGCGTGATAGCGACAACCGACACGCCATACGGTCGGATCGCCACTGTGATCTGCTTCGACGCGGACTTTCCAGCGCTGGTTCGCCAGGCCGGTCAGGCCCGGGCAGACATACTGCTGGTGCCATCGAACGACTGGCAACCGGTCGACACGATCCACGCTCGCGCCGCGACATATCGAGCCGTCGAAAACGGACTCGCGCTCGTTCGCCCGACCGGCAACGGTATCTCGATCGCGGTGAACCACCTGGGGCAAACCCTGGCGACGGCTGATTACTTCACGACTCCGGCCCTGACAATGGTGGCCGACGTGCCCACGCGTGGCGTTGCGACCGTGTACGCGCGACTCGGCGACACGTTCGCGTATGTCTGTATCGCTCTGCTGGCACTTCTCGGAGCAGCGGCGCTGGCGGCAGGGCGAATCGGCAGACGATAAGGGGACAGCGCCCTGCCGGGCGACGCACGGTTACTTGCTGATTGGTGCGCTCAGGTCGTAGACCGTGGTCCCCCCGACGTCGATCGGCGAGAAGGTCTGCTGCACCCACGCCGTGATGTCACTCGCGTTCTGCGAGCCGTGGCCGGGCGGGCCGCCGCGATGACCGGGAATGAAGTACCGAACCTGACCGTCGGCGACGTAGGCCTGGAACTGCGCCAGCGTCGGCGAGTTGTCCGACCCCGTGAAACCACCGATCGCCATGACCGACGCGCCGGTCTTGAGCTCCAGGTCGCCTGCGAGCATCGAGCCGACCGTGGCCGCCGCCCACCGGGTGTCTGCGCCGCCGACGAGGTGCTCGAGCGCGGGATTTTCCTGTGCGAATCCGCCGGGCCCGCGAGCACCGTCCGGCGATGTCTGATCGCCGCGGCTGGGCCCGGCCATGACCATCGGGCCGCTGTGCGTGTTGGTGACGGTCGCCAGGGTGTAGGCCGCAGGCGCGCCAACTCCGAAAAGCATTGCCCCGACGGCTACGACGGCCGTGACGCGGCCGAGCCGGTGAACGCCGACCACAAGTACCGACGCGGCCATCACCGACCCTGCCAGCACGATCCAGCGCAACGCGGGCCACCAGTCGGGCGTGCGGTCGAGCAGGATGAACGCCCACACGCCAGTGGTCGCCGACATGGCTGCCAGCACCAACCGCGGTCCGAAGAAGGCCCTGCCCCGCCACAGCTCACGCACCGAGATGCCGATCAGCGCCGCGATCGCGGGCGCCAGCGCCACCGTGTAGTACGGGTGGATGGTGCCGTCCATGAAGCTGAACACCGCGCCGGTCACCAGTAACCATCCGCTCCACAGCAGCAGTGCGGCGCGCAGCCGTCCGGTACGGACGGTGTGGCGGGTGAACCACAGACCGGCAACCAGACCGATCAGCGCGGCGGGCAGCAGCCAGGACGCCTCCGTTCCCATCGAGAGGCCGAAAAGTCGCCCGATGCCGGCCTCACCGCCGAAGAAGAGGTTGGCTCCACCTCCGGGCGGACCGCCGGGCCCGCCTTCGCCACCGGCGATGCGTTGAATGCCGTTGTAGCCGAACGCCAGTTGCAGCAGGCTGTTGTCCGTCGATCCGCCGATGAACGGTCGCGAGCCGGCGGGCCACAGGCTCACCAGTGCGATGAACCAGCCGGCCGAGACGATCATGGACGCCGCACCGACGGCCAAGGCGCCGACACGCTTCCACAGGCCAACCGGTGCCGCGACGAGGAACGCGAGCGCGAAGCCGGGCACCACCAGGAAGGCCTGCAGCATCTTCGTCAAGAATGCGAAACCCAGGGCGCAGCCCGCCAGCGCGACCCAGCGCGTGCTCGCCGTCTCGGTAGCCCGCATCATGAAGTAGGCGGCGACGACGAGCAGCAACACCAGCAGTGCGTCGGGATTGTTGAACCGGAACATCAATGCGGCTACCGGCGTCAACGCAAGGGCGGTCCCGGCCATGAGGCCTGCAGCCGGGCCGCTGCAGCGCCGGACCGTGGCGTACAGCACGGCGACAGCGCCCACACCCATCAGCGCCTGCGGCAGCAGCATCGTGAATGCGTTGAAGCCGAGGATCCTGCCGGACAGGGCCATCACCCACAGCGCGGCGGGTGGCTTGTCGACGGTGATCGCGTTGCCGGCGTCCAGTGAGCCGAAAAGCCACGCCTTCCAGTCCTGCGTCCCGGCTTGGACGGCGGCCGCGTAATAGCTGTTGGCCCAGCCCGACGAGCCGAGCGCCCACAGGTACAGCATCGCCGTGCCCGTCAGTAGTGCCAGCAGCGCGGGCCGTACCCAACGGGGCGCCGCGCCGGAGGCGCGATCTGTCTGGGTCGCGACGGGTGGTCGAACGTCTGCCGTGATGGCCATGAGTTGTGGTCCTCTGTGTCGTAGTGGTCAGCGGGCACGCCGGGGGTGAAACACCCAGCCCCGCAACAGAACAAACCGCGCCGCGGTGGATGTCAGATTGGCCGCCACGAGGACGGCCAGTTCGACGAGATGATGGGGTTGGGCCACCAGAAGGTGCAGCACTGCCAGCGTGCCGCTGGTGATGGCCAGTGCGATCGCGAACACGAGTAGGCCCTCGACGTGGTGCCGGGCGACCATGGCGCGACCGCCGACACCGAACGTGAACCGCCGATTGGCGGCGGTGTTGCCGATCGCGGTGAGCAGGAGTGCGACGAGGTTGGCGGCCTGGGCGCCGAGCCAGCCCTGCATGAGCATGAACAGCACCACATATGCGGCGGTCGACACGACGCCGACGGCGCCGAACCGCACCACCTGCCGGATCAACGATCCCGGTGCGGCCGAGTCGCGTGGCGATGCCAGTTGGGCGGCAATGGTGTTCACCGGTATCGAGCCGTTGGCGAAGCCTCGCAACATTCGTCCGATGCCTTTCAGGTCGGCGGTGGCGGTCGCGACGATGTCGACCCGGCTGTCCGGATCGTCGACCCAGTCCACCGGTACTTCGTGAATGCGGAGTCCGCTGCGCTCGGCCAGCACCAGCAGTTCGGTGTCGAAGAACCATCCGGCGTCAGCGACGTGCGGCAGCAGGCGGTGCGCGACGTCGGCGCGAATGGCCTTGAAGCCGCACTGCGCATCGGAGAACCCGGTCGCCAGTGTGGATTTGAGGATGATGTTGTAGCAGCGGGAGATCACTTCGCGCTTCGTGCCGCGCACCACCCGCGAGCCGCGGCCCAGCCGGGTCCCGATCGCGAGGTCCGAGTGGCCGGAGATCAGCGGCGCCACCAGCGGGGCGAGTGCGGCGAGGTCGGTGGACAGGTCCACATCCATGTACGCCAGCACCGGCGCGTCGGACTGCGTCCAGACGGCGTGCAGCGCGCGGCCGCGCCCCTTCTGCTGGAGCCGCATCACCCGTACGTCGCCGAGCTCGGCCGCGAGTTCGGCGGCGACGCACGGTGTTTCGTCGGTGCTCGCATTGTCGGCAATGGTGATGCGTGCCGGGAAGGGGAACTGTTCGCGAAGGTGGCGATGCAACCGGTGTACCGAATCGGACAGGACGGCCTGCTCGTTGTACACCGGGATCACCACATCGAGTACCGGCACGCCCGCGGCGCGGGCCGCTGCGGCGGCGTTCGGTCGCGGTTCGAAGCGGGTGCGCCCGGTGCTGCGGGCCAGGACGATGTCGGTCATGACAGCCATGGTCGGGTAGCGGCTTGTGCTGGCCGTGGGCCGTGGCTGTGCGCCCGCTATGAGTTCCGCGGCGTCTGGGTGAGGTCGTAGAGCACCACGCCCTCGACGGTGACGGGGGTGAATTGCTCCTGCACCCATTCGGCGATCGCTGCGGCCTCCCGGCTGCCGCTCGTGTGCGTTCCCGGACCGGGCATCATCCGTCCGCTGATGAAGTAGTGGATCTGCTTGGCGGCGACGAACGCCTGGAACTGCTGCAACGTCGGGGCCGGATCGGTGCCGTTGAAACCCCCGACCGCCATGACAGGTACGCCACCGGCCAGTTGGTAGCCCGCCGCATTGTTCGACCCGACAGTGGCGGCGGCCCAGGTGTACCGATCGGCGTCGGCCGCCACCGCGTTCGTCACTGCGGCCGCCGGCGTGGGCGCGTTGAGCAGCCCCGCCGGGCCCGCGAACCCGCCGTGCCGGGACGGACCGACCGACGGTACCGCCCCGCTGTGCGGGGTCACGGCAGTGGCGATCGAGTACGCGGCGGGTGCGGCCAGGCATGCCGCCATTGCGAGCGCGGCCACGGCCTGGGCCGCTGTGCGCGTCATCCTGCCCGCGACGAGGAGCAGCGCGGCGGCGCCCACTCCCGCCACCGCGACGATCGCCCGCAACCACGGAATCCACTCGGCGTTGCGGGCGAGCAACACGGCCGCCAGTACCGTCGTGACGAGTACCGCTCCCGACAGCGCCGTCGCAGCGCGGATATCGGAACGGTTGCGCCACAACAGCGTTACTCCGATGCCGACACAGGCGCCGATCGCGGGCGCCAGCGCCACCGTGTAGTACGCGTGGACGATGCCGTTGGCGAAGCTGAACACCACCGCGGTGACGAACAGCCACCCGCCCCACAGCATCAGCGCTGTCCGCGCCGGGTCTGTGCGCGGCGCACGCCGGCTGATGAGCAAACCTGCCGCGGCGCAGATTGCGCCGGCGGGCAGCAGCCAGGCGATGTCCAGCCCCATCCCCGCTCCGAACAGCCGACCCCAGCCGACATCGTGGTTGAGGTTTCCCAGGCCGCCGGGCTCGTCACCGGTCAACCGGCCAAAGCCGTTGTAGCCCAGCGTCAGCTCAACGATGCTGTTGTGCTGAGAGCCGCCGATGTAGGGCCGCGACGACGCCGGCCACAGTTCCACGAGCGCGAGGTACCACCCCGCCGACACCGCGAGGGCCAACGCCGCCAGCAGCAGGTCGCCCAGTCGTCGTCGCAGCCCGCGCTGTCCTGTGGCCAGATAGGCGACGGCGAAGCCGGGGAGCACGAGGAAGGCCTGCAGCATCTTGGCCAGGAAACCGAACCCGACGGCGACGCCTGCGCCGATCAACCACCACCGGCCTGCGTCTTTCTCGCACGCACGCTGCACCCAGTACGCCGCGCCGACCAGGAGCAGCACCAGCAGTGCGTCGGGATTGTTGTAGCGAAAGATCAGCGCCGCAGCGGGCGTCAACGCCATGACCGTTCCGGCCAGTAGCCCCGCACCCGGTCCCGCAACGCGCCCCACCGCCAGGTACAAGAGCCCGACCGCTGCCACGCCCATCAGCGCCTGCGGCGCCAATACGCTCCACGGGTTGAGACCGAAGATCCGCACCGACACGTCGATCACCCACAGCGCGGCAGGGGTCTTGTCCACCGTGATCGCGTTGGCTCCATCGCTTGAGCCGAACAGCATTGCGGTCCAGTCGGTTCCGCCGGCCTGCCCCGCCGCCGAGTAGAAGGCGTTTGCCCACCCACTCGCCGACAGTTTCCACAGGTATAACGCCGCCGTAGCCGCGAGCAGGACGCTCACCCCCACCCGGGGCAAGACAGATGCCCCGCCGTCGCGGTATGTCCGGGCGATATCTGGTTGGTTCGCGCAGAGAACGACGGTCACTGAGGTGAGTCTGACCGGGCGGGCTAGGCGCTGTATTTGGCGCCGCTGTGGGCTTGCTGTGGATCGCCCGGCAATGTCACGACGAACTCGGTGCTGCCCGGCTTGCTGCGCACGTCGATGGTGCCCTGATGTGCTTTGACGACGGCCGCGACGATCGCCAGGCCGAGTCCGGTGCTGCCACCGCGTCGTGAGCGCGACGAGTCGCCGCGGGCGAACCGCTCGAAGATCTCCGGCCGCAGCCATTCCGGAATGCCTGGGCCGTTGTCGGCGACGGTCAGCACCGCGGTGCCGCGGGTATCGACGGTCAGCGACGTGGTGACCGACGTTCCCGGCGGCGTGTGTGTCCGCGCGTTGGCGAGCAGGTTGGCGAGTACCTGGTGGATGCGGGCTTCGTCGCCGATGACGACAACGGGCTCGTCGGGCAGGTCAAGCGACCACTCGTGTTCGGGACCGGCGATGTGGGCGTCGCTGACGGCGTCGACGACAAGCCTCGAGAGGTCCACCGATTCGCGCTGCAGAGGTCGCCCGGTGTCGAGCCGCGCGAGCAACAGCATGTCCTCGACGAGTTGCGTCATCCGTCCGGTTTCGGACTCGACCCGATTCATCGCATGCGCGACGTCGTCGGGTACGTCGGCGCTCTTGCGTTGCGCCAGTTCGGTATAGCCGCGGATCGCGGCGAGCGGCGTGCGAAGTTCATGGCTCGCGTCGGCAACGAACTGGCGCACTCGGGTCTCACTGGCGTGGCGAGCGGACAGGGCCGACGCGATGCGGTCGAGCATTCGGTTCAGCGCGAGTCCCAGCTGGCCGACCTCGGTGTGCGCCGCGGCCGGGTCCACTTTGACGATCGGCGTGGGCAGCCGCACCTCGCCGCGGTCGAGCTCGAGATCGGCGACCTGCCTGGCCGCCGCGGAAACCCTTGCCAGCGGGTCGAGTTGGCGGCGGATGATGATGATGCCCGCCGTCGTCCCCACGATCAGAGCAATGGCTCCCACGACGGCGAAGATCACCACTACGGTCAGCAACGTGTCGTCGACTTCGGAGGTCGGCAGCCCGGTCACGATCGACTGCGCGGGCCCGTGTGCGCGCAGGGCGATGACCCGGTAGTCGCCCAGGCCATCGAGGTCCACCGTGATAGGCCTGTCGAGCGGGACATCGGCCAACTGTCGGGCTGCCTCGTCACTGATTGCGGCCTGGGTTCCGTCGGCGGTGATGACGCCGGCGTCGAGGGCGGTTCCGCGCGACACCACCGCGCCGACGGTGCGCGCGGCCTGTCCCGGTGCGTTCAGGAAGGCCGGACCCGGCCCCAATTGATCGCGGATGATGAGGCGCCGCGGGAATCCGGGCGGCGGCCGGAATACGGGCGACGGGGGTGGACCGAACTCGAAGATGCCTGTGGAGCGCCGACCGGTTTCGGCCAGCCGGTCATCGAGCTGATCGGTCAGAAAGTGCTGCAGCGCCAGCACTGTGCCCACGCCGATGACGGCGCACACCACCGCGAGGAGCACAATCTGGGTGGCGAGCAACCGGGCCCGCAGCGACCATGCGCGCGGCGAGCGGATGCGCCGGTCAGCGCGCAGGCTTGAGGACATACCCGGCACCGCGCAGGGTGTGGATCATCGGCTCGCGGCCGCTGTCGATCTTCTTGCGCAGATACGAGACATACAGTTCGACGATGTTGGACCGCCCGCCGAAGTCGTAGCTCCACACCCGGTCGAGGATCTGCGCTTTACTCAGCACGCGTTTGGAGTTGCGCATCATGAACCGGAGCAGCTCGAATTCCGTGGCGGTCAGCGTGATCAACTCGCCGGCGCGGGTGACCTCGTGACTGTCCTCGTCGAGCACGAGATCGCCGACCACGATCTTGGCGCCGCCGGCTTCACTGGTGACGCCGGTGCGGCGCAACAACGCGCGCAAGCGCAGCACCACCTCTTCGATGCTGAACGGCTTGGTGACGTAGTCGTCGCCACCCGCGGTCAGCCCGGCGATGCGGTCCTCGACCGAATCCTTGGCGGTGAGCAGCAGCAGGGGCAGCCCGGGAATCTGCTCACGCAGCTTGTGCAGCACCTCGAGGCCGCTCATATCCGGCAGCATCACGTCGAGGACGACGACATCGGGCGGCGTCTGGCGCGCTTGCGTGAGCGCGGTCGTCCCGTCCCCCGCGGTCGTGATCTCCCAGCCCTCGTAGCGCAGCGCCATCGACACCAGTTCGGCCAGCACCGGTTCGTCGTCGACGACCAACACATGGATAGGCTTGCCGTCGGCCCGTCGCATGACGACGCGCCCCTGCTCGTTGACGGCATTGGTGGCCACGCTCTCATTATCGGCGGTGCCTATGGGGTAGTGCTGTGCGCTTCCTATGCGCGGGCTGTGAATCCCAGGCACACATCGAGCGTTGAGTTCGCGCACAGCCGCTGCACATGTCCACACCGCACGCTGGTCGCATGGAGACTGACCACTCAACGACCAGCGACCCGGCCTGGGGCACACCTGAACCGACCGCACGACGCTGGGGCCTGAGGGAGAACCTCACCGCAGTCGACGTGGCTGCTGTCATCGCACGTCTGGTTATCAGGTCGCGACCGGCGCTCCGGTCTCGGTGAAGGAGAACGACGAGGTCGTGGTCCGCGCCAAGCGCACTGGCCCGACGTTGACGATCACGCAGCTCGCGACCCAGACACGGCTCAGCCCCGGCGGCCCGGGTGGGCCACCGGGATCCGGCACGCGCAACTGACTGGCTCTACGCCTCGGGGGCGGGCTCCGCGGTGACCTCGGGAACTGCCTTCGTGGTCTCGAGCTCGGTCTGACCGGTCGTCGAGGTCTCGGTCTCGCCGAGGGTCATCTCGGGGGTCTCGCTGACCGCGCCCGCAGCAGCGGGCTCAGGGCTGAACGCCACGCCAAGCCCCGCCATCGAAATCACGGCGCCGGCGCCGATACCCGCCGACACCAGCTTGAACTTCTTGGACATCATCATCGGTTCTCCCATCCGTGCGGGGCTTCGCGTCGGTACGAGACCACCCACGACTTAGCGGGCCACCTCGTCGGAACAGTGCTCAAGGGATCCCCGTCGACCCCTCCGGGGTCTTGGGTAACCCAACTGGGCGGAGGTAAAACGGCTCAGCGGCTCACTTGGCGGCCACCTCGCGGCCAACGCGGCGGTCATCTCATAACCTGTGCGCATGCCGCCCCCGACAGCTTCGCCCGCATGATCCGGTATCTGGCGGGCCGGCTGCTCAATTACCTGGTCCTGCTGGCCTTGGCATCGCTCGCGGTGTTCTTGCTCGCGCGGTACCAGTTCAATCCGCTCGACAGCCTCGAGAGCCGCAACCCGCGCCCGCCCCAGGAAGTGATTGAGGCCAAGCGGGTCGAACTCGGCCTGGACAGGCCCCCGCTCGAGGCATACGCGCATTGGGCGGCGGGCGCCGTTCGCGGTGACTTCGGCACCACCGTGGGCGGGCAGCCGGTGTCGGACGAGTTGTGGCGGCGCGTCGGAGTGAGCTTGCGGCTCCTGATCCTCGGATCGGTACTCGGCACCGTCATCGGCGTGGTCGTCGGCGCGTGGGGGGCGGTCAGGCAGTACCGGCTGAGCGACCGCACCATCACGGTCGTGTCGCTGCTGGTGATCAGCACCCCCACCTTCGTCATGGCCAACCTGCTGATCCTCGCGGCGCTCGGCGTGAACAACTTTCTGGGAGTGCAGCTGTTCGAATACACCGGCGAGACGTCACCCGACGCGGTCGGCGGCGCGTGGAACCAGTTCGTCGACCGACTGCAGCATCTGGTGCTACCCACATGCACGCTCGCGTTGGCGGCCATCGCGATCTACAGCCGCTACCAGCGCAACGCGATGCTCGACGTGCTCGGACAGGACTTCATCCGCACCGCCCGCGCCAAGGGGCTGACCAGGCGGCGCGCCCTGTTCAAGCACGGGCTGCGCACGGCACTGATCCCGATGGCGACGCTGTTCGCCTACAGCGTCGCCGGTCTGGTCACCGGCGCGGTGTTCACCGAGAAGATCTTCGGCTGGCACGGCGTCGGCGAATGGGTGGTGACGGGCATTCTCAGTCAGGACATCAACATCGTCGCGGCGATCACGATGCTCTCCGCGGTGATGATCCTGTTGGCGGGTCTGCTGTCCGACGTGGTGTACGCCGCACTGGACCCGAGAGTGCGTGTGTCATGAGCGAACCGGTGACTCGCTCCGAGTCCTCGACAGCCCAGTCGGGCGTCGATGTCGCCGCCTTCTCGTCGCGGCGCGCGCTGATCCTGCGCCGCTTCCTGCGCAACAAGTCGGCGGTGGTAGCGCTCGTCGTGCTGGCGCTGCTGTTCATCGGCTGCTACGCGCTACCCCCGCTGCTGCCCTACAGCTACCACGATCTCGACTACCTGGCGCTGCAACAGCCGCCGACGGTGGACCACTGGTTCGGCACCAACGCGCTGGGTCAGGACGTACTGGCCCAGACGTTGCGGGGCATGCAGAAGTCCATGCTGATCGGCGTCTGCGTGGCGTTCATCTCCACCGTGATCGCAGCCACCGTCGGGACGATCGCCGGATACTTCGGCGGCACGCGCGACCGGGCTCTGATGTGGATCGTCGACCTGATGCTGGTTGTGCCCAGCTTCCTGCTGATCTCGATTGTCGTGCAGCGCACCAAGGGCGACATCTTCTGGCTCATCGTGCTGCTGTCGGTGTTCAGCTGGATGATCAGTTCGCGCATCGTGCGCGGGATGACGATGAGCCTGCACGATCGCGAATTCGTCGCTGCCGCACGCTATATGGGAGTCAGCAACACCCGCATCATCATCCGTCACATCGTGCCGAACGTCGCGTCGATCATCATCATCGACACCGCCCTCAACGTCGGTGTGGCCATCCTGGCCGAAACCGGGCTCAGCTTCCTCGGTTTCGGGATTCAGCCGCCCGACGTGTCACTGGGCACCCTGATCGCCGACGGCACCAAGTCGGCGACCACGTTTCCGTGGCTGTTCTTGTTCCCTGCCGGTGTACTGGTGCTGATCGTCTTCTGCGCCAATTTCGTCGGCGACGCTCTGCGCGATGCGCTCGACCCCAGCGCCAGGACGCTACGGAGGCGCAAGCGGTGAGCCTTCTCGAAGTTCGCGATCTCACCGTCGGGTTCCCGACGGATGGCGCGTCGGTCAACGCGGTGCGCGGCATGAACTTTTACGTCGACGCGGGCGAAGTCGTTGCGCTGGTCGGCGAATCGGGTGCGGGCAAGTCCGCCAGCGCCATGGCCGTCGTCGGCCTGTTGCCCGAGTACGCCGACGTGACCGGCTCCATCCGGCTGCACGACACCGAGCTGGTCGGCCTTTCGGATCAGCGGATGTCAGCGATTCGCGGCAAGACCATCGGCACGGTGTTCCAGGACCCGATGTCGGCGCTGACGCCGGTGTATTCGATCGGCGATCAGATCGCCGAGGCCATTGGGATCCATAATCGCGCGCTCACCCGGCAGAAAGCCCGCGCGCGGGCAGTGGAGCTGCTCGAGTTGGTCGGCATCGCCCAGCCGGAACGGCGCGCCCGGTCCTTCCCGCATGAGCTTTCCGGCGGCGAACGCCAGCGGGTGGTGATCGCGATTGCGATCGCCAACGACCCGGACCTGCTGATCTGCGACGAGCCGACGACAGCGCTCGACGTGACCGTGCAGGCACAGATCCTCGATGTCCTCAAGACCGCCCGCGACGTCACCGGCGCGGGCGTGCTGATCATCACCCACGACCTCGGGGTGGTGGCCGAGTTCGCCGACCGCGCGCTTGTCATGTACGCAGGTAGGGCGGTCGAGGTGGCGACAGTCGATGATTTGTACCGCGATCGCCGCATGCCCTATACCGCCGGGCTGCTCGGCTCGGTACCTCGACTCGACGCGCCGCAGGGCGCGCGCCTGGTGCCGATACCCGGCGCGCCGCCGGTCATGGCCGCGCTGCCGCCGGGCTGTCCGTTCGCGCCGCGATGCCCGCTGGCCATCGATGACTGCCGCGTCGCCGAACCGGAGCTGCTCGAGGTCGGCGCCGGGCACCGCGCGGCGTGCATCCGCACCGAGCACGTGGCCGGACGCACCGCCGCCGAGATCTACGGCGTCTCCACCGAGCCGCCCGCTGCACCCGAGGACGCCGAAGGTCCGACCGTCATCCGCGTGCGGGGCTTGGTCAAGACCTACAAGCTGACCAAGGGCGTCGTGTTCCGGCGCCAGGTCGGCGAAGTGCGGGCGGTCGACGGCATCAGCTTTGACCTGCCGCAGGGACGCACGCTGGCCATCGTCGGCGAGTCAGGGTCGGGCAAGTCGACGACCCTGCACCAGATCCTGGAGTTGACCGCGCCGCAGTCGGGGTCGATCGAGGTGTTGGGCACCGACGTCGCGACTCTGGACCGGCGGAGTCGGCGGGCGTTGCGCGGGGAGGTGCAGGTCGTGTTCCAGGACCCCGTCGCCTCGCTGGATCCACGGCTGCCGGTATTCGATGTACTCGCAGAACCGTTGCAGGCCAATGGCTTTTCGAAGACCGACATCGACGGGCGGGTGGCGGAGTTGCTCGGCATCGTCGGCCTGCAGCGCGACGACGCCACTCGTTACCCGGCTGAGTTCTCCGGCGGGCAGAAACAACGCATCGGCATCGCGCGAGCATTGGCGTTGCAGCCGAAAATCCTCGCGCTCGACGAACCGGTGTCGGCCCTCGATGTGTCGATCCAGGCGGGCATCATCAACCTGTTGCTGGACCTCCAGCACCGCTTCGGCCTGTCGTACCTTTTCGTCTCCCACGACCTGTCGGTCGTCAAACACCTGGCCCACCGGGTGGCGGTGATGCACAAGGGCAAGATCGTCGAACAGGGTGACGGCGATCAGGTGTTCACCGCACCCGCGCACGAGTACACCCGGCGTTTGCTCGCGGCAGTCCCGCAGCCCGAGCCGAACCGCAGCTAGAGTCGAGCGGCATGACGTTGCGACGCTTCGCTGCAGGTGCCCTGATTGTCGGTTTGGCCTTGGCCGGCTGCTCCAGCAGCAATCGGGAAACCCCGTCAGCCGGCGGGGCCGCAGAGGTCGGCACCACCAACGACATCAACCCACAGGACGTCGCGAACCTGCAGCAGGGCGGCAACCTGCGGCTGGCGATGAACGACTTTCCGCCGAACTTCAACTCGCTGCACATCGACGGCAACACCGCCGACGTCGGGGCGCTGATGCGCTTGACCATGCCGCGGGCGTTCCGGATCGCGGCCGACGGCACCGCGGACGTCAACACCGACTTCTTCACCAACGTCGAGCTGACCAGCACCAGCCCGCAGGTCGTCACCTACACCATCAACCCGAAGGCGGTCTGGAGTGACGGCGCGCCGATCACCTGGGAGGACATCCAGTCGCAGATCAACGCCACCAGCGGCAAGGACAAGGGATTCGCGATCGCGGCCACCAACGGCAGCGATCGGGTCGAGAAGGTCGAACGCGGGGTCGACGACCGCCAGGCGGTGGTCACCTTTGCCAAGCCGTGGGCCGACTGGCGGGGCATGTTCGCGGCCAGCACCGTGCTGCTGCCGAAGAGTTCGACGGCCACGCCGGAAGCCTTCAACAAGGCGCAGCTGGACGGTCCCGGTCCGTCGGCGGGGCCGTTCATCATCTCCAATCTCGACCGCGGCGCCAAGCGAATCACCGTGACGCGCAACCCGAAATGGTGGGGTACGCCGCCGCTGCTCGACAGCGTCACCTACCTGATCCTCGACGACGCCGCCCGGATTCCGGCGTTGCAGAACAACACGATCGACGCGACCGGACTGGCGACCCTCGACGAGATGGAGATCGCCCGCCGCACGCAGGGCGTCACCCTTCGGCGGGCGCCTGGACTGGCCTGGTACCACTTCACGTTCAACGGCGCGCCGGGGTCGATCCTGGAGGATCCCGCGCTGCGGCGCGCGATCGCGAAGGGCATCGACCGGAACACGATCGCTGAAGTCACCCAGCGTGGCCTCGCCGACAACCCGGCCCCGCTGAACAACCACATCTATGTCGCCGGGCAGGAGGGGTATCAGGACAACAGCGGCGGCGTCGCGTTCGACCCCGAGAAGGCCAAGCAGGAACTCGACGCGCTCGGGTGGCGGATGAACGGCCAGTTCCGCGAGAAGAACGGCCGCGAGTTGGTGATCCGCGACGTACTTTTCGACTCGATCGCCACCCGGCAGTTCGGTCAGATCGCGCAGAACAACCTGGCCCAGATCGGCGTGAAGCTCGAACTCGACATCCGCCCTGCCGCGGGCTTCTTCACCGACTTCGTCACGGTCGGAAACTTCGACATCGCTCAGTTCGCGTGGATGGGCGACGCATTCCCGCTGGCGAGCCTGACGCAGATTTACCGGACGAACGCCGAAAGCAACTTCGGCAAGATCAGCAGCCCGGAAATTGATGCCAAGATCGAACAGACCGTGGGTGAGCTGGATCCCGCGAAGGCCCGCACGCTGGCCAATGAGCTCGACAAGATGCTGTTCGACGAGGTGTTCAGCCTTCCATTGACGCAGTCAACCGGAAACGTCGCCGTGCGAAGCAACCTCGCGAATTTCGGCGCCTTCGGTATGGCCGACCCGGACTACACCAAGATCGGCTTCATGAAGCCCTAGCCTTGTGCGGGATGGACGATTCCAGCACCGCCACTGCCGCTATCGCCCAGACCAGTGCGCGGACGCCGAATCCGGCCGGTTTCGCGTCCAGGGTTGCAGCGCGCGCCGGCAGGCTCGCGACGGTGCCCTCGTAGATGGCCTTGACGATGTCCAGTGCCGCCCGCTCACGCAGATCGAGGATGCTGTGGCCGGCGCTCGCCATTCCTACCAGCACCGCGTGGGGGATCAGCGAGGCGACCCTGCGCGAGACCGTGAGCGGAGTGATGAGGTCACGGCCGCCCGAGATCACCACGGTCAGCCAGTCGAACGTGGGCATGTCGGCGACCAGATCGAATGGCTCTTGCTCGAATTGTGTTGTCGCAGCGCCGACGTCGTGATAGGCAACAGCGGGATCGAACGGCTTGCCGTCGGGCACGGCGCCGTAGTTCAGCTCGCGATAGCCGATCCGGCCTACCAGATCCGGCTCGTGTCGGTAGGGCGCCTTGCGCTCGAGCGCGAAGCGAGTTACTCCCGCCATGCCCGACCACAGCCACCGCCGACCGACCAGCAGCAGATCCAGCTGTCGGTGCAGGAGTTCGGGTCCGGCGAAGCCGTAGACCGCCATGGCCAGCTGTGTGGCCGCGGGCGAGAGCACGTCGGCGTCGACGAGTCTTCGCACCTTGGGCGCCAGGGCGGCGGTTTCGGGGTGGTCGCCGTCCCAGAGCAGACTGCGGGTGGCCTCACGAACGGCGTCGATGTCTCTGGCGGACAGCAGCGGCGAGTCGAGCACCATCGCGTGCACCCGATCACGGTGGCGCACACCGAGTCCGGCGGCTATGTACGTGCCGTAGGACGTGCCGTACACGACCGCCTTCTCGACGGCCGCGTCGTCGAGCACCGCCGCCACATCGTCGACCACCTGGTCGACGGTCAACGCCTCGGGCGGGAGGTCGGCACCGTGGTCGTCGTGGCGGGACAAGCCGACACCGCGGTGCTCGACCATGATCACGTCGAGGCCCTCCGCCGCAGCGCGCCGACGTAGGCCCCGATACAACGCGATCGAGGCCGCGCCGGGGCCGCCGGGGATGATCACCAGTGGGTGTGCGGACTTGCGGCCGGTCCGCACGTAGTACAGGTCGAACTGCTCGTCGGAGCCCGGACGTACCGGTCTGCGGACGGGACGCACTCCCGGCAGCGCCGCGAGTCGGTGGTGCGCCCGCCGACGTCTGGCGTTCATGGTCATCACGCTCATTGTGCCCGGGTGAGGGCGCCAGGGCGCGTCCCGTCAGCCGGCGCAGATCAGTTCGGCGGCCTTCTCGCCGATCAGCACACTGGGTGCGTGGGTGTGCCCGCGGATGATCGTCGGCATCACCGACGCGTCTGCGACGCGCAGGTTCTCCACGCCGCGGACCCGCAGTTGCGGATCGACGACGCTGTCGTTGTCGCTGCCCATCCGGCAGGTGCCGACCGGGTGGTAGAGCGTGTGGGAGACATAGGTCAGTGCTCGCTCGAGCGTCTCGTCGTCGAGAGTGGTGGCGTCGAACGGTCGCGCGATCCTGCCGATGATCCCGTCGAGCGCGGGTGACTTCGAGATGGTGGCGCACATCCGCAAGCCGGACATCATCGCGGCGCGGTCGGCGCCGTCGGGATCGCTGAGATAGCGCGGATCGATGATCGGCTTGTCCCGCGGATCCGCCGAACCCAGTTCGATGGTGCCGCTGCTTTTCGGCTTGAGCAGGATGGTGCCGAGCACGACCGCGTGTGTGTCGTACGGGTCGCCGATGCCTTCCTCGAAGAACGGGGCGGGGGCGAAGATCAGTTCGAGATCGGGCAGCCCGAGATCGGGGCGACTGCGGACGAACCCGTATGCCTCACCCACATTCGACGTCAACATGCCTCGGCGCCGCAGGAAATAGTTCAGCAGCTGCAACGGTTTCTCAGCGCCGAAGAGGCTGTCGTTAGGAATGTCGAAGCCCAGCGCGGCGATGAAGTGGTCGAGCAGGTTCTTCCCCACGTCGGGTGCATGGGCGCGAACCTCGATGCCGTGTCCGGCCAGTCGTTCACGGTCGCCGATGCCCGAGAGCATCAGCACCTGCGGGCTGTTGATCGCGCCGCCACACAGGATGACCTCGCGGCGGGCGTTGATGATGTGCCGGGAGCCGTGCTGGTCGATCTCCACCCCGACGGCGCGGCGGCCTTCGAAGACGACCCGGGTCACCAGCGCTTCGGTCGCCAGGGTCAGGTTCGGGCGCTTGAGCGCGGGCTTGAGGTAGGCGTCGGCGGCGCTCCAGCGGGCGCCTCTGCGCTGAGTGACCAGTGTCTCGCAGAATCCTTCCGGTGCAGCTTGATTCGGCTTCTCGATGCGATAGCCGCACTCTTCGGCCGCGGCCAGCCAGGCTGTTGTGGAGCTGCGCGGGCTGCGCTGCGGGCTAATGGACAGCGGTCCGTTCTCGATGCGCCGAAGGTACGGCTCGATGTGTTCGTAATCCCACTGCTCGCCTGCCGCCTGGCCCCACTCGTCATAGTCGGCCGCGAAGCCGCGCACCCACATCATCGCGTTCATCGAGGACGAACCCCCGACGACTTTGCCTCGCGGCCAGTAGATTTCGCGTCCGTCGAGTTCCTTCTGCGGTTTAGTCAGGTAGTTCCAGTCCAGCGGCCCGCGAAACAGCTTCTGGAACCCCGCCGGGATGCGGATGAATTTGTCCTTGTCGGTAGGTCCCGCTTCGACCGCGACAACCTGCACTGAGGAATCCTCGTTGAGGCGGCCAGCCACCACGGATCCGGCCGACCCGGTTCCCACAACGATGTAGTCGGCGTCCATTCGCCGCAGTCTAGGAGTCCCGGCGGAAAGCCGAGACAGGTTCGACGGGATTGCGACTCAGTCGTTCGACCAGTCGAATTCGTAGTAGATCCAGTTGGTGTCGGTGTAGTCGAGATGGATTCCGGCGGCCTCGACCTCGAAGCTTCCCACCCCGCATTCGCCCTTCGTCCAGATGAAGCCGTCGGGCAGCACGATCTGCGCCTGGTGCGGTTCGCCGGTGACGGGGTTCTTCAGGGTGTCGCCGGACGCATTGCCGACGCCCTCGGCCGTCATCGTGGCTTTCACCCCGGTCCCGTCGAACGTGATCGGCGCCTTGACCAAGCCTGCCACGTCGAAGGTGGTGCCCAGGATGGCCCAGGGATCGCCCCCGAGTTGGCCGGTGTAGATCTGCGACAAGCACTCGATCTGCTCGTCGGTGGTTTCGGGCGCGACGATGAAAACCGCCTTACCGTCACCGTCGTGAATGGCGTGCGGCCAGTCGATCACAGCGATGGCCTTGACCCCGGCGAGATCGACTTCGCCGCAAGTGCCTTCGGTGATGTCGTTGCCCACCATCGCCTTGCAGCTGCCGTCCGCGGAGCTCGGAAAGCCCGAGAAGTTGCATGTGCAACCAGGATTGCAGTTGCAGAACTCATAGCCCCTGCCCTTGATGTGCCACCGGGTCCGTTGTTCGGTCGTGGTCATGGCCAGCCTTTCGATCAGATGAGATGGGTTACGAACGCCGGGTGCACCAACAGTGCGACACCCAGCGCCAGCAGCACCGCACCGGCGCCGCGTGCGATTTGTTCACCGAACGGTGCGGCTTTTTCGAGCAGGATCAGCACCGCGAGGATCACCATCGGTGCCAACTGCATCGCACCGAAGGCAACGAGCAGCGCCATCAGCATCCAGCAGCAGCCCACACAGAACAGACCGTGACGCCCGCCGGCGAGCAGCGCGCCCGCCGGACGGTCGAGGTGCTTGCCGTGGCGCAGGAAGAACGACATCGGCGACCGGCAGTGACGCAGGCACACCGACTTGAGGGGCGTGAGCTGGTATACGCCCGCAGCCACCGCCACCACTCCGGCGACGCGGCCGGCCCACGGGGTTCCCTGTGCGAGCGGCTCGTTGAGTCGGCTCCATGCGAAGAACGCGGGAATGCCGAGCGCGCTCCACAACACGATGTACCCACCGACGAAGAAGCTCACAGGTGCGGCGCGCCCCTTGGCGGCGGCCCTGTTGTAGAGGCGCACGACCGGCAGGACCGCCGGAAACATCATCGCCACCATCATCGCCACCCACGCCACGAGAAAGGCGACGAAGGACATGGCCATGTGAGGCTGCACCGCGACTCCGGCATGAGGCTCCATCGCCATGCCGGGAGGGTGCCCGACCGGCATTTCGCCGGCGCCACCCATGTCCGCGCTGACAGCCGACCACCACCACCCCAGGCCCGCCAGCACCAGCAGCCCAGCGGGGACCCAGATCTCACTTCTGCCCGCCGCACGGGTCTCGCGCACGGTCATCTCAGCCACCCCTGAAGCCAACTATGACACCGGCGCGAGACCGGCGCGGCGGATTGACCGGGCTTACGCCGTCAATTCGATGTGGTGCGCGCCGGCCACCGCTGCGTACCGCTGCGGGCTGCAGGTCAACACGATCACTTGGCCGTCGCCACCCACCGCGTTGAACACCGCGCCCATCTTGGTGAGCCGATCGGCGTCGGTGAAGCCCAATGCGTCGTCGATGACGACCGGGACCGTGTCCTCCTTGGCCACCAGCGCCGCGCCGGCTAGCCGCGCGACGATGCCGAGCTGTTCCTTGGCGCCGCCGGAGAGCGAATCGTAGGGCACGGTGCGCCCGGACACGGTGCGGCTGCAGATCCGCAGATCTGTGTCGATCTCGACCTCGAAACTCTCGCCGAACACGATGCGCCCCAACCGTTCCACTTCGTTGCGGAACGGATCGACGTACCGCAGCCGGGTCGCGTCGCGATGGCGTGCGACCACCGAGCGCAGCAGGTGCGCAGCCCTGGCCCGGCGCTGCACTCGCGAATACTCGGCCTCGGCGTGCTCACGTTCGGTTTCGGCCGCGTCGAGTTGACTCTTACGCCCCTCGGTGCCGTACACCTTCAGAGCGCTCGCGACGTCGCGCAACGCCTCTGTGACCTGATCGTGCCGCCGCCCGAGGGCCTCGGCATCATGTGTAGCCTCACTCAGCGCAGCCGCCACGGCTTCTGGCGCAGTGCTGGCGAGTTCAGCGCCCAGTTCGGCGACGAGCGCGGCGGCGCGGTCGGCCTCTTCTACCTGGGCTTGAGCCGTGACGGCCAACTCGTCGTCGGTGGTGACGGCCCGCTGCGCGGCCAGCCGCTCGCGTGCCAGCGTCAGCTCGCCCTGCACGGTGGCCAGCTTCTCGGTCGACACGCTCGCCTGAGTTGTCTTCTGACCCAGCCGCCGTGCCGCTTGCTCGGCGACCAGGCGATGCGTCTCACAGTCGGCGATCGTCTTCTGGTGCGCCGCGACGGCGGCGTCGAGGTCGGCGCGCGCGGTCGCTGCGTCGACTCCGATGTCGAACAGGCTCATGTCGGCCGGCTCGCGGTCCTGCAATTCGGACAGCCGCGCCCGCAGGGCGTCGATGTCCTCCTCGGCGCTCAGCGCCTCCAGCCTGGCGCGGAACCGCTCGCGGGCACCGACCAACTCGCGACGCTGCCCGTCCACGACGCGCGCATGGGCGACATCTCGGACCTGGGCCTTTGCCAGAGCGGTATCCAGAACCCCTTGGGCCGCATCGAGTTTGGCCTGCGTCTGCGATGCCGGAACACCCGGGACCACACGGGCGGTCAGCACGCCCGGAAGTTCGATCTCGGTCGCGGCCGTCGCGCTCGACGTCATGGACGAGCCGGCCGCCAGACGGACCGCTTCACCGCCGACCACGAGATCGACATCGGCCGCCGCAGTCAGTTCGATCCGCGCCGACATCAGCTCGACCTGACCTGCGGCCAGCTCGACCGCAGTGGATGCGTCCTCGATGGTCCGCATCAACGCCTCGGTCAGCGCGATGCCCGCCAGCCCCTTCTCGGTGCGCTCGAGCTCGCGCCGGCACACATCGATCTTGGCCAGCCGGGCCGCGAGCCGCTCAGCTTCGTCGCGGTCGGCGAGCTGGTCGATGGCACGCCGGGCCGCGTCGGCGCGACCCTGGCTGGCCTCCACCGCCGCCCGCGCCTGCGCGGCCACAAACTCGGCGGCCTCCTGCACTTCGACGGCGGTCGCCTGCTCATCGACGGCCGTGGCCACGGCTGCTTCGAGATCGGCGATCACGCTCGCCCGCTCATCGATGTCGGCCCGCAGCCGTCGGCGTTCGGTGACCGCGGCGACGGCGGCAACACGGCCCGCTTCGGCTGCGGCAGCGACGAGTTCGGCCTCCTTGAGCTGACGCGTCACCGCCGCGACGGCATCCGCTGCGGCCTGGGCCGTCGCCAGCCGGGTGGCCACCGCCGCACGTTCACCGGCCAGGCGAGCGAGGTCGTCGGTGAGCGCCGCGTGCCTGCGCACCGCCTCATCGACCTCGGCGACCGCGGCAGCGCAGCGGGCCAACTCCTGGTCGGCGGCTTTCAGCCGGTTGGTCGCCGCCCCCCACTCCCCCGTCGGCCTGCCGGTGCGGGTGAAGTAGCGCAGATACTCGGACTCGATGCGGTCAACCAGCAGCGGCTCGTCACCGCACAGTTGCGCGGACTCGCCCGCGGCGACGTCCAGCGCACGCGACAACGCGTCGCAACCCGACAAGTCGACGGCCGCGGTCGACGAGGACTGCAACACCCGCTGCGCCTGCCAGAGCCCGGTGTCGACGGTCTCGTCGAGCATGGCCCGGGCGCGGTCGTGCGCCTCGTCGCCGGTGAGCTGTTCGCGCTGCGGCGCCAACACCGTCAGGTGTGTCTCCGCGCGCTTGTGGAAGCGCTTCCGATAGACGAATCGATAAGGGCCGGTGGTTATCTCGGCGGTGATCTCGGCGCCGACGTCGGCATGGGTCGGCTTGACCAGCTTGACTTCCTTCTTCGACGACCGGTCCTTGGCCTCCAGTAGCAGGTCGAGCGCCTCGATCATCGAGGTCTTGCCGATCTCGTTGGCGCCGCAGACCACCACCACACCTCGATCGGGGAACTCGATCTCACGATGCGTGATACCGCGGTAGTTGGTCAGGACCATACGGTGCAGTTTCATGCCACACCTCGGTCGGCCAGGCGCAGCAGCAGGGCCAGCGCCGCACGCGCGTCGTCGGCGTCTTCGCCGCCGGAACGCGCGGTGCCGACAAGCTCGTCGACCGCCGAGGCCGCGAAGCCGCCGATGCCGAGGTCGTCGAACTCGCCGTCGGCGGGCATCACTGCGATGTCGGACTGCTTCTCCCACAGAGTCAGCGCCGCGAACAGCCGCGAGTACTTGTCCAGGCACGCGTCGAGCTTCGCCTTGTCCGTCACGGTCAACGACCCGCGCAACCCGATCCGCACAACAGTGCGGTCCTTGTCCGGCATCTGGTCCAGGTTGATGTCGAGGTCGGCCACATCGCGGCTGTCATCCACTGTGCGGCGCAGCGTGACGAACCGCCACCTACCGACCCGCCGCGGCTCCACGCGCACGGGCCTGCGGTCCTCGGTTTCGTCGATGTCGACCAGCAGCACCTGGCCGGGGTCGGGCTCGATGTCGTCGTAATTGGTGACCTCCGGCGAGCCCGAGTACCAGACCCGGCCGGTCGACCCAACCTGCATACGAGAGTGCTTGTCGCCCAACGCCACATAATGCACCGCACCACGGCTGATCGCCGCTTCCAGCGAGGCAAGACGGATCAGCGACGCCCTGTCCTTGTCTGGGACGAGGATGTCAACCGCACCGTGTCCGACGACCACGCGGGTGACGCCGTCCGCCTCAAGGCCGTCGAGCACATCACCGAGCAGATCGGTGGTCGGGGCCTTGGAACGCCATGGCGCGGCGACGATTTCCAGCCCTGGCCGCACCTCGTGGACACCCGCCCGGTCGAGAACCGTGACATTGTCGGGGCACTCGGTGACGAACAGCGCGCTGGTGTACACCGACGCCGCGTCCATCGGATCGTGGTTGCCCGGAAGCAGGTACACCGGAACGCCGATGGCCCGCATCGCTTCCAGCGCCTGGCTCACGTCGCGTGGAGCGAGCTGGTTGTGTTCGAAGACATCGCCGGCCACGACAACGAACTCGGCCCCGGCCTCGGCGGCCAGCGAGCCGAGCCCCGCGACGACGTCACGGCGCGCGGCCGAATACCGCGGCTGCGCCTCACCGTTGAGGAAGTAGCGGGTCATGCCGAGTTGCCAGTCGGCGGTGTGCACGAAACGCATCTGCAGGGCCCCCTTACCTTGTCCGTCGTACTCGGTCCTTTGCCAGGCATCGCGAGTGTAGGACCGGGCGCCGACAAGTCCTGGGAGGTGTGTCGGCATGCCCTACCGTTAGTCGGATGACCGTGACCCGCACGCTCATCCTGTTAAGACACGCCAAGTCGGATTACCCGGCCGGCGTCGCCGACCACGACCGTCCGCTGGCGGCACGCGGCGTGCGCGAAGCCGGACTCGCCGGCGACTGGCTCCGTGCGAAGGCACCGGCGGTGGATGCAGTGCTGTGCTCGACAGCCACCCGCACCCGCGAGACGCTGAAACAGACCCGCATCGACGCACCCGTCGAGTTCGTCGACCGTATCTACGACGCGACACCCGCCACCGTCATCGACGAGATCAACGCCGTGCAGACCCGGTTCGGCTTCGATGTGCACACGCTGCTCGTCATCGGGCACGAGCCGGTGATGTCCTCGCTGGTGCTAGCCCTGGCCGCCCAGAACGGCGGCAACACCGATGCCGCCGAACAGATCTCGGCGAAGTATCCGACCTCGGCCATCGCGGTGCTGCGCACCGGCGATCCGTGGGATCAGCTGACGCTGGGTAGCGCGACGTTGGTCACCTTCCACGTGCCCCGCTAAAAGCTCTCCCCCTGCCCTTCGGGCGGGAGGTGCCCCCACGCGCAAGCGCTCGTCGGCGCTAGGCGCGGGTGGCCAGCGTCAACTCCATCAGCTTCAACGCCATCGCGCACGCGTCGATGCCGGGGGCCTGGGGGTTGACCCACCAGCCGACCACGCCGGCCGCCTCGCTGGCCACCCCGCATGCGCCGTTGGGATCCTCGGGACGCATCACGAACGAATCGATGCCCGCGACGCGCTTGTCCTCGATGCGGTAATTCAGCTTCTCGGCGGTCTGGCGTTCGTTGTCGAGGTCGCCCTGCTCGAACCAGAACCGGGTGATGTCGACAAGCCCGGACGGGTTGGCGGCCTGCCACCGGCACACCGCTCCGACGAACGTGCTCTGGATGTCCAGCGGATCGGCGCCGACGGTCTCGGCCAGGATGTCCTCGGTCAGCACGTCGCACTCCTTGAGCAGGTTCGGGTACTGACGCTCGGAGTCGTTGTTGCGCGGCACGTCGCCGCCGCCCGACTTCGCGGCGGTGCCCTCGACGGTCTGCGTGCAACCCGTCAGCGTCATCAGCACGGCCAGCACGGCACCCGCGCCGGCGGTGAACCGGCGCCCGGAAGCGCTTCTCATTCGGAGTTCACAATCGATTGACGGGTCAGTTCCTTGGCGACGTCACACGGGTCGGGGAAGGGCTCCTGGGCGTAGCTGATCGACCATTCGATGAAGTCGTCGCCGAACTGGATGCCGATCTCGCACAGGTTGTTGCCCAGTGTGGGGTCCTCACCCAGGGCGATGAACCCGTCGTGGCCCTCGATGTTGATGTCCTCGACGCTCGCGCGCGAGAGTTCCTCGGTCTTGCGTTCGCGCCCGATCGGGCTGCCGCGGAACCAGGTGAACGAGAAGTGCGGCCCCAGGATGCTGCCACCGGTCAGCCACTGACAGCCGACTGACGTCTTGGCGGTGTTCACCAGGCCCGGCACCCGGGTCTGCTTGATGATCTCCTCGTCGCTGATGCCGCCGCACTGCGGGAAGAACGGCCCGTGCGAGACGTTCTGCGCGGGTGCCGATGTCTCGGGCACTTGGGGGTTCGTCGGCTCAGGGTCCGAGCACGCGGCAAACACCGGAATGATGGTCGCCGCCGCCACGGCCAGCGCTCTCGCCTTTCGACTGGCCCTGCGACTCGTCCGAGCCGCGCGCGGGGTTGGGGTCACGCCATGCACTGTAGCGGCAGGTCAGAACGTCAACCACTGACATGCCGGTTGACCTGCTTTTTTATCCATTTCTCAGGCGCCGCACCCCGCGAGGCGCCCGGACCGGTGTGCGACAGTAACGAGATGCTGTGGGCGCTGCTGCGACGTTACGCACAGCCCTACCGGTGGTTGCTCGCGATTGTCGCGCTCCTGCAGCTGATCAGCACGCTCGCGTCGTTGTACCTGCCGACGGTCAACGCCGCAATCATCGACGAGGGTGTCGCCAAGGGCGACCTGCGCACCATCGTCGAGTTGGGTGGGGTGATGCTCGGGGTCACCGGGCTGCAGGTGGTGTGTGCGGTCGGCGCGGTGTTCTTCGGATCGCGGGCGGGTATGGGTTTCGGCCGTGACCTGCGCTCGGCGATCTTCCACCACGTGACCGGGTTTTCGGCCGAGGAGACCGCCCGCTTCGGCGCACCGTCGCTGCTGACCCGCACCACCAACGACGTGCAGCAGATCCAGCTGCTGGTGCAGCTGACCTGCACGATGATGATCACCGCTCCGATCATGTCGGTCGGCGGCATCTTCATGGCGATCCACCAGGACGCGGGCCTGTCGTGGCTGCTACTGGTGAGCGTGCCGATCCTGGCGGCGGCCAACTGGTGGATCATGTCGCATCTGCTGCCGATCTTCCGCAAGGTGCAGCGGCTGATCGATGGGATCAACCGCGTGATGCGCGAGCAACTGTCTGGCATCAGGGTCATCCGCGCGTTCGCTCGGGAACCGTTCGAACGCAACCGATTCGCCGAAGCGAACCAGTCGATCTCGGATGTGGTGCTCGATGCCGGGCGCTGGCAGGCGCTGATGCTGCCGGTCACTACGCTGGTCATCAACATCTCCAGCGTCGCGCTGATCTGGTTCGGTGGCCAGCGCATCGACGCGGGCCAGATGCAGGTCGGATCGCTGATCGCGTTCCTGTCGTACTTCATGCAGATCCTGATGGCCGTGCTGATGGCCACTTTTATTCTGGTGCTGATTCCGCGCGCATCGGTATGCGCCGAACGGATCACCGACGTGCTGTCGACCAGCGCCCAGATCGGCAGCCCGTCGAACCCGGTGCGGCCCCCGGCCGTCGAGGGATCCATCCGCCTGCACGGAGCGACCTTCAGCTATCCCGGCGCCGAACAGCCAGTGCTGCACGATGTTTCGTTCGCCGCCGAGCCGGGGACGACGACGGCGATCGTCGGGTCGACGGGCTCAGGGAAGTCGACGCTGGTGGCACTGATCGCTCGCTTGTACGACGTCACCGACGGATCGGTGCACATCGACGGGGTCGATGTGCGCGACTACGACACTGAGCAGCTGTGGTCGGCGCTGGGGTTGGTGCCGCAGCGCGGGTACCTGTTCTCCGGGACGGTGGCCGACAACCTGCGCTATGGCAAGGCGGACGCGACCCCCGACGAGATGTGGGACGCGCTGCGCGTAGCCGCGGCCGACGACTTCGTCCGCGCGCACCCCAACGGCTTGGACATGCGGGTCGCTCAGGGCGGCAACAACTTCTCCGGTGGACAGCGGCAACGGTTGGCGATCGCCAGGGCCGTCATCCGCAAACCGGCCGTCTATCTGTTCGACGATGCGTTCTCGGCGCTCGACGTGCACACCGATGCGCGGGTGCGCTCGGCGCTGCGCGAGACATCGGCCGACGCGACCGTGGTCATCGTCTCGCAGCGGATCTCGACGGTCGCGCAGGCGGGTCAGATCGTCGTCATCGACGACGGCCGTGTCGTCGGGGTCGGCACTCACGAGGCGCTGCTCGCGTCGTGCCCCACGTATGCCGAATTCGCGGATTCGCAGTCGATCACAGTGGGCCGATGATGGTGGCGCGCCCGATTCGCGGGGTCATGCAGGCGCCGACCCAGCGATCCCGCGATTTCACCGGCTCGGCCGTCCGGCTGGTCAAACGGTTGACGCCGCAACGGCGCCTCACGGCCGCAGTGATCCTGCTGGGTGTCGGCGGTATCGCTATCGGCGTGATCGGACCGCGGATTCTCGGTCACGCCACCGACCTGCTGTTCAACGGCGTGATCGGACGTCAACTGCCTGCCGGGCTGACGAAGGAGCAAGCCATCGAGGCCGCTCGGACCCGCGGCGATACCACGTTCGCCGATCTGCTGTCCGGTATGAACGTGGTACCCGGGCGCGGGGTCGACTTCGGGGCGGTCGCACGCACGCTGCTGCTCGCATTGTGCCTGTATCTGGTTGCCGCGCTGCTGATCTGGTTGCAGGCCCGCCTGCTCAACGTCGCGGTGCAGCGCACCATGGTGGCCCTGCGGTCCGATGTCCAGGACAAGGTGCACCGGATGCCGTTGTCCTACTTCGACTCCCGTCAGCGCGGCGAGGTGCTCAGCCGGGTCACCAATGACGTCGACAACATCCAGACCTCGCTGTCGATGACGATCAGCCAGTTGATGACGTCGGTGCTGACCGTTCTGGCGGTGCTGGTGATGATGCTGACCATCTCGCCGCTCCTCACATTGCTGACCGTCGTGACGGTGCCGTTGTCACTGTGGGCGACGCGGGCCATCGCCCGCCGGTCGCAGCGCCTGTTCGTCGCGCAATGGCGAAACACCGGGCGGCTCAACGCACATATCGAAGAGACGTACAGCGGGTTCACCATCGTCAAGACATTCGGGCATCGCGCCCACGCGCAGGACCGCTTCCGTGAGCTCAACGACGAGGTGTACGAGGCCAGCTTCGGCGCGCAGTTTCTCTCGGGGCTCGTCGGGCCCGCCACCACGTTCATCGGCAACCTCAGCTACGTCGCGGTCGCGGTCGTGGGCGGTGTCCAGGTGGCCACCGGCCAGATCACCCTGGGCAGCATTCAGGCGTTCATCCAGTATGTGCGTCAGTTCAATCAGCCGCTGACGCAGGTCGCCGGCATGTACAACACGCTGCAGTCGGGGGTGGCCAGCGCCGAGCGGGTGTTCGACCTGCTCGACGCCGAGGAGGAGCCGCCCGACGCGGCGCGAACGTTCGTTACCGCTCGAGAAAGCGCCGGAGTTTCGAGCGGTACGGAACGTTCGCGCAGGGTGACGGGCCGCGTCGAGTTCCAGCATGTCCACTTCGGCTACGACCCCGAGACGCCGGTCATCGAAGACCTCTCCCTGGTCGCCGAACCCGGCAGCACGGTCGCGATCGTCGGACCGACAGGTGCGGGCAAGACCACGCTGGTCAATCTGCTGATGCGGTTCTACGACGTCGACTCTGGCCGCATCCTCGTCGACGACGTGGACATCTCCACGGTCAGCCGGAAGTCGCTGCGCTCGCGAATCGGGATGGTGCTGCAGGACACCTGGCTGCTGGGCGGCACTATCTACGACAACATCGCCTATGGCCGACCCGACGCCGATGAAGACGACGTGCTCGAAGCGGCCCGGGCCGCCTACGTCGATCGGTTCGTGCACTCGCTGCCCGACGGATACCAGACCCGGGTCAGCGACGACGGCGGCAACATCAGCGCGGGCGAGAAGCAGCTCATCACGATCGCGCGCGCGGTACTGGCCCGCCCGCAACTGCTGATCCTCGATGAGGCCACCAGCTCCGTCGACACCCGCACCGAGCTGCTGATTCAGCAGGCGATGGCCGAATTGCGCCGCGACCGAACGAGTTTCATCATCGCGCACCGACTGTCGACGATTCGCGACGCCGACCTGATCGTGGTCATGGACGCGGGCCGGATCCTCGAGCGCGGTACCCACGCCGAACTGGTGGCTAAGCGTGGCGCTTATTGGGCGATGATTCAGGTCTGACCGACGTACTCTCGAGGTCGATGACTACTTCGACCGCTCGGCAAGTACACACGTTCTGCCGATACTGCCTGGCCTCGTGCGGCATCGAGGTGACGGTGGAGGGCAACCGCGTCGTCAAGATCTCCGCCGACAAGCAGAACCCGCACACCTGGCAGGACTTCTGCGCCAAGGGTCGCACCGCGAACCAACTCGTCGAGCACCCGAAGCGGATTCTCAATCCGATGCGTCGGGTTGGCGACTCGTACGTCGAGGCCACCTGGGACGAGGCGATCTCGGACATCGCCGCGCGGATGAACGCGCTGATCGACGCCGACGGCCCCGATGCGATCGGCGTGTACTACGGCAATCCGTCCGGGTTCTCGTCGACGAACATCATCTTCATGAACGGGTGGCTGGACGCCGTCGGCACCCACAGCCGGTACTTCGTGGGATCGGTCGACCAGAACGCGATGCATGTCGTGGCCACGGCGATGTACGGGTCACTGCTGATGGCGCCGGTGTCCGATATCGACAACTGCGACTACTTCCTGCTCGTCGGCACCAATCCGGCAGTGAGCGCGTGGAATTGGCTGGAGACGGTGCCCGGCGGCTGGCGCCGCGCGCTGGCCCGGCAGAAGCAGGGCGCCACGATCGTCGTCGTGGACCCGCTGCGGACCGAGACGGTCCAGAAGGCCGACGTGCATCTGGCGGTACGGCCGGGACAGGACTGGGCGCTGCTGCTGGCGATGGTGAAGGTCATCCTCGACGAGGGCCTCGAGCATCGCCAGGACTGCGACGAACTCGCCACGGGCGTAGACGATCTGCGCGCGCTCGCCGCCGAGGCCGAACTCGACGACCTCGCCGCGCGGTGCGATGTGCCGCGTGCACAGATCGAGCGGGTCGCCCGGGATTTCGCTGCCGCCCGCGCCGCCATGGCGGTCACCAGGACCGGGGTGTCGATGCACCTTTCGGGCACCATCGCGGAATGGCTGGGCCATGTGCTCAACGTGATCACCGGCCGGATGGACCGACCCGGTGGCCGCCGCTACGAGCCGGGCTACGTCGACGCAATCCGGCTGTCCGGCATGATCAAGACCAAGCCGCACAAGAATCGGCTGTCCGGGCGCGAGATGGTGGCGGGCGCGCATGCGCTGTCCGAACTTCCCGACGAGATAACCACGCCCGGACGCGGTCAGATCAAGGCGATGCTGATCAACTGCGGCAATCCCGTGGTCTCCGGGCCCGACGGCGCCCGGCTCGACGAGGCATTCGCTCAACTCGATCTGCTGGTCGCCATCGACTTCGTGCAGCGCGAGAGTCACCGCCACGCACACTGGCTGCTGCCCGCCGTGCACTGGCTCGAACGCGACGACCTGCTGGCCTTCACCAGCAATATGCACGACGAGCCGTACCTGCACTACGGCGCCAAGGCCGTCGACCCGCCGGCCGGCGCGCGCCAAGAGTGGCGCATCTTCACCGACCTCGCGATCGCGATGGACAAGCCGCTGTTCCGCGCCAAGGGGCTTAACGGATTCGTCAAGGCCACCCGGCGTCTGGCGCGACTCACCGGCAGGCCGGGCCTGGAATTCAATCCGCACTGGATCCACCGGTTGACCGTGGCGACCAGTCGGAAGGTCAACGGCCGCAAGGTCACATGGCGCGACGTCATGGCCCATCCGCACGGTGTGGTGCTGGGGCCGCGGGAATTCGGCCATTTCCGGGAGGCGTTGCGCACGCCGGACAAGAAGGTGCATGCGGCCCCACCGGAGTTCGTCGAGCACACAAGGGAACTGCTCGCTGGGCCGCATCCGCACGCACCGGCCGGATATCCATTTCAGATGGCGAACCGACGCCATCGCCATTCGATGAATTCATGGCTCAACGAGCTTCCGGGACTGCACCCGGCCGGCAAGCACAACGAGGTCGTCATCCACCCCGACGACGCGGCGGCCCTCGGCGTCGGCGAGGGTGACCGGGTCAAGGTGTTCTCGCCCGTCGGGTCGATCGAACTGGCGGCGTCGGTCAGCGACCAGCCGCGACCCGGCGTGGTGATCGTCGACCACGGCTGGGGCTCGAGGATCTTCGATCCGCGTGGCAAATCGGAGCCGGAGTCCTACGGCGTCAACCGCAACCTGCTCGTCGACGGCGGACCGGTCGACCCGCTTTCGCAGACCTCAGCGCTCAATTCGTCGTACGTCGGCGTCGAACGGGTCTAGCCCGCCGGTTCTAGAGCTGCGGGCCCTCGGCGCGCAGATCGTCGACGTTGCGCATCGCCTCGCGCAGCTTGCCCAGCCACTCGTCGGCATGCTCGCCGACCAATCGCACCGACCACGCCAGCGCATCGGAGCGAGAGCGGGCGACGCCCGCGTCGACCAGAGTGTCGAGCACCTGGCGCTCGGGCTGACGCAACCGCGTCATTACGGGTACGGCCAAGTGCGTGAACAGGATCCGCTCCGAACTTTCGTCGCCACTTGCCCCGACCTCGACGCCCCACGCCACCTTGCGGCCGTAATGCGCCTCGGCCTCGTCGGCGATGCGCATGCGCTCGGACCTGGTCTCTTCGCGGAACCGCGCGACTCTGCCCGAGGCGCGTGCCTCGCTTTCACCGCCCTCGGGTTCGGGCAGGCGCCCGATGACCGTGATCTCCTCCCGGTCGACGACGACTGTCGGGTCACCGGCGAACCAGCCGTCGGGCAGTCGACCGGCGAACCAGTCGGCCGCGTCGCTCGCGTCGGGTTTTGCTGCCTGCTGCCAGCCGCCTTGGCGGCGCCTGCCATGGATGTTGTGTCGCATGATTACATGCTTACACCGTTACAGACCAGTGTGAATGCTTTCATCCCAGGGCGAACGACTTGACCTCGACAACCGTTGAGGTCCTACGGTCGGGTCCATGGACCGACCGACTTTGTGTGCCGACGACCGGCCCCTGCAGGACGCCCACGCCGCCGTCGACGCTTTCGTTGCTGAACTGCAGGCAGGCGTCGATACCGGCGACGCCATCGTTTACAACGCGCACGTCGCCGACGACGTGATGTGGGGCAGTCCGTACGGTGCGACCGTCGGCGGCTACGACACCCTGCACGCGATCCACCGGCGGCTGTTCGCCGCAGCGGTCGCAGGCCCGCGTTCCCGTTATGAGAAGGTCGCGGTGAATGCACCCGCGCCCGACGTCGCCGTCGCGCAGGTCCGGCGGACAGCGTTGACCTCTGATGGCACACCGATTCCCATCGAGCAGGACAGCCCGTTCTCCGAGATGGCGCTTTACGTGCTGGTGCGCCGGGATGGGCAGTGGTGGCTCGCGGCCGGGCAGAACACGATCATTCGGCCGACGCCCGCGAACAGGCTGCGCTAGCGCTTGAGCAGCAGGGCGGCGCCGCCTGCGAGCACCAGGGCGACAAGCAGCAGGACGGCCAGCCCCGGGCTGACAAGCCACCAGACCAATCCGACCGCGACGAGCGCCGGCGACACGGCGAACAGCACCAACAGTGGGTGCTGCCTGATGACCGCGAGGGCGCCCTGTGCTCGGACCCGATCGATTTCCTTTGCCATACCCCAAGAATGCCAGCGATTGCCCTAGTTTGGTGGCCATGACAGGAACAGGACCAGGCAGCTGGCAACCCGATCCGGAAGGCCGCTACGAGTACCGGTGGTGGGACGGCCAGCGCTGGACGGATCAGGTGTCCCACCAAGGTCAGGTCGTTCGCGCGCCGATGGGCGGGGCGCCGCAGGCGACCGCGCCGCAGGCACAGACCCAGGCACCACAGGCCGCGGTGATCGGTCAGGCCGGCGGCGACGGGTTCTCAGGTATCAGCGGCGATCTGGTCGATGGGCGGTTCAGCGAAAAGGAGAACAAGCCGATCGCCAACCAGAACGCGAAGCTGCTGCGCGTGCGCCTCGGCGAACCGTTCATGGCCCGGCAAGGCGCGATGGTCGCCTATCAGGGCAACGTCGACTTCGCCTTCGAGGGTGGTGGCGCGTCGAAGTTCATCAAGAAAGCGCTCACCGGCGAGGGCCTGCCGTTGATGCGCTGCCAGGGGCAGGGCGACGTGTTCCTCGCCGAACGGGCTTACGACGTGCATCTGCTGAACCTCAACAACTCCGGCCTGTCGATCAGCGGCAAGAACGTGCTGGCCTTCTCGTCGAGCCTGGACTGGAACATCGAGCGGGTGAAGGGCGGCAGCATGGCGACAGGCGGGCTGTTCAACACGACGCTGCGCGGAACCGGTTGGGTCGCGCTGACCACCGACGGCCCTCCTGTCGTCCTCAACGCCGCGGAGGCTCCGACCTTCGCCGACACCAATGCAGTGGTCGCGTGGTCGGCCAACCTGCAGACACAGCTGAAGACGAGCTTCAAGGCGGGCGCCCTGATCGGACGCGGGTCCGGCGAGGCGGTCCAGGTGTCGTTCTACGGTCAGGGCTTCGTCATCGTGCAGCCGTCGGAAGGCGTGCCTGCGGTCGCGACGCAGTAGGTCACGACTCGAGCAGCACGGTCACCGGACCGTCGTTGATGAGTTCCACCTGCATGTGCGCACCGAACACCCCGGTCGCGACCGTGGCCCCGAGTTCTCTGAGTGCCTGGGCGAAGGACGTGACGACCGGTTCGGCGACGGCCGCGGGCGCGGCGGCGTTCCACGCAGGTCGCCTCCCCTTCGCGGTGTTGGCGTAGAGGGTGAACTGGCTGATGACGAGGATGGGCGCATTCACGTCACTCGCGGACTTCTCCCCGTCGAGAATCCTTAGTTGCCAAGTCTTTTCGGCCAGCCGCTGCGCCTTCGCGGCGTCGTCGTCGTGCGTGACGCCGACGAGTGCCAGCAGCCCTTGACTCTGCGGCCGGATGGCGCCGACGACTTCACCGCCGACCGTCACCGAGGCGGACGTGACCCGTTGCACCAGAACGCGCATGGTCGCCGATCCTGCCACGGGCCCGTGGGACGAAGCGCCCACAGCCATACCCTGCGGGGGTACCGTACGGAGGATGAAGCTCAACACGGTCGAACGCGCGATCATGAACAATCCGGTGCGAGCGGCGCATCAACATCGCCGCGAGGCGGCCTGGTTCCGCCGGATGGCCGGCGGCGACCTCTCGGGCCAGCATGTGCTGGAGGTCGGGTGTGGCCGCGGCGTGGGCGCAGAGGTCATCCTCGATCGCCTCGGCGCTGCCCGTGTCACGGCCTTCGATCTCGACGAATCCATGGTCGAGTTGGCGCGGCGCCGACTTCACGGGCGGCCGGTGTCGCTGTCGGTCGGCGACGTGTGCACAATCGAGCAACAGTCGGCGACGGTCGACACCGTGGTCGACTTCGGGATCATTCACCATGTCCCGGCGTGGCAGGAATCGATCGCCGAGGTCGCGCGCGTGCTCCGGCCGGGCGGCCTACTCCTGTTCGAGGAGGTTCCACGGCGCATGATCCACTCGTGGGCGTTCAAGACGTTCACCGTCCATCCGCTCGAGAACCGTTTCGAGGCCGAGGAGTTCGCCGCCGAACTGGCTCGCCACGGACTGCACGGAACGGCTCGGATCGAGCATCATCTCGCCGGCATGCTGTTCGTCGGCGCCGCCCGCAAGAACTGACGACTTGAATACCCTAGGGGGGTATGGTACCAAGGTGCGTATGACAACCAGCATCACTGTCGCAGGGATGACCTGCGGGCACTGCGCCTCCTCCGTGCGCGAGGAACTCGGCGAGGTGCCCGGCGTCACCGAGGTCGACGTAGACCTCGCCACCGGAACCGTCACCATCCTCAGCGAAGCGCCCGTCGCGGATGCACTCATCCGCACCGCGGTCGAGGACGCCGGTTACCAGCTCGCCGGACAATGACGACTGCGCGGAAGGTCGCGGCGTTCGTCGTCAGCCTGCTGGCGGTGTTCGCGGTCGCCGTCTGGGTCGGCAAGGCGTCGGGCCCGCGCGTCGAGGTCGAGGTCGCGCATGCCGACGGCCACGCGCAGGGTCACGACGCGGCGCCCGTGGCCCCGGAATTGCCCGGCGGTTTGCAGTCCACCCAGGGCGGCTACACCCTGGACTTGACGAAGCCGGTAACCGTGGCCGCGGCGAAGGCGCCGTTGCACTTCCGCATTGTGGACGCGCAGGGCGCGCCGGTGACGCGCTACACCGAGAACCACGAGAAGCTGTTGCATCTCGTCGTGGTTCGCAACGACCTCTCGCGCTTCCAGCACGTGCACCCGATTCTCCATACCGACGGAACATGGAGCGTCTCAACTGATTTGAGCCGTGCCGGCGACTACCGCGTATTCGCCGACTTCATCCCCGCGGGTGGGCCCGCGCTGACGCTGGGCACCAACCTGCACGTCGCAGGCCAGTACAACCCGCAGCCGCTGCCCGCGCAAGCGCCGTCTGCAGAGGTCGACGGATACACCGTCGCACTGCGCGGCACACCGAAGACGGGCGAGTCGTCGCTGCTGACGCTTTCGGTCAGCCGCGACGGCAGGCCGGTCACCGATCTGCAACCGTATCTGGGCGCCTACGGCCATCTGGTGGCGCTGCGCGCGGCCGATCTGGCGTATCTCCATGTGCACCCCGCGGGTGAGCCGGGCGACGGAAAGACGCCGTCGGGTCCCGACATCGGCTTTCACACCACATTTCCCAGCGCGGGTGACTACCGGTTGTATCTGGACTTCCAGCATGGCGACGTCGTGCGCACCGCCGAGTTCACCGTGACGGTCGGCGAGCCGGGGCACGGTCACTGACATGTCGGTCATCGAACTCGCCGTCGACGGCATGACGTGTGCGTCGTGCGCGAACCGAATCGAGCGCAAACTCAACAAGATCGACGGGGTCACGGCGACCGTCAACTACGCGACGGAGAAAGCCCGCGTCGAGTACACCGACGGGGTAACGCCGGACCAACTCCTGGCGACGGTCGAAGACGCGGGCTACACAGCGCATCTACCTGCCTCGCCCGATCAGCCCGGCGCGCCGATCGAGGCGGACCCGACCGCGTCGCTGCGCCAGCGTCTGCTCATCTCGGTGGCCCTGACGGTGCCGGTGATCGCGATGGCGATGATCCCGGCACTGCAGTTCACCAACTGGCAGTGGTTGTCGTTGACGCTCGCGGCGCCGGTCGTCTTCTGGGGGGCATGGCCTTTCCACCGCGCTGCGTGGTCCAACATGCGCCACGGCACCGCGACGATGGACACGTTGGTGTCGATGGGCACCCTTGCCGCGCTGGGTTGGTCGGTCTACGCCCTGTTCTGGGGGACGGCCGGGACACCGGGAATGACACATCCCTTCGAGTTCACGATCGGCCGCACCGACGGCAGCGGCAACATCTACCTGGAGGCCGCCGCCGGAGTCACCGCCTTCATCCTGGCGGGACGGTATTTCGAGGCCCGCTCCAAGCGCCGCGCGGGCCTGGCGCTGCGCGCGCTGGCCGAGCTCGGCGCCAAAGACGTCGCGGTACGCAGGGACGGTGTGGAACAACGCATCCCGGTGGGCCAGTTGTCGCTCGGCGACGAGTTCGTCGTACGACCGGGCGAGAAGATCGCCGCCGACGGCGTGGTGACCGAGGGAACGTCGGCGGTCGACGCCTCGATGCTGACCGGTGAATCGGTGCCGGTGGACGTCGGTCCGGGCGATCGGGTGGCCGGCGCAACCGTCAACGTTGACGGTCGAATCGTGGTGCGCGCGAATCGAATCGGGTCCGACACCCAGCTCGCGCAGATGGCCAGATTGGTGGAGGAGGCGCAGAACGGCAAGGCCGAGGCGCAGCGGCTGGCGGACCGGATCTCGGGTGTGTTCGTGCCGATCGTCATCGCGTTGGCGGTGGCGACGCTGGGTTTCTGGATCGGCACCGGCGGATCGGTCGCGGCGGCCTTCACCGCCGCGGTGGCGGTGCTGATCATCGCCTGCCCATGCGCGTTGGGCCTTGCGACGCCGACGGCACTGATGGTCGGTACTGGCCGGGGAGCGCAGCTGGGCATCCTCATCAGGGGCCCGGAGGTGCTGGAGTCGACGCGTCGCATCGACACCATCGTTGTGGACAAGACGGGCACGGTCACCACCGGAACGATGACGTTGCTCGACGTCATCACCGCCGACGATGCCCAACCGGACGACGTGTTGCGGCTCGCGGGGGCGCTCGAGGATTCGTCGGAGCACCCGATCGCGAAGGCCATCGCGACCGGTGCGCGCGACAAGGTCGGCGACCTGCCTGCGGTCGAGAAGTTCACGAACCGGCAGGGTCTCGGCGTGCAGGGCGTTGTGGAAGGCCGCGCGGTGGTGGTCGGTCGGCCGCGACTCGTCGGCGAACTACCGCGCGACCTCGCCGACGCCATGCACGGGGCCGAGGCGCAGGGCCAGACCGTGGTGGCGGTCGGCTGGGACGGTCAACCGCGCGGCCTGCTCGTGGTCGCGGATTCGGTCAAACCGTCATCGGCCGAGGCCGTCGCCCATCTCCGCCGTCTCGGGTTGACCCCGATCATGGTCACCGGTGACAACGAACCCGCCGCGCGCACCGTCGCGCAGCAGGTCGGTATCGACGAGGTGATCGCCGAAGTGCTGCCCGCGGAGAAGGTCGGCGTCGTCAAGCGTCTGCAGGCCGAGGGCAAGGCGGTCGCGATGGTCGGCGACGGCGTCAACGACGCTGCCGCGCTGGCTCAAGCCGACCTCGGCCTTGCCATGGGCAGCGGCACCGACGTCGCGATCGAAGCCAGCGATCTGACGCTGGTCCGTGACGACCTGCGTGCCGTGCCGGATGCGATTCGGTTGTCCCGCAAGACGTTGGCGACGATCAAGGGCAATCTGTTCTGGGCCTTCGCCTACAACGTCGCCGCGTTGCCGTTGGCCGCCGCCGGTCTGCTCAACCCGATGATCGCCGGAGCCGCGATGGCATTGAGCTCCGTTTTCGTCGTGAGCAACAGCCTGCGGCTGCGGCGGTTCGCACCGTCGCACTGACGCCGGCCGACCTAGTCGTCAGCCCGACGCGCTCGAAAGAGTTTCACTTCGCCCTTCACGCCCTTCAGGTGTCGCGCGCCTGCGAAGGACCAGGAGTACCCGCCCGCGTCGCCGATCAGATCACGCGCCGATTCGGCGACCAGAACCGAAGCCGGGCGAGCCAAACCCGTCACCCGGCTCGCGACGTTGACCGGGCTGCCGAACCAGTCCCCCGCCCGGCTGACCGCCGATCCCGCGGCGAGTCCCACGCGCAGCTGCGGGAACGACTCGTCCTTCTCTGCCGCGACGAGCAGGTCCAGTGCCGCTTCCAACAATGCGACCGGGTCGGTGCTCACGAACATGACCGCGTCGCCGATCGATGCCGGTTTCCTCGCAGATCTGGCGCGCCGAGACGTGCACCCCGTCGTTTCCGACGATCCGACCGGCGGGCAACAGCATCGGCGAAACCTCAGCGCGGATCTGCTCGGGGGTGAAGTTGCGGTTCAGCAGCCACTCGACGAGTTCGGCCCGCTCGGCCCGCGCGCTCCCGTCGAGGCCGTCGAGCAGCCCCGACAGGTCAGCATCGGCGTCGGCCACGCGCTCAACGTATACCGGCCGTGGGGTATATAGCTGTGGTGCGGCGATGGACTATTGCGGTCGCGGTGACTTTGGTGATCCTGCTGGTTGCCGCCGGGGGCTACCAGCTGATGAACGCGCGGTCGTTCCAGCTCGGCGGCCGGCTGATCGACCGGGTGGACACGACCGAGAGGCTGGTGGCGCTGACGCTCGACGACGGTCCGACCGCCGCGACGCCCGAGGTGCTCGAAATCCTGTCCGCAGCCCGGGTGCCCGCGACGTTCTACCTCAACGGCCGCGACCTGGCCGAGCGTCCGGCAGCGGGCGCCGCGATCGCGCGATCGGGCCACGAGATCGGCAACCACACCTACTCGCACCGCAGGATGGTGCTGGTGTCGCCGGCCACGGTGGCCGCCGAGGTGGAGCGGACCGACGAGCAAATCCGCAGGACCGGTTACCGTGGACCGATCACGTTCCGTCCGCCGTACGGCAAGAAGCTGTGGACGTTGCCGAACTATCTGTCCACCCACGATCGGACGACGGTCATGTGGGACGTCGAACCTGATTCGGCGAACGAGCCGACCGCCGAGCAGATCGTCTCCGCGACAATCGATTCCGTTCGTCCCGGCTCGATCATCCTCATGCATGTCATGTTCGACGGGCGAGTCGCCTCACGTGCGGCCATTCGCGCCCTCGTCGATCGCCTGCGCTCCGACGGCTACCGCTTCGTCACCGTCTCGGAACTGATAGCAGCACAGCGATGAGCGCCGTCGAAGGGTTCGCACCGATCATCGACGATGGCGTCCAGACGCTGATCCTCGGTAACGCACCCAGCGTGATGGCACTTGCCGCGCAGCAGTACTACGCGAATCCGCGCAATGCATTCTGGCGAATTACCGGTGAGCTCTTCGGTTTCGAGGCCGACGCACCGTACGAGATGCGCACTGCGGCACTGCTGAGCCACAAGATCGCCGTGTGGGATGTGCTGAAATTCTGCCGACGCGTTGGCAGCCTCGACTCGGCCGTCGAACCGCGCAGCATGGTGCCCAACGATTTTGCGGCCCTGTTCGACGAACACCGGCAGATCACCCGAGTGTTGTTCAACGGCGCTGCCGCGGAGAAGAACTTCGACCGACTCGTCCGAGTCGCGCCGGACCTCAGCTATCGTCGGCTTCCGTCGACCAGTCCCGCGCAAACCATGGGCTACGCCGACAAGCTCGCCGCATGGCGGGACGCCCTGACCGACCGTAGCGACTAGGACACCGGTGGCCGACGGTCCCGCCAGGGACGGGTCCGTTCGAGCTGAGCACTCAACGACAACAACGTCGCCTCGTCGAAGGGTCTGCCCACCAACTGAATCGACGTGGGCACACCGCTGTTGTCCCGGTCCCACGGCACCACGGCAGCAGGCTGACCCGTCACGTTGAACATAGCCTGGAACGGGACCCGACCGGCAACCAATGCCAACGTCGGCACTGCGCCTCTCCTCTGGTAGGCGCCGATGCGCGACGGCCCAGTGGCGGTGCCCGGGGTGAGCACCACGTCGACGTCGTCGAAGATGACATTGACCCGCTCGGCCACAACGCTTTCCGCGGCCCTGATCCGTCTCATCTGCTGCTCGGAGATCAACCCCCCGAGGCGCGCGAAGCTGCGCGAGCGCGCTTCGAGACGCTGCGGGTGCGGCAGTGTCTGCACATCGTCGTAGACGCCGCGAAAGTATCGGGCCAGTGCGTGCGGAATCGCGCTCTGCGGATAGTCCGGATCGCGAATTACGACCTCATGCCCGAGGCCTCGCAGCACGGTGGCGGCCTCATCGACCGCGGCCCGCTGTGCGCGGCCGACTCGTGTCACCACACCGGCGGGGACTCTGGTGCTCAGCGCAATCCGCAGTCGACCCGGTTCGCGCCCGGCAGCCTCGACGAACCCGGACTCGTCGCTCGTCACGTCCAGGAACAACGCCGCGTCCTCCACGGTGCGCGCGATCGGTCCGTTCACCGACAGTCCGTTCCATGCGTCGTCATGCGGGGCCAGCGGAACGCGGTCGCGTTGCGGCTTGAGGCCGAAGACTCCGCACCACGTCGACGGAATCCGGATCGACCCCATGCCGTCGGAACCCAGCGCCATCGGGACCAGCCCAGCGGCCACCGCGGCGCCACTTCCGCCGCTGCTGCCGCCGGGCGTGTAGTCGGTGTTCCACGGATTGCGCGTCGCACCGAATGTCACCGTCTCGGTGAAGGACCACAGCATCATCTCGGGCACCGTCGTCTTGCCGATGATGACCGCGCCCGCGTCGCGCAGCCGCCGCACCACCTCGGCGTCGGTGGCCCGCGCCGGTCCGTGCGCTGCGGTGCCATAGGTCGTCACCTCACCTGCGACGTCGACGTCGTCCTTGATGGCGATCGGCACGCCGAGCAACGGCAGTCGCTCCCCCGCATTCAGCCGGTCCTGCGCGATGCCCGCCTCCTGTCGCGCGGCGTCAACGAGGACCACACGGTAGGACCGCAACGTGGGATCCAACCGACCGATCCGGTCCAGATACAGCTCGAGCAGGTCGGGCGCGGTGATGTCGCCGGCGGCCAGCATGCGCGCGTGCGCGGCGGCTCCGGTGAAGGCGAGGTCGCGGGAGTCCACGGCCGGAGCGTACGACTCAGCCGCCGTGCCTGAGCGCGTATTCTCCCGGAGTCGAACCCAGTAGGGCCCGGAAATCATTGATGAAATGCGCCTGGTCGTACCAGCCGAGTCGAACCGCGAGATCGGCGAAGTCCACCCCGCGGGCGGTCTCGATCTCCAGCGCGGCCTGCTGCAGGCGATATCGGCAGAGCACCCACTTGACCGGTACACCGACGTAGCGACGGAACAGCCGCTGCGTAGTGCGCGCGCTCCACGGCGAATGTGCCATCACCTGCTCCACCCGGGGCAGCCGATCGTCGTCGCGGATCCTGTCGAGCAGCGCGGTCAGCGACACGTAGGTGGGGTCGACGTCTGGCCTGCCGGCGATGAGCTCGTCGAGACGAGTCGACGCCGCGCCGATGTCGTCTTGAGGTAAAGCGCTGCCGAACAAGCCGTCATCGACAGGTTGGACCCGACCGGTGAACGCCGACGCGTCACGATCGAACCGCGCCGCGAAGCCGCCGGGCCGGAACCGGGCGCCCACCACCGCGCCGCGCCGGCTGATCGCGGTGCGGAACACCCTCTCGACGACGCCGTGCACGAGCGTGTTCGGCAACGGGAACCCGTGGCGCGGACCGTCGTCGCCCCACTCGTGGGTGAGGTGCATCGAAGGAAACGTGATGACTGTGCTGTCGAACGACTCCTGCTCGCCCAGGTCCCACTGAACCGACCAGAAGTGTTCGACGAACCGAGCCGCGTCGTCCGAGGGTGCCCAACGGTCGAGGTCGAACTTCGAGGCGCTCGACGCACGCCCGACAACACCGCGCACCGGCGCCGCCGTGGTCGAACTGGTCGCGCGCATTTTCGTCAGTCGATGTGGATGACGTAGGTGCCGTCCTGCGCGCGCTCGACCCAGCGGTCGGCCGCGTTGACCCAGACGGTCGGTTCACTGGGCGTGCCGACGTATGCATCCTGCATCGCACCGCCCGGCTGCAGATACACGCTCCACTCCTCGGCCGGCGAGAAGATGGTCAGCAGTTCTTCGCCGTTGCCGCGGCGAACAGACAGCGTGTGAGCATTCTCGTCCTCGACCGCGGCGTCCTCCTCCTCGATTTCGTCGTCGAGCACATCATCGAGATCCACATCGTCGCGCATGCGGATCAGCGTAGTCAGGCTGGCGACATGGCGTGTTTTTCCAAGCGTGCGGCCGGGCCCCGCGGCGAGAGTGGCTCGCATGAACGTCCCCATTCCGCAGGGCTACACCAGCCTGACCCCCTTTTTGTGCGTCGACGGCGCCGCCGCCGCGATCGACTTCTACACGTCAGTCTTCGGTGCGACCGTCGTCGACCGGATGGACGGACCCGACGGCACCGTCGCACACGCCGAGCTCGACTTCGGCAACGGGCGACTGCAACTCGGCGATCCGGCAGAGGCCTATGAGCTCGCCGCTGTCGAGCCCGGCGCGCCCGCCACACATTCGATCGCGTTCTACTGCGAGGACGTCGACACCGTGGTGGCCAACGCCGAATCGGCCGGCGCGACCGTCCGTGAACCCGCGCAGACCTTCGTCACCGGCGACCGGTTCGCCTCGATCCTCGACCCCTTCGGCCAACGCTGGACCGTGATGACGCGGGTCGAGGACGTCGCGCCGGAGGAGCGCGACCGCCGGATGGCGCAGTGGGCCAAGGAGAACATCGGCTGAGCCGCTAGCGTGGCGGGATGTCCTGCGTGTTCTGCGCCATCGTCGCCGACGAGGCTCCCGCCATCCGGATCTACGAGGACGACGACTACCTGGGCATCCTCGACATCCGGCCGTTCACCCGCGGGCACACCCTGGTCATCCCAAAACGCCACAGCGTCGACCTGACCGACACTCCGCCGGAGACGGTGGCCGCCATGGCGACCATCGGTCAGCGCATCGCGCGGGCCGCCCGCAACTCCGGGTTGCACGCCGACGGCAACAACGTCGTGATCAACGACGGCAAGGCCGCGTTCCAGACCGTCTTCCACATTCATCTGCACGTGTTGCCGAGGAGAAGCGGCGACAAGCTCGCGTTCGCGAAGAACATGCTGCTGCGCCGGGACCCGGACCGCGAGGAGTCCGGCCGGTTACTGCGGGAGGCGCTGGCGCAACTCGACTCCGCTCCGTAAGACTGAAGCCATGAGCATGCCCTGGTGGGAAAAGCACATCGGATACCGCTTGCTGCTGCTGCACGACAAGCTCTACAAAGCGACAAACGGCCGGATCGGGCACACCATCCCCGGCGGCCCGTCCGCGCTCATCCTGCACACCGTCGGTGCGAAAACCGGCCAGCCACGAGCTAATTCGCTGACCTATGCGCGTGACGGCGACGACTATCTGGTCGTCGCGTCGATGGGCGGGGAACCGCGGGCGCCGGGCTGGTATCACAATCTGAAGGCCAATCCCAGCGTCGAGATCAACGTTGGACCGAAGCGGCTCGCAGTGACCGCAAGAGCCGTGATGCCCGACGACCCTGAGTATCCGCGGTTGTGGGAGCTCGTCAACAACATGCGGGGCAACAAAGGCCAGTACATCAAATATCAGAAGCGGACCTCGCGCCCGATACCCGTCGTCGTGCTCACTCCCATCAGCCGGCAGGCCGCCACCCCCTAGAACAACTCTTTCGCCAGCAGTTCCAGCGTCTTGTCGCGGGCCGGCGCCGTCGCCGGATCGGTGCCGCGGTGCGCCGAGGCCACGGGATTGACCATCACCTCGTCGACGCCGAACTCGTCGGCAAGAGCGCGGATCTGGTCGGCGGCTTCCGTCGGCGAACCGACCACGGCTCGGCCGAAGGCGGCTTCGGCGATCCGCTGGGCGTGCGGGCTGAGTTCCTGCTCGGCGGCATCCTCGACGAGGTCCAGCGCGGTGAGCGGCTGCCCCGTCCGCAGGCGCGCCATCATCTGCAGGTTCGGCAACGCCAATGCCGTTGCCTCTTCGCGAGTCTCGGCCACCACGGCGTTGACCGTCAGGAATGTCACGGGTTCGGACGCCACGTCGCTCGGCCGGAACTCGGACCGGTACGTCTCGAGCGCTTCCGCCGTGCCCTGGCCGGAGAAGTGGTGCGCGAAGACGTAGGGCAGGCCCTTGGCCGCCGCGAGGTGGGCCGAGTACATCGACGAGCCGAGCAGCCACAGCTGCGGTTCCGTCGCGGCGGCGGGCGTGGCCTTGAGGATATAGCGCTGATTGGGGATCGGCACCCGAACACCGCGGGCGCTCATCAGCGCGACGACATCGTCGAGGTACTCGGGAAACGCCTCGATGTCGCGATCGTCACGGCCTGCAGCGCCACGCAACGCCATCGAGGTCACCGGGTCGGACCCCGGTGCCCGGCCGATGCCGAGGTCGATGCGCCCAGGATGCGCGGCCTCGAGCAACGCGAACTGCTCGGCGACCGCCAACGGCGCGTGGTTGGGCAGCATGACCCCGCCCGACCCGAACCGCACCTGCTCGGTCAGCGCCGCGAGATGGGCGATCACGACCGGCGGGCTGGTCGCCGCCACCGCGGGCATGTTGTGGTGCTCAGCGATCCAGTAGCGGGTGTAGCCCAGGCGGTCGGCGGTCTGCGCGAGGTGTGTCGTCGCCGCCAGCGCATCCGCGGTGGACTGGTCGGTGCGTACCGGGATGAGATCGAGAACCGAAAGCCGCATGGCAGAGTCAACGCCCCGAGCGCCGCGCTCGTTCCCCGATGCGCGGTTGCTCGGAGAGCAGGCGTTGAATCGGCCGCAGTGCCCGGTCGACGCTCACGCACCGCATGGCCAGCTCACGGGCTGTCGCCAGGACCCTGCTGCGGTGAAACATCAGCCGTGCCAGCTGACGCGAATTGTCGTGGGCGGCCTCCACCCGAGGACGCTGAAGGCGTTCGTACGCGCGCACGGTGTCGGAGAGGCGCGAGGGGCCGGACTCCGACACCATCGCGCTGAGCAGCCACGCCGACTCCATCGCCATGCCCGCGCCGACGCCTGCGGTTGGCAGGAACCCCGCGGCGGCGTCGCCGAGCAGGACGGTTCGGTCCGTCGTCCACGTCCTCGCGCGGCAATCGGTCAGCGACCAGTAGTACGGGGCGGGCTCAGTGGCGATGGCATCCAACACCCGGTCGAGCCGCGGGTGGACCGTCCCGAGCCTGCGCCGCATGCCGCCGACGAACCGCCGCGGGCCGTCTCGGGTGTCGGCATGCGGTCCGCCGACGAACACGCCAAGCCGGTCCTTGACCGGGTAGCTTCCGGCAAAGAAGCCGGCGCCCCACAGTTCCTCGATCAGATCCGTGTCCGGGTCGGCGGAGGTCCACACCACCCAGCCGCCCCATCCGGAGTCGACGACATCGACGTGGTCACCGATCAGGTGTCGTGTCGGCGAACGCATTCCGTCAGCGACGATGACGAGATCGAAATCCAGCCGCCGCCGAGTGCGCGCGGCCGACACCTCGACCTCGGCGGCATCGGGCCCTAGCGCCATCTCGGTGACCGTCGCGCCGAACGTGACCGGGCACCCGTCGCCGGAGAGCACGTCGAGCAGGTCGCCACGGGCGATGCCGCGGTAGTCGCCGAAACGGGAGACGATCGCCGAGGTCGAATCCTCCCTGAGTTTTCGCCCCGTGTGCCCGTAGACCGCGTAGCGCTCGAGCGACACGCTGGCGGAGCGGTATCGGTCGCGCACCCCGAGGTCGTCGATCGCCGCATCGACCATCGGCATCAACGCCAGCATGTAACCGGCGGCGGGCGCGTCCTCAGAACGTTCGATCAGGACCGGGTGACGGCCCGCGCGACGCAGTAGTTGCGCTGTGGTGGTGCCGGCGATTCCACCGCCCACCACGAGAACCTTCAGATCGTCCGCCGCGGCCTGCTCGTACTGCTCTTCCACGCTTGCTGGACTGAACATAATGCCAAACTACCATTGTCTGTACCACCCAGTCCACAGATGTTAGAGTTGGGCGTGCCCGAGGCCCGGTTGAAGCGTATGCCGCCCTATAGAATGCGCCGCCTGGTCGACGTCGCGGCGGCCGAATTCGCCGCATTCGGCTACGAGAATGCCTCGCTGAACCGCATCATCGAGCACTGCGAAATGAGCAAGAGTTCCTTCTATTATGTGCTTTCCTCGAAAGCGGAACTGTTCGATTTCGTGGTTCAACAGTTGACCGAGGAAGTCGCGCGGCATATCAGCATTCCTCCGGCCGAATTTTTCACCGGCCCCCTTTTCTGGCCGAAATTGCACGATTTCTTCGACGAGTTGATCGCGGCGTCTGATCATCAGCCCGCGCTGACCCTGGGTCGCGTCTTCTACAGCGGTCCCGCGCCCGAGACGACGGCTGTGAACGCGACCCTCGCCGCGGCCCACGCCTGGGTGGCCGAGGTGGTTCAGGTGGGCCGCGACGCACGAGCGGTGCGCGACGACCTGCCTGCTGCTCTCCAAGTCACCCTGGTCTTCCGGATGCTGCAGGTTTTCGACGAATGGACGGTGCAGCGCATCGACGAGTTTCGCGCCGAGGATCTCAAGGCCCTCGCCGGCGCTCAGTTCGCCGCTATCCGGCGCCTGCTAGCGCCATAGCAGTATTGAAGACGTCGTCGAGCATCTGCGGGGTGAGCTTGCCCGTGAACGTGTTCTGCTGGCTCGGATGAAAGCAACCCAGCAGTGTGACCCCGCCGAGCGGGACGGTCGCGCCATGACCGAACTTCGGCGCGGGCGTGGGCACCGTGCCACCGCCTGAGCGGATCATCTGCAACGCTGCCCGCCACGCGAACCCGCCCAACGCGATGATTACCCGCACATGCGGCGCCGTCAGCCGCCACTCGGCGTCCAACCACGGGGCGCACGTCGCCCTCTCCGCTGGTGTCGGCGCGTTGCCCGGCGGTGCGCAGCGCACGGCAGCGGCCATGCGAGTGTCGTTGAGCGACAGACCATCTGCTGCGTCGACACACAGCGACTGATTCGCCAGACCCGCGCGATGCAGCGCCGCGAACAGGAAATCGCCGGAGCGGTCGCCCGTGAACACCCGGCCGGTGCGGTTGCCGCCGTGCGCGGCCGGAGCGAGCCCGACGATCAGTATCCGCGGTTGCGGCGACCCCCATCCGGTGATCGGCCGCCCCCAGTACGGCTGGTCGGCAAACGACTTGCGCTTGACGACGGCCACCTCTTCGCGCCACTCGACAAGACGCGGACAGGCCCGGCACACCGAGACCTCGGCGTCGAGTTCGTCGAGGCTCTTGATGGCTTCGGCCATCGACTGGACCTGAGCGCCCGTGGCCGCGACCGCGGTCCTCGCCGTGGCCGGATCACCCGGCCAACCGGTCCCCGGGGGCACCGGCGAGTCGAACCGCGCACCGGTGCGCGGATGGGCCAGTTCCACCGCACCACTGTCGCACCGACCGCAAAATCGAGTGCCCGGTGGGTCGGCCGCTGTTAGATTCTGGCGCGATACCCATGGACACCAGCCGGCGCGGGCCTCTCCTGCTGCTCCTGTTCGCCGCGCTGATGGCTGGTGCCGGCAACGGCATATCACTGGTCGCGTTCCCGTGGTTGGTGTTGCAGCGCAACGGATCTGCGCTCGACGCATCCATCGTGGCGATGGCGGGTACCTTGCCGCTGCTGGCCGCCACCCTGATCGCCGGCGCCGCTGTCGACTATCTCGGCCGCCGGCGGGTGTCGATGATCTCCGATGCCCTCTCGGGGCTTTCGGTCGCCGCCGTCCCGGTGCTGGCGATGACGTTCGGCCTGGACATCATCAACGTCGGGGTGCTGGCGGCGCTGGCCGGCCTCGGCGCATTCTTCGACCCGGCCGGGATGACGGCGCGCGAGACGATGCTGCCGGAGGCCGCAACGCGAGCCGGGTGGACGCTGGACCACGCGAACAGCGTCTACGAGGCGACCTTCAACCTGGCCTACATCGTCGGACCTGGAATCGGCGGCCTGCTGATCGCGACACTGGGCGGCGTCGACACGATGTGGGTGACGGCGGTGGCATTCGGAACCTCGATCGTGGCCGTCGCGGTGCTGCGACTGGAAGGCTCGGGCAAGCCGGACCGCGCGTCGCTGCCGGAGGGTGTGTGGGATGGCATCGTCGAGGGGCTGCGGTTCGTCTGGCACAACAAGGTGCTGCGGACGCTCGCGTTCGTCGATCTGGCCGCCACCGGGCTGTACGTGCCGATGGAGTCGGTCCTGTTTCCCAAGTACTTCACCGACCGGGACGAGCCCGCGCAGCTTGGCTGGGTGTTGATGGCGCTCAGTATCGGCGGGCTGGTCGGGGCGCTCGGCTACGCGGTGCTGTCGAAGCGCATGAGTCGACGTGCCACCATGGTGACCGCGTTGCTGACACTCGGTGTGGCAATGACCGTCATCGCGTTCCTGCCGCCGCTGCCGCTGATCCTGGCACTCAGTGCGGTGGTCGGGTTGGTGTACGGACCGATGGCGCCGATCTACAACTACGTCATGCAAACGCGCGCGCCGCAGCACCTACGCGGTCGCGTAGTCGGGGTGATGGGTTCACTGGCCTACGCCGCCGGCCCGCTCGGGTTGATCGTGGCGGGGCCGCTCGCCGACGCGGCCGGCCTCCACGTGACGTTCCTGGCGCTGTCCGTGCCGATGCTCGTGCTCGGCATCGGCGCGATATTTCTGCCCGCGCTGCGTCAACTCGACGAGCGCTGACCCCGGAGTCCGGCCACCGCTAGCGCGGCGCGTCGGGACCGCGCCGGGCGATCGAGGCCAACTCCTCGCGCGAACTTGCCCCCACCCGCTGGCACGCGCGGTAGATGTGGCCCTCTACGCTGCGCACCGACATCACCAGACGCTTGGCGATCTCCCGGTTGGACAGCCCCACCACGATCAGTTCGACGATCTCGCGCTGACGTCCGGTCAACGGCTGACTCGCCGGCACCCGCAGGGCCGGGGTGCACAGCCCGCCGCAGGCGTCGCTGAGTTCCTTGGCGATCGCGGCGGCCTTGAGCCCGTGTTTGCGTTCCTGCTTACGCGTGTACGCCACTGCGGCTTGGGCGGCGACGTCGGCGGCCGTCGCGCGGTCGCCGATCGCCAGGTACGCATCCGACGCCTCGAGCAGACCGTCGCCATCATGCACAGCCAGCGACTCAGTATGCCGGGCAACGGCTTTGGCGAGCGGCAGATCAATTTGTTGGGCGAGCTCGCGGACTCGCGCCGTTCCGGAGGCATCGCCCCACTGCGCCGCGACTTGATAGCAGAGCAATTCGTGGGTCGGCTGATTACGCCGCCTGGCCAGCACCGCCGCCTCGTCGACGGTGGTGACCGCCTCGCGAAGGCATCCGTTGGCGGCCAGCGCCCAACCGGCGGCGACGCTCTGCGCAGTCTGCATATACAAATAGTCTTCGGGCACGCAGGATTGCGCCGCGGCGCTCGCTTCCTCCGCAGCCTCACCTTCACCGAGTTTGGCGTGCGCCTCGGCCAGCGCGAAACAGGTGGCCGGTCGCAAACCCGTTGTCACGCCGTGTCTTTCAACACCGGCCAACGCCTCGTGCAACAGCTTGACCGATGTCCTGACGTCGCCACGGATCAGCTCGACGAGGCCCATCAGGAAGGCAAGGTTGGCGTAGGCCAGGCTCGGAATCTCACGGGCCGAGCCGGCGAGCCGCGCAACCATGGCCGCGCACTCCTCGATCCGACCCGTCAGACGGCAGGCGCGCGCGTACACGCTGCCGAACCAGAACCGCATGTGCGACGCCTGGAACGACGTGGTGGCCCGGTCGAGCGCGGCCCCGGCCACCGCGGTCAGATCGTCGGTTCGGCCCAGCGCGCCCATCGACATCGTCAGCGCCACCGCGGCCATCATCGCGTGGTAATCGGTCAGTTGTCCGGAATCCAGTGCGGCCCTTGACTTCTGCTCAGCCACCGCGCAGCGGGCGGATGCCGCCTCGAGGCACGCTTCCACAGCGATGCGGGCATACTTCTCGGCAGGCGTCTCCGGACAGGTCTTCAGCTCAGCGAGGACGGCCGAGGCCTCGCTGCAACGGCCGAGCATCCATGTGAGGTTGGCCGCCCGCATGGTCGCCCACTGGTGCGCGCCCTCGGAGCATCCTGCGGCAATCGAGCGCAGCACCGCCTCGGCCTCGCCGCCGCGCCCCAGCAGAAGCAGATTCACCGCGCGGACGGCCAACGCTTCCGGGTCGCCCGCCGCGTGTGCCGCGGTGGCGAACCGGTCGGCCAGCTCGAGGTCGAGCAGCGTCATCGCGTGTTGTGCCGCTTGCAGATACAGCCGCGGATCCGGAGGCAGGTCGGACTCGAGCGTGAGCAGCGCGCGGCGCACGGTGGCCTGTATGTCGTCGTCGGGCTTCTTGGCGAGCCGCTGCGCCAATCGGCCGCGAATCCTCGACAGGTACATCTCCCCCACGCCTGCGCGTCGCAGTTCCCCGAACAGCGGATGCGCCAGTCGGGCCATCAGCTCGCCGCCGCTGCGCTCGACGGTGACCAGTCTCAGTTGCTCAGCCGTCTCGAGATCGGACGGACCGACCAGGTCGCACAGCGCATCGACCGCGAGCGGCTCACACTGCGACAGCGTGTCGACGACGAGGGCCACATCCGCTGTGAGCTCCCGGAGTTGTCGGCCCACCATGTCGCTGATGCTCTGCGACACCGCGACATCGCCGTCCCACATCCAGACCCCGGCCGTCAATCGCATCCGGCCCGCGGCCACCTGGTCCTTGACGAGCTGCTGGGCGAACAGCGCGTTGCCGCCAGTCAGTTCCCAGAACCGCCGGGCGCTTCTGGCGTCGACGGTTCCGCCGAGCATCGTCTCGATCATGTCGCGTGCGGCGTCGGCCGACAGCGGCTCGAGATCGAGGCGGGCGAGCAGTCCGTCCTTCCACAGCGCAGTGATGGCGTCAGGTTCTTCGGCGCCCGATCGCAGGGTGACGACGAGCCGGGCCGTGCGGCTTTGTGCGAGCTGATGAACGACATGCGCGGACAGCCCGTCGAGCAGGTGGGCGTCATCGACGCCGATCAGGATGCGGCCCTTCCGCTGTTGTGCGACAAGCGAATTGATGAGGTACCGCACGTTGGGCAGGGGGTCGGCGAGGGTGTCGCTGATCATCGCTGTGAAGGCGCCGAGCGGAAGTGCACGCGCCGATTCGGTGCCCACGATCCAGTTGGTGCGCTCCCCGACCGACTCTGCGCGCGAGAGTACTTCGCGTGCGAGCCTTGTCTTGCCCACTCCCGCCGATCCAACGATCACCACGCCGGATGTGTTGTTTCCCCCGCCGAGTGCGCGGCGAATTGTCGCCAGTTCGCCGTCGCGACCAGCCAGCGGATCCCCGCCGATCACCGCGCGACTATAACTCGGGTCAATTGTGTTCGCGCGCCTTTCGATCGCCAAAGCTCGAAGCGGGACACCGATCGCGCGTCATAAAATCTCCGCGAAGCGGGTACACCGACACACCAACCACCAGACGACATCGAGGTCGCTCGTGTATCAACAAGTTCTCGATCCGGTTGCTGATTCTCTCGCCTGGAGTTCGCTCGTCGCGGCGATCCCCCTGTTACTCCTGTTCATTCTCCTCGGCGTCATGCGGGTGACCGCATGGGTGGCGTCGCTGATATCCCTGGCTGTTTCGCTCGTCCTCGCCGTTCTGGTGTACGGGATGCCCGTCGGTCAGGCGCTGCTGGCGGGCACCGAAGGTGCGGCCTTCGGGTTCTTCCCGATTTTGTGGATCGTGATCAACGCGATCTGGGTGTACCAGTTGACGGTCGAGACCGGGCACTTCGACGTGCTGCGGCGCTCGTTCGCCAGCGTCAGCGACGACCAACGCATCCAGGCGGTCCTGATCGCGTTCTCGTTCGGCGCGCTGCTGGAGGCGCTAGCCGGTTTCGGCACGCCGGTGGCGGTGACCTCGGTGATGCTGATGGCGCTGGGCTTCAAGCCGATGAAGGCCGCGGTCCTCGCACTGACTGCCAACACCGCGCCGGTGGCATTCGGGGCGATGGCGACGCCCATCATCACGCTCGGCAAGGTGACCGAACTGCCGGTCGACACGCTCGGTGCGATGGTCGGCCGGCAGACACCGATCCTGGCGATCTTCGTCCCGCTCGTGCTCGTCGGGATCGTCGACGGCTGGCGCGGCGTGCGCGAGACGTGGCCCGCAGCCGTCGTGTGCGGGGTCGTGTTCGGGCTCGGCCAGTACGCCACGTCGAACTTCATCTCGGTACCGCTGGCCGACGTCGTCGCCGCGCTGCTGTCAGCGGCCGCGGTGGTCCTGCTGGTCCGCACGTGGCGTCCCAGCCATGCGTACAGCGAACCCGCGGTCGTCGCAGGCGGGGCGGAAGACACCCCGAGTCCCGAATCCGCCGAGCGCGTCGAGCATCACGACTCCCGCGCCGACATCGTCAAGGCGTACGCGCCCTACGCGATCATCATCGCCGTCTTCGTCGTCTGTCAGATCACGGCGGTCAAGGAGCTACTCGACAAGGCGACGGTCAAATCCGCCTGGCCGGGGCTCGACATCGTGAGCCCGAGCGGAAAACCGGTGTCGCTCACCGAGTTCACGCTCAACCTGCTCACCACGCCGGGCACCCAGATGCTGCTGGCGGGCATCATCACGATGATCGCGCTGAAGGTGTCGGTGCCGCGCGCGGTGAAGGCGTACGGCACGACACTGCACCAGCTGCGGTGGGCGATCCTCACGGTGATGACGGTGCTGGCGCTGGCGTTCGTGATGAACCTGTCGGGACAGACGATCACGTTGGGCACCTGGATGGCCGCGGCGGGCGGCGCGTTCGCGTTGCTGTCCCCGATCCTCGGCTGGCTCGGCGTGGCGGTCACCGGCTCGGATACCTCGGCGAACTCTTTGTTCGGCGCGCTTCAGGTCACCGCGGCGAACCAGGCCGGGCTGTCGGACGTGCTGATGGCGGCCAGCAACAGCTCGGGCGGCGTGCTGGGCAAGATGATCTCGCCGCAGAATTTGGCGATCGCGGCCGCGGCCGTCGGCATGGACGGCAAGGAGGGTGACATCTTCCGCCGCGTGATCGTCTGGAGCCTGATCTTCCTGGTCTTCCTGTGCGCACTGTCGGGTCTGCAGGCCTCACCGGTGCTGTCCTGGATGGTGCCGTCGTGAGTGCTCGTAGCATCGACACCGTGAGCGCTCTCGAACGTCTGATCGCCGACCTCCCCGAGGGCGCCGTCGTCACCGACCCCGACATCGTGGCGTCCTACCGCCAGGACCGCGCCTTCGATCCGGGCGCGGGCACGCCGCTGGCCGTCGTGCGCCCGCAGACCACCGAGGACGTGCAGGCCACACTGCGCTGGGCCACCGCGAACAGGATCGCGGTGGTGCCACGTGGCATGGGAACCGGATTATCCGGCGGTGCCACGGCTTTGGACGGTGCGATCGTGCTGACCACCGAGAAGATGCGCCAGATCACCGTCGACCCGGTCACCCGCACCGCGGTGACTCAGCCCGGGCTGCTCAACGCCGAGGTGAAGAAGGCCGTCGCCGAGCACGGGCTCTGGTATCCGCCGGACCCGTCGTCGTACGAGATCTGCAGCATCGGCGGCAACATCGCCACCAACGCAGGTGGTCTGTGCTGCGTGAAGTACGGCGTCACCACCGACTACGTGCTGGGCATGCAGGTGGTGCTGGCCGATGGCACTGCGGTGCGCCTCGGCGGTCCGCGACTCAAGGACGTCGCGGGGCTGTCTCTGACCAAGCTGTTCGTCGGTAGCGAGGGCACGCTCGGCGTGATCACCGAAGTGACGCTGCGCCTTTTGCCGCCGCAGAAGGTCGCGAGCACGGTCGTGGCCACCTTCGACTCGGTGGAGGCGGCCGCGCAGTCCGTCGTCGCGATCACCGGCAGGATGCGGCCGTCGATGCTGGAGTTCATGGACTCGGCGTCGATCAACGCCGTCGAGGACAAACTGCGGATGGGTCTGGACCGCGACGCGGCCGCGATGATGGTCGCGGCCACCGACGACCGCGGACAGAATGGCGTCGAGGACGCCGAGTTCATGGCCGAGGTGTTCACCGAACACGGCGCCAAGGAAGTCTTCTCGACAGCTGACCCGGACGAGGGCGAGGCATTCGTCGCGGCACGGCGATTCTGCATACCCGCCGTGGAGATGAAGGGCTCGCTGCTGCTCGAGGACGTCGGAGTACCGCTGCCCGCGTTGGCCGACCTGGTCGGCGGCGTCGGAAAGATCGCCGCGAACCACGACCTGATGATCTCGGTGATCGCCCACGCCGGCGACGGCAACACCCACCCGCTGATCGTCTTCGATCCCGCCGACCCGGACATGACGCAGCGGGCGCATCTGGCGTTCGGCGAGATCATGGACCTGGCGGTGAGCCTCGGCGGGACCATTACCGGCGAACACGGCGTCGGCCGCATGAAACGGCCCTGGCTGGAAGGCCAGATCGGTCCGGAAGCGATGGAACTCAACCGCCGGATCAAGCACGCGCTGGACCCCGACGGCATCCTCAACCCGGGCGCGGCAATTTAGCGCGAGCAAGATTGGCTATTGACACGTTCCCGGGTTGTGTCGTACCAATGAGACATGACAGCCACTCTGTCTCACAGCTCGCCGGCCCGTTTCCAGCTCGCCGACGCCGACTCGTGGGCCAACCCGTTCGACATGTACCGGGCCCTGCGGGACCACGACCCGGTGCACCATGTGGTGCCCGACGACAAGCCGGACCACGACTACTACGTGATGAGCCGTCACGCCGACATCTGGGCCGCCGCGCGCGACCACGAGACGTTCTCGTCGGCGCAGGGGCTGACGGTCAACTACGGCGAACTGGAATTGATCGGCCTGGCCGACAACCCGCCGATGGTCATGCAGGACCCGCCCGTCCACACCGAATTCCGCAAGCTGGTCTCGCGCGGATTCACACCGCGCCAGGTCGAGGCCGTCGAGCCCAAGGTCCGCGAGTACGTCGTCGAGCGGATCGAGCGGATTCGCAACAACGGGGGCGGCGACATCGTCGCCGAGTTGTTCAAGCCGCTGCCGTCCATGGTCGTCGCGCACTACCTCGGCGTGCCCGAGGCCGACCGTGGCAAGTTCGACAGCTGGACCGACGCGATCGTGGCTGCCAACACCACCGAGGGCGGTATCGGCGGAGCGCTGGACACGTTGGGCGACAAGCTCGGCGAGATGATGGCGTATTTCACGGCACTGATCGAACGCCGCCGCGTCGAGCCGGAGGACGACACGGTCTCGCACCTGGTCGCCGCGGGCGTCGGCGCCGACGGCGACATCGCGGGGGTGCTGTCGATCCTCGCGTTCACGTTCACCATGGTCACCGGCGGCAACGACACCACCACCGGAATGCTCGGCGGCTCGGTGCAGTTGCTGCACCAACGGCCCGACCAGCGCCGGCTGCTGGCCGAAAACCTGGACTTGATACCGGGTTCCGTCGACGAGTTCCTGAGGCTCACCTCCCCGGTTCAGGGACTGGGACGCACCGTCACCCGCGACGTGAAGGTTGCCGACACCACCATTCCGCAGGGCAGGCGGGTGCTGTTCCTCTACGGGTCGGCCAACCGCGACGAGCGCCACTTCGGCGACGACGCCGCCGAACTCGACGTGACACGCAAGCCGCGCAACATATTGACGTTCAGCCACGGTGCGCACCACTGCCTCGGAGCAGCGGCCGCGCGGATGCAGTCCCGGGTCGCGCTCACCGAGTTGCTGACGCGAATCCCGGACTTCGACGTCGACGAGGACGAAATCATCTGGGCCGGCGGCAGTTACGTCCGACGTCCGCTGTCGGTGCCGTTCACGGTGAAAGCCTGATGGCCGGCGACTGGCTGGCCCAGCGACGCACCGAGGTGGCGGCGGACCGCATCCTGGACGCAGCGGGTGAGCTGTTTGCCAAGCAGGAGGCCGCTACCGTCGGCATGCATGAAATCGCCTCGGCGGCAGGCTGTTCGCGTGCGACGCTGTACCGGTATTTCGAAAATCGCGATGCGCTGTACACCGCGTACGTGCATCGCGAGAGTTACCGGTTGTACCGCGAGATGACCGACCACGTCGCATCGCTGACCGATCCGCGCGAACGGCTCATCGAGGGCATGCTCGCTTCGCTGCGCAACGTCCGCGAAAGTCCGGCGCTGGCCTCATGGTTCGCGACCACGCAGCGTCCGATCGGTGCGGAGATGGCCGAGGAGTCCGAGGTGATCAAGGCGCTCACCGAAGCGTTCGTCATCTCGCTGGGACCCGACGAAGCCGAACTGGTGGCGCACCGCGCGCGGTGGCTGGTGCGGGTGATGACCTCGCTGATGCTGTTCCCCGGACACAACGAGGCCGACGAGCGCTCGATGCTCGAGGAGTTCGTCGTGCCGATCGTGCTACCCAGCCGTCAGGCCACCCAGTAGGCCTGAGCCTTGATCGCCTTCTTCGAGATCCTGTAGTCCTCGCGGAACACCTTGGACACCGCTCGCGTGGTGCGGTTGTCGCACGCCACCCAGCCGAAGTGGTCGGAGGCGTCGAATGCCGACGCGCGGACCGTCTCCACCAGCGCCTCGCCGCCGTTCTTGCGGTCGACCCACACCACGTCGGTGCTGCGCGCCACCGGCAGTTGTTTGTCGTCGTCGTGCCCGGCCTCGAGGAACACCCGGGCGGGCGCGCCGCCGATCGCGGACAGCAGCGAGTTGATGGCAGGCAGCGACGCGGTGTCGCCGACGATGACGTATCCGCCCGGTGGCGGTTCGGGCAGCGAAAAGTTGCTGCCGAGAACCGTCACCTCGATGGTGTCGCCGGGCTTGGCGTTGCGCGCCCAGTTGGAGGCGACCCCCTGGTGCAGTGCGAATTCGATGTCGACGGTTCCGGCCTGCGGGTCCGGGTCGACCAGGGTGTAGCCGCGCTGGTGCAGCTTGTCGCCGTCGGCGAACCACATCCGGATCCACATCGTCGGATGCAGCGGCCGGTCGTTGAGCAGGCCGCCCGCCTCGAAGCTCAGGCGCAGATAGTGCGGACTGATCTGCCGGCTGCCGGTCACGGTCAACTGGTAGTCGCCCGCTCGCAGCAGCTTGAGCACCGCCCCCTGGAATCCGCGCGACGGCTTGTGGTCCGGCATACCTCGCCCTTCGTGTCGACTTACTTAGGGGAGCGTAACCTAAGCCCCTCGGAGGCTGCGGGGTTCGTCATTCGGAGCGGACGCGCGTGAACCGGTGCAAAAGCCACGCCAGGGGCACCGTCACGACGAACGTGACGGCGAACAGGTTCACCATCGAACCGGTGTAGATCGGGTACCGGAGGATCTCGACCATCACCAGTTCCATCGTCACCAGATGGATCAGGAAGATCTCGTAGGAGATCTCGCCAAGGAACACCATCGGCCGGCTCGCCAGGAACCTGGAGTACATCCCGCGATCCCCCAGCGCGAGCGGCGCGACCACCAGGGTGGCGATCACCGCGTAGAAGAGCGCCTTCGTCAACGCCTCCCACATCTCGTTGGGTGAGGTGGTGGGCGCGCCTGCGATCGGCGTCGAGACGATGAAGTACGACACCACTGCCAACGGAACACACACCAGCGCGTAGGCCCGCGCCCGCATCGGCTGCAGCACGGCCAGCAGCATGCCGCCGACGAACCATGCCAGATAGGTCGGCAGCCACAGCCGCGCCGCATCGGGCAGGAAATCGGTGGTGTGCACCAACACCAACCACGCGGGCGTGACCAGCGCCAGCAGGCCGAGGCCGGTCAACAACAGCCCCGGCCGCCACTGCCGACGGCACAGCAGCACCAGCAGCAGGTAGGCCAGCAGTGGCAGCGCTACGTAGTACGCCGCTTCGACCGCCAGGCTCCACATCTGCGTGAGGCCTTGGTGCAGAAACGAATACAGGTAGTTGTCGGTATAGATCTGGGTGAGGGTCAGGTTGCGGAACAACCCTTCCCAGGTGTGGCCGGGGTTCGGTCCCGCAGTGCGAAAGTGGTACAGCAGGTACGCCGCGACGACGGTCACCGCGTAGGCGGGCATGATGCGCCGCAGGCGATGCCAGGCGTAACGACGCACCGACGGCGGCGGTCGACTCGTCGCGGCGGCTCTGACCCACGGGCCGAAGAGCAGAAATCCCGAGAGCACGAAGAAGATCGGGACACCGATCTCCGCGCGCGAATACACCAGCCCGACATAGCCGTGGGTGTATTTGCCGGTGGTGTAAGCGGCGTGCGTGAGCATCACCAGAAGCGCTGCGACAGCGCGAATTCCGGTGAGTGACGCGACGCGCTCGGCCTTGCTGACCGACTCGAGCCCGCCCTGCGCGTCCAGATCCTTCACGCCTTTCGGCGTGGTCATTCGTGCTTCCGCTTTGGCTTACCTTGTGACCGCTTCGGCCCGTGATCCGGCTGGAGATTGATCAGGTTGCCCTGGATCCGGGTCTTCTCGAGGGCTTTCAATGTCTGCTTGGACAGCGTCGCGGGCAGTTCGACCAGCGAGTGGTCGGGCCGGATAGTGATGTGGCCGAAGTCGCTGCGGTGCAACCCGCCCTCGTTGGCGATGGCGCCGACGATCGCGCCGGGCATCACCTTGTGCCGCTTGCCGACCGCGATGCGGTAGGTGGCGAAATCGCCCCGCCGTTCGCGCGGCTTGCGCGGGCCGTCATCGCGCGTCGGGCGGTCGGGTCGTTCGCGGCGCTTCTCCGGCGGCGGCTCGGTCATGAGGAACTCTTCGCCGTCGCGGCTCTGCAGTGCCAGCGCGGCGGCGATGTCGGCCATCGGCACGTCGTTATCGCGCTCGTAACCCTCGATCAGCTTGCGGAACACGTCGATTCCCGGCGCGCCGAGTGCCTCGGTGATGGAGTCGAGGAACTTCGCGACGCGTTTTTCGTTGACGTCGTCCACCGAGGGCAATTGAGATTCGACGAGCTTCTGTCTGGTCACCCGCTCGATCGAATTAAGCAGGTGACGCTCGCGCGGCGTCACGAAAAGCAGCGCGGTACCCGATCGGCCCGCCCGCCCCGTGCGCCCGATGCGATGCACGTAGGACTCCGGGTCGTGCGGAATGTCGTAGTTCAGGACGTGCGAAATGCGCTCGACGTCAAGGCCGCGCGCTGCGACATCGGTCGCGACCAGGATGTCGAGGCTGCCGTCCTTGAGCGAGTTGATCGTGCGCTCGCGGACCGCCTGCGGGATGTCGCCGTTGATGGCCGCCGCGGAAAACCCTCGCGCACGCAGCTTTTCGGCCACTTCTTCGGTGGCCTGCTTGGTGCGGACGAACACGATCATCGCGTCGCCCTGCTCGACCTCGAGCAGCCGGGTCAGCGCGTCCATCTTCCGCTGGTGCGAAACCTGGATGTAGCGCTGCGTGATGTTCTCGGCCGTTTGCGTCTTGGATTTGACGGTCACTTCGACCGGGTCGTGCAGGTATTTCTTGGTGATCTTCCGGATGGCCGGCGGCATGGTCGCCGAGAACAACGCGACCTGCTTGTATTCGGGGGTGTCGGAGAGGATGCGCTCGACGTCCTCGGCGAAGCCCATCTGCAGCATCTCGTCGGCTTCGTCGAGCACGATGTAGTCCAGGTGCGAGACGTCCAGGGTGCCCTTCTCCAGGTGGTCGATCACCCGTCCGGGGGTACCGACCACCACGTGCGCCCCGCGCTTGAGCCCCGCGAGCTGCGGCCCATAGGGGGACCCGCCATAGATGGGCAGGACGTTGACGCGCAAGTGGGCGCCGTAGCGGCTGAACGCCTCGGCAACCTGCAGCGCGAGTTCGCGCGTTGGAGCCAGCACCAGCGCCTGGGTGGTGCGGCTGGTGGTGTCGATCTTCGACAGAATCGGAATGGCGAAGGCTGCGGTCTTGCCGGTGCCGGTCTGCGCCAGCCCGACGACATCGGAGCCGGCGAGCATCGCCGGGATCGTCGCGGCCTGGATGGCCGACGGCGATTCGTAGCCGACCTCGTTGACGGCCTGCAGCACCGACGGGTGGATCTGCAGGTCAGCAAAGGTCAGCTCGGCGGTTGTCGAGTCGGACTCGGAGGTTGTCATCGCTGGTTGAGTCTAGTGCGTGTCATCGGCCGACCCGCCGTACGGCTTGACCGGCCACCGGTCGCACTTTCGGTACGGTGCGCAGTTGTGAAGCGGGCGGTGGTGATTGGCAGCTGTGTCGGCAGCATCGCGATCTTGGCCGCCGGCTGCGGATCGAGCGATTCGACCGTCTCGAAGACACCCGGGCCGCCCGTTGCCACCTCAGTCCCGGCCGCCGCCTCGCCGTCTCCGGTGATTCCGTCGGGCCCGGCGGCCACCGCCAGCGCCGAGGCCGATCCATGCGAGGTCGATCTGGCCGCGCCTGCGATCGCCGAGGCCGTCGCCGGGTTGCCCCGCGACCCGCGTAGCAACCAGGGATGGAACCCCGAACCGCTGGCGGGCAATTACAACGAGTGCGCTCAACTGTCGGTGGTGATCGTCAAGGCCAACACCAACGCGCAGAATCCGAACACCCGCGCAGTGATGTTCCACCTCGGCAAATTCATTCCCAGCGGCGTGCCCGACACCTTCGGCTTCAACGGCATCGACGACTCCTCGAGCACCGGAGACACCGTCGCGTTGCGCTACTCCAACGGAGTGCCAGGGCTCGACAGCGTCGTGAAGTTCCGCTGGAACGGCAACGGTGTCGAACTGATCGGCAACACACCCAACTGACCCGTTTCCGGCGCACGAAGAGGCAAAGCAACTAGTACGGCTTCGTTTACCCCGGCCCTCCCCGGGTATGTCGCTCGCGTCAATAAAAGTCGTGACCGGTTACTGGAGGAGGGCAATCGTGGAAGACGCCTTGCGGGACATGTGGCGAACAGTCGCCGTATTGGCCCCGAAAGTGCTTGTGTTCGTTCTGATCTTGATCATCGGCTGGATCTTGGCCAAACTCATCGCCAAGGCCATCGACAAGGTGCTCGAGCGGGTCGGTTTCGACCGGGCGGTCGAGCGCGGCGGCATCCGCAAGGCGCTGCAGAACAGTCGGTATGACGCCTCGGACATCGTCAGCAAGATCGTGTACTACGCATTGCTGTTGTTCGTCCTGCAACTGGCGTTCGGCGTGTTCGGGCCCAATCCGGTCAGCACGTTGCTCTCGGGTGTCATCGCGTTCTTGCCGAAGCTCTTCGTGGCGATCATCATCGTCGTGGTCGCGGCGGCCATCGCGGCCGCGGTGCGCGACATCGTCTCCAACGCGCTCAGCGGTCTGTCGTACGGACGGGTGCTGGCCAACATCGCGAGCATCGCCATTCTCGGTCTCGGTGTCATTGCCGCGCTCAACCAGGTGGGTATCGCGTTGACGGTCACGCTGCCGGTGCTGATCGCGATTCTCGGCACGGTCGGCGGCATCCTCATCGTCGGGGTCGGCGGCGGCTTGATCAAGCCGATGCAGCAGCGCTGGGAGGACTACCTGTCCCGCGCTGAGCGCGAAGGCCGCAACATGCGCGAGCAGATGTCGGCCAACACCGGCGACGTGCCGACCGCGTACCAGCCCACCGCCGATGGACCGCCCGCCGGACAGGTGCCCACCGCTGGATACGGGCCGGGCTCCGGACCCTACCCGCCGGTGCAGCAGACCCCGTCCGCGACGGCGCCCTATCCGCCGCAGTCGCCTCCGCAGGGTGGCCCGCTGACCTGAGTCCGCGTGTCGCGAAATGGAATTCCCGGCTGTCAAGGAAGCGTTTTGACCGCCGGGAATTCCATTTCGGCGCGCGTGGGGTGTCGGCGACGTCACATACAGTGGCATCGTGTTCGTCGCCTCCGTTGGAGCGCAGGCCCGAGTCGTCTACAGCGCCTCCGACCTCGCAGCCGCCGCCCGCTGCGAGTACGCGCTGCTGCGCTCATTCGACGCGAAGCTGGGCCGCGGCCCTAGGGTCACGGTCGAAGACGAACTGCTCGCGAGGACGGCCGACCTCGGCCATGCGCACGAGCAGCGTCACCTCGACGAGCTACGCGAGCGCGCCGACGTCGCGATCATCGGCAGACCGCCGTACACGGTTGACGGGCTGACCGCCGCGGCGGAGCAGACCCGCAGGGCCGTCGAGCGCCGCGTGTCGGTCATCTACCAGGCCGCGATGTTCGACGGCCGGTTCGCCGGGTTCGCCGACTTCCTCGTGCTGGAGGGCGACCGGTACCGCTTGCGGGACACGAAACTCGCCCGTTCGGTGAAGGTCGAGGCGCTGCTGCAACTCGCCGCATACGCCGAGACACTCGCGGAGGCGGGCGTGCCGGTGGCCGACGAAGTCGAGCTGGTGCTCGGCGACGGAGCAACCGCCGCGTACCGCGTCGACGAACTGCTACCCGTATACCGGCCGCGACGCGACGCGCTGCAGCAGCTGCTCGACAACCACTTCGCGGCCGACGCCCCGGTCGACTGGGCCGACGAGGACGTGCGCGCGTGTTTCCGGTGTCCCGAATGCGAGATACAGGTCCGCGCCCACGACGACTTGCTGCTGGTGGCGGGCATGCGGGTCAGCCAGCGTGCCCGCCTGATCAATGCGGGGATCACCACCGTCGCCGAGCTGGCCCGGCACTCGGGACCGGTGCCTGAGTTGGCGGCGCGGACGGTGACGACGCTGACGTCGCAGGCCCGGCTGCAGGTCACACCGAGTACCGACGGCAAGCCGCCTTACGAGGTGGTCGACGCGCAGCCGTTGATGGTGCTGCCCGACGCGAACAAGGGTGATCTGTTCTTCGACTTCGAGGGCGATCCCTTGTGGACCGTCGACGGCCGCGAATGGGGACTCGAATACCTGTGGGGCGTGCTGACCGTCGACGGGGATTTCCACCCCTTCTGGGCGCACGACCGCACCAGCGAGCGCCAAGCCCTGGTCGACTTCCTGGCGATGGTGCGCAAGCGCCTGCGGCGGTACCCCGGCATGCACATCTACCACTACGCCGCCTACGAGAAGAGCACGCTCCTGCGGCTGGCCGGACGTTACGGAGTCGGCGAGAACGATATCGACGACCTGCTGCGCAACGGCGTGCTCGTTGACCTGTATCCGTTGCTGCGCAAGAGCATTCGTGTCGGCGCCGAAAGCTACAGCATCAAGTCGCTCGAACCGCTGTACATGGGCAACGAGTTGCGCAGCGGCGAGGTGACGACCGCCGCAGACTCCATCACGCAGTACGCACGCTACTGCAGCCTCCGCGACGAGGGGCGGACCGACGAGGCAGCGGCCGTGCTGAAGGAGATCGAGGAGTACAACGTCTACGACTGCCGCTCGACCCGTCGGCTGCGCGACTGGCTGATGGCCCGCGCCATCGAATCCGGTGTGCCGCCGCGCGGCCCGCTGCGGGTCCGCGACGACGAGGTCATCGAGCTCGGCGACGACCTCGAACGGGCGCTGCTGAAATTCGCCGGTGACGGCGTGGAACCGCGCACCGCCGAACAGACCGCCGTCGCGATGGTCGCTGCGGCGCGCGGCTTTCACCGGCGCGAGGACAAGCCGTTCTGGTGGAGCCATTTCGACCGCGTGAACAATCCGGTCGACGAGTGGGCCGACAGCAGCGACGTGTTCATCGCCGAGAAGGCCGTGATCGTCAACGACTGGCACCAACCGCCGAAAGCCCGTAAGCCGCAGCGGCATGTGCGCCTGTTCGGCGAACTCGCCAACGGCGAACTGTGCAAGGACATGTTCGCGCTGTACGACCCGCCCGCGCCGGCAGGTCTGGCCGACGACCCCGACCGCCGCGGCTTCGGCACCGTCACCGTGACCGACTGCAACGACCCGGAGGTGCCCACCGAAGTCGTCATCGTAGAAAAGCAACCCAAGGACGGCGACGTGTTCGAGCAGACGCCGTTCGCGCTGACACCGGGCGCACCGATCAACACCAAACCTCTGCAGGAGTCGATCGCGGCGACCGCGGCCAACGTCGCCGCCGGCCTGCCGTCCTTGCCGCGCGACGCCGTGACCGACATTCTCCTGCGCCGCCCGCCGCGGACGGTCAGCGGCGGGCCCCTCCCCCGCAGCGGCGTGATCGCTGACGACATCGCTGCGACGCTGCTCGATCTGGACTCGTCGTACCTCGCGGTGCACGGACCGCCGGGCACCGGTAAGACGTTCACTTCCGCGAGAGTCATTGCGCGACTTGTGAAAGAGCAAGCATGGCGCATCGGCGTGGTGGCGCAGTCGCACGCGGTGGTGGAGAACCTGTTCTGCGATGTGCTCAAGGCAGGAGTCGACGGCACCCACGTGGCCAAGAAGCTGAACACCGTCAACCACGGTTGGACCGAGCTGACCAATCCCGAATTCGCCGGCTACCTCGCCGACCACGCCTCCGACGGAGTCGGCTGCGTCGTCGGCGGCACCGGATGGGACTTCGCCAACGCCAACAAGATTCCGCGGCTCACCCTCGATCTGCTCGTCGTCGAGGAGGCGGGCCAGTACAGCCTGGCCAACACCATCGCGGTGGCGCCGTCGGCCCGCAACGTGATGCTGCTCGGCGATCCGCAGCAGCTGCCGCAGGTCAGCCAGGGCACCCACCCTGAGCCCGTGGATTGTTCGGCGCTGGGCTGGATCGTGGACGGAAGGCACACGCTGCCGAGCGAATTCGGCTATTTCCTCGACCGGTCGTACCGCATGCATCCCGCGGTGTGCGCCGCGGTCTCCCGCTTGTCGTATGACGACCGGCTGCAGTCGGAGCTCGAGGTCACGACCGCGCGATGCCTCGCCGGGTACGAACCGGGCGTGCGGACGATGACCGTCGACCACGACGGCAACTCGACCGACAGCCCCGAGGAAGCCGATGCGATCGTCGCCGAGATCACCGGCCTGCTCGGCACACCGTGGACCGACGATGGGGTCACGGCTCCGCTGGCTCAGCAGGATGTCCTGGTGGTGACGCCGTACAACGCGCAGGTGGTGACGCTGCGACGACGACTGGATGCCGCCGGGTACGGCGGCGTCGAGGTGGGCACCGTCGACAAGTTCCAGGGCCGACAGGCGCCGGTGGTGTTCGTGTCGATGACCGCGTCGTCGGCCGACGACGTGCCGCGCGGAATCTCGTTTCTACTCAACAGAAATCGCCTCAACGTGGCAGTAAGTCGTGCCAAGTACCTCAGCGTGATCGTGCGATCGCCACTGCTGACCGAGTACCTGCCGGGCACGCCGGACCGCCTCATCGAGTTGGGCGCGTTCCTGTGCCTGTCCTCGTGTGATACACCCACGAAATGAGTTTGACCGCCCGACTGGCCGAGATCGTCGGAGACGGCTACGTCAGCACCGACCCCGATGTGCTGCACGGGCGCAGCGTCGACCACACCGGCCGCTACCGCGGACACGCCAGTGTGCTTGTGCGGCCGGGCTCGGCCGACGAAGTGGCCGCCGTGTTGCGCGCATGCCGCGTCGCGGGTGCATACGTCACGGTGCAGGGCGGACGCACGTCGTTGGTCGCCGGGACGGTACCAGAGCACGACGACGTGCTGCTGTCCACCGAGCGCCTGCGCGCGGTAGGTGAGGTGGATGCCGTCGAGCGGAAGGTGTCGGTCGGCGCGGGAGCCACCCTGGCCGAGGTCCAACGGGCCGCCGCCGCGGCCGGCCTTCTGTTCGGCGTCGACCTGGCCGCGCGCGACTCCGCCACCGTCGGCGGTATGGCCTCGACGAACGCGGGCGGACTGCGCACCGTGCGCTACGGGAACATGGGCGAACAGGTCATCGGCTTGGACGTGGCGTTGCCCGACGGCACGGTCCTCCGCAGGCACAGCGACGTGCGGATGGACAACACCGGATATGACCTGGCGTCGCTGTTCGTCGGCGCCGAAGGCACGCTCGGCGTGATCACCGAACTGGATCTGCGGCTGTACCCGCTGCCCTCCCACCGCGTGACGGCGATCTGCGGGTTCGCCGACCTCGACGCACTCATCGATGCGGGCCGGATTTTCCGTGACATGGACGGCATCGCGGCGCTGGAGTTGATCGACGCTCGGGCCAGCGCGCTGACAGCCGAGCATGTCGGGGTGGGGGCGCCCGTCGCCGGAGCCTGGCAGCTGCTGATCGAACTGGCCGGAGACTCCGACCAGACCGAGCGGCTGGCCGACGCGCTCGAGGACGCCGGCTTGACCGGCGAGCCGGCCGTCGGCGTCGACGCCGTCGCCCAGCAGCGTCTCTGGCAGGTGCGCGAAGCCCTCGCCGAGGTGCTCGGGGTCTACGGGCCACCGCTCAAGTTCGATGTGTCCCTGCCACTTTCGGCCATCAGCAGATTTGCCACCGGAGCGACGAACCTCGCCGCCGAGCATTCGCCTGATACCATCCCCGTGTTGTTCGGCCACATCGGCGAGGGCAACCTGCACCTGAACCTGGTGCGGTGCGCGCTCGACGGTGATGCCGAACACGCGCTGTACACCGCGATGATGGAGTTGATCGCACAGTCCGGCGGCAACGTCAGCTCTGAACACGGGGTCGGCACCCGCAAGCGTGACTACGTCGCGATGTCGCGCAGCGAAGCCGACATCGCGGCCATGCGCGCGGTCAAGTCCGCCTTCGATCCCACCGGGTTTCTCAACCCCGCAGTGCTTTTCGGCTAATCCCGCCAGGGCAGGGAATGCCTGCCGGAGCGCGAGGCGTCAGGATCGTCGCGCGAATGCCTGCCGTTGGACTGGAACCAGAACGGCCGCGGCTCCTGCGCCTCGTGCCCCCCGCGACCTCGATGGCGGGAGGGGCCGTCTGGTTCGTCGGCGCCGAACGGGATGTCTGCGCTGTAAGTCTCGGCCTCCGACGATCTCGGCTCGGCCAGCCGGTCGGGATGTCTCACCGGCTGGATCCGGTGCTCGTCGTCGACGTGAAAGCCGTTGTGCGCGAATCCGACCGGCTCGGCCGTCGGCTTGGCCGGTGGCACATCGGCGAGCAACTGGTCGAGGATGCTGCGCCACGACTCGTGGTCGTGTTCTGCGTTCGGCGCTGGCGTGGGCCTTCGCGCGGGCGCGGGTTCGGATTCCGTTGGCGCGTGCGTCGCGGGGCGCGGTTCCCAGCGCCGCGCGTTGCCCGGGGCGTGCGCGAGTTGTTCGTGGCGGGCGCGTAGGGGCTCGGTGTCAGCGTCGTCCTCGACGGCGACCACGGGACGACGCGTGCGGGGTTCTGGCTCGTCCCAGTGCACCGTGTACTCGACGTACGCGTCGTCGTCGATGTCGTCGACCTCCTCGAGGAACGTGTCGTTGTCGTAGGACGCGTTCGGACGCCGCGCATCGAAATCGCCCTCGTCGAGCTCGTCGTCGATGGCCTCGGATCTGCCCCTGTCCGAGGAGCCCACCAGGAACAGCGCGGCGATCACCCCGAACAGCGCGAAGAACGCGGGCAGCAGCAGGGTCTGCGACATCGCTGCGGAGAACGAATCGTGAAGGTAGGCGGGCAGTCTGCCGACGGCGCCTTCGCCGGCGGGCGTATCGGCCAGCACGGGTGGCATCTCAGCGCTGATCCGCCATGTCATGAACGCCGCGAGCGCCGCACTGCCCAGAACCGAGCCGACCTGGCGCGTGCTGTTGTACACGCCCGACCCCGCACCGGCCAGTCGACCGGGCAGGCGACGGGTGGCCGTGGCGGCCAGCGGCGACCAGATGAACGCCATGCCGACACCCGTGGCGGTCAACGGCAGCACGATCCGCCACATCGGCGTCGTCGGCGTCAACTCCACCGACAACCACGTCAACGCGACCGCGAGCACCGCGAACCCGAACCCCACCACCGGACGCGGATGAGAGCGGTCGACGATCCTGCCGACAAACGGCGCCAGCGCACCGGTCGCAATGGCCATCGGCGCGGTCAGCAGCGCCGAACGTGTCGGCGAGAGCCCGCAGACCGCCTGGGCGTAGAACATGACCGGCACGATCATGGCCGTGACCACGAACCCGATGGTCGCGACGCCCAGCGCCGACAGCGAGAAGTCGCGGTCGCGAAAGATGACCAGCGGTACCAGCGGTTCGTTCGTGTTGACCGACTGCCAGATGACGAAGGCTGCCAGGAAGCCGATGCCGCCGGCGGTTGTGCCCCACACCCACGGCGCCCAGTCGTGTGACTGGCCTTCCTGCAGGGCGAACACGACCATGAACATGCCGACGCCGGACAGCACCACGCCCGGCAGATCGAAACCCTTTTTGCTGGTCGGCAACGCGGGAACCAACCGAACGGCGAGCGCGACACCGAGCACACCGATCGGCACGTTGACGAAGAAGATCCACTGCCAGCCGAGTCCGTCGACCAGGAACCCGCCCGCCAGCGGGCCGACCAGTGTCGCGACGCCGGCCGTCGCTCCCCACACACTCATCGCCACGCCCCGGCGCTCGGCCGGGAAGGTGCGGGTGATGGTGGACAGTGTCTGCGGGGTGAGCAGCGCCGCGCCGACGCCCTGTACGACACGGGCGCCGATCAGCATGCCGATGCTGTCAGCCAGCCCACACCACAGTGACGCCGCGGTGAAGACCGTCAACCCGAGCAGATAGAGATTTTTGGGGCCGAATCGGTCCCCGAGACGTCCCGCCACCAGCAGCGGCACGGCGTACGCCAGCAAATAGGCGCTGGTGACCCAGATGACGGTGTCGTATCCGGCGCCCAGCCCCGCCATGAGCGCGGGATTGGCGACGGCCACTATGGTCGCGTCGACCAGGATCATGAAGAAGCCGACCATCATCGCCCACAGCGCATGCCACGGGTTCGCCGCGGGAGCGGCGGCGCGGCGATCGGGGCGGGAAGTCAGGCTCTCGAACATCTCGGGTCGACATCATTTCGGAAGGATTGAGCCGACGCTACGGACGTTGCACTACCGCGACAAGTCGCGGTTGACGATGGCAACGTCCGATCACGCCGGCTCGGGTACGGCCTCCAGCGAGACGTCGTCGGCTTCTGTCGACCGCACACCAGCACCAAGTAGCGCGACCAGGGCGATGACCATGCCGGCGGTCATCACCAGCGCGAGGGCGAGCTCGTTGTTGCCGAGCACACCGACAAGCGGCGCGACAGCGGCACCGAGCCCGAACTGGGCGGCGCCCAACAGCGCGGCCGAGGTGCCCGCCGCCTCGGGATGGCGCGTCAACGCCACGGCCGGCGCATTGGGCAGGACGAGGCCCATGGCGCCCAGGATCGCGAAAACCGAGAGCACGAAGCCGAGGAGGCCGCCGACCTGGGCGACCGACAGGCCGACGAAGATGCCGCCGGCCAGCGTCGCGGCCGCCAACGCCCACATCAGGATGGTCTGCGGCGCGAACCGGCGCAGCAGTACGACGTTCAACTGGGTGGCGGCGATCAGTGCAACGGCGCCGGCGCCGAAGACCAGCGCGAACGCCTGCTGACCCAGGCCGTAGCGGCCCTGCAGCACGAACGACGCGCCCGCGATGTAGGCGAACAGGCCGGACATGCCCAACGAGGCGACGAGCACCAGGACCACGAAGCGGACGTCGCGCAGCAGTTCGAGGTAGGTGGCGGCGATGCCGCGGACCTTGAGCGGACGACGGTGCGCCTTCGGCAGCGTCTCCGGCAGCGCGAGCGCGGCGAGGAGCAGCAGCATGCCTGCGACCACGACCAGTGCGGCGAACACCCAGTGCCAGGACGCGTGCAGCAGGACCGCCGCGCCCAGCGAGGGCGCGAGCACGGGCGCCACACCGAGCACCAGCATCAGCCGGGACATGACGGTGGCTGCGGCCGAGTCGGCGAACAGGTCACCGACCACGGCGATCGCCACCACCATTGCCGCGGCCGCGCCCATGCCCTGCAGGCCGCGGGCCACCCCGAGCACGACGATGTTCGGCGCGACAAGGCACAGCAGCGACGCCAGCATGTGCAGGACGATGCCCGCCATCAGCGGCCGACGGCGGCCCAGGGAGTCCGACAGCGGGCCGACGATCAACTGGCCCAGCGCCAACCCGGCCAGCGTGCCGGTGAGCGTGAGTTGCACGACCGACGAGGAGACCCCGAGTTCGTCGGCGATCTTCGGCAGCGCGGGCAGATACATGTCGATGGTCAGGGGGCCCAGCGCCACCATGAGGCCCAGAACGACGATCATCCGAGTGCGGCTGGGCGCCCGCGATTCCCGTTGCACTGTTAGGGATTCGGCAGTCGTCAGGTCCACGGCCGGTGATGTTGCCATGACGATGGTTAGCGCGCCTTTTCATTTTTTTCTTCCCCGATGTCGCCCAATTCGCCCGGATAGTGACAGCCGTCACGGCGACTGTTCGTCGCTGTGCGTGCGGATCGGGCACTGCCGCACGCCGCCGTTCGTTGCACAGGGGCTAGCCTGAAAGGCCAGCCGTTCTGACAGGGAGGCCGCAGATGAGTGCCCGGTCGAAGGCCAAGAAGCAGCTGCCCGCTACCACGAGCGAGGATCCCAGCGCGGCCGCGAAGGCGCTGACCCGGATCATCGAGCGTGGCTCACGCGTGCAGGCGCCCGCGATCAAGGCGTACGTCGACCGTTTGCGCAGGCAGAGCCCCAACGCGACGCCGGCCGACATTGCGACAAAGCTGGAGAAGCACTATGTCGCGGCCGTGATGGCCAGTGGCGCGGCGGTCGGGTCGGCGGCGGCGTTCCCGGGAATCGGCACGCTCGCGGCGATGTCGGCCGTGGCCGGCGAGACCGTGGTGTTCCTGGAGGCGACGGCGGTGTACGTGCTGGCGCTGGCCGAGGTGCACGGGATTCCCGCCGATCATCGCGAGCGTCGCCGTGCTCTGGTGCTCGCGGTGTTGGTCGGCGAGGACAGCAAGCGTGCGATCGCCGACCTGGTCGGGCCGGGTCGCACCAGCGGCGCCTGGGTTGCCGACGGCGCGGCGACGCTGCCCCTGCCCGCGGTGTCTCAACTGAACTCCCGCCTGCTGAAGTACTTCGTGAAGCGCTACACGCTCAAGCGCGGCGCGATCGCCTTCGGCAAGCTGCTGCCGGTCGGCATCGGCGCCGTCGTCGGTGGTGTGGGTAACCGCCTGATGGGCAAGCGCATCGTCGCCAACGCCCACGCGGCGTTCGGCACGCCGCCGCCGCGTTGGCCGGCGGCACTGCACGTACTACCGCCGCCTCCGCGCGACTAGCGGGCACGTCAGGCGGCTCGGTCAACGACGACCACAACGATCACAAAAGCCATAAGGGCCATAAGGACGTTGTCGTGGTCTGGCCGATGCCGGAGCGATAGCCTTTAGGCGGCGCAATTGCGGGTACCCGCAGATAACCTGGCGAGCGATGTCCCGGGCTCGCATGAGGCGAAGGAATCGAGGCGAGTTTCTGCCGTGAGTTCACCGTCACCATTCGGTCAGAACGAGTGGTTGGTCGAAGAGATGTACCGCAAGTTCCGCGAGGACCCGTCGTCGGTCGATCCCAGTTGGCACGAGTTCCTCGTCGACTACTCCCCCGAGCCGACCGGCGATCAGAGCGCAGGCGGCGGCAACGGACAATCGTCAGCCGCGCCCAAGACGCCACCGGAACCCGCCCCCGCCCCACCGCCCAAGAGTTCCGCGAGCAACGGCGCCGCTGCGCCCGCCAAGGTCTCGACGAAGTCCGAATCGAAGTCCTCGGCCAAGCCCGACAAGTCCGCAGACAAGTCCGCAGACAAGTCCGAGAAGCCCAAGGACAAGCCCGACGAGAAGTCGGCGGACAAGCCCGCTGAGAAGCCGAAGGACAAGCCGAAATCGGCCGCTCCCGCCGAGGACTCCGAGGTACAGGTGCTGCGCGGTGGCGCCGCGGCGGTGGTCAAGAACATGTCGGCGTCGCTGGAGGTGCCGACGGCCACCAGCGTGCGCGCCATTCCGGCCAAGCTGATGATCGACAACCGGATCGTCATCAACAACCACCTCAAGCGCACCCGCGGCGGCAAGATCTCCTTCACCCATCTGCTCGGCTACGCGATCGTGCAGGCGGTCAAGAAGTTCCCGAATATGAACCGGCACTTCTCCGAAGTGGACGGCAAGCCGGCCGCGGTGACCCCGCCGCACACCAACTTGGGCCTCGCCATCGACCTGCAGGGCAAGGACGGGAACCGCCAGTTGGTGGTTGCGGCCATCAAGAAGGCCGACACCATGCCGTTCGGCCAGTTCATCGCGGCCTACGAGGACATCGTGCGACGCGCCCGCGACGGCAAGCTCACCGCCGAAGACTTTAGCGGCGTGACGATTTCGCTGACCAACCCCGGAACCATCGGCACAGTGCACTCGGTGCCGCGGCTGATGCGCGGTCAGGGCGCCATCATCGGCGCCGGCGCGATGGAGTACCCGGCGGAGTTCCAAGGCGCCAGCGAGGAGCGCATCGCCGAGTTCGGCGTCGGCAAATTGATGACGCTGACGTCGACGTACGACCACCGCATCATCCAGGGTGCGGAGTCCGGTGACTTCCTGCGCACCATCCACCAGCTCCTGTTGTCCGACGATTTCTTCGACGAGATCTTCCGCGAGCTGGGCATTCCGTACGAGCCGGTCCGGTGGCGCGTCGACAACCCCGACAAGATCGAGGACAAGAACGCCCGCGTCATCGAACTGATTGCGGCATACCGGAACCGGGGCCACCTGATGGCCGACATCGACCCGCTGCGGCTGGACAAGACCCGGTTCCGCAGCCACCCCGATCTCGACATCGTCAGCCACGGCCTGACCCTGTGGGACCTCGACCGCGAGTTCAACGTCGACGGGTTCGCAGGCGCGGAGAAGAAGAAGCTGCGCGACATCCTCGGGCTGCTGCGCGACTCGTACTGCCGCCACGTGGGCGTCGAGTACACCCACATCCTCGAGCCCGAACAGCAGCAGTGGATTCAGGATCGGGTTGAGGTCAAGCACGAGAAGCCGACCGTCGCCGAACAGAAGTACATTCTGTCCAAGCTCAATGCCGCCGAGGCGTTCGAGACCTTCCTGCAGACCAAATACGTTGGCCAGAAGCGTTTCTCGCTGGAGGGCGCGGAGAATCTGATCCCGGCGATGGACGCGGTGATCGACCAGGCCGCCGAGCACGCGCTCGACGAGGTCGTCATCGGCATGCCACACCGCGGCAGGCTCAACGTGCTGGCCAACATCGTCGGCAAGCCCTATTCGCAGATCTTCAGCGAGTTCGAGGGGAATCTGAACCCCTCGCAGGCCCACGGCTCCGGTGATGTGAAGTATCACCTCGGCGCGGGCGGCACCTACATCCAGATGTTCGGCGACAACGACATCGAGGTGTCGCTGGTGGCCAACCCATCGCACCTGGAAGCCGTCGACCCGGTGCTGGAAGGCATCGTGCGTGCCAAGCAGGACGTCCTCGACAAGGGCAACGGCGACGACGGGTTCACCGTTATGCCGCTGATGCTGCACGGCGACGCAGCATTCGCGGGCCAGGGCGTGGTGGCCGAGACGCTGAACCTGGCGCTGCTGCGCGGCTACCGCACCGGCGGGACGATCCACATCATCGTCAACAACCAGATCGGTTTCACCACTTCGCCTTCCGATGCCAAGTCCTCGGAGTACTGCACCGATGTCGCCAAGATGATCGGCGCGCCGATCTTCCACGTGAACGGCGACGATCCCGAGGCGGCGGCCTGGGTGGCCCGACTGGCGGTGGACTTCCGGCAGAAGTTCAAGAAGGACGTCGTCATCGACATGCTGTGCTACCGCCGGCGCGGGCACAACGAGGGCGACGACCCGTCGATGACCCAGCCGGCCATGTACGACGCGATCGACGTCAAACGCGGTGTGCGCAAGACGTATACCGAGGCGTTGATCGGGCGCGGGGATATCTCGATGAAAGAGGCCGAGGACGCGCTGCGCGACTACCAGGGCCAGCTGGAGCAGGTGTTCAACGAGGTACGCGAACTCGAGAAGCACGAGATCGAACCGAGTTCGTCGGTGGAGGCCGACCAGATGGTGCCGGCCGGGATGGACACCGCCGTAGAGAAGTCGCTGCTGGCGCGCATCGGCGACGCGCACCTGGCGTTCCCAGACGGGTTCAATGTGCATCCGCGCGTGAAGCCGGTGCTGGAGAAGCGCCGCGAGATGGCTTACGAAGGCAAGGTCGACTGGGCGTTCGCCGAGCTGCTGGCGCTGGGATCGCTGCTCAACGAGGGCAAGACGGTGCGGTTGAGCGGACAAGACACCCGCCGCGGCACGTTCACCCAGCGGCACTCGGTGGTCATCGACCGCAAGACCGGCAGAGAGTTCACCCCGCTGGAGCTGCTGACGGCAGACAGCGACGGCAACCCCACCGGCGGCAAGTTCATGGTGTACGACTCCGCGCTGTCGGAGTTCGCGGCGGTGGGCTTCGAGTACGGCTACTCGGTCGGCAACCCGGACGCACTCGTGTTGTGGGAGGCGCAGTTCGGCGACTTCGTCAACGGCGCACAGTCGATCATCGACGAGTTCATCAGCTCGGGTGAGGCCAAGTGGGGTCAGCTCTCCGATGTGGTGCTGCTGCTCCCGCACGGCCACGAGGGCCAGGGCCCCGATCACACGTCCGGCCGGATCGAACGGTTTCTGCTGTTGTGGGCCGAGGGCTCGATGACCATCGCGATGCCATCGACACCGGCCAACTACTTCCACCTGCTGCGGCGCCACGCGCTGGACGGGATCCACCGTCCGCTGATCGTCTTCACGCCGAAGTCGATGCTGCGCAACAAGGCCGCCGTGAGCGATCTGCGCGAGTTCACCGAGATGAAGTTCCGCTCGGTGATCGAGGAGCCGACCTACACCGACGGCACCGGCGACAGGAGCAAGGTCAAGCGCGTGCTGTTGACCAGCGGCAAGATCTACTACGAGCTGGCGGCGCGCAAGAACAAGGAGAAGCGCGACGACGTCGCGATCGTGCGCATCGAGCAGTTGGCGCCACTGCCGCGCCGCCGGCTCGAAGAGACCTTGGAGCAGTACCCCAATGCCGAGGAATACCGCTGGGTGCAGGAGGAGCCGGCCAACCAGGGAGCGTGGCCGATCTTCGGCCTGACCCTGCCCGAGGTGCTGCCGGAGAAGCTGACCGGCATTCGGCGCATCTCGCGGCGGGCGATGTCGGCGCCGTCGTCCGGCTCCTCGAAGGTGCACGCGGTCGAGCAGCAGGAGATCATCGACGAGGCCTTCACCAGGTAGGGGTTCCCCCTCGCAAGCGGGGGGCCTAGTAGGCGGGACCTGCGGTACCGGCTAGCCTCGACGCGAAACCACGGCGCAAGAGAAGAGGTAGTCATGCAGGGCTTCGCCGGAAAGGTCGCCGTAATCACCGGCGCCGGGTCGGGCATCGGACAGGCGTTGGCCATCGAGCTGGGTCGCTCCGGCGCCAGCGTGGCGATCAGCGACGTCAACACCGAGGGCCTCGCCGAGACGGAGGAGCGGCTCAAAGCGATCGGCGCACCGGTCAAGGCCGACCGCCTCGACGTCACCGAACGTGAGGCGTTCGAGCTGTACGCCGACGCGGTCGTCGCGCACTTCGGCAAGGTCAACCAGGTCTACAACAACGCGGGCATCGCCTACGTCGGTGACGTCGAGGTCACCCCGTTCAAAGACTTCGAACGCGTGATGGACGTCGACTACTGGGGTGTCGTCAACGGCACCAAGGTGTTCCTGCCGCATCTGATCGCCTCGGGCGACGGCCACGTCATCAACGTCTCGAGTCTGTTCGGCATCTTCTCGGTGCCCGGCCAGGCGGCGTACAACTCCGCCAAGTTCGCGGTGCGCGGATTCACCGAGGCGCTGCGGCAGGAGATGCTGGCCGCCGGTCATCCGGTCAAGGTCACCACGATTCACCCCGGCGGGATAAAGACCGCGATCATGCGGAACGCCACGGCCGTCGAGGGATTCGATAAGGAAGCACTGACCCGCACCTTCGACAAGAAGCTGACGCGGACCACGCCAGAGCAGGCCGCGAAGATCATCCTCGACGGCGTCCGCAAGAACCGCGCCCGCGTGCTCGTCGGCGCCGACGCGAAGGCCCTCGACTTGATTGTCCGCGTCACCGGCTCGGGCTATCAGCGGTTGTTCCTGACCGTGGTCAAGCGTTTGGTGCCCAACGCTCACTGACGCCCCCGCTAGTCACCAAGGGGGCGCTCGGCGAGGAACGCGTCGGCGACCTGACCGGGGTCGGCGCCGTCGGCCACATCGGCTCGCATCTGCGCCAGCGCCGCGGTGTCCAGCACGCCGGCCACCTCGTTGAGGGCCAGCACCTGACGCTCGTCGAGTTCGTTGCGTCGGTACAGCGGCACCACGTTCTCGGCGCGGATCATCGAGGTGCGGTCGGACAGCATCAGCAGTTGAGTCGGGATGTACGGCGCGGCGGTCGTCGTCCATGCTGCATTGATCTGGCCCGCGCGCAGCGCAGCGAACATCGCTGCGGCGTCCGGGAATTCGAAAACCTTTGACACCTTGCAGGTGCCCAGCGCGCCCGCCCGCGGCGCGTCGGACACGGCGCCGGTCCTGAGCTGATCGCAACGCCGGACGGCAGCCGTGACGTCGCGCGAACCCCACGCGTCGGCGGTCCGTTCGGTGACGGCGAGCGCCGGCTTGTCCTCGGCTGACTCGGTGTAATCGCCCGCGGCGACGCCTTCCGGCAGTGCGGCCACCATCTCGCGGTAGACCTGGGCGGCGGAGCGCGCGGTCGCGCCGGGCACGAGTTGTGCAAGCACCCGGCCGGTGAACTCGGGTACGACGCGGACGTCACCGGAGTCGAGGCCCATCAGCGACTGCTCGGGTTCGACATGTGCGGGGCTGCCGTAGTGCCGCAGCGCCGCGGCGTACAGATGGGCGATCAGTGTCGAGCCGGAGCCGGAGCCCACCGCGACCGACTCTGGGCCGGCGTCGCCGCCGCAGCCGGCGGTGCCCAGCACGACGAGCGCGACGAGCGCCAGCGCCAGCCGGCCCACGGGCCTAGGTGCCTGCCGCGGCGGCAACCGCCTGCGCCACCGCGGGGGCCACCCGAGGGTCCAGCACGCTGGGCACGATGCAGTCGACCGACAGTTCGTCGCCGACGACGGAGAAGATCGCCTCGGCGGCGGCCACCTTCATCTGTTCGGTGATGCGACGCGCGTCGGCGTCCAGCGCACCGCGGAAGACCCCTGGGAAGGCGAGCACGTTGTTGATCTGGTTCGGGAAATCGCTGCGGCCCGTCGCCACCACGGCCGCGTACTTCTTCGCGTCGTCGGGGTGGATCTCGGGGTCGGGGTTGGACAGCGCGAACACGATGGCCTGCGGCGCCATGGTGGCCACGAGGTCGACGGGCACCACACCGGCCGACAGCCCGAGGAACACGTCGGCGCCGTCGAGCGCCTCGGCCAGGCCACCGGTCAGCCCGCGCGGGTTCGTCTGCTCGGCCATCTCGCGCTTGTACACGTTGAGGTCGTCGCGCCCGGCGTGAACGATGCCCTGCGAATCGAGCAGCGTGATGTCACCGACGCCCGCGGCCAGCAGGATCTTGCCGCACGCCACACCTGCGGCGCCCGCGCCGGAGATGACCACGCGCAGTGCGCCCATATCGCGGTCGAGCACCTTCGCCGCGCCGAGCAACGCGGCCAGCACGACGATCGCGGTGCCGTGTTGGTCGTCGTGCATGACCGGGCAGTCCAACGCCTCGATGAGCCGGCGCTCGATCTCGAAACACCGTGGCGCCGAGATGTCTTCGAGGTTGACCGCGCCGAACGTCGGGCGCAGCCGCACCAGGGTCTCGACGATCTCGTCGGGATCCTTGGTGTCGAGCACCAGCGGGATCGAGTCCAGGTCGGCGAACGCCTTGAACAGCGCGCTCTTGCCCTCCATCACCGGCAGCGACGCGGCAGGGCCGATGTCGCCGAGTCCGAGCACTGCGCTGCCGTCGCTGACGACAGCGACCATGCGGTTGGCCCACGTGTATCGCTGCGCGAGCGTGTGATCGGCGGCGATCGCCCTGCTGACCTGAGCCACGCCCGGCGTATAGGCGATCGACAGCGCGCGCTCGGTGTCCAGCGGCGTTCTGAGTTCTACGCCGAGCTTTCCGCCTACGTGCGCAGCGAAGATCTCTTCGTCATTCACGACGATCGGGCCACGCTTGTCGGCTAGGTTCCACACGGCTTGGGACACGGCGTCGAGGGTAACGACGAACTGGTAGGTAACCTAATCGCCTTCGCCGGCCCTCGAACGCCGCCTCAGATGAGGCCGAGATCCGTCACGGCCTTGCGCTCATCGGCCAATTCGGCGGTCGACTTGTCGATACGGCCGCGAGAGAAGTCGTCGATTTCCAGGCCCTGCACGATCGACCAGTTGCCGTCCTTGGTGGTCACCGGGAACGACGAGATGAGCCCCTCCGGCACGCCATAGCTGCCGTCGGAGACGACGGCCATGGAGACCCAGTCACCCTCGGGCGAACCGAGCAGCCAGTCGCGCGCGGCATCGGTGGTGGCCGACGCGGCCGACGCGGCCGAGGAAGCGCCGCGGGCGTCGATGATCGCCGCGCCGCGCTTGGCGACCGTCGGGATGAAGTCGTTTTCGATCCAGTTCTGGTCGCTGACCACCTCGGCCGCATTCTTGCCGCCGACCTCGGCGTGGAAGATGTCGGGGTACTGCGTGGCCGAGTGGTTGCCCCAGATGGTGATCTTCTTGATGTCGGTGACCGCCGCGCCGGTCTTCTTGGCCAGCTGCGAGATCGCGCGGTTGTGGTCCAGGCGGGTCAGCGCCGAGAACCGCTCCTGCGGGATGTCGGGCGCGTTGGTCATCGCGATCAACGCATTGGTGTTCGCCGGGTTACCGGTCACGCCGATCCGGACGTCGTCTGCGGCCACCTCATTGAGCGCCTTGCCCTGTGCGGTGAAGATCGCGCCGTTGGCTTCGAGCAGATCGCCGCGCTCCATGCCCGGGCCGCGGGGACGCGCGCCGACGAGCAGCGCCAGGTTCACGCCGTCGAAGATCTTGTTCGGGTCCGAGCCGATCTCCACACCGGACAGCAGAGGGAACGCGCAGTCGTCGAGCTCCATCACGACACCCTCGAGGGCCTTGAGCGCCGGCTCGATCTCGAGCAGTCGCAGCTCTACCGGACGGTCGGGGCCCAGCAGCGAGCCGCTGGCGAGGCGGAACAGGAGGCTGTAGCCGATCTGGCCGGCGGCACCGGTGACGGCGACCTTGAGGGGAGTTGTGCTCACGTCGAATGCTCCTTGGACTCCGTTAGGTTTCGGGACGAAACTAGCAGGGTGCCGACATGGCCAGCCGCGTAGCATCGACCACGGCCCAGATCTGCGCCCTTTAGTCGTGGGGGGAGTGACCCGATGCCGTCGTTTCGCGCGATATCGCCGTCCCCGCGGCACTCGGTGAAACCGACCGCCGTGGACGCCGCCGCTATTCACGTGCCGGTGGCACGCGCGCTGGTGGACTGCGGCATCTACTGCGATGGCACGCGACTGCCCGGCAAGTACACCCATGCAGCGGCGCTGGACAAGGTGCGTCAACTCGAGAGCGAGGGCAAGGACGCGTTTGTCTGGGTCGGACTGCACGAACCCGACGACCGCCAGATGCAGGCGGTCGCCGAGGTGTTCGACCTTCACGAACTCGCCGTCGAAGATGCCGTCCACGCCCACCAACGGCCCAAGCTCGAGCGCTACGACAACACGCTGTTCCTCGTGCTCAAGACCGTCAACTACATCGAGCACGACTCCATCGCGAAGGCGCGTGAGATCGTCGAGACCGGCGAAATCATGATCTTCGTCGGCAAGGACTTCGTGGTGACCGTCCGCCACGGCGACCACAGCGGGCTGGCCGGGGTGCGTAAGCAGCTGGACGTCTCCCCCGCGCTGCTGCGGCTCGGCCCGTACGCGGTGATGCACGCGATCGCCGACCACATCGTCGACGGCTACCTCGACGTCACCGATCTGATCGAGACGGACATCGACGCGATGGAGGAGAACATCTTCTCTACCGACCGCCAGACCGACATCGAGAACATCTACATGGTCAAGCGTGAGGTCGTCGAGTTACGCCGCGCGGTCAGCCCGCTGGCGCTTGCCATGGAGCGGATCTTCACCGACCACGACGACCTGATCTCGGTCGAGCTGCGCCGGTACATGCAGGACGTCCTTGACCACAACACCCAAGCCGCGGACCGCATCGCCAGTTACGACGACGTTCTCAGTTCTCTGGTGCAGGCCGCGCTCGGCAAGGTGGCCATGCAGCAGAACACCGACATGCGCAAGATCTCGGCGTGGGTGGCGATCGCCGCCGTGCCCACGGCGCTGGCAGGCATCTACGGCATGAATTTCGATCACATGCCCGAATTGCATTGGACGTGGGGCTATCCCGCGGTGCTGCTGTTGATGACGACAGTGTGCACGTTGCTTTACCGCACCTTCCGCCGGAACAACTGGCTCTAGCGCTCAGCTGGGTTTGGCGGCCCTTCGGGACGGGTCCAGCACGTCGACGCTGTCCTGCTGCCATGCTTCGCGCATGGCGTCGGCCCCTTTGAGTCGCACCCACGCGGCCTCGGTCGCGGTGATCGGCGTGGCCTTCAACAACTTCACCGGTGGCAGCGGATCGGTCAAGGTGACGTCGCCGATGGCGCTGTCGCTCAACAGGAACGCGGTGAACGAAGCGCCGTCCCACAGCGGCGTCTCGAGGTCGATCAACGCGTCTGGCTCCAGAATCAGCCCTTCGACCGACGGTGCGGCGGCCAGCACCGCCAGCGACCGGGCGAGCCCCTTGGGCGTCGGTCCGCGCAAGGCGACGACGACCTCCGCCCGCGGGCCGTGCAGCGCATCGGTCACCATTTCAGTCGGTTCGAACATCGGATGACGCGAACAACCAAGCGACACATAGTGGACGACACCGTCACCGTCGGGGCCGAACCGGAGCACCTCAATGGTCTCGGTGCCCAGGAACGTGACGCTGGCCGCGCCGGGGTTCGCGGTGACACCCGCCCGGACGAAATGCTCGCGCAGGTGCTCGCGAACCTTCGCCAGGACGTCGATCACTCGCTCGGCGGCGTCGACTCAGTCGCGCTCTGCGCCGCGGGCTCCGCGTTCTTTCCCTCCGGCGCGAGGCTGAGGTTCCGGCCCGACTCGGCGTCGAAGATCGTCAGCTTCGAGGTGTCGAACGCCAACTCGATGGTGTCGCCCGTTCTGGCCTTCGACTCGGTGGAAACTCTTGCGACGAATTCGTCTCCGCCCGCGCCGGATTCGGCGGCCAGCTCGGCAAGCTGAGCCGACTCCGCACCCGCGCCCTCGGACTTGAAGTGCACGTACTTGTCGGCGCCCAGCGACTCGACCATGTCGACCGTCACTTGGAACGTCAGTGCCCGGATCCGGGCATACCCGTCGAGCAGCGCGGCGTCCTCGAGGTGCTCGGGCCGGATGCCGACGATGACCTTCTCCGGCTTGCCGTGCTGCTCGAGCCGGTCGTGCACTTCCTGAGTGAACGTCACGTCACCGAACGGCAGGCGCACACCGACGTCGGTGAGCGTGCCGGGAAAGAAGTTCATCGCAGGCGATCCGATGAAACCTGCGACGAACAGGTTGGCCGGCTCGTTGTACAACTCTTCCGGCGTGCCTATCTGCTGCGCGACACCGCCCAGCAGGACCACCACCCGGTCGCCCAGCGTCATCGCTTCGGTCTGGTCGTGGGTGACGTAAACGGTCGTGGTGCCCAGCCGGTTCTGCAAACGCGAGATCTCCGAACGCATTTGCACGCGCAGCTTCGCATCGAGGTTCGACAGCGGCTCGTCCATCAGGAACGCCTTGGGATCGCGCACGATCGCCCGTCCCATGGCCACCCGCTGTCGCTGACCGCCGGACAACTGTGCAGGTTTGCGATCCAAGAAGTCAGTCAGGTCAAGGATTTTCGCCGCCTCGTCGACCTTGCGGGTGATCTCGTCCTTCTTGATCTTGGCCAGCGTCAGCGGGAACGCGATGTTCTGCCGGACCGTCATGTGCGGGTAGAGCGCATAGGACTGGAACACCATCGCGATGTCACGGTCCTTGGGCGCCTTCTCGTTGACCCGCTCGCCACCGATACGCAGTTCACCCGACGAGATGTCCTCGAGGCCCGCGATCATGTTGAGCGTGGTCGACTTGCCGCAGCCCGACGGGCCCACCAGGATGATGAACTCGCCATCGGCGATGGTCATCGACAGGTCCTTCACGGCCGTCGCGCCGTTCGGGTAGCTTTTGGTCACCCGGTCCAACACAATATCGGCCATCGCGCTATCCCTTCACCGCACCGGACGTCAAACCCGCGACGATTCGTCGTTGGAAGATGAGTACAAAGATAATGATCGGGATCGTGATGACCATCGCGCCCGCCGCGATCGACCCGGTCGGTTCCTCGAATTGCGAGCTGCCGGTGAAATTCGCGATCGCCACCGGCGCCGTGATCGCCCGCTCGGTGGCCGTCAGCGACAGCGCCAGCAACAGGTCGTTCCACGCGAAGATGAAGACCAGGATAGCGGCGGTGACGATGCCGGGTGCCGCCAGCGGCGCGATGACCCTGCGGAACGCCTGCGCGGGCGTGGCCCCGTCCATCTTGGCCGCCTTCTCCAGATCCCAGGGGATCTCGCGGAAGAACGCCGACAGCGTGTAGATGGCCAGCGGAAGCGCGAAGGTGATGTAGGGGATGATCAGACCCGGCCACGTATCGAACAGCCCGACGGCCCGCTCGAGTTCGAAAATCGGTGTGACGAGCGAGATGTGGGGAAACATCGCGATCAGCAGGGCGACGCCGATCAGCACCTGCTTGCCGGGGAAGTCGAGCCGGGCGACCGCGTAGGCGGCCATGCCTCCGATCACCACCGCGATGACCGTGGTGATCAGGCCGATGCCGATCGAGTTGATCAACGCCGAGGTGAAGACGTTGCCCTGGAAGATGGCCTTGTAGTTCTCGAATGTGATCTGCGCCGGGATCAGCTTGCCGTCCTTGACACTTGACGTCGGCTTCAGCGACAGCGACAGGATCCACAGTACCGGGAACAGCGCGTAGATGATCACCAGCACGTTGATGACGGTCCATCCCGTCGCGCGACCGGCGCCAACCCGATCAGACATTCTCAGCGCCTCTCTTCGTCGGATCCCGGCGCAGCAGCCCCGAAGATCTTGATGTAGATGAACGCGATGAGCGCCACGCACAGGAAGATCAACACGCTGATGGCCGAACCGAGGCCCACGTTGAAGGCCTTGAACAGGTTGTCGTAACCGAGGATCGACACCGATCCGGTGTTGTTGGCGCCGGCGGTGAGGACGTAGATGTTGTCGAAGATGCGAAAGGCATCGAGGGTGCGGAAGAGCAATGCGACCAGGATCGCCGGTTTGATCAGCGGGAGAATCACTTTGACCAGCCGCCGCCATGCCCCGGCACCGTCGACCTGGGCGGCATTGAGCAGATCCTGGGGCACCAGCGCGAGTCCGGCAAGCAGCAGCAGCGCCATGAACGGCGTGGTCTTCCATACCTCTGCGAGCACCACGATCGCCAATGACGGAAGCTGCTGGGTCAGCGGCGCACTGCCTTCCGGAAGCAGGTTCGCCAGATAGCCGGTGCTCGGCGTCCACGCGTAGTACCACGAGTAGGACGCGGCGACGGTGACGATGCCGTACGGAATCAGTACGGCCGTGCGCACCACACCCTTGCCGAAGATCGTCCGGTGCATCACCAGTGCCAGCGCCATGCCGAGCACGAACTCGATGGCCACCGACACGACAGTGATCGCGAGGGTGACGGAGAACGCCGTCCACCAATACGAGTCGGACAGGATGGTGACGTAGTTCTCCAGCCCGATGAACTCGGTGTCCTGCGGTGCGGCCATGTTGTTGCGCTGCAAGCTCAACCACACCGCGTAGCCGATCGGGTACGCCGTCACCACCAGCATCAGAACCACAGCGGGGGCGATCAGAAGGTACGCAAGGCGGCGCTCGGATCTGCGGTCGTCAGTGCCGCCCGCCGCTGCGGGCGCAGCCGCCGGGGTGTCCGCCACGGCCGTCATGGAATCAACCCCTTACCGTCGATGGCTTTCTGCACCTGATCGGTCAGCTCGTCGGCGGTACGCTCCGGGTCGATGTCGGCTATCGGCGCCAGCGTCGCCGAGATCCGCGTCGACACCGCCTGATAGACGGGCGTGGCGGGACGGACCGCGGCATTGGTGAGCTGCTCGCGGATGATCTCGTACTGCGGGTATTTCTTCTGGAACTCGGGGTCGTCGTAGAGCGACGTCCGCACTGCCGGCAAGCCGCCCTCGACCGACGTGTACCGCTGGTTCTCGACGTTGCGTAGGCAGCGGATGGCCTCGAAGGCCTCGGCTTTGTGCTGCGTCGTCTTGGCGACGGCGAGATTCAGCCCGCCGATGGTGACCTTGGCCTGCTCCCCCTGCTGCACACCGGGGTAGTTGGCGAAGCCGAACACCTTCTTGCTGGCGTTGAACGCGGCGTCGAACTGTTCGTCGGTCGGGGAGAAGGTGCCCTCGGCGTTGATGCTGTCGGCGAGCGCGGGGTCGTTGTTCAGCGGCAGGAACGACACGCCACCCTTGACGGCGTTCTCCAGCAGTGAAGGCAACACGTACGGCCAGTTCACTTCGAGTGCGGCGTTGCCCTGCTCGAGCGCCAGCCGAGCCGTGGTCTCGTCGGACTGGGTGACCGACGGGTCCGCGCCAGGCGCGGTGGCAACCGATTTGATGATCTGCAGCGCCTTGACCGTCGCGGCGCGATGCTCGGGCGTGTCGGTCAACGTCACGGTTTCGCCGTCCTCGGAAAGCACCTGCCCGCCCGCGCTTTCCAGCAACGTGTTGAACCACACGACCAAACCTTCGTACTGCTTGCCCTGAACGGCAATCCAACTCGGCTCCCCTGCGGCGTGTAACCGGGTCGCCTCGGAGACCATGGCATCCCACGTCGCCGGCGGCTCAGGCATCAAGTCGGCTCGATACCACAGCAATTGAGTATTGGTGGTGATCGGCGCGGCGTAGAGCTTGTCCTGCCAGGTCGCCGTCTCCAACGGGCCCGGCAGGGTGTTGCTGGTCGCGTCACGCTCGGCCTCACCGGACGGATCGTCGGAAAGCGGCAGAGCCCAACCGGCCTCGGCGAACTCGGCGGTCCACACCACGTCGAGCGCCATCACGTCGAGTGTCTTGTCGTTGCCGGTGAGCCGTCGCGCCAGCTGCAGGCGTTGATCGTCAGCGCCCTTCGGCAAGCTGATCTGCTGAATGGTGAACCGGCCGCCGAGCTGTTCATTACATCGCTTGGCGACGGCGGTGAACGTCTGCGCCTCGTTTGCCGGGGTGTAGTAGTTGATGACCGTTCCGCTGCTGGCGGAACCGCAGGCCGCGACCGCTGACGCCGTCGTCAGCGCAGCCAGCGCCGCAGCACCTAGCCGCCGTGGGCCCACGCGTAAGCCGGGGACGCGCACCGCTCCTCCCGTCCGCCGCCGATGTCACCGCCGGGGCGGCTCCGTGCGGGAACCTCCCGCGCGGAAACCGTATTGCCAGATGCGCGTGATTTGCAACACTCTCGGCGGGCGGGTCGCAATCGTGACCTGCGACGCCGGTGTATGCCGGTCGTCGATCAGATCGTCAAGCGTGCCAGCAGATCCCGGCCGCGTTCGGCGTTCTGCGGGTCGCAGAGCACGTCGTAGCGCCCGGCGACAAGCTGCAGCGTCGAGCTGAAATCCCTTGTGCCGCGCGCCATCGCGTACGGGATCGCCGACGAGATCAAGCCGAAGAACACGCCCGCGACCAGGCCGGTGACCAGCGCCCCCCACGGGCTGGGGCTGAAGAAGCTGAGGATCAGCCCGATGAACAGGCCCAACCACGCGCCGGTCAGCACGCCGCCACCGAGCACCTTGGGCCACGTCAGCCGGCCCGTAACCCGTTCGACCTGCATCAGGTCCACGCCGACGATCGTCACCTGCTGAACGGGAAACTGCTGATCCGACAGGTAGTCCACCGCCCGCTGCGCCTCGGCGTAGGTCGGATAACTACCGATCGGCCACCCCTTCGGCGGGGTGGGCAGCGCGGCCGGACCGCGTCCTTTAGCCGCGCCGCCGGGGGCGCCGCCGGGATTCTGTCCAGGCTGGAAAGGGCTGGTCATCGGTTCTTTGTCTCCTTCGGTGCACGCCCGTCTTCGCGGCTGCTGTCACTCATTTCAACGCCTCGACGGCCGCGATGGTGCCCGGGGTGTGCGCTAGGTTGAACAGCATGACAAATCCGGGCGAGGACGCAGGCCAAACGGCATCATCCGACTCCACCGGTAGCGCCTCGGAACCCTCATCGAGCGGTTACGAGGCCCCGTCGATAGAGGAGACGCCGCCTGAGGCGGCCGGGCAGCAGACGCCGTCGTTCGACCCGCCGGCCTACGAGGCGCCACCCGCCTACACGCCGTCGCCGGAGTATCCGCAGACGCCGGACTACCCGCAGTCGCCGCCGGACTACCAGCAGCCGTCGCCGGGCTACCCGGGCTATCCTCCGCCACCGGCGTATCCCGCGCCGCCCACCCAGCCGGGCTTCGGGCAGCCGCCGCCCTACCCAGGCCCGTCGGGATACGGCATCCCGCCCTATCCGCCGTCGCCGTTCGGCGCGCCACCGCCGGGCTACGTGCCGCCGCCGGCCGGTTACGGGGCACCGCCGACCGGCTATCCCGCGGGCCCCGGCTACCCCGGCGGCTACGGGGCGGCAAGCCAGAAGGTGAATGTGATGGCAATCGCCTCACTGGTGGCCTCCGTCGTCGGCCTGCTCTGCGGAATCGGCGCGGTGGTCGGGATCATCCTCGGCATCGTCTCGTTGAATCAGATCAAGACATCGGGCGAAGGCGGCCGAGCGTTGGCGATCGCGGGCATCGCAGTCGGCGGCCTGACATTCCTGTTCAGCGTCATCGTGACGCTGGCGTTCGTAGGCGCCAGCTGACAATGGGCGGCCCGGCGCAGCCGTCCGGCGGAATGGAGTACCCGTCGCTGGAAAACACCGCCGCACAGCACAACTCGCCGCTCGACTACCCGACCGAAGTCGGACTGCCCCCGCCGGTGTACCCGGCGCCCGGTTATCCGCCCGGCTACTACCCGGGTCCTGGCGGCGTCAGCTACGACCCCTACCGTCCGATGAAGCCGCCGGGCACGAACGGCATGGCGATCGCGGCGTTGGTGGTCGCGCTGGTGTCGCTGTTCTTCTGCGCCGGTTTCGTGTCGATCGTCAGCCTGGTCATCGGGTTCATGGCCATGCGCGAAACCAAGCGCACCGGCCAGGACGGGTGGGGGCTGGCGCTGGCCGGCGTGATCGTCAGCGCGATCCCCATGGTGCTGTGGGCGCTGTACCTGGTGTTCTTCGTCGCGATATTCGCCAGCGGCTGGAGTCTGGTCTAACTCGGCGGGCGGAACGGCTCTGCCGTGCGCTCCATGCCGGCCGCTCGACCCTTGCCCGCGATCACCAGCGCCATCTTGCGGCTGGCCTCGTCGATCATCTCGTCGCCGAGCATCACCGCCCCCCGCGCGCCGCCCGCCTGCGAGGTGTGCCACTCGTAGGCCTCGAGGATCAACTCCGCATGGTCGTAGTCGGCCTGCCTCGGACTGAACACCTCGTTGCCCGCGGCGATCTGATCCGGATGCAGCACCCACTTGCCGTCATAGCCCAACGCGGCCGACCGCCCCGCAACCCTGCGGAACGCCTCGACGTCGCGCACCTTCAGGAACGGCCCGTCGATCGCCAGGACGCCGTGTGCCCGCGCTGCCACCAGGATCCGCATCAACACGTGGTGGTGCGCGTCGCCGACGTCGTAGCCCTCGGGCTGTTCACCGACTTCGAGAGTGCGCATGTTGAGGCTCGCCGCCATGTCGGCTGGTCCAAGCACGAGCGCCTGCACCCGCGGGGCGGTGGCGATCGCGTCGACGTTTGTCAAGCCCTGGGCGTTCTCGATCTGTGCCTCAATACCGATGCGGCCCAGGGGCAATCCGTGCGTCGCCTCAACCTGGCTCAGCAGCATATCGAGCGCGTGGATGTGGGTGGCGTCACTCACCTTGGGCAGTACCACGATGTCTAGCGACGCGCCCGCGGTCGACACCACTTCGATGACGTCGGCGTAGGTCCACGGCGTCGTCCAGTCGTTGACGCGCACACCCAGAAGCTGTCCTGCCCAGCCCGGCTCGGCGAGTGCGGTCGCCACCCGTGTTCGGGCCTCGGCCTTGGCATCCGGGGCGACGGCATCCTCGAGATCGAGGAACACCTCGTCAGCGGGCAGCGCCTTGGCCTTTTCGATCATCTTGGTGCTGCTGCCGGGAACCGAAAGGATCGTTCTGCGGGGTCGATACCGGTTTTCCACAACCACACTCTCTACTCTTGACACTCATGGCGGCGGTGAACCGGGTGTACGCGGCACGACTCGCGGGAATGGTGGTGCTCGGCCCCGACGGCGAGTCGATGGGCCGTGTGCGCGATGTGGTGATCAGCATCAGCATTGTGCGTCAGCAGCCCCGGGTGCTTGGCCTCGTCGTCGAATTGCTGACCCGCCGAAGGATTTTCGTTCCGATTCTGCGGGTGACGGCGATCGAACCGGGCTCGGTGACGTTGGCGACCGGCAGCGTGTCGATGCGTCGCTTCGCGCAACGCCCGGGTGAGGTCCTGGTGCTGGGCCAGGTGATCGAAACGCGGGTCCGTGTCGATGATCCCGATCTGCCGCAGCTGAGCGGAATCGAGGTCATAGTCGCCGATCTCGGCATCGAGCAGACCCGCACCCGCGACTGGATGGTCACCCGCGTCGCGGTGCGTTCGCAGCGCAGGCTCCGGCGCAGCAACGTTCACGTCGTGGAGTGGCAGCATGTGCACGGGCTGACGCCGTCGGGACTGGCGATGCCCGATCAGGGGGTCGCCCAGTTGCTCGACCTGTTCGAGGGCCAGCGCGCCGTCGAGGTGGCCGACGCGATCCGTGAACTGCCGGCCAAGCGCCGCTTCGAAGTCGTCAACGCGCTCGACGACGAGCGGCTGGCCGATGTGCTCCAGGAACTGTCCGAGGACGACCAGTTCGACGTGCTGCAGCAACTGAAGGCCGAACGCGCCGCCGATGTGCTCGAGGCGATGGATCCCGACGACGCGGCCGACCTGCTGGGGTCCATGGCGCCGTCGGACGCCGAGCAGTTCCTGCGCCGAATGGACCCCGAGGACTCCAAGGACGTGCGACGGCTGCTGTCGCACTCGCCCGACACCGCGGGCGGCCTGATGACCTCCGAGCCCGTCGTCCTGGCGCCGGACACCACGGTCGCCGAGGCGCTGGCCAGGGTCCGCGATCCCGACCTGACGCCCGCGCTGGCGTCGCTGGTGTTCGTGGTGCGACCCCCCACCGCGACTCCCACCGGCCAGTACCTGGGTTGCGTTCACCTGCAGCGGCTGCTGCGGGAACCGCCCGCCGAGCTCGTCGGCGGGATCATGGACACCGACCTGCCGAACTTGACGCCGGAGGATTCGCTGGCGGCCGTCACCCGGTACTTCGCCGCCTACAACCTGGTGTGCGGGGCCGTCGTCGACGACGAGAACCACCTGCTGGGCGCGGTCTCGGTCGACGACGTCCTCGACCATCTGCTGCCCGAGGACTGGCGCGAAAGCATGGAGGAGCCGCAACTGTCGACCGCCGAGGGAGCCACATGACCGAGCCGTCGCCCCGCGGGCGGCTGGACACCCCGCTGCCCTCCCGCCGGATCAGCTTCAACTACGACCCCGAGGCCGTCGGCCGGTTCAGTGAGAGGATCGCCCGCTTCCTCGGCACCGGGCGCTATCTGGCGGTCCAGACGATGCTGGTGATCGTCTGGATCGCGCTGAACCTGTTCGCGGTCAGCCTGCGGTGGGACCCGTATCCGTTCATCCTGCTCAACCTGGCGTTCTCCACGCAGGCCGCGTACGCGGCGCCGTTGATCCTGCTGGCGCAGAACCGCCAGGAGAACCGCGACCGGGTGTCGCTCGACGAGGACCGCCGCCGGGCGCTGCAGACCAAGGCCGACACCGAATACCTGGCACGCGAGCTGGCGGCACTGCGTCTGGCCGTCGGCGAAGTAACCACCCGCGACTACCTGCGCAGAGAACTCGAGGAGATCCGCGAGATGCTCGCGGCGCTGCAGGAATCGCGTTCGGAAGCCGATCCCGAGGGCAAAGTCGACATTCCGGAACGCCGGTCCAAGAAATCGGGGTGAAACAGCATGTGGCATTGCTGTAACGCGCGGGTTCCGGAGTATGTATGGTGACTTGGTTCACAGGCCATCGCGAACTTAGGACGGTTGAGTGCACATAGGGGGAGGAGCCGCCCTCGAGGCAGCGCGACGCCAGGTGGGGCGAGCCGTGCGCAAAGCCACCTCGTCGGCTCCTCGTGTCCGAAGTGCCATCTCGGTCCCGAGCAGCCGCGGCGCTTTCGGCGTCGCGGTCATCGTTCCGATCATCCTGGCCGGCGCCGTCGGTGCGTCGGCTCCCGGCGCATCGGTCCACGACGCGGCGGTGACACCGCTGGCTGCTGTCCAGCCGTCACCGGGCAGCCGCGAAGGCGCTTCGGTGGTGGCCGTCACCAAGACGCCGTCGCCGATTCACATCGCGGCCTCCATGGTCTCCTCTCCCGCCCCGGCCGCGATGGTCAATTCGCCTGGCACGCTTCGTATTCCGGGGATGGCACTGTCGGCCTACCGGAACGCCGAGCGCATGATGGCCTCGGCCTACCCCGGGTGCGGCGTGAGCTGGAACCTGCTCGCGGGCATCGGGCGCATCGAGTCGATGCACGCCAACGGCGGCGCCACCGACGCGCGTGGCACTCCGGTGCGGCCGATTTACGGACCCGCGCTGGACGGCACGCTGCCCGGCAACGAGATCATCGTGCAGAACCGCACGGCCGAACGCGTCACCTACGCCAGGGCGATGGGCCCCATGCAGTTCCTGCCCGGCACGTGGTCGCGCTACGCGTCGGACGGCGACGGTGACGGCAAGGCCGACGTGCAGAACCTGTTCGACTCGACTCTTGCCGCGGCCCGGTACCTGTGCAGCGGCAACATGAACCTGCGCGACCAGTCTCATGTGATGGCCGCGATCCTGCGCTACAACAACTCGATGGCCTACGCCCGCAACGTGCTGGGCTGGGCGGCCGCCTACGCCACGGGCGTCGTGCCGATGGACCTGCCACCGATCACCGGATCGGTGCCCACGCTCGACGAGTCCGGCGATGTGCACCTCACCGAGCTCACCCAATACCAGGGCCTCGGCCCCGGGCTGCCGCTGAACGCACTCGGCCTGCCGGCCAACGATCCGTTGGCGATGTTGCCGATGCTCGAGCGCGACTCCGTCGCCAGCCAGATCGGCGTGCCCGGCCAGCGACTCGGACCGCTACCGGGGCCCGCCCCGGGTCCGCAGGCACCGCCGAACACACCGGCCCAGCCGGAGCCGTGGCGTCCGCCGTGGTTGCCCCCGGAGCCGCAACCTCAGTGCGCGGTGTTCTGCATTCAGGATCAGCCCGCGCCGCCGCTGCAACCCGCGTCGGGGGCACCGCCCGTCGCGCAGCCGCTGGCTCCCCAGGCCCCTGGCCCGGCGGCCCCCGGCCTGCCCGGTCCGCCGCCGGCCGCAGCACCCGCGGCCGCACCCGAGCCGGTTCCCGCACCCGGGGCAGCGCCCCCGCCCCCGCCGGCGCCCGGACCGCCGCCGGGGCCCGTCGGTTAAGGACACCCGTTCAGTCGGCTTAGACTCGACGGTGATGTCCTCTCCTGAGCTGGCCGCGGTTCGCGCCGCCCTCGCCAAAGTGATCGACCCCGAGTTGCGCAGGCCGATCACCGAACTCGGCATGGTCAAGAACGTCACCGTTGCCGACGGTGGCGCCGTGCACGTCGAGGTGTACCTGACCACCTCGGTATGCCCGAAGAAGAGCGAGATCTCCGAGAGCGTCAGCCGCGCGGTCGCCGACGTGCCCGGCACCGGCGCCGTCACCGTCGAGCTCGACGTGATGAGCGACGAACAGCGCACCGAGCTGCGCAAGCAGCTGCGGGGTGATTCCCGCGAGCCCGTCATCCCGTTCGCCCAGCCCGGGTCGCTGACCAGGGTGTACGCCGTTGCATCGGGCAAGGGCGGGGTCGGCAAGTCCAGCGTCACGGTCAACCTCGCAGCGGCCATGGCCGCGCGCGGACTGTCCGTCGGCGTGCTCGACGCCGACATCTACGGCCATTCCGTGCCCCGCATGATGGGCACCACCGACCGGCCCACCCAGGTCGAGTCGATGATCGTCCCACCCGTCGCCCACGACGTGCGGGTGATCTCGATCGCGATGTTCACCCAGGGCAACACCCCGGTGGTGTGGCGCGGCCCGATGCTGCACCGCGCGCTGCAGCAGTTCCTGGCCGACGTCTACTGGGGCGATCTGGACGTGCTGCTGCTCGACCTGCCGCCCGGCACCGGAGACATTGCGATATCGGTCGCCCAGCTCATCCCCGGCGCCGACATCCTCGTGGTGACGACACCGCAGCTGGCCGCAGCCGAGGTCGCCGAACGGGCCGGCGCGATCGCCCTGCAGACCAAGCAGCGCATCGCCGGTGTGGTGGAGAACATGTCCGGGCTTCTGCTGCCCGACGGCAGCACCATGCACCTGTTCGGCGAAGGTGGCGGCAAGCAGGTCGCCGCGAGTCTGTCGCGCTCCGTCGGCGCCGATGTGCCGCTGCTGGGCCAGGTTCCGATCGACCCGGCGCTGGTGGCCGCGGGTGATTCCGGGGTTCCCCTGGTGCTGTCCGCGCCGGATTCCGCGGCGGGCAAGGAGTTGCGCAGCATCGCCGACGCGCTGTCGAGCCGCAAGCGCGGGCTGGCAGGCATGTCGCTGGGTCTGGACCCCGCAGGCCGATAACCGTCCGATTACCGAATACGAAGATCCCCCCGCCTTGTCACACGCGACGATAAAGTGCCATTCGTGGGGAAGGCATTGTTAGCCAACGGCCGCGGGCGATGGTTGGCACTTGCCGTCTCGATCTTGGTTTCTGCCGGCCTGTTCTACGCCCAAACCGCCGCACCACCGGTTGCTAGTCCCCCACCTGCTCCGTCCGGCCAACCGGTGGTCCCCGGCCCACCGCCGCCCGGCAGTCCGCCGCCCGCGGCCGCGCTGATGGCGGCGAGCGCCCCCGTTGCCACCACCGCCACGCCGTTCGAGCTGCCGCCCGGTCTGGCGCCGGAGGGCGGCCTACAGGTCAACACGATCCGGGTCGCGCGTGCCATCAGCGTGCTGTTCCCCGAGATCACCACCATCGGGGGCTACCGGCAGGATCCGTTGCGGTGGCACCCCGAAGGCCTGGCGATCGACGTGATGATCCCGAACCACGGCTCGGAAGAGGGCATCGAGCTCGGCAACCAGATCGCCGGGATGGCGTTGGCGAACGCCAAGCGGTGGGGCGTCATCCACGTGATCTGGCGTCAGGGCTTCTATCCCGGTGTCGGCGCACCGAGTTGGACTGCGGACTACGGCAACGAGACCGCCAACCACTTCGACCACATCCACATCGCCACCACCGGCGGCGGCTACCCGACCGGATCTGAGAAGTACTTCATCTGACGACGCGGCGGCAGCATCAGGTGGCGTCGGAGTCGAAAGGCGTTGTGACCGGGGCTTGTTCGGGCTTGACGGGCGTCGGCGGCGGTGCGCTGACCGGCTTGTCGAACTTGCCGGTGAACACCGAGTCGTCGCCGTCGAGCAGATGCTTGGTGAGCGCGGCGCGCGGCGTCATACCCCGCAGCTTGTTCAACTCACTCAACGGCTGCCGCAGATCATCGAACTCCGGGCCGAGATCCTCACGCAGCTGGCTGGTGGCGCCGCTGATGTAGTCGCGCGCCTGCCGCAGCGCGCTCGACGTCCAGCGGATCGCGCCGGGCAGCCGTTCCGGCCCCAGGATCACCAGACCGGCGACCACCAGGATCAGCATCTCGCCCCAGCCGATGTTGGCGAACATCGGCTAGACCGTGTTGTCGGGGCCGGGATTGACGGTCAGCACGACGCGCCTACCGTCGCGCACCACCTCGATCGGCGCGTCCTGGCCGATCTTGAGCTGGCGCACCGCCACCACGAACTCGTCGGCGTCGGCGACGTCGCGGTCACCCACCTTGACGACGACGTCGTTCTCGAGGATGCCCGCCTTCTCCGCCGGGCTGCCCGCCTTCACGTTGGCCACCTGCGCGCCCGAAGCCAGATCGTTGCTCACCGACCGGGCGGTCAGCCCGAGCGTCGGGTGCGCGATCTTGCCGTCCTTGATCAGTGCGTCGACGACCGTTTTCACCTCGTTGACCGGGATCGCGAAGCCGAGACCGCTGGCACTCTCCGAGAGCGACTTGCCCGCGGTGTTGATACCGATGACGTTGCCGTTCATGTCGATCAGCGGGCCGCCGGAGTTGCCATGGTTGATCGACGCGTCGGTCTGCACACCGTCGATCACGGTGTCGGTGTCCGAGCCGTCGCCTGAGAGCGGCACGGGCCGATGCAGTGCGCTGATGATGCCCTGGGTGACGGTGCTGCGCAGGCCCAGCGGTGCGCCCGCGGCGATGACTTCGTCGCCGACGCGCAGCTTGTCGGAATCGCCCATCTTCGCCACCGAGAGGTCTTCGACGTTGTCGACCTTCAGCACCGCGAGGTCGGTCTTGGGGTCGCGGCCGACGAGGTTGGCGGGAACCTCTTCGCCGTCGTTGAACACGACGTGCATCTTGTACTTGCTGGGGTTGATCGCCGCCTCGGAGATCACGTGGTTGTTGGTCACGATGTAGCCGCGCGGGTCGATGACGACGCCGGAGCCCTGCGAACCCTCCTGCTCGCTGGTCGCCTCGATCGTGACGACCGAGTCGGCCACCTCGGCAGCGACCTTTGCGAAGCGGCCCTCGGGCGGAGGTCCGCTGTCCGAGGTATCCAGCGTGACATTCGATGTGGTGAACGCCTCGACGACGTCGGCGGTCTTGCGGCCGACCCAGCCGCCGGCGAATCCGATGACCAGCGCGATGATGCCGAGGACCGCGAGTGCGATGAAGGAGACCTTGCGGCCGAACAGGACGTCGCGCACGCCGACCTTGCCCATGCTGACATTCGCCGGAGCGTGCGCGGGCTCAGACAGCGCGGGAGTGCCGAGGGCCACCGCGGCGCCGGGGTCGCGCCACGGATCGTCGGGTTCGTCGGTGCCGGGCCCGCGGCGTTCGGCCTCCAGGGCGCCTGCGTCGGCCGGGTGGCGCTGCAGCGACTCGCCACCGGTGTAGGGCCTGCCGAACGCCTCGGCCAACACGGGGTCGGACGGTCTGTCCTTTGGCGTGAATTCGGGCTGGTTGCGGTACTTCTCGGCGCCGAGGAAGGACCCGCTGACCCCGTCGGGGCGGCCGAATGTGCGTCGCGCCGCCGGATCTACGGGAGGGCGCGAGACAGGGCGCGGCTCCAGGCGATCCCGCCCGGACTGGTCCAGATTCGTCACCCGACCACCCTACCGACGTTTACGTCGCGATCGCGTGCTGCCGTCAGCTAACTGCGGCGGAGCAGGCTCGTCGGGAACGTCCTGCGGGGAGTGGTGCGGGATCTGCGACAACATGCCGAGCAACGAGCTGGGCACGACGATCGGGCATGAATCCCGCAACGCGGCTCGTGCCTGCCGCTGAGCCTCGACCTCCGTCGCGCACTGCGCGCACAGCGACAAGTGGTGCGCGGCGCGCAGGTGAGCGTTCATCCGCAGCTCGCCGTCGACGAACGCGGCGATCGCCTCGGTGGACAGGTGCTCGGTCGAGCCGAACTGACGCGGACCGACCGGTTCACCACTCTGGGAGGCGAACTGAGCGGGCAGCCAGGAGAATGCGCGACGGAACACATGTCCCGGGTCGACCATCACCCAGCTCCTTCCCGCTTGGCGGCGTCGTGACCGACGCGCTGACTCGAATGTAGCGCGGCACGGCTCGCCGAACACGCGCGATCTGTCAGGCTGACCGAGCTGCGTCACGAACCGACCCGTCGCCGTGGCGTGCCAGGTAGTCCCGCAGGGCCTGTCGGCCGCGGTGGATGCGGCTGCGCACAGTGCCCAGCTTCACGCCCAACGTGGCGCCGATCTCCTCGTAGGACAACCCTTCGATGTCACACAGCACGACGGCGGCGCGGAACTCAGGGGGCAGCGAGTCGAGTGCGGCCTGCAGGTCGGGGCCAAGCCGCGAATCGTGGTAGATCTGCTCGGGGTTCGGGTCCTCGGCGGGCACCCGGTCGTAGTCCTCAGGCAGGGCCTCCATCCGGATGCGGCTGCGCCGACGGACCATGTCGAGGAACAAGTTGGTCGTGATGCGGTGCAACCAACCCTCGAAGGTGCCGGGCTGGTAGTTCTGCACCGAGCGGAAGACGCGGATGAACGTCTCCTGCGTCAGGTCCTCGGCGTCGTGCTGGTTCCCCGACAGGCGATAGGCCAGCCGGTAGACGCGGTCGGCGTGCTGGCGCACCAACTCGTCCCACGACGGCATCGTCGCCACGTCGCCGGTGGCGTCGAACACCGCGGTGCCGATCAGTTCGTCGGACGGCTCAACCCACTCCCCGTCGGTGTACTGCTCGAGATGTGCCATCGAGGCAGGGGCAGTCGGTGCTGCAGGGGCGCTTGAAGTGGTCGTCAGATCCTCCTGGTGACAGCCGTCATGACGGATCGACGGCTCGATATCGGCGGAAACATGAAAATCCGCATGGTTATTCCGCGAGTGCCAGCGTGCGCCGTCGTCCATGCGGATACCGTCTCCGACCGTGGTGTGGTTGGCATATGAGCAAACTGAACATTTCCTGAGAAAGATTGCTACCCATTTTCGACCTGGGATAACCGGCCGCCGCGACGCTCAAATCCGCATGTCACGCCGGGCGTGTCGCGGCGCGGGCATTCTGGCGTAGCTTACGCTGCGGGCATGGCCGGCATCGACGACGTCATCGGGCCCGGGAGCCGCCCCGGCGGCGACAACCATCCGCAGAGCCGCGCCGAATCGATCGTCACGCACGCCGAGCAATCGATCTCCGAGGACGCGATCGTCGCCGCCGCCCGCGAACGCGCCGTCGACATCGGCGCGGGCGCCATCACACCCGCCGTCGGCGCGCTGATCTGCGTGTTCGCCAAGGTGACCGGCGCCAAGGCGGTCGTCGAGGTCGGCACCGGAGCGGGCGTGAGCGGGCTGTGGTTGCTGTCGGGCATGCGGGAGGACGGTGTGCTCACCACCATCGACGTCGAGCCCGAACATCAACGCATCGCCAAGCAGGCGTTCACCGAAGCGGGCATCGGACCGGGTCGCACGCGGCTGATCAGCGGCAGGGCCCAAGACGTGCTCACCCGACTGGCCGATGAGTCCTACGACCTGGTGTTCATCGACGCTGACCCGATCGACCAGCCGCATTTCGTGCTCGAGGGAGTGCGACTGCTGCGTTCCGGCGGCGCGATCGTCGTGCATCGCGCGGCGCTCGGCGGCCGGGCCGGCGACGCCAACGCCAACGACGCCGAAGTCAGCGCCGTGCGCGAGGCGGCCCGGCTGATCGCCGAGGACGAGCGCTTGACCCCGGTGCTCGTTCCGCTCGGCGACGGCCTGCTCGCCGCCGCCCGCGACTAACTCCCCCCTTTTCGCCCCCTTTTGCGCCGAAATGGAATTCCCGGTCATCAAGCACGCGTCTTGAGCGCCCGGAATTCCATTTCGGCGCAACTGGGCACCCGTCGCGGCTCGCTCGCGGCAGCCCTCTTGACTGCCGACTGAACGCGCGTTTAGTGTACTGAACATGCGTTCAACCGCCGACGATCGCACGGCTATCGCCCGCATCCGCGATGCCGCGATTCAGCAGTGGGGCGAGCAGGGCTTCACCGTCGGCCTGCGTGCCATTGCCGACGCCGCCGGGGTGAGCGCCGCGCTGGTGATCCACCACTTCGGCTCCAAGGACGGCCTACGCAAGGCGTGCGACGCTTACATCGCCGAGGAGATTCGCCAGTCGAAGTCCGAGTCGATCACCTCAACCGATCCGGCGGCGTGGTTCGCGCAGATGGCCGAGATCGAGTCCTACGCACCGTTGATGGCGTACCTGGTCCGCAGCATGCAGTCCGGAAGCGAACTGGCACAAGCGTTCTGGCAGAAAATGATCGACAACGTCTACGAGTACATGGAAGAGGGCGTGCGGGCGGGCACCATCAAGCCGAGTCCCGACCCCCGCGCCAGGGCCAAGTATCTGGCGATGTGCAGCGGCGGCGGCTTCCTTCTGTATCTGCAGATGCACGACAACCAAAGCGATCTGCGCGCCGTGCTGCGCGAGTACGGCGAGGAGATGGTGCTGCCCGCCCTCGAAGTCTTCACCGTCGGACTGCTCAGCGACGCCACCATGTACGACGCATTCCGCGCACAGCGCGAGAAAGGCATTCCACTCAGCACATCACACGAAGGAGCGCAACAATGACCACCAGTTCTCAGCTCGCCGTCGAAATCCATGGCCTGACCAAATCTTTCGGGCGAACTAAGGCTCTCGACGGCCTGGACCTCACCGTCGCGCCCGGTGACATCACCGGCTTTCTCGGACCCAACGGGGCCGGCAAGTCAACCACCATCCGCGTGCTGCTCGGATTGTTGCGCGCCGACGGAGGCACCGTCCGCCTACTCGGCGGTGATCCCTGGCATGACGCCGTCGCACTGCACCGCCGCATCGCCTATGTCCCGGGTGATGTCACGCTGTGGCCCAACCTGACCGGCATGCAGGCCATCGACTTCCTCGCTCGGATACGGGGCAACGGCGTCGACACGGCTCGTCGCGACCAGTTGCTCGAGCGCTTCGAACTCGACCCGCACAAGAAGGCCCGCACGTACTCGAAGGGCAACCGACAGAAGGTCGCAATCGTCGCCGCCTTCTCCACCAACGCCGAGCTGTTCATCCTCGACGAACCCACATCGGGGCTGGACCCGTTGATGGAGAAGGCGTTTCAGCAGTGCGTCACCGAAGTCGCCGAGCGCGGCGCTGCGGTGCTGTTGTCCAGCCACATCCTCGCCGAGGTCGAGAAGCTTTGCGACAGCGTGACGATCATCCGGGCCGGCCGAGCCGTGCGGTCGGGCACCCTCGAGGACTTGCGGCACCTGATGCGCACCACCATCACCGTGCGCACCCGCGGCGACGGCACCGCGCTCGCGCAACTGCCGTCCGTGCACGATTTCACAAGCGAGGATCACCAATTCACGTTCTCGGTGGACCGCGCCGATCTGGACGCCATCATGGAGCGCCTCACCGGTCTCGGCATCCAGGAGCTGACGGTGACGCCGGCCTCGCTCGAGGACATGTTCCTGCGCGAGTACCAGGGGGCGCTGCGATGAGCGCCGGAGCAGCTCGGCCGGCTACCGTGGATACAGCGACCAGAGCACCGCGCACCGGACGACACGAGGCCGCAGCCGCAGGGTCTCCGTGGACCGGAATGGGCAGCCTCATCACCCTGGCTCTGCGTCGCGACCGCGTTCGGCTGTCCGTGTGGATCGCGGCCCTCACGCTGACGATGGTGTATGCGCCCAACGCGATCAAGCTGGCCTACCCCGACGAGGCGCAGCGCCAGGCCAGGGTGGAGCTGATGAAGACGCCCGCCGCGATCATCATGGGCGGGCCCATGTTCGGTGGCAACGAGACCGAACTCGGTGCGATGATGGCCAACGAGCTGATGCTGACGCTGGTCGTCGCGACGTCGATCTTGGCCATTCTCACCGTTATTCGGCACACCCGCGCCGAGGAGGAAAGCGGCGCAGCCGAACTCGTGCTGTCCACGGTCGTCGGCCGTTATGCCCGCACCTTCGCGGCGCTGATCGTCGTCGCTGCGGTGAACTTAGTACTTGCCGTCACGATGACCGTGGCCATGGCCTCGACCGGGTTCGGTGTCGTCGACACGGCGGCGATGTGTTTCGGCGTCACGGGCGCGGCGATGGTGTTCGGTGCCGTCGCCGCCGTCACCGCACAGCTGTGGCGTCAGTCGCGCACCGCGACCGGTGCGGCGATGGCCGTGCTCGCGCTGGCCGTCCTCGTGCGTGGCATCGGCGACGTGATCGACAACTCCGGCAGCCCGCTCAGCTGGTTTTCGCCGATCGCGTGGGCACAGCAGATGCGCGCATTCGTCGATCTGCGGTGGTGGCCGTTCCTCCTGCTGGTCGGTCTCGCCGTCGCGATGATGGCGGTGGCCGCGGTCCTGGAAAGCAAGCGGCAGTACGACGACGGCACCATTCCGTCGAGCGGTGAACGTCCGAATGCACGTGCGATCAACAGCGTCATCGCACTGCACGTGACTTTGCAGCGAGGTCAGACGATCGGCTGGACCGTCGGAGTGTTCCTGGGCGGGTTGGCATTCGGCTCGATGACCAAATCCCTTCTGGACGCCGCGCAGAGCAATGAGCTGATACAGCGGGTGCTCGCAGCGCAGGGCAATGACGGCGTCTACACAACCATGACCCAGTTCCTCGCCGCGGCCGCCTCCGCGTACGTCGTCGGCGCCGTGCTGCGGGTGTACCACGACGAGGAGAACGGGCTCGGGGAACCAGTGCTCGCCGGCGCGGTGTCGCGGTGGCACTGGCTGATCGGTGCGGTGGTCTCCGCAGTGGCCGGGTCCGTCGTGCTGATGTTCTTCGCTGGGCTGGGCAACGGGCTGGGCGCCGGGCTCACCCTCGGTGAACCGGCCACCGTCGTGCGGCTGACGCTCGCCGGTCTGGCTTACGTGCCTGCCATGGCCGTGCTGGCCGGAGTCGCCGCAGTCGCGGTTGCACTGAAGCGGCCTTGGTTCGGCTGGCTTGCCGTCACTTTCGTAGTCCTGTCGCTCTATCTCGGTGCGCTGTTGCGGTTGCCGAAGTGGCTGGTCGACCTGTCGCCGGTGGGACGGACCACGGCTCCGTTGGATTACCCGGTGATGTCGCTGACGGTGATGTTCGTCGTCGCCGCGGTGCTGACGCTCGCGGCCGGTGCGCTCTACCGCCGTCGCGACGCGGCCTGAGGAGGAGTCGTGAAAACGGCATTGCAGTCGGTGGCGTCAGGCCTATTCGGGTTTGCCTTCTTCGCAGTGTTGCTGTTCGTGCCCGCTGGCACAGTGAACTATTGGCAGGCGTGGGTTTTCATCTCGGTGTTCTTGGTCGCCGCGATGGGCTCCAGCATCTATCTCCTGGTGAGGAACCCGGCCGCACTGCGCCGTCGCATGCACGCGGGACCGACCGCCGAGACCCGAACGGTGCAGAAGTTCGCCATCACCGGCACGGTCGCGATGGTGGTGGCGGTGCTGATCGTCAGCGCACTGGACCACCGGTTCGGATGGTCGCAGGTGCCGACGCAGGTGGTGATCGTCGGCGACATCCTGGTCGGGGTCGGCCTCGGGATCGCGCAACTGGTCGTCGTGCAGAACAGCTATGCAGCTGCGACGATCACCGTCGAGGCCGAGCAGACGGTGGTCACCACGGGTTTGTACGGGCTTGTGCGACATCCGATGTACTTCGGAACGCTGATCATGATGATCGGCACGCCGCTCGCGCTCGACTCGTACTGGGGGCTGCTCGCTCTGGCTTTCGGCCTGCCGGTGCTCGGAGTGCGCATCTTCGACGAGGAGTCGATGCTCGAACAGGAACTCGACGGCTACCGCGACTACATGGCCAAGGTGCACCATCGGTTGGTGCCGTACGTCTGGTGAGGATGCGCGACTTGTCCGACCAGTGACATAGTATCGAACACATGTTCGAGAGAACGCTTGAAATCGACCTCGCTGCCGACGAGGCGTCGCTGATCGAGCAGCTCAGCGAACTGGAACTGCTCAAGTCCGCCGCCGCGGCGCGTCAGGCCCGACTGACCGCCGCACTCGACGAGAATCGTCGTTGCGCCGAAGCCCATCGCGGGATTCCCGCGGCGAAACGCGGACGCGGCCTGGCGAGCGAGATCGCCCTGGCACGGCGGGATTCCCCCAATCGGGGCGGTCGCCATCTGGGGTTCGCCCGCGCCCTGGTCCACGAAATGCCGCATACTCTGGCGGCGCTGGAGACCGGTGCTCTTTCCGAATGGCGCGCCACTCTGATCGTGCGTGAGTCGGCGTGCCTGGAGATCGAGGATCGGCGGGCGTTGGACGCCGAGATGTGCGCCGACTCATCGAAATTGAATGGTCGGGGGGACAAGCGGATTGAGGCGGACGCGAAAGCCATCGCCTATCGCCTCGACCCCCACGCCGTCGTCGACAGGGCGGTGCGGGCGGAATCCGAACGCACCGTCACCAGTCGACCCGCGCCCGACAACATGGCCTACGTGACGGCCTTTCTGCCCATGGCGCAGGGGGTCGCGGTGTACGCCGCGCTGAGGCGCGCAGGTGACGCTTGCGGTGACGGTCGGGGCCGCGGACAGGTGATGGCGGACACCCTTGTCGAGCGCGTCACCGGCCGACCGGCCGACGTCCCGGTCCCTGTCACAGTCAACCTGGTCGTCACCGACGAAACCCTGCTCGGCGGGGACACCGCGCCAGGGCAGGTGCCCGGCTACGGCCCAATTCCCGCCGCCATCGCCTGCCGCCTGGCGAGCGACGCGATCGCCGACGAGCGCTCCAAGGCGACCCTGCGCCGGCTGTACCGCCACCCCTCGTCGGGCGCGCTGGTTGCCATGGAATCACGGGCCCGACGCTTCCCCGACGCGCTTGCTCGATTCATCGCCTTGCGCGACAACACCTGCCGAACCCCCTACTGCGATGCGCCAATTCGTCATACCGACCACGCCAACGCGCACGCCGCCGGCGGAGCCACCAGCGAATTGAACGGTCTCGGGGCCTGCGAGGCCTGCAACTACGCCAAGGAAGCCCCCGGCTGGCGCGTGACAACTCTGCGGCGGCGCGACGGCGCGCACATTTCCGAAGTCACCACCCCTACCGGTGCTCGACATCAATCCCAAGCGCCGCCTCTACTCCACTTCGACCGGTCCACGCCAAGCCCGGTCGAGGCGCAGCTCGCGCACGTACTCGCCGAGTTCGCTGCCGCCTGATCGGCCTGGTCATACTGATCACGTGGAACTGCTGACCGGCTTCGGGCTGGCTACCGCGGCGGGACTCAACGCCTACATCCCACTAGTCATGCTCGGGTTGCTGTCGCGGTTCACCGACCTGGTCACGCTGCCGCATGGCTGGGCCTGGCTGGAGAACGGCTGGGTGCTGGCGATCGTCGCGGTGCTGCTCATCATCGAGGTCGTCGCTGACAAGATTCCCACTCTCGACAGCGTCAACGATGCGATTCAGACGTTCGTCCGGCCTACCGCGGGCGGCATCGTGTTCGGGTCGGGCACCGCAACGCAGACGTCGGCCGTCGCCGATCCTGGCGCGTTCGCTCAATCGGGTCAGTGGATACCGGTGGTGATCGGTGTGGTTGTCGCGCTGGCGGTGTCGCTGACGAAGTCGGCGGTCCGACCCGCCGCCAACGCCGCCACCGTCGGGATGGCCGCGCCGGTGCTGAGCACGGTCGAGGACGGCGTCAGCGTCGGACTGGTTTTCGTCGCCATCCTGCTGCCGATGTTGGTCGTGCTGGTCTTGGTCGCGATGTTCTGGTCGGCGGGCCGCGTCATGCGGCGACGCCGGGCCGCGGCCGACTAGATCCAGACGCCCTTACCGACGGCGACCACTCCCCCGTTGCTGATCGCAAAACGCTCGCGATCCTTCTCCAAGTCCACGCCCACCATCTCGCCCGGCCCCACCACGACGTTCTTGTCCAGGATCGCGTGGCGCACCACTGCGCCGCGTCCGACGCGCGTGCCGGGCATGATCACGCTGCCTTCGACGATCGCCCCGTCGTCAACGACCACGTTGGACGACAACACCGAATTACGAACGGATGCAGCCGAAATGATACTTCCGGCACCCACAACGGATTCCTGTGCCGAACCGCCGTTGACGAACTTCGCCGGTGCGAGCATCTCGGCCTCGCCGCGGATCGGCCAGCGCTTGTTGTACAGGTTGAACACCGGGTGCACCGAAACCAGGTCCATGTGCGCGTCGTAGAACGCGTCGAGCGTGCCGACGTCTCGCCAATATCCGTGGTCGCGCTCGGTGGCTCCTGGCACCTCGTTGTTCTTGAAGTCGTAGACCGCGGCCATACCGTCACTGACGAGCCGCGGGATGATGTCGCCGCCCATGTCGTGGTCGGAGTGGTCGTCGTCGGCATCGGCACGGATCGCGTCGATCAGCACCTTGGTGGTGAAGATGTAATTGCCCATCGAGACGAACGTCTGCTCGGGATCATCGGGCGTGCCCGGCGGGTCGGCGGGCTTCTCGATGAAGCTGCGGATGCGACCGGACTCGTCGGAGTCGATGCACCCGAAAGCGGTGGCCTCAGCCCGGGGCACCCGGATGCCTGCGACTGTCGCGCCCGCGCCGCTCTCGATGTGGAACTGGACCATCTGCTCGGGATCCATGCGGTACACGTGGTCGGCGCCAAACACGACGATGTAGTCGGGATCCTCGTCGTAGATCAGATTCATCGACTGGTAGATGGCGTCGGCCGAACCGGTGTACCACCGGGGGCCGAGCCGCTGCTGGGCCGGCACCGGGGTGATGTACTCGCCGGCTAGCCCGGACAGCCGCCAGTTCTGCGAGATATGCCGGTCCAGCGAATGCGACTTGTACTGCGTGAGCACACAAATCCGCAGGTATCGCGCATTGACCAGATTCGACAGCACAAAATCGATCAGCCGGTAGGCGCCCCCGAAGGGAACGGCCGGCTTCGCCCGGTCCGCGGTCAATGGGTAAAGCCGTTTGCCTTCGCCGCCGGCCAGGACGATGCCCAGCACGTGTGGCAGTTCCCGCATACCTCCAAACCTATCTGTCGCCGCCAACCGGGGCCAGCCATTCGTCGCGTAGCTCAACGATTTCGGCCTGTCCGGCGGCCGAACACGGCTGCGTTCCCGTGCCTGGGCTACTACCGTCGTCACCATGCGGGTGGCGATGATGACGCGGGAGTACCCACCCGAGGTCTACGGCGGGGCCGGCGTTCACGTCACCGAGCTTGTGGCGCAGCTACGGAACCTCTGTGAGGTCGACGTGCACTGCATGGGCGCGCCCCGCCCAGGCGCGATCGTCGCCCAGCCCGACCCGGCGTTGCTGGGCGCCAATCCCGCGCTGTCGACGCTGTCGACGGACCTGAACATGGTCAACGCGGCGGCGCATGCCACCGTCGTCCACTCCCACACCTGGTACGCCGGACTGGCCGGCCACCTCACCGCGTTGCTGTACGGCGTTCCGCACGTGCTGACCGCGCACTCGCTGGAGCCGATGCGGCCGTGGAAGGCCGAACAGCTCGGCGGTGGCTACCGAGTGTCGTCCTGGGTCGAGAAGACCGCGGTGGAAGCGGCCGACGCCGTGATCGCGGTCAGTTCCGGCATGCGCGACGATGTGTTGCACACGTATCCGGCACTTGATCCCAGCCGGGTCCATGTGGTGCGCAACGGGATCGACACCGAAGTCTGGTATCCCGTCGCGCGCGCCGGCAGCGACTCGGGCGGCGCGCCGGCGAGCGGAGAGTCGGTGCTCGCCGAGCTCGGCGTCGACCTCTCCCGGCCCATCGTCGCGTTCGTCGGCCGGATCACCCGTCAGAAGGGGGTGGCCCACCTCGTCGCGGCAGCGCATCGCTTCGACCCGGAGATCCAGCTGGTGCTGTGCGCGGGCGCACCCGACACCCCCGAGATCGCCGCCGAGGTCACCGAAGCGGTGCAGCAGCTGGCACGCGCACGCACCGGCGTGTTCTGGGTGCGCGAAATGCTGCCCATCGTCAAGATCCGCGAAATTCTCTCGGCGGCAACTGTTTTCGTCTGCCCGTCCGTGTATGAACCGCTGGGGATCGTCAATTTGGAGGCGATGGCGTGCGCGACGGCGGTGGTGGCCTCCGACGTCGGCGGCATCCCGGAGGTGGTGGCCGATCATCACACCGGGTTGCTGGTGCACTATGACGCGACAGATCCGGCGTTCTACGAGTCGCGCCTGGCCGATGCGGTCAATTCGCTGGTGGCCGAGCCCGAGCGGGCCCGGCAGTACGGGCAGGCCGGGCGCGCGCGCTGCATCGCGGAGTTCTCCTGGGCGCACATCGCCGAGCAGACCCTGGAGATCTACCGCAAGGTGTCTTCGTAGTTCAGCTGGTGACGTTCTTGAGTTCGTCCCCGAGGGCGGCTGCCTCATCAGGAGTGAGTTCGACCACGAGGCGTCCGCCGCCTTCAAGTGGTACTCGCATCACGATGCCGCGCCCCTCCTTGGTTGCTTCCAGTGGACCGTCGCCGGTCCGGGGCTTCATCGCCGCCATCGAGTGCTCCCTCCACATGATCCGGCCCGCGAGAGCGGACCCGGTCGGGGCCGAGACTGCCCACTCGTTGACAGCTCCCGGCACTGAACTGCTACTGAACACCCCTATTGTTCCCTATCCGGGAGGTTCGGTGTGCAAAGACCCGGCCAAGGCGGTCGCGACGGCACCCGTTTTTGTCGCTGCGCCGTCGCCCGGTTGTCGTTAGACCGTCGCGGGCACCCAGCAGTCCGCGGTGTGGTCGTCGACCATTCCGGTGGCCTGCATCAGGGCATAGGCCGTCGTCGGTCCGACGAACCGGAAGCCGCGCCGCTTGAGTTCCTTGGCCATGGCCGTCGACTCCGGCGTGACGGCGGGCACCTGCGTGAAGTCGGCGGGCCGGGGCCGTTGCGGCGGCGCGAACGACCACAGCAAATCGGCCAGATCCACCCCGGCTTCCTCGAGATCGACGGCCGCGCGGGCATTGGCGATGGTGGCCTCGATCTTGGCTCGGTTACGCACGATGCCGGCGTCGGCCATCAGCCGTTGGACGTCCAGGTCCGTGTAGCCGGCGACGCGAGCGACGTCGAACTCGTCGAACGCGCGGCGGAAGTTCTCCCGCTTGCGCAGGATGATCAACCAGGACAACCCGCTCTGGAACGCCTCGAGCGTGATCCGTTCGAACAGCGCCTTCGAATCGCGCAGCGGCCGGCCCCACTCGGTGTCGTGGTAGTCGCGATACAGTACGAAATCAGCTGGTGCCAAACGTGATTCGTCGATCCATGCGCAGCGGACACGGCCGTCGGTGCTCACGGGTCGTCCCGATCGGCTACATCGTCGGCGATCAGGGCGTGCGCGCCGTCGATGCGTTGGTCGCGGTCGTCGTCGGGGTCGAACCCGTTCGCGGCGCTCACTGCCGCCAGCTGGCCGCGCAGCAGGTCGAGCTCCTGCCCCAGCCGGTCGAGCACCCAGTCGACCTCGCTGGTCTTGTAGCCGCGCAGTGTCTGGGTGAACTTGACCGCGTCGACGTCGGCGCCGGTGACGCCGGAGGCGGGCAACACGGTGGCGGTGGTGTCGCGCGGCAGCGGCGGCAGCGTCTCGCCCCGCCCGAACAGCGCACTGCCCAGGGCGAACAGCACGACGGCGATCAGAACCAGCACGACCAGATACAGCAGAACCAGGGTCACGCCCTCGATACTGCCTCAGGCCGGTGACATCAGGCGTACGGGCGCAACGTGTTCATCGGCGGCCGGTCCTCGAGCGAGACCGTCGACGACCGCGGCGTGAAGTCGATTCCGTCGGCGAAGAACTGCGTCAGCCCGATCCCGGAGTCCGGCACCCCGCAGCGCGAGAGCAGGGTCGCGATCACCTGCCTGCTCATCGAGGCCAGCTCGGTCAGCGGCCGGTTGCGATGCGTACGCACGCCGAGGTTGACCTGAGCGATCGCGTCAAGTCCGAGGCGGTCGTACGCGTCGACCAGCAGCCCGATCTCCACGCCGTACCCGGGTGCGAACGGGACTGCGGTCAGCAGCTCGCGGGTGCCCGCGTACTCGCCGCCCAGCGGCTGCAGGATGCAGCCCAGTTCGGGGCGCAGCGCCGTCAGCAGTGGCCGGGCGACCAGCTCGGTGACCCGGCCCCCGCCGTTGGCGTCCTCGCTGCCGCTGATCTTCAGCGGTCGCCGGTAGAAGCCCTTGACCAGGTGCACGCCCTCGGTGGTCAGCAGCGGCCCGACGAGTCGCGGCACGAACATCGGGTCGGGGTCGATGAGGTCCGAGTCGACGAACACCACGATGTCGCCGGTCGTGGCGGCCAGCGAACGCCACAGCACCTCACCCTTGCCGGACTGCGGCGCGACCTCGGGCAGTGCCACCTCGCGGCTGATCACCCTGGCGCCCGCGGCCAGCGCGCGGATCTCGGTGTCGTCGGTCGAGCCCGAGTCGAGCACGATGAGCTCGTCGACCAGGCCACCAAGCAGCGGGGTGATCGTCTCGACGACGCTCCCGACGGTCTGTTCCTCGTTGAGGGCGGGCAGCACCACCGAAATCGTGCGCGACCCCTTGGCGGCTTCGAGTTCGGCAACGGTCCACGTCGGCCTGGAGAAGCTGTGGTCGGCGAGCCACCGAGCGGTGACGACGTCCGTGCCGGGTGTATCAGGTGTCAGCTCAGAAAGCACAGTCATGCCAGTCCCCTCACCGTGCGCGTCGGCGGACGCCCGCCCTGGATCGACGCGACCATCTCCAGCACGCGTCGCGTGGGCCCGACTTCATGCACCCGGAACATCGCGGCTCCCTGCGCGGCGGCCAACGCGGTCGCCGCCAGGGTGCCCTCCAGGCGTTCGGTTAAGTCCACACCCAGAGTTTCCCCGACAAAGTCCTTGTTACTCAGCGCCATCAGGACCGGCCATCCAGTTTTTACAAGGTCTTTTACGTGGCGCAACAAACTAAGACCGTGGTAAGTGTTCTTGCCGAAATCGTGGGTCGGATCGATCAGCACCGCGTCGCGGGCGACCCCGGCCGCGACCGCGAGTTCGGCCGCGGCGGTCACCTCGGCGATGACGTCGTCGACGATGCCGCGGGTTGTGGTCCCGTAGTTGACCCGGAACGGGCGGGTCCGCGGTTGTGCACCGCCGGTGTGAGAGCACACCAGGCCGGCGCCGAACTCCGCGGCGACCTCCGGCAGTCCGGGGTCGTGTCCGCCCCACGTGTCGTTGATCAGGTCCGCGCCCGCCGCGCAGGCCTGTTTGGCCACCGATGCGCGCCAGGTGTCGACGCTGATCAGTTGATCTGGATAGGTGGCGCGCAGCCATTCGATGAAGGGGACAACGCGGGCGATCTCCTCGTCGACGTCGACGGAACTGCCCGGGCCGGCCTTGACGCCGCCCACGTCGACCACGTCGGCGCCGTCTTCGATCACCCGGTGCGCGGCCGTTTTCGCGGCGTCGTCGCGAAACGTCGCGCCGCGGTCGTAGAACGAATCCGGCGTCCGGTTGACGATCGCCATGATCAACGCGCGATCGCCGGCCACCGGGCGGCCCAGGAACCTCGACTCCACGCCTCCAGGCTACGGGCGTGCGGATTGGGCGCGCTTTCGCTCGCTGAGCGGGCATTACCGCGCCGAAATCACGGGCGGCCGGTTAGCCTGCTCGCAGGAAATCGCACTCGGTCAAGCAGGAGGCCCGGTGTACCTCGTCGGCCGGAAAGCGGAGCGCCAGGCTCTCGACGACCTGTTGGCCGCGGTGCGCGAAGGCACGAGCAGCACGCTCGTCGTCACCGGCGAGGCAGGCATCGGCAAGACCGCGCTGCTCGATCATGTGGCGGACCAGGCGAGCGGACTGCTGGTGACGCGGGTGGCCGGCATCGACTCCGAGATGGAGTTCGCTTTTGCGGCGCTGCATCAACTGTGCGCGCCGATGGCGGAACGACTGGACCGCATCCCGAAACCGCAACGCGACGCCCTCCGCACGACGTTCGGGGAACGCGAGGGCCCGGCCCCGGACCCGTTCCTGGTCGGGTTGGCGGTGCTCAGCCTGCTGTCCGAGGCCGCGGCGCAGCGCCCGGTGCTCGTACTGGTCGACGACCAGCAGTGGCTGGATCTGGCGTCGGCGCAGGTGCTCACCTTCGTCGCCCGTCGACTCGTTGCGGAGTCCGTCGGGATGGTTTTCGCGACCCGGGTGGTGGGCGGCCTGGCCGGGCTGCCGGAATTGACGGTCTCCCCCTTGCGCGACGAAGAGTCGCACGCGTTGTTGGCCACCGTGCTCGACGGCCCGCTCGATCCGCGCGTCAGGGACCGGATCCTCGCTGAAGCACACGGCAACCCGCTGGCGCTGGTGGAGTTTTCGCGGTCGCTGCGCAGCGAGGAACTGGCGGGCGGATTCGGAGCGCCGGGTGCGCCACTGTCGCACAGCCTGGAAGGGACGTTCCGCAGACAGGTCGAGGCGTTGCCTGCTGCGACCCGCCGGCTGCTGGCCCTGGCCGCGGCCGATCCCGCGGGCGATCCGTCGCTGCTGTGGTCGGCGGCCGAATTGCTCGGCCTCGCGACAGAGGCCGCCGAACCAGCGATCGAGTCCGGGCTGGCCGAGATCGGCACGCGAGTTCGGTTCCGCCACCCGCTGATCCGCGCAACCGCCTACCGGTCGGTGCCGTTGTCGGACCGGCGGCGCATCCACGGGGCACTGGCCGCCGTCACCGACGAGGCCGTCGACCCGGACCGCCGGGCCTGGCATCTGGGCCATGCGGCGGTGGGGCCGGATGACACGGTGGCCGACGAGCTGGAGCGCTCGGCGGGCCGGGTACAGGCCCGCGGCGGGATCACGGCGGCGGCTGCCTTCCTCGAGCGGGCCTCGTCATTGACGCTCGATCGGCACCGTCGATGCGATCTGGCGATCGCCGCCGCGTCGGCCAAGGCGCAGGCCGGAATGCTGGACGGGGCACGGGAAATGCTCGCGGTCGCCGAGGCCGAGCCGTTGAGTGATCGGCAGCGAGCGCAGGCCGACCTGGCGCGCGCCGAACTCGCCTACGTGACCCGCCGCGGCAATGACGCCGCGCCACTGATGCTCAGTGCGGCACGACGTCTCGAAGCGATCGACGGGACGCTGGCGCGCGACACCTATCTGGCCGCGTTGTCGGCCGCGGTGTTCGCCGGTCGGCTCGCCGCGGACGGCGACGTGCTCGAGGTGTCGGAGGCCGCGAGCGCGGCCACCAGGGCGCTCAGCGATCCCCGGCCGGCCGATCTGTTGCTCGACGGGTTGGCGACGCAGCACAGCGCGGGCTTCGACAAGGGCCTGCCCGCGGTCCACGAAGCGCTTCGCATCTACGGGCATCGAATGACCGCAGAGCAGGAACTGCGCTGGATGTGGCTGGCGAATGTCGCGGCCGCCCGCGTCTGGGACATGGATCGACTGACGTCACTGGCCCAACGGCACGTCCAGCTCGCCCGCGAAACCGGTGCGCTGAGTCAGCTTCCGCTCGCGCTCTCCAGCTACATCTCGGTACTGCTGTTCAGGGGACAGATGGCAGAGGCGTCCGCCCAGATCGACGAGCTGCGCTCCCTCGTCGAGGCGATGGGCGAGACGATGACCCCCTACGGCGCCATCAGCCTGGCCGCCATGCGCGGCGACAAGGCCAAGCTGCTGTCACTGACCGACACGACGATCCGCGATGCCACCCGCCGCGGCGAGGGTGTCGGGCTCACCGTGGCCGCATGGGCGAATGCTCTGCTGCACAACGGCTTCGGCGACTATTGGGACGCCATGAACGAGGGTTTGTACGCGACGGCCTATCGCGGCGACTGCACCTCCTCAGGCTGGGCCTTGGTAGAACTCGTCGAGGCCGCGGCGCGTTCGGGCGAAGCAGACGTCGCCGCCGACGCCCTCGAGCGGTTGTCGGAGATGACCGCACCCAGCGCCACCGACTGGGGACTGGGCGTCGAGGCGCGGTCGCGCGCCCTGCTCAGTGACGGCGCCACCGCCGAGCACCTCTACCGTGACGCGATCGAGCGATTCACCCGCGCGGGCATGCGGCCCGACCTCGGCCGGTCCCATCTGCTGTACGGGGAGTGGCTGCGCAGGCAACGTCGTCGCGTCGACGCCCGTTACCACTTGCGGTCGGCACACGAGATCTTCGAAGCGCTGGGAATGGCGGCCTTCGCCGATCGCGCCCGCCGAGAGCTCTCGGCCACCGGCGAGAAGGCCCGCAGTCGTGCGCCCCAGGCCGCGGTGCGCGAGCTGACGGCCCAGGAGGCTCAGGTCGCGAGATTGGCGCGGGCGGGACTGTCGAATCCCGAGATCGGCGCACGCCTGTTCATCAGCGCCCGCACCGTCCAGTACCACCTCGGCAAGGTGTTCACCAAGCTCGGGATCCGCTCCCGCAGCCAGCTCGACTCCGCGCTGTCCGACGCCGACGGGTAATCGCACTGTCGGGTGGCGGATGCGAATGCCCGCGCCGCCGACCGATCATCGCCTCATGAAGATGCGCGCCGCCCGGATGCACGGGTACAAGCAACCCCTTCGACTCGAAGAGATCGACGTGCCCCATGTGGGGCCCGAGGAGGTGCTGGTGAAAGTCGGCGGAGCGGGCATGTGCCGCACCGACTTTCAGCTCGTCGACGGTTACTTCGACACAGGGCTGGACATGGACTTCCCGATCACGCCGGGTCACGAGGTCGCCGGCTGGGTCGACGGGCTGGGCGCGGAGGTGCCTGCATCGGCCGGGTTGGCCGAGGGCGACCAGGTCGTGGTATTCGGCAGCTGGGGCGACGGCGCGTGCAGACAGTGTCACGAGGGCAACGAACAACTCTGCGCGCACGGCGTCTGGGCGGGCTTCGGCCGGCATGGCGGCTATCAGGAGTACATGCCGGTCAATTACCGCTACCTGATCAAGATTCCCGGGCGCGGTGACTTGTCGCCCGACACGCTCGCGCCGCTCACGGACGCCGGCCTCACCCCCTATCGCGGGTTGAAGAAGCTGCGCGACGCCGGCCACCTCCGCCCGGGCCGCACCCTGGCCGTCAGCGGCATCGGCGGGCTGGGCAGCTACGGCGCCCAGTACGCGAAACTGCTCGGCGGCGGTGCTGACGTCGTGGCCTTCGCCCGCAGCGACGAGAAGCTCAAGGTCGCCCTCGACAACGGCGCCGACCACGCGATCAACGTCCGCGACAAGGACACCGACGCCATCCGCGCAGAGCTCGAAAGCCTTACCGGCCGAGACGAACTCGACGCGGTGATCGAGTGTGCCGGATCGGCGGACGCGATCCGGCTGGCGTTCTCGCTGCTGGCGGCCGAGGGCGCGGTGGCGTCGGTCGGGCTGATCGGCAACCGTGTGGACATGCCGCTGTTCCCGCTGGTGGCCCGCGAATACACCTACTACGGCTCGTTCTGGGGCAACTACAACGACCTCACCGAGGTGCTCGCCCTTGCCGAGGCCGGTCAGATCAAGCACACCGTCACTCGCGTGCGCTTCGACGAGGTCAACGAGACGCTCGAGGCGATCGCCCGCGGCGACGTCATCGGGCGCGCCGTCATCGTCTACGACTAGGAGAACCGCCTTGTCTGTGATCAGAGTGCTCGGCCTGACGCTCGCCCTGATGGTGACGTTCCCGCGGCGATGACCTCGGCCGAGTCCTACGACGAGATCGAGACGCGCAACCTCGAGGTGGTGCGGGGCGGCCTCGACGCGTGGCGTAACGGCACCGGCAGCCCATATGACGCACTGGCCGATGACGCGACCTGGGAAATCATCGGCAACTCCGTGGCGGCGCGGGTGTACGCCGACAAAGAGGACTTCCTGGCCAACGTGATCCGGCCGTTCAACGCGCGGATGTCGGCGCCGCTGAAACCGACGGTGCGCAGCCTGTACGCCGACGGCGACACGGTGGTGGCGTTCTTCGACGCCGAGGGCACCGCCCGCGACGGCGTGCCGTACCGCAACACCTACGCGTGGTTCCTGACGTTGCGCGACGGCCGAATAGTGAAGGCGTCGGCGTTCTTCGACGCGATCGCGTTCGACGACCTCTGGCAGCGCGTGAGCCCCTAGCTACTTCGGCTTCTTGCCTTCGGCGACCTCTTTGGGGTACTCGTCGTAGAACTCGACGTAGCCTTCGTCCTTGCCCGACAGCACATAGATCGGATCCTCGATCTTGACGTCGTCATCGTCGCCCTCACCGGTGCTGCCGCCGTAGCCCTCCTTGCGGAGATCCACTTTCTGGCTCTTGAACGTCGACGTGTGGGCCAGTTCTTTGGCCACCCGGACGAACAGCGGCAGCGCGTAACTGGGCAGCTTGTCGTACACCGCCTTCGCCAGCGCCTTGCCGTCGAACTCCTTGCCCTCCTTGAGTTGGATGGCCGCCATGCCCGCCTTGCCACCGGCGCCCTCGACCTCGACGCCGAACACGGTGCACTCCTCCACCTGCGGGTCGGTGGACACCGCCGCCTCGACCTCGGTGGTGGCGACGTTCTCGCCCTTCCAGCGGAACGTGTCGCCGAGTCGGTCGGTGAACGCGGCGTGGCCGAAGCCCTGCGAGCGCATCAGGTCGCCGGTGTTGAACCAGACGTCGCCCTCTTTGAACGCGTCGCGGACGAGTTTCTTCTCGGTGGCTTCCTTGTCGGTGTAACCGTCGAACGGCTGGAAGTTGCTCACCTTCGACAACAGCAGGCCGGGCTCGCCGCCCTTGACCTTCTTGACTCGGCCGTTGTCGTCACGGATCGGGTCGCCCGATTCGGGGTCGTACTCCACGAACGCCACCGGCGTCGGGCAGATGCCTGTCGTCTTGTCGACGTTGAGCACGTTGACGAACGCGGTGTTGCCCTCGCTGGCGGCGTAGAACTCACACACCCGGCCGATGCCGAATCGCTTGGTGAAATCGTCCCAGATCGCCGGGCGCAGACCGTTGCCCGCGATGACGCGTACCTTGTTCTTGCGGTCGGATTCCTTCTCCGGCTGGTTGAGCAGGTAAGCGCAGATCTCGCCGATGTAGACGAATGCCGTTGCGTCGTAACGCATCACGTCGTCCCAGAACTTCGACGCCGAGAACGACTTGCCGATCGCCAAAGTGGCGCCGGAGTTGAGCACCGATGACAGCGCGACCGTCAACGCGTTGTTGTGGTAGAGCGGCAGGCAGCAGTACAGAGTGTCGTTGCTGGTCAGCCGCATTCCGAGGCCGCCGAACCCCGCGAGCGCCCGCAGCCACCGGTAGTGGGTCATGACGCTGGCTTTGGGCATGCCGGTGGTGCCCGAGGTGAAGATGTAGAACGCCTTGTCCTTGGCCAGCACCGCGGACGTGCTCGCCGGGTTGCCGGTCGGCGCGGTGGCGGCCAGCGCCTCCAACTCGTCGAGCGTCATCAACCCGTCGGTGTCGGCGCCGCTTTCCTTGATCGGATCGACGAAGTCGGTCTCGGTGACGATGACCTTCGCCTCGAGCAGACCGAGGCTGTGCGCGAGGACGTCATCGCGCTGGTTGTAGTTGAGCATCCCGGAGATCGCGCCGCATTTGACCGCCGCCAGCATGAGCAGTACCGGTTCGGGCGAGTTGCGCATCATGATGCCGACAACGTCGCCGTGCCCGACGCCGCGGGTCGCCAGTACCGCCGCATAGCGGTTGACGGTCTCGTTGGCGTCGCGGTAGGTGATCTCCCGGTCCTCGAACTTGAGGAACATCTTGTCGGCGTAGCGCGCGGCGCGGTCCTGGAACACCTTGCCGATCGACGTCTTGGCGGACGGCCGTGCCCCGAAGCCGGTGACCACGCCGCGCAGAATCGTCGGCACGTCCATGACTAGGCCCGGCACCTGGGCGGCGATGTCCAGTAACCCGACGCTGCTGCGGGTCCCCGATTTCTGGTCGCTCATGCGCGTTTCGTCCCTCCGCTGTTTGTTTGTGCACACCCTAGTGACAGCGGTCATCGCGTCGGTGCACAAGCTTGCATCGCCGACTCGACATCATCGACGACGACCAACCGGTCCAGCGCGCCCTTGGCGACGTAACCGCTGTCGACCAACTGGTGCAGCCAGGCCAGCAGGCCGTCGTAGTGACCGATGGGGTCGAGCATGACCACTGGCTTGTCATGCATACCCAAATAACCCGCTGTCCAGGCCTCGAAGAATTCTTCCAGCGTGCCGATGCCTCCGGGCAGCGCGATGAACGCGTCGGCGCGGTCCTCCATGATCTGTTTTCGCTCTCGCATCGTGTCGGTGACGACCAGTTCGTCGGCGTCGACGTCGGCGACTTCGCGGTGCACCAGCGCCTTGGGGATGACGCCGACGGTGTGTCCGCCGCGCATCCGGGCCGCCTGGGCCACCGCGCCCATCGCCGACACGTTGCCCCCGCCGGACACCAGGGTCCAGCCGCGCTCGGCGATCGTCTCGCCGACGCGGACAGCCAGGTCCATCAGATCGTCATGGGCGGGACCTGAGGCGCAGTAGACACACACCGCCCACTGGCGGTCGGTTTGCTTCTCGCGTGCGCGGTCGGTTTCGGCGGACACACGCACAACCTAGCCATAGACTCCGGCGGTGCCGATCGACTGGGTGACCTCGCCGTCGGAGCCGGCATTGCGGCTTATCGCAGCCGGTGTGCGGGAGCGGTCCGGCGCGGTGCTGATCGGCCCCGCGGGTGTCGGCAAGACCACGCTGGCGCGAGAAGCCGCGTCCCGCATCGGCTCCCAATTCGACCGCGTCGACTGGGTGATTGCTACGGCGCCGATGGCTACGGTGCCGTTCGCGGCGTTCGCCCATGTGATCGACGTTCCCGACACCGGAAAAACCGCCGAGGTGCTACGCAACGCCCGCCAGTCGCTCGGCGACGGCCGACTGCTGGTGGTGGATGACGCGCACCTCCTGGACAAGTTGTCGGCGGCGTTGGTGTATCAGCTGGCGGTCAGCGGCGCCGCGTCGCTCATCGTGACCGTCTCGCCCAACGGGCCTGCGGCCGACGAGGTCTCGGCGCTGTGGCGTGACGATCTGCTCGAGCGGATCGATCTTCAGCCGCCGGGCCACGACGACCGCCGGCTCGCTACCTCGGTCGAGGAGTTCGTCGCGTCACTGCCGGCCCCGGCGCACCGGGTGCTGGAATACCTGGCCGTCGACGACCCGCTGCCGCTGGCCGAGATCGCCGATCTGGCCGGCGGGCGCGAGGCCGTCGCCGAGGCCGAGCGGTCCGGCGCCGTCGTCGTCGACGGGGAACATGTGCGGCCTGCGCACCCGCTCTTCGTCGACGCGGTCGGCGATGCGTTGGGTGGGCCGGAGATGCGCCGGTTGCGGACGGAGCTGGTCGAACGGCTCGGTGCCGCGCCCCCTCGCGACGTGGTGGCCCTGCTGCGGCTGGCGGTGCTGGCTCTGGACAGCGACCGCCCGCAGCCGACCGCAGAAGTGGCCACGGCCGCCGAGGAGGCGCTGCGCCTCGGGGACCTGGTGTTGTCCGAACGGCTCGCCCGGGCCGCATTGCAACGCGCGCCGAATTTCGCCGCCCGGGTGACGCTGGCCTACGCATTGGCGTGGCAGGGCCGCGGCCGCGACGCCGATTCGGTTCTCGCCGAGGTGGATCCGACCGCGCTGTCGGAATCGGCATTGATGATGTGGGCCCTGCCGCGCGCGGCCAACCAGTTCTGGATGTTGTCCGAACCGGAGCGGGCGACCGCTTTTCTCCTGGCCACGCGCAACAGGGTGTCGTCTCCGGAGGCACGGACCACCCTCGACGCGCTGTCGGCGACGTTCGCGATGAACGCAGGCAATCCCAGCCGCGCCAAGCAGATCGCCGATCGGGTGCTGGCGTCGCCGTCAGCCGACGACACCGCGGTCGGCTGGGCGGGCGCAGCGGCCGCGTTGAGCTCCGCGCGGATGGGCCTTTTCGCCGAGGTCGACACACCTGCGGAACGCGCGATCGCCGCCGGCCAGCCGGGATTGCTCCGGTTCACCAGCGGGTTCGGCCAAACGACCGCCATGGTGTTGACCGGCGAACTGGACGCGGCGCAGACGCTGGCCCGCGGGCTCACCGACTTCACCCAATTGCAGCAGCCGGGCCGCGCGATCGGCGAGGTGCTGATCGCCGACGTACTGATCGCCAAGGGTGAGCTCGAGGCCGCGGTGAAACTGTTGCGCCGAGCGGCCGCCGCGCTGGCGCCGACCGGCTACTCGTGGGGCCCACTGGCGTGGATGCTGTTGGCGCAGGCGCTGGGTCAGCTCGGCGCGACGGCCGAGGCCGGTAAAGCCTTGTCGCGGGCGGAGTCTCGGCACGGGCTGAAGTCGATGCTGTTCGCACCGGAGCTTGCGCTGGCCCGCGCGTGGACGACATCGGCACGCGGCGATCAACACGGTGCGATCGCCGCGGCGCGCGAGGCGGCGCGCAGCGCAGAGCGCGGTGGCCAGGCCGCGGTCGCGCTGCGGGTCCTGCTCGACGCGGCGCGCCTCGGCGATGTTCGGGCCGCCGACCACATCGCGCGACTCAGTGCCCAATGCGACTGCGTCGTCGGTCAACTGGCCCTGTCGCACGCACGGGCGGTCACCGGTCGCGACGCCGACGCCCTCGGCGACGTCGCGCAGCGGTACGCAGCGATCGGCATGTCGCGGGCGGCCGCTGATGCTGCCGCACAGGCGGGTTAGCGCCTGCTATGTGAAATTGGCGTCGAAGAGGTTGCTGGAGCGGTCCTAAACTTGGCCCATGAGCGATCTGTTCGTACAGCCCGGGGGCGTGCGGTCCATCTCGCAGGTACACGACCAGGTGGTATCGGCCCTGTCGAGTCTGACGGCGGGCGGCGGGTCCGAGGCCACAGGAGTGCAGAACACCCACGGGACGATCGCCTCCGCCGTCAGCACCGCCCTGTCCGGCGTGCTCGGCACCCGCACGGGCACGCTCAACACCACGTCGACGTCGGGAGCGACGATCTCGGGACTGCTGCAGGAGGCAGCACGGCTTTACGAGAAGGGCGACCAGCAGGGCGCGGACAAGTTGAAGGCCGCGGCCGCGGCCCTGGAGAGCGCAGGAGGCACGCCCTCGGGTGGCGGAGGCGGCGCGCCGGGCGGCGGCACTCCCGGCGGGTCGACCCCGGGCGGCGCGCAGGGCGCAGCCGCATCCGGCGCAGGTGGCGGCGCGAACATGATGGGCCAGATGGCTCAGCAGGCCGGGCAGGCCGCAGGTCAGATGGCGCAGTCGCTCGGCGGCATGGTGGGCGGCCTCGCCCAACTGCCGGGCCAGGTCATGCAGGGCGTCAGCCAGATCGTCCAGACGGCAACCGGTGCGGCAGGCGGCGCGCCCACCGGGACGGGGGCTTCAGGCGCCGGCGGCGGCGCCCCGAAGGACCAGGGGTCGTCGAATACGCATGCCGACGACCGCAAGCGGGGCGACGACCCGCCGAGTGGGGACGAGCCGCAGGACGCTCGCCCGAAGCCCGCAGAGGGTGCGTCGGCGGGGGCGCCCACCGGGGGGGCGGCACCGGTCGAGCAGGCCCCGGCCCAGCGGCCCGCGCAGACGCGTCCGCAGGTGGACTGACCGCTACAGGTTGCGCGCCGCGTCGTCGGCCGATGGACGCGGCTGCTCGGGCGGCGCCACCGGAACCGGTCCCGCGGCGGGACCACCAAGTTCTGGACCCGCGGCCAGCGTGGATTCGTCGGCACGCTGCAGGGGCTGCCCTTCTTCGCGTCGCGGCTCCTGTTGATCTTCGGAACGGTCTTCGTGCTCGACACGCTGCTCGAGCCGCTCGACGCGCTGTTCGAGCGATCCGTTCGGGGGCTGTTGGCCGCCGCCGCCCGCAGGCCCTGGCGGAGCACCGACCGGTGCGCCGCCCGGCGCGCCTGGTCCCTGCCCGCCGGCCGACTGCCCGCCAGCGCCCTGCGCCGCCTGCATCGCCTGCTGCATCATCGAACCGAACGTGCCCATCTGGCCGCCCACGGCCTGCATCGGCGCACCGGCCTGCTGCGCCATCTGCCCGGCCTGCTGCCCCATCTGGCCGAGCATCCCGACGACTTGGCCGACGGACTGCGAGCCCTGGTCATCGGACGTCTGGTACGCCGCCTCCGCGGCGCCGAGCTTGCCTGCGAAGGTGCCCTCTTTGGCCTGCAGGGTCGCGACGTTGGCGGCGAGCGGAACGGCGAGCGTCGGGAGTACCGCCGCGATGGTCGAACTCAGCGCGTCCTGGCCCGCCTGGATGGTGGGGATCTCAGGCAGCTCGATCGAGGCCGGATTCCAGTTGAGACCTTGGCCCTTTTTCATCGGCGCGGTCATCGGCCTTCTCCTGTGTCGTCACCAGTCGTCATCGTCGTAATCGCCTTCGTCGAGGTCGTGATCGAGCGGTGCGGGCACCGCCAGGCTGGCGCTCGTACCGCCGCCGCCGTCACCGCGCTGACCCATCATCGGCGCCATGCCGCCCATGCCGCCGCCCGCGGCCATCGGCGCGGCCCCGCCGGTCGCGCTGGATCCGGCCATCGCGCCCTCCGCCGGCGCCGTGCTCACGGACTTCGTGCCCACCAGATTCGCCATCTGCGACGTTTGCAGCGGCATGCCGCCGGATCCGGGCAGTGAGGCGGCTTTCACCATGCCCGAGCCGCCACCGGCACCCGATCCACCCGCCAGCGGGTGATTGGAGAACGACGAGAACGGCATGCCCGCGGCGCCCAGCGAGTCGGCCTTGCCGCCTTGGCCGAACATCGACGTCAGCTGTTGCAGCGGCTGGGTCAGCTGCTGCAACTGCTGGCCCATCTGCTGTGGCAGCTGCATCAGCGACTGGCCGATCTGCATCGGCAGTTGCGCCGCCATGGAACCCATCTGGCTCATCATCTGCATCGCCTGTTGGGACCCATCGCTTGCCGCTTTCGAGGTTTCCTCCGCGGCGTCTTTCGCCTCCTTACCGCCGGCGGACACCGGAGCCCCGGGGAACGGGATACTCGGGGGCACGCCAAGCGTGTTGGCCAGTTCGGTGGTGTGGGCCGTCACGTTGGCGATGTTCTGCGAGAGCCCCATTTTGATCCGGCTCTGCACCAGTTCCTGAGCGTTGCTGAACGGCATCGCCGAGAGCGCCTCGCACTCGTGCTGGACTTCTTGGGCGATGGTGTTCGCCAACATCTTCGCCTTGACGACGGTGGCCTCCATGGCGCGCAACTTGCCCGCGATCGCGGCGGCGTGCGCGGCATTGGCCTCGTGGCCGCCGATGATCGTCGTCGCCTCGCCGGTGGCGGCCAACGCCCCGGCTCCTTCCCAGTGATCGTTCATCTTCATCAGCTGGCTCTGCTGCTGGGGCACCACGCTGCCGGTGATCTTCGCGGCGAGTGCTTCGTACTTCGCCGCCGCGGCGGCCAGCATCTCCTCGTCGACGTTCGGCCAGCCTGGCCCCGTCACGGTTTGCGACCCGAACGGGCTCGAATCGGGTGGGATCGCCATGACCGTGAATTTACCGTGCCGCGAGTAGCTGCCGGTCCGCTAATTCGCCGACAGAGTCCGCCGATCAGGACGAATTTGCCGCTATCAGGTGGCCCGCGGATAGCCGAAGCAGGCGTTCGATGCCGATGTCGGCAAGGAAGCGCTCGTCGTGGCTGACGACGATGAACGCGCCCTCATAAGCGTTCAGCGCGGACTGCAGTTGGCCGACGCTGACGAGGTCGAGGTTGTTGGTCGGCTCGTCGAGCAGCAGCAGTTGCGGTGCGGGTTCGGCGTACAGGACGCAGGCCAGTGTCGCGCGCAGCCGCTCGCCGCCGGACAGCGCGTGAACTGGCAAATGGATCCGGTTGCCGCGGAACAGGAATCGCGCAAGCAGATGCATGCGCCGGGTTTCCGACAGGCTCGGCGCGTACGCGGCGAGGCTCTCGACGACGCTGCGCTGCGGGTCCAGGAGGTCGAGTCGCTGCGACAGGTATGCGACGCGACCGTCGGCGCGGTGCACGAGCCCGGAATCCGGCTGCAGCTCACCGGCGATGACGCGCAACAACGTGGACTTGCCCACGCCGTTGGGTCCGGTCAACGCGATACGCTCGGGACCCCGAATGTCGAGGTCGATGCCTGCGAACAGCTGACGCACCAACACGTGCTCGACCGTCAACAGGGTCCGCCCCGCAGGCACATTGGTGTGCGGCAACTCGAGCGCCAGCGTGTCGTCGTCGCGCAGGGTCCGTTCGGCTTGGTCGAGCCGGGTCTTGGCGTCGCTGACCCGCGCGGCGTTGACGCCGTCGATGCGCCCCGCCGACTCCTGCGCGCGCCGCTTCATCGCACCGGCGATGATCTTGGGAATCCCGGCGTCTTTGATGTTGCGTGCCGCGGTCGACGACCGCCGTGCCGCGCGCTCCCTGGCCAGCTGCATGTCGCGCTTCTCACGGCGCAGCTGTTGTTCGGCGTTGCGGATGTTGTTCTCCGCGACACGCTGCGCCTCGTTGACCGCTTTCTGGTACATCGTGAAATTTCCGCCGTAGAGCAACATCTCGCCGCGATGGAGCTCGGCGATGCGGTCCATACGGTCGAGCAGGACGCGGTCGTGGCTGACGAGCAGCAGGCATCCGCTGTAGCCGTCGAGCGCGTCGTAGAGCCGGTGTCGGGCGTCGACGTCGAGGTTGTTGGTCGGTTCGTCGAGCAGCAACACGTCGGGACGCTTGAGCAGTTGACCGGCCAGGCCGAGGGTGACGACTTCACCGCCGGACAGCGAGCCGAGCGGGCGGTCGAGGCCGATGTGGCCGAGGCCGAGCCGGTCGAGTTGCGCGCGGGTGCGCTCCTCGATGTCCCAGTCGTCGCCGATGACCGCGAACACCCCGTCGTCGGCCCGGCCGTCGGCCAGCGCATTGAGCGCGTCGATCACGGCGGCGACGCCCAGCACCTCGGCCACGGTGCGGTCGGCGACGAACGGCAGCGTTTGAGGCAGGTAGCCGAGCGTGCCGTCGACGGTGACCGATCCGGTGGTCGGCGCGCGCTCACCGGCGATCACGGCCAGCAACGTGCTCTTGCCCGCGCCGTTGGGCGCGACGAGACCGGTGCGGCCCTCACCGACGGTGAAGGACAGATCCGAAAACAACGGTGAGTCGTCGGGCCAGGCGAACGACAGGTTCGAACAAACGATGGAAGACATGCGAGAGCCTCGTGAGCAGAAAACGACTGGGGATACCGGAGTCGTTGTCTCACCGCATGGTTCCAGGGTACGAACCGCGTCAACCGGTTAAATACCGCCGCAGCATGTCGGTCGCCGCGGCGATCGCCGCGGTGTCGACACGCTCGTCGGCACGGTGCGCGAGGTTGGGGTCGCCGGGTCCGAAGTTGACAGCCGGGATGCCCAGCGCCGCGAAACGCGCGACGTCGGTCCAGCCGTACTTGGCCCGAACCTGTCCCCCGGCGGCCTCGACGAGCGCCGCCGCGGGGGGAGCCGTCAGACCGGGCAGCGCGCCGGCGGCCGAGTCGGTCAACTGGATGTCGACGTCGAGACCGTCGAACACCTTGTGGACGTGTTGCGTCGCCTCGTCGACACTGCGATCCGGCGCGAACCGGAAATTCACGGTGACCGAGGCCGCGTCGGGGATCACGTTGCCTGCTATTCCGCCGTCGATGCGCACGGCAGAAAGCCCTTCGCGGTACTCGCACCCGTCGATGTCGACGATGCGGGCCTGATACGCCTGGAGCCGATCCAACACGGCGCCGAGCTTGTGGATGGCGTTGTCGCCCAGCCACGATCGAGCGGAGTGCGCACGGGTGCCGGTCGCGGTGATCACGACGCGCAGCGTGCCTTGGCAGCCTGCCTCGATGAAGCCGCCGGACGGTTCGCCGAGTATCGCGACATCTGCCTGCAGCCATTCGGGCAGCTCACGCTCGATGCGGCCGAGGCCGTTGGCGGCGGCCTCGATCTCCTCGCAGTCGTACATCACCAGCGTGATGTCGTGTGCGGGCTCGGCGACGGTGGCGGCCAGGTGCAGGAACACCGCATCGCCCGACTTCATGTCCGACGTGCCGCAGCCGTGCAACTGGCCGTCGGCAAGCCGGCTGGGCAGGTTGCCGGCGGCCGGCACGGTATCGATGTGGCCGGCGAGCATGACCCGCGACGGCAGGCCCCGATCGGTGCGGGCCAGCACGGCGTCGGCGCTGCGCACGATCTCGAAATGCGGCGCCTGCTCGCGCAGGGCCGCCTCGATCTCGTCGGCGATGCGCTTCTCGCTGCGCGACTCGCTGGGGATGTCCACCAGTGCCGCGGTCAGCGCGATCGGGTCGCCGTGCAAGTCCAGGCCCACCCGCCTGACGTTAGTCTTACCGGCGTGACTTCTGCTGCAGGCGTCGGCCTGGCGACCATCGCCGACGACGGAACGGTTCTCGACACCTGGTTCCCCGCTCCCGAACTCGACACCGATGGCCCCGCGGGCACGGTGCGGCTGTCGGTCGCCGAGGTCCCCGAGGAGTTGGCGGCGCTGGCCGGACGCGACGACGACCGCGGTGTAGACGTCGTCGTGGTGCGCACCGCGATCGCGTCGTTGGACGACAAGGCGATCGACGCCTACGACGCCTACCTGCGGCTGCACCTGCTGTCGCACCGGCTGGTGGCGCCGCACGGGCTGAACGCCGACGGGTTCTTCGGCCTGCTGACCAACGTGGTCTGGACGAATCACGGGCCGTGTGCCGTCGAGGGATTCGAGATCGTGCGGGCCAGGCTGCGCAGGCGTGGTTCAGTGACCGTCTACGGCGTGGACAAGTTTCCGCGGATGGTCGACTACGTGCTACCGACGGGGGTGCGCGTCGCTGACGCCGACCGGGTGCGCCTCGGCGCACACCTGGCTTCGGGTACGACCGTGATGCACGAGGGCTTCGTGAACTTCAACGCGGGCACGCTGGGCGCGTCGATGGTCGAGGGCAGGATCTCGGCGGGCGTGGTGGTCGGCGACGGCTCCGACATCGGCGGCGGCGCATCGATCATGGGCACGCTGTCCGGCGGCGGCAAGGAGATCATCTCGATCGGCAAGGGCTGCCTGCTCGGCGCCAACGCCGGTCTCGGCATTCCGCTCGGCGACGACTGCGTGGTCGAGGCAGGCCTGTACGTCACCGCGGGCACAAAAGTGCAGACATCCGACGGCAAGACGGTGAAGGCGCGCGAGCTGTCAGGCGCGAACAACCTGTTGTTCCGGCGCAATTCGTTGTCGGGCGCGGTGGAAGTGGTGACCCGCGACGGCAAGGGCATCACCCTCAACGAGGCCCTTCACCAGAACTAGCAGGCCCACGAGGTGCTCAACCCGCTGCGGCGTTGGGCTTCAGCGGTGGGCAACGGCCCTGCTCGTCGGTCGCCAACTCGAAGTGCCAGATCTCGTTGGCGAAAATCTGACAGAGCCCGAACGCCGCGCCGTTGGCGATCAGCCACTTGTCGGCTTCGACCGGCGCGATGTCCACCGCTTTTCCCTCGACATGCTTCGAGACCGCCGGAGACGCCACGAATTCCCTTGCCGCATCGACGCTTCCGTACGTCTGCACGCCGTCGTCGAACAGGCGCTGCTGGAACCCCTTCGACCGCCAGCCCGACGTCAGCCGGATGTCGACACCCTCCGCCGCGGCGCGACGCGTCGCTTCTTGAACCGCCGCGAGCAAGGACGGATCCAGGTAGCTCACAATCGGATTCGACACGTCGAACGGGCTCAGCGTCTTGCCGTCGGGAAGCCATCCGCCGACGGTGTCGGTGGCCGCCGTGCCGATCGTCAGCCGCTCGGGTTCACCGGCGGGCGCAGGAGGTGGCGGTAGCTGCGCCGGGGACGCGCACGCAGCGAGAACGATCAGGATGGAGATGACGCTCGCGCCGCGGCGAGGCGGGGGAAGGGGGATGGGCAAGCGGCTGCGCTCAATCCTCTGCGGCGAGGATGCAGAATTCGTTGCCCTCGGGATCAGCGAGCACGACCCAGGTCTCGTCGCCCTGACCGATGTCGACGTGCCGGGCGCCCAGCCCGACCACCCGGTCGACTTCGGCCTGCTGATCGTCGGGCCGGAAGTCGAAGTGGATGCGATTCTTGACGACCTTGTCGTCGGGCACGCCGAGGAACAGCCAGTTCGGTCCCGCGCCCGGCGGTGCATGTAGCACGACGTCGCCGTCTGCGTCGACGTCCTGCTGCCAGCCGAGCACCCTGGCCCACCAGCCGCCGAGCGCCGTGGCGTCGTGCGCATCGATGCAGATCTCGTCGAACGTCAATGCCATTGCATCAACTCCTTTTTCAACACTTTTCCCATCGCGTTGCGTGGTAGCGACTCGACCAACCGCACCTCTCGCGGACGTTTGTGCACCGAAAGCTGCTGCGCGACATAGTCGGTCAATGCCTGCGGTTCGGCGTCGCCAACGACGAACGCGACTATGCGTTGGCCGAGATCGTCGTCGGGTAAGCCGACGACGGCAGCCTCGACCACACCCGGATGCCCCAGCAATGCCGTCTCGATCTCGCCTGCACCGATCCGGTAGCCACCGGACTTGATCAGGTCGACGGACTCGCGTCCGACGATGCGGTGCATGCCGTCGGCGTCGATGACCGCCACATCACCGGTGCGGTACCAGCCATCGCTGTCGAGCGCGTCGGCCGTCGCGTCGGGTCGGTTCAGGTAGCCGTCGAACATCGTCGGTCCCCGAACCTGCAGCGCTCCGATGCTTTCCGCATCGTGGGGCACCAGCCCGCCCTGCTCGTCGACCAGTCGTGTCTCGATCCCCCGCAGCGGCAACCCGACCCAGCCCGGGCGGCGCTCCCCGTCGGCGAGGGTGCTGATCGTGATCAGCGTCTCAGTGCTGCCGTACCGTTCGACCGGTGCGTGGCCGGTCAGCTCGGCCAGTCGGTCGAAGACGGGCACCGGTAGCGGCGCGCTGCCCGAGACGAGTAATCGCGCCGATGCCAGCGCCCGCGCAGCGTCGCCGTCGCCGGCGATCCTCGACCACACCGTCGGCACCCCGAAGTAGAGCGAACCACCTGCTTGCGCATACAACTCGGGCTTCGGTCTTCCGGTGTGCACGAACCGATTTCCGATCCTCAGCGAGCCGAGCAAGCCGAGCACCAGCCCGTGCACATGATAGAGCGGCAGCCCGTGCACCAGCGTGTCCGACGGTGTCCACTGCCACGCCTCGGCGAGCGCGTCGATGTCAGCCGCGATCGCGGCGCGGCTCATCACGACGCCCTTGGGCGCCCCGGTGGTCCCGGACGTGTACATGATCAGCGCGGTGGCCTCCGACGGCGGCTCGGCGTAGCGGTGCCAGGAACGCGCGTGCAGCCGCACCGGGATATGCGGCAGCCCCTCGGCTTCTTCTGGCACCTCCCCCAGCCACGCCTGCGCCCCCGAGTCGCCGACGATATGGCGGCGTTCGGTGGCGCCGACGTCGGCGGGCACCGGGACGAACGGCACCCCGGCGATCAGGCAGCCCGCGACGGCCAGCACGGTCGCCGCGCTCGGCGTGGCCAGCACCGCCACCCGGCCTGCACCGGCGACGCGCTCGGCGGCAGCCGTCGCCGCTCCGACCAGATCGCTGCGGCTCAGCACCGTGCCGTCGATGCGCACTGCGTCGGCGATGTCGTCAGAGGCCGGGTTGAGCGAGGCCAGGAGCACGCACGTGAGGATACTGGGCGCGTGGATCCCATCCGGACGGTCGCTTCCCGAGAGATCTACCGCAACAGCTGGATGACGCTTCGTGAGGACGACATCCGGCGACCCGACGGCAGCCCGGGCATCTATTCGGTGGTAGACAAGCCCGACTATGCGCTGGTGATCCCCTGTGACGACGACCGGTTCCATCTCGTCGAGCAGTTCCGGTATCCGCTTGGGCTGCGGCGCTGGGAGTTCCCGCAGGGCACCGCGCCGGGGCGGCAGGTGCTCGAGCCGGCCGAGCTGGCCGCTCGCGAGCTGCGTGAGGAGACCGGCCTGCGGGCGGCGTCGATGACGGTGCTGGGCCAGCTCGACGTGGCGCCCGGTATGAGCAGCCAGCGCGGATGGGTGTTCCTCGCGACCGGCATCGCCGAGGGCGAGCACGAACGCGAGCACGAGGAACAGGACATGCACAGTGAATGGTTCACCCGTGCGCAGGTCGAGCAGATGATGCGGGGCGGCGAGATCACCGATGCGCAGTCGATCGCGGCATGGGCGCTGCTGATGTTGGCACAGCAGTAGCCGATCGCGCCGTGTGAGGCAGGATGGCGCCATGGCGACGTACGTCCGACACACCCGGCCGGTGCAGATCGATGAGCTGCCTGCACATGTCCGCGAGAACCTGTCGGCGCACGCCGAATCCCGCCAGCTCGCCCTGGGCACGGCACGGTTGTGGCTCACCCACAGCGAGAACCCGCCCGCAGGCTCGGCGTTCGGACGACTGGTCGGGCGCCGACTCAACCCGGCCGACCCCGATGCCGAACACATCACGGTGCTGGTCTTGCATCCGACGCACCTTCTGGTCGTCACCGACGGCGCCAAACGCGGCACCGCGGTCCTCTCGCTTCCGTTGATGCAGGCGTCGGTGGCCGCCGGCACCGGCCTCGGACCCGCGTTCGATCGCCTGGCCGATGAGCCGGGCGGTTTCACGATCACCGGATTCGCCGGTGAGCAACCGGGCAGCTACTTCGTCGGAATGGGTCCCGAGCCCGAGGCCGTGGACTGCTTCGAGGAGGTGCGGTCCGCGATCGCCGCGGCGAAGAATCCGACCTAGCCGGTTGCGACCGCGATGACATCTGCACTCGCACGCGGTCCATACCGGTATGAACGCGACATCCACGAACCTCGACGGGTACGGCGCGCCGCCGATCGCCTGGCAGCGGGTCCGCGAGACGCTGGCGGCTGCTTCCACGCAGATTCCCGGCAGCGGCGGGCCTGCTCGTCATACTCCCTGGTTGACCAGCACCAATCTCGACGGCACGGCGCACGTGCGTCCGGTGGGCATCGTCTCGATCGACGGGGTCTGGTATTTCAACTCCGGGCCGGGTTCCCGCAAGTCGCGCAACATCGCCGCCGATCCGCGGTGCGTGTTGAGCATCGCGACGCATGACTTCGATCTGGTGTTGGAAGGTAGCGCGCAGCGGGTCGTCGATTCCGACGAACTACGCTCTGTGGCAACGGCATTCAATGATCAGGACTGGCCGTGCGTGGTCGACGGCGACGGCCTGACTGCCGAGTTCAGCGCGCCGTCGGCTGGCCCGCCGCCTTGGCATGTCTACCGAATGACGCCCGACGTCGTGTATGCGTTCGGGACAGCGGCGCCGTACGGCGCAACGAAGTTCGAGATCGACCGATGAGTTTTGAACCGCTTACCCGTCTACCCCGTTGACAACACAAAGCCGATGAAAGGGGTGACACGATGACTTCCGCATACGCACTGGCCTACGGCATGATTGCGATGACGCCCGTTCTGTTCGCCAGCGCCGGCTACGTCCTCGTGTCCTCGGAGGGCGACAACGAGCGCAGGGGGTGCCGGCCCGATGAATGACGAGAGATCCATCCGCGACCTGATCACTCGATGGGCTGACGCGGTACACACCGGAAATATCGATTCCGTTCTCGCAGAGCATGATTCCGAAATCGTCATGTTCGACGTCCCGCCGCCGTACCGGGGCATTCGCGGCATCGACGAATATCGCGGGTCGTGGCCGCCGTTCTTCGAGTTTCAACGCCAGGGCGCGCTGTTCGAGATCGTCGAACTGGACGTGACGGCCGGCGACGACGTCGCCTTCGCATGGGCGCTTCTGCGGTGCGGCACGCCCGAGGAGTTCGAGAAGAACCCGGACAACCGGTTGCGTCTGACCATCGGCCTATGCAAACGCGACGGCCGCTGGGTCGTCACCCACGAGCACCACTCGTTCTGCTTGACCGACTAGCGTCGGCGCTCGGCAAGTGCGCGCAAAAAGAACGTGAGGTTGGCCGGGCGCTCGGCGAGGCGGCGCACGAAGTAGCCGTACCACTGCGTACCGAACGGCACGTAGACGCGCACGTGATTGCCGGTGTCGGCGAGCCGTCGCTGCTCGGAGTCGCGAATGCCGTACAACATCTGGTATTCGAAATCGTCCACGCTACGCCCGCTCTCGCGCACCATGGCCGGAACCTCGGCGATGATCTGCGGATCGTGTGACGCCACCATCGGGTAACTGCGACCCGCCATCAGGACACGGAGGCAGCGAAGGTAGGAATCCGTGACGTCGTCGCGGTCGCGGAACGCCACGGAGGCCGGTTCGTCGTAGGCGCCCTTGCACAGCCGGATACGGGCACCGGCGGCGGCGAAATCCTCACAGTCGGCCTGCGTGCGTTTCAGGTAGGCCTGCAGAACCGTTCCCAACCAATCGAACTCGGTGCGCAGATCGCGCACGATCGACAGGGTGGAGTCGGTGGTCGTGTGGTCTTCGGCATCCACCGTCACCCACGCCCCTACCTGCTGCGCCCGCTCACAGACCACGTGCGCGTTTTCGAGCGCGATCTTGGCCCCGTCGCGGGGCAGGGCCTGACCCAGCGCCGACAGCTTCAGAGACACCTCAAGCGGACGGACCTTCGCATCGGATTCGTCTCGCTCACCGAACGCGTCGAGCAGCGCGACATATGCCTCGACAGTCGCGTTCGCCGCGTCGGCGTCGGTGACATCCTCACCGAGATAGTCAATGGACACCATGCGTCCCGAATTCCTCAGCGCCGCAACGGCATCGATGGCATCGGTCATCGACTCGCCGGGAACGAAGCGGTGTACCACATCGCGGGTGATCGGCAACCGCTCGGCGGTACGGCGCAGCCGATGCGACCGGCTTGCGGCCAGGATCGCGGGCCGGGCCACGCGATCGAAGACAGCCACCCGCGCACGTGAGGAGCGAGATGTCATGAGGACTCCATGTGCGGGTAGTCGTGGTCGGTGGCCGGCACGAACGTCTCCTTGATCGACCGCGCCGACGTCCACCGCAACAGGTTGAGCGCCGACCCGGCCTTGTCGTTGGTGCCCGAGGCCCGCGACCCGCCGAACGGCTGCTGGCCCACCACTGCACCAGTCGGCTTGTCGTTGACGTAGAAGTTTCCCGCGGAGTGGCGCAACCGCTTCTCGGCCGTCAGTACCGCTGACCGATCGTCGGCGATCACCGCTCCGGTGAGCGCGTACTTCGCGCCCCTGTCGACGACGTCGAGGACCCGGTCGTAGTCCTCGTCGGGATAGACGTGCACGGCCAGGATCGGTCCGAAGTACTCGGTGCCGAACGCCTCGTCGGTCGGATCGTCGGACAACAACACCGTCGGGCGCACGAAATAGCCCTCGCTGTTGTCGTATTCGCCGCCGACCGCGACGGTGACGTTCGCGGCACCCTTGGCCCGCTCGATGGCGTTGACATTCTTGGCGAACGACCGCTCGTCGATCAGTGCGCCGCCGAAGTTCGTCAGATCCGTCACGTCGCCGTAGCGCAGCGCCTCGACGGCGGACAGGAAGTCGTCGCCCATCTGCTGCCACACCGAACGTGGAACGAAGGCTCGCGACGCCGCCGAGCACTTCTGGCCCTGATAGTCGAAGGCACCGCGAATCAATGCGGCGCGCAATACATCCGGACGGGCGCTCGAATGAGCGACCACGAAGTCCTTTCCGCCGGTCTCGCCGACGAGGCGCGGATAGGTGTGGTAGCGATCGATGTTCGCTCCGACTTCGCGCCACAGATGCTGGAAGGTCGCCGTCGAGCCGGTGAAGTGGATGCCGGCCAGTCGCGGGTCTGCTAGCGCCACTTCGGAAACCGCGACCCCGTCGCCGGCCAGCAGGTTGATCACACCCGGCGGCAGACCCGCGGCCTCCAGCAGCTGCATGGTCAGATAGGCCGCGAAGGTCTGGGTGGGTGACGGCTTCCAGATGACGGTGTTGCCCATCAGCGCCGGCGCGCTGGGCAGGTTACCCGCGATCGCGGTGAAGTTGAACGGGGTGATCGCGTAGACGAAGCCCTCGAGCGGCCGGTAATCCGTGCGGTTCCAGACACCGCGGGTGCTGACCGGCTGCTGCGCGAGGATCTGGCGTGCGAACCCGACGTTGAACCGCCAGAAGTCGATCAACTCACACGCGGCGTCGATCTCGGCCTGATAAGCCGACTTGGACTGACCGAGCATGGTCGCCGCGCACAACGTCTCCCGCCAGGGACCGGCCAGCAGGTCGGCGGCGCGCAGGAAGACCGCGGCGCGTTCGTCGAAGGGGGTGGCCTCCCAGTCGGCCTTGGCGGCCATCGCGGCATCGATGGCGGCGACCGCGTCGGCATGTTCGGCGTTGGTGAAGGTGCCCAGGCACGCGCTGTGCTGGTGCGGCTGCACCACATCCGTGCGCGTTCCGCCGCCCATCCGGTGCTCGCCGCCGATGACGTGCGGCAGGTCGATCGGCTCCTGAGCGACGGTGCCCAGGGCTTCGATCAGCCTCGTGCGTTCGGCCGAGCCAGGTGCATAGTCGTGGACCGGCTCGTTGGTCGGCATGGGGACCTCGGTGATGGCGTCCATGCAGCAAGAATCCCCCAAAATGCGACACAGGACACATAGCCGTTCAGACAACAACGTTGCCCGCTTATAGTCGGATCAGACAAAGGAGCACCGATGGCCGCTGCGCAGCCGGGAGTGGGGCTCGGTCAGCTGCTGCTCGCCTTGGACCGCACGATGGTCTCGCTGGTCGAGGCCCCCCGCGGACTCGACATGCCGGTCAACTCGGTGGCCCTCGTCGACGCCGACGATGTGCGCCTCGGCCTCGCGGTCGGCTCCGGTTCCGCGGACCTGTTCTTCCTGCTCGGGGTGTCCGACGCCGACGCGGTGCGCTGGCTCGAGCAGCAGTTCGCCGACACCGGGCGGGCGCCCGCGGCGATCTTTGTCAAAGAACCATCCGCCGAGGCGATCACGCGCGCCGTCGCGCTGGGCACCGCGGTGGTGGCCGTCGAGCCGCGGGCGCGCTGGGAGCTGTTGTACAGGCTCGTCAACCACGCCTTCGACCATCACGGCGACCGCGGGGACCCCCGTCACGACTTCGGCACCGACCTGTTCGGGCTCGCTCAGTCCATCGCCGACCGCACCCGCGGCATGGTCAGCATCGAAGACGACCAGTCGCACATGCTGGCCTACTCGGCCTCCAGCGACGAAGCCGACGAACTTCGCCGGCTGACGATTCTGGGCCGCGCCGGGCCGCCCGAGCACCTGGAGTGGATCGGCCAGTGGGGCATCTTCGACGCGCTGCGCGCCGGCGGCGACGTCGTCCGTGTCGCCGAGCGCCCGGAGTTGGGACTGCGTCCGCGGCTGGCGGTCGGTATTCATCTGCCGTCCGACGGCCGGACGTCGGGTTTCGCCGGGACAATCTGGCTGCAGCAGGGTTCGGCACCGCTGGCCGACGACGTCGAGGAGATCCTGCGCGGCGGGGCAGTCCTGGCGGCCCGCATCATGTCGCGGCTGGCGGCGGTGCCGTCGACGCATACGCGGCGCGTGCGCGAGCTGCTCGGTTTGAGCGGTGATGTCCGCGGCGGCGCCGACATCGACGGCATCGCAGCCGAACTCGGCATCGCCGCCGATGGCCGTGCTGCGCTCATCGGCTTTCGTGGCGTCGGCTCGGCGGCACCGTCCGACGTCATCGCGTTGAGCGCCAGCGCTTTCCGGGCCGACGCGCAAGTAGCGTCGACGGGCGAACGGGTGTATGTGGTGCTGCCGAAAGTCGGCGCACCGCCTGCGGTGCTGTCCTGGGTGCGGGGGACGGTGACGGGGCTGCAGCGCGAACTGGGATTGCGGCTGCAGGCTGTCGTCGCTGCGCCGCTCGTGGGATTGGCAGGTGCGGCGCTGGCGCGCGTCGAGGTGGACCGCGTGTTCGACAGCGCACAGCGCCACCCGGACGCCTTCGGGCCCGTCACGTCGCTGGACGAGGCCCGCACCACCGTCGTGCTCGACGAGATCGTGTCACAGGTGGCCGCTCAGCCGCGCCTGGTCGACCCGCGGGTGCGGCGACTGCGCGAGCAGGACCCGATGCTGGCCGACACGCTGCGGGCTTATCTCGACGGGTTCGGCGACGTCACCGCGGTGGCCGGCCGGTTACACGTTCACCCGAACACCGTGCGCTACCGCGTGCGCAGGATCGAGACGCTGTTGTCGACGTCGCTGGACGACCCCGACGATCGGCTGGTGTTGGCGCTGGCCCTGCGCGCCACCGAAGCGTGACCCTAGTGCGCCAACAGTGATCCGAAATCCTCTCGGGGCACGACGACTTCGAGCGGGCCCTCGGGATGGCCGAGTAGCCATCCCTGGCCGAAGAAGAAGATCACCGCGTGGTCGGTCAGCGCGAACTCCTGGAACGTCGACTCCTCGACCACACCCAGCATGTCATCCAGAACATCGGGCCGCCAACGTTTCTCGAGTTGACGGCGGACGGCGGGAAAGGCGACGGCCATCGGATCGGCACCCGGCACGAACAGCGTCCGCAACGTGATCGGGGTACGGGCGGCCGAGTCGTAGTTGAAAGTCTTGTACCAGGCCATCGGGCGCGGATTCGAGTCTTGAATCAGTTCGAGCACCACGCTGTGTGTTCCCGACGCACCCCCAGAGTGGTAGGTGGTCGGCTCGACAACGAGAGAGTACGGCCGCTGGTGCGCCGGGGACGTCGAGACGAAGTCGACGAAGTCGTCACGCAGCGGCATCACGTAGTCCGTCAACGCTTGCCGGTCGGGATAGTCGGTCGGGAAACTCACGTCGACCGTGTATCCGAGACCTGCGCTATGCGTATGGCATGTCTGGTCGGCGGCGACCGCTGCGCTCAGATCGGCACACGCCGACTGCGCTGCGGCGATCCCGTGGGTCGCCAGGTTCATCACGATGCCCGCGGTGAGAACCGCTACCAGGCGCCGCACCATCAGCCCAGCTCGTAATGGTCGCGGGACACCCGGAAGAAGTGTCCGGTGCCGGTGTCGGTACAGGTGACTCCGGACGCCGCGCTGTCGCATCTGATCGCGCCGAACGACCGCGACTGGCCGTAGTCGAGCCTCGGCCAGGGCCCGACGCCGCCGCCGAGGGCCGCGAAGGAGCACCGGATGAAACCCGGCTGGCCTTGATCGAGCCGGAAATCGTTGCCCGAGCCAGTGCGGTGCGGGCAGGATCCGCCGTTCTCGTCGCGCCCGACTCCCACGGGCACCTCGTACGAGATCTCCTCGATCTGGCAGAGCGCAGTCGGCGTCGGCTCGTCGTAGGCGTCGATGACGCAGTGAATGTTCCCCGACGGAGACGAGAACTTCACGCTCGTCTCGTCGGCCTGCGCCACAGCTGGGGTGAAGCTCCCTACGGTCAGCGCACTGACGGTCACGGCGATCGCCCCCAGCGGCGAAATGGTCCTTTTCATGGCGGCAAGTACATCCCGGGGACGCTGTTACCGATCCCAACTCCGCGGGCGTTACCCCGCGAACGCGCCGTCCATCAGCTCGTCGAACCGCTCGATGGCCTCATCGGTGTCCTCGTCGACACCGCGCAGGGGGCCCCTGTCGGCCAAATACCGTTGCGCGTACAGCCGTGCGACGAGCGCCTTGCGGTCCGTGTCGCGTTCGGCCCGCTCCCACGCGGCCCGCTCGGTCAGCAGGGCACCCGCGTACACGTCGCCCATGAACTGTGTGAGTGGGAACAGCCGGGCCTCGGCCACCGCGCCGTCCAGTTTGGTCCACGCGGTGATCGCGGCATCGAGATCGTCGACGCGCCGGGAGACCAACGCGGTGGTCTGGTCGTCGTCGGACACCGAGACGGCGTCGTGCAGGCGCTGCAGCAGGGGTTCATGCGCTTGGGCACGGTCGATACCGCGTCGCACATCGAGGCACAAGATGTTGTCGGGGCCCTCCCAAATGGTGTTCACCTGCGCATCGCGCAGCAGTCGGGCCACCGGCCACGTCTCGATATAGCCGTTGCCGCCGTGAATTTCGATCGCGTCTGAGGCCATCGTGATGCCGAGCCGGCAGACCTTCATCTTGGTGACAGGCACGGCGATGCGCTGGCGGATCCGTCGCGGCTGCCGATGGTTGGCGGCGCCGGTGCCGTCGAACACCAGGGCTTGCGCGGCTTCGACGTCGACGATCATCTCGGCCAGCTTGCGCCGCATCAGTGGCTTGTCGATCAGCGCTCCGCCAAAGGCGTGCCTGCGCCGCGCATAGGTCAGCGACTCGACCAGCGCGCGACGCGCGTTTCCGAGCGCGAACAAAGCGATGCCCAGCCGCGCCGAATTCGTCAGCTCCATCATCCGGCCAAGGCCCTTGCCGTCCGAGGGACCCGCGTCGTCGTTCGCTTCACCCGAGAGCAGGAACGCCTCGGCGTCGACGAACTCGATCTCGCCCGAAGCGACCGAGCGGGTGCCGAGCTTGTCCTTGAGCCTGCGCACCCGAACGCCGTTGCGCGAGCCGTCGCGGCGGGTACGCAGCACCAGGAAGGTGGCGACGCCGCGACTCGAATCGGGGGCGCCCTCGGGCTTGGCCAGGACGACGAACGCCTCGCCGTTGCAGTTCGACGCGAACCACTTGAATCCGTTGAGCCGCCAGCTGTCTGAACTTCGCGTCGCCGTCGTCTCGAGTACGCCGAGATCCGATCCGCCTGTTCGCTCGGTCAGCAGCTGCGCCGTCTGGCCCTCCCACTCGCCCGACTCGAACTTGGCCAACACGTGGTCGCGCACGTCAGTCGGCGCGTAGGCGGCGACCAGCGCCTTGACCATGTTGCCGCCGGTGCCCAGCGCGCACCCCAAGCCGATGTCGGCCTGGTCGAGCAGATAGTTCGACGCGAACATCGTCAGCGACGAGCTGACTCCGGCCGCTTTGGCGTCGGCGCGCAACGCCTTCTGCGCGTCGAGCACCGCCCGCCGCGACTCCTCGAACGAGACCGGCATGACCACCCTGCTGATGTCGTGACCCCACCGGTCGTAGCGTTCCAGCCGCGGCGGATGGCGATCGGTCTCCTCGGCCCAGCGCGCCACCGGCCCGCCCATCAGCTCGCCGATGCTCGTCAAGTGCGGCTCGGCGACCGCCAGTTCGTCCGGCTCCAGGTAGTACGCCATGGTCGCCTGCAGGGTGGGATCGGTCAGATACCAGTTGAGACCGACGGCGCCCTGGTAGTCCTCGGTGCGGTAGCGGGCGGCCTTTTCGGGTGTGGTGAACGGCAGCCGGTCGACGGACTCGGCGTCGTAATCGGTCATGAGGCGACGGTATCGCCGGACCGCCGACCTTAGGGCTGATACCGCAGATGGGCGCGTTTGTTGATCTCGTCCTCGTCGAGGTAGGTCATCATCGGCACGTCGGGCGCGCACATCATGAACACGACGAAGGTGCTGGCGATGTCGTCGCGCAGGTTGGCGGCTTGGTAGTGCACGATGTCAAACCCAGGCTCCCAGAACGCTTCTCCGGCCTTGATCGCGTACGGCTTCTCACCTTCGAGTTCGAAGAGGATCTCCCCCTGCAGCACGTATCCGAACACCGGCCCCGAGTGGCGGTGCGGTCCGGCGCCGGGGTCGCCCGGCGCAACGGTGACGGTGGCCACCATCGCGCAGGAGTTCGGTGCGATTCGCGGAGTTTCGTGCAGCAGCACGTCCAGTGTGTTGGTCGGTGACGGCCCGATACGCATGCGTCCAACGCTACGGCCGACGGCGATTGTCCGGCGGTCCAATCGAACACCGCGACGGTGGGCCAATCAGGCCGTAAGCCGTTGCACCGCAGCAGAAATCCGCTCGTCTGTAGCGGTCAGCGCAACCCGCACATGCTGCGACCCACCTGGGCCGTAGAACTCACCGGGGGCTACCAGGATGCCCGACTGCGCGAGCCATGCCACGGTGTCGCGGCACGGCTCGCCGCGCGTCGCCCAGAGATAGAGTCCCGCCTCGGAGTGGTCGACGGTCAGGCCGGCCGACTGCAGCGCAGGCAGCAGCACATCGCGTCGTCGTGCATACCGGGCCCGCTGCTGTTGTTCGTGGACGTCGTCGTCGAGCGCGGCCACCATAGCGGCCTGCACCGGCGTCGGCACCATCATGCCCGCGTGTTTGCGCACCGCCAGCAATTCGGCGACGACCTGCGGATCGCCCGCGACGAACCCTGCGCGATAGCCGGCCAGTGATGAGGTCTTCGACAGCGAATGCACCGCGAGCAGCCCGGTGTGGTCTCCGTCGCTGATCGACGGGTGCAGCACCGACACCGGAGCCGCGTCCCACCCGAGGCCGAGATAGCACTCGTCGGAGGCGACAAGCACCCCGCGTTCGCGCGCCCAGCCGACGACTTTGCGCAGATGGTCGACACCCAGCACCTTGCCAGTCGGATTGCTCGGCGAGTTGAGGTACACCAGGGCAGGTGTCCGCGGGCCCAGCTGCGTCAGCGAATCCGCGAGCACCACCTGCGTGCGGGCCAGCTTAGCGCCGACTTCGTAAGTCGGATACGCGAGTTCGGGCACCACGACGATGTCGTCCGGACCAAGGCCCAGCAGCGTCGGCAGCCAGGCGATCAGCTCCTTGGTGCCGATCACCGGCAGCACGGCATCGTCGGCCAGCCCGGTGACGCCGTACCGTCGCCGAAGTGCCGCGGCCGCCGACGCCCGCAAGGCCGGCGTTCCCGCGGTCGTCGGATACCCCGGTGACGAACTCGCCGCAGCGAGCGCGTCGCGGATCACCGGCGCGACGTCGTCCACAGGCGTGCCGACAGACAGGTCGACGATGCCGTCGGCGTGGGAGCGGGCCAGCGCCGTCACGTCGGCCAGGGTGTCCCACGGGAACACCGGCAAAGAGGCCGACACCGGACGTCGGCGGCCCACGTCAGACGTGGTCGTTCTCAGTCCTCGCCCTGGGGTGGCAAATCCTTGACCGCCTGCGGGTCGTTGTCGGTCTGGCCGACCTTCGACGCGCCGCCGGGTGAGCCGAGCTCGGTGAAGAAGTCGGCGTTGATCTGTGTGTACGCGCTCCACTGGTCGGGCACGTCATCTTCGTAGTAGATGGCCTCGACGGGGCACACCGGCTCGCACGCGCCGCAGTCGACGCATTCGTCCGGATGGATGAACAACATGCGTGCGCCCTCGTAAATGCAGTCGACGGGGCATTCTTCGATACACGCCTTGTCTTTGATGTCGACGCAGGGTTCAGCGATCGTGTATGTCACGAAGTCTCCTCGATCTCCTGTCCAGTGGGCTGCTGGTCTTCGGTTGGGGCCCGCCGAAAGCTCCCGCAAGTATGCGAAGTCCATACCTGGACGGTCGTCTCAGTGTGCCCTAACTTCGCGCGCCGCCCGGTTACGGGTGGCGCGCGGTTACTGATACTAAACGTCGCAGATACAACCCGACCAGTCGCCACACCCCTTCGTGTCCAGTCTGCTGGTCGACTGCTCAGCATGAGCGTCTGCGAATGTAACGCTATGGCGTGATTCGGTCCGATTTTCCGCCGTGACGTTACGTTCGCGGTATACCGGCACGATGGCCGACGAGCTGGCGCCCCCGGTCGAGGTACTGCACCTTCGCCAGTCCTACGACGATCCGCAAGACGACGAGCAGTGGGATCGCTGGCGAACCACGCGACAGCTGACGGTCGACGTTGGCGGGCGACACCTCGAGGTGCCCTACGGCTTCGACACCGATCTGGTCAGCGTGCCCGGTGCCTTCGCCTGGTTCATCCCACGCGCCGGGCGATACGCCCGCGCCGCCGTTCTGCACGACCACCTGTGGCAGCAGATAGACGACGGTGACACCGAGTCGGGCGACCGCCGTCAGGCGGACGAGACGTTCCTCCTGGCGATGCAGGCAGCCGGTGTGACACTGCTGAGGCGGCGAATCATGTGGACCGCGGTTCGGGCGAACGCCATCTTCTGTAAGCGCCAGGGCGGTGCGGGTTCTTGGAAAGACCTCTTGCCCATGCTCGTATGGGCTCTCGTCGCGTTGGCCGTCGCGGGCGTGCCCGCCGTCCTGATTCTGGTGTTCAGCGTCGTGCTGTGGCTCGTCGAGTCGGCCATTGCCCTCGCCGTGCCGCACGAGACGCCGCGCGGGCCTCAGTTCAAGACCTAGGCAGCCAACGGCGTGTAGTCGGTCGTGCGCTGGCGTGCCGGACGGCCGATGCCCTCGGCGATGGCGACGAGTTCCTCGGCGGTCTTGGCCGAGCCGTTCTCCGAGCCCGCCATCCGCGAGATGGTCTCCTCCATCAGCGTGCCGCCGAGGTCGTTCGCGCCGCCCTTGAGCATCACCTGTGTGCGCTCGACGCCGAGCTTGACCCAGCTGGTCTGGATGTGCGAGATCCTGCCGTGCAACATGATTCGCGCCAGCGCATGCACAGCGCGGTTGTCGCGATGCGTCGGACCCGGGCGCGCGCCGCCCGCCAGGTAGAGCGGCGAGCTCTGGTGGACGAACGGCAGCGGGACGAACTCGGTGAATCCGCCCGTCCGATCCTGGATCTCACGCAGGACCCGAAGGTGGCCGACCCAATGTCGCGGCTGGTCGACATGCCCGTACATCATGGTCGAGCTCGATCGCAGCCCGACCTCATGCGCGGTGGTGACGACGTCGATCCACATCGACGTCGGCAGCTTCCCTTTGGTCAGCACCCAGCGCACTTCATCGTCGAGGATCTCGGCGGCCGTACCGGGGATGGTGTCCAGACCCGCCTCGCGCAAACTGATCAGCCACTCGCGAATCGACAACCCACTCTTGGTCACACCGTTAGCGATCTCCATCGGCGAGAACGCGTGCACGTGCATCGACGGCACCCTCGCTTTGACCGCCCGGACAAGGTCGGCGTAACCGGTCACCGGCAGCTCAGGGTCGATTCCACCCTGCATGCAGACCTCGGTCGCACCGGCGACGTGTGCCTCCCACGCCCGGTCGGCGACCTCGTCGGTCGAGAGCGAGAACGCATCGGCGTCGCCTTTGCGTTGCGCGAAGGCGCAGAACCGGCAGCCGGTGTAGCAGATGTTGGTGAAATTGATGTTCCGGTTGACGACGAACGTCACGTCATCACCGACGACATCGCGCCGCAGCGAATCGGCAAGTGCGGCAACGGCATCGAGCGCCGGCCCGTCTGCGGTGGCCAACGCCAGATACTCGTCGTCGGACAAGGCCGCCGGATCCCGCTCGGCCGACCGCAGCGCGGCGAGCACATCGGTGTCGACGCGTTCAGGCACCCTGGCCGCCAGTTCGGACACCTTCTCGCGGATCGACTCCCAGTCGCCGAACGCGTCGCCGAGATCGCTGCGGGTTTCGGTGCGCCGGCCCTCGGTGTCGATGGCGGCATGCAGATCGACCCGGCCCAGCGACTCGGTGGCCTCGTCGGGCTCCTGCCACGGCCGGCCGACCGGATTGACGTCGAGCGCGAGTCCGGTCTCGGGGTCGGCCAGCGCGTCGACGTGGCCGCGCACGCGCGGGTCGATCCACGCCGCGCCCGCCTGCACGTACTGCGGTTGCGCGGTCAGGCGCTGCACGAGGTCGTAACCCGCTTCCGCGGTGATGGCGGCCAACTCCTCGAGAGCGGGCCACGGCCGCTCGGGGTTGACGTGGTCGGGGGTCAGCGGAGACACCCCGCCCCAGTCGTCGACGCCGGCGCCGACCAGTGCGAGGCACTCCTCGCGCGAGACCAGGTTCGGCGGCGCCTGGATGCGCATCTTCGGCCCCATCACCAACCGCGTCACCGCGATGGTTGCCACGAAATCGTCGAAACCCGCGTCCGGAGTCGACGCCATCGCTGTGTGGTCCTTGGCGCGGAAGTTCTGCACGATCACTTCCTGGACGTGCCCGAACTCCTTGTGCGAGCGACGGATCGCGTGGACGGTCTCGGCGCGCTCGGTCAGCGTCTCTCCGATGCCGACCAGCAGGCCCGTGGTGAACGGGACCGACAGCCTGCCCGCGTCGGCGAGTGTCCGCAGCCGCACCTGCGGATCTTTGTCGGGGCTGCCGTAGTGTGCGAGGCCCTTGGTCTCGAACAGCCGGCGCGACGTGGTCTCCAGCATCATGCCCATGGAGGGGGCGACGGGCTTGAGCCGCGACAACTCCGACCAGCTCATCACGCCCGGATTGAGGTGCGGGAGCAGACCCGTCTCCTCGAGCACCCGGATCGCCATCGCGCGCACGTAGTCGAGCGTCGAGTCGTAGCCCCGCTCGTCGAGCCATTGCCTGGCCTCGTCCCACCGCGCTTCTGGACGATCGCCGAGAGTGAACAATGCTTCTTTACAACCCATTTCGGCGCCGCGACGGGCTACCTCGAGGATCTCGTCGGGCTCCATGTACATGCCCGCGCCCGTACTGCGCAGCCGACCAGGGACCGTCACGAACGTGCAGTAGTGGCAGGTGTCGCGGCACAGATGGGTGACAGGTATGAACACCTTGCGCGAATAAGTGACCGGCAGGCGCCCGCTGGGTCCGCGGCGCCCGGTGGACTCGAGTCCTGCATCGCGCACCCGCGCCGCACTGGCGCACAGATCGGCAAGATCGTCGCCGCGGGCGGTCATCGCGGTTGCGGCTTCCTCGACATTGAGCGCCACACCGTCGCGGGCGCGTCGGAGCACGCGGCGCATGGCAGCAGGGGTCGGCGCACCGGATTTCGGTGGGACCACCGGGATGGGCAGAGCGGCGCCACGCTGGGGGTTCAGAGCCACTCCCGTGTAACCCCGACGTTGACGAGATTCATCCGCGCGTCCCACATCCTGAAATCACGTGCGCCTGCCATCCGCCTGACATACCGGCCACCCTAGTCCGCCTGTGCGAAGTAGTGGCGGCCCGCCGCCACGCGGCCGCGACGCCACGTCGTTTCGGTGACGGCGCGTCAACGGCAGCGTAGGTTGCTAGCACCGCAGTGTCCTCCAGAGGAGTCGGCATGAAGTTCTTCACCCGCTCACTGGTAGCGGCCGGAGCCGCCCTCATGACCGCCGGGACCGTCGCAATCGCCCAGGCCGAGCCGATCGTCCTGCCCGCCGTTGCGAAGTCCTCGGTTGAGGTGACATCGGCCGAGCGCCCGATGATGCTGCCGCATCAGTCTCTCCAGTTGGCGATCGCGCCGAACCTCGCCAACGCCATCGACAACGCATACCTGGCGGTCGAGCCGTGGGTGCAGTACGGCTTCGAACTGGCAACCGCGGCGGTGGCGTGGATTCCGTATGTTGGCTGGTTCTCCGGCCAGATCATGGTGCTCTACGACTTCGGCGAAAGCATCGTCGCCAGTGGCGTCTTCAACTTCACTGACGTGTTGCGCGGTGACGGCGGCATCATCGCGAACCTGGTCGACTTCGGGATCGACGTCGGGCTGGCGTTCGTCTGGTTGGGCCTCGACGAACTGGCGCAGTTCGTGCCCTTACCACCGTTCTGCTGCTACCCGCCGCGCCCTCCCGTGCAGGGGCCGTTCCTCGCAGCCGAGACGGTGGGAGCCCCGCTCGCCGACACGATGACGGCGACGTCGCTGGAGGAGACGCCATCAGAGATCGTCAAAGAAACTGCAACTCAGGACGAGGACGTCACCGAACAAGAAATCCTCGCCGAAGAAGAGTCCGCCACGGACGACGGTGACCTGGGCGAGGAACCGGGCGAAGAAGATGTCACCACCGAGGACGTCACGCAGACAACGGACACCGCAGGCACCGTGGCGGCGCAGGGTGAAATCCGTGACGGCCTCAATGCCGCTGAAAACGACGAGGTCGACGCCGGCCCGACCGCCGATCCGTCAGAGAACAACCTCGTTACCGACGCCAGGGACACCGACAGCACGGCACCGAAGGCGGACGTTGACGCCGACACCGATTCCGCGTCAGAAGGTCAGCCGTCGCCGTAGCACCGCAGCGGCGGGCACCATGCCGAGCACGATCAACAGCAACGGCCGGAACTGCATCGCACCGGCGCCGCCGAACACGATGTCGTCGCCAGGACCGCCAAGGAAGAACACCGCGACCGTGAGCAGCCAGCACCACACGGGCAGGCCCGCGAGCCCCGGCGACGACGTCCAATGCGTCGCTGCCCACACCAGCGCCGCGTTGACCAGGCCGCTCAGCAACGCGCTGATGGGAAAGGGAACCGTTCCGAGGTAGGCGGGCAGGAAGAACGCGGCCGCGATAGCGCTGAGGACGCCGTCGAGCGCGAGCAGCGTCAGGACGACGACGCGCTGGCGGTCACCGGCAAGTGCCGGCGCGGTCAGGTCGGGATGCTGTCGAACAGACCCGCCACCGAGCCGATCACCCACTGCAGGTTGTCCAGCCGCTCCTGCCAGTGCTGCAGGTTGGGATCGAGGTCCTGGTCCATTGCCGTCCCTTCCACGCGCCGTCGGTTGTCGGGGAGCTTACCCCTCAGCGTGGGCTTATTCGAGGTTCAGGCCGGCCAACAGGTCCGTTTCCCAGCCGCGGGCGTCACGCTCGCCGGCTTCGCCCGACACCAGGACGTAGTGCTCGACCGCGCCGACCGGCAGCGCGATGTTGTTCGACAGTGCGAAGGCCCGCCCGTGCTCGGCGACGGTGATCTGCGTGGCGTGCGCTCGCATGGCCGCCACCTTCGCGGGCAGTTGGTCCGGCACGTCGATGACGGCGCTGATCTCCTCGTCGGGGAAGCCGAACGGCAGTTCATCGACGGACACGCGAATCCATTCGGACGGCACGTCGTCGAGGGCCTCGAGGCCGGACGCGACGGCAGACGTCGAGAACACCGTCCAGTAGAGCTTCGGGACGGCCCATGGTTCGCCGGGATGATCGGCGCCGCCTGATGCCGCAACGGCGGCCATGGTCACCTCGTGGGTGTGGATGTGGTCGGGGTGTCCATATCCCCCGTTGGGGTCGTAGGTGACGACGACGTGCGGGCGCAACTCCCGGATGATGGTGACCAGCGCGCCGACGGCTTCGCCGGGGTCCGCGTCGACGAATCGCTCGCGGTGCCGCGGCGGCGTCCCCTCCATCCCCGAGTCGCGCCAGCGTCCGGCCCCGCCGAGATACCTCGGCCCGTCAACGCCCAGCGCGTTCAGTGCGGCGGTCAGTTCGCCGATGCGATATCCGCCGAGTTGATCGGCTTGGTCGACGGCCAATTGGGCCCAGCGATCGCCGATGACCTCACCCTCTTCACCGAGCGTGCACGTGACGACCTCGACCCGCGCCCCGCGCGCGACGTAATGGGCGATGGTCGCGCCGGTGGTCAGCGTCTCGTCGTCAGGATGGGCGTGCACGAACAGCAATCGCCCGACGGCGGCGCCGTCATTCGCGTTGAGCTCCATTCGCATCAGCGTGCCAGCCAGCGAAACTACTGGCGCGTTTTCGTCCATCGGCCGGCATCGCCGACGATGCCGACCGGCACCGCGCCCGACAGGCTGACGTTCTGCACGCTCGGTCCCGCCGCGACGATCGTGGTGTCCTGCAGGATCGGCAACACGGTGGCCATGTTCCACAGCCGCGGTTCGACCGCCGTGATCACCTCGGCGATGCCTTCGCTGCCGTCCAGCGCCGCGTCGATCTTCGGCTGGATGCTGCGGTCGCACACGCCGGTGATGTTGCTCGGCGCCTGGACGAGCTCATCGGAGTCCTGCGGCGCCGGGCTGGCGGTGGTCGGCGTCGCCGACGGGGTGGGCCGTGGCGACGGGCTCCCGGGTGGGCGCGTCGAGGGGCTGGGCGCCTCAGGTGCGGCGGTCGCTATCGGCGTGGCCTCCAGCGCGCGGCAGCCGTAGCGCGATGCCAACGCGGTCGCGAGATCGCCGCCCGCATGGTGCCAGCCGACGACGGCGTCGACCCGGTTGTTCGTCAGCGCGTCGCCGTAGAGGACGACGGGGTCGAGTGCCGAGACCGATGCGGCGATACCGACGTTGCGCAATTGGTCGGCGGCGGTGTTGGCCACCGCGACCGACGTCGGATCGTTGGCCGCGACGCCGATCACCAACGACAACGGCACACCGTCTTTGGTGATGCGGCCGCGGTCGTTGTCGGGCTGCGGTGTGCCCGGTGTCGGCGGCGCCGGAGTCGTCACCGGCTCGACCACGAAACCCGCGTCGGCGAACAATCCGAGCGCGTCCTCCTTCGACATCGCGGGAGGCGCGGTGGGCACATAACCCGGATCCGACGGCGAGCGCACCTGCGCCTGCGCCAATGTGACGGTGTTGTCGTCACCGGCACCGACGGCGGCAAGCAGGTCGACGTCGAGCAGGCCCAGAATCGCCTTGCGCACCTGGGTATCGGCCAACGCGGGCTGCTGCCCGCGCAGGCTCAACTGCATCACCCGCGGTGTCACGATCCGCGACGTCCGCACGTCCGGGATCGCGGACAGTTGTGCGAACGCGGCCGCCCCGCCGTGCACCTGGGCCACCTGGGTGTCGCCGTTGCGGATGGAGTCGGCCAGCGCGGCCGAGTCGCCGCCGCGGCGGAACAACACCTGGTCCGGTTTCGCGGGCGCACTCCAGTAGCGGTCATTGCGGGCCAGCAGGATCTCATCGCGCTGCGGGTCGATGTTCTCCACCCGGAACTGTCCGCCGGTGACCGGCAGCGCGCGTGCGAGCCCCGAGCCGAAACCGCCGGGGACGTCTTTGACGATGTGCGCGGGCAGGATGTTGTTGAACAGTTCGCGCCATGCCGGGTACGGCTGGGCGAACGTCACCACCGCCACCTTGCCGCCTTCGACCGATTGCACACCTCTGATCAGGTCGTAGCCCGCGGGGTCGACAACGCCGGGGTGGCTGACCATCTGCTGCCAGAGGTACCAGAAGTCGTCGGCGCCGATCGGCGCGTTGTCGGTCCACGACGCCTCCGGCTGGATCGTGTAGGTGACGGTGAACGGGTTCTGGTTGGTCACCTCCGCCGACTCCAGCAGCGTGCTGTCGAGCTCCCACCGCGATCCCGTCGGACTACTCGGATCCGGTATCGGCCGAAACGAGCTCGGCAGCACCAACGAACTGATCGCCGCGTTGACCGGCGATTGATCCGACAGAAGATGCGGATTGAAACCCGGCCCGATCCGGTCGATCGCCATGATGATCTGCGTCGCCTTTTTCGGAGGAGGTGGCGTCGACTCCGTTGTGTCGGTGCTCTGCGGCGCAGGCGGAGGGCTGACCGTGCAGGCGGATACGAGCGTCATCAGCGCAAACAGCGCGGCAACGACGCGTACGGGCCTCGGCACGCCATTCAGGGTATCGGCAGACCGCACGGCCGCCAGGCCGGTGATCTTGAACTTCAGTTGCGCGCCTTGGCGCGAGCCTTCGCCCTGGCGCGCAGGCTCGCGGTCAACTCGACCTTGCGAACTCGGACGACTTCGGGCGTCACCTCGACGCACTCGTCCTCGGCACAGAACTCCATGGCCTGCTCGAGTCCGAGTTCGAGCGGGCGGGCCAGCGTCTCCATGACGTCGGCCGTCGAGCTGCGCATGTTGGTCAGCTTCTTCTCGCGCGTGACGTTCACGTCGAGGTCCTCGGCGCGCGGATTGATGCCCACCACCTGACCTTCGTAGGTGTCCTGGCCCGGTTCGACGAAGAACTGACCACGGTCCGACAGCTGCATCATCGCGAACGGGGTGATCGAGCCGGTGCGGTCCGACACCAGCGAGCCGGTGTGGCGCGCCCGGATCTCGCCCGCCCACGGCCGGTAGCCGTCGAACACGGCGTTGGCGATTCCGGTGCCGCGGGTCAACGTCAGAAAGTCGGTGCGAAACCCGATCAGCCCACGGCTGGGCACGATGAAGTCCATCCGGACCCAGCCCGCGGCGTGGTTGGTCATGTCCTCCATGCGGCCCTTGCGGGCGGCCATCAGCTGCGTGATCGCGCCGACGTACTCCTCGGGGCAGTCGATGGTCATCGCCTCGAACGGCTCATGCAGCTTGCCGTCGATGGTGCGGGTGACCACCTGCGGCTTGCCGACGGTGAGCTCGAAGCCCTCCCGGCGCATCTGCTCGACGAGCACGGCCAGCGCGAGTTCGCCGCGGCCCTGCACCTCCCAGGCGTCCGGGCGGCCGATGTCGACGACCTGGATCGAGACGTTGCCGACCAGTTCGGAGTCCAGCCGGTTCTTGACCATGCGGGCGGTCAGCTTGTGCCCGGGCACCTTGCCCGCCAGCGGAGAGGTGTTGGTGCCGATCGTGACCGAGATGGCCGGTTCGTCGACGGTGATGCGGGGCAGCGCGTGCGCATGGTCGGGGTCGGCGAGCGTATCGCCGATCATGATCTCCGGAATGCCCGCCACCGCGACGATGTCGCCCGCGATGGCCTCGTTCGTCGGGGTCCGTTCGACGCCCTCGGTCACCAGCAGTTCGGTGATCTTCGCGTTGGTGATCACGGGGAGACCGTCCACCTCGCGCATCCAGGCGACCTGCTGGCCCTTGCGGATCCGGCCCTTGTAGATGCGAATCAGGGCCAGCCTGCCCAGGAACGCCGAGGCGTCGAGGTTTGTCACCAGCGCCTGCAGCGGCGCCTCCGGGTCGCCCTGAGGCGGCGGGATGTGCTCGAGCAGGACGTTGAACAGCGGGTCGAGGTTCGTGCCGTCGGGATTCTCACCGTTGGCGGGCTCGGTCGTGCTGGCGATGCCGGCCCGTCCGGATGCGTACAGCGTCGGCAGGCCAAGCGCGTGCTCGGCGGCCTTCTGGGCTGCTTCGTCGAGATCCGACGCGACGTCGAGCAGCAGGTCATGGCTCTCGGAGACGACCTCGGCGATGCGGGCGTCGGGGCGGTCGGTCTTGTTGACGACCAGGATCACCGGGAGGTGTGCGGCCAGCGCCTTGCGCAGGACGAAGCGGGTCTGCGGTAGCGGACCTTCGGACGCGTCGACCAGCAACAGCACGCCGTCGACCATGGACAGTCCGCGCTCGACCTCACCGCCGAAGTCGGCGTGACCGGGAGTGTCGATGACGTTGATGACGGTGACCGAGCCGTCGGGGTGGTGCCGGTGCACCGCGGTGTTCTTGGCAAGGATGGTGATGCCCTTTTCCTTTTCCAAGTCACCGGAGTCCATGATGCGTTCGGTGGTGTCGTCACCACGGTGCGTCAAGGCCCCCGACTGCCGCAGCATGGCGTCGACCAGGGTCGTCTTCCCATGATCGACGTGTGCCACGATGGCGACGTTACGAAAATCCACGCCCGTGATTGTCGCAGTGCGGTCGGCCATTCACGAAAACGAGAGACGCCCGTCACTTGAAACAGAGCAAATTGCTCGACCTCAAACCGAAGAAGAAGTGTTGCCGCAGCAAGCCGCGCTGCAAACGCTGCCCGGTGGTCGTGCACCAAGTCACCAAGGCCGAACGCAACGGGATTCGCGGAAAGGACCTGGAAAAGGTCTTCAAACGCGCACGGCGTACGCGGTAGCCGCCGGCTAGGGGTAGGACAGCAGCACCATCACCCGGCCGTCTGCCGGGGCGTCGCCGAAATCGGTTTCGTCGAACCCGTAGTACTCCTCCTGGACATCGGTGATCTGATCGATCACTTTCCCGTGTGTGTCGATCTCGTCGTTGCGGACGTCCTTCATCACGCCGACGAAGTCGGGCACCGACAGCGACTCGGCCAGTAGCAGCGCCTCGCCGCCGGACGGAAGGTCAACCAGCACACCGGCTCCCGAGTGGTTGTTGCCGCCCCGTCCCGTACCGCGGGGCGCCCAGTAGACCGGATCAGACGCCAATTGCCCTATCACACGCCGATATTGGTCGACAGCATCGATGCTGTCAGCGACGGTCACGACCGGCAGCTTGTCGATGCTGCGCAATTCGGCCCACCACATGTAGGCGATCGGAATCCCGCCGATGGCATAGATCATGACCATCAGCATCAGCAGCGGTTGCCAGGCCATGTTCCATCCGAGCCTGCGCGTGGACATGCCCTGTGCGGCGGCGTGGGTGTCGATCTCGCGGCGGCCGAATCGAAAGACGTACCAACTCAATAATCGAGCAATGGCCATCAGCGCCAGCGTGATCAGCCCGACGATGCCGGCGACGCGCCAGTAGAAGGTGCTGTCGCCGTGGTTGATCGTCATCAGCACCATGACCGCGGGAATCGGCGCGGTGAGAAGCAGGAGCAGCGAGTACGACGGATGGCTTGTCAGATAGTCGTATTCGACCTTCCAGGCGCGGTTACCGCCGAACACGGTGACGTCGCCGACGTCGGCGCTCACCATGGGTGTCCATGAGCCGTGTTTGACGCGGGGAGCGACGAGGCTTCTGACGAAGAAGAACCCGCAGATCAGCGACAGGACGAGTGCGCCCCAGAACACGCCGGGCATCGACTCGCCGGTGCCGGGCACACCGAAGGCTCCGCGGATGTCGATGACCTTCGCGATGAAAAAGCTCAGCGGCAGGGCGAAGAACAGTTCGACGAGCCACGTCTGCAGTAGTTGCGGAATGCGAGACCCTATGCGGTCGAACGCGAGCACGCCTCGCCAGATGAACTGCAGCGTCCGCATGGAGGGTGAGAATAATGTCAGCGAACACTTTCAGCGGCGAAACTTCGCGCCGCAGGCAAGGGCGCAAGGACTAGCCGGCGAGTGCCCGCCTCAACTGGGGCAGCCAAGCGCGGTCGGCCGGTACCCACGCCAACTCGTCGAGTTCGTCGATGCTGATCCAGCGCAGCGCGCGGTGGTCGTTGGGATGCAAGGTGCCACCGGTCTGCGTGACGAGGTAGGCGCGCAGAGCCATCGTCGCGTTGAGGGCGACGTCGTGGCCGATGCGGGCGCCGACCGTCACCTCGATGCCGAGTTCCTCGTGCAGTTCTCGTGCCAGCGCCGCCGAGTCGCTCTCCCCCGGTGAGACCTTGCCGCCGGGCAGCTCCCACAGACCGGCGAGCTCGGGGGGTCTGGCGCGCTGGGCCACAAGCAGCGTCCCGTCGGCGATCAGGGCACCGGCGACGACGATCTGGTCAGGCATCGCGGCTGACGGTATACGGTCGGCCCTATGGCTGTGTTAACGGACGAAGAAGTAGACGCCGCACTGTCCGACCTACCCGGATGGGAGCGCGCCGAAGGCACGCTGCGCCGCTCGATCAAATTTCCCGCGTTCCTCGACGGCATCGACGCGGTTCGTCGCGTCGGTGAGCACGCCGAGGCGAAGGACCATCATCCCGATATCGACATTCGATGGCGCACAGTGACTTTCGCTCTGGTCACGCACTCGGAGAACGGGATCACCGAGAAGGACGTGGAGATGGCCCGCGACATCAACGGGATCGTCGGCCAGTAGCGGCGATCCACGCCAGCGTCGCCAGCGTGGCGACAATGTAGACCAGACCGGCCCACGCGAGGTACCACGGCCGGGGAATCACCCAGATCGTGGGCTGCGCGAAACTCAGGAGCCACGGCACGCCGATGAGCGTCAGCACGAGCCATCCCCAGCCGAGGACGCGTGCGCCGAGACGCGACCGAAGCGGCCCGTGCAGCAGCCAGATCATCAACGGAATCAGCCACACCCAGTGATGCGTCCACGAGATCGGCGACAGCAGCAGGCCGAACAACTGCACGACGACGATCGCCCCCAGCCGATCCGACGCGCCGCCGACGGCCCGCCACGCCAGCGCCGCCATCACGGCCGTCACCGCGATGCCGAGGAGCACCGCCGGCCCGTAGCCCGCGTCGTGACCCAGAATCCGCGAGATGCCACCTCGCCACGACTGGTTGAATGACGTCCCTATCGGGCCCACCCGGTCGGCATCGCCGAGCAATTCCGTGAAATAGTAACGGGTTTCGCCACCGATGATCAACGCCGATATCGCCACAGTGCCGAAGAACACCACGGCCGAGAACACCGCCGCACCCCACCGGCGGGCGCCGAGGAAGTACATTCCCGACACGGCGGGCGTCAGCTTGACTCCCGCGGCCAGGCCCAGCAGCAAGCCCGACAGCCACCATCGCGTGCTGTACACCGCATAGAGCACCGCGAGCACCAGCAGCACGTTGATCTGTCCGTAGTCGAAGGTGCTGCGCAGCGGTTCGATCCAGATGCCCACCGCTGTCCACAGCATCGCGGTGCGCCGGTCCGCATCGCCCGACAGCAGCCGTTGACTGATCCGCACGACGCCATAGAGCGCGGCGATGATGCCGAGTTGCCAGGCGAACGCGATGACCCCGAACGGCAACATCTGCAGCGGGTAGAACACCACAGCCGCGAACGGCGGATACGTGAAAGGCAGTGGAAAGTCGGGGGTCTGCTCGCTGTAGACGTAGTCGTAAAGGGCGTCGGGTTGGCCGAGGGTGCCCGCGCCGCCGACGTAGACGTGCAGGTCAACGAAGTTCGCGCCGTTGGGCACCAGGTATGTCCACGCCAGTCGCGCAGCAATGCTGACAACCAACAGAAGCGGCGCCGCGGCGGCCAGGCGGGCGGGCAGACGCGACGCCGTCGGTGCGGCGGTGGTCGGTGTGTCTATCCGTCCGACTCTAGTGACTGGGTCACAGAAGCCCGTCGCATCCATAACGGTCGAGTAAACGCCACACGTGTCCCTTGAGTCACACCAGTAACACCGTAGCTTCAGGCGCAGGCCGATTCCGACGACTTTGGGAGAACCATGCGCATCACCCGGAAATACCTTGCGACCACCGTGATCGCCGCCGCGGGCGCGGCGACGACTGCCCTGGCGCTCAGCGCCACGGCCGCGGCACAACCCGCGGCACCCGCACCCGCACCGAGCGTGCCGGGTCTGCCGTTCATTCAGCAGCTCGCCTCGAATCCGGCCGCGGCGACGCAGCTGATGCAGGGCTTCACCTCGCTGCTGGGCACTGCACAGGCGCCCGCCGCACCCGCCGCCCCGCCGCAGACGGCGACGGCCTCGATCACGCTGCCGCAGCCGCCGGCCGGACTCCCGGGCGCTCCGGTGAACACACCTGCCGCACCGGCGGCCGCACCCGCCAACCCGTTGTCGTCGATCACATCGCTGATGCCCGCCGGAGTGCCGTTGGCCGGCCTGTTGCCCGCGGCCACGACGGCTGCGGCACCGGCGGCAGCGGCCGCGCCCGCAGCACCTGCGGCAGCCGCGGCTCCTGCGGCACCCGCAGCCGGGGTGGCCCCGCTGCTGATGCCGCTGTCGGCTCTGCCCTGATCGCAGCGGCGACGACGACACCCGACCACCCACGACCGCTCATTTGGGGGAGCCATGTCCATCAGGACGATGTTCGTCACCACCGCCGTAGCCATCGGCTCATCGGTCACGCTGCTGTTCGGCGGCGTGTCCGGTGTAGCAAGTGCACAACCCGCCCCGCCGCTGCCCATCGACGGGCTGCAAGCGCCCGGCCTGCCCGCAGTCCAGGGCATCGGGCCGGCCATTCAGCAGGCCGCCGAGGATCCGACCAACGCCGCGTCGACGTTGATGGCCGCCGCGGCGGTATTCGCGGGCGACGCCGCGGCGCCGTCTGATTCGCGCAACGTCGCGACGGCGGTGAATCAGTTCGTCGCGCACAACCCCGCGCCGGGTGCGATGCCGGGAACGCAGGCGCATCTGCCCGCGGGCGTCAACCCGGCCCACGCCGTCGGCCCCGTGCCGGAAGCAGCGCCGATGCCCGAGCCCGCACCCGCGCCTGCTCCGGCAGCCGAGGCCGTTCCGGCCGCGGCTGCGGTACCCGGTCCGGACGGCGCCCCTGCCCCTGCCCCTGCCCCTGCGCCCGCAGCGGCTCCGGGCTTCGGGCCGGATGCCCCGCCGACGCAGGACTTCATGTATCCGTCGATCAGCAACGGATGCCTGAAGGACGGCGGAAACGTTCTCGCCACAGCGATTTCGGTGGCGGGCCCGGCCAAGATCCCGGCGCCGGGACCGGCGGCGGGACAGACGGCCTACGTGTTCACCGCGATCGGCACGCCGGGACCCGCGGCCGAACAGAGACTGCCGCTGAACGTCACCTGGGTGAACCTGACCACCGGCAAGTCAGGCAGCGCGACGCTGCAGCCGCGGTCGGACATCAACCCCCAGGGTCCGACGACGCTGACCGCGATTGCCGACACGGGATCGGGCAGCATCATCTCGACGATCTTCGGTCAGGTCACCACCACCGAGAAGCAGTGCCAGTTCATGCCGACCATCGGCTCGACGGTGGTGCCGTAATTTCCGAGCTGTCGCGAAGCGCAGTAGGTCAGTAGGCCATGAAGAGGATGGCGTCCCGGTCGTAGTCGCGGCCGGGATGCGCCTCGGAAAGATGGGCTTGGGCCTTCTCGACCAGATCTTCCTCGTCCTTGCCGGTGATCGCCTCGCCGCACGGGCAGTTCAGGTGAGTCTTCATATCTTCACTTTCGCATAGGTGACCATGATGGTGCGCATGGATCTCTACGACGTCATGCGCACAACGTCCGCCGTTCGCGAGTACACCGACGAGCCACTGCCCGACGACGTGCTCGAGCGGATCCTCGACAATGCCCGCTTCTCTCCCAGCGGCGGCAACAGGCAGGGCAATCGCGTGATCGCAGTGCGCGATCCGCAGACCCGCGAGGCCCTCATCGAGCTGACCATTCCGGGCACGCAGCGCTACATCGCTCAGCTGCGCAACGGCGAGAGTCCGTGGAATCCGTTGCGGCCGTGCGGTGTCGACGCGGAGACGATCGCCGCCGTCGAAGTGCCCAACCAGTCCCCGATGCGCACGGCCGCGGTGGTCCTCGTGGTGTGCGTCGACCTCGGTGTTGTCGCCGCATTCGACCAACATCTCGACCGTGTCGGGCTGATCTCCGGAGCGTCGGTGTATCCGTTCGTCTGGAACATCCTGCTGGCCGCCCGCAACGAGGGCTATGGCGGCGTGCTGACCACCAACGTCGTCGCCGCCGAGCCGCGTGCCCGGGAATTGCTCGGCATCCCGGACAACTATGCGATCGCCGCGGTGTTGCCGCTGGGCAAGCCGAAGCATCAGGTGACCAGACTCAAGCGCAAGTCGGTCGCCGAGATCGCGACCAGGGAGCGCTTCGACGGGGATCCGCTCGGCGGAGATGTCGTCGGTGGATAACGGTTCGGCTGTCAGCCGGACTCGACTCACGCGTGTCGCTTCCTCTGGACGCGGTGCCGTGAGACCTTGAGATGGTGACCTGCACGCTGGGTTATGCCACGGTGAGCGCCGTCGAGCCGAACCTCGAGGGCCAGCTGACGGCGCTCAGCGAGGCGGGCGTCGACCCTCGGCGGGTATTCACCGACAAGCTCTCCGAATCGGCCGACCGGATGCGGGCGGGCCTGCACGCGATGTTGAGCTACGCCCGCTCGGGCGACACGATCATCGTCGTCGCCTTGGACCGGCTCGGGCGCTCCGCGGGCGAGGTGACACGGACCATCGCCGACCTGACCGAACGCGGCCTACGGCTGCGAACGCTGCGTGAGGGTCTGGACACCGGCACGGCGACCGGCCGCGTCGTCGCCAGCGTCCTGTCCAATCTGGCTCGGCTCGACGCCGAGACGCTCGACGCCCAGGGCTAAGCCTTGGCGGCTTTCGCGGCCGCCTTGGCCTGCTTCTTGTAAGACCGCACCTTCTCCAGCGAGCCCTGGTCCACCACGTCGGCGACTGACAGAAACGAACCGGCTCTGCCGTAGTCGCCTGCGGCCGCGCGCCAGCCCTTCGGCGTCACCCCGTACTGCTTGCCGAGCAGCGCCAGGAAGATCTTGGCCTTCTGCTCGCCGAACCCGGGCAGGCTCTTGATCCGGCGCAGCACCTCGGGTCCGTCCGGATCGCCCGCAGTCCACAATGCGGCCGCGTCACCGTCGTATTGGTCGACGACGAGCTGCGCCAGCGCCTGGATCCGCTTGGCCATCGATCCCGGAAACCGGTGGACCGCAGGGGTTGTCGAGCACAGCGCCGCGAATTTCTCCGGGTCGTACTCGGCGATCTCGCGCGCGTCGACGCCGCCCATGCGGTCGGCGATCTTCTTCGGCCCGGCGAACGCCGCCTCCATCGGATACTGCTGATCCAGGAGCATCCCGACCAGCAACGCAAACGGGTTGGACTCGAGCAGCGCGTCGGCCGCGGGATCTTGGACTAGCTGCAGGGTGGGCACCCGGCCAGTTTAGGACGACTCGGCGTCCAGTGATCGAGCGAAGCCGACCACCATTTCGGGCCGCCGTGGGGTGCATATCCACCGACGGACACATTCGCTCAGGCACGAATGGGTGAGGTCAATTCGGGGGGTCTGCGTTGCTGGAGTGTGCGATCGTGGATGCGATACCGGTGATACGCCCTTAGGAGGCGGACATGAGACGGGTGATTGCACCTCTTGTCGGGGCGGTACTTACCGCTGTTGCGTTGGCCGGCGCGGCCCAAGCGGTGCCAGATCAGGGCACACCGGCATTCGATGACTACATGCAAGGCTTGCAACGCAATGGCTACCAGCTGAATCCAGAAACCGCGTGGCGCGTTGCCCACCAAGCGTGCGTAGGCGGCATACCGGGATACATCGGTTTGGAACTGGCTGCTCAAGGGGTTATCGGTCCAGGAGCGCAACAGCGGGTGATGGACGTGGCCAGAAAATACGCCTGCCCCGTTCAGTAGCGAAACCACCGGGGATCGCCCCCCTCGCCTGAATCACTAAGCGGCCGCGGGAGCTGAACAAGCTGCAGTCTTTCCGCGTTGCCGGATTAAGGTGGCCCCAATCATGTCGGGCGAGCTCGCGATAGCGCTGGCGGCGGTGCTGATGCTGGCCGCGGTGGCCGCCGCCGTCGTCGTGGTGCGCACCCGCCGTGTGGTGGCCACGCCGACCGAGCGCGCCGTCCACACCGCGCTGCACACCGCGTCGCTGGCCGCTCGGGCGCTGCGCCAAGGCTTGCACACCCACTCCGCACAGACCGCGGCGCCGTTCCTGCGCGGCCTGACCGGCACCGACGGTGTCGCGTTGTTCGACGGCGACGCCCGCCTGCTGGCTCAGGACCCACCCGACGAAACCCTGTGGGCGCCGGACGTGCTCGACGCCTGCGAACGCGCCGCGCGCGCCGCGATACCCGGCCAGCGACGGGTGCTGACCCACGCGACGACGTCGACTGTCGTGGCGCAGCCCCTGCTCGCCGAGGGCGACGTGCTGGGCGTGCTGGTGGTGGTCACGACCCGCTCCCCCGCGCCCGGACTGCTGGGCGCCGTCGGCGAGGTCGCCCGCTACGCGGCGAGCCAGATCGAGCTTGCCGAACTCGATGCGTCGCGCGCCCGCCTCGACCGCGCCGAGGTGCTCGCGCTGCGCGCGCAGATCAGCCCGCACTTCATCTACAACGCGCTGGGCACCATCGCCTCGTTCGTGCGCACCGACCCGGACCGGGCCCGCGAGTTGGTCCTCGAGTTCGCCGACTTCACCCGCTACTCGTTTCGTGCCGCCGGGCAGTACACGACGCTGGCCGACGAACTGCGCAACATCGACCGCTATCTCACCCTTGAGCGCGCCCGATTCGGCGAGGCGCTCACGGTGCGGCTGCAGGTCGCACCCGAGGTACTCAACGTCGTGGTGCCGTTCCTGGCCCTACAACCCCTGGTGGAGAACGCGGTTCGGCACGGCCTTGCCGGCCGCGGCGGCGGCGAGGTCGAGATCGTCGCGCGCGACGAGGGTTCGGACTGCGTCATCACCGTCGAAGACGACGGTGCCGGAATGGATCCCGAGGTGTTGCGCACCGGTCCCGGCGACGCGCTGGCCGAGACCACCGGGCACTCCGCGCATGTCGGCCTGACCAATGTCGACCATCGCCTGCGCGCGGCGTTCGGCAACGACTACGGTCTGGTGGTCGAAACAGCGATCGGCGCCGGAACGAAGGTCGTGATGCGCGTACCGAAGTTCCGGTCCGGCGTACGGGCCGGCGGAGGTGTGTTCGGATGACTTCCCCGCTGACCGTGCTGGCCGTCGACGACGAGGCGCCCGCACTCGACGAGTTGGCCTACCTGCTCGAGCAGCACGCCGATATCGGCACCGTCATTCGCGTCGGCGACGCCACCTCGGCGCTGCGGGAAATCAACGCAGGCGCCGTTCGCTCCTCGCGTCGCCCCATCGACGCGATCTTCCTCGACATCAACATGCCCGGGCTGTCCGGCATCGAACTCGCGGGCGTGCTCGCCAAGTTCTCGCAGCGGCCGCGCGTCGTATTCGTCACCGCGCACGACGACAAGGCCGTCGCCGCGTTCGACGTCGGGGCGCTGGACTACCTGCTCAAGCCGATCCGCCAGGACCGGCTCGACGAGGCGGTGCGACGGGTGCTGGCTGCCAGAAGCGCCGAACCCGCCGAAGCCGGCAGCGCCGACGACGATGTCATCCCCGCCGAACTCGGCGGCGTCACCCACCTGGTGCCGCGACAGACCATCGGCTGGGTCGAAGCCGAAGGCGACTACGCCCGTCTGCACTCGGCGTCAGGCTCGCATCTGGTGCGCATTCCGCTGAGCACACTGGAAAACCGTTGGCGCGACCGCGGATTCCAACGAGTTCACCGGTCGTATTTGGTGGCGCTGCGGATGGTCACTGGCCTGCGCACCGGCGATGGCGGTGTGCTGGTGCGACTGCGGGCCAATGGGGCATCCCCCGCCGTCGAGCTACCCGTAAGCCGACGCCAGGCCCGCGAATTGCGGGACCGCGTGATCCGCGACCCGATGCGCAATCTGAGGCCCGATGACTAGCGGCGAACGGCCGCAACGGGAACGCGTCGTGCTCGCACACCGGCGCGGCGCCCGGATGGTGCGCACCCGTGTAGAGGTCCAGGAGCAGACGCAGGTCGGCGACGCCCTGGTCCGCGGGCTGGTCCGCGCGCAGCTCGGACTGGCACTGCGGCTGGCAGCGGTGGTGGTCTGCACCGTCGTCGCGATCCCGTTGCTGAACGCGGCATTCCCCGACCTGGCGGCGGTCACGGTCTTCGGCATCCGACTGAACTGGCTGGTGCTCGGTGCGCTGGTGTACCCGTTGCTCTACGGCGTCGGGCGGCTTTACATCCGGTTGGCCGAACAAGGCGAACGCGACTTCGTCGGCGTCGTCGACAGCGAACCGTGACAGGCTCGGCGCTGACGGCCGCCGCGTTGCTCGCAGCGGCGGTGGCCACCGTCGCGATCGGCGCTTACGGCGTCCGGTTGTCGCGCACGACGTCGGACTTCCTTGTCGCGTCCCGCAGCATCGGACCGCGCTGGAACGCCGCCGCGATCTCCGGTGAATACCTCTCGGCCGCATCCTTTCTCGGCGTCGCCGGCCTGATCGCCAAGTACGGCGCCGACGCACTGTGGTACCCCGTCGGCTTCACCGCCGGTTATCTGGGGCTGTTGTTGTTCGTCGCCGCACCCCTGCGCCGCTCGGGGGCGTACACGGTTCCCGACTTCGCCGAGTTCCGGCTGGGCTCGGCGAGGCTGCGCCGGGTGGCGATGGTCGTGGTCGTCGTCGTCTGCGTGTACTACATAGTGCCGCAATACCAAGGCGCGGGGTTGGCACTCAAAGCGCTTCTCGGACTTCCGGTGTGGGTCGGACCGCTGGTCGTCGGCGCCATCGTCATCGCCAACGTCGTCGCGGGCGGGATGCGGTCGATCACGTTCGTCCAGGCGTTCCAGTACTGGCTCAAGCTGACGGCGATCGCGATCCCCGCGCTGGCGCTACTCGGGCTGTTCGCCGCCGACCGCGTCGAGCTCGGCGGACCGTTACCGCCGACGGTAGGGGCGCCCACCAGCGTGGCGATCGAGACCGACGTAGTGGTGCAGGTGGCCCGGCCCGCGGGTATCACCGTGACCGGCACGCTCGACGGCACGCCCGTTGACGCACAACCGATTCCGTCCGCAGGCGAGCACACCCTCGGCGCGGGATCGACGCTGACGTTGGCAGCGGGCACCGCGACGCCGGTGGTCGCGGGTACGCCCAGCTCCGGCGCGGACTGGATCGAGTCCGGGGGCGGTCTTGGCGGCGGGCATCCGCTCTATCAGGTGCTGTCGATCATCGTCGCCACGTTCCTCGGCACCATGGGTCTGCCGCATGTGCTGGTGCGCTTCTACACCAATCCCGACGGCCGTGCCGCACGCCGCACCGCGCTTGCCGTCATCGCACTGCTGTCGCTGTTCTATCTGTTCCCGACCCTGCTGGGCGCGTTCGCCCGGCTGTATGTGCCGCGACTGCTGGTCACGGGCGACGCCGACGCCGCGGTGCTGCTCGCGCCGGGATCCGCGTTCGCAGGCGCCGCGGGTCAACTACTCGGGTCGCTTGTCGCGGCGGGCGCCATCGCCGCGTTCCTTGCGACGTCATCGGGACTGTTGGTCAGCATCGCGGGGGCATTGTCGACAGACGTGCTACGCGGTCGGGTGCGCGACTTTCGCGTCGCCGCCGTCGTCGGCGGGCTCATCCCGATCCCGCTGTCGCTGGCGACCACTGGCGGCCTTGAACTGTCGCGCAGCGTCGGTCTGGCCTTCGCCGTCGCCGCGTCGACCTTGTGCCCGCTGTTGGTCCTGGGCATCTGGTGGCGCGGGCTCACCGCGTTCGGCGCGACATGCGGGTTGGTAGTCGGCGGATTGCTGTCTGGGACCGCGGTCACGGTCGCGCTGGCGGGCGGCATCGACGAGGACGTCCTCGGCGGCTGGCCCGCGGTGCTGATCGGCTATCCGGCAGCGATCAGCGTGCCGGTCGCGTTCGCGACGATGATCCTGGCCAGCCGCCTCGGCCCCGGCTCCGCGCCCGCGGACGTCGCGCAGATCTTCGCGCGCATGCATGTGCCGGAACGGCTCGGGATGGGAATCGAGCGCGTGCCGCGGGGATGAGCGCTCGCGCGAAGACCAGAAAGTTCGGATGAGCGCTCGCGCGAAGACCAGAAAGTTCGGATGAGCGCTCGCGCGAAGACCAGACAGTTCGGATGAGCGCCGTTTATCGCAGGGATCGACCGCTCACCGCACCTTTCTCGGGCTTCGCCGTGTCGCATTCGTGAGCATTGGGTATGTGACCTGCATCTCATCTACCTTGCACAGTTGAGCCGTTCACACCTCGAGGGCAGGAGTCCGCAGATGACGCCGCGAACAGAGACCGCCGTCAGCGGTCAGGAGTACTTGGCCACGGAGGCCAGTCCGGAGTTCCAGGAGTTGCGAAGGAGACTGCGCCGCTTCGTCTTTCCGATGAGCGCGGTGTTCCTGCTTTGGTACTTCGCGTACGTGATGCTCGGCGCGTTCGCCCACGACTTCATGGCCATCAAGGTGTGGGGCGACATCAACGTCGGGATCCTGGTCGGCCTCGGCCAGTTCCTGTCCACGTTCCTGATCACGGCGATCTACGTGCGATTCGCCAACCGCGAACTCGATCCGCGCGCCGAGGCGATCCGCAACAAGCTCGAAGGAGGCGCGGCATGACCACCAGCCTGTTCGCCCAAGCCGACGCGACCGTCGGCAATCCGGTGGCCAACATCGGTATCTTCCTGCTGTTCGTTGCGGTGACGCTGTTCATCGTCATCCGGGCCAGCAAGAAGAACGCCACGGCAGCGGAGTTCTTCACCGCGGGCCGCTCATTCACCGGCCCCCAGAACGGCATCGCGATCTCCGGCGACTACCTGTCGGCCGCCAGCTTCCTCGGCATCGCAGGCGCCATCGCGGTCTACGGCTACGACGGCTTCCTGTACTCGATCGGCTTCCTGGTGGCCTGGCTCGTCGCGCTGCTACTTGTCGCCGAATTGCTGCGCAACGCAGGCAAATTCACGATGGCCGACGTGCTGAGCTTCCGGCTGAAGCAGCGACCGGTGCGGATGGCCGCCGCAACGACCACCCTGGCGGTCTGCCTGTTCTACCTGCTGGCGCAGATGGCGGGCGCGGGCGGCCTGGTCGCGCTGCTGCTCAACATCACCAGCGACATCGGCCAGGCCCTCGTGATCGCGGTGGTCGGCGTGTTGATGATCGTCTATGTGCTGATCGGCGGCATGAAGGGCACCACCTGGGTACAGATCATCAAGGCGGTGTTGCTGATCGGCGGCGCGGCGCTGATGACGGTGTGGGTGCTCGCCAAGTTCGGCGCCAACTTCTCCGAGATCCTCGGGGCGGCGCAGACCGCTGTGTCGGGTTCGTCGAGCGAAGCGGTCGCGGGCCGCGATGTGCTGGCACCGGGCGCGCAGTACGGCGCCTCGCTGACGTCGCAGATCAACTTCATCTCGTTGGCCCTGGCCCTGGTACTCGGCACCGCGGGACTGCCGCATGTCCTGATGCGCTTCTACACCGTGCCCACGGCCAAGGAGGCCCGTCGCTCCGTGGTCTGGGCGATCGTGCTCATCGGCGCCTTCTACCTGTTCACCTTGGCGCTGGGCTACGGTGCGGCGGCGCTCGTCGGACCCGACACCATCCTCGCCGCTCCGGGCGGGCAGAACTCGGCGGCGCCGCTGCTGGCGTTCGAACTCGGCGGCGTGATCCTGCTGGGCATCATCTCCGCGGTCGCGTTCGCGACGATTCTCGCGGTCGTCGCCGGGCTGACCATCACGGCCGCAACATCATTCGCGCACGACATCTACGCCAGTGTGCTGAAGAGCGATCAGGTCACCGAGAACCAGCAGGTGCGGGTCTCGCGCATCACGGTCGTGGTGATCGGCGCGCTGTCGATCGGCCTCGGCATCCTGGCCGCCGAACAGAACATCGCGTTCCTGGTGGCGCTGGCGTTCGCCGTGGCCGCCGCGGCGAACCTGCCGACCATCATCTACTCGCTGTACTGGCCGCGGTTCAACACCCGCGGCGCGTTGTGGAGCATGTACGGCGGTCTGATCTCGACGATCGTGCTGATCATCTTCTCGCCCGCCGTGTCCGGGGCGAAGACCGCGATGCTGCCGAACGTCGACTTCGCTTGGTTCCCGCTGGCCAACCCCGGCATCGTGTCGATCCCGCTGGCGTTCATCCTCGGCATCGTCGGCACGCTGAGCTCTTCTGACCGCGGTGACCCGGAGATCAACGCCGAGTTCGAGGTGCGGTCGCTGACGGGCGTCGGCGCCGAGAAGGCCATCACCGGCCACTAGGTGTGATCTCACACAGCGCACGGGATTAGGACGCCCCCCGAACGGGTTACATTGCCCCGTGAGCCTGCGACGATTCGCCTTCCCGCTGCTGGCGTACGCGTTCGCGGCCATCATGGGGGGCACTACCCTGCCGACCCCGATGTATGCCCTGTACGGCGAACGTCTGCACTTCTCGGTGCTGACCACCACCGTGGTCTACGCGACGTACGCGGGCGGCGTGCTGGTCACGCTGCTGGCGTTCGGCCGGTGGTCCGATGCGATCGGCAGGCGGCCCATTCTCCTGGCTGGGGTGGCGTCGGCACTGGGCAGTGCAATCGTGTTCCTGTTCGCCGACTCCGTGCCCGACCTGCTGATCGCACGGGTGCTCTCCGGCGTGTCGGCCGGGTTGTTCACCGGCACCGCGACGGCGGCGGTCATCGAGGCCGCGCCCGAGCGCTGGCGGGGCAGGGCGGCCGCGGTCGCCACGGTGGCCAACATCGGCGGCCTCGGCGCCGGACCGGTGCTGTCCGGTCTGCTGGTCGAGTACGCGCCCGCGCCGTTGCACCTGTCGTTCATCGTGCACATCGCGATGCTCGCGCTGGTGAGCGTCGCGGTCCTGGCGAGTCCGGAGACGTCGCCGCGTAGTGGGCACATCGGTGTGCAACGCCTCTCGTTGCCCGCGGAGGTTCGCGGCGAATTCGCCATCGCGGGCGTCGCAGCATTCGCGGGCTTCGCAGTCACCGGGCTGTTCACCGCCGTCGCACCCGCATTCCTCGCCGACGTCGTCGGCATCAGCAACCACGCCGTCGCCGGACTGATCGTCGGCCTCATCTTCGGCGCGTCGGCCGTCGCGCAGATCGCCTCGGACCGATTCGACCCACACCGCGCTATTGCGGCGGGCAGCGTGCTGCTGATCGTCGGCATGGTGATTCTGGCTGCGGCACTGCACTTCTCCTCGCTCACGGGCCTGATCGTCGCGGCGGTGGTTGCCGGCGTCGGCGTCGGCGTGAGCTTCAGTCGGGGCCTGGCCGCCGTTGCCGATAAGACGCCGCCCGAGCGCCGCGCGGAAGTCAACTCCACCTACTTCGTCGTCGTCTACGCCGCGATCTCACTGCCGGTCGTCGGCGAAGGGTTCGCCTCGCAGGCGCTCGGTCTGCGCACGGCCGGTGTCAGTTTCGCGGTGGCCGTCGCATTGCTTGCCGTCGTCTGCCTGGTCACGATCACGGTCCGGTTGTCGCGCGGGCGCGCGGCAGCGGCGAGGGCCTGAGGCGACCATGGCGTCGGCCGGGAGACCGATCGGCGGACATTCACGGTCGGCGTGAGTGTGCGCGCCCCTCAGCCGTCCTAGGCTCCGCAGTGAGACCCAGGAGGTTATGTGGACAAGGTCAGGGCGTCCCGCAACGACGGTCCCGTCATCGACATCCACTGTCACCGTGAATGCGCGCCGGTCGCGGAGTTCATGACGGAGCCCGCAAGGGCCGCGGGCAAGGTGGCACTCGGGCACGGCAACCCCACCACCCAGGCGGTGAACCGGCGCCAGCTCGAAGCGATCCGGCCGAAGATGGACCTGCTCGACGTGCGCCTGGCCGACATGGACGCGATGGGCGTGGATGTTCAGGCGGTCGCCGTCGCGGTCTACCAGTACTACTACTGGGCCGACCCCGAACTCGGGGCCAAGGTCGCGCGAATGATCAACGAGGAGTTCGTAGAGTCGACGTCACGCTATCCCGGCCGCTTCCTGCCGCTGGGCACCGTACCGCTGCAGGACACCGACGCGGCCGTCGGCGAATTGCGTTATCTCGCCGAGGAACTGGGCATGCGTGGCATCGAGATCGGCACCCATGTCGAGGGTGAGGAGATCTCCAGTGCGCGACTCGAGCCGTTTTGGGCCGAGGTGGAGAGACTCGGCCTGGTCGCCGTCGTCCACACCCAGGGTGCAACGCATCCGCAGCGCATGCAGGACCACAACTTCGTCAACATCGTCGGACACGCGTTCGAGGCGACCCTGGCCACGGCGCATCTGATCTTCGACGGCGTGGTCGAACGTCACCCGGACCTCAAGGTCGTCGTCGTACACGGCGGCGGCTACCTGCCCGCCTATGCCGCGCGGCTCGACCACGGCTGGCGGGCTCGCGAAGACGTCCGCGAAGGGGTGCCCGACCTGCCGACGACCTATCTGCGCAAGTTCTACTTCGACACCATGGTCTTCGAGCCGGGCCAACTGCAGTACCTCGTCGACACCTACGGCGCCGATCACGTGCTGCTCGGCACGGATTATCCGTACGACATGGGCGACGACGATCCCCTGGCGTTGCTGGGCGCGACGACCGGCCTCAAGCAGGACCAGATCGACCTCGTCGCGGGTGGCAACGCGGCGCGGCTCCTGGGGCTGACGTGAAGGCCCACGGCACAGTCGGATTGGCCGTTATCGGCTGCGGGACGGTCGGGCGCATCCGCGCAGTGCTGGCACGCGAATACCCGGGGATCGGCTGGCTCGGGTTGTGCGACGTCGACGAGCCGACGCTCAAGGGCCTGACCGACCACACCGAAGCCGACTTCGCCACCACCGACGTCGACGAACTTCTCGCGCGTCCCGAAGTGGGCGCGGTCATCGTCGCCACCGACGAACAGGAACACGTGGAGCCGATCCTGCGCTCCGTCGAGCTGGGTGTGCCGCTGTTCATCGAGAAGCCGCTGGCCACTCATCCTGTCGAGTCGGCGCGGGTGCTCGCCGCTATCCAGGACGCGGGCGTCGACGCCGTCGTCGGTTACACCCAGCGCTTCCGCCGCAGGTTTCAGACGGTCAAACAGCGGCTGCGCGACGGCCAGATCGGTGACGTGACAACGGTTGTCACACGTGCGTTCATGAACCGGATGGTGCCCGAGGCCACGTTGCGAAAGGTCGCCGACCCCGTTGGCTTGACCCCGATGGTGGTCTCGGGCACACACAGCCTCGACATGTGCATGTGGCTGATGGAAGGCCGCAAGCCGGTCCAGGTGTACGCCCGCTCGACCGACCGCACGCTCGGCGAGATCGGAACGAAGGACGGCACGTCGGGCATCTTCACGATGGACGACGGCGTCGTGTTCTCGATGAACATCAACTGGGCGCTGCCGACGGTATGGCCTGGCGCGGTGTACGGGTTGGAGATCGGCATCGTCGGCACGCAAGGCGTCATCGACGTCGAGGACACCCACCGCGACGTCATCCTCGCCTCGGAGATCGGCCAGCCGGCCGGCTATACGAGTCGCGGGTTCGCGCCGCCCACCGCCCGCCATGTCGACTTCATCGGAAGCTATCCGCCCGGCGACGTGTCCGGCGGCATGCTCTGGGGGCCGATGCGCGAGGAGACCACCACATGGTTTGCGCGCGTCTGCCGCGGTGTCGAGACGCCGCATGCGACCGCCGCCGACGGCCACCACAACCTGATCAACACGATGGCGATGGACCTTTCGGCCCGCACCGGTCGACCGGTATCGCTCCCGATCAGTCCCGAGGAACTCCTCGAGGGACTCACCTAGCCGGAAGGACGCGCATGCAGCAGATCAACCTCGGCATCATCGGCACCGGATGGTGCGGCGGAATCCGCGCCGTCACCGCGTCGCGCTGCCCGCTAGTCGGCGAGCTGCATCTGGCCGAGATCGACAGTGCTCGCCGGGACGACATTGCCGCGCAGACGAACCCGACGATAGTCACCGCCCGGTGGGAGGACCTCGTCGAGAATGCCGACATCGACGCGGTCGTCGTCTCGGCCACGCCGGAGCACCTGCACCACCCGATGACCAAGGCCGCACTCGAGGCCGGAAAGCACGTGCTCTTGGAGAAGCCGATCGCGCTCACCCTCGACGAGGCCGACGAACTGATCGAGATCGCCGATTCGCGAAAGCTCAAACTCACCATCGGTTACTCGCAGCGGTTCAACGCCAAGCAGGCGATGATCAAACGCGCAGTCGACGACGGCACACTGGGCCGCGTCACCAGTATTCTGCTGAGCCGCCACATCACGCGCTCGCTCGGCGCGAAAATCGGGTCGCGCACCAAACTCTCGCCTGCCGCGATGGAGGCCACCCACGACCTGGACTTCGCGTTCTGGTGCCTCGAGCCGCGCAGGCCGGTGCGCGTCTACTCGCAGAACGCCTGGGGCGTGCGCAAACCGACGCTCGACGTGCCCGATACCCAGTATCTGGTGGTCACCATGGACGACGGCGTCGTCGTGGCCGTGGGCGCGGGAATGTCACTGCCGCCGGGTTACCCCAACGCCTCGACCACATGGATGGAGGTCATCGGCACCGACGGCGCCGTGCTGGCCGACGCCAGCCACCGCGACATCGTGCTCAACACCGTGGCCGACGGCGTTCAGTTCCCGCTGTCGACGATGCCCGGCGAGTTCGTCGACCATGTGTACGCGGGTCCGATGGAAAGAGAGACAACGCATTTCATCGAAGCGGTAGCACTGGACCGCCCCGTGATGGTGGATCCGCACCTGGCACGAGTCACCATGGAGGTCTACCTGGCGGCGGACCTGTCCGCGGAGCTCAACCAGGTGGTCGAGCTGCCCCTGACGCGTGAACAGATTGGCGGCGCCCTCACCGGTTCGGCGGTCGGCCGGGCGTGACCGAGCAGGCCGAGTGGTGGCCCGACCTCGCGCCGCGGATCCTGCCCTCGGCCGCAGCGCGTCCCGCCTGCCTGTGCGTCGACGCCCACTCGCACCTATCGGTGCCGCCGGCCGCCGCGATCGCAAAGCCCTACTTCCGGCCGGAGTTCGAGCCGCGCGCGCTGTACTCCTCGGCCGAAACGCAGCGTTACAACGCCGAGTACCGGGCCAGCCCCCTGAACACGGCGCAGTTCGAACACGCCGAGCAGCGACTTGTCGACATGGACGCCCAGGGTGTGGACGTCCAGGTGCTGTCCGTGCCGCCCACCGAGTACTTCTACTGGCTTCCGGAACAGGAGGCGTTGCGCGTCAACCGGATTCAACATGAGCGCTTCGCCGAGGTGGTGGCGCGGTGGCCTGACCGTTTTGCGGCGGTGGCCAACGTCCCCCTCGCGCATCCCGCCCTGGCCGTCGAGATGCTGCGGGAAGCACGGCGTGACTTCGGTTTCGGCGGTGTCGAGATTAGCGCCGATGTGCTGGGGCGCGACCTCGATGACCGGCGCTTCGACCCGGTGTGGGAGGCAGTCGTCGAACTCGACATGACGGTGATCCTGCACCCGCAGGGGTTCACCCACGGCGAGCGGTTTCGCGACTACTACCTCGTCAACGTGATGTGTATGCCCCTGGCCTCAACTCTCGCGGTGACTCGGATGATCCTCGGTGGGGTGTGGGCCCGGCATCCGGCACTGCGGGTCATGGTGGTGCACGGGGGCGGGTACCTGCCCTTCTACGTGGCCCGCACCGACCACGCCTGGCGGGTCCGGCCTGAATTGCGCCACCACCTCGATGTGCCGCCCAGCGAAGTGCTGCGCTCGATCTATGTGGACACCAACGTGTTCGACCCGCCGATGGTGGAGCAGCTGGTGGCCGACCTCGGCGCCGACCATGTGTTGATGGGCACCGACTATCCGTTCGACATGAGCACCGTCGACCCGGTCGCATTCCTGGCGCAGGTCGATCTGGACGACGACACTCGAGCACTCGTGTTGGGCGGCAACGCAGCACGCCTGTTCGACATCAAGGTCGACGAATGACCACGCGCTTGCCCGCCGCCGAGCTGACCGAGTTCGCCGCGGCGATCCTTCGCGCCTGCGAGGTGTCTCCTGAGCACGCTGAGGTGACGGCATCGCGCCTGGTCGAGGCAGACATGCGCGGCCGGTCAGGGCACGGCCTCATCCGGTTGCAGCCGTATGTCCGCCGCATTCAGGCCGGTGGCATCAATGTGCGACCCCACATCCAGGTGGTCCACGAGACGCCGGTGTCGGCGCTGGTCGAGGGCGACAACGGGCTGGGACAGGTTGTGATGACGCGGGCCACCGAGCTGGCGATCGCCAAGGCGGCTGAAGTGGGAATCGCCTGGGTGGGTACCGTCGCATCCAACCACGCCGGGGCAGCCGGCCTGTACGCCGAAATGGCTGCCGAGGCAGGGCTTGTCGCGATGTACTTCGCGGTGGCCAACGCCAACGGCATGCCGCCGTGGGGCGGCCGCAACCCGATGCTCGGCACGAATCCGATCGCCATCGCGATTCCCACCGGCGATGTCCCGTTCCTCCTCGACATCGCCACCACCGCGACGTCGCACGGCAGCATCAAAGTGGCGGCGCGCGAAGGACGGCAACTGCCGGAGGGGTGGCTCGTCGACGCCGAGGGCCGTCCGATCACCGATCCGGCCCGCGCGCACGAGGGCTATCTCGTGCCGATGGGCGGGTACAAGGGATCGGGGCTGACGATCGCGATCGGCCTGCTCGCCGGTGTGCTCAACGGCGCAGCGTTCGGGTCCGACGTGGTGGATCACCGCAAGGATCAGGTCACGCCGACGAACACCGGGCAGTCGATTCTGGTGTTGCGTGCCGACCTGTTCCGTCCCGCCGACGAGGTACGCGCCGAGGTGACCCGGCATCTGAACGAACTGCGCGACTCCGGCGGCCACGACGGCGAGCGGGTGCGGTTGCCCGGTGACCGGGCGGCCGAGACGCGCGCGGACAACGAGGCGCTCGGACTGCCCGTGCCGCCGCAACTCGCGGCCGAGTTGAGTCAGCTCGCGACCGAACTCGGAGTCGACTCACCGCTGAAAGGGACGCAAAGTCAATGAGGCTGCTGACGTTTCGTTCGACCGCAGGCACGGGCATCGGCGTTCTCGACGGTGACGAGGTCGTGCCGCTCGCCGCGGATGCCGACCTACCCTCAAGCATGGTCGAGTTCGTCGCGCTCGGCCCGCAGGGGTTGGCACGTGCAGCGGCGGTGTTGGCGACGGCGCCGCGCCTTTCGGTCGACGAGGTGCGCGTGCTTGCGCCGATCCGGCCGCGCAACAACGTGATGTGCGTCGGGAAGAACTACGCCGAGCACGCAAGGGAGTTCGCGGGCAGTGGTTTCGACGCGTCGCAGAAGCAGGCCGTTCCGGAGGCGCCGGTGATCTTCACCAAGGCCCTGTCTGCGTTGGCGGGTCCTGGCGATGAGGTGAGGGTCAGCGACGACACAACCGCCACAAGCGATTACGAGGGCGAACTCGGCGTCGTCGTGGGTCCGGGAGGCCACAAGGTGGCCGAGGCCGACGCGTGGTCGCATGTGTACGGGTACACCATCGTCAACGACGTCACGATCCGCGACCTGCAGAAGCGGCATGTGCAGTTCTTCATCGGCAAGAGTGCGGCGACGTACTGCCCCGTCGGACCGGTGATCGTGACCGCCGACGAGGTCGACGATGTGACGGCGCTGCGGGTGCAGACCAGGATCAACGGCGACCTGCGCCAGGACGCGCCCGTCAAGGACCTGATCTTCGACATACCGCGACTGATCGCCGCGATATCGGCGGCCGTGTTTCTGGAGCCCGGTGACCTGATCGCGACCGGCACCCCCGCGGGGGTGGGCATCGGGTTCGCGCCGCCGAAGTTCCTGGCGCCGGGCGACCTGATGCAGGTCACCATCGACGGTATCGGCACGCTGACGAACCCCTGCGCCTGACGCCACCTCCGCCGAACGTTCCTTACCACCGGACAACTGGCGAAAATGTCGCGCGGTAAGGAACGTTCGCGGCACTAGACTGGCGCACCCGCAGCACGCAATGCCGCTCGCGTGCGCTCGACGATGACGTGCGGCCGGCGACGAACCATATCGCTGCTCACGCGGACGATCCGCCACCCCAGCGCTTCATACTCGGCTTGCTTATCGATGTCCTTGGCTCGGACATCCGGATCCTCCCAGTGTTGGGCCCCGTCGTACTCGACGCCGACCAACCAGTCATCCCAACCCATGTCGATTCGGCCGACGAACTCGCCGTCGTTGTCGAAGACATTGATCTGGGTCCGCTTCGGACGAAGACCGGCGTCCGTCAAGATCAATCGCGTGAGCGTCTCCTGCGGCGACTCTGACCCGGCGTCGGCAAGGCTGACCGCTTCTCGTAACTGCAGAAGACCACGGGCGCCGCGGTGGCGATCCGCCATCAGCTCGATATCGACCGGCTTCAGATCGGTCGCCTGCATCAAAGCATCCAGTCGGATGACCGCGGTTTTGAGCCCGCGTCGACGGCCTATGTCATATGCGGTGCGCGCGGGCGTGGTAGCGGGCAGCCCACCGACGACACAGATCTCGTCGTCGGTCAGCGCATCACTGTGCAGCAGAATGCCGTTCGTCTTGTGTCGATGCGGCTGGTTCAGTTCGGCCGGAAGGTGCGCGTCGATCCATTTCGAGCCGTGCAGCGCAGCGGCGGACAGACCCGCCAATGTCGCCCGCCGCGCTGCCCAAAGCCACGCTGCGAATGCCTTGTCGGCGGATGTCATCCGGTACCCCCGCGGAACATACACGTTCCGGTACACCTTTTCGTAGCGTGTCGAGAGCTGATACCGCGTGACAACCCCCGCCGAAACTGCCTCGCTGCCCATGAATGGACCCATGGCGATAGGACGCGCAGAACCTCAATCGCGTTCCACCCTCGCCGAACGTTCCGTACCGCTCTAGGAGTCATCAAGAATTCGAGCGGTACGGAACGTTCGCGGGTAGGTACGGGTAGGTACGGGTGGGGCTACGTAACCGCCATGGCGCCGAGGTTCTCGAACGTCTTGAACACGTCGGCCTTCATCAGTGCGACATCGGCGTCGGTGACGTCCCGCGGGAACGGCAGCGTGACGGTCACGTCGTCTGCGAGGCGACCGCCCTTGGCGAACACCAGGATTCGGTTCGACAGCTCGACGGCCTCACCCACGTCGTGGGTCACGAACACCACCGTCTTGCCCGTCTCCGCCCAGATCGTGTGCAGCTCCCTGCGCAGTGTGCGCGCGGTGATCGCGTCGAGGTGACTGAACGGCTCGTCCATGAACAGCACATCGGGTTCGGTCGAGAATGCGCGCGCGATACCGACGCGCTGCTGCATACCCCCGGACAATTCTCCGGGATACTTGCCGCCCTTGTCGCCGAGCTGCACCATCTCCAGATAGTGCTGGCACCTCGCACGCGTCGACTCGGAGCGGTCCTTCTGCACGAACAGCATGTTCTCCATCACGCTGCGCCATGGCAGCAGCCGCGCCGCCTGGAACACATAACCGGCCTGCGCAGGCTTTCCATTCTGCGTGATGCTCACCCGTCCGCTGGTTGGGACGTCGATACCGGACAGGATGTTCAGCAAGGTCGACTTGCCGCATCCCGACGGTCCGACGACCGAAACGAACGCGTGACCGCTGATGTTGAGGTTGACGTTCTCCAGGGCCACCACTTTGTCGGTGCCGAGGCCGAACTCCTTGTGCAGGTTGTCGATCGCGATGTCAGCCATTGTCGTTCTCGCTCCTCGAGTCGTCGGGTCCTTCGGTTGCCAGTGAGATGCTGCCCAGCGCCGCACCGGTGGCGGTCGCCGCGGCGACAGCGGCTTTCGTCGGTGCGTCGAACTGCTGCTCGACGACATCACCGGAGTCCAGGGAGGGCCGCCACTTGAACATCCGCTTGGAGAGTTGGTCGAACATGAACTTCTCGAACACCAACGCGAAGATCACGAAGAACAGCGCGTATCCGATGACGCCGTACGCGCGGTGCGCGTCGTACCAGAACTTGATCGTCCACCCTGCGCCGTCCATGCCGCCGAAGACCTCGGCGACGACCAGACCTTTCCAGCCCAGTGCGAAGCAGTACCGGGCCGCGGCGAACAAGAAGGGCAGCAGCGACGGGATGAGCACATGGCGGATGACCCGCTGTCGCGGCACATCGAACGCGCGCGCCATATCGAACAGGTCGGCAGGCGTATTACGCACTCCCTCACGGACGTTGATGATGACGAATGGCACCCCGGTCAACACGACGGTGATGATGGGTCCGATGTCACCGAAGCCGAACGCCAGGCTGCAGAACAGCGCCCAAGCGAGGTTCGGCATGGCGAGAATGGCCACCACCCAGTCGTTGAAGAACGCGTTGACCGCCTTGGACAGACCCATCGCGACGCCGATGATCGTACCGATCACCAACGCGATGACCATGCCGATCGCCAAGCGCTGCAACGAGATGGCAAAGGTCTCGTACAGGTTGTACGGCGCCACCGTCTTCAGCGTGATCTCGTCCCACATGAACTCGACGACCTGCAGAGGCGTCGGCAACACGTCGACGGCGAAGGGCCAGATGGTGGTCACCAGTTTGATCGCCAGCAGCCAGAAGACCACGCACACCACCGGGAACAGCAGCCGGCCGGTCAGTGAGGCCCGCCGGAACCTGCGCCACAATCGATCTGCGGTCGTCACGGGACGTTTCGGTGATGTCATGACTTGAGCTCCCCCCGCCACGCGAAGAACCGTCGTTCCAGCGACTCGAGCACGATCTTGTCCAGGAACAGCGCGAGCACGTAGAACGCCAGTATCCAGGTCAGGAATTCATCGAGTCGGAATAGCTGTGTGGCTGTCCGCATCTCGAAACCGATGCCCTCAGACGCGGCGAACACCTCGGTCAACACCGTGACCTTCCACGCAATGGAGAAGCCGAACCGCACACCGGTGAAGATGAACGGCGCAAGGTGCGGGATCACGATGTGCCGGTTGCGTTTGTACAGCGACACACCGAATGACTTCGCCATGTCGAGCAGGTCTTTGGGCAGGGACTTGATGCCTTCGGACACGTTGACGGTGATGATTGCAAAAGTCGTCAGGACGATCGCAAGGAGCGGCCCGACGGTTCGATTACCGAAGATGATGGCCGTGATCAGCGCCCAGATGAGACCGGGCGTCGTCACGCCGATCGTCACCGCGTCCCGGAAGAACCCGTTGAGGAAGCGGTTCTGCATCAGGATGCCGATGCCGACACCCACGACGAACGCGATCGTGAATCCGACCGCGATGCGCGACAGCGTCGTGGCGAAGGCGCCTGGCACCTCGCCGGTCGCCCACAGCTCGCCGAAGGTTCGAAAGACCGTCGACGGACCCGGCAGCAGGTTCTCGTCCATGACGCGCCCTGAGGCGAGTTCCCAGATGCCGAGGAAGAACACGTAGCCGGCGATGCGCCAGCCCCACGTCGTCATGCGGTCTTTGCGCTTGGCGGCGCGGACGAGGTCCTCCTCGCTCGTCCGCTTCGCCGGTGTCGGCGGCGAATCCAACGTCGTTGCCACGATGGCCTTTCGGTGTCGGTGGTCAGCCGGGGACGGCTGGCGCCGGCCCCGGCCCTACATCACTGGGGTGTGATCGCCTCGAAGCGAGGGGTCGGCGCGTCTGCGGCGAGGTAGTTCGGGTTGTCGGGATGCAGATGCTTCATGAGCTCCCACAGCTGCGTTTCGTTCTTGATCCACGCCTCATCCATCGCGACCTTGTCGACGAACCAGTCGGCGTCTCCGGACATGTAGTCGATGAGGTAGTTGATGTCCTCTTCGGACTCGACCGAGAAGTGCTGCGGATACTTCTGGATGATCTCGGGTTTCTGTTCCTTCCATTGGTCGACGCCCTGCTGCCACAAATCGAGGAACTTCGCGGCGAGATCCGGGTGGGCGTCGTACCACTCCTGCGTGGCGACGAAGTTGTTGCCGCTGACGTGGTTCAGTCCGTCGTTGTTGGGCGCGAACTCCTTGTAGAGCTGGAACGGCGACTTTCCGTCGTACATCAGTTCCAACTCGCCCTTGCGCATCTGCGGGATGGCGGCCTCGGGAATGATCGCTGCGGCCTCGCAGTCGCCGCGCAGGAGGTTCGTCGGGTTCACGAAGTGGTCGTTGACGAGCAAGTCGAAGTCACCGCCGCCGACCCGGTAGTCCAGATCGTGCATCTCCTTGGCGAGTACGCCCCAGAATGCGGCGTTGGATGTCGGCCCGGACACGCAGATCTTCGAACCCTTAGGGATGTCGGCGAGTGTCTTGTAGGGGTCGCCCTTGCGCTTGAACATCGGGACGCGCTGGTAGTTGTATTTGCCGAAGGTCACCGTCTTGATGCCGGTTTCGGCCTCGAGGACGGGCGTCTCCTGGGTGGACATCGAGACGATGTCGCCGTGGCCGCCGGCGAAGTAGGTGAACTCGTCCCACGTCGTGCTGGTCTCGATGCGGACGTTGTTGTCCTTCTCCCACTTGGCCAGGGTGCCGTTGTCCTTCATCATGTCCCACACCGCCTCGGGCGCGAACGCGAAGCGGATGACCTGCGGGTCGCCTTCGGAGCCACCGCCGCCACCCGACCCACCACTACAGCCCGCCACGAGTGTGAGCGCCAAACCCGCGGCCGCGGCAATGCGCATGGTTTTCTGGACTTTCACGGTGGCCTCCTGTTGTGCCCGTCTGTGATGCGTACCACTGCTGAGTACAGTGCCAGCGCGACCGGTGGCCTATGTCGTGGACCGTGAATTTCGGTCCCGACGGGTGTCGCGCCCTGTGACGGCTTCCGTCACGCAGGACTGCGGTGACGAATGTCGTGATCGAGGCGGCCGGGAATTCGCGGCCGACGCCACTGACCGGTGGAGTTCGGCGGCATTGACTTGACGTCATGCGACTCGGCTACTTCTCGATGCCCCTTCATCCGGCCGGCCGGAACTGGTCGGAGACCCTGCGGGAGGACCGTGAGGCGGTCATCCTCGCCGACCGGCTCGGCTTCCACGACGCGTTCATCGGCGAGCATCTCACCGACCGCCACGAGAACATCACCAACAGCCTGGTGTTCCTCGCGACGCTGATCTCCGACACCGAGCAGATCCGGCTTGGCACCGGGACGACGAACCTGTCGCAGCAACACCCCGTGCTGGTGGCCGCGAATTCGGCGATGTTCGACCACCTCGCCGACGGCAGGTTCATCCTCGGCATCAGCCCTGGCGCCCTGCCGTCGGACGCCGAAGCGCTCGGAATCCTCGACCAGGACCGCAACGAGATGTTCGCCGAGGCCATCGACGTCATCACCGCGATCTGGGAGGGCGAACCCCCGTATTCACTTGTGCGTGAGGGCGGCCGGTTCAACGTCACGACCGAACGCACCCTCGACCTGGAGCTCGGCGTCGGAATCCTGCCAAAGCCGCTGCAGCAGCCGCGTCCGGAAATCGTCGGCACCGTCGTCGCGCCCTTCTCGAAGGGCGTCATCGCCATGGGTGCCCGCAACTTCCATCCGCTGTCGGCCAACTTTCTTCTACCGCAGTGGGTTGCGACGCACTGGCCGAACTACGTTCAGGGCAAGGAGTCGGTAGGCGAAGCGGCCAACGCCGACGACTGGCGGGTAGCCCGCACCGTGTTCGTCAACGACGATCAACGAGTCGCCGAGGCATACGGGCGCAACGACACCGGCAGTCCGTATCGCTTCTACTACGACAAGATGCTGACCAAGATGCGCAAAATCGGCCGCCTCGAGCTGTTCAAGACGCACCGTGACCAGCCCGACGACGAGGTGACCCTCGACAGCGTGGTCGATCAGCTGGTGATCGCAGGCACTCCGGATCACGTCGCCGAGCAGCTGCTCGCATTTCGGGACCAGACCGGCGACTTCGGCGAGCTGGTCTACGCCGGGTTGGACTGGGCCGACCCCGAATTGGCGCGCCGATCGATGGAGTTGATGGCCGAACAGGTCATGCCGCGGATCAACGCGAGCTGATGGGCGGACCGGACCGGCTGCCGCTGCCGTCGACGCTGACCGCCGATCAGCGGGCCGCCGTCGAGAAGATCGAGTCCGGGCCGCGCGGCGCGCTGTTCGGACCGTTCGTCCCGCTGCTGCGCAGCCCGCACCTGATGACACGACTGCAGTTGGTCGGCGAACACCTGCGTTTCGACGCCGCGATCGCCCCGCACCTGACCGAGTTGGTGATCCTGATCGTTGCCCGACGCTGGGGTCAAGACTTCGAATGGGGTCATCACGCGCCACTGGCCAGGGCCGCCGGGCTGGGCGACGACGTCATCGCCGCGATCCGCGACGGCGCGGACATCACCGGACCGGACGACGTCCGTGCCGTGTGGCGACTCGTGGACGAGCTCGAAAACACCCGAGCGCTCAGCGATTCGACCTTCGCCTCGGCCCTCGGGACCGTCGGCGACACCGGCGTCGTCGAGGTGATCGCCACGGTGGGCTACTACACGACACTGGCGATGGTGATGAACGCCGCGAGAACACCGGTCCCCCACGACTACGAGCGACTGCCGTGAGCGCGCCGTTTCTCCTCCTGCACCCACTGGGGGCCGACGCGCGGTTCTGGGACCCGGTGCGCGCCGAACTCGGACCGCACCCGAGCACCGCACTCGACCTGCCCGGGCACGGTGCGTGCGCGCTACCGCCGCTCGGAGCCGGCGTCGACGCCTACGCGGCGGCCGTCGCCGAACAGGTGGACGAGCCGGTGCATCTGGTCGGCATGTCGCTGGGCGGTCTGGTGGCCCAGCAGCTCGCGGCCACGCGGCCCGACCTCGTCGCCTCCGTCGTGCTGGTGGACACCGTGTCGGTGTATCCGCAACCCATGCAACAAATGTGGCGAGATCGCGCCGAGATCGCCCGGTCGGGCGGGCTGAGCTCCCTGGTCGAGCCGATGGCCGCCATGTGGTTCAGCGCGAACCTGGCCGCGGCCGCGGATCCGCGGGTCGAGCAGGCGAGGCGCACATTCGCCGCGACGGACCCGGAGGGTTACGCGCGCAGCTGCGACTTGCTGGCAGGGGTCGACGTACGCGACGGCGTCGCCGCGCTGACCGTGCCCGTCGTGGTCGTCTGCGGCGAGGACGACGCGCCGCCGTTCCGCGACGCCGCGACGTGGCTGGCGCGCATGACCGGCGACGGGACGGTGTACTGGCTTCCCGGCCGGCACGCGTGTGCGATCGAGGAGCCCGAGAAATTCGCCGGCCTGCTCTGCGCCACCGTGCTGGACTAGCCCCGCTCGACGCCCTGCAGCAACCGCATCAGCCGCGCGGCGACCTGAAGCTCGGTGCGGCGTTCGCTCAGCGAATGACCAAGCAGCTCTTCGGCTTTGTGCAGACGGTTGCGCACGGTGTGCTCGTGCAGCTGCAGGTGCTCGGCGGCGGCCACGTGCGACCCGAAGCGGAACGAGGCCTCAAGTGTTTCGCGCAGCCGCGCCGCTTCGACGGTGTCGCCCGCCAACGCGCCGAGCTCGCGTTCGACGAATTGGCGTGCCTGCGACGGGTCGCGCATCAGCAGGATCTCCAATCCGACATCACGGTGGTGCACCACCGAGGGCGCCGAGGGCCGGTCCCATGCCGCCCTGATGCGTTCGGCGTCGAGTGCCTCGGCGAGCGTGGCTCGGAAGCCGTCGATACCGGCGTGCGAGTCGCCGACGGTCGCGGGCACGCCGGCCTCGACCAGGACGGCGTCCAGCGCCTCGAGCACCGTGCGCTTCCACTCGCCGATCCGGCCGAGCCACACCACCGTCGATGACAGCGTCAGCGGGTAGACCAGCGAGTGCTGACAGCTCACGGCGGCGCGGAGCCCCACGGCCAGCTGGGTGGCGGCGCCTTCGGCGACTGTCGGCAGCAGCACCGCGATGTGCCTGCTGGTCAGGTCGTAGGACAGGATCGCCGCGTCCGACGCCGACAGGACGCCACCCTCGTCGCGCAGGATGTCCCTGACCATGCCACGCCGCATGTGCGCCCGCGACCGGTTGAGCGCCTCGTAGTCACGGGTGTAGGTCTCGGCGACCTGGGATGCCACGAAGTCCTGATAGCCGAGGATCGTCTGGGTCAGCAGCTGCTGCGCCAGCGCCGCTTCGTCGCGGTCGATGTCGCGCTCGGCGATGACCTGGCGCAGGTGCGCGCTCCACGCCTCCCACATCGTGAAGAAGCTGACCCGGTACGACCGCTGCATGGCCTTCTGCGGAATCCGTAGCTGCGCCTGCACTTTCGCGAACGACAGCACCTGCTCGAGGTACACGTCCTCGAGGACCAGCTCGCCGGCGATGACCGAGCGCAGGCAGCGGGCGTTGGCCCGGATGCTGGCCGTCAGGTAGCCGCGGAACTCGTCGTCGTGGGCCTGGTTCGGGAACGCGATCGACAAGCACCGGCCGATGATGACGTCGGCCAGCTCGTCGACGTCGAACTCCTCGGCCAACTGTTGCACCCAGTCGGGCAACGGCCGCTCGTCGCGCCACAGGTGCAGCGGCGCCGGCATCGGGATGTCGGCGGACTGTGCGTCGGGGTCTCGATCAAGCGTCATGGACATGGCGATCCTAGTGGGCCGCACTACTGCACGGCCTCTACCGACCCACTGAGCGCCGAGCGGGTGATCGCCTCGAAGGTGCGTGCGTTGGCCACCATCTCCTCCGGCGGGATCGGATAGCTGGTTGCGCCTGCGGCCGCCCGGGCGAACGCTTCGATGTTCTCCCGCACCGATGGGTGCGGTGGGTAGAACCGCGACTGTGCCCTCGCACCGCGGACCTGACGGGTGACGTCCCAACCGTGCGGGTCTTCTGGGTGGGTGCGGTCGCGGATCTCCATCCATCCTTCGGAGCCCAGCAGTGCCACCCGGCCGACGAACGGTGTCGCGAGGATGGCCGTGATGAGTGCCGTCTGGCCCTTCTCGAATCCAAGGGTGATCGCCAGGGTGTCGCCGTTGGCGAAATTGGTGGCCTGTGTGGACAACCGCGCCCACACCTGCGTGGGTCGTCCGAAGATGCTGATCGCCAGATCCACCAGATGAATTCCGGTCGCCGACAGCGGGCCGACCGGCGCCTCGACGGCCGATAGCCGCCAGTTGTCGGCGGGCAGGTCGAGGAACTTGTCCTGGCTGAAATTGCCCTCGAAGACCAACGGGGTGCCGAGTTCACCGTCGGCGATCGCCTGCCGCATCGCCATGACGGCCGGCTCGAAACGCCGTTCGTGTCCGATACCGAGTTGCAGGCCCGCCGCAGTGATCGCATCGACCGCACGCTGCGCGTCGTGACCTGTTGTGCTGAGCGGCTTTTCGCAGAAGACGTGTTTGCCCCGGCCTGCGGCGGCGACGATCTGATCGGAGTGGAACTTGTGCGGGGTGCACAGGATCACCGCGTCAACCCCGTCGTCGCGCAACACCTCGTCCAGGTCGATCCGGATGTCGGTCAACCAGGGCTGCATGGCCGTCCGCGCGTCCTGGTCGACATCGACACCGGCAACGACCTGCACGTATTCGCTTGCGTCGAGGTCGCGCACCACTTTGCGGCCCCACCAGCCCAGGCCCACCACGGCAGCTCTGATCACAACGATCAGTCAAGGGGCCACTCAACGGGTGCGCATTGTCGCCGGACGTGAACTTCGCGCGCCGACGTGCCGCATTCCGTGAGTGATTGCTGTGGACGTCCGACGTTCAATTGACGTACCGACCCGAACGACGGGAGATCTGTCATGACGCAGGAGTACGTGAGCACCGCGGACGCGGTCGACGCGGACCTGTTCCGTCATGTCGTCGGTCATCTGGCCACCGGAGTGACCGTGGTGACCACCAGGGTCGACGGCCGAGACCACGGCATGACCGCCAGTTCCGTGACGTCTCTGTCGATGGACCCGCCGATGATGCTCGCCTGCGTCAACAACTCCGTGCCCACTGCGGCCGCCATCGAGCGTAGCGGCAGGTTCACGGTGAACGTGCTCGGTCAGTCGCACGGCGATCTGGCGTACCTGTTCGCCACCCCGCGACCGGACAAGTTCGCCGGTGTGCAGATCGTCCGTGGCGTCGGCGAGGTGCCGATCCTCGCCGAGGCGATCGCCGCGCTCGAATGTGAAGTCACCGAGCAGGTTTCCGGCGGCACCCACTCGGTGTTCCTCGGCCACGTGGTGGCCGCGACCGCGCGCGACGGCGCGGCCCCGCTGACCTACTTCCGAGGCGGCTTCGGGCGTTTCGAATTCGAGCGCAACGACCGCGCCTACGAGCAGGCCAGGGACATGGTGCTCAGCCGGGTGTTCGCCGCCGGTCAGGTGATCACGGTCGACGAACTCGCCGACGTCATCGACGGAGACCGGGCCCGTGCGTTCTACGCGCTCACCCGCTTGGCGACCGACGGCCTCATCCGGCGCGACCCCGAACGTGGCTACGTCATCGCCCCGTTCGACGTGCGCACCTCCGACGACACCTTCGAGGCGCGGCTGGCCATCGAACTGGGCGTCATCGATCGCGTTGCGGGTCAGGCCGATCCGAAGCAGCTCGACGTCGCGCGGCACCACCTAGACACCATGGCCCGCTACCTGGTCGACGATCACTTCGAGGACTTCCACGCGTACCTCGACGCCAACTACGCCTTCCACGAGTCGATCGTCGCGCTGTCGAAGAACCCGTTGCTGATCGCGGCGTTCGGGGCGTTGAGCATCAAGAACGTCATGGCCAGAAGCTTCGGCGTCACCGCGCAGTCGTCGGCGGCGTTCCTGGCCGTGCAGCGCGACCTGCTGACGGCCCTCGAGGTGGGCGACGCCGACGCCGCACGTGTGGCCGCGCGGTCGTACTGCGACCTGGCGAAGGCCCGCACGCGCCAGCTGCTGGCTTTGACCGGAGGGCAGGTGTGAGAGCCGCCGCCCTGGTGCTGGTGCGCCGGCTGGCTACCCGCTCTTACGGCGGAACTCCCGACGGTTCTCGAGTGGCCCGTGAGCTTTCGGCTGCTTAGCTCCCCTGTCCTTGTGGTCAGAACCGCCCGCCGCCTGGGCCTTCTTCCGCTCCAGCGCTTCCCGGAACCTGCGCTTTGTGTCGTCTTCCGGTTCATCGGCCATGACGGCAGCGTAGCGCCTGCCGATCGTCGAGTGCTCTACCTTTTCCCCGGCGGCATGCCGTACAGGTGCGCGATCGGCAGGGTCATCATGACGCGGCGATCTTCGACCATGGCGCGCCGGTAGTCGTCCCAATCTGGGTGTTCACCGGCAATGTTGCGGTACAAGGCAATCAACGCCTCGACCGTCTCGTCGTCCGGCGATGCGGCGGGCGGGGTCAGGACCGCATCGCCCTCGGCGACGGCGTACGACCATCCGTCGTCGGAGCTGACGTGAAGTGACGCTCGTGGATCGCGCCGCAGGTTGCGGGTCTTGGCCCGCGGTTCGGTGATCGACACGGCGATCGTCTGCTGACGCGGATCGAAGTAGTAGGAGACATGGGACAACTGCGGCCTGCCGTCGCGCTTGATGGTGGCGAGGACACCCAGCGAGTTCCCGCTGATCACCGCCAAAAGCTTGTCGTCGAAAACCTGCCGTCCCATGCTTCGAGCGTACGTCTCTACGATCGACTCGATGAGTGAGTCCACGATCGACGGCAACATTCTCGAAGGCGTCTCGGCCACCACGCTGTGGACCCTGCACAACCGCGCCAGCGAGGCCAAGCGCTCCGACGGGGTGATCCGCGACCCGTGGGCGGTCACGTTGTTCGACGCGATCTCCTACGACTACCTCAAGTTCGGCAACCCCAACCAATCGCACGCGTTGCGGGCGGTGGCTTTCGACACCGAGGCGCGGCGCTATCTGAGCGCTCACCCCCGGGCGGCGGTCGTGGCGCTGGCCGAGGGTCTGCAGACCAGCTTCTGGCGCCTGGCGCGACACGGCGTCGCTGACGAATTGATCTGGTATTCGGTCGATTTACCGCCTGTCATGGCGCTTCGGGAGACGCTCTTGCCGCACGACGACCGGATCGTCGCGCTGGCTCAATCGGCACTGGACCGCAGCTGGATGGACCGGGTCGACGCAGAGCACGGCGCGTTCATCACCGCCGAGGGTCTGCTGATGTACCTCGAGCCCGCCGACGCGCTGGGCCTGATCCGTGACTGCGCGGCCCGCTTCCCCGGCGGGACGATGATGTTCGACTCGATTCCGCAGTGGTTCAGCAAGCGCACGGTCAGCGGGAAGCTCAGGCTCTCCGATCGCTACCTCGCGCCGCCGATGCCGTTCTCGATGTCCGCCGACGAGGGTGAGGCACTTGCGGGCACGATCCCCGGGGTACGTCTCGCACGCGACATCGCCTATCCGCCCGGGCGCGCAATGTTCAAGATCGCCGCATGGCCGCCGCTGGACCGCATCGCCCTCTACCGCCGCGGCAGGCCGAGCATCACGCTGCTGGAGTTCGGATGACGCGCTACGCGGCGTTCCTGCGCGGAGTGAACGTCGGCGGAATAAACCTGAAGATGGCCGAGGTGGTCTCGGCGTTCGAGGACGCCGGATTCACCGACGTGCGAACGATTTTGGCCAGCGGGAATGTTCTCCTCAGCAGCCGCTCCGACGTCGCGGCCGTGCGGAAGAAAGCCGAGAAGGCGCTGCGCGACACGTTCGGCTACGACGCCTGGGTGCTGGCCTACGAGCTGGACGTCGTGCGGGCGATCTCCGAGGCCTATCCGTTCGACCGCGAGGTCGAAGGACACCACTCCTACGTCACGTTCGTGACCGATGAGCAGGTGCTCTCCGAACTCGCCGCGCTCGCGGGCGACGCCCAGCCCGACGAGAAGATCGAGCGCGGCGAAGGTGTCATCTACTGGCAGGTGCCCAAGACGGGAACGCTGGACACCACCATCGGCAAGACGATGGGCAAGAAGCGGTACAAGTCGTCGACGACCACCCGAAACCTGCGCACGCTGGACAAAGTGCTGCGGTAGGTAGATTCACTGGTGTGACACCGACCGCTCCCACGTCCAAAGCCGACGGCACCGTTTTGACCGGCGTCTCCGAAACAGCGCTGATGACGTTGCAGGTCCGCGCGAACGAGGCACGTCGGCCCGACTCGATCATCGATGATCCGATGGCGATCCAGTTGGCCGACTCCATCGAGTTCGACTTCGCCAAGTTCGGTTTCACGAGGCGTCAGGACATGGCGGTCCGGGCACTGGCATTCGACCGTCAGGCCCGCCGCTACCTCGCCGATCATCCGAAAGCCACCGTGGTGGCGCTCGCTGAGGGTTTGCAGACCAGCTTCTATCGCCTCGAGAGTGTCAGCGATCAATTCCGTTGGCTGACCGTCGATCTGCCACCGATGATCGACCTGCGCCGCAAACTTCTGCCTGCGTCGGACCGTGTGCAGTTGTGCGCGCAGTCCGCGCTGGATTTCAGCTGGATGGACCGGGTCGACTCGGATGACGGGGTGTTCATCACCGCCGAGGGACTACTGATGTACCTGCAGCCCGAGGAGTCGCTGGGTCTGATCGCCGAATGCGCGAAGCGGTTCCCCGGTGGACGGATGATGTTCGACCTTCCACCCGCGTGGTTCGCCAAGTGGATCAGCCGGGGCATGCTTCGGCCGTCGTTGCGCTACCGCGTGCCGCCGATGCCGTTCAGCCTGACGCCGTCGGAGGCCGCGAATCTGGTCAACGACATCCCCGGCATCCGTGCGGTGCACGACGTCGCGCTGCCGCCCGGTCGCGGCAAAGTGTTCAACGCCCTGACGTGGACTGTGCAACGGGTCACGCTGTTCGACAACGTGCGGCCGGTGCTGACGCTGCTGGAGTTCGGCTAGTCGAAGGCCGTTTCGATGTAGCGCAGGGCGTCGACCTTGCCCACCCCCAGCGCCTTGGCCGCTGAGACGAACGAGTGCGCCGCGGAGGCCATCGCGGCGTCTGCCGGATCCGCTCGCGCCACGAAAGTACCGAAACGGCCCCGTGTTTCGAGTATGCCTGCCGATTCCAGCTCACGATATGCACGAGCCACGGTGTTGACTGCGAGTCCGAGCTGACCAGCCAGTTCGCGCACCGTCGGCAAGCGCGTCCCCGGCGCCAGGCGGCCGTCGCGGACACCGTCGATCACCTGTGTCCTGAGTTGGTCGAACAGCGGCCCCGCAGCCTGCTGGTCGAGGCGAACCCAATCCCCCAATTCGGTCACGTGCCCCAGTATCACCCAAGCGGCTAGTTTGGTCATGTGCAGGTGACGGTCCTCAGCGGTGCGGGTATCTCGGCCGAAAGCGGTGTGCCGACGTTTCGCGACGCCGAAACCGGGCTGTGGGCAAAGGTCGATCCCTATGAGATCTCCAGCTCGGACGGGTGGAAGGCAAACCCGGAGAAGGTGTGGGCGTGGTACCTGTGGCGGCATTACATGATGGGTTCGGTACGGCCGAACAACGGGCACCTGGCCGTGGCGGACTGGCAGGACTACGCGGACGTGCACGTGGTCACGCAGAACGTCGACAACCTGCATGAGCGCGCAGGCAGCAAGAACGTCTACCACCTGCACGGCAGCCTGTTCGAGTTTCGTTGCGACTACTGCCAATCGGCATACGACGGCGAGCTGCCCGCCATGCCCGAGCCGGTCGAGACGGTCGACCCGCCGCAATGCCCGTGCGGCGGGCTGATCAGGCCGAATGTGGTCTGGTTCGGCGAGGCGCTGCCCGAGGATGCGTGGCAGCGTTCGGTGTCGGCGGTGACCGGCGCCGACATCGTGATCGTGGTCGGCACGTCGTCGATCGTGTACCCGGCGGCGGGCCTGCCCGAACTGGCACTGGCGAACGGCACGGCCGTCGTCGAGGTCAACCCTGAGCCCACGCCGCTGTCGGAGGCCGCGACGGCGGTAGTTCGGGAGTCGGCGGCCACCGCGCTGCCCGGCTTGCTGCAGCGCCTGCCCACTCTCCTCGGTTAGCGGTCCCCGTCACGACTTGACCGCGCGACCGATCGCGAACTCCGCCACCGGCAGTGGCACCCAGGCCGGCATAGTCCACTCCCGCCGGGCGCCGGACACCGCGAAGCCTGCACCGCTGATGATCTGCTCGGTGTGCCGATGCGTGTGACAGTTGCCGAGCAACCTCGGCCACAGCGTGGCGTCCGCTGCTTTTTGCAACCCGGCGCGCAAGCCGCCGCTCGCGACGTGCTCGAGGTAGCGCAGCTCTCCGCCTGGGCGCAGCAGCGAGTGCAACTGCCGCACAACGCTGTTCGGATCCTCAACCGAGCACAACACCATCGAGCACACCACCGCGTCGAACGGCGCTCCCCCCAAAGACAGCGCGAAGTCCTCGACGGCGTCACCGCTGACGGTCACCGGGACCGGCGCCTCAGCGGCCGCCTGATGCGCCATCGCCGCTAGCCGCTGTTCGGGTTCGACGGCCACCACCTCGGTGACCGTCGGGGGGTAGAACGCGAAATTCGTCCCGGTCCCTGCGCCCACCTCGAGCACGCGCCCGGTCAGACCCGCGAGGTTCTCCCGGCGCAACCGCTGGATCGCGTCGGTTTCGTGCCGAGAAAGATACATCCACACCCGCGCGAAGAACGGGTTATCCACGCTGCTGCTCATCCGTTGTCCCGTCTACGCTCAGTCGCCCCTTGAGCCACGTTATCGCCTCGTGCGCGGGCGCATCCAGGTCGACCATGTCGACGACGATGTGGCCGAGGCACGCCGCGGCAAGTACGCGGTCGGCGAAGGCCTCGACATCGCCCCAGGGCAGATAGGGCTTCGAGACCACCAGCGCCGCGACGCCATGGGCGACGCTCCACATCTCCATGGCCGCGGCCGTCGGGTCACCGGCGGGAAAGACGCCCTCGCGAATCAAACCCTCCACCGCACCGCGCATGTGGAGGAACGCCGAGCTGTTCAGCGCCACCTCCACATCGCTGCCGGGCCGGCCCTCGCCCATGGTGGCGATGCGATACAGCTCCGGGGTTTTCATGGCGAAGCGGACATACGCCAGGCCCTGCTCGCGCAGCACGTCGACCGTCGACGGCTGGCCCACCGCGGCCTGCTGCATCTCTTCGTCGAGCTTCTCGAAGTATCTGGCACACACCGCGTCGAGCAGTGCGTCCTTGTCGGCGAAGTGCAGATAGATCGACGGCGGAGTCACCCCGACACGCTGAGCGACCGACCGGATCGACACCTCCTTGGCGTGACCGGTCTCCAAGAGCAACTCTGTTGTCGCGTCGAGGATCTCTTCCCGTAACTGCTCACCGGAACCCCGCGGTGCGCGCTTTCGTCTCATCGGGTTGCGACGGGTTCCTTCACCGGCGCCACCTCGTCCGCCGACTCGCGCAAACCGATGCGTTCGTGCAGGCGGGCCAGCGGTTTGGGCGCCCACCAGTTCCACCTGCCGAGCACATGCATGAACGCGGGCACCAACGCCATGCGGACCAGTGTCGCATCAGCCAGCACCGCGAGGGTCAGACCGACACCGAACATCCGCATGAACGCCACCTGCGCGGCGATCAATGCCGCGAACGAGATCGCCATCAGCAGTGCCGCGGCGGTCACGACGCGCCCCGTCTTCGCCAATCCCAGAGCGACGCTCTCGTCGTTGTCCTCGCGGGTCCGCCCCGACTTCAGCCAGTACTCGCGGATGCGAGAGACCAGGAACACCTCGTAGTCCATCGACAATCCGAACGCGATGCAGAACAACAGCACCGGCATGTTCGCCACCAGCGTGCCGGTGGGCGTCGTGCCCAAGGCGCCGAGGTGGCCGTCCTGGAAGATCCACACCAGCGCGCCGAACGCCGCAGTGAGTGACAAGACGTTGAGTACCAACGCTTTCAACGGCAACACGACACTGTCGGTCAGCAGGAACAGCAACACGAATGTGATCGCCGCGATGACGCCGAGCACAAGGGGCAGTCGCGAGGTGATCGCCGACGAGCTGTCCCGGTTGATCTGCGCGACACCCGTCAGCTGGACCGGCACCCCGCCTGGCGTTTTCACTGCCCGCAGCTGGTCGAGCTGGGCCTCCGAGGCGTCGGAGAACAGCGGCGCGGCACTCGCCACTGTGAGGAACGCGCTGCCGTCGGCGAATCCGGTGGCCGCCGACGGCGGGCCCGCGGGTCTACCATCGGCGAAGGTGCCGCCGGGCGCCGACACCGACGACACGTCGGGCACCTGTGACAGCGCGGCCGCGTAGCCGTCGAGGTCGCTCGGCGCGATCTGTCGGGTGTCCGGAATGACAACGGTGACGTTGCGCGCGGAGTCCACTTCGAACTCGTCGCGAAGTTGGTCGCCGACCTGTCGTGCCGAGGCGGACTCCGGCAGCACGCGGTCGTCGGGAAAGCCCCACTTGGCGCCGAGGAACGGCGCTCCGAGCAACAGCAGCAGGGCGATGATCGCCAGACCGATTGGAACAGACCGTCGTACAACGAATTTGGTTGAGCGGTACCAGAACATCTGCTCGACGGGTTTGCGGACGGGGTCCGGCCGGTTGAACACCCAGCGGGCGAGGCGGCGGGCGTCGAGGGAATCCATCCGGTCGCCGAGCAGCACGATCGCCGCGGGCGCCACCACGATCGCGGCTACGGCCGCGAACGTCACCACCGCGACCCCCGCATACGCGAACGACTGCAGGAAGTACATCGGGAACAACACCATCGCCACCATCGAGAGCGCGACCGTCAGCGCCGAGAACAACACGGTGCGGCCCGCAGTCGCCATGGTGCGCACCAGTGCCCGGTCGCGGTCGGCGCCCTCGGCCAGTTCGTCGCGGTAGCGGCTGATGATCAGCAGTGTGTAGTCGATGGCCAGTGCCAAACCCATCGCGATGGAGAGGTTCATCGCGAAGATCGACACGTCGGTGATGAACGTGATGCCCCGCAGCACCGCCATCGACCCCAGGATCGCGAACCCGCCGACGGCCAACGGCAGCGCGGCGGCCATGAGCCCACCGAACACCCAGACCAGCACGACGAAGCTCAGCGGGATCGCGATGGCTTCCATCATCAGCAGGTCTTTTTCGCTCTGCGTGTTGATCTGGACGTACGTCATCGCCTCGCCGCCCGCACGCACGGTGACCCCGTCGCGGTCGTGCACGAGTCGGTCGGTCAGCTCTTTGGCGTGTTTCTGGGCCTCGCTCTCGCCGCCGGTGATCCCGGCGACGATCAGGCCCGTCTTGCCGTCCTTGCTGACCATCGCCGGCGCAGCGGTCGGCGGCGCGCTCCACGCGGAGACGACGTCGGCCACGTACGGGGAGGCCTGTAGCTGCGCAGCGATGTCGGCGCCGACCGAGCGCGCGGCGGGGCTCTGCGCGCCCTCGGTGCCGTCGTCGGTCACGCTGATCAACAACTCCATGTCGCCCTGGCCGAACTTGTCGACCAGCAGCTTGGTGGCGTGCGCCGATTCGGAGGTGGGGTCCTGGAATCCTCCAGCGGACAGGTGACCGGCCACCGGAATTCCGAAGAACCCGCAGGCCGCCATCACCAGCGCCGCGATGACGATGATCCGCCGCGGGGCGGCGATGGCCAGGTGTGCGATCCGTTGCAGCACGTCGCAATCCTTCCGCTGAGATACCAGCGCTAACTTAACAGTGATAAGTCAATATCGTCAACATCCGACCCGGACACGTTTGAGTTACCCCCGAGGTTCACCGTGATTCGGCCCGATGACTTTTTGCCCCTCTGGTAGTCGTATTCGGCATGACAACCACGGACCTCGCCCCAGCCACCACCCGCAACACCACAGCGGACGTCGGACTGCTGATTCTGCGCATCGGGGTAGGCGCAGCGATTCTTCAGGCGGGTCTGATCAAAGTCTTCGATTTCAGCACGACGGTTGGCTTCATGGAGTCCGCCGGATGGCGGCTCCCTGGGCTGGCCGCCTTCATGGTCACCGCGGCCGAGACGCTGGGCGGGCTCGGCCTGATCTTCGGCGCAGCCACGCCGTTGGCGGCGTTCGCAGTGATCAGCGCCATGGTCGACGCATGGGCGGTCAACGTGTCGGGCGGCGCGTTCTGGTCGGAGCCGTTCAACGTGCCGTTCCTGATCGGTATCGGCGCGACCGCGCTCCTGTTCACCGGTGCGGGCGCCTACTCAATCGACGCGAAGGTCCTCGGCCGCACGACCTTCTCGACGCGCCTCGCCGTCGGACTGCTCGTCGCGGCGTTCGCCGCGGCGATACTGACCTGGATCGCGCTGCTGGGGTCCAATCCGATCCACTTCACCGCGCCCGCGGGCTGACCAGCGCAAACTTACTTGCCGGTAAGTCCGGAACCTACTTCCCGGTAAGAATTGCCACCATTTTCCGAATCGAGACTCAATGATTCCTTAATGGTGATGGTTACTCTCCAGTACATGTGGATCGACGACACCAGTGCCGACGTCATCAAGGTTGACTTCGACGCGCTCTACCACGGCGATGTCCTGGTAGAGGGCGACACCTCGGAGCAACTCAACGACGAGCACACGCTGCCAGAAGCAGTGTGATCGAATGCCCGCCTTTGGCGGGCATTCAGTTTGCCCGCCGCGGGCGTACTTCGTTGATGCCTCTTTTTCTGTGACCTCTTACGCGACGTTTTCCTTCTCGACGGCTTCCACCATGCCGCCCAGTCGCCCGGTGATGATCTCCTCCGCCTCGTCGACGATCCGCGACACCAGTTCCCCGCAGGTCGGGATGTCGTTGATGAGACCCATCGACGTTCCCACGCTCCAGATGCCGGCGTCGAGATCGCCGATCTCGTAGACCTTGACGCCGCGCTTGCCGGCAACCAGATCCTTGACGTCCTCGAACTGACCGCCGTTGTCGAGAATCTGTACCACCTCACGTGACACCGCGTTGCTGGCCACCCGGGCCGTGTTGCGCAGCGGTCGGAAGATCAGCTCGGTGTCGAGCTCGCTGCCCGCCACGATCGCTTCCTTCACCTTCTGGTGGATCGCCGATTCGACGGTGCACATGAAGCGGCTGCCCATGTTGATGCCGTCGGCGCCCAAAGCCAGCGCGGCGACCAGCCCACGCGCGTCGGCGAAGCCGCCGGAGGCGATCATCGGAATTTCGATCTTGGTTGCCGCGGCAGGGATCAACACCAGACCGGGGATGTCGTCCTCGCCGGGATGCCCCGCGCACTCGAAGCCGTCGATGCTGATGCCGTCGACGCCCAGGCTCTGCGCCTTGACCGCGTGCCGCACCGAGGTGCACTTGTGCAGCACCTTGATGCCGTTGTCATGGAACATCGGAAGGTGCGGCGCCGGGTTCGAGCCCGCGGTCTCGACGATTTTGATGCCGGAATCGACGATCACCCGGCGGTACTCGTCGTACGGCGGGGGGTTGATCGTCGGCAGGATCGTCAGGTTGACGCCGAAGGGCTTGTCGGTCAGCTCACGGCACTTGGCGATCTCTTTGGCGAGGTCGGCCGGTGTCGGCTGCGTCAACGCCGTGATGAACCCCAGCGCGCCCGCGTTGGCCACGGCCGCAACGAGTTCCGCGCGGCCGACCCACTGCATGCCGCCCTGCACGACAGGATGCTCGATCCCGAAGGTCTCGGTGAACTTCGTGTTGATCGTCATCTGTGCTCCTCGCTCTTCGCGCAAGCGCTCATCGGGGCGCCATCCGGATCGCGCCGTCGAGGCGAATGACCTCGCCGTTGAGCATCGGGTTCTCGACGATGTGCACGGCAAGCGCGCCGTACTCGTCGGGATCGCCGAGCCGCGCCGGATGCGGTACCTGCTTGCCCAGCGAGGCCTGCGCCTCCTCCGGCAACGAGCCGAGCAGCGGAGTTTTGAACAGACCGGGGGCGATGGTGACGACGCGAATGAACTCGCGCGACAGGTCGCGGGCGATCGGCAGCGTCATGCCGACCACACCGCCCTTGGACGCCGAGTACGCCGCCTGACCGATCTGCCCCTCGAAGGCCGCGACCGAGGCGGTGTTGATGATGACGCCGCGCTCACCGTTGACGGGCTCGGTCTTGGCGATCCGCTCGGCGGCCAGGCGCAGCACGTTGAACGTGCCGATCAGGTTGACCTCGACGACCTTCTTGAAGCCGTCGAGCGGGAACGGCCCGTCCTTGCCCAGCGTCTTGACCGCGTTGCCGATGCCCGCGCAGTTGACGTTGATGCGCAGCGGACCCATCTTCTCCGCCGCGTCCAGCGCCGCGGTCACGGCTTCGGGATCGGTCACGTTGGTCTCGACGAACTGGGCGCGATCACCGAGTTCGGCGACGGCGTCCGCGCCCCTGAGGTCGATGACGACCACTGATGCGCCCTTGTCGAGCAGTCGTTTGGTGGTCGCCAGGCCCAGGCCTGACGCGCCGCCGGTCACAACGGCTACGGCGTCCTTGATCTCCACTACAGCGGATTCCTTTCTCTAAACCCAGTCTCGTAAGACGGCTTCGGTGTCGGCCCCGGCGTCACCGGGCGGGGTGGGGGTGGGCGGCACGCTGCGCGAGAACCGTGGCGCGGGCATGGGCTGCAGGTAGTCGCCGTCAGCCGAATCATCCCGGTAGAACGTGTCACGTTCGGTGACATGGGGTTCGGATTCGACCTCGCCGAAGGACAACACCGGCGTCACGCACGCGTCGCTGTCGGCGAACACCTTGGCCCAGTGATCGCGGTCCTTACTCGCGAAGGCCTCGGCGATGCGAGCCCGCAGTTCGGGCCAGCGGCTCATGTCGTTCTGGTCGGGCAGGTCCGCGCCGTCGAGACCCAGACCCTTGAGCGCCTCGGCGTAGAACTGCGGTTCGATCGCCCCGATGGCGACATGGCGACCGTCGGCGCAGGTATAGGTGTCGTAGTAGGGGGCGCCACCGTCGAGCATGTTGACGCCGCGCTCGTCGGACCACAGTCCGTCCTGGCGGAAGCTCCAGATCATCTGGGCCAGCACGCTGGAACCGTCGATCATCGCGGCGTCGACCACCTGGCCCTTGCCCGACGTCTGGCGCTCCCAGAGCGCCGAGAGGATGCCAACGAGGAGGAACATCGACCCACCGCCGAAATCACCGGTGAGGTTCAGCGGCGGCACGGGGCGTTCGCCCGCCCGTCCGATCGAGTGCAACACGCCGTTGAGCGAGATGTAGTTGATGTCGTGGCCGGCCTGCAGTCGGCGCGGTCCGGTCTGGCCCCAACCGGTCATGCGCCCGTAGACGAGTCGCTCGTTGACCTTCGCGCAGTCCTCCGGGCCGAGGCCGAGTCGTTCGGTCACGCCGGGTCGAAGCCCCTCGATCAACACGTCGGCCTTCGCGACCAACTTGAGCACGAGTTCGCGTCCCTCGTCGGACTTCAGGTCGGCGGTCACCGACCGACGGTTGCGCAGGGTGGCCTCGCGCTTACTGGTCGGGATGCCGCCGAGCTTGCCGGGGCGTTCCACGCGCACGACGTCGGCGCCGAGGTCGCCGAGGATCATCGCGGCGTGCGGGCCGGGGCCGATGCTCGCGAGTTCGATGACTCGCAATCCGTGAAGTGGTCCCGCCATGGTTGACCGCCCTTCCTTCGACAGACCGACGAACGTTGTCGACCGCGACATAGCTTACTTGTATAACCAAGTGGGTCCGACCTAGGGTGCAGCCATGACATCCGTCGACTCATACGTCGGTATCGACGACCTCACTGTCGCGTTGGTGGACGGCGTCCTGAGCGTGACCATGAACCGGCCGGACAGCTTGAACTCGCTGACGGCGCCGATGCTCACCACCATCGGCGACACGCTCGAGCGTGCGGCATCCGATCCGCGCGTGAAGGTCGTGCGACTCGGCGGCGCGGGGCGCGGCTTCTCCTCCGGCGCGGGAATCAGTGAAGAGGACCATGCCAATCCGGGCGCGAGCGGCACGCCCGCCGACGTGCTCGACGCGGCCAACCGAGCGGTACGGGCGATCGTGAACTCGCCGCAGCCTGTCGTCGCGGTTGTGCAGGGGCCCGCGGCGGGGGTGGGAGTGTCGCTGGCGTTGTCGTCGGATGTCGTATTGGCCTCCGAGAAAGCGTTTTTCATGCTTGCATTCACCAAAATCGGGCTGATGCCCGACGGCGGCGCGTCGGCGTTGATCGCTGCGGCGATCGGTCGCATCCGGGCGATGCGGATGGCGTTGTTGGCCGAGCGCATCACGGCCGCCGACGCCTACGAGTGGGGGCTGGTGACGGCGGTTCATCCGGCCGACGCGCTCGACGCCGAGGTGGACAAGGTGCTCGCGACGCTGGTGTCGGGCCCCGCGGTGGCTCTGCGCAAGACCAAGGACGCCGTCAACACCGCGACGTTGACCTCGTTCGAGAGCGCCCTCGAACTCGAGAAGCGCGGCCAACTGGAACTGCTGAACTCTCACGACTTCCGCGAAGGCACCAAGGCGTTCCAGCAGCGGCGCGCCCCGGAGTTCACCGACTCTTAGTCGTCGCGGGGACGACGGCTCACAGGGCCGAAATTCGGTGGACTCGCCCACCCCTCGTCGGCGACTATCCATTGTGTGAGCACGCAATTCGAACTCGAACAGCCGGTCCGCACCGGCGGCTGGCGTGTGCTCGCACCCTTCCGGATCCGCGAGTACCGCCTGCTGATCACCGCGGTCTCGTTGTCGATCTTCGCCGAAGGCATGTGGGCCGTCGTCATGGCCTTACAGGTCATCGAGCTGTCCAACGATCCGACGTCGCTGTCATTGGTCGCGACATGTCTCGGCGCAGGCCTCGTCGCCTTCGTTCTGGTCGGCGGCATCGCTGCGGATCGCATCAATCAGCGCTCCATCATCATCGCCGTCGAGGCGGTCAACCTTGTCGCGGTGTCGGCGGTCGCGGTGCTGGGACTGCTTGACCTGCTTCGGATCTGGCACATGGCGGTGGCCGCGGCCGTACTCGGTATCGCGGCGGCCTTCTTCTTCCCCGCCTACAGCGCGATCCTGCCCCGCATCCTGCCCGCAGAACAGCTGTTGGCCGCCAATGGTGTCGAAGGTGTCGTGCGACCGGTCTTCCAGCGCGCCGTCGGCCCCGCGATCGGGGGTGTCCTCATCGGTGCGACCTTCCCCGCACTCGGCGCCGTGACGGTGGCCGTACTGTTCGCCATCGGACTGGCGCTGCTGGTGGCGACCCGGCCTGCGAAAATCGCAGCGACCGAACCGGATCCAGAACGCCCGCACGTGTTGCGCGATCTGCGCGAAGGCTTCGTCTTCGTGCTCGGCACGCCGTGGCTTTTGTGGACCTTGCTGTTCGCCAGCGTGTTCGTGCTCGTCGTCCTGGGTCCGATCGAGGTGCTTCTGCCGTTCATCGCCAACGACCGCTTCGAGGACGGCGCGCGGATGTACGGATTCGTCCTCGCGTTCTTCGGAGCCGGCAGCGCCCTCGGGGCGTTGAGCGTCTCGTCGTGGCGGCTGCCGCGTCGCTACCTGACGGTCATGATGGCGATGTGGAGCGTCGGCGCCGTTCCGCTGGTGGTGTTCGGGTTCACGTCGTCGTTCGCGTTGATGGCGGTGGCGACGTTCGTCATCGGCTTCACCGACGGCGCCGGGATGGTGATCTGGGGCACGCTGCTGCAGCGGCGCGTGCCGACCGCGATGCTCGGCCGAGTGTCCAGCCTGGACTTCTTCGTCTCGCTGGCGTTCATGCCGGTGTCGTTCGCGATCGTCGGGCCGCTGTCGAAAGTCGTTTCGATGCAGACGATCTTCCTCGTCGCGGGCATCGCCCCGGTCATTTTGGCCGCCATCGCGATGTGGGCGGCCGGAATGCGCCGCGACGAAGTCGCCAATCCGCTGCGCTAGACGCCGAATATCGGCGGCAGTGCGAGCACCAGGATGAGGCCCCAGAAGAAGTGGGTGAGCATCGGTGCGAGCACGCCGCCGGTGATTCGGCGCAGGAATGCGCAGACCAGACCGAGGACGATCGCCGCGAAACCCAACATCGGGTTGCCGGTCGTCGCTGCTGTTGCGGCCACATAGAGGACCGTGGATATCAGTATCTGATGATGACGCCCCAGCGCCGTGTACAGCGAGCCACGGAAGAACATCTCCTCGGCCAGTCCGTTGATGACCGTGATGAACGTGACGAGCACCAGCGGCCCGTAATCGGCGAATTCCAGTACCCGCGTGATGTATTCGCGCACGCCGGGGATCTCGCGGGCGATGAGTCCTCCGACGACGAACACCGCACCGAGCGACAGGCCGACCGCCGTACCGGTGATGAAGGGCCGCTGATTGCGGCCCCGGAACTTGATACAACCGAGATGCAGCGGACCGGACACTAATGCGCCCAATGCCCACACACCCGCAAGGGCCAACGTCAACCAGTAAAACGAATCGTCCCCCGGCGGACGGGTCAGCGAATAGCCAAGCAGCGCAGCACCGATCACCAATACCACCGACACGACGATGCGCCTGCGACGGACCAACGAGGGCGGTTCGTGATGCGGAACCGGGCAGGCGTCGATGATCTCCTTGACCTCGGCGCGCCAGCGCGTTCGGCCCGTGCCGACTTCGGTCATGCCGGCGTCACCTTCGGCACGAAGTCGGCCAGCGTGTCGAGCCCGGTGCGGACCGCGGCCGCGACGGGCCCCGGCACCGCTTCGAGCAGGCCGAGAGCGGCCTGGGCGAACGACGGCATGAACGGCTCGGCCAGCTGCCGGATGCGCAGCGTGTCGCCGCCCGCCCACGGCGGGTCGGAATCGGCAAGGTGGTGCGGATCGGTGAGCTGATTCACCGGCGTGCGGCTGCGGCTCGACAACGCGCGCCGCATCGCCTCGTCGATCCCGACCAGACCACCCGGCGGGTCGGGGATGAGGTCGCGCAGTCCTGTCTCGGAAGCCACCATCGAATGGTCCAGCGACTCAACGAGGTCGGAGGCCAGGCCACCCGGCACGGGCAGCACCGCGGCCGTTACCTTCGACACCAACGAGGTGTCGATACCGATAACCGGCAGTTCGGCGCGCCATTTGCCCGCGTTTCGCGCGTATGCACGCAGCAGGTCGGCATACGACGAGGTCTCCGGGCCGTAGATGTCGTACGCGCCTGCAGGCACCCGGTCGCCGTCGGCCGCGGCGACGAGGTAGTACAGCACGTCGCTGATCGAGATCGGGTCGATCGGGTTCGACGACCAACCGGGCAGCGGCATAAGCAGGAACCGGTCGCTGACGTAACGCAGCATCTCGAACGACGTCGACCCAGCGCCGATGATGAGCGCCGCGCCCAGCCACACCACGTCCGGACCGCCCTCCACGTTCAACGCGTGAGCGACCTCGGCCCGGCTGGTCAGATGCTCGGAGAGCTGATCGCCTTCGGGCACGAAGCCGCCGAGGTAGACGATGCGCCGCACTCCTGCGGCCTTGGCCGCGTTCGCCACATTGGCCGCTCCGCGGTTGTCCGCCTCGCGAAAGTCCGGCTGACCGATGCCGTGCACCAGGTAGTAGATGACGTCGATGGGCCCCGCCTCGGCGAAGGCGTTGGCCACCGAGTCCTCGTCGTGCGCGTCCAGCGCGACGCCGTCGACCTCGTCGTACCAACCGAAATCGGCCAGACGCTTCGGATTTCGGGTGGCGGCAACGACCTCGTGGCCCTCGCTCAGAAGGGCGGTGACGAGGCGGGAACCGATGTAGCCGGTCGCGCCGGTGACGAGGATGCGCAAACTCACCGTACGGCTGTACCCGGTACGCCCCGCTCAGAATCAGTGCAACGCGTCACGGTGCAGTTCGATCAACTGCTGGTAGACCAGCGCGTTGCCCGAATTGTGGGCGACCTCGTCGTCGCTGAGGTCCCGGCGCACCTTGCCTGGGACGCCGGCGACCAGCGACCGCGGCGGCACCACGAATCCCTGCGGCACCAACGCGCTTGCCGCGATCAGAGATCCTGCACCGATCTTGGCCCCGTTGAGAATGACCGCCCCCATACCGATGAGGCAGCCGTCGTCGATCTCGCATCCGTGCAGTACGGCGTTGTGTCCGACGCTCACGTTCGCGCCGATGCGGACCGGAAACCCCGGATCGACGTGTACGGTCACGCCGTCCTGGATGTTCGTGCCCGCCCCGACCTCGATGGGTTCGGCTTCGGCCCGCAGCGTGGCGCCGTACCAGACGCTCGACAAGGACCCCAGCGATACCCGACCGATCAGGCTCGCGTTGGGCGCCGCCCACGACTCGGCGTCCAGTTGGGGCACATGGCCACGAATGGGCACGATCAGCGGCGCAGGCATGCGCGTCATCGTATGCGCCCTCTTGTAGCGTGGCATGCGTGACCATGGCTGACGCAGATGGCTGACGTCGTGTATCTGCGGTCATACGACGATCGTGGCCGCGTCGACGACACCGACGCACGCAGGGCGCTGAACGCCACCGTGGAGCTGCTGCGCGAGATCCCCTACGAGAACGTCACCATGTCGATGATCGCCAAGCGCGCGGGAGTCCGATATGGCGGCATCCGAGCACATTTCGGGTCCAAGGACGCGATCGTCGCCGAGATCTACCTGGATCGGTTGCGTGCGGCCCCGTTGACCGTCGACGTCGAACAGGACGTTCGGGCGCGCATCGCCGAACAGTTCTGCGAACTGGTGATGCTGCTGGCCGACGAGCCCGGCCTGGCCGCCGCGTGTTCGGCCGCGCTGATCGGTGACGAACCGGGAGTGCGGTCCATCCGCCACCGCATCAACGCCGAGTACCACCGGCGCGTGTGCACGGCGCTGCGCTCCGGGGCCTGGCCCGAGGTCACCGAGACGCTGCACTTCGGGCTGATAGGAGCGCTCGTGCAGGCCGGCTGCGGGCGCGACACCCGCGAGACGGCCGACGCACTGGCGGGTGCGGTCGCCGCGGTGCTGCCCGACTACACGCCCTGAAACACCTTGCGGTAGCCCGTCGGTGACATGCCGACCCCGCGCCGCAGGTGATGGCGGAGGTTGCCGCCCGAACCGAGTCCGGACAGCCGGGCCACCTCGTCGACACTCAGATCACGCGACTCGAGCAGTTCGCGGGCGCGGTCGATGCGGCGAGCGCGCACCCACACCCCCGGCGACTGTCCGGTCTCCGCGCGGAAGCGCCGGTTGAACGTGCGCGCGCTCATCTTTGCGTGCCGGGCCATCCGCTGCACCGTCAGTTCCTCGTCGAGTCTCCCCATGGCCCATTCGCGTGTCGCGGCCGTCGAGAAGTCGTCGGGTGCCAGTACGTGCCGGTCGATGAACTGTGCCTGACCGCCTTCGCGCCACGGCGGCACAACGCAGTACTTCGCGACGGCGTTGGCCACCTGCGTGCCGTGATCGGAGCGAATGATGTGCAGGCACAGGTCGATTCCCGCGGCGAGACCAGCCGAGGTCAAGATGTCGCCGTCGTCGACGAACAACACGTTCTCGTCGACCCGCACCTGAGAATGCATCTCACGAAGTGTGTCGGCGTACTTCCAATGTGTGGTGGCGGGCCGACCGTCGAGCAACCCGGCGGCCGCGAGGACGAAGGCGCCCGTACAGATCGACACCAACCGGGTACCGGGCCGAATCAAAGCCAGCGCTGCCGATACCTCGGATGCGAGCACTCCGTCGGCACGGGCAGGTGGGTACCGCGTGCCGGGGATCACCACCGTGTCGGCGCTCGCCAAAGCCTCCGGTCCGGCTTCCGGCAGCACCGCGAACCCCGCCGTCGCCGCGACGGGATCCGTCGACAGGCCACAGGTCACCACCTTGTACAACGCCTCCCCGCCCGCATCCGCGGCGTTGCCGAACAGGAGAGTCGGAATCGTCGCGTCGAAGCCGACCACCGGCGGCAGCAGGAGGACGGCAACGCGATGCATGCCGCCAGTTTGGCATGTTTTTGATGCATGGTGTCGTTCATGCCACTAGTCGACCGAGAGCCGGTCGGCGACAGTGGTTCGGTGACGCTGACCGCCGCGCGCAAGAGCGCCCCCCGCATCCACTGGGCCTGGGTCGTTGCGCCGGTGAGTTTCGTGGCCATCCTCGGCGCGGCGGGCTTCCGGTCCGTGCCGGGCGTGATGATGAACCCGCTCCACCACGAGTTCGGGTGGTCGCACGGCACGGTGGGGCTGGCGATGTCGGTCAACATGACGCTCTTCGGGCTCACGGCGCCATTCGCCGCGGCATTGATGGACCGTTTCGGCGTGCGGCCGGTGCTCTCGGCGGCTCTACTGCTCATCGCGTCTGGTTCGGCGCTCAGCGTGACGATGACGACGAGTTGGCAACTCGTCCTGCTCTGGGGCGTGCTGGTCGGGGTCGGGACCGGGTCGATCTCGATGGGATTCGTCGCCACGGTGGCGACCCGCTGGTTCGAGGCGCGCCGCGGTCTGGTGACCGGCGTGCTGACAGCAGCCAGCGCCACCGGGCAGCTGATCTTCCTGCCCGTGGTGGCGGAGGTGACGACCCGCCACGGCTGGCGGTGGGCGTCGCTGATCGTCGCGGCGGCGGCGCTGAGCGTCATCCCGCTGGTGCTGGTGTTCATGCGCAACTACCCGCAGGACAAGGGCCTGACGGCCTACGGCGCGACGACGACCGAGCCCGCCCCGGTGCCCGCGTCGAGCTTCCGTGCCGCCTTCGAGGGGCTGGTGATCGGCGCGCGAGTCCCCGCTTTCTGGCTGCTGGCGGCCAGCTTCGCGATCTGCGGCATGACGACCAACGGGCTGATCGGCACCCACTTCATCCCGGCCGCCAACGACCACGGCATGCCCACGACGGTCGCGGCAGGCCTGTTGGCCACGATCGGGATCCTCGACGTAGCGGGCACGGTGTTCTCGGGCTGGCTCACCGACCGGGTGGACCCGCGGCTGCTGCTCGTCGTGTATTACACGGGCCGCGGACTGTCGCTGCTTCTGCTGCCGTCGCTGTTGTCTCCGCAGGCCGAGCCGAGCACATGGGTGTTCGTCATCTTCTACGGGCTGGACTGGGTGGCGACCGTGCCGCCGACGATCGTGCTGTGCCGCAACTACTTCGGCGCCCGGACTCCCGTCGTGTTCGGCTGGGTATTCGCCTCTCACCAACTCGGCGCGGCGATTGCCGCGGGCGGTGCCGGTTGGCTACGCGACCTTCAGGGCGACTACGACCTGGCGTTCTACCTCGCGGCGGGGCTTTGCCTGGTCGCCGCGGGGTTGTGTGCGCAGATTCGCAAACCCCAGGTCAGCGCGGGTGCGGAGTGACTTCGGCGAGGTAGTGACTTTGGTGATCGTCGACTCAGGCCCTTACCATTCGATGCGACCTGACTAGCTGAGGAGCCGCAAGTGAAGACTCGCACCAGCAAGGCTGTTGCCGCCGCGGCGGGAGTGGCCGCGATCGCCGTTTCCGTGCCGCTGGCCGTGACCGCCTATGCGCAGCCGGCATCGCCGACGCCCACCAAGCCGGCGGAGCCGGTCATCCCGGGCCTCGAGGGTGACTGCGATCCGTTCCGGGCCGCAAACCCGAATTGGAAGGGCTTCATCAACCAGCCGGTGGGCCAGGTGCTTTCCCAGATCGCGGACGTCAGCACGTTCAATGCGGCGATCTCCGGCGGGTTGAACCCCGCCGTCAACGTCGTCCCGGTGCTGGAGAACGGACCGTACGTCGTGTTCGCGCCGACCGACGAGGCGTTCGCGAAGCTGCCGCCCGGACAGCTCGACGCCCTCAAGAACGACCCGAAGGCACTGACCGACCTGGACTTCTACCACGTCTTCCTCGGCCTGCTCGGCCCCGCCGACGTGAAGGGTCAGCGACCCACGCAGCAGGGCGCGGAGATCAAGGTCGAAGGAACCAACGGCGACATCAAGATCAACGACACCGCCAAGGTGATCTGCGGCGGCATCGCTGCGCAGAACGCCCGCATCTATCTGATCGATACCGTGCTCGACCCGGCCACTCCGCCCGAGGCAATCACGCCGTCGGCGACGTCGACCAGCGAGACGACGACGACCGAGCCGACCCCGGCCGCGGACGTCCCGATCGGCTGAGCCCACGCCGGCGAGCCGGCTAGAGCCCGAGGTCGCGGCCGATGATCTCCTTCATGATCTCGGTCGTGCCGCCGAAGATGGTCTGGATGCGCGAGTCGACGTAGTCGCGCGCGACGCGGTACTCCATCATGTAGCCGTATCCGCCGTGCAACTGCACGCAGCCGTCGATGACCTTCTTCGCGGTCTCCGTGGCCCACCACTTCGCCTTGGCGGCTTCCACCGCGGTGAGTTCGCCGTCGACGACGCCCTGCAGGCACCGGTCGATGTACTGCTCGGTGACATCGAGTTCGGTGTCCATCTCGGCCAGCACGAACCGGTTGTGCTGGAAGCTGCCGATCGGCTGGCCGAACGCCTTACGGTCCTTCGCGTACTGCAGTGTCTGACGCCACGTTTCACGCGCGCCGGCGACCGCGGTGATCGCGATCGACAGCCGCTCGGACGGCAAATTGGTCATCAGGTGGTAGAAGCCACGACCCTCCTTGCCGAGAAGATTGGCGTTCGGCACCCGGACGTTCTCGAAGTGCAGTTCCGAGGTGTCCTGGGCGTGCAGGCCCATCTTGTCGAGCTTGCGACCGCGGGTGAATCCGGGCATGTCGCGCTCGACGACCAGCAGCGTGAAACCCTTGTGTCCGGCCTCGGGATCGGTGCGGGCGACCACGACCACGAGGTCGCTGTTGATACCTGACGAGATGAACGTCTTGGATCCGTTGACGATCCAGTCGTCGCCGTCCCGCACAGCCGAGGTGCGGATGCCCGCGAGGTCGCTGCCGGCGCCGGGCTCGGTCATCGCGATCGCGATGATGGTCTCGCCGCTGGCGATCCCGGGCAGCCACCGCTCCTTCTGCTCGTCGTTGGCCAGTTCCTTGAAATACGGTGCGACGACGTCGTTGTGCAGGCTTAGTGCGGGCGCGGGAACGCCCGCCTTGGCGATCTCCTCGTCGATGATCGCGTTGAACCGGAAGTCGTCGGTGCCGCCGCCGCCGTACTCCTCGGGCATGTTGAACCCGATGAGCCCGTGCTTGCCCGCCGCCACATAGGCGGACCGGTCGACGATCCGCTCGGCCTCCCACTTCTCGGCGTTGGGGATGAGTTCACTGTCGATGTATCCGCGGACGGTGTCGCGGAATGCCTCGTGCTCGGCGTCGTAGATCGTTCGCTTCATTACTTCGCTTTCCAAACTGGCTGGCGCTTCTCGGCGAAGGCCAGCGGTCCTTCCTTGGCGTCCTCGGAACGCATGACTGAGACGATCTCGCGCAGGGTCCGTGCCCAGCCGGGTTCGTCGCCGACGATGACGCCGTTGTCGACGCCCATGGCCACGCGCTTGCTCGCCCATACCGCGAGAGGCGCGTTGCAGGTGATGCGCTCGGCGAGCGCGAGCGCCGCATCGACTGCGGCGCCGTCGGGCACCACCTGGTTGATCAGGCCCCACTTCGCGGCGTCGGCCGAACTCAACGGCTCGCCGGTGAACAGCAATTCCATCGCCACCTTGCGAGGTAGATGGTCGACAATGCGGAACACCCCGCCGGCGGCGGCGATCAGACCCCGCTTCACTTCGGGCAGACCGAATTTCGCCCGCTCCTCGGCCACGACCAGGTCGCTGGCCAGCGCGAGCTCGGTACCTCCGCCCAGCGCGGTGCCGTTGACGGCGGCGATGGTCGGCTTGTCGATGTAGTGGTGCACGTATCCCGCGAACCCCCACTCGCTATGGTCGGGATGAAACAGATTCTCCCGACGCGAAATCGCCTTCAAATCCGCTCCGGCGCAGAACGATTCGCCGGCACCGGTGAGCACCACAGCGCGCACGTCGGGATCGTCCTGAGCTGCCTGGAGCGCGTCGCCGACCGCAGTGCTCACGGCGCTGTTGATCGCGTTGCGGGCCTCCGGCCGGTTGAGGGTGATAAGCAGTACGTCACCATTCCTGCCCCGCCGCTCGGTGAGAGCGGCTGGGGCCGCGGCGGCAGCTGTCACAGCAGCTCGATGATGGTGGCGTTGGCCTGGCCGCCGCCCTCACACATGGTCTGCAGGCCGTACTGAATTCCCTTGTCGCGCATGTGGTAGAGCATGGTGGTCATGATGCGGGCGCCCGATCCGCCGAGCGGGTGGCCCAATGCGATCGCTCCACCGTTGGGGTTCAGCTTCTTCTCGTCGGCGCCAATGTCCTTCAGCCACGCCATGGGCACCGGGGCGAACGCCTCGTTCACCTCGAAAACGCCGATCTCGTCCAGGCTCAGCCCGGACCTCTTGAGCGCCTTCTGCGTGGCCGGAATCGGCGCGGTGAGCATGATCACCGGGTCAGCGCCGGCCAGAGTGGCGGTGTGCACCTTGGCGAGCGGCTTGAGGCCCAACGACTTCGCCTTCTCGGCCGACATGAACAGCAGGGCGGCCGAACCGTCGGAGATCTGCGACGAGTTCCCGGCGTGGATCACACCGTCTTCCTTGAACGCGGGCTTGAGCTGACCCATCTTCTCGAGGGTGGTGCCGCGACGGATGCCCTCGTCCTTGAGGACCGGGCTGCCGTCCTGATCCTTGATCGCCACGATCTGATCGTCGAACGCACCGGAATCCTGTGCTGCCGCGGCCTTCTCGTGTGAGCCCAGCGAGAACTCGTCGACCATGGCGCGGTCGAGGCCCCACTGCTCGGCGATCATCTCGGCACCGATGCCCTGGTTCGGAGTCCGGTCGTAACGCTGCTTGAAGCTCTGCGGATAGGGGTTGCCGCCGTTGGCCAGCGACGCGCCCATCGGCGTGCGCGACATCGACTCGACGCCACCTGCAACCACGACGTCGTAGTGCCCCGCCACGACACCGGCCGCTGCGAAGTGAATGGACTGCTGGCTCGACCCGCACTGCCGGTCGACGGTGACGCCCGGGATGGTCTCCGGCCAGCCGGCCGCCAGTACCGCCGTGCGCCCGATGTCGAGGGCCTGCTCCCCCGCCTGCATGACGCAGCCCCAGATGACGTCGTCGATCACCTCGGGGTCGATGCCCGTCCGGTCGACGAGACCCTTGAGCACCTGCGCGGAGAGCTCGGCGGGATGTACGCCCGACAGTCCACCGTTGCGCTTGCCGATCGGCGACCGCACGGCCTCGACGATGACGGCTTCAGCCATGACTTTCTCCTTTGAAATGTGGTCTTCCCCGAAGGTAGATGAACAAAGTTTACTAGGTCAACCTACTGGTTGGTAGGCAGGGCCCCGGCTCTACCGCGCGTACGGTCACGGGGCGTCGGCACTGTCCTTCTGCCACGTCACGTGAACCGGGATGTCGTCGGTCCACGGCTGCCCCATGACCATGTCGGCGACGTTGCAGTAGCCCCGCTCGAACTCCCCGGTGGCGGCGTCGACGAGGCGGTATTCCTGTCGCTGCCGGTGGATCGGCTGTGCGTCGAGCAGGATGACGCGCACCTCGCCCGGCTCGAACTGACAACGATTCTGCATCGCCGCGATCAACTGTTCGTTGTGCATGTGGCCGTCGCCGAAATTCCAGCCGACGGCGGTGCTGCACAGCCGCTCGCCTTCGGTGATGACGTAGTCGTCCTCGTTGCGTCCTGCCAGCGCGTGGTGCACGAGCGTCAGCAGGGCCTTGCCGTGAGAGTTGAACCCGCGGAACGCATATCCCTTGTACAGGTAGATCATCGCCTGCTCTGGGCTGCCGTAGACCTTCTCCAGTTGAGACGCCGGCATGCTGGCGATGGCCACGAGGCCGCGCTCGATCTTCTCGTTCGCTGAGGGCTTGATGCACCACCACGAGGTGTCCCAGTTGCCTGCGTAGTACCGCATGCCGGGCAGGAACGAGATCTTGCGCGGGAACAGATTTCCGAGAATCACGATGATGGCCAGCGTCGCGAACAAAAGTACCGGCAACGGCGTACTCATCTGCGACAGGCCGAGATCGGCATGGCCGACGAACAGCGTGACCACGCAGAACATCATGAAGACGTTCCACTCCAGCGGTACGCCCATCGGAATGGCGGACAGGATGCCGAAGTGGAAGACCAGCATCACAAAGGCGGCGATCGCCGTCGGCCATCCGCCATGCGAGAACAGCAGCGCCAACGGGACCAGCATTTCGATGGCGGTGCTGAAGTGTGCGATGAACCGCGATACCGGTCCTGGCCGAAGGTCGTCGGGAAACTTCTCGAAGAACTTCCGCTTCAGCGACTTCGTCCGAATCAGCGGGTTGTTCGACATCATCGTCGAGATCACGAACGGGAAGTGCTTGTTCAGCTTCGATGTCGCGGCGCCCATCCAGATCGCCACGCACACGAGCTTGGCGGCCAGCAGCATGTCCACGCCGTATCCGACGAACAGGAACGCGACGGTGAACGAGCCGTAGACCTCGCCGCGGGCGGCCAGGAAGATCACCTTGTCCCGCAGGCCCAGTACCAACAGGAGCCCAAGGATGGTCCAGATCTGCCAGAGCGGCAGCACGCCGACCGTCGTGCCGAGCGCGGGAATTGGCCCGGTGCCGTCGGAGAACAACGCGACGATCAGGACCACGAGCAGCGCGGCGTACAGCGCGGCGTCGAGCGGCGTGCGCGTGTCCCCCTTGGTGAGCGGCACCCGATTGGGCCACGGTGGGAGCCGAATCGTTGATGGCCGCAACCAGTACAAAGCCGAGCCCATCGGCGGGAAGAACCGGTTGTTGAGCGGGCCGAAGCCGCATCCGAGGCCGACGACCTCGAACAGCATGGTGTAGAGCACGACCTTCTCGAACACGATGGGCTCGGTCCACCACTGCGCGACGTTGGTGAACCCGTCGACGCCCTCGGTGGCCAGCGCGAACAACCAGCCACCGAGGATGTAGAGCAGGATTTTGACGACGTAGAAAAGGTGCATCACCACGGGGGTGCCGAAGCCGACCTCGGCCCAGTGCCGGGCCATCGGGCGGATCTTTTCTGAGCGTGTGCCCTTGCTCCACTCGGCGAAGTCGACGACGGGCATGTCGGGCTTGAGAAATCCCATGGCGGCAAGACTAGAACGTGTTCTAGCTCCTGCGGTGCGGTTCGGCGCGCTCGCCGACTACGCGTCGGTCTTGGCGGGTGGGCGGTAGAAAATCGCCAGCTGACCGATCCCGCCGACGAGACCCAGCGCTACCGCGACGGCCAGTCCGCGCCAGCCCTGCACCCAGTCCCACAGTGCGGTGCCGGAGAAGAACGCGTAGTCGAGGCTGAGCTTGCCCGCGCCGAGACCGGCGATCGCGATGGCCGCCACCGCGAGGATCAGGTTGTACTCCCAACCCTCCTTGACGATGAAGAAGCCGTTCGCCCGGTGCACGGTCCAGGCTGCGACCAGCATGAGGGCCACGAAGCCGGCCGCCGGGACGGGCGTCAGCAGTCCGACCGCCAGGCCGATACCGGCCGCCATCTCGGTGGTTGCGGCGACGCGAGCGTGGAACACGCCGGGCTTCATGCCGATGCTTTCGAACCAGCCGGCCGTGCCGGGGATGCGGCCCCCGCCGAAGAACTTGTTGTAACCGTGCGCAGCCATGGTGAGGCCGAGTGCGACGCGCAGGATCAAAAGGGCGAAGTCGTAGGCAGTCACGCAACAGAATCTAGGCCATCTGTTAAGCGGCTGCCCAGCCCCCTCCTCGCGGCTGATCGGCTTATCCCCAATTGCGGATTCATCCACAGGTTGGGGTGTGGGGTGGCTGCTCATCGGTGGTGTGTCTGGGGTGGTTCGTAGGTTCGGGGCGTGGTCGATGAGTTGGTTGCTGCAGCGGGTGGGGCGGGTGGTCCTGCTGGGGTGGGGGCGTGGGCGCGGGTGGAGAACGCCGCGGCGGCGCGGCGGTTGTGGGCTTCGGCTCAGGTGTTGGAGGCGGCCTATGCCGCCGACGGGTCGGCTGAGCGTGAGCAGTGGTGTGTGGACAATTGGGATGCGGTGTGCGCTGAGATCGCCGCGGCGCAGAACGTGTCGCTCGGGGTGGCCTCGCATCAGTTGTTGTTGGCGATCGCGCTGCGTGAGCGGCTGCCCCGGCTCGGTGAGGTGTTCGCGGCCGGGTTGGTGTCGTTGCGGTTGGTCAACGCGATCGTGTTCCGCACCGGTCTGGTCAAGGATCCGGGCGCGTTGGCCGAGGTCGACGCCGAGGTCGCCGGGGCGGTGAGCGGATGGGGAGCTCTGTCGGTGGCCAAGGCCGAACAGGCCATCGATTACTGGGTGCAGCGCTATGACCCGTTGGCGTTGCGCCGTGTCGAAACCTGCGCGCGTGGGCGTCATGTGGATATTCATGTGGCGCGTGACGGGTCGGGGGTCGCCTATCTGGAGGCCGTGTTGTTGGCCCAGGACGGCCAGGCGCTCGATCAGCGGTTGGACGCGATGGCCGCCGCGGTGTGCGCCGGTGATCCGCGCAGCCATGAGCAGCGCCGCGCCGATGCGGCCGCCGCCCTCGGTCACGGCGCCGACCGGCTGAGGTGCGGCTGCGGGTCGCCGGACTGCGCGGCCGCCGGTGAACAGCCCAGCGCGGTGGTCGTGCATGTCATCGCCGAACAGGCGGCCCTGGACGATGACACAGCGGTCGCATTCGACGGGGCCCCTGAACCCGGGCCGCCGTCGGCCGAGCTGCAGACGATGACCGTGGCGCAGGCGCTAGCGCCGGACCCGCCGACCGGCCCCGCCGCGCACCAGCCGGGGATGATTCTGGGTGGCGGGTTGCTGCCCGCGCCGCTGCTGGCCGCCAAGCTGGCCGGCACTACGGCCAAGCTCGTGCCGATCGTTCATCCCGGTGCCGCGCCACCGCAGCAGCGCTACATCCCCACCGCGGTGTTGGCGTGGTTCATTCGGGCGCGAGATCTGACCTGCCGCTTCCCGGGCTGCGACGCCGCGGCTCACCTCTGCGACATCGACCACACAATCCCGTACCCACACGGCCCGACCCAAGCGTCGAACCTCAAATGCCTGTGCCGAAAACACCACCTACTCAAAACATTCTGGGGTTGGCGCGACCACCAGCACCCCGACGGGACAGTGGTGTGGACCTCCCCCAGTGGGCAGACCTACACCACCCACCCCGGCAGCCGCCTGCTGTTCCCGAGCCTGTGCCGCCCCACCGCACCAGTCACCGCCACCGACACCCCCGACACCAGGCCCAACCGCACCCTGATGATGCCACGCCGCACCACAACCCGCGCCCACGACCGCGCCGCCCGCAACGACGCCGAACGCCAACGCAACCGGATTAACGCCGACCCAGCTCAGTTCTAACTGCCGGCTCTCAGTGCGGCGTCCAATCTGTTGACGTACGAGTCGATGTCACCGATGGCTGATTCGGCCGCGTGCACGCTGATCGCGACAGTGTCGCCGATGCCGTGTACCCCGTGCGCAAGGCCCATCATCGGAGAGAGACCCGGGTAGCCCGCGGTCACTACGACGGGCAGACCGCCGAAGCGTAGATCGGCTGGACCCCGGTTGACACTGGAGACCACAGTATTGCCGATCACCGTCGGCGAACGCACCGACGGGTCGAACTTCCCGACGCCCCAACGCAACAGCGCTGCAGGCATGGCCGCGAACGCCTCGCTCTCGGCGCGCATTGCGGGATGAGCAGCCCGCCGCCGCCGACACGCCAAGTCGGCCGCGATCCGCGCGACGCGCGCTTCGAACCCTAATTCGGGATACAAGCCAACGCCGACGTTGCCGAAGTGGTTATGCGCCTGACGGGCACCGGATCTCGCCATCGGCACCTCTGCCCTCAATTGGGAGACGTCGTCGCCTAAGCCGCGCAAGTGGTCCGACAGAGCCGTCGACACCGCGGCCAGTACGCCGACGGTGACCGTGGGCCCCGCGATCTCCGATCGCCTCAGGACCACCGTGTGAATGCTCAGCGATCCTTCCGGACGCGTATTGCTCCTCAAGGCCGGACAGGAATCCGCCTGCGGCGGAACCGCTCCGGTCTCAACGTCGTGAACCAGCCGCCCATGCGCTCGCGCGGCGCGCACGCCACGCCGCGGCAACGACGCACCATGAACCCGCGGGGCCCACACCGCGGGCACCGGCTCGTCACGACCGAACAGGTACGCCGCCAGCGCAGCAGACCGGCTCCCGTCGCCCAGGGCGTGCGCCACCTGCACCACCGCGACCGTCCCACCCCCCGCACCCGGCACGCCGTCCACGCCTGGAAACACATGAAGCCGCCACGTCATCACCCGCGTGTCGAGTTGGTCTTCACTCAGGCGTGCGACGGCCTCCAGACAGCCCTCCCACGAGCCTGCGTGGTGCACGACAACCTGATCCGTCGCGACCTCGCCCACCACCCATTCCGGGTACCTCAACTTGCCGCGATCCCGCACCCGCAACATGAGCTCCGCAGACCGCCGCGCCCGCGACCGCACCGCCTCGACCGCATGGTCGACGTCCACAGGCACACCCGCGAACCCGTAGAGCAGGAACTGGTCGTTGGGCACCTTCACCGACATCCAGTAGGTCTGCGCATCCACGGCATGCAGTCGGCGGACGGGCATGGTCTCAGGTTAGGAAATGATGATTTAGTCCGCCTGGCCGACGAAGTCGATGACGTGGCGGGCGACGACCTCGGGCTGTTCCAGCTGCAGGAAGTGGCCCGCCTCATCAACCAGCGCGAGCTGGCTGCCCTCGGGCAGCACCTCACCCACCCAGCGGGCGTAGTTGGACGTGGCGCAACCATCCTGAGTGCCGTGCAGATAGAGGGTGGGTAGCACCAGGCCCGACAGCCAGTGGCTGTGCATTTCGGCGTACTGCGCCGGCGGCTTGCTGTTACGCATCATCGCGCGGTAGTAGGCCAGCGCGGCCCGCCAGTTCTCGGGCGCACTGATCGCGTCCAACACGTGACGCACATCCTCGTCGGCCTGATACCCCGGCGACCACTGCCGCCAGAGCCGCGGAACCACCCAGTTCGTCGAACGCTCAGGGAGCGCGGGCAATTGGAAGTACATGATGTACCAGCTGCGCAGCAGCTGTAGCGGCAGTTGACCGGCGAGCCGGGCCGGCTCAGGCACCCTGCTCAGCGGCCGGAACGTCGCGGGCGGCGGTACGGACATGATCACTGCCTTGTCGAACGGGCTGTCCGGCATCGCGGCGAGCCCCGCGCCGGCGATGGCTCCCCAGTCGTGCCCGATGAGCACATCGCGGCCGGTCGGCCCGGCAGCGTCCAGCACCCGCAGCGCATCGTCCATCAAGGCGCCGACGTGATAGCTGCCGTCCGAAGCGAGCGACGACGGCGCATATCCCCGCATGAACGGCGCAACAACCCGCCAGCCCGCGTCGACCAACAGCGGAGCGATCTTCCGCCAGCCATGCGCGGTGTCGGGAAATCCGTGCAGACACAACGCAATCGGCGCATCCTCGGGGCCCCAGGACAACGCGCGCAGTGTGACGGCAGGCGTCGCGACGTCCAGTACCTCGGGCATTAGACGGGATCGAATTTCGAGATCAGCCAGCGATCACCCGTCTTCTCCAGCGTGACGCGCACGCTCGAGGCGGTGTCGGTCGGCGCGTCCTGCCCCACCACCACGGTCTGATTGACGAAGACCAGCACCACGGCCTTTTTCGGGTCAGCCGAAACCGACGCCGCCGCAGGCACCGACGCCACCGCCGAGATCTGCTTTTCCCTCGCCCCCGGAATGACCACATCGTTGATCAGACCGGTGTAGGACTCTTGGAATTCGCCGGTCAGCAGATTGCGCGCCTCGTTGAGTTGTTGTTCAACGGTGTCCGGTTTGTACGACAACATCGCCACCGTGGTGTCCTTCGCGGCCTGCAAGGACTCGGCGGCGGGCGAACTCTGTTCTGAAAGGTCGGAATAGCGCGCTGTGTCATCGACCCACTTCAGGTATCCCGCCGCGGTCGCCAGCAGCAGGGCCACCGCGGGCAGCACTCCGTAGGCGAAGACGCGCGCCCAGTTGACCTTTCGCTTGGCTATCAGTGAGGATTCGTCGACGGCATCTCCGGCCGACTCGGCGGTCACCTCGGCAGTGACTTCTGTTGACTCGCCGGACTTCTCCGTCGAGGCTTCGGCCTCGTCGACAGCGGTTGATTCCGTCACCTCGCCGGGTTCAGTCGCTTCTGCCGGTTCGGCGCTTCCACTCCGTTTGGGCAGTCGGTGTCTGCTACTCATGGGACAAACTCCACGTTGGACACCTTGGCTTCGTCCTCCACTTTCTGCACCGTTATGCGCATGCGCCAAGATCGCGGCTGCTGTTCAGGCGCTCCCGCATTGGTGGTGTTGACGGTTACGGCGACGAGTACTCGACCTTCGGTGTCCGTCGCGGATTCCAGGCCCGCCTCGGTGATGTTGCCCGATGATTTCGACTGTGCCTGCTTGACGACCTCGATGAATGGGCGCGCCCGAGATTGGAAATCGTCGTAGAACGTACCGGTGGCCGAGTCCAGGATCCGCTGGACGTCAGCATCCGCTTGCTGGAAGTCAATGGTCGTGAGGTTGAGCGCACCCTGCCGGCCCACCTGCAGGTACAGGTTGCGCTGCTCCTCGGATTGATGCGACTGATAGGCCCTAAAGCCCAGCCACCCCGTAAGCCCACCCAGCGCAACCATCAAAGCGAGACCGGCGATCGTCGCCAACCGCACATGAGACAGCGGCGGCTTGCGCGGCGCTGTGACATCGCGGTCGGCAAACTCGGCATCGGAAGTCTCAGCAGCCAGGTTGTCCGGGCCGGAGTCGCCAGGCTCGTCTTCTTCGGCATCGGCTGGGACAGCATCATCCGCGCCGTCGGTCTCGCCGTCGGCGGTCACCCCGCCTTCGTTCACCTCATCGGGGTTCACTGCATCTGCCATCTAGATTCCTCTGCGGCCCCATAGGCCAGGTCGGGTCATCACCAGGGTTGGCTACAACCTACGTGCACGACACCTTAATAGTCGGTGCCTGGCAGGTTTTACGACCAGACCTCTCGCACTCTCCTGCCAAAGCGATAAATAGTTTACTCTTTGAGGTATGTCCCGCGACGCGGCCTACCTCAGACCACAGTTTCGGCTGGCGCCGAGCCCTACGGCCGAGTCGCGCGAGTTCTGGACGGGTGGACGGCGCGGCGAACTGATGATCTGCCGGTGCCACGCGTGCGGTCGCTACTATCACCCGCCCGCGCCGGCCTGCTGGCGTTGCCGGAGCACCGACGTTGCGCCCCAGCGAGCCTCCGGACGCGCGACCGTCGCGGCCTACACCGTCAACCGGCAGCCATGGATACCCGGACTCGATCCGCCCTACATCGTGGCCATGGTAGAACTCGACGACGAACCTGACGTCCGCCTCATCACCAACGTGGTCGACGTGTCGCTGGACGACATTCGAGTGGGCCTGCCCGTCGAGGTGTTCTTCGAGGATTGGACCGACCCGTCGGGTGATCAGGACACCAGGGTCTGGTTGCCGCTGTTCCGTCCGGTCAGTCCGCGCGAAGACCGTTCGAGATGAATCGGGACAGCTCGTCGACGATCTCATCCCTGCCGGGCACCTCGTCATCGGCCGGATAGGTATTGCGCAAAAACGTCGCGGCGACGCCGACGAACAACATCGCGAGGCGCAGCTGTAGTGCCGGCGACGAGTGCCGCAGCCCCTCGGTCGCCAGGTATGCGTCGATGGGCGCCACCATGGGTGCCAGCGTGTCGCTGACCCGTTCGCGAAGCCGTTCGACTTCACCCTCGGTCGACTCGCTGACGAACAGATGCACCATTGCGCGCGCGATCGGCTGATTCGCCGCCATGAAGTCGTAGAAGCCTACGGTGAAGCGTCGGATCATCCGGTCATGGTCCATTGTTGCCAGGACGGGATCGTCCAGCCACCGTTGATGCAGACCGCCGACCGCATCCAGCAGTGGTGTCGCGACAGCATCGAAGAACAGCTTCTCCTTACTCTCGAAGTATCGGAAGATCAGGTCGTGCGATACCCCTGCGCGCGTGGCGATCTCACGTGTCGTCGCGGCATAGCCGCGTTCGGCGAACAGTTCACGGGCGGCCTCCTGCAGCAGCCCGGGAGCAGCGCCCCTGCGCACGCGTTGGCTTTCCCCCGCCATCGCATAACCCTCAGAGCCAGAGGTACATGCCGGCGAGAACCATCCACACGATGATGCAGTACCCCTCGAAGACGGCTCGCAGCACCAGCGGCGCACTGCGCAACTCCATGAAGTCAAGGCCGACGAAGCGGACCTTGATCAGTGCGAGGGCCAGAACGACGATTGCGACAACCGAGCCGATACCGTGCTCGGCACCCACCGCCCACGACACGACCGTGACGGCGACGAGCCCCAGCCAGACGTACGTCGAGCGGGCGTTGAAGAGCGAACGGGTCATCGGTCAACTCACCAGGTAGAGAAGCGGGAACAAGACGATCCACAACAGGTCGACGAGGTGCCAGAAGCATGCCCCGCCCTCGACGACGCCCATTCTGGTGGCGCTGAGTTCGGGCCGTCGGGCCTGCACGAACAGCAGGAACAGCACGGCGATACCGATCAGCACGTGAAGGAGGTGCAGGCCGGTCAAGATGAAGTAGTAGAGGTAGAAGTCGTTCTGCGTAGGGACGTGGCCCTCGTTCACCTTGACGGTGTACTCGACAGCTTTGAGCCCAACGAACGCGAGGCCGCAGACGAGCGCCCCGGCGAACAGCAATTGTGCGGCCGCGCGCTGAGACTTCCGGATCGCGCGGATGGCGGTCACCACGAACAGCGAGCTGGTCAGCAGGACGAGCGTGTTCGTCAGCCCAATGCCGATGCTGAGGGTGTGACGCGATTCGTCGAACAGTTCGGGCGCCAGTGAGCGCTGGTACATGAAGGTCGCGAAGAAGACGCCGAAGACCACCATGTCGCCGAGCAGGAAGATCCACACACCGGGCTCGCCCGGCACATGACGTGTTCGAGTTGGCGACTGGTCGCCGCCGTCAATCGGTCGTAGCGTCACCTGGCTCACGCCGCCGGTTCCCATGTTTTTTCTGCCGCCGCTTTCTCGCGCTCAGCCGCCTCCACGTCGACCGCCTTAGAAAGCATCACGGAGGTGACGACCTGCCATATGCAGAACACCGTCAGCGGAATCCAGAAGGCGAACATCCCGTTCCACGCCAGCGGCCCGGACTTGAACAGGTAAACCGCGCAGCCGGGCACGCCGAGGACCGCATACCAGATGTTGAAGTAGCCGAACCAGCGCGGAAAGCTCGGCACAGCACGCCTTTCGACGAAGAGCACGACCGCCGCGAGAATGACGACCTGGGTGATCAGCGGACCGACGAGACCGACGAAGATCAACCAGAAGACGTCGTTGAGCGCTTGTGTCACATCAGGATTGCGTTCCGGGCGATAGCCGGCGGCCACGGCGAAGATCGCGCACAGCGAGAAGCCGAACATGAACGTCACCCCCAGCATGACCTGGGTGAGTGACAGGACACCCCAATAGCCCTCGACGCGGCGCACCTGCCGGGCAAGCAGTCCCCAGAACGGGGTCCAGATGAATACGAACAAGATCATCAGGGCCATGCCGATGCGAATGCGCAGGCCGTCCTCGGTGTATCGCGTCGCGATCTCCACTGCGGTGTCGCTGGGGTCGATCGGCGGGATGACTCCGGCGATGAACCAGAACATCACAAGAAATGCGAGCAACATGGCGGTGCCTGACCAGGCAGCGGCCTTCTCGATCTTCACGTGCATGACGCACTCCCATTGTCGTGGCGGCAAGTCGCGAGTCACCGTAAGCAGGAGGGCCCGCGTTAGTCAACCGGTGGTTGATTAACGGGCTCCCGTCCGCCACCCAATGCCGAGCGCTGCGCCGCGTCGATCACGGCGAGACTGAGCAGCCCGGCATCGAACGTCAGTGCTGTACTCCCGCCGCGATCGAACGCGGGCAGCCAGTCCTGCAGCATCATTGCCATCGCTCGGGCGGCGTGCCCCGCCAGCCCGTCAGGGCAACCGATCGGGGTGGCAGGTTCACGTTCGGCGACCGTCAGTGCATACACAGGAAGTCGAGGTCGTGCAACAGCATCCCGGCGAGGTATCCGCCGCCCTGGCCGCGGTCGTACATCCAACGCGCCTGGGGCGGATGAATCGGATGCCAGTACGCGGCGCTCCGGCTCACCCTTGCGAAACACTGCTTGCCGAGAAACCTCGTCGACCAACGCGGCGACCGCCAACCAGTCCGGATTCCAACGGTTCTCGAAGCAACATGCGGTGGGACGGCTCGATATTTCCGCAGCGCGCACCATATCGCGTGCGGCGTCCAGGTCACCGGCCAACGGCTTCTCGCACAGCACTGCCTTGCCCGCGTCAAGCGCCGCCAGCGTCATATCGCGGTGCGGCACGGTCGGTGTCGCCCCGGAGATGACGTCGAGATCGTCACGGGCGACGAAGGGATTCCCAGTCGGTAGGCGTGTCAGCGATTCCGAGCTTGTCTGCAGCTCGTTGCAGCCACTCGGGCCTGCGCGCGCATAGCGCCACTGGCTCAAAGCCATTCGCTGCACGGAAGCCGGGGACCTGCACGTGTCTTTCCCAGACCCACCCCGATGATGCCGACCCGCCAGGTCCGTCGTTGGTGTCACAGCGCCAACGGTCCCGAATCCACGACCACACCCAGCAAGCCGAGATCGACACCTGCCTCGCCCGCCGCCTCCAGAGCGGCGGCGATGTCCTTGCGGAGAAACGGTGTGGCCCGCTCGGTGAAGTTTTCGATTCCACCGACGTGATGAGCCTGTGCGGTCGCGTGACTCGCGCCGCTGCACACCTGCAGCGCCGAGAGCAACGCGTCGGCGTCGACCCCGAGGGCTTGGCCCAATTCAATTGCAGCAGCGAGAAGTTGAGCGTTGCAGGAGAACAAGACATTGTTGACGAGTTTGATGGCCAGGGCGCTGCCCAGCTCGCCCGTCGGCACGATCGGATCTGCGTATGCGGCAAGCACCGGCGTCACTTCGCGGACCGCATCGCTCGGCCCGCCGAGCAGCACCGTTAAGTTGCCGGCGTCGATGTTCTCGACGGTGCCACTGACCGGGGCATCGAGGATGACGGGCGGCGAGGGGTGGCTGTCGCGCAGCGCCGTCAGCGTGGACACCGTGCCAGTCGTATGCGAAACGAATACCGAACCAGCTTTGGCGTTGGCAATCAGGCCGTCGGGACCGAGACCGACCTCGATGAGTTGCGCGTCGGAGAACAGACAGGAGACCAGAACGTCGCTGCGCCGGGCGAGATCCGATGCCGACTCGGCGACCGTCGCACCCTGCGCCGCCACGCGGTCGCGCCTGTCGGGTCGGCGGGCGTACACCAGCACGTCGTTGCCGGCGGCGAGCAGCCGTGACACCATCGGCTCCCCAAGGTTCCCCGCACCGATAAATCCGACGACCTTTTGTCTGCTCAAACTGCGACTCTCCGTGCGCAACGCCCATCCAGTCTTCAGGCGCCACAACAATAACCCGAAAACCGCTAGATAGTTATCTATATTAGCTTCTATGAATAACCAGGCCGCCTTCAGGACCATCGACTTCGCGGCGTCCGGCCACGTCGCCACCGTGACGCTGAACCGGCCCGAGAAGATGAACAGCTTCACCCGTCAGATGGCCGACGAGCTTGCCGCGGTGTGGGCCCTAATCCGCGACGACGACGAGATCCGGGTCACGGTACTGCAGGCCAACGGGCACCACGCGTTCTGCACCGGCATCGACGTGTCCGAAGGCACGTGGTGGACCCACAAGCCAATCTTCAACCAGGAGGACCCCGGGGCCTTCCTCGGGCCGAAGGCACACAAGGTGTGGAAGCCGGTGATCGCCGCCCTGCACGGAATAGTGGCCGGCGGCGCGATGTACTTCGTCAACGAATGCGACTTCTCGATCTGCAGCGAGACTGCCACTTTTTTCGACCCCCACCCCAACGCGGGCATCGTCTCCGCGCTGGAACCGATGGGCATGTTGGCGCTTGGCGTGCCCTACGGCGAGGTGATGCGGTGGGCCCTGCTCGGCAGCGAGGAACGGCTGACGGCGCAAACCGCGCTGCGGATCGGACTGGTCACCGAGGTCGTCCAGGATGACCAACTGCGAGCACGAGCGGCCGAATTGGCGGGCGAGATCGCCGCCCGACGACCCGAAGGCATCCAGGGCACGGTGCGCGCAATGTGGGAAGCGCGCGATCTGCCACCGACGACCGCTGCCCGCCACGGCATGGCCTACACCCACATCGGCAATGCAGGCGCCGCTCCTGATCCCCTGAGCAACAAGAAAAAACCGCGAACTCGATGACCGGAAGGACTCGGCCACGTGGCAATGCCCGACCTCGTCCTCGTCCACGGCGGTGAGCATGCGGGCGACTGCTGGGAATTCACTGTCGCCGCATTACGCCGACACGCCCCGGAAATGCGCACACTCGCGGTCGACCTTCCGGGCCGTGGCGCCACGCCGGGGAATCTAGCCACCGCCACCATCGCAGCGTGGGTGGCGTCGATCGTCGCGGACATCGAGACGGCCGGCCTCGGCGATATCGTGATCGTCGGGCATTCCATGGCCGGTGTGACGGTGCCGGGTGTAGTCGCCAAGCTCGGCTCCACCCGGGTGCGGGAGATGATTCTGGCGACGGCGTTCGTGCCGCCGCAGGGCGGAGCAATCGTGGACACGCTCGGCGGCCCGCTGGCCTGGTTCGCTCGACGTGCCGCGAGGCGAGGAACGCCGACGGAGGTCCCGAAGTTCGTTGCGCGGTATGCCTTCTGCAATGGCATGACACCGCAACAACGAGACTTCACGATGGCACGCCTCTACCGGGAGTCCGCGCTCATTCCCGCCGAGCGAGTCGATAGAAGCGACTTGCCTGCCGATGTGCCCCGCACCTGGATCCTGACAACCCGGGACCGGGCGCTCTCGGTTGCCTCGCAGCAGCGGAGCATCGAGGCGCTCGGCGGCGTCGATACCGTGATCTCCATCGACGCGTGTCACGAGGTGATGATCAGCCACCCGGAACGCTTGGCGCAGATCCTGATCGAACGCTGCCGCCTGCGGCAGTGACGCGGGGTCAGCCAATCGCGCCGTCGAACTTGAGGTTGAACAGTTCGTCATCGCCGATCCCCAGTTCACGCAGTACCTCGTCCGTGTGTTCGGCGAACATCGGCGCTCGGCGTAGGTCGCTGGATGCCTCGTCGAACTGCGCGGGGCTAGCCACCAATTTTTGCGTGCTCCCCTGCGCATCAACGATTTCGGCGATGCGGCCGTTGGCGATCAGCGACGCGTCGTTGGCGACCTCCCAGGCGTCCTGAACCTGCGCCCACGGACCGTCAGCCTGATTGAGCAGCCGGGTGCAATCGTCGAGGGTTCGGGACCCGATCGCACCGGCGACCAAGGCGATCGCCTCCTCGGCGTGGCCCGCTAACGACTCCAGCGACGCGAATCGCTCGTCCGTCGCCGCATTCTCTAGACCGAACAGTCGGCAAAACTGTGGCCAGTAGCGCGTCGGCTGCAGCATCGACAGCTGAATGAAGCGGCCGTCGGCGCAGCGATATGCACCCGTCAGCGGATTGCCGATGGCCTGCGTGCGGGAGCCGACCTTAGGCAGCGAGCATCCGTACTGCATGGCGAGGTTCACGTCGAACTGCATGGTCCATGCGCCGACGGCAAGGAGCGAGACATCGATGACGGACGTCTGCCCCGTCGCCAGCCTGCCGAACAACGCCGCAGCCACCGCACCGGCGATCGTGAGGCCGCCGATATTGTCGCCATAGGCTCCCGCGGGCATGTAAGACGGCGCATCAGCGTCGTCTGCGGTAACGCCCGCGGCACTGCCGCCCCGAGCCCAGAACGCCGTCGCGTCATAGGCCCCCGCATCGCGGTCGGGCCCGCGGGCGCCGAATCCGCTGCCAATGACGTAGATGATGTCGGGATTGATCCGCCGGACGTCGTCGATGTCCATGCGAAGTTTCGCCCGGGTCTGCGGCAGATGATTGGTCAGGAAAACGTCGCTGCGCCGTACGAGCTCTTCGAATGCCGGACGCGATTGCTCGAGCGCAAGCGACAGACCCACACTGCGCTTGCCACGATTGGGGGCCTCGATGATGGGCGCAAAGGATGCGCCGGGCTTGAACGCAGAACGCCCGAGAACCGTCACCAGGCCGCGCTGTGCGTCACCGGTGACCGGGTTCTCGATCTTGATGACGTCGGCTCCCCAGTCGGCGAGCACCGCACCGGCGGCCGGCACGAAGGTGAACTGCGCGACCTCAAGAACGCGCACACCTGTCATCGGTTTTTTCATCGCCCCACATCCGTTTTTGCGCGGTCCCGGGTTGTCTACGACATAGTTGACTAGGTTACCAATGTTCCGTAGATCGGCCACATGAAAGTCACCGCCTTCGGAGGGGCCACAGATCGGCTAGCTGGTCGGCGGCGACCGGCTGGCGTAGGGCCACGACGTGACTGCCTACATGCGCGACCACGCGCAAGCGTGGACTTCGGCAACCCCGCGGAGTCAGCAACTGACATCAGGCGAGAAAGAGTATCCGCCGCCGACGCTGATGTTGGCTCCACTGTGTATGTATTTCGTTGCGGGGCAGAGACGCTCCGGCCAAACCCACGTCCATCCTGCTCCTTTCAGGCGATTCGTGTACCGCTGCGGATCGCGTCGGCTAGCACCTTCGGTGCATCGAGCATGACGAACGCCGAGCAATACGGGACCTCGATGAGCGTGGCGTTCGGGAACGCGTCGTGCAGTCGGCGAGCATGGTCAAGCGGGAACAAATCGTCGTCCGTGCCCCATGTCAGGGCGACGGGCCGGTCGAACGCCTCGATCGCCGACGCCGCACGCAGTGTGAGCGCCGGATCCAACGACGCGGTGACCGTCACGGCGTCCCTACGCGCCGCTGCGCTGGTCACGAAAGCTCCGAATAACTCGCGTTGTCGCGCGGGCTTCGGCGGGTGCTTGGCCACCGCCTTGAGAAAAACTTCTGACCGGGACCGGTCGCCAGCAGTCTCATGATCAGCCCGCCTGCCGCAGAACTCAGACGACACAGCCTGACGACCTGCGCGAACGAGCTCGGCGGAAAGTGTTCGTAAGTGTCGCAATTCGTGAGCACCAGGCGAGCAATCCGGGAGGTGTCCAGTGACGGATCGCCCAGCGTGCTGAGGACGAGACCGCCCCCGGTGTCGTTGGCGACCACGGTGACATCGGTCAGATCCAGCGATTCCATGAAATGAACGATGCGTTGCGCCGCGGCTTCGGCGCCGATGTCCGCACCCGCGGTTGAGGTGCTGTGCGCGCCCAGTGGCCACGTCGGCGCGATACAGCGAATCCCATCCCCCAGTTCGCAGATGACGTCGTTCCACAGAGCTCCCGTGACGTACACACCGTGTACGAACAGCACTGTTGGCCCGCTGCCGGTATCGGTGTACTCGACATCCAGGCCGTCGACCCGGCAACGCTTAGTCGTCATGTTCCTCACCGCCCTGTGAATTCGGCATCGCGACGTTCCCGGAAGGCGCGCTTGCCTTCGGCGAAGTCCGACGACCCGACTAATCGCTGTTGCCCTTCGGCCTCGACGGCCTGTACCGCCTCGAGATCGGGCAGTGCGGCGGCGGCCAGCGCGCGCTTGATCCAGCGATGGGACTGCGTCGGACCCGCAGCCACAGGCTGGATCACTCTCTCGAGCTCACCCGCATAGCCTGCATCGTCGACCACGTGCGAAATCATTCCCCACTCGAATGCTGTTGTTGCCGAAACCTTTTCGGCTGTCATCGCCATTCGCGCGGCGCGGGCCCGGCCGATCGAAGCGGGTACCAACGCCGACGCACCGCCGTCAGGCATCAGACCGACCTTGCTGAACGCGAGTTGAAAGAACGCTGATCGGGCCGCGACCACCAAGTCACACGCAAGCGCGAGGGAACAGCCGAACCCGACGGCCGGTCCATGCACGCCTGCGACCACCGGCTTGGGCAGATCCGTGATCGCCCGCACCACTTCATTGGCTGCCAACACGGCACCCTTCGTGTCTCCGCCGGTCAGATCGCCGCCTGAACAGAAGGCACGCCCAGCACCCGTCAACAGCACCACGCGCACCGAATCGTCCTCGCCGGCATCGCGAAACGCAGCCAGCAGTGTGTTGAGCAGTGGGGTGTCCACGGCGTTCAACTTCTCCGGACGATTCAACGTCAGCCGCAGCACCGCGCCCTCGCGACCGGCCGAGACGCCGTTCACTGTGCTCCCGTCACAAACCCAGGTCGCGGCCGATGATGTCCTTCATGATCTCAGTCGTGCCGCCGAGGATGGTCTGGATTCTCACGTCGACATAGTCACGGGCGACCCGATATTCGTTCATGTAACCGTAGCCGCCGTGCAACTGCACGCACCCGTCGATGACCTTCTTCGCTGTTTCGGTGCACCACCATTTGGCCTTCGACGCCTCAACTGCGGTCAGTTCGCCGTCCACTACCGCGCGCAGGCAGCGATCGAGATACTGCTCGCCGATCTCGAGTTCGGTGTCCATCTCCGCGAGCAGGAAGCGGTTGTGCTGAAAGCTGCCGATCGGCTGGCCGAATGCCGTTCGATCCTTCGCGTACTGCAACGTCTGACGCCAGGTTTCACGTGCACCATAGATGGCCGAGATCGCAATGGACAATCGTTCAGAGGGCAGGTTCTGCATCAGGTGATAGAAGCCACGGCCCTCTTTGCCGAGCAGGTTGGCCGCGGGTACCCGCACATTCTCGAAGTTCAGCTCGGCGGTGTCCTGTGCGTGCAGGCCCATCTTGTCGAGCTTGCGCCCGCGGGTGAAGCCGTCCATCCCGTCTTCGACGACCAGCAGGCTGAAACCCTTGTGGCCGGCCTCGGGATCAGTACGGGCAACGACCACGACGAGGTCAGCATTGATACCCGAGGAGATGAAGGTCTTGGAGCCGTTGACGATCCAGTCATCACCGTCGCGTACACCGTTGGTCTTGACACCCGCGAGATCGCTCCCAGCACCGGGTTCGGTCATCGCAATCGCCACGATGGTCTCGCCGCTGATGATGCCCGGAAGCCAGCGTGCTTTCTGCTCGTCGCTCGCGAGGCTCTTGAAGTACGGGCCGACGACGTCGTTCTGCAGCGACAGTGCTGGCGTCACGTTGCCCCACTTGGCGAATTCCTCGGTGATCACGGCGTTGAACCGGAAGTCGTCGGAGCCTCCGCCGCCGTATTCCTCGGGCATGTTGAACCCGATCAGCCCGTACTTGCCCGCGGCGATATAGGCCGACCGGTCGACGATCCGCTCACGCTCCCATTTGCCGGCGTGCGGTGCCACCTCGCGCTCCAGGTACTGCCTGGTGGTCTCCCGAAGCTGCTCGTGGTCCGCATCGTAGATAAGTCGCTTCATGTCACATCACTCTCCATATAGTTGTCGTAGCTCTTGTCCGACCCTGCCTGCGATCCGCGAGACGACCTGTGCCCCGCGTCTTCTCAGCTCCATATCGGGGACCGGCAGAACGACCGCACCGGTTTCCCTGGATGGCAGCAGAACCTTGGCAGTGCCCTTGGTGGTGGCTTCGTCGCGTTGGTTGGTGGCGAACACCTCCAATGAAACCGCGTCGTCGGGGCTTTCGCCCTTCGCCGTCACCGCCCCCGTACAGCGGTGGATGTCGCCGTGGTAGTTGAATCCGCGCATCTGAAGGTCCATCTCGGCCAGCCATCCATCGTCGCCGATCCAGTTGGTCATCAGGTGGCTGACCCACGCCGCCCGCATCTGGCCGTAGTCATAGGGCGCCGGGATACCCAGCGCTCGGGCGCGTTCGGGATCCCAATGCAGCCGCTGCACCACATCCGGCACTCCGTACTCGTCGGGCTGGTAGAACGCAGGCATTCGCTTACGGAGCTGATGGGCGAACTTCAGCGGGCCGACCCCGTAACCGCCCCATCCCCAACCCATGTGCATGCTGATGATGTCCACGACCGTCAGCGGGCCCTTGATCACCAATGGCAACTCGTCGCCGACGTGAATGTCCTCCAACCACCTGGGCTCCGCGCCGCGGCGTTGTTCGGCCTCGTAAGCCGCTTCAACCTCGGCGAACTCCTCGTCGGTCCAGCGCTGGCGCTCGATGCCCGCGAGCTTGCCGGAGCTCTTCGAGCCGTGCCGCTCCGCACTGATGTACGACTCGTCCCGGGTGGCGATCGGGTTTCCGTCGGCGTCGACATAGAGATACCGGAAGGTCTCCTTGACAGATCGTCCTCCGGAGAATTGGCTTTCCTTGACCTCCACGTCGACGGTAAAGGCCTCCATCAGCACCGGGCGGCCAGGGTAAACCGGTTGATACCACGTCCATTTGACGCCTGAGTAGTACTTGCCCGTGCCGCGGAACAGCCCGCGAAACAGTTTCTTGCGCTCGGAATCGGTGAACTTCGGCGTCTGGTCGAGACCTGTGCTGATGGGAAACGTCGGAGACGCGATCTGGCCGTGCCAGCGGGTGCCGCGCCCGTAGTCCTGGTCGTGGTACAACGGGTTGTCATCTCCGCATCCGAACGCGAAGTGGGTGATGGCATCGGCGCTCGGCAGTTTGTTCCAGGCCTCGTCGCGCTGGTTGACGGCGATGCCGATCTGCGCCCTGGCGCGTTCGATGTCTTCGTCGGTGATGCGACCTTCGACTGCCGCGGTATCGGCACCGGATTCAGTAGTCGTCATGGCAATGCTCCTAGAACTTCAACATGGCGCCGGCATCGACCTTGAATTGGCCGCCGGTGACATAGCGGGACTCGTCCGACGCGAGGAAACAGACCATGTTGGAGATGTCCTGAGGTTCCACATAGGGAACGGGCATGGACTGCATGGCGGGGAAGGCCAACATTGCGTCCTCTCGTGTCGGACTCTCGAGGTCCGGCCGGAACTGCCGGAACATCGGGTCACTGTTGAGCATGCGGGTGTTGACATTCGTTGGATGTATCGCGTTGACCCGAATTGATTGTGGCGCAAGCTGTCCGGCGAGCTGGAGGGTGTAGGAGTCCACCAATTGCTTGGCGTAGCTGTAACCGGCTCCACCAGGACCCTGCGGCCCAGCAGCGCCGGCGGGCATCCTCGCCGCCAGCAGCCCGGCGATCGACCCAGTCGTGATGATCGACGCGCCCTCCTGCAAGTGGGGCAGTGCGGTGTGAACGGTGTTGACCACCCCGATGAAGTCGACGTCGAATGCGTCGACAAACGCTCGCACGGACAAGTGCGCGCCAAGAGGACAGATGCCGGCATTTGCGACGACGACGTCGAGTCGGCCGAATTCCGAGACCGCGTTGGCTAATTCGCGGCTCATCGCCGCCCGGTCACGCACATCGACCTGCGCGGTGTAAGCCCGCCGTCCGGTCTTCTCGACTTCAAGGCCGGCCTCTTCGAGGTCGTGCGGTGTCGCCAGCGGATACTCGTTGGTGTCGATGTCGTGGCAGATGTCGAAGAGGATCAGGTCGGCACCCTCCTCGGCCAGTTTGACCGCGTGGCTGCGACCCTGACCCCTTGCCCCGCCTGTCACCAGAACGACTTTGTCCTGTACCCGTCCCATGACGTCACCTTTCAATCGGATTGAGCTACGGCTGTGAGCTTCTCGAGAGCCGCAACGAGCAGGCGACGATCGACCTTGAGCGCCGCACCACGCGGTAACTCGTCCACGACGAACACCCGGGCGGGCACCTCGTACGGCGTGAGCGATGTCCTGCAGTGTGCCCGCAGCTCGTCGCTGGTTGCCGTCAGTGGCGATCTCAGCTCGACGGCGGCGACCGGAACCTGCCCGAGCCGGGCGTCGGGTAGACCCGCCACCGCGGCGTCGGCCACTGCGTTGTGGGTGCGCAGCGCCCGCACGACGATCTCCGGCGCGATCTTGAAACCGCCTCGGACGATGACGTCGTCTGCGCGACCATCGAAGTAGAGGTATCCATCGTCGTCGATGTGCGCGAGATCGCTGGTGGTGACCCAGTTGTCGGCGGTTCCGCCGACCTGTGGTGAGGCGACCTGCAACCGTCCCGTTTGTCCGGCGGGTAGCACGGTGCCGTCCTCGTCGACCGTCCGGAGGCGCACACCGGGGAATGGTCGACCCACGCTGCCCTTCTTGTCCGCCCACGACGCGTTGAAGTCCTTCAAAGTCCAGCCGGCCACGGCACCGGCGAACTCGGTAGCGCCGTAGGTGATCAGAATCGGGATGCCATAGCGCTCGACGAAGGCGTCCACCATGATCGGATCGACGGGCGCGGTTCCTGAATTGACAGCCCGCACGCTGGCCAGATCTTCGGGTGGGATGTCGGAGTCGAGCACCGCTCGGATCGCAGGCGGAGGCAGTCCGACCACGACGGGCCGGTGTTCCTTGATGGCGTGGTGCCAGCCGGAGAGGGTGAACCGGTCCAGCATCACGATAGGTCGCGCGGCCGCGAGTGACTGCAGCAACGAAAACAGTCCCCCGATATGGATGATCGGCAGAGTCACCATGCCGACCGCACCGGTGAACGGCGGCTTGTCACGGGTTTCCGGACGGTCGTTGTGTTGCAGCGCCGACGACAGCGATACCTCGATCTGTTTGCGTTGCAGTGGAACACGTTTCGCGGGCCCGGTCGTGCCGGAGGTGAGCATCTCGATGGCGATCGACGGATCGCCGCTCCGAGCCGCACCCTCCCCATCAGCGCGCGACGTCACCTCGCCGCCGTCGACGCTGTAGGCGGCGGCGCCGAGTTCTGCGACGGCGTCTGCGAATACCGCTTCGCTCCAGAGAATCCGGGGTGCCAACAAGTAGTCGGCGCCGGAGGCGACGAGATCGGCACTAAGCCGCGGTATCGGTTGGAGCGGGCTGATCGACACCAGCGTGCGTTGTGCACGGAAAATCGCGATGATGGCGGCCACCGACTCCATGCGGTTACCCAGGACTACGGCGACGCGGCCGCCGGGTCCGCAGCCCCCGGCGGTCAATTCCCGGTCGATGCGATCGGCGAGGTCACGGACCGTACGCCAGGTCACCCACCGCCCGTCACACTGGAGCATTCGTGCGTCGTCGGCGGCGCTCCACAGCCGTCCCAACGCGTCTCGAATGCTCGTCATCGCCACTTTCTGGAGAGCCTGGCGCCATGGCGCTATCTAGTTAAACGTATACCGACATGGTTTACTAGGTCAACTTACTGGAAGGTGTCAGTTGTGGACTTCGGATTGACCGATGAGCAGGAGCAACTCGCCGATTCGGAACGGTCCTGGCTGGAGCGCAACGACCCGATCGCTCGCCTGCGGCAGACCCTCGACCAGGCTCCGATCACCATCGACCGGGCGGCAGTGACCCACGCGGCCGAGTCCGGGTTGTTGGCGATGTTGACATCGGACATCGGCGGTACCCACGTCGACCTGGCGGTCTGCAGCGAGGCGCACGGATATGCCGCCAGTTCGTTGCCGATTGCCGATCTTGCCGTCGGCATCTGGTTGCTAGACCGAGCCGGAATGGACGCCGCGACCGCCGCCGCGTCGGGCGAGCAGCTCATCGGCCCGGCGCGGGCGAGCGATCAGGTCATCAGTCCCGTCCCGATGGCGGCAGAGCTGGACGGCTTCGCCGTCGTGCGACGAATCGATGACGGCGACTTCGTCGCAGTCATCCCCGACGCGAATTCGAGTCGCATGGCGACGCTGGATCTCACCAGGTCCTGGTCGCGGCCACACCTCGATGCGGGCGTGGTCGACTGGAAGGCACTGCCCGCCGGAACCGTGCGATACGTGCGAGATGCACTTGCGGTGCACCGTGCTTTCGACGCGCTCGGCGGTGCCGCGCGCCTGCTCGATTTAACCGTGGCGTATGCGTTGCAACGCGAACAATTCGGCTCCGCGATCGGAACGTTCCAAGCCGTCAAACACCACTGTGCAGACATGGCCCTCGGCGTGGAGGCCAGCCGGGCTGCGTTGTGGGGGGCCGCGCTGTCATTGGACACTGCGCCCGATGACGCCCGATCGCGCGCGGTGTCGGCGGCGGTCGCGTACGCGAAGTGCGCGGCCAGCGCTGCCGCCGGTACTGCCCTCCAGGTTCACGGCGGTATCGGCTTCACCTGGGAGCACGATCTGCATCTATTCCTGCGCCGGATCAAAGTCGACGAAGCTGTCGACGGCAGCGTCGCCGAGCACCGCGCGGTCCTGGTACCCGCGTAACCACATCATCGGCGCGGCAGACCCAGTCCGCGTTCTGCGATGAGGTTGCGCATGATCTCCGAACTGCCGCCCGCGATCGTGTAGGCGCGCGCGTACAGCCATTCGTCCTGCCACCGTCCACCATCGATTGCGTTGGGGTCGCCCTCGACCAGCACGCCCGCCTCGCCACCCAACTCGACCGCAAACCGTGCCAGCTCCACGTTGATTTCGCTGAACATCAGCTTGCCCATCGCCGCGTCGTGCATGCGCTCCCTGCCTCGAAGCCAGCGGGTCAGGTTGGCGTAGGTCAACGCCGACAGCGCTTCGATCTCGGCGCTGAACTGGCCGATCCGGTCGCGGACGCGATCGCTCTCGATCGCCGGGCGTCCGTTGATCTGGACGCGCGACGCCAATTCGACGAGTGCCTCGACCGCCAATCTCAGCTTCACCACGATGCCGCCGACATTCGTGCGCTCATGGGCCAGCGTCGCATTCGCAATCGCCCAACCCTGGCCCGGCGCACCGATGATCGCGTCGGCGGCCACCTCGACGCCGTCGAAGAACACTTCGTTGAAGTCCGAGGTGCCGGTCAGCTCACGCAGCGGTCGGACACTGACACCCGGTGCCGACATGTCGAGGATGAACGCGCTGATGCCCTTGTGCTTGGGCGCTTCGGCATCGGTGCGCGCCAGAAGGTACCCGTAACGCGCCCAGTGCCCATCGGTGGTCCACACCTTCTGGCCGCTGACGATGTAGGCATCTCCGCTTCGCACGGCCTTGGTCCGTAGCGACGCCAGGTCGCTGCCCGCGCCGGGTTCACTGAAGAGCTGGCACCACAGTTCGCGGCCGGCTCGGATCTCTGGCAGGTGTCGACGCCGCTGTTCGTCCGTTCCGAAATGGATCAACGCGTGCGACGCCAGCACGCTGCCGCTCTGTGCGCCGGGCACCTGCGCACGAGCGAGCTCTTCGCCGACGATGATCGAGTGATCCGGTGAGCGATCGTCGCGCCCACCGTATTCCGCAGGCCAATCCGAACCGGCGTAGCCCGCGCCGTACAGCCGCGCTGTCCATTCCTGCAGTGCGCGGTGCTCTGACTCGTTCTCAGCGCTGCGCACACCCGCGCGCGGCGGGATCGATGGTGCGTATTCGGCGATGAAATTCCTTACCTCGCTGCGAAACTCCGCCAGTTCCGGTGTGGTGCCGTATTGCATCGTCAGGCTTCCGTTCGATGCAGGAGGTTCCGTGCGGCGCGGTCACGGAGTGCACTTGCGCGGCCGACCAGCACGGCGTTCGCCCGTGCCCGGCGCAGCAACAGGTGAACGGGGTGCTCCCAGGTGAAACCGATGCCGCCGTGAACCTGCAGCGCGCCTTCAGTGATTGCCACTCCGGCGTCGAACGCTGCGGCTGCCGCCAGCTCGACTGCGCAGTCCGCATCGTCGCTGTCGATGTCCGCCTCAGCCGCAGCCAGCACCTGGCTGCGGGCGCCCTCGAGTGCGACCAACATATCCGCGCAACGATGCGAAATGGCCTGGAACCTACCAATGGGTCGACCGAACTGCTCACGCTCGCAGGCCCATTCGACGGCCATCCCCAATGCTCTGGCACCCACTCCCACAGAGTCGGCCGCCACGGCGAGCAAGCCGTTGCGCCGGGCGCGCCGCAGCGCCTCCCGCAGCCCGGGTCCGTCGGCGAGCACTTCACCGGCCGCTCCCGACAGTTCGATCGAGCCGACCGTCGCACTGAGGTCGAGCGGCTGAAGAGCCGTGATGCCCACACCGTGAACGCCGCGATTCACGCTGACCAGCACCTCGCGGTCGTCGAGTCTCGCCAACACCAGTAGCAGCTCGGCCGCCGGTGCGCCGGCCACTATCGGCAAAGTGCCCGTGAGTCGTCCGCCGTCCCACTCGGGCAGCGCGAGTCCGTCGATCTGCCAGCCCTCATCGTTGAGAGGCACTGCGAAAGCAGCGCTCGCACCTGCGGCAATGCGCCCGGCAACCCCCTTGGCGCCGACCGCAATTGCCAGGTCGAGCGCGATCACCGTCGGGACCAGAGGCACGGCGGCGATCGACTTGGCCGTCTCTTCGATCGCGGCATACAGCAGCCGCCGAGGCGCGCCTGCGCCGCCGAGGGCCTCGTCGACCGCCAGGCCGGGCAGGCCGAAATCGACGAGTGAGGACCAGGACGCGGCGTCGGTGGCGTCGAAAGCGCGGGCGCGGTCCAGCAGTTCGGACACATCGACAGTGCACTGCAGCGTGTCGGCCAGCACTTGGCGAAGCTGTTTTTCGTCCTGTTCGGGTGTGGTCAGCGGAGCGCCGGGCGCTACTGTCGCGACGCGGGTGCCCTCGCCACGATGCGACGGCATACCGAGTACTGACTCAGCGATGGTGTTGCGGTGAATCTCGGAAGTTCCGGCGCCGATCGTGGTGGCGCGACTCATCAGATAACCGAAAGTCCAGCGGCCACCGTCGACAGCGCCCTGCGCGCGACTGCCGAGCGCGGCGTGCGCGCCGGTCGCGCGCAATGCGAGGGCGTGCAACTGCTGCTCGAACTCGGACCCGACCAACCTGTTGACCGAAGTCACCCCGCCCGGATCCTCACCTCGAAGGACGGCGTCGAGGGCGCGAGCGCTGTTGGCCGCGATGGTCCGGACTCCGGATTCCAGCCGAGCTACCTCTTGCCGCACCAGTGGGTCGTCGTCGAGTCCGTGCGACACCGCCAAGCCGATGACCCTGTCGACCGTCTTGCGGTACTTGAATTCGTTGGCAAGAAATGCCGTCGCCCGCTCATGGCCGAGGGAGGTTCGCATGATCGACCAGCCGTGGCCCTCTTCGCCGACGCGATTGCCCACATCGACCTTCACGTCATCGAAGAACACCTCGGCGAAATGCGCTGCTCCGCTGATGTCGCGCAGCGGCCGGACCTCGATGCCGGGGCTGTCCATGGGAATCAGCAGATAGGTGATGCCGTCGGTGCTGCGACCCGGTGGTCCGGTTCGCACCAAACCGAACATCCAATCGGCGCGGTCAGCCCCCGTCGTCCAGACCTTTTGACCGGTCACCCGGTATACGTCGCCGTCGCGGACCGCCCTGGTCGACAACGACGCGAGATCGCTGCCCGCGCCGGGTTCGGAGAAGCCCTGGCACCAGAACTCGTCGGCGCGCAGCAGCGGCTCGAGGAACCGATCCCTCAGTTCCTCTGTGCCGTAGGCGATCAACGTGGGCGCGACGATGAAAGACACCGGGCACGGGTGTCCCGGCGCTCCCGCAGCTGTGGTGATCCGGTAGTAATCAAGCTGGTCCTCCAGCGACAGCTCCAGTCCACCAACCGATTTCGGCCAACCCGGTGCCGCCAGCTTCGCGTCGACCAGCTGGGAATGCCAGGCACGCGCCGCCTCGAGGCGGTCGGCGCCGTGCGCGCGGCCGTGGTCGGTGAGAAACCGTTCCAGCCGCGCCCGCCAGTCGGCAGAGGACATCTGCACCCCACAAAGTTAACTTGGTTACTTATGTGCCAGTGTCGACTGCCGGGTGCGGGTTTGGCAAGTACCGCGTCGCGCCCGGCGGTTCAGTCCCCTTCGAGAACAATGGCCAACTCGGGGCAGGCGGCTACGCCGTCGCGGACCCGGTCCTCGTCTTCCGGCTTCACGTCGTGCGCCTCAAGGACGCTGTAGCCGGAGTCGTCGATCGGGAACAGATCCGGATCTACGGCGTAGCACTGGGCGTGGCCGACACACCTCGCCTGTTCGAGTCGCACTTTCATGGTCGATCCTCCGTCGTCGTAATCAGCAGGCCACTCGAATCGAAAAGGTCTGTGTAATGCGGGCACTCGGATTGCTGGCGTTGAATCCATTTGCGGTGCCGTTGACGTGGAATGTCCTTCCGGCAACCTCGACCTCGGCCGCCGGGTCGATGTCGGCCCAGTAGCCGCCGGTGAACCCGCCGAGATCGCGAATCTGCGCGAACTGCAGAACCATGCCTTCGGACGTGTCGACGGCCGACGTCGTACCCGCGTTTTCGTCCCCGGTGTTGATCGTCGTGACCGCACCTTCGGACGTACAGCGCACACTGTGCGTGGTGTCCACCCGCGCGCCGTCGATCGTCACCTCGGCCGTGCCGTTCGACAGGCTGCCCGGCGGAGCCGGGGCCGGTTCGGGGTCCGAGCAGCCGCTGAGCATTGTTGCTGCCGTTGTCACAAAGACCCCGGCGAGGAGGCGAATACGGCTGACCGTCACCCGAACATAATCCGCTAAATATCTTCCCAATTCAACCGTGATGTAGTTGACTGAGGACACCAGGGAGAAAGGACGGCCGTGGACCCCAACCCCGACTACGACGCCAGCGACGAGCTGGAGTACGGAATAAGTTACTTCGCGTGGATATTGCGAGGGGTCTATCCGCCACCCGCGTATCCCCCCGCCTAGGGCGAGGCGGTATAGCCGGCAGCGGAGTTCCTGAGCTGCCAGATCTGCGCGGGACACAGTTCGTTGGCAGCCTGCGAGATCAGGTACGACGCCTGGTACTCGTCGTTCGTGCGGAAGTCGTTTTTTATGTCGCGGACGAGCTGCCCATACGGCAACCCCGCAGTGATCTTGTCGCAGACCCCGCGCCCGTAGGCAAGCGCGTGATCGGCGCTGGCGAAGTTGTAGCCCGGGCGCACCGTGACATTGACCAGATATGCCACCGGGTCGGCCGAAACCGGCGCCGCGGGCAATGCGAACCCGCCCAGCACCAACGGCACTGCGAGGACTGCGGTGAGGATCGACCTTTTGGGGCTCATACGCAGGAAAGCGTAATTCATTTAGCTGATTGTTGTTAGTCTCTTCACTCATGAGGTTCATCGGCAGACGCGGCGTGGTCATGCTGTTCCTGATGGTCGCCTTCGCGGCAGGCGTCGCCGTACCGCCCGCCCACGCGGACAACAAGCGGCTCAACGAGAGCGTCTTCGTCAACATCTACACCGCGCAGAAGCAGAACGGCTGCCCGACCGAGCCCGAACTCGACGGCAGGCTCGTCGAACTTGCCCGCCTGCACACTCTCGACGTGCTCAACAACAGGGCACTCAACGGCGACATCGGTTCGGACGGCTCCACACCGCAGGACCGAGCCAATCGATCCGGCTTCGTCGGCAAGGTGTCCGAAACCGTTGCGATCAACCCGGCGCTGGCGATCAGCGGCATCGAGATCCTCGGTCAGTGGTGGTGGAATCCGGCCTACCAGGCAACGATGAAGGACTGCGGCAACACCTCAATCGGCGTGTGGTCGGAGAACAGCCTCGACCGGTCCGTGGTGGTCGCCGTGTACGGCCAGCCCGGCTAAAGGTTCGCGAGGTCGGCCCGAAGTCGCTTCTTGTCGATCTTCCCGCTTGGTAACACCGGCAACTCGTCGACGATGACGAGCCTGCGCGGGATCTTGTAAGCAGCCAACCGCAACCGTGCGAAGTCCTGTACCGCATCGAGCGTCAGGTCGGCATTGGGCCTCAATACGACGACGGCGCAGACAGTCTCGCCCCATCTCTCGTCCGGCGCGCCCACCACGACACACGCCTGGACGGCGTCGAGCCGGCTCAGCGCGTCCTCGACCTCGGGCGAGTAGACGTTCTCGCCGCCGGTGATGATCACGTCTTTCTTGCGGTCGACGAGGTACAGCAGCCCACGTGCGTCGAACCGGCCGACGTCCCCCGTATGGCACCAACCGTCACGCAAGGTCGCCAGGGTCGCGGCGTGGTCGTCCCAGTAACCGCGGAACTGGGAATCGGTGCGCACCACGATCTCGCCCGGCTGCCCCACCGGCGCCTCGGTGCCGTTGTCGGCGACGATGCGCACCTCGATACCCGGAAACGGAAAACCGACCGAGCGCAGTGCATCGCCGGCATCGGAACCATCGACCGTATGCAGTTCCCGGGGCAGTCCCGACACAATCACTTCGGTCTGCCCGTACAGATTGAGGAAGCCGGCCGACGGCAGCATCGACAACGCCCGTTCGAGGACGGCGACGGTCATTGGTGCGGCAGCGTAGATGACAGTGCGGAGCGTCTCGACGGAAGCGACGTCGGACACCGCGTCGAGGAGCGCCCGCAACATCACCGGCGCGAGATGCACGAGCGTGATGCGCTCCTGTTTGATCAAGTGGACGGCATCAGTCGCGTCGAACTGCTTTTGCAGCACCACCGTTCCGCCGCGAGCGTGCAGACCACCGATGATGGCCATCGCGCCGATGTGGAACATCGGCATGTTGATCAGCCCGCGATCCATTGATCCGGTACACATCTCGGCGTTCATGGTAAATGCGACGCGGCGCTGCTCGCGCTGTCCGAGGATGCAGCATTTCGACGCGCCGGTGGTCCCGCTCGTGAAGATCAGGCACGCGATGTCGTCGGATTGCGCCTCGAACGGCAACTCGTCGTGGCCGCTCGAGAGAAACCCGTCGAGATCCTCCAGACGGACCACCTTCGCGCCCGGTTCGAGTTCGTCGATCATCGGCGCGAACTCGTCGGCGACGAACACGATGGACGGGCGAACCCGGTTCAGTACTTCGCGGACTTCGTTTGCAGCGAGGCGAAAGTTGACCGTCGCCATGATGATGCCACTCAACTGGCATGCCGCCATCACTTCGCCGAATTCGATGCTGTTGCGGCTCAGTAACGCGATGCGGTCCTGCCGCCGCACCCCCGCGGCCGCCATCGCCGACGCCAAGCGCACCGCACGTACGCGCAGTCGTGCATGGGTGATGCTGCGGTCGCCAAGCCGGTACGCCACCACGTCGGGAAACCGTCGGGCGTTGTCGGTGACGATGTCGCCCAGCGTCATCCCCGCATCACCCGCGTTGGCCGCCATGGCTACCGGCTGCTCAACAACATCGAACCGGCCACCGGCCCCCCGCCCACGCCGACTGCCACCACTTCCGGAGTCTTCGGCGCCTGACGGTCACCGCCCTCACCCCACATCTGCACGCACGCCTCGTGGAGGAACCCCATACCGTGTAGCCTGCCGCCGGACAACTGGCCGCCGCTCGTGTTTATCGGCAGCGGTCCGTCGAGCGCAATCCGTTCACCGCCTTCGATGAACTCACCGACACCGCCGTGCTTGCAGAATCCCAACGCCTCGAGCCACATGACGGTGAGGAACGAGAATCCGTCGTAGATTTGGGCCATGTCGACGTCGGCCGGCGTCAATGTGGTGTTCTCCCAGAGTGTTTCGGCGGAGTCGTGGGCGGCCATCGTGGTGATGTCCGAGCGCTGATCCCACGTTGCGCGCTCGAACATTCCCGGCCCGACGGACTCCACGGTCAACGGGTGGCGGTTCAGCCCGCCGGCGGCGTCGCGGCGGGACACGATGACGGCCGTCGCGCCGTCACAAGGTACGTCGCAGTCGTAGAGGCACAGCGGCTCCGAAATCATCCGGGCGTCGAGGTACTCATCCATACACATCGGCTGGCGGTAGACGGCATCGGGGTTGAGCCCGGCGTTGCGTCGGGCATTGAGCGCGATCGAACCGAGCTGTTCGCGCGTCAACCCGAAATCGTGCATGTACCGCTGGGTCGGCATCGCCAGCCAGTTCGCCGCCGACAATGCACCGAACGGAGCGACCCACTCCAGATGTGAAGGCAGCTTGCCACCGCCGAACAGCACCGAGGCTCGGCCACCGCCGGCCTCGGCCGCCGCCGTTGATTCCCACACCGAACGGAACACCACGACGTGGTTCGCCAGACCGAGGGCAACCGCCATACACGCCTCGATGGCAGGTCCGATCTGGCCCGCGGTTTCCAGGCTCGACATGTACCACCGGCAGCGCAGGCCGAGCGCGTTGCGGACCTCTTGCACGCCGGCGCCGGAGAACCCGGGGTCGGGTACGCCGGGCCCCGGGTAGCTGGCGATACCGTCGATGTCGTCGACGTCCAGACCGGCGTCGGCGATGGCGCGGAGGACCGCTTCCAGGGTCAGGTCCAGGCCGGTGCGGCCCAACCGGCGCCCGACCTGAGACTTGCCCGCACCGGTCAGCACCGCCTTGCCCTCAAATGGACCGCCGGTCATCCTGGTGACATTAGCCATCAGAAGACGAACCTCGCGATGAGTTCGGCGACAGCGGCGGGCCTCTCTCCGCCGTCGATCTCCACCGTGTGCTGCACCGTCAGGTTGACGGTGTCATCGGCGACCTTGACGGCGTCCAGGAGTTTCGAGCGCACCCGCACACGACTACCCGTGGTGACCGCGGCGAGGAACCGAACCTTGTTCAGCCCGTAGTTGATCCCCATCTTCGCGTTCTCGACGCGGTAATTGTCCTTGCTCACGCCGGGGATGAGCGACAGCGTGAGGAACCCGTGCGCGATCGTCGCGCCGTACGGGCTCTCGGCCTTGGCCTTCTCGGCGTCGACGTGGATCCACTGGTGGTCCATCGTCACGTCGGCGAACGCGTCGATGCGGCTCTGGTCGATCTCCACCCATCGGCTGACTCCGAGTTCGGCCCCAATCAACCCGATTCCCTCGTCAACGGACCCAATCGTCTTCATGACTTCTCCTGTCGCGAACCGCTCCCCACAATTTATTTATCTATTTAACGGTATAGACTGCCGATGGCTTATCCGACAACCACCGGGGAGAGTTATGCCGTCCACGACATCTCGCGCAGCCATCGTCGCCGCCGCACGTACGCCAATCGGCACGGCGCGGAAAGGCTCACTGGCCAACATGCCTGCGGTTGAGCTCGCCAAACCGGTGGTGGCGGCAGTCATCGAGAGGTCCGGCCTGGACGCCGCCGACTTCGAAGACCTGGTTCTTGCCGAGGTGATGCAGGGCGGCGGGGACAGCGCACGCTACATCGCGGTGTCGCTCGGCTTACTCGACATTCCCGGCTTGGCGGTCAACCGCCAGTGCGCATCGAGTCTGTCGGCCATAGCGGTCGGCGCGGGACAGATCGCCTCCGGCATGAGCCGCGCCGTACTGGCCGGCGGCATGGAGTCGCTGTCCACCTCTCCGATCCTGCAGAAGCGCAAGCCATTCACCGCGGGCAAGTCCGCGCAGGACTATGCGCAGTGGTTCCCCGAGTCGCATCCGCCGACCGACGACGCGCCGGCGATGGACATGTCGATCACCGTCGCGCACAACTGCAACGTGCAGTACGGCATCACCCGCGAAGATCAGGACGAATGGGCCCTGCGCAGCCACCAGCGCGCAATCAAGGCCATCGACGCCGGGTCGTTCGTCGACGAGATCGTTCCGATCGAGGTGCCCCAGGCCGACGGCTCGACGGTCACCTTCACCGAGGACGAGCATCCGCGCCGCGGCAGCTCGATGGAGTCGCTGGCAGGCCTGAAGGTGTTGCACCCCGAGATCGAAGGCTTCAGCGTGACCGCTGGCAACTCCTCGGGTATCAACGACGCCGCAGCAGTTGTCGCCTTGGCCACCCCGGACACTCAGCAGGAGGTGCTGGCGAGTGTGTTGTCTTGGACGCAGGTCGGGCTGGAGCCGAAGCGCACCGGCAGCGGGCCGATCAAGGCTATCCCGAAGGCGCTCGAGTTGGCGGGACGCAAGATCGAAGATGTCTCGCTCTTCGAGATCAACGAGGCATTTGCAGCGCAGGCTGTCGCGTGCGCCCGCGAGCTTGGCCTCGACGAGGAGATCGTCAATGTGTACGGATCGGGCATCAGCCTGGGGCACCCGATCGCCGCGACCGGCGCACGCATGGTGACGTCGGCGATTCACGAATTGCGCAGGCGCGGTGGTGGAATCGGAGTGCTGTCGATGTGCGCCGGCGGCGGAATGGGCGCGGCAATGGTTGTCGAGGTGGCGTGAGATGACGAATCTGATCACTGACGGACTGTTCCGGGTCGACGGGGATCGCACCGTTCTGCTGGGTTCACGGCGCGCCTCGACGGGCGTCGTCAAGTTTCCTGCTGAACGTGCGGACTTGTTCGACGCCAACCCCGACATCCAGACCGACATCGAAGCGCTCGAATTGTCCACGGAAGGAACGCTTTACACGTTCACGACCCAGGAGTTCCCGCCGCCCCTGCCGTATAAGGGCCACCGAGATCCGACAGTGTTCAGGCCTTATGTCGTCGGCTTCGTTGAGCTGGCGGAAGGGCTGCTGGTGGAGTCACTGATCGTCGACGTCGCCGCAGACGATCTCCGGATCGGCCAAGGCATGGTGTCGACCACCACCACGCTGGACACCGAGGCCGGCGAAAAGTTCACCACCTTCGCCTTCCGCCCGGCATAGTCATGGAGGAGGTCTGCGCCGACTGCGGCTTCGACCAATCGACGACGCCACCGCGGGAGGTGGCAACCGCCCTGCCGCCGCTGGCGCTCGCGATCTCAGATAGTCTCCGGATCCTCACGGACGACGAGCTCCGAAGACGTCCCGCCTCCACCGTGTGGTCGCCGCTGGAGTATCTGGGGCACCTCCGGGAATCGATGGCGTTTCACCGCTGGCTCATCGAACGTGCGCTCACCGAGGACAACCCGGTCGTAGCGATGGTCGATCCCGATGAGTCCGTGGCACTGGCGTCGTACAACGACACCGAGCGCGAGATGCTCATCGGGCAGTTCGATCGCCGGATCCAACGCCTCGGCGATGCGCTGATCTCGTTGGACAGCGACGCCGCGGGTCGCACTCTGGCCCTCGGCGATCGGCAGATCTCGGTAGCACTCGTTGCGCGCAGTGCCTGGCATGAGTGCCACCACCACCTCGGCGACATCCGACGTACGGTCAGCCGCGCGCCATCGCCGTGATGCTATCGGCGATCACCGCGATGATCTCGCCGCGGTCCACCGCAACCGATTGCATTTCCACGGCGTACCACGAGCGGTCCAGCAGCCCCATCGCCGCGATCCCGATCACCTCCGGTGAGTGTTTCCCGTCGGCGCGGATCGCATGACCCAGCTTCCAGGCAGCCCGAGTCATCATGTGGTTGCGCGAGCGCCGGAACTCCTCATTGTCCGGAGCGGTGTGGGCGGCGGCCGTCACGAACGCGCCGTGCCGGTCCATGTAGTCGAAGTACTCGCGCACCCATTCGGTGACTGCGTCGGCCCGGTCGGAGCGGACCGCCGCCGCGCAGTTCTCGATCACCGCCAACGCATCGTGGTACGCGGTCTTGCCGAGGACGTTGAAGACCTCGGTCTTGTCCTTGAAGTAGGTGTAGAAGCCGGCGCGCGAAATGCCGCAGGCATCGGTGATGGCGTTGATCGACGTGCCGCCGAAACCACGTTCGAGGAACAGACGCCGACTGGCGTCCAGGATCGCCGAGCGAGTCCGCTCACCGCGACTGATCTCGAGCGGGTTGAGGAGTCCCTCCGCCGTCGTCATATCCGCACTTTATCTGACGATGTCGTTGGTACGCAATATTTGCAGCTCAAAACCACTGTTTGCGGCGTTGCGGCCCATTTACTTGACACTATCGTCAAGTTCCGTCAGACTGCTGAGAGAAGCCCACGCGATTTAGGAGACGGCCCATGGAGCAGTTCACCGATGCACCGATCTTCGACGCCGACCAGCACATGTACGAGACGCCGGACGCCTTGCTCAAGTACCTGCCAGAGCAGTACAAGAAGGCCGTGCAGTTCGTCCAGATCGGCCGTCACACGCGGATCGCGATTCTGAACAAGATCACCGATTACATGCCGAATCCGACCTTCGACCGCGTCGCCGCTCCCGGCGCGCACGAGAAGTTCTACTCCGGCCAGAACCCTGAGGGTCTGACCATGCGCGAGATGTCGGGCCGCGGCATCGACACGCCTCCGGGAGCGCGCAATCCCGAAGATCGGATCGCCGAACTCAACGGCCAGGGTGTGGACGCGTGTATCAATTACCCGACGCTGGCGAACCTCGTCGAGCACTCGTCGGCCGAGGATCCTGAGCTGACCGCGGCCATCATCCACTCGCTCAACCAGTGGATGCTCGAACACTGGGGTTTCGCCCATGAGAACCGGGTCTACTCCACGCCCGTCATCAATTTGGGCATCCTCGACGAGGGCCTTCGCGAGCTCGAGTACATCCTGAACAACGGCGCAAAAGTCGCGCTGATCAAGCCCGCACCCGTGAAGGGGTTCAAAGGCTGGCGCTCTCCTGCCCTGCCCGAGTTCGATCCGTTCTGGCGCGAGGTCGAGGCCGCGGGGCTGCCGATAGTGCTGCACGCCAGCCAACCTCCGCTTCAGGAGTACATCGAAAAATGGGAGCCTGCCGACACGGCCAGCGCATTCGAGATGTCCGCATTCAAGTGGACCGCGCTGGGCCACCGCGAGATCGCCGACATGCTGACCAGTCTGATCTGTCACGGCACCCTGACCCGGTTTCCGAAGCTGCGCATCGCCAGCGTGGAGAACGGAAGTGCCTGGATCAAACCGCTTTTCGACGATCTGGAGATGACCTACGGGAAGATGCCGCAGAACTTCCCCGAACATCCGCACGAGGTGTTCCGCCGCAACTGCTGGGTCAGCCCGTTTTGGGAGGGGTCGGTGGCCGACGTCGTGCAGACCGTCGGCTGGGACAAGGTGATGTTCGGCTCCGACTGGCCGCACCCCGAAGGCTTGGCCGAGCCGAGGGGCTATTGGAAGTATGCCGAGGGCATGGATATTCGACGCACCTACGACTTCATGGGCGACAACGCCCGGCGCTTCATGGGGCTACCGCTCGCCAATCCCGATCCGGACGCCGTCAAGCCGCCGGCGCTGGAGACCGCGAGCGCCTAGCGCCGCGATTCCAGGCAGCCTGAGCTCAGTGCGCGCAGATCTGCGATCACATTCGGGGCACGGCGGCAGTAGGTAGGCCGGCCGCCGCGCGGATCAGACCGAACGCTTCGACCATCGCGTCGGTCACCTCGTGCGGATCATCGAAGGTCACATCGTCGGCGAGCACACAGATGTTGAGCTGGTCGACGTAGCTCCACACGGTGATGTTCACACCGACTCCGAACGTGAGCGGGCCGACTGACAGGAACTGCTCGACAGGCGCGCCTGCGATCCGGCCCGGTACGCGAGGGCCCGCTACGTTGGATACCGGGACGTTGATCAGCTTGCTCGGTCCGCTGGTCGCGATGCGGCGAAACAACAGTTCGGTCGTCCGCGGCGGCGCATAACTGGCCCACCGGCTGACGAGGTCGGGTCCGAGAAGCTGGGTGTTCCTCTTGCCGATCTCCGAACCGACGCGGGCAAGGCGAACCCAATCGAGTGGATCGGTGACATGCACCGGCAGCGACACGACGATAGTGCCCAGCGCGTTGCCCGACACCCGCTCCGGTGAGGTGTCTAAGGCCATCGGCACACCGCCCAGCAGCGGCTCGTCGGCGTGTCCGTCGTATTTCAACAGCAGCGAGCGAACGGCTCCTGCGACGGTGGCCAGGACGATGTCGTTGATCGTGACCCCGAGTTGCTTAGCGGTCTCCTTGACTTTGGCGAGCTCGAGAGTGGCGCTGGCGAACGTGCGACCGGGCGACACGACGTGGTTGAGAAACGTCGACGGAGGCCGGAAGTTTCGAGCCAGGTCCGGCCCGGACGCTGACCGGCGGTGCACCCGCCGAATACCCTTGGCGGTATCGAACACCAGGCGGGGAAGGTCTCTGGCGTGGTCCACGTGATCGCGTAGCGCCGCGCGAATCAACCGGCCCCTCGACGGGATCGGATCAGCGCAGTAGTCCTCCCTTTCCGGCTGCGGCGCATTCGGAAGGTCCATGCCGCGCGCCATCAGATTGGCCGACGCGACGCCATCGGCCAGCGCATGATGGACCTTTCCGATGACGGCGAACCGGTTGTCCGGCATGCCCTCGACGAAGTAGAACTCCCACAGCGGCTTGCTGCGGTCCAGCGGTGTGGCAGCGACAGAAGCGATCGCGGCGTTGAGTTCCCGTCGACCACCGGGAGGTGCGATCTGTAGCCGCCGAACGTGGTAGTCGATGTCGACGTCGCAGTTCTCCAGCCACATCGCGCGATGCACCCTGCCTGGGATGTCGACGAGTTGATAGCGCAAGGGTTCGAGGAGGTGCAGTCGCCGCGCCAACGTCTGTCGGAAGCGGTCGAACCCGAAGTCGGAGCGGTCCGACGCGTCGATCACAGCGATTTTCAGGGTGTGTTGGTGCAGGTTGGGAGTCTCGTTGTACAGCAGGACCGCGTCCCAGCCGCCAAGTCTTTTCAACGTCCCTCCCAGGCCCTACCTCGATCCCGCGCGTGATGATTCAAGGCTATTGGGGTACCCCGCCCTCACGCGGGTTAATATTTAAATATCTAACGACTTCTTAGGAGGGAGCTCGTGAGCGCGCCCGACACGAAACCGTCGGCGATCTCCAAGTGGGACCCGGTGCTGACTGAGCGCGCGATGGGCTTGATACGGCCGATCATCAAGGGCTGGCATCGGGCCGAGGTACGCGGCCTCGACGACTTTCCACCGGGCGGTGCCCTGGTGGTCGCCAACCATTCAGGTGGCTTGATCGCCGTCGACATACCGGTCTTCGCGACAGACTTCTACGCCACGTTCGGGTACGGCCGACCGGTCTACACGCTCAGCCACGACATCCTTTTCGGAGGACCCCAGGGTGATGTTCTGGCACGGACCGGCTTCATCCCGGCCAGCCACGACAACGCCGACGAGGCGCTGCGCGCGGGTGGCGTCGTTGTCGTCTTTCCCGGCGGTGATTACGACGTCTACCGACCCACTTGGTCGGCGAACAAGGTCGATTTCAACGGGCGGACCGGCTATGTCCAAGCGGCGATCAACGCGGGTGTGCCGATCGTGCCGTCGGTGTCAATCGGCGGTCAGGAGACCCAGATCTACCTCACCCGCGGCGAGTGGCTGGCCAAGCTGACCCGTATCGACAAGCTGGTCCGAACCAAGTTCCTGCCGATCTCGTTCGGCTTTCCGTTCGGCTTCAGCGCTGTGCTCCCAGTCAACCTGCCACTGCCAAGCAAAATCGTGACCCAGATTCTCCCGCCGATCGACGTCGCGGCGGAGTTCGGCGAAGCCCCCGACGTCGACGACGTCGATGCTCATGTCCGCGGCGTCATGCAGCGGGCCCTCGACCGACTTGCTTCCGAGCGCAGACTTCCGGTGATCGGTTGATCATGCTGGAACGTCTCAAGCAGATCGCGGGCTTCGCCGGCACGCTGTCCCGCGCCCGGGTGATCGCCCCGTTGCGGCCTGACCGGTACGTACGCATGGGAGTCGCGGTCCGGCGCGCCGGGATGAATGCGACATCCGGGTTCGCGATCGCGGCCCAGCGCTGCCCCGACCGACCCGGGCTCATCGACGAGTTGGGCACCCTGACCTGGCGCGAACTGGATGAGGAAAGCGACGCCTTGGCCACCGCGCTGCAGACATTGCCCGGCGCGGCTCCGAAGGTCGTCGGCATCATGGCGCGAAACCACCGGGGCTTTGTCGAATCGTTGATCGCCGCCAACCGGATCGGCGCCGACGTGCTGCTGCTGAACACATCGTTTGCCGGGCCGGCGCTGGCTGAGGTCGTGGTGCGCGAGGAGGTCGACGCCGTCATCTACGACGAAGAGTTCGCGGGGTCGATCGACCAGGCGCTGAAAGACCGTCCGCGGGCCGCGAAGATCGTGGCGTGGACGGACGCCCCCGGCGCCCACGAAGTCACGGTCGCGGGCCTGGTCGATGAGCACCGCGGCCGACGTCCATCGCAGGTCACACGGACGTCGAAGATGATCCTGCTGACCTCCGGCACCACCGGATCACCCAAGGGCGCGAAGCACTCCGGCGGTGGACCCGAGGCGCTGAAGTCGATTCTCGACCGGACACCGTGGCGCGCAGAGGAGACCGTGGTGATCGTCGCGCCGATGTTCCACGCGTGGGGATTCGGGCAACTCGGCATCGCCGGGCTGATGGCGTGCACGATCGTCACCCGTCGCAAATTCGATCCCGAGGCGACCCTCGCCCTCGTCGACACGCACCGCGCGACAGGTCTGTCGGTCGTCCCGGTGATGTTCGACCGGATCGTGGACCTGCCCGACGATGTGCTGTCTCGCTACAGCGGGCGCTCGCTGCGGTTCGCCGCCGCATCGGGTTCGCGGATGCGCCCGGATGTCGTCATCAAGTTCATGGACCGATTCGGCGAGGTGATCTACAACAACTACAACGCCACCGAAGCAGGGATGATCGCGACCGCCACACCGTCCGACCTCCGTGCGGCACCCGATACTGCGGGCCGACCCGCCGAGGGAACCGAAATCCGTGTCCTCGACGGCGATTTCCGCGAGCAGCCCGCTGGGGAGGTCGGCACCATATACGTGCGCAGCACCGTCCAGTTCGACGGATACACCTCGGGCCAGACCAAAGACTTCCACGGCGGCTTCATGAGCTCAGGAGATGTCGGCTATCTCGACGAGGCCGGCCGATTGTTCGTCGTCGGTCGTGACGACGAGATGATCGTCTCGGGCGGCGAAAACGTGTATCCGATCGAAGTCGAGAAAACGCTCGCGGCGCACGCCGACGTTGCCGAGGCAGCGGTGCTCGGCGTCGACGACGCCGAGTACGGCCAGCGGCTTGCGGCGTTCGTCGTTCTGTCCGACGGCGCCTCAGCGACACCGGATGGGCTCAAGGCACACGTACGCGAGAACCTCGCGAACTACAAGGTGCCGCGTAGCATCACGATTCTCGACGAATAGCCCCGAAGCAGCACAGGAAAGATCCTGCGGGGTGACCTGCAGACACTACTGGAAGCCGACGGCGACACGTGACATCGTCATGTCTGTCGCCCCTCCAACAACGTCAATCGCGACCGCACCCGCCGCTCCAGGAAGTCGCCGAGCACCTCTTCGAAGACAGCGTTGTCGTCGCCGGCCACCATGTGGTGCGCGCCGGCAACGGTGGCGAACTCCGCGTGCGGCACCAGTTCGAGGAAACGAACCGAATCGTCGACGCTCAGCACGTCTGACTCGCCGCCGCGCACCAGCAGTGTCGGCAACCGCAGGCTGCTGGCTGCCGCACCCAGATGTGCGGGATCGATGAGCTGGTTCCGTTGCACTGCCTGGTCTTCGGGAGAACCCATGAACGCCGGATCCCAGTGCCAGTAGAACCGGCCGTCTCGCAGACGCACATTCTTTCGGAGGCCCTCGAGATTGTTCGGCCGGGGCCGGTGCGGAACGTAGCCCGCGACCGCGTCCGCGACCTCTTCGAGCGAGCCGAAACCTTCTTCAGCGTGCGAGACCATGAAGTCGCGGATCCTGCTGGTTCCCGACGGCTGGAGGAACGGTGACACGTCCACCAGAACCAGGCCGAGTGCGAGGTCGGGCCTCGCGCCGATTGCCGCCAAGGAGGCGTTGCCACCGAGCGAGGCGCCGACGAGAACGGGCGGGCGGCCGAGAAAGTCGACGATGCGTATCACGTCATCGGCGAAGCGGTCGAGGCCATAACGCCCGTCGGGTGACCAACCACTGTCCCCGTGGCCGCGAAGGTCGACCGTGAGTGAGTACCACCCCTGCCCGCCCAGATCGGCAGCCGTCGATTTCCACGAATGTCGGGTCTGTCCGCCACCATGCAGGAAAACCACGGGAGGATCCGCCGCATCACCGAAGGCATCCGCGGCCATGGTGATGTCGCTCGCGGGGATCGTCGACGCCGCGGGAACGGTCATCGTCAGTCGCTGGCAGGCAGCGGCTTGGCTTCTTTGAGCGTGAGCGCGGTCGACCCGATGCTCAGGGTGCCTACGCCGGCCTTGGTCACCAGGACCTCGGCGCCGCTGTCACCGACATAGCGCTTGCCCATCGCATTGCCGTCGCAGAACGCCGGATCGGGCTCTCCGCCTGATTTCTCGGCGTCCATCGCCACCATGGACTGACCGCCGCAGCGGAGGTCGTCGAGGCTGTCGTCAGCTCTGACGACGATGATCTGGGTATCACACACTTGGCTCTTTAGCCGCGTGCCGTTCTTGATCATGTTGTATCCCTTCATTTATCGGCTGTCGCATTGCGTAAGCTATCGACGATCTCGCGCCGCAGGAGTTTGCCTGTAGCGTTCGTCGGCAGCTCGTCTCGAAAGACGACCCGGTCCGGGGTGCGCGAACCCCGGAGTACCTTTCGGGCGTGGCGACGAATCTCCTCGGGGTCCGGATCGACGCCCGCGGCGGGGACCACCACCGCGACGATGGCCTGGCCCCACTGCGCATCCTCGACACCGACGACAGCGACCTCGTGTATGTCCGGGTGTTCGATGAGCACATCCTCCAGCTCGGCCGGCGCGATGTTCTCGCCGCCGCGGATGATGGTGTCGTCGGAACGCCCGCCGATGAACAGATAGCCCGCACCGTCGAGTGTCGCAATATCCCGGGTGGGAAACCAGCCTTCGTCGTCCAGCACCGATCCGAGTCCCGTGTACTTCCCGGAAACCTGTTCACCGCGGACGAAGAGCTCACCGGTCTCCCCCGGTCCCAGCACCGCGCCCTCTTCGTCACGGATCTGCAGCTCGATGCCGGGCACCGGCAGACCGACCGATCCGAGCCGCCTGGCGACGGTCGCGTCGGTGTTGCCGTGCGCCTCGCGATGATCCTCTGGTGTCAGCACCGCAATGGTCGAACTCGTCTCGGTGAGGCCGTAAGCGTTGACGAAGCCGACGTGCGGCAACAGTGCCAAAGCCTTGCGTACCAACGGCAGTCCCACCTTCGAACCGCCGTAAGCCAAGTTGCGCAGCGACGGGAGTTCGGTCGACTCGCGCTCGAGTTCGGTGACGATGCGGTCCAGCATGGTGGGGACCACGGTGGCAGTCGTCACCTTTTCTTCGACGGCTAGCCGTACCCACTCGCGGGCCTCGAAATTGGTCAGGTAGACCATCTTTCGACCTGCATATAGGTTCGACATCGCTGCATTGATTCCGGCGATGTGATAGGGCGGCACGCAGATGAGGGCTGCGTCATCCGGGTCGGCCGAACCGAATTCGACGGTTCCGGTGATGTAGCTGCTCAGGTTGCCGTGTGAGAGCTCGACGGCTTTGGGCTTTGCAGTCGTGCCCGAAGTGAACAGCACGATCGCGACGTCGTCGGGATCGGCGAACTCTGCGACGGATTCTGCGGTGCGCGCTGCGGTCAGGAAATCCTCGGACGACACCACGGCTTTGCCAACGCCGTCCAGCATGTCGCGGTAGCGCCCGTCGACGACGACCAGCGGATCCGGTAGCCGGTCGACCAGCTCCGAGATGCCCTCGACGCTCAACCGGTAATTAATCGGTGTGTACGGCTTCTTTGCGTGCGCTGATGCGAAGATCAGCAGCGGCGCCATGACGCCGCCCGCGCCGACGTAGGCGACGTGCTCGGCGCCCGACGCGGCGATCACCCCTGCGCCACCGTCGGCCAATTCGCTGAGCTCACCGACGGTCAGCCTGACGTCGCCGTCCACGACCGCGTCGCGATCGCGATCACCCGACATCGCCATCTCCAGCAACAACGCAATACTCAACGCCCTCAGCCTTTGCTCGCTTCAACACCGTCGCCCAATAGAGGGCACGGTGATAGTAAACACGAAAACAGATATATAGTTATAGGGTTAAAGCACCGGCCGTCGTTCAAGGAGCAGCATGAGCACACCTGACATCGCAATAATCGGTGTTGGACTCCATCCGTTCGGCCGCTACGAGGACAAGTCGGCCCTCGAGATGGGTGCGGTCGCGATCAGCAGGGCGCTCCGCGACGCCGGAGTGGCCTTCTCCGACGTGGGCAGCCTCTACGCCGGCAGTCTGGAAGTAGCCAATCCGGAAGCGATCACGGGCCTGGTCGGTATGACGGGTATCCCCGCCCGTGCGACGTTGAGCGGATGCGCCACCGGGAACTCGCTGCTCACCCTCGCCGCGCGCGACGTTCAGCTGGGCGAAGCGGAGATCGCGGTAGGCGTCGGACTCGACAAGCACCCGCGCGGCGCATTCGGCGCCGACCCGTCCGTCGCGGGGCTGCCACAGTGGTACGGCGATCAGGGCATGTTTCTCACCACGCACTACTTCGGCACCAAGATCATGCGATACATGCACGACCACGGCGTCACCGAGCAGACACTGGCTCGCGTCGCCGCGAAGAACTTCGACAACGGCGCCAAGAATCCCAACGCCTGGCGCCGAAAGGCGATGAGCACGGAAGCCATCCTCGCGTCGCCGATCGTCAACGCCCCACTGCGGCAGTACATGTACTGCAACCCCAATGAGGGAGCTGCGGCCGTGGTGGTGTGTCGCGCCGATGTCGCCAAGAAATACACCGACAAGCCGATCTACATCCGCGCGAGCGCTCTGCGCAGTCGCCGCGAAGGCGCCTACGAACTGCTGCGTACCTCGATCGAACTGCCCATTGTGCCCGGCACCACCGCCGAAGCCGCCAAAGCGGCATACGAGCAGGCGGGTATCGGGCCCGGGGACATCGACGTTGCGCAGTTGCAGGACACCGACGCCGGTTCGGAGATCATTCACATGGCCGAAACAGGCCTGTGCAAAGACGGTGAGCAGGAGGCGCTGTTGCACGACGGCGTCACCCAGATCGGCGGCAGGCTGCCGATCAACACCGACGGCGGGCTGCTCGCCAACGGCGAGCCGGTCGGCGCGTCCGGTCTGCGGCAGGTGTACGAACTGGTTCACCAACTCCGCGGCACCGCGGGCGACCGACAGGTGCCCAACGACCCGAGCGTCGCGCTGGCGCAGCTCTACGGGTCACCCGGCACGGCGGCAGTTGCGATTCTGTCCAGGTGAGAGAAACGCTTGATGACCCATGCTGATTCGCGTCACCGCACGGAGGTCGACGTCGACCATCACTCCGCCGGGCTCCGCGACGACCCGTTCGGCACATTCCGCCGAATGCGCGAGTCACGCTGCCCGGTCGCGCATTCCGACCAACACGAGGGCTTCTGGGCGCTAGCTGACTATGTGTCGGTGTTCGACGCGTTCGTCGAACGCGGTGAGTGTGACATCGTCGGGGAGTTGACGACCGGCAAGCAGATGGCCTTCGGGGGTCGGTATCCACCGTTGCCTCGGTTCACATTTCGCGAAGACAATGTTTCAAGTCGTGCTCGGCGAGGTGGTCGACCGGCAGCCCGACTTCTCGCGGGCCGGCCCGTACGAACGGTTCGAGGACGCCGGCGAGGTCTACGTCGTGCGCAGACTGCCGATCCGCTTCGCTTCCGGCTTCCGCAGGGGTTGAACCTCACCGATGACCGACTCTGTCATCATCGACACCGCCCAGCCCATCCCGGTAATTGTCGACATGCGAGCCGAGCAATTGGTTAAATGTTTTAAGCTTAAATGTGGTCAGGGGGCATGCCAGTGACGGTTGACACCATCGCCGGGCTGCTCGACCAATCGGCGCTGTCCCGGCCACATCAGCCAATGATTCTGGACACCGCAGGTGCCGCGCTCACTGTTTCGGAAGTCGCGAAGCTCGCCAAAGCGGGAGCCCGATGGCTCGCCGAAGCCGGCGTAAGGCCGGGCGTGACGGTGGCTTGGCAATTGCCCTCGCAGAGTTCGGCAGCGGTGCTCATGCTGGCGCTCGCCCGCATGCCGGTGGTTCAGGCGCCGGTCCTGCACCTCTACCGACGGCGCGAAGTTCGTGCCGCACTCGACGCCGCCGGCGCGCAAGTTCTGATCGTAGACCGCTCCACCGCGGACAACGCGCCCACCGACGTTCCCACCATCCGGTTGCCCGATGAATTCCTCGGGCTGCTGGGCGGGCAGCCCGACCTCGCAGTGCCGGATGACACGCACTCGGGCCACGACGTGCGGTGGACCTATTTCACCTCCGGCACTACCGGTCACCCCAAGGGTGTTCGACACACCGATGCCACGCTGCTGGCCGCCGCGCGGGGCTACACAACGCATCTCGGCCTTGGTGACCACCCAGCCGAAGTGGGTACGATCGCTTTTCCGATCGCCCACATCGGCGGAATCCTCTATGTGGCCTGCGCGTTGATCGGCTCGTTTCCCGTGCTGATGGTGCCGAAGATCGACGCCCAACTTCCCCGTGTGCTGGCGGCCAATCGCGTCACTCTGTCCGGATCGAGCACTGCCTTCTATCAATTGCTCCTCGACGCACAACTGGCGTCCGGCCGCGACGAGCCGATCATCCCGTCGCTGCGCATGCTCATAGGCGGTGGCGCGCCATGCCCGCCCGAACTTCACCGCGAGGTGCGCAGGCGCATGGGCGTGCCGATCGTGCACGCTTACGGCATGACCGAGGCGCCCACGATCTGCGTCAGCCAGGCCACCGATACCGAAGAGCAGCAGGTGAACAGCTGTGGTCGGCCGATCCCGGGTGCGCAGATCCGGACGGCGGCGACAGGAGAGATTGAGCTTCGCGGAGCGAGTGTGACACCAGGCTACGTCGATACCGAGCAGTGGACGAATACGACGACACCCGACGGCTGGTTTCGTACCGGGGACCGCGGGAGGCTGCGGCCCGACGGGCGCATCGAGATAACCGGACGAATCAAGGACCTGATACTTCGCAAGGGCGAGAACATTTCGCCCGACGAGGTCGAAAATGAGCTGCTCGCACACCCCCTCATCGACGCGGTCGCTGTGGTGGGCCAACCCGACGCTCAACGCGGTGAGATGGTTTGCGCGGTTGTCCGACGCTCATCCCGGCATCGTGATATCACCCTCGACGAACTCTGCGCGTTTCTGGACGAACGCGGGCTGATGAAGCAGAAGTGGCCTGAGCGCCTGGTCATCGTCGACGAGTTTCCGCTGACGGGATTAGGCAAGGTCGCGAAATCGCAACTTGTCGAACAGCTTTCAGGAGGCACAAGATGACGCAGCTGGACGTCGAGCAACGCCAGCAGCTCGCGGACGCTGTCCGCGCCGCCTGCGAGCGGCTCAGTCCTGAAGGGCGGGTGCGCGCAGTCGCCTACGACGGCAAAAGCGATACCCGCGGCGTCGACAGCGACCTGTGGAAAGTGCTGTGCAGTCAGGTCGGGGTGACCGCGATCGCGCTGCCGGATCATCTCGGTGGTGCAGGCCTGGGCGCATCGGCGCTCGGCGTCGTCGCTCACGAGTTGGGCCGCGCCCTGGCCCCAGTACCGTTCGTCGCGTCAGCGGTACTTGCCACGGGCTTGCTGACCGAATTGCGTGGTGCAGACGCGGGTTCGGACAGCCGGCTGGCCGGCCTCATCGACGGCAACCGGACAGCCGCGGCCGCCCTCACCAGCGATGGCGGGCTGTGGCGGAGCGGCGCGGCGAGCCTGCGCGCGGAGCGAATGCCCGACGGCTGGGTCATCCGCGGCGTGGTGCGCCACGTCCTCAACGGCGACGCCGCCGACGACCTCGTGGTGGCTGCGAACGCCGACGGAGAGCTGAAGCTGTTTCTTGTCGAGGGCAGGCCCTCCGGAGTGAGCGCCGCGCCAGAGCCGGTGTTGGACGGCACCCGTCCAATGGCGACGCTGACGTTCGACGGCGCGCCAGCGGTGTTGCTGTCGGGCGACGGTCAGGCAGAAGGCATCATTGGACGCGCCGTCGATCTCGCCATCGCCGTCATGTCTGCCGAACAGGTCGGCGCGTGTGAGCGCGTGCTGGAGATCGCCACGGACTACGCCAGGACGCGTGAACAGTTCAACCGTGCGATCGGCAGCTTCCAGGCCATCAAACACAAGTGCGCCGACATGCTCGTCGAGCTCGAGTGGGCGCGTTCGGCATCGCAAGCCGCGTTGGAAGCCCTCGATGGCGCCGTTGCAGGCGAGTCGGGATGGCGCGCCAGCATGGCCAAGGCCGTGTGTTCAGAAGCATTGCGCAACGCGGCGAACGCCAATGTGCAGATTCACGGCGGCATCGGATTCACCTGGGAAGACTCCGCACATCTGTACGTCCGCCGTGCCCGCACCGACGAGGTGCTGTTCGGAAGGCCCACGGACCACTGGAACCGATTGGCCGTCGAGGCCAAAATCATGTGAGAGAGTCCCTAGTCGCCGATGCCGAAATGGTCGGCGAGACGAGTCATGGACTTATCAGCCGCCGACGCCGAGCCGGCGTCGACATGGGCGAGAATCCGCGTGGCGCCGGCACATCGCATTTCTGCGATGTATGTGTCGAGTGCCGCCAAGGCGCTGGGATCGTCCAAGTCGACAGCCGGTGCAGCAACTTGTATCTCGATGCTGTCAGGATGGCGGCCCGCCGCAGTGAGCAGCTCCCGCAACCTTTCTACCGCACGCGAGAAGTCAGCCACGTTCTCGATAGACGCGGTACGGACCGCCGACGCCACAGCGGCGGGGCCCACCATCGGACACCATCCGCTGCCGTGTTCGACGACGCGCCGCAACGTGGCGATGCTGTTGCCGCCGATCCACAGCGGGGGATGCGGCTTCTGAGTCGGCACGTCGAGGTTCAGCTCCCCGGTGGCGGCGAATGTCGATCCCGTTACCGGCCGTTCGGGATGCGTCCACACCTGGTGCAGCGCAACGAGATATTCGTCGAAAAGCCGGATGCGATCGTCAAAATCGACGCCGAGAGCGGCGAACTCAGAACGCAGGTAACCGGCTCCGACACCGGCGATCAACCGCCCCCCCGACACGATGTCCACTGATGTGAGCGTTTTCGCGGCCAGGTAAGGATTTCGGAAGGGCAGCACGTAGAGGTGGGTCATCAGGCGGATCGTTTCCGTCGCCGCGGCGAAGAACGCGAGTGCCACCGCCGGCTCGAAGGTGTTGTGTCCTCCCGCGCGCCGCCATTTCGCTGACGGGGCCGGATGATCAGCGAGCGCGATCGCGTCAAAGCCCAGTTCCTCGGCACGGCTGCTCAGCGCCCGCATGACCGCGGGTTCGCGCAGTTGGGGGTTCGCCGTCGGGACGTCGCTCGGGTATTCGACAGTGAACTTCATGTCAGTAAATTGATCCGGTCGCGCCGCCGTCGATGTGGAGGTTCATCCCGCTGAAGAACTCCGCGTGCGGACTCGCGAGCAACGCGACGGCATAGGCAACATCACTGACCTGGCCGATCCGATGGACGGTCTGGCCGGTTCCCTTGAGCACGTATTCCGCGGCCCGCTCGAGATCACCTGCCCAACCGCGCCGCTCGGCGAAGATGCGCAGGAAATTACGCAGCCCGTCGGTCATGATCATCCCCGGCATCACAGTGTTCACTGTGATGCCGGTGCCCGCCAGGGCTTTTGACAAACCCATCCCCATGTTGATCATCGCCGCCTTGGATGGGCCGTAATCCGGTTGACCCGAGGTTGGAATGATCCCCGCCGCGGAGGCGATCTGGATGACGCGGCCCCATCCGTTCTCCTTCATCGCCGGCACCAGCGCGTGAATGAGGTATCCCGCCGACAGCACGTTGCGTTGATATGTCACCCCCCATTCGGCGACTGGCAATTCGAACCACGATTGCACCCCTGTCGCTGACGCACCACCGGCGTTGTTGACCAGGATGTCGATACCGTCGAATGCTGCGGCTGCGGTTTGAGCGACGCCGACCGCGCCCTCCTCGGCGGCCAGATCGCCTACGGCCGTGTCCGCCCGCCCGCCGCCTGCCCGTATCTCGGCGGCGACCGATTCGACTCGTCGCACATTGCGTCCGTGGACGACCACCGACACTCCCTCCGCGGCGAGGGCCATGGCGATCCCGGCGCCGATCCCCGAGCTGCTACCGGTGACCAGGGCCCTCTTGCCTTCGAGATTGAATTTCATGACCGTCCTCGGATCGAATTACTTGCCGGCACAACGCCACACGCTCATTGATGCCGGGCCGTTCACCACCGGCGTCCACTCAGCGTGCCACCGATGCCGACAGTTTGTCTAGCGTCACTGAACAAGTTTCGGCTGAACCGCGTCCCGACGGCGCCGAGGTCACTATCGTGGACACGATGACCAAAGGCCCGAAGGCACGACGCGGCCACGCCCGAACCGCTCTGGTCGACGCCGCACGCGCACGGTTTCAAGAGGTGGGTTTCGCCAAGGCCACCACACTCGAGATCGCGACTAGGGCTGAGGTGTCCGAGACGCTGATTTTTCGTTACTTCGGCTCCAAGACGGGTCTGTTCGTCGAAGCTGTGCTCACCCCGATGGCAGCGTTCGTCGAAGACTTGGTGAGAAGCTGGGACGCCGGCACTTTGCCCGGCGAGAGCTCGATACAGGAGACGATCGGCCGCTACATCGACGACCTGTCGGCTGCGCTGCCGGATCGCAGTGCCCTCGCGCGCGCCGGCGTCGAAGCGGTCGTGACCCACGGTGACTCCCCGGAGATCGCGGTGTTCCGTACCCGCCTGGCTTCGCTCTTTGATGAGCTCGCCGTGGACATGGGCGCCTATCTCGGCGAGCATGGCCTGCGTGACGCGGATCCCCATCTCATCGTGCGCATCGGCTTCTTGGCCGTCGGCGCGGTCGCGGCACTTCTGCCGCTGACCTATCCGGACGGGCATGAGCCGCCCACCCAGCGCGAGGTTAAGGCCGAACTGACCGACTTCATCCTGTTCGGCCTGCAGTCGCGACGCGCGTGACCAATCACGGTCTCGCCGATCTTCGCTGTCGCAGAGGTTCATGTGCCTCAATCTCCGCTGCGTTCGGGCAAGCAGGCGGTCTCCGCTTGCCCCATCCTCGTGTCCTGACTACGCTACTAAATAACTAAATGTTTTTCTGTTTAGGCCATCAAAGGAGCCGCTTGTGCCACTGCAGCCCCATATGCAGCTGATATCCGTCGACGATCATCTGATCGAGCATCCCAAGGTGTGGAGCGACCGCCTTCCGGCGAAGTACTTGGACGCCGGTCCCAAGATCATCGAGTGGGAGCGCCCCGACAACGGTCAGATGTGCCAGGTGTGGCAGTACGAGGGACGCATTTACCCCTACATCGGCCTGAACGCGGTCGCGGGCAAGAAGCCCGAGGAGTACGGCATCGATCCGGTGCGCTACGACGACATGATTCCGGGCTGCTACGACCCCAAAGCACGTGTCGCGGACATGGACGTCGACGGCGTGCAGGCCATGACGTGCTTTCCTTCGTTCCCCCGTTTCGCAGGAGCAGTCTTCGCCGAGGGCGAGGACAAGGACCTGGCGCTGTTGTGCTCGCAGGCGTGGAACGATTTCCACATCGATGAGTGGGCCGCGACCGCTCCGGACAGGTTCGTCCCGGTCTCCGTACTGCCGTTCTGGGATCTCGACGCGAGCATCAAGGAGCTTCATCGCGTGGCGGCGAAGGGCTCCAAGTGCGTGAGCTTTCCCGATCTTCCGGACAAGCTCGGGCTGCCGTCGCTGCACAGCGACCACTGGGATCCGCTGTGGTCGGCCTTCGAGGAGACCGATCTGGTCCTGGCCCAGCACTTCGGCTCCGGCGGCTTTCCGCCGCCGATCGCGTCCGATGCGCCGTTCGCGGTCTTCATTGTGCTGATGGGCACGATCAGCATGGGAGCGATGACCGACTGGCTCTTCTCACCTGCGCTGCACAGGCACCCAAAGCTCAAGATCGGGCTGTCCGAAGGTGGGATCGGCTGGATTCCCTACATCCTCGAACGCTGCGACAGCGTCTGGCGCAAGCACCGCTTCTACCAGAACATCAACCAGGAGGTGCTGCCCAGCGACCTGTTCCGGCAGCATTTCCACGGCTGCTTCATCGAAGACGACTTTGGTGTCGAGTCGCGGCACCGGATCGGTATCGACAACATCACCTGGGAGTGCGACTACCCACACTCGGACTCGTACTGGCCGCAGAGCCGCGAGCGTGCCGCGCAGGCGTTCGAGCATGTGCCCGACGACGAGGTCCACCAGATGGTTGAACTGAATACGCGCAAGCTCTACAACTTCCCGCGTGCGTCATGACCAGCGGCGGCTTGGACCCCGTCGAGCAGCTGCCGGTCTCCGACTGGACCGATCAGGACCTGCTGACGAAAGACGAGGCGCGCGACCGCCTCATCGGCGAGATCGACCGTACCAGAGAGCAGTTGACGCAGCTTGAGGCCAACGACGCCGATGAGGCCGAGATCAGCTTGGTCGCACGTCGTCTCAATGCGATGGAGTCGATCCGAGACGAGTACGGCGCCTACCTCGGCGGCAAGTGAGGTGACGGCAGCGCCGGGCGGCACCCTGGACCTGGAGGAACTCAGGTCGCGGTGCCGGTCGTTCCTGGAGAACGCACCACGACCCGACGGGCTGCGCAACTACGGTCCGACGCCGACCGTCGACGACATCGCTCCGGGCCGGGCATGGCACAGATACCTGGCCGAGCACGGCTATGCCTGCCTGCATTGGCCCGCCGAGCACGGCGGCGCCGACGCGTCGGTGGCATACCAGGCGATCTTCGCCGAGGAGTGCGCTCGCGCGGGTGTGCCCCGCCAACTCGCCATCACGGGCATCGATCTCGCCGGACCGATCCTGATCAAATTCGGTTCTGCCGAACAGAAGTCGCGCTATCTCGAACCGATTCGGCTGGGCGATCACGTCTGGACACAGCTGTTCTCGGAACCGGGCGCGGGCTCGGACCTTGCGGGTGTCCGCACCAAGGCCGAGAAGACTGACAAGGGATGGCGGATCAGCGGACAAAAGGTGTGGAGCTCGGCGGCCAACTCTGCAGAGTTCGGTCTGCTGCTCGCCCGCACCGGGCCGGAGTCGCACCGCGGTCTAAGCATGTTCATCGTGCCCATGAACACCCCCGGGATCGCGGTACGCCCACTGCAGCAGATGGACGGCGAGAGCAAGTTCAACGAGGTCTTCTTCGACGGCGCCGAGTTGTCCGACGACGCGCTGATCGGTGAGCCCGGCCAAGGCTGGGCGATCGCCATGGTGACGTTGGGCCGCGAACGGCTGACCCTCGGCTCGCAGGCAGTGACCATGTTCAGGCTGCACGATCGTATGGTGCAGGCCGCCCGCGACCGCGATCAACTGGATCCGTTGCTGGCGCGGTCGATGACCAGACTGTGGGCGCGTATGTGGTTGCTGCGCTACACCTGGCAGCGGGCCATCGACGAAGGCGACACGGCGTCGGCGGCATTCTCGGTGCTGAAATTGATGACGTCGGAAACCGACCAGGATCTGGGCGATCTCGCGACGGAGGTGCTGGGCACCGATGCGTGTGTCGACCCGTCCGACGGGTCCGATGACGCGGAACTGGTGCGCGCCATGCTGGTGGGGCGCGCCCAGACGATTCTCGGTGGTACCAGCGAGATTCAGCGCAATATTCTCGGTGAGCGGGTCCTGGGCCTTCCCAAAGAGCCGCGGTGACAGACGGCCTCACCGAGTCCGGAGTGCAGGCCGCGCTACGCAGGAAGCTGCGTCCGGGGATGACGGTCGCGCTCGGTGACGGCGTGGGCGCGCCACGATGCGTTGAGGACGGCACGTCGATCTGCGCGGCCCTCAGCGCGGTCGCCCGCGAACTGGGCGGCGTTCGGCTGGTGCTCGGCTGGCTTACCGCTCCGCTCGACGGGATTGTTGCAGATGCGTTCGCCGAAGTCGTGGCCTTGATGCCAGGGTGGGGGGTACGGAACGTATTGAGCACCCCCACAGCGCGTTTCGTTCCGACCCGGCTCAGCGGCATCGCGGCATTGCTCGCCGGGCCGCTGCGTCCGGATGTACTAGTCACGCGCGTCGTCGAGCGCAATGGTGAATTGCATTTCGGGACCGAGGTGTCGTGGCAGCGGGAGATCGTCGACGCCGGCGCACTGGTGTTGGCGGTCATCGATGGCAATGCACCCAACGCCGACGCCGGCCCACCGTTGGACTCGGTGGCGGTGCAGATCATCGGCCACAGCGCCGATGGCCCGGTTCGGCACCCGACGCCGGCTCCCGAACCGGTGCACGAGGCGCTCGCCGACGCGGTCCTGGCCTTCGTACCCGATGGTGCCCGACTTCAATACGGCCCGGGCCAGCTGGGCACGGCCTTGCTGACGCAGACGCAGCGCACCGTGCAGATCGACACCGGCTTGCTGGTCGACGCGGCAGTGGACCTCGATTGTCGCGGGCTGCTGGCCGCAACCCCCTCGGCGACTTACTTGTTCGGCACCGACGTGCTCTACGACTGGGCCGACGGCAAGCCGATTCTGCGGGGCGTCGAATACACCCATGACGTCACCCGGTTGTCGCGGGGCGCTCCGCTCGTCGCGGTCAACACCGCGATCGAGATCGATCCGGTCGGTCAGGTCAACGTCGAGGGTGTCGGCGAGAAGGTCGTGGGCGGCATCGGCGGACATCCCGATTACTGCGCTGCGGCCCGCATCAGCCGCGGCGGGCTGTCCATCATCGCCGTCCCGTCCACTGTCAGGGGCCGCTCGCCGCTCGTCGAACGGCTCAGCAGGCCGGCGTCCACGCCCGCCTACGACGTCGACCTGATCGTGACCGAATCGGGCCACGCAGACCTGCGGGGCGCCGACTGGAATCAGCGTGAGCGACTGATCGCCGCACTGTTCGACTGAGAGGATGATCATGGCCCCGGGGATTGACGGTGCACTGTCCGGACGTGTCGTTCTGGTCACCGGAGGGGGCCGCGGGATCGGACGCGGGCACTGCCTGGCACTGGCCGCCCACGGTGCCGCGGTCGTCGTCAACGACCCGGGGGTTGGTCGCGACGGGACAGCCGGCGACTCCGGCCCCGCCGCCGCGGTTGTCGCCGAGATCGAGGCAGCGGGCGGAAAGGCATCGGCTCATACCGGCTCGGTGTCGTCGTGGGACGACGTCGCCGACATGGTCGGGACGGCCGTGGACACCTTCGGCACGCTGACCGGGGTCGTGAACAACGCAGGCATCGTGCGCGATGCAACGGTGGCCAATGCGACGGAGGCCGACTGGGATGCCGTCATCGCGGTACACCTCAAGGGGACGTTCGCAGTGACGAGGCACGCGTGCCAGTACTGGCGTGCACAGTCCAAAGCGGGTAACCAGATCGATGCGCGCATCGTCAACACGGTGTCTGGCGCCGGCCTGTGGGGCAACGTGGGCCAGAGCGCCTACGGCGCAGCCAAGGCGGCGATTGCCAACCTGACGGTGGTCACTGCGATGGAGGGGCGCCGCTACGGCGTTGTCGCCAATGCGATCTCACCGCTCGCTGTGACACGCATCAGCGAAGACTTCTTCAAGGGCGACAGGGCGGCCGATCCAGCGCTCGATCCCGCGCGCAGTTCGGAAGTTGTCGCGTGGCTGCAGTCGGCCGAGTCGTCATGGCTGACCGGACAGATCCTTCGGATCGACGGACACAAGTTAAGCCGCGTCGAGGGCTTCTCCGAAGCCCGTGCGCGTTATCACGCCAAAGACGGTCAAACGCTGACATTCTCGGAGATCGGTCAGGCGGCCAGTTGGCTGTACGGCACCGCCCCGCGAGGACTCATTGGCCCTCTCCCCACGGGATAGCTCTCTTACGATCCCTACCCGACCGGCGTCGGTTCCTGCAGCGGCTCGTTGTCCGCTTTCGCGTGACGTCCATACCGAGCCGGCTCGCGTTCCGGTGCCCACAGCGCCAGGATGATCGCGCTGATGACGGTGATGATCGACAGAATCAGCATCGCCTGGCTGTAGCCCTGGACGAACGCGTCTTTGGCCGAATCTGCGAGTTGTTGCGCCGCGGGGCCGAGATTCGGGGCGATCTGCAGGGCGGAGGCGAGGGAATCGGAGAACGGATCCCTCACCGGCGGCGGGAGCTGCGCGACGACTGATTCGACTCGACTCGAATAGCCAGCCGCTAGAACGCTTCCGACGATCGCGATACCAAGTGCGGCGCCGACCTCGCGGGCGGCATCGTTGACCGCCGCCGCCACCCCTTGATCTTCCTCCGGAGTCGCGCTGACGATGGCGGTCGTGGCTGGGGCCATACACAGACCCATCCCTGTTCCGATGAGCAGAAGCGCCCACAAGATGTCCAGATAGACGGCGTCGACAGTGAGTCGGCTCATGAGATAGAGACCCGCTGCAATGAGAAGTAAGCCAGGGACAGTAAGCAGGCGCAGGCCTATCCGAGGTCCTAGCCAGGACGACAACACCGAAAAGGTCAGCAGTGGCGCGCCGACGGGCGCCAGCGCCAAAGCCGACTGCATGGCGCCGTAGCCAACGATCAACTGCACGTGCTGCACGATGAGGAAGGCCATGCCGAACATCACCATGAATTGCAGGCCGACCGACAACGTCCCGCTACCGAAACCGCGATCGGCGAACAGTCGCAACTGCAGCAAGGGGTGGGCGATCCTGAGCTCGACGACCACGAACACCACGGTCGCGAGCGTTCCGGCCCCGAACAGTGCAACAACCACCAGGTCGGTCCACCCCTTGGCGGGCGCCTCGGTGAGGGCGACAACGATCAGGCCGATGGCCGCCATCACCGATACCGATCCCACCAAATCCATTGGGTGACGGTTCTGTTGGCGCGATTCCGGCAGTGTGCAGGCGGCGATCAGCAAAACGACACCGCCGATGGTGAAGCCGACGAAGATCGATTCCCACGACCAGAACTGCAGCAGTAGGCCCGAACACAGCATGCCGAAAACCGCTCCGGAGCCGGCTACACCTGCCCAGATTCCGACCGCTCTTCCGCGCTGCTGGCCTCCGAAGGTGGCCGTCATGATCGAGAGGGTCGAGGGCATCACGAACGCGGCGCCGACACCGGCGATGGCGCGCGCCGCGATCACCCAAACGGGGTCCGATTCGAACAGCGGCACCGCCGAGGCCGCGGCGAACACCACCAGCCCGAAGACGAGAACCCAGCGGCGGCCGTAACGGTCACCAAGCGCACCTGCGGGAAGGAGCAGACAGGCCAGCGCCAGGGTGTAACCGTCAACGACCCAGGTCAGCTGGGTTTGCGTGGCGCCGGTCGCGATGGCGATATCGGCCAGCGAGGTATAGAGCGCGGCCATCGACCCGATCACCAGCGCGACCGCGAGGCACGAGACCGTTAGCGTCCACTTCTGCCGCCGCGATAGCTTGGCCGATTCCAACTGACACTCCCGACAATTTATGCTACTCTGCGTAGCGGTACGCTACTATCCGTAGCATAGATGCGAGCAGGAGGCACGTCGATCGCAGTTCAGACCCCGCATGTCGGCGGCGACGAGGACATCGATCCCCGGCGCCTGCGGTCCCGCGCGCGGCTTCTGGACGCCGCCGCGCGATTACTGACGACAGGCGGTGTGGAAGCTGTCACGATCGATGCGGTCACGCGAGCATCGAAAGTCGCGAAGACGACGTTGTACCGTCATTTCGACAGCGCCACAGAACTTCTCGCTGCGACCTTCGAACGGCTGCTCCCGCAGGTCGAGCCACCTCCCGCGACGGGTCCGTTGCGCGATCAGCTGGTCGAGTTACTCAGCAGGCAGGCCGCCCTCTTGCAGGACGTACCGATCCAGCTAACGCTACTGGCGTGGGTCTCCATGGGTCCCACCAACGACAGTGCAGGCGAGCCTCGCAATACATTGCGCGCCCGCGTGATCGAGCAGTACCGGCAACCGTTCGATGTGCTGCTCGACAGTCCGCAGGCCAGAGCCGAACTCGGAGACTTCGATCTGACGCTGGGGCTCGCTCAACTCCTCGGCCCACTGGTGTTCGCGGTGATGACGGGCATCCACGTCATCGACCGCGACGACTGCGCACGGATCGTCGAGGATTTCTACACCACGCACCAGCCGTAGCTACCGGCTGAAGAAGGCGAGCGGGCGCTCGACGAACTCGAACACCACCCCGTCCGGCGAGCGCAGAAACGCGATGTACAGCCCCTCGATCTTTGTGCCCGGCAACGGGCACCACACCGGATCGCCGCGCACCTCAACGGAATCCGGCAGCGCGGCCAGAGCCTCGTCCACGCTCTCCACACGGAGGGCGCACCGGTAGAGGCCCTGGCGGTTGCCGCCCCACGGCACCGGCTCCTGGGCCACCGTGTCTGGATGCTGAACCACCGACACCGTGAACCGGTGTGCGTCCTCCGGCAATGCGAAGCGGGCGACGACGCACTCTGCTGAGTCCGCCGCTGCTCCCGGCGCCAGCTGATCACTGGCGATCGTCATCGTCGTCGGCGCCTCGACTTCCGCGAAGCCAATCGTCGTCAGGAACTCCGCGGTGGCGACTGCGTTGATGGCCGAGATCCGCACTCCCGAAAACAGAGCGCCATTGGGCGCGTCGACGTCCGGCGGACACTGCGCCAACTCGACGACCACGCCGTCCGCATCGACCGCCAGCACGGCTTTGACGCCCGAGATCAACCCGTCGACAGGGTCCCCGACCGGGATTCCAGAATTCCGCAGCACACCAGCCGTGGTGTCCAGGTCGGCGACCCACATCAGCGCGGCCCTAATACCGGGCCTCGTCGGATCGGTGTTCGAATCCCGCTTCAAGCCGGGATCGTGAAACTCGATCGCCTCCAGCGCGCAGCCGTCCCGGCCTCCTCGGGAATCGTAGAAAAACGCGGTCTCACAAAATGTTTCGTCGTCCATGCCCAGAATGGCGCCGTTGGTCGGCACCGAATGGTCGGTACGCATCCGCACGGACAATCCGAGCGCGCCGACGTACAGCGCTTCGGTTACCCGCAGCGAGTCGCAGTTGAGGTTGACGTGCAGGAACCGCCGGGCCAGATCGTCTGAAACCACTACAACACAACCGATTTGACCTTGAGGTCGATGATCTCCTCCTCACCGAATCCCAACTCGGCAAGCAGCGCGTCGGTGTGCTCGCCGTGGCCAGGCGCACACTCAAGATCCATTGGGGTCTCGTCGAATTGCACGGGACTGGCCGCCAACGCGAACTCGTTGCCGTTGGCGTCGGTGGTGCGTGGCAGATAGCCGTTGGCGATCGCCTGCGGATCGTCATGGATCTCCCGGGCTGTCCGCATCACGTCCCACACGCCATCGAATCCTTCGAAAGCCTTCTCCCAGTGTGCGAGGTCGTGTTCACCGAGTGTTCTTCGTAGTTCGGTGATGCAATCGGCACGATTACCGAAGCGCACCATCGCGTTGGCGAACCGCTCGTCGTCGATGAGATCGGTACGGCCCAGGCGCGTGCAGAAATCGGCCCAGAATCGGTCTGCCTGTAGCAGGACGAAGGCGATGTGGCGGCCGTCGCGGGTCTTGTAGATGCTGGCGACGGGATTGGGCATCTCGGAGAGCTGGAATCGGGGGATGTCCTCGCCAGTGATACCCGCACCCACCACATCGGGACCGAGTTGCCAGATCGCGGCGTTGAGTAGAGAGACGTCCACGACCGACGGCTCGCCGGTGCGTTCCCGCTTGAACAATGCGCCGACAATGCCCGCAGCGATCGACAGGCCGCCGTAGACATCGCCGAACGCCGGTCGCTGGATCGGCGGATACGAACCATCCCCTGCGGCGTAAGCCTCACCGATTCCCCCGCGTGCCCAGTAGGCGGCCAGGTCGTACCCGCCTTGGCCTGCGAGATCGCCCTTGGTTCCGTAGCCGTGGCCACGAGCGTAGATGATCTTCGGGTTGCGCGCGCGCACCTGATCGATGTCGATGCCCATCCGTGCCCGCGAGTCGGGCAGCAGGTTCGTCACGAAAACGTCGGAGGTCTCGATCAGCTTCATCAGCACCTCGAGGCCTTCGGGGCTCGATGTGTTCAACCCGAAGCTGCGCTTGCCCCGGTTCGGTTGCTCGATGAAGTGGTTCACGCCACCCGCGCCGGGGACCAGTCCCGAGTTGATCAGCCCGCGCTGCGGGTCCCCGGTCTCGGGATGCTCGACCTTGATCACGTCGGCGCCCCAGTCGGCGAGCACGGCGCCCGCCGCCGGGACGAACGTCCATGCGGCTAGCTCGATTACGCGGACACCGTGGAGAATGTCGGTCATTTCGGGTAGCCGATCGTCTTGGTCTGCAGATGCTGTTCGAAGCCCTCGACGCCGTTCTGGCGGCCGATGCCACTCATCTTGTAGCCTCCGAACGGGGCATCGGCGCCGTAGAACATGCCGCTGTTGACCATCAGCGACCCGGTGCGGATGCGGCGGGCCACGGCCATCGCCCGGTCGTCGGAGCCCATGATGGCGCCGGCGAGCCCGTAGGTGGAGTTGTTCGCCATCTCGACGGCGCCGTCGTCACCGCCGTCGTAAGGCGTGATCGACAGGACCGGCCCGAAGACCTCTTCTTGGAAGATGGTGTGGTCCGGTTCGACATCGGCGACGACCGTCGGGGCGACGAAGTATCCGCGGTCCAGGCCTTCGGGAACGCCGCCGCCGGCGGTGATCCGACCGCCGTCGGCCTTCGCGATCTCGATGTAGCCCAACACCCGCTCGCGTTGTTTGGCGGACACCAGCGGACCGCAGAAGGTGTTCGGATCCGCAGGGTCGCCGACCGTGAGCGCACCGAACGTCGCCGATGCCACCTCGACGGCCTGATCGTAATGTGACCGTGGTACAAGCATTCGCGTCGCGAGCGCACACCCCTGACCCGAATGCATGAGCGCGCCGAGACAACCGGGCAATGCGATGTTCATGTCTGCGTCGTCGAGAACCAGGTAAGCCGACTTGCCGCCGAGCTCGAGCATGTTGCGCTTCATGCTGTCGGCCGAGAGCCGCTGGATCAGCTTGCCGACCGCGGTCGAGCCGGTGAACGAGATCATGTCGACGCGCGGATCGGTGACCAGCCGCTGCGCGATGTCGTTGTTCGAGGCGGGAACGATGTTGACGACCCCGGGTGGGATGTCGGTCTTCTCGGCGATGATCCGGCCCCATCGCAATGCGCTCCACGGCGTCTCGATGGCAGGCTTGAGAACCATCGTATTTCCGGTCGCGAGGACCTGCCCCATCTTGTTGCTGATGATCTCGAACGGGAAGTTCCATGGCGTGATGGCGCCGACCACTCCCATCGGCTCCTTGACCACCATGCGGTTGTACGGGACGCCCATCTTGGCGTCCTCGTCGAGCATCCGCTCCCACGCGAACTCGGAGATGTGCTGGGCGGGCCACCGCACGGCGTCCGCGAGCGGCCATTCCAGCTGGGCGATGAACGTCATTCCGACCGTCGCGCCGACTTCGGCGATCAACTCGGCGCGCATGTCCTCCTTCTCCTCCTGCAGCGCATCGTGCAATTGCATGAGGCAGCGCTGGCGGAACTCGTGGTTCGTCGACCAGTCGGTGGTGTCGAACGCGCGGCGCGCGGCGGCGATGGCGGCATCCATGTCGTCGGCCGACCCGTCGGTGCACGTGCCGAGCAACTCTTCGGTCGCGGGATTGATGTTGTCGGCGGTCTCCCCGGTCGACGACTCACGCAGCTGCCCGTCGATGTAGAGACGGCTCTCCGGATTAAATTGGACGGTTGTTGCGGCGACCGGCGAAGCCGTCATTGTCGCTTCCTCTCACTGGACTGTCGGCGTGGGCTAGTGTACCTCTTATAGATAATTGTTTAGCTGATTCGTCCGGCCGGCCGAATCCCCGGAAGGTCATGGAAGGGCGAGCGGTGTCGGTCCCAATTGACGATGCGGTGAACGATAGTCGCCGCGGCGACTACCTCGAGGATGTTGCGCTCTATCGCCACGACTTCCGTCAGTATCTGCGCACGCTGGACTGCGCGGACCAATGGCGGTCGGCGGCGAGCATGACCGCCGAGGATGGCTTGGCGCACGACGCCACGGTGATGGCGCGGCTGAACGCCGATGGCTGGAACCGCTACGGATGGCCCGAGTCCGCCGGTGGGCACGGTGGCAACGAAATTTATCGCGCCGTCTACTTCGAGGAACTCGGCTACGCGATGCTCCCGATCCCCGCCCAGGCGTGGACGCTGGAGGTGATGGGCCCAGCGGTGCTGAAGTTCGCGCCCGCCCTGGCCGCCGAATTTCTACCCGGCTACCTCAGGGGTGCGGAGTGGTGGGGCCAGGGGTTCTCCGAGCCCGAATCGGGGAGCGATCTGGCGTCCCTGCGCACGCGAGCGACCGACGACGGATCCGGCGACTTCGTCGTCAACGGCCAGAAGATCTGGACCAGCCAGGGCAGCACCGCCAAACGCCTCTGCGTGCTCGTGCGAACCGGCGCGTCCGATAGCCGTCATCGCGGGCTGTCGATGCTGTTGATTGACACCGACGCGCCCGGCATGACGGTGCGGCCGATCGCACTGGCAAGCGGCCGCCGCGAGCTGTCTGAGGTGTTCTTCGACGATGTGCGTGTCCCCCGCGAGCGGTTGGTCGGCGATGTCGACGCCGGCTGGGCCGTGACGATGTTCCTGATGCAGTACGAGCGCGGCATGTACGGCTATGCGGTCCTGAACAAGGTCCTCACCGAGTTGGGACGGCTGCGCGAATACATGGTCACCCGCGGCGCCAGTACGTCGCAGCGCGAACGGTTCGCCCGCGTGTACGTTGACGTCATCGCCGCCCAGGCCCGTGCCGCGACGACGGTGCGCAAACTCGCGGCAGGCGAGCCCGTGGGTGCCGACAGCAGCATCGACAAGCTCCTGTTCAGCCGCGCCGAGCGCGACGTGAACGACCTTCTGTTGGATGTCGCGCGCGACCACATGATGGTCGGTGCCCGTGCCGGTGTCGGACAGGAAGCCGAACTCGACACCGCCCGCGCGGAGTGGTGGTACTCGCGCGCCGCAACGATCATGGGAGGCACCGCCGAAGTGCAGCGCGGGATCATCGCCGACCATCTGCTCGGGCTGCCCAAGGAAAGGCGGGCATCGTGAACATCCGCCCGCAAGGAGCACGTTCGGCGGATGAGGCGTGGCCGATGGTCGAAGAGGCGGTGTTCCGGCTCTTCGACGACCTGGCCGCCAAGCAGGAACACGTCGTCCTCGGTCCCCGACTCGACGAACTGGGCTGGGCCGAGATCGAATCCGAGTATCCGATCGAAGCCTGTGGGCTCCTGTTCCGGGCGCAGGGCCGTTCGTTGGCAGTCACCGATGCGCTGGATCGCGTGATGATCGCCGAGTTGAGATCGCTGTTGGACGGGGAGGTCAACGCCATCGTGCTGCCGGGGCTCAGCCACGGCTACGCCCCGAGCTCAAACGAAGACCAGGTCAAAGGCATCGTGCTCGGTCCGCTGCGCGGCCGCGTCGCCGTGCCGGTCTCTCGCGCAATGGGCACGGTCTCCATCGCCGTTCTCGATGCCGACAGTCTGCGCGGTGAACGCATGGACACCTTCGATTCGTCGGTCACGTGGACTCGCGTCGACGGCTCGGTCGACGGCGAGTTGGTCGACGCGTCGACCGAATGGGGTCGGGCAATCGCCGCGGCGCACCGCGCGATCGCGACCGAGCTGATCGGGCTGGCCGACCAGGGACTGCGGATCGCCGTCGACCACATCAGCGTGCGCAAACAGTTCGGCGTGCCAATCGGCTCGCTGCAATCGCCTCGCCACGCCCTCGCCGATGCCGCGGCAACGCTGGAGGGTGCCCGGGCGCTACTCGGCGAATCCTGGTGCTTCGGGGGGGTTCTGTCGGCACAGACCGCGAAAGTGGCCGCGGGCCGCGCACACCGGGCCGTCAGCGACGCGGCGCTGCAGGTGTGCGGGGCAATCGGCGTCACTGCCGAGCACGACCTACATCGCTATGTCGCACGCGGACTCCAGGTGGACTCGCTGTGCGGTTCCTACCTTCAGCTGGAGTCGCTGCTCGCCGACCGCTTGTTCGACATCTACGAACCAGGTCGCGCGCTGCCCGCGATCATCAGTTGGGAATGACGAAGGAAAAACTTTGCGCCGCAATATCTTCGAAGAGATTCACGACGACTTCCGTGCCACCGCCCGGGAGTTTTTCGAACGGGAGTGCGTCCCGAACGTGGAGAAGTGGGAACGCGACGGGAAGGTCGGCCGTGAGGCCTGGCTGGCCGCCGGTGAACACGGATTGATCGGCTGGGAGTTCGACGAGAAGTACGGCGGGCTCGGACTCAAGGACTACCGGTTCAACCAGATCATCTCCGAGGAGATGTTCATGACCGGATCCGTCGGCATCGGCCTGGGTGTGCAGAACGACATCCTGATGCCCTACCTGAACAACCTCACGACCGACGAACAGAAGGAACGCTGGCTTCCTGGCTTCATCTCCGGCGAGTTGATCGGGTCGGTGGCCATGTCCGAACCGGCCGCGGGTTCCGACCTTGCGGGTATCAAGACCACCGCGCGCGACAACGGCGACCACTGGGTGGTGAACGGGCAGAAGACATTCATCAGCAATGGCCTGCTTTCCAAACTGGTGCTCACCGCCGTGAAGACGGACCCCTCGGCCCGCCACAAGGGCATCAGCCTGCTGATGATCGAGGACGGCATGGAGGGCTTCACGCGCGGTCGCAAGCTCGACAAGATCGGCCAGTACTCCGCCGACACGGCCGAACTGTTCTTCGAGGACGTCAAGGTGCCCAAGAAGAACCTCGTCGGCGAATTGAACCGAGGCTTCTACCACCTGGTGTCCAACTTGCCCAGCGAGCGCGTCGGGGTGGCCTGCTACGCGCTGCCCGCCGCGCGGCGAGCGCTGGAGCTCACCAAGGCATACGCGCTGGAGCGCACGGCGTTCGGGCAGCCGATTGGCACCTTTCAGGTCAACCGGCATTTCCTCGCCGAGATGCAGACCAAGCTCGACGCCGCGCAGACCTATCTCGACCAGTGTGTGTTGTCGGTCAACGACGGGACGCTGTCCGATGCCGACGCGGCCGGGCTGAAGTGGTGGACGTCGGAGGTCCAGTGGGAGATCATCGACCGCTGCCTGCAGCTGCACGGCGGCTACGGCTACATCAACGAGTACGAGGTGGCCCGGTTGTGGCGCGACTCGCGGGTGCAGCGGTTGTATGCCGGGACCACTGAGATCATGAAAGATCTGATGGGGAGAGCAATGGGGTACTAGCGATGAGCTTGATCACGATGCTGGCGCGGATGCCCGAGTCACTGGTGCAATTCAGTTAACCTGCCAAACAGTTAGTTGATTCAACCGAGCGGTGGAGGGTCGATATGGAGGTCACCAGCCTTCGGGAACCGAAGATGGCCGATCGGGTGGCCACCGTGCTGCGCAAAATGTTCATCCGCGGTGAGATCACCGAGGGCACCATGCTGCCACCCGAATCGGAGCTGATGGAGCGCTTCGGCGTGTCCCGGCCGACCCTTCGCGAGGCGTTCCGCGTCCTCGAATCCGAATCGCTCATCGAAGTACAGCGCGGTGTTCGCGGCGGCGCCCGTGTCACCCGGCCCCGGCGCGAAACGTTGGCCCGGTACGCCGGCCTGATCCTCGAGTACGAGGGTGTGACCCTCAAAGACGTCTACGACGCCCGTATGACGCTCGAGACGCCGATGATCGTGGAGCTGGCCAAGAGTCGCAACGCAGCCGTGATCGCCGAACTGGAGGGCATCGTCGAGCGTGAGGCCCAGCTGAAGCCTGGTAGTGACGCCGTCGACCAGCTGACCGACTTCCATGCCGCGGTCGCCCGATTGTCGGGCAACAAGACCCTGCAGATCATCAGCGCCATGCTCCACCACATCATCGAAAAGGCCAACCGTTCGCTTCAGCCGACGAAGGGCGACCGGGCGGAGGGTGCGGTACGCCGCTCGGCCAAGACACATCGCATGGTGCTGGATCTGATCAAGGCCGGTGAGGCTGAGAAGGCCGGCGAGCTGTGGCGCAAGCACCTGCAGAAGGCCGAGGAGTTCGTCCTCGCCGGTGCCGAATTGTCGACAGTCGTCGACCTTCTCGAATGACGCGGACAGACCGGCGCCCCGATGTTCTCATCGAGACCCCAATGCACGTGCTGCGGCGTTTCGGTATCGAGATGATCGACGCGAACGTCGAGAACGAGACCGCGGCGATGTCGATGTCGTTGGCGGGCATGCGCAATCCGTTCAACGATACGCCGACGGTCGGGCCACTTGGTGTGCTCGTGGATGCAGTCAGCGGGTTCGTGAACCACTTCCGGCACGACACCGGCGAGTGGACGGTGTCCACCGAGTTGACCCTCGAGCTGAGTCCGGACGGAAGCGACCGCGCCAGCGCAGACGATGCCGCACCGGTCGTCGCACTCGGCCGGTTGTTGGGTCCCCGGGGTAGCACCTCCCTGTCGTTCTGCACGCTGACGTGTGACGACGTCGTGATCGGTGGCGGCACCGTACGGTCCTTCTTCGTCACCCCCGACCAAGTCGTCCGCGACGAACCCGACGAGACGCTGCACCGGACCGAATCGACACCGCTCTCGGAGTTGCTGGCCGTGGAGACGGGCGTCGCCTCCGCCGATATATGCGTTCTTCGCCAGCGGCCGGATCCCTTCCTCGACAACGCCGTCGGGGTCGTCAACGGCGGCGTCGCCTCGGCCGGTCTCGAACTCGCAGCATCCGCGGTGATGAACAACGGTGGGCGGACGATGCGCACGGCATCGGTCAGGGTGAACTTCCTGCGCCCCTTCCTCGCCGGCGATCATTCCCGCTACGAGGCCTCGCCCCTGAGGATCGGCAGAGCGATGGCAGTCGCCGATGCGCAGGCGCTCGCCGAGGACGGCAGGCCCGCGTTAGCGGCCCGCGTCACGGCCTATCGTTAGCCGCTACTTCTTCGATCGCGCGCGGAACGCGGCGACCCTCTCCTGGAATTCCGGCGTCGAGAACGATGTGAGTTCCTCGGCCAGCGCGTATTCGAGCACACCCTGCGCGGCGCGGGCCAGGTGCATGTTCAGCGCCACTTTCGACGACCGCAATGCCTGCGGCGGCAGCGCGGCGAACCGCTCCCCCAGAGCCAGTGCCTCGTCGAGCACCTCGCGGTCGGGTACGACCTTGGTGACCAGGTTCAGCTTTTCGGCGATCGGTGCGGTGATGCGGTCGCCGAGAAGAACGTACTCCTTGGCCTTCATCATGCCGATCAGCAGAGGCAGCATCGCGGCGCCGCCGTCACCGGCAGTCAACCCCACCGCTACGTGCGGGTCAGCGAGGTAGCTGTTCTCCCCCATCACCAGCAGGTCGGACAGCAGAGCGATCGAACAGCCCAGCCCCACCGCCGGGCCGTTGACCGCGGATACCAAGGGTTTGGGGAAGTTGATCACCTCGAGGAAAACCGTTCGCGCCTCGTGTATTTGAAAGGTGCGCGCTACCTCGTCTTCGATGAGGCGGCCGAACATCACCATGTCCCCGCCCGCTGAAAAAGCTTTACCGACACCGGTCGTCACGACCGCCTTGACGTCGTCGTCGGCATCGAGCACCTTCCAGACGGTCGCGAAGGCATGATGCACCTCCTCGGTGACGGCGTTCAGCGCCTCCGGCCGGTTGATGCTCACGACATGGACATTGCCGCGCTTCTCCACCAAGAGCCACGGCGCAAACTGCTCGTAGCCGGCGAGTGTCGCGATCTGCGAGGTGGTCATGAAGCTCCTAATTCTTGTCGCTGGAAAGAATGGTGACCGCTGATACCGCGGTAGGACCACCGATGTTGTGCGCTAGGGCAACCCGGGCGCCGTCTACTTGATTCTCGGCCTGACCGCGAAGCTGGTTGAACAGTTCGTAACACTGCGCCACCCCGGTTGCCCCCGGCGGATGCCCCTTGGCCTTCAACCCACCGCTGGGATTGATCGGTATCGATCCGCCGACATAGTGTTCGCGGCCTTCGACCAGCTTGTACGCCTCGAAGCGGTTGGCGAATCCCAGGTCCTCGTAACTGATCAGTTCGACGCCGGTGAAGCAGTCGTGCACCTCGGCGACATCGATGTCACGTGGTGTCAAACCCGCCATTTTCATAGCGGACTTCGCGGCGCGCACCGTGGGCGGGAAGGTCGTCATATCCGATTTGTGTTGATGCATCACGCGATCCATGCCCAAACCGACACCGCGCACCCACACCGGCCGATCGGTGTACCGGTCCACTACGTCTTCGGCGGCCAGGATGACCGCGGCGGCACCATCGCTCTGTGGCGTGCAGTCATACAGACCGAAGGGCTCGACCACGATCGGGGCGGCCAGCGCCTGCTCGACGGTGATCTCATACCGCAGTTGTGCCTTCGGGTTCTTCAGGGCGTGGAAATGATTCTTCACCGCCACCATCGCCATGTGCTCCTTCGTCGCCGGCGACTCGTGCAGGTAGCGGATCACGTGCAGCGCGAAGTTCGCAGGAGCAACCAGCCCCAGCGGATAGTCCCATGCGTTGTCGCGTGTCATGGCCGCCCAGTCCCAGAACGTCGTCGTCGACGACGTCTCGCGGACCTTGTCGGCGCCCACCACGAGTACAACGTCATACAAGCCGGACGCGATGGCCATGGTGCCGTTGCGAATCGCGTCATTGCCCGTCGCACAGGCATTTTCGATTCGAGTCACGGGAATTTCGGTGAGATCCAGGGTGTCGGCCAGAATGCCGGACGGGAAGCCGTCGGTGGTGGACAGCTCGCCGAACCACGCGGCTTCGATCTCGGATTTCGTGATGCCCTTGTCGACGCCCGCGACCGCCTCGGCATACGCCATCGGCACCAGATCCTTCAGGCCGAGTTCGAAATGCTCCGCGAACGGCGTCATTCCCGCGCCGACGATGGCAACGTTCCTCACGTGAGAACTCCTTCTGCATTGCGGCCCGGCCAGAACGCATACCCGTAATCGGGTATGCCCGAACGGATCGCAATCCTGCGCAACACCACGGCCCCGGCCTGCCCGATTGCCGCCTCGCCCGCCGGTACACCGGTGACCTTCATCAATGCCCGGACCGGGCTGCCGTCGAGCTGTACGACTGCCAGCGAGTACGGGCTCGGCAAGTCGGGCACCGGAATGCGAATGGTCGTATGGGTGTAGACGGTGCCGGTGCGCGGCAGTGGTTCGAGGCGATAGTCGCCGGCCAGTGTGCCGGAATCGTCCACCCGCGCCCGTGGCGGGAATTGGGGTGCCGAATCGATGCCTGGTCGCTCGTCGAAAACAGCAGCCTCCCAGCGGATCTTCGGCTCGAACGCGCGACTGTAGGCCGGCATCGAGATCGGGATGCCGACACCTTCCGCCGTGGTGAACTTCGGCAGTTCCCGGGGTTCGACCTCATCGCGCGTGATCCGGGTGTCGCCCGGGGCGATCTCGGCCACGCTCATCGCGGCCTGCTCCACCGCGAGCAGCAGTCCGGCCTGCTCGATTGCTCCGGCGAGGACCCGTATCACTCCGGCAGCGCTGGACGCCGGCTCCTCGATGGCGCTCGACGTGTCGAAGACACGGCCGAGTTGTTTCGCGGGCACGCCGACGACGCCGGCCACGGCCCCTGCTTCCAGCTCGAGCTTCGCCAGTGTCCCCAGGAAACCGACCTCCCGTTGCAGCCGAGGGTCCGGGTAGTTGGAACGGGTTCCATCGTCGCGACGGGCCACCAACGGCAGGCTTCGGCTCCGGCGCCCCCTGGCCGTCACGTCGGCACCCCCCTCGCCGGTGAGCACCGCGGCCGCGCCGACGGCGGTGTCGTTGTCGTCGGACCCGATCACGAGCGTGCCGGGGCTGGCGTCGACAATCTGATCCAGTACGGCGGGCGCGCCGCCGAGCACCTCGGTGACGGGAACGTCCCCCGGCAATCCGAGCGCCGCGAGCAGCACGGCGCCGTTACCACCCTCGACGAGCGGGAAATTCCGCGAGACGTGCACGACGCGCCGCGCTATGGCCGCCGAATCGGCGGCCCGACCTGCGGCCACGGCCATCGTGAGCGCATCCTCGTCGGGTCCCTTGACGCGACGCTTACCGCCCGATGTCCCCGAGGTCCATGGCGGCAGGTATGTCCCGATCGACACGATTGAGGTCACGTCATCTCGCTTCGCTGGGCCGATAGGGCCCGAACTCGGATTGGTCAATAAGCTATATAGTTATAGCATTCGGCACAAGCGATCCAACGATGGGGCAAGGAGACAACACTGTGGCTGAGTCCACGCCGCGCACCCTGCGCGACTGCGTCGTCATCGTCACCGGCGCCAGTCGCGGCATCGGGCGGGAGATCGCCGTACGCGCCGCCGCGGACGGCGCCCGCGTTGGCCTGCTCGCCAAGACCGACACGCCCAACTCCAAGATCGCCGGGACCCTGGGCGAAACGGCACAGGCTGTGCGCGAGGCGGGCGGGCAGGCGCTGTCAGTCGTCTGTGATATCCGCGACGCCGATGTGACCGCCTCGGCGGTAGCCGAGATCGCCGACGCATTCGGTGGCATAGACGTCGTGATCAATAACGCGGGTGCGCTGGATCTACGCTCCACACAGAAGCTGCCGCCCAAGAACTTCCGCAAGTTGCTCGAGATCAACGTCGAGGGGCCGTTCGCGGTCGTGCAGTCAGCGCTGCCCTACCTGCGTCAGTCGGACAACGCGCACATCGTCAATGTGTCGCCGCCGTTGAACCTCGACCCGTCGTGGGTGGGCGCACACGTTGGCCACACCGTGGGGAAGTACGCGGAAAGTCTTCTGACGCTGGGTTGGTCAGCCGAGTTCGCCTCGATCCCAATCGCGGTGAACTCGCTGTGGCCGGCCACCACCGTCGCAAGCACCGGCATGATCGTCGCGATGGGCGAGGACACGGTCCGTGCTCAGGCCCGCGATCCGCGCATCATGGCAGAGGCGGTGGTCACCCTGGTCACCCGCCCCGCGGCCGTGTGTACGGGCAACTTCTACAGCGACGAAGAGGTGCTGCGTGGAGAAGGCGTAGACGACCTGTCCTCCTACCGCCTGGCTGCCAGCGAGGAAGATCTGACACCGAACTTTTACCTCCCCTCGACACCGCTGCCCAAGATTCGAGGTTGAATCACCGTGACCTCCTTTGCCGCCTTGAGCGCGAACGAGCCCGAGCTGGGAAGGCTGCGGGCCTCGATACGCGAATTTCTGCACGCCGACCGGGCCGAGCACGGCTGGCGCCCCGCCGTCGACTCATGGCTGGGCCAATGGGACCAAGACTTCAGCGCACGCCTCGGCGACGCCGGATTCGTCGGCATGATCATCCCGAAGCAGTACGGCGGCCAGGGACTCAACCACCTGCATCGGTACGTGGTCACCGAGGAATTACTCGGCGTAGGCGCGCCGGTTGCCGCCCACTGGGTCGCCGACCGCCAAGTCGCCCCAGGCCTGTTGGCCTACGGCACCGACGAACAACGCGAACGGCTGCTGCCACGCATCGCCGCGGGTCGGTACTTCTCGTCGATCGGAATGAGCGAGCACACCGCGGGATCCGACCTCGCCGCGGTACAGACAAAGGCGACCAGGACCGACGGCGGCTGGCTGCTCAGCGGCACCAAGGTGTGGACCAGCGGCGCTCACCTTGCCCATCAGGTTGTTGTGCTGACCAGGACGAGCCCGCCGGATCCCGACCATCGGCACGCCGGTTTCAGCCAGTTCATCGTGCCGTGCGATGCCGAGGGTGTGCGCATCGAACCGATCCGGCTGATGAACGGCGAACATCACTTCAACGAGGTCACGTTCAACGACGTGCTCGTGCCCGACGTTGACGTGCTAGGCGAAGTCGGCAACGGCTGGCACCAAGTCACCTCCGAGCTGTCTTTCGAGCGCAGCGGTCCCGAGCGACTGCTGTCCACCGCTCCGCTGATCGTCGCCGCGATCCGGGTCCTGAGCTCCGGACCGACGCCCGATGACCGCACTGCCGAAGGTGTGGGCGACCTTCTGGCACGGTTGATCTCGTTACGTCAGCTCTCGGTCTGGGTGGCCCGGATGCTCACCGATCACGCGGACGCAGCCAACCAGGCGGCTCTGGTCAAGGATCTCGGCACCCGTTTCGAGCAGGACTCGATCGAGGTCGTCGCCGACCTCGTCGACAGGGTGCCCGCGACGCCGGAACTGGCCGAACTGCTGACCACCGCGCGACTACACAAGCCGGTGTTCACTCTCCGCGGCGGTACCAACGAGGTGTTGCGCGGTGTGGTCGCGCGCGGTATGGGATTGCGATGAGCGCACTTTCGGGTGGCGTGTTCGACACCGGACCGGTCGACGACGACAACGCCGAGCTTCGCCGTCTCGTCGACGACATCGGCCGGCAGTCCTTCGATGCCCGACTGGGTTCGCGCCGCGTGCCCGAGCAATTCGACGATGACCTCTGGCGCAACCTCGATGAGACCGGTCTGGCGCGGCTGACGAGTACGCCGGATCTGGGCGCGGGACCCGAACAGCTCGCCGTCGTACTGCGCGGCATCGCCCGGCATGCCGGCGCGGTTCCGATAGCCGAAACAGACGCTCTGGCAGCATGGCTGGGCCACACAGTCGGGCTCGACCTGCCAGCGGGGCCGCTCACCGTCGCCATCGCCGATCCCGGCGACTCGGTCGGCCGAATCGCCGGGACGGCGACGGACGTGCCGTGGGCGAGGGCGAGCACGTCGGTGCTGCTTCTGGCACGCGGCGCGGGTACGGCGCGCGTCGGGATCCTCGACGTCGAGGGTGCGCGGGTCGAGGACGGCCATAACCTCGCGGGCGAACCACGTGACCGGCTGACCTTCGATGTCGCGGCCGACGAACTGACCGACGTCGATCCCGCGATCGCCGACGAACTGGTTCTGCGCGGTTCATGGTGCCGCTGCATGCAGATCATCGGTGCGCTAGATGCCGCTGCAGCGATGTCGGTGGCGCACACTCAAGACCGGATCCAGTTCGGGCGACCGCTGAGCAAATTTCAGGCGGTGCAGCATGCACTTGCAGCGATGGCTGGGGAGATCGAACGTGCTCGCGCCGTCACCAGTCTTGCCGTCGCGGCAGCTAGCGACTACGGGTTCACCATGTCTGCAACCGACTACGCCGTCACCGCGGCGCGGGTTGCGGTCGGTCGTGCGGTCACACCGGTCACGACGATCGCTCACCAGCTTCACGGCGCCATCGGTGTCACCGACGAGCATGCGCTGTGGTCGGTGACCACCCGCGCGCAAAGCTGGGCGGCCGAATACGGCTCGACGGTGAGTCACGCGCGGCGACTGGGCCGCATGGCGCTGGCCGCCGTCGAGCCATGGGACCTGGTCGTCGGCAACGTGTCGTAATCGGAATCAATTGAGCTGGAGGAGAACGGGTGGTCATCGGGAAGTTCGAGGGTGCATCGGCCATTGTCAGCGGCGGTGCAGGCGGGCTCGGCGCAGCAGCCGTGCGCCGGCTGCATGCCGAAGGCCTCGGTGTGGTTATCGCGGACCTTGCGGCGGACAACGGCAAGGCGCTGGCCGATGAGTTGGGCAGTCGGGCCTTGTTCGTCAGCACCGATGTAACGAGTGAGGACTCCGTCCACCGCGCGATCGAGCAGGCCAATCAGCTCGGCCGATTGCGCTACGCGGTGGTCGCACACGGCGGGTTCGGAGTCGCACAGCGCATCGTGGGTCGTGATGGCAGCCCTGCGGATTTCGGCGGGTTCACCAATACCATCGACCTTTATCTCAATGGCACCTACAACATGGCGCGCTTGGTAGCGGCGTCTGTCGCAGCCGCCGATGCGGACGAAGGCGGCGAGCGCGGTGCACTCGTCCTGACCGCATCGATCGCGGGTTATGAGGGCCAGATCGGTCAATCCGCCTACGCCGCCGCCAAGGCGGGCGTCATCGGCTTGACTATCGCGGCGGCGCGCGACCTGAGCTCGCTCGGCATTCGTGTCAATACCATCGCCCCCGGGACGATGAAGACGCCGATCATGGAGTCGGTCGGCGAAGAGGCGATCGCCAAGTTCGCAGCCAATGTGCCGTTCCCCAAGCGGCTCGGCACCCCTGACGAGTTCGCCGACGCCGCCGTGTTCCTGCTGTCGAACGGGTACGTGAACGGCGAAGTCATGCGGCTGGACGGGGCTCAGAGGTTCGGGCCCCGCTAGGGACCCTCTAAACAGACAAATAGTTGAATGATTCAAGTGGCTCCGCGTAGCATCGAGGCACCCGACGAGAGGATTTGCACGATGGGCTTGCTTGACGGCCGAGTCGTCTTCATCACCGGAGCGGCCCGCGGACAGGGCCGGTCACACGCGGTCATGTTCGCCGAGGAGGGTGCCGACATCGTCGGTGTCGACATCTGCGAAGACCTCGACGTCGCGCCCTACAAGCTGGGTACGTTCGACGAACTCGAGGAGACGGCGCGCCTCGTCGAGAAGACGGGGCAGCAAATGGTCTTTCAGAAGGCCGACGTCCGAGACCGGGCCGCGCTGCAAACGGCATTCGACGTCGGCGTGCAGCAGTTCGGCCACATCGACACAGTGATCGCCAACGCGGGCGTCATCCTGACCAATCCCGACGAGGTCGACGCTGACGCAGCGTTGCGGATCGGGATCGACATCATGCTGATCGGCGTGTGGAACACTTTCCAGATCGCCATTCCCCACCTCAAGAAGCGCGGCGAAGGCGGCAATCTGATCGCCACCAGCTCAATGGCAGCCCTGCTGAACGTCACTGACGGCAGAGGCGGCTCCGACGCCTACAACATGTCGAAGCTCGCGATCACCGGCTTGGTGCAGTCCTATGCCAATCTCCTTGCACCGGATCGTATTCGGGTAAACGCCGTCGCGCCGACCAATTGTATGACACCGATGGTCACCGAGAACCCCGCGCTGTTCAAGGTCATCGAACAGACGCCACACCTGGTGAACGCCATGCAGACGGCGCTGCCGGACCTCCCCGTGATCGAACCGCGGGACGTCACCAACGCCATCTTGTTCCTCGTCTCCGACAAGGGCCGCTCGTTCACCGGCAGCGTGCTCAAGGTCGACGCGGGCATGGACGTGCGCCGATAATGCCTATCGACTACGGTATCGCGGGCAGGCCGGCTCTGATCGTCGGCGGCAGCAAGGGCATGGGTTTCGGAGTCGCCAAAATACTTGCTGCGCAGGGCTGCCCGGTGGCAGTGCTTGCCCGCACCAAAAGCGACGTCGATGCAGCGGTGGACGTCCTGCGTGCCGACGGGGGGACGGCGGTCGGTGTATGCGCTGATGTCAGCCACGAGGAGCAGATCCAGAATGCCGTCCGTCAGATCGGCAATGACTTGGGTGCGCCACTGATCGTGATCGGTCAGGCCATCTACCAAAGGCCGGGTGACTTCGCCGACATCAATGATCTCAACGTCTATCGCGAGTCGTTCGAGGCGTACACCATGAGTTCGATTTTTCTTCTACGGTCAGTGCTGCCGGCAATGCAGAAAGCGGGCTGGGGTCGCTTTGTGCACATCGGGTCGGGCACCGCCAAGGAACCTGCGGGCAATATCCATCATGCGGTGGCAAACGCCACTCGGCCGTCCACCGTTGGTCTGCTCAAGACAGTGTCCGACGAATACGCCCGCTACGGCATCACGGTCAACACCGTCGCGCCCGGGTGGATCGAAACCGACAATGCGAACGCCTACATCGAGAAGAACCTGGGCGTGACAACTGAGGAGGCGCGCCGCGACTTCATGCTGAGCCAGGCGCGGGTGCCCGCGGCGCGGATGGGCAAACCGCACGAAATCGCTTCGCTGGTCGCGTATCTGTGTTCGGAGGCTGCCGGCTACATCACCGGGGCCTGGATTGAAGTGGACGGTGGCCTGCATCGTTCGGCGTTCTGAGAGCGAGGAAGTTTCGTGAGTAGCGTGCATTCGATCATCGACGGCGCGACCGAAGTGGACTGGGCGGCGCTGCCCATGGCCGGTGATCGCGGCGTCGGGTGGAAGGTGGTCCGGGATTTGGGCCCAGTCGTGTATGCGGACGGCTGGCACTACCTGACACACCGCGAAGATGTGCTCACTGCGTTACGGGATCCGGGGATGTTCTCGTCGAAGAAGGCCTTTGATGAACTCGGCAGCCCGCTGCCCCTGGTACCCATCTCATTCGACCCTCCCGAGCACACCCGATTCCGAAAGATCCTGCAGCCGTTCTTCAGTCCGCACACGCTCAAGGACATGCTGCCGTCGCTGCAGAAACAGGCTGTCAACATCATTGATGCCGCCGCATCCAAAGGCGAGTGCGATGTGATGGCCGATATCGCCATCCCCTACCCGTCACAGGTGTTCCTGACACTGTTCGGCCTTCCCTTGGAAGATCGTGACCGGCTGATCGCATGGAAGGACAATGTCATCGCTCTCTCGGAGCTCCCGTCGATGGAGGGCGCCGATCTCACCCCCGCTCTCGAACTGGTCACCTATGTCTCCGAGGCGATCAACGAGCGACGCGCCAATCCGGGCGACGATCTGTTGTCGAAGGTACTCACCGGAGAGGATCCACTCGACGATGCCGAGGCCATCGGGCTGAGCTTCCTGTTCGTGCTGGCCGGATTGGACACCGTCACCGCATCGATGGGATTCGCGATGCTGGAGCTGGCGCGCAATCCCGAATTGAGGCGGCAACTGCGCGAGAACCCGGACGACATCAGGGTGTTCGTCGAGGAGATCGTCCGACTCGAACCTCCGGCCCCGATAGTGCCGCGCGTCACGACCGGCGAAGTGACCATCGGCGGCGTGACATTCCCCGAAGACACGCGGCTGCGACTGTGTCTTGGCGCGATCAACCGCGACGACAGCGACGCGATATCCGCCAATGATGTGGTGATGGACGGGAAGGTGCATCCGCACTGGGGTTTCGGCGGCGGGCCGCACCGCTGCCTCGGCTCCCATCTGGCGCGCATGGAGCTCACACTGATCATCAAAGAGTGGCTCAAGAGAGTTCCCGATTTCGAGCTGGCCACCGACGGCGTACCAGAGATCATCTTCCCTGCCAACACTTTTGGGCTCGGATCTCTACTTCTGCGCTACGGCTGACCTCCAGGGGACGAGGAATACTTCTCCACGAGTTCCCGCTTGACGAGCTTTCCGGTGTCGGTCCGCGGCAGCGCCACCTCGAACGAGATGGAGCGCGGGCACTTGTAGTGCGCCATCCGTTCTCGCAGCCAGACCAGTAGGTCGTCGCCGAAGGCTCGGGTGGCGTCGGCTTGATCGACGGTCTGCACTACGCCTTTGACGGCCTGGCCCATCTCGTCGTCCGGAACACCGAAGACCGCGGCGTCGAGCACCTTCGGATGGGTCACCAACAGATCCTCAGCCTCTTGCGGATAAATGTTCACTCCACCAGAAATGATCATGTGGTGCCGACGGTCTGTCAGGAACAGAAAGCCGTCGTCGTCCAGGTAACCGATGTCGCCGACGGTCACCCAGCCGTGCGAGTCGCGTGCCGCTTCCGTCTTCGCCCGGTCCCTGAGGTACTCGAACGAATAGCCGCCGTCGAAGTAGATTTCGCCAACCATGCCCGGCGGCAGCTCCTCACCGTCTTCACCGACAATGTGGGGGATCCCCACCAGCGGACGGCCCACGGACCCCGGGTGGGTCAGCCACTCATCGGCACGGATGAACGACGCGCCCGCCGCCTCGGAGGACGCGTAGTACTCGTCGATGATCGGACCCCACCAGTCGATCATCTGCCTCTTGATGTCGACCGGACACGGTGCAGCGGCATGCACTACTCGCTGGAGACTGGACACATCGTATGAATCACGGACGGCGAGAGGCATCTTGAGCATCCGCACGAACATCGCGGGAACGAACTGGCCATGGGTGACGCGGTAACGCTGAATGCAATCCAGCGCAGACTCGGGATCGAACCTCTCCATCACGACCACTGTGCCCCCCAGCGACTGCACCGCCATCGACCAGAACCCGGGCGCGGTGTGATAAAGGGGCGCCGGACTCAAATACACGGCCTCGCCGGTGATCCCGACCGCATTCATCAGCGGAGTCAACAGGTTTGGCGCCTCGGCAGGACTGACGTGCGGGAGGTCGCGGCGGATTCCTTTCGGTCGGCCGGTGGTGCCCGACGAATATTGCAGCAGATCACCTTCTGACTCATCGGCGATCGGCCCCGACGGTTGATCGGCAACGCATTCCGGATAGCGTTGCCAGCCGTCCATGTCGTCGTCGGCGATCATCAACAGCTTCGGGAGTTCCCCGGTTGGTGCCCCACCTTCGGGCGTGGTCCCCAGCTCTGAAAGTCCCTCGCACACCGCGCGTGTGGCCCGGGACCCGATCACCGCCTTTGCGTCGCTGTTGTTTACGATGTAAGCCACTTCCAACGCCGTGAGATGGGTATTGACCAGGGTGTAGTACAGGCCGCTCCGCCGTGCCGCCCACATCACCGCATGCGCGTGCTGGTTGTTCTCCAAGATCGCGGCGACTGTGTCGCCCTCACGCAGACCCGCCTTCCGGAAGAAGTGTGCAAGCTGGTTGGCGCGGCTCTCCAGTTCGGCGAAGTCGACCGTGGTTCCGGATGGATACAGGATGATGGCGGGCTTGCCGGAGCCGATGTGCTCACGGATCTGCATGACCTCGATTCTACGGTCCGAGCATCACGGTTCGTCACGAATTGCATTCGATGCTAGCTGTTTTGGTGTTGATTCCCTGACATCTGTGTCTTAAGTTGCATACGCTGATGATCCATGTCACCCTCACCGAGCAGCCCTGAACTCGCCCACGTTGCGGTCCTCTGCGTGGAGTGCCAGAACGGAGTTCTCGGACCGGGCTCGGCGCTCCCTCAGTTGGCCGCTGACAGTGCCGGTCTAGTCACGAACCTGCGCCGTCTGCTCGACGCCGCGCGCGGGTACGGTGCGCGAGTGGTCCACGCCACATATGAGGGCAGCGTGGGTGGCGGGCATCCGGGTACCGCTCGCCTTTGGCGCACACTGGGACCGCTGACCGCTTCATGGAGGCCCCGTTCCCCCGAAACGCAGGTGCTGCCAGATCTTTTGGGACCGACCGATCTGGTGTTGCCGCGGCACCACGGCCTCTTCCCGACGATTGACTCTGAGCTGTTGCCGGTTCTACGAGGACTGGGTGTGCACACGGTTGTGCTTGCGGGTGTTTCGCTGAACCTCGCGCTGCCTATCACCGCGGGCCACATCACCCAGGCCGGCTTCGAGCTCATCGTCCCCCGCGACGTCGTCGGCGGAACGCCTGTCGAATACGGGATTCAGGTGCTGGACCACACTATTGCGGTACTTGGCCGACTCACCACCGCAGACGCTCTCATCTCCGAGTGGGCCGTCGCCAGAGCTTGAGCGATCACCGACCCGGCGGGGTCAGCATGTCCTGCCAGCTATCCGGGCCGCCGTCGCGCGCCAGATTCGACTGTGTATAGACCTTGCCGTCGGGACCCACGTAGGTGCCGGTAGCCGGGTCGTATTCTGCAGCCGCGATCGGAAGAGCCTGCGTCGGTCCCGTTCCGCCCGGCGGAATGCCGGTCGAGCCAGGATTGCCCGGAGGTGGCTGCGGGATAGGCTGACCGGTCGTCGTCGCGTTCGGGTCGCCCTTCCAGTTCCAGCCCTCGTTGAGCGGGACGTAGACCTCGTCACTCTCACACATCGCGGCCGTCGGCGCGCGTTTGCCCGGCTTCGTCACGCACGGAATATTGCGCTGCCCACGCACATTGACCGAAGAATCCTGCGGGATCCGGCAGTACACGGGGTCCGCCGGCGGTGGTGGATAGTCCTCCAGGGCCGCCCCTCGCTGCTGCTGGGCCGGAAGAAATCCAGTGGTACACGTCGGCGGCAGGTTGATGTTGAGATTGAAAGAAAGGAACGCGCCGTTGTAATCCTGTTTGGTGTTGCGGTTGGGTACACCGACAGCCTGGATAGCCTCTGTACCAGTAGGCAACAGAACCAACAGATATTCGATGTTGGGTTGATATGCCAGCGCGACGTCCCCCACCGAGACCAGGTTCGTCAGCAGCACCGGCAGTGTTGGTTTGACCCTGTCGAAGAGCGCACGAATTTCGTCGGCGGCTCTGGGAGCACCCTGAAGTGTGCCGCGTACCGCGGCGTCGTTGGTTCTCAGCTGGTCGGTGACCGTGCCCAGGTGATCCGCCCACGCCTGCACGGAATCGGCGGTGTCGGTCTGAGTTTCGAGGATTGGCGCCACGTTGTCGGTCAGGTTCGTGAGGTCGCCGAGATTGGCCGTGGCGTCGATCGCCAAGTTGGACCCACCTTTGAAAAAGCGCGCCAGCTCAGGACCCAGCCCGCCGAGGGCCGTATATGCCTCGTCGACCGCGGTCTTGAGGTTGTCCTGCGGAATCGCTTGGAGTCCTCGATTGGTCGCGTTGAGCAGTTCATTGATGTCCGGTGGTACCGAACTCCGGTTGCGCGCAATGACATCGCCATCTTTCAACGGTGGCGATGTGGCGTTGTTCGGCAAAAGCGCGATGTACTGCTCGCCGACGGCGCTCTGGCTGTGCACCTCGACATCGAGATCCGACGGGATCGCGATGCCGGAATCGAGGATGAGCTCCGCCTCGACGCCGGTGTCAGTCAATGCGACTTTCTTCACCGTGCCCACCTCGGTACCGCGGTAGGTGACATTACTGCGTTCGTACAGCCCGCCCGCCTCGGGCAACTCGACGGTGACCGAGTAGCGGTTGACGCCGAATACCAGACTCGGGATCTGCACGAAGCCCAGGCCCATGATCGTCAGCGCGGTCAGCGACACTACGCAGAAGATGATGATCTGAATCCAGACCCGCCTTGTCATCCGCATGTCAGGGCCCCTGATTGAAGTGGTAGGGCACAACGAGCGGGTTACGCGCCGTGTAGGGACTGGGCATCTGGCCGATGGTGCGGCCCCACTGCAGCTCCAGCTCGGTGAGCTCGCCCTCGAGTGCGGTGCCGGTGAGGAATGACGCGTCGAGTCGGCTCAGCGTCAGGTCGACAACGGCGGTGAGATTCGCGTAATCGCCCCGGAGCCATTTGGTTAGCGTGGGTTTGGGGAACGGAAAGGTCGTGTAGAAGTCCAGCGAGCGGGTCAGGGCCGGACCGGCGTCGGCGAGCGATTTCAGCACGGGCGCGATGTTCTGCAGGTTCTTGACGAGATTGTCTTTGCTCTGGTTGGTCACGTCGGCGGCAAGGGCCGCGAACTTGCCCAGCTGGTCGAGTGCGTCGGCCAGCGTGTCGCGCTGATTCCTGAGGACGTCGAGGGCCTGCGGGATGGTCCTGAGCGCTTTGTCCACCACCGGCTTCTGTTCTGCAACCTGTCCGGCCAGCCTGTTCAGGCTGTCCGCGGCCGCGATGATGTCGCCGGTCTGGTCGTTGAGATAAGTAACGAACGTGTCCAGTTCGCCGATCAGGCTTCGCAAGTCGGATTCGCGACCGCGAAAAGCGGTACTCAGTTCGCGGGTGATCTCCTGGACCTGGGCGATACCGCCGCCGTTCAGCAACAGCGACACCGATGCCAGCGCCTGCTCGGTGCTCGGGAAGATGGACCCTGAGGCCAGCTGAATTAGCGCCCCGTCCTTCAACGTGCCCTCGGAGGGGGCGTCGGTCGGCGGCGCCAATTCGATATGAAGCGACCCGAGCAAGCTGGTTTGGCCAACCGCGGCGGTCGCATTGGCCGGCAGATTCACATCGCCGTTGATCGTCATCGTCACCAGCGCGTTCCAGCCCTGCCGCTCGATCTTCGTCACATTGCCGACCGTGACGTCGCCGACGCGGACCCGGGAGTTGCGCTCGATGTTGTCGACGTCGGGCAGCTGCGCCTGAACGGTGTAGGAGCCCGCTCCCCCACCTTCGGTGCCTGGCAACGGCAGCGAGTTCGCGCCGCGCCATTGGCTACACCCTGACAGCCCCGCCACGGCTGCCAATGCGAGCGCAGCTGCTGCGATTCGCCTCTGCCGAATCATGGCCCACCTACCGGCGGAACCATCATGCCGTGCAAGCCGGCATTCGGATCGGTTGCGACGGGCGCCGGGCCTGATGCCGACTGGTCTACCGGCCCAGCGGGAGGAGGGGGCATCGTCGGTACGAACGGTGGATTGCCCGGCGGGTTGGCAGCCGGCTCTCCGAATCGGGTGAAGACGTTGCCTGCAGGCGGCAGGGGCGGTTGCGGCGCACCGGCGGTGCCGGCGGGCGGCGGGATGTAGTCCGGCCGCAACCAATCCTCGCTGTAGGTGACCTCGTTGGGTCGAGCTTGCGCGCCTACGAACGGATTCAGTCCCAGTGGCGGAAAGTTGTATTGGCGGTTCTTGATGATCGGTGCGAGGTACTGAACGCACAGCTTCGCGGACTGCTCGGCACCCATCCGCGAGGCGGCCTGCACGGCGCCGCAGATGAACTGGATCGTGTTCGCGAAATTGTTGAGTCCCAGAATGCCGGTCAGTGTGCCCTGCGCGGGTTGGTAGATGTTGAGGAAGTTCTGGAACGAGTTCGGGGCGACATGCAGAAGCTGCTTGAGCTCGCCGAGATTATCGACCAGCACTTGCGTCGTCGTCGCGAGCTCATCGGTTGTCGCGCCGACGGTTTCACGGTTCTCGGCCAGGAAGCTTTGGAGATCGCCGACGACCTCGTTGATCGACGCGACCGCCTCACCCACCTCGTCGGGATCGTCGGCGAGCAGGCCGGTCACACCGGCGAGATTGCCGTTGAGCTGACGCAGGAGGTCTTGGCTGTCTTGTAGTGCCGAGACCAGGGTCGAGAGATTTTTGAAGGTGCTGAACAGGTCGGTGCTTTTGTCGCCGAGCGCCGAGAACGCCTGCGACAGCTTGATGACAGTATCTCTGATGTTGACGCCCTCGCCGCGAAGGTTGTCGGCCGCGGTGTTGATGAAGGCGCCCAATGTGCTGACGCCGCCGGGCTGCGTCGGCTGCAGCGTGTCAGCCAGCCTCTCGAGTTGGGCTCGGAAATCGTCGAATTCGACCGGCACCGCCGTGCGTTCCTGCGGAATCACGGAGTTGTCGGCGAGCACCGGGCCGCCGGTGTAGGCGGGCGTCAGCTGAACGGCCCGCACCGGAACCAGTGACGGCGACATGATCACCGCGTTGACGTCCGCGGGCACCTTGTACTTCTGGTCGACGAAGAACGTCACCTTCGCGCGCTCGGGTTGCGGCTCGATCGTGTCGATCGTGCCGACAGGCACGCCGAGAATCCACACGTCGTCGCCCTCGAACAGTCCGTTGGTGTTGGCGAAGTACGCGGTGACGCGGGTGTGGTTGACGGTGCCCGCCGTCCCGCTCACCAGGAGGATTCCCGCCACCAGCATGACCACCAGCCCGGCCACCAATGCGATCTTCTTCTTCATCACTGACCCCCTTCCGGGGTGAGCGGCACCGGGGGACCGACGACGCCGGGGACGCCCGGACCCACCTGCGGCGGACCCGGGGGCGGTGGCGGCACCGCGGCGTTTTCAGTCACCGGAGGTTGCTGACCCGGCGCGGGATACAGGTTGGGCAGCGGCGGCGTGTCCGTCGGCCGGACGCCCGGCGGCGACTGCGCGGGGGGACCTGGCGGTGGCCCGCCGGGTGGGGGCGCGGGCAGCGGTTCCCGGTACGGGTAACAACCGGTAGGACCGGGAAGGGGTACGCCGGGCGGACCGCAGCCCTGATCGCCGGGATTGCCCGTGATCGCGTCGGGAAGCGTCATGCGCGGCTCGCCGCCCTGGCCCGTGCGCGGGTGCGGAATCGGCAGTGCCGGGGTGCCCGGCTGGCCGACTTGTGGATCGCTGCGCTGCGACGGCGCCAATACGTTGGGATCCAGTCCAAGGTCGGAGAACGCCGCATCGACGAAGGGCTGGACGAACTGTCCCGGGAACAGGTTGACCACGTAGGCCTTGAAGAAGGGGCCGCCGCCGACCGACTCGCCGAGGCCTGCGGCGTAGCGGTTGAGGCCGACGAGCGCCTGTGCGACCTTATCCTTCCGCTCATTGACGAGCTTCAGAACCCCGTTGAGCTTCTCCAGTGCTGGTTTCAAAGTGGATCGGTTCTCGCCGATGAAACCCTTGATCTGCTGGGTGACGGCGGCGATGTTGTTGGAGATGGCGCCCAGCGCGGCGCTCTGCGTCTGCAGCTGGGCCAGTAGCGAATTCGTCTTCACCACGAGGTTCACCACCTGGTCGCTGCGCTCGGACAGCACCCTTGTGGTCTTGTTGGCGTCGGTGAGCAGATCCCGCAGGGCCTGATCACGCTTGTCCAGCGTCTCCGAGAATCGCGCGATTCCTTCGACCGCTACCTTCAAGTCCGGCGGAGTGTCGGCGAACGTCTCTGCCAGCACGGCCAGGGATTCGGAGAGCTGATCGGTGTCCAGGCCGCTGATGGCCTCCGTCACGTCACCGAGCGCGTCGGGTAATTGGTAAGCGGGACGGGTGCGGTCGATCGGGATCGGACCCGATTGCTGGCCGTCGCCGCGGGGGGTGACTTCGACGACCTTCGCTCCCAGCAGGCTTTTGGTTTTCACCGCAGCCTCGGTGCGATCGCCGAGCCGGATGTCTTTGGCGACATTGAAGGTCACCAGAACCTGGGCGCCGTCGAGCTCGATGGTGTCGACCTTGCCAACTCGTAGCCCGGAGACTTGGACCGGCGAGCCGGGGATCAGACCACCGGCCTCCGCGAAATACGCTGTGTAGGTTTTGTCCGAATCCAGGAACGGCAGCTTGTCATAGTTGAGGGCGGCGACGACCAGTGCGCCCACGATGCCCACACCGACGGCGCCGATGACGAATGGGTTCCGCTCGGCGAAGGTTTTCATCGTGGCGTGCACCTGCCCGTCGATTGGCCCGCCAGCTTGACGAAGACCGGTTGTCCGCCTTTGCCGTTCAACTTCAGGACGAGGTCGCACAGATAGAAGCTGAAGAAGTCGCCGTAGAGGCCCTGCCTGTTGAGCACCTTGTAGGCGTCAGGCAGCGTGTCGATCAGATTTTCCATGTAGTCCTTATCCGCCATGACGAGGCCGGCGGTGCGGTCCGTCTCGGCGACGACGCGCTGCAGCGGCGGCCGTGCTTCGGCGAGCAGCTCGGCGACGCCTCCCGCAGCTTCGTTGGTGTAGGCAATCGAATTGCTGATGTCCTGCTTGCGTCCCTCGAGCCCGTCGACGAGTTGATCGAGCGACGTCACCGCCCTGCCGAACTGATCCCCCTGATCTGCAAGCGATTTGAGGACGACGTTGAGATTGTTGATCACCTCGCCGATCAACCGGTCGCGGTCCGCCAGGGTGTTGGTCAGTTGGGCGGTCGTGCGAAGGAACGACCCGATCGTCGCACCCTGGCCCTGGAAGGCGGCGATCAACTGGCCCGACAGCGCGTTCACCTGCTCGGGATTGAGCGCCGTGAACAGAGGTTTGAAACCACCGATCAACGCGTCCAGGTCCAGCGCAGGTGCAGTCCGAGAAACAGGGATGGTGTCGCCCGGGTTGATCCTGTTGGTACCGCCCGCGCCTTCATCGAGCGCCATGTAGCGGCCACCGATCACATCGTCATACCGGATCACGGCGCGGGTGCCCTCGGTCATGACGAGCGAGTCCTCGGCCGAGAACTCGACCAGCGCAGTCGAATCATCCTGTATCCGAATTGATTTGACCTTTCCCACTTCGACGCCGGCGACGCGGACGAACTGGTCTGGCTCCAGCCCGGTCACGTTGGTGAATACAGCGTTGTATGTCTTCTCCGGTTGGAATCGCATCTGTCCGAAGATGGCGAACATGGCGAAGATGCCGAACGTGCACAGCGTCAGGAACACGGCCAGCCGCCAGATGGCGCCACCCAAGTTGTCTTTCATGGTGCCGGCTCCTCTGCGGGCAGCGGCGGTGGCGCCCCTTCCAATGGCGGCGGCGCCGGTGCGGGCGCCTCAGCTCCGAGGGGTGGCGGTGGCGGCCCTTCAAGCGGTGGTGGCGGCGGCTTAGGTGCCGAGGGCCGCGGCAACGGAGTCGGTTGAACCTGGGCCGGGAACGGCGGCGTATACGGTTCGGAACCGGGGGCGGGCTTCGGGTCGCGCGGCGCACCGGGAGGTGGCGCGGGTGGCAGACCCGGGTACAGCGGCGTGCCGTCAGGTGCGTACTGCGGTGCCCCGTATGGCGGCGCGCCAGGATATGGAACCGGTCCGATCGCGGGGCCGTTCCTGTTCCGGATACTCGGGGGTTCCGGCACTCCGCGAGTGGTGGGGAAGTAGTTGGCGTAACCGGGAAATCCGATGCCTGGATTGGGTCGCACGTCGACTCCCGTGCCCCAACCGGAGTTCGTCACCAGGTAACGCACTGGCCAGTTCTTGGCAACGTCGGGCAGCGATCCGCAGCCGGGCTTGCCGCCGGGACCGCCCTTGCCGCCGTAGATCGGCAGATTATCGGGGTACCTGTAGGAGTCGTCGCCGAACAGCAACGCGACGTCCAAGATCGTCGAATAACCGTTGGCGCCGCCGGTAACCGGAACGAAGTCGTCGAGGACCAATTTGCCGCCCTGCAGTAGGCAAGTCAACTGCGGGTCGTACTTGAGCAGCAAGCTTGTTGTGGGTTCGAGGACGTTGATCGCGCGCACGAGGTTGTCCTTGCTGGGAGCAAGCACGTCGATACCGCTGCGGGACAACCCGATAACGCTCAGCAGGAGGTCGTCGAGTTGCTTTGAGTGCTCACTGATGGTGGTGCTGGTCGTGCTGGCGGCATCCAGCACCGTGAGTATGTCTTCTGCTGCGGCGCTGTACGTGTCGCTGAACCCCTTCAGCGCCTGCCAGTCTCGCCGAATTGTGTCCGCGCGCGGATTGATGGCCTTGAGCACCTCGGTGCCGCCCGAGATCGCCTCACCGATGCGCTCGCCTTGGCCCTGCAAGCCCTCAGCGAGCGCAGTGAGCGCACCGTTCAACTTGGGTGGATCGATTTCGTGGAGGACGTTCGTCAGGTTCTCAAAGACGGTGTTGACCTCAGTGCTGACGTTCTGTGATCGGATCACTTGACCAGAGACGAGGCGATCCGGGCTCGGATCGCGCGGGTAGAGCAGGTTGACGTATTTGGCGCCGAACGCTGTTGTGGCGCGAATCTCAGCGCCGATGTTGGCCGGGATGTACTTGACCTGGTCCGGGTAGATCTCCAGCTTCAGCGTGGCGGGATTCTGCCCCCCCTTGATGGTGGTCACCTGACCCACCTGGACGCCGTGGAGCTTTACCTTGGCGCCCGATTCCATCACCAGGCCAGCACGATCGGACGTCAAAGTGACTGGGACATATGACCGGAACGTGCCGGCGAACATGACAGATGTCACCGCGATTAGGGCGCCGACGGCCGCGAGGAGGAACAACGTCCAGACGGCCGGGGTGATCCGCGCTTCGATGCCTCGCCGCTTGGGGCGTGCAGGTGCCATCTCGCTACCCCGAAAGGTTGAAGTTGCCGGACTGGCCATAGATGGCCAGTGAGACGAACAGGGTGACGAACACGGCGGCCACCAGCGATGCGCGCACGGCGCGACCGACGGCCTCGCCTACGCCTGCCGGACCGCCTGAGGCGTTGTAGCCGTAGTAGACGTGTACGAGCATGACCACGACTGCCATCGAAATCGCCTGCAGGAACGAGTATACGAGGTCGAGCGGGTTGAGGAATGTGTTGAAGTAATGGTCGTAGACGCCCGTCGACTGGCCGTAGATGGCCGTGGTGGCGACGCGGGTCGCGAGGAACGCTGCAAGCACGGCGATGCAGTACAGCGGGATGACGACGATCACGCCGGCGATGACTCGCGACGACGCCAGATACGCCACCGACCGGATTCCCATGACCTCCAGGGCATCGATCTCTTCGCTGATCCGTTGGGCGCCGAGTTGCGCCGTCGCGCCGGCACCGATCGTGGCGGCCAGACCAATGCCCGCGACCAAAGGTCCGACCAGGCGGACGTTGAGAAACGACGAGATGAAACCGCCCAGTGCTTCAACGCCAACTTCCTGCAGCTGCGTGTAGCCCTGAATGCCGATCAACGAACCCGCCGACAGTGTCAAGAAGGACACGATGACTATGGTGCCGCCGATTACGGCGAGCGCACCGGAGCCGAGGCTCATCTGCGCGATCAGCCTCACCAGCTCGATTCGGTAGTGCACGAACACGTCCCACGTCCCCCGCAGGGTGCGGACGTAGAACTGAGTCTGCTCACCGAGTCGATTCCAGCCGTAATACCCGGACCGCAGTGCGCCCGCCACCTTCGGTAGCGGGCTATACGTGGCTACCTGACTCATTGGCCGAACGTCGCTTTCACCGCGACGGCTGTGGCGATGACGTTGATGACGAACAGCGCCATAAACGTGTAGACGACGGTTTCATTGACCGCGTCTCCCACACCCTGAGGTCCGCCTCCTACGGAAAGCCCTTTGTAACAAGCGATCAGGCTGGCTGCCAGCCCGAATATCGCGGCCTTAATCAAGTTGATGGCCACCTCGGTGGGACCCACCAGGAAGGTGAGCCCCGCGGCGAAGGCGCCCGGCGTCACGTTCTGGAAGAACACCGAGAAGACGAAGCTGCCGATGATCCCGACCATGGTGACGATGGACGTCAGCATCAGTCCGACGAGCGTGGCCGCTAATACCCGCGGCACCACCAACGCCTGCACTGGGTTGATACCCAGCACGCGCATCGCGTCGATCTCCTCACGAATCGTGCGTGCTCCGAGATCGGCGCACATCGCCGTCGCCCCAGCGCCCGCGATCACCAGCACCGTGACGATCGGACCGATCTGAGTTACCGCGCCCAACGCCGCGCCGGTGCCGGAGAAGTCAGCCGCACCGATCTCTACCAGAAGGATGTTGATGGTGAAGACGGTCAGCACGGTGAAGGGGATCGCCAACATGATCGTCGGGAACATCGACACCCGTGCCACAAACCAGGTCTGCAGGAGGAACTCCCGCCACGCCCACGGCGGGCGGAACATCTGGACGAAGGTGTCCAGCGACATCGCGAAAAAGTCACCGACCGATCGGACCGGCTTGGCGAGAGCGCTCGTGTTGACCACTACTGACCACTCCGATGCTCAGTGCTCATTCGCATATACAGCTGATTCCCTCCGAGTACCCGCGGCCACTGAACTCAAGTACTGCCGAGAAACCGTACACCACGATTTTCGCAACGAGCAACATTCTCCGGCTTTTGTATAAGTTCGCGAGGCGGCCGCTGAAGAACTCGTGGGCTTGACCCAAACCGCTGCGGCAACCCCACCCGAAAGGTCCGGCGGGGATGTGGCGTTCGCTAAAAGCGCTAACTATATCGCGCACCGTCCGATGATCCGTACAGCATCACCACAGGTCCACAGGTCACAGAGCCGCCAAGGCGTTTCGGCCTGCGCGACCCCAGGTCTGCGTCCAGGTCCCTTGACGCTCACGACAATAAATCGGCCATGTTCGACAGCCACGCGCAATCAGCTGGGGTACAAATGCGAGCGACCATTTTTCGAATTAGGCGTGGGTACCCTTCAGTGAATAACACACGTTTGATTCATCCCGCCGAATAAATGGCTGTCGGCGTGAATAGAGAACCCCTAAAACTCCGCCATTCTATCGACAATCGAAACGCTTCATTCTCTTTAATCATCCGGTCGATCAGCGCTCAAATGCTGCCTTATTCCGCGCTCCGAACGCGACCGGCCGCCGCCGGCTCGGAGGCGGGTCACGGCCGACGACCGGCGCTGCGCCTCGTCAGGTGCCCCACGAGACACCCGGCCAGACGGCCGAATGACTACCGAGAACAGCCGCTCCAGGACGTTATCGCCACGGCACCAGAAATTTGAGTCGCACGCGCGGCGTCAACCGACTGATTTGTGACGATCGATCGGATTCGCCCGCGGCATGGTGTGGACATGGTCAGAATCAACGCGCGAGGCAGCGCTACTGGCTAATAAGCAAATTATCTATCCATTTATCGGATTAACCATTTGCCTGATACCCGTCTCATCGGCCGGGTGCTGACGCGCACTCTTTTCCACTCGCGCTCCAGAGACGTCATTGAGCCGATATGTCGTCCCGACAAACACGGTAGGTCGAATCTGCCCTCGGCCCTCCGTCGCACGAGTCCGCCGCGGACGGCCAGCGCAACGAACGGCCTCCCCTGAGGGCGATCACTTGTAGTATCGGACCATGATTCGGTGTCTGACCCTCACCGTCAGCATGCTCGCGGCGGCCGTCACCGCGCTCGGTGCCGGGCCCGCAACGGCGCAACCGACCACCGAACCGGCGCCCGAGCCGTCATGTGTCTACACGCTCTCCGAACCATCGTTGGTATCAGTCTCGGGGGTGCTGATGGTGACGGCGTCGCTCGCCCCCTTCCCCTGTACCGGGTCGATCAACCCGAACTCGATGACGGTATGCGTCTCGCCCAAGGGAGATGCCGGCAACGGCAAGTGTGGTTTTGCATCGCGCTCGATTCCGGCGCAGGTCTTTCTCACCCCCTATCGTCCGGGCACCACGTACGAGTCGACCGGACGAGGTTGTGGCGGGGTGTACACACTGGTCGGCGCAATCTGCGCGACAGTCGGGCCGAAGACGGCTACGCTCTGACGGATCCGTCAATTGGGCAGGGTGTAATCCACCGTCCGCCAAACGAGTTCAGACGCGGCGGCGCGAGCCTCATCACGTGGCATCGTCGAGACATTGTTGTGCCGAGCCAATAGCCAGGACCGCTCGAGCAGCGCCATGACGGCTAAGCCCGTCGACGTTGCGTCGGCCCTCGGGGGCGTCGCAGCAATCTTGGCGATGCGTCGGCCGAGCACCGTCGCCGCACGGCGGTGTGAGCGCGCCACAGCCGCCCGGAAGGCGGCATCCTGCGGCATGTCCTCCTCCGAGCGGGCAACGAATGCCCCGTTGCGGTCCAAATACTCGAAGTATCGACCCACCCACTCCTCGATAGCCTGTTGCGTGGGCGGTTCTCCCTGCGCGCCAAGCGTTTCAACGACACCCATTGCCTCGCGATAGGTCGCGGTTCCAAGTTCAATGAACAGCTCGGTCTTATCGCGGAAGTAGTAGTAGAAGGACGCGCGGGTCACACGCGCGAGATCAGTGATGTCGCGAATCGTGACACCAGAAAAACCTTTACGGGCGAAAGCGATTCGCGCAGCATCGAGAATCGTCAGCCGGGTGCGGTCAGATTTTCGTGCACCCTCATGCCCGTCCTCAGACACCTTGTCCGACAGGGTCGGGGTAAAAACCGCGCGCCCACTCCCGCAGCGCAGCGAAGCCGTCTGCCTCGGACTGCGCCAGAGCCGGTGAATCCATGTATGCCTGATGTTCCCAGATCCTGATGTCGTCCGGAAGAGCCAGTTGTGCTGCGGCCAGCCGCTGGGCGAAGTCATCGGGGGCCTCGTCGCTGATCCAGTATCCGGCGAAGATGTCCGACCGCGTCTCGTCCACCGGCGTCGCGCAGATCGATATGACGCGGATCCCTTCCCGCGTGTGTTCGCCGTTGAAACTGACGCCGAGGCCCGACCAGTAGATCTCGATGGTGTTCAGCGTCTCGTCCGGACGATCGGTACCGTCGGCCCACCGCTTGCCGAAGCCGACTTTGGCCGACCACGTCGAGTCGTCACGTTCCTCGCGCAGCACAGTCGGGCTGATGGGGGTTCGGTGAACGAAGCGGAAATGGTGTGGGTCGACGGCGTTTTCGGCGATAACCTGCGGGTGCACCTTCACGTTCTCGAACCGGGTCCGGCACTCGGCGGACAACGGATGATACCGGCGAGACGAAACGTGTTGACCGAGAACCTCGAAACCATCCGGCGCCCCCCACGCGGGTGCATCGGCGGCGGCGTCATGCCAGATGTAGATCGAGTCGTTTATCTCCGCCACGGGATAAGACCGGATTCGGCGCCCCCTATTGGGCCGCTTCTCATAAGGGATGCGCACGTTTCGGCCGCCACCGTCCCACACCCAGCCATGGAACGGGCATTGAATTCCGTCGTCGACCACGCAGCCGCCGTGGGCAAGGCTCGCACCGAGATGCTGGCAGTGTGCGTCCAGGACACTGACCTGCCCGCCGGACTGCCGAAAAGCGACGAGGTCGCGATTGAAGTAGTGCAATGGAACAACCGCACCGTCTCCGATATCGGCGCTCCAAGCCACTTGAAACCAGCCCGTCGGCAGCATGCTCGGCAGCGTCGTCTTCGTCGAACTAGTCAAGGTCGTCATCGAACCGTCTTTCAGGACGCGGAATCTCAGTGCTCCAATGCTATCAAAGTTTTTGACAAAACTGTCAGAAAGCTGCCGCAGCTCGTTAGACAGTATACTGTCACATATCTTACTAAGTAATCGATGTTGGATGGGTTGACCGAATGCGGTGGGGATTGCCTTGGCCAGGTGAGGCGATGGCCGCCGGTGCCGAGGCCGAGGGCGCGACTGCGTTCTGCTCAGGCGAATTCGCCGACATCAGCGCGTACGTAACCGCCACGGAGATGGCACATTCCACGTCGGCAGCGATGATCGGACCCGGGATCGCCTATGCGTTCGCACGGTCCCCCTTCGTCCACGCGGCCGCGGTGCGGCATCTCGCAAAGTACGCGCCCGACCGGATCTTCCTCGGCTTGGGTGCGGGCACGCCCCGAATGAACCGGGATTGGTTCGGCGTCGACGCCGACCATCCCGCGTTGCGGATGGCCGAGTTGATCGACGTCATCAAGTTGTTCCTCGATGCCGAAGACGGCGAACCGATCCGCTACGAGGGGGACTACTACCGCATCGACGCTGACATCCGTGCGCCCGTCTTCGGCAGGCTCGACATACCGATCCTCGTCGGCGCCTTCAACAGGATCATGCTTCGCACCGCAGGTCGGGTCGCCGACGGCGTACTCGGCCACGGTTTGTTCACCGACCGCTGGTGGGAGGAGGTGGTCGACGCCGAACTCGCTCGCGGCGCCGCAACCGCAGGACGCAGCGCCGACTCCCTGAACCGCTGGGGCTGGGTGATCACCGCGATCGACGACGCGGATCCCGAACGTGCCATCGACGATGCGCGCCGGCAGATCGCCTTCTATCTGACCGTGCGCACATACGACTCCCTGGTCGAACTGCACGGGTGGCAGGATCAGGTGGCTTCGATTCGCGCGGCGTTCCGCAATGGTGATTTCAAGGCCATCGCCGAGCACGTCACCGACGAGATGCTGTGGGCAGTGGCGATCTGCGGAGACACCGACCAGGGCCGAGCCATGACGTCGAGCCGTACGAGGTTGCCCGATACCTCCTTTCTGGCACCGCCGAGCTTCCTGGTCAGCACACGCAGGCGCTCCTCCTACGACGCGGCTGCGATTCGACTCGCTCGTGACCTCGGCTGACCTACGCGAGCGGCCGTGGCCGTCCTCGTCTACATGGTTTACTGAGTAGTACAACTGACAGCAAGGAGGGGCCTGGTGTCTCGACCTGAATCACTCGCGCCGATGATTTCGCCCGAGTCTGGGTCAGGTGCCGTTCGATCACCGAAGACGGCCGAGTTAGTGGCCCGCACGTTGCGCCGAATGGTTGTCGACGGCCAGCTCAAGGACGGCGATTTCTTGCCGCATGAAGCCGACCTCATTGCACACTTTCAGGTCAGCCGTCCGACCCTGCGCGAAGCCGTCCGGGTATTGGAGTCGGAACGACTCGTAGAGGTTCGACGTGGTTCGCGAACCGGGGCGAAGGTCTGCGTGCCAGGACCCGAGATTGTCGCCCGGCCCGCCGGTCTGCTCCTGGCGCTCTCTGGCACCACGCTCGCCGACGTCATGACGGCACGCACAGCAATCGAACCCGCGGCTGCCAAGCTGCTGGCCGAGAACGGGACAGACGAGGCCCACCAGGAACTTCGACGACTCGTCGAAGATGTGCCCCGGGCGTACGCCGCAGGAACCTTGGCGCCCGCGTCCGCCCTGCTACATCGCCGCATGGTCGAGCTATCGGGTAACGCAACCCTTGGGATCATCGCCGGAATGCTGCATGAGATCGGTGAACGCCACACGGCCGCAGCCATTTCCGGGGCCGACAGTGAGAACAGGGTCGCGAAGGCCGAATACGCGAAGCTCATCAAGTCGTACGCCCGTCTCGTCGACCTGGTCGAGGTGCGCAGGGGCGATGCGGTCGAAGCGCATTGGCGTCGGCATATGGAGGCGGCCAGCGCCGCCATGCTTAGGGGCCACGAGAAGACCAGGGTCCGCGACATCATGGATTGAGGAGTCTCCAGATTGTTTTACGGCGCGTCTCGCCGCACCGATGAATCAGTGATACGTTTATCTCATTGAGTCGCAACGATGAGACGGTCGATCGTTGAGGATCGCAGGAGGCTCTGTGGTACCGAAACCACTTGAGGGAGTTCGCGTTCTCGAGGTGGCACAGTTCACGTTCGTGCCGTCCGCCGGGGCCGTCCTCGCCGATTGGGGTGCCGACGTCGTCAAGATCGAGCATCCGGTGAGCGGAGATGCCCAGCGCGGACTCGTCCGGATACTCGGCGCCGCCGTGACCGCGCCGGGGTCGTCTTTCGCTCCCATCATGGAGGCCCCCAACCGAGGCAAGCGCAGCGTCGGATTGGCGCTGGACAATGCCGACGCTCGTCCCCTGCTCGAGCAACTCATCCAGCGCAGCGACGTCTTCCTCACCAACTATCTGCCGTCCGCGCGGAACAAGCTGACTATCGACATCGACGACGTGCGCAGCGTCAATCCGGACATCATCTATGCGGCGGGTAGTGGATTCGGTTCCAGCGGGCCCGACCGCGACACCGGCGCCTACGACGCCACGGCGTTCTGGGCCCGCGGCGGCAGCGCGGACGGCGTCATGGCTCCGGGTGCCGACGACGTACCGTTCATGCCCTCGGGCGCGTACGGCGACAACATCGGCGGCATGTCGATCGCAGGTGGCGTCGCAGCCGCGCTATACAAGCGGGCCACCACGGGCGAACCCTCTGTTCTCGACGTGTCGCTGCTTGCAGTCGGAGCGTGGGCGACTCAGTTCAGTGTGAACATGGCGATGCTGGTCGACGGCCCTCTTCCCAAAACGCAGCGTAAGACTGCCGCGCCCGGAAACCCGCTCACCGGTGCCTATCGCACCAGCGATGGCCGCTTCATCCAGCTGTCCATGCTGCAGCCGACGAAGTACTGGCCGGAGTTCTGCCGCCTGATGGGGCTCGACGAATATGCGGAGGATCCGCGCTTCGTCACTTTGGAATCCATGGTCACCAATGCTGACATTGCGTATCGCATCGTCTGCGGCGCAATCGCGAAGATGACCGTCGCTGAGTGTAGGAATCGGCTGAGCAACGGTACCGGACAGTGGGCCCCGGTTCAGGACGCCTGGGACCTGGCCAACGATGAATCGCTGATCGCCAACGGACGGATCGCCGAAATCATTGATGCTGAGGGCAGTACGCGGAAGCTGGTAAACAATCCGGTGAAGTTCGACGAGGCTGCACCCGGGCTGACCCGCGCACCCCAGTTCGCAGAACACACCGATGAGGTGATCAGAGAACTCGGTGTGGATGAAGACCGACTCATCGAGTTGAAGATCGCCGGGGCCATCACGTGACCGCGGAGCCCATCAGTCCCATTGACGACGGCACCGTCCGAGATCGGCTGATCCGCGCGGCAGATACTGAGATCACCGAGCGTGGGATCGAGAGCATCCAGATGGAGACGGTCGCGGTCAGGGCCGGCGTGTCGCGCGCCACCGCGTTCCGGCAACTGGGTAGCGTCCCCGAACTGCTGGTGCAGGTCGCTCTGTTGCGTGCCCGCCGCCACACCGCGGCGGTCGAGTCCTTGATGGCGAAGAAGGCCGGGGTGTTCACCAAACTTGAGGCAGCGCTGCTGTATACGACACAGCAGCTGCCAACCGACCCGTCGATCACGGCGTTGATCGCCCAGCGGTCTTCGGTGCACCACCCGCGGGTGCACCAAATGGCCGTTGAGGCTATGGGGGCCGTCATCCAGGAAGGCCAACGCAACGGCGAGGTGCGGACCGACCTGGAGATCGATGAACTCACCGATTTCATGGTGGAACAAACGTATATCGCGGCTGAGGAACTAGACCGCTCAGATGCCGCTGTGCGCAGACGCTTTCGGCATTTCATCGTTCCAGCGCTCGCCGCGTCCAGTTCAGCCGGGGAACGCCTGGCATTGACGCGAGAAGCCGAAGACGCCGTCGGAGTGGCGCTCGACGCCCTGACCAACCTCGCCCGCCACTTGCAGCGCGACGAACAGCCCCAGAAAGATCAGGAAGGATGACATGGCCGACAACGAGACGGTTTCAGAGTGTCCCGTCAAGCATGTGGAGTTGATGGCGGGAGTCTCCTCGTCAGCGCTGGCCAACTTCCGGATGCTCGACTCGATCCAGGACGACATTCGTCCCGTATTGCGCAGCACCGAGGCCGACGGATACTGGATGTTCACCGACTACGCCACGATCCTCGACGGCCTGCAGCACCCGGAGCTGTGGTCGAGCAGCGTGATCACCCCCACCGAACCGGACCCGCCGTTCAAGTGGATCCCGGTGATGGTCGACCCCCCGGATCATGCCAAGTGGCGCAAGGTACTGGCGGATTACTTCTCCCCTGGCCGCGTGAAGGACATGAAAAAGGGGCAGCACCGCCTCGTCGGCGGCCTGATCGACAAGCTCAAACCCGAGGGGGGTTGCGAATACGTCACTCAGGTCGCCCGGGTTTTCCCCTCCATCGTGTTCCTCAACATCATGGGCATGCCTACTGATGACCTCGACCAGTTCCTGGCGTGGGAGGACATGATCCTGCACCAGGAGGGCATCGGCGAGGAGGTCAATGCGCGCAGGCTCGAAGGCATGACCCATGTGATGGGGTACTTCCAGAAGCTGATCGAGCAACGGCGCGCCGAGAGCAATCCGGACGCCGACGACATCGTGAGCGCAGCCATCAACTGGAAACTCGACGGTGAGCCGATCAACGACATGGAACTGTTGAACTGCCTGCTGCTGTTGTTCATGGCCGGCCTCGACACGGTCGCGGGGGAATCCTCCTACGCGATGCTGCATATGGCCACGCACCCCGACGACCGCAGGCGCATCGCCACCGACCCCTCTGTGATTCCGCGGGCGGTTGAAGAGCTGTTGCGCGCGTACTCGATGGTGCAGACCGCACGGAAAGCCACACAGGACATGGATTTTCACGGCTGTCCGGTGAAAGCAGGCGATATGGCGGCGTTCCCGATCGCCATGGCGAACCGTGACGATCAGATGTTCCCCGACGGTAGACGAGTCGACCTCGACCGTGGAGTCACCCGCCACATCGCATTCGGCGCCGGGCCGCATCGGTGCCTCGGATCGCACCTGGCCCGACAGGAGATGGCGATTCTGCTCGAAGAGTGGCACAAACGCATTCCCGAGTACGAACTGGCGGTCGAACCGATTGAACACGGCGGCCAGATGTTCGGGTTGAACGCGCTCGAACTGCGTTGGAACACATAGCCTCGATGTTCTAGGGCGTTCCTCAGCCGCCGCGTAGCTCCCTGCGCAGGATCTTGCCCGTCGCGGTTTTCGGTATGCCTTCGACAATGTCGACCTGCCGTGGGTATTTGTAGGCTGCCAACCTTTCTCGGCAGTATGCGATGAGTTCGTCGGGGTCGGCGGAGCGACCGTTGCGCAACGACACGTACGCCTTCACCGTCTGGCCCCGGTACGCATCCGGCACGCCGACGACGCCCGCCTCCAAGACGGCATCATGGGTGTACAGCACGTCCTCGACTTCACGCGGCCAGACCTTGTAACCACTCGCCACGATCATGTCCTTCTTGCGGTCAACGAGATAGAACCAGCCATCCTCGTCCGCATAGCCGATATCGCCCGTCAAAAGCCAACCGTCTCGCATCGCGGCATCGGTCGCACCCGGGTTGCGCCAATAGCCCGGCACGACCTGCGGACCCGCAACCGCGAGCTCACCGAGTTGTCCTGGCGGCAGGACCTTTCCGTCATCGTCCAGTACAGATACCTGCGCGCTGAGCACGGGGACGCCGACGGACAACGCTTGCGTTTCCGGCTCCACTGGGGCCGTAGCGTCCAGCGGGACCGCCAGCACCGGCGAGGTGGTCTCAGTCATCCCGTAGACGTTCTGGATGTAGATCCCGAACCGTTCCTCGAATCGGTCGGCGGTGGCGGCCGCGACCGGTGCTCCGCCGGAAGCGATCTTGCGCAGTGAGGCGAGGTCGGCAGCGTCGACGTCGGAGTTGCCGAGCGCGATGAACACAGTGATCGCACCGACGGTGAAAGTCGGTCGGTGCCGCCGGATCATGTCGAGGGTGACGTCGACGTTGAAGCGGTACGACAACACCAGGGATGCGCCGGCGGCGATGCTGCAGGCAATATGCCCAGATAACCCTGTGACGTGGAACAGCGGCGCGACGCCGAGCACGACATCGTCGTGGCCGAGGGCGAACCACTCGAGGTAGGCGGCCCCGCCGGTCTCGACGTTGCGATGGGTGTTCATCGCACCCTTCGGCACGCCCGTGGTGCCGGAGGTGTAGGTGATGACCGCGACCTCGTCGGCCTCGACCGTCACGGGCACGGGGGCCCGGCCGTCGCATGCTGCGATGAGTCGGCATAAGTCCTCTGCGCCTTCGGGAGTCGGGAGCCGCGCTTTGGGCAGCACCCTGTCGTCGCCTTCCGACTGGAAGTCCAGCGGGCTGGTCGTGATGACCCGCGTGACCGACGACCGGTCCAGCATATCCGCGAGTCCCGGCGAGTGAAGTTCGTCGAGTGCCACCAGCACGACCGGCGTCGAGTCGGCGATCAGTTTGGCGACCTCCCTGGCTGTGTGCATCGGGTTTATCGACACCGCGACGCCGCCGAGTTTCCACGTCGCCAGCAGCGCGAGCACAAACTGCGGGACGTTCTGTAAGTACAGCGCCAGGCGATCGCCACGACCGAAACCGTTGTCGGCCAATGCGACCGCGAATGCGTCCGACAGCCTGTCGACCTCGCCGAACGTCAGCGTCGAGTCGAAGTACAGCAGGAACGGACGATCCCCTGCCGACGCGACGGCCGAACGGAAGGTGTCCAGCATGGTCACATCCTGTGCAAAGTGATGCCCTGGGCGTTGAAGAAGAAGCCGCCGGCGGTGATCAGCGCGCGCTTGGCGTCCGTAACCTGGCGATCGCCCGCGAGGCCCTGCAACTGGTGGACCGCTTCGCGCAGATGGCCGGAGGCTTGCGTCGCCCCCTCAGCCAGCGACCCCCCGTGCGGGTTGATCGGGATTCGACCGTTGATCACTGCGCGGTTCTCTTCGGCGACCCAGTGCTGGCGCAGGAACGCGCCCGCCTCCCCCGGCTTGCACCAGCCCGCGTTGTCGATCCAATTCAACGTGATAGGAGTAAAACCGTCGTACGGAAAGTAGAGGTCGATGTCGTCGATCCAGAAGTCTCCCTTGCCCTTCAGAGTCTCGACGACAACCTGCTGACCGTTTTGGCGCAGGCTCACGGTCTGATCCTCTTCGTTGTGTCTGACCTGACCGAGCACCGCGGCGTTGATGAGCACCGGCGGTAACGCCATATCCTTGGCGCGCTCGGTCGTGGTGACGATGAAGGCGTCGGCGCCATCGACGGCGGGGTCCATGTCATATAGACACAGCGGCTCGCGGATCATCGGGGCGTTCAGATAGTCATCCATCGACAACGGCTCCCGCATCGCTGCGGCCGGATTCTGTGCGGCGTTGGACCGCGCGTTGATTGCGACCAGGCCGAAATCTTCCCGGGCCACGCCGTATTCGTACATGTAGCGTGAGGCCCAACCGGTGTACCCGACGGCATTCGCCATCGTGTCAGGACCAGGCTGCGGATCCGACAAACCAGGCGTCGCGATCCTGCGGAAAGGATCCCTGAGCGCCGAACCGCTGTTCCACGGTGCCCGGTACGCAGCGTGATAGACGAGTACCACCTCGCACAGCCCGGCGTGCACCGCCGCCGCCGCCGTTGCCACGTGATCGACCATCGGAATGACCGGGTTGCCGAACCAGGTGACTTCGGGGATCCCGAGTACCGACTGCAGAGCCGACGTCGACGGCCAACTGCCGCAGAGCCCGTCGATGTCCTCGCGGATGATCCCGCAATTCCTGATGACATCGACGCACGCTTCGGCTGCCAGCGATGCCTGAGTACGGCCGGAGTTTTTCGCGACGAAGCCAGTGGTGGACGCCCCCGCGATCGCTACCCGGTCCTTCATCGTCATGACGGGGAGCCCCTCAACGCGAACACAGGCGTTGGCACACCTGCGCGGTCGATCCAGTCGAGCCGGACCGGCGCACCGATATGAATGTCATCATTGTCGGCGCCGACGACCGTCGACGTGAAGCGCAGCCCCTCCTGTTCGGCGAGTTCGACCGCCACCACGGGATAGGGCACCCGATAATCGATGCCCGGCGCGGCCGGGCCGCGGTGCAAGAAGATCGCCATGAAAATCACTCCGTCGCCACTGACGGGTTGGGCAGAGACACGAGACGACCAGCAGTCCGGGCAAATCGGCTTGGCGGGCGCGTGCCATCGGCCGCACTCCGCACACCGATTCATCAGCAGCTCGCGATTCAGCCGGCCCCGATAGTGCGCGGCGTTGTCGTGGGTGATCGGTTCACCCGGGAACCGTTGCACGAGCTCGTCATCGGAGACGTCGACGGGCATGCGTTCAGCTGATTCCGCTGGAGAGCTTCATGCCGTTCTCTCGCAGGAAATCCCTGCGGGTCGCCTCGTCGAGGGTGTCCACCTTGAGGTAGAAGTCCGCGGGCTCACGCAAGCCCTCTGCATGCGGCCAGTCCGACCCCATCAGGAGCGTCTCCGAGGTACCGAGCCGTTCGATGAGATGGACCGTATCGTCCTCGGGATACGGCACCACCCGGACATGCTTTTTGAAGATCGCACTAGGCCGTTCCGTCAACTGTCCGCCCAGCCACGGGCCGAGCCTGCCCATACCGCGACTCTTGTCCATGTGGCGGATGAAGTGCGGTACCCACTCCGCACCGAACTCGCTGACCAAGACTTTGATGTTCGGGAAACGGCCGAAGAGGTTGTCGAATATCAGCGCCGAGAGGGTGTCGGTGATCGGCCGCTCACCATAAGTGTTCTGCCACTGCCACGCCGAGAACTGGAACGGCGGACGCAGACCCCAACCCCATTGCGACGCTACGTTGTTCTGATAGTGGAACTCGGCAATGTGATAACAGACCACCGCGCGCGCCTCGTTGATACGGGCCCAGAAGGGGTCGAAATACGGGTCTCCTGGAGACCGACCGTACGCGGGACCGGCGGGCAGCACGATGAATCGGGCGCCCGCGTCCAGCACGCGGTCGAGTTCCTCGCAGGCGCGGTTCAGGTCGCGCATCGAGATCATGGCCGGAGCGTAAATCCGATCCTGGTAGGCGAAACCCCAGTCCTCGTTGATCCACTTGTTGAACGACTCGATGTTGTCGTAGAGGGGGTCGATTCCATCGAGATACTCCTCGGCCATCAATGCCCAGCCACCGGGATACATGATCGAGCGCTCGATCTGCTGCTCGGTGAGTTGTTTGAGCCGGGCGTCGCGGTCGAGGTATTCAGGCTGCATCGGTTCGTAGAACCGCTCGGCATCGGATGCATCGCCCGACGACCGTTGTTTCAGCATCTCCACCAGCGATCCCGGCACGTACGCCTGGTCGAGGTCGTTCTCCAGCGCGGTGACGATACGGTCGTTGGCCAGCAGCACCTTGCGTCCTGACGGTGCCACGATGGGCCGGACTGCTGTGTCCAGCTTCGCTTTCGGCATGAAACGTGTGAAGCAGTCCTCGGACTCGTACGAATGCTGGTCGAAGTCGGTCAGCTTGTACGGGAGTTCACCGACGGTGTTCTCGATTAGTGCCATGGGCGGCTTCCTTCCCTTGGTAGCTCAAGCTTGACTATACAGTGTCAAGTTAATAGATGAAACAGGCGTTGACGTGCTAACAGCCGGTGAACTTCGGTGGCCGCTTGGCCAGAAAGGCCGCTTTTCCCTCGGCGGCGTCCGCGCTGGGCCCGACCCAGAGGACCGCCTGCTGCGCGTCGCCGAGCGACGATTCCAGCGTGGACTCCAGCGCGCGGCGCATCATCAGCTTCACCGCTCTCAGCGCCAACGGGGCACCGGCGGCGAGTCCATGTGCGACCTCGAGCGTGCGGCTCTCGAGTTCGTCGTCAGGCACCACTTCGGTGACCAGACCCAGTGTGACAGCGGTCTGCGCGTCATAGATCTCTGACAGCGCCACCATGCGAAACGCTCTGTCGTAACCCATGGTTCGGGGAAACAGCCAGGCCCCGCCCTCGTCGGACAGCAGGCCGGCGCGCGCGCTGGTGTCGCCTAACCGTGCGCTCGCAGCGACGATCCGGATGTCGCACGACAGCGCGAATGCGAGCCCCCCGTTGACCGCGATGCCGTTCACAGCGCAGACGACCGGCTTGTCCAATCTGTGCAACGCCGTGACCACCGCATGGGAGTCCTCCCGTAATTCCCTGGCCCTGCCGATCTGGTGGGCGGTGTGGTCATCGAAGCCGGCGTCGGGCGAGACGTCAGCACCGGTGCAGAACCCGCGTCCCGTGCCCGTGAAGATGAGCACACGAATCGCGTCGTCGAGGCGGACGGTGCGCAACGCCTCGAGGATCTCGGAACACATCTGCGGCGTGTAGGCGCCCAGCCGCTCGGGGCGGTTGACAGTGAGGCGAGCGATGCCCGTATCGAGCATCTCGTAGCGCGCATGCGGTGTTTGCGGCGCCGTCATCAGCTGAAGCAGTCCGCGGCAAGGTTGCCGATGTTGATGATGCGGTTCAGCCCGATTCTCGATTGCTCGTATCCGGTGCTCGGGTAGCCGTTGGTCAGAAACGCGAACGACAGGCCGGTCTCCGGATCGGCGAAGCCGATCTGGCACGCGGCGCCGCCATGGCCGAAAGTCCGCGGTCCCGTTGCGGTGGGCAGGAATCCGTGGGATAGGCCGTCGTCGCCCACGACCTGGACGAATAAGGCGACGTTGCCGGGGACACTCGGACTGCCTCCGCGTTCGCCGGTGATCGGCAGCGTGACCCGGATCCGCGTTGCGTCCTCGACGACCTCTCGCCGCCACAGGTCCGACGACATCAGTGCCTGATACCAGCCCGCGAGATCGGAGGCCGTCGACACCGTCGAGTGGCTCGGCTCTCCCGCGGCCAGGATTTCCGGTCGCGCGAGATACCATGGGCCCCAGACAAACACGTCATCGTCGCTGCCACCGTCGGTGCGGACGAACGGTGCCACGTCGTGCTGGCGTTCGAGTGACGGTCCGACCTCGATGCTGTCGAGTCCCAGCGGCCCGGACAGCGCCGATCGAAGATAGTCGCCGATCGGCTCACCGGTGAGCCGCTCACACAATTCGGCAATGACCCACGCCGCCGACGTCAGGTGGAATTGAAGTTCGGTGCCTGGCTCATAGGTCAACCGCCACGTGGAGAATGCTTTGAGGCGTTCGCTGCGATCGAGCATCGCAGGATATCCGAGTGGCGCTAGCGGAAATCCGCCCACGTGCGTGACGACTTGTTCGACGGTGACGCCATCCTTGCCGTTCGTGCCGAATTCCGGGATGTACGAAGCGACTGTTCGCGACGGGTCGAGCAGCGCGTCGGAGATGAGCTTCCACAGCACACCAGCGACTATGCTCCGGCCGGTCGACTGCAGAACATAGCGCGTCGATGGCGTTGCGGCACCGAACGTCTCCGAGACGTACTCCTCGCCGTCGACATGAACGGCAATCTGCGCCGAAGGGAGTGTGCCGTTGTCGACCTCGAGTCGGCACCTGTCGATCAGGACGTCAAGCCTGCGCTGATCGGGTTTGACGTGCTGTCTGTCTGTCACCTTGTGTCCTCTTTCGAGTGTTCGTGTCGCGCCGCCCACACCGCGCGCAGTTCGGTCTTGCGGACCTTGCCCGCGGGGGTTCGGGGAAAGTCGTCGCGATAGCCGCAGATCTCCTCGGGCCACTTGTATTTCGCCACTCCTGCCGTCGAAAGATGTTGGCGCACACGGTCGAGCGTCGGGGGTTCTCTGCCCGGCACCGGCCTGACGAACGCACACGCCCGCTCCCCCGTCCTGGCATCGGGCACGGCGATGACGGCGATGTCCGCAATGTCCAGCATGGAGGTCATGGCCGCCTCGATTTCAGCCGGGCTGATGTTCATCCCGGCCCGGATGACGATGTCCTTCTTGCGGTCGACGACGGTGAGGTATCCCTCGTCGTCGAGGCGGCCGATATCGCCCGTGCGATACCAGCCGCCGTCAAATACCGCGGCATTCAAGCTGGGATCGGTATAGCCGCAGAATAAGTCGGGACCCCGGCTGTAGATCTCGCCAGGGCCGCCCACCGGCACGTCCCTGCCGTCATCACCGACGATCCGCACGTCGACACCCGCGCACAGTCTGCCGTCGGTGTGGGCGCGCTTGGGCGCCGGGTCGTCGGCCATCCCGAGCGCGATGCTGGGGTGTTCTGTACATCCGTAGCCGCGCATCGCGACGATGCCCGCACGCTCGGCGCGTAGGACCAGTTCGTCGGGAACCGCCGCGCCGCCCAGTGAGCTCATCTCGATGAGCTCGTGGTGCTTGGCGGTGCATGCCGGATGGTCGAGCAGCGATGCGAGGAACAGCGGCGCACCGGTCCCTGCCGACAGCGACCCCGTTGTCATCAACTCGAGTACCTCGCCCGCATCCCAGTAGTCGAGCAGGTGGATCTCGTGGCCGAGAAGGGGCGGAACCAGCACCGACACAAGCATTCCCGTGACCTGTGCAATCGGTGATGTGCTGGCCAGCGGACGTGACCTGGGAGCCATCATCGGCGACATGTGCACGCGCACCTCGGCGCACAGCGTGCGATGGCTCAGCAGTGCGCCCTTCGGATCGCCGGTGGTACCCGAGGTCCAACCGATCACGGCGGGCTGCATGGGGTCGACGGACGCGGGCTCGTCGAGCATCCCTCTCGCGATCACGTGGTCGAAGTCGACGACCAAGGCCGGCGACGGCGCATCGCCGATGGCCACGATGTGCTCGAGCCATGGGAGGTCGGGAGCCAGCGCGTCGAATGCAAAGGGCCGGTCTGTTTGGTGCCAGACCACGAGAGCTCGGGCACCGGACTCGCGCAGCGCGTGGTTGAGCTCGCGAGTGCCCGCCGTGTATCCGACGGGCACCAAGGTCGCGCCCAGCAGAGCCAACCCGTAGAACACGGCGGCCGCTTCCGCGCTGTTGGGAAGGTTGAACGCGACCGGATCGCCCGCCGCGATACCGCGACGTGCCAGGCCCGCCGCGAACCTACGGGCATGCGCCGTCACGCCCCCCACGGTCCCGCTGAACGGCCGGCTTCGGGAGTGAACGCGAAAGGCTTGGCCGCTCGAGGTGGTCAGCGCGTCGTGCAACAGCATGGGCAGCGCACGATCGTCCCACCACCCGTTGGCCCGATAGCGCTTGCGCACCTCGGCGGTGGGATCAACCGTCGTCCACATGATCATGCCCATTTCATATACACCGTAAAGTACTACCAGGAATCGATGAGCGGATGGAAGAAGGAAGCTATGTCTGACGCGTTGTACGGCCTCGGCGACGAGTTGATCGTCACCGCCGACGGTCCGGTCCGGGTGGTCCGGCTGAACCGACCTGACCACTTGAACGGCGCGAACCGGCCGATGCACCAGTCACTGGCTCGGGTCTGGGATCTCCTCGGCGCCGACACCGACGCGCGCGCAGTCATCGTCACCGGGACCGGTTCTGCGTTCAGTGCCGGCGGTGACTTCGAATACATGCAGGAAAATATCGACGGCGAAGGAATGCGGGCGCAGACCATCGCCGAGGGGCGCGCCATCATCCAGGGCATGGTGCGGTGTCCGCTACCTATCGTCGCCGCGGTGAACGGTCCGGCCGTTGGGCTGGGCTGCAGCATTGCCGTGCTGTGCGATTTGGTGCTGATGTCGGACGACAGCTTCTTGGCCGACCCGCACCTGCGGATGGGCCTGGTACCCGGCGACGGCGGAATGGTGTGGCCGGCTCTGGCCGGACTGTCCCGAGCCAAGGAATACCTGTTCCTCGGGTCCAGAATCACGCCGGAGAAAGCCGTCGAGTTAGGCCTTGCCAGTCGAGTCGTTGCGCCCGCGCAGCTGATGGCGGAGGCGGTGTCACTTGCACACCGTCTGGCGCAGGTTCCGCCGGCGGCACTGCGGCAGACGAAGACCGCTCTGAACGCGTACCTGGAAGTGCAACTGGACGGTGCCTTCGAGTCGGCGCTGACTGGCGAACTCGAAAGCATGGGATCGGTTGAGCACCGACAGGCCGTTGCTAAGGCTCGCGCGCAATGATTTCGGCACGCGGGTCGTGTCGGCGCCGGGCCGGCTAGGTCAGGCCGATCAGCTTCGCGATCCGGTCGCGATGCTGAGCGGGCCAGCCGAACAGCGCCTCCGAACTCTTCGCTCGTTTGAAGTACAGGTGGGCAGGGTGCTCCCAGGTGAAGCCAATACCGCCGTGCATCTGAATGCTCTCGGCCGCAACGTGATAGAACGCCTGCGAGCAGTACACTTTGGCGATCGACGCCGCGACGGAGGCGTCGTCACTTCGCGCCGTCACTGCCGTGCTGGCGTATGCCGCTGCCGACCGGGCGGACTCCACCTCCACCAGCAGGTCCGCGCACCGGTGCTTGATCGCCTGAAACGATCCAATGGGCCGCCCGAACTGATACCGCACATTTAGATACTCGACGGTCATTTCCAGCACGGCCTGCGCACCGCCCGCCTGCTCACACGCCAGCGCAGCCAATGCTTGGTCGTACACGCCGCGCAGCGTCGCCCAGCCCGATCCATCGTCACCGAGCAGGACAGCCGGAGTCTGGTCGAAGCTGACGGCGGCCATGCGACGGGTCTTGTCCATCGACTGGAGCGCCGTGACTGAGAGGCCGTCGGCGCCGGCCTCCACCGCAAATAACGACACCCCCGCCGCCGTGCCTGCGGCGACGAGGATGACGCCGGCCTGCGCGCCGTCGAGAACGTATGGCTTCACCCCCGACAGCACCCACTGATCGCGCGACTGCTCCGCGACGGTCGCGATGTCCTCGGGATCCCAGTGCAGCTTCCCCTCGGCCACTGCAACGGTCGCGATCAAATCGCCGCCTGCGATCCGAGCCAGCAGGTCGCCCGCATGTGGACCACCGACGGCGAGCAGCGTGCTCGTCGCCAGCACCGCGGTCGACAGCAGCGGCGCCGGGAAGAGCGTCCGCCCTGCTTCTTCCATCACGATCGCCAGTTCGTCGAAACCGTAACCGCCGCCGCCCATCTCCTCGGGTATGGCAAGGCCCTGCACACCGATCTGCTCGGCGGCGGTACGCCAGGCGTCTGCGTCGTAACCTGACTCGCCGTCCATCACGGTGCGGATGTCGGATTCTTTCGAGTACTTTTGCAGGAATCCGCGCATCACGTCGCGCAGCGCTTCCTGCTCGTCGGTCGTGATCAGAGCCATGTCACTCCTAGCGGGGTAGGCCGAGGACGCGTTCGGCGATGATGTTGCGCTGAATCTCCGACGTGCCGCCGTAGATCGTTTCGGCCCGGCCGAGAAGGAACAACTTGCGAGCGTTGTCTGCGCGGTTGTCACATCCGAAAATCGCTTCCGTACCGAGGATCTCGACGGCCAGTTCGCCCAGCCGTTGATGGTGAGTCGACGCGAACAGCTTGCTCGCGGTGGCGGCCGCGGTCGTCACCGCGCCGGACGTGTGGGTGTCTAGCAGGTCGCTCACCACCCGCAGGTTCGTGGACCGCATAATGTGCACGCCGATCAGAGCGTCGACCAGACGCTGCCGCAGCCTGCGGTCGTCGAGGGCACCCAAACCTCTGGCCGCCTCGACGAGCTCGCCTACCTCCCGCTCGACCGACAACTGCATCGGCATCAACGCACTCCCCCGCTCGAGGCTCAGCGTGGACATGACAACGGGCCAGCCGTTACCCACGCCGCCCACGACCATGTCCTCCGTCGTCCGCGCGTCGTTGAAGAAGCATTCGCTGAACTCCGCGGATCGCGCGATGTTCTCGATCGGCCGGACCTCGACACCCGGCTGGTCCACCGGCACCAGCAGCAAGGTGAGCCCGCGATGACGCAGCGACACGTCGGGGTCGGTGCGGCACAACACATAGAGCCAGTCGGCACGATCCCCGAAGGTCGTCCACACTTTCTGGCCGTCGATGTGCCATTTACCATCGGCGAGCACCGCCTTCGTCCGCACCGCGGCGAGGTCCGATCCTGCATCGGGTTCGGAGAAACCTTGGCCCCACATCTCCTCGACGGCGAGGATCCTTGGCAGGAAGCGGCGCTTCTGCTCCGCCGAACCGTGTGCCAACAGAGTCGGTCCGACAAGCTCCAGCGCCTGGGTGTTCACCCGGGCCGGCGCGGCCGCCCGCGCGTACTCGTACTCGAAGACGATCTCCTCGGCGAGGCCTGCGCCTCTGCCGCCGTATTCCGCCGGCCAGGTGAGTCCCAGCCAATTGCCCTCGGAGAGTTCGCGTTCCCATGCGAGGCGCACGTCCCACGCAGTGTCGTCGGTGGGGCTGCCGACACCGCGGTGGTCGTGAAACTCCCCGACCAGGTGTTCGGCGAGCCAGGTCCGCACCTCCTCGCGGAAGTCTGCGTGTTCGTCTCCGACGACCGGGTCCATCACAAGTTCAGCCCCGGGTAGGAACGGAAGTTCGGCGGCCGATTCTCGGTGAGACTGGCCGTCCCCTCCGCGAAATCCGGTTGTTCCTTGGCGAGTTTCAAGAGGTACTGGGCACGGATTCGCGCCGCTTCGATGGTGGTTTCGCTGTCCTTCCACACCTGGGACTTGATCATCGCCATCGCGACCGGCGATACATTGGCGGCTAGCCCGCGCGCAAACGCCACGGCGTCATCCAGCACGCTTCCTGGCTCCGAAAGCTGTTGCACGACACCGAGGCGCGCGGCCTCTTCGGCCAGAAACACCCGGCCGCTGGCGAGTAATTCAAATGCATGCGACGGCCCGCACAGCCTGGTGAGCACCCAGGCGGTGGCATCCTCCGCAGGCAAGCCTCGCTTGGCGAATGCGGTCGAGAACTTCGCTCCACGCACCGCGAACCGGTAGTCGAGCATCAACGCCTGCGCCAGGCCGATGCCCGCGCACCCGCCGTTGATCGCACCGACGATCGGCTTCGGCACCGTGGTGGCGTGGGTCTGCAGACGTCGATTGCTGGTGTAGGCAACACCCGAACTCACCGAGGCGAGCACCTCAGGATCGAGGCCCGGCACAAAGGACGTGCCTGCTCCGGTGACGACGATGACACGGACGGAGGAGTCAGCCGATGCGCGGTCCAGGCAGTCGTAGAACTCGGCCTCCATCGCCGCGGTCCACATGTTGCGCCGGTCGGGGCGGCTAAGCGTCAACACCACCACGCCCTGGTCATCGACGTCGTACAGCACAGTGTCAGTCAACGGGACTCCAGCCACGGTCGGCCTCCGGGACCGGAATGTGCTTGGAAAGACCGAAGGTCGGAGAGCGGTGTTCCAGGAACGACGCGACGCCCTCGGTCGCATCGTCCTGGCGGCCGAGCCAGCGGAACACTTCCCATTCGCGATGGAAGGCTGCTTCGCGATCGGTCTCGCCCAATAGCTCGTAGGCGAGTTGCTTGGTGATCCCCACCGCGGCGGGGGCGGTGTTCTGCGCGATCTCGTCGGCGATCGCCAGTGCCCGTGGCAGCACGTCGTCACCCGGCAACGCCTCGGATGCGAGGCCGTACACCTCGGCCTCCGCACCGGAGAAAATCCGGCCGGTCAGCAGCAATTCCACTGCCCGCCCGAAGCCAACCAGCCGCGGCAGCAACCACAGCGAATTCTGCTCCGGGATGAGGCCCCGCCGGGTGAACACGAAGCCATATTGCGCCGCTTCGTTGACGATTCGGATGTCCCACTGCATGGGGAACGTGAGGCCGATCCCGACGGCGGATCCGTTCATTGCACCGATGACGGGGGTTCGCAACCGCCAGGGTCGCGGTCGTGCGCCGAGTTCGGCCCTCGACCGACGGTGTTGCTCATTGTCGAAGGCGAAGTTCGCACCGCCCGGTTCCATGTCGGCGCCGGTGGAGAAGTGCCTGCCGCGGCCGGTGACGACAATGGCCCGGACCGATTCGTCGGCATCGAGCAGCTCGAGCTGGCGGTGCAGTTCGATCTGCATCGCCGTGATGAACGCGTTCCCGCGGTCGGGCCGGTCCAGCCAGACGACCGCAGTGGCTCCGGCCGGTTCGACGGTGATTCCGTCAGGCACGGGGTCGACCGGACCCGTCGGAGTTGGGCCGCGCCTTCGCGACGAGGTCCGGGATGACTGCGCCGAGTTCCTCAGCGGGCCAGCGTGCCTCGATCTCGACGCCGGGGCCTGCAGTCCAGGTCTCGGCCACTGAGATTGCGCCGCCCTTGACATTGAAGACGCGGCCGGTGACATCGGCAGCTTCCGCCGAGGCCAACCACACCACCAGCGGTGAGATGTTCGCCGGGGAACCCGCGTCGAAACCGGTTCGCTCCTGAATCTCCTTCATGCGCGCAACGTAGGTCTCCAACCCTTCGGTCATCTGAGTCAGGGCGCTCGGCGCGATCGCGTTGACGGTGATACTCATCCGCGCGAGTTCGTCGGAGAGGATGACGGTGAATGCGGCGATCGCGGCTTTGGCTGCGCCGTAATTGGATTGACCCGGGTTGCCGTACAAGCCCGACGGCGACGACGTGTTGATCACCCGTGGATGCGACACGAGATCATCGGCCTTGTGCCGTTCGCGCCAGTACGCCACGGCGTGTTTGGTTGGTGCGAAAGTGCCGCGCAGATGTACCCGGATCACCGCGTCCCACATGTCGATGTCCATGTTCACGAACATCTTGTCGCGCAGGATGCCTGCGTTGTTGACCAGGATGTGCAAGTCGCCGAAGGTGTCCAACGCGGTGGCGATCAATCGTCCGGCACCGTCCCAGTCCGAGATGTCGTCGCTGTTGGCCACCGCTTCGCCGCCTGTAGCGACGATCTCGTCGACGACGTCCTGGGCCGGACCGATATCGTTGACGACGACCTTCGCGCCCTGTCGGGCGAACTCCAGCGCGTGTTCGCGGCCGATCCCACCTGCTGCGCCGGTGATCACCGCGACGCGGCCGTCGTGCAGTCCCATGAAAATCCTTTCCCGTCAGCTCAGTTCGGGCGGCCGAAGACCGCGAGTGCGTTACCGCCCAAATATCCGGTGCGGCTCTCGCCCGTCAGTGCCAGCGCGCGCCCCTCGGTCACCGTCCGGTCGATCGGCAGGATCGGATAGTCCGACGCCCACATCAACTTTCGCGGATTGCGCCGCTCGGCGAATCGCAACACTTCCTCCGCCACGTACTTGGGCGCCCAGCCTGCCGTCATCGCGTAGACGTTGGGGTGCTTGAGTAGCATCGCGATGGTCTCGGAGATCCACGGGTCGCCGAGGTGGCTCATCACGATCGCCAACTCCGGGAACGCCAGGGCGACTTCGTCGACGAGGATCGTGCGCTGCAGCTTTGCTGGCTTCATCGGTCCCGGCACGCCGACATTGATCGACACGACGGCACCCTCGTCGCATGCCGCGGTGTACAGCGGGTAAGCAAGCTTGTCGTCGATCGCGATGCCGGTGAACATCGGGATGATGCGGATGCACTTGATTCCGTATTCGCGCACGGCGATTCGCACATGCTTGGCCGCCTCGTAGCCGAGTCGCGGGTCGACGCCTACCGAGGTGACGAACCGTCCAAGATGGTCGCGCGCAAACCCCGCCAGCCGCTCGCACGTCTCGCGCAGCACGGCCTCGCCGGTCTTGGTGCCGTGCACGAACGGCGGGGTGATGTCGCGCGGCGCCTTCGACAGCACGCCGCCGGCGATGCCGAGCCTGTCCATCTCCGCCACCACGTCGGCCAACGTCTCGCCGCCCTCGTAGGCGCTGTTGCCACGCTTGAATCGCGCGACCACCGATGGGTCGGGGGTCACTTCACCCGGCAGATACGGCAGGTTGATCCACGCGTCGAAGACCGCTGGCTCGACATCTGGTTGGGTCATGCCTGCCCCTAACGCCCCTTGTATTGCGGGGTTCGTTTGTCCTTCATCGCCTGCAGCGCCTCTACGGCGTCCTCGGTCGCCGCGACGACCGCGAAATGAGACGAGATCAAGTCGAGCGCCGTGCGCAGATCGGTATTGGCCGACTGGTAGGTCGCCCGCTTGATCATCCGCACCGTGATCGGCGCGTGGTCGGCGATCGTTCGGGCCAGCCGGGTGGTCTCCTCCGCCAGCGCCTCCGGAGCCGCGATGCGGTTGACGAGCCCGATTCGCAGCGCCTCCTCGGCGTCGACGTAGTCGCCGGTGAGCAGCAGTTCCAGCGCCTTGGCCGTCCCCACGATCCGGGGCAGGTAGTACGCCCCGCCGTCACCGGGCGTCAGACCGACCTTCACATAGCCCTCGGACACCCGCGCCGACGTCGACATGATCCGCATATCGCACATCAGCGCCATATCGAGGCCCGCGCCAACGGCGACCCCGTTGATCGATGCGATGATCGGCTTGTCCAGATCCTCGAGTGCGAGTGCGACGCGGTGGATGTCGTCGTGCAGCTGGGCCTTGCGCTGTAGGGGTGTCAGGTTCGGGTTCGCATTCGAGATCGACGACAGATCGACACCTGAGCAGAACGCCTTGTCCCCCGCGCCCGTCAGTACGAGCACGCGGACGTCGTCGTCATTCTTCGCCTCGCGAAGCAGCCGCTCCCACTCGCGGATCATCTCGAAGGTGAAGGCGTTCCGGCTATCCGGCCGGTTGAGCAGGATGGTGCCGATCCCCTCACGGACTGACCAGTCGAGTTCGTTCACTCAGACCCCTCGATCTATATCGTTAACTCATTGTACGATACAGGGCGTGACGCGACGGCTGGACGGGACCTCGGAGATTCCGCTGTCGACGGCCGACGCGGAGTTTCGCGACGAGGTCCGGACCTGGCTCGACGAGCACCTGATCAGCGACTTCACCGGTCAGGCCCACCGCGGCGGTCCTGATGACGACGACAACTGGGAGCTTCGCCGGGCCTGGGAAGCCGAACTGGCCGCAGGCGGCTGGCTGGGGATGAGCTGGCCCCGTGAGTACGGTGGCCGCGAGGCGACGCTCACCCAGGAGATCGTCTTCGCGATGGAGTGCGCGCGGGCAGGTTCTCCCCCACGCGCGGCGTTTCACGGTGAGACCCTGATGGCCCCCGCGGTCCTGTCGCACGGCACTGACGAGCAGAAGCAGCGGCTGCTGCCACCCATGGTCCACGCCGAAGTCGTGTGGTGTCAGGGATATTCAGAACCGGGCGCCGGTTCCGATCTGGCGAACGTCGCGTGCCGCGCCCGCCGGGAGGGCGACGAATGGGTGGTGTCCGGCGAGAAGGTCTGGACGACGTTCGCCCATCACGCCGACTGGATTTTTGCGATCGTCCGCACCGAGCCGGGGTCGGTGCGTCACGCAGGGCTGTCGTATCTGCTGATCCCGCTCGATCAGCCCGATGTGCAGGTGCGACCTATTCGCACGATGCTCGGCGACAGCGGGTTCAACAGCGTGTACTTCGAGGACGCGCGCACGTCGGCCGACAATTTGATCGGAGCCGAGGGCTCCGGCTGGACCGCAGCGATGACGACCCTCGGACATGAGCGGGCCACCTCGGTGCTGAACTACCAGTTCTCGTTCGTCCGCGAGATGAGCCAGCTCCGCGAACTCGCCACCCGCCGCGGCGCGGTCCACGACGAGATGTTGCGGGATCGCCTGGTCGACTCGTACATCGGCCTGGAAATAATGAGCCACAACAACATGCGTTCATTGGCCCGCGCACTGGTCGACGGCGAGTTCGGGCCCGAGGCGTCGATCGGCAAGTACTACTGGTCGCGGTGGCACCAGTCGTTCACCGAGCTCGCCATGGACGTGCTCGGACCGGATGCGCTCCTAGGTACCTCGTGGGGCGACGGTCCCGATGCCGCGTCGGAAGGTATGCGCCGCGCGTTCATCCGGGCGCGTGCCGAGACCATCTACGCGGGCACCAGCGAGATTCAGAAGAACATCATCAGCGAGCGCGTGCTCGGTATGCCGCGCGAACCGAAGCCGGTCACATGAACCGACCGCTGGAGGGCGTGCGTGTCCTCGACCTCAGCCGAATTCTTGCCGCTCCCTTCGCGACCCAGTTGTTGGGCGACCTGGGCGCCGACGTCATCAAAGTCGAACGTCCGCGAGTCGGCGACGACGCCCGCCAGTACGGCCCACCCTTCCTCGACGAGCCCGGCGGCAATGAGTCCGTCTACCTGAGCGCCAACCGCAACAAGCGATCGATCACGATCGACCATTCGTCGCCTGCGGGCGCCGACCTCGTCCGGGAACTCGCCGCGGAGTCCGACGTTCTCGTGGAGAACTATCGCGTAGGCGTCCTCGACAAGTACGGGCTGGGCCATGAAGCGCTGCACGCGCTGAACCCTCGGCTGGTGTACTGCTCGGTGACGGGCTTCGGCCAGGACGGCCCATATGCCGCACGCGCAGGCTATGACGGTGTGTTCCAGGCGATGAGCGGCTTGATGAGCGTGTCAGGCGTCCCCGACGGCCAGCCGGGCGCGGGGCCGATGAAGGTCGGCGTCTCGATGGTGGACATCTTGGCGGGCCTGTACGCCTCGTCCGCCATCCTTGCCGCGCTGCGCGAACGCGACATGATTTCCGGCAGTGGGCAATTCATCGATCTCTCATTGCTCGACTGCGGGGTTGCGGCGCTCTCGCATTACGCGCAGAACTACCTCGTGTCAGGCCAGCCCGCGCCGCGCCGGGGCAACGGTGGCTTCGGTGGCATACCGTCCCAGGCCTTCCGGTGCGCGGACGCCGACATCTTCGTCGTCGCCAGCACGACCCGGCAGTGGTCAGCGCTGGCGGCCGCACTCGGACGGCCCGAACTGGCCGACGATCCACGGTTCGCCGCGGTGTCCGCGCGCATTGCGAACCGCGACCTCGTTTTGGAGACCCTCGAGTCGATCTTCGCCCAGCAGCCGGCCGCACACTGGATCGCCGCGCTGGAAGCCGCCGATGTGCCGGTGAGCCCGGTGAACTCGATGGACGCCGTGTTCGACAATCCGCAGGTACGACATCGAGGTATGCGGGTCGCCGTAGATCACCCCACCGCGGGTTCGGTGAACCTCATCGCCAACCCCATCATCCCGGCGACCACCTACACCGCACCACCGCTGCTCGGCGAGCACACCGAGGAGATCCTCACCCGGCTGCTCGAAAAGACACCCAACGAAGTGAACTCGCTGCGCGAAAGCGGAGCGATCTGACCGAGCGATAGGAGACTCATCGATGGTGACGCACGCGGGGCAGGCCTTCTCGAACGCGGCCGAGTTGTCCCCCACCGGCAGCTTCAACTGCGGCGCGCTGGCTTCAGGACGGAAATTCGACGCCGCAGAGCTGTTGTCCGACGAGCCGATGCTCGGACTGGAGCGCGAAGCGGGCTACATGTGGGGCACGCTGCGTGACGAGGACGGCGACCTGTATTCGGTGATGCGTCGCATCGCACCGCCGGCAGCCGCCCAGGGCACCGGGCTGTCGCTGCCCTCCAAGCTCATCATCGTCTCGACGGGGACCGCGGAGGAGCAGCTTCAGCTGCGGAGGGAGCCGCGCGGCGCTGCTGACAGCACCGACATCCAGCGGCATCCGCACAATGGCAACGCCGTGCGCTTCGCATCGGGCGCCGATGCGCCCGGCCGGTCGATGGAAATGGTGCTGTCCGACGATGAATTCTCCTACGTCGAGGACGGCGTCCTCGATGTCAACGGCCGCCTGGTGGTGCCGCCGCTCCAGTGGTACCTGCCGGGGCCGCAGTCGTCGCTGCTCTACATCAGCCACACCTGGCTGGTGGACGGCGAACTGCTCGGCAAGCAGGCCCGCGGTTTCCTGTTCTGGGAAGAGGCCTGGATGCCGCCCGGCGGTCAGCTCTATGTCAAGAAGGACCCTCTGCACGACGCGGAATACCTCACCTGGTACTCCTGGGCGAACCTCTTCAGCGACGGGCAATGCGAGGTCGGGCATTTCCTGTTCGGGCAGAGGGACTTCCACGTCGGCGTCGTTGCCGACAGCAGCGGCAACATCACCTCGGCACGCACGATGGACGCGGTGATCACCCGCGCCGACGACGGCTACTGGCACGACGGCATCAATTACACGATCGACGGCGTCGACTGGGTCTGCGAACCCGACCCGCAGGGCCGGATGCAGGGTCTTGGCAGGATGCCGAACCCGCAGCAGGAAGGCCGTATGCATCGGGTCGACGACACCCGAGTTCCCGACGTGTGGATGGCGTGGGGTGAGACGGTGCCTGCCGCCGGCGATCGCAGGCGTTAGCTCAGCACCTCGACGAGCGCGGTATCGGATTGGCCCACCATGAACTTCTCGACCGCTTCGAGGTGACGTCGCCAATGTCGTTGCGCCGCGGCACCTTCTCCGTTCTGCAGCAGTTTGACCAGCTTCCGGTAGGCGCTTTGCGCTTTCTTGTTTGCGGTGCGCTCGTAGCCTGGTGGATGCGACGCGATGAACTGGGCGTTGTGAGTGTCGAGTATGTCGAAGAGCATGCGGCCAAGCACTGCGAGCGTCATGCTGCCCCCGCGCTCGACGACGCCGACGTGAAAGCGCAGGCTGTAGTCCGCGAACGCGGCCTCGTTCTCGATGATCGAGTCGCCCTCGCGGACCAGTGCTTCGAGGGCGCGCACCGGCGCCTTGGCCCGTCGGGCCGCGATCATCCCGACCGCCGACACTTCGAGTTCCGTCCTGGCGCGATAGACGTCGCTCAGCGGTGTCCCCTCGTACTGCAGCAGCGTCCCTGTGTACCGTGCGGCCATCGATCCGTCGGGCTCGAGCACCCGCGCGCCACCCCTCGGGCCGCGCACGACCGTGATGATCGACTCGGCCTCCAGGATCCTGAACGCCTCACGCAGGGTCGGCCGCGACACCCCGAACTCGGCCATCAGGATGGTCTCGCTCGGCAGCATCCGCCCGGGTGCCAACTCACCGGTGACGACACGACGCCGCAGGTCAGCGGCGATGAGCGCGCTGGCCTTCGGGACCGTCACCAGAGACGAACTACGGACCATATCGATAGATGATATGGCGCAATGGGGGATCAGCCGAGGACGTCGAGCACCTTCTCCGCGACCCCGCTGCGACGGACCTGTGCGGCGGTCTCCCTGATGTGTTTCCGCCACAGGGTCTCCGCGGCCTCCGCGTCGCCGCGCTCGATCAGATCGACCACGCGTCGGTGTGTACGCGCGCCCGCCGCTACCGCAGGCCCGTGTACCGCCGGTCGGGTGACGGACATGTAGCGACGCGTGGCGGCATCGATGACAACCCGCACCATCTCGGAAAGCACCCGCAACGTGGTATTGCCAGCGCACTCGATCAGCAGCCGGTGAAAGTCGCTCTCCAACAACACGAGTCGCTGTGGATCGTCGGCGGCGTCCGCCTCAGCCACTACCGCCGCGCGCAACCGGTGCAGCTGATCGGCGGTGTGCGACCGGGCGAGCATCGCGACGCACGGCCCTTCGAGCGCGGCCGCTGCTTCAAAGAGGTCGGCCGTCGTCGTCCGCCGATATTCGAGCACCGTCGCGGCATAGCCAGCGGCGGTCTCCACCCGGGGAACGCTGACATGGATGCCGCCCCGGGGGCCGCGGCGCACCGAGACCAGCGACTCCGACTCCAGGATTCTGATCGCCTGACGCAGCGTGGGTTTCGACACCCCGAGATCGGCAAGCAACTCGCCCTCCGGCGGAAAGGACTCACCCTCACTGAGCTCGCCGAGGATGATCTGGCGCCGTAGTGCGGCAGCAACGACGTCGGCAGCCTTGGGCCCCGATCGTTCGGTGCTCACCATCACTCAACACTAACGGCAAGACTCACATGACCCCTACCGAGTGCAACCTCAGACCTTCGTGGCACCCATGTCCAACGTCAGTTGCGTTCCAGTCACGGTCCGCGACAGATCGGACGCCAACCACACCACGGCGTCGGAGATGTCGTCGGGCTCGGCAAGCGGAACCGCGGGCAGCACGCTGCCGAACGACATGGCGTAGGCCGGATGCTCGGTGAGCATGGTGGCGGTCATCGTGTCCTCGGCCATCGGGGTGGCGACACCCCACGGGTGAATCGAATTGACCCGAATCCCGTACTCCCCCAGTTCAAGCGCTGCGCTCTTGGTCAGGCCGACGACCCCATGTTTGGCGGCGCTGTAGTGCGCCTGGCCAGGTAGCGACTTGATACCGGCGACGGAGCTGACGTTGATGATCGATCCGCCATTAGCCGCGGACAGCATGTGCGGCACAGCGGTTTTCATCGTCCGCCAGACTCCAGTCAGGTTGGTGTCAATCAAGGTCTGCCACTGGTCGTCGGGCATCTCCCAGAACCGGCTCCAGTTGCAGATACCTGCATTGGCCACCACGACGTCGAGTCGCCCGCCGAACTCAGCCACTCCCGCCCCGAGCGCATCGCCCATGGTCTCTGTGTCGCGAACGTCGGCGACCCGGGCGATGATGCGCGCCCCTTCGCCTTCGACCAGTCGCACGGTCTCCTGCAGATCGGCCTCGGTCGCTGCGGGATACGTATTCGCGGCGGCGGCAGGCCCCGCGATGTCGACCGCGATGACCGAAGCGCCTTCGCGCGCCAGACGTACCGCGTGACTTCGACCCTGGCCGCGCGCGGCTCCGGTCACGAAGGCCACTCGGCCCGCCAGCAGCGTCGTCATTGGTCTCCGCCTGGGGCATCCAGACTGCGGAGCCATTCGTCATGACGATCGAAATGGTCGGCCGGCCGTCGCACCATGATCGCTTCCGCGGACGCCACGAGGACGTCGGGATGGGCCAACTTCAACTCGGCCTCCACGAACACCCGGCGTCCTTCACTGCGCACGACGTGGGCGCGGGCGATGAGCGGGCGCTCAACGGGCACGGGTTTTACGAACTTCACCTGCAGCGTGCCTGTCACCGCGAGCTGACCTTGCCATAGGAGAACGTGGCCGACGATCTCGTCGAGCACTCCGGCTGTCCATCCTCCGTGCGCGACGTTGCGGCCACCCTCGTGGTCGCGAGGGCATTGGACCTCGCTGATCACGACGCCGTCCGTTCGGAGGGTTTCGGTGTGCACACCCAGGCGGCAGTTCGAGATTCGTCGGCAAGAGCTACACAGCACCACACCCCCGGGCGACCGCACCACGTACAGCGGATCGTCGGGATCGTCGGTGTGCAGCCGACCCAATGGTTGCGCCGCGGCGCCCTCATTCATGGCTTTACCTTACACCGTAATGTTTTCTTCACGGAGCAGTTCGATCCAGCCTGACGACCATCTGTTGTGCTGTGTCAGACGTCACGTTACAGTGTAAAGGAATGGGTCTTTCGCCGGAATAACGCCTGTAACTGGAGGAGGTCATTAATGACGCGGACCGAGTACGAGGGTCGACTCTTCATCGACGGCGAGTTCCGCGAGGCGCGCTCGTCTCGCCGCTACGACGTCATCAACCCGGCGGACGAGTCGGTGGTGGGGACCGCCGCGGACGCCTCCGCCGAGGATGTTGGCGACGCGATCACCGCAGCCCGCAGGACTGCCGACGAGACGTCCTGGAGCACCGATCACGACTTCCGCCGGCACTGTCTCGAGCAACTCCAACAGGGCTTGCGCAAGGAGACCGAGGACATCAAGGCGCTCGTCACCGCGGAAGCAGGCGTGTGCACGTCGGTGATCCCCACCCACGTCGACGTGATGATCGAAGGCATGGACTTCTTCAACGACCTGATCACGTCGTTCCAGTGGGAAGAAGACCTGCCGCCGTACGAGATCATGGGCAACCTGAGTAACCGCCGAATCCGTTACGAGCCCTACGGTGTCGTTGGCGCGATCACGCCGTGGAACGCCCCGTTCATGACGGCCATCTGGAAGGTTCACCACGGGCTGGTGACGGGCAACACCGTCGTGCTCAAGAGCGCGCCGGACACACCGCTGTCGGAAATCATGCTGGCTCGAATCGCCGCTGAGAGCACCGATATTCCTGCAGGTGTCCTTAACGTCATCAGCTCGGAGGACAAGGCCGTGGCGGGCGACGCCATGACCGCGGATCCGCGAATCGACCTGTACCACTTCACCGGATCGCCCGGGGTCGGACAGCGCATCGCCGAACGCGCGGCCAACGGTATCCGGCACTGCGTGCTGGAACTGGGGGGCAAGTCGGCCAACATCATTCTGCCTGACGCCGACCTCGACATGGGTTGCGGTGTCGGCGTGGCGATGTGTATGTCCAGCAGCGGACAGGGCTGCGCCTTGGCGACCCGCATGGTGGTTCATGCCGATGTCTACGACGAGGTGCTGCAGCGGCTAGAGATGATAGTCGGCAACCTGCCGTGGGGTGATCCCACCGACCCGGGCAATTTGGTCGGGCCGATCATCCGTCTGGAGCAACTGGAACGCATCGAGGGACTCGTGGACCGTGCCCGCGCCGACGGCGCACGGGTGCTGTGCGGCGGCAAACGCGGCGACCGCGGCGGCAAGGGATTCTGGTACCTGCCAACGGTTGTCGCCGATGTCGACGAGAACGCCGAGATCGCCCAGAACGAGGTGTTCGGGCCGGTGCTGACCGTCATCCGCTACGAGGGAGACGATGACGAGGCCGTGCGTGTCGCGAACAACTCGCGGTACGGATTGTCGGCATACGTCCAGTCCCGCGACGAAGACCGCGCGTGGGCTGTGGCCAACAAGTTGCGCGCAGGCACCGTGAACATCAACAACTCGTTCTACCTTTCGCCCGATGCCCCATTCGGTGGCTGGGGTATCAGCGGCGACGGCGTCGAGCACGGCGTCGCAGGGTTCCGCGAGTATCTGCGGATCAAGTCCATCGCCAGCCCGGCGAAGGTGTGATCACGAGATGAGCGAGATGACTTCTGCCCGACGGCCGCTGCGGATGGCCGACAAGGTCGTGGTGATCACCGGATCGGGTTCGGGACTCGGGCGGGAGAGCGCGCTACTCTTCTCGGCCGAGGGCGCGACGATCTTCACGAGCGACAAGGTCCCGGGCCGTGCGCAGACGGTGGCCAAGGAGGTCGAGGCCGCAGGGGGCAACGCCACTGGGATCGACGCCGACGTTCGCAACGAAGCCGACATGAAGGCTCTGGTCGACACCGCGATCGACACCTACGGCCGGATAGACGTCATGTGGGCGAACGCCGGTGTGCCGGAACCGGGATTCGGGATGAAGTCGTTCGCCGACTCCGAACTCGACGACTGGCACGATATCCTCGCGGTGAACCTCACCGGGATCTACCTCGCGTGGAAGTACGCGGCGAGATGGATGATCCCCAATGGTGGGGGCACGCTGCTGGCCACCACGTCGGCCGCGGCGTTCAACGCGTATCCGGGGTTCCCGATGTACACCGCGTCGAAGGCAGGCGCCAATGGGCTGGTGCGTGCCGCGGCACTGGAACTCGGTAGATTCGGCATCCGAGCCAACGGTCTGGCGCCCACACACGGGATGTCGGTCAACTTCGCCATGCCGCCAGAATCAGAAGTGCTCGGGAAGTCCTACGAAGAGATGATGCCGTGGGACCCGGACCAGCGGGCGATGCCGCTTCGGCTCAACCGTCCGCCGGTTATCCGGGACAACGCCAACCTCGCACTGTTTCTGGCGTCCGACGAGTCAGCGTACATGTCGGGTCAGGTCATTCAGTCAGCTGACGGCGGTAATTTCGCCCGCACGTCGATCATCTTCCCCACGGACCTCGGCCAGGGCGATGACATCACCGCGGGCGCCATACCCGACGAGATCCGCGACCAGATTGACCGCTGATTCGAACGGGGGCTCTGTCCTACGACTGACACCGAGGTGGACCGATCTGGATCCCATCGGTCACGTCAACAACAGTGTGTTTCTTGTCTACGCAGAAGAAGCGCGGGCCCGGTACCTGCGTGACGCTTTGCCGGGCGCATGGAACTCGGTTGTCGTGGTGCACAACGCCATTGACTACCACCGCCCCGTTGAGGAAACCGACCTCGTCGAGGTGACGTCAGTGGTCCACGGCGTCGGCACCTCGTCGCTCACGACGATCAATGTCATCTCCACCGCACACGGAAAATGCGCCACGGTGCGGACGGTTCAAGTCGTCATGGACGAGGACCGCTCCGGTACCCGACCGTGGACCGAGGCAGAGCGAAAAACGCTCGCCGAGTTCATTGAATAGCGCTCCTGTTAGCTACCGACTTAGTCAAGTATATACTTGACTAAGCGCAGCCGGCGCGCATAGTCTCAAGATCGAGCTGACCGGCGGCCGAGAAGGCGTACATGACATCGACCACCACGGTGGGAGCGGTTACGCGCGGATCGCGCGTGCCGACGTCTCGTAGTCCTTCACAGAGGCGAGCTACCCCGACGGGACGCTTCACGGAGGAGGATTTCGGATGACGATGCGCCAGCCCAGCTTCGACAAGCAATTGGAACGATTAGGGGCATGGTCGGGCATTGTGTGGGTCATCTTTGCGGCCGGAGCATTCCTCGGCGGTCGACTGGTGCCGCCGCGCTCTCCTTCCATGGATCCGGTTGATTTCGCGGCATTTGTCGCCGACCATCGGTACGCGATTCTGATCGGCATGCTAGCGCTGTTCATCGGTGGCTATACGTTCCTGATCACTTGGTCGATCACACTCGCCTATCAAATCAAAAAGTACGCGAACCCATCACCACTGAGCTTCTGCGTCTCGGTTGCGGTAGGTGTGAACGGGGGCATCATCGGAATGCTCTGCGGCATACTGGGAACCGCGATGGCGTACCGGGTCGAGGTTCTCGATCCGGTTACTACGCAACTGTTGTACGACATGATCCTCTTCCTGTTCCTGTCGACCTGGCCGCCTTTCGTGCTATGGCTCTTCGTCGTTGGCTTCGCGATACTCAGTTCAGAGAACCGCCAGACGATGTTTCCGCGGTGGACGGGCTTTATGTCGCTCTGGGCGGGAACTTTGGAGGTCGCCGGTGCCGTCTTGGTGTTCTACTACGAGGGTCCGTTCAGTTATAGCGGCCTCGTATCGTTCTGGGTACCCGGTGCCTCATTCTTCTCCTGGGTTCTGGTGATGGCACTAGTTCAAGTCAGGGGATGGTCCCGAGTGCAAGACGACCAGCCAGGCCAACTTGTGGTGAAACATTCAAGTGCAGAGCCAGATTACGAACGAGGCTCTGTCTGAACCATGAGCGAACATGGAGCAACCGTCTCGGCGACGACAACGTCGAGCGGAGTCGGCGCAGAGGTCCGCCCGATCCCTGGTGAGACGGGGATATGGGTCTTCGCTCTACTCGATGGATTGGTCTTCACGGAGATGTTCTGCATCTTCGCGTGGTATAAGGCGCAGAACCGCGATCTCTTCCAGCTGTCACAGCAGACCTGGATCAATCCAATTTATGGCCTGGTGTACACCCTTCTGCTGCTGACGAGTTCGTGGTGCATCGTGATGGCGGTAAGTGCTGTGCGTAGGCGACGATACGATATCGCGAACCGACTTGTTCTGTGGGGACTGGTATTCGGAACAGCCTTCGTGTTGATCAAGCTGATTGAATACGGTGAGAAGATCTACACCGGAATCACGCCGATAACCAACGAGTACTTCATGTTTTACTTCGTGATGACCGGCATACATCTGGTCCACGTCGCTGTTGGTTTGAGCGTTCTCGCCTATATGCGCAGTCAGATTGCTTTCTCCGTGTTCTCGGTAGATCTGCAGCAATCGACACGTATGCGCTCGGTCACGACGTGCGGAATCTATTGGCATTTCGTTGACTTGCTCTGGATCGTTCTCTTCGCGATGTTCTACCTAAGGAGTTGAGCGTGAGGGAACTGATTAACCATCGTGCGACCTATGTCTTCGTCGCACTCATAGCGTTGACTGGCGTCGGCTATCTGGCTACGGGCCTGCCAGAATCGGAGTCAACAATCTGGGCGCAAGTCGTATTCCTGGCCTGCGTAAAAGTGCGCTGGGTGCTCTTGGATTTTATGGAGTTGCGAGCCGCACCCGTGAGGCTGAGGTTAGTGTTCGAGGGGTGGGTGCTCTTGATGGGCGGCGCTTTGATTGCGATCAACTGGCTGGGCTAGCCGGCGAACCCAGATCATCGGCGGAGGGCTAGTCGGTATCAGAACACCCGCTGCAACGGTAGGCCGGAACGAAAGCCGGCGAAAGTCTGAATCGGCTCGGTGATGAACTCCGCTCTGGAGTGGAAGCGGTGAAGAACGCGGATGGTCTGCTCGAGATCTTTCTCGGGGTCCTGCCGGATTCGCGATTGCAGGGCGTCAAGCCCTTCGAGCTCGCTCGCGAAGCTTCGGTTCATGAGCCGCTCGAAGTCCTCGATGGTCTGTTGTTCGAGCATGGGACCCAAGGTCTGACCGAGCACCGCCGCCTCCGCTACAGCGGCGCCGCACTCGTAATCGAACAGCAGATTGTCGTCGTCCACACCGTCTGGGAAGTAGTCGCGCATCTGACCGACCAGCCACGTGTTGTACCGGGTGTGGGTGTTCACATGAGGCTCGGGCCGTGCAGATGGGTCGAGTTCGAAGCCGTAGAACTCCGCCAACGCTTCGCACGTGCCCCGGAAGTGGATCGGGATGAAGGCGTGAACCTGCGTACCGTCACGGTGGATCTGCGGAATCGGCTGATGCCACAGCGGATAAACGTACAGCGGGCTGGCCATCATTCCGGCCACGGTCCAGTAGCAGAGCGACTGCTTGTCGAGTTCTCGTCCCATCAGTTCGGCCCAGTAGTGCAGGTGGTCAGGCAAACCTGGAAGGGGATAGCACAGATCTCTGAGCCGCATGAGTCCGATGTCCTGCATAGGATCTCCTACGTACGCCATCTCGAGGTCGAACATCCCGGTCATGGTGTCGCCTTCGAACATGAATTGATCGGTGCCGATATCGCCGGTGGTGAGCGAGAAATTGTCCACGGGTTTCGGTGGGTGGTTCTCGAGCCACCACAGAGTCAGTTCGATCAACGGTTCGGGGCCTTTGTCAGGCCAGAAATCGTAGGGCTGCCGAAACTCATCGAGCATCTGATTGACACCCTCTTCGTAGGTGGTGGCCATCGGCAGATTGTCCGGCAGGTCGAGCGTCCGATAGTCCAGCTTCTGCATCGCAACGACGGCCTCGACATACTGACGGAACAGACTCGCCTGCCGGTCCGGATCGTCGACCCCAGTAAGGAATGGCGTGCCAGGGAGGGTGTCCATCAAGAACCACCCCCCGTTCGGTTCGTAGCCGTGGAAGCCGGGGACCTTGCACCCTGCTTCGCCGAGCGCGCGGCAGATGCCTGCTTCCATCCTCAGCCGCTCGCGAAACGACTCCTCGGCCGGCCCTATCGGCGCGCGGAAGCCACGTAGCATGACGTGCTTCACGGTTCCATCGGGCCTTTCGATGTCGAGGTAAAACGTTGGACGCCAGCGCTTCTGACGTTCTTGGCGGATGATTCTCCCGCCGATGGTCTCTGCCGCCCAGGCCAAAGCGGCGTCAGTGTGACGGCCATCATCGTGCGGTGCCATCAAAGCTCCTAACGATTCCGTCGCGGCTGGCGGCGGAAGCGGGCGACCGGCGTGCTTCGGATATCCGAATTGAGCCAGCCGCCCAGAGTGCGCTGCTCTTCGATCTCCTGGTAAACACCTTCTGGCTGGGTCCGCTGACGCTGCACTACCGAACCGGGACGGGCTTCGGCGGCGGAGGCGAGTCCACCGTCGGCCGAATGTATTTGCGGTCCATAGCCTTCGCCCAGTAGACGAACAGAATGACGAACCCGATCAAAAGGCCCCAGACGATCAGTGCGCCGATCGCCCCGTGGGACTGTGGCCCACCGGATTCGGGTTGCAGTCCGATTTCGCCCGGGTAAGGAACCAGCACACCGGTCTGAGTCATCATGCCCGCGTACTTTGTGATCGCGAGCGGGATGTACTTCGAGAAGTACAGCACCATGCAGAAGCCGATGTAGGCGAACGCCTGCAGCCACCGCACCCCACCAGGGGTGGTGGCGCGGGATTTGGCCCATGCATCGAGCACAGAGTCGCCATCGGGTGTGACATTGCCGATGATGTAGGCGGCACCCATCATGAACGAACCCATCGCCAACGCGCAGTACAACGGGTACAGACCCATGTCGTTGCTAACGGCAAGCCCGGGGACCGCGCGAGAAAACGTCCAGAGGTGTAGGTACTGCGCCTGCAGTGCTTCGATGGTGAAATCCCAAACCAGGCCTACGCCGAGGCCGGCCGCAAGCAAGGTGCTCGGTAGTGACCACCCTGTTCGCTTGACCAGCGCCCTGGCTACGACCACAGCGATCAACGCCGGTAACAGGAACCACATGTTGTACCCGACAGGAGCTATCCAAGGGAGACCTCCTTCGGTCATCCCGATCGGCCCCCAGTTCGGCAGGCGATGGAAGTCGGGGTGAAATTGCGCGTACATCGCATTGTCGTACGGCGACTCCAGCCACGACATCGCGACGATGCCAAGCATGAGCCAGATGCCGGGGACGACGCGACCCCTCCGGAAGGAGGCGTATATGAAGCCGCCGAACATGGCCACGAAGGTGACATAGCATGCGGTCTCGAAAACTACTACACCCCAATACATCCCAAACCTCCATGAGGGAACGTGTGTTGCACCCGACGCGGGGTCCGCACTGTCGACACTCTAACGAAAAGCGCTGATCGTAGTCAAGTAACTACCCCACTATTAATCGGCCATGCCGCGCGGTGCTGACGCTGGAGACCGAGGTCACCGGCCTCACCGGCGAAACCGGGCGACCAGTCGTGTGCCGGTCGCGTCGTCGTTGATCTCGCGCATCACCAGGTAGTCCACTCCATGCCAGGCGCGACGATTCCACTTGCCGAACGAGATTCGCGTACCTGGTCCACCCGTCGCAGACGGTAGCGCCTTGACCTTTTCCAAGCCGCGCATGACGCCCATCGGAGTCAGGGTGCTCGCATGACCGATCCCAAGCGCCAGGCCCTGCCCGCAGTCGTACGCCAACGTCGGCACACAATTGTCCTGCCGGTATCCGAAGCGCTTCTCGAACCGGCTGAGCATCGCTGCGCCGACGGTGTTCTCTTCGTCGAACTGATCGACCCCAATCCAGCCCTTCAGTCCAGTCATGTACTGGGGAACGACGTAGCACAGGATGAAGGCCGCGCACATATAGCGCGGGGGATCCCACCCGGCGGCCGACAGCGCCGCGTTCATCTCGACGCCGGGAAGACCGAACCCGAAATACGCCAGAGCATCCGGCTTGCGGGTCATCATGTTGGCGACGGTGGCGCCCATGTCGCGATGAACCTGGCCGACTCCCTCGGAATGAACAATCTCCAAGCCCTCCCGCCGGCATGCATCGGCGAAGTTCTCGGCGTATCCGTAGCCGGGGGCGGCCCGCTCGAACACCACACCGACTGTTTTCAGGCCTCGGTCGGCGATGGATTCTGCGATCAGGAAGGGCTCTTCGGGCAGCGATCCGTTGCCGAAGCCGAACATGTACTCGTTGTACTGGTCATCGGTGCCCGCCCAAGTGAGCGTGGCGATCTTGGTCTGCGCCGCGGTGTCCATGTGTTCCTTCACGGCCAAGCAATTGTCGCTGATCATCGGTCCGATCGACGCCACGCATCCCTCGTCGACGAGTTCCTGCCAGACGCGCACCACCGCGTTCGCGTCACCTCTCGGCAGTCCTTCGGCCTCCTTGACGATGAGCCGGGCGGGTCGGTCGATGATGCCTGCGGCGTAGGCTTCGTCGAATGCCAGCCGGATGCCGTCCAGGAACGGCCGGTGCACGTCGACGATCGGGAAGTCTATGCAAACACCGACTTTGAGGGCGGGTCCGGCGGACACGTCAGCGTTGATGTCCTCGGGATAGGTCACGGCTTCTCCTCGGCGATCGGTATCAAGCAGGGGTGATGACTAGGTCGAGTGCGGTGTGGACCGTGGGCGCGGCGCGGCACACCGCAGGGATGGCGTTGACGGCACGGGACGCGGTGGCTGTCACTCCCGGCAGTTCGCCACCGGTGAGCTCGACCGTGACGGCGATTTCGGGATCGGCGTCGATCGTTATGTGGGTGAAGCGCCGGGCGGCCGACTCCCTCGGCAGTGGCGGCGCCCATCCGTCGCGCAAGTCGTCGGGCATCGTGTAAATCCACGACAGCAACAACCGCGGTTCACCGTCGACCCACCCTTCGAAGCGAAGCCGCACACTGCCTACCGTCCCCTGGCGAATGGAGCCCGCCGCGGATTCGTAGTCACGATCGGCCAGTGCGAGGTCCTGGTACCCGAGGACCTCATCGAGTTGCCAACCGAACCCGTCCGCGAGCATCGCCATGGTCCCTGCGAAATGCGGGGCCCAGTGATCTGCCGGGATGTTGGTGAGATCGCCGTCTGGAACTCTACCGAAACCGAGTGCGGCGAAGGACAGTGGATCTTCGTACGTGCCTTGCAGAATGCGTTCGGCGACTCGCACCTGACCGGGTGCGGCGCAGAGGCTGGCGCAGTACGTGGGCAGCGCGTCGACGGTGAATCCCGGCGAGACGCCGGTGCCGAAGAAGCTCGATTGACCTGTCGTACAGGCCGATTGCAACTTCTCTAACGTCTCGGGGTCGAGCGAGGGCGCGTACACCAGGCGGACGAATGTCGTCGTCACAATATTCTTGCCTGCGGCGAGCAGCAGGCACATCTGGTCGATTACCTCGTCGATCGGCCGTCCGAAGTCTGTCGCCAAGTACGTCACACAGTCGGCATCGAGTGCGCAGAAGGCACCGAAGTCGTCGGTCGCGGTGACTCCGACAGGGTCGCCGCCCGCAAGCACACCGGAATCCTTGCCCACCTTGTCGGGTGAGTGCACGAGATGGCCTACCAGCTCGAGGTCATCGCGCTGCAGCAGTTGCCGGAGAACGACCATGCCGGTGTGGCCAGTTCCAAAGTGCGCCACCCGAATGCGTGTCACGGTGTCGCCCCGGTGCGCGACGCTCGCGCTTGCCGAGAGACGATCTGCGGGCCGTGCAGCGGATGCTCAATGATGCCCGGCTCGGCACCCACAACGGCGGGAATGGCGTTCACCGCGGCCATCGCGGTGAGCGGTATCGCCGAGTTCAGGCGATCCTCACCGGACTGCGGATCGAAGTACAACTGCATCCGCAGGTTCGGCCTCCCCTCGACCCGATACACCAGCGCGCTGGTGGTGTCGTTGGCGGGACGCGGCCACGTGTCCGGCCACGGCGTGGTGCTCAGGGTTGCGAAATATTGTGCGGCGACAACAGATTCGCCCTGCATCATTCCTGAGAGTCGCCAGCGGTGCCCGGCTATGGTGCCGGCGGCAACGACGCCGATCTCACTATCGAGGTCAGTGGGGGTGATGATGGATTCCCAATCCAGCTCAATGCTGTCGAGTTCGATGCCGAGCAGATGGGCGATGTAGCGGACGACCGTCTCCCAATCATTGCGGACCTTTCCGCTGGCGATTCGCACCGGTACGTGCCCATCCGGTTTGCCGAAGCCCATCGACTCGTGCAAGACGTCCCTAATCGGGTAGACGACGTCGAGTCCGAGCGCGTAGATGTCCATCCGGTAGGCGTCGACCTCCCCGGCGGAGGCCAGCAGGGCGGTCGGGATGTTTAGGCTCCCCACACCGGGTTCGCTCCCGGTGGCGTAGAAGCTGGTGCCGCCCTCGCGGCACGCGTCGGCGACGATCTGCCGCCAGTGCTCCGGTGCGGCAGGCGGATAGATCATGGGGATCGTGGCGATGGTCACTACGTTGATGCCTGCTCGCAGCAGTCGCGCCATGTCGGCGATGGCGTCCTCTTCACGACGAACTGCGGTGGCGCAGTAGCAGAAGCAAGCAGGTTTGGCCGCCAGGATGTCGTCGAGATTGCTTGTCGCCGGCAAACCGACCTCCGCCATGCCGGCCAGTATTCCGGCGTCGACTCCGGTTTTGTCCGCGGTGCTAGTCAACAGCCCGACCAATTCCAGATCAGGATCTTTGATGATGCCGCGCAATGCCTCCCGGCCGGTCAGCCCGGTCCCGTTGTGGGCGACTCGCACGCTCACCGTGGGGACTCGGCTTCTGCGAACCGCGGTTCCCATTGCAGTGGAAGACTTTTTGCGGTGCGGATCCCCGGCATGAAGTCCGCCTGCTTGCCGTCAGCGAGCCGGAATTCGCCCAAGATGGCGAAGATCTCCTCGAAGGCGACCGTGAGTTCTAATCGGGCCAGATGTGATCCCAGGCAACGGTGGATGCCGCCGCCGAACGCCATGTGGCGAGTGTTGTCTCGTTCCGGGTCGACGGTCATCGCGTCGGCGAAGACGGTGTCGTCGGTGTCTGCCGCGCCGATGAGCATCATCACCATGTCTCCCGCAGAGATCTGTACACCGTGCATATCCATGTCCTGCGTGGCGTACCGGAATACCATCGACACCGGAGTCTCGACTCGCAGCAGTTCCTCGATCATCTTGCGCAGCGCGTCGCCACTTCCCCGGGCCTGGCGCTGCAGCTCGGCGTCTCCGGCGAGCCGTGCCACCAGGCAATCCAGTGATGCGCTTACGGTGTCCAAGCCCGCCGCCATCTGTAGGTAGAGGATGTCGACCATCTCGTGGCGCGTCAGCGGCACGGCGTCGACTTCGGCCTGAAGGAGCCGGGTCGCGAGGTCATCAGCAGGTTCCTCGATGCGCCGGTCGAGCAGGACGTTGAAGTAGCCGTAGACCGCGTCGGCAGTATCCGACCAGAGCTGTGCCAGCACCTCGGGATCCTCGGTGCCTGCCACGATCTCGGCATGGATCAGGGAGTCTTTCCACAGGAGGAACTTGTCGAGATCATCGGGCGGGAAGCCGACGATGTCGAGGAACACCCGGCACGGGAACGGCTCCGTGAAGGCGGCGTGCAGGTCGGCCTGCCCCGAATCCGCGACGTCACTGAGCAGCTCACGGGCGATGCGCCGGGTGCTGTCGGTCAATTCCCTGACCGCGCGTGGAGAGAAGAGCGGGTCGAGCAGCTTGCGGTATTTTCCGTGGTCCGGCGGGTCGGTGTTCAACGGAATCAGCGGCCGCTTCTGTCCCATGAAGTTGGCAGGGTGCGCTTCGCCGTAATTGGCCGCGAACAACTCCGGTGAGCGCAGCGCCTGATGGATGTCGTCATATCTCGTGAGGATGACGACGGTGCCCGACTGCGAGCGGCTGAAGGGAGCGGACATCGCAGGCGCATGCTCGCGAAGCCCTGCGTAGATCGGCCATGGACAGTTCGCCAGCGCGGGATCGGACATCATGCTGTTCAGGTCCAGTTCCATGCGTACCTCCCGATCGATGTGACGGGTCTCACCGTACGAACACGGTGGAGGATTAGTCAAGTATATACTTGACTATAACTCGCATGAGTGCCTACCGTGTCGATGAGACCGACCGTGGATAAACCAGCTAGGAGCCGTCATGCCATTGCAGGCGTCGATGAAACTGCTCTCTGTCGATGACCATTTGATCGAGCACCCGCGGGTATGGGAGGACCGTCTGCCCACCGCGCTGCGCGAGCGCGGTCCGCGCATTGTCGAGGTGCCCCGCCAAGGCTTGCCGCCGATGCAGTCGTGGCTGTACGAGGATCGGCCCTATCCGTATATCGGTCTTAATGCCGTGGCGGGTAAGAAGCCCGAGGAGTACGGACTGGAGCCAGTGCGCTACGACGACATGATCCCCGGCTGCTACGACCCGAAGGCCCGGCTGGTGGACATGGACGTCGACGGGGTCGACGCAATGCTGTGCTTCCCGTCGTTCCCGCGCTTCTGCGGCACCATCTTTCTTGAGGGCGAGGACAAGGAACTGGCGTTATTGTGCGTCCAGGCGTGGAACGACTTCTCGCTCGACGAATGGTGCGCCACCGATCCCGCCCGCTTCATCCCGATGGCGATGGTTCCGCTATGGGATCCGACCCTCATGGTGACCGAGATCCACCGCGTCGCCGAAAAAGGCGTCCGCGCAATCGGTCTACCCGACAACCCGGTAGCGCTGAAGCTGCCCAGCTACCACACGCCGTGGTGGGACCCGGTGTTCTCCGCGATGGAGGAGACCAACCTGACCGCCGTCATGCACTTCGGCTCCGGCGGATTTCCTCCGCAGATCGCCCCTGAGGCGCCGTTCGCGGTGATGATCACGTTGATGGGAACCACTTCGATGGCTGCCTGCACCGACCTGATCTTTTCGCCCGTGTTCCACAAGCACCCCAACTTGAAGGTGGCGTTCTCCGAAGGCGGTGTCGGGTGGATGCCGTACCTCATCGAACGGGCTGACTACGTGTGGCGCAAGCACAAGTTCTATCAGAACATCCATCCGACGATCGCGCCGTCTGAATTGTTCCGCCGCAACATCTCCGGCTGCTTCATCGAGGACGAAGTCGGCGTTAACAACCGCTACGCCATCGGCGTGGGAAACATCACCTGGGAATGCGACTATCCGCATTCGGACTCGTTCTGGCCGAAGAGCCGCGCGCGGGCCGAAGAGGTCTTCGCCGACTGTCCCGACGATGAAGTGCTCCAGATGGTCGAACTGAACACCAGGCGTTGGTACAACTTCCCGGAGGCCGGGTTCAAGGCTCACCGAGCCGACGAAGGAGCGGCATGGCGACCCAATGACGGTGTGCCCGCCGACACCTCGGATGCGTTCGTGCGCGGCCAGGCCGGCGACATCGACGCGCTCAAGAATTCCCTCGGTGACCTGTTCACGGCCGACTAGGGCGATGCCCCGGCAGGGCGGACCGGTCACCTAGAGTGTCGACCATGCCGGTGAAAAAGGATGCATCCGAGCGCACCTACGCGCCCCGGACAGGACCGCGCGTCCGGCGTGGTTCTGCTCCTAAGCTGCTTCTGGAGGCCGCCCAGCAGCTGTTCGCCGAGCGTGGTCCGCACGCTGCAACCACCAAGCAGATCGCCGAGCGGGCGAAGGTGTCCGAAGATTTGATCTTTCGCTACTACGGCTCCAAGAACGGTCTTCTCAAAGAAGCGGTCTTCCGTCCGATGATCGAGATGATTGAGTCGGTCACTCCTGAATGGGTTGCCGCTCAAGCCGAATCGTCAGACAGTGCCCATGAGCGTTCGAAGGCGTTCGTCGGAATGCTCTACGACATGGTGCACAACAACCGCACCATCGCGATGAGCATGGTGCAGGTCCTGCTCGGCGACCCTGGTCAGTTCGACGACGAGGATCTGCACCGACTGTCAAGCTCGCTCTTCGAACCCGAAGCACCGTGGTTCGACCAGTTCCTCATCGATCGCGGTCTGCGGCGCGGTGACGCGAAGCTGCAGCTGAGAATGATCATGATCTTGATCGGTTCGGTCGCGGCGTTCCTGGGCGGCACCTACGTCAACGACGAGGTGCCCGACCGGGACGCGATCATCGAAGAGTTGGTGCAGTTCATACACGTCGGGCTGAAGTTCCCCGACTAGCTCAGCCCCCCACGGCCCCTGTCCAGGGAGTCAGGCCGTCCAGTGCTACAAGCCTGCCGTTCAGTCCCTCGGGTCGGCCCATTGTCCTCGGAAGCAGCGTGCGTCGCGCGAACCGCCATCCCTCTGATGTCCGGATGCAGTCGTCTTCGTAAACGCCGAGGAACTGAATCGGGCGGGCGTCGGAGCGACGCCGCGCCCACTCGGTAATCGGGAAGCGAGCACGGGCGAGATCACTGTCGATCTGCACCAATCCCTGGTGCACTGTCTGAAATACGAACTCCAAGCTAGCGCAGGTCGCCGCGATGGTGGCAGTTACGGCAACGCGGCCAATGGCCGGTTCGGTTGTGGGTGAATGCCGTTCGCCGTCCTCGGCGTACGTCAAGCACGCTTCGGCGATCTCCCCGCGGGACACCGCGTCGGCATAGGCCGCCGCGAGATGGCCGATGGCCAGCATGTCGCACGCCTCGGTGGCATTTTGTGGTTCCCTCGGGATCATGACGGTGGGATCACGGCGTTGAGCTCCTCGAGCTTGGCGATGTCAGCATCGCTATAGCCCAACTCGGTCATGATCGCGCGGTTGTGCTGGCCGCGCACACACGACGGGGCCACCCGGCCAGGCGTCTCCGAGAATGCGACCGGCGGTGCCGCTCGGACCATCTCGCCGAAGACCGGGTGCTCGTCTGTCACGGTCAACCCGGTTTCGCGGAGCACGGGGTCGAAGACGGTGAAGATGGGCTGGCCCATCGTATTGACCTCGACGCAGCCCACCCGGGCGGCGGTCAACTGTGCCTCCCATTCGGCCGCCGTCTTCTGGGCGAAACGCGCTGTAAGAGCCGACTCGAGCGCATCATCATCCGCGGCAGTCACGTCGCCGAGGCCCATCATGTCTCTCAAGGCTGCGAACTCAGCGTCGCTGCGCACCGCGAGGCACACCCAACCGCCCTCGCTAGCGGGGTACACCCGATCGAGCGCGCTCGTGCCGTAATACTCGCTGTCGCACAGTGGGATCGTGGGCTTGCCCTCGTAAGTGCAGAAGTCGTCGGAATAGGCCCAGGCGTTGCCACCGATCATCGACGTCCGCAGGAACTGGCCGACGCCGGTCTTCTGCGATTGATACAGCCCCAGCGACAGCGCGGCCAGCAGTACAAGCGCTGCGTTGCTGTCTCCATCGACGAGCATGTTCAACCGGGGAAGCACCACGGCTTGCAGCTCCATTACTGAAAAACCTTCGCTCTGAGCCGGATCCATCCAGTAGCCGACCTGCCTGCCGAAGCTTCCGGCCACCGTCTGCGCAGCCTGTGCGTAGAGCGCACGGTGGGCGTACGGGCCATCGGTGCCATAGCCGGCGGCATGTACGTAGAGCAGCTTGGGATTGAGTGCGGACAGTTCCTGATATCCCAGGCCCAGTTTCTCGGCGACGCCCGATCGATAACCGTCCACGAAGGCGTCGGCGTTGGCCACCACCTGTTGCGCAACCGCACGCCCCTCCGCCGTGCGCAGGTCAACCGACAGACTCTCCTTAGCCGCCGTGGTTTTCGTGCTCGCCACCTCAGGGCCGAAAGAATTGCGGTGCGGATCGCCCTTGCCGTCCTCGATTTTGATCACTCGAGCACCGAGCGCTGCGAGCATCGCGGTCCCGTAGGGCATGGCGTAGAAGCAGCCGAACTCGACGACCGTGATGCCCTCGAAGGGGTGCTTCGGCGCTGACGACCCGCCGGCCGGGAACTCGTGAGCCACGAGCGGACCGGCGTTGTCGTCGAGTTCGGGCGCTGATCGCTTCGGCCCGATCGGCGTCTTGTCGAAATGCCCCACGGGTCCGACCTGGCGGATCGGTCCGCGCCTGGGATCTTCAATAGTCACCACGTCGCCGTTGTGCAGGATTTGCGGATGATTCAAACCATCCTCGCTCGTGACGGCCACCTCGAACGCGACGTTCGGACTGGCCTCCAACAGCGGTAGCCAGTGATCGAGGTCCTCCGCCCGAAAAGCCTCCAACAGCAACTCTTCCCACTCCTGGGCGTCATCGACGTTGGCGAAAGTCGGCAGGCCCGTAAATCGAGGATCCTCGAGACAGTGAGCCACTCCAGCTACCTCACACAGTGCCTTGCCCTGGTGGGGCAGCATCGTCGAGGTCTGCACAAACCGGCCATCGCGGGTGGCCAGCAGCACGCCGAATCGGCTCGCGGCCGTCGCCGCACGCGCATCGGCGTTGGGCTTCTCGCCACGTTTTGCCATCACCTGGACGATGGTCGAAACGAAGTAGTCGATCGGATCGAGTCCTGCCACCAGTGTGGCGTCCAGCGCCTGTCCTCGGCCGGTTTTCTCCCGCACCATCAACGCGCCCATGATGCCCGCCACCGACTGCATGGCGGCGCCGAAGCTGGCCCATGGGACGGGGAACATGATGGGGCCGTCCCGGTGCCCGAACGCGCCACGCGCCCACAGTCCCGCCTTCGCGGCGACCAGTGAGTCATACGCTTTCAGCGGTGCGTAGGGGCCAGCTGACCCGAAGCCCGTTATCGCGCAGTGGATCAACGCCGGATTAGCCGCCCGGAGCTCGTCGGCTCCGATCCCCCACGCCGCGGTCCTGCCGGGGGCGAACCCTTCGATGACCACGTCAGCGTGCGCGGCCAGGTCACGGATTGTCTGCTGTCCCTCCGCGGTTCGCAGATCAGCAACGAGGCTCTCCTTGCCTCGATTCCACACGAGGAATCCGCTGGGATTGTGCGCGCGGAGCCGATCGCCCTCGGGGGATTCGACCTTGAGGACGCGCGCGCCAGCGTCGGCGAGCACGACGCCGGCGATCGATGCGGCAACACTTCCCGAACCGAATTCGACCACGTTCAGTCCGGCGCAGATCGATTCCATACAAGCCTCCTCAGTCGTACATCTGTATACGCACGAATGTCGCGGCGATCAGGCGATCGCCGCGCCCGGCGTCGCGCAGTTCGACTCTGCACCCAACGGCGTCGCCCGCGGTTGCCATGTACACCGGCGCTGCGGTAAACGGTCCCGTGCGACCCGGCGCCACCACTGTCATCGCCAGGTGGTCGACGACGACCTCGTCGGTGCCAAGCGCTTGGGCGGCACACTCCAAAGCGACTGCTTCCGTAACGGCGAGCATCGGAGCGTGGTGCAGTCGCTCTTCGCCGACTTCGAGTGGCAGGCGCGGAATTTCCATCGTGCCGTCGCCTCGCCGGCGACCGGAGTACGCGTGCCACAGTGGCGGCAGTCCGGACCAGCCGGATTCTGGCATGCCCGGTTGCGGGAAGCAGAATCGGTGCGGCGTTCCGCTCAGCACAGCCCAGTTCGCGGTGCCGAAGCCGATGTGCCGGTCGGGATCATCGGCGTCTGCACATCGCGCTTCGGTGAACAACTGCGAGCGCATCTCTGTGGTGATGCGCCCGGCAATATGTGCATGACGAACATCTAGCGCGTAATCGACGACGTTGAAGTCAACCTGGGTCACCGCGAGAACCCGCATCCCCTCGACGTTGACGGTCGCGGCGTCGAGCATCGCTATAGCCAACGGTGCGGCCAGTACGGCCCCTGCGGGCGTACGCAGATCCGGCCGCAGGTGGAGCACGTTCGCAGCGCTGCTGGAGTCGATCGCCTGCGGACGGGATCCGAGGTACGCGTAGCTCATCAGCACGCCCCGTGTGGCCGCCCAATCCTCCTGCGGGTCGGGCGCGGGCCGACGTGCGGCAGCTGTGTCGGTCACTGTGTAACGGAGTTGTCGTCCATCTTCGGCACTGTGAAGAGTTCTTCGAACGTGCCCCGCAGTACCCGGTCCTTGATTCGGGGATCAACTGAATCGAACAGCTGATGCAGCGTCTCCTGGGTGTGGCCGTAAGTGCCCTCGAGGTGCGGATAATCGTCCCCCCACAAGACGTTGTCGTATTGGGTGTCCTCGATTATCTGGACCGCGCTGATGTCGTGCTGGAAGGACGCATAAACCTGCTGGCGGACTATTTCACTGGGCAGCCGGTTCAACCTGGGCCGCACGAACATTCCGTGTTGTCGGTATGCCTCGTCCATCCGGTCACCGATCGCGGGAACCCAACCGGCGCCACCCTCGGCGATCAGCACCTTCAGATCAGGGTGCCTGTCGAGTGCCCCACCGGCGACCAGATGCGACACCACCCGCATACCGGGGTAAGTCGTCTCCATGTAGTTCACGACGGCACCACCGGGCCCGCGGTACACGACGTTCTCGCCGCCGGTGCCGATGTGATAGGCCAACACCATGTTGTTGGCATCGGCGGCTGACCACAACGGCTCCCAGAGGTCGAGGCCCCAGTCTTTCTCGTCAGACATCGTGCAGGGGAGAAAAATCGATTGAAATCCTTGCTCGGCAGCCCATTCCACCTCGGCAGCTGCATCGGCCGGTTCCACGAGGGGCACGATCGCCGGCGTGAAGATTCGCTTCTGCCAGGACATCACTTCGTCGCGTGACCATTCGTTCCATGCCCTGGCCGCCGCGCGAGCCAGTTCGGCGTCCTGGATGTTGACGGTCCAGAATCCGGCTGAGGGAAAAGCGAGCTGGCATTGCACGCCTTCTCGGTCCAAGTCCTGCAGCCGTATCTCGATGTCGGATGCACCCGGCGGTCGGATCGCGTCCATGAAGTCGTTGAGCTGACGACTCAGCTGCTGGCCATCGACATAGACCAGTTCGTATTTCTCGCCGCGCTCGGTCCGCGGGGCGCGGTCTGCGAGCCGCTTAGGCAGCCGCGACGTCCACAGGTCGTCGGGCTCCATCGCGTGCGAGTCACCGGAGTGAGCCCAGATCTTTTCCCGCTCGGTCGTCTCGGTCGATTCTTGCGTCATTTGCGTCACGGTCGAGGGCTCCTTCTTTTGAGCGTCACCACGTGCACCTATCTGACCTTACACTGTAACGTTGAGGTTGGCCATGGCGACAGCGGGACAGAACTGGGAGGTTCGACAGTGGGAAACGGCACCGCGACGCAGCCAGGATCGGTCGATCCAGCTCATCATGAGTTCGAAAAAGCGCTGAACCCCGACACGCTCACGGCCCTGATGCGCTCGACCTGGACATGGGACGACCGCGCGCTGCGGCGTGACCTCAGCTCGCTGCTGGTTGACGTCGCCGCCGCACACGGCGATATTTCCGACGAGGCGATTGGGAGGACATTGCGCGCCCGCAGTCTGGCGGCGGGGGCGCGTTTCGCCGCCGACGTTCTGGGTCCCCATCTGATCGCCGACGCCGGTAGCGCATTGCGGAGCCAATTCCTGGCGGCCGCGAGCGACCCGACGGCATTCGACCGCTTGGCGAGTACGGCGTACGCCCAAGTACGGTGCAGTGCAACGGATTACCTTCATGCACAGTCTGGGACCGACTATCCCGATGGGTCAACGTGGCTGAAACTTGCCGCGGTACAACAAGAGGGACTCGGCGCGGCGATGCGTAGCTACGGGTACTCGCTAGGCGCCTCGCCGCTGTTCTCGAACATCGGGTTGGCTTGGCAGGCACTGTGGGCGCTCGGTGCAGACGGCGATGAGCACCGCGAGCGCATCGAAAGTGGCGAGCTACGAGCGACAGTCGCCGCGGCAGAAAAATCGGGCTCCTGGGATCCCGCGCTCGTGCGTACGAAGGCCCAGCCCGACGGCGACAGTTGGCGGCTGTCGGGGACGAAGCTCTTTGTGCCCGATGCGGCCGGTGCTGACGTGATCTTCGCGGTCGCGCGTTCCATCGCGGGACCCTCGCTGTATGCCGTGGACGCAGATGCGGCCGGGTTGTCGGTCGCCGAACTCGACTCGATCGACGAAACCCGGCCACTGTTCGCCGTTGAGTTGAACGACACGCCGGCAAGACTGCTCGGCAAGGAGGGTCGCGGCGGTGCGCTGATGCGCGACACCGTGGATTTGGCCATGACCGCGTTGGCCGGTGAACAAGTCGGACTCATTGAACGGGCCGTCACCGTGCTGCTCGCGGGCGATGCGGAACTCGACCTCGCTCAAACGGCGCTGGATCACGCGACCGCGGTATCTCTGTGGACGCAAGCGCGCAGTGCGAACGCTGCACCGGGATCTGCTGCAATGGCGCACATCGGGTGCTCGACGGCCGCGTTGCGAGTAGCGAGCCGGACCGCCGAGGTCATCGACGATTCCGCGGATGCCGCAGCATTATTCCGACGTGCACTGTCGTCGAGCCTGCTGCTCGGCGGGCCTGCCGTGTTCTACGAACGGTTTCTCGACCGCCTCGGAATCTGAAGTGCCAAACGTGCGAGCCCGTGATCTAACATCATTGGATTGATCGGGGCGAGAGAACGGAGTGCGCAGATCGCCGCTAAGGAGGCCGCCGCGGACACAGCGTCGCGAACCGCGAAGCGGGGTAAGCCACCGACGTTGACCGAAGAACAGATTGTCGACGCGGCTCTGAACATCATTCGCGCTGAGGGGCTCGACGCGCTGTCCATGCGCCGGCTATCTCGCGAACTCGGCCGATCGGCGATGGCGCCGTACTGGTACGTCAGCGACAAGCGCGAACTACTCGACCTCGTGGCTCGCAAGCTTCTCTCGGAAGTTGCCATTCCTGAACCCGATTCGGGACCGTGGGAGGATCGCTTACGAGCGGTCGTGACCGGGATCGATGCGCGCTTGCACGATCATCCCGGCATAGCCACGGTCATGCTGGAACGCATGCGCAGCACCGACCAGCGCCTGATGAACGGGATTCTGGAGATACTGCTCAGCGCGGGATTTGAGGGGCCGCGGGTGTTCCTGTCGTACGCGATGATCCACACCTATCTGTTCGGCCGTTACCAGGTGATGGAATTGGACACCCCCGACCCCAGCGAAGTGGACCCCGACGAACTGGACGACACATTGGCCAGACTGGTGCCTCACCTGACCGGTCTGCGCGGGCGCGACTTCTTCAACTACGGCGTCGACACCATCATCGAAGGACTGCGCGCGCAGCTCGCAGCCAAGAAGTCGAAGAAGTCGCGTTGACGCCGAGTCAGCGCTTCGAATGCCTAGCTGGGGTGAACTTCACCGGCAGGCTGGTTGCCATCCGGACCGAGACGTTGTCGTAAACCAGATCCTCGACTGCGGGAACGGTGTAGTCGGGTATGCGAGTGAGGATTTCGTCCAGCGCGATCCTCAGCTCCATCCGTGCGAGGTGGGACCCGAGGCAGCGGTGCGTGCCGCTGGCGAACACGATGTGGCTCTGACGCCCACGGTCGAAGTTCACCGTCAAGGGGTCCTCGTAGTGGGTCGGGTCGACATTGGCGGCTGCCCAGAACGCGTGAATGGGCTCACCGGCCTTGATGACCAGACCGTCGCCAAGATCGATGTCCTCGGTGGGGTGTCGCTGCCCCGATGGGACCGGGGACTCGTAGCGCATGATCTCCTCGATGGCCGCGGGGAGAAGTGACCGGTCCGCGATCAGACGGTCCCGCTCCATGGGGTGTTGGCCCAGCCACGCGAAGATGCATGACAGCGACGAGGTCACTGTGTCGAGGCCGGCGAACATCAACAGAAACATGATGTTCAGGAGGTCGAGTTCGGAGATGGGTTCACCGTCGACCTCCGACCGCAACAGCACTGAGATGACGTCCTCCTTCGGTTCGGTCTCCTGCCGACGCTCCGCGAGGAACTTGACGAAATAGTCGAGCAACTTGGCGCCCGCCACCGCCATGTTCGCATTCATCTCCTCGACCGTGTCTCCCTCGGGATGTATCACACCGTCTTTGAAGTCAAGGAAAAAGTCCACGTCCTCGATCGGAGCCCCGACGAGACGCAGGAACGTGAGTGATGGCAGCGGCACGCAGAACTCGTCGTGCAGTTCGGCTTCGCCGCGGGCAGCGAATTTGTCGATGAGTTCTCCCGCGAGCTTCCGGATCTGCGCCTCCAACGGAAACATCTGCTTCGGTCCGAAGATCGGGTCCAGCAGCTTTCGCCACTTCTTGTGGTCCTCACCGTCAATCTCCAAAGGGATCAGCGGGTTGTCGTTGCCGAAGCTGCCGCCCTGGCCGCCATTGCCGAGGATCGCCGGGTGCCGATTGATCTTGACAATGTCGTCGTGGCGATAGAGATTCCAGACCCCGTTGGACTTTTCAGCGCGAACAGTGCCGGCCTTTTCGCTGAATAGCGCCTGGGGACTCGCCATTGACTTGACCTGTTGGGTCAGCGGGGCCAGTCGCGGATCGAACTTCGTCGCTTGATCCATCAGTCCTCGTCTCTGGGGCCGTCAGAAGGGCCGGTCGTCGTCTGACCTTACACTGTAACGTGACCAGTAACGCACGAAAAGACCCGGCGGTCCACAGGTATTCCGCGCTTGCCCCGCGGCAGTTGTTTGGGACGATGTCGACCTCTCGTCGATCACCCGCCATGCAAGTACCGACGGAGCCGGCTGATCCGCACAACGCAGGTAGCAACGACTCGGCCAGCTCGCCCGTTGTCCCGAAGTTCAATACGGCACGCCGCGCTGTCACCGCTCGTCCCGACCGATACCGGCATCGCGACGAAGGGACCTGTCCGACCCGGTGCCACGATGGTCATTGTCAGCTGATCGACGCCCACGTCATCGGTGCCGAGCGCACGCGAGCCCGCGTCGATTGCGGCGGCTTCGGTCACGACGAGCATCGGTCCGTGATGGAGGCGCTCGGCGCCGATTTCCGGCCGCAGCCCCGGAATCTCGAGCAGGCCATCGGCACGTCTGTTCCCTGTGTAGGCCTGCCACAGCGGCGGGAGGTCGTCCGATTCGTCGACGCCGGCGCCCGGTTCCGGATAGGCGAACCCCTCGGGCGTCGGACAGATCACCGACCAGTTAGCCGATCCGAATCCGACAATCCGCTCACGGTCACTCGCGTGGTGAATCACTGCCTCGGTGAAGATCTGCGACCGCGCCTCAGTGGCGACACGTCCTGCCATGAACACGTCGTCAATCCCCTGCCCGTGGTCGATGACGGTCAGGTTGATCTGGGTCAGCGCCAGGATGTTGACCGGGTCGACGTTGACGCCCGCGGCGTCGAGCATCGCGATCGCCAGCGGGGCCGCCAGCATTGCCCCACCCGCCGTGCGGAGGTCGCGGCGGAGGTGCAAGGCGTTCTCAGCGTGGGTGCGATCGATGGGCCGCGGAGCCGAGGCCAGGTAGCGATAGCTCATCAAAACGTCTTTGCTGCTTGCCCATTCGCCGAAGGGGTCGGTCGCTTCGCGGCGGGTCGTCTGCGGTTCGGTCATCGAGAATCCTTTTGTTCGGCGAGCAAGGGTGCGAGCCGGGTGCAGATCGTTGCGATGTTACGCATGACCAGCTCGTCGGCCATCCCGCCGATGGATGCCCAGAGGAAGACGGTGTCGACCGGGGCGCCTGCAGTACCGGCTCGTATCGCCTCCGCCACGTGTTCGGGGGTGCCGTACGTGAAGGACCCCAGCGGACCCGCGCCGTCGGTGTTGACGACGCGGCCGAGATCCACGGGCTTGGGCGGCGGATGACCGGTGCCCTCGACCATGTGGCGACGATACGAGTTGAGTTGATGCGACAGGTGTTCGGAGACCGTCGGCCAGTCGCCGTCGGGGTCCTCGGTGGCCCATCCCTGGATACCGCCCGCCATCACCCCCACGGCCAGAGAATGTCCCGCCTCGGCCAGCCCCTTTGAATAGGGGCCCCACAGCGCCCCATCCGCCGACAGTAGTCCCTCACCAAGCAGACCGGCGCGCCTCGCACCCTGTGGTCCCTGATACCCCATCCAGATCGGCAGCGGATCCTGCACCGTCCCCGGCCGGATGCCGTCCTTTCCCCACAGCTCGCGGAGACGACGCGCCGTACCGTCGGTCTGCGCATATCGCGCGTTCGGCGTTGCGTCGTAAAGGTCGAACTCTGGTATGCGATAACCGGTTCCGAGGCCCAGATCGAGTCGACCGTCGGACACGAGGTCGACGACAGCACACTGCTCGGCGATCTCGGCCGGATGGTGCAGCGGCGCGATCACGATCGCCGTTCCGAGCCGGATCCGCTGCGTCCGCGCAGCGACCGCGGCCGCAAACGTCAACGGTGCGGCGAGGTAGTCATCGTCGAAGAGGTGGTGCTCGGAGAACCATGCCGAGCTTGCACCCAGCCGTTCCGCCTCCTGGCACGCTTCGATGGTGAAGCCGTAGAGGCGCGACGGATCTTGTCGCCACTGGCGCGGGTTGCGAAGGTCGAAATAGACGCCGACTTTCACGGTCGCATCTCGCCCTCGAGCTGAACGGTTCCGTTCGCCGCTGAAAGTAGGCGCGGCGCCCCGGCGGATTCGGGGTAAAAGCGTCGGGCCCAGAGCCGCAAATCGGCGAACGCGCGACCTTCGACGGTGGCCAGGGCCGGCGGGTCTTCGAACCGTTGGTGGCTCCAAATGGTGATGTCGTGCGGCAATTGGGCGGTGGCCGCATCGATACGTGACTCGACCGCGCCCGGGACGTCATCGCCGGGCAGCCTCTCGAGCCACACCGTCTGGAACATTTCACTGGTGCCGACGTCAACCGGCGTCGTGGACAACAGGATCAGCGTGTTCGAGGAACCCGACAGCGACGTAAAGCTGAGTCCGACGCCGGCCGCGAGTATCGACAGGGTGTCGCCGTTGTGGCTGTCAGGCTCCATCTCGCGCCATCGGGATCCGAAGCCGATCTGGCTGAACCAATGCGCATCGTCCTCCCATCGCCGCAGGAAAACCGGATGGTGCCTAGTGCCGTGCACGTACCGGAAGTGGATAGGGTCCGCGGCGTTTTCGAGCACGAGTTGCGGGTGCAGCGGCAGGGCGCCATAGCGGATCAGACCGTGCGGTGACGCTGGGTGGTAGTCGAGTGCGGCGGTGTGCGGACCAGTGTCGGTGAAGATGTTCGGCGGTTCCCAAGAGGGCTCTCGGCTCGCGACGTCGTGCCACAGGTACACCACACCGAACTGTTCGCGCACGGGCCATGCGCGGAGACGACGCGAGCGGTTGGGCCGATCCGGCTGGTAGGGGATGTGCACATTGTTGCCACCGCCATTCCAGTGCCAGCCGTGGAACGGGCACACGACGCAGTCGTCCTGCACACGTCCGCCATATCCGAGGTGCCCGCCGAGATGCCTGCAGTAGGCATCGAGAACGTGGAGCGTCCCTCCGCCATCCCGATAAGCGACCAGATCGCGGCCGAAGTAGCGCAGGGGCCGAACCTCGTCCACCGGGATGTCGCCGGACCAACCGACCTGAAACCAACCGGTCGGCAGCCAGTGCGGCGTCAACATCTCGATGGCGGCATCCGGCGGTCAGTCAGCGACACCATCGGCTCTTGTCCACGGTGTAGAGGTAGGGCAGCACGAAGACCGGTGAGAGGTAGAAGAGGTTGAACAACCACCAGCCGAGTCCGAATTCTGAAGTGGCCATGCGCTCTTCGAAGTCCATACTCATCGCCATCGTGTAGCCGGCCCACAGGAACAGATACAGCCACGCTGACACCTTCATGAAATGCAGACCCCAGGTGCGCATCTGCATGAACGCCCAGACGCTGACCACCCGCATCGGCATCAAGATGAACACGGCGAGGTATTGCCACATCTTCTCAGCAGTGTTGGGGATTCCGCCGAGAGCACCGCTGTTGTAGTCGACGTAGAAGGCGCCATCGAAGAATCGGCCATAGCCGGTGATGAATGTCTCGCCCAGTACGGTGTTATGCGCGAAGGTGTCAAATGACCACGGCGAGAAATTGATCAGGCCATCGACCATACAGAAGGTCGCGATGACCGTCGCTGCCCACGGTCGCACATTCGTCCCAGCCTTGACCGACTTGTACAGCTTCCATAGCGCGATGCCCAGCACGATCGGGCCGATGGGCCCAAGAATCATCGTGCCGGACAGGATGCAGCCGACGAGCAACCAACCGTCCGCTGCCTCAAGAAACCGTCTTGGCTTCCCGGAGGGGACTTCGTCAGGACCGACGTCTACGGGGTTCTCTTTCAGGACCATCCGAACCTCACCAGGATCGCGGGGAACATTGCCATACATTCAACGAGAAGACCGATCAGGAGCATGAAGCAGATGACGGTCAAAACCTTGTGCAGCCGAGGCGTTTTCGTCAGAGTCGACTCCGCCGCGGGTGGACTGGATTCGGCGGGCACCAACCTGCTGCCCAAGAACCACCACACCGCTAGAATCAACGCGTCGGCCGCAACCATGCCGGCCAGAAGTAGTGCATCCTGCAACATGGTGCTTCCTATCGGTAGTGAGCGACCTGCAGCGCCTGGACCGTCACGATCGTGATGATCCAGGCCGCCGCCAATATGAAGAACAGGGCGACTGCCGCACCCTTGGAAGTCGGTAACTTCATCGCAACTCCTGACTTGTCGATCGAACGAGTTCGGTTGCCTCCATGTGGCTTTTGAGTCCCCGGATCAAGACGTCCAGGGATTCGGCGAAGGTGTCGATGTCCGCCTGTCGCCGCGCCCGTCCCTCCAACGCCGCCCGCGAGCCCAGCCACAGCCACGTCACCGCGCGATAGACCTTGTGAGCCTCATCGATCGTGAGCCCCTCGTGCTGCAACGCGGTCATGCCCTCGTCGCGAAGTTCGTTGGCTTTCGGCGAATTCGGCGAATGCGCGATCACCGCGTCGTCCAGCCCCGGATACCGGTCCATCAGCGCTTGAATGCCCAGAACCTGGGCGCGCAGAGCCAGCCAACCGTCGCTGGCGTCAGGGTGAATCCGTGGAGCTTGGCCTAAGATTTCCTCGACCACGAGCGCCAAGAGCTCGTCTCGTCCGACCACATGCTTGTACAGCGCCCCGACGGATACCTTCAGTTCGTCGCTGACTGCGCGCATGGTCAAGTCGGACACGCGCTTCCGGGCGATCTTCAGTGCCGCGTCAACGATCGCCTGCTCATCGAGGCGCTCTTTGCGCACCTTTGGGCGGCCTGCCATACGCCGTATAGTAAACAGTGTTCGCCATGGGCGCAAGCTTGCGGCGATTACTGGCCCGAGAACGTGGCGCGGCTCGTCAGCGCGCCTTAATCAGGGCGCCGGTCCGATACCGAGGTGACGGCAGATCTCAGCGAGCGTCGACCGTAGGTCGGCAAGCTTTCGCGCGCCGATGATTGCCTCGATTTCAGCGTCGAGTCGTTCGGCGATGGTGGCCGCGTCGGCGATCAGCGCTCTCCCCTCGCGGGTGTAGCGGACGATTTTGGCTCGCCCATCGGCGGGATCGGAAGCCCGTTCGACATAGCCGAGATCTTCGAGTTCCGTCACAAGCTGGCTGACGGCGTTCTTCGAAACATCCTGCGCCCGAGCGATGTCGGTGATCCGGCTGCCGTCCCAGCCGAGAAAGACCATCAACCGCGCATGTGCCGGTCGCAACTGGCGGTGGCCCAGTGCGCGGGCCCGCTCGTTGCTGGCCCGCACCATCCATTCCCCGAACTCGATGGCGTGACGCTGTAACGAGGCTGCCTGAAACTCGCGCACCCGACGTTCGTCCACGCGCCCTCCAGCGGTCGAATCGATGGTTGACACCTGACTGATTTTAGTGAAGGTTACTTCACTAAAGCCGAACCGCAAAGGGGTGCCATGGTTCTCGTAGCGCAGGAACTAATCCCTCCGGTGACGGCGGACCCTGTTGGGGTGTGGTTCTTCAACTGGGTGATCCCGATTGCGGGCAGCGTATTCATCGTTCTAGCGATCGCCGATGTCGTCCGTCGACGCCGACTTACCTGGGGATTCCTTTTTCTGTTCAACAGCATGGCGGTGTACTGGATGGAGACCGCAGGCGACTGGGGTCAAATGCTGTTCTACAGCCCCGCATTCGCAGAGCATCACCTCCTGGACTGGCTGCCGTTGAAGACGCCGAACGACCCGCTGTTCATGCCGTTCGCTTACGCGGCGTACTGGGGCGTGCACGCCCTGCTCGTGCTGTGGCTAAGCCAGTGGGTGTCTTCGCGGTTCGGCTGGAGCATGCTCAAATCCATGATCGTGCTGGCTATTCCGGTCAATTACGTGTGGGACTTCGTCGTCGAGGGCACGGCCACCGCGATGGGATGGTGGACCTACGACCCCGGCATCGGCCCTGTGCTCGAGTGGGACAGCGGTGGTCGTATCACCCTGTTGTGGACCATCGGCATCATGTGCACGTGGCCAAACCTCATCGCCTACTGGGCCGGCAAGCCCCCTGTTCGCGGCCTCAACCATCTGGAACGATTCTTTGGCCTTGAACGATTCACCAGTCCTAAAGTTCTGGTACGTGAGCCGGTGTCGGCGGTTGGATCCGGTTCCGTTGCACTGAGCACCGAACCTGCACGGCTCACCAAGACCCAGGAATACGACCACTTCCTCAACTACGACGTCACCATCGCACGGTGGAAGTTCGAGTTGATGCGTCTGGGCGCCTGGTGCGTCGGCTTCCAGCTCAGCTTCGCCTTATTCCTCGTCGGCCCACTACTGATCCTGCGCTCGGTACTCGGCGCTGACAGTGTCTACGTCCCCTGACCGGAAGAGCGTGCCATGACTGACTCATCGGACTTCCAGCGCAAGAGCATGAAAGATATGCCCGCGGAGTTCTTCCTGCCCCCACCCACCAAGTCGGGTTTGTGGCGCGAGACCCGCCGACTGACAGTCGGCTGCTACGCGTTCATCCTTGCGCTGGCAGTCATCGTTACGCTGACCCAGGGCATCGTCGTACGCGTGTAGCCCGAGCCTCAGGCGTCGCGGACAGCGTCCTCCAGCTCGGCGACGATGATTTTGCGCATCCCGAGCATGGCCTTGGTCGCCGCCGCGGCGCGGGCCGGGTCGGGATCGGCGATCAACTCGTTGAGCCGGTTGGGCACGATCTGCCAGCTCAACCCGAATCGGTCCCTGAGCCAGCCGCACTGCGACTCTTCGCCGCCGTCGCCCAACCGGTCCCAGTAGTAGTCGACCTCGGCCTGGTCCGTGCAGCTGATCGTGAAGGACACAGCTTCGGTGAACGGGAACTGCGGCCCGCCGTTGATCCCGATGAACGTCTGCCCGTCGAGTACGAACGTGCCTGACACCACCTCACCGGGCGTGCCCGGCCCGGCGTCGGTGTAGCGCTCGAAACCTTCTATCGACGAGTTGGGGAAGATCGACGTATAGAACTGTGCGGCTTCTTCGAGGTCGTTGTCGAACCACAGCGAGGGCGTAATGGATGGCATGCCCTATAGACCGACGCGGTGGTGAAGAGTCATCGGCGGGCGCCGAGGGCCCGCAACGCGAAGTCGAGGATCTGATCCTGCGCCTTCTGCATCCGGTCCCGATCCTGGTAGGACTGGCTCAGCATCAACTTGCTGGTCACCGCGCTGATCGCGACCGCATCCTGCTCAGGATCCGTCAGCGGGAAAGTGCCGTCGTCGCGGCCGCGGCGCAGGATCTTGACCAGGGAGCGCTCCCGGTCGGCATGCGCCTTCTCCCGCGTCTCGCGGTAGCCCTTGGCCGCGCGGACCTCGTCGGAGTCGATGACCGTGAAGTGCATGCGCGTCTGGTCGTCGTGGATCAACCCGAACATGCCGGCGATCCAGGTCTTGAGCGCGTCGACCGGACCTCCCTGCGCCTCCGCGCAGACCTGATCGAGCCTGCCGGCCAGCGCATCGGTCTCCTCACGCAACATCGCCAGGAACAGCGCGTCCTTGGATTCGAAGTGGCGATAGAACGCCCTTGTCGAGACGCCGGCGCGCTGCAGAATCGCGGCGACCGGGATCGGCCCGCTGTGCGGCTCGGACAGGCACTCGTAGGCAGCGTCGATGATGCTGCTGCGGTCGTCGTCGGAGACGGTGTCGGGCTGCACCGGCAAAGTATATTGACGCGCTCATCAATCAGGCCGGGGATCCCCCTAAATTGTCTCCTGAGTAACGTGACCCTTCGGGGTCAGCCGAGAGGACGTCTGTGAGCACTACCCGCAGCGAACCGCACACCGTGACGTTCCGCGGCGTCGAGGACCTAGCCCTCGCCGCAGACGAATGGAACCCCGACGCACCGGCCGACACGCCCGCCGTGCTGATGTTGCACGGCGGCGGTCAGAACCGCTTCTCGTGGAAGAACACCGGCCAGATCCTGGCCGACCGGGGGTACCACGTTGTCGCGCTGGACAGTCGAGGGCATGGCGACAGCGACCGGGCACCCGACGCCAATTACACGGTGGACGCGCTGTGCGCGGACACGTTGCGGGTTCTCGAGCAGATCGGCCGGCCGGCGATCCTGATCGGCGCGAGCATGGGCGGCATGACCGGGATGCTGGTCGCGCACGCGGCGGGCCCGGAAAAGGTCACCAAGCTCGTGCTCGTCGACGTGGTGCCACGCTACGAGAAGGGCGGCAGCGCCCGCATCCGCGAGTTCATGGCCAGCGGCATGCACGGATTCGCGACTCTGGATGAGGCCGCCGACGCGGTGGCGGGGTACCTGCCGCACCGGGCCCGGCCGCGCAGCCCCGAGGGGTTGAAGAAGAACCTCCGGCTGCGCGACGACGGCCGCTGGTACTGGCACTGGGACCCGGCGTTTCTGACGGCCCCGATGGACGATCCGTTCGTCCGGGTGGAGAAGCTCGAGCGGGCGGTGATCGAGTCGACCATCCCGATCCTGCTGATCCGCGGCAAGCTCTCCGACGTGGTCAGCGCCGAGGGCGTCAAGGACTTTCTGGAGAAGGTGCCCCGCGCCGAATTCGTCGAGTTGTCCGAGGCCGGGCACACCGCCGCAGGCGACGACAACGACGCGTTCTCCGAAGTCGTGGTGGAATTCGTCAGCCGGTGATTGGCTTCAACTTCCTGGCAGAGCCGGAGTTGCCCGCACCGCGAGTGAGCGTCGAGCAGGCCGAACAGATCCTGGCCGAGCATTTCGGCCGCAGGGCAACGGTCACTTCACTGGGTAGCCAGCAGGACAAGAACTTTCTGGTGACCGCCGCCGACGGCGACGTCGCCGGCGTACTCAAGGTCGCCAACCCGGTCTTCAGCGCCGTCGAGATCGAGGCTCAAGACCTGGCGGCGCAGCTGATCGCGGCGACCGAACCGTCATTGCGCGTCGCGGTTCCGTTGCCGAACCTCGCCGGCGAGAACTGCACGGCGGTAACGGGATTGCTCGCGGACACCGCCTACGTGCGGTTACTTCGATTCCTGGCCGGCGGCACACTGGTCGATTCGGGATACCTGTCGCCGACGGCGGTGGCGGGACTCGGCGAGGTGGCAGGTCGGGTGAGCCGGGCGTTGGCCGGGTTCACGCACCCGGGTCTGGACCGCATCCTGCAATGGGACCTTCGGTATGGCGCCGACGTGGTACGTCAACTCGTTTCGCACGTCGACGCGTCGCGTCGATCGCTTGTCGAGGCGGCCGCCGGCGCGGCCTGGGCGCGCATCGCGCCACTGGCCGACCGGCTACCGCGCCAGGCGGTGCATCTGGATCTCACGGACGCGAACGTCGTGCTATCGGGCGGACGACCCGACGGTGTCATCGACTTCGGCGACCTCACCGGCAGCTGGGCGGTTTCCGAACTCGCGGTCACCGCGTCGTGTGTGCTGGGCCATCCCGGTTCCGATCCGACCGCCGTGCTGCCTGCGATCCGGGCATTCAACGAGATTCGGCCACTGAGCGTCGTCGAGGCCGAAGCGCTCTGGCCACTGCTGGTTCTGCGTACCGCGGTGCTGATCGTCAGCGGCGCGCAACAGGCGACACTTGACCCGGACAACGCCTACATCACCGAGCAGTCTGACGACGAGTGGCGGATGTTCGAGCAGGCGACCTCGTTACCGCTCGACGTCATGACCGCGGTCATCCAAGCGGACTTGGGGATGGCGCCCGCGCCGGATCCCCTACGCCCAGCCGTTCCGGTTGTCGACGTCGACCCCGCCTCGGTGGTGACCTTGGACCTGTCCACGACATCTGATGCCTTCGACGCAGGCCGCTGGATGACGCCTACCGTCGTTGACGAGTTCGCTGATGCCGCAACGCAAGACGACACACACCTGGTCGTCACGACGTACGGTGAGCCGCGGCTGAGCCATGCGCCGAAGCTGAGCCACGACAGTCCGGCCGTCATCCCCACCGGCATCGGCGTTCGGCCCATCTCGGCTCTGCGGATGGTCGCGCCGTGGGACGGCGAGGTCGTCGACGCCTCCGCCGAGGCCCTCACATTCCGGGGCCGCGAGCACGAGTTGACCCTGACGGGTGCGCGGACGGTCGGGGCGGGCACCCTCCTGACGGGTGAGCCACTCGCGGAAGCCACGGGCGGACAATGGGTCGAGATCGGCGTGCGCCCGACCGGCGCACCTGCCGCGCCACCGTTCACCACGGCGGAGCTCGCCCCGGGTTGGCTTGCGCTGACCCGCGATCCGCGACCGTTGCTCGGATTGCAGGCGCGGGAGCTGGCCCCCGACGCCGACCTGCTGTCGCGCCGCGACGCGAGCTTCGCGCCGGTCCAGGAGCACTACTACCGCAAGCCACCGCAGATCGAACGCGGTTGGCGCAACTACCTGCTCTCGACCGCGGGCCGCTGCTATCTCGACATGGTCAACAACGTCACCGTGCTGGGGCACGCTCATCCGCGCGTCGCCGACACCGCGGCCCGCCAGCTGCGCAAGCTGAACACCAACTCGCGCTTCAACTACGAAGCCGTTGTCGAGTTCAGCGAGCGACTGGCCGCGACGCTGCCCGAGCCGTTGGACACCGTCTTCCTGGTCAACTCGGGCTCGGAGGCAAGCGATCTGGCGATTCGGCTGGCCACCGCAGCGACAGGCCGCCGCGATGTGATGGCGGTCAGGGAGGCCTACCACGGGTGGACGTACGGCACCGACGCGGTGTCGACGTCGATCGCCGACAACCCGAATGCGCTTGCCACACGCCCGGATTGGGTGCATACCGTCGAGTCACCGAACAGCTTCCGCGGCAAGTACCGGGGTGAGCAGGCCGCTCGGTACGCGGATGACGCGGTACGTGCGATCGAGGCATTGATCGCCGAGGGCCGCGCACCGGCGGCATTCATCTGCGAAAGCGTTTACGGTAATGCGGGCGGCATGGCGCTACCGGACGGCTACCTGCAGCAGGTGTATGCGGCCGTGCGAGCCGGTGGCGGGCTGGCGATCTCCGATGAGGTGCAGGTCGGCTACGGCCGGCTGGGCCAATGGTTCTGGGGCTTCCATCAGCAGAACGTCGTGCCCGACATCGTGTCTATCGCGAAGTCGACGGGCAACGGTTATCCGCTGGGCGCGGTGATCACCAGCCGCGCGGTCGCCGACCGATTCCGCTCGCAGGGGTACTTCTTCTCGTCGACGGGCGGAAGCCCACTGTCGTGTGCGATCGGTCTGACGGTGCTCGATGTGCTGCGCGACGAGGGATTGCAGCAGAACGCCGTGACCGTCGGTGGGCACCTGAAGTCGCGGCTACTGGCGCTGCGGGACAGCCATCCGATCATCGGCACCGTGCACGGCATCGGGTTGTACCTCGGTGTCGAGATGGTCCGCGACTGCGAAACGCTGGAGCCGGCGACCGAGGAGACCGCGGCGATCTGCGATCGCATGCTCGAACTCGGCGTCATCATCCAACCGACCGGTGACCACCTGAACATCCTGAAAACCAAGCCGCCGCTGTGCATTGACCTCGAGGGCGCGGACTTCTACGTCGACACCCTGGACCGGGTGCTGACCGAAGGCTTCTAGCGCGAATGGCCGGATCGGGCGTCTAGCATCGAGGAATGACACGCTCCCCCGACGATGTGGTCACCGAGTTCTGCAAGAAGTGGGCCTCACCCGATCCGGCCGAGCTGGCAGGATATTTCACCGAAGACGGCGTCTATCACAATATTCCGATGGAACCGGTGCAGGGCCCCGACGCGATCAGGGAGTTCATCGCCGGGTTGACCGCGGACTTCGACGGCATCGACTTTCAGGTGCACCGACAGGTCAGTGACGGCAACACCGTCATGAACGAGCGCACCGATGTGATGCGCCGAAGGGACGGTGGCCGGCTCGCGCTGCCGGTCATGGGCGTCTTCGAAGTCGTCGACGGCAGGATCGCCTCCTGGAAGGACTACTTCGACCTCGCTACGGTCACCAACGCCTTCGCCTAGGCCTAGGCCAGCAGCGGCACCGCGTCGTGGCGGACGTCGGAGAGTATTTCGAACATCGCCCGGCGCGTGGCGGTGAGTTCTGCCCGCTCGAACGCCTTGCCCGCCAACTCGACTCGGCAGCTTGCGATCGCCGAGTTGTAGCAGTACTTCGACCCGCCGTCGGTGTCGGTGTACGTCAGACCGATCACATCCGAGGGTTCGGCGACAATCTCTCCCTCGATCATCTGCTCGCCGACCCGCCCGCCGAACGTCCAGTGGAACGGTCGGTACCGGCCGTGCGTCTGCAGGCTGCCGAGCACTGAACGCACAGCGATCTCCACCCTCTCGTGCCGGAACACCAACAGCGTGACCGACGGTGTGAGCAGCGGCCCGACCCGTGCGCGTGCGGTGACGATCTCGAGCGTCGTGTCCGGCGCATCGTCGAAGCCGCACACCTGGCCGAACGCGTACGCCGGCGTGTGTCGGGTGCCCCAGTTGTGGTTGACGCTGCCCGTCCACCCGTCGACGAAGAGGCTGACGCCGTCGACTTCGACGATGCCGTCGAACTGGGCAAGCGGATCGCGCACCATCGTCTTCGCGGTCGGGATCTTCGCGCGGTACCCACGTTCGGTCAACAGCCTCACCGGCTCCTGACCGCTTCGGTTGATCGTGAGATCCCAACGTGCCGAACCGCTTCTACTGGCGATGGCGCCCTGCGCAGACCGGTCGTCGAGAGTGGCGTCGCCGATGCGCGCGGTCCAGTCGTCGTAGTCGTAGGTCGCGGCGCCGACCGGATAAGGCTCCTTGCGCGCACGGTTGCCCTCCCCTTCTGGATCGAACATCATCAGCCATACGTCGGCGACCGGGTCACCGGCCGTCGGCAGCAGCAGCGTCTGGCGCAGCCACAGCGCCTGCGCACGATGGGGGTGGTTGGCGCGGATGTATCGGCTCTCGTAGTAGGGCGCCTCGGGCATCACCGAACCAGCATCCAATACTTAGACGGTGATGGGTACGCAGATCGCCGCTTACGTTCTCGGCGGCATCGCGGCGGTCGAGGCCGTCGCGCTGGCCGTGGTGTCGGTCCTGTGGATGCGCAGCAGGCGCGAAGCCGACGAGCTGCGCCACCGGGTCGACACGAGAAACATGCTGTTCAGCGGTGGTCGGGAGGCCGTCAAGCACGTGTGGCAGACCGCGAACATCCTGCGCAAAGACGGCCTCGGGGCGGCGGTGCGGTCCTCGGTCGAAGACCTCGCGGACTGGGCCGAGGTCGAGCGCCCTGACCTGGCCCGGCTGGCATCCAACGGCAGAGTGGCGATCCTGTTCTCCGACATCGAGGAGTCGACCGCGCTCAATGAACGCATCGGCGACCGCGCGTGGGTGCGACTTCTCGGAAGGCACGACAAGCTGGTACGCAGGCACGTCAAGCAGCACTCGGGTCATGTGGTCAAGAGCCAGGGCGACGGGTTCATGGTGGCCTTCGCGCAGCCCGAGCAGGCGGTGCGGTGCAGCCTGGATGTGCAACGCGCGCTGCGCAAACGGCCCGGCGGTATCCGCGTGCGCATCGGCATTCACACTGGCAAGTCAGTACGACGCGGCGACGACCTGTTCGGCCGCAATGTCGCGATGGCGGCGCGGGTGGCAGGCGAGGCCGACGGCGGCGAGATACTTGTCAGCGAGGCGGTCCGCAATGCGCTCGGCGACACCGAGGACATCTCGTTCGACGACGGCCGCGACGCCAGCCTGAAGGGCTTCAGCGGCTCGCATCGGCTCTACGCCGTCTCGACCTAGTCTTTCGCTTCGGCCACCCGTTGGTGCAGCCGCGCCCGAATGTCCTCGGGGGTGTAGGCGTTACGGCGGCGTTGGTCGCGAGCGACCAGCACACCGCCAGCCACCACACCTGCCACGCCGGCCAGTCCGACCCACTTCCATATGCCGCGCATAAGGCATCAGTCTGCCTAAGCTGCCCGGGTGAGCGAAAGCACCGTGTCGTTGGAGAGGGCACTCGACGAGACGCGGACCGGGGATCTGTGGTTGTTCCGCGGCAGTTCGGGTCCTGACCGCGCGATACAGTCGATGACCAACGCCCCGGTCAACCACGTGGGCATGACGATCGCGATCGAGGATCTACCGCCGCTGATCTGGCACGCCGAACTCGGCGACAAGCTGACCGACATGTGGACGGGCGACAACCACCGCGGGGTTCAGCTCAACGACGCGCGCCAGGTCGTGGAGCGGTGGGTGCACAAGTACCACCAGAGGTGCTGGTTTCGAGAGCTCACGCCCTTCGCCAACCGTGACCAGGAGGACCGCGCACTCAAAGTCGTTGCGCGCATGGATGGTACGCCGTTTCCCACCACCGCCCGCCTCACCGGACGCTGGTTTCGCGGACGGCTCGCCGTCGCCGACTTCACCCGCGGATTACCGTTCGTGCACAGCAAGGTCCGCGAAGCCACGCAGCGCAGGAAGGTCGAGAGGCTACAAGTGGGCCTCGAGACCGCCTACTGCGCCGAGACCGTTGCCATCACCTACGAGCAGATGGGCTTGTTGTCGACGGAGAAGCACTTCAACTGGTTCGACCCGGGTTCGTTCTGGAGCGGCGACGAGCTGCCGTTGGCACCCGGATACCAACTCGGCAAGGAGATTGCCGTCGTGGTGAATTCATCACCGGTCTGAGTTGGTCGCACCCTGGGGCGCGCACTCGCGGTCGACGATGCCGGCAAGGCCGGCGAAGCCCGGCGCCGCAGCCATCTCGTCGGCGATGCGCCTGCTGGCCTGCCGGTAGCACGGCTCGTTGAGGACGCCGAGGATGGCCCGCCGAAGAGCCCGTACCGTCGGCCGTTCGGTCCGCAGCCGCCTGCCGACGCCCGACCACGCTACCCGCGCACCGACCTCGGGTTTGTCCTCCTTGCCGCCGGTGGCGACGATCGGCACGCCGTAGCGGAGGGCGTACTGGACGCCGCCATACCCGCCGTTGGTGACGTAAACCGCGGTGCGCGGCAACAATTCGTCGTACGGGAGGTAGCTTGCCGCGCGAGCGTTCGACGGCAGCGGCGGCAGCGTGTCCACCGGGCGGCCACCGGTCGTGACGACGACCAGCACGTCTTCGTCAGCAAGTGCGCGCAGTGTCGGCCCGATGACTTGGCCGTAGTCGGCGTTGGCCACCGTGCCCTGCGTGACGTGCACGACGGGCAGTTTGCCGTCCAGGTCGCCCCACCACGACGGCAGCGGAGCCTGCGAGCCGGTCGCCGACAGCGGGCCGACGAAGTGCAGAGTGGAAGGCGCGTCGGACATCGGGTATTCGAACGACGGCACGGTGAACTGCACCAGCGCGTCGGCGCGTCGACCCCAGTCGGTGAGCGCGCCCGTCATCGGAGCGCCGTGGATTGCGGTGTGCAGGTCGTCAACGACTTTGGCAGGCCGGCGAAGCACCCGGCGGTTCAGCGCCGCGAGCATGGTGTTGCGTTGGCGGTTGAGAACGCGACTCGGTTGCAGACCCATGCCATAGGGAGCGGTGTCTCGACTCTCGATCGGAAGCGGAATCACGCCGCACTGCACGACGGCGGGCCGCAGAGCGCGCTCGTGCCCGAGGACCAACGCGGCACCAAAGAATGCGGGATCGGCAAGGATGGCGTCCGCGGGCTGTGCCGCCAGGGCCGCCATGATGGCGCGGTACTGAGCTTCGGCCGGCCGAATGAACACATGCTCGAGATCGAAGGCGATTGCCCTGGCGCCTCTGACCTTCGCCCGCTCGGGGAAGAGTTCCAACAGTGGCGTGTCGTCGAAGTCGGCCTCGTCGGGGAGCGGCAGGTACGTCGCGCCCGTTGCGACGACCTTCTCGGCGAACATCGAACCGGTCAGGAACCGCACGTCGTCGCCGCGCTCGACGAATTGCCGGGCGAGGAACAACAACGGCGTCACATGGCCGACTGCAGGAAAACTTCCGATCAGGATCGATGACATGGCCGCCCCCCGGCAGATATGGATACTGTGCTGTAGTATTCATTACTGTGTCACCCAAGTCAATATCCCGCGGCGCATCTCGTCCCTATCGGTCGGCGCTGCGCCAGCAGCAGGCCGATGCGACCCGATCGCGGGTCGTGGCCAGCGCGGCGAAACTGTTCGCCGCCGACGGGTACGCGCGCACCACGCTCGCGAAGATCGCCGCCGACGCGGGGGTGTCCGCCGAAACGGTCCAGGGTCAAGGACCCAAGGCCGCTTTGCTCATCGCAGCCATCGAGTATGCGGCGTTCGGAGTGTCCGGTGAGGAGAACCTTCTCAATCTCGATGTCGGCCGCCAGTTTCTGGCCATCGATGACCCCGCACAGGCGCTCGACTTCCTCTCCGCGGCGCAGACGGAGGTCCACCAGCGGTGCGCCGAGTTGGGCTTGGCGCTGATCGGCGCCGCTACCGCCGACCCGGAGTTGGACCGCTATCAGAACGATCTGACGGCAAGCGTCACATCACAGATCCGGCGAGTGCTCGAGGTATTCCGCGACCGCGGGTGGTTGCGCGACGACGTTCCGTTCGACGAGTTGGTCGAGACCGCCGCTGTTCTCGGTGGTTTCGAGGTCTTCCTGCGGGTGACGCGCGGCGACGGCTGGAGCGTGGACGCATACCGCGCCTGGAACAGGCGCGTGATCGGCGAAGCCCTACTGCCCTAGAGGCGCGCGAAGCAGGGGTTGTCGTCTTCCCTGGGGATCGACGCGTTCTGGCTGGAGAACTTGCCGACGACTCCCCCGTCGGTGACCTCGACGCTGTCGGCGTGGATGCCAAGCGGATAGTTGTCGTTGAGTTTCTTCGTCAGGTCGTTCAGGGCGGACTGCACCGCATCCTTGGGTAGCGGGCCGACGACCTCTAGCACCTCGAGGTTGAGATCACCGTCGGCGACGACGGGCTTGGCCGTCACGCTGTTGTCGCCGGCTTGCAGGACGACGGTGCCCGCGCCCGGCTCGGTGGTCACGCCGGTGATCAGGTTGCCGACACCCGGAAGGTTCTCGGCCACAGTGTCTTTGATGCCGGCTGATTTCCAGCTGAGGGTGGCTTCGAGCGAGCCGATGGTGCCCTTGGAGTCCGCCGTCTCCTGCAATCGGACGTCCTTGAGTGTCACGTCGGCGGTCATACCGTCCGCACTCTGGACGCGATCGCCGGCGGTGACGACCGAGATATTGGTGTAGTGGCCGGTGATGTGCTGCCAGAGGAACGGCGGGTTCACGCCGAACGAGATGGTGGCGCCGTCCTCGACGACGCACTGGGCGACCTCGGTCAGAATGCTGTCGGCCCGCTGGCGCGCATACAGTTCGCCGCCGGCGAGACCGCCGACGAGGAGGGCGACGACGATGATTGCCGTGAGGATGACCGTCGTGCGGTTGCGCCGGCGCGGCTTCCCCGGCGCGGCTGGCTGCTCAGGCGGCGGTGGCGGTGGCGGTGGCGGCGGCGGTGGATAGCGCTCGAACTGCTGGGTGGTGCGCACATCGGCGGGCGACGGCGGACGCGGATACCGCTGCGGCGGGCTCGGCGGCGGCGGACCGACGTTCGGAGGGCGCTGACGAGCGCGGATCTGCTCAGTGGGCGCTTCGGGCGGCACCGGCCGGCCCGGGGGGCGAGGTGGCGGTTGTCCCCTGCCGCGCCAGTCAGGCTGACCGGGGTGCTGCGGCGGCCGTGTCACTTCCGCAATTCTGCCTTATCGAGCCCCTCTCGTGTTTGCGGACATGCTCGCGCTCGGACCCCGGGCGTAAAGTTCCGGCCATGGCCGAGCCCGATCCTCGCGAGAAGTATCGCCAGCTGCCGCCCAGTGTCGACAGCGAGGACCTGGTGATGGAGGTCGACGCCGAGCTGGCTGAAGTCGAACAGGCAGGCAGACCCGATGCCAACAGCGGCGCAGAGCCGTATCTGCGCATCACCGGATGGCTGCCGCCGCGCTAAACGCCATCGGCCGAGAGATCTCCCCGCCACCGCTGCTCGTATTCGTCGACCACCGGCTCACTTCCTGTGCCCTAGGACATTCACTGACGGCCGTCATTGACGAGTGCCAATGAGTGTGGTTACGTTGCCCGCGTGAAGTCGCAGAGCGCCGTCGCGGAGACCCGCGCAACGCGTGGCGGCGTTCGACAGGTACGAATGCAGGAAACGCGAGCACGTCTGTTCGATGCCGCATTGGCCGAAATTGGCCGGTCTGGGCTGGCCGGTGCTGACGTCACCGCCATCGCCAGCGGGGCGGGTGTCGTGCGTGGCACCTTCTACTTTCACTTCCCGACCAAGGAACACGTTCTGGTCGAGTTGGAACTCAACGAAGAGGCCAGGATCGTCGCTGAACTCGACGTCGCACAGACCGATTCCGAGGACCTCGTGTCAGTCCTGACGCTCCTGGTTCGTCATGTCGTCGCCGCCGAGCACCGTTTGGGTCCCGTGGTGTTCCGCGAGATGTTGGGGTTGCACTTCTCCGCGAACCGACCAGTCGAGGACGAAGTGTCGCAGCACCCCCTGGCGGAGTTCGTCATTGCTGCGATCGCCAGAGCACAGGGGGCGGGCCGGGTTCCTGCGGAGTCTGACGCCGCCGAACTTGGAGTGTTCTTCATGACCGGACTTTTCGCGCTGCTCGCGACTGGCGGTCAATCTTCCGCGACGTCGGATGCCCTTGTGGGCCGGTATGTCAGGACCATCGTCAAAGGAATGGAGACACGATGAACGACACCAGAATCGACGGCTACCGGGAATTCCTGAAGAGGCGTGATGGCGAAGCCGATCTACTCAACCGCCGCTTGGCCAATCGGGAAGACTTCTTCGACGACCTTGAAACGAACCCCGTCAGATCCCTGCACCCCGCTGACAGAACGACGTTCCTGCGGAACATGCGACGAAGGAAACCCGAACCGGGCTTGGACAGGAAGATGCTGTTTCTGCTGGCCACCGCCAAGCTCAATCAGGCCGAACGATTTGGAGTCGGCCTCGGCGAGACCTACGGCCTCAACAGCGACGAGAGCCTCCCGCCCGAACGGGTTTATCTCGAACTCGAAGAGCACTACCACACCCGACTGCTGGCCTACGTGCTGGACGTATTCGAGCTGACGTTCCAAGTCGTCCCACCACCGTTCGTCATGCGTCAGTTCGTCAAGACCGGGGTCTTCCTGCCGGAGCGGCTGGGGTTCGTTTTCGTCGGAGCGGCGGAGATGGCCGGCTGCATCATGTTCGACGAACTGCGCCGCGTCGGTGTTGAGCTGTTCGCCGACGAACCCGAAGTCTGCGAGCGAATCGAGCGGCTTTACAGCGAAATCCTGACCGATGAAATCGGGCACGTCGGCTATTGCGCGTCGCGATGCACGTCAGCGGAACGCGCCGTCATGCGTTGGCTCTACCCAAGAATCGGAAGGCTGTTTGCGCGCCAGACTGCTGAGATCAGCCTGCTCATCGACCCTGCTGAATTGCGCGCCCGTTTGGACCGGCCCTTCATCGTCGAGGAACTGACCGCTGGACTGACCAACGAGACCTATTTGGTCACCCATCCGTGACACCGATCTGAGACAACGAGCGCCAGGTCACGACATGATCGCTCTCGACTTCCGCGCCCGCGACGACGAGCCCAGTGTGATCCACGTCGATCAGGAAGTTGGTTACCGGATCACTACTCTCGCACCGGACTTCGCCGCGTTCGTCAACGGCCTACGACACGCAGAAGACTTCGACGAGGAATATGTTGCTCGGGACCGCTAAACGTTGAAGCGGAACTCGACCACGTCGCCGTCGGACATCACGTAGTCCTTGCCCTCCATCCGGACCTTGCCCGCGGCCTTGGCCGCCGCCATCGAGCCGGCTTCCATCAGGTCGTCGTAGGAGACGATTTCGGCCTTGATGAAACCCTTCTCGAAGTCGGTGTGGATGACGCCGGCTGCCTTGGGCGCCGTGTCGCCCTGGTGAATCGTCCACGCGCGCGACTCTTTTGGTCCCGCCGTCAGGAAGGTCTGCAACCGCAGGGTGTGAAAACCTGCCCGTGCCAGCGCATCTAGGCCGCGTTCGGTCTGGCCGATGGACTCCAGCAGCTCGGCGGCCGACTCCTCGTCGAGCTCCTGCAGCTCGGCCTCGATCTTTGCGTCGAGGAACACCGCATCGGCGGGCGCGACCATCTCACGCAGCGACGCCACCCGCGCCTCGTCGGTCAGCACCGCCTCGTCGGCGTTGAACACGTACAGGAACGGTTTGGTGGTCAGCAGATTCAGCTCGCGCAGCAGTGATGCGTCGAAGCCCGCGCCGAACAGCGTCGCGCCCCCGTTCAAGATGTCCTGCGCCGCGACCGCGGCTTCGTGCATCGGCCGGCGGTCCTTGTGCGTGCGCGCCTCTTTCTCCAGCCGCGGTATCGCCCGCTCCAACGTTTGCATGTCCGCCAAGATCAATTCGGTCTCGATGACCTCGATATCGGACTTCGGGTCGATGCGGCCGTCGACGTGGGCGACGTCGTCGTCGGTGAACACCCGCACGACTTGGCAGATCGCGTCGCTCTCACGGATGTTGGCGAGGAACTTGTTGCCGAGGCCGGCCCCCTCCGAGGCGCCCTTGACGATTCCGGCGATATCGACGAATGTGACCGGCGCATGGACGATCTTCTCCGAGTCGAACATTCTGGCCAGCTCGCCCAACCGCGGATCGGGCAGCGGCACGACTCCCTCGTTCGGCTCGATCGTCGCGAACGGGTAATTGGCCGCCAGCACGTCGTTGCGCGTCAGCGCGTTGAACAGAGTCGATTTGCCGACGTTAGGCAAGCCGACGATTCCAAGGTTGAGGCCCACAGGGTCGACAGTCTAGGAGACTGTGACGGGCGCGCCAGAACCGCGCTCACAGCCACTTCAAGCAGAAGCCGGTACGGTCTACCTGTGTCAGCACAGCGTGCCAGGTCGGCGGTAACGCCCGACCATCGCTCTGCGCATCCCAGTTTCCCCGGTATCCCGTCGTGGGGTGCTGTTGTGCTCGCCGTCACAGCGACCGCGATCGGGTTCGCGTTCGACGCCGGATCGGGCAACAAAGATCTGAGCACGGTGTTCGCTGCCGTGTACGTCATCGGCTGTGTGGCCGCCGTGCTCGCGGTGCGCCAGTCCGGCGTCTTCACCGCCGTCATCCAGCCGCCGCTCATCCTGTTCGGCGCCGTGCCGTCGGCCTATTTCCTGTTCCACAACGGCGAGCTCGACGGCCTGAAGGATCTCGCGATCAACTGCGGCTATCCGCTGGTCGAACGGTTCCCGTTGATGTTCTTCACCTCTGCCGGTGTGCTGCTGATCGGAATGGCCCGCTGGTACTACGGGATGTCCACGCGCCGAGCGACGCCGCGGACCACCGCACGGGACACCAAGGACGCCAAAGCCGCCAAGGACAGCGCCGCCGGCGGGCTCAAGTCAGCGGTGACCTCGAAGATGTCGTCGCTGCTGACCCACGACGCCGACGAGGACGAGCAGGACGACGCCGAAGCCGTCCCGGCCCCACGCCGCAAGCGCAGCACCGAGCGTTCCACGCGCACCGCCGCCTCGAAGAGCCGCACCGCCAAGCGCACGACGTCATCGCGATCGCGCCAGAACCGGGCGCCCGAGACCGAGATCATCGAGCCGGTCGTGGAGCGGACGCGTCGCGCCCGCGCCAGCCGGTCCACCGAGCCCCCGGTCGAGCCACGCCGCAGGTCCCGCACCTCGTCGTCGAACCCGCGCAAATCGGTCCCTCCCGCCGACCGCACCTACGAGCGCCCGCCGCGGCGGCGACGTCTCGACGACTACGAGCCCCTGGAACCGCACGGCACCAATGGGAACGGCACGCACCATCCGGTATCGCGGGTGCGCTACCGCGGTGCGGAGGAGACCCCGGCGCCGCGGCGACGGACAGCGCGCGACTGGGAGCCCGAGGGCTGGAAGTACGACGTCTAGCCTTGGGCGCGCAGGAAGCGGCCCGCCGCGTCCACAGCGGGACCCGAACTACCCGCATCGCTGATGAACACCGCCAGCGCCAGGTCGCCACGTATGCCGACGAACCACCCGTGCGCGTGCTGGTCGTCGATGTACTCAGCGGTTCCGGTCTTGCCCAGCATGTCGGGAATGTCCTGCAACTGAGACGCGGTGCCGCCCGTAATAGTCTCGCGCATCATCGTTTTCACCTGCTCGGCGACCGTCGCAGGTAGCGCGTCCGGTGTGCGGTCTGGCGTCCCGGGCGCACCCGACACGATCGTCGGCGGGGGCACAGAGCCGCGCGCCAAGGCCGCGGCCACCAGGGCCATGCCGAACGGCGTCGCCGTCACCTGGCCCTGCCCGATGCCCTCCTCGACCCGCAGCGCCGACGTGTCGGCGACGGGAACCTTGCCGGTCACCGTTGTCATGCCGGGCGAGGTGTAGTCGATACCGAGGCCGAGCTGCGCGGCCGCCTTGGTCAGGGCGTCGGGCGGCAGATTGACCGCCAGCCGGCCCATCGTCGTGTTGCAGGACCGCGCGAACGCCGTGTGCAGCGGCACCTGCCCGAGTTCGAAATTGTCGTCGTTCGGGATCTGTCGACCCTCGATGTTCTCGGTGCCCGGGCACGCGACGACGCTGTCCGGCGTGACCTGGCCGGCCTGCAGCGCGGCGGAGACGGTCACCGTCTTGAAGGTCGATCCGGGCGGGTAGAGGCCTGTCAACGCGATCGGGCCTTGCGCGTCGGCCTGCGCATTTTGGGCGACCGCGAGAAGGTCGCCGGTCGACGGCTGGATCGCGACGAGCGCGGCCGGGGTGGGGATCGGCGTCAGCGCACCTTCGGCGGCCCGCTGCAGAGCGATGTCGAGGGTGCTGGCGATGTCGCCGACGGGTCGGGGCTCCTGCCCGCCGACCTTCTGGACGCCAGCGGCGGTCTGTGCGGTGACGGCCCACCCGGCGGCGGCGTCGGTGCGCTCTTGCCACAACTCGGACAGCCCCGAGAAGGTCGGCGACGTCAGCGTCTTGTCGGTGGCCAGCAGCCGGGTCTGCGGCGCCAGCGTCACACCGGGTAGGGCCGACAGCTGCGCCTCGATCGGCGCGAGATCCTCCTGACGCAGGGTGATCGCCGTGAACGGTTGACCGTTCGCGGCGGTCAGGCCATCCTGCAGGGACTGCGCGGTGATTCCGGGAGCAAGCGGGTTGACCAGCGCTGCAACGGCGTTGAGGTCCGCATCCGGCGACAGGTTGACCAGCGTGACGACATGCTGGGTCAGCAGTTCGGCGCCGGTGCGATCCAGCACCCGCGCCGCCGGATCGGGGGCGAGGGTGGTGTAGGACAGCGGACCGCGGTTCAGGCCCGGCGCGACGGCGGCGGCGTCCCAGTCGATCTTCCAGTCCTCGCCGGACTCGGTGGCTGTGCCGTTCGTGGTGTACGTCCACTGGGTCCTGCCGTCGCGGAATTTCCACGTCGTGTTGAGCGTGAAGGTGGCGGCGTTGTCCTTGCGCTCGATATCGCCGGCTTCGACCTGCAGGTCCGTGCCGAGGCTCTCGAAGAGCGGACGCAGCGTGTCGCTCGCGGGACCCGGGTCGGAGGTGACGGCAGCGGCTGCCGCGGCGTCGCCTTTGGACAGCGCGTCGGCGAACGCGCGAACGGCGCTGTCCAGACGGTCTTCCGAAGCCGAGCAACCGGCCAGGATCAGCACAACGGCGACGAACGCCGCGAGTAGGGCCCGCACTAGGTTCGGGCGGGTCGGATCTCCCGCGGCAGCGCGAAGACCAGGGTCTCGTTGGCCGTCGTCACCGGCTGCACCATGTCGTAGCCGTATTCGGCGAGCCGCTCGAGCACACCGCGCACGAGGATCTCGGGCACCGATGCGCCGGAGGTCACTCCGACCGTCGTCACCCCCGACAGCCAGGCGGGATCGATGTCGTCGGCGTAGTCGACGAGGTAGGACGCGTTGGAGCCGGCGTTCAGCGCGACCTCGACCAGCCGCACGGAGTTCGACGAGTTGCGCGACCCGACCACGATGACCAGCTCGCACTCCGGCGCCATGGCTTTGACCGCGACCTGACGGTTCTGGGTCGCGTAGCAGATGTCGTCGCTGGGCGGGTCCTGCAGCGTCGGGAAGCGCTCGCGCAGGCGCCGCACCGTCTCCATGGTCTCGTCGACCGACAGCGTGGTCTGAGACAGCCAGATGACCTTGTTCTCGTCCCGGATGCTGACGTTGTCCACCGCTTCTGGGCCGTCGACCAGCTGGACGTGGTCGGGCGCCTCTCCTGCGGTACCGACGACCTCCTCATGACCCTCGTGGCCGATGAGCAGGATGTCGTAGTCGTCGCGGGCGAAGCGCTTGGCCTCGTTGTGCACCTTGGTCACCAACGGGCAGGTCGCGTCGATGACTTTGAGGTCGCGTTCCTTGGCGGTGATGTGCACGGTCGGGGCGACGCCGTGTGCCGAGAACACCACGATCGCGCCGTGCGGGACCTCGTCGGTCTCGTCGACGAACACCGCGCCCGCCGCGGCGAGCGTGTCGACCACGTGTCGGTTGTGCACGATCTCGTGGCGGACGTAGACCGGGGCGCCGTGCTTCTCCAGCGCGCGCTCCACGGTCTCGACTGCACGGTCAACCCCGGCGCAGTAGCCTCGCGGTTCGGCGAGCAACACCCGCTTGCCGGTGACGCCGCCAGTGACCGAGCTGGAGGAGCCCGGAATCCCCATGTTGATTGTCGACGGCATGGTTCCAGGGTACGCATCCACGGGCTTGCCGGACCAGCGGAGAGCCCCGCCGTAGGCTGTGGTCATGGCAACCGCACCGTTTGGGGTCCGTCTGCTGGTTGGTGCGGCGGTGACCGCCGTCGAAGAGACCCGCAAGCTGCCGCAGACCATCCTGACCTATCCGATGACCGTCGTGAGCCAGATCGCGCACCTGGTGATGAAGGTGCAGCAGGACGTGGCCGACCTGGTCAACAAGGGCGACGAGACGCTCGAGTCGATCTTTCCGCCCAAGGACGAGCAGCCCGAGTGGGCCACGTTCGACGAGGATCTCGACGACGGCCCACCGACCGCGTCCGCCGGTGACGGCGAGCGGCTCACCGAGGGACGGTTCGCGCTGTTCAGCGGCGGCGAGCCCGAGGCTCCCACCGAGCCTGGGCAGAACGGCGCGCCGACCGCGCCCGCCGATGCACCCGAGATCGTCACCGAACTGGACTACGAGTCGCTCACGCTGGCCCAGCTGCGGGCCCGCCTGAACACCCTGCGGGTCGCCGACCTGGAGGCCCTGCTCGCCTACGAGGACGCCACCAAGGCGCGCGCACCCTTCCAGACCCTGCTGGCCAACAGGATCACCCGCGCGACCGCGAAGTGACCGACGGCGAGCCGGGTAAGTCGCCAGACAACCCCTGGCCGGTGCGCGCCGTCGCAATGCGGGTCGCGAAGTACATCGACCGACTGGGCACGGTGTGGGTGGAAGGGCAGCTGACCGAGCTGAAGCTGCGCTCCTCGACCGCGTTCATGGTGTTGCGCGACCCGGCCGCCGACATGTCGCTGACGGTGAGTTGCCCGCGTGACCTCGTCGCGAACGCCCCCGTGCCGTTGGCGGAGGGCACCCAGGTGCTGATGCACGGCAAGCCGCAGTTCTACACCCGCAACGGCTCCTTCAGTCTGCGGATCTACGAAATCCGCGCGGTGGGCCTCGGCGAGCTGCTCGCGCGCATCGAGCGGCTGCGCCGCCTCCTGGACGCCGAGGGCCTCTTCGATCCCCGCTTGAAGCGCCCCATCCCGTTTCTCCCGCGCACCATCGGTCTGATCACCGGGCGCGCCAGCCACGCCGAACGCGATGTCGTCTCTGTTGCCTCCGACCGTTGGCCCGCAGTGCATTTCGCAATTCGCAACACCGCCGTGCAGGGCACCAACACCGTGCCGCAGGTGGTCGCGGCGTTGCGTGAGCTCGACGCCGATCAGGACGTCGACGTCATCGTCATCGCTCGCGGCGGCGGCAGCGTCGAGGACCTGCTGCCGTTCTCCGACGAGACGTTGTGCCGGGAGATCGCCAAGTGCACGACGCCGGTGGTCAGTGCCATCGGCCACGAACCCGACAACCCGCTGTGCGACCTGGTGGCCGACCTGCGGGCGGCGACGCCGACGGACGCGGCCAAGCGCATCGTGCCCGACGCAGCGGCCGAGCAGGCGCTGATCAGCGACTTGTGCGGCCGCGGCGGGCGAGCTCTGCGCAACTGGGTCCACCGCGAGGAGCGGATCATCGACCAGCTGCGCAGTAGGCCGATATTGGCGCAGCCGTTGGCGGCCGTCACCGCGCGAGCCGACGAGATCCACCGCGCCCGTGCCGCCGCCCGTCGTGACATCACCCGCCTGGTGGCCGCGGAGTCCGACCGGATCGGGCACTTGTCGGCTCGGCTGAGCACATTGGGACCGGCGGCCACGCTGGCGCGCGGCTACGCGGTCGTGCAGTCCATGCCCGACGGCGACGTGCTGCGCACGACGTCCGACGCGCCGAAGGGTGCCCGGCTGCGGGTGCGGGTGGCCGACGGTGCCGTCACAGCGATCAGTGAGGGTCCAGAGAGGGTGGGTAGTGAAGCCCATTAGTGAGCTGGGGTACGAAGAAGCCCGCGACGAGCTGATCGCAGTTGTACAGCAGCTCGAACAGGGTGGACTGGATCTGGATACGTCGCTGAAGCTCTGGGAAAGAGGCGAGGAGCTGGCTAGACGTTGCGAGGAGCACTTAGCTGGTGCGCGGAAGCGAGTCGAGGACGCGCTGGCCGCCAAGGAACCGGAAGAAAGTTGATTTAGGAACCGGTTTTCGGCTGAAGGCTCGAAATTAGAACACGTTTCACTTATGCTCTGCGGCATGGGTGATTCAACGCTGACCACTCCCGATCTGGGCGTCGTGTTCGTCACCGGCGGTTCCGGCTTCGTCGGCGCCAATCTGGTGACCGAACTGCTCGAACGAGGATGCACCGTCCGCTCCTTCGACCGCGCCCCGTCTCCGCTGCCGGCACGTCCGGGGCTCGAGGTCGTTGTGGGCGACATCTGTGACGCCGACACCGTGGCCGCGGCCGTCGAGGGCGTGGGCACCGTGTTCCACACCGCGGCCATCATCGATCTGATGGGCGGCGGGTCGGTCACCGAGGAGTACCGCAAGCGCAGTTTCGCGGTCAACGTCACCGGCACCGAGAACCTCGTGCATGCCGCGCAGAAGGCGGGGGTCAAGCGGTTCGTCTATACCGCGTCCAACAGCGTCGTGATGGGCGGGCGCAGCATCTCAGGCGGCGACGAATCCTTGCCCTACACCGAGCGCTTCAACGACCTGTATACCGAAACCAAGGTTGCCGCCGAGCGATTCGTGTTGTCACAGAACGGTGTTGGGGGCTTGCTCACCTGCTCGATCCGACCCAGCGGCATCTGGGGCCGCGGTGATCAGACAATGTTCCGCAAGGTGTTCGAGAGCGTGCTCGCCGGGCACGTCAAAGTGCTCGTCGGCACCAAGAACGTCAAACTCGACAACTCCTACGTGCACAACCTGATCCACGGATTCATCCTCGCCGCCCAGCACCTGGTGCCCGGTGGAACAGCCCCGGGTCAGGCGTACTTCATCAATGACGGCGAACCGGTCAACATGTTCGAATTTTCGCGCCCGGTGGTCGAGGCGTGCGGTCAGCGCTACCCGAAGCTGCGGGTACCGGGCCGGCTCGTATTTGTCGCGATGACGGTGTGGCAGTGGCTGCACTTCCGGTTCGGCCTGCCGAAGCCGATGATCGAACCGCTTGGGGTCGAGCGGCTCTACCTAGACAACTACTTCTCCATCGCCAAGGCCAAGCGCGACCTCGGCTACGAGCCGCTGTTCACCACCGAGCAGGCGATGGCCGAATGTCTGCCCTACTACGTCGAACTGTTCCATCAGATGAAGTCCGAGGCCGAGGAGCCTGCGCTCAGCATCGCAGCCGCGCCGCCGCCGGAAGGCTGACCCCAGCGCTGCGCCCTACGTCGAGGCTTGTGCCGGCGCCTCCGTGGAATTGCGAACCAGATAGCGCAACACCGACACACTCATCGGCTGCGACGCATCGGCGACCGCCTGGAGGATGCCATCGGCGCCGGATCCGGCGGTCGACGGCGGCACGATGTAGAGCACCGCATCACGCGCATGGGTGCCGACCAGAAGAATGGTGTCGCGCGCGACCATCGCATAGGGATCGACAGAGATCACCGTGGAGCCGCGGATGATTCGCGACGGGGCAGGCATCCAAGTGGTCGGGTCGAAGACCACGCGGCGCACCGGGCCGATCAACCGCCCGAACACCGCGATCAGATCCGGCAGTTCGGTCCGAAGTTCCAGGGTGCGCGGCCACCAGGCGCCGTCGACGGCGCCCGGGTCCTCGGATCGATCACACAATGCCAATCGGTTCACGCGTGGAGCCTGGGAAGCGACTTGCACCATCGACGGTGCTCCCGTCCGCTATGGAGTAAATCGCAGACGGTAACCGAAATGGCGGGCACGCGACGAACCTACGATCACATCAGCATATCTCATGACGATCGCCGGCCACTCGACATCCGCTGCATCAGGCGGAATCGGTTCGGACACAATCGCTTTCCCGAATCATCCAATACGGTCCCCGTCGGGCGGGCAAGGTACTGACTGTCATGACATCACGGTTTGCTGACAGCGACGGTGCCCGCATTCACTTCGTAGAAGTGAACAGCGCCGACACCAGGGCGCCGGTCGTCTTCGTGCCCGGAATGACCGACGTCGCCGACGACTACGTCGAGGTACTGCCCTTTCTCGGCCGTCGTGCGGTGGTGCTGGACCTTCGCGGTCACGGCCGAAGCGGCGTGCCTGCCGACGGCTACGACTCCGCGACGCTGAGCCGTGACATCGGCGCGATCGTCGACGCGGTCAGCGACGGGCCGGTGCACGTGATGACATTCTCCCGCGGGACTGCCTACGCGCTCCGTTGGGCCGTCGAGCATGCCGACCGCGTGCGCTCGATCTCGATCGGCGACTACATCCCGGAGGAGATAGCCGTTCCGGAGGAGAGCTATCTGCCCCTGCTCGACGGACGTTGGCGCGGTTCGCCGGTCAGTGAGCGTCTCGATCGCCAGGCGGCGATCCACACATTCCGCGCGGCACGTGCGCAGTCGTTCTGGGAGCCGTTATCGCGTTGGCAGCCACCGCTTTTGGTGGTCCGCAGCCCGAACAGTCCATTGGTCGACGACGACTCGTGGGCGCGTTACCATCGGCTGTTTCCCGACGCCCGGCTGTGTGAATTCGCCGACTCGCCGCACGACATTTTCCGACCCGACCGCGGCCGCTTCCCCGCGCTGGTACGAGAGCACGTCGAATCAGTGGACGGCGCATAGCTGTACGCCGGTCGCGATGAGTTTCGGCCCAGCACACGGTCAGTAGTGGCATGAAGAAACTCACCGCTGGCCTGTTCATCTCGCTCGACGGAGTCACCGAGGCGCCCGACGAGTGGCACTTCCCCTACTTCAACGACGAGATGGGGGCCGCCGTCGGCGGCCAGTTCGGCGCCGCCGACACGCTGTTGCTCGGCCGCGTCACCTATGACAGCTTCGCCGAAGCGTGGCCCGACCGCGAAGCCGGAGGCGGTGAGGACGCGGCCTTCGCCAAATCCCTCGGCGACACGCGCAAGATCGTCGTCTCCAACCAGGATCTGACCTTTACCTGGCGCAACTCCGAACTACTCACCGGCGAGCTCGTCGAGGCCGTCACCGCCCTGAAGAACGAGCCCGGCGACGGCGATATCGCGATGAGTGGATCGGTGTCCGTCGTGCGTCAGCTGCTCACCGCCGGACTGCTCGACGAACTACACCTCCTCGTGCACCCGATCGCCGTGGGCAAGGGCGCGCGCCTGTTCGACAACGACGTCGCGGCCGACTCGCCGATTCCGCTGAAACTGTTGTCCTCGAACACCTTCGAGACCGGTGTGATGCATCTGGTCTACACCCTCGACCCTGACGCGCCGACCGGCGACTACGAGGACGCCAAGCAACACATCAAGGACTAACCGCCCTCGGCGGCCTTCTTGATCGCGGCGAGAGTGGCCGGGATGCCGTCGCGCGCGGCGTCCCGGCGTTTCTCGATCTCGGCATCCGCGTCGGCGCCGAGGCGCTCGCGGAACCCGGCGATACCCTTCGGCAGGAACTCCCACGACTCGGTGAGGCGGGTGCCCTCACCTTCGGGCTCGAAGGTGTAGCCCCAATACACCCAGCCGTTATTCACCTCCCACGCGAACTTGCGGCCGGGGTCGGCGGCCACCACCTGGCAGCGGGCCTCCCACGTCCGTTCCGGCGTCACGTTGCGGCCGGTGAACCACGCGCCGACCTGCGGGCCGTCACCCTCGTCCCACCAGCAGGCCCGGCAGACCGGGCTCCACTCGCCCATCCTGGTCACGTCCGACACCATCGCGTAGAGCTGATCCGGCGACACCTCGACATACGTCGATTCCGACATCTTCAATTCGGTCACGGGTCGAGTGTGTCAAAGCGCTAAGTTGGAACGCGTTCCACTGCGCCTTCGAAAGGGCAACTGTATGAGCAACGGGCGGGTGGCAGTCGTCATCGGCGCTGCGTCCGGCATCGGCTGGGCCAGCGCCAAGGCACTTGCCGCCGACGGCTGCCGCGTCGTAGTGGCCGACCGCAACGCCGAGGGCGCACACGCGCGCGCAGGCGAACTCGGTGATCCGCATACCGCAACCGAGGTCGACGTCACCGATGAGGCCAGCGTGCAGCGACTGTTCGACGACACCGGGCAGGTGGACGTCGTCGTCAACTGCGCAGGCTTCGGCAGCCTTGGCCTCATCACGGAGTTGTCCGTCGCGGATTTCCGCTCGGTGGTCGACGTCTGTCTCACCGGGGCGTTCATCGTCGCCAAGTACGCGGGGCAGAACCTGCGAGAGGGCGGATCGCTGGTCTCCATCAGCTCACTCAACGGTCGCCAACCGGCAGTGGGGATGAGCGCCTACTGCTCGGCCAAGGCCGGCCTGTCGATGCTGACTCAGGTGGCCGCGCTCGAACTGGGACCACGGGGTATCCGCGTCAACGCCGTGTCGCCCGGATTCGTCGAAACGCCGCTCACCGCGGGGTCGTCGCTTGTCCCCGGCCTCGTCGAGGACTACGCGGACAACACCGCACTGGGCCGCGCGGGACAACCGGAGGAGATCGCCGACGCGGTGGTTTTCCTCTGCTCCCCCAAGTCCGGGTGGCTGACCGGCGAGGTGCTCGACCTCAACGGCGGTGCGCACCTGAAGAAGTATCCCGATGTCCTCGGTCATGTGATGAAACTGGCGGAGGCATAGCGATGGGCTTCGCGGGCAAGACCGCCGTCGTCACCGGCGCGGGATCGGGTATCGGCGCGGCGCTGTGCCGGGCGTTGGCCGTCGCCGGCGCGGACGTGCTCTGCACCGACGTCGACGGTGCGGCCGCAGCGCGCACCGCGTCGGCGCTGGGTGCCAATGTTCGTGCGGCGCAACTGGATGTCACCGACGCCGTGGCCGTGCAGGAAGCTGTCGACCAAGTGGTGCAGCGGGCCGGACGCCTCGACCTGATGTTCAACAACGCAGGCATCGTCTGGGGCGGCGACACCGAACTGCTGACGCTCGACCAATGGAACGCCATCATCGACGTCAACATCCGCGGCGTCGTGCACGGCGTCGCCGCGGCCTACCCGCAGATGCTGCGGCAGGGACACGGGCATATCGTCAACACCGCCTCGATGGCGGGACTGACGGCGGCAGGTCAGATCACCAGCTATGTGACGACCAAGCACGCCGTCGTCGGCCTGTCGCTCGCCCTGCGCTCGGAAGCCGGACCGCGCGGCGTCGGTGTGCTCGTCGTCTGCCCGGCGGCCGTCGAGACGCCGATCCTGGACAAGGGCGCGGTGGGCGGATTCGTCGGACGCGACTACTTCCTGCAGAACCAAGGCGGCAAACCATATGACGCCGACCGCTTGGCGCGCGACGTCTTGCGAGCGATCGAGAAAAACAAGGCGATCCTGGTGAAGCCACCACTCGCGCGCGCTCAGTGGCTGTTCGCACGGCTCACGCCCACGCTGATGAATCGTCTGTCGATGCGGTTCATCGAAAGCCAACGGGCCAAACAATCGCGCGTGCGCACCGAAGTTCGTTAGACATGGCCGCAATGAACACTGAATTCACGCTGTCCCAGAAGCGCGCGCTGGCCATCGCGACCGCCATCGCGATCGTCTTCGGCGCCTACTTCCTGCGCGGTTACTTCATTCTGATCGTGGTGGCTGCCGTTGCCGCGTACCTGTTCTCACCGCTCTACACCCGGCTCAACCGGCGCATGGGCACCGGGTTGTCGGCCACACTGACGCTGCTGACCGCGACGGCGGTGGTGGTGGTGCCGATGACGCTGTTCGTCTATCTCGCCGTCGTCCAGATCACCAACATGGTCGAGCGGGTGGCGGAGTGGGTCGGCCGTACCGATCTGTCCGCACTGGGCGACCGGACGCTGCGACTCGTCAACGACGTTCTAGCGCGGGTGCCGTTCATCGATACTACCGTCACCCCGGAGTCGCTGCGTGGCTCGATGGCGACCGTGGCGCAGGACGCCGGCCAGTGGCTGCTCGGCCTTCTGCAGGGCGCGGCGGGCGGGCTGTTCGGCGGGATCACCGCGGCGATCCTGTTTTTCTACGTGTTCCTCTCACTGCTGACCAACCAGGAGAAGGTGCTGCTGCTCATCCGCCGGCTCAACCCACTGGGCGAGGAGATCACCGACCTCTACATGTCCAAGATGGGCGCGATGGTGAAGGGCGCCGTGATGGGCCAGTTCGTCATCGCGGTCTGCCAGGGTGTCGCGGGCGCGGCGTCGATCTACATCGCCGGATTCCACCAGGGCTTCTTCCTGTTCGCGGTGCTGCTGAGCGCGCTTTCGGTGATTCCACTGGGCAGCGGCATCATCACGATTCCATTCGGGATCGGAATGATGTTGTTCGGCAACGTCTTCGGCGGCGTGTTCGTGATCGTCTTCCACCTCATTGTGGTGACGAACATCGACAACTTCCTGCGACCGATCCTGGTGCCGCGCACGGCCCGTCTCGACTCAGCGCTGATGCTGCTCGCCGTGTTCGCAGGCATCGCGATGTTCGGCGCGTGGGGCATCGTGATCGGCCCCGTGCTGATGATCATCATCGTCACGACGATCAGCGTGTACCTCGCGGTGTACAAGGGCGTGCCGATGGAGCAGGCGGACGAGGCCGACGAGAAGCCGAAAAAGCGAAACCCGTTCTGGTGGCTGGGTCGTCGTCTCAAGGAGAAGCGTGACGAGAAGGCCAACGCCAAGCTGGCGGGCGACGACGGGCCCGCTGCCGACGAGAAGGCACCCGCCTCCACGTCGGATGCCGACTGAGCTCACGATGCTGCCGGTCGGAACTTGTCGTACCCCGCTGCAAGGATGCAGTTATGTCCTCGAGCGCTACGGAGTCGGATGCGTTGGCGACCAACGACGACCGGCTTGAGGTGTTGTTCGGCGAATTGGCGGAGCTGACCGGTCAGCGCAATGCGATCGATGGGCGCATCGCCGACATCGTGGCCGCGATCGACCACGGCAACATGTGGGGCGCGACCGGCGCGCGGTCGGTGGCGGCGCTGGTGGCCTGGCGAACCGGGTGGTCGCTGACCAATGCCAAATCGATGGCCGCGGTGGCGCATCGGTTACCAGAGTTCCCGCGCTGCGCCGAAGGGATGCGGCAGGGGCGGCTGTCGCTGGACCAGGTCGGAGCCATTGCGCACCAGGCTGGGCCGGACTCTGATGAGCACTACGCCAAGCTCGCCGCGGTGGCCACTGTTAGCCAACTGAACAAGGCACTCAGCCTCGAACCGCGGCCTGACCCGAAGCCGAAGCCGCGGCCGGAGCCGACCCGGTCGGTGACCAAGACCAACGATGAGCACGGCACCTGTTGGCGGATCCGGTTGGGACCGGGAGATTCGGCGAAGGTCGACGCCGCGCTCAACTCGCATCGGGATGCGCTGATCGCCGACTGGAAACGCGACCACGAATCGGTCGAGGGCGATCACGGCGAGGACAGCAGCCAGGACAACGATGCGGAGGTGCGGGCGCCGATGCCGAACACCGGTGATGCGTTCATGAGCCTGGTGGAGGCCGGGTGGGACGCCGAGGTGGCGCGCCGTCCGCACGGGCAGCACACCACCGTGGTCGTCCACGTCGATGTCGAGAAGCGGATCGGCGCACTGCATTTGGGGCCGCTGCTGTCCAACGCCGACCGCCAATACTTGACCTGTGATGCCACGTGTGAGGTGTGGTTCGAACGCGACGGCCAACCCCTTGGGGCGGGCCGGTCAACCAGGACGATCAGCCGCCGGCTACGCCGCGCCCTGGAATACCGCCACCGGACGTGTGCGGTGCCCGGGTGTGGCGCCACCCGCGGTCTGCACGCTCATCACATCCGGCACTGGGAAGACGGCGGGGCGACCGAGTTGGACAACCTGGTGCTGGTGTGTCCGTATCACCATCGGCTGCACCACCGCGGTGTCATCACCATCCGCGGACCCGCCGACAACCTGACCGTCACCGACAGTGATGGCCGACAACTGGATTCAGGATCACTGGCCCGTCCACCGAACCGACCCCCACCCGCGGTCGCGCCGTACCCCGGCCCGACCGGCGAACGCGCCGACTGGTGGTGGTACCAACCCTTCGAACCGCAGACACCACCGACCAACAACTGAGACCGGTTACGTCAGACGCTGAGTGAGGAACTCGACGACGCGCTTGAGCGCATCGTGGGTGGGATGGCCCTCCTGCTGCCGCAACTCCAGCGTCAGCACCGAGTGCGCCATCTTGGTGAATCCGTGCTCGTTGCCCTTCTTCGAGTCGATCTCGATGACCTCGAACGCGTCACCGAGGCGATCCTTGAGTGTCTTGAAGCGCTGGGCGGGCACCAGCGGGTCCTCGCTGAACCGCAACCCGAGCGCACACAGTCCGTCGTTGGCCGCGCGGCGCTCAACAATCTTCAGCTCGGCCTCGGACAGCCCCGGATCGCGCCGCTGCTTCGGCGTCACCGCCAGCGGCAGTGACGGCTGGCTGAGCACCGGAGCCAGCACGCTGTCGTCGACAGCGGCGGCGAGCGCGAAGCCACCGGTGAAGCACTGCCCGATGACGCCCACTCCCTTGCCCGGCGTCTTCTCGTTGAGGTCACGCGCAAGCGCACGGAGGTAGTGCGCCACCGGCCGATCGGCGTTGGTGGCCAGACCCGCGAATTCCTTTGCCACACAACCACGCAACATGACCGGAACCGCGCCGGGCCGCATCGCCGGTGCGCCGGGCGTGCCGAACAGCGACGGCATGGCGACGGTGAACCCGTTGTCCACCAGATGGTCTCCGAGCGCGATGACGCCGGGGTGCATGCCGGGCATCTCCGGGATCAGCACGACACCGGGTCCCTGACCTTTGCGATAGACGTCGTGGGTGAACCCGGCTGCGCTGAACGGCGCGGCACTCCATCCGCTCAGATCTGCTTGCGGCGCCGCGCGGCCCGCGGCATTGGGCTCTGGCGCCGTCATGGCGACCTCCTACGAGGCGGGCAGCGGCGAGGCGGTCTGCGTCGCCGCCGCAAGCGTACGGTACTCGTCGGTACCCGCGGCGCCGGTTATCGCGATCTGTGCAGGTCCAGTCGGGCCTCTGAGCCGCGCCGTCCACACCGGCTCCTGCTCCTCGTCGCCCTCGTAGACGACCCAGCTTATTCCGCCCACGTCCTGGACCCCGGTCGGAATCACGTCGGAGCTCACGGACTGGACCAGCTTGTCCTCGTCGGCATTGCTCTGCGTCAGGCTCACATACATTCCGCTCGGCGCGAGGTAGCCGACTGTTGAGCTCACGGCCCGGACCGGTTGACGCGACACCGGGTCGGTGCGGCCGCCGTCGATGCCCTTGCGACTGCCGGAATTGGACTGCCACCCGTCGGGCAGTGCGGGTACGCGGATCGGAATCTTGAGTGCCTCCGCGTCGGCCTGCAGTGCGGCAGGGGCGTCGTAATCCGGCGCAGGCCCTTTTCCAGGCCCGCTGGCGGTGAAGGAACACATCCCGAGGAGCCCGGCCAGCACCACGCAGGCCAGCACCAACGGGCCCATCGACCAGAACATGTCACGGCCGTCCTGCAGCAGCCGGTTCTTGGCCGCCGGAGCCGGAGGGCCGGCGACATTCGGCCGGCGCGGTGCCGGCTGAGGTTGCGGCTGCGTCGTCATGCCCCCAGTATCCCAGCTCCCGAAGGTTGACCGGGTAATGGGAGAATCTGGCGCATGACCCCCTCGCGCGGAGAAGCCCCGGACCGCAACCTGGCACTCGAATTGGTTCGCGTCACCGAAGCAGGAGCGATGGCGGCGGGCCGCTGGGTGGGCCGCGGTGACAAGGAGGGCGGCGACGGCGCCGCTGTGGACGCCATGCGTGAACTGGTCAACTCCGTGTCGATGCGCGGTGTCGTGGTGATCGGCGAGGGTGAGAAGGACAACGCACCGATGCTCTACAACGGCGAGGAGGTCGGCAACGGCGACGGACCGGAGTGCGACTTCGCCGTCGATCCGATTGACGGCACCACGCTGATGAGCAAGGGCATCTCGAACGCGATCTCGGTGCTTGCGGTGTCTGAGCGTGGGACGATGTTCGACCCGTCGGCGGTGTTCTACATGAACAAAATCGCCGTCGGGCCGGAAGCGGTTGACGCGATCGACATCACCGCGCCGATCGGCGAGAACATCCGCAACGTTGCCAAGGCCAAGAACGTTTCGGTCTCCGACCTCACCGTGTGCATCCTTGACCGCCCGCGCCACCAGCAGCTGATCGCCGACGTGCGCGACGCGGGCGCCCGGTGTCGGCTGATCTCCGACGGCGACGTCGCCGGCGCGATCTCGGCGTGCCGGCCCAACACCAGCACAGACATGCTGGCCGGTATCGGCGGTACCCCGGAGGGCATCATCGCCGCGGCCGCGATCCGCTGTATGGGCGGCGCGATCCAAGGTCAGCTGGCGCCCAAGGACGACGACGAGCGGCAGAAGGCCCTCGACCGAGGCTATGACCTGGACCGCATCCTGAGCACCGAGGACCTGGTGTCCGGGGAGAACGTCTTCTTCTGTGCGACCGGCGTCACCGACGGCGACCTGCTCAAGGGTGTGCATTTCTACAGCGGCGGCTGCACCACCCAGTCGATCGTGATGCGGTCGAAGTCGGGCACCGTGCGGATGATCGAGGCCTACCACCGGCTCTCCAAGCTCAACGAGTACTCCGCCATCGACTTCACCGGCGACAAGAACGCCGTCTATCCATTGCCGTAACCCCGACGAACCCTCGACGAAAAGGACCCACATTGACCGCCGACAGCGCCGTCGATCCCCAGGCCGAATATCGCATCGAGCACGACACCATGGGCGAAGTGCGGGTGCCCATCGCCGCGTTGTGGCGTGCGCAGACTCAGCGAGCCGTGGAGAACTTCCCGATCTCCGGCCGTGGACTGGAGCGCACGCAGATCCGCGCCCTCGGCCTACTCAAGGGCGCCTGCGCCCAAGTCAACAAGGACCTCGGATTGCTCGATGCCCAGAAGGCCGACGCGATCATCGCCGCCGCCGGTGAAATCGCCGACGGCAGGCACGACGACCAATTCCCCATCGACGTGTTCCAAACCGGTTCGGGCACAAGCTCGAACATGAACACCAACGAGGTGATCGCCAGCATCGCCGCGCAGAACGGCGTCACGGTTCACCCCAACGACGACGTGAACATGTCGCAGTCGTCCAACGACACCTTCCCGACCGCCACCCATATCGCCGCGACCGAAGCCGCGGTGCGCCACCTGATCCCGGCCCTCGAAGTGCTGCACGAGGCTCTGGATTCGAAGGCCCGGCAGTGGCGCACGACGGTCAAGTCCGGCCGCACCCACCTGATGGACGCGGTGCCGGTGACGCTGGGTCAGGAGTTCAGCGGCTACGCCCGCCAGATCGAGGCCGGCATCGAAAGGGTGCGCGCGACCCTTCCCCGCCTCGGTGAGCTCGCGATCGGCGGCACCGCGGTCGGCACCGGCCTCAACGCGCCCGACGACTTCGACGAGCGAGTGGTCGCCGTCCTGACCGAGCAATCCGGCCTGGCTGAACTGCGTGTTGCGGCAAACCATTTCGAGGCACAGGCGGCTCGCGACGGGCTGGTCGAGGCCTCAGGCGCGCTGCGCACCATCGCGGTTTCGCTGACCAAGATCGCCAACGACATCCGGTGGATGGGATCGGGCCCGCTGACCGGTCTCGGCGAGATCCAGCTTCCGGACCTGCAGCCGGGTAGTTCGATCATGCCGGGCAAGGTCAATCCCGTCATCCCCGAGGCCATCACCCAGGTGGCCGCGCAGGTGATCGGGAACGACGCGGCCGTCGCGTGGGGCGGCGCCGCAGGCGCGTTCGAGCTCAACGTGTACATCCCGATGATGGCACGCAACCTGCTCGAGTCATTCAAGATCCTGAGCAACTCCTCGAAGCTGTTCGCGCAGCGGTGCATCGAGGGCCTGGTGGCCAACGACGACCGCCTGCGGGAGCTGGCCGAGTCGTCGCCGTCGATCGTCACCCCGCTGAACTCGGCCATCGGTTATGAGGAGGCCGCCGCGGTCGCCAAACAGGCGCTCAAAGAGAAGAAGACGATCCGGCAGACCGTGATCGACCGCGGACTGATCGGCGACAAGCTCTCGGAAGAGGAGCTGGACAAGCGCCTCGACGTGCTGGCCATGGCCAAGGTCAAGGACGGGGACCGCTAAGCACACCGACTTCTTCGAAGCCATGGCTGGTACGTCGACCCGCCCTGGCGAAGAAGCCGTCGTAGACGAGTTCCTGCGCACCGCGGGGCGGGCGCCGTCAGCCTTGGTGATCGAAGGCGAGCCGGGCATCGGCAAGACGACGCTGTGGCTGACCGCCCAGCAGCGTGCCCGCGGACGAGATTTCCGTGTGCTGGCGTGCCGGGCATCCGCCGCGGAGTCCGTGTCGGCGTACACCGCCCTCGCTGAGCTTCTAGCGGGAATCGACCCCCTGGTGTGGGCGGACCTGCCTGCGCCGCAGCAGGTTGCGGTCGACCAGGTCCTCTCGGGGACAGCGGCGTCTGCCACCGATCAGCGCGCCGTCGCGGCGGCTTTCCTGTCGATCGTCGAGCGACTGCTCGATGACGGACCTGTCCTGCTGGCCGTCGACGACCTGCAATGGCTGGACCCGTCGAGCAGGCACGCCATCGGGTATGTCGCGCGCCGGTTCCACGGACCGGTGGGACTCGTCGCGACGGTTCGCACGCATCTGGGCAGCAGTGACGCCTCGTCGTGGCTGAACCTTCCCCGACCCGAGTGGGTTCAACGGATCACTCTGCGCTCATTGCCATCTCGTGCGTTACAGGCAGTCGTGGCGGAGAATCTCGGCAGGCCGCTGCCGCGCGCGACCCTCGCACGCGTCCATGAGATGTCGGGTGGAAACCCGTTCTACGCCATCGAACTTGCCCGCGCCCTCGTGGAGAGAACGGACAGGGAGCTGCCCGGAACCCTGACTGAGCTGGTACACGTCCGGCTCGGCTATCTCGAGCCCGAGGTCCGTGTCGTGCTGCTCGCCGCCGCCGCGCTCGCAGTCCCGACGGTCGATCAGGTAGCGGCGGCCACCACACACGAGCGTGCGGTCGAACTGCTCGAAATCGCAGAGTCAAAAGGCATTGTCGCGATCGAGGGTAACCGGATCCGTTTCACCCACCCGCTGTTGGCCGCCGGGGTGTACGCCGACGCGACGCCGGCACAACGCCGGGCCGTGCACGCGCGCCTCGCCGACATCGTCACGGAGCCCGAACCGCGCGCGCGCCATCTGGCGCTGTCGACGAGCGCAGGCGATCCTGAAACGCTGCGCGCGCTCGACGACGCTGCCGACTCGGCGCACAACCGCGGTGCACCCGTGGCCGCTGTCGAACTGGTCGCCCTTGCCATCGAACTCGGTGGCGACACCGCTGAGCGTCGAATCCGCCTTGCTTCATTGCATTTCGACGGCGGTGATCCTGGCCGGGCGCGGACGCTGCTGGAGTCGACGATCGCCGACATGTCACCAGGGCCGTTGCGCGCCGAGGCGCTGCACACGCTGGCGATCGTGCGCTTCATCGAAGACGGATACCTCGAGGCGTCGCAGCTGCTGCAGCGCGCGCTGGCCGAGGACGACCCCGACCCCGCGCTGCGCACCCGCATGCTGACGTCCTCAGCACACGCCCTGTTCAACATCGGCGAGCCCGAAACCGCGTGGCGGCAAGCCGAAGCAGCCGTGGCGGCCGCCGAGCAGCTCGGCGATCGCGGCCTGCTGAGCCGGGCTCTCGGGGTCCGCGCGATGTTGCGCTTTCTGCGCGGCGACGGCCTGGACGAGCCCGACCTCCAGCGCGCGTTGGATCTCGAAGATCATGCGACGTTCACCCCCATCGTGCTTCGCGCGAGCGTCGTGCACGCGCTGATGCTCATGTGGACCGGCGATCTCGACCACGCGTACGACCGGATGCGCACGATCCGACGTCGCTGCATCGACAAGGGCGAGGAAGGCGAATTGATCTTCATCGACTTCCAGGGCGTCATGAACCGCATCTGGCGGGCCGACTTCGCCGAAGCGGAGCAGCTGGCCGCGGAAGTCACCGAACTGTCGCGCCAACTCGGCGGCGAATTCCCCGCCATGCTCGGCCAGGTCTGCCGGGCATGGCTGGCCGTCTTCCGCGGCCGGCAAGACGACGCACGGCCCGCGGTGGCTGACGGCATCGACGCCAGTAAGCGCGTGGGGTCGGCCTGGCATGAGGATTGGACGCTGACCGCGCTGGGCTTCTTGGAGACGTCGCTGGGCAACCACGAGGCCGTGGTCACCTCGCTCGAGCCGTTGTTGTCACGGCCGGAGTTTGGTTCGACCGAGATCTTCGCGGCCTCCTTTATCCCCGACGCGGTGGAGGCACTCGTCGTGCTCGGCCGGGCCGACGAAGCCGAACCACTGGCCGACGCCCTCGAACGCAACGGCCGTCGCCTCGACAGACCATGGATGCTGGCGGTGGGCGCCCGGTGCCGGGCGCTGGTACTGGCCGCGCGGGACGACCACATCGGGGCCCTCACCGCCGCGGAGCAGGCGATGGCCCACCACGACCGGCTGCCGATGCCGTTCGAACGGGCACGCACTGAACTGCTGCTCGGCGATCTCCACCGTCGCCGACGGAAGCCGAAGGCATCGAAGTTGCTGCGCAGCGCGCTGAGGACCTTCGAGGAACTCGGCACGCCGCTATGGGCCGCCCGCGCCCGAGCCCTCCTGCGCGCAGAACCCGTCGCGCCGGCCTCCGGCGAACTGACAGCGACCGAGCAGCGGGCCGCGGAACTGGCGGCCTCGGGCATGACGAATCGCGATATCGCGGCCGCGCTCCTCATCAGCAGCAAGACGGTCGAGGCCGCGCTGGCCCGGGTGTACCGCAAGCTGCACATTCACTCCCGCGCGGAACTCGGGCGGCTGATGAGCGAGTGATCACGTTGCCATTGATTGACGGCAACGTGAATTAAGTCAAATGTATCGCGGCCAAGGCGCTTAGCTGAGATTCTTTCTGGTATGGCGGCGGCTGGATCGCGACGGCGTCCGGCGGAGAACCGCACGGTAGCCGGCTTCTTGACCTCCGCTGCCACCGGTCCGTCTGCGTTGCTGATCGAAGGCGAGCCGGGCATCGGCAAGACCACGCTCTGGTTAGCTGCCATCGAGCAAGCGCAGACCAGCGGCTTTCGCGTTCTCACCGCGCGCGCGGCTGCGGCGGAGTCGGTGATGGCATATGCGGCGCTGGCCGATCTGCTCGAGGAGGTCGACGCGGGCGCGTGGGCCGACCTGCCCGCGCCGCAGCTCGCCGCGGTGGACCAGGTGTTGTTGCGCGCGGACAACAGTGCAGTCACCGACCAACGCGCCGTGGCGGCCGCGTTCCTGTCGGTCGTGGAACGGTTGACCGACGAGGGACCGGTGCTGCTGGCCATCGACGATCTGCAGTGGCTCGATCCGTCGAGCATGCACGTCATGGCGTTCGTGGCGCGCCGGCTGGCCGGGCCCGCGGGGATTCTGGCCAGCGTCCGCACCGAGGCCGACGGCGGAGCCACCGCCACGTGGCTGCAGATGCCACGCCCCGAGGCGGTCAGCCGAATTCGACTCAGTCCGTTGACTCTTCAGGAACTCCACGCCGCCGTCACCAGCAGGCTGCGCCGACCGTTCTCCCGGCCCACCATCGGTCGGATCCATCAGCTGTCCGGTGGCAATCCGTTCTACGCGATCGAGTTGGCCCGGGCCATCGACTCGCGCGCACCCGGCGCCGACACGATGCTTCCGCGCACCCTGACCGACGTGGTCAAGGCGCGCATCGCCGGCCTCGATCCCGAGGTTCACGACGCGCTGCTGGCGGCCTCATGCCTTCCCGCTCCTACGGTGGAGGCAGTCGCGCGCGCCACGCTCAGCGACCCCGACCGGTTGATGGATCAGCTCGAAGTGGCGGAGACCAAGGGCGTCATCACGATTGACGGCCACCGCATCCACTTCGCGCACCCGCTACTGGCCAGGGGCGTGTACACCCAGGCACCTCCGAGCCGCCGCCGGCTCATGCACCGCAGGCTTGCCGAGATCGTCGACGAACCGGAGCTGCGCGCCAGGCACCTTGCCCTTGCGGCGACGAGCGGCGATCACACCACCCTGCGGGCGCTCGACACCGCGGCGGACTCCGCGCAGGCGCGGGGTGCACCCGCCGCGGCGGCGGAACTGGTCGATCTGGCGATCAACCTGGGTGGCGATACACCCGAACGGCGGCTTCGCTCGGCACTGCACCACTTCGACGCAGGCGACCAGGAGCGGGCGGCAACGGTACTCGAAGACACCATCGGTCAACTGCCGCCGGGCAGCCTTCGCGCAGAAGCGTTGAGCCGCTTGGCCGTCGTGCGCCTCTACAGCGACGGATTTCACGACGTCGGCCGCATGCTCGGCCAGGCGCTGCGTGAGGCGGAGGAGACCAGCCCACTGCGCGTGCAGATATCGACGTCGTTGGCGTACGCCCTACTCAACGCCAACCGAATCGACGAGAGCATTCGCACCGCCGAGGCGTCGGTGGCCGACGCAGAACGGCTCGGTCAGCCGCATCTGCTCAGCGTGGCGTTGGGGATGCGGGCCACCCTGCAGTTCCTGAGCGGCAACGGCATCGACGACGTCAGCATCCGCAGGGCGCTGGCCCTGGAGGACCCGCAGGCCTACACACCACTGGTATTCCGCCCGACCGTGCAGCACGCCCTGCTGATGGAGTGGACGGGTCAGTTGGACCGGGCCGACGAGGCGCTGGATGCAATCCGGTTGCGCTGCATAGAAAGAGGCGAAGAGGGCGAAGACGTGTTCCTCGCCCAGCACGTCGTCATGAGTTCGGTCTGGCGTGGTGACTTCGTCAAGGCGAACCTCGTCGCCGAGGATGCGATGGAGCAGGCCCGACAACTCGGCGGTCATACTCCGCTGTACTTCGCGCACAGCCTGCGCGCCCTGCTGGCCGCTTACTCCGGCAACGAGGACACCGCGCGCCAAGCCGTCGACGAAGCGCTCGAACTCAGCAGGCGCATAGGCAGTTTGCGCTTTGCGGAGCGCATCTACTCTGCGCTGACATTTCTCGAACTGTCGCTGGGCAACTACGACGCGGCAGCGGCTGCGGCGACGCCGATGCTGTCCGCCTTCGACCCCGAGTCCACCCCGACCGAACTGCCCAACGGGGCGTATCTGCCCGACGCTGTGCAGGCGCTCGTCCACCTCGGCCGCCTCACCGAGGCCGAGCCGCTGATCGGGGCGCTCGAGCGCAACGGCCGCCGGCTGGACCGCGCCTGGATGCGGGCCGCCGGTGCGCGCTGTCGAAGCATGCTGCACGCCGCACGCGGCGATCTCGAGGCCGCCCATGGGTCCGCCCTCGGAGCGCTGGCCGACTACGACCGGATCACCATGCCCTTCGAGCGGGCGCGAACGCTGTTGCTGCTGGGCCAGCTCGAGCGTCGCCAGCGCAAGAAGGATTCCGCATCGGCGGTACTGCAGGAGGCCGTCGATGCCTTCGAGCGGCTGCACACCCCGCTCTGGGCCGAGCGGGCCCGCGCCGAATTGGTCCGCGCCAACGTCGGCCCGCGGCAGAGCGGGCAGCTCACGCCGTCTGAACAGCGGGTCGCCGAGCTCGCCGCGTCGGGCATGAAGAATCGCGACGTCGCCAACGCCCTGTTCATCAGTCCGAAGACCGTCGAGGCCAATCTCGCGCGCATCTACCGCAAGCTCGGCATCAAGTCGAGGGCTGAGCTGGGCCGCCACATCGGTCGGGGCTGACCAAATCTCAGGTATAGGGAAACACCCTATTTCTTGACGCCGCAATCGGACTTAACGTAAATCCGCCAGATCGATTTCTTCAAAACGAGGAGAACCGTGCGCGCCGACCAAGCCCCCGCGACCCTGACCGCCCAGAGCCCGTCTCTGGTCACGACCGCCACCAGCCAGCCCGCGCTGCGCACCGGCTTCGCGATGCTGGGCCTGGTCTCGCTGCTGGACCTGCCGAAGGCAGAGCGCGCGGACCGGATGGTGGCCCTGGGCGGCGCGGCGGCTGCAGGCTGGTTCCTTGTGCGAGGCCGTCACCGCTAGCCCCGCCACCCTCAGGGCAGCGCGCCGGGACTGAACTCTTCCAGCATCTCGGTCACCAACGCCGCGATCGGTGAGCGCTCGCTGCGCAGCAGCGTGATGTGTGCGAACAGCGGGTGGCCCTTGAGCTTTTCGATCACCGCGGCGACACCGTCGTGACGACCGACACGCAGATTGTCGCGCTGGGCGACGTCGTGGGTGAGCACCACGCGAGAGCCCGAGCCCAGCCGCGACAGGACGGTCAGCAGCACGTTGCGTTCCAGCGACTGTGCCTCGTCGACGATGACGAATGAGTCGTGCAGAGAACGACCGCGGATGTGGGTCAGCGGCAGGACCTCGAGCATGCCGCGGGAGAGCACCTCTTCGAGCACGGCGGGGCTGGCCAGACCTTCGAGCGTGTCGAAGACGGCCTGCGCCCACGGGCCCATCTTCTCGCTCTCGCTGCCCGGCAGATAACCGAGATCCTGTCCGCCGACCGCGTACAGGGGTCGGAACACCACGACCTTGCGCTGGGTGCGGCGTTCCAGGACGGCCTCGAGACCGGCGCACAATGCGAGCGCGGATTTCCCGGTGCCTGCCTTGCCGCCGAGCGAGACGATGCCGACGGACTCGTCGAGCAACAGGTCCAGTGCGACTCGCTGTTCGGCCGAGCGCCCCCGCAGCCCGAAGACCTCACGATCGCCGCGGACCAGCTGAACCCTCTTCTCCGCGTTGACCCGGCCGAGCGCATGCGAGCTGCCGCCGAGCAGCCGAACACCGGTGTGGCACGGTAGATTACGGGCCGCCTCGAGATCGATCTCCCCGTCGGAGAACAGCGCGTCGATCTCGTCGGCCGACACCTCGACCTCGTCCATACCCGTCCAGCCGGACGTCACGACGTCCTGGGCGTGGTACTCGTCGGCGTGAAGACCGACCGCGCCTGCCTTCACCCGCAGCGGAATGTCCTTGCTGACCAGCGTGACGTGTTTTCCCTCCGCGGCGAGGTTGGCCGCGACGGTGAGGATCCGCGCGTCGTTGCTGTCGTTGCGGAACCCTGCAGGCAGCACCGAAGGGTCACTGTGGTTCAGCTCGACATGTAGCGTGCCGCCTTGCGTCCCAACGGGAACCGGCTGATCAAGCCGGCCGTGTTCGAGCCGCAGATCGTCGAACATCCGCAGTGCCTGCCTCGCGAACCAGCCAAGTTCGTGATGATGGCGCTTGGCTTCCAGTTCGCTGATGACCACCAGCGGGACCACCACTTCGTGCTCGGCGAATCGTGTGCACGCCCAGGGATCGGACAGCAGCACGGAGGTGTCGAGTACGTAGGTCCGGACGGTCGAATCTGTCACGTCGCTCCTCGAACCCGCGCGGCCCCACGCGAACCTCTTGGGAGACAATGCGGCACTAGGACCGGGGCCGGTCCTCTCGTGATCGAAACGATCGGTACCGCCCGGATAGCAGAGCGAGTCGCTAGCCATCGAAAGCGACGCTACTCTCGTCGCGACGCAAGCGCCGCGCAGGCGCGCCGTCGCGAAAAGTTAGCCCTGTGTGAACTGTTTGAGCGCCGGTTCGTCGGCCAGACCCCATGCCGAGATCCGGTCGGCGATCACGGCGCGCAACTGCTCGCGCCCGAAGATGCCCGCCTCGGCGACGTTGGCGAGCTTGTCCTCGTAGGCATCGATGTCCCCGCCGACGACCTGCAGTTCACCGGCGCGCTTCGCGATCGCCTCGACGGTCTCCTCGCGATCGGACGTCAGCAGGTGCGCGACGAGGTTGGCGAAGAATTCCTCGTGCCGCTCCTCGTCCTTCGCGATGCGTCCGATCAGGCCCTTGAGAGCGGGTTCGGTGATCTGCGCTTCGAGGTTGCGACAGAACACCGCGTGAGCGCGTTCGAAGAAGGCCATGAACACGAGGCGCTCGACCTGGCTGTAGGAGTCGGCGCGGTAGCCCTTCATGACGTGCTCGACGCGCACGTCCTCGTTGGCCGCCGGATCGATCTCGCGGGTCACCACGAGGTAGTTGCGCAATGCGACGGCGTGCAGATGCTCCTCGGCGGTCCAGCGGCCGATCCAGCGACCCCACCTCTCCTCGAGGATGAAGCTGAAGACGAACTCGCGGTGGTAGCCGGCGAGGTTGTCCTTGGTGATCAGCAGGATCTCCAGCGCGTCGGTGACCGCCTTGGGCAGCGTGACCTCCGACGGATCCCAATCGCGACCGCCGAGGAAAGCGAAGTTCTCGCCCTCGTCGAACGGCACGTAGTCGTGTGCGTACCAGAGGTCTTCGGAGTCGATGTGTCGACGGAGTTCCTGCTGCACGACCGGCACGAGTTCAAGGATCAGCGCGTTAGGTACAGGTTTCTGTGCCATGCGGTTACAGTAACCAATCCTGTGAGAATCGTAAAATTCCCACCCCGGCGGTGCGGCTAGAGCGTCAGTCCGGGATAGAGCGGGTTGGCCGACAGCAATTCGGCGGCCGCGGCGTGCACGCGCTCGGCGGTGCCGTCGGCCAGCTTGTACTTGGCCTTCGAGGAGCCTTCAGGCTGCGTGTTGCTCAGCACTTCGATCACCAGTTCGGCAACGCGGTCGAAGTCCTCGGCGCCGAAGCCGCGGGTGGTCAGCGCGGGGGTGCCGAGTCGGATGCCGCTGGTGTACCAGGCGCCGTTGGGGTCGGCGGGAATGGCATTGCGGTTGGTGACGATTCCGGAGTCCAGCAGCGCCGACTCGGCTTGGCGCCCGGTGAGCCCGAACGATGTCACGTCCAGCAGCACGAGGTGGTTGTCGGTGCCGCCGGTGACCAGGCCTGCGTCTCGCTTGACGAAACCGTCGGCCAGCGCCTGGGCGTTGTCCGCGATGGACTGGGCGTACTCGCGGAATGCCGGCTGGCGGGCCTCGGCCAACGCGACGGCCTTGGCGGCCATGACATGGGACAGGGGTCCGCCCAGCACCATCGGGCAGCCCTTGTCGACGGCGGGCGCGTACTCCTCGGTGGCCAGCACGAGCCCGCCGCGGGGACCACGCAGAGACTTGTGCGTGGTCGTCGTCGTGACGTGGGCATGCGGCACCGGGTCTTCGTCGCCGGTGAACACCTTGCCCGCGACCAGGCCGGCGAAATGCGCCATGTCGACCATCAGGGTGGCCCCGACCTCGTCGGCGATCTCGCGCATCTTGGCGAAGTTGACCCGGCGCGGGTAGGCCGAATAACCGGCGACCAGCACCAGCGGCTTGAACTCGCGGACAGCGGCCGCCACGGCGTCGTAGTCGATGAAGCCGGTGTCGGGGTTGGTTCCGTACTGGCGCTGGTGGAACATCTTGCCGGAGATATTGGGCCGGAAGCCGTGGGTGAGGTGGCCGCCGGTGTCCAACGACATGCCCATCAGCCGCTGGTTGCCCAGCTTGTTGCGCAGGGACTCCCACTCGGCCTCGGAGAGGTCGTTGACGTGCTTGGCGCCCAGGTCCGCCAGGCCCGGCGCCTCGACGCGGGTGGCCAGGATCGCCCAGTACGCAACCAGGTTGGCGTCGATGCCGGAGTGCGGCTGGGCGTAGGCGTAGGGAGCGTCGAAGAGCTCGCGGGCGTGCTCGGCGGCCAGCGCCTCGACGGTGTCGACGTTCTGGCAGGCGGCGTAGAAGCGGTGTCCGATGGTGCCTTCGGCGTACTTGTCGGAGAACCAGGTGCCCATGGTCAGCAGCACCGCCGGCGAAGCATAGTTTTCGCTGGCGATCAGTTTCAGCGAATCCCTCTGGTCGGCAAGCTCTTTGCGGGTGGCGTCGGCGATGCGTGGCTCGACGGTCTCGATCACCCGCAGCGCGGCCCGGTAGGCCTCGCTGGCAGTGTCGGCGTACTCGGCGCCCAGGCCGTTGGAGGAGGTCACGGACTCTGCAGTCATGGCGCTCAGCCTAGTCCGCTAGGCCGCCCGCAACGCCGACGGGATCAGCGGTTCGTCGAGCAGGCGGCCGAACCGATCGGTCAGGCTGACGTCGTCGGGCCGGGCGTCCAACCAGGCCCGCAGCAGCCGATACCCCTCGACGTAAGTGCTCGTGTACGCGCGCCACAGCGGCGACGACAGGAACCGCAGCATCTGCCGGGCGCGCTCGTCGTTGACCAGCAGCCAACGCTTGAGGAAGTCGACGACGTCATCGACGTCGCGGTGCTCGTCGTGCAGCATCAGCGCCGCGTCCTGGCGCACGTCGGCCAGCGCTGCGGTGGCCTCCGACACGACCTGGGCGCGCTCGCCGTCGAACCGCAGCCCGAGGTCGGCGTAGATCTCGGTGGCCCAGGCGCCCCAGCCCGACCCGATCGCGGCGTGCAGCGCCAGGTCCGCCAGGCCCTCGGCCATCAGGCACTGCGGCGTGTTGACGAGGAAGATCGTCTGCTCGATCTGCCCCTTCGCCGCCACCAGCCCGGCTTCCTTGCGGCAGTGCTCGGTGTGGTGGCCGGGATAGGACTCGTGCGCGACGAGCCGGGGCAGGTTCGACATCTGCTGCCGCAGATCGGCGTTGACGGCCACCGTCGAGGTGTAATCGCCGAGGTAGTAGTTGAAGCCCGACCACGGCTTGTCGGTCACCACCTCGTAATTGATGGTCTCGGTGTCGGGCAGCGCGTAGTCGGCGCGCACCCGGTCGCGCAGCGCGCTGGAGAAAGCGTGAATGCACTCTTCGAGCCGCTCCGGCGGAATCTCCTCGCCTGCGCGGTAGGCCTGGACCCGCTCGGCGAGCGGTCCACTGCCGCCGAGCGCATCGTCGAGCTTGGCGTGAGCCTGCCGGTACTGCTCGGGGTCGCCCCGGCCGATGCGCACGTCGAAGTAGGCCTCCACCTCGTCGACGAATCCGACGTCCTCACCGGCGAACTTGCGCCCGGCGCAGGCCAGCGCCCGCAGATGGGTGCGCAGGTAGTCCGCCCGCGCGGGTTCCAGACCCGCCGGCAGCTCGGCCGCCAGTCGATCGGCTTGGCGGGCAAGGTCGGCCGGGTCGGGAGGTGGCTCGTTGTCGACGGCGCGGCGCAGCGCAGGGTCGCCGGTGAAGGAGTCGACATAACCCTCTTCGACCCGGTCGAAGCGCAGACCGAGCATCAGATACTCGCGGATCACGGTGCTGGCGTCCATGACGTCCACGGTAAATGCAAGACTGAGCCCATGGCGCGGCTGAGTGAACCCAGCCCTTATGTGGAGTTCGACCGGAGTCAATGGCGGAACCTCCGCATGTCGACTCCGTTGAAGCTGACCGAAGACGAGCTGGTCAAGCTGCGCGGCATCGGCGAGAAAGTCGACCTGCTCGAGGTCGAAGAGGTCTATCTTCCGCTGGCCCGTTTGATTCACCTGCAGGTCGCGGCGCGCCAGCGGCTCTTCGCGACGACGGCGGAGTTCCTCGGTGAGCCGCAGCAGAACCCGGACCGGCCGGTGCCGTTCGTCATCGGCGTCGCGGGCAGCGTGGCGGTCGGCAAATCGACTACCGCCCGTGTGCTGCAAGCACTTCTGGCCCGCTGGGAGCATCACCCACGGGTCGACCTCGTCACCACAGACGGGTTCCTCTACTCCAACAGCGAGTTGGTGCGACGGAACTTGATGGGACGTAAAGGTTTTCCGGAGAGTTACGATCGGCGCGGGTTGATGCGGTTCGTCACGGCGGTCAAGTCAGGCTCGGGCCAGGTATGCGTACCGGTGTACTCGCACCTGCTCTACGACATCGTTCCCGGCGAGAAGCAGCTCGTGCGCCACCCCGACATCCTGATCCTGGAGGGGCTCAACGTCCTGCAGACCGGGCCGACGCTGATGGTCTCGGACCTGTTCGACTTCTCCGTCTACGTCGACGCCCGCATCGACGACATCGAGAAGTGGTACATCGAGCGGTTTCTCGGGCTGCGGACAACGGCGTTCGCCGACCCGGCGTCACACTTTCACCACTACGCGACGCTCACCGACGAGCAGGCGGTGTTCGCCGCGCGCGACATTTGGCACTCGATCAACCGGCCGAACCTGATCGAGAACATCCTGCCCACCCGGCCACGCGCCACGCTGGTGCTGCGCAAAGACGCCGACCACTCCATCAACCGGCTGCGGCTGCGCAAGCTCTAACCGAGCAGGTCCATCTCAGCCGGGTTGGCTCCCCCGATGGGTTGCGAGATGAGGCTTCGCGTGGTGAGCGGGCCGCCGAACTGCTGCAGAAGACCGCCCTCGTCGTTGCGCCCCAGATCAATGGGCTCAAATCCCAACCGCTCGATCAACTGGCCGACTTCGGCGTTGGCATCGGGATGGTTACCCGAGACGAACAGCGCTCGACGGCCGCCACGTCCGTCGCCGGGTTCGCGCGCCAACACGCGCGCCCACGTGTGACCGAACGCCTTGACGACGCGCGCGTTGACCGCCCATTCCCCGACGAGATCCGAGGATGGACGGCCGCCGAGATCGGCGGGCGAGAAATCGGTGTAGTCAATGGCATTGGTTGCGTCCACGATGATGCGACCGCCCCAGTCGGGCACCCGCCCGACAAGCTCTTGGACCGCCTCGAAGGGCACGGCCAGTACGGTGAGATCGGCTGTGAGAGCATCGGATATCTCCGTCGCAACCACGAGCTCACCGATCTGTTCGGTGAGACGGGCTGCGGCGGCGACACCTTTGGCCGTCGCGACCTCCACCGGCATACCCACCCGAGCGAACGCCCGCGCCACGGCCGACCCGATGTTGCCCGAGCCGATTATCGAATATCGCATTGGTTCTCCTGTGGCCATCGTCGACGTCGACACCCAGCCTAACGTGACTGACCTCGACACGCTCAGGCCCGCCCGGCAGAGCCGAACGGGCCTGAGCGCTAATGACTTACGCTTTGGCGCGACGCCACCCCTGGTACTGCAGTTCGGCGAACACCGCGGTATACACGCCGAGTGCCAGCGTCAACACGACGCCGGTCGTGGTCAGCGGGTAAACGTCCGCGAGCACGAACACGACGGACGCGACCGTGTACAGCAGGTTGGCCACGGCCACCGCGATGCCTGCGCGGCGCACCGACGGCAGAGCCGCCAGACCGAAAACCGCGATGCCGTAGACGATGAAGAACGCGCTCATCGAGTACTCGAACGCGGTTGTCGTGCCGGATATCTCGGCCAGCCAACCGGCCAGCGGGAGGCCGGCGATTCCCGCGAGTCCAGTAAGAAGCGCGTCGGCGCGCATGGTGAAGCGGAGGAACGAGTCGGTGGACTCACCGAGGCGGCGAGTGGCGATGGCGGTCATGAGAATTCCTTTCCTGGTGGGTGTTCGAAAGCGGTCACGCCAGGCGGCGCAGCCCGATGTACTGCACGGCGCCGATGACGGCCGTGTAGAGAGCCCCGCCGAGCAGCAGGGCCACGCCCCACCCGGTCAGCGGCCAGATGCCCACCACCGCTTCGGCGACGAAGAACACCGTGAACGCGGCGTTCGCCGCGATGGTCGCGATGCCGCCCGGGCGCACGCGTTCCAGACCGGCGAGCCAGTAGACGACGACGCCGTAGACGAGGAAGAACACTCCGAGCGCGTAGTACATCGCCACTGGAATGCCGGTGTGCGACGACAGCCACCCCGCGGCGGCGACGAACGGAATGCCGGTGATCCCGACGAGCACGGCGTCCAGGCGCATCGCGTAGCGCAGCAATCCGGACGTTGCGGTGGTGGGAGCGGTCATCGCGGTTCCTTTCCTTGTCGGTGATGGGTGGACCGTTCCGGAGCCGACGCCGCAACCTCTTACGACGGCGGCTCCGGACCAGTCATGAGGGAGTCACGTCAGGCGACGCACTCCGAGGTACTGCGCGTAGGCCAAAGCCACAGTGGCGGCGGTGAACACGACGGTCGACGCGACGCCGAACGTAGTCAGCGGCAGCCAGCCCGCGACGAGCACTGCAGCGACGGCCAACGCGAACGCGATGTTGCCGACAAGCACGCCGACGCCGACGCGCCGGACGTCGGACACCCCGGCGGCCAGATACAGCCCCGCGCCGTAGGCGACCAGTGCGGCACCCGCGATCCACTCACTGGTGGGCGACAGGCCGGTCAGATGCGACAGCGGATCGGCGGTCAGACAGACGAGCAGACCCAGTGCCCCACACAGCGTCGCGTCGGCTCGCAACGCGAAGCGCAGCAGCGAGTCGGTGCCGTGCCGGACGGGCCGGGTGGTGATTGCGGTCATGGCACCGACACTGCTCAGATGCCACTGCCAGATCGACGCAGGACGCTGCCAGTTACTGCCAAGCGCTGGTCAGCGGGTTGGGCTAATCCTTGACGGCGACGAGGCCACGAAGGTCGGCGGCGATCAGTCGGGCCGCGGCGTTCTGCCAGTTGTGCAGCGACCGCTGCGGGACCTCGGTGACGAACCACTGCCACGCCTGCCGCGCCACCGGGTCGAGTCCGGAGGCGGTCGCGTTCTGCGCGTAGGCCCGCACGCCGACGACGTACGGGAAGTACAGCGAGTTGTAGTAGCGCCACTCCTCGGTGGTGCCGAAGTCGCCGCTGTCGCGCGGCTTCAGCGCGGCGATGCGATCGGCCAGCAGCGCCTTGAGTTCATTGGCGCGCTCGAGCGGTTGATCAGGGGCGCCGCGGGCGGCCAGACGTTGATCGATGACCGGCAACGCCGTGAGCGGGCTGGCGACGAGCTTGGACAAATCGCTGTAGTGGCCGAGCGCGCGGCGGGTCAACCGGACGAACGTCTCGTCGTCGACGTCGTCGAGCGGGCTCTTGGACCGCAGCGGCAGCGCCGCCTCCGTCTGCCGCAGCGCGGCGCGGTCGGCGCGCAGCGCCGGTGAGCGGGAGAACGCGAGCCGGTCGAGGATGCCGGCCAGCGGGTCGGCGAGCACGTTGATCGCGATCGCGATGCCGAGGCTGGTGAACAGCAGCACCGTCAACGCGGTCTGCTCGTCGGTGACGGCCAGCCCGATCAGCGCCTGCCCGCCGAACAGCACGGCCACCACCGCCGTCGCCGCGAACGACCGCAGCATGTCGGCCCGCAGCGCCTGACCCTCGTCGAACGCATCGCCGATCGCGACCGCGATGCCCAGCAGCGCGACGTCGAAGCCTGTGGACGCCAACGCCAACCAGCTCGGCACCAGGCCCAGCGGGATGATCAGGATCGCGTTGCCCAGCGCGAAGAACAGCGTCGCGATCACCACGAAACCGACCACCGGACCGGGTTGCGAGCGTCGCACCACCGCGTTGACCATGGCGCCTAACGACGACAGGGAAATGGCGGCGAACATCACCCAGTGACCGGTGCGCAACGGACCCTCGACGCTGCCGGCCATCGTGGCCCCCACGAACGCCAGCGTGGCCACGGCCACGACGATCACGATCTCGCCCGCCCGGCTGCGCCACGTGTCGGACGGCCGCGACAACTCGAGCAGGACGGCGAACCATGCGATGCCCGGCACGGCGACGAGGTAGATCTCGATGCGGCCCAGCACATCTGAGCCGCTCACCAGCCGCACGGCGTCCAGCGCCACGACCGCAGCGAAGCTCGTCAGGCCGATCGCGGCCAATACCAGTACGGGTTTGCGTGGATCACGGGCCAGCAGATACAACCCCAGCCACCAGCTGAGCGCGAAGACCACCGCCGACAGCGCAGCCATGATCACATGCCGTACCGACGGTGTCGCGCGGTGTAATCGCGCAGCGCGCGAAGGAAATCCACTCGCCGGAATGCCGGCCAGTAGGCCTCGGTGAACCACATCTCCGAGTACGCGCTCTGCCACAGCAGGAACCCTGACAGCCGCTGCTCCCCCGACGTGCGGATGACGAGGTCGGGATCGGGCTGCCCTGAGGTGTACAGGTTCTCCGAGATGGCCTCGACGGTCACCGCTTCGATCAGCTGGTCCCCCGCCGCCCCATTGGCCAGCTCCTTGCCGAGAAGCTGGCGCACGGCGTCGACGATCTCCTGGCGGCCGCCGTAGCCGACGGCGAGGTTGACATGGAATTGGCTGCCGTTGCCGTTGGTGGACTCGACGGCGTCGCGCAGCCGGCGCGCCGGTTCCTCGCCGATCAGCTCCAGGTCGCCGACCGCGCGCACACTCCACCGGTTGGCGGGTGCGCAGATCTCCTCGACGACGTCGGTGATGATGCCGATCAGCGAGGACAGTTCGGTCGGGTCGCGCTGCAGGTTCTCGGTGGACAGCAGGTAGACGGTGGCCATCTCGACGCCGGTCTCCTGGCACCACCGCAGCATCTCGGCGATCTTGTGCGCGCCCATTCGGTAGCCGTAGCTGACGTCGTCGTGACCAGCATCACGCGCCCAGCGGCGGTTGCCGTCGCACAGGACGGCAATATGACGAGGCAGTTCGGCTCTGGACCGCGCCAACTCCTGGCGCAACCGCATCTCGTAGAGCCGGTAGGCCGGTTCCTTGAGCCGCGGGGGAATGATGTCCACGGAGATCCAGACTACTGTGAGCATGAGCAGCCCCCATGGCATTAGTGGAGGTGAACATGGTTCAGGTTGACGCCGACGAGGCGCAGCAGCAGACCCCTCACGTGTACGCCGAGGATTTCCCGGAAGCCGTCGTCGACGGGGTCGAGCGGTTCTTCGGTAAGCCACGCGCCCGCGGCTGGATTCACGTGTACTCGGCGATCGTCGCGGTCTTCTGCGGCGCGACGCTGGTGTCGGTGTCGTGGTCGGCCGTCTCGACGCGCGCCGGCATCGCGACGCTGATCTACACGCTGACGATCGTCGCGATGTTCGGGGTCAGCGGCGCCTATCACCGCGTGAACTGGACGTCGGACACGGCGCGCAAGTGGATGAAGCGCCTCGACCATTCGATGATCTTCGTGTTCATCGCCGGCAGCTACACGCCGTTCGCGCTGTTGGCGTTGCCGTCGGGCGACGGGATGGTGCTGTTCTGGATCGTGTGGGGCGGTGCGATCGCCGGGGTGCTCCTCAAGATGTTCTGGCCGTCGGCGCCGCGCTGGTTCGGCGTGCCGCTGTACATCCTGCTCGGCTGGGTGGCGGCCTGGTTCGTCGGCCCGATCATGGACGGGGCCGGGGTGGCGGCGCTGGTGCTGCTGATCGTCGGTGGCGCGTTGTACAGCATCGGCGGCGTGCTCTACGCGCTGAAGTGGCCCGACCCGTGGCCGACGACATTCGGCCATCACGAGTTCTTCCACGCCTGCACCGCCGTCGCGGCGATCTGCCACTACATCGCGATGTGGTTCGCCGTCTTCTGACGGTGATTTCGGTGCGCAAACGTTCGCTCAGCGACTGTTGGCGCACCCAATTCGCTCGTTATTGGGTGACGTTCTCCGGGCCCCAGTAGGCCTTCATCGACGCGATCTTGCCTTCGTCGTTGAACGTCATGATGCTGATGATGTCGATGGCCATCTTGTTGCCGCCGAGATCGATGTTCAGCGTCCAGTGGAACGCCGCCTCGTTGCCCAGCGCACGCAGTGTCTGCACCTGGGTCTGGGCGCCGGAGGCCGGAAGGGCGCCGTAGAAGCCGCGAATCGCTTCGCGCCCGATGTGCACCTCGCCGCCGCCCACCGGATCCTCGACGGTGGCGTCGTCGGCGTAGAGCTCGGCGATGTCGTCGGCCTTGCCTTGCGCGGCGAGTTCCAGATAGCGGTTGACGGTCTTGGCGTTGTCTTCCGGTGTGGACATGCGCCGAAGGCTACACGCGCGCCCCGAGCGCGGCGGCGAGTTGTTCGGCCGTGGTGACCGGCAGATCGCACACCCGGCCGCGGCAGACGTACGCCGCGTCGGCGCCGCCGACGCGGTCGCGGTCGCGCAGCAGCGGTGTCGAGTTCACCTCTCCACCCACCACGACCGCCCCGCCGGGCGCCAGCGTGCGCGCCGCCGACAGCAGCTCCGATTTCGGCGGATCGCACGCCACCGCAACCTGAATGGGCCCACGCACGGCGGCTTCCGCGACCGCCAGCCAGTGCCCGCCCGAGCGCGGCAGCTTCGCCAGGATCGGCGTCGACGACTGCAGCGTGGCGTCGGCAGCCGCGGCGTACCGCTGCGCATCGTCGACGAGCTGGGCGGCCAGCAGCAGCGCCTCGGCGATCAGCGACGCGCCCGACGGGGTCGCGCCGTCGAGTGGGTCGGCCGGCCGGACCATCAGCGCCTCGGCATCGTCGGCGCTGTCGAACCACCGGCCGTCGCGCTGCGGGTCGGCGAAATGATCGAGCGCGACGTCCAGCAGCAAGGTCGCCGTCTCGAGCCAGGCGTTGTCGCCGGTGAGCTGGTACAGGGTCAGCAAGCCGGTCGCGAGCGCGCCGTGGTCCTCGAGAATCCCGGCGGGCTCACCGACGCGACCCCCGAGGCTCGCCCGCCGCAGCCGCCTGCCGACGATATGGAGGTCGACGACAGCGCGTGCGCATCGCGTTGCCGCATCAAGCAATTCGGGCCGGCCCAGTGCGACGCTCGCCTCGGCGAGCGCGGTGATGGCCAATCCGTTCCACGCGGTGACCACCTTGTCGTCGCGACCCGGCTGCGGTCTGGTGAGCCTCGAGGCCAGCAGCGCCGTGCGGACCCGGTTGAAGCGCTCGACGTCGTCGGGATCGCGCGGCAGTTGCAGCACCGAACTACCGTGTTCGAACGTCCCGGTGTCAGCGACCGCGAAAAGGTCTGCAGCCCAGCGGCCGTCGTCGTCACCCAACACCTCGCGCAGTTGGTCGGGCGTGAAGACGTACGTCAGCCCCTCCTCGCCGTCGGCATCGGCGTCCAGCGACGAGGCGAACATGCCGCCGACGCCCAGCCCGTCGAGAATGAACTGCGCCGTCTCCGCGGTGACCTTGCGCGCCAGCGGGTCTCGGGTGCGCCGCCACCAGTGGGCGTACACCCGCAGCAGCTGGGCGTTGTCGTACAGCATCTTCTCGAAGTGCGGCACCACCCACGACGGGTCGACGCTGTACCGGGCGAACCCGCCCGCCAGCTGGTCGTAGATGCCGCCGCGCGCCATCGCCGTGCACGTCCGCTCAACGGCCTCCATGGGCATCACGTCACCGGTGCGCTCGTGACTGCGCAGTAGCGCTTCGAGTAGCGCCGACGGCGGAAACTTCGGCGCGGCAGCCTGATTGGTGAAAAAGCCGCCACGCTGAACGTCTTCGTCCTGCAGCACCGCGGCGACGGCGTGGTCGCAGAGTGCGGGCACCACGGGCGGCCCGCCGCCGGGAAGGCCTGATGCCATCGACCGCAACTCGCCCGCGATCTTGTTCGAGGCTTGCTCGACCTCGTCGCGCCGGGTCTGCCACGTCTCGCTGACGGCCGCCAACAACTGCAGGAAGTTGGGCTTGGGATAGTAGGTGCCGCAGAAGAACGGCCTGCCGTCCGGCGTCAGGAAGCAGGTCATCGGCCAGCCGCCCTGGCCGGTCAGCGCGACGGTGGCGTTCATGTAGACCGCGTCGATGTCTGGCCGCTCCTCCCGGTCGACCTTCACACAGACGAAGTTCGGGTTGGCCACGGCTGCCACCTCGGCGTCGGAGAACGACTCGTGTGCCATGACATGGCACCAGTGGCAGGCCGCGTACCCGATCGACAGCAGGATCGGCACGTCACGATCCGCGGCCTCGGCGAGTGCTTCGGCCGTCCACTGCTGCCAGTGCACCGGATTGTCGGCGTGCTGGCGCAGGTACGGGCTGGTGGCCCGCGCCAGCGTATTAGCCGCCGGGCTCACTGTTGTGTCCGTCGGTGGTGCCGTCGTCCTGCGTGTCGTCGAACGACTTCGGCAGTTTTCGCAGGTGCCGGTTCATCGACCAGACGAGCGCGAACGTCCCGATCAGCAGGAGCACCACGATCAGCAGACCGAACGGCGCGGCCTTCCCGAAGTCGGGGCCGGTGTTGCGGGGGCTGTCCTGTGCCAGGAGGTTCATCGCCAGCAGGACGACGTCGTTCATTCCACGGACTCGATCCCGGCGAACAGGTCGGTCTCGGGCAGCGACACCGGCACCCGCGACCGGGCCAACTCGTATTCCTCGGTGGGCCAGAGCCGTTGTTGCCATTCCATCGGCGTGGTGAAGAAGAAGCTCTTCGGGTCGATCTGGGTGGCGTGCGCGAGCAGCGCCTGGTCACGTCGTTCGAAGTACTTCGAGCATTCGATGCGAGTGGTGACCCGGTTCAACAGGTCCTCCTTGGGATCCCAGCTCTCCAACCACTTGCCGAACGGTCCCTCCTGGCCGTGTTTGGTGAACTCGTCCTGCAGCACCTGCATGCGCTGACGCAGGAACCCGTGGTTGTAGTACAACTTCAGGACGTTCCACGGAGCCCCGGCGTCGGGGTAGAGGTGGTAATCGCCTGCCGCCTCGTAGGCCGCAACCGACACCTCGTGGCAGCGGATGTGGTCGGGATGGGGATAGCCGCCGCTTTCGTCGTAGGTGGTCATCACGTGCGGCTTGAATTCGCGGATCAGCTTGACCAACGCACCGGTCGACACCTCGAGTGGCACCAGCGCGAAGCACCCTTCGGGCAACGGCGGCGGCGGGTCACCTTCGGGCAGTCCGGAATCCTCGAAGCCGAGCCACGCGTGTTCGACACCGAGGATCTCGGCGGCCCGAGCCATCTCGTCGCGCCGAATCTCGTGAATCCGGCCATGCACCTCGGGCAGGTCCATGGCCGGGTTGAGGATGTCGCCGCGCTCTCCACCCGTCAGCGACACGACCATCACGCGAACGCCCTCGTCGGCGTAACGCGCCATGGTCGCGGCGCCCTTGCTCGACTCGTCGTCCGGATGGGCGTGCACCGCCATCAACCGCAGTTCGCTCAACCTCGTTCCTCTGCTCACCGAGGTTTCAACCACCTCGCGCTTTCGAGTAGTCCCTATAGTTCCAGTTCGGTAGAACCATCCGACCGACGGGCATACAAAACGATGATGATCGAACGTCCCGCCGCCCGCTACGGACGGCAGCGGTCGGGGCGGCAGCGCCGCTGGGTCCTCATCGCGCTGGCGGTGCTGGTCCTGGCAGCCGGGGTGACGGTCGCTGTACTCGCGTCAGCGCGCTTCGGCAGCGGCGACGCCGAGGGTGAGCTGGCCGGGTACCGGATCGTCGACGACGAGACGGTGGCGGTGACGATCAGCGTGACCCGCGACGACCCGTCCCGCCCTGTGGTGTGCATCGTGCGATCGCGGTCGCTCGACGGCGGGGAAGCCGGCAGGCGCGAGGTGCTGGTGCCGCCGTCGACGCAGACAACGGTGCAGGTCACAGCCGAGGTCAGGTCGAGCAGGCCACCCGTGGTCGGTGACGTCTACGGCTGCGGCACCGATGTGCCGCCCTACCTGGTGGCGCCCTAGCTCACCGTTCGACACAACATCGAGGCGGCCGCGCAACAAACGGCGAACTGCGAAATCATGAAATTCCGCTGACCCGGCGGTGCTACCATGGTGTGCGTACACGGTTCCTGCTGGGGCCGTGTATTGCTGCATTTGGTGCGGGGAAGAAGCGCTCGCGACCTGCAGCGATACATGACGAGCTCCCGGCGCCGTACCACAAGACTTCTTACGCGAAGAGCGCGAGAGCAACAACGACAGGAGCGCGAAGACATGACCGACACGCAGGTCACCTGGCTGACCCAGGAAGCACACGACAGGTTGAAGGCGGAGCTGGACCAGCTGATCGCCAATCGGCCGGTGATCGCCGCCGAGATCAACGACCGCCGTGAAGAGGGCGACCTGCGCGAGAACGGTGGCTACCACGCGGCCCGCGAGGAGCAGGGTCAGCAGGAAGCCCGCATTCGTCAGCTGCAGGAGCTGCTCAACAACGCCAAGGTGGGCGAGGCGCCCAAGCAGTCCGGCGTCGCGCTGCCCGGTTCCGTGGTCAAGGTCCAGTACGGCGACGACGAAAGCGACACCGAGACCTTCCTGATCGCCACCCGCCAGGAGGGCATCAGCGACGGCAAGCTCGAGGTGTACTCACCCAAGTCGCCACTTGGTGAGGCGCTCATCGACGCGAAGGTCGGCGACGTCCGCTCCTACATGGTGCCCAACGGCAGCACGGTGACGGTGAAGCTGCTCGAGGCCGAGCCGTACCACGCCTGACGCGACCGGTCGGCGGACGAACGTTATTGTCCGCTCATGGCGCAGATCGCCGAAGACCTCTACCTGCTGCTGCTGGACAACGCGTCCGGGCAGCCCGGCTTGGAGCGTGACCGCCGTCAGCGGGTGCTCTCGGCAGCGGTGTTGCTGGATCTGGCGTACGCGTGCAGGATTCGGCCCGCTGTGGCAGGCGACAACGTCGAGCCCGGCCGGCTGATCGCGCTGGCCGCGCCCGGCCGCACGGACCCCGTCGTCGAGCCGGCGTTCCAGCTGCTGCAGCGGCAACCCCTTCGGGCGCCGTCCGCGGTCAAGAGACTGTCCAGGCAGACCGAGGACGACGTGGTCCGACACCTGGAATACACCGGACAGATCCGGCGTATCCGGTTGCGGTCGAAGCGATTCAGCCATCCCTATGCATGGCCGCTGACGAACCGTGAGCGCGTCGGCCACGCGCGCTCGGCGCTGCTGTCGGCGCTGTTCGACCGCAGGCCGCCCGCTCCGGCGACCGCGGGGATCATCTCGCTGCTGCACGCGGTGGACGGGCTCGGCGCCCTGCTGAGCCTCAACGACCGAGGCTGGCGGTGGGTGCACGCCCGAGCCGGTGAGATCGCCAGTGGCAGTTGGGTTGACGAGTACCCGACGGCGATGCCGGAGGTCAACCTGGCGGTCACCGCGTCGGCGGTGCGGGCGGCGCTAGCGTAGCGCCTGCTCCAGGTCGGCCAGCAGGTCGGCCGAATCCTCGATGCCCACCGACAGCCGCACCAGGTCGTCGGGCACCTCGAGCTGAGAACCTGCGGTCGACGCGTGCGTCATCGCGCCGGGATGTTCGATCAACGATTCCACGCCGCCGAGCGACTCCGCGAGAATGAATATGTCTGTGCGCGAGCAGAAATCGCGAGCCGCCTGCGCTCCGCCACGCAACCGCACCGACACCATGCCCCCGAACCCGCTCATCTGTTTGGCGGCGACCTCGTGGCCGGGATGTCCGGGAAGCCCCGGGTAGAGCACGGTCTCGATCGCGGGATGGCCGTCGAGGAACTCGGCGACCAGCGCGGCGTTGGCGCTGTGCCGCTGCATGCGCAGCACCAGCGTCTTCAGTCCGCGCATGGTCAGGTACGCGTCGAACGGCCCGGGTACCGCACCGGCGCCGTTCTGCAGGAAACCGAATGCGGCATCGAGCTCTTCGTCGTTGGTCAGCAGCGCACCACCGACCACGTCGGAATGACCGCCGATGTACTTCGTCGTGGAGTGCAACACGATGTCGGCGCCGAACAGCAAGGGCTGCTGCAATGCCGGGGACGCGAACGTATTGTCCACCAACACCTTTGTGCCCTTGGCGGTGCCGAGCTGAGATATCGCGGCGATGTCGGCGATCGACAGCAGTGGATTGGTCGGTGTCTCCACCCAGATCAACCGGGTCTTCGGGGTGATCGCCGCCTCGACCGCCTCGAGGTCGGACAGGGAGACCGCGGTGTACTCGATCCCCCACTCGCGAAACACCTTGTCGATGAGCCGGAAGGTGCCCCCGTAGGCGTCGTCGGGCATGACCAGGTGATCGCCCGGCCGCAGCACGGCGCGCAGCGCGCAGTCGGTCGCGGCCATGCCCGAGGAGAACGCCCGGCCGTAGGTGGCCTCTTCGACGGCGGCCAGCGCTGCCTCCAGGGCGGTGCGGGTCGGGTTGCCGGTGCGCGCGTACTCGAAGCCGCCGCGCAGGTTCCCGACGCCGTCCTGGGCGAATGTTGAGCTGGCGTAGATGGGGGCGTTGACAGCGCCGGTGCCGGGATCGGGTCGGAACCCTGCGTGGATGGCTTTGGTGGCCAGGCCGTACGCCTGGTAGTGGTCCGCTGCGCTGCGCCTCTCGCTCATGGTCGCCAGGGTAACGGTGTAGAACTTGACCATGTCCACCGCTGCGACCGCCTCGATCGAAACTCTGCTCGACCTCGACTCGCTGCTGACGCCCGAGGACCTCGAGCTGCGCACCATGGTTCGGCAATTCGGCGAACAGCGGCTGCGCCCGCACATCGCCGACTGGTTCGAGGCCGGCGAGGTGCCTGTCCGCGAGCTGGCATCCGACCTGGGCAAATTGGGCCTGCTCGGCATGCACCTCGAGGGTTACGGGTGCGGCGGCTCGACCGCGAGCGCCTATGGGCTGGTATGCCAGGAGCTCGAAGCGGTCGACAGCGGTCTGCGCAGCCTCGTGTCGGTGCAGGGTTCGCTGGCGATGTTCGCGATCTACCGGTGGGGCAGCGAGGAGCAGCGCGAGTCGTGGCTGCCGCGGATGGCCGCCGGCGAGGCCATCGGCTGCTTCGGCCTGACCGAGCCGGACTTCGGGTCCAACCCCGGCGGCATGCGCACCACCGCACGTCGCGACGGTTCGGACTGGATCCTCAACGGTTCCAAGATGTGGATCACCAACGGGTCGGTCGCCGATGTCGCGATCGTGTGGGCCAGGGCCGACGACGGCGTCCTCGGTTTCCTCGTGCCGACGGACACGCCGGGGTTCTCCGCCCGCGACATGACCCACAAGCTCTCGCTGCGAGCGTCGGTCACCTCCGAGTTGCACCTCGACGACGTGCGACTGCCCGCCGACGCGCAGCTACCTGAGGCGCAGGGCCTCAAGGCTCCGCTGAGCTGCCTGTCGGAGGCGCGGTTCGGCATCGTCTTCGGCAGCGTCGGCGCCGCGCGGGACTGCCTGCAGTCGGCGGTGGACTACGTAGGTACCCGTGAGGTGTTCGACAAGCCGCTCGCGGGATACCAACTGACACAGGCGAAGATCGCCGACATGGCTGTCGAACTCGCCAAGGCGCAACTGCTGGCGCTGCACCTCGGGCGCCTCAAGGACGAGGGCAAGATCCGGCCGGAGCAGGTCAGCGTAGGCAAGCTCAACAACGTCCGCGAAGCGATCAAGATCGCTCGGCAGTGCCGAACCCTGTTGGGCGCCAACGGGATCACGCTGGAGTATCCGGTGCTTCGGCACGCAAACAACCTCGAGTCCGTGCTGACCTACGAGGGCACGTCCGAGGTTCACCAATTGGTCATCGGAGAGGCGCTGACCGGAGTCAGCGCCTTCCGTTGACCCCTCTTATTGCTGCGGCTGCTGGGGCTGCGGCGGCAGCGGCTGCGGATTGAGCCCCTGCCGGTCCAGCGGCAGAGCGACGTGGTTGAGAATCTTGTCGACCAACGTCTGACGCTTCGAATCCCATAGCGGGAACAGGACAGCGACCAGCCAGACGATGCCCAAGCAGACGCCGGCTCCTACCCAGTAGATCAGCTCACGCACGATCGACATGCCGAAACCGACCGGCTGCCCGTCCTTTTCGTTGACGATCTTGAACTTCATGATCGACTTGCCGATGCTCGAGCCGGTCTTGCCCTGCTTGTACCCGAGGTTCCAGATCCAGTAGGCGAGCGCCAGGAGGTGCCCCAGAGCCAGCAGGATCACACCGATCGCCGAAAAGTCGGACGAGCAGTAGACCCCGTAGCCGTCGGCGTCGCTCGTGCAGTTGTTGTCGGCGGTACCGAAGGCGATGCCGTAGGTGATGCCGAGCAAGATGAGGATCGGAACCGCGTCGATCAGGTACGCCAGCACGCGGGTGAACCACGGTGTGTACGCATCCTGGGGCAGGGCCGGTACTTGCGATGGCGGAAACCCACCGCCCTGTGGGCCGTAGCCACCGTGCTGCTGTGGCGGATAGCCGCCGGACTGCGGCGGGTAGCCGGGCGCATTCTGCGGCGGAGGCGGCGGATACCCACCCTGCGACGGCGGGGGTGGATAGCCGCCGGGTGGTGGCGGCGGGTATCCGCCCTGCGGCGGCGGCGGATAGTTCCCCTGCGGAGGAGGCGGTTGGTCGGTCATGAGCTCCCTTTCGTTAGAGCGGTAAGCAGATTGACGAGACGATCTTGTCGGCCAACGACTGTCGCTTGTGATCCCAGAGCGGGAGCAGCACCGCGACGAGCCACACGATGCCGCACAGCCCGGCGGCCACCAGATAAACGAGCTCCCGCACCACCGACATGCCGAAACCGATTGGCTGCCCTGTCTTTTCGGCGACAACCTTGAACTTCATCACGGACTTGCCGATGCTCGAGCCGGTCCTGCCCTGGCGGTATCCAAGGTTCCAGATCAGGTAGCCGAGCGCGAGGATCGCCGCGAGAGCCAACGACAGCTGCCCGACTGGCGAGGCGCCCGTCGCACAGAACTCGCCGATCTCGTATTCCGAGGTGCCGGCGATGCAGGCGGTCTCTTGGGTGGCGAACAGCACCGCCCAGCCGACGCCATTGATGAGCGCGAAGGGCAGGTAGTCGATCAGGTAGGCGATGACCCGGGGCAGCCATGGGGTGTAGGCGTCGCGCGGCAGCCCGTCGACTGAGCCCGGCTGCGGGGGGTAGGCGAACCCGACCTGCGGGGGCGGATGGTCGGTCATGGACGCCTTCCAGTGACGTGAAACTGGGATCGAGCGGCCCTACCCTAACCTGCTCGTTGACTGCCAGCGGGGTTTTCGTCCGGCATTTTGATCATGACCTCGCCTGCGTGTCCGGCTAGCGGCGAATGCTGCCGTCCGACAAGAATCCGAGCAGGTCATGACGGGTGAGGACGCCCACCGGCTTGCCCTCCTCGACCACCATGACGGCGTCGCATTCGCGCAGTGTCTTGGCGGCGTTGCTGACCAGTTCACCCGCTCCGATCAAGGGCAGCGGCGGGCCCATGTGCTCGGCGACGGCGTCGGCCAGCTTGGCGCGGCCTTCGAACACCGCCGAGAGCAATTCGCGCTCCGAGACGCTGCCCGCCACCTCGCCTGCCATCACCGGCGGCTCGGCTCCGACCACAGGCATCTGCGAGACGCCGTACTCCCGCAGAATGCCGATGGCGTCGCGCACCGTCTCCGCAGGGTGGGTGTGCACCAGGTCGGGCAGGGCGCCGGATTTTCCTCGCAGCACGTCGCCGACCGTCGACTCTTCGACCGAGCCGTCGAGCCGACTGCGCAGGAATCCGTAGGAGGACATCCATGCGTCGTTGAAAACCTTTGAGAGATAGCCTCGTCCGCCGTCGGGTAACAGGACGACGACGACCGCGTCCGGGCCGGCCTTCTCGGCGACCTTGATTGCTGCGACCACCGCCATCCCGCACGAGCCACCGACCAGCAGCGCCTCCTCGCGGGCCAGGCGGCGGGTCATCTCGAAAGAGTCGGCGTCGGACACCGCGATGATCTCGTCCGCCACGGCGGGGTCGTAGGCCGACGGCCAGAAGTCCTCGCCCACCCCCTCGACCAGGTAGGGCCTGCCGGTGCCGCCGGAGTACACCGAGCCCTCGGGATCGGCACCGATGATCTTGACTTTTCCGCCGGACACCTCTTTGAGGTATCGCCCCGCGCCGGTGATGGTGCCGCCGGTGCCGACACCGGCGACGAAGTGTGTCACCCTGCCCTCGGTATCGGCCCAGATCTCGGGCCCGGTGGTCTCGTAATGCGACTCCGGACCCATCGGGTTGGAGTACTGGTCGGGCTTCCATGCGCCGTCGACTTCGGTGACGAGGCGGTTCGAGACGCTGTAGTAGCTGTCGGGGTCATCCGGAGCCACGGCAGTCGGGCATACGACCACATCGGCGCCGTAGGCGCGCAACACATTCCGCTTGTCCTCGCTGACCTTGTCAGGACAGACGAAGATGCACTTGTAGCCGCGCTGCTGCGCCACCAGCGCCAGCCCGACGCCGGTATTGCCCGACGTGGGCTCGACGATGGTGCCGCCGGGTTTGAGTTCGCCGCTGGCCTCGGCGGCGTCGATCATCTTGATCGCGATGCGGTCCTTGGAGCTGCCTCCGGGGTTGAGGTATTCGATCTTGGCCGCGACCAGTCCGGCGCCGTCTGAGACAACCGAGTTCAGCTGCACCAACGGGGTGTTACCGATGAGCTCGCTGACGTGCCGGGCGATCCGCATGACTCCATGGTGTCAGGCCGACCATGTGCTGACCAGGTGAGGGGCCTACCAGGTGGCCTCTCGGATGTAGTCGCCGATCTGCTTGAGCGAGCGGGTGGCCTCCGGGACCGCGGGTGCGGCGAGTTGGAAGACGTGCATCTGACCGGGCCAGACCCGTACCTCGACCGGCACTCCGGCGGCGGCCAGCCGGCGCGCGGCCTTGCGCGCGTCGCTCACCAGCACTTCCGAACCGGAGACGTGAATCAGGGTGCGTGGAAGGCCGGGCTCGATGTGATCCAGCGGCTCGTAGACCTCCTCGGGCTTCCCGTCGACGAGGCGCCGCCCGGCGGCTTCTTTGACGAGGTCGACCAGCGCGTAGAAGGCCCGCGACGGGAACATCGCGTCGCTGCGGATGTTCGGGTGGTTCGCTCTGGTCTCGTTGTCGATCTCGAACAGCGGGGAGAGCGTCACCATAGCGGCCGGCGATTCGCCCTCGAGGCCGTCGCGCCGCAGCTTCTCGGCCAGCGCCAGCGCCAGGTAGCCTCCGGCGGAGTCGCCGGCCAACACGATCTGGTCGGGCTCGTATCCCTTGAGCCGCAACCACTTATAGGCGTCGTAGCAGTCGTCGAGCGCCTCGCCGACGGAGTGCTTGGGAATCATCCGGTAGTTGACCATCAGCACTGGACTGTCGGCGTAACCCGACAGCGCGGTCACCAGGCGGCCGTGGGAATTCACGCCACAGGTCAGAAACGCCCCGCCGTGCATGTACAGGACAACGCTGCGCTTGCCGTCGGCGGCGAGCACACCTGACGCGCGGACCAACTGCGCGGTGCAATTAGGCAAAGAAATGGTGGCGCGAATAGTGCCGGGGGCGGGTCGCGCAACCCGCGCGACGAAGTCGACCAGACCCCATGGCCAGGGCAGGCGCGGAGCGTAGCTACCGATAGCTAGCGTCGGCCGAATAGTTAGCAGTGCGGCCAGCGAAGTGAGTCGTCCCGCGAGGCTCGGGCCGTCCTCGACGACCTCGACAGGGGCGCCGTCGCTAACCGGAAATTTGCGAGCCTTACCTGCTTTAGCAGGCACGAAACCAGCGCGCGAGACGCTGGCCGCTTTGCTTGGTGCCGTCATCGCCACCACTTCCTACGCCGTTGTAGAGCCGACTCCACCTGTTTGCTCCAGCGGTGCCGGTACCTTAGCTTGACACTCTACGAGTGATACAACAATCAAAGAGTCGCAATCGATACCGGACTTGATACCGCACTGTGATCCCGGTGCGGACCTCGCCACGCGGAATCTCGCGAAATTCGACCTAGACTTGACCGCGTGGGCACACCACGTCGGAGCACCATCGCCCTGGCGGCCGCGGCAACGCTCGCGTCGAGCGGCTCGGCTTACGTCGGGGCCCGTAATCTGCTGACCGGGCAAGCGCAGAAGGCTCGACAGGTCATACCCAAAGCGTGGGACATCCCGCCACGGGCCGACGGCGTCTACACGCCGGGCGGGGGCCCTGTCGAACGGTGGCACCGGGGCATCCCGTTCGACCTGCACCTGATGATCTTCGGCGACTCCACCGCCACCGGCTACGGCTGCCAGGTCGCCGATGAGGTGCCCGGTGTGCTGATCGCGCGCGGACTGGCCGAGGCCTCGGGAAAGCGGATCCGGCTGTCCACCAAGGCGATCGTCGGCGCAACGTCGAAGGGGCTGTCCGGGCAGATCGACGCGATGTTCGTGGCCGGGCCGCCACCGGATGCCGCGGTCATCATGATCGGCGCCAACGACATCACCAAGCCCAACGGCATCGGACCGTCGGCGCGGCGACTCGGCAAGGCCGTCACGCGCCTGCGCGCCAGCGGTGCGGCCGTCGTGGTGGGCACCTGCCCGGATTTCGGCGTCATCACCGCGATTCCGCAGCCCCTGCGGTGGTACGCCCGCAGCCGCGGGTTGCGGCTTGCGCGGGCCCAGGCGTCGGCGGTGCGGGAGGCCGGAGGTATTCCGGTGCCCTTCTCCGACCTGCTTGCCCCGGAGTTCCGCAAGGCCCCGGAGCAGCTGTTCAGTCCCGACATGTTCCACCCGTCGGCAGCTGGCTACGCGCTGGCGGCCAAGCAGTTGCTGCCTGCGTTGTGTAATGCCTTGGGCGAGTTCATCGGCGGCGCGCAACCGGCCGACGCGCTGGAACCGCGCAACGCGGAGGGCAGTTCGCTGCTCGCTCGGGTGGGCAACATCAGCCGGCTGTGGCGGCGCTCGACCGGGGTCCCCGCGCCCATCGTGGTGCACGCGAGTTAGGTTTCTTGTATCCATCGATACGAGGAGAAGTCATGCCTGAAGCCGTCATCGTCGCGACCGCACGGTCGCCGATCGGTCGCGCTAACAAGGGTTCGCTGGTCGACATGCGGCCCGACGACCTGGCCACCCAGATGGTGCGCGCGGTGCTGGACAAGGTGCCCGCCCTTGACCCCCGCGACATCGACGACCTGATCATGGGCTGCGGTCAGCCCGGCGGCGAGGCCGGCTTCAACATCGGCCGCGCGGTGGCCGTCGAACTGGGCTACGACTTCCTGCCGGGTACCACCGTCAACCGCTACTGCTCGTCGTCGCTGCAGACCACCCGGATGGCGTTCCACGCGATCAAGGCCGGCGAGGGCGATGCGTTCATTTCCGCAGGCGTGGAGACGGTTTCGCGATTCCTGAAGGGCACCTCGGACGGCTGGCCGGACAGCAAGAACCCGTTGTTCGGCGACGCGATGAGCCGCTCGGACCAGGCCGCGGCGGGCGCCGAGGAGTGGCACGACCCCCGCGAGGACGGGTCGCTGCCCGATGTCTACATCGCGATGGGCCAGACCGCGGAGAACGTCGCGCTGTACACGGGCATCAGCCGCGAGGACCAGGACCACTGGGGCGTGCGGTCGCAGAACCGCGCCGAGGAGGCCATCAACAGCGGCTTCTTCGACCGCGAGATCGTGCCGGTGACACTGCCCGACGGTTCGACGGTGTCCAAGGACGACGGTCCGCGCGCGGGCACGACCTACGAGAAGATCAGCCAGCTCAAGCCGGTGTTCCGGCCGAACGGCACCATCACCGCGGGCAACGCGTGTCCGTTGAACGACGGCGCGGCGGCTCTGGTCATCCTCAGCGACACGAAGGCCAAGGAGCTGGGGCTGACCCCACTGGCGCGCATCGTCGCGACGGGCGTGTCGGGGCTGTCGCCGGAGATCATGGGTCTCGGCCCGATCGAGGCGTCGAAGAAGGCGCTTGCCAACGCAGGCATGACGATCGGCGACGTCGACCTGTACGAGATCAACGAGGCGTTCGCCGTGCAGGTGCTCGGCTCGGCGCGCGAGTTGGGCATGGACGAGGACAAGCTCAACGTCTCCGGCGGCGCGATCGCCCTGGGGCATCCGTTCGGCATGACCGGCGCGCGGATCACGGCCACGCTGCTGAACAACCTGACGACACACGACAAGACGTTCGGTCTCGAGACGATGTGCGTCGGCGGCGGCCAGGGCATGGCGATGATCGTGGAGCGACTCAGCTAGCGCCGTCACGCGCCTTCCCCGGGCTGGCTACCTGGCTGGCTTCTAGTGTGCAATCAGATCGCAATCCGCACGTTTCTAGCTGATTTCGCGATCTGAGTGCACACTAGCCGACCACGCACGGCGTACGCGGTTGATGATGTCGGCCGGGCGATTGCCCGCGACGACACGGATATGAGTCCAGCCGCGATATGCGATGAATTCTGACCGCACGATGTCCCTTCGGAAGTGCATGCGTTCGCGGTGGTGATCCCCGTCGTACTCGACGGCGACCATCACGTCGTCCCAGCCCATGTCGAGGGCGTACCGGCGTTGGCCGAAGTCGTCGTAGATGGGAATCTGCGTCCGGGGCTTTGGGAATCCTGCGCGGATGAGGAGTAGCCGCAGCCAGGTTTCGCGTGGCGACTGGGCCCCGGGGTCGTGGAGGTCGAGGGCCGAGCGAACTTGAGGAACACCCGGCGAACCGCTGTGACGCCGGGTGATCTCGGCGACTTCCTGGCAATCGAAGCGAGTTGCGTTGCCCAGTGCGTCGAGACGCGACACTGCCTGGTCGCCGTCGATCAGACGGGCGAGATCAAACGCCGTTCGGGCGGGTGTCGTCACCGGCAAGCCGAAGACGACTTGCCATTCGCCTGGAGTAAGCCGGTCTCGACGGGTCACAATTCCGCGAGGCGGACGGGCATTCGCCCAAATGAGTTCCACCGGCACATCGTCGGCGATGTAGTTAGCACCGTGCACCGCCGAGGCAGCCAGCCCAGCCACCACCCCGCGTCGGCGCGACCACAACCACGCTGCCGCCGTCCGCTGCCGAAGATCAGGTGCGCGACCGGCGGCCAGATAGACGTCCGGATGAAGAGCCTGAAAACGGGTTCGCAACTGATGCTTGTTGGCCACCAAGCCTTCACACAGCGCCTCACTTCCGAGGAACGGCATCTCCATGCGAGGCACTGTCGTCGGCAGTGCCGACAGCAATGCGGCGCCGACGCGGTCACGGTCGGCGGGCTGTGGATAACCCGGACGTGAAAAAGGGCGCCCACATACGTGGACGCCCCTTCTCTCGCAAGGCTGCTAGTCGCTGTTGAAGTAGCTCAGCAGCCGTAGGATTTCCAGGTACAGCCAGACCAGCGTCACGGTCAGGCCGAGCGCGATGCCCCACGCCGCCTTCTCGGGCGCACCCGCGCGGATCGCCTGATCGGCCGCGTCGAAGTCCGCCAGGAAGAAGAACGCCGCCAGACCAATCATCAGCAGCGAGAACAGGATCGCCAACGGACCGCCGTCGCGCAGCGGGCCCGCACCGTCGGTGAACAGGCCGATCACCAGGTTCACCAGCATCAACACGACAGCGCCGAAGCCGGCGGCCACGAGGAAGCGGGTGAACTTCGGCGTCACGCGAATGGCGCCGGTCTTGTAGACGACGAGCATGCCGAAGAACACGCCCAACGTGCCGACAACGGCCTGGCTGATCAACGCGCCTGCGCTGATGCCCGAGACCATGAAGTTGGCGACCACGAAGGAGAACGCGCCGACGACCAAGCCTTCGAACGCGGCGTAGCTCAGCACGATCGCCGGGTTGTCCTGCTTACGCCCGAAGATCGCGACGAGCAGCAGCACCAGGCCGCCAATCATGCCGACGACGAGCATCGGCATGGCCAGCCCGACGTTCTGACCGATCAAGAAGTAGGAAACGGCGGCGACGGCCGTCAGGACGGCCAGCGTGATGCCGGTCCGGGTGACGACGTCGTCGATGGTCAGCGGCCGAGAAACTCCGACCTGCTGCTGATCGGGGTACTGCGCCGTGTAGGGGTCGGCGTGTACCGCCTGCGTACCGTAGCCGGCGGCTCCGGTACCGAATTGCGCATATCCGCCCTGCCCCTTTGGCAGGGAACGAAATACCGGGTTGCTGGTCTCCCGCACCGTCGGTTCCTCTCACTGTGCTGTGGTTCGACTCGTTGACGAACACTGACTCAACGAGCGGCGACCCCGGCCGGTTCCCGAAAAAACCTCCCAGGATCTTCACAGGGAACCCTACCCGGCGACGCCCGATTAGGGCCGACGATCTAGATTGCAACCGTGGGCGAAAACGAGGATGTCCTAGTAACCGTCGACCGGGGCGTCGGCCTGATCACCCTCAACCGGCCCAAAGCCATCAATTCGCTGAACCACCCGATGGTCACCGCAATGGCCCAAGTCCTGCGCGAGTGGGAGGACGACGACGCCGTGCGCGCGGTCGTGGTCTCCGGCGCCGGCGAACGCGGCCTCTGCGCCGGCGGCGACATCGTCGCGATCTACCACAGCGCGCGCGCCGACGGCGCCGAGGCACGGCAGTTCTGGTACGACGAATACCTGCTCAACGCCCAGATCGGCCGCTTCGCCAAACCATATGTCGCCCTCATGGACGGCATCGTCATGGGCGGCGGCGTCGGGGTCAGCGCCCATGGCCGCGTCCGCGTCGCGACCGACACCACCAAGATGGCCATGCCCGAAGTGGGCATCGGCTTCATTCCCGACGTCGGCGGCACCCTGATCCTGTCGCGCGCGCCCGGTCTGCTCGGCCTGCACGCTGCACTAACCGGTGCGACGTTCGACGGCGCCGACGCCATCGCGATGGGATTCGCCGACCACTTCGTGCCCCACGAACGTCTCGACGACTTCACCGAGGCGATCCTGAGCGACGGCATCGACGCCGCGCTGGCAACGCACGCCCAGGAGCCGCCGCCCAGCCGGCTGCTGGCACAGCGCGATTGGATCGACGAATGCTTCTCCGGTGACACCGTCACCGACATCGTCGTGGCGCTGCGCGGTCACGGCACCGGGCCTGCCAACGACGCGGCCGATCTGATCGCGAGCCGCTCCCCCGTTTCGGTGGCCGTTGCGCTGGAAGCGGTCAGACGCGCGGCGAAACTCGACACACTGGAAGACGTGCTGCGCCAGGAGTACCGGACATCCTGCGGATCGCTGCGCTCACACGACCTCGTCGAGGGAATCCGCGCCCAGGTCATCGACAAGGACCGCAATCCGAAATGGTCGCCGGCGTCGCTTGCGGCCGTCACCACCGCCGACGTCGAGTCGTACTTCGAGCCGGCCGACCGCGAACTGGAGTTCTCATGACAAGTTACGAGACCATTCTGGTCACCCGCGACGACCGCGTCGGAACGATCACTTTGAACCGGCCCAAGGCGCTCAACGCCCTCAACAGCCAGGTGATGCTCGAAGTCACCAGCGCGGCAGCCGAATTGGATTCCGATGCCGGCATCGGGGCGATCATCGTCACCGGCAACGAGAAGGCGTTCGCCGCAGGCGCCGACATCAAGGAGATGGCGAGCCTGACGTTCGCCGACGTCTTCGCCAGCGACTTCTTCGCTGCGTGGGCGAAATTCGCCGCGACGCGCACACCGACGATCGCCGCGGTGGCGGGCTACGCGCTGGGCGGCGGATGCGAACTGGCGATGATGTGCGATCTGCTGATCGCCGCCGACTCCGCGAAATTCGGCCAGCCCGAGATCAAACTCGGCGTCCTGCCCGGCATGGGCGGTTCGCAGCGGTTGACGCGTGCGATCGGAAAGGCCAAAGCCATGGATCTGATTCTGACCGGACGAAACATGGACGCCGAGGAAGCCGAACGCGCAGGGCTGGTTTCGCGCGTGGTACCCGCTGACTCCCTGCTCGACGAGGCGAACGCCGTCGCCAAGACCATCGCCGGCATGTCGCTGTCGGCGTCACGGATGGCCAAGGAAGCCGTCAACCGTGCGTTCGAATCCACGCTCGCCGAGGGACTTCTGTACGAGCGCAGGCTTTTCCACTCCGCCTTCGCCACCGACGACCAGACCGAGGGCATGAACGCTTTCGCCGAGAAACGCCCGGCGAACTTTCGTCACCGTTAATCTGCGTGGGTGACTGACACCGCGCACGCGCCGGAGGCACCTGAGGCCCCGGAGGTCGAGCAGCGGGTGGCGTCACCGAAAACAGCGTGGTGGGTACGCCACTACACCTTCACGGGGACGGCCGTGGCGCTGGTTTTCCTGTGGTTTTCGCTGACGCCGTCGTTGTTGCCGCGCGGGCCCCTGTTCCAGGGGCTCGTCAGCGGCGGCGCGGGTGCATTCGGTTACGGGCTCGGCGTCTTTGCGGTATGGCTGGTGCGCTATATGGGCTCGAAGGACAGCAGTCCGCCCGCGCCGCGGTGGGCGTGGATCGCGCTGGTGTCCATCGGCGCGGTCGGTCAGATCCTGATGATCATCTACTTCCACGTGTGGCAGGACGAGGTCCGCGACCTCAACGGGGTGCCGCGACTCGGGTTCTGGGCCCACCCGGCGTGCGCCGTGCTGTCGATCGTCTTCCTGTTCGTGCTCGTCGAAATCGGTCAGCAGGTCCGCAGGCTGGTGTTGTTCTTGGCGCGACAGCTCAATCGCGTTGCACCGCCGCGAGTCTCGGCGGTCGTCGCCGTGCTGCTCCTGCTCGCACTGACGGTCGCGCTGCTCAACGGCGTCGTCGTGCGCGTCGGGATGAGCACGATCAACAAGACCTTCGCGGCAGCCAACGACGAGACCGACCCCGAGTTCGCCGCCCCGACGTCGCCGCTTCGCTCGGGTGGCCCGCAGTCGCTGGCCAGTTGGGAGTCGCTGGGCCACCAGGGCCGCGTGTTCGTTGCGGCGGGACCTTCGGTCGACGAGATGTCGGAGTTCAACGGCCGGCGGGCCGTCGAGCCGATCCGCGCATACGCCGGTCTGCACTCCGCCGAGGGGATCAAGGCGACCGCGCAGTTGGCGGCTCAGGAACTGCGGCGCACCGGCGGGCTGGACCGTGCGGTCGTCGCGGTCGCCACCACCACCGGCACCGGCTGGATCAACGAGGCCGAAGCCTCTGCGCTGGAGTACATGTACAACGGCGACACCGCAATCGTCAGCATGCAGTACTCGTTTCTGCCCAGTTGGCTCTCGTTCCTCGTCGACAAGGAGAACGCGCGCCAAGCCGGGCAGGCGCTGTTCGAGGCCGTCGACGCAATGATCCGGGAGATGCCCGAGGCCCGACGGCCGCGGCTCGTCGTATTCGGCGAGAGCCTGGGCTCTTTCGGCGGTGAGGCTCCCTTCCTGGCGCTGAACAATCTCGTCGCGCGCACCGACGGCGCACTGTATTCCGGGCCCACGTTCAACAACACGATCTGGACGCAGCTCACACGGGACCGCGACGAAGGTTCGCCGATGTGGCTGCCCATCTTCGACAAGGGCGCGAACGTCCGCTTCGCCGCGCGTTCGGACAACCTCGGTCGGCCTGCCGAGGTGTGGGGCAACCCGCGCGTCGTCTATCTGCAGCACGCGTCGGATCCGATCGCGTGGTGGAACCCGGATCTGCTGTTCGCCGAACCGGACTGGCTCAAGGAACCGAGGGGCTACGACCTCTCGGGTCGCATGCAGTGGATTCCCGTCGTGACGTTCTTACAGGTGTCGGCCGACATGGCGGTCGCCGTCGATGTGCCCGACGGACACGGTCACGTCTATGTCAAGGACGTCGCCAATGCGTGGGCGGCCATCCTGGAGCCGCCGGGTTGGACGCCGCAAAAGACAGAAAAGCTTCGTCCGCTGCTGTCCAACGACGAAAGCGCCTAAACGAGTACGCCTTCGGCTTTCAGCGCGTGGTAGCCGCCGACCACGTCGGTGGCCCGGTGCAGCCCGAGATCGAGCAGCGAAGCGGCGGCCAGGCTCGACGTGTAGCCCTCCGAGCAGAGCACCACCCACTCCACGTCGTCATCGACGGCCTCGGGCAACCGCGCGTCGCTGGTCGGGTCGCAACGCCACTCCAGCACATTGCGTTCGATCACCATCGCGGCGGAGACGTCGCCCTCGCGAGCGCGTTGGGCCTGCGGGCGGATGTCCACCAGCACCGCGCCCCGCTCCAGAGCGGCGGGCACGTCCGACGCAGGCAGCCGGCTCAAGCGCGAGCGGGCGTCGTCGAGAACACGGTCGATGCGGCTGGTCACAGTCATCCCTCCGGGGCGTCGGTCAGCTCGGTGCGGTTGCGGCGCAGCGTGTTCCGCTCCGTCACTTCGTAGTACGACATCGCCGTCAGTGGCGGCGAGTACGCGTGCACGCTCAGGGCCGGCGTGATCGGGGCGGACGTGTGGCGATCGGGCGCCCACACCACGTCGTGCACCCAGCCGAGCGGGAACGCCGCCTGATCACCGGACTGCAAACGCTTGCGGCGCAACGCCTCCCCGTCCCAGCGGGTCTCGCGCAGCGAGCCGGACACCACGGTCAACGCACCCAGCGAACCGCCGTGGTCGTGCAGTTCGGTCGAGCGGTCCGGCACCCAACTGATCAACCACACGTCGAGTTCTTCGTCGCCGTGCAGGCGCGTGTACCAACGGTCGGTCGCCGGCGGGCCACCGGCCGGAAGCCGGTGGTCGTACCGGCCCGACAGCACGTCGTCGGCGTACCGGTCGGTGGCGAACAACAGATCGGGCAACCGCAGGCGGGTGGGTGTGGACACGGCGGACGGCGGCAACACAGCGGACTGCGTGGGCATGCAAGCTCCAGGAGGGACGGACGGGTGAGGGGTCGGGGGCTAAGCCCGACAACAGTCCTCTGATCCGGTCCCGAACATCACGGCCGCCAGTGTTGCATAGATTGTCGGCATGCGTAGGTACCCACTTTGTGCCGCGGTAGCCGCGACCCTGGCGCTGGCCGCCTGCTCGTCGGGCACCGACAGCGAGCCGACGACGCCGCCGCCGACCACCTCGGCCACCTCGGAGGCGTCGGCGTCCTCGGAGACGCCCACCGCCGCGCCGGGGCAGGTCAGCGTCTCCCCCGGCGGCGTCACCACGGCCGTCGGCGCGCCCGCGGAGTCCACCGAGGAGGAGTATTCGCAGGCCTGCATCGCGGCCAGGACGTGGATGACCGAGCAGGGCGGTGACCCGAAGTCCCAGATCGAGCCGTACCTCGGCATGGTGCAGTCCACGGATTCGGCGGGCCCCGGCACCTACGGCACGCCGTGGTCGCAGCTGTCGCCTGGGCGTCAGGCGGCCGTCATCGTGGCCGTCCAGGCTGCCGCGGACGCGCTGTGCGGCTAGCCGGATGAGTTTGAATCACGGGTGTAATAAAGTCCGCGCCCGGCGACAATAAGGTCATGGCTGGCAAGCGGGTGGCGCTGGCTCTGGGCAGCGGGGGTGCGCGCGGCTACGCGCACATCGGGGTGATCGACGAACTGCAGGACCGCGGCTACGAGATCGTGGGCGTGGCGGGATCCTCCATGGGCGCGCTCGTCGGCGGCCTGCAGGCTGCCGGCAAGCTCGACGATTTCGCCGAGTGGGCCAAGAAGCTGACGCAGCGGGCGGTGTTGCGCCTGCTGGACCCGAAGATCACCGCGGCGGGCGTGCTGCGGGCCGAGAAGATCCTCGACGCGGTGCGCGACATTCTGGGCGAGGTCACCATCGAGCAACTGCCGATCCCCTACACGGCCGTCAGTACGGACTTGCTGACCGGCAAGTCGGTGTGGCTGCAACGGGGTCCGGTCGACGCCGCCATCCGCGCGTCGATCGCGATCCCCGGGGTGATCACCCCGCACTTCCTCGACGGCCGACTACTCGCCGACGGCGGCATTCTCGATCCGCTGCCGATGGCGCCCATCGCGGCCGTCAACGCCGACCTCACCATCGCCGTCAGTTTGTCCGGCAGCGAGTCCGGCGGTCGCGAGGAGCCGGCCAACGCCGAACCCAGCGTTTCCGCTGAGTGGTTGAACCGGGCATGGCGAAGCACGACAGCACTTTTCGACACCGGGCGGTTCGGTGCAGCGACCGAGGACGACAGCGACAAGGAACTCGTGGACGCCGCCAAGGAGATTGCCGTGCCGAAGCTCGGCAGCTTCGAGGTGATGAACCGGACCATCGACATCGCGCAGGCAGCGCTGGCGCGTCACACCCTGGCCGCCTATCCGCCCGACGTTCTGATCGAGGTGCCGCGCACCGCGTGCCGCAGCCTCGAATTCCACCGCGCCGCAGAGGTGATCGAGATCGGCCGCGTGCTCGCCTCCGCTGCGCTCGACGACTACGAAAAGGGCGTCGAGCGTCAACTTGACGCGATCCGGGGTCGCTGAGTCAGCGCGTCAGGAATTCGGCGATCTCGGCGGCCACCCGTCGGCCCTGGGCACGGCCCGCCTGCGCCGAGGGTGCCCGGCACGCGGGGTCCAGTGGGTTGGTGCCGAACGCGGCCAGTGACTCGTCGTCGGCGAATACCCCGAACGTCGATCTAGCGAAGGAGTCCACCTCGTCGGCGGCACCCTGGCTGAATGGAGAAGGCGCCGTCCGCCCCGACGGCACCAGCACCACCGCAGTGTCACAGTCGTCGGCGAGCGCGAGATTGACGGTGCTGCCGACGCCACCGTCCATGTAACGGCGCTCGCCGATCGTGACCGGCGGCCAGACTCCGGGCACCGCGCAGCTCGCAGCGACCGCGTCGATGAGCCCGACCCCCGACGACCCGTCGAATGCGACCAGTTCGCCGGTTGCGGTGTCGATGGCGCTGATCCGGAGCACTCGATCCGGCCAGTCGTGCGACGGCAGCCGCTGTGCGATCACGTCGCGGCGCACCGACTCCGCGACGGTGTCGGTCGACAGTGCGACAGCGCCGATCCGTTGCAGCTTCTCGGCTTTAGTGCCGGGCCGGGTCAACGCGCTGAGGAACAACTCGGTGATCTCCTCGATGCCTGCGGACGGCTTGATCTCGGCCGTGGATGGCTCGATCTGCCGGTCGAACAACGCCTCGAGATCGAGACCACTACCGAGTTGGGCGGCGACCGTCGAACCGGCCGACGTGCCGACCAGCACGTCGGCGTCCAACAGCGCTTTGGCCGCCGCGGGCTCCTGGTCGGCGATACCGCGCAGAACGCCGGTCTCCCATGCAATTCCCGCGAGTCCCCCGCCTGCGAGCACCAAGGCTCTTCTTGTTGCCACGCCAGCGAGTGTGCCAGGAGACCGACGGCACGCCCGAACCCGCGCCCCTCAATCGCGGCCGACACCACCACGACACCAACCCCTAGCCGAGGCGCGTCGCCGCCTTGCCGCTGATCAGCGGTAGGTCGAGATACGTCGCGATACCCGCTTCCGCGGCGCACACCGCCGGAATCGAGTTCACGCAGTGCGCCGCCGTGCCGACGATGCCGTACTCGGGTCCGACTCCGCCAACCTCGGACTGGAACCCCTTGACGGTGATCGTCACATCGGGATTGCCACGCACCTCCATCTCGTAGCGCTGCCCCTCCGGGCCGAATGTCCAAGCGGGGTCCAGGTTCTCCTCGCCCATCAGCCAGTTCACCGTGACGCGCACGACGGGTTCGCCACCGGCCAGCGCCTCCCAGTGGAATTTGCGGCCAGCCACCTGGCCGGGCTCGATGGTGCCGATCGGCGAGGATATGGGCGCCGTCGCGACCGCGATCTCCTGCGACGAGCGCACCTTCGGGTCGGTGTCGAACCCCATCTTGTCGACGATCATCCTGACTGCCTGGATGAAGCCGCCGTCGAGCAACTTCTGCATCGGGCCGCTGAGCGCCTTGTCGGGCACCTCACCGAAGCCCATCACATGCCGCACGACGTCGGGCGCTTCGTAGGTGCGCAGATCCGAGAACTCCTCGGCGCGAACGAATGTCACACCGGTTGAGAAGGCCGAAAACAGCAACGGGAACTTCTCGCTGATGCCCCCGGGCGCGATCCCGGTCCCGTGCAGCGTCGCATTACCTTCCAGGGCAGCTTCGCGAAGCGGCGCACTCTGCCGCTCGCTCGGGTACACCCAGCCCACCGGGGTCACCACGTTCTTACCGGACCGAAGCAACGCGGCGACCTCGTCCGGATTCGGCAGCAGCGGGGCGTACACGACCGCGTCGGCGTCCAGCGCGAGAATCTCGTCGACGCTGTCGGTGGCGGTGACACCCACGCGACCCGTGCCGATGATCTCGCCGACGTCCTTGCCCGCCTTGCCCGGCGAGTGCACCCAGCAGCCGACGAGTTCGAGATCGGGGTGCTCGAGCACGCCTTTGATCGCCGCGACGCCAACGCCGCCGGTTGCCCACTGCACGACCCTCAGGGCCACGTCGCCTCCCAGAAACTAGAACACGTTCTACTCCGGTGTACACCACAGGTCGCCCTGCCGGACCACATTCGACCGGTTGGTCGATCGGCGACGGGTATGTTGCTGTGCAGACCGCAGTGCAGCGAAGGGACAACCGCCATGCCAACCGCCAGGAACAAGGTTTTCGTCGTCGGCGTCGGAATGACGAAGTTCGAGAAGCCGGGCCGCCGGGAAGGCTGGGACTACCCGGACATGGCGCGCGAGTCGGGAACGAAGGCGCTCGACGACGCAGGCATATCGTACACCGAAGTCGAACAGGGCTTCGTCGGCTACTGCTCGGGCGACTCGACCTCGGGCAACCGCGCGCTGTACGAACTCGGCATGACAGGCATCCCGATAGTCAACGTCAACAACAACTGCTCCACGGGCTCCACCGCGCTTTTCCTTGCCGCGCAGGCGATTCGCGGTGGGCTCGCCGATTGCACGATCGCACTCGGCTTCGAGAAGATGCAGCCGGGCGCGCTGGCCGGCGGCGCCGAGGACCGCGAGTCACCACTGGGCCGTCACGTCAAGGCCCTGACGGAGATCGATGAGTTCGCGTTACCGGTTGCGCCGTGGATGTTCGGCGCCGCGGGTCGCGAGCACATGCGCCAGTACGGCACCACCGCCGAGCATTTCGCGAAGATCGGCTACAAGAACCACAAGCACTCGGTCAACAACCCGTACGCGCAGTTCCAGGAGGAGTACACCCTCGACGACATCCTGGCGGCGCGCATGATCTCCGATCCGCTGACCAAGCTGCAGTGCTCGCCGACGTCGGACGGTTCCGGCGCGGCGATCGTCGCCAGTGAGGCATTCGTCGACAAGCACGGCCTGGCCGGTCAGGCGGTGGAGATCGTCGGGCAGGCCATGACCACCGACTTCGACAGCACCTTCGACGGCAGCGCCAAGAACGTGATCGGCTACGACATGAATGTGCAAGCGGCACAGAAGGTTTACGACCAGTCCGGCCTGGGGCCAAGCGACTTCCAGGTCATCGAACTGCACGACTGCTTCTCGGCCAACGAGTTGCTGCTGTACGAGGCGCTGGGTCTGTGCGCCGAGGGCGAGGCGCCCAAGCTGGTCGACAACAATGACACCACCTACGGCGGCCGCTGGGTCGTCAACCCCTCCGGCGGACTGATTTCCAAGGGACATCCGCTCGGCGCGACCGGGCTGGCGCAGTGCGCTGAGCTGACCTGGCAGCTGCGCGGCACCGCTGACGCCCGGCAGGTCGACAACGTCACCGCGGCGCTGCAGCACAACATCGGCCTCGGCGGCGCGGCGGTGGTGACCGCTTACCAGCGCGCCGAACGCTAAAGCTCACCGATGCCCGGCGGCGCCGGCGCCAGCGCAATCGTCCCGGACTCGAAGTGCGCTGCGGCGCACGTGCGGACCGGCAGGGTCCCGCACGTAGTCGGTCGAGCGAAACATGTTGTGGTGGTTCGCTTCCGACGGTGTCAACCGGCGCGGCGAGCCTGCGCAGCATGGCGTCCTCAGTGAGCAGGTGCTCGGCCCAGCAGGTGAGGCACCCGTCGCTCGCGGAAGCACGTAGCGCGTCGCCCAGTTCGGCCGCGAGCAACTGGCGCATCATGTCGGCGCCGTGCCGAGGATTGGCCAGCATCCACGAGTGATAGGCACCGGGCACCCGGTACAGCGCGCCGTCGGCGCGTTCGGCCATGTCGACCGCGGCGTCGAACGGGACGACCAGGTCCTTCTCGCCGTGCACGACGATGGTGGGTACGTTGCGCTCGCGCATCGTCTCCAACATCGGGGTGTAGTCGCCCGAGGCGACGATGGCCCGGAACGCCGCGGGCAGTCCGAGCGGTGTGCGGACGTTGCGGGCCAGCGTTGACGACATCATGCGCAGGTAGCGATTGCGCTCCGGAGCAGGCAACTGAAGCGGGTCGCCGTGTGCGTCGTAGGCCGCGCCGAGCAGACTGCGGATGGCCCGCCGCGGCGAGCGGATGGGCATGCGGATCGACTCGTCGAACGGTGCGCCCGCGGCGGCGTCGAGCAGGATCGCGGCCAGCACGCGGTCCGGTGCGGTGGCCGCCAAAGCGACGATCATGCGGCCGCCCATCGAGTGGCCCATGAACACCGCCTGCTTCACGCCCAGGGCATCGAGCGTGCGCATGGTCAGGTCGACGCGGTGCGCCAGGTCGGCGGCGTTGCGGGGTAGGTCGCGGGTCACACCGTGGCCGGCGGCGTCCAGGGCGACAACGAGAAAGCCCATGCCGGCGAGGCGGCTGAGCATGCGAATGTAGGCGCGGCCGCTGAGGCCAAGGCCATGCAGGAACACCAGCGGAACGCCATGGCCTCCGACCGACACGCCGACGCGGTGGCCGTCGTCGAGGGCCACCACGTGGTGTGTCAGGCGAACGCGCGTCGCCGATTTCGGGCTCACATGAATATGGTTAGCCAAGCGCCGCGGTGAGCGCCATTTCCGCGGTGGTGGGGTTGGTTACCACCGGCGTCGAACTGTGATCTGATTGACTTCAACACGTCGAAAGGTGCGGTCATGCAGACAACACGGGTGCTGGTCGCCGCGGCCGCCGGCGCATGTGCGGTGGTCGTGTTCTCCGGCGCGGTCGCTTCGGCCGACGGCGAGACGGCGGCGGAAGTGATCGAGGAGCTGCAGAGCGAGGGTTTCACGGTCAACATCGACCGGATCGGCACCCGCCCGCTCGACGAGTGCGTGGTCACCAACGTCCGCAATCCCCAGCAGTTCACCCAACTGGTGCCATTGCTCGGCGGTGACGATGATGGCGGGAGCGTGTTGGTTCCCGCCATCATCAGCAAGCCCGTTTCGGTGTCGCTGGACTGCACCGGCCAGTAACGGCGTCAGCGCCGCGAGCAATCCGCAGTCACGGTGACGTTGCGCTCTGCGACGACCTGAATGAGATCCTCACCACGACGAACGAATTCCTTTCGCTCGCGGGCATTTCCGACGTCGGTGATCACACACTGATCCAGCGGTGCGCTCCCGATCCGGTTGACTTTCACGTCGAAGCCCTGCGCCTCGAGCGTCGCGATCGTGAGCTCGGCCGAATCGGCCGCCGAAGCGATGGCGGCGGGCGCGACGATCGCTCCGCAGGCCGCCGCGGCAATTCCGGTCAGTATCAACAGCGTTGCGCGCATGTCCGCGCCTCCCTTCATGTAGGCCCCGGTGGCCTTCACGCGGTACGACGGGACAGTCGCGCAAGTGGTTCAACGCAATTTCGAAATGCCGAAACTGCGGGGAGATCGCCTACTCACGCGGATCGGCGATCTCCCCGCAGTCTGGAGCGGTGGTGGCGCTAGGCGGCGCTGGTCGACTGCAACTCGCGCGCCTCACGGACCGCGATCGGATCGGTCGCCACGAACTGCGAGTAGAGCAGCGGCAGCGACGAGTCCACGGCGAACGTGGTGATCTGGCCGGTGTAGTCGGCGACGTGCAGCCGGCTCCCGTGGGAGTCGAGTGCGACACTGGCGGGCCGGCCGGCGACCGTGACGGTGTCGACGACGCGACGGGTCAGGGTGCACACCACCGCGACGCGGTCGTAGTCGACGACGTAGGCCCGGGTCTTGTCGGCGCTCAGAACCATCTGGATAGGTGCGCCGACGCCGAGTTCCACTGTCTGGGTGATCCTGTACGTAGACAGGTCCACCACGGCGATGACGCCCCCGCGCTGCCGGTCAGAGGTCAGGACGAAAGCGGTCCCGTCGCCGTATGCGATGTCCCGGATCGGTGAGCCGATCCGTACCGCATGCACTACCCGGGCGGTCTCGGTGTCGACGATGACCAGAGCGCTTCCTTGGGCGTCGGTGGTCGCGACATACAGGCGCTTGCCCGACGGGTCGACGGCCACCGCGTCCACCCCGGCGCCGGGAAGCGCCGCGATGTCGATGGTGCCCACCCGCTCGGCGGTGATGTCGATGACGGCGACGTCCGCGTGGCCGTCGCCGGCGCGACCCACGTAGACCCGCTTACCGTCGGGGCTGACGGCGAGCGAGGTGATGCTGAACGCCAAGGAGTAGGTGGCGATGACGGCCTTGGTGTGGGTGTCGATCACGGACACCGCGTCGTACGTCGATGAGGACGTGCTGACGAAGACGCGATCATTGGACGCGGCGACCGCGAACGGCTCGCCCGGAACGACGACCAACGCCTCGGTGGCAAGCGTGTCTGCGTTGAGCAGCGCAACGGTGTCGTCGCCGAAATTCGAGACTGCCACCGCCCCGGAAGCCGCGGTGATGTCGCCGATGGGCCCGCGTCGCACTGACACGGTGTCGATTCGGGTGATCTGGTCGCGCCGGTCGTCCGTCGCGTTCGCCGCAGCGTTGCCGGGCATCACAAAATTAGCCATGTTCATTCGGTACCTCCGCCGGTTGGGCGTGCACCGGCTGTAGATTTCAGGTCAGTCTGCGCCCGCTGGGCGCGATCTCGACCGAGTCTAGCGACGCAAATTCGTACTTCGAGTACGTGCGAGCTCGGAACGGCAGCGCCGCGCGGAAACCTCTCAGACACCGCTTAGAAAACAATTCGTTACCCAGCCGTTATCAACTGAGAGCAATCCGTGCGGTGCCGCTCATCTGGGAAGACGTGACGTCGGCAACCGAGGGAATTTAAACCTGGCGAGTACGCGAATATCGGTTTCTTACTTTTCGAACTCAGAAGTGAGCGGTAGATCACAGTCGACACGCAGCAAATTTGACGCCCCTGCGGCGTAGTAACCCGACTTGCTGTGGGGCTCGCCAAATTCACTTTGACCGCAGCGGCCCCATGAATCACTCGCCCGTGCTCATACCTTCGTCGCCTAGGCCGGCTCGACGAGTCGCAAAGTGGGCCGGGTGGTGGGCGCCACCGGAATCAAGCCTTCCGGATCGCAGAGTCGCAGCACCCGCGAGACCGCGTCGCTGGGCACCACGTACCACGACGAGTCGGCGTGCATCATGCGCGCGTTGACGGCGTGCAGAGCCGCGACGCCATCCAGAGCCATGAATCCGACGTCGGACAGGTCGACGGTGATCCGATTGTCGCCTGCGGCGGCATGGCACACCGCGTCGGCGAATTGCTTGGCGTTCGACGCGTCCACTTCTCCCCTGGCGCGGATCGTTACCTGCTTCGAGGTGCCGCGACCGGACACGCGCCGAATGACAGAGAACGCCCGAGAAGATATCCGCGGAGGGCGGTAGATGGCAGCGACAGTCATGAATGTGCGCCGTTGTACTCACCCATGCCTGCGCTCGCTTTCCCGCGAAATCGTGACGATGGACCGCCAACCGTGTGTTCCCAGAGGATTCGTCGGCCAAACCCCGGATCACGCAGAAGTGGCGAAACCGTCCTCGGGAGCCAGTCCACAATTGCCGAACCGCAGGTCAACTGTGGTGCCGGTGCGCTCGCGCGAGATCGACACGTCGTCGGACAAAGCTTCCATCAACTGCAGTCCGCGGCCGCGCGTTGTCAACCGATCCGGCTCGACCTCGCGCCAGCGGCCGTGATCGGCAATCGTCACGCGGAGGTCGCCGTCGGGATAAAGGTGCGCCCGCATCGTCATCGAGCCCTGCGGCGAGTCGATGTAGGCGAATTCGGCGGAGTTGGTGAGCGCCTCGTTGACGGCCAGCAGGATGTCATTAAACCGCGCTGCATCCAGCGCGAGAGTCGTCCGCAGCCACTGCGCTAGCTCATGTCGCATCTGAGCCACCGTTTGCGCATCCGCAGTCCCGTTGCAGACAAACGCCGCATCCGGCCCGCTCGACGTGCACATCGGATTACTCATGATGATGGTTGGTTACCCCGTTGCGCTCGCAGTCATGCAGCGAAGTTCTGCAGCGCGTCATCGAGCGTCGCGAACAGGGAGATGAGGTCAGCGATTCCGGTGATCTTGAGCGGCCGACTGGTGGCCGGGCCGTCCGCGACGACAGCGAATCGTGTGGCGTCGCCGGTCTGGTTGTGGGCTTCCATCAGCACCTGCATGCCGGCCGACCCGAGGAATGCCACCTCGGTCAAATCGACGATCAATCCCTCGGGATCTTTGACCAGCACCGCCTCGATGGCATCCCTGAGCTGGGGCGCCGTGAGCATGTCGAGGTCTCCGGATGCGGCCACGACCGCGACACGGTCGATCCATTTCTCCGTACAAAGCTGTCCGTCCAAGCCTCACCTCTTGCTCGGCGACCACTAAAGCGGTCTGTCTTGGTCTTGCGAGGCTGCAGTTTTGAACCCGGGCAATAGGGTAGCGAGTCCGTCAATCCGGTGCACCGCCGCCTCGCCTCCGGCCTGCTCAGGGGAGAAGTATGTAGGTCATCCCCGGCGAGTGCTTCACCCGGCGGCTCGACCAACTGATCAAGCCGTCGCCGTTGCTGTGCACTTCGGTGATGCCGATGTACTGGCCGTCGCGTCGGCTGGCCGTCGTATCGACCCAGGCCACATGGCCCGGCGGCGGTGCGCGGTCGATCCCTGGCTGAAACACGACGATCGATCTCGGTTCCGGGCGTTCGGCGACGGTCCACCCCGCGGCCCGCGCACTGTTGCCCCAGTCCTTCGGCGGTCCCGTCAGCGCCGGGTAGTACTGATCGCCGGATACCTGGAACCACTTCGCGAGCGCGCCCCATGTCGGACTGCCGGGGTCGGCCGGGTTCTTCTGGGCCTTCTTCCCCGTCGCGCGCGCGGGCGCTACCGGGGCGGGCGTCTCGCCCTCGCACCGCGGAACCACTGGGTCGTCGGAGCCCGTGTCGAGCATTGCGTCGGTGACGTAGCCGCCTTTGTCGAGCCGGTTCCAGATATTCGTCGTGAGCCGATACGGGCCACCGGAAAACGCTTCCCCGCGGAAATAGCAGACGATCACCACACGAGCCCGATCGTCCACGGACCCTATTTTCTGGCTGTTTGCCGAGGGCGCCGAGCGGACATTGAGGTCGCCGCTTCCGGTGTTCACCGTGACGGTGCGAGGATCTGCGGTGGCCGGGGCAGCGAGAATAAGGGCCGCTCCGACCGAAACAACCAGCGACACAGCGAAAGAGATCGACGGGACAATGCCGCGTCGGGGCAGGGCACACAGGCTCATAGCGCAACCCCCTCGAAGTCGTCGGCAGAATGATAATCCATTCTTGCCGTTTGCTGTGAACCCCGACCGAGTGTCGGAGTGAAATTTGCCCGCCGTTTGCCACGGATTACTCGTGTTCCTGACGAATTGAGCCGCTAGTTGGAGTGCGACATGCAATGGCGATCTCAGACCGCCATTCGCTTGGCCTGCGAGCGGCTCGACGGCAGCCGCGACAGTCTCAACGCTGCAGCAGTGGCAGGTCCGACGATGCCGTCCACCGCGAGGGTGCGCGCGTACTCCTCACTCTTGAGGCGGCGCTGCAGTTCGGCAACCTGAGGTCCCCGTGACCCGCGAGACAGGAGGACGTCGGCGTACTCGCCGATCGGGATCGGCGAACGCGGCGTCGTTGTCGGCACGGGGCACCCTGTCGATCTGGCGCTGAATGTCGTCACGTAGGACGTCCATGTCGATCCCGCCTGGGTCCCACTTCCCCTGCGAGCGGCCGGCGTACTCCTTATGGCCTATCGTTCTCGCGGAGGTCTGAGCGAGTCGCCGATTGATAGCGGCGCAGCACCGCACCAGGGCGAAATATTGTTCTTCAGGCCAATTTTCGCGATGCGAAGCGGTAGGACTTGTCCCACTGTTGGCGCACTCGATTCCGATCAAGTGCCAGTTGCCCATGTTGGTCGGCAACCAGGGGTACATGCCCGCACCGGCGTGCCATGCGACGCCGACCGCGACGACGGTCACGGTGCCGTCTCGCGCGATGTGTAGTTGTGACAGTGGGCCGGCGAGATCAGGCCGGCCCTCGGCGATCGAGGCGGCGCTCGCGAAGTCGGATCCGGTGTGGTGCACCATCACGCCGCGGATGTCTTTGAAGTCGCCGTGACCCCGGTTGCGCCATCCCGGATACTCGACAAGGTCGACGCCCTCTGACTTGATGACATCGGCAAGCCAGACAGGATCTCCGGTCCACGTGTTGGTCTGCGGCACCGGCCAGATCCTCCTCACACAGGAAACTCTTGTCGTGGTCATGTAACGGTCGAAACAGCGAGATCGATTATCGCGCTACAGGTTTCGTGCACAGTCTAGATCAGCACATGAATCGACCCCCTCCCCGTAGGGAGGGGGTCGACTCAGTTACCTCGACGCTTGGCCGCGTTAGTCGGAGTCGCCTCCGCCGCTGCCACCGCTGCCACCGTCGGAGCCGCCGCCACCGCTGCCGCCGCTGCCTGAGCCGCTGCCACCGCTGCCGCCGCTGCCTGAGCCGCTGCCAGCGCTGCCGCCGCTGCCTGAGCCGCTGCCAGCGCTGCCGCCGTCGGAGTCGCTGCCGCTACCGGTGGACCCACCGCTGCCCGTGCCGCTGCCGCTTCCGGCGTCGTTGGCATCGTCGCCGCCGCTGCTGGCGTTGTTGCCGGCATCGTCGTCGTCTCCGCCGGTGTTGCCGGCATCGTCGTCGCCGCCGGTGTTGCCGGCATCGTCGTCGTCGCCGGTGTTGCCGGCATCGTCGTCGCCGCCGGCGTTGCCCGCATCGTTGGACCCGCCGCCGGTATCGCCAGCAGTACCGCCGCCGGTATCGCCGCCACCGGTGTCGACGTCACCGCCAGTGTCGCCGCCGCCATTGTCGACGTCGCCCCCGGTAGTGACGTCACCGCCACCCTGCGAGCCATTCGCATCGCCAGCGCCGTCTAGCGACTGAGTTTGCGCTTGCCCGGTGTCGGCGAACGACATCCGCACCGATGAAGGCACTTCGCCCACATCTTCGGTGGCCACCTGGACCGTTGCGGCCGGGTTGATCGCGTTCTGGATCGCCTGCCCGATCGCACCGAGGATCGACTCGGCGAGGTCGCCCGCAGCGCCGAGACCGAACTGCGTCAGATCGCCTGCGCCGCCGATGCCGAACTGCACGAGATCGCCTGTGCCCCCGATACCGAACTGCACCAGCGACCCCAGCGAGCCAAGGGCGAATTGGAGCGCGTCACCGGCATCACCCGGATCCACCAGCTGCGCCGACGGACCCGCCGCGGCAGCCGCGGTGGTGGTCGCCGCCAACGGCGAGAAC
>NZ_JAODWD010000001.1:499303-1210185 GCF_025345615.1 Mycobacterium deserti
GAGCGCGAACTCGCCCGCTTCACCGAACTCACCGAGACCGAACTGCGTCAGATCACCAAGGCCACCCAGCACGAACTGCGTGAAATCACCAGTACTGCCAATCCCGAACTGCCCCAGCTCACCCAACGAGCCGAGGACGAACTGCAGGAAGTCACCGACCTCACCGGGACCGACCAGCTGCGCCGACGGCGCCGCGGCAGCCGCGGTGGTGGTCGCCGCCAACGGCGAGAACCCGACCAGCGCGTTGAGCACCGCCTGCACGATGTCGCCCAGCTCACCGAGCGCGAACTCGCCCGCTTCACCGAACTCACCGAGACCGAACTGCGTCAGATCACCAAGGCCGCCCAGCACGAACTGCGTGAAATCACCAGTACTGCCAATCCCGAACTGCCCCAGCTCACCCAACGAGCCGAGGACGAACTGCAGGAAGTCACCGACCTCACCGGGACCGACCAGCTGCGCCGACGGCGCCGCGGCAGCCGCGGTGGTGGTCGCCGCCAACGGCGAGAACCCGACCAGCGCGTTGAGCACCGCCTGCACGATGTCGCCCAGCTCACCGAGCGCGAACTCGCCCGCTTCACCGAACTCACCGAGACCGAACTGCGTCAGATCACCAAGGCCACCCAGCACGAACTGCGTGAAATCACCAGTACTGCCAATCCCGAACTGCCCCAGCTCACCCAACGAGCCGAGGACGAACTGCAGGAAGTCACCGACCTCACCGGGACCGACCAGCTGCGCCGACGGCCCACTGGCCGCTGCCGCGGTCTGCGACATGGTTCCGCCGAAGTTCCCCAAGAAGCCTTGGAGCGCATCGCCCGCGGAGCCGAGCCCGAACTGGGTGAGGTCACCCGCGGACCCGATCGCGAACTGCGTGAGGTCGCCCGTGCCCCCGATGGCGAACTGGGTGAAGTCGCCGGCGCTGCCGATCGTGAACTGGGTCAGCTGACCAAACGAGCCGGCGAAGTAGTTCAGCGCCTCGCTGAGGCTAGTCAGCTCGACCGTCTGGTCGGTGACAGATCTCGACGAGTCGTTCCGCAGAGGATCTGCGGCAGAGACGACGGTCACTGGAGCAACGGTCAGGACGCTTGCTCCGACGATCGCAATGCCGGTAGTGATGTATGGACGAAGTGTAAGTTGCATGTGTTCCCCCTCAATTGGGCAACCGGTAGATAGCAAAGAACTTAGCACGCCGATCAGCGATTTGCGCAACACTGCCACGTCCAATCTCGAATTCGTCACAAATTGGCCATAGCACTCGGCGCCTCCTTAACCGGCGAAGTTAGCCGAAAGCTTTGACCTGCGCGCATGCGCCGACAAGGGGCTCCGACACGGCCCACCGCTGCGATATCAAGATCGCCGTGATCTCCCCGGCTGTCGCGAATAGGGCAGTTTTGCTGTGTCTAATCCATTGCGCGCTTTTTCGGGGAAATCCGCACCGTCGGCCTCGCGCACCGTTTGCCGTCCGTCGACGACGCCCGCGCTTCGCTCGGTCGCAGTGGATCAGACCCGACTCGAGGAGATGGCGCTCCAACATGGACTTTTGTCCTCCCAGGTGCGCCAGGCGGACGCGAAGCCGGTTTGCTGACTGCGCAAGCTGGGGTGGACGACGGGACGGACTCTGATTTCTCGTGCGCGGAGTGCGATCTGAGGCCGAATGCTTAGCCGAGTCAACTGCCGAACAGGTTGCGTTTCACAACCTCGGCCGCTGGCGTTCAGCGGCCAGCAACTATTGGCGCACGGCCTGCTTCCTGCGACGATGCCGCCCATCGCCGGCCATTGCGCCAAGAATGGGTTAACTGATCGACGCCGTCGATCTCAGATTTGCATGCGAACCCGATATCACGCGTTCGCTCGGGGTTGCCACGTCAAGATTTTAGATCGAATTACTTTCCTCTGAGCAAATATGTCGCGTGCAATTTGGGCACATGGATTACCCCGGCGGAGGACCCGCCAAACGTCGATGTTCGAGCCGGGACACCGGTGGCGTCTCGGGTTGCTACTCCAGGGGCGACAGGGGGTGGTCACGACCCGTGCCGCGAGCGGTCGTGGCCGAACCGTCCCGATGGATCAAACAGTGTGCGTAGCGCCTGCGTCGGACCACTGGACGATAGACAGGGGCGGCACAGCGTCGGGACGGTTGCGCGCAATCAGCCGACACTCGACATCGCACGACCGATAGCAAAGAGCTTGGGGCTGTCATTTGGCCAACGGCTGCTGAACCACAGTCGGTCACGTTTGTGAACAGTCCGATTTCGTTGCCGGACAGCGAATTCAGTCCGCTTGAGTTCGTACGCCGCCGGCGTGTGTTTCGAGGTACCGCCGGGCCAGTTCCCCGATACCGACGATTCCCTCGGCAATTTGGACGGCGAGTTCTGTCGCGTCGTCACCGATCCGACCGCGCAGATTGCCGGTACGGGTGAGGCCCGCGAACCCATGTGACAACGACCACCCGGCTACCACAACACCGGTGACATCCTCGTCGGGTGCGGCGTCCAGGCTAACGCGGGCCCCGCCGTACAGAACCGCGAAAGCGGCATCGCGAGCCTCGACGAGTTCCGGATCGTCGGCGCGGTGCAGGTCCGGGCGGAACATCACTTCGAAGTGTCCGGGGTGGGCCAAAGCGAAAGAGATGTAGGCGATCCCGCCCTGAATGAAACCGTCGGGGCCGGTCGCCACGGGCCCGATCGCGGCCGTCGCGAGACGGAATCCTTCGGTGGCGATCGCGGTGAACAACCCGGACTTGTCACCGAACTGGTAGGCCAGCGCGGCATGTGTCACGCCCGCGCGGCGCGCGATTGCACGCATTGACACCCCGGTTGCGCCCACCTGCCCGACTTCTTCGAGCGCGGCCTCAATGGCTGCCTCGCGCAGTCGGCCGTGGTGGTAGGGGCTTGATGTCACGGACATGGTGGTGATCTTAGCCGTCAATCTAACCATTGATAAGTTCCCACGTAAGAGGCAGACTTACCACTGGTTAGTTCGGTACAGGGAGGACAAGGCAATGCGCGGTTTCGATGTGGTGATCGTGGGCGCACGCTGCGCAGGTTCGCCGCTGGCGGTGTTGCTGGCCCGGCGCGGATTTCGGGTGTGTGTGGTGGACAAGGCGCGGTTCCCCTCCGACACGCCGTCGACGCACGTGATCCAACCGGCGGGGGTCGCTGCTCTGGAACACATCGGCGTCCTGGGTCCCGCGTTGGCCGCCGGAGCGGTGCCGCTGGACCGGTTGACCTTGGTCAACGAGGACGTCCGCATCGACGCCACGCTCGACCCCACGGTGTTCCCGCAACCGGGATTGTGTGTGCGCCGCGTGACGCTGGATGCGCTACTGGTCGACGCGGCAGCGACGGCCGGAGCGGACGTGCGCACGGGGGTGCGGGCCACGGACCTCATCGCCGATGGGGACCGGATCGTCGGCGTCGAGACCGACCGTGGGCCGATTCGTGCACGCCTGGTGGTCGGCGCCGACGGCCGCGGGTCTGCGGTGGCGACGGCGGTAGACGCGCGGGAATATCACGTCGTCCCGGGCGGCCGCGTGCCAATCTGGGCGTACTTCGAGGGCGTCGATGACCGGGAGGGCCGCCTACGGCTGGGACGTCTCGGCGAGCACGCTTTCCTTGCCGCACCTAGCGATTCCGGGTTGTACATGGCCGGTATCACCACCGCTCGCCGGCGCCATCTCAGCGGCGATGACGCTTTGCAGGCCGGTATCGCCGGATGGCCGGAGCTTGCCGACGTACTCGCCGGCGGGCGCCGGGTCGGTCCGGTCAGGGTTATGACGCGCTGGCACAGCTACTTTCGGCAGTCCGCCGGCCCCGGATGGGTCTTGATCGGGGACGCAGGCCACTTCAAGGACTTCACCCCTGCCCAGGGCATCGCCGACGCCCTCCGACAAGCCGAACGGCTCACAGCCGACCTGCCCGACGATCTCGCTGCGCCGGCGCTGGTGGACACGGCAACCCGACAATGGTGGCGGTGGCGAGACACTGACGCACATCCGATGTACTGGTTCGCCGCCGATATGGGCGCGCCCGAAACGTCGACCCCGCTGGTCACCAGCGTCCTGCGCGACATCGCGGCCGACCGCCGCGCGATTGTCACGCTGCTACGGGTTCTCAACCACGAGGTTTCGCCGGCGCGACTGCTGCCGCCTGACCGACTTGCCCGCGCCGCCATGCAAGCGCTGCGCGATCGGCCAGACCGGTTGCGTGCCACCGGATCCGAGATCGTGACTGCACTGCGCAGCGAACTTCGACGCCTCCGCGCGCGCCGCGAGACACCGCCGGGGGCGTCGTCGGTACCGGCGCACAGGTAGCCGCCAGGACCGTGACCGGCTTGCGTAGAAGTGCGGTGGAGGTGGAGTAGCGGGCTACTAAAGCCTGCGCCGCAGACCCGTCCTTACGTTGAGGCCGTCCGGCAGGCAGCAACGAAGGGAGGTCCAATCGCGCACCGGTGTGTCTGTTACCGGCGCAGACAGGAATCGACGCTGTATCCAAGAAAGCTTAGGGAAACACCTGATTCAGCGAATCCAGTTCGACCATAGGCTCCAGAAATGCTTGCCCGGGGGGTTCGGAACTGATCCGACCGGTTGAGTAACGCCACGCCAACCACGACTAAGGGAGATGCGATGACGAAAAAACGAATGCCCAAACTCTTTGCCATTGGGGCCGCCGCGGCCTGTATTTTCGGGCTCTTGATGCTAGCGCCGAGCGCTAGCGCCGAAAATCTGCCCAACGGGCTGATTGTGAACTGCACCAAAGACAGCGAGGTGCACGTAACGTGCGTCGTTTCCGGTTGTCCGCGGGTGGACGGCGATTACGTCGTCGACAAGTTGCATTACAGGATCAACGGGGGCGGGCAAGTAGAGCCCAGCTTCAAGTGCATCAACGGTGAGACCGCCAGGGTGGGCTTCGACAACAACAATCAGCCGTTCGACCTCGGCGTTCAGGCCTGCCGCCATCGGGATCTCAGCGAGAACCCGTGCACCCCATGGTCGAACTTCCGTTACACGCCTCCAGCGGCCGCGGAGGTCAAGTGCGGACCGAACGATCAAACTCCGACCGTTCCGGCGGGCAGCAAGTGCGTTCCGAAGACTCAGCCCCCGGTGCAGTGCCCGGCGGGTTCGGCAACGCCGACTGTTCCCGCCGGCGCGCAGTGCGCGCCAGCGGCACTGAAAACCTGCCCTCCGGGTTCGGCCAAAGCGCAGGTCCCGGGTAGCGAGAGCTGCGCTCCGCCTGCGAATGCCGTCACGATGAACATCGGCGGTGGTGCTCTGACGCGGACGGTGTCCGTCACGAACAACTCGGCACTGGCCGCTTCCTGTGCGTACGACGCGAAGGGCACGGGTGGGGTGTTCGCACCCGGGCTGAATCGTCAGATCAACGTCGGGCCCAACGGCAGCACGTCGATCGACGTTCCGGCTCCGCCGCTCGGTAGCACGTATCAGGTGACGCTGACGTGCACCGGCAACTGGGACGGTAAGCAGGTCGAGATCGGCCGCGTCGTGCAAAACGTGAGCAGCTTCTGAAAGTAGGCTGCTAACGGTTAAGATCGCCTGCCCCGGTCCGGCTCCGCCGGGCCGGGGCAGACGCTTCTGTCGCTGTTCAAGTAATCAGCTAGGCCGACAACGGATTTCGCGCTCCCCCCACGTACCTGACCTTCGGCTCGCCTGGCATGTTGGTGTACCTTTCGGGCCGCTCTTCTGCCCGCTCAGTTTTCCATCGACCACCCACGCGCCACTGTCCGGCGCCGTGCGTTCGCTGTAGCGTGGCCGCCGCCTCTAGCTCCCGCAGGGTTGCGCAACGGACGTGACCCGCCCACATGCCGCGCGCGGTATCAGGCCGTCCATCGCCAATACCGTGCCCCCAGTCGGACTCGAACCGACACTGTGCGGATTTTAAGTCCGCTGCCTCTGCCAATTGGGCTATGGGGGCGTCGCAGTCCAAAGGGTAGTTCGGACCAAGTCATCCTCATTCTGACGCTCTGATACCGAGTGCTTCGATCGCCTTGCCCAGCGCATCGGCCACGCCGTTCAAATCGTCGTGAGCAGGCGACCCGCAGCACCAATACATCTCTAGTGCTAGTATCTAGAGCACTATGGAATCGCGCGCTGGAGATCGCCCCACGTCCAAGCAGACGGCCTCGAACAACACGCTGGGCGAGCAACTGTCGTTCGCGCTTTACGGTGCTGCGAACCGGATGATTCGCCTGCATAAGCCCTTCCTCGAGCCGTTGGGCCTGACCTTTCCGCAGTACCTGGTCATCCTGGCGCTGCTCGACAGTGCCCCCCAGACCGTCGGTGCACTTGGTGCCCGATTGGACATGGACACGGGCACGATCACACCCCTGGTCAAGCGCCTGGAAGCCGCCGGAATGGTGTCGCGCGTTCGCGACCGCACCGACGAGCGGCGGGTACTGGTCGACCTGACCGCTGCGGGGCGCGCGCTCGAGTCGGAGGTCCGCAGCGTCACCGACAAGATCAAGTCGGCGTGCCAGCTCGACGACGCCGGCCTTCACGACCTTCGGCGCACGCTCGAAGGCCTCGCATACCCGGCCGTCGACTGACGAACCACCACAACGACGGAGCAAGAATGAAGATTGGCATCGTAGGCGCCGGCAACATCGGCAAGACGTTGAGTCGAACGTTGAGCGCAGCAGGGCACGACGTGAAGGTCGCCAACTCCCGCGGCCCGGAGACGATCGACCCCGTGGCGCTGTCGACCGGTGCCCGCGCCGTCGACGCGGCAGATGCGGCGCGCGACGTCGAGGTCGTCATCTTGTCGATGCCCTTCAACCGCGTGCCAGCGTTCGCAACCGCGCTCTCCGCGGCGCCCGCTGACGCCGTCGTCATCGACACCTCGAACTACTACCCGCTCCGCGATGACCGCATCGAAGCCATCGACGACGGCGAGGTCGAGAGCGTGTGGCTGGCGCAGCAAATCGGACGCCCGGTCATCAAGGCATGGAACGCCATCGGGTCGGCATCCCTGGCCGAGAAGGGCGCACCCGCGGGAACTCCCGGTCGCATCGCCATACCGGTCGCCGCCGACGACGCCGACGCTCGCAAGCTCGGGATGATGTTGGTCGATCAGACCGGTTTCGACGGCTTCGACGCCGGCCCGCTGTCCGAGTCGTGGCGTCGGCAACCGGGCGGCCCGTGCTAGCACCGACCTCACCAGCGAGGAAATGGGAGATGCCCTCGCTACGGCCGAGAAGAATCGACTGCCCAAGCGCCGCGACATCTCCATCGCCGCCATCGCCGAACGCGTTGGCGACGGGACCACGAATCCCGACTCGGACTACGCCGTCCGACTGATGCGCGCAATCTTCATGTGAGCCTGCGCCCCATCCACGAACGAAGGTATAGACGATGACGAACAAGCCTGGCACCATTGACTTTCCATCCAAGATCGGTGTGTTTTGGAACAGCGAGCCCTGGCCGATCCGCGAGGCGCAGAACATGGCTCGCGAGATCGAGGCGCTCGGCTACGGGTCGCTGTTCATGCCCGAGGGCGGCGGCAAGGACGTGCTGGTCGAGTCCGCGGCCTTCCTGAGTGCCACCGAGCGCCTGGTGGTCGGTACCGGCATCGCCAACGTCCACGTTCGGTTGCCCTTGATGGCGGAAAGTGGCGCCCGGATGCTCACCGCCCTGTACCCGGGACGGTTCGTCCTCGGCTTGGGCGTCAGCCACGCTCCCTTCGTCGAAGGCTCGCTGGGCGGTGCCTATCGCAAGCCGCTAGCCATGATGCGCACGTACCTGGACCGCATGAACGCGGTGCCGGCCGAACTCGAGTCCGGCTCACGGCCGACGCGTCTGCTGGCTGCACTGGGGCCCAAGATGATCGAACTCTCGGACGAGCTTGCCGACGGCGCCCATCCGTATCTGGTGCTGCCCGAACAGACGCGAACCACCCGCGCCATCCTCGGTGACGACCGGTGGATCGTCACCGAGCAGGCGGTCGCCATCGGGGGCAGTGTCGAAGACCAACTGCGGCGCGCGCACAGCCACTTGGATCTGTACTCGCGGCTGGACAACTACCGGAACTCCTGGCTGCGACAGGGATTCGACGAAGCCGACCTGGTGATCGGCGGGTCCGAGCGGTTGGCTCGCGCGCTGGTCGGGATGGGGTCAGCCGAGGAGGCGGCCGCCTCGGTCACCGCACATCTGGACGCCGGTGCCGACCACGTCGTCGTGCAGGTTGCCGTCGATGCGCCGACCGATGACCCGCTGCCCGATCTGCGCGCACTCGCAGCGGCATTGGACCTGTGATGCGCGTTGGAGTGACCTACCCGCAAACGGAACTCGGCGGTGACCCAACCGTCCAGCTCCGGTACCTGCCGGAGGCCCACATAGGTGGCAGAACAGCGGCGTTCTCCCGGACTACGAGTGATGAAAGAGATGAAATGACCAGTACCACAACGCCGTTCGTGGACGTCATCCGATCCCGGCGGTCGGCCCGAAAGTTCCTGCCGACTCCCCTGCCGGCGTCGGACATCCGCGCCGTGCTCGAAGATGCACAGACTGCGCCCTCAAACAGCAACACCCAACCGTGGGAGGTGCATGTCGTCTCAGGCGCGCTGCGGGATGCCATCAGCGACGAACTGCTGCGAGCCTACGAAGATGGGCGCGAGTCAGCCGATTTCACGTTCGACTACGGTGACGGCACCTACCTGGAACGGTCACGCGCCCACGGGGCCACGCTGTACCAGGCGTGGGGGATCGGCCGCTCGGACGTTGAAGGCAGACGCGAGGTGGTGCGTGACAATCTGCGTTTCTACGGCGCCCCCCATGTCGCGTTCCTGTTCATGCCCAAGCTTGGTGACGGGGTGCGCACCGCCGGTGATCTCGGTATGTATGCGCAGACGTTGCTGCTCTCGCTGACGGCTCGGGGATATCACAGCATTCCGCAGACCATCCTCGGTATGTACGCCGATGTCGTACGCGACGCCCTCGGCCTGTCTGACGAGCTCAAGTTGCTGTTCGGAATCTCCTTCGGCACAGCTGATCCGGCGGCGCCCGTGAACGACGTGCATATGCACCGCTTGCCCCTCGACGAAAGTGTCGTGCTGCACGGAGTCGCGGACTGATGGCCACTCACTCGTCCAAAAGAGGCGCACAGCAATGACTCTCGACCTCTCTGCCGATGAGGTTCTCGAACTGGCACTGCAGGCACCGACGGGAGCAACGACCCCGTCGGCATCATCGCGACGACATCGCCGACGTCGTGCAATTCGCTGCGGCCCGTCGACGTCACCGGGTGACCAACGACAGCACAGCCTGGTTCAGCCGCCTGCGCGGCCAGCCAAGCAGACCGTCGCCGGCAAGTGCGGCGCGCGCCGCATTACGGCCGCAGATGCCGTGCACCCCGCCCCCGGGTATCGCGGCGGCGCTACCCAGATACACGTTCTGGACCGGTGTTTCGGCCCGACCGAATCCAGGCGCGGGCCGAAAGATCAGCTGCTGAAACAGCTGAGAGGTGCCGCCGTTGACGGCACCCGTGTGCAGGTTCGCGTCACTGGCCTCCAGATCCGACGGCCGCTGCACCGACTTGCCGACCACGCGGTCGGTGAAACCCGGGGCGTGCTCCTCCAGGACGTCGTCGACCCGGGCGGCCAGTCGGTCGGCCGACGCGTCGTCGGCGACACCGCGTGGCAGATGCGTGTACGCCCAGGCGCTTTCGGTGCCCGCAGGCGAGCGGCTCGAATCCGCAGTGGTCATCTGGCCGAACAACATGAACGGCCGCTCGGGCAGCGTCGCGGTGTTCAGGTCCGCCATCCACCTGATCAACCCGTTGTGGTCGGCCCCGAGGTGCACGGTGCCCGCCTCGTTCAGGCTCTTCGAGCGCCAGGGTATCGGCTCGTCGAGCGCATAGTTGATCTTCAACACCGGTGTGTCCCAAACGAAGTGGTCCATGCTCCGTAACACGCCCGCCGGTACGGCCTCGGAGGGCAGCAGGTCGCGGTACAGCCGCGGCGCGGATGTATCGGCAATGACGGCGCGGCGCACCTGGACGGTGTCGCCGCCCGCGGTGTGCACTGCGACCGCCCGGCCACCGCGGACCTCGATGTGATCGACGCGTTGCCGGTATTCGATGCGCGCGCCCGCGGCGCGAGCCCGGTTGACCAACGCGGCGGCCAGCTGGCCCGCCCCGCCCACCGGTACCGGGAAGCCGCCGTCCTGAGCCATCATGATCAACATGTAACCCATCACGCCGCTCCCGGGCGCGTCGATCGGCACGTCGGCGTGCATGGCGTTGCCCAGCAACAAAAGTCGTGCCGCGTCACCGTCGAACAACTGCTCAGCCATCACACCGGCGGGCAGCAGCATCAGGTGCGCCAGCCGCAGCGCTTCGGAGGTGCCCAGCTTGCGCAGTAACGCCGCGGGCCCACGCACCGGAGGGAACGGCGAGAACAGCGTCGAGAGCAACGCCTCCCTGATGAGCAGCCACTGGTCGAACAGCGTCCGCCACCGGTCACCGTCGCCAGGGTGGTGCCGGTCCAATTCTGCTGCGGTGCGGTCGATGTCGCGGAAGATGACCGGCGCATCGTCGTCCTCGGCCGAGCGCGCATGACCCACCACCGCCGGGGAATGCGACCAGACCAGCCCGTGGTCCTCCAGGTGCAGCGCCAGCAGGGCCGGCGAGACCACCGACAGCGGATAGAACGCGCTGTAGAGGTCGCTGACATAGCCAGGGAACAGTTCGGCACTCTTCACCGCGCCGCCGGGTCCGTCCTGCGCTTCGAGCACCACGACGTCCCAGCCTGCATCGGCGAGCATCGCGGCGGCGACCAGCCCGTTGTGGCCAGCGCCGATGACGACCGCGTCCGCGGTGGTCATTCCGGTTCGACGCGCCGCTCGGCGAGCGCAGCCAGTCGATAGGTGCACTCGCGGTTGCGCGGGAACGCGGCCATCAGGGCCAGTCGGCGGGGCACCAGGTTGAGCGGCCCGCCGATGGGTACCTCCGCCATCTCGATGCGGCATCCGTTGTCGGTGTCGTACAGACGCAACGTGATTCGGGCACCTCCGAACGGTCGTCCCCTGGCGTGCAGGACGAGCTCTTCCTCGGGCGTGCACGACTCGACCTCGGTCTCGTCGTCGATCACCACGGGCCAGACGCCGATCGTGTGGTGGATCTTGCTGCCCGGTGCGGGCCAACTGCGGTCGACGGCGCGCATACGGGTGTTGCCGACCACCCATTGCGAGTAGGTCCAACCGTCCGCGATCACGTCCCATACCTGTTTGCGCGTCGCGGTGGTGTCGCGCTTGACCGTCAGCGAGCTGTCTGCTGCGGCGGGTCCCGTCATGGGATCTTCCTTTCAGTTGCTTCCTGTGCGGGTGACGATCAGCCGGTTCGCCGCCGACTTGACTGAGTCGGGCAAGAACGCGTTCGAGATTCCCATCGCCTTGGAGAACAGCGATGCCGCAACGACCTTGCGGTCACCCCTCATCAACGCGTCGTAGCCCTGTTTGGCGACTCGCGCCGGCTCATCTTTGGGCATACGCCCGAGCACGGTGTCGGTCATACCGGCGCGACGGAAGAACTCGGTGCGCGTCGGGCCCGGCATCAATGACGTGACGGTGACGCCGGTGCCGCGCATCTCGTCGTGCAGCGCCTCGACGAACGACTGGACGAACGACTTCGACGCGTTGTACATCGTCTGATTCCAGCCGGGCATGCCCGCGACGATCGACGATGTGAACAACACCTTGCCCTCGCCGCGCTCGGCCATGTCGCGCAGCACGAGTTTGGCCAAGTGCACCGTCGACCGCACATTGAGGTCGACGATCGCGAGATCCTCGTCGAGATCCCGGTCGACGAACGGACCCTCGCCGCCGATGCCGGCGTTGAGCGCGGCCACGTCGATGCGGCGACCGCCCGCGGTGACGCTTCGATAGAGCCGCTCCACCTCTTTGGGTTTGCGCAGATCGACTTGGACCGCCTCGACCTCGACGCCGCCGCCTCTGAGCTCTTCGGCGCTGGTCGCGATGGCGGGATCGTCGGCGGCCACGATCAGGTCATAACCATCGGCGGCGAGCAGTTTCGCCAGTTCCAACCCGATACCGCTGGAGGCGCCGGTGATCAGGGCACAGCGTTTATCCACGTAGGCGGGCTACCCGACGCGGGGGACGGTAAACGCCTCGCAGGCCGGTACGGACGGTTTGCGGGCAGTCTCAGGCAGTTTCGGCGGCGAGCGCGATCAGCTTCGCCCGCACCAGATCGGGCCGTTCGTCGAGGATGAAGTGCCCGGCGTCGACGCCTTCGAAGGTGTAGTCGTCCGCATTCGCGGTCTCCGCTGCGGCCAGCGACGGGTGCACCGCACTGTCGCCCAGCCCGAACAACGCGCGGATGGGCACGGTCGCGCGGCGGCTCTCCCGACTGCGCGCTCCGGCGGGCACTTCGCGCAGCAGGAACGTGCGGTACGTGTCGGTCGCGGCGCGGGCGGCCACCGGGTCGCGAAAGCGGTCGACGTACACCCGAGCGGTCTCGCGATCCAGTGCGGACGCCGACGAGAAGACCCGGTGAAGGAAGTCACTGCGACGTTGCAGCAGGACTCCGATCGTCGATACGGGCACCTGATACCAGAACCGCCACGCGTGCGGCGCCACCGTCTTGAGGTCCACCCACGGGTGAGCCATGTTGAGCGCGAGATAACCGTCGATGCGCTCCGGCGCGCGCAGCACCATGAGGTGCCCGACGAACCCGCCCCAGTCGTGGCCGACCAGCAACACCCTGTCGAGGCCGAGCGCGTCGAGTAGCGCGAGCACATCGCTGGCCACGTCCTCCTTGGCCCACCGGTGCGGCGGTGGCCCGGACCAGCCGTAGCCGGGCAGATCCGGCGCGATGATGCGCAGCCCATCCGGCGGGTCGGCGAGCAGATCGCGATAGACCCAGTGGTGTTGCGGCCAGCCGTGCAACGCGACGACCGGACGGGCATCCGGCGGGCCGGCCTCGGTGACGTGAAACCGCACGCCGCGAGCCTCGACGAAGGATCGGCGCACCCCCGGGATCGACGGCGGGCCGTCAGTGCTCGGTTGTTGCTCGCGCGAGCGCTGGTCGGCCATGGATCGGACTATAGAGAAGAGCCCGTCGCGCTACCGTGCCGGTATGGGCGGATACCGAGAATTGTTTGAGGCCAGCCTCGCGGATCCGGCGTCGTTCTGGGCCGATGCGGCGGCCGCGGTGACCTGGACCCGCGAACCGCAGCAAGTGCTCGACGACACCAACCCGCCGTTCTACCGGTGGTTCCCCGACGGGGAGCTCAACACCTGCGCCAATGCGCTCGACCGCCACGTCGAGGGTGGCCGCGCCGAGCAGCCCGCGCTGATCTACGACTCCCCGGTCACCGGGTCACAGCGCACGTACACCTACCGGGAACTGCTCGACGAGACGCAGCGCTTCGCGGGCGCGTTGGCCAACCTCGGCGTCGGCAAGGGCGACTGCGTCGTGATCTACATGCCGATGGTGCCCGAAGCGGTGATCGCGATGCTGGCCTGCGCGCGGCTGGGCGCTGTGCACTCGGTGGTGTTCGGCGGGTTCGCCGCGCACGAGCTCGCGGCCCGCATCGACGACGCCCGCCCCGTCGTCGTGGTGTCGGCGTCGTGCGGTGTTGAACCGACCCGCACCGTCGACTACAAACCGATGCTCGACGCGGCGCTGGAGATCGCCGAACACGACACCGCGACATGCGTGATCCTGCAGCGCGAGCAGCGGCCGTCCGAGTTGATCACCGGCCGTGACCACGACTGGCGCGAGCTGATGGCTTCCGAAGACACGGCGCCCCCGCACGCCCCCGTGCCGGTGGCCGCCAACGACCCGCTGTATGTGCTCTACACGTCCGGCACGACGGGCAAGCCGAAGGGCATCGTCCGCGACAACGGCGGGCACGCGGTCGCGCTGCTGTGGAGCATGCGCAACATCTACGACACCGAACCGGGAGACGTGTACTGGGCGGCGTCCGACGTCGGCTGGGTCGTCGGCCACTCCTACATCGTCTATGGCCCACTGCTTCTCGGCGCGACGACCGTGCTCTACGAAGGTAAGCCCGTCGGCACACCGGACGCGGGCGCGTTCTGGCGCGTGGCCGCCGAGCACCGCGTCAAGGTGATGTTCACCGCGCCGACGGCCATCCGCGCGATCAAGAAGGAGGATCCCGACGGCGCCGCGCTCGCCCAGTACGACCTCTCGGCGCTGCGGTACCTGTTCCAGGCCGGTGAACGCCTGGACCCCGGCACCTACCACTGGGCCTCGGAGCGGCTCGGCATCCCGGTCGTCGACCACTGGTGGCAAACCGAGACCGGCTGGTCCATCGCGGCCAATCCGATGGGGCTCGAGGTGCACGAGGTCAAGCCCGGCTCGGCGACCGTACCGATGCCCGGCTACGACGTGCGGATCCTGCGTCCCGACGGGTCGCGGTGCGACGCGAACGAGGAAGGTGCGATCTGTGTGCGCCTGCCGCTTCCGCCGGGGACGCTGCCGACGCTGTGGGGCGACGACGACCGGTACGTCGCGGCGTACCTGTCCGCATTCGACGGCTACTACCTCACCGGCGATGGAGGTTACCTCGACGAGGACGGCCACCTGTTCGTGATGGGTCGCACCGACGACGTCATCAACGTTGCGGGACACCGTCTTTCGACGGGATCCATCGAAGCGGTGTTGGCCACCCATCCCGCCGTTGCGGAGTGCGCGGTGATCGGGGTCGCCGACGACGTCAAGGGTCAGGTGCCGCGCGGTCTCGTCGTGCTCAAAGCGGGCGCATCGGCCGATCGCCTGGAGGACGAGCTCGTCGCGGCGGTGCGCGAGAACATCGGCGCGGTGGCGAGTTTCAAGACCGTCGACGTGGTGGCGGCGCTGCCGAAGACACGGTCGGGAAAGATCCTGCGCAAGACCATGCGCGGCATCGCCGACGGCCGCGAGGAGCCGGTGCCGTCGACCATCGAGGATCCAGGTGTGCTGGACAAGCTCAAACCTATTCTGCGCGCCTAGACATCCCTCGCGAGCAGACGCAAAACTGCCTGAAATTCGCTAGAAACGTGCAGGTTTGCGTCTGCTCGGCCGGTTACGTGAGGGACGTACGCGCAGGCGCCTTTACTCCGAGCATCAGGACCAGCCCGAGAACCAACACCGTGCACAGTCCACCGAGGCCGGCCCGGTCGCTGCCGAACATATCGATGAAGGTGAAGAACAGCCACGGCGCCAAGAACGACGCCGCCCGCCCGGTCATCGTGTACAGGCCGAAGGTCACGCCTTCCTTGCCTTCGGCCGAAAGCCGCAGCATCAGCGCTCGCGCCGACGCCAGGATGGGGCCGACGCACAAGCACAACAGCAGTCCACAGATCCAGAACGGCAGCGGCCCCGACTGCGTCAGCAGCACCAGGCCGACGGCGATCATCGCGACGAGCGCGGCGATGATGAGCGGCTTTGAGCCCACCCGGTCGTCGAGCAAACCGCCGAGCACGGCGCCGGCCGCGGCGATGACCGACGCGCACACCCCGAACACCAACACGTCCGCCTGCGACACCCCGTATACCGAGACTCCCAGCACGGCGCCGAATGCGAACACGCCTGTGAGCCCATCGCGGAACACCGCGCTCGCACCCAGGTAGTAGACGACGTTGCGGTCGCGTCGCCACTCGTTCCTCACCTCGTTGAACACCGCGACGTAGGCGCCGAGAAGTCCGGGCGTGCTGCGGGGTTCGACGGAGGCGGTGGCGCCTCGGGCGGCTAGCAGCAGCGGGCACGCCAGGCCGGCGAACCATGCCGCCGCCAGCACCATGGCCGCCCGCACGTTCTCGCCGTCGGCGGCCGCAACGCCGAGCAGGCCGCGCGTGTCGCCATCGCCTGCGATGAAGCCGACGTAGACGATCAGCAGCAGCACGACGCTGCCGACGAACCCCGCGCCGGAACCGAGGCCGGATATCCGGCCCGAGTTCTTCTCCGTCGACAGCTGGCTCAGCATCGCGTTGTACGGCACCGTCGCCAGGTCACTGCATGCCGCGGTACCGGCCAGCAGCACCAGGCCGGGAAGCAGATAGTGATAGTCGGCCCGAATCAGGCTCATCGCCGCGGTCAGCGCGACGACCATCCCGGTGAGCACTACGAGGGCGGTGCGACGGCGCTTCGGGTCGTTCACCCAGACGCCGGTCACGGGCGCGAGCGCCGCGATGACCACGCCCGCAACGGTCATGACTTTGCCGAGCCAGCTCGCGGGCGTAGTCGATCCCGGCAGACCCGATCCCACCTGCTCAGTCAGGTAGACCGAGAACACGAACGTGATCACCACGGCGTTCACACCGGTGGCGCCGCAGTCCCACAGCGCCCACGCCAGCACGCGGGATCGCGAGGTCAGCGGTTCGGTGGAGCGCAGGATCATGAGCGGACGCTACCGTCTGATGCCCGCGGCGGGCCGCCGACATGACTGTCCCGGCTTCGCGTTCGGCGGTCGATTGGCCTGCGGACATAGGCTCGGTTACGGTTGCCGCGATGGCCGGTTTCAGCGTGCTCACCGACGACGACGCGGCGCGGGCGTCCGATCTCGCACAAGCGGCATACTTCAGGGACGCCCTGGCCGATCACCGGTCGCTGATTCACGCCGAGATCGTGAGGCAAACCCGAGCGTTGGACGCGCTGTCGACGAAGTCGGACGCTATCGCGATCACCAGACTGCGTCGCGAGATCCGGGCGAACGAGGCCGAATGCCGGGATCTGGACCGGATGATCGAGGCACTGGACCAGCGGTTCTCGGTTGCGGGCGCGAACCGCCCCTAGCACCTGCAGATTCGACCGCTGCGCCCGGTTTGCGGCGGGCTCCCCCGGGTAGTTCTCAGCTCGCTACTTCGAGGGAAGGAACGACCATGGCAACCAATCGATCAGCCGGCTCACTCCGCGGATACACCACGCCACTGCAGAAGGCGGCAGCCGCTGTCGGCGCGGTGTTCCTGCTCGTCGGAATCCTGGGCTTCATTCCGGGGATCACCACGAACTACGACACCATGACTTTCGCCAGCCACCACTCCAACGCGTTGCTGCTCGGCATCTTCGCGGTGTCGATTCTGCACAACCTCGTCCACCTCGCCTTCGGCGTCGCCGGGTTGCTGATGGCGCGCACCTTCGGCGGGGCCCGCGCGTACCTGATCGGCGGCGGCGTCATCTACCTGGTGCTGTGGCTGTACGGCTTGCTCGTCGACCGGCACAGCCCCGCCAACTTCGTGCCGGTCAACATGGCCGACAACTGGCTGCACCTCGCTCTGGCGGTCGGCATGATCGGCCTCGGAGTGCTGTTGTCGCGCAACGTGACCGCACACCGGACGGCCAGGGGCACCCCGCCGAACGTCACATAACGGCGCCGGATTAGCCGCCGACAGGGCGGGGTATCTCTTGGTCTGCGTATCCGTCAATAACCGGAGATGGTGATGAGGGACAAGCCTAAGTACATGGCCGTCCAGGGGGCCGCCTTGATCGTCGGCGCGGCGTTGATCGTGTTGGGCGTCTTGGGCTTCATCCCTGGCATCACCACCGACTACGACCGCCTTGAGTGGACCGTCCCGCAGTCCACGGCGAAACTGTTCGGGCTGTTCGTCACCTCCGGTGCGCACAACATTGTGCACGTGGGGATCGGCGTTCTCGGACTGATCATGGCGCGCACTTATGCGGCCGCGCGGGCGTACTTCCTCGGCGGCGGGGTGGCCTACCTCGCCCTGTGGGGCCACGGCCTGATCATCGACCACGGCACCTGGCTGTACTTCGCGCTCGGGGTCACCATGGTGCTACTCGGGCTGACGCTCGCCGGCCAGCATGACCCGACGAAGCGCCGAGGCCGGGCCAGGGCCACCCGTAGTTGAGTGCCGCCGCTCAGGCGATCGACAGCGCGATGCCGTCGAGGATGTCGTGCTCACTGACCACGAGTTCGTCGATGCCCGCCCGCTGCCCCAACACCTGCGCCAGTTCCTCGACGATGATCGCCCCTCCGCCGATGACGTCGACTCGGCCCTCGTGCATCGGGCCCAGCGCGGCACGCTGGGCGCGCGTCATCGCGATCAACTCGTCGCAGACGGCCGTCAGCTCGCTGAACGGCACGCGTGAGAGGTGGATGGCCTCGGGGTCGTAGGTCGTCATCTTCTGCGCCAGCGCCGACAGGGTGGTCATCGTGCCCGCGACGCCGACCCAGGTGTGCGCGCGTTCGACGGGCACCTCTTGCAGCGCGGTGGCCAGGCCGTCGCGGACCACCGCGCGCGCCCCCGCGATTTCGTCGGCGGTCGGCGGGTCGGAGTGCAGGCAACGCTCGGTCAGGCGCACGCAGCCGATGTCGGCCGAGAAGCTGGCCTGCACGTCGTGCTCGCCGAGCACCAGCTCCGTCGACCCGCCGCCGAGGTCGACGACGACGAAAGGTGCCGCGGCCGGGTCCAAGTCGTCCACGGCACCGTGGAACGACAACGCGGCCTCCTCGGTGCCGGTGATGACCTCGGCGACCGCGCCAGGCGCGACGGTGCTCAGCGCCGCGGTGGTCATCGCGAAGAAGTCGTCGCGGTTGGCGACGTCGCGGGCTGCCGATGTGGCGACCATCCGCACCGCGGACACCTCGAAGTCCCGCATGAGCGCGGCGTAGTCGGCCAGCGCGGCCTGGGTGCGCGCCAGCGCATCGGGTGCGAATTGTCCAGTGGCGTCGACACCTTGGCCGAGCCGCACGATCCGCATCTCGCGGTGTACGTCGCGCAGCCTGCCGTCGACCACGTCGGCGATCAGCAGCCGGATCGAATTGGTCCCGCAATCCACGGCTCCCACGCGTTTCATGCCCACCGCCCCTTCTCGATGATGCCCGCCATCTGCGGGTCGTCGGCCAACAACGCCAGCGCCTCGTCCCCGAACGGGTTCACACCCGGCCCCTTGGCCAGCGAATGCGCGATGAGCACGTGAAGACACTTCACCCGGTCGGGCATTCCGCCACCGGAGAACGTGGTGCCCAGCGGGTCGATCGCGTCCCGCTCGGCGAGGTAGGACTCGTGCGCCCTGCGGTACGCGGCGGCCACGTCGGCGTCGGTCTGCAGCCGCTCGCTCATCTCGCGCATCAGTCCCGACGACTCGAGTCTGCTGGCCGCCGCCGTCAGCACCGGGTGGGTCAGGTAGTACAACGTCGGAAACGGGGTTCCGTCAGGCAATCTCGGCGCCGTCTTGACCACGCCCGGCTCGCCGTTGGGGCATCGGTACGCGATGTCGAGGACGCCGCGGGGTTCCCGGCCCAGCTGCCGCGCGACGGCGTCGAGATCGGGCTGCTCAACCACCGGGACCGGGCGGGGCGGGTAGCGGCGGCGGCGCGCCGGGTGCGGGCGGCGGAACGGGCGGGGCGACGCCGGGCGAAATACCGTGTGGCTCATCGGCGATGGTGTGCCACAGCGCGGTGTACCACGGCTGGTCGGGATCGGCGGCCTGCGGTTCGGAACCGGGCGTGCCCGGAACCGCGGTGCCGGGCGGCAGCTGCACCTGATACGGGATCTCGCCGGGCATCACGAACCCGAGCCGCTCACGCGCCTGTGCCGCGATGAACACCGGATCGGCGAGCTTCACCTTCTGCTGTTCCAATTCGGTGATCTGCGCGCGCAATTGCGCTTCGGACGCCTTCAGCTGCTGCATTTCGGTGCGCTGTCCGAAGTACGTGCGGACCGGGCCGGCGATGGTCAGCGTCAGCACGCACACCACCGCGGCGAGAATGGCCGCCCGCCGCGCCGCGGACCCGAACCGCTGCTCGGACTGCTGTTCGGCCGACACCGCAAGGGATTCGGTGATCGTCGGCTTCGACTCCACATCCGCAGGAGGACGCTTGTCCACCGTCCTCGGCTCACGACGCGCGGTGACACCGGGACGACCGCGGCCCGAGTCGGCGGCCTTGCCCGGCTTCCCCGGTCGGGAGGAAGCCGATGACCGTCGCTTCGGGTCAGGCCGCTTCGACTCGGGCACAGGCTATTTCGTCTCCAAGGAATAGCGTGGGAACGCAAGGTCGCCTGCGTAGCGGGCGGCGTCGCCGAGGGTTTCCTCGATGCGCAGCAACTGGTTGTATTTGGCGACCCGCTCGCTGCGAGCAGGCGCACCGGTCTTGATCTGTCCGCTACCGACCGCGACGGCGAGATCGGCGATCGTGGTGTCCTCGGTCTCGCCACTGCGATGGCTCATCATCGTCCGGTAGCCGCTGTTGTGCGCCAGCGCCACCGCGTCGAGCGTCTCGGTCAACGTGCCGATCTGGTTGACCTTCACCAGGAGTGCGTTCGCGGCGCCGCGTTCGATGCCGTCCTCGAGGCGTTCGGGGTTGGTGACGAACAGGTCGTCGCCGACGAGTTGGACGCGGTCGCCGATGGCTGTCGTCAGCGCCACCCAACCGTCCCAGTCGTCCTCGGACAACGGGTCCTCGATCGACACCAGCGGGTAGGACTCCAGAAGTTCGGCGTAGAACTGGCTCATCGCCTCGGCGGTGCGCACCTCGTTCTCGAACGTGTAACCCTGTCCGTCGGTGAAGAATTCGGTTGCCGCGACGTCGAGCGCCAGCGCCACATCCGAGCCCGGGGTGAACCCGGTCGCGTCGATGGCCGACAGAATCAGGTCCAGCGCCGCCTTGGTGTTAGCGACGTCGGGGGCGAATCCGCCCTCGTCGCCCAGACCCGTCGCCAGGCCCTGCTTCTTGAGCACCGACTTCAGTGCGTGGTATACCTCGGTGCCCCACCGCAGCGCCTCTTTGAACGACGGTGCGCCGATCGGGGCGACCATGAACTCCTGCACGTCGACACCGGTGTCGGCGTGGGCGCCGCCGTTGAGGATGTTCATCATCGGCACCGGCAGGATGTGTGCGTTCGGACCGCCGATGTAGCGGAACAGCGGCAGCGCCGCGGACTCCGCCGCGGCCTTGGCCACCGCCAGCGATACCCCGAGAATCGCGTTGGCGCCCAGCCGCGACTTGTCGGGTGTGCCGTCGAGGTCGAGCAGCGCCTGGTCGATCAGCCGCTGGTCGTCGGCGCTCAGGCCGATGACCGCGGGCGCGATCTCGTCGAGCACCGCCTGCACCGCCTTGTCGACGCCCTTGCCGCCGTAGCGGGTGCCGCCGTCGCGCAACTCGACCGCCTCGTGCTCACCGGTGGAGGCGCCCGAGGGCACCGCGGCGCGGGCGAAGGTCCCGTCGGTCAGGGCCACCTCGACCTCGACCGTCGGGTTTCCCCGGGAATCGAGGATCTCGCGAGCTCCGACCTGCTCGATGATGGGCACTGGCGCCTCCAGGGTTGCGTTTGAACGGGTGTCAGCGGCTTTGAGCCTAGAGGTTGTGGGCTGGACCGGCGTGCTCAGAGGGGGCGTCCATCGGCGTAGGCCGTCGCCCAGTCGCGAACCGTGCGGGCGTAGGAGTCCGACAGGTTGTAGGCGCGCAGCGCGTTCATCCAGCCGCGTGGGGAGGCGAGGTCCTCGCCGCGGAAGCACAGGTAGCCGGCCGCCGACAGCGCCGCGTCGTCGAAGTTGTCCGGGCTGATCACGCCGTCGTTGTTGGCGTCGACGCCGTAGAGCTTCCAGGTGTCGGGGATGAACTGCATCGGGCCCATCGCCCGCGCGTACGTCGGGTCGCCGTCCTGGCCCCCGTCGTTGTCGACGATCTCGAGGTTGCCGTTGGTTCCGTCGAGGCGCACGCCGCGGATCGGGGGCTCCACATCGCCGTTCGGCTCGATCGCCGCGCCGCGGTAGGTGCCGTGGTGGCTTTCCACCTGACCGATGCCCGCCAACGTCGTCCACTCGAGGCGGCAGTCGGGGTTCTCCACCTCCGCGACCCGCGCCGCGTACGCGTAGGCCTCCAGCGCGGCCACCGGCATGCCGAGCGCGGGCGCGCGCTCGGCCGCCCACTCGCGCAGCTGATCAGCCGGCCGACCCTTGGCGTGGGTGTCGACCTTCGGCACCGGGTCGCCCGCGGGCGGGGGAATTCCTTCGGGAATGGGTGTGCCGAGCTGCCACGAACAGCTCGAAGCCAACAGCAGTGCCGTCGCGGCTAACACGGCGACAGCCCGCAGCCAACGCACTGGCGACACCGGACTCCCTCGCACCCCAACTTCGTTCCTGCCATAGTCCCACGCGCGCGCAGCGGTTCGGCAACGACGTACCGGTCGACGACATGAAAGGCCAGGTGAGCGCCCTTATTTGGACTCGGCGATCTCCGCCTCGTCGGGTGTCGCGGCGTCGGAGCGGGTGCCGTTGGCATCCGTGACGTCGTCCGCGGCGCTGTCGTCGAGCGCCGGTTCCGGCACCTCGGCCGGCGCCGGCTCGGTCGACTCGACGGTGGCGTCCTCGGTGCCCTCGTCGGTCGGCCAGTGGGCGCGCCACTCCTGTTCGGTGATGTCTCCGAGAGGGGCGGAGTCGAGTTCCTCGGGCACGTCGTCGCTGCGGCGTCCCGCGGCGACCGCCTGCTCGGTGTGGCGCACGGTGTCCATGAACTCCAGAACCGCCGACCGCAGGACGTTCTCCGCGTCGACGCCCGCGGTCACACTGACCGAGGTGATGCCGGCCGGGATCAGGTCGGCGGGCAGACCCGCCTGCGTGACGCGTTCGATCACCTTCTGCGCCAACATCAAAGCGGGTTGACCGGTCGGCACGTCGTCCATCGACGAGTTCCGCCTCTTCTCCAGCGCCTTGCGCTCCTCCCACTGCGCCAGCTGCTCGTCCAACGAGATGGCCTCGCCGGCCAAGACGGCGGGCACCCGGTTGCCGAGCTTGCGCACCAGCGAGTCCGCGACGTCGTCGATCGTGAACGAGTTCTGCGGCGCATCCTCGGCGATGCGGGCGTGGAACAGCACCTGCAACAGCACGTCACCGAGTTCGTCACGCAACTCCTCGGCGTTGCCGCCGCGCACGGCGTCGAACACCTCGTAGGTCTCCTCCAGCAGGTAGCGACGCAGCGAATCGTGCGTCTGCTCGCTTTCCCACGGGCCTGCGGTGCGCAGCTTGTCCATCATCGCGACCGCGTCGACCAGCCGCTCCCCCGACGCGGGCTCCGGCGCCGCGATCAGCTTGTCCCCGGCCGCCAACCGCGCTTTGACCGCGGGATGGTCGGGATCCGACGACAGCAGCACCGGCGCCGGGTCTTCTTCGTCGGCGCCGGTCATGCACGGCCGCGCCGCGGGCAGCGACCACGGCACCTTGATGGGCATCTCCTCGGTGTATTGCACGTCACCGGTGAGCAGGTCGATCGCGTCGACGGGGATCAGGGCCGGGCGGCGGGGGTCGACCAACACGACGGTCATCGGGATGACCTCCTCGCTGTGCATGCTGCGCGCGAACGGCAGCTCATCGCCGCAGTTCCTGACCCGACCCCGACTTCGTTATATCAACACTTTCCAGCGGTTTTCCATCGAGGGCCAACACCAGGCCTGCGACCATCCGCACCAGGTCAAGATCACGAATGCGGGGTGCGCCGACGCTGTCGCCGGTTCGCGGAATCGGCACTTGAATCGTCGATGTCGTCGCCCGGTAGCTCGCGCTCGGGTACATCCGCTTGAGCCGGAGTTGCTGAGAATCCACCAACTGCAACGGCGAGAGACGCAGCGTCGACGCGGACACCGAACTGATCTCGGTGATGCCGTAATGGCGGCACAGCAGCCGTAGCCGCGCCATCGCGACCAGTCGCTGCGCCGGTTCGGGCAGCGGTCCGTAACGGTCCACGAGTTCGTCGATCACCGCGTCGACACCGGCGTCGTCCGGCGCCGCCGCCAGCCTGCGGTACGCCTCCAACCGCAGCCTGTCACTGCCGATGTAGTCCGGCGGCAGATGGGCGTCGACCGGAAGGTCGATGCGGACGTCCTTCGGTTCCTCGGCCGTGGCAACGGTTTTGCCGTCCGCGGCCGCGCGGTATGCCTCGACCGCCTCACCGACCAGCCGGACGTAGAGGTCGAAACCCACGCCTGCGACGTGGCCGGACTGTTCGGCGCCGAGCACGTTGCCGGCACCGCGGATCTCGAGGTCCTTCAACGCCACGGCCATCCCCGCGCCGAGTTCGTTGTTCTGCGCGACCGTCGCCAGCCGGTCGTAGGCCGTCTCGGTGAGCGGAACCTCGGGCGGATACAGGAAATAGGCGTAGCCACGTTCGCGGCTGCGGCCCACCCGGCCACGCAGCTGATGTAGCTGGGACAGGCCGAACGTGTCGGCCCGCTCGACGATCAACGTGTTGGCGTTGGAGATGTCCAGGCCGGTCTCGACGATCGTCGTGCACACGAGGACGTCGTATTCGCGGTTCCAGAAGCCCTCGACCGTGCGTTCCAGTTGTTCCTCGGGCATCTGTCCGTGCGCGACGACGACGCGGGCCTCGGGCACCAGTGCGCGCACCCGTGCGGCGGCCTGGTCGATGGAGCGGACGCGGTTGTGGATGTAGAACGCCTGCCCGTCACGCAGCATCTCGCGGCGCAGCGCCGCGGCGACCTGTTTGTCGTCGTGCGGCCCGACGTAGGTGAGCACTGGATAGCGCTCTTCGGGCGGGGTCAGGATCGTCGACATCTCGCGGATGCCCGCCAGGCTCATCTCCAGCGTGCGCGGGATCGGGGTCGCGCTCATGGTCAGCACGTCGACGTGGGTGCGCATCGACTTGATGTGCTCCTTGTGCTCGACGCCGAATCGCTGCTCCTCGTCGACGACGACCAGGCCGAGGTCCTTCCACGTCACGCCGGTCTGCAGCAGCCGGTGCGTGCCGATCACGATGTCGACGCTGCCGTCCTTCATGCCCGCGAGCACGGCTTTGGACTCGGCGGGCGTGGTGAACCTCGACAGCCCCTTCACGGTGACCGGGAAGCCGGCCATCCGTTCGGAGAACGTCTGCAGGTGCTGGTCGGCCAGCAGCGTCGTGGGCACGAGCACCGCGACCTGTTTTCCGTCCTGCACCGCTTTGAACGCGGCCCGCACCGCGATCTCGGTCTTGCCGTAGCCGACGTCGCCGCAGATGACCCGGTCCATCGGAACGGGCTTTTCCATGTCGGACTTCACTTCGGTGATGGCGGTCAGCTGGTCGACGGTCTCGGTGAACCCGAACGCGTCCTCCATCTCGGCCTGCCACGGGGTGTCGCGGCCGAACGCGTGGCCTGCCGAAGCCTGCCGTTTGGCGTACAGCGACACCAGTTCGGCGGCGATCTCGCGCACCGCGCGGCGGGCTTTGGTCTTGGTGTTGGTCCAGTCGCTGCCGCCGAGCCTGCTCAGCGTCGGCGCTTCACCGCCGACGTAGCGCGACAGCTGATCCAGCGAGTCCATCGGCACGTAGAGCTTGTCGGTGCCGCCGCCGCGCTTGCTCGACGCGTACTCGAGCACCAGGTACTCGCGGCGGGCGCCGCCGACGACGCGCTCGGTCATCTCGACGAACCGGCCGATGCCGTGCTGGTCGTGGACCACCAGGTCGCCCGCGGTGAGCGCCAGCGGGTCAACGACGTTGCGGCGTTTGGCGGCCAGCTTCTTGCCCTCGGTGGCTGTCGCCCGGTTTCCGGTGAGGTCGGTCTCGGTGATCACCACGAGGTTCGCGCCCGCGATGACGACGCCGTCGTGCAGCGGCCCCTTGAGCACACCGACGACGCCTTCCTTGAGTACCGATCCGGGCTCCAGAAGACCTGCGGGCGTGTCTGATTCGGCCAGCTGCTCGACGATGCGCTGTGCGGTCCCCGCGCCGGGGGTGACTACGGCGGCGTAACCACCCGTCGCGACGTGGGCGCGCAGCATCGCGAAGATGTCGTCGATGTTGGACTGCTGGCCGCGCGCCGACGGCGCGGTGCGGATGTCGAGTTCAAGCGCGGACTCGTCGGACAACTGGCTCAGCGTCCACCACGGGTGCTCACCCTCGCGGGCCGCCGTGCGCGCCTCGTCGATGCCGATGAAGCCCGAGGCGCCCATCGCCTCCAGGTCGATCGGTGCGTCGCCGCCGACCGCCGCCGTCGACCACGACGCCTCGAGGAACTCGCGGCCGGTCTTGATCAGGTCGGCGGCGCGGGTTCGGACCTTCTCGGGGTCGCAGATCAGCAGCGGCGTGCCCGGGGGCAGGTGAACGGGCAGCGTGACGAGTTCGGTGGGACGCAACAGCGGCAGCAGCGCCTCCATCCCGTCGACGGGGATGCCCTCCGCCAGCTTGGCCAGCATGTCGGGCACGCTGCCGTGCACTGCGTTCTCGTACGCGGGGTGCTCGCGGGCCAGTGCCGCTGCCCGGGTGCGCACGTCGTCGGTCAGCAGCAGTTCGCGGCACGGCACAGCGATCAGCGCCTCGACGTCGACCTCGGCGATCGACCGCTGGTCGGCGACGGCGAACATCCGCATCTCGGAGACCTCGTCGCCCCAGAACTCGACCCGCACGGGGTGTTCGTATGTGGGCGGGAACACGTCGAGGATGCCGCCGCGCACTGCGAACTCGCCGCGCTTGGCGACCATGTCGACGCGCGTGTAGGCCCGTTCGACGAGGCGGAAGATGACGTCGTCGAATTCGACCTCGGCGCCGACGGTCAGCGTCACCGGTTCGATGTCGGCCAGGTCGGGGGCCATCGGCTGCAGCAGCGAGCGGGCCGTGGTGACCACGACACGCAGCGGCGGCCCGAGGCGCTCGTCGTCGGGGTTCGCCAGCCGGCGAAGCAGCATCATCCGCGCGCCGACGGTGTCGACCCCCGGGGACAGGCGCTCGTGCGGCAGCGTCTCCCAGGACGGGAACATCGCCGCCGCGTCGCCGAACACGCCGCGCAGTTCGGCGGTCAGATCGTCGGCTTCGCGGCCGGTGGCGGTGACGACGAGAAGCGGGCCGGCCTGCGCGAGGGCGCACGCCGCGAACAGCCGGGCGCTGGCCGGGCCGTTCAGGGCGAGATCGGCGGGCCTGTCGGCGGCACGGCGGGCGACCTCACTCAGGGAGGGGTCACGCAGCGCCAGGTCAACGAGGCCCGCGATCGGGGTATGGACACGAATGGTCCCCGATGCGGTCATGATGCATCCATCGTAGGCAAGTCCCCGTCGTCGCTGATTTCTGCGTCAGCGTCGCTCTTCGGGCGAAAACACAACGCTGGTGCAGAATTCGGCGATACCCGGCAGGCGGGGTCCTACTCGTCGACCAGTTGCGGGTCGTCCTCCAGATGCATCAGCCCGTTCCAGCACAGGTTGACCAGATGCGCGGCGACGACCTCCTTCTTCGGCTCGCGCACGTCGAGCCACCACTGCGCGGTCATCGACACCGAGCCGACCAGCGCCTGGGCGTACAGCGGCGCCATGTCCGGATCGAGGCCGCGGCGGGAGAAGTCACCGGCCAAAATCGACGAGACCTGGTTGACGGCCTCGTTGAGAAGAGTCGAGTAGGTGCTGCCGGATGTGATAGCCGCCGGGGAGTCGCGGATCAGGATGCGGAACCCGTCGGTGCGCTCGTCGACGTAGGTCAGCAACGCGAGCGCGACGCGTTCGATGCGCAGCCGCGACCGATTGTTGGTCATCTTGGTCAGCGACGAGGTGATGCCGTCGAGCAACGCCGACATCTCGCGGTCGACGACCACGGCGTACAGGCCTTCCTTGCCGCCGAAATGCTCGTACACGACGGGCTTGGACACGTTGGCCCGCTGCGCGATCTCCTCGATCGAGGTGCCCTCGTAGCCGCGCTGGGCGAACAGCGATCGCGCCACGTCGATCAGCTGATGGCGCCGCTCCGCACCGGTCATCCTGGCGCGGGGCGCACGCACTTCCTTGTCCAGCGCAGCCACGCCTTCGAGGGTAGTTGCTTCGACTAGCATCACTAGCTGATCAATCCGTCGTGGTGTAATCGGCAGCACCTCTGATTTTGGTTCAGATAGTTCAGGTTCGAGTCCTGGCGACGGAGCAAGCTAAGGATCTCTCTCATGACGAACCAGCATCGCGAAGCCGCGGTCGTGGTCTTGGCGGCCGGCGCCGGGACCCGCATGCAGTCGGACACCCCGAAGGTGCTGCACACCCTGGCCGGCCGCAGCATGGTCGCCCACGCGCTGCACGCGGTGGCCAAGGTCGCCCCGCAGCACCTGGTCGTGGTGCTGGGCAAGGATCGTGAACGCATCGCACCGGCTGTCGACGAACTCGCCGGTGACCTGGGCCGCAGCATCGACATCGCCGTGCAGGAGGAACAACTCGGCACCGGTCACGCCGTGGCGTGCGGGCTGGCCTCGCTGCCGGAGCAGTTCGCCGGCGTCGTGGTCGTGACGTCAGGCGACGTGCCGCTGCTCGACGCCGACCTGCTGGCCGACCTGATCGAGACTCACAGCGCCGAACACGCCGTCGCGACCGTGCTCACCACCACGCTGCCGGACCCGACCGGTTACGGCCGCATCCTGCGCACGCAGGACCGCGAAGTGATCGGCATCGTCGAGGAATCCGACGCCAGCCCGTCGCAGCGGGCCATCACCGAGGTCAACGCCGGGGTATACGCCTTCGACGTCGGCGCGCTGCGCTCGGCGCTGGGCCGGCTGGGCAGCGACAACGCCCAGCACGAGCAGTACCTGACCGACGTCATCTCGATCATCCGCTCCGACCACCAGATCGTGCGGGCCAAGCACGTGGACGACTCCGCGCTGGTGGCCGGCGTCAACGACCGCGTGCAGCTGGCCGAACTGGGCGCCGAGCTGAACCGCAGGATCGTGGCCACCCATCAGCGCAACGGGGTGACCGTCATCGACCCGACGACCACGTGGATAGACGTCGACGTGACCATCGGCCGCGACACCGCGATCCAACCCGGCACCCAGCTGCTCGGCGCGACCCGCATCGGTGCGCGGTGCGTCATCGGACCCGACACGACGTTGGCCGACGTCACCGTCGGCGACGCGGCGTCGGTGGTCCGCACCCACGGCGGGCAGGCGGTGATCGGCGCGGGCGCGGCGATCGGCCCGTTCGCCTATCTGCGGCCGGGGACGGTGCTGGGCGATGCCGCCAAGGTGGGCGCGTTCGTCGAGGTGAAGAACTCGACGATCGGCGCGAGCACCAAAGTGCCGCACCTGACCTACGTCGGGGACGCCGACATCGGCGAGCACAGCAATATCGGCGCATCGAGTGTCTTCGTCAACTACGACGGCGAGACCAAGAGCCGCACCACCATCGGCTCGCACGTGCGCACCGGCTCGGACACCATGTTCGTGGCGCCGGTGACGATCGGCGACGGCGCCTACACCGGCGCAGGCAGCGTGATCCGCGAGGACGTGCCCCCCGGCGCGCTGGCGGTGTCGGCGGGTCCGCAGCGCAACATCGAAGGCTGGGTCGAGCGCAAGCGGCCGGGATCGGCGGCAGCCGCCGCAGCGGCGGCGGCATCGGGCCGCGCACCTGGCGAAGCGGTGGGCCGCGCATCTGGCGAAGACGACAACGCGGACGACGCCGCCAGGCCGTGAACCGGTTGCCGATCGTTCGCGCTCTGGCTACCCGTACGATGAGGCCGTATCGATCCCCCAAGCAATGAGGGCACCGTGGGCACCGAGTGGACCGACAATCGCAAAAATCTCATGCTCTTCTCGGGTCGCGCGCACCCCGAATTGGCCGAGCAGGTAGCCAAAGAGCTCGACGTGCCGGTCACCGCGCAGACCGCCCGCGACTTCGCCAACGGCGAGATCTTCGTCCGGTTCGACGAGTCGGTGCGCGGCTGCGACGCGTTCGTCCTGCAGTCCCATCCGGCGCCGCTGAACACGTGGTTGATGGAACAACTGCTGATGATCGACGCGCTCAAGCGCGGCAGCGCCAAGCGGATCACCGCGATCCTGCCGTTCTACCCGTATGCGCGGCAGGACAAGAAGCACCGCGGCCGCGAACCGATCTCGGCCCGCCTGGTCGCCGACCTGCTCAAGACCGCGGGTGCCAACCGAATCCTCACCGTCGACCTGCACACCGATCAGATCCAGGGCTTCTTCGACGGCCCGGTCGATCACATGCGCGCGCAGAAACTGCTGACCGGTTACATCGCCGAGAACTACGCCGACCACGACATGGTGGTCGTCTCCCCCGACTCCGGCCGCGTCCGCGTCGCGGAGAAGTGGGCCGACTCACTCGGCGGCGTTCCGCTGGCGTTCATTCACAAGACGCGAGATCCGTTGGTGCCCAACCAGGTCGTGTCGAACCGCGTCGTCGGTGACGTGCGCGGCAAGACGTGCGTCCTGACCGACGACATGATCGACACCGGCGGCACCATCGCCGGTGCGGTCAACCTGCTGCGGCAGGACGGCGCCAGCGACGTGATCATCGCCGCCACGCACGGGGTGTTGTCGGATCCGGCGGCTCAGCGTCTTGCCGACTGCGGCGCCCGCGAGGTGATCGTGACCAACACCCTGCCGATCGGCGAGGAGAAGCGGTTCCCGTCGTTGACGGTGCTGTCGATCGCGCCGCTGTTGGCCAACACCATCCGCGCGGTGTTCGACAACGGTTCGGTCACCAGCCTGTTCGACGGGTCCGCCTAGCGTGCCTGCCGAAACGCGTATCTACCACAACCCGAAGTGCTCGACCTCACGCAAGACACTGGACCTGTTGCGCGACAACGGCATCGAGCCCGAAGTCGTGCAGTACCTGAAGACGCCGCCGACGCGCGCGGAGCTGGCGACGATGATCGCCGACGCGGGTATCGGCGTGCGAGCCGCGGTGCGCAAGCGTGAGTCGCTCTACGCCGAACTGGGTTTGGCCGACGCGTCCGACGACGAACTGCTCGACGCCCTGGCCGAGCACCCCATCCTGATCGAGCGGCCCTTTGTGACGACGCCCAAGGGCACCCGGCTGGCGCGGCCGATCGACACGGTGCGCGAGATTCTGTGACGGCTCGGCACTGCGTGATCGCGGCGCTGATCGTCGTAGGCGCCTCGGGCTGCGCCACGGAAGCCCCTGACTACCAGTCGATTCTGTCGACCACCCCCACTACGGCTACGACGTCCGCCACGGAAGCGCCAGAACCCGTCGCGGCGTATCTCGACCGCGTAGGGGTGTCGGGTGACCCCGTCGTCGCCCCCGACAAGATGCCCGACCTGACGGTGACCTTGCCGATGCCCGCGGGCTGGCAGCCGTACCACAACCCGAACTTCGCGCCGGGCACCAAGGTGATCGCCAAAGGCGAGACGTATCCGATCGCGATGCTGGTCGCGCTGCGGCTCAACGGGAACTTCGATCCCAACGAGGCGGTCAAACACGGTTATGCCGACGCCGAGATGTCGCAGAACTTCAAACGCCTCAATGCGTCGACGGACAACTGGAAGGGTTTTCCGTCGTCGATGATCGAGGGCAGTTACGACCTCAACGGCGCGCGGATGCACAGCTACAACCGCATCGTGTTCGCGACCGGCGCCGCGCCGGCCAACCAGCGTTACCTCGTGCAGTTCACGGTCACCGGTTATGCCGAGAAGGCCGTCGAGGAGGCGCCTGACATCGAGAAGATCATCGGCGGCTTCAATGTCGCGGTGCCCAAAGCGCCACCGAAGTGACCGCATTAGGGTTTGCGTCATGAGTCAGTGGACCTCTTCGGATCTGCCGTCATTCGCCGGACGCACCGTCATCGTGACGGGCGCCAACAGTGGCCTGGGCCTTGTCACCGCAAGCGAGTTGGCCCGCGTCGGCGCCAAAACGATCCTCGCCGTGCGCAATACCGCCAAAGGTGACGAGGCGGCCGCGAGCATGACCGGCGATGTCGAGGTCCGCAAGCTCGATCTGCAGGACCTGGCGTCGGTGCGCGCATTCGCCGACGGCGTGGACCACGTCGACGTGCTGGTGAACAACGCCGGAATCATGGCGGTGCCGTATGCATTGACCGTCGACGGCTTCGAGAGCCAGATCGGCACCAACCACCTCGGTCACTTCGCGCTGACGAACCTGCTCCTGCCCAAGATCACCGACCGCGTGGTGACGGTGTCGTCGCAGATGCACATGCTGGGCTACGTCAGCCTCAAGGACCTGAACTGGAAATCGCGGCCGTACTCGGCATGGCTGGCCTACGGGCAGTCCAAGCTGGCGAACCTGCTCTTCACCAGCGAGTTGCAGCGACGGCTCGACGCGGCCGGATCGCCGTTGAAGGCGCTGGCCGCCCATCCCGGATACTCGGCGACCAATCTGCAGGGTCACACCGGAAACCGGTTCGGCAGCAGGATTTGGGACGCCGGTAACCGGTTGCTGGCCACCCCCGCCGAGTTCGGCGCCCGCCAGACGCTTTACGCCGTCGCACAGGATCTTCCCGGCGACACGTTCGTCGGCCCCAAGTTCTCGATGTGGGGCACGACGGGCAACCACTGGCGCAGCCCCCTGGCCCGCGACGCCGGCAAGGCCACCGGACTGTGGGAGCTGTCCGATCAGCTCACCGACACCAAATTTCCGCTCTAGGCGGCATCTGCGCTACCCTCGGCAGCGCGTCACGGCGAGGGTGGTAACGACCACCGTTATCGACGGAACACGCAGCTTCGAGCTTGCGACCCTGGCCGTGCCCGACACCAACGACCGGCACAGGAGCAACGCACATGGCCAAGACCGCGGCCCGCAACACCAACAATCTGACCGCTTCGGTTCGCACCGAGACGGGTAAGGGCGCCTCGCGCCGCGCCCGCCGCGAGGGCAAGGTGCCCGCGGTGCTCTACGGCCACGGGACCGACCCGCAGCACCTGGAACTCAACGCCCGCGACTTCGCCGCCGTGCTGCGCCACTCGGGAACCAATGCGGTGCTGACCCTCGACATCGACGGCAAGGAACAGCTCGCGCTGACCAAGTCGCTCGAGATCCACCCGATCCGCCGCAACATCCAGCACGCCGACCTGCTCGTCGTGCGTCGCGGCGAGAAGGTCACCGTCGAGGTCACCGTCGTCGTCGAGGGCGAAGCCGTCCCGGGCACTCTGGTGACCCAGGACGCGAACACCATCCAGATCGAGGCCGACGTGCAGTCCATTCCGGAGCAGTTGACCGTTTCCATCGAGGGCGCCGATGTCGGCACGCAGTTCACCGCCGACGCCATCGAGCTGCCGTCGGGCGTGTCGCTGATCTCCGACCCCGAGACGCTCGTGGTCAACGTGGTCGCCGCGCCGACGGAAGAGGAGCTCGAGGCCGAGGGCGGCGGCGCATCGGTCGAGGAGCAGGCCGCCGAGGTCGCCGAGGCAGAGGCCGAAGCCGAGGGCGAGGGCGAGGACGCCGGGGCGGCGGCCGCCGAAGAGTCCGAGTAAGTCGGCATGGCCGATTCACTACTCGTGGTCGGCCTGGGCAACCCGGGGCCGCAGTACGCGACCACCCGGCACAACCTCGGATTCCTCGTCGCCGACATCCTCGCCGACCGCATGGGCTCGGGGTTCAAGGTGCACAAGAAGTCGGGCGCTGAGGTGGTCACGGGCCGCCTCGGCGAACGCCCGGTGGTGTTGGCCAAGCCGCGGACCTACATGAACGAGTCGGGACGCCAGGTGGGCCTGCTGGCCAAGTTCTATTCGATCCCGCCGGCGGACGTGGTGGTGATCCACGACGAACTCGACATCGACTTCGGCCGCATCCGGTTGAAGTCCGGCGGTGGAGTTGCGGGCCACAACGGCCTGCGGTCAGTCGCCTCTGCGTTGACTAGCAACGACTTTCAGCGCGTCCGCATCGGCATCGGGCGTCCGCCCGGCCGAAAGGACGGGGCGTCGTTCGTGTTGAGCACCTTCACCTCGGCCGAATGGAAGGACGTTCCGACGATCTGCGAACAGGCCGCCGACGCCACCGAACTTCTTGTGACGCAGGGGCTGGAGCCCGCGCAGAACACCGTGCACGCCTGGGGCTAGCCGGTCCGACCCGCCAGCGTGGTGACCGGCGCCGTAGTGGCGAGCCGGTCGGCGACGAACTGCGCTGCCTGCGTTGCCATTCCGGACTGGACATACAGGCTGTGCGCGGCGACGTCGTTGCCGTTCGAACACACCGGGTCGGCGCCGTTGCACAGGTCGATGGTCTTACCGCCGTAAGCCGGGCTCAGCGTGGTGAGCGGACCGCCGAGCAGCCGGATCGACGGGTTGCCGAAGACCGCGACGGCGGCGACATGGTCGGCGACACCGGCAGGTAGGGGTCGGGTGAACCCCAGTGTCGGGGTCTGAGCCAGCGCGAGCGCGTCGATGACCGCGGCACCCTGCGAGTACCCGCCGAGCACGATGCTGGTGTCGGGGCAGGTGGTCGCGATGTTCTGCACGAACAGGCTGGCATCGTTCGCCCCGTCGGCGGCACGCAGGAAGTCGCGCGTGGCCGGGTAGTTGACGGCGTACACGTCGACGGACTTGTCGGGCACGCGCGAGCGCAGTTCGTCGACGAACGCGTCGCCCACCCGCCCGATACCGACCGGCTCGCCGGTACCCCGGGCGAACACCACCTGAACGTCAGGACACGAATCTGCATGTGCGGTCGCGGTGACCGCGGGTGCGACGAGCGTCGCACACGAAACAATCGCTGCGGCAACGCCGATCAGCACCCGATTCATCTTCATGATCGGAGCAAACGCCGGAGCCGGTAGTTTTCATCCCGGGCCTAGTCGGCCGTGCGGCGGGCATAGGCCCGCAGCGCGAACGGCGCGATCACGGCCGTCATGGCCAACGACCACAGGATTGTGGCGAGCACGGGATGGTGCAGCGGCAACTGCGCCTCGGGCGGGGCGGGCGGACCGTTACCCCACAACTCCCGCATCGCCTGTGCCAGCGACGAGACGGGATTCCACTCGGCGATGACCCGCAGCCAGTGCGGCATCGGCTCGGTCGGCGCAAACGTGTTGGCCAGGAACGTCACCGGGAACAGCACGGTGAACATCACGCCGTTGACCGCCTCGACCGAGCGCATCAGCGAGCCGATGAGAATCCCGAACCAGATCATCCCGAAGCCGAACACCAGGATCAGCGCGAACGCCAGAACCGCCTCGGCCACACCGCCGCGGATGCGCCAGCCGATGCACAGTCCGGTGATGGCCATCACCACCACACCGAGCGACGAATGCAGGAGGCTGGCGACGCTGCGGCCGATGAGCACCGCGGAGCGTCGGATCGGCAGTGACCGGAACCGGTCGATGATGCCCTTCTCGACGTCGGCGGTGATGCCGGTGGACACCACGAATGCGGTGAAGACGATGGTCTGCGCCTGGATTCCCGGCAGCAGGAACTCCCGGTAGGACGCGCTACCCCTGGTCGCGATCGACGCACCGAAGACGAACGCGAACAGCAGCACGAACATGATCGGCTGCACGGTCACGTCGCTGAGCATCTCCGGCATCCGCTTCGTGTGAATCATGTTGCGCTTGACCATAATCCATGACTGCTGAGCGATGTTGGTCGGCCGGATCTGCGGTCGGTCGGTAGCGATACGTGGCTTCTGTTCGGTGACCGTCATGCGCCCGCCACCTCCGCTTGCTGCTCTGCGCGGTGGCCGGTGAGCGACAGGAAGACGTCGTCGAGGCTGGGCCGCGACAGTCCGATGTCGTCGACCTCGATCGCGCTCTCCTGCAGCCAGCCCGCCACCCGAGTCATGTCGGCGATGCCGTCGGCCGCCGCGGTGAGCTTGCGAGCACCCACATCGACGTGAACTTCCGCGCCGGTGCGGGCCAGCAGCTCACGGGCCGCGGGCAGGTCGGTGGCGCGCGAGACCGTCACCACCAGACTGGAGTTGCCGGCCTGCTCCTTGAGTTGCAGTGGCGTGCCCTGCGCGATGATCCGGCCGTGGTCGATCACGACGATGTCATCGGCCAATTGGTCAGCCTCCTCGAGATACTGCGTGGTCAACAGCAGCGTGGTGCCTTGGGCGACCAGGTGGCGCAACATGTCCCACAGGTCGCTGCGGCTGCGCGGATCAAGTCCGGTGGTGGGCTCGTCGAGGAACAGGACCGGCGGCGACGCGATGAGGCTGACCGCCAGATCGAGCCTGCGCCGCATGCCGCCCGAGTACGAGCGCACCGGCCGGTCGGCAGCATCGGCGATGGCGAACTGTTGGAGCAGTTCATCTTCCAACCGCGCCAGGTCCTTGCGGCGGATGCCGTACAGGCCGCCGATCATCCGGATGTTCTCGCGACCGGTCAGCAGTTCGTCGACGGTGGCGACCTGTCCGGTGAGCCCCATGTTGCGGCGCACCATGTCCGGCTCGTCACGCACGTCGTATCCGGCGACGCGGGCTGTGCCGCTGGTGGGCTCGGACAGCGTGGTCATCATCCGCACCGTCGTGGTCTTGCCCGCGCCGTTGGGCCCGAGCAGGCCCAGCACGGAGCCGGGCGGGACGGTGAAGCTGACCCCGTCGACCGCGCGGTTCTCGCCGAACTGCTTGACGAGATCGATCGCCTCGATGGCGGGTGCAGTGGACATGACACCGACGGTATCGACAGCCCCCGACACGGGGCCAGTCGATTAAGAACCGGGCGTCGGCGCGACTAGGTGACGAGCGACACCGAGTTGGAACGGCGCAACTTGCCCGACGGGGTCTTCGGGATCGTGCCCGGCCCCAGCACCACGACGTTGCGCGGCCGCACATCGACCTCGGCCACCACCTCGTGAGCGACCTGTCGTTCGATGCGGTGCACCTCGTCCGGGTCCTGCCAGGCGTTGGACTCGACCGCGACGGCGAACGTCTCACGCGAGTGCCCGGCATCCAGGCGCACCGCGACCGCGCAACCCGGCCGAACGCCCTCGACGCGGCCCGCGGCCCGCTCGATGTCAGTCGGGTAGATGTTGCGCCCGGCCATGATGATCACGTCCTTGACGCGGCCGCACACGATGATGTTGCCTTCCTCGGTGATGTAGCCGAGGTCGCCGGTGTCGTACCAGCCGTGCTCGTCTTGGGCGGGGATGAAGCCACCCATGGTGATGTAGCCGGGTGTCAGCGACTCACCGCGCAGCTCGATCACTCCGACGCCACGCGGCGGCATCACGTTGCCGTGCTCATCGATGACGCGCGCCTCCAAGTCCGTCAGCAGCGGGCCCAGCGAGGCCAGCCGACGGGTATTGCCCTTGGTGGCGGGCACGGCGCGGCGCAGCGCGGCCAGCAGGTCGGCGTCAACCTCGTCGACGACCAGACCGGCACCACACGGGGAGAACGACACCGCCAGCGTCGTCTCGGCCATTCCGTAGGCCGGCAGGATCGCGTCGGGGCGAAGGCCGAACGGCTTACCCGCGTCGAGCAGATCCTCGACGTCGGCGGGCTCGACGGGCTCGGCGCCCGAGAGCGCGAACCGCAGCGTCGACAGGTCGAACTGACCCGGCTCGGCCTGCTTGCGCAGCCGCTTGGCGAACAGCGCATAGGCGAAGTTCGGCGCCGCGGTCATGGTGCCCTTGTACTTGTCGATCAGCTTGGCCCACAGCAAGGTGTCCCGCAGGAAGTCCATCGGGGTGACCTTGACCAGCTCGGCACCGAAATACATCGGGATGGTCAGGAAGCCGACCATGCCCATGTCGTGGAAGCAGGGCAGCCAGCTGACCATGACGTCCTTCTCGACGTCGTACTCGGCGCCGATGAACATCGCCTCGGCGTTGGAGTAGATGTTGCGGTGCGTGATCTGCACGGCCTTCGGGGAGCCGGTGGAGCCGGACGTCAGCTGCATCAGCGCCAGATCGTCCTCCCCGACCTCGACGGGGTCGATCGGCTCCGAGGCCAGCAGGTCGGCGACGGTGAGGACCTTGATGCCCTTCTCCTCGAGCACTGGGATGGCCACCAGGAACGGCTCGGAGACGATGACGGCCTTCGCCTCGATCATGCCGATGACCGTCATGGTGTCCTCGGCCCAGATGACGAGGTCGGTGCGCGGGGTGGGCTGGTGCAGCATCGTGAGGCTGGCGCCGCGCATCCACAGGCCCTGCGCGGTCGGGGCGATCTCGACCGGGAAGCCGGCCAACACGCCGACGGCGTCGCCGTGGCCGATGCCCGCGGCCGCGAGACCCCCCGCGATGCGGCGGGCTCGCTCGTGAACCTCACCCCAGGTATGGCGGACCGGCTCGTGTGGCTCACCGGTGACCATGCCCGTCGTGACGGTGCGCGCGTTGCGGTACATCTTCTCGGTGAACCTGCTCACGACGACCTCCTTGGCTTCAGAGCAAAGGCCCTGAGGTTATGCTCCGCCTGCTCAGCGGCGTTTTCGCGTAGGCGCGCACACGAATTGGGCGCGGTTGTGTCACGAAACGGTGAGGTAGCCGACAGACGCTTGTATCCGACGATGCGCCCACCGAGGTTGACGGTAGGCGAAGTGGGCGCGTCCGAAGCTTGACCGCTAGTTTTCACCGCGCATCATCTTAAGCAACTCTTAAGTAGCCGCCAAACTGTCACGGTAAATGAGGTCTGGGTCACACCTGTTCGTGACCGGATCGATGCGTCGTCGGCGCCCGCGTCTACACCGATGTCGTCGGCGCGGGCACCACGCGGGCCCCGTGCACCGGTCCACTGGCCACCCGCACGGTGCGGCAGACGCCCGCGTCGGCCAATTGGATTCCGACATCCATTGCCGATGCGGCCGAGGTACAGAGGAACGCACACGTCGGCCCCGACCCCGACACGATGCCCGCCAGCGCGCCCGCCTCGGTGCCCGCCTGCAGCGTGCGGCCCAACCCCGGATCCAGGCTCAGCGCGGCGGGCTGCAGATCGTTGCCGAGCAGCGGTGCGAGCTCCGCGGGGTCCCCGGAGGCCAGCGCGGCCAAGACCGGCTCGGCATCGTCGAGCCGTGGCGGCGTCTTGCCTGCGGTGTCCCGCAGCCGGTCGATCTCGGCGAACACCGCGGGCGTCGACAAGCCGCCGTCGGCGAACGCGAGCACCCAGTGGAACGTGCTGCGGGCCAGCACGGTGGCCAGTTCCTCACCGCGGCCCGTGCCCAGCGCGGTGCCGCCGTGCAGCGCGAACGGCACGTCGCTGCCCAGTTGGGCGGCCAGCACGTGCAGATCGCGCCGCGGCACGCCCAGCTCCCACAGCTCGTTGATCGCGACCAACACCGCGGCCGCGTCGGCGCTGCCGCCCGCCATCCCGCCGGCCACCGGAATCGACTTCTCGATGCTGATCGCCACGTCCGGTGCCCGGCCGACGTGCTCGGCCATCAGCTCGGCGGCCCGCCACGCGAGGTTGCGTTCGTCGGACGGCAAAGATTCCACACCTTCGCCCGACATCTCCAGCGACAGCATGTCGGCGGTGCGGACGGTGACCTCGTCGAGCAGCGACACGGCGTGAAAGACAGTGGTCAGTTCGTGATAGCCGTCCGAGCGCAGATCGCCGACCTCCAGATAGAGGTTGACCTTGCCAGGCACCCGCACGGTGACCGAACCGGTGGGAACCCACTCGGATGCGGCGCTTCCGTCGGACACGGACCCGACACTAACGGTCGGGGCCTGTTCCCGGTCGCCGAACCCTACGCTGTGAAGGTGCATGGCCCAGGTGAGGTGTTCGGGGGCTACGTCATCGAAGGTGTCCTCGGCCACGGCGGTTACGCGACGGTGTATCGAGCCCGCCACGGCTCGGCCTCCGGCGGCGCGGTGGCCCTCAAGGTGCTCGACGAGCAACACCGGCACCTGGCCCAACTCGCCCGCCTCCGCCGCGAATTCGACTTCGCCCACCGGCTCGACCACCCGCATGTGATCACGGTGTACGAGCGCGGGGCGGGCTGGTTGTCCATGGAGGTGGTATCCGGCGGCAACGCGGCGGCCCTGCCGACGGTGCCGGATCGGCTTGCCGCACTGACGCAGATCGCCGACGCACTGGACTACATCCACAACCACGGCATCGTGCACTGCGACGTAAAGACGGCCAACATCCTTGTGCACCAGGACTTCAGACGCGACGGCGCGGTGCTCATTGACTTCGGCGTGGCATGCGCTGTCACCGACGACATCGGCTATCAGGCCGACCACATCGAGGCGTCCATACCCTACTCGGCTCCCGAACTGCTCACCGGCCACGCGCCGAGCGGCGCCACCGACGAGTACGCGCTGGCGTGTACCGCCGTCGAACTGCTTACCGGCACAACGCCGTTCACCGCGGACAGCCGACTGGGCCAGATACGCGCGCACCTGCACAGCGCGCCGCCGCGGCGATCTCGCGAAATCGACTGGCTGCCACGGGTTTTCGACGCGATACTGGCCAAGGCGATGGCAAAGCGTCCACAGGACCGCTATCGGTCCTGCCGCGAGTTCATATCGATGGTCGCCCGTGCGCTGCGCTGAGTGAGCCTAGATCGCGCTGACGGAGTCGTCCTGCTCGTCGCTGACGGCGGCCTTCGGCGCTTCGACTTTCGGCGTGTCGCTGACACCCGAGCGCTGCAACAGCCGCACGAAGTCCGCGATCGACAACGTCTCGCCACGGCGCGACGGGTCGATGCTGGCTGCCAGAAGCCGCCTGGCCGACTCGTTGCCCGAACCCGCCCATTCGGCGAACGCGTTGCGCGACGTCTTGCGCCGCTGCGCGAACGCGACGTCGATCAGCTTGAACACCTGACTGCGGAAGGTCGCGTCGGTGGGCCACGGCGAAGCCTCATAGCGGTCGATGCGCACCAGACCCGAGTACACGCGCGGGATGGGCCAGAACACCGTGGGCGAGACCATGCCGTAGCGGCGGACGTCGCCGTAGAAGCGGACCTTGGCGCTGGGCACGCCGTACTCCTTGCCGCCCGGTTCGGCCGCCAGCCGCTCGGCGACCTCGGCCTGCACCATGACCATCACGGTCCGGATGGAGGGGAACTCGGCGAGCAGATGCAGCAGCGCGGGGACCGCGACGTTATAGGGGAGATTGGCGACCAGCGCGGTGGGCTCGTCGGGCAGATCCGTCCGGTTCAGCGTCAGGATGTCCTGATTGACCACCGTCAGCCGATTGATCTCGCTGTGCGAATGCTCGGCGATGGTGATGGGCAACTGGCGTGCCAACAGCGGGTCGATCTCCACGGCCGTCACCCGTGAACCCCGGTCGAGCAGGGCCAGCGTCAGCGACCCGAGGCCTGGCCCGACCTCGAGGACGTGGTCATGGCGGTTGACACCGGACGACGACACGATGCGTCGCACGGTGTTGGCGTCGTGGACGAAGTTCTGGCCAAACGATTTGCGAGGCCGAAAGTCAATCTCTTTCGCCAGGTGTCGTATCTCGGTCCGCCCGAGTAGTCGAATGGTCAGCGCGTCCCAATCTTCCCGCTGCACGTCGGCCACGCGCCCCAACCTTGCCGCGCCCGGGTGACCTCAGCAATCGCGATTTGCTCTTCTCTTGTTGCCAGATCGGCCCTCGCAGCATACCGCAGACCCCCGTTGCGCTCCCACGTGTTTTGATCAAATTGGACACCCCCGTAAAAACCGTTGCCGGTATTGATGGCCCAATTACCTCCCGCTTCGCACCGCGAGAGCGCGTCCCAGGTGGCGCCGTTGGAGACCGGCGGCACCTCCGTGCCGGGTTTCGCGCCGATTCGCAGAACACCGTCACGGGCTGGTGCGACAACGACATTGGCTACTGGCAGCCTGCCGGTCTCGACTCCGTTGACCTTCGCGACCGCGAAAGTGACGTCCTGGGTGCCCGGCATTCCGGGGTCTTCGACGACCTGACGGCTCATGTTCAGCGTCACGTCTTCGATCCGTTTATTGGCCGGCGGCAGCGGTACACGCTCGGTGATTTTCTCGATTCGGACCCGGGTGACCGAGATTCGCATGCCGTCGACGACGGGTGCGGACGCCGCCGGCACCACTTTGTCCTTTTGCTGGAGCGGCGCTCCCGCGGCCTCCAGAAGGCTCGCGACGTTCGGTGCGGCGAGCCGTACGGTGCGCACTGCGCCACCGTCGTCGAGCTGCACGGTCTTGGCGCTGACCACCGGAAGGGACATCCCCGCCAGCGGGACGCGGCTTCCGCGCGACGCCGCCGCGGGCGCCTTGTCGGTCATCTGCAGCTGCGTGAGCGCCTCGTCGACGGTGGACGCAGTCGTCCACACCTGCCTGCTGTCGCGGCCGTCGAGCGACACCTGCAGCGGACGGCTGCGACGCAGCACGATGGTCTCGGACTGGCTCACCGGCTCATCGGCGGCGGGGTACAGGTCGTCGCGGTCGCCGACATCGAACCCGTTCTCCTCGACGACGTCGATCACCCGTGACTTCATCGTGGGCACCGTGATGGAGGCGCCGTCGACGGTGAGCGTGACGGTTTTGTGCGCGGCGACGGCGTAACCGCCCGCGAATGTCAGCGCCAGCAGCATCGCAGCGACAAGAAGCCGCAATACGGGCGAGCGCGATTCGTCAATTTTCGTGAGTATGTTCAAAACCTGATCTATCCCCGATGAGCGGCCCGAGCCAACGGCTCGGTATTCGGTCACCGAACGGTAACGAAAAGGCCTACGACCAGCAACTCGCCAGTCCGTAGACGCGGGCTGCCGTCGAAGTGGTTTCCTGCGCAACATCGGCAGCGTGCCGGCCGAGCAGCCCGGCAAGCGCGCGCACCGTGTAGGGCAGGCAGTACGGCTCGTTGGGCGCGCCGCGGAACGGGTGCGGAGTGAGGAACGGCGCGTCGGTCTCGACGAGCAGTTGCCCGGCCGGGATCAGCGGCGCCGCTTCGCGCAGTGCTTTGGCGTTCTTGAAGCTCACGGTCCCCGACAGGCTCAGTAGCCAGCCGTTGTCGACGCACGTGCGCGCCATCTGCGGCCCCGACGAGAAGCAGTGGAAGATCACCGTTTCGGGAGCGCCCTCGGCGGCCAGCACGTCGAGCACGCCGTCGTCGGCGTCGCGGTTGTGGATCATCAACGGCTTACCGGTGCGCTTGGCCAGCTCGATGTGCCACGCGAAGGCGTCGCGCTGGGTGTCGGGCGCGGCGCAGCCGTCGAGCTTGCCGGGCCAGTAGTAATCGAGCCCGGTCTCGCCGATGGCCACCACCCGAGGGTGGTCGGCCAGACGCTCGATCACGGTCTTGGCTTCGTCGGTGAGAGCGTCGGCGCGCGTCGGGTGCAGCGCCACGGCGGCGTACACGCGCTCGTCGGCGTCGGCGGCCTCGGTGACCCAGCGGGCCGACTCCAGATCATCGGCGATGGTCACAACGGCCTGCACCCCGACGGCCGCCGCCCGATCAAGGATCGCGGTGACGGCGGCCGCGTCCGTCGCGCCGCACGCATCGAGATGGGTGTGCGCGTCGATCAACGGGGTGAGCGGCTCGGGCGGTGGCGGCGGTTCCCGTCTGCCTGACGGCTTCTCACTCACGCCCACACCATAAGCTGACCCCAAATGGCTAATCACTCTCCCGGGGCGCAGGCGCCCACCCAAGGGGTGCCGTTCTACATCACCACCGCGATCGCCTATCCCAACGGCAGCCCGCACATCGGGCACGCATACGAATACATCGCCACCGACGCGGTAGCGCGGTTCAAGCGACTGGACGGATACGACGTCCGGTACCTGACGGGCACCGACGTGCACGGGCAGAAGATGGCCGAGACCGCCGCGGCCCAGGGCATTCCGACCGCCGAGTTGGCCCTGCGCAACTCCGACGTGTTCCAGCGGATGCAGGAGAGGCTCAACGTCTCGTTCGACCGCTTCATCCGCACGTCGGACGCCGACCATTTCGAGGCGTCCAAGGAGATCTGGCGGCGGATGAACGATGCCGGCGACATCTACCTCGATTCGTACAAAGGGTGGTACTCGGTGCGCGACGAAGGATTCGTCACCGAGGCCGAAACCACCGTCGGCCCCGACGGAGTGCGGGTGGCCACCGAGACCGGCGCCCCGGTGACCTGGACCGAGGAACAGACCTACTTCTTCCGGTTGTCCGCCTACACCGAGCGTCTCCTCGCGCACTACGAGACGCACCCCGAGTTCATCGAGCCGAACGTGCGACGCAATGAGGTGGTCAGCTTCGTCTCCGGCGGGCTGCGCGACCTGTCGATCTCGCGCACCACCTTCGACTGGGGCGTGCCGGTGCCCGACCATCCCGATCACGTCATGTACGTGTGGGTCGACGCGTTGACCAATTACCTGACCGGCGCGGGCTTTCCGGACACGTCGTCGGAGTCGTTCCAGCGGTTCTGGCCTGCCGATCTGCACATGATCGGTAAGGACATCATCCGATTCCACACCGTCTACTGGCCCGCATTTCTGATGTCGGCCGGTATCGAGTTGCCGCGAAGGGTGTTCGTGCACGGGTTCGTCCTCAACCGCGGCGAGAAGATGAGCAAGTCGGTCGGCAACGTCGTCGACCCGATCGCTTTGATCGACGCGTTCGGAGTCGACCAGGTGCGCTACTTCTTTCTTCGCGAGGTGCCGTTCGGCCAGGACGGCAGCTACAGCGAAGACGCGATCATCGGGCGTATCAACGCCGATCTGGCCAACGAGTTCGGCAACCTGGCGCAGCGCTCGCTGTCGATGGTCGCCAAGAACCTCGACGGCGCGGTTCCGGCGCCCGGTGAGCTCAACGCTGACGACACCGCGCTGCTGGAGGCCGCCGACGGGTTGATGCAGCGGGTGCGCGGGCATTTCGAGGCGACGGCCATGCACCTTGGGCTGGAGGCCATCTGGTCGGTGCTCGGCGCGGCCAACCGCTACTTCTCGGCGCAGGAGCCGTGGGTGTTGCGCAAGTCGGACTCCGACAGCGACCAGGAGCGGTTCCGCACGGTGCTGTTCGTGACGCTCGAGGTGGTGCGCATCGCTGCGCTGCTGAGCCAGCCGGTGATGCCGGACTCGATGGGCAACCTGCTCGACCTGCTCGGAGCGCCGCAGGACCGGCGGACCTTCGCCCATATCGCCGACCGGCTGACACCGGGTACGCCCTTGCCCGCCCCGGCCGGGGTGTTCCCGCGCTACCAGGTGCAGTGACCTGGGTCACGTTCTGTCACGGTCGGGCAGCGGCCGGTGTCTTGAGGGCATGAACGAAAACAACACACCAGACACCTCGCGGCTCGCCGCGGCTACCAAGGTCGTCGTCATCGGCGGCGGCTACTCCGGAACACTGGCGGCCAACCAACTGCGGTTGCGCGGCGACGTCGACATCACGCTGGTCAACCCCCGCCCGAAGTTCGTCGAGCGGATCCGCCTGCATCAACTGGTGGCCGGCAACTACGACGCATGCGTCGACTACGGCACCCTGCTCGGCGAGGGCATCCGACTTGTCGTGGACACCGCGACCCGCATCGACAGGGCACGCAGCGTGGCGCTGGCGTCGGGACGAGAGTTGGACTACGACTACGTCATCTACGCGGTCGGCAGCACCGGCGCCGTCCCGGCGTCCGTACCGGGCGCGGCCGATTTCGCCTATCCGGTAGCAGAATTGGAGCAGGCGCAGCGAGCGCGTGCCGCAATCGACAAGTTGCACCAGGACGCACCGGTCACGGTGGTCGGGGGCGGGCTGACCGGTATCGAGGTCGCCACCGAGCTCGCCGAGCAGGGTCACAAGGTGACGTTGGTCTGCGGCGGTCAACTGGTGCCGTCGCTGTCCGCGGCGGGCCGGCGATCGGTCGCCAAAGTGCTGGCCAAGCTGCGGGTCGCGGTGCTCGAGGCCGACGTCGTGACCGAGGTCCGCTCCGACGCTGTGGTCTTCGCCGACGGCGCCGTGCGCCCGAGCGCGCTGACCATCTGGACCGCGGGCTTCGGCGTGCCGGAGCTCGCGGCCGCCAGCGGCCTGCGCACCGACGCGATGGGCCGGCTACTCACCGACGAGACGCTCACCAGCCTGGACGACCCCCGCATCGTCGCCGCGGGTGACTGCGCCGCCCCGTCGGGCGACCCACTGCGGATGTGCTGCGCCACGGCCTCTCAGCTGGGTCCGCAGGCGGCCAACACCGTGCTGAGCCGGATCGCGGGCGCCGAACCCGCGCCACTGGAGTACGGCTTCGCCGGGAACTCGTGCACCAGCTTGGGCCGCCGCGGCGGCATCGTGCAGTTCGGCCGCAGTGACAATACGACGATGAACGCGTACCTCGGCGGCCGCGCGGGCGCGATCGTGAAGGAGGCCATCTGCAAGGGCACGATCTTGGGCCTGCGACTCCAGGCCCGCAGACCCGGCTCGGCGTACTGGTACAAAGGCGGTCCACGGCCTGAGAAGCCGGCGTTCGGCGATGAGCGCTCGCGCGAAGAGCAACACACCGAGGTGGTCACGGGAACGTGACGACGACCGGCTCGACCGGCGGCGAACACGCCGAGCGGTTCACCCACCTGCGCCCCCTGCTGTTCACGATCGCCTACGAGATCCTGGGTTCGGCAACCGAATCCGACGACGTGCTGCAGGACAGCTATCTACGGTGGGCCGATGTGGACCTCGCGACGGTGCGGGACACCAAGTCCTATCTGGCTGCGCTGGTGACCCGTCAGGCGCTCAACGCCAGGCGCGAGAGCGCCCGCCGCCGTGAGGACTACATCGGGCCGTGGCTGCCCGAGCCGCTGCTCCTCACAGAAGACGATGCCTCCACGGATCTGGTTCTCTCCGAATCGGTTTCGATGGCCATGCTGGTGCTGCTCGAAACGCTCACCCCGGACGAGCGCGCGGTGTTCGTCCTGCGGGAGGTCTTCGGCTTCGACTACGACGAAATCGCCTCCGCGGTCGGGAAGTCCGCGGGCACGGTGCGGCAGATGGCGCACCGTGCCCGCGAGCACGTGCATGCCAGGCGTCGGCGGTTCGGACCCGTCGACGCGAAGTGGACGGCACAGATCACCGACCGATTCCTGACCGCGGCACACACCGGCGACGTAGAGGGTTTGCTCTCGCTCCTCGCGCCGGACGTCACGTGGACGGCCGACCACGGCGGCAAGGCCAGGGCCATACGGCGGCCGGTGGTGGGCGCCAAGAAGGTGGCGGCCCTCATCGCCCAGTTCTTCCGGGCGGCGCCACAAGCCGTGCCCGACATTCGCTTCGAGACGGCGACCTACAACGGCGCCCCAGCGGTCATCGCTTACAGCGGCGGCCGGGTCCAAGGCATGTTCCTGGTCGAGGTCATCGAGGGCAAGATCACCAACTTCTACGCCGTGGTGAATCCGGACAAGCTCGGCGGGATCACGGTCCCCCGCGCGATCAGCCGGTAGTGACGTCGGCCACACCGGCGGCAAACCTGTCACACTCTCGATGTGCGCGGTGTCTCAAGGCCAGACCGGCTCAACGGTGAGCTGGAAGACCGAAGGAGACCGTAAATGACCGAAGGACAGATCCGCGCCGTCGTGATCGGCGGTGGCTACGCCGGCGTGATGGCCGCCAACCGGCTGTGCAGCACCGACGGGGTCGCCGTGACCCTGGTGAACCCGCGCGCGAAATTCGTCGAGCGGATCCGGCTGCACCAGCTGGCGATCGACAATGACGACGCGACCGAGGACTACGCGACCGTTCTCAACGCCGGCGTCCGCCTCGTCGTCGACGGAGCCGAGCGCATCGATGCCGCGGCGCGCCGTGTCGAGCTGACCTCCGGCGGATCGCTCGAGTACGACTATCTGGTGTATGCCGTCGGCAGCACCGGCGCCGTGCCCGACTCGGTGGCCGGGGCTCGCGAATTCGCCTATCCGCTCAGTGAACTCGAGCAGGCGCAGCGGTTGCAGTCCCGGCTGGCCGACGTCCCCTTGTCGGCACCGATCGTCGTCGTCGGCGGCGGCCTGACCGGCATCGAGGCGGCCTCCGAGTTCGCCGAAGCGGGACGTTCGGTGACCCTGGTCGGCGCCGCGCTGGCGCCGTCGCTGAGCAAGCCCGGCCGTCGTTCGGTGGCCAAGCGGTTGCGCAAGCTCGGGGTCGAGGTGATCGAGGACTCGGTCGCCGCGGTGACCGCGGACGCGGTTGTTCTCGCGAGCGGACGGGCACTGCCAAGTGCGGCGACCGTCTGGACGGCCGGTTTCGGAGTGCCCGACCTGGCTGCGGCCAGCGGACTGAGCACCGACGCGCTGGGCCGGCTGTTGACCGACGAAACGCTCACCAGCATCGACGATCAGCGGATCGTCGGCACCGGCGACGCGGTGTCGCCGTCGGGCCTGCCGTTCCGGATGAGCTGCCAGGCCAGCCTGCCGCTGGGCGCGCAGTCGGCCAACACGGTTCTGAGCCGGATCGCGGGCACCGAACCGGCCGGTATCAGCGTGCCCATGACGGCGCAGTGCATCAGCCTCGGCCGCGGAGCGGGCACACTTCAGTTGCAGCACAAGGACGACACCCCGGTGGGCATCTACATCGGCGGCAAGGCGGGCGCTTTCATCAAGGAGCAGGTGTGCCGGTGGACCCTGAAATGGATGGCCGGCGAAGCGGCGAAGCCGGGCTCGTACAAGTCGCAGAAGGGTCCCGACCGCGGCCCGCAACTGACCGAGGCCGCGGCGGTGGTGTCGAGCCGATGAACACGCGGCCGGGTGACGAACACGCCGAACGGTTCACGTTGCTGCGACCGCTGCTGTTCACGATCGCTTACGAGATCTTGGGCAGCGCAACGGAATCCGACGACGTGCTGCAGGATAGCTACCTGCGCTGGGCCGAGGTGGATCTCGCGGCGGTGCACGACACGAAGGCCTACCTCGCCCAGCTCGTCACCCGGCAGTCGCTCAACGTGCTGCGGGCGCAGTCCCGCAGACGTGAGGACTACATCGGCCCGTGGCTGCCCGAGCCGCTGCTGCTCGAGACCAAGGATGCCTCCACTGATGTGGTGCTGGCCGAGTCGGTTTCGATGGCGATGCTGGTCGTGCTCGAGACGCTGACCCCCGACGAGCGCGCGGTCTTCGTGCTGCGCGAGGTGTTCGGTTTCAGTCACGACGAGATCGCCTCGACGATCGGCAAGTCCGCGAGTGCGGTGCGCCAGATGGCGCACCGCGCGCGCGAGCACGTGCAGTCGCGCCGCAAGCGCTTCGAACCCGTCGACCCGAAGATGTCGATGGAGTTGACGACGCGGTTCTTCACGGCGGCATCGACAGGAGATGTCGACGGGCTACTGGAGATGCTCACCGAGGACGTGGTGTGGACCGCCGACAGCGACGGCAAGCGCAGCGCGGCCCGTCGACCCATCCTCGGCGCCGAGAAGGTCGCCAGGGTGATCATCGGTCTGGTGCGCGTCGCCGGGGAGAACGGCCGCATCGAGCCGGCCATGTACAACAACTCCCCCGCGCTCAAGCTCTACCTCGGCGACAGCTTCGAGGGCATCGTCACCGTCGAGATCACCGAGGGGCGCATCTCGCACTTCTACGCGATGCGCAACCCTGACAAGCTCGGCGGCGTGGACATCCCGCGGGAGATCAGCCGTAGCGTCTGACAAGCTGACACGGTGCTGATCGAGTGGCTCGGCGACCTGGGCGGCGCCCCGTCGGTGCTGCGGGCCGTCGCCGCCTCTGCCACACGTCTGAGACTGCCGCCGCCCGCCGCATTGATCGGCGACTGGTTCGACTCCGGTGCCGTCATCGCACCCTCGGTCCCGATGGCCCCTGTCGGGGTGTCCGAGGTGTTCGAGGTGGGCGCAGGCTCGGCCGTTGAGGCGGTCGGCGGCGGGTGGTTCGGCTACCTGTCATACCCCGACGCGGCTGCCGACGGGCGGGGACCGCGGGTGCCCGAGGCTTGCGGTGGCTGGTCGGACTGCGTGCTACGCCAGGACCGCGACGGTCAATGGTGGTTTGAGAGCCTTACGGACACAACGGTTCCGGGCTGGGTGGCGGACGCCTTGGCCGAGCAGCCGTCACCACGGCCGGCGCACATCGCCTGGAGCGGGCCGGATCAGGCGAAGCACCGCCGCGGTGTGCTGGCGTGCCTGGAGGCGATCGCGGCCGGTGAGGTCTACCAGGCATGCGTGTGCACGCAATTCAGCGGCCGGATCGACGGCACACCGATCGACTTCTTCGTCGACGCGGTGGCGCGCACGTCGCCGGCACGCGCCGCCTATGTGGCGGGCGAATGGGGCGCGGTGGCGTCGCTGTCGCCGGAGCTTTTCCTGCGACGTCGCGGCAGCGACGTGACGTCGAGCCCGATCAAGGGCACCCTGCCGCGCCACGCCGACCCCGCGGAGTTGCGTGCGTCGGTCAAGGACGTCGCCGAGAACATCATGATCGTCGACCTGGTGCGCAACGACCTCGGCCGGGTGGCGCTGACGGGCAGCGTGACGGTTCCGGAGTTGTTGGCGGTTCGTCCGGCACCCGGCGTGTGGCATCTGGTGTCGACGGTGGCAGCGCGCGTCGACGTGGACGTGCCGATGGCCGCGGTGCTCGACGCGACGTTCCCGCCGGCTTCGGTCACCGGCACGCCGAAGACACGCGCCCGCCGACTACTGGCCGGATGGGAGTCGCATCGGCGTGGAGTGTATTGCGGCACAGTAGGTTTGGCCTCTCCCGTCGCGGGGTGCGAGCTGAACGTCGCGATCCGGACGGTTGAATTCGACGCCTCGGGCAACGCGGTGCTCGGTGTCGGCGGGGGAATCACGGCCGATTCCGATCCCGACCGCGAGTGGGACGAATGCCTGCACAAGGCGGCGGCGATCGTCGACGCCTCAGCCGCGAGCCCGCAGGACGGCGTCGTACAGCTCGCGCCGTGAGGGGGCGCCGGGGTGCGCGGACACCACCTGCGCGCACGCATCTTTGACGCGGGCACCGTCGGCGAGGAGTTCATTGACCTCGGCCACCAGCGTCTCCAGATCGGCACGCGGCGTCGCGCCGGCCAGCACGACTGTGATCTCGCCGAGCACGCCGTCGGCCGCCCATTCGGCGAGTTCGCCCAGCGAACCGCGGCGGATCTCCTCGTGCGTCTTGGTCAGCTCCCGACAGACCACCGCTCTGCGCTCGGGTCCCAGCACGTCCACGGCGCTGGCGAGCGTGTCGGCGAGCCGCCTGGGCGACTCGAAGAACACACACGTGCGGGCCTCGGCGGCCAGCTTGGTCAGCCAGGCAGCGCGCGCGCCGTGCTTGCGGGGGGCGAAACCCTCGAAGCAGAACTTCTCCGACGGCAGGCCCGAGACCGCCAACGCGGTGGTGACCGCCGACGGACCCGGCAGGCAGGTGATGGCCAACCCCGCCTCGACGCACGCGGTGACGAGGCGGTAGCCGGGGTCACTGATCAGCGGCATGCCCGCGTCGCTGACCAACAGGACCGTCGCACCGCGGCGGATCTCGTCGACCAGCGCGGGCACCCGCGTCGCCTCGTTCTGGTCGTACAGACTGACCACGCGGCCGGTCATGGTGGCGCCGACCGCGGTGGCCAATGTGCGGATCCGGCGGGTGTCCTCAGCGGCGACGACGTCCGCGCTCTTCAGCGCGTCGACCAGCCGCGCCGACGCGTCCGACGGCTGGCCGAGCGGCGTGGCGGCGATACGCAGTCGGCCGGTGCTCATGGCCGACAGCCTACGATCGAGAACCGTGACCGCCCCCGCTACCGAAGCGTCGCGCGCGGTCCCCGTCATCAGTCCCGCCCCCCTGAGGCCCGCCGCCGACTTCGGACCGGTCGACCGTATGCAGGGCTGGGTGATGACCGCCGTCATCACCGCGCTGGCGTCGCTGACGCGGTTTTTGAACCTCGGTTCGCCGACCGATGCCGGCACACCGATCTTCGACGAGAAGCACTACGCGCCGCAGGCCTGGCAGATGCTGCACAACCACGGTGTCGAGGACAACCCCGGCTACGGGCTGGTGGTGCATCCGCCACTGAGCAAGCAGCTGATCGCGATAGGCGAGGCGTTGTTCGGCTACAACGGGCTGGGGTGGCGGTTCTCCGGCGCGGTGTGCGGCGTCATCGTGGTGTTGCTCGTCGCGCGTATCGCGCGGCGGATCAGCCGCTCCACGCTGGTCGGCGCGATCGCGGGTCTGCTGTTGATCGCCGACGGGGTCAGCTTCGTCGCGGCGCGCACCGCGCTGCTCGACGGTTTCCTCGTGGTGTTCGTGGTCGCAGCATTCGGCTGCCTGATCGTCGACCGCGATCAAGTGCGCGAACGCATGCACATCGCCATGCTGGAGGACCGTATCGGCGAGACGCCGTGGGGCCCGCGGCTCGGCGTGCGGTGGTGGCGGTTCGGCGCGGGTGTGCTGCTCGGATTGGCGTGCGCGACAAAGTGGTCGGGCCTGTACTTCATCGTGTTCTTCGGGTTGATGTCGGTGGCGTTCGATGTCGCCGCGCGGCGGCAGTACCGGGTGCCGCGGCCATGGCTGGGCACGCTGCGCCGCGACGTCGGCCCGGCGCTGTACGCGCTGACGCTGATTCCGTTCGGGGTGTACCTGGCGTCCTACACCCCGTGGTTCGCCTCGGAGACCGGGGTGAACCGGCACGAGGTGGGGCGGTCGATCGGTCAGGACAGCATCCTGCCGCTACCCGACGCGGTGCGCTCGCTGTGGCACTACACCCACGCGGCGTACAAGTTCCATGCGGGTTTGACCAACGCTGACGGCAACCACCACCCGTGGGAGTCCAAGCCGTGGACGTGGCCGATGTCGTTGCGGCCGGTGCTGTACGCGATCGACAACCAGAACGTGCCGGGCTGCGGCGAGCAGTCGTGCGTGAAGGCCGTGATGATGGTCGGCACGCCGGCGATGTGGTTCATCGCGGTGCCGGTACTCGCGTGGGCGGTGTGGCGGGCATTCGTCAAGCGCGACTGGCGATATGCGGTCATCCTCGTTGGCTACGGTGCGGGATTCCTGCCCTGGTTCGCGATGATCGACCGGCAGATGTACTTCTTCTACGCGGCGGTGATGGCGCCGTTCCTGGTGCTCGCGATCGCGATGATCCTCGGCGACATCCTGTACAAGCCGAATCAGAACGACGAGCGCCGAAAACTCGGGCTCATCGCGGTGAGTTGTTACATCGCGCTGGTGCTGACGAACTTCGCATGGATGTACCCGATCCTGACGGGTCTACCGATCTCGCAGGCGACCTGGAACATGCAGATCTGGCTGCCGTCCTGGCGCTAGTAGGAGCGCGGCTCGGCGCCTCGCTCTCAATATTGCAGCCACAGCTGTGACTCGAGGTTATCCACAGCCGTGCGCGCAATATCGCGCCGCGGCGGCTTTTGTGTCGGGGTGTCTCACCACGATTCGCGTCATGGAAGAGGTCTTCGTCGGTAGCGCCGCCCTGGCCGACGGCTGCCTCACGCGCGCGAATCTGCGGTGGAACTATCGCGCCATCTATCCCGACGTCTACGCGTCGAAGGTCGCCCCACCCTCGCTTCGAGCGCGAACCATGGGCGCCTTTCTCTGGTCAGGCCGCAACGGCGTCGTTACCGGGCTCGCCGCGGCGGCGCTGCACGGTGCGCGGTATGTCGACGACACCGTTGCCGTCGAATTGATCTGGCGCTGCGGGCGGCCACCGCGCGGCATCGTCGTCCGCAACGAGCGCCTCGACGCCGACGACATCACGACCGTCGACGGCATGCTCGTGACGACTCCTGCGCGCACGGCCTTCGACATCGCGCGACATCTGTCGCGCGACCGCGCGGTGCGCCATCTCGACGCGCTGGCGCGCGATACCGGCATCGAGGCGTCGGAGGTGTTGCTGCTGTCCGAGCGCTACCCGCGGGCGCGCGGCCTACCGCGAGCGCGTGTCGCACTTCCGCTGATGGACGGCGGAGCGCAATCGCCGCAGGAGACGCGGTTGCGGCTCATCCTCATCGACGACGGTTTGCCGCCGCCTCGCACGCAGATCCACGTGAGCGACGGCCTGCTCAACGCCTACATCGACATGGGATACGACGAACCGAAAGTCGGCTTCGACTACGAGGGCGCCCACCACAGCGAGAACCGGAGTCAATACGTTCACGACATCGGCCGGGCCGAGCTGCTCGACCGTGAGGGGTGGATCGACATTCGAGTCGTCGCGGAGCACAGCAGGCGATTCATCCTGCATCGCGCGTACGAAGCGTTCGCTCGCCGCCGCTGGAATCCGCGAAGATTGCGGTGAGGGTTGTGGATTGGGCGTAGCCGCAGCCGTGAGTGCAAAATTCGCGCCAGGACCGCGACTCAGAGGGGGTCGCGGGCCGCGGGGCAGCTCATACAGCGTGGGCCGCCGCGGCCGGTGCCCAATTCGGACGCCTCGATGTGCAGCACCTCGATACCCGAATCGGCAAGCCTGGCATTGGTTTCGGCGTTGCGTTCGTAGGCCACCACGACACCGGGCGCGACCGCCAGCGTGTTGTTGCCGTCGTCCCACTGCTCCCGCTCGGCCGTCACCGGGTCGAGGCCCGTCGCGATCACCCGCAACTTCTCGATCTGCATGGCGTCGGCGGCCGCCCGTACGAACGGAAGCTCGTCGTCGATGCGCACACCGCCCGAGCCGTCGCGGTGAATCGTGAAGGCCATCAAGGAGTCCACGATCGCTGGGTACATCACCACCGCGTCGACGTCGACCATCGTGCACACCGTGTCCAGATGCATCTGGGCCCGTTCCTGGGCGATCGGCACCGCCAGCACGGTGTGCGCCAGATTGTCGTCGAACAGACTGCGCGCCAAGGCCTCCGCGCCAGCAGGCGTCGTGCGCTCGCCTACGCCGACCGCGACCACGCCAGGCGACAGCAGCAGGACATCACCGCCCTCGACCGGCGCAGAGCGCGACTCATAGGCCCGCCGCACACCCAGGAATCGCGGGTGGTGGGCGTAGATCACATCGGTCAGCGACGTCTCGCGCACCCGCGCAGGCAGTGCCAGCGAGGTGATCGCCGCCCGCGGCCCGATCCAGAACGACGAGTCGCGGGTGAACAACAGATTCGGCAGCGGGTCGATGACGAAGTCCCCGCCGTGGTGCATCCGGCGCACCAGCGACAGCTCGCCGCCGTCGAGCGGCAACTCGTTGAACGTCATGCCCGCCATGAGCACCCGCGCCAGCGGCGCGGGCGCCAGTGTGCGCAGATACTCCGAGAGCTCCTGCGCCAGCGGCAGTCCCAGCCGACGCGGGTCAACCGCCGCGGCGATGCCGTGCATCCGGGCCGCCCCGCTGTGCGACAACGCCTCGGTCAGCAGATCGGCCAGCAGCAGCACCTCGACGCCGCGCTCGCGCAGCAGCGCGGCGAACGCGTCATGTTCGCGCTGCGCCTTGGCCACCCACGGCAGCCCGTCGAACAGCAGCGCGTCGTTGTTGCGGGGGGTCAGTCGCTGCAATTCGGCACCCGGGCGGTGCAGAATCACCGTCCGCAGCCGTCCGACCTCGGAGTCGCAGCCCAACGTCACACCTAGCACCGTAACCCCCACAGCCGCCTCAATTATGGTTGAGGTTATGGAGAAGATCGGTGAACTCTCCCCCGGCGAGATGTCCGCTCGCAGCGGCGTCGCGGTCTCGGCACTGCACTTCTACGAGCGCGAAGGGCTCATCTCGAGTCGCCGCACCAGCGGCAACCAGCGCCGCTACGCACGCGAGACGCTGCGCCGCGTCGCCTTCATCCGCATGTCGCAGCGGCTCGGTATCCCGCTCGCGCGCATCCGCGAAGCGCTCGCCACCCTGCCCACCGATCGCGTGCCCACCAGCAAGGACTGGGCGAAACTGTCCGCCGGCTGGCGTCAGGACATCGACGACAGGATTTTGCACCTGCAGCGCCTGCGCGACAACCTGGCCGGCTGCATCGGCTGCGGGTGCCTCAGCCTGAAGACCTGCGCGCTGTCCAATCCCGGCGACATGCTGGCCGCCGAGGGTCCCGGCGCGTCAAGGCTGTAGAAATCGAACGCGTGTGCGATAGACTCGCCGCCATGGAGCTGGCTCTTCAGAGCTCGCTGTTCGAGCACGCCGAACGGCGCCATCTCGGCGACGGCGCCTGGATCGACTTCCGGTCCGGTTGGCTGGGCGACGCCGACTCGCTGTTCGCCGAACTCGAACGCGACATTCCGTGGCGCGCCGAGCGCAGGCAGATGTACGACCGCGTCCTCGACGTGCCCCGGCTTGTCAGCTTCCACAACCTGGTCGACGGGCCGGTCCCGCACCCCCGGCTCAAGCAGATCCGCAGGCGGCTCAACGACGCCTACGCCGGTGAGCTCGGCGAGCCGTTCACCACCGCGGGGCTGTGCCTGTACCGCGACGGCGACGACAGTGTGGCCTGGCACGGCGACACCGTCGGCCGCAGCAGCACCGAGGACACCATGGTCGCAATTGTCGGCCTCGGCGCCACAAGGACTTTCGCGTTACGCCCGCGCGGCGGCGGCAAGTCGTTACGGATTGCGCACAGCCACGGCGACCTGCTGGTGATGGGCGGATCGTGCCAGCGCACCTGGGAGCACGCGATCCCGAAGACGACGCGGCCGGTCGGGCCCCGGATCAGCATCCAGTTCCGGCCGCACGACGTGCGCTGAGACCGCGCACGCGAGGAGCAGAATCAACCGCGTACCGCGGCCACCGCGGCCGCCAACAGGTCGCGCGCACGCCGCGTGTCGACCGGGGCGACGGGTTTGTTGGGTTCGACCAACGGGTTCGCGGTCACGATCACCAGGTATGTGCCGAAACTCGCGACGTAGTTGAAGAGCTCCCCGGTGCGCGGTTTGCCGTCGATCACCGTCTGCAACACACGATGCGTGCCAAGTGTCTGCGCGCCGTCGATCTGCGGGGCCTCGACCACCTCGGCCAGACCGCGCACCCCGCCCCCGGCGAAGCCCACCTTGCGGCAATTCTCGGCGGGCGCGTTGACCGCCGCCTCCTGCGACGTCTCGACGGCGATCGCGATGAAGCGGTTACCTGCGCCTTCGGCCGTCGTGGCGGCCATATTGCCCTGCGCTCCGGCGGGCACCATCTGTTGGTTGGCGAACGACGCGCAGTCCGGCGGGTCGAAGGTCATCCCCGGCGCGAGCGCCTGCGGTCCGAGCAGTCGCGGATCGATGCCCGTCGGCCCGACATCGGTCACCTTGAACTCGGGCCCGAAGTTCGACCGCACGTCCTTGACGCGGGCGATGTCGGCCTGCGGCGCGTCCGCCGAGTCGCCACACGCGGTCAGTACGAGGGCGCATGCCAACAACCACTGGCTGCCCAGCATCGCCCTCTTCGACATCGCGCACAATCTACCCGTCCGCCGAGCCGCCGGTCAGCCGCGCAACGCCGAGACCGTTCTCACCAACAGTTCAGCCGCGAAGTCCTGTCCGAGTTGCGGATTCGGCGAGCCCGGGTCTGTCACGACGGTGACGAACACGACATGCCCATCCAGATACGCGCTCGCGGTGTCGGCGTGCGAGCGCGTTTCGGTTCCGCCTTCGACGACAGTGGTGGTGGCCGTGGCCATCCCGACCGTCTGCGCACCGTCGATGCTCGGCGCCGCACCCAGCGAGACGTCGCCGGAGGTCTTCCCGCCCGACACCGTCCAGCGGCCGCATTGGGAGAGCAGCGCGGGATCCGGTGACCGACCGTCGGCGACCGCGGCGTAGACGATGCCGCCCGCACCCGAGGCCGACCACCCCCGCGCGTCGCCGGTGACCGGATCGGCCAGCACCCCGCACTGGGGCGGATCGGCCGTCCACTCGGCGCCCAGGCCCCACGACACGGCCGGCGCGATCCCGCCCGCCAGGCCTGCCACCTCGTAGCCGTCGGGCAGGTCACCGCGCACACGATCGATCCTGGCCGGATTCACCGGCGGCATCCGAGTCGAGGGCAGCGGTTCGGGATCCGGTTCCGACGGGACGCCGCAGGCAGCGAGGCAGATCACGATCGCCGCGATGGAACACTTCACGCCCGCCCGACGATCAACAAGTAGCGACATTTTCTCTCATAGGACGGAGGCTGTCATGCGTGCTCTTCGGAGTGTGGCAGCAACAACAGCGGCGGCGGGCATAATCCTGGCGCCAGCGGGGTTTGCCGCCGCGCAGCCGATACAGGCCGGCGACGCCCAGCAGACCATTGGTGAACTAGAGGCCACGGGCTACGACGTCGTCATCGACCGTGTCGGCAGCGGGCCGCTCAACCAGTGCATCGTCACCAGCGTGCGCAACCCGAAGACGGTCACCGAGACGATCTCGGTCGGCAGGGGCGAGGACCGCGAACTCATCACTGTGGTCAAGAGCCGGTCGATCACCGTCTCGCTCAACTGCTCGCGCTAAGCGGCGGGTGCCTCAGCCTCGTTACCGTTCGACACCGTTTCGGCGGTCGTCGTCTCGTCGTTCCCCGTTTCGGCCGTCAACGGCGCCCGGGCCGGTTCCCGCGAGTCGAACTCGACGGGTCCGCGCACGTCGGGGGTTTCGGGGTCGGTCACCGGCGTTGTCGGGGTGCCGGTCTGGCTGTCGGCCTCGTCGTCCTCTTCGACGACGATGACCTCGTCCTCCACGACGGCGACCTCGTCCTCCTCGATGACCTCGTCATCTTCGATGACACCGTTGGTCGCCTCGTCGATCGCCTCGTCGACGGGGCCGACCGGCTCGTCTTCGCTTCCACCCTGCCGGGCGCTGTCGTCACCGACGGAGGACGCCGACGTGACCGCCGCGTCGTTCAGCTCCTCGGACGGCGGCTCGGGGAGTTCCGGGCCGCCCACACCGAACGGACTGGTCACCGGCGCGGTTCCGAGCGGGCGGAACGTCGGATCGCCCGTCACCTCGGCGAGCGCGTCGTCGATTCCGGTGGGGATCGACCTGAGCAGATTGATCGCCGTCGCGACGGGATTGCGGAACGGCAACAGGCCGACCTTGGTCGCGACTCCCGGATCGACGTCGCGGGCGTACGCACCCTCGATCAGCACCCGAAGCGGTGCGTCCAACAACGTGAGGATGGGCGACGGGACGAAGCCTTCGACCGGCTTCAGGATCGGCAACCGCTGCGCCCGAATGAGGTAATAGTCCGTATCGCCCGTGTGCCCCTGATACTCCGCATCTTCGAAATCGCGGTTCTGAAGATCACCGTGGAAGTAGTAGTAGCCCGCCGCCGCGTTCAGGATGGCCAACACGTTGGTGAGGCTGGCCGGGGCGTCGCCACCCAATCCGTCGTACTGAGCCGCGACGTCAACGGTGGGCATGCAGGGACCGACATCGCAACTGTTCGTGGGCGTGGCGCCGTAGAACGGAATGTTCAGGATCGGGATGGTGAAGGGGAAGGGACTACGCGCCAGGACACCGCCGTTCGGGCGCATCGGATTGGCCAGGAGGAAGAACGACGTGTCCGCGCCGTCCGGGCGCGGAGTGGCGATCAGGTCCCTCTTGACCAGTGAAGCGACCACCGCGCTCTGCGAGTAGCCGAAGATCACGAAGTCCTCGGTCGGGCTCGGCGCCAGTTCCGGGCCGGGCGGCGTGACCTCGGGGTTGGTGTTGTAGTCGCAGCCGTCGCCGCGGACGCAACCGGTCAGGTTGGTGACGCCCGCGTCGACGGAGTCGCCGAAGGTCGTGTCCCGGAACACCGGGGTGAAGCCCGCCGGATAGATGACGGCGTAGACGTTGCCGTCGGCGTCCTGGATGGGATCGAGGCCCGGGCTCGTCGGCGCCTGCGAGGCCGGGCCGATGTAGCCGTTGATCGCGTTCTGCAGATAGTTGCTGACGAATGCCGGATCCTCGTCGTTGGTCAGCGGATGGTCGGTTCCGCCCATGATCAGCGCCGTGGCCAGCAGTTGGACGGTGGCCGCCGTCGTCCACGCGACCGCTATGGCGACGGTGCTCGCCAGCGCCAGAATGACTACCCCCAGCGAACGCATGGCTGCTCGCATTTCCGAAGCCTCCCCAAAGTAGCTACGCCCCCGCGATGGGACGCAATCTTGCTACACAAAGCGATCCCTCGCGGGAAAATGGGCGTCGCCCGAAGCTCGGTTCCAGGGCGATTCACGTGCGCCCAGCGAATGCCGACCGTAGGCTACCGCCGAGATTTCAATCGACGGGAGCATCCATGAGCACGTCAACCAGGGCCGGCGTGATCGCCATCGCTGCCGTCTCGCTCGGCCTGGGCCTGGTCGGCTGCGGTTCGGACACCAAGACCGAGTCCAGCGAGCAGGAGACGACCAGCACGCCGACGACCACGACCACCACCAGCGAAGCCGCCCCGGCGGCGCCGGCGCAGGCCGCAGGCGCCAACAAGACGATCGTCGACTACATCCGCGAGAGCGGCATCGTCGAGACGCCGGTCAAGCGCGGCGCCCCGGGCTCGCCGACCATCAATCTTCCGATCCCGCCCGGATGGCGCGACGCCGGCCCCAACGCCCCTGAATGGGCATACGCCGCAATAGTTTCCACGGATGCGGCATTCGCGCAGGACCCGCCGAGCATCATCGCGCTGGTCTCCAAACTGACCGGTAACGTCGACCCTGCCAAGATCCTCGAGTACGCGGCCGGCGAGATCAAGAACCTACCGGGATACGAGGGCGCCGAGGCAGGCCAGTCGAGCCAGCTCAGTGGGTTCGACGCCACCCAGATCGGCGGGCTCTACAACAAGGACAGGGTCCGGCGCGCCATCGCCCAGAAGACCGTGGTGATTCCCGGTCAGGACGGCCTGTACGTGCTGCAACTCAACGCCGACGGCACCGAGGAACAGATGGGCGTGCTGATGGACGCCACATCTGCCATCGACGATCAGACCACGATCATCCCGTAATCAGGCGCGGGAGATCGCCGAGGCCGCCGCCACCTGCTCGGCGGTCGGCCTGACGCCGGTGTAGCGCTCGAACTGCTCGGCGGCCTGCAGCGCGATCACCTCGGCGCCGGTGATCACGTCAACGCCCGCGGCACGAGCCGCGACGATCAACGGGGTCTCCGACGGCATCGCCACGACGTCGAACACGGTGCGCGCGCTGGAGATCGTCGCCTCGTCGAAGGCCTGGTCGCGCTCCTGGGGCCCACCGGCCATGCCGATGGGGGTGACGTTGACGATGACGTCGGCGGCGTGTGAGCCGATGTCGGTCAGGTGCTCGTAGCCGAGCCGGTCCGCCAGCGGCCAGCCGGTTTCGGGATTGCGCGCCACGATGGCGCCGTCGTGGAATCCCTTGTCGCGAAACGCTGCTCCGACTGCACTGGCCATGCCGCCGCTGCCGCGGATCAGCACCGACTGTGACGGGTCGAGGCGGTGTTCATCGATGAGTCGTTGGACCGCCAGATAATCGGTGTTCGACGCGGTCAGCCTGCCCTCGTCGTTGACGATCGTGTTGACCGAGCGGATCACCTGGGCCGACGGTTCCACCTCGTCGACGAGCGCGATGACGTCGGACTTGAACGGCATCGAGACCGAACACCCGCGGATACCGAGTGCCCGCACGCCACCGATCGCGGCGGCGATGTCGGTGGTGGTGAACGCCTTGTAGATGAAGTCGAGGCCGAGTTGGTCGTAGAGGTAGTTGTGGAACCGCGTCCCGATGTTGCTCGGCCGCCCGGACAGTGAAATGCACAGCCGAGTGTCTTTGTTCAAGGCCGGCCTGCGCCCAGCCACCTCCCCGCGCTGCATCAGTCGACCGCCCTGGTGACCTGGCGGACCACGTCGCGCATCTGCCGGATCGAATCGGGGGTGAGCTGAAGCGATTTGACGGCAGGAACATCCACAGCGGTGGTCACCACACCGAGGTCGTCACGGTGCCAGACCGCTCCCAACCGGTTCAAGATGGCGCGCATGGGGAGATTATCCGTCAGCACGCGCGCAGTGAAGCGTTGGACGCCACTGTAATTGGCCGCCACCACGAGAGCCTCCATCAGTACCGTGCCGATGCCCCTGCCCTGGTAGTCGTCGCCGACGATGAACGCCACTTCAGCGACGGCCGGGTCGTCCTCGTCGCGGACGAACCGCGCGTCGGCCACCACCGGGCCCTCGGCCCCGTCGGTCATCACCCACACGAAGTGGTGCACGTAGTCGACCTCGAACAGATAGGTCATCAACGACTTCGTCGGCGTGCGGGGAGTCTGGAAGCGGCGGTACAGCGTCTCTCCGGAGAACTCGACGGGCCCATTCGTCGTTCGCTCACTGTCACCGGGCAATACCGGCCGCAGGTAGAACCAGGTGCCGTCGCGCATCTGAACCGGAATCGGGGTGAGGAACGCGGCAAGCCGCTGCCGCGCAGTGCGGACCAGCTTGTCGAGCATGCCCGGAATCTCGAGCATGGTGGCGAACGCTTCCCGGTTGCCGACCCAACCCGTAAGCGGTTCGGTCGCAACGACGGTGGCGGTGCGGGGGGTGTCACGGAGTAAGGCGATCTCGCCGACGATCAGCCCGGGATGCACTTCGGCGACCGTGTCATGCCCATCGGCGCCGGTGTGGGTGACCTCCGCGCGGCCGGACCCGACCAGCAGGAAGGACACTGCCAGTTCGCCTTGCTGCATGAGCACCTTGCCGGCCGCCGCGGTCAACGGGCGCAGCTGCGCCGCCAACGGCGCGAGAGCCTCGATCGGGCAGCCGGCGAATGCCTCCAGCGCAGCGAGTTCGTCGGCGCGGACGACGGTCGGGCCGGCCACGCCCCGAGGCTACGGCGTATGCGTCGCGACGAGCAAGGACGGCATTTCGCCGAATATGCTCGAGTAATTCGCGCAGAAGTCGGAATCCGAATTCAGCGGATTTCCTTCCATTCTTTACTCGCCGACCTCTTGAACAGCCATACCGACATTGTGTTGCTGAACCATTCCCAGACGAGTTTCGGCCAACCGACGGCATGTGCGCGTCTTCCGGTGTGGTAGACGGTGAGGTTCTTCACGAATCGTGTACGACCGATTTTGGAGAGCCGCTGAAAAAGATCCATGTCCTCCGCCGCGGCAAGGCTTTCGTTGAATCCGTCGACCTTTCTGAAAGCATCTGCCTTGATCATCTGAAACTCTCCGCCGGCCGCTCCGATGCGCAGAATGTTATTGAGCAGCAAGAACTGCAGACCGAGCATCGTGAAGAACACGCGGTCGACGGGCCTGGCCGCCTCGGACGAAACCTGGTACCGGCACGTCAGGGCGACAAGTCCGCGTTCAGCCCGAAAGGCCTGGTGAGCCTGGTCGAAGAAGCGGTCGATGTCGGGGATGACCACATCGGCATCGACGAAGACCAGGTAATCGCCGGTCGCCGCGGCGGCCCCCATGTTGCGGGCCATGGCGATGGTTTGCCGGGCCGGTTTCGTGTAGACGATGACGGTGTCGGTGTACTTACGACAGACCTCGACAGTGCCGTCTTTGCTGTTGCCGTCGGACACGATGATCTCGTGCGGACCGGAATACCCGGACAGAGACTGCAGGGTCGTCTCGATCGTCCTGCGCTCATTGAGCGTGGGAATCACAAACGAAATCACCCGGCGGAGCTTATCCCCTCGGCGGGCAAAGAGCAGACCCCTCAAACAGCGCACCACGCGACTGAAGTCGTCCGAATTGTCGGCGGGCCCGTGAATGCCCGCGCCGACGGCACCCACGGTATCGTTTTGTTTCGTGATCGAACTGGAAGCCGTCAGCAAGACGTACGGGGAGACTGTCCCCGCGTTGCGGGACGTGAGCTTCTCCGTTCCCACCGGTTCGGTCTGTGCGTTGCTCGGCCATAACGGCGCCGGTAAGACGACCGCGGTCAAGATCCTGTCGACGTTGGTGCGGCCTACTTCGGGCCGGGCCGTTGTCGCCGGCTATGACGTCGTCGAAAGTCCTGCTGAAGTTCGTCAGAGCATCGGTGTGACGGGGCAGGAAGCCGCCGTCGATCCCCTTCTCAGCGGTCGGGAGAACTTGGTCCTGTTCTCCAGGCTGCGAGGCATGCGGCGTGGCCGTGCCCGTTCCCGTGCCGACGAGTTGATCGAGCAATTCGATCTCGCGCACGCGGCGGACCGGCCGGTGTACACCTACTCGGGGGGCATGCGGCGTCGCGTCGACATCGCCGCCGCGCTCGTCGTCTCACCCAAGGTGCTGTTCCTCGACGAGCCGACCACCGGGCTGGACCCGCGCAGCCGCCGCGAAGTATGGAGCCTGGTGTCGGCAATGGCCGCACAAGACGTGACGGTGCTGTTGACCACGCAGTACCTCGAAGAAGCCGACGTCCTGAGTGATTCGATCATCATTCTCGACTCAGGGCGCGTCGTGGCTTCGGGAACGGCTGAGGACCTCAAGCGCCGGGCCGGGTCGAGCTACTGCGAAGTGACGCTGGTGAACCCAGCCGATGTGTCTCGAGTCGCCGACGCACTGCGCGATCTCGGCGAAGTGGAAACCGATTTCGATTTGAACACCGTTGCAGTGCCGGCAGCCGACGGGCCCGCCACGCTCGCCGAGGTCCTGCGCCGCATCGACCGTCTCGGCGCCGAACTGATCGACATCTCGCTGCGCAAACCTTCTCTCGACGAGGTATTTCTGCACATCACTCGGCCGTCCATCACCGCATGACGGGACTGGCTGCGCTCACCGAGCGCATCGTGCTCAGCGCACGCCTCGACTTGATGTTCGCGGTGATCGCGCCGGTTGTCGGCTTCATCGGCGTCGTGCTCGTCTTACAGAACATCATCGACACCGGCGGAATGAGCTACGCCCAATATGTCCTACCGGCGATAGTCGTCCAGGCGATGCTGTTCGGCGCCATGACGACCACGGACCGGGCAGCTCATGAGCAGTCGTCGGGCTTCGGGCTGCGCCTGCGCACATTGCCGATAGCCGTCATGGCACCACTGACGGCGCGAATGCTGTACTGCCTCATCCGAGGCGTGCTCGCCTTGGTGGCGGCCGTTGCCATCGCGTACCTCTTCGGATTTCGACTGAGTGGCGGGCTGGGCTACGCCGCCGCTTTCGTCGTCCTCCCGCTTGTGCTGACGTTGGCCTTGTCGCTCGGCGCTGATGCCACGGGCACCGTCGCCAAAAGGGTCGGCAATGCCAGCCAGCTGTTGCAGATCCCACAACTGTTGCTCGTCCTCCTGTCGACGGGCCTTGCGCCCGTCGACGCCTTCCCGGGGTGGGTGCAGCCGTTCGTGAAATATCAGCCGGTCTCACAGGTCACCGACACGCTGCGGAACTTCGCCAACGGCGAAGTGGTCACCAGCAACCTGGTGACCAGTACGGCCTGGTGCATAGGCCTGCTCGTGGTGTTCGGCGTCCTGGCGGTCCGAATGCAGAGGCGGACGGAGTGAGCGCCGAACAGGTAGGACGCAACACACTGGCCTTCGAGACGGTTGTCTTCGCGGGGCGTCAGTTCACCCGCTGGCGGCGCCTTCCGGCGGTGCCAATTCAGTCGCTCCTGCTGCCTACGCTTCTGCTGGTCACCTACAGCCTGATGGTCAGTAAATCCATGACGAAACTGACCGGCGCCAGCGGTCTTCACGGCCTCGTGCCGATGTGCGCGGTGGCGGGAGCGATGTTGGGCGCCATCGGAGCCGCTCTGGCAATGCCCAGGGAACGCGAATCGGGCGTCTTCAGCCGATTCTGGACACTGCCGGTGCATCGAGCCAGCGCGCTCACCGGAATGCTTCTCGCCGAAGCGGTTCGCACGTTGGCGGCGACTGCGCTCATCACGGCCGTGGGTTTCGCGCTCGGCTTCCGATTCGAGGGCAGCTGGCTGGCGATCGTCCCGTTCATGCTCATGCCCGTGCTGGTGGTTGTCGTCTTCTCGGCCGCGGTGATAACGGTTGCGATGCGTCCGCAGGGACGAATTCTGCTGACGTGGCTGGGCACCGCCTCGATCGGCCTGGTTTTCGGCAGCAGCGGCATCGCCCCGCTGGACATCTACCCGTCGTGGCTCCGCCCGCTCGTCTCGCTGCAGCCGATGTCTCCGGTCATCGAAACCATGCGGGCACTTGCGCTCGGGAATCCGGTGACGTTGCCGCTATTTCAGGCGCTGGCGTGGATCCTCGGCCTCGGCGCGGTGCTGCTGCCGCTGGCCGTACGCGGTTACCGCACAGCGGCCGAAAACGACCGTTGACCTCTCCGCGCGCCAGCGGGCAACGGTATTGCCGGAGCGTTTGCGGTTTGATCGCGACCCGGTAGACCTTCCGCGCACTGTATGCACGGGGTGGGTAGAGCAGACGTTGCACATCCGCCGGAAGCACATTGCCCCTGCCTGTCTCGCTGCGCTGCGCAAGAACCCGAGTCACTTCCAAGTGCCACTTCCAAGGAGTGACGGGTGAAGTAGTTGATGTGCGTGACAGGGTCCGCGTCCAGCGGGATCCCCGCCCAGATTTCCTGCGGCACTTCGGCGTAGAGGACGCCGGTCGGTTTGAGGTAATAGCGCAGCGATGAGACGAGGTTCGCGCGTGACCATCGCACGGCGGGAACGTTGCCATCACCTCCAAAGGGCAATCACGGCAGTCGAACTCACTACCAGCGGCTCAACCTGCACCCGCCTCGTAGGGCACCGGCGCCGCAAATTCGCGGCTTTTTAGCTTCCCTGCCATATACCCGTAGGTGAAGGCACCGTCCATTGCGGCGACGGCAAGAATCTCGCTTGGCCTTCCTCGGAATCGCTCCCGCCACTGTTGCATCGCCGCCCGCAGTTTGATCCGCAGGGATGCATCGGTGCCGAAGGGACGCGGCGAATACTCGCCGTACACCCACTCCAGGTATGCAGTGCTTCCGCCGTACCGCTTCCACTGGCTTGCCAATTCTCGCAGCGTCGTCCGCGGCTCCCACTCCATGAGCACACGTGCGTCGGCCGCCATCGTGCCCAGCGATTGCTCCTGTATCCGCCAGCAGATATCGGCGTCACCGCCGCTGCGCATCGCGCGGAACCCGCCGACCTTCTCGAAGGCGATTCGATCGATCCCGAGGTTTGCCGTCGGAAAGTAGTCGGGCCTACCCGGGACTCCCACCATGCCACGCAGGTGGAACGGCTGCTGCCTCGCCGCCACCCGCGCGGCGAGTGTCTGTCCAGAAATCGTTCGAACATTCGTGCAGGACAACGCAACACCCGGACGGCTCTGAAGTTCGCGGTGCGCTTCGAGCCAACCCGGAAGCGGGCGGCACCGTCCATCCGTGAAGATCAATATGCCAGCCGCCGACGTACTCGCGGCGACTTGGCGTGCGTAGTACGGCCCGCGGCTTTCCGGCACGGTGACGACTTTCGCGCCAAGCGCGCCCGCCACCTGCCCCGTCGCGTCGTTCGAAGCGTCATCGGCGACCGTCACCCGGTCACGGTCGGTGAGCTGCTCCAACAGCGGCCGGAGGATCGCCGGCAGGTGATCGGCCATGTTCCGGGCCGGGATGATCACCTCGATCGAGCCGTCGGACGTCACAGTCGCTCCTGCGAAGCGTCGATGTGTGGTGTCAACGGTCTACGTCCTAACGCATGCACAAGCCAGCCCGCGCCGGCCCAGTACTCGCGGTCGATCGCATTTCGCGTGTCGAGCAACCGCGGCGCTCTCACAATCGAGCGGAACGCGAGGGGGTCGATGTTGCAGTACTCCTCCCACTCCGTTGCCAGCACTATCAAATCGACGTCTCGGCAGGCTTTTTCGACATCTTCGCAGTAGGTGAGCGTGGGAAATCTCGCTCTTGCGTTCGGAATCGCCTTGGGATCATGGACACGTACATCCGCTCCCCGCAGGTGCATCGACGCAGCCACGTTCAACGCCGGGGAGTCGCGAACATCGTCGCTGTTCGGCTTGAACGCGGCACCGAGCACCGCGACGTTCTTGCCTAGGAACTCGCCGCCGACGAGCGCGCTGGCCGCTGCGACGGCCTTCTCACGCCGACGCACATTGATCTTGTCGACCTCATGAAGGAATCTCAACGAGTCCGATGCGCCGAGTTCGCCGGCTCGGGCACTGAAAGCCCGGATGTCTTTGGGCAGGCAGCCGCCACCGAATCCGAGACCCGCAGTCAAGAACCGACTGCCGATGCGGTCGTCATAGCCTAGGGCGTTGGCGAGCGTCACTACGTCGGCACCGACCAGTTCGCACACCTCGGCCATGGCATTGATGAACGAGATCTTGGTCGCCAGAAAGGAATTGGCCGCAACCTTTACCATCTCCGACGTCGGCAGGTCGGTGGTGACGTGCGGGATACCCTCATCGATAAGAGTGCCGTAAACCTGCAGCAGAACCTTTTCGGCGTGCTCGGAGTCAACCCCGAAAACCAGTCGGTTCGGACGCAGCGTGTCCTCGATCGCTTTGCCTTCGCGAAGGAACTCCGGGTTCCACGCGATCTCCAGGGCCGGCGCCGACGGCCGGGCGGCCAGCTCTTCGGCGAGCCGCTGCGCGGTTCCGACGGGCACCGTCGACTTCCCGACGATCAACCCGGGAGTGTCCGCACTTGCAGCGATCAACTTCACCGCGTTGTCGACGTATTGGATGTCGGCGGCGTCGGACCCTGGAAGCTGCGGCGTGCCGACGCAGACGAAGTGCACGGTCGCATTCGCGAGCGCTTCTTCGACGTTCAGTGTGAACCTGAGCCGCCCCGAGGACAGCGCCGACTGAAGGAGTTCCTCGAACCCCGGTTCGTAGAACGGCGACACACCACTGGAGAGCAGCGAAATCTTGTTCGCGTCGACGTCGTAGGCGCGCACGTCATGGCCCAGGTGCGCCATGCATGCGGCGTGGACGGCGCCCAGGTAACCCGTACCGATAACGCTGAGTCTCATCTGGCTAGATCGCCCCTCGAGTGCCGGTGCTCGTATCAGTGAAATGTAACGCGCGCTTTACCCACGGCGGCGCGCAGCCGTCGGCTCGTTCCTTTTGACTGCATATGCTGCAATCTTGGCAAACCGGTGCCTCTAATTGTCCGCTTCCCAATCTGCGTAACCACGCCTACGATGCCCATCGCGCAACGCCCCCTCGATCGCATCGGCTCCGGTACATGAGACCAACCGATCATGTATCTCGCAACCCGAGTCCGAACTCGCTTCATATCTTCTGTAAGCACCAGCTAGTCTGACCGAGACCACGCATATCGGCGCACGCTTTCACGAGTTTCGTTCCTCACCGCACTTAAGTAGCGGCGCTCGAAAGCTGACCGCACAGCTCGATACTAAAGGCGCGAGAAGGTCTAGGAGAGCGGTGAAGAACAGGTTCCAATTAGAAGTCCTCGACAACGGGTTCTGCTCGGGTTGCGGCGCATGTACCGCAGTGAATCGGAATATGACGGTCGATTTCAACGACGAGGGCCAACTCATGGCCTCCTATCGACTGCCCACCGCCGGTGGCGAGGAGAACAAGGTCTGTCCCTTCAGCGACGATGCGCCCAATGAGGATCACATTGCAGATCGGTTGTACGGGGAACTCGCCCGCGCCGAATTCGTGGGTCCTTATCGGCAGTGCTACGTCGGCCACGCGGTATCCGACGACTACCGAAAGCATGGATCGAGCGGCGGACTTGGCCGCTGGCTCAATGCACAGTTGCTGGCCCAACGCGAGGTCGATTACGTCATTCACGTCGAGTCCGCCACCGAGGGTGACCGCTACTTCGACTACACGATTTCGACGGAACCAGAGGAACTGCTGACCACGGCGCGGTCGGCATATTATCCCGTCAGTATGGACAGGGCGCTGGCATTCATACTCGAGAATCCCGGGCGTTATGCGATTACTGCGGTGCCCTGCTTCGCGACGGCGCTTCGCAACTTGGCCGAACAGAATCCGGTTATAGCGGAACGGGTTAAATTCGTGATCGGCATCATCTGCGGTCACCTGAAGACCGTGAATTTCGCCAAAGCCCTCGCCCTTCAGGTCGGAGTTCAACCAGATGACCTGGCGACCGTCGAGTTCCGCCATAAGATATCCGGCCTCCGGGCCAACGAAAAAGGCTTCGTGGCATTTACGAAAAATGGCGAACGCACCGAACCCGTGAACACTCGCAGCCTTTTAGGCGGCGACTGGGGTCACGGCTTCTTCAAGTACAAAGCGTGCGACTATTGCGACGACGTCATCGCCGAGACCGCAGATATCGCGATTGGAGATGCGTGGCTGCCGAAATACATGAAAGATTCTCGCGGATACAGCGTTGTCGTGGCGCGTCACCCCATATTGGAAAAAATGATCCAAGCCGGCATGGCTGACGGTTCGCTGGCCCTAGAAGAGGTTGACCCAGAGGTCGTTGTGCGATCACAACTCGGCGGAATACGGCATCGGAATGAGGGCCTGGCGCAGCGGCTGATCGACGATCATAGCGCCGGAAAGTTCACCCCGAAAAAGCGGGTCGAACCGGCGTCGGCAAGTTCGGACAGACGCTACATATACCGGTTCAGGGTCCAGAGCCGCGAGCGAACGCGGTTCGCTCTCCAGAACTCGCGGGACCGTGATGGGAACTACCAGAAGCAGCTGTTCGTCGATCAGGTCGAGGACATCCTGCGGCTCGCCAATCCGCCGCTGATGTCACGCTTGGTCATTGGACCGCTGCGGCACATGGCCGACGAGGCTCGCCGACTCGCCTCGATAGGCCGTCGGCGAGTGAAAGGCCGCATCAACCGTCAGCCGCCGCGCGGTGTCGGCTCGGACCCGCTGGTTCGCCACCGGGCGGAATGACCTCGTGATAGTCGATATCCGCGGAACGAACACGCGCAACAAGGGTGCGCAGCTCATGCTGCAGGCTGCGTGCGAGCGAATCGGTGACCTATTCGAACTCTCGGTTCCACCGCTGCTGACCGACCGCACCGTCCGCGCCGACCTCGGGCTGCGGACGACACTCTGCGACCCTGTCGTGCCCCGGATGAGCTCCTTTGCCGGAAACATCGTCCCGTCGGCCATTCGACACCGACGAGGTCTGACGTCCGACCGCGAGATCGGCGGGGTGCTCGACGCGTCCGGATTCCACTATTCCGACCAATTTCCCGTTGCCTATCCACGCAGATCGGCGCTGGCGGGTCGGTCATGGCAACGTCGACGAATACCGAAAATTCTTCTGCCGCAGGCTTTCGGGCCGTTCGACAAGCCGGGCACACGACGCTGGTCTGAAGAGGCACTCGAACAGGCGCAGCTGATCTTCGCCCGTGACGACGTGAGCGAGCAGTATGTGCGCACACTTCGGCTGAGCACGCCGATCTTGCGGAGTCCCGACTTCACCATCGGCCTGAAACCGCGGCCCATCGCACCGGTTTCGAACGACCCGTTCCTGGCTGTGGTCCCCAACACGAAGCTGTTCACTCACGGCGGTCTGAACCGGGCGAGATATGTTCAGCTTCTGGCCGGCCTGAGTCGTGCTGCACGTGCCGAAGGCCTCACGACGCTGGTGATCGTGCACGAGGAAACGGACCACGACATCGCGAAGGAGGTATCGAACACGATCGGCGCCCGAGTTCTGCGCGACGCTGATCCTCTGGTGCTCAAGGCCGCACTGGGGCAGGCGTCGGCCGCGGTGGCGAGCCGCTTCCACGCGCTCGTTGGCTGTCTGTCGCAATCGATTCCGACTCTGTCCCTGGGCTGGTCGCACAAGTACCGCGAGCTGCTCAACGACTTCGGCGTCGCCGACAGAGTCCTCGCCGAAGACAGCGACCCGCGCGCCGCGATTCAACGCATCCTGTCCGACAGTGCGGGCAACACGCGCCAGAAGGAACGCCAAAGCGAGTTGAGCGATCAGGTTGACGTCATGTGGGAGCGCACGATCAATGCGCTGAACGGACCGTGACCGTCAGCGACGCAAGCCGGACTTGACGGCTGTTTGCACCGGCCGAGCCACCGCCCGCTTCGATCGACGTGACGCGTTCGACGCCGCCACGACGCGCCCGCCGACACGAACCAGCTCCCGAGTCGGGTACGGCTCGTCGGTGTCGATCAGATCGGTCGGGGCGTCGTCGTCCGAACTGCCACCCCCGCGGGCCGGCTTCGGCCAGGAAACCTTTACCTTCGACGGCCACCAGTTCGCATTTCCGAGCAGCACGGCGATGGCGGGCACGGTGATGGTCCGGACGAGGAAGGTATCCAACAGTAGGCCGATGCCGATCACGAACCCGATCTGCACCACGCCGGCGATGCTGCTGACGGTCAATCCGAACATCGACGCCGCGAAAATCAAACCGGCCGACGTGATTACGCCACCCGTCACACCGACCGTCTTGATGACGCCGGTGCGCAGACCACGCCCAGCTTCGTCGCGGATTCGCGAGATGAGCAGCAGGTTGTAGTCAGCTCCGACGGCGACTAGGACCAGGAAGGTCATTCCCGGGACGCTCCACGCGATCTCCTGGCCCAGGATGAACTGGAACACGACCACGCCGATTCCGAGCGCCGACAGGTAGGACAAGATCACCGTGCCGACCAGGTAGATCGGGGCAACGATGGACCGCAGCAGCACCACGAGGATCAGGAAGACGACGACGAGCGTGAAGATGATGATGAACTTGATGTCGCCGTTGTAGTAATTGCGCATCTCGTTCTGCACCGCGGAGAACCCCACCATCGATATCTTGGCGTCCGCCAACGTCGTGTTGGGTCGCGAATCCTCTGCGGTTTCGATGATCTGCTTGATCTGATCCATCGCCTCGGTGCTGAACGGATTGAGACCGGTCTGCACCAGATAGCGCGCCGTGTGCCCGTCCGGGGAGATGAAGATGTTGGCTGCCCGTTTGAACTCATCGGTCACCAGGATCTGCGGCGGAATGTAGAACCCCGCCATCGAGGGGCTGTTGGCGTCGCGCCGCATTGCCTGCAGGAATGCCGAGGCCTGATCGAGCCCGGATCCCATCGCCTTGGTCTGATCGACCAGTAGTTGCGTGCCCATGGCGAGCGCTCGGCTGGAGTCGGCCAACAGGTTGGCGCCCTGCTCCACACTGGCGATCTGCTGCGGAACGGCACTGACATCCTCGAGGTTCAGTTGCCGCGCGGCATCCGTTGCGCTGGTGATGGTTCCGCTGAGATCCCGAAGGGTCTCGTCCAGCGTCTGGGTCCCGTCGGTGGATTCGAGGTCGCGACCGAGAGCGGCGATGCTGCGAACTGTCTGCGCGTTCTCGGGGGCGGTGAGCCGCTGCAGATCCCTGCGGGACGCGACGCAGGCCGGGTCCGCGTTGCAGGTCGTACTGGCGTTGAGCGCGGTGAGCATCGGGGTTGCCCACGTGTAGATGTCGGTGATTCGAGTGGTGCTGACGCCCATCGCCTGTCCGAGTGAGCGCATGTTCTCGACCAGCGCCGCGGTCTTGTCGATCTCGTCGAGTTTCGCCGATCCGCCGTAGGTCTGCTGCAGTTGGGCGAGCAGAGTGGCCAGCGGTTTGACGGTCACGACGGCGGTGAGAACGCCGTTGCGAAGTTGATCCAGAGTGTCAGCGAGCTGATGCGATCCGCCGGCCAGAGTGTTCAGACTCGAGTCGTTGGTGGCGATGAGTGTGGACGCGTCGCCCAGCTTGCTTCCCACTTCGCCGGCCTGATAGGTGGCCTTGGCCTGCTCGAGCACCTCGCCGGTGGGTCGAGTGATGCCACGGACGATCTCGATGTCGGGCAATTCGCTGACCCGCCTGGCCATTTCCTCCATGTCGGCGAGCGCCCGGGGGCTGTGCAGATCCTGTGGCGATTGGATGAGCAGGAACTGCTGCGCGGTGCTGCTGATCGAGAAGTGTTTGTCCAATGCCTCATAGGCCAGGTTGCTGTTGGCGTCGGCCGGGAGGTTCTTGCGCTCGTCGTAGTTGTACTTGATGAACCCGGCCGCACTGGCGAGCGCGATCAGGATCACCAGACTGACTGCCAGGTGCGTGACGGGCTTGCGGACGATGTGAACGGCGGACCGTCGCCATAGCCTGCCCGTGAGATCGCGCCGAGGCTTGATCCACCCACGCCGCCCGGTGAGCACGATCATCGCGGGCAGCAAGGTCACCGAGGCCACGAAGCCGACGAAGACGGTGATCGACAGCGCGGCGCCGACGGTGGAGAAGACGCCGAGCGTGGTGAAGGTCAAGCCGAAGAACGCCAGTGCGGTGGTGCCTGCCGACCCCGCGATCACCTTGCCGATCGATTCCAGCGCACCGATCACCGCGTCGTCGGAGCTCTGGCCGTTTCGTACGCATTCGTGGTATCGGCTGAACAAGAAGACCGCGTAGTCGACGCCTGCGCCCATGATCACGGCCGTCATGAACATGAGCGTCTGCGGTCCGAGCCCCAACAGGCCCAGGTCGCCAAGGCCGGCCACGATCTGTTGAGCCACCACCAGCCCGACGCCGATCATCAGAATCGGCATGATCATCGCGACCAGGTTTCGGTACACCAGGATCAGGATGAGGAGGACGATCCCCACGGTGGCGATCTCCATGATGAGCTGATCGCGCACGCCGATCTTGTTGAGATCGTCGATGGTCGATGCCGGTCCGATGACGTTGGCTTGCAGCGACGAATCAGCCGTTACTTCACGCACGGCCCTTTCGACACGCTTGTAGGCCTTCTGGCCCTCGCCGGTGCCCATCGCGCCCCGCATGTTGACGGGCAGCTGCCAGGCCTGATTGCTCTTGCTGGTCATCACCTGCCGCAGCTCGGGGATGGAGACGAAGTCCTGCATCGTCAGCACGTTCTCGCTGTCGGCGCGCAACCTGTCGACCAGCCTGCGGTAGGTCGCTTCGTCGGCTTGAGTCAGTCCGCTCTCGTTGGTGAGCACGATGACGGCGACGTTCCCGGAGTTGCCTGAGCCACCTTTGCCGCCGCCGGAACCGCCCTCGTTGAAGGCTTGGCTCATGTCGCGCCCGGCCACCATCACCGCCGAGTCGTCCGGCAACAGTCCCGGCGGGTTGCGCTCTGCGACTTCGATCAATGTCGGCAGCGTCAGGAACAGCGCAGCGGCAATGGCGATCCATGAGGCGATGACCAGTAGCGGGTGGCGGACGACCACCCGACCCAGTGCCGGAAATCCAGCCCCCGCAAACACACCGCTAATTGTGGCGCGCCTCAACATCCCCATTAGGCTACACGCGCGCCGAGGCGCGCAATTGCATAGCAACTTTGCTGTTCATCCCCCGACGGACCGGCCCAATTATAGGGCAGCCGTGGTATTTTCCCGCATCGCGCGTGCGCCAAATCGCGCACTGCGGACAGCGTTATTCGACGCGGCTCGAATAAGCCGAATGTGCTCTAATCGGGGCGTGAAATTCGCGGTGGCCGTCCACGGAACTCGTGGCGATGTGGAGCCCTGCGCCGCGGTCGCCCTCGAACTCCGCAGCCGCGGGCACGAGGTGAAGTTAGCCGTTCCGCCCAATCTCGTCGACTTCGTCGAGAGTGCCGGTCTGGCGCCCTGCGTCCCCTACGGGGTGGATTCTGCGCAGCAGATGGATGCAGACATCTTCAGGAAGTACTGGAAGATCCAGAATCCTCTGGTCGCACTGCGCGAAGTCAGGGAATACATCACCCAGGGCTGGTCGGAGATGAACGCGACGCTCAAGTCGCTGGCCGGCGGTTCGGATCTGATCCTTACCGGCACGACCTACCAGGAGGTCGCCGCGAACGTCGCCGAGTATTACGACATCCCGCTGGCCGCGCTGCATTACTTCCCGGCCCGGGCCAACAGTCACGTCTTACCTCTGCCGCTTCCGTCGGCCGTGGTGCGTTCCGGATGGGCCGTCATGGAATGGGTGCACTGGCGCGCGTTGAAAGAGGCCGAGGATGCCCAGCGACGCGATCTCGGTTTACCGACGGCGACCGTGCGCGCCGTGCGACGCATCGTCGAGGGCGGCACACTCGAGATTCAGGCTTACGATGAGCTGTTCTTTCCCGGCCTGGCCGACGAATGGGACGGTAAGCGACCCTTCGTCGGCGCAATGACGCTTGAGCTGGGCTCTGCGCACGACGACGAGGTGGCGTCGTGGATCGCTGCGGGCGATGCGCCGATCTACTTCGGATTCGGCAGCATGCCGGTCGCCTCGCCGGCCGACGCTGTGGCGATGATCACGGCAGCGTGCGCGGATCTGGGTCAGCGGGCCCTGATCTGCAGCGGCGCCGTCGATCTCGATGATGTCCGACCTGCGGCACACGTCAAGATCGTGCGCTCGGTCAATCATGCCGACGTGTTCCCACTCTGCCGCGCCGTCGTGCACCACGGCGGCGCCGGAACCACAGCGGCTGGAATCCGGGCCGGGGTGCCCAGCGTCATCCTCTGGGTGGGTGCCGATCAGCCGTTCTGGGCCAAGCAGGTTGAGCGGTTGAAAGTCGGTGTCTACGCCAGGTTTTCGAAGACGACCGCTGAGTCGCTGCGGGAATCGCTGCGCACCGTGCTTGAGCCGCTCTACCTCGCCCGCGCCCGCGACGTCGCGACCTTGTTGACGAAACCCGCTGACAGCGTCCGCGCCACAGCCGATCTTCTCGAGGCGGCTGCCCGCCGCGGACGTCTCTCCTGATCAGGCACGGTCTTGCGCCGACTGGCGCATGGCTCGAAGCTGCAGCACCAGATAGCCGACAGCGACGGCTGATCCGCCGAACAGGATCACCGCATGTGTCACGCCCACAGGTGCGACGAGACTCGTCACTGTGGCGATGGGCAGCGCACACAGCCACCCGCGCACGACGCTTTGCCCCGACGGTCGTCAGTGTTCCCCCGGGTGGGCAACCTCGCTCAGCCAAGCCGTGAGAACTGATTGTTGCGGTACATCTCGGCGCACGACGCCCGCCGGATCTTGCCGCTGGTGGTGATCGGCAGCGCGCCACGAGGCACCGCAACGATGTCCGCGACACTCAAGCCGTGAGCATTTGAAATAGCCGATGTTACTTCACGTTTGAGCGCCGCCAACCTTTCCCTCGCCTCTTCTTGTGAGGCCCGGTTCTTGACCTCCACCAGCACCACGAGTTGTTCGGCGGATTCCTCCTCGACCGCGATGGCCGCGGTCCGGCCACCCGAGATCTCCTGGACGGTCGCCTCGATATCGTCGGGATAGTGGTTGAGCCCCCGCACGATAAGGATGTCTTTGATACGGCCGACGATGAAGAGCTCCCCCTCTGAGATGAATCCGAGGTCGCCGGTGCGCAGCCACGGCCCCTCCGGCGTCCCCGCGGACGGGTCGACGATGCTTGCGCCGAAGGTGTCCTCCGTCGGCTGCGGCCTGTTCCAATAGCCGAGGCACACGTTCTCACCCTGAACCCAGATCTCACCGACCATTTCCGCGGGGCACTCCATTTTGGACTGCGGGTCGACGATTCGCACCACCGGCGATTCCGGTGCGCCGTAACTGACCAGCGGCGTCCCGCTTTCGGTTCCGCACCGCTTCGCATGGCCCGCCGAGAGCTTCTCGGGTTCGAACTCGACCACGTTGGGCGGTTCGACCTGACGGCGCGTCGCGACATACAACGTCGCTTCGGCAAGACCGTACGAAGGCTTGAGCGACTCCTCTTTCAGATTGAATTTCGCGAAGCGCGACGCGAATCTGCGCAACGTCGCCACGTGCACGCGCTCGCTGCCACTCAACACCCGCAGCACGCCGCCGAGATCCTTGCCCGCCATGTCGTCGTCGGAGGTTCGTCCCGCGGCCAGTTCGAAGGCGAAATTGGGTGCGGCCGTGACGGTGTGCGGCTTGTCGGCCAGCAGCTGCATCCACCGGGCGGGGCGCACGAGAAACGATGCCGGGGTGGTGAACACGCTGTGCCAGCCGCCGAGAATGGGCGCGCACAGACCGAGCATCAAACCCATGTCGTGGTAGAACGGCAGCCACGAGACGGCGGTCGTGTTCGGCGGCGACACCTTGCCGAAGTCGGGAAAGAAGTCCGCGGTCACCTGCTCGAAGTTGGCCGTCAGGTTCCGGTTGGACACCATGACACCGGCGGGCGTGCGAGTCGATCCGGATGTGTACTGCAGGTAGGCCGTTGCGGGCCGCGGCTCGCGATCGTTGATCCGCTTGCGGCGGGAGTCCAGGTCCAGCGAGTCCACCTCGAGGATCGACGGCGCCGGCTGACCGTCTTGCGCAACGGCGTACTCGCCTACCGTCCCGGCGACGGCCGTGGTGGTGAGGATGACGGTGGGCGACGCGTCACGCAGCACCGCGGTGATTCGTTCGTCGTGAACACCGACCATCGGAGTGGAAAGCGGGACACCGATCACGCCGGCCTGCAACGAGCCGAGGAAGGCCACCACGTAGTCGAGTCCCTGCGGTGCAGTGATCACGGCACGATCGCCCGGCGCCGCGTGCTGCCGGAGCTCATGGGCGAGGCTCTGCACCCGGCGGTTCAGCTGCGACCAGGACAGAGCATGCGGGACGCCTCCCCATTCCTGGTCGTAGTCAACGAACGTGAACGCGGTGTCGTCGGGTTGCAAACTGGCGCGTTCCCGAAGGACGCCGGTAACGGAAGCATCGCTCATAATCGTTACCTTTCTAGTCGATCACGTCGAGCCGTGGGGACTGAGCCGCCGGCGCCGCAAATCATCATTTCGCGTCGCGCTCAATTCCGCCGAGTCGGCGGCATTGAAGATTCTAGGAACAGAAAATGTTGTGGCCTGGACCCACCTCATCTCCAAACCCGTCCGGCAAACTCGAATACCGTTGAATACGCCTTTGCCGGTCGCGCGGGTGGCTACGTAGCCCCCCTAGATTGGGCGATTCTGGCCATACTCACCGGCATGGGCCTGATAGCTGACGTCAGGGCGACCCGGGATCGCCGCGCGCTTACGCCGGATCAGCCGCCGCAACGCCGCGGCGTGCTGGCAATCGTCCTGGCGTGGCACCAAGCGCTGCACTGGTGGCTGATCCGCGTGGTGCCCACGCCGCTGATGCGCCACACCCTCCATTTGACGATGATTCGCAGGCCGGGCAACTTCCGTCGGCCGCGCAGCTTCAACGAGAAGGTTAACTGGAGAATTCTCAACGATCGGCGGGAAAGGATCGCCGCGGCCTGCGACAAGATGCGGATGAAGGAGTTGGCCCGAGCGGCCTATCCGGCGCCCGAGTTGCGCATCCCGCAGACCTACTGGTTCGGGACCGACCTGCGCACCGCACCGGACCTGGCCGGTCTGCCGCCATGGGTGCTCAAGCCCAATCACAGCAGCGGTCATGTGGTGTTCGGGCCGTCCGCCCAGACAGACGTCGCCGCGCTCGTGGAAGAAACCGATAAATGGGCCCAGCGCAACCCCGTTGAACTCGGCGAGTGGGGCTACGGACAGGCTCGGCCCGTGCTGCTCATCGAAGAACGCATCCCGACTCCTGACGGCACAGTGCCCGCCGACTACAAGTTCTTCGTCTTCGACGGCCAGGTGAAAACTATTCAGGTGAATCGCGGCCGGTACCGATACCAGACCGCTACCTTCCTCGACGCCGACTGGAACCGGCTGCCCGTGGAATGGCGGATCATGCCGTCTGCCGACGAGCCGCGGCCACCGGAACTTGAGAAGATGCTGGAAATCGCTCGTGCCCTCGGCTCGGGCTGGGATTTCGTCAGGGTCGACCTGTATGCGGTCGACGGCTCCATCTGGTTCGGCGAGTACACCCCCTACCCCGGCAGCGGGCTACTCCGTTACACGTCGCAGAAATTCGACGTCGACATGGGCATGCATTGGCAGTTACCGACGCGCGAGGAAGTGCGCCCCGGCCAGCCCTAGCCGGAACTCGGGCACTCGCTATTCGACAAATCCGGCGAGGCCGAAGTCGGCCAACGTACTGACAGCCTGGTCTTGAAGCGCTCGCCGCGAATTATCCGCGCCCGGTCGATAAGAACGTAGCGTCAGAAAAATCTTGCCCGCGACGCGCCCTGAACCAACGAACAATTCCCCGTTGACCAGTTCCGGGCTCTTCTCCGTGAGGTTCTGCTCGACCATTCGCAGCGAGAAGTAATCGGCCTGGGTGCCGTCTGCCTGGGTGACCGCTTCATCAAGCTCACCGCAATTCGAACAGCCGACCGGCCGGTCGGCTGCATTCAATGCGCCCAGCGGCAGTTTGCGGACTACCGCCTTTGGAACGAAAGGCGTAAGAGGAAAGACGCGTTCCTGGTCTGCGAATTTGCCGAGCCCCTCGGCTAGAGCCTGTTTGATGTGTCGACGAGTGCCCCGCAGGTCGGTGGTGACGTTGGCAGGGCTGATCGCGAAGTCGATGCCCTTCAAGGCATTGGCTCGGAGGTCGTTGGCGGTGCGGTCGTTGACCGGATACGAGAGGGTGACGAGTTCGTCGGCGGCCCGATGCCGGCCGAACCTCTCGGCGAGCTTGGCCGCGAACCCGGCGAGCAGCACATTGCTGGTGCCGCCGAGCCGCGCGGCGCACGCGTCCCACTCAGCGAGGTCGAGATAGATCGCCGCGGTCGGCACGGTGACCGGACGATCGCCGGCCGGCCGCGGCGCCGGCGTCGCCGCGTCAGTCCGTCGACCGAGACTCGGCCGGTTCTGCACGGCGACCTTCACCATGCCCCCGAGCGCGCGACCGACCTCCGGTAGGGCGCGCGCCGTCAAGCGCGCATCCTCGGCGAGCGCGCGTCGACGCCGGCGCGAGTGTGGGGGTGGGTAACCGAAGTCGTGCCTGATCCCGTTCACCGCGTCGCGCACCGCCAGCGACAGACCGATGCCGTCTACTACGGTGTGAGACGCCACCAAACTGATTGCCGTGCCGTAGTTCTCGATGGGCAGGACGGCCAGATGCCAGCACGGGCCGAATTCGGGGTCGACGGGCGTGTGCGCCCGCTCGTCGAACCAGTCGGCCACCACGCTCGGGTCCCAAGCCGACGGGCAGACGTCCAAGCGGGGCAGGTCGTGCCAGGCGACCCAGCGGTGACGTCCACCCGGCAGCGGCGACGGTTCGACGCGGCGCCCCAAGAGTCCGTGCGCCAGATTCTCGTGCATCCGCCGCAGTCCGCCATGGTCGATGTCACGGCGGTAGACCCACGTGGCCTGGACACAATGAACGTGTCCGCTGGCCCGCACCCAGAGGTACGACGCCTGGTCCATGAATGCGAGCGTGTTGTCGACTAGCGGCCGATCGTGAATTGCTCGCCCCCTGTTCACCGGGTGACGAGCCTATCAACACCTCGCGATCAGAGTCGGCGCTCCAAATCGTCACCCATCCAGATACCGCAGATCTCGCAGCACTCCTCGTCATCGGCCTGCGGGGTGTGGCTGCCGGCCTCGCGGCAGACGACGATGTTGCGGGCGAGGCGTTCCTTAACCGCCAAAGCGGCGTCGATTAGCGGATTGTCCATTAGCTGGTACCCGCCGTTTGTGCGCCGCCACATATTCTCGAGGCGCAACTCGATCGCCGCGGTGGTGGTATCGGCTGGATAGAAGTTCAGGAAGCTGTCGGGCACGAATCCGGGGTCGGCAGTTCCGAGACTGAAGAAAGCGGCGGAAAGGTCCAGTGCGAAGGACCCTTCAGAGATGTCGGTCGCGGCACACTTCTCGCACCGGCAGGCGCGCACGCAGTTATCGGTGCTCATCCCACCTCCCTATCGGCTGCGCTGCCGGAATGGACATTATCTACCCGCCTCGGCAACGTTCTAACGGCGTTTCGAGTACGAAGGTATTCCGTTCGCCTGAGAAACGGCTGAGGCGCTGCCGTGTAGGGCTTCAGAAAGTTGTATCCGTTCGATCACTGCCCCCAATTCGACAGTGCGGTCGAGTTACTGAAATACTCTGCGCGATGTTGGAACGCGTGTATCGCTCGGTGTTGACCAAGGTTGTTGCGCTTTCGCACCAACGCTTCGGAAAAATCGTCTCGAAGTACGGGTACAACCTGGTGACCCGCCGCCTCGGTACCGACGAAGTGCTGTTTTTGAACTGGGGCTATGAGGAAGAACCCCCGATGGCGTTGCCGCTCGAGCCGTCCGACGAGCCGGACCGCTTGTGCATTCAGCTCTACCACCGGGTCGCCGCTCAGGTGGACCTGAAGGGCAAGCAGGTTCTGGAGGTCAGCTGCGGCCACGGCGGCGCCGCCTCGTACATCACCAGAACGATGGCGCCCGCTGCCTACACCGGCCTGGATCTGAATCCCGCGGGCATCGCCTTCTGCAAGCGCAGGCACAAGCTGCCCGGACTTGGTTTCGTCCAGGGTGACGCCGAGAATCTGCCGTTCCCCGACGGATCGTTCGACGCGGTGATCAATGTCGAAGCGGCGCATCTGTATCCGCACTACCCTCGCTTCCTGGCTGAAGTGGTTCGGGTCCTGCGGCCGGGAGGACATTTCCTCTACGCCGACCTGCGCGGCCAAGAAGACATCGACGAGTGGGAGACCGCACTGACAGCCTCAGGGCTGCAGGAGATCTCCCAAGAGGAGATCAACACCCAGGTTCTGCGCGGACTGGAGAAGAACTCGGTGCGTTATCAGGACCTCATCAATCGCCACGCTCCGCCGCTTCTGCGCCGCGTCGGCCGAGACGTGGCTGTCACGCAGGGCTCGCCGCTGTACGAGGACGTCGAGAAGGGCATCATCTCCTACCGGCTGTACTGCCTTCAGAAGCCCGCGTCGACCTAGACGATCTCGCCGGTGAGGCCGAATTCGGCCAGTGTCCTCGCCACCAGGTCCCGGACCCGCGCCTTCGAATTCTCCTCGCCCGCTTGGTAGGCCACGACGCTGATCGTCATCTTGCCGTTGACGCGCCCGGCCACCACCACGAGTTGGCCGCCGGCCTTTTCGATGTCGGCTCGCCTGACGTTCTGATCGACTCCGCGCAACAAGACGTATTCGGCGTCGGTGCCGTCGACGCATCCGACGGCGGCGGGCACTTCACCGAGGTTGGAACATGTCACCGTCTTCTCGGCGCCCGACCCCAGGAACTGCTCGGCCACCCGTCGAAGCGCCCTCCTGGGCACCAACGGCACCAGCGGTAGAAGCTGTAGCGTCTCGTCGGGTACCTCGCGAGCCTTCTTCAGCGCCTCCCGGATCGCGATGCGGGCGTCCGTGAGATCTGAGGCCACGTCGTCCGGGATGATGCGCGCATGTGCGAACAGCATCGCGTTGGCTCTGGTGTCGTCCAGGGTGGTGCGGTCGTTCAGCGAGAAGATCAGCGGCACAGCACCGTCGGCGCCCCGGCGCCCGACGTGTTGACCCAGCTTCGCAGCGAACCCCGCGACGAGCGAGCTGCTGTTCCCGTACCGGGCATCGGCGCAGGCATCCCAGTCCGTCAGCTCGACGAACGCGGTCACCACGGGCACCACGACGCGGGCATCAGCACCGGCGCCCTTGGCAGGATGTGGTTGCGCCGGCGCGGATGACGCGGTCATGTCGGCCCGCTGCCGATAGGCGAGCTTCGCCGCCAGGACCACAGTTCGCCCGAGCTCTGGCGCGCTCCGTGCGGTCTCGCGCAGATCGGTCATCGCCGCTCGGAACCGCTTGCGCGAACCCGGCATCGGGTAACCGAGATCGCGCGTAGCGCCCGTCACCGCCTCGACCACGGTGAGCAAGGCGCCGACGCCGTCGCCCAGGTGGTGTGAGCCCACCAGTGTGACGCCCGTCGAACCGTCGGTCATGGGCAGGACGCTCAGATGCCAGCCGGGCCCGTGCTCGGGATCGACCGGTACCTGTGATCGCTCGTCCAGCCAGTCGCTGAAATGTGCGCGCGGACGCAGACTTTCGAAGTGAATGTCGGTGGGCGGACCGAGCGACGACACCCACCGGTGGCGGGCGAAAGGCACCGGTGACCGCTCGATCTGCCGACCCGCGAGTCCGTGCCCGAAGTTCTGGTGGAACCGCCGGATCCCGTCCATGTCAACGGGATGCTCGTAGAGCCAGGAGCACTGCATGAGCTGACCGCGTCCGGTGGCGCGCAGCAGCTGCAGCCCCGCCTGGTCCATCAGCGCGAGCTGGTTTTCGCGTCCCGGTTCGTCTCGCGCAGGTCTGCGCTTCATTCGGCGCCGAGAAGGCATGTCGCTGGCCATCCTTCGAGTCAGTCGATCACACCGGTCAGGCCGAAGTCGGCCATGGTGTCCGCCGCCAGCTGACGCAGCCAGGGCTTCGAGTTCTGCGCACCCGGGTGATAGGCCACGACCGTGATGGACATCCTGCCGCCGATGCGGCCGGCCAGCACTGTCAACAGTCCGCCCCGTTGTTCGAGATAACGCTGCGTGACGTGCCGGTCGACTCCACGCAACATGACGTAATCGGCGTCGGTGCCGTCGACTCTGGCCACAACGGGGTCGACATCGCCCAAAATGGACAGGGATACGGGCAGGTCGGCGAATCCGAACACGACGTCGGAGCCCCGTTTCACCGCCCACTTCGGGACGAACGGAGTCAGTGGGAGGAGTTTTAGGGTCGGGTCGGGCTGCTCGCGAAGGGCGTTCAGCGCCGCCTTGACAGCTGTCCGGACGCCGGACAAGTCTGTCGAAACCTGCTCGGGGTCAATGGTTACCGTGGCGATCGAGGCCGCGTTCGCCCTGGTGTCGTCCGGGACTCGGTCACTGATCGGGACGTGCAGGGTGACGGCGCCGTCGTCGACGCGCCGGCGCCCCACCCGGTCGGCGAGCTTCGCGGCGAAGGCGGCGACCAGCGAATGGCTGGCCCCGTTGAGCGCCTGCGCTCGGTCGTCCCAGTGGTCGACGTCGATGTAGATCGTGATCGCCGGCGCGACAACTGCGCGGTCGGGAACCGGTGCCATGGCTGCCTTTTCGGGTCCCGGTCGCGCGATCTCGTGGCGGCGTCCGAACGCCTGCCGCGCCGCTGTCACGACCGTTCTGGCCACCTCCGGAACGGCGCTGACCGTGTCGCGCAGATCGTCGGCGACCGCCCGCCTGCGCGTGCGTGAGCGCGGTGGCCGATAGCCGAAATCGCGCTTGCTGCCTTTGACCCCGTCGACGATGGTTTGTAAGGCCCCAACACCGTCGGACAGACAGTGCGACATCACCAGGCTGACCGCGGTCGATCCGTCGGTCATCGGCAGGACCCCGAGGTGCCAGCCCGGACCCCACTCCGGGTCGATCGGCAACTGAACGCGTTCGTCAAGCCAGTCGCTCAGTCCTGTTCGCGCACGGGAGGATTCGGCGATGTCCAGCTCGGCCGCCGGTCCCTGGGCCGCGACCCACCGGTGCCGGCCGAACGGGAGCGGCGACCGCTCGATCCGCCTGCCGAACAGTCCGTAGCCGAAGTTCTCGTGAAACCGTCTCACGCCGTCGAGGTCAACGGCCCGTTCGTACACCCAGACGACCTGCATGGCGAGTTCCTGGCCGGTGGCGCGCTGTCCGAGGAACAACAGCTGATCGGTGAACGAGATCCGATCGTCGGCCGGAACCGCCATTAAGCCGACTTCAGGTCCAGTGCGATGAGGTCGTCCGACGCGGGCGCCATCTCTTCGCGGCCCTCGGCGACACGCACGAACACGGCCTTCATCGCCTCGATGTAGCGGGTGACCGATTCGCGGGCGATTGGGTTGTTCGGGAACGCGACCGTGACCGAGGTGCCGTTGCCGAAGCGGTTGATCCACATCCCGACCTGGTGCGCCGCGCCGAGCTCGCTGTAAATCTTGCCGTTCAGCCCGTTCCACTCCGCGATGACGGCCGGCGAGAGCGGTGCAAGTGTCGCGTCAAGGTAGGAGATCATCGGGACGCCGAAGCCGGGTGCCCGCAGTCCCCATTCCGGGGGCGCGAGTTCGAGCACCCGGTCGAACGGCACGTGCGCCAGTTCGATTCCGGAGTCGAAGGAATGCTGGGCGGCGCGCGCCGTATCCGCGAACGACGTTGCGGTCACCGGGACGGTGATCGGCACCGTTCCGGTGAACCAACCTGTGGTCATCATCTCGGCATGGGTGCTGCGGGTGCTGGTCGGAGTGATCACGTGGTAGGTGTCGACCCCGGTCAGCTGATGCTCGGCCAGCGCGGCGGCGGCGAACACGCCACCGATGAACCGCACACCGGCGCCGGTGCAGGCCGATTCGAAGTGGTTCGAGGTCTCGTCGTCCATCAGATCGATGGTCAGAAGGTCACCTTCGCACGGCACCGACGGGTCGCCCAGCGGCAGCGGGAACTGCGGCAGGCTGCCGTTGTTGCGTTGCGCGAACGTCGTCCACCTGCGCACCTGCGGTGAGTCCGCGGTGAGCGCCGAGGTGAAGGCTCGCTGCCGGACGCAGTAGTCGTCGTAGCTGCCGGCTTCCGGAAGCGGAATAGGCGCCCCACCGTTGACCAGCGCGGCGTACATCATGTGGAGCTCGACGAACGCCAGCCCCATGAACATGGCGTCGACGTGAACATGGTCGACGGTCATGAAGAAGGTGAAGTGGTCGGCGCGCTGAATGACGCCGAACCGGAAGCAATCCCACTGAAGCGGGCCGGGCGTGCGCAGGATGTGCGCACGCCACTCGGACGCGGACTTCTCGCCGAGATCGGTCGCGACCATCTTGATGTCCTTGGGACTGCCGAGGGTCCGACGCACGACCTGGCCGTCATCGGTGAGCTCGAACCGGCTGCGGTACGTGTCATGCCTGCGCAGGTAGGCGTTGATGACGTACGTCATCGCTCGAATGTCGCAGCGGCCGGCGATGTTCCAGGCCGGAATCGTCAGCCTCGCCATCTCGGTGCCACGGGTCGCGTGTTCGCGATAGGCCCGCACGTGCTGTGCCTGCTGATAACTGGGCGGAACATCGGACACCGGCGCCTCGGCCACCTTCGCAAGCGTCGACCGCGAGGGCTCCCACGCGATGAGCTGGCCCGGTACGTCGACCCACTCGTGAATCGGCTCTAGTGCGAACACGTATTCCCCCTACTCCTGGCCCGGTGTCACGACGCCGTTACCGCCTCTTCGGCGGCCAGCGTGTCGCAGAGGCTGTCAGCCAACGCTCGGACCGTGTTGATGCCCATGGCACTGATGCGAACGCCCGTCTCCGCTTCGATGCGGGTACGCAGCTCGAGATTGCCAAGTGAATCGAGCCCGTACTCAGACAGGGGGCGATCCGGATCGATCGCCCGTCGCAGGATCAGACCGACCTGTTCGGCGATGAGTCGCCGAAGATGTGTCGGCCACTCTTCCCGTGGCAGCGATGCCAGTTCAGCACGCAGTTTCCTTCCCTCCGCCGGTCCTTGGCCCGCAGATTTGAATGCCGACGCGAACGGACTGCGCTGTGCGAACGCCGTCAGCCAGGGAGTGCCGAGTATCGGTGCGTAGCCGGTGTAAACCCGGTCGTAGCGCAGCATCGCGTCGAAGGCGTACGCGCCCTCGTCAGGCAGGATCGCGGCGTCGCCGTCGGCCATCGCCGTGCCCCTGCCGATCTCGGCCCACGCGCCCCACGCGATGGTGCTGGCCGGCAGGCCCTGGGCACGGCGCCAGTGCATGAACGCATCCAGCCAGCTGTTGGCCGCGGCGTACGCGCCCTGACCGGGTGAGCCGACGAGTGCGGCAGCCGAAGAGAAGGCACAGAACCAGTCCAGCGGCTGGTCAAGGGTCGCCTCGTGCAGCCGCTGCGACCCGTACACCTTTGGCGCCCAGTCTCGTTCGACGAGGTCGTCGGTGATGTTTGGCAGCGTCGCGTCCTCGACGACGGCGGCTGCGTGCAGCACACCGCGCAGCGGTAGCCCGGTCGCCGTCGCGGCCGACACCAGTCGCTCGGCCGTGCCCGCGGCGGCGATGTCACCGCACTCGACCACGATGTCGGCGCCGGTGGAGCGGACGAGGTCGACGATCTCCTGCGCACGGACGCTCGGCTGGCTGCGCGACGTCAGCACGATACGGCCGCAGCCGGCCTCGGCCATCTTCTCCGCGAGGAAAAGACCAAGCCCACCGAGTCCGCCGGTGATGATGTAGGAGCCGTCGGCCCGGAACACCGAAACTTGTTCCGGCGGAACAACTACGCTGCTGTGCGGTTCGCGCGGCACGTCGAGCACCAGCTTGCCGGTGTGCTGCGCTCCGCCGATCTGTCGGATCGCGGTGGCCGCCTCGGTCAGCGGGTAGCGGGTGATGTCCGGCTTCGGCAGCGTGCCGTCGGCGGTCAGTTCGTACACCTTCGCCAACAGCCTGCGGATTTTGTCGGGGTGGGTGACCGTCATCAACGCCAGGTCCACCGCGAAGAACGACAGGTTGCGGCGGAACGGGAACAGTCCCAACCGGGTGTCGCCGTAGATGTCGCGCTTGCCGATCTCGACGAACCGTCCACCGAAGGCGAGCAGTTCGAGCCCCGCTCGCTGCGCCGCCCCTGTGACGGAGTTCAGCACGATGTCGACCCCGTAGCCGCCGGTGTCGTTGCGGATCTGGTCGGCGAATTCGGTGCTGCGTGAGTCGTAGACGTGCTCGATGCCCCACTGCCGCAACAAGGCTCGCCGGTCCTCGCTACCGGCGGTGGCGAAGATCTCGGCGCCCGCCGCCCTGGCGACCGCGATCGCCGCCTGGCCCACGCCACCGGTTGCGGAGTGGATCAGGACCTTGTCGCCTGCCGAGATGCGTGCCAGCTCCTCGAGCCCGAGCCACACCGTCGCGTAGGCCAGACCCACCGCGGCCGCCTCGTGCTCCTCGAGTCCGTTCGGCAAGGGCGTCGCGAGGTCGGCGTCACATGTGACGAACGTGCCCCAGCATCCGTTGGCCGATACGCCGCCAACCCGGTCTCCGACCTTGTGCGCCGTCACATCGGGGCCGACGGCCGTGACGACGCCGCCGAACTCCGAACCCAGTTCAGGCAGCCGGCCGTCGAAGCTGGGGGCGCGGCCGAATGCGACGAGGACGTCGACGAAGTTGATGCTCGATGCGCTGACCGCGACCTCGATCTGGCCGGGGCCGGGTGGAACACGGTCGAAGGCAACCAGTTCCAGTGATTCGAGGTCTCCGGGCGTGCGCACCTGCAACCGCATGCCGTCGTGTTCGTTGCCCACGGTGGTGGTTCGCCGCTCCTCGGCGCGCAGCGGAGCCGGACTCAGCCGGGCGGTGTACCAGAGGCCGGCACGCCACGCCGTCTCGTCCTCATCGGAGCCCGCAAGCAGCGCAGGCGCCAGCAGCGCGGCGTCGGTCGCGTCGTCGATGTCGATCTGGGTGGCGCGCAGTCGCGGATGCTCCATCCCGAGCACCCGCACCAGACCCCGCAGTCCGGCGTGCTCCAGATTCGGAACATCGCCCGCGACAACGCTTTGCGTGTGGCGTGTCACCACGTACAGACGCGGCGCCTCACCCGGCACCTCCGGCAGCTCACGCGCGATCCGCACCACGTGGCGTACGCAGTCGCCACCCCTGATTCCCGGGTCTGCGTCCTCGTCGGCGTCGGCGGTCACGATGACCACCCCGCTCAGCGCGTGCTCGGTCACGTGGGAGACCAACAGCTTGGCGTTGGCCTGATGATCGGCGCGCTGGGGCCAGGCCATGGTCGTGCAGTCGGCGCCCGCAGCCTTCAGAGCGTCACCGAGCGATGCGGCCAGCGCGTTGCCGTTGTCGCTGACGTTGACCAAAAGCCATGCGCCAGCCTGGTCCTGGTCGAACTCGGGCAGTTCGCGCTGCAGCCACTCGATGGTCAGCAGCCGCTCATTGAGCAGCCGGTCGGCCTGCGCCTTCTCCGAGGCCCCGGTGCCCAGCTGTAGTCCCTTGACGCTCAACAGGACTGCGCCGTGCTCGTCGAGGACGTCGAGGTCGGCTTCCACACCGTCGACGTCGGCCTTGACGATGCGGCTGTAGCAGTAGTGCGCGTTGCGCGCCGACGCGTAGGCCCGCAGGCTGCGCACGCCCAACGGCAGCAGCATGCCGCCCGAGGCAGCAGCCTGCACGTCGGGATGCGCGACCACCGACTGGAAGCAGGCATCCAACAACGCCGGGTGTACTCCGTATCCGGCCTGCTGCGACCGCAGCGGACCGGGCAGTGCGACGGCGGCGATCACGGTGTCCGCCTCCGCGGTGTACGCCGTGGCCAGGCCCGCGAACGCGGCACCGTGGTGAATTCCGACCGCACCGAACGCGGCCCGCAGGTCGGCTCCGTCGACGCTGTCCGGATGCGCGGCGATGAGACCGTCGACGTCGTAGGACGCCGGCTCGTCAGCGGTCGCCTCGTGCAGGGTGGCATTGGCCCGCCGCGTGCGTTCGCCGTCGCGGTACGTCTCGACAGCGAACTCGACGACGCCGGCAGAGAGCACCGCCGCCGAGGACGACAGCGGGGTCGTCTCGTCGAGAAGCAGCATCTCTTCGAACGACACGTCGCGGACCTCGCCCGCGTCGCCGAGCACAGCCCGTGCGGCCGCCAGCGCCATCTCGCAGTACGCGGCACCCGGCAGCACAGCGACGTCGTGCACCTTGTGATCGCCCAGCCACGGCTGCGCTTCGGTGCCGACCTCCCCCTGCCAGATGTGGCGTTCGGGCTCCTCGGGCAGTTCAACGTGCGAGCCGAGCAGTGGATGCACCGCGACCACGCACGCGCCGCGGGTGTTCGCGTCGTGACCGTCACGGTCAAGCAAAAGCGGCGTGTGAGTCCACGATGGCAGTGGTGCGTCCACCAGTCGCCCGCTCGGGTAGAGCACCGAGAAGTCGACCGCGGCACCTACGGCATGCAGATCGGCCACGAGTCCGCGTACGCCGTAGGGCATTTCCTGCTGACGACGCATGCCGGCCAGCACGGCCGAAGGGACGTCGAGGTTGCGCGCCGTCTGCTCGACGGCGTTCTTCAACAGCGGATGCGGCGACAGTTCCGCGAACACCCGGTGCCCGTCCTCCAGGGCCGCCTGCACCGCCGCTGCGAAGCGCACCGTGTGGCGCAGGTTGTCCACCCAGTAGTACGCCTCGAAGTCCGCCTCGTCGCGCGGGTCGTACAGCGTTGCCGAGTAGTACGGGATCTGCGGTTCGGACGGGTCGAGGTCGGCGAGGGCTTCTTCCAGCTCTTCGAGGATCGGGTCGACCTGCGGCGAGTGGGAGGCGACGTCGACGGCCACCTCGCGTGCCATCACGTCACGCTCTTCCCAGGCCGCCACCAGATCGCGGATGGACTGCGTCGCGCCACCGACGACGGTCGACTGCGGTGAGGCGACCACCGACAGGACGACATCGGTCGTCCCGCGTGCGGCGAGTTCGGAAAGGACCTGTTGAGCGGGAAGTTCCACCGACGCCATGGCGCCCGAGCCGGCGATGCGCGCCATCAGCCGGGAGCGACGGCAGATGACCTTCACTCCGTCGTCCATCGTCAGCGCGCCCGCCACGACCGCGGCGGCGACCTCGCCCATGGAGTGCCCGATGACCGCGCCGGGGGTCACTCCGTAGGACTTCACGGTCGCGGCCAGTGCCACCTGGACTGCGAAGACGGTCGGCTGCACCTTGTCGATCCCGGTGACCGTGTCGGGCGCCGACATCGCTTGCGTCACCGAGAAATTCGACTCACGCGCAATCAGCGGCTCGAGCTCGGCAACAGTTGCCGCGAAAACCGGCTCCCTAGCCAGCAGTTCGGTGCCCATGCCTGCCCACTGCGAACCCTGCCCGGAGAACACCCACACCGGGCCGCGGTCATCTTGGGAGACTGCGGGCAGATACGGATTGTCGCCGCCCGCGACCTCCCGCAACTTGGCGATCAGATCCTCGCGGCCGCTGGCGATCACCGAGGTCCGCACTGACCGGTGTCCGCGCCGGCGGGCCAGCGTGTACGCCAGGTCGCACAGGTCGATCGCCGGCCCACGCCCGTTTCCGTCCCCACCGTTGGCGAGCCAGTCGGCGAACCGGCCCGCCGTCGCGCGCAGTTCGTCCGCCGAGGTCGACGACAGGCTGAACAGCTGCGGGCCGTAGTCCGTCCGCGCCGCCTGCGGCTCGGGCGCGTGCTCCGGCGCCTGCTCGACGACGGCGTGCACGTTGGTGCCGGACAAGCCGTAGGCCGACACGCCCGCCCGGCGCGGGCCGCTGATCGGCCACGCCGTATTCGCCTGCGGCACAAAGAGATTCGTCTGCAGTCGGGCCATCTCGTCGGGCAGGCGGGTGAAATGCAGGTTCTGCGGCACGACACCGTGCTGAACCGCGAGCACCGCCTTCATCACACCCAGTGCCCCTGCGGCCGACTGCGTGTGGCCGAAGTTGGTCTTGATCGACCCGAGGGCACAGGGGCCTTCGGTGCCGTAGACCTCGGCGACGCTGGCGAACTCGAGCGGGTCGCCCACCGGTGTGCCGGTGCCGTGCGCTTCGACCAGGCCGACGCTGGCGGCATCGACGTCGGCCGCCGCGAGCGCCGACCGGTACACCGCGGCTTGCGCCTCGGAGGAGGGCGTCGAGATGTTGACGGTTCGGCCGTCCTGGTTGGTGGCGGTGCCGCGGATGACCGCGAGGATCCGATCACCGTCGGTGAGTGCATCGTCAAGACGCTTGAGCATCAGCACGACGCTGCCCTCGGCGGAGACGAACCCGTCGGCGGCGACGTCGAAGGCGTGGCAGCGGCCTGTCGGCGACAGCATGCCCGCCGCGGAGCCGCCCGCGGCCTTGCGGGGTTCCAGCAGGACCGACACTCCGCCGGCCAGCGCGAGGTCGCTCTCCCCGTCGTGCAGGCTGCGGCAGGCCATGTGGATGGCGCTCAGCCCTGACGAGCACGCAGTGTCGACGGTAACGGCGGGCCCGTGCACGCCCAGCGCGTAGGCGATGCGGCCGGAGGCCAGGCTGAAGCTGGTCCCCGTGAACCCGTACGGTCCTTCGAGCGCCTGGGTGTCGGCCGCCAGATAGGCGTAGTCGTTGTGGGTCACACCCATGAACACGCCGGTCTGAGAGCCCGCGACCGACGCCGGGTTCAGCCCGCTGTGCTCCACGGCTTCCCACGCGGTCTCCAGCAGGAGCCGATGCTGCGGGTCGATCGCCGTGGCCTCGCGCTCGGTGATGCCGAAGAACGCAGCGTCGAAGGCGGAGACGTCATCGAGGAACGCGCCCCACTTGGATACCGAGCGGCCGGGCACGCCCGGCTCCGGGTCGTAGTACTCCTCGGCGTCCCAGCGGTCGGCAGGGACTTCGGTAATGAAGTCCTCGCCGTTCAGCAACGCTTCCCACAGCCGCTCAGGAGAGTCTATTCCGCCCGGAAGGCGGCATGACATTCCAATCACCGCGACGGGAATTGCGCGCGATTGACCCACCGTTTCAAAACCTCTTCTCCGCGTGCACTTAGGTACGTGCGTCCGAATTAGGATAAGGGCAAAATAGCCGTCCGTCCCAGTTACGCAAAACCAACGGCACAGCCGGCCGGCAACGATGACGGGCCGTATGCAGATGGGCGTCGTGAATAGCGATAACCGACAACAAATGTTGTCTGCCTTTCCACCCACAAGTGCACCTGCCGCGCGAACGCGGGCGGCCTAGTTCTACCACAACAAGACCGTCGTCCGCATACCTACGTCGGCGGGCAACCTGGGACTCGGCAAGAGTTCCGGTGCCGCACCCAGAGCGCCCCACGGCACCGTGAACATCGCCAGCATACGTTTGCTCCAGCGATCCCGACCGCCCCATGAGAGCCGATCTAGCAGCGTATTCTCAAGAATGGGACAGTTCCCACAGATTCGCCCGAACCATCGCGGCCACGCATCCGCAGCCAGTTTTGGCAAAATTGCGCTTCGCGTCTGGTCGGTATTTACGGTGGCGTATACCAATTCCCCGTCGAATGCGGCAAAGGCGGGGCCGTGCGTGTTCGCCCTTACGAATGCTTCAATCGCCTGCCGAGTATCCAGGTGCGCACCTGCATCGACGGCTCGCCATGTCCGGGCGTCCTGGTCACGGCATTTAATTCCGCCAGAGTCGCTACCTACCGGGTCACATACCTGAAAGTATTGCATTGACCTGTCGGTTTACCGCGCCGCCTTCGGTTGCATGGATTAGCCAGGCTTAGCTGTGGCGAACGGGCGACTCGAGTGCGAATTGATTACCGCCCGGGAGAGCGAACAATATTTGCCATAAGTGTGGTAACACGCACTTAATTGCCGCTTCGCCGCATAACAAGGTGAAGCGAATACTCACAACGAGCCGCGGGCGGGCGGGCGGTCAGCAAAGCCGTGATCCAGGTGCACGCAGGGGGTGCCAGTGGGCCTTCTCGCCGTGGGTCGTAGCGGCCGTCCCAAGGGGTCCGACCGCCGCGTTGACCGGTGCAGCCGTCCGGCAGCTTGCCCCTCGGCACCCTCAGCAACTGGAGCGGCGGATGCGATCACGATGGTTCGAGCGGGACGGCCGCGGCATTTCTGCTGTCCGGAAGACAAGTCGTTACGTGATGTGCTGCATCGACGCCACTCACGACCGCCCGCGCAGACCAGAGTACACATCTTCTGCACATCTGAACAGGTGGACAGATGATGCTGGCGGCCATACGTTGGAAGGGCATCGAGTGAGCACGCAGAGAGGAACTTCATGGCCGAGTACACCCTGCCCGACTTGGACTACGACTACGGCGCCCTGGAACCGCATATCTCCGGTCAGATCAACGAGATTCACCACGGTAAGCACCACGCCACCTACGTGAAGGGGCTCAACGACGCGATCGCCAAGCTCGAGGAGGCGCGCGCCGGAGGCGACCACAGCGCGATCTTCTTGCACGAGAAAAACCTGGCGTTCCATCTCGGTGGGCACGTCAACCATTCGATCTGGTGGAAGAACATGTCGCCGAACGGCGGCGACAAGCCCACCGGCGACCTCGCCGCCGCCATCGACGACCAGTTTGGTTCGTTCGACAGGTTTCAGGCCCAATTCGCCGCCGCGGCCAACGGCCTTCAGGGCTCGGGATGGGCAGTGCTGGGGTTCGACACCCTCGGCCAACGCCTGCTGACGTTCCAGTTGTACGACCAGCAGGCCAACGTGCCGCTGGGCATCATTCCGCTGTTGCAGGTCGACATGTGGGAGCACGCCTACTACCTGCAGTACAAAAACGTCAAAGCTGACTACGTCACGGCGTTCTGGAATGTCGTGAACTGGGAGGACGTACAGAACCGCTTTGCCGCCGCGACGAGCAGGGCCAACGGCCTGATTTTCTAGACGCTCTGGCTCGGCCTGACCGGACGGCGACAGTCCGCCGCCGATCACCAGCGCCGTCCCCAGATACACCGACAGCGCCGGCGCGTGGTCCCACACGAGCCAGTCGATCCTCGCGACGGGTTCGGTGGCTGACAGCCAGCGCACCGACATCATCGCGACGGCCAGCAGAGGGGCGCTGTAGGTCAGCAGGGTCGTGTTGGCCAGCGAGAACAGCGTGATCGCGACGAACAACCCGTACCAGCACGCCGTCCCCGTCACGGCGCTCAGGAGATGAAGTCCGAGTTGTCAGTGCGGAGTACTTGCCACTGTCCCGACCAGTGCCGCGCAGAAGCAACAGAACATGGAGATCAAGGCGTCGGCAGTGCCCTCGCTCCGCATGCGGAGACCAAGACGTTGCTCACGACAATCAACCCAATGCCCACCCACTCGTTCACGCCGAGGGCTTGATGGAGGACGAGCCAGCCCGCTAATGCCGCCCATATGGGATTAACGCTGGTGAAGGTGCCGAAGACGTGGTTTGGGACTCGGCGCAGTGCGAGCAGGTCGGCGACGTACGGCGCGATGGAAGACATCAATCCGCAGGCGACCGCGAGAGCCACCGCCGTCGCGCTGGGTACATGGGAAACGAACCATGCGACGGCGACCGGGGCCCACGCGGCGGCGGTCACGCTGCTGGCTACAGCGGTTCCCTGCAGGCCGGGCAGGCGTTGCCCGACGGACCGGTTCAACAAGACGTAAGACCCCCATGCTGCCGCGGCGAGCAAGGCGAGGGTGACGCCGACGAGGTCGGTCGTTGGGCCAGGGGCAGTCAGCACCACGACGCCGACGCAGGCCAGGACGGCACTTGCGACGTCGAGCGCACGCCGTGAGCTGGCGATCGCCACCGTAAGCGGGCCGAGAAACTCCAGCGTGACAGCTAGGCCGAGGCCGATACGGTCGATCGCGGCGTACAGACTCAGGTTCATCACACTGAACACGACGACCAAACCCAGGATCGGCAGCCATTGGAACTTGTGTAGGCCGCGGAACTTCGGGCGCACGATCGGCACCAGAACGATCGCGGTGACGACCTGCCGGATCGCGACCACACCAACCGGCCCGATGGTCGGAAACGCCATCGCTCCCAACGCCGCGCCGGTTTGGTTCGATGCCGAGCTGGCAAGCATCAGGGCGATGCCTGCACGACGCTGCTGCCGCATCGACGACGCGTCGAGAAGTCCCAGCTCGCCCGCAGGCCCACCGTGCGCACGCATGCGGGCGACCGTACCCATGTGGCCAACGTAAGTTCTGTCTGTACATAAACCTAATGCATGTATTGGGTCTGCCATACGCTTGAGTTATGGATTGGAATCTGCGGGAGCTTCGATTCTTCGTCGTGGCCGCGGAAGCGGGTTCATTCACCGAAGCCGCGGAGCAGCTTCATGTGTCGCAAGCAGCGGTGTCGCGCACGATCGCGGGCCTGGAAAGGACAGTCGGAGACAGGTTATTGCGGCGTGTCCCGAGAGGATGCGAGCTGACAACCCCAGGGCAGCTCATCGTGCCTCATGCACGCAGGGTGCTGTCCGAGGCAGACAGTTTCACGAGCTTCCTGAGATCGCGCCAGGCCGTCCTGCGGTTGGGATACGCGTGGGCTGCGATAGGGCGGCACACGGCCCGCCTGCAACGGGACTGGGCTCAGCGCCACGATGCGGTCGAGTTGCAACTCGTGCGGCACAACTCACCCACTGCCGGTCTGGCCGAAGGGCTGTGCGACGTCGCAATAGTGCGACGAGCAGTTGATGAAAAGCACTTCAAGTCCGTGGTGGTGGGGCTGGAACGGCGGCTTGTGGCATTTGCGTCCGATGATTCGCAGTGGTCGCGACGTCGTCAGTTGAGCTTGGCCGAGATCGCCGACCGGGCAGTGGTCATCGATCCCCGGGTGGGGACCACCAGCAGTGAGTTGTGGCATGGCGCCGCTGCGCAACCACGATTCATCGAATCCGCCGATGTGGACAGTTGGCTCGACACCATTGCCGCGGGACGCGGCGTGGGAATCACTGCCGATGCCACCGCCCACCACCATGCGCGCCCCGGGGTGATTTTCCGGCCGATCAAGGACGGCCCTCGCATACCGGTCAGGCTTGCCTGGTGGCACGACCACCGGCCCACCGGATTGAGCGACCTGGTGGACAGCGTTACCCAGCTTTATGCGACGGGGTGAGCCGGACACTGAGCTCTGAAGATTGTGTGGAGCTAAGGGGAATCGAACCCCTGACCTACTCGATGCGAACGAGTCGCGCTACCAACTGCGCCATAGCCCCTGATACCGGTAGCACAGGCTACCAGTCGCGACGCGTCGGTCGAAACCGACGGCGCTACTGGCCTGCCGCGCGAGGCAGGTCGAATCCCCGGGCGAACGGCGCGTAGTCGAGGTGCTCGAAGATCGGGTCCTCATCGTCGATCTCGAGCACCACCGAACCGGGCCTGCGCAACCGTGAGGGCACGACGTCGAACTCCCTGTCGTCGGTGTTCTCCACGCCAAGGCGCGACCGTGCCATCCGCTGTGCCCGCCTGCGGCGCAACCTCTCCTCGATGCGGGTCTGGCGCCGCAGGTATCCCAGGTACAGCACGGTGACCACGCCGATGGCGCCACACATCCACCACAGCGCAGGTGCCACGAGGTAGGCCGCGACAACCGAGGCGATCAGCGTCGCCGCCATCGCCATCAGCATGCGCCTGCGGAATCTGTACTTGCGGGCGCTCACCGCGGCGGCCGTCTTCGACTCGTACCGACGCTCGCGCGCCGCGCTCAGCGAATCGGCCAGCCGCAGGTCGGTCTCCGACGCAGCCTCCAGACCCGAAGAATCGGCGACATATTCGTACTCGTCGTCGGCCTCGTCACTCTCGTCGCTCTCGTCGCTCTCGGCGATGTCGGCGGTCTCGACGGCCTGAACCTCGACGGTTTCGACCGCTTCGAGGGCAGGCTCGTCGAAAGGCAATGGCAATTCGCCTGATTCGCTGTCCTCCGACCGCTCTTCGACGGCCTCGACGACCGCGGCGCGCACCACCGGTTCGTCCTCGGCGCGCTCGTCGAGGTCCTCGTCGAGATCGTCTTGAGACGGCTGCCAGTCGGGATCGCTGGCGTGGCCGGCCGCGGGGCGCGGGCGGCGCAGCCGGGCATTGCTCCCGCTGTTGAGCACGCGCGTCGCGAGCGCCACATCGCTGGTGCGCCGGACGGCGTCGCGCTTGCTGATCAGCATCGGCACCAGCACGAACAGCCAGAGAACGACGAGGGAAATCCACAGAAGTGATTGGGGGATGCTTGGCATGTCGCCTGCTCCTTTCCCCTTCAGGCTAGGTCCGTGACCTGCGCATCCATGGGCGGCGCGCCGAGACCAATTACACACCTGTAATTCAGTGCGAGCAAGCACCAACAGTCACAAATGTCACATTTGTAACACCGTGGCCTGAATTGCTGTCACGAAGCACCGTGACCTACGTCCAGTTCGCGTGCCCGTGGCGGACCAGCGCCGACGCCGCGGAGCCGTTGAGTTCCTCGACGGTGATGGCGACCAACTTGTGGTCGCGCCATGCGCCGTCGACCTCGAGGTAGCGCCGAAGCAGCCCCTCCTCGCGGAACCCGGCCTTCGTCAGCACGGCGCGGCTCGCGGCGTTCTCTGGACGCACCGTCGCCTCGACACGGTGCAGCATGACCGGGCCGAAGCAGTGGTCGAGGCCCAGCGCCAGCGCCGCGGTCGCCACCCCTCCCCCGGTGATCGAACTGGCCACCCAGTAGCCGATCCATGCCGAGCGCAGCGCACCATGGGTGACGTTGCCGATGGTCAGCTGTCCGCTGAACTGCCCGTCCACCTCGATGACATACGGCAGCATGCGGCCTTTACGAGCTTCCGAGCGTAGGCCCGAACACACCGACGGCCACGACGTGATCGCATGCCGCGTCTCCCAATCCATGCCCGTTGCCGGCTCCCACGGCTCGAGGTGAGCGCGGTCGGCGAGCCTGGTGCGGCTCCACACGGCGCCGTCGCGCAGCCGCACCGGCCGCAACCGGACCACGCCGGCGCGCACCCGCAACGGTCCAGCAGGCATCGGCCAACCCGGATGCATCGAACTGGACCGCAACAGACTCACGCCGGGCGCCGCATGGTCGAATCAGCCGCGCTGGGCCAGGAATGCGACGTCGACGATCTCACCGGTGCGGACCTCTTCGGCCTCGGTGGGGATGGTCACCAGACAGTTCGCCTCGGCGAGCGTGGCAAGTAGATGAGAAGCGCCCGGTGCCCCGCCGAGCGCCTGCACCAGGTATTCGCCGGTGTCCTGATCGCGCATCAACTGCCCACGCAGGTAACCCTTGCGGCCCGCGACCGAATTGATCGGAGACAGCGTGCGTGCCTGCACGATTCGCCGGTGTGCCTGTCGCTTGCCCAGCGACAGCCGAATCAGCGGACGCACCATCACCTCGAACACCACGAGCGCGCTGACCGGATTGGCCGGCAGCAGGAACACGGGCACGCCGTCGCGGCCGAGTTGGCCGAACCCCTGCACCGAGCCCGGATGCATCGCGATGCGCGTCACCTCCATCTCGCCGAGGTCGGCGAGCACCGACCGGACGGCTTCTGCGGCCGCACCGCCGACGGCGCCTGCGATCACCACCACCTCGGCGCGGTTGATCTGCCCCTCGACCACTTCGCGCAGTTCCTTCGGGTCGGTGTCGACGATGCCGACCCGGTTCACCTCGGCGCCCGCATCGCGGCCGGCCGCGGCCAGTGCGTAGGAGTTGACGTCGTAGACCTGGCCGTTGCCCGGCGTCCGGGACACGTCGACCAGCTCACCACCCACGCACATCACCGACAACCGCGGCCGCGGATGCACCAGGACGCGATCGCGCCCCACCGCGGCCAGCAGGCCCACCTGGGCGGGACCGATGATCGTGCCCGCGCGCACCGCCACGTCACCGGGCTGCACGTCGTCGCCGGTGCGACGGACATAGGCCCCCGACCGGACGCCGCGCAGCACGGTCACCCGGGCCTCGCCGCCGTCGGTCCAGCGCAGCGGAAGCACCGCGTCGGCGAGCGTCGGCATCGGCGCGCCGGTCTGCACGCGAGCGGCCTGCCGAGGCTGCAACCGGCTCGGGTTGCGCGCGCCCGCCTCGATCGAGGCCATCACGGGGAGGCTGACCTCGCGGTCGCCCTCGTCGTCGCCGTCCTCCTCGTCACCGCCGACGCCCAGCACGTCGACGCTGCGCACGGCGTATCCGTCGATCGCCGCCTGGTCGAATCCGGGCAGCGGTCGCTCAGTGACAACCTCCTCGGCGCACATCAGTCCCTGCGCCTCGGCGATCGCCACCCGGACCGGCCGCGGCGCTACCGCCGCAGCCGCAACTCGCGCTTGCTGTTCCTCGACCGAACGCACCGCACCCCTATCTGGACTCAGGGGCTTCAGCAGTCGATCAGCCCCAGTCGTTCTACCAGCCACCGTCGCAAATCGGGCCCGTAGTCGTCGCGCTCCAACGCAAAGTCAACCGCAGCCTTGAGATAGCCGCCGGGATTTCCGAGGTCGTGTCGAGAGCCGCGGTGCACGACGACGTGCACGGGATGGCCCTCGTTGATCAGCAACGCGATCGCGTCGGTCAACTGAATCTCGCCACCGGCGCCTCGCGGAACCCGCTTGAGCGCATCGAAGATCGCCCGGTCGAGCACGTAGCGGCCCGCGGCCGCATACGGTGACGGCGCATTCTCGGCCTTGGGCTTCTCGAACATCCCCTTGACCCGCATCACGTTCGCGTTGTTCGTGTCTTTGACGGGTTCGACGTCGAAGACGCCGTACGCGCTGATCTCGTCGCGGGGTACCTCGATGGCGCACAGCACCGAGCCGCCGCGCTTCGCGCGCACCTTCGACATGGTCACGAGCACCCCGGTGGGCAGCACCAGATCGTCGGGCAACAGCACCGCGATGGCGTCGTCCTCGGGTGTCAGAACGGGTTCCACACAGCCGACCGCGTGGCCGAGACCCAGCGGTTGCGCCTGCACCACCGACTCGACCTTGATCAGCTCGGGCGCCCGGCGGACCTTCTCCAGCATCGACGTCTTGCCGCGCGCTTCGAGGGTGCCCTCGAGTACGAGATCCTCGACAAAGTGCGCCACCACGCTGTCTTTGCCCTCGGAGGTGACGATGACCAGGCGCTCGGCGCCCGCTTCGGCGGCTTCGGCGGCCACCAGTTCGATCCCGGGTGTGTCCACAACGGGCAGAAGCTCTTTGGGAATCGTCTTGGTAGCGGGCAGGAATCGCGTCCCCAGTCCCGCCGCCGGGACGACCGCGGTGTGTGGAATCGTTACCTCAGGCGGTGTCACGGTTGACAGATTAACCTCCGGAGGTCGGTTAAACCCGCCGAGGACGCTTTTGGAGGCGGCACGTGAGCGAGACGAAGGACGTGCTGCGCGGCGCGATCCTCGCTGCCCGCCGTGCCGTATCCGCCCAGCAGCGCGCCGTCGAGGCGCGTGCACTGGTCGCGCACTCGGCGTCGCTGGTCGTCGAAGGCTCAACCGTGTGCGCGTACGTCCCGGTCGGGTCCGAACCGGGCTCTCTCGAACTGATCGACTCGCTGCACCGTCGGCACGTCCGGGTGCTGCTGCCGGTCGCCGCGGACGTCGAGCAGCCGCTGCAGTGGGGTGAATACCGCCCCGGTGGTCTGATCGACGCGCAATTCGGCCTGCGCGAGCCCGCCGAACCGCGGCTATCCGCCGAGGCCATCGCGAGCGCGTCGGTGGTGCTCGTGCCCGCGCTGGCGGTGGACCGCGCAGGGGTACGGCTGGGGCGCGGCGCCGGCTTCTACGACCGCAGCCTCCCGCTGGCCTCGACGTCGGCGCGGCTGGTCGCAGTCGTGCGCGACGACGAGCTTGTTGAGCGGCTGCCCGCCGAACCCCACGACGTGCGCGTAACGCATGCGCTGACGCCGAATGCGGGCCTGGTGGCCCTGTCGGGAATGACGCGAGCCACATAGCGGTTCTGGCACTTCAGCCGGTAGAGTGCTAAATACTTAACTCGTCTCGGAGGTTGTCGTGCCCACCTACTCCTATGCATGCACCGAATGCGGTCACCGGTTCGATGCGGTGCAGGCGTTCAGTGACGACGCGCTGACGACGTGCGGCGAGTGCAACGGTCGTCTGCGCAAGCTCTTCGGCAATGTCGGAGTGGTGTTCAAGGGCAGCGGCTTCTACCGCACCGACAGCCGCGAGTCGGCCAAGACGTCGTCGAACGGGTCCTCGAGCAGCAGTTCGGAGTCGTCGAGTTCATCGACGTCGTCGGAGAAATCCGACACGTCCTCAGCCAAGTCGTCCGACAAGTCGAGTTCGAGCTCTTCGAGCGACTCGAAGTCCGGCTCCAGCAGTTCGGCCCCGGCCGCTGCGGCCTCCAACTGACCGGAGTTATCCACAGGCGGGCTCGAGCCCGTCCCCTGGTTGACCCCCGCTGCCTACGGTGGCAGTCATGGGGGAGTCTCTGAATCCGTCGGCGTTAGGCCGGCTCGCCGCGCTGCGCCCCGACTGGTCCCGTACGGTCGCGGCGCGCCGAATCGCGGCGGGCGGGCTGGTCGTGCTGGCCGCCGTCGCCGCTTTTCGCCCGGACCCGGCCGACGACCGCACCGACATCGTGGTCGCGGCACGCGATCTGGCGCCCGGAATCGAACTCACCGGCGACGATGTGCGTCTCGAAAGCCGCATTGTCACAACGGTTCCCGACGGTTCGCAAGCCGATCTGAGCGCTGTGGTCGGCGCAACGCTGGCCGGCCCGGCCAGACGGGGCGAGCCGCTCACCGATGTACGCCTCCTCGGGCCCCGACTGGCCGAGTCGGCGGCGGGGCCGACCGCGCGGATCGTTCCGCTTCACCTCGACGACCCCGCGCTGCTCGACCTCATTCGCCCCGGCGACGTGGTCGACGTCCTCGCCGCCAAGGACGCCGACGTCGAGGCGCAACCACAGGTTGTCGCGACGGATGCGATCGTCGTGCTGGTGTCGGCGAAGCCGAGCGGGCCCGGCGCCGGCGGCGACCGCGTCGTGCTGGTCGCCTTACCCGGTCACGCCGCCAACGAGGTCGCGGCAGCGGCGCTGGTGCAGACGGTCACCTTGACGTTCCACTGAAGTCCTCCTCAAGGCTGCGGCAGCGGCGTGGTGGGCGCAACGGCGGTGCCGTGGCCTACTCACCCGCGGACTAACGTGACGTTTCTCCAATTCGGGGACATCAATGTCAGGAAGGGCGCAGCGCATGTTGAAGGGGTTCAAAGAATTTCTGGCCCGCGGCAATATCGTCGACCTCTCGATCGCAGTGGTCATCGGTACCGCGTTCACGGCGCTGGTCACCAAGTTCACCGAGAGCATCGTGGCGCCGCTCGTCAACCGCGTCGGTGCCGGGGGCGACGCCGACTTCGGCATCCTGCGATACGACATCGGCGGCGGACAGGCCATCAATCTCAACATCCTGCTGTCGGCCGCGGTCAACTTCATCCTGGTCGCGGCGGTGGTCTACTTCCTTGTCGTGGCACCGTACAACCGCTTGCGCAAGAAGGGTGAAGTCGAGCAGGCGCAGGACACCGAACTGACGCTGCTGACCGAGATCCGCAACATCCTCGCCGAGGCCAACGGGGCCACTGCCACCGACACCACCGCGCTCAGTCCCGGCACCGCCCACACGACGAGCGCGGACAAGTCGTAGCCGAACAGAACACAAAACAGCCCCCGGGTCACCCCGGGGGCTGTCTTGTCAGAGCTGGGAGTTAGTTCATGTTCCAGGGCTCGCCGTAGGTGGTGACGCTGTCACCAGCCGAGGAGATGAGCCGAGCGAACGGACGCAGCAGCACACCGCCGGCAGCGCCGGTCACCGTGCCGTGTGCGTTCGACACCGCCACACCGCCGTTGGCGCCCTCGACGTCAACCGAGAACGTCGCGACCTCCGTGATACCGGGGCCGTTGCCGAGGTCGGCGTTGATCGACACACCGGGGAACAGGTTCGGCGTGGTGATGAACCCGGCGCTGAAATCGCCCACGGCAGGCAGCGGCGCCTGGTCGAACAGGATGTTCGGGGTGGTGTAGTTGAAGTTGATACCCACACCCAGCGACCAGGGGAAGCCGATCTGGTAGCCGAGCTCGAGGGTGCCCTCGAAGTCGTCGGCGCCCTCGCCGGCGACGATGTACTTCGCACGGCCACTGTGGAACCACTCACGGGTCAGCCGGTTGCGGTCCAAGGGGAAGACACCATTGAGGAAGGTGTCCCACTGCTGGATGGTCAGGGTCCGGTCCTGTCCGTCCACCAGACTCAGTTCGTTGTCCAGACCTGCGTGAGAGGTGCCAGTGCTCACGAACAGCGACGCAACGGCCGCGACCATCGCGATCAGCACCCGACTGATTGCCTTCATGTTCTCCCTAGCTATTCGACGGTGGCCCGGGCTGGACCACCGTGTTGTTGTTCGTGCCTGGCCGTACACCTACACCACACACGACGCAAGAGTCACATGTGACGCAAATGAGAATCCTCACATGCTGCTCTTACGTTTTGCTCATCGTTGACACGAGGAACATAACGGTGGCGCAACCACCCGGCAACGCGAGGGTCAGCCGACACGATGTTGCGGCGAGGGCGCCGGGAAGTTTGCTGATACGCGCGCGTGGCGTCAGCGCCGCATCGGCCGTACCTGCCCGGCTCCGCCACCATGATCAATTCCGATTCGCCGCCTCATACGCCGCCACCGGATACGACGAACGGGCGGCCGTCCCGCCCGGCCGCTCCTCGGGATGAAAAGGCAGTTCAGAGGTGGTGTGGCGGCGTGTTGTCGCGCATCCACCGCTCGCGTTCGGCCTCGTCGTCGGGCGAAATAATGTCGCGCTCGTCAGCCGACATGTCGCGCCAGGGATCCGCGGGTCGAAAGTTAACTGCCCCTGGCGGCGGCTCTGCGCTGTCAGTCACAGTCGATCTTTACTGTGACAAAGATCACATTCGGCGAAAGATTGCTGTTCACCGGGGGTTAACAATCCGGCGGGCGTGCCGACACCGCCCGGGCGCGCGCGGCGGCGGGCGGTGCGGCGTCGACGGGTGTGGCGACGTATCGCCAGCGAGTCCACTCGCTAGATCTCCAAGCTGGATAGCTGGCCGATGATCTGGACGGCGAGCGGACTGAGCGTGGCCATGCCGTCGCGTACCGCCGCACGAGACCCGGCGAGGTTAACTACGAGCGTGCTGCCGGAGATTCCGGCGAGTCCGCGCGACACCCCGGCGTCGACGATGCCCGCCGATAGTCCCGACGCACGCAGCGCCTCGGAGATGCCGAGCAGTTCGCGGTCGAGGATGTCGAGCGTCGCCTCGGGCGTCACATCGCGCGGGGTGACCCCGGTGCCGCCGACCGATACGACCAGGTCGACGCCGCCGATCACGGCCGTGTTCAGGGCGTTGCGGATCTCGACCTCGTCGGAGGAGACCACGACGACACCGTCGACGACGAACCCCGCCTCACCCAGCAATTCGGTGACCAACGGTCCGCTGTGGTCTTCCTCGTCTCCGTGCGCGGTGCGGTCATCCACGACCACGACCAGAGCGCGGCCCACCAACTCCCCAGGCTGTTCCATGACTGCAACCGTATAACTCGGAACAGACAGAGACGCGGCCACTCTCAGTGCGGTGGGCCCGGGTCCGGGCCCGGGGCTCACTGCGGCGCCTTTCCGAGCGTGACCTGCACCGTCTGCGGCTTGCCCGTGGGATCCAGGTACGTCAGGGTCACCGAGTCGCCGGGCGCCTTGGACCGGACCGCTGCGACCAGCGCGTCGGCGCTGTTGATCACCCGGTCATTGACCTTCGTGACCACGACGCCGCTGGGCAGACCGGCCTTGGCCGCCGCGCCGCCCTCGGTGACCTCGACGATGCGCGCACCGTCGGTTGCCGCGTCGTTGCCCACCTGCACGCCGAGTGACGCGTGCGCGGCGGTTCCGTTCTCGATCAGTTCGTCAGCGATGCGCTTGGCCTGGTCGACGGGGATGGCGAAGCCCAGCCCGATCGATCCGCTCTGCGCTTGTGGCCCGGCGTCGCCACCCAGCGTGGCGATGGCCGAGTTGATGCCGACGAGCTCGCCCTTCATGTTGACCAGCGCGCCGCCCGAGTTGCCGGGGTTGATCGCGGCATCGGTCTGGATCGCGTCGAGCACCGTGTTCTGGTTGCGCGCGTCGCCGCCCGCGGCCACGGGCCTGTTCAGCGCGCTGATGATGCCGGTGGTCACGGTGCCCTCCAGGCCGAGCGGCGAGCCGATCGCCACCACATCCTGTCCCACCCGCAGGTCGGCCGACGAGCCGATCGTGACGGGCGTCAGGTCCGACACCCCCTGGGCGCGAACGACTGCGATGTCGCTGCTCGGGTCGGTGCCGACAACGGAGAACGGCGCGGTGCGGCCGTCGGCGAACGTCACCTTGGTCTGCCCGGCACCGGGCCCACCCGGGGTGTCCTGCGCGCCCGACACGACGTGGTTGTTGGTCAGGATGAGACCGTCGGAGGACAGCAGCACCCCCGAGCCCTCCTCGGATGCGCGACCCATCTCGACTTCGAGCTTGACGACGCTGGGCACCACCTTCGCCGCCACCTGCTCGACCGAGCCTGCGGGCAGGCTTGCGGCGGGAACGCTGGGCGCCGCGCCGCCGAGCGCCGAGGTGGCTCCGGGCGAGTTCGGTTGCGCCAGCAGTGCGACGCCCCCGCCGATGCCGGAAGAGACGATCGCCACGGCGATAGCGCCTGCGGTCAAAGCGCCTGCACGCGAACGCTTTTGAGGTGGTCGCGGAGCCGGCGGCTGTTGCGGTGCGCCACGGTAGGGGTCGTAGGGCGCGCGAAAGGTCTGCGTGGGATGCGGTTGCTGCTGCGTCGTGTAGCGCCAGTCGTACTGCTGCTGGTACGAACCGGGCCGGTGCGGACCGGGGTAGCCGGACGCCGCTTGCTCGTGCCCACTCGGCCGGCGGCCCGGCGGCGGTGGCGGCGAGTACCTCGGATGGTTCGTCATGTCGCTGCGGTGCTCTTCCTCTGGTAGGGCCTCGACTGTCCCGGTCTGTCCCGTTCGGTCTCGTTCAGCTAAACGTGTGGGCGCATGCTCACAGTGCCCAAATGGGCTGAGAATCCACTTAGAGAACCATCGACACTTGCATAGACTTCAGCCATTGTCGGCATTGCCCGATGGCGAGTCCACGCCCTTGGGAGCGTGTCGGACTTCGATGCGCTCGGTCACAGCGTCGGTCATCGGCCGGCCGGGCAACACCACATGAATCGAGGCACCCGGCGGCTGCCCGCCCGGGACGGTGTCCTGGACGCGCAGCGTACCGCCGTGTTTGAACACCACCTGTTTCACGATGGCCAGCCCGAGCCCGGAACCGGGCATCGCTCGGGCGGACGCCGAACGGAAGAACCGGTCGAACACCATTCCCCGCTCCTCCGGCGGAATACCCGGGCCCTGGTCGGAGACCACGAGTTCGGCGTGCGCCGGGGCGACCTGAGTCAACCGGACGCCGACCCGCCCTCCGGGTGGACTCCATTTCGCCGCGTTGTCCAGCAGGTTGAGCACCGCTCGCTCCAGCCCGCCGCCGTCGCCGTAAACCTGCCAGGGCGTGATCGTCACGTCGAAGTCGATGTCGTTGCGCCGACGGCGAACCCGCTCCAGCGAGCGGTCCACGACTTCGGACATGTCGACGGGCTCGTGAATGACCCCGCCGGCCTCCTCACGGGTGAGGTCCACGAGATCGCCCACGAGAGTGGACAATTCCTCGATCTGGCCGACGACGTCCGCGCGCAGCTCGGCCATCTCGTCCTCCGGCAATCGCGGCGCGCCGGGGGCCATCGAGGCGATCAGCAATTCGACGTTGGTGCGCAACGACGTCAGCGGCGTTCGTAGCTCGTGGCCGGCGTCGGTGACCAGCCGCGCCTGGCGGTCGCGGGATTCGGCGAGGGCGCGCAACATCATGTTGAACGCCTCGGTGAGCCGGGCCAGCTCGTCGCTGCCGAACACCGGGATGGGCCTCAGGTCGTCGGTACGGGCGACCCGTTCGGCCGCCTCCGTCAGCCGCGCTACCGGGCGCAGCCCGGCGCGGGCCACCGCGCCACCGGCCATCGCGGCCACCACCACCCCGACTCCGCCGATGATGAACAACACGGTGCCCAACCGGTTGAGCACCTGGATCGTCGGCCACATGCTCTTGGAAATCAGTAACGAGCTGTCATTGGACAGGTGCATGGCCAGGACCCGTTGATGGTTGACGCTGCGCAGCGACATGATCAGCTCGCCCTTGATCACCGCCTTCTCGGGGCTGCCGAGCGGAAGCGTCTGGCCCTCCTGGTTCGCGGTGAAGATGGCGCGTCCCGGAACCACCAGCATCGCGTTGACGTCGGAGTAGGCGGTGCCCTCGATGGCCTTGCCGGGGTCACTGGCAAGCGACCCGCTCTCGATCAGCAGCCGCGCGCGGCTGTGCAGTTGGTTGTCGACGTCGTCGTAGAGCGCGCGTGACATCACGGCCCAGACGGCCACGGCCATCAACACCACGACCATCGCCACCATTGACATTGCGAGCAGCATCACCCGCCACCGCAACGACAGTGAACTGCTCGTCGGCGGAGCCGACAATCCAGCGCTCGTCGGCGGAGCCGACAATCCAGCGCTCGTCGGGCGCGCCGACGCCGTGGGCCTCGGCCGCTTGAGTCTTGAAACGAACATCACGGAGGCGTCTCGCGCAGCACATAACCCACCCCGCGCACGGTGTGGATCAGTCGCGGCTCTCCTTCGGACTCGGTCTTGCGGCGCAGATATCCGACGTATACCTCGAGGGCGTTGCCGGACGTCGGGAAATCGAAGCCCCACACCTCTTCGAGGATTCGGCTGCGGGTGAGCACCCGCCTGGGGTTCGCAATCAACATCTCCAACAGCGCGAACTCGGTGCGGGTGAGGCTGATCGAGCGCTGCCCGCGGGTCACCTCCCGGGTGATCGGGTCCAGCGACAGGTCGGAGAAGGTCAGCGCAGGTGTGTCGGCGCCGTCCTCGGGGATGGTGCGGCGCCGCAGCAGCGCGCGCATCCGCGCGAGCAGTTCCTCCAAGGCGAAGGGTTTCGGCAGGTAGTCGTCGGCGCCCGCGTCCAGACCGGCGACCCGCTCGGACACCGAATCGCGCGCAGTGAGGACCAGGATCGGCAGGTCGTCGCCGGTGCTGCGCAGCTGGCGGCACACTTCCAGGCCGTCGAGCCGCGGCATCATCACGTCGAGGACCAGAGCATCGGGCCGATCACTCGAGATTCGGTCAAGGGCTTCGAGGCCGTCCTGGGCCAATTCGACGGAGTAACCGTTGAATGACAGGGAGCGGCGCAGCGATTCGCGCACCGCGCGATCGTCGTCGACGACAAGAATGCGCACAGCCACAGTGTCGACTGCTTATCTGAGAGTGACCTGAGAGGCGGGTGGGAGCCGTTCGACCGGCGACATCGCTGGTGGGAAGAGGTTAGCGGCGATCCAGATCGATAAGGCCGAGACGTGCGGCCTTGAGCAGGCGACGCGGCACCTTGTGCTGCTGGCCGGCGACCGTCACGCCGACGAGGTTGGGGCGCTCGGCTTTCCACTGCGCACGCCGGCTACGGGTGTTCGAACGCGACATCCTGCGCTTGGGCACAGCCATGATCGGAATCTCCTCTTGAACGGGCTAAGTCTTCGCACCGCGCGCATCTGCGGCGTCGGCGATTGCTGTTCAGGATAGCCCGTGAGCTGCGTAGCCTCCAAAACATCGCCAATGCCTTGACGCGATACCGCCGGTACCCGCTAACCTACCGGTTGGTTGGCAGCGCGGCGATTCGGTGATTGGAGGCCTGCGTGACTTCATCGACCGGTTCTGTCGGGCCCGTGCGCATCGGCAATTGTTCGGGTTTCTACGGCGATCGGCTCGCGGCCATGCGCGAGATGCTCACCGGCGGTGACCTCGACTACCTGACCGGCGATTATCTCGCCGAGCTGACGATGCTGATCCTGGCCCGCGATCGCGCCAAGTCGCCCGCCCGCGGCTACGCAAAGACCTTCCTCACCCAGCTCGAGGGCTGCCTCGGCCTCGCGCTCGACCACGGCGTGCGCATCGTCGCCAACGCAGGCGGTCTCAACCCGGCGGGGCTCGCCGACGCGGTGCGTGCGCTGGCCGAACGCCTCGGCCTGCACGTGCGGGTCGCCCACGTCGAGGGTGACGACCTGGTGGCGCGGTCGGCGGAATTCGGGTTCGACAGTCCACTCGCCGCCAACGCCTACCTCGGCGCATGGGGCATCGTCGACTGCCTCGCCGCAGGCGCCGACGTCGTCGTGACCGGGCGGGTGACCGACGCGTCGGTGATCGTCGGACCCGCCGCCGCCCACCACGGCTGGGCGAGTACCGACTACGACCGGCTGGCCGGCGCGATCGCCGCCGGGCACGTCATCGAATGCGGCGCCCAGGCCACCGGCGGCAACTACGCGTTCTTCACCGAGGTCGACGACCTGATCCACCCCGGCTTCCCGCTCGCCGAGATCCACGCCGATGGATCGTCGGTGATCACCAAGCACCCCGGTACCGGCGGCGCCGTCACCGTCGGCACCATCACCGCCCAACTGCTGTACGAGATCACCGGCGCCCGCTATGCCAACCCCGACGCGACCCTGCGTATGGACACCCTCGAGTTGTCCGACGACGGACCCGACAGGGTGCGCATCAGCGGTGCGCGGGGCGAGCCGCCCCCTCCGACGCTGAAGGTGTCGCTCAACAGCGTCGGCGGGTTCCGCAACGAGATGACGCTGGTGCTCACCGGGCTCGACATCGACGCCAAGGCGGACCTGGTGCGCCGCCAGCTGGAAACCAGCCTGACGGTCAAGCCCGCCGAGATGGAATGGACGCTGGCCCGCACCGACCATCCCGATGCCGACACCGAGGAGACGGCCAGCGCGCTGCTCCGGTGCGTGGTGCGCGATCCCGACCCGAACAATGTCGGACGCCGGTTCTCTTCGGCGGCAGTCGAACTCGCACTGGCGAGCTACCCCGGTTTCCATGCCACCAGTCCACCGGGTCAAGGGCAGGTGTACGGCGTCTTCACGCCCGCCTACGTGCCCGCGACCGAGGTGCCGCACGTGGCCGTACATGCCGACGGCACCCGTGTCGACATACCTCCTGCCACCGACACTGCCCAGTTGGCCGACGTGCCAACGCCGTCGCTACCCGAGCCTCCCGCGCTGGGCGAGACCAGACGGGCACCGCTCGGGCTGATCGCCGGAGCCCGCAGCGGCGACAAAGGCGGCAGCGCCAACGTCGGCGTCTGGGTGCGCACCGACGCCCAGTGGCGCTGGCTTGCGAACACGCTGACCGTGGACGCGTTGCGCGAATTACTGCCTGAGACAGCCGATCTGCCGGTCACCAGGCATCTGCTTCCCAACTTGCGCGCGGTGAACTTCGTCATCGACGGCATCCTCGGCGAGGGAGTGGCCTACCAAGCGCGGTTCGACCCGCAGGCCAAAGGACTGGGTGAATGGCTGCGCAGCAGAATCTGCGACATACCGGAGGAGTTGTTGGCGTGAGCATCTGGCACACATCTGAACGCGAGCAGCTGCGAAAAGCAGTGCGCGCCTTCGCAGAACGTGAGGTACTGCCTCACGTGAACGAATGGGAGCACAGCGGCGAGCTGCCGCGCGAGTTGCACCGCAAGGCCGGTGACGCCGGACTGCTCGGCGCAGGATTTCCCGAAGCGGTCGGCGGAGGCGGCGGCGACGGCGCGGATGCCGTGGTCATCTGCGAGGAGATGCACTATGCCGGCGCGCCGGGCGGGGTGTTCGCCTCGCTGTTCACCTGTGGCATCTCGGTGCCCCACATGATCGCCTCTGGCGACCAGCGCCTGATCGACACCTATGTGCGTCCGACGCTGCGCGGCGAGTTGATCGGCAGCCTCGCGATCACCGAACCAGGCGGCGGTTCGGACGTCGGGCATCTGACCACCAAGGCGGTGCGAGACGGTGACGACTACATCATCAACGGCGCCAAGACCTACATCACCTCCGGCGTGCGCGCCGACTACGTCGTGACCGCGGTGCGCACGGGCGGATCAGGCGCGGCGGGGGTTTCGCTGATCGTTGTCGACAAGAACACACCGGGGTTCGAGGTGACCCGCAAGCTCGAGAAGATGGGCTGGCGGTCGTCGGATACCGCTGAGCTGTCCTACACCGACGTCCGTGTCCCCGCGGCGAATCTGATCGGCGCCGAGAACACCGGGTTCTTTCAGATCGCAGGCGCGTTCGTCTCCGAGCGCGTCGGACTCGCCGCACAGGCCTACGCCAGCGCGCAACGTTGCCTCGACCTGACCGTCCAATGGTGTAGGGACCGTGAGACATTCGGCAGGCCGCTGATCTCACGCCAGCAGGTACAGAACACGCTGGCCGAGATGGCGCGGCGGGTCGACGTCGCGCGGATCTACACCCGCCATGTCGTCGAGCGCCAAATGCTTGAGGGAGGGCCGGGCGGCCCTAATATGATCGCCGAGGTGTGCTTCGCCAAGAACACCGCCGTCGAGGCGGGTGAATGGGTGGCCAACCAGGCAGTGCAATTGTTCGGCGGCATGGGCTATATGGCCGAGTCCGAGGTCGAGCGTCAGTATCGAGATATGCGCATCCTCGGAATAGGCGGCGGCACAACAGAAATCTTGACCTCGCTGGCTGCCAAGACATTGGGCTACCAAGCATGACGGCACTGCGCTCCGTACTCGATGCAGCGTCGCCCGCTTACACCGAGGCCGCCGCGGCGATGACCGAGAAGCTCGCCGAACTCGACGCGGAGCACGCCAAGGCGCTCGGCGGTGGCGGCGAGAAGTACGTGCAACGGCACCATTCCCGCGGCAAACTGACGGCGCGCGAACGCATCGAGATGCTCGTCGACCCCGACTCGCCGTTCCTGGAGTTGAGCCCGCTGGCCGCGTGGGGCAGTGCCTTCACCGTCGGCGCCAGCGTGGTGGTCGGTATCGGCGCGGTCGAGGGCACCGAATGCCTGATCGTCGCGAACGACCCGACGGTCAAGGGGGGTACGAGCAACCCGTGGACGCTGAAGAAGATTCTGCGCGCCAACCAGATTGCGCTGCAGAATCGGTTGCCGGTGGTGTCGCTCGTCGAATCGGGCGGCGCGGACCTGCCGACGCAGAAGGAGATCTTCATCCCCGGCGGCCGGATGTTCCGCGACCTCACGCGACTGTCGGCGGCCGGGATCCCGACTGTCGCGCTGGTATTCGGCAACTCGACCGCAGGCGGCGCGTACATTCCCGGAATGTCGGACCACGTCGTGATGATCAAGGAACGGTCGAAGGTGTTCCTGGCAGGCCCACCGCTGGTGAAGATGGCCACGGGCGAGGAATCCGACGACGAATCGTTGGGCGGCGCCGAGATGCACGCGCGCACATCGGGTCTGGCGGACTACTTCGCGGTCGATGAGCTCGACGCGATCCGCATCGGCAGGCGCGTCGTGGCGCGGCTGAACTGGCGCAAGGAGGGCCCGGCCCCGGCGCCCGTCAGCGAGCCGCTGTTCGACGCGGAGGAACTGCTCGGCATCGTCGGCACCGATCTGCGGATCCCGTTCGATCCCCGTGACGTCATCGCCCGCATCGTGGACGGCTCCGACTTCGACGAGTTCAAACCGCTCTACGGGTCGTCCCTGGTGACGGGATGGGCGCGGCTCTACGGCTATCCGATCGGCATCCTCGCCAACGCCCGCGGGGTGCTGTTCTCCGAGGAGTCGCAGAAGGCCACCCAGTTCATCCAGCTCGCCAACCGCTCCGACACGCCACTGTTGTTCCTGCACAACACCACCGGTTACATGGTCGGCCGCAAGTACGAGGAGGGCGGGATGATCAAGCACGGCTCGATGATGATCAACGCCGTCTCGAACTCGACCGTCCCGCACATCTCGTTGTTGATCGGCGCGTCCTACGGCGCCGGGCACTACGGCATGTGCGGCCGCGCCTACGACCCGCGTTTCCTGTTCGCCTGGCCGAGCGCAAAATCCGCGGTGATGGGCGGCGCCCAGCTGGCCGGCGTGCTCTCGATCGTCAGCCGCGCCGCCGCCGAGTCCCGCGGTCAGCAGGTCGACGAGGATGCCGACGCGGCGATGCGGGCGGCGGTTGAAGGTCAGATCGAGGCCGAGTCGCTGCCCATGGTGCTCTCGGGGATGCTGTACGACGACGGGGTGATCGACCCCCGCGACACCCGCACCGTGTTGGGAATGTGCCTGTCCGCCATCGCGAATGGCCCGATCAAGGGGACGTCGAACTTCGGCGTCTTCAGGATGTGAGCGATGAGAGCTTGCGCGAAGAGCAGAAAGCACGGCCGATGATCCGTCGAGTAATGGTCGCCAACCGCGGGGAGATTGCCCGCCGGGTGTTCGCCACCTGCCGCCGCCTCGGCATCGGCACGGTCGCCGTGTACACCGATCCCGACGCCGCATCGCCACACGTCGCCGAGGCCGACGCCGCGGTCCACTTGAACGGCACCACCGGATATCTCGATACTGCGCAGTTGATCGCCGCGGCGAAAGCCGCCGACGCCGACGCGATCCATCCAGGCTACGGATTTCTCTCGGAGAACGCGGACTTCGCCGCCGCGGTCATCGACGCCGGACTGACATGGGTCGGCCCGCCCGTGGCGGCGGTGGCCGCGATGGGCTCCAAGATCGAGGCCAAGAAGTTGATGTCGGCCGCCGGCGTGCCGGTGCTGGAAGAGCTGGATCCGGACACGGTGACAGCCGACCAGCTGCCCGTGCTGATCAAGGCGTCGGCGGGCGGTGGTGGGCGCGGTATGCGCATCGTGCGCGAACTTTCAGAGCTGCAGGGCCAAGTGGAGGCCGCCAGCCGCGAGGCGCAGTCGGCGTTCAGCGACCCAACCGTTTTCTGCGAGCGCTACCTGGCGGCCGGGCATCACGTCGAGGTGCAGGTGATGGCCGACGTGCACGGCACGGTGTGGGCCGTCGGTGAACGCGAATGCTCGATTCAGCGGCGCCACCAGAAGATCATCGAAGAGGCGCCGTCGCCGTTGGTGGAGCGGACGCAGGGCATGCGCGCCAAGCTGTTCGACGCCGCGCGGTTGGCCGCCGCCGCGATCGGATACAGCGGCGCGGGCACCGTCGAGTTCATGGCCGACGAGAAAGGCGACTTCTTCTTCCTCGAGATGAACACCCGCCTGCAGGTCGAGCACCCGGTCACCGAGGCCACCACCGGGCTGGATCTCGTCGAGCTGCAACTGCACGTCGCCGACGGCGGACGCCTGGATGCGCACGCCCCTCCGTCGCACGGGTCATCCATCGAGGCGCGGCTGTACGCGGAGGACCCCGCCAAGGGGTGGCAGCCGCAGGCGGGCACCGTGCACCGCTTCGACGTGCCCGGCCAGGTCAGGGTCGACACCGGCGTCGTCGACGGCACGACGGTGTCCATCTACTACGACCCGATGATCGCCAAGGTCATCTCGTACGCCCCGACACGCCGGCAGGCCGCGGGCGCGCTCGCCGACGCACTCGCTCGAGCCCACATCCACGGGGTGCGCACCAATCGCGACCTGCTCGTCAATGTGTTGCGGCATCAGGCATTCCTCGACGGCGCCACCGATACCGCGTTCTTCGACACCCACGGACTGGCTGAACTGGCCGCACCGCTGTCCGACGAGCGCGCGGTCGCGCTGTCCGCAGTGGCGGCCGCATTGGCCGAGGCCGCGCAGAACCGGGCGACGGCGGCGGTCTTCGCGGCGGCCCCGAGCGGCTGGCGCAACGTGTCGTCGAGCTATCAGTCGAAGTCCTACCAAGGCCCGCAGGGCGAGATCGAGGTGCGCTACCGCTTCACCCGATCCGGCGTCGATGTGCCCGACCACCCCGCTGTCGCCCTCGTGTCGTCCGCGCCGGAGAAGGTTGTGCTCTCGGTCGACGGCGTGGACCGACCGTTCCACGTCGCGCGCTACGCCGACGCGGTCTTCGTCGACTCCCCGCTGGGACCGGTCAGTCTTGTTGCGCAGCCACGCTTTCCCGACCCGGACTCCGCCATCGCCCAGGGCTCATTGCTGGCACCGATGCCCGGGTCGGTGTTGCGGGTCGGCGCGGCGGTCGGCGACACCGTCACCGCCGGACAGCCGCTGGTGTGGCTCGAGGCGATGAAGATGGAGCACACCATCACCGCGCCCGGCGACGGGGTGCTCGCAGAACTTCACGTCGAACCCGGCCAGCAGGTCGACGTCGGCACCGTGCTCGCCCTTGTGGCAGAAGGAGATTGACAGATGAGCTTCATCGAGACCACCGAACAGCAGGCACTGCGCAAGGCCGTCGCGGCAATGGCCGCGAACTACGGCCAGGACTACTACCTGGAGAAGGCGCGCGCCGACCAGCACACCGACGAGTTGTGGTCCGAAGCAGGCAAACTCGGCTTCATCGGCGTCAACCTGCCGGAGGAGTACGGCGGCGGCGGCGCGGGTATGTACGAGCTGTCCCTGGTCATGGAGGAGATGTCGAGCGCCGGGTGTCCGTTGCTGCTGATGGTGGTCTCCCCCGCCATCAACGGCACGATCATCGCCAAGTTCGGCACAGAGGACCAGAAGAAGCGCTGGCTGCCCGGCATCGCCGACGGTTCGATCACCATGGCGTTCGCGATCACCGAACCCGACGCCGGGTCCAACAGCCACCGCATCACCACCACCGCGCGCCGCGACGGCAGCGACTGGATTCTGTCCGGCCAGAAGGTGTACATCTCCGGCGTCGACCAGGCGCAGGCGGTGCTGGTGGTCGGGCGCGCCTACAAGGACGGAGTGGCCAAATCCGAGTCGCTCCGGCCTGCGCTGTTCATCGTGCCCACTGACACACCGGGCCTGAGCTGGACCAAGATCGAGATGGAACTAGTCAGCCCCGAGAACCAGTTCCAGGTGTTCCTCGACGAGGTCCGGCTGCCCTCCGATGCGCTGGTGGGTTCCGAAGACGCCGCGATCGCGCAGTTGTTCGCGGGTCTGAACCCGGAGCGGATCATGGGGGCGGCCAGCGCCGTCGGCATGGGCAGGTTCGCGATCGACAAGGCGGTCGACTACGTCAAGACCCGGCAGGTGTGGAAGACACCGATCGGCGCCCATCAGGGATTGTCACATCCGCTGGCGCAGAACCACATCGAGATCGAGCTCGCCAGACTGATGATGCAGAAGGCCGCGACCCTCTACGACAACGGCGACGACGTGGGGGCCGCGGAGGCGGCGAACATGGCCAAGTACGCGGCAGGCGAGGCATCGGTGCGCGCGGTCGACCAGGCAGTGCAGTCGATGGGCGGCAACGGGTTGACCAAGGAGTACGGCATCGCCGCGGCGGTGACCGCCTCGAAGCTGGCCCGCATCGCCCCGGTCAGCCGGGAGATGATCCTGAACTTCGTCGCGCAGACGTCGCTGGGCCTCCCCAGGTCGTACTGATGGGCGGCCCGGTCCGCTACACCGTCGACGGCAGCGTCGCGCGGCTCACCCTGGATTCGCCGGACAACCGCAACGCGCTGTCCACCGCGCTGGTCGACGGGCTGCACAAGGGGTTGACGGACGCGACCGAGAATCCCGGCGTGCGCGCGGTGGTTCTCGACCACACCGGCGGAACATTCTGCGCCGGAGCCGATCTCGCTCAAGCTTCGGGCAGTGGGCCGGCCGCCGACCCTGCCGAGCTGGCCGTCGACCGCGCCCGCGAAATGACCCGGCTACTACGGCGCATTCTCGAGCTGCCGGTCCCGGTGATCGGCGCCATCGACGGGCACGTCCGTGCGGGCGGCCTCGGCCTGGTCGGCGCGTGCGACATCGTCGTCGCGGGTCCGTCGAGCACCTTTGCCTTGACGGAGGCGCGCATCGGTGTTGCGCCTTCGATCATTTCGCTGACGCTGCTGCCCAAGATGACTGCGAGGGCGGCGGGCCGCTACTTCGTCACCGGAGAGAAGTTCGGTCCCACCGTCGCGGCGGAGATCGGCTTGGTCACGATCGCGGCCGACGACGTGTCGACCACGGTGTCGGAACTGAGCGCGGCTATCGGCAAGGCATCCCCGCAGGGACTCGCCGCGTCGAAAGCGTTGACCACGCGCGGCATTCTGGAGTCCTTCGACAACCACGCCGAAAACCTGACCAGGCAGTCGGCGGATTTGTTCGTCTCCGACGAGGCGCGCGAAGGCATGCTGGCCTTCCTGCAGAAGCGTCCGCCGAACTGGACTTCGACGAATTCCTAAGCCGCTTGGGCCTTTTCCGCGGACCGCCAGTTGCGAAGGCGCGACGGAGCGTCGCGCACGGCGTCGGCCGGTACGAACGCGACATAGAGCACGAACATCGCAACACTGAAGAACGCGATATTGAGATTGATCATGATCGCGAGGTGCATCACCACGCCGGCGATCAGAACCGGCAAGCGAAGTCGCCGGTTCCAGACGAGCACCGCGAGCGCCAACTCGATGAGCAGCGTGGCCCACGTCAGTGCATTGACCGCAATCGCGTTGCTGGCCAGCCATTCCGGCGCGGGCCACGTCGCCCACCTGCCGTCGCTGCGCCAGGCATAGAACACCGCCGACCCCTCCAGCCACGTCTTTCCGGTGAGCTTCGCTTGGACCGAAACGAGATAGATCACCGATAGCTGCACCTGCAGCAGCCGCACCGGCCACACCGAGCGGGTCTGCGCCGACCAGAACGACCCGGTGCGGCGTCGTTGATCGAGCGACAGCGCCGCACCGCAGGAGCAGAGTGCCAGGATGAGCGCGACGATGATCAGGATCGCGTCGCCTGCGTTGACGATGTAGACACCGCGCCGTACGAACGACTGGAGTAGGACGAACATCAAAACGGCGGCAACGCGGCTGTGCCAGCCCACAGTCAGTGCCAGGGCCGACACCAAGAGCAGTGCCCAACTGATCGACAGCGCCGTATCGCCACGCCAGATCTCGAGCACGGTCCACTGGTAGTCCAGCCTGCTGGGTTGGGGGGCGACACCCTCCTCGCCGAACACCTCGAACAAGTCCGGAAGCAGCGTCAGCGTCCACACCACGACGGCTATGCCGGACACGATCCGCACCAGCCCGAGCGTGTACATCGGTTCAGCGCTGAACCAGAACCTGCACCACGCGTCTCTGATCGACGTCATCGGGCTTCTCCCAGCTGCTCCTGATAGATCAGCTTCGTCGCGGTGGGCCGACGACTCCCGCGCTCCTGATCCGCGGGCGGCTGGAGCGTTTCTGTATGAAGTGTCATCTGAACGGCGACTGGGCGCTCGTTCGGCTCGGTCACCTGTCGCACCACCCAATGGGCGAACTGCGGTCGCAGATTCGCGTCGAGCACCACCCAGTACCGGACCCCCAGCCATCGGTCCCACCAACCGATACCCGGCTGACCCGGCTGTGACGTCCACGTCCTGATCTCGCCGTCGGCCATCTTCACCTGGACCTCGATGGTGTCGGCGCGCCTGGTCGGATCCGGCGCGTACATCGCCCAACCCTGGTCCAGGCCGGTCGGCACCGCGACCGGCGCCAGGACCGGCTGCAACGCCCGTTTGATCGGCGACTCCGGAAGGTTCCACGCGACGCACACCAGCAGGGCGATCGCGAGCAGACCACTGATCACGCGCTTACCGAGCCGCGATTCCTCGAACCGCTGCTGGACGCCCCGCTCGTTGTCGTCGCCATCAGCCACACGCAGATCCTAGGGTGTAGGAATGGCCCGCGACGTTCTCGTCACCGGCGCGACCGGCACGCTCGGGCGGCAGGTGGTCGGCGCGGCCACCGCCGCCGGTCACCGGGTGCGGGCGCTGAGCCGCAAGGAGCACATCGGGTACACGGGCGTGCACTGGCATCGCGCCGACCTGCTGGCCGATGAGGGTGTGAGCGCCGCCGTCGAGGGCGTCGACGTCATCGTGCATTGCGCCACCCAGGGCACCGGAGACAAGGACGTCACGTCGATGAACAACCTCGTCGCTGCCGCGCGCGGCGCCGGGGTGGGGCACATCGTGCACGTGTCGATCGTCGGGATCGAGCAGATCCCGCTGCCCTACTACCGGACTAAGCTGCGCGTCGAGCAGGTCCTCGCCGCGTCCGGCGTCGGCCACACCGTGCTGCGCGCGACGCAATTTCACGACCTGGTCGAGACGTCCTTCGCGGTCCAGCGGTTCTCCCCCGTGCTCTGGTCGCTGCGCGGGGTGCGGTTCCAGCCGATCGACACCCGTGACGTCGCGGCGCGGCTCGTCGAACTTCTGGATAACGGACCCGCAGGCCGGGCACCCGACATCGGCGGGCCCGCGGTGCACACTCACGCCGACCTGGCCCGGATGTACCTCGCGGCGCGCGGCGGCCGCCGCAAGGTGGTCCCGCTGTCCCTGCCGGGACGCATCATCGCTGGCTACCGGACGGGGGCCAATCTCGTGCCCGACAACCCCGTCGGGACCATCGGCTTCGCCGACCACCTGGCCGCCGCACAGAGATGAAAGTTTGATCATCTATCTGCTTCGCCACCGAGGCACAGAGCACAGTTTGGCCAACGACCTTGCATGTGCCAGCGTTCGTCGTAGGCTCGTAATCGATGAGCACTCCAGCGTCGCGGAACGGTTCCATGCGTGCTGCGGACACCGATCGCATACAGGTGGCGCAGTTGCTCACCGATGCCGCCGCCCAGGGCCGGCTGGAGCTGAGCGAATACGAGGACCGGCTGGCCAAGGCGTACGCGGCGCAGACCTACGACGAGCTCGACCGGTTGTCGTCGGATCTACCGGGCGCCTTCAGTCGCGGCCCCGGTGGCGGCCCGTGCCATCCCGCGCCGTCGACGTTGCTGCTGGCCATCATGAGCGGGTTCGAACGCCGCGGCCGGTGGAACGTGCCCAAGCGGCTCACCACGGTGGCGCTATTCGGCGGCGGCGTGGTCGATTTGCGGTACGCCGACTTCACGTCACCGGAGGTCGAAATCCACTCCTACTCGATCTTCGGCGGGCAGACCATCCTGGTGCCGCCGGAGGTCAACGTCGACTCGCGCGGTGTCGGGGTCATGGGCAACTTCGACCACAGCGTCGACGGTGGAGGCTCCCCCGGCGCGCCGTGCGTGCGCATCAAGGGCTTCTCCTTGTGGGGCAGCGTCGGCGTGAAGCGAAAGAAGCGCAAAGCCGCCTAGCGCGGCGACGACGAGCGCGGCGCTGACCCAAGCCGGTGCAGTCGCCCCGAGCGACGTGCTCAATGTCGCGCCTGCGAACAGCGGCCCTACGGTCGCTCCCACGTTAAGCGAAGCGGTGGCGTACGAACCCGCCATCGTCGGCGCGTCGGCGGCCTCGTACAGAACCCGGGCGATCATCGTGCCGCCGACGGCGAACGACAGCGCACCCGTGAGGAATGCGAGAGCCAACACCGCAACCGGCAGCGCGGCAAGCAGACCGAGTGCGGCCCACCCGAGGACAAGCAACGGACCGCATACCGCGACGACCGCGTGTGGTCTGAGATCCGACGGGCGGCCGGCGACGGTGACGCCGACGAAGGAGCCCGCCCCGAACAGCACCAGGGCGCCGCTGACCCACCGGGGCGCGAGTTCGGCGACGTCGGTGACGAGCGGGGCAAGGTAAGTGAAGGTCGCGAAGGTTGCCGCGTTGAGCATCGCCGCGGCAGTCATGGTGAGCGCCAAGCGGTACCGCCCTAGCTGGGCGATCTCGTCGCGCAACGACACGACCTCCGCCCGCACCACCCTGGCACGGCCACCGCACGCCACCCCGACAACCGCAGGCACGCAGAGCAGCCCCACCGCCCAGAATGTGGCCCGCCAGCCGAGCAGCTCACCCATCCAGGAGCCCGCGGGCACACCGGCAACGGTCGCGACCGTGGTCCCTGCGAGAAGGATCGACACGGCGCGCCCCGTGCGCTGCGGCCCGGCAAGGTCGGCGGCGGTCCTCAATGCCATCGCCAGGAATCCGGCAGTCGCCACCGCCGCGACGATGCGGGTGGCGATCAGAATCACAAAGCTCGTGGTGAGCGCGCCGGCGATATGCGCCGACAAGAACAACACCAGGAAGCCGATGAATGTCGGCCGTCGCGGCCACGAACGGGCCAGTGCGGCCAAAAGCGGTGCCCCGATGGCCATTCCGGCGGCAAACGCGGAAGTCAGCCAGCCGGCCTGACCGAGGGGGACGTGCAGGTCAGCGGCAACCGCAGGCAGCAGGCCGGCGAGCATGAATTCCGAAGTCGCCATCGCGAAGACGGCGACGGACAGTAGATACAAGGGCAAAGGCACAGCGGTACTCCTTGATGACGAGGGATGGTTTCATCTCGTCACCCCGGCCCGGGTGCTGTCGCGCAACTGGAGTCAGCGCATGTGGTCAGTGTCGAACGGGGCTCGCGGGGTGACCGTGAGCCCCTGCTCTGGACGCCTCTGGACTTGGCACGCAACGCACGCTACAGCGGCCACCGGTATCAGCCGCAAGGGATTTAACGTCTCCGGCGCGAGCGCAGATAGTCGCCGACGACGGCGGCGCCCAGCCCGTCGAGATCGGGCACCACGACCCTGCCCTCGACGCGGCGGGCGACCTGGTCGATGAACCGCGCCAGCCCCGGGTCACTGCCGAGCCGAAAGATCGTCACCTGCGCGCCTAGCCGGGCGATGTCGTCGAAGCCCTTGACGGTGTGCGCGATGGTGCGCGGGTGCGGCGGGTAGTCGAAGAACACGCCCGGTGGCTGAGCCGCCGAACCAGGTCCAGCGTCGCCCCCATATGCCTCGAGGTGGGCGGTCGGTTCGCCGTCGGTGACGACGAGCACCACCGGCTGAGCGTTGGGATGGCGCCGCAGATGACGTCCGGCCAGCGCCAGAGCGTGGTGCAGGTTGGTGCCCTGCTCGTACACCCCCTCCAGGCCGGTCAGCTCGGCGGCCGTCACGGTGCGTGCGTAGCGCCCGAACGCGATGATTTGCAGGGCATCCGAGCGGAATCGGGTACTGATCAGGTGGTTGAGCGCGAGTGCGGTGCGCTTCATCGGCAGCCACCGGTTCTCCATCACCATCGAGAACGACGTGTCCACGAGCAGGGCCACCGCCGACTGTGTGCGCGTCTCGGTCTCGGAGATCTCGACGTCGTCGACCGAGATGCGGAGGGGCCGCTCGGCGATGCCGGTGCCCGCCTGCCGCAGCACCGCGTTGGTGAGCGTGCGCGTGACGTTCCACGGCTCGGTGTCGCCGAACGCCCACGGCCTGGTGGCGCCGGTCAGCTCGCCGGCCGCGCCCGCGCGGCGGGTGTCACGTTCGCCATGTCTTCCTGAAAGCTGTTGCGCCACATCGCGCAACGCCGTCTGACCGAGCTGGCGCATCGCCTTGGGCGACAGCCGCCACTGTCCGTCGGAGCCGCGGTCGAGGAAGCCCTGATCCATCAGGGCACGCTCGAGCTCGGAGAGCGTCTTCGCGTCGACGGCGGCGTCCTCGCCGAGTTGGCGGGCCAGCATGTCGAGGTCGACGTCCTCCATCGTGGCACCGGCGTAGCTTTGCGACAGCGCCTCGGCGAGCTGCTCGAGTTCGCCGATATCCTGCATTGCCTGGGCGCCCTCACCCATGCCAAGCGGGTTGTCGCCGGAGAATCGCGACGAACCGTCCCAGTCTTCTCCGGGCCGCGCGGCCTGCAGGTGGGAGTCGAGCCGGTTGAGGGCATTCATCAGCGACGGCGAGCCGAATGCCTGCTGCGCCAAGGCATCCAGCTCGGCACGCTGCTCTTCGGACAGGCTGTTGCGGAAACGCTGTGCCGCGGCGGCGCGCTGCGCCAGTGAGTCGAGCAGTTCGTCGACATTGCGGGGGTTCTCCGGGAAGAACTCGCCGTGCTTGTTCATGAATTCTTGGAAGTCTTCGGCGGTGTCCTCGCCTTTGGCGTGCTTGTCCAGCAGTTCGTTGAGGTCGTCGAGCATCTCGTTGACGCGCTGACGGTCCTCGTCGGTGGCGTTCTCCAACGCCTCCTTCATGCCCGAGAAGCGCTGGTCGAGCATTTCGCGGCCGAGCAAATCCTTGATCTGGTCGTACTTCTCGCGCGCTTCCTGCGACCGCCAGTCGTAGTCGGCGAGCTCCTGCACCGCCTTGGCCGGCGACGACGGCAGTGACTCGATGCGCATCTCGTTGAATCGCGCGTCGTCATCGAGCGCGCGTGCGAGTTCTTTGCGCTCGGCCAGCACCGCCTCGTCGAGCAGCTGCTTGATCTCCTGCAGTGTGCCGTCGAGGTTGTTGCGCTGCAACAATTCCCGGCGACGGCGGTTGGCCTCGGCGGCGAGCTTGTCGGCGCCGCGCATGTTCTTGGTGCCGCGCCGAAGCATCTCCGACAGCGCCCGCCGCGGCGAGCTGCCCTCCATGACGTCCTGGCCGATCTGCTCCAGCGCCTCACGCAGATCCACCGGCGGGGCCAGCGGATCGGGTCCACCGGTGTAGCGCGAGTACCGCGACAGATGTTTAGCCATAGACGGTTTCGCCTTCTCCGGACTCTTTGTCGATCCTCTTGGCCAGGTACAGCGCCTCGAGTGCCAGTTCGACGGCGGCCGCGCGCTGGCCGTCGCTCTGCGCGCCGAGACGCTGCTGGACCTGGGCGATCGCGGGCACCTCCGGCACCGCCGCCAGCACGTCGCGCGCCGAGACGCGGTCGCCGGTGGTAACCGCCGACCCGCCTTCGATGGCGACCACCAGCGGGCCCACGTCGATGCCGCCGAGCAGCCGCTGCGCGGTATCGGCGGTGGCGCGACGCAGCAGATGTTCGAGCACCGCCTGCTCGCGGCCCTCCTCACCGGATTCGAACTCCAACTTGCCGCGCAGCACGTCGATCACGGTCGACAGATCCACCACCCGCGCGACCGGATCCGCCTCGCCGAGGATGGCCGAGCGGTGCCGCGCCGCCGCTGCAACGGTCTCGGCCGCCGCGATGGCGAAGCGCGCCGACACACCCGAGCGCTGATCGATCGAGCGCGACTCCCGCAGATAGCGGGCGAACCGGGCGAGCACGTGCAGCAGATAATCGGGCACCTCGGCGGCCAGGTGTGCCTCCTGGGTGATGACGCCGACCTCGGCCGCGAGTTCCTGTGGATAGTGCGTGCGGATCTCGGCGCCGAAGCGGTCCTTGAGCGGCGTGATGATGCGGCCGCGGTTGGTGTAGTCCTCGGGGTTCGCGCTGGCGACGACGAGCACGTCCAGCGGCAGCCGCAACGTGTAGCCGCGGACCTGGATGTCGCGCTCCTCCATCACGTTGAGCATCGAGACCTGGATGCGCTCGGCGAGGTCGGGCAACTCGTTGACCGCCACGATGCCGCGGTGTGCCCGCGGGATCAGGCCGTAGGCGATGGTCTCCGGGTCACCGAGGCTGCGGCCCTCGGCGACCTTGATGGGGTCGATGTCGCCGACGAGGTCGGCCACGCTGGTGTCGGGGGTGGCGAGTTTTTCGGTGTAACGATCGCTGCGGTGTCTCCACTCGATGGGCAGGTCGTCACCGCTGTCTGCGGCCCGACGAATCGACTCCGGCGTGATCGGGCTGAACGGGTGCTCGCCCAGTTCGGCGCCCGCGATCACGGGCGTCCATTCGTCGAGCAGACCGGTCAGCGCGCGGAGCAGCCTCGTCTTGCCCTGTCCGCGTTCGCCGAGAAGCACCACGTCGTGTCCGGCGATCAGCGCGCGTTCCAGTTGCGGAATGACGGTGTCCTCGAAGCCCAGGATGCCCGGCCACGCGTTGCGTCCCTCCGCCAGAGCGGCGAGTAGGTTCTCCCGGATTTCTTCTTTGACGCCCCGTTCGCGATGACCGGAAGCTTTCAGCTCGCCGACGGTCCGGGGCAGATCATGGGGTTGGGTCACCACTCCACGCTACGACCCCGTCCGCGAGCGTGCGTGTCTGCACCGGACACGCCGCAGAAATGTCAGATTTCGCGCACACTCGCGCGGCGACGGGCGGGCGTGCGCGCTGCGCCGCGAGGCCGCCGACGCGCTGACCGTCAGTGCGCGAAGTGACGTGCGCCCGTGAGGTACAGCGTGATGCCCGCGTTGGCCGCGGCCTCGGTGACGATGTCGTCGCGCATCGACCCCCCGGGATGCACGAGCGCCGTCACACCCGCCTCGGTCAGCACCTCGAGGCCGTCGGGGAACGGGAAGAACGCATCGGAGGCCGCGACCGCGCCGCGCACCCGATCGCCCGCGCGCTGCACCGCAAGCCGGGCCGCATCGACCCGGTTGACCTGACCCATGCCCACCCCGACGGTGGCCCCGTCGGCCGCGACGACGATCGCGTTGGACTTCACCGCCCGGCACGCGCGCCAGGCGAACTTCAAATCGGCCAGCGTCGCCGGGTCGGCGGGCGATCCGGTGGCCAGTGACCAGTTGACGGGATCATCGCCGGGGGCGGTGAACTCGTCGCGCTGCTGCAGCAGCAAGCCGCCGCTGATCTGACGGAACTCCGTCCCACCACCGACCGGCTGTGACGCCACCAGCACGCGGATGTTCTTCTTGCGCGCAAGCACGTCCACCGCGCCGGCCTCGTAGGCGGGCGCGATGATCACCTCGGTGAAGATGTCGGCGACGGTCTCGGCCATCTCAACCGTGACTTCGGTGTTGGCCGCGATCACCCCGCCGAACGCCGACAGCGGGTCGCATTCGTGCGCCTTACGGTGCGCGTCGGCCACGGACACCGACGAGACAGCGATGCCGCACGGGTTGGCGTGCTTGATGATCGCCACGCAGATGTCCTCGTGGTCGAACGCGGCGCGCCATGCGGCGTCGGCATCGGTGTAGTTGTTGTAGGACATCTCTTTTCCGTGCAGCTGATCGGCCTGCGCCAGACCAGGCCAACCGGCGTCGTTGCGGTACAACGCCGCCTGCTGATGCGGGTTCTCTCCGTACCTCAGCACAGCCTCGCGTCGCCACGTCGCGCCGACCCAGTTGGGCAGCGGACTTGTCGACGTGTCGTCAGGCGCCAGCACCGAGCCCATCCAGGACGCCACCGCGACGTCGTACTCGGCGGTGTGGCGGAAGGCCAACGACGCCAGCTTCTTTCGCTGCCCGAGGGTGAAACCGCCGGCGCGCACGGCGGCCAGCACCCCGTCGTATCCCAGCGGGTCGACCACCACGGCGACGCTCGGATGGTTCTTCGCGGCGGCTCGCACCATCGACGGTCCGCCGATGTCGATCTGCTCGACGCATTCGTCCTCGCTCGCGCCGGAGTCGACGGTCTCGGTGAACGGATACAAGTTCACCACAACGAGTTCGAATGCTTCGACACCCAGTTCACCGAGCGCCGACACGTGCTCGGGCTTGCGTTGGTCGGCGAGCAGTCCCGCGTGCACATGCGGATGCAGCGTCTTGACGCGGCCGTCGAGCACCTCGGGAAAGCCAGTCACCTGCTCCACCGGGGTCACCGGAACACCCTCGCCGGCAATCGTTTTCGCGGTCGATCCGGTCGAGACGATGGCCACGCCCGCCTCGTGCAGACCGCGGGCCAGTTCGGCGAGGCCGGTCTTGTCGTACACGCTGATCAGCGCACGCCGAATCGGCCGCTTGCCCTCGGTCATCCTATGGTCGCCTTTCGTCCGGTCCAGGTCACGCCGCGGGTCGCCACCGCGGCCAGAACGTCCACCAGCAGCCGTCGTTCGACCACCTTGATGCGTTCATGCAGGCTGCTCACGTCGTCGTCGTCGAGGACGGGCACGGGTTCCTGGGCCAACAGCGGTCCGGTGTCGGTTCCCGCGTCGACCAGGTGCACGCTGCATCCTGTCACCTTCACCCCGTATGCCAGCGCATCGGGCACCGCATGTGCGCCGGGAAATGCGGGTAGCAGCGCGGGATGGGTGTTGATGATCCTGCCGATGAAGAGCGAAAGGAACTGTGGGCCAAGGATTTTCATGAACCCGGCAGAGACAATGAGGTCGGGCTGGTGCGCGGCGGTCGCCTCTGTGATGGCCGCGTCCCACGCCGGCCGGTCGGGATGGTCGCCCAACCGCACGGTGTAGCTGGGCACCGACGCCGACGCTGCGATGTCGACAGCCGGGCAGGTCCGATCGACGCCGACCGCCACGATGCGCGCCGGAAAGTCGCCAGCTGCGGCGGCGAGCAACGATCTCAGCAGCGAACCCGCGCCCGAGGCGAGCACCACCACCCGCGCCGGTGCGCTCGGGGGCACACGAAGCGGTTGCTGCACGCCGCCGAGCCTAATCGTCGGTGCCGCGCGCCCGTTCCGTGGCTGTACCCGGCGTGGCGTCGTCGTCGGTGGCGAAGTGTTCCTCGGGGTCGTCGAGCCCGGGGTCAGCCGGCTCCGCAGGCGGGGGTGTGGGCACCGCAGGCGGGTCGGGCGGGTCGTCGGGCACACCGGCGACCGTCTCCACCTCCGCCTCCACCTCGTCGGTCTCATCGACCTCGACTTCGGGCTCGGGCTCGGGTTCGGGTTCGGCCGCGGGCTTCGGCTTCCTGGGTCTGCGAGCGATACCGCCCGTCATCGCCACGGTCAGCCCGCCGATCGCGACGAACCACACGAACACCGCGGGCCCGAACGTCGCGTGGTCCACGCCGACGTCGCCGAAGTTGCCCAATCGGCCGCCGCCTGCGTATCCGAGCAGCGCCATCACCACAGCCGCGACAGCGGCCGCCACGGTCAACTTGCCCAGTGCCTGTCCTGGCGGCAGCGGTCGACGGGCGCACTGCTGGCCGACGGCGACCGCCGAGGCCGCCGCCACGATCAGCAGCGCGACCCACACCGGCCCGAGGGGCGGTGTGGGCACCGCCGCCAGCACTGGCAGCGCGGGGATGTCGCCGCCGAGCACGGTGAAGGAGCTGAACGTGGCCAGCCCCACGTGCGCGCTGGAGCCCACCGCCACCGCAGCGGTGCCGACGACCACGTTGGGTATGTAGAGCACCGAGAGCACGGTCAGGCTGAACTGACCGAAGATCGAGTCGGTGATGCCGTACAGGTCGTTCATCGTCGCCCAGTGCACGACCATCGACCCGGCCATCACCACGCCGCACAGGCCGGCGAGCGCGAGCACACCCGCCGTCGCGGCGCGCACCGCGTCGGGCAGCCAGTTCGGCAGCCGCGACGCGACCAGCACGCGGCGGCCGACCCGGGTTGCCACGCCGATCAGCGCACCGATCCCGTGGACCACCAGCACGCTGCCGAACGCCCGAAGCGCACTCGGTGTCTGCAGATCGGTGAGCACAGAGGCGGCGTCATGAACGACGGCCAGCGATATCGCCGCAATCAGCAGCGGACCGCCGAGCGCCGACGCGACGACCCAACGGGTCACGAACCAGGAACCCCGAGGCGAGGTCGCCGCCGCGGTCGTACGCGCGGTTCCCCAGACCATCGCCAGCACCGGCAACAGCGGCATCACGCCCAGTTCGGCACCGCCGATCGATACCGGAACGAGGTGCACGCCCAGCCACATGCTGGCGATCGCGCCGAGCGCGCCCGTCATGTCGCTGTTGGCGATCAACAGCTGCAGCAGGACGACGGCCGCGATGACGACCAGCGCCACGACGGATGGCCCGAACGCGACCCGAAGTAGCTCACGCGCCTGACGTGTGCCGACTGGCCGGTTCTCCACTAAGGCCGCTCCTCGCGCAAGCTCACGCGCGCGTTGTTGACGCACGCGCGGCTCAGACTACGACGGCGCTGGGCCCGACTGCGAGGAAGACGACTGCTGGCCCTGCCCCTGTGTCGTCGGCGACGAACCCGAGGGCGGCTGGCCGTAGGTCGGGAACCCGGTCGGCGGCGTCGGCGGACCACCCTGGGCACCACCCTGCTGCGGACCGCCGGCATAGCCGCCCGTCGAGGGGGCACCCGGGTAACCGCCGTACTGCGACGGGTAGCCGGGACGCTGCTGCTGACCGAGCTGCTGTGGCTGGCCGAACTGCTGCTGTGCACCCTGGTGCGGCTGGCCGTAGTACTGGCCGCCGGGCCCGCCGCCGTACTGGCCGTACTGCTGGTCGTACTTGGGCTTCGGTGCTGGTGGGGTGATGACGCCTGCAGCGAACAGCAGCGCCGCGACCGCGACGATCGCCTGCAGCAGCGTGAACGCGATGATGAGGTAAAGGCCCACGTCGACGGTGACCGCTTCGGGCAGCGTCAGCAGCAGGGCGATCGCCTGCAGGAATCCCAACACGGCCAGCACCGCGACGATAGCGGTGCGGCCCTTCTGCTTGGGGACCAGGCTGACAGCCGCGATCAGTGCGGCCAGCAGGGCCGCGACCACGCCCAGGTCCATCAGCGAGGGCTGGTACAAGTCAGAGCCGACGTCGAGCAGCGGGAAGAAGATCGACAGGTAAGCCAGCAGACCGAGCGCGGCCACCGCAGCACCCAGATACACCGGCAGCTTGCTGCCGACGTCAGCGGCAGGCCCGGCGTCGGGCACCCTGCCGAACTGCTGCGTCGGCGCGGCGAATGAGGTGGTCGGCTGCTGCTGCGCCTGCGGATATCCGGGGCTTCCGGGCTGGCCTTGGGGGTACGACATGACCTCTCCTGTGCTGGACGGTTCGAACCCACGCTAGCGCACGGGTGCCCACGCCGATGCCAGCGCGGGTTCGCCTACCGAATCACGTTCGGAGTCCTCGATTTCGCGCACTAACGATAGCCGCCGAGGATCAGGGCGACTCGCGTTTGCGATACGCCGCAATGCGTTCGCCCTTCTGCTCGGGTGTGCCGATCAGCTGCGTGCCAGACGCGTCGTTGTACTGCACCAAGTCGTCAACTGCACGATCCGGCCCACATTCCGCGCTTGCCGGGGGTCAAGTTGCCGGCCTGCTTCACCGCACGCAGTCCGTCGTGGGAAGTGGACCGCGTCTGTTCGGTGTGTCGGCGCGCGCAGCGGCGCTTGCTCCGCAGACTGAAACACGTTCTAATTCCAGTCATGGATTACGGGCTCGTACTGTTCACCAGCGATCGCGGGATCGCCCCGGCGTCGGCGGCCAAGCTGGCCGACGACCACGGCTTCACCACCTTCTACGTGCCCGAACACACGCACATTCCGATCAAGCGCCAGGCCGCTCACCCCACGACGGGCGACGAATCGCTGCCCGACGATCGCTACATGCGCACGCTCGATCCGTGGGTTTCACTGGGCACGGCGTGCGCGGTGACGACGCGCGTTCGTCTCTCGACCGCGGTGGCCCTGCCCGTCGAACACGACCCGATCACCCTGGCCAAGTCCATCGCGACGCTCGACCATCTCTCCGGCGGTCGGGTCAGTCTCGGCGTGGGCTTCGGCTGGAACACCGACGAACTGGCCGACCACAACGTGCCGCCGGGCCGGCGGCGCACCATGCTGCGCGAATACGTCGAGGCGATGCGCGCGCTGTGGACCGAGGAGGAAGCCTCCTACGAGGGCGAGTTCGTCAACTTCGGCCCGAGTTGGGCGTGGCCGAAACCGGTGCAGTCCCACATTCCCGTTCTGGTGGGGGCCGCGGGCACTGAGAAGAACTTCAAGTGGATCTCGCGCAGCGCCGACGGCTGGATCACCACCCCGCGGGACTTCGACATCGACGAGCCGGTCAAGCTGCTGCAGGACACGTGGGCGTCCGCGGGCCGCGACGGTGCGCCGCAGATCGTCGCGCTTGATTTCAAACCCGACCCTGAAAAGCTGGCTCGCTGGGCTGATCTCGGCGTCACCGAAGTGTTGTTCGGCCTGCCCGACAAGTCCGAGTCCGAGGTCGCCGGTTATGTCGAGCGGCTTGCCGGGAAGCTTGCCGCCCTGGTCTAGGGCTCGGCGAAGCCTCCCGCGCTGAGCACCTTCCGGCCGGCCTCACCTGTCACCAGTTCGACGAATTTGGCTGCCGCGGGTGCGTTTTCGGAGTCTTTCAGCTGCGCTATGGGATAGGTGTTGGTCGCGCCGGCCGATTCGGGGAACGCGACGGCGGTGACCTTGTCGCCGGCGCCGATGGCGTCGGTGACGTAGACGAGCCCGGCGTCGGCCTGCCCACTGGTGACCTTGTTGAGGACGTCCGTCACCGACGACTCTTCGCTCACCGGAGTCAGGTCGACGCCGGTCGCCTGCTCGACGTTCTCGGTGGCCGATCCACACGGAACTTGCGGGGCGCACACCACCACACTGGTATCCGGCCTGGTCAGATCGTGAAACGTCGTGATGCGCTTCGGGTTTCCCGGCGCGGTGGCAATGGTCAGGGTGTTCGACGCGAAGTCGACCGGGTCGCCGGCGAGCAGGCCCGCCTGCCACGCCTTGTCCATGTTCTTGGTGTCGGCCGACGCGAAGACATCGGCCGTGGCGCCCTGGGTCAGCTGGGTGACGAGATCGGCGGATCCGGCGAACGAGAACTCCACCTCGGTGCCAGGGTTAGCGGCCTCGAACTGCTCGCCGAGTTCGGTGAACGTCGCCTTCAGCGATGCAGCGGCGAACACCATGATCGTGGACTCGGACGTCGGCGGGCCGGAGCCGCAGCCGGTGAGCAGCGCAAGGAGAGCGAAGGCGGACGCGACTCTCATGGCCATTCGGGCTAGGCCAGCGTGGCCCGGTTGCCGTCCTCAGTCGTCCGAACCTTGATGTGCGCGCCAAGGGGGTCCCCATCGGACATCAGCGCGACGAGGTCCTGGTCCTCCGTGGTGGCCATGAACCGGGAGTCATCGGCGTCGAGGCGGCCGATGATGATGCCGGTACGCACCGGCCAGTCGTAGCGCACCGAATAGGTCTCGATCGTTGCAGTGCCGTCGAGCGTCTCGGTCACCGGGACCGCCGGCAGGGCGGCCACCTCACGGTTGAGTTCCACGCTGCGGTCGGACCGCCACGGCGCGGGCAAGGTCGAGTAGATGCCGACCGAGTACTTGCTCATCGTGCCGCCGTTTGCGCCGACGAAGCCGAATTGCCCGGGCCTGTCCCGCATCTCGCACACCGTCTCAGCGATAGCATGCAGCGAGTAGCTGTTGCCCGGGCCGCCGAAGTACGGCAATCCCCCGGTCAGCGTCAGCCCCCGCGGATCGTCGGCGTTGAGTCCGAGCGCCTCGCAGATGACGAACACCGGGAAAGGAAAGCAGCTGTACAGGTCGAAAGTGGCGACATCGTCGACGTCGATCTGCGCCACCCTCAACGCTTCTCGCGCCGCGTGCACAGCCGCGGGCGACTCGCTCAGGTCGACGCGATCGAGGAGGTCCTGCTCGACGGTATCTGCGTGCCCGTGCACGTACACCCACTTCTCCTCGGGCACACCGAGTCTGCGGGCCGCCTCGACGGTCATCATCACCACTGCGGCGCCCTGGTTGACCTGATCGCGCGCGACGAGCAACCGCGGATACGGGTCGCAGATCATCCGGTTGTCGTCGGAGACGGTCACGATCTCATCGACCGAGCGCTCCACCGGCGATGACGAGAACGGGTTTTTGGCGGCTACTTTCGACATCGGCGCGAACAACTCCGCCATCTGACGCCGGTAGTCGGCGACGCTGAGCCCGAGTCGACGCCGTCGTGCGTTGTCCAGCAGCCCGTACTGCACTGCCGCGCCGGTCAGTCCGTGCTTGGCGGTGTACTCGGTGAAGTACTGGTGAATCTGGTGTCCACGGTCCTCGAGTTGGCCCTCGATGTGCTCGGTGAAGTCCGGCTTGTCCTCCCGATCGGCGAAATAGCGTGCCGTGGAGCCTGGTTCGGAACCGATGATCATCACGACGTCGGCCTCGCCCGCGACGATCGCGCCACCTGCTTCGGTGACCAGTTTCTGCGGACTCTGCCCGCCGACAGGTTCCAGCACGACGCGAGCGGGCTTGCCGCCCAGTCGGTTCATCACTGAGCGGGGGTAGTTGTTCGACTTGCCCAGCGTCGCGGGCATGGGCCCGGAGATCTCGAACTGGCGAAGCGCGAACACGGTGTCGACCGCCGCGGCGCCGACACCGGCATCGGCCAGGGCAGCGCCTGCCGCCTCCGTCGCGAGTTCGACCGCCGACATGCCGCGGTAACCGGGGTCATCGATGCGCTCGGTGAACTGACCGACGCCGACGAGCACCGGTGTGCGCGGATCGACAGCCATGACGAACCTCCTGACAGCTGTTAATTCGTCAGGCTAAACGATGGCCCCTGCGAACACGAACTTCTAGAGGCTCTTCAGGATCTCCCGCGCCAGGTTTGCGGTCTCCGACGGCGTCTTGCCCACCTTCACGCCCGCGGCCTCGAGGGCCTCCTTCTTGGCGGCCGCGGTGCCCGACGAACCCGACACGATCGCGCCGGCGTGGCCCATCGTCTTGCCCTCGGGGGCGGTGAAGCCCGCCACGTAACCGACGACCGGCTTGGTCACGTTGTCCTTGATGTAATCGGCCGCGCGCTCCTCGGCGTCGCCGCCGATCTCACCGATCATCACGATGACCTTCGTGTCGGGGTCCTTCTCGAACGCCTCGATCGCGTCGATGTGCGTGGTGCCGATGACCGGGTCGCCGCCGATGCCGATGGCGGTCGAGAAGCCGAAATCGCGCAACTCGAACATCATCTGATAAGTCAGGGTGCCCGACTTCGACACCAGGCCGACCGGGCCCGAATCGGTGATGTTCGCCGGGGTGATGCCCGCCAGCGCCTCACCGGGGGTGATGATGCCCGGGCAGTTCGGCCCGATGATGCGGGTCTTCTGCCCCTTCTCGACGTTGTAGGCCCACGCATAGGCGCTGTCCTGCACCGGGATTCCCTCGGTGATGACGACGAGCAGCGGGATCTCGGCGTCGATGGCCTCGATGATGGCGTCCTTGGCGAACTTCGGCGGCACGAAGACCACCGATACGTCGGCCCCAGTCTCCTTCATGGCCTCACCGACGGACCCGAACACGGGCAGCTCGACCTCGTTGCCGTCCTTGTCCTTGTGCGACACCGTCGTTCCGGCCTTGCGCGAGTTCACGCCGCCGACCAGTTGCGTGCCGGCCTTGAGCATCAGCGCGGTGTGCTTGGTGCCCTCGCCGCCGGTGATGCCCTGGACGATGACCTTCGAATTTGCGTTCAGGAATATAGACATGGGTCATGTCTCCTTAATGTCTTTACTTGTTCGCCAGCTCGGCGGCTTTGTCGGCGGCGTCGTCCATCGTGCCGACTTCGGTCACCAGCGGGTGCTTGGCCTCGGCGAGGATGCGGCGGCCCTCCTCGACGTTGTTGCCGTCGAGGCGGACGACCAGCGGCTTGTTGGCCTCGTCGCCGAGGATCTTCAGGGCGTTGACGATGCCGTTGGCAACCGCGTCGCAGGCGGTGATGCCACCGAAGACGTTGACGAACACGCTCTTGACCTGCTCGTCGCCCAGGATGACGTCCAGACCGGCAGCCATGACCTCGGCCGAGGCGCCGCCGCCGATGTCGAGGAAGTTGGCGGGCTTGACGCCGCCGTGCTTCTCACCGGCGTAGGCGACCACGTCCAACGTGGACATCACCAGACCGGCGCCGTTGCCGATGATGCCGACCTGACCGTCGAGCTTGACGTAGTTCAGGTCGTGCTCCTTCGCCTTCTGCTCGAGAGGGTCCGACGCGTCCTTGTCCTCGAACTCCGCGTGGTCCTCGTGCCGGAAGTCCGCGTTCGCATCCAGGGTGACCTTGCCGTCCAGCGCCAGGATCTGATCGTCGGGCGTGCGCACCAGGGGGTTCACCTCGACCAGCGTGGCGTCCTCCTTGACGAACACCTCCCAGAGCTTGGCGATGGTCACCGCGGCGGCGTCGAGCACCTCCTCGGGCAGGTGGCCCTTCTCGGCGATCTCGCGGGCGAACGCCTCGTCGACGCCCTTGGTGGCGTCGACGGGGACGCGGGCCAACCGGTCCGGCTTGCTCGCGGCGACCTCTTCGATCTCCATGCCGCCCTCGACCGAGCACATCGCCAGGTAGGTGCGATTCGAGCGGTCCAGCAGGAACGAGATGTAGTACTCCTCGGCGATGTCGCTCGCCTCGGCGACCAGGAGCTTCTTGACGACGTGTCCCTTGATGTCGAGACCAAGGATGTTCTGCGCGTGGGTGAAGGCGTCGTCGGCGGTCTCCGCGTACTTCACGCCGCCGGCCTTGCCGCGACCGCCGGTCTTGACCTGTGCCTTGACCATGACGGGCTTGCCGATCTCCTCGGCGATCGCCTTGGCGTCCTCGGCGGAGTCGGTCACCCGGCCGGGTGTGGTGGGTACGTTGTGCTTGGCGAACAGCTCTTTCGCCTGGTATTCGAAGAGATCCATTGACTCACTGTCTGTCTGCGTTGACGGTCAAGTTAATTCGAAGGTTTACAGCCCATCGGCTCGTGGGAACTTTATCCACACGCGCACAGAGCGTTGGCACCGCCCACCGCTCATGTGTCAGATCTCACCGCGCGGCCACAGTGATACATGTCACAATCGCCGCCGGAATACCCGCTTGGGTTGCCACCAACATTGGGATTTGGTTAACGTGCCTCTGGTCTAGATCACGTTTAGGTCACGGCACAAAGGACATTTCAGGTTGGCATCGCACCGTTCGCCCCGCTCACCCCAACGGGTGTCGACGAATCGGCGATTCGACGGTCGCGTAACTCAGGTCCCTGAACGCCCCGCCGAGATCACGGACATCATCCCGTTCAACGAGTTCGGCAAGCTCGATGAGCTGGAGTTCCGCGAGAACAGCGCATTCGACCGCGAATCCCAGGTCATCTACGCGCCCGAGCTCGACGACCTGGCCGACACCGACGACCAACTCCCGATGCGCCTTGCGGTGCCCTCGGAGTTCCGTTCCGACCCGCGCGACGCGCGCCGCACCCGGGATCAGTCGTCCTACGCCTATCGCGACAGCCACACCGACGTCAGTGACGGCGTGGCCGCGACCGACATCATCGACATCAGCGGCCGCCGCGGCGGTGCGCACCGCAAGCAGGACGTCCCGGTGAAGGGCCGCCTGATGGTCGCGGCCATGGCCGTGGGCGCGACGGCCGCGGGCGCCTACTCGATGTCCAACGCCACCGATGAGCCCGCCGAGACCGTGCTGGCCGCCGACCAGGCGGTGATGGGCGGCGCAGGCGTCGTCACCGGCTCGGTGGACGGCATGCAGGTCATCACCGTTGCGCCGGCGTCCAACTCGGTACACACCGAGGAGATCCAGAAAGCTGCGGCCTTCGCGCAGGAGCGCGCCGATCGTGAGGCCCGACTGCAGCGGCCGATGTTCGTGATGCCGACCAAGGGCGTGTGGACATCGGGCTTCGGATACCGCTGGGGCGTGCTGCACGGCGGCATCGACATCGCCAATTCCATCGGCACCCCGATCCTCGCGGCTTCCGACGGCGTCGTCATCGCCGCGGGCCCGCAGGGCGGTTACGGAAACTGGGTGAAGCTGCGGCACGCCGACGGCACCGTGACGGTCTACGGCCATCTCAGTTCGTGGTCGGTCGAGATCGGCGAGCGGGTCTGGGCAGGCGACCAGATCGCCAAGATGGGCAACACCGGCAATTCGACCGGTCCGCACCTGCATTTCGAGGTGCTGCTGGGCGGCACCGACCGCGTGGACCCGACCGGTTGGCTGGCCAAACGCGGACTCTCGCCGGGCAACTACTCTGGCTGAGTGGCCAGCGACGACAGCGATACCGGAGCCCCTAGTTCTCCACAGATAATCCGCCGCCACCCCACCGGCGAAATCCCCGTCAGCAGCGACGAGGCGCTCGGCCGAAGTGCCGACAGCAGCGAATCGCATACCGGCATCATCCGTCGTCACCCCACCGGCGAGTTCCCGGTCGCAGCCGCGGAGCCGCAGACAAGTTACATCCCGCGCGCAAGGCCCGTCACCGTGCCGGCCACCCGGCCGAATCCGCGCACCGCGATCGCCACGGCCGTCGTCAGCATCATGTCTGGTTGGGCGACAACGGTTATCGCGACCGACCTGATCACCGGATGGTGGCGCAGTGACCGGCTGTTCTGCGTCGCCGTCGGTTTCCTCACCGCGATCTCGGCGGCGGCGGTCATCGCGGGCCTGATCGGCCTGCTGCTGCGCCGCCGGATGAGCAGGCTGCTGATCGTCGTCGGCTCGGTCGTCGCGCTGCTGATCTTCTCGAGCCTGTTCGTCGCGGGCGCGAAGCTGCCGCCGGTGGTGTACGCGATACCGATCCTGCCGCTAGCCAGCATCGTGTTGGCTCTGCTGCCCGCGACCGGCCGGTGGGCGAAAGCGCGCTAGAGCTTGCTCACCGGCGCGTGGTTGTGCATCAGTTTGACCCGTCCGGCGCTGCCGAAGTCGATCAGCGACATGGCCGATTCGCCGACGCCGGTGACTTCCTCGACGCGGCCGAGCCCATATTTGTCGTGGTTGACGCGGTCGCCGGGCTCGAGCACCACCAGCGGACGCTTTCCGGCCGCCGATCGCGTCGGTGAGGGTCGCGGCGTGCCGAACCGCCCCGCCCCGCTGACGGGCGCACTGAACGACGGTGTCGGATCGGTACGCCGCCAGTCGATGAGGTGCTGCGGAATCTCTTTGAGGAAGCGGGATTCCGGGTTGAGCATCGGCTGGCCCCACGACGAGCGGACCTTGGCCCTGCTGAGATAAAGCCGCTGACGCGCCCTGGTGATGCCGACGTAGGCGAGCCGTCGTTCCTCGGACAGCTCAGTTGGATCGCCCAGTGCCCGCATGTGCGGGAACATCCCGTCCTCCCAGCCCGTCACGAAAACCACTGGGAATTCGAGGCCTTTGGCGGTATGCAGCGTCATCATCGTCACCACACCCGCGCCGTGCTCGGGTAACTCGTCGGCGTCGGCGACCAGCGAGACGCGTTCGAGGAACTGCGCCAGCACACCGGTGTCGGGGATGTCCTCGTCGATGGGCTCGTCCTCGCTCAATGCCTGCGCATTGGCCAGATCGATGCTGAATTCGTGTGCGACGCTGACCAATTCGTTGAGGTTGTCCAACCGCGCCAGATCCTGCGGATCGCTCGACGACTCGAGTTCGGTGCGGTAGCCGGTGCGGTCGAGCACCGCCTCGACCAGCTCACCCAGTTCGCCGTCAAGACGGCCACGCAGCTCGTCGAGCAGCTCGACGAAACCCTTGATGCACTTCTCCGAGCGGGTGTTGAGCATCGGCACCCTGCCCTCGGCGGCCGCCTGCAGCGCGTCGTTGAACGACGAGCCGGTGTTCTCCGCGTACACCGCCACGCAAGCTTCGGCACGGTCACCGATGCCCCGGCGCGGGGTGTTGAGGATGCGACGCATGCTCACCGAGTCGCCGGGATTGTCGAGCACCCGCAGGTAGGCGACGATGTCGCGGATCTCCCTGCGCTCGTAGAAGCGCACTCCCCCAACGACTTTGTACGGGATCCCGGCGCGGATGAAGACTTCCTCCAGCGCCCGCGAGGAGTTGTTGGTGCGGTAGAACACCGCGACATCGTTGTAGCTGTAGCCGCCCTGGTCTGCGAGCCTGTCGATCTCCTGGGCGACGAAGCGCGCTTCGTCGTGCTCGTTGTCGGCGACGTATCCGACGATCAGCTCGCCGTCGCCCTCGTCGGTCCACAGCCGCTTCTCGCGACGGCCCGCGTTGCGCGAGATCACCGAGTTGGCCGCGTTCAAGATGTTCTGCGTGGACCGGTAATTCTGTTCCAGCAGAATCGTTGTGGCGTTCGGGTAGTCGCGCTCGAAGTCCTCGATGTTGCGGATGGTCGCCCCGCGGAACGCGTAGATGGACTGATCCGCGTCGCCCACCACGCACAGCTCGGCGGGCGCGACCCCGTCCTCGGTCTCGCGGCCTACGAGCTCGCGCACGAGCACGTACTGCGCATGGTTGGTGTCCTGGTACTCGTCGACCAGGATGTGCCGGAAGCGCCGCCGGTAGTACTGCGCGATCTGCGGAAAAGCCTGTAGGACAGCCACCGTCTCGCCGATGAGGTCGTCGAAGTCCAGGGCGTTGGCCGCCCGCAGCCGGCGTTGATATTCGGCGTAGACCTCGGCGATGATCCGCGGCAGCTCCTCCCCCGCCTCCGAGGCCTCCGCGGCCGCCTGCTCCGGACCGATCAATTCGTTCTTGTGGTTGGAGATGCCGTTGGACAGCAACCGCGGCGAGTACCGCTTGGTGTCGAGGCCAAGGTCCTTGCCGATCATCAAGAGCAGCCGGCGCGAGTCGTCGGCGTCGTAGATAGAGAAGTTGGAGTTCAGGCCCGGCAGCAGCGAGGCCTGGTTGCGCAGGATCCGCACGCAGGTGGAGTGGAACGTCGACACCCACATCGCCCGCGCGCGCGGGCCCACCAGCTGCGCCACGCGCTCGCGCATCTCGGCGGCGGCCTTGTTGGTGAAGGTGATGGCCAGCACCTGCCCGACGCCGACCTCACGCGCGGCCAGCAGGTAGGCGATCCGGCGGGTGAGCACGGCGGTTTTGCCCGAGCCCGCCCCGGCGACAATGAGCAGCGGCGTGCCCTCGTGCAGGACGGCTTGGCGCTGCTGCGGGTTGAGTCCGTCGAGCAAGTGGTCTGATTCGGTGGCAAGAGACATGTTCTGTCGAATTTACCGCTGCCCGGCGACACCGTGGCGCAGCCGCCACATGACACTTTTGCGCAGACGCGGCCCTAGTGGCACACTCGATTCGTGCTCATGCAGCAAGGACGATTTTTTTACGGGTACCGGCCAGCGGTGCCCGTGGTCTAGCTGCTTCGAAAAGAGCCCCGCGGTCCGCTTCTGCGATCCGGGGCTCGTCTCTTGTGTGAGGCCCGGATACGGATGAGACCAAAACCCCCACACAACGAGAATCCGGAGAACGATATGACGATCGAAGCCGAACAGAGTCCCGCTGACATCGACGACCTGCGCCAGGAGATCGACCGGCTCGACGCCGCGATCCTGGAAGCGGTTCAGCGGCGCGCCGAGGTATCCAAACTCATCGGGCAGGCCCGCATGGCCTCAGGCGGCACCCGGCTGGTGCACAGCCGAGAAATGAAGGTCATCGAGCGCTACAGCGTGCTCGGCCCCGAGGGCAAAGACCTCGCGATGCTGCTGCTGCGCCTGGGCCGCGGCCGCCTCGGCCACTAGCGCAGGGCCTTCACCAGCCACGGAGTCATCCACTCCACCGCCTCCGGCGTCGGGTGCACGCCGTCGCTGCGCACGCGGATGCCGTCGACCCGGTTGGTGTACACCCCGTTGGGGCTCAGCTTCTCGTTGAGGTCCAGCACGCTGACGTTCGGTCGCTTGGCGGCGACGCTGCGCAGCAACGCGTTCCATTCGTCGACGCGATCCGGGTCGTCTTCGGGATACAGGCTGCCGTCCGGCTTCTCGGCGCGTCGGTTGTAGGGCTCGGTGGTGACGACGACCTGCGCGCCCGTCGAGGACAGGATGTCGAGCGCACGGTTGAGTTCGCCGCGCAGGTATGCGTCATATCCGTCTTCGCCGATGTGGGTCCAGCGGCCCTCGTTGATCCGGTCGACGACCTCCCACCGGCCGACGATCATGAGCGCCACGTCGGGCCGGTCGTGGTTGATGCGCTGCGACCACCGGCTCGGCCAGGTGTCGCATTCGGGTTTCTGGTTCAGCGTCTGGCCGGTGTACCGGTAGGGGCCGCCGCGCGCGATGCCGCACCCGATGGTCGTGTAGTTGGTGAACGCGAGCCCCGGCGTCGGCGGCAGGTATCGCATGACCGTCCACGCGACGGAGTCGCCGAAGACCGCGACGCTCCTGGTGCCGGGCTCGTGGGCCGACGGCAGGCGGACTTCGACGGGCCGCTCCGGAGCGACGAGAGCGGCGGAATCAATCGCGGGCCCCGGCGGGACGTCGGGTTTGACCCCGACGGGCAGCACCGTCATCGTCACCACAGCGGCGGTGGCGGCTGTCGCGCCCGCCAGCGGCAGCATCGGCACGATGACGGGACGCCACCGGCGGATCGGCTGTTCGAGCAGCCACCACGACGCCGCTGCCACCGCGACCGTCAACGCGCAGCGAAGCACGAACAGCGGCCAGCCCGACCAGCCCGTGCGTTCCCCGTTGAGCGCCAGGAAGATCGGCCAGTGCCAGAGGTACACACCGTAGGAGATCGCACCGAGGCTCACCAGTGGCCGCCACGCCAGCACGCGCGCAACCGGACCGTCCTGTTCCACGGCCACCGGCGCGACGACGAGCACCGCCGCAAGCGCCACCACGATCAGCAGGCCGGCGCGGAAGTCGTCGACACTGCCCGTCGCGTAGTGCGCGGCGACGCCCAGCACCGCCAGTCCGACGAACGGCAGGATGCGGGCCACCCATCGCGCCCAGCGCGTGCGCAGGTACGGACCGCCGAGCGTGACCGATGTCCAGTCGCGGACCAGCAGTGCCGCGGCGGCGGCGCCGACCAGGAGCGCCTGCGCGCGGATGTCGGTGCCGAAGTAGATGCGGTTCACCGTGGTCTCGGTGGTGAACACGATCGCCGCGGCCGCCGATGCCAGCACGCCTGCCGTCGCGAGCACGAAGACGGCCAACCGCAGGCGGGAGCGAAACGCCAACGCGACCGCGATGATCACGATGGGCCACAGCAGGTAGTACTGCTCCTCGACGCCCAGCGACCAGGTGTGCTGCAGCGGCGACGGCGGGGCGCCCTGGGCGAAGTAGTCGGTCCGCTGCGCGACGAAAGCCCAGTTGGACACCCAGAAAAACGCGGCGACGGCGTCGTCGCGCAGGGTGGCGGTGGCCTCGGGCGAAAAGACGTCGCGCGCGGCCACCACGGCGAGCACCATCACCAACAGCGCGGGCAGCAGTCGCCTGGCCCGTCGGATCCAGAAGTCGCGCAGTGCGATTCGCCCGGTTCGGGCCCGTTCGTCGAGCAGCAGCGAGGTGATCAAGAATCCGCTGAGCACGAAGAACACGTCGACGCCGAGGAAGCCGCCTGACAAACCGGGGATGCCGCCGTGGTCGGCCAGCACAAGTGCGACCGCCACGGCGCGGATGCCGTCGAGTGCGGGAATGGCCTGGCGCACTGGCGGAAGTGTAGGTGCGCGGGGCGCTCGTACCCGGAAGGCGCGCTGACAGAATGTCGCCGCCGAGCGGCTCCGGGGGACCCTACTTCGTCAGGGCGATGTACTTCACGTCGAGATACTCCTCGATGCCCTCGGAACCGCCCTCGCGCCCGAACCCGGATTCCTTGACCCCGCCGAACGGCGCGGCCGGATCGGAGATCACACCGCGATTGATGCCGACCATTCCGGACTGGACGCCCTCGGCCGCCCGCAGCGCGCGGTCCAGATCCCTGGTGTAGATATAGGCCGCCAAGCCGTACTCGGTGTCGTTGGCCGCGGCGATGCCCTCCTCCTCGGTGTCGAAGCCGGTGATCGGCGCGACGGGCCCGAACACCTCTTCTTTGAGGATGCGGGCGTCGGCGGGCACGTCGGCCAGCACGGTCGCCGGGTAGAAGTGTCCTGGCCCGCCGGGCGCCACCCCGCCGACCGCGACCGTCGCACCGCGCGACACCGCATCGGACACCAGATCCTCGACCGTCGCGACCTGCTTGGCGTTGATCAGCGGCCCCAGCGTGGCGTTCTCGTCGAGGCCCTTGCCGAGCGTGAACTCGCTCATCCGCTTCACCAGTTTCTCGGTGAATTCCTCGCGCACGGAATTGGCGACGTGGAAGCGGTTGGCCGCGGTGCAGGCCTCCCCGCCGTTGCGCATCTTGGCCAGGATCGCGCCGTCGACGGCGGCGTCGACGTCGGCGTCGTCGAACACGACGAACGGCGCGTTGCCGCCGAGTTCCATCGACGTGCGCAGCAGCTTGTCGGCCGACTGCTTGACCAGAGACTTGCCGACACCGGTGGACCCCGTGAAGGTCAGCTTGCGCAGCCTGCCGTCGTTGATCAGCGCTTCGGTGACCGGGCCCGGGTTGCTGGTCGGCACCACCGACAGCACGCCCTTCGGCAACCCCGCCTCGTCCATCAGCTTGGCCAGATAGAGCATCGTCAGCGGGGTCTCCTGCGCAGGCTTGACGATCATGGTGCAGCCCGCGGCGAATGCCGGGCCGATCTTGCGGGTGCCCATCGCCAGCGGGAAGTTCCACGGCGTGATCGCAAAGCACGGGCCCACGGGTTGCTTGGTCACCAGCACGCGACCGGTTCCCGCCGGGCTGGGGGTGAACCGTCCCGCGATGCGCACCGCCTCTTCGGCGAACCACCGGAAGAACTCGCTGCCGTACTTGACCTCGCCCATGCTCTCGGGCAGCACCTTGCCCATCTCGAGCGTCATCAGCGTGGCGATGTCCTCGGCACGCTCGGTGATGGTCTCGAACACCGACCGCAGGATCTCGCCGCGTTCGCGCGGCGGCGTCGCCGCCCACTCGGCTTGCACTGCGCAGGCGGCGTCCAGCGCGGCGACCGCGTCCTCGGCGTCGGCGTCGGCGACGGCGGCCAACACGGAGTCGTCCGACGGGTCCAGCACGTCGAAAGTCGACTTGCCATCGCGCTCCTCACCACCGATCCAGATTCCGGTGGGGACTGACTTGAGCAGTGCTTGAGTCTTCTCGGTGTCCATAACTCTCTCTTACACCTTTGGTCATTTGGCCGCATTAAGGTCGAGCCCATGAGTGCCGAAGCGCAGCAGATTCCCGACATCGCGACCTCGCAAGCCTGGCAGGCCCTGCAGCGCCACCACGATGAGATCGGCGACAAGCACCTGCGTGAGCTTTTCGACGCCGACCCGGCACGCGGCACCGAACTGGTGCTCACGGTCGGTGACCTCTACATCGATTACAGCAAGCACCGGCTCACTCGCGACACGCTCTCGCTGCTGATCGACTTGGCCCGCGCGGCTCGGCTCGAGCAGCGTCGCGACGCGATGTTCTCCGGCGTGCACATCAACACCTCCGAGGACCGCGCCGTTTTGCACACCGCGCTGCGGCTGCCACGCGGTGCGCAGCTGTCCGTCGACGGCCAGGACGTCGTCACCGATGTGCACGAGGTGCTCGACAGGATGGGCGACTTCACCGACCGGCTTCGCAGCGGCGAGTGGACCGGCGCCACCGGTGAACGCATCACTACCGTCGTCAACATCGGTATCGGCGGATCGGACCTCGGTCCGGTGATGGTGTACGGGGCCCTACGGCATTACGCCGACGCGGGCATATCCGCGCGCTTCGTCTCTAACGTCGATCCGGCGGACCTGGTGGCCAAGCTCGACGGACTCGATCCCGCCACAACGCTTTTCATCGTCGCTTCGAAAACCTTCTCGACGCTCGAAACCCTGACCAATGCGACGGCGGCGCGGCGTTGGCTCACCGACTCTCTCGGCGACGCCGCGGTGGCCAAGCACTTCGTCGCGGTGTCGACCAACAAGAAGCTCGTCGACGACTTCGGCATCAACACCGACAACATGTTCGGCTTCTGGGACTGGGTCGGTGGCCGCTATTCCGTCGACAGCGCCATCGGACTGAGCGTGATGGCCGCGATCGGCAGGGAGCGGTTCGCCGAGTTCCTGGCCGGCTTCCATCTCGTCGACGAGCATTTCCGCACCGCGCCCCTTGAGGCCAACGCGCCTGCGCTGCTCGGGTTGATCGGCCTGTGGTACAACAATTTCTTCGGCGCGCAGTCGCGGGCAGTCCTGCCCTACAGCAACGACCTGGCGCGGTTCGCGGCATATCTGCAGCAGCTGACCATGGAGTCCAACGGCAAGTCGGTGCGGGCCGACGGCACCCCTGCCGTTGGCGACACTGGCGAAATCTTCTGGGGCGAACCGGGAACCAACGGCCAGCACGCGTTCTACCAATTGCTGCATCAGGGCACGCGACTGGTGCCCGCCGACTTCATCGGCTTCTCCCAACCGACCGACGATCTTCCGACGGCCGACGGCACGGGCAGCATGCACGACCTGCTGATGAGCAATTTCTTCGCGCAGACCCAGGTGCTGGCGTTCGGCAAGACCGCCGACGAGATCGCCGACGAGGGCACCCCGCCGGATGTGGTGCCACACAAGGTGATGCCCGGAAACCGGCCCACCACAAGCATTCTCGGCACAAAGTTGACACCGTCGGTGGTCGGCCAGTTGATCGCTCTCTACGAGCACCAGGTCTTCACCGAGGGCGTCATCTGGGGCATCGATTCGTTCGACCAGTGGGGTGTGGAGCTCGGCAAGACCCAGGCCAAGGCGCTGCTGCCGGTGATCACCAACGACGATCCGCCTGCTGCACAATCGGATTCGTCGACCGACGCCCTGGTACGGCACTACCGTGCGGAGCGCGGCCGCAGCGCCTAGGCCTCGGGGTCGCGCCGGATCCAGCCGAGGATCATCGCGGGCAGGCAGCCAGCGAATGTCAGCACGGTCAGCGCCATCAGGCCACCCGCATAGGCCATGTTCGTGTCGGTGCCGCCGGTGAAGGTCGCGCCGAAGATCAGATAGAAGATCGGCACCAGCATCAGGTACTGCGTCACGGTGAGGCCGATCGAGCGTGCGGTGTTGCGCTGCTGCACCTCGTACTCGTCGAGCGCTGCCTGCGGGGCGTCGCCCTGCCGACCGGAGACGATCTGGAGCACGCTCCACGCCGGGAAGAAGACCAGGCAGGCGGGGAACCACAGCAGCGGCGCGCGCTCAATGCCGAACGCGCACAGCACACTCACCGCGAACATGAACACGAAAGTGAAACCCAGCACGACGACCAGAACCCGGCGCCGTCGCTGCGTGCGCCAGCCGGGCAGCAAGTTCCTATAGGCGCGCTCGCGTTTGAGGAACCGCCGGGTGCGGAAGTTCTGGTACCGATCGATCAGAGTCGGCTCCGCCTGCAGGACGGACGGGGGTGTCTCATTCATGGGTGTCGTCTCCTTGCGCTCGGGTCTTTCGGTAGAGCTCGGCGGACAGCGGGGTGAACTCCGTGCGGGAGAACACGGCTTCGACCGGCAGGTCGAACACGTCGCATATCCGGAACGCCAGATCGAGGCTGGGGTAGTGATCGCCCCGCTCCAGTGCGCCGACAGTCTGCGGGTTGATGTCGACCAATTCGGCGAGTTCGGCCCGCGTCATCCGCCGCTCGGCGCGCAGGACGCCGATGCGGTTGTGGATCGGGAGGGTTTTCCCCCGCCTCACCGGACTCATGCAACATAGTGTTGTGAAAACCCAATGGTTTGTCAAGCGCTAACAACGCCACCGCTGTCGGTGAACCGACGCACGGAAGCGGCGCACGCTCCCGAAGGAACGTGCGCCGCGAGGAGGCGATTCAGTGGACGATTACGGGGCGGGCATCGTCAGGCAGCCAACGTTCGGAAGGCAGCCGCTGGCACCATCGGGGCCTGCCGCGCCGCCGGGTCCGTTCGGAGCCAACGATCCACTGGCACCGCCGGCGCCGGCTTCGCCGCCAGGACCACCGGGGATCACGCCCTGGGCGCCGCCACCGTCAGCGCTGCCAACGGGGCCGTTGGGGATGGCGACATCGGCGCCGCCACCGTCGACACTGCCGATGCTGGAACACGGTGTGCCATCGGCATTCACACACGGCGGAGGTGCCGGCTGAGCACCTGCGATGGGCGCAGCGGCGATCGCAGCTGCCGCAGCGCCCGCGAACAACACGGGGGTCATCTTCGTCAGTTTGATCATGAACGAGGACTACCACGCTCGCCGAGCGCCTAAACCTTAAGAGTGTCTAAGCAAAATATTTCGTCAACTGCGGCGGTAGCACACGCATGACCTGCACCAGCGGAGCCCACGGCCACCACGGAACCGCGGCACGGCCGGCCTCGCGCTCCATCGCATCGACCATCGCCTTGACGCCGGTTGCGTTGTCCACCATCAACATCGTCGACGCCGACTTGGCTGTCATCTCCGACTCGATGTAGCCCGGCTCGAGCGTGGTGACCTTGATCGGGCCCTTGGCGAACTCCGCGCGCAGGGACTCTCCCAGCGACGACACGCCTGCCTTGCTGGCGGCGTAGGCGGCCTTGACGCCGGGCACGCCCTTGTTCCCCAGCACCGAGGACACCAGCACGAGATGCCCGCCGCCGGCCTGCTTGAACATTTCGATCGCGGTCTCGATCTGCACAAGCGCCGCAACGAGATTGGTCTCGATTGTCGCCTTGTTGGCCCACAACTTGCCTGACCCGAGCGGCGCACCCTTGCCGATGCCCGCGTTGACGACGACGCGGTCGATGCCGCCCAGCTCGTCGGACAGCTCGGCGAAGACCTTCGGCACCTGCTCGTGGTCGTTGACGTCGAGTGCGGCCACCGCGACGCTGATACCGGGGTGACGCTCGAGCAGTTCGGCCTTGAGTTCCTCGAGGCGGTCGACGCGACGCGCGCACAACGCGAGGTCGCGGCCCTTCGCGGCGAACGCGCGCGCCATGCCCTCACCGAGTCCGGAGCTCGCGCCAGTGATCAGGATCTTCTGCCGTTGCACGCCGACAGCTTAAGCATCATGGACAGACGAGCCCCAATCGGCCGCTACCCCTGTAGCGGCGCTGGCGTCCTACCGCCGATTTACTTGAGCAGGCGCGACATCCGCCGGTCGGCCAAGACCTTGCCGCCGGTCTGGCACGTCGCGCAGTACTGAAACGACTTGTCGGCGAACGACACCTCACGGACGGGGTCGCCGCAAACGGGACACGGCAGGCCTGTTCGGGCGTGCACGCGCAGACCCGAGCGCTTCTCGCCCTTGAGCGTCGCCGCCTGCTGGCCGACGGACCGGGTGACGGCGTCGGTCAGGACAGTGATCATCGCGTCGTGCAGCGCGGCCAGCTGCGCATCGGTGAGCTTGCCCGCCGTCGCGAACGGACTCACCCGCGCGACATGCAGGATCTCGTCGCTGTAGGCGTTGCCGATGCCCGCGATCACTTTCTGGTCGGTGATCACGGTCTTGATCCGGCCGCTGTTGCCTTTGAGCACGTTGGCCAGGTCGTCGGGACCCAGCGACAGCGCATCCGGGCCCAGCGCGGCGATACCGGGCACCTTCACCGGGTCATCGACCAACCACACGGCGAGGCGCTTCTGTGTGCCCGCCTCGGTCAGGTCGAATCCCGGGGCCTCGCCGGGTGTGCCGAGGTGGACCCGCAACGCGATCGGCCCTTTGCCCGGCTTGAGCGGCGCCGCCGCCAGCTTCTCGGACCACTTCAGCCAGCCCGCCCGCGACAGGTGCGTGATCAGGTGCAGGTCGCCGACCTGCACGCCGAGATACTTGCCCCACCGGTTGGCCTCGGTGACGGTCTGGCCGTTCAGGGCGGTGATCGGCGGGTCGAACGTCTTGAGCACCGAGAACGCCGACACGTCGATGCGCCCGATCTGTCGGCCGACCGCATGGCGACGCAGGTGATCGGCGAGCGCTTCGATCTCGGGCAGTTCGGGCATGTGTCCAGTGTGCCGATCAATCCCGGGCGCGTCGTCCGACGCCGCCGGTGACCAGCGACAGCAGCCAGCTCACGACCGACAGCACGATCGCCGCCCAGATCGCGGTCCACCAGAAGTCGTCGATGAACAGGCCCCAATGGGTGGTGTGCTCGGTGATCTGCGACGTGATCCACAACATCAGGGCGTTGATCACGACGTGGAACAGGCCGAGCGTCAGGATGTACAGCGGAATCGAGATGAACTGCACGATCGGCTTGATCACCGCGTTGACCAGCCCGAAGATCACGGCGACAACGAATATGATGCCGATCTCGGCCAGCGTCGAGTCGCCGCCGACGAATCGGATGCCGGGCACGATGAGCGTCACCACCCAGAGCGCAACGCCGGTCAGTGCGGCCCGCAGCAGGAATCCCACGCGGCTAGTCTGCCGAACGCAACAGATAGGTGTCCATGATCCAGCCGTGTCGGGCGCGGGCCTCGGCGCGCAGTTCGACGATCCGACGCCCCACCTCCCCCACCGTCCCCGACATCAGGAGTTCGTCGGGCGTGCCCAGATAGGCGCCCCACCAGATCCGGGTCTCGGGCCGGCAATCGCGGAATGAACAGTCCGCGTCGAGCATTACCACGGCGCTGCCCGACAACCCATGCTCGCGTAGCTGCCTCCCCGTGGTGATGAGCACCGGCTCTCCGACGTCGTTGAGCGGGATGCGATGCCGCGCTGTGAGCGCCTGGATCGCGGAGATGCCGGGAATGACGTCGTAGGAGAAGTCGACGTGGGCCGCGACGGCGTCGAGGATGCGCAGGGTGCTGTCGTATAGCGAGGGATCACCCCAGGCGAGGAAGGCACCGACGCCGTCGGGCTCGAGCTCGGTCTCGATGGCCTCGGCCCAGACGCGCGCTCGGGCCGCATGCCAGTCCGCGACCGCCTGCCGATAGGCCGGACTGTCCGACGCGGTCCTGGCCCTCGGCGGGTCGGACAGCGCGACGAACCGGTAGCCGGGTGCGGTGATGAACCGCTCGCAGATGTGGCGGCGCAGCACGACGAGGTCGTCTTTCTCCGAACCCTTGTCCATCGCGAAGAACACGTGCGTGTCGTTCAGCGCGGCCACCGCCTGGGCCGTCACATGGTCCGGGTCGCCCGCGCCGATGCCGATGACGTGGATCCGACGAGTCACGCAGGCGAGTATGCGCTACGTGTCCTGCCCGCGACTGCTCCGCAGCCGCCTGCCGCGCTCGACGTCCTTCTCGATCGCGGCTTCCGTCTTCTCGATGACGCGGGTGTCTTTCGGCGGCAACTGCAATTCCCGTTCGGCGGGGATGCCTGCCTGCAGCTGTCGTCCTCGTTCCAGCTCCGCGTCCAACTCGGCCCCGAACAGCAGCGCCAGGTTGGTGATCCAAATCCATAGCAAGAAGACGATGACGCCCGCCAACGCGCCGTACGTCTTGTTGTAACTGCTGAAGTTGGCGACGTAGATTGCGAAGCCGATCGACGCCACGATCCAGGTGAGAATCGCCAACGCGGCGCCCACACTCATCCACCGGAACTTGGGCTGCTTGACGTTTGGTGTCGTGTAGTACAGGACCGCCACGGCAGCGACGACCAGTACCAGGATCACCGGCCAGCGCGCGATGTTCCAGGTGGTCACCGCCGCGTCACCCAGCCCGATGGCCTGGCCGGCGGCGCGTGCGACCGGTCCGCTGACCGCGAGCATGAATGCAACGGCGGCAGCCATGACCAGACCGCCGAGTGTCAGGACCAGCTGCATCGGCCGCAGCTTCCATACGGGGCGACCTTCGTCGATCTCGTAGATGCGGTTCATCGCGCGGCCGAAGGCGCCGACATACCCCGATGCCGACCACAACGCCGTCAGGATGCCGATGAGCAACGCGAAGCCTGCCGACGGTGACTCGACAAGCTGCTGCACGGTGGGGCGCAGGGTGTCCACTGCCGACGCCGGCGCCACATCGGAGACGATGTCGAGCATGGCGTCGGTGGTGCGGCGCCCCTGTCCGAAGACGCCGAGCAGCGAAACCATCACCAGCAGCGCCGGAAACAGCGACAGCACCGCGTAGTAAGTGAGCGCGGCAGCCAGGTCGGTGCACTGGTCGTGGCCGAACTCCCGCGCGGTCTTGCGCAGTACGTACAAGAACGACGGTTTGGTCAGATCGGTGGGCGACTCGGGCTTACGCGAGTCGTCGGGATCCAGGTGTTGTTCCGGCGCATCGCGGTCCACGGCCATGCCCAACCGTTACCCGCCCCCGGACGGCACAAACGTGCACCGTGAGCAGCTACTACCCGAGGTATGCGGTACCCGAGGTATTGACTAATCGTCACCCCCGACCTACGTTTTGGGAACCGTCAACGAAGGGACGTCGCTGATGACTGCACCCACGCGTGAAGAGTTCTCCGAACGCCTGCTGAAGGGCTCGGTGAAGAAGTCCTACGCGCCGATCGTCGACATCGACTGGGACGCCCCGCTGGACCCGGACAAGTTCTTCCTGCCACCCAAGGTCGTCTCGCTGTACGGCACGCCGCTGTGGGACGCGATGTCGCGTGAGCAGCAGATCGAACTGTCGCGCCATGAGCTCGTCAACACGCTGTCGGCGGGCATCTGGTTCGAGAACATCCTCAATCAGGCGCTGCTGCGCAAGATGATGCACCAGGATCCGACGGCTCGCGCCACACACTACGAGCTGACCGAGTTGGGCGACGAAACCCGGCATATGGTCATGTTCGGCAAGGCGATCGAGCGGGTCGGCGCAAAACCCGTGCGGCCCAAGCGGTATCAGCGAGTGATCATCAACCTGCTGCCGATGGCGTTCCAGGGGCCGATGCTGTGGGTCGCGGCTCTCGTCGGTGAGGAGATCTTCGACTCGCTGCAGCGACAAATGATGGATGATCCCGACCTGCAGCCGATGGTGCAGCGGCTGATGCGGATTCACGTCACCGAGGAGGCCCGCCACATCCAGTTCGCCCGCGACGGATTGCGCAAACGGGCCCCGAACATGAGGTGGTTGCCAAAGACGTTCGTCGCCAACATCAACGGTGTCGGCGGACTCTTCTTCCGCTACCTGTTCACCAATCCGGTGCCGTACCGGCGCGTGGGACTCGACCCGAAGCAGGCTCGTCGGATCGCCCGCTCCAGCCCGTTCCGGCATGAGGCCCAGGTACTCGGGTTCGCGCCATTGGCGGCGTTTCTCGACGAAGTCGGGTTGCTCGGTCCGATCGCACGACGCATGTGGAAACGCAGCCACTTCCTGTGACCGACGACGTGCTGCTCGTCGACGAGGAGATCGTCGACGCCGCATTCGACGAGTCCACACACACGTGGACGGTGCGCACCCGCAACCAGACCCAGCAGGCCCGGATCGTCATCGCCGCCAACGGCCAGCTACCAGAGACTCCCGTAAAGGACAACGTCGAGTTGACGCCGTTCCTCGGCGTCGCGGTTCACGGCGTCCCCAACTACTTCATCCTGACCGGACCCGACTCGGCGCAGCAGAAGCGCTACATCGGCGAGTGCCTCGAGCGCATGAGGCGTAGGGGCAGCAGCCGCATCGAAGTCCGATACAGCACCCAGCGCAGTTGCAACGAACGTGCGACACAGACGAATTGGCGCCGGATGCGCGACAAGATCTCGTCGGACTTCGACTTCGGGTCAATCGGCGGGCTCGACGACGAGGTGTACGACGGCCAGGCAACCCTGCATATAGCCGATGGTGAAGCGGTGAGCAGGGTTCGGCTCACCGGCCGCATCGATCCGATCGACGGCCGATATCACTGGCAGGGCACCGTTCTGGGTTCTCTGCCCCACACCGCCAAGCTGCCCCAACGGGTCGCGCTGACGATCGGCGGTCGCACCGCCGAGGCGCGCCTCACTGAACGGACGCCACAGGGCGGCTATTCCGTGGTCGGCGTCGGCACGCCGCCGTACGAACGCCCCGCCACAGTGAGCACCACCACCGCGACAACCCGCGAGATCAGCAGCGGATAGAGCCGCTCATCGGGAGGTAATCGTGCCCGGTGCAGCTAGCTCAAATCTTCGTCGGTCAACGCCGCGAAGCCCTTCGCCTGTCCCCGGGCCAGCGCTGCTCGTACGACGCCGACGATCAAGCCCTGCACCGCGGCGGCGATGAACACCTCGCGCGCCGTGCGGCTGAGGTCCTTGGGATCCGGCTCCTCGTCGTCCGGGTTGATCCGCTGCCAGATCTCGGTGAAGATCTTGCCCGCGATGAGTCCACCGACGACGCTGCTGGCAATCGACAGAGGTTTATATACGGTCTTGGCGGCGCTCATGCCCAACAACTTTCCCGTCGGGCCGATCCTCAAACCCGCCACTAGAACAGGTTCTAGTATCACGGGGTGCGATTCACCTACGCCGAGGCGATGACCGATCCGGCCTACTACATCCCGCTGGCCAAGGCCGCCGAGGCAGCCGGATACCACGCGATGACCATCCCCGACAGCGTCGCCTACCCCTTCGAATCGGACTCGAAATACCCCTACACGCCCGACGGCAGTCGCGAGTTCCTCGACGGCAAGGCGTTCATCGAGGCGTTCGTCATGGCGGGCGCGCTCTGCGCGGTCACCACAACGCTGAAGTTCAACTTCTTCGTCCTCAAGTTGCCGATCCGCCCGCCCGCCCTGGTCGCCAAGCAAGCGGGGTCGCTGGCAGCCCTGTTCGGCAACCGCCTGGGCCTCGGCGTCGGAACAAGCCCTTGGCCCGAGGACTACGAGTTGATGGGTGTGCCGTTCGCGCGGCGCGGCAAGCGCATGGATGAGTGCATCGAGATCATCAGGGGCCTGACGAGCGGCGAGTACTTCGAATTCCACGGCGAGTTCTACGACATCCCCAAGACGAAGATGACGCCTGCACCCACCGAACCCATCCCCATCCTCGTCGGCGGCCACGCCGACGCAGCGTTGAAGCGCGCCGCTCGTTGCGACGGATGGATGCACGGCGGCGGCGATCCCGAAGAGTTGGATCGACTGATAAAACGGCTCAACCAAATTCGCGCCGAAGGGGGCCACACGGGTCCGTTCGAGATTCACGTCATCTCGGTGGACGCGTTCACCCCCGACGGAATAAAACGCCTGGAGGACAAGGGCGTCACCGACGTTGTCGTGGGATTCCGGATCCCTTACATCACCGGCCAGGACACCGAGCCGCTGGAGAACAAGATCCGCAATCTCGAGATGTTTGCAGAAAACGTGATGACGAAGGTCTGACTCTCGCCCCGGACGGGTAACCGCTCGACATGGGAGCTGCTGATGGCTGATCGGGTCAGTGAACTGTCGATCACCACGGACGCCAACTCCTCTGTCACCGTGCTCAAGGCCGATGGTGTGCTCGACAGCACGACCTACCGCAGGCTGCGCGACACGATAATCAGTGCGGCCCTGAAGGAACCGGCGGCCGTGGTCGTCGACGTCACCGATCTCGATGTGCCCGCACGGTCGGCGTGGACGGTGTTCACCAGCGCGCACTGGCGGGTTCGCGTCTGGCCCCGGACGCCCCTTGCGCTTGTGTGTACGCGCGCGGCGGGACGGGACGTCGTGCGACGTCACGGCGTCACGCGCTACGTTCCGGTGCACGCGACGCTCGACCAGGCCGTCCAGGCGGCCGAACACGGTGCGCCGCAGTTCGCGCAGCGGGCGGGCGGACACCTGCGTGCCGACAACAGCAGCGTGTGGCGCGCACGGCGCATGGTCGCGGGTTGGCTCGATATGTGGTCGCTACCCGATCTCGTTCCCGCCACCAAGGTGGTCGCAACGGTGCTCGTCGAAAACGTTCTGCATCACACCGGCAGTGCGCCGAGCCTGCGCTTGGAGACCGACGGTGAGACGGTGACCGTCGCTGTCGAAGACGAGAGCCCCAAGCTCGCGGAACTCATCGAGAGACCAAGCGGTGGGCAGGGGCCGTCGGGGCTGAGCATTGTCGCCGCGTTGTCGAGGGCATGGGGCAACGCCACCACCGGCCCCGGGAAAACGGTGTGGGCGGTCATCGGCGCCGAGAGCCGGATGTAAGGCCCGGTCGAGCCGCCGCGCCTCACCCTCGCAGCGTCGTGTGGGGGCTCTGTCCATACGTATGGCGATAGAGCACCGCAAAACGACCGGTGTGCGCAAAGCCCCAACGCGCCGCGATCTCGGTGACCGTGTCATTCGAGCGATCGGCCGCCGAAAGCTCGAGGTGGGCGTAATGCAGACGCATCCGGCGCAGATGCTGCAGCGGTGTGGTCGCCAGGTGCCGCCGGAACATGTACTGCACCGCGCGCGGCGTCACGTGGATCGCCGCGGCGATGTCGGCCAGCGAGATGTCGTTCGTGGCGTTGGCGTCCATGAACTCCACGGCGCGGCGCAACAACACCGGCTTGGCATCGCTGCGATCGTGGGCCTTCGCACCCTCCGCCGTCGCATTGTTGGGGAAGGTGGACAACATGACCGCCGCCAGAAGTCGGCTGGCATGGCCGACGACGAGCGGCGTGACCACCGCATCGGGGGCCATGACGGTCTTCGACACGTACGCAACGGTGTTCTTCCACAGCAGGGCCGCGTCCAGGTCCACGGGTGTGAAACTCGTGAACCGCACGGGTAGCGGCGCCTGGTCGCGCGGCACATTCCGCGCCACCCCGGCCACGACCGCCGGGTCCAACAGCACGGTCATCGCCCGCACATCGTGCGTGAACGTACGGTAGGGCAAATCCGGCTGCGACAGCATCGCGATCTCATCGGTGGAGGTCTCGCTGTTCAAGCCGGCGCATTCGCTGGTGATCACGCCGCTCGACACCCAGACCGCCATGACCTTGTTGATCGGATCCGGGGCCGCCTTCACTTCTCCGGCCAGGTAGACCTGTTCAATCGCCAGCGGACCGACAGCGGTTCGGGCGTGGCGCAGAACAAGGCCGGACGATCGGTCCTCTGACGCGCGCTCGAGCCGAAGGCTGGTGCCGTATACGTCGTTGAGGAACTTCTCCGCGTCGGCGAAATCTGCGAACTCGACCCGGGTCCGCGATGGCTGCAAATGGTGGGCAAGATTTGTGTCGATGATTATCACCCCTGGGTGATATCGATACGACGGGGCTGAGGCTGAACCCCCGTGACGCAAGCCTACGCCGTTTCTCGTCGTGGGCGGGCGAGCAGGACGAGACGTCTCAGTTCTGTAAGACCTCAGCCCGCTCTGTCTGCTTCTTCATATCGTTTACAAAGGTTTGCGTTCCCTATGAAGATCCGGCCAAGTCGCGCATTGTCCTTAAGTTGAAATGCGAAGGCATCACACCAAATAGGAGGACAAGAAAATGAATATTCATGTCGCACTTGGCTTTACCGTAAGCACCTTGGCTGCGTCTACCGTCGCCCTGGCCGGAATCGCCTCGGCCGCACCCACTGGACCATCTCAGGTCGAGGAAACCGTGCGCACGCTCGAGGCAAGCGGCTACCACGTGATCGTCAACCGGACCGGCGCGGCCCCGCTGTCCGCCTGCACGGTCAGCGCCGTCCGTCCCGGGGTCACGCACCAGACCACCGACGTCCGCGGCAGCGACATCGAGCCGATGATCATCTCCGATACGGTCTATGTCGACGTGGCGTGCTGAGCGAGCTGCGGCACCATAGGCAGGCGCACGGTGAACACTGTTCTGCTGGAGTTGGATTCGGCAGTGATGGTGCCATCGTGCGCCTCCACGATGGAGGCAGCGATCGATAGCCCCAGCCCGAAACTACCCGCTTCCCGCGACCGTGATTTGTCGGCGCGGACAAACCGCTCGAACAAGTGGGGCAGCAATCCCGAGTCGATACCCGGCCCATTGTCGGCCACCGTCACTTCGACGTATGCGTCGTCGGCCCGTCCGGCGGCTCCAACGGTCAAGGCTGTCGTCACCGTGGTGCCCTCGGGTGTGTGCACGCGCGCGTTGGACAACAGGTTGGCGAGCGTCTGATGCAGCCGTGCGCGGTCGCCGCGGACCCACACCGCGCGGTCGGGCACCTCGATCAGCCACCTGTGCGTCGGGGCCGACACCGCCGCGTCGTTGACGGCGTCGACGAGGAGGTCGTTGAGGTCGACGTCGACCGCATCCAGATCGTGCCCCTCGTCGAGCCGGGCCAGCAGCAGCAGGTCGGCCACCAAGGAATTCATCCGGCTGGTCTCGGCTTCGATGCGCGCCAGCGAGTACTCAGTGGTCTCGGGCAGGACGGCACTGTCCTGGCGGGTCAACTCGGCATAGCCGTGAATGGCCGCCAACGGGGTGCGGAGTTCGTGGCTGGCATCGGTGATGAACTGCCGCATCCGGCGGTCCGACGCGGCGACGTCGGCCAGTGCCCGCTCGACGTGATCCAGCAGGCGGTTCAACGTGTCGCCGACCAGTCCGACCTCGGTGCGCGGATCGGTGTCACGGGTGGGCACCCGCGGGGTGATCGCATGGTTGTCGCGATCGAGCGGGAGGCTCGCCACCTCGGCGGCGGTCGCGGCCACGCGGCGCAGCGGGCGCAGCGCGAACCGGACGATCGCCACGGTGCTCATCGCCGTGATCACCAACGCCAGCACGGTCATTCCGGCGACGAGGGCGGTTTCGCGGATCATCGCCTCCCACGCGGGCGTGCGGGACACGCCGGTCACGAGGAGCTCGTCGCCGTCGCCGGGCCGGCCGACCATCCGGTACCAGCCGAGGCCGGGAAGTTCGACCGTGCGCGGTTCCACGCCGCTCCACGACATGTCGGCGATCGCGCCGACGGCGGCCTCGGGCGCTGGCCGCGCCTCTCCGCCGATGAAATGTGCCGAATCAACGACCTTGCCGTTCTGGACCAACGCGATGACGCTGTCGGGCGCCTGCCCGATGAGGTATCGCAGGGGTTTCATGGCGCCCGGAGGCGGCAGCTGACCCGTCGGAAGTGGTGTGGTCCGGTACTTGGTCACCGACTGGCTGAACCCGTCCGCGGATCCCGACAGCTGGGCGTCGATGATGCCCAGCACCGACGACCGCAGCGACAGCACGGACACCGTTCCGAAGGTGACCAGAGCGACCATCACCACCGCCGAAACGCCGACGACGAGTTGCCGGAGCAAGGTCCAGCTCTGCCAGGTGCGTCTCATTCGGACGGCCGCAGCATGTATCCGACCCCGCGCACGGTGTGGATCATGGGTTCTGACCCCGCGTCGACCTTCTTTCGGAGGTACGAGACGTAGAGGTCCACGATGCTGGAGCGTCCGCCGAAGTCGTAGTTCCATACGCGGCGCAGAATCTCCTTGCGGCTCAACGCCCGTCGCGGGTTGCGCATGAGGAAGCGCAACAGCTCGAATTCGGTCGAGGTCAGTGCGATCGGCACACCACCGCGGGTCACCTCGCGGCTGGCGGCGTCGAGCGCGAGGTCGCCGACCGTCAGCGACTCGTCGTCAGCCGGTGTCAGATACGCCGAGCGGCGCAACAACCCGCGCAACCGCGCGACGAGCTCCTCGAGCGAGAACGGTTTGGTCATGTAGTCGTCACCGCCGGCGGTCAGCCCCGCGACGCGGTCCCCTACCGAATCGCGTGCGGTGAGAAACAAGGTGGGCGTGTACGTCTCGGAGTCGCGGATCTGGGCCAGCACCCCGAGCCCGTCCATGTCCGGCAGCATGATGTCGAGAACGAGAACGTCCGGCGTGTTGGCCCGATACTTGCCCACGGCCTCGGCGGCGTCGTGGGCTACATCGATCTCCCAGCCTTCGTACTGAAGCGCCATCCGCACCAGATTGGTCAACGCGCGCTCGTCGTCGACGAGAAGCACGCGGATCGGGGACCCGTCGGCGCGGTACATCCTGGGCAGCTGACCCAGAATCGCGCGGCGCGGTCCCGGCTCGCTGACCGGGGCAGACGTCACGTGATCATTGTCGCGGCCGGAAAGCGAACCGTCACCACGCTCATAGAACTTTCACATGTGGCCTGCCGGGCGAACCCTTACCCAGCGGATAGGAAATCCTTCCCGCGAGCGCCCGAATTCTGACTTTCCGGCGATTACGCGGCAACAACGTGGCCGCGACCATGGATCTCGTCAACGGATGACCGAGAAAAGGAAACACCATGTTTGCTGAGGAAACAGTGCGGTTGCGCCCTGGCGACCTGCCGGTACGGCCGCGGCCGAACAGTCTCGTCGGCAACGAGCCGAAAACAGTGCGGCTGCGCCCGAGCGAGGTGCCGCTCAAGACGCTGCCGAAGGCCATCAGCGGTTTCGAGGGCAAGACCGTGCGCCTGCGCCCTGTCGATCTGCCCGTCATCGGCAACGTCGCCAAGACGGTGCGGCAGCGCTACGCCGACCTGGGGACCGTTCGGAGCGCCCCCACCACGTGGGACTTCGCGCGTCTGGCCCTGGTGCTGGTGTTGGCGTCGATGCCGATCCTGGCGATCTCGGTCGAGGTGTTCGGTCTGGCTTCCCAGAGCACGATCACCATGGTGACCATTTCGCTGGCCGCCGTACTGGGCGCGCTGGTCGCGTTCGCGCCGCACCGCATCGACGTGGTCGTCGGACGCGGCCTGATCGCAGGCATGGTCGCCTGCATCGTCTACGACGGTGCCCGGCTGTTCGCCGTGCACGTGCTGGGACTGATGGGCGACTTCATCCCAGTGATGGGGTCGTTCGTCACCGGCGAGCCGGACACCGCGGGCAGTGCGGCGGTCGGCTACGTGTACCGGTACATCGGCGATGCCGGCGGGCTGGGCGTCGCGTTCTTCGTCGTCGCCTTCGCCGTGGGCATCGACCGGTGGTCCAACGTGCAAGCGGTGCTGGCCGCCGTGGGTTTCGCCTTGTTCCCCTGGGCCGGGCTGATCGCGACGGTCGCGCTGGCACCGCGCGGCGAGGCCATGATGTTCTCGCTGAATCCGGCCACCTTCACGATCACGCTGGTCGGGCATCTGATCTTCGGCCTGGTCCTGGGACTCGCCTTCCTGAAGGCACCGCGGGGGCGCGAGCACAGCGAATGGCCGTGGACGCCGATCCTGGAGACCCGGTGGGTCAAGAAGGTGCGCAGTCAGCCGTGACGGTCGTGCGCGTGTTCGAGACCATGGACCTCCTGTCTGGGTCAAAATTGCCCGGACAGGAGGTCCACATGTCTTCCCATCTGGAAGTCTTCAAGCCGTCGGGCCGGGAGCTGATCCCGCTGAGCGGCCAGCGAGTGACGCTCGGCAAGGCCTCGACCAATGCGGTGTCACTCGAGCACGACCCAACCGTCTCCCGCTTGCACGCCATTCTGGAGAACCACGGATCCGCCTGGTCGATCCGCGATGTCGGCAGCCGCAACGGCACCTTCATCAACGGGGAGAAGATCGAGGCGGAGCGAGTCCTGCGGTCCGGTGACGAGCTGCGACTGGGCAAGGCGCGGCTGGTCTTCCTGGAGGCCAGACAGGCCGACGAACCGCTCGAGGAGGCGACGATCGTCCCCGACGCGGCCCAGCTCCCGCCACGCCTGACCCGACGCGAATTCGATGTGCTCATGGTGTTGTGCAGACCACTGGTCTCCGATGACCCGTTCCCCGAACCGGTTTCGGTCCGCGCCATGGCCGGCGAACTGTTCGTCACCGAAGCCGCGGTCAAGCAGCATCTGCAGAACCTCTACGACAAGTTCGCGATCCCCACCGAGGGTGACCGCCGCGTCCGACTGGCCAACGAGGCACTTCGGCGTGGGGCCGTGACGATCGCCCAGTTGCGCGAGGCTAAGTGAAGTCGAGGGCTTCGACTGTCGCGACCGGACCGTCGTGGGTCGGCCGGTCGGCGCCTCCGATGCAGTACAGGGTCGAGCCGACCGCGGCGACGACCTGCCCGTGCACGGGTGTGTTGATCGGGGCCAACGACCTCCACTTCCCGGTGGCGATGTCGTACATCTCGACCGTGGCCAGCACGCGTGTCGGTTCCTCGCCCCCGACAGCCACGATCCGCCCGTCGACCAGCGCGGCGCCGTAGCTTCCGCGCGGCGTCGGCAGGTCGGGCAGCTTCTCCCATGTGCCTGCGGCGGGATCGAACCGCTCGAAGGCTGCCGAATTCTCGTCGGCGCTCAGGAATCGCCCGCCCAGCGTGTACACATAGGCGCCGTCCGATACCGCAGCCAGGTGCTCCCGGGGGGTCGGCAGGTCGGCGGCGTCGGTCCAGGACTGGCCGTCGAACACCTCGGTCTGTGCGACGAGTTGCTTGTCGTCCTGCCCGCCGACCACGACGAGCTTGTCGCCGACGACCGCCGCCGCAGGCGCGGCCCTGGCGTGCGTGAGGCCGGGCAGCTCTTCCCACTTACCCGCGCGAAGCACGAACGCCTTGTTCGACGGTTCCGCGATGTTGTCGGTCGCCCCACCGAGCACGACCATCTCGCCCTTGTAGGTGGCCGCCGCCGCGTGATGAAGCGGAATCGGCAGCGGGGGCTGCGGCTGCCACACGCCCGTCCTGGTGTTGTAGCTCTCCACCGTCTGCAGCGTCTCGCCGTGGCGCATACCGCCCGCGACCCAGATTTCGTCGCCGAGCACCGTCCACGCCATCATCAACCGCTCGGTCGGCGCATCGGGCAGCGCCCGCCACGCCGGCGCCGGCTGCGGTTTGCGCGGCTGGAGTTTGAGCGATTCGGCCGCAGGCGTGACCTGATCGTCGCCGGGTCCGGTCGACCCGCCGATCGCGTACACCGTTCGCCCCACACCGGCGAGCGCCATACCGTGACGCGCAACGGTCAGATCCGGCAACCCATTCCACGATTGGGTGGCCAGGTCCAGTGAGACGACGCTCTTGAGAACGGCGCCAGCAGAGATGCCTCCCACCACCACCAGGCGTCCATCGGTGTACGCCACTCCGAAGTCGCTTCGCCGACCCGGGAGTTCGGGCAGCGCGGCCCACGTGTCCGCGGCCGGGTCATAGGTTTCCACCGTCGCCAGGTCGGAGGTCCCGTTCGAACCGCCAACGACGTACACGAGCTTGCCGTCCGAGGCCGCGCCCAGCATGCGACGGGGGGTCGGGATCGGGGCACCGAGCTTCCATGCGGTGCCGTCGAAGACCTCGGTCGTGTTCAGCAGCGCACCGTTTGCGTCGACGCCACCGGTGACGACGATGCGATCGCCGACCACGGCGGCCGCCGCTGCCGCCCGGGGTTGCAACAGCCGCGGCAACTCGGTCCAGCGACCGTTGACCACGCGCCACACCTGGTCGGTGGCGACCCTTGCGTCGGCGCCCTGTGTGCGCCAACCGCCGATCACGACCGGATTCTCCTGCCACGTCACCGCCATCGCGTGCTGGACGGGAACGGGTAGGTCCTCACCGCTCTTCCAGCTGTCGATGGCGGGGTCGTAGCCCTCGTGCTGTCCGCTCACGCGGTCGTCGGCCCCCATCCCGCCGAACACCCAGATCGTGCCGTCGGCCTCGGTGACGGCGACCCCGTCACGGGCGACGCGCGCGTCGGCGATCGGCTTCCAGCCCAGCTGTGCTTCCGCGCTCGGCTGGCTGGGAGCGGCTGTACCGCCGCCGCCGCCGTCGTCGCGCGATGACGAGATCATGTAAACACCGCTGGCCACCAATGCCACCACGGCGACGACGGCGGCCGACGCAATCAGAATTCTGTTGCGGCTCCTCTTGTTTGCCGTCGCCGGCGGCTCGGGTGCCGTCGGTTCGGATACCGGCGGTTCGGATGCCTGCGGTCCGGGCGAAGTCGGGCGGGGTGGCTGTACCGCCGCCCACGGCAGGCTCGACGCACTGATGGATGCGGTGTGAGCGAACATGCCGGGAGTCGGCGGCGGCAGCGACCCCGTCGGCACGCCCTCGCTTACCGGGTCGGGCTCCGACGGTGGGATCGCTTGTGTGCCTTCGGGCTCGGGCTCGGGCGGGCCGCCGGGCTCGCTGAGCGCCATCGAATCGGCCATCAGCCCGTTGTGCCGTTGCGCCAACTGCAGTTCGCGGCCGAATTCCTCGGCTGAGGCATGCCGTTCGTCCGGCTCCCGGGACAACGCCTTCTCCAGCGCGGCGCAGACGTCGGCCGGGATGCCATCGGACCGCATGTCGGGGACCGGCGTCGACGTGATCCGCAGGTAGTGCGCGATGAGATCCTCGTCGGGCTTGCGTTCGTGCGGCGGGTTGCCCGCAATCAGTGCATAGATCGTCGCGCCGAGTGAGTACACGTCGGCGGCGACCGTCGGCGGACTGCCCGCGAGCACCTCGGGTGCGGTATAGGACAGGGTGCCGGTGAAGAACCCGGTCATCGTCTTGTAGCCACCCGCGATCCGCGCGGTGCCGAAGTCGCTCAGCTGCGGTTCGCCGTAGTCGTTGACGAGCACGTTCGCCGGCTTGATGTCTCGGTGCAGGGTGCCGGTCCGGTGGGCGGTTTCGAGCGCGCCGCACAGCTTCACGCCGATGCGCAGGGCCTCCGGCCACGCGATGCGGCCCTCCTGGCGCACGCGCTGCGCAAGCGATCCTCTTGCGTGGTAGGGCATGACGATGAATGGCCGGTTCCCGTCGGTGACGCCCACCTGCAGGATGTTCACGATGTTCGGATGGCCGGACAGCTTTCCCATCGCGTAGCCCTCACGCAGGAAACGCTCTCTGTCGTCCTCGTCGAGATCGGAGGCGAGCACCTTGATGGCAACGCTTCGGCCCAGGGACTGCTGCGTGCAGCGATAGACGACCCCGCCACCGCCGCGGCCCACTTCGACGGCGTCGGTGAACCCTGCGCCCGCCAGTTCGGCCGCTATCCCGCCCGCCATGATGTCGATCGTCTCCCTGTGCATGTGACTACGTCGCTTAAAAGGTACCGAGCAAAGGCAACGCAAAAGCACGATTTCCCTGTGCCGGCGTTCCGTCTTTGGGATCGGTAGTTCATCCGCCGGTATCTGATGACCGCTAGGACGCAGTCAACAGCGGTGCGTCATCTCCTCGAGCAACGAAGGGAATCATGATCGATTTTCAGAACGGCACGTACGTCAAGCTCGGACCGAGCGACCCGCAGCAGGTCGCCGCGGAATTGGCGCCCATCCTCGTCGACGATGAACGCGTCCATCTCAGCTTCAGGGGCATGAGGGACTCGGTCGTGTTCACCGACAAACGGCTCATCGCGATCAACGTGCAGGGGCTCACGGGCAAGAAGCGTGACTATTCGTCGTTGCCGTACAACAAGATTCAGGCCTGGAGCATCGAGACCGCCGGACGCTTCGACCTCGACGCCGAACTCGAGTTGTGGTTCTCGGGACTGGGCAAGATACGGCTGGACTTCAAGGGCCAGGTGGACATCCGCACCATCGGCAAGCTGATCGGAGACCACGTGCTCTAAAAGTCATCACCTCGCCGCTCCGTCGAGCGCGGTCTTGACGTCCGCCTGGGGCGAAACCTGCCCCATCGGCGCGTCGATGAGCCGCCCTCTCGATTCGGTGCCTATCGTCGGCGCATGACGGACGTCGTGGTCATCCACACCGACGGCGGGTGCAGACCCAACCCCGGTCCAGGCGGCTGGGGTGCGGTGCTGCGGCAGCGTGAGCATGTCCGCGAGATGTACGGTGGCGAGTCCGGCCAGACCAGCAACAACCGGATGGAATTGACCGCGCCGATCATGGCGCTGGAGGCGCTCACCAGATCCGTCGTGGTGCACCTCTACACCGACAGCACATACGTCCGAAACGGCATCACCAAGTGGGTTCTCGGCTGGGAGCGCAACGGGTGGCTGACCGCGGCCAAGCAGCCGGTGAAGAACGTCGATCTCTGGCAGCGGCTCCAAGTGGCATGCGCGCGTCACCAGGTCGAGTGGTTCTGGGTCAAGGGACACTCGGGCATCTCCGACAACGAGATGGCCGACGTCCTGGCAACCAAGGGCATGCAGGAGGCGATCGACGCTTCTCGCGCACTGACCTGCTGACGCCGCCGCTATTCCCAGACCGCTGGCGGAGTTGTAGGACCCTTGCCGTCAGGCCGAGACGACTACCCGATAGCGTGCGTCGCCGGATCGCACCCGTGCCACAGCACGGTTGATGTCGGCCATCGGGTAAGTCTCCACCCTTGGCCGGACTCCGTGGCGCGCGGCGAAGCCAAGCATCTGCACCGTCTCCTCCCGCGAGGCCGGCACACCGCCAACGATCCTCTTCTCCGAGGGGAGCAACACGAACGGCGTTATCTGCATGGGGCTCTCGGGCAGACCGACCACACTGAGCGTGCCCTGCGGTTTCAGTGCCGCAAGGTAGACGTCCCATGGGAGGTCGGCGGGCACTGTGGACAGGATGAAATCGAAAGTGCCCGCGGCCTCTTCCAATTCGTCCGTCTCGCGAGTGGCGATGAATCCGTCGGCACCCAGCTCTAGGGCTTCGGCCTTCTTGCTCAGCGAAGTCGAGATTGCGGTGACGTCACATCCCCATGCATCAGCGAATTGGATTGCCAAGTGCCCCAACCCACCGATGCCGACGATGCCGATCCGATCTGTGGGCTTGACGCCGTGCCGGAGGAACGGCGCGAAGACTGTTGCCCCTGCACACAGCAGCGGTCCAGCGTCCTGCGAATCGATGGCGTCGGGAATCGGGTAGGCAAAACGCCAATCGCTGGCCCGCACCGACGACGCGAAACCGCCACGATCTCCCCGCAGGACCGTGTCATCACGGTGGGCGCACAACTGCTGTCGACCACTCAAACAGAATTCACAACCCATGCAGCTGCCCGCGATGGCTCCGACACCGACCCGCTGGCCAATTCGCATGCGCTCAGGATCAACCGCGGTTCCGACCGCCGAAACCACACCCACCGCTTCATGCCCCGCTACGACCGGAAACCGCGAGTAACCCCAGTCGTTGTCGATCATTCCGACGTCGGTATGGCAGATCCCGCAGTGTGTGACGTCGACGTCGACCTCCAGTGGGCCGAGTTCGCCCGGGTCGTACTCGTACGGGGCGAGCTCAGCCCCGACCGACGTCGCTGCCAATGCGGTAACGCTCATCACTGTGTGCCCCTTCATACGCTAATGACCATCTGGTCATTACAGTAGGTCCGAACCGGGATAATGTCCAGCGGTACATTAGGACGGTGTCGAGCGCCAAGTCCGATCCGCCATCAGGTGCGGTCAGCCCGCAGAAACGCAAACGCGTGCGCGATCCAGAAGCGCACCGTGCCGCGATTCTGGAGGCCGCACGTGCCGTCTTCGGTGAGCGCGGGTATCGAAGTGGCACCATCCGGGAGATAGCCGGGCGTGCCGGCGTGACCCATGGTCTCGTCGTCCGGCACTTCGAGACCAAGGACCAACTCTTCGTCGCCGCGCTGCTCGACGGTCGCCGCATTCAACCGCCGGCAGATCCGGACCTCTCGGGTCTGCCCGAACGAGTGGCCCGCGCCTATGTCGAACAGATCGAAGCCGACGGGCCGAGCGACCCGTTCATTGCACTCATTCGCAGTGCAGGCGATGCGGACATAGCGAAGCAACTACTGCGGGCAATGAGGATGGAGCCGGCCGCCGCTTACCTCGCCGTGTTGGACGCCACAGACCTCGAACTGCGGAGCGACTTACTCGGTGCGTTGTTGATCGGAGTGACTTTCACCCGGTACATTCTCGCCGACGGGCCCTTGGCGATGATGTCATCCGAGCACCTGGTCGCCTACCTCACCCCGCTAGTGCGCGGGATCCTGATCGATCCCAAGCCCGAATCAGGCGCCCAAGACACCACGTCATGACGCTGTTGCATCGGATGCATCTGCGATGTGCACATCTCCTGCGGAGAGCTTCGCCTCGGTCGTCGCGACATTGCGAATAATGCTAGCGCGCAGCACTTCTGGCATTAGACTATTCCCAGACCACCTCGTCGGGCGTCTTGTCCGGTCGCAAGCCGCGCCACGATGGTTGCCGCAGCCGGCCGTCGCCGGTGCGCTCGCTGTAACGCACCTCCCCGACCAGTTCGGGCCGCACGAACGTGACGCCGCGGGCGTCCTGTGTGGAAAGTCTTGCGTTGAACGGTGATTCGTCGACCTGTAGCGGCTCGAGTGTTTTCTTGAGCTTGGTCAGCTCCTTCTCGGTGAAGCCGGTGCCCACCCGCCCGACGAACTGCAGACCGCCGTCGACCGGGATACCGAGCATCAGCGCGCCGATGCCGCTGGACCGGCCGCCCTCGCCCTGACGCCAGCCGCCGATCACGACCTCCTGCGTGTTCCAGATCTTGTCCTTGATCCACGACGCCGACCGTCGCCCCGGTTGGTAGGTCGAATCGCGCTTCTTCGCGACCACCCCTTCCCAGCGGCGCTTGCGCGCGTACTCCAGCGCTTCGGGCCCGTCGCCGGGCACCAGATCCTTGATGATGAGGCCGCCGGCCTCGGCGAGCGCCTCGAGCACCCGGCGCCGGTCGGAGTACTTGGCTTTCAGCAACGATCGGCCGTCGAGGTACAGAATGTCGAACGCCCAGTACTCGACGCGGGTGGACCGCGCGCGGTTCTGCATCTCCGAGAAGCTGGGCACGCCCTGCTCGTCGAGTGCCACCGCTTCACCGTCGAGGATCACATGGTGGTCGGCCAGATCTGCTGCGAGCGCGGCGAATTGCGGGTACTCACTGGTGACGTCGCGGCCACGGCGAGAACGCAGGTTGAGCACGCCGTGGTTGGCGTCGACCAGGACGCGGTAGCCGTCCCATTTGCCCTCGAACGCCCACTGCGTCGACTTCATCTTCGCGACCGAGCCTTCGGTGGCCAGCATCGGCGCGAGATCGCCTGCCGTCGCCCGCGGTTGCTCCTTCATCCGGTGCGCAAGCCAGTTCTTGCCACCGGTCTGGATCAGCGCGTAGCGCCCATCGATCTTCTTGCCGTGCAAGGTGACGATGACCTCGCCGCCCTTTGCAGGGCCGTCGGGCGCATGGTCGTTGAACTTCTCGGCCTCGTAGGTGCCGGAGTCCCAGATGATCACTTTGCCGCCGCCGTACTCGCCCTTGGGGATCTCACCGGAGAAATTGCCGTACTCGAGCGGGTGGTCCTCGGTGTGGACGGCCAGGTGGTTGACCGACGGGGTGTCGGGCAGATTCTTCGGCACCGCCCAACTCACCAGCACTCCGTTCCGTTCGAGCCGGAAGTCGTAATGCAGGCGCCGGGCGTGGTGTTCCTGAATGACGAAGAAGTCGTCGTTGCCGGTGACGGGCGGGGTGTTCGGAACCGGCTCAGGAGTCTTGCCGGCGTCACGCATGCTGCGGTAGGTGGACAACGCATCGGCGACCGGCGCGTCGGCGTCCATCTCTGCCAGCAGGTCACCGTCGCGCTCCAGGCGCTCCAGCACTTCGTCGAAGCGTAGATGCCGCAGATCGGGATCCTCGATCTCGTCCCAGGTGCGCGGCGCCGCGACCGTGGGCTCGTCGCGGCCGCGCAGCGAATACGGCGCGATCGTCGTCTTGGCGGCGCTGTTCTGGCTCCAGTCCACGAACACCTTGCCGGTGCGCAGGCTCTTGGTCATGGTGGCCGTCACCCGCTTGGGCATGGCCTTCTCCAACTGCACAGCGATCCGACGGGCCAACACCGACGCGCCGTGTGAGCTGATCGGCGTCTCCAACGGCACGTAGAGATGCAGACCCTTGCTGCCGCTGGTCAACGGAAATGTGTCCAGACCGATGCCGGTGATGAGCTCGCGAACCTCGTGGGCCACCTCGCACAGCTGCCGGAAGGTCACTTCCTCGCCGGGGTCCAGATCGAACACCACGCGGGTGGCGAGTCCGGGCGTCTGCTCGGCGCCGCCTTCGCGGCTCCACGTGTTGACGAATCGCCATTGCGGCACATGCACTTCCAGCGACGCCTGCTGCGCGATCCAGGCAAGCGCCTCGGCGCTGTTGACGATCGGATACGTGGTGGTGCCCGACTTGTGGGTGACCGACGCGCGCTCCAGCCAGTCGGGAGCCGACGAGGCGAGTTGCTTCTCGAAGAACGACGGCTCGTCGACGCCGTTGGGCCAGCGCTTGCGGGTCACGGCGCGGCCCGCGACGTGCGGGACCATGGCCTCGGCGACGTTGACGTAGTAGTCGAACACCTCGGCCTTGGTGGTACCCGTCGCCGGGTAGAGCACCTTGTCCGGGTTGGTCAGCTTCACCCGGCCGAAACGATCCACCACCTCACGGTATTACCCGCTGTTACGTTGACCTAGTGAGGCGACTTGTGGCGGCGTGCCTGCTCGCCGCGGCGGCGGGCGTCGGTGCCGCACCCGCTGCGGCCGATCCGCAGGATCTCGTCCCGTGGTGTTCGGGCGATCAGACGCCGATGGACAGCAACTGCCGCGAGATGGCCCATCAGGTGTTCACCCACGGATCGGGCACCGATCCCGAACTTCCGACGGGTACGGACCCCGGCAACCAACCCGTCACCTAGCGGCCTGGCGCGCCGGGTGGCCAGTTATGCACGCATTTGACCGGTTATCCGCGTCATAAGTCCCCACTCGGCGCGAAGTCAGGCGAGGCGCTCGCCCGTGTCCGGGTTGAACAGGTGCACGACGCCGTCCGGACGCTTGCGCAGCCGCACGGTGTCCGCCAGCTTGGGCGCCGTCCTCGGATTCGACCGCGCGACCATTTGCACACCGGAACCGGCGTGGGTGTAGACGTAGGCCTCGCTGCCGAGATCCTCGACAAGGTCGACCACGACTTCCATGCCGCCGGAGTCGGCGATCTCCAGCTGCTCGGGCCGGATGCCCATCGTTACTTCTTGCAGACCCGCGTCGTGCAGCAGCGTGAGCTGATCGCGTTCGAGCGGGAGCGTGTCGTCGCCAACCTGCACGCCGTCGCTCGTGATCGGCAGCGTCACCAGGTTCATCGCCGGCGAACCGATGAAGCCCGCGACGAACGCGTTGGCCGGCTTGTCGTAGAGGTCGTTCGGCGCCGCGAACTGCTGCAGCTGGCCGTTGCGCAGCACCGCCACCCGGTCGCCCATCGTCATCGCCTCGACCTGATCGTGCGTGACGTAAACGGTGGTGGTGCCGAGTCGTCGCTGCAGTGCGGCGATCTCGGTGCGAGTCTGCACGCGTAGCTTGGCGTCGAGGTTGGACAGCGGCTCGTCCATGCAGAACACCTGCGGCTCGCGCACGATCGCCCGTCCCATCGCCACGCGCTGGCGCTGACCGCCGGATAGCTTGCCGGGCTTGCGGTCCAGGAATTCGGTCAGGTCAAGCAGTTTCGCGGCATCCTCGACCTTGCGGCGGCGCTCGTCGGCGGACACCCCACGCAGCTTCAGGGCGAACCCCATGTTCTCGGCAACGGTCTTGTTCGGATAGAGCGCGTAGTTCTGAAACACCATCGCGATGTCGCGGTCCTTCGAGGCCACACCGGTCATGTCCTTGCCGCCGATTTCGATGCTGCCCTCGTCGATGTCCTCGAGGCCGGCGAGCATGCGCAGCGCCGTGCTCTTACCCGAACCCGACGGCCCGACCAGCACGACGAACTCACCGTCGTCGATCTCGAGGTTGAGCGAGTCGACCGCGAGCTTGTCGGACCCCTCGTAGATGCACGAGGCGTTGCGGTAAGTGATTGTGGCCATTGCGATTTGCTCCTCTACTTGATGGCGCCGAAGGACAGTCCACGAACCAGCTTGTTCTGGGCGACCCAGCCCGCCAGAACCACCGGTAGCGCGGCCATCGTCGCCGCCGCGCACAGCTTGGCCCAGTACAGGCCCTCACCCGCTATGAAGCCGACGAGGAACACCGGCATGGTCTGCGCCTGCACAGCGGTGAGGCTGACTGCAAAGAAGAACTCGTTCCAGGCGAAGATCACACAGATCAGCGCGGTCGCCGCGATCCCGGGTGACACGAGCGGCAGGATCACCTCCCGCGCCGAACGCCACAGGCTCGCGCCGTCCAGACTTGCGGCCTCGAGCAGTTCGCCCGGCACCTCGAGGAAGAACGATCGCATCATCCATATCGCCACCGGCAGGTTCATCGCCGTGTAGAGGATGATGAGTGCCCAGATGTTGTCCAGCAGGCCGATATTGGACACGATCACGTACAGCGGGATGATCACCGCCACCACGGGCAGCATCTTGGTGCTCATGAAGAAGAACAGCGCGTCCTGGGTCTTGCGCACCGGCCGCAGCGACAACGCGAACGCCGCCGGAACGCCAAGCGCCAACACAATGATCGTCGATACCGTCGTGGCGAACAACGAGTTGAGCAGACCGGTGCCGACACCCTGGTCGAACACCGCCTTGAACTCGTCGAGTGTGGGGGTGAACACGATCTTGGGTGTGGTGGTGTACGCGTCGACCTCCTTCTTGAAGGCCGTCAGTACCATCCAGAACACCGGGAAGAAGAATCCGAGTCCGACGATCCAGGCGACGACACCCCATGGGTCGAATTTGCGGCGCTTACCCGTGCTCGCGGGTGTAGTGGTGGTGCTCATCAGGCCGCCTCCTCCTTGCCGGAAAACGATTTGAAGATCAGGCGCAAGGCGAAGCTGGCGATGATCATCGTGAAGATCACGACGACCACGCCCATCGCGGCGGCCTGACCGATGTCGAAGCCGAGGAACGCGCGCTGATAGATGTAGAACGGCAGGTTCGCGCTGGCGGTACCCGGCCCGCCCTGCGTCATCATGTAGATCTGGTCGAAGGTGTTGACGAGGTAGATCGCCCCCAGCACCGTGCCCAGTTCGATGAATCGCCGTAGGTGCGGAAGCGTCAACTCGCGGAAGATCTGGAACGCTCCCGCACCGTCGACTCGACCGGCCTCCAGGATGTCGCGAGGCATCGACTGAAGGCCGGCGAGAATGAGCAGCATCATGAATGGGGTCCACTGCCAGACCAGAGCGACGATGACCGAGCTCAACGGGAAGCTGCTGACGAAATCAATTCCCTCGCCGGGGATTATCCAGTTCACGATGCCGAATACGGGATCGAGCATTGCCGTCTTCCACATCAGCGCTCCGGCAACGGGTGTCACGAGGAACGGCGTGATCAGCAGTGTGCGCACGACGCCTCGGCCGAGGAATGCCCGGTCCAACAACAGGGCAAGCAGCAGACCGAGCACCACCGAGATCAGTACGGTGGCCACGATGATCCACACGGTGTTGAGCGCCACCTGCCAGAACGTCCCGTCGCCGACCACGTCGATGTAGTTCTGCAGGCCGACGAACTCACTTGACCCGGGCCGCACCAGGTTCCACGACAAGGTCGAGTAGTACAGGGTGAACAGGAAGGGAATCTGCGTGACGATGATCATGAAGATCAACGCGGGCAGCAGCGGCCCGCGCCTGCGCCACCCCTCGGCGCGGGACACCCCGGCGTCCTGGTTGTCCTTGATGCGCGCGACGTGCTCGGCTTGCGTCTCGACGACTCGGCGCTCTCCGCCGATCTGACTCGTTGTCATGACTGCTCCTGGTAGGTCCGGCCGACGACCTCGGCGTACTGCTGTGACTGCTCGAGCGCCTCGTCCACCGACTTCTGCCCGGCGATCGCCGCGCTGATCTGCTGACTCACCCGGGTGCCGAGATCCTGGAACTCCGGGATGGCCAGGAACTGAATCCCGGTGTACGGCACGGGCTGCACTGTCGGTTTGAGCGGATCCGCACCCTCGATGGAGTCGAGCGTCTCCCGTGCGTAGGCCTTCGACGCTTCCTGATACTGAGGGATCTGGTATGTCGATAGCCTGCTGCCCGGCGGCACCCGGGCCCAGCCCAGTTCCTCACCGACCAGCTTGATGTAGTCCTTGTCAGTCATCCAGGAGATGAATTTCCAGGCCGCATCCTTCTTGTCGCTGCTCTTCGGGATACCCAGCGCCCAGGTGTAGAGCCAGCCGGAGTTGGGCTTCTCCACCATCGGCGCCATCGCGTAACCGACCTTGCCGACGACAGTGGACGACGCCGGATCCTCCACTGTCGAGACAGCTGAGGTGGCGTCGTACCACATCGCCGCGCGCCCCTGCGAGAACTGTGTGGCGCATTCGCTGAATCCGCTTGCCGCCGCGCCGGGTTCGCCGTATTCGCGGACCGTGTTGACGTAGAACTGGACCGCTCTCTTGACCTCGGGACTGGTCAGCTGCGCATTCCAGTTCTCGTCAAACCAGCGGCCGCCGAAGGTGTTGATCACGGTGTCGAGGGGGGCCAGGACCTCGCCCCAGCCGGGCTTGCCGCGCAGGCAGATGCCGACCATGTCGGGTCCGTTGAGCTTGGCGGCCGCATCGGCGACCTGTTGCCAGGTCGGGGTGCGGGACAGGGTGATGCCGGCCTGCTCGAGCAGGTCCTTGCGGTACATCAGGAACGACGACTCGCCGTAGAACGGCACCGAGTACATGTCGCCTTCGTACGACAGCGATTGCCGCAGCGACGGGATGAAGTCGTTCTGGTCATATCCCGGTGTCTCATTGATGTTTTCGGAGAGGTTGACCAGCCAGTCGTTCTCGGCCCACTGCGGCGTCTCGTAGTTGCTGATCATCACGACGTCGAACTCGCCGCCACCCATCGCGGTGGACGCGGTGATCTTCGCGCGGGCCTGGTTCTCCGACAGCGTCACGAACCGCAGCTTGATGTCCGGGTTGGCTTCCTCGAACTTCGACGACAACTCGCGGGCGTCGGTCATCTGAGAGTTCGACACCATGGCGATGGTGACGGTGTTGGCGGTGGCACCCAGAGTGCCTGCCCCGGCACAGCCGGCGGTCAGCGTCAGGCCGATTGCCGCGGCACACCCGGCCAGTCTTCGTATCGCTTTCACTGCCATATCACCTTTCACTGCGCCAACAACCAACGGGCACAATCGATGTCACATACGAGAAGCCTTGCCAACCGGCCGCGCAGCGCCCCGAGAGTGGCGGGGTACTTGGTGCTTCCACTGGAGATCAGGATGGTCTTGCGGCATTTGCGGACGTCTTCGAGTGGAACGGAGACCGCACGCTGCTGAAGTTCGGTGTTGACAGGCGTGCCGTTCCCGTCGAAGAACCGGCCACCGATTTCGCCGACTGCGCCGAGCGACACAAGTTCGTCCAGCATCCGGGTGTCGAGGTAGCTGCCTTCGAAAAGCGTCGTGGACGTCGACACCGCGCCGACGCCGAACAGCATGACGTCCGCGCGCCTGCCCGCCTCCAGGGTTCGGGAGATCACCGAGTCGCTGCGCATGGAGGCCACCGTCGACGGATCGGCATACAGCGGCGCGGGCAACCGAATCGTGGTGGCGCGCAGCACATCGGCACAGCGACTCAGGATGAACTCAGTGCCGGTCTGATAGGCCGCGGTTGACATGGCCCCGTCCAACTGGACGACCACGCGGCAGCTCGCCACACCCGGCGTCAGCGCATGCGCGACCGCCACTTGCTCTGGCCCCCAGGTGAATCCGAGGACGTCGTCGGCCGTGAGTCGCCGCATCAGAAGGGCCGCCGCGGCGCGTCCGACGCTCGCGAACGCGGCCGGTCGGCCCGGCGCGCCGACATCGATGCCGTGCCCGGCCACCACCGCCTCGGTCAGCCCGAAACGCTGCTCGAGTTCGCGTTCCTCGTCGGCGTGCAAGTCGTCGCGCAAGTCCGCAGGTACGGCCACCTCGATTCGCACCAGACCCTTGGCCTTCGCCCGGGCGACCAACCGGCCCGCGGTCGGACGGGAGACGCCGAGTCTGGCGGCGATCTCGGCCTGTGTCAGCCCGTCGAGGTAGTAGAGCGTCGCCGCCCGGAGGGCCAGACGTAGATCCTCCGACGCACGGTTCTGCGGCCCGACCGGGCCGGCGACCTTGCCGTTCGTCGATGCCGTCACAGATCCCGCCTGTCTCGATCTGGTGAGCATATGCTCAGGGGTGCGAGTAGATGCTCATCACGCTAGCATGGGTGGTGTGACGCACACAACACTCTTGCTCCGCGCCGCGCGAACCCGCCAGGCGGATGGCGCCGCGGGGTCATGAGGCTCGACAACTCGACCCTGGCGCAGCTATCCGTCGACAAGCCCACCTACAATCGCGACGAAATCACCGTCGGTATAGTGCATTTCGGTGTCGGCGGCTTCCACCGCGCGCACCAGGCGATGTATCTCGACCGACTGATGGAGCGGGGCCTGGCCAACGAGTGGGGCATCTGCGGTGTCGGCGTGATGCCGGCCGATCGAAAGATGGCCGACGTGATGTCCACCCAGGACAACCTGTACACGCTGCTGTTGGAGAACCCCGACGGCACCCGCAACGCACGGGTGATCGGTTCGATCGTCGACTACCGCTACGCCCCCGATGATCCCGAAGCGGTCGTCGAGTTGATGGCGGCACCCAGCACGCGGATCATCTCGCTCACCATCACCGAAGGCGGTTACAACATCGAGGGGCTGGGTGACGGCACCAACGTCTTCGGTTTGGTCGCCGAAGCACTCGCCCGCCGCCGCGAGCGCGGAGCGACCTCGCCGACGATCGTGTCGTGCGACAACATCGAGGGCAACGGGGAGGTCGCGCGCCACGCGTTCACCGCCTACGCCGACCGGTTGCATCCCGGCCTCGGTGATTGGATGCGCACCCATACCCGGTTCCCGAACTCGATGGTGGACCGCATCACGCCGGTCACCACACCCGAGGTCGTCGAGGCGGTGAGGGGCGAGTTCGGTGTCGACGACCGATGGCCCGTGGCGGCCGAACCGTTCACCTCATGGGTGCTCGAAGATGACTTCAGCGACGGCCGTCCTCCTCTGGAGAAGGTTGACGTGCTGCTGGTCGACGACGTCACGCCGTACGAGCTGATGAAGTTGCGGCTGCTCAACGCCAGCCACCAGAGTCTCTGCTATTTCGCCTATCTCGCGGGCTACCGGCTGGTGCACGACGCCGCGGGCGACCCGCTGTTCGCCGAGTTCCTGCGGCAGTACATGGACGCCGAGGCGACGCCGACGCTCAAGCCGGTGCCGGGCATCGACCTGCCGGACTACAAGCGCACGCTGATCGAGCGGTTCGCCAACCCCGGCGTCAAGGACACGATCACCCGGTTGTGCTTCGCCTCGTCGGACCGCATCCCGAAGTGGCTGCTACCCGTCGTCCGCGAGAACCTCAGGACCGGCGCGCCCGTACGGCTGTCCGCAGCCACCGTCGCCAGTTGGGCGCGCTACGCCGAGGGCGTCGACGAGCACGGCGAGCCGATCGACGTGCAGGACCAGCTCGCCGACACTCTCGTGCCGCTGGCTCGCTCGCAGCGCGAGAATCCGACCGCGTTCATCGAGAACACTTCCCTGTTCGGCGATCTGGCGAGCCAGCCGAGATTCGTCGACGCGTATGTGTGGGCGCTGGAGTCGCTGCACCGAGACGGCGCTCGCACGACCTTGGAGACCCTGGTGAAGGAGACGCCGTGAGAGCACTGGTCATCGGCGAGGCGTTGATCGACATCGTCGAACGCGAGGGAGCCTCGAGCACCGAGCACGTCGGCGGCAGCCCGCTCAACGTCGCGGTCGGGCTCGCCCGGCTGGGCCGCGAGGTCGACTTCCTCACCCACATCGCGAAGGACGAGCGTGGTCGGCGCATCGTCGAGTATGTCGAAGCGTCCGGCGCGCAACTGGTTTCGGGCAGCACGAGTGCGAAGCGCACACCAACGGCGGTAGCGACGCTCGACGCAAGCGGATCAGCGCAGTACGTCTTCGACATCGATTGGCAGCTGACCGGAACCCCAGAGGTGGCGCCGCCGCTGGTCGCGCACACCGGATCGATCGCCACGGTCCTGGAGCCGGGGTGCCGGGCCGCCGCTGCACTGCTCGACGCGTACCACCCGTCGGCGACCATCACATTTGACCCGAATGTGCGGCCCGCCCTGATCGAGAACGGCGACGCGGCCCGCGGTCGGATCGAGCGGCTGGTCGAGCGCGCGGACGTCGTCAAGGTCAGTGACGAGGATCTGCGCTGGATCGACCCGGACCATTCGCCGAAGCAGATCGCCCGCACGTGGCTGAGCCTCGGCCCGTCGATCGTCGCGGTGACGATGGGCGACCGGGGGTCGTTCGCGCTGTGCGCCGCAGGCATGGCGCAGGCGCCGGCCCGACAGGTTCAGGTCATCGACACGCTGGGCGCCGGCGACGCGTTCATGACCGGACTGATCGACGCCCTGTGGTCGGCGAACCTGCTGGGTGCCGGGCAGCGTCGTGACCTGGCAAAAATCAGCATCGAGGTCTTGAACGCCGCCCTTGCGACCGCCGCGCTCTCGTCGGCGCTGACCGTCGCCCGCGCCGGTGCCGACCTGCCGGATCGCACTACCCGCGACGCGGCGGCCCGATCCGCCATACTGGGCTAATGCGCTCCATATGGAAGGGTTCGATCGCCTTCGGCCTGGTGAACGTCCCGGTCAAGGTCTACAGCGCCACCGAGGACCACGACATCAAGTTCCACCAGGTCCACGCCAAGGACAACGGGCGCATCCGCTACAAGCGGGTTTGCGAGGTGTGCGGTGAGGTGGTCGAGTACCGCGACATCGCGAAGGCGTTCGAGTCCGACGACGGCCAGACGGTGATCATCACCGATGAGGACATCGCGACGCTCCCGGAGGAACGCAGCCGCGAGATCGAGGTGATGGAGTTCGTCCCCCGCGACGACATCGATCCGATGATGTACGACAAGAGCTACTTCCTGGAGCCCGACGGCAAATCGTCGAAATCCTATGTGCTGTTGACCAGGACGCTGAAGGAGACGGACCGGGTCGCCATCGTGCACTTCGCGCTGCGCAACAAGACCCGCCTCGCCGCATTGCGCGTGCAGGACTTCAGTAAGCGCGACGTGATGATCGTCCAGACGCTGCTGTGGCCCGACGAGATCCGCGACCCCGACTTCCCCGTGCTGGACAAGGAAGTCGACGTCAAGCCGGCGGAGCTGAAGATGGCGAGCCAGGTGGTCGAGTCGATGACCGACGACTTCAACCCCGATCGCTATCACGACGACTATCAGGAACAGCTGCACGAGCTGGTGCAGGCGAAACTCGAAGGCGGCGAGGCGTTCACCACTGAAGAGCAGCCGCAGGAACTCGACGAGACCGAAGACGTCTCGGACCTCCTGGCCAAGCTCGAGGCCAGCGTGAAGGCACGGCGCGAAGGTCGCGGTTCGAGTGGTTCCGGCGACGGCGACAAGCCGGCCAAGAAGGCAGCGTCGAAGAAGGCCCCGGCCAAGAAGTCGGCCGCGAAGAAGACGCCCGCCAAGAAGGCAGCGTCGAAGAAGGCCGCCGCCAAGAAGTAACGGTCAGTCGGGCGTCGGAGGCTGCGTCATCACCCAAGCCCGGGCGCGGAGATTGTGCCCACCGGGCGATAGCTCATCGACCTGGGTCGCGAGCGACCAGAGATGTCCCATCGGGTCCCGGATGACGGCGTAGCGATCCCCCCAAAATTCGACGGCGGGAGCGCGCACGGGGTTCGCCCCCGCCGCAAGGGCTCGTTCAAAGACCGCGTCGACGTCCGCGACGTAGAGGTGCAGTCGCACGGTGGTTGCGTTGGCGCCGGTCGGCGCGCGCAAGTCATCGCCGCCGAATTCGTCGACCACCAGCAGCCGACCATCGCAGATCAGCAGTTCGGAGTGCATGATCCGGCCGTCCGGTGCGTGGTTGCGCACCAACTCGTCGGCCCCGAACGCCTCGCGATAAAAGGCGATTGCGGCAGCGGCGTCGGCCGCGGCGATCTGGGGCGTCGGACCCGCGAATTCGTCGCCGATCGACGTCATGACGCGTGTCGATTCGTACTCGACAGGACTCCGACTCGGCGCGCGGCGGCGACCATCGCAGACAGCCGATCGGCCTCGGCGCGCGCCGCCGCGCGGCCGGCCGTCGTGATCCGGTAGATGCGCCGTCGCTCGGCGCGGCGATCCGACGCCGCGTGTGTCGAGACCTCCTCATCGAGTTCTTCGATCAAGCCATCGACGCGAAGCCTCTGCAAAGAGCGGTACAGCGTTGCCGGACCGAGGGTGACCCCGCCTTCGGTGAGCGTTTCGACATCATGCATGATGGCGTATCCATGTCGCGAATCCGCGTGCAGGACAAGCAGAATCGCAAACATCGCAGAGGTCAGCATCAGCGCGGCTGCATGATCAGGACTTCGAGGCCGTCCGGATCGGTCACGACGAACGAGGTGCCCCAAGCCAGCCCGTTCGGTTCGGTGGCCGGTACGCCGCGAGCGACCACGCTCGCGTGGGCGGCGTGGACATCATCGGTGGCGAAGATCAGGTCGGCGGCCGAGCCGACGCGGTCCTGCTTGCCGAAGGCGTTCCCGTCGGCCAGCACGAGCCCCGTATCGGATCCCGTCGGCCTCACCTCGATCCATCGGCCGGCCGGCCCCATGTCGCGGTCCGCCCGCTTTTCGAAGCCCAGCTTGTCGACGTAGAAGTCGAGAGATCGCTGCTGGTCACTGACGTAGACGGTCACAGTGTTGAGTCGCGTGATCACCGAAATCACTCCTTCGCTCGAGCGCCGGGTTATATCCATCATGGATAGTACTCGCCGTGGCTACACCCGCGCGGCCGCTCACAGGGCCCGTCCGAATTAGAACGTGTTTCAGAAACAGCCCACCCGGGCGCCCAGGCCTTGTTACGGTTTCGCCCGGCGAGGGAAGGGAGCAGACGTGATCCTCGACAGATTCCGGCTCGACGACCAGGTCGCGATAGTCACCGGCGCGGGCCGCGGACTGGGCGCGGCGATGGCCCTGGCTTTCGCGGAAGCCGGTGCAGACGTGGTGATCGCGTCGCGCACGCAGTCGCAACTCGAAGAAGTAGCCGAGCAGATCAAAGGAGTCGGCCGCAAAGCCCACATCGTCGCCGCCGACCTCGCCCACCCCGAGGACACCGCCAAGCTGGCTGGCACCGCCGTCGAGGCCTTCGGCAAACTAGACATCGTCGTGAACAACGTCGGCGGCACCATGCCGAACGCGCTGCTGAGCACGTCGGCCAAGGACCTGCGCGACGCATTCACCTTCAACGTCTCCACCGCGCACGCCCTGACAACCGCGGCGGCACCGCTGATGCTCGAGCACTCCGGCGGCGGCAGCATCATCAACATCACCTCGACGATGGGCAGGCTGGCGGGCCGTGGATTCGCGGCCTACGGCACGGCCAAGGCGGCACTCTCGCACTACACCCGGCTCTCCGCGTTGGACCTGTGTCCGCGCATCCGCGTCAATGCGATCGCCCCGGGATCGATACTGACCTCCGCTCTCGACATCGTCGCCTCCAACGACGAGTTGCGCGATCCGATGGAGAAGGCCACGCCGATGCGCCGACTCGGCGACCCGCAAGACATCGCCGCTGCCGCCGTCTATCTCGCATCTCCTGCGGGCAGCTACCTGACCGGCAAGACGCTGGAGGTCGACGGCGGCCTCACGTTCCCGAACCTCGACCTGCCCATCCCGGATCTGTGAGGCCGCAACCATGACTGGATCATCGGCTCAGCCGACGGGGACAATCAAAGTCGCCGCGGTCGGCACCGGCAACGTCGGGCGCCATGCCCTGCGTCAACTCGTCGTCAACCCCGACTACGAGCTCACCGGAGTGTGGGTGTCATCGGACTCCAAGGCCGGCAAGGACGCGGGAGAGCTTGCGGGACTTGATCGTTCGACGGGTATCACTGCCACCACCGACCTCGACGCCATTCTTGCCGCCCAGCCGGACTGCGTCGTCTACACGGCACTGGCCGACAATCGGCTGCCGGACGCGCTGGAGGACTACCGCCGCATCCTCGCCGCGGGCGTCAACGTGGTCGGCAGCAGCGCCGTGTTCCTGCAGTACCCGTGGCAGGTGCTGCCCGAGGAACTGATCAAGCCCATCGAGGAGGCGACGCAGAACGGCCGGTCGAGCATCTTCGTCAACGGCATCGACCCCGGATTCGCCAACGACCTGATTCCCCTCGCTCTTGCCGGTACCTGCCAAACCGTCGAGCAGATCCGCTGCATGGAGATCATCAACTACGACACCTACGACAGCGCAGCCGTGATGTTCGACGTGATGGGTTTCGGCAGGGCCATGGACGACATTCCGATGCTTCTGCAGCCCGGCGTGCTCAGCCTCGCGTGGGGATCGGTGGTGCGGCAACTGGCCGCGGGCATCGGCGTCGAACTCGACGAGGTGACCGAGACCTACGTCCGTGAACCCGCACCTGAGGACTTCGATATCGCCTCGGGTCACATCGCGAAGGGCACGGCGGCGGCGCTGCGCTTCGAGGTGCAGGGCAAGAAGGACGGCAACATTGCCGTGGTCCTCGAACACGTCACCCGCCTGCGCGACGACCTGCACCCCGACTGGCCGCAACCCGCGCAGGAAGGCGGTTCCTATCGCATCGAGATCACCGGCGAACCGTCCTACACGGTCGACCTGTGCTTGAGCAGTCCGAGTGGCGACCACAACCACGCCGGACTGGTCGCCACCGCGGCGCGCGTCGTCAACGCGATCCCCGCGGTCGTGGCGGCGCCGCCGGGTATCACGACGACGCTCGACCTGCCCCTCATCACCGGAAAAGGGTTGTACGCTCTGACATAGCGGGGCCAACGAGAAGAGGGTCGCCTATGCGAAGGACACGTCGTTTTCTCGTCTCACTGACGGCAGGCGCCGGTGCGGTCGCGGCGATCACCACCGCAACCCCGGCGCTCGCGCAGCCCCAGCCTCCTCTGCCCCAGTGCGTGGACACCGGCGGGGCGGAGGCCGCCGGAGGCTCGACCACCATGTGCGCCACGCCCGGCAACGTTCAGATCAACTCCACTCCGGCCGACACCACCTACCTGTATCCGTGGGAAGACGAGTTCTACGGGCCCGCCCTGATCATCGGCGGCGGTGGCGGCTGGCACGGCGGTGGCGGCCCCGGCGGCCGCTGACCGCCCCATGGCCCAAAGGAGGCCAATCATGCAGTACAAAACCCGTTACTCTGCAACGCTTTTCGCAGCGATAGGCGCGGCCGTCATTATGGCGCCGCCCGCCGCTGGAGCACCCGAATGCACCAGCATCGCGCCCAACACGACGCAGTGCGAGACCAACGGCAGCTCGCAGATCGTCACCTCACCGTCGATCACCACCGGCCCGTACTGGGGCTGGCCCTATGGCGGCGGCTTCTCGTTCTCGCTCGGCGGATTCGGCTTCTAGCCCCGCGCCCCAGGTTTCGGCCGACGCGATTCGGCTAACCTAACTTTTCAATTCGCTCTACCGGATGAAAAGTGGGTTAGGTGAAAGCGGACGTCGACGCCCGTATTCGACCGAGTTGGGTGCTGCTCGGGCCTGCGTTCGTCGCGGCCATCGCCTATGTCGATCCCGGCAACGTCGCCGCCAACGTCAGCGCCGGGGCCCAGTTCGGCTTCCTGCTCGTCTGGGTCATCGTCGTGGCCAACAGCATGGCCTGCCTCGTGCAGTACCTGTCGGCGAAGCTCGGTCTGGTCAGCGGGCTGTCGCTGCCCGAGGCGGTGGCCACGCGGACCCGGCGCCGAAGTCGGCTGGCGTACTGGCTGCAAGCCGAATTGGTCGCTATGGCAACAGATCTGGCCGAGGTGATGGGCGGGGCGATCGCGCTGTACCTGCTCTTCGATCTGCCCCTGGTCCTCGGCGGCGTCATCACCGGTGCCGTCTCGCTGATACTGCTGATCGTGAAGGATCGCCGGGGCCAGACGATCTTCGAGCGAGTCATCACCGGTCTCCTGATGGTCATCGCGATCGGCTTCCTCACGAGTCTGTTCGTCGCACCGCCGGCGGCCGGCGACGTCGCGGCCGGATTGGTGCCGAAGTTCGCCGGTTCGGAAAGTGTGCTGCTGGCCGCGGCCATGCTCGGCGCGACCGTGATGCCGCACGCGGTGTACCTGCACTCGGGACTGGCGCGCGACCGGCACGGCCACCCCGACTCCGGGCCGCGGCGACGGATGCTGCTGCGCGTCACCCGGTGGGACGTCGGCATCGCGATGGTCATCGCCGGCGCGGTGAACATGTCGATGCTGCTGATCGCCGCGACGAATCTTCAGGGCCAGGACAACACCGACTCGATCGAGGGGGCGCACGCCGCGGTCGCGGACACCCTGGGTCCGATCGTGGCGCTGCTGTTCGCCATCGGATTGCTCGCCTCCGGCCTCGCGTCGTCGTCGGTCGGCGCCTACGCCGGGGCGATGATCATGCAGGGCCTGCTGCATGTGTCCATCCCGATGGTGTTGCGCCGCCTGATCACCCTGCTGCCCGCGCTGGTGATCCTCGCGGTGGGTCTGGACGCGAGCCGGGCGCTGGTGTTGTCGCAGGTGGTGCTGTCGTTCGGCATCCCGTTCGCGTTGATCCCGCTTATCCGGGTGACCAGCGACCGCGCGGTGATGGGCGACGACGTGAACCATCGCGTGACCACTGCTCTCGGTTGGACCGTCGCAGTATTGATTAGTCTGCTCAATGTGGTGTTGATCTATCTGACTGTCGCGGGATAGATGCTGGCGGCGCGACACGTCTACTTCGCGTACGGGTCCAACCTGTGCGTCAATCAGATGGCGCTGCGTTGTCCCAGCGCGGTCAACCCCCGCCGAGCCACTCTTGCCGACCACGACTGGTTGATCAACGAGCGCGGGGTGGCCACCGTCGAGCCGTTCGACGGTTCACAGGTGCACGGCGTGGTGTGGGAATTGACCGACCGTGACCTGGCCACGCTCGACAGTGCGGAGGGTGTTCCGGTGCGCTATCGCCGCGATCGGCTCACCGTGCACACCGACGAGGGCCCCTCGCACGCGTGGGTCTACATCGACCACCGTGTCGAGCCGGGCGCGCCGCGGCCGGGCTACCTCGAGCGCATCATCGACGGCGCACTGCACCACGATCTACCGCAGCGCTGGGTCGAGTTCCTCAAGCGCTGGGATCCGGCGCACTGGCCGAACCGCACGCACCGCGCGAATCCTGATGCCCCACAGACGCTTTCTGATCTGCTGACGCGCCCGGGCGTCGAGGAGCTTTCCACGCTGCGATCGCGGTTCGGGTTCCTGGCGATCCACGGCGGCGGCCTCGAGCAGATGACCGACGTGATCGCCGAGCGCGCCGCCGACGCCGCGGGTGCGTCGCTGTACGTGGTGCGTCACCCCGACCACTACCCACACCATCTGCCCTCGGCGCGCTACCGCGCCGAGGAATCCGAGCGGCTCGCCGAATTCCTCGACCACGTCGATGTCGCGGTGTCGCTGCACGGCTACGGGCGCATCGGGCGCAGCACCCAACTGCTGGCCGGCGGGCGAAACCGCTCGCTTGCCGAGCATCTCGCCCGCCACGTCGACGTCCCCGGCTATCAAGTCGTCACCGACCTCGATGCGATTCCGCGCGAGCTGCGCGGACTGCATCCGGACAATCCGGTCAACCGGATGCGCGGCGGTGGCGCCCAACTGGAGTTGACACCGCGGGTGCGCGGCGTCAGCCCGCGCAGCCAGCTGCCCGGCGACGACGGACTGACCCCGGCCACCTCCGCACTGGTGCAGGGACTCGTCGCGACCGCGCACTCGTGGGAACTACCCTGGGCTTAGTGCGCTCCACAGCCGTCGCCATCCTTCTGATCCTGGGCCTGGCCACCGCGCCCGCCCATGCCGAGACCGCCCCGGTACCCGACGCGTTGACCCGCATCGTGGTCGACGGCGATCTCGCGGGCGCCGTCGCCGTGGTCCGCGACGGACCCGGGCTCACCCGGTTCGCGGCCGGTCACTCCGACGTCCACACTCGAACCGGCTTCGTGCCCAACACCCACGTTCGTGCGGCAAGCATCACGAAAACCTTTGTCGCCGCTACGGTTATGCAGCTGGTCGCCGAGGGCAGGGTCGACCTCGATGCGCCGATCGAGACCTATCTGCCCGGCCGCATCCGCGGCAACGGCATCGACGCCGACGCGATCACGATGCGACAACTGCTGCGCCACCAGAGCGGCCTACCCGAGTATTTCGACAAGGACACCGCGCCGCCGGTCGAGCCGGTAACCGGCGAGCAACTGCTCGACATGGCGCTGAGCAGACCGGCACAATTCCCGCCCGGCGCGGAAATGCGATACACGAACACGAACTACATCGTCGCCGGGCTGGTGATCGAGAAGGTGACGACGCGTCCCGCCGTCGAGGAGATCACCCGGCGCATCATTGCGCCGCTCGGCCTGTCCGAGACCTACTTCCCCGCGCCGGGTGACACCGGGTTGCGGCAGCCGTTCGCGCACGGCTACGAGATCGACGACGGGGGGCGGACCGACGTCACCGATTTCAACGCCTCCGCCGCGGGCCTGGCAGGCGGGCTCATCTCGACCAACGAGGACACGACGGCGTTCATCACCGCGCTGCTCGACGGCCGGATCGTGGCGCGGCCACTGCTGGACCAGATGATGGAAACGGTCCCGATGCCCGGCGGCGACGGCCTGCTCAGTTACGGCCTCGGGCTGAGCAAGGTGTCGCTGCCCTGCGGCAGAACGGCGTGGGGGCACGGCGGCGACCTCCAGGGGTTCCACAGTTTCATGGCCAAAACCTTCGACGGACCCGCCATCTCCATGACCTTCACGCAGTCTCCGGACGCCACCTCGCCGGCCACCGATCCGCGCGGCGACGTGCTCACGGCGTTGTACTGCCCGGCGTAGGCGAGCACCCATCCGGGTCGGGGCCCTGCTCCGAATACCTGATGTGGATCGCCCATACCTGTACCGGACCCGGGTCACGCACCTGCGGCGTGCCCCGGTACACCACTACTTCGAACACAGCGGCTACAGCTGGTACGTCGACGTCGACTCGCTGCCGCGGCTGCCGAGATGGCTGCGGCCGTTCGCCCGCTTCGACGCCGGTGACCACTTCGACGGCGCCCCCGGCGACTCGCTGCGAACGCGTGTCGAGGCCTTCCTGCGCGAGCGCGGCGTCGACCCGGACGGCGGCAAGATCACCGCGCTGCTGCAGGCCAGGGTGCTGGGCTACGAGTTCAACCCGGTCAGTTTGTTCTGGTGTCACGATTCGTCCGGCATCGTGCGCCACGTCGTCATGGAGATGCACAACACCCGCGGAGGCCGGCATGCCTATCTGTTGCCGCCGGGGTCGGATCCCGCCGCGATGGCGATGAAGAAGCTGCGCGTCTCACCGTTCCACGGCGTCGACGGCTACTACCTCGTTCGGGCCCCGCGACCGGGCGCCGAGTTGGACGTCACGGTCTCGCTACATCGCGACAATGAACCGGCGTTCGTGGCGACGGTGCGCGGTACGCGACGGCCCGGCGGCGTCGCCGAACTGCTGCGCATGCAAGCGGTGGCACCGATGGCTCCGATGATGGCGGCCCTGGAATTTCGCGTGCAGAATCTCACACTCATGCTGCGGCGAGTACCCGTCGTCAACAGCGTCAGCGAAACACGTTCGGAGACAGCCCCATTGCTCGCCGCCCCGGCGAGATCGCGATAACTCGTGACGCTGTTGGCGCCGGTAGCTAGGCTACGGCTCGTGACCACGGATCTCGACGAACTGCTTCGCCAGGTGGCCAGGCAGGACGTCGAAGCTTTCGCGGCCTTGTATGACCTGACCCGCGCCCGGGTGTTCGGCCTCGTCATCCGGGTGCTGCGCGATCCGGGATACAGCGAGGAGACGACGCAGGACATCTATCTGCAGGTGTGGCGCAATGCGGGCAACTACGACCCGTCTGCGGGCTCGCCGCTGGCCTGGTTGATGACGCTGGCCCACCGCCGCGCTGTCGACAGGGTGCGATCGGAGCAGGCCACCAGCGCGCGCGAATCGCGGTACGGCGCGGCCAGCGTCGAGCCGCCTTCGGACCAGGTCTCGGATTCGGTGATACTGCGCGACGAGCGGCGCCAGGTCACCGACTGCCTTGGCTCGCTGACCGACATGCAACGCGAGTGCATTCAGCTCGCGTACTACGACGGGCTCACCTACGTGCAAGTGTCCGAACGTTTGTCGGCGAACCTCGCGACGATCAAATCGCGCATGCGCGACGCCATACGCGGCCTTCGCAAGTGCTTGGCGATCTCATGACCGAGCCCACCTACCCAGACCTCATCGCCGTCGCGACGCCCTATGCGCTGCACGCGTTGTCCGAGGACGAACGCGACGATGTGGAAAGACTGTTGGCCACCGCGCCTCGCGACGTCGCAACGGCATTCGCCGACGAAGTACGCGCCATCCGAGAGACCATGGCGGTCGTGTCGGCGGCCACCGCCGTCGAACCACCGGACACCCTCAAGAGCCGGGTGCTCGCCGGGGTCGAGCCCCGGCCGTCCGAAGCCGGCTACGCCGAACCGGTCGAATTGCGGCCGAGGCCGCGCCGATGGCAGAAGCCGATCCTGGCCGCCGCGGCCGCGTTGGTCATCGGTCTCGTCGCGGTCGGGGTCGGCATTGCGCTGCGGCCGACGGCCACCCCGTCGACGGCCGATCAGATCTTCGCCGCGCCGGATGTCCGAACGGTCTCGGGTGAGATCCCGACGGGCGGCACCGCGACGGTCGTGTTCTCCCGCGAGAAGAACGCCGGCGTGCTGGTGATGAACAACGTCGCGCCGCCGGAGCCCGGCACGGTGTATCAGATGTGGCTCATCAACGATCGAGGCCCGCACTCGGCAGGAACGATGGACACGGTGGCCCCGTCGACGACGGCGGTCCTACCCGACCTCGACGGATCGCAGACCTTGGCGTTCACCGTCGAGCCTCCGGGCGGTTCCGAGCGGCCGACGGGGGAACCGTTCGCTGCTCTGCCGCTGGCCTAGGTGCCTGCCAGCGTCGCTGCGGCGGCTTCGGCGATGACGTCGGAGATGTCGTGGCGTGGCTCCCATGCCCGCCGCTGCCGCATCGCACCGTTGCCCTTCTCGAGGAGGCGGGCCAGTCCGTCGGTGACGAGGTCGTGGTCGCCGACGGCCTTCAATGCGGGTCCGATGTGCTCGACGAGCCGGGTCAACAGCTCGCGCGCGGGCACGCTCTCGTGGCTCTCCAACAAGTCGACGGCATCACCGTCGAGGCCGTCGCGTGCCGACTTCCAGTACGCCGCCTTGAGTGCCAGCGCGGTCAGCGGTGGGTACGGATCGCCGCGACGTTCCTCGTCGAGAGAGGTCATCACCAGGCCCCGGATCACGGTGGCCAGCAGCACTGTCTCCTCGACCGTGGCCGGGACGTCGGCGACCCGCACCTCGATGGTCGGGAAGTTCGCCGACGGACGCACGTCCCAATAGACCATTCCGTCGTCGAGCATCGCGCCCGCTTCTTGGAGCATCCGAACGGTGGCGTCGTACTCGTCGACGGACTCGAAATGCGGCGGCGGCCCTGCGCTGGGCCAGCGCGCCCACAGCACGCTGCGCCAGCTGGCGTAGCCCGTGTCGGTGTTGCGGTAGACCGCCGAGTTGGCGGTCAGCGCGAGCAGCAGCGGCAGCCAGGGACGCAACCGGTTGCTGACGCGCACCGCAGCCTCGCGGCTGGGCACCGCGACGTGCACATGGCACCCACAAATGCCTTGTTCGTGGGCAATCATGCCGAACCGGTTGGCGATCTCGCGGTAGCGCGGGTTGTCGGTGATCGGGAAGTGGTGCGGCACGGTCGGCGGGAGTGCGACCGCCAAGAGCCGTGCACCTCCCGCCTCGGCGGCGTCGGCGGCGAGGCGTCGCAGGCGGAGCAACTGGTCACGCAGGTCGCGGCTGCTGCTCACCACTTCGCTGGTGGTCTCGACCTGGCAGCTGGTCAGCTCCAGCTGCAGCTTCACCCCCCGCTCGGACGCGTGTCCGGCGACGGTCTCGTTGAGCGCGACGGGTTCGCCTGACGCCGGATCGGCGAGCAGGAACTCCTCTTCTACGCCCATTGTGGGGTGGCTGGTCATGGGAAGAATATTGATCCGGCCCGTCGGAATCTTCGTCGACGGGCCGGATCGGGCAACAAGTCCTTTGGTGGGTGGGAGCCGGGGGCTTCAAAGAATTGAAAGTCAGCGGCAGAGTTATTTCCCAGTGGAGAACGCTGTCAAACCTCTGTGGCCGAATACGATCGGCTGATGGTCAGAGAGTTCCGGTTCGGCGTTGGTCTGCAGGCCGCGCGACGGCAGAAGTCGGTGCAGGACTGGGCTCGCCGTGCGGAGGACATGGGATACGACATCGTCCACATGGCCGACCACCTCTACACGACGGCGCCGTTTCCGATGATGACGGCGATGGCGATGGCGACCGAGACGTTGAGGGTCGGCACCTTCGTGCTCAACGCGGGGTTCTACCGGCCGGCGCTGCTGGCCCGTGACGTCACGTCGCTGCGTGATCTCAGCGGCGGGCGGTTCGACCTGGGGCTCGGCGCCGGTTACGTCAAGGAGGAGTTCGAACAGGCCGAACTGCCCTATCCGACGGCAGGACAGCGGGTGGGATGGCTGCGCCATGTCGTCGAGCACATGAACGAGCACGCGTCTGACGTGCCGATCCTGATCGCGGGCAACGGCGACAAGCTGCTCACGCTCGCCGCGCAACGGGCCGACATCATCGGCCTGACCGCCGGCGCGCCGATCACCGCGCAGTCCGACCCATTGGCCGACCGGATCGGGTTCGTCCGCGAGAAGGCGGGTGACCGCTTCGACCGGCTCGAACTGAACATCGCGGTGACCGCGATGCCGGTGGACGATTCGGGAATGCCGGACCTGTCGATCACCCGTCGGTTTCTGCCGGAGTTGTCCGACGAGGAGATCCTGCAGACGCCCGCCGTGCTGTCGGGCACGGCCAGGGACATCGCCGACACCCTGCGCCGCTATCGGGACACCTACGGCGTCACCTACATCACCGTGCAGCAGTTCCACGCCGAGGCGTTCGCGAAGGTGATCGCGGAGCTGCGCTGACACCGCGGCGTGGACGGCAGCCGGTAAGCTCCCAGCGTTACGCCCTCGTAGCTCAGGGGATAGAGCACGGCTCTCCTAAAGCCGGTGTCGCAGGTTCGAATCCTGCCGGGGGCACTTCGCGGGCGTCGGTCCTACAGGATCCGATGGTGGAGCGTGTCGAACATCTTGTCGAAGACCGACCTGGGCGGCATCGTCGCGGCGCTCAGTGCCACGAAGTCGATGACCAGCTGCTCGGCGACTGCCCGCAGCGTGGTGTTGGTCTGCTCGGCGCGCCAACACAGCTTCTGCAGAGCAGATTCGTCGTCCATTTCATAGACGAGCATCAACATGCCCCTGGCCTGGTCGATAACCGCCGTTGATAGTTCAGAAGTCACGAATTCCTCGGCGGCCTGTTTGGGCCAAGTCGCCGCACGTGCGTTTCGCGGAGTAGGTCAGGCAGTGAGACGGACGCGTGTCGGACTCACTCCGGCTACGAGTGTTCCGCAATTGAAGTTCAGATGCCAGCGCGACGGCTGCCCAAATTCTTCTGTGCGAGTCCTTCGGACGCTTTCATGCTGTCGAGCAACTCCAGGGCCACTTTGTGCACTTTGATGTTGCGCCTTTGGGATTCAGCCACCAGTTTGGCGAACGCCTCGGACGGCTCGCAGCCGTGCAGCGCGATCAGTGCACCTTTGGCCATGTCGATGTCGGACCGCGAGAGCAGTGCGGTCTCGAGTTGGGTGACCGTGTCTCGGGAGTGCTGCCAGCGCTTGGCGTTGCTGATCGCCTGACCGGCCGCGAATGTGTACAGGCGAATGAGTTCGGCATCGTACGGTTCGAACGCCGAGGCCGTGCGGCTGTATATGTTGAGCGACCCGACGAGTTCCTGTTCTTCGGCTGAGCCGACGATCAGTAGTGGAACCGACAGACTTGCGCGGATTCCCAGTCGCTGCGCGGCCTCAACGAATTCCGGCCACCGAGAATGTTCTTCGCCGATCTCCGCGCGCGCCGGAGCGCGCTGCGACGCTGCTTCCAGGCACGGCCCCCGGCCCGACGCGTACTGCTGGTGATCGAGTTCGGAAGCCAGGTCATGGGTGCAGGCCGCGGTACGGGCCTGCGGCCACGACAGCACAGTGATGCTGACGGCGTCCGCATGCGGGATCGCGGCGACTGCAGTTTCCGTCACGCGCGCGGCGATGTCATCGAGGGGTTCTTCGGCGGCGAAGAGGTCGCGCAATCCCTCTATCGCTTCTGCTGTCGTAGCCAGCTTTGCCATCAACGGGGCCAGCAGATGAGTACTCATGATTGGTGCCCTTCGGAGCATGCGATTACCGCTGCTACGGGCACACTATGACCTCAGTGTATGCCCCAGATCGGTTCGCCATCGCTCTTCGCTGCATCTACGCAGGGCACTAGCCTGAGTTGCGGGTGTCGATGACGCGCTGCGCGATGTCGGCCAACCGCGTGTTGCTGTCCTGTGAGAGCTGGCGCAGCATCTCGAATGCCCGCACATCGTCGACGCCGTAGCGCTCCATGATGATGCCCTTGGCCTGGCCGATCTTGTCCCTGGTCGACAGTGCGGACTTCAGCTGCTCACCGTGTCGGGCCGCCAAGATCGCCGCGGCGGCATGCGCGGCCAGCACCGACCCGATGGTTTCGTCTTCGCCATCGAACGCATGCGGCTTGAACGCGAACAAATTCAAGGCACCGGCGGTCTGATCGCCGGTATACAGCTTGAACGACACACCACTGAGCACGCCGTGCTCGACGGCCGCTGCGGAATACTGCGGCCAGCGCTTCTCTTCGCGGAAGTCCTCGGTCCGCACGATCAGGTCGTCAACGGCAGCCTGAATGCACGGTCCCTCGTTGAACGTCATCTGCAGGTCATCGAGCTTGCCCGGCAGATCGGAGGTGTCGGCAAGGGATTCGTACTTGCCCGCTTTACCGACGAGCAGTATCCCTGAGGCGTCGGCACCGGGGATGAGTTCCATCGCAGCGGACGTGACGTCGTTCAGCACTTCTTCCATGCCGCGCGGAGGCGCCGATACGCGGGCGAGATTGGCCATTCGCTGCGCCAAGTCGAGTTCGCGGGCTCGGGTCATAAGACGAAGTCTTCCCGATCGGAGCTTCCACCACACGCGGATACCCGTATCTGCGTTTGCAGCTCCACGGCGCGGGCAATAGCCCCGTGCAGGCAGGAACGGCGGTCGACCGCTGAATCTGCCGAGGTCTCGTCGGTTCAGACCAAGAGCCGGCGGGGCCGCCCGCACCCAGCGATCCACGGTCACTCTCTTAGTTGTAGTACCGTGCGACCAATGGTGTCGGTGTCCGGGTCATCGGCGGCCGTCACCTTCGTCGTGAAGGGAACCTGACCATGGACGTCGAGGTTGTCGGCAAGTTCTTGTCCACGCTGGCCGAGGACGACGACCACCCCTACCGCACCGGCCCCTGGCGGCCGCAGACGACGGAGTACGACGCCGACGACCTGACCGTCGTCGAGGGCGCGATTCCGCATGACCTCGACGGTGTGTACCTGCGCAACACCGAGAATCCCGTGCATCCGGCGCTGAAGTTCTATCACCCGTTCGACGGCGACGGCATGGTGCACGTCGTCGGATTCCGCGACGGAAAGGCGTTCTACCGCAACAGGTTCGTCCGCACCGACGGATTCCAGGCCGAGAACGAGGCGGGCGGCCCGCTGTGGCCAGGGCTGGCCGAGCCGGTGCAACTGGCCAAGCGCGACTACGGCTGGGGCGCACGCACGCTGATGAAAGACGCCTCAAGCACCGACGTCGCCGTGCACCGCGGCGTCGCGCTGACGAGCCACTACCAGTGCGGCGATCTGTACCGCATCGACCCGTTCTCCGGCGACACCGTCGGCAAGGAACAGTGGGGCGGCCGGTTCCCGTCCGACTGGGGCGTATCGGCACACCCGAAGGTCGACGACCGAACGGGCGAACTGCTGTTCTTCAGCTACAGCAAGCAGGCGCCCTTCATGCGCTACGGAGTTGTCGACGCCGACAACGAACTGGCGCATCTAACCGACATTCCGCTGCCCGGCCCGCGCCTGCCGCACGACATGGCGTTCACCGAGAACTACGCGATTCTCAACGACTTCCCGATGTTCTGGGATCCACAGTTACTCGCCGCCGACATTCATCTGCCCGGGTTCCACCACGACATGCCGTCGCGGTTCGCGGTCATCCCCCGCCGCGGCGGCGCGGAGGCCATCCGGTGGTTCGAGGCCGATCCGACTTTCGTGCTGCACTTCACCAACGCCTACGAAGACGGCGACGAGATCGTGCTCGACGGGTTCTTCCAGGGCGACCCGTCGCCGTTGGACTCAGGCGCCGAGGGGAAGTTGCAGAAGGCTTTCCGCTACCTGGCGCTCGACCGTCTGCAGACCCGGCTGCGCCGATGGCGGTTCAACCTGGTGACCGGCCAGACCACTGAAGAGCAGCTGACCGATTCCATCACCGAGTTCGGCATGATCAACGCCGGCTACGCAGGACTGCCGTACCGCTATGCCTACGCGGCCACGGGCAAGCCCGGCTGGTTCCTCTTCGACGGGCTGGTCAAACACGACCTGCACACCGGCGCCGAGGAGCGGTTCGCTTACGACGACGGCGTCTACGGCAGCGAGACCGCAATGGCGCCGCGCGTCGGCAGCACGGCCGAGGATGACGGCTACCTGGTGACGCTGGCCACCGACATGAACGCCGACGCCTCCTACTGCCTGCTGTTCGACGCCACCAGGGTGTCCGACGGACCGATATGCAAACTTGCTCTCCCGGAACGTATCTCGAGCGGCACGCACTCGACCTGGGCGGCGGGGCCTGATCTGCGCCGCTGGCGAGACGCCGATACCGCGGCCGGAGCGATCGGACTGTAGGTGGCCCCGCCCAACGCCGTCGGGCGCATGCTCGGACTTCTCGGCGACGAGTGGACACTGCTGGTCCTTCAGCAGGCTCTGCTGGGCGCGACGCGTTACGCCGACTTCATGGCGCGCCTGCCGATCTCCAATTCAGTACTGGCGCAGCGCCTTCGGACATTGTGCGACGACGGCCTCCTGCAACGCCGCGAGTACCAGACCAATCCCCCGCGTTCGGAGTACCTCGTCACACCCGAAAGTCGGTCGCTGTGGCCAATGCTGTTGTCCATCTGGGAGTGGGAACGACGGTGGGTGGCCGAACATGCACAGCCGGTGCCCGACCTGCGCCATGTCGCGTGCGGTGAGGACTTCGCCCCGCTGACCACGTGTCGCGCCTGCGGCGGAACGGCCAGCGAGAAAGATGTTGTCGCGCAGTGGGGTCCCAGCGGTTCGTGGCCGCGGTCTGTGCCGACGTCAACGACCCGCCGACGCTCCGGCCAAGCCGAGGCGGCGGGCTTGTTTCCGCACACGATGAGCGTGATCGGCAACCGCTGGGGTTTCGCCCTGGTGGTCGCGTCGTTCGTCGGGATGAGCCGCTTCACCGACTTTCAGCGGCAACTGGGCGCGCCGCCCGGGTCGATCGCCGACCGCCTGTCGATCCTGATCGTCAACGGGGTCTTCGACGTCGCAGGCAAGCGCTACCGGCTGACCGCGAAGGGCCGGGCGCTGTTCCCCGTCGTCGTGACCGCCCTGCAGTGGGCACAGCGGTGGTTCGACGCGCCCGAAGGGCCTGCCGTCGTCGTGACCCACACAGCGTGTGGCGGTAGGTTCCTCGCCGCTCTGACCTGCGATCAGTGTGCCCAGCCATTGCGCGGCACACAGGTCCTGCCCGCCGAAATTTCAGCCAAAAGCTTCTGGCACTCTCGACCCGAGAGTGCTAACATCGCAGGTGCACAGTGATTGACTGCCCGTCAGGGTGGCGGGCCTTGAACGATGAGGAGGTGGATTGCTGTGCTTCGCTTTGATCCGTTCAGTGACCTTGATGCTCTGACCCGGGGCCTGCTGACCAGCCAGACCGGATCAAATCGCACCCCCCGGTTCATGCCGATGGATCTGTGCAAGGTTGACGACCATTACCTGCTGACGGCCGACCTGCCCGGTGTTGACCCCGGCTCGGTGGACGTGAACGTCGACAGCGGCACGTTGACCATCTCGGCGCATAGAACCGCCCGCTCGGAGGACGCCGTGCAGTGGCTCGCCAACGAGCGGTTCTTCGGCACCTACCGCAGGCAGCTCTCCCTCGGCGAAGGCATCGACGCATCGGCGATCTCGGCGACGTACGAGAACGGTGTTCTGACCGTCACCATTCCGATCGCCGAGCGCGCCAAGCCGCGCAAGATCAGCGTCGCCCACGGCGGCGAGCAGCGCTCGATCCAACCGACAACGGTCGACGCGGAGTAGGGCGGCCCCTCAGCCGTTGCGGTCCAACCGGTACTTCAGGTTGGACCGCACGGCCGGCCACTCGATGTCCAGTATCGAATAGACGACGGTGTCGCGGCGCGAGCCATCGGCCAGGATCTGATGGCTGCGCAGCACACCGTCGAGCTTGGCTCCCAGCCCCTCGATCGCCGCACGGCTGCCGAAGTTGAAGAAGTGTGTGCGGAATTCAACTGCAACGCAGTTCAATTGGCCGAAGGCGTGGCCGAGCATGAGCAGTTTGGTTTCACTGTTCACCCCGCTGCGCCGTGCCGATTCGACATACCAGGTGTTGCCGATCTCCAACCTGCGGTTCGGCGCGTCGACATTCATATAGCTCGACGACCCGACGAATGCGCCGTCTAGACGCCGGACCACCAGCGTCAGGCCGGTGTCAGGGGTCTGCGCAGCCAACCGCGCATCGACCCACGCCTCCACCCGGTCCGGTGCAGGCGCCGCCGTGAACCACAGCTGCCCCAGCTCGCCGTCGGCGGCGGCTGCAGCGATCTCCGGAACATGCTCGCGGGTAAGCGGTTCCAGCGTCACCCAGCGGTCCCCGGCCAGCGTTACCGGCTCGACGAAGCCGCTCATGCCGTTCGGTTGCCTGCCCACGCGGCCAACATCGCCCACACCGACAGCAGCACCGCGACGATCGCCAATGCGCCCCCGACATACAGCCCGTACCCCGCTGACACCGGCGGGTAGACGTACAGGCGGTAGTACCACAGGGTGAGAACTACCAGCAGCACCGAAATACCCAGTGCCGCAGATGAAGCCAGGCGCGACGACAGATTGCGAGCCGCCATCGCGCCCGCGACGATCAACGCCGCCGCCAGGAGCACGATGAGTTGACCGACGCCGAACCCCGGCGGTGGCACTGACAGAGTGCCGTTGACGCCGCCGATCGCGGTGGCACGCCCTCCACCGTCGGCCGTCGAGGTGAGCCATGGGAGCCATGCGCTCACCGCGACGATCGCCGCTGACAGCGCGACCAGCCAACCGGGGCGCAAGCGCATGCGATGAGACTACGGTATGGCAATGACCGAACTACCGGACTGGGCACGCCGACTCGACCTGTCGCCGCATCCCGAGGGTGGCTGGTTCAAAGAGACCTGGCGCAGCGATCTGACCATGCCGCAATCCGCGTTGCCGCCGGACTACACCGGGCCCCGCAGCGCCGGCACGGCCATCCTGTTCCTGCTCATGCCGGGTCAGCAGTCGGCGTGGCACACCGTGCGCAGCGCCGAACTGTGGCTCTTCCACTTCGGTAGTCCGCTACTGCTCGAGATCGGGACCGAGCAGGCCAGCGCCACAACGCATCTGCTCGGCGCGGACATCGCGGCGGACGAGCACCCACAGATCGTGGCGCCGCCCGGCAACTGGCAGCGGGCCCGCCCCCGCGACGACCAGCCGAGCCTGGTCAGCTGCGTGGTGGTACCCGGCTTCGACTTCGCCGACTTCTCACTCGCCGCTCCTAGCGGCTGAGCAACTCGAGCGCCGCGGACACCAGCGCCGCGTTGTCCGGTGCCAACGACCCGTCAGGCAGATGCAGAGTGTCCTCCAGACCAATGCGGGTCTGCACGCCGCGCCTGCCTGCGTGTTCCAGCAGCGGCCAACAACTTTCGTCGAGTCCGTGCAGGAGCACGGGTGCGGGTGAGCCGGCCGATCTCACCGTGCTGAGCAACACGTCGGCGGTCGCCGCGTCACCGTCGCCCTGCAATTCGATCATCACCCGCAGGCAGTGCTCGGCGATGTCGGAGGCGGCCCACGAGGCCGCGGCATCGGCGTCGAAGATGCCGGCTTCGACGCCGACACCCTTGCCCAGCAGCAGACGCGCCAGATCCTCCGAGCCGGGCTCGTGCCAGTTTACCGAGGCGAAGTCGGGCAGCACAGTCCATGCCTCGACGGTGCGTAAGCGTTCTCGCTCGTTACGCAACGCCCAGTAGCCCGTCGTCACCCCGAGCGGCAGACCCGGCACCGTGTGGCGCACCGCGGTCACCGCGGCGGCGACGACCTCGGGTTGTAGTGAGTCGGCGCCGTCAGCGTCCTTGGGATGCAGGTGCACCGCCTTGGCGCCCGCTCGGTGCACGGCGAGCGCCTCGGCAGCCAGCTGATCGGGGCTGACCGGCAGGTTCGGGTGCTGATCGGGGGTGCGGGCGCCGTTGATGCACGCCTTCACGTAGATCTGCGCGGGCATCTCAGAACCGTCCAGCGCGCAGCTTGTCCAGCAGCCTTCGGTCCCGCTTGGTAGGCCGTCCTGCCCCCCGGTCGCGTGCCGCGACCGTAATGGTCTCTGTCGGCGCGGGTTTCGGCGATCGATCCAGGAAGCACGTCACCGCGTCGGCCGCCCCCACCCGTTTCTGTATCACCCGCACCACCTCAACAACGCGCGTGGCCTGACCGATCCGCGCGCGCACCTCGTCGCCGGGCGACACCGGGGTGGCCGGCTTTGCGGGCCGCCCGTTGACCCGGACGTGCCCACCCCGGCACGCCTCGGCGGCGTCGGGTCGGGTCTTCATCAGGCGGACGGACCATAACCACCTGTCCACACGGGTCGACTCCACGCATCCATTCTGGCCCACCGGCCGATCGCCGCGATTACCTTATTGTGACCTTATTTTGTCCTTAAATTTCTTATAATCTCGTGTACGGTGGGCGCACGGCAGCGAGGGAAGGAACCCGATATGCATCACGCACCGGCACGTATCGTTCTGATCACCGGCGGATCGAGAGGCATCGGCGCCGAGGTCGCACAGCAACTCGCCGACGCCGACACCCACGTCATCGTGAACTACCGAAAGACGGCGGCACGCGCCGAGGCCATTGCCGAGGCCATTCGCAGCGCAGGCGGGAACGCCTCGACCATCGGCGCCGATATCTCCGACCAGACCGAGTGCGCCGCGATGATCGACACCATCGCGGCGCGATTCGGCCGGTTGGACGCCCTGATACTCAACGCATCGGTCAGCGTCGAACTGGGCGCGCACCCCGGTTACGCGATGCGCCGCAACCGCGACGCACAACGGCGCGTCGCGCTGCTGGCCGTGCCGCTGATGCCCGCAGGCGGGCATATCGTCTTCGTCACCAGCCACCAGGCTCACTTCTTTCCCCACAAGGCTGTGCCGAAGGGTTACACCGCAATCGCCGCGAGCAAGCAGGCCGGCGAAGCGACGCTGCACGCGATGCGTGCGCAATTCCATCGCGCCGGTGTGCATTTCACGGTGGTCTCCGGCGAAGACAGCGACGGCCACTTCGCCGAGGCGATCGTGAACGCGGCCCGCAACCCGAACCCGTCCGGGACCGTCTGCGTCGGCGGGCCGCGCCACCTGCTGAGCGCCTAGCTCGCCACTTTCGCCGAGCTTAGGAGGCGACGCCGAGCACCCGCAACGCGTTCTCTTTGTAGATCAACGGCACCACCGCCGGGTCGATGTCGAGCGTCTCGAAGTCGCGCTTCCACCGGTCCAGCTGGATGTAGGGATAGTCCGTGCCGAACAACACTTTTGTGCGCAACTGTCTGCTCATTGCGCGCACCAGTTGCGTCGGGAAGTACTTGGGGCTCCAGCCGCTCAGATCGACATAGACATTGCTCTTGTGCCCGGCGATGGCGATCTGTGAATCCACCCACGGCACCGCCGGATGGGCCATCACGATCGTCATCTCTGGAAAGTCGGCGGCCACGTCGTCAAGCAGCATCGGATCCGAGTAGCGCAGTTTGATGCGATGCCCGCCCGGCAGTCCGGCGCCGATGCCGGTCTGACCGGTGTGAAACAGAGCGGGCACCCTGGCCTCGGTGATCGCCTCGTAGATCGGATAGAAGCGGCGGTCATTCGGCTCGAAGGCCTGCATACTCGGATGGAACTTGAACCCCTTGACGCCGTAGTCGCGGACCAGTTCGTGCACGCGGTGCACGGCGCGACGCTCGTGCCACGGGTCGACGCTGCCGAACGGGATCAGCACGTCGTTGTTGCGCGCCGCGCCCGCGATCAGGTCCTCGACCGAGTTCGGCACGTGCCGCATGGCTGTGCGCGCATCGACGGTGAACACCACCGCGGCGGTGTTGTGCCTCCGGTACTCGTCGGCCAGTGCGTCCACGCTGGACAGGGCACCAGGCCCGCGTTTGAAGTACTGCCCGACAGCGTCGACCAGTTCGTCGTCGTATGCCTTCCGGCCGTGGCCGTCGACCTCCACATGGGTGTGGATGTCGATGGCCGCAACGCGTCCGAAATCGACTCCGTAGTGGTACTTCTCGGCGGTCATGTGCCGACGCTATCCGGCGGCGGCCTCCTGCACGTAGCCCAGGGCGGCCTTGGTTTCCAGGAACTCATCGAAGCCGAACTGGCCCCACTCGCGCCCGTTACCACTGCGCTTGTAGCCGCCGAACGGGGCGTTCATGTCGAAGCCGTGGTTGATCGCCACCGAACCGGCCCGGATCCGGCGCGCCACCTGCCGAGCCTTGTCGAGATCGGCCGCCGACACGTAACCGGCCAGGCCGTAGTCGGTGTCGTTGGCAATCTCCAAGGCCTGGTCGAGATCGTCGTAGCCGAGGATGCACAGCACCGGCCCGAAGATCTCCTCACGCGCGATCGTCATGTCGTTGGTGACGTTCGCGAACACCGTCGGCTTGACGTAGTAGCCCTTCTCCAGCCCCTCCGGCCGGCCACAGCCACCGACGACGACCGTCGCGCCTTCGTCGATGCCCTTCTGGATCAGACCCTGGATCTTGTCGAACTGGGCCTTGGAAGCCACCGGGCCTATCGCGGTCTTCTCGTTCGGATCGCCGACCTTGACCGCCGACGCGGTCTCCTTGGCGACCGCGATCGCCTCGTCCATCCGCGAATTGGGCACCAGCATGCGCGACGGCGCGTTGCAGCTCTGGCCGCTGTTCATCATCATCACCGACGTGCCGGCGGCCACGCTCTGGGCGAACGCGTCGTCGTCGAGCACGATGTTGGGGCTCTTGCCGCCGAGTTCCTGGGTCACCCGCTTGACGGTCGCCGCGGCATTCTTCGCGACATCCACCCCTGCGCGCGTCGACCCGGTGAACGACACCATGTCGATGTCGGGGTGGCTCGATAGCGCCGCGCCGACGCCGGGTCCGTCGCCGTAGACCAGGTTGTACACACCGGCGGGAACGCCTGCCGCCTCGATGATCTCGGTGAAGATCTGCGCCGAGTACGGCGCCACCTCCGACGGCTTGAGCACCATCGTGCAGCCCGTCGCCAGCGCCGGGTAGACCTTGCACGCGATCTGATTGATCGGCCAGTTCCACGGAGTGATCAAGCCGCAGACGCCGATCGGCTCCTTGACCACCAGCGTGGTGCCGTGCTGCTCCTCGAACTCGAAGTTCTTCAAGACGTCGATCGCGGTGGCCAGGTGCCCGAGGCCGAGGTGCACCTGTGGACCGGCCGCCAGTGAGGCAGGCGCACCCATCTCCTCGGTGACCGCGTCGGCCAGGTCGTCGGTCCGCTTCTGATACTCGCCCATGATGGCCTGCAACACGTCGAGGCGTTCCTCCCGGCTGGTCTGCGACCAGGTGGCAAAGGCGCGGCGGGCGGCCTGCACGGCCACGTCGACGTCGGCCGCCGAACCGATGGCGATCTTGCCGGAGACCTGTTCGGTGGTCGGGTTGTCGACCTCGAGCGAGTTGGGCCGGACCGGGTCGACCCACTGGCCGTCGATGTAGAACTTCAGGTATTCGCGCATGGGTTCACTCTTCCGTATGGACGGGTCTTACTGGGTACCTTCGGCATACCAGGTGCGGAATCGGTCGTACTTGGGCATCTCCTCGGAGTTCGCGGTCGGGTCGATGCACACATGCACCACACCGACTTTGCCGCTGGCGTACGCGCGAGCGATCGCCGGTCCGATCTCCTCTTCCTTCTCCACGTACTCACCGTGGCAGCCGAAGCCCTCGGCGATCTTGTCCATCCGGACATCCTTGCTCCAGTGCACGCCGGGCTGAGGGGACGGCTGGGAGAACGTGCGCTTGTACACGCCCACTTCGAGGCCCCACTGGTGATCGACACCCACCACGCACACCAGCGGCAACCCCTCGCGCGCGGCCGTCTCGAGTTCTGCGATGTGAAACAGGAACGCCGAGTCACTGGTCAGCAGCATGACCGGACGCTTGCGTCCCTCGGCGATCGATGCGCCGACGGCGTAGGGCAGGCCGGTGCCGAGGTGCCCGAAGTTCTGGTTCCAAATCACGTCGCGCGGTTTCGACTGGGAGTACGTCCATTGGAAGATCACGGTCGCGCCGCCGTCGCGCACCATGATGCCGTCGTCGAGTTCGTCGAACGCCTTGGTCGCCTCGACCACATAGCGCGCCGGGTGCACCGGGGTCCGTCCACTCGGGGCCTCCTCGGCCACCCGGGCCAGCTCCGCGGCGTCGGCCTCGACGAGGGCCTCCAGGTTGACCGAAGGTGCGCGCGGGGTGTCCCGCAGCGCTTCGACGAGCTGCGGTACGACGCCACGCAGATCGCCGACCAGCGCCACGTCGAACTGCCGGTTCACGCCGATGGCGGTCGGGTCTTGCTCGACGTACACCCACTTGCGGTTCGCATCGTTGCCGGCCCAGTGCTGGGTCCGGCCGTAGTGCATGGGCTCACCGAGCTCGGTTCCCAACGCCACGCACAGGTCGGAATCCTCGACTGCCTCGTTGGCGGCCGGGGAGAACAAGTAGGGGAAGGTCCGCTCCTGCAGTCCCGGGATGAACGACGTGCCGCCGGAGGTCTGGATCACCGGGCAGGCCATCAGCTCGGCCAGCTCCTTGACCTCCTGCTGGGTGCGCGACGTGTGGACGCCGTGACCCACCAGCAGGATCGGGCTCTTGGCCTCGCGGATCAGTGCGACGGCCTCGGCGACCTCTTTCTCACCAGCGCCCTGATTGACGAGGCGATACCGGTTCGGCGGCAACGGATCCGGGACTTCGAGTTCTTCGAGGATGACGTGTGACGGGTACTCGATGTAGCTGGGGCCGGGGGTACCGGACATCGATCGGCGGATGGCCTCACGGATGATCTCGTCGGTCTGGTCGGCGTATTCGATCGAGCTGCTGTATTTGACCGACGGCGTGAAAAGCCCTTCCTGCTGCACGAACTGGATGCGCCCCCGTCGCACGCGCCGTTCGGTGACACGCGCCCGCTGACCGCCGAGGAAGATGACGGGTGAGTTCTCGACGAGGGCGCACATCATGGCGCCGGCGATATTGGCCACGCCAGGTCCGAGTGTGCCGATACACAATCCGGGCTTGCCGGTCATCCGTGACGCCGCCTCGGCCATGAAGCCTGCGCTGAGCTCGTGATGCGGCGCAACGACCGACCATCCGCGGGCTTCGGCTTCGGTGAACATGTGCACGAAGTTGGGGTCAGGGATACCGAACAGCGTGTTGACGCCCTCGGCCTCGAACAGGTCGAGAATGCGTTTGTAGACAGGTACTCCCACGACGAATCTCCTTTTATAGGTAGCGTTTGGCCAGTTCTTTGCGGTGAACTGCCGGTGATCCGAACAGCGAACGATTGAGCGCGGCGCGTTTCAGGTAGACGTGGATCCCGCTCTCCCACGTGTAGCCGATACCGCCGTGCAACTGCATGGCCTTGCCCGCGACGTCGACGGCGGCGGAGCAGACGTAGGACTTCGCCATCGATGCGGCCACGTGGGCGTCATCGTCGTCGTCGACGATTGCGGCGACGGCATCGCGAACAAGCTGACGCGACACGGCGATTCGCACCTGCATGTCAGCGCACGCATGTTTGATCGCCTGGAACGAGCCGATCGGCCTACCGAACTGGTGGCGCACCTTCGCATAGCCGACGGTGGCCGACAGCATGGCCTGGGCCAGGCCGAGGCTGTCGCAGGCCACGGCGACCGCCGCGCGGTTGCGCAGCAGGCGGACCGCAACATCGGCATCCCCGTCGAACCGGAGCATAAGGGGTTGCTCGTCGGTCCGCGACGACACGGACGCGAGCCGGCGTGTCTCGTCGACGACCGGCGTCGGGGTGAGCGTCAGGTCCGCGACGGCCACGCCTCCGTTGGCCACCACGAGCATGTGGTCGGCGCCTTCGGCGTCGGGCACGAAATCCAACGACTCGAGCGCGACCGCGACCCTGCTTTCGCCGGAAGCAACGTCGGCCAGCAACCGATCACGAGTATCGCTGGGCTGCAGTGCGTTCAACGTGCCAACCGCGAGCACGGCACTGCCCAGATAACTGGTGGCACTGGCGGCACGTCCCATCTCCTCGCAGACGACCGCCGTCTCGGCGAAGGTCGCGCCCGCTCCGCCGCACTCCTCGGCCACCTCCAGACCGACCCAGCCCGCATCGACGAGCACCGGCCAGTCGACCTCCCGCTCCTTGCCGAGCAGGTCGGCCGCAACCGACCGCAGCTCGTCGTGAAACTCCTCGAAACCCATCAGAGGGCACTCGGCTCTCGCGGCAGCCCCAGCCCGCGCTCGGCGATGATGGTGCGCTGGATCTCGCTCGAACCGCCGGGAATGGTCCACTCCCACGAGCCGATGAAGTCGAGTACCCAGGCACCCGACTCCCAGCCGCTCGACAGGGGTTTGGCCAACTCGGTGTGGGCGGCGAGACCACCCGCCTCCGCGCCGAAGTCGGTCATCCGTTGCAGCAGTTCGCTGTAGTAGAGCTTGACGACCGACGCATCAGCCGGGCCAGCGGTTCCGGCCTCTGTGTCGTCCACCAGCTTTCGGCACAATCCGCGCAGTCCGGTGATCTCGATGTCGAACTGCGCCAGTCGGTCGGCTACCAGGGGGTCGTCGGTCGCACACTGCTCGACGAGCCACCGGAAGCCCGCATGGCCGAGGCGCTCGGCGAGTTCGAGCATGGTCAACCCGCGCTCGGCGCCCAACGTCGCCTGGGCGACCTGCCATCCCGCGTTCTCGGCGCCGACGAGGTTGGCGGCCGGGACCGCGACGTCGTTGAGGAAGATCTCGCAGAAGTGCGAATCACCGACGGCGTTGCGGATAGGGCGCACGTCCACGCCCGGCGTCGCCATGTCCAGCAGGAAGTACGAAATCCCCTTGCGTTTGGGCGCATCGGGGTCGGTACGGGCGAGAAGGAGACACCAGTCCGCGTGGGCGCCGCCGCTGGCCCACAGCTTCTGCCCGTTGACGACGAACGTGTCCTTCTCGCGGCGCGCGGTCGTGCGCAGGCTCGCCAGGTCGGAGCCGGCCTCCGGTTCGGAGAACCCCTGCACCCATATCTCGCCGTCGAGAATCGCGGGCAGGTGGCGGCGCTGCTGCTCCTGAGTGCCCGCGGCAAGCAGGGTCGACGCGGCGTGGTGGATGCCGACGAACGCCAGCACCAGCCGTGGCGCGTCGTGGGCCGCCAGTTCCTGGTAGAGCACGATCTGGTCGGCGACGGACATGCCCCCGCCCCACTCCCGCGGCCAGTGCGGGACGGCGAAGCCTGCGCTGTGCAGTTCGGCGAACCAGGCCTTCTGGAACGCGACGAACTCGTCACCGGTTGCGCCGGTTTGCTTTTCGCGCCAGTCACGGGGGATGTGCTCGGCACACCACGCCCGGACGGTGTCGCGGAACTCCGTCATGCGCGCACCGCCGTCGTCCTGAGCCGGTCCATCACCTGCGCGACGGCGAGCCCGTCGTCGAACGACGGCGCGACCTGGGTGCCTGTCCGCAGCGCCTCGGCCACCTCGGCGAGGAACGTCGTCAGCGCCGGTGGCGGCGACCGTCGCGGGGGCGGTGCGAACTCGAGGGTCTCGGCGTCCTCGCCTGCCCGGCGAAGCACCAGCGTCGTGTCACCGGTCAGTTCGATCGACCCCGCGCTGCCCATCAGAATGGCGCGGGGGACGGTGGGCACGGCGGCCGCGAAGCCGGTGTCGTGCACGGCGGTGCATCCGTTATCCATCCTGAACCAGGCGCTGTAAGCGTCTTCGGCGGTGGCGTTGCGCGGCGCCTCCGGGTGCGGGGGGCCGTCGATGCGGGTCACACCGCCACAGTCGACGACCTCGCTGCCGAACAAATGGCGGGTGTAGTCGATGAGGTGCGATCCGTATGCGCCGATCCAACCGCCGCCGAGGTCGCGGTCGTTGATCCAGCCGTACTTGCGGCCGCGTAGCCCGCCGCCGAAGAAAGTCCAGTTGAGATGCGCGACGTCGCCGATGGCTCCTGCGTCGGCCAGTTCCTTGACCTTCGACCACGACTCGTTGAACCGGAACTCGAAGTTGAGGAAGTGCAGGACGCCGGCGTTACGGGCACCGTCGCGCATGGCCTTCGCTTCGTCGGCGTTACGACCGAACGGCTTGTCGCACAGCACCGCCCGCCCATGATCGATTGCGCCCATCACATGGTCGGCGTGCATGAACGGCGGCGAGTGCACGGAGACGAGATCGACGTCGGACGCAAGGGCCGTCCTCACCGCGACGGCGTCGCGCGGGCTGACCACCTCGACCTCGAAGCCGAGACCCTCGTAGGCCGGGGCCGCGGCGTGCTTGCCGAAGCCGGTGCCGATGACCGCGACTTTCACGAGAACAACCCCGTGAGTCCGGCGCGGCCCGCCCTGCTGGTCAACTCGTCGCGCGTCGCCGACAGTCCGGTCGGGAGGCGGCGAAGCGGTTGGCTGTATCGCGACAGCCAGGACAGTGTGGTCTCGTCGCAGAACCCGACGGCGCCGTGCAGTTGGTGACACACCCGGAACACGATCTCGGCCGCTTCGATTGCCGACATCCGAAGTGCGAGAGCGTCGGCCAGCGCGTCAGGACGATTGTCGGCGATGCTCCACAGCGCGTACTTGGCCAGGATGTCCAGCCCGCTGCGCTCGACTTCGGCGTCGGTCAGTTGGAACTGCACCCCTTGCAACGACGACAGCGTCTGGCCGAACTGCTTGCGCAGGCTCACGTGGGCGATGGTCAGTTCGATCGCGCGGTCGAGCATGCCCAGCAGCGTCCAGCACGGCAGCACCAGCCCGAGGGCGACGTCGCCGGCGCCCGCATCGTCGATCGCCGACAGTTCGAGTTCGGCGACGAACCCGGAGCCGGTCTCGGCGCAACCCGTCACGCGGCTGCGCGCACCACTCAACGTGACTGCTGCCCAGCGTAATTCAAGGTCTCCGATTGTCGCCGACGGCCTGGCACCCCCGACGACGACCAGGCCGTCGACGTCCAGATCGTCAGGACGGGCCAGACGTTCGGCCACCGGATACGGCACCGCCCAGTACCCGGCGCTGCGGCACAGCGCCGCGGCGGCCTCCAGCCCGTCGGTATCGGTGCGCGGGTCGAGGTCCCAGGCGCCGAGTCCGTTGAGCACCGGGCCGACGAGTGTCTCCCTGCTGCCGGGCTTACCTTCGGCATCCTGCAACAGTTGGTCGCCGCCTGCCGCTTCGAACGCGCGAAGGGCCTGCCTACCGAATTCCCTGGCGTCGTCGCTGAGATCGAGGATCATCTGGCCGCCAGCATCGCCCGCGACAGCAGGATGCGCTGCATCTCGATACTTCCCGACGACACAGTGGACGCCTGGGAGTACTTCCAATGATCGTCGACCTCGCCGAGGAACCAGTCCGCTCCCGGGTCGTCGTGCGTGACTTCGGCCGCGATGTCCATCAGAACCTCGGCGCTGTCCTGGTCGAGCTTGGTGACCGCGATCCGGTACGCGGCGGCGTCACCGGGTTTGATGCGCCCGCTGCTCTGCAGTTCGACGATTCGGTAAGCCATCAGCCGCGCGCGCCGGCAGTGCGTCAGCATCCGCACCCACCGGCCCCGCAGCTCGGCGGGCAGGTCGTCCCAGCGATCGCCGAGCACCGTGGGGGCCGCCGCCAGCAGGCGTTCACACCGGGCGTAGCGCGCGATGCCGACCCGCTCGAACGACATCACGTCCTGCACGATCGACCACCCCGCGTCGACGGTGCCGAGCACGTCGGCCTCGGTGACGCGCAAGTCGTCGATGAACACCTCGTTGAGGTGGTGCGGACCCAGCATGGCTCGAATCGGCCTGACCTGGATCGCCGGATCGTCCATCGGGACAAGGAAGATCGTCAGGCCCTGCTGCTTCTTCTGGGTGGCTCCTTCACCCACCTTCGAGGTCCGGGCGAGCAGGAAGCACCACTGAGCCATGGTCGCGTATGACGTCCAGATCTTCTGGCCGCTGACCAGCCAGCCGTCGCCGTCGCGGCGCGCAGCGGTACGTAGCGAAGCGAGGTCTGAGCCGGCTTCGGGCTCGGAGAATCCTTGACACCAGATGACTTCACCGCGGGCGATCGGCGGCAGATGCTTGCGCTGCTGTTCGGCGGTGCCGTGACGCATGATGATCGGCCCGACCCAGTTGACGCCCATGTACTGCGCGCCGCGCGGCTCGTGATGCGCCCACATCTCCTCGCGCACCACGGTCTGCTCCCACACCGACGCCGACGCGCCGCCGAACTCCTCGGGCCACGCCATGCACAGCAGGTTGCGCTCGGCGAGCAACCGGCAGAATGCCTGCGCCGTCTCCAGGTCGGCGGGATCGTCGGTGAATGCGCCCAGGAAGTGTTCGGGCACATGGGCTTTCACCAGTTCGCGGAGCAGGCCCCGCAGCTCGGTGGCCCGCTGGCCCATCTCGAAGTCCATGGTCACACCGGTCCTGCGGCGCGGGTATCGGCCAGGCCAAGCTCATCGAGCACGTCCTCGGTGTCGGCGCCCAGTTCCGGAGCGGGGCCGGCGACGCGTCCCGGTGTGCGCGAAAACCAGGTGGGCACACCGGGAAAGCGCACCGGACCGTGCGGCGTGTCGACCGTCTCGAACATGCCGACGGCATTCAGGTGGGGGTTGTCGAACAGCGCGTCGGGGGTGTTGAGCGGCGCAGCGGGAATCTCGAGTTCGCCGAACAGCATGAGCCACTCGTCGGTGGTGCGCTCTTTCATCGTCTCGGCGAGCAAGCCGTACACCGCGTCGATGTCGGAGGCACGCAGCTCCAGCGTGGCGTATTTCTCGCCGTTGTCGCTGTGCCACGCCGGTTGCACGGCGTTGATGAACGCGTTCCAGTGCTTGTCGTTGTAGATCAACACCGCGATGTACCCGTCCTTGGTGCGGTACGGCCTGCGGTTCGGTGCGACCGTGCGCGGGTAGACGGCCGGGCCGAGCGGGGGGTCGAACATGGCGCCGTTGGCATGTTCGACCAGCATGAAGGACGCCATCGTCTCGAACATAGCGACCTCGACCTCTTGGCCCTCCCCCGTACGCTCGCGATGGAACAGCGCCATCATCGTCGCGTAGAGGGCCGTCAGCCCCGCGACCTTGTCGGCCATGATGGTGCCGACGAAGTCCGCTTCGCCCGTCAATTGCCGCTGCACAGCGGGTATTCCGCATTCAGCCTGGATGGTGTCGTCGTAGGCGGGGCGATCGCGCTCGGGGCCGCGGCGGCCGTAGCCGTAGCAGTTCGTGTAGACGATACGCGGGTTGATCGCCGCGACGTCGTCGTAGCCGAACCCCAGCTTGAGGACCGCCTTGGAGCGCATCGAGTGGATGAACACATCGGCGCGTTCGATGAGTGCACGCACCGCGGCCTTGCCGGAATCGGTCTGCAGGTCGAGCACGATACTGCGCTTGCCGCGGTTGACGTTGACGAACACCCCGCTCATTCCCGGTGCGGGACCGACCGAGATGAATCGGGTGTTGTCTCCCTGGGGCGGTTCGACTTTGATCACCTCGGCGCCCATGTCGGCCATGATCTGGGTGCAGTAGGGCCCCATCACCATCGCGGTGAGGTCGACGACGCGCACGCCTCTCAACGGGCCGCTATGCATGCAACACCCCGCCCGTTTCCCTCGTCGCGTCCGCGGTCTGCCTGGCCATCCCGAAGCTGTAGCGGATGTGTTCGCCGTGCCCGTCGGGCACGACGGGGAAGACGACTGTCTCGGACATGTCGCGGATCGCGCTCATGTGCTCGCCGACGTCCGAGATCGACCACGAGGGTCGGTACACGCCGGGGGTTTCGGTGACGACGGCTCGTGCCACCCGCCCAGCGAGCGCAACAAGAATCTCCCCTGTGATGGAGCAGGATTCGTGGCCTAGCCAACCGACGACGGGCGCAACAAGTTCCGGACCCATCGGCGGGTACGCCGATGTGTCAATACCTTGGGCCATCCTGGTCACGGCGGCGGGCACGATCACGTTGCTCTTCACCCCGTGGGCCGCGCCCTCCATCGCCGCGACGTTCGACAGGCCGATGACACCCGCCTTGGCCACCGCGTAGTTGGCCACCTCGTGGTTGCCGTAGAGGCCACCGATCGACGACGTGAGCACGATGCGGCCGTATCCCGCATCGCACATCGCGGGAAACGCCGGACGCACGACGTGGAAGGCGCCGCGCAGATGGACGTCGACGACCGCCTCGAAGTCGTCGTACGTCATCTCCTTGAGCGAAGCGCGGCGCACAATGCCTGCATTGTGGACCAAGACGTCGATGCGACCGTACCGTTCGAGCGCGGTAGCGATGATCGCCTTGCCGCCCTCCGGCGTGGCGACGGAGTCCGTGTTGGCGACGGCCTCACCCCCGGCGGCGGTGATTTCGCGGACCACATCGTCGGCGGGCGAGGCGTCATCACTGTCACCGGTGAGGCTTCCACCGGGGTCGTTGACCACGACCTTCGCGCCCTGCCCCGCCAGCAGCAGGGCGTACGCACGGCCCAGTCCCCGACCGCCGCCGGTGACCACCGCAACACGGTCGTCAAACCTCAGGTCGCTCATGCGCCGAGCGCAGTCGGGGTCACTGCCGCAACTCCAGGCCGTCGAGGTCACCCTTGGCCCGCCACTGTTTGAGCAGGTCGTCGAACGCGTAGAAGCCCGGCGAGTACGGCTCACCGAGGAACGACCGGATGCCTTCGCCGCCGCCACCGCCCTCGTTGTTGTAATAGCCTGGGGTGCAAGAGACTTCGAAAGCCGAGTTGTCGATCGCGTACTCGCGAATGGTGCCGACCCAGCCGTCCTGGGCCTCCTGGGTGGGCTCGACGACGGTCGCCTGTCGCTTGACCGCCTCGGAGATTATGTAGGCGATGTGCTCGGCCTGCTGCTCGAACATGGCGGTGGTGTTCGCCGAGACGCCGCCCTGGATGAAGCCGGTGTGGAACTGGTTGGGGAAGCCGCGGCTGGTGACCCCGTGCAACGTCTTGTAGCCGTCGCGCCAGTGGTCGAACAGCGACACGCCGTCGCGCCCCTCGATGACATCCATGGCGTAGCGTCGGCTGATCTCGGTCGAGATCTCGAACCCGCTGGCGAAAATCACGCAATCGACTTCGTACTCAACGCCGTTCGCCACGATCCCGTTCTCGGTCAGCCGCTCCACCCCCTGGGTCTGCGACACGTCGACCAACGTGACGTTGGGGCGGTTGAAGGCGGCGAGGTACTCGTCGCTGGAGCAGGGGCGTTTGCACAGGAACCGGTAGTACGGCTTGAGCAACTCCGCGGTGTCGGCGTCCTCGACTTCGTCGGCGATGCGGCGACGGAGGCGCTCCATGATCTTGTAGTCCTCCTCCTCCCTGATCGCCATGATCTGCTCGATCCCCAGCGACGCGGGATCGGGGCTGGCGGCGATGCGCGCCGTCATGTTGCGGCCGAGTTCGGTCCAGAAGTCGCAAACCTGATCCGGAGCGTCGAAGACCACGCCCTCGAACGGCGACCAGCGATGGAAGTTGCGCTTGCGCTCCTCCTGCCAGCCGGGCTGCAGGGAGCTCACCCACTGCGGATCGGTCGGCTCGTTTCCTCGCACGTCCACCGACGACGGCGTGCGCTGGAAGACAAACAGCTGGGCGGCATCTCGGCCGAGGTGCGGTACCAGCTGCACACCGGTGGCTCCAGTGCCGACCAGCGCGACGCGCTTGTCGGCGAGCTTGTGCAGCCCGCCGTTCGCGTCGCCGCCGGTGTAGTCGTAGTCCCATCGCGCCGAATGGAAGACGTGGCCTCCGGCGTTCACGTAGTCCTTGATCCCGGGGATGCCGGGCAGCTTCGGCCGGTTGTACGAGCCCTGCGTCATGACCACGAACCGGGCCCGGATGTCGTCGCCGCGGTTGGTGCTCAGCCGCCAGCGGTCGATCTTCTCGTCCCAGCACACGGTGCGCACCTGCGTCGAGAAGATCGCCCCGTCGTAGAGCCCGAAATGCTTTCCGATGTTGCGGCAGTGTTCGTAGATCTCGGCGCCGTCGGCGAACTTCTTGGTCGGCATGTAGCCGAGTTCTTCCAACATCGGGATGTAGCAGTACGCGTCGTTGTCGCACTGGATTCCGGGGAACCGGTTCCAGTACCAGACCCCGCCGAAGTCGCCGCCCATCTCGATGACGTGCACGTCGTCGACGCCGGCCTTCTTCAGGTACGCCCCTGCCAATAGTCCGGAGATGCCGCCACCTAGCACCGCGACCTCGATGTCCTCGTTGATCGGGGTGCGCGGGGTCACCGGCGTGTGTGGGTCGACCTCCGCGAACTCCGAGAAGTCGCCCGTGAGTTCGAGATACTGCTTCGACCCGTCCGGGCGCAGTCGCTTGTCGCGCTCATACAGGTACTTGTCCCTCAACGCATCGATGTCGATGTCATCGGGGGTCTGCGTGGGGCCGCAGGTGTCGAACAACGTCATGTGTTAGAGCTCTTTCGGTTCGCCGGTGCCCATGTACTTGGACAGTTGGTAGTGGAGGTTGACGGTGCTGCGCTCGCGGTACGGGTTGGGCTTGGTACCTGCGAAGCCCAGCGACTTCATGCCCTGCTGCACCGCGGCCATGTTGGAGAAATCCTGCGGCAGCACCGACAGCCAGTTCGGGCTGTCCTTCGGGGTGTACTGCCATTCAGTCTGCGGCTCTTCACCTTTGGGGTACAGCTCGAACACCGCGACCTCAAAGATGCACTTGTTCGGGTTATAGCTAGGGTCGGGACGAGCCGAGTAGCAGAGCGCGCTGGTCAGACCCTGGCCGACCTGAAAGTTCGGGAAGATCTGCCACGCCGTGCCGCTCTGGCCCAGGATGTCCGGTGGGATCGTCGGCCAGATCACCCCGCGGGCTTCGTCGTCGCGCCGCGCCGAGGCCAGCCAGTGCTGCAGCACCTTGTCGGCGGGTGTGCCCTCCGGCAGTTCGTCGACCAGGCGCTTGGCGGCGTTCACCAGCGTCTCGGTGGTGGTCGCGTTCGTCTGCTCCCACGTGTACATCTGCATCTCGGCGGTGGAGACGCGCGGGTCGTCGCCGGTGCCGAGGCGGATTTTGGACTTCGTCTCGTCCATACCCTTGGGTGCGTCGTAGCCGATGTTGCTGTGTCGGCCTTGCGCCTTGGCCCAGCCTCTGAACTCGCCGAACTTGTTGAACTCCGGGTGCGTGGTGAACACGTGGTAGGTCTCGTTGAAGGCCTCCATCGCGACCTTCCAATTGCAATCGAAGTTCAACCACTTGCGCCACTTGAAGCGCATGTTCTCCAGACCGAACGGGTCGAGGATCTTCGCGGCGGGAAAAAGGTAGTCCGCCAACGGTTCGCACCCCGGATCCATGTTGACGAACAGCCAGCCGCCCCAGGTGTCGACCTGCACGGGGACGAGGTGGGTGTTCTCCGGTGTGAGGACGCCCTTCCAGTCGTCCTGCTCGCGGATGTGCGTGCAGGCACCGTCGAGACCGTAGGTCCAGCCGTGGAATCCGCAGACGAACGACTTTCGAGCACGGCCACAGGCGTTCTTCGCGCCGTCGGGGGTGTCGACCAACTTGCGTCCGCGGTGCATGCACACGTTGTGGTGTGCGGCGAAGTCGGAGGCCGAGTTCCCCGCGCCGGTGCGCACCACGATGATCGAATCGTCAAGGATGTCGTAGGTGAGGTAGCCACCGATTTCGGGGATCTCCTCGACGCGGCCGACCTGCTGCCAGACCTTGCGCCACAACTTGTCTCGCTCAGCGCGGGCGTACTCCTCAGAGATGTATGCCTCGACGCCGATCGTCATAGGATCGGACAGATCCTCGGCGATCTGTCCTGTCGAGTCGTCCGGATCGGCCTCGACCTCAATCGCGGCGTCGAGGTCGGATTCGGTGTGAGTCATCACGTGGTCCTTTCACGGCCGACTGATGGAACTACGGAAGGATTCGTCTTTGAGGAACAGCGAGGTGTTGTCGGCGCCGAGGTGGGTCCACTTGAGGTCCAGCCCCCCGTCGACCAGCAGTGTCTGTCCCGTGATGTAGCTCGACAGATCGGAGAGCAGGAACAGGATCGCGCCCGCCTGTTCCTCCGGCCGGCCCCGCCGGCCCATCGCGATCGCCTGGCGGTCGCGCTCGGGGTCCTCGTCGACGTAGGTGCGCGACGCGACCGTCTCCGTCACGCCGGGCGCGACGGCGTTGACGCGGATGTCGTCGAGCGCCAGCTCGGCTGCCATGGTGCGGGTCATCGCGACGACCGCCGCCTTGGCGGTGCCGTAGGCGATGTGGAACGGCGCGGTGTTCATTCCGCTGATCGACGACACCGAGACGATCGACCCCCGCAAGCCCCGCTCGCGCAATCTCCGGCTGACCGCCTGACTCATGAAGAACGCCGTCTCGAGATTGGCGGCGAACAGTGCCCGCCAGTCGTCGCGAGTGACCCGGGTCGCGGGCATCCACGTCGATGGTGCGGCGCCGCCTGCGATGTTGACGAGGCCGTACAGGACACCGTCGGCCTGGCCGACCCGGTCCATCACCGTGGCGATGCCGTCGTCGGTGGACGCGTCCGCGGCGACGGGCAGAACCGACAGGCCCTGCTTCGCCAGCGGCGCGACGTGCTCGTCGAGGTTCTCCTTGGACCGACTCACCGCGAACACCGTTGCGCCGGCCTCGGCCGCCATGCGCGTCACCGTGGTGCCGATACCGCCCCCGCCCGCACCGGATACCACCACGATGCGGCCGTCGAGCGAAAGAAGATTCGCCACTATTTGTCCGGACAATAAATGGTGCTCTGCATATTGCAGAACACTATTCCGCAGCGATTATCGGCTCGTCAAGGCCGGGTGTACGCCGTTGCCTCGCTATTGTCTGGACTAGCCGAGCTTGCTAACGTCCGGGGTCATGACCAGGTCGATGCAAGCCGCCCGGTATCCAGCGACGACGCCGACGACCGCAGACGGGTGGCGAGTCGAACGCCTGACCCCGCCGAGCCGGTTGTTCGGCGCGAACGGCCTGCGCCCCGGGCCCGACGGACGGCTCTACATCGCGCAGGTGACCGGCAGCCAGATCAGCGCACTCGACGTCGACACCGAAGAGATGGAGATCGTCAGCGCGAAAGGCGGCGACATCATCGCGCCGGACGACCTGGCGTTCGACGGCAAGGGCAATCTCTACGCGACCGAGTACATGGACGGCCGTGTCAGCGTGCGCGAGGCGAACGGGCGCAGCCGGGTGATCCGCGACGACCTGCCTGCGGCGAACGGCATCACCATGCACCGCGGGAGATTGTTCGTCAACGAATGCCGCGATGGCGGCAGGCTGATGGAATTGGACCTCGACGGCGGAGCGCCAAGAATCGTCCTGGAGAACCTGCCGTCGCCGAACGCAATGGAGGTCGGCCCCGACGGTTTCCTCTACTACCCAGTGATGACGGCCAACGAAATCTGGCGCGTGGACCCCGACGGCGGCGAGCCGCAGCGTGTCGTCGGTGAACTCGGGGTGCCCGACTCAGTGAAGTTCGACGCCGACGGGTTCATCGTGTCCACCCAGGTCGCCAGCGGACAAGTGCTGCGAATCGATCCCCGCACCGGCGCGAAGGCCGTTCTGGCGCAACTCAACCCAGGTTTGGACAACCTCGCGTTTGTGAACGGCCGACTGTTCGTCTCGAACTTCACCGGTCAGATCGCCGAGGTGCTCGACGGCGGCGAAACCCGCGACCTTCTGCCCGGCGGGTTCAACTGGCCACACGACCTCGCGGTGGGAGACGACGGCAGGCTCTACATCGCCGACGGCACATACTTCTACGCTCTGCAGCCTGACGGATCACGGGAAACCGCGGGCATGCTGTTCAGCCCCGGCTATCCGGGCTACATGCGCGGCGTCGTCGCCACCGGAGCGGGCGATTTTCTCTGCACGACGTCGCTCGGGCAGGTCGGGCGGTACCGACCCGGCGGCGAAACCGAATACCTGGCAACTGGTTTCGATCAGCTCTACGGCATCGCCATCGGCCCCGACGACACCGTGATATTCGCCGAACTCGGCGCGGGCCGCGTCCACTCGCTGCGGGCGGGAAACACCGAGGTGCTGGCGTCGGGCCTGAAAGAACCCGTTGGCGTGACCTTCGGTCCCACCGGCGTACCCCTGGTCGCCGAGGCCGGGGCGGGCCGGGTGGTCCGTATCGCCGGCTCCGGCGCCGAGACCGTCGTCGATGGCCTGCAGCGGCCGCAGGGCATCCTGGTCGCCGACGGAGCGCTGTTCGTCGTCGATGCGGGCGCCAAGGAAGTGGTGGCGGTCGACCTTGACACCGGCGCGCGGACCACCGTCGCCGCCGGGCTGCCGATTGGTGCGCCGCCGGGGGTGGAGCCCAAGCCACTGAGAGGAATTCAACCGTTCTCAGGACCCCAGGGCCCGTTCGCCGGTATCGCGATCGATCGCGACGGCACGCTGTACGTATCGGCCGACGGTGACGGCAGCGTGCTGGCGCTGCGCCGCGCATGACTGGCGAGCGAGTAGCGCAGGCGGATCGCGCATGACTGGCGAGCGAGTAGCGAAGGCGGATCGCGCATGACTGTCAGCGCGACGGACCACCGCTACCTTCAGGTGGCGCGCACCCTGCGCAAGGAAATCGTCGACGGGGTGTACCCGGTGGGTTCGCAGTTGCCGACCGAGCAGCAACTGTGCGAGCGGTTCGAGGTGAGCCGCTACACCGTTCGCGAGGCGCTGCGCCGACTGCGTGACGACAACCTGGTGGCTTCGCGTCCGCGCGCCGGAACACTGGTGGTTCCCCGACCCACGACGAACAGCTACGCACAGGACGTTGTCTCCATCGATGACCTGCTCGCGTTCGCGTCCGGCGCACAGCTCACGATCGAGTCCAACGCAATGATCACACTCGACGCGGAATTGGCATCGCGCACCGGTCTACCGGCCGGATCCGAGTGGCTCGCTGTGCGCGGCTACCGGCAGGCCGACGCCGGTGGGGCACCGGTCTGCAGGACGGAGTACTACATCAATCGCGCGTTCGCGGCCGTCGGTCGCCTGCTGCAGCGGCACTCCGGCCCCATCTTCCCGCTGATCGAGGACCTCTTCGGAGTCAGCGTCGTCGAAGTGCACCAGGAAATCTCGGCCGTATCGGTGACCCCGGAGCTGGCCGCCGCGCTGGACGTCGAACCAGGCTCGGCCGCCCTGGAGATGCAGCGCACGTACAAGACGTCCGACGACGAGGTCGCCCAGGTGACGGTCAACACGCATCCGTCCTCGCGGTACCGGCATTCGATGACCATGCGGCGGGTCAAGGGTTAGGCCCCGGTGAGAGTCGACGAGCAGCGCACTGCCGACGCCTACCGGCGCGGGTTGTGGGTGCGCGAGACACTCGCCGATGCGCTACGCGACGCCGCGCACAGCACACCCGACCGAACGTTGTTGGTCGACGGCGACATTCGCCTGACGTGTCACAGCTTGCACGAGCAGGCGACGGCGCTGACCCATGCGTTGATGGAGCGGATGCCCGCGGGCAGCGTCGTGTCGTTCATGCTGCCGAACTGGCATGAGGCCGCAGTGGTGTACCTGGGTGCGACGTTGGCCGGCATGGTGGTGAACCCGATCCTGCCCTCGTTGCGCGACCGCGAACTGCGGTTCATCCTGTCCGATGCCGACACCAGGGCGGTTTTCGTGCCGTCATCGTTCGGCACCTACGACTACGCCGCGATGCTCGACCGGGTGACCGCCGAGATGGCGTCGCCGCCGGAGGTCGTGGTTGTGCGCGGTGACGCGGGCCGTCACACGCCGTACCCAGCCCTGTTCGGCGCATCAGGTCCGACGATGTTGCCGGTGGTCGACCCCGACACTGTGCGCATGATTCTCTACACCTCCGGGACCACCGGGCGCCCCAAAGGTGTCTTACACAGCCATAATTCGATTCACGCGCTGATCCGCCAGATCGGTGAGCACTGGCGCGTCGACGGGGGCGACACGTTTCTGGTGCCGTCTCCGATCGCGCATATCGGCGGGTCGATCTACGCATTCGAATGCCCGCTGCTGCTGGGATCGACGGCGGTGCTGATGGAACGGTGGGATCCGGTCAAGGCGGTGGGCCTGATGCTGGCCGAGCGCGCCACCCACATGGCAGGGGCAACGCCCTTTCTGACCGGACTGCTTGCCGCCGCGAAGGACGCCGGGACCCGGTTGCCGGATCTGAAGGTGTTCATCTGCGGCGGAGCGTCGGTGCCGCCGACGCTGATCCATGACGCCGCAGAGTATTTCGACAAGGCCGCCGTGTCGCGCGTCTACGGATCGACCGAGGTACCGGTGACGACGGTCGGAGCGCTCGACGACGTGGCGCACGCCGCGGACAGCGACGGTCGCCCCGGCATCGCCGACATCAAGCTGGTCGAGGGAGAAATCCGGGCCCGGGGGCCGCAGATGCTCGTCGGCTATCTCCATTCCGAGGACGAGGTCGCAGCGTTCGACGACGAAGGATACTTCCGCACCGGCGATCTCGGGCGGTGGGCCGACGACGAGTACCTGGTGGTCACCGGACGGGCCAAGGACATCATCATCCGCAACGGTGAGAACATCTCGCCCAAGGAAGTCGAGGACCTGCTGATCGCCCATCCCGGGGTTGCGGAGATCGCGGTGGTGGGGGTGCCCGACGAACGCACCGGCGAGCGCGCATGCGCGGTGGTCGTGCCCACCGATCACCGCCCGCCCGAACTCGGCGATTTTCGCGACCTGTTGGTCGGCGCAGGGCTCGCGAAGTTCAAAATCCCTGAGCAGATTGTGATTTGGGATGCCCTGCCGAAGAACGACGCGGGCAAGGTGTTGAAACATCGGATCCGAGCGACGCTGACGGGAGACTGATATGGCGCGGACGCAAGGAGCACAAATGACTCAGGTAGCGATCGTGACGGGCGCGAGCAGCGGCATCGGGTTCGGGTGCGCGACCAAACTCGCCGAGGCGGGCATGGCCGTGCTCGGCACCGGCCGCGACGCGGACCGACTGGCCGAACTGGAGGCGGCGGTCGGCGATCCCGACCGGGTCGCCACCATCGCCGTGGACCTTACGGCGGACGACGCGCCGCGGCGGATCGTCGATGCCGCGGTTGACCGGTGGGGTCGCATCGACTTCCTGGTGAACAACGCCGGTGTCGGCAGCCCCAAGCCGCTGCATGAGACCGACGACGAATCACTGGACTATTTCCTGGGTTTGATGCTGCGGGCGCCGTTCCGACTGGCCCGTGACGTGATCCCGCATATGCAGTCGGGCTCGGCGATCATCAATGTCACTTCGACTTTCGCGGTGGTCGGCGGGCTGCGCGGCGGCGCTTATTCGGCCGCCAAGGGCGGTCTGACGTCGCTGACGGGGCATATCGCGTGCCAGTACGGCCCGCAGGGAATCCGCTGCAACGCGGTCGCCCCCGGTGTCACGCTGACGCCGATGGTGGCGACCCGTCTGGAGGACGAGCGATTCCGCAAGATCAACACCGAGATGACGCCGTATCCGCGGCTCGGCGAGGTCGACGACATTGCGAGCACGGTCGCGTTCCTGTGTTCGGACGGTGCAAGTTTCATCAACGGGCAGACCATCGTCGTGGACGGCGGCTGGAGTTCGACCAAGTATCTTTCGGACTTCGCACTGAACTCGGAATGGGTGCCGCGGCAATGAATCTGTTCGCGGTGCTGGACCAGACCGCAGGCCGATTCGGCGACCGCGGTGCGGTGTTTGTCGGTGAGCGGCAATTGCATACGTGGTCGCAGCTGCGCGACCGCGCACTGCGGATCGCCGCGACGCTCGGCGCGCCCGGAACCCGGATCGCGATCGCCAGCGAGAACCGTCCCGAAATCGTCGAGCTGATGTTCGCCGCGTGGGCCGCGGAGTGCGTGGTGGTACCGATCAACTACAAGCTGCACCCTCGCGAGATGGAGCAGATCATTGACGACGCCGGCGCGTCGCAGGTGTTCGCGTCGCCGAAGATCGCCGAGGGTCTGGCCCACGGCGAGATCATCGACGGGCCGCACTATTGCGCGCGCCTCGCGGCCGATCCGGTGGATCCGCCACGCGACATTGACCCGACCAGACTGGCCTGGTTGTTCTACACCAGCGGAACGACCGGTCGCTCGAAGGGCGCGATGCTCACCCACCGCAACCTGATGGCGATGACGGTGTCGCACCTGGCCGATTTCGATGCGCCGGACCAGGACTGCAGCCTGCTGCACGGGGCGCCGATGTCGCACGGTTCGGGCCTGTACATCCCGCCCTACGTGCTCCGTGGTGCGCGGCAGGTGATTCCGCGGTCTGCGGCGTTCGAGCCCGACGAGTTCCTCGATCTGTGCGATCACCACCCCGGCTGCAGCGCGTTCCTTGCGCCGACCATGGTGCAGCGGCTGGTGCAGACGGGTCGCTCGTGTCCACGCAATCTGCGCACCGTCGTTTACGGCGGCGGCCCCATGTACGTCGAGAGCCTGAAGAAGGCGATGGCGGCGTTCGGCCCGATCTTCGTTCAACTCTACGGTCAGGGTGAGGCGCCGATGACCATCACCGGGCTGCGTCGAGCCGACCATGTCGATGCCGACGACGCGGTCCTGGGGTCGGTGGGCTATGCCAGGTCGGGCGTGGATGTCGCCGTGCTTGGCGACGACGGTACACCCGCCGCGATGGGCGAGATCGGCGAGATCGTCTGCCGCGGAGACGTTGTCATGGCCGGTTACTGGAATAACCCTGAGGCGACGAGCAAGACACTGCAGGACGGCTGGTTGCGCACCGGCGATATGGGGTCGTTCGACGCGCGCGGTTTCCTGACGCTGCGGGACCGCTCGAAGGATGTCGTCATCAGCGGCGGAAGCAACATCTATCCGCGCGAAGTCGAAGAGGTACTGCTCGAGCACCCCGGTGTCGACGAGGCAGGGGTCGTCGGCGCGCCCGACGACGAGTGGGGCGAGGTGGTGGTGGCGTTCGTCGTCGGCACGGCGACGGCCGACGAACTCGACGCGCACCTGCTCGACCGCATCGCCCGGTTCAAACGGCCCAAGCGCTACGAGTTCATCGACGAGCTGCCGAAGAACAGTTACGGCAAGGTGCTCAAGCGCGCGCTGCGCGAGCGGCTGGCTCAGTAGATACGCCCGGCGGTACTGACTAGCATTCCGCCATGCGCGTCGTCATCGCCGGTGGACACGGCAAGATCGCCCTCATCCTGGAACGCCTCCTCGCCGAGCGTGGCGACTCCGTCGTCGGACTCATCCGCAATCCCTCGCAGGCCGCCGACCTCGAAGCCGCGGGCGCCGAGGCTGTGGTCATCGACCTCGAGGCGGCCTCCGTCGACGATCTGGCGCCACACCTGCGTGGTGCCGATGCGGTCGTTTTCGCCGCGGGCGCGGGCCCGGGCAGCGGTGCGGCGCGCAAGGAGACCGTCGACCGGGATGCGGCGATTCTCCTGGCCGACGCCGCCGAAGCAGCGAATGTCGCCCGCTACGTGATGGTGTCATCGACGGGTGCCGACGCCGACGCGCCGGGTGTCCGAGACGAGGTTTTCACCGCCTACCTGCGCGCGAAGGGGGCGGCGGACGACAACGTGCGAGCGCGACCGAAGCTCGACGTCACCGTCATCCGACCCGGCCATCTCACCGACGATCCCGGGACGGGACAGGTCACGACCGCCGAGCACACGCTGCGGGGCAGCATTCCGCGTGCAGACGTCGCCGCAGTGATACTCGCGGTCCTCGACACGCCGCGCACCATTGGTCAGACGTTCGAGCTGATCGCCGGCGACATCCCGATCACGGCTGCGGTCACCACATCAGACCGCGAATGACCTCCGCCTGCGGGATGTCCTCGACCGCGATCAACCCTTTGGGAGCGCGGCACACCCAGTCGATCACGTTGACCACCCGCGCCGCCGTCGAGACGCAGCCCGCCTCGGTGACATCGAGCGCCGGGTGCGAGACGTGTGTGTTGAGTTCGACGCGCGGCTCCCCTTCGACCACCACACGATGCACACCGGTTTTGCCGTCGGGCGGATACTCCCACTCCGGAGCCGCGCCAGCGGTGAGTCGGGTGACGTGTTCCATCGTGATCACCGCGACGCCGTCGCGCACACCTTCGACGGCGAAGCGCACCGCGGCCATCTGGCCGGGCTCCACAGTCGCCATCTTGCACTCGATGCGCGTCGGCGTATACCAGCGCTCGATACGCTGCGTGACGTCGTCGAGCTCAACGCCGAGTTGCACAGCCAGGTTGCGCACCGGACCGCCCCACATCGACGTCAGTACGCCGGGCACGTAGAAGATCGGATCTTCGTCCTCTGGAGACAGGCCGAAACCCATTGACTTGCCGGTGAACTCGTAGTCGTCGTAGTTGGCGTAGTCGAAGATCTCCTGCACCGTGATCGACGTGGCCCGGGTGACCAGGCTCAGTGCGCTGTGCACCTCGGTGTCACCGGAATACCCGGGATCGATTCCGTTGACGTACAGCGACGCATCGCCGGACTCACAGGCCTGGCCGAGCGGCTCGCGCAGCCAGTCGTCGGCGAGGCGCGGAGTGACCAGCCAGACCATGGAGCTGGCCACGACGTTGATGCCCGCCGACAGGAATTTCACCAGCTGCTCGATCGCCTCCATCGGCCGCGTCTCCGCCTGCGCTGTGTAGACGACGCAATCCGGCCCCAGCGCGATCAGGGCGTCGATGTCGTCCGTGGCGACGATGCCGGTGGGTTCATCCAGGCCGCACAGTTCGGCGGCGTCCCGCCCGACCTTCGTCGGGCTGGCCGCATGCACACCCACCAACTCGAGGTCGGGCCTTCCGATGATCGCTCGCAGCGAGTGCTGCCCGACGTTGCCGGTGGAGAATTGCACTACCCTGCGCATCGTTGTCCTCGTCAGTAGTCGGGGATCGGCAGCGGCGAGTTGTTCGAGTCGATACCGCCGTCGACGTGGAAGATGGCATTCGTGGCGTAGCAGCCGGGGGTGGACAGGTAGACACACAGCCGCCCGAGGTCCTCGACGTCGCCGAGCCGGTGCAGCGGTGTGGCTTCGTTCATCTTCTCCAGCGATCCAGGCAACATGTCGAGGCTGCTTTGCAGGCCATCGGTGGCGAACGAGCCGAGGGCGATCGCGTTGACGCGGATCTTCGGCGCGAGTTCCTGGGCCATGGCCCTGGTGAGCGCCTCGAGTCCGCCCTTGGCGGTGCAGTAGGCGGTCAGCGCCCGGATGCCGAACCGGGCGGACCCCGACGAGATGTTGACGATCGACCCGTGACCGGCCTCGATCATGTGAGGAGCCGCGAGCTGACTCATGATGAACGCCGATGTGACACACCAGTCGAACGTGTGCCGGAAGTCTTCGTCGGTGATGTCGAGGAAGCGTGCGTATGTGGAGCCACCGACGTTGTTGACGAGGATGTCGATGCGGCCGAACTCGGCCATCGCGGTGCCGACGACACGCTCGCCGTCAGGGCGGCTCATCGCATCGGCGACCACCGCCCGTCCCTTGCCGCCCGCCTTCTCGATGCCCTCGATGGTCGCGACGATGTCGGACTCGGTGCGCGCGGTGCCGACGACCGTGGCGCCCGCCTCGGCGAGAACTCGCGCAATGCCTTGGCCGACACCCTTTCCCGCGCCGGTGACGATGGCGACCTGACCGTCGAGGTTGAACTGTTCCAGCGCCATAAGTCTCCTCTGCTCTTACTGACCGCAGTCAACCACACTCGGTGTCGGCAATCCAGCTATCGTGGGTACATGGCAGTGGTGGACAAGCCGTCGGCGCGTGAGACCAAGCGTTTGCAGACGCGGGAACGGCTGATGGGGGCGGCGATCGCCGAGTTCAAGCGATCTGGTCTCGCGGCAGCCGACGTAGGCGCCATTGTGACCGCGGCAGGAGTCGCCCACGGCACGTTCTTCTTCCACTTCCCCACCAAGGAGCACGTGCTGCTCGAACTGGAGCGCCGAGAAGAGGAACGCATCGCCAAGCAGTTGAAGCGGTCCGCGGCGTCGTTGGACGGACTCGATTCAATTCTGCACGAGGCGGTTCGACTGATCCTGGGACTCGAGCGGCGTCTCGGGTCCGTCCTGTTCAAGGACTTCCTCGCCCTGCACTTCTCGCAGACACGACCCGTCGACGAGAGCACCGAACACCCGGTAATCGTCGAAGTCGCCCTCAAGATCGAGGGGGCGCAGCAGCGCGGTGACGTCGACGCCGACGTGCATCCGATGAACAGCGCGGTCTTCTTCCTGCTCGGCCTGTACGCCCTGTTGACCACCACGCACGATTGGCCGACGCAGAGTGCCATGCTCGACGACTACGTGACGCGGACGCTGCGCGGTATCGAATCACGCTGACTTCGTTGACTTAGGTCAGTGTCACTGCCATGCTCTGAGGTGCCGATCCCAGGAGGGTGCCTTGACTCTGCCCGCATTCGTCCCCGCCGGGGGCGGACTCGACGACCACATGGAGCGCTCGCGGCTGGCGCAACGGCAGGCCGACAAGTGGCTGATCTCGGGCAGCCTGCTCATCGGCACCGCGGCACTGGGGGTCTTCGGCCTGCCGCTGTTCCTGCGCGGCGTGTGGTTACTGCGCAACGCGCAGCGCGAGGGGCTGTCCGTGCGCCCGATGATCGTCACCCTGATCGGCTATCTGGTCATCATTGACGCCGCCATCAACACCGTCGGATGGGCGCTCGACCTCGTGGCCAACCACACCATCCTGGCGCGAATCCTGTTGAACGGCTGGGGCGCGATGTTCGACGCCGGCTACTTCTGGCACTACAACGAGTTGTGGCTGGGCGGCGCGGCCGGCCCCGGCGAGAAGGCCATGGAAGTGGGGATGATCCTCACCGTCTTCACGATGCGGATCGCGGCGGCGATCGGCTTCCTACAGATGAAGCGCTGGGGCCATCAGTGGATGATCATCACCTGCTGGATGGGGGTGCTCATCTGGTGCCTCTACGTGTTCAACATGACTATGTACGCCGACGTGCGCTACGCCGGGACCATCTTCCCCGTGGTCGGTTGGTGGTTGTACGACATCTTCTACATCACGCCGTTCCTCGCGATCCCCTATCTGCACACGGTGAACCGCGAGATCTTCTCCGACTGACTCAACTCATTGACTTAGGTCAGTAAGTCGGATAGAAAGAATGCATCATGACGGCTCAGGTGGGGGTGTCTGCGCGCGAGGTGCGCCGGCAGCAGACGCGGGAACGGATACTCGCCGCGGCGATCGCCGAGTTCAGCCGGGCTGGGATGACCGGTGCCGACGTCGGCGCCATCGTGACCGCGGCGAAGGTGGCACACGGCACCTTCTTCTTCCACTTCCCCAGCAAGGAACACGTGCTGATCGAGCTCGAGTCACGCGAAGAAGCGCGCATCGCAGAGGAATTCGCGCAGTACCTCGACACGCCGCGCGACCTGTGTGCCTTGCTCACCGAAGTCGTCCACCTGGTGACGGGGTTGGAGTCCAGGTTCGGTCCGCTGCTGTTCAAGGAACTGCTCGCACAACACTTCTCTCCGACCCGGCCACACCGGGACGAGTGGACCGACCACCCCGTCATCGTGCTGCTCGTGCGCGAGATCGAGCGGGCGCGCGTGCACGGTGACGTCCACCCGGAAGTCGACGCCTTCTACAGCGCGACGTTCTTCCTGCTCGGCATCTACGGCGTGCTCACCACCACCGACCACCCCGACACCCGCACCACGATGCTGACCAAGCTGGTCGACTCCGCCGTGCGCGGGCTGGAGGTCCGATGAACCCGATATCGAGGAGGTCGCACTGATGGACTGGATCTGGGAGATCCTCCGATACGTCGCCGCCTGGGGCGGAACCGGGCTCATCATCTGGTTCTGGTACTGGATGTTCTCCAACATCGGAACGTTCTGAGCCGCGATGACAGAGCTCTCCGACACCCACGCGATGACTGTCGAGCGCAGCTGCGCGGTGACGGCGGTCGCGTTCAGCGACCGGCGGCGCGAAGGCGTCCGCCTGGTCACCGGGGAGCATCGTGCGTTCGGTCTGACCGCGTCGCTGGACTACGTGCACGTGCCCTATCCGGCGCGACCGGACTGGACCCGGTCGACGCTGACTTGCGGTGTGGCGTTGCAGTGTTCGCCGTCGAAGGAACGCGTCGTCGAATACCGGCTCAACGAACTGTCAACCCGAGAACTGCGTGCGCTGACCCTGGTTGAGGCCGGCGTCGCGCTCGGGTGGATCGCCTGCCGCTGGCCGGGTCTGCTGCCCGAGATCAGCCGCACGCTCGGTGATGTCGACGCGCTGCCCTCCGACCTCGACGCGTCGGCGATGCTCGACCGGGCCATCGAGCTGGCACGGTCCGGCCAACCACTGTCCGTCCCGCCGCTGCTCGGCAGGCTGCCAATGGCGTACACCAACCCGCGGACGGTGGCCGACAAGCTGCGCCGGACGTTGGGCCGGATGCCCTGGACCACCACACAGAAGCGGCTGCCCCGGCCCTACTCCATCCCCGTCGGCGGCGACGGCGGTATCCGCAACCCCAACCTGCCGCCACCCAGCAGGCCGCAGGACAACGACCTCGACATCACGCCCGACCACCGGCCGGGGATCCCCTATCCGGAGTGGAACGCGTGGACCGAGACATTCATGCCGAACCATGTCGCAGTCCTCGAGCGCGCGCACGCCAGGCACGGCCGCGCCCCGGAACCGGTGTCACCCGAACTCCGGAAATGGTTCTCCGAGCACACCCACCGCGCGATGAAGAACCGCCTGGAGGACGGCTCCGACCTCGACGTCGAGCAGTACGTCCGGCACTACATCGACCTGACCACCGGTGAGGCCGTCGAGCCGCGGGTGTTCCGTGAGCTGCTGCCCAGCAGCCGCGACGTCACGACGGCCCTGCTGCTCGACGGCAGCTCGTCGCTCGGGGTACACGGCGGGCGCATCTTCAAGCTCGAATTAGCCTGCGCCGACGCGCTTTCCCGGGCGATGACCCTGGCGCGGGAACGCCACGGCATCTTCGTGTTCACCGGGAACACCCGCCATCGTGTCGAAGTCAACTGCCTCAAGGACTTCGAGGACCGGCGTTTCGTCCCGCCCAGCCGCCTCGGTCTGTCGACCGGCGGATACACCCGCCTCGGCGCACCATTGCGCCACTTGACCAGTCGGCTGCTGGCGCAACCGTCCGAACGCCGACTGCTCATCGTGATCGGTGACGGCCTGATATCCGACGAGGGGTACGAGGGCCGCTACGCCTGGGCCGACGCGGCGCACGCCGTCGAGGAGGCCAATGACGCCGGGGTGCGCATCTACTACGTCGGCGTCGGGCCGACCCGCGTCGACCCGCTGCCGGAGGTTTTCGGACCCCGCCGCTCACAACGCATCCGACGAGTCGAGGAGCTTCCCCGAGTGCTTGCCCACGTACATCGAGAGCTGGTGGCCGCATGAGCGATGCTTGCGCGCGAATAATCACCACTGACTACTACGCGAATGCCAACGAAGTCCGCCTGTTCGAGCAGGCCTACCGGCAACGGCTGCCGGTCATGCTCACCGGCCCGACGGGATGCGGCAAGACGCGCCTGGTCGAACACATGGGAATCCTGTTGAACCGGCCCGTCGTGACGATCAGTTGCCACGACGACCTCACGAGTTCCGACTTGGTCGGCCGCTTCATGGTCACAGGCGGCGACGTCGTGTGGACCGACGGCCCGCTCACCCGGGCCGTGAAGGCCGGCGCGATCTGTTATCTCGACGAGGTGGTAGAAGCGCGCCACGACTCACTGGCCATCCTCCACTCACTGACCGACCACCGCCGCGCGCTGTATCTGGACCGGGCCGGTGAGGTGGTGCAGGCGCCGGACACCTTCATGCTGGTGTGCTCCTACAACCCGGCCTATCGCAGTTCGCTCAAAGAACTCAAACCGTCACTGCGGCAACGCTTCGTGACATTGCCCATGAAATATCTGGCCCCCGAGCGCGAAACCGAGGTGATCGTGACCGAAGCGGGCGTCGAACCTGCAACCGCCGCCCGGCTCGTTCAGTGTGCCACGGCGATCCGCACCGCCGACGAGGCGTTCCACTTCGAGCCGCCGTCGACCCGCGTGCTCGTCACCGCTGCGCAGTTGATCGTCGCGGGCGCAAGCGAGTTGGAGGCCGCCGAGGCCTGCATTCTCGCTCCGCTGTCCACCGACGGTGCCATCAACGCCGGATTACGCGAAGTCGCCGTGGCCAGCCTGGCCGCCGACGCCTAGGGAAGGAGTCGAGATGGATCACAAAGAGCGGAAGCGCAAGAAGGCGCTGATCATCCTGCAGATCGTGATCTACGGCTATCTGTTCACGATGTTCTGCATCCAGCTGTACATGTCGTTCGCCCGCGGCTGGTGGGAACTGTGAGCACGGATGTGCGCTCGGGCGGCGCGATCAGCCTCGAGGAACATCACGAGGAATCCCGCCTGGCGCAACGTCGCGCCGACAAGTGGATGATCGTCGGCGCCGGCCTAATGGGCATGTGGGCACCGGGGATCTTCGGGCTACCCATCTTCCTGCGCGGGGTCTGGCTGCAGCGCCAGTCCGCGCGCGCCGGTTTGTCGATGCGGCCGATGATCGTCACGCTGATCGGCTATCTCGTGTTGATCGACGGGATGCTCAACAGCCTCGGCTGGGCGCTGGACCTGGTTGCCAACCACACGCTGATCAACCGTGTCCTGATGGTCGGCTGGGGCGCCATGTTCGACGCCGGCTACTTCTGGCACTACAACGAGGCGTGGGTGGGCGGCGCGGCCGGTCCCGGCGAGAAGTCGATGGTGTTCGGGATGATCCTCACCGTCTTCGCGATGCGCTGCGCGGCGGCGATCGGCTTCCTGCAGATGAAGCGCTGGGGGCATCAGTGGATGATCATCACCTGCTGGATGGGGGTGCTCATCTGGTGCCTGTACGTGTTCAACATGACTATGTACGCCGACGTGCGCTACGCCGGTGTGGTCTTCCCGGTCATCGGCTGGTGGCTCTACGACATCTTCTACATCACGCCGTTCCTCGCGATCCCCTACCTGCACACGGTCAACCGCGAGATCTTCTCCGACTGAACCTCTTCGAAGGAGCACAACCATGACGACCACGTCAGAATCGACCGAGGAGCAGCGGGAAGACCTGCCGCCCGGCACTACGCCGTACTACGCCCGCATGCACCGCTACATCAAACGCGCCGTCCTGGTGTGTCTGGTCGCGCTGGTGATCGAAGGGGCGTTCACGCTGCCGTTCATGGCGGTCTACTACGGCTATCCCACCCTCAGCCTCACCGAGATCTGCAGTGAATTGCTCAAGGTCAGGTATTCCGACGACACGTTGGAATGCAAGGTGCCCTACCCGCCGCTCGGTCCGCCCGAGGGCGCCGAGGGCAAGGACACCGCCCAGGACCAGTGGGGCATCCAGCCAGTACCGAAGTACAACCGGATCGGCTTCCGGGAACTGGTCCGCCTCCACGACGAGCGTGAGGCACGGCAGGCCGCCGAACAGCAAGGCGCTCCGTCGCCGTGACCAGATCGCTCGAGGAGCATGCGCGCAACTGGGACCTGCGCCACGGCGACTTCGCCGACAACGACTTCCTGTACGACGTCTACTCGGTGATGCGGCGCGATGCGCCGTTCGCCCACACCGACTCGCCGTTCCTGTCCGCCACCCCAGGTGGCGCGTGGGTGGCGACACGCTACGACGAGTGCTACCGCATTCTGCAGGACTGGCAGAACTTCTCGAGCAACCCGACGCCGGAAGGCGCCGAGCAGCTTGCGGGCGATCTGGTGATCACCATGGATCCACCTCGCCAGCAGAGTTTCCGCAAGGTCCTCAACCCGTACTTTTCACCGGCGCGTATGAAGGCACTGCGACCGCAAATCCGCGAGGAGACCGATCGGTTGATCGACCGGTTCATCGAAGCCGGCAACGGCGACCTGGCGCAGGTGGCATGGCGACAGCCCGGCATCGTCTTCTTCAAGTACCTGCTCGGCATGCCGATCGACGATGTCCCATTGTGCATCGAGTTGACCGACACGGCGCTCAACGGCGACACCGACGAAACCCGAATGGGCGCATGGGGATCGCTGTATCAGCATCTGCACGACGCGGTGTCGACCAGAACCACCCAACCGCCGCGAGACGACATGATCGACGTACTGCTCAACGCCGAGATCGAGGGTGACAAGCTGCCCTTCGAGATGGTCGTCGCCAATGCGATGCTACTCGTGCAGGCCGGACTCGAAACCACCGCGAGTGCGATGTCGTTCGCATTTCACTATCTCGCAACGCATTCCGACGAGCGCAACCGGCTCATCGACGAGCCCGAGATACTACCGCGAGCGGTCGAGGAGTTCGTTCGCTTCGCCGGCTCAATCCACGGAATCCCCCGCACGGTCGCCACGGACGTAGAGCTCAGCGGGCACGCCTTCTGCCCCGGCGAGTCGGTGATCGTCAACTACGCCGCGGCCAACCGTGATGCAGCACAGTTCCCCGACCCCGACCTATGCGTCCTCGACCGCCAGGCGAACCGGCACCTCGGCTTCGGGGCGGGCGTACACCGCTGTCTCGGTTCCAATCTGGCGCGCCTCGAGTTCAGCGTCGGCCTCGAACAGGTTCTCTCGAGAATGCCCGATTACGCGCTGGCGCCCGGCACCGACGCCACCTTCCATGGCAACTCGATCACCCGCGGATATCGCACCATCCCCGTGGTCTTCACCCCGGGCTCGCGACGCACATGACCTACCGAATCGTGCAGTGGACCACCGGCAATGTCGGCACGAAGTCGGTGCACGCAATCGTCGAGAATTCGCAACTCGAACTCGTCGGATGCTACGCGTGGTCGCCGGACAAGATCGGCCGCGACGTCGGCGAGCTGTGCGGCATCGCGCCGCTCGGCGTCAAGGCCACCGATGATGTCGATGCACTGCTCTCACTGGAGCCCGACTGCGTCGTCTACAACGCCAGGTTCGCCGACGTCGAGGACCTTGTCCGCATTCTCAGTGCAGGCATCAACGTGGTGACCACCTCGGAGTTCATCACCGGGCACCGCCTCGGCACGGGACGCGACCGCGTCGCCGCCGCTTGCGAACGGGGCGGGTCGACGATCTTCGGCAGCGGACTGAACCCTGGGTTCATCGAACTGTTCGCGATCGTCACGGCAGGAATCTCCGATCAGGTCAAGCGGATATCGATAGTCGAGTCCTTCGACACCACGATCTACAACTCACCGGAGACCGAGAAGATCATGGGATTCGGCTATCCCATCGACCACCCCGACCTGCTCACTGTGACAGAACAGGGCTCGGGGATCTTCCGCGAGGCGGTCCTCATCGTCGCCGACGCGCTCGGCGTCGAGCTCGACGATGTGCGGTGTGCGGCCGAGTACGCGCAGACCACCGAAGACCTTCGGCTGCCAGGCGGCTGGCTCATCGGCAAGGGATGCGTGGCAGGCATCGACGTGCGCTGGACGGGGCATCGCGGAAACCGTGAGATCGTCGAGGTGCGAGGGATCTGGACCAAGGGACAGTCGCTGAGGCCCACGTGGACAATGGATTTCGGTTACAGCGTCACCGTCGAAGGGCGCCCGACGATCAAGACCACGCTGAGCTTCGAACCGCCCACCGACTTCGTGGCCGAGACCATCGAGGAGTACATCCTGCTCGGCCTGACCATCACCGCCGTGCCCGCGATCACCGCGATACCGGCCGTTGTCGCGGCCCCGCCCGGTATCGCGACCTACAACGACCTGCCGCTGCTACTGCCCCGAGGTGTCGTCAATGTCTGAGTCTGCGAAGACCTACCGCGTCATCCAGTGGATGACCGGCGATGTTGGACAGGTCGGCGTGCGGCACTTCGCCGGCAGCCCGGTATTCGACCTGGTAGGCGTGCTGGTGCACAGCAAGGACAAGGTGGGCAAGGACGCCGGCGAGATCGCGGGCATCGCACCGACCGGTGTCGTTGCGACAAACGACATCAAGGAGATCGTCGCCATGGACGCCGACTGCGTCTTCTACACGCCGATCATCATGGACACCGAGACCGTCTGCCGGCTCCTGCGGTCAGGCAAGAACGTCGTGACCACCAGCGGATTCTTTCATCCGTCACCGGACTTCCGAGATGCGGGCGAGGCAATCCGCGCTGCGTGCCGCGACGGCGGAACGTCGTTCCACGGGGGCGGCATTCATCCGGGGTACGCCGGTGACATCCTGCCGCTCACGCTCGCCCGCGTGATGAGCCGGATCGACACGATCCAGGTGTACGAGGTGGTCAACGTCCTCGAGGACGCGCCGATCGACCACATCGACTGGATGGGGTTCGGCAAGGATAGGGATAAGTTCCTCACCGAGCCGACGATCCTCGGTCTGGGTTTGCCGTTCTTCGCCCAATCGATGTACATGATCGCCGATGGGCTGGGCGTTACCATCGACGAGGTAACCGCCGCCGAGGTGGACGTCGCGACGGCGGTCGAAGACATCCCTCACGACGAAGGCGTGATTCCCGCGGGAACGGTAGCCGCGCAACGGCACGAGTGGACAGGGTGGGTCGACGGAGCGCCCCTCATCGTCTTCCACGCGATCTATGTGACCGCTGGTCCCGATCAGCTGGAGCCGGCATGGGATTGGGGCAAGACCCGGTACGAGATCGTCATCGAGGGAGATACGCCGACCGAGCTGACGCTGCAGGGGGTCAGGCGCGCCGACGGGACCATGACCCATCCCGGGTACGACTGGACCGCGATGGGCGCCATCAACGCGATTCCGGACGTCTGCGACGCCGCACCGGGCTGGCTCACACACCTGGATCTCGGTTTGATCCGACCTCGGGGGTTGGTGCGCAGATGAGTCAGAAATCGGCGCGGCTGCATCACGTCGTCTTCGCGGTGGCCCGCGAACGCCAGGCAGCCGTCGCGCAGATGTTCACCGAACTCGGCTTCCGTTTCGACAGCACGGATCTCGCCGACCTCGGCGTGACGGTGTACCTCGATTGGGACGGCGGCCTCGAGCTGATCAGTCCCATTCCCGGCTCGACGGCCGAGGTGGCCCGGTCGGTGACCGAGTTCCTGGACCGCTCCGGCGACGGCATATACACGGTGGTGCTGCAGGTGCCTGACGCATCGGCCGCCGAGTCGCTGACCGAGCGATACGGGTCCGCAACACGTTTCCGCCAGAGCTTCTCCGGTGAGGGCTCGTACCTTGACGAGGTCGAACTGTCGGTGTTCGGCCTTCCGCTGACCTTCTTGTCCACCAACGTCTGATGACCGATTCCACCGCCGCCCTGCCGCACGTCCGCTACGAGGACCTGCCGATGTCGCGCGACCGCGGCGCGGGTTGGGCCAAACTGCGCGGCCTCGGGCCCGTGCTGCAGGGCGAGGGTTGGTACTACCTGACACGTCGAGAGGATGTGCTTGCGGCCCTGCGTGATCCGGGCACGTTTTCGTCGAGAATCGCTTACGACGACATGATCAGTCCGGTGCCGCTGGTCCCCCTCGGATTCGATCCACCCGATCACACCCGCTATCGCAGAATTCTGCATCCCTTCTTCAGCCCGCAGACCCTCGGCGCGCTGCTCCCGTCGCTGCAGGCACAGGCGATCGAACTCATCGAGAAGATCGCCGAGCGCGACGAGTGCGAGGTGATAGCCGACCTCGCCACGCCGTATCCGTCGCAGGTTTTCCTCACGTTGTTCGGTCTGCCGCTGCAGGACAGGCAGCGGCTCATCGCCTGGAAGGACGCGATCATCGCGTTCAGCCTGACCACCGACCCGGAATCGGTCGACCTGACCCCTGCGGTGGAGTTGTACACCTATCTGACCGACGCCGTCGCGAGCCAGCGGCGGCATCCGGAGGAGGGTGTGCTGTCGCAACTCCTCCATGGCGACGAACCGCTGACCGACGCCGAAGCAGTCGGGCTATCACTGGTTTTCGTTCTCGCCGGCCTCGACACCGTCACGTCGACCATCGGCACCAGCATGTTGGAGCTGGCCAGGCGCCCCGAATTGCGTCACGGGTTACGGGGAAACGCTGACGGCATAGCCGTTTTCGTCGAGGAGATGATCCGCCTTGAACCCGCCGCTCCCATCGTCGGGCGGGTCACCACCCGGCCGGTGACCGTCGCGGACGTCACCCTGCCCGCCGGGGCGCAGGTCCGACTCTGCCTGGGCGCCGTCAACCGCGACGGCAGCGACGCGACATCGACCGACGACGTCGTGCTGGACGGAAAGCTGCACAAACACTGGGGATTCGGCGGTGGTCCCCATCGATGCCTGGGCTCGCACCTGGCGCGGATGGAGTTGAAGCTCCTCATCGCCGAATGGCTGGCGCGGATACCGGAGTTCGAAGTGGCGCCCGGCTACACCCCGGAGATCACCTGGCCATCGGCAACCTGCACGTTGCCGGCATTGCCCCTGAGGTTCGGCAGCACCCGACAGGAGACGTCGTGACCGTTGACAGCGCCAAACCCAGCGTCTTCGACGCCGATCTCCCCACACTGGACTACGGCTTCACCGACACACCCCAGAACATCTATCCGCAATTCCTGGCCGCCCAGCAGCAGGCGCCGATAGCGCTGGGACCGATTGGCCCTGAGATTCTTTCCTACGAGCTTGCACGGAGCGTGTTGCGCGACCCGCGATTCGTCATTCCGCCGGGCATCCACCTCTCCGCACACGGCATCACCGAGGGACCGCTGTGGGACCGGGTGACCCGAAGCATCCTCAACATGGAAGGCGAAGAACACCGCCGTCTGCGCGGCCTGGTGTCGCGGGCATTCACACCGCGGGCAACGGGAGGTATGCATGACACCATCCACACCGTGGTCAACGAGCTGATCGACCGCGTCATCGATTCGGGCCGTTGTGAATTCGTCGCCGATATCGCTCGTCCATACCCGATCCCGATCATCTGTGCACTGCTCGGCGCGCCCCGCGACGACTGGCAGCAGTTCTCGCGGTGGGCCGAGGACATCTTCAAGATCGTCAGTTTCGACTGCAACCTCGCCGAGGAGCAATCCGTTGTTCTCAAGGCGTGGGCTGAATTCGACGACTACATCGACGACATGGTGGCGCATCGGCGCCGGCGGCTGTCCGATGACCTTCTCTCCGAACTCATCCGCATCGAGGACGACGGCGACCGGCTCGACGCGTCAGAGCTGCGCATGTTGGCGTTCAGCATCCTGGTCGCAGGCACCGACACCACCCGCAGCCAGCTGGCCGCCTCGATGCAGGTGTTGGCCGATCACCCTGCCCAGTGGGAGTTGTTGCGGGACAAGCCCGAGCTGGCGATGCGAGCGGTCGAGGAGACCATGCGGCATTCACCCTCGATGTGCAGCACGGTCCGCAGCGTCACCGCCGACGTGGCGATCGGCGCCTACACCTTTCCGGCCGGCACGTTCATCCTGGTCAACACGTACGCGGCGAACCGCGATTCCGCCGTCTACCACGACCCGGCACGCTTCGACATCACCCGCGACGAACCGCCGCCCATCCTGACGTTCGGCGGAGGGGTGCACTACTGCCTCGGCGCCAACCTGGCGAGGCTCGAACTCGCAGAGGCGCTGAAGATTCTCACTGAACGCATCCCGACTCCGCTCCGAACCGGATCGGTCCCCTGGAAGCCGCTCCTCGGCCTAAGCGGGCCGACGAGCCTGCCGATCGAGTTCGGGTGATGCAGCCGCGCTGAGCATGTCATCGAGCTGCGACCAGGCGTCAATCACTGCGCACACACCCGCCTCGATGAGCTGCGACCTGCGGGCCGCTCGCTCGGCAGTCGGTACGAACATCACGTTCCCGACCGTCGGGAAACCCGCCCCGACGGCTGACAGCACGCCTGGAACCGAATCCTCGATGGCCAGACCCTGGCCCCCTTCGATGCCCAGCGCATCTCCTGCGAACCGATAAACCGCGGGATCGGGCTTGCTGGTGGGGACGGGAAGCGAGTCTTCGGCGCTGAAGCGGACTCCGGGCGGTATCAAGACGTCCAGACCGGTAGCGGTGAAACAGGCCTGCAGCCGGACAGCAGCACTGGAGCTCACCGCCGCCAGTGCGTACCGAAGGCCCATCCGCTCGAGAGGCCCGTACACACGCGCATCCGGAGTGAGGGTGGCGGCGAGATGCTCTGTGACGGTGTCTCGTTCCTTCGTGACCCAGTCGTCGAGTTCGGCACAGGTCAACGCTGTGCCTTCGATGATGTCGTCCTCCGTCGCAACCACGGCATCGTTGTGCCCGCGCGCCAACATCGCCTCGACAGGAATCCCACCGCCCACTGCGAGGTCGATCGCCGTCGTACGGAAGTTCTTGCCAGTCGTCCTGAGCCTCAGTTCTTCTGCCGACCAGTTGCCCGGCAATCCAAGACGCTGGAGGAACGCATTGGTGACTGTGACCGACGCATCGAAGGCCGGTTCTTCGGAAGGAAAGAGGTTCCCGTCCGCGTCACACAACAGAACTTCGACGAGCGCCGGATCGAATTCGGCACCATGCACCTGCATCTCTGTCATTTCGCTACCGCATCGGCAAGCTCACCGGAGACGTTGCGACGCAACGTGTCCCGCACTCCGCGTTCGTCGATATCCCTCAGCGAAGCACTCACGCGGTGAACGAACGCAGAGTCGGTGCCGAGATCTCCAAAGATGTCCCTGATTTCGAGCAGCGGACGCGCATTCTTCTGACCCAGCTTGGCCAGCGTCGTCAACTCGGGGGCACGCTGATCCTCGATCGTGAATGATGCGCCGGCGAAGTCATACCCACGCAGGTACCGCAGCCACGCCGCCAGGGCCAAGGTCAGCATCGCATGAGGGCGGCGCTGAGCCCGCGCCTCGTGCAGCGACGGCAACAGATATGCGGGCATCTTCGTCGAACCGCGAGCGGCGAGTCGTGAACACTGGTCGCTGATATGAGGATTCGTCAGGCGGTCCATCAGGACCCGCCGATACTGATCAAGGTTCCAGCCCGGCACCGACGGAAGCAGAGGGGCGATCTCGTGCTGCATCATTTGTTCGACGTAGCGGTAGATCAGCGGATCGGCCATCGCTTCCGCAGTTCGCCGGTAGCCGGCGAGTAAACCCAGATAGCCGATGGCACAGTGGACGCCGTTGAGCATGCGGGTCTTCACCAATTTGTGCGCGGTGACATCGTTGACCATCTCGGCCCCGACTTCCTCCAGCTGGGGCCGGCCGTTGCAGAAGTGATCTTCGACGATCCATTGGGTGAACGGCTCCGTCACCACCGGCCACAGGTCGGCGACGCCGAATCGACGCTGGATGCTGTCGCGATCCTCCGGCGACGTCTTGGGGGTGATGCGGTCGACCATCGTGGAGGGGAACGCGACGTTGTTTTCGATCCAACGAGCAAGTCGGGGATCACGTAGTTGCGCGAAACTCACCAGCGCCGTGCGTGCCGCCTTGCCGTTGTCGGGCATGTTGTCACAGGACAACACCGTGAATGGCGGCGTGCCCGAACGGCGCCGTCTGTCCAGCGCGTCCGCCAGATACCCCCACGCAGTCTGGAATTGGCCCACGCTGCTGCAGTCCGTTTGTATCGCTTCGCATTCGGTGTCGAGTTCGCCACTCTTCGGATCGAGGTGGTAGCCGTTACCGGTGATGGTGAGCGTGACGACCCGGGTTCGCTCGTCTGCGAGGGCGGCGCGTACGTGGGCCGCCTCGTCGCCGGCGTAGTGGTAGGCACACAGCGAGCCGACCACTCTGGCCCGTTCCACACCGGTTCCCCGCTCCACCACGGTGTACAGGCAATCCTGCGCTGACAGCGCCTCTTTCATCTCGCGGCGGCGCAACCCGACACCAACCACACCCCAACTCTGCGAGATGCCCTTTCGAGCCAGATCGTCAAGGTACATCGCCTGGTGCGCGCGGTGAAACCCGCCGACGCCGATGTGCACGACCGCCGGCACCAGCGCCGATCGATCGTACGTCGGCACGGTCAACCGATCCGAGTGCAATGAAAGCGTCGCGTTTGTCAGCGGAATCCCGACGTCCGGTCGCAGGCGCGATACGTTCAGCATGGTTGTCCCCCAGCAAGCAAAGATTGGAGGCGCTGACTTCACGTGACGCCTCCCGGGCGGCGCTCGTGCTAAACGCCGTCTATAGGTACCACCGCGAAGGTTTTTCAAACACCTTCTGCGTAAACAGGCCTCAACAGGTCGCGGATCGCATCCCAGAGCTGCGGCCCAGCGGCCAGCACGTCGCCGGTGGGGGGCCATGTGCCGGGCGTCCGGCCAGCGAGGTCCCCGACGATTCCTCCTGCCTCGGCGACCAGCAAAGCACCTGCAGCGCAGTCCCACGGCTGCAGGCCCGGTGCCCAGACAGCATCGGCGCGCCCCGTCGCGACCTGCGCCAGTGCACACGCAGCGCTACCGCCCCGTCGCACATCCCGTACTCGCGGAGCCAGTGCGGAGATCATCGGACCACTGTGCGGGCGCTGGTCTTCCCGCCCCAGGTTTACCTCCACCAGGGCTTCGTGCAGCGGCCTCCCGCCTTCAACGGCCATGCGCCGATCACCTGCGAAGGTGCCGCGGCCGGCGCTGGCGACCGTCGTCCTGTCAAGCATCGGCTCGACGACCACGCCCGCCACGATCTGCCGATCAGAACGCCGCACGGCCGCAACACTGACCGCCCAATCGGGACGGCCGTAGAGGTAGTTGGTGGTGCCGTCGATGGGATCGACCGCCCACAAAACATCTGAGGTACCGGTCTGTGTGCCACCTTCCTCGCCGAGCACCGCGTCATCTGGTCGATACGCCGAAAGCACCGCTCTGATGGCCTGTTCCGCATCGCGATCCGCGTGGCTCACCAGGTCGCGCGGGCCGGTCTTTTCCTCTATCGCAAGGGATTCCGAGCGTTCACGCCAGCCCATCGCGACGCGGGCGCCCGCGTCTGCCGCCAAGCGTGCGACCGCCAATAGATCCCGACCATCGATCGTCATGCGTGCGCGTCGGTGACACTGACACCCTGCTGCCCGGTCATCGCCTCCCATGTGGCCCTACCGACAACGAAACGCCCGACCGCGGATCCGATCCCCGCTGCGATCGCGCCCAGCGCATTGGGCCGCTCGAACCGTCGCATTGTCCGTGTGCTGAAAAACAGGTAGGCCCCCATCAGCAGTAGCCATGGCAGGACCGCCAACCCGGGCCGGGGTGAACCCATCAGCACCATGGACACCGCCACCCCCGCCGCGCCGAGCAGGATAAGCGGTGGGCGCCAGCGGGCACCGGCCGTTACCACCGCGGTCGTCACGGCGCCGACCACCGTCGCCGCCACACCGTCTCCGACCGTGCACGGCCCGCACAGCAGACGGCCGGTGACTGCGGCGGCTCCACCCGCGGTGATCGCGGCCAAGTGCCAGGGCGCAACTTGGGAAGTCGATTCCCGCAGCGGCGCCCAGTCTTTGAGATCGTCGATCTGTCCGCTCACCCGCGTCGGCAACCACCGAACCAGCGCGAGAAGATGCTCTCTGGCCTGACCGGCACGGGCATGCCACACCACCCGGCCGTCCACTGCCGACGCGAAAGCGGTGGCCTCCATGGCCCATCGGCCAGTGACGAAGGCGATGCCGTAGGCCCACAGCGTGATGGCCGCGGCTACGGCCAGCGTCGGCCGCGCGGTCAACTCCACCGCAAGGGCCAAACCCGTGATACCGCGCACCACGTAACCGCCTCCTGCGGTCAACCACAACAGGACGATGCCCGTTGAGAGAGGCGCTGGGATGTCTCCGGACCGGCCAGTGCTGACGGAGCGCAGCATCTCGTACACGATCGCCACTCCGAACACTCCGAGGGTTGCGAAGCCGAGGATCGGACCCAGATCGAGGCCTGGCAGCGACACGATGAGCACGCCGGTGACGGCCAGCCGCGCGACGATGACCGCGCAACTGGCGAACACGTGCGCGCGGGCGCTGGACAACGGACCGGGCAGCCGGCCGCGGTCGTTCGACGCGGGGTGTTGCTGATCGGCCGCGAAGCCACGGATGTCGTTCCACTGATAGCGCGCGGGATAGATCAACAGCTCTACTGCCAAGAGCACCACACCGGCCCGCAGCAAGGACGTACCCGTGACGTCGCCCGCGCTCAACAACCCGAGAACGTACGTGGTAGGTATGAGCAGCCCTTTGACGAGATCCTTGGGCCGAGGCATCAGCAGATAACCGAGCATGGTGCGCGACCGCCGGCCGGCGCTGGGCGCCGCCGCGCGGAGCAGCATGATCTCAGTCATCGACACCCTGTTCCCTCGAGATTCGCCCGGCAAACGCTGCCGGTAGAGCGCGATCAGAGGATCGGCCGACCGCCCGTCACGGCCACCCGCGCCCCCGAGATGTAGCTGCCTTCGTCCGAGGCGAGCAGGACGTAGACGCCGGCCAACTCAGCCGGTTGCCCAGCGCGCCCGAGCGGGGTGTCGTCGCCGAAGTTCTGCACCTTCTCCGACGGCATCGTCGCGGGGATCAACGGCGTCCAGATCGGCCCGGGCGCAACGCTGTTCACCCTGATGCCCTTCTCCCCCAGCAATTGCGCCATGCTGGCCGAGAAGTTGGCGATCGCCGACTTGGTCGCGGCGTACGGCGCCAGCGTCGGCGACGGCATGTCGGAATTGACCGACGAACTGCCGATAACCGACGAACCCGGCTGCATGTGCGGTAACGCGGCTTTGAGCAAGTAAAAATAGGCGCCGATGTTGACCTTGAAGGTGTAATCCCACTCCTCGTCGGAGATCTCGTCGAGGCTCTCGTGGGTCATCTGGTAGGCCGCATTGTTGACCAGCACGTCGATGCCGCCCAACTCGTCGACAGCCGTGCGGATGATCTCGCGGCAGTGGTTCGGGTCGGATACGTCGCCGGCCATCAGCACACACTTGCGTCCGGCGTCCTCGACGAGCCGCTTGACCTCGTTCGCGTCGTCGTCCTCGTTGAGGTAGGAGACCAGCACATCGGCTCCCTCGCGGGCATAAGCGATGGCCACCGCCCGCCCGATGCCACTGTCGCCGCCTGTGATAACCGCTTTCTTGCCCGTGAGCCTTCCGGACCCGCGGTAGCTCTGCTCGCCGCAGTCGGGGACCGGGTCCATCTGGCTCTGGACACCGGGCACTTGCTGCTGTTGATCAGGAAATCCCATGCCGGGGAGGTAGCCGTTTCGACTGGTCGGAAACATGTCAGGGGGCTCGAGTAACTTCGCACGTATGTTCGATCTCCTCGGGGACGCCGGCGTGGTGGATGCCATCACCGTGGCGTCGCGCGAGCAGAACGCGGCATGTGGCCGTGAGTTGATCACCATCGGTGAGTTGTACGCCCGGTATGCGCCCGACGACGAAGACGAACGCAACGACTGGGCGGTCGACGGCCACACCAATCTGGTTGCCGAATTGTCTGCGGCACTCAACATCAGCCGCGGCCGCGCCTCGGCACGGCTTGACTACGCGATCGCTCTGCGCGACCGCCTACCGGAGGTGGCGCGGATCTTCGCCGCCGGCGACATCGACTATCAGATGATGGCCGCGCTGGTCTACCGCAGTGACAATGTCATCGACGACGAGGCGCTGGCCAGACTCGATGCGGCATTCGCTAATTGGGCGCCGAAATGGATGAAGTTGTCGGGGCCCAAGCTCAAAGAGCGCATCGACATGTGGGTCGAGAAGTTCGATCCCGAGGCAGTGCGCATATCCGAGAAGGCTCGCGACGACCGCTATGCCGACGTCGGCCCGATCAGTCCGGGCATGGCCGGCATCTGGGCCAAGATGACCTTTGACGACGGCGTCGGCATCGATGACCGCCTCGACGAAGTGGCCGCCACCGTGTGCAGCGACGATCCACGCACGCTCCGCCAGCGCCGCAGTGACGCGATGGTGGCCGTCTTCGCCAAGACATTTCGGCTGAGATGCCAATGCGGACAGGAGAGCTGCCCGGCAGCCGGCGCCGAAGACGCGTCGCTGAGCCAGGTCGTAGTCCAGGTCATCGCCGAGCAGTCGAGTTTCGATGGCGATTCCGACAATCCTGGCTACGCGATCGGCCACGGCGCCGTTCCTGCGTCGATGCTGCGCGAGATGACCGCCACCGCGAAACTGCAACCGGTACGGCTGCCGCCGCCGTGCGCCGAGTCGGCCTACCGTCCCTCGGCGGCGTTGGCGCGCTTCGTGCGCTGCCGCGACCTGGCGTGCCGCTTCCCCGGTTGCGACGCGCCCGCTGCGAAATGCCAGATCGACCACACCATCCCTCATCCGCTCGGCCCGACCCACCCGTCGAACCTCAAGCTGCTGTGCGTGACTCACCATTTACTCAAGACGTTCTGGACCGGGCCGGGCGGCTGGGCCGATCGCCAGCTACCCGACGGCACCGTGATCTGGACTGCGCCCAGCGGGCGCGTCTATACGACCGCACCTGCGGGCGCTGATTTCTTCGCCAGCCTCGCCACTCCACAGGCGAATTCCTTCTGCCGCCCACGAGCCGGCCGCTCACTGCCGAGCGCGGACTGATGATGCCGATCCGCAGACGAACTCGCGCCCAGGATCGCGCCTATCGCATCACCCGGGAGCGGCGAATCAACGCCGACCGCATCGCCGAGGAGGAACGCCAGCGCAAGGCCTGGCTCGCCGCCAACTACGAACCGCCGCCATTCTGAGCGGGCGGCTCGCAGAACCGCAGTTGATTTCCGAACGGGTCGGTGATGTCCACCGTCCGGCCCCACGGCGCCTCCTCGAGACCTGGCCGTGCGAAGCGGTAGTCGCGCGCCGAAATCTCGGCGTGGAACTCGGCGATCCCGTGCATCGGCAGGAACACCGCGCTGCCCGGTGTGCCGTCGCCGTGATGCTCGGACAAGTGCAGCAGGCAATCCGATCGGCTGATCTGCGCGTAGCGCGGGAAGTCGGCCTCGAACCGGTGCTCCCAGTCGGTGCGGAAGCCGAGGTAATCGAGGTAGAACTCGTCGGCCTTGGCCTGGTCGAAAACCCGCAGGATCGGGACGGCGCGGTCGAACCGGATCTCGCTCACACCGGGGCGAACACCGATTTGAACTTGTCCAGCGATTCGCGGATGTCGCCCTTGAGCGCGCCGGCGACCACCATGCCGATCGGCCCGAACAGCGCGGGTCCGCCGAGGTGGACGTCGAATGTCACTGTCGACCCCTCGGCGGACGGTTTCACCTTGCCGATCAGCTTGACCTTGACGCCGCCTTTGCCGTCACCGTTGAGCGTCATCGCCTCCGGCGGCTTGTAGTGGACGATGGTCCACTTGATCCGGTTCGGCATGCCCTTGACCTCGACGATGGACTCCAGCGTGGTGCCCTTCTCGAGCGTCTCGGGCAGCTTGGACCGCCACACGCGGTGAATACTCAGCCATTCCTTGTACCGGGACAGGTCTGACGCGCACGCCCAAGCCTTCTCCGGCGGCAGGGGGACGTCGACGGAGACCGAGAGCTTCGCCATCGCCTACGAGGTGGGAGGCGCCGTGGGCGGTTGTTGCTGCGGCGGGGTGCCCGGAGGCGGCTGCGGAGGCGGGACCTGGCCCGACTGCTGCGTCGGAGGCACCTGCCCGCCGGTGTCGGCGTCCCGCACGACCTTCTTGGCCGCACCCTGCACCTTGTCGACGTGCTGGGTGTACTTGCCCTGCGTCTTCTTGTCGACGATGTCACCGGCCTTGTCGATCGCGGTGTCCACCTTGTCGGCGTTCTTGGCCAGCAGATTCTTCACCTTGTCGAGGAATGCCATGCGCCCAAGGCTACTCGGAACGCCAGAGCTGTCGGCGTTCGCCCAGAATCGCACCCTGGACCCACCAGGTCACTTCGATGGCGGCCGCACCGATCAGCCCGATGCCCAGCGCCATTGATGCCACGGCCACATTCGCCACGTCCAAGATGAAGACCTCCTGCGCTAGCGGGATCGAGAAGATCACCACGTAGGCCAGCGCCGAGACCGCCACCAGCGCCATCCGCCACCACTGATACGGCCGTGCCACCACCGCCAGGACCCACAACGCCGACACCAGTAGCGTGATCAGCGCCGCGGTCGATGCCTGCGTCTGCTCGATCTCGGTGGCCTCGCGCCCCTGATACGCCACCAGGTATGACGTGAACGTCGCGACCCCGACGACCAGTCCCGACGGCAGCGCCGCCGTCATGACCCGACGCACGAAGCCCGAGTGCGCGCGCTCGTTGTTGGGCGCCAACGACAGCACGAACGCCGGTATGCCGATCGTGAACCAGGCCGCGATGGTGATGTGGATCGGCTGGAACGGAAACAGCAGCGGGTCAGAACCAAACAGTTTCGACGCCAGGCCGGCCAGGCCGACGAGGACGGCGAGCATCACCGAGTACACCGTTTTGGTGAGAAACAGGTTCGACACGCGCTCGATGTTGCCGATCACCCGCCTGCCCTCGCCGACGACATAGGGCAGCGTCGCGAACTTGTTGTCCAACAGCACGATCTGAGCCACCGCCCGGGACGCCGAACTGCCCGAACCCATCGCCACCCCGATGTCGGCGTCTTTGAGCGCCAACACGTCGTTGACGCCGTCGCCCGTCATCGCCACCGTGTGCCCATGCGATTGCAGGGCGTGCACCATGGCCCGTTTCTGATCGGGCCGCACGCGGCCGAACGTCGTGTAGCCCTCCAACGTCTCGGCGAGCCGATCGGGCTGTTCGGGGAGCTCGCGCGCATCCATGGTGTTGCCCTCGAGGCCCAGTGACCCGGCCACCGCGCCGACCGACACCGCGTTGTCCCCCGAGATCACCTTGATCGAGACCTTCTGCGAGGCAAAGTAGTCGAGGGTGTCACGGGCGTCGGGGCGCACGCGCTGTTCGAGCACCACCAAGGCGGCGGGCGTGACGTTGCCGGGCGCGTCGGCGTGGTCGACGGGTAGGTCCGAGGATCCCAGGAGCAACACCCGCAGACCCTTCGCGCCGATCTGCTCGGCTTGCTCGGCGACGGGCGATGCCGGTGCCAGTAGCACGTCGGGGGCGCCGATAACCCAGTTGCCGTGCTCACCGTACGAGGCGCCACTCCATTTGGTGGCCGACTTGAACGGCGCAGTAGCGGTGCTGGTCCACCCGGGCGGCATCTTGTACGCCTCGGCGATGGCGAGCATGCTCGCATTCGGTCGGCTGTCGTCGGCGGCCAGCTGAGCCAGGATGTCGGCGACGTCACGCTCGTCGAGCCGCTTGATTTCCGAAAGGCGCATGCCGTTCTCGGTCAGCGTGCCGGTCTTGTCGGCACACACGACGTCGACGCGGGCGAGGCCTTCGATAGCGGGCAGCTCGTTGACCAGACACTGCCTGCGCCCGAGCCGAACCACACCGACGGCGAACGCGATCGACGTCATCAGCACGAGGCCCTCGGGCACCATCGGGACCAGTGCGCCGACCATCCGCAGCACCGATTCACGCCAGCCGACGTCGGTGGTGAACAACTGCGTGTAGATGATCAGCAGGCCAGCCGGAATCAGCAGATAGGTGATGAACCGCAGAATCTTGTTGATGCCGCTGCGCAGTTCGGAGTTCACCAGCGTGAACTTGCTGGCCTCCTCGGCGAGTTTGGCCGCGTACGCATCACGGCCGACCTTGGTCGCGCGGTATGCGCCACTGCCCGCGACGACGAAGCTGCCCGACATCACATGATCGCCGGTGTCTTTCGCGATGGGCTCGGCCTCGCCGGTGAGCAGCGACTCGTCGACCTCGAGGTTGACCTCCTCGACGAGTTCGCCGTCGACCACGATCTGGTCACCGGGTCCCAGTTCGATGACGTCATCGAGGACGACTTCGCTGGGCAGGACAGGACGGCTCGCCGGCCCGGACGATGTGAGCCTGCGCACCAACGGCTTCGCCTGTCCGACGATCGCCAGCCTGTCCAAGGTCTGCTTGGCGCGCAGTTCCTGGATGATGCCGATCGCGCTGTTGGCGATGATGAGCAAGCCGAAGGCGCCGTTGACCACCGAACCGGTGGACAGCACGATGATCAGCAGTACACCGAGGATGGCGTTGATGCGGGTGAAGACGTTGGCCCGCACGATGTCAGACACGCTGCGCGCGGCGCGGGTGGGAATGTCGTTGGTCTTGCCTTCGGCGACGCGCTGTGCGACGTCGGCATCGGAGAGCCCGGTGGCCGCGATCGTGGTCATCGGGTGAAGGTCCCCTTGCCCGATTCGTCGTAGTACTCGAGCACCAGCCTGTTGCCGTCGAAGGTGGCCTTGCCGACCGATCCCGGCGGAGAGTTCTCCGACACCCAGGTGTAGGTGAACACATTGCCGTCCCAATGCTCGAGCGGCACAGCGAGCTTCGTGCCGATGCTCAACTGCAGCCTGCCGTCCTTCTCGGCGACCCTGGCCGGGCCCCAGTAGTCGTTGTTGTACGTGCCTACGTACGACGCAAGCGGTGCCGCAGGCGCGGGGGCGGTGGGCGGCTGCTTGCCGGCGAGCGAGCCGACGGGCTGTTCCATCTGTGTGAAGACGTCGTTGTAGAGCTTGTACCAGTCCTCGCGGACCTCGCCGAACTGGACGAGGTCGGCGAATTGCGCGTTGAGCGCTTCGGGAACGCCCGACGGGGTGGCGTTGGTCAGCGCGACGATCGCCACGTCGGCCGACGGGAGGATGACGAAGTTCGTTCCGGCGCCCAGTTCGAACGCACCGGAGTGGCTGATCTCCATCCGCGCCGCCGAACTCGCGCTCACGTTGAAGCCGTACCCGTAGAAGCCAGAGCGCATCGCGGGCTCCGACGCGGGGCTCGAGACGACCTGCGGCGTGAGCGCAGGCAGCAGTGCCTTCTCGTCGACGATCTGTTTGTTCTCGTGACTTCCGTTGGCCAGCATCATCGCCAGCCAGCGGGTCATGTCGTTGAGCGACGAACTGGCACCTCCCGCCGGACCTTCCGCGTCGGCATCGCGCACATAGGACGGCTCGTAGCGACCGTCGGCATGGATGTGCCCGACGGTGCGGTTGGGCCGATCCTCGTAGTCACTGAACCGGAAGCTCGTCGCGGCCATACCGAGCGGTTCGAACAGCACCTCGTCGGCCAGGGTCTCCCACGGCTTGCCCGCACTCACGGCGACGGCTTCGGCACCCGCGGTGAATCCGAAGTTTGTATAGGCGTAGGAGATTCGGAACGGGTCGAGGGGCAGCTGGCGCATATTCTCGAGCACCCGTCTGCGGTCAAAGCCCAGGTCTTCGAGCATGTCACCGGCGTGGTCGGGCAGGCCGGAGCGGTGCGAGAACATGTCGCCGACGGTGACCATCCGCGTGACGGCCGGATCCGCCAGCGCGAACCACGGCAGCTTCTCTGTGATGGGCGTGTCCCAACCGATCGCGTCGACACCGACCTGGTGCGCCACCACCGTGGAGGACAAGGACTTGGACAGCGACGCCAGCTGAAACACCGTGTCGGGGTCCACCTTTTCGCCGGTCTTGACGTCCCGCACACCGAAGCCCTTGGCGTACACGGTCTTTCCACCGTGCACGACGGCGACCGCCATGCCGGGGACCCCCGACTTCTTCATCAGGTCCTCGGCGATGCCGTCGAGCTTGCCGACGGCGTCCTCGACCGCGTTCTGGGGCAGCGGCATCGCCGGCACCAGCGGGGGCGGCACGTCCGACTGTGCGCTCGGCGCCGGTGTGGACTCAGCGGGTTTATCGGTACCGCATCCGGCGATGAGCAACGACACGGCGACGGCCACGCAGGCCAGTGCTTTCATGACGTGAACGGTAACCCGCCGAACGGTGAGAAGTTGTTAGAGCTGCCACCACGGCTCGGTGGTCGAGGTGGGCTGCACGCGCTCGCCCGGCTTCGGCACGGCGACGTTGACCCGTTCCGCTTCGGCGGCCTGGAGCAGGCGCTCGACGGGCTCGGACCACGGATGCGGAGCCAGCCGGAAGGTCGCCCAGTGAATCGGGACCAGCAGGCCCGACGCGGCGTCGCTGACATCGAGGTGGGCGCGCACCGCCTCCTCGGGGTTCATGTGGATGTCGGGCCAGGCCGGGTGGTACGCGCCGATCGGCATCAGCGTCAGGTCGAAAGGACCATGGGCAGAGCCGATTTCGGCGAAGCTCTTGGTGTAGCCGGTATCGCCGCCGAAGAAGGCGCGATGCCCTGGGCCCACGATCGCCCATGAGGCCCACAAGGTGGTGTTGCGAGTGAACAGCCGGCCCGAAAAGTGCCGCGCGGGGGTGCACACCAACGTCAGTTCGTCGATCTGATGGCTTTCGTGCCAGTCCAATTCGACGATGCGGGTCTCGGGTATCCCCCACGCGCGCAGGTGTGCGCCGACGCCGAGCGGCACGACGAACGGCGCGCGCTGCGTGCGGGCCAGGCCGATGATCGTCTCGTGGTCCAGGTGGTCATAGTGGTCGTGGCTGATCAGCACGGCGTCCAAGGCCGCCAGCGATTCCAGCGGAGCCGGCACATCGTGCATCCGCTCCGGTCCCACCGTCTGCGAGGGCGAGCAGCGCCTGCTCCACACCGGGTCGGCCAGCACGCGGTAGCCGTCGACCTCGATGAGGGCCGACGAGTGGCCGAACCAGCACACCGAGACACCTGTCGCCGAAGCCGCTGCGGACTCGGGTGCCACCACCGGGATCGGCCGGGAGGGCCGCGACACGGAACGCGAGCCGAGCAGATCCCAGATGATCTGCCGCTGCTCCTCCCGTTCGAGGCTCATGGTCGATGACGGTTCGAGGTTGACGAACGCGCCGTCGGAGAAGTGCGGAGATCGCCGGGCGACGGCCTCGATCTCGGCGGGTGAAGCGCCCAGTGCCGCGGGGGTGCCGTGCAACGCGCGCAGCGCCCACCCCCCGGCCAGCAGCGATGCCGTGCCGAACCCGAACCGCAGCGCCCCGCCGATCATCAGGCGCCCTGGAACCGGGGTGGCCGCTTCTCGATGCGTGCCACCTGGGCCTCGATGATGTCCTGACTCGCCCACGCCCGGTCGAACAGTTCCTGATGGGCCGGCCACGGATCCTCGTAAGCGCCGTCGTCGTTGAGCACCCGCTTGGCGTGTTGCAGCGCCAGCGGCGCGTAGCCCGCGATTTCGGCGGCCCACGCCTGCGCGTCGGCGATGGTCCCGATGCGATTGGCCATCCCGGTGGCCAGTGCGGCGTCGGCGGTGAGTCGTTCGGCGGCCAGCAGCATGCCCCTGGCCCGGCCCGCACCGACCAGCGACGTCAACCGTCTGATGCTCCAGTTATCAAGTGCGATACCGTATTTCGCGACAGGAAACTGGAAGTAGGCCTCCGGCGCGACGACGCGCAGGTCGCAGATCATCGACAGGATGACGCCCGCCCCGATGGCCGGGCCGTTGATGGCCCCGATGACCGGGATCGGCGCGGCGTCGATCGCGAGGTTGAGCGCCCTGGCCTTGTCGGGCAGATCCTCGGCCACTCCGGAGGCGTCGGACAGGTCGGCACCCGAGCTGAACACATGGCCCTGGCCGGTCAGCACGATCGCCCGGACGTCTTCGGCAGCGGCTTTCTGGATCGCCTCGCGCAGTCCGTCGACCAGCTCTCCGTTCAGCGCGTTGCGCCGCTCGGCACGCTGCATCTCCAACGTCAGCACGTGGCCATCGCGGGTCACACCAATCATGGCGGCCAGCCTATATAGCCTCATCGTGTGAGCCGGATCGGTGCCCTCCAGCTACGCGATTCCGTGCTGGACGAAGGGTCGTTCATCAGCTGGGACACCCCGCCCCTCGCCGTCGCGGCGAATGCCGACTACCAGCGCGAACTGGCCTCGGCGACCGCGGCCACCGGCCTCGACGAGTCGGTGCTCACCGGCGAGGGCACGGTGTTCGGTCGCCGGGTGGCCCTTGTGGTGTGCGAATTCGACTTCCTGGCCGGCTCCATCGGGGTCGCGGCCGCCGAGCGGATCACCGCCGCGGTGGCGCGGGCGACGGCTGAGGCGCTGCCGCTGCTCGCGTCGCCGAGCTCGGGTGGCACCCGGATGCAGGAAGGGACGGTGGCGTTCCTGCAGATGGTCAAGATCGCGGCGGCCGTCGAACTGCACAAGCGGGCGCACCTTCCGTACCTGGTCTATCTGCGCCATCCGACGACCGGCGGCGTGTTCGCGTCGTGGGGGTCGCTGGGGCACGTGACGGCCGCCGAACCGGGTGCGCTTGTCGGGTTTCTCGGCCCGCGGGTCTACGAACACCTCTACGGCGAGCCGTTCCCGTCGGGCGTCCAGACCGCAGAGAACCTGCACCGCCACGGCGTCATCGACGGTGTCATCCCGCTGGAGGCGCTGCGCGCCACGCTGGACCGCGCACTCACGGTGATCGCCGACCCGCCGGGACCACCGCCGGCGCTGCCCGAGCCCGAGTCGCCGGCCGATGTGCCCGCCTGGGAGTCGGTCGAGGCGTCGCGACGTCCCGACCGCCCGGGAATCGGCTACCTCCTGCGCCACGGCACGACCGAACGGGTGCTGCTGTCGGGCACCGAGCGCGGCGAGGCCGCGACGACGGTGCTGGCGCTCGCCCGGTTCGGCGGTCAGCCCGCTGTCGTCCTGGGCCAGCAGCGGGTCGTGGGCGGACTGGTGGGGCCGGGCGCGCTACGCGAGGCGCGCAGGGGGATGGCGTTGGCGGCGAGCCTGAGGCTGCCGCTGGTCTCGGTCATCGACACCGCCGGGCCTGCGCTGTCGGCCGAGGCGGAGCAGGGCGGGCTCGCCGGGGAGATCGCGCGCTGCCTCGCCGAACTCGTCACGCTCGACACCCCGACGGTGTCGGTGCTGCTCGGCCAGGGCAGCGGCGGGCCTGCGCTGGCCATGGTGCCCGCCGACCGGGTGCTGGCTGCGCTCCACGGCTGGTTGGCGCCACTACCGCCGGAGGGTGCCAGCGCGATCGTGTTCCGCGACCTCGACCACGCCGCCGAACTGGCTGAGGCCCAGGGAATCCGATCGGCGGACCTGACGCGCGCCGGAATCGTCGACGCGATCGTGCCCGAGCTCCCCGACGCCGCCGACGAGCCGATGCAGTTCACCGAGCGGCTGTCGGCGACGATCGCCAACGAGTTGCACGCGCTGCGCTCCATGCCCGACGAGCACCGCCTTGCGGCCCGGCTGAGGCGGTATCGGCGGATCGGTCTGTGAAACCGACGCTCGTCTTCGTGCACAGCCCCGTCGTGGGGCCGTCGACATGGGCCGCAACGGCGAACATGATGCGACACAAGGGGTTCCGATGTGAGGTGCCGGACCTGACGGAGGTTGTGTCGATGGGTCCGCCGTTCTACCAGAAGCTGGCCGCGGCCGCGGCCAGACCGGTGAGCGGCGGTGGATCAGTGGTGCTGATCGGCCACAGCGCGGCGGGATCGTTACTGCCCGCGATCGCCGATGCTGTGCCGGGTCCCGTGCGCGCAATATTCGTCGACGCGCAGCTTCCCCATCCCGGCCAGAGTTGGTTCGAGACCGCGCCCGCACCGCTGTGCGCCCAACTGCGCGAAATGGCCGAGGGCGACGCGGTGCCGCGCTATCACGAATGGTTTTCGCCCCGCGCCTTCGAACGCGCCCTGCCCGATGCGGCTACGCGCCGCCGGTTCGTCGCGGAACTCCCGCGCGTCCCGCTCGCGTACTTCGAGGAGCCCGCGCCCGTCACCCGGCGGCTGGGCAGGAAATGGGCGTACGTGCGGTTGAGTCCGGCCTTCGATCATGCCGCCGACGAGGCCGCGCGGCGCGGCTGGTGGGTGGCCCGCCGCGAGTGGGATCACCTGCGAATGCTCACCGCGCCCGACGCGGTCGCCGACGTCGTCGCGCGGGCTGTCGCGGCGACGCGGCTCGATGGTGGAACGTAACGCCTCCGTCGGCCGGGCTAGCCGCCCAGTTCGGAGACCTCGGCGTCGAGCGTCGACGCCAACTCGGTCAGCTCGTGATCCGACGGGTCGGCGCCGACACGGCTGACGAGATCGTCGCGCGAGACCACTTCGAGGGCGCCTCGATACTGGTCGGACTCGAGCCGGCCGCCACTGATCACCTCGGTCCGGCCCTCGATCAGCACAAGCACCGCGTCTTTGCCATCGGCCTGGAGCAATTGACGGACATCATCCACGGAGATCATGGCTCAGCTATACCCATCCACGGTTGATCTATCTATGGCCCGTCGAGGTAGCGCTGCACGGTGGGCCCCAGCCATTCGATGGTCTCCTCGCGCGACATGGCCACGACGGGCGGCAGCCGCAGCACGTAGCGGCACCACGCCAGCCCGAGCATCTGCGTCGCGATCAGACCTGCCCTGAGTTCGGGCTCGTCGGGGTTGACCTTCGCGACCACCGGAAGCAACTGTCCCCCGAAGATGGCTTGCATCCGCTGAGCCGCATCGGCATTCGTCGCACTGGACCGCAACAGCACGATCAGCGCCTCGTCGCGTTCCCACCGTTCCACGAAATGGGTTACCAGGCGGGCGCCCAGTTCGTCGTGCCCGGCATCCGACAGGTCCGGAATCGCGAGATCGAAGTCGGCCGCGGCGGCGAACAGCCGGTCCTTGTTGCCGAAGTACCGCATCACCATCGACGGATCGATGTCGGCGTCCTCGGCGATGGCCCGGATGGTGGCCCGCTCGAAGCCCGAGGCGGCGAACCGTTCCCGTGCGGCGGCGAGGATCACGGCCTTGGTCTGCTCCGACGATCTGCGCATGCCAACAAGTGTATGCCAACAGCTGTTGACTTTTGACCGCGATCGGCGCATCGTTATGCCAACAAGCGTTGGCATTTGAGATGGGAGAAGACGATGTACGACACAGATGTGCTGGTCGTCGGCGCCGGGCCGACGGGACTCACCCTCGCCGCGTCATTGGTCGCACAGGGCGTGACGACGACGGTGGTGGACCGCCAGGCGGCGGGCGCCAACACGTCGAGGGCGGCCGTGGTCAACGCCCGCTCGCTCGAGGTGCTGGAAGGCCTGGACGTGGCGCGGCGGCTGGTCAAGGAGGGCGTGCAGGCCCCCCGGTTCACGATTCGGGACCGTCAGCGGGTGCTGATCCCCGTCGACTTCAGTGCGCTGCCCACCGAGTACGCCTACTCGCTGATGGTCCCGCAGTCGACGACCGAGCGCCTTCTGCTAGCCCGGCTACAAGAGTTGGGCGGGACGGTCGTGCGGCCCAAGACGCTGACCGCGGTCTCGCAGGACTCCAGCGCGGCGACGGCCTCATTCGACGACGGGACGGTGATTCGGGCGCGCTACGTGGTGGGCGCCGACGGCGTCCACAGCGTCGTGCGCGAGCAGGCGGGCATCGGCTTCGAGGGCGGTGTGTACGACGAATCGTTCGTGTTGGCCGACGTCCGGCTGACCGGCGATGCCCCGCCCGACGAGGTCATCCTGTTCTGGGCGAAGGCGGGGCTGACCGTGGTGGCCCCCCTGCCCGCCGACGTGTACCGGATCGTCGCACCCGTCGCCGACGCACCGCAGGAACCGTCGGCCGCCTTCGTCCAGCAGATTCTCGACGATCGCGTGGGCGCCGGAGCGCTGACGATCACCGAGGTGCTGTGGGGCTCGCGCTTCCGCATCCACCACCGGGTGGCCGATTCGTACCGATCGGGTCGGCTGCTGCTGGCCGGTGATGCGGCGCATGTGCACAGCCCGGCGGGCGGACAGGGCATGAACCTCGGTATCCAGGACGCCGTCGTGTTGGGCGAGGCGCTGGCGGCCGTTCTCGCCGGCGCGCCCGAAACTCTGCTCGACGACTACAGCGCAGCACGCCGTCCGATCGCCCGCGAAGTCGTGGAGATGACGGACCGGCTGACCAAGCTGGCGACGCTGCCGCGGGCGGCGCGCCCGATCCGCAACGCGGCGATCAGCCTGGCGGGCCGGGTGCCCGCGGTGCGTCGTGCGCTGGCCTGGCGGCTCAGCGGTCTGCAACATCGCTGAGCCGGGCCCAGTGCCCGCGGCTGCGGACGTACACCACGGTGGAGGCGATCAGCACCTCGACCAGCGCCACCGAGGTCGCGGCCGTCATCTGACCGGGCGCCGCGGCCACCGTGCCGTGGTGATGGGCGGGCGCGGGTAGATGCAGCGCGATCATCGCCAGATTCATCAGCGCGACGACGGTCCAGGCCCGCACGCTTCCTTCGCGCCACAGTTCACGCGCGCAGTACAGGCACCCCACGATCATGACCACGAGTAGCCCCGCCGCGACCGGGTTGGCCGCGTGTCCGAGCATCGCCGTGTGCAGACCGGCCGAGCACACGGCGAGCGCGGCGCACGATCGCCGTCCCAGCGCCCCGATGGACGTCATACGTATTGAGACCCCCGTTGGCGGCGAAACTCATCCCTTCGAGGCGAGTCCGAGGAGTTCGACACTGCGTTCGCGCATCTCGACCTTGCGGGTCTTGCCCGTCACCGTCATCGGGAACTCGTCGACGACCAGGATGTAGCGCGGAATCTTGTAGTGCGCCAGGCGACCTTCTGCGAATGCGCGCACCGCGGCAGCGTCCAGGTCGGCTCTTCCGGGTCGCATCCGGATCCAGGCGCAGATCTCCTCGCCGTACCGGTCGTCCGGCACACCGATCACCTGGGCGTCCTCGATGTCCGGATGCGTGTACAGGAACTCCTCGATCTCGCGCGGATAGATGTTCTCCCCGCCCCGGATCACCATGTCCTTGATGCGGCCGACGATGTTGCAGTACCCGTCCTCCCGCATGACCGCCAGGTCGCCGGTGTGCATCCATCCGTCGGAATCGATTGCCTGCGCGGTCTTCTCGTCGTCGTCCCAATAGCCCAGCATCACCGAGTAACCGCGCGTACAGAACTCGCCGGGCTCACCGCGCTGCACCAATTCGCCGGTCTCGGGGTCGATGATCTTGATCTCGACATGTGGATGCGCCCGGCCGATCGACGCCGTTCGGCGTTCGAGATCGTCCTCGATGCGCGTCTGGCAGGACACGGGCGACGTTTCGGTCATCCCGTACGCGATGGCCACCTCGGACATGTGCATGTCGTTGACGCAGCGCTTCATCACTTCGACCGGGCACACCGAGCCCGCCATGATCCCGGTGCGCAGCGTCGACAGGTCGCGGTCGGGGAACCGCGCATGGTTCTGCATCGCGATGAACATCGTCGGCACGCCGTATACGCCCGTGCACCGCTCCTGCTCGATGGCCGCGAGCGTCGCCTCCGGATCGAACCCCGGCGCCGGGATCACCATCGTGGTGGCGTGGCTGGTGCAGCCGAGGTTGCCCATCACCATGCCGAAGCAATGGTAGAAGGGCACCGGTATGCACAGCCGGTCCTCGGGACCCAGGTTGATGAGCTCGGTGGTGAAGTAGCCGTTGTTCAGGATGTTGCGGTGCGACAGCGTCGCGCCTTTCGGGAAACCCGTTGTGCCGGATGTGTATTGGATATTGATCGGGTCGGTGTTCGACAGCCCGGCGCTGCGTTGGGCCAACTGAACGACGCTGACCTCGTCGGCATGTGCGCGTAGCGCATCCCAGTCGGGCGTGCCGATGAACACCACATCGGTCAGCGCGGGCGCTTCGGGTCGTACCTGCTCGACCATTGCGACGTAGTCAGAGGTCTTGAACGAGGTTGCCGCGATCAGCATCCGCGTGCCGGACTGATTGAGCACGTAGGCCAGTTCGTGTGTGCGGTAGGCCGGGTTGACGTTGACCAGGATGGCGCCGATCTTGGCGAGCGCATACTGCGACACCGTCCACTGCGCGCAGTTCGGCGCCCAGACGCCGACTCGGTCGCCTTCGGCGATGCCGGTCGCCATCAGTCCCCTGGCCAGGATGTCGACCTCGGCGTTGAGCTCGAAGTACGTGTAGCGCAGCCCCTGGGCGAGATCCACCAGCGCCTCGACGTCGGGGTGGGCCGAGGCGACGCGCTCGAAATTCGCCCCGATCGTCTCCTCGAGGATGGGGGTGTCGGTGGGACCCGCTTCGTAGGACGTCATGTCCTACTCATCTTCGCGTCGAAACCGCGCCCGGATCGCGAATCGGCAGAAATTCGCGCACTCCCAGCAGTCTCGGTAAGGATGGGCCCGTGGCCACGATCACTCCGTTCCGCATCGACGTCGCCGACGCCGACCTCGCCGATCTGAAAGACCGTCTGGCCCGGACGCGGTGGCCGGAGGCCGAGTGCGTGGACGACTGGAGTCAGGGCGTCCCGCTGAGTTACACGCGGGAGCTGGCGAACTACTGGGCCAAGGACTACGACTGGCGCACCCGCGAGGCGGCCCTGAACCGCTTCGACCACTACACGACCGAGATCGACGGTCTGCCCATCCATTTCATCCATCAGCGGTGCGAGCGCGACGACGCCTTCGGAATCGTGATCACGCACGGCTGGCCGGGCTCGGTCGTCGAGTTCCACAAGGTGATCGAACCGCTCACCGCGCACGGCTTCGACGTCGTGTGCCCGTCGCTTCCGGGCTACGGGTTCTCCGGCAAGCCGACCACGACCGGGTGGGGGGTCGAGCGGATCGCGGCCGCGTGGGACACGCTGATGGGCCGGCTCGGCTATCAGCGCTACGGCGCGGCGGGCGGCGACTGGGGTGCGGCGGTGACCACACAGATGGGACGCAACGGAGGTGGCTGCGCCGCGATCCACCTGAACATGCCGCTGGGCCGGCCGCCGAAGGACCTGCGCGACCCGACAGAAGAGGAACTGCAGGCCATCGAAGCCGGGGTCTACTACAACCGGTGGGATTCGGGTTACTCGAAGCAGCAGGCGTCGCGTCCGCAGACGCTCGGCTACGGGCTGGTCGATTCCCCGGCTGGGCAGCTGGCGTGGATCGTCGAGAAGTTCTGGTCGTGGACCGACTGTGACGGCCACCCGGAGAACGCGCTGAGTCGCGACGAACTGCTCGACAACGTGATGCTCTACTGGCTGACCGCCTCCGGGGCGTCCTCGGCGCGGTTGTACTGGGAGAGTTTCGGCACGTTCGGCCGCGGCGGAGACCGGGTCGAGATACCGACCGGCGTCGCCGCATTTCCGAAGGAGATCCTGCGGGCACCGCGTAGCTGGTGCGAGCCCGGGTACAACATCACCCACTGGACACAGATGCCGCGCGGCGGCCACTTCGCGGCCTTCGAACAACCGGAGTTGTACGTCGATGACGTGTCCACTTTCTTCGCAACGGTGCGTTAGGGGTCTGCATGCGAGCCATCGAGGCTGACTATCTGGTGGTCGGCGCGGGCGCCATGGGGCTCGCGTTCATCGACACGCTGATCGACGAATCGGACGCGACGGTCGTGGTGGTGGACCGCAATGACCAGCCGGGCGGCCACTGGACGACGGCCTATCCGTTCGTCCGGCTGCACCAGCCGTCGGCGTATTACGGCGTGAACTCGCGGGGACTCGGTAGCGACACCATCGACTCGGCCGGGCTCAACGCCGGCTTCTACGAGTTGGCCAGCGGGGCCGAAGTGTGCGCCTACTTCGACTCGGTGATGCGTCAGCACCTGCTGCCGACCGGGCGGGTGACCTACCTGCCGATGAGCGAATACACCGGCGACGGACGGATCCGCACGCTCGGCGGGGAGGACATCGCGGTGCGAGCGCGCCGCGTCGTCACCAGCCACGTGGAGATCATCGTGCCGTCGATGCGGGCCCCCTCGTATTCGGTCGCCGACGGCGTCGATTGCGTTCCGCCCAACGACCTTCCGCGTGTCCGCGAGGCGAGGGACCGGTACGTGATCGTCGGTGCGGGCAAAACCGCGATGGATGCGTGCCTGTGGCTGCTGCGCCACGGCGTCGAGCCGCGTCGGTTGACGTGGATCAAACCGCGCGACTCCTGGGTGCTCGACCGCGCGGCGATTCAGCCGGGCAAGCAATTCGCCAAGGGCGTGCTGCGCGACTTCGCCAACCAGCTTGGCGCGGTGTTCGAGGCCGAGTCGCTGCCGGATCTGTTCGACCGGCTGGAGGCCAAGGGATGCCTGATGCGCATCGACACCTCAATCGATCCGACGATGTACCGGTGCGCGATCCTGTCGCAGGCCGAACTCACCGAGCTGCGGCGTATCGAGGACGTCGTGCGGCTGGGCAAGGTGCAGGCGATCGAGCCGGGCCGCGTGAGGCTGGAGGGCGGCACGGTCGACGTCGACGGGTTGGCGCTCTACATCGACTGCAGCGCAGACGGATTCGCTCATCGAGAACCGGTGCCGGTGTTCGACGGCGACCACATCACGCTGCAGGCCGTGCGCACCTGCCAGCCCGCGTTCAGCGCGTCGGTGATCGCCCACGTTGAGGCGGCATACTCCGATGACGACACAAGGAACGCGTTCTGCGGGCCAGTCCCCTACCCTCGTGAGCCGATCGACTGGCTACGAATGATGCATGCGTTCAACAAGAATCAGCTGCAGTGGTTCTCCGACCCCGACATGATGGCGTGGGTCGACGCGGCGCGGCTGAACGTGCTACACCACGTGTCCGCCTCGGTCAGCCCGCGTGCCCGCGAGAAGATCATCTCGGTGCTGACATCCCAACTGCCCGAGATCAACGACAAGCTGGAAACACTGCTGGCACAAGCTTAAGCCAGCGTATTGGAATAGATGCACTAGTATTTACCGGATGCCACGGCCTGTGCTGCACCCGACCGACACGATGCTCGACGCCGCGCGTGAACTGTTGATTCAGAACGGCACACGAGCAGCCACCATCACAGCCATCGCCGAGGCGAGCGGCGTCCCTGTGGGTTCGATCTATCATCGTTTTGGCTCGTTGGACACGCTGATCGCCAAACTCTGGATGCGCGCTGTCTACCGTTCCCAAGCCTCCTTCGTTGCCGCGATGGAACACCCCGATGCCATCGAAGCTGCGGTGACGGCGGCACTATCAATCGTCGATTTCTGCGGGCAGCACCCGTCGGATGCGCGACTGCTGGCCTCATTCGGTCGCGAGGAACTGATCGCAACCACACCCGCCGGGGTGCTCGCTGATGAGCTTGCCGAGCTGAACCGTCCTGTTGAGCGGGCGGTGACGACGCTGACAGAACGCCTGTACGGCAAGAACACTCGCCGGGCCCTCGACCGCACGATGCTGGCCGTCTTCGATCTCCCCTACGGTGCGACCAAGCGCTACCTGGTTGGTGACCGCAAGCTCCCGTCCCGTCTTCGCCACGACCTGGAGGTGGCAGTCAGGGCCGTTCTCAATTCGCCGCTGTGACGGCCTCGCGATGAGTCGCCGGCGAACGCGGATGCCGCAGCCAATGGACGCTGACGGCGACAATCCACATCACCCAGATGGCCACCGGACCCGCCATCCCGCCGAGCAGACCATTACCTGAGTTCGGGGCACCGGTGAGGGAAAAGAACCCCGCCAGTGCAGCGAGGTTGACCACAGCCCCGACCGCGGAAAGCCATCCGAAGCCGTGCGGCCAAAGGCCGTCGAACGCCAGGACGGCGACCGCGATGAAGAAGGTGGTCCCGGCCGCCGCTGCCGGCGCCGCCAGCAGGAACGCCACCGCGTGCGCGAGCCAGACGGCTTCCGGGGAAGCACGCTCGAAACCCAGCACAGCCGCGGCAACGACCCCGAACGCAACACAGAGTGCTGTCATGAACATCAGCGCGCTCGCCAATGCGCTCCAGGTCCAAGCCGAACGGCGAGGGATGAGTTCAGCGATCAGTTCCCCGAGAAAGATGAGGAACGCGACGAAGCCGAGGCTGGCCGAGCACAGGACCAGCTTCATGGCGTCGGCGTGTTCGGCGTAGTAGGCCCCGACTCCCGCAGGCCCCGCCAGGTCAGGAAACTCGGGGATAACCAAAGCCATCGGCGTCCACAGCAATGCGAGTGCGAGGCCGGCCACGCCACCGCCCCGCCTGCCAAGCATCCAGCGCTCCCTTGTCATCACGACTCCCGTCGTGCTCGTTGCAGGAACTCGTTGAGCGCGGCGGTGTCGTAGTGGAACATCTGCGCCCGGGCGAACCTGCCGTCGCGCACCTCGTACAGGGCCAGGACTTCGGACTCGAACCGCTCGCCGTCCGAACTGACGCCTCGCGTCCAGTACTTGACCACCACCTCATCACCGTTGACTGCAACCACTCTCGGGTCGAAACGCCGCTCCGCTTCGCTTGGCTGAAGTGGCCCCCACGTGCCGAGCCAGGTCCTTTCCGGCTCTGATTCCAGTTGTTCTCGGAGCACGTTCTTGCCCTTGAGCACACCGCCGTACGGCAGCGACGGCGCCTCGTGAAACTCCAGGTCGTCGTGGTACAGACGGTCCAGCGTTTCGGCGTCGCGGTCTTGAACCGCCCGGATGACGTCGAGCACCACTCGCGCTTTGCTATCCATGTCGAACCCCGATCTCACATCAGGTCGCCGCTTGGGCGAACAAGTAATAGAATATCTACTCTAGTATCTGCGTTCTAATATTGCCACCCTCGTAGCGGATGACGAACAACGTTGTAGGCAGTGCGACTCGGCGCGCGAAGGCGACGCCGGGTACTGCTCAGCGAATCAGGCCAGTGAGTCCATCCATGCGCGGTGCAACGCGGCATACCGGCCGTCGTTGCGCGTGATCAGTTCCTCGGGGACCCCGTCCTCGACGATGCGGCCGTGTTCGAGCACCAGCACCCGGTCGGCGACCTGCACCGTCGACAGGCGGTGCGCGATGACCAGCGCGGTGCGATCGGCCAGCACCGTCTCCAAGGCCCGCTGCACCATTCGCTCACTGGGGATGTCCAGCGACGACGTCGCCTCGTCGAGGATCAGCACCGCAGGATCGGCCAGGAAGGCCCTGGCGAACGCGACGAGTTGGCGCTGTCCCGCCGAGAGCCGGCCGCCGCGCTTGGCCACGTCGGTCTCGTAGCCGTCGGGCAGCGTATCGATGAACCGGTCCACGCCGACGGCCTCGGCGGCCGCGACGACCTCGGCGTCCCGTGCATCGGGGCGGCCGAACCGGATGTTGTCGGCGATGCTGCCGTCGAACATGAAGTTCTCCTGCGTCACCATCACGACGTTGCGGCGCAGTTCCGGCTGCGACACGTCGCGCAGGTCTACCCCGTCGAGTGTCACCGACCCGGCCGTCGGATCGTAGAACCGCGCAATGAGTTTGGCGATCGTGGTCTTGCCCGCGCCGGTGGTGCCGACCAACGCGACGGTCTGACCCGCGGGTACGTCGAGCGTCAGCCCTGGCAGTACGGGCCGGCCGCGGACGTAGGAGAACTGCACGTCGCGGAACGCGATGTCACCGCGCACCCGCGTGAGTTCGACCGGGCGTTTCGGGTCTTTGATCCCGGGTCGCTCGGCGAGCACGCCTGCCAGTTTCTCCAACGCCGACGCGGCGGACTGGAACGTGTTGAAGAACTGCGAGATCTCCTGCATCGGCTCGAAGAACATGCGCAGGTAGAGCAGGAAGGCCGCGAGCGTGCCGATGGTCATCTGGTCGTGCAGCACGCGGTAGCCGCCGTAGAGGAGCACCACCCCGGTGGTGACGTTGCCGACGAGTTTCACGCCGGGCATGAACACGGCGAGCAGCCGGAAGGTCTTCTCGTTGATCGCGCGGTAGTCGTCGGCGATGTCCTCGAAGATCTCCTGGTTCCGCGGTTCGCGGCGGTAGGCCTGCACCGCCTTGATGCCGGTCATGGTCTCGACGAACTGCACGATCACCAGCGCGGCGCTCTCCCGCACCTTGCGGTACGTCTTGGCCGACTCGTTGCGGAACCACCACACCAGCGCCACCAGCAGCGGGAAGGCCGCCAGGCACATCAGGCCGAGCTGGACGTCCAGTACGACAAGCAGAATGGCCGTACCGACCAGCGTGAGCACCGCGGTGATCAGGCTGTCGAACCCCGTCTCCAGCATGTCCTGGATGGCCTCGACATCGTTGGTCGAGCGGCTGACCACGCGGCCCGACGTGTAGCGCTCGTGGAAGGCGATGTCGAGACGCTGGAAGTGCCGGAACACCCGGCGGCGCAACTCGAGCAGCACCTTCTGCCCGATGCGGCCCGAGCGCCGCAAGAAGAACATCCTGCTGGTGGCCTGCACGACGACCACGACGCCGAGTGCGCCGACGATCATCAAGAGTGTGTGCGCCGGACCGCCATTCGTGATGGGCGGGATGCCATGGTCGATGCCGCGCTGGACGAGCAACGGAACCGACAGCCGCGCAACGTTTTCCACGATCACGACCAGAGCGAGCAGGGCGACGGTGACGCGGTACGGTCGCAGCAGTGAGCCGAGCAGTGAGCGTGCCTCGCGGCGCCTGTCGATAGTCTCGTCGATCGGCAGGTCGTCGTTCTGGTCTTCGTTGAGCCGGCCGCGCCAGTCAATTGCCGTCATCGGCGTTCAGCCTCCGAGGTGACGTAGCCGCGCGGTTCGTGCTCCTCGATGACGTGGTCCAGGCGGGTGCGGTCCTCGTCGTTCTCCCAGTCGCAGACCCGTTCGCTGCCGTCGTCGAGTTCGTCGTCGGCGGCCAGCAGATAGCGGTACTTGGGCACGGTCGCCAGGAGGTCGGCGTGGGTGCCGACATGGGTGATGGTGCCGGCCCCATTCACCCCGTCCAGCAGTGCGACCTTGTCGGCCAGGAGCACCGTCGACGCGCGGTGTGCGACGACGATGCCGGTGACCGCGTGCAAGACCCGCCGCAGCGCCTCCTCGACGACCGCCTCGGTGTGCACGTCGAGCGCCGACAACGTGTCGTCGAGGACCAGGATCTTCGGCCCGGCGAGAATTGCCCGCGCCAGCGACAGCCGCTGCCGCTGCCCGCCGGACAGGCTCATGCCCTGCTCACCGATGCGGGTGTCGAGCCCGAACGGCAGGTCGTAGACGAATTCCGCTGCCGCAACCTCGATGGCTTGACGCAGATCGGCGTCGGTCGCGTCGGGCCGACCCAGCCTCAGGTTCTCGGCAACCGACATCGAGAACAACGTCGGGTCCTCGAACGCGGTGGCCACAGTCTGCCGCAGTGCGGGCAGGGACAATTCGCGGATGTCCTGGCCGTCGATGCAGATCGATCCCTCGGTGACGTCATAGAGCCGCGACAACAGCGCGGTCAACACCGACTTGCCCGACCCCGTCGAGCCGACGAGCGCCAGCGTCTCTCCCGGTTCGACCGTGACGGTGACGTGGCGCAGCGCAAAGTCGTCGTCGCTCGCATCGGGGAAACGGAAGCCGACATCGACCAGTTCGAGCCGCCCGCCGCGGGGCGCCTCGTGCTTCGGTCCGTCGACGATCTCTTGTGGCGCATCGAAGATCTCGGCGATCCGGTTGGCCGCGGTGAACGATTCCTGGGTCATCGACAGCAGGAAGCCCAGCGACGCGATCGGCCACACCAGCGACAGCATCATCGTGATGAAAGCGACGAGCGTGCCCATGGTCACGTAACCGTGGCCGGCCGCGTACGCCCCAAAGCCCAGCACGATGATCAGCGTCAGGTTGGGGATGATCTCGAGCAGCGTCCAGAACTTCGCCGATACCGACACGCGGCTTACCTGTGTGTCGTAGAGGTTCGTCAGTTGTTTGTCGAAGCGGTCGAAGACGTAGTCCTCACGGCCGAACGACTTCACCACGCGCAGGCCCAGTGCCGACTCTTCGACGTGGGTGGCGACGTGACCGGCCTGGTCCTGAGCCAGGCGCGAGAGCCGGGTGTACTCCTGCTGGAAGTGCAGCACGGTCAGGGTGATCGGGACGATCGACAGCAGCACGACCACACCGAGCGGCCAGTACATCGACAGCAGGATCGCGGTCACGGCGGCGATCTGCAGGCCGTTGAGGATGAGGAACAGCAGTCCGAATGACATGAATCGGCGAATGGTGCTCAGGTCGTTCATGATTCGTGACAACAGCTGGCCTGACTGCCATCGGCCGTGAAACGACATCGGCAGGATCTGCAGCCGGGCGTAGAGGTCCTTGCGGATGTCGGCCTCCACGCCCATGGTCGCGCGGGAGACCAGCCATCGGCGGATGAACCACAGCACCGCCTCGGTGACGCCGACGCCCATCGCGGCGGCGCCCAGCAGCCACAGCCCCTGCTGGTCCTGATGACGCACCGGGCCGTCGATGACGGCCTTGGTCATCAGCGGGATCGAGACGGTGGCGCACAGGCTGGCGATCGCGACCACGAACATCGAGATCCACCGCACGCGGTACGGAAACAGGTACGGCAGCATCCGCCACAGATCCGAACTGGAACGACGGTGCTTCGGTGGCGGGGCGATCGCCGGCTCTGAGCGCAGCGCACGGGGGATGGGGTCAACCACTGAGAACATCTTCCCATGAGCGGCAACCGGTTAACGTCATGCAGCGACTTCGTCGTTTTGGCTGTTCTCCTGCTCACCGAATTGCGTCTCGTAGAGCTCGGCGTACCGTTCGCCGCGCGCGAGCAGTTCTGAGTGCGTACCGCGCTCGACGATGCGGCCACCCTCGACCACCAGGATCTGGTCGGCGGCGCGGACGGTGGACAGCCGGTGGGCGATGACGATCGACGTCCGGCCGCTCAGCGCCTCGGCCAGCGCCTGCTGGACGGCGGCTTCCGACGCGGAATCCAACGACGCGGTGGCCTCGTCGAGCACCACTACCCGCGACCGGCCGAGCAACAGCCGGGCGATGGTGAGCCGCTGCCGCTGCCCTCCGGAGAGCCGATAGCCCCGCTCACCGACCACGGTGTCGAGTTTGTCGGGCATGTCCGCGATGACGTCGGCCAGCCGAGCACGGTCCAGTGCCTCCCACAATTGCTCGTCGGTCGCGTGCGGTGCGGCCAGCCGCAGGTTGGAGGCGATCGACTCGTGGAAGAGGTGCCCGTCCTGGGTCACCATGCCGACGGTTTCCTTGAGCGACGCGAAGGTCAGGTCACCGACATCGACGTCGCTCAGTTTCACCGAGCCCGAGTCGACGTCGTAGAGCCGCGCCAACAGCGCCGCGATCGTCGACTTGCCCGCTCCTGACGATCCGACCAGCGCCACCATTTGGCCCGGCCGCGCGGTGAACGAGATGCCGTGCAGCACTTCGTCTCCGCCTCTCTCGTCGAGAGCGGCCACTTCCTCGAGTGACGCCAGGGAGACCTTGTCCGCCGAGGGGTAGGAGAACCGCACGTCGTCGAACTGGACCTCGACGGGCCCGTCGGCGATGTCGACCGCGTCGGGCTTCTCCTGGATGAGCGGCTCAAGGTCGAGGACCTCGAAGACCCGCTCGAAACTCACCAGAGCGCTCGCGATCTCGACGCGGGCGTTGGCCAGTGCCGTCAGCGGCGCGTAGAGCCGGGTCAGCAGCAGGGCGAGCGACACGATGGCCCCGGCCTGCAGATGGCCGCCGATGGCCAGCACGCCGCCCAGGCCGTAGACGAGTGCCAGCGCCAGCGCCGACATCAGCGTCAGCGAGTTCATGAAGACCGACTGCAGCATCGCGGTCTTGACGCCGATGTCGCGCACTCGCCCGGCGCGGATCTCGAATTCCCGCGACTCCGTTGCCGGACTGCCGAACAGTTTCACCAGCGTCGCGCCGGGCGCCGAGAACCGTTCGGTCATCTGGGTGTTCATCGTCGCGTTGTGGATGGCGGCCTCGCGGGACAACCGCGCCATGCTCGCGCCGATGCGCCGGGCCGGCAGGATGAACAGCGGCGTCAGCACCAGCGACAGCAGCGTGATCTGCCACGAGATCGACAGCATCACCGCGAGCGTCAACGTCAGCGTGACGAGGTTGGACACGACGCCGGACAGCGTGTCGGAGAATGCGCGCTGCGCGCCCATGACGTCGTTGCCGAGGCGGCTGACGAGCGCGCCCGTGCGGGTGCGCATGAAGAAGGCGACCGGCATGCGTTGCACGTGGTCGAACACCGCGGTGCGCAGGTCGAGGATCAGCCCTTCGCCGATGGACGACGACAACCACCGGGTGCCCAGCGAGACCGCGGCCTCGGCGAGGGCCACCAGCGCGATGATTGCGGCGAGCAGCACCACGACTCCTGCCGCGCCACCCTTGACGATCTGGTCGACCACTTTGCCCGCCAGCACCGGCGTGGCGACGGCCAGTAGCGCGCTGACCACGCTGACTGCAACGAAGAGCCGCAACCGCCGGTGATGACGGCTAGCGAAGCGCCAGATGCGACCGAGCAGGGCCCGGTTGGCCAGCGAGCGCAGATCGCCGCCGCGGGCGTGGGTCTGCCGGTACAGGCTTTGCCGGGCGGCCGTCTCAATACTCATGGAATCACCGTAGAACCTCAACAATGGATGAGGTCAACGGCTTCCCGCGCCGCCGACCAGCGGTCATGGGAGTACCCGGAATGGCGGGCTCGTAGCGGCAGAGAGGCTGACGGCGCTGCGACCGAGCAGTCGACCCACCACAGGGAGCTGGTTTAGCTTGGGATTCCGTGACCGAAATCCCGAGCGGATCGCCCAGGCTCGACTGGTGGGAAAGACGTACGGACTGGCCCCTGGCGGCAGTGGCCATCATGTTCCTCGTCGCATACGCGGTCGATGTGCTGGCACAACCCAGCGGCGCGGCCGACCGCGCGGTCGACCTGGTCACGTGGGGTTCCTGGGCGGTTTTCGCGATCGATTACCTGATCCGGCTGGGGCTGGCCACGGACCGGTGGCGCTGGTTCTACCGCCACCTGTTCGATCTTGCGATCGTTCTCTTGCCCCTGCTGCGTCCGTTGCGACTGGTGCGACTCGTCATTCTCATCACCGCCCTGCACCGCGCGGTCGGCAACGCGATCCGGGGCCGCGTGGTCGTCTACACGGTCGCCGCTGCAGTGCTGTTGGTGTTTGTCGCCTCGCTGGCGGTGCTGGACAGCGAGCGCCACGTCCCCGACGCCCACATCACCGACTTCGGCGAGGCCCTGTGGTGGTCGGTCACCACGATCACCACCGTCGGTTACGGCGACCTGACTCCGATCACCACCGAGGGCCGCGTGATCGCTGCGCTCCTGATGATCGGCGGAATCAGCCTCGTCGGATCGATCACCGCGACGTTGGCGTCCTGGATCGTGCAACGCGTTGCCGACGAGCAGGCGGCCGAAGAAGCGGTGACGACGGCGCACATCAATCGATTGGTCAGTGAGATCGGCGAGCTGCGCAGCGAGGTGCGTCGCCTCGGCGGAGAAACAGACCCCGACCGGCCGGACGGGTAAAGGGCAGCTTCCCCCAGCCGCCGCCCTGCATCAGGCAAGATTGCACGCATGGACAGTGGAGCAGCCTCGCCCCGGGTTCTGGTAGTCGACGACGACCCGGACGTGTTGGCCTCGCTCGAAAGAGGGCTGCGGCTGTCCGGGTTCGACGTGTCGACCGCCGTCGACGGCGCCGAGGCGCTGCGCAGCGCGACCGAGACCCGACCGGATGCGATCGTGCTGGACATCAACATGCCGGTGCTCGACGGCGTCAGCGTGGTGACCGCGCTGCGGGCAATGGACAACGACGTGCCGGTGTGCGTGCTGTCCGCTCGCAGTTCGGTCGACGACCGTGTGGCCGGCCTGGAAGCCGGTGCCGACGATTACCTCGTCAAGCCCTTCGTGCTGGCCGAACTCGTCGCGCGGGTGAAGGCCCTGTTGCGCCGGCGCGGATCGACGGCGACGTTCTCCTCGGAGACCATTCAGGTGGGTCCGCTGGAGGTCGACATCCCGGGCCGCCGCGCCCGGGTCAACGGCGTCGACGTCGACCTCACCAAGCGCGAATTCGACCTGCTCGCCGTGCTGGCCGAACACAAGACCGCCGTGCTGTCCCGCGCGCAGCTGCTGGAGCTGGTGTGGGGTTACGACTTCGCCGCCGACACCAACGTCGTCGACGTCTTCATCGGTTATCTGCGCCGCAAGCTCGAGGCGGGCGGCGCGCCTCGACTTCTGCACACCGTGCGCGGAGTGGGATTCGTCCTGAGGCAGCAATGATGTGGGGGTACCGCCCGCTTGCGGGGGACGCTTGCGCAAAGAACCGACAGCAGTAGCCGATGAGCCTGCTGTCACGCTTCTTCCGACGCACCCCCTCGCTACGCACCCGCGTCGCGCTGGCCACGGCGATCGGGGCGGCGATCGTCGTGGTGATCGTCGGAACCGTCGTCTGGGTCGGCATCACCAACGACCGCAAGGAACGCCTGGATCGCCGCCTCGACGAGGCCGCCGGGTTCGCGATCCCGTTCTTGCCCCGCGGACTCGACGAGATCCCGAAGTCGCCGAACAACCAGGACGCCGTGATCACGGTGCGCCGGGGCGAGGAGGTGACGTCCAACTCGAACGTCGTGCTGCCGCAGATGAATCCCGGCTACGCCGACACCTACGTCGACGGGGTGCGCTACCGGGTGCGCACCGTCGACATCCCCTACTACCCGGGGCCGATGTCGGTGGCCGTCGGCGCGACCTACGACGACACCATCAATGACACCAACAACCTGCACCGCAGGGTGATCATCATCTGCGTGTTCGCCGTCGGGGCCGCCTCGGTGTTCGGCTGGGTGCTGGCCGCGCTGGCGGTGCGTCCGCTCAAACGCCTGGCCCAGCAGACCCGACAGATCGACGCCGGCGACGAGGACCCGGACGTGGAGGTGCGCGGCGCCACGGAGGCCGTCGAGATCGCCGAAGCGGTGAAGGGCCTGCTCGAGCGGGTGTGGGAGGAGCAGGACCGCACCAAGGCCGCGCTTACGTCGGCGCGCGACTTCGCCTCGGTTTCCGCGCATGAACTGCGCACGCCGCTGACCGCGATGCGCACCAACCTCGAGGTGCTGGCCACTCTCGACATGCCCGAGGAACAGCGCAAAGAAGTGGTCGGCGACGTCATCCGGACGCAGTCGCGCATCGAGGCGACCCTCGCCGCACTGGAACGGTTGGCCCAAGGCGAGCTGTCGACCTCCGACGACCACGTCCCGGTCGACATCACCGACCTCTTGGACCGCGCGGCGCACGACGCGATGCGGGTCTACCCGGATCTGGACGTCTCGCTGGTGCCCGCCCCGACGGTGATCATCCTGGGCCTGCCCACTGGCCTGCGGTTGGCGGTGGACAACGCGATCGCCAACGCGGTCAAGCACGGCGGGGCGTCGCGGGTTCAGTTGTCGGCGGTGCCGTCACGCGCGGGGGTCGAGATCGCGATCGACGACGACGGCGTTGGCGTTCCCGAGGAGGAGCGCAAAGTGGTGTTCGACCGGTTCTCCCGCGGCTCGACGGCGTCGCATTCCGGCTCCGGCCTCGGCCTCGCGCTGGTCGCCCAGCAGGCCGAATTGCACGGCGGCACAGCGTCGTTGGAACAGAGTCCGCTCGGCGGTGCCCGCCTGCTGCTGAAGCTGCCTGGCGTCCGCTAGCGGGCGGCTACTTCGTCGCCAGTAGGTCGATGACGAAAATCAGCGTCTTTCCCGACAGCCGGTGCCCACCGCCCGCGGGACCGTAGGCCTGCTCCGGTGGGATGACCAGTTGGCGGCGGCCGCCGACCTTCATACCCGGGATCCCGTCCTGCCAGCCCTGGATCAATCCGCGCAGCGGGAACTCGATCGACTCGCCGCGGTTCCACGAGCTGTCGAATTCCTCACCGGTGTCGTACTCGACTCCGACGTAGTGCACCTCGACGTTGCCGCCGGGCACCGCCTCCGCGCCGTCGCCGACGACGACGTCGGTGATCACCAACTCGGTCGGCGGCGGGCCGTCGGGAAACTCGATCTCGGGCTTTTGTCCTGAAGTCACCGCACCCACCGTAGTCGGGCAGACTGGGGGCGTGGCGAAAGACCAAGACATACTCGATAACGTCAACAAGCTGGTCGCCGAGGAGAAGGAGCTGCGGTCCAAGCTGCAGCACCGTGAGATCGACGAGTCGGAGGAGCACCAGCGGCTCAAAGCCGTTGAGATCGCCCTCGACCAGTGCTGGGACCTGCTGCGGCAGCGCCGGGCACTGCGCGAGACCGGCGGCGATCCGCGGGAGGCGCAGGTGCGTCCGCCCGGCGAGGTCGAGGGCTACCTGAACTGAGTTCTGACACCGGAGGCGCCGGGTCGGCGACATACGACGTCGTCATCGTCGGCGGCGGGCACAACGGTCTGGTGGCCGCCGCGTACCTGGCGCGGGCGGGACGACGCGTCCAGATCCTCGAGCGGCTCGACCACGTCGGCGGCGCGGCGGTGTCGGCGCTCGCATTCGACGGGATCGACGCTCGGCTGTCGCGCTACTCGTATCTGGTCAGCCTGCTGCCGCGGCGCATCGTCGAGGACCTCGGCGCGCGGGTGCGACTGGTCCGGCGGCGCTACTCGTCCTACACGCCTGACCCGACGACCGGGGGCCGCACCGGGCTGCTGGTCGGACCGACGTCGACGTTCGGCGCGATCGGCGCCGCCGCCGACGAGGCCGGCTTCGACGACTTCTACCGACGCTGTCGCAGCGTCACTGCGCGGCTGTGGCCGACGTTGTTGCAACCGCTGCAGTCCCGCGCGAAAGCCCGCGGGCTCGTCGGCGACGACGCCGCGTGGCGGTTGATGATCGACGAGCCGATCGGCCGGGCGATCTGCGACGCTGTCGACAACGACCTGGTGCGCGGGGTGATGGCCACCGATGCGCTGATCGGAACGTTCGCCCGCACCGACGACTCGTCGCTGATCCAGAACATCTGTCTGATGTATCACCTGCTCGGCAACGGGACCGGCGACTGGGACGTGCCGGTCGGTGGGATGGGCGCGGTCAGCGGTGCACTGGCCGCGGCCGCAACGGGTAACGGCGCCGAGATCGTCACCGGCGCCGAGGTTTACGCGATAGACCCGAAGGGTGAGGTGCACTATCGCCGCGACGGCAAGGAGCATCGGGCGCACGCCCGGATCGTGCTGGCGAACGTGACGCCTGCGGTGCTGGCGCGGTTGGTGGGCGACCCCGAACCACCGTCCGCACCCGGCTCTCAAGTCAAGGTGAACCTGATGCTGCGACGGCTGCCGCGCCTGCGCGACGACACCGTCACACCGGAGCAGGCGTTCGGCGGCACGTTCCACATCAACGAGACGCTGCGGCAACTCGATTCGGCCTACACGCGCGCCGACCACGGACTGATTCCGGATCCGCTGCCGTGCGAGATCTACTGCCACTCGTTGACCGACCCGTCGATCCTGTCGGAGTCGTTGCGCGAGTCGGGCGCTCAGACATTGACGGTGTTCGGGTTGCACACCCCCCACCGGTTGACGGCTGCAAGCGACCCCGACCGGGTCCGGAACGCGCTGACGTCGGCGGTGCTCAATTCGTTGAATTCCGTTCTCGCCGAACCTATCCAAGAAGTCCTGATGGAGGACGCGTCAGGTCGGCTGTGCATCGAGACGAAGACAACCGTGGACTTGGAGCGCACGCTGGGCATGACGGGCGGCAACATCTTCCACGGCGGGCTGTCGTGGCCGTTCGCCGAGGACGACGAACCGCTCGACACACCTGCACGCCGGTGGGGCGTGGCGACGGCCCACGCACGGATCATGCTGTGCGGCTCCGGGTCTCGTCGTGGCGGCGCGGTGTCGGGGATCGGCGGACACAACGCGGCGATGGCGGTGCTGGAAGGCTAGCCGCTACTTCGCCGAAAGTCGGGCGAGGATCGCTTTCAGAGCGTCGAGCTCAGCGCGCTCAAGCGTGGCCAGGACATCGGGCGCCGGGTCCTCGACCGCGTCGATCCTGTCGACCATCTCGCGGCCGGCCTCGGTCAGCGAGACCACCTTGCATCGCCGGTTCGACGGGTCGACCGCGCGCACCACGAGGCCGCGCTCCTCCAGATCGTTGACGGCCACCGTCGCCGCAGGCGCGTCGATGGTCGCGGCGTGCGCCAGGTCCTTGACCGTCATGGGCCGTCGGCTCAACCGCTTCAACACCCGAATCCGACTGAACGGCAGACCCGCTTCCTCGATTACCGCGCGCTTCCAGCTGTCGCGGTTGTCGAACACCAGCGCGGTCATCGCCCGCCAGACCTCGTCGGCCAGTCGGTTACGCGACATCGGCAGCCACCAGCGGTGCGAGCCGGTCAGCCGAGCGCAAAGCGCGCCCGGACGTCGCGTAGAAGCCCAGTACGAAGATCGTCACGCCGAGGCCGATGAAGACGAACCACAGCGGTCGCGCCGCCTCGGCGAAGTCAACGCCGGTAGCCAGCAGCGCCGAGCCCGCGATCGAACCGCACAGCGCCACACCGAGACTCACGCCGACCTGCCTGCTGGTCGACGCGATCGCGGAAGCGGCCCCGGCTCGATCAGTCGGCATACCGCTGACCGCCGCGGTGGTGACCGGCGCGTTGACGACCGAGAAGCCGACGCCGAACACGGCGAACACCACCAGCAGCTGCCACACCGGAGTGGTCGCAGTCAGGCGGGTCAGCATCAGCGACGCCGCGGTGATCAAGACTCCGGCGGTCAACAGCGACGGACGGCTGCCGAAGCGGCCCACCATCCGACCCGACAGCGGCGAAAAGATCAGTGCACCAAGGGCTACCGGCAGATATATCAGGCCGGTGTGCAGGGCGGAGAAACCCCGTTCGTCTTGCAGGTACAACGACATCATGAACAGGAACGCTCCCCATGCGGCGAACGCGCACACCGCGATCATCGTCGCCGAAGCAAAGGGAATGCTGCGGAAGAAGCGCAGATCGATGAACGGGTCGTGGCGCCGCGACTCGTAGAACACGAACGCGATGAATGCCGCCACCGCCGCAGCTAGGACTCCGATCGTTCGAACGTCGCCCCATCCGATACCCGGCCCTTCGATGAGCACGAAGACGATTCCGAACAGGAACGCCATGCCGAGGCCCTGGCCGACCGGGTCGACGTCGCGCATCGTCGCCGACTTCGATTCCGGCACGAAGATCGCGGTGAGCGCGATGGCCAGCGCGCAGATCGGCAGGTTGATCCAGAACACGGCGCGCCAGTCGACGAACTCGATGAGCGCCCCGCCGACGATCGGTCCGAGCGCCATCGAGAGGCCGACCACACCGCCCCACACGCCGATGGCGCGGGCGCGTTCCACCCGTCCGGTGAAGACCTGGGTGATGATCGACATCGCGACCGGGTTCATCATCGACCCCCCGACGGCCTGCAGGAAGCGTGCCGCGATCAGCGTCTCGATGTTCGGCGCCAGACTGCACAGAAGGGATCCGAGCGCGAATACCGTCAGGCCGAGCTGGAAGACGCGCCTGCGGCCGAACCGGTCGGCGGTCGCACCGGCGAGCAGCAGCAGCGAGGCCAGCACCAGCGTGTAGATGTCGATGACCCACTGCATCTGCGAGGGTGATGCGTGCAGATCCCCGCGGATGTTCGGGATGGCGACGTTGACGATCGTGGCGTCCATCGACACGATCAGCAGGCTCAGGCAGCAGGACACCAGGATGATGGCCTTGCGCCGGGCGCTCAATGACCGCACGACGGTTTCATTCACCGGACAATTGTGAAACTACAACTGTCCGGGCGGCAACCCACTGTGGGCGAACAGACACAAAACTGCCCAAGTTTGGGGCTAAACGGGCAGTTTTGCGTCTGCTCGCGAAGGGATGGTTAGCGGGAGCCCGGGTCTACGTAGTCGCGCTCGGTGTAGCCGGTGTAGATCTGCCGCGGGCGACCGATCTTGCCGCTGCCGTCCTCGTGCATCTCACGCCAGTGCGCGATCCAACCCGGGAGTCGGCCCACCGAGAACAGCACGGTGAACATCCGGGTGGGGAAGCCCATGGCGCGGTAGATGACCCCGGTGTAGTAGTCGACGTTGGGGTACAGCTTGCGCTCGATGAAGAAGTCGTCGGTCAAGGCGATCTCCTCGAGCTCCTTGGCGATGTCCAGCAGTTCGTCGTCGCCGCCGAGCTTGCCGAGGATCTTGTCGGCCTGCTCCTTCACGATGCGCGCCCGCGGGTCGTAGTTCTTGTAGACGCGGTGGCCGAAGCCCATCAGCTTGACGTTGTCTTCCTTGTTCTTGACCTTCTTGACGAAGGTCTGAACGTCGTCATCGCCGACGCGGATCTTCTCCAGCATCTCCAGCACCGCCTGGTTCGCGCCACCGTGCAGCGGGCCCCACAGCGCGTTGATACCGCCGGAGATCGACGTGAAGAGGTTGGCCTGCGACGAGCCGACCAGACGCACCGTCGACGTCGAGCAGTTCTGCTCGTGGTCGGCGTGCAGGATCAGCAGCAGGTCGAGCGCCCGCACAACCTCGGGGTCGACCTCATAGGGCTCGGCGGGGAAGCCGAACGTCATCCGCAGGAAGTTCTCGACCAGCGACAGCGAGTTGTCCGGGTACAGGAACGGCTGGCCGACCGACTTCTTGTAGGCGTAGGCCGCGATGGTCGGCAGCTTGGCCAGCAGCCGGATGGTCGACAGCTCCACCTGCTCGTCGTCGAACGGGTCCAGCGAGTCCTGGTAGTACGCCGAAAGGGCGTTGACAGCACTGGACACCACCGGCATCGGGTGAGCGTTGCGCGGGAAACCGTCGAAGAACCGCTTGAGGTCCTCGTGCAGCAGTGTGTGCCGCTGAATCTGAGTGGTGAATCTCTCGAGCTCGTCCTTGGTCGGCAGCTCTCCGTAGATCAGCAGATAGCTGACTTCGATGAAGTTCGACTTCTCGGCCAGCTGCTCGATCGGATACCCGCGATACCGCAGGATTCCCGCATCACCGTCGATGTAGGTGATGGCGCTCTTGGTCGAGGCGGTGTTGACGAAGCCTTCGTCAAAGGTCGTGTAGCCAGTCTTCGACAGCAGCGAGCCCAGCGCGATACCGTCAGCGCCCTCGGTGGCGGAAACGATGTCCAGGTCAATCTCGCCGCCGGGGTAGGAAAGAGTGGCCTTCTCTCCCCCACTACTTGCGTTATCGGCCACGGGTATCCCTTCTACGCTGCTGGGAATTGACTTTGTCCTACAAAAGGTAGTCCCATCGGCGCGGCCGCGCTCTGGCGGGGGCGGACAGGGCGTCAGACGGGCTGGACGACCTCTGTCATCAAGTCGGTGAACTCGGCGAACGTCGTTTCGACACGGAACACGATGTCGTCTACGGAAAGCCGAGCCCAATCCACGTTCTCGTCGGCCAGATCACCGACCGCGGTCATGATGAGCGATGCCCACACCGACGAAACCAGCTTGACCCTGCGGTCGTCCGATGCGACGCCCATCCGTTCGGCCAGCACGACGCTCACCGGATGAGCCCGGTACTCCATGGCGGCCTCGCGCAACGACGGCGAAGTCATGACGATGCGCACGATGCACAGCATCCGCTCGGCCGACAGCTCACCCGGCGGAGCCGACTTGGTGGTGTGGTACATCGCCACATACGCACGTCGAAGCGCCTCGAAGGGGTTGAGGTCGAGAGGCTGACGCGCCAACTCGACGGCGGCTTTGTCGAGCGCCTCGTCGATCAGCGCCAGACCGATGGCGTCCTTGGTCGGAAAGTACCTGCTGAAGGTGCGCGGCGACACGTCGGCGATCGCCGCAATCTGATCCACTGTCGTGCGCTCGAATCCCTGTCGCTCACACAAGCGCACCGCTGCGTCGATCAGCATCGTCCGCGTGCGTTGTTTCTTGCGTTCGCGCAGGCCGACAGCGCCGTTCCCCCGAACATCAGCCACAAAGGGCATGCTAACCCGCGCGGGGCAGACAAGCCTAAAGAATTTGGCAACGACCGCCACCTGTCGTTGCTCATACTTTGTCGTCGCCCGCCACGCGGTAGCGGACGAACGCGGGGACGACGGCCACCGCGAGGAGCACCCCGACAACCACCAGCACGCCACCGCCGGTGGCGGCGACCGTGGTGCCGACGACGGCGGCGGCCGCCCCATGCGTCGCGTCGGCCAGGCGCGGACCACCGGCGACCACGACGGTGAACACGCCCTGAAGCCTGCCGCGCACCTCGTCGGAGGCCGCCTGCTGGAGGATGGTGTTGCGGAACACCGAGGACACCATGTCGGCGGCGCCGCCGATGGCCAGGAACGCCACCGCGATCCACAACAACGTGCCCGCCGTGCCGCCTGCGAACCCGCACGCAACGCCGAAGCCGATCATCGCCACGCCCCACACCACGATGGCGACGACGACCGCAAGACCTTGGCGACGGATCCGGGGCAGCCACCCCGAGAAGACCCCGCCCGCAACCGCACCGAGCGCAATCGCGGCCGACAGCAGCGCCATCGCGGTGCCGCCCTCGATGGGGCCGCCGAAGCTCTCGTGCGCCATCTGCGGGAACAGCGCCCGCGGCATGCCGAGGATCATCGCGATGAGGTCGACGACGAACGACATCAACACCACGTTGTTGCCTGCCAGGTAGCGGAAGCCCTCGAGCACCGCCGCCAAACCCCACCCCGATCCGCCCGTGCCGCCGTTCGCGGGCGGTATCGGCGACAGCCGAAACGTCGCCCAGATCGGCACCACACAGGTGATCGCGTCGATGAGATACAGCGTGGACAGGTCGACCCAGTGGAGCATCACGCCGGCCATCAGTGGTCCGACGATCGCGCCGAGCTGCATGACGGTGATGTTCAACGAGTTGGCGGCGGGCAACTGGTCGCTGGGCAGCATGCGCGGGATCGCCGCCGAGCGGGTCGGCTGATTGATCGCGAAGAACGCCTGCTGCACCGACAGCAGGCACAGCACCACCCAGACGTTGTTCAATTCCAGCGCGGCCTGCAGCCACAGCAGCACAGAGGCCACCGCCAGACCGCACGACGCAATGATCAACAGCAGCCGCCTGTCCATCGCGTCGGCCCACGCACCGCCGAGCAGCCCGAAAACCACGAGCGGAACCAGCGCGAAGATGCCGGAAAGGCCGACGTACGCCGAGTTCTGGGTCAGCGCGTACAACTGCACCGGCACCGCGAAAATGGTCAGGTTCGCGCCGACGGTGGTGACGACCCCTGCGAACCACAACCGTCGGAAGTCCGGGGTGCGAAGCGGGGTGGTGTCGGCGAACAGCCCCACTACGGCTGAAGCCGCTCGATGCGGCTCGGTTCTACGGCCGGCTCACCGGCGGGGAAATGCAGCCGGATTCGGTTGTGCACGCGGTTCTCTCGGCCCTGCCAGAACTCGACGACCTCCGGTGCGATCAGGTAGCCGCCCCAGTTCGGCGGTACCGGGACGGCGTCATGGTCGGCGAAGCGAGAGGTCACGTCGTCCAACTGGGCCAAGAGGGCGGCGCGCGACTCGATGGGCCGCGACTGATGCGAGGCCCACGCTCCCAACTGCGAGCCGCGCGGCCGTTTCGACCAGTAGTCGGCGGTCTGCTCGGCTGCCACCTTCGTCACCGGACCGCGGACGTGGACCTGGCGGCCGAGTGAAAACCAGGGAAACGTCGCCGACGCGTACGGGGTGGCGGCCAGATGCTCACCCTTGTCGGAGTCGTAGTTCGTGTAGAAGGAGATGCCGGAGGAGTCCACGCTCTTGCACAACACAGCACGGGTCACGGGCCGTCCCTTGGCATCAACCGTGCCGATCACCATCGCATTCGGTTCCGCGGCACCCGAATTTTCGGCGTCGGCTATCCACTTGCGCAGCAGCGCAACCCAGCCCTCGGCCAGCCAGTCGGCATCCAGATCGGGGCTGCCGTCCTTCTCCACCGAGCCGTATTCCACCCGCATCCTCGCCAAGTGCTCGTCGTCTCGCGCTGCCACGCGATAACGCTACGCCTCGTCCGCGACCTGGTTACCGACCGGTAGATGCCGCGGGCGGTCCGGGTGCGAGAATCTGCCCATGACGGTGCCCGATGACTTCGTTTCCGGACTGGAAGGCGTCGTCGCCTTCACCACCGAGATCGCCGAACCGGACAAAGACGGTGGTGCACTGCGGTATCGCGGTGTGGACATCGAGGATCTGGTCGGGCAGCGGGTGACCTTCGGCGACGTGTGGAGCTTGTTGGTCGACGGCAAGTTCGGCAACGGCCTTGCGCCCGCGGAGCCGTTTCCGTTGCCGATCCACAGCGGTGACGTGCGCGTGGACGTACAGGCCGGCCTGGCCATGCTGGCCCCGATTTGGGGCTGGGGTCCCCTCCTCGACATCGACGACGACACTGCGCGCGCGCAACTCGCCCGCGCTTCGGTGATGGCGTTGTCATATGTGGCGCAGTCCGCCCGGGGTATCTACCGGCCCGCAGTTCCGCAGCGGACCATCGACGAATGTTCCACGGTCACTGAGCGGTTCATGACCCGATGGCAGGGTGAACCCGACCCCAAGCACGTCGAGGCGATCGACGCGTACTGGGTGTCGGCAGCCGAGCACGGGATGAACGCCTCGACGTTCACCGCGCGGGTGATCGCGTCCACAGGCGCCGACGTGGCGGCGGCATTGTCGGGGGCGATCGGCGCGATGAGCGGACCGTTACACGGCGGCGCGCCCGCTCGGGTGATCCCGATGATCGAGGACGTGGAGAAAACCGGCGACGCAGGCGCCGTCGTGAAGGGCATCCTCGACCGCAAAGAGAAGCTGATGGGATTCGGTCACCGTGTCTACCGCGCCGAGGACCCGCGGGCCCGCGTGCTGCGCGCCACCGCGAAACGGCTGGACGCACCGCGCTACGACGTGGCCGCCGCGCTAGAGCAGGCCGCGCTCGCCGAGCTGCGCGAACGCCGCCCCGACCGCGCGATCGAAACCAACGTCGAGTTCTGGGCCGCGGTGATCCTCGACTTCGCGCAGGTGCCGACCAAGATGATGCCCGCGATGTTCACCTGCGGCCGCACCGCCGGCTGGTGCGCGCACATTCTCGAGCAGAAGCGGTTGGGCAAGCTGGTGCGCCCGGCGGCGGCCTACGTCGGCCCCGGACCCCGCGACCCGCAATCCGTCGAAGGCTGGGACCAACTGGCCCGGTCATGACAGCCACATTCTTTTCGGCGGCAAGGAGTTTCGCCCAGCTGGTGCGTGAGATTCCCGCCGCGGCGTGGGACGGGCCGGGCCTGGGCGAGTGGGATCTGCGCGCGCTGGTGGGACACACGTCGCGCTCGTTGATCACGGTGAGCACCTACCTGAAGACCACCGCCGAGCGGGAGGACATCACGACGCCGGCGGAGTACTACGTTCGGGTGACCCCGACGGCGCTTGGAATTAGCCCAGCCGACGTTGCTGAGCGCGGGCGGCAGGCCGGAAGGGACCTCGGCGCGGATCCCGCGGCGACGATCGACGCGTTGGCCTCACGGGTATTCGACGAGGTGGCCGACGCGGGCAACCCCCTGATCGAGGTGCTCGGCGGGCTCGGTATTCGCCTGCACAATTATTTGCCGACGCGGACATTTGAACTGGCGGTCCACAGCCTAGACATTGCTGAAGCTGTCGGCATCCGGCACGTTCTGCCTCCCGATGTGCTGGACGAGGCACTCTTGCTAGGGATGCGGACTGCTGTCGAGACAGGGCACGGGGAGACGGTGCTCCTGGCGCTGACCGGACGCGCTCCCCTTCCGCCGTCGTTCTCGGTGGTCTGAATCCCGCGGGGAATTCGTTGCGACGCTTTACCACCCCTTTCGCACGCAAAGCTCGCATCGGGCTTTAAGGTAGCGAAATGCCTCAGATGGATCGTCGCAACATGATGATGATGACGGGACTCGGCTTTTTGGCCGCCACTATCCCCGTCTCCCAAGCTCACGCAGCGCCGGCGGACCGCGCGCCGCGGCCCCAGCAGCCGCCGCCGAGCGGCCAATCACAGGCCTACATTTTCCAGGACGAGTTCGACGGCCCCATGGGTGCGGCCCCCGATCGGGCCAAGTGGACGGTGCAGAGCTGGCAGGACGAGGTGTATCCGCCGGTCGAGGGGATTTACCGCGACGATCGCCGAAATGTGTTCCTCGACGGCAACTCCAACCTCGTACTACTCGCCACCAACGACATGGGCAGGCTCTACAGCGGCAAGCTGCGGGGCAATTGGCGGGGCATGATCAACACCACGTGGGAAGCGCGAATCAAACTCGACTGCCTGACCCCCGGCTGCTGGCCGGCGTTCTGGGCGGTGAACGAGGATCCGCTGCCCGACGGCGAGGTCGACATCTTCGAGTGGTACGGCAACGGCCAGTGGGCGCCGGGGACCACGGTGCACGCGGCGTCCAACGGCAAGACCTGGGAAGGGAAATCAATTCCCGGTCTCGTCGACAGTGCCTGGCACACGTGGCGGATGCGCTGGGATGAGGACGGTTTCAAGTTCTGGCGGGACTACGTCGACGGTGCCGAACCGTACTTCAGCGTGCCGCCGAACAAAATTCAGGTGTCGGGCAGGCCCGACGACTGGCGCTGGCCGTTCAACAACCCCGGCTACTGGATGCAGCCCATGTTCACCCTCGCCGTCGGCGGGCCCGGCGGCGGCAATCCCGCCCTGGGCCAGTTCCCGGCGGCGATGCTGGTCGATTACATCCGCGTCTGGTAGCCGTTACGGCGCTCACCGCTCTGCCTTGATGACCTGGACCAGGTTGAACTGCCAGCGCTCGACAAGCCGGTAGCCAAGGTCGCGCGGAACCGCGAATGCGGGGGTGCCCCCGAACCGAGGCCCCGGCGGCAACGCCGGGGCCTGTTCGTGTGCGGGCCTTGATGTGTCGGCTTCGGTGATGAACCACACGACGCGGCATACGCTCAACGGCCCAGCGCTGGCCTCCGGTATGAGATTGGTGCCGAAGACGTCATCTCGGTCCGTCGCCCGTTGCCACAGACTGATGTCGACCACGTTCCGGTAGGCATCAGGGCGTGCCGCCAGGAGGGGGCGCATGGGTGCGGGCATGAAGCCCACCGTGTCGTTCACCAGCAAGCACTCACCCGGTGCGGCTTTCGCCGTAATCAGATCGGCTACCTGGCTGTAGTCCATTCCGTACTTGGCGTACGAACTTCGTTGCACCAGAAAGAAATTGGGAGCAGCGGCGACGGCAAGTACGCTCACTGCTGCCGCCGCGGCCCAGGGCTTGACGGTCAATGCGCCCACGCAGACGCCCAGAATCAGGGCGACGGCCGGTGCGGTGAAGGACAGGTAGCGAGGTGTGTAAATCGGCTGAACCCATGCCGACCACCCGACGATCACGGCCGTCGGTATCACCAACCAGGTGATCGCCACGGTCAACAACCGTCGGTCCGCATGCATCAATTGCGTAGATGTGAAGCGCCACAGCACAATAGCCGTCGCGACGACCAGCGCCGACACGAGCGTGAACAGCGGGCTCCTCTCGAAGACCTGCTGGATCGCGACGTCCTCGATGGTCCGGCGCCCGATCGGTGAGATCCAGACGATCTGGTGCACCTGACCGACGGTTTCCCTCACGAACGGCGCCACCACGCACCCCGCGAGAACCGACGTGACGGCGAACCGCACAAGGACAGTTCGATCGCTGCGGAAAAAGCAGAGAAACGCGACGTGCGCCAGCACCATCAGTGCGAGATACACCTCGAGCAGAACCGACGTCGCGAGGACGAATCCGTATAACAGCCAGAGCCGACCCTTGTTGCGGTGGGCGGCACAGACGAGCACGAGGGTCAGCCACACCGCGGCCGTCATCGAAAGGGCATAGGGCCGCGCCTCGATGCCTGCCCACGTCGCCCGCGGCACGATCGCGCAGATGACTCCGGAGCTCACCGCGACAGTGCGAGACGAGAACTGCTTGCCCAGAACCACGACGCCGGCCGCCGCGACTCCGACAGCAAGACCGCTCGGCACCCGCGACCAGAATTCCGTCGGCGGGAAGATCGTGAACCAGCCGTGCATGAGCAGGTAGTACAGGCCGTGAACGGCGTCGACGTTGTTCAGCATCTGCCACAGCTGCCCAAGAGAGCGACTGTATGACGCCGAGATCGTCGCGGCCTCGTCGTACCAGAACGACGGCCGGCCCGCACCGATCAGACTGACTGCCGCGGCCACGACTCCGACGGCCAGGGGGTCCAGCACAGCGGGCCTCGGTCTCACCAGCACTCCCCGCCCGGACACGCCGCTATGTTGCCAGACGCCAGTCCGTGTCAGGCGCAGTCGGAGGCGGGCGACTTCGTTTGTCGGTGCCCGGTGGTTGCATGACGGTCGGCGCGATGAGTTCGGCCCGTTCGGTGAGTCGTACTTGTAGCCCACGAAGGTAGACCAACTCTTCAAGGAGACAGCTCATGGCAATCGACGTCCAACCCGCGGTTTCGCCCCACCTCATCGTTGACGACGCTGCGGCCGCCATCGACTTCTACGTCAAGGCGTTCGGCGCGCAGGAGTACGGCAGAGTCGGGGGACCCGACGGAAAGCTGGTCCACGCGGCGCTGAACATCAACGGGTTCATGGTGATGCTCAACGACGACTTCCCCGAGATGTCGGAGGGCAAGTCGATGACGCCGACGGCATTGGGTGGAACGCCGGTGACCATCCACCTGACGGTCACCGACGTCGACGCCAAATTTCAGCGGGCCGTCGATGCGGGCGCAACGGTGGTTCACCCGCTCGAGGACGCGTTCTGGGGCGATCGCTACGGCGTGGTGCGCGATCCGTTCGGACATCACTGGTCGATGGGTCAGCCCATCCGGGAAGTCAGCATGGAAGAAATCGAAGAGGCGATGCAGCAGAGTCAGTAGCGAGTCGCTGCACGGCTGATCTCACGAACGGCGCCCGCCCGGCGTCTACAGGATGTGACGACCACATCTGACAACGCTGACGTCCTGCGCGCCATGTACGCCGCCGAGGTCCGATACCTCGCGGCCGGTGGCCCGGCCGTCGCCGACTTCGGCACGCTCGCACCCTTTTTCGCCGCCGACGTCGCGCTGCACCAGGCCGTCGCACTGCCTTACGGCGGGGTCTGGCGCGGGCACGACGGCTTGCAGCGCTTCTTCGTCGTGATGAGCCGGACGTGGGAAACGTTCGAGATGGTCGAACAGGAATTCCTGTCGACCTCTGCCACCGCGGTGGTCCTGACTCAGGTGCACGCCCGGTCGCGCGCGACCCGTCGGTCCGTTGACTTCCCGATCCTTCAGACTCTGCGTGTCGTCGACGGCCGCATCGCCGAGGTGCGGCCCTTCTACTGGGACACCGCAGCGATCGCCGCCGTCTGCGCTCAGACGGTCGAGCCGGCGACGTAGTCCAGCAGTACCGACATCGGCAGGAGGTTCGAACCCGTTATGGCACTTAGGGTTGCGATGCTGTCGTGTTTCGGCGTGCGTTCGAGTTCAGGTGTCGCGGGGTCGGACCCGTACAGGCCGAACTGCAGGTGGTAGCCCTCGGACCATTCGAGGTTGTCGACGAACGACCAGTAGGTGTAACCGCGGATATCGGTGCCGTGTGCGACCAGATCCTGAACGACGGCGATGTGGTTGGCGATGTAGGACGGCCGCTTCGTGTCGTCGTCGTCGGCGATGCCGTTCTCGGTGATCCACAACGGCTTTCCGTACGACGCAGCCACTTCGAGAACCTCGCGGAACCCACCGGGGTCGATGGGCTGGTTGAAATCGCTGCACGTCGGCGAACTCGCCGCGCACCGCACGGGTAGGCCCCGCAGGAACGGCAGTCCGGGGACGGGCGCCAGTCCGAAGCCCTGCATGGGCTGGGAGCCGTAGTACTGCACACCGAGAAAGTCGACCTTGTTCTTGAAGTCCTCGTGAACCTCGTCGGCTGTCCTGATCCCGTCGAGGTTGGCGTCCACCCAGCCGTCGATGACGGCATTCGGGAACCAGCGGTTGAAGGTCTGGTTCCAGGCGTCGGCCGCCTGCACGTCGAGCGGGTTGACTGGGTTGGCCGGCCGGGCGGGAACCATGTTGTTGGTGAAGCCGACGAACGCTTCGGGCTGCCCCTCGGTGGCCGAGATGTCGTCCCAGGCGTGGATCGCATCGTATGCGGCCGCGTGCGCCTTGGCCTGATTGACCAGGAACGTCGAGGCGAGGTCGGGCCGGATGAGGCCGGGAGGCCATGCGGGAACGAGGCCGGGCAGGGCGAAGAACTGCGTCAGAACCGGCGGGAACGGCTCGTTGATCGTCGCCCAGTTGTCGACCTGGTCGCCGTACTTCCACGCGAGATAGGCGGCGTACTTCTCGAACTCGACGGGCGTGGTGGGCGACAGCCATCCCGCGGCCGGCGCGGGCAGTCCCAGCTGCGCGAGGGCGCGTGTGGAGATCGGATCGTGCACCCACGCCGGCAGCGAGAAGTGCGTTACCGTGACCATCGGCTCCAGGCCGTGGGCCCGCAGCGAGGCAAGGACATCGCGGTAGTGCTCGACCTCCTCCTGATCGGCCAGAGCGTCGAGGGCTTCGAGATCAGCCTCGGTGATGGCGCCCCCGTCATCGGAGATATCCACGCTCGCAGTCGACTTCGGAAAGATCCGACTCCACTCGATGCCCATCCGGAACGAGTTCATCTCGAGCTCGTCACGAGCCAACCGCGCGTCTTCGTCGTAGTTGACGTAAGCGCCCGGACCGTTCTCGGGCACTCCCTTGGTCAGACCCAGCAGCTGGTTGATCGGGTCGTGCACCCACTTGTACCAGTCGGAGTTCGGGTCGACCGGAGAGCCGGGCCCACCTTCGGCTTGGAAGCCGGAATGCGCGACGCCCCACGCAAAGTCGGTGGGGAACGAGAGGTCAACGCCTTCGGTGGCCGTCACATTGACGGTGACGGTCCGCGCGACCCGGTGACCACCGCCGGGGTACAGCAGATTGCCGACGATCGGTACGAACTGCAGCAGACCCAACGGCCCGTTGATGTGCAGGCCCGCCGCTTCGTCGCCGGCGACCACCACAAACGAGTCCCAGCCGCCGACCGCGGCCATCGCGTTCATCGGCCGATAGGTGAAGTTGCCGTCTGCGTCGACCTCGACGACACCGCCGCGCAGCGGTCTGCCGATCACCGTGTAGGTCAGCGGATCCTCGTCTGGATCGACGATGCCGACATTGCCCTTGATGAGCACATCGCCGTCGACGAGGCTTTGTGTGTACTGGACGGGGCCGTCGGTGAGTCGCGGCGAGGAGTTGAAGAACTCGCGACGCACCCAGGCCAGCAGCGCCCAGAGCGTCGGCGGTTCGGCCGGCGGAGACGGCAGCCCCGCGGCAAAGGGGCTGAGCACCGCGTTGACGAGGCTGGACACCAGTCCCGTGACATAGGTCACCGCGGTCGTGGGATCGAACGCGGTGGGCCATGGCCTCAGGGACGGCACGGCAGGCGGAGTCAGCGCGGTCGTCACCGCCACGGTGGCCTCGGTGAGTGGCGTTTCGCTGTCCACGGCCGCCGACGACATCGACCGTGCCGCAGGCGGATTCGTCGGCCGCGGTGCGTCGTTGGTCAGCGTCGCGTCGGTGTCAACGACGTGGATCGTGGCGACGGGTTCGACTTCGTTGCCCGACGTCTCGGCGACCGTATCGTCATCGGGCTCGACGGAGTCGTCCGCCTCGTCGTCCACGCCGCTCTCTGTGTCGTTGGAGGTTTCGTCGTCCGACGAGTCTTCGTCTTCGTCCTGGGTTTCGGCGTCGATTTCGGCATCGGCGTCGGCATCGGCGCCGTCCTGCTCGTCGACCTCGGGTCCCGCTTCGGCGTCCACGTCCGTGTCGGTCCCGGTCTTGGCGTCCGCCGTCCCGGTGGTGTCGTCACCCGCCGGGCGGGCCGATTCCGAGGGTGCCGAGTCTGACGATTCCGAATTCGACGACGGCGTCTCGGCCAACGCGACTGCGCATCCGTACCCGGTGACGACGGCGGCTCCGACGCCCAGCGCGACCGCGAGACTTCCGATCCGACCGACACATGCCGCTGCTGTCATGACCCTGCTATACCGCCGCGAGTCGACCGGCCGGGCGGCTTTGGCGAAAGTGCTAGCGCCGCAGTCCGGCGAGCAGGCGTTCGCGCAGGGGCGGCGCAGGCGCCGCCGCCGCGGCGGCAAGCATGTCGGCGACGGCGGTGAACTTGCGACGCGGCCGGTCTTCCCCTCCGCGCGCAACCTCGGCCGCATCGATGGCCTGCCAGCCCGCGGCGTCGACGACGTCGGGACGCCTGCTGCGCACGAGTCGCTCGAGCGCGGCCGGCTTAGAGACGGGATCGTCGAGCAGTCCGGCGTTGTAGTCGTCGACGAGGTTGCGCACGGTCTGCGCCGCGCACGACTTGTTGGTGCCGATGAACCCGGTCGGTCCCCGCTTGATCCAGCCGGCGACGTAGCTGCCCCGCACGGGATGCCCCGACGCGGGGTCGACCACCCGGCCGCCGTCGTTCGGCACCACCGCAGCATTCTCGTCGAACGGCAGGTCGCGAATCGGCTTGCCGCGGTAGCCAATTGACGTCAGCACCGCCCCGGCCGGCAGCACCCGCACCTCGTCGGTGCCGGTGACGGTGAATTCCACACCCTCGGCGCGTTCGGTGCCGATGACACGGCTCGGCGTCAGCCCGTACGTGAGGCGGATACGAGGCCGGGTCGCGGGGGCGGACGCATCGCCGAGCTTGCTGAGGACCTCCAGCTTGTTGCGCGTCAGCGCGTCTTCGACTGAGGCGAGGTCACGCAGAACGAGGTCGCGGTCTGCCGCATCGAGCACCACCTCGCCCGTCGATGTCAGTCCGATCAATTCGGGCAGCGTGAACGCCGACTGCGCGGGACCACGACGCGCGACGATCACCACCTCGGTGACCTTCGAATCGCGCAGCGCGCCCAGTGCGTGATCGGCGATGTCGGTCCGCGCCAGCGTGTTCGGGTCGGTCGTCAGAATGCGTGCGACGTCGAGGGCTACGTTGCCGTTGCCGATGATGACCGCTCGCTCGTGGCTCAGCTCGATCGACAAGTCGCTGAAGTCCGGGTGGCCGTTGATCCATGCGACCATCTCGGTCGCGGTGCCGGTGCCGGGCAGGTCCATGCCCTCGATGTCGAGTCGACGATCGTCGGGCGCTCCGACGGCATAGAGCACCGCGTGATGGTGGGTCAGCAGGTCGGCGTGAGTCAGGTCTGTTCCGACGTCCACATTGAGGTAGAACGTGAATCCCGGCAGCCGCGTGACTTTGTCGAACAGCCTGGTGACCCGTTTTGTGCTCTGGTGGTCGGGGGCGACACCGGCGCGCACCAGACCGTATGGCGTGGGCAGCTTTTCGAAGACATTGACCTGCACCCCGCGCTGCGTCAGCAGTTCGTCGGCGGCGTACATCGCCGCCGGGCCTGAGCCGACGACCGCCACCGTCAGCGGCCTACCCGAACGCGAGTCGACCCGCGGCGCCTCGATCACCGGCGCCAGCTTCGACGTCGGCGGCACCTTCTCGTCGGGCGCGCGGTCGGGGTAGAACGCGGCGTTCAGCGCGACGAAGGGCAGTTGTTGCGGGTCCAACCGGGTCTCCGGCGCGATGGCGCCGACCGGGCATGCCGACACGCATGCGCCGCAGTCGACGCACGCCGCCGGGTCGATGTAGAGCATCTCCGCGGTGGCGAAGCCCGGTTCGTCCGGTGACGGGTGGATGCAGTTCACCGGACAGGCGTAGACGCAGGACCCGTCGCTGCAACACGACTGGGTGATCACATGTGGCATGAAGGCGCCTACGCGGCGGACACCACGTGCTGGCGGGCGGGCTCGCTGCGGTAGCGGCTCGGCTGGCCGTCGATCCGGCACAGTCGCCACATGAGCTTGGCGAACGGGTTCATCAAGCCGGTCTCGTGGCACAGCATCCGCACGTCGCCGAACATGTCGCGCAGCCACTGCTTCGACTCCGGCGAGCCGAAGAACAGCTCCTTGCGCACCGACCGCGGAATGTCGAACTCTTTCCAGAACGCTTTCGGCGGTACGACGATCGCCTTGCACAGTCGCCGCATGACCACGGGCACGTACAGCGACAGCCAGAACCGTTGTCTGGCCTTCAGATGCGGCACCCGCTTCTGCAGATACTCGTGGGCGAACGAGATGTGCCGAGCCTCCTCGGCGACGTGAATCGCCATCACCCGCTCCATGATCGGATGCAGCGCCTTGCCCTCACGCAGGATGTTCTTCTGCGTGTGGTCAATCGGCTCCTCGCCGGCGAGCACGCCGAAGAAGAAGGGGATCGGCAACGGTCCGGCCACCAGTGGGATCAACGGAGCGACCCAGCGCAACATGCGCGGCATACCGGGAACGTCCGCGCCGATGCGGTTCACCATCTCCTGGAACATCAGCGTGTGGTTGCACTCTTCGACCGACTCGTGCAGGCAGTACCGATATTCCGGAGAGCCGTTGGGCACCCAGAACGCGTAGTTGGTCAGTCCGCGGATCAAGATGATCTCGAACTGCAGTCCGACCTTGGCGACATTGGCTTGGCGCCACATGCCGATCGCGATCTGCTTCTCCAGCGGCTGGGCCTGATACCACGGATGGCGGCCCAGCGGATCGGTCGACGGCAGCACCCACCGCGCGTCGTTGTCGACCACCGCGAACTCCGGGGAATCCCAGTCGATGTCGGTGTACGGATTGAAGTTGCGTCGCACTGACCCCTCGGACAGTGTCGTGAGCGTGTCTACGTATTGAGCGTCGTCGCTGACATCCATATTGCGACGCCACCGCCTGACCATGCGTGTGCGGGCCATTCCGAGACCTCCCCTGTGAGGTTTACAAGTGCGCCTTCGTTGTCCAACACGGTACCGCAGGTATCGCATACCCGGAATACCCCTTACCCGGATGTGTCACACGGGTCTGACAGCAGCCTGATGTGACGGTGGTCACAGGCTCACTTCTTTCCGAAGTCCCCCGCCGACGTCAATCTGCCGCCGCCGAGAACTCCGCGTCGGTGAATCCGCAGTCACTGATGACCGCGGCCGCCGCACAGATCGACGGCGACACCGAACGACCTCTCACCACGCGCCCCTCGGTCGGGCTCGAACAACAGTCCCCCGACCGATCTCTTGAGTATCCACCCACAAGGTGGTGAGCAAGCAGGCGTTTGCCCATTTCTCGGCCTTTTCACCGACCCCTCCCGCAAAGACAGACCAGAAGTCCGGTCACTACTCTTGACCGCATGGCTCAGGCTGATGCTCCTCGCGCGAGCGGCTCATCGCCGCTGACCATCCCCGCCGAACTCAAGCCCAAGGACGGCCGTTTCGGCTGCGGCCCCTCCAAGGTCCGGCCCGAGCAGTTGCAGGCATTGGCCGCCGCGGGCGACGTCTTCGGCACCTCGCACCGACAGGCCCCGGTCAAGAATCTCGTCGGCCGGGTCCGCGACGGGCTGCGTCAGCTCTTCTCGGTGCCGGACGGGTACGAAGTGGTTCTCGGCAACGGCGGCACCACCGCGTTCTGGGACGCCGCCGCGTTCGGCCTGATCGACAAGCGCTCGCTGCACCTGACCTACGGCGAGTTCAGCGCGAAGTTCGCCTCGGCGGTGGCCAAGAACCCGTTCGTCGGCGACCCCGTCGTCGTCAAGGCCGACCCCGGCAGCGCGCCGAATCCCCAGTCGGATCCGTCGGTGGACCTCATCGGCTGGGCGCACAACGAAACGTCAACGGGCGTGGCGGTTCCGGTGCGACGACCGGAGGACTCCGGCGACGCGCTGATCGCGATCGATGCCACGTCGGCCGCGGGCGGCCTACCGGTGGACATCACGCAGACCGATGCCTACTACTTCGCGCCGCAGAAGAATTTCGCCAGCGACGGCGGGCTGTGGGTCGCGATCCTTTCGCCTGCGGCGCTGGCCCGCGTCGAGTCGATCGCCGCTTCGGGCCGCTGGGTGCCGGAGTTCCTGTCGCTGCCGATAGCGATCGACAACAGCACCAAGAATCAGACGTACAACACGCCTGCGGTGGGCACGTTGATCATGTTTGCCGACCAGTTGGACTGGATGCTGGACAACGGCGGACTCGACTGGGCGGTCAAGCGCACCGCGGACTCCTCGCAGCGTCTGTACGGGTGGGCCGAGGCCTCGCCGTACGCGACCCCGTTCGTCACCGATGCGCAATTACGCTCGCAGGTCGTCGGCACGGTCGACTTCTCCGATGACGTCGACGCCGGCGCCGTCGCCAAGACGCTTCGGGCGAACGGCATCGTCGATACGGAGCCCTACCGCAAACTCGGCCGCAACCAGCTGCGCATCGGAATGTTCCCCGCAGTGGAGCCTGATGACGTCAGCGCGCTGACCGCGTGCGTCGACTGGGTGGTCGAGCGTCTCTGACGGTGCTCTTCGCGCGAGCGCTCATCGATGACCTGCCGGGGCGTGTCTGCGGGGTTACGGCGGGATAACGAAGTAGGGTCCGTCTAATCGGGCTTCGCGTAAGCTCGGAGGAGGTCGGCATGCGAGAACTCAGGGTCGTCGGACTGGATGTTGACGGCAAACGAATCATCTGCGAGGCCGCCGGCTCAGGAGAGAAGTTCATGCTGCTGCCCGACGACCGGTTACGGGCCGCGGTAAGCGGCGAGAAGACCGGTCAGAGTAAAACCCGATCAGAGGCCGAGGTTCCAAGCGTGCTGCGTCCGAAAGAGATTCAAGCCAGAATTCGCTCGGGCGCATCGGTCGAACAGATCGCGTCGGCCTCCGGTGCCGACATCGAGCGGGTCGAGCGCTTCGCCCACCCGGTGCTGCTGGAGCGCTCACGCGCAGCCGAACTGGCAACTGCGGCGCACCCGGTGCTGGCTGACGGGCCGTCGGTGCTGACCCTGCTGGAGACGGTCACCACGGCGCTGGTCGCCCGCGGTCTGGACCCTGACGCGTCGAACTGGGACGCGTGGCGCAACGAAGACGGCCGCTGGACCGTGCAGCTGTCCTGGAAGGCCGGCCTGTCCGACAACGTGGCGCACTTCCGGTTCGCTCCCGGCGCGCACGGCGGCACCGTCACCGCGTTCGACGATGCGGCATCGGAGCTGATCGACCCCGATTTCGCCCGCCCGCTGCGGCCGGTTGCCGCCGTCCCCCAGCTCGCACGCGACGCCGACGAGCCAGAGCTGCCGCTCGCCGAGCCCGAACCGGAGCCGCAGCAGGAAGTACCCGAGGCAGCGAAGCCGCGAGCGCGCAGAACCAAAGGCAAGCCGGCGGTGCCGGCCTGGGAAGACGTGCTGCTCGGCGTTCGCTCGAGTGGCCAGCGCTGAACGCTTGACCTGAAGCCTCGTTGAGGTCATAGCGTGCGGCTCTATGAGCACGCCCGGATCGATCGGCCTCGCAAGCGCCTATCCGTACACCGATGACGCCACCGTCGTGGCCGACGAGGCGCGCCACGCCGAAGAGCTCGGCTACGCCACGCTCTGGCGGTCGGGCAATCTGCCGATGCTCACCGCCGCGGTGCGCGCCACCATGGCCGTTCCCGTCGCCACCGGCATCATCCCGGTCTCCGTCGTGCCCGCCGCCGAAGTCGCGGCCACGTTCCGGGCGCTGCCGCAGGGACGCTTCATCGTCGGATTGGGCGGCGCGCGCGATGCGCATCCCCTTGCCACCGTGAGCACCTACCTCGATGAGCTCGACGCCGCGGGTGTGCCCGCGGGCAGTCGGGTCCTCGCCGCGCTGGGCCCGCGAATGATGGCGCTGGCCCGCGAGCGCGCCGCCGGCGCGTATCCGTTTCTCGTGACGCCGTCCTATGTGATGGATGCGCGCGCGGTGCTCGGTGCCGACCGTCTCCTGGCGGTCTTGCTGATGGTCATCCCTGTCGAGGACCGGGAGGCTGCGCGGCGGGCCGCGGCCGAGCCGCTGGGTTTCCTGACCAAAGTCGGCGGCTACCGGCGAAACCTCCTGCGGCTCGGGTTCTCCGAGTCCGACATCGACGCAGTGAGCGACCGCCTGCTCGACGGCGTCACGGCGTGGGGATCCGTCGATGCGATTGCCGCGCGCGTCGCGGAGTACCACGCGGCGGGCGCCGATCAGGTGGTGCTGCGCATCCTGGGCGTCGACGACCTCGGCCACTGGCGGGCGCGGTTCGCCGAAGCCATGATCGCCTGAATACCTCTACCCCCCAGCGACAATGGCCAGCAGTGCCGCCCACGCACCCGCGACGCCGACCGCAGAGCCGTAGACGAACCATCGCCAGACGGGCAGCTTGCGCCAACCCCACACGGTCGGCGCCAGTCCGCCGACGGCCACCAGGTTGAGTCCGACTGCGAGCAGGGGGTGTACGCGCACCAGTCCAAGGCCCAGCACCACCACCGCGGCTGCGGTCACAGCGGCGACGAACCCGGCAACCGTCAGGCCCATCGCCCATGGCGTGGAGTCGTCGGTCACGAGCCGAGCCTAACGCGGGCCCATCGCCGTCAGTACAGCACTGAGGCGAGGAACGCGCCGCGGGGCTCTTGGTAAAGGCCGGTGGTCATCAGGTTCATCATGTGGACCACACGCAGCCCGTTCGCGAGGCACCACCGCACCAGGTCGGTATTGCGCATGGGCACAAGAAACCCTGGGCCGTCGAACGATTCTGCGGCGCCGATGAGGGCGTAGAGATCATCGTTCGTCTCGGCGACGGAGTGGGCCATGAAACCCAACCCGGTCGTGTACCCCGTTATCCTGCCGAGCCGTTCGACCACTCGCGCAGTGCCTTGCATGATGGCGTCGCGGACTTCACCACTGCGATCGTGGCCGTGGACACGGCGACACAGGGCGTCGCACACCTCGACGTCCGCGTCGGTCGCCGCGCGAACGTGATATCCCGGGAGCTGATGCGCCAAGGGCGCTCCCTGCATCGTCGCAAAGGGTTCGCGGACATCGAATCCGAGCTTGGCGTAGAGGCTCATCGACCGGTTGTGATACGCCGACTGCAACAACCGAACGCCGGGTGTCCGCAGGTCTGCGCTTCGGTCGAGCATCGCGTTCATCAGCGCGAGCCCAACCCGGTGATCCTGAGCGGCAGGGTCGACGGTGATCGGGCCCAGCCCGAAGATCATCGACCGTTCGTCCAGAAAGTTGCTTCCGATGATTCGTCCGCCATCCTCGGCGACCACTCCGTAGAAGCCGGGGTGCGCGATCAATCCGGACAACGCCCCCGTCGCGGCGTCGACCGACGGGAAATCAGGCGGAAACCCGTGGCGCTCAGCGATGGCCGCGAAGGCGTCATGACAGATGCGCCCGCATTCTGCTGCGTCCTCGGCCGTGGCCTCCCGAATCTGTAGCGGCATGACGCTCCTCCTTTGTCACGGCGCCGATCTCATTCGATCGTAGAAGGCCAGGGCGGCGGCCGTCGCGACGTTGAGCGAGTCGGTGCCGCGTGACATCGGGATGCGCACCCGCAGATCGCTCGCGCGCATGGTCCGCTCGGTCAGTCCGGGTCCCTCGGCGCCCACCAGCACGGCCACCTTGTCGTCGGTGATCGACGACATCGCCTCGGCCAGCGTTTGCGCTGCGGGATCCGGAGTCATCGCGAGCAAATGAAAGCCGTTGTCGCGCACCAATTCCAGATCGTCCGGCCACGACTGCGCCCATGCGTAAGGGACCAGGAGTGCATGGCCCATCGACACCCGCACCGCGCGGCGGTACAGCGGGTCGGCGCAGCCGGTGCCGAACACGATGGCGTCGACGCCGAGACCGGCCGCATTGCGGAAGATCGAGCCGAGATTCTCGTGGTCGTTCACACCCTCGAGCACCGCGATGGTGCGCGCTCCGTCGAGCACCTGAACGACCGTGAGCTCCTGCGGGCGGGATGCCGATGCCAGTACGCCGCGGTTGAGGTGGAACCCCACGACCTCGGCCATCACCTCGGGATGCGCGCGATAGTAGGGCGCGGCAACGGAATCCAGGTCGGACGCCAGCTCGCCCAGTCGCCGATCGGTGCCCAGCAGTGCCCGCGGGGTGAACCGCGACGCCAGCATGCGTTGGACGACCAGCACCCCTTCGGCGATCACGAGCCCCTTGCCGGTCGGCAGATCGGGCCTGCGGTCGACGCTGTTGAGGTCGCGGAAGTCGTCCAGCCGCGGGTCGGCGGGGTCGTCGACGTCGATGACGTTGACGCTCACGCGCTTTCTTCGACGATGGCCGTCATCAGATCCGCCGCCGCCAGTAGCGTCCTGCGCTGGTCCGGGTCGAGCCGGGCCAACCGCAGCATCAACCACTCCTGGCTGGCGCGACGTTCGGCCTCGATCAGGTCCGCGCCGGCGGGCGACACCGACACCAGCACCTGACGCCCGTCACCGGGATGAGCGACGCGATCGACCAGGCCGAGTTCGGCCAGCGACGCGATCACCCGCGTCATCGACGGCGGCCGGACCCGCTCCCGCATGGCTAACGCGCCCGGCGTCATCGCGCCCTCCTTGGCGAGGGTCGACAACGCCGACAACTGCGACAGCGAAACGGGGGAATCCGGGCGTCTGAACCGTAATTGGCGAGCCAGACGGATCACTGCGAGCGAAAGGTCGCTGGCCAAACGGCCGTCGGCATCTTTCACGAGGCAAAGAATACCTAGCATGTCTTCCACACCGTGCGATTATGACGCGCACGTCATCGGCTACGTTGACACCGATGTCCCCGATGTCCCCGATGTCCCCGCAACCGCCCGACCTGCCGGCCGGCGTGCGCAAGCCGTGGCCGGTGATCGTGGTGATCGCCGTGGGGTGGGCCGTCGCCGCGGCGCTGGCGTTCACGGTCGCCGACCTGCACCCGTGGCGTCCGTACACGGTGGCCGGTCTCGGGGTCGGCGTTCTTGGCACCGCGATCTATCTGTGGCAGCGTCACGCCGTGCGCAGCGGATCTCGCGGCGCACAGAGTGGGCTGGACTGAATTTCGACGACAGGCCGAGGAGGGTCGCCATGGCAGCTCCGCTGCTGCACGCGCAGATCGACATCAATGCACCGGTCGAGAAGGTATGGGCGCTGGTCGCCGACGTGCGCCGGATGCCGCAGTGGAGTCCGCAGTGCCGGATGATGAGGACACTGGGCCCGGTCCGCCAGGGCGCCCGCACCGTGAACGTCAACCGCCGCGGACTGCTGGTCTGGCCGACGACCAGTCGCATCACCGAGTTCGTCCCGGAGAAAAAGCTGTCATTCCGGGTCAACGAGAACGGGACGATCTGGAGCTATGAACTGGAACCGACCGACTCCGGGACTCGGCTGACCGAGACCCGACACGCCGAGAACGGCGTGAAGCCGGTGTCGAATATGGCCGTCAACAGGTTCATGGGTGGCGTGCCGAGCTTCGAGCAGGAGCTCGTCGAGGGGATGAATCAGTCCCTGGCGCGAATCAAGGCCGCCGCGGAGAGCTAGTCCGCAGGCTCGGTCGTATCGAGCACACCATCGTCATACGGGTCGTAGAGCGGTGACCCGGTGCCTGCCGGCGCCGGAGTGTCCGAGTGTGCGCCGCAACCGTATTCGGACTCGACGACCTGACCGTCTGCGGACAGCTCGTTGGCGCACACCCCGAACATCGTCCCCAGTGAGCCCGCGAGTGGAAGGTAGAACCCGCAGTCGCGGCACACCCGACGGGTGGAGCGCGCCATCGCCGAGCCGGGACCGTGCTCGCCGTCGTGCCATCGCTGTGCGGCCTCGCTGCGACCCCACGGGCTGAGCACCTGCTTGCGGCCCAGACCGAGTTCGACGGCGACGTCGTCGATCTGCGGGTCGCCGCTGGCCATGAAGCCGGGAACCAGGCGTGGATCGTCGGCGGCCGGAGCGAGCAAATCGCCGGGACTCAGGTCGCCGGGCCTGATCCGCTCGTGCCAGGGCACCCACTGGGGCGCGAGCAACGCCGTCGGACCCGGTACCAGCACGACCTCGCTGATCGTGGCGTGATCGGCACCGGGAAACGCGGCCATGACGACGGCCCACTGCCAGCCCCGGTAGCCGGGCATGTCGGCGAGGAATCGGTGCGTCGCCGCGGTGGGGTCGTCGAAACTGGCGCCCAGGTACTCGCCGACCGTGTCCTCGCCACTGTGCTCGACGATCGCCGCGCGCGCGTCCGCGACGGCGCTGAGCAGCACCGCCTCAAGGTCTGGACGCTCGGCGGGGTCCGCGGCGCCAGGCTCGGCGGAATCGGTCATGCTGTCCATTGCCACTAATTTTGCCTGAGCGGCGAACGACTAGCCACACCGGTCGCCTGCACGTCGACAGCCGCTGCGATGGGGGAGAATCGAACTGTGACCGGATCGCGGCGTGAGCACGACCCGACGGGTCGGCGCGACCCGCGGTATTACCCGCCTCGCCCGCCCGCCGACCCCGGCGATGAGCACCCCGGCATGGCGAACTACCCCAGCGACGGCACCTACCGGCGGCCCCGACGCTCCGGGCCATCGCCGAGCGCCAACCGCTGGCTGCCGCCGCTCGACGAGCCTGCCCGCGAGTTCTCGACCGACCCGCCGCCGCGGTCGGTCCGAACCGGCACGGGCGAACGAGTCACCGTCACGAGGGCGGCCGCCCAACGCAGTCGCGAGATGGGATCGAAGATGTACGGCCTCGTACATCGCGCCGCGACCGCCGACGGAGCCGACAAATCGGGTCTGACCGCGCTGACGTGGCCGGTGGTCGCCAACTTCGCCGTGGACGCGGCGATGGCCGTCGCACTGGCCAACACCCTGTTCTTCGCCGCGGCCAGCGGCGAGAGCAAGGGCAAGGTCGCGCTGTACCTGCTGATCACGATCGCGCCGTTCGCCGTGATCGCCCCGCTGATCGGCCCGGCCCTTGACCGCCTGCAGCACGGTCGCCGCGTCGCCCTGGCAGCGTCGTTCATGCTGCGCACGTTGTTGGTGGTGGTACTGATCGCCAACTACGACAGCGCCACGGGCAGCTTCCAATCGTGGGTGCTCTACCCCTGCGCGTTGGGAATGATGGTGCTGTCCAAGTCATTCAGCGTGCTGCGCAGTGCGGTGACCCCGCGCGTGCTGCCACCGACGATCGATCTGGTGCGGGTCAACTCGCGGCTGACCACGTTCGGCCTGCTGGGCGGAACCATGGTCGGCGGCGGACTCGCCGCAGCCGCCGAGTACCTGTTCGGACTGCTGCACATGCCGGGTGCGCTGTACGTCGTCGTCGCGGTGTCGGTGGCGGGCGCTGCGCTGGCGATGCGGATCCCGAAGTGGGTCGAGGTGACCGAGGGCGAAGTGCCCGCCACCCTGTCCTACCACGGCCGCACCGGCGAGTTGCGCCGCTACCCCGAGCAGCCGCCGTCGAAGGACGCGCGACAACCGATGGGGCGCAACACGATCACCGCCCTGTGGGGCAACTGCACGATCAAGGTGATGGTCGGTTTCCTGTTCCTCTACCCGGCCTTCGTCGCGAAGTCGCACGACGCCAGCGGATGGGAGCAGCTGCGCATTCTCGGCCTGATCGGCGCCGCGGCGGCGATCGGTAACTTCGCGGGCAACTTCACCAGCGCGCGGCTGCGGCTCGGCCATCCGGCGCAGTTGGTGGTGCGGTGCACGATCGTCGTGACGCTGGGGGCGCTGGCCACGGCCGTCACCGGCAACCTGTTGGTGGCCGCGGTGGCCACGCTGCTGACGTCGGGGGCGGCCGCGATCGGCAAGGCCTCGCTGGACGCCTCGCTGCAGGACGACCTGCCCGAGGAGTCGCGCGCGTCGGCCTTCGGACGCTCAGAGTCGTTGCTGCAGTTGGCTTGGGTGACCGGCGGAGCGATCGGCGTGCTGATCTACACCGAGCTGTGGGTGGGCTTCACGACGGTCACCGCGGTGCTGATTCTCGGGTTGGCGCAGACGGTGGTGAGCTACCGCGGCGAGTCGCTGATTCCCGGCTTCGGCGGCAACCGGCCGGTGTTGGCCGAGCAGGAGGGCGGCCTGGCCGACTCGGCGGCGGTCCCGGAGTGAAGCGCCTCATTGCCGCACTGGTTGCTGTCGTCGTCATCGCGACCACGGCGACAGGCGTGCTGATCTGGCGGATGAGCGGCTCCCACGAGTCGGAGTACCCGGAGATCAGCGCGTATTCACGCGGACTGTCGGCAAGAGTTGGACCGTATCGATACTGCAACGTGCTGAACCCGACGGAGTGCACCGTGTTCGAACAGCAGGGCGAGCTGCCGGTGTCCGAGCGGGAGCCGGTTCAGCTGTCGGTGCCCGAGGCGATCGGCAAGGCGCCGTGGGTTCTGTTGCGGCAGTACGACGATTCCGATGTGCTCGAGGAGTTCCGGCCCGACAGCAGGCTCGCGGTGACCATCCCGACGGTCGATCCGCGCCGGGGCAAGCTGAACGGCATCGCGGTGTTGCTGCCGACGTTGATCCGACTGGACGGCGAAGAGGTGCCCGCGCCGCACGCCGAGTGGTCGGTGCGGACGGTGTGGTCTTAGGCCGCGTGCTCGGCGGGAACCCGCTCACCCTCGCGCGTCGACCCCGGGGGTGTCCCGTCACCGAAGGGCTTGCCGCCCAACTGTTCCCGATCGTGCGCGGTGAGCCAGTTCGCCAGATCCGGCCCCTTCGGGACGATCTGCGTCGGGTTGATGTCCGTGTGCACGATGTAGTAGTGCTGCTTGATCTGGACGAAGTCGACGGTGTCGCCGAAGCCGGGCGTCTGGAACAGGTCTCGCGCGTACGCCCATAGCACCGGCATCTCCGACAGCTTCTGGCGGTTGCACTTGAAATGCCCGTGATAGACAGGGTCGAAGCGGGCCAACGTCGTGAACAACCGCACGTCGGCCTCGGTGATGGTGTCCCCGACCAGGTACCGCTGGTTCTCGAGCCGGTCGGACAGCCAGTCCAACGCCCTGAACAGCCGGTCATGCGCCTTGTCGTAGGCGGCCTGCGAGCCGGCGAAACCGCAGCGGTACACGCCGTTGTTCACCTCGGTGTAGATGCGCTGCGCCACCTCGTCGATCTCGTCGCGCAGTTCCTGCGGATACAGCTGCGGTGCGCCGTCGCGGTGGTGGTCGGTCCACTCGGTGGAGAAATCGAGCGTGATCTGAGCGAAGTCATTGGTCACGACCTGGCCCGTCGGCTCGTCGACGATCGCGGGCACCGTGATGCCCTTCTCGTAGTCCGGGAACCGTTTCAGGAATGCGTCCTTGAGTCGCGGGATCTTCAGTACCGGGTCCACGCCGCCGGGATCCAGGTCGAAGGTCCAGCTGTCCTCGTCGTGGGTGGGACCGCAAAAGCCAATGGAGAGAACGCCCTCGAGTCCAAGCAGCCTGCGCACGATGATGGTGCGGTTGGCCCACGGGCACGCCCGCGCGACGACCAGGCGGTAGCGCCCCGGCTCGACCGGATAGCCGTCACGGCCGTCGGCGGTGATGCGGGTGGTGATGTAGTCGGTGTCGCGGTCGAACTCGCCACCGCTGGCGACATAACTCATGACCCCATTGTTCCCCGCCGAACGTTCCTTACCGCTCGAAATCTCGGCGGATCTTCAAGCGGTAAGGAACGTTCGCGGGCGCTGAAGAGGAGCTAGGCGTCGAGCTCGCTCGCGACGGCCCGCACCACTTCCGACACCCGCCGGGCGACCTTGCGGTCCGGATAGCGACCCTTGCGCAACTCCGGCTGCACGACGCCTTCCAGCAGGGTGATCATGTCCTCGACCATGCCGTGCAACTCGTCGGGCGTGTGCTTGTGCTCGGCTGCGGCGGCCTCACGACGGGTCCGGGTGAGGCTCGGCGGCGAGTCGAGGATCTTCAGACTCAACGCCTGCGGGCCGCGACGGCCCGCGGCCATGCCGAACTCGACACGCTGCCCGGCCTTGAGGCCCTCGACGCCTGCGGGCAGCGCTGAGGACCGCACGTAGACGTCCTCGCCTTCCTCTTGCGACAGAAAGCCGAAGCCCTTCTCGGCGTCGTACCACTTAACCCGGCCGGTCGGCACTGGTCTCACCCGCTCGTCTCGTACTCACATAAGGAAAGCGTCCCGATTGCGCCGGGACGCGTGCAGCTGATCTTACTCGGACGCCTCACAGACCAGCACCCGCTTTACTCGGTAGGCTGGGGCAACCGTCGGAGGAGCCATGCGCCTAATACTGAACATCATCTGGTTGATCTTCGGCGGCCTCTGGCTGGCGCTGGGCTACCTCCTTGCCGCGCTCATCTGTTTCGTCCTGATCATCACGATCCCGTTCGGATTCGCCTCGCTGCGCATCGCGTCGTACGCGCTGTGGCCGTTCGGCCGCACCATCGTCGAGAAGCCGGGCCCGCGGCCGGGCGCGCTCGTCGGCAATGTCATCTGGGTCCTCGTCGCCGGCATCTGGCTGGCGATCGGCCACGTCCTCACCGCGGTTGCCATGGCCGTCACCATCATCGGCATTCCGCTGGCGCTGGCCAACCTCAAGCTCATACCGGTCTCGCTCGTGCCGCTGGGCAAGGAAATCGTTCCGGCCGACGAGTTCAACTCCGCGCGAGTCGCCGCATGACCGTCATCAACCTCGGAGTGCCCTCGCTGGGCCCCGCCGACCCCGCCCCGGCCGACGGTCCGCTGATCGACACGTTCGGCCGGATCGCCACCGACCTACGGGTCTCGCTGACCGACCGGTGCAACCTGCGTTGCACCTACTGCATGCCCGCCGAGGGACTCGACTGGCTGCCCGGCGACGATCTGCTGCGACCTGATGAACTGGCCCGGCTGCTGCGCATCGGCGTCACCAAACTCGGCATCACCAGTGTGCGGTTCACCGGCGGCGAGCCGCTGGTGGCCAAGCACCTCGAAGACGTGGTGGCCCTCACCGCGTCGCTGGCGCCGCGCCCCGAAATCACGTTGACCACCAACGGGATCGGACTCGCCAGACGGGCCGCGAAGCTCAAGCGCGCCGGGTTGGACCGCATCAACGTGTCACTGGACACCGTCGACGCCGCGCGCTTCGCCCGCATCACCCGGCGCGACCGGCTGGCCGATGTGCTGGCCGGACTGGAGGGCGCCAAGGCCGCAGGCCTCGATCCGGTCAAGGTCAATGCCGTGCTCGACCCGACCACCGGCCTCGACGACGCCGTCGGTCTGCTGCGGTTCTGCCTCGACCACGGATACCAATTGCGCATCATCGAGCAGATGCCGCTCGACGCCAGCCACCAATGGCAACGCGGACGGGCGCTGGGCGCCGACGACGTGCTCGCGACGCTGCAGCGGCATTTCGACCTTGAGCCCGATCCTGCGCCCCGTGGCTCGGCGCCCGCGCAGTTGTGGCAGGTCGACGGCGGTCGCGGCACCGTCGGCATCATCGCGTCGGTGTCCAAGGCGTTCTGCGCGGCGTGTGACCGCACCCGCCTCACCGCCGACGGCCAGATCCGCAACTGCCTCTTCGCGCGGCAGGAGACCGATCTGCGCCGGCTGATGCGCACCGGAGCCGACGACGACGCGATCGAAGCCGCGTGGCGGGCCGCGATGTGGGCCAAAGCGGCAGGCCACGGCATCAACGACCCCGGCTTCGTCCAGCCCGACCGCCCGATGAGCGCGATCGGCGGCTGAATGTCGGCGAAAGTGACGGTGCGGTACTTCGCGGCGGCGCGGGCCGCGGCAGGAATCGACGAGGAGATGGTGGCCGTCGTCCCGGGGACGACGGTGGCCGATCTGGTCGGTCAACTCGGTCAGCGCGACGCACAACTCGCGAATGTGTTGAGGCGCTGCTCATTTCTGTGCGACGGCATCGCGGTGCGTGACCAGGACGCGCCGGTGCAAAACGCTCAGACGATCGACGTTCTTCCGCCATTCGCCGGCGGATAACCGTGATTTACGTCACATAACGAAACGGTCACAAGCTGGCTACGACCAGGTAGAGCACCGGGTACACCAGCGAAAACGCCCGGAACTCCTGCGGGTTTAGAGGCCCATTATTATTTGCCGCCACCGGAAACGCCGGGGGCAGCAAGAGATGACGCACCCGTCGAGAGCCGTTACGGTTCATTCCCAGGCCATCGACGCGTAATCGCTTGGCCCGCCGTGCCTGACAGCGCCGAGCTCCATCCGTCAGTGCGCGGGAAGACGAACCAATTTGGATGGAGGCGGGGGACCCACCGGTCCACCGAACACAGATGGACCTGGAGCCGCTTGCGGCTCCTTGGGGTGAAGCCGACGCAAAGCGCCGGCCGGGTGACCTCTCTGACCCGAACCCGACAGCTGACCTCGCGGGCGCCGACGAGAGGAAACACACGCACCTATGAGTGGACGGCATCGCAAGCCCACTACATCGGCCAAGAACGTCGCCAAGATCGCCTTCACCGGCGCTGTCATCGGCACCGGCAGCCTCGCCCTCGCCGGGCAGGCGGGCGCGGCCACCGACGGCGAATGGGATCAGGTCGCCAGCTGCGAATCGGGCGGCAACTGGGCCATCAACACCGGCAACGGCTATCAGGGCGGACTCCAGTTCTCGCCCAGCACGTGGACGGGTCACGGGGGCGGCGAGTACGCACCCGCCGCGCACATGGCCACCAAGGAAGAGCAGATCGCGGTCGCCGAGCGCGTGCTCGCCGGCCAGGGCAAGGGCGCTTGGCCGTCCTGCGGCGGCCCGCTCTCCGGGCACACCCCGCGCAACGTGATCGACGACGCCGTCGAAGCGGTCAACAACCTGCTGCCGCCTCCGCCGCCGCCGCCGTTGAACCCCTTCGCTCCCCCGCCGCCACCGCCGCCCGCGCCGTTCGATGCGCTGGCCGCCCCGGCCCCGCCGCCTCCTCCGGCCGATCCGCTCGCGCCGCCACCACCCCCGGCACCCCCCGCGCCGGTCGACGCAATGTCGGCCCCGCTGCCTGCGGCCCCGCCGCCGCCGCCGCCCGCACCGCTGCCTGCGCCGCCACCACCCCCGGCTCCGGCACCCTTCGACGCGATGGCGGCCCCGCTGCCCGCCCCCGTGCCTGCGCCCCCGCCGGCTCCCGAGACCGTCGCTCCCGTCGCGGACTGGGACGTCGCCGAGGAGGCCGCCCCCGGCGAGCAGCCGCAGTTATGGGCTCTGCACGCCGACGCGCCACTTCAGCCTGCGCCGCCGCTCCCTCCGGTTCCACCGGCTCCCCCGGCACCGCCCGCGCCGGGGGTAGTCGCGGCACCCGCGCCCGGTCCGCTGGCGCCGATCAACGCCGTCAACATCCCGCAGCCGGCGTTCGATGCCGCGAACCAAGCCGTCTCCGGTGAGCTGCCGCTGCCGGCCGAGGTTCCGCACCTGGCCAGCCCGGAGAACCTGCCGGAGGGCACGACCATCGACCGTGCACAGGTCGCTGGGGAGAGCCCGAACGTCTCCTATCTCAAGGAGATCTGGCACGCGATCCAGACGCAGGACATCACCGGCAAGGACGCGCTGCTTGCGCTCACCCAGCGTCCGCTGTCGACGCCGGACGTCCCGGGCGGAGCGGCGCCGAACCTGCCCGGCGCCCCAGTGCCGCCGCCGCCCGGCGCCCCAGTGCCGCCGCCGCCCGGTGCGCCGGTGCCGCCTCCGGCGCCCGCCGTTCCGCTGCCGCCCGCTTAGTTACTCGCGGGCGGGTCAGGCGGATCCGACCCACTCCTGCGATCCGTCGCCGAAGAACTGGTGTTTCCACACCGGCAGTCGCTCCTTGACCATGTCGACCAGCCGTTCGCACGTGTCGAACGCCGCGCCGCGGTGGTCGGCGGCCACCGCGGCCACCAGCGCCGCGTCGCCGATGTGCAGGGTGCCGATGCGGTGACTGACCGCGATGGCCCGCACGCCGTGGCACGACGCCGCGATCTCGGCGGCCACGTCGGCCAGGGTCTGCTGCGCCGACGGGTGCGCGGAGTATTCGAGCCGCGTGACCGATCGGCCGCCGTCGTGGTCACGGACGACGCCGGCGAAGCCCACCACGGCGCCCGCGGCCTCGTGGGCGACCAGCGCCTCGTGCGCGGCCAGTTCGATGGGTTGTTCGGTGAGTTCAGCGCGCAGCACGGCCGTCATCGCGCGTGGTCCTTTCCGCCGAGTTGGTCCAGCGCGTGCTCTAGCACGTCGTCGAGCACGCCGAGACCGTCCTTGACGCCGCCGGGCGAGCCCGGCAGGTTGACGATCAGGGTGCGGCCCGCGACGCCGCACACGCCCCGCGACAGCACCGACGTCGGGACCTTCGGCAGCCCGGAACGCCTGATGGCGTCGGCGAGGCCGGGGATCTGGTAGTCGAGCAGCGCCTGGGTGACTTCGGGTGTGGCGTCGGTGGGCGATATCCCCGTACCGCCGGAAGTGATTGCGACGTCGACGTTTTCGGCCAGCGCGGCGCGCAGCGCGTCCCCGACTTCATCGCCGTCGGCAACCACGACAGGGTCGGGTGCGCTGATGCCGCGAGCACGCAACCAGTCGACGACGATCGGCCCGCAGCGGTCCTCGTACACACCCGACGCCGCGCGGGTGGAGGCGATGATGACCCGGCCCTCGCGCGTCATCTCGTCCACGTTCCCGTCTTGCCGCCTTCTTTGCGCAGTACCCGGATGTCATCGATGCGCGCGGCGGGGTCCACGGCCTTGATCATGTCGTAGAGCGTCAGCGTGGCGACGCTGACCGCCGTCAGCGCCTCCATCTCGACGCCGGTGCGGTCGGTGGTGCGCACGGTGGCGGTGACCTCGATCGCCTCGTCGCCGACGACGAAGTCGACGTCGACTCCGGTCAAGGCCAATTGGTGGCACAGCGGAATCAGGTCGCTCGTGCGTTTGGCGGCCAGGATGCCCGCCACTCGCGCGGTGGCGAGCGCGTCGCCCTTCGGCAGCCCGTTCGAGGTGATGAGCGCGACGACGTGGGCGCTGGTGTGCAGGGTGCCCGCCGCGACGGCGGTGCGCTTGGACGGGTCCTTGGCGGTCACGTCGACCATGTGCGCCGCGCCCGACTCATCGAGGTGGGAGAGGCTGGCCCCGCCGGAGGCGGGAAGGTCGGGCCCCGCGTCAGCCACTACTTGTTGATGACCGTGCTGGAGTGGAGGTACGGAAGCTCGTCGGCCGGCAGCGGGAAGGTCAGGTCGCCGAACGGCGACAGCGCGCCGGTGCGGTCGGCGGCCAATTCACTGACCGGGTGGTCGTCCTCGCCGTCGACGGCGGGCCAACCCGGGTCGACGTAGCGCTTCTTCTGCTGCTTGTCGTTTGCCACGTCAACATTGTGGCAGGCGCCGCGGGCACATGCGACACCGGCGGGCTGCTTTACGCTGGTCAGCAATGACCGAACACATTCCGGGCGTCCCGCTGGGCGCCTGGTTGGCCGAGCTGGACGACGAGCGGCTGATCCGGCTGCTGGAGCTGCGGCCCGACCTGACGCAACCGCCGCCGGGCAGCATCGCGGCGCTGGCGGCGCGCGCCCAGTCGCGGCAGTCGGTCAAGGCGGCCACCGACGACCTGGACTATCTGCGGCTCGCGGTCCTCGACGCGCTGCTGGTGCTGCACGCCGACACCACGGCGGTTCCGCTGACCAAGCTCGTCGAACTGCTCGGCGACCGGGCCGACGAAACCGGTATCGCCGCGGCTGTGGACAGCCTCCGCGAGCGTGCGCTGGTGTGGGGCGGCGAAGACAACACGGCGATCCGGGTAGTCGCCGAAGCCGCCTCGGGTCTGCCCTGGTATCCCGGGCAGGCCACGGTCGAAGACACCGCGCCCGACGACATCGCGGCCCGACTCGACACGCTGGACGAAGGCCAGCGCGAATTGCTGCAGAAGCTGATCGAGGGATCGCCGGTGGGGCGCACCCGCGACGCCGCACCGGGGACACCGTCGGACCGCCCCGTGCAGCGGCTGCTGGCGGCGGGCCTGTTGCGCCAGGTCGACGCCGAGACGGTGATCCTGCCGCGGCTCGTCGGCCAGGTGCTGCGCGGCGACCTACCCGGGCCGGTGCACCTGACGAAGCCTGATCCGGTCGTATCGAAGACGACGGCCGCCGATGTCGACGCCGTTGCCGCGGGCGCCGCGATCGACCTGCTGCGCGAAGTCGAGCTGGTACTCGAAACGCTCGGCGCCGCACCGGTTCCCGAGCTGCGCAGCGGCGGGCTGGGGGTCCGCGACGTGAAACGGCTCACCAAGGTCACCGGCATCGACGAGCGTCGGCTGGGCCTGGTCCTGGAGATCGCGTCGGCGGCGGCACTGATCGCGGCAGGCATACCCGAGCCCGAACCCGCCGACGGATCGGGTCCGTACTGGGCGCCGACCGTGGCCGCCGACCGGTTCGTCGAGTCCCAGACGGCGGCCAAATGGGGACTGCTCGCGTCGACCTGGCTTGACCTGCCTGCCAGGCCCAGCCTCATCGGCACCCGCGGACCGGACAACAAACCGTATGCGGCGCTTTCGGATTCGCTGTTCTCGACCGCCGCGCCGCTGGATCGCCGGTTGCTTCTCGAAGTGCTGGCCGACCTGCCGCCCGGCGCGGGTGTCAACGCCACCGAGGCGTCGCGCGCGATGGTGTGGCGCAGGCCGCGGTGGTCGGTGCGCCTGCAACCCGGCCCGATCGACGACCTGCTGACCGAAGCCCACATTCTCGGCATGGTGGGCCGCGGCGCGATCGCCACCCCGGCGCGCGCCCTGCTGGCCGGCGCGCTGGCCGACGACGTCGTCAAGGCGATGGACAAGGTGCTGCCCGCACCGATCGATCACTTCCTGCTGCAGGCCGACTTGACGGTCGTCGTGCCCGGCCCGTTGGAGCGCGACCTGGCCGAGCAGTTGTCGGCGGTAGCCAGCGTGGAGTCGGCGGGCGCGGCGATGGTGTACCGCGTCAGCGAGGCGTCCATCCGGCGCGCTCTTGACACCGGACGGACCGCTGGCGAGCTGCATGCGTTCTTCAAACGTCATTCGAAAACCCCTGTACCGCAAGGGCTGACGTATCTGATCGACGACGTGGCCCGTAGGCATGGCCAGTTGCGTGTCGGGATGGCCGCGTCGTTCGTGCGCTGCGAGGACCCGGCGCTGCTGGCGCAGGCGGTCGCGGCGCCTGCTACCGAGCCGTTGGAGATGCGCCTGCTGGCCCCGACGGTCGCCGTGTCGCAAGCGCCGATCTCCGACGTGCTGACCGCCCTGCGCGCGGCCGGCTTCGCACCCGCCGCCGAGGATTCGACCGGCGCGATCGTCGACATTCGCGCCCATGGTGCCCGTGTGCCCGCACCGCCGGGGCGACGCCGCGTCTACCGGTCCGCGCCGACCCCGACGAGCCAGACGCTCGGCGCGATCGTCGCGGTGCTGCGCAAGGTGGCGTCCGCGCCCCCGTCGGGCCTGCGACTGGATCCGGCCGTCGCGATTTCGGAGTTGCAGGAGGCGGCCCACCACCAGCACTCCGTGGTGATCGGCTACGTCGACCCGGCAGGGGTCGCGACGCAGCGGGTGGTGGCTCCGATCAACGTCCGCGGCGGACAGCTGACCGCCTACGACCCCGCGTCGGGACGGGTGCGCGAGTTCGCCATCCACCGCGTCACGTCGGTCGTGTCCGCCGACCCTGGGTAGCTCGCGCACCCGTTCCCGCAGGCCAGTGGATGTTTACGCACGCTCGTGGGGGTGGCCTGTCCGCGGCCCCTGGATAATGGACAGAATGACCAGCGAGCGAGCAGTTGAGCGGGATCGCGCATGACCGACGGACCCCTGATCGTGCAGTCCGACAAGACCGTGCTGCTCGAAGTCGATCATGAGCTGGCGGGTGCGGCGCGGGCCGCGATCGCCCCGTTCGCCGAACTCGAACGCGCACCCGAACACATCCACACCTACCGGATCACCCCGCTGGCCTTATGGAACGCCCGCGCAGCGGGCCACGACGCCGAGCAGGTCGTCGACGCGCTGGTGTCGTTCTCCCGCTACGCCGTGCCGCAACCCCTGCTGGTCGACATCGTCGACACCATGGCCCGCTACGGACGCCTGCAGCTGGTCAAGCACCCGGCCCACGGTTTGACGCTGGTGAGCCTGGACCGCGCGGTGCTCGAAGAGGTGCTGCGCAACAAGAAGATCGCGCCGATGCTGGGCGCGCGCCTCGACGACGACACCGTGATCGTGCACAACAGCGAACGCGGCCGAGTAAAACAGATGCTGCTCAAGATCGGCTGGCCCGCCGAGGATCTGGCCGGCTACGTCGACGGCGAGAAGCATCCGATCGCGCTGGACCAGGAGAACTGGCACCTGCGCGACTACCAGCAGATGGCCACCGAGTCGTTTTGGGCGGGCGGCTCGGGCGTCGTCGTGCTGCCCTGCGGCGCGGGCAAGACCCTCGTGGGCGCAGCCGCCATGGCCAAGGCGGGCGCCACGACGCTGATCCTGGTGACAAACACCGTCGCCGGTAGGCAGTGGAAACGCGAGCTGATCAACCGCACGTCGCTGACCGAGGATGAGATCGGCGAGTACTCCGGGGAGAAGAAGGAGATCCGGCCGGTCACCATCGCGACCTATCAGGTGATCACCCGTCGCACCAAGGGCGAATACCGGCATCTGGAGTTGTTCGACAGCCGCGACTGGGGCCTGATCATCTACGACGAGGTGCACCTGCTGCCCGCCCCGGTGTTCCGGATGACGGCCGACCTGCAGTCGCGGCGACGGCTGGGCCTGACCGCCACGCTGATCCGCGAGGACGGCCGCGAGGGCGACGTCTTCTCACTGATCGGGCCGAAGCGCTATGACGCACCCTGGAAGGACATCGAGGCCCAGGGCTGGATCGCTCCCGCCGAATGCATCGAGGTGCGGGTGACGATGACCGACAACGAACGCATGCTCTACGCCACCGCCGAACCCGACGAACGCTACAAGCTGTGCTCGACAGTGCACACGAAAATCGCTGTGGTGAAGTCGATCCTGGAGAAGCACAAGGGTGAGCAGACGCTGGTCATCGGCGCGTACCTCGACCAGCTCGAGGAGCTCGGAGAGGAACTCGACGCCCCGGTGATCCAAGGGTCGACGAAGAACGCCGAACGCGAGGCGCTGTACGACTCGTTCCGCCGTGGCGAGATCTCCACCCTGGTGGTGTCCAAGGTCGCGAACTTCTCCATCGACCTACCGGAAGCCTCGGTGGCCGTGCAGGTTTCGGGAACCTTCGGATCCCGGCAGGAGGAAGCGCAGCGGCTGGGCCGGCTGCTGCGGCCCAAGCACGACGGTGGCGGCGCGATCTTCTACTCGGTGGTCTCACGCGACAGCCTCGACGCCGAATACGCCGCCCACCGACAGCGGTTCCTCGCCGAGCAGGGCTACGGCTACATCATCAAGGACGCCGACGACCTGCTCGGCCCCGCGATATGACCGTGCGCCGAGTGATGCCCGTGCTCACGGTCGCCGACCTGGAGGCGACGCGGGACGCGTACGTGCGGGTACTCGGGCTGCGCGAGGTGATGAACCACGGCTGGATTGTCACGCTCGCCGACGACGGGCACCGCCATCAGCTGAGCCTGATGACCAAAGATGCGACGGCACCGTCGAATCCGGCCGTTTCCGTTGAGGTCGACGACGTCGATGCCGCCTACCGAGCCGCCGTCGACCTCGGCTTGCGGATCGTCCACCCGCTCAGTGACGAGGAGTGGGGCGTTCGCCGGTTCTTCTTCGCCGACGAGTCCGGCAATGTGGTCAACGTGTTGAGCCACCGGTCCTGACTGCTTTAGATATGTTTCCCAACGGGTTTGGACACGGTCAGTAGCACCACCGAATCCTCCGTTGCGCTCAGGCCGTGCCGTTCGCGCGGAAGGATGATGTGGTCGCCGGGAGTGCCGTCCCAACCCGCCGACGAATTGGTCACCCGCACCCGGCCCTGAAGTACCTGCAGAGTCGCCTCGCCGGGGCTCTCGTGATCATCCAGAACGCTGCCCGCCGTCAGCGCGATCAGCGTCTGACGCAGGTTGTGCTCATGGCCGCCGTAGACGGTGTGCGCGCTGCGGCCGCTGCTTGCCGCGCGAGCGGTCTCCAAATGCTCTCGGGCCAGTGCGGTGAGTGAGATCTTCTCCATATATGCGCGTCCTTCCCGGACGATCGAGGGCTGGTCGATTCGCGGTACGACTGCCACCACGATCCTCGCGGCGAGCTTTCCCGGCAAGGCTGAGCGTAGTTTTCGGCTCGCGCACGCACCCGCGGGGCCGAGACGCTAGCCTCATTACCCATGACCGCACACCGCCGCCTCAAGGCTGCACTGGCCGGCACCGCGCTCGGCCTTTCTGCGCTGCTGCAAGCGGGCGCGGCCGGCGCCGACCCTGTGCCGCCATTGCCTCCGCCCGTCCCGGGCGCTCCCGGCGAGCCCGCTCCTGCTCCGGGGCAGCCCTTTGCGGTGGACGTCGACGAGGCGGCGCCACCACCCGCCCCGCCGCCTGTCGGCCCGCCACCCGTGCCGGAGATGCCGAACCCGCAGTACGGGCAGGGCACGAGCCCGGGACCGCTCGGCTTCCTGCGGGACGCCTGGAACCAGGCCAAGGATCCGTACGGATTCACGGGGACGCCGCCGGGGCAACCGCCCGGCGTGGCTCCGCCGCCGCCGGGTGCGGGGCCCGCGCCGCAACTGCCTCCCGGATACGTATCGCTGACCGCGCCGGAGTCCAACGGTCCGCCGGTCGCACCGCCGACCGAGGGCGGGCCCGCACTTCCGCCGGGGTACTACCCCCTGGACGGGCCACCGCCGCCTGGATATTTCGACGCGCCTCCACCCGCTCCGGTACCGCCCGAGGGGCCGATACCACCGAGGCCGTAGCGCGAGCTGCATTGTGAGGTAACGCCTTCCAGCTGCGAGCCATCGTGTCGTGGCGGTCTCGTGCAGCATCGCCCATGGTGGGGCGATGCGACCGAACCACCGAATGGTGCATGTCGGCGATGGCCGCCGCGCCGCTTCGGATCCCTCAGCCGACCCCACGATGAGGGTCGCCGGCGGGTAGCCAGACATCGTCGTCCTCGATGCCGAGGTCTGCGCCATCGCGCGTGAACGCGTCGACGACGGCCAGCACGGCTGCGTTGGCCTCGTCGCGACGCCACACCAGTGACCATGTCCACAACGGCGCCGGGTGAATGATCGGTCGCCGCACGAGGTCTGGGGGCTGCTGCTCGTTCTGCCCCTTCGGGTTGTTCAGAACCGGTCGGCCGAGCCCTCGAACATGCTCGAAAAACGTTGGGCCCGTGACACCCCCGTCATCGGTATGCGCCACACGCGCACCGGTGTCGGCACCGAACTGCTCGCCGAACCGATTCCATGACGACCACGTCGCGGTGTCTGCATCAACCAGCACGACGGTGTCCTTCGCCTCCACCGGAGACGTATCCGGCCCGGCGCACAGAGCGTAGAGCCGGTCCACCCCGACCAGGCGCGCCTGCAGCGACAGCGACTCCAGATCGCTGTTGTCCACCCAACAGATGGCGAGGTCGAGGATTCCCTCGGACACCCGCGCGGCCTGGGTGTGCGACGGCATCACCCAGGTGTCGATCCGCAGCTGCGCGACTCCGGCCGCCCGTTCGGCCCAGTCGACGGGACACCAGTTGACGCAGCCGATCCGAACCGGTTCGGTGGTCGGCAGTTCGCGGGCCCGCCTTCGGAGATCATCGGCCTGCTCCACCAAAGCACGGGCATGCGGTAGCAGCGACGCACCGGTGGGAGTGAGAGCCACCGATCGCCGGTCGCGGTCGAACAGCCGCACCTTGAGATCCCGTTCGAGCGCTTTGATCTGCTGCGACAGCGACGGCCCGGCGATGCGTAACCGGTCGGCGGCGCGGCCGAAGTTCAGCTCCTCGGCCACGGTTACGAAGTAGCGCAGCTGGCGCAGCTCCACGGACCGAGCCTAATGCACCCAACGCAGTAGGAGGCGCAGCCTCCCAACAGGGAGCAAACCGGTCGTGGCCACGCGGAGTTCTGCTCGTCGACCCTTTGTTCCGGTACGTATCCGCACAAGAAAGGATTCGACATGACTGTCCACAACGGGTCGCGGTCATCACCGGCGCTTCGCAGGGCATCGGGGCAGGGCTGGTTTCGGCCTATCGCAAGCTCGGTTACGCGGTGGTCGCGAACTCCCGCTCCATCGGCGACAGCGAGGATCCCATGGTCCTTGCCGTCGCAGGCGACATCGCGCAGCCGGGGGTCGGCGCGTGCATCATCGACGCGGCACTTGCGCGGTTCGGCCGGGTCGACACGGTGGTCAACAACGCCGGGATCTTTGTTGCCAAACCGTTCACCGATTACACCGACGACGACTACGACGCGGTCACCGGGGTGAATCTGCGTGGCTTCTTCGAGGTGTCGCGGGCGGCGGTGGCCGCGATGGCGACCCGGCCCGGTGGCGGCCACATCGTCAACATCTCCACCAGCCTTGTGGACCAAGCCAATTCGCAGGTGCCCTCGGCACTGGCGTCGTTGAGCAAGGGTGGGCTCAACGCCGCAACCAAGGCACTCGCCGTCGAATACGCATCGACCGGGATCCGGGTCAACGCCGTGGCACTGGGCGTGATCCGCACCCCGATGCACGATCCGTCGTCGTACGAGTCTCTGTCGAAGCTGAACCCCAGCGGTCGCATGGGCGACATCGATGACGCCGTCGACGCCGTTGTCTTCCTGGAGAACGCCCCGTTCGTCACCGGCGAGATCCTGCACGTGGACGGCGGTCAAAGTGCAGGGCACTGACGTCGTGCGCGACGTCATGGACCAGTGGAAGGCGGGCATCGACGCCCACGATCCGCAGACGGTGGCCGCGGTGTTCGCCGAGGACGCGATCTTTCAGGGCCTGCGGCCCTACAGCGTCGGACGTCAAGGCGTCTTCGACTACTACGACTCCCAGCCGCGTGGAATGACGGTCAACTACCAGATAATGGAAAGCCGCAGACCCACAACCGGATTGGTGGTCGGCTACCTTCGCGCAGACTTCGCGTTCCGCGACCGGCCGCCCCTCGCGCTGAACGTCGGCGTGGTCGTCGCGCAAACGGGCGGCCGGTGGCGCATCGTGCACTACCAGGCGTCACCGCCGGCTAGCTCAGGGCGGGAATGACCTCGCGTTCGAACAGCTCGATGCTGTCGCGGTCGTAGGCCGCCTCGGGGAAGTACATGATCGCGTACTCGCAGCCGAGGTCGCGCATCTTCGTCAGCTTCTCGACGATCTGCTCCGGAGTGCCGGTAGCGGCGTCGGGTGAGGTGAGCGTGCCGAGCATCATGTCGACGGCTTTCTCGTCGGCCACGGCCACCTGCATGGCACGGATGCGCTCGATGCGCTCTTCCACATCGGCCTCCGACGAGCCGATCACGCAGTGGAAGTTGGACGACCGCACGATCGCGTCATAGTCGCTGCCCACGTCGCGGCAGTGATCGGCCAGCACCTGCGACTTGTGCACGAAGCCCTCCGGCGCCGAGGTGAAATTGGTGTACTGGGCGTATTTGGCGGCGATGCGCAGTGTCACCTTCTCGCCGCCGCCCGCGATCCACATCGGAAGTCCGCCGTCCTGCAACGGCTTCGGCGCCACGATCGCCCCGTCGACCTGATAGTGCTTACCGTCGAAGCTGACCTTGCCGTCGCGCCATGCGTCACGCATGATCTGCACACCTTCATCAAGGCGGGCCAATCTCACTCCTGCAGAGGGAAACCCGTAACCGTAGGCGCGCCACTCATGCTCATACCAGCCGCCGCCGATACCCATCTGAACGCGACCGCCTGAGATGATGTCCGCCGTCGCGGCGACCTTGGCCAGGTACACCGGATTGCGATAGCTCATCGCCGTGCACATCTGGCCCAGCTTGATGCGCGACGTCGTGGCGGCATACGCCGACATCAGCGACCATGCCTCGTGCGTCGCCTCCGCGGTGGGCACCGGCACGGTGTGGAAATGGTCGTACACCCACAGCGAATCCCACGGTCCCCTGTCGGCATGCGCGGCCAGATCGCGCATGAGCGGCCAGTGGTTGGCCGTGGGGATGTTGACGAGATCGAGCCGCCAGCCTTGGGGGATAAAGAGTCCGAAGCGCATGAAAGGAGACTCTAAGCCCGTTCGTTACCGAGTTGCCTTCGGAAGCCGACGGCCGTGCGATATGGTGTGGCTCACAGACCTGCCAGTATGTGATGTACGCCACAAAGGAGGCGCAGTGGACGGTTTTCGGGGTGCCGCGGTGCCGGGGCCACAACCACGCCCCTCACGCACCAGTGGACACAACGCCGCCGTGCGGTGGTTCTATGGTCTACTCCTCATCGTCATCGGCATCGCCGCGGTGGCGGGCATCATCAGCACCGCGTCGATGGGACAGACCCCGGTCGCCATCGCCATCGGCATCGTCGCTCTCGCGTTCTTCTCCCGCGTCGGCTGCTGACCGCCCTGAGTTGACGGGGTCCGCAGCTAGCCTGGCTGCATGGCCCTCTCCAAGGAAGAACGCGAACAGTTCCTCGCCGAACCGCACGTCGCCGCGTTGTCGGTCAACGCAGGCGACAAGCGCGGCCCACTGACGGTGCCGATCTGGTACCAGTACACGCCCGGCGGCGAGCCGTGGGTGCACACCGGTAACGGCTCACGCAAGCATCGCCTGATCGAAACGCAGGGCGAGTTCACATTGATGGTCGAGCGCCAGGAGCCGACAGTGCGCTACGTCGCGGTCGACGGACCGGTCAGCCGCATCGAGCCCGCAACCGACGAACAGTTGGTCGAGATGGTGAAGCGCTATATGCCGCCGGACAAAGTGGACGGATATCTCGAGTTCGCCCGTCGCGAGCACGGCGACAGTGTCGCCATCTTCATGAAGCCGCAGCACTGGTTGTCGGCCGACCTCGGCGGGTTCTAAGCGGTGTCCTCACGGCAGCGACTGTTCACCCTGATGTACCGGGTGGGCTTCGCCCCCTGGGACGGTCATCCACTGCCACAGGCGCTTCGCGATCTCGTCGAGGGCTCTGCGGCGCTGCCCGCAGGCACCGCGCTGGACCTCGGCTGCGGCACCGGTGATTCCTCGATCTACCTGGCCAAGCACGGCTGGACGGTCACGGGGGTCGACTTCGTGGCCAAGCCGCTGGACAGAGCGCGGGCCAAGGCCGCGACGGCTCGGGTGGTGGTGGAATTCGAGCGGGCCGATGTTACGCGGCTGTCCACCGAGGCCGTCGGCTCGAACTTCGACCTGATCGTCGACAGCGGCTGCCTGCACGGCATGAGCGCCGAAGACCGCGACGCCTATGTGCGCGAGGTCGCCGCGGTGGCCGCGCCGCAGGCCCGGTTGCTCATCGTCGCGTTCATTCCCGGCAGCTCCTTCGGTGTGCCGGGCATCGAGCCGGACGAAGTCAAACAGCGCTTCGCCCGCGACTGGACGCTGCTGTCGTCGGGTGACGAGACCGCGATGAACCACAACGGGAAGAACCCGGCGCGGCAGTACCTGTTTCAGCGCGCCGTGTAGAGCGCCGCGACCGCGGGCAGGCTCACCTTGAGCGCCGGGTTGCGCGGCAACGCGTCGACCACAGTGAAGGCAACCGGCACGTTGTAGACCGGCAGGTCCCTGCGGACGAGGTCGGCGAGTTCGTCGTCGGACGGTGCCGATGCACCCGGCGCGACTTCGATGGCGGCGAACGGCACCTGCCCGAGGCGTTTGTCAGGCACCCCGACGACGCACGCGTCGCGCACCGCCGGGTGCGAGATCAACACGCGTCGAACGGTTTCCGGCAGGACCTTGAATCCTCCCCGGTTGATCGCACCGTCGGCCCTTCCGTGCAGGGTGACGAACCCGTCGGCGTCGATGGACGCGATATCGGTGGTGCGGATCCAGTCGGCGCCGATCGGCGCGACCTTCGCTTCGAGCAAACCCTGCTCGCCGCAGCCGAGTTCGGCTCCGGTGTCCGGGTCGACGATGCGCAGCTGGGTGTCGGGCAGGGCCCGGCCGACGCTGTGCCGCTTCGCGGCGCCGAACTCCTGTTGCAAGTCGGGAGTCCATGCGCATAGCGAGCCTGCGAATTCCGTTGCACCGTAGGCCAACACGATCGGTATGCCGTACCGCTGCTCGAACTCGTCGCGGGTCTCGGGATCCAGCGGTCCGGATGCGCTGATCAGAAAGTCCAACGAGGCGAGGTCTCGTTCGGCGACGTCGGCGTCGAGCAGCATGCGGATGACGGCGGGCTGTACGCCGGAGCGTTTGATGCGGTGCGTCTTCACCGCGTTCACGTAACCCTCGACGGTGAACCGCTCGAGCATCGTGATGCGCCTGCCGTTGTAGACGCCGGCGATCAGTTGGCACACCCCGATGCCGCCGAACTGCCAGTACGCCAGTTCCGGCGGCGCATCTGCCGCGGCCTTCTCGCCGCTGGTCACACTGAACACCGTGCGCTCGAGCACTGGCGTCTTGATCGCCTGTCGTTTGGGTGGTCCGGTGGTGCCGCTGGTCAAAATGTACAGCGCCACTTCGGGTTCGGCCTCGGCGTGCTGACGGTCGGGGTCGCGACGCAACATCTCGACGGGCTCGCCCGTCGAGATCGCCACCGCGGCGCTGCCGGCCGTGCGCGCGGCGTCGAGCACCGGCGCGGTCCAGTCTTCGCGGTCAGCAACCAGGCCCGCGAGCGCCAGCGCGCCGATATCTCGGGCGATGGCTTCCGGCGACTGGAAGGAATAGATCATCGATACGGGTCGGCCCGCGGCGAGGAAGCCGATGATGGCGCTGGCATGCGGCAGACGGTTGCGCACCACCAGGCCGACGGGCGCGCGGTCCGGCACGCCGGCATTCCGCAGAGCCTGCTCGATCGCGTGGCCGTACGCGGTGATCTCCTCGCCGGTGTACCAACGGCCCTCGAATTCGAGGCACGGCTGCTGGCCATAGCTCGCGAGCCCCGCCGCGAACGTCTCGGTGAAGCTCTCCGGCACGTCGTCAATCTAGCGCGAACAGACGCAAAACTGCCTGTTTCCCACAGGTTTTGGGCAGTTTTGCGTCTGCTCGACGAAGAAATCTAGCTCAATGACGCCGGCGGGGTGAAACGCTCGCCGTACTTGGCGGCCAGCTCCTTGGCGCGGGCGACGAAGGCGTCCTTGCCGACGCCGCCGGGGCCCTCGTAGCCGACGATGAACTGCGCGCTGCCACCGGTGTACGGCGGGTAGCCGATGCCCATGATCGAGCCGATGTTGGCGTCGGCGGTCGACGTCAGCACGCCCTCGTCCAGGCACTTCTGCGTCTCGAGCGCCTCGGCGAACAGCATGCGATCGATCATGTCCTGCAACGGGATATCGCTGCCACCGGACTCGAACGTCTCCCGCAGGCCCGGCCACAGCCCGGTGCGCTTGCCGTCGACGTACTCGTAGAAGCCTGCGCCCTTCAAGCGGCTCGGCCTGCCGACCTCGATCATCTTGTTGACGACCGCCTCGGCCGGGTGCGGCTCGTAGGTGCCGCCGGCGTCCTCGACGCCCTTGCGGGTCGCGGTCGCGATCTTCTGCATGAGCTCGAGGTTGAGCTCGTCGGACAGCTGCAGCGGTGGCGCGGGGTAGCCGGCCTGGCTACCCGCCTGCTCGATGCTCGCCGGCTCCACACCCTCGCCGAGCATCGCCAGAGCCTCGTTGACGAAGGTGCCGATGACGCGGCTGGTGAAGAAGCCACGGCTGTCGTTGACGACGATCGGGGTCTTGCCGATGGCCAGTGTGTAGTCGAAGACCCGGGCCAGCGCCTCGTCGGACGTCTTCTCGCCCCTGATGATCTCCACCAGCGGCATCTTGTCGACCGGCGAGAAGAAGTGGATGCCGATGAAGTCGTCCTGGCGCTTCACACCGGTCGCCAGACCGGTGATCGGCAGCGTCGAGGTGTTCGACCCCAGGATCGCGTTGGGCTCAACGATGTCCTCGATCTCCTGGAACACCTTGTGCTTGAGTTCCTGGCTCTCGAACACCGCCTCGACGACGAAGTCGACGCCCTTGAGGTCAGCCGCGTCACCGGTCGGGGTGATGCGGGCCAGCAGCGCGTCGGACTTCTCCTGGGTGGTCTTGCCCCGCTCCAGCGCCTTGGCTTCGAGCTTCTCGGAGTAGCCCTTGCCCTTCTGCGCGGCCTCCAGGCTGACGTCTTTGAGCACGACGTCGAAGCCGGCCTTGGCCGAGACGTAGGCGATACCCGCGCCCATCATGCCCGCGCCCAGCACACCGATCTTGGTGATCGGTGTTTTACCGATGCCCTCCGGCCGCGAGCCGCCGCCGTTGATGTGCTGCAGGTCGAGGAAGAACGCCTGGATCATGTTCTTGGCGACCTGGCCGGTCACCAACGAGGTGAAGTAGCGGCTCTCGATGCGCGAGGCGGTGTCGAAGTCGACCTGCGCACCCTCGACCGCGGCGTCCAGGATGGCCCGCGGCGCGGGCATCGGCGCACCCTTGAGCTGCTTTTTCAGCAGCGCCGGGAATGACGGCAGGATGCTCGCGAGGCCCGGTGAGCTCGGGGTGCCGCCGGGCATCTTGTAGCCCTTCTGATCCCACGGCTGGGTGTGGCTGTCAGGGTTGGCCTTGATCCACGCCTTCGCAGCGGGCACCAATTCCTCGACGCTGCTCACCAATTCGTCGACCAGCCCGGTTTCCTTGGCCTTGGCGGGCTTGAACCGCGTGCCCTGGCTCAGCACCTCCATGAACGCCTTCTGGATGCCGAACATGCGCACGGTGCGGGTGACGCCACCGCCGCCGGGCAGCAGGCCCAGCGTCACCTCGGGCAGGCCGATCACCGAGCCCTTCACGTCGGCCGCGATGCGGTGATGACACGCCAGCGCGATCTCCAGGCCGCCGCCGAGCGCGGCGCCGTTGATGGCGGCCACCACCGGCTTGCCAAGCGTCTCCAGCTTGCGCAGATCCGCCTTGATGCCCTCGACCTCGTCGAACGCCTCGGCGGCGTTGTCGGGGCCGACATTCATCATGCCCTTCAAGTCACCGCCGGCGAAGAAGGTCTTCTTCGCACTGGTGATCACGACGCCGGAGATCGAATCTGGGTCCTCTGCGACGAGGCGTGCCAACTTCTCTACGGCGTCGTGCATCGACTCCTTGTAGTGCTCGTTCATCACGTTGGCTGAGCCGGTTGGATCGTCCAGCGTCAGGGTGACGATGCCGTCTGCGTCTTTCTCCCACTGAATGGTGTTCTCTGCCATGGTCTTAAACCCTCTCGATGATGGTCGCGACACCCATGCCGCCGCCGATGCACAGCGTGATGAGCGCGCGGCGCGCGTTGCGGCGCTCCAGCTCGTCGACCATGGTTCCGGTGATCATGGCGCCGGTGGCGCCCAGCGGGTGGCCCATCGCGATGGCGCCGCCGTTGACGTTGAGTTTCTCGTCGGGAATGTTCAGGTCCTTCTGGAACTTCAGGACCACCGACGCGAACGCCTCGTTCAGTTCGAACAGGTCGATGTCGTCGACCGTCAGGCCTGCGCGGTCGAGCACCTTGCGGGTGGCGGGCGTCGGGCCGGTCAGCATGATGACCGGATCCGCGCCGCTGGTCGCGGTCGCCACGATGCGGGCGCGCGGCGTCAGACCCTGTGACTGCCCTGCGCTTTCTGAGCCCACGAGCACCAGCGCGGCGCCGTCGACGATGCCGGAGCTGTTGCCGCCGGTGTGCACGTGGTCGATCTTCTCGACGTAGTGGTACTTCTGCAGCGCCACGTCGTCGAACCCGCCCATCGCGCCGACGCCGTCGAACGCGGTCTTGAGCTTGGCCAGGCCTTCCATGGTGGTGTCGGGCCGCATGTGCTCGTCATGGTCGAGGATGACCAGGCCGTTCTGGTCCTTGACCGGAACGACGGACTTGGCGAAGTAACCGCCCGACCACGCCGCGGCCGCCTTCTCCTGCGAGCGCAGCGCATAGCGGTCGACATCCTCGCGGGAGAACCCCTCGATGGTGGCGATCAGGTCGGCGCCGATGCCCTGCGGGACGAAGCCGATGCGGTAGTTGGTTTCGGGATCGGTGGCCCAGGCGCCGCCGTCGGACCCCATCGGAACGCGGCTCATCGACTCCACGCCGCCGGCCAGCACCAGGTCGTCCCAGCCGGAGCGCACCTTCTGCGCGGCGGTGTTGACGGCTTCGAGGCCCGAGGCGCAGAAACGATTGAGCTGGAAGCCACCGGTGGTCTCGGGCAGCTTGGCCACCAGCGCTGCGGTGCGCGCGATGTCGCCGCCCTGATCACCCACCGGCGAGACGACGCCGAGGATGAGGTCGCTGATCAGGTTCTCGTCGAGATCGGGGTAGCGGCCGCGCAACTCGTCGATCAGGCCGACAACCAGGTTGACGGGCTTGACCTCGTTGAGCGCGCCGTTCTTGTTCTTGCCGCGAGGCGTACGAATGGCCTCGTAAATGAAGGCTTCTTCTGACATGAGGGGCAGCGTAACAGCCTAAACCAACCAGATGGTTGGGCGGTCCTGTCGCCGACTCACGCCGACTGCGGCTCCTCGAGTTCGGCCAGCGTCGGGTAATCGGTGTAACCCGCGGGACCGGATGCGTAGAACGTCGCGACGTCGGGTTCATTGAGCTCGGCGCCGAGGATCAACCGGTCGATCAGGTCGGGGTTGGCCAGGAAAGCCCGGCCGACCGCCACGGCGCTGATGGCTCCCCACTGCGCGTAGCTCTCCAACTGGCAGAAGTCGGTGTCGGTCCCCCGCCCGGTGTTCAGCACGAAGGGACCCGGCCACACCGCGCGCAGGACGCCGAACGTCGGCTCCGTCGGATCGATGACCACGTGCAGGTAGGCCATGTCGAGCGGGGCGAGTCGTTCGATGAGGGCTTCGTAGGCGCTGACCTCGTCGATCTCGGTCATGGCCCCAGCGGTGTTTCCGGGCGAGATGCGCAGTCCGACACGGCCCGCACCGATCTCGTCGCTGACCGCCTCGACCACTTCCGCGGTGAGCCGGGCGCGGTTCGCCGCCGACCCGCCGTAATGGTCGATGCGCCGATTGGTCACGTCGGACAGGAACTGGTGCAGCAGATAGCCGTTGGCGGAGTGGATCTCCACGCCGTCCATGCCCGCGTCGACGGCGCGGCGGGCAGCCTCCCGGAAGTCGCGGACGATGGCGGGGATCTCGTCTGTTTCCAGCGCCCGCGGTACCGGCAACGGCCGGTGACCCGAAGGCGTGTGGGCGGTCATGTCGGCCGCGATCGCCGACGGTGCGACGGACTCGAGCCCGCTGATCTCCGGGTGGCCCATTCGGCCGACGTGCCACAGCTGCATGAACATGTGCCCGCCCGCGGAGTGCACGGCGCCGGCGATCTCGGCCCACTTGTCCTGGTGCCGGGCGGTGTAGATGCCGGGAGTGTTGAGATAAGCGCCGTTGGCGGCCGCCGAGACCGCAGTGGCCTCGGTGATGATGACGCCGGCGGCTGCGCGCTGGGCGTAGTACTGCGCGGCCAGGTCGGACGGCGTTGCGTCGGCCTTGGCGCGCGAGCGGGTGAGCGGCGCCATGAAGATCCGGTTGCCGGCGACGGTGTCGCCGACGCGGACCGGCTTGAGCAACGACGGGTCAAGATCGAATTTGAAAGCCACGCCGCAGTAAGCGCTGCGGCGCCCGCTTTCATTCCAGGCCTACGCTCGACACCCATGACGGAGTTCAATGTCGCCGGCCGGCCGGCTCCGGTCCGTCGGTTGCAGCCCTACGCGGTCACCATCTTCGCGGAGATGTCGGCGCTGGCCGCGCGCATCGGCGCGGTGAACCTCGGCCAGGGGTTCCCCGATGAGGACGGCCCCCAGGCGATGCTGAACATCGCCGAGAACGCGATCGCCGACGGCATCAACCAGTACCCACCCGGGCTGGGCATCGCCCCATTACGCGAAGCAATCGCCGCGCAGCGCAAACGCCACTACGGCATCGAGTACGACCCGGACACCGAGGTGTTGGTGACCGTCGGCGCCACCGAGGCCATCGCCGCGTCGGTGCTCGGACTCGTCGAACCCGGCTCGGATGTGCTGCTGATCGAGCCGTTCTACGACTCCTACTCCCCTGTCATCGCGATGGCCGGTTGCACTCGCAAGCCCGTTGCGATGACACCGAACGGCAATGGCTTCGCAATCGACGTCGACGGCCTGCGACGCGCCATCACCCCGAATACCAAGGCCATGATCGTCAACTCTCCGCACAACCCCACCGGCATGGTGGCCAGCGACACCGAACTCGAGGCGCTGGCCCGACTCGCCGTCGACGCAAACCTGCTGGTGATCACCGACGAGGTCTACGAGCACCTGGTGTTCTCCGACTTCCCTGGCCGCCGCCACCTGCCGCTCGCCGGCTACCCCGGGATGGCCGAACGCACGATCACCATCTCGAGCGCGGCCAAGATGTTCAACGTGACCGGGTGGAAGATCGGATGGGCTTGCGGTCCAGCAGATCTCATCGCCGGTGTTCGTGCGGCCAAGCAGTACCTGACGTACGTGGGCGGGGCGCCACTGCAGCCCGCAGTCGCACACGCGCTCGACAACGAGGAAGCCTGGGTGGTCGGCCTGAGGGAGTCGCTTCAGGCCAAACGCGACCGACTGAGCTACGCGCTGAGCGACCTCGGCTTCGTGGTGCACGACAGTTTCGGCACCTACTTCCTGTGCGCCGACCCGCGACCGCTGGGGTACGACGACAGCACGTCGTTCTGCAACGATCTGCTCCATAAGGCCGGCGTAGCCGCAATTCCTATGTCGGCGTTCTGCGATCCCGCCGCCGAGCACGCCGGGGCATGGAACCACCTGGTGCGCTTCGCGTTCTGCAAGAAGAACGAGACCCTCGACGAGGCCATTCGCCGACTGGGTGTCCTGCGGGTCTGAGCGTCGAGGACCCCGGTCACGGACCTCCTCGCCAGTGCTCGATGCGGTCGTGATCGGGCGTGAACCCGTGCTTGATCCCCCATAGCACGGCCTGCGTACGACTCCCGACGCCGATCTTGCGATAGATGGTGCGGATGTAGGACTTCACCGTGTTCGGACTCAGATACGTCAACTTGGCCACTTCGGCGTTGCTGTTGCCCTGCGTGATCAGCGCGAGGATCTCCGACTCCCGATCGCTGAGCCCTTCGCTGCGGCCTGGCCAGTCGAGCCCCACGGCGCTGCGCGCCCGTGGCGGCGCATCGCTGACGACCGTCTTTCCCGCATGCACGTCCTCGAGAGCGGCTACCAGTTCGCGCGCGGGCAGCGTCTTGGACAGATAGCCGTGCGCTCCCTGCTGCTGAGCGTTGCGGACAAGTTCCGGATGAAAGTTCCACGTATACACCACAACTCGGTGCGCTCGCGGATTGGCGACGAGCACTGCGAGCTCGTCGTGATCGGACTCCGGTTGGGCGAAGTTGTCGTACAACACGATGTCGACCGTGTCCTCAACCGGCTCATTGGCGTCGAGCTCGGCGACCACGACGCGATCACGGTACTGATCGAACATGTTGGCCACGCCGATGACCACGACGTCGTAGTCGTTGACGAGTGCCACGGTGATCGGCCCGTTCGGGCGGTTACCCACGTGCAGCAGATTACCCCCTTAGGGGTGTAGTAGCACCCCCCTTAGGGGTGTTGGCTTGATCGAGCACGCACCGAGTCATTACGAATCAGAAAGGCGCACAACGATGATCATTCTCGGCCTGATCCTGCTCATCGCCGGTTTCCTTCTCAAGATGTCGATTCTGTGGACCATCGGCATCATTCTGCTCGTCGTCGGCCTGATCCTGGCCGTGCTCGGGCGAACCGGCCGCGCTGTGGGCGGTCGTCGGCACTACTTCTAGTTCTTCGGTCGGCTGCTCCCGGTATAAGCCGCGAGGTGCTCGCCGGTGAGCGTCGTTGCGTCCGCGACGAGATCAGCCGGCGTGCCCTCGAAGACCACCCGGCCGCCGTCGTGACCCGCCCCGGGACCGAGGTCGATGATCCAGTCGGCATGCGCCATCACGGCCTGATGGTGCTCGATGACGATCACCGACTTGCCCGAGTCGACCAGGCGGTCGAGTAGCGCGAGCAGCTGTTCGACGTCGGCCAGGTGCAGACCCGACGTGGGCTCGTCGAGCACGTAGATGTCACCCTTGTCGGCCATCTGCGCGGCCAGCTTGAGTCGCTGCCGCTCGCCACCCGACAAGGTGGTGAGCGGCTGTCCGAGGCTCAAATAGCCCAGGCCCACGTCGGCGAGTCGATCCAAAATCTTATGTGCGGCAGGCACTTTGGCTTCGCCGTCGGCGAAGAACGACTCGGCGTCGGCGACCGACATCGCCAGCACCTCGGCGATGTTGCGTCCGCCGAAGGAGTACTGGAGCACCGCCGCCTGAAAACGCTTCCCCTCGCATTCCTCGCACGTGGTCTGAACGGTCGCCATGACGCCGAGATCGGTGTAGATCACGCCTGCGCCGTTGCAGGTGGGGCAGGCGCCTTCGGAGTTCGAGCTGAACAGCGCCGGCTTGACGCCGTTGGCCTTGGCGAATGCCTTGCGGATCGGTTCGAGCAGCCCGGTGTAGGTCGCCGGGTTGCTGCGGCGCGAACCACGGATCGCGCCCTGGTCGATCGCGACGACGCCGTCGCGCGCGGACACCGAGCCGTGGATCAGTGAACTCTTTCCCGACCCCGCCACGCCGGTGACGACGCATAGCACGCCGAGCGGGATGTCGACGTCGACGCATCGCAGGTTGTGCGTCGACGCACCGCGGATCTCGAGTGAACCCGTCGGCGTGCGTACCGAATCCTTCACCTGCGCGCGGTCATCGAGATGGCGGCCCGTGACGGTGTCGCTGCCGCGAAGGCCCTCCACGGTGCCTTCGAAGACCACCTGACCGCCGCCCGCGCCGGCGCCTGGGCCGAGGTCGATGACGTGGTCGGCGATCGCGATGGCCTCCGGCTTGTGCTCCACCACCAGCACGGTGTTGCCTTTGTCGCGCAGTTGCAGCAGCAGCTCGTTCATCCGCTCGATGTCATGCGGATGCAGGCCGATCGTCGGCTCGTCGAACACGTAGGTGACGTCGGTCAGCGACGAGCCGAGATGACGGATCATCTTGGTGCGCTGCGCTTCACCGCCGGACAACGTGCCCGCCGACCGGTCTAGTGACAGGTAGCCCAGCCCGATCTGGGTGAAGGAGTCGAGGAGATGCTGGAGGCCGGCCAGCAGCGGCGCCACCGACGGCTCCTTCACGTCGCGAAGCCAGTCGGCCAGATCGCTGATCTGCATGGCGCACAGGTCGGCGATGTTGCGACCCTTGATCTTCGACGACCGGGCTTGGGCCGACAACCGGGTCCCGTCGCACTCCGGACAGGTCGTGAATGTCACCGCCCGCTCGACAAAGGCGCGAATGTGGGGCTGCATCGCGTCGACTTCCTTGGAAAGGAAGGACTTCTGGATCGTGGGGATCAGTCCCGAATACGTCAGGTTGATGCCCTCGACCTTGATCTTCGTCGGCTCCTTGTGAAGAAGGTCGCCGAGTTCCTTTTTGGTGTACTTCTTGATCGGCTTGTCCGGGTCGAAGTAGCCGCAGCCGCGGAAGATGCGGCCGTACCAGCCCTCCATGCTGTAACCCGGGATGGTGATCGCGCCCTCGTTGAGCGACTTGTTCTCGTCGTACAGCGCCGACAGATCGAAGTCGCTGACCGAACCCATCCCCTCACAGCGGGGGCACATGCCGCCGAGGATGTTGAAGTCGCGGCGCTCTTTGACCGTCTTGCCGCCCTTTTCGAACGTGACCGCGCCGGCTCCGCTGATCGACGCGACATTGAACGAGAAAGCCTGCGGCGAACCGATATGCGGTTTGCCGAGCCGGCTGAACAGGATGCGCAGCATGGCGTTGGCGTCGGTCGCGGTGCCGACCGTGGAGCGCGGGTTGGAGCCCATCCGTTCCTGGTCGACGATGATCGCCGTGGTCAGCCCCTCGAGTCGGTCGACTTCGGGCCGGTCCAGCGTCGGCATGAACCCCTGCACGAACGCGCTGTAGGTCTCGTTGATCAGCCGCTGCGACTCCGCGGCGATCGTGCCGAACACCAGCGAGCTCTTGCCGGACCCCGACACCCCGGTGAACACCGTCAGCCGACGTTTGGGGATCTCGACGCTGACGTCTTTTAGGTTGTTCTCGCGGGCACCGTGTACTCGGATCAGGTCATGACTGTCGGCCGCGTGCGTGTTCGGCATTCAGGGCAGCTCCTGGATGCGGACCGTGTTACCCGCGGGGTCGCGGAAGGCGCAGTCGCGGGCTCCCCACGGCTGGTCCGTCGGCTCCTGCATGACGTCGGCGCCGCTGGCCGCCACCTTTTCGAACAGGGCGTCGACGTCACGGGTGGCCAGCATGATGCTGGCGTAGGTGCCCTTGGCCATCATCTCGGCGATGACGCGCCGTTCGTCCTCGGTGACGCCGGGATCAGCAGCGGGCGGCGTCAGCACCAGGTTCATCTCGGGCCTGCCCGCGGGGCCCACCGTGATCCAGCGCATGTCTTCGTATCCGACGTCCTTGCGCACCTCGAAGCCGAGCGCATCGCGATAGAACGCCAATGACTCTTCGGGATCGGTGTGCGGAAGGAAGCTCGCGTTGATCGTGATGTCCAGCCTGTTATTCATGGCCGTCACGCTAACTGCGGCTGCGCTCCCGATGCTTCTCGATTCCTGATCGGTCGGGTGACCTGTTTGGCGATGCACGACGGGATGCCCGCCGCCTCGCGCGTCGCTTCGCGCCGATAGACGCTCGGCGGCATGCCGACCAGTTCGGTGAAGCGCGTGCTGAAGGTGCCGAGCGACGAACAGCCGACGGCGAAACACACCTCGGTGACCGACATGTCGCCGCGCCGCAACAGCGCCATCGCGCGCTCGATGCGCCGCGTCATCAAGTAGGCGTACGGCGACTCGCCATAGGCGAGTTTGAACTGGCGCGACAGGTGTCCGGCCGACATGTTGACCCCGCGGGCCAGCGCTTCCACATCAAGCGGCTGGGCGTATTCGCGGTCCATCCGGTCGCGGACGCGGCGCAGTAGCTTGAGGTCGCGCAGCCGCTGCTCCTCGTCGGATCTGCTGGCGGTCACACAAGCAATCTAGCCATCACCGGGCGCGCATATGACTCATCACCCGCTTGCGCAGGCTCTCCACCGCCACGTTGAGAACAATCTTTTTGGCCCGCTTGACGATGAACTCCGGTATCGGAGCGGCGAGGTCGATGATGAGGTCGAAGCGCACCCGCGTCTTGTTGTCGCCCTCGGGCGTCAGGTTGTACTCGCCGTGCTGGCCACGCTGCTGGAACGTTTCGGCGGCATCCCACACCATCCACCGGTCGCCCCAGTGGTATTCCAGTACTTCTTTGTCCGTGATGCCCATGATCTTCAGCGTCGCCTTGACGTGATGTGGCTTGCCGTCGGGATAGCGGTCGAGCACCTCGGCGCTCTTGTGCACCGCCGACCACGACGGCACGTGGTCGATGTCGGCCAGCACGTCGAGGATGGCCTCCGGCGGGGCGTCGAAGACCGCTTCCTTTGAAGCTCGGACGGCCATAGGGCAAATGTAACCAAGCCGCCCGGCTCTACCAGCCGATCTCGGCTATCGGCGTGGTGGATTTCGGCGGGGCGCCGATGGGGCCCGCGGGTGTGCGGGAAAACCGCGGGGCCGGCGCCGCCTGCTCCACGCCGTCGACGACCGTCAGCGTTCCGCGCGCGGTGAGGTGCTCGTTGCCCGCGGCCTCGGTCCACGACAGCACCGGCGTGACGCACGCGTCGGTGCCCGCGAACACCGCACTCCACTCGTCGCGGGTCCTGCTCGCAAAGCGGTCGGTGAAGATGCTGCGCATCTGCGGGTAGGCCGCGATGTCGAACTGGTTGGGCACCTCGTCGGGGGAAAGCCCGAGCCCGCGGAGCAGTTGCGCAAAGAACTGCGGCTCGATCGCCCCGACGGCCATGTAGCCGCCGTCGGAGGTCTCGTATGTCCGGTAGAACGGGGCTCCGCCGTCGAGCAGGAACGACTCGCGTTGGTCCTTCAGTGCGCCGGTCGATTTCATCGTCCACATCATCTGAGACAGCATGCTGACGCCGTCGACCATCGCGGCATCGATGACCTGTCCCTGTCCGGAGCGTTCGCGTTCGTAGAGCGCGGCGACGATGCCCGCCAGCACCAGCATCGACCCGCCGCCGAAGTCGGCGACCAGGTTCAGCGGCGCGACCGGCGGCCGGTCTTTGTAGCCGATCGCGCTCAGCGCTCCGGTCTGCGACAGGTAGTTGATGTCGTGGCCGGCTGTCTTCGCCAGCGGACCGTCCTGACCCATCCGGTGATGCGGGCGAAGATCAGCCGCGGGTTGACCGCCGCGCAGTCGTCGGGCCCGACGCCGAGGCGTTCGCAGGTGCCGGGCCGGAAGCAGTCGAGCAGCACGTCGGCCTTGGCGGCCAGCTCGAGCAAAACCTGCGGTTCGTTCTTGACGTCGAGGTCGACGATGCGCTTGCCGCGGTGCAGCAGGTCGACGTCCTCGGCCGGCATCGTCAGCCCGCCCGGTCTGCGCACCCGCACCACGTCGGCGCCGAGGTCGGACAACATCATCGCGGCGTGCGGTCCCGGCCCGATGCCGCCGAGTTCGATGACCTTCACCCCGGCCAGGGGTCCCGTGTTCGTCACGGGGCCGAAGCTAGCTCAGCCCTTCTTGACCTTGAGCACCCGCTTGCGCAACCCGTCGGTGGCGGTGTCCATCAGACCCTTGGCGCCCTTCTTGATGAGAAAGCCGGGCAGGGGTACCAGTGGCTCGACCGTCAGCTCGAAACGGACCTTCGTCTTGTCACCGTCGGGGGTCAGCGTGTACCGACCATCTTGTGCGCGTTGCTGTTTGGCGCTCACCAAGGTCCAACTGACACCGTCGTCGTGCACCGTGTAGTCGAGGACCTGTTCGTCACTGACGCCGACGATCTTGACGACTTGGCGAGACTTGCTGGGGCGGCCCTTGTCGTCGCGCTCGAGTACCTCGACCTTCTGATGCGCCGACGACCACTCGGTCAGCGACTCGAGGTCGGTCAGTACGTCCATGATCTCTTCGGGTGTCGCCTCGATGACGACTTCGCGTGTTTCGGTGACGGCCATGACGGGGTGATTGCCAACCCCGGGCGCGTCGAAACTCGTCAGCCCTTCTTGACCTTGAGCACCTGCTTGCGCAGGCCATCGGTGGCCGCCTCCAAGCCGCCCTTCATCGCGCGCTTCAACACGAAGCCCGGGATGGGGACCGACGGGTCGACGGTGATCTCGAACCGCACCTTCGTCTTGTTGCCGTCGGCAGTCAGCGTGTAGGACGCGTCCTGGGTTTTGAGCTGGCTGGACTCCAGCAGCTTCCAGCTGGCGCTGTCGTCGGTCCACGTGTACTGCACGGTCTGCTCATCGGAGATGCCCATGGTCTTCAACTTCAGCCGGACCCGGGTCGGCCTGCCGTTCGCGTCCCGCTCGAGCACCTCGGCGCCCTGGTGCTGCGACGACCAGTCCGGCGCCGACTCGACGTCGGCGATGACATCGAGGATCTCTTCGGGACTCGCGTCGATCACGACCTCGCGGGAATCGCTGGTAGCCATGGCGAGACCCTAGCCCGATTACGGTTGACCGGATGGAGCTTTGGGAGCTTTCGGCGCGCGAGCGCATCCGGGACACGCTGGCGGCCTACAACTGGTCAGGCGATGCGTTGCGACTGCCAGAACTCGCCGAAACCTTCTGCGAGGACGGCGCGCTCGAGCTCCGCGGATCCGACCCCATCCGCGGCCGCGCCGGCATCGTGGCGTTCCTCGGCGGCGCTGTCGCCGCGCCGAACGCGACCGCGCACGCGTCGGGCGCGCGACGCATCGTGCGTCACAACGTGACGAACATCCGCTTCACCGAGGTGACGCCCGAACAGGCGCGGGTCGCCTGCTATTTCACGGTCGTCACGGAGATCGGTCTCGACCACTACGGGCGGTACCGCGACGTGTTCGTGCCCGTCGGTGATGACTGGCTGATCCGTCACCGCTTCGTGTCGACGGACTGGAATGCACCGGATTCGACGATGGCGACGGCATCCGCCCACCGCCAGTAGGCTCGACTGTTATGGAAGCTGCCGTGGACCCGACCGTTGCGCCGAGCGGGACCGGCTGCGCCGAATGCGAAGCCGACGGCGGCTGGTGGGTGCACCTGCGCCGCTGCGCGGCGTGCGGCCACATCGGTTGCTGTGATGACTCCCTGGCCCGCCACGCATCGGCGCACTGGCGCGACACCGGGCATCCGATCATCCGCAGTTTTGAACCGGGCGAGGACTGGTTCTGGAACTACGACGCGAACGAGTATTACGACGGACCGGAACTCGCTGCGCCCGAGTGTCATCCGGAGGACCAGCCGGTTCCCGGCCCGCGCGGTCGGGTTCCGCAGAACTGGATGACTCAACTTCGCCAGCGCGGCGACTAGAACGTAGGTCGGCTGGGTAGTCAGAGCGGGTGAGCAAAGAAAAGCCCGACATCGCCGAATCCGATTCCGGACCCGAGGGCGCGGACGACGACGTCGTCAGCGATCCGGCGAGGTCGGCCGGTGGCAGCGGCGACTGGTCCGACGAGGGGGGCGCGACCGACAGCGGGCCCGCCGACACCGGCGATGAGACGCAGTGAATCAGACGGATTGAGCCAGCGCTGACAACGTCTCGGCGGCAGAGTGTTCGGGCTTCCAGCCCAGCTGTGACTTCGCCTTGGCCGTGTCCATCACCACCGACGTCCGCCCGACGTGCAGCCACTCCAGTACGGAGGGGACGAACGGAAGTCGGGCGATGACCTGCGAAGCCGCCGACGCGGCGATTCTGGGTACCCGGACGGGGCGCGCGCCCAGTTGCTTGGCCACCGCCGACATCGACACCACCCCGTCACCGGCGATGTTATAGGCACCCGGCGGCGCGGATGTCGTTGCCGCCAAGGCGATTGCGGCAGCGACGTCGTCGTGATGGACCAACTGGAGCGGCGTGCCGGGGTCCGGGAACGGCGGCTTGAGCAGGGGCAGGGCCTGCGCGACCTTCTTGACCGGACCCGGTAACTGGTTCCACGGCATCGCTTCGGCCAGTGCGGGCGCTCTCGGGCCGGCGACGATGCACGGTCGCAGCACGTACGTCTCGAGATCCGAGCCCGTGACGATCTCGGCCAGTGTGGCCTCGCAAGCGGCTTTCTGCTCGGAGTAATAGTGCTCCGGCGAGCCTCGGGGCGGAACGTCCTCGGTGAGGGGAACGGGGTTGTCGGCGTGGTAGCCGTAGGCCGCCACGGACGAGGTGTAGACCAGCCTGCGGGGCCGTTCGGCGGCGACGGTCGCCTCGAAGACGTTGCGAGTGCCCTCCAGGTTGACCCGCGCACTCTCCTCGCGCGAGCCCATGATGATGAATGCGAGGTGCACCACCACGTCGGCGTCGGCGACCAGTGCGTCGACCGCCGCGCGGTCACGGATGTCCCCCTGCTGGTACCGCGTCTTGGTCCATCCGAGGCGCGCCGGGTCGAACGGCCGACGCGCCATGCCGATGATCTGCTCGACTTCGGTGCTGTGTTCCAGCGCCTCAACCGCCGAGATGCCGATATCTCCCGTCGGGCCGGTCACGGCCACAGTCAACCCCACACCCGGCAGCGTTCCCCGTCGCCGATGTTCCGAAACGACAGGCGGCTAGGGCGCGTCGGCCAGTGCCTGCTTGGCGGCGTTGTAGCCGGGGACGAATGTGATACCTGGACCGCCGTGACACCCGGCACTGCCCAGATACAGTCCCTCGATCGGAATCGGTTGATCGACATACCCTTTGGGTCCTGGCCGATTGATCCCCATCTGGTCCGGATGAATGAGCCCGTGACAGTAGTCGCCGCCGGGTGCGCCGAACATGGTGCCCATGTGCTTGGGGGTGAACGTGGTGTGCAGCGTGATGAGGCTTTCGAAGTTCGGAGCCAGCCGGGTGATCTTGTCGATGACCCGCTGACCCATCTCGGCCTTCATTTCGCCGTAGCCCTGTCTGCCCTTCTCTATCGGGAACCACAGTGAGAACGCCGAGGCGGCGTGCTTGCCGTCCGGCGCGAGGCCGGGATCGTTGACCGACGGAATCTGCAGGGCGATCGCGGGGTCGGCGGGCACGATGCCCCGGCGGCAGTCCTCCCACTGCTGCTGCAGTTCCTCCGGCGTGCTGAAGATTCCGATGTTCGACTGCATCGCGGGGTCGTTGAGCAGTTCGTAGGGCGCGGCGAACTCGGGGGCGCCGTCGAGCGCGAAGTGCATCTGCAGGTAGCTGCCGCGGTGGTCGATTCGCGAAAACCGCTCGCGCACATGGTCGGGCACCGCGCTCGCGGCGACCAGCTGGGTGAGCGTCAGGTCGGGCGCGACGCCCGAGACCACGACCGGCGCCGTCACCGTCGAACCGTTCTCCAGGCGGACACCGGTGACGCGTCCGTCGGCGACCGATATCTCCTCTACCTTGCAGCGCAGCCGCAGATCCCCTCCGCGCGAGGTGAATACTTCACAAAGATGGGCGGTGAGGGCCCCGATACCACCACGCACCTTCTTGACCAGTAGCGCGTTCTCGTCCGGAACGGCGAACCCGTAGGCCAGCGCCGCGGCAGTACCCGGAGTGGCCGGGCCCCGGTAGGTGGTGTTACACGCGAGCAGCGACAGCATGCCGCGCAGCGCACCGTGCTTCTCCCGGTCGGGCAGGTACCGGTCGAGCACATCGGTGACCGATCCGAACAACAGGTCGGTGATCGTCGAGCGTTCGAATTCGTTTGTCGCGCAGGCATACATCTCGTCGAGTGTCTTCGGCGGCCGGCCTGCGTCGAACCGCCCGAGAGCCCGTGTCGGCGCCTGGCACCACGCCATCAGTCCGGCCATGCCGTTGACGGTCTCTGCGCCGTGCACCTCGTTGATGTGGGTCATCAACTTCATCGGGTCGGTGTAGTAGACGAGGGGTTCGTCGCCGACACCGCGAAGGGACACCGACATCACGTCGAGGTCGACGGTCGGCAGCGCGTCGAGACCGAGTTCGCGGCTCACGGCCGCCGCCGTCGGAATCTGCACCGAACCGGCGATCTCGAACTTGAAACCGTCGAATAGTTCGACGGTGGAGGCCATTCCGCCGGCATAGAGCTTGGAGTCGAGGCACAGCGTGCGCAAGCCGGCCTCCTGCAGCAGGGTGGCCGCGGTCAGCCCGTTGTGGCCGGCGCCCACGACGATAGCGTCAAAGTCCGCCATCGGCTGAGGCTGACACGGGTCCAAAGTTTTGTCAATATTGACAAAACTTCAGCACCGCGCGGTCAGACGCCATCGCCGATGCCGCGCCGCAGCGACTCGAGCGCGGCCCGGCACAGCCGGGCGAGTTCGGGCAGCGACCGCTCGCCGTTCTCGCCGCCGAGCATCCACACCTCCATTGCACCGAACACCGCGGCCGCGATGCACCGGGCGGTGACGGTGATGTGCATGCGCTGGTCGGTGCCGGGTGCGGGCGGATCCTCTTTAGTCAGGTGTTCCTCGATCGCCTCGGCGAGCTCGGCTTCGACCTGACGCATATGCCGAACGATCCGGCCGGGCTCGATTTCCTTGGCGCGCAGAAGCGCGGTCTGCGTGACGGCCCAGTCGTCGTACGGCCGAGCCATGATCGCGGAGTGCACCGCATCGATCAGCGACTCGTCCGGCGAGCGGGCCGAAAGCGCGGCGCGGAACCAGTGCAGGCCCGCGTCGTAGTCGGCGAACAGCAGGTCGTGCTTGGACGCGAAATGGCGGTAGAAGGTCCGCAGCGACACTCCGGCGTCGGCGGCGATTTGTTCGGCCGAGGTGTCCTCCACGCCCTGGGCCAGGAACCGCACCAGCGCAGCGCGGCGCAACGCTTCTCGGGTGCGCTCACTGCGCGCCGTCTGAGCAGGCCGGGGCATATGCAGAAAAGTACCCGAGGCGACCCCGGGCCAGTTATGTCAATATTGACAAAACTTTGGCCGATCGCGAGACTCCCGCTATGGTTTCGCTCGTCGTCCACCTCGTGCTCGGGTTCGCGGTCCTGGCCGTCATCGTCAAGACGAACCCGACGATCTTCGCGCGCGTCGCCTCCGGCCCGCAGGTCTCCAAGCTGGAGCTGTTCTACTATGTCGCGGGCATCGCCTCGGTGGTGCTGGGCTATTACTTCAACAACCAATACGTCGCGGAGTATGCGCCGCCGGGTGGGCTGCACAATTTCGTCTGGGGCCCCGGCAGCTGGACCGAATTCATCGTGCTCGGCTACGACAACCCGGCCGCCAGCTCGGCGAGCCAGGATTACACGATCATGAGCCTGCTGCTCTTCCCGGTGTGGTCGATCGTCGACGGGCGCCGTCGCGGCATCAGGCACGCGTGGTTGTACTGCGGGTTCATCCTGTTCGCCAGTTCGGCCTTCGCCTGGGCGTTCTACCTGGCGACCATCGAACGCCAGCACCGACACCAGCGGTCAACGGTCGAGGTCGATTCCCTGACCTGACCCCGCAGGCCTTACAGTGGCGCCCTGTGAGGGTTCACCACCTCAACTGCGGCACCATGAATCCGCCGACGGCGCCGCGCCAGGTCTGCCATGTGTTGCTCGTCGAGTCGGACAACGGCCTGGTGCTCGTCGATTCCGGTTACGGGCTGGGCGACATCGCGGATCCGGCGCGCCGACTCGGCCCGACCCGCCGGTTCTTCCGGCCCGTGTACGACCCCGACGAGACCGCGTTGCGTCAGATCGAGCGCCTGGGCTTGCGCGCCGAGGACGTCCGCCATATCGTCACGACGCATTTCGACTTCGACCACATCGGCGGCATCTCCGACTTCCCACACGCCCGGATCCACGTCACGGCCGCCGAAGTCCGAGGCGCGCGGAATGCCTCGACGTTCGACGAGCGTCTGCGCTTTCGCCCCGCGCAGTGGGAGCACGGCCCACACATCGTCGAGCACGATCCGGACGGCGAGAGCTGGCGCGGATTCGCCGTGGCCAAGGAGCTGACCGAGGTTGCGCCCGGCATCGTGCTCGTCTCGCTGCCGGGCCACACCCGCGGGCACGCATGTGTCGCCGTCGACGCCGGGCACCGCTGGGTGCTGCACGCCGGTGACGCGTTCTTCCACCGCGGCTCGGTTGACGGCCAGTCACCCGTTCCGCGCATCGTGCGCTTCATGGAGCCGAAGCTCGCGCACGACCGAACACGGTTGCCGGACAATCACGCTCGGCTTGCCGAGCTCTATCAACGCCGCGACCCCGACCTGTTCGTGGTCTGCTCTCATGACGCCGTACTCTACGAGCGCGCGAAGGAGACCGCCTAGGCCTTCCGTCGCCGGAGGGTGGACTCGAGCCGGCTCAGCACGTCGAAATAGTGCGTCGGCGCCACGCGCGCGAGCCCGTCGAGGAAGTACGCATCGGGGCCCACCAGAATCCGCGCCTTCCCCGCCTCGACGCCGCGGTGGATGATTGCTGCGGCCTTGTCGGGCTGCGTCATCGTGATCGCCGCGAACTCCTGAGCCATCTGCTCGTGTGAACGGCCGCGGCCGTCGGGATCCTTGCGGAACCGGGCGTTGCGCACGATGTTGGTGTTGATGCCGCCCGGGTGCACGTTGACTGCGGTGACCCCGGTTCCCCGCAGCTCTTGGCGCAGCGAGTCGGTGAAGCCACGGACCGCGAATTTCGCAGCGCAGTATGCGCTGTTGGTCGGCATGCCGACGAGGCCGAACACGCTGGAGGTGTTGACAATCGCACCTTCGTTCTGCTCGACCAAGATCGGTAAGAACGCCCGTGTGCCGTTAACGACGCCACCGAAGTTGATGTCCCACAACCATTGATCGTCCTCTGGCACCGCGTCGAGAACGCGTGACGCCACCGCGACGCCTGCGTTGTTGAACACCGCGCCGATCGGCTGGGGAGCCCACTCGCGGACCTCGGCAGCGAAGTCGTGTTGCGCAGCGGCGTCGCGGACGTCGAGCACCTTCACCATGGCCGGGCCGCGCAGGGATGCCTCGGTCTCCTTGAGCCCGAGCTCGTCGACGTCGACGATCGCCACCGGGCAAGAATGCGCCGAAAGGCGTTGCGCCAGAGCGCGTCCAATGCCTGACGCCGCTCCGGTGATCACGGCGGTACGGCCGCTGATCGTCCTGCGTTGCTTGCTCATGCGTGCTCCTTGACTTCTGCGTGTTCGGTGATCAGGTCGATGATTCGGGGCCACGCGCCCAGCGGGAGGTCGTGGCCGAGGCCGTCGATGGTTTCCAGCCGTGCGCCGGGGATCGCCCGTGCGGTGGCCGCCCCGCCGGTCGGATGCACCATCAGGTCGCGGTCCCCGTGGATGACCAGGGTCGGCACGTCGATACCGGCCAGCTCGGCGGTGCGATCGCCGGAAGCGAAGATTCCCGCCAGCTGGCGAACGATACCGCCGGCGGTGGGGTCGCGGTCCCACGCGATGCCCGCCGCCTCGCGCACCATGTCCTCGTCGAACGGAAAGCCGTGAGAACCGATGTGGCGGAACATGTTCGCGGCGCGCTCCATGGCCTCGGCGCGCGTGCGCGGAGGCCGCGCCGTCAGCATGCGCCGCCACGTGGACGGGGCGGGTCGGCCGAGCCGCGGTGCTCCCGTGGTCGACATGATCGATGTCAGGGTGCGGACCCGACCCGGGTAGTGAGCGGCGACGGTCTGCGCGATCATGCCGCCCATCGAGATTCCGACGAGGTGGGCGTCGGAGTACCCCAGCACGTCGAGCAGGCCGACCGTGTCGCGCGCCATGTCACCGAGGTGGTATCCGTTGCGTCCGCGCAACATCGCCACGGGGTTGGGCGGCCGATAGTTCATGTGCGTGGACCGGCCTGCGTCGCGGTTGTCGAACCGCGTGACGTAGAAGCCCCGTTCAGCCAGCTCGGCGACGAAACCGTCTGGCCACGAATGTAATTGCTGGCCCAAGCCCGCGATCAGCAGCAGCGGCGGGGCGGTTGGGTCGCCGATCTGCTGGTAGCAGATTTCGATGCCGCGCCCGACGTCGGCCAGCGTGTCCCGGCCGGTCATGCCGTCGCCCGCGCAACGTCGGTGCAGGCTGGCGACGAGTTGCGCGCGCGGCGCCGGTACACCACCGCGCGGCCGCCGCGCGCCGGCGCGGTCGCGACCCCGCGGGAATGCCGACGCTCGCCCTGCGCATAGGTGGTACCGAATTCGAACTCGCGCAATAAGGTACGCAACGTCACATTCATCTCCATGTTCGCGAACGCGGCCCCGATGCACCGGCGAATGCCGCCGCCGTAGGGAATCCACGTATGGGTGTCGGGGTTCGAACCGAGGAACCGGTCGGGATTGAAAGTGGCCGGCTCGGCGTAGTTGCGTTCGGAGTGGTGAGCCATCGCGATACTCGCGATGATCGCGTGCTTCTCGGGAATCACCCACTCGCCGAGCCGGATCCGCTCGCGGGTGATCCGGATCGTGGCCTCGACGACGGGCCGGGTGCGCTGCACTTCCCAGATTGTGGCCTGCCGGAGTTCCGAGCCCGACGCGTCCACCTCGGCCGTCAGGCGCGCCAGCAACCGCGGGTGCCTGCGCAATCGCTCGACCGTCCACGCCAGCGTGGTTGCGGTGGTTTCATGGCCCGCGGCGAGCAGGGTGAGCAGTTCGTCGGCGATGTGCCCGTCGGAGATCGGCGAGCCGTCCTCGTAACGGGCCGCCAGCATCAGCGCGAGGACGTCGTTGCGGTCGTCGAAGGCCGGATCGGCGCGAGCCTCGCAGATGAGCGACGCGATGATCTCGTCGTAGCGACGACGGTTGCGCTGCACCCGCCCCCACGGACTCCACGGACCCAGATCCCGCCGGAAGGCAGGTGGGAGCACCGCCATCCGCGATGCCAGCGGCACCATGGGCGGGAGCAGTTCGCGCAGGTCGTCGAACGCGGTGCCCTGCGCACCGAACACGGCCCGCAAGATCGCATTGAGCGTGATCCGCATCATCGGCTGCAAGGTCTCGAACTCGCGACCTTCGGGCCAGCCGGCGATCTCGCGCATGACCTCTTCCTCGACGATCGCTTCGTAGCCGGTCATTCGCTTGCCGTGAAACGGCGGCACCAGGAGCTTGCGCCGTTCGCGGTGTTCGACGCCGTCGAGGCTGAACGTCGACCCCGGACCGAGGATGGTGCCCAGGTTCGAGGCGCGTGCCACCAGGTCGCTGTTCGCGGTGAACAGTTCCTTGACCAGCCCGCGCTCGCTGATGACCACGGTGTCGCCGAAGATCGGCAGGTCGAGAGTGAAGGCGCCGCCGTACTTGTGTCCGATCGCCTGCACCGCGCGATGGCGGGCCGTCAGGAACGCGGTGCCGATGACCGGCTTCGGTATCCGCGGCCCCGGCGGTAGCCGGACCGGGTCGGTGGTCGCCTCAGCCATTGTCACCTCCGTGGTACACCAAGGTACCGCAGACGGTACGCGGTGGTACCGACGATGGCAAGGTGGGATCAGTCGACCGAGGGAGTGAGCAAGGCGATCGAGGCGGCGACGGCCTCGTCGGTGACCTCGCTCATGCGGCCACCCTCCTCGACGGTGACCGCAACCAGTTCGCGAAGACCGCCGAGCAGCATGATGCTGCGCTGCCGCGACACCGGGCCGATGCCCGCGGCGCGAAACTCGTCGGTGCTGCCCAGCGCCTGGACCATGTCGAGAAAGTTGCCGAGGACGTCGCGCTGCAGGTCGCGCGCGGCTGCCCCCAGCGAGGGCACGTCACGGATCCAGCTGCGCATCAGCGGGGCTCGCGACTCCCCCGCCGAGATCCACGTCTCGACGGCTTGGCGCACCTGGCTGCGCCAGGGTGCGCGCGGGTCGACGGCGGCCGAGATCTGGCGGACCTGCTCGGCGTTCGCGTCGGTCAGCAGCGCGATGAAGCAGGCTTCTTTGCTTTCGAAGTGCTCGTAGAACGTGCGCCGCGACGTCCTGGCCCTTCGCACGATGTCGGCGACCGTCGTTTTCAGATAACCGTCTTCGGCGATCGACGTCTCGAGCCCATCGAGCAGCCGCTGGCGGAAGTTGGCCTTGTCCTCCCCGTTCATATGTCTGGCCACGTTAGTTTGTCGGCCACGCACCAGTGCAGGGACACCTCTGGGCAATCGCGGCGAAAACCAGCGCCGCAGGCACGCACGCGCCCGAGCACGCTTCCCTCCGGCCCTCATGAACCCCGCAGTGCCGGGGGCCGGATCAAACGCGCTCATTTTTGATTCGGCGCCGAGGGGGACACGGATGGGTTCGCAGCGACGTTCGCTCCGTCACGTCAGTAGTGACAGAAGTGTGACCGATCGGGCCTACGACCCCCGTGAGAAGCAAAGCGCCGCAAGGAAGGACACACTGGAAACAGCCCCGCGTGGCTTCAACAGGAGCAGCGCAATGAATTTCACACCGTCTCAACTCGCCGCCCGCCAAGGCGACGCGATCGACTCGCGTTATCACCCGTCGGCGGCGGTGCGACGACAATTGAACAAGGTCTTCCCCACCCACTGGTCCTTCCTGCTGGGCGAGATCGCCTTGTACAGCTTCATCGTGCTGCTGCTCACCGGCGTGTACCTCACCCTGTTCTTCGACCCGTCGATGGCCGAGGTCACCTACGACGGTGTCTACCAACCGCTGCGCGGTGTGCAGATGTCAAAGGCCTACGAGTCCACCCTCGACATCACCTTCGAGGTCCGTGGTGGGCTGTTCGTCCGCCAGGTACACCACTGGGCGGCCCTGTTGTTCGCCGCATCGATCATGGTGCACCTGGCGCGAATCTTCTTCACCGGCGCGTTCCGCCGCCCACGTGAGGCGAACTGGGTGATCGGGTCGTTGCTGTTGATCCTCGCCATGTTCGAGGGCTTTTTCGGGTATTCACTGCCCGACGATCTGTTGTCGGGCACCGGCATTCGGGCCGCACTGTCGTCGATCACACTCGGCATGCCGGTGATCGGAACTTGGTTGCACTGGGCGTTGTTCGGTGGGGACTTCCCCGGCCAGATCCTCATTCCACGGCTGTACGCGATCCATATCCTGGTCTTCCCCGGCATCATGTTGGCGCTCATTGGGCTGCACCTCGCGTTGGTCTGGTTCCAGAAGCACACGCAGTTCCCGGGGCCGGGCCGAACCGAGACCAATGTCGTCGGTGTGCGCGTCATGCCGGTGTTCGCGGTGAAGTCGGGTGCCTTCTTCGCGATGACGGTCGGCATCATGGGGTTGTTGGGCGGTCTGCTGCAGATCAATCCGATTTGGATACTGGGCCCCTACAAGCCGTCTCAGGTGTCGGCGGGTAGCCAGCCCGACTTCTACATGATGTGGACCGACGGCCTCATTCGCTTGTGGCCGGCGTGGGAGTTCTACATCGGCGACTACACGGTCCCTTCGGCAGTGGCCGTGGCCCTGATCATGGGTTTGGTGTTCGGACTGCTGACGCTCTATCCGTTCCTCGAGCGGAAGTTCAGCGGCGACGACGCGCACCACAACCTGTTGCAGCGGCCGCGTGACGCTCCGGTGCGCACCTCGGTCGGGGCGATGGCGATTGCGCTCTACATCGTGCTCACCTTCAGCGCGATGAACGACATCATCGCCTACAAGTTCAATGTGTCGCTGAATGCGACCACGTGGATCGGCCGCATCGGCATGGTGGTGCTGCCCGCGATCGTCTACTACGTGACCTACCGGTGGTGTGTGGCGTTGCAGCGCAGTGACCGCGCGGTGCTCGAGCACGGCGTTGAGACCGGCATCATCAGGCGTCTGCCGCACGGCGCGTATGTCGAACTGCACCAACCTCTAGGTCCGGTCGACAAGCACGGCCACGCGATTCCGCTGGAGTATCAGGGTGCTGCGCTGCCCAAGCGGATGAACAAGCTGGGCTCGGCCGGAGCACCCGGCACTGGCAGCTTCCTGTTCGCCGACCCAGTCGATGAGCACGATGCGGTGACCGAGGCTGCACATGCGGCGGACCGCAAGGCACTCATCGCGTTGCGCGATTACCAGTCTGGGAATGGCTCGTCGAACGGCAACGGATCGTCGTGATGGTGGCCAGGGCCGGGATCGAACCGGCGACCTTCCGCTTTTCAGGCGGACGCTCGTACCAACTGAGCTACCTGGCCGGAAGGCACCGGTCGTCTCGCACCGACGTGCCTCGCCTCGATGGCGACCCTGACGGGACTCGAACCCGCGACCTCCGCCGTGACAGGGCGGCGCGCTAACCAACTGCGCCACAGGGCCTTACCTGTGCACCCCATCGTACGTGCGGCGTGCGTACCCCCTACGGGATTCGAACCCGCGCTACCGCCTTGAAAGGGCGGCGTCCTAGGCCGCTAGACGAAGGGGGCCAGCCGAATCTCTCCGGGGTACTCACAACGCGATGACGTTGGGAGCTTCGATAGCTTAGGGTACCGGCACCCGAATCCTCAAACGCGGACGCCGCTGGGTAACAAGTACTCTGTTTCATCGCGCCCCTATAGCTCAGTTGGTAGAGCTACGGACTTTTAATCCGCAGGTCCCAGGTTCGAGCCCTGGTGGGGGCACCAGAAAGACGAGTTCAGCAGTAATATCTAACTATCCTAATCAGTTGACTCGCTGCATCAGTCCGCAGCCAGTCCGCAGGGAGTAAGCTGCGGGCATGCTCAAGCGCAGTTTCCGGGCAGGTGTTGAGGACCGGTGGCATCGACCACCCCGACGCGGCGAACAGGTGCCGTACCCGGCCGATCACGCCGGACCCGGCCATTGGTGCATGGACCCTAAGCACGCCACCCCTGGCACTCTGGTGACGACCGCACGCCACCGGCAGGGCAAGCGATGGATGGCCCGATGGGTAGACCACGACGGCCTAGAGCGAACCAAGGCGTTCGACCGCAAAGCCGACGCCGAGCGGCACAGGGTTGAGGTCACCACGCAACTGACCACCGGCACCTACGCTGACCCCCGACGAGGGGCGGTTACGTTTGGCACCATCGCTGAACCTTGGTTTGACTCCAAGAGCGGATTGAAGGCCAAGACACGAGCCGGGTACCGCTCACTACTCGATGTCGTAGTGCTGCCTCGCTGGGGCGAGACTCCGCTCCGAGACATCACCCACGCCGACGTTCAGTCATGGGTGCACAGGCTCGCCACGGACCCGGACGCACGGCAGCGGAAGGCATCCAAACAACCGGCGGAGGACGACCACAAGGGACTGTCGGCGGCAAGGGTGGTGCAGGCATATCAAGTGCTAGACCAGGTACTCAGATTCGCCGTGCGGGCACGGTATATCAGTCTCAATCCTGCTGCCGACGTCCAGCTTCCCCGCAAAATGGTTCCGGAGAAAACACCGCTCACACATGAGCAGGTACGTCAGATTGCCGACGCCGCTGGGGATTTGCGGACGGCAGTCTATGTCTTGGGCTACGGCGGTTTGCGGTATGGGGAGCTTGCGGCACTCCGAGTCGGAGACGTTGACGCGAGGCGACGGCGCCTCAAGGTGTCCCGGTCAGTGACCGACGTGGCGAAGATGGGCATGGTGGAGGGAACCACCAAGACTCACCAAACCCGTTCTGTCCCGTTGCCTGCCTTCGTCATGGACCTAGTCGCACAGCAGATCAAAGGCCGGTCACCGGATAAGTTGGTGTTTCCCCACAACGACGGCAGTTGGATTCCCCGCGACTGGTTCGCCTTGAGACTCGACAAGGCCAGCAGCACTGTCGGTTTGGTTGGCGTGACTCCTCACGTCCTGCGGCACACTGCGGGATCTCTTGCTGTTGCCTCGGGTGCGTCGGTGGTTACCGTGCAGAAGCTCCTAGGGCACCAGTCCCCCATAACGACCATGAACGCCTACGCCCACCAACTCCCGGACGACTTCGACAACCTGGCCGCTGCGATGGACACCGCTGCCCGTGCCGCAGCGGTGAAGTAGAGGCATCGTCCCAGGTCACGGCTAAATCAGGGTTAGAACGGATCGGGGTTAGACTAAGGCAGTTGAACACACACGGGACCCGCTGACGTCCCCCGACAAACCGCTATGAGCACCGGAAAGATCCGGTTGTCAGCGTATTTCGCCGGCTAATAGGCGAAAGATTCTGGGGCATAGTCCACATGACTCAGCCCGATTTACTTGGGATTCCCGAAGCATCCAATCTGCTCGGCCTTCCTGAAGCCACACTTCGGTGGTACCGAGCGTCTGGCACCGGCCCGAAGAGTTTCAAAGTTGGTCGCCGCGTCAGGTATTGGCGCAGCGATTGCCTGGACTGGCTGGCGATGCAAGAGGCTAAGTCGGCTGTCGGCGGTGTGAAGTGAACGCCGAGTATTGGACACCGGACGAAGCGTTCGCCCATGTCCCCACGCCTCCGGGTGGGGTCGATTCGTGGCATCAGGACGAAGCTGGGGACTGGCATCGCTGCTTCGTGGCATGGGAGCGGGTCCTGATCACCGAATCGTCCGAGCATTGCCGCTGCTGCGGACCAATCTTCGTAAGCATCGTAGGCGTGCAGGACTCGTCTGGCCACATGGGTGCGGGCATCTCACTTGAGGGAGACAGCGAATTGAACTCCGTTGAGACAAGAAAACTTGCGGCCATGTTGATGGACGCAGCAGAAGCACTGGATGGTATGGGTGGATTCAATCCCGCCGTGGGAGAAGGGCGATGAGCGTCCAATCCCGTGACAGACGTGAAGTCAACCACATGCTCGGTGAGCATCAATTGCCTGCTCTGTCAGGCGTAGTCACAGGAACCCAGCTACAAGCCGCATCGATCCCTCCCCTGGTGTGGGCGGTCTCCGGTCACTTGCCTGAAGGTTTGGGAATCTTGGCTGCGCGACCGAAAGCGGGAAAGAGCTGCCTCGTTCTCGGCATCGGATTGGCTGTCGCTGCGGGCAAGCCAGTGCTTGGCGTTGAGGTTGAGCAGCGTCCAGTGCTCTACCTCGCGCTGGAGGATGGTTGGCGGCGGCTGGGCGACAGGTGCCGCAACATGCTGGGTGACGGCGAAAAGTTTCCGGCTGCAATCGAGTTCATGATTGACGCCAAGGATGCTATCGAGCAAGCCGAAGCATTTGTTGCCGTGAACGACACCGGCCTGATCATCCTCGACACACTCGCGGTGGTCAAGCCGGAGCGACGCGCCCGAGATGACGCTTACGCAAAAGATTATGGCTTCATTCGCAGATTGAAGGCTCTCGCGAAGCCAGGTATCACGGTCCTCGTCGTGCACCACACCCGTAAGGCCGACAGCGAGGGAAGCTTTCTTGACGCCGTGTCGGGTACTCACGGGATCGCCGGCGCCGCGGACTTCGTCATGGTCCTGGATCGAAAAGACAACGAGCGCAACGGCGTTTTGCACATAACAGGCCGGGACGTCGAAGAAGCCAGTTATTCGCTGATCTTCGAGTGCGGAGAATGGAGCGCAGACGGCAACGGCCTTGAGGAGGCCGCACAGCGAGCGAACGAGAATCAGCTAGGGCGCACCAAGCGGCTAGTGCTGCAGTTCGTCAACTCGCGACCGCTGACTAGAACGGCGCATGTCGTTGAGAACTTGGACATCACTCCAGAGGCGGCACGCCAAACGCTCTCCCGACTTACTCAGGAGGGCCGGATCAAGCGGCTGTCGCATGGTGTGTACGTCCCTGTCACACAGTCACAGTCATATGAAACGGCCACCTCAGGCTTGATAACGGCGCGTGACAACTCACTATCGGACTGTCACACCGTCACTACGCAAAGTGACCGCGTGACAAAGCAACACGGAGTGTCACAACGGATGTCGCAGTCTGAATCACCTCGTAGCCAGGGCGAACATACCGACCGTGACACTGTGACAAGGAATTTGTACTCCCTGAAGGGTTGGCACTCACCTTCACAGTCGGAAACTACGTTTGGTGACATCCCCGATGTGCGGCAGGATCTCCCTTCCTCCCGTCTAGGCCCGCCGAAGGCGGAACATCGGCCAACCGAAATGCCCAATGCGAGGCATTGTGAGATATCGGGATGCGACCAAAGAGCCTATGGCAATTGTTGTTACGGCGACATTTATCGTTGCGCCGAGCACGCCGGAGAGTGGTTAGCGGAACAGGAGACGCTTTGAACCGCAAAAGCGTGAAGCCGCAACCTTCGCTAGCGATAGCGATGTGTGCTCAACCGCAATACTCGGCCCGTTCGAGCGAGTATCACTCTCGCCCTCTCGGCACCAGTTGCTCTTTGCACGTTGCATCAGCCAACCGACACCGACACATCCGCACAGAAGAAGGAACAGGCCCATGACAAGTGACGCCATGAATACCGCTGGAGAACGCCCATCAGCGATCCTTGGGGGAGGGGCGCTTGTAGTGCTCATGTTGAGGTTTACCCTGGCGCAACTGCGCCATGACTTGGGCCAACTGGGCATCCTGTTAGACGAGATCCGACGCGCCGGCCCCGGTTCACTGTGGGCCTTCGCGGCCGCGCTTAGCGCAGCTGCGGCGAACGGCTTCACCGCTTTGTGCGGCGGCGACCGACAATCCGCAGCTCGAAAGTTCGCGTCCGCTGGCAGCGGGGGCGTTCGTCTAAGCGAAGAAGGCGCGGCGCGGCTGGTGCTCGCGTGGCTCACCGAACCCGGCACCGTGGGCGACGTGCTGAGGGACATCGAGAATCAGGGCGGTCTTGATCTCGTTGAGCGCGTCGCTGCTGTTCTCAACGGCATGGTGGCCCAGTCGGTCGTGCAGCAGTGCGGCGGCAACCGGAAAGCCGCAGCCCGAAACGTCGAGGCCCAACTCGCGGATGAGCGAAGCCGCCCGACAGAGTGAGATCACGGTGCGCGGGTGATGGAGGGTAGGTCCGCGACCGCTCGATGTCACTAGCGAATCCGCACACCCTTTTCTTCAAATCACGCCGGGTACTTCACACCTGATGCCGACAAGCGCATGCACGCCAACCCAGGCGGCACCCACGTTACGCGCCAGACACCAAGTGATCAGGACCCAACCACCGCAACATGCGGCACCTCACCTGACACAGAGTCGATATTAATCAGCTCATTTCTTGTGAACCCTGTGTCATGGCGACGTGACTTTCTCGGCGGAGGAAGCGCTACGACGACGCACGTGTCACGCCGAACGAGATGGTGACGGCTGCCTGGGGGAGTACCCCTTCCAGATCTTCGCCGGACACTCAAGCAACAGCGCCGCATCCCCCTAGGGCGAAAATTTGCAAGACAGGGCGCGCAATACCGCCGGTGCCCGCCATGGCGAGCTGCGGCGCAATTTCGTCGAACGCCATGATCACAAAGAACCGCCCTCAGGGACACGGTCCGCCTTGCGGAAGTGGTGTGCTCACGGCGCGGCGCATTCTGACAGCCACGAGCATCGCTGACGCCACGCAATGCCATTCGAAGCTGTTGCTTTTACAGTCCGACTCACCCGGGCTGCGGTAGCAGCGATTCCGCTGAGCGTTGTTCAAAGTTTCTGAAACGATTAGCGCCATGGCCGATACTCCAGGCACGGGCGAGCGGGGAGCCGCCTACTGGTCGAAGCTCATCCACGTCGGGGTGCATCAGGGAGCAGTCGAACTGAGACCTCAACTCAACGAACTCGGACTCGATGAAGTGCACCGCATCTGCGATCGAGCCTGGGCGTACAGCCGCGCCGACTTCGAGCCCAACGCCCTGGTAAAGCTAGCGACAAGCCAGTGGCGTGAAACATGCGCGCTTGCTGGGTCGATTGCAGAGTCGCTGATGCTCGGTGCTGCCACCTACCTCGAGTCGGTATGGCACAGCAGGGCGATCGCTGCCGGAACCGAGCCGGCAGGCATGGCCATCGCGCAGCGGTACCTTGCCGATACTTCAATCGACACCGCGGTCAGTGTGGGGCACAGACTCATCAACTTCGTCGCTCGAGTAGCAAGGACCGTCCCTGACACTCGCCAACAGCTCGGTTCCGTTAAACAGTTCCAACACCTCGGTGATACATACGTCCCATTTGTGACCGACGCGCGAGAGGCGTGGCTGTCGCTCAACCCCGGCAGCCTTGCCGCGCTCCGGGCCGCGATCCCCGCGTTGCACCGCGACTCTGTCCAGGCCCTTGAAGACCTTGTTCAATCAGAGGCCTGGGAGAAGCTCTTCCAAACGCGTGCTGAAAACTTCCACCGCTGGCGTAAAGAGCACGAATCTGTTTCCGGCGTCGATCAGAACTCAGGGAGAGCAAGCGACATCTATGACCATGCTGGAAATGTCATCGGGAAGAGGGTAGCCGCGCAGCCTCGTCGCCACACGAGTAGTGACGGGATGACCGAGCGGACAACGGAGGTTGCCGGGGAGGGGGTGCGGGCGGTCTCGAAGGCTGTGGAAGCAGTGATCACAGATACGCTCGCCGTCCTCCCCAGACTAACCGGCGGGTTCACTCTAGAGATCGACCGCAACGGTCAGACCCGACGAATGAGCATGCCCATCTTTTGAACCCAGTGCCAATCATTGATCACGCGAACGCGCAGCCCTGTTCCGTCGTTAACTATGTTGCGACGTTCCAGACGAGCGGCTCCGCGGCGACCGCTTTCGCTCCATCGTGGTCGGCGAGGCGCTCCGCAATGGTTGCAACTGCGAGGTCCGGAGGCAGCACCTCCGAAAATTTCAGGCCCGCCAGCGCTGCCGGCGACACAAAGGGCAGCACCTCGTCCCAACCGAGACCCTTCAGGGCTGCCGGCAGATACTCTGCTGCCTCGGTGCCTCGGAGACGAACTCGAAAGTTATCTGGTCGCTGAGCGTCGTCGGCGATCCCTGACAGGCCGGCGATGAGAGTGGCATTTGCTCGTGCGCCAGCCCAAGTCCACCAGTGGACGTCGTCACCTTCGCGCAGCAGGACGAGGCCATTCGCAGAGACTTCGATGTGGTGGTTCTCTCTAATCTCCTCCAGCGCTTTGGCCGCGCGCTTGGAGATCGTTACTTCGGGGTCAACACCGAGCAGAACACCCCGCTCGGCGCGTACTAGGGAGAAGCTCAAGGGACCGGCGTCACCCGCCCATCTCATCCTCGCGGGAATGTCCGACGGCTCGACGTAACACCGGCGCCGCTTCCAGTCGATGTACGTCACCTGCCAGGAGCGTGCAGCCAGCACGATAATGCGTGGACCCGCAACCTTTCGCGTCAAAACGATTGGGTCGACGGTCCCAAGCTCGTGACGTCCCTCGATAACCGTGAACTCCGGATTGGCGGTGAACACAGAAACTAGATCCATGAAATTTCGACGCCCGAATCGCTGTTCTGCCTCTGGTCCGATGAATAGCATCCCAGCGTCAGATTCCAAGTGAAGCGACTCGACAAGCCCAGCCACAATCTGGTTAGCGTGCTCGTCAAAGATCGGCAGACCGTTCCACCACTCTCGCCAGACGTTCAAGCCGACCCGGCTTTCTTGCAGACAGATGGCGAGCAGCTGCTGCGCCGCAATGTGTCGTGGGCTTCTCGGTGCGAGAACCGGCTCCACGTAGCCACGGGTCCACAATCGCAAGACACCGGCGGCTCGGAGCAGGCCCTCCGACGTGGTCGTGAGGAAAAGTGCGTTCCGGAGAGTGCCAGGACGGCGCCCAGTGCGCCCGAGTCGTTGAAGAAAGGATGCGACCGAGCTTGGTGCGTTGATCTGTATCACGCGGTCGAGATCGCCGACGTCGATGCCCAGTTCCAACGTTGATGTGGAGACGATCACACAGTCGCGCGCTTCCGCAAACGCCTGTTCGGCCCGGCGTCGCTCGTCGACTGACAAAGACGAGTGCGAGACGAATGTCGTTACTTCGTGGGCGCGCAATTCGCGCGCGAGTTCTTCGACCTCCCGTCGAGACTCGCAGAAGACAAGCCTCTTTTCGCCAGCGTGGAGCAACGAAATGACCTTGGCAGCGTTGGGAATTGAGCCAACATGGTCGAGCGTTACATCGCCGGGTGGGCGACCGGAGTTCGCAACCAGCTCCGGCGCGACGACATCTGCAGGACGCTGATCAGCCTCAGATCCCTGGAGCCAGCGCAGGAGCTGAGCAGGGTTGCCGACAGTTGCCGACAATCCGATCCGCTGAATGCGCTGTCCTGCAAGCCGTTCCAGCCGTTCCAGAACGGCGAGTAGGTGCCAACCGCGGTCATCTCCGGCGAACGCGTGAACCTCATCAATAATGATGGCTCTCAAGTTGGCGAAGTGTTCGCGTGGATTCACTTTTGTAGAAACCAACATTCCTTCTAAAGACTCGGGCGTCGTAAGAAGGATGTCCGGTGGGTCCTCAAGTATCTTCTGTCGTTTCCCTTGTCCGGTGTCACCGTGCCACAGCTGCGCCCTTCGGCCGACCCACTCAGCGTAGGTATGCAGGCGAGGTTCAATGTTGTTCAAGAGCGCGCGAAGTGGGCAGACGTACAGCACCGACAGACCCCACCAGTTCTCATTGGCGGCCCGAGTGAGAATCGGGAACGCAGCGGCTTCGGTCTTTCCTCCAGCAGTCGGCGCGAGTAGAAGTGCATCGTGACCGTGCAGGATCGGCTCAATCGCTGCCTGTTGAAGGGGACGTAGCCCGTTCCACTCGAGCGTGTTGACGATGTGGTGCAGCACAACTGGATGCAGATTGCTGTCGTTCACAGCTTGATGTCGTCCACACTGGCGGCACCAGATGCGGCGTTTCGCTCTACGTCGTTAAGCTCACTCAGGTTCAGCGTCAGCTTGTAATGCTGCCTTGGGTTGAAGTCATCAAACTGGTCAACGCGATCAAGTATGTCGCCGACGAGCTTCTTCAGAAAGACGCGTGGGGAGACGCCCACCTGACCTCCTAGAGATCCGGCAACAGCCGCCGCAAGCATTGCGATGTAGTCGTCGTCGACAAGCTTGCGGACCCGGTCGCTGAAGTCGGCTCCGTCCGCGTACAAATCGCGCACAGTGGACCCCACCTTCTCAAGCAACTCTTGCGAGAAGCCCGGGAGGCGAATCTGAACTGCTCGCGGATTGTCGAAGCGCGCGTCCGTCGTAAAGTCAGTCGCCATCCGTTGCGCCAATGGTGGAAGCCGTTGAATGCCCTGGGTTCCGTCGAAGAATGCGGGGGTGCCCGTGATGAGGAGGTACAACCCCGGGAACCGGCCACCGTCTACATCGTCGATGAGCTGACGGAGTGCGTTCAGCGCCTTCTCGCGAACGTCAGTCCTAACCCGTTGGAGCGTTTCGACCTCATCAACGATGAGCAATAGGCCCGGATGCCCCGAGTCTCGCAGAACGGTCAAAAGGCCTTGGAGGAAGCCCATTGCGCCGAAATGATCGAGGTCTCCGCGGACACCGGCCGACCTGCGAATGGACGCCGTGACGTGCGGCTGGCCACCGAGCCAGGCCACCAAGCCTTCGGCGGTGGCGTCTTCGCCGCCGAGCTGTGCGTTTCTATAGCCGCGGAGCGCCGATGCGAACGCGGGGGTCCTGCGCGAGACGTCGGCGAGTCGCTTCTCGACAAGTGCATCGACCGAATCGCCTTCCGACTCCAAGGCGAACAACCACGCATCAAGAATGGGGCGGAACGCCGAAGGCGGGAATTCTGATGTCTCCAGTGACTCACAGACGCGGCGGTACACCGTTTCAAGTTTGTGGAGCGGTGTCTCCGTCTCCGAAATCTGTACCTCGGCGACAGCCATGCCGAGCCGCTTCGCTCGTTCACCCAGCCAGCGCGAAAAGAACGTCTTGCCTGAGCCGTACTCACCACGGACGGCTTTGAATACCGCGCCTCCAGATCGGACGTTGTCGAGCTCGGAGTCGAGGGCCGGCTCGAACGGGTCGAGACCGACCGCCAGCAAGTCGAGCCCGTTGTGCGGCACGGTGCCTCGCCGTAGAGCGTCTAAGACTTCTCTCCGCCGCCGTCCGCTGACGACCCGGCTCATCCGCTTAGTCCGAACTGTTCTTTGAGTAGGTCGATGTCAAGCACGATGGTCACACCGTCTGGATCGCGATCAAGAACTGGATACTGTTCGACGTTGAGCAGTCTTTGCGCCATCGGCAGAGCACCGTTCAGTCGCACGAGCGGAATGTCGAGAGCGATTGCGGCGGTTGCTTGGTCGATTCGGTTGCCGGGAGTTGCCATGAGGTGCCGAAGAAGCGAGCTGATCTGCCGATTGGTCAATGTCAGACGCGGGGCCCGTTTGCGCTGCTCCGCGAACGTTGCAGACTCAAGGACTTGCGCTGCCAAGTCTTGCGCAGCGGGCTGTTCGACTTCGTCGAAGAGCGTTAAGCTCTCGGTCTTCGGGAACGGCTGCTCTGGCAAAGGGGGCGCCTCTGTGCGTTCGATGGACTCTGTCAAGACTGACGAGTGCCACCACAGCGGCTGCTGAGGCGTCGCGAGTTCCCATCCGGTTGGAGGTTCGCCGGGTGTCAGGACGTGCAGCGGTACGACGACCTCGGCGGGAGCTGCGCCTCCATGGTAGCCGGCCTTTAACGGTCCATATCGCAATCGCTCGTCGACCGCCAAGACCGCGTCACCGTCATGCATCAGCACGCGAGCTCCAGTGACCCGAACCTCGCCGAGCTCCGGGTCAGGACCACCGTCCGCCGGTCTCGAACGGTTGCTGGAGGCGGGTCCGACCGAGACCATCCGTCCCTCGCGGCGTTCGATCACGTGACCGTGATCTGAAGTGAGGACGACTGTTCGACCGGCTCGTCGTGCGCGTTCCAGGAGGGGCCGTAGGTGAGAGACGGCATCTGTCGTCCAGTCGATGCCGGGGTCAGAACGATCGAGTGCATCGTCGATCGTGTTTAAGACACATGCCACGACGCCGGTGCCCGCGATGTCATCGACGGCGGTGCCGACGTCCGCTGACAGCGCAAAGCCAGCTCCAGAAGTGTCGAGTCTGAGCTTGTGGAACAACACGCTCGTCAGTCCATGAGCACGCATGAACGACGCAAAACCACTGCGCTCAGCGTCCTGCTGTCCTGATGCAAGCATTCCGGAGAGCAAACTGCACCTGGAGGTCTGCGTCAGCGACGGAAGCGCTGATACCACGAGGCTGCGCCGTGCTTTTCCCGTGGGAAGGCACTCAAGCCATGTGTCGTAGCGGCGCTCCACGTCATCGATAATCTCGGTGGCGACTGCGGCGCTCATGCCGTCGGCGACGATAAGTAGCACTGGTCGAGGTTCCTTGGCCAGCGGGACGACAACGTGCGCGAGCAGATCCTCGATGAGGAGGATGTCCTCGGGCAGGCTTAGACTGCCGGTTGTCTGGACCGCCAAGGTGGCTGCGAACTCGCTGTCGTGTCTGTCGCGACGCAGCCGGACTGCCTCAAGTACCGCCCGAAGCCCATGCGACAACGATTCTTCGTCTACTCCGCGCCATGCATCGGAGTACGCGCGGTCGACCCACGCGTCAAGGTCTCGGTGCCGGTGCATGGCAGGTGCGAAACCGCTAATTGTGCTGGATTCCGTTGCTAGCCAACGGACCAACCTCACTCCCGCGATCCCCCGTTCGACTCGAATCTCATCACGGTGGTGCGCGAGGGCGTGCTCTTGAACCTTCGACAGGGCAGCCTCGACTGAGGCTAGACACTCGCTTTCTACCAGGGGGTCATCCGTCGATGCGGCGAGTGCCTTTGTGCTGCTGCGGGCGACCGCCCGGCGAAGTTCCTCACCGAGCGCGGCGAGCCGAGATGTGAGGCTTGAACGCAGGTAGTCCGACGTGTCGACTCCCGAACCGGCGCGAAGCTCGTCGAGCAAGATGTCGGCTCGCGCGAGGATGCGACCCGTTTGCCGTGTAGCTGCGTCGTCGGCTCGCGCAAGCAGCGCCTTCGTGACCTCCTCGGCGGGCGCAACGAACGCCAAAAGCTGTTCTACGGTGACGTCGGCGAGATTGAGTTGCTGCACACGCAAGAGCACCCATGGCTCGGAGCCGGGCTGACAGGCGAGAACAGCCCGTCCAGCTAGACCGAGAGGCACGACGTCGTCGACTCGGCCGGCGTTCAGCAGATACGCGACGAGCGGTGCTGCCTTCACGCATCGCGCCGCAAGCCAAGCCACAACAGTTTCGGCTAGTGGCTCCCCAGCGAGATCGCGAAGCTCATTCAGCAGGACTACACGGCCAGAGTCGGCTGTCCACGCGAGCACTTCCTCGGGTGCGACGATTTCGGTTAGGTCGTTAAACCCTAAGCGCCGGTTGGCTACAACAGCGCAGACATGGTCGAGGGTCAAGAAGCCCGCACGCGCAGGAGGCCAGGGAGCGTCGCCGCGCGCGGCTAAGATGCCCGCGGCAACGTCGCGTGCACGTGGATCGATCACCAGTCGACGGTCGATGCGAGTGGCGCCAAATTGGTCGCGAACCGCGTCCCAGGGGTCCGGGTTCCGCAGCACGCCTCCGTACAAATGAGAGGTGATTCCTACTCCCAGATCGCTCTCATCGCGATCGGTGATGATGACAAGCCATGTTCCGTCTTCACGACTCCGGAGTGCGTCGCGCACCGCCAACGCCGAGGCGCACGGCAGGACGCGCACCTTGAAGTCGGCATATCCGAAGTCCCGGGGCCCAGACCAAGTGGGTCTAGCTCGAATCCCGAGCACGCCGGACTTCTGCTTGCCGTCTCTGGATGCCTTCGCCAGCAACGACCGGACGACGGGAAGCGTCGCCTGCGGGTGAGAGGAAACGGCGACCGTCACGGTTCAACCCGCCACTCCACAACGACGTTTTGGTCTCCGTGCTCCTCGACGAAAGCTTCGATGTCGGCCGTGACCCAAACGATGTCGGCTCTTGTGCTTACTTCGCGCTTCCCACTCGCCGTGTGCTGCGGAAGAGGTGCCGGCGCGGGCTGGGAACCTGGGGGTGGAGTCGGTGTTGCGGCGGAGGCAAGCCAGGCGAAGGCGTCGTCGTCGGCTCGTTGTAAGGCAGAGCTAATGGATTGGGCTAACTCATCCGCGACGAGCGCTGATCGGAGACGGGCGAGGGAATCTCTCGCCTCAGTGCCGCGGAGGTCTGTCTGCGTCTCGGCATCCAGCAAGGGCTTGAGTCGATCCCAATTGAAGCCTTCGAGGCTGCCTGTCACGGAGGAGGCCGTTGAAAGAGAACGGGCAGCGGCCTCATCGGTACCAGGAAGACTCGCGTTGGCGAACGTACTAATCAAGGCAACATTGTCCGTTTGGGCGAGGACGTTAGCGACGAGAGTCGCCACACCATTCGCGGTGCTGTAGCGGCCGGAAGCACTGGCGCCAGCCGTAATTCCCAGCTTTTCGTACGCTTTCGCGAGCGTTCCTGGGAGAGCGCGTGCGGCGGTGCTGTGAGACGAGAGTCGCTCACGAATTCCTGCCGTCAGTTCACCAACGGATGCTCCGGTGAGGAAGGTTGAACCCGTCACACCAAGCAGGACCGCGGCCCGCCTTACTGCTGCCTGCCAGTCTTCTGTGGAGGGCAAAGGCTCAGGCCGCAGCTCCATCTCGTCGGTGATTTGGCCTGGCCGCGGCGCCGGTGTAAGAGTTGAGCCATGGCGATACCAGGCTCGGCCCTGCTCGACCGCCCATGCAGATATAACGAGGTCGGCAACTTCCGGCCGTAGACCGGACGCGGGCTGATCTTCCCGGATCCACTGGCGCAGCGTTCCGACGGTGACAGGGTCCTTCATGTCGATTCCTGCCGAACCCATCGCACGCGCGAACTTCATACTCCACGTAAATCGGTCGGAGCCGAATAGGTAGTGCGTCTCGCCCATGTGGCCAATTCCGAGCGGGTTTGCGATACGACGCAGACCCTCACGATTTGCAGTCTCGATGAATACGCGTCCGTCGGGATCCTGATGAGCCAGCTGCACGGCTTCGAGTGCACGCTGGAGGTCGTTCGGCTTCACCTCCGAGTCCGCTGGTTCAAACTTCGGGTGCCCGGGGAACGACGTGCTGAAGACCTGGTCGACAAGGTTGCCAAACGCTGCGGCCAGGTCGTGACCGACCGGTGCTTGTGGGTTGAACTCGGGGTTCAAGGATCGAAGAACCCGGTCATGGCCTTCGTCAAGATCAAGATTTCCTGGTGTTGGCCTGGCCGCTCCGTACGCCTCTTGAATGACGCGGCGCAGGCGTTCTCGAAGAGCGTCTCGCTGGTTCTCCAAGATGCTTCTCGCCTGCGGGCGGTCGGCGACTGGCAGGTCGTTGGACATGTTTTGCCATCGATCACCTGGCCCGCTGAGGAGCCAGTCGAGGATGGCGAGCCTGCCCAGCTCGTTGCGGCGTTCCGCGGAGATGAAGTGCGGAAGCCACACAACCGTATTCGTCACGAGCCCGCGCTGAGAAAGGTCGTCGACACGTCTGTCGTCGTCGCGCACACTGTGGCCTTGATCGTCGAAAGGATAATCGACGACGAAACGCCACGTATCTCTCCCGGCCTTGAATGTCTCCTCGGCCAACCAGGTGTGGTCGCGAACGTTGCCGAACACGACTTCGACGTCACGCCGGGAGCCTCGCCACACACGGTTCTGGCGGTTCACGCCGGTGATGTCGTCTTCGAGCTGCTCTAAGTTGAAAGCTTCCCAGACAAGAGCTTTGATGAGTTGGCGACGTTTACCGTCGCTGTCCTCAACCTTTGCTTTCTCAACGATTGACTCGTAATCGACCTCAGAGATCTTCAAACGGATGATCGGGTTGCGGACGTCGCTACTTATGTGGATCTCTGGGATTTCGGCGTTCCATCGTTTCAACTTCGTGAGTACGACCGATGCTTCTTGGCCGGGAAGAGGACTCACGATCGATCCGTGGTTGAGTGCTGCAAGCCGCCCTGCGGTCAGCTCCTTCAGCGCGGAAACCTCTGAGGCGACAGCCGACAATACGAGCGTTTTCACCAAACGGTCGTCTGTGCGGAAAGCATGACCGGGTGGTAGGGCGTGCGCCTCTTCCTCACTGAGCTCGTGTTCACGAAGCAGGAGCGGCCGTAATTTGTTGTCATACAGTTCTTTTGCGTTGCGGAAACGCCCCTGCATGTCGGCTGTAATAGCTTGGTTGCCGTGCACCACTAAGTCGAACGTATCGCCGACCGGAATGACATTGGAGACGGTTAAGTAATCACGCTGGTCGACAAGTAGCTGCTGCATCACCTTGAGTGCGGTGCGGTCACGTTGCATCGCCGATGCAAGAGTGCGCAAGGTCGAGACGAGGGCTGGGGAGAACGGGTATGTCCGGCGGAAGGCCGCCTGATCCGCTCCTCTCTGACCGACTTCCGTCCCGACGCCGTCGAGAAGAACGTCCCATACCGCCGGTGTTCGGTCGATGCGCGCGAATGCTTCGTCGAGCGTAGCCTTGGCGGAATCGGACACCGGCTTGAGCAGACGCTTCTCGGCGACATAAGGAAGGTTGTCGTCACCGAGAACAATTGACCGAAATCGCCCCTCCTGGTGGCGAAACGCCGCATCGAGAGCGTCCTGTTCGGCACCGACGCCGCCGCCTGACTCAGAGAAGTAACGACGTAAGTCAAGCTGCCGGGCAACGAAGGTCACGATCGGGACAGCCCGGATGTTGTTTGCTTCGACGAACTTGGTGACCTTTTGTGCCTCCCTTCCGAAGAATTCGGCGTCGCGCACGCGGAAGGCCAGCCATAGCACTAGCTCATCGAGGAACATGACGATCGCGTCGTAACCCAGCGACTTTGCATGGTCGCTGATCGCCGCGAGCCCGGTATCGAGATCGACGAACTCAGCGCCGGTGGTGAAGGCGGTGAAGTATGCCTTAACTAAGGCCGAGGCCAGGGCCTGCCGCTCCCTGCTGCCAGGAGCAGCGGCCCGCGCTGCGTCGTACGAGGCGGCGGTCCAGTTACCTTCATTGAGTACTTTGCCCCACACGGATCCGGCTGCGCCACCCACGCTCTCGGCGTTGTTGAGACCAGCCAAGAACGCATCGTCACCCAGATTGGCCCGCATGCGTTCCGCATCAAGCAGCAGCTCATCGCTTCTATGCACCGCAGGGAGTAGGGCATCTGGATGTAGCGCTCGGACCTGCGCAACATAGCCACCAAGCAGGCATTGTTCGATGCTTTGCGCGTCGAGGAAGTGGAAGGCGAGTCGCAGGATCTTCTTATCCTGGAGCTGACTGTCGTGAGTCGCGAGAACGGAAGCAAGCTCTGCTTTTGCACGCACTGTTGGGTTGTGCCCGAGTAGGGCGTAAAGCACCGCCATGAAGTGGCTCTTGCCCGAGCCGAAGGATCCGGAGAGGAAAGACGCTCGACTCATACCATCGCCGAGTGCCGCTGCAACGAGATCAAGCGCGTCGTCGAACGCCTTCACGATGTCGTCCGTGACGACGTAGTCGGTAATTGTCGCGTCAAGCCGGCCCTGCCCGACTCCCTCGGTCAGCTTGAGGACGTAGTCCTCAGCGCCGGCGCGCTCAGGGATCGAAATGACATCCCTCAACAAGACGCTTTCGGTCACGCCCTTGCCCTCCTACCTCGCGTCGGTTCTGGCTGACGCCACTGGGCGAGTGACTCGCGGGTGGCTCCGAGCTTCAACATGTATCCGTCGAGCAACTCGGAGAAGAACTCAGCCGGACTGCTGCCGCCGTACAGCGGATCTGGCTCGCTGTGCCACTGTTCGACCCAAAAAAGTAGCTCGGCGACCCCGGCAACGAGCGGGATCAGGCGGTCATCCGGCCATCCTTGCTCCTCACCCGACTGAATCAACGTCGCTAGTGCAAGGGATTGTTGTGCGTAATCCCATCCAGCCCATCCGAGAAGAGGCGTCTGATCGCCATCACGGCCCGCGCCGGGATAGAGGACGAATCGCTCCTTTGGAATGTCCAGTTTGCCTCGATTCGACCAATACTCAGGCTTCGCGAAGTCCGCGCTTGTATACCTCGGAGGTACGGGCACAGGACCGTCGCCCCCCTGGCTCGTTGGAGCTGGCTTGTAGCGGCCGGCATCCTCGCGGCGTTGGATATCCCACGTGGCTTCCCAAGCCGTCCGCTTACGCATGCCAGATTCCTTATATCTGTATGCCGCAAGGAAAGGAACACACTCGCTTGCGATGAGCTTCGCGAGGCTGGCAGTGACCGGAACATCGAGACGTCCCGTCCATAACGCAACTGTCGATGCAAATGCCTGGTCGCGGGCGACTTCATCAGCGAGGACTGCAAGGGTTTTGGGGTGCGGTCGGCCCTGGGGGTCGAACCAGAATCGGGATTCCTCGAGCCGCCGTAGAAGCCACATGCGAAGGGCGCGCTCCTCTTGTTCCGCCCATGGCTCAGTAACCCATCGGCGCTTATTCTCGGGTCGTTCCAGCAGGCCGACGTATGGATGCGTTTCGATCTCGGTAATGCGGCGCTCCACGAGATGGCGGTAATCATGCGGCCACTGGTCGGGTAGTTCGGTCGTTGGCTTTGATCCGTGTCGTTCGAACCAAGCAGACTCCTCATCGCCATCCCTTATGCGGCGCGCGAGAACGATTTCAAAGGCGCGTTGCCCCGGAACAATGGTTGGACTGTCTGCCTCTCGATATGTGAGATCTTCATCGACCAGTCCCCAGAGTGAATACGCCTCCCAGTCAAGCTCCTCTTGCTCGAAGACGAGCTGTTCCAGCGTTTGCTTCCATCTTGCGGCGCGCTCCTCGAGCTCTGCCCGCGTGGGCGTGCTGGTTGGTTCTACAGCTGTCTGTACAAGGTTCTTCAGTTCCTCCGCTAGCCTGTCGATCACCTCTCCTCTGCGAGGGAGGGAAGCCGGGATAGGCAATCGCTTCAGCGTGGTGCCGGTTAACTCGTACCGAGGTTCCCATGCCTCGTCCCCGATGCCACCGCCAATACCGCCTACCCCTCTGTCGTGACTGTTCTGCTTCAGCCAGAAGCACACGACTGACGTATTGAGATATGCAAGTAACTGCTGGTATTGCTCGAGTGATGCGTCAGCGCGAAGTTGAATAAATGGCGCATGCGGATTGAAGACGCGGCCTCTTCTATCGAGTGCGAAGTGATTGTGCGTGGCGAGATTTGGATAGGCCAGCGAGAACGGTCTACCAACCCTATCAAGCGCGATCTGGTGCCACTCCCACCACGTTCTCCCATCTTCTCTGTACGTAACCTTTGAGAACGTGGCCCTGCTCCAAGTGACGGTACGAACGGGCCATAACCAACGATAGACTCCTTGGTCTTCGTCGATGTCGCGGAGCTTGCCGCCGGCGTATGGGAATATCGCATAGTCGCTATCACGAATCTCGAAGTCGCGAATTACCTCGCCGGGGACAAATTGGCGAGTCCAATCGGGATTAACCTCACGACGAACGAACGCGTCGCGCGGTGCAACGAACGCTGGATCGGCGTTGGTCTGTCCGCTATATCCGATCGTTGCGATCAAATTGTCCAGTACGCGTGTTCCCTTGTCGAGAGTCTCGAGGAGCTCGAGCGCACCACCGCCACTCAGTGACCATGGATGCGTACCTAGTCGATCACGCGCAAGATCTCTGACGGTGATCCATTCATCGTCCCAACCGATTTCGTCCGCGTGTTGTGCGATGCTTGTCCACACATGGCCGCGCGCGGGGTCTGGCGGGACTCCCGGCTCACCTTTGACGCTTAAAACGACGCGCACTAATTCGGAAGTCGGCTTCCGGTTGCGTCCGACGACAATGACCGTCGGTGTCCCGTGCCCCGGAATGTAGGCCCCCGCCAGGTTAACGATTAGTTTGAAATCTCGAGTGGGTATGTACTTCTCCACAAGCGGCTTGCCGAACTGCTGCTTCATGAATGCGTTGCCGACTATTTGGCCAACCCAGCCTGATTGGGCGTCAGTTGACTTAGCTAGGGAGAAGAATCTTTGCATAAACGGCACTGTGAGCGCATAGGTTCCCCGACAATGCCGGTACGCGCTCCTGTACAACTCGTTCAAGCCGGGATCTTTCACCTGAATGTAGGGTGGGTTGCCCACGACACAGTCATACTTTCCGTCACGAAGTATTTCCTTGAGGGCCTGAAGGTTTTCCGTGGCATACGAAAAGTTAGCCGCAACCTGGTCGACCGAAAACTGCGAACCGAGGTCCAACTCATGCTGGTCCAATCCGTGGAGCAGTGAGTCGCCCACAGCGACGTGGTAATTGAAGGCCGGAGCACCCTCCAGATTGTTCAAGCTACATGCCGTTAGTGCTGTCACGGTCAATCGGAATCGTGCGATAGCCACGGCATAGGGATTGAGGTCGACGCCGTACACCGAGTCGAGTGCAGATTGGACTCGCTCTCTTTCATCCATCCCAGGCGAGTGTTTGTGCCAGCGTTTAAGGAGGCGCTGGAAGCCGCTGAGTAGGAAGTGCCCCGACCCGCATGTCGGGTCGATCATCTTGAAGCCTTCGAGTGGTCGCTCGTTGAGAGCAGGCTCTAGGGTGCGGTCGAGGATGAACTCTTCCACAAAAATTGGTGTCTGCCTCAAGGCATATCGCTTCATCGCATCCTCGGAAATCTCTTGGTAGAGGTCGCCGAGGAATCGCGTGTCAAGTTCCGGGTCGCGAAGGTCGCGAACGATGGTGCCGCCCTCGTCACGCTCACGCCAAAAGCTGAGCAGGCTACTTGCGGCGTCACCTGAAAGCGTGACGAGCCACATCGGCGATGTCTCGTCCACGAGGCCCGCAGTGGCTGGAAGTGACCGCAAATAATCAATCGCTTGAAGCAACCACTCGCGGTCAGTGACGTCAGCGTTAGTGCGAGCAGTCTCGCGCAGGAACTGCTGCTGGGCCTCAATTGCCTCGCGGCTGCGAGGGCCGCTGATCCAAACCGGTTTAACCAGTGCGTTGTCCTCGCAGAATCGGATGAAGACGGTGGTTAGGGCCCACGCGACAGCGGCGAGGGTGACGCGTTCGTCGACCCAGGTTTCCCAAGCAGCCGCCGTTCGCTCAGCCGCTCGCGCCGCCGTGTACTCGGACCGCCACTCCTGCTGAACTTCTGGTAGGGCGGAGACTCGCGCACGAAGGTCGTCCTCGAGCCGCAGCACCTCGGCGCGCAGCTCAGAGGTCAACGTCTCACGAGCGCTCATCGAACTTCCCCTTCAGCTGCGACGAACAAATCGTCAACGCGTACAAACTGCGATGCGTAAGTCAGTGGTATAGGAATTCGGTCAAGAAGCGGTCCACCGCCTCCCTCTTCAGGCACCACTAGCCAAATCGCTTGATCTCGCCTGGTGGTTATGTCGGCAAGCTTGCTCAGCACTGACATGTGTCCGTAGCGTGCCAAGGGCGCAGCCTCGGTGATCACCACCGGGCGGTCTACGCCAGCCGCGTTGGAGAGTGCGTTGGCGATGGCGGTCTCGACGCCCGGTATGCTCTGCTCGACAAGCGCACTCAAGCCCCTGGCGTCGACCGATTCCTTAGCTGCGGCATCCGCCGCGAGTACTGCGTCCCATGGCACGCCAGCCTTCTCTGAGCTCTTCTTAAGTAACTCAAGTAGCACATCCGTGATATTGACCTCAGAAGCGCTGAAGGCTGTAACAAGCCCGGCAGCAATCCATGCAGCCTGCTTCGCGGGGGCACCCAGCACGAGGAACGAACGAGCGGACATACTCTCGCGCAGAAGCCTACTGGTCGGGTGACTGAAGCTATCAACCTTGCGGATCGGGATTGCAGGCAAAGACGTTTGCGTCAGGAACGTCGTGTCTGAATGCAATGACGGCACCGAGTAGGAATCACCGTCCCAAGTGAGTCCAGTGCCCGCATCTGCTAGGAGCTGGTCGAGGGCAGGCCTGCCAGGCACGTCGGCCACTCCAGGGAAACGAACCTGAACGAGCCGCTTGACCGCATTAACGGAGAAGCGCTGTGAAGGCATTGTCGAACCGAGCGCAAGGCGTACTGCATCCACGACCGGCATGCTCTTTGAGTAGAGCTCTCCGCTTGCAGAGGCCGCCACACCATCGGCAAGGCGCGCAGCTAGGCGTACAAGCCGGGTGTCGTCCAGCGAGGGAACACTATTAGTCCAGATTTGGCGCAACGCTGGGATCGACCTGCCACGAGGCACGACGAACTCGCCGGCGTCCGCAGACTCATTCACGAGCTGGGTTGCGCGAGCACCTAGAGTTTGGGCCACATCGGCGACGTCCGCAGTCCGTGCAAGCAACAGTCGACTGTCTTTCCGACGCCGACGGCGGGCAATTGGTGACTCTTCCTCCGCGCCCTTGGCCTTATCCTCAGCCCGGTCCAGGGCTGCGCGAACCATACCGGCGATAAGTCGTCGGTCCGATGCGGCCGCGCTCGTCGGCGCAAGCGCATCCACAATCGACTCCGTCCAAGCGGCACCATCGAGGCCTTCCAGGACTCCGGCGACGCGATCGAAAACGCCGTCAAGTAAACCCGCGGCTTGCGGCGACTTTGCCCAGGCATCGCGGAGGCTAGCGAGTGCCATCGAAGCTTGTGCCTGCCCGCCAAGCCCGAGAGCATTTGCGTGATCGGCAAGGACTGCAAACGGCGCCACATCACCTTCCAAGCCGAGCAGTACCGCGGCGGCAGTTCGCCTCGCCTGAGCCCGGGGTGATCCCGCGGATTCGACGAGCAGAGCCGCAGCCTTCTGGGGCGATGTGAACGGGTCGGCGGGGTTGATGTCGTCCGGGGGCGCCGGGCTGGGGAGCAATTGGCTTCCGAACATCTGCCGCCATTGCTTAGCCCGGCCGCGGATTTCTCGCTTGGTTGAATCAACGATCCCCGTGAATCTACTCAGTCTGCTTGTGTCGAGAGCCGCGAGGTCACCAACCGTCTTAAGTCGGAATGGTTCGAGTGCGCTTAGTGCGCGTGGTGTGAGACCCGACTCTGGCAGAGGAGTCTCTGGAGTTGCTCGTTCCGCGGCTTCGTCGGCATCCGCCGGCGTGGTCGCGACCGATCCTGCGAGAGAACTCCGCCACTCCGACAGCATGTCGGATGCGGTGTCATGGCGGCGCTTGATGTCCTTGGCCAGTGCCTTCTCGAAGAATCGGACCATTGCGTCGGCGATAGCTGGGTCGAAGTCACCAGGCTCGATCGTGGCGCGCTCGACGAACTGAGGAGCAGTCTCGCCGTCGCCGTAGACCGGGGCGTGCCCGGTAGCCATTTCAAACAGGGTCACGGCAGCGGCGTATCGCTCTGCGGCGGAGTCCCAATGTAGTCGCGTGCCACAACCCAGGAATGGGTCGAGGTAGGGAGGGGTGCCAGCGCTGATCGTGGCTGCGCTGGCCTTTGCGAGAGAGAAGTCAAAGAGGACCAGGTGCTTGGCGCGGTCACTCCTCTGTTCACGGACTCCCAAGTTCGACGGCTTGATGTCGCGGTGGTCGACGCCAGCCTCGTCTAGCATTACTAGCGCTTCCAGAAGATCGGTACCCCACCGGTCAAGAAGATCCAGCGAAAGCCGCCTGCGGTCGCGTAGTACTTCAGCGAGGGTTTCTTCTCCCGCGGACTCAAGGAGGAGCGCATTCCGGTCTCCAACTCTGATGGGCACCGTCTCGATAATGCGAACGATGCGCGGGTGCTTGCGACCGGTCAGAGCGGCCAGCACCTCGACTTCTGCGTCGAGTCGCTTGGCGGCGTTATCGTCTATAGCAACTTTGAGGACGCGCGCTTCCCCATCTGCTTCGGCGTCTCGCACCAGGAGTCCAACAGCCGTTGAACCGGAACCGAGTCGTCGTACCAGCTCAAACCTGCCACCGATCAAAGTGCCGGGTGGAGCGTCGAGCGGGTCGATGTCCGTGTCCCCGTTGCTGCTTCCCAATTCACGCTCGACGCGACTCAACATCTCCAGGAAGGTGTTGGCATCGCGAAGCCGGTCGCTTACCACCGGATTTGTAGCCGCGAGCACGAGCTCGCGAAGTGCCTCAGGAACTTGCGGAAGATCTGCGGCGAGATCCAGCCCGTGCTCGCGCTCTAGCCTCTGCTTTAGCTCTACTGCGCTCGTCGCTGGATCGTGGCCCGCGATCAGTAGATAGGTCAGTGCGCCAAGTGCGAAGACATCGAGGCGGGACCGGTTAGCATCGGGTCGCCACTGTCCTTCGGGTGCCACGTAAGCCCCGGCCACTCGGTTCGCTTCGCCGTGTTTTCGTGCTTCGAGCAGACCAAAGATGCGGGTCGCATTTCCTTGGGTCTCAATCACGCTAGGGCTGGCGCCCTCGGCGGCGCCGGCAACACTCCACCCACCTATAAGTGTCCGCGGCGGGCTATCGGCGTGGACTACGACGGCTGATGGGTTTAGGCCCCGGTGGACAATGCCGTTGCTGTGGGCGTACTGGACCGATTCAGCGAGCTGGCGTACAAGAGCCACATGTGCTCGAAGGTCGAGCTTCTCTCCGTTGTCCGCGAGCCAGAGATCAAGCCGCTGGTCATCGGGGTCATACGGGAAGACGAGGCCACTACCCAGCTCGTCCTCAACGATGTCCTGCGGTGCCAGGATGCCCGGATGATGTAATCGGGAAGTCAGCCCATACTCCCGCTCGGCGAGCCGCCGCGCGCCCGCTATTTGTGCCGTTGATGCACCCTGAGGAGAAGTAAAGAAGCGAATTCGAGCGAGCTTGCGGGTCACGCGATGTTCGGCGGGCCAGTCCTGCCAGTCGTCATCTTCGTCGAGCGCTTGGCCGATCAGTCGCCAAGAACCGACCTCTCGTTCGCGCCGAAGAGCGAATCCCGCTTGGTCAACTGCGCGTAGGAAGTCTCGCTCGTTGACGGCTTCTCGCCGCGGCGGTTCGAGAAGCAGCTCAGCGATGCCCGGCAGACTTGTCTGCTGCTCGCGGCCGTCGAGGCCGTAGAGGTCATTCTTATCGGCGCCCGAGAGTAGGCATCGCGTCGTGTGAGCATGAAGGAAGACCGCAGGCTTCACGAACGGGATGGTGCGCGCGTCCAGCCCCGCGTTGACCGCGGCATTCTTCAGCGCCCCGGCAAGACGCCGTGCCTTCATCGCGGTCTTCTTGAGCGGTGAGTCTTCCGAACGGTGAGCCAGTTGCCAGCGGTAGGCGTTGCCGCTGATGGCACCCTGATAATGCTTTAGCTCGACGAGGTAAAGCGCGCCCTCCCCTAGAACGAGAAGGTCGACTTCAGACCAGGTGCCGTTGCTGTCGACGAACTCGAAGTTGCTCCACGCGTGGAAGGGGCTGCGGTCAGGAAGAAGTTCGCGAATATGTTCGAGCCCCTCTTGCTCATGAGGATGCTCCGATTCGGTGACGACGTGCCATCGCTCACTGTTGGGTTGCATGAAACACTGTCGCCTCCCGTTTTCACCCCGGCAAACCGCACGTGCTAATCCTTCCACGACGATCCGACGCGGCGGGTCGTATCCCCAGTAGAGTCGCAGTCGGGCGAGCTCACCGCTAACGACAGTCGCGAGGTGGTGGACTAGGGAACGGCAACGGAGATGTATTAGCTCGCCGAACGCGGATCGGCCTAATGACTGCTGTATCCGCACGACGTCGGTGGTGAACACGAAGGACAGATCCTCTAAGGAGGGGTTCAAAGCTCGCGCCTTATCGAACATGTGCCCTTCATGCGGCGCGATGGCCCGGTACCCTCCCAAGTAAATCGAATGCCCCGGGGATGCAAAGGAGCAGGTGTGGCCACACGTGTGTACACAAGTTTTGATTATGACCACGATGCCACATTGAAAAACTTTCTAGTAGGGCAATCGCGCCTTCCAGATTCTCCGTTTGAAATTAGTGACTGGTCGATAAAAGTGGCATCACCAGGCTGGAAAGCAGAAGCTCGACGACGGATCCGGGCAAGCGACACTGTGGCTGTAATATGCGGACAATTTACACACACTGCCGTGGGGGTGGCTACTGAGGTGCAGATCGCTCGAGAAGAATCTATTCCTTACTTTCTATTAAAAGGCTATCGGGATAGAACTTGCTATAAGCCGACAACTGCGCTACCTGCTGATCAAATTTACCCATGGACGTGGGATAACCTCAAAATCTTGGTTGGCGGCGGTCGATGACATCGGGCGATGACGGGAACCCGCAGACCATGGAGTTCTACAAACTCGCCGTCGACATGGCCGATAAAATATCGGGCCGCAGGGCAACGTCCAATTCGTTCTTCCTCACCGTTCAGACTGCATTCGTTGCCGTTGTAGGGCTAGCTGCTCCCGCCTTGGAGAGCCGCCCGTGGTGGGTCAGCTCCGTGATAGCAGCTGCCGGAGTTACAATCTCGGTCTCTTGGTGGCTACAGCTTCGTAGCTATCGCGACCTTAATAAAGCGAAGTTCGCGGTGATCCTCGATATGGAATCTCGGCTGTCAGAGAAAGTGTTTACAAACGAGTGGAAAACGTTAAAGGAAGATCCTGTTGAGTCCTGGAGAGAGCGCTACGCGGAGCTCGGCCTCGTTGAGCGGGTTATCCCTGTCGTGTTCGCGGTACTATACGTTGCTCTACTCCTCGGAAGGCTCCTCCATTGACGTATTTGGAGGATGATGCGTCGCTGATCAAATCTATGTTGCCACGCGACGTTTCGCCGCCGGCTGAATCAGATTATTTGTTCATCCTGTACGCAGTGCTGATGCGGTCGCAGGGTGAGGCAGTCCGCCTGTCCGATGTTCACGACGCGTGGACAGCATGGAAACTATTAACAACAGACGACCATGAGGCGCTATTGCCATTCGACCAGCTTGATCCAGACGTGCAAGCGGAGGATCAGCCTTATGTTGACGCCATTGTTGCCGCAGCCAGGCGGCAGAAGGAGCGACCGAGCTTCTAGATTGCGTCTGGCGAAGTGCCCGCGTGGCTGGTCCGACGCAGGACCTTGGTACTCACACCTATGGTTAACCACCGACCGAGTGTTTGTCGCCGCGTCTCATTTTTCGGCCACCTACGCTGATGGCCGTGGGTGGCGATGAGGACAGCGAACGTCGAGACTTCTTTATCAGCTACACAGCCGCAGACGCGGCATGGGCTGAATGGATCGCGTGGACCTTGGAGGAGGCCGGATACACGACCTTCCTCCAGACTTGGGACTTCACGCCAGGTGCGCACTTCGTCCAGGAGATGCACCGCGCAACCTCGCTCGCGGATCGCACGATCGCAGTGCTTTCTGGGAATTACTTACAGTCCCAGTTCGCCAGCGCCGAATGGCAAGAAGCGTGGCGGGCAGACCCTTCTGGAGAACAGAGGCGATTGTTGGTCCTCCGGGTTGAAGACTGCGATCGTCCGGGGCTGTTGGGACAGGTCGTGTCGGTTGATCTGTTTGGGATGGAAATGGAGACTGCACGATCGCACCTTCTCAGCGCGGTCAGCTCAGAACGCCGAAAACCCCCACTTCCGCCTGATTTTCCAGGAGCGGAAGCGCCGATTACGCCTCCACCATTTCCAGGTCGGCTCATACCTGCATCTGCAGAGGAGTCCTACGGCGCCGGAGGTCCGATCAGCCGGGAGAACCCATTCGCGGTTGCCTACATGTGGTGGTACGGCATTCTTCAGCTAAATGAGGAAATCGTCCGGTCCACGGTGACCCCAGAGTCGGACGGTCAATGGGATCTGCCCGCCCTTCGTTCCCGTACAAGCGATAGCGGTATCGCCACCGGCGTAATGAAGCCCGTCTACGACGTTGCTTACGTCAGACTCGCGGAGGATTTACCTGAAGGCGCAGCGGTCTGGCAACTAGTTGGAGGTCAATTTCCGACAGAGGTCATGGTGGTCACACTCGTTCTTCGGCCAGAACTTGGTGGTTGGCGGGTACATGCAGTCGGCCAGCCAGTACCACCATCGGCTCTCCCCCGCACATGGACACCAGGCTTGTCGAGTTCCTAAATCAAGCAACATTTGGCGATGTCTGCCTCCGCGTGTAGTCCGCACACAGTCCGCAGCACACCCGACCGCACCCAACGAAAGCCGACGGCTACACACACCCAAACCTGTTGTGCCTCTTGCTTTCACCCATCGTTTCCGTCATCCACCCACAGTGCCCCTAAATCAACAAAGCCCAGGTCATGCAGACTTTTAATCCGCAGGTCCCAGGTTCGAGCCCTGGTGGGGGCACCACGGTTTCGGCCGAGCGTCGGGTGGACGGTTGACGTTGGCCGGGCTGGACCCGCACCCGGCATTTTGTTTGGCAGTCGCTGCCTCAAATCTCACGCCCATTGCCAAACCTGTAATGGCAGCGGCTGCCAAAATTCAATTATCGGAAGAGATTAACATTTAATTATCTGAAAGGTTAAGTTTCCTTCCGAAATTTTATTGCCTAAGGTGCAGCAAATGTAAAAATGACAGCGATCAATTTATCCTTTGCCAGTTCTACACGTTGCCGCGAACGCGGTGCATGGACCGGCCCTACGACCGACAATCTTTGTAGTCACATGTACGTGCGGCGTTCGAGTCAGGCTCCGCCCTGGCGCACCCAGATCTTTCCGCCAGGATGGGATACCTCAGTGAGGAAACAACTTAACGACGGAAGGCTGTTGGCGTGCGTCGATGCGGGCGATCTCAGATGTCAGGGCGCCAGGAAAGGTCCCTGGACTCTCTTCGGGTGTTGAAGACAGCGCACTATGCAGCTAAATTGTTTGCCGGGTCAATAGGATTGGCGGACGCCCGGTCGTGTTTGCTTGCGCTTAGCGAAGACCAGGCGCAGTATATGAGTTGTTGACGTGTTCGCAATTCATTTGCCACTCGCGACGCTATGAGAGTCAGGGTGGGGTATGCGAAAGATCAAATCTTCCGGGGTAAAGAACCGCAGTCACGCGAACGTAAGGACCGACCGGAAAACCGCGTTACCGCATCTGCGATGGGTACTGCGGCAGGTGATGTCACGAGTGCGTCCAGACGATCTGTCAGGCCCCGAGATTGCCGCTCTCCTCGGGGTCCTGACCCCCGCCCACTCCAGGGTTATCGGCAGACCAGCCCACCGGCCAGCCACCCTCGTCGGAGTTCGCGATGAGCACCCGACGCCGAATCTCGCTTAGCAGCGAATCGATTGACGCCCTTGTTAAGTCGCCTGTCAGCGTCGTCAGTTCCACCACGCCGAGTTCGTCACTACGGAGGTAGCCCGCGGCCACCAACGCCTCGACCGGCGACCTGCCATACGCCCGCGCTAGGGCGACGACGGCTTCGGCCCGCGGAGTATTGGTCCCGCGCTGCCATCGCGAGATGCTGGACTGATCGATGCCGGTGATCGCGGCGATGTCCTTCTGGGCCGCTTCCCCAGTGACCGTGACGACGTAGCGCCACCACGTCGATTGCGCTGCACGCGCTCGTGGCTGCTTGGTGGCGCCGGCGGCGAGAGTCGAGTTCTGTGACAGGTCCGTCACCTTATTCTCCTTGCGAGTCCCCGACCATCTATGCGTTCGGCGCGACTAATGCGCGCATGCATATTACCATGCACGCGATTCAAGCGACATCGCTGATCTGCCTCGCTGTCATCCGTCGACGCGGATCGAGGCGTTGCGAGCGCGACCCAACAGCTCACGTCGGCGGCTGCCGCACCCCGACAGCGTCGGTGAACCCGTCTGGTGGTGATTTGCTCACGGCTGGGGCATAGTTTGCCAGCGCGGCTACATCCTCGACCTGGGTGAGAACCACGGGAAGGCTAGCTAATCTGGAGCTAGGTTGCCCTCGCGGGAATAGTCGCCCACTGCGTGACCTGAGGGCAGACAACATATCTCATTGCGTGAGGCGGTTCGTCGTTACGACGCCGCGAGGTGGTCGCGGAACATGCGCATGGCGTCTGTCAGTCCGCAGAAGACCCGGTGCGCCGACGCGAGATCGTCCTCGGCAAATTCGGCCAGCGCGGAACGGATGTGGTTGCCCAAGGGAGCCAAGAAGGCGTTGATTAATTCAATGCCCTTGGGTTCGTAGCGCAAGATCACTTTCCTGCGATCGGACGGATGGGATTCACGACGGATATGCCCGGTACCGATCAACCGTTCCACCAGGTAAGTAATGGCTGCGCCGGAGACGTCCATCCGTTGGCGCAACTCGCCTGCCGTGAGCGGCCTGCCCGCCGTCTCCGCCACCATGATGTGCAGCAGACCGTAGAAGTCGTTGGTCGTGACGCCTTGGGTGCCGGCGAACACGCGGCCGATGCGGTCCCCTTCTGCTGTCAGCGCTTGAAGATCGGCCACCATGAGAGATTCCAACATTGCGCGGCTTGTCTGCTGCCCTTCGTGATGCTCGGCCATCGACGGTCCCCCTCCCCAGTTAACCCTACCGTCAATGCCAGAGTTTATGTGTGCTTCGAGGTTCGCTGGGGAGAACAAATAGGTCGCCTGGCAAATGACATCAGTGCCATCACAAGGCTTCATCCACCCCGACGTCGATGTGCTCGACGATCTCCGGTTCGCGCTGGCATTGCGTCGCGGTTGCCGGTGACCTGCGCGTCGCTTAGCGACTGGGCACCGAAAGTGACCTGGCTTGCATGATCGCATGCAAGTGAGTAGTCTCACATGCATACACGGATGGACTCAAACGACGGGCACGACGTGTTAGCGACTTTGATCGCGACGACGTCGGTGCTCTGCGGAGCCCCGGACAGGGAGCTCGAAATGAAACCAACCATCTACCCATACGCAACAGGAATCGCACTCGCCGGGGCCGGCGCGCTGATAGCGCTCGGCTCGGGTACCGCGCAGGCCGCGCCGGTGGAGTCGCCGGCGCCAGCCCCCACGACCCAGTGTCTGGTCACGGGTGCGGGCTGTTCCGTCAGCTCGCTGATCGGGCCCCGGCTCAGCTACGCACCGACGACAAACGCGCTGGCAGCGGCTTCGCGCTTCGAGTTCGGCCCGTACGAGCCGATTCACAGCATCGCTGTCAATGATCCCTTCTACCACCTGATCGGGATCGCCGGATTGGTCCCCATCGTGAACATCTTCGTCAGCAACGGCGTCAATGGTGCAGCGGGTACGGGCGCAGACGGCGGCAACGCCGGACTGCTGATCGGCTATGGCGGCGTCGGTGGATCCGGTGGCGCGGGGATAGCCGGCGGCAACGGCGGCCAAGGTGGGCTGTTCTTCGGCAACGGTGGCGACGGCGGCGTCGGTGGCCTCAGCGCTGCGGGCGGTAACGGTGGCAACTCCGGAACGCTGGCACTGTTCGGACACGGCGGTGACGGTGGCCTCGGTGGTGCCGGAACGCCTGGCACGGCCGGTACGCCGGTCACGGGCGCTGCTGCGAACGGGACGACCGGCGCGGCGGGCACGGGTACGGGCACAACGGGCGCCGACGGAACGAATCCGGCCGGTGACGGCGTCGCGGGAACCGCGGGCGCGGCCGGAGTGGCAGGCACCGGTGGTGCAGGCGCACCCGGCAACCCGGGTGATCCCGCCGGAGCGGGCGGTGCCGGCGGAACCGCTGGAGCCGCAGGAACCGGTGGTGACGGAGGCCTAGGTGGCAGCGGCACCGCGAGCGGCAATGGTGGCGCAGGTGGCGCAGGTGGCGCATCGAGTACTGCGGGTGTCACTGCAGTCGGCGGTGACGGCGGCGACGGCGGTAACGGCGGAACCGGTGCTACCGACGGTGGAGCTGGCGGTGCCGGAGGCGCCGCGGTGAACACCGGTGGAGCGGCAACGGGCGGCGTCGGCGGAGTCGGCGGCGACGGCGGAATCGGGGCAGCCGGGCAACCCGGCGGCACCGGCACCGCTGGCGGCGCAGGCGGCGCAGGCAGCAACGGCACTGTTGTGGGGACCGCGGGCACTGCCGGCGGACCCGCAGGTGCCGGAGGCAACGGCGGCACCGGCGGCATCTTCGGTGGTGGCGGTGCGGCCGGTGACGGCGGCACCGGTGGCACCGGTGGCACCGGTGGTACCGGCCAAGCCGGTGGCGACGGCGGCGACGGCGGCGCGGGGAGCACTGGTGGCACTGGTGGTGACGGCGATGCCGGCGGCAACGGCGGGGTCGGCGGAGCAGGCGGCGCAGGCACCGGCGGCAGCGGCGTTCTCGGCGTCGGTGGCGCAGGCGGCGAAGGCGGTTCGGGCGCTACCGGTGGTCCAGGCGGAGAAGGTGGCGCCGGCGGAGCCGGTGGCACCGGAGGCACCGGCGGGACCGGCGCTGCGGGTGGAACTGGCGGCACCGGTGGTACCGGTGGCGAGGCCGGAACCCCAGGTAGCGGCGGACTGATCGGTCATACCGGAAGCACCGGATCATCCGGCGCGACCGGGACGACCGGATCGACCGGAGCGACCGGAGCGACCGGAAGCACCGGATCGACCGGGGCGACCGGAGACACCGGCACCAGCGGCAGCGCAGGTGCAGGCGGCACGGCTGGCGGCACAGGAGCCACTGGCGCGTCGTCATAACTGAAAGGCAGGGCTGCGCAAGCGGCCTCTGCTGATCGAGCATCGGGGGCGTCGGCTATGCCGGCGCCCCCGGTGGCATGCTCGGACTCGAGAGGCTCGGAGGAGGTGAGGATTTCATGGCGATCCGAAAGGACGTCGACCGTGCGGCCTCAGGTCCCTACGCCGAGTCAGGTTCACAGGCGTTATCGGTCAAGGACGTCGGCCGGTTGTTATTGCGTTGCGCCGACAAGCCGGGACTGGTCGCAGCCGTCAGCGCTTTCCTGGCCTCGGCTGGGGCGAACATCGTGTCGCTCGATCAGCATTCCACCGAGCAGTCCGGCGGAACGTTCGTGCAGCGCACTATTTTTCATCTTCCCGGGTTGTCCGCGGCGCGGGACGCACTGGAGCGAGATTTCGGCGCGAAGGTAGCCACACGGTTCGACATGGACTTCAGGCTCACCGAGGCGGCCAAACCCAAACGCGTCGCGATCATGGCCTCGAAGGACGATCACTGCCTTCTTGATCTGTTATGGCGCACGCGTCGCAGCGAATTGGACATGACGGTGGTGATGGTGATCTCGAACCATCCCGACCTGGCCGACCAGGTGCGCCCGTTCGGTGTTCCGTTTGTCCACGTGCCCGCCTCGAAGGACAACCGCGCAGTTGCTGAGCAGCGTCAACTCGACCTGTTGCGCGGCAATGTCGACCTGGTGGTGTTGGCCCGCTACATGCAGATCGTCACCCCGACGTTCCTGGCCGAGGTCAGTTGTCCGCTGATCAATATTCACCACTCGTTCCTCCCGTCGTTCGTCGGCGCGGCACCATATCGCCGGGCCAAGGAGCGCGGCGTCAAACTCGTCGGCGCGACCGCGCACTACGTGACCGAGACGTTGGACGAGGGCCCGATCATCGAACAGGACGTCGTTCGAGTAGACCACCGCCACGGTGTAGGCGACCTCATCCGCCTAGGCGCCGATGTCGAGCGCGCCGTGCTTTCGCGGGCGGTGCTGTGGCATTGCGAGGACCGAATCATCCGCTATGGCAACCAAACGATCGTCTTCTAAGAGCACTCAGGGACGACGAGGTCGCGGATTCTCGCTCGGGTTCCCGCGTGCAGGCTCGGTTCGCCCACGCGAGCGCGCGACCACCGTGCAGAGCACGATCCCGACGAGAGCGAGACCGGCGAAGACGAACGTCAGGACGACGTTCGTGGTCTCACCCTCGAAGCAGGTGCCGCCCCGGGTGCCGGTGCCGCAGGCATACGAGCGGTTCGCTTCGTCGTTCGCGAGCCACTTGTAGCCGAAGAACCCCGCCAACGAAACGAACGCGACGATCCCCAACGTCGCGATGACGGTGTTCAGCCAGAAGCCGGCCTTGGTCATGGCTCAAGCTAACCCGGTGACCGTGTGCTTGCTTTTCTCGGCAGTCAAGGTCCCGCTGAAACTATGCTCGACAGCGATGCTCTACCAGCAATCGAGACCTCCGTATTGGCGGCGCCACAGGGTGACAACTGCGGCAGCACTGCTGCTCGTCTTGTGGCTGCTGACGGCCGGGTGGTACACCACCGTGGCGGTTGCAGGCGTCGTCGTGCTGCTCGTTGCCGTGCGACGACACCGCAGAGCGGCCAGGATTCGCGACGCCGGTCTGCGGGCGCGCGCCGATTACGAACACCGGCTGAGCCTCGCGGGCGATCCCCGCGGCACGTTCGGCCGCTATCCGCCGATGTGGAGTCAGACCTTCGGACAGTAATGGTGCGGGCTGTCGCGGTAGCCGACCGGCGGCAGGTTCCGTGCCGGGGTGTGTACGAGCGGCGCCTCGGCCGGTAGCCGGCCGTTGACCCTGTCCCAGCCCGCGCGGGCCCGCGGGTGGTAGCGCCGGCGCACCGGCACCAACTTGAATGCCAGATTGACGGCGCGGCCGAACAGGCGGTGCAGCCTCTCGTCGCGGCGCGACCACGAGTAGCCCATCAATTCGCGCACCGGCGGGTCGTACAGGCCGACGGTCACCCAGACCGCGAACGGCCCCAGGACTTTGAGCTGTAGGCGCCACAGCCAGTCCGGAACCCACTGCAGCGAAGGATGTTTCGGCATCGTCGACAAATCGAGTACTTCGCGTGCGGCCCAATTGTTCTCGAGGACATGGCGGCACATGTGATTCCAGTACTCCTGGAACTCCTCCCAGGTCTTGGGCACCGGGCGCATGCTCATCCCGTACATCCGGTACCACGTGATGTGCTCGTCGAACAGTTGGCGCTTCTGGTCCTCGCTCAAGCCGTCGCCGAAGCGCTCGGCGGTCAGGATGGTGCCCATGAAGAACGTCGAATGAGCCCAGTAGAAGACGTCGGGATTCAGCGCGCTGTACCGACGGCCCTGATCGTCGACACCCTTGATGCCGACGTGGTAATCGCGGACCTCGGCGCCGGTCTGTGGCGCCTGTTGGCCATCGAAGACGACGCCGCCGATCGGGTACAGCGACCGCAGCAGCCGCGGCATGCGCTCCATGAAGAAGATCGAGTGTTGCTCGACCGCCGCGCCAAGCTGCGGGTGCATGTTCTGCATCGAGCCGGCCCACGGTCCCTGCAACAGACCCCGCCAGTCGCCGAACAGTTTCCATGTCAGCGAGTCGGGGCCGAGTGGCTGTGGTGGCGCGTCATACCCACCCGAGGTCACCGGGCAACCGGCGGCGACGGGCGTGGTCCCGGTGGTCACGGGGCATGCCTCAGACGTATCTTGAGTCACTGATGGGCTTCCGTCCCGTCAGAGCCGAACTCTGACTACAGGCGTTGTCACAGTCAGCTTAGGAGGGATGTGCCTTCGGGTCAACGACGCGGTCGCTGGTCGGGCGTCCCCCTGCAGGACCGTCAGGCGCTGCGCCGCGACGATCTCGTCGCCGCCGGTGTCAACCTGCTCGGCGGTCCGGAGGGTCCGGCTCTCACCGTGCGCGCCGTCTGCCGGGAGGCCGGCCTGACCGAACGGTACTTCTACGAGAGCTTCACCGACCGCGACGAGTTCGTCCGCGCGGTCTACGACGACGTGTGCGCGCGGGCGATGTCGGCGCTGACCAACGCGGAGACACCCCGCGCGGCCGTCGAACGGTTCGTGGCATTGATGGTCGACGACCCCGCGCGTGGACGGGTACTGCTGCTCGCGCCGACCGTCGAGCCGGTGCTGGTCCGGTCCGGCGCGGACTGGATGCCGAGCTTCATCGAACTCCTGCAGCGCAAGCTCACCCGCATCACCGATCCCGCCGTTGCGGCCATGGTGGCCACGGGCCTGATCGGCGCCCTCTCGGCGCTGTTCACCGCCTACTTGAACGGTCGGCTCGCCGCCACCCGGGAACAGTTCATCGACTACTGCGTCGACATGCTGCTCAACCGGGTGTCTTCCTACTGAGCGCTTACTCGTCGGGCGTCGCGGCCTCTTCGAGCTCCTCGGCCTCTTCTTCCTCGGCCTGCTTCTTGGCCTCCCGCCCGAGCGGGCTGCCGATCGAGGCGCCTGGATCGGTGGCGGTGGCGAACGGACCCGCGCAATTCAGCGAGACCAGCATCTCGTCCTCGGAATGCTCGAAACCGTCACCGACCCCGCGCAGAAACGGGGGCTCCCAGGCGGCGGTGACGATGCAGTCGTCGTCTTCGAGCCTGTCGCCGACGCGCGTCGCGACAATCGGATCAAGACCGTCTTCGTCCATCGCCTCCGACGCGTCGGAATACGTCTGACCCACGTAGTCACTCGCGGCGGCGGTACCCGTCCCGAACAGCGCCAGCATTGCCGCTGCGGACACAACCGCGCCGACGCCCAGAATGCGCTTCTTCATGCTTGCCCGCTCCTGTCAGTGGTGCCGGAGCGTGCGGGCGAGATCTCTCGTATCAAGAATCGCCGCTCGTAGGCACCGGCGTGATATCCACGCAAGAGTTGCCCACGGACGTGTACAGGGACGGGCGCGCAGATGGAATGAACGTGAATTCCGTTGCGGTGAGAGGCGTCTGACGCCTACTCGTCGGGCGTAGCGGCCTCTTCGAGTTCCTGCTGCTCCTGCTCCTCGGCTTCTTCCTCGGCGGCGGCCTTGGCTTCGCGCCCGAGGGGGTTCTGCACCGACGCGCCCGGATTGGTGGCGGTGGCGAACGGGCCCGCGCAGTTGAGCGCCAGCGACACCTGTTCCTCGGAAGAGTCGATGCGCAGGAAGGCAGAGTCCCAGGCATTGACGACGATGCACTCGTCCTGCTCGAGCTGGTCGCCGACGCGGGTGGCCACCACCGCCGTGCCGCCGTCTTCCTCGATCGCCTCGGCCGCGTCGGAGTAGGTATCGCCCACGACGTCCGGGGCCGCGGTCGCGGTGCCCGCCCCGAACAGCGCTACGGCGGCGGCAACCAAGGATCCGGCCGTAACCAAAAGGCGCTTCTTCATGAGTGGCCGACCTCCATGTGCGATGACAGGCGAGATGATGGGCGTAGCTTATTGCGTCTCCGCCCGGTCCGCCACCGCTGCGATCAGGCGCCCGGCGTGGCTGCCTCCGCGAGTTCCTGCTCCTCCGCCTCGGCGGCTTCTTCTTCGGCTTCCTGCTTGGCGGCGCGCCCGGCCGGGCTGAGCGCCGAGTTGCCCGGCGACCCCGGTCCGGCGAGTTCGCCGTTGCAGTTCAGCGCGACGAGCACCTCGTTGTTGCCGATGATGCGGCCCCGCGAGCTGAGGTTCGGATAGCCCGCTTCCCAGGCGTTGGCGACGAGGCAGTCGCCCTCGTCCGCGCCACCACCGATACGGGTGGCGATCACCGGCGTCCCGCCGGCGTCCTGAATCATGGCCTTGGCGTCGCTGTACGGGCGGTCCACCACATCCGGGACAGCCCCGGCGGTTGCCACACCCAGTGTCAGGACAGCTCCGGCCGTCGAGGCGACGACGACTGCGCTGCCGATCATGTTGCGCGCCTTGACCAAGGCCCGACCTCCGAATCTCGTGTTTCGCTGCGGTGCGGGCCGAAGCGCTTTGCCCGCCGAGGATAGTACCGCGCCCTGATGCGCCGCGTGGTGCAGATGTGACACTCCGAGCAACGACTTGAATGTCACCGCGGTACACAGATACTCTGAGTGCAACCGACAGGTACAGATAACTGGAGCGTTTCGTACACGCGGACGGTGGGCGCGCGCCCTGCAGCGCGAGGAGGGAAGACTGATGCACGAGAACCTGACCGACCTGCACCTACTGCGGGAGCTCGAGCCCGTCGTTGAGAAGAACCTGAACCGGCACCTGTCGATGCGCAAGGACTGGAACCCGCACGACTACATCCCGTGGTCGGACGGCAAGAACTACTACGCGCTCGGCGGCCAGGACTGGGATCCCGAGCAGTCACAGCTCTCCGAGGTCGCTCAGGTGGCGATGGTCCAGAACCTGCTGACCGAGGACAACCTGCCCTCCTACCACCGCGAGATCGCGATGAACTTCGGCATGGACGGCGCCTGGGGCCAGTGGATCAATCGCTGGACCGCTGAGGAGAACCGGCACGGTATCGCCCTGCGCGACTACCTCGTCGTCACCCGCGCAGTCGACCCCATTCAGCTCGAGCAACTGCGCGTCGAGCAGGTCACCCGCGGCTTCTCCCCCGGTCAGAACGCCCAGGGCGACCTGTTCGCCGAGAGCCTGTTCGACTCCGTCATCTACGTGACGTTCCAGGAGCTGGCCACCCGTGTGTCGCACCGCAACACCGGCAAGGCGTGCAACGAGACCATCGCCGACCAGCTCTTGGCCCGCGTCTCAGCTGACGAGAACCTGCACATGATCTTCTACCGCGACGTGTCCGAGGCCGGCTTCGCGATCGCACCGGACCAGGCAATGCATTCCCTGCACCGCGTCCTGCGCAACTTCAAGATGCCCGGATACACCGTTCCGGAGTTCCGCCGCAAGGCCGTGATCATCGCCGTAGGCGGCGTCTACGACCCGCGTATTCACCTCGACGACGTGGTGATGCCGGTGCTCAAGAAATGGCGGATCTTCGAGCGTGAGGACTTCACCGGTGAGGCCGCGCGGATGCGCGACGACCTCGGTGTGCTCGTCGAAGAGCTGGAGGAGGCCTCGCAGAAGTTCGAGGAGTCCAAGCAGCGCCGTCTCGAACGCGAGGCGCGCAAGGCCGAGAAGCTGACGGCTGCAAAGGTGCTCGCCTCATCAGCGTCCTAGCTGAGCGCACACAACTGCGGATCGGGCCGATCGGGCTGCGCAGCCCGGTCGTGCTGGCCCCGATGGCCGGAGTCACCAACGTCGCATTCCGCACGCTGTGCCGAGAGCTTGAACTGGCCAGGGCCGGGACGGTCAGTGGCCTCTACGTGTGCGAGATGGTGACCGCGCGCGCGCTCGTGGAGCGCCATCCGTCGACCATGCACATGGTCACGTTCGCGCCGGACGAGTCACCCCGGTCGGTGCAGCTCTATTCCGTCGACCCGGAGAACACATTCGCCGCGGCCAAGCTGATCGTCGACGAGGGCCTGGCCGACCACATCGACATGAACTTCGGTTGCCCAGTCCCGAAGGTGACCCGGCGCGGCGGCGGTGCGGCCCTGCCGTTCAAACGCCGACTGTTCGGTCAGATCGTCGCGGCGGCCGTCCGCGCCACCGAGGGCACCGACATTCCGGTGACGGTGAAATTCCGGATCGGCATCGACGACGAGCACCACACCCATCTCGACGCCGGCCGGATCGCTGCCGAGGAAGGCGCGGCCGCAGTCGCCCTTCATGCCCGCACGGCCTCGCAGCGGTACAGCGGCCAGGCCGACTGGGAGCAGATCGCGGCGCTCAAGCAGCACGTCACCAGCGTCCCGGTGCTGGGCAACGGCGACATCTTCGAAGCCGACGACGCAGTCGACATGATGTCGGCCACCGGCTGTGACGGCGTGGTGATCGGACGCGGCTGTCTGGGCAGGCCGTGGTTGTTCGCCGAACTGTCGGCCGCCTTCACCGGAACCACGCCGGCCACGCCGCCAACGCTGGGCGAGGTCGCGCAGATCGTCGTGCGGCACGGCGAGCTGCTGGCGGCTCATTTCGGCGAGGACAAGGGCATGCGCGATATCCGTAAGCACATCGCCTGGTATCTGCACGGGTTCCCTGCGGGCGCCGAGCTGCGCAGAGCGCTGGCACTGGTCAAGACGCTTGACGAGCTGCGCGCTCTGCTCGACCAGCTCGACGCCAGTGTGCCGTTCCCGGCCGCGGCGACGGGACCGCGCGGACGTCAGGGCTCAGCCGCCGCGGTGGCGCTGCCCGAGAACTGGCTGGCCGACCCCGACGACTGCACGGTTCCGGCAGGTGCCGAGGTCATGCATTCCGGCGGCTGACGGGCGGAGAGCGGTCTCGATGTCGTCTCTAACCTGAGATGACTCTGACATCACTTCTCTCAGGATGTCTCAGTACGATAAGAGTCTTGTTCGTAATGGGCTCCAACGGCGGAGCCCCTCCTCGTGCGCCGAGAACAGAGGAACCGCGCACGACCATGCGCACTGACGCGCACGGTGGTTGAAGGGTCGGAGGCCGGTAGGACTATGAGTGACGGCGATAGCGCCACTCCTGGCCGGCGCGACCCATCGTTCGACAGGCGCAACCAATGGCTTACCCGAAGCTCGCGCCCATCGCTGGGTGCCGCGCCGTGGGAGCGCAACGGTAAAACCGACAACGACGACGCCGAAACAAGCGGCCATCACACCGACGGGGTCACCGTCGCCGACCTGATTGCCCGCGTCAGTGGTGACCAGGCGGTTCCGCCGCAGCTCAAGCGCCCGGCCGAACCCTCGCCGCCGCCAGCTCCGCCGACCGAGGTCATCGACGCCGTGCGCGAGCCCGATTACCCCGACGCCCCGGTCGGTGACCCCGACACCGAGATCATCCCGGCGCTGAAGGACGAGACTTCCGATCTGCCTGACTTGACGCTGCTTCGGCGCCGCGGGCGGGTGCCGCCGTCGCACGTCGGTTCCGTACGCACCACTCGCAGTCCCGAACCGCGACGGCGTCGCCGTGGCACGGTGTTCGCGGGCCGCGCGGCTGCAGCACTGCTGGCCGTGCTGGCGTTGGTTCTCACCGGTGGGGCGTGGCAGTGGCAGTCGATGAAGAACAACATGCTCAACCGCATCTCGGCGCTGGACCAGGATTCGCGCGACATCATCGACCCGAATGCACAGTTCGGTGACGAGAACTTTCTGATCGTCGGTGTGGACAGCCGCACCGGCGCGAATCTCGAGATGGGCGCGGGCACTCCAGAGGACGCGGCGGGTGCGCGGTCGGACACCGTGATGCTGGTCAACATCCCGGCGAACCGCGAACGCGTCGTCGCGGTGTCGTTCCCGCGTGACCTCGAGATCGAGCCGATGCAATGCGAGCCGTGGGACCCCGAGACGGGTGAGTATGGGCCGATCACCGACCCGGAGTCACCGATGTACGGCATGGAAGAGGTGTACACCGAGTACAAACTGAACTCCGCCTACGCCGTGGGCGGCCCGAAGTGTCTGGTCAAGGTGGTCCAGAAGCTGTCCGGCCTGTCCGTGAACCGATTCATGGCAGTCGATTTCGCCGGCTTCTCGAAGATGGTCGACGCCTTGGGCGGGGTGGAGGTGTGCACCACCACACCGCTGGAGGACTACGAGCTGGGCACGGTGCTGCCCAACGCGGGCAGGCAGATGATCGACGGGCACACCGCCCTCCAGTACGTGCGCGCGCGGCAGGTGACCACCGAGACCAACGGAGACTACGGACGCATCAAACGCCAGCAGCTGTTCCTGTCCTCGCTGTTGCGTTCACTGATCTCCAAGGAGGTGTTCTTCTCACTGTCCAAGCTCAACAACGTGGTCAACATGTTCATCGGCGACAGCTACGTCGACAACATCAACACCAAAGAGCTTGTGACGCTGGGACAGTCGCTGCAGAACATCGCGGCGGGCCGAATCACGTTCCTCACGGTGCCGACCACCGGCTACATGGACGAGTGGGGTAACGAGCAGCTGCGCGAAGACGACACCCGGGCGATCTTCGACGCGATCATCAACGACGACCCGCTGCCGGAGGAGAAGAACGCCGACAACAGCCCGGTGCCCGGTGCGCCCGAGCTACCCGAACCATCCGAGACGACGTTGACCCAGACTCCGGAGACGGAGACCGAAACTCCCACCCAGGATGCCGAGCCGTCGAGCGAGCTGGTCGACGCGGTCACCACCAACCCGCAGGACATCACGGTGCAGGTGTCGAATTCGACGGGCGAGGACGGCCTTGCGTCGACGGCGGCCACCGAGCTGCAGGCCCACGGCTTCAACGTCACCACCCCCGACGATTACCCGGGCCCGCTGAACTCGACGACGGTCTTCTTCTCTGCCGGCAACGAGCAGGCCGCCGCGACGGTCGCTTCCTCGTTCGCCAATCCGACCATCGAACGCGTCACCGGGATGGGCGACACCGTCCAGGTGGTGCTGGGCAGTGACTTCTACACGGTCAACGCGCCATCGCCCAGTGGCTCTCCGGTGCAGGTGCACGTCGTGCACGGGACGAGCAGCAGCGCTCCGACGCAACTGCCGGAGGATTTGGCCGTCACCAACGCGGCGGACACCACCTGCGAGTAATCGCACGGTCGCGACGGACCGCATTCACCTGGCGTTCACGATCACGTCGTGACGATTGCCCTGCTCAGCCCGTAGGCTGGGCACATGCGAACCGCGTATCACGAGCAATTGGATCAGCTATCCCAACAGCTCGGAGAAATGTGCGGGCTGGCCGGGGCTGCCATGGAGCGCGCGACTCAGGCGCTGCTGCAGGCGGACCTGGTGCTCGCCGAACAAGTCATCAGCGATCACGAGCAGATCGTCGCGATGAGCGCCCGTGCCGAAGAAGCGGCGTTCGTGTTGCTCGCCCTGCAGGCTCCGGTCGCCGGTGATCTGCGCGCGATCGTCAGCTCAATTCAGATCGTCGCCGACGTGGACCGGATGGGCGCGCTGGCACTGCACGTCGCCAAGATCGCCCGACGCCGTCACCCGCATCATGCACTGCCCGAAGAAGTCAACGGATACTTCGCCGAAATGGGCCGACTGGCCGTCGAATTGGGCAACAGCGCGCAGGAGGTGCTGGTTACCCGCGACCCGGAGAAGGCCGCCCGAATCGGCGACGAGGACGACGCGATGGACGACCTCCACCGTCACCTGTTCACGGTGCTGATGGACCGGGAATGGAAGCACGGGGTCGCGGCCGCTGTCGACGTGACGCTGCTCGGCCGCTTCTACGAACGCTTCGCCGACCATGCGGTCGAGGTGGCGCGCCGGGTCATATTCCAGGTCACTGGACATCATCCCGACGTGGAAGACGTCCCCGCCGCGCGCTGACGCCGGCATCACCGCCGCAAAACGAAAAGCCCCGCGAGAGCGGGGCTTTCGTCCTGTCTGAGCTCGTTTAACCGAAGCGGCCGGAGATGTAGTCTTCGGTGGCCTTCTTGTTCGGGTTGGAGAAGATCTTCTCGGTGTCGTCGATCTCGACGAGCTGGCCGGGCTTGCCGGTGGCTTCGAGGTTGAAGAACGCCGTCTGGTCGCTCACCCGCGCGGCCTGCTGCATGTTGTGCGTGACGATCACGATGGTGAAGTCCTGCTTCAGTTCGGCGATCAGGTCCTCGATCGCCAGTGTGGAAATCGGGTCCAGCGCCGAGCACGGCTCGTCCATCAACAGCACGTCGGGCTGCACCGCGATGGCGCGGGCGATGCACAGCCGCTGTTGCTGACCGCCGGACAATCCGCCGCCCGGCTTGTCGAGGCGGTCCTTGACCTCGTTCCACAGGTTGGCGCCCTTGAGCGAACGCTCGGCGACCTCGTCCAGCGTCTTCTTGTTGCGCGTGCCCTGCAGCTTCAGCCCCGCGACCACGTTGTCACGAATCGACATCGTGGGGAACGGATTCGGCCGCTGGAACACCATGCCGATGGTCTTGCGCACGCCCACCGGATCGACGCCGGCGCCGTAGATGTCCTCGCCGTCGAGCAGCACCGAACCCTCGACGCGGGCGCCGGGGATCACCTCGTGCATTCGGTTCAGCGTGCGCAGCACCGTCGACTTGCCGCAGCCCGACGGGCCGATGAAGGCCGTCACGCTGCGGGGCTGCACGGACAGCGCCACGTCGGCGACGGCCTTGAACGAGCCGTAGTAGATGTTGACGTCTTTGAGGTCAAGCCGCTTGGCCACTGAAGACTCCTAAACCTTCTTGGGGGAGAAGAACTTGGCGATGAACCTGGCACCGACGTTCAGCAGCGCGATCAACACGATCAGCGTGAACGCCGCGCCCCAGAGTCGGTCGGTCGGAACAGGATTGGCGCCGGCGCCTGCCGACGTCTGGTCGTACATCATGCCGGGCAGCGATCCCATGAAACCGCTGAACATGTCGAAATTCATGGCTTGGGCATAACCGACGAGAATCAGCAACGGGGCCGTCTCGCCCATGACGCGGGCCAGCGCCAGCAGGATTCCGGTGACAATGCCCGACAACGCCGTCGGGATCACGATGGCCGAAATGGTCTTCCACTTCGGCACGCCCAGCGCATAGCTGGCCTCGCGAAGGTCCATTGGGACGATGCGCAGCATCTCTTCGGTGGACCGGACGATCACCGGAATCATCAACAGCACCAAAGCAAGTGACACGGCGAAGCCGGAGCGCTCGAAGCCCAGTGTCGCAACCCACAGCGCGTAGATGAACAGCGCCGCGACGATCGAGGGCACGCCGGTGAGAATGTCCACCATGAATGTCGTCAGCTTGCCCAGTCGCGTGCCGCCGCCGTACTCCACCAGGTAGATGCCGACGAAGACACCGACGGGGATTGAGATCAGCGCGCACACAAGGCCTTGCAGCAGAGTGCCGATGATCGCGTGATAGGCGCCACCGCCGGCCTGAAAGGCAGTCATGCCGCCCTGCGAGTTGAACCACCAGGTGCTCGACGTGACGGCGCCGATACCCTTGACGATCACCGTCACCAACACCCATATCAGCGGCACCAAGGCGATCAGGACCGACGCGGTGACGAGAACGGTCGCGAGGTGGTTGGTGACCTTGCGGCGCGCGCTCACGCCCTGGAAGGTCGTCACCTTCACCGGCTTGTCCAGAGTTGACGTCATGAGGCGGACCGATCCTTCCCGGACACTGCTGCGCGAGCCAGCGTGTTGACCACGAACGTCAGGATGAACAACACCAGGCCCGCCGCGATGTACGCGCCCGCCTTGTATTGGTCGTTGAATTCCGAAGCGGCCGAGGCGATTTTGCTGGCGAACGTGAAGCCGCCGTCGAACAGCGACCAACCGAACGCGGTCTGCGTGCCACGCAGGATGATCAGCAGTGCGATCGTCTCGCCGAGCGCCCGGCCGAGGCCGAGCATCGCGCCGCTGATGTAACCCGACAGTCCGAAGGGCAGCACGGTGGTGCGTACCACCTCCCAGCGAGTCGCGCCCAACGCGAGAGCGGCCTCGATCTGGCCGCGTGGCGTTTGTACGAACACCTCGCGCGTGACCGCGGTGATGATCGGCAGAATCATCACCGCGAGCACGATGCCCGCTGTGAAGATGGTCCCACCGCCGGCCACCGACGCGTTGCCGGTCTGGAAGAGGAACATCCAGCCGAGGCTCTCGTTGAGCCACATCGCGAACGGCTTGATCACGGGGGCAAGGACGTAAAGCCCCCACACGCCGTAGATGATCGACGGCACAGCGGCCAGTAGGTCGACCATGTACGCCAACGGGCCCGCCACCCGCTTATGCGCGTACTGGGTCAGATAGATCGCGATGCCCAACGCCACCGGCATGGCGAGCACCAGCGCGAACACCGACACGAACACCGTGACCTGCAGCAGGTCGAGGATGCCGAACTGCATCGCCGACGTGTCGGTTGTTATCCAGTTGCCGGTGTAGAGGAAGAAATTCGCGTCGTTGCGACCAAGGGCCGGAATGGCGCGCCACAGCAGGAAAAAGCCGATCGCCGCAATGATGACGACGATCAGGACACCGGATCCCTCTGAAAGCCAGCGGAAGATCCGGTCTCCAGGACGAACTTTCGAACCCTTCGAGGGATCGGTGGAGATGGGTGTCGGCTCAGGGAAGGGCGTGGCCAATGCCTCGCCCGACCCTGCGCCCAACGGATTCGGAGTTGTCAATTGGACCCTATCGGTCATCTGTCGCAGCACCCATCTTTGCTGGTTTCCTGCTGTGGCGCCACTAGCTAGGCGGTTGAGCCGATAGCGTCGATCGACGTGAGCAGACGCTCCTTGAAGGCGTCCGGCAGCGGCACGTAGCCGGCGGCCGACAGGCCTTCCTGGCCCTGGTTGGCGGCGACCTTCAGGAACGACTTGACGGCCCCGGCGGTCTCGGCGTCGTAGCCCTGCGAGCACACGATCTCGTAGGTCGCGAGCACCAGTGGGTAGGCGCCGGCCTCCTTCGTGCCGTAGATCGAGTCGAGGTCCAGAGCCAGGTCGTTGCCCTCGGCGGCGAACTTCGCGGCGTTGATCGCCTTGCCCGCCGACTCGTCGGTGAGCTCGACCGCGCCTGCGCCGCTGTCGATTTGAGCGAACGGCACACCGGCCTGTTCGGCGAAGCCCTTCTCGACGTAGCCGATCGAACCCGGGGTGGCCTGCACGGCCTGCACCACGCCGGCGGACTTCTGTGCGCCCTCGCCGGCGCCACCCTGGAACTCGCTGCCGTCGCCCTTGGTCCAGGCTTGCGGAGCGGCCGCGGCCAAATACTTCTGGAAGTTGTCGGTGGTGCCCGAGGAGTCCGAGCGGAAGATCGGGGTGATGTCGGCATCCGGCAGGTTGGCGCCGCCGTTGAGACCGGCGATCGCGGGGTCGTTCCACTTCTTGATCTGGCCCTGGAAGATCTTGGCCAGGGTGTCGCCGTTGAGCACCAGCTTGTCGACGCCCTCGATGTTGTACGCCATCGCGATCGGGCCGAACACCAGCGGAAGGTTCCACGCCGGGTTGCCGCCGCAGCGATCCGCGGCCTGCTTGATCTGCTCTTCCTTCAGTGCCGAGTCCGAACCGGCGAAGTCAACCTGCTTGGCGATGAACTGCTCACGCCCCGCGCCGGACCCGGTCGGGTTGTAGGACAGGTTCTTGCCCGAGCACACCTGGCCCCACACGCGGTTGAACTCCGCGATCGCGTTCTGCTGAGCGGTCGAACCCTCGGCGGTGACGGAGTTCTTGCCGCCGCAGTCGGCCGACGCGGACGCCGAACCGCTGCCGCTGGTGGATCCACCGCTGCCGGCGTTGTTGTCGCTGCCGCACGCCGAGAGCGTCAGCGCGGCGATCGCCGCGACGGACAGGCTCGTGCCAAGCGTCTTGCCCATGCTGTTGCGCTTCACTTATCCCACTTTCGATTGACCGCTTTGAACTCCCCGGCAACGTATGCGCCCCCGGTGGACGGATCACGGATGGAAAGTAAACGGGCGGTGAACAGGTTCAGCTGGTTCACAGGGTTGCCCAGCTAGCGAGCGCTTACAGGGCGTACGCGGCGTCCACGCTGTGGACGCCAAATCCCAGGCGCTCGTAGGTTTTAACGGCGGCCGAGTTATCTGCCTCGACGTAAAGCATCACCGTTGGCTGTGAGCTTGCTGACAGTCGGTCCGCAAGGTGGTGCAGGCCGATCAATGTCAGCGCCGCGCCGAGCTTGCGGCCCTGCGCTTGCGGGTCCACCCCTACGACATAGACCTCGCCGAGATCGCCGGAATGAATCTTCGTCCAATGGAATCCCACCAACGTGTCGGTGCGCTCGTCGAAAGCCAGGAACAACCCGTCCGGGTCGAACCACCCCTGGACGCGACGCTCGGCGAGCTCGGACGTCGTCCAGCCGCCCTGCTCGGGATGCCACGCGAATGCGGCGTTGTTGACCCGCAGCAGTTCGTCGTCGTCGGCGGGTCCGCGATAGGTCGCAATCCGGACCCCTTCGGGGATCGTGACGGGCGGCAGGTCCGTCAGCGCCCTGCGCATCTGCAGCAGCTCCCGCACCACCGACAAGCCGAGCGATGCTGCGGTCGCCCGCGCCGGCTCGAGATTGCCATGCGCCCAGATGCGGGTGCCGTCACCGCCCTCGGCCAGTGCCGCACGCACGAGCGCCGACCCGATTCCGCCCCGACGGTGGTCAGGGTGCACGACCAGTTCGGCCATCGCGGGTCCCTGGTCCGACTTCGGCGCCAGGTTGAGATATCCGACGATGTCGCCGTCGCCGGCGAGTAGATGCCGGGTCCGGTCGTGGGCGAGTTCGCGGCCGACCTGGTCCCCGACGGGCGCGACGCCGTCGACGTCCGCTGCCGCCGCGGCGAGCTCGACAATGCGGCGCTGCTGGTCCTCCGAGAGGCCCGTGCGCCAGTCGATCGGCGTCACTGACTGCGCAGCGGGTCGACGAGCGAGTCGGGCACCACGTCGGGGGCAGCGTCGTAGGCGTCGTCGACGTCGCCGACGTCGTCGGGAAGCTCGGCATCGGGCGCAGGCGTCCGTCCTCGCGCCGGTCGTACCGCTTTGTAGCCGACGTTGCGCACGGTGCCGATCAGCGACTCGTACTCGGGACCGAGCTTGGCGCGCAACCGGCGCACGTGTACGTCGACGGTGCGGGTACCGCCGAAGAAGTCATAGCCCCACACCTCCTGCAACAGCTGAGCGCGGGTGAACACCCGACCCGCGTGCTGGGCCAGGTACTTCAACAGCTCGAACTCCTTATAAGTGAGGTCGAGTGGTCTGCCGCGCAATCGAGCGGTGTAGGTGCCCTCGTCGATCAAGAGCTCGCCAAGGCTGATCTTTCCGGCGTTCTCCTGGTTGGCCGCTCCACCGCGACGGCCGACGAGCAGCCGCAACCGTGCGTCGATCTCCGCGGGGCCGGTGCCGGGAAGCAGAATTTCGTCGAGTCCCCACTCGATGTTGACCGCGACCAGGCCGCCCTCGTTGACGACGGCCACCACCGGCACCGAATTGCCGGTGGTACCCAGGAGCCGGCAGAGCCCGCGTGCGGCGGCCAGATCAGTGCGCGCATCGACGATCGCGACGTCCGCGGACCCGGCTTCCAATAGCGACGACACCTCGGTGGGTGCCGTGCGCACATTGTGCGCGAGCAAAGCCAATGAGGGCAGAACCGACTCCGGGTGGGGATCGACGGTCAGTAGCAGTAGATCCAACTGGCCCTCCAACAGCCACGGGATCCTCGCCCAGACAACGATGTCGGTCGGTGACTTCCCAGATTCATACCGGTCACACGGCCGTTACCCGGCCGATGTTTCCCTAACGATAGCGCGCTACCTGCTGGTTAGCTGCGTCGAACCGGTCAGGCGGGGCGCAGTAGGCCAGAATGTGCGGGTGCGAAAGGTGATGATCGGCGTGCTGGCCACCGCGACCGCTGTTGTCGTCGGGGCCGTCGGGGTGGACTTCGGGGCCGCCATCTATGCCGAGTATCGCCTGGCCAGAAGCGTGCGCGAGGCCGCCGACCTGGCGTGGGACCCGTCGGTGGCCATCCTCGGTTTCCCGTTCGTGACCCAGGCGGCCGACCACCACTACGACGAGGTGGAGGTCCGGGCCAATGGTGTCGATCACGCCGTCGTGGGCAAGGCCTCGCTGGAGGCGACGCTGCACTCGATCGATCTGCCCGACGATTCATGGCTGATCGGCCCCGATGCCGAGCTGCCCGTCGCCAAGGCCGAAAGCCGCATCATCATCGACTCCACCCATGTCGGCCGTTTCATGGGCATTCCGGATCTGCTGGTCGAGGCCTCGACGCGGGAAAGCAACGACGCCACCGGCGGCACCACCGAGTCGGGCATCTCGAGCAACCGTGGGCTGTTGTTCACCGGAACGCCGAACACAGCGGACTACCACGAGAAGGTCAGCGTCGCGGTCGACCTGTCGATCGCCGGGCCGGACCGGACCACACTGGTGCTCACCGCGACCGATGTGCTGATGGGCCCGAACACCGCCGACCAGCACGTTCCCGACGACAAGAAGGCCGCGGTGCTGGCCGCCTTCAGCGCCAGCCTGCCGGGCCAGAAGTTGCCGTTCGGCCTCGCGCCGACGGCCGAGGGGGCCCGCGGGTCGGACATCATCATCGAAGGCATCGCCGAGGGAGTAACGGTCGCCCTCGACGAGTTCAACATGAGATGAGCGTTTATGTGATGAACGGGCAATGCGGATGAGCACCTCGTGGGCGTTGGCCCTCACCGTTCTCATCGCCGCGCTGGGCATCGCCTATGTGATCGGCCGCATGGTGTCGCTGCGCGCGGGCGCGCTCAAAGAGGTCGAGGCGGCCGCCGTGAACGTCAGCGACCTGGGGCTCTCGCGCACCGGTCCGACCGTTCTGCACTTCAGCGCGCCCTGGTGCGGACCGTGTGTCGCGGTGCGGCGGGTGGTCGACGAAGTCTGCGAGCAACTGCCCGAGGTCGCCCACGTCGAAATCGACATGGACGCCAATCCGGAGGCGGCACGGCGACTTTCGGTGCTGTCGTTGCCGACCACCTTCATCTTCGACGCGCACGGTTACCAGCGCTACCGCGCCGCGGGCGTCCCCAAGGCCGCTGACCTGCGGTCCGCGCTGGAACCGCTGTTGGCTTGATCACCCTGTCATTGGGTAAGCTGTGCCGCGTGTCCGCCCGCCTCGAGCCGATGCTCACCAAGCGCCGCGCAGTAGATCTGTGCCGCGTTGCGGGTTGCTGTTGTTGTTGTAGCTGCTGAGCGCAGCTGCGCTGGTTAGGCGCGCTCGCTCTGGGCAGCCGTTCCGGCTGCTCTGTCCCAGCCCATCCAACGCAACAGGAGTTCGTCACCGTGTCGATCAAGACCAATACGGCCACCGCCCTGGTGGACGTGCGTGGTCCCCGCTTCGTCGCCTGGGTCACCACGGCTGTCCTGGTGGCCACACTGCTGCTGTCGGCAGTCAGCCCGCTCGCGGCGGCAGCGCTGCTCGGTGTGCAGGCCGTCGTCTTCGCCATCGGCGCGGCGCTGGGCCCACGCCGGCACCCCTATGGCGTGGTCTTCGCGACGGTCGTCGCGCCCCGCCTGAGCCCGGCCACCGAGAAGGAACCGGTGCCCCCGCTGAAGTTCGCGCAACTGGTCGGCTTCGTGTTCGCGGTCCTGGGCGTCGCGGGCTTTGCCGCGGGCATCCCGCTTCTCGGCGCCGTCGCCACCGGCTTCGCGCTCGTGGCGGCGTTCCTCAACGCGGCGTTCGGCATCTGCCTTGGCTGTCAGATCTATCCGCTCGTCGCACGACTTACCTAAATATCAAGCAACTGAAAGGATTTCATTCATGGCACGTTCTGATGTGCTGGTCACCACCGAGTGGGCGGAGAGCAATCTCAACGCCCCCAACACCGTTTTCGTCGAGGTCGATGAGGACACCAGCGCCTACGACGGCGGCCACATCGAGGGAGCTGTGCGGCTGGACTGGAAGGCGGATCTGCAGGACCCTGTGCGCCGCGACTTCGTCGACGCCCAACAGTTCTCGAAGCTGCTCAGCGACCGCGGGATCTCCAACGACGACACCGTGATCCTCTACGGCGGCAACAACAACTGGTTCGCCGCGTACGCCTACTGGTACTTCAAGCTCTACGGCCACGACAAGGTCAAGCTGCTCGACGGCGGCCGCAAGAAGTGGGAGCTCGACGGCCGTCCGCTGTCGAGCGACCCGGTGACCCGCCCGGCCACCAGCTACACAGCCAAGCAGCCCGACAACAGCATCCGCGCCTTCCGCGACGAGGTCATCGCGGCCATCAACACCAAGAACCTGGTCGACGTCCGTTCGCCGGACGAGTTCTCCGGCAAGATCCTGGCTCCCGCGCACTTGCCGCAGGAACAGAGTCAACGCCCGGGGCATATCCCCGGCGCCATCAACGTTCCGTGGAGCAAGGCGGCCAACGAGGACGGGACCTTCAAGTCCGATGAGGACCTGGCCAAGCTGTACGCCGAGGCGGGCCTGGACGGTGAGAAGGAAACCATCGCGTACTGCCGGATCGGTGAGCGCTCGTCGCACACCTGGTTCGTACTGCAAGAGCTGTTGGGACATCAGAACGTCAAGAATTACGACGGCAGTTGGACGGAATACGGCTCCCTCGTGGGGGCCCCGATCGAGTTGGGAAGTTGATATGTGCTCTGCACCGAAGCAAGGCCTGACGTTGCCTGCCAGCGTCGACCTCGAAAAAGAGACGGTGATCACCGGCCGTGTTGTCGACGGCTCCGGTCAGGCGGTCGGCGGTGCCTTCGTGCGCCTGCTGGACAGCTCTGACGAGTTCACCGCCGAGGTCGTCGCGTCGGCGACCGGTGATTTCCGGTTCTTTGCCGCTCCCGGGACGTGGACGCTGCGTGCGCTCTCGCCCGCGGGCAACGGTGACGCCAGCGTCGCACCGTCGGGCGCAGGCATCCACGAGGTCGACGTCAAGGTCGCCTGAGCCGCTGACAAGGCCCGCCACTAGAATCGCCTGCGTGGTGTTGTTCTTTGAGCTTCTGCTGGTGGCGGCCACCGTGGTCATTACGTGGTTCGCGCTGTATGCGTTGTACCGGCTGATCACCGACGAGTCGTGACCTCCGGCGACGAGGCCGTCGCCGCCGCAGCCGAACGGGCCAAGATCACGGCGGCGCGCAACATTCCGGCGTTCTCCGACCTGCCGGCGCCGACGGACACCGCCAATCTTCGTGAGGGCGCGAACCTGTCCGACGAACTGTTGGCGCTGCTGCCGCTCGTCGGGGTCTGGCGCGGTGAGGGCGAAGGACGTGGCACCGACGGCGATTACCGGTTCGGCCAGCAGATCGTCGTATCCCACGACGGCGGCGACTATCTGATCTGGGAGGCGCGCTCGTGGCGGCTGACCAAGGACGGCGAGTACGACCAGCCCTCGTTGCGCGAGTCGGGCTTCTGGCGATTCGTCAACGACCCGAACGATCCATCCGAGTCGCAGGCCATCGAACTGCTGCTGGCCCATTCGGCCGGTTACGTCGAATTGTTCTACGGCCGCCCGCGCAACCAATCGTCGTGGGAGTTGGTCACCGACGCATTGGCGCGCAGCAAGTCAGGGGTGCTGGTCGGCGGCGCCAAACGGCTCTACGGCATCGTCGAGGGCGGCGACCTGGCATATGTGGAGGAACGCGTCGACGCCGACGGTGGTCTGGTGCCGCATCTGTCGGCCCGGCTCGCGAGGTTCGTCGGATGATGCGGGCGCTTGTGCTGGCCGCAGGCATCGCTGCGGCAGGGCTCCTGGCGGGGTGTTCGTCCGACAGCGATTCGACGGAGCAGACCACGACCACCACGCAAGCCCCAGCGGGCCATGGCTCGTTGGCGCAATGCCTGACCGAGCATGGCGTGCCCGCAGCGCCGGGCCCGTCCGCAGGACCGCCGCCGGGGGTCTCCGAGCAGGCCTGGAACGACGCCATGCAGTCGTGCTCGTCGCTTGCTCCCGGCCCCGCGGGCTAGCGCAGCACCGGTGCGCGGCCCTCGTCGACCAGCCAGACCTCTTGCAGTTGCGCCAGGCTGCCGTCCTCGCGAAGCCGATCAACGGCCCACGACACACATCTGGTGAGTGGGCTGCTCTTGTCCAGCACAACCCCGAACTGTTCGACATCGCTTGTCGCGCCGGGCAGTTGACCGACCATGAGACCATCGCGCAATTCGTTGGCGACCGCGAAGGCAGTCGGCAGATCCGTGACCAACGCGTCGACGCCACCGGTGGTCAACGCCATCTTCGCGTCGGTGTTGGTGTTGTACACCTCGACGTCGCCCCCGATCGACGTGGCGGCGGTATGGCTAGTGGTGCCGACCTGCACGCCGAGCTTGAGCGTCCTGAGCGCGGCGAGCGTCTTCACGCCGGCCGCCGGCGACGACCTGACCGTGACCACGGCCTGCGTCACGTCGAAATAGGGCGAGGAGAAATCAACCGCTGCCTTGCGCTGATCGGTGATCGAGAATTCAGTGAGGTTGGCGTCGAACGTCTTCGGGCCCGGTGCAAGCGCTGCGTTGAACGGCACGCGCACCCAGCGGACCTCGTCTCTGGCGTAGCCGAGCCTGATCGCGACCGCATAAGCAACTGCGGACTCGAATCCCTCGCCGTTGGAGGGATCGTCGCCCATGTACCACGGCGGGTACACCGGCTGGTCCGTGCCGAAGGTGAAGATGCCCGCGTAGAGGGTGCCGAGCGCGTCCTTGTGACAGTCGTCGTATGTGTCGGCGGCGTCCCGTTCGGCGACAGGCGCGCAGGCGGTCAGCACCGCCGCGCTCACCACCGCCAGCCACACCGGGCCTGTGCGCGGCATCGTCACCCACGGGGCGGACCGACGCCAGACATGGTGCGACCCCCGAGCCGACGTTCCACAGTTGGACAAAACCGTAGGGCTCGGGGGTCGGGTGACTGCGGGGAATTCGCCAGCGCGCGCGGATCGCGGTGAGCGTTGCGCTCGTTCCCCGGCGCTGCTAGCTCGCAGCCACCTCACATGTCCATAAGTCATTCAATTTCTCGGACCACCTCCCTTCTTGTGTACGAGCGACGGTACCCGCGCACAAACGCGGCGACAACCAATTTCTCAGCCATTACGCGCTCAGCGATCGCTGACGATCGCGGCGTCGACGAGTTGCGCAAGATCACGCGCCAACGGCGCAGGTGGCAGCGGCGCACCGTCCAAGGTGTGCACCCTGGCCGCCAGCGTGATGCTCGACACCAGCCAGACGCCCTGTGCGGCAACTAGATCCGTGACCCGCAATCTGCGGTAGTCGCAGTCGTACCCTTTGTTGCGAGCCACCTCGAACAGGGCGCGCTGCGTCGTGCCGCGCAGAATCGGATACCAGGGCGGCGGGGTGAGCAGTGTCGGGTTGCCGTCGACAGTCGTCGCGATCACCACCGTGGAGCGCGGCCCCTCGAGCACGTAACCGTCGGTGCCGACGAAGATCACGTCCGATGCGCCCTGGCGCTCCGCGTGCCGCAGTGCGGCCATGTTGATCGCGTACGACAGGGTCTTTGCGCCCGCCAGCAGCCACGGCATGTCGTCGGCACCCTCGGCGGTCAGCCCGCGCGGCAGGGTCACGGCCGCGACGCCCTTGCTGCGCGCCTCGGCCACCCGCGCCGGCAGGTCGCCGATGGTCGCGTACGCGGTCGGCGGTGAGCCGCCTTCGCGACCACGGCTGTACACCAGTCGCAGCACGCCCTCGCCGCCGCCGTCGGCCAGCCACTTGCCGACCGCGGCGTCCACGGCCGAACGCCACTGCGGCAGGTCCGGCGCCGGCAGGTCGGTCAGCTTCGCCGAGTGCGTCAGCCTCGCGAGGTGCGCCTCGAGCAGACACGGCCTGCGGTCGCGGACCAACAACGTCTCGAAGACGCCGTCGCCACGGACGGCGGCCAGGTCGTCGGCGTACAGCAGGGGCGCCGAGGGATCGTGCAGTTCACCATCGAGGGTCACCACGACCGCGGGTTGCGTCGCCATGGCCCAGAAGCGTAGCGCCCGGCGGCGGGCGCGAAGCGAGGAGCAGTGACCGTAGAGTTGAAGCATGTCCGCTGTTCCCGCCCCTGAAACCGGACCCGACGCCGGAGCCGTCTGGCACTACGGCGACCCGTTCGGCGAGCAGCGCGCCGCGGCGAACGACGCCGTGGTGGTGGACCGCTCGCACCGGGCCGCCCTGACCCTCACCGGTGGCGACCGGAAATCCTGGCTGCACAACATCTCCACCCAGCACGTCAGCGACCTGCCTGACGGCGCGGTGACCGAGAATTTGAGCCTCGACGGGCAGGGCCGTGTCGAAGATCACTGGCTGCAGACTCAGCTCGACGGCCTCACAGTGCTCGACACCGAACCGTCGCGCGGCGAGCCGTTGCTGACCTATCTGCAGCGGATGGTGTTCTGGTCCGACGTCGCGGTCGAAGCAGCGGACCTCGCGGTTTTGTCGCTGCTCGGTCCCCGCCTGACCGACGTCGCGGAGACCCTGAATGTCGGTCCTCTACCAGCGGAGTTGAGCGCCGTTGCGCTGCCCGACGGCGGGTTCCTGCGCCGCCTGCACGGCGTCGAGATGGACCTCGTCGTACCGCGCGAGCAGGCCGCGCACTGGAAGAAGCGGCTGACCGACGCCGGAGTGCGACCGGCCGGTGTATGGGCCTACGAGGCGCATCGGGTAGCGGCCCGCAGAGCCCGTCTCGGCGTCGACACCGACGAACGGACGATCCCGCACGAGGTCGGCTGGATCGGGTCAGCGGTGCACCTCGACAAGGGCTGCTACCGCGGGCAGGAGACGGTGGCCCGAGTGCACAACCTCGGAAAACCGCCAAGGATGCTGGTGTTGCTGCAGCTCGACGGCTCGGCCGAGCGTCCGTCGACGGGCGACCCGGTGCTGGCCGCCGGCCGCACCGTGGGCCGACTCGGCACGGTGGTCGATCATGTCGACGAGGGCCCGATCGCTCTCGCCCTGGTCAAGCGCGGCCTGCCCGCAGACACCGAACTGACCACGGGCGGCGAACAAGAGGTGGCCGCCGTCATCGACGTCGGGTCGTTGCCGCCGCCTGATGTCGCCGGTGCCGGGCGCCGCGCGGTGGAACAGCTGCGAGGTGGCGCGCGTTGACTGCCACGTGACCCTGCCAGCACACGACAGCCAGGCACGGTAAAGTGTCGGCAGGACGATAAATGACACTCAGATCGGAGCCGCCTGTACGTTGGGCCGCTCCGTTATTGCGCGAGGGGGTACCCCCATGGGCCGCGGCCGGGCGAAGGCAAAGCAGACCAAGGTTGCTCGTGAGCTCAAGTACAGCTCACCGCAGACCGATTTCGAGCGGCTTCAGCGCGAGCTGGCGGGCGCCGACGATTTCAACGGCGCCGATCCGGTAGCCGACGAAATAGACGACGACGACTGGCGGCGTTAGCCCTAAAAGCGCGGGTGCTGGCCCACGAGCTCGGCTCGGGGGCTGTCTTTGCCGCCCTTCTTGACCGTTCCCACGGTCCAGCAGTTGAGATGGCGGGCGGTCAGCACGGCCAGCGCCCTATCGGTGTCCTCGGGAGCCACGACGGCAACCATCCCGATGCCCATGTTGAACGTCTTCTCCATCTCGGCGCGCTCGACGCGTCCACGCTGGGCAATCATGCCGAACACCGGAGCGGGTGTCCATGTGCCGCGGTCGATTTCGGCCACCAGCCCGTGCGGGACCACCCGCTCGAGGTTGCCCGCCAGGCCGCCGCCGGTGATGTGGCAGAAGGTGCGCACCTGAGTCTCGGCGATCAGCGCAAGGCAGTCCTTGGCGTAGATCCGCGTCGGCTCCAGCAGTTCTTCGCCCAGAGTGCGGCCGAACTCCTCGACGTGCCCGGCGAGGTTCATTCGGTCGATCTCGAGCAGCACTTTGCGCGCCAGTGAGTAACCGTTGGAGTGCAGACCGGTCGACGCCATCGCGATGATCACGTCACCCGGCTTGACGCGGTCGGGGCCCAAGACGTCGTCGGCCTCCACCACCCCGACGCCGGTCGCCGAGATGTCGTAGTGGTCGGGCGCCATCAAGCCGGGATGTTCCGCGGTCTCCCCGCCCAACAGGGCGCAGCCCGACAACACACAGCCCTCGGCGATGCCGGCGACGATTTGACCGACCCGTTCGGGCACTGTGCGGCCGACCGCGATGTAGTCCTGGAGGAACAGCGGTTCGGCGCCGCACACCACGAGGTCGTCGACGACCATGGCCACCAGGTCGATGCCGACCGTGTCGTGTTTGTCCATGGCCTGGGCGACGGCGAGCTTGGTGCCCACCCCGTCCGTCGACGATGCGAGGACGGGCTCGCGATAGCCGCCGCGCAGGGCGAACAGTCCGGCGAACCCGCCCAAACCACCGCGGACCTCGGGTCTGGTGGCCTTGTTGGCCAGCGGTTTGAGGAGTTCGACGGCTCGGTCGCCGGCTTCGATGTCGACCCCGGCCGACGCGTAGGAGATGCCGGCAGGTTCGGCGCTTTCGGTCATCGCGAGTAAGGCTACCGGTGTTGGCCGCGCGTCGGTACGTGCGTGCGGCCCCTGTGTGCGAACCTGGCCACCATGACGACGCTTCGCTGGCTTGCGCTTCTCATGACGGCGATCGGTGCGCCGTGGACGCTGACCCCCGCGACGGCGTTCGCCACCCCGAGCTCCGGCGTCGAGGCGGTGACGCTGTCGCAGGCGACGGTCGACGGGATCGACTACATCACCCGTGAGATCACCATCGCCCCTGGCGGCAGCACCGGCTGGCACTACCACGACGGGCAGGTGTACGGCGTCATCCGGGCAGGCACGCTCACCCACGACGCGGCGAACTGCACCCGCGACGGCGTCTACGCCGTCGGGGCGCCCATCACCGAGGCCAGCGGACCGAGCAACGTGCATGTCGGGCGCAACCTGGAGTCCGTGCCGCTCAAGATGTGGGTGCTCTACATCAAACCCACGGGCGTTCCGCTCGCTGTGGATACGCCCGACCCCGGTTGCGCGTTTGCCTGACCGGGAACGGGGCATCTCCCGTAGATGGCCGCTGACGGAATTCGCTGTTTGGTGACGGGGGCGACCGGCTATATCGGCGGCCGGTTGATCCCGCATCTGCTTGACCGCGGCTACGCGGTGCGGGCCTTGGCGCGCAACCCGGACAAGCTCGACGACCGGCCATGGCGTGATCGGATCGACATCGCCTGCGGTGACCTCAGCGACGCCGACTCGTTGAGCGCGGCATTCGAGGGCATGGACGTCGTCTACTACCTCGTGCATTCCATGGGCACGGAGAAGAACTTCGAGCAAGCCGAAGCGGAATCGGCGCGCAATGTGGTCGAGGCAGCGCGTCGTGCAGGCGTCAGACGCCTGGTGTACTTGGGCGGTCTGCACCCGCAAAAAGACGACCTGTCGCCGCACCTGCGCTCGCGCGCCGCGGTCGGCGACGCCCTCATCGAATCCGGCATCGAGGCCGTCGTGCTGCAGGCCGGTATCGTGATCGGTTCGGGGTCAGCGTCTTTCGAGATGATCCGCCATCTGACAAATCGCCTGCCCGCGATGACCACGCCCAAGTGGGTGCACAACAAGATCCAGCCGATCGCTGCCCGCGACGTCCTGCACTATCTGGCCGAGGCCGCCACCGTCACGGTGCCGTCGTCGCGCACGTGGGACGTCGGCGGACCGGACGTCTTCGAATACGGCGAGGCCATGCAAGTCTATGCCGAGGTGGCAGGCCTGCGACGGCGGCTGATGATCGTATTGCCTTGGCTCACACCGACTATCGCGAGTTGGTGGATCGGCGTTGTGACTCCGATGCCCGGCGGACTTGCGCGACCGCTGATCGAGTCGCTGGAGGTCGACGCGGTGATGGGCGAACACGACATCGACGACATCATCGCGCCGCCGGAAGGCGGCCTGACGTCGTATCGGGATGCTGTCGCCGAGGCGCTGCGGGATGGACCGCTGCCCAGCGATCCGAGCTGGGCCCGCGTCGGCCGCAGTTAGGGCCGGCGCAACGCCGAGGCGTTGTCGTTGTCGGCCTGCAGAGGAATGCCGGTGCGCGCCGCCGTCGCCAGCATGTGCTCGATGACGTTCTTGCCCAATGCCGTTTCTCCGGGCAGCTCGATCGGGTAGACGCCGTCGAAGCACGCCGAGCACAGCCGCGAGGCCGGCTGCTCGGTCGCGGCGATCATTCCGTGCTGCGAGATGTAGCCGAGGGTGTCGGCGCCGATCGCGTGGCGCACCGCTTCGAGCATCTCGCCTTCGTTCCCTCCGTTGCTGGAGGCGTTGGCGATGAGTTCGGCGGGGGTGGCGAAGTCGATGCCGTAGAAACACGGCCATCTCACCGGCGGCGACGCGATGCGCACGTGCACCTCGACCGCGCCCGCTTCACGCAGCATCCGGATCAGTGCGCGCTGGGTGTTGCCGCGGACGATGGAGTCGTCGACGACGATCAGCCGCTTGCCTCGGATTACTTCCTTGAGCGGGTTGAGCTTGAGCCGGATGCCCAGCTGCCGGATGGTCTGCGACGGTTGGATGAACGTGCGCCCGACATAGGCGTTCTTCATCAGGCCCTGCCCGAACGGGATTCCGGACTCCTGTGCGTAACCGACGGCTGCGGGCGTGCCCGACTCCGGCACCCCGATCACCAGGTCCGCGTCGACGGGCTTCTCACGTGCCAGCCGGCGGCCGATGTCGACGCGGGTGCCGTGCACCGACCGGCCGGCGATCGTGCTGTCCGGTCGGGCCAGGTAGACGTACTCGAATACGCAGCCCTTCGGCTCGGGGTTCGCGAACCGCGTCGAGCGCACTCCGTCGGCGTCGATGGCCAACAGCTCCCCCGGCTCGATGTCGCGGACGAAGGAGGCGCCGACGATGTCGAGGGCTGCCGTCTCCGATGCGACCACCCAGCCGCGGTCCAGCCGTCCCAACGACAGCGGCCGCACACCGTAGGGGTCGCGCGCGGCGTACAAAGTGTTCTCGTCCATGAACGTCAGGCAGAACGCGCCGCGGACCGTCGGCAGGAGTTCGAGGGCGGCCTGCTCCAGCGTCGAATCGACGGCGCCGTGGGCCAGCAGTGCACCGAGAATGTCGGAGTCGGTGGTCGCCGCAGGTGCGCCGCGCCTACCGATCAGGCCCGCCTCGCGGGCACGCCCTGCGAGTTCAGCGGCGTTGACGAGGTTGCCGTTATGGCCCAGCGCCACACCCGTGCCTGCCGCGGTGTTGCGGAACACCGGCTGCGCGTTTTCCCAGGTGGTAGAGCCGGTGGTCGAGTACCGGCAGTGGCCGATCGCGACATGGCCGTCCATCGCAGCCAGCGTCTGCTCGTCGAACACCTGACTGACAAGGCCTAGATCTTTGAAAACGAGCACCTGCGAACCGTCCGCGACCGCGATGCCCGCCGCCTCCTGGCCGCGGTGCTGCAGCGCGTACAAGCCGTAGTAGCTGAGCTTCGCGACGTCTTCACCCGGCGCCCAGACGCCGAATACGCCGCATTCTTCACGCGGCTCTTGATCGGTCTGCGGGCCGGTCACAATATGGCTGCTCCCAGGGCGGATTGGGTAGACGCGTTCAGTCTACGGTCATCACGGGTTGAACTGGAGAATGCATCGGTGGTGTCGCCTTAGGAACAACAGCAGCCGACCGCAATAAATTTCAGGCCCAAGCCTCACGACTCAGCCCGGCTTTCGGCTCCAAGCCGTCGCCTCCGCCCGGCGACACCGCATCCGCACCTGCGTTCGCGCAGCTCAGCCTCCCGATACGGGGTAGCCGGCCACCTTCGCATCGTCGCAAGCGCCGCGAGTATTCGATCGCCGGCCACGTCACTGCGGCACCGCAGCGCTTGACCCACCTCGTCGTCGACGCCGGCGGACTGTGGCGAAACTAACCGTCCAGGGGCACCAGCGGCAGCCAGCGCGCGATCTCGCCAGCCCGCCCGCCGGACAGCTGCATCGCCCCACTCGCGGTCGCGTCGTCGGAGTCCAGCAGCCCCGTCGCCAGCAGCAACCACGTGCGCGGATCGGTCTCCACCACGTTGGGCGGATTGCCGCGCCGGTGGGCCGGACCCGAAATGCACTGCACCGCAACGAAAGGCGGCACTCGCACTTCGACACTCGAGCCTGGCGCGTTGTCCGCAAGTGTGCGGGCCGTCAGCCGCACCGCGTCGGCCAGTTGGGCGCGCGAAGGCGCGGAGCTGTTCTCGTCGCGCAGCCAGCTTTCGATCGCTCGGACTGCGGCGCGGGTCTTCGTCGGATCGGCACTACGCCGTGCGGCCATACCTTAGGGTCTCAAAGTGTTTGTCGACCGCCACCGGCCACCGTACAAGGTGGCCGGCGTGGTGCTCCTGACCATCACCGCTGCCGTCGGCGCGCTGATCTTCCTCCAGTTCCGCGGCGACCTGACCCGCAAGGAACAGCTGACGCTGCTGTCGTCGCGCGCCGGACTGGTCGTCGATCCCGGTTCGAAGGTGACCTACAACGGCGTGGAGATCGGCCGTGTGGCCCAGGTCGGCCTGGTCGATATCGACGGCGTCCAGAAGGCCAAGCTGACGCTCGACGTCGATCCGCACTACCTGACGTTCATCCCCGCCAACGTCGACGCGCAGATCCGGGCAACCACGGTGTTCGGCAACAAGTACATCTCGTTCAGCTCACCGGAACACCCTGCCACTGCTCGGATTTCGAATCGCGACGTCATCGACGCCTCGTCGGTGACGACCGAGTTCAATACGCTGTTCGAGGCGGTCACCCAGATCGCCGAGCGGGTGGATCCGATCAAGTTGAACCAGACCCTGTCGGCGACGGCCGAAGCGCTGACCGGACTCGGCGACGAATTCGGCGAGTCACTGCTCAACGGCAACAAGATCCTCGCTGACGTGAATCCGAAGATGCCGCAGATCCGTCGTGACAATCAAGCGCTGGCTCGTCTGGCCGATGTGTATGCCGACGCATCGCCGGAGGTGTGGGACGGGATCGACAACGCCGTGCGCACCGCGCAGGCCCTCAACCACCACCGCGGCGACCTCGACGCGGCACTGATGGCCGCAGTCGGCATCGCCGGCAATGCCGAGGCCTTCGATCGCGCCGGACCGTATCTGGCGCGGGGCGCCAAGGACCTGGTGCCGACGACACAGCTTCTCGACGAGTACCAGGGGGAGATCTTCTGCTCGATCCGCAAGTTCAACCAGGTGCAGCCACGCGTCGCGAAGACGTTGGGCGGCAACGGGTATTCGCTCACCGGCGGCGGGGTCCTGGCGGGTGCGGCCAACCCCTACGTCTATCCCGACAACCTGCCGAGAGTGAACGCCCGCGGCGGCCCCGAGGGCCGGCCCGGCTGCTGGCAGGACATCACCCGCGAGCTGTACCCCGCGCCGTATCTGGTGATGGACACCGGTGCGAGCATCGCGCCGTACAACCATCTCGAGCTCGGCCAGCCGCTGTTCATCGATTACGTGTGGGGCCGCCAGATCGGTGAGCTGACGATCAATCCGTGAGTGTTGACGTCAACTACCGTTGAGGTTTTACGTTGGGCGGCATGACGTTCAAACCGCACGAAATCGACTATCTGCGCAAGGCCGACCTCGGCCGGCTGGCCACCGTTCAACGCGACGGCACACCGCAGAACAGCCCGGTGGGCTTTGCCTACAACGAGGAACTCGGCACCATCGACATCGCCGGCTACGGGATGTCGAAGAGCCAGAAGTTCCGCAACATCGCCCACCAACGCAAGGTGGCTTTCGTCGTCGACGACATCGCGTCACGCGACCCTTGGCGGGTGCGATGTCTCGAAATCCGGGGCATCGCAGAGCAAGCTGAGGTACCGCCGTCCCGCGGTGGCGCGGGCGACCAACTCGACACCGCGATCATCCGCATCACGCCCCGCCGGATAATCAGCTTCGGCATCGACGATCTGGACAGCGAACCTCATCAACTGGTCGCAGATATTCGAGACGTTTGAGTCCTTCGGCGCTGGACGTACAGCGCTGCGACGGCGGCCGTCTGGTTGACGGCCAGGTGCGCGAGCATCGGCGCGATCACGCTGCCGCTGCGGGCGTACAACCAACCGAATCCCCACCCGGCGGCACCCGTGACCACAACGGTGCCTGCCACGGGGTTCTTCGTGATGCGCGCGTCCATGATGTGCCACAGGCCGAACGCGACAGCCTGCAAGAGCCGCCCACCGGCGGTGCCGAACGCCCGCTCGGACTCGGTGCCCAGGATCGCGCGGTAGGCGACTTCCTCGGGCCAGACGGTGCCCAGCGGAATGTCGAGCAACATCCAGCGGGCCGGGCGCGCGGGCAACTCACGCGCGGCCATCCCCGCCCGCACTGACGGGACAAGCGTGGTCGCGGCCACCCCGAGCGCCAACAGTGCGCCCGCGGCGAGGCCATGGCGCACGCCAGACCACAGCTCCGGAGGGCGCAGCCCCAGCGGCGGCCGGGCAAGCGCATACAGGCCGGTGCCCAACGCGGCGCTCTGCGCCGGGTGAAACCGCACGCGCGGCGCGACGAAACTCCAGCCCACCATCGCGGCGGCAATGGCGAAGGCACGAATCTGGCTGCTGTGCATCAGTATTCGGGTCCATCCTCGGACTCGGTCTTCTTCAGTGCGACACGGATACGTTCGGTGTCCCCGGCAGTCCAGCCGTTCGGCGGCGCGACAGCCGCCCAGCCGTCGAGCACGAAGTCGCCGTAGTTGTGCCCATGGCCTCCCGGCACCGATCCCGCATTGGTCATGTCCGCGGCCACCTGCCAGAACGTGACGATCGGATACCACCGCATCGAGGCCGGACGGTCGCGGCCGGCCGGCTCGCGCAGCCAATCAGGGCGGTTGAACAACAGATCCTGCGACCACCACACGATCGGGTCCGACGGGTGCTGGAGGAACAGCACCCGGGTGCCCTCCCACGGAGGGCTGGCATCAGCGGCGATGTCGGCCGCGTCGGTGCCCTGCGAGAAGCGCACTGTGCGCCCGTTGTCGTACCGCGGCTCGACTTCGGGGGTCCCCGGGTCGCGCCGTTCGGTGATCGCCCGCCACAGCGGACTCGCGTTCGGCGGGCCCACCCACAGCACCGACGAGAAGCCCATCTGCGAGACGTCGGGCAGCCACCCGAAGGCGCCCTGGCCCGCCATCGAGCCGAGGCTCTCGCCGTAGAGCAAGAGTTTCGGCCGCCGGTCGGGCGGCAGCTCTTGCCACCGCTGATGAATCGCGTCGATCATCATGCGGCCTGACTCCATCGACTTCTGCTGGTCGCCGAGGAATGAAATCCAGCTGGGCAGATAGGAATACTGCGATCCGACCATCGCGGTGTCGCCGTTGTACATCAACTCCAGTGAGCGTGCCGCGACGGGGTTGATCCACCCGGTGCCGGTGGTCGGAACGATCACCAGCAGCTTGCGGTCGAACGCGCCGGTACGTTCGAGTTCGCTGAGCAGCACCGCCATGCGTTGCTCATCGGTCTCGGCGGTCTGCAGGCCGACGTACACCCGAATCGGCTCTTTGGCCGGTGCACCGTTGACCGCAGCCAGTTCGGCGGCGTCGGGTCCGCTGGCCACGAAATTCCTACCCTGAAAGCCCAGCGTGTCCCACTCCGCGAAAGAGTCTGGGCTGCCCGACCTTTCGAACTGCTGCGGCTGGACGATGCCCTCCCGGGTGGTGGTGTTCTGAGGCTGGAACACCCGGTTCGCCCCGGCCAGGAACCCTCGGACCAGCACGCCGTTGACCAACGTGAGCACCAAAACCACCACGATCGCGGTGCCGATGAACAGCGCCATCTCGTCGTGCAGATGCCACCGCCGGATGAGAAGCGCGCCATCGTCTTGATGACATCCAGAAGGATGCGCGACAAGGCGACGCACACGCCGCCGACGAGCACCGCGATGAGCAGCGTGCGCAGATAGCCGAGCGTGTTCGGGCCCTCGATGCCCATCACCGCCGACACCTGTCGCTGCCACGCAGCCGCGGGAATCAGCATCAGCACGCTGGCGGTGGCGGACCCGACCACCGTCACGGTCTTGAGCACCCACAGCACCCGCCTCGAGGGAGGCCACCAATCCCGTCGGCGCAGCACGAACCGTCGCACCATCCGTCCGACGAAAACACCTATGCCGTAACCAATTGCCGCGTTCACGCCGCCGATCAGGCCTTGGAACAACCAATCACGCGGCAAGAGCGACGGAGTCAGCGACAGGCAGAAGAACAGCGCGCCGACCGCGACGCCGACGAAGTCGAGTTTGACCAGGCTCCACGCCCAGACGGGAAAGCGGTGTCGTTCGCGGACCGGCGCGGTCACCCGAACAACCCGGGAAGCACGCCCTCCGACGTGCTGCGCAGGTCCTCTAACGTCACCGTGAACATGCCCTGTACCTCAACCGCATCGCTACCCTGATCCACGACGCCAACGCGGGTGACCGGCAGCCCACGGGCCTCGCACATGGAGCGGAAACGGCTCTCCTCGGTGCGTGGAACCGCGACGAGGGCTCGGCCGGCCGACTCGGAGAAGAGCGTGACGAACGGATCGAAGCCCTCGGGAATCAATATGCGGCAACCGGTTTCGCCCGTCAGGGCAGCCTCCACGACGGCCTGGATGAGCCCGCCCTCGGACAGGTCGTGCGCGGCCGACACCAGTCCGTCCCGGGACGCCGAGGCCAATACCTCCGCGAGGAGCTTCTCGCGCGCCAGGTCGACCTTCGGCGGCAGCCCACCGAGATGGTCGGCGGTGACTTGCGCCCAGATCGAGCCGTCGAACTCGTCGCGGGTGTCGCCGAGCAGCAGCAGTGTTTCGCCCGGTTCGGTACCCAATCCGGTCGGAATGCGTCGGCGAACGTCTTCCAAGACACCGAGCACGCCGACGACAGGCGTCGGCAGGATCGGTGTGCTGCCGGTCTGGTTGTAAAAGCTGACGTTCCCGCCCGTAACCGGAATACCAAGGGCCGCACAACCGTCGGCGAGACCTCGTACGGCCTGACTGAATTGCCACATCACGCCGGGGTCCTCGGGCGAGCCGAAGTTCAGGCAGTTGGTCACCGCGACGGGCGCGGCGCCGGTGACCGCGACGTTGCGGTAGGCCTCGGCCAGCGCGAGTTGCGCACCGGTGTACGGGTCCAGGACCGTGTAGCGGCCCGACGCGTCGGTGGAGATGGCGACGCCACGGCCGGTGCTCTCGTCGACCCGCAGGACGCCCCCGTCGGCGTCTTCGGCCAGCACGGTGTTGCCGCGCACATAGCGGTCGTACTGCTCGGTGATGAAGGCCCGGCTGCACAGGTGCGGGCTGCCAAGCAGCGCAAGCAAAGTCGCCTTGAGCTCATCTCCCGACGTGGGCCGGGGCAGCGCGGCCGACGTGTCGGCGTTCAATGCGTCCTGGCTGTCGGGGCGTTGGACGGGGCGCTCGTAAACCGGACCTTCGTGGGCCACTGTGCGCGGCGGCACGTCGACCACCGTTTCGCCGTGCCAGGTGATCTGCAGGCGGTCGCCGTCGGTGACCTCGCCGATGACGGTGGCCAGCACCTCCCACTTGCGGCAGACGGCGAGGAACGAGTCGACGTTCTCCGGTGTGACGACCGCGCACATGCGTTCCTGCGACTCACTGGACAGCACCTCGGCGGGGGTCATGTTGGCCGCGCGCAACGGCACGGTGTCCAGTTCGATGCGCATTCCGCCATCACCGGCCGACGCGAGTTCTGAAGTAGCGCACGATAATCCGGCGCCACCGAGATCCTGAATGCCGACCACCAGTCCGTTGGCGTACAGCTCGAGACAGCACTCTATGAGCACCTTCTCCATGAAGGGGTCGCCGACCTGGACCGAGGGCAGCTTCTTGCGTCCGGGTCCGCCGCCCTCGTCACCGCCGAAGGTCTCCGACGCCAGCACCGACACACCGCCGATGCCGTCGAGTCCGGTGCGTGCGCCGAACAGGATGATCTTGTTGCCTGTGCCCGAGGCGAACGCCAGATGCAGATCCTCCTTGCGCAGAACGCCGACGCACAGCGCGTTGACCAGAGGGTTGCCGGCGTAGGACGGGTCGAAGACCGTTTCGCCGCCGATGTTGGGCAGCCCCAGCGAGTTTCCGTAGCCGCCGATGCCGCGCACCACGCCGTCGAGTACACGTCGGGTGTCGGGTGCGTCGGCCGCTCCGAACCTGAGCTGGTCCATCACCGCGACGGGCCGGGCGCCCATCGCCATGATGTCGCGCACGATGCCTCCGACACCGGTCGCCGCGCCCTGATAGGGCTCCACATACGACGGATGGTTGTGCGACTCCACCTTGAAGGTGACCGCCCAGCCGTCGCCGATGTCGACGACGCCGGCGTTCTCACCGATGCCGGCCAGGATGCCTGCTCGCATCTCGTCGGTGGTGGTCTCACCGAAGTAGCGAAGATGCACCTTGGACGACTTGTAGGAGCAGTGCTCACTCCACATCACCGAGTACATCGCCAATTCGGCGTCGGTGGGCCTGCGGCCGAGGATGTCGCGGATCCGCTGATACTCGTCGTCCTTGAGCCCGAGCTCGCGGTACGGCTGCGGCGTGTCGGGGGAGGCGGCGGCGTGGTCGACGGTGTCGACGTGTGGACCTGGATCGACGGTATCGACCCCTTGGGTCAGCCCGGACGTCACCCGGACAGTCTAGTTGTGCCGTCGCCGCGGTTCGTGTCGACGCTCCCGGCGGCGAACTTTGCGGCCATGGCGACCGCGGCAGCGACGACGAACAGCATCGCGGCAGCTTTGGCCGCCGTCATCACCCCGGCCGCCCGCATGGCCAGTGGTCGTTCGCAGGCGGCCAGCGCGTCCGGGACCGGCCGCAACTTTCTGGCATATTGCCAGGTGACCGAGTCGGTCAGCGCGCCGCAGTTGTCGACGCCCCGAAGCAGCAGATAGATCGCCACACCGGCCGCCGCAACGCCTGCGACGGCGACCACTCGTCCGGCGATGGCCACACCCCGCGGGAACGCGCTCGCCGGTGAACGGGGTCGGCTCATCTTCTCGACGGTACCGAGCAGAGCCTGGCTGGGTTCGGCTCAGCGCATCACGTAGGGCGTCAGGCTTCGGCCACGCAGAACGCGTTGCCAGCCGGATCGGCCAGCACCACCCAGCGGAACGCGTCGCCGAAGGAGTGTCTACCGGTTTCCTGAGCGCCCAGGTCGGTCAGCCGCTTGACCTCCACCTCCACGTCGGGGGCGGTGAAGTCGATGTGCAGCTTGTTCTTGCCGGGCGTCGGGTCGTCGACCTTCTGGAACGCCAACCCGGGCCCGTCCGAGCGCGCAAGGATGACGAATTCGCCTGGGGCGACGGGGTGGACCTCACCACCGACCGCATCAGCCCACCACTGCGCAAGCGAGTCCGGATCGGTGCTGTCGAACGTGATGTTCTCGAACTTCAGTGCCATGGGCTGACCCTAGATCAGGCCGGTGACAAGAACGCCTGAAGTGCCGCGGAGTAGGCGCCGACGTCGTCGGCGCCCATGATCTCGCGCGCCGAATGCATGGCTAGCTGGGCCGCGCCGACGTCGACGGTCGGTATCCCGGTGCCGGCAGCGGTCATCGGCCCGATCGTCGACCCGCAGGGCAGATCGGCGCGGTGCTCGTAGCGCTGGAGCGGCACGCCGGCCTGCGCGCATGCCAATGCGAACGCTGCGGCCGTGCGTCCGTCGGTGGCGTAGCGCAGGTTCGGCTGCACCTTCAGTACGGGCCCCCCGTTGACCTCGATCAGGTGACTCGGTTCGTGACGCTCCGGGTAGTTCGGGTGGGTGGCGTGCGCCATGTCGCCGGAGGCCACCATCGAGCCCGACAGCCGACGCAGGAAGTCTTCGCGGCCCCCTCCCTCGGCCAGCGTGATGCGCTCCAGCACCGTCAGCAGCAGATCGGACTGCGCGCCGTGATCGGACTGCGAGCCGACTTCTTCGTGGTCGAACAGCACCAACACGGGTACGTGGTCAGTCGGCTCGACGGCCACGAACGCCTCCATTCCCGCGTAACACGTGGCCAGGTTGTCCAGGCGCGGCGCGCTGAGCAGCTCGCGGCGAGCGCCGACGAGTGCGGACGGGGTCAGGTCGTGGGTCATCAGGTCCGCGCCGAGTACGTCGTCGGCTGCGACCCCCGCTTTCTCGGCGACGTAGCCGACAAACGACAGCGACCCGCTGCCGACGCCCCACACCGCGTTGACGTGGCGCTGGGGGTTGAGCTCCACTGCTTTGCGGTCCTCGGCCAGATGAATGGCCAGCTGCGGCACCCGCAGGATCGGGTCGTCGATGCGCACCAGCCTGTGCTCGACGGTGTTGCCGTCCCGGATCGACAGCCGGCCACTGACGCCCAGGTCACGATCCAGCCAGGAGTTCAACCAGGCGCCGCCGTAGGGCTGCAGTGCGACGACCTGCCAGCCGGCGACGAACCGATCGGGATGCTGTTTGACCCGCAGGTTGGGGCTGTCGGTATGGGCACCGACGATGCGAAACGGCACCGAACGGCTGTCCGCGTCGGTCCGCCAGGCGATCAGGGAACCGGCCCGCACCGTGAAGAAGCGCCCAGTGGCCGGCCAGGCATCGGATTCGGCCACCTCGCGGTAGCCCGTGGCGCGCAGCCTTTCGGCGACCGTCGCGCAGGCGTGGAACGGCGAGGGCGATGCGTCGATGAACTCACACAGACCGTGGGGGCTGGCTGCCATCCCTTCATCTTCGCGGGTGTTTCAAGATCAGTGGCGCTAGGGTCCACTTGTGCCCGATATCCAGCCGGTGCTCGCGCTTCTGACGCCGGCTGCCATCTTCCTGGTGGTCACCATCGTCGAGGGCCGCGAGTCGACGGTGCCTGATGCGCTGCCGGACATGTCAGGTTTGGTGCGGGCCATCGGTTTCCGGGACCGAGCGTGCTGATCAACTCGGTGCGACCAGCGAGAACAGTTTGTCGTCCGCGCGCTGAACCAGCGTGGTGTGCACCCGCCACACCTCTTTAGCCTCATCCGGTGTTGAAGCCGGGATGGACCACAATGTCTGGCACGTTGCCAGGTCGACGCCTTGTGCCGGCCCGTCCCCGCCGAGTGCGACGGCCACCTCACCGTCGGAGCCGATGTAGTAAGACCCGAGGCTGTTGCCTTCGCAAGTCCTGCCGGCTTCGCCGGTGCGCAGATCGAATTGTTCCCAGACCTGATTCTTTGCGTCGGTCGCGACGTAGAACCTCGATCCGATCAGACGGGCTTCGACCGCCGGGATCGACGGCATCAAACGGAGAAGTTGTCGGCCGTCGATCGTGATGACGATGCGCTCGGTTCTGGTCTGGACCATGGGAAAGTCGAGAGAACCGCCCTCCAGCGTGCCGCCCGATGCCGGCTCACTGAGCATCGTGCCCGTGTCATCGAAGAAAGCCACTCGCTGCCTCGTGAAGTCGCCTTCGGGGGTGAACTCGTATCCGAAGCCGCCGGGATAGACGACGGCTCGTCCAAGCTGATTACCTTGCGGCAAGTCGGCTTTCACGATTGTGCCGTCGACGACAGAGAACACCACATCGGCGACCCCGCCACTGCCCTGGACCGCGAGTGTCGACGGAACGACGTCGCGACCCGGTGTTGTGAACTGGGTCGACAGTAGTCCGTCACCCGGTACGAACCAGGTCAGTTCGCCGCGGGGCCCTACGCCGTGCACTCCTCTACCGCTGACCGTCGCAATCGCGAAGTCACCGATCTGTTCGAGACGAGGCTTATCCTGCGCACCGGCGACCCGCAGATCGGTCGGTCCGTCGTAGGTCAGCTTGCCCGACGATGTATCGACCACCCACGCCGTTGACGGCCCGTTGAGATCGGGTCCCTGCCGCACGCAGAGAACCAGAGGTGGCCCGTTGACGTGACAATTGAAATCCGTTGCGTCGTCGGCTGGCCCGAGTCGCACCGGTCCGAAGGCCCGCCGGCCGTTGGTCAGATCAATGCCGAGCAGCCACCAGCCATCGCCGGCGATGCCCAGGAACACTCCTCGATCGCCGATGTTGCCGATCGGCCGAACCACCGTGCCTGCCGGGAGCCCGAGCTCTTTGACTGTCGTGGTCCATCCCGGTACGGGCTGTTGGCGCATCGACGACGACAGGAGCGTTTGTTGCGGGAAGCCAGGCGGTTCAACTCTCGGCTGTCCTTCCGTTGTGTTGCCCGCGCAGCTGACCAACGCCAGCAAGGTGAGCCCGACCAAAAGTGAACGCCGAACCGTCATTTCGCATCCCGAAATTGCGCATCGAGTCGTTCGACGGCTCGACCGTCAGCAAGCTCCTCACGGTGTTCCGGATGCCGCCAGTAGAAACACAACGATTCGCGCAGCGCGTGGCCACCAGGTGTATACCAGTCGGACGGAAGTACTCGAGTCCGCCCGTCTGCGGTCGTGATGTAGGTGGTTCCGGTGCGATGACGCGCCTTCGGCGGCCTATCGGCGATATCCGCAACATCGTCCCAAGATCGCTCGACCGAGGTCAATGTGTTACCCACCTCGATGCCGTCAGTCGTCATCCGGAGATAACTCGTCCCGCGGCGCCTGATGATCTGCCGAAGACTGAACAGACCCAACAGAACCGCTGCGGCGCAGACGATCACGAGGTATCTCTCGTTGCCGCGCGGCACGGCAATGTCGATCATGTCCAGGGGCGCGAAAATGGCATAGATCGCCATCGAGACGAACGCGCCCAATGTCGAAGCCACTTGATACCCGTCCACCTTCCGGTCCGGCCGCACGGTGACTCCGCCTTGGTCGCGCGTCACACGCGGTGTCACTTTGCGCATCGCGACCGTCGCCAGCATCACAACCAGCCCCAGAGTGAACAACGCGAATCCGAACGCGACGACGGCCGACAGGAACTCGGTGCGCTCGACGAAGATGAACGCCCACGCGACACAGAAGGCTCCGAACGGCCCGAAGACGATGCACAGGAACGCCGTAGCTACTGACGTTTTCACTATCCACACATCGCGTTTCCGACCAGCTTGCCCACATAGCCGAAGATGAAGCCGCCCGCGACGTTGGCGCCCATAGCGGCGAACGGGCCGACCCCCGGGACGGCGCCCACGGCTATCGAGGTGGCGATTCCTCCTGCAAGTCCGATGCCCCCGGACCACTTCGCAACGCACTGGTCGAAGGGCGTGTCCGCCATCTGGTGGGTGAGAACCGCCTGCGCTAGGCCCATCGCCGGCCCCGCGTACTTCGCACCCGCCTTGAGCCCGTCGAGCACAGGCTCGCTCATTCCGACGATGCCCCGGCCCGCCTGTACCTCCAAACCCGAGAAGGGTGCCGCGGCAAGTGTCGGCAGCGGGTCCTGGAAGAACGAATCGGGCAACACGGCGTGTCGTCCATCAGCCGTGGTGCAGCTGCCGGAACGCGTCCCGTCAGCGTTTTGCGAAATGGTGATCTGCGTTCCGCCGGCGTACCACACCTCGGTCAACGTGCCGCCGTCCTCCCGAGGAGTGGTCATGGTCTCGGACACGAAGTTGCCGTTCTTGTCGGTGTGGACGACCTTGAGCGTCCCCGCGGGGTAGACCTGCTGACTCGGCAAGCCCTGATCCACGTACCTCGTCTCCACGTGCGTGCTGCCGTCGAGCATGGTAGTCGTGGTGATCTCGTTGCCGTCTTTGTCGACAGTATGGGTGACTTCACGGACCGTGGTGGCCATGTCTTGAGCAAGAGCGGCCTTCTGGAACTCCTCGCCCTCGGGCGTCGCTGGGTTCGGTACGTCGTCGCCTGGCGGCGGCGTCACCGGCGTAGGCGATCCGGGAATGTCCTCGAAGTGCATGCCCTGCGCCCTCGCCAGGATAAGTTGCTGCGCCGTCCAATCGTCGGCCTTGCCCACGGCGAGCAATAGGCGGTTGATGTCGGCTTGCGCAGCCTCCGCTTGCCTCTGCAATTCGGCTGCTTTGTCAGCCGACATTCCGGCGGGGTCGATCATCACCACCCACTGATCGGTCACGCGCAGTTCGGTTGCGTCGATTTCGGCGGCCCTATTCAGCAGCGCGGTCCTCGCAGCAGCGAGGGACGCACTCCCGCTGCGTAATGCGTTTCCGAATGCCTCCGCATAGTTCTTGAATTTCGATGCCCGGTCGGTGGCCCGGCCGAACATCGCGGCAGCGGCATCGTGTGCCTGCCCCGCCCACCCCCGCGACTCGGGCATCCTGTCGATTCGGTCGTCAAGGTCGCGCACCGCTTGGTAAATCGAGTCCCCCGATGCTGTGATGGACGCCGCCGCGGACGCCAACGATTCAGGGTTCCAGCCTTGCAGTCGCGAACGTGAGGGCAGCACCGTTCAGAAGAGATTTCCGAAGGTGCCGGCGAGCGCAGAATCATCCACTTCATACCGGTCTCCGGCACCGCGGACCGCCGCGCTCATGGCCGAAATGTCCTCGACGAGGTCTTTCCCGACCAGCCCCAGATGAGCGCCGATCTGCCGAGCGGCCCATTGCGTATCGGACCCGGGCACTCCGTCGGCCGATGCCGTAGCAACGCCTTCAACGTCTAGTCCGCTGATCGTCGCTGCAGCGGCGTCCACTTGCTCGGCGAAGGCCCGCAACACCTCAGGATCGACTAACACTGAACCCCCGTAGCCCTTTTCGACGTGGCAGCACACACCAACACGAATCGAACCTAACACCGGCTGCCCGACGCGCAGCGCACCAATTTGCGCAAGCTCGCAGCAAAGGCGCTAGGCGGCCAGGACCACGTCCAGCGCGGAGTAGAACAGGCCGAGGCCGTCGTCGGACGGTCCGGTCAACGCCTCGGTGGCGTGCTCGGGATGCGGCATCAGGCCGACGACGCGACCGTTGGCCGAGCAGATTCCGGCGATGTCGCGCTGCGAACCGTTGGGGTTGTCGCGGTAGCGGAACACCACGCGGCCCTCACCCTCGAGCTCGTCGAGCACCTGCTCACTCGCCACATAGCGGCCTTCGCCGGACTTCAGCGGCACCAGGATGTCCGCGCCCAGTTCGAAGCGCGACGTCCACGCCGACGAGTTCGACGCCACCTGCAACCAGATGTCGCGGCAGACGAAATGCAGTCCCGCGTTGCGTGTCAACGCACCCGGCAGCAGGCCGGCCTCACAGAGAACCTGGAATCCGTTGCAAATACCCAAGACCGGAAGACCCTGCTCGGCGGCCCGAATGACTTCGCCCATCACCGGCGCGAACTTCGCGATCGCACCCGCACGCAGATAGTCGCCGTAGGAGAATCCTCCGGGCACCACCACGGCGTCGACGTTCTTGATATCGGCGTCGGCGTGCCACAGGCTGACCGCCTCAGCGCCTGCCAGCCGGACCGCCCGCGCCGCATCGATGTCGTCGAGCGTTCCCGGGAATGTGATCACCCCCACACGGGCCGTCAAGATTGCTCCCTGGTTACAGACCAGTCCTCGATGACGGTGTTCGCCAACAGCGATTCGGCGATCTCACTGAGCGTGTCGTCGTCGATGCTGTCATCGACCTCGAGCTCAAATCGCTTGCCCTGCCGGACATCCGATACACCGTTGAAGCCAAGACGACCCAGTGCGCCGACGATCGCCTGCCCCTGCGGGTCGAGGATCTCGGCCTTGGGCATCACATGCACCACCACCCTTGCCACGGCGACAACTGTACCGGCGGTCATGTCGACCGCGCCTTACCGGCACGAACCGATATACGCGCTGCACAGCGGTGCCGCCATCGCCGCGAAAACTGTCGCGTCGGACACCGCGGGCCATTCGACCGCGGGCGGCAGGGACGACCACATCGCCAGCTCGACGACGGTGGCGCTGTCGGGGTCGGCCAACAGGTACTCGTGCATGACCTGATCACCGGAAACGCTGATCACCGCGGCGATGCGCTGCCGATCGCTGGTGGTCACCGATGGGGACGCCGCCGGAGCTGTCGCCGCGCAGGAGTCGAACCGGGCCCGGGCGGCGTCCAGCGTCGCCATCGCCACCGGACCGGCATGGGCGACGTCGCCGCGCCAGTGCAGCACCTGCACCAGCAGGTTCCACTGCCCCGGCGGCTGCAACACCACCGAACGCTCGGCTACCACGTGGTGGCGGGGATCCCGGCCCGCAGGCGGGCTCTGGCACAGCGCCTCGAAGCCGAAGCGCGGCGACGGCGCGGTCACCGCGAGCCCAGCCAACCCAGGCCAGCGGTAAACGGAGTTCAGCGGTATCGAGGCCGGCGACATCCACGCGGAGTCCGGAATGGCGTCACAGAAGGGTGGGCACACACCCGGCACGGCTCCGGCGGCGGGCGCAGGCGCGATCGCCATTCCCCAGGCCACCGCGACCACGGCCAGCATCAATCGCACCTAACATCAACCCCCTGCGCCCCCGTGCGCGCCACAATATAGGCATGCAATTGACGCATTTCGGCCATTCATGCCTCCTCGCGGACTTCGGCACCGAATCCGGCGATCGAGCCACGATCCTGTTCGATCCGGGCACGTTCTCGCAGGGATTCGAGGGCATCACCGGGCTTTCGGCCATCCTGATCACCCATCAACACCCCGACCACGCCGACACCGAACGGCTCCCGGCCCTACTCGACGCCAATCCGCAGGCCGCGCTCTACGCCGATCCGCAGACCGCTGAGCAACTCGGCGGCCGGTGGCGCGCCGTGCACGCCGGCGACGAATTCACCGTCGGACATCTACAGGTGCGCGGCGTCGGCGGCCGGCACGCGGTGATCCACCCCGAGCTTCCGGAGATCGACAACATCTCGTACCTCGTCGGCGACGGGCACCACCCAGCCAAGCTGATGCACCCGGGCGACGCATTGCACACCCCCGGCGAACCCGTCGATGTACTGGCGGCCCCCGCTGCTGCGCCGTGGATGAAGATCTCCGAAGCGGTCGACTACCTGCGCGCCGTCGCACCGACCCATGCTGTGCCCATCCACCAGGCGATCATCGATCCCAGCGCCCGAGGCATCTATCACGGGCGTCTCGCCGAGATGACCGACACCGACTTCCAGGTGCTGGACATCGAGCAAGGCACAGAGTTCTGAGCGACAGGCGGCTCCGGTTCACCGGGCACATCGCAGGTTTCGGCACCGCCGCGGGCGTTCGGATGGTCGTCGGATCCTGGCTGCAGTCACCGTTCGGGCCATTCGCAGATGTGATGATCGAGACGACCAAGGGTGAGCGCCTCCTACTGGCCCCCAACGATAAGGTCGCCGAATTCGTCTCGCAGACCTACACTTTCGACCGCGTCGAGCTCACTCCAGTCACGGTGGAGCATCGGCCCGACGGCTTCGCGGTCCGCGCGCAGGGCCTCCGGGTCGACGGAGACCTCGGCGGACCCGCCCCGTTCGACTGGCTGCTGCGTCTGGTTCCGGCGCCGGTGGCGACGGCGCCGGCGTGGCTGGGTACGATCAATCCGATTGCCGCGCGCCTGGTTTCGGGTGTTCGCACGGCGGGAAGTGCGGGTAACGGCCGGCGGGAGTATTACGGCGTGCGACGTACCCGGCGGATCACGGCCGTGCACGCAAGCTTTCGAGGCGCGGACCTCGGCCGCCTGACTGCGCTGGAGCCGCCGGTTCGGTTCGGTTTCTCGTCGGCACCGACGACACCGCAGATGGTTTCGGTGACGACGACGATCGTGCTGCCCTAGCCGACGGCCCGTGCCGCAGCGCGCCCCGCGGCCCGGCCGGAGAACACGCAACCGCCGAGGAAGGTGCCCTCCAGCGAGCGGTAGCCGTGTACCCCGCCGCCACCGAATCCGGCTGCCTCGCCCGCGGCGTACAGCCCGTCGAATACACCGCCGCCCGGCTTGAGCGCCCGGGCGTCCAGGTCGGTTTCCAAGCCGCCCAGCGACTTCCGCGTCAGGATGTGCAACTTCACCGCGATCAGCGGCCCCGCCTTCGGGTCGGTGAGCCGGTGCGGAGCGACGACGCGGCTGACCCGATCGCCGAGGTAGGCGCGGGCCGCCCGGATCGACATCACCTGCGTGTCCTTGGTGAACCGGTTGGCGACCTCCCGATCACGGGCGATGACCTCAGCCGCCACCGTGGCGTAGTCCACGGGTTGGACGTCCGGCACGCTGTTCATCGCGGACACCAATTCGCGCAACGAAGTCGCGCTGACGAAGTCGACTCCGTGGTCGACGAACGCCTGCACCGGCTTCGGCGCGCCGGATCGCACTCGCGACAGCACATCTCTGACACTGCGACCGGTGAGGTCCGGGTTCTGCTCCTGCCCCGAGAGCGCGAACTCCTTGGCGATGATCCGTGCGTTCAGCACGAACCACGTGTAGTCCTGGCCGGTTTGGGCGATGTGTTCGAGGGTGCCCAGCGTGTCGAAACCCGGATACAGCGGTGACGGCAGGCGCCTGCCGCTGGCGTCCAGCCACAACGACGACGGGCCGGGCAGGATGCGGATCCCGTGCATCGGCCAGATCGGGTCGTAGTTCGTGATGCCCTCGGTGTAGTGCCACATCCGATCGCTGTTGATCACCCGCGCCCCGGCACCCTCGGCGATGCCGATCATCCGACCGTCGACATGCTCGGGCACCCCGGAGATCAATTGCTCGGGCACTCGGCCCATGCGCGTTGGCCAGTTCTTCCGCACCAGATCGTGATTGCCGCCGATCCCGCCACTGGCGACGATCACGGCTTGCGCACGAAACTCGAAGTCACCACTGCGGTTTCGTGACGACGCTACACCGCGCGCGGCGTCGGTCGGCTCGAGTGCCGCGCCGCGCACGCCGACCACGGCGTCGTTCTCGACGATCAGCTCGTCGACACGATGCCGGTGCGCGAACCGCACTCGGGGATTGCCGAGCAGTCGCCGGGCGAAGATCTCGACTATCGCAGGGCCGGTGCCCCAAGTGATGTGGAAGCGCGGCACCGAGTTGCCGTGCCCGCGTGCGTCGTAGCCGCCACGCTCGGCCCACCCGACGATGGGAAAGGTCTGCAGCCCGCGTTCGCGCAGCCAGCTGCGCTTCTCGCCGGACGCGAAGTCGACGTAGGCGTGTGCCCACTGCCGCGGCCAGTGATCTTCCTGGCGGTCGAACGCGGCCGAGCCGAGCCAGTCCTGCAGGGCCAGTTCGTGGCTGTCGCGAATGCCCAGGCGGCGCTGCTCGGGGCTGTCGACGAAGAACAGTCCGCCGAAGGACCAGAATGCCTGGCCACCGATGTTGTTGGCGTTCTCCTGGTCGACGATCAGAACCCGGCGCCCCCGTTCGACCAGTTCACAGGCTGCGACCAGGCCCGCAAGCCCCGCCCCCACAACGATGACGTCAGCGTCTGCCATGCCCGCCACGTTAGCGGGCGATCCCTACGCAGCCTCGGTCAGCGCGATGCGCGGCGTCCAGTCGTAGACCGTCGGCTCGCACTGGTGCATCAGCGACAAATCGACCGCGTCGAGCATCGCCTGCCGCGGGCCCGGCCGTCGCAGATGACGTGCCGCCACGGCCACCCGGACGATGCCGTCACGGCGCGCGGTCCGCTCGGCGGACAACACCAGCGTGCGACACCACCACGGCTCGCTGAGGAAGGCCTCGCCGATGCCGAGCACCCGGGACCGCGTCGTCGTACCGCGGACCAGGTCGGTGATGTCGCTGAGCGCCGCGAGTAAACGAAAGCCGTTGCGTGGCAGCGCAGTCACGGTTCCATGCGAGACTGTCCACCCCGGCGCGGCGAACAGGCGGGTTCGCAGCCCGAGGTGTTCCATCACACGATCGGCGGCCATCAGCCGCAGATTGGCCTCGTGCGCGGGCAGGGTCGCGAACTCACCACGTCGCTTCTTGGTGGCGGCCTCGTCGAATCCGTGCAGGACGACGGCGTCACCCGCCCGGCGGCGCGCGGTGAGCCAATCGACGGTGGGAGCGTCATCGTCGAGGCGATAGCCACCCTTGAGTCGCGGGGCCACCAGGAACGACACCGGCACATCACGCGCGTCGAGATGTGCGCAGAAGTCTCGGACCTCGGGCAGAGTGCGTTCGCTGATGCCCGAGATCGAGACGATCAGTTGTCCAGCCACCCGATCAGTGTGGCAACTTCAGGTGTCGCAACGGTTTCCAACACGTGGTCGCCAGTTGGCCATCGCGTGCCCAGGCTACCGGGGCAGGACGTCCTCGATGGCCGCGATCACCTCGGGGGCGTCGGGTTCGGTGCGCGGACGGAACCTCTTGACGACCGTTCCGCCGGGCGCGAGCAGGAACTTCTCGAAATTCCACTGGATGTCGCCGGCCTCGCCGCCGTCATCGGGCGTCTTGGTCAACTCGGCGTACAAAGGATGTCGATCCGCGCCGTTGACGTCGGTTTTCTCCAGCAGCGGGAACGTCACGCCGTAGGTCGTCGAGCAGAAGGTCTGAATTTCCTCGGCAGAGCCCGGCTCCTGACCCATGAACTGGTTGCACGGAACGCCGATCACTGTCAGCCCCCGCTCGCCGTAGTCCTTGGCCAACTGCTCCAGCGCGGCGTACTGCGGGGTGAGACCGCACTTGGAGGCGACGTTGACGACCAGTGCGGCGCCGTCGGCCAGCTCGCCCAAAGTGGTGTCGCGGCCGTCGAGGGTGGTCACAGCGATGTCGGTGAGCGGTGTATCGGTCATCACCAGCACGCTACTCGCTCTTGAACAGCATCCCCGCAACTCGGTGCACCGTCGCGATCGGATCAGTGTCGTTGTCGATGGCCTTATTGAGCCACAGCAGTGAAAAGCCGTGTACCAGTGACCATGCCGCCAGCGCAGCCGCCTGCGGATCCTTGGTGGCGCGCGCGTCGTCGAGCGTTCCGACACCTTGTGCGAGCTCGCTCCCCGCGGCTCCGACCGCGGCAATCAGCTCCGGGTCCTCACGGTTGATGAGCGAGCGATCGAACATCACCGCGTAGTGACCGGGGTGGTCGATCGCGAAGCGCACGTAGGCCAGCGCGGCATCGATGAAGTCGGGCCTCGCGTCTTTCAGCGCGGCGGCCAACAGTCGCCAGCCTTCGGCCGCGAGCGCGGTGAACAACCCGCGGCGGTCGGTGAAGTGGTGTGCGGGCGCGGCGTGCGACACCCCGGCGGCACGGGCCAGCTCGCGCAACGAGATTCCGTCCGCGCCGCGCTCGGCCACCAGGGCGGCGGCCTGGGCCAGGATGACGGCCTTCAAGTCGCCGTGGTGATACGAGGTCCGGGCCATGGGCGCGATCATACTCCGGCAATCTTGACACTGACTAGATCATCGCCTAGCGTGTCATCTTGTCACTGACTAGATTACGACGAAGGAGGTGCCGTTGTGGCGACTCTCCCGTGGACCACGCCTGCAGACACCGCATGCGACGGACAAGATGCCTTGGTCATGGCCTCACGCTTTGAGCTGAAGAAGCGGCGAGATGTGCCGATGTTCCTCGTGGCAGCCCTGCGGGTTCGCCAGCAGATGCTCGCCTCGCCGGGTGTGATCGGCGTATCCCTGATCGCCCAGCCGCTGCGAAAGACGTTCTACACGCTTTCGGCTTGGCAGGATCGCCAGGCCCTCGATTCGGCTGTCGCTACTGCACCGCACGCAGAAACGATGGCCAGGTTCCGCACGAAGATGGCCAGCTCGGTGTTCACCTTCTGGAGAGTCTCCGACGGTCGGCGCCCTGAATGGCCGGACGCCCGCAGACGGCTTGAACAGGCCGCTGTTCACGGGCCGATCTCGTGATCTGCCTTGGCAGCATCTAGCAGCCATGCGTACATGAACGCCGTTTCCTTCCACCGCTCGTAGCGGCCGCTGATGCCACCGTGGCCGGCGTTCATCTCGGTCTTGAGCAGGATGCGATTGGCGTCCGGGTTCGCATACCTCAGTGCCGCAACCCATTTTGCGGGCTCGACGTAGTACACGCGAGTGTCGTTGAGTGAGGTCATCGCCAGTATCGGCGGATAGTTCCTGGTATCGACGTTCTCGTAGGGCGAGTACGACTTCATGTACTCGTAGACGGTGCTGTCCTCCAGCGGATTTCCCCACTCGTCCCACTCGGTCACCGTCAACGGCAGCGAAGGGTCCAGAATCGTCGTGAGCGCATCGACGAACGGCACCTGCGCCAGGACACCGGCGAAAAGCTCGGGCGCCATGTTGGCGACCGCGCCCACCAGAAGGCCGCCCGCACTGCCACCGAGAATGACAAGGTTTTCCGGGCGGGTGACGTCGGTGGTGACGAGATGACTTGCCACGGCGATGAAGTCGGTGAAGGTGTTGCGCTTCTCCAGCATTTTGCCGTGCTCGTACCACGGCCGGCCCAGCTCACCGCCACCGCGCACATGAGCGACTGCGAAGACCATGCCGCGGTCCAGCAGCGAGAGCCGGGCGATCGAGAACCTCGGATCCTCGCACGCCTCATAGGCGCCGTAACCGTAGAGCAGCAGCGGCGCCGGGAACTGCAGACCGATGCGATGGACGATCGAGATCGGCACCCGCGCGCCGTCGGCGGCGACGGCCCAGTCGCGGCGCTCGACGTAGTCTTCGGGCCGATAGTCGCCGAGCACCGGCTGCTCACGCAGCAGGGTGCGCTCACCCGTGGCGAGGTCGACGTCGTAGATCCGCACCGGCGTGACGAACGATGTCGCACCGATACGCAGTTTGGGAGCGCTCCAGTTCGGGTTGCCGCCCAGACCCGCCGACATCAACTCGGATTCGAAGGTGAAGTCTTCGGGCCGGCCGTAGTTCCCGTCGGCATAGATGGGCCACAGCTGGATCTTCGGCAGTGCCTCGCTGCGGTAGCTGACGACGAGGTGACCCTCGAATGCGTCGACCGAGTCCAGTCGCACGTCGTCGCGGTGCTCGATCAGCGTGCGCACCTGCGTCGGGTCACCGACGGGGGCCTCGACGAGCGTGAAATTCTCCGCGCCGTCGTTGTGCAGGATCAGGAAGCGGTCCTCGCCACCCACAACAGCGTGCTCGACGGAGTACTCGACCAGTTCGCGGCGAGGCCACACGGGGGTGAACTCGGTTTCCGGGTCGGTTGCGTCGCCGTAGCGCACCTCGGACGTGACGGCGCTGCCCGCCGCGATGAGCACGTACTTGTCGCTGCGGGTGCGGCCGACCGCGAGCCAGAACCGTTCGTTGGGTTCGTGATAGACCTTCTGCGCCGGTAACCCGGAGCCGATGCGGTGACGCCAGATGGTGTCCGGGCGCCAGGCCTCGTCGACCGTGCTGTAGTAGACGGTCCGGTTGTCGGCCGCCCAGGTGACGCCGGGGCCGATGCCGACGACCTGGTCGTCGTAGAGCTCACCGGTGCGTAAGTCCTTGAACCGCAATGTGTAGCGCTCGTCACCGGTGGTGTCGGTGGAGAAGGCGAGCACGTTGCCGTCCAAGCTCACCGAGGCGGCACCGAGCGCGAAGAAGTCGTGGCCCTCGGCCTCGACGTTCTCGTCGAGCAGTACCTGTTCACCTGCGATGTCGACATCTTCGTCGAGCACCGGCGGCGTCCAGTCGTCGGGATCGGCTATCGGACAACGGCAGTGCACGCTGTACTGCTTGCCCTCGAAGCTGCGGCCGTAGTACCACCACGAGTCGCGGCGCGTGGGCACCGAGAGGTCGGTCTCCTTGGTGCGGGCCTTGATCTCGTCGAAGATCTTCTGCCGCAACGGCGCCAGATGTTCGGTGGCGTGGGTGGTGTAGTCGTTCTCAGCGTTGAGGTAGTCGACGACCTCTGCATTCGTCTTCTCGCGCAGCCACTCGTAGTGGTCGACGAAGACGTCGCCGTGGTGCTCTCGCCGGTGCTCGACGCGCTTGGCAACCGGTGGCTTCATCCGCCGATCCAGCCGTCGAACTTCAGACCGGAAATGCTCTCGTAGGCCTCGATATACCGCGCCCGAGTCGCCTCGACGATGTCGGGCGGCAGGGGCGGTGGAGGGGTGGTGCCGTGCCGGTCCCACCCGGAGTCCGGGCTGGTGAGCCAGTTGCGGACGAACTGCTTGTCAAAGCTCTGCTGCACAACACCTTCCTGCCAGTCGTCGGCGCGCCAGTATCTGCTCGAGTCGGGAGTGAAGACCTCGTCGGCGAGTCTCAAGTCGCCCTGCTTGTCGGCACCGAACTCGAACTTGGTGTCGGCAACGATGATCCCGTTGCTCAACGCGTGTTCGGCGCCGCGGCCATAGGTCTTGAGTGTGAGTTCGCGGAGCTGATCGGCGCGCTGCTCACCGACCAGGCCCACCACGTCTTCGAAAGTGATGTTCTCATCATGTTGTCCGAGTTCGGCTTTGGTCGCGGGCGTGAACAACGGCTCGTCGAACTTGCTGGCCTCGGCAAGACCGGCGGGCAGCGTGTGCCCACACAGTTCGCCGGTCTTCTGGTAGTCGATCAGGCCGGAGCCGGTCAGGTAGCCGCGGGCCACACATTCGACCGGCATCATCTCGAGCTGCTGGACGACAAGGGCCCGGCCGAGAACTTCGGTGGGGATGCGCTCGTCGTCGGGTGGACCGGCCAGGTGGTTGGGCACGTCTGCCGACCGACTCAGGTAATCGAAGAAGAAGACGCTCATCGCGGTCAGGATCCGACCCTTGTCCGGGATCTGGGTGTCGAGAATGAAGTCGTAGGCCGAGATGCGATCGGTGGCGACGAAGAGCAGGTGTTCGTCGTCGATCCGATACAGCTCGCGAACCTTGCCGCTGGCCAAGTGTTGATAGTCGGACAGAGCGGGGCGCATCGGGCCAGCTTATTGTGTTTGATCTAGTCCATGAACTCCCGGTATCTGCCATATGCCACCACACCGGCCCGCTTGCTCGGCCAGCTAGTCAGCGACATCGCCGTGTTCGTCTGGACCGCCATCTGGGTGCTGGTCGGAACGGCGGTGCATGCCGCGGTGTCGACGATCGCCGATGTCGGCCGTCAAGTCGAGGTCGGCGCCAACGGGGTGTCGGAGAACCTCGATACCGCGGGCGATCGCACCGACGACGTCCCCCTCGTCGGCGATGCGCTGAGCAAGCCGTTGCGAGCTGCCAGCGAGGCCGCGCTGGACATCGCCGGCGCCGGGCACAGCCTCGACACGACGGCGTCGTGGCTGGCCTGGGTGCTGGCGATCGCGGTGGCCGCCCCGCCGATCCTGTTCGTCGGGATGCCGTGGCTGGTCCTGCGTATCCGGTTCTTCCGGCGTAAGTGGACCGCGATCACGCTGGCCGCCACCCCGGCGGGTGAGCAGCTGCTGGCTCTGCGGGCCCTGGCCAACCGGCCGCTGGCCAAGCTGGTCGCCGTCAACGACGATCCGGTCAACGCATGGCGGAGCTATGACAGCGTCGCAATTCGCGGCCTGGCCGCATTGGAGTTGCGTGCGGCGGGAGTCCAGCGCATCCGCCGCTAGCTCAGTGCCAGGCGAGCATGCGCCGAAACGCGGTGCCGAAGGCGTAACGCGCCGTCAACGAACCCATTCGGACTTTCCCGCGCACCTCGAGATGCAACCGCTGCGACCGCGGGCCGTGCGGAACCTTCAGCGTCGCGCTGCCCGCGATCGTCTCGAGGCCGTTGAGGTCGGCGGTCGCGCCGTCGGGCAAAATCAACTCCGTCGAACTGCAGTAGTCGTCGATGTCCACGACCACGGAGGCGCTTTGCAGAATCGCGCTGCTGAAATCCAGTGTGGTGTCGCACATCCGCGTGTTGAGCGCCAGCCGCGCCGGCACCCTCCACGGTCCTCGCCGCGACACCGTCGACATCCGACCCCGCAACTGCTCGGCGACCGCAGGCACCGGCGCCACCGGGTGGAGCAGATCCATTCCGGGCAGATCGGCCACGACCTCACTGAGCTCACCTCGGGTGCGCGCCGCCAGCGTCTGATCCATCCGCTCGGTGAACTCGTCGAGCGTGAGCATGCCCTGGCCGACGGCGTGTTCCAGCAGCCGGGTCACATGCGACCGATCGGCGTCGGAGATCCGGAGCTTCGCATCACCTTCGTCCATGCTCACGAGCGTAGGCAATGAGCCGCAGCGCCGCCGCGACCGTCACGGTCATCCACGCCGCGAACGCAATCCAGAAGAACGCCAGCGAAATCGTCCGCAAACCGGACCAGCCCGTCTCGTTCGCCGTCGCGAAGGTGGCCGCCGAGTACATGCCCAGCGGAAACACCATCGCCCACCACACCCCGGCGAAGCGCCGCGCTTCGGCCCGCCGGATGTGCCGCAATCCGAAGATCGACAGCGGCAACAGCCACGCCGTCGCCAGCACCCATGTCACGACGGTCGCCATCCGCATCTCGTCGATGCCCGCGCGGTGCAGGTGGTCGCCCGCGAGCGTCGCGATCGCCAGACCGCCCATCAGAATCCACGCGTCGGGTTCGAACCCTTCGGGGTCCAATCGCGCCGCGAACGCACGCCCGAGTATCAACGCGGTCATCATCGCGTAAGTCAGGATTGCCAACAGCCATACCGCCGCCGAGACGACCAGCACCACCTGCCAGCCGGTATGGCGCGCGAGCAGCACGCCGACGATCACCAGACCTGAGGTGCCGACACTGGCCAGCTCCCACGCACCGCACGCTCGCTGCTGAAGATCCGTCCACGACCACGCAACGAAGTTGCGTGTCAACAACACGACCAGCAGCATCCACGCGATCAGCGCCAGCGCCGACAACACCCACAACACAACGGGATTCGCCGTCACCCTGCTGTCGAGCACCGCGCATGCGGCCACGAACGTGAACAACCGGACCGTCACATCGGGGTCGGTCACGTCAGGCCGACGCCGCGACCACACAATCGAAGCAGTCACCAGCAGGGCGGGAAGCCCGACCGCAGCGAGCACAGCGAGGACATCGCTGATCAGCACCGACTCGTGATCCGCGGCCGCGATCGACACGATGCCGGTCGCCATGACCACCGCGAACACGTCGGGCTTCACGTTCGCAGCTCGACCACCAGATGCCGCATCCCCGTGTGCCGATTACTGCGGGTCCACTCCACAGGCTTCACCACCGACACCGAGCCGAACCGGCTGAGCAGTTCCTCGAACAACACCCGCAACTCGAGGCGAGCCAAGTTCGCCCCAAGGCAGTAGTGCACTCCCTGCCCGAAACCCAAGTGGGGGTTCGGTTTGCGGCCGACGTCGAAAGCGTTCGGGTCGGCGAACACCGAACGGTCGCGGTTGGCCGACCCCTCCCAGATCTGCACCTTCTGCCCCGGCGCGATCTCGTGTCCGCCCAACGACGTCACACAGGTGGCCGTGCGCCGTTTGGACGGCGACGGCGAGGTCCACCGGACCATCTCTTCCACCGCCGTCGGCAGCAACGACGAATCCTCACGCAGTGCGCGCAACTGGTCCGGATGAGACGCCAATGCCAACAGACCGCCGGCCACCGCGTTGCGCGTCGTTTCTGCTCCCGCGCTGAACAGCAGACTGAAGAACAGATACAACTCGAGGTCGGACAGGCCTTCGTCGTCCAATGTCGCGTTGGCGACGATCGACAACATGTCGTCAGTCGGGTCCGCCCGCTTCGCGGCGATCAGTTCTTGCCCGTAGTCGTACATGCGCGAGCCGGCTTCCTCGGCTGACAGCTGCGAGACCGCGGCGCTTCGGGCCCGGCCGAAGTCGAACTGCGGCTCGATGGCCTCGAACAGCCAATGCCGTTCGGAATCAGGCACTCCCAGCAAGATGCAGATCATCTGCATCGGCAACTCCGCCGCCACGTCCACCAAGAAGTCGATGGGTTCGCCCGGTTCGATCGCGTCCAGGAGGCCACACGCGCGGGCCCGCAGATCGTCCTCGACGCGGGCGATCATGCGCGGCGTCAGCCCCGAACTCACCAGCCGGCGGATGTGCGAGTGCCGCGGGTCGTCCATCATGTTCAGCACCTGACCCGCGACGGACAGGTCCTGCAGCAAGGTTCCGCCGTACGGCCGGCTCCCACCGGTCACCGACGAGAACGTTGCGGGATCCTTGAGCACCGCAAGCGTTTCGGCGTATCCCGCGACGGACCAGAACCCCTCGCCGTCGGGCGTGTGCTCGGTGGGTTCGTGCCAGTACACCGGTGCTTCGCGACGGTGGATCTCGAACAGGTCATGCGGAAAGCCGTTGGCGAAGTTGTCCAGATCGGTGAAATCGATCTCCGCCAGGACCGCCGATGTCACAAGATCGCACCCGACGTGTACTTGGCCGCCTCCGGATGGCGGGCCACCAGATCATCGACCGCCCCGACGACCCGATCCACCTGGTCGCCGGCCGCTCCGGTGAAGGCCTGCTTGTCGGCCAGCGCGGCATCGAGCGCGGGCCGGTCCAATGGCAGCCGCGGATCGTCGGCCAACCGGTCCAGCAGATCGGGCTCTCGGCCCTTCTCGCGCATCGCCAAGGCCACCGCGACGGCATGCTCCTTGATGACTTCATGCGCGGTCTCGCGCCCGACGCCCGCCCGCACCGCTGCGATCAGGATCCGGGTGGTCGCAAGGAACGGCAGATAGCGGTCGAGTTCGCGTTGAATGACAGCGGGATACGCGCCGAACTCGTCAAGCACCGTCAGGAACGTCTCGGTCTGACCGTCGAGCGCGAAGAACGCGTCCGGCAAAGCGACACGACGCACGACCGAGCAGAACACGTCGCCCTCGTTCCACTGCGCACCGGCGAGTTCGGCAGCCATCGACGCGTACCCACGCAGCACCACCTGCAGCCCGTTCACCCGCTCGCACGACCGCGTGTTCATCTTGTGCGGCATCGCCGACGATCCGACCTGGCCGGGCGCGAAGCCCTCCGTCACGAGCTCATGGCCCGCCATCAACCGGATGGTGTGCGCCAGTGAGGACGGTCCCGCGCCGACCTGAACCAGAGCCGAGACGACATCGTGGTCCAGCGACCGCGGGTAGACCTGGCCGACGCTGGTGAAAATGTCTGTGAAGCCGAGGAATTCGGCGACCCGACGCTCCAGATCCGCCAATCGTTCGGTGTCGCCGTCGAACAGGTCCAGCATGTCCTGCGCAGTGCCCATCGGACCCTTGACGCCGCGCAACGGGTACCGGTCGATGAGCTCGCGCAGCCGGGTCAGCGCCACCAGCATCTCCTCGGCGGCCGAGGCGAACCGCTTGCCCAACGTGGTGGCCTGCGCTGCGACGTTATGGCTGCGCCCGGCCATCACCAGATCGCGGTACACGACGGCCCTCTCAGCGAGGCGGGCCACGACGGCCACCCCGTGTGAGAAGGCCAGTTCCAGGGAGCGGCGGATCTGCAACTGCTCGACGTTCTCGGTGAGGTCGCGACTCGTCATGCCCTTGTGCACATGCTCGTGGCCGGCCAGCGCGTTGAACTCCTCGATGCGCGCCTTGACGTCGTGGCGCAGCACCCGCTCGCGCGCCGCGATCGAGGCCAGGTCGACGTCCTCGAGCACCCGCTCGTAGTCGTCGACGACGCCCGCGGGCACATCGACACCGAGTTCGGCTTGCGCGCGCAGCACCGCCAGCCACAGCCGACGCTCGGCGACGACCTTGGCCTCCGGCGACCATATGGCCACCATCTCGTCGCTGGCGTAGCGATTGGCCAGCACATTCGGGATCGTCACAAGCACACAGCTTACGACCGCGGTGCAGACCTCGGATAAGGCACAGTGGCCACCATGCACTTCGTTGGACTCGATCTCGCGTGGGGTGAGAAAAGCCAGACCGGCGTCGCGGCCATCGACACCGACGGGCGGCTGCTGCACGTCGGGGTGGCCCAGGACGACGACAGCATCGCCGCCGCCATCGCCCCGTTCACCGGTGCCGACTGTCTCGTCGCCGTCGACGCTCCGCTGATCGTCAACAACCCGGACGGTTATCGACCCGCGGAAACCGCCTACAACCGCGACTTCCGAGGATTCGATGCGGGCGCGTACCCGGCGAACACCGGCAACCCACGATTCAATCCGCCCCGCGGCGCACGCATCGCCAGCGCACTGGGCCTCGACATGGATCCCGCGTCGGCGGCCAGTCGGCGCGCCATCGAGGTCTACCCGCATCCGGCCACGGTCGTGCTGTTCGGCTTCAAGAAGATCCTGAAGTACAAGAAGGGCGAATTCGCAGAGCGCCAACGCGCGCTACTGAAATTGATGTCACTGATCGAGGGGCTCGACGGCGGATCGCCTCGGCTGCGCGCGAACCGCAACGTGTCATGGGTCGAGTTGCGACGTCGCATCGAAGCCGCGACGCGGCCGGCGCATCTCGACCGCGACGAGGATCCGGTCGACGCCGTCCTCTGCGCATACGTCGCGCTGTACTGGTACCGCAGGCCCGAGGACGTGACGATCTACGGCGACTTCGCAACCGGATACATCGTGACGCCGACACTGCCGCCCAGCGTCGCCCCGCGGCGTGCAGCTGCAGAGCCCGGACCCGGCGACGTCCTCATCCGTCTCGAGCAGGTGCAGTCGCTCATCGAGCGCGCCCAGCGCGAGCTGACCGCTATCCGCAGGCAGCTGGGCGGCTAGTCCGGCTTCTCGGCCAGCTGCGTCGGGTCGAGGATGCCCGCTCCCTTGATGCCGAGCTGACGGTTGATCGCCATCGTGAGGAAGAAGAGCACGACGCCGACCGCGACGAGAACCCCGGCCAGAATGTACTGCTGCGCAGGACGACCCGATAGCGGTGTCACCAGATACAGCGAGAGGACGAACCCGATCACGGGCAGTGCCGTCGGTGTCTTGAAGTGCCCGCCGGCCGCGACGACATCGCGCCGCAACACCAGCACCGCGACGTTGACCACAGCGAAGACCGCCAACAGCAGCAGCGACGTGGTGCCGCCCAGCAGTGTGATGGCGCTGCTGTTGGCGAACGCCGTGACATAAAAGATCAACCCGAACGCGATCAGCGTGGTGAAGATGATCGCCACCCACGGCGTCCGCGTCCTCGGATGGACAGACCCCAGCACCGGTGGCAGCACGTGCTGACGAGCCATCCCGTAAATCAGCCGGCTTGCCATCAACATGTTGATCAATGCGGTGTTGGACACCGCGAACATCGTGATGAACGGCAGGATGTTCTCGATCGGCAGGCCCGGCGCTCCCGCCTTCACGACCTCGACCAGCGGGGTGTCGCTGGCCGCCAATTCGCCGACCGGCACCAGCGCGACGGCCACGATCGACACCAGAATGTAAACCATGCCGGCGATCGTCAGACCGCTCAACAGTATTCGCGGGAAGGTCTTGACCGGATCCTTGGTCTCCTCGGCCATGTTGACCGAGTCCTCGAAGCCGACCATCGCGAAGAAGGCCAACGACGTCGCGGAGGTGACCGCCATGAACGCGTTCTTGTCCTCGGCCGTGTCGAAGGCCACCACCCGTGAGAAGTCGACGTCGCCGCCCTTGGTGAAGGCCCACAACCCGACCAGAACGACCAACGCCAGGCCCGCGATCTCGACGATCGTCAAAACGACGTTGAGAATCAGACTTTCGGTGACACCGCGCAGGTTCACCAGCGCAAGAACCAGCATGAACAGCAGCGCGACGACGACCACACCGGCCGTGCCCCATTCCCCACCGATGTCAAGCCCGGTGAGCCCCTCCTCGAAGTTGGCGGCGAACGCACGCGATGCCGTCGACGCCGACGTGATGCCCGAACACATCACGACGAACGCCACCAGGAACGTCACGAACTGAACGCCAAAAGCTTTGTGTGCGTAGAGCGCAGCGCCAGCTGCCTGTGGGTACTTGGTGACCAGCTCCAGATAGCTGAACGCCGTGATGGTCGCGATCAGAAACGCGACGAGAAACGGAAGCCACGCTGCGCCACCGACTTCGGAAGCCACGTCGCCCGTCAGCGCGTAGACACCGGTGCCGAGGATGTCGCCGACAACGAACAGAAGCAGTAGTCCCGGACCCATGACCCGACGCAGCTCTGGCTGCTGTTCGACGGTGTCGGCCTTACTCATAGCCCTCCTTGTCTCACGCCCCGCTTACACCCGCGCAATTCGCTCATCGACCGGTGCCAACACGTCTATCACGTCGATGAGTGTCGCGCGCGCTGTGGCGCGCGGGCCGTCACCGTCGCCGACGAGTGCCGCAACCACCGCACCGTCGACGGCATTGACCAGTGCCGCGAGGTATTCGGTTCGCACCCGCCGCCCGCATCGCTCGATCACTTCGATGACCGCGTCGGTGCGCTGCTGCAGGATGCGCCGCTGAATATCGCGCAGCAGCGGTTGGCGCGCGCACGCGATGTAGCGCTCGTAGCGGGAGATCAACTGCTCGGTGACCCGTTGCCCCACCGCGTCGCCCACCAACAGATCGACCAACACATCAGCCGTCGACTCCGCTCCGCGCCGCCGCCGCGACAGCCCGGCCAGCCGCACCCGAAGCTGTTCGGCCTCCCGCTCGCCGACGTGCGCGACGGCCTTGGCGATCAAGTCGTCGAGAGAGGAGAAGTAGTACGTCGTCGACGCGAGCGGCAGGCCGGCGCGGCGAGCGACGGCGCGATGTCGGACCGCGTCGAAGCCGCCCTCGCACAGCAGATCGGCAGCAGCACTGACCAGCGCATACCTGCGCCGTTCTCCTTTTGGAGTGACCGCTGCCGTCACCTCTAGCATGCTGCCAGTCGGGATGGTTCAGCCGTTGCGCTTTCGCCTAATCAGGCTGCCCTCGACGACGCGGTCTTCCTGGCGATCATCCAAACACCGCCCGGAAGCGCCGAGAAGCCGATGGCATGATGGCCGCCATGGTCGAACTGAGTCGTCGCACAGTTCTGCGCCTCGGGGTCGGCGCAGCGGCGGGCGTCGCCGCCGTGCGGCTTGCCCCGTCGGCGACCGCGGCGCCGACCTACACCACCGGGTCCTTCGTCTCGGCCGCGCGCGGTGGCGTCTCGACCAATTGGGCCATCGCGCGCCCGCCCGGGCAGACCACCCCGCTGCGACCCATCATCGCGCTGCACGGCAAGGGACAGGACGCTGCAGGCGTGATGGCAGGTGGCGTCGAACAAGGTCTGGCCGAGGCGGTCGCCGCCGGACTACCTCCTGTCGCGGTGGTCGCGGTCGACGGCGGCGGAAGCTACTGGCATGCGCGGGCGTCCGGCGAGGACTCGGGGGCCATGGTCCTCGACGAGCTGATCCCGATGCTGGGCAGTCAGGACATCGACACCTCACGCGTCGCGTTTCTTGGGTGGTCGATGGGGGGCTACGGCGCATTGCTGCTCGGGTCGCGCTTGGGTTCCCCGCGGACCGCGGCCATCTGCGCGGTCAGCCCGGCGCTCTGGACGTCGCCCGGCGCGGCCGCGCCGGGCGCGTTCGACGGCGCCGAAGACTACGAGGCAAACAGCGTGTGGGGCGATCCGGCGTTGAATTCCATTCCGCTGCGCATCGACTGCGGCGACAGCGACCCCTTCTATTCGGCGACCCGGAAGTTCATCGCGCAGCTGCCCAATCCGCCGGCGGGCGGGTTCTCCCCCGGCGGCCACGACGGCGCGTTCTGGAGTTCGCAACTGCCGGCGGAGTTGACCTGGATGACCCCGCTGCTGGCGGCCTAGACCGAGACCCGACCCTCCGCCGCGGCCAGCCCGATGTCGCCACGAAAATGACTGCCCGGCAACCGAATCGAGTTGATCAGCGCATACGCCGCTTCACGCGCGGCCGTCAGGTCGGCGCCTGTGCCGACGATCGAGAGAACCCGACCGCCGGACGAGACGATCGCGCCGTCCTCGCGACGGGACGTGCCTGCGTGCAATACCCCGTCGGCTTCGGACCCGACGATCACATCGCCCACCCGGGGCCTGCCGGGGTAGTTCTCTGCGGCGAGCACGACGGTCACCGCCGATCCGTCACGCCATTGCAGCGCCGGCTCACCGGCCAGATCACCGATGGCCGCGGAGTACAGCAATTGCCCAAGCGGGGTTTCCAGAAGGGCGAGCACCGCTTGGGTTTCCGGATCACCGAAGCGGCAGTTGAACTCGACGACCGCCGGGCCTCGCGACGTGATGGCCAAACCCGCGTACAGCAGCCCCGAGAATGAACTGCCACGCGCAACAAGTTCGGCGGCAACGGGTTTGACGATCTCGTCGACGATCTGGGCCACAACGGCGTCGGGCAGCCACGGCAACGGAGCGTAGGCGCCCATACCACCGGTATTCGGCCCGGTGTCGTCGTCGCCGACACGCTTGAAGTCCTGCGCCGCCAGCAGTGGCACGACGGCCTCGCCGTCGACGACGCAGAACAGTGACACCTCGGGGCCGTCGAGGAACGACTCGAGCAGCACGGGGTGCCCCGAGTCGAGCAGTCCGGCGGCGTGCGCGCGCGCCGCCGAGCGATCGGCCGTCACGACCACCCCTTTGCCTGCGGCCAGGCCGTCGTCCTTGACCACCCAGGCCTTATCGCCTGCCGGCGGGCCGAACCGGTCGAGCGCACCGTCGAGGTGGGCCGGATTGTCGACGATTTCGCTCGTTGCAGTGCGCACGCCCGCGGCGGCCATCACGTCTTTGGCGAACGACTTCGACCCTTCGATCCGCGCAGCGTCCTTGCTCGGACCGAAACAGGCGATACCTGCGCCGCGGACCGCGTCGGCGACACCGAGCACCAGGGGCACCTCGGGCCCGATCACCACGAGATCGGCCCCGATCCGCCGGGCCAACGTGGCCACCGCGTCTCCGGAGGTGATGTCGACGTCGTACTGGTCGGCGATGACCGCGGTGCCCGCGTTGCCGGGAGCGACGGCCAGCGTCTCGACCTCCGGGTCACGACGCAGCGCCAGCAGCAGCGCATGTTCACGGGCTCCGGATCCGATCACCAGGACTCGCACAACTGCCAACCCTAAACCCTGCCCGCGGGCCGCAGCGGCCATACACTTGACAAGACACTGTATGGTCGAATGTATGACGCAGAGCACATGTCCGTTCGGTGCCGGCTACGACTTCACCGATCCCGACGTCCTGGTGCGGGGCATTCCCGTCACGGAGTTCGCCGAACTGCGCAAGACCGCGCCGGTGTGGTGGAACGAGCAGCAGGAGTCCGTTTTCGACGACGGCGGCTACTGGGTGATCAGCCGCCACGAAGACATCAAGGCGATTTCACGCAACGGTGAGCTGTGGTCGACCAGTCGCAAGGGCGCGGTGATGCGCCTGCCCGACGGGGTCACCTCGGACCAACTCGAGCTGACCAAGGCGCTGTTGATCAATCACGACGCGCCTGAGCACACCCGGCTACGCAAGATCGTGTCGCGCCTTTTCACACCGAGGGCTGTCGCGGCTCTGGAAGAAAAGCTGGCCGTCGCGGCACGCGAAATCGTCCGTGCCGCAGCACAAAAGGAGACCGGCGACTTCGTTGCCGACATTGCGATGGGGCTGCCGTTGCTCGCGATCGCCGACCTGATCGGCGTGCCCGAGGCTGATCGCGAGAAGTTGTTCCACTGGACCAACGCCATCATGAACTGGGACGATCCGGATTTCGAGACCGACCACGTCGCCGCCAACGCCGAGCTGATGGGCTACGCCTACACGATGGCTGAACAGCGGCGCCGGTGTCCGGCCGACGACATCGTCACCCGTCTCGTGCAGGCGGACCTCGAGGGTGAGTCGCTGCAGGACGTCGAGTTCGCCTTCTTCGTCATCCTGCTCGCGGTGGCCGGAAACGAGACCACCCGCAATGCGATGACGCACGGCATGAACGCCTTTTTCGACAATCCCGACCAGTGGGAGCTCTTCAAACGCGAACGACCTGAAACCGCGGTCGACGAGATCGTCCGCTGGGCCACGCCGGTCCACTGTTTTCAACGGACCGCGCAGGCCGACACCGAGGTCGGTGGCGTCAGCGTCCGCGAGGGCCAGCGCGTCGGCCTGTTCTACAGTTCGGCCAACTACGACGAGGCGGTCTTCGACCGGCCCTTCGAGTTCAACGTCCTGCGCGACCCGAATCCGCATCTGGCGTTCGGCGGCAACGGCGCGCACTACTGCATCGGCGCCAACCTGGCTCGCATGGAGATCAAGCTGATCTTCAACGAGATCGCCGACCAGATTCCCGACATCGCCAAACTCGATGAACCGCAGCGTCTTCGATCGGGCTGGATCAACGGCGTCAACCGCCTGCACGTTTCTTACCGAGGGTGACGCTAGTATCGCTGCGTGCGCACCCACGGCTGGTCCGGATCGGCGCCCGCAACCGATGAGGAAGCGGTCGAGAGGATCCTCGACGCCGCGGCCAAAGCGATCGACGCGCGTGGAGCGGACTTCTCGATCACCGACGTAGCGCGCACTCTCGGGGTCACACGGCAGACGGTCTACCGGTATTTCCCCAGTACTGACGCGCTGCTGGCCGCATCCGCCGAGCGTGGCGCAGCGGATTTCCAGGACCGGCTGGCCCACCACGTGCGAGGGCTCACCGATCCGGTCGAGGCCGTGGTCGAAGCGATCGCGACGGTCTTGGAGTGGTTGCCGAAGGAGAAGCACATCGGACTCCTGCTGGCGCCCGATCGTGCCAACGTGTTCACCCCCGCCGTCACGTCCGACATCGCGCTGCAGTTCGCGCGCACGATGCTCAAGCAGTTCGACGTCGACTGGGCGGCAGGCGGTTTCACCGACCAAGAGCTGTCGGAGCTCGCCGAGCACCTTCTGCGGATCATCCAGTCGTTCATCGTCGATCCCGGCCGGCCACCACGGCAAGGCGCCGAACTCCGTGAGTACATGCGACGCTGGGTCGGTTCGGCGCTCAGAGCACCGTCAGCGGCAGCGAATTACGCTCCTCGAAGTCGAACGACGAGCCACCGCTGAACTTCACCACCGCAACTTCCGACAGTTCCTTTGCCGCGGTGTCGGTTTCGATCACCCTCGCGGTCCACTCCTGGGCCTCACCGGTGACCTCGACGTTCAGATGTGGGTCGACGGCCCCGACGACGGCCTGCAGTGGACGAACCTCGTCGGGCCTCACCAACGACACCCACGCCCCGTCCTCGTGTGCCGGCGATCGTCGCACGTGCACCACGTCGGGCCCGAACTCCGCGTCGACGTAAGCGGCCGGGTTGAGCATCGGGTGGAGCTCGAGGACCTTGAGTGCGCCCTCGACGCCACCGGGAAGCTTCAACGCATTGCGGATGCGCTCGGCGGCGACACCGGCCACGCCGGTCAACTGCTTCGTGCAGATCTCGGTCGCGAGTTCGGTATCGGTACCTGCGCGCTTGCCGACGGCAATCACGAAGGACAGGTTCAACAGATGCATCTGAAGGCAGACCTCGTCAGCCATCCGAACCAGCGCGGAGTGCGAGAACGCCGCGAAGTCGAAGTCCGACAGCAGAGGCCCCGAGTAGTCTGCCTGCCCTTCGCCCGAAGGATCGATCGGGTCGAGTGCAGTACGCGCAGCGCGTGTTCGGCCGACGACGTCGAGCACCGGGTGGTCTTCCACTTCCGGGTACGACTCGTCGATGATCACGGTCCACGCACAATGAGGATGGCGGTCGGCCGGCATCCGTGGTGGCCGATGGATCGGGCGGATCTGCGCCCTGCGGTTGGTCGCCACCGCCGTGGCATCGAACGTGGGGTCTTCGATGTCATGGCACATGCCGCGCACGTAGTCCTCACCCATGGGCTCGACATCGAGCAGCGCCCCGCAGTGATCGAGGTGGAATTCGCCGTGCCAACGGTCGTGCACGGTGTACCGGAAGTCCATGAACTGCGGCGGTGCCCCGATGTCGAGCTGCAGGCCCTTGAAGATCGTGATGACGTCGGTGCCCTCGAACTTCAGCGCCTTCTGCATGCGCCTGGTGTAGATCGGGCTCGCGCCCATCCACTCCTCGATGGCGACCTGCAGCATCTCCTCGCGTCCGAAATTGCTGATCACCCAGGCCATCCCGGAACGGTCGATCAGCTGCCCGATCAGCAGCAGTTCGGGCACCAGAACGGCAAGCTCGTCGCGCGACAGGGCCGCGTACCTACTAGTCATCGAGCTTGCTCCCCGAATGCATCTTCAGCGCGGCGTTGACATTGCCCTTCTTGTCCTCACCAGTGCCCTTCTCAGCGGCCTTCCTGCGGTTGTTGGCCACCTTGGTGACGGCACCGTCCAGCTTGGAGCCCAGCGGGAAGCCGAGATAGTGGGTTAAGAAGATGGCCATCTCCTTGAGTTCCTCCTCGGTGAGCTCCTCGTTCGCGAGCGCGGCGTTCGCCTGAATCTCGGCGAGGTCGGAGATGCCCAGAGCGGTCACGACGGTCAGCGTCATGATCCGCTTGTCCCGCATCGACAGCCCCGGCCGCGTCCAGATGGTGCCGAAGAGGTGATCGGCCGTGAGCGCGAAGTACTCGCCGGGCATGTCGGGCATCTCCCAGCCGTAGACCTCGTTCATTTTCTCGAGGCCCTTGCGGCGCAACTCGTCCATACTTTTCTCCTCCTCGCGTGCGGGGCGTCAATCCTTAGTGTGTGGAACACCCAGTCCGGAAGCCAGGTTCTGCAAGGCGATCTCGGCCAACGGCAGGTCGACGTCGAGCTGCTCACCCAGCGCCAGCGCCAGGCCCAGGTCCTTCTCCCCCAGCCCGCGGGCATGCACGAACGGCTGGTACAGGAAGTTGTCCGGATCCAACGGTTTCATGTCGTCGCGAATCATGATCATGCCGGCGCCGGTCGCCGCCTCCGTATGCCGGACGACCTTGCCCAGCGCCTGCAGGTCCAACCCGGCGGCTTCGGCGAGCCGCAGCGCTTCGCAGCCGGCCGCATAGTAGGTGAACGTCAACATGTTGCGTGCGAGCTTCATCCGCGTGCCCGCTCCGGGCTGGCCGGCATGGATGACCATCGATGCGAACTGCTTGAACGCCGGCTTGATGCGCTCGTACACCTCGCGCTCCGCACCGACCATCGTGGCCAGCTCGCCCTTCTCCGCCGCACTTCCGCCGCCGGTGACCGGGGCATCGACGACGTGAAGACCCTTGGGTGCCAGTTGCTCCGCCAGCCCCTCTGCGGTCTCCGGGCTGATCGTCGAGTGGATCGCGATCACGGTGCCGGGTTTGGCGTGGGCGGCCAATTCGCCGACCACCTCCCGTACCTGAGCGTCGTTGAGCACAGTCACGCTGATGATGTCGGCCGCCGCGACATCGGCCACGCTGTCGGCCAGCGAGGCGCCCAGTTCGGCCAGCGGCGTCATCGCCTCAGTGCGCACGTCGAAGACCACGAGTCCGCCGGGCCAGTTCACGAGCCGCTTGGCCATCGGCGTCCCCATGTTGCCGAGGCCGATGTAGCCGAGTTTCAGAACGTCGCTCACAATCATTTCCTCTTCGCGCAAGCGCTCATCAGCGGATGATCTGTCCGCCGTCGACGTTGAAGATCTGACCGGTGATCCACTTGGCCTGATCCGACAGCAGGAACAGGCACATGCCAACCAGATCCTCCGGCTGTCCCATGCGCGACAACGGAATCCCCTTCACGATGTCGGCGACCATCTCCTGCGGTGTGGTGGTGCGGTTGGCCTCGGTGTCGATCGGACCCGGAGCTATTGCATTGACCCGGATGTTCTGTCCCCCCAGTTCGGTGGCCAGCTGCTGGGTCAACCCGTTGACCCCGACCTTGGCCAGACCGTAGAAGTTCGAGTACAACCACGCCGCGGTCGACGACTGGTTGACGATCGCGCCCCCGCCTCGCTTGGCCATCTTGCGGTAAACGGCGCGGGTGCACACCAGCGCGCCGTCCATGTTCACGCTCATGAACTTCTTGTAGTAGTCCCAGTCGACGGTGATCAGGAAGTCGAGCTTCATCCCGCCGAAGATCGCGGCATTGTTGACCAGGTAGTCGATGCCACCGAACTCCGAAAGTGTCTGCGCCGCCATCTCTTTGGCCGACTCGGGGTCAGAGACGTCGACCCGGACCGCGAGGGCGTTGCCGCCCTCACCCTTGATACCGTCGGCCACTTTCTGCGCGCCCTCGGTGTTGATGTCGGCGACGACGACGGCCGCCCCCTCGCGGGCCAACGCCTCCGCGTAGGCCTGGCCGATACCGCCACCGGCGCCGGTGACGATCGCGACCTTCTCCTTGAATTGATCTGCGTACAGTCCCACCCATGTCTCCTTAATCGGCCGCCGTGGCGATGGCTTTCATTTCCAGGTATTCCTCGAAGCCCGCCAAGCCCATCTCTCGGCCGAGGCCGGACTGCTTGTATCCGCCGAACGGCATGTCCGCCGAGTACCAGACGCCGCCGTTGATGTTGACCGTGCCCACCCGCATCCGGGCCGCGGCGCGGTTGGCACGCTCCTCGTCGGCAGAGAACACCGTGCCCGACAGCCCATAGGGCGAATCGTTGGCGATGCGCACCGCGTCGTCGTCGCCGTCATGGGCGATCACCGTCAGCACCGGCCCGAAGATCTCTTCGCGGGCTACCTTGGCGTTGTTGTCCAGTCCGGCGATCACGGTCGGCTCGATGAAGAATCCGGCATCGCGGTCCGCGGGACGTCCACCGCCGCAGGCGAATCGGCCGCCTTCGTCGGTGGCCGAGTCGAGGTAGCCCTGAATGCGGTCGCGCTGACGAGCCGAGATGACGGGCCCGCAGATGGTTCCGGCGTCATTCGGATCACCCGGCTTGAGCCCGGCCATCGTGGCGGCGGCCGCCTCGACGGCCTCGTCGTAACGCGCCCGCGGCACCACCAGTCGGGTGGTGATCGCACATCCCTGCCCGGCGTGCATCGACGCCGTGAACGCCGACATCGAACAGGCGCCAGCCAGGTCCGCGTCGTCGAGAACGAGGAAAGCCGACTTACCGCCCAGCTCGAGGAACACCTTCTTCAGGGTGGCGGCGCCGTCGGCCATCACGGCGCGTCCGGTCGCCGTCGAGCCGGTGAACGAAACCATGTCCACGCGTGGGTCTTTCGACAGCAGGGCACCGACACCGTGATCGCTGGAGGTGATGATGTTCAGTACGCCGGGCGGAAGGTCGGTGTGCTCGACGATCAGCTCGCCGAGCACCGCCGCGCACCACGGGGTGTCGGGGGCCGGCTTTAACACGACGGTGTTGCCCGCCGCCAGCGCGGGGCCGATCTTGGCCAGGTTGATCTGGTGGGGGAAGTTCCATGGAGTGATGGCCCCGACCACCCCGACCGCCTCGCGGACGACCTTGCGATGGGTCTTGATCCCCATCGGCGAGGCGAAGCCGAAATCGGTGGCCCACTGGTAGGACTCCGCGGTGTCGGCGGCGAAGCTCAGATCCTCGACGGGACCTTCGAGTTGAGCCATGGACGTCAACATGCGCGGCGCGCCGACCTCGGCGATCGTCAGCTCCCGCAACTCGTCCACGTGGTCGCGCAGAACCTGCTGCAACTGGCGCACGCACCGCACTCGCAGTTCGGTGTTGGTCGACCAGTCCGTCTCGTCGAATGCGCGCCGGGCCGCCTCGATCGCCCGGTCCATGTCCTCGGCGCCGGCATCAGCCGCCACCCCCAGCACCTCTTCGGTGGCCGGGTTGATCGTCTGAAAATTGCCCCCGCTCCCGGCGACGAGCTTCCCGTCGATGAGCAACTGACTCTCGCGATTGGCCAGAACCGCCATCTCGTCTCCGTTCCACCGTTGCTGGACAAGTGTCCGACTGCTTCTGATCGAACCATAGCCCCACACGACTGCGAGTGGCAAGAACCGCCCATTTCACCTGCGCACTTGCCGATGAGCGGCCCCGTCCATTACGTTGGACATGTGTCCAGCGAACCTGTGGTGACGCTCACCGGCCAGGCCCCGGCCCCGGCCGCGGAGCCACCACGCAACCGTCGGCAGGAGGAGACGTTTCGCAAGGTTCTCGCGGCCGGCCTGGAAATGCTGCGCGAATCCTCTTACGCCGACCTGACGGTGCGCGCGGTCGCCGCTCGGGCCAAGGTGGCTCCCGCGACGGCCTACACCTACTTCTCGTCGAAGAACCACCTGATCGCCGAGGTCTACCTCGATCTGATGCGCCAGGCGCCCTACTTCACCGACGTCAACGACAGCCGAGCCAGTCGCGTCGAGAAGACCCTGCGCAATATGGCGTTGGTCGTCGCCGACGAGCCAGAGGTCGCGGCGGCCTGCACCACCGCGCTGCTGAGCGGAAGCGACCCGGCGGTGCGCACGGTCCGAGACCGCATCGGCGCCGAGATCCATCGCCGCATCCGTTCCGCCGTCGGCCCTGACGCCGACCCGCGCACGCTCTCAGCACTGGAGATGACGTACTTCGGCGCGCTGGTCAACGCGGGCAGCGGCGCGTTCACCTACCACCAGATCGCCGACCGCCTCAGTTACGTAGTCGGCCTCATCGTTGGAGACGACCGTTGACCGCTACTGAGATAGTCCTCGACCCATACGATTACGACTTCCACGAGGACCCTTACCCGTACTACAAGCGGCTGCGGGACGAGGCTCCGCTCTACCACAACGAGAAGCTCGGCTTCTGGGCGTTGTCGCGCCACGAGGACGTACTGAAGGGCTTCCGCAACAGCACCACGCTGTCGAACAAGTTCGGCGTGTCGCTCGACCCGGCCTCGCGCGGCCCACACGCATCCAAGACCATGTCGTTCCTCGCGATGGACGATCCCGCACACCTGCGGTTGCGCACGCTGGTGTCCAAGGGCTTTACCCCGCGTCGCGTTCGCGAACTCGAGCCGCGGGTCACCGAGATCGCCGTCCAGCACCTCGACACCATGATGGAGAAGGCCACATCGTCTGCGGACGGCGAAATCGTCGACTATGTCGACGAATTCGCCGGCAAGCTGCCGATGGACGTCATCTCCGAACTGATGGGCGTGCCTGAGCCCGACCGCGCCCAAGTCCGGGCATGGGCCGACGGTGTGATGCACCGCGACGAGGGTGTCACCGACGTGCCGCCGGAAGCCGTCGAAGCCTCGATCAATCTGATCGTCTACTACCAGCAGATGGTCGCCGAACGTCGCAAGAAGCCCACCGACGACCTCACCACCGCGCTGCTAGAAGCCGAGATCGACGGCGACCGGCTGACCGACGACGAAATCCTCGGCTTCATGTTCCTGATGGTCATCGCCGGCAACGAGACCACCACGAAACTGCTTGCCAACGCGGCATTCTGGGGCCACAAGAACCCCGACCAACTGACGTCTGTCTACGCCGATCTGGACCGGATCCCGCTGTGGGTGGAGGAGACGCTGCGCTACGACACGTCGAGCCAGATCCTGGCCCGCACCGTGGCCGGTGACCTCACCCTGTACGACACTCCGATCCCCGACGGAGACGTACTGCTGCTCCTGCCCGGTTCCGCGCACCGCGACGAGCGGGTGTTCGAGAATCCGGATGACTATGTCATCGGTCGCGAAATCGGCTCGAAGCTCATGAGTTTCGGCAGCGGCGCCCATTTCTGCCTCGGTGCCCATCTGGCCCGCATGGAGGCTCGGGTGGCGCTGGCCGAGTTGTTCAAGCGAATCCGCGGATACGAAATCGACGAGGCCAACGCCGTCCGCGTCCATTCGAGCAATGTCCGCGGATTCGCCCACCTACCCATGACTGTCCAACCCACCTGAAGGTTCGATAATATGCCACGCTTCGCACCGCTACCGCAGCGTCGGCCGGCGATCGTCGCCGGCGCGTCATCCGGAATCGGCGAGGCCACCGCCATAGAACTCGCGGCCCGCGGGTTTCCGGTCGCCCTCGGCGCGCGACGTGTCGAGAAGCTGACCGACCTCGTCGGCAAGATCAACGCCGACGGCGGCGAGGCGGTCGGCTTCCACCTCGACGTCACCGACCCCAACTCGGTGAAGTCGTTTGTCACACAATCGATCGACGCCCTCGGCGACATCGAGGTTCTGGTGGCCGGCGCCGGCGACACCTATTTCGGCAAGCTGGCCGAGATCGCAGGCGACGAATTCGAATCGCAGCTGCAGATCCACCTGGTCGGCGCCTTCCGGCTGGCCTCCGCCGTGCTGCCGGGCATGCTGGAGCGTCAGCGCGGTGACCTGATCTTCGTCGGCTCCGACGTCGCCTTGCGCCAGCGTCCGCACATGGGTGCGTACGGCGCCGCGAAGGCCGCGCTGGTCGCCATGGTCAACAACTTTCAGATGGAACTCGAGGGCACCGGCGTCCGCGCGTCGATCGTGCATCCCGGTCCGACCAAGACCAGCATGGGCTGGAGCCTGCCCGCCGAGAAGATCGGGCCCGCGCTCGAGGACTGGGCGAAGTGGGGCCAGGCACGCCACGACTACTTCCTGCGTGCCTCCGATCTGGCGCGCGCCATCACCTTCGTCGCCGAGACACCGCGCGGTGGCTTCATCGCGAACATGGAGCTGCAGCCCGAAGCTCCGCTGGCCACCGCGCCCGCAGAACGCCAGCAGCTGAAGCTGAACGAGGAGAACCTGTCATGACTGAATCCAAGACAACGACGGCAACCGTTGTGCCCAGGGTCTCCGGCGGCGAGGAGGAACACGGACATCTCGAGGAGTTCCGCACCGACCCGATTGGTTTGATGAAGCGGATCCGCGAGGAGTGCGGTGACGTCGGCTGGTTCCAACTGGTCGACAAGCACGTCATCCTGCTGTCCGGCGCGGAAGCCAACGAGTTCTTCTTCCGCTCCGCCGACGAGGATCTCGACCAGGCCCAGGCCTACCCGTTCATGACGCCGATCTTCGGCGAGGGCGTCGTGTTCGACGCCAGCCCGGAGCGCCGCAAGGAGATGCTGCACAATTCGGCGCTGCGCGGTGAGCAGATGAAGGGCCACGCGGCCACCATCGAGGGCGAAGTCAAGAAGATGATCGCCGACTGGGGCGACGAAGGCGAGATCGAACTGCTCGACTTCTTCGCCGAGTTGACCATCTACACCTCGACGGCGTGCCTGATCGGGTTGAAGTTCCGCGAACAGCTCGATCACCGGTTCGCCGAGTACTACCACGATCTCGAACGCGGTACCGACCCGCTCTGCTACGTCGACCCCTACCTGCCGATCGAGAGCTTCAAGCGCCGCGACGAGGCCCGCGTGAAACTCGTTGCGCTGGTGCAGGAGATCATGGATCACCGGCTGGCCAATCCGCCCAAGGACAAGGCCGACCGCGACATGCTCGACGTCCTGGTATCCATCAAGGACGAGCAGGGCAACGCCCGGTTCTCCGCCGACGAGGTCACCGGCATGTTCATCTCGCTGATGTTCGCCGGCCACCACACCAGCTCCGGCACCTCGGCGTGGACGTTGATCGAGCTCATCCGCCATCCGGAAATCTACGCCCAGGTCCGGCAGGAACTCGACGAGCTCTACGCTGACGGTCAAGAGGTGAGTTTCCATGCGCTGCGCCAGATTCCGCAGCTGGACAACGTCGTGAAGGAGACGCTGCGCCTGCACCCGCCGCTGATCATCCTGATGCGCGTGGCCCAGGGCGAGTTCGAGGTGGCCGGCTTCCCGATCCACAAGGGAGACTTCGTCGCCGCCTCCCCCGCGATCTCGAACCGGATTCCGGAGGACTTCCCGGATCCCGACGCCTTCAATCCCGACCGTTACAACAAGCCTGAGCAGGCCGACACGGTCAACCGGTGGACGTGGATCCCCTTCGGCGCAGGCAGGCACCGCTGCGTCGGCGCAGCGTTCGCCCAGATGCAGATCAAGGCGATCTTCTCGGTCTTGTTGCGCGAGTATGAGTTCGAGATGGCCCAGCCCGCCGACTCTTACCGTAACGACCACTCGAAGATGGTGGTGCAGCTGGCGCGTCCCGCCAAGGCGCGCTACCGCAGGCGCACCAAGTAGGACTCACATGGGCTGTTACAGAGTGGAAGTCGATCTTGACCTGTGCCAGGGCCACGCCATGTGCGAGCTCGAGGCACCCGATTATTTCACCGTGCCCAAACGCGGCAAGGTCGAGCTCCTGGACCCCGAGCCACCGGACGAAGCCCGCGACGAGATCCAGAACGCGGTCGACATGTGCCCGACTCAAGCACTGGCCATCAGAGAAATAGGAGCATAGGAATGCCGTCACTACCCCGCGAGGCTCTCGACAACTGGGTCGAGCAGTGGCTGGAAACCAACCGCGAATGCGAGCGCAACGGCGACTGGAAGCCGTTGGCCGAGTTTTACACCGACGACGCCACCTACGGCTGGAACATCGGGCCCAAAGAAGACGTGATGTGCATCGGCAAGGACGAGATCCGCGACGTCGCCCTCGGTCTGGAGATGCAGGGCCTGGAGAACTGGGTGTACGAGTATCAGAAGGTGCTCGTCGACGACAGGCAGGGCGAGATCGTCGGCTTCTGGAAGCAGATCGTCAACAAGTCCGACGGCACCCGTGACGAGATCTACGGCATCGGCGGCAGCTGGTTCCGGCTTGATTCCGATCTGAAGATCGAATGGCAGCGCGACTTCTTCGACTTCGGCCATGTGGCCTACATGTTCGGCAAGCTCATCGAGACCGGCGACCTGAGCGAGGGCATGCAGAAGCGCATCGAACGCTCGATGGCCGGGGAGAAGCTTCCCGGCTACTACCCGCTGGGTCAGGCACCCGCGCCCATCTGGTGATATCGCGGCCACCAAGCAGTTGATTGGGGGTGGGTGTGACGCACCTAACTAATGGCTCTAGTCTGGCCTCACTGGCTCTAACGGAAGGCATCGGATGAAGACAAAAGGCGCTCTCATCTACGAGTTCAACCAGCCGTGGTCCATCGAGGAGATCGAGATCGGCGACCCCGTCAAGGACGAGGTCAAGATTCAGATGGAAGCGTCGGGGATGTGCCACTCCGACCACCATCTGGTGACCGGCGACATCCCCATGGCCGGGTTCCCCGTGCTCGGCGGACACGAGGGCGCGGGCATCGTCACCGAGGTGGGCCCCGGCGTCGAAAACGTCGCCCCCGGCGACCACGTCGTCCTCTCCTTCATCCCGTCGTGCGGCGAATGTCCCACCTGTCAGAGCGGCCAGCGCAACCTGTGCGACCTGGGCGCCCTTCTGCTCTCCGGCACCGCCGTCTCCGACGGCACCAACCGGGTCACGACGGCAGACGGCACGCCCGTCATCCCCATGACCCTGCTGGGCACCTTCAGCCCGTACATGGTGGTGCACAAGAGTTCGGTGGTGAAGATCGATCCGTCGATTCCATTCGAGGTCGCCTGCCTCGTCGGCTGCGGTGTGACCACCGGCTACGGCTCGGCTACCCGCAGCGCGAACATCCGCCCCGGCGAGGACGTCGCGATCGTCGGTATCGGCGGCGTCGGCATGGGCGCTCTGCAAGGCGCGGTGAACGCCGGAGCGCGCAACATCTTCGCGGTCGACCCCGTCGAGTGGAAGCGCGACCAGGCCCTGAAGTTCGGTGCCACGCACGTCTATCCGGACATCTTCTCGGCGATGGCCGGCATCGCCGAGGTGACCGCGGGCGGCATGGCGAAGAAGACCATCATCACCGTCGGCGAGCTCAAGGGCGAGGACATCGACAACTACCTCAACGTCACGTCGAAGGGTGGGACCTGCGTCGTCACCGCGGTGGCCAACATGGCCGAATCGGACGTGAAGTTGAACCTGGCGATGCTCACCCTGATGCAGAAGAACCTGCAGGGCACCATCTTCGGCGGCGGCAATCCGCACTACGACATCCCGCAGCTGCTGTCGATGTACAAAGCGGGCAAGCTGAACCTCGACGACATGGTCACCCGGCAGTACAAGCTCGAGCAGATCAACGAGGGCTACCAGGACATGCTCGAGGGTCGCAACATCCGTGGCGTCATCCGCTACACCGACGAAGACCGGTGAGCGCGTGACCGAAACCGTCGCGCAGACACCGGCGTTGACGGCGTCGCAGAACTCGTGGCGCTGTGTCCAGTCTCATGACAAAGAAGGCTGGCTGGGCCTGATGGCCGACGACGTCGTCATCGAGGACCCGATCGGGCAGGCGATCACCAATCCCGACGGACACGGCGTGCGCGGCAAAGAGGCGGCCGCGGCGTTCTACGACTCGAACATCGCCGCGAACAACCTGCGGATCACGTGCGAGGAGACCTTCCCGTCGAGCTCGCCCGACGAGATAGCCCATATCTTGGTGCTCCGCAGTCAATTCGACAACGGTGTCACCAGCACCGTGCGCGGTGTCTTCACCTACAAGGTCAATGACGCCGGGCTGCTGACGAACCTGCGCGGCTACTGGAACCTGGACATGATGGAGTTCGGTCAGGCGGGCGACAGCAATTAGCGCGCCGCTGGCGGGGCGTGGCGCGGTCGTCGTGGGCGGGTCGCGCGGGGTCGGCCTGGCGGTCACCGAACTGCTCGCCGAGCTCGGCGCCGGTGTGGTGATCAACGGTCGCGACTCCGAAGCTGTTTCCCAAGCGGTGCAACGCATCCCGCGATCCATCGGCCTGCCCGGGTCGCCCGCGAGCCCCGCGGTCGCTGACACGCTGATCGACACCTGCGTGCGGGAGTTCGGCCGCATCGACATCCTGGTCAACTGCGCAGGCACCGCGGAACCGCCGGGGTCCTCGATCCTCAACGTCACATCGGCGCAGTTTCGTGACCTGCTCGACACGCATCTGGGCACGGTGTTCGAAACGTGCCGCGCCGCGGCACCGAAGATGGTCGCCCAGGGCGGCGGTGCGATCGTCAACACCAGTTCGTTCGCGTTCCTCGGCGACTACGGCGGCACCGGCTATCCGGCGGGCAAGGGCGCGGTCAACGGGTTGACGCTGGCGATCGCCGCCGAATTGAAACCGCAGGGCGTGCGCGCGAACGTCGTCTGCCCCGGGGCCAAGACCCGGCTGTCGACCGGGCCCGAATACGAGGCACACATCGTCGATCTGCACCGCCGCGGTCTGCTCGACGACATCAGCATGCAGGGGGCCTTGGACGCGGCGCCGGCCGAGTACGTCGCTCCGACCTACGCCTACCTGGCCAGCGACCGGGCCCGCGACATCACCGGCCGGATCTTCGTCGCAGCCGGCGGGTTCATCGGCGAGTTCGCCCGGCCCACCCCCACGATCCTGGCCTACCGGGACCATCACGACACCCCGCCGTGGTCGGTTGCTGAATTGCACGAGAAGGTCGGCGGTTCGTGAACCATCGGGCAAATTGAGCTCTCCCTGAGAAACGCCTGACAAATGCAGACATAGCGACGCACAGCTAATACACTCGCCCGCATGGTGCCAGCGACCCCGAGGCGGGGCAGGTCGTTAGCTGAACGGGCTGCGGCTGAAGCCTTCGCGTACGTCATGCATCGCTGTCGGGTGCGCCAGCACGAACTCGCGGCAGAAGCCTGGATCCAGGCGACCGGCCGACCCGTCGCCGGGGGCACCAGTCGCGAGGTCGTGCGCCGGTACCGGGTGGCGCCGCCGTTCTGGGCGGTGACCGTCGAGATCGACGAACCGGTGCCGACGGGCTACGGCGTCAACGCCCACGCCGTGGTGATCAGATACGCCCAGCGCGATATTCCGCTGAGTACCGAAGCCGACGGCTTCACCTCGGTGCGCACCGAGTTCGGTCCGGGCTGCCGAGATCTGCTCGGGAGGGCGTCGACGGCGTTTCCGGCGTTTCTCTGCGAAACGGTGCCTCCGGCGCAAGCGCAGGAGGTGGCCGGCACCTATCTCATCGACGCGGCGCTCTCGCAGGCCGAGGGACGCGGTCCGCTCCTCACGACATCTGCCAGCGCCACACCCCAACGCGGTGCCGCGGTCAGCTTCCTGGAATGCTCGTCAGCATGGCGACCGTCTTCACCAAGATCATCAACGGGGAGATCCCCGGCCGGTTCGTCTACGAAGACGACGACATCGTCGCTTTCCTGACGATCGCGCCCATCACCCAAGGGCACACGCTCGTGGTGCCGCGGGCCGAAATCGACAACTGGCAGGACATCGAGCCCGCCGTGTTCGGCCGGGTCATGGAGGTTTCGCAGCTCATCGGTAGGGCGGTGTCCAAAGCATTCGGTGTCGAGCGGGCCGGCGTGATCATCGCCGGGCTCGAGGTGCCACATCTGCACGTGCATGTGTTCCCGGCGCGTGATCTGTCAGACTTCGGATTCGCCAACGCCGACCAAAACCCTTCGCAGGAGTCGCTCGACGAGGCACAGGCCAAAATCAAAGCGGCCCTTGCCGATCTGGCCTAAACCTGTGCGGGCGCCTCGGCGATCCGCGGCAGGCTGACCCTGAATCGACACCCCTGTCCCGGCGCGGTGGCGACGCTGACCGAACCGCCGTGCGCACCCACCAATGAGTCCACGATCGACAGACCAAGGCCGGTGCCGCCGCTGGCCCTCGTCCGTGACGTGTCGGCGCGGTAGAACCGCTCGAACACCCGGTTGGCGTCCTCTGTGGTCATGCCCGGCCCCTCGTCGCAGACCTCGAGCACCGCTTGGTCGTCGTCGGTTCCGACCCGCACAGTGACGCCCGCGCTCTCCGGAGTGTGCTGTAGCGCATTGCCCATCAGATTTCCGAGCACCTGACGTAGCCGGGCCTCATCGCCCAGCACCTCCGGTGTGCCCGGTCCGTCGAAGACCTCCATGGCGATCGTGCGCTGCGGGGCGATCGACTGTGCATCGTGCACGGCGTCGCTGGCCAGCGCCAGCAGATCGACTCGACGCCGTTCCAGTGGGCGTTGAGCGTCCAGCCGCGCCAGCAGAAGCAAATCTTCAACGAGCAGCCCCATCCGGCTGGACTCGCTCTCGATGCGGTTCATCAACATCTCGACGTCACTGGCGGCGCCCTGGCGGTACAGCTCCGCGAAGCCGCGGATGGTGGTCAGTGGCGTGCGCAATTCGTGACTGGCGTCGGTGATGAAGCGGCGCATGCGCTCCTCCGAGCGGCGGGCCTGCTCGGCCGACGACTCCGAGGCCGCCATCGCGTGTTGGATTTGGGCGAGCATCCCGTTGAGCGCCAACGAGAGTCGGCCCACTTCCGTGCGCGGGTCGCGCTCGGGAACACGTCGGTCGAACTGCCCCGCGGCGATCGCCGCCGCGGTCCGCTCCACTTCGACCAGCGGCCGCAGGCTGCGATGCACCACCGCGTAACCGGCGACCCCGAGCACCAGAAGCACCGCGGTCCCGATGCCCACCTGCGCGTAGCTCAGCGCCCGCACGGTGGTCTGCACGTCGGACAGGTCGATCGCGACGGTGGTGAGCTCGCCGCGCGGGCCCCGCACGGTCACCGCCCGCCACTGGACCGAAGAGTTGTCGACCGAGCCGATGGTGACCGGCGTCGACCCGACGTCGTTGTCCGCGGGCAGCGCGGGTTCGGCCTCGCGATCGTTGATCGCCGTCCACGCGCGGCCGTCCGGGCCGACTCCCCTGACATAGAAGTTCGACGGCGGGCGGGCCGGGCTGGGCCCCTCGATCGGCATGGCAGGCGGCGTGTGCGGCGCCTGGGCCCAGCCGCGCGACGCGTCGAGCAAGGTTTCGTCGACCCGGTTGATAAGGGTGTGCCGCAGGATCGAGGTGACGGCGATTCCGGATGCAAGCAGCCCGCAGGCCACCAGCACCAGGGTGGCGGCCACCAGGCCGACCCGCAGCGGTATGCCTCGTCGACTCAGGCGCGCCATCTGTGCATTGTCAGTTATTTCGTCAACTCTTCGAGTCGGCGCTCATCGCGGCTCACGCAGCACATAGCCGACACCGCGCAACGTGTGCAGCAGGCGCCTGTCGCCGGTGTCGATCTTGCGGCGGAGATAGGACACGTAGGACTCGACGACGTTGACGTCACCGCCGAAATCGTAGCGCCACACGTGGTCCAGGATTTTGGGCTTGGACAGCACGGTCCCCGCGTTGATGATGAAGTACCGAAGCAGCGTGAATTCCGTGGGAGACAACGACACTGGTTCGCCGGCCTTCCACACCTCGTGAGTGTCCTCGTCGAGTTCGATGTCGGCGAAGGACAGACGCGAAGTCCGGGGCTCCTCGATACCGCGGCCGGTGCGTCGCAGGATCACCCGCAGTCGTGCCACGACCTCTTCGAGGCTGAAGGGTTTGGTCACGTAGTCGTCGCCGCCGAGGGTCAGCCCGGCGATCTTGTCCTGCAGCGAATCGCGGGCGGTCAGGAACAGCGCGGGCGAGTCGATACCGTCGGCGCGCATCCGGCGCAGGACCCCGAACCCGTCCATGCCGGGCATCATCACGTCGAGGATCACGGCGTCCGGGCGCACCTCGCGGGCCTTGTCCAGGGCGGAGGGCCCGTTCGACGCGGTATGGACCTCGAACCCCTGGAACTTCAGGCTCACCGAGAGGAGCTCGACGATGTTGGTCTCGTCGTCGACGACGAGGACCCTGGCCTCTGGGGTGTTATCCGGTAGTGCAGCCATCGCCATCCCGTCAATGTCCACCGCTTCGCTTGGAGTAATCCTGCAGGAAGCCTGTGCACTTGCTGTGAGTTTGAACTTCCCGACTTCATAGACTGAGGAGATGAATCTCGGCAAAGCCCTGACTGACCTGGCCACTGCGCCGGTGCGCGTCGGCCTGGCGGTCGCGGACGCCGGTCTCGACGTCGCCAACAGCGCACTGGGAAGGGCCAGGACGGGGTCCGGTTCGGTGGCCCACATGCTGGGCATCGACGACGCGGTCGTGCGGGCGAACCGCCTGGCCAGGCTGATGGACGAGGATCAGCCGCTGGGCCGCGCGTTAGCACCGGACGGTCCGCTGGATCGGCTGCTGCAGCCGGGCGGGGTGGTCGACAGGCTGACGGCGCCGGGCGGAGTGCTGGATCGGTTGACGCAGGAGGACGGCGGGCTGATGCGCGCGATCGAGCCCGGCGGGCTGGTCGACCAACTGCTCGACGACGACGGCCTGATCGAACGGGTACTGGCCGAGGACGGCCTTGCCGATCGGCTGCTGGCCGAGGGCGGACTGGTCGACAAGTTGACCGCGCGCAACGGGCCGCTCGAGCAGTTGGCTGACGTGGCCGACACCTTGAACCGGTTGGCTCCGGGATTGGAGGCGCTGGAGCCGACGATCGAAGCGCTGCGCGAGGCAGTCATCGTGCTGAGCCAGGTGGTCAATCCGCTGAGCAACATCGCCGACCGCATCCCGTTCCCGGGGCGCCGGCCGCGCAGCACCCGCTCATCGACGCGACCGGTGCCCTCGCAGCGGGTGATCGAACCAAACGAGTGACGTCAGTCGCTCGCCTCGAGGTTCTCGACGGCAGCGGAGATGTCTTCGGGAGCAGGTGGCTGTCCGTCAGGCTGCCACTTCTGCAGTAGAAGCACGGCAGCGCCGCGCAGCATGCGGACGTAGTCGTCGACGTTGTCACTCTTCTTGTACGACTCGATGCGGCTGGCCACCTCGGGTGTCAGCGGTTTGAGCGACGTCGCGATCGACATGCCCAGGCTGCCCTCGGTGCCCGCGCTCTGGTCGAGGAGGGTCAGCAGCCTTTCGACTTCGGGTCGCGCCAACGTGGGATACACGTGCGGTAAATCGGAGAGCAGATCGTCCTTGACGCTCAACAGCCGACCGCCTTTCTGGTTCGGGCACCAGATTGCCCAGACGGCCGACCCGATAAACTCAGGCCCGCAGGCCTCCTTAGCTCAGTGGTAGAGCAACGCTCTTGTAAAGCGTAGGTCGTCAGTTCAATCCTGACAGGGGGCTCCAGTTCGAGAGCGGCTGTGTCGGTACAGGGTCGTAGCGTTTTAGACGTGAGACAGTGCCGCGGCTGTGGTGCCGAACTCTCGAAGCGCAGCCAGAGGCTCTACTGCGGCAATGCATGTCAGGCGGCGGTCCGGCGCGAGCTGAGTACAAGACGTTGGCTCGAATCCGGTGAGGCGCGGATCGACGGCCACGATGGCCATTACATTCGCCAGTACGTCTTCGACGCCCAGGCGGGTTGCTGCGCGATCTGCGGGGGAACGAACGAGTGGCTTGGCCTGCCGCTGGCCTTCGTGTTGGAGAAACCGCGGCAACGGGCGCCACTTCCGCCGACGGCGCTATGCCGATGGCCAGTCGTACTGATCGGGCACCTCAGACCTGCGGCACCCACGTTTCGCCGGACGTGCAATGAGCAGAGCAGCGCTGCTCGTACTGAGTGCGGCAGCGCTGGCCTGACTCCTCGCGGCTCACGGTGATGATGGACTTGATCTGCAGGGGCGCGCGGCAGTGGGGGCAGAGCTGATAGGAGTCGGCAGCATCAATCACCGAAATCGTCCTCCTTCAGTGGCGTGACCGGCTCTACACACTGCACGGTCGGCGACCGCGACCGCCACACCCCAAAGGGGGTAATCCACTCCTCCTGGTAGAACAGATCAATCCCGAAAGGGTGTCGACGCAGGGAGTGATCATGGCCGACGCTGACGCCGCGGCGATCCGCGCCGAACGAGGCGACTGGATGCAAGAGCACCTCGCGATGTATCTCGATTCGGGGGGAGCTCAAGGCCACATCGTGGATTTGAGCTATGTCGGCGGCCGGGAGCTGACCACCCACTGCCTGATCAGGTACACCGGCCGCAAGTCGGGAAAGACGTACGTCAAGCCGCTCATCTACGGCAATGTCGCCGGCGAAGCCGTGATCGTCGCGTCCAAGGGCGGGGCCGACGAGCATCCGGAGTGGTACCTCAACATCCTCGCCAGCGAGACCATCGGCGTGCAGATCGCGACCCAGGCGTTCGAGGCCACGTGGCGCGAGCCGGAGGACACCGAACGGCACGAGGTGTGGGAGTACATGTGCCACCTCTACCCGCCGTATGTCTCGTACCAGCAGTCGACGAGCCGTCACATCCCGCTCGTGATGTTGACGCCGGTGCGAAGCACCGAGGTGTTCACGAGCCAGAAGCATCAGCTGCCATGAGCGACGTCGTCATCATCACCGGCGGGGCGGGCGGCATGGGTTCGGCGACAGCCCAGGTCGTCGGAACAAGCCACGCGGTCGTCCTGTGCGACGTCAGGCAGGACCGCCTCGACGCAGTTGCCTGCGCACTCAAAGGCATTGACGTCACGGCGGTGAACTGCGACGTCACAGACCGGGCCGCGGTCGACGGACTGTTCGCGACCGCATCGGGCATCGGGCGGATCGCGGCCGTCATCCATACCGCCGGCGTGAGCCCGACCATGGGCGCCGCAGACTACGTCATGCGGACCAACGCGGTCGGCACCCTGAACGTGAACGAGGCATTCCACCGCACTGCGGGCGACGGCGCGGCAATCGTCAACGTCGCGTCGATGGCTGCGCACATGCTGCCCGACGAAATGGTTCCTGATCAGCACTTTCCGCTGGCGTTCACCGACGAGGACGCTTTCATGGCGGCCATGCTGGCCGCGTGTGCGGTCGTGCCCGAAGAGTTCCGTTCCGGGATCGCTTACGCCGTCAGCAAGAGCTTCGTGAAGTGGTACAGCACGTCGCAGTCGGAACGGTTCGGCCGCAACGGACTTCGCATCGTCTCCGTCTCACCGGGTTCCATTGAGACCGAGATGGGCAGGCTCGAGGCGGACGCGGGCGCCGGTGCGATGGTCGCCGACGCGGCGGTGCCACGGTGGGGCAAACCCGAGGAGATGGCCGACTTGTTGGCATTCTGCGCCAGCAGCAGGGCCGGCTACCTCACCGGCACCGACATCCTCAGCGACGGCGGCGTCGTCGCATCCATGCGCGAGCGGGCGCGGATCGCCGCACAGAACGCCTAGCCACGCGGCAGCATTTGCTCGATCTTGATGTATTCCCGGCCGTCCTGCGGCATCGTTATTGGGATCGGTAGCCAGCCCGATGGCTTGCACTTGGCGCATTGGCGACGCCAACGAGGCGCGCCCAACGAAAGGAACCGACCTTGAAGCGACTCTCGCGATTTGCGACCGCGGTCGTGGTGGCCGGCGGTATGGCCGCCGCGGGTCTGGCAAGCGGCACAGGCACCGCGACGGCCCAGGGCCCCAGCTACAACGGCGGCAACTGTCCGCAGGGTATGACCTGTACCCACTGGTGCCCCGGCGACCCCGTGCCACCCGGCAGCCAGGTCGTGCGCTGGGATTGGAACGTCTGCCACGACTGGTACTGGAACTCCGAAGGCATCGTCGATGTCATATCGAACACCATGTACCCGTGGTCCGGCGCGGCGCCGCATCCGGCCGCGCCGCCGCCTCCGCTCGTCGGCACTCCGCCCCCGCCGCTGCAGAAGCCCCCGGGCACTCCGTTCTGCAGCCCACGCGGAGCGCTCATCATCATCCCCCCGATCTGCGACGAGATCGGCGTTGACTGGCCGCCCGGGTCGGTGAGGCGCTAACCCTCCAGCAGCGACTGCCCCAGGTAGCCGCCGGGTTCGACGCCGGGCAGGACGGCGAACGTCGCCGAGCCGATCGTCGTCACCCACTCGTTGAGTGCGTCACCGGCGGCGAGTCTCTTTTTGACGGGCACGAACTGCCGCAACGGGTCCCGCTGGTACGCCGCGAATATCAAGCCGCTGTCTGTGGTTTGGCCTGCGGCCGGTGGGTCGTCGTAGTTGTACGGGCGACGCAGGAATTGCTCGTCGTCGCCGCGATGCCGCGCCAACGCGATGTGCGCGTTGGGCGGAATCACGGTGATGCCGTTGTGCGTCGCCTCGAGATCGGCTTCGTCGGACTCCCGCACGCCGGTCAATGGCGCGCCCGAGCCGAGTCGCCTACCGACAGTGAGTTCCTTACTGGCGCGGTCGAGTTCGTCCCACGCATCCATCTCCGCCCGGATCCTGCGCAGGACGACAGTGGTGCCCCCGACGAACCAGGGCTGACTGCTGCCCTGGTCCCATACGTGTCGATCGAAGGCTTGGCCGTCGTGCAGATTGGCGGTGCCATCGATCAGGCCCATCACGTTGCGCATGGTGCCACCGGGGCCGTTGCGAAATCCGCTCTGCCGCCAGCGTTCCGACGCCAATGTCCGCACGTTCTTGAGCAGTACGCGGCTTGCGTGGGTGATCGCGACGGCATCATCGGCGCAGATCTGCAGCAGCAGATCCCCACCGCACCAGCGCGGTTCGAGCCGGTCCGTGCCGAACGCAGGTAGCTCGGATACCGGCCGCCGGTGCGGCATGCCGATGCGGTCGAACACCGCAGGCCCCAGTCCCACTGTGACCGTGAGCCGCGCCGGGCGCTCCGCCAGCTCGGGCTCGGTGTCGGCGAGCGCGGGCACTCCTTGCGTCAGCCGCTCGGCGTCAGCAGTCCACAGCTTCAAGACCGCGCCCAACGTTTCGCGGGAACTCCGGTCGGAATCGGCAGTGAGATCGAGCGCGACGAACAGGGCGTGCGCTTGCGGCGGTGTCGCCACCCCGGCTTGGTGCTGCCCGTGGAACGGCTCGACGGTTTCACCGAAATCACCGACAGGCGTGGCGGACTGAGCAGCACTGCACTGAGTGATACCAACACCCGCAGCCAACGCGGCGGCGCCTCCGGTGAGAACGCGCCGCCGGTTGACCGTCGGCTCAGCCACGGTATTCCTCGTCGGCACCGGCGAAGTCGCGCACCTGCGCGGTGACCGGCAACGTCGAACCATCCTCGAAAGCCACAGTCAGCGCGATGTCGGCGCCCGGCTGTAGCGGCTCGGTGAGGTCCATCAGCATCAGATGGTCCCCGCCGGGAACGAGGTCGTGCGTGCCCCCGGCTGGCACCGTCAAGCCCCGCGCCTTCGGCCGCATCGTCTTGGTGCCATCGGTGTCGGGTACGACTTCGTGGACTTCCATCCTTGCGGCGAGCGGTGAACTGCCCGAGACGATCCGCGCATCGTGGTGACCCGAGTTCGTCAACGTGCCGAACACCGCGGCCATGCCCGAGTCGGCCGAACTGGCCCACTGATCTTTGAATGTGACGGTGGCGGCCATTGGTTCCTCGTCGAGTGCCGGTGACGTGCAGCCCGTGGCGACGAGGGCGGTGGCCGATACAGCGACCCACAACGTGCGCATCATGCGGCCCTGCTTCGCTTGACGGCACCGATCACCAGATCCGTCGCGACGAACGCCGCCAGGCTGATCCCGAGCAAGGGTAGGAAACAACCGACTGCAACGGCCGCGGCACCGACGCCGAGGACCGCTGCCGGGTTGGTGTTCCGCATCGCGCCGCGCAAAGGCGGGCGGCCGACCGCCCATGCGGAGCCACGCGTGGGTCGACGTTGCCACCACATCTGATAACCACGCACCACGGTGGCGATCAGGCCAATCGCTGTGATTATCAGCAGAATCTGATTCGGGAGACCGAACAAGACACCCATGTGCGCGTCGATTGCCCAGTTGGTGAGTTTGGCCAGAAACGGCCAGTCGGCGAAGTTGACCCGGTCGGTGACCGCACCGGAGTCGGGGTCGACGGAGATCGCGTCGTAGCGAGTCGGCCAGACTCTTTTCTCCTCGGCGATCTGCCACCCATGTCCGTGTTCGGCCGGCGGGTACATCCGCATCGGACCGGTCAACCCGGCAGCGCCTGCGGTGCGCAGTGCGGTGTCAGCCCCGTAGAGCACGCCCCCACCGCCGTCGCCGCCGCCGTGGTGATGCCTTTCCGACGGGTCACCGCTTTCAATGAGCGACGTGTCGACCGACGGTGCCGTGGTGTTCAGCTTCTCCTGCAGCAGGTTGACCGACTCCCCGCCGTAGCGCGACCAGGTGACGCCGGTAACCGACAATCCGAGCAGTGCGACGACGATCCACACCCCGATCGCTCCGTGCCACGACAGCGTGCGGCGGCGGCCCTTCTTGTCGCGGTCGGGCGCAGCGAGGCGACGAAGCTTCTTGGTGTCCCGTCGGTGCAGGTACCACAGCACCAGACCGGCCAGCGAAATCACCCACAACCAACTCGCCGCGAGCTCGCTGTAGTTACGGCCGACCGCGCCGAGGTGGAGGTTCCGGTGAAGCTCATCGAACCACGCGCGCAGCGGCATCCACTGCCCATAGGTCGTGAGCGCGCCTCGCACTTCTGCTGTGTACGGGTCGACGAACACCGTGCGCGCGTAGTCGGGCGGGACGTCGTCGACCGCGAGGGTGACATGGGTCGTCTCGTCTGCGGCGCTCGGCGGACGGATGCTTTCCACCGTCCCCTCGGGGTGCTCGGCACGGACACTGCGCAGCTGTTCAGCAAGGGGCAGCCGCTGTTCACCAACGCGGTCCACCTTGAGTTCATGGCGGTAGACGGCGTTGTCGATCTGGGGAATCGCCGCATAGAGCAGGCCCGTGACAGCCGCGAGCAGGATGAACGGGCCGATGAACACGCCCGCGTAGAAGTGCAGCCGCAACAGCATTGGGCGCAGACCGCGCAATCGGGGCCGGCTATGAGTCGTTTCGGGTGATGGACTGTCGAGTTCGTTTTCAGGGGTCGTTGTCATGACAGATGTGCCTTAAGGACTGGGGGCGCGCGCGACTAGACGTCACGGCCGCAGGGATGCAATGCCAACGGCGCAGTCGACGTGACTGCGCATCGAGGATGAGGTGAATCGACCGGCTAGCCGGCAGTTGCGAGCGTGTACGGCGGGGCGCGCATCCCCAAGCCCGACCGCAACAGAACAGCTTGCGCGACAACGCTATCGGCGAACCAGTGGACCGCACGTGCCGGCGGGCACAGCGCGGCGCAGGCGAACAGGCGCAGCCAGCACAGAACCGACGCGCACACGACGTAGAGGTACTCGACGGACGCGATGGCGGCGCCCAGCACGACCGCGGCGCCGGCATGCGCGGCAGCCATCGACGGTGTGACGCCGAGTACGTGGTGGTGATGTCCGCCCGCGAGTGTCAGGTGGCCGAGAAGTTGCGCTAACGCGAGCGCTGCGATGACTCCGAGCGGGCCAGCGCGGCGGCCGGCGAGTTGCAGCGCGCCCGCTGCAGCACCGACGGTTGCGCATACCAACACAGCCACGATCAAAGCGGCGCCCCGCGGCAGCACGCCTCCCGCAGCGGCGTGCGCACCCGCAGTCGCCACCGCGGAGCACACCGCGATCAGCACACCGCGCAACCAGCGCGCACGTGCTCTTGGCGTGCTCACCCGCAGGACTTTACCGTCCAACTAGTACTCGTCAGCGACCTGATGCTGATCCTGATGGCCGCCGGGGGCCTCGGGATCGTCGTTCTGGTGATCCAGCTGATCCTGCAATTGCCGCTGGTCCTCGGTCGCCTCGCTGGCGTCCTCGGGAATGCTCCGATCAGCGCAGGGCATGCCGACCCTCTGACTGGGCATGTCGGCGCAAGCGGAACGGTGCGGTTGCCACTGGGCTGTCCCAGAGCGCTCCGGTCAACACGGCGACAATCATGCCGATCACGCCGGTCATCGCGAAAAAAGTCTCGCCATCCATGCTCTATGCGTACCCATCAATCCGAACGTCAATCCTTGTACCACAGGACTTTTCGCGTTACAGGCGCCCAACGGCGTAGGTCGCGCCTTCAGCAGCTGATCCGTTCACCCCATACAAGGCGTGCTCGAAGCTCGGGCCGCCGGCGGGCGCGCCGTTGCAGATCGTGTCGCCCGGGTTGCACAACTCGAGCGTCTTGCCGGTGTACGACGGGCCGATGTTGATCGCAGGCGCTCCTACGCTGGCCAAGAAATTGGGCGACGGCTTGCCGATCAGCACCACGGCCGCGACATGGTCGGCGATCTCCGGCGCCAGCGGGTTGGGGATGTAGTTCCGGTACTCCGCCGGAACCTCTGCGGGAATCTCGGCGGCGGTCACGTACCCCGCCACCGCAGCGCCTTGGGAGAACCCGCCGAGGACGATTCGGGTGTCGGGGCAGTTCGCTGCGGTCGTCTGGATGCGCATACCTGCGTCGCGAATCCCGTCGATCACCGTCCTGGCGAATTCGATGCGGTTGTTGAAGTCGCCGCTCGCCTGGTAGTTGACCGGATACACATTGACCGACCGGGGAGCCGCCTGCCCACGGAGCGCGTCGACGAACGCTTGGCCGACCCCTCCCACGCCGGGCGCCTCGCCGGTGCCGCGCGCGTACACCACCTCGACGTCAGGACACGCCTGAGCAGTGGCGACGGGCGCGGGCAGACCCGCAACCATGGCACCCGACACCGCGGCAGCAGCAAGGAGGGAGGGGATCTGGCGAAGTCTCATTGACTGCCAGTACCCCCGTGTTAGCCGGCTAAATCATTACGTCGTGGGTTCGCTGAGCTTCACCAGCATCTTGCCGATGTTTGCCCCGGTGAACAGGCCGTTGAGCGCGTCGACACACGATTCCAGGCCCTCGAAGATCGTCTGGCGGTGCACCAGACGGCCCTCCTGCTCCCACTTGCGCAGGTCGGCGAACGCCTCGTCGAACCGGGCCCACTCGTTGAGCGCGTTGAATCCCTGCATCCGCGCCGTCTTGGCCAACAGGTTGACATAATTGGCCGGCCCCGGGTGTTCACCGGTCAGATAACTGGAGATGACGCCACACAGCACCACCCGCGCGTTGTGTGCCAGCCGGCCCAGCACCGCATCCAGAATCGGCCCCCCCACGTTGTCGAAATAGACGTCGACGCCCTTTGGGCAGTGCTGCTTCAACGCGGCGCGCAGGTTGTCCTCGCGATAGTCGATGCACGCGTCGAACCCGAAGTCTTCGACCACGGCGCGGCACTTCTTTTGCCCGCCTGCGATGCCGACGACGCGAGCCCCCGCGATCTTGGCGATCTGCCCTGCGACCGACCCGGTGGCGCCCGCCGCCGCAGACACGACCACCGTCTCACCGGCCTTCGGCTGGCCGATCCCGGTCATCCCGAAGTACGCGGTGGCACCGGTCGGCCCGTACACCGACATCACCGCCAGCTGGTCGGTGACGCCCGCCACCGGGGTGGTGAACAGGTCGTCCCGAACGATGACGTACTCCTGAAACCCGGTGAGTGTCGTGACGATGTCACCGACGGCGTACGCAGCGCACCGCGACGCGATGACCTCGCCGATGCCCGCGGCTCTTATGACTTCGCCCAATTGAACCGGCGGAAGGTAGGACCGCTGATCGTCGAGCCACGTGCGAACCGCAGCGTCGAGGCCGACGTACGTGGTGCGGACCAGGGCCTCGCCGTCGGCGGGTTCCGGCGCGGCCACCGTCACCAGTTCGGTGTCCTCGGGCTGCACCAATCCGGTGGGGCGGCGGCGCAGCAATATCTGGCGATTGGTCAACTCCGGCACGGCAGTGAAACTACCGAACGGCACCGCTGTGACGGGGTCGTAAGTTGCAAGAACAACGGGTATGCGTCCCCCCATGACGGTCATCGGATTCCACTGCTCGCACGAACAGATCAACCCGGCTCAGCTGCTGCGAGACGTCCAACGCGCTGAACAGGCGGGGTTCACCGCGGGCATGTCATCGGACCACCTCAGCCCCTGGAGTACGCGACAGGGCGAGTCCGGCTTCGCCTGGTCCTTCCTAGGGGCCGCGCTTGCCACCACGCAGCTGCCGTTCGGGGTTGTCAATGCGCCCGGGCAGCGCTACCACCCGGCGATCGTCGCGCAGGCGATCGCGACACTGGCGCAGATGTTTCCCGGCCGGTTCTGGGCGGCACTCGGATCGGGCGAGGCCTCCAACGAACGGGTCACGGGCGCCGAATGGCCCCGCAAGGACGTCCGCGACCAACGCCTCATCGAGTGTGTCGACATCATCCGCCGCCTCCTGGGGGGCGAAGAAGTCAGCCACAGCGGCCTGGTTCACGTCAATAGGGCGCAACTGTGGACCTTGCCCGAGACGATTCCCGACCTCGTCGGGCCTGCCGTCACCGCCGAGACCGCGGCCCGCCACGCCGCGTGGGCGGACGGCCTCATCACCGTGAACCAGCCGAGAGACAAGTTGGCGAAGGTCCTCGACTCTTACCGCGACGCCGGTGGTCGTGGGCCGGCCCGCCTGCAGATCCACCTCAGCTGGGCTCCGACCGAGGACCAGGCGCTCTCCATCGCGCACGACCAATGGCGCAGCAATGTTTTCGACCCGCCGGTCTGCTGGGACACCGAGACGGTTGAGGCGTTCGACGTCATGGGCGAAAAGGTCACGCCCGAGCACGTACGCCAATCCGTACGCGTGTCAGATGATTTGGCACAGCACGCCCAGTGGCTTCAAGAGGATCTCGAGCAGGGCTGGGACGAGTTGTACCTGCACTTCGTCGGACAGGAGCAGGCCGGCTTCATCGACGCGTTCGGCGAGCACGTTCTGCCGCAGCTGAACCCCACCGCCCCGCAGGCGGTGACCGCATGAGGAAAATCGAAACCGGTGACCTGTGGTGGAAGAACGCCGTCTTCTACTGCGCCGACATCGAGACCTTCTACGACTGGAACGGCGACGGCTGCGGCGACATCCGCGGCATGACCGAGCGGATCGAATACCTGTCCGACCTCGGCGTGACGTGCCTGTGGCTCATGCCCTTCTATCCAACTGCCCGTGTCGACGACGGCTACGACATCACAGACTTCTTCGGCGTCGACCCCCGCCTCGGCACCCACGGCGACTTCGTCGAACTCGTGCGTACCGCCAAATCCGTTGGCATCCGGGTGATCCTCGACTTCGTGATGAACCACACCTCCGACCGCCACCCGTGGTTCAAGTCCGCCCGCCGCAGCAAGGACGACCCTTACCGCGACTACTACGTCTGGAGCGCGACCGAGCCGAAGGGAACCGGGAAGGACGTCGTCTTCCCGGACCAGGAGGACAGCCTCTGGGAGCTCGAACCAAAGACCAATGAGTACTACCTGCACCACTTTCTCAAGCACCAGCCCGACCTCAACATCGCCAATCCTGCTGTGCAGGAGGAGATATCCCGCGTGCTCGGGTTCTGGCTCGAGCTGGGCGTAGCCGGTTTCCGGATCGACGCCGTCCCGTTCCTGTTCGCCAGGGACGGCGCACCGGGCGACCCCGGCGCGTTCGACCCCTACGAGTACCTCGGCGACGTCCGCAATTTCATCACCCGCCGCGTCGGCGACGCCGTGCTTCTCGGCGAGGTCAATGTTCCGTACAAGGACCAGAAGACGTTCTTCGGGGGTGCCGACGGCGACGGCCTCAACATGCAGTTCGACTTCATCGGAATGCAGAACATTTATCTCTCACTGGCCCGCGGCGACGCGCGGCCGATAGCCAAGTCGCTGAAACAGCGGCCGGCACTGGACATCACCAGCCAGTGGGGCAATTTCGTCCGCAACCACGACGAGCTCACCCTCGACAAACTGAGCGACGAAGAGCGCCAAGAGGTGTTCGCCGCGTTCGGTCCTGAGCCGGACATGCAGCTATACGGGCGCGGACTGCGCAGGCGGCTGCCGTCCATGCTCGGCGGGGATCAACGGCGCATGCGCATGGCCTACTCGCTGATGTTCTCCCTGCCGGGCACGCCCGTGCTGTTCTACGGGGAAGAGATCGGCATGGCCGAAAACCTGGAAATTCCAGGAAGATTCGCGGTTCGCACGCCCATGCAGTGGACCAGTGAACGCAACGGTGGTTTCTCGCAGGCACCGGGGCGCAAGCTCGCCCGTCCACTGCCCGACGGCATGTATGGCCCGGACCGTGTCAACGCCGCCGACCAGCGCCACGACCATCAGTCGTTCTGGTGGTTCGTCCGCGACCTCATCTACACATACCGGCAGCAGCCCGAGATCGGGTGGTCGACACCCGAGGTGCTCAAACAGCCCAATCGCGCGGTGTTGGCGCACGTGTGTCGGGAGAGTTCGGGGTGGGCGATGGTGGCACTGCACAACTTCGGCGCGGAACGCTGCATCGTGCCGATCCAGCTCGACGATGTGGAATCAGGGTGCACGCTGGTCGACCTGCTCGACGGGTTGTCCGAACACGAACTGGACGCCAAAGGCCGCATCGACGTCGGCCTCGAGCCCTACGGCTACCGCTGGCTGCGCTTACGGCGACCGGACGACCCGCCGATCATCTGAGTCGATGAGCTCCTGGACGAATAGCCGGCTCGCCACCAGGTAGCAGACGACCGCGACCACCTGCATCACCGGAACGATCAGCAGCGCCCGTCCCAGCGACATGTTGCCCAGATCCGCGGTCAACGCGTCGCTGATGACGCCGGCCGCGAACGGGCCGGCCGAGCCCACGATCGCGCTGAAGAACAGGAAAACGGCCGACGCCGTCGCGCGCTGCTCAGGTCGCGCCAATCGTTGGATCGCCGCGATCGACGGCGCCATGTAAGCGGTCCCGACGACGTAGCTCAACGCGATGAACAGGACGCACAGAGTGCGGCTGTCGACCAGGAAAGCCGCCGTCGAGAACGGCAGCAGCACCGCGGTCATCAGCGCCACCAGCCACAGCAGCCACCGCGGGTCCCGGTCCGACAGCCGGTCGGCCACCCGGCCCACCACCAACAGGCCCAGAATCCCCGTCACACCGCTCGCGATGCCGTACTGCACGCCGACCTCGCCCAGTGACATGCCCCGTGCCCGCACCAGGTAGGCGGGCGCGAACGTCGTCAGTGCGTAGCCGGCCACCGAGATGCACGCCGCGCCTGTGACGATCGCGATGTAGCTGCGCTTGCTCACCAGATCCCAGGCCTTCGCGGGCCGCACGTCGCGGCGGGCCGGCGTGGTCAGCATCACCTGGCGACGGCCGAGGACCAGCAGAACCAACGGTGCGACCAGCACGCTGATGGCACCCATCACCACGAAAGCCGTTCGCCAACCGAGAGACTGGGCCAGCAGCCCGCCGCCGAGCAGGCTGGCCGCGCTCGCCAGCGGAATCGAGAGCGTGATCACCGCCAGCGGCGCCGCCCGGCGATCGGGGGCGAAATTCCTTGCCACGTACGCGTGTGCGGCCGGTGTGCTTCCCGCCTCCCCTACGGCGACGCCGACTCGGGTGAGCGCCAGCTGAAAGCCCGACTGCACGGCGCCGCCGAGCATGGTCATCGCCCCCCACAGCGTCAGGCACGTCGAGACCACCAGGCCGAAGGCACCGCGGTCGGCGATCCGGGCGATCGCGATGCCCAACACGGCGTAGACGGCGAGAAAACCGAATCCGTTGATCACCCCGATCGCGGTGTCCGACAGCGCCAGATCCTTCTTGATCGGCTCGGTGAGCACCGCGGGCAGGAACCGGTCCGCGTAGTTGAGGGTGCCGACAACGGCAAGCAGCGCGACCGCCGCCCACGCGCGCCGCGGTCCATGATCCGACGTCACGCGCACGAGTTTGCCTTCCCGATGATTTTCGCGGGGGTTAAATTCGCTAGGACGGGGTAGTCCACCCGCATGCCAGGACCAGAACAGTATGTGCGGGTCGACCTTTGCGGCGGGTGCGGTTATCCGACGCTCGGCCCCGCGCTTTGCGCGTTCTGCGAGCCGGTGAGTTCGGCTATTCCGCGAACGTTATCGACGTCTCGTCGCAGCGAGTGACGGCGCGATCCACGGCGAACGACCGTGGATCGGCGCCAGCCACGACCATGTCGCGATAATAGGCGCGCTTGGCGTCGGCCGTGCACTCGAAATCGGAGTTGAGCACGCGGAAGGTGCTCGGGTCGGCGCTGTCGATCGTCTTGCCCATCCAGTACACCCGCGCGGAGTCGCTCGCGTAGGGCCCCTCCAACACGCGGAAACTCGCGCTGTCGGCGGCGGGGATCGGGTCGACGAAGTAGAACATTCGCGAGGCGTCACGGGAGTAAGCGCCCTGCAGGACCTCGAACGTCGCCGGGTCCGCACCCCCGATCGGCGCGCCGTTGACATGCACGGCGCCGCTGTCCTTCGTGTAGAGGTAGTAGTCCTTGTTCGCGATGATCGTGAAGTGCGTGGGATCGTCGGACAACACGCTTCCGTCGGACCGGTACACCGCGCCGCTGTCCTTGGCGAGATCGCCGTCGAGCAGTTCGAAGTGTGCGGGGTCCTCGGAGAGCGGCCGGTCGTGCAGATAGACGTGCGCTCGGTCTTTGGCGAAGCCGGGCCGGTCCAACACCTCGAACGACGCCGCGTCTGCCCCCTCGAGAGGACGGCCGTCGACGTAGACACGGGAGCGGTCCCGCGCGTACGTCGTATCGAAGATCTCGAACGACGCGGCGTCCGCTCCGGCCACCTCGGTCGCCGCACCGGGGAATCCCAACAGGTAGAACACTTTGTCGCCGCGCACGTGGTAGCCCGCGCTGTCGAACAGCGAATTGGGCGCCTTGTCCCGGGCGCACGCCGGCGCCAACGCCACCGCGATCAGACACACCGCCGCGACCCACTTGCGCACCGGCTGATCAAAGCACCTAATTCACCGGCGCATCGAGGATCGGGCGCTGGCTGTACGCGCCGGGCGCGTCGAAGTGCCACCACTCCCCCTTGTAGACGGTCAACCCGCCCGCGGCCATCGCCTCACGCAACCTCGTCCGGTTCTCCTGCGCGGCTGCGCTGACACCCTCGGTGGCATACGCGTTGGCGCGGGGCGTGAACTCGTCGAACCCGGTGCCCATGTCCACCAGCTCGCCGCCGCGCGCAAGCGTCACGTCGACCGACAACCCCGCTTCATGGCTGCGCGCGTACGGCCCCGGCTTGGCGACCCAGCCCGGCTCGGACACGGCCTCATACATCCGGATCTGCACGTCATGCGGCCGGTAGCAATCCCAGAACACCAACACGTCGCCGCCGGGCCGCAGAACGTCGGCCGCCTTGGCGAGTGCGGGCGCCATCGATTCGGCGACGAGGCATCGCGCGTCGGGGGGATACATCGGCGCGCCGACGAAGTTGTCCGGCGTCGCGTATCGCAAGTCGATGACCGCATCGGGAACGACCGTCCGCACGTCGACGAGACCTGCCGCGCGCGCCGCGTCCGACACCGGCGGTACGGGTTCGTCCGGTGAGGCAACCGCGAGACCAGCGGCCCACACAAGGCCGCACAGGACCGCGAAACCGGCGGTGAGCCTGATCGGTACCGCGAACATGACGCCCTTTCGCTTTGGGTGGTGACTAACGCTAGTCCGCCTCCGCACTGCCGCACGACCATCAGACCTGCGGAGTTGTCGATCGAATTCGACGTGCGCTGAGCACTTGCACAGCGCGTTGAGTCGGCGGCATACACTGCGACCGTGCGCGACGTACTCGAAGAGTTGCTCACGGTCTGGCGGTCGGGCGGCACGGCCGGCGTCGCGACCGTCGTGCGCACGATGCGGTCCGCGCCACGTCAGCCCGGCGCCGCGATGGTCGTCGCGCCCGACGGCACGGTCGCGGGCTCGGTGAGCGGCGGCTGCGTCGAGGCCGCGGTGTATGAGCTGGCCAACGAAGTCGTCGCGACCGGCAGGCCCGAGTTGCAGCGCTACGGCGTCACCGACGACGACGCGTTCGCCGTCGGTCTCACCTGCGGCGGGATCATCGACATCTTCACCGAACCTGTCTCCCGCGCGACATTCCCGCAGTTGCAGACGATCGCCGAGGACATCGCCGCACACCGCCCGACGGCCGTCGCCACCGTCATCGCGCACCCCGACCCACGGTGGCTGGGGCGCAGGACCGTCGTCACCGCGGATACGGTCGACGGCTCGCTCGGGTCGGCGCGGGCCGACGCCGCGGTCGTCGACGACGCGCGAGGGCTGCTCGTGGCCGGGCGCACCGACGTCCTGACCTACGGGCCCGATGGGCAGCGGCAGGACGCCGGGATGGAGGTGTTCGTCGCCAGCCACGCGCCGCCGCCGAGGATGCTGATCTTCGGCGCCATCGACTTCGCCGCCGCGCTGGCCCGGCAGGGCGCCTTCCTCGGCTACCGCGTCACGGTGTGCGACGCCCGGCCGGTGTTCGCGACGACTGCCCGGTTTCCGCACGCCGACGAAGTGGTCGTCGAGTGGCCGCATCGTTACCTCGCGGAGCAGGCTGAGCAGGGTGCGATAGATGCCCGCACCGCGATCTGTGTGCTCACCCACGATCCGAAGTTCGACGTGCCGTTGCTGCAGGTGGCACTGCGCCTTCCCGATGTCGATTACATCGGCGTGATGGGTTCGCGTCGCACACACAGTGACCGCATCGGCCGCCTGCGCGAAGTCGGGCTGAGCGACGCCGAACTGGGCCGGCTGGCCAGCCCGATCGGCCTTGACCTCGGCGCGCGCACGCCAGAGGAGACCGCCGTGTCGATCGCGGCGGAGATCATCGCGCGCCGGTGGGGCGGCGGCGGTCATCCACTGACCGACACCGACGGCCGGATCCACCACGATCACCGCGTACGCGAGGAGCGTTAAATCGGATGAGACAAATCATGCGGTAATGTCGCTCTCACTTCCGGCACTGACGTTATCGCACTACGCTAATGACACTCTTTCAACTGTTCGATTGGAGCGAAAGACGTGGCTTACGCAGGCACCCGAGTCGCCCGCGTCGAGGACACCCGCCTGCTTACCGGCCACGGCACGTTCGTCGACGACATCATTCGCCCAGGCATGCTGCACGCCTGCTTCGTGCGCAGCCCGTTCGCCCGGGCCCGCATCAACGGCATCGATGCGACCGCCGCGCTGCGGCTACCCGGGGTGCGGGCGGTGTTCACCGCCGAGGACCTGAACCCAGACGTCAAGGAGGCCTGGCACGCGGTCGCGGGCAAAGACATCGCGGACACGCCGCGCCCGCCGCTGGCCGAGGGCGAGGCGAAGTTCGTCGGTGACCCGGTGGCGCTCGTCATCGCCGAGAGCCGCTACATCGCCGAGGACGCGATCGAACTGGTGGACGTCGACTACGATCCGCTGCCCGCGGTTGCCGACTTCACCAAGGCCATCGGGGGCTCGGCCGCCGGTGTCCCGGTCGTGCACGAGGCCTACCCCGACAACGTCGCGGGCGGCATGGGCGGTGCTCCGCCGGACGAGGAGACGTTCGATTCCGCGGCGTACGTCGCCACCGCGAATGTCTATCAGCAGATCTACGCCCCGGTGCCGATGGAGACCCGCGGCATGGTGGTCGAGTGGCAGGCGTCCTCGGAGGAGCTCACGGTCTGGGCGTCCACCCAGACGCCGCACGAACTGCGGGCGTTCGCCGCGCGCCTGCTCGGCATCCCGGCTCAAGGTGTGCGGGTCATCATGCGCGACTCCGGCGGCGGGTTCGGCCAGAAGGTCGTGCCGATGCGCGAGGACATGTGCATCTTGCTGGCCGCCCGCAAGGTGCCGGCGGCGTTGAAGTGGATCGAGGACCGACGCGAGAACCTGATGTCGGCCGGACAAGCACGACACGTCGACGGCAACACTCGCATGGCGTTGGACGGCGACGGCACCATCCTCGCGGTCGACATCGACTTCACCTACGACATCGGGGCCTACCCGACCCCGTATCCGGTGCTGACCACCGCGGCGGTCGGCATGTTCTTCCCCGGCCCGTACCGGGTCCCGAAGGCCAGCTTCAACTACAAGACGGTGTTCTCCAACACCGCGGGGCTCGCGGCGTATCGCGGACCGTGGCAGTACGAAACGCTGGCGCGCGAAGTGCTTCTCGACATCGCCGCGCGAAAGATGGGCCTCGACCCGGTCGACTTGCGGCGCAAGAATCTGCTGCGCCGCGACGAGATGCCGTACTTCAATCCCAACGGCATGCCCTACGACCACGTCGCGCCGGTCGAGACGTTCGAGCAGGCCGTGAAAATCCTTGACCACGAGGGCTTTCGGAAGGAGCAGGCCGAGGCGCTGGCCGAAGGTCGCTACATCGGTCTCGGCTTCTCGGCGTACATCGAGCCGACGGGTGCCGCCACCGGACACCTGGCTACCGAAGGCGCGACGATCCGGATGGAGCCCACCGGCAGGATCAACGTCTATGTCAACGGCGGGTCGACGGGCAACAGCATCGAGACCACGGTCGTGCAGCTGACCGCCGACGCGCTGGGCGCCAACATCGAGGACGTGTCGACGATCCAGGGCGACACCGCGGTGACGCCATACGGTGCGGGCTCACAGGGCAGCCGTAGCGGACCGATGACCGCAGGCGCCGTCAACGAAGCGGGCGGGATTCTGCGCAAGCAGCTCGTGGCGATGGCGGCGGCGCGGCTCGAAGCCGCTGAGGACGAGATCGAGCTGGGCGGATCGAAAGCCTTTGTGCGCGACGATGCTTCAAAGAGCGTGACGTTCGCAGATCTCGCGTTCCGCGCATACTACGAACCCGCACAGCTTCCGCCGGGAATGTCTGCCACGCTCGAGGCCACCGCGCGATACACCTCGCCGCCCACCGCGATGATCCACTGGGCCAACGCCACTCACGCGTGCACATGCGAGGTCGATGTCGAGACCGGGCACGTCACGTTGAAGCGGTACATCGTCAGCGAGGATGTCGGGCCGATGATCAACCCAAACGTGGTCGAGGGCCAGGTGGCCGGCGGGACGGTGCAGGGCATCGGCGGTGCACTGTTGGAGAACATGGTCTACGACGACGACGGAAACCCGCTGTCGTCAACGTTTGTCGATTACCTGCTGCCCACGGCTACCGAGGTGCCGCCCATCGAATTCGGCCACGTCGAGATCCCGGGCCCCGGTGTCGGTGGGTACAAGGGAGTCGGCGAGGGCGGTGCGATCGGGGCTACGCCTGCGGTCATCAACGCCATCAACGATGCACTCGCGCCACTGGGCGTGACACTGACGCGTCTGCCCGCCACCCCTGCGGCGATCGTCGAGTTGATCGAACAAGCCTCGAAGTAAGGATCCTCACAAGTGGAACTGAACAACGAATTCCGGGTCGCGGTGCCTGCGGCGAAGGCGTGGGAGGTGCTCACCGACGTCGAACGGGTCGCGCCGTGCATTCCGGGTGCCCAACTGCTTTCGGTGAGCGGTGACGACTTCACCGGCGCCGTGAAGGTCAAAGTCGGGCCGATCACGGTGTCGTATCAGGGCGAGGCGTCGTTCCAGGAGAAGGACAAGGCCGCCCAGCGGGTCGTGATCAAAGCCAACGGCAAGGAGACGCGTGGCAACGGCAACGCGGCGGCCCTGGTGACCGCGCAGTTGAAGGACGAAGGCGGCGACGCCACCAGCGTGGTCATCACCACCGACCTGACGATCTCGGGCAAAGCGGCACAGTTCGGCCGCGGTGTGCTGGCCGACGTGTCGTCCAATCTGATCGGCCAGTTCGCACGCAACCTGGAAGCGGACCTGCTGGGCGGCGCCGCACCGGCGGCATCGTTGAACGGCGCTGCCACAGCACAACCCGCGGCGGCCGGCGGCTCCGGCGATTCGGTGGATCTGCTGAAGGTGGTCGCGGCGCCGATGGCGAAGCGGGCCGCGCCCGCGGTCGCAGCGCTGGCGGCCGGTGCGGCGATCGGGTTCCTGATGGGCCGGCGCCGTAAGAAGACCCCGGCGCAGGCGGCCGCAGTGAAGACCGACGAGTTGATCGCAGCGCTCTCGCGGCTGCTCTCATGAAAGCCGCGCCCTTCGCCTACCACCGCCCGGAGGCCGTGAAGGAGGCGGTGGACCTGCTCGCCGAGTTCGGTGATGACGGGAAGCTCCTTGCGGGAGGGCAGAGTCTGGTGCCGATGCTCGCCATGCGGTTGACGCATTTCGACAACCTGGTCGACATCTCGCGGATCGAGGAACTCGTCGGCATCGACCGTCGGGACGACGCGGTGGTCATCGGGGCGGCGACCCCAGACGTCTTCGTCGAACTCGACGACGAGGTGGCGGAATCAGTGCCGCTGCTGACCAGGGCGACGCCGTACATCGGTCATTTCCAGATCCGCACGCGCGGGACGCTGGGCGGGTCGATCGCTCATGCCGATCCGGCTGCTGAGTATGCCGCCGTTGCGCTCGCACTCGACGCGGAGATGGAGGCGGTGTCGCCGCGGGGGTCCCGCAACGTGGCGGCCAAGGACTTTTTCACCGGCTTATGGGAGAACTCGCTGGCGTCCGACGAGATCCTCACGGCGGTGCGGTTCCCGGTGTGGAGCGGCCGCAGCGGTTTCGCGATCGAGGAGTTCGCGCGCAGGCATGGTGATTTCGCGATCGCGGGTGCGGTCGTCGCGGTGGAGCTCGACGACGACGACCGCGTGAAGCGCTGCGGCATCGGACTTTTGGGCCTTGGATCTACTCCGCTGCGCGGCTGGACGGCTGAACAGGCCATCGCCGAAAGATCTGCAAGTGAGGTCGAGGCAGACGAGCTCGGCCGAATGGTGGTCGACGCACTCGACGACATCCCGGCCGACCTGCAGGGGTCGGCCGCCTATCGAGCCAAGGTGGGCGCCACGATGGTGGCGCGCGCCTGGACTTCGGCGATCGCGGAGGCAAGCAATGCATGAGTTGCCGGTGCAGGTGTCCGTCAATGGACAGCCGACCGAAGGGACGGTGGAGCCGAGGCTGACGCTGGCGGACTACCTCCGCGAGCGGTGCGGACTGACGGGCACACATCTCGGCTGCGAGCACGGCGCCTGCGGCGCGTGCACGGTGCTGGTCGACGGGCAGGCGGTGCGCGCGTGCCTGATGTTCGCCGTCCAGGCGGACGGCACAGAGGTCACGACTGTGGAGGGCATCGCGGCACCCGACGGCGAGTTGTCGCCGGTGCAGGCGGCGATGCGGGAGTGTCACGGACTGCAGTGCGGCTTCTGCACACCGGGTTTCGTGGTGTCGATCACCGCGCTGCTGCGGGACAACCCGAAGCCCAGTGACCAGGAGATCCGCGAGGGCCTGTCCGGCAACTTCTGCCGCTGCACGGGTTATCAGGGCATCGTCAATGCCGTGCATCGCGCCGCGGAGATGACGTAAGGTCCGCCTCTATGAGGAGGCGGCGGGCGATGCTGACGGCCGTGGTGGCTGTCGGCCTGTCGATGGGCCTGGCGACGCCCGCGTCGGCGGACGAGGCGCTCGATCAAGCCTTCCTGACAGCAGTGCGCGATCGGGGTGTGCCGATCAAGTCGAACGCCAAGGCGCTCGACTTGGCGCATGCGACGTGCGATCTGCTCAACGGCGGTGGCTCGGTCGACGAGGCTTTGAGTAACGTCAAATCCGCGACGAAGTGGTCTGACGACGACGCGGTGAATTTCGCGGGCCTGGCTGCATACGCGTACTGCCCGGACAAGTTGCCACAATAAGTGCGCGGCCCACTCAGAAGGGCGGAGGTTGGTTGCGTTCGGCGACGTGGGCGTCGTTGAGTTCGCGTTCGGCGTCGATGCGGGCGGCGCGGTCGTGGGCGCGGGTTGTGGTGCGGCGCGGCATCATCAGGCCGCGGCTGGGCCTTGCGTCGCGGATGTCGGTCGCAGCGACGGGCGCGGTGGGGCGGCACAAGCTCGGGAACAGCAGGCGGCTGCCGGGATGGGTGATGTAGGTCTGCCCACTCGGCGAGATCCATTCGACGGTGCCATCGGGTGACTGCTGGTCGCGCCAACCCCAGAACGTTTTCAGTAGGTGGTGTTTTCGGCACAGACATTTGAGGTTCGCCGCTTGGGTCGGGCCGTGCGGATACGGGATCGTGTGGTCGATGTCGCAGACATGAGCCGCGACGTCGCAGCCCGGGAAGCGGCAGGTCAGATCCCGCGCCCGGACAAACCACGCCAACACCGCGGTCGGAATGTAGCGCTGCTGCGGCGGAGCGGCGCCGGGATGAACCATCGGCTGCACCTTCACCGCCGCGCCAGCCACCGCCGCAGCGACCACCGGCGCAGGCAGCAGCCCGCCACCCAGGATCACCGCCGGCGCAGCCTGCGTGGTGGCCGGCGCGGGCTGGTGTTCCCCGTCGAGCACCGCTGCGGCCTCCTCGGACAGTGCCTTCTCCTCGGCGATGACATGCACGACCACGGTGCTCGGCGTGGCTGCGGCGGCCTCACAGTCCGGCGCCCCACAGCCGCACGCCAACCGGTCAGCACCATGGGCCAGAGCCGCGATCGCATCGGCGCGACGCTGATCACCAGTGCGCGGATCAGCCGCACACACCGTGGCGGCCAACGCCTCCAGGCGCTGATCGAGTGCCTCGCCATCCTGGGCGAACAAGCTGCCCGACAACGAGCACGTCCCGCTGCCATCACGCGCCACCACGATGTCCACACACCGATCCCGCCCACGCTCCTGCACCCGGCGCAACGCCGCAAGATCGAAGCGATCCACCCAGTAATCAATCGCGGTCTCGGTCCTGGCCACCGACCACGACCCCCACCCCGCCACCGCGGCGGCCAACTCGGCATCGACCTTCGCCAACGCGCCCGGATCCTTGATCAGACCGGTGCGGAACACGATCGTGTTGACCAACCGCAACGACACCAAGCCCGCGGCGAACACCTCACCAATCCGGGGCAGCCGCTCACGCAACGTGATCGCCACCAACAACTGATGCGACGCCACCCCCAGCGACACGTTCTGCGCCGCACCGATCTCAGCGCACACCGCATCCCAGTTGTCCACACACCATTGCTCACGCTCAGCGGACCCGTCAGCGGCATAGGCCGCCTCCAACACCTGAGCCGACGCCCACAACCGCCGCGCCGCCGCGGCGTTCTCCACCCGCGCCCACGCCCCCACCCCAGCAGCAGGACCACCCGCCCCACGCGCTGCCGCAACCAACTTATCGACCATGCTTCGACCGTATGTTCGAAGGCCGACTAACGCACTCGCTAGGAAATCGCCCTGTGGATGAATTCGCGTTTGGGGATAACCGCTAGCTGGACACCACTCCGCGCAAGCCGTCTGCGCCGAACAGCGGTTCGAGCATCGACGAGTAGTCGGGACCCCGTCGTACCAGCACTCCGCCGTCGACGTTGATCACCTGACCGGTGATGTAGCTCGACGCATCGCTGAGCAAGAAGACCGACGCATTCGCGATGTCCTCGACCTCGCCGGGCCGCGGCAGCGGTGTGCACGCCGCGTAGTCGGCCTTGAGCGCCTCTGAGTCCAGAACGGGGGCAACCAGTTCGGTGCGGATCAGGCCCGGTCGAATGCAATTGACCCGCACCCACGACGGACCCAGTTCGTCGGCGGCCAATTGCATCAGGTGGTCGATGCCCGCCTTGGAGACTCCGTAGGCGCCGAACCACCGATGCGTGTTGCTCGCGGCGATCGACGAGATACCGATGAATGACCCGCCTCCGCCGCGCACCATCTCCCGCGCCGCGTGCTTCAGCACGTACATCGTGCCGTTGATGTTCAGGTCGACCGTGCGTCGCCACGCCTCGGAGTCGATCTGCGTGATCGGGCCGATCGTCTCGCTGCCGCCCGCGCAGTGAACCACGCCGTACAACCGACCCGTCCACGCCGTCGCGGCCTCGACGACCCGCGCGACCTCGTCCTCGTTGGTCACGTCCGCGGGCTCGTAGAGGACCTCCCCGGAACCGCCCGAGGCCTTGATCTCTTCGGCCGCCGCAGAAAGCTTGTCGGCGTTGCGGCCGACGAGCATCGCCTTGCCGCCGGCAGCGACGACGGCCGCGGCCACCCCCTTGCCTATTCCGCTGCCACCACCGGTGACCAATACCGTTCGATCCGTCAATGACAGCTGCACCGCGACCCCTTCGTCGGATAACTAGAACAGGTTCTAGTTATACGTCACGGCTCGTTGCGGCGTGCGGGCTTGGGCGCACCCAGCGTGCGCCAGTCCGGCACGTCGGGCGGCAGGCCTACCGGATACCTGTTCTCGTTCGCGGCGGCCCAGTGCGCGTGCCCGAGTTCGTGGATGTGGAACGCGTGCCGAAGCGCCTCGGTGAAGCCCATCGCGTCCGCGGCCGCGTTCACCGAGTCTTTGACCAACAAGGCAGCCATCGTCGGCCGCTCGGCAATGCGCCGCGCGAACTCGACTGTCTTGTCTTCGAGTTCGTCGCGCGCGAACACCTTCGACACCATGCCCAACCGATACGCCTCGTCGGCGTCGATCGAATCCCCGGTCAGCAGAAGCTCTTTGGCCTTGCGCGCCCCGAATTCCCATGGATGAGCGTAGTACTCCACACCGGGCATGCCCATCCTGACGGCGACGACGTCGCTGAACTTCGCATCGTCGGCGGCAACGATCAGGTCGCACGCCCAGATCAGCATCAAACCCGCCGAAATGGCGTTGCCCTGCACCGACGCGATGGTGATCTTCCTCAGGTCACGCCAGCGGCGGGTGTTCTCGAAGAAGTAGTGCCACTCCTGCAGATACGTCCGCTCCGCAACACCGGCGGCCGTCGCCCCGTGCGATCGGAAGGTGGGGTGCTGATCCGGACCGGGCTTGCGCTCCAACAGCGCCGCCTCCGAGCCGAGATCGTGTCCTGCGGAGAAGTTCTTGCCGCGGCCGGCCAGAATCACAACCCGCACGGTGTCGTCGGCCTCTGCGCGACCGAAGGCCTCGTCCAATTGCACCAACAGTGTTCGCGACTGGGCATTCTGCGCATCGGGCCGATTCAGCCAGATGCGCGCGATCCGCCCATCGTCCAGCGTCTCGTACGTCACCTGTTCAGGGCCAGTCACGGTGGACCACCTCGCTTACCTTGTTCGACTGCTAGCACATTACGGTGTCACGCGAATTTGTCACGCAGTGGGATCACAGCAACTTTGCAGCACCTTCACAGCAGAGATGACCGATCGCCTTCCCTCGCCTATTAGTCTGACTCCGACTAGTATTGGTCCGATATCGTGCGGCGTTGACAAGCGAGCCGCATCATTCAGCAAACACCTGCCTGCCTGAGTTCGTGCCGAACAGCCCCTCGCCGTTCTCGACCGTTCCCGGCAATCCCGAGGTTTCGACACCGAAGAAGTTCCACGCAATTCCGCTATCTCTCTTAGACTCTGGGAATGGCGACTTCCTTCTCGTTTCGACGTCTGCTTCTGATCGGTGGGTTTGCCGTGGCGGCTGCCGCCGCACCAGCTCTCGCGGTTCATGCGATGCCGACACCCGGCGCTGCCGTGGCCCAATGCTCGAGTGGTGAAGAACAGGACGAATTCACCACCACGTGTACGCCATACCTGGTGCCCCGGTCGGGTTCGCTGTTCTCCACAACTGCGGCCAACCCCGATGTTCCGGAAATTCAGGGCATCCCGTGCATCGGACACAATGCGGGCGCCTGCCTCGGGCTCGCCGAAAACGAGGCTGACGCGGGGCCGCAGCCGATCCCTCAATCGACCATCAGCTCGAGCCCATAGAGGCCCCGCATACAGGGAACTGTTAGAAGCTGTGCAGAAACCGCCCAGCTTCCTTAGAATCCATGCCGACGACACGGTCAATAACTACAGAAAGCGTGACGATGGCGACTTCTAAGGTCCCTGCACAACGACTCCTCATTGCCGGAAGCTTTGCGCTCGCCGTCGCCGCGGCTCCGGCGATCGCGGTCTTCGCGGCACCGACGCCTGACATCGCGCCCGTCGCGCAGTGCGCCAACGCCGGCGAAGAGCCCGATCAGTTCACCAATGCCTGCGTTCCGCACACCGTTCCGCACTCCGGTTCCGTCTTCACAACCCAGCCCGGCAACCCCCAGGTGCCCGAAGTCTTGGGCATCCCGTGCATCGGACACAACTCGGGCAAGTGCATCGGCCTGGCAGAAGAGCAGCAGGCGATGACGGTGACGCCTCCCCCGGCTCCGGTCTTCGGCCACAGCCCGTAGGCAGAAAGGCCGCTGAACTGGGCGCCAGCGTTGTCGCCTAGAGTTGTCCTATGCCTGCGAAACCAGATCCCGCCGACATCGGCGACGTCGAACCGCTAGCCGACAGCACCGCACGCCAGGCTCGGCGCGTCGTCGCCGCTTACGCGACCGACGCCGACGAATGCCGGGTCTTCCTCTCGATGCTCGGCATTGGACCGTCGAAGCTCGAGGTCTAAGTGCCTGAAGGGGGCGGTCGCGGCGGCTCCGGAGACTCCGAGTTCGTCGTGGTGGCCAATCGGCTGCCGATCGACATGGAAAAGCTGCCCGACGGCCGCACCACGTGGAAGCGCAGTCCAGGCGGTCTGGTCACCGCCCTGGAGCCGCTGCTGCGCCGCAGGCGCGGGGCGTGGATCGGTTGGCCGGGGATCCCTGACGCCGGCGAGGAGCCGATCGAGCAGGACGACATGTACCTGTGTCCGGTCACTCTCTCGGCCAACGACATCGCGGCGTACTACGAAGGTTTCTCGAACGCGACGCTATGGCCGCTGTACCACGACCTGATCGTGAAACCGATCTACCACCGCGAATGGTGGGACACCTACGTCGACGTCAATCGGCGGTTCGCCGAGGCCACCGCGCGCGCGGCCGGCAAAGGCGCGACCGTCTGGGTGCAGGACTACCAGCTGCAGCTCGTGCCGAAGATGCTTCGCATGCTGCGTCCCGATCTCACCATCGGTTTCTTCCTGCACATCCCGTTCCCTCCGGTCGAACTGTTCATGCAGATGCCGTGGCGGACCGAGATCATCGAGGGTCTACTCGGCGCCGATTTGGTGGGCTTCCACCTGCCTGGCGGGGCGCAGAACTTCCTATATCTGGCGCGACGTCTGGTGGGCGCCAACACCTCTCGCGCGACGATCGGTGTGCGGTCCCGCTTCGGGGAGGTCGACGTCGGTTTTCGGACCGTCAAGGTCGGCGCGTTCCCGATCTCGATCGATTCGACAACTCTCGATCAGCAGGCGCGCACCCGAGCGGTGCGGCAGCGGGCGCGTGAGATTCGCAACGAGCTCGGCAACCCGCGCAAGATCCTGCTCGGTGTGGACCGGCTGGACTACACCAAGGGCATTGACGTTCGCCTGGAAGCGTTTTCGGAGCTCCTCGACGAACAGCGCGCCAACCGTGACGACACGGTGCTGGTGCAGCTTGCCACTCCGAGCCGGGAACGCGTCGAGAGCTACAAGGTGATGCGCGAGGACATCGAGCGCCAAGTCGGCCACATCAACGGCGAACACAGCGAGGTCGGGCATCCGATCGTGCACTACCTGCACCGGCCCGTTCCCCGTGAGGAATTGGTGGCGTTCTTCGTGGCCGCCGACGTCATGCTGGTCACCCCACTGCGCGACGGCATGAATCTGGTGGCCAAGGAGTATGTGGCCTGCCGCAGCGATCTCGGCGGGGCCCTCGTGCTCAGCGAATTCACCGGCGCCGCAGCCGAACTCCGTCAGGCATATCTGACCAACCCGCACCACCTCGAGGGCGTCAAGGATGCCATCGAGGCCGCGCTGAATCAGACGCCAGAAGAAGGCCGACGCCGGATGCGGGCGTTGCGTAGGCAGGTCCTCGCACACGATGTCGACCGCTGGGCGCGCGCGTTCCTGGACGCGCTCGCGTCCACCGAGTCAGCGCGCGCCTAGATCGGCGTGATGTAACTGATCAGCCACTTGCCGTCGACCTTCTGATAGTCGACGCGCAACCGGCTGCCGTCGTACACCGGCTCCTTGGACTTGTCGGTGACCGTGCGGTTCAGGAAGACCAAGACCGACGCCGAAACCCGCTGCGCGTCAAGCACTCCGACACCGACCACGTTGGCCTGGCTGACCAACTGGCGCTCGCGGGCCTGCGGGATGATGTCTTTCTCTGCGCGGTCGTCGAACTCGACCCTGTATTGCGGCGTCAACATCGACGACGCGTCGATGAGACTGCGCTCGACAGTCTTGTAGTCGTAGGTGAAGACCTTCGGGATCTGTTCCTCGGCAAGTGAACCGACCTGAGCGCGCGTTTCCTGCGCGGCCCGCAGTTCGAACTTGTTCCAGAAGGTCCAGCCGCCGATGGCGGCGAACGCCACCAGACCGACCGACAACAGTATGGTCAGCAACGCCATGAATCCGTCGCGTCCCGGGCGCATCCGGCGCATCAGTTACCGCCATCCGGATACTTGATGTCGTAGCTGGTCATGTGACCGTTGTCGTCCTCGTGGACGATGATCCGCAGGCGGTACGGCTGCGACGGCTTGTTGTTACCGTCCAGATCGGTGACGGTCACCCGCACCGCTACCAGCACGGACGCATTGTTGGCGACCTCGTCGATCTTCTCCAGCGCTGCACCGTTGATGACCGCCTCCGCGCTGGCGTTCGTGTCGCGGAACAGCAGCTTGAGATTCTCGACGTTGTTGCCCTGACTCATCATGTCGCGCAGCGGCCCGCTGGTGCCTTCGACGAAGCGGTCGACGTTCTGGTCGATGGTCTCCTGCGTATAGCTGAACATGTTGGTCACCGTCTGTGACGCGGTGTCGACAAACCGCTGTTCGCGCGCGTCTTCGGCCTCAACCTCGTGCCGTTGGTCCGCCAGGACTTTGGCCGTGGTCGCGACGAACGCGCAGGTGAGGAGTGTGACGAGCAGCGCGATCGTCGCGACCAGTCGCCGATTGGCCGGGCGACGCGGTGGCGCGCCGACGGTCGGCCGTTTGACCGTCACGGGCGCTTGGCGCTCGACGCGTACCTCTGTACCGGCCGGGACGGCCGGCGAGCCGGCTGCCGGTCCAGCCGCCCTCGAGGCGCGGCGCCGCGACGGCTTCTCCGTCGAGGCGGTGTTGTCTGTCATCAGTCCTGCCTTGGTACTCAAAATCGGGTCAGCCCGCTTTCACGGACGGCTTCCGACGATAGTTCGTCTCAGGCCTGCCGCGGCGACAGCATGAGATCGACCCAGTTCTCTGCGGGCAGCAACTCGTCGGTGCCCGCGGCGAACACCCCGGTTCCGCCGGCCGGATCGACGAACTTGCCGCCCTGGTCGTACGTCGCGAACTGACCACCGGCCATCGGCGCTTCCGCAGGCAGCGGCGGCCCGACGGCGGGTGGCGCGCCCGGAGGCGGCGGGGCCGGTGGAAGCGGCGCCCCTGGCGGCGGCGGGGGCGCGGGCCTGCCGTACGGCGGCACCACATGATCAGGCGGAGAGAAGAACGGCCACGCGGGCGGCAGCGTCGGCCGCACTTCGTTCGGTGGAACCGGCAACGGGTAGGGCGCATGCGGCGCAGGCCCCTGTCCCGGCGGGATGCCCGGCGGCAGCTGCACAACCGGCGGCCCCGGATCCGGGTCCACCTGCGGAGGAATGTAGGGGAACTTGTTGGGCGGCAGGATGTTGCGCCCGTCCTCGTAAGTGTCGTCCTCGAGAACGTCCATCGGCGTGCCGACCGGCACCGGGGGTCCCCGCCACGGGTTGTTGCCGATCGGCACGTACCCGCGCGGATCACGGCACAGGGCGACCGTGGGTGCCCGCTTGCCGGGGAATTCCTGACATGGGTAGTTACGGGCGCCGCGCACCACCGACGGGTCGTTCTGCGGCACCTTGCAGTACAGGTCGGTCGGCAGCTCGCGCAGCGTCTCGTCGGCGGGCGACCGGATCTCGGTCGCCGGGATGAAGCCGGTCGAACACGGTGGCGGGTCCTGCAGGTGGATCTTGAAGTCCAGCTTGCCGCCCTCGTCGACGGGCACTCCACCACCGACGGTGAGCAGCGCCGACATCAGCGCCGGGAACACCACCAGCGCGTGCTCGATCGACTTGCTGTAGATCACGCCGATGCGGCCGAAATTCGCCAGGTTCGCGGCCAGCACCGGGAAGGACGGTCGGATGCCCGCGAACAGTTCGTTCGCCTCTTCCGTCGCGCCCGGGACGGTGCGCAGCGTGGTGCGCAGCTGCGGGTCGGCGTTGGCCAGCTCGGTGGTGAACCGCGCCAACCCTTCGGACAGCGAACGGATGTCGTCGCCGCTGCGGATCTGCGCGTCGAGGAAGGGTCCGGCCTGGTCGATCAACTGCGCCACTTGGCCGTAGTTGGCGTTGGCCTCGTCGACGAGCATCCGTGAGGCCTGAATCAGCCGCGCCAGTTCCGGCCCGGATCCATTGAAGGCTTTGAATGTCTCGCGTAGCAGGTCCTGCAGCCGGCTGTTGCCGATACTGGCGACCAGATCTTCGGACTCCCGCAGCAGGCCGGCGACGTCCTGGCCGATCGCGGTGTGCTCCAGGTCGATGTTCGACCCGTCGCGCAACTCGGAGCGTGACGGCTCACCGGGTGGCACCAGGTCGATGTACTGCTCACCCACCGCAGAGACGCTCTTGACCGTCGCGGTGACATTCTCCGGTATCGACGCGCCGTTGTTGAGCCGCATGTGCGCGACCACGCTGTCGTCGGTCAGTCCGACAGTCTCCACTCGGCCGACGGTCACACCGCGGTACGTGACGTTGGCGTTCTCGTAAAGCCCGCCACCGGCAACGAAATTCGCGGTCACGTTGTACGCCCCGATTCCCACGGCGGCAGGCAACTGCAGGTAGAAGATCGATATTGCGCCGACGGTCAGGACCGTGACGATTGCGAAGATCGCCAGCTGCAGGCGAGTCAGACGGTCCAGCATTACGGCCCCGTCCCATGTTGGGTGGCGGTCCCGGGCGGAATCGCGAACGGATCGGCGGCCTGCCCCGACAGGTTTGCCATGGCGCCGGTGAGGAATTCCGGCGGGTTGATGATTTCGGGCATGCGCTTCATGTTCGGGTCAAGGCCCCACGACGTTGTGAAGATCGACTCGCCGACTCGGCGCAGCGTCAGGTCGAACGTGACGTAGACGTTCAGGTAGTCGCCTCGCACGGCTTGCTTCAGATAGTCGTAGTGGAACGGGAACGTGGGCAACAGCTCTAGGTCTTTGATGAAGGTGTCCGCGTTGTCGTTGAGCGCCTTCACCACTGGGAACAGGTCCTTGAAGTCGGCGGTGAAGTCGTCCTTGGTCTGCTGCAGGATCCGCGAGGCGATCGTGGCGAAACTCCGCAGCGCACCGAAGGCGTCGACGATGTTGGTGCGGTTCTCGTTGAGCACCTCGAGCGCCGCGGGAAGGGTGTCCAGCGTGCGGCCGAGGCTGTCCTTGCTCTGCGCGAGGATGCTGGCGAACCGGTTCAGCCCCTCAGCCGCGGCGATGATGTCGCCTGTCTGCCGGTCCAGGGAACCGGTCAACTCGGCGAGGCGCGGTATCAGGTCGACGAAGGTGCCCTGCCGACCGGCGATGGCGTTGAAGGTCTCATCCGTGATGTCCTGCAGCGCACCGAGATTGCCCTTGTTCACCACAACACCGAGCGAGGACAGCACTTCCTCGGTGGTCGGGTAACGCCCGGTGCGCTCCAACGGAATGTTGGAGCCATCCTTCAGCTTGCCGTCGACAGGCCCCTCGGCCGGCTCGGTCAACTCGATGTGCTGCGACCCGAGCAGCGAGGTCTGCGCCACCTTGGCCGTCGCGTTGGCGGGCAGCTCGACGTTTCCGTCGAGCGACAGCTGCACCGCTGCGTAGAACGTCCCGTCGGAGCGCTGCACGGCCTCGATGCCCGAGACGCTGCCGACGGTCACGTCGTCGACCATCACCGGCGAATTCTGTGGCAGCGTGGCCACATCGGGCAGTTCGACCGTGATCTTGTACGAACCGGAGCCATGCCCAGACGTCCCTGGCATGTTCAGCGAGTTCAGTCCGCCGAATTGACAGCCCGCCAGCAGCACGGAGCCCGCTGAGATTGCCAATACCTTGCGCAGCATCATCCACCTGCCTCGGCGGGAAGTGGCGCGACGGGAGCGCCTTCGATCGGCGCGGGCGAACCACCCTCGGCGGGAACAGGTCCTGCCGCGGGTGCGGCCTCCGGTCCCCCGGAGTGCGACGACGAGGGCGGTGCGCCCGGTGCGGCACCCGGCGTCGGCGGCAACATGAACGAGCTGAGATCCGTGTCCGCCGATATCACCGGCGGCGTGACCCCGGGCGCAGGCTGCCACTGCAGGTACGGCACCGGCGTCTCGGCCTTCGCCTCCGTCGCGGGGGTGTCGTACTGAATCTGTCCCTTGTACGCCGTGATGCTGTTGATCGGATGGAACAGCAGGGGCGGGAAGTTCATCGTGATGCGCTTGAGCACGGGACCCATTCGCTGGCGGCAGATTTCAGCACGCTTGTAGTTGTCCGTGGTAGCGGCGGCCTCAAAAGTGCCCCCGCAGATGAACTGTATCGGGTTGGCCAAGTTGGGCAGGGTCAACAGACCGCCGACCGTGCCCTGTGCGGGGTTGTAGATGTTGTAGAAGTTCGACAGGCCGTTGGGTGTGATGTGCAGGATCTGCTCGATATCCTCGCTGCGCTCGGTGAGCAGGCTGGTGAAGTCGGTCAGCCTGTTGACCTGACCGATCAACGCCTCGTTGCTCTCGCCCAGGAATCCCTTCACGTCGGTGAGCGCCTGGTTGAGCGTGCCCAGCGTGTTGTCGAGATCCGCCGAGCTGTCGGCCAGTACCTGCGACACCGAGGCGACGTGGTTGGAGAACTGCACAATCTGTTCGTTGCTGTTCGACAGCGCGTTGACGAGCACCTGCAGGTTGCGAATGGTGCCGAACAGGTCGCCACTCGAGTCGCCCAGCCGCCCCGCGGTCTGCGACAGCTCACGCAGCGCCTGCCGGAACGAATCGCCGTTGCCGTCGAAGGTGTCGGCCGCCTGGTTGACGAAGTTGCTCAACGGCCCCTGCATGGAGCCGGGCTGCGGACCTAGCTGCTCGCTCAGCTGGGTGAGTTGTTCTTTGACCTCGTCCCACTCGACGGGCACCGCAGTGCGGTCGAGCCCGATCTCGGCGCCGTCGCTCATCGCGTCACCGCCGGTGTAGGCGGGTGTCAGCTGAATAAACCTGGCGGCCACCAGGTTCGGTGCAATGACGAGCGCTTGCGCATCGGCGGGCACCCGGACGCCGTCCTTGACCGTCATCGTGATTTTCACGTCGCTGGCCCTGGGTTCGATCGAGTCGATCTCACCCACCGGAACACCGACGACGCGAACTTCGTCGCCGGGATAGAGCCCGACTGCCGAGGTGAAGTATCCGACGATCTTGTGACCGCCGCGCGACGGCCAGATCAGGTACACGCCGACGGCCAGCGTGACCACCAGCAGGACGGCCAGCGCCACCCGCAGCCAGCGACTGCGGGTCGGGGACTGAGCTGCATTCGTCATGGCGACTTCGGCCTAATAATCATGCGCTCGGAGATGAACCCGCGCAGATAATCGGCCAGGCTGTCGGGCAGCTTGCCGGGCTGGAAATACGTATCGAGCAGCACCTCGCCGAGCGGAGCAGGCGGGAGGCCGTACAGGTTGATCTGGAAGCCGGGACCGGAGCCGACCACCTCGCCAAGAGCTGTCGCATATGGCGGCAGCCGCTTCAGCGCCTCACTGATGTGCTCGCGGCGCTCCAGCAGGTTGTCCATCACCAGGTTCAGCTTTTCCAACGCGGGCTTGAACTCGCGCCGGTTGTCGGCCACGAAGCCCGAAAGCTGCTCGGAGACATCGTCGATGCCCGCGATCAGGTTGCTGAGCGCCTGGCGCCGCTCGTCGAGCGCGCCGAACAGCAGGTTGCCGTCGACGATCAGCTGGTTCACCTGACCGGCACGCTGGGCGAGGGTGTCCGACACCCGTTTGGCATGTGTGAGCAGTTGATCGAGCGCCGCGTCACGCTTGTTGAGGCTGCGCGACAAGTTGGCGACACCGTCGAGCGCTCCGCGCAACTGCGGGGTCGCGTCGCGCAGCGAGTCGGTGAGCGTTGTCAGCGCCTGCTCGAACCGCGGCTTGTCCAGCTCACTGGCGTTCTGCCCGAGATCCTGCAGCGCGGTGTTAAGGGTGTAGGGAGTCGTGGTGCGGCCCACAGGAATCACCGTGGACTCGCCACCGCCGCCGGGGGTGACCGCCAGCGACTTCTCTCCGAGCACGGTGTCGGTCTTGATCGCGACCAGCGTCTGGTCGCCCACGGCGATACCGCGGTCGACGGTGAACAGGACCTTGGCTTTGTCACCGGCCAGTTCGACGCCGGTCACCTCGCCGACGGTGATGCCGGATACGTTCACGTCGTTGCCGGGCGAAATGCCGCCGGCATCAGTGAAATACGCCTCGTACGGCTTGCCCTGTGGCCAGAACGGCAAGCTGGTGTAGCCGAAGGACACCAGGACCAGGCAGACCACCAGCGTGATGCCGAAGATTCCGGTGCGCAGCGGATTGGATTCGTCGGGTCTACTCATCGAGCGGTGCACACCTCCCCTTCGACGGATCGGGCGGTCCACCGAGCGGGATCAGAATGTCGCTGCCCGCAGGACCATTGATCTTCAACCGCGTCGAGCAGTAGAAGATGTTGAAGAACGAACCGTACGCGCCGAGCGCATTGAGACGCAGGTAGTTCTCGGCCAGTGGCTCGATGACCTTATTGACGTCGCCCTTGCGTTCGTCGAGGCGCTGGGCCAGCGGGCGGACATTCTCGATCACGCCCTGCACCGGTCGGCGCGACTCCCGCAGCATTTCGGTCAGGTCGTTCGACGCCGACGCCAGCGGGGGGATGGCGCCCGCGATCGGGTCGCGGCCCTGGGCCAGGCCGGTGATCAGCTTCTGCAGTTGATCGACGCTGGCGTTGAACTCCGCGCCCTTCTCGTCGACAGTGCCCAACACCGTGTTCAGGTTGTTGATGACGTCGCCGATGAGTTGATCTCTGGCAGCGAGGTTCTGGGTGAAGGCGCTGGTCGTGGACAGCAGATTCGACAAGGCGCCGCCCTGGCCCTGCAGCAGTTCGATGACTGCGTTGCTGACCTGGTTGACCTTCTCGCCGTCGAGACCCTTGAGCACCGGCTTCAACCCGCCAAGTAGCGCGTCCAAATCGAGGGCCGGCTGGGTGTTCTCCTTCGGAATCGTGCTGCCCTCAGGGAGTTTGCGTAGCTCGCCGGGCCCCGACGTGATCTCCAGATAGCGGTCACCGACCAGGTTCTCGTAGCGCACGACCATACGGGTCGAGGTGTACAGCTGGTAGCGCTTGTCGACGTCGAACGAGACGTCGACGGTGTTGTCGTCGTTCAGCTTGACCTCGTTGACCGCGCCGACGGGCACTCCCGAGATGCGCACATCTTGTCCGGCCTTCAGCCGGGACGCGTCGGTGAACGTGGCGTGGTACCCGCCCTCGGAGGCGAACCGGAATTCGCCGAACACGACGATCAGCAGCGCGGCGACCAACAACATCGCCACCGTGAAGACGGACACGCTGAGAAGGGTGTGATCCCTTTTCATCTAGAAATCGTCCCTTTCCGCGAAGGCCCCATTGAACAGCCACTGCAGCGTCGACGGTGCGTCGAATTGCAGTTCGGTGTTCGGCTGGAACGGCACGTAGGCATTGTCGGTGACGAGGAACGGTGACCGATACCAGGATCCGCCGAACTGCTTGCTTGGCATGTGCGGCAGGCCGCGGCAGTTCGGGCCGCCCGACGCGTTGACGATCGGCAGACTCTCCGGATACGTGTACGCCGGCGAACCGGGAAGGAAGTTCGATGAGGTGAACAGGCCGGGCCGGGTGCCGCCGATGACCGGGGCGAAGGTGTCGATGGCCTCCGCCACACCCTGCAGCGTGCAACCGATCATCGGTGAGTAATCGGCCGCGACCTTCAACGGCGCGCGCAACCGCTGAATGGCGGCGATGAAGTCGTCCTCGGCCGGCGCCAGGGTGGCCGTGCCGTTGTTGGCCAATCCCGTTGCGGCCAGCAAGGTCGCGTTCAGGTTGTCCTGTTCGTCGACGATGGTGTTGGCGATGGTCGGTGCGTTGTCGAGGATGCGGGCGATGTCGGGGCCCGCGTCGCCGTAGATGTTGGCCACCACGGCGGTCCGACGCAGGTCTTCCTGCAAGGTCGGCAGCTTCGGATTCAGTTGCTGCAGGTAGTAATTCAAACCCGACAGCATCGCGCCGAGGTCGTCACCGTTGCCTCGGAGGCCCTCGCCCAGTGCGCTCAGCGTCGCGTTCAGGTTGATCGGGTCGATTTTGTTCAGCACGTCGGTCAACGTCTGGAACAGCGTGTTGACTTCGAGCTGAACCGAATCCGCCTTCACCGCGGCGCCCGGCTCCAACTGTCCCATCGGCTGCTCCGGTGGAATGAACTCCACTGCCTTGGCGCCGAACACCGTCGTGCTGGCGATGCGTACCGGCGCATTCGCCGGGATGTAGCGCATCTCGTTGCTGTCGATCGCAAGAGTCAGCCTGGCCTCTTCGCCGGCGTACTCGATGGACCGGACTTCCCCGATCTGGATGCCGCGGTACTTGACCTTGGCGTCGCGTTCCATCACCAGGCCCGCCCGCTTCGACATCACCGTCACCGTGTCAGTCGAGGTGAAGGCGGCGGTATAGAACAGGTAGGTGAGGACGGTCGCCGCCACGAGGAGCACCGCCAGGATCGCCGCGGCAATCCTGACGTGGCTGCGCTTCGCGTCCAGGTCTGACATCGCCGCCTACCCGGAGAGGTTGAAGTTGCCGGACGCGCCGTAAACGGCGAGTGAGATGAACAGGGTGATGGTCACGACGACGATCAGCGATGTGCGCACTGCCTGACCGACCGCGATGCCGACGCCCACGGGACCGCCGGATGCGTTGTAGCCGTAGTAGGTGTGCACCAGCATCACAGCGACCGCCATCACGATGGCCTGCAGGAACGACCACAGCAGGTCCGTCGGCACCAAGAACGTGTTGAAGTAGTGGTCGTAGAGGCCCGCGGACTGTTTATTGATGTACACGGTCGTGAACCGGGCGGCGAAGAATGCGGCGAGCACCGACAGCGAGTACAGGGGAATGATCGCGATCAGTCCGGCGATGAGGCGGGTGGACACCAGATACGAGACCGAGTGCACTGCCATCGCTTCGACGGCGTCGATCTCCTCGGCCACCCGCATGGCGCCCAGCTGTGCGGTGGTGCCCGCGCCGATGGTGGCCGCCAAGGCGATACCGGCAATCACGGGTGCGACGATGCGGACGTTGAGGAACGCGGACAAGAAGCCGGTCAGCGCCTCGATGCCGATGTTGCCCAGCGAAGAGTAGCCCTGCACGGCGATGACGCCGCCGGAAGCCAGCGTCAGGAACGCCGCGACGCCGACGGTGCCGCCGATCATCACCAGCGCCCCGGTGCCCATCGTCATCTCGGCGATGTTGCGGATCGTCTCTTTGCGGTAACGCATGAAGGCGTTGGGGACGTAGCGGATCGACTCGCCGTAGAAGAGCGCCTGCTCCCCTACGGTGTCGACGGCTCGCGGCACGCCGCGGAAGAAGCGGCGGAAGCGGACGGTGAGGTCGTAACTCATTCGAGCACCCGCACACCGACCGCGGTCATGATCACGTTGATCACGAACAGACAGATGAAGGCGTAGACCACGGTCTCGTTGACCGCTATGCCGACGCCTTTGGGGCCGCCCTGCACGGTCAGGCCGCGGTAGCAACCCACCAGGCCGGCGACGACGCCGAACAGCAAAGCCTTGATCTCCGCAAGCACGAGCTCACCGAGGCCGGTCAGCACCGTCAGTCCGTTGATGAACGCGCCGGGATTGACGCCCTGCAGGAACACGGAGAACACGTAGCCGCCCGCCAGGCCGATGAGGCACACCAGACCGTTGAGCAGAAGCGCGACGACGGTCGAGGCGAGCACGCGAGGCACCACCAGCCGCTGGATCGGGTCGATGCCCAGCACCCGCATCGCGTCGATCTCCTCGCGGATGGTGCGCGCCCCGAGGTCGGCGCAGATCGCAGTGGCACCGGCGCCTGCCACCACCAACACCGTCACCACCGGGCCCAGCTGGGTGATGGTGCCGAACGCGGTACCGGCACCTGATAGGTCGGCAGCGCCGATCTCGCGCAGCAGGATGTTGAGCGTGAACGCGACGAGCACCGTGAACGGAATGGCGACCAGCAGCGTCGGGATGAGCGAGACCTTCGCGATCATCCATGTCTGCTCGAGGAACTCTCGGAATTGGAACGGACGACGAGGCAGCTTCGCGAAGGTGTCCAAGGACATCTCGAAGAACCCGCCTACGGCCCTAGCCGGCGCCGCAAGCTGTTCCTTCAACCTCGACTCCGTTCTCGGGCGTCGGAGCGTTCGGCGCGTGCACCGTGGCGAAGAGATGAAACTCGTTGCCGCGGCAGGCTTCCCACCCCTTGTCTAAGCGTTGCTCTTAGTGAGCCGGATCATACTAACTAGAACACGTTCGCAGTGTCAAAGAACAACAAAACTGGTCGAAATTGTAACTTTTGTGCTGGTCAACGCAGGTGTGACGCAAGTCATTCTAGAACATGTTCTAGTCGATTGCAGGCGTTCCCACCGAGACTGTCAGTCTTGCTACGCCATGAGTCCAGTCGCTGAGAAACACTTCTCGAATTCCCGTCCAGCAAAGTACTGGCGAAGCGTTTCGGACAACTCTGATGGGTCCCAGGCTTCGGATTCCGCACTGAATTGCGCCTCCGCCGTCGGCGCCGCAACCAAGGTCACCGTTGGACCGTAGACGATGAACAGCTGTCCGTTGACCCCTTCCGAGGCCGGCGAGGCAAGAAAGCGCACCAGGTTCACGACATGCTCGGGCGACAGCGGGTCGATCTGCCCGTCCGTCAGCTCCGGGGCATCGCCGAACACGTCGGCCGTCATCGCGGTGCGGGCGCGGGGAGCGATCGCATTGGCCCGCACACCGTACTTCTCCAGCGCACGCGCCATTGATAGCGTCAACGCGGTGATGCCGGCTTTGGCCGCGCCGTAGTTCGCCTGGCCGACCGGCCCGACGAGGCCTGCCTCCGACGAGGTGTTGATGACGCGACCGTAGACCTTGCCGTCGTTCTCCTTGGCTTTCGCACGCCAGTACGTCGCGGCATTGCGGGTGAGCAGAAAGTGCCCACGCAGGTGAACGGCGATGACCGCATCCCAGTCCTCGTCGGCCATGTTGAAGAGCATGCGGTCGCGGGTGATGCCCGCATTGTTGACGACGATGCTCAGACCGCCGAGGCCGTCGGCCGTCTCGACCATCTCGTCGGCCGTCGCCCGCTCGCTGACGTCGCCGGCGACCGCCACACCTTTGGCACCGGCGGCCGCGATCTCATCGAGCACATCGGACTTGTCGAGCGCGGTCGCGATGTCGTTCACAACGACTGTCGCGCCCGATCGGGCGAGTCCGATGGCCTCTGCACGGCCCAGTCCCGCGGCCGCGCCGGTCACCACGGCGACCCGTCCGGACAGATCGTTCGCTTCTGCTGTCGAGCTCAATTTATGAATACCTCTAGTCTTTGCGGATCAGGGCGGCCCGGGGGCACTCGGCGATCGATTGCTCCGCCACGTCCTCCTGGTCGTCGGGCACCGGGTCGGCCTTGACGACGGCGTAATCCTCGTCATCGAGATCGAACAGGTCCGGGGCTATTCCCACGCACACCGCGTTACCTTCGCAGCGGTCGCGGTCCACTTCCACTCGCATCACAACCTCCTCGTGGTTCGGCCCCTGAGGACCACTGCGTCAGGCACCGGCCTGGACCCTAAGACTAGAACGTGTTACAACCGGGGGTGAATCAGGGTCTGCGGACGGATTCCTCCATACGAGCAAGTTAGGACACAGCCATGCGCATCGGCTACACCCCGGAGCAGGAGGAATTGCGGCGGGAGCTGCGTTCGTATTTCGCCAAGCTCATGACCCCTGAGCGTGCCGAGGCGCTGTCGGCCAGCGACGGCGAGATGGGCCGCGGCAACGTCTATCGCGAGACCGTCGCACAGATGGGTAAGGACGGCTGGCTGACCCTGTCGTGGCCGAAGGAATTCGGCGGCCAGGAACGCCCGCCGATGGACGGGCTGATCTTCAACGACGAAGCCTCGATCGCCAACGTGCCTGTGCCGTTCCTGACCATCAACAGCGTGGCGCCGACGATCATGGCCTTCGGCACCGACGAGCAGAAGAGGTTCTTCCTGCCCAAGATCGCGGCGGGCGAACTGCATTTCTCGATCGGCTACTCCGAACCGGGCGCCGGCACGGACCTCGCCGCGTTGCGCACTACCGCGGTGCGCGACGGCGACGACTACGTGATCAACGGCCAGAAGATGTGGACGAGTTTGATCGCCTACGCCGACTACGTCTGGCTGGCGGTGCGCACCAACCCCGAAGCGAAGAAGCACCGTGGTATCTCGATGCTGATCGTGCCGACCACCGCGGAGGGCTTCTCGTGGACGCCGGTGCACACGATGGCGGGCGTCGACACCAGTGCCACCTACTACCAGGACGTGCGGGTGCCGACGTCCGCCCTGGTGGGCGAGGAGAACGCCGGCTGGAAGTTGGTCACCAACCAGCTCAACCACGAACGCGTCGCCCTCGTGTCGGCCCAGCCGATCTTCTCTGCCCTCGACGGCGTCCGCGAGTGGGCGCAGAACACCAAAGACGCGCACGGCCGCCGGCTGATCGATTCCGAGTGGGTCCAGCTCAACCTCGCGCGCGTGCATGCCAAGGCCGAAGTGCTCAAGCTGATCAACTGGGAACTCGCCTCGAGCGACGCGGCCCCCTCCCCCGCCGACGCCTCGGCGGCCAAGGTCTACGGCACCGAGCTGGCCACCGAGGCGTACCGCCTGCTGATGGAGGTGCTCGGCACGTCGGCCACACTCCGGTCGGACTCGCCGGGGGCCCTGCTGCGCGGCCGCGTCGAGCGGATGCACCGCTCCTGCCTGATCCTGACCTTCGGCGGCGGCACCAACGAGATTCAGCGCGACATCATCGGGATGGTCGCACTCGGCCTGCCCCGAGTGAACCGTTAGGACGGACATGGATTTCAAGACGACAGAAGCCTCTGAAGACCTGGGCGGGTTGGTCCGCACGATCGTGGACTCGGTCGTGACGCCCGAGCGGCAGCGTGAACTCGACGGCCTCGAGCAGCGTTTCGATCAGACCCTGTGGTCGAAGCTCAAGGATGCCGACATCCTGTCCACCACCGCACCGGAGTTCTTGGGTGGCGGCGGCTTCGGCGCGCTCGAGCAGGTCGCGGTGCTGGTCGCGCTCGGCAGGCAGATGGCCGCGGTTCCCTACCTCGAGTCGGCAGTGCTGGCTGCCGGCGCACTGGCGAAATTCGGGTCGGGTGCGCTCCAGCAGGAGTGGGCGATACCCGCCGTCAACGGCGAGACGATCCTCACCGTCGCCCTGGACGGCGAGATGGGCGAGGGCCCGGTGCGGGCTCAGTCCTCCGGGGATGGCTTCCGACTGACCGGCACCCGCACGCAGGTAGCATATGGTCCGATCGCGCAAGCATTCCTGGTTCCGGCTGAAACCGACTCCGGCATCAGAGTTTTCGTTGTGGCGGCCGCTGATTCCGGCGTCACGGTCAGCTCGTTGAGCACCACCGGGCACGGCAGCATCGGGCATCTCGAACTGCAGGGCGTCGAGTTGGGCGCCGATCGCATCGTCGGCGGGGACCAGGGTGACGCCGTCGCGGCGTGGCTCACAACCCGTGGCACGTTGGGGCGCAGTGCATTCCAGCTCGGCGTACTTGAGCGTGCGTTGGAACTCACCGCGGAGTACGCCCGCGAGCGTGAGCAGTTCGACCGGCCGATCGGCAGCTTCCAGGCGGTGTCGTCGCGGCTCGCCGATGGCTACATCGACGTCAAGGCTCTGCGGCTCACGGTGACACAGGCGGCGTGGCGGCTCTCGGAGGATCTTTCGGCCGACGTCGACGTCAACACGGCGGCCTTCTGGGCCGCAGACGCGGGGCATCGCGTCGCGCACACCGCCGTTCACGTGCACGGCGGTGTCGGGATCGACACGGACCATCCCGTGCACCGGTACTTTCTGGCCGCCAAGCAGCTCGAGTTCGCGGTCGGCGGCGCCACCGGTCAGTTGCTGCGCATCGGCCGCGACCTGGCCGATACCCCGGCCTGATCCGTGACCGGCCTGCCGACCGTCGCGGGCCTGTTGACGCCGTTGATCGACGTCGACGATCGCGGAGTCTATTTCGAGGACACATTCGTATCGTGGCGCGAGCACCTGGCGCACGGAGCTGCGATCGCTGCCGCGCTTCGGGCGCGCCTCGATCCCGACCGTCCGCCGCATGTGGGCGTGTTGTTGCAGAACACGCCGTCCTTCTCGGCGGTGCTCGTCGCCGCGGGGCTGACGGAGATTGTGGTGGTGGGGCTGAATCCGGTGCGGCGCGGGGCGGCGTTGCAGCGCGACGTCATCCATGCGGATTGCCAGGTCGTGCTGACTGATTCGGCATCTGCGCAGGCGCTGGGCGACCTCGAGCACATCAACGTCGACTCGGCTACATGGGCCGACGAGGTCGCCGCTCACGCCGACGTGCCGGTGGTGGCGCGCCAGGCTGATCCTGCCGATCTGTTCATGCTGATCTACACCTCCGGAACCAGCGGTGATCCCAAGGCCGTCAAATGCAGCCAGGGCAAAGTGGCGATCGCGGGGGTCACCATGACGCAGCGGTTCTCCCTTGGACGCGATGACGTCTGCTATGTCTCGATGCCGCTGTTCCATTCCAACGCCGTCCTTGTCGGCTGGGCGGTGGCGCTCGCGTCGCGGGGCTCACTTGCGTTGCGGCGCAAGTTCTCCGCGTCTCAGTTCCTGCCCGATGTGCGCCGCTACGGCGCGACGTATGCGAACTACGTCGGCAAACCGCTGTCGTATGTGCTCGCTACCCCGGAGCGACCGGACGACGCCGATAACCCCTTGCGAGCGGGGTACGGAAACGAAGGGGCGCCAGCCGATGTCGAGAGGTTCGCCCGCCGATTCGACGCTGTGGTGATGGACGGGTTCGGATCGACAGAGGGCGGTGTCGCGATCGCCCGCACCCCTGACACGCCACCTGGCGCGCTGGGCCCGCTGCCGGAGGGGACCGAGATCGTCGACGTGGAGACCGGGGAGCCGTGTCCACCTGGGGTGACCGGTGAACTCGTCTCCACGAACGCGGGCCGATTCGAAGGTTATTACAACGATCCGGATGCCGACGCCGAGCGCATGCGCGACGGGGTGTACCACAGCGGTGACCTGGCCTACCGCGACGAGAACGGCTACGCCTACTTCGCGGGACGCCTCGGGGACTGGATGCGGGTCGACGGCGAGAATCTGGGCTCCGCGCCGATCGAGCGCGTGCTGCTGCGGCACCCCGACGTGGTCGAGGTCGCGGTGTACGGGATACCGGCTCCCGATGTCGGCGATCAGGTGATGGCAGCGCTGACACTGACCGAAGGCGCGTCGTTCGATCCGAGCACATTTCGCGAATTCCTGGCTGCACAAACCGATCTCGGCCGGAAGCAGTGGCCGTCATTCGTCAGGATCAGCACGGCGTTGCCACGCACCGAGACGTTCAAGGTGATCAAGCGCCACCTCCAGGCAGAAGGTGTCGACTGCGCGGATCCGGTGTATCCGATCGAGCGCTAGGGCGACTTGCCGTCGACTCGTCCCACTTCGCTATCTCCCTATCGACTCCGGCCGCAAGACGCACCGGGTCCCGTCATAGATCGTCGCCATGCATTTCGTGCAGTGCACGCACAACCCCTCGTGTGCTGTGCCGGCCTGAAACTTGTTGACGAGTGCGGGATCACGCAGCAGAGCGCGGGCCATGGCCACGAACTCGAAACCTTCGTCCAGTGCATTGGTGACTGTCGTCATCGTGTTGACACCGCCGAGAAGGATCAGCGGCATCGTCAATGCTTCGCGGAACTGGCGGGCCTGGGGCAGGAAGAAGGCTTCCTCGAACGGATAGGTCCGAAACATCCGGTTGCCGATGACCCGTAGACCGAGTCCCACGGAGGCCGGCTGAGAGGCGATGAACTCGGCCATCGGCACGTCACCGCGAAAGTAGTACATCGGGTTGAGCAGCGAGCTGCCGCCGGTCAACTCCAGAGCGTCGAGGTGACCGTCCGTTTCGAGCAGGCGTGCGGTCGGCAGGCTGTCGGTCAGCCAGAAGCCACCTCGGACACCGTCGTCCATGTTGAACTTCGCGGTGACCGCGACGGTGTCGCCGGCCTCGGCGCGCACTCGTTCGACGACCCGACGTGCGAGTTCGGCCCGCCGTGCCGTGTCACCACCGAAGCGGTCTCTGCGTTTGTTGAGGTTCGGGCTCAAGAAGGAGCTCAGCAGGTATCCATGTCCGAGGTGCACCTCGATGGCGTCGAAGCCGGCATCGACGGCGTTGCGGGCCGCCACCCCGAAGTCGCTGACCACTTCATCGAGTTGTTCTATCGTGGCGGCGCGCACCAATCCCATTGCGGGCGCGCTGAATCGGGTCGACGGCGCGAGAGTGCGCATCCGGTTCGAGCGGGTGTTGGCGACAAGACCCGCGTGGCCGATCTGTGCGCACACCAGCGCACCGCGGGTGTGCACCGCATCGGTCAACCGGCGCAATGCAGTGGCCCGGCGGGTGTCGAGCACCATGGTGTCGCGGTGGACCCGGCCGCCGGGTGAGATCGCGCAGTAGGCGACGGTCGTCATCGCGGCGCCACCCTCGGCTACCTCGATGTGGAAATCAATGAGACCGTCGGTCACCTCGCCGCGCGGCATTCGTCCCTCGAAAGTCGCGGCCTTGATGAATCGGTTCTTCAGGGTCAGCGGCCCCAGCCTCATCGGCGTGAACGCCGCGGACGGAGCGGTCGTGATCTCGTGCACTTTCGATACCATTGGCCCCGTAATATAGCAGTGCGCAATCTCGAGAGCAGGAGTGCCACGATGATCGCCGTCACCGGCGGCACCGGTGATGTCGCCGACGTCCACAGTTCCGATGAGCCAGAGGGCTTTTCGTGGCCGGAGCTACGAGGCGGCGCTCCTTCTCACCGCGGCGACACCGACCGACGACTCGGAAACCATCCGAGACCTCGGCATGAGGAGACGTTCAGCTGTCGACGCCATCATCGCGTCCTTCCCGGACCGCGGCCTCGCTCAGGATGCCGGTGATCCGGGCGTGTAGCGCATCCGTGTCATCCTCGAGGGCAACGGTGGTGAGGAATAGGGCCGCGCCCGCGGCCATCGCTATGACGGCACGGGCGTCGCGCTCGGCGCCGTCCGGGTCGGGATCGCCGCCGGTGAACAGCGCGACCGCAGGACCACTGAAGTCCGCCCACAATCGAGCGCGAAGCTCATCGTTCTGAGCCATCGCCAGCAGCAATCCGGGCACCGCGGCCCTGACCTCCGGCCGCGCGAACAACTGGCGGCTGCCGCGCGCCACCCAGTCCACCCAACCCCGCTGGTCGGTGTTCGCGAACGGCGCGAGATCCGGCGTCGCGCCGAGTATCGCGTGCAGCACCAGCTCCGCCTTCGACGCCCAGCGACGGTTCAGGCTGGACCGACTGACCCCGGCGCTGGCAGCGATGGACCGCATGCTGAGTTCGTTCCAGCCCACCTCGATGAGCGACTCGCGGACCACCGCGAAGACGCGCGCATCGATCGATCCGTCTCGCGGGCGGCCTGCCGGCCTGGCGTCCTCCACATCAGCAATTCAACCCCGGCAGCCCGTCTGAGCGACCGGCGAGAGGGACTATTCGCGATAAAGCGCGCCGGCGCAGAGGTCGGGGGCCGTCGCTAGCCTCGAGGCGTGGGTTATCGCGAGTATGCGCCGCCCGGCTCACTGGGCGAGCTGGTCGAATGTGCCTGGGTGCTCGACGGGCCCGCCGCGCCGGTGCGGGTGCTGCCCGATGGGTGCATGGACCTCATCCGGATGAACGGTCGCATTGTCGCCGCGGGCCCGGATACCACGGCATCGACGAGCTTTCGAGCCGGAGAATCGTTTGTGGGGTTGAGGTTTCGGCCTGGCGTGCTGCCCCGGTTGCTCGGCGTTCCGGCTTCGCAGGTACGAGATCAACGGGTGGCGCTGGCAGACCTGCATCCAGCGCCGCGAACCGAGTCGCTCATCGAGCTGACCACACGACTGGCCGCAGATCGTCCACGCGGTGAGACCGCGCCGTGGCAGCTCCCGCAACTGCGCTGGATCACCGCTCGGTTGGCGGCCGGGTCGGCGGTCAGCGCGGTCGCGGGCGAGGCTGGCTGGTCAACACGCACGCTGCAGCGCCAGTGCACAGCTGTGTATGGCTACGGCCCGGCGACGCTGCGCCGGATTCTTCGCTTCCGCCGCGCGACCCGGCTCCTGGCAGCCGGCCTTCCCTTTGCCGAGGTGACCACCCGCGTCGGGTACGCGGATCAGCCTCACCTCTACCGCGAGGTCCGCCAGATCGCCGGTGTGCCGGTGGCGTCGCTACGTCAGGATGGCAAGGGGGCGAACAGGTCCACCCAGTTGCCGTCGGGGTCGGCGACGGTCGCATAGCGCTGGCCCCACGGCGCGTCGTAGGGCGCCAACGCCCCGGCGTGGCCGGCCGCGGTGACCTTTTCGAAGAGTGCGTCGACCTCCGCCGGTTCCGCCACGCCCAAGGCAAGCGCCAGTCGGGCCTCCGGCGACGTGGGTGGCGCCCAACCCGGATGCATGCCGGCGATGGTCTGTTCGACGTCGAGCGACATCGTGTTCCCACCGGGCAACTCGATGGCGACGTGGGGGGCGTCGGACTCGGGCACCGGCAGGCCGAGCAGCCGATAGAACTCCAGTGATCGCGCAAGGTCGCCAGTGAAGACTTGAAAGACCGCTGATGTCAGGCGAATGTCCATGCCGAACAAGTTGGGTCCACGGCGCTGCCGCAGTCTTGAACAAATCGGACAAGCGCCTGCTGGATTTGCTCCACCTCGGTAGTTGAGTACTTGTACTCAACCAACATAAGTGCGCTTCTGGGCTACGCTGCCAAACGGCGATCAAGATCGAATGTTTGCCCAGGATTCTTGACCAGACGGGAGTGATCAATGAGGTTCACTACGCTGTCGGCCGGGGCCGCGTTGGCCCTGGCCGTTGTGTTGACGGGTTGCGGTTCGGACACTGAGTCCGAACCGGGCACCCAGGCCGAGTCGTCGACGACCACGACGACAACCACGACCGCGAAGGCGGCGCCGTCGACCGCCAAAGTGGCACCGCGTGGCGAGGATGCGGCGGGCCCGAACCCGACGATTGCGAGCTACATCGCCGAGAACAACATTCAGGAGACGCCCGTCAAGCGCGGCGACCCCGGCTCGCCCACAATCGATCTCCCCTTCCCGCCGGGGTGGGAGGACGCCGGTCCGGACACCCCGGAATGGGCTTACGGCGCCATCATCTACACCGGGCCGGAGGCCGCCGAGTACACGCCGAGCATCGTCGCGATCGTGTCGAAGCTGACCGGCAACGTCGATCCGCAGGCGATCATCGATCTCGCGCCCGGAGAGCTGCAGAACCTCGAGGGCTACGAGTCGATGGCCGAGGGCTCCACCGATACGCTCGGTGGCTATCCGGCTGTACAACTGGGCGGCTTCTGGGTGCAGGACGGACAGAAGAAGGTCGTCGCACAGAAGACGGTAGTGATCCCCGGCGCCGACGGCGTCTACGTGTTGCAGCTCAACGCGGACGGGTTGGAAGACCAGATGAGCATCATCGGTCCGGCGACGAATGTGATCGACGAGCAGACGACGATCACACCCTGACCGCTACGCGAGCCCGTGAAGGACGTCAGCGAGCGCCCCGGGGCGCGACAGAAACGGTGAGTGACTACCCGCCATCTCGACTACGTCAGCACCCAACCGCTCTCGCGCCATCCGCCTCGACCAGTCGGGGTTCACCATCCGGTCCTCGGCGCACAGGATGTAGGTGTTGTCGACGCGCGGAAGTTCGGTGAGCGAGCACGGCAGTCGATACGGATGCGTCGCTTGTGGGCACAGCCGGGCGAACGCCGCCGAGGCCGTGTCGTCGTCACAATCGCCGAACAGATGGCGGCACGCCACCTCCTCATCGACCCAGGTCCGGCGGCCGTGAATGTCCTTCTCGCTCAATCCCATCGCGTAATCGGGGTTGAGCATCGACTCGTCTTCGGCCATCTGCTGCGCGAGGGCTATCCCGGGGACGGGCAGCAGCGCACACAGATACACGACCCGGCGCACCGACTGGCGCGCAGCCACGAGCGGAATGGTCTGCCCCGCCAGTGAGTGACCGACCAGTATCAGATCTTGGCCATCGACGCCCCTGACGGCGTCGCAGACGACATCGGCGTAGTCGTCGAACGTGGCGGCGCCGTCGTCACACGGCAGATCCATCGCGATCGTGCGATGGCCCTTCGATTCCAGTTCGGGCGTCAGCCGATCCCAGCACCATGCGCCGTGCCAAGCGCCATGTACCAGAACGAACGTCGCCATCGCCACCCCCGTGTGATCCGTCGAATCGTATGGGGGCTGGCCCGCGCTGCGGCTAGTTATCGCGGATGTCGTCGAGGCGGCGACTGGCTTCGTCGAAGCCGGAGACCAGTTCGGCAATGATGTCCGCGACGGGGCGGATCTCGTTCATGCGCCCGACGATCTGACCGACCGGCATCGCGACGGTGTCAGGGTTGTCCGCCTCGTTCATCCGCTGATGAGCCTCGCTGACGAGGATGTTCTGCAACGGCATCGGCAGCGGTTCGGGCGCGTCGGGAGCATCCCACGCCTCGGTCCACTTCGTCTTCAGCAGGCGGGCGGGCTTTCCGGTGTAGATCCGGCGGCGCACGGTGTCGGCGGAGGTGGCGCGCAGCAGCCCCTCCTGAATGGTCGAAACGCCGCTCGGCTTCCGGTGGCCCAGGTCGTATTCGGCGGCGGTGAGGAATGCCGAGCCCATCCACACTCCCTGCGCGCCCAGCGCTAGCGCAGCGGCGACCTGCCTGCCGGTGCCGATGCCGCCCGCAGCCAGTACCGGCGCTTTACCGTCAAGCGCGTCAACGATTTCCGGCCACAGCACCATCGATCCGATCTCACCGGTGTGCCCGCCGGCCTCATGGCCCTGTGCCACAACGATGTCAACGCCGTTTTCGGCGTGCCGCTGCGCGTGCTTGGCGCTGCCGGCAAGAGCGGCGACCGGCACACCGGCCGCATGTACCTGGTCGATCACGTCCTTCGGCGGCGAGCCCAGCGCGTTCGCGATCAGCTTGATCGGATGTTTGAGCGCCACGTCGACGTGCGAGCGGGCCACCGAATGCAACCAGCCCAAAACCCCCTCGTTGCGTTCCCCGTCCTCTGGGAGGGGCGGAACACCAAGATCGGCAAGCGTTTTCGAGACGAAATCGCGGTGGCTGTGCGGAATGAGCTTGTCGATATCGACCGCCGTACCCTCCTGCGGGATCTTGGCGGGCATCACCACGTCGACGCCGTAGGGCTTGCCTTCGGTGTTCTCGTCCATCCAGCACAGGACGTTCTCGAGATCCTCGGCCTCGTTGAACCGAACGCAGCCCAGCACGCCGAGACCACCGGCCTTGCTGACCGCGGCGGCCACCTTCTCCGACGGCGTGAAGACGAAGATCGGGTATTCGATGCCGAAGCGATCGCAGAGTTCCGTGCGCATCTATCTCTCCCGTCGCTTCGCTCGCCCCTACGAGGACGACGTTCCTACATGGTTGGCGTGTGCGTCGTCGGCGGGCCGTTCCTCGGTGGTGTCCTTGGCCCAGCGGTAGTCGGGCTTGCCCGCCGGCGTGCGGTGAATCTCGTCGACCCACCAAATCTTGCGCGGCACCTTATATCCCGCAATCTCCTGACGGACGAAGGTGTCCAACTCCGCCAGGGTCGGGTTCGTGCCGGGGCGGCGGTGCACGACCGCGGCCACGCACTGGCCGTAGCGCTCGTCGGGCACTCCGACGACCAGTGCGTCGAACACATCGGGATGGCCCTTCAGCGCGGCCTCGACCTCTTCGGGGTAGATCTTCTCGCCGCCGCTGTTGATCGACTGCGAACCGCGGCCCAGCATCGTCACGCTGCCGTCGGCCTCGACCTCGGCGAAGTCACCGGGGATCGCGTACCGCACGCCGTTGAAGGTCTTGAACGTCTCGGCGGTCTTCTTCTCGTCCTTGAAGTAGCCGACGGGGATGTGGCCGCGCTTGGCGATCATTCCGCGCACCCCGGATCCGGGCTTGACCTCGTTACCGTCCTCGTCGAGCACGACGGTGTTCTTGTCGATGGTGACGCGCGGACCACCGGTATGCGACTCCCCCTTGGCCACCACACTGGTGCCGCCGAATCCGGTCTCCGACGATCCGATCGAGTCGGTGATGACGCGATTGGGCAGCAGTTCGAGGAACTTCTCCTTGATGCTCGTGGAGAACAACGCCGCGGTGCTGGCCAGCAGGAACAGACTCGACAGGTCAGGTTCCCTTCCGGCGTCGTGCACCTTGGTCAACGCGTCGAGCAGCGGACGCGCCATCGCGTCGCCGGTGAAGAAGAGCAGATTGACCTTGTGCTTCTCGATCGTCTGCCACACCTTTTCGGCGTCGAATTCCGGTGCGAGCACGATGGTTCCGCCGGAGAACAACGCCATCCAGGTCGCTGACTGCGTCGCGCCGTGGATCATCGGGGGAATCGGATAACGGATCATCGGCGGCCCCGCGGCCGCCTGCTTGGACAGGTCGTACTCGTCAGCGATCGGTTCACCCGTCGCAAAGTCGGTGCCGCCGAACAGCACACGGTAGATGTCCTCGTGGCGCCACATGACGCCCTTCGGGAACCCGGTGGTGCCGCCGGTGTACAACAGGTAGATGTCGTCCTCGCTGCGCGGGCCGAAATCGCGTTCGGCCGATGCATTTTCGAGGGCGGAGTAGAACTCGACGCCACCGTAGCGCTGATAGTCGTCGTCGCTGCCGTCCTCGACCACCAGGACGGTCTGGACGGCCGGTGTCTCGGGCAGCACGTTGGCGACGCGGTCGGAATAGCGGCGCTCGTGCACCAGCGCGACCATGTCGGAGTTCTCGAACAGATACTTCAGCTCGCCCTCGACGTAGCGGAAGTTGACGTTGACCAGGATGGCGCCCGCCTTGATGATGCCGACCATCGCGATCACGATCTCGATGCGGTTGCGGCAGTACAACCCGACCTTGTCGTCCTTCTTGACGCCCTGCTCTTGAAGGTAGTGAGCCAGGCGGTTGGCCTTGTCCTCCAATTGGGCATAGGTGAGCTGGTCGTCGCCGCAGATCAGGGCAACGCGGTCAGGCACAGCGTCAATGGCGTGCTCGGCGAGATCAGCGATGTTCAGGGCCACGAGACCTAAACTAGAACGTGTTACATTTCCAGACAAGTCTATGGCATCGACGCTGAAAGGCGGACCTCCGTGAGCGAGTCTGAGAAAGGCCCCGACGCCCTCATTGAGCAGCGCGGACACACTCTGATCGTCACGCTGAATCGACCCGAGGCGCGCAACGCGCTTTCCACCGAGATGCTCTCGATCATGGTGGAAGCCTGGGACCGCGTCGACAACGATCCGGAGATCCGCAGCTGCGTCCTCACCGGAGCTGGCGGCTACTTCTGCGCGGGCATGGATCTCAAGGCGGCGACGGCCAAGCCGCCGGGCGACTCGTTCTCCGACGGCAGTTATGACCCGTCGCGGATCGACGCCCTGCTGAAGGGCCGCCGGCTCACCAAGCCGTTGATCGCGGCCGTCGAGGGTCCCGCGATCGCGGGCGGCACCGAGATTTTGCAGGGCACCGACATCCGCATCGCCGGCGCGAGCGCGAAGTTCGGCATCTCCGAGGCGAAGTGGAGCCTCTACCCGATGGGCGGGTCAGCGGTGCGTCTCGTGCGCCAGATCCCGTACACGATCGCGTGCGATCTTCTGTTGACAGGCAGGCACATCACCGCGGCCGAGGCGCTGGACTACGGGCTGATCGGTTACGTGGTGCCCGACGGCACGGCGCTGGACAAGGCGCTGCAGATCGCCGAGGTGATCAACAACAACGGGCCGCTCGCCGTGCAGGCGATCCTGAAGTCGATCCACGAGACCGAGGGCATGCACGAGAACGACGCCTTCAAGATCGACACTCAGATCGGCATCAAGGTGTTCCTCTCAGAGGACGCCAAGGAAGGCCCGCTGGCGTTCAAGGAGAAGCGGGCGCCCAACTTCACTATGAAGTAGCCCGCGCTAGGTGCATGCCGTCACGTCCGATCGGGCGACACTGTGGTGGGTCCGAAGGTTCATGACGGCCGGCGACGATGATCAATCCTCTGCCTTGTGCAGAACCGCCAACACGGTCAGCAACAGAATTCTGAAATCGAGGCGCAGCGACCAGTTCTCGATGTAGTAGTTGTCGAATTCGGCCCTATCGGCGATTGAGGTCTGCCCCCGAAGGCCGTGCACCTGGGCCCAGCCCGTAATGCCGGCCTTGACCCTGTGCCTGTCGCCATAGCGCCGCACCTGCAGTTCGAACAACTCGACGAATGCCGGCCGCTCGGGACGCGGGCCCACCAGACTCATGTCTCCGCGCAGCACGTTGAGCAGTTGAGGCAGCTCGTCCATCGACGTCTGACGCATGACCTTGCCGATCCGAGTGCGCCGATCGACGCCTTCCACCCCACCGGGCGCGGACCCGTCCTCCATGGCGAAGCCCGCGTCGGCCGGATCCTGGGGGCGCATACTGCGGAACTTCAAACAGTCGAAGATCTTGCCGTCACGCCCGATGCGTTCCTGACGGTAGAAGACCGGTCCCGGCGAGCTGATCTTGACCAGTAGCGCCAGGCCGATGAACACGGGCGAAATGGCCAACAGTCCGACCCCGGCAACCAACTTGTCGGAAACGTGCTTGAACGCAAACTGCCAACCCTTCGGATCGACGTGGCAGAGGACAATGAGAGGGATGCCGCCCAGGTGCTCGACCCGGGCGCCGACGCCGACGACGTCCATCAGTCGCGGTACTACACGTACTCGTATTCCGAGGGTGTGCGCCACCATGGCGGCGTGCGCCAACTGCTCGTCGGGGACCAACGACGGCGCGACGATGAGCTCTTCGGCATGAGTTGCGCGTGCTGCACTCTCCAGGTTGTACAGGGTTCCCAGGTATGGCACGTCGAGCAAGCCATCGTCTGGTGGTCGGGTGTCATCCAGCACGCCGACGGGACGTAGACCGTACTCAGCTACCTGGTGCATCCTCGCGATCAGTTGATGGGCGATCGGACCTGAGCCGACGATCAGCGTCGGCGCGGCAATGCGGAACTTCCGCCGCAGGTAGCGATACACCAGGGATTTACCCAGACGTACCGTGGGCATGAGGATGGCCGCACACACCCACACGCGCAGAACCAAGTCGCCGGGACGGTCCTGCGCGGCCGCCAACTCAACGCTCTGGAATGACGGGTCGGCCTGCAGCAAAACGGTCAACGTCGCCAGTGCGGCCATTGCGACTGCCGTCTCCACCGGTTCGAAGTCGTCGAGAAACTTGATGTTCAGCTTGCGCGTGTACATGGACCGAGTGGCCAATGCGGCCACCACGAACAGCACGAAGGCCCACGAATCCTCCGAGAAGTCGCGAACTTCCATCGCGCCCGGGAGCCACCACTGAGCGAGCACAACTGCACCGGCAGCTGACAAGACGTCGAGCACCACGGTGATCGCGGAGAACCACCGAGCACTGCGGAAGCGTTCGATCCGGCGGGGCTGCGTTGCGGCATCCCGTTGCGGTGTCACCGGGCGACTGGGCGCCAGTACCGGTGCCGGCCTGATGTCCAGTGTCATGCATCACATCATAGCTGCATGACTGCATGCATGACACAACTCCTCGTGAAACTGCTGGGCCGCCCACGCAATCACATGGGCGAAGAGGGGTTGAACGTGCCCGCGGTCGCGGACAGTGGCTACCCCGGCGGAATAGCTGAGCGAGGCCGTTTAGCGTCCGTACCGGCCCCGGAACCAAAGATCCGTTCACCGACGAGGTTGGCGAGGTCACCGAGAACCTGGACGTGGCCGGTGCTCCACAGCCGCGGCTTGCTGTCGAAGACGCAGAGGGTACCGATGGCGTTGCCCTCGTGATCGATCAAAGGCATCCCGAGGTAGGCGGCCACGGCGCCGCCGCGGACCACCGGATGGTTCCTGAAGACCGGGTCGCGCCGCGCATCTTCGAGAATCAACGGTGCACCGTTTGCCACCGCATACTGACAGATCGATAGCTCGAGTGGCGTCTGTCTGTCCTCGACGGAGCCATCACCCATTCCGTGGGCGCTCTTGAAGAATTGCCGGTCGACGTCTACCAAAGCCACCGCTGCGTGCGGGGCGTCCAGGGCGGCGGCGGCCGCGCGGGTGATCCGGTCGTACACCTCATCCGGAGGAGAATCGAGCAGCTCGGTCCTATGCAGCGCGCGCAGCCGGTCGGGGTCGCCTATCGCAGCCGATACGTCCGGCATCCCCTCGTGGGTGAGCACCTCGGACTCGGACAGCCGGGCCAATAGTTCCTTGACCGATGGATTCTCGGCTTGCAAGAGATCGCTCACCATCCGTGACGCCACGGCGCGGGCTACATAGGTCGCGACGTCTTCGCCGACTTCGCGCGCACACTCGACCAGCTGGTGGTTGAGCCAATCGTCGAACGATGGCAGCCCGCTGGTCACCCGTCCACGGTATCCGAGTTTCGCTGAAACAGGCATAAGAGGTGCACACGCCGGGGTGACCCCTTAGCGAAGTAGCCTTGGGGCCCACCGCCGGCGATCAGGAGGGGATGTGCCAGAACCACGGACGGTCGACCGCCCCGTCGATCTCCTTTTCGATGCTCGGCATGTGCGCCAGAGCGGCATAGGTACCTACATCCGCACCCAACTTGCTCATTTGGAAGAGGCCGCGGCTCGTCACGGCCGCTCGCTGGCGATACTGCGAGACCGCGACGCCCTGCCTGAACTTCGCCCGGGCACGGGTGTCATCCTTGCCTCTTCGCCGGCGGCCGCGATGTACTCCGTCGCCGAACAGCTCGTGTGGCGTCGCGCGTTCGAAGAAGCGCGACCCCGTGCGGTATGGCTGCCGCACTACCCCTACCCGTTGGCCCGGTTGCTGCCCGGTAACCGCCGGATGCTGACGTATGTCACCGTGCACGACACCATTCATCTTCTGCCCGCGAGCATCAGCGGACAGGGCGCGGCCGGCCGCTCGTATGCGCGCGTGATGCTCAGTGCAGACGCCCGATCGTGTCGCCGGATGTTCACACCGTCAGAAGCGACCGCGACCGACGTGAAGGCAATTGCGCCGAACGCGCGAGTGATGGTGACGCCGATACCCGTTGACGACATCTGGTTCGCGCCAGCCGACCCGGGTCTGTCACCTGTTGTCGGCCCGTATCTGCTATATGTCGGAAATACCAAGCGCTACAAGAACTTGCCGCTCATGGTGGCAGCTTTCTCCGATCTCGCCGAGACCATCCCACACAAGCTGGTGATAGCCGGAGGAGGCGCCTCACTGCGGACGTTGGACGGACGAGTGCGCCGACTCGCTGAGGACAACCGGGACCGGATAGTGCTGACGGGGCAACTCACCTTCGGGGCCTTGCGCGCGCTAGTCGCATCGGCGGACCTGTTGATCATGCCGTCCCTGTACGAAGGTGCCGGGTTGCCACCATTGGAGGCAATGGCCTCGCGCACGGCTGTTCTGTCGTCGGACATCCCGGTTCTGCGAGAAACGTGCGGCGACGGTGCCGACTATTTCGACCCGCACGACCGCGACGGGTTGGCGCGCCTGTTGCGGTCGTACTGCGCGGACGACATGGCCAGATCGGACCTGGCGGCGCGGGGCCACTCCCATGTGCTGCGGCGCCAGCAGCGCATCTGCGCGACCGCCGCAGCCGACGAGATATTCACCGAAATGGCCAGAAGCCGACCTCGATGATATCGAGGCGCAAGCTCCTGGTCAGCGCATCTGCCGCAGCCGCCCTGGCTGTTCTGCCGGGTTGCCAGCGGGAGGGGCGCACCGTCGTCGATGTCAGGAGTTTCGGGGCCAGGGGTGACGGCGCCACGGATGATTCGCACGCCATCCAAGCCGCCGTCTCGGCGCTACGGTCAAGTGGCACACTGTATTTCCCAAGGGGTACGTACCGATTCGCGCAGCGTGGACCCGCGGGGGCAGCGGCCATCCTCATCACCGGGGTCTCGGATGTCGCCGTCGCGTTCGAACCCGGCGCCGAGCTTCTCATGGACAATCTCGATCCCATCGCACACGCCGGTACCAGCCACGGTGTCCTGGTCCGTGGACCGGTATCGCGAATTTCGTTGCGCAATGTGAACATCCGGTGGGCGGAAAATGCGAAGCGGTCCCTCGGCGACGGCATCCGGGTGGTGGGCTGTCCTACCCATGACGGGTCCCCACCGACCGGATGGTCAGGACCGCGGGCACCCGTTGCCGGAATCAGCCTGTCAGACTGCGTCGTTCGATCGAGCCCCCAGGCGGGGGTGATCATGCTCGGCGTGTCCGACGTCACGGTCGCCGGACTGCGGGTTGCCGACACCCAGGCCGATGGCCTGCACTTCAATGCGTGCCGACGAGTCATGGTCGACGATTACAGCGCAGTCGACACCGGCGACGACGGGTTGGCGCTCGTGACCTATTTCGCGCGCGAGTTCTCGTTCGACGAGACCGCGCACACCTTCGCGTTTCCCTCGCTCACCGAGTGGTCCAACACGGACTTTTCCATCGGCAACGTCAGCGTCGTCGGCGGCAACGCGAACGGAGTCCGGATCGCGGGAGCAAACCGGGTCACCGTCGGCGGACTGCGCGTCGCCGGGGTGCGATCCGGCTCGGCGGTCTTGGTGGACTCGGCGGAACCGGGCTCCGACGTCGGCTGGAACTACGTGGCGAGCCGCGCCGTGCACCTTACTGACATCACTGCGGTCACCTGCGACACGGGAATTCACCTTCTGGCCCGACCAGGCGGCTCCGGTGACCGGCGATTCACCGACTTCGACCTCCGTGTCGATGACGCGACCCTCAGCGACTGCAGCAATTGGTCGCTGCGGGCCGAGTCGTTGACCGATCGCAAGGTCAGTGGTCTGCGGATAGCGCGCTGCCGCATCTCGTCCACCTCTACCACGGGTGGCAACGGCGGGGTCGGGATCGGCAACGCACAGGGAATTTCTCTGGGCACCGTCTCGATTCGCCACGCGGACCCGGTGGTCGCCTTCAGCGCTGTGAATACCGCACTGCTCGCAGTCGACCGTCTGAGCGTGGCGATCAGCAAGTCGTATCAGCCTGCAGACACCGTGGCGCCGTCGGTGTGGTTCGACAATTCCGACGGTGTGATCAACGACCTCCAGTTCGATTGGCCGGCTGCACCCTGCTGGTGGAACCCGTTGCGGCGCTCTGCCGAAGGCGCGTGTGGTGACAATGTGTGCGACGCACCGGTCAGTTCTTCCGAGGCGGCCGTATCCTGGCGGCTAGGAGTGCGCTTCCGGCCGTCAGCAACAACAGGAAGACGACGATGCCGTAGGTGAGGATCTGCACGCGCCACACCTCGAGGAAGCAATACGCAACCACACCCGCCGAAGCGGCGATGACCGGGCTGAAACTGAATATTCGCGCGAAGGCGTATCCGGCGAATCCGTAAGCCAGGATCGTGTAGACCCAACCCCAGGCCCCGTACACGGAATAGGTGTCGGCGAACGCGGAATTGGTGAAGAAGTTGCCTGCGAAGGTCACCGAGAATCCATATGTGGCGGCCTGTTTCCAGCTGTCGTCCTTGGCGACCTTGTCGAACTGCAGGAAGGTGGGCTGGACGGCACCCAGCGACGTCAGGGCATCGCCCTGGTTCTCCCAGGCGCCCCGCATCACCGCATCCGATACTCCCAGCGAAACCTGTGCCGGGACGGCCAGGTAGGCCCCTGTCTGATAGACGTTCATCGCGACCGGATTCGAGACCCCGTGCTCGCGGTAGTAATTCGCGTTGCGGAAGTAGTTCAACGCTGTGAGCACAGTGAATCCAATGAGCGCTATCAGCACGAGCGCGATCCCAACGCGCACAGCTGACCTACTGTCAACTAGCTGTGGTTCGCGACTTCTCACCCATGCGGCCAGATAGACCGCGCATGCCATCAGGAGCGCGAGACGCGACGAAATCATGGAGTTCGCGATCAACAGCAGCATCGCAACAACCATGTACGGCCACCCGACGACCTTTTTGCGCCAGAGGAAGACGCTAATGGGCGCAGCCAGAATCGTGGCGTATCGCAACGTCTGCAAACCGGCGAAACCCGAGAGCGCATTGCTGAAGTCGTTGGCAGTCTGCTCGCTCAGGGATTCGACGATGGCGGAGATGCCGCCGACCCTCAAGACCGAGTAGCTGACTCCGAGGGCGCCGGCAGCGAGCAGGAGGAAGAAGTAACGCCGTTCGAACCAGAAGGTTTTCGTGCGCTCGTTGCCGATCGCAGGCCGTGACCTGTGTGAGCCGAGCCAGAAACCGACCATCGACACCATCACGATCGCGCCGTACCACAACACGAGAAGCGCGATACCTCTACCGCTGGCCTGGGCCGGGGTCGAAAACCCGGTCAAAGCCTCGGAACCGGCCTGGGCTCGCCCGAACTGTCGGCTGGTCAACGCCAACCACGCCAGAAATGACATACCCACCGGCGCCAAGATCAAGGCGCCGGGAGTAAACCAACGCGGGACCCGAAGATCTGTTCGGGCGTGGCGCACAGGGGATTCGGCGCTGATGTCTGTGTGCATACCTAGCTGAGCCGTTCGCGTAGCTGTCGCAATCCGAAAGCCGCCGCGTAGTCCGAAGCGTCTTTGACGGCCGCTCGGTGGTAGATGAGGGCCGTGATCATCTCGGCCACGACGAAAGACAGGAAGATCGCGGCCGGGGCGTGCCAGACAAGGAGAAAGCCCACGCTGATCATCAAGTAGATCACCGTGCTGGCACCTCGAATCCAGAACACGGGCACGGTCTTACCGGCCTTGCGGAGCGCGGCGAACGGCACGGTCGACAACAACATGAAGCCCTTCCACAGGCAGGCCAGTAGCAGCGCAGCGACGCCAACATCGCGCCACGCCGGACCGAAGATCAGGCTTCCCAGCCCCCCGAAGGCGGCAATTAGGACTGCCACCATTGCGGCGACGAAAACCACGGTGAAGGGTGCGAGTTCACCCCGGTGGCCGTGGGCGAGCAGTCGATACCTGCCATAGGCCAGGATCGGCTCTACGGCGCCGGCCACCGTGGAGATGACGCGAAACGTGACCGACGCTGCCGGTCCGACCATGACCAGGAGCAGCGACGTGATCGCCGGCTGTACGACGCCGACGACGGCAGTCTCCGCGGTGACCCAACTGGACCTACGGACATCTGGCGGAAAACCCATCCGCGGCAATGCCCTTCCCGGCCGATACCGGACGAGCACCGCGAGTACGGCGCCGACGGCCAGTACCCGTACGCATTGCGGGTTGTGTTGAACGGACATCCAGAGTGCGATCGCACTGGCAACGATCAACACCGCCGCGCCGAGGCCTTCACGTTTCCACGCTCCGCTGACCACCCCGATCGAGCGGGCCATCAGCAACCCGGTCATCACGCCGACAGAGCTCGTCATCAACGCCGCGGTCGTCGCGACCGCTGGTCCGATGACCAGCAGTGCGCCGGAGGCGATGGTCAACAACACCACCCACAGGGGCAGGCCCAAGTCGCCTTCTGCGTCCGGGGTCGCCAGGCGGCCCTCGACGACGAAGGCGTTGAACAGTTGTGCGACGTAGACGCCGACGACGAGCGCCAACGCGAGAAAGCCCTGAGTGTCGATGGGCGCTATGCGCGCATAGATCGCGATGAAGATCGCCGGAAAGACATTCAGCGCGAGACCGGCACCCACCTGGACGGCGGTATGCAGGTGCTTGCTGTCAAGCACGGCTGCGCCCGGCTCCGGCGCGGTGGTCAGCCATGTCGGTGGGCCGCTAGCGTCCGCGTCACCACGCCGGCCATCTTGCTGCGGAAGGCCTCCGGCGAGAATTGTTCGGCGTGCCTTCGGATCCCGACCGGGTCGAAGTGGCGGCCATCGAAGGACGTGAACTTCTCCGCGAAGTTGCTGACCACTTCGGCATCACTGGTGCCGACGACGAGCGCTCCCGTGATGCCGTCGACGACGCTGTCGAGAGCGCCACCGACACCGAACGCGATCACCGGTGTGCCACAAGCCATGGCCTCGACGGGGGTTATGCCGAAGTCCTCCTCCCCGGGCATGACCATCGCCTTGGCGCGGCGGTACAAGCTGCGGAGCTCTCCATCCGACACCCGACCGACAAACGTGATGTCACCGCCTTCGGCAAACTTCCTGCACTTGGCGGCCTCGCGGCCATCGCCCGCGACCACCAGCTTCACCCCGGCCTCCGCCGCCGCCCTGATGGCGATGTCGGGACGCTTGTACCCCACCAACCGCCCCGCGAGCAGAAAGTAGTCGTCACGGGCCTCAGCTGCGTCCGGTGTGTAGAACGAGACGTTCACCGGAGGGTGGACGACCTCTGCCTCACGCTCCCAATGGCGCTCGATCCGCTGTGCCACCGCAGCGCTGTTGGCCACGATGGACGTGATCTTCGGAGCAGCGGCCAGCTCCGCTTTGATCGCCAATCGGGACAACACGTCGAGCGCGAGGCGACCCGGTCGCGACGATGCCTCTTCGCTCCGCATCCTCTCGTCCCACGCCCACCTCGCGGGTGAATGCACGTAGACGACCGTTGGTCTGGTTGTGGCGGCGTTGACCGCGGCCACAGCGAATGCGTGATGGCTGATGATCACAGCGTCCGCGGAACCGAAATCCCGGCGCCTCAACCATCCCGGCACCAGCGGGAGCAACGGCGCGTAGCTGCGGTAACCCGTCATGCGGTAAGCCGAGGACAGCGGACCAGTGATCACGCGCGAGGCAAACGCCGCAGCCACCCGTGTATCGACGATGGGAATGCTGATGGGCGCATCCGGCCACTCCCGCGACAGCTCGGTAACGACGTGCTCCGAACCGGCGATCTCGGTCAGCCGTTCGTGAACGATCGCGACCCTCACTGCGGGCTCTGCGCGTCGTCGGTGCCTGCGGTATTCGGTTGACGTCTTCGTGATCTTGCCCGCTGCCGTCGGCGGTAGGTGAAAGCCGCCACCACCGGCGCGGCACTGGACGCCGCTGTAGCCCGCAGCGCCAACGCTTGCGCCACCGTGTCGGCCTCGATTCGGACCACGAGCACGATGCCCGTGGCGGCACCGATGATGCCGGGGGTCAGTGTCGGGTCGCCGACGGCTCCGCCTGCGACGACTCGTGTCGTGGGCGGTTCAGCCGAGGAGGGCAACGAATGTTGCCCCATCGGACTCGCCGCACCCGCCGCAGGCACACTTTCGGCCGCCGCGAACTCGAGCAGCGAAGCCACCTCTGAGCTCCCCGACGACGACGACGCGCCGATGACGAGGATCACGCGATTCGCCCCCGCAGACGGACATTGCGCATAGAGCGTGCGGGCGAGCCGCACCTGTTCATCGGACCAGGCATCACGGGGCGGCATGTCGAGATCAACGGCGGGCAGGAGCACACCGTCGACACTGTCGGTCAAGGTCTTCACCAACGACCCGCGACCCGAGCGTCGCCGTCGAGCGAGTAGGACCGCCGCCACGCACGAACCGCCCACCAGTGCACCGAGAAACACGCCGATGACCCACTGCTGAGAGCTCGGATGGTTCGGAATCGGCGGCTGCACAACCGTCAACACGCTGGCCTGAGCCGCTTCGAGCTCGATGCTCTCGCGCACTCGTTCCCATTCCCGCATCCGCGCGGGGTCTGCGGCATCGCGCTGCTGCCACTCGGACAGCGTCGGCAGAATTGTTCGTAGCTGCTCGTCGACGCGCCGCCCAAGCTCTTGGCCGTAGAGATCAATGGCCGTCTGCACCGTTCTGGTGGCTTCATCGTCGGAATTGCTGCTGCAGCTAATGGTGACCACAGACGACTCGCTGGCCTGCGCAACATTGAGTTCCGCGGGCTCGTCCTTGGCCAACTTCTCGGCCACCGCCTGAGCAAAGCCCTCGCCAGACAGGTAGGCGATTTCCCCAGCGACGAATCTGCCTGTGCTGTCCTGGTTGTCAGGGGTGATCTGACTCGCCCCGCCTGCGAGCGCCGTCAAATCGGCCGGATCCTGGAGCCGCAAAAAAGCTGTCGCGGTGGTGTCGGTAGTCATGGCACCGAAGACCAGCCCACCGATGAGCGCCCCGGCGCAGAGGCCGATGACCGTGCCGATGATCAGCCTCACCGTCACGAAGCGGGTTTCGAGTGACGAGATCGTCGCAGTCGCGGACGCGGGCACTTTCGACATGTCGATAGACACTCTGCGGCCCTCCGTCCTGCACCTGGTGAGTCAACAGTAGATGGGCCGGACCGTTTGCCGCGCCAGACTCTCTACATCCGGTGCGCATCGCCCGCGCGGCCTTCAATCGGCGCACCAGCAATCGGCAACGCCTTCGGCGGCGCCGCTATCGTCTACGAGTCGGGTTTGCCAGGAGCGGACGGTGGGCGTGGCCCAACGCAGTGACGCTCACGCTCGCAAAGGTGCGCTAGGCCAAGGGCGTGCTTGGGGTGAAGACGACCGGCATCTGTTCGAGACCGGAGACGAAGTTCGCCGGCCGCAGCGGCAGCGCCGCGTCGGAGGCCAGCCGGAGATCCGGCAGCCGCTGCAGCAAGCGCGTCTGCATGATCGAAAGCTCCAATCGCGCAAGCTGATTGCCCAGACAGAAGTGGGTTCCGAAGCCGAACGCGAGGTGGTTGTTCGGATAGCGCTCGATGTTGAACGACTCCGGGTCGTCGAATACCTTCTCGTCGAAGTTCGCCGACTCGAACAGCAGGATCATCTTCTCGCCCTCTTTGAGGGCGGTGCCGTGAAACTCGGTGTCCGCGGTGATGGTGCGCGCCATGTTCTTCACCGGCGCCGTCCACCGCAGCATCTCCTCGATTGCGTTGGGCAGCAACGTGAGATCCTCGGTCAGCCGCCGGTGCTGGTCGGGATGGAGCAACAACTGCCTCGTGCCGCCGGACAACGTGTGACGGGTGGTCTCGTCGCCACCGATCAACAGCAGCAGCACCTCGGTGACGATCTGGTGGTCCTCCAGCTTGGAGCCCTCGACCTCCGCGTGCACCAGCACGCTCACCAGATCGTCGGTCGGCTCGGACTTGCGCACCTCGATCATGCCCATCATGTACTGGCTGTAGGCCGCGAACGCGTCCATCGTCAGCTGGAACTGCTCGGGGTCCGCGGTGCTGCTCAACGCGCCTACCAGGTCGTCGGACCATTTCAGGAACATCTCGCGTTCCTCGGGGCGCACGCCGAGCATGTCGCCGATGACCGCCATCGGAAGCGGGGCGGCCAGATCCCAGACGAAGTCGCACTCGCCGCGCTCGCACACGTTGTCGATCAACGTGTCACACAGCGAAGTGATCGAGCCCTCAAGGTCTTTCACCCGCTTACGGGTGAAGCCGGAGTTGACGAGCTTGCGCCGCAACAGATGTTGCGGGTCGTCCATCTCGATCATCATCTCGACGCCCGGTTGATCCGGCCGGATCCCGCCCGCATTGGAGAACAGCTCGGGATTGCGTTCGGCTTCGATCACGGCGGCGTACGTGGCGGCCGCGGCCAGGCCGTTGCGGTCGCGAAAGACGGGTTCGTTATCCCGCATCCACTTGTAGATCGGCCGCGAGTCGCCCGCGTAGAACGCGCCGTCGGTGAGGTCGACATCCGGTTTCGTCGACGTCGTCGCTGTCATCGATCAAACCTCCTGCGCGTCTGCGAAAGACATCTCGACGTTGCCAGCCGAACTGGAGACCAACGCGCGTTTGGGGAAGCCTAGCGATGCGAGTTCTTTGGCGTAGGGGTGTTCGCCCAAGCGCACCCGCGCACCGCCGGGGCGGTAGCGCACATCGGACAGCGTCATCTCGCCGAGGGTCTCACGGCGCACCCCGTCCCGGTAGGAATAGGTTGGGTGCGCCTGCGGCTTCGAGGTGAACGCCGCGGGCACCGAAAGGCCGGACTTGAAGTCCATGCCGACCACGAACTGGCCGTCGATGTTCAAGTCAAACGAGTACGTGTTGCCGTCGCGAATTATGAAGTCGGCCATCACTTTTGGGTAGCCCCAGATCTTGGTGCCCGCCTCGAGCGTGAACGCCTGATCCACCGGCAGATGGTGGATGAACGCGCCCGCCGACTGCAGCGCGCGCAGGCTCCAGCTGCCCGGGGCGCGGTCGACCCCTGGCGGGTTCACCATCACGTTGGTCCCGTACTCCCAGTACTGACCGAGGTCGCCGTCCTCGTAGCGCATCAACATCAGCACGACGATCGCGCGCCCCGGCAGGTAGCGGCACACCTGGAAGCCGCTGTAGTCGATCATCTTCTGAGCGGCGTCGGCGTCGACCGAGAACATCGCCATGTGTTGGTGCGCCTTGCGGATTTTCACCGGCATCGTCAAGACGGTGCCGGCGATGGTGTGCTGCGTCATCGCGCCAATCTAGAACGCGGTGTAGACAACTAGCAAGAAGTGTCTACTTCTCCTACACGAGCGCGGCGAGCTCACGGATCTGCTCGGTGGATCGCGCGCCCACCACCATCATCGTCACCCCGGCTGCCTCCCAGGCCTTGATCTGCTCCTGGACGAAACCGAGGTCGCCGACGATCGCGGAGTCGTCGACCAACTCGTCGGGAATGACCTTGGCGGCCTCGTCCTTGCGGTCGCTGCGGAACAGCCGCGTGACGTCGTCGACGACCTCGGCGTAGCCCATCCGGCGGTAGACGTCGGCATGGAAATTGGTGTCCTCCGCGCCCATGCCACCCATGTAGAGCGCCAGGTGCGGCTTCATCAACTCCATGATCTCCGCGCGGTCATCGGTGACGACGACCTGCGCCGTCGCGCAGATCTCGAAGTCCTCGCGGCTGCGGCGTGCGCCGGGGCGGGCGAAGCCTTCGTCGAGCCATTCGTTGTACATGTTCGCGATGCGCGGCGAGTAGAAGATCGGCAGCCAGCCGTCGCAGATCTCGGCCGCCAGCGCGACGTTCTTCGGGCCCTCGGCACCAAGCATCACGGGGATGTCGGCGCGCAGCGGATGCGTGATCGGCTTGAGGTTCTTGCCGAGCCCTGTGGTGCCCTCGCCGCTCAACGGGAGGGGATAGTGCGGCCCGTCGCTGTGCACGGGGGCTTCCCGAGCCCACACCTGCCGAAGGATGTCGACGTATTCGCGGGTCCGGGCCAGCGGCTTCGGGAACTTCTGCCCGTACCACCCCTCGACGACCTGCGGGCCGGAGACGCCGAGCCCGAGGATGTGCCGCCCGCCCGAGAGGTGATCGAGCGTGAGGGCTGCCATTGCGCACGCGGTCGGCGTGCGGGCCGATAGTTGGATCACCGACGTGCCGAGGCGCATCCGCGTCGTCTCCCGGCCCCACCACGCCAGCGGGGTGTAGGCGTCCGACCCCCACGCCTCGGCGGTGAACACAGTGTCGAAGCCGGCCTCCTCGGCCGCGGCGACCAGTTCGGCGTGGTTCTCCGGTGGCTGCGCCCCCCAATAGCCGAGCTGCAATCCGAGCTTCATGAGACCGCCTCCACACCCGTCCTTGAATCCATTCTTAGAACCTGTTCTACTCGATGCCGTGACCACGAGCCAAAGCAGCCCGGTGCAGATCGACGCGCATGAGCCGCCTCTTTCGGCGCCGCTGAAGCTGTCTTTCGACTACACCCGTTCAGTCGGACCACTCCTGTCCCAGTTCTTCACCGCCCTGCGCGAGCGACGCATCGTCGGAGTGCGCGGTTCGGACGGGCTGGTCTACGTGCCACCTGCCGAATTCGATCCAGTCACCTATGAACGATTGACCGAGATCGTACCGGTGGCCGGCGTCGGGACCGTGTTGTCGTGGACCTGGCAGCAGACGCCGCTGGAGGGTCAGCCGCTGGACCGGCCGTTCGCCTGGGCGCTGATCAAGCTCGACGGCGCCGACACCCCGCTTCTGCATGCCGTCGACGCCGATTCGAAGGACGCGATCAGCAGCGGTACCCGGGTACACGCGCACTGGGTCGACGAGCCCGTCGGCGCGATCACCGACATCGCCTACTTCTCCCTGGGCGAGGAGGCCGAACCCGAGGGTGAGGCCGACGACCGCGATCCGGTGACTGTGCAGGTGACGCCGAGCAGCATCGAAATCCAGCACACCGCCTCGTTTCCCGAGAGCACCTTCCTTCGAGCGCTCGAGGAGGGCAAGCTGCTGGGCGCGCGCTCGAAGAAGGACCGCAACGGAGCGCCGGGCAAGGTGTACTTCCCGCCGAAGGAGGCGGACCCCGCGACCGGACTGGAACTCGACGAGTTCATCGAACTGCCGGACAAGGGCACCGTGACGACGTTCGCGGTCATCAACATCCCGTTTGCCGGACAACGCATCAAGCCGCCCTACGTCGCGGCCTACGTGCTGCTCGACGGCGCCGACATTCCGTTCCTGCACCTGGTCACCGAGATCGAGGCGGCCGAGGTCCGGATGGGCATGCGCGTCGAGGCGGTGTGGCGGCCCCGCGAGGAGTGGGGCCTCGGCATCGACAACATCGACCACTTCCGGCCGACGGGTGAGCCCGACGCCGAGTACGACTCCTACAAGCACCACCTGTAAAGGGCGGGACATGACTGATATCGCAGTCGTCGGGTTCGCGCACGCGCCACACGTGCGTCGCACCGACGGAACCACCAACGGCGTCGAGATGTTGATGCCCTGCTTCCACCAGCTGTACGACGAACTCGGACTGCAGCAAACCGACATCGGGTTCTGGTGTTCGGGCTCTTCTGATTACCTTGCCGGCCGGGCGTTCTCGTTCATCTCGGCGATCGACTCGATCGGTGCGGTGCCGCCGATCAACGAGTCACACGTCGAAATGGACGCGGCGTGGGCGCTGTACGAGGCATACATCAAGCTGTTGACCGGTGAGGTCGACACCGCGCTGGTGTACGGCTTCGGCAAGTCGAGCGCGGGCGTACTGCGCCGCGTGCTGTCACTGCAGACCGATCCCTACACCGTCGCACCGTTGTGGCCGGACGCTGTGTCCATGGCGGGCCTACAGGCCCGCTTCGGATTGGACTCCGGGAAGTGGACCGCCGAGCAGATGGCGCAGGTGGCGTTGGACTCGTTCGCCGTCGCCCAGCGCACCGACAGCGAGAAGCCGGCGAAAAGCATCGACGAGCTGTTGGAGCGGCCCTTCTTCGCCGATCCGCTGCGTCGGCACGACATTGCGCCGATCACCGACGGCGCGTCGGCGATCGTGCTCGCGGCCGGGGACCGCGCGCGTGAGCTCCGCGAGAATCCCGCTTGGATCACCGGTTTCGAGCACCGCGTCGAGACGCCGGTGCTCGGCGCACGCGACCTGACCACCTCCCCGTCCACCGCCGCGTCGGCGCAGGCGGCGACCGGCGGCGACGCCGGGTCGATCGAGGTGGCCGAGATCTACGCCCCGTTCACCCATCAGCACCTGATCCTCACCGAGGCAATCGGTCTGGGCGAGGGGACCAAGGTCAACCCGTCGGGTGGCGCGCTGGCGGCCAACCCGATGTTCTCGGCGGGCCTCGAGCGCATCGGCTTCGCCGCGCAGCACATCTGGAACGGCTCGGCGCAGCGGGTGCTGGCCCACGCCACGAGCGGCCCTGCGCTGCAACAGAATCTGGTCGCTGTTCTGGAAGGGAAATAAAGATGGCGGGCCAACTCGCAGCGGTGCTGGGCACCGGGCAGACGAAGTACGTCGCCAAGCGCCAGGACGTATCGATGAACGGCCTGGTGCGCGAGGCCATCGACAAGGCGCTGGCCGATGCCGGGGCGACGATGGACGACATCGACGCCGTCGTGGTCGGCAAGGCGCCGGACTTCTTCGAGGGCGTGATGATGCCCGAGTTGTTCATGGTCGACGCGGTCGGCGCGACGAACAAGCCGCTGATCCGTGTGCACACCGCGGGTTCGGTCGGCGGATCGACCGGTGTGGTCGCCGCAAGCCTGGTGCAGTCCGGCAAGTACCGCCGCGTGCTCGCGATGGCGTGGGAGAAGCAGTCGGAGTCGAACGCCATGTGGGCGTTGAGCATTCCGGTGCCGTTCACCAAGCCCGTTGGCGCAGGCGCGGGCGGCTACTTCGCACCGCACATCCGCGCCTACATCCGCCGCTCCGGAGCGCCCGATCACATCGGCGCCATGGTCGCGGTCAAGGACCGGCTCAACGGCGCCAAGAACCCGCTGTCCCACCTGCATCAGCCCGACATCACCTTGGAGAAGGTGATGGCCTCGCAGATGTTGTGGGACCCGATCCGATTCGACGAGACCTGCCCGTCCTCCGACGGTGCGTGCGCGATAGTGATCGGCAACGAAGAGATCGCCCATAAGCGTGTCGCCGAGGGCAGCCCGGTCGCGTGGATCCACGCGACGGCGCTGCGCACCGAACCCCTCGCCTATTCGGGCCGCGACCAGGTCAACCCGCAGGCCGGCCGTGACGCCGCCAAGGCGCTGTGGAAGTCGGCCGGGATCTCCAGTCCGATCGACGAGATCGACGCAGCCGAGGTCTATGTGCCGTTCTCCTGGTTCGAGCCGATGTGGCTGGAGAACCTGGGCTTCGCGCCGGAGGGCGAAGGCTGGAAGCTCACCGAGGCGGGCGAGACCGCGATCGGCGGGCGCATCCCGCTGAACCCCTCCGGCGGCGTGCTGTCCAGCAATCCGATCGGCGCGTCGGGCATGATCCGGTTCGCCGAGGCGGCGATTCAGGTGATGGGCAAGGCCGGTGACCACCAGGTGCAGGGCGCCCGCAAGGCGCTGGGCCACGCGTACGGCGGCGGTTCGCAGTACTACTCCATGTGGGTCGTCGGAGCAGACAAGCCGTGAAGTACACGTGCAGCGTCGCGATGGGTCCGGTCGAGGAACTCATTGATATCGCCAAGACCGCAGAGGAAGTCGGGTTCGACTCGATCGCGCTTCCGGACTCGCTGTTTTACATGGAGAAGCAGTCGGCGGACTATCCGTACACCCCCGACGGGTCGCGGATGTGGAACGCGGACACGCCATGGGTCGACCCGCTGATCGCCGCGGGCGCAATGGGCGCGGTGACGACGACGCTGCAGTTCTACACCAACGTGATGAAGCTGGGTTCGCGAAACCCGTTGCTACTCGCCCGCCAGGTCGGCTCCGTGGCCAACCTCACCGGCAACCGGTTCGGTTTCGGCGTCGGAATCGGCTGGGCACCTGAGGAGTTCGAGTGGTGCGGCCAGCCATACGCCAAGCGTGGCAAGCGCGTCGACGAGATGATCGATGTGCTCAAGCTCGTCCTCGGCGGCGGCATGGTCGAATTCCACGGCGAGTTCTACGATTTCGACAAGCTGCAGATGAGTCCCGCCCCGAGCAAACCGGTGCCGTTCTATGTCGGCGGGCACACCGACGTCGCCTTGAAGCGTGCGGCCCGCGTCGGTGACGGGTGGACCAGCGCGATGATGACCGGCGACCAGCTGGCCGAAACCATCGTCAAGCTCAAGGCGCTGCTCGCCGAATACGGCCGCGCCGACGTGCCGTTCGAGTATCAGGCCGTGTGTATCGACAAGTTCGGCGTCGACGGGCACCGTGAACTCGCCGAAGCAGGTGTCACCGACAACATCGTCATCCCGTGGATGTTCGACGGGCTGGGATTCGATGCGCCCCTGAACAAGAAGAAAGACTCGCTGAAGCGCTTCGCCGATACGTACATCCACTCGGGCTGGCAGGAATGAGCGAGTCGCCGGTACATCTGGCCGGCAGGCGATCGCGCGAGGCGGCCGTCGCGCACGACAAACAGGCCTGGCTGGACAACTTCAGTGACGACGCGATCGTCGAGGATCCGATAGGGCCGTCGCACTTCGATCCCGAAGGGACCGGTCATCGCGGCAAGGAAGCCATCGCGAGGTTCTACGACATGGCGATCGCGCCGAGCGAGCTGACGTTCAACTTCGAGAAGACCTATCAATGCGGCAACGAGGAGGCCAACGTCGGCCACATCGTGATCCGCGCCGCCGGATACGAGGTCACCGCCGAGGGCGTATTCACCTACCGAGTCAACGACGAGGGCAAGATCGAGGCGTTGCGCGCTTACTGGGAACTCGACAAGGCGACCGCCAGCGCCCGAAAGGTCTAGCGCGGCAGTCGATCTGCGGTGGCGGTAGCCAAGCCCAAAGCCAACCGCTTCGCGCGCCTGGTCGCGTTGTCGAGCAGTCTCCGCGGACGCGACGCGACGATCGCCTCGACGGCGACCTGGTCACCCACGCGGACGAGACCAGCGCGCCCGACAGTGCAGTAGACACCCAGACAGCGCTGCGCGCGGGCAGCCACGGCCCGGGTGATCCCGCGGTCGACCTCGAGTCCCGGCTGCGCACGACTGGGCACCACGCAGCGGACCGTCTGTGAGATGACGCGAAGATCAACGTCGCCGAGCGTGGTCTTCGCGCCTACCCACTGCGTCTCGGGCAGTTCCCCGTCCGGATCATCGAGCGCGATCGAAACATTGGGTCGGAACCGCCGCACATCGAGTTCATGACCGACTTCTGCGCCGATGGTCGCCAAGCTGGTCGTCGTCATCACATGGACCGGCGCGAGATCGACGAACATTCCGGGCGGAGTCGAATAACGGCCCAGGGTAAGGAGATCAGCCATCGGGAACAACGCGAAGTCGGGCGGTTGCTCCCCTTCCGCGACACCGAAGTCCGCGCGCATCTGTGCGGTAGCCACGGCAGCTTTCTGGCTCTGCAGGCGCATGCGGTGCAGGCTGGTGTCGTCGGCGGGCGGCAGGGCGGTCAGCCGAACATCGCGGCCGGCCAGTTCGGACAGTTTCGCGTGCACGCCGTCGTCTGTGCTCGTCAGCACCGTGCCGTCGGGGAAGGTGATCTCGACCTCGGGTGCGTTGCCGGGTCCGGCATCGGGCGGCACGGGCGCGACATAGCGAGCCGTTGCCTTCAGCAGCGCGGGGACCCGTCGCGCCGACGCTGTGATGTCTTGTTCGAGATCGCGAACCGCCCACAGTCGGTCGCCGAGCACACCACGCGGACCGATGTCGGTCTGGTCCACCGAGACACCGCCCAGCGATTTGACCGGATAGCGCCAGAGCTCCGCCACCTGACCGACCTTCATCGGGCCACGGTACCGCTAATCGACCGGTTCGAGACCGCTCATGTACCGACGGGCCAGATCCTGGTATGCGGCGGGATTGCTGTCGACCCAGATCTGCGCACCGGTGCCCGCGATCGGACCGCGGACCTTGGCGGGGGACCCGGTCACCACGACCTCGTCGGGAATCTTGGTGCCGCCGACAACCAGGGAGTGCGCGGCGATCAGGCTGCGGGCCCCGATGACCGCGCCGTCGAGGACCGTGCAGTGGTTGGCCAGCACGGCCTGTTGACCGATGTGTACGCCGTGCACCACACACCCATGCGCGACCGTCGCACCAGGCCCGACATCGACAGGAATGCCCGGCGGCGCGTGCAGAACACTGCAGTCCTGGACGTTGGCGCCCTCCCGGACGATGATCGGAGCGAAGTCGGCTCGCAGTACCGCGTTGAACCACACTGACGCGCCCGCCTCGACGTGCACGTCCCCGACCAGCGTCGCAGTGGGTGCGACGAACGCGCCGGGGTCGACCGTCGGTGCTCGGCCCTCGAAGGAGTACAGCGGCATCGTCTAGATATACCGCAGGTAGAAAGCGTTTGGATTGCGCGGCGGGCGGGAAAAACTGTAACGTGTTCTAGTTAGAGAGCACAGACTTGGAGGCTTCACGTGAGCACCGACGCAAGCGTTCGCGAGATCGACACCGGCGCCCTGCCCGACCGGTATGCACGCGGTTGGCACTGCCTCGGCCCGGTGAGCGGGTTTCGAGACGGCAAGCCACACGGCATCGAGATCTTCGGCACCATGCTGGTGGTCTTCGCCGATTCGAACGGCGACATCAAGGTGCTCGACGGCTACTGCCGGCACATGGGCGGCAACCTCGCCCAGGGCACGATCAAGGGCGACGAGGTGGCCTGCCCGTTCCACGACTGGCGCTGGGGCGGCGACGGCAAGTGCAAGTTGGTGCCATACGCCAAGCGCACACCGCGGCTGGCCCGAACCCGCGCCTGGCACACCGACGTGCGCGGCGGCCTGTTGTTCGTCTGGCAGGACCACGAGGGCAACCCCCCGCAGCCCGAGGTCAGGATTCCCGACATCCCGCAGGTCGAGAGCGACGAGTGGACCGACTGGAAGTGGAACTCGATTCTGATCGAGAACGCCAACTGCCGGGAGATCATCGACAACGTCACCGACATGGCGCACTTCTTCTACATCCACTACGGCCTGCCGACGTACTTCAAGAACGTGTTCGAGGGCCATATCGCCAGCCAGTACCTGCACAACGTGGGCCGTCCCGACATCAACGACATGGGCACGACCTACGGGGAGGCGCACCTCGATTCCGAGGCGTCCTACTTCGGTCCGTCGTTCATGATCAACTGGCTGCACAACAACTACGGCGGATACAAGGCCGAGTCGATCCTGATCAACTGTCACTACCCCGTCACCCAGAACTCGTTCGTGCTGCAGTGGGGTGTCATCGTCGAAAAGCCCAAGGGACTCGACGAGGAGATGACTGAGAAGCTGGCCAACACGTTCACCGAGGGTGTCAGCAAGGGCTTCCTTCAGGACGTCGAGATCTGGCGGCACAAGACGCGCATCGACAACCCACTGCTGGTCGAAGAGGACGGCGCGGTCTACCAGATGCGCCGGTGGTATCAGCAGTTCTATGTCGACGTCGCCGACGTGACCCCCGACATGACCGACCGCTTCGAGATCGAAGTCGACACCACGGCTGCCAACGAGAAATGGCATGTCGAGGTCGAAGAGAACCTCAAGCGGCAGGCCGAAGACAAGGAGAAGGCGGAACACGCCTCGTCATGAGCTCGCGCGAGGAAGCACCAGATGTCGACCGGCTGGCCCGGGCGATGCTGATGCTGCACGGCGCGCACGATGACGACGACCACGACCACACCGATACCAGCGCCGGGACTTCTTCCAAGGCGCCGGCGTTCAGTGCCGAACGCGCGGCGGCGCTTCGCGAGGCGACCCAGCGCGACCGTGAGCGCTATCTGACGTCCGGTCTGGTGTCGGTCGATTGCCGGTTCTGTCACGTCGCGGTCGACGTCAAGAAGCTCGGACCCGGGCACACTGCGGTGCAGTGGAACGGTGAGGCGACCGCGCGGTGCGCGTACTTCGCCGAGGTCAGGCAGTCCGGCGGCGAGCCCGCTCGCAGCAGGTCCTGCCCCAAGCTGGCTGACAGCATCAAACACGCAGTGGCCGAAGGGTGTCTGGAAGAAGCGTCGACCGCCCCCTCCCCCGGCGACGGGTAATCTTCTCAGTGTGAAGTCGCGGGCATGGGCGCTCCTGCTCGTTGTCATTCTCGCGGGCTGCACCCGGGTAATCGATACGCCGCGGCCCAAAGCCGAGGCGCCGGTCGCTCCCATCACGGCAGGCCAGGTCGGTGAGCTACTCAGCCCCGAGGCCATAGGCGGGGAGGGCAACTTGTTCTCCACCGTCGAACCGCTGGAATGCGCCGGGGTGGCCCGGGAGGTGGACCCGCCGTTCATCGACGACCACCGTCCGGCGGCCACCGATGGCGGGCACTGGACCGTCGAGCAACCCGAGACCTACATCGAGGAGATGGTCGGCGTCTTTCGCGCCGACTTCGACCCGAGGAAAGCCCTGGCGCACACCAGAACCGGCATCGAGTCCTGCCGGGGCAAGCCCTTCACCGTCACGACCATGCGCGGGCGCGAGTACGAATTCCAGCTTCAGCCGCCGATGGAATCCGGGTCGCCGGACATCGTGCTCTGGTCGTTCCGAGCCGTCGACTGGGCCTGCGACAGTGCGTTCGTCGCTGCCCACAACGCGGCCGTCGAGATCTCCACGTGCGGTCCCACCGGAGGCTATGACGTGCTCTCGTTGGCGCGGGACGCGTCGAAACGCATTGCGGCGTTGGCTAATACGACGGCGTGACCGTCACAGGCCTTTGAAGCGCTCCTTGACCTGCTCGTCGGTCAGGCCGTAATCGGCCAACGAGTAGGTGTGCTTCGGAGCCCGCGGCCCCTGCTTGCTCTGCTCGTGGGTCTCCGCCATGGCGCGTCGTGCCGCGTCGGTCATCTCGATGCCGAAGTGCCGGTACACGTCCTCGACCGCTGCGATCGGGTCCTCGATGAGCGCGAAGTAGTCCATGTCGTAGAACTGCGCCTGGTCGTGCTTGGCGCGTTCCTCGGTGAACAGCCTCAGGCCCCGCGACCACGTCTCCAGGGCGTCATCGCCGATCACTCTGCCCTCGAAGCTGTTCGACCAACCCTCGGTGGTGTGCTGCGCCAGAGAACACATCGACGCCATGATGGTTTCCGCTGGGCGGTGGCACTGGATCACCAACGCGTCGGGATAGGTCGTGAACAGTGCGTCGAGCGCGAACAGATGGCTCGGGTTCTTGAGCACCCACCGTTTGTCGGGCTCGTTGAGGCCGATCAATTGGAGATTGCGGCGGTGGCGCTGGTATGGCTTGGTCCAGTCCTGTGCGGCGAGCCACTGCGAATAGGTGGGGATGTGGGCCAACGTCTCATATGACACCGAGTGCAGCGACTGGCGCAGCAGTTGCCAGCACTCCTCGACTTCGTCGGCGGTCATATAGTGCAGACCTGTATAGTCCGGATTCTCCTCGTGCGCCTTGGTGAACTGCGCGTCGAGCTGCTGGAAAACCGGGTTCTGCGACCATGTTTCGCGCGGCGGACGCGGTTGCGGGAACTCCGCGAGCCACAGCTCGAGACCTTGGTGCCGCGGGTCGGCGGCTAGCAACCGGTGGATGGCCGTGGTTCCGGTGCGCGGCAACCCGGTGACGAAGATCGGCTTCTCGATGGAGACGTCGGCGTGCTCGGGATACTGTTTGAACGCCGCCTCACTGACCAGCCGGGCCACCAACGCGTTACGCACGAAGAAGCGCTGCATCTTGCTGCCGAACTCCGTCAGGTCGGCGTCGCGGCGATACGCCTCGAGCAGCATGGCGAGTGCCTCGCGGTAGTTGTCGTCGTCGGTGCCGAAATCATCGAGCCCACAGGCCTTGGTCGCCGACGCGTGTAGGTCGTCGACGGTGCCCACGTCGGTCCTGGGTGCCATCAGGCCTTGTACTCCCCGCAGTTGACGTCGAGGGCCTGGCCGGTGATGCCACTGGACAGATCGCTGGCCATGAACAGGATGGCCGAGGCGACCTCGTCCTCGGTGGGCAGCCGCTTGAGATCACTGTTGACGGCGGCTGCCTTGTAGATCTCGTCGACGGAGGTGCCGTACTTGCCGGCCTGGTGCTCGAAATACCTCTTCAACGTTCCGCCCCAGATGTAGCCGGGCAGAACGGAGTTCACCCGGATGCCCTGCTCGCCGAGTTCGGTCGCCAACGTCTGGGACATGGCCAGCAGTGCGGACTTCGCCATCTTGTATGCACCGTATTTGGCCTGCGAGTGGCGCACGACCATTGAGTTGACGTTGACGACGGATCCTTTGGACTCGGCCAGCGCGGGCGTGAAACTCTGAACCATGCGCAGCGCGCCGAACACGGTCAATTCGATGGCGTCGCGCATGTGCTCGAAGGTGGTGTTGGCGAACGGCTTCATCGACGGCACCCGAAATGCGTTGTTGATCAATACGTCGACCTTGCCGTAGGCGTTGAGCGTCTCCTCGACGAGGTTGTTCACCTGCGCTTCGTCGGTGATGTCAGTGCCAACGGTCACCGTGCGCCTGCCGATGTCGGTGATCTGCTTGGCGACGTCCTCCAGCCGTTCGACGGTCCTGGCGGCCAGCACCAGGTCGGCGCCGGCCTCGGCGCAGCGCCGCGCCAGCGTCGTGCCCAGCGCTGGACCGACGCCGCTGATGACGACGACCTTGCCTGCTAGTAATTCGGCCATGGTCAGCCCACCATTCTGTTCTGAATCTGCTGGTTTCGCAGCGCGATCCGCGCTCGCCAATCCTCGTCCGAGATCTTGTTCGACTCGTAGTACGGCAGCGCCGTCGCGACCTTGTCGATGTCGACGATCTCGACGGTCGGGCCGTCGGCCTCGGTCAACTCCCGCGATAACCGCTGCCATCGAAACTGCAGATAGCCCTTGGCGTGGCCGAGCGTCTCGCACCAGTTCGTCACGCCGGGGTTGGCATCGGATACGACAATGCGGATCTTGTCGTCCGGATCAGCCTGTGCCTGGGTGCCGTTGAGCGAGGTCTGGTGGTTGATGTAGTCCAGCGAGATGTACCAGAGACTGCCCAGTTGAAACCCGAGGTACGGAGCGTCGGTGACCGGCAGGGTGATCACCATCGCCTGGTCCGGCGTCAGGTCGAAATGCCCGACCGACGAGTACTGGGTGGCCAGCCCGCCGGGAGTCAGGCGAGGCGCCACCATCGTGTTGACGGGCAGATTGTTGTAGAACCACTGCGGGAACTGCAGCCACGTCTTGACGCGCTGGACGAGTTGCTTGCCCGCGACGGCGTAACGCTTCTCGATGAGTTTTTTCGTCACCGGGGGCGGTGCGGTGCCTGCGGTGTCTGTTCTCGAGACGCTGATATAGCCTCGCTGCGCTGACCAGTCGTTGTACACCTCACGAATCAGCAACTGCGACGGCGTGTTTGGGGTGACTCGCCACTCGAACGTTCCGTCCGGGGCGATCTCGAGTTCGCGGTCGTCGAACGCGGCCTGGCTGACCGGGACATTGTCATCGGTGTACTCCCCACCGAGCATCTGGAAAGACAGGTCGGTGGTGGTGCCCCGCTTGCCCGTGACGACGTACTCATGACCCGGCTGCACGCGGGTGCCGAAGTAAAGGGTGTCAGGGTTGTCCAGACCCATCTTGGTGAACGGCCCGGTGCCCGACTGCAGGAACGGGTGCTCGCGGTCGTAGTCGAACGCCAGGTGCGTGCACGCCGCGATGCAGCCGGCGAGATATTGCAAGCCTTCGAGTAGATCAGCTTCGGATTCGATGAACGGCGCGGCGGCAACGAGGTTCTCCGCCTCGGCGATGGCCTCGGTCAACGGTTGCGAGTACACGCCTTGAAACTAGAACGTGTTCTACCGGTAGTCAATATACCGACCGCGGAGGTACAAATATGGAACGAATAGTAGTCTGTCCACATGGAGTCGTCCAGCCGCGCCTCGCCGCCCACCGACCGCGTCGTACGCATTCTCGACTTTCTGGCGGCGCACCCCGCCGAGCGCTTCGGCGTCTCCGAGTTGGCCCGCCGCCTTGGTTTGAGCAAGCCGACCTGCCTGGGCATCGTTACTGCTCTTGCCGACGCCGGGTACCTCGTTCGCGACGCCGGCGACAAGACCTATCGGTTGGGCCCCTCGCTGATCACCCTGGGACACAAGGCACAGGAATCGATGCGGGTGAGCCCGGCGGTCCGCGAGCAGTTGCGCCGACTGTCCGACCGGTTCGGTGCCACCGCGGCGCTCTCCGGCGTCATCGACGATCGCATCACGTTGTTGGACCTCGTCGCGCCCGCAGGCGCGCGTCCAGGCGTCGAGGTCGGCCAGAGCTACCCCTTCGCACCGCCGGTCGGCTTGATGTTCGTGCTGTGGGACGACGAAGCGAAACGCAACTGGCTCGCGAAGGAGCCGACGCTGCCACTGCGCACTGAGACGGGGCGACTCAACCGGGTGATCGGCAGGTGTCGCGACGACGGCTACCTCGTGGAACGCCTGACACCGGGCGGGCGGCGACTTTACGCGCTCATGGCGGGCATGACGAGCGACCTGCCCGACGAACTGCGGGCGCTGCTGGGGGAGTTGGTGTCCGACATCGGTGAGCGCGTCTACCTGCGTGAGGACAACTCGCACGGGCGGAAACGCCATGACATCAGTGTGATCTCTGCGCCGGTGTACGACCACGACCGGCGCCAGGTGATGGTCGCATCAATTCATATCGGAAAGTCGTTGACGGACAGCGAAATCGTCGATCGAGCACGGGCACTCGTGACGACCGCCGATGCCGTGACCACACAACTCGGTGGCGTCAAACCCAGCTGGCAAACGTGACGCGGCGACGCATTTCCCGATTGACGTGTCTGCATCCTGAAACGCTCAGGGACGTCACGCAATTGATTTCCACACAACAGTCGCCCTGCCTCACGGCAGGGCGACTGTTTGTCTTTGCGGTCGGGGGCTAGACGTCGATCAGTGCCGTTGAGATCGGAGTCGGCGTCACATCGATGCCGCATTGGCTCGACAGATCGGCTGCCGGCTGGTTGATGGCCGTCAGCTCGGACTCGACCTGCGGATTCTCCGCGAAATAGGTGCGGAAGGCCTCCGTGGCCTGCTCCTGCGGCTGCGTGGCGATCTCGGTCAGCGCCTCGTTGGCCACAGGGTTCGAAGCCAGGTAGGTGCTGGTCGACGCCGACACCGTGCTCGAGGTGCTGGCGATCGCGCTGAGACTGCAATCTGATTCCGCACCGGGCCCAGGCTGCGCATTTGCAGCTGGCGCGACCATCGCTGCGGAACCCAACGCAAGCAGGCCGCCGGCGAACATGCCGTACAGGCCGCGTCGCACGGTCGTTGCGGACATCTTCATCAAATCACTCCTTTGGTCTGCGACTCGTTTGGTCGCTCCGCAATGCGTAACCGATGCGCGGTCCGGCCTAAACAATTGGCTGCTCAGCTGGTCGTCGCCACGGTAAACGGCAGCACGGCCGAGGCGCCCGCGGCGCGGACGACCCGCGCTGCCATGGTCAAAGTCCACCCGCTGTCGGAGAGGTCGTCGACCAGCAGAACCGGCCCGTCTACCGCGGCCACGACGTCGGTACCGGGCGCAACCCACGCCCCGTTCAGCGCCGCCACCCGGTAGGCGGAGTTCGCTGCCGCCACCGGCCGACGATCGGGCGCGTACCGCAGGGTTCCGAGGTCGGTCAGCCTTCCGAGCCGGGCCAACGATCTGGCGAGCGACGAGATCAACAGCGGATGAGTGTTCGAATCCAGCGCCATCACCGCGCTCGGCCGCGATGTCCAGTCCCACGACGCCAACACCTTCACCGCGGCCTGCACGACGTCGTCGGGCACCTCGCGGTCGGTTTCGGAGAGCAGTTGCCGTAGGCGCACGCCCCAGCCAAGATCGGTCAGCCGGCCGATTGCGCGACCTGGAGCCGGCCCGTCGCCGATCTTTCCGCTGAGGTCCAGACCGAGCTTGCTCAGTCCCGAGGGCCACTGCTTGCGCGGCGTGAGTTCCACCCCGGGACGCATCAGCCGTTGCCTGGTGTCCTCCGCGGCGCTTTCGTCGACGTCGACGCTGACGTGCACCCCGGTGCAGTTGTCGCAGCGGCCGCACCGCTCATCGTCGCGCAGCGACGGGTCGTCGAGTTGGGCACGTAGGAACGCCATCCGACATGTGTCGGTGGCCTGATAGTCGAGCATGGCCTGCTGTTCGCGCCTGCGCGCATCGTCGAGCCTGCGGTAGCGCGGTTCGTCGTAATGCCACGGCTCGCCCGTCGCGATCCAACCGCCCTTGACCCGACGTACCGCGCCGTCGACATCGAGCACCTTCAGCACCATCTCCAAACGGGACCGCCCGAGGTCGACAAGTGGCTCCAGCGCAGGTGTCGACTGCGGGCGGTCGGGTTCGAGTGCATGAATCACGTTGCGCACCATGGATTCCGACGGAAACGCCACTGAGGCGAAGTAGCGCCAGACATCCTGATCCTCCCTACCGGGCAGAAGGATGACTTCGGCGCTCGCCGTGGATCGCCCGGCACGGCCGACCTGCTGGTAGTAGGCGATCGGCGAAGAGGGGGCGCCGAGGTGCACGACGAAGCCGAGGTCGGGTTTGTCGAAACCCATTCCCAGCGCCGACGTGGCGATCAGGGCCTTGACCCGGTTGGCGAGAAGGTCCGCCTCGAGCTGTTCGCGTTCCGCGGCTTCGGTGGACCCGGTGTAGGAAGCCACCTCGTGCCCCTGCTCGCGGAGCAGCGATGCGACGTCGTGCGCCTGCGCGACGGTCAGCGTGTAGACGATTCCGGAACCGGGAAGCGAATCGATATGTGCGACAAGCCAAGCCGCTCGCTGGGCCGGATTGCCCGCCCGGACCACCGACAGCCGCAGCGACTCGCGGTCCAGCCCGCCGCGCAACACCAACGTGTCCTGTCCCCCGACACCGAGCTGTGTCGCGACATCCTCGACCACCCGGTCGTTGGCGGTCGCGGTGGTGGCCAGCACGGGGACGTCGGCGCCGAGCTCACCGATCAGGGTGCGGATCCGCCGGTAGTCGGGCCGGAAGTCGTGGCCCCAATCCGATACGCAGTGCGCCTCATCCACCACCACGAGGCCGGCGTCCTTGGCCAACGCGGGCAACACCTGATCGCGAAAGTCGGGGTTGTTCAACCGTTCCGGGCTGACCAACAGTACGTCGAGTTCCCCACCACGCACGCGCTCGTGGATCTCACCCCAATCGGCCACATTGCTCGAGTTGATCGTGGCGGCGTGGACTCCCGCCCGTTCGGCGGCATCCACCTGGTTACGCATCAGCGCAAGCAGCGGCGAGACGATCACCGTGGCACCGCGCCCCGCGCCGCGGAGCAGTTTGGCGGCGATGAAGTAGACCGCCGACTTGCCCCATCCCGTGCGCTGCACGACCAGTGCTCGCCGTCGATGGACCACCAGAGCCTCGATGGCCGTCCACTGGTCGTCGCGCAACTGGGCCGTCGGGCCGGCCAGTTGCTCGAGAATCGCCTGCGCGTCGTCGCGGGTCAGGAAGGCACTACTTAGCCGCAGCCGCTTCTTGTTCGCGCTTGATCTCCAGGGCGATGTCGATCAGTTGGTCTTCCTGGCCGCCGATGAGCTTGCGCTGGCCCGCGCGGTGCAGCAGTTTGTGGGCGGGTACGCCATAGCGCTCGGACTGGCGGATGGCGTGTTTGAGGAAGCTCGAGTACACCCCGGAATAGCCCATGATCAGCGCGTTGCGGTCCAGCAGACACTCCGCGGGCATCGCGGGTGCGACGACCTCCTCGGCCGCGTCGGCGATGTCGAAGAAGTCGATGCCGGTCTTGACGCCGATCTTGTCGAACACCCCGATCAGCGCTTCGACCGGCGCGTTGCCTGCACCCGCGCCGAAGCGGCGGCACGAGCCGTCGATCTGCTTGGCCCCGGCCCGAACCGCCTCGATCGAATTGGCGACGCCGAGTCCCAGGTTCTCGTGGCCGTGGAAGCCGACTTGGGCGTCGTCGCCGAGTTCGGCAACCAGCGCAGAGACACGGTCGGCGACGCCTTCGAGCACCAGTGCACCCGCGGAGTCGACGACGTAGACGCACTGGCAGCCGGCGTCGGCCATGATGCGCGCCTGGGCGGCCAGCTTCTCCGGCGGAATCGTGTGGCTCATCATCAAAAAGCCCACGGTCTCCAAACCAAGTTCGCGGGCCAGCCCGAAGTGCTGGATGGAGACGTCGGCTTCGGTGCAGTGCGTCGCGATGCGGCAGATCGAGCCACCGTTGTTCTGCGCTTCCTTGATGTCCTCCTTGGTGCCGACGCCGGGCAACATCAAAAAGGCGATCTTGGACTCGTTGGCGGTCTCGGCGGCGAGCTTGATCAACTCCTGCTCGGGAGTCTTGGAAAACCCGTAGTTGAAGCTGGACCCGCCCAGCCCGTCGCCGTGGGTGACCTCGATGACCGGCACCCCGGCGGCATCCAGCGCGGCCACGATGGCCTGGACTTCGTCTTTGGTGAACTGGTGGCGCTTGTGGTGCGAACCGTCGCGCAGCGACGTGTCGGTCATCCGCACGTCCCAGATGGGATTGAAGTAGATCTCGTCGGTGACGCTCATGCCTGGCCTCCTGTCGATGCGGAGAGGCTCGCGCCAGCCATTTTCCTGGCGATCTCCTCGCCCACTTTGGCCGCTGCTGCGGTCATGATGTCCAGATTTCCAGCGTAGGGCGGCAGGTAGTCGCCCGCACCCTCCACTTCGACGAACGTGGTGACCACGGCCTGTCCGCCGGAGTTCATCGACGGATCGTCGAACTGCGGTTCGTTGAGCAACCGGTAGCCGGGAACATAGGTCTGCACCTCGGCGACCACGTCGCGGATCGACGCCGCAATCGCCTCCCGGTCGGCGTCTTCGGGGATCGCGCAGAAGATGGTGTCGCGCATGATCATCGGCGGGTCGGCCGGATTGAGAATGATGATGGCCTTGCCCCGTTTGGCACCGCCGATGTTCTGCACCCCCGCAGCCGTGGTCTTGGTGAACTCGTCGATGTTGGCCCGGGTGCCGGGCCCGGCCGACGCCGAGGACACCGACGCGACGATCTCGCCGTAGGGCACTCCGCCCTTGTCTGCCAACGCACGACTGACCGCGTACACGATCGGAATGGTGGCCTGCCCGCCGCAGGTCACCATGTTGACGTTCGGCGCGTCCAGATGCTCACCCAGATTCGCCGGCGGAATCACCCCCGGCCCTACCGCCGCCGGGGTCAGGTCGATGGCCCGGATGCCCGCCTCGGCGTACTTGGGTGCCGCATCGCGGTGCACGTAGGCACTGGTGGCCTCGAACACCATGTCGGGTTTCTCGCTCTGCGCCAGAAGCCAATCGACACCCTCGGCAGACGTCTCCAGACCGAGCTTGCGCGCGCGGGCCAGCCCTTCACTCTCGGGGTCGATACCGATCATCCACCGCGGCTCCAGCCACTCGCTGCGAAGCAGCTTGTACAACAGATCTGTACTGATGTTGCCCGACCCCACGATGGCGACCGAAGCCTTGCTAGATGAACTCAGTGGCATGTCGTTAATCCTTCTATTCGAAGCTCAGCCGTACTGAACCTAGCCCGCTGAAGTCGGCGACGAAATTACTGCCCGGAGGTGCATCTATCGCACGTGTGCACGAGCCGGGAAGGACGATGTCACCGGCTTTGAGACGAACGCCGAAACTCTCGACCTTGCGGGCCAACCAGGCGACCGCGGTCACCGGATTGCCGAGCACCGCATCGCTTCGACCCTTGGCCACGACCTCGCCGTTGTTGGTCAGCACCGCGTCGATGGCCTTGATATCGATGTCCTTCGGCGACACTCGAGCCTCGCCCAACACCCAGCCGGCCGACGAAGCGTTGTCGGCGATGGTGTCGCAGAGCTTGATCTTCCAGTCTTTGATGCGGGTGTCGATCAACTCGATCGACGGTGCGAAGGCGGCCGTCGCCGCCAGCACGTCGTCCTCGGTGCACCCGGCGCCGGGCAGGTCGTCGGCGAGGATGAACCCGACCTCGACCTCGACACGCGGATACAGGTAGTTGGCCGACTGCACCGGCTTGTCCTCGTGGACAGCCATCTCGTCGAGCAGATGCCCGTAGTCGGGTTCGTCGACGTTCATCATCTTCTGCATGGCCTCGGACGACAGGCCGACTTTGTGGCCGATCACCCGCGCACCCTCGGCGACCCGCTGACGAATGTTGATCAGCTGGATCTCGTAGGCGTCAACCACGTCGATGTCCGGGTGCCCGTCGGTCAACGGCGTGATGGGCACTCGGCTGCGTTCGGCTTCGGCGAGGTCGGCAGCCAACTGTTCGCGCACTTCGACGCTGAGCATTTACTAGGTCCCTTCATGGCCCGATCGGGATCGGTGACCGGCACAGTTGTTCTGCGGCGGGGCAATTCTATAACGTGTTCTACATGACGGGTCAGGAGTACGACGTCGTCGTGGTGGGAAGCGGCGCCGCCGGCATGGTCGCCGCCCTCACCGCGGCCCACCAGGGACTATCAACAGTAGTCGTCGAGAAGGCTCCGCACTATGGCGGTTCGACTGCCCGGTCGGGCGGCGGCGTGTGGATTCCGAACAACGAGGTCCTCAAACGTGACGGGGTCTCCGACACTCCCGAGGCAGCGCGCACGTACCTGCACACGATCATCGGCGACGTCGTCGAACCGGAGCGCATCGACACTTACCTCGACCGCGGGCCCGAGATGCTGTCGTTCGTCCTGAAGGCTTCGCCGCTGAAGATGTGCTGGGTTCCGGGATATTCGGATTACTACCCGGAGACACCGGGCGGACGGCCCGCCGGCCGGTCGATCGAGCCGAAGCCCTTCGACGCCAAGAAGCTGGGTGCGGACCTACCCGGCCTAGAACCGCCATATGGCAAGGTGCCGCTGAACATGGTGGTGATGCAGCAGGACTACGTCCGGCTGAACCAGATGAAACGTCACCCGCGCGGACTGTTGCGCAGCGTCAAGGTGGGCGTGCGCACGGTGTGGGCCAACGTCACCCGCAAGAACCTCGTCGGCATGGGCCGCGCGCTGATCGCGCCGCTGCGCATCGGCCTGCAGAAAGCCGGCGTGCCGGTCAGACTGAACACTGCGCTGACCGACCTCTACGTCGAAGACGGCGTCGTGCGCGGCATCTATGTCCGCGATACCAGCTCCCCCGAAAGCTCTGAGCCGCAACTTATTCGGGCGCGTCGCGCGGTGATCCTCGGCAGCGGCGGCTTCGAGCACAACGAACAGATGCGGGTCAAGTACCAGCGCGCACCGATCACCACCGAATGGACGGTCGGCGCCAAGGCCAACACGGGCGACGGCATCCTCGCTGCCGAGAAACTCGGCGCCGCACTCGACGTCATGGAGGACGCATGGTGGGGTCCGACGGTCCCACTGGTCGACGCGCCGTGGTTCGCGTTGTCCGAACGTAACTCGCCCGGGTCGATCATCGTCAACATGTCCGGCAAGCGGTTCATGAACGAGTCGATGCCCTACGTCGAGGCATGCCACCACATGTACGGCGGGCAGTACGGACAGGGGCCGGGGCCGGGCGAGAACATCCCCGCGTGGCTGGTATTCGACCAGCAGTATCGCGACCGCTACATCTTCGCGGGTCTGCAACCGGGACAGCGTATTCCCAAGAAATGGCTGGAATCCGGCGTCATCGTTACAGCACCGACTCTCGAGGAACTGGCCCAGAAGACGGGGCTTCCGGTGGATGCGTTCAAGGCCACCGTCGAACGGTTCAACGAGTTTGCGCGGTCCGGCGTCGATCAGGACTTCCACCGCGGCGAGAGCGCCTACGACCGCTACTACGGCGATCCGACCAACAAACCGAATCCCAATCTCGGCGAGATCAGCCACGGCCCGTACTACGCGGCCAAGATGGTGCCGGGTGACCTCGGCACCAAGGGCGGCATCCGCACCGACGTGAACGGCCGCGCGCTGCGCGACGACGGATCGGTGATCGAGGGGCTCTACGCCGCCGGCAATGTCAGCGCGCCGGTGATGGGGCACACCTACCCGGGCCCGGGCGGGACCATCGGCCCGGCCATGACATTCGGCTACCTGGCAGCGCTGCACATCGCCGGAGCCGCGCGTCCCGGGACATCGGACTCGGGGAAGAACTGATGCCGATCAATCTCGACGAGGCGCTCGGCGCGGAGCTTCCCCCCGCCGAGTTCTCTTGGACCAGCAGCGATATCCAGCTCTATCACCTCGGGCTCGGCGCGGGTTCGGATCCGATGAGCGAGCGCGAGTTGCGCTACCTGACCGACGGCAGCCCGCAGGTGCTTCCGACGTTCGGCAACGTCGCACAGAGCTTTCACCTGACCGAACCGCCTTCTGTGCAGTTCCCCGGCATCGACATCGAGCTGTCCAGGGTGCTGCACGCCAGCGAGGCCGTGTCGGTGCCGGGACCGATCCCGCCGTCCGGCACTGGACGCGCGGTCACCCGGTTCACCGACATCTGGGACAAGGGCAAGGCCGCGGTGATCTGGTCGGAGACGACCGTCACCGCCCTCGACGGGACCCCGCTGTGGACACAGAAGCGGTCGATTTTTGCTCGCGGCGAAGGAGGATTCGGTGGAGAGCGCGGCCCGTCGACCTCCTCCGAGCCGCCGCAACGGGCCCCGGATTACGAGCTGTCCATACCGGTCTCACCGCAGCAAGCGCTGCTGTACCGCATGTGCGGAGACCGAAACCCCCTGCACTCCGACCCCGAATTCGCCTCGGCTGCAGGCTTTCCAAAGCCGATCCTGCATGGGTTGTGCACCTACGGCATGACGTGCAAGGCGATGGTAGACACACTGCTCGACGGCGACGCCGCGCGCGTCGGGAGCTACGGCGCCCGGTTCGCAGGAATCGTGTTCCCCGGCGAAACCTTGAAAGCCAGTATTTGGAAAGAGGGCGAGGGCTTCCTCGCGGTGGTCACGGCGCCCGAGCGAGAAGACGCCGTCGCGCTCGCCGGTGTCGAACTGGTCCCGGCCTAGCAGACATCGAACGGCGTGATGCCGGTGAAGTTGGGCGGAAGTCCCGACCCCACCTGCATACCGCCTTCCCGGCCATCGCGGCGTTCACCATTGGCCGACGCTTGCCGCGCCTGCACGACCGCAGGCCAGTAGGCCGCGGCAATGTCTGCCCACCCGATCGGCCGGCTGCCCGTGGGCTTCCGAGGGACACTGCTCGCGCGGGCGGCCGCGTCGCGCGCATCCGATTCGGTATCCGGGGCTGTTTGGCGCGTCGGAGTGAACCGCGAACCACGGCGGCGCAGATAGACCGTCATCCTGTCCCCCTCCCCGAGACGTTGCGCTGTAGTCGACCGGTGATGCGCGCGACGTTATCAATTGCAACTACTTATCACAAGCAAAGTTTAGAGCCTTGAGAAAACCATAAGATTGTGCAGATTAGCCCTCGTGCGCACCGCAAACTCTACTATTGGTCTTGGCTGCTCAGAAGGCATCGCTCCGAGCCACACCGCATGTCCACTGAACGGTGGACGCTTTCACACTTGTGTAGTGTAGTAGCAGTTTCAGCAACGCCCCTCAACTGCGCCTAGGGCTCGCTTCAGCCCCTTGCGCAAAAGGGAACTCCTCGTGCGACTCAGCTAATTCGAGAGCTGTTGATAATTCTGCGCGATTCTTATATTCGGGGGGCGAGGGCGCCCTTCGCCGCTCGTGCGTCGAAGAACGCCGGATCGCAGCCGAGTGACCCGACGCCGTCAGGACGACAAACAGCGCTGGTTCGAAACACGCCCTCATCTGGGTGAATAACCGGACTCAGCAAACCATACCCCGTAGAATGGCCGCATCCGGTGTGTCGGTCGACCAGTCGACGATGGCAGCTTCCACATGAGCGACTATCCGAATAACGAAGATGAAGTGCGACCTCCGCGTCGCTCGGATTCACCTGGCATGGCCGGGAGCACCTTCGGGCCGGTTCCCACCCTCGGGCCCAGAGCAAACCGGTTGGCGCTGCTCTGCAGACACGCGACGAACGCCCTGGCGGCCGGCATCGGCCTAACAGCTCCGACGTCGCGGGCAACGACGACAGGCATGGTGTTACTCGCCGCGCTGGCCGGGTGGGCGCTCTACCGACTGGCAACCCGATCGCTTCGAAGTGTCTTCACCGTCATCGACTGCATGTTCGTGGTCGCGGTGTGCGCGGCAGCACCGGTAATGAGCGCGGAGGTCGCGGCCTTCCCCCTCGCGAACGTTCAAACAGCGGTGCTCAGTGCAACCGTCATCGGTTTTGCCGTCGCACTGCCCGTCGTCGCTTCCGTTCCCATGGCCGCACTCATGCTGGGCGCCTACGGGTGGGGTATGGCAGCGGTCGTCGGCTGGAAGAACGTTCCCACCTCGATATCGCTGCACTATGTGTCGCTGGCGGCGGTGATGGGCGTCCTACTTCGGCTGACGCTCCTTCGCGTCGAGGCCGCAGCCAAGCGCGCGCGCGACGACTACCTGGCGGCCGATGACTTGCGCGCACGCGTTGCCGCGGCCACGCGCCAATACGAAGTCGAACAGTTCGCCTTGCTTCACGACACCGCCGCGTCGACGCTTCTCCTGGTCGCCGACGGTACGGCGATCCCACCGAGCAAGCTCGCCGCTCAGGCCCAGAGCGCCCTCGCGGTCCTCGACGGCCACCGGTCGGCCCCGTCCGGACACCTGATCGATGTGGTTGCCTCGGTGCGCGAAATCGCCCGCGGGGCAAGGACGCCGGTCCAATTCCGGGGTTCTTCCGAGCTGTGGCTGGATGGCGAGGTTTGCCGCGCAGTCCAAGCGGCAGCCAGAGAAGTCCTCAACAATGTCGACCGCCACGCCGACGCCACCCGCGTGTGGGTCGACTTCTCTGATCACCGACTTGCGATCACCGACGACGGCAGGGGGCTCGGCCCGCACTGGCGCGTGGGTCGGGGCATCTTTGACTCGATCGTCGGACGGATGAACAGAGTCGGCGGCAATGCCGCCATCAGATCGGATCCCGGAGGCGGAACAACGGTAGAACTCGTATGGCCGCACACGCTTCACCACACGCTCGCGCCGGACGCCGTCACGGATGCAGACCGGCTCGTCGCCCGAGTCCGGCGAGGCTACGGTCTGGCGTTGGTCGGCTGGGCACTGCTCGTGACGGCGCTGTCCGTGCCTGCTCTGGGAACCAACGGGCACACAATGACTCAGCTCGCTCTCGTCCTCGCCGCCGTCATGGGATGCCTCGCCGCGCTGCCGCTCTTGTACGGTCGCTTCGGCGCGCTGCGCTGGCTCGGAATCGGGCTGTTGATCGGTACTGCCGTCCTGCAGCCCGTGTTGTTGCCGGCAGAGGCGGTCTGCACGTCCGCACAATGGTCTCTGTGGGTGGCGGGCTGGGGCTTGCCCGCTCTGCTGCTCGGATTGCGCCTGGCCGTTGCATTTTCAATTCTCGCCGCGTTCTGCGCGGGCGCCTGCGCATCAACCATGATTCGCGCGTCGTCCGACGCCACGGTGGGCGAGCTGGGCCTTTTATACGCATCACTCGGTGTACTGCTGGTCGCAACTCAGTTCGCAGACAGGATATTCGCCGATGCCGTCGCGCAAACACACGCCCGCACGCAGGCCCACCTCGATCTGCTGGCCCGGCAGCGGGCCGCCGCCGCAGCGCACGGCGACTTCAGAAGGCGCATCATCGAAGTCCGCCGACGCGTCGAACCACTGCTCGAGGAACTGAGTCGTGGAGCGCCCATCGACGAGAGGCTGCGAAGGTCAGCGCGGATGGAGTCGCAACGCATCAGAACGTTTCTTGATCTGCGCTCGCCGCGCGAACACGACCTGGTGCGCGCCTTGCGACCGGCCATGGACGCCGCAATCCAACGCAACGTCGATATCACAGTGCATGTTCAATCGGGCGTGCCTGATCTCGACGGCGCGGCCATCGAATCGCTTGCCGCACAGATCGCAGGCATCGTCGAAAAATGCACATCGACGGCCCGGGTCGTGTTGACCTGTGCGGACGAGGAAGTCATGGTCAGCGTTGTCTGTCGCGGCTTTATCGGCGACGTCTGCGCGGGCACAACGGACGGTCGATTGGAGGTCGTGAAGCGCGACGACACAACGTGGATCACCATTCGGCGAGACATTCCACCGACATCTCATGATGGATCCTTCGACGATGCATGCGACGCAACGCATTTCAGTAGCACTAATCGATGACCACGAAGTAATTCACGCGGGTATCGCGGTCTGGCTGAGGCAGGCCGACGGATACATCGGACTCGTGGGCTGCTACGTGTCAATCGAGGATTACCTGCGCGAGCACCCGCCCGGCTCCCACGGTGTCGACGTCGTGGTCGTCGACCTCGAGTTGAGCAGCAGGCATCTCGACTTCGACCATCTCGACGCCTTGGTGGGAGTCGGTCCGCGCATAGTTGTGTTCTCGCACATAGAAACGGACGAAATCATCCTCAGGTGCCTCGACCTCGGCGCTGCTAGCTATGTGGCCAAGTCCGAAGGCAGGAACCACTTGGCCAACGCCATTGTGGCCGCCCGGTCGGATGTGCCGTATGTGGCACCACGGATGGCCGGTGCGATGGTCCGAGACCGCAGAGTCGGCCGTCCCAGCCTTCCGCCGCGCGAACGGGAAGTTCTGATCGCATGGTTTCAAGCTGACAGCAAGGAACTCGTGGCCGACAAACTGCGCATTGCTCCGTCCACCGTCGCAACGCATCTGCAACGCGTCCGTGCCAAGTACGCGGCAGTGGGGCGCCCCGCGAAGACCAAGGCCGCGCTGGTGGCGCGTGCCCTGCAGGACGGCATCATCAACGTCGACGATCTATAGCGGCGCCGCCGCGGCAATGAAGTCGGCCGAATGATTATTGCGTGATGACCAATTGCGCAGTTCACGGCGACGAGTCGACCGGTTCCCGGAAATTGGCGTCCAACAGCGTCGTTACTTCCTGATAACTTCCTTAGGGAAAGAACCATCGACTCGGGAGTGCACCACCTTGAAGAAGATGAGCAAGATGACGGGGGCTGCGACTTTCGCTGCTGCTGGCGCGATCGGATTGATGGGCGCCCCGCTGGCGGCCGCGGAAGCCGGTGCCGCGGGGGTGACCACCCAGAACATCGGGTCCGCCGGAAAGCTGGTTGACGGGAACGTCATTCAGGAGTGGACGGTCAGCGACCTCAAGCCCAGTTCGGACGTCATTCCGCACCCGGTCAGCGGAACCTTGTGGGAAGCCACGGCCACCGATCAGGCGGTCCAGGGCAGTGTCACCCCGATTGTGTCGAACTTCAATGCCCGCGCTGAGAACGGCCAGACGTACCGGGTCCTATTCGGTGCCGCCACTCCGCAGGGCGTCAACCCGGCCACCATCGCGCAGGGTGCCAAGACCACCGGCAAGGTCTACTTCGACGTCACCGGAGAAAAACCCGACAGCATCGTATACAACGCCGGTGGCAGGGATCTTCTCGTGTGGGAGCAGGCGGCCCCTTCGGCGTCGCAGTCCTCTCCCGCTAGGTCCTACCCGTCGACCCGATACCCGGCTCAAAGCCCGGCGAGCGCTGCACCCGCGGAGACTCCTGCGGCCGCAGAAGCCGCACCTGAGGCGCCGGGCGCGCCTCCCGCGGCGGACGGCACCGAGCTTCCGCTTCCCGCGGGCAGCCAGGGCACGCCACTTCCCGCGGGCAGCCAGGGCACGCCACTTCCGGCGGGCAGCCAGGGCACGCCACTTCCCGCGGGCAGCCAGGGCACCCCGCTTCCCCCGGGTGCGCCGGGTGAAGTTCCGGCAAGCACCGAAGGCACACCGCTGCCTGCAGGCACCAGCCAGGGCACGCCTCTTCCCGAGGGCGGCGAGCAGGTGCAGACGCCGTCGACGTACCTGCCGACGCCCTGAGATAGTTCGGCAGGCTGAGCTGTTACGAGTGGGATGCCCACCAGGCGTACAGCTCCGGGAAGGTCGGTCCCGACGGACCTGCGCGGGCCACGGTGACCACCAGTCGGGCGTCATCGGTCCAGGCCACCGTTGGGCGACCTTCCTGCAGGCCGCAGAACAGCGTGCCTGCCACCTTCTGTGGCGTGGCGTTGCGGCGCCATGGCCCCGGTGACTGAATGTTGCCCGGGCAGTTGACGCGTTGCGCACCCTGCATGACGTCGTTGAGCGCGGCATCGAGTGCGGCCTTATCCGGAGCCAGTGCGAACGTCGCCGATTCAGGACCGCCCGTGTCGGTATTCGCGTCGCAATCCACCTGTGCGACAGCATCGTTGGACACATCAGCGGGTTCACACGCGTCGGGCGAGTAGCCCAGAGGCAGCATCCGAAGAAGTCGTTGTTCGTCAGCATTCGGGGTTGGTGGGCCCTGCGGCGTGGACGTCTCGGGACCGGCGCTGAGCGCTTCGCGATCGTCGGACGAACGCAGGAACAGGAACGCCACGCCCGCGACGACGGCCAGGGCCACGATCGCGCCGGCCACGTAGTAGAGGACTTTCGGATCGCGTTGTCGTTGCTTCGGGCGCGGGCTCACCGTCAACGGCGTATCGAAGCGACCGGCCCACGTGTTCGGGCCCGGATCCGGCCCCCAGTCGTCGGCGGGCCCCGCGCCCCAGCCCGGTGCGGCGGTCGACGCCGGCGTCTGCACGGGCAACGGACCGGTGTCCGCCTCGTCGGGATCGAGCCCGTAGACGTCGTCCTCCGACACAGATGTCTCCGGCCGATCCGGAGGCGGTGCAGAACTCACGCCATCTGAGAGTAGTCGGCGACGCGCACGATCGTGCGCATGTGTTCGACGAACTCACCCCACTACGGGTGAACCCGCCGCGGGAGTGGTGGAGGCAGAATTGCATCGCCGGGCCGGCCGTCCCTCTGCGCCGCTGGAGGAGAAGCAGCGATTCAAACAGATCCGCGGCAGGGTCACGTTGACGATGTTGCGGGACACAAGTCCCAGCCGAGCCGCAGAAGACGTCCGATTCAGACCATCCAGAAGTTGAGGCCGACACTTGCGCTGGTCCCTGTGAGCCGTTGCGCCGCAACAGTTCTTGCCGACAGTCACGGCAGCCGGCGATGAACGCGCGCCGGCACTCGCTGGCGTGGAATTGGTTGCAGCATCGCGGCTTCAACCGGTGCGGCTTGTGGCCCGCCGGTGTAGCGCGCCCCGGATCCACGACCGTGCCGAGGGACAATGCAGCATGTGTTGATAGATGCGGTGGTGCAGCTCGGGCGCCTCGGCGGTGAATTGGGCGGCGGACCGTTCACTGCCGTCGGCGCTGAGCGATAGCGCGTCGGTGATGACGAGCGACACCGGCAAAACCTCTCCGCAGCCGCCGGGGCACGCGACAGTCAGCATTCCCGGCGGTTCGAGTGCATCGATCGATTCCGGCTGAACCAGCGGATTTGCCGGTTGGCACCGGCCCCGCGCAGCGTGGATCAAGGCGTCCACTTTTGCCGACGACAGAAGCAGCCGCGGCTGTCCGACCCAGCCGCAGGAGCAGATTGCGTACGCCCTGTGGCGCGGCTCGATTGCCACGACGATGTCTTGACCGCCTCGAGAATCCCCCACTGCCTTGATTCACCGCCCCTCGGTGGAGGCCATTCTTTGACGCCTCCACGCCCCCCGACTCGGCTATGTGACGCCGGTCACATAAGGTTATGGTTTGCTGGTTCTGCTGTCAAGCGACCCATCCTCGTATTCAATCTCACTTTGAGATTGGCCCTGATCGTGTTTGTGCCGCTGTTGGATTGCGCATGCTCGCATGTCGCCGTTGCCGCGACATCAGGCATCGCGCAGCCTGGAGATGCGAGGCATCTGCAACTCATTTACGTTGTCCAACTCTATATTTAAGGCTTGCAAGGCGGTCGCTCCGTGTCGGACCACCGGGCTGCGAGCATTACCGGAACGATGCACCGATACTGGGTCTGATACGGCTGCCCGTCCACCCATCTCGGGCCAAATTCGACAGCTCGAGCGACCGCTGAGGGTATCGGCCTCAGTGAGGCGAGCATTGCTAGAAAATCTCCCCAGGGCCGTAATGTCCCCTTCAGCTGGGGCGCCTAACGAGGCGAGCAGCGATAGTAGCGGTCATCAAATCGGTCAAACCTGGCCCCGCGGCTCCGAGAGTAATTACTTCCTCGTGATGGGCGTCTGCCAGGGATGCGGAGGTCCGCCCGCAGGGTGCTTCGCTACCCGCACGCGTCACCAGTGGGTTGGCGTCGAGTGCCGAAATGGTGTGAATCTTGTTATGTGCGAACACACTTGACGTAGAGCCGGCACTGACGCTAGCGAGGCGCAATACTTTCACGGCCGCAATATTCGTCATCGACCGACCGCCAAGTGGGCTGCAAAGCCTCTGGCCACAGGGAACCGATTGGGACGAAGCGACGTCCGGGGTCACCGGTCGCCGCTTCGGCCCAACGCTCCTTTCGATTATGGGGAGTTACCGGGACCACCAAAGATGAAGTCCAAGAAACCGGGGTTCGAGTTGCCCGGACCACCGAAAATCGCATCCAACAGACCAGGGCTCGAGTTACCCGGACCGCCAAAGAAGAAGTCCAACAACCCAGGATTCGAGTTACCCGGACCACCGAAAATCGCATCCAACAGACCAGGGCTCGAGTTACCCGGACCACCAAAGATGAAGTCCAACAACCCAGGATTCGAGTTACCCGGACCACCGAAAATCGCATCCAACAGACCAGGGCTCGAGTTACCCGGACCACCAAAGATGAAGTCCAACAACCCAGGATTGGAGTTGCCCGGACCACCAAAGATGAAGTCCAACAACCCAGGATTGGAGTTGCCCGGACCACCAAAGATGAAGTCCAACAACCCAGGATTGGAGTTGCCCGGACCACCAAAGATGAAGTCCAACAACCCAGGATTGGAGTTGCCCGGACCACCAAAGATGAAGTCCAACAACCCAGGATTGGAGTTACCGGGACCACCAAAGATGAAGTCCAACAACCCAGGGTTCGAGTTACCCGGACCACCGAAAATCGCATCCAACAGACCAGGATTCGAGTTACCCGGACCACCAAAGATGAAGTCCAACAACCCAGGATTCGAGTTACCCGGACCACCGAAAATCGCATCCAACAGACCAGGATTCGAGTTACCCGGACCACCAAAGATGAAGTCCAACAACCCAGGATTCGAGTTACCCGGACCACCGAAAATCGCATCCAACAGACCAGGGTTCGAGTTACCCGGACCACCAAAGATGAAGTCCAACAGACCAGGGTTCGAGTTACCGGGACCGCCGAAGACTCCATCTAACAGACCAGGGTTCGAGTTACCCGGACCACCAAAGAAGAAGTCCAACAACCCAGGATTCGAGTTACCCGGACCACCGAAAATCGCATCCAACAGACCAGGGTTCGAGTTCCCCGGACCACCAAAGATGAAGTCCAACAACCCAGGATTCGAATTACCCGGACCACCGAACACCAGGCTTAGCAAGCCACCGAATAGGCCGCCGACCGGATCTTGTCCACCGGATGAATTGGTGTCAACGGGTGGGCCCGTGACTTCCGGCGGAGGACCTTGACCGTCCGGTTGACCTACACCATCTGGTGGACTCTGCCCGTCTGGCGGACCCTGCCCGTCCGGCGGACCCTGCCCGTCCGGTTGACCCACACCATCTGGTGGACCTACACCATCTGGCGGACCATTGCCATCGGGTGGACCCACACCATCCGCCGGACCCACACCATCCGCCGGACCCTGCCCGTCTGGCGGACCCTGCCCGGCCGGGGGGCCCACACCTTCAGAGGTATCGACAGCCTCAGGCGGGCCAACATCCTCTGGGGTGCCAACGTCCTCGGGGGGGCCAACATCCTCGGGGGGGCCGGGATTCTCGGGGGGACCCTGATCCTCCCGGGGACCCGGGTTACTCGACGGACCCTCACCTGCCGGCGGGCCGCCCCCTGCATCAACCGGTTTCCCGTTGACACTTACCTTTGGCCCAGTGTCCTTGGGCGTTCCGGCGCCTGCATTTGAGTTGTCCGAACCTGGCTTGTCGGCAGCCTCGCTACCAGGGGTGTCGCCAGTATCCTGGGCGCTCCCCGATTCTTCGCCGTCGACCGTGGTTAGGAAGATGGCCGGCGCAGTATCCGGGACATTGACCGTTATGCCAACGAAGAAAGCCAGGACGACCGCTAGGAACGCAGTACTTGCCTGCTGAAGCAGTGATAGCGACGGCCCGCGGCGCCGACGCCTATGCCGGGCTGCACCCCTCGGAAAGCCTGACGATGAATGTGCGTGAAATTTCGAGTCGGGCATGTGCCCTCCTTCTGTTCCGGGAAAGCAACAGGCTTCACCCAAGACAAACAAATAGCTGGCGTTCGCAGAATGTGAATGCCAGTAAGTCACCGACTTGTCGTCGCTTCAATGACGTATCGCTAGCTGTCGTCGCGCTGGCTACTCCCCAAAGCTCTGCAAATCAGGCAGGCCCGCCAGCACTGCCGACGCTGGGTCGGTATTCCCGGCCCCGGCGGACCGCGAGGGGAATCAGACGGAACCTTCAGGCGCCGCCTCGCTCGAGGGCGCGGCCGAGCAGCAGTCCGATCCCCGGCAGATATCGGGCGCGACAGGCCAAGTGGCGTCCGCACGCTAGTCCGGCGTGAGCGATTCCCCCTGCAATGCTTCCCCATCGAGCCACCCCTCACTCGAGACGACAAGCGAGGAACGCGAGTCTCCCAAGTAGATGGGCCGACTCTAAGACTTTGCTAGATTGCCTGTCAAGCACCACTTGGGCCCATCTGGCGAACATCTGACAGGAGCTGCCGAAACTCGGTCAGGCACTTGTGCAGTTTGCGGCTTCCTAACGAAGCGTATCGCGATGGTTCTCACGACGAAGACCCTTTTCGACGCCTCCGTTACTATTTTGTGCTCGATCAGTGCAGCTCACAGCTGTCTTTTCGTTCACAAAATTTCTGTCTCAGACGGGCCGCGAATCGACGTTGGTGTCAACAAGATCGTTACGTATCGGATTTGCGTGATGATGCAAGCACTTGCCGGTTGTGTCGCCTTGCTGACTGGTCCAGCAAGTCAACGGTGCTTCACGGATCATGTCGTTGTTGATTGCTGAAAACTACAATCAGCGCAATCTGTTGGACCTACTCTTGAAGCGCGGCCATGCCAAGTGGCGCAAGGAGACGTGGTCGAAGAGAAGACTCGTGCTGCCGCACTCCGGCACGGGCGACGCTTCGCATCGGGCAAGACGTTCAGGGAGGGGGCAGTCGACTTGCAACCTTTTGCGCTTCCCCAGCGAGTATGCGGGCCACCCCCACCCGGCGGTGTCGAGCCCGGCATCGCGTAACGGAGTATCACCCCAAGCCCGAGAGTCTCCAAGTCATCAACGTTGATCACGCAATACGGAGCGAAAGGCAAGCATGTGGCTCACTCAGAGGGTAGCTCCGCTTACCCAGTACGAATACAAGGCGATTTCGACGAGTCAGTATCCCGATGGCTATGGCTGCTGAAATGGTTTCTCGCAATTCCTCATTACATAGCTCTTTTGTTTCTTAACTTCGCATTCGTGCTCGTGACCGTGGTGGCAGGCTTTGCGATTCTGATCACGGGCCGCTACCCGAGGCCGTTGTTCAACTTCAACGTCGGGGTCATGCGCTGGTCATGGCGGGTCCGCTTCTACGCGTACTCGACGCTGGGCACCGACTCCTACCCACCGTTCACTCTTGGTGAGACGAACTACAAGGCGGACCTGGCGGTCGAGTATCCCGAGCGATTGTCACGGGGACTAGTGCTCGTCAAGTGGTGGCTACTGGCACTACCTCACTTGCTCATCGTTTCGGCGATGCTTTCCGGCGGCGTCCGCATGCTGAACCTCGGCAACGGCCGCATTGTCGTCGTGCCCCTACTAACGCTTCTTGTCCTTGTCGCGGCTATGGGTCTGTTGTTCACGGGCCGGTATCCGCGCGGTCTGTTCGATTTTGTGGTCGGCATCAACAGATGGATGTATCGCGTTAGGGCGTACGCGGCGTTGATGACCGATGACTATCCCCCGTTCCGTCTCGATCAGGGTCCGCGGGAGAAGTGCCAAGCCCCAGCGGCCACCGTCGAGGTGCAGGAGGCGCCGGCGGCGACGTCGGACTCAACGGAGGCGACACGAGACGAGCCGGCGGCAGCGCAGCATTAAACCAACGAGCCGCCTTAGTGCGTCGATGAACCGCTCTTAGAGGCGGGATTGGTCGTGTGAGGCCGACTAACCGAGAATCAAACCTGACGTCGGCACGCCGGTACCGGCGGTGACGAGTACGTGCTCGACGTCGGGGACGGGATTGACCGACGTTCCGCGCAGCTGTCGGACGCCCTCGGCGATGCCGTTCATGCCGTGGATGTAAGCCTCGCCCAGCTGGCCGCCGTGGGTGTTGATCGGGAGGCGGCCGCCGACTTCAATAGCGCCGTCCTTGACGAAGTCCTTGGCATCACCCGGTTCGCAGAAACCGAGCTCCTCCAACTGGATCAAGGTGAACGGGGTGAAATGGTCGTACAGGATCGCGATTTGGATGTCAGTCGGCTTCAGCCCCGACTGCTCCCACAGCTGCCTGCCGACCAAACCCATCTCCGGCAATCCGAGCTCTGGCCGGTAATAACTGGTCATCGAATACTGATCAGGGCTCGACCCCTGTGATGCAGCGGCGATGACCGCGGGCCGATGCCTGAGGTCCTTGGCTCGCTCGGCCGAGGTGATGACCAGCGCGACCCCACCGTCGGTCTCCTGGCAGCAGTCAAGCAGCCGAAGCGGTTCGGCGATCCACCGCGAATTCTGGTGATCTTCAATGGTGATCGGCTTCTCGTAGAAGTACGCCTTCGGGTTCTTGGCGGCGTGCTTCCGGTCGGCGACCGACACCGCACCGAAATCCTTACTCGTCGCGCCGGACAAATGCATATAGCGCCGGGCGATCATCGCCACCTGCGCCGCGGGCGTGGAAAGCCCGTGCGGATAGGAGAACGAGTTGTCCACGCCGGTGGCGTCGGCATTCTCCACCAACCGCATCTGTACCTGGCCGAACCGCATTCCCGAGCGTTCGTTGAACGCGCGGTATGCCACAACGCAATCCGCGACACCCGTGGCGACTGCGATGGCCGCCTGCTGGACCGTGGCACAGGCAGCGCCCCCGCCATGGTGAATCTTGGAGAAGAACTTCAGCTCGCCGATCCCGGTGGCCCGCGCGATGGCCACCTCGGTGTTGGAGTCCATTGTGAACGTGACCATGCCGTCGACGTCGGCCGGTGTCAGGCCCGCATCCTCGAGTGCGTCGAGAACAGCCTCGGACGCCAGCCGAAGCTCACTGCGGCCGGAGTTCTTCGAGAAGTCGGTGGCGCCGATGCCGACGATGGCGGCCTTCCCGGACAGCTCTCCCGGCATCAGGCATTCCCTCCGAACGTCAATGTCGCAGTGGCGATCACGTGATCACCGAGACTGTTGCTGCCGGTGATTTTCAAGGAGATCAGGTCATTCTCGACAGCGGTGACCTCGCCGGAGAACGTGACCGTGTCGTAGGCGTACCACGGCACGCCGAGCCGCAACGAGATTGACTTGATGATCGCGTTCGGTCCGGCCCAGTCGGTGATGTAGCGCTGCACCAGCCCGGTGTCGGTGAGAATGTTGACGAAGATGTCCTTGGACCCTTTGGCCTGCGCCTTGTCCCGGTCGTGGTGGACGTCCTGGTAGTCACGGGTGGCGATCGCCGTCGACACGATGAACGTCGGATCGCCGTACAGCGCGAGTTCGGGCAGTTTGGTGCCGACGTCTACCGCTGGCGCGCTCATGCGTCCGGCTCCCACGCATAGAGAGTCCACGCGGGCCCGGAATCGGTGTCCGGAAAGTCGATATACGTTGCGCGGACGGGCATCCCGACCTCCACCTTCTCGGGGTCGGCATTGCGGAGCTCACCGAGCATCCGCACACCTTCTTCGAGTTCGACCAATGCGATGACGAACGGCAACGTGCGGCCGGGCACCTTCGGGGCGTGGTGCACCACGTAGCTGAAGACCGTGCCCTTTCCGGATGCGACGGCGTAATCGGTCTCGGTGTCCTTGTCCTGCCAGAGCGCGGGCACGGGCGGATGCACCAGTGTGCCGTCGCCGCGCTTCTGGATTCGCAACTCGTGGGCGTTGACACCATCCCAGAAGAATTTCGTGTCCCGCGACGACGCCGGTCGCATCATCGACTCGGCATCGAGGTCCTCGGGCACCGTCGCACCTGCCGCGTTCTCAGCGGGCTTGAATTTCATGATGCGCCACATCATCTCGGCGACGTCCTCGTCGCCCACCTGCCAGGTGATTTTCTGGGTGATGAAGAATCCCTCACCCAACGCGGTGTTCTTGGGGCCGATCACGTCGGTCAGTTCGGCCGCGACACTGACCTCCTCGCCGACCCGCAGGTAGCGGTGATAGGTCTGCTCGCAGTTTGTCGCGACGACGCCGATGTAGCCAGCGCCATCGAACAAGTCCATGATCTTGCCCAACGGATCGTCGTCGGGCCGGTTACCGCCAAGCCCCATCATCGTCCAGACCTGGATCATGGCCGGGGGTGCAACGGCGCCGGGGTGGCCCGCCGCTCTCGCCGCCGCATCGTCGACGTAGATGGGGTTCTGGTCGCCCATCGCGTCGAGCCAGTGGTCGATCATCGGCTGGTTGACCGGATGCCTGCCGACGCGCGGCTTGCTCTTGCCCTCGGCCTTTACCCGCTCGGCCGCCTTCTGAATGTCCTCGACAGCACTCACCTGGGCACCCTCGGCACCTTGAGGCCCGAAGCCGCGATCATCTCCCGCATCACCTCGTTGACACCTCCGCCGAACGTGATCACCAAGTTGCGTTTGGTCTGCGAGTCCAGCCAGTCCAACAGTTCCGCGGTGTCCGGATCCGCTGGGTTGCCGTATTTTCCGACGATCTCCTCGGCGAGCCGGCCCGCGTACTGAATCCGTTCGGTGCCGAAGACCTTCGTGGCTGCCGCATCCGCGACGTCGATGGTTTCGCCCGAGGCAGCGACCTGCCAATTGAGCAGCTCATTGATCCGCCACATCGCCTTGAGTTCACCGAGGGAGCGCTTGACGTCGTCGTGGTCGATCGGGATATCGCCGTTGCCACCGGGTTTCGACGCCCATGCGTGGACGCGGTCGTAGAGCGCGGCAAATCGTCCCGCGGGCCCAAGCATCACGCGCTCGTTGTTGAGCTGGGTGGTGATCAGCCGCCAGCCGCCGTTCTCCTCGCCGACGAGCATGTCGGCGGGGACCCGGACATCGTTGTAGTACGTGGCATTTGTGTGATGCGCGCCGTCGGACAGGATGATCGGCGTCCATGAGTAACCGGGATCTTTGGTGTCGACGATCAGAATCGAGATGCCCTTGTGCTTGACGGCCTGCGGATCGGTCCGGCAGGCCAGCCACACGTAGTCGGCGTCGTGACCGCCTGTTGTCCACATCTTTTGGCCGTTGACGATGTACTCGTCGCCCTGTTTGACGGCTGCGGTGCGCAGCGACGCCAGGTCGGTACCCGCCTCGGGTTCGGAGTAGCCGATGGCGAAGTGAATGTCGCCCGACAGGATTCCGGGCAGGAACTTCTTCTTCTGCGTCTCGCTGCCGTACTGCTGCAGCGTGGGTCCCACGGTCTGCAGCGTCACTGCCGGCAGCGGGACATCCGCGCGGTGGGCCTCGTTGACGAAGATCGACTGCTCGATCGGCCCGTATCCGAGACCGCCGAACTCCTTTGGCCAGCCGACACCCAGCTTGCCGTCCGAGCCCATCCGTTTGATCACCGCACGGTACGCCTCGCCGTGGCGGTTCTTCTCCATCTCCTCGGCCTCTTCGGACGAGATGAGAGTCGAGAAGTACTGCCGCAGTTCGGCTTGCAGCTGCTTCTGCTCGGGTGTCAGTTCGATGAACATCTACGCTCCCACCAGCTCGAGACGGTGCGCCCGCCCACCGACGAGGCGGGTGAGGTCTTTGATCGTCGAGTAGTACCGGTCCATCGGGTAGGCGATGTCCATTCCCATACCGCCGTGCAGGTGATGACACAGTTGCATCACCGGTGGCGCCTGCGAGGCGAGCCAATACCCGAGGACGTCGATGTCTTCGTCTGCGTCGCGCCCCTCGGCCAACCGCCACGCCACCGAATTGGACGCCAGAGTCAGTGTGCGCGAGGCGATGTAGATCTCCGCTAGTTGGGCGGCGACCGTCTGGAAGGTCGACAGCGGTTTGCCGAACTGCTCTCGGTTGGCGACGTAGTCGGCGGTGAGGCGCAGCGCGCCCGCCACCAGACCGGACGCGAAGGCGCCGATCGCGGTCAGCACCAACTGATTCACGCGCCGTGGATCCGCACCGTCGAGGACTCCGTCCACCTCGGCGTCGGAGAACGTGACGGAGTACTCGTCACCGTGGTTGGACGTGGGCGTCTTTGTCAGCTGCACCCCGGCGGCGGTCGGGGACACCACGACGACAGCGTCGCCCGCCGTCACGATCAACCAATCCGCCTGTTCTGCATAGGGAACGGCGACCTTTGTGCCGTTGAGTTTGCCGCCGGCGAGACTGGTCGCCGGCCGATCGGGTAGCGGCGCGCCGGGCTCGTTGAGCGCAGCGGTCAACACCGCCCCCTTGGCGACTCCGGCGAGATAGCGGTCCTGCTGCTCGTCGGACGCCAGGTCGAGCAGGGGCAGCAGCCCAAGTCCGAGAGTGGCGAGCGCGGGACTGACGGTGCCATGCCTGCCGATCTCGGTGAGCGCCGTCGTCAGCTCGAGCAGACCGACACCGTCGCCGCCGAGGCGCTCGGGCACCGCCAGCGCCGTCACACCACCTGAGACCAACGCGTCCCACGTGTTGTCCCGGTCCAGGACCGAGGTGACCACATCGGCGACAGCCTGCTGTTCCGGGCTAGGACTGAAATCCACCCGACTCCTCCTTGGTTCGCTCAGCCTGCGGCCGAATTGGTGCCTGTGTAGTCCACCTGCCAGTGCTTGATGCCGTTGAGCCAACCCGACCGTAGCCGCTCGGGTTCACCGATCGGCCGCAGATCCGGCATGTGATCGGCGACGGCGTTGAAGATCAAGTTGATGGTCATCCGCGCCAGGTTGGCGCCGATGCAGTAGTGCGCGCCGGTGCCGCCGAAGCCGACGTGCGGGTTCGGGTCACGCAGGATGTCGAAGCTGTGCGGGTCGGTGAAGACCTCTTCGTCGAAGTTGGCCGACCGGTAGGACATCACCGCACGCTGGCCCTTCTTGATCGTCACGCCACCCAACTCGACATCCTCGAGCGCCGTGCGCTGGAACGCCGAAACCGGTGTGGCCCAACGGATGATCTCGTCGGCGGTCGTCGCCGGGCGTTCCTTCTTGTACAGCTCCCACTGTTCCGGGTGCTGAGAGAACGCGATCATGCCGTGGGTGATCGAGTTGCGGGTGGTCTCATTGCCGGCGACGGCGAGCATGATGACGAAGAAGCCGAACTCGTCGTCGGAGAGCTTCTCCCCGTCGATGTCGGCCTCGATCAGGGTCGTGACAATGTCGTCGGTCGGGTTCTTACTCCGCGCCTCGGCCATCTGCATCGCGTACATGATGAGTTCCATCGACGACTGCGCCGGGTCGATGTGGGCGTACTCGGGATCCTCGCCGCCGGTCATCTCGTTGGACCACCGGAACAACTTGTCGCGGTCGTCCTGCGGCACTCCGAGCAGGCCGGCGATGGCCTGCAACGGCAGCTCGCACGACACCTGTTCGACGAAGTCGCCGCTGCCCTCGGCCGCCGCGGTCTTGGCGATGTTCTGCGCGCGCTGGGCGAGCTCATCCTCGAGCCGCCCGATTGCCCGCGGCGTGAAACCGCGGGAGATGATCTTGCGCAACCGGGTGTGGTGCGGCGCGTCCATGTTCAGCATCACGCTGCGCTGCAGTTCGATCTGCTCGAAGGCCATCTCCTTGGGCCACACCGGGATGGCGCCGTTCTGCCAGCTGGAGAAGACGTCGTTGCGCTTGGACACCTCTTTGACGTCAGCGTGTTTGGTCACCAACCAGTAACCCTTGTCGCCGAAGCCGCCGGTGCCGTCGGGCACGTCGACCCAGTGAACGGGCTCGGACTTGCGCAATTCGGCAAGCTCCTCGACGGGTAGCCCCGCGAGGTTGAGGTCGGGATCGAGTAAGTCCAGATCGGCGGGAATGTTGGGGGGTGCCATGGATGTGCGCTCCTCATTGCAACGTGTTCTAGTGCCAGTAAAACATGCCTTCTGCGCAGATGAAAGGCAGGTCAGCTTCCTCGCTTGTCAGAGTAATGAAACGTGTTCTAGCCTGACGGAATGGGTAACCCTGTCATCGTTGAGGCCACTCGCAGCCCCATCGGGAAGCGCAATGGTTGGCTGTCCGGACTGCACGCAACCGAGTTGCTCGGCGCGACACAGAAGGCACTCGTGGAGAAGGCCGGCATCGACGCCGGCGACGTCGAGCAGATCGTCGGCGGCTGCGTCACGCAGTACGGCGAGCAGTCCAACAACATCACCAGGGTGAGCTGGCTAGTGGCCGGGCTGCCCGAGCACGTCGGCGCGATGACGATCGACTGCCAATGCGGCAGCGGACAGCAGGCCAACGGTGTGGTCGCCGGTCTCATTGCCGCGGGCGCGATCGACGTCGGTATCGCCTGCGGCATCGAGGCGATGAGCCGCGTCGGCCTCGGCGCCAACGCCGGACCAGACCGCGGCATCCTGCGGCCGGCGTCGTGGGACATCGACCTGCCCGACCAGTTCACCGCCGCCGAGCGGATCGCCAAGCGGCGCGGTATCAGCCGCGAGGAAATCGACCAATTCGGCTTCGATTCGCAGCGCAAGGCCAAGCAGGCGTGGGCCGAGGGCCGGTTCGACCGCGAGATCAGCGGCATCGAGGCGCCGGTTCTCGACGAGCAGAAGCAGCCGACCAGCGAGCGACACGTGGTGACGCGTGACCAGGGCCTGCGCGACACGACAGTCGAAGGCCTCGCGTCGCTCAAGCCGGTGCTGGAAGACGGCATTCACACCGCGGGCACGTCGTCACAGATCTCCGACGGCGCAGCTGCAGTGCTGTGGATGGACGAGGACAAGGCGCGTGCGCTGGGATTGAAGCCACGGGCACGGATCGTCAGCCAGGCGCTCGTCGGCGCCGAGCCGTACTACCACCTCGACGGTCCGGTGCAGTCGACAGCCAAGGTGCTGGAGAAGGCCGGGATGAAGATGGGCGACATCGACATCACCGAGATCAACGAGGCTTTCGCATCGGTCGTGCTGTCGTGGGCGCGCGTGCACGAGCCCGATCTCGACACCGTGAACGTCAACGGCGGCGCGATCGCGCTGGGGCACCCGGTCGGCAGCACCGGCAGCCGCTTGATCACCACCGCGCTGCACGAGCTCGAACGCACCGACAAGAGCACCGCGCTGATCACCATGTGCGCGGGCGGTGCGCTGTCCACCGGAACGATCATCGAGCGGATCTGATGCCAGCGTCAGACGCCGAACGTATCGCCGCCGCGCAGGCGTACATCGATGCGCTGGTCAGTCATGACGCCGACAAGGTTCCGTTCGCACCCGGCTGCACCAGAATCGAGTTCGGCGTCAAGACCGGATTCTCCGGAAATCATCTGCGGCGCAGCCTGAATGGCGGTCCTCAGTACCGCGTGATCAGGGAGTCGACCGTACCGGAGTTCACTGTCGATGGGGACACCGTCCGGGCTCGCTTCGACCTGGTGACCAAGCCGTCGCTGGCCGGGCGGCGCGTCGGCGCCCACGTCGACGAGACGTTCCTCATTCCCGCCGCCGACGGCAGGATCCACCACATCAAGGCAGTCGTTCGGCCATTCCTGACGTCTTAGGATCACGCCATGCCCTCCTCAAAGCCCCGCTTCATGGACACCAAGTCCGCGGACTTCGTCATCAAGTGGATGTCGAAGATCAACACCTTCCTGTACCGGCGCAGCGACGGCGAAGGGTTCGGCAGCGACTTCCAGGGCATTCCGGTGGCGCTGCTGACCACGACGGGTCGCAAAAGCGGCCAGCCGCGGATCAGTCCGCTGTACTTCCACCGCGATGGTGACACCGTCGTCGTCGCGGCGTCCAAGGGCGGTAGCGACAAGCACCCGCAGTGGTACCTGAACCTCAAGGCCGATCCGAAGGTCAAGGTTCAGATCAAGAAGGAAGTGCTGGACCTGACCGCGCGCGACGCCACCGACGATGAACGCGCGAAGTACTGGCCGCGGTTGGTGGAGATGTACCCGACCTACGAGGACTATCAGTCCTGGACCGACCGGGTCATCCCGTTGGTGATCTGCGAGCCGTGAGCGATCTGCACTTCTACTTCGATCCGGTGTGTCCGTTCGCCTGGATGACGAGCAAGTGGGTGCGGCTGGTCGCGGATCAACGCGACTACGACGTGGACTGGCGGTTCATCTCGCTGCGGATGGTCAACTCCGACGTGGACTACGCCGCGCATTTCCCGCTCGGATACGAGGACGGCCACACCGCAGGCCTGCGCCTGCTGCGGGTCGCCGCGCGGGCGCGCGCAGAGCACGGCCCCAGCGCCGTCGGACGACTGTACGACGCGATCGGAACCCGACTGTTCGACACGCCCCGCACAGACGACCCGCTCTCGGCGGCCGAGCAAGCAGCGAGCCGCGTGGTCGAACCGCTGCTCGAGGATGCCGGGCTGCCGGCCGGCCTGGTCGAGGCCCTCGGTGACACCGGCCTCGACGACGTGATCCGCGCCGAGACCGAGGAGGCGCTGAACTTGACCGGCCGCGATGTCGGCACGCCGATCCTGCACTTCGCGCCGCCCGGTGGGACAGCCTTCTTCGGGCCGGTGATCAGTCGGCTGCCCGCTGCCGACGAGGCGGTGGCCCTGTGGGACCACGTCGTCGCGCTTGCCGCATTCCCCGGCTTTGCTGAGCTCAAGCGCAGCCTGCGCGAGCGGCCACAACTGGCCAGCTTCGGCGTCAACCCCGAGTCGCCTGGCGTCGAAGAAGACTGGCACGGCGGAAGTCGGCGCACCGAGAAATAGTTTGCGGGCGCCGTGGCGCGGCTAGACACCCGGCATGGCAGGCACCGTCCGCAACTCGAAACCGCTCGCGCTGGCGATGAAGTACTTCGCGCGGGGTCACATCTGGGCTTACGAGCACACCGACGGCCTCATCGGCCATCGACTGCTGTGGTTCCCGGCGGCCCTGGTGACGACGACGGGCCGCAAGAGCGGTAAACCGCGCACGACGCCGACGCTGTATCTGCGCGACGGTGACCGAGTCATCCTGCCGGCATCCTTCGGCGGGCGCGACTCCGATCCAGTCTGGTACCTCAACCTCAAAGAAGACCCGAAGGTGCACGTGCAGATTCGCGGTGAACACCTCGACTTGACGGCCCGTGACGCCGCGCCTGAGGAGCGAAAGCACTTGTGGCCAAAGCTGATCAAGATGTACCCGCCGTATCGGAACTATCGAGAGGCGACTGATCGGGTTATTCCGCTGGTCGTCTGTGAGCCGCGCTGAGACACGGTCTATAATCTGGTGACTTGGTGACTTCGGCTGCGCCGACTACCAGAGCGGAGAAGCGATGGCGGCTAGGCGCTCACCCCCGGTCGCCCTACCGACAGCGACCCGAGCGGTCAAGGCGGTCGACGGTGTCATCGACTCCTTGCGACAGGACATCGTTTCTCAGCGCTTGACGCAAGGTTCGCGGCTGCCGAACGAACGCGAGTTGGCCGCGCACTACGGCGTCAGCCAGCCGACCGTCCGGGAAGCGGTGCGGGCCCTTGCCGCCATCGGACTGGTCGAAGTGCGACACGGCAGTGGCGCCTATGTTCGGGGCGACAGCGATTATCTGGTCAACACCGCGCTGCAGATCCTGATGCAGATGAAGGACGTCGGGCTCCTCGAAGCGCTCGACGTGCGGACGGCGCTGGGACTCCAGTCCGCCGAGGCGGCCGCGGCCAAAGCCACCGAAGATGACCTCGACCGGCTCGAAGAGACGTACGACTTCCTGGAGTCCGTCACGAAGCTGCGCACCCACGACGCCCTGATCCAGAAGGTCGCCGGCTTCCAGATCGGAGTCTCACAAGCCGGTCACAACGAGCTGGCCACCGCGATCGAATCCGTACTGGTTTCGCTCATCATGCAGATGCAGTTCAAGGTGTTGCGTACCAGGGGAATTCGCTACTGGCAACAACGGACCACCGAATTTCAGCCGGATCGCCGCAGAATCCTCGACGCCCTACGCGCCCACCATCCGAGCCGCGCCCGCAAGGCTATGGCCGACTATCTGGACCACCAGCGCAGGTACTTCACCGACGACCCGGAGCTGGCCCAGCTGCGTCTGTCCGACCCGCGGGTGGCCCAGCTGTTCGGTGAGTTCACCGACGACGGTGCGGACTTATCGAGGAGCTGACCCGACACAGCCGTTGCGCAGCGCCAAATCGCGTGCTGCGCACACGATGTCGGCGGCGCTCGGATACAACGGCTTCTCCATGGCGGGACTGAACGGCGCATGGACGTCGGGTGCGGTGAGACGACGTACCGGGGCACACAAGGCGTCGTGCGCATGCTCGGCCACGACCGCGGCGATCTCGGCCGCGGCCCCACAGGTACGGGGCGCCGGGTCCACCACGAGCAAGTGCCCGGTCTTCTGCACCGAACGCACGATGGTGTCGGTGTCGAGTGGCGAGAGCGTGCGCGGATCGATGAGCTCCACCGAGATACCTTGTGCTGTCAGTTCTTCGGTCGCTTGCTTGGCCAGGTGGACCGCCCCCGCGATCGCCACCACCGTGACGTCGCCGCCCTCTCGGACGACATTCGCCACGCCGAGCGGTATCGAGTAGGGCTCGTCGGGCACCTCCTCCTTGCGCGCCCACAGGGTGGCATCTTCGAAAACCAGTACCGGATCGTTGCACGCGACGGCCGCCCGCAGAAGCCCCTTCGCCTCGTAGGGACTCGACGGCACGGCGATGTTCAGGCCGGGCACACCCATGAACATCGCATACGGCCGATCGGAATGGTGTGCAGCTGAGGATGCTCCGTACCACATGCTCGCCCTGAACACGACCGGGATGGTGGCTTGGCCGCCGAACATATAGCGGTTCTTCGCGGCCTGGTTCACCAACTGATCCATAGCCAGGTACATGAACGTCGCGTAGCTGTAGTCGACGATCGGCCGCAGTCCGGTCATCGCCGCGCCGATCGCCACCCCAGTGAAGCCGGCTTCGGAGATCGGCAGGTTCAGCACCCGCTGCAGGCCGAACTCATCGACGAAGCCCGGGGCCGTCCCATAGAGGTTGGCGCGAACATCTTCGCCCATCACGATCACCCGATCGTCCTCACGCAGGGCTTCGCGCTGCGCGGCGGCGATCGCCGCCAGATAGTTCATCCGCGCCATCAGCGCGCACCTCCTGAGATGAGAACGGCACGATCGGCGTAGACGTCGTCGAACGCCGCAGAGGGTTCGGGCATGGGACTGTTCAGCGCGAAGTCGACGCTGTCGGCGATCTCGGCAGTTACCACCTCGTCGAGAGCTGCGATGTCGTCATCACCGACGCCGGAAGCTCGAAGATGCTGCCGCGCAATCTCAAGCGGGTCCCGAGCCCGCCACGAGGCGATCTCGTCGGCGTCACGAGTCGCGCCGGCATACGCGTCGCGGAAGCGCAGACCTTCGGAGTGATCGCGGTAGCGGTAGGTCATCACTTCGATCAGCGTGCCGCCCTCCCCTGAGCGCGCCCGTCGCACCGCCTCGGCGACCACGTCGTGGACGACCGTGACGTCCTGACCGTCCTCGACCCGGATGCCGGGAAGCCCGAAACCCGCCGCCGCTCCGCGATCCGGGTCTGTCTGGTGACTTCGGCCAGCGGTGTCAGTGAGGCGTACTGGTTGTTCTCGCAGAGGAAGATCATCGGCAGGTCCCATACCGCCGCCATGTTCAGGCACTCGTAGAGCACCCCCTGGTTGGCCCCGCCGTCTCCGAAGAACGCCAGCGCCACCCGCTCGTTGCCGGTGATCTTCGCGGTGAGCGCCGCGCCGGTGGCGACCGGCACCCCGCCGGCGATGATCGCGCTCTCTCCCAGGGATCCCACGCTGAAGTCGGCCAGATGCATGGAACCGCCTTTGCCTCGGCAGACGCCGGTGGCGCGGCCGAGGAGCTCGGCCATCAGACCGCGCAGCGGCGCGTTCTTGCCGATCGGGTGGCCGTGTGACCTGTGATTGCCGGTGATGTAGTCACCGTCGTGCAGCGCCATGCACGACCCGACGATCTGCGCCTCCTGTCCGATGCTCAGGTGAATGGAGCCGGGCAGCTCTCCGCGCGCCGCCATGGCTTGCACGGTCTCCTCGAACAGCCGGATGCGCAGCATCCTTCGGTACATCTCGGTCAGCACACCAGCGTCTGCCATGTGTCATTCCCTTCCGGAATAAGGTTCGGCCGCTTCGGATCCCTCGGCGACGATGAAGTCCGGCCGCCCGCTGTAGACGGCGATGAAGCGCGACCCCTCGCTGCCGGAACGCATCGGGCCCCAGTACGCCCCGGCGTCCTCGAAGTGGAAGAAGCCGGGCAGGCACAGGCGCGGCTCGTCTTCGCCCACCAGCCAGGAACCTTCGAGTAGCAGATGGCACACCGCGCTGCTGTGCGCATGCCGCGGCACCAGGGTGTGCGGCGGGTGTTTGATGAGGTAGAACCAGGGGCCCCGGTCGTCGCCCGGCCGACCCAGATACTTACCGAGATTCCCGATCGAAGCGGATACCGCGTTGCCGAACCCGTAGAGTTCGGACACCGGAACCCATTCCAGTTCCTGCTCGTAGACGTCGAACGTCGACGGCTTGGCCGTGTTGTCGCGCATAGTGATTCGTTAGTCCGTCTCAATCACCGCGAGAACGCCGCGCACCTCGACTACCGCGCCGACGTCGGCCAGCACCTCGACAAGCGTTCCACTGGCCGGGGACTCCAGCGTTTCGTTGACCTTGGCCGTCTCGATCTCGACGAGTTCTTCACCTTCGGCGATCGGTTCTCCGACCTCCTTGAGCCAGAGGACGACTTCACCTTCTGTCATGCCCATTCCCCATTGCGGCAGCCGCACTTCCACGCGCACCGGTCACTTCCTTTCGCTAGACGACGACAGTTCGTTGGGTGCCGAGCCCGGTGATGCCGAGTTCGATGACGTCACCACGGTTCAGGTAGCTCCCGTCGGCGCGGCCGAGCGCCACACCCGCAGGAGTGCCGGTGTTGATCAGGTCACCGGGCTCGAGCACCATGAACTGCGACAGGTAGCGCACGATCGCGATGACGTCGTGCACCATGAACCGAGTCGACGAGGACTGCCGCTTCTCGCCGTTCACCGTCAGCCACAGCTCGAGGTCCTGCCAGTCGCCGACCTCGTCCGGAGTCGCCAGCACGGGACCGCACGGATTGAAGGTCGGGCACGACTTGCCCTTGACCCATTGCCCTTCGCGCTCCAGCTGGAATGCCCGCTCGCTGACGTCGTTCACTGCGACGAATCCCGCGATCGCCGCGGCGGCGGAGGCATCATCGCGTAGGTGGCTCGACCGGACGCCGATGACCACGCCGAGTTCGACCTCGTAATCCAACTTGGTTCCGCCGACCGGGGAGACGACCGGGTCGAAGGGGCCCGACATGCTGTTCGGCGCCTTCGTGAAGATGACCGGTTCGGTGGTGACCGTGCTGCCGGACTCTGCGGCGTGCTCAGCGTAATTGAGCCCTACACAGAGAATCTGGTGCGGCCTGGCGATGGGCGGGCCGATCCGGATCCCGTCCAGCGGTTGGCTCCGGTCGTAGTCGCTGAGCGTCCGCGCGAGCTCGGAAAGTCCGCCGCCGGCGAAGAACTCGCCGTCGTAATCGGTAAACCGATCCGAGACGTCGACGTAGCTGTCGTCACCGACCAGAACACCAGGGCGTTCCTCACCGGCGGGGCCGACGCGGACCAATCTCATTGTGCGGTCTCGCCGAAGACGATCCGACGAGCCGCCGCGACGTCGGCGACCGGCCTGCCGATGGTCTCCGCCATCTTGACGATGACCTCGACCAACTGCGCATTGCTCTTCGACAGCTCGCCGTCGGGCAGATACGGGTTGTCCTCCCAGCCGACCCGCACATGCCCGCCCATGCCGATGGCCATCGCGGCCAGTGCCCATTGCGTGGACGGATCCATCGTGGAGACGTTCCAATTCACGCCCGTCGGCAGGTGGTCCACGAGATAGGTGAGCGACTTCGGGGTGGGCGGCGTCCATGCGCCGCCGGGCCAACCGAGAAATAGTGTGGCCCAGATGGGTTCATTGAGCAGCTGCATGTCACGGATGAATTGCAAGTTCCAGAACGCTCCGGTGTAGAAGCACTCGATCTCCAGCTTCACGCCGTGCTCTGCCGCCGCTCGGCTGGCCTCCTCCAGCTCGTCGCGCGGGTGCAACGCGTACATCTCGTTGGCGGGCAGGCTCTCGTCCGGTCGGAAGTACTCGTCGTGGACGTTGAATGCGTAGGACATCATGTCGGGCTTCTGCTTCATCAGCCGGATCTTCTCCGGCAACCGCGCACTGGCAATGCCGTACTGGATGATCGGATCGGTCCCGACCGATCTGATCTTGTCGGTGAGGCGCTGCCAACCGTCGTGGTCGATGGTCGACAACCGCTTCCCGTCGGCACCCATCTCGTGCTCGAGGTAGTGGACGCCGTGGTGATGGCAGATCGTCGCCCCCGCGTTCACTGCATCGATGTACTGCTGACCGATGGTCTCGGTGTCCTCGATCGGCGGCATGTGCGGATTGCCCGGATAGGACATCGACGAGTCGCATGTGACGGTGATGATCAAGGGGTCCATCGCGGGTTCTCCGTTCCTAAAGACACCAAGTGACTTGGTGTATGTATAACACCCCGCCGCCGCCCTTGACACGCAAACTAGAGATTGTTTCTATTTTTCGGTGAGCTCCATCGACATGGCCAAGCGCCACTTCAGCCTCTTCACCGACCCATGGCTCGACTTCAACGTCATCCGCTACCTGGGCTACGCCTCCCAGGGGGGTGCCACCGTCGGCGAGGTGCTCGCCATCCTCGCCGACGTCGAGGACGGTGACGTCGAGAGCTGGCACAAGGCCTGGTCGTCGTTCGCTGACCGTCTCGTTGTCGAGGCGCAACGCCTTGCGGCGCAACCGGAGTCGATCATCGACGCGCGTCGGGCCTACCTGCGCGCGGCGAACTACTACCATGCGTCTGACCAATTCCTGCACGGCTTCGACGACCGCAGGGCAGGCGTGTATCAGAAGCTTCGCGCCGCGTTCGGCAAGGTATGCGAACTGGCTTCGCCGCCGGGCAGGCAGCTGGATTATGAATCCGACGGGGTTCGGATGCCGATGTACTTCCTGCCCGGGTCCTCAGAGCCGGAGAAGTACCCGACGGTGATCATGGTGGGTGGCGCCGATGTGGTGTGTGAGGAGAATTTCTTCTACGGCGCCGGTTCACTGCTGGACCGCGGGTACAACGTCGCGCTGATCGAGCTGCCCGGTCAGGTCGGCTCGCTCGCACTCAACGAGGTGTCGAAATACCGGGCCGACACCGAAGTGCCGTTCGCGGCGATGCTCGACGCACTGACCGCACTCGACGGAGTTGATCCCGACAACCTCTGGTGCGTGTGCTTCTCCGCGGGCGGATATTTCGGGCCGCGCGCGGCCGCCCACGACCACCGCGTGCGCGGGTGGGTGTTCGACGCTTCGCTGCACGAGCTCGCGGAGCTCCCCCGGTCCGTCGCGGGTGTCGGCGAAATGCTGGACGGCGGTGCCGATTACGCGACGGTCGACGCCCACATCGAGAGCCTGCGCCACCTGCCCGCGGTCGACTTCTCGTTCCACTGGTGGGGTAGGCGCGGCGGCGACTACACGGAACCGGTCGAGCGCTACAGCCAGATTATCGAGGACATGGCGGCTTTCACCGTGACGCCGGAGATGATCGCGAGGATCTCGGGTCCCGTGCTCCTGGTGTGCGGTACATCGGAACCGCCGGCATGGCGGCAGTTGACCCGGCGGATGTTCCAGCAACTCGCCGTGCCGGACAAAGAATTGGTCGAACTCGGTCCGGAAACCGGCGCCGACGCCCACACGTCGGTCTCCGCGCTCCCGGTCGCCGAGGCGGTGATCCTGCCCTGGCTGCACCGACACGCCGGGCCCGGAGCGCGTCCCACCTCGGGTCCCGGACGGCCCTGACATGCGGCTGATCGACTACCTCGACCGCGGTGCGCTCATCGCCGCCGATGCCGCGTGCGTCATCGACGGCGACCGCAGTCTCACCTACACCGAGGTGGCGACAGCATCGCACCGTATCGGGGGCGGCTTGCGTCGTCACGGTGTCGGCCTCGGCTCCAGAGTGGCTGTGCTGAGTCCTAATTCGGTAGGGGCCTTCCTGGCAGTCCTCGGCGTGCTCCGGTCGCGGGCGACGTGGATTCCGGCCAACGTCCGGGCGACCACCGACGAACTGGCCGAACAACTGCGAATCGCCGAGGCCACAGCGCTGTTCTACGACCCCGCACTGCGCGCCGTGGCCGCCGATCTCCAACGCGCCGTGCCCACACTTCGGTGGACCATCCCGCTCGACGACCTGCCGTACGACGACGAGCCGGTTCCCGATCCACCGGAATCGAGCACGCGCGAGGTCATTCTCGGATTCACGGGCGGTACCACCGGGCGACCCAAGGCGGTGGTCGCCAGCGCACGCAACGTGGTGGCGATGACGACAGCGCTGCTCGCCCACGTCGACATCGGCGACCCCGCTGTATATCTCGCTGCGGCGCCCCTGACCCACGCCGCGGGGATCCTCTGCTTTCCGGTCCTCGCGACCGGTGGCACGATCGTCATCCATCGCGGCGTCGACGTCGCAGAGATCCTCGACACCATCGAGCGCCAGCGGGTCACGTTCCTGTTCCTGCCGCCGACGGTGATCTACATGATGCTCGCCGCGCCGGGGGTCCGCGATCGCGACTACTCCTCTCTGCGCGCGTTCGTTTACGCCGCCGCGCCCATGGCGCCTGAGAAGGTGCGGCAGGCCATCGACGTGTTCGGCCCGTGCATGGTGCAGCTGTACGGGCAATCCGAGGCCGCGATGATCTGCACAGTGATGACCGCCGACGACCATCGCGAGGCGCTCACCCACGCACCGCACCGGCTCGAGTCCTGCGGCCGCCCTTCGGTGGTGGCTCGGGTGGCAGTGATGGATGACGACGGGAACCTGCTGCCCTCCGGCGCAGTCGGCGAGATCGTGGTGCGCGGCCCCCTGGTGATGGAGGGCTACCTAGGCGACCCGGACCCTTCCGTGCGCGCGCACGGCTGGCACCATACGGGCGACATCGGGCGTCTCGATGCCGACGGTTTCGTGTATCTGCTGGACCGCAAGAAGGACATGATCGTCACCGGCGGATTCAATGTCTTCTCCGCCGAGGTCGAAACGGCGGTGCTGACGCATCCGGCGGTCGCCCAGTGCGCCGTCGTCGGAACCCCCGATCCACACTGGGGTGAGGCGGTCACCGCGGTGATCGAGACGCTGCCGGGCGCTGACGTGACGCCCACCGAACTGATCGCGCACTGCAAGGCGTTGCTAAGTGGCGTCAAGTGCCCGAAACGGGTGGAGATCTGGCCGGAGCTACCGCGCAGTGCCGCGGGCAAGATCCTCAAGCGTCAAGTGCGGGAAACGTTCTGGCAGCAGGCTTCCCGCCGCATCTGAAACTACCCGCGAATCACGTCGGCGAGCGCCCGAAGGGTGGGCTCGTCACGCACACCCGCGATCAGCAGTGTGGTGATCGGCGAGTCACGCCACAGTGTCAGCCGGTCTTTGATCCGTTCGATCGGTCCCAACAGGGACGTGGCGTCGGCGAGTTCGTCGGGCACCGCGCGCACGGCCTCCTCCCGTCGGCCGGCCAGGAACAGTTCTTGTACCCGATGCGCCTCCTCGGCGTAGCCGAGTCGGCCGATGAGGTCGAGATGGAAGTTCTGCTCTCTGGCACCCATACCGCCCATGTACAACGTCAGCGGCATCTTCGCGATCTGCAGCGCCATATCCAGGTCGTCGGTCACCACCGTCGTCACCGGCGCCACGATGTCGAAATCGGGATGCCGGTCAGCCAGAGCGTCGCCGTAAACGGACTCGACCATGGACGGATCGAGAAAGAAGGGAATCCAGCCGTCGGCGATCTCCGCCGCCAGCGCGACATTCTTCGGTCCTTCGGCACCGAGATACACCGGGATCCGCGATCGCACCGGGTGCGCAATGGATTTCAGGGACTTGCCCAGGCCGGTTCCGCTGCGGCACGGCAGGGGGTAGTGGGGCCCGTCGTTCGTGACGGGCTGCTCACGTGACCAGACCTGGCGCATGACGTCGACGTACTCGCGGGTGCGGGCCAGCGGTCTGCCGAACGGCTGTCCGTACCAACCCTCCACCACCTGCGGTCCCGAGACACCGACGCCGAGAATCAGGCGCCCGCCTGACAGCCCGTCGAGCGTGAGCGCATGCATCGCCGTCGCGGTGGGTGTGCGTGCCGAGATCTGGGTGACCGCCGTTCCGAGCTTGATCTTCGACGTGCGGGCGCCGTACCAGGCCAGCGGCGTCAGAGCGTCCGAACCATATGCCTCGGCAGTGAAGACGGAGTCATATCCCAGGCGTTCGGCGGCCTGCACCGTCTCGGTGAGGTCCTCCACCGACTTCTGCCAATACCCGACTGTCAAGCCAAGATTCAGATCGTTGGTCATCACGTCACCTCATATCCTGCGGGTCGCGCGAAGCCGGCCACCATTGCCCGGCTGGGGGTCAAGCGCATCGCGGCGTCGCGCAGCCGCGACGAGATCGGTCCATTCATCGCCGCGAGGCGCCCGACGGAGCGGGCTTCGTCGATGACCACGCCTACCCGGGCACGGCGCTCGTCTGCATAGCGACGCAAGCCCGTGTGGGGGTCGTGCGACGATGCCAGCCGCAAAGCCAGCACGACCGCGTCCTCGACGGCCAGGCAGGCGCCCTGCGCGACGTGCGGCGCCATCGCGTGGGCGGCGTCTCCCAACAGCGCGATCCGCCCCGTGACCCAAGACGGCAGCCGCGGGAGGACGAACACGTCGCTGCGGCTGATTGCGTCCGCCGGGGTCGCCTCGATGATTCTGCCCAATGGCTCTGCCCAAGAACCGAACTCCTGCAGCAGGTCGTGCTTCATTTCGTCGCCACGGTCGGGCGCGCCCGCAGGCTGGAACCGGGCGGCGAACCAGTAGACCCGTCCCCGGCCCATCGGGCTCCATCCCGCCCGTGCGCCGCGCCCGAACGCGACGAACGATGTCGCAGGCACGTCGCCGACATCGACGATTCCCCGCCATACGGTCTGCCCGTCGTAGTGCGGGGACACCTGCGGGTGGAGCGTTTTGCGCACCACTGAGTTGATGCCGTCCGCGCCGACGAGGACATCAGCGCGTCTGCGTTTGCCGTCGGCGAACGTCGCCTCAACACCGTCGGCGTCCTGGTGCACGGCCACCACCTCACGCCCGAGGTGTAGCCCGACGGTGCCGAAGCGTTCGAGCAGGATGTCGGAGACGTCGTGACGGTGTACGCACACCGTCGGCAATCCGAAGCGCTCGACGAGCTCGCCGAGTGAGACCCGACTCAGGGTGCGCCCGGTCGCGGTGCGGAACTCGGTGTGCTCACAGGCGCCAGACGCAGCGAGGAGTTGGTCGAGCATGCCGTAGCGCCGGAACAGTTTGAGTGCGTTGGCCCACAGGGTCAGGCCTGCGCCGACGGGCCGCGGCTCTGGATATCGTTCACAGATCTCGACGTCGAAGCCGGCCTCTCGAAGCGCGATTCCGGCGAACAGGCCGCCGATGCCCGCGCCGACGACAAGGATTCTCACGCCCGTGGACCTAGTAGAGGATGCGTTCGACGGCGAACCAGCTCGGCGAGAGGGACCGGTCGGCGAAGGCGTCCTGTCCGGCCCGAAGCGCCTTCGCCGCATCACGACCGGCGGGCGTCGCCAACGCGCGAACCAAATCGTCTCGTAGCCAGACGAATTCGTCGAGCCCGTCGAAACCGTCGGGCTCGGTGCCGCGGACCGTCTTCGACAGGTGTTCGATCGTCGGGTCGTACACGTTGACGTTCTGCACATAGCGCGCGAGGCCGAGATCGGAGGCGACGGATTCGACGAGAGCGGCGTGCTCGGTGCGGTACACACGCTGTGCCTCCTGGCGGTCAGCCCCTGCGGGCACGTACCAGCCGGAGTAGAACTTCAGATACGGACCACCCGGCAGCGCGACCGTGCGACCCGGTCCGCGCTCAACAACGACGTGTTCGGTCGCGAACCAGGACGGGGAGCGCACGAGGTCGGTCATGTGTTTCTCGTCCACCCCAAGCTTGCGCATGGCCTGCTGCGCAGGCTCCGACGACAGCGTCTCGGCCGCGGTGGCGGCATTGAGCCAGTGCACGCCGACTTGGTCGTATCCCAAGGGTGTCTCGGCCCCGTCTCCCCAAAGGTCGTCGTGTAGCAGATAGTCCTCGACCGTGTACGCATGTTCCTTGTGAAGGAGGTCCAGCGCGCGGCGCACGCTCAGCGAGGTCGGCAGATGATGCTCGTCCCAGTACTTGTGCATCTCCCGCCTGCTTACGTGCGGCATCGGCCGGCACGCCGTCAGGAACTTGATCTGGTTCACGCGGTATTCCCTTCGATGTGGTCGACCAACTCGGTGAGAAAGCGTGCGGCGGGCACGCCGTCGGTGACGCGGTGGTCCACGGAAAGGCTGAACCACACGCGGTTCCGCTTGCTCAGCGCTCCCACTGCCAGGATCGCGGCCTGCGGAGGTATCACCAGCGCACGGAACCGCGGGATGCCGTGTCCGCCGAGGTTCGACACGGTGAACGTCGCGGAGTACAACTCCGTGGGGCGCAGCGTGCCTGCCCGCGCGGCGGCCACCAGTCGTCGGCGCTCGCCTCGGATCTCGGCTGGTGTGAGACGGTCTGCACCTCGGACGGCGGGCGCGAGGATGCCGTCCTCGACAGCGATGGCCACCCCGATGTTGATGTCCGCGTGCTCGTTGACGGTCTGAGTGGCCTCGTCGTAGGAGGCGTTGATCCTGCGGTGCCGCGCCAGGGTTCGGGCGACCGCGGTCACGACGATGTCTTCGACGCTGCACCCTGAATCCGCCGCCGTGGCCAGAGCATCCGCCATATCGGCGCGTGCTTCGAGCGTGAACTGCGGCACGGCGGCGCTCGCCGTCATCGTCGCCGCGACCGCACGCCGCAACGCAGAAGCACTCACAGGTAACTCAACTCCTCGCGCAGGGACCGGGTGTAACCAGCCACGAGAAGCCGGCGGGGAATCGATGTGTGGTCCAGTGCGAAGTCTCGCGTGCGCTGCCAGACGGTGTTCGACGAGTGGTAGACCCGGCCGAGAGTTCTTGCGAATGAGGCGGTCCGAGCGGTCCGCGCCTCGCGCTGCTTCTCGAACGCCGCGAATGCGCCTCGCACCTGCTCGGAGTCGGTGAGATCGCGTCCGGATAGGTGCCGGTCGAGGTAGAAGCCGTCTTCGACCGCCATGCCCGCTCCATAGGCGGCGTACGGCGACGTCGGGTGCGCCGCATCACCGAGTACGGTGGCGCGGCCGTGGGACCAGCGCCGCAACCGGGGTCGGTCGACGATCTCGCGCCGCAGGATGCGCTCGGTCGCGGTGGCGGCCAACAGCTCCGGCAGCGGACTGACCCAGCCGGCGAGGATGCGCTCAAGGTGAGTCCTGACCTCACCGGTGAATGGCACTGCGCGCGGCCAGGGTTCGAGCACCCACCACTGCCAGGCCGGCCGACCCCTGTGCAGAATCGGCGACCAGCTGGCCTGCGTGTCGCGGTTGTGGCAGATGCGCCCCACCGTGCGGTCGGGCCCGTCGAGCTCGCAGTAGCCCTGCCAACACACGAACCCGTGATAGGTGAGCGGGCTTTGGCCGTGCAGTGTCCGCCGCACGGCCGAGTTGATACCGTCGGCGCCGATCAAGAGATCGGCCTCGGCGTGGCGACCATCGGCGAAGAACAGCCGGACGCGACTCTCATCCTGGTCGAACCCGACCAGGTGCCGGTCGAGCTCGACGACTCCGTCAGGCATCGCGTCGCACATCCGCTCGTACAGGTCGGGCCGCAGCAGCCCGAAGAACGTTGCCCCAAAGTGCTTTTCGAGCTCAGGAATGGCTGGGAAGTCAGCTCGCACCCGACCGTCATATCTGCTGAACCCCAGTTGCGCCGGAGCGCCGAGTCCCTCGACGTTCACGCCGAGGCGCTGCAGTACGAGAAGGGGCGGCGTCGTCAGGCTCAATCCCGAACCGACGGCGCTCACTTCCGGCCGCCGTTCGTAGACGGTGACATCGTGACCGGAACGATGCAGGGCCAGGGCGGCACTCATCCCTCCGGGCCCCGCACCGACCACTGCGACTCGCGCCATGCCACCGCCTCATCACGAACTAGAGGATTATTCTAATTTGGTTGGTGAGCGTAAGCCGCAACGCCTGCGCCGTCAACGCCTGTGCCGGGTTCGGCCTGTCAGTACCGCAGTTCGAGTAGATGCAGTGCGAGACCGACCAGCTCGTCCGCCAGGTGCTTCTCGTCCACGTCGGTGACGCCGAGCGGACCGAAAAGCAGTCGCTGATCGGCGATTCCGATCAGCAGCGAGAAGCCGAGGTCGATTGCGCGTTGCGGGTCCGCGGCGCCAATCCGGTCCCGATGTTCGAGCAACAACTCCGCGTAGCGCGTGGCGGCGAGGTGAAACATCTCGCGGCGGTGCGCGCGGAATTCCTCGTCGACACACGCCTGCGCGGCGGTCGCCCGGTACACCGGCCCCATGTCCTGGTAGGCCGTGAGCATCGCGCCGACCACGGCGGCCACGATGTCCTCGATCGCCGCGCCGACGAAGTTCTCGGCCTCGGTGACGCGCTCCAACTCAGCGCGGGCCCGCTCCTCGGTGCGCTCGCGCAGCAGCCGCAGAACGGCGTATTTGTCGCTGAAGCGGGCATAGAACGATCCAACTGTGCGGCCGGAGCGCTCGATGATCTCCATGACGCCGATCTCGTGGAACAACTTGTCGCGGAGCAGTTCCTCCGTCGCGTCGAGGAATCGATTGACCGTCTCCTGACTGCGTGCCTGTCGCGCGCGCCGGACCGGCGCCGGCCTGGCCTGCCCTGCGGCAACGGATTTGCTCGCCATGGACGCCCACCTTACGGCCGGCACCCTGCGCCGTCGGCGCCACCGTGGCAAAAAATAGAAACTTGCTCTAGTTCGGCGATCGATGTGGTGTTATACATACACCAAGTCACCTGGTGTCTTTTAGGGAGAGCGTTCTTGATCGCCAACAGCGTCGCCGCCAAGCCGGTCCGTGAGATCGGCCAGTTCCTGGCGATGGCTCTCGACACCGCCTGGCTGGCCACCAGGCGACCGTTCGCGTGGCGAGAGCTGGTGCTGCAGACCTGGTTCGTCGCCCGAGTCTCGCTCCTACCCACGCTCATGCTGGCAATTCCCTTCACCGTCCTCGGAGTGTTCACGCTCAACATCCTGCTGCTCGAATTCGGCGCAGCAGACTTCTCCGGCAGCGGTACCGCGCTCGCGGCCGTCACGCAGATCGGTCCGCTCGTCACCGTGCTGGTCGTCGCGGGCGCCGGCGCCACCGCGATGTGCGCCGACCTTGGCGCCCGGACCATCCGTGAGGAGCTCGACGCCCTGCGCGTGCTGGGCATCAACCCGATTCAGTCGCTGGTCGTGCCGCGGGTCATCGCAGCCACCGTCGCGGCGCTGCTGCTGTCCTCGCTCGTCACGCTGACGGGCCTCATCGGCGGGTTCGCGTTCTCGGTGTTCGGTCAGCACGTGACACCAGGCACGTTCGCGGCGGGGCTCACCCTCCTGACCGGGTTGCCGGAGCTGATCATCTCCGCGGTCAAGGCCGCCCTCTTCGGGCTGTCCGCCGGACTGATCGCCTGCTACAAAGGCATCTCGGTGGGCGGCGGCCCCGCGGGTGTCGGCAATGCCGTGAACGAAACCGTGGTGTTCTCGTTCGTGGCGCTGTTCGTGATCAACGTGGTCGTCACCGCCGTCGGCGTCGAGGTGACGATGTGACCGTCAGCCTGCCCAGCCCGCTGAGGCCACGGCTGAACCGCACCTTCCGGCGGTTCGGTGCGGAGTGGAACAGGGTCGGTCGCCAGGCCGAGTTCTACGCCGAAACGCTGGGCGCGGTGGGCGATGCATTCACCCGCTACAAAAAGGAGATTTTGCGGCTGATCGCTCAGATGGGCCTCGGCACAGGGGCATTGGCGCTTATTGGCGGGGCTACCGTCATCGTCGGATTCATCACGTTGTCGGCGGGCGCCATCATCGCGGTTCAGGGTTACAACTCACTTGCCGGCATTGGCATCGAAGCACTGACCGGTTTCGCGTCGGCCTACCTCAACGTCCGGTTGATCGCCCCGCTGACCGCGGGCATCGGACTGGCGGCGACCATCGGCGCGGGCGCCACCGCGCAATTGGGCGCCATGCGCATCAGCGAGGAGATCGACGCGCTCGAGGTGATGGGCATCCGGTCGGTTGCCTACCTGGCCTCGACGCGACTGGTGGCGGGCGTACTCGTGGTCGTGCCGCTGTACTGCATCGCCGTCGTGATGTCCTTCGTCGCCGCGCGTGCGGGCACGACCATCGCCTATGGGCAGTCCACCGGCGTGTACGACCACTACTTCCGCACTTTTCTCAATCCGACCGATCTGGTCTGGTCCTTCCTGCAGGCGATCCTGATGGCAGTGGTGGTGATGCTCGTGCACACCTACTACGGCTTCACCGCGACGGGCGGTCCCGCCGGGGTAGGTGAGGCGGTGGGCCGTGCGGTGCGGGCGTCGTTGGTGTCGACGGTCCTCGTCACGTTGTGCGTGTCCCTGACCGTCTACGGCCAGTCCGGCAACTTCAACTTCGCAGGATGAGCGGGATGGACACGCGCCGCGGTCGCCGCTTACGCCCCGCTTGGTGGACGGTGATCCTGCTGGTGGTCGTCGGCGGCGTCTTTGCGTTCACGACCGCTTCGTTCACCGGGGTGTTCCGGTCCTTCGTTCCGGTGACGTTGACGTCCGACCGCGCCGGACTGGTGATGGAGTCGGGCGCCAAGGTCAAATTGCGCGGGGTACAGGTGGGGCGCGTCGGCGGAATCGACAGCACCGGAACGCACGTCGCGCTGAGCTTGCAGATCGATCCGGACGAAGTGCAGTTCATCCCCGCCAATGTGGGCGCCGAGATCAAGGCGACGACTGTGTTCGGCGCGAAGTTCGTCGACCTCGTCTACCCCGAGGAGCCCAGCCGCGACACTCTGGCACCGGGTGCGGTTCTGCGCTCCCGTAACGTCAGCACCGAGGTCAACACGGTCTTCGAGAACCTCGTCGGGGTACTCGACCAGATCGACCCGCCGAAGCTGAACGCGATCCTGAGCAGCGTGGCTGAGGCGGTGCGCGGCCGTGGTGCAGAGATCGGGGAAGCGGCCACCGAAGCCAACGAAGTGCTGACCGCCCTCAACGCGCGCAGCCCGGCGTTGGCACAGAATTGGTTGTCGCTCAGAGGTTTCAGCGATGCATACGGTGCCGCCGCGCAGGATCTGGTCACCATACTTGAGACGGCGAGCGCCACGGCGACGACGATCGCGGACCGCGCCGCCCAGCTGGATGCGTTGCTACTCAACATGATCGGTTTCACCGGAAGCGGCATCGAGTTGTTGGCCACCAACCAGGAGAATCTCGTGCGCGCCGTCGACGTGCTCAAGCCGACCACCGGTCTGGTGTACAAGTACAACCCCACTTACACCTGCCTACTACTGGGAGCACAGTGGTATCTGGACAACGGCGGCAACAGAATCGGCGCCGACGGGCGTACCGGGGTGATCGACGCCGGCCTCGGCCTCGGCGACGACCCGTATCGCTATCCCGACAACCTTCCGATCATCGGGGCCACCGGTGGCCCCGGCGGTAAGCCCGGATGCGGATCGCTGCCCGATGCGTCGAAGAACTACCCGGTGCGGTATCTGGTCACCGACACCGGCTTCGGCACCGGCGTGGACGTGCGCACGAATCACGGCATCGGTCATCCCTGGTGGGTTAACTACCTCCCGGTGACCCGCGCCGTGCCCGAGCCGCCCAGCGTGCGCGGTGAGGGTCCGCCGGCTCCCGGGCCCGTGCTGCCACCGGGTGTGCCGTGACCGGGCGGGGACGCGGCGACGGGTTGCGGTCCGCGGCATGGCGGTTGGCCGTCTTCGCCACAGTCTGTTCACTCGGCGGATTTGCGATGGTGGCGGTCTTCGGCCAACTGCGGTTCAACGAGAACGTCGATTACGGAGCGGATTTCGTCAATGTCTCTGGACTGGAGGAGGGGAACTTCGTCCGGATCGCGGGGGTGGAGGTCGGCAAGGTCGAGCACATCACCGTGCAGCCCGACTCGCGGGTGTCGGTCAGGTTCAGCGTCGATGAGTCCGTGCTGCTCACCGAGGGCACCCGGGCACTGATCCGCTACGACAACCTCATCGGCGGGCGGTTCCTCGAATTGCAGGAGGGCGCGGGGGCACCCAGACGGCTGTCCCCGGGAGAGACGATCGGCGTGGCGAACACCGAACCCGCGTTGGATCTCGACGCGCTGATCGGCGGATTCCGGCCGTTGTTCCGTGCTCTGGATCCCGAGCAGGTCAACGCGCTGGCGGGGCAACTGGTCGCCGTTTTCCAAGGCCAGGGACCCACAGTGGAGGCGTTCCTTGCGCGGACCGCCGCGCTGACCGGCTCGCTGGCCGACCGCGACCAGCTTTTGACCCAGGTCATCGACAACCTCAGCACCGTCCTGAATTCGCTTGCCGACCAGAGCGATCGCTTCGGTGCCGCCGTGGACTCGCTGTCCGATCTCATCTCGGGTCTTTCCGACCGAAGGTCGGAGATCGCGACAGGCCTCGCCTACACCGACGCTGCAGCGTCCTCGATCGCCGACCTCCTATCGCGCGCCCGCGAGCCGGCGCACCGCGTGGTCGAACAAGTCGACCGCACAGCCGATCTCGTGATGGCCGATCGCGAATATTTCGACGACCTGCTCAACACGCTGCCCGACGCCTACCGCATCCTGTCGCGCCAGGGCATCTACGGCGACTACTTCAGCTTCTACCTTTGCGATCTGTTGCTGAAAGTCAACGGCAAGGGCGGCCAACCGGTGTACATCAAGGTTGCAGGCCAGAGCACGGGGCGGTGCGCGCCCAAGTGAGGTTCTTCTCCGAACGCAATCCCATGGTCATCGGAATCGTCGGCATCGTGGCGGTCGCCGCAGCACTGCTGCTGGCGCCCCAGTACCAGAAGCTGGCGCTCCTGAATCCCGGGTCGAAGTACTCCGCCTACTTCGCCGAGGCAGGTGGGCTCGCCTCGGGCGCGGCTGTGCAGGTGTCCGGCTACCGCGTCGGAGAGGTGTCGGCGGTGTCGTTGGACGGCCAGCAGGTGTTGGTCGTCTTCGAGGTGGACGACGGCATCCGCCTCGGCGAGCGGACCGAAGCCGCCATCAAGGCCAGAACCCTGCTCGGGGCAAAGGTTCTCGAACTCACCCCGCGCGGCACCGGACGTTTGACCGACCCCATCCCCGTCGACCGCACGACATCGCCCTATCAGTTGGCCGACGCGATCGGCGACCTCAGCACGACCATCGAGGGCCTCGACACCGACGAGTTGTCAAACGCGCTGGCCACGCTCTCGGATACGTTTTCGACCACCCCGCCGGCGCTGCAAGCCGCGGTGAGCAATGTCGGTCGCCTCTCTGAACTGCTGAACTCGCGTGATGCGCAGGTACGGAACCTGTTGTCCACCGCCGCCAAAGCGACCACCGTGCTGGCCGAGCGGACCGACCGGGTCGCCGCGCTCATCGAACAGACGAACGCCCTTCTGGCCGCGCTGCGCGAGCAGAGCGCGGCACTGGACACCATCTCGGCAGACCTCGCTGCCATGGCGAGGCAGTTGTCGGGGTTCGTCGCCGACAACCGTGCGACACTGCGCCCCGCGCTGGACAAGCTGAACGGCGTCCTGGCCATTCTGGACAACCGCAAGGGGCAGCTTCAGAAGTCGCTGAAGCTGCTCAACGCCTATCAGATGTCGCTGGGAGAGGCCGTGTCGTCGGGCCCGTTCTTCAACTCTTATGTCGCCAACCTGCTGCCCGGCCAGTTCTTGCAACCCTTCATCGACGCCGCGTTCTCCGACCTCGGCCTGGATCCCCATGTGATGACCCCGTCGGAGTTGACCGATCCTCAGACGGGCCAGCCCGGCACTCCCGCACTGCCCGTACCGTATCCGCGAACGGGGCAGGGCGGACCACCCAGACTCACCCTGCCCGACGCCATCACCGGAGTGCCCGGTGACCCGCGCTATCCGTACCGGGAACCGGTGCCCGCACCACCCCCCGGTGGGCCACCGCCAGGAGCGCCGTGACCAGGCTGCGAAACGTTCGAGCAACACTGGCCGTCACGCTCGTGCTCACGCTGATCGCCGGTGTGGTGCAGACCTTTGTCCTGACCGCGCCCGGCCACACGCGGCTGGTGGCGTACTTCGCCAACAGCAACGGCATATTCGTCGGCGACGAGGTGCGGATCCTCGGTATCCCGGTCGGCGAGATCACCGAGATCACCCCTGAACCGCAGCGCGCCCGGATCACCTTCCAGGTTGACTCGCGCTACCGCATACCAGCTGACGTCAAGGCGGTGATCCTGTCGCCGTCGTTGGTCACCGCTCGCGCGGTGGCACTGACCCCGCCGTACGGAGGGGGCGTCGCGCTCTCCGACGGTGCGGTGATTCCCGAGACGCGCACTGCCGTCCCGGTGGAATGGGACGACGTTCGCGTGCAACTGGAGAAGCTGACCGAAACACTGCAGCCCAGCCAGCCCGGCGGGTTGAGCACGATGGGAGCGTTCGTCACCACCGTCGCGGACAACGTGCGTGGACGGGGGCCCGACATCCGCAGTACCGTAATCGAGCTCTCCGAGGCCCTTTCGGCACTCGGCGATCACAGCGGTGACGTCTTCGCGACGGTCAAGAACCTGTCGACCCTGGTGTCCGGGCTCAGTGCGAGCACCGAGCTGATGCAGCAGCTCAACATCAACCTGGCGGCGGTGACGGCGCTGCTCGCTAACGGATCGGACGAAGTGGCACAGGCACTTTCGACGCTCAACGCGGCCGCCGTCGACGTGCGGGCCTTCGTCGCCGACAACCGCGAGGCACTGGGCACCACGACCGATCACCTCGCACTGATCTCCGCCGCGCTCGTGGAGAGCCTCGGGGATGTCAAACAGGCGCTGCACATCACCCCCAATACCGCGGCCAACTTCGCGAACGTCTACCAGCCCGCCCAGGGCGGCATCAGCGCGGCCTTGGCCTTGAACAACTTCGCCAATCCGATCAGCTTCCTGTGCGGGGCGATCCAGGCTGCGTCGCGGCTCGGGGCCGAGCAATCGGCCAAGCTGTGCGTTCAGTACCTCGCGCCGATCGTCAAGAACCGTCAGCTCAATTTCCTGCCGCTCGGTGTCAACCCGTTCGTCGGCGCAACCGCGAGACCCAACGAAATCACCTACAGCGAGGACAGATTGCGGCCGATTCACACTCCGCCGGCGCAGCCGCGTGTCGCCACCGACCCTACCCACGGCATCGAAGGAATCATGGCGCCGCCAGGAGTGGGCCCGTGACCGCGACCGGTCGCGGCAGAATGGCTGTCACGGCGCTGGTGGTCGCCATGACGCTGAGCGGTTGCGGGTGGCGTGGGGTGAACTCGATGGCCCTGCCGGGTACCGCGGGCGACGGGCCCGACGCGTTCCAGATCCAGGCCCAGCTACCCAATGTCACCAATATCGAACAGAACTCGCGGGTGCGCGTCGGCGACGCGACCGTCGGAAACGTCGTTAAGATCGAACGGCAGGGCTGGCATGCGTTGGTCACCATGCGACTCGACGGTGATGTGCGGCTCCCGGCGAACGCCACCGCCAAGATCGGGCAGACGAGCCTGCTCGGATCGCTGCACGTGGAACTCGCGCCTCCGGTCACCGAACCGGCCGAGGGCCGGCTGCACGAAGGCTCGCTCATTCCGCTGACCGCTACCGGGAGCTACCCGACGACTGAACAGACGTTGGCGACCGCCTCCCTGCTGCTCAACGGCGGTGGTCTGGGCAAGCTGCAGGAGATCACCAAGGCGTTCGCAACCGGCTTCGCCGGTCGGGAGCGCGATGTGCGCAGCCTGCTGTCGCAACTCTCCGAGTTCGTCGGACACCTCGAGAGCCAGGTCGGTGCCATCGTCGAGGCGACCGACAGCCTGAATCGGTTGGTTGGCCAGTTCGCCGCGGAGAAGGAGACAATCGACGAAGCGCTCCGAACCATTCCCCGGGCGTTGTCCACCCTTTCCGATCAGCGCGACAACCTCGGCGAAGCCCTGGTGCAGCTCGGCAGATTCAGCGCGCTGGCGGCGGACTCAGTCGACAGGACAAAAGAGACACTCGTCGCCGAGCTCAACGACGTCGCGCCGGTGCTGGAGTCGCTGGGCGACACCGGCCCCGCGCTGACTCGTGCGCTCGGAATCCTGCTCACCTTCCCGTGGCCCAAGGAGTCGTTGGGCAAGTGGATGCGCGGAGACTTCGCCAACAGCACCTTCGTCGTCGACTTGACCTTGAGCCGACTGGACTCCGCCTTGTTCACCGGTACACGGTGGGAAGGCGATCTAACCCAGCTGGAGTTGCAGTGGGGCCGCACCATCGGGCAGAAGCCCAGCCCGTATACCGCGGGCAATCCCCTTGTGGCGCCGTATCGATTCGATCAGGGACCATAGCGTGATACTCGGCAGACGGATCGCCGTCCAACTGGTCGCGTTCGCCGTCATCTCTCTGATCGCCGCGGCAGTGATGGTCGGCGGTTACATGCAGCTGCCCGGTCGGGTGCTGGGGGTCGGCGAATACACCGTCACGGTCGAACTGGACCAGTCGGGCGGTCTTTACCGCAACGGCAACGTCACCTATCGCGGCACCGAGGTCGGCCGGGTGACCGACGTGCGGTTGACACCGCGCGGAGTGGCAGTCGACCTGTCTCTGGAAGCCGACGTGCCGATTCCGGCGGACCTCGATGCACAGGTGCACAGCGTCTCGGCGGCGGGCGAGCAGTACGTGGCGCTGGTGCCGCGCGAGCCGGCGTCGTCTCGTTCTCTGAAGGACGGCGACGTGATCCCGCGTGAGCGCACGTCGGTGCCGCCCGAGGTGAGCGGTCTCCTGGACCAGGCCAACCGCGGACTGCTCGCCATTCCGCGGGACGACCTGTTGGTGGCGGTCGACGAAACCAACACGGCGCTGGGCGGACTCGGCCCTGAGTTGTCCCGCATCGTGCACAGTCTCACGACGCTGTCCGGTGATGCGCACGCGAACCTGGGTGCCCTCACCGATCTGATCGAACGGGCGCCGCCGGTGCTCGACTCGCAGACCGCCACGTCCGATGCGATCGCGGCGTGGGCAGACCACACCGCCACAGCGCTGACGCAGGTCCGCGCCGAGGACGATTCGGTGGGAGGTCTTCTGAAGGACGGTAGTGCCGCGGTCGACGAAGCCCGGCAATTAGTTGATCGCCTGAAACCAACGCTGCCCCTGCTGCTCGCGAATCTGGTCACCGTCGGACAGGTGCTGTTGGACTACAACGCGAACCTCGAGCAGATGCTGGTGTTGTTTCCGCAGAGCATGGCGGTCGCCCAGGCGGGCATCGTTCCCGACAAGGACGTCCCCGGCCCCGAGCGCGGTGCTCCCTACTTGAACTTCAACCTCAACTTCGGCATCCCGCCGCTGTGCACGACCGGGTTTCTGCCGGCCTCGCAGCGCCGCGTACCCACGTTCGAGGACCATCCGGAGCGCCCACCGGGCGACCTGTATTGCCGTGTGCCACAGGATTCTTCCTGGAACGTCCGCGGTGTCCGCAACATCCCGTGCGCGACCGTTCCGGGTAAGCGGGCACCGACCGCACAGATGTGTGAGAGCGACCAGCAGTATGTGCCACTCAATGACGGGGTCAATTGGAAAGGTGACCCGAACGCGACGCTGTCGGGTCAGCCGGTACCCGAGCTTTTACCACTGTCCGAGCCACCACCGCCTCCGCTCGCCGTGGCGGATTACGATCCGGCGACCGGCCAGTACTTCGGTCCGGATGGCAAGGTGTACACCCGCGCCGATCTCGCGACACCGCAACGGCAGGACCGCAGTTGGGAGTCACTCATTCTTCCGCCTGCCGGCTAGTGCGGCGCATCACCAGGTTGACGACGACGGCCGCCGCGAGCAGCCCAGCACCGATGGCCATCGTCACCGGGCTCAGATACAACAACAACGCGGCCGCCGGCGCGCAGAGAACACGCTCCGGCCATCCCGCCTCGCGGATCATCCAGGCGCCCGTGACCACCGCCAGTGCGGCCACCGCCAACGCGCCGACCGCGCCCGTCCACAGCATGTCCAGCACGGAGCGCAAACCGAGCAGGCCTTCGCCATTGTCGGTGAGCACGAATGCGAACGGCACCAGGAACGCGGGCAGCGTGTATTTCCAGGTCTGCCACATGGTGGCGATCACCCGACCGCCGGTGATCGCCGACGCGGCCACCGCGGCGAGCGCGGTCGGCGGCGTCACCTCCGAGAGCACCGCGAAGTAGAACACGAACATCGCGACCGCCGGCGCGGCGACGCCCAGGTCCTGCAGCGCAGGCCCGATGATCACCCAGCTGATCACGAACGACGCTGTGACCGGAACGGCGAGGCCGAGCACGGAGACCGCGAGGGCGGCGAAGATTGCGGTGAGAATCAGCACCGCCGTGGGGTTCTCGGTGATCGCGCGCGCGGTGTTGACAAGGATGGAGTTCAACTGCAGGCCGAGTCCGGTCCTGCTGATCATCGCCGCGATGACGCCGGCCGCGGCGCATACGGCCGCGACGGAGAGCACGCCGCGTACCCCGGTGGCCAGTGCGCGATACAGCTTGATCGGGGTCAGGCGGTGCTCGCGATCGAGATATGACAGCACGATCTGCACCACGGTGGCGTACACCACTGCCCGCATCGCGGACATGTCCAGCGCCAGGAAGAGGACGATCGTCGCGAGCGAAATCAGGTGATAGCCGAAACGTCCCAGCAGCCGCCACACCGACTCGGTTGTGACCTCGACTTCCCTTGTGCCGTAGCGCCTGGCGTCGATTTCGACGGCCAGGAGGATGCCGAGGTAGTACAGGATCGTCGGCACGATCGCCCACACCAGCACCGTCAGGTAGGGCACCCCGAGGTACTCGGCGATGATGAAGGCGGCGGCACCAAGCGTCGGTGGTGAGAGGATCGCGCCGATGCCCGCGGCGGCAAGCATGCCGCCCGCGTTCTCGCTCGGGTAGCCGGCCCGTTTGAGCACCGGCCAGGTCACCGAGCCCAGGCTGACTGTCGTAGCCGTACCGGATCCGGAGACGCTGCCCATCAGGAAACCGGCCATCGTCACCGTTCGCCCCGGCGCCGCGCGCGACTTCTTGAACGCGGCGAAGGACAGGTCGATGAAGAACTTGCTGGCGCCGGAAGCCTCGAGCACCGCACCGTAAATCGTGAACAGCACGATGTAGGTGGCCGCCACATCCAGCGGAACCCCGTACAGACCCGTCGACTGGATGAACGAGGCGCTGATGATCTGGACCCAGTCGACGCCCGCGTGCGCGATGGCCGCGCCCTGTGGAAGGTAGCCGCCGTAATAGGCATACGCCAGCGCGAGCAAGCTCACGATCGGCAGCGGCCAACCGGTGGTCCGCCTGCAGGCTTCCAGCACGAGCAGCACCACGAGTGAGCCGACGATGATGTCGACCATGCCGGGCGTGCCTTGCCGGCTCAGGAACTCGTCGAAACCTCCACCACCGTCGCCGATTTGGATAGGCAGCACCGGGTAGAGGCAGGCCACCAATGCCACAGCCGCGAGCAGCCAGTCGAAAACGGTCGGATTGTTGCGCGGCACAGCCGGGTCTGACCCACGCCGTAGCCGCAGCCCGGAGCGGTAGCAAAGCAAGGTCAACGGCAGCACCGCGGCAAGGAACAGAATCAGCGAGACCTGGTTGCCCTGGGCGAGCGGGAAGAACACCTGATACAGCGCGAACAGTCCGATCAGCACACAGGCGACGGTGACCGCGTGATGAACCCAGCCGGTCAGCTGCCGGGCCGGTTTCTCCTCTTCATACCCCGCGGTGGACACCGCCTCACCGGCCGGCGGCTGCCGGCCGGTGTCGCGTTCGGTCTCGGTCAGTTCGCTGCGCCGAGCTCGTCGAGTGCTTTTTTGGCGCCGGGATGCAGCGGCACCGGGTTGGTCTGCTGGGCCGTGTCCAACGCGATGTCGTCGGCCGCCTTGTTCGCCTGCACGAGGTCGGCCTTGTGGTCGAACAGCGCCTTGGTCAGCACGCAGGCGGTGTTGCCGTCCATATCGTCTTTCACCAGAAGGAGATTGGGCACCACCACAGTCTGCACATCGGCGGGTGTCTGATAGGTGGCCGCCGGGATGATGCCGCGCTCATAGAGCGGGTTGATCTCCTGCAGCTTCGTCAGGGTGTCCGTCACGTCGAGGAGTTTGACGTTGCCGCGCTGGCTGACGAACAGGTCGGTGATGCCGCCGGTCGGCAGGCCGCCGGACCAGAACATCGCGTCGATCGAGCCGTCCTTCATACCCTCGACCGTCTTGCCGAGTTCGGTGCGCTGCGCCGAGATGTCCTTGCCGGGGTCGAGGCCGGCGGCTTCCAGCATCCGGTTGGCGATGACCTCGGTTCCGGAGTTCGGCGCTCCGGTGGAAACCCGCTTGCCGCGCATGTCGGCGATGGTGTTGATGCCGGCGTCGCTGCGCGCGATCACCTGGGTGTAATTGTCGTATAGACGGGTCAGGGCCGCGATGGGCTGCTTCTCGTCGAACGACGCCGTGCCGTTGACGGCGTCGGCGGCGGTGTCGGCCAACGAGAACGCCACCTGATGGGTGCCGGCGACGAGCTGCTGAATGTTCTGCAGCGACGCCGAGGTTTCCGCGGCGGTGGCCTTCAGCTTGCCGCCGGTCTGCTGGCTGATCGCTTCCGCATATGCCCCGCCGAGGGTGTAGTAGACACCGGTGGTGTTTCCGGTCGCGATGCTGATGCGAGCGTCGGCAGTCACCTCGCATGACGTCGGCTCCGCGGCCGCCGCGCCGTTTTCGTCGCCCCGCTGACCTCCACAACCGGCCAACACCAACAACATTGCGCCGATAACGGCGCCCAGTCCGTATCGCTTCACCTCCCCATCATGGGTGTTGGGCGGTGCTTCACGGGCGGTTTCGCCGAGTTGAGTCGGACCACGCTACCGCGCCTTCGTCACCGAGAATTTGCTGCAGGAGGGCTCCGCTGCTGCGTGGGACACTGTTCAGGTAGCAGGTTGCGGGCCGGGGAGGTGCGTAAGTGAGTGTGCTCGGCGCGTTCGAGTCGACGTGGTCGAATGCCCGGTCGACGTTCGGCGAAGGCAGCCCCGCGACCGGTGAACGGTACGACCAGAGCAGCAGCCTTCGCCAGATGCAGTCGGACCTGGAGTCCGCGGCGCCAGGGTCGCGCTGGACCGGTGCTGCCGCTACCGCTTACGACGCGGCCAACGCCGAACACCGTCGGGTGTTCGGCGAGCTGGCGAATCTGGATCGACGCTTGAAGGCACACGTCGACGCATCAGCGGCTGCCGTTGCCGCGGGGCGGTCGAACCTCGATGCCGTCAGGCAGTGGGTGGCGGCTGCGGCGGCGTCACTTCCCCCCGGCCAGGCGGGAGAACAGATGAAGCTGGCCGTCGCGCAGAAGGGCATCAGCGGCGTCATCGACGTCCTGACCAAGTCCAACGGCGACTTGAACGCGATCGGCGAAAACCTGCGGGGCCTCGGGGCCGAGTACGAAGCGCTCAAGGACCAGAGGTTCGGCAAGGGCGACATCGCGATGTTTGCAGGTGGCGGTGAAGGTGAGAGGAAAGAGGACGGCTGGAAGCCGGACAACAAGTACGAGGAGGCGCTGCATGAGGCGGGCCTGCTTGACGAGGAGCCGACCGGTTACTACGCGGAATGGTTGCAGAACGCGGATCGGCAGAGTGTTTCACCCGGAACCATCGTCGACATTGCTGAGCGCCACGACATCACACCGGAGGATTTCGAGGTCCTCAACCGCATGGAAAAGGTGACCGACCCCGACGGAAAATCGTTCTTCCTCATTCCGAAGGGCACCTCGGGCGACGACGCACGCAAGGCGGTACTCATGACGTACATCCTCAACGCGGGCACCGACTATGGCGAGGGTACCGACCGCGACTTCGAGCCCACCCCGTACTCCGCCGACGAGGTCCAGCGGATCATCGATCGTCAGAGTGCCAACTCATGGAGCTACGACCAAGACGTCGGCTTTGTGCTCGACAACGACGGAGCCTTGATGACGACCCCCAACGGCATGCTCATGGGAATGGGCGGCAACTGGGCGCAGGATCAGTTCAGTTGGTTGGGCGGCACAGCGTGGGGCGAGATCTTCATGGAGAACATTGACCACTCCGCCGGAGCCGGCCCCGCCGAGCAACTCCGCCAGATTGCACAATCCGGTGTCTCGTGGAACGTCGGCGCTGACGGTGTACCGAGGGCGGGCACGCTCGATTTGGATCGGCTACTGCACCACGAAGAAATTCATTCGCAGCAGTGGGCCCGCGAGGGCTACTTCGGCATGATCTGGGACGTGGCGACCGACTTGGACAGGCTCGAAGACGAAGCAGGCCGGCGTGACGGAGGCTACAAGTGATCCGTCGGGTTATCACCGTGGTGGCGGTGGTCCTGGCAATTGCAGTGGCGTTCTTCGGCATTCGTGCCTGCCAGAATCTCAACCGTGACCCACACGCCGCGTCCCTCCCCCCGGCATTCGGCGTGCGCATCACCGACGGTGAACTCCGCATCTGGACAGGGGCGCCCTGCCGCAAAGTCAACCGAGTGACCGTCAACTTCTCATCGGAGAACGCCAGACTCGTGCTCATGCCGCCCCCGGGCGAGTGGGCGGTAGTCGAATACTTCAATCTGAACGGGCCTTATCCTGGATTGAACGTCGTTGAACAGTTGCCCGACGGCTTCGACTGGCGCGCGTCGCAGACGATCGACCTCTGGATGGACGCGGGTGAAGGCGCAGGATCTACCCCCTCCAACATCGCAGAGATCGTCGACGGATCAGCGCAGCATCCCGACGACACATTTTGGTTTCAGGGGGTTGGCTGGCTCGGCCCCGCCGACGTCAAAGCGCAAGACGGCAAAACCTTTCTCAGCACGTGTACACCCGACCCGGCTGAAACACCCTCGCTGCCAGTCGCATTCGGTGCTCGCGTCACCGACGGCAAGCTACACCTGTGGACAGGCTCACCGTGCGACAAGGTCAACGGGGTCACACTGGAATTCAAGCCCGACGCCACCAAACCTGACCATGTTGATCTAGCGCTCGGGAAGGCCGGCGACGCCATGGTGCAGCTCGAGCACTTCACCCTCGGCGATCCGGTGCCGGGGCTGAAGGTGACCGAGGCGCTTCCAGAAGATTTCGATTGGCGGGAGCAGCAATCGCTGACCCTGTCGGTGCACAGCCTCGGCCCCCACGAATTATCGGAGACCGACCTCGTAGAGGTGATAGAGGGCTCGACCGCTCACCCGGACGACACGTATTGGTTCCAAGGCGTCGGCTGGCTGAATCCGGCGCAGGTGGTCGAGCAGAACGGAAAGACGTTCCTTGCCACGTGTACGCCCGACCCGAAGAAGTGACCTCTGTGGCTACGCCCCGAACACCGGCAGCGGCGGACGCGACTTCGCCAACAGATCGGTCACGACCGGGCCCAGCTCGGCGGGGTCCCAACGTGCGCCCTTGTCAATCTCTGCCCCGCGGGCCCAGCCTTCGGCGACGCGAATGATGCCGCCCTCGACCTCGAAGACCTTGCCCGTCACGTCTTTCGATTCGGCGCTGCCGAGCCAGACCACCAGCGGCGAGATGTTCTCCGGCGCCATTGCGTCGAAGTCCTTGTCCTGCGTCGACATCATGTCGGCGAACACCGTCTCGGTCATGCGGGTGCGCGCCGACGGCGCGATCGCGTTGACAGTGACGCCGTAGCGGCCCATCTCGGCCGAGGCCACCAATGTCATCGCCGCGATACCCGCCTTCGCCGCGCTGTAATTCGCTTGTCCCACACTGCCTTGCAGGCCCGCCCCGGAACTGGTGTTGATGATGCGGGCGTCGACGGTGTTGCCCGCCTTCGACTGTGCCCGCCAGTACGCGCCCGCGTGACGCATGGTGGCGAAGTGTCCCTTGAGATGTACGGCGACGACGGCGTCGAATTCCTCTTCGCTGGTGTTGGCGAACATCCGGTCGCGCACGATGCCCGCGTTGTTCACCAGGACGTCGAGTCCGCCGAACGAGTCCACCGCGGTCTGGATGAGACCCTCGGCCTGCGCCCAGTCGGCGACGTTGGCGCCGCTGGTGACGGCTTCGCCGCCGGCGGCGGTGATTTCGTCGACCACGGATTGGGCGGCGCTGCCCCCACCCGCGGGTGAACCGTCCAGGCCGACGCCGATGTCGTTGACCACAACGCGAGCGCCCTCGGCGGCGAACGCCAACGCGTGCGCGCGCCCGATGCCTCCTCCCGCACCCGTGACGATGACCACGCGGCCGTCGAGCAGTCCCATATCCGTTGTCTCCTTTGAGTTACTTGATTTCGGCAGTGGTGGTCGCCAGGTAATGCGGCGGCTCTCCGCCGCCGTGCACCTCCAGCGATGCCCCACTGATGTAGGACGCCGCGTCCGACGCCAGAAAAGCTGTGGCCCAGCCGATGTCGGCAGGCTTTGCGAGCCGGCCCAGCGGCACGTTCTTCGAGATCGCAGCGATCGAGTCGGCGTCGCCATAGAACAATTCCGACTGCTCGGTCTCGACCATGCCCACCACCACCGAGTTGACTCGCACTTTCGGCGCCCACTCCACGGCCAGTGTGCTGGTCATGTTCTCCACCCCTGCCTTGGCAGCACCGTATGCCGCCGTGCCAGGCGTCGGCCTGCGGCCGCTGACGCTGGAGATGTTGACGACGCTTCCGCCCTGCGGCTGCTTCTGCATATGGGCGTTGGCATGTGTCGACACCGACAATGCCCCAAGCAGATTGAGCTCGATGATCTTTCGATTGAACTTGGCCGATGCATCGGCGGTCAGCACATAGGGCGAGCCGCCGGCGTTGTTGACCACCACGTCGATGCGACCGTGGTCGGCGACGATCGCGTCGACCATCGTCTTGACCGCGTCGTCGTCGCGGATGTCGCAGGAGTGAAATGCGTAGGGAAGACCCTCGACGGGCCTACGGGCACAGGTGACGACGCTGGCGCCCTGATCGGCGAAGACGGCACTGATGCCCGCGCCGACGCCACGAACGCCGCCGGTCACCAGGACGACCTTGTCCTTGAGTCCGAGGTTTATCTCTGGCCTGTCGGTCACCGTGCTAGGGTACCAAGCAAGTGCTTGCTTAGGTAGCGACCCCGGAGTAACTGAGGTATCCGCATGACGATCACCACGAAAACCGTCGAGCCGGGCATCGTCTCGGTCACCGTCGATTACCCCAAGGTCAACGCGATCCCGTCGAAAGGCTGGTTCGAGCTCGCCGACGCCATCACCGCCGCGGGCCGAGATCACAGCACACACGTGGTGATCCTGCGGGCCGAGGGACGCGGCTTCAATGCCGGCGTCGACATCAAAGAGATGCAGAACACCGAAGGCTTCGGCGCACTGATCGACGCTAACCGCGGATGCTTCGAGGCATTTCGCGCGGTCTACGAGTGCGCCGTCCCGGTCATCGCCGCTGTCAACGGCTTCTGCGTCGGCGGGGGCATCGGTCTGGTCGGCAATGCCGACGTCATCGTCGCCTCCGATGACGCCACGTTCGGACTGCCCGAGGTCGAACGGGGCGCACTCGGTGCGGCGACCCACCTGTCGAGACTGGTGCCGCAGCACATGATGCGCCGACTCTTCTTCACCGCAGCGACAGTCGATGCCGCCACGCTGCACCACTTCGGCTCGGTCCACGAGGTGGTGCCCCGCGACGAGCTCGATGAGTCGGCGCTGCGGGTCGCCCGTGACATCGCCACCAAGGACACCCGCGTCATCCGCGCCGCCAAGGAAGCGCTGAACTTCATCGACGTTCAGCAGGTGAATTCGAGCTACCGCATGGAACAGGGCTTCACGTTCGAGCTCAATCTCGCCGGCGTGTCCGACGAGCATCGCGACGCGTTCGCCGGCACAAAAAAGGGTCAGAAGGCATGACAGACAAGCGAAGCACTCTCGACGCAGCGGTGGCCGAACTGCGCGACGGCATGACGATCGGCATCGGCGGCTGGGGCTCGCGACGCAAACCCATGGCATTCGTCCGGGCCATTCTGCGCACCGACGTCAAGGACCTGACCGTCGTGACCTACGGCGGACCGGATCTGGGGCTGCTGTGCTCGGCAGGCAAGGTGCGGCGGGTGTACTACGGATTCGTCTCGCTGGACTCGCCGCCGTTCTACGACCCCTGGTTCGCCAAGGCGCGCACTTCGGGGACCATCGAAGCCAGGGAGATGGACGAGGGCATGTTGCGCTGTGGTCTGCAGGCCGCAGCACAGCGCCTGCCGTTCCTGCCGATTCGCGCGGGGCTGGGCAGTTCGGTGCGCGAATTCTGGGGCGACGAACTCAAGACGGTGACCTCGCCGTACCCGGCCCCGGAAGGCGGCCACGAGACGCTGGTCGCGATGCCCGCACTGCGTCTCGACGCCGCGTTCGTCCACCTCAATCTCGGTGACGCACACGGCAATGCGGCCTACACCGGCATCGACCCCTACTTCGACGACCTGTACCTGATGGCCGCCGAACGGCGTTACCTCTCGGTGGAAAGCGTGGTGCCCACCGAGGAACTGGTCAAGGCGGTGCCACCGCAGGCGCTACTCATCAACCGCATGATGGTCGACACCGTCGTCGAAGCTCCCAACGGCGCGCACTTCACCACTGCCGAACCGGACTACCGCCGAGACGAGAAGTTCCAGCGCCATTACGCCGAGTCCGCAGGCGCCGACGATACGTGGGCCGAATTCAAGCGGACCTATCTGTCCGGCAGCGAGGCCGATTACCAGGCCGCGGTGCGCAACTTTGGGGAGGCACAGTGATGTCGGTGAGTCGTGCGGAGGTGTGCGCGGTTGCGTGCGCGGAGTTGTTCCGCGACGCCGGCGAGATCATGGTCAGTCCGATGGCGAACATGGTGTCGATCGGTGCCCGACTGGCTCGGTTGACCTTCTCCCCCGACATTCTGCTGACCGATGGCGAGGCGCGTCTGCTGGCCGACACACCCCCGCTCGGCGTCGTCGGCGCGATCGAGGGCTGGATGCCGTTCGGCCGGGTCTTCGAGACGCTGGCGTGGGGCCGCCGCCATGTGGTCATGGGCGCCAACCAAATCGACCGCTACGGCAACCAGAACCTGTCGGCGTTCGGACCGCTGCAGCACCCCAAGCGCCAGATGTTCGGCGTGCGCGGTGCGCCCGGCAATTCCGTCAACCACACCACCAGCTACTGGGTGGGCAACCACTCCAAGCGCGTGTTCGGTGACAGCGTCGACGTGGTGTCGGGTATCGGGTGGGACAAGGTCGATCCGGACAACCCGGCGTTCCGGTTCGTCAACGTGTACCGGGTCGTCAGCAATCTCGGCGTGTTCGACTTCAACGGGCCCGACCACCAGATGCGCGCCGTTTCCCTGCATCCCGGCATCAATCCCGAGGACGTCACGGAGAACACCTCGTTCGAGGTGCACGGACTGGACGAAGCGGAGACCACACGGCTACCCACCGAGGACGAGCAAAAGCTCATCCGGGAAGTGATTGACCCGAAATCGTTGCGGGACAGGGAAATACGAGCATGAGCAAATTGCGCACTCCGCTGACTGAGTTGGTCGGCATCGAGCATCCGGTGGTACAGACCGGGATGGGCTGGGTGGCGGGTGCGCGGCTGGTGGCGGCGACGTCGAACGCCGGCGGCCTCGGCATCCTCGCTTCGGCCACCATGACCCTGGAGGAACTGCGGACCGCCGTCGCCAAGGTCAAGGCGTCGACCGACAAGCCCTTCGGCATCAACATCCGTGCCGACGCCGGGGACGCCCTGGACCGTGTCGACCTGCTGATCCACGAGGGCGTGAAGGTCGCCTCGTTTGCGTTGGCACCCAAGCCGGATTTGATCGCCCGGCTCAAAGATGCAGGCGTGGTGGTGATTCCTTCAGTTGGGCTCGCCAAGCACGCGAAGAAGGTAGCCGGCTGGGGCGCCGACGCGGTGATCGTCCAGGGCGGCGAGGGCGGCGGGCACACCGGGCCGATCGCGACCACCCTGCTGCTGCCCTCGGTGCTCGACGCGGTCGACATCCCTGTGGTCGCCGCCGGAGGGTTCTTCGACGGCCGCGGACTGGCCGCGGCCCTGTCCTACGGCGCCGCGGGGGTGGCGATGGGCACCCGCTTCCTGCTGACGTCCGACTCGACCGTGCCGGATGCGGTCAAGCGACGCTACCTGGAGGCCGGCCTGGACGGCACCGTCGTCTCCACGCGAGTCGACGGCATGCCGCACCGCGTGCTGCGCACGGGTCTGGTCGAGAAGTTGGAAAGCGGTTCACGACTGCGCGGATTCTCGGCCGCGGTGCGCAACGCGCAGAAGTTCAAAAGGATGTCGCAGATGACGTGGCGGTCGATGATCAGCGACGGCCTCGAGATGCGCCGCGGCAAGGATCTCTCGTGGGCACAGGTCGTGATGGCGGCGAACACGCCGATGCTGCTGAAGGCCGGCCTGGTCGAAGGGAACACCGATGCAGGTGTGTTGGCATCCGGACAGGTCGCCGGGATCGTCGACGACCTGCCGTCGTGTGCGGAATTGGTGGAATCGATCGTCCGTGACGCGGCCAAGCATCTGCAGGCGGCGGCCGCGCTCGTCGAGTAAGAATATAGCTTAATCTCGACGAAGTGAAGCTAAAGTCTTCATATGACTCGCATGAAGGCTGGCGCTTCATCACCTGTCTCGCTGGCTACGCTCATCGGCGACGTGGTCGGATCTCGGCGCGTGGCCGACCGCGCCGCCGCGCACCGTGCCTTGAACAGTGCCTTGGGTGGAGTGTCTTCGGGGGCGATCGATCCGCCGGCGTTCACGGTCGGCGACGAGTTCCAGGGCAGCTATCCGACTGTAGGGGCGGCGATCGACGCAGCGCTGTCGGTGCGGCTGGCGGTCGCGCCCGACATCGACATCCGGTTCGGCATCGGCTGGGGTGTGGTGACGGTGCTCGATCCGGTCGCGGGAATCCAGGACGGACCGGGTTGGTGGTCGGCGCGTGAAGCGATTGAGTGGACCGCCGCAGCGCAGAAACAACCAGGGCTGGCATTGGTGCGCACGGCGTTTCGGGGCGTCGGCCGGGCCGACGTCGACGCGGTCAACGCCGCCCTGATGTGTCGGGACCATCTGCTTGGATCAGTCTCAGATCGATCGCTGCGGATTGTGAAGGGCCTGTTGACCAGACAGACGAAGAAGGACATCGCGACGGCCGAGGGTGTCAGCGCCTCGGCCGTGTCACAGCGTGCCGGTCGTGACGGGCTGGACCTGATCGTGGTGGCGTCGAGATACCTGCGGGACGTGCCGTGAGTGCGCTGGCCGTGATGCTGATCGCGATGGGCGGTGCCGACATCGTCCGACGGCTGACCGTGCGCCTGTGGGTGCCTGCGGTCGTCGCGCCCGGTGTTGTCGTAGGTTGCGCCGCGCTCGCGGGGCTGTGGCGTCTCGGCGACATCGTGCTGCTGGTGCTGGCAGCGCTGGCCAGCGTGGTCTGGGTGACGATGTGTGCGCGCGCCGAGCGCAGCGGTGAACGCGAGGTCGCACCCCTGGTGGTGTTCGGCGTCGCAGCCGGGCTGTTGATCCTGTTGTCCGGCTGGGGTTCTGACGTGGGCGGTGTTGTCGGTCGGTGGCCGTCATGGGTGGGCCTGCCCGTTGAACCCGACCGGCTGCTGATGATCGTGGGCGTCGTGCTTCTTCAGATAGTCACCGGGAATCAGCTGGTCCGCCTGGTCCTCGGCTCGGTCGGCGCGGTCAAGCCCGCCGGCCAGCCACAGCCGTCCGACCGGCTGAAGGGCGGCCGGTTACTCGGCCCGATGGAGCGGCTGTTGATCCTCGGACTCGGACTCGCCGGCCAGCTTGCGGCGGCCACGGCCGTCGTCGCTGCGAAAAGCATCATCCGGTTCCCAGAAATCAACGCTCAAAAAGCCCGGGAGAACGGCAATCTGGGCATCGATGACATCACCGAGTACTTCCTGGTCGGCAGTTTCGCCAGCTGGATCGTGGCGCTGGGCGGCCTGGCGCTAGCCCGTTGACCAGCTCGTAAAGAGCGGGAGATCGTCTGCCGCGGCGGAAACAGTAAGCCTTTCGATTCGGCCAAAACGCGGACTTCGCTTCCCTAGACTCATGGCGCATGAAGACCAACGCCGCCGTTCTGTGGGGACTCAACGAGAAGTGGAGCGTCGAGGAGGTCGACCTCGACGGGCCGAAGGAGGGCGAGGTCCTCGTCTCCTTCGAGGCCACCGGTCTGTGTCACTCGGACCACCATGTCGTGACCGGCGACCTCGCCGGAGTGCCCCTGCCGATGATCGGGGGTCACGAGGGTGCGGGCATCGTTCAGGAGATCGGGCCGGGTGTGCGCGACCTCGCGGTCGGCGACCATGTCGTGACGTCGTTCCTGCCTGCGTGTGGCCGCTGCCGCTGGTGTGCCAGCGGACACCAGAACCTCTGCGATCTCGGCGCGCTGATCCTGATCGGGGTGCAGGCCGACGGCACATACCGGCGCAAGGTCCGCGGCCAGGACGTCGGCATCATGGCGGGCGTAGGAAGCTTTTCGCAGTACGGAACCCTGGCTGAAGCGTCGGTCGTCAAGATCGACGACGACCTGCCGCTGTCCCGGGCCTGCCTGCTGGGTTGCGGTGTGATGACCGGCTGGGGGTCGGCCGTCAACACCGCAGACGTCACCCCCGGTGACACCGTCGTCGTGATCGGCTGTGGAGGAATCGGCAGCGGCGCTGTTCAAGGCGCGCGGCTCGCAGGCGCGGAGCGGATCGTCGTCGTCGACATCGTCGAAGCCAAGCGCGACAAGGCTTTCGAGTTCGGCGCCACCGACTTCGTGACGTCGATCGAGGAGGCGACCGAGTTGGTCGCCGAGATCACCCGCGGTGTGATGGCCGACTCTGCGCTGCTGACGCTGGGTGTGCTGGAAGGGCCGATGCTCAACGACGCGATGAACATCGTGCGCAAGGGCGGCGCGGTGGTCATGACCGCGATCGCCTCGATGGCCGACGTGACGCCGACGCTGCCGATGGCGATGATGACCCTGTTCCAGAAGCGGCTGCTCGGCAGCCTCTACGGGGAGGCCAATCCCCGCGCGGACATTCCTCGGCTGCTGAACCTGTATCGCGAAGGCAAGCTGCTACTCGACGAGACCGTCACCACCGAGTACAAGCTCAACGACATCAACGAGGGTTACGACGACATGCTCGCGGGCCGCAACATCCGCGGCGTGATCATCCACGACCACTGACTGCTCGCGAGCTCCTACAGGCGCTCGATGATCGTGACGTTGGCGGTGCCGCCGCCTTCGCACATCGTCTGCAGTCCGTAGCGACCGCCGATGCGCTCCAACGTGTTCAGCATCGTCGCGAACAGCTTCGCGCCCGTCGCACCAAGGGGGTGGCCAAGCGCGATCGCACCGCCGCTGGGGTTGACCTTCGCATGGTCGGCCTTGGTCTCCTTCAGCCACGACATGACGACCGGCGCGAACGCCTCGTTGATCTCGACGGTGTCGATGTCGTCGATCGACAGCCCAGTCTTGTCCAACGCATAGCGGGTCGCGGGGATCGGGCCGGTGAGCATGAACACCGGGTCTGCGCCGCGGGCGCTGATGTGATGAATTCGGGCGCGGGGCTTGAGGTTGTGGTCCTTGACGGCCTGCTCGGAGGCCAGCAGTACCGCACTGGCCCCGTCGGAGATCTGGCTGGCCATGGCCGCGGTCAAGCGGCCGCCGTCGGTGAGCGTCTTGAGACCGGCCATTTTCTCCAGCGAGGTGTCGCGCGGTCCCTCGTCAGTGACGAAGCCGTCGACGGGGATGATTTCGTTTTCGAAATGGCCTGCGCGGATAGCCTCCTGTGCCCGCTGGTGGCTGGCCAGCGAGTACTCCTCCATCTCCTCGCGCGAGATGTTCCACTTCTCCGCAATCAGCTCCGCCCCGCGGAACTGCGAGATCTCCTGATCGCCGTAGCGGTGCAGCCAACTCTTCGACTCGTTGGTGGGCGAGGTGTATCCGTACTGCTCGCCGGCGGTCATCGCCGAGGAGATCGGGATCTGGCTCATGTTCTGCATACCGCCGGCCACGATCAGGTCGGCGGTGCCGGACAGGATCGCCTGAGCGCCAAACGAAATGGCCTGCTGGCTGGAACCGCACTGCCGGTCGACGGTGACGCCTGGGACCTCTTCGGGGTACCCGGCGGCCAGCCACGACAGCCGGGCGATGTTGCCCGCCTGTGCTCCGATGGCGTCGACGCAGCCGGCGATCACGTCGTCGACGGCGCCCGGATCGACGTCGTTGCGGTCGAACAGCCCGCGCCACCCTGCGGCGCCGAGGTCGACGGGATGAACTCCGGCGAGCGATCCGTTGCGCTTGCCGACGGCGGTGCGTACCGCGTCGATGACGTATGCCTCAGGCATATCAGGCTCCTTTTTTGGTGATGCCGCCGAGAACGATGGCTAGGTACTGTCGGCCGACCTCTTCGGCCGTGAGCGGGCCGCCCGGCTGATACCAGCGAACCGAAACCCACGTGGTGTCACGGATAAATCGGTAGACGAGGTCGACGTCGAGATCTGGGCGGAAGTGGCCCTCCTCGATGCCCTGATTGAGCACGTCCATCCACATCTTGCGCTGCTCTTTGTTGCGCTCATCCACGTAGGAGAACCGGGCCTGCGACGACAGCCGCTTAGCTTCGTCCTGGTAGATGACAACCTGCGCGTGACGATGTTCGATCGCTTCGAACGACGCCATGAAAAGGCCCCTGAGCCGCTCGAGCGGGTTCGGTTCCGTGTCGATGATCTCCTGGTACCTCGCGAACAACCAGTCCAGAAAGCCGCGCAGCACCTCGTCGACCATTTCCTCTTTGGACGCGAAGTGGTGATAGAGACTGCCGGACAGGATGCCTGCCGAGTCGGCGATGTCGCGCACCGTGGTCGCGCGCAGTCCGCGGTCGGCGAACATCGTCGCGGCGAGTTCGAGCAGCTCGTCGCGCCGACTCGGAAGCGCCCTGTCCACCCGACCAGGATAGCAACCAAGCGCTTGCTAGGTAACCCGGGATGTCAGCGGGATTTCCGCCGGTACTGGCTGCACTCGTCGCCGCGCGGCGTGCCGTCGTGCGTGGCACGCCAACGCGACAGATTGAACTCGTACCACGGGTCCCGGTCGTCACTGCGGTACATCGCGCACACGCGCATGGGTCCGGGTAGCCGGGCCAGCGCCGGCTCGATGTCCGAGGACAGCCGAAACAGGTAGGCGGTGTCCAACACGCCGGTCTGCTCGTACCGGTCGATGTTGCGTTCGGCGATCAACCGCTCGGGATTCGTCGCCGCGAGGCCCAGGAGCGCCACCGCGCCCGCCATCAGGATCGCGCGCGGCAACCACCGCCCCGTCATCCGGATACCTGCGGCGGCGACGAGGATGAACACCGCGCCGAGCCACAATTCGATGGTGATCACCATGAGGCGCTCGGTACTGAACCCGTAGGCCTGCTGATACAGCCACATCCGGTGGATCGCCGAGATTACCACCACAACCGATGTGGCACAGAGGATTCCGACGAGGATACGCAAGAGTCGCCGATCCGATGCGGCCTGCCGCCTTGCCACCCGGATGACGCCGCTGAGCACCAGAAGCGTCAGCGCGGACACCCCCAGCAGCTGCCAGAAGCCCTGGCGGGCGTACTCGGCGTACGTCAGTCCTTCGGTCTGCAGGACGTGCGCATGCCCGCCGAACAGCACCGTGGCCTGAACGGCGACGAACCCGATGAACAGCACGTCGAGCACCGCAAGGGGCAACGCCCACTCCCAGTTCGGCAATGGGCGCATCGGACGCGGCGCCAGCGCATCGAGTTTGGGAGCGAAGCGCACCAGGTAGCCGCCGAACAGGACGAAGCACACCACGATCCCGCACACCAGGGCGCGGGCATAAGCCTCGAAAGGGTTCCACTCGGGCACCAACAGGCCTACCAACCGCGCGAAGGCCGGGTCGGCGGACGCGAACAGACCCCCGAACACCAACGCGAGCACAACGGTGACGGTTGCAACGATGCCGATCCGGACCGCGCTTGGCCGCCCACGCCACACGAGTCCGCCTTCGGGGACGGCGCGACGAACCCACCCGATCACCCGGGCGGGCAGCAGCCACGGCACGAAGGGCCCGGTGAAGGCGGCGGTCCACGTCCGGCCGCCCGCCAGCGTGCCCCAGCCGACGAGCCATGCAGCCAGAACACAAAGCAGCCCAAGCCATTCCGCGGCGAGCAGTGCGGGCACCGCGAGTAGCGCAACCGTGACCGTGATCCCGAGCCATTCACTGCAGGTCGGACGACGCTCGGCGGTGCCGTACACGACGCTGAGGACCATCAGACCGATCAGGGGATAGCCCACGCTGAGCACCGAGACTCGCCAGAACGCGGCACCCACCACGCCCACGACAAGCGCCAGCATCAGCAGTCGGCGCGGAGCGGCGGCCAGCGGGTCGAGCGGCCAGATCCGGTGCGGCCAGATGGTCCAACCAGGCTCGCGGTACCGCGGCCGTTGCGGACCGAGCATCGGAGGGGGCGGCGGTGGCGGCGGCCCTTGCGGTGCCCCGTACCAGCCTGGGTAGATCGTGCTCTGCGGTGTGGTCATCGTTGTTCCTCGCCTACCGCCGGCGCGGGGATGGTGACCCCGATTCGGCAACCAGTCCTGGCGTCCATCACTTCGATGGCGCCGCCGTGCAATTCGACCGCCCAGCGGGCGATCGCCAAACCGAGTCCGGTACCACCTGCCGACGTCGCCCCCCTGGTGAAGCGCTGGAACACGCGTTCACGTTCGGCGGGCGCAATCCCAGGTCCTTCGTCGCACACCTCGACCCGAAGGCCCGTCGGCTGCGCCGCACTCGCGATCACGGAGACCTTGGCGCCCGCAGGGCTGTGCCGGATGGCGTTGTCAACCAGGTTGACGACCACCTGCCGCAGGCGGGCCTGATCGGCGACGGCAGCCAGATCCGGAGGCGACACCTGCACTGACACCTGCACTCCATCGCCTGCCACCGCGACGTGGTCGATGGCCTCCTCGAGAAACTCCTTGACGCCGAATATGCTGGGCTGCAACGCAATGGCGCCGCCTTCGAGCCGAGATAAGTCGAGCAGGTTGGTCACCAACTCGCCGAGTCGCTCGGTCTGCGACAGCGCCATCCGCATCGTCTTGTCGTCCGGCTCCGCGATGCCGTCGACGACGTTCTCCAGCAGCGCGTGCAGCGCCGTGATGGGGGTCCGAAGCTCGTGCGAGACGTTGGCGATGAGACCGCGTCGATATTCATCGGCCGCGCCCAGATCGGCCGCCATCTGGTTGTACGCCGCCGCAAGCTGCCCGATCTCGTCCCTGGACGTGGCGCGGACGCGCGCGCTGTAGTCACCGCGGGCCATGGCGCGCGCGGCCGCGGTCATCTGCCGCAGCGGCGACGTCATGCCGTGGGCGAGGAATTGGGTGAGTGCGAGTGAGGTGGCCAGCGCGGCCAGCAATGCCCAGCGGAACTGCCAGCTCGCGCCGATCCAGAATGTGAACGCGGCAAGGGTGATCGCGCTGCCGACGAGAAGGGCCATCTTGACCTTGAACGAGCTGAAGGGATCCAGTGGCCGCGGCAGCCGATCCCACACGGCGGCGAGCCTGCTCAACGCGGTAGCTCCAGCGCGTACCCGACCCCGTGCACGGTGCGGATGAGTTCTGAGCCGAGCTTGCGACGCAACGCCTTTACGTGGGTGTCGACGGTCCTGCTCTCCACCCCTGATCCCCACCCCCACACGTGTTCGAGTAGGGCATCGCGGGAGACCGCCGTGCGCGGCCGGCCCGCCAAGAAGATGAGGAGATCGAATTCGGTTCGTGTCAAATGGATTTCGTTGTCGCCCTTGTGAACTCTGCGAGCCTGCAGGTCGATCCGGTGGTCACCAACCCACAGGGGTTGGGCCGGGTCGGTGCGGTCGACCCGGCGCAGAAGCACCCGGACGCGAGCGACGAGTTCGCGCATGCTGAACGGCTTTGTGAGGTAGTCATCAGCGCCGATGCCCAGCCCGATCAACATGTCGGTCTCGTCGGTTCGCGCGGTCAGCATCAGCACTGGGATGGGCTGCACGGCCTGGATCCGCCTGCACACCTCGAACCCGTCGAAGCCCGGCAACATCACGTCGAGCACCACGAGGTCCGGTTGGGATGCCGAAGCCGCGGCGACGGCTGACGGTCCGTCGACGGCGGTCTCGACCAGGAATTCCTCGGCACGCAGCCGAGTCGCGACGGCGTCCAGAATGGTCGGCTCGTCCTCGACCACCAGGATTCGCTTCACACATCCGACTGTAGGGGCCGGATGTGGGGCTTCCTGGCAGCGTTTGTGAAGATTCCGTGGAGATCGCGGTCGGTCAGGCCCGCTGGCTCGACACCGAGATGACCTCGCCGGTCAGGTAACTGGAGTAGTCGCTGGCCAGGAACGCGATGGTGGCGGCCACCTCCCACGGCTCGGCCGCACGCCCGAACGCCTCGCCTTCGGACAGCCGGTTCAGCAGATCCGAGGAACTAGTCTTCTCCAGGAACTTGTGCCGGGCGATGCTCGGTGATACCGCGTTGATCCGCACTCCGTACTCGACAGCTTCGATTGCGCTGCACCGGGTTAGCGCCATCACGCCGGCCTTGGCCGCGGCGTAGTGCGACTGGGAGTGCTGCGCGCGCCAGCCAAGCACGCTGGCGTTGTTGACGATCACGCCACCGTGGTCCGCCCCGCGGAAGTACCGCAGCGCCGCGCGCGTCGCACGCATCACCGACGTCAACGTCACGTTGAAAACGCGGTCCCACTCCTCGTCGGTCATGTCGACGACGGGAGTCTGTCCACCCAAGCCCGCGTTGTTGACCAAGACGTCAAGGCGCCCCATCCGGGCGGTGGTCGAGGCGATCAACGCGTCGACCTGCGCGGTCGACGTCACGTCGCACACCACACTCTCGACCCTGCCCTGGCCCAGTTCCGCCAGTTGGTCACGGGTCTCCCCCAGCCGTCGCTCGTGGTGGTCGGAGACCACCACGTCGGCGCCTTCGGCCAGCGCCCGCCGCGCGACCGCCGATCCGATGCCGGTGCCTGCCGCGGCCGTGACGACCACGACCTTGCCGGTGAGAAGCCCGTGGCCCTCAATCTCTTTCGGTGCTTCGGTGAGGCTCATCCTTTGACCTCTCGTGGCAGGCCGAGCACGCGCTCAGCGATGATGTTGCGTTGGATTTCGTTGGAGCCGCCGTAGATGGTGTCCGCCCTGGAGAACAGGAACAGCCGCTGCCATTCGTCGAAGTCGCCGTTGGTCAGTGTCAACCCGTCGCGTCCCCGTACCTCCATGGCGATCTCGCCCAGCTCACGATGCCAGTTGGCCCACAACAGCTTTGAGACGTTGTCCTGGCCCGGCTGCTCGACGTCCATGGTGGCCAGCGCGTAGGACCGCATGGTCCGCAGACCCACCCAGGACCGTGTCAGGCGTTCGCGGATCAGTGGATCGTCAGCTGCGCCGTTGCTCTTGGCGAGCTCGGCGACGGCGGACAGCTCACGGGCGTACTCGATCTGCTGACCAAGAGTCGACACGCCACGCTCGAACGTCAGCGTGCCCATCGCGACGCGCCAGCCGTCGCCCGGCGCACCGACCACCATCGAGGCATCGGTGCGGGCGTCGTCGAAGAACACCTCGTTGAATTCGGAGTCCCCGGTCAGTTGAACGATGGGCCGCACCTCGACACCCGGCTGGTCCAACGGCACCAGCAGATACGACAGCCCGGCATGACGTTTGGAGCCCTTCTCGGTGCGGGCCACAACGAAGCACCACTGCGCCCAGTGCGCCAGCGATGTCCACACCTTCTGCCCGTTGATCACCCACTGGTCGCCGTCGAGTTCTGCAGTGGTCGACACGTTGGCCAGGTCGCTACCGGCACCCGGCTCCGAATAGCCCTGGCACCACAGCTCGGTGACGTCGAGGATCTTCGGCAGGAATCGCTTCTGCTGCTCGGGCGTACCCCAGGCGATCAGCGTGGGCCCGAGCAGTTCTTCACCGAAGTGATTGACCTTCGCGGGGGCGTTCGCGATCGCGTATTCCTCGTAGAACGCGACTCGGTGCGCGACGGCCAGTCCGCGGCCGCCGTGCTCCTCGGGCCAGCCGAGACACGTCAGCCCGGCGGCGGCCAGCTTCTGGTTCCACGCCAGCCGTTCGGTGAACGCCTCGTGCTCCCGGCCCGGTCCGCCGAGCCCCTTGAGCGCGGCGTACTCGCCGACGAGATTGTCGGCCAGCCACTGGCGGACCTCGGCCCGGAACTCCTCGACCTCAATCACCCTTGTAGGCTAACCTACCAAGCACTTGCTTTGTTAGAGGAGCGGCGATGACCTCGGGGCACCACCCGCGAGCGGGGGACGACCTGCGGACCATTCCCCAGGTCCTGGACCGGATCGCCGACCGGTTTTCCGACCACGACGCGCTCGTCACCGACGAGCGGCGGTTCACCTACGCCGAATTACGGGACGAGGTGCGCAGTGCTGCCGCCGCCATGATCGACCTGGGTATCGCCGCGGGAGACCGGGTCGCGATCTGGTCCCCCAACACCTGGCACTGGGTCGTCGCCTGCCTGGCCACCCACTACGCGGGCGGCGTGCTGGTACCGCTGAACACCCGCTACACCGCCAGCGAGGCAACCGACATCCTGGCTCGAACGGGTGCACCGCTGCTGATCGCGTCGGGCGAGTTCCTCGGTGCGGACAAGGCCGCCTCCGTCGACCGCGACGCGCTGCCCGCCCTGCGCGATGTTGTGCGTGTTCCGATCGATAAGGACGACGGCACATGGGACGACTTCGTGGCCCGTGGCGGCGAGCTGAGCGCGGTCGACCTGCGGGCCGCCGCGGTGCGGCCCGACGACGTGTCCGACATCCTGTTCACCTCCGGCACCACCGGCCGGAGCAAGGGCGCGCTGTGCGCGCACCGGCAGTCGCTCGACGCGCCCGCGGCGTGGGCGGAATGCGGGCAGCTCACCAGCGACGACCGCTACCTGTGCATCAACCCGTTCTTCCACAACTTCGGCTACAAGGCGGGCATCCTCGCCTGCCTGCAGACGGGCGCGACACTGATCCCACAACTGACCTTCGATCCCGAAGCGACCATGCGCGCGGTGCAGGAGCACCGAATCACCGTGCTGCCCGGCCCGCCGACCATCTTCTCCACCCTGCTCGATCACCCCAAGCGCCACGAGTACGACCTGACCTCGCTGCGGTTCTCGGTCACCGGGGCCGCCGTCATCCCGGTCGTGCTGATCGAACGCATGCAGGCTGAGTTGGACATCGACATCGTGCTGACCGCATACGGCCTCACCGAGGCCAGCGGGTTCGGCACGATGTGCCGTGCCGACGACGACGCCGTCACAGTCGCGACGACGTGCGGGCGCCCGATCGCCGATTTCGAGTTGCGCATCGACAACGGCACCGCCGCCGGCGAGACGGGAGAGGTGCTGTTGCGCGGCCCCAACGTCATGCTCGGCTATCTCGACGACCCGGAGGCCACCGCCGCGGCGATCGACGCCGACGGCTGGCTGCACACCGGCGATGTCGGCGCCGTCGACGAGAACGGCAACCTCAGGATCACCGACCGACTCAAGGACATGTACATCTGCGGTGGGTTCAACGTCTACCCGGCCGAGATCGAGCAGGTGCTGGCGCGGCTGGACGGAGTGGCCGAATCGGCCGTGATCGGAGTGCCCGACGAGCGACTCGGTGAGGTGGGCAAGGCCTTCATCGTCACCAAGGCCGGCGCGACGCTCGACGAAGAGACCGTGATCGCATACGCAAAACAGCATTTGGCGAACTTCAAGACACCGCGATCGGTGGAGTTCCTCGAGTCGCTGCCGCGCAATCCGGGCGGCAAGGTGGTCAAGCCGCTGCTGAGGGAGAGGGCCTGATGGACCTGAATTTCGACGACGCCACTCGTGAGTTCCAGACCGAGGTGCGCGAATTCCTCGCGGCCAACCGGGACTCGTTCCCGACGAAGTCCTACGACACCGCCGAGGGTTTCGAGCAGCACCGGCGTTGGGACAAGGTCCTGTTTGACGCCGGTCTGTCGGTGATCACCTGGCCCGAGAAGTACGGCGGTCGTGACGCCACGCTCTTGCAGTGGGTGGTTTACGAAGAGGAGTACTTCCGCGCGGGCGCTCCCGGCCGCGCCAGCGCCAACGGCACGTCGATGCTCGCGCCAACCCTTTTCGCGCACGGCACCTCCGAGCAGCTCGACCGAGTGCTGCCGAAGATGGCCAGCGGCGAGGAGATCTGGGCGCAGGCGTGGTCCGAGCCGGAGTCCGGCAGTGACCTCGCGTCACTGCGGTCGACGGCGACCCGGACCGACGGCGGCTGGCTGCTCAACGGCCAGAAGATCTGGAGTTCGCGAGCTCCGTTCGGGGAGCGGGCATTCGGGCTGTTCCGGTCCGATCCTGAAGCCGAACGACACCGCGGGCTCACGTACTTCATGTTCGACTTGAAGGCGGACGGCGTCACGGTACGACCCATCGCGCAGCTCGGCGGCGACACCGGATTCGGGGAGATCTTCCTCGACGACGTTTTCGTGCCCGACGCCGATGTGATCGGCGATGTCCATGACGGCTGGCGTGCCGCCATGAGCACGTCGAGCAACGAGCGCGGCATGTCACTGCGCAGCCCCGCACGGTTTCTCGCACCCGCGGAACGGCTTGTCGCGCTGTGGAAGGACAACCCCGACCCGGCATACGCCGATCGCGTCGCCGACGCCTGGATCAAGGCGCAGGCGTACCGGCTGCACACGTTCGGCACCGTCACGCGGGTCGCCGGTGGCGGCGAGCTGGGGGCCGAGTCATCGGTGACCAAGGTGTTCTGGTCCGACCTCGACGTGGCGATCCATCAAACCGCACTCGACCTGCGCAGCGCCGACGGCGAGCTGGCGGACGCATGGACCGACGGACTGCTGTTCTCGCTGGGCGGCCCGATCTACGCCGGCACCAACGAGATTCAGCGCAACATCATCGCCGAGCGTTTGCTGGGACTCCCCCGAAAGTAGATGAATGAACTTCGAACTGGACGAACAGCAGCGCGACTTCGCCGCGAGCATCGATGCCGCGCTCGGCGCGGCCGACCTGCCGGGTGCGGTGCGAGCGTGGGCGGCCGGTGACACCGCGCGCGGCCGCAAGGTGTGGGCGCAACTAGCCGACCTCGGCGTCACCGCACTGATGGTGCCGGAGAAGTTTGACGGCATCGAGGCCCACCCGGTCGATCTCGTCGTCGCGCTCGAGCGGCTCGGACGCTGGTGCGTGCCCGGGCCGGTGGTCGAATCCATCGCCGTCGCACCGGTTCTGCTTGCCGACGACGACAGGAGCGCGGCCCTGGCCGCGGGCGAATTGATCGCGACGGTGGCAATGCCACCCCTGGTGCCTCGGGCAGTCGACGCGGACTCAGCGGGACTGACGCTGCTGGCCGCCGATGGCGAGGTGCGAGATGCGACGCCGAACGAACAGCACGAATCGGTCGATCCGAGTCGAAAGCTGTTCGCTATCACCGGTTCCGGCGAAGCGACCAAGGCCGATGTGGGTCGCGCCTATGAGTTCGGCGCGCTGGCCACGGCCGCGCAGTTGGTCGGAGCGGGCCAGGCGATGCTCGACATGTCGGTCGACTATGCCAAGCAGCGCAGCCAGTTCGGCAAGGTGATCGGCACGTATCAGGCGATCAAGCACAAGCTGGCCGACGTGCTTATCGCGGTCGAACTGGCGCGGCCGTTGGTGTACGGCGCGGCGCTGTCGCTGGCCGACGGTTCGACCGACACCGCGCGCGATGTCAGCGCGGCGAAGGCCGCCGCCGCTGACGCCGCGCTGTTGGCGGCGCGGGCGTCGCTGCAGACCCACGGTGCCATCGGCTTCACCCAGGAGCACGACCTTTCTCTGTGGCTGCTGCGGGTGCAGGCACTGCGGTCAGCGTGGGGTGATCCGACAGTGCACCGTCGACGCGTCTTGGAGGCCCTGTCGTGAGCGAAGAACGCGAACTGCTGCGCGAGACCGTCGCGGCTCTGGTCGAGAAGCACGCCGCGCCCGCCGCGGTGCGCGAGGCCATGGGATCTGAACGTGGATACGACGAGTCGCTGTGGAAGTTGTTGTGCGAGCAGGTCGGCGCGGCCGCGCTGGTGGTGCCCGAGGAGCTCGGCGGTGCGGGTGGTGAACTGGCCGACGCGGCCGTCGTGCTCGAGGAGTTGGGCAAGAGACTGGTTCCCACGCCGCTGCTCGGCACGACGCTGGCGGAGCTGGCGCTGCTCAGCGCCGACGAACCCGACGGCGACGCGCTCGAAGCTTTGGCCGAGGGCACGAAGATCGGCGCGGTCGTATTCGACGCCGACAACGTTGTGCACGGCGACGTCGCCGACGTCGTGATCGCCGCCGACGGTGAACGACTGACGAGGTGGACCAGCTTCACCGCGCACCGCGTCGAGGCCATGGACCCGACCCGTCGGCTCGCGCGCGTCGAACCGGAGGAGACCAGCGATCTTGCGGCCGACCCCGGATTAGTCGATATCGCAGCGGTTCTGGTGGCCGCCGAGCAGATCGGCGCGGCTTCGCGCTGCCTTGAGCTGACGGTCGAGTACACCAAGGACCGCGTGCAGTTCGGCAGACCGATCGGTAGCTTCCAGGCGCTCAAGCACAGGATGGCCGATCTGTACGTCGCGGTGCAGTCCGCGCGCGCCGTCGTCGACGAAGCGATCGCCGAGCCGTCCCCGTCGTCGGCTGCGCTGGCGCGGATCACCGCCAGCGAGGCGTTCTCGAAGATCGCGGCAGAAGCCGTGCAGATGCACGGCGGCATCGCGATCACCTGGGAGCACGACATCCAGCTGTACTTCAAACGCGCCCACAGCAGCGCGCAGTTGCTCGGTGCCCCCCGGGAGCATCTGCGTCGACTCGAATCCGAGGTGCTCTAGTTAGTGCTGCTAGCCACGGGTTAGCCTGGCTGCAATGAGTGACCGCGTCGCGCTTCGGGCGGGCATCCCGCCGTTCTATGTGATGGACGTATGGCTGGCCGCGGCCGAACGCCAGCGCAGCCACGGCGACCTCGTGAATCTGTCGGCGGGCCAACCCAGCGCGGGCGCGCCCACCGCCGTGCGCGAAGCCGCCAAAGCGGCATTGGACAACACCGTCCTCGGATACACCGTGGCTCTCGGTATTCCGGAGTTGCGCGCCGCGATTGCGCGCTCCTACCAGGATCGGCACGGGCTGACAGTGGACCCCGCCGACGTCGTGGTTACGACCGGATCCTCCGGCGGTTTCCTGTTGGCGTTCTTGGCCTGCTTCGACGTGGGCGACCGCGTGGCGATCGCCAGCCCCGGCTACCCCTGTTACCGCAACATCCTCTCGGCGCTGGGCTGCGAGGTGGTCGAGATCCCCTGCGGGCCCGAGACCCGATTCCAGCCGACCGCACCGATGCTCGCCGAGCTCGACCCGCCCGTGCAGGGTGTGATCGTCGCGAGCCCGGCCAACCCCACCGGCACCGTGATCCCACCCGACGAGTTGGCCGCGATCGCCACATGGTGCAGCGCGACCGGTGCGCGGCTGATCAGCGACGAGGTGTACCACGGGCTCGTCTACGAGGGCGCCCCCGCCACCAGCTGCGCCTGGACGACATCGCGCGATGCCGTTGTGGTCAACAGCTTTTCGAAGTACTTCGCGATGACCGGGTGGCGGCTGGGCTGGCTGCTCGTGCCGCAGGAACTGCAGCGTGCGGTCGACTGTCTGACCGGCAACTTCACGATCTGCCCGCCGACGCTGCCTCAGCTCGCCGCGGTCGCGGCGTTTCGCCCGGAGTCGATCGCAGAGTCCGACGCGCTGCTGCACCATTACGCGGCGAACCGCACGTTGTTGCTCGACGGCCTGCGCGGTATCGGCATCGACCGGCTGGCTCCGACCGACGGCGCCTTCTACGTCTATGCCGACGTTTCGCAGCTGACCACGGATTCGCTGTCGTTCTGCTCGAAGCTGTTGAAAGACACGGGCGTAGCGATCGCACCCGGCATCGACTTCGACCCGACACGAGGCGGCTCGTTCGTACGGCTGTCGTTCGCCGGGCCGACGAGCGACATCGCCGAAGCCGTCGAGCGGATCGGCGCCTGGCTCGGATAGAACGCCGGCAGGTTTGTTCGGTGCGACGGCGTACAGTCGAAAATGTGTTCGAAAGTCTGTTCGATATCGACCCGGCCGCCAGTGAGGCTCAGCTGAGGGCGGACGTCGAGCGCTTGGAGCGCCTGAAGTCCGCCGCTGCGGCGGCGCAGGCTCGCGCCACCGCGTTGTGGAGGACAAAGCGTCGTGCCGCCGAAGTGGCTGCCGGGGTGCCTGCAAGCCGGCGCGGGCGAGGGCTCGCTGCGGAAGTGGCGTTGGCGCGCCGGGATGCTCCGGCGCAGGGAGGCCGCCACCTCGGGCTTGCCACCGCCTTGGTCGAGGAGATGCCCTATACCCTTGCGGCTTTGGAGTCGGGAGTGCTGTCGGAATGGCGGGCCACCCTGATCGTGCGCGAACCGGCGTGTCTGAGCGTCGAGCATCGCCGCCATTTGGATGCCGAGATGTGCGGCGACACAACCCGCCTCGACGGCTGGGGCGACAAGCGGATCGCTGCCGAAGCCAAGAAGATCGCTTGTAAACTCGACGTCGGCGCCGTGGTGGACCGAAGCTCCAAGGCCGCCTCAGACCGGTGCGTGACCATTCGCCCGGCGCCCGACACGATGACCTGGGTGAAGGCGCTCTTGCCGGTGCGGCAGGGCGTGAGCGTGTATGCAGCGTTGAAGCGCGCCGCTGACACCACGTTCGACGACCGCTCCAGCGGCCAGATCATGGCGGACGAGTTGGTGGAGCGGGTGACGGGCCGCCCCGCCGCGCAACCGGTCGACGTGACGCTGAACCTCGTCATGGCCGACACCACACTCGCCGGTGACGACGACTCGCCCGCTTGGCTCGAGGAATACGGCACCGTCCCCGCCGCAATCGCCAGGGGGTTGATCGGTGATGCGACCACCGACGCCGCCGCCAAGGCCATGCTGCGCCGCCTGTACCGCCATCCGCGCAGCGGACAAATCGTCGCGTTGGAGTCGCAGGCTCGCATCTTTCCCAAGGGGCTGGCGGCATTCATCGGGCTGCGTGATCAAACTTGCCGGACACCCTTCTGTAACGCCCCGATTCGCCATCGCGACCACGCGGTGCCCAAGCACCGGGCCGGGCCCACCAGCGCGCGTAATGACCTCGGAGTCTGCGAGGCCTGCAACTATACCAAGGAAGCTCGTGGATGGACGGTGACGACCAGTGAACGCGACGGCCGACACCGCGCAGCGTTCACCACGCCTACCGGCGCGACATACCGATCCACGGCGCCGCCACTTCCCGGCCCGCCCATCCGAAGAGTCAGCCAGCTCGAAGGCCGACTCAGCGTCGACTTGGTTACGTTCGACGCTGCGTGACGTACCAATCCAGCAGCGCCGGATCATCGACGGCGCTGCGCTCCACGACTTTCGCCGCATCGGCGCCTTGGAAAAGTTTCTTGATCGGCACCTCGAGCTTCTTACCCGTGCGTGTGTGTGGGACGCCTGGAGCGACGATCACCTCGTCGGGCACATGCCGGGGCGATACCTCATCGCGGATGGTCTTCTTGATGCGCTCACGCAGCTCGTCGGTCAGGTCGGCGTCATCGGCGAGCACCACGAACAACGGCATCCAGTATCCGCCGTCGGGCTGCTCGGCGCCGATGACCAGGGCCTCGGCCACTTCCGGCAGCCGCTCGACCGCCTGATAGATGTCGGCGCTGCCCATGCGGATCCCGTGCCGGTTCAGCGTGGAGTCCGACCGCCCGTGCACGATGACGCTGCCGTGATCGGTGATGGTGATCCAGTCGCCGTGGCGCCAGACGCCCGGAAACGTCTCGAAATATGCGCTGCGATAACGGCTTCCGTCGGCATCATTCCAGAACGCGACCGGCATCGACGGCATCGGCTTGGTGATGACGAGTTCCCCCACCTCCCCTCGGACCGAACTGCCGGATTCGTCCCACGAATCGAGTGCACAGCCCAGATACGGCGCAGACAGTTCGCCGGGCCATACCGGCACCGTACGGACGCCACCGATGAATGCCGACACCACATCGGTACCACCACTTATCGACGCCACCTGGATGTGCTCGCCGACGTTGTCGCTCAGCCACAGCGACGACGACGGTGGCAGCGAGGATCCCGTGATCCCGACGAGCCTCAACGCCGACAGGTCATGCTCCTTGCGGGGTACCGCGCCCGCCTTGGCGCAGCCGAGCACGTAGCCGGGGCTGGTTCCCAGAACCGTCGCACCGACACGAGCGGCGATGTCCCACAACATATCCGGCTTCGGATGGTTGGGGCTGCCGTCGTAGCAGACGATCGTCGCGCCGACGAGCAGACCGGCGACCTGGAAATTCCACATCATCCAACTCGGACTCGTATACCAGAAGAAGACGTCGTCACTACCGATGTCGGACTGCAGGGCGATGGCCTTGAGGTGCTCGAGCACGACACCGCCGTGCCCGTGCATGATGCCCTTCGGAAGCCCCGTGGTGCCGGACGAGAACAAGATCCACAGCGGATGGTCGAACTCGACGGGTTCGGTGTCGAGTTCGCCGTCGTCGGTTTCGGTCAGTTCTGAGGCCATCACCGTTGCGCGCAGCGTCGGCAGTCCGTCTCTGAGAGCGGCGATGTCGGCGCTCTTGTCGTGGTACTTGCCGCCGTACCGGTAGCCGTCCGCAGTGACCAGCACGACCGGGTCGAGTTGGCCGAGGCGGTCCAGCGCGGCCTTGGCCGAGTAATCCTGCCCGCAGGCACTCCAGATCGCACCGATGCTCGCCGTTGCCAGGAACGCGATGACCGCTTCCGGGATGTTGGGCACGTAGCCGATCACCCGGTCGCCGGGAGATACGCCCAGCGAGCGCAGCTTTCGAGCGAAAGCCGCTGTGCGACCGATTAACTCGGCCCAGGAAAGCTCGGTGGTGCTGTCCTCACCCACGTAGATGATCGCCGGTCGGTCGGTGCGGGCGTTGCGGATGACCTGGTCGACGTAGTTGAGCCGGGTGCCCGCGAACCACGTCGCACCGGGCATCGTGTCGTCGCTCAGCACCTGCTCGGGACGCTCACCGAGATCGAAGTAGTCCCAGAGCGCGCCCCAGAACGCCGCGGGCTGGTCGACGGACCATTGCCACAACGAGCGGTAGTCGGAATCCTGGTCCACGAACCGCGCGAAGTCGGTCACCCGTGCTTCGGTGATGTCCTGTTCGGTCGGCTCCCATTGCGGCGTCGCCGTCATCGCGCGCTCCAGCCGCCGTCCATGGTGTAGGACGCTCCCGTCACCATCCCTGCGGCCGGTGCGGCGAGCCAGCACACCAGCGACGCAACCTCTTCGGGCTCCACGAGACGCTTGATGGCGCTCTCCTTCAACAGGATGTTCTCCACAACCTCGTCCTCACCGATGCCGTGCGTGCGCGCCTGGTCCCCGATCTGCTTGGTCACCAACGCGGTCCGAACGTACCCCGGATCGACACAGTTGCTCGTGACTTCGTGGGGACCGCCTTCGAGTGCGGTCACCTTCGACAAACCTTCCAACGCGTGTTTGGCCGTGACGTACGCGGATTTGTACTCCGACGCCCGCAGGCCGTGCACCGAGGAGATGTTGATGATCCGGCCGAACTTGCGCTCGTACATGTGCGGCAGCGCAGCGCGGATCAGGAGGAACGGTGCCTCCACCATCAGAGCGAGCATGAACCTGAACCGTTCGGGCGGAAAGTCCGGGATCGGGCTGACGTGCTGAATCCCGGCATTGTTGACCAGGATGTCGGTTTCGAGCTTGAGATCTTCGAGGGCGGTGACATCGGAAAGGTCGACGGCCCAGGCCTTTCCGCCGATCTCGTCGGCGACCGACTTGGCACCGACGTCGTCGAGGTCGGCGACCGTGACCGTCGCGCCGCGTGAGGCGAGTTCCCGCGCACAGGCCGCGCCGATCCCGCTCGCACCACCGGTGACCAGCGCGGTGCGTCCGGCGAGATCGGTCATACGACGCCCGCCTTGGCGAGCTGCTCGCGATCTGCCTCGTCGAGGGCCTTCAGGTCGATGCCGTTGGTCTCGCGGGTGAACCATGCGGCCACCAGCGTGATCGCCGCAGCGCCTGCAAGATAGACCGCGATCGGCACCCACGTACCGAACTTGTCGAGCAACCAGGTGGCGATCGCCGGTGCCAGCGATCCGGCGACGATCGAGGTGACCTGATAGCCAAGCGACACGCCGGAATACCGCATCCGGGTGGGGAACATCTCGGCCATGATCGCCGGCTGCGGTGCGTACATGAAGGCGTGGATCACCAAGCCGAGGATGACCGCGCCCATGATCAGCAGATAGTCGCCGCTGTTCATCATCGGGAAGGCGAAGAAGCCCCATGTGGCCGCCAGAATGGTGCCGACGATGTACACCGGCCTGCGACCATAGCGGTCGGACAACCGACCGATCTGCGGGATCACCAGGAAGTGCACCGCATGCGCGGCCAACAGCCACCACAGGATGTCGCTGGTGTCGGCACCGACGTGAGTCTTGAGGTAGACGATCGAGAACGTGACGACGAGGTAGTACATGATGTTCTCGGCGAACCGCAGACCCATCGCGGTGAAAACGCCGCGGGGGTAACGCCTCAGCACCTCGAACACGCCGTATGACACGGCTTTGACCCGTTCGACCTCTTCTTGGGCCGCGATGAAGATCGGCGCGTCGGTGACCTTGGTGCGGATGTAGTAGCCGACGAGCACCACGACCGCGGACAACCAGAACGCCACGCGCCATCCCCACGACAGGAAGGCATCGTCGGGCAATACGTTGGTCAGCACCAGCAGCACGACAGTGGCGAGCATGTTGCCAACAGGGACCGCGGCCTGCGGCCAGCTGGCCCAGAACGCGCGGTCCTTGTTCGGGCTGTGCTCGGCGACGAGCAAGACCGCGCCGCCCCATTCACCGCCGACTGCAAAGCCCTGCATGAACCGCAGGACGACGAGCAGGATCGGCGCCCATACTCCGATCTGCGCATAGGTCGGCAGACACCCCATCAGGAAGGTCACCGCGCCGACGAGCAGGATGGCGAACTGGAGCAGTTTCTTGCGGCCGTACTTGTCGCCGAAGTGCCCGAACACTATGCCGCCAAGGGGCCGCGCCACGAAGCCGACCGCATAGGTCAGCAGCGCGGCGATGAGCCCACTGGCCTCGCTGGTCCCTTCGGCGAAGAACACCTTGTTGAATACGAGCGTGGCCGCCGTGGCGTAGAGAAAGAACTCGTACCACTCGACGACGGTGCCCGCCATCGAGGCGACCACGACGCGTTTGAGGCCGGTCGATACGGACGCGGAATCGCTGCCCGTTGGCTCGTTGGTGACGCTCATCGAGTGCTCCTTCGACTGTGATGGCGGACACAGATGCTTGTGAGTATCCGTGCAGATACCCACCGCCCGCAATGGCCAAAACTGCAGGAGCGATCTGCAAAAATGCACTTGTGCCGTCTCCTGCGATCGAGCCGCCCGGTCGAAGGCCCAGCGCCGACGACCTCCTGGTGTTGCTGGCCGTCGGTCGCTCCGGCCGCTACAACACCGCCGCCGAGGAACTCGGCCTCAACCACACGACGATCTCGCGACGCATCGCGGCACTCGAGCAGACACTGGGCGGTCGGGTCTTGGCCCGGGTGGCCGGCGGATGGGAGCTCACCGACCTCGGGCGCGAAGCGCTCTCGGCCGCAGAAGCCGTCGAGTCGGCCGTCCGGTCCCTGACCGTCGACACCGGAGGCCGTCGGACACTGGAAGGCGTCGTGCGGATATCGGCCACCGACGGTTTCTCGGCCTACATCGCCGCCCCGGCCGCCGCTGAAGTGCAACGCGCGCATCCCAGGGTTGCCGTCGAAATCGTGGCCGCGACGCGACGCGCCACCCAGCAGCGCTCGGGCCTGGACGTCGAAGTGGTGGTCGGCGAACCGAAGGTGCACCGGGCGAAAGCCATTCGACTCGGCGACTACTGCCTCGGCCTCTACGGCGCGCGCGGCTACCTCGCCGAGCACGGCACGCCAGCGAGCATCGCGGACCTGGCCCGGTATCCCCTGGTCTACTTCATCGATTCGATGCTGCAGGTCGACGACCTCGACGTGGCGACGAGCTTCGCTCCCGCCATGCGCGAATCCGTCACCTCCACGAACGTTTTCGTGCACGTGGAGGCGACGCGCGCCGCCGCCGGACTCGGGTTGCTGCCGTGCTTCATGGCCGACCGCCACGAGGACCTGGTCCGCGTGCTGCCCGCCGACGTGGCCGTGCAGTTGACCTACTGGCTCGTCACCCGCGCCGAAACGCTGCGCAGGCCCGAGGTCGCGGCCGTGGTCGAGGCGATCCGCACTCGGGTCGCCAATCAGCGTGAGGTGCTCCTCGGGGGCCGCTAACGTCAGAACATGCCGTTTCTCGACCATCCGAAAGGCCCGGCGTACTACCGCCACTGGCCGGCCGCCGAGCCCCGTGCCGCCGTCATCTTCCTGCACGGCTTCGGCGAGCACACCGGCGTCTATCACCGCTACGCCTTCGCCCTCAACGCCGCCGGTATCGACCTGTGGGCAGTCGACCAGTTCGGCCACGGGCTCAGCCAGGGCGAACGCGGCGACTTCGGGTCCATCGAGCAAAGCTCGGAGCTGGCCGACACCCTGACCGAGCTGGCTTCGCGCCACAGGCCGGGGTTGCCGTTGATCGCCCAGGGCCACTCGTTCGGTTCGATCGTCACGCTGCTGCGCTTGCTGGGCCAGCCCGACCGTTACCGCGCCGGTGTCATCTCCGGCGCCCCGCTGGTCCCCGTCCCAGGGATGCTCGACAACGACACCTCGTTCGACCTCGATCCGGGTTGGCTGTCCGCCGACCCGTTCTATCTCGACTCGCTCGAAAACGATCCGCTGGCGTTCGTCGACGCCGATGGAGCTCCGTTGGCGCGCGAGCTGGACCGGGCCTGGGACCGGCTCGGCGCCGACTTGCCGAAGCTCGCGGTGCCGACCCTGGCCGTCCACGGCGTCAACGATCCGATTGCCCAGATCGGCGCCGTCCGCGCCTACGCGGAACAAATAGAACCGTTGCAGCTCAAAGCGTTTGACGGTGGTCGCCACGACATTCTGAACGACACGATGCACCGCGAGGTGGCCGAGACAATCATCGACTTCCTGAACGGCTCGATCTAGAGCCAGGTGTCCTCGGTGGTGGCGGTGAGGAACGCCTCCAAGTCGTCGCGCCAGTGCGCCGGGGTGTTCTTGTCCGGTTCGATCCCGGTGTATTGCCCCCGGTAGAACAGCAGCGGACGCGGCTTCCTGTGCGGCACGTCCGACATCGACTTCACCGCGCCGAAGACGACGAAATGGTCGCCGCCGTCATGCACCGAATCCACCGTGCAGTCGATGTGCGCCAACGTCCCCGAGATGATGGGAGACCCGAGTTCCGAGGGCAGCCAGTCGATCCCGGCGAACTTGTCGGGCTCTCTGGAACCGAACCGGGCCGAGACGTCCTTCTGCTTCTCGTGCAGCACGTTGACGCAGAAGTGCCCGCTGGCCTCGATCGCCTGCCACGACCGCGACACCTTTGTCGGACAGAACAGGACCAGCGGCGGTTCCAACGAAAGCGCCGCGAACGACTGGCATGCGAACCCGACGGGCGCACCGTCGTGCATGGTCGTGATCACCGTGATGCCCGTGCAGAACTGCCCGAGCACATTGCGGAACGTGCGGGGGTCGATATCCGGAGAACTCACTAGCCCTTGAAGCCCACGCTGAAGTCGTGTCCCCACAGGCTGACCGCGGTGCTCTCCCGGGCGACCCAGCTGTCGTCGTCTTCCACTTCGAGTCCCTCGCAGCCGAACTCGATGTCGAAGCCTCCAGGCGTCTTCATGTAGAAGGACAGCATCTTGTCGTTCACGTGCCGGCCCAGGGTCGCCGACATCTTGACCTTGCGGCGCAGCGCCCGATCCAGGCAGAGCCCGACGTCGTCGGCATTGCCGACCTCGACCATCAGGTGCACGATCCCGCTGGGTGTCTCACCCGGCATGAAGGCCAAACTGTGGTGCCGCGGATTCACCCCCAGGAAGCGCAGCCACGCCGGCGCGCCGTCGGCGGGACGGCCGACCAACTGCGGCGGCAGACGCATCGAATCGCGGAGGTGGAAGCCGAGCACGTCCCGGTAGAAGTGCAGCGTCTCGGCGTCATCGCGGGTGGTCAGCACCACGTGGCCGAGCCCCTGCTCCTCGGTGACGAACTTGTGGCCGTAGGGGCTCACGACGCGTCGATGCTCCAGCGCCACGCCGTGGAACACCTCGAGCGTGTTGCCCGACGGGTCGTCGAAGATGATCATCTCGTCGACGCGGCGGTCGGCGAGTTCGGCGGCACTCGCCTCTTTGTACGGCGTCCCGTGAATGTCGAGGCGACTGCGGATCTCCTGCAACGCAGCCGCATTCGCGGTCTCCCAACCGGATTCCAGCAGCCGGTCGTGCTCACCGGGCACGATGATCAACCGGGCGGGGAACTCGTCCATCCGCAGGTACAGCGCGCCGTCGACGGCGCCCTTGCCTTCGACCATGCCGAGCACCTTGAGCGCGTATTCGCGCCAGGCGCCGACGTCGGTGGCCTCGATGCGCAGATAGCCCAGCGACCGGATGCTCATCTACTACTCCCCCAGAAAGTCAATGGTGAGCTTGTTGAATTCGTCGAACTTCTCCAGCTGTGCCCAGTGCCCGCACTGCCCGAAGACGTGTAGTTGCACCCGCGGGATCTGCTTGAGTGCGACCAGCGCGCCGTCAAGCGGATTGACACGGTCTTCCCGACCCCAGATGAGGAGTACCCGTTGCCGGAGCTTGTACACCTCGCGCCACATCATGCCGAGCTCGAAATCGGGACCCGCGAACGACTTTCCCATCGCGCGCGCAGCGGCCAGCGATTCCGGCTGGCTGGCGATGGCGAACCGCTCGTCGATCAATTCCGGGGTGACGAGCTTCTGGTCGAAGACCATGATGCGCAGGAACTTCTCCATGTTTTCGCGCGTGGGCTCGGCGGTGAACTTGCCGAGCAGCTTGACGCCCTCGGTCGGATCGGGCGCGAACAGGTTCACGCTCAACCCGCCCGGCCCCATCAACACCAAGCGCCCGGCCCGGTTGGGGTTGTCGAGCGCGAAGCGGACCGCGGTGCCGCCACCCAGCGAGTTACCCACCAGCGCAGCGCGTTCGATGCCCAGGTGGTCGAACAGTCCCAACAGCGCGGTGGCGCTGTAGCGGTTGTACTGCTCGTGTTCGGTGTGCTTGTCCGAATGGCCGTAGCCGGGCTGGTCGACGGCCAGCACGTGAAAGTGGCGGGCCAGCACCGCGATGTTGCGGCTGAAGTTCGACCAGCTCGAGGCGCCGGGCCCGCCGCCGTGCAGCAGCACGACGGTCTCGCCGTGGCCGACGCCGGCTTCGTGGTAGTGCAGCCGCATGTCGTCACGCACCTGCGCGTAGCGCGACGTCGACTCGAAGGTGACCTCGACCTGCTGTTCCGTCTCCTGGATATACGACGTCATTTAAACCATCGTGTCCTGCGGCGGCAGCCCGAAGGCGTCGTTACCGAAGATCAAATAGGCGCGCTCGGGCTCATTGGCCGCGTGCACCCGACCCGCGTGGGCGTCGCGCCAGAACCGCTGCACGGGCTGATCGAGATTCAGCGCGGTGGCACCAGAGGCCTCGAACAGCAGGTCGATCGACGCGATCGCGCGGGCGGTCGCACGCACCTGGTCGCGGCGCGCGCGGGCGCGCAATTCGAACGGAATCTCCTTGCCCGCCTGCAGCAGGGCGTATTCGTCGGAGACGTTGCCGATCAGCTGGCGCCAGCCGGCGTCGATATCGCTGGCGGCCTCGGCGATGCGGATCTTGGCGAACGGGTCATCCTTGGACTTCTCGCCGGCGAACGCGGCGCGCACTCGCTTGCCCTGGTGCTCGACGTGGGCGGCGTAGGCGCCGTATGCCATTCCCATGATCGGGGCGCTGATTGTCGTGGGATGCATGGTGCCCCAAGGCATCTTGTACACCGGCGCGGTGTTGTTCTCGTATCCGCCCGCGGTGCCGTCGTTCATCGCCTTGTAGGACAGGAACCGGTGGCGCGGAACGAAGACGTCCTTGACGACGACGGTGTTGCTACCGGTGCCCTTGAGCCCCACCACATTCCAGACGTCGTCGATCCGGTACTCGCTGCGCGGGATCAGGAAGCTGCCGAAGTCCACCGGCCGGCCGTCCTTGATCACCGGGCCGCCGAGGAACGCCCACGTCGCGTGATCACAGCCGGAAGACCACTGCCACGCGCCGCTGACCAGATAGCCGCCGTCGACAACCGTGCCCGCGCCCATCGGCGCGTACGAGGACGACACCCGAACGGTCGGATCGTCACCCCAGACCTCGTCCTGGGCCTGCTGGTCGAACAGCGCCAGGTGCCAGTTGTGCACACCGATGATCGAACTGACCCAGCCCGTGGACCCGCACGCGCTGGCGATGCGGCGGACAGCCTCGTAGAACGCGCTCGGGTCGCACTGGAGCCCGCCCCACTGCTCGGGCTGCAACAGCTTGAAGAAGCCCACCTCGTCGAGTTCGTTGACGGTCTCGTCGGGGAGGCGCCGCAGGTCCTCGGCCGCCTGCGCGCGCTTGGCGATCAACGGCAGCAGATCGTCGATGCCGGCTAGGACCGACTGCACGTCGCGCTGTTCAATGGACGTCACTGGTTTGCCTCCCGGGAGCTAAGGACCTGAAAGAAGATTAGAACACGTTACGATTTGTGTCGAGGAGCGCGTTGCTACGGCCGCTAGACCTGCGGACATCCATTTCTGTAACCTGTTCTAGTTATGACACGTAGAAGGGGCGTTAGGTGACGGACGAGCCGCTCGGTGGCCACGTGCTCGAGCTGCAGGTGGCCGAGGTGGTCGAGGAGACCGACGACGCCCGCTCCCTGGTGTTCTGCGTTCCAGACGGGGTGGACATCCCTGCCGAGCGGTTGCGGTACGCGCCCGGCCAGTTCTTGACGCTGCGCGTGCCCAGCGAGCGCACGGGCTCGGTGGCGCGCTGCTACTCGCTGTGCAGCTCCCCGTTCACCGGCGACCCGATGACCGTCACCGTCAAGCGCACCGCCGACGGGTACGCGTCGAACTGGCTGTGCGAACACGCCCACCCAGGCATGCGGATGCACGTGCTGGCGCCGTCGGGCACGTTCGTGCCCAAGTCGCTGGAGAGCGACTTTCTGCTGATGGCCGCCGGCAGTGGCGTCACGCCGATGATGTCGATCTGTAAGTCGGCGCTCGCCGAAGGCAGCGGCAAGGTCGTGATGATCTACGCCAACCGCGACGAGAACTCGGTGATCTTCGGCACCACGCTGCGCGAACTGACGGCCAAGTATCCGGACCGACTTACCGTCGTGCACTGGTTGGAGAGTGTTCAGGGCCTGCCGAGCGCGGCCGCACTGGCAGCGCTGGCCGCGCCGTACGCCGGACACGACGCCTACATCTGCGGTCCGGGGCCGTTCATGGCCGCGGCGGAAGAGGCGCTCAAGAACGTCGGCACGCAGAGCATTCACATCGAGGTGTTCAAGTCGCTGGACTCCGACCCGTTCGCCGCAGTGGTGATCGAGGAGGACGACAGCGAGCAGGGGCCGGCCACCGCGATCGTCACGCTCGACGGCGAGACCCAGGAAGTGCGGTGGCCGCGCAACGCCAAGCTGCTCGACGTGCTTCTCGACAAGGGCCTCGACGCGCCGTTCTCTTGCCGCGAGGGTCACTGCGGGGCATGCGCGGTTCTGAAGAAGAGCGGCGAGGTCGACATGGACATCAACGACGTACTCGAGCAGTCCGACCTCGACGAGGGGTTGATTCTCGGATGCCAGGCCAAACCGCTGTCGGATTCGGTCGAAGTCACCTATGACGAATAGCGCGCGGGCTAACATTCGCCGCACGTGAGTGGGATGTCGCCGCGAGCGGCTCCGGAGGGGAGCAGTGTGACGAAGCGATTGATCGGCTGGCTGGCGGTGATCTCGGCCCTGGCGCTCATGCCGCTTCCGGTGGCGTCTGCCGCGGTCGACACCGGTGACGCGTCGATCCCGGTAAATCCGACCACCACGCTGGAGATGCATGTCACCGCCAATTGCATTGCCGCCGAAGCCAACTGCTTATGGAACACGGCCGCCAATCTGCGCACGCCGCAGGGTGTGATCGGCTTTCCCGGCGACCTGTACGCCCGCCAGACCACCACGGTTCGCACGATGGACCGCGGCGTCTGGGTGGAGACCCAGTTCAATGCGCCCAACACCCGGTTGTTTAAGTCCATCACCGACGTCGAGTTGTCGACGGTGTACTTCGGCGGCGGGCCGCCCGAGAAGTTCATTCTGCGGGGCAACACCTGGCCCACGGACTGGCGCACCGGACAGAAGAGGACGGACGTTCCGCTGATCGTGTGCTCGCACATTCAGGTGGTCTACGCCGGGGTGAACCTCACCTCGCCGGACGCGTGCGCGCAGGCCTCGTTCGGCTGACGCTAACGCGGTAGGCCAAGCAGGCGCTCGCCGGCCATGGTGAGCAGAATCTGCTCGGTGCCGCCAGCGATGGTCAGGCAGCGGGTATTGAGGAAGTCGAAGACCGCTTGGTTCTCGGCGACGCCGTGGCCTTCCGATAGCTCCATGCGCAGTTCGGACAGGGCCTGGCGGTAGCGCACCCCGATGAGTTTGCGAGCGCTGGCTTGCGGTCCCGGATCCTGGCCTCCCACGGCCAGTTCCGCGATCTTCTGGTCCAGCAGGGACCCGACCTGAGCTGACACGATCAACGCGCCGAGCTGATCCTGGCCAGCTGCATCGAGGTCGAGCTCGGCCACCGTGCGCAGCAACTCCTCCATCGGGTTGCCCAGCGCAGTACCTGCCGCCATCGCGACGCGCTCGTTGGCCAGCGTGGTCCTGGCCAACCGCCACCCGTCGTTGACCTGGCCGACGACCATCTCGTCGGGCACGAAGACCTCGTCGAAGAACACCTCGTTGAACAAGTTGTCGCCGGTGATCTCACGCAGCGGGCGGATTTCGAGGCCCGGCGACTTCATGTCGACGAGGAAGTAGGTGATGCCCTTGTGCTTCGGCGCTTCGGCGTCGGTGCGCGCAAGGCACACCCCCCAATGTGCCTTGTGCGCCGCCGACGTCCAGACCTTCTGGCCGGTGAGCTTCCAACCACCCTCGGTACGAACGGCTTTCGTGCGCAGCGCGGCCAGATCGGACCCTGCGCCAGGCTCGGAGAACAGCTGACACCAGATCAATTCGCCTCGCAGGGTCGGAGAGACGAACTGCTCGATCTGCTGCTGGCTGCCGTGTTCGAGGATCGTGGGGACGGCCCACCACCCGATCACCAGATCCGGACGCGTCACTCCGGCCTTGGCCATCTCCTGATCGATGAGCAACTGTTCGGCGGGGCCTGCTTTGCGTCCGAACGGCGGCGGCCAGTGCGGTGCCAGCAGTCGGGTCTCGGCCAGCGCCGCCTGTTGCTTCTCGGCGGGCACCGAAGCGACTTCGGCGACGGCGGAGGCGATCTCGGGTTGCAGATGCGCGACCGACTCGAGGTCGATGTGCAGTTCGCGCCGCACGCCCTGCTGGGTCAACGTCGCGACACGGCGCAGCCAGCGCGGCGCCCCGCCGAGGAAGTGGGCGATGCCGTACGCGCGGCGCAGATACAGGTGGGCGTCATGCTCCCAGGTGATGCCGATACCCCCGAGCACCTGGATGCAGTCCTTTGCGTTCTTCTTCGCCGCGTCGATTCCGATCGCGGCGGCCACCGCCGCCGCGATGGACAGTTGCCGCTCGTCGTCACTGGTGACGGCCCTTGCCGCATCGGTGGCTGCGACCGCAGCCTGTTCGGAACGCAAGAGCATCTCGGCGCACATGTGCTTGATGGCCTGGAAACTGCCGATCGGCTTGCCGAACTGCTCGCGAACCTTGGCGTATTCGGTAGCCGTGCGCAGCGTCCAGCGCGCCAGCCCGGCGGCCTCGGCCGCCAGCACCGTGGCGGCCAGGTCCGCGAGGCGTTGCGTGGAGGCCGGCAGCGTCTCGGCGAATACCTCGTCCAAAACGATTCGCGCCAGCGGTCGGGAGAAGTCCGTCGCCTTGTGCGCCTCGATCGCGACGCCGTCGGCGCCCGCGTCGATCAGCACGACGGCATCAGAGGCGGGCAGCACGAGCACACCAGCCGCGTCGGCGCCCAGCACATAGTCCGCGGTGCCCGACACCTTGCCGTCCGACAATCGCAAGTCAGCCGTCAACGCGACCCCGGCGGTGCGTTCTCCGGACGCCAGCGCTTCCAGCAATTCCGTGTGGGACGTCGGGATGAGCAGGGTCGCCAGTGCCGTGGTGGCCACCGGCCCGGGAACCAGAGCCGCGGCGGCCTCGTCGACCATCGCGCACAGATCCTCGGCCGTGCCGTCGGCCCCGCCGGCCTGTTCGGGAAGCGCGACACCGAATAGCCCTAGTTGCGCGAGACCCTCGTAAGGACCGCGCCAGGCGTCCGCCTTACCGTGTTCTATGTCACGTGTCGCTTCGACCGCCGCAGAGCCGACGGCCCAGCTACGCACCAGTTCGCGAGCCGCAAACTGCTCGTCTGTGATCGTCGCGGTCACCGTGACTCCTAGTCTTTGAGGCGAGAAGCCCTGCTTCTCACTAGAACGTGTTCTAATATTGCCAGTGTTCGACCGTCAAGTCGAACGCCGTCTGAGCAGGACACATCGGTGCCCTTCCGGCACGGGTTGTGAAAACGAGGATCGTCATGCGTATCGTTTTCGAACGAGATCGCACGATGAAGGAGACGCCGGCCGCATGTCGTCACCAGCAAGCACCAACCCGCCCTCGGGTTCGCAGACGCGCCCGCGTCAGGTGATGAACGTGGCCGTCCTGGCCGAGTCCGAACTAGGGTCCGAAGCACAGCGCGAACGCCGCAAGCGGATTCTCGACGCCACCCTGGCCATCGCGTCCAAGGGCGGCTACGAGGCGGTGCAGATGCGCGCCGTCGCCGAACGCGCTGACGTCGCGGTCGGCACGCTGTACCGCTACTTCCCGTCCAAGGTGCACCTGCTGGTGTCCGCGCTGGGCCGCGAGTTCGAGCGCATCGACGCCAAGACCGACCGCGCGGCGCTATCCGGTGGCACCCCGTATCAGCGGCTGAACATCATGGTCGGAAAGCTGAACCGAGCCATGCAGCGCAATCCTCTGCTGACCGAGGCGATGACGCGGGCGTTCGTGTTCGCCGACGCCTCAGCCGCCGGCGAGGTCGACCACGTCGGCAAGCTGATGGACTCGATGTTCGCCCGCGCCATGAGCGACGGCGAACCGACCGAGGACCAGTACCACATCGCGCGCGTCATCTCCGACGTGTGGCTGTCGAACCTGCTGGCGTGGCTGACCCGCCGCGCCTCGGCGACCGACGTGAGCAAGCGCCTCGACCTGGCCGTACGGCTGCTGATCGGCGACGGGGAGCACCCTAAGATCTAGCGGGTGAGCGATCTGCCGGCCGACCTGCTGCGCGCACTGACCTCGGCAGCCGAAACGCCGCGGCTCCTGGTCACCTCCGACTTCGATGGCACGTTGGCGCCGATCGTGAACAATCCGGCCGACGCCCGTCCCCTTTCGAATGCGTCGGAAGCCCTTGTGGCGTTGGCTGATTTGGACGCCACGTCGGTGGCCCTGATCTCCGGCCGCGCACTGGCCGTGCTGCGTGAACTATCGGGTGCGCCGGCGACGGTGCAACTGGTCGGCAGCCACGGCGCCGAGTTCGACAACGGGTTCGCGCATCCGGTGGACGAAGCGCTGCTGGCTCGGATCACCGCCGAACTGCGCGACATCGCCGCCACGCGGCCGGGCGTCACCGTGGAGACCAAGCCCGCCAGCGTCGCCCTGCACGTGCGCAACGCCAGCCCTGCAGACGGTGAAGCCGCGCTACAGCAGGCGCGGGCGGCCTCGCGGTCGTGGGACGCCCACCCCACCGAGGGCAAAGCGGTAGTGGAGTTCGCGGTGGTCACCACGGACAAGGGCGAGGCCGTCGACATCCTGCGCGAGCAGTGCGCCGCGACGGCCGTGGTGTTTTTCGGCGATGACGTCACCGACGAGAAGGCCTTTCGCCGCATGCGCGGGTCCGACGTCGGCGTGAAGGTCGGGCCGGGTGACACGCTGGCGGCCTATCGGATCGGCTCCCCCGAAGATGTCGCCGCCGCACTGGAATTCCTGCTCGAGGCCCGTGCTCACCGCTGACGAGCTGGCCGAGCGGACCACTAGGGCGGTCGCATCGGCGGCCGCTGCGGGCCGCGACCTCGGACTCGAAGTGAGTCGGCCGCGGGTGCTCTACGACGTCTTCAGCGTCATCGTGCATCTCGAACCCTCACCCGTGGTGGTGCGGGTGCCGACCGTTCTGCCGCCGTCCTACTCGGTTGCGCCAGAAGCACAGACAGCGCAACAACGTTCGGAACTGGCCGTGGCGGGCTGGCTGGCCGATCGCGGCCACCCGGTGGTGCCGCCCAGCCCGCTGGTACCCCGCGAACCCGTACGGCGCGAGGGGTTTTCGATGACGTTCTGGGAGCTGGTCGACGAGGTTGCCGACGACGCACCGGACATGCTGCGCCGCATCGGGCAGATCGCGCAGTTGCACGCCGCGCTGCGTGACTACGAGGGCGACGGGCTGGGATTCTGGACCCCCTTCGGTACCTACATTCCCGAAGGCCTCGCCGAGCTGGCGCACATGCCCGAGCTGCTCGACCCCGCCGATCTTCGACGAGCGCAACGGGAATGGGCCGTTCTCTCGCCGGTGCTGACATCGCGCGCGGTCTTCCAGTCAACGTTCCCCGGCGCCGGAATCCAGGCTATTCACGGTGATGCGCCGTACGCCAACATGATTCGCACGCCTGACGGCGAGCTGTGGTCGGACTTCGAACTCGTCACGCTGGGGGCCGTCGAGTCCGACCTCGCGATGGTGGGACCAGAGGGGGTGGCAGCCTACAACGTGGCCGCGTCGAGGTTGGGCCTGCGGCCGGTCGACGAGCGGGTGCTGCGCGTCACCGAAGCAGCGGGTCGGCTCGCCATGGTGGCGGCTCTGGCGATGGCGCCGAACCTGCCGTTGCTGGTGGACGGGCTGAGACCGATGGTCGAGCAATGGCGGGCGACGCCCGAGGTGACCGAGGTCTAGGCCGGCGGGCCTGATGTCCTGCCGCGGATCAGTTCGGTGTCGAGGGCCTCGACCACCGGCAGCCCGGAGCGCGGCGGATGATGCAGCAGGTGGCCCGCGCGTCTGCCCTTCTCGATGCTCGGCTGACGCACCGTCGTCAGGCCCCTCGCCAGCGCGTCCGGCACTCCGTCGAAGCCCGTCACGGTCATCTGGCCGGGCACGTAGATACCGCGCCCCCGCAGGTGGTCCATCGCCGACAGGGCGAGTACGTCGGCGGTGCACATCAATGCTGTCGCTCGGGGATTGGCCTCGAGCGCCACGTCCGCGGCCGCCCCACCTGAGGTGGGCAGGTGCTCGTAGCTCTCCACCACGGTCAGCGAGTTCGGATCAAGGCCGGCGGCGGCCATCGCGTCGGTGACGCCGTGGATGCGCTCGCGCTGGACATGGAAATGCGGAGTCCTCAGTCGCTGGGGATCGGCAACGGCCGGGCTCGGCCCGCCGTGCGGCCAGTCTCGTCCCAGCCGCATGGTCAGCAATGCGATCTGGGTATGGCCTAGGGCCACAACGTGTTCGGCGACCTTGCGCATCGCCGCACGGTCGTCGATGCCGACCCGGGACACGCCGGGTACATCCTGGGGCTGGTCGACCACCACCACCGGCAGTTGCCGCTGCTGCACGATCGACAGGTACGGATCGTCGTCGGACGCGGAGTACACCACGAAACCGTCGACGCCGGCGGCGAGCACCGCAGCCGAACCCTCGCTGACGGTGCGGTTCGGTCCGACCGCGACCAAAAGCAGGCCCTGGCCGGCTTCTTCGCACGACTCCGCCAGTCCGGCAACGAAATCCAACGCCGCGGGGTCGGAGAACGAGTAGTTCAGCGGCTCGGTGATCATCAAGCCCACCGCTCCGGCCTTGCGGGTACGCAGTGAGCGCGCGACCGGGTCAGGGCCGGGGTAGCCCAGCCGCTTGGCGGTGGCGAGCACCCGTTCGCGGAGGTCGGCCGACAGCTGGTCGGGCCGGTTGTAGGCGTTGGAGATCGTGGTGCGCGAAACCTTGAGCTCGGCGGCGAGGGAGGCAAGGGTCGCACGCCGCCTGGGCGTGGTACTCCTCGACATGCCTGGTCACGTTAGCCCATACCAAGGCAGTTCTAGGTCACCAGCACGCGATCGGCATTTGGACGCAGCCCGCGTTCGACGGCCCACACCACGCCCCACACCCCACACGCGATGGTCACGATCACGAAGCTGGGCGGAGCGTTGAACATCGCCGAGAAGCCAAGTCCCAGCCACACCGCGGCCAGGCTGATCACGGTTGAGGTCGCGATCGCCGCGCCCGGCCTCGGCGTCAGCATGATGGCCGCGGCAGCGGGCGTGACGATCAACGCGAAAAGCAGCAGGGTGCCGACGGCCTGTACCGCCATCGTCACGGCCAACCCGAGCAGTGCCATGAACACCATCGACAGCGCCCGAACCGGCACTCCTTTGGCGACGGCGACCTGGGCGTTGACCGAGGTGAATAGCAGCGGGCGGTAGATGAAACCGATGCTGAGGGCCAGCACGACAAGCAGGACGGCGAACGAGACGATCTGCTGCTGCGAGATTGCGAGCAGGTTGCCGAACAAGACGTTGGTCATGGTGCTCGAACTTCGGGTGGCCATCGAGTTGAAGAACAGGCCCAGGCCGGTCGCCATTGCAAGTACAGTGCCCGTGGCCACCTCGCGGTCGGCGGCGCGGCGCCCCAGCGCACCGATCACCAGGGCACCACCGATGCAGAACACGCCGAGCCCGAACGCGACCGGCAGTCCGATGAGTACGGCACCCGTCGCTCCTGGAAGTCCGATGTGCGCCAATGCGTGCGCGGCGAATGCGGTGTTGCGCACAACGACGAAATACCCGACGAGGCCGGCGGCCAGCGCGACGATGGTGCCGCCGACGAGCGCGTTGCGCATGAACGGCGAGGTCATGATCTGCAACCAGTTGTCCTGGTAGCTGAGCGCCACCAGGTCGGTGGTCACGGCGTCCTCCTCGTGTACAGCTCGCCCTGCGGGGTGTGCACCACCTCCACACGCGTGCCGTACAGGTGGCTCAACAGTGTCTCGTCCACGACGCCGTCGAGTGTGTCGAAGTGGGCGTGCCCGTCGAGCAAATAGATGGCGCTCGTCAGCACCCCCAACAGCGGGTTGAGGTCGTGGGCGACGACGAGCACCGTCACTCCGAGTTCTTTGTTGATGCGGTCGAGAACGGCGACGATCTCGCGCTGGCTGCGCAGGTCCAACGATGCGAGCGGTTCGTCGAGGATCAACATCCTGGGTTGGGACACCAGCGCCTCGGCCAGCGCGACGCGCTGGCGCTGACCACCGGAGAGCTGGGACAGACGCTTGTCGGCCACGGCGGTCGCGTCCACGGCCGCCAACATCTGGTCCACCCGTTCGGTGTCGGAGCGGGAGGAGCGGCCGAATCCCCATCTGTGCCCGGTCAGCCCGAGCATCACGGCGTCACGGGCGCGCACGGCGTCCCCCGCGGTCGCAGCATAGTTCTGCGGAACGTAACCGATCCCCTGGTTGAGTTCGCCCGGCGGCTGACCGAACACCCGCACGCGACCGCAGCCCGGCGGAATGAGGCCCAGCACGATCTGCAGCAGCGTGGTCTTGCCGGCCCCGTTGGAGCCGATGACAGCGACGATGCCGCCCGCGGGCACCTCGAAGGTCGCCTCGGACCAGATCAGGCGCCCGCCGCGAGCGGCACTGACGTCCTCGAACGTCAGCGCCGCGACATCGGAGTCAGGTTGTGACACCAAGGGCCTCGGCCAACGCTTTCAGCTGGCTCACCTGCCAGCTCTCGAAGGACGTCGCGTCCGAGGGCACCGTCTCGGTCACCTCGACGACCGGTACACCGGCCTGCTCGGCCGCACCGCGAAGCTGTTGCGGCACAGAGCCTTCTGTCTGGACGTTGTAAATCAGGGCGTCGACGCCGCCGTCGCCGAGCAGGCGCAGGAACGCGTCGAGGTCGGCGGGCGACGGATCTGACTCATTGGCTGCCGCGGCCTGATAGCCCTGCGGCGTGCGGTTCGTCAGGCCGAGGGCGCTCGCCATATCGTCGAAGACGGTCTCCGTCGCGGCGTAGGTCTTGCCCGTCGCGCTGGCCTTGATGGAAGCGATGGCTTGATCGTACGGCTTCATCGTCTCGGCGAAGGCCGCGCGACGCTCGTCGAAGTACTCCGCAGCATCCGGCGCCAGCTTGCCGAGCTCGGCTGTGACCGCATCGGCCACACCGGTCACGGCCGCAGGGTTGTACCAGACGTGCGGATTCGGCTCACCCTCGTGGCCTTCGTCGCCATGATCGTGACCGTGCCCCTCCTCATGCTCTTCGTGAGGCGCCTCGGCGCCACTGGCCTCGAGCGCGTCGACGACCGGGGCATTCGACGCCGACGTGGCGGCGAGCTTGGCCGCCCACTCGTCATAGTGGCCGCCGTTGATGACCACCAGTTGCGCGCCACCGAATTTGGCCGCATCCGACGGTGCGGGCTCGTAGTCATGAGGATCAACTGCCGAACTGGCCAGCACCGTGGTGACGCGCGCACAGTCGCCGCCGAGTTCGGAGACGATGTCGCCCCACTGGTCGACGCTGACAACGACGTTGACTGGCTCGACGACACATTGAGCGGCTGCGGCTGTCGAGGGTGGGGTCGCCGACTCGTCGCCTCCCCCGCATGCCGCGAGTCCGAACGGTGCGGCTAACACAAGGCTGGCGAGCGAGGCGCGGACGGCGGCGGTCTTAGCGGTGGTCACGGCGACAACGATAACCGTTTTCACCATGTCCGCGCACGTGGGGGTGTGCTGCATAATGACGATCATTATCATTAAGGGATGTCAACCGCCAAACAAGACCTCCTGCCCGTCACCGTGCTGTCCGGGTCCTCGGCGCAGGCAAGACCACGCTGCTCAACCACATCCTGGCCAACCGCGAAGGCAAGCGCGTGGCGGTGATCGTCAACGACATGAGCGAAGTGAACATCGACGCTGCGCTGGTGACTGGCCATGGGCACCTGGACCGCACCGAGGAGAGGCTGGTCGAGCTGACCAACGGGTGCATCTGCTGCACTCTGCGCGAGGACCTGATCAGGCCGGCCCGAACCTCGTCATCGAGCTGGCCCAGTACTGGTCGACGACAGAACTGAAGCCGAGCCAGGAGATCGTGTTCATCGGGATTCGCATCGACCGGGCCAAGTTGACCCAGCTGCTCGACTCTGCGCTGTTGACCGATGCCGAGATGGCCCAAGGTGAGCGAGCATGGCTGGCCTACCCCGATCCGCTGCCGGCTTGGGGAGTAACCCACAGCCACACGCACTGAACCTTCTATAGCAACCGGCGCCGACCCCTGTGGGTCGGCGCCGGTTGTCTTGTGTGAACGATCAGTGCTCGTGGCCGAGTGCGCCGCTGATCTCATTTGGAGTCTGCTCGAGCGTGACCGACTTGGTCACCTCACCGGCCTCGGTGTCGACGAGATGCAGTTCCCTGCTCGCTGGCTCCGTCACGAAGATGTCATGGCCACGGGCGAACACCGCCGGTCGCGGTTGCTGCCAGTCCTCGGGCTCGGTCCAGTTGGCAGTCACCGCAATCGTCTTCATCGTCGCGCCGGTGTTCGGATCGATGACATACAGATTGCCGTCGGTGCCCAGGATCAGTGCTTCGGCATGCGGGCCCCGAGCAAGAGACCGCCACGAATAGCTCACCGAGGCGGGTAACCGCACGACCTTGAGTTGATTGGCATCCGCGTCGATCAACGCGAACTGCTCGGTGCGCTCCAACTCCGCTTCTGGATCGACCTTGAAGTCGCCCAACCCGACCGCCGAGTCGGCATGCGACTTGATGGTGCCGACGCGACCGTACTCACCGGGGCTGGCGATCTTGGTGAACCGACCGTCGGCGAACGCCAGTACGCCGTTCTCGCAACCGAACATCGCGGTCTCCTCAGCGACCACCGCTTCACCGTGAATGCCCGGGCACTCCGCGCTGCGTGCGATCTCTTTGCCACTGGCGTCGAGCGCCACCGCCCCACTTCGGGTGTCCTCGTTGCCGTCACTGCGTAGTTGTGTTCCGTCGCTGAGCACGACGGCGACACCATGGTGTGGTTGTGGCGCCTTCATTGTCTTGACTTTCGGTGAGCCATCCGTCAACTGGTGCGGATCGAACACGGTGATCTCTCCGCTGCCATCTGCGAATAGCACGGTGTTTTCGCCATGCGGCACAACGTGTCCCGGGTCATTCGCGGCGAACGTCGTGTCCGTCATCTGGCCGTTGGCGGCGTCGAGAACCTGGAAGCCTTCGCTGGTCGAGACCAGGACATGCTCGGTGTCACCCGCGGGATTCACTCTCAGGAAGCCATCCATCGGAATGTCGGCTTTGACCTCGAGGCTCTCGCCGTCGATGACGAGGAGGCCGCCGTCGTAAGTCGCGACCACCGGCGCGGCGACGTCCACTTTCGGCGGTGCACTGTCGGTCGCAGGCTTGTCCTCAGCGCCACAGGCGGCCATTGTCAGCGCGGCGGCAAGTGCTGAGGTTGCCACCATGGTTCGTTTCGAGTTCATGGATCTCCTAATCGGTTGTCTGACAGGGGTTCAGCGGGACGTGAGTCCAGACACGATGGCCTCGGTGTTGGTGCGCATCATGTCGAGGTAAGTGGCGCCGGAGGTACCCGGTTCGCTGAGCGACTCGCTGTACAGCGATACGACGTCGACGTCCACCCCGGCCTCTTCGGCGAGCACACGCGCCAACCGGTCCGGGTGCGACGAGTCGACGAACACGGCGGGTACACCGGCGCTCCGCACGGCCCCCGCGAGCGATTCCAGGTCTGATGAGCTGGGTGAAGCCAGCGTGGTACCGCTCGGCACGATTGCCCCGATGATCGTGAAACCGAAGCGCTGTGCCATATATCCGAGCACATGGTGATTGGTCACCAGCTTGCGGCGCTCGGCGGGGATCTTGCCGAACTGCTCAGTCATCGAATCCGACAGTCTCCGCAGTTCATTGCGGTAGTTGTCGGCATACGTGCTTACTTCCTCGACGTCGATGTCCGGGACGCGCTCTCGAAGCGCGTCGACGATGGCGTCGGTCCCGGCGAGCATGCGCTGCGGGTCGGTCCAGAAGTGCGGATCGGGGCGTCCCACGCTGTCACCCGACGAGTACCGGATCGGCTCGACATGGTCACCCACCGCAAGCGTCGGCACGCCATCTTCAGCGGCTGAATCGACGTGTCGCTGCAACGACTCCTCCAAACCGAGTCCGTTGTAGACCACGAGGTCGGCGGTCGTCATAGCGGCAGCCTCCTGCGCCGAGATACCGAACGAGTGCGGGTCGGCGTTCGGCTTCATCAGTACGCGCACCTCAGCGGTGTCGCCGACGATGTTGCGCACGACGTCACCAAGGATGTTGGTAGTGACGACGATCCGGGGCTCGGACGACGGGGCGTTGCCACCTCCGGTACATGCGCTCAGGAGTGCGACCAGAGCGACCAGGACACCGCGCAAGACCTGCTTCATCTGCCCGCCTTCACCATCAGGCCGGGCTCGACGTCGGTCTCCAGGATTCGCGCAATTCTCATTCGGTCGCCGTAGTCGATTTCGTAGATCTGGTTAGCTGCCGCGTTGTTCACGTAGGCGCGTTCGCTGTCCACTTCGATCACCGGTGGTGGCCCTTCTGCCGGCAAGCCGTCCGAAAAGACCCTCACACTAGATGTTTCGGCACCCGACGTGGTGTCAACGGCGTGCAGTACACCGTCGCGGGTCAACACCAGCACCTCACCGTCGTCGCCTGTGCTGACTGCGACGGCGCCGCGCGCCGGCACCGTGGACCATGTTCGTCGTCCGCTGTCCAGCACCCAGATGTCGTCACCGGCAAGCGCCGCCAGCACGTCGTGCCGGGCGCGGTTCTGCAGCGGGCCGAGCGCCACCGCGGGTCCGCCGGCGGGGAACGGAACCGGGGTGACAGTAGGCTCTTGACCACTCACCGCGACGCGCAGCGCGCCGTTCGCACATCCGAATATCACGGAGCGGCTCAACACGATCGGTGCCGTGGCCCTCGGGCAATTTCCCGGCAAGGGCCGCACCCCACCGGCATCGTCGACCAATTCCAACTTGCCGGTTTCAGTGACTATGAGAACGCCGTCTCGACGCGGGGCCGCCTGCGCGGCGTCGCGGCGGGCACCGAGATCAGCGGTGGCGGGATCGGTTTCGTGCTCTGCCAACCGGTCCCGGTTGAGCAGCCGCACCCCGCCTTCGCCCGTCCGTACCACCGCGACCTTTTGGTCGGCGGTGACGGTCGCGGCTGCCACGCCCACAGTTCCGGCGAGGGCCGGATCCGTCACGTAGTAATGGTTGTGGTCGCCATGATCGAACGTCCACGACCCGGCATCGACGATCGTCAGCTCGTCATGCCCGTGCAGATAACCGAATCTGCCGTCACCGCTGAGCTTTTCCACCGATCCGAACCGGCCGACGGTGGTCTCCGCCTCATCGAGGACGTCGAAGACGGAAGTATCACCCGTAGCCGGGTTGACCAGCACCAATCTGGTCACCGGCTCCGCCGACTCCTGAGCTCCGGCTGGCGGCGCCTCGTGGTCATCGACAGCAGGCGCCGTGGTCGCCGCCGTCTCCTCGCCGCCGCCGCCACAACCGGCGACGAATACCGCCGCCATGAGCAGTGCGCCGGCTTTGGCGACATGGCGACGTAACGCCGCAGCGCCAAACGAGATGAAGAAGATCCCCACCGCGGTGGCGGCGATCGTCGCCCCCCCGGCGGTTCCGGCGTACCAAGAGACGACCAACCCGAGGCCTACCGCCGCGACGCCGATCACCGCGGCGACGGCCATGATTCGCGGGATCGCGTTAGCCCAGATAGCGGCCGCCGCCGGCGGCGCTATCAAGAGGCCGAACACCAGTAGCGTCCCGACGACGCGGAACGACGCGACGATCGCCACCGCAACGAGCACGGTCAGCACCGCCGCGGCCAACGTCGGACGCAGCCCCAAGGTGGTGGCCTTACGGGTGTCGAAGGTGGCCGCGACAAAGGCCCGCCGCCCGACAATCGCGACTGCCGTGGTCAGCAGCAACGCCACCGTGAGGAAGGCGATGTCACTCGTTCGAACTGCGAGCACGTCACCGAAGAGGAACCCGGTCAGGTCGACCGCGTAGCTCTGCGAGTGCGAAACGATGATCACACCGGTAGCGAGCATGCCGACCAACAGCAGGCCGATGCTGGTATCAGCGGACAGCCGGGATGCCCCGCTGACGGTGGAGACGCCGTACGCCATCGCGAGGGCGGCGATCATCGCGCCGACGAAGATGTTGCCCCCGAGCAGAGATGCCACTGCGACGCCGGGCAGCACCCCGTGAGACATTGCATCGCCGAGGAACGCCGAGCCGCGCAGAACCACCCAGGTGCCGACGATCGCGCACAGGAACGCCACGATCGCACCGGCGATCAACGCTCGCTGCACGACGTCAGAGTGGAACGGGTCCAACAGCCAGCGGAGCACCCGTAAACTCTTATCATTAACGATAATCATTTTCAATTGACAGGGTGTCCGATGGCTGACGGCATACGGCTTGAACGAGTGAGCTTCGGCTACAACGGGACCCAGGTCTTCGACGAGTTGACGTTGCAGGTCCCGGGAAGCATGGGGACAGCTGTCATCGGCGCGAACGGGTCAGGCAAGTCGACTCTGCTCGGGTTGATCGCCGGCACACTCCGGCCCCAGTCGGGGTCGATTGACGTGCGCAATCCAGAGGGGATCGCACTGGCGGTCCAGCACAACCAGGTCAGCGAGACGTTCCCCATCACGGTCGCCGAGGCCGTCGCGATGGGTAGGTGGCGCAGCCTGGGCCTATGGAGGCGGGCGTCGAATGCAGACCGTGCCATCGTCGACTACTGGATCGCCGCTTTCGATCTCGACGATCTTCGCCGACGGCGGCTCGGGAGCCTGTCCGGTGGGCAACGGCAACGCACTCTCCTGGCACAGACCTTCGCCCAGGAGTCACCGATCGTGTTGCTCGACGAGCCGACGGTCGGTCTCGACGCAGAGTCGAGAGAACGCCTACGGTTTCACGTCGATCGACTCGCCAGGGCAGGCACGACCGTGGTGGCTGCGACCCATGATGTCGAACTGGCGGGGCGCTTCGACCTGTGTGTGTTGCTCGGCGGCGGGCGTGTGCTGGCTACCGGGACACCGTCCGACGTACTTACCGAATCGAACCTGGCCGCGGCACTGACCCTAGGCTGACGGAAATGAGCGAGCATACGTTCAGTCCGGCAGAGCGACGAGCGATCTATCGGGTCATCGCCGAACGCCGGGATATGCGGCGCTTCGTCCGTGGCGCAGCCGTTCCAGAGGACGTGCTGGTCCGCCTGCTCCAAGCGGCGCACGCTGCGCCGAGCGTGGGGCTGATGCAGCCGTGGAGATTCATCCGGATCACAGATCAGGAGTTGCGGCGCAGCATTCATGCTTTGGTCGACGAGGAACGAGCGCTCACGGCCAGCGCGCTGGGCGCACGCGCCGAAGAGTTCCTGGCGTTGAAAGTCGAGGGGATTCTCGAATGCGCCGAACTGTTCGTTGTCGCACTCGGCGACGGTAGGCAGGCGCACGTCTTCGGTCGACGCACGCTGCCGCAGATGGACCTCGCGTCCGTGTCGTGCGCGATCCAGAACATGTGGTTGGCGTCGCGTGCGGAAGGACTCGGAATGGGATGGGTGTCGTTGTTCGATCCAAGCCGGCTCGGCGACCTGCTCGGTCTACCCGACGACGCCGACGCGGTCGCGATCCTGTGTCTAGGACCGGTACCGGAATTCCCCGACCGCCCCCAGCTGGAGATTGACGAATGGACCGTCGCGAGGCCGCTCGACCAATTCATCGCCGAGAACAGATGGACGGCTTCGGAACCGGCCTAGGCTGGAGTCATGCCTGCTGTTGATCTCAATGCCGACCTCGGCGAGAGCTTCGGGGTGTGGCGGTTAGGCGACGACGACGCCATGCTCGACGTCGTCACCAGCGCCAACGTGGCCTGCGGGTTCCATGCAGGCGACGCGGCAACCCTGGCCCGGACGTGCCGCGCGGCGGCCGGACGCGACGTTCGCATCGGCGCCCAGGTGAGCTACCGCGATCTCGCCGGTTTCGGCCGCCGCTTCATCGATTCCACACCCGAGGATCTGACCGCCGACGTCATCTACCAGATCGGCGCGCTGCAAGCACTCGCACACGCAGCGGGCTCGACCGTCAGCTACGTCAAACCCCATGGCGCGCTGTACAACACGGTCGTCACCCATAGTGAGCAGGCACGCGCTGTTGCCGAGGCGGTGCGTGCCGTCGACTCAGATCTGCCGGTACTCGGGCTCGCCGGGTCGGCGTTCTTCCGAGAGGCCGAGGAGCTCGGTTTGCGCACCGTGCCTGAGGCGTTCGCCGACCGGTCTTACCGTCCGGATGGGCAATTGGTATCGCGCCGTGAACGCAATGCGGTGCTTCATGACACTGCACAGATCGCCGAACGCGTGTCATCGATGGTCGGTTCCGGCCGGGTCGACGCCGTCGACGGGTCCACGATCCCGATCACCGTCGAATCGATCTGCGTACACGGGGATTCACCGGGGGCGGTGCAGATCGCGACCGCGGTACGCGAACGGCTGCTAGCCGACGGCGCCGAGATCAGGCCGTTCGTCTGATCGCTCGGAATCGTCGCTGCGGTCCACCAATTGATAACGGATCAGTCGTGAGCTGTTCGTCACGACCGCGACCGATGAAGCATTGTGCAGGATCGCCGCGAGCACCGGGGACAGACCGCCGCCGGCGCCCAGCAGAAGACCGAATGTGTTGACCGCGATGGACATACCGTAGTTCTGCCGGATGACTTCGACGGCGCGGCCACCGAGCATCCGAACGTCGAGCAGCCGCCGTAGGTCGTCACTTGCCAGGGCGACGTCTGCCGTTTCAACGGCCACGTCCGTGCCACCGAGTCCCATGGCGATACCGATATCGGCCGCGGCGAGCGCCGGCGCGTCATTGACACCGTCTCCCACGACGGCGACGACGTAGCCCTCGTCGCGTAGCGCGTGCACCACCTCGAGTTTGTCCTCGGGAAGCGTCTCGGCCCGCCACTCATCGATACCGAGTTCATCGGCTACGGCTCGGGCCGTGGCCGGGTGGTCACCTGTCAACATCACGATCCGCCGAATTCCGTTCGCGCGCAGATCTGCCAACACCGACTTGGCTTCCGGCCGCAGCTCGTCGCGCAGGCTGATCAGACCGACCAGCGCGCCGTCGACGGCCAGCAGCAACGGAGTCTCGGCCTGTCGCTGCAGTCTGGTCACCCAGTCCACCGCCTTGGCTGTCACCTCGACGTCCTCGCGCGCCAGCAGTGACGGGCTACCCAGGAGCAGCGTTCGGCCGTCGGCGATGGTCCGCATGCCCAGACCGACGAGAACCTCACACTCTTCGTGCGGCGGAATCGCGATGTGCCGCTCCTCGGTCGAACGAATCACTGCTTCGGCCAGCGGGTGCCGGGAGTGAATCTCAGAACTGGCCGCATACGCCAGAACCTGTTCTGGCTCCCAATCATCGTGCAAGGCAACAATATTGGTGACAACCGGCTTGCCGAGGGTGAGAGTGCCCGTCTTGTCGAACACCACTGCATCGACTCGGCCCGCCTCCTCGAGGTGAGCTCCGCCCTTGATCAGAATGCCCCGGCGGGCGCCGTTGCCGATGGCGGCGCTGATCGCGGTGGGGGTAGCGAGGCCGACCGCGCACGGGCAGGCGACAAGAAGCATCGTCATCGCGCGGCGCACATCGCCGGTGAGTACCAGCGTCACAGCGGACATCAAAAACGAAGCGGGCACGAAGCGTCTTGAGAAGTTCTCTCCGACGGTCTGGATAGGCGCCCGGTGCTGCTGGGCCTCCTCGACGCGGGTGACAATCCGGCCGATAGTGGTCTCCCGGCCAACGGCTCTGGCGTGTACGACGAGGCGTCCACGTAGGACAACAGAACCGGCGTGCACCCGCGCGCCGGACGTCACGCTGACAGGCAGTGTCTCACCGGTGATAGCCGACTGATCGACGATGGCTTCGCCGTCCACCACTTCCCCGTCGACCAGGACGGCCACCTGCTCGTGCACCACCACGTGGTCGCCGATCTGCACCGAGTCGGCCGCCACCTGGACCTCCGTGCCGTCTGCGAGCCGAACCCACGCGGTGTCCTGATTACCCTGCAGGAGGTTCGCGATCGCCCGCCGGGTGCGACGTAGTGTCAGGTCTTGAAGGTACTCGCCGATGTTGAGCAACCAGAGCACCGTCAGCGCTACCACGTTCTCCCGCAGTACCAGGCTCGCGATGGTGGCCGCCGAAACCAAGAGATCGGTGCCGGCCGACTTTCCGCCGCGCAGCGATCGTAATGCGCCGCGAAGGAACGGATAACCGGTGATGATCGTCGCCCCGGTCGCGAATGTCCTGCTGGTCGGCCCAAGCAGCGGTGGCCTCCCGAGGCCGTAACGTCGAATCCCGAGCAGTGTGAGCGCGATCCCGCCGATCGTCATCCGGAGCACATCCGCGTTACGAATGTCGGCCGACCGCGGCGTGCGGGCCGGAACCAGGGCCGCCGGCACCTCACGCGCCGCGGTGATCGCCTCCAGGACAGCCACGGACTCACATCGGCGCGGCGAGTACCACACCACGACCGATCCGGTTCGAGGGAAGGCGTGCACGGCGCGCACGCCCGCGACCTTGTCGACTGACTCCTCGACGGCGACGGCTGTCCGCGAGTCGGACCGCAGCCAGGGCACAATGACTCGCATCCGTCCCGCAGCGTCGGAGACGACGGTCAACGGCTCCAAGAGGTCAGTGCTCGTGAGCGTGATCAGATTCGCCGACGGCCGGTGGCGGCACCTCTTCGCCCATACGCTCGCGCGCCTCGGCCATCACGTCCGCGATGTTCAACCGGGCGGTCTCAGCGGTCTCCTCCGCCTTACGGGTGCCGCGCAACGTCCATTCGGCCGCCGTCACGCTCACCTCGCGGACCGGCACCTTCGCAAGACCCTTGCGAAGTAAGTCGTAAGCGGCGACTCCGACCGCGCCGGTGACCACCGTTGTCGCTGCCTTTGCCACGAGCGCTTGTATCGCCATGGGTTCACCTTATCGCGGATGATGCTGGCAAGATGGCCGCGTGACCACCAGTCTGCTGGACCTGCGCCGGCGGATCGGTTCCATGCAGATTCTGGTGCTGGGCATCGTGGCGCTGGCGGTGTTCGGTGGGGCGCTGCGCGGTTTCGTCGTCGGCACACCGGATCTCGCCACCGCAGCCACAGTGTTCTGTGGGATCTTCGTACAGGCCATCCCGTTCCTGGCGCTGGGCGTGGTGATCAGCGGACTGGTTGCCGCGTTCGTCTCACCGGACCGGCTGGCGCGGTGGTTGCCCCGCCGGCCCGCCGCGGCGATCCTCACCGCGGGTGTCGGCGGCGCAGCGTTGCCCGGATGCGAGTGCGGCTCGGTTCCCGTGGCGCGTCGGCTGTTCGGCGAGGGAGCGGTCGGGGCCGCCGCGCTGACGTTCATGTTGGCGGCGCCGGCCATCAACCCCGTGGTGCTGGTGGCCACCGCTGTCGCGTTCCCCGGCCAGCCGCAAATGGTGGCCGCCCGGTGCATTGCGTCGCTGCTGACGGCCTTGGCCATGGGTGCGTTGTGGTCGCGGTTCGGCCGCGGCGAGTGGATCACCCGCCGGTTACCGGCAATCCGCCAGGGCGAGGGATCGAGGTGGGCAGTCTTCACCGAGGCGGCCCGCCACGACTTCCTGCAGGCTGCCTCGTTTCTCGTGATAGGGGCGGCAGCGGCGGCGGTTCTGCAAGTCGTCGTTCCGCCGTGGCTCTTCGAGCATCTTGCCGGCCAGTTGATCCTCGGCATCCTGACGATGGCGTTGCTGGCCGTGGTGCTGTCGTTGTGTTCGGAGGCCGACGCGTTCGTGGCTGCCAGCCTGACGATGCTTCCCTTGCTGCCGCGGCTGGTCTTTCTCGTCGTGGGCCCGGCGGTTGACCTCAAATTGTTCGCGATGCAGACCGGGATGTTCGGCCGGGCATTCGCAGTGCGATTCGCCCCCGCGACACTTGTTGTCGCGACACTGGCCGCCACGGGCGTCGGGCTGTTGATGTTGGGCGCGCAATGAGTCGGGAAACGGAGAACGCCGTCCTGTTGCTGATCGGCGTCAGTATCGCGTTGATCACGGTGACCGGCACGTACACCCGATACGTCAAACCGTCACTGCTGCCGTGGCTGGTTGCGTCGGCGGCATTGCTCATCGTGCTCGCGCTGATCTCGATCGTGCGCGACGTCAGGAGCCGGCAGGCCGACGACGAACACGATCACGGCCACACTCACCGGCCCGGCATCGTGTGGCTGCTTGTCGTGCCGATTGCGTTGCTTGGCATCGTCATTCCGCCTGCCATCTCACCGCAGGCCGCGGCGCCGTCAGTCACCGAGGTGTCCACCGAGGTGCTGCGGCGGCCCTTCCCACCACTGCCCGACGAGCGTGCGCCGGTGCTGTCGTTGCCCGAGGTATTGGTGCGCGTTGCGCAGGATTCGGCCAACACCCTCGACGGTAGGCTGCTCACCGTCAGCGGCTTCACCCTCAAGGTGGACGGGCGCACCGACCTGGCGCGGGTGGTGATCTTCTGTTGCGCGGCCGACGCTCGGCTTGCCCAGATCCGATTGAGCGGGCCTGCCGCACAACAGATTGCGGCGTATCCCGAGGACACCTGGCTCAGGGTAGAGGGGAGAATCCCGCCGGGACAGAGTGATTCGAGCCGACGATCGATTCCGACGATGGAAGTCCTCAGCCAGGCACGCATCGATCCGCCCGCTAACCCGTATGCGTACTGACCTTCAGCTCACGGCGGTCGACGAGATGAGTCCGCAGTCTGCGCATTTCGATCCGCCGGGTACGCGGTAATACAGACAGCAACTCCGGCGGCGGAACGCCAAGTTGTACCTGATTGTTCCGGTGCCCGACAGCTTTGCGGTCGTCAGCAGGGAACGCGCCAGCCGGGTGGCCGGGTCGCGCAGTTGCGGCCGCGCCCAGTAGAGCGCCCGCGTCGCCGCGACCAAGGCGGACGCGACATTGCCGTCGAGCAGGCCGGGCGCCACCTTTACCCGCAGACCGGCTGCGAACACGTCGAGGTGCTCCTGCACGACTGTGCGGTACAACTGGCCCGCCACGTCACTTTCAACAGGCACGCCGACGGGCTCGGGCAACCGCAGCGCTGCGGTGTCCGCGGCGCGCTGGAGTCCGGTCAGATCGGGAACGACACCGTGAGTCAACACGCAGGCCAGAACCGGTGACCACAACCTGGTGGCGTGGCTGAACTGCACCAGCGAGGCAGCGATACGGAGGTCAACGGTGTCGTGACGCTTGGCCGTGGCATCGATCAGGTCGGCGTACCCGTCGGCGTAGCAGCTCTCGACAGGACGCCATCCCTGCGGGTCGCCGGCCACAGTGATCGCGAAAAAGCCGCGGCAGGCGGCGATCTCGGCCAACTCCGCAGCGATGCACATTCCCACGCGGGCCATCCTCTCTGGGGATCCGCCCGAGAGTTGCGAGCAGCCGTCGCCTGTCGGAGCCGATACTGCCACATGAGGTGCTAGCGCCCGTCGCCGAAGGGCAGCAGGGCCATCTCGCGGGCGTTCTTGATCGCGATCGCGACCTGTCGCTGCTGCTGCGGCGTCAGCCCGGTCACCCGGCGGGACCGTATCTTGCCACGCTCGGAGATGAACGTCCGCAACAGGTGAACGTCTTTGTAGTCGATCGCACTGACGCCGGCGGCTTTGAGCGGGTTCCGTTTCTGCCGCTTGGGTTCCGGCGCAGGCGGCCTTCGCGCCCGTTTCTTCTTGGCCATCCGGCTCACCAACTCGACTTCGAAACGCCTGGCAGTTCGCCGCGGTGCGCCAGTTCGCGCATCCGCACTCGGGACAGCCCGAATTTGCGAAGGTGTCCGCGCGGCCTGCCGTCGACCGCGTCGCGATTGCGCAACCTCACAGGACTGGCGTCGCGCGGAAGCCGTTGCAGCGCAGCCATGGCCGCGACTCGTTCCTCCGGCGTGCCGCGCCGGATCGTGTCCTTCAACTCGGCGCGCCGCTCGGCATACCGTTCGACGGTCCGCCGGCGCTGGTCGTTCTTCGCGATCTTGGATTTCTTGGCCATCAGCGCTCCTCACGGAAGTCGACGTGGCGGCGAATCACCGGGTCGTACTTGCGCAACACCAAGCGGTCGGGATCGTTGCGCCGGTTCTTACGGGTGACGTACGGGTAGCCGGTTCCTGCCGTGGATCGCAGTTTGACGACAGGCCTGATGTCGGTGCGCGCCATCAGATCTTCTGCCCTTGCCTGCGCAGCCGCGCCACGACAACCTCGATCCCGTCACGGTCGATGACCTTGATTCCCTTGGTGCTCACTCGGAGCTTGACCCGGCGCCCCTCCGACGGCAGGTAATACGTCTTGACCTGGATGTTGGGATTCCAGCGGCGACGACTACGCCTGTGCGAATGCGACACGGAGTTGCCGAAGCTCGGGGCTCGGCCGGTGACTTGGCAGTGCGCGGACATGTTCCTCCTTCACCCCGTACGCTAACGTTAATGAAAACCATTTTCAACACGGAGGAGGATTCGTGCGCACTCCAGTGGTACTGATCTGCGGCCAGGGCGACACGAACGGCGTCGCCGAGGTGTTGGCTCGCGCCAGTGGCACGGTGGTGGTTCGACACGAGTACGACGGCCAGGTTGTGGTGCGCAGCGTGACGACGGCCGAGGGCACGACGGCGTGGCCGCTGGAATTGGTCAAAGGATGCGTCACGTGCACCGTGCGCGCGGACCTGCTGGTCCTGCTGCGTCGGCTGAACCGACGTGACGATGTGAATCGCATTGCCGTGCAATTGATGCCGTGGCTCGAGCCCGAACCGGTCTGCTGGGCCGTCGAGAACGTCCGGGTCAGGGTCGGCCCGGGGTACACCGACGGCCCGGCGGCGCTCGACGTTCGCATCGAGGCGGTGGTGACGTGTGTGGATTCGAGCGTCTGGCTGAGTCAGGCCGTCGGCGACGACGACTTGAACGACGGCCGCACAGTGGCGCAGGTGGTGGTCGGACAGGCCGAGTTCGCCGATGCGCTGGTGCTCACCGAACCGCACGCCGAGACGCTGGCTGTGCTGCGTCGGTTGGCGCCGCGAGCCCGGCTCACGGTCGGCGCCGTTCGCGCCGAGACGGCGCTGGCCAACCTCGAACCGGACAGCCGCCGTGGCCGCAGCGACAATCCGCACGATCCGCTGCTTGCGGGACAGCCGTCGCTCGCGTCCGACGGCGACGTCGGGCTTCTGCTGTTCTCCGCACGCCGGCCCTTCCATCCCCAACGGCTGCACGCCGCGTTGGACGTGCTGCTCGACGGCGTGGTCCGCGCCCGCGGCAGACTCTGGCTGGCCAACCGATTCGACGACGTCATGTGGCTCGAATCTGCGGGTAGGGGAATGCATTTCGAGTATGCCGGGCGATGGTTGGCGGCGATGAGTACCAGTGAACAGGCCTACGCCGACCCGCAGCGCGCCGCGCTGGCCGCCGCCGACTGGCATGACCGGCTCGGCGACCGGCACGTGTCGATCGCGGTGCTGGTGTGCGGCGCGAAGCCCGATGACGTCGTCGCCGCGCTTCGCGGCGCGCTGCTCACCAGCCAGGAGTGGGCCAGGCCCGAGGAATGGTCCACCTACCCCGATCCGTTCGGCGACTGGCACGACGAACCATGTGACGAAAAGTCCGAGTACGCAAGCGATGCGGCGAGAAGACACGATGGAGAGGACCGATGAAGCCAGGCATTCACCCCGAGTACCGACCGGTGGTGTTCAAGGACGCCACCACTGGCGACGCGTTCCTGACGCGGTCGACGGCCACGACTGAACGCACGATCGAGTGGGAGGACGGGCAGACCTATCCACTCGTCGTCGTCGACATCAGCTCAGCATCACACCCGTTCTGGACGGGATCGCGTCGACACATCGACACCGCGGGGCAGGTCGAGAAGTTCAGGCGCCGTTATGGAGGCCGCGCATAAGGTTGGCGCTATGCGCCTCAAGCTCGGCCGGCCGGATCTCGCCGACTACCAAGGCTATTTCGACGTGCCGGCGGCTGCGGCAGACGCCCCCGTGACGGTGACGTGGGCCGGGGTGACGACACTGCTGATCGACGACGGCGCATCGGCCCTGATGACCGACGGCTTCTTCTCGCGGCCCAGCCTCGCCGAGGTCGGGCTGCGGCGAATCGCGCCATCGGCCCCGCGCATCGACGGCTGCCTGACGCGGCTCGGCGTCGATCGATTGGAAGCGGTGCTGCCCGTCCACACCCACTTCGACCACGCCATGGACTCCGCGTTCGTCGCCGAGCGCACGCACGCCAAGGTTGTCGGCGGCACGTCGGCCGCCAACGTCGGACGGGGCGGTGGAATACCCGAGGAGCGTCTTATCGTCGCCACGCCCGGCACGGCGGTGTCGCTCGGCGCCTACGACGTCACCCTCGTCGAGGGCGATCACTGCCCGCCCGACAGGTTTCCCGGAGTCATCACCGAGCCCGTCGTTCCCCCGGTCAAGATGTCGGCATTCAAGTGCGGCGAATCGTGGTCGACGCTCATTCATCATCGGCCGTCGGATCGACGACTGCTCATCGTGGGCAGCGCCGGCTTCGTGCCCGGCGCACTGGCCGGGCTGCGCGCCGAGGTGGTGTACCTCGGCGTCGGCCAACTCGGCCTGCAGCCCAAGCAGTACCTGGTCGACTACTGGGCCGAAACCGTGCGCGCCGTCGGTGCGCGCCGGGTGGTGCTGATCCACTGGGACGATTTATTCCGCCCGCTGCACCGGCCGTTGCGGGCGCTGCCGTACGCCGGTGACGACCTCGACGTCTCGATACGGGTGCTGTCGCGGCTGGCCGCCGACGATGGTGTGCCGCTTGCGCTGCCCACGCTCTGGCAACGCGCCGATCCGTGGACCTGACGCTGGCGCTGACGGCGCTGGCAGTTGTGCTGGTGTTCGCGGTGGTGCGCCCGCACAAGTGGCCCGAAGCCGTCGTGGCGGTGCCCGCGGCCGCGATCCTGATCGCCGCGGGTGCCGTCTCGCTGCCCGAGGCCGCCGCGGAGGTCGGACGGCTGCTGCCGGTGGTCGGGTTCCTTGCCGCCGTCCTGGTGCTGGCCCGGGTGAGCGACGACGAAGGCGTGTTCAAAGCCGCGGGCGCGCTGATGGCCAAGAGTGCTGCGAACAGCCAGAACAGATTCTTGGCAACAGTTTTCGCGATCGCGGCTGCGACAACCGCGATCCTCAGCCTCGATGCGACGGTGGTGCTGCTGACGCCGGTGGTGCTCGCGACCGCGCGTGTGCTGACAGTCCCGCCGAGACCCCACGCCTACGCCACCGCGCATCTCGCCAATAGCGCGTCACTGCTCTTGCCGGTGTCCAACCTGACCAACCTGCTGGCCTTCGCCGCGGCGGGGGTGTCGTTCCTGCACTTCACCGCGCTCATGGCGGTGCCGTGGCTGGCCGCGATCGCCGTCGAATTCCTCCTCTTGCGTTGGCTTTTCAGGCGAGAGCTCGCCATCACACCTCAACCGCAGACGCGGGAGGCGATCGACGTGCCGGTGTTCGCCGTCGTGGTGCTCGGCCTGACACTGGCCGGATTCGTGGTCACCTCGACTGTCGGCCTCTCACCCGCGTGGGCGGCGCTCGCGGGAGTGACGGTGCTGGCCGCGCATGGCCTGGTCCGGCGTCGCAGCACGGTGTCCCGCCTGGTGGGCGCCGCTGATGTTCCGTTCCTGATATTCGTGCTGTGTCTGGGCGTGGTGGTCGACGCGGTGATGGTCAACGGGCTCGACGGCGCGCTGCGCGGTCTGCTTCCGGCCGGGGACACCCTGGCCGCATTGCTCGCCGTCGCCGCGATCGCCGCTGCGTTGTCCAACCTGGTGAACAACCTGCCGGCGGTGTTGTTGCTGCTGCCTCTGGTGTCGGCTTCCGGACCTGCGGTCGTGTTGGCCGTGCTGATCGGTGTCAACATCGGCCCCAACCTGACCTACGTCGGGTCATTGGCGAACCTATTGTGGCGCGGCGTCGTCCGCCGCGACATCGCGGCCGGCCCCTGGGAGTTCACCCGAATCGGGCTGTGCACCGTGCCGGTCACGCTCGTGGCTTCGGTCATCGGGCTGTGGTTGGCACTGCGGTTGTTCGGCGTGTAGTGCCGGTGACCGTGACGCAAACGCCGGTAGGACAATGAGCGTCGACTCGGCCGCCAACGGCGCTGCGGCGTGCGTGACGCCCGACGATCGGCCACATTGGTGACGTGGGCGCGTTCAGCAGGTACGTGGCCCTTGGCGATTCGTTCACCGAGGGCATCGGCGACCCCGACATCACCAGGGCGAACGGACTGCGGGGTTGGGCCGACCGGGTTGCCGAGGTGCTCGCGGCGACCAATCCGCAGATGCAGTACGCCAATCTTGCGGTGCGGGGCCGCACCATGGACGAGATCCTGGCCGACCAGGTGCAGACCGCGGCGATGCTCGAACCCGATCTCGTCACGATCTACGCGGGGATGAACGATCTGTTGTCGGTGCGCACCGACATCGACGCGATGATGGCGCGTTACGCCGACGCCTTGAAAAGCCTGCAGCAGACGGGTGCGGTTGTGCTCACGTTCACCGCGGCGGACCTCGGGACCGTCCCCCTGTTTCGCCGCCTGCGCGGACGCGCGGCGATCTACAACGAGTTGCTGCGCGCTACCGCCGACGATCTGGGCGTGCACATCGTCGACTTCTGGCGGTTCTCCGAATTCTGCGACCCTCGACTGTGGGACGGCGACCGGGTGCACCTGTCGCCGTTGGGGCATGAGCGGATGGCCGCCAAAGTGCTTGACACACTGACTGTTTCCCACGGTCTGACCACAGCGTCGGCCGCCGTGCTCGCTTCGTCGCCGCCGGTCCGGGACTTCCGTGCCAACATGCGATGGGCTGCCGCGTTCGCGGCGCCATGGGTGGCGCGGCGCGTTCGACGGGTGACGCCGGGGGCCGGCGTGGAGCCCAAGTCGACGATGCTGGTGAAGGTCCGCGCCTAGCTACGTGCGCCGCTGACGGGCGATCTCGGCGAGCACCACGCCCGCGGCGACCGAGGCGTTCAGCGATTCCGTCGGCCCGGCCATCGGAATGGACACCACCGCGTCGCAGGTCTCCCGCACCAAACGCGACAGACCCTTTCCTTCGGAACCCACCACGACCACGATGGGCCCTGCGCCGTCCAACTCGTCGACAGTGGCGCCGCCACCGGCGTCCAGCCCCACGATCTGAAGTCCGGCGTCGGCCCAACTCTTCAGCGTCCGAGTCAGATTCGTCGCCCTGGCCACCGGCACCCTGGCCGCCGCGCCTGCGCTCGTGCGCCATGCCACCGCGGTGACCGACGCCGACCGGCGCTGCGGGATCAGAACGCCGTGACCGCCGAACGCGGCAACCGAACGCACGACAGCGCCGAGGTTGCGCGGGTCGGAGATGTTGTCAAGGGCGACAAGCAGTGCCGGTGCACCGTCGGCGGTCGCGGCGGCGAGCAGATCGTCCGGGTGTGCATACGCATACGGCGGCACCTGCAGCGCGATGCCTTGGTGCAGTCCGTTCGCCGAGAGTCGGTCCAGATCGTGTCGGGGCACCTCGAGGATCGAAATGCCCGAATCCGCAGCGATCTGAACGCATTCGGAGAGCCGCTCATCGGCCTCAGTACCAAGCGCAACGTACAGCGCCGTGGCCGGCACCTGCGCGCGCAGGCATTCCAGCACCGGATTGCGGCCCAGCACGATCTCGGTGTCGTCGGTCTTCTTGTGCCTGCCCTGCTGTTGTCGCGCGGCCTTCGCTGCCCGCTTGGCTGCCGGATGATGAGGCCGTTTGTGCGCGGGCGGGGTCGCACCGCGGCCCTCGAGGCCACGCCTGCGGACACCGCCCGACCCGACCGTCGGCCCCTTCTTGGTACCGGCTTTGCGCACCGCGCCCCGACGCTTGGAGTTGCCCGCCATTACTTGGTGCCCCCGTCGAGCAGTGACCACTGCGGTCCGTCCGCGGTGTCGGTGACCTCGATGCCGGCTTCCTTGAGACGGTCCCGAATCGTGTCGGCCTCCGCCCAGTCGCGGCGCGCCCGCGCATCCTCGCGGCGCTTCACCTCCGCATGCACGAGCACGTCCACGGCAGACAACGCGGCCGACGTCTCGTCCTTCGACTCCCAGCGCTGATCGAGCGGGTCGGCCCCGAGAATGCCCATCATCGCGCGGATCGACATCGCCTGTGCCAAAGCGGTTTCGTGGTCGCCGGCATCCAGCGCCCGGTTGCCTTCGGCGCGAGCGGCGTGCACCTCGGCAAGGGCGATCGGCACCGACAGGTCGTCGTCGAGGGCCGCGCCGAATTTCGGGGTCCATTCGCCCGGCACCACAGCCCCGACCCGGGTGCGCACCCGGTGCAGGAAGTCTTCGACGCCGGCATAGGCCTTGGCCGCGTCGGCGAGCGCGGTCTCGGAGAACTCGAGCATCGACCGGTAGTGCGCACTACCCAGGTAGTAGCGCAGCTCGGCGGCCCGGACCCGTTGGAGCACAGCGGGTATGGCCAGCACATTGCCCAGCGACTTGCTCATCTTCTCGCCGCCCATGGTCACCCAGCCGTTGTGTAGCCAGAACCGGGCGAACGGGTCGCCCGCGGCCTCGGCCTGGGCGATCTCGTTCTCGTGGTGCGGGAAAACCAGATCCATTCCGCCCGCGTGGATGTCGAACTCGGACCCGAGATACGTCTCGCACATCGCGACGCATTCGGTGTGCCAGCCGGGGCGGCCACGGCCCCACGGCGTCGGCCAGGACGGCTCGCCGGGCTTGGCGCCCTTCCACAGCGTGAAGTCACGCTGGTCGCGCTTGCCGGTGGCGACGCCTTCCCCCTGGTGTACGTCGTCGATCCGATGGCCGGACAGCTTGCCGTACCCAGGCTCGGGCAGCAGGCTCTGCACGTTGAAATACACGTCGCCGTCGCCGGTATAGGCGTGGCCCCGCTCGAGCAGCCGCTCGATCAGCTCGACCATCTGGGTGATGTGGCCGGTGGCGCGGGGCTCGGCCGACGGCGGCAGCACGCCGAGCGCATCGTAGGCAGCCGAGAACGCGCGCTCGTAAGTGGCGGCCCACTCCCACCACGGCCGACCCGCTTCGGCGGCCTTGTTGAGGATCTTGTCGTCGATGTCGGTGACGTTGCGGATGAACGCGACGTCGTAGCCCTTGGCCATCAGCCAGCGCCGCAGTACATCGAACGCCACCCCGCTGCGGACATGGCCGATGTGCGGCAGCCCCTGCACGGTGGCGCCGCAGAGGTAGATCGACACGTGGCCGGGCCGCAGCGGCACGAAGTCGCGGACGCCGCCCGCCATGGTGTCGTAGAGCCGCAGGTCGCCGGTCACCCCTTGTCGACCATTCGCTCCGCTCACGACGTGCCAGCTTACCGGCCTAATCGACCTCAACCACCAACGCGGTCGCGAGGGCGGCAAGGCCCTCGCCGCGGCCGGTCAATCCCAGCCCGTCGGTGGTGGTCGCCGACACGGACACCGGTGCGCCCAGCAGCTCGGAGAGCACCTCCTGCGCCTCGGCACGGCGCGGGCCGACCTTGGGCCGGTTGCCGATCACCTGCACCGCGGCATTGCCGACCCGAAGGCCGTCGTCGGCCAGCAGCCCACGCACATGGCGCAGCATGTCCGCGCCGCTGACACCACGCCATTCGGGACGGGCGGTGCCGAACACCTCGCCGATGTCGCCGAGCCCGGCCGCGGACAGCAAGGCGTCGCACAACGCATGCGCGGCGACATCACCGTCGGAATGCCCGGCGCAGCCGTCGACATCGTCGAAGAGCAGGCACAGCAGCCAACACGGCCTGCCGGCCTGAATGGGATGAACGTCGGTGCCGAGCCCGACCCGCGGGATCGACATCAGGGTGTTCAGGAAGCGGCGGCCAGCGCCTCGTCGAGAATGGTCGCGGCCTTCTCGTCGTCGGTGTTCTCGGCCAGCGCCAGCTCGCCGACGAGGATCTGCCGCGCCTTGGCCAGCATGCGCTTCTCGCCTGCGGACAGGCCACGCTCCTGATCGCGCCGCCACAAATCACGCACGACCTCGGCGACCTTGTTCACGTCACCGGAGGCCAGCTTCTCGAGATTGGCCTTGTACCGGCGTGACCAGTTGGTCGGCTCCTCGGTGTGCGGGGCGCGGAGCACCTGAAACACCTTGTCGAGACCCTCCTGCCCGACGACGTCGCGCACCCCGACGTACTCTGCGTTGTCAGCGGGAACGCGGACCGTCAGGTCGCCTTGGGCAACCTTCAAGACGAGGTATTCCTTCTGTTCGCCTTTGATGGTCCGGGTTTCGATCGCCTCGATCAACGCGGCACCGTGGTGGGGATAAACGACGGTGTCTCCGACCTTGAAAATCATCAGTTTCGAGCCCCTTTCACATACCAATGCTAACACGGAGACCAGACAGGGGCAGAACAACGGTGCAGGTCAGGGGCACCGCAGGTGAAGACTAGGGCTTGACACCGTGATGAATCCGTGCTTGACGGGCGGCTCTGGAAGGTAGCTGCGGATGGCCCGTCCGCCCTGCGCTACCGCGTCTCGCGCGCAGCTACTACAGTCCATAGTCGAATGCATAGTCTCACCACCGCGACCGGCGTCTCGGTCGCCTCGACGGCCGAGCAGGAGGCCCGTGTGAACCGCGTCAGATTGGCCGCCAGCGTGCTGGCCGCCGCCGTTGTGCTCAGCGGTTGCGGAGCCGGGCAGATCTCCCAGACCGCCACTCAGGAACCCGCGGTCAACGGCACCAGCGCCAACATCGGCGAGGTCTCGTTGCGCAACGTCCATCTGAGGGGCACCCAGACCACCGACTACATCCAGCCGGGTCGTGACATCGAGTTGCTGTTCCAGGCGTCGAACAATTCGCCGGACACGGACGACAAGCTGGTTTCCATCACCTCCGACGTCGGCACGGTGACGCTGACCGGCGACGGGTCGCTGCCGGCCAGCGGCGCGCTCGTCGTCGGTGCACCCGACGGGCAGATCACCCCGCTGGAAAGCGTCGAACCGGCCGAGGCCGTCGAAGCGATGGTCGCGCTGAAAAAGCCGATCACCAACGGGCTGACATACGACTTCACGTTCACCTTCGAGAAGGCGGGTCAAGGCACCGTCGCGGTGCCGATCTCGGCGGGTGAGACCCCGCGCCGAGACCCCGTTCAGGACACCGGCGACGCAGGCGGCCACTCGGGCGGTCACTGACCGCGAAAGTCGCCCGACACGACTTCGTGCCCGGCGGTTCTGTCGGCCGCGGCGGATAACGTTTGCTCGTGGCCAAACCGCGATCGCAATACCGGTGCTCGGAGTGCCACCACCTCACTGCGAAATGGGTGGGCCGTTGCCCGGACTGCGGCACCTGGGGAACCGTTGACGAGGTCGCCGTTCTCGCGGCGGTGAACGGCTCATCGGTTCGGCGCGCGGTCGCCCCGACGTCGCCCGCCGTGCCCATCAGCTCTATCGATCCCGGCCAGACCCGGCACATCCACACCGGCGTCGACGAATTGGACCGAGTGCTCGGCGGTGGGCTGGTCCCGGGGTCGGTGACGCTGCTCGCCGGTGACCCCGGCGTCGGCAAGTCGACGCTGCTCCTGGAGGTCGCCCATCGTTGGGCGCGCGCCGGGCAACGCGCGCTGTATCTCTCGGGTGAAGAGTCAGCCGGGCAAATCCGGATGCGGGCCGAACGCACGGGCTGCACACACGACGAGGTGTATCTGGCCGCCGAGTCGGATCTGCAGGTGGCTCTGGGCCACATCGACGCCGTGCGTCCGAGCCTCGTCGTCGTTGACTCGGTGCAGACGATGTCGACCACCGAGACCGACGGGGTCACCGGCGGCGTCACCCAGGTGCGCGCGGTCACCACCGCGCTCACCATGGCCGCCAAGACGTCGGGCGTCGCGCTGATTCTCGTCGGCCACGTCACCAAGGACGGCGCCATCGCCGGCCCGAGGTCGCTCGAGCACCTGGTCGACGTCGTACTGCACTTCGAAGGCGACCGGGCCACGTCGCTGCGGATGGTGCGCGGCGTCAAGAACCGATTCGGCGCCGCCGACGAGGTCGGGTGTTTTCTGTTGCACGACAACGGAATCGAAGGCGTCGCCGACCCTTCTGGATTGTTCCGCGATCAACGGCCCACGCCGGTGCCCGGCACCGCCGTCACGGTCACCCTCGACGGGAAGCGCCCCCTGATCGGCGAGGTACAGGCCCTCATAGGCCAACCCGCCAACGGCTCACCACGGCGGGCGGTCAGCGGTATCGACTCATCGCGCGCCGCAATGATCACTGCGGTGTTGGACAAGCACGTCGGCCTGCCCGTCGGCACCCGCGACATCTATCTGTCCACCGTTGGCGGCATGCGACTGACGGACCCCTCGGCTGACCTTGCGGTGGCGCTGGCGATCGCGTCGTCGCAGACGGATCTGCCGATGCCGGCCGAGGCGGTGGCGATCGGTGAGGTCGGTCTTGCCGGCGATCTAAGGCGTGTCACGGGGATGGACCGGCGCCTGGCCGAGGCCGCCCGCCTCGGCTTCACCGTCGCGATCGTGCCGCCCGGCGTGAAGTCTGTGCCCGCAGGTCTGCGGGCCATTTCGGCCGACAACATCGGCGCGGCGTTGCGGGTATTGCGGGAGATCAGCAAAAATACGGCCAACGAGCGTTGATCGGGCTGACCGATCCTAGGAGGGGCGGTGGCCGTTAAGGCAAGCGGCAGGTCGAGTCGCAGAGTGGTGCAACTGGCCCGGCCCACCCTGCGTGAGACCCTCTCCAGGCTGGCGCCGGGTACGCCATTGCGCGACGGCCTCGAGCGCATCCTGCGCGGACGCACCGGCGCCCTTATCGTGATCGGCTACGACGACAGCGTGGAGACGATCTGCGACGGCGGATTCGAACTCGACATCCGCTACGCACCGACCAGGCTGCGTGAGCTGTCGAAAATGGACGGCGCGGTCGTGCTCTCCAGCGACGGCAGCCGCATCCTCCGGGCCAATGTGCAGCTGGTACCCGACCCGTCGATCCCGACCGAGGAGTCCGGCACCCGTCACCGTTCCGCCGAACGCACGGCGATTCAGACGGGTTATCCCGTTATCTCCGTGAGCTCGTCGATGAGCATCGTCACCGTCTACGTCGCGGGTGAACGCCACGTGGTCCCCGACTCGGCTGCCATCCTCTCGCGGGCAAACCAGACCATCGACACGCTCGAGCGGTACAAGACCCGCCTCGACGAGGTCGGCAGGCAGCTCTCGACGGCCGAGATCGAGGACTTCGTCACGTTGCGCGATGTCATGACGGTGGTGCAACGGTTGGAGATGGTCCGGCGCATCAGCCTCGAAATCGACTCGGACGTGGTCGAACTCGGCACCGACGGGCGCCAGCTCAAGCTGCAGCTCGACGAACTCGTCGGCGACAACGAAACCGCCCGAGAGCTGATCGTGCGGGACTACCACGCCAATCCGGATCCGCCGTCGGCCGCACAGGTCAGCGCCACGCTGGAGGAGCTCGACGGTCTTTCGGACAGCGAGCTTCTCGACTTCACCACGTTGGCAAGGGTTTTCGGTTACCCGTCGACGGCAGAGGCGCAGGATTCGGCGATGAGTTCACGCGGCTACCGGGCGATGGCGGGCATCCCGCGACTGCAGTTCGCCCACGTGGATCTGCTGGTGCGGTCGTTCGGCTCACTGCAGGGACTGTTGGCCGCCAGCGCCAGCGACCTGCAGAACGTCGAGGGCATCGGTTCGATGTGGGCCCGCCACATCCGCGAAGGCCTGTCGCAACTGGCCGAATCGACGATCGCCGACCGGCTGGCCTAGCCGACGGGCGCTGGCGCCGGTCCTGGTGGCGGCCCCGCACCCTGAGCCGGCGGCGGTGCCTGTGCAGGCTCGGCAAGGATGAACGGCACCGTCGCCGAGCGCAGATTGCCCAACTGCACCACGAGGTTGTAGGTGCCCGGTCCGATCGGTTGCCGCGGCAGCGGGCATCCCGGAGCCGAACCCATGCCCGTCCAGGTCACCTCGGTGGTGACCTGCTCGCCCGGCTGGAACGTCTTGACCAGGGTCTCGTTCGACGGTGCGCAGTCCAGGTTCGACCACAGCCGGCTGTTGTCGAGCGAGTAGACGTAGGCGGCGAGCACCGCGGCGCCGACGTCACGCTGGCAAGCCACCAGCCCGATGTTGGTCACCACCATGGTGAACTTCGGCTGGTCGCCGACGACGTATTGCGGCTGGTTGGTGATGCCCTTGACCGCCAGCGTCGAGTCCGGGCAGTCGTCGCCCTCGTTGAGGATCGGCGGCGGCGTGACCGCGGCGGTCGGCGTCGGGGTCGGCGCGGGCGCCTGCTGAGCAGGCGGCACCACCGGCGTCTTGACCTCGGGGTTCTGCCCGGGCAGCGGTGTCGGGCCGGCTGCGGTGGCCGCCGGCTTGTCGGCGGCCGTCTCGTCGGTGCCGGTCGCGTTCTTGACGACGACGAGCACGACGGCCGCGATCAGGCCGATCACCACGACCGCGATGCCCAGCGCCAACGCCCGGCGACGCCAGTAAATCTGCGTCGGGAGGGGGCCTTGCGGTTCCAGATCCAGCACAACTTCACGGTAAGGCCAGGTCACGCCTGATTGCCCGAGGTCGCTCGGCGTGTCGCTCGTCAGCCTTCGCCGATGTCGCCGATGTGGTCCCGCAACACCACCCGCCCATCGGACAGGCCGTAAGTGAGTCCGACGATCGCGAGCGAGCCGGCCGCGAGACCTTCGGCGACAGGCGCCGACTGGATGCGCAGCTGGGCGACGGTCTCGTTGACGTGTTTGGTGACGAACTCGCCGACGCCGCTGAATCCCGCATGCCTGCCGGCCAAGACCGACGGCATGATCCGGTCCACCACGTCGCGGATGTGCCCGCTCGGCGGCGCCTCGCCGTCGGCCGTCGACACCGCTGCGGTCACCGCACCGCAGCTGCTGTGGCCCAGCACGACGATCAGCCGCACGCCGAGCGCCGTCACGGCGTACTCGAGGGAACCGAGCACCGCGGAGTCGAGCACATGCCCGGCGGTGCGAACCGTGAAGATGTCGCCGAGGCCTTGGTCGAATGCAATCTCCACGGGCACGCGGCTGTCCGAACAGCCGAGCACAGCGGCGATCGGGTGCTGTCCATTGGTCAACGCGGATCGATGGTCGAGGCTCTGGTGCGGGTGTTGGGCCTCTCCCGCAACGAACCGCTCGTTACCCTCTTTGAGTGCTTTCCACGCGGTCACGGGGCTGGTGTTCGGCATGACCGACATTGTGCCGCAGCTGCTGGATTGGTATGACCGCGAGCAGCGCGACCTACCGTGGCGTCGGCCCGGCGTCTCCGCGTGGCAGGTCCTGGTCAGCGAATTCATGCTGCAACAGACGCCGGTCGCGCGCGTCGAGCCGATCTGGCGCGAGTGGGTGGCGCGCTGGCCGACACCGTCGGCGACCGCGGCGGCCGGGCCCGCCGATGTGCTGCGGGCTTGGGGCAAGCTCGGCTACCCGCGTCGGGCCAAGCGTCTGCACGAGTGCGCAACGGTGATCGCGACCGAACACGGCGACGTGGTGCCGTCGGACGTCGACACCCTGCTGACGCTGCCGGGGATCGGGGCGTACACCGCCCGGGCCGTCGCATGCTTCGCCTACCGCAAGCGGGTGCCGGTCGTGGACACCAACGTCCGACGGGTGGTGGCGCGGGTGGTGCACGGCCGGGCCGACTCTCCCTCCTCGGTCCGCGATCTCGACGACGTCGCCCGGCTGCTGCCCGATGACGGTGACGCGCCCCGCTTTTCGGTGGCTCTGATGGAACTCGGGGCGACGGTGTGCACGGCCCGCGCACCGCGGTGCGGCCTGTGCCCGCTGGGTCGGTGCGCGTGGCGGTCGAGCGGGTATCCGCCCGCGGCCAGCCCCGCCCGCCGGGCGCAGCGCTACGCGGGTACGGATCGCCAGGTTCGCGGCAAGCTGCTGGATGTGTTGCGGGACAACAGCTCTGCGGTGACGCGCGAGCAACTCGACGTCGTCTGGCTCACCGACACCGCACAGCGCGATCGCGCGCTGGCCTCGCTGCTGGTCGACGGGCTGGTGGAGCAGACCTCCGACGGCCGGTTCGCGCTCGCCGGTGAGGGCGACTGACGTCCAGTGGCGCCGCCGGTCAGGCGGTGACGGCCTCCTCCTGGCAGGGGCCGTTACAAGAGAACCGTCGGCGGTAGTCGGATGGCGTCACGCCGATGATGCGCCGGAAGTGGTGCCGCAGCAGTGTGGCCGTGCCGAATCCCGACCGCTCCGCTATCCGATCGATGTCGAGATCGGTCTCCTCGAGCAGGGTGCGCGCATACAACACGCGCTGGTCGGTCACCCATTGCATCGGGGTGCGACCGGTCTCCTCGACGAACCGGCGGGCGAAGGTCCGCGCCGACATGTGGGCGCGGGCGGCCAGTGACGCAACGGTGTGCGGACGGTCGAGATTGCCGAGGATCCAGTCCAGGTGCGGCGCGAAGCCCTCCGAACATCGGAGCGGGATCGGCTGGTCGATGTACTGGCGCTGTCCACCGTCGCGCTGCGGCGGCACGACCATGCGCCGCGCGATCTTGTTGGTCACTTCGCTGCCGAGTTCACGGCGCACGAGATGCAGGCAGGCGTCGATGCCTGCCGCGGTGCCCGCGCTGGTCACGAGGTTGCCGTCGTCGACGAACAGCACATTGCGGTCGACCTTGGCGGTCGGGTACATCCGCGCCAGGTCGGCGGCGTGCATCCAGTGCGTCGTGCACGGCCGCCCATCGAGCAGCCCCGCGGCACCCGCGACGAATGCGCCGGAGCAGACGGTGAGGATGATCGACCCGGAGTCGGCGGCCGCCTTGATCGCCTCCAGCGCGGCGGGGAGGTACTCCGAGCCGCCGATCGCCGGGATCGCCACCAGGTCGGCACCGACCAGAGCGTCGAGGCCGTGGTCGGGAATGATCGTCGCCCCGACGGACGTGCGCAGTGGTGCGCCCGCCTCCGGCCCGCAGACCTTGAAGTCGAAGTTGGGCACGCCGTCCGCGGACCGGTCGATTCCGAAGACTTCGCAGATCACGCCGAACTCGAAAATCGCTAGCTCGTCGAGCACCAGCGCCGATACGCTGTTAATGGCCATGGCAGCATTTTATCGCAAGGTGTCTTTTCTGCCACTGTTGGCGGGATTTATATGGGCGAAGGATTACTGCCATGACCACTGCACTGACCTTCCTGATCCTCATCTCTCCGTTCGCGGTGGCAGCTGCGCTCAGCTGGGCCGCTCGTCGCGACGGATTCCTGCGTCTGCACCGCGACCAATTCCGGCTCGCCGCGCCGATGGCAGGCCGGCTGCCCGAGAACGACCGCGACTCGTTCCGGGTGGGACACGACCTCGACGCCATCCGCACTCGCTTCGAGCAGCAGCCGTCCTGGCCGGTCTCAACCGGTGCCAGCGAGCGACGCTAGAAACGTCTCGACGGCTTCTCGGTAGATCTGCGGCGCATCGTCGTGGATGAGGTGGCCGGCGTCGGACACACGCAGATATGTTGTCCGATAGCCGGTTTCCTTCATCTTCAGCATCTGCCCCGCGGGCGTTACCGAGTTGCCTGCCTCGATCAGCAGTGCAGGCACGCGAACTGCCCGCCACTGCAGCCAGTAGTCGCGCGTGCCCCATTCGGCGGCGATCTCGATCCAGGTCCCGGTGTGCCCGTGCAGCCGCCAACCCGTGGCAGTGCGGTCGAACGCCTCGAGGAAGTACTGCCCGGCGACGGGACCGAACTCGTCGTAAACCCGTTGCTGCGAATCGAATTCAACAGGAAGCGCATGCAGCCACGGCTCCCACGGACCGGTGGTGCGCCCACGGAAGTCCGGGGCCATGTCCTCAACGACCAGCGCGCGCACCAACTCCGGTCGCGACGCAGCCAGACACCACGAATGCAGCGCTCCCATCGAATGACCGATCATGACCGCGGGCCCGCCGAGTGCGGCGACGGCATCGCCCAGGTCGGATACGAAACGCTCGGTGCTGACCGGCCGCGAATCGTCGACGTCGCGGCCGCGGTGCCATGGCGCGTCATAGGTGTACACCGCGCCCAGCCGGGTCAGCCACGGCAAATGACGCGACCACGTGGTGCCGCGGCCCATCAATCCGTGCACCAGCACCAGCGGTTCGCCCTCACCGCCGCACGGGGTGAGCAGGTCGGCGGCCATGGCAGCGCACGGTAGCCTAACGGCATGCCTGTGGTGAAGATCAACGCAATCGAGGTCCCGCCCGACGCAGGTCCCGAACTGGAGAAGCGATTCGCACACCGTGCCCACGCTGTCGACAACCAGCCTGGGTTCTTGGGTTTCCAGTTGCTGCGCCCGATCAAGGGCGAGGACCGCTACTTCGTGGTGACCCAGTGGGAGTCCGAGGAGGCCTTCCAGGCGTGGGCCAGCGGGCCGGCCATCGAGGCACACAAAGGCCAGCAGACCAATCCCGTGGCCACGGGCGCGTCACTGCTGGAGTTCGAGGTCGTACTTGACGTTGCGGGCACCAAGGCTTAGCGCGGGGCGTCACCGCGCACGCGAGCAGCGAAGAAGGCCCCGAGCGGCCGGACTAGCGGTCGCCGTCGCGCTCGTCGTCGTGTTGGCCGGTGGCTGCACTCATGCAGGCCCGCCCGCCGCAGACGCCGCGTACGGCGCGCACATCCCCATCAACACGCCCCCGGGTCTGCGGGCCAAGCAGACGATGGACATGCTCAACTCGGAGTGGCCGATCGGCACCGTCGGCGTTGCGACGATGGCCGCGCCAGAACAGGTCAAACCGATCACCTCGGCGATGGGCAACCTGTGGTGGGACCGGCCGATCACGGTGAAGAACGTCGAGATCGGCGCGGGGCACGCGACGTTGCACGTGGAAACGTCGTACGGCGTGGCGCAGACCATCGGACTGCGTACCAACGCCGCCGACATGGTCAATCGGTTCGAGGTCTCCATCGAGCACCCGGAAATCAAGGACTGGGCGGACGTCGACGAACAGCTGAAGCGATCCGGCGCTCGGTACTCGTATCAACTCTCCAAGGTCAATGAAGGTAGGTGCGAAGTCGTCAAGGGCGCCAACACCGACCTGTCGCTACCCCTGGCCTCGATCTTCAAGCTCTATGTGCTGCTTGCGGTCGCCGAGGCGGTCAAGGCCGGCACAGTGAAGTGGACCGACCCGCTGACCATCACGAAGGAGGCCAAGGCGGTCGGCACCGCCGGTCTGGACGAGTTACCGCCTGGAGCAAAGGTTTCCGTGCGCACCGCGGCGCAACAGATGATCTCGACAAGCGACAACACCGCCACCGATCTGCTGATCGGACGGTTGGGGCCGGGCGCGGTCGAGCACGCGTTGGTGACGGCCGGCCATCACGACCCCGCCAGCATGACGCCGTTCCCGACCATGCACCAACTGTTCTCGGTCGGCTGGGGCGAACCGAATCTTCGGGAGCAGTGGAAGCAAGCCACTCCGCAGGACCGGGTGCAGTTGCTCGAGCAGACGAATTCTCGCCCTTACAAACCGGATCCGGCACGCACGCACACCCCGGCGTCAAACGACGGCATCGAGTGGTTCGGCAGCGCTGCCGACATCTGCCGTGTGCACGCCGCCCTGCAGGCCGCCGCCGTCGGCGAGGCAGCGCCCGTGAAGGATATTCTGTCGGCCACCCCGGGGATCGACCTCGACAGGTCGAGGTGGCCGTACATCGGCTCCAAGGGCGGAAACCTGCCGGGAGACTTGACATTCAGCTGGTATGCCGAGGACGACGGAGGTCAGCCTTGGGTGGTCAGCTTCCAGTTGAACTGGCCCCGCTACCGCAGCCCGACGGCGGGCGCCTGGCTGTTGCGGATTGCGCACCGGGCCTTTGACCTGGCGCCGGCCGGCTGAGTCACAGATTCGATCGCAGCGTCCAGTTGTGCCCGCGGAAGTGCATGACCGTGCGACTCACCGGCGCAATGTCCACGCGCCAGAACGACTTCGGCGGCGCGTCGAGCGCGACGAGGATCGCCGCGCGGATCACCGCGGGGTGAGTGACCGCGACCAGTCGGGCGCGACGGCTGGTCAGTGAATCCAGCCATCCGCGCACCCGGCTGATCAGGTCGACGACGGTTTCGCCGCCGTGCGGTGCCTGCGCCGGGTCGGTCAGCCACAGCACCAGATCGGCGGGGGTCACCCCGCTGAGCACGCCGCCGCGCCAGCGTCCGGTGTCCAGATCCGCAAGCCGAGCGTCGATTTGAGCCTGCAGGCCGAGCAGGTCGGCTGTCTGTCTGGCCCGTTTCTCGGGTCCGCAATAGGCCTTTTCGACGACGCCCAGATCAACCGACGCGTCGGCTTGGCGGTGACCGACAGCGTTGAGCGGCTCGTCGGTGGGAAATCGTCCGGCCGCCATCGCGTCGGTCATCGCATGTGACACGAGGGTCAGCCGGACGATCTCGCTCATGCCGTTGAGGACGTCTCCTGCCGCTTACCCTCGAGCAGGCGCGCGACCATAGCACCGAAGACCAGAGCGATGGTCACGTACATGACGACCTGAGTGCCCAGCGAGAAAAGCCGGAACTCATAGAGGTCGTCGGCGGGGAAGCCCTCATAAATGATGGTTCCCGAGTCGTCGCGCAACGGCCCGGGCGTCTCGTCGATGCCCGGAAGGATCAACATCACCACCGCGATCGCCACGAGGTAACTGCCCGCCGCGGCAAGGGTCGCATTCCACGCGCCGAGTTTCGCCGACCAGCGGCGGCCGAGGGCGACGGCGCCGACCAGCAGCGCCGCCGACAGCACCACCATCGCCAGGTAGAGCAGGGTGCGCTGGCGGATGGTCTCGTCGAGACTGACGGCCGGCGGGCTGCCCGGATATTTCAGCGCGGGAACGATGTAAAGGCTCAGCAGCATGCCGCCCGCGACGTAGAGCGACAGCAGCCTGGCCGAGACGTCCCCGACCCGGCCGTACACCACCGCGAACAGCACCGCGAACAGTGCGCCGATGGCGACGCTGAACAACAGCACGCCAAGCCCCATCCCGATGTTCATCTGCACGGCACGGGTGAATCCGCCGCCGTCGCTACCGTGACTGTGTGCCGCCACACCCGTGGCCGATTCGGCGGCCTCATGTGCGGCGCCGACGCCCTCCTCGTATCCGATGGCCCGCTCGATCACCGGTTCGACGAAGATCCGGGCGAAGATGAACGAGAGCACTCCAGCAAGGGCGCCGGCCAGCAGGCCGCGCCAAATAATCTGCTTTTCCATTGTGCGTCGTCTGCCCCGGCCGGGTCAGTGGCAGGGGAAGCCGAGCAGATGACGGGCGTCGTGCACGAATTCGTGGATTGCGGTATTGCTACCGAACACCGACGTCGCACCCTGATCCAAACCGACGAAATAGAGCACCAGAAGGGCGAAGAACGCGGTCAGCGACAGCCATAGTGCCGCCTTGGTGGCGGAGAAGTCGATTGCCGGCGCAACGGATCTGCGGGCCTGAGAAGAGGTCATGTGCGGTCCTTTCCGGGATTTCGCGTCCCAGTTCACGCACGGCGAGCCGTGCATGTGGTGCGGTTGACGGCGGGCGTCGGGTCTGACTCAACACAGTGGCGCGACCGTTCTGGATTCTCACCAGATTCCTTCGCTCGCCGATTACATCGCACATCCTAAGCACTCGGTGCGACTTTCGCGGACCCCGCATAGGCAGAAGCCCCCGAAACGTTGCCGTTTCGAGGGCTTCCGCGTTGTCGAGCTATTCGGCGGCTGCGGCACTCGGGGTGCCCGCGGCGCCTGCCTTCTCCAGTTCCGGCTCGACCGGTGTGACCGGTTTCTTGGAACCGACGAAGGTGAACACCGCGTCCTCGCCGGAACCTTCGCCGTCCCAGTTGTCGACGTCAACGGTGACGAGCTGACCGGGACCGACCTCTTCGAAGAGGATCTTCTCGCTCAGGGCATCCTCGATCTCGCGCTGGATGGTCCGGCGCAGCGGCCGCGCACCGAGCACGGGGTCGAACCCGCGCTTGGCCAATAGCGACTTGGCTTTGTCGGTCAGCTCCATGGCCATGTCCTTGGCCTTGAGCTGCTTTTCCACCCGGCCGATCATCAGGTCGACCATCTTGATGATCTCGTCGCGAGTCAGCTGATGGAAGACGATGATGTCGTCGATGCGGTTGAGGAACTCCGGCCGGAAGTGCTTCTTGAGCTCGTCGTTGACCTTCTGCTTCATCCGCTCGTAGTTGTTCTCGCCGCCGCCCTGGGTGAAGCCGAGACCAACCGCCTTGCTGATATCAGACGTACCGAGGTTCGACGTGAAGATCAGCACGGTGTTCTTGAAGTCGACCGTGCGGCCCTGCCCGTCGGTCAGGCGACCGTCTTCGAGGACCTGCAACAGGCTGTTGTAGATCTCCTGATGCGCCTTCTCGATCTCGTCGAACAGCACGACGGAGAACGGCTTGCGCCGCACCTTCTCGGTGAGCTGGCCGCCCTCTTCGTAGCCGACGTAGCCCGGAGGGGCGCCGAACAGCCGCGAAGCGGTGAAGCGGTCGTGGAACTCGCCCATGTCGATCTGGATGAGCGCGTCGTCGTCGCCGAACAGGAAGTTCGCCAGCGCCTTGGACAACTCGGTCTTACCGACACCGGACGGGCCGGCGAAGATGAACGAGCCCGACGGACGCTTCGGATCCTTCAGCCCGGCGCGGGTACGGCGGATCGCCTTGGAGACGGCCTTGACCGCATCCTCCTGGCCGATGATCCGCTTGTGGATCTCGTCCTCCATGCGGAGCAGACGCGTGGTCTCCTCCTCGGTCAGCTTGAACACGGGGATGCCGGTCCAGTTGCCGAGCACCTCGGCGATCTGCTCGTCGTCGACCTCTGCGACCACGTCGAGATCACCTGAGCGCCACTGCTTCTCGCGCTCAGCGCGCTGCGCGACGAGCTGCTTCTCCTTGTCGCGCAGGCTGGCGGCCTTCTCGAAGTCCTGCGCGTCGATCGCGGACTCCTTCTCCCGGCGCGCCTCGGCGATCTTCTCGTCGAACTCGCGCAGGTCTGGCGGCGCGGTCATCCGGCGGATGCGCATCCGCGCGCCGGCCTCGTCTATCAGGTCGATCGCCTTGTCCGGCAGGAACCGGTCGTTGATGTAGCGGTCGGCCAGGGTGGCCGCGGCCACCATCGCGCCGTCGGTGATGGAGACGCGGTGGTGCGCCTCGTAGCGGTCACGCAGACCCTTGAGGATCTCGATGGTGTGCTCGACGGTCGGCTCACCGACCTGCACCGGCTGGAACCGGCGCTCGAGCGCGGCGTCCTTCTCGATGTACTTGCGGTACTCGTCGAGGGTGGTCGCGCCGATGGTCTGCAGCTCGCCGCGGGCCAGCTTGGGCTTCAGGATCGAGGCCGCATCGATGGCGCCCTCGGCGGCACCCGCTCCGACGAGCGTGTGCAGCTCGTCGATGAACAGGATGATGTCGCCGCGGGTGTTGATCTCCTTGAGCACCTTCTTCAGGCGCTCCTCGAAGTCACCGCGGTAGCGGCTGCCCGCGACCAGCGAGCCGAGGTCAAGCGTGTAGAGCTGCTTGTCCTTGAGCGTCTCGGGAACCTCGCCGTGCACGATGGCCTGTGCCAGGCCCTCGACGACGGCGGTCTTGCCGACGCCGGGCTCGCCGATCAGGACCGGGTTGTTCTTGGTACGGCGGCTCAGCACCTGCATGACCCGCTCGATTTCCTTCTCGCGGCCGATCACGGGGTCGAGCTTGCCCTCCATGGCTGCCGCGGTGAGGTTGCGGCCGAACTGGTCGAGAACCAGGGACGTCGACGGGTTGCCCGCCTCGCCGCCACGGCCACCGGTGCCGGCTTCTGCGGTCTCCTTGCCCTGGTATCCGCTCAGCAGCTGGATGACCTGCTGGCGCACACGGGTCAGCTCGGCGCCCAGCTTCACCAGCACCTGGGCGGCCACGCCCTCACCCTCGCGAATCAGGCCGAGCAGAATGTGCTCGGTGCCGATGTAGTTGTGGCCGAGCTGCAGCGCCTCACGCAGTGAGAGCTCGAGCACCTTTTTGGCGCGCGGGGTGAACGGAATGTGGCCGGACGGCGCCTGCTGGCCCTGGCCGATGATCTCCTCGACCTGGCTGCGCACGCCTTCCAACGAGATGCCCAGCGATTCCAGCGACTTGGCGGCTACGCCCTCGCCCTCATGAATGAGTCCCAGCAGGATGTGCTCGGTCCCGATGTAGTTGTGGTTGAGCATCCGGGCCTCTTCTTGAGCCAGGACGACGACCCTGCGGGCACGGTCGGTGAATCTCTCGAACATCGGTTTTACCTGCTCTCCATCACATAGGCGGGTGTCTCTGCGAGCGATGCGCGCTTGCCCACCTGCCTCCACTCTAATGGGCGGTTCCCACACGCGTGTCGCTGTGCGGACCTACCCACGCAAGACTGCAACGCCGCGACGTCGGCAAATCGTTCCGATACGGCCGGACTGCCGGTTCGCCGCTAGCGAAAGGCGGGATATAAAGGTCGGGCGGGCGCTATCAGGGGTGGTGAGAGCCGGGAATGTCAGCACTGCGCCTTGGCGCCGTCGGGCTGTCGTTGATCGCCGTTTGTTATGGATTCGCAAGATTTGCCTACGGCCTGTTCCTGCCCGCCTTCGACGAGCGGTTCGGGCTCGGCGGCGCGATGGCCGGCGCGATCGCGTCGAGCAGTTACCTCGCGTACTGCGTGGCGATCGTGGCGGCGACCGCCGCAACCCCGCGGTGGGGCGCCAGGACGGTCGCCGTGCTCGCGGGCGTCGCGGCCGCGGTGGGCACGGCGACCATCGCCGCCGCTCCGAACGTCATTGTCCTGGCGATTGGTGTGGTCATCGCCGGTTCGAGCACCGGCCTCGCCTCTCCCCCGCTGGCGCACGCCGTTGCCCGCCATGTCACCGCTGATCGCGTGGACCGGGTGCAGACCGTGGTCAATTCCGGCACCGGCCTCGGCGTGATGGTGTCAGGGCCCATCGCGCTGGCGAGTGGGGCCGACTGGGCGATGGCGTGGTACGTGTTCGCGGCGACCGCCGTCGTCGTCACGGTGTGGGTCGCACTCACGATTCCGCCGAACTCCGGTCAGGCCGAGCGGCGTGCGCTCGTCCCCACACCGGTGCTCGCCGCTGGGTCGCTGCCGCTCTTCGTCGCGTCCGCGATGATGGGCGCAGGTAGCGCGGCGATCTGGACATTCGGCCGCGACGTCGCGGTGGGTGGCGGGCTCAGCCCGACCGCGTCGACGGTGATGTGGATCGTCTTGGGCGCGGCCGGCCTGCTCGGTGCGCTGACCGGCGACCTCGCGTCCCGTGCAGGCTTGGCCCGCGCGTGGACGGCCGCAATGCTGGTGCTGGCCGCTGCGACCGCGGTCTTCGGCGCCGTCGGCGGCCCTTCGCTCATCGCGACAGCCGCCGTGTTCGGAGCCGTGTACCTCGCACTCACCGGCTTGGTGCTGCTCTGGGGTATTCGCGTCTATCCGGACCATCCGGCGTTCGGAGTCGGAGCGCCGTTCCTCCTCATTGCGGCCGGGCAGGCTCTGGGCTCCCCGGCGATCGGCGCGCTGTCCGACGGGTTCACCGTTCCAGTCGCATTCGGTGCCGCGGCACTCACCTTGGTGATCGGCGCGGCCATCCGGCCGACAACCAGCTGATTGTCAGCCGGTTCTCCGTTCGAATGAATCCTGGCAACCGCTGGTTAGGTTGCCGCGTGGAATGCGTCGATCACATCGGCCGGGATGCGACCGCGAGTGGACACGTTGTGTCCATTGCGGCGCGCCCAATCCCGAATCGCAGCACTCTGCTCCCGATCAATGGCAGCCCGGCCGCGGCCGGAGCCCGCCGAACGTCCGCGTCGGCGGCCGCCGACCCGGCGGCCGGCGTCCACCCACTGTTTGAGGTCCTGTCGCAGTTTCGCAGCATTCTTCGACGAAAGGTCGATCTCGTAGCTGACTCCGTCGAGACCGAATTCGACGGTCTCGTCTGCGGCGCCCTCACCGTCGAAATCATCGACCAACGTGACGGTCACCTTTTTCGCCATTTTGCCCTCACTGCCCTTCAGATCAACAGATTAGACCTCGAACCCCGGGCACCAATGTGCCATATAAAAGCAATTGTTACAACAACACTTGAATCACAGCAGATCAGTTGCTGTGTCGTCGAACAATCGGGAACAAAACCGTCTCTCTAATCGACAGACCCGTCAATGCCATCAACAGCCGATCTATACCCATTCCGGTACCTGTTGACGGCGGCATCGCATACTCCAAAGCGGCCAGGAAATCGTCGTCCAGAGCCATTGCCTCATCGTCACCGGCCGCCGCGGCGCGCGCTTGCGCCTCGAAACGTTCACGCTGAATTACAGGGTCGATCAGTTCGGAGTAGCCGGTGGCCAGTTCGATGCGTCGGACGTACAGGTCCCATTTCTCGGTGACGCCTTCGATGCTGCGATGAGAGCGGGTCAAAGGCGTTGTCTCGACCGGGAAATCCCGCACGAAGGTGGGGGCCCACAGGGTGTTTCCCACGGTGTGTTCCCACAGTTCCTCGACCAATTTGCCATGGCCGTAACCGCGGTCGCGGGGAATCTCGACCCCGAGACGGTCGGCGGTCGCCCAGAGCTCCTCGGCAGAAGTGTCGGGAGTGACCTCTTCTCCGAGAGCCTCCGACAGTGACGGATACATTTGTATCGACGGCCATTCGCCGTCGAGGTCGTAGGTGGAGCCATCGGGCAATGGAACCTGTCTGGTGCCGATCGCCTCATCGGCAACCTCTTGAATTATCTCACGCGTCACAACCGCGGAGTCGTCATACGTGCCGTACGCCTGATATGTCTCGAGCATGGCGAATTCCGGAGAATGCGTCCAATCCGCGCCTTCATTTCTGAAGACCCGATTCAACTCGAAGACTCTCTCGAATCCACCTACCAAGCAACGCTTCAGGAAGAGTTCAGGAGCGATGCGCAGGTAGAGCTCGGCATCGAGCGCATTGGAGTGCGTAATGAACGGCCTGGCCGCCGCCCCGCCGGCCAGCGTCTGCAGCATCGGCGTTTCGACTTCCAGGAAGCCGCGCCGCTCCAATGCCGAACGCACAGCACGCACTACGGCGACACGCTGGCGCGCAATCGTTCGCGCCTCGGGACGCACGATCAGATCGACATAGCGCTGCCGGACGCGGGACTCCTCACTCATCTCTTTATGTGCGACGGGAAGGGGTCGCAACGCTTTTGAAACGATTTGCCAGGAATCTGCGAGCACAGACAGCTCGCCGCGCCTCGAACTGATGATCTCGCCGTGCACGTAGACAATGTCGCCAAGGTCCACGTCGGACTTCCACGCGTCGAGCGACTCCTGACCGACGCGGTCGAGACTGATCATGGCCTGCAGTTGGGTACCGTCACCCTCCTGCAGTGTGGCGAAACACAACTTGCCCGAATTGCGCGCGAACATGACCCGGCCTGCGACCCCCACCATTTCTGCGGTCTCGGTGTTGGCTTCGAGCTCGGGATACGCCTGTCGGATCTCGGCGAGGGTGTGGGTGCGGGCGACTTCGACCGGGTACGGCTCACGACCCTCGGCCAGCAATCGCTCACGCTTGGCCTGACGAATCCGGTATTGCTCGGGAACGTCGGATTCTGTGGCGGGCTGGTCTGCGGAGGTCACGGCCTGCCAGCTTAAATGAACGCGTGCCCGCTCCCATCAGCGCGGCGGCGCTCGCCGCGCTGGCCGACGAGCCGCTGGACTGGCGGTTCAAGGGGCTGCCCGCCTCGTGGTGGGGCCGGACGCCCGCGCAGGTCTGCGAAACGGCGCCGGACCTGATGTCCGAAGGCGCGGTCGGACCGGTGTGCGTGCTGCGCGCCGACGCCCTGCGCCACAACCTCACGACGATGGCGGACTGGTGCCGCGGCCGCGGTGTGGAACTCGCGCCGCACGCCAAGACGCATATGGCCCCCCAGCTGCTGGCCCGCCAGTTCGATGCAGGCGCAACAGCGGTGACTCTGGCAACGATCAGCCAGGTCCGCGTCGTTCGGGCCTTCGGCGTCGGCGATGTGGTGCTGGCCAACGAACTGGTCGATGAGGCCGGGTTGCGCTGGCTCGCCGCTGAACTCGATGCCGATGCGTCGTTCCGGATCGTCTGCTGGGTGGACTCGCTGTCCGGAGTAGCGCAGATGACGGCCGCGCTGACGGCGGCCGGCGCTCGAAGGCCGCTCGACGTCTGCGTCGAGGTGGGCCTGGCCGGCGGACGGACGGGCTGCCGCGACGCAGAGTCCGTCGACGAGGTGGCGCGCGCGGTGGTCGCGTCACCGCGGCTTCGACTGATCGGTGTGGCCGGCTACGAAGCTGCGCTCGGGCACGATGTCGGTGGGGGCGCGCTCGGCCGCGTCAGGTCGTACTTGACCGAGATTCGCAACAGCGCACTGCGATTGGCGCCGATCTTCGAGACCGATCGGGTAGTGGTGACCGCCGGCGGCAGCACGTACTTCGACGCGGTGGCGGAGGTGCTGGCCGGTGATTGGCGCACCGTGATCCGCAGTGGCTGCTACCTGACGCACGACGACGGGTTGTATGACAGGACGTCGCCGCTGCGGAACGGGCTGATGGCGGCGATGAGCGTGTGGGCCCAGGTGATCTCACGCCCCGAGCCCGAGCTGGCACTGCTGACGATGGGTCGCCGCGATGTGTCGTTCGATCAGGATCTACCGGTCCCGTACGGCCTTCCTGCAAGCCGGGTCGTGAAGCTCAACGACCAGCACGCCTATATGCGACTCGGCGGGGACGACAGGGTTGACGTGGGAGACTGGGTGGAGTTCGGCATCTCGCATCCCTGCACGACTTTCGACAAGTGGCAGATGATCCCGGTCGTCGACGCCGACAACCGAGTCCGCGAACTGGTGCGCACGTTCTTCTAGCGATTCAACGGGCCGGCTTGAGGCGGCCGCGCTGGTTGTCGCGGTTGCGTTCGAACACCAATCGCAGACCGTCGAGCGTCAGGTGTTGATCGTAGTGGCCGACGGTGCGCATATCGGGCAGCAGCAGAGGCGCTGTGTGGCCGGTCGCCACCACCGCGACATCGCTGCCTGCGAAGCCGTCGACGTCCTCGCGGATGCGGTGCACCAGACCGTCGACCAGTCCCGCGAACCCGAACACGGCGCCTGCCTGCATGCACTCGACTGTGTTCTTGCCGACCACCGACCGCGGCCGGGTCAACTCGACGCGGCGCAGCGCCGCCGAGCGTGTCGCGGCCGCGTCCGACGACACCTCGACCCCCGGCGCGATGGCACCACCGAGGAACTCGCCCTTGGCCGAGACCACGTCGACGCAGATCGACGATCCGAAGTCGATGACGATCGCCGCCGATCCGTACTTGTGGAACGCCGCCAGGCAGTTGACGATCCGGTCGGCGCCTATCTCCTTGGGGTTGTCGACCAGAAGCGGAATACCGGTGCGCACACCGGGTTCGATGAGCACGTGCGGAACGGACGGCCAGTACTGGCCGAGCATCTCGCGGAGTTCGTGCATGACCGAGGGCACCGTGGAGAGCCCCGCGGCCCCGGTCAGTCGTTCGGAATCGTCACCGATGAGACCGTCGATCGTCAGGGCCAGCTCGTCGGCGGTCACTTCGGATTCAGTGCGAATCCGCCAGTGCTGGGCCACCTTCGCGTGCTCGCCCGAACCCGACACCAATCCGACGACGGTGTGGGTGTTGCGGACGTCGATCGCGAGGAGCACGGCTACCGCGGTGACATCAGTTCGGACGCATCGGCCGGCACGTGGGCGGGATCGTGACCGAGATCGACCTGCCTGTTGGCGGCGTCGACGAATACGATCCGGGGCTGATACTCGCGCGCCTCGGCGTCCTCCATCGTGCCGTAGGCGATGAGAATCACCAGATCGCCCGGATGCACCAGATGCGCTGCCGCGCCGTTGATTCCGATAACGCCGCTGCCGCGTTCGCCGGTGATGGCGTAGGTGACCAGGCGCGCGCCGTTGTCGATGTCGACGATGGTGACCTGCTCACCCTCGAGCAGGTCAGCGGCGTCCATCAGATCGGCGTCGATGGTGACCGAACCGACATAATGTAGGTCAGCTTGAGTGACGGTCGCGCGATGGATCTTCGACTTCAGCATTGTTCGTAACATCAATTCCTCCAGGGCAATTCGTGACTGCCGGCCGATCCGGCAAATGGATCTGACTCTTCCGACCCGACGCGGGGATGACCGTCGATGCCGGCGCTGGCCCCGATGTCGATGGCGATGTTGTCCAGCAGTCTGGTCCGGCCCAGCCGGGCGGCCACGAGCATGCGAGCGGCTCCCTCCGCAGGTGCTGGGCCCAGCATCGGGTCACGCACCTCGAGGTAGTCGACCTCGATCGAGGGCACCTCGTCGAGCACGGCCCGCGCCGCGTCCAAGGCAGCCGCGGTGCCGCCCGACGCGGCATACATCCCAGCGAGCAACGCCGCCGACAACGCGCCCGCGTGTTCGCGCTGCTCCTCGTCGAGGTAGCGGTTGCGCGATGACATCGCCAACCCGTCGGCCTCCCGCACGATCGGCACGCCGACGATCTGCACGTCGACGTTCAGGTCGGCGACCATCTGACGGATGAGCGCCAACTGCTGGTAGTCCTTCTCCCCGAAAAATGCGCGATCCGGCCGCACGATCTGCAGCAGCTTCAGAACGACGGTCAGCACGCCCGCGAAATGGGTTGGTCGCGAGGCACCTTCGAGTTCCATGCCCAACGGGCCGGGCTGGACCGAGGTCCGGGTCCCGTCGGGGTACATGTCGGCGGCCGTCGGAGTGAACGCGATTTCCACGCCCTCTTGCCGCAGCGCCGCCAGATCGTCGTCCAACGTCCGCGGATAGGCGTCGAGGTCCTCGCCGGCGCCGAACTGCAGCGGGTTGACGAAGATCGACACCACCACTACTGCTCCCTGGACGCGCTTGGCGGCGCGGATCAACGTCAGATGGCCTTCGTGGAGGGCGCCCATCGTCGGCACCAGCATGACCCTGCGCCCGGTAGCCCGCAGCGCCCTGCTGACGTCGTTGACATCGCGCGCGCTGGAGAAGACGTTCAACTGTCCCGCGGTGAACTGCGGCTTGCGCGGCATCATGGCTGTCCCGTCCCCAGCTGGCGCGTGGGCCCATCCGCGAGCACCGCGAACACATCGCGGGGCGCATGGGCTCGCTTGGCCGTTCGCAATGAATTGTCCCGGTATGCCCGTGCCAGTTCGGGGTCCGCCTCGCCCAGCGCCTCGAGATGACGGGCGACGACGTGCGCATCGCCGCGGGCGACCGGACCGGTCAGCGCAGCCTGCCCCCGCTGCAGCGCGTTCTCCAGCGACGCGCGTGCCAACGGACCGACGACCCGTTCCGCGATCCCGCCCGGGGCGCTGCCGACGAGTTCCTGGCCCAGCAGTTCCTGACCCCACAGCGCGGCCCGCAGCGCCTCGACTGCATCGAGCAGCACGGTGACCACGTGATTGCTCGCGTGCGCCAGCGCCGCGTGGTAGAGCGCACGTGCGTCTTCGCGAACCCGGAACGGCTCTCCGCCGATCTCGAGCACCAACGATTGCGCAACCGCGTATCCGACCTCGTCGGCGGCCGTCACGCCGAAGCAGCCGTCACGGAGCCGCTCGATGTCCTCGTCGGCACCGGTGAACGTCATGGCCGGGTGGATCGCCAACGGAATGCAGCCCTGCGACGCCAGCGGGGCCAGCACGCCGATGCCGTTGGCACCCGAGGTGTGCGCGACGATGGTCCCCGGCCGCACCGCGCCGGTGGCTGCGAGGCCCGTCACCAGGCCCGCGAGTTCGGTGTCGGGCACCGCGATCAACAACAGCTCGGCGCGAGCCGCGACCTCGTCGACCGCCAGCACGGCGGTATCGGGCAACCGGCGCTGCGCGCGCTCGCGCGACGCCTGGGAGATTGCGCTGCAGGCGACAACGACGTGTTCGGCGCGCTCCAACGCGACGCCGAGCGCGGTACCCACCCGACCAGCGGAAATGATGCCGATCGTGAGTCGCGCCGGACGGAATCCGTCGGGGGTCCCCATGTAGACGACCTCACTGAATGTCGAAAGATGCGTGCGTTCCGGTCCTGCGGTGCGGGTACCGGACGGTCGATACGAGGTTAGCTCACTGTTCGCGGCGGCGGCGACGCCCACCACCGGTGGGGGCTGCCTGCAGGCGAGCGAGCAGCTCGGCAACGGATTGCCCGCCGGTCTGGGGCTCGTCGTCGCTGCGGTGCCTTCGCCCGGACGACTGCGCTGTTTCACGTGTCGGTTCGGGCTCCGGCGGTGACGGTGGTTGCGCGGGCTCGGTGGCCAGTGTCGGCGGGGACGGCGCACGCCCGGGATCGCCGGCGTCCGGCGGCGCCGAGTGGCGGCCGCGGCGGGATTCCTGCGGCGTCGTCGACATCGCCGGATGCGCGCTCTCGGGATCGGGAGCCCGCCGCCTGCCGACATATTCGGCCGAGCCGTTTTCAGTCACCGGCACCGGCGGCGCCACCCAGTTGCTACCTGGCGTGCCGGCCGGAATGTACTGCCCCTCTGCGGGAGCCGGTCGCCAGTTCGTCGCGGGGGCCGGCTCCTGCTGCTGCGGCTCTTGTGGCGGCAGCCAAGGAATCTGGGTCTCTCGGGGCTGCTCGCGCGCGGGTTCCCGAAGCGGTTCGGGCGGGGGTGGCGCGGGCGGCTGTGGTGTGGACGGCGGTGGCGTCCATGCGGGCTCTTCGCCTCGGTGCCGTCGCGCCTCGCGCTCGATGTCTGAGGCCCGCCGATGCGCACCGCCCGGCGGCGGGGGCGGCGGCACCCAATCGAATTCGGGCGGATTCGGCTCGGCGGGCACGTCGATGATCGGGCTTTCCTCGGTGCGTGCGTTCGAGTCGTCGCGGGTCTCGGCCTCGATTCGGCTGCTGCTGACGCGGCCGGTGGTCTCGTTGTCGGGGCGGGCCCAGTCGCTGAGGGCGCGGACGGTCGAGCGTTCGTTCTCGATCGCCGGCCGATGCGACAGGTCGGCGTCGAACAGGATCTCCAGGTTGGCACGCAGCGCGGCCAGCTCGGCCCGCAGACCGGCCACCTCGTCGGCGGCCTGGGCGCGCAGCTCCGAGGACAGCTCACGACGCAACTGCGTCTCTACCGAGAGTTCGTATTCGCGGCGCGCGGAGATCTCCCGGTCCAGCTGTAGGTCGTAGACCAATTTGAGGTCGCGCACCTTGGCCTGGTCGACATCGCTCTGCCTGCGGTAGATGACCGACACGAAGGCCGCGACGACCGCTGCCCACAACGCGAGGATGACAGCGAGCTTCAGCAGCTCCACCCGATTGGTGAACACCAGGGCCGAACTGGCCCCGATGGCCAGCACCAGCAACGCTGTCAGAAGCACCCAGCCCGGCCTGCGCCCGCCGCGCCGGGGGCGCGCGCTGCGGTTCAGATCGGTCATGGGGCGACTGTACCCGCCACAGGTCACCAAGCGTGTCGACCGCTGCGGCGATTCGGCTGCTCAGCCTTGGTATTCCGTCACTCGGCCGCCCTGTCGGGGTCGTCCGGCGGCTCCTGCGGAGACATGCAGCAATGCTGGAGCCACAGCGCGGCGGAGACCAGAGCGAGTGCACATGCGGCGGCCACAAGGGCTCCCGCGGTGTCCTCGCCCGCGACCCGCAAAGTCGAGCGGCGAGGCAGCAGATAGCCGAGCACGCCCAGCCACCACCCCAGGACCAGCGCGCCCACCCATGCCGACGCCTTGGCGATCACCACCGAACGGGCCACTGCGAGCGGATGTAGCCAACCCGGTCCGTCGCCGATCCGCCCGTCGTTGATCTTGGCGCGCACGAACACCCCCCATCCCGCTTCGGCGATCGCGACGGCAAGAAGCGAGACGCCCGTCCACAGCGTCAGCGGCGGGAACCACCGATAGGTCAGCGTCACCAGGACGTAGCCGACGACGGCGACGATCACCACCGCGGCCGTCAGATCGCGCTTGCGGGTGGGGCCCATCAGGTCAGCACCAGGCCGGTGACGAGCACACCCGCGCGTTCTTCGGCGTCCAGGTCGGCCGCCAGCTCTGCGACTGGTCTAAGCCGGCCCGCCACCGTCAGCGTGGCGTCGGGTTCGACCGCGAGCCACGGCTCCAGCACGAACGCGCGCTGGTGCGCCCGCGGGTGCGGCAGCGTCAGCACCTCGTCGTCCGATGTGACCTCACGATCGCCGTCCCGGCACGCGATCAGGTCGACGTCGAGGGTGCGGGGTCCCCACCGTTCGTTGCGTTCGCGGTTCGCCGCGCGTTCGAGTTCCTGCGCTCGGCGCAGCCACCCGTGCGGATCGAGGCTCGGGTCGTCGGCGAGAACCACGGCGTTGAGAAACGGGTCCTGCTCGACACCGCCCCACGGAGCCGTCTCGTACACCGGCGAGACCGCACGCACCGCATCGGCGAGCCCGTCGACCACTGACTGCAGCATGGCGAGCCGGTCGCCGATATTGGATCCGACCGACAGCACGACCGAAGTCATTCGGTGCTCCTCGCGTGCGCAGAAGTCACTCGGTGCTCCTCGCGTGCGCAGAAGTCATTCGGTGCTCCTCGCGTGCGCAGAAGTCACTCGGTGCTCCCGCGTGTGTCTCGACGCGATCTTCGCGCCACCACCGCAACATCGCTGAACTGCAGCGGAATCGGAGCCGACGGCTTGTGGACGACGACCTCGACGGCCTGCACCCGACCGTCGGCCATCACCTCCTCGGCGATCTCACCGGCAACCGTCTCGATGAGGTTCCGCGGCGGTCCGGCCACGATGTCGGCGGCCCGCTGCGCCAGCTCTCCGTAGTCGAGGGTGTCGGTCAAGTCGTCGCTCGCGGCCGCCGCCGCGAGGTCGACCCACACCGTGATGTCGACGATGAAATCCTGCCCGTCGCGTCGCTCGTGGTCGAATACCCCGTGATTGCCACGAACGGTCAACCCGCGCAATTCGATTCGATCAGTCATCCGCTCCACGCCTCGACCACCTTGAGCGCGTCGACCGACGCGCGAACGTCGTGCACCCGGACACCCCACGCGCCGTGCAGACCGGCTAGCGCGGATATCACCGCTGTCGCGGTCTCGCGGCCGTCCGGCGGCCGGGGTTCGCCGGCGGCATCCGCCAGCAGAGTGCCGAGGAAGCGTTTGCGCGACGCGCCCACCAGGACCGGTATCCCGGTGGCGACGAATTCGGGCAGCGCGTGCAGCAGGGCCCAATTGTGTTGGCTTGTCTTGGCGAATCCGAGGCCAGGGTCGATGACCAGTTTGGCCGGATCCACGCCGGCAGCCACGGCCGCGTCCACACCGGCCAACAGTTCGTCGCGAACCTCGACGACGACATCGCGGTACGGCGGCACCTGATGGGGTTGTTCGGCCCCGACTGAGCGCCAGTGCATCAGGATCCACGGCACGTTCGCATCGGCGAGCAGTGGCGCCATGTCCGCGTCAGCGCGGCCGCCCGACACGTCGTTGACGATCTGCGCGCCGTTCTCCAGGGCAGCTCGCGCGACTTCCGCGTGCATCGTGTCGATACTGACCGTAAGCCCATGATCGGCAAGCTCTTTGATGACCGGCAGGACGCGCGACTTCTCCACGTCCGCGTCGATGCGCGTGGCACCCGGCCGGGTCGATTCACCGCCGACGTCGACGATCGCGGCTCCTTCTGCGGCCAGCGCAAGTCCGTGCTCCACGGCACGGTCACGGTCGAGGAACAGTCCCCCGTCGGAAAAGGAGTCGTCGGTGACGTTCACGACCCCCATGACCTGCACCCGTGTCGATGTCACTTTCGCAGGATGAGATCCAGTGCCTCGGCCCGTGACGCGTTGTCGGTCTTGAACTGTCCGCGCACGGCGGACGTCGTCGTGACCGCGCCGGGTTTACGTACGCCGCGCATCGCCATACAGAGGTGCTCGGCCTCGACGATGACGATTGCGCCGCGCGGCTTCAGTTTGCGCATCAGGGCATCGGCGATCTGTGCGGTCAGCCGCTCCTGCACCTGCGGCCTCTTGGCGTACAGGTCGACCAGGCGCGCGATCTTCGACAGCCCGGTGACCCTACCGTCGACACCGGGGATGTAGCCGACGTGCGCCACCCCGTGGAACGACACGAGATGGTGCTCGCAGGTCGAGTACATCGGGATCTGCTTGACCAACACCAGTTCGTCGTGTTGTTCGTCGAACGTGGTGTCCAACACGCTGTCCGGATCGGTGTAGAGACCGGCGAAGAGCTCCTTGTAAGCGCGCGCGACCCGCGCGGGAGTGTCTTCCAACCCGTGCCGGTCGGGGTCTTCACCGACCGCGATCAGCAGTTCGCGAACTGCCGCCTCGGCACGTGGTTGGTCGAACGTCCCTGGATTGAACGTAGCCGAGTTGTTGTGCGGCCGCGCCATTGAAGCCCCTCCGTTTAGTTGTCAGCCGTGCGGGTTCTGCCGGCCGTTGTCCGGTCCCTGTTCCTCGTTGGGATTAGGTGAATTCCCTTGCGGCGCGGGCGCTCCGGGCTGTGGGTAGGGCTGATACGGCGGATAGGGTGGCGGAGCCCCTCCGGCGAGATTGGGGTTGTGCCACGCCTGCTGATGCGGCGGCGGATACCAGTACCCCTGCGACTGCGGCGCGGGCTGCTGTTGCTGCTGCTGCTGCGGATGAGGCGGCCACCCCGGAGCATGCCAACCGGCGGGGGCGCCGTAATCGGGTTGCGTGGAACCGGCCGCAGGAGTTCCGTTGGTTCCGTTGCCGTTCGCACCGTTCTGGTGCTGACGCGCCGCGGCATCCTGGGTGGCTTGGGCGATGGCGGCCTTGAACGCCGGCTCGGGGATCGGCTTGGGCCATTCCTCGCCGCGTTCGATGGCCAGCTCGCCCGGCGTCTTGATCGGCGGTTTGTCCGACGGCACGCGGCCGCCGAAATCGTCGAACATGGTCAATCGCGGCCGCTTCTTCACGTCTCCGAAGATCGCCTGGAGTTCGACGCGGTGCAGCGTCTCCTTTTCCAGCAGCTCGCCGGCGAGCGTATCGAGCACGTCGCGGTACTCGGTGAGGATCTCCCAGGCCTCGGTATGGGCGGCTTCGATCAGTTTGCGCACCTCGTCGTCGATGATCTGCGCGACTTCATGGCTGTAGTCGGCCTGCGTACCCATGGTGCGGCCCAGGAACGGGTCGCCGTGCTCGGTGCCGTAGCGCACCGCGCCGAGCTTGGAGCTCATGCCGTACTCGGTGACCATCGCGCGGGCGATCTTGGTGGCCTGCTCGATGTCGGACACCGCGCCGGTGGTCGGCTCGCGGAACACCAACTCCTCGGCAGCGCGCCCACCCATCGCGAACACCAGCCGAGCGATCATCTCCGACCGCGTCATCAGGCCCTTGTCGTCCTCGGGCACCGCCATGGCGTGACCGCCGGTGCGACCGCGGGCCAGGATCGTCACCTTGTAGATCGGCTCGATGTCGGGCATCGCCCACGCCGCGAGCGTGTGCCCGCCTTCGTGGTAGGCGGTGATCTTCTTCTCGTGCTCGCTGATGATGCGGCTCTTGCGGCGCGGGCCGCCGACGACGCGGTCGACAGCCTCCTCGAGGGCGGGGCCGGTGATGATCGTGCCGTTCTCGCGAGCGGTCAGCAGCGCGGCCTCGTTGATGACGTTGGCCAGGTCGGCGCCCGACATGCCGACAGTGCGCTTGGCCAGTCCTTCGAGGTCGGCGTCGTCGGCGATCGGCTTGCCCTGCGAGTGCACCCGCAGGACCGCGCGGCGTCCGGCCAGGTCAGGAGCCGAGACCGGGATCTGGCGGTCGAAGCGGCCCGGCCGCAGCAGCGCGGGGTCGAGGATGTCGGGGCGGTTGGTGGCCGCGATCAGGATGACTCCCTGGCGTTCGCCGAAGCCGTCCATCTCGACCAGCAGCTGGTTGAGCGTCTGCTCGCGCTCGTCGTGGCCGCCGCCCATGCCCGCACCGCGCTGACGGCCGACGGCGTCGATCTCATCGACGAAAATGATGCAGGGGCTGTTCTGCTTGGCCTGCTCGAACATGTCACGCACGCGCGAAGCGCCTACGCCGACGAACATCTCGACGAAGTCGGATCCGGAGATGGTGAAGAACGGCACCCCCGCCTCACCGGCGACCGCGCGGGCCAGCAGCGTCTTGCCGGTGCCGGGCGGCCCGTAGAGCAGCACACCCTTGGGAATCTTGGCCCCGAGCGCCTGATAGCGGCTCGGATTCTGCAGGAAGTCCTTGATCTCGTAGAGCTCCTCGACCGCCTCGTCAACACCTGCGACGTCGGCGAAGGTGGTCGTGGGCATGTCCTTACCGAGTTGCTTGGCCTTCGACTTGCCGAAGCCGAAGCCCATCCGCCCGCCGGACTGCATGCGGGAGAACATCACGAACAGACCGACGAGCAGGAGCAGGGGCAGCAGGTAGATCAACAGCGAGCCGAGCATGCTGCCTTGGTTCACGACGGTGTTGGTCTTGGCGTTCTTGGCCTGCAGCGCGTCGAACAGCGTCGCTCCGTACCCCGTGGGGTACTTGGTGATGATCTTGTCGCTGTCCTCGGTGTCGGAGTTGCCGTCCTTGAGCTCGAGGCGCAGCTGCTGCTCCCGGTCGTCGATCTGCGCGCTCTTGACGTTGTCGCTGTTGATCTGAGCGACCGCGACCGAGGTGTCGACGGGTTTGTATCCGCGGGTGTCGTCGCTGAAGTAGAAGAACGACCAACCCAGTAACAGCACCACCGCGATCACGGTGAGCGTGCGGATCACATTTTTCCGGTTCATTCAGTACGCCGTCCTGGGCTTCATCTCGTGCGGCCGCTCGCGGCCGGTGTCCTTCCGATTCGCGCAGTTGGAAACCTCAAGGCTACCGCTAGACCAACGAAGCAAGGTTCCCGACGGCTCTGTGCGCCGCCTGCCGCCCCTGCGAAACCATGCTGTGCTTGGCTGACTTCGTGCTCACCTCTGCCGAGCGGTTCGTCGAGACCAACGGTGTGCGATTGCGGGTGATCGAGGCCGGTGATCGCGGAGCGCCCGTGATCGTGCTGGCGCACGGGTTCCCCGAGTTGGCGTACTCGTGGCGACTGCAGATCCCCGTGCTCGCCGACGCCGGCTATCACGTAATGGCTCCCGATCAACGGGGGTACGGCGGCTCCAGCCGACCCGAGGCCGTCCAGGATTACGACATTCACGCCCTCACCGCCGATCTCGTCGGCCTGCTCGACGACGTCGGCGCGGACCAGGCCGTCTTCATCGGCCACGACTGGGGTGCCATGGTCGTGTGGCACACCGCGCTTCTGGCTCCGACCCGCGTCCGGGCGGTCGCCGGTCTGAGCGTGCCGCCGATCCCCCGAGCGAGGTCCCGTCCCACCGAACGGTGGCGGGAGAAATTCGGCGACGACTTCTACATGCTGCGCTTCCAGCAGTACGGCGTGGCAGATGCGGAGATGGAAGCCGATGTCGCCGCCACCATGAGCGGGATGTTCGCCGGGCTGGTGGCCGGACCGGCGCCGCTGCCGAAGTGGATCAGCCCCGAGGAGTTCGAGCATTACGTCGCCGAGTTCAGCCGGACCGGGTTCACCGGCGCGTTGAACTGGTACCGCAATTACGACCGAAATTGGGAGTCGACCCCCCAGCTCGCAGACGCGCGAATCACCGTGCCCGCGCTGTTCGTCGGCGGCACGGCCGACCCCGTCGGGCCGACGATGAACCCCGCACGCGCGCTCGAAGTCGTGTCCGGCGAGTACCGCGAGGTGATGATCGACGGCGCCGGCCACTGGATCCAGCAGGAGCGGCCCGACGAGGTCAACGCCGAACTGCTTGCCTTCCTGGCCGGGTTGGGCTGAGCTCGCAAATCCCGACGCGCACTGCGGGTTCTGGCGACTCCGTAACGGTAGGGTGCCAGGCGTGCCTGTAGCGCGAAGTTCGATGGCGGTCCGAATCCTTGCCGCTGCTGCCCTGGCGGCGGCGGCGCTGACCGGTTGCGACGCGACCTCTGGGCCCATCGTCAGCACCGGTGACACCGAGACCCGTCAGGTCACCGTCATCGGCCAGGGCGAGGTGGAGGGCACCCCTGACACGCTGACGATCAACGCGGGGATGGAGATCATCGCCGCCGACGCGGCAGGGGCGCTGAACCAGACCAGCCAGCTTCAGCGGGCGGTCATCGACGCGCTGGCCAACTCGGGCGTCGACCGCAAGGACATCAACACCTCAGAGGTGAGCGTTCAGCCGCAGTACACCGGCGGGGACAGCAACAACATCAACGGTTATCGCGCGTCGAACACCATCGACATCAAGATCCGCCAACTCGATGCCGCATCGCAGGCATTCGGCATCATCGCCAGTACAGGCGGCAACGCGACGAGGATCAACAACGTCACCCTCGCGATCGAGGACGACTCGCAACTGGTCCGCGAAGCGCGCTCGAGAGCCTTCAACGACGCCAAGAGCCGTGCCGAGCAGTACGCGCTGCTGGCCGAACTGGACCTCGGCAAGGTGCTCTCGATCTCGGAGGCCCCGTCGTCGACGCCGCCGGTGCCGTATCCGAGCACCCGCGACGGCGCGGCGGAGATGGCCGCCGTGCCGATCGAACCCGGCCAGCAGACCGTCGGATTCAGCGTGACGGTGATCTACGAGCTGACCTGAGTCGCACGGTCAGCCCGCCGGAGCAATGACGACCGGTATCCCGTTGAGCACAGCAGTCCCCGACAGCGGGTCGAGGCTGTTGCCGTCGTTGAGCTGATTGACGTTGACGCCCGGCTGGCTCGCGGCCAGTTCCTGTCCAGTCTTCGCGCGGTCGTGTCCCCACCCGTGCGGCAGTGACACCACGCCGCGGCGCATGCCGTCGGCGACCTCGACCGGAGCCAGCAGTTCGCCACCCGGCCCCTTGACGACGGCCGTGTCCGTGAGACCGAGATCGGCAGCGTCGTCGGGATGGATCCGCAGTGTGCACCGGTTCGATCCGCCGGCCAGTGCGGGCAGGTTGTGCATCCAACTGTTGTTCGACCGAAGATGCCGCCGGCCGATGAGCACGAAGCTGGCGGGGCTGCGGTCGAGCGCATCGCGCAGACGTGCCGCGTCGGCGAGCAGCGGCTCGGGCGCGAGTTCTATTCGGCCCGTGGGGGTTCGCAGCACCTGGCGCAAGCGCGGTTGCAGCGGTCCGAAGTCGATGCCGTGCGGCGCCTCCTTGAGCGTGCGCAACGTCAAGCCGTCGGGACGTGCGCCGAACGCGTCGCCGTACGGGCCGAGCCGCAGCATCATGTCGAGTCGCCGCTCGTAACCCGGCCCGTCGATCAGCATCGTGGTCAACTCGTCGACGGGCCGCCCCGCGACCGGCGAACCTGGATCGGCCGTCTCCTTGGCCAGTGTCATCGCGATGACCTGATCGTCCACGACTGACGGGTCGCCGTCGATGCCCATGCCGTAGAGCATCAGCGCGATGCGCGACAGGATCTCCGGTTCGTCCGGACGGTCCGCCAGCGGAAGCACGGGCGGTGAATACCTCGCGTTGTTGCGCACCGCGAGGTTGCCCAGCGCGAAGTCGAAATGCGCGCTCTGCGACGGGGGCGGTGGCGGCAGGATGACGTCGGCGTGGCGGGTGGTCTCGTTGAGGTAAGGGTCGACGCTGAGCATGAAACCGACACCGTCGAGCGCCTTCTCGAGCCGATCACCGTCGGGCGCGGACAGCACCGGGTTGCCAGCGATCGTGATGATCGCCTTGATCTGGCCGTCGCCGGGAGTGTCGATCTCCTCGGCCAGGGCAGCGGCTGGAAGTTCGGACAGCGCCTCGGGATATCCGGACACCCGGCTGTGCCACCGTCCGGTCGCGAAGCCCCGTCCGGCCTTGGGTGGGCGCGGTGCCGGCGCGACCGGTGACAGCGGGAACATGGACCCGCCGGCCCGGTCCAGGTTTCCGGTCAGGACGTTGACGACGTCCACGAGCCAGCTGCCGAGCGTGCCGAATTCGACTGTCGACGTGCCCATCCGGCCGTAGACGGCGGCCGACGGGGCCGCGGCGAGCTCGCGGGCGAGCAGTCGGATGTCGTCGGCCTCGATGCCGCAGTACTCGGCCACCGCGTCGGGTCCGAAGTCGTCGGCCAGCGTGCGGACCAAATCGACCCCGTTGACGTCGTCGGCGAGATGACCGAGGGCGACGAGTCCCTCGTCGAACAGCACATGGACGACGGCCAGCAGCAGCGCCGCGTCCGTACCGGGACGCGGGGCGAGGTGACGGTCGGCGAGTTCTGCGGTGCGGGTGCGGGCCGGGTCGATGACGATCAGCCGCCCACCACGCTTACGAAGTGCCCGCAGCTTGCCTGGGAAGTCGGCTGCGGTGGCCAGACTGCCGTTGGACACAAGCGGATTCGCGCCGATGACGACGAGATAATCGGTGCGATCGAGATCGGGCACGGTGAACGCGACGGGGCTGCCATACATATAGCCCAGTGCGACATGCTTGGGCATCTGATCCAGGGTGCTCGCGGAGTAGACCTGTCGCGTGCCTAGCGCGCGAATGACCAGCGGCGCGTACAGGCTGCCCGCGACGGTGTGCGCGTTCGGGTTGCCGAGGTACACGCCGACCGACGCGCCGCCGTGCGCGGCGATGACGTCGCCCAGGCCGTTCGCCACCGCGGCGTAGGCCTCGTCCCAGGTCGTTTCGGTCAGTACACCGTCGCGGCGGACCAGCGGCCGCGTCAGCCGGTCGGGATCGTTGTCGAGTTCGCCGAAACTCGCCCCCTTGGGGCAGATGAAGCCGTGGCTGAACACGTCGTCGCGATCTCCGCGTGCGCCGGTGATCCGGCCGTCGCCGATGGACAGGGTCAGGCCGCAGGTGGCCTCACACAGCGGGCAGATCCGCAGCGCCTGACTGCTCCCCGCGTCCGCGGGTGCCGTTTCGGTCATGGTCCACATACTGCGCTGCCTACGGCTGTTCGTACACCTTCGGATCAAGCGTGCCGATGTACGGCAGGTCGCGGTAGCGCTCCGCATAGTCCAGGCCGTAGCCGACCACGAACTCGTTGGGGATGTCGAAACCGATATAGCTGATGTCCACGTCGTCGCGCACGGCGTCGGGCTTGCGCAGCAGCGTGCACACCCGCAGCGAGCGCGGCCGTCGCGACGCGAGATTGCGCAACAGCCACGACAGCGTCAGGCCGGAGTCGACGATGTCCTCGACGATCAGCACATCGCGGTCGTTGATGTCGCGGTCGAGGTCCTTGAGGATCCGCACCACGCCCGACGACGACGTCGAGGACCCGTACGAGCTGACCGCCATGAACTCCAACTGGGTGGGCAGCGGAATGGTCCGCGCGAGGTCGGTGACGAAGAACACCGCACCCTTGAGCACAGTCACCAGAAGCAGGTCCTGGCCGTTCGAGTCAACCGCGTCGCGATACTCCTGCCCGATCAGCGCGCCGAGCTCGGCCACCTTGCCCTGAATCTCCTCGGAGGACAGCAACACCGACTTGATGTCACCCGGATACAGCTCGGTGGTGTGCGCAGCCACGTCCACAGCGTGCCAGATTTCACACGGGCTCGGTGTGCAGGGTCAGCATCCCGTCGCGGCGACCCGCGACCAGCCGCTGGTTGCGCAGCTGTGAACCGACGGCCACTCCCCCCTGCCCACGCCACGCGGTCACCAAGGTGTCCACCCCGCGGATCTGCGTGTCGGTCAACCCGGTCGCCCCGCCTGCCAGCAGCCAGCCCCGGATCACCCTGCGCCGCAGCGCCGTGGGCAGCTCGGCGAGCCGGCGGGTGTCGAGTCCCTCACCGGCGTCCAGGTCGGCCAAGGCTCGTTCAGCCAGCTCGTCGAGTGCGTCGTTGTCCTCGCGCAGCGACGACGCGGTGCGGGCCAGGGCCTCGGCGACACCCCCGCCGAGCGTCTCCTCCATCAGCGGCAGCACGTCGAGCCGCAGACGGGTGCGGGTGAACCGTGGGTCGAAGTTGTGTGGGTCATGCCACGGCTTGAGTCCGAGCTCGGCGCACGCCGCGATCGTCACGCCGCGCCGCACTGACAACAACGGGCGGCACCACGGCGGCTGGTACGACCGCATCCCCGCGATCGACCGTGCTCCCGAGCCGCGACCCAGGCCGAGCAGGACCGTCTCGGCCTGATCGTCGAGGGTGTGGCCAAGCAGCACCGGCGCACCGTCACACGCGGCTCGCAACGCCGCGTAGCGGGCCTCTCTGGCCGCCGCCTCCGGGCCGCCGCTGCGGCCGACGACCACCGGAAGCACGTGGGCGTCAACACATCCCAGCTCCATCGCTTGATCGCGGGCATCGTCGGCGACTGCCCGCGACCCGACCTGCAGCCGATGGTCGACAACCAGCGCCGTCGTCGGCCTCAACTCGGCGGCGACAGCGGTCAACGCCAGTGAGTCCGGCCCTCCCGACAGCGCCACGCACCAGCGCGGGTCATCGACGCCGTGAGCCTTGGCAAACGTCGACACCGCGCGCCGCAGGTCGGCTACAGCACCCTGTCGATCCATCGCTGCGGTTCGTCGACTTCGTCTGGCCGCGGCAAGGTCTCGGGCCCCGACCAGACGGCGTTGAAACGGTCCATGCCGACCCGCGAGACCACGTGGTCGACGAACGCCTTGCCGCGTGTGTACTGGCTGAGCTTCGCGTCCACCCCCAGCAGTGCCCGCAGGACCCGCTGCAGCGGCGGTTGCTTGCGGCGGCGGCGCTCGTCGAACCGGCGCCGGATCGTGGCGACCGACGGCACCACCGCGGGACCGACGGCGTCCATCACGTGGTCGGCGTGGCCCTCCAGAAGCGTGCCGAGCACGAGCAGTTGGTCGAGCGCCCGGCGCTGCGGCTCCGACTGCACCGCCCGCATCAAACCGATCATTCCTGACGAATTCGGTTCGGCCGCAACGCCGTTGCCACGTTCGCGGACGAACTTCGCAAGCCGGCCGATGACTTCGGAGACGTCGTCGGCGGTCTCCTCGGTCAGCACCGCCAGCGAGGTCGACATGTGATCGGCCAGCCACGGGTTGGCACGGAACTGCACGCGGTGGGTGACCTCGTGCAGGCACACCCAGAGCCGGAAGTCGTACGGCTGCACCCGCAACTGCCGCTCGACGGCGATCACATTGGGGTACACCAACAGCAGTTCGCCGCCGCCGGGTCCGAACGGGTCGTACTGCCCGAGGATGCCCGACGACACGAACGCCAGCACCGCGCCGGTCTGCGCCCCGGTGATCCGCCCCGCGATCATCGGCGGACGTGTCCCGCCGTCGGCGTCAAGGTCGTTGCCGCCGGTCATGATCCGCATCGACTGCGTCGCCGCGCGGATCCACTGCGCCCGGTCCACGACGCGGGCCTCCGGGACCTCGCCGCCCTCGGTCAGCCCGGTGACCTCGCGGACCGGCAATTCGGCGCTACGCGACGCCTCGCTCAGCTGATCGATGACCTGGCGGCGGGTGTAGTCGGAGGCGGCCGGCCCCGGCCGGGCCAACTTGGCGCCGACCGTGGCGGCGAAATCCCAGTCCACAGCTCGGCCGACGGTCAGTTTCGACGTCGTGGCGCGGCTCATGCGCCACACCCGCAGGACCGAAGCGTCGCGGCCAGGTTGTCGAGCGCGATGCGCCCCGTCGGCCCCGCATTGTTGGAGATGATCGCGAAGGTCAGCACCCGGCCGCTCTCGTCGGTGACGATGCCGGCCAGCGAGTTGGTTCCGGTCAACGAGCCGGTCTTGGCGCGCAGGAAGCCGGCCGCCGGTCGCACCAGATCCGAGTCGAGGTAGCGGTTGGACAAGGTTCCGCTGCCGCCGGCGATCGGCAGCAGATCGACCAGCGGCCGCAGTTCGGGCTGGGAGTCGCCCGCGGCGGCCTGCACCACCTCGTCGAGGGTCTCGGCGGTGAGCCGGTCGTCCACCGACAGGCCGCTGGAGTCGAACAGCGCGGCGCCCCTGGTGTCGATGTCGGCCTCCTCCAGCGCGCCGAGCACCGCCTCGGCGGCGCCGTCGAAACTCTGCGGCCTGCCCACTTCGGCAGCCACCTCACGGCCGATCGCCTCGGCCATCACGTTGTCGGACGCATTCATCATGTCGCGGAGTCGTTGCATCAGCGGTGGCGACTGCACGGCTGCGAGTTCGCGTCCGTCGGCCCGCGACGGCGACACCGTGACGTGCACGGGGTCGACCTCCAACGCGACGGCCAGCGCGCGGCCCGCGTCCAGCGCGGGCGTCCTGGACCGCACTGAGTCGACGCTGACCGGCTGAGTCCGGCCACCGTCGAGCATCACCGACTCCATCGGGGCGATGTCCCCGTAGTCGATGTCGACCGGGTCCCACCCCTGAGCCATGGTGGGTCCGCTGTAGGCGCTGGTGTCGACCTGCACCGCGGTCACCTCCATGCCGCTGCGTTGCACCTGCTCGGCGAGGTCGCTGATGCGGGCAGCGTCGCGGTACCAGGTCTCCTCACCCGGGGGGACCGCCGACAGCGTCGGGTCGCCGCCGCCCTCAAGCACAACGACGCCCGGACGCGCTCCTGCCCGCACCCGGGTGGTCAGCCGGGCGTTGCGGTCGAGTACCAGCAGCGCGGCCGCCGCGGTCAGCGTCTTGTTGGTCGACGCGGGCTGCATCGGGATGTCGGCGCCGCGCGCCCACAACTGCGTACCGGTCATCGCGTCGGTGACCCGGGCGGTGAAGTCGCCGAGGTTGGGGTCGGCGACCGCGGGCGCCAGCGCCGCGGCCAGCGCTGAGGCGGTCGGCTTGGGTGCGGACTCGGCGACAGGTACCACGGCCGGTTTGGCGGTTGCGGCGGGAGGTGTGGGTTTGACCGCCGTCGCGTCGGTCGAATGGCCCGTCGTCAGCACGGCAGCGACCGCGACGACCACCGCGACCAGCAGCAGTACCGCCACCCCGACCACCGCGTGGGTGGATCGCCGCCACCGAGTGGGCCGCATGACTGACTCTCCTGCCCTGTCTGGACCGCCTACTCAGGCCGCCCCCGTAGAGCAGGGTATCGCTCCATTAGGGTTGACCCGCGTCGCCAAGCGGGCGACCCAGACTCAGAGCACATGCGAAGGAGCCGCGGCGGTGGAATTGGACGTCGTCATCGAGATCCCCAAGGGTTCGCGCAACAAGTACGAGGTTGACCACGACACCGGCAAGGTGAAGCTGGACCGCTACTTGTACACGTCGATGGCGTATCCGACGGACTACGGGTTCTTCGAGAACACCCTCGGCGAGGACGGCGACCCGCTCGACGCGTTGGTGCTGCTGCCCGAGTCGGTGTTCCCCGGCTGCATCGTCGAGGCGCGCCCCGTCGCGATGTTCCAGATGACCGACGAGGCAGGCGGCGACGACAAAGTGCTGTGCGTGGTCGCCGGCGATCCCCGGTGGGATCATATTCAGGACCTCGAGGACGTTCCGGCCTTCGAACTGGAGGCCATCAAGCACTTCTTCGTGCATTACAAGGACCTGGAACCGGGCAAGTACGTCAAGGCCGCCGATTGGGTGGGCCGCGACAAAGCCGAAGCCGAGGTGCAGGCTTCGATCGAGAGGTTCAAGGCGACGCCGCACTGACGGCCGGGGAATTTTCCTCTCCGTAACACGCGGTAACCTCCGCGTTCTCTGGGGCTTTGATGATTGGTCTCGTGTTGATGCATCAGGGGATCGGCCTCGAAGCGTTCAACGCCATGCCGATGCGACGGGCCGTGCACGCCGTGTACGAATGCTGCTACAGCGTGCCGCTGGCCGCCGATTTGGCGCGCGGGCGGCCGTACGCCGACCACGACGCGCTGTTCCGCCATGCCGACGAGCTGCTGTTCGGGCTGTCCGAGGAGTCGATCGACTCGATCCTGCAGGCCTATCCGGACATCGGGCGACGGCCGGGCAGCGAGAAGTCTGCGGCCGAACAGTGCGCCATCTGGTGCGACGAGCCCGGGGTGATGAATCAGCTGAGCCGAGCCTCACGGCGCTACCTCGAGCAGTTCGGCTTCGGCTTCGTGATGTTCGTCAACGGCTACTCCGTTCCCGACGTGCTGGCCGCGATGTCCGACCGTCTGCTCAACGATGTCGAGACCGAACGCAAAGTGGTCCGCAACGAGCTGGGCCGGATCAACCGCACCCGGCTGGAGCGCATGCTCGGCCCCGAGGGCGGCTACGACAACTGGTGACCGACGACCAGGTTCTGCAACGGCTCGCCGCGGTGTAACCGGCCGATGTTGGCGACGACATCGTCGACGCGGCCGATGAACGTGTTACGGGTGACGCCCGACGAGTGCGGGGTCATCAACACGTTGGGCAGCTTGGCGAACGGCAGCTCGCTGGGCGCAGCGTGGCCGTCGGAGTCTGGATACCGGTACCACACGTCGATGGCCGCCGCAGCGATGGTACGAGCCGCGAGCGCCTCGTAGAGAGCGGTTTCGGCCACCAGGGGTCCGCGTGCGACGTTGATCAACACGCCCTCGGGTCCCAGCGCCCGCAGCTGGTCGGCGCCGATCAGGCCGGTGGTGCGTTCGGTCAGCGGCGCCGAGACGACCACCACTTCGGACTCCGACATCAGCCGGTCGAGCGCTCCGACATCGGCTGTCCATGACAACCCCTCGGCTGCGGCGTCGAGTGTGCCGCTGCCCGTCACCGCCGCACCTTCGGTGCCCAGCGCGCGCAGCAGATGCCAACTGCGCCTGCCGATGTGGCCGAAGCCGACGAATCCGACCCGTGCCCCGTGCAGCGCTCGGGGCTGAGGAATCGACCGGTCGTACACCGAGGTGGCCCAGACGTCCTCGCGCAGCGCCCAGTCCTGTTCCAGGAAATTTCGGCGTAGCAGCACCGCCGCGGCGAGGACGTACTCGGCGATGGACTGCTCATGATGAAACGTGTTCGCGACGAACACCTTCGGACTCAGAACGTCGAAGGCAACCTTGTCAGTGCCTGCGCCCGCGACGTGCACGAGGAGCAGCTTTTTCGCCACGGCGGACATTTCCGGAGTGAACCGACTGCCGACGAACACATCGGCTTCCCGCAGCGCGGCTTCTGTCGTGTCCCCCCACACCACCGTCGTCCCCGCAGGCAGTCCGGCCTCGAAGCGCTCGCGGTGCGGCACCAGGCTCGGGTCGACGACGACGACTTTCATCGTTGCAGCGCCGGCCGTTTCCGGTCGAACGTCCATCCCGGAACGAGGTATTGCATTGCCGCCGCGTCGTCGCGTGCACCGAGGCCCTCGGCGAGGTACAGCTCATGCGCCGCGGCCACAGCCTCCTCGTCGAGCTCCACCCCGAGGCCCGGCCGGTCCGGAACGGTGAGATGCCCGTCGGCGATCGTGAACGGCTCCTTGGTGATTCGCTGGCCGTCCTGCCAGATCCAGTGCGTGTCGATGGCGGTGATCTGACCGGGCGCCGCGGCAGCGACATGGGTGAACATCGCCAGCGAAACGTCGAAGTGGTTGTTCGAGTGCGAACCCCACGTCAGCCCCCACGCATCGCAGAGCTGAGCGACGCGTACCGAGCCGTTCATGGTCCAGAAGTGCGGGTCTGCCAGCGGGATGTCGACGGCGCCCGTCCGGATGGCGTGACCCAGTTCTCGCCAGTCGGTGGCGATCATGTTGGTCGCGGTCGGCAGTCCGGTCGCGCGCTTGAACTCGGCCATCACCTCGCGACCGGAGAACGTGCCCTCAGGGCCGACCGGATCCTCGGCATAGGCGAGGACATCGGTCAGGTCACGGCAGGTCCGCACCGCGTCGGAGAGAAGCCATGCGCCATTGGGGTCCAATGTGATCCGAGCGTCGGGGAATCGGTCGGCCAGCGCGGTCACGGCCTTGGCCTCGTCGCCCGGCGCCAGCACACCGCCCTTGAGCTTGAAGTCGCGGAACCCGTATCGGTCCCGCGCGGCCTCGGCCAATCGAACGACGGCCTCAGGCGTCAGCGCCTCGTCGTGGCGGATGCGCAGCCACTGGTCGGCGTCGGCGCTCTCGTCGGCCGGTGACCGGTAGGCCAGATCGGTCTTGGTGCGGTCGCCGACGAAGAACAGGTAGCCCAGCGCGGGCACCCGCTCCCGCTGCTGCCCGTCGCCGAGCAGCGCCGCGACGGTGACGCCGAGATGCTTTCCGAGCAGATCCAGCAGCGCCGACTCCACCGCCGTCACCGCGTGCACGGTGACCCGCAGGTCGAACGTCTGGGCACCGCGCCCTGCGCTGTCACGGCCGGCGAACTCGCGTCGGACGGCCGCCAGCGTCGCGTGGTAGGCGCCGATCGGCGAGCCGACCACCAGCGGCGTGGCGTCTTCGAGCGTGCGACGGATCGGTTCGCCGCCGGGCACCTCACCGACACCGGTGTTGCCCTCAGAGTCGGTCAGGATCAACAGGTTTCGCGTGAAGAAAGGACCGTGCGCGCCGCTGAGGTTCAGCAGCATGCAGTCGTGTCCTGCGACAGGGACGACCCTCATGTCGCGAACGACAGGGCTCCGACTGGGCGAGGTCATGATTTTTGAGCGTACTGAGGCCAATCGATGCATGTCCAACACTAAGAAGGCATGAATTAATGCGCCCTGGGCATCACCCGGCGAACCATTTCTCGCCGTTCGCGAGCGGCCGGATCACCCGCGAAACCTTGTCCCCCACCTCGAGTAGAGCCTCGACGATCGCGCGCTCCCGACCGTCGGTCAGCCTGCCCATCGGGATGGAGGCGCTGATTGCGTCCTGGGCAGGCTGCATGTAGCGCAGCGCGACCGCGAAGCACCGCACGCCGGGCGTGTTCTCCTCGGTGTCGGTCGCATAGCCGCGAATTCGGGCACCGGCCAACGCTTCGTCGAGTTCTGCGCGGTCGGTGATCGTATGGTCGGTGATACGCGAGAGCGTGGCGGGCAGATGTTCGTCGCGTTCATGATCGAATCGTTCGGCGAGCAGCGCCTTGCCCAATGCGGTGGCGTAGGCCGGCAACCGCCTGCCCACTCTGCTGGCGGTCCGTTGGTACTGCCGAGACTCCCGGGTGGCGAGGTAGACGACGTCGGTACCGTCGATGCGCGCGACGTGGAACGTCTCGTCGAGTTGTTTGCGGAGGTCGTCGAGGAACGGGGTGATCATCGGCAGGTAGGGGTCGCCGTCGAGGTAGCCGGTGCCGACCAGTAACGCACGAATACCGATGCCGTACAACGTCCCTGATGCGTCAGACCGCACCCACCCCTGTGTGACCAGGGTGCGCAGCAGGGCGTGCAGACTGCTGCGCGGCATGTCCAGCGCCGTGGCGATGTCGCGGATGCGGGCGGGCCGATCCTGTCGCGACGCGAGGTATTCGAGCAGTTCGACGGTGCGTACCGCCGACTTCACCTGGCGAGGTGGCTCCACGCTCACAACCCCACGAGCTCTCGGGTGATCAACAGAATTGCGCCGATCGCCGAGATCGTGATCGCCGCCCAGCGCTGCCGCTGCGGGTCCAGCAGACGGTTGACCGGCCACGACAGTAGATACCCGACCGCAACCGCTGGGGTCAGCACGGCGAACGACGACACCGTCTGCGCGCCGATGGAGCCCGTCACCGCCAGCATCGCGATGGACATCAGGGAGCCGACCAGGAAGAAGCCGCTCATGGTGCCGCGCAGTTGCGCCCCACTCGTGTTCTGCCACACCAGTGCCATCGGAGGCCCGCCGATCGACGTCGCCGTGCCGAGCACACCGGAGGTGGCTCCGGCGAGTACCAGGTTGCGCCGGTGCGGAACCGGGATCCAACCGACACTGGTGAGAACGACGCCGAACAGCACCACACCGGCGAGCATGATCGCGAGCGCGCGTTGCGGCAACAGCGCCAACAGCAAGGCCCCTGCGACAGTGCCCGGTACGCGGCCGACCAGCGCCCAACCGGTGCCCCCGAGGTCGATAGCCTCGCGTTCGCGCACCACGACCAGCACGGTCAGCAGCGCCGCGAGCATGATCAGGGTGCCGGGGATCATGGCGGGGTTGACGATCGCGACGATCGGCGCAGCGAGCATCCCCATGCCGAATCCGATCGAAGCCTGCATGCACGACGCCAGGACGATGGCCATGGCTACGACGACATACGACGAGACGCTCACACCGACAACGATGCCGCATGCTCGGTGAGCAGCGGATGGTGGCACAGCGCGGTGTGGGCGTCGACGTGCGGATCCCGCGCTGCAGGCGGGGTTTCCGACGCGCAGACGTCCGTCGCCCGCCAGCACCGGGTACGAAACCGGCACCCCGACGGCGGGTCCAGCGGCGACGGCACCTCGCCCTTCAGTAGGATCCGCTCCTTGCGGTGTGCGCTGTCGAGTTTCGGGGCGGCCGACATCAGCGCGGCGGTGTACGGGTGGTTCGGCCGCTCGAAAACCGCGTCTGTCGGCCCGTTTTCGATGATCCTGCCGAGGTACATCACCGCGACGCGGTCGGCGACGTGGCGAACCACCGACAGGTCGTGGGAGATGAAGATGTAGGAGATCTGCAACTGCTGTTGTAGGTCGTTGAGCAGGTTGAGCACCTGCGCCTGAACGGACAGGTCCAGTGCCGACACCGGCTCGTCGCAGACGATCACATCGGGGTCGAGTGCGAGGGCGCGAGCGATGCCGATGCGTTGCCGCTGACCGCCCGAGAACTCCTGGGGGTACTTGTCGGCGGCCTTGGCGCCGAGGCCGACGAGGTCGAGCAGTCCCCGCACGCGCATGTCGCGGTCGTTGCGGTTGGCGTACATGCCTTTGTGGCTGCGCCACGGCTCGGCAATGATGTCGCCGGCCGACATACGGGAGTTCAACGACGCGTACGGGTCCTGGAACACCATCTGCACCCGGCGGCGAAACTTCAGCAGGTCCTTGCCACGAAGGCTGAACGGGTCGATTCCATCGAAGCGCACAGTACCCGCGTCGGGGCGTTCGAGCATCATCAATGTGCGTGCCAGCGTGGACTTCCCGCATCCGGACTCGCCCACCAGACCAAGCGTCTCGCCGCGCTCGAGGTCGAGGTTGACGCCGTCGAGTGCGCAGAGCCTTTTCTTGCCTACGTTGGGCACGCGGAACGACTTGCGCAGGTCGCGCACTTCGAGCAGGTTGTCAGACATCTTGCACCTCTTCGGGAAAATGGCACGCAGCCCTGCGGCCGGGCGCCACGGTGTCGAGTGCGGGCCGCTTGGTCGCGCAGATCTCGCGGGCCAACGGGCAGCGCGCCTGGTAGACGCAGCCGTGGGGAATGGCGTGCAGGTCCGGCGGTGTGCCGCCGATGGACTTGAGTACGTCACCACGTCGGGCGTTGACCGGCACCGAGTTCAGCAGTCCCTTGGTGTACGGGTGCTTGGGGTTGGCGAAAATCTCTGCCACCGATCCTGTTTCGACGATATTGCCCGCGTACATGACCGCGACCCGGTCGGCCTCCTCGGCGACAAGCGCTAGGTCGTGGGTGATCAGGACGACGGCCATGTCGTATTCGGTGCGCAAATCGCGCAGCAACGCCATGATCTGTGCCTGCACCGTGACGTCCAGCGCGGTGGTGGGCTCGTCGGCGATCAACACACTCGGGTTGAGGGCGACGGCCATCGCGATCAGCAGGCGCTGCCGCATGCCGCCGGAGAATTGGTGCGGGTAGGAGTTCAGCCGGGTCTCGGGCTGCGGGATCCCGACGCGGGCCATCAGGTCGACGGCCTTGCGCTTGGCCTCCTTGGCGCTCAGGTTGTGGTGAATCCGAAACGGTTCGGCCAGTTGCGTTCCGACGGTGTAGAGCGGGTTCAATGCCGTCAGCGCGTCCTGGAAGACGATGGCGAGTTCGGTGCCCGCCATCTCGCGACGTTTGGCTCGCCCTACTTCGAACAGGTCGAAGCCGCCGAGGACGGCCGAGCCCGAGACGACGTCGGCGACGGGCTCCAGAAGGCCCACGAGTGCTGTGGCGGTCATGGACTTGCCGCATCCGGATTCACCTAGCAGAGCCAATGTTTCGCCGCGACGGGCCTGAAAGCTGACGTCGTCGACGGCGCGCACGGTGCCGGTGATGGTGCGGATGTCCACGGTCAGGCCGTCGACGTCGAGCACGGGCTTGGCGTCGGTGTCCTCGATGGTGGGCTTGTGGTCGACCGCAGATGTCATGAGAGGGCCTTCGTGGTCTTGGCGAAGCGGGTCAGGCGCTTCTGCGGAACGGTGAGGCGCCACCGCTGTCCGGGATCGGTGGCGATGCGGGCCCACGCCGCCAGGATGGTGGCCGACACGGTGGTGATGACGATGGCCAATCCGGGGAAGAACGACAGCCACCAGGCGGTGTGCAGGTATGTGCGCCCTTGCGAGACCATCAGGCCCCAGCTGACGTCGGGCGGCTGGATGCCGATGCCCAAGAAGCTCAAGGAACTCTCGGCCAGCATGACGTAGCAGAAGTCCAGCGTCGCGAGCGTCAACAGCGTTGGCAGGACGATCGGCACGACGTGGCGCCCGATGATCGAATGCGCGCTGGCGCCGAAGGTGCGCGCGGCGTCAACGAACAACCGGCTCTGCAGCTCCGCGGACTCCGCGCGGGCGGTACGCAGATACACCGGGATTCGGGTGATCGCCAGCACCGCAACGATGTTCGCTGCGCTCGGCGAGAACACGTAGAGCACGACGACCGCGAGCAGCAGCGACGGGAAACTCATGATCACGTCGGCGATGCGCATGGCCAGGGTCTCGCGCCAGCCACGGTGGTAACCGGCCCACATTCCGATCGCCGATCCGACGATCGCCGAGATCAGCACGGCGGGGATCGCGACGGACAACGTCGTCTGGCAGGCGACGATCAACCTGGCCAGCATGCTGCGGCCCAGCGGGTCGGTACCGAGGACGTTGGCCCAACCGTGGCTCAGGGTGAAGGGCGGCTGGTTCGAGTTGTCGAGGTCGATCCTGGTCGCCAGATCGCCCAACAGCATCGGCCCGAACACGGCGGTGAGGAACACGAGTCCGAGAACCACGGCTGCCGCGGCGGCGACGCGGTCGTTGACCAGGAGCCGGAACCACTTTGAGCCGGCGCGCTTCTTGGCCGGTTCGCCGACGATGGCCGTGGTCGGCTTGACGGGAACGAGATCGAGTCCAGTGCTCATATGAATGCTCCTTGTCCGTCTAGATCCGAGCCGGTTCGCGGACGCGAGCGTCGAGCAACGCGTAGCAGGCGTCGATGAGAACGTTCAGCAGGAAGATGCTCACGGCGGTCAGCAGCACGGCGGCCTGCAGGACGGCGAAGTCGCGTTGCAGGATCGCGTCGATCATCAGCTTGCCGATTCCCGGCCAGCCGAAGATGGCCTCGACGACGACCGCGCCGTTGATCAGCCCGACGGCCAGGTCACCGGCAACGGTCAGCGCGGGCGCGGCGGCGTTGCGAAGGGCGTGGTGGCTGACGACACGAAAGTCGCTGGCGCCCTTGCTGCGCGCCAATCGCACGTACGGCGCGGACAGCGCGGATACCATCGCCCCGCGTACGACCTGGGTGAGCACGCCGAGCGGGCGGATCATCAGGGTGGCGATCGGCAGGATCCAGGACAGGATGCCGCTGTCGACACCCGAGGTCGGCAGCGCGCCGAGGAGCACCGCGAACAGCCACACACCGGTGATCGCGAACCAGAAGTCGGGAATGCTTGCGGCGGTCATCGACAACAGGCTGGAGAACCGGTCAGCCAGCGAGTTCGGCCGGTAGGCGGCCCAGCAACCGATGACGATCGCACCGACGATCGCCAGAAGCATTGTGGTGAACGCTAATTGCAGGGTGGCAGGAAAGGCGCGCAGCGCCATCTCGGAGGCCGACTCGCCGGTGCGCAGCGAGGTGCCGAAGTCCAGGTGCAGCACACCCCTGAAGTAGTCGAACAACTGAGTGCCGATCGGGTCGTTGAAACCGTTGGCCTGGGCGAACGATTCGCGTTGTTCCGGTGTGGCCGACTCCGGAAGGTAGAGATTGGTGGGGTCGCCGGTGAGCCGGGCGAGCAGGAACACCCCGAGCAGCACGATGATCAACGGTAGTGCGCTGGTGTACATCCGGCGCCGAACGAAGGAGAACATGGGGCTGGACTTCCTTACTTACTGGGCGACCGTCGGGGTGGTGCTGCCTGCGGGGGTCATCTCGGCCAGCCGCATCTCGTCACCGGTGGCCGAGTTGGGCGTGTAGTCGACCCGCGGTGACTTGCCGAGGATGCCCTTCATGTGGGCGATGTAGGCCATCTGCATGATCTCCTCGGGCTCCTCGGCGAACAACTTCGCGAATGCGTCCTGGCGCTGCCGGCCGGTGAGTTCTTCGGCGGCGCGGATCTTCTTGTCGAATTCCGGTGTGCCGTAGGCGGCTTGGGGACCGTCGCTGAGCATGTACTGGTCCAGGGTGAAGGCGGCGTCACCGGCCTGGTTGCCGTGCATGATCGTCAGCAGGTAGGGGCCGGTTTCCGGTGGGAACGGCCGCAGTTGGTAGAGCAGTTGGTTGGACGTGTCCATCATCTCGATCTTGACGTTGAGCCCGATCTCGGCGAACTCGCTCTGCAACACCTCGATGGTCTCGGCGATCTTCGGGAACTGGGCCGTGCGGCCGATCAGGCGGATCTGCCTGTCGACCGGGACGCCGTCGGCCTTGGCATCTGCGATCAGCTGCTTGGCCTTGTCGATGTCATGAGGCCACAGCGGGAGGTCGCCGTTGTACCCGACGACGCCGGACGGGATCAACTGAGAGGCAGGATCGCCGAGGCCGCGAAACAGCGCCTTGACGATGCCCTCGCGATTGACCGCGTAGTTGATGGCTTGGCGCACCCGCATGTCGTTCAGCGGCGCCTCTCCAGCCTGCATCCGCAATGCGGTGGTCTCATTGTTCTGGAAAGGAACGCCGAGATCACCTGCGCCGTCCTCTGGTCCGAGCGAGACGGCGATGTCGGTCTCGTCGTTGGTGATCATCGCGGCGCGCACACTGCCTTCGCTGCGCCACTGATACTCGGCACGCGCGAACGCCGGCTGGGGTCCCCAGTAGCCGGCGTTGCGTTTGAGCAGCAGCTTCTGCCCGTACTCCCAATCGTCAATCGCGTACGGGCCGGTGCCGACGGGTTCACGCACCTTCTCCTGCATGCTGGTACCGGCCGGAACCACTTCCACGAACGAGATGCGCAGCGGCAGAATCGGATCGGGAGTTTCCGTGCCCACTACAAGCGTGTTGTCGTCGGGAGTGTCGAGTTCGAGCTTCTCGTCACCGAACACGTAGCCGTCGAGGTTGCAGTTCAGGTCGGAGTTCACAGCGCGGTCGATGGAGAACGCGGCGTCCCTGGCGGTGAACGGTGCGCCGTTGGAGAAGGTGACGCCATCGCGAACCTTGAACGTCCATTGGTTGGGCGCACTCTGGCGCCACTCGGTGGCCAGCAGCGGTTGCAGATCGCCGGAGTTCGGATCGCGCTCGATGAGTGGCTCGGTGATGTTGGAACGGACGACTATTCCGGTTGACGTCAGCGAACTCTCGCACGGCTCGAGCGTCGGCGGCTCCTGCGACAGGACGATGCGCAGCGTGTCGGCGTCGTAGCCGCCGTGACCGGAGTTGGCCACTGTGCAGCCGGCGGCGATTGCACAGCAGGCGGTCGCTGCGGCGGCGACGGTCAGTGCTCGGCGCGCCCGCCGTGGCAATTGGGCTGTGGGCCTCATGGATCCTCCGGGCTGCTGATGTCCACGTATGTGGACGAACTATGTGACCGCAGACACAAGCTACGAGGCTGCGGATTCGGCGGTCAACCGGCCGAGATGGCGAAAACAGGCCATCTGGCGGGAGCCGGACGGACCACTGAATGGTGCCCAGCTAGCTCCTTGATGCCCTTGACGTGCGCATTTGTCCCGGGTGTCTCCGCGGTGACTCGGCGGTGCACACCGCCCGGGGCTAGTTATGCGGCTTCGTCATCAATCCATGCTATTTCCGTGTTGGACGGGTATTCCCAGGTCGGCATACGGTACGTGCGAGAACAGAGGAGAACCGTGTCCACCCACGCCACCACCAGTTGCGTCCTTCAGGTCGGCCCGCTCAAGCCGTCGCTCGCCGAGACTCTGCGCGCCCGGTACGCCGCGCATGTACTCCCCGACAGCGACTCCGAGCGCACGACCTTCCTCGCCGAGCACGGCGACGAGGTCACCGTCGTGGTGACCTCTGGTCGCACCGGAGTCAATGCCGAACTGATGGAAGCTCTTCCGAATCTTGGCGCGGTGGTCAACTTCGGCGTCGGTTACGACACCACTGATGTGGAGGCCGCAGGCCGGCGCGGAATCGGTGTCAGCAATACGCCCGATGTCCTCACCGACTGTGTCGCCGACACGGCGGTCGGCCTGATGATCGACACCCTGCGGAGGTTCTCGGCCTCGGATCGGTATGTGCGACAGGGTCGTTGGCCCGTCGACGGTAACTACCCGCTGACCCGCCAGGTCAGCAACACCCGTGTGGGCATCGTCGGGCTGGGACGAATCGGCGGCGCGATCGCCAAACGGCTGACCGCGTTCGGTTGTGCGATCAGCTACCACAACCGCCGTCCGGTCGCCGACTCGCCATATACCTATGTCTCATCGCCGCTGGAACTGGCGCGTGGGGTCGATGTGCTGATCGTGGCCGCGGCGGGTGGCGCCGGTACGCGAAAGCTGATCGACGGCAAAGTGATCGACGCACTCGGTGCCGACGGATATCTGGTGAACATCGCGCGCGGCAGCGTCGTCGACGAGGACGCGTTGGTTGACGCGCTCACCGACGGCAGGCTCGCCGGGGCGGGCCTCGACGTGTTCGTCGACGAACCGCAGGTGCCGCATCAACTGCTCGAGATGGACAACGTGGTGCTGCTGCCACACGTGGCGAGCGGCACCGTGCAGACGCGCGCGGCGATGGAGGACCTGACGCTGCGCAACCTCGACAAGTTCCTACAGACCGGTGAACTGATTACGCCGGTGCCGTTACCGACACCGGCGTAACCGCGAAACCTTCGGCGCTAGTAGCTGTTACAGGTGCCGACAACCGACGAGATCAGCCCGATGTAGGGCTGCACGGCCGGCACGTTCTGCCACTGCGAAACCATCCGCCTGCGCTCATCAGGTCCGGCGGCGACAAGCTGCTTCAGCCCGGCGACCATCGCGGGATTGGCGGACACCTGGCTCGCCATCTTCGGGTCCTGCGCCTTGAGTGCCGCCATAACCTGCGGATAGCTACACGTCGAGTTGACGATCGCATCAACGGCGGGTTGCGCCGAGGCGACTCCGATTCCCAAGGTCAGCGGCACAGCCGCCAACGCCGATGCGACAAGCAGTTTCACCGTCGACAGCATTTGCACACCCCTTCGTTAGTCTCTCTACGCTAACACCTATCGTGCCTTCGCGATTCCGCGTTACCCGACCACATCCTCGACCAAATCGTCGGTCGTCCACTCGCGTTGCGGCAGAACATCTCTGAGCAGGCGAAGAAGCGCGGGGTTGCTGCTGTCGCTGCGCCACACCGCGTCGAGCTCGACGGGACGCTCCCGGAACGCGCCGATGGATCGGAACACCACGCCGTCTGGGTGCAGCGTAGCGGCCGACGCGGGCACCAGCGCGATGCCGAGACCGGAGCGCACGAGCACCAGCATGGTGTGCACCTGGGTCACGTACTGAACGTAACGGGGAGTTGCGCCAGCGATGGTGAACGTACTGACCAACAGCTCGTTGAAATAGCGCGCCTGCACCGGTGAATACATGATGACGTCATGGCCGTCGAGGTCGTTCAGCGTGAGCTGACGGCCGAGACTCACCAACGGATGGTGTTCGGGTAGTGCGGCGACCAGCTGCTCGTGCAGGAGCGGCCGGGAGACCAGACCGGGCCGTTTCAACGGCGGGCGCGCCATGCCCAAGTCGAGCTCTCCAGTCATCAGCCCGTCGATTTGGGCCGCAGTGACCATCTCACGCAGGTCGAGCTTGACGTCGGGCAGTTTCGCGCGCGCGGCGTCGAGTAGCCGGGGCAGCACGGCGTGCGCGGACGCCGCGGTGAACCCGACGACGACCGTCCCCAGGTCGCCCGCGGGTATGCGCTTGACGGTGTGCGCGGCGCCTTCGGCCAGCTGAAGGATGCGGCGGGCGTCGGGCAGGAACGCCACCCCGGCGGGGGTGAGGGTCACCGAACGGGTGGTGCGGTCGATCAAGTGCACGCCCAATTCGTTCTCGAGCTGTTGTATCTGGCGGCTCAGCGGAGGTTGGGTCATGTGCAGCCGCTCAGCAGCCCGCCCGAAGTGCAGTTCCTCGGCCACGGCGATGAAGCAGGACAGCCGGGCCAGCGAGAACATCGATGCACTCCTCGCATCATTGACCGCCGATTGTACGGCGTGTGCGCATCAGTGTAGCGTCGTCAGCGCTACCAGCGCGGGCTGCCCGCGCGGAAATTCGGATCGACGCTCTGCATGTAACCGGTGTCGTCGCGGTCCCGAATTCCGCACCGTAGGTATTGCTCGTGTAGTGCCGCCAGTTGTGTCTCATCGACGCCGACGCCCAGACCCGGTCCGGTGGGCACCGCTACGGATCCGTCGACGAATTCCATCACGCCGGGCTTGACGATCTCCTCGGTCTTCCACGGCCAGTGGGTGTCGCAGGCATAGGTCAGATTCGGCGTCGCGGCGGCCAGGTGCACCATTGCCGCGAGGCTGATGCCCAGATGGGAGTTGGAGTGCATCGACAGGCCCAGTCCGAAGGTGTCGCAGATCCCAGCCAGCAGGCGGGAGCGCTGCAGGCCGCCCCAATAGTGGTGGTCGGAGAGCACCACACCGACGGCGTTCTGTGAGATCGCCTGCCGCAGTTGCCCGAAAGCGACCACACACATGTTGGTGGCCAACGGCATCGCCGCCTGTGCGGCGACCTCGGCCATCCCGTCGATGCCCGGCGTCGGGTCCTCGAGGTACTCGAGCACGCCGGCCAGACCAGAAGCCACCTTGATCGACGTCTGAGGCGACCACGCCGCGTTGGGGTCGAGTCGCAGGGGATGGTCCGGGAACGCCGCACGCAACGCTTCGATGGCGGCCATCTCCTCTTCAGGCGGGAAGACCCCACCCTTGAGTTTGATTGCGGTGAACCCGTATTCGTCGATGATCCGCCGCGCCTGCTCGACGATCCCCGCGGGGTCGAGGGCTTCTCCCCAAGTATCGGGTGCAACACCGGGGTGCGCGGCCCACTTGTAGAACAGGTATGCGCTGAACGGCACCGCGTCGCGGACCTTACCGCCGAGCAGATCGGAGACCGGCCTGCCCAGCGCGTGGCCCTGCACGTCCAGGCACGCCACCTCGAAGGGTGAGAGCACCTGATCGACAACGCTCGCCGAGGTGATCATGCCAGCGGTGCCGGCGGCCGCATCGTCGCCCCGCAGCCGATCCGCGATGGCCGCGCGAATCACGTTCAACGCGAACACATCCAGCCCCGTGATGGCGTCGGCGGCAGCGTCAAGCCGGGCCAGGTGCTTGGAGTCGGCGTACGTCTCGCCCAGTCCCACCAGGCCGGAGTCGGTGTGCAGCTGGACGATCGCGCGCAGCGCGTACGGCTGATGGACGCCGACGGTGTTGAGCAGAGGCGGGTCGGCGAACGCCACCGGGGTGATGCGCACCGCGGTGATGCGGATGGGCTCTCCGCCCATCACCGCACGGTTTCGAGCGCGTCGGCGAGCACCGAACGGCCCGCCGCGATGATCGCCCGCAGTTCCGTGATGTCCCCGGCGGTCGGCATGATCAGCGGCGGCCGCACCTCTCCTGCGTCGATACCTTCCAGCGTGACACCGGCTTTGATCAATGACACCGCGTAGCCGGGCACCCTGTCGCGCAGTCGCACCAGCGGGTGGAAGAAGCTGCGCAGTAGGGCCGCGATCAGTGTCTCGTTGCCTGCTTCGAGCGCACGGTAGAAGGCGAGCGCGATGTCGGGTGCGAACGCGAAGGTGGCCGACGAGTACAGCGTCAAACCGATCGCCCGGTACGCCTGCTGCGACACCTCAGCCGTCGGCAGGCCGTTGAAATACTGGAACGGCTTACCGCTCGTCGCGAGCTCGTCGTTGACAGCGCGCACGATTCGCGAGACCTGGTCCAGGTCGCCGGTGCCGTCCTTGAAGCCGACCACGTTGTCGATCCGCGACACCTCGACCGCCGACGCCTCCGTGTACCGCGCGTTGTTGCGGTTGTACACGATGAGCGGGAGGTCGGTGGTGCCCGCCACCACGCGGGTGTATTCCACGAGACCGGCCGGCGGCATCTCGACGAGATACGGCGGCAGGAGCAGCAGTCCGTCGGCGCCGGCGTCGGCGGCAACGCGCGCGAACGTCTTGGCCTGGGCGATCGATCCGCCCGCCCCGGCGAAGACCGGGACACGTCCGCCGATGGCCTGCACCGCGGTGGATACGACAGTCTTCAGTTCCGACGATTCGAGAGCGTGGAATTCGCCTGTGCCGCAACCGATGAAGACACCACCCGGACCGGCATCGACGCCCTTGGTGACGTGCTCGGCCAGCCGTTCGGTGTCCACGTCGCCGGAGGGCGTGAACGGGGTGACGGGAAAGAACAGAACGCCGTCAAAGCCTTCGTGGGCGGCGTGCATCGTGACTCCTCGCTGTGGTGTGTCGTCGGTGTGGGTCAGTCTTGGGTGAGGTTGCCGTCGACGCGGCGCCAGATCTTGTCGGGATTTCCGTCGGCGATCGCGCTCGGGAGCAGCGCACCCGGCACGTCCTGGTAGCAGACAGGTCGTAAGAAGCGCTCGATCGCGCGCGATCCGACGGACGTCGTCCTGGAATCCGAAGTGGCCGGGTACGGTCCGCCGTGCACCATCGCGTGCCCGACTTCGACCCCGGTCGGCCAGCCGTTGAACAGAATTCGTCCGGCTTTCAGTTCGAGCGTCGGCAGCAACTGGCGTGCGTCGTCGATGTCGGCGTCATCCGCATGCACGGTGACGGTGAGCTGTCCCTCGATCCCCGCGGCGACGGCGCGCATCTCCGCGACGTCCGTGCACCGCACGATCAGGCTCGATGCGCCGAACACCTCGGCCTGCAGTTCGCGAGAGGACAGGAAGCTGCGGGCATCCGTGCTGAACAGCGCGGCGGGACAGGCCACCGGCGCGTCGGTGGCCGCACCGCGGGCGATGAGGTCGGCATGGGCGACCAGGGCGTCGACGCCGCTGCGGTAATTCTCGGCGATCGTCGGCGTCAGCATCGCGGCAGGCGTGGCCTGCACGAGTTCGTCGCGGGCGGCCGCGATGAAGGTGTCCAGGTCGGGACTGTCGACGGCGATCACCAGACCCGGGTTGGTGCAGAACTGCCCCGAGCCCATGGTCAACGACCCGACGAACGCGCGGCCGATGTCGGCGGCCCGGTTGGCCAGCGCCTCGGCGAGCAGGAACACCGGGTTGATCGAACTCATCTCGGCGTATACCGGGATAGGTTCGGGCCTGGCGGCGGCCGCAGCCACCAAAGCCGTTCCCGCTGCGCGAGATCCGGTGAAACCGACGGCCTTGATCCGCGGATCGGTGACCAGCGCGATGCCCAGCTCCGGTCCGGAACCGTAGAGCAGCGAGAAGGTACCTGCCGGCAGCCCGGCGGCGCGCACGGCATCCGATACGGCGCGCCCGACCAGTTCCGACGTACCGGGATGCGCGTCGTGCGCCTTCACGACGACGGGACAGCCTGCCGCCAGCGCCGAGGCGGTGTCGCCGCCTGCGACCGAGAACGCGAGCGGGAAGTTGCTGGCGCCGAATACCGCGACGGGTCCGAGCGCGATGGCACGTTGACGGATGTCGGGGCGCGGCAACGGTTCGCGGTCGGGCAGGGCGGGGTCGATGCGGGCGCCGTTGAAGCTGCCTTCGCGCAGCACACCGGCGAACATGCGCAATTGTCCGGTCGTGCGGCCGACCTCGCCGGTCAGCCGCGCTTCTGGTAGGCCGGTCTCCGAGACGGCGCGCGCGACGAGATCGTCGCGGATCGCTTCGATGTTCTCGGCGATCGACTCGAGGAATGCGGCGCGACGCTCGGCGGGCACGCTGCGGTAGCCGTCGAACGCCTCGGCGGCCGCCGCGCATGCGGCATCGACGTGGGACGGGTCGCCATACCGGTAGGTCGGCTCGAGTTCGGACCCGGCGGTGGGATCGAATCCGCGGACCTCGTCGCCGGTTCCGCGAACCATCGACCCCGCGATGATCATCTGTCCGGTCAGATCTGTGGTTGACGACACCATAGAGGTCATACTCGCAGGTTAGAGCCGCGATAAATACTTGTCCAAGTCCGATGTTGGCCTAAATGATGCCGTGATTGCATCAATGCCGACCAGTGGGAAGAGCCGGTCCGAAAGGGGCTCCGCGGGGCGCCGAGGCGGCCCAAGATGGCGGAATGAGCGACGAGGTGCATGGGCGGTGGGATACCCGATTCGACAAGGTCGCCGAGGCATTGGCCGAGGAGATCGTCGCGGGTGAGGAGCTCGGCGCGTCGATCGCGGTCGACATCGACGGCGAACTCGTCGTCGATATCTGGGGTGGATACGCGAATCGTGCGAAGACCGTCCCCTGGGCCGAGAACACGATCGTCAACTTCTGGTCATGCACCAAAACGCTGACCGCGCTGGCGGCACTGATTCTCGTCGACCGCGGCCAGTTGGACCCCTTCGCGCCCGTCGCCGACTACTGGCCGGAGTTCGCCGAGAACGGCAAGCAGAAGATCGAGGTCCGGCATCTGCTGGCGCACACGTCCGGGGTCTCGGGATGGGACGCCCCTTTCGCCCTCGAGGACATGTACGACTGGGAAAAGTCGACGAGCCAACTGGCGAGTCAGGCCCCATGGTGGAATCCAGGCACCGCGTCGGGATACCACGCGCTCAGCTACGGACACCTGATCGGCGAGGTTCTTCGGCGCGTCACCGACAAGCCGCTCAAAGACTTCGTGCGAGACGAGATCGCTCTTCCACTCGGTGCCGACGTCCAGATCGGCGTGCTGAAGGAAGACGATCACCGGATAGCCGAGCTGATTCCCCCGCCACCACTGCAACTGCCATTCGAGCTGTTTCCTGCCAACCATCCGATGCTAAAGACCTTCGGCACCATCCGACCGGACGAGGATGTGGCCGCGATCGCAGAGACCGCCGGATGGCGGCGCGCCGACATCGGCGGCGCGAACGGCCACGGCAACGCACGGGCTCTGGCCCGCGCCTTGTCGCCAATCTCTCTAGGCGGCAGGGCGAACGGTGTGCAGGTGCTGCGGCCGGAGACCATCGATCTGATCTTCCAGGAGCAATCCAACGGTGTGGACCAGGTTCTGTTCGTCCCGCTCCGCTTCGGGATCGGATTCGGCCTGCCCACACCGGAGAGCGTTCCGGCCATTCCTGAGGGCAGGATCTGCTGGTGGGGTGGGTGGGGTGGATCGATGATCGTCATGAACCCCGACCGTCGCGCGACGTTCGCGTACGTGATGAACAAAATGGGTCCGGGCACGACCGGCACCGAACGCACCAATCGATACGCGACGCTGATCTACGAAGCTCTCGGCTGATTTCGCGCCGCCAATCGGCGCAGTGCGTCGCGACCGAGCGCACGAGGGTCCTGCCGCGGCGACACCGGTATCAGCGTGACGCCGTCGGCCACTCCTGCGGGTCTCGATGTCGGCGATGAGGGCGGCTGTACGCCCGAATTCGCGTCCGCACCCGCCGCCTGCTACAGATCCGGCGCCACGTTAGGTGCCGGCGCCGTGCGGGTCGACGGTGGCGATCAGCGCGAGTCCAACGACGTCTCGTCGTCGGTGACCTCGGTGCCGGAGTTGCCGTTCTTCACGTCGTGCACCCGCGTCTTGTAGAGGCTGGCCGCTGTCGTGATGGCTAGCGTCACGATGATCACGCCGAGCGACAGCAGCGTCGGGATCTCGGGCACCGGAACATGTTCGCCGCCGTTGATGAACGGCAGTTCGTTCTCATGCAGTGCGTGCAGGACCAGCTTCACGCCGATGAACGCCAGGATGAAGGCCAACCCCTGCGAAAGATAGACCAGCCGCTTCAGAAGATCGCCGAGCAGGAAGTACAGCTGGCGCAGCCCCATCAGCGCGAACACATTCGCCGTGAACACCAGGTACGGCTCCTGGGTCAGTCCGTAGATCGCCGGGATGGAGTCCAGCGCGAACAGCAGGTCGGTGGTGCCAAGCGCGACGATGACCAGGAACATCGGCGTCATCAGCCGCTTGCCGTCCTCCTTCACCCACAGCTTCAGGCCGTCCCACTTGTCGGTGAGACTCAGGTGGCTGCGGGCAAAGCGGACCACGAAGTTGTCTCCGTCGTCCTCGTGGTCGGTGTCGCGGATCAGGGTGATCGCGGTGTACAGCAGAAACGCTCCGAAGGCGTAGAAGATCCAGGAGAACTGATTGATCGCCACCGCGCCGATTGCGATGAAGATGCCGCGGAAGATCAGCGCCAGAATGATGCCGACGAGCAATGCCTGCTGCTGGTGTTTCCTTGGCACGTTGAAGCTGGCCATGATGATGAGGAAGACGAACAGGTTGTCGACCGACAAGCTGTACTCGGTGAGCCAGCCGGCGAAGAACTCGACGCCGTACTGGCTCCCGTGGAAGAAGTACGTCCACAACCCGAAGGCGATCGCAAGGCTGACGTAGATGGTCAGTGCGATGCTGGTCTCCCGCTTCGACGGTTCATGGGGCCTTCGGCCTATCACGACCACGTCGAACAGCAGAATGGCGATCGTCACGCTCAGCGTGATGATCCACTCGAGTTGAGATACGTTCACAAATCCTCCGGTCGTCGATCGAACGCCGGAGGTCTCTTCCACCGCCACGACTTGCCGTGTCGGCCCGCAGCACCGGTCGTCCGATGACGGTCGACGTGGTGACGGCACTGCGGCGAAGGAATACTCCCCTCCATGACTTCACGCCCGATTCTGCCAGGTGACCTGGGTTCACGGTAATCGGGGAAGCTAAACCGCACGGAGACACCGCGTGCGGCGCGGACGCTCCGCCGCGTCGACTGAGTAGTTTTATAGCCGTGACGGCGCTGGAGATTCCCGCTCAATACGTGCTGTCGCCGTACGCACCCGAGCCGCGCACGCTGATCGACATCCTCTACGAGACCGCCGCCCGCCATCCGGACGCACCCGCACTCGACGACGGGGACGTGCAGCTGACCTACGCCGAGATGGTCTCCGACATCGAGGAGAGCGTCGCGTGGCTCGCCGCACGCGGCATCGGACGCGGTGACCGCATCGGCATCCGGATGCCGTCGGGCAGCTACGCGTTGTACGTGGCGATCCTCGCGACGCTGGCCGCCGGGTCGGCGTATGTGCCCGTCGACGCCGACGATCCACCCGAACGCGCCGATCTGGTGTTCAACGAGGCCAAGGTCGTCGCGGTCATCACCGAGCAGGGCATGGTGCGCGGGCCGGGCTCCTCGCGCGGGTGGCGCGCTGCGGCACCGCTGGGTCGCGACGACGCGTGGATCATCTTCACGTCGGGGTCGACGGGCACCCCGAAGGGCGTTGCGGTCACCCACCGCAGCGCGGCGGCGTTCGTCGATGCCGAAGCGCGAATCTTTCTGCAGGACAATCCGATCGGACCCGGTGACCGGGTGCTGGCTGGTTTGTCGGTTGCTTTCGACGCGTCATGCGAAGAGATGTGGCTGGCCTGGCGGCACGGCGCGTGCCTGGTCCCGGCACCACGCTCGCTGGTGCGCAGCGGCATGGACCTGGGCCCGTGGCTGGTCTCGCGCGACATCAGCGTGGTGTCGACGGTGCCGACGCTCGCGGCGCTGTGGCCTGCCGAGGCCTTGGAGGCGGTGCGGCTACTGATCTTCGGCGGGGAGCCATGCCCGCCCGAGCTGGCTGAGCGGCTGGCAATCGAGGGCCGCGAGGTGTGGAACACCTACGGCCCCACCGAGGCGACGGTGGTGGCGTGCGCGGCCCGGCTGACCGGGCGGGCCCCGGTCAGCATCGGGCTGCCGTTGCCGGGCTGGGATCTGGCGGTCGTCGACAAGAACGGTGTTCCGGTCGTCGCCGGCGAAACGGGTGAACTGGTGATCGGTGGCGTCGGCCTCGCGCGCTACCTCGATCCCGAGAAGGATGCCGACAAGTACGCGCCGATGCCGACGCTCGGCTGGTCGCGCGCCTACCGCAGCGGTGATCTCGTGCGGATGGAGGCCGAGGGGCTATATTTCGTGGGCCGCGCCGACGACCAGGTGAAGGTCGGCGGGCGGCGCATCGAACTCGGTGAGGTGGACGCCGCACTGGTCAATCTGCCGGGTGTCAGCGGTGGCGCGGCCGCGGTGCGCAAGACGGCCAGCGGCACACCGCTGCTTGTCGGCTACATCGCCAGCACCGATCCCGCCTTCGACATCGCCGCGGCGAGGGCGAATCTGGCCGACACGCTTCCGGCAGCTCTGGTGCCGAGACTGGTCCTCGTCGACGAGCTACCGACCCGCACGTCGGGCAAGGTGGACCGGGATGCGCTGCCATGGCCGGTCGGTGACGCCGAGGACGCGCAGGAGTCGGGCCTGGAGGGGACGATGGGCTGGCTGGCCGGTCTGTGGCGTGACGTGCTCGGCGCGACGGTCGACGGGCCCGAGGCCGACTTCTTCGCAGTCGGAGGCGGATCGCTGGGGGCGGCGCAACTGGTCGCGGCACTTCGTCAGCGCTACCCCCAGGTGACGGTGGCCGATCTGTACGACCATCCGCGGCTCGGGTCGCTGGCCGGTTACCTCGACGAAATGGATCCCCCGCAGCGCGTCGTGCCGCGTGACGTCAAGGCGACGCCGCGGCTGGCGCAGGCGGTGCAGGTGGCCTTGTCGCTGCCGCTGGCCACGTTGGCGGGTCTGCAGTGGGTGGTGTGGCTGGCCGCGGTCAACAAACTCGCGGCCGAACTCGATCTGGTGCCGTGGGCCGTGCCGGTCAGTTGGTGGTGGATCGCCGCCGGTTTCGGTCTGTTCGTCACGCCGCTGGGCCGAATGGGCATAGCGGTGCTGTTCGCGCGCATGCTGTTGGCCGGACTCGATCCCGGCACCTACCGCCGCGGCGGGCCGGAGCACCTGCGGGTGTGGCTCGCCGAGCGGCTCGCAGAGGCCAGCGGCGCCGAGAATCTCGCGGGTGCACCGTGGTTGGTGTACTACGCCCGTGCGCTGGGCAACACGGTCGGCAAAGGCGTCGACCTGCACTCCGCACCGCCGGTGACCGGCATGCTCAAGCTGGGCCACCGAAGTTCGATCGAGCCCGAGGTCGACCTCAGCGGGCATTGGGTCGACGGCGACCGCTTCCATGTCGGGCGCATCACCGTCGGCAACGACGCCACCGTCGGCGCGCGCACGACGCTGCTGCCCGGATCGGTCGTCGGGAAGAACGCCGACGTCGCGCCAGGCTCCGGCGTGGTCGGCAAGGTCAAGAACGGCCAGTACTGGAAGGGCTCGCCCGCGGTGAAGTCGGGCAAGGCCCGCCACCCTTGGCCCGACCACCGGCCGAAGCGGGCGCCGGTGTGGGTAGCGATGTACGGAATCACCTCGGTGTTGCTCGGCGGCCTGCCGCTGCTCGCGCTCGGCGCAGGTTTTGCCGTCATCGGGTGGGCCGTTCACGGCGAAGAATCGGTGTCGTCGGCGATTGCGCCCGCAGCGCTGTGGACGCCGGTCGCCACCCTGGCCGCGTTCGCGACTTATGCGGTGCTGACGGTCGTCGGGGTGCGACTGCTGTCGCTTCGGCTTCGCGAGGGCTACCACCCGGTGCGCAGCCGTATCGGCTGGCAGATCTGGGCGACCGAGCGGCTGATGGACGCCGCGCGCAACTATCTCTTCCCGATCTACGCGAGCCTGCTCACGCCGTGGTGGTTACGGCTCCTCGGCGCGAAAGTCGGTCGCGGAACGGAGATCTCGACAGCCTTGCTGACGCCGAAGTTCACCGTCGTCGAAGACGGCGCCTTCCTGGCCGACGACACCATGGTGGCGTCCTACGAACTGGGCGGCGGCTGGATCCATGTGGCGAAGGCAACCATCGGCAAGCGGGCGTTCCTCGGCAACTCCGGTATCACGCAGCCGGGGCGGCGGGTGCCCGACGACGGTCTGGTGGCGGTGCTCTCCGCGGCGCCGCACAAGGCCAAGGCGGGGTCGTCGTGGCTGGGCAGCCCGCCGGTTCGGTTGCGCCGCAAGCCGACCGCAGCGGACGCGCTGCGCACGTTCCACCCGTCGCTGCGCCTGAAGACGCTGCGCGCCCTAGTGGAGACCTGCCGGTTCATCCCTGTGATCGTGACCTTTTCGATCGGCGTCGGGGTGCTGTTAGCCGCGCAGTGGCTGGCGGTGACGTTCGGCTGGGTATGGGCGGCGCTGGCCAGCGGCGTCGTGCTACTGGTCGCGGGCGCGGTGGCCGGCGGCGTCGCGGTGGTCGCCAAATGGGTGCTGGTCGGACGGATCCGGGCCATCGAACACCCGTTGTGGTCGTCATTCGTCTGGCGCAACGAAGTGTCGGACACGTTCGTCGAGACCGTCGCGGCGCCCTGGTTTGCGCGCGCCGCCAGCGGCACTCCGGTGATCAATGTGTGGCTGCGAGCGCTCGGCGCGTCGATCGGCCGCGGCGTGTGGTGCGAGACCTACTGGCTGCCCGAAGCCGACCTGGTCACGCTTGAGGACGGCGCCACCGTCAACCGGGGATGCGTAGTGCAGACCCACCTGTTCCACGACCGCATCATGCGGATGGATACCGTTGTGCTCGAGCAGGGTTCGACGTTGGGACCACACTGCGTGGCGCTGCCGGCAGCACGCATCGGCGTCGGCGCGACCGTCGGCCCGGCCTCACTGGTCATGCGCGGCGACGAAGTCCCGGCGTCGACCCGCTGGCTCGGCAATCCGATCGCGCCGTGGAATGCGTTCCGTAAGAAGCGCCGCGACTCGTCGGCGGCGAAGAAAGCCGAAGATAACGCCGCGTGACGAGAGGTAAGAAGAGGGGCTGCGGGGACGGGCACGCGCGGGGGATGTCGCAGCCGCCCGTCATCGATCCGTACATTCCCGCCAACGGCAACTTCGGTTACCGGGTGTCGCGCTATGAACTCGACCTCGAATACAAGGTCGCGATCAACCGGCTCGCCGGGTCGGCCACCATCACCGCGGTCACGCTGGCGGCTTTGCGCACGTTCACCCTCGACCTGTCCCAAGCGCTGACGGTGACGAAGGTGTCGGTCAACGGGCACCGGCCCGCTCAGTTCAGGTCGTCGGGCAGCAAGCTGCACATCGGGCTCGCCGAGGCCCTGCCCGCCGGCGCCGCGATGGCGATCGTCGTGCGTTACGGCGGCAGCCCGCGCCCGATCCGATCCCTCTGGGGCGACGTCGGTTTCGAGGAGCTCACCGAAGGCGCACTGGTCGCCGGGCAACCCAACGGGGCGGCGTCGTGGTTCCCGTGCGATGACCACCCCAGCGCGAAGGCGAGCTTGCGGCTTCGCATCACCACCGAGAGCCCCTACTTCGCGTTGGCCAACGGCGAGTTGGTGTCTCGTCGCACCCGCGCGGGCATGACGACGTGGACCTACGAACAGCCCGAGCCGACGTCGACATACCTGATCACCCTGCAGATCGGCGACTACCACCGTCACCGCATGGCCAAGAACGGCGTCGCAATGCACGCCGTGGTGCCGAATCGGTTGCGCCGCAACTTCGATCACGACTTCGCCGGCCAGCCGAAAATGATGAAGCTGTTCACCAAGCTGTTCGGGCCGTACCCGCTGTCGACCGGGTACACGGTCGTGGTCACCGACGACGCCCTGGAGATCCCTCTCGAGGCGCAGGGCATCTCGATCTTCGGCGCCAACCATTGCGACGGTCGGGGCAGCGCCGAACGCTTGATCGCACACGAACTGGCTCACCAGTGGTTCGGCAATTCGGTCACCGCCCAGCGGTGGCGCCACATCTGGCTGCACGAGGGCTTCGCCTGCTACGCCGAGTGGTTGTGGTCAGAAAACTCCGGCGGCCCCAGTGCCGAGGACTGGGCACGCCGCTATCACGATCGCCTGGCGCATTCACCGCAGAACCTGCTGCTCGCCGACCCGGGTGCGCGCGACATGTTCGACGATCGCGTGTACAAACGCGGCGCGCTCACACTGCATGTCTTACGAAAGCGCATCGGCGACGACAATTTCTTTGCGCTGCTGCGTGATTGGACGACACGATATCGCCACGGCACCGTTGTCACCGACGACTTCACCGGGCTGGCATCGCATTACACCACCGAATCGCTGCAACCGCTGTTCCAGGCGTGGCTCTACTCGACGGAGCTGCCTGCGCTGGATTCGCCGTCGTGACGGAGGCGGGCCCGCCCACCGGGCCGATCACGCGCGGCAGCGTAGCCCGTGTCGGCGCCGCGACGGCACTGTCCGCGCTGTGCGGATATGCGGTGCTGTATCTGGCTGCCCGCGATCTGGAACCGGCAGGCTTCTCGGTGTTCGGGGTGTTCTGGGGTGCGTTCGGATTGGCCACCGGCGCGGCGTTCGGTCTGCTCCAGGAGGCGACTCGGGAGGTGCGGTCGGCGCGCTACATCGAAGTCGCGGTCGGCCCGCGGACCCTTCCGGTGCGGGTGGCTGCGCTGGTAGGGGTGGCCGCCGCGGTGGTGATCGTCGTGAGCGCGCCGCTGTGGTCGGGACATGTGTTCGTCTCGGCGCGGTGGCTTTCGGTCGCGCTGCTGTCCGTCGGTCTGGCGGGGTTCTGCCTGCATGCCACGCTGCTGGGAATGCTGGCGGGCTTGAATCACTGGACCCAGTACGGAGCGCTGATGGTCGCCGACGCCGTCCTGCGGGTGCTGGTCGCCGCGGCGACCTTCGTCGTGGGCTGGGGCCTGGTCGGCTACCTGTGGGCCACAGTGGCCGGCGCGGTGGCGTGGCTGATCATGCTGGTCGCGTCGCCGGTGACGCGCGAGGCCGGGCGGCTGTTGACTCCCGGCGGCACCGCCACATTCCTGCGCGGCGCGTCCCACTCGATCGCCGCGGCGGGCGCCAGCGCGATCCTGGTCATGGGCTTCCCGGTGCTGCTGAAGGCGACATCGGACGACCTCGGGGCAACGGGCGGCGTGGTGATCCTCGCGGTGACACTGACCAGGGCGCCGCTGCTTGTGCCGTTGACCGCGATGCAGGGCAACCTCATCGCCTATTTTGTGGACCAGCGGGCCGGACGGCTGCGAGCGCTGGCCGGACCGGCCGGGCTGGTGATCGGCGTCGGCCTGCTCGGCGTAGTGGCCGCGGGGACGGTCGGCCCGTGGCTGCTGCGCGCGGGTTTCGGAGCGGACTACCGGGCCGACGGGGCACTGCTCGCATGGCTGACGGCGGCCGCGGTGGCGATCGCCTTGTTGACGCTGACCGGCGCGGCGACGGTGGCGGTCGCGCTGCACCGCGCCTACTCGTTGGGCTGGGTGTCGGCAACGCTCGCGTCGACGCTGTTGTTGTTGCTTCCCCTGTCGCTGGAGACCCGCACGGTGGTCGCGCTGCTGTGCGGGCCGTTCGTCGGCATCGCGGTGCACCTGGGCGCGCTAGCCAGAACGCGCCCATCATGACGGCTGCTGCGACAGCCGCACCCTATGCTGCCGAGGTGCAACTCTGGCGAAGGCTTCTGGGCGCCTGGCAGAACGGGCCGGACGCCGTGAAGGAGCTGCGCATGATGGCGAGGGGAAGCTCATGACTTGGCTGGTGACCGGCGGAGCGGGATACATCGGGGCGCATGTGGTCCGTGCGCTGCTCGACGCGAACCTGTCGGTGGTGGTGATCGACGATCTCTCGACAGGCCTCGAACAATTCGTACCGCCGCAGGTACCGCTGGTGCGCAGCACGCTACTCGACGGCGAGCGTGTCGAGCGCACGCTGGCCGAGCATCACGTGACCGGGGTGATCCACGTCGCGGGTTTCAAGTACGCCGGCGTCTCGGTGCGGGAGCCGCTGCGTACCTACGAGCAGAACGTGACAGTGATGATCACGCTGCTCAAGGCGATGCAGACCCGCGGTGTGGACAAGTTGGTGTTCTCGTCCAGCGCCGCCACATACGGCACACCCGACGTCGACATCGTCACCGAACAGACACCTACGGCTCCTGAATCTCCCTACGGGGTAAGCAAACTCGTCGGCGAGTGGATCCTGCGCGACCAGTCGCGCGCGACGACGCTGCGACACACAAGTCTGCGCTACTTCAATGTCGTTGGGTCGGGCGCAGACGATCTGTTCGACGTCAGCCCGCACAACCTGTTTCCGTTGGTGTTCGATTTGCTCTATCGAGGCGAGACGCCGCGCATCAACGGCGACGACTACCCCACCCCGGACGGTACGTGTGTCCGTGACTACGTCCACGTCTCAGACCTGGCGCAGGCGCACGTCGCTGCGGCGCGCCGGTTGGACGCCGAGGCGCCCGTCGAGCGCGTCTACAATCTGGGCAGTGGCAGCGGCACATCCGTGCGCGAGATCATGACGGCGATCCGCAACGTGACCGGCGTGACCTTCGATCCGGTGATCGCACCGCGCCGGGACGGCGACCCGGCTCGCATCGTCGCATCGGGCGACCTCGCCGCCCGAGATCTCGACTGGCAGATGCGGCATTCACTGGAGGAGATGGTGAGGTCGGCCTGGATTGCGCGCCAGCGGGCTGGAGATGCGTATCCGCGATAGCGCGTTGGCGACGTCCTGGGTTGCTCGTACCGCTGCAGCGCTGATCGTCGTGGCACTGGCCATCCGCGCGGTGCTGGCGTTCGGCGGCTTCTTCTATTGGGACGATTTGATCCTGATCGGCCGGGCGGGCACGCAGAGTCTGCTCTCACTGTCGTACCTGTTCGACGACCACGACGGGCACGTCATGCCGGGTGCGTTTCTGGTCGCGGGCGCGATCACCCGGCTGGCGCCCCTGGAGTGGGTGTGGCCGGCGCTGAGCCTGGTGGTGTTGCAGCTACTGGCGTCTCTGGCGGTGCTGCGCACACTGCATGTCATTGTCGGCTGGCGCCCGGTGGTACTGCTGCCTTTGACGTTCTTCCTGTTCACACCGCTGGGGGTGCCCGGCTTCGCGTGGTGGGCCGCCGCGCTGAACTCCCTGCCGATGCTGGCGGCGTTGGCATGGGTGGTTGGTGACGCAATCATGCTGGTGCGCACCGAAAATCAGCGGTACGCGGCGACTGGTCTGCTGGTGTACGTCGGCGGCCTGCTGTTCTTCGAGAAGGCCGCGGTCATCCCGTTCGTCGCGTTCGCGGTGGTCTGCGCGTTGGCTCATGTCACGAGCCAAGGCTCGGTGGCTGATGCGTGGCGGCGCGGGCAGCGGCTGTGGGTGCCTGCGCTGGTGGTGACGGCGCTGTGGGCGGTCGTCTACCTGGTGGTGGTCGACCAGAAGCGGTGGAGCGGCGACGTCGCGATGACGCTGGAATTGCTGGGACGGTCGGTGACCCACGGCATTGTCCCGGGTCTGGTTGGTGGACCGTGGGATTGGCAGCGCTGGGCACCGGCATCCCCATGGGGGACGCCGCCGGTGGCGGTGATGGTGCTGGGTTGGGTGGCGCTGGCGGCCGTGGTGGCGGTCTCGTTCGCGCGCAAGCGCCGTATCGGCGTGGTGTGGTTGTTGGCGGTCGGTTACGCGGTGGCGTGCCAGATCCCGATCTACCTGATGCGGTCCTCGCAATTCACCGCCCTGGAGCTGGCGCAGACGTTGCGGTATCTGCCGGATCTCGTTGTGGTGCTTACGCTTCTGGCGGCGGTGGGGCTGTGCGCGCCGAACCGCCCGGGACCTCGATGGCTCGTCGCGTCGCGGGGTCGGAGCGTCGTAATCGCCACTCTCGTGGCATTTTTCATCGCGAGCAGCCTGTATTCGACGACGACCTTCCTGGCCAGTTGGCGCGACAACCCGGCGCGGGGGTATCTACAGAACGCTCAGGCGGGGCTGGCGGGGGCGGCGCAAAGGTCAAGTGCGCCGATGCTGGATCAGGAAGCCGACCCGATGGTGCTGCAGCGGGTGGTCGGTCCCGAGAATCGGGCGAGTCACATGTTCGCGCTGCTGCGCGACAGGCCGGAGTTCGCCGGTGCGACAACGGACTTGCGGATGCTGGACAGTGCAGGCCGCGTGGTTGACGCGCAGGTGACGTGGGTGCGCAGCATCGCGCAGGGCCCGCAGCCCAATTGTGGGTATCTGGTCCAGCCGGACCTTCCCGTGCGGATGCCGCTGGACGGGCCGCTGTTGCCGGCCGATTGGACCGCGGAGATCAACTACCTGGCGAACAGTGACGGCTCGATGATGATGTCGCTGTCGGAGGGCGGCGAGGTGAAGGTGCCTGTGCGGCCGGGGCTGAACCGGGTGTTCGTGCGACTGGCGGGGGCGGGGAACGCGATCGATGTGCGGGCCAACACCGCGGCGTTGTCGGTGTGCATCGCCTCAGGTCCGGTGGGTTTCCTGGCGCCGAAACTTCCGCAGAGGGGGTAGCTGCGCCCCTGCGATAATCGACGGGTGAGCGCGATGGACGGCTTCTACTCGACGTGGAACACCGCCCGGACCACGTTTGGCGATGGCACTCCGCAGACCGGGGAGCAGTACGACAACAGCCCGAA
>NZ_JAODWD010000010.1 GCF_025345615.1 Mycobacterium deserti
GCAAACGTCCTCGGCCTCACCCACGTCGGCACCGAAGACTCCTTCTTCGAACTCGGCGGCGACTCATTGTCGGCGATGCGGGTGATCGCCGCGGTGAACCGCACGCTGGGAGCGAAGCTGGCGGTACGGACGTTGTTCGACGCACCGACGATCGCTCAGCTGGCGCCACGCGTCGGCGCCGCCGGTCTCGAGCTCGCTCCACTGGTGAGAACCGAACGGCCCCCAGCGATTCCGTTGTCGTTCGCGCAGAGCCGACTATGGTTCCTTGATCAGTTGCAGGGGCCCTCGGCCGTCTACAACATGGCAGTGGCTCTGCAGCTGCGCGGGAGGCTCGACCCTGACGCGCTGGGCTCAGCGCTGGCGGACGTGGTGTGCCGCCACGAGAGTCTGCGCACCGTAATCGTTTCGACCGACGGAATCCCGCAGCAACACGTGGTGAGCGCCGAGCAAGCCGACTTCGGCTGGCACGTCGTGGATGCCACCGATTGGACACCGGAGCAATTGGCTGCGGGGGTCGAGGAAACGGCCCGCTACTACTTCGACCTGGCCGCCGAAATTCCGCTTCGCGCTCGGCTGTTCCGTATCGCCGAAGAGGACCACACTCTGGTCGCCACGGTGCATCACATTGCCGCGGACGGTTGGTCGATGACACCGCTGATCCGCGATCTGTCCGCGGCATACTCCGCGCGCCGGCAGGGACGGGCCCCGGATTGGCTCGAACTTCCCGTTCAATACGCCGATTACACGTTGTGGCAGCACGCGCAATTCGGCGATCCCGACGACCCCGACAGTCCGATCGCCGCGCAACTGCGATTCTGGCGACAGACGCTGGCCGGAATGCCCGAACGTATGCGGTTGCCCACCGACCGTCCGTATCCGTCAATCGCCGACCATCGCGGGGCGAGCGCCCCCGTGCGCTGGCCGAGCGAACTGCAGCAACGGGTGCGCGACGTGGCCCGCGAGTACAACGCCACGACGTTCATGGTGGTTCAGGGCGCGCTTGCGGTCGTGTTGTCGAAGCTCAGCGCTAGTTCCGATGTGGCGGTTGGGTTTCCGATCGCCGGTCGGCGCGAGGCCGTGACCGACGATCTCGTCGGCTTCTTCGTCAACACGCTGGTGCTTCGGGTCGACATGGAAGACGACCCGACCGTCGCCGACCTGCTTGTCCAGGTGCGTGAGCGCAGCCTTGCCGCCTTCGAGAACCAGGACGTGCCTTTCGAACTGCTCGTCGACCGACTCAATCCGGTCCGGTCTCTGGCGCATCATCCGCTGGTCCAGGTCATGGTGTCATGGCAGAACGTGCCCGGTCACCACAACGGACCGACCGCCGGCCTGATGCTGGAGGATCTGGAGGTTTCAGTTCAGCCGGCCGAAACCCACACCGCGCGGACGGATCTGTCGTTCTCACTGTCTGAGCAATGGACCGAAGAGGGGGAGGCGGCCGGGATCTACGGCACGGTGCAGTTCCGTACCGACGTGTTCGACGTCGCCAGCGTCGAAGTCCTGATCGACCGGATGCAGTCGGTGCTGACGTCGATGACCGCCGACCCGGCACAACGGGTGTCGTCGATCGACCTCGTCGACGACGACGAGCGTGCCGGACTCGATCGATGGGCCAACCGCGCGGTGTTGACTCAACCCGCGCCCCCTGCACTCTCGATCCCGGATGCGTTGGCTGCTCAGGTGGCGCGCACACCCGACGCGGCGGCGTTGACCTTCGACGGCGAAACGATGACGTATCGAGAGTTCGACGAAGTGTCGAATCGGTTGGCTCATCTGCTCATCGAGCTCGGTGCCGGTCCCGGAGCATACGTCGCCCTGCTTTTCCCGCGGTGCGCTCATGCCGTCGTCGCAATGGCCGCGGTGGTCAAGGCCGGGGCGGCGTATTTGCCGTTGGACCCGGCGTTGCCCGATGCGCGCCTGGCGTTCATGCTCGCCGACGCC
>NZ_JAODWD010000011.1 GCF_025345615.1 Mycobacterium deserti
GTCGCCGCCGAGTTCGAAGAAGGAGTCTTCGGTGCCGACGTGGGTGAGGCCGAGGACGTTTGCGTAGGTGTCGGCCAGGATTTGTTCGATGGCGGTGGTGGGTGGGCGGTAGGTCCTGTGGTGGTGGTAGGTGGGTGTGGGGAGGGCGTTGGTGTCGAGTTTTCCGCTGGTGGTGGTGGGGATGGTGTCGAGGGTGATGATGGCGGAGGGCACCATGTAGGGCGGCAGTTTGGTGCTCAGGTGGGTGCGTGCGGTGGCGGGGTCGGTGGTGCCGGTGATGTAGGCGACCAGTCGGGTGTCGCCGGGGTGGTCTTGGCGGGTGATGACCACGGCGTGGTCGATGCCGTCGAGTTCGGTGAGGGCGGTTTGGATTTCGCCGAGTTCGATGCGGTAGCCGCGGATTTTGACTTGTTCGTCGGTGCGGCCGAGGTAGTCGAGTTGGCCGTCGGTGCGCCAGCGTACGAGGTCGCCGGTGCGGTACATGCGGGTGCCCGGTGGGCCGTAGGGGCATGGCAGGAAGCGGGTGGCGGTCAGGGTGGGGCGGCGCCAGTAGCCGATGCCGACGCCGCGTCCGGCGATGTAGAGCTCACCGGGGACTCCCGGTGGTACCGGGTGCAGGTGTTGGTCGAGGACGAACAGTGCTGCCCCGGGCACCGGTGAGCCGATCGGTGGGGTTCCTGATCCGGGCTGTAGCGGTGTGCTCATCGCGGCGTAGATGGTGGTCTCGGTGGGACCGTAGGCGTTGATCATCACCCGCCCCGGCGCCCACTGATCCACCACCACCGCCGGACACGCCTCACC
>NZ_JAODWD010000012.1 GCF_025345615.1 Mycobacterium deserti
AGGAACGGGCATGAACAAAGACGACATGATCCTGATCAGCGTTGATGATCACATCGTCGAGCCGCCGGACATGTTCAAGAATCATCTGTCGAAGAAGTACCAGGATGAGGCGCCGCGGCTGGTGCACAACCCGGACGGCAGTGACACCTGGCAGTTCCGCGACACCGTGATCCCCAACGTGGCGCTCAACGCGGTGGCCGGCCGGCCCAAGGAGGAGTACGGCCTGGAACCGCAGGGTCTCGATGAGATCCGGCCGGGTTGCTACAACGTCGACGAGCGGGTCAAAGACATGAACGCCGGCGGCATCTTGGGCTCGATGTGCTTTCCGTCGTTCCCCGGTTTCGCCGGTCGGCTGTTCGCCACCGAGGACCCGGAGTTCTCGCTGGCTCTGGTGCAGGCTTACAACGACTGGCACGTCGAGGAGTGGTGCGGGGCCTACCCGGCGCGTTTCATCCCGATGACGCTGCCGGTGATCTGGGACCCGGTAGCGTGCGCGGCCGAGATTCGGCGCAACGCCGAGCGCGGGGTGCACTCGCTGACCTTCAGCGAGAACCCGTCGGCGATGGGCTATCCGAGTTTCCACGACTTCAATCACTGGAAGCCGATGTGGGACGCGCTGGTCGACACTGACACCGTGCTCAACGTGCACATCGGGTCCTCGGGGCGGCTGGCCATCACCGCCCCCGACGCGCCGATGGACGTGATGATCACCCTGCAGCCGATGAACATCGTGCAGGCCGCGGCGGATCTGTTGTGGTCCAAGCCGATCAAGGAATACCCAGGC
>NZ_JAODWD010000013.1 GCF_025345615.1 Mycobacterium deserti
GAGTTCCCCCGCTCGCTGCCGGCCGCGGTGCGCTACGTCGGCCCGGTCCTCCACACCCCGCCCACCCCGGCGCCGCCGCCGGAGCTCACGCCCGGACGGCCCGCCGTCCTCGTCACCGCCGGGACGCACCTGCCCTGGCACAAGCAGGCGCTCCTCGCCGCCGCCACCGAGGCCGCCGCCGCCCTCCCGGACGTCGACCTGCACGTCAGCCTGGGCGGCGACCCCGTGCCCGCCGCGGCGCTCGGGAGCGGCGTCACCGTGCACCAGTACGTCGACTACGCCCGCGACCTGGCCCGCTTCGCCGCCGTCGTCCACCACGGTGGCGCCGGCGTCCTCGGCCACACGCTCCCCGCCGGGCTGCCCGCCGTGGTGGTGCCGGTGGACTACGACCAGTTCGACCACGCCGTCCGCCTCACCGAGGCCGGCGTCCGCGTGGCCGTGACCACCACGCTCGCCGCCGCGTGCCGGACGGTGCTCGCCGAGCCGTCGTACCGGCGGGCGGCCGAGGACAT
>NZ_JAODWD010000014.1 GCF_025345615.1 Mycobacterium deserti
ACGCGCATGCCGTCGGGGTGCAGTCCGGCGATGAGGTCGAGCATCCATCCGGCGCCGCCGAGGAATTCCTCAAGCGAGGGAACATCATCGGACAACGACGCGAAGATGAAGCCCTGCCGCGAGTCCACACGCGGCGCCCGCAACAATCCCCATTCCGTCTTATCCACCGGAGTGCCATACGCACGCTGCATCATCGGCGTGCCCACCAGATCACCATTGTTCGCATACGTCCAACCGTGATACGGGCACTTGAAGAACCGCGAATTGCCGGCATCGGTCTGACACACCTGCGACCCACGATGCCGGCAGTAGTTAGACAACACATGAACGCCGCCATCACCGTCACGCGTCACAATGACCGGATCCACACCAATGCGACGCTGAACGAAATCACCGGCGCCGGGGATCTCACTCTCATGAGCAACAAACACCCATGTACGCGTGAAAAGCCGATCCATCTCCGCCTGGAATACCTCCGGATCGGCGAAGATCTCGACCGGTACCAGATCCT
>NZ_JAODWD010000002.1 GCF_025345615.1 Mycobacterium deserti
CCTCGGCGGCGCCGGATGGATGCTCGACCTCATCGCCGGACTGCACCCCGACGGCATGCGCGTCATCGGACCACCTGACCGCTACCGAGTGAAGGCCAACTGGAAGACGGCATCGGAAAACTTCACCGGCGACGTGTACCACGTTCCGAACCTTCACGGCAGCGTGCAGGAAATCGGGTTGGCGGCCGGTCTGGACTACGTGTGTGAGTTCGGCCGCAAGTACGAGTTCGAAAACGGGCACGGGTTCCTTGGTTTGGCGTGGACTTCAATGATCGACCCGAGTTTCGATTTCTGGGGCTATCCACCCGAATTCAAAGAGAAGTTCGACCTCTCCTGGCTCGACGAAACCCAACTACACGTCGTCGCCAATGACGGTCCCATCGTCGGGACCATCTTCCCCAACCTCAGCTTCATCCGATTCCCTACCCCCGATCCCACCGGCAAGATGTCGGTCTTCACTTCGTTTCGGCAGTGGCAGCCCATCGGGCCCACCGAGATGGAGGTGTGGAGTTGGCAGTTCGCCTGGAAATTCCAGAGCGACGAATCTGCGATGCAGGACTTGGTGATCGGTCAGAGTCAGTTCGGCTCCGCGGGAATCGTGGAGGAGGACGACACCGTGGCATGGGAGGGGGCCGCGCGGGCCGGGGCCAGCCCGTGGGCACGTCAGGCGGGGATGCGGTTTCACCTCCAGCAGGCCAACAACTCCTCGGTCGACCAATCCCCCGACCCCACCTGGGAGGGACCCGGTCTGCGACGTCTCACCGGGTACGGCGAGAAGGTCCAGCTGAACTATTACCGGCACTACCTGCGCGTCATGCAGGCCAACGCAGGTCCTGAGTAGGAGCGTGCACATGTCTGAAAAACTGCGTGTCGCCGTCGACATGTCCAAGTGCCAGACCTACGGCCTGTGTGTTGCGATCCACCCCGGGATCTTCGACATCCCCGAGGGCAATGGGCGCGTTGTCGTTTCCCGCGAAATCGTCGATTCAGACGACCGCGCCAGTATCGAGGAAGCGATGTGGGCGTGCCCTGCGCAGGCGATCACGCTGCAACCCGTGGTCGACGAATGACACGGCGACAGTGATCCGAACCTGTGTTCTACCAACGGCTCTCAACTAGTAAGGACAGACGTGCAAATGCTCGACGGCGACGTGGTCCTCATCACTGGTGGCGGTTCGGGTTTGGGACTCGGCATTGCACGTCATTTCATCAGCGAAGGCGCCCAGGTCGCGATACTCGAAATCGACGAACAGAAGCTGGTCACCCTCCAAGCGGAGTTCGGTGACAACGTGTTGCTGGTTCGCGGGGACGTCACCAACACCGACGACTTGCTCGCATGCCGTGCAGCCACAGTCGAACGCTGGGGCCGGCTCAACGCTCTCATCGGCTCCCAAGGCATCTTCGATGGCAACATACCGCTGCGGGAGATCGCGATTGATCGGGTCTCTTCGTTGTTCGATGAACTGTTTCACGTCAACGTGCTCGGCTACATCCTGGCATGCAGAGTGTTTCTGGATCTGCTCGAAGAGTCGGCGGGCTCGATCGTGCTGACGTCGTCGGTGGCCGCCTACGCCGCCGATGGCGGTGGCCTTATGTACACCGCAACCAAGGGAGCTGTGGTCAGCGCGGTGCGCCAACTCGCGATGGAATTCGCCCCGCGGGTTCGCGTGAACGGGGTGGCTCCTGGCGCCTTCACCGACAGCGAACTGCGTGGTCCACAGTCACTGGGACTGGAGAACCACAAGCAGTCCGACATTCCCAAGGAAGCGTTTGCCGCGACGTTCCAGAACCTGACCCTCATGGATTCCGTGCCCACACCGATGGAGTACGCGCCGATCTACGCGTACCTCGCCTCGCGACACAACACCGTCACGACCGGTCAGACGATGCTGCTGGAACAGGGCGCGCTGAACCGGCCCACCCTCAGCAGTCCCCAAGGGGGCGGTGGAATCGGCGTCTGACCGCAGCGCAACCGTACATGTAGTCGCCGAACAACACTCACCACATTGCTTGTGCGCCAACACAATAAAGTCCGATCACATAGCCCGAACTGAGAAAGCGAAAGCAGGTACCCATGACCGCCACCGAGACATCGACAGGGCCGGAGAGCCAGACCCTTGAGGGCGCAAAGGATTGGCTGCGTCGCCACCTGCAGATGCGTCGTTACCCCATGAACTTCGAAGACGAGCAGGCCGCCGCACAAACCATCGAAGATCTAGCAGGTATCGACCCGGACAGTTGGAGCCAAGCCTGGCTCGCGACAGCGTCGAGATTCGCCGCCAGAGCCGAGGCCGCCGAGGCCGGCGGCGATCTGAAGGGGGCGCGCGACGCTTGGTGGCAGGCATACCAATTCGCCTTTCTAGGCCGCTATCCAGTGCCCGATCACCCAGCGAAGCAGGTTGCCTACGAGAAGACCCGCGAGTACTTCCAAAAAGCGGGAGCGCTGGCCGAGCCGCCCGTTGAGCGCGTCGAGGTGCCCTTCTCCGCACGCACCGGTGAAGGCGACAAGGTGGCCTTCTATGTGGTTCGTCCTGCCGGTGTGGAGAACCCGCCGGTGCTCGTGTATTGGGCGGGTATCGACGGGTGGAAGGAAGAGTCGCTAATCGGGTCAGAGCGCTACTGGCGACGCGGTATCGCCACCATTCACACTGACATGCCTGGCGTTGGTGAGGCCCCCGTGCTGGCCGGCACCGATGCGGAGCGGATGTGGGATCCGGTCTTCGACTGGATTGCCGACAGCGACCTCGACGAGCAACGAGTCGCGGTCATGGGTGGATCTTTCGGCGGCTACTGGGCCACCAAGCTCGCGCACACCCATCGTGACCGTCTAAAGGCGGCAGTGAACTGGGGCGGCGGTATCCATCTCACGTTCCAGCCTTCATGGCAGGAGCAGTCGCGCAACGCATCGTCGTATCTGATGGATTTGATGGGAGCGCGGGCACGGATTTTCGGTGGCTCGACCTTCGAGGACTATGTTGCACACTGCCCCCAGCTGTCATTGCTGGATCAGGGAGTGTTGGACATGCCGTGCTGTCCGCTACTGATGGTGAACGGGAAGGACGATCTCCAAAACGCGTCCGCAGACATCACTTTGGCGTTGGAGTACGGCGACCCCAAAACTGCGCGACTCTACCCCGGCGGCCATATGGGAGGCGACATGAAGACGATCCGCGATGTGATCGCGGTGTGGCTGCGTGAGCACCTATTGGGTTCGTCGGCCGGAAGGGATTAAAATGTCAAGTCATCTCATCACCCATCTCCGCCACGTCGACATCGCGATGCCGGATTTGACGCAGCAGCTCGTGTTCTATCGAGATCTGTGGGGGCTGACAGAGGTCGCCAACGATTCCGGCGTTCACTTTCTTGCCGCGGAGGGGTCACCGGAGCAGTACATCGTGCGTTTGCGTCGTGATGACCTCAAGCGACTGGACCTGGTCGCATTCGGTGCCGCATCGATGGCCGACGTTGATGAACTTGCGGCTCAACTGGTCAAGGCCGACGTCGCGCTTGTACACGCGCCACGCGCGCTGGACACTCCCGGCGGTGGCTACGGGCTGCGCTTCTTCGACATCGACGGCCGGGTTGTGGAGGTGTCCTCGGATGTGGCGGTGCGCAAACACCGCAAAATCGAAGAGCGCGAATCGATCCCGGTGCGCCTATCTCATTTTGTGGTGAACTCCCCTAACCCGGAGGCCACCGTGGCTTGGTACGAGCAGCACTTGGGCTTTCGGCTGACCGATACAATGGCGCTGCCCCACATGGGCGGGTTCATGTGGTTCTTGCGCTGCAACAACTTCCATCACAGCCTGGCGATCGCGCGGGGTCCTCACGTGGCCAACCATCACGTGTCTTTCGAAATGAGGGGCATCGATGAGTACATGCGGGGCACGGGCCGCCTACTGCGAGCTGGGGTGGAAAAGCTGTGGGGCCCCGGTCGGCACAAGGCCGGTGACAACACCTTCAGTTACTTCCTCGATCGCGCTGGCAACACCGTAGAGTACACCACCGAACTCGAAATGATCGATGAGGACACTTGGCATCCGACTGTGTTCGATGCCACAGAGCCCGACGTTTCCGACCAGTGGGGCACGGCGAACGCGATGAACGAATACGTCGCGTCCAAGTCGCATAACGATCCCGATAAGGGTGTCTTCGTCGCACCGCCCATTTAGGCCCTGGAAGTCTGCAAACCGAACTGATCCAAGTGCGCGCAGAAATGTTGGCCCATGCGACAGGTGACTGACGCGGAGCGCCGGGTTCGTCTGGGGGTGCGGCATAGCCTTGCCCCATCCGCCCGCGTCGACTCCGCCGACGCCGCAGCGGCAGCGGTGGTTGCCCTGCACGCCACCGAGGCTGCCAGCGTCTATCTCTCATGTTGGGCACGGATGAAATCGGTGTGTGTCGCTGACATCGATCGGGCGCTGTACGAAGACCGCAGCCTCATCAAGCAATTGGCGATGCGTCGTACACTGTTCGCGTTTCCGCGAGACCTGCTGCCTGCAGTCTGGTCAAGCGCGTCTGCTCGGGTCGCCGACATCGAGCGCACTCGAATCATCAGAGGTGTCGAGAGGGCCGGCCTCGCCGCCGACGGGCAGGCTTGGCTGCAGCGCGCTCGAACCGATGTGCTCGCGGCGCTGGCCGACATCCCCTCCGGTCGAACCGCTCAGGAGATACGTCAAGCGGTGCCGCGCATCGATGTGCCCGTTGCGCTCGTCGCCGGTTCGACACGGGCTGCGACCGCGGTACTGACCCAGCTGGGAGCGGCCGGTGAGATCGTCAGAGGCGCCAACGTGGGTCATTGGCGTACCTCGCGGCCCCTACTGACACTGATGCACCATTGGATCGTCGACCTCGGGGAGCCGACTTCAGCCGAAGAAGGCTATCGCGAACTCGTGCGCCGCTGGTTGTACCGCTTCGGTCCGGGGACCGTGGAAGACATGGTCTGGTGGTTGGGCTCAACCAAAGCGACCGTGCGCAAGGCTCTAATAGCTTTGGAGGCGGTCGAAGTCGCCCTGTGCGGTGGCTCAATTGGATGGCTGCTGCCCGACGATCTAGACAAGCTCGATGATCCCGGTACTTGGGTGGCATTGCTGCCGGTTCTCGATCCCACCGTGATGGGCTGGCGTCACCGCGAATTCTATCTGGGGCCACACCGGAGCCAATTGTTCGACACTCGCGGTAATGCGGGAGCGACCGCCTGGGTCGATGGTCGTGTGGTCGGCGGATGGGTGCAGGATGAGTCCGGCGAAGTGCACGTGCGACTGCTGGAGCCGGTTGCTCGCCGCGCGCAACGTGCGCTCGGCGCCGAGGCGGCCCGGCTGACCAGCTGGCTTGCCGGCGTGCGAATCGGGGCGAACGTCCAGGCACCGGTAGCCACCGAACCTTCGATCAGACAACAACACCCGGGGAAGCAGTGATGCCCACTCGCACACAGGGTCAGTGCGGCAGATTACTGCGATCGATCTGGCTGCATGGCTATATCACGAAGCTACGGTCCCCTCAGTAGCGCTACCGGCTTGGTGCCGGGCTCGTCCATCGCAGACGAAACGCTTGCATCGCATCGCGAGAATTGAGTCATCAAGGTCGCGGACGCACCGTGTCCGCCTCGGTCCCCTGCCGTCGGTCTGGCGTCCAAACAGGCTGACATGTACCGACGGGAAACTGGAACGTCGAGCACTTCGCATGCAAATGGTGCGCGACACTCGATTCGAATCTCGTGCTAGATCCGGGAATACCACGAAATCGGCCGCACTGCCGATAGCTGGGCCCCGGAGGGTCCTCGCGCCATCGGTTCCAACTCACCGCTCTGTGGTCACCCACTCAAAGAGGCTGTAGCCATCGTTCGCCGTTTAGCGGTCTAAAGACGATTCTGCCTCGAGCAAAACGCGCCGCGAATGGCGGGGTTGATGACCACAGTAACCATGGGGGCCCAGAACGCCTGATCAGGCCCCTCTCACTTTCGGAGCTCGGACACGGCCGACGGTGTACACCGAATCGCTGAGGGTAATCGTCGAGGTGTTGTAAACCGCCCTGCTCGCTACAAGTTGCCGCACGCCACGGTGGTTAATGCAGCAGCTGCTGCGTAACGCCTGCGCTCAGCTGCTCAAGCGTCAACTTCGTTGATCGCGTTGATAAGCCGACACATGTCTTCGAACGCGAGACGACTTCTCACATTGCACGGGCCACAGACGATAGAGGGTCGCGCCTCTGGTGGATAACAGTTAGTACCCCGGTACTCGATCCTGTTACTCAGGTCGAGCTTTGTGCGTTACAGGAAGACCAGCTAGCGTGCAAAATAGGCTGGCACCCGCCACGCCGTAACTGAAGCGATGGAGAGTCGATTGGCAACTATCAACCGCGGGCGGCAAGCGGTGACTCTGGTGGTCATCTTGCTTGTCGACCCAGACCTAATCGACGAGAAGATCGCCCATGTCATCGAGCTCGGGCGCCAACACTCCAAGGAGCCCGGGTTCGTGTCGTGCGCCATCCATCGGAGTGCAGACAACAGCAAGATCCTGGAATACATCCAGTGGGAGACAATGGAGCACCTCAATGCGATGCGGAAAACGTTCGTCAACGAGAGTCCACAACCACCCGACTTCGCTTTCAGCATCGAGGGAACGTTTTATGAGGTCGCCGCGGTCATCCATCCGGCGCCTGAAGAATCCTGACGCATGCCATGAGATCGAATAAACGACGACACTTCTGGGCAAGTATATCGGCGGGCGGACTAGGCTCGTGGCAGCGATGAGCCCGAAGTTGCTCGCCGACAACACTACTGAGGCGTTGACCAACTTGTCCTAGATTCGCTCCGGCCGTTCGGTATGGATATGGGCACGAAACGGATCCGCGTTAGGACGCCTAGACCCCTGTCGCGGTTGTTAGCGAGATAGTGATCGGAAGCCACATCGGCTGAAGGGTTGATCCTTGCTACAACACGGCTTTTCAGTAACATAGATCGTGCATATGCCTTAGCCGGCGCGCTACCGCCCGCGGCTACGCCAGGTGTACCGGTCGCTAGATTCCTGTCGGCAGTCGACGCGCGGAATGGCTTTGTTAATGCCGTGTCGATCGCCGCGCACCACGGTTCGCGGCGACCTTCCGCCTAGTTCTCAAGATGAGCGCTTCGCAAGAAGATCGAGGTGCACCGCGCACCGAAGTCACCAACTACCAGCGACCGCAAATGCCAGCACTCGCATGCGGAACGCCGTGTAGTCATCCCCTAGAGCGCATCATCAAATACCGATGTCTTGAGCGTCTGCAGTAAAGCGTCCAGATCACTTCAGCGGCAACCTTCTCAACGAGATGTGGATAATGCCACCCTGCCTTCCGGATTCAGTCATCATGGCGAGAGATACTTCACTCGACAAGGTCCTATGCAGATAATCGGCCGTCTCCCAGACGGCCACGTTGGTCATTACTCGACTCGAATCGGCGCCGCGATAGGGGCCGGGGCCGAAGTAAACCAGTGCCGCACGCCGAAGGTTACGACATACTTTCATTCCCCGACTCGGAATCGGATTCGGAGTCGCTCGTTTCGGGCTAGCTGCCGTGTATGGGAATACGCCGCTGATGCCTCAGAGGCGCTGCGCCGTTACATGAACGACTCGTATTCGTCTGGATGAGTCAGGCGGCATGGTGGACACTCACAGAGGGTTACGTGCCGTGGCATACGGCCTGAGCTCGGCGACGTGACGGCCATCGGGGGTGAACGTCACCAGTCGGCGCCACAGCTGCCGCACGCGGTTGTCATTCCAGAGAGCTTCGACAGGGTCGATGCGGAAGAAGTCCTGGTGATGTGCGGTGCCTTTCAAGAAGTTGTCAAACATCGAGGTGCCCTGAGCCCAAAGGAATTGCTCTCTACTGACCTCGACTGCCCGATGGATCTCTTCCGGATCGGTCACCTTGGTGGCGATGCCGTCGACTTGAATCGATCGGGCTTGTAGGCGCTCGGAGAAACCACCGGGCGGCAGGTACGCAATGGTGTAGCTGACACGGGGGTCGCGCGCCATGGCGGCGTACTTGCGGGTATAGCCGAATGTCGCTGTGTATACGGTGAGGCCGTCAGCGGCGAAGTGCATCATTGAAACGCTGGGTGCTCCTTTTGAGTCCAGCACGGCAAGGGCACCGATTTCTTCTGTCCGGAGTAATTCAGCAATCGCTTCTTCGACATCATGGAGCGTTGGTTCCGGTTGCGGCATGTGTCCCTCCTGAATTACGGGTCGTAATGGACGTTGAGGCGGCGGGCTCGTACGTCGGCTCGCGGCGCTTGCCTTCGAGGGCTGAGCCCGACGTTGCCGAGACTCTATGACAGTTGGTGGATACCGCGACGATAAAATCCAATGACCTGATGGTCAACAAGATAGTCCTGTCTAACAGGACTGCTCTCTGCGCTTCATTGACGCAAACTCACGAATATGAGCAGAGTCGGACCGCACGGGCTCGAAAGAATCGGCGCAGCGGTCCCCCGTATTACCGTCGGATCGAGAGACCGTGTCCCGTACGTGGGAGACGCGTGGTGGCATCGGTGTCCCGCACCACGCACGGGCCAAGGGACCTATAACGCGGCAGCGCTGATGTTGTCGTTCGCCGACTCGAGGCGCATCTCAGCCTGGGCGCCGATCGATGCACGTAGGTCCAAATGCAAAGCCATCTATGCACAAGCGTTTTCACTCCCCCTGAATCGTCGCGCAACGGCGCGTTGAAGGTTGCGGGTGTACTTGGCTGTGAGATGCCGGCCTAAAACTGTCGTCGGCCGAGCCCTTCTGTCGAGCGGTCGGCGTAAGTATCGTCACATCCCTGCAGAAGCGGATTGTGGCCCACCACAATTCCTGATATACAGGTATAGATTCCTGCTAAACAGTTATCTATGCTGACGTGAACAACGCTGTCCATCACCGTAGGCAAACTGTGCATTTCGGACGCACATCGATGACAGCCAGTCTCGGCGGCGTTCGGTGCCAACGATTGGCAGCGAAGGCGGAAGACTTCAGGTGGGGCTTCATACGGTGTCCAATTGCCCTCGCCGGCCTGGTGATCGACTCATCCATCTATGACAACATCCCCGATTGAAAGGTAGTCAGTGGTAGAAATCATCAATGTCGACTCGGACACCGACTTCTTCGCGCAACTTGACGATGACGGCGGTCCGGTCACACTCGTCAACACGTTTGTCGTGCCTGAAGGTAAGTACGACCAAATGGTCGAGGCATGGCGACTCGACTCAGAGGTAATGAAGGCCGCAAAGGGCTTCATATCAGCCCAGCTATATCGGGGTATCCATGGTAGCCGGGTCGTGACCAATGTTGCTGTTTGGGAATCCGCCGAAGACCTACGTAACGCCATCAATAGCGAAGGCTTTATCGCGGTGCTATCGAAATATCCCGAAGGCACCGTAGCTTACCCGCACTTACTGCGGAGGGTGGCCGTCCCAGGCGTCTGTACCAGTACCTCATAAGCACAAGGCCATGAGTCAGGCAACGATGACGTCGCGTTGCGTCCGGCGGTCCCGGTAACCCCAGGCGTTCCAACGTCTGACATCGACGTCGGCGGCCGAGGCAACGAATACGGGCGCTTTCGTCGCGGAGCTGGGATAGCCGTTCTCGGTCGCGGCCGGCGGCGAGCCGCGCTGCACCAGCATCTTGCCGATTCTGACGGCCATCGAGGCGGCGCTACCCGATGCGCCGATCACCAAGAAAGACTGTCCCCGTGAAAGACTCACCCGTGCATGCAGTGCCGCCCGAGCGGGCCGACGACGCCGGGTTCATGGTGGCCGCGGCGCCCGCGGGGTCCGCCCCGGGCGCCGGGATCGCGGTTCGGGGATCGATGGCGATCGGTTTGGCGAACGTGCCGCTCGGCAAGGCGACGACCACGAGGCGGTGGTCTGGACAGCGCACCACGGTGTCAGTGCCCGCGCCCAATTGGGGGCTACTTGGCACTCATGTAGACCATGAGGGCAGCAACCCCGCGCGTCACGGGCGGCTCACCGACGCCGAGCACGTCAAACGATTTCCCGCCCGTCTTCGGTGACCGGAGCATGAAAGGTGGCGCAGCGGGGCGGTTCGCCGAAACGACTCGACGACCGCAGCAGGCATACCGGACACGAAACCCACTAACGAACGGTTGTATCCAAAAAAGCAACACCTATGCGGCCGTAGAGCAGATTCTGTCCTATAGGCGCTGCGGCTTGCAAAAGGGATTATCTGCTATGGGCCACACCGCGGCGATGGGTTGCCCGCTAGCACTGCGGCGAGGATTATTCGCGGCTCGCCTGCCGCCGGTCCACTGCTAGCCGCGATAGGCGGAACGCTGCCGACAGACTATGGTGCAGAAAAATTGAGAGTTGACGACAATGGCGCTCTCGGCTGGTCGCGTCGTCATGAGAGGCGCTTACCGCAGTCATCGAAATGCGGCTCGAGCTGCGAGCCCGTACCCGCGACGTAGTTGTTCCCGCCATGATGGACAGTGTCCGAATCGAGGGGATGACATCGACGAGGACTGCCCCACAATACGCCTCTGCGGCCAGGGCGCATCGACACGTTGCGTAGCGGTGGTTGTCCAGGTGGCTTTTCTTGGAAGTCAGCACTCATCAAACGCGACATCACATCAGCAGCACAGGAACCGCAAGCACCCGCCGGGTGATGGAGCTGTCGAACTTCTGCCAACGTGCGCCAGGGGCCAGTCGCATGTCGGGGAAGCGGTCCATCAAGGCGCCGATGGCGCACTCCGCTTCCAAACGCGCTATCGGAGCACCGAGACAGCTGTGAATCCCCCGACCGAAAGCCAAGTGTCGCATGTTGTCTGGTCGGCCTAGGCGGAAACGCTGCGAGTCAGCAGTCCAGATCTTTTCGTCGTGGTTTGCCGACTGGATGTTGAGATACACCTTCATGCCGGCGCCGATGGGACAGCCAGCAACGGTCGTGTCTTGCGTAACAGTCCGAATCATAAATTGAGCCGGCGAATCCAGGCGCAGCGATTCCTCAATCGCCCCGGGCAGTAAGCGCCGATCAGCGACGACGGCCTGCCATTGATCGCGATTCGCCAGCAAGCGATACAAGCAATTGGCGATGAGGCTTCGCGTGGTGTCGGTGGCGGCGAGGGTGAGCTGCAATACGTGGGCGGCCACTTCGAAGACCGACAATTCCGGTTCGTCGTCCTCGTGAAAGCACAGATTGTCCAGTACGTCAGACCGCCGATGATCTGGAGCCGCGCGCCGCTGTTCCACCAAGTGAGTCACGTACCCCATCAGCTGACCAAACTCAGGCAGGTCGATGGGGTTGTTGGGAACGTGGGCGACCAGTGCGTCGGACCACTCCTGCACACGAGCCCAGTCGGACTCGGGGATGCCGATAAACGCCAAAAGAACCGCGGCCGGGACCAAATGAGCATATTGGGAGTACAACTCGGCGCTGCCGTGGCCCGGTAGGAGATTTACGTAGCGGGCAACGATTTGTTCGACTTGCGGCCGCAGCTGGCGTAGCCGTCGTGGAGCGAAGTTCTTCATAAGTCGTCGCCGGAGGACCGTGTGTTCCGGCGGATCGATGGTGTTGATGACCCCGAGCTGGGCCTCTGGCGGAACGTCACCGATGAGGAAGTTACCGCGACTGGAGAACCTCGCGTGATCTAGGAGAATGGCACGGACGTACTCGTCGGTGTTAACCGTGTAGAGCGTATCGCTCGCCTTGCCCACCGGACACCCCGCCCGGGACGCGTGCATGTGCTTATCCGGGTGGGCCACATGCAACGGGTTCAACGGGTTGAAGTAGCTGACTTCGGTCACATCCGCAGCCTAACCATTATTTCAATAATTGGAACACATGTCCTGCAATGCAGGACGCAGACTCCGCTGGGCGGACCTCGGAGTGCATCTAAACACGTCCGGCGGGAACCGGGCAGAGCGTAGCCACTACCGTCTCGAAAGCCCAGCAGTTCGACCTCGGTCGCCAACTCCCGCGTCAACGGTTGGCGGGTCCATACCCCCAATCGGCCTGCGGCAGGCTCGCCCGCCGCGCCGCACCCATTGGTGTTGGGAAGTCGCCGTGAACGTCTCAATTTACAGGCAATGACATGCGGGAAAGACAAAATTCCTGGATATCAGGACATGCAAGTCGTGGTGGCGCCTGCCCGGAAGCGCTGCGTTACATGAGCTTCATCCAGCGTGCGCACTATGGTGGCGAGATTGGATGCGTCATCTTCCTGACAAGCACGCCGCCTGTCCTATATCGTAGGACACAGCACCTACGCTGGCGATTGCCGCCGGCATTCGTTTTGGAGAGTGAATCGTGGATCTGCACGTCAAGGACGCATCTCGCATGCCGAGCCCCACGCGGCCATCGGCTTCGGGGTATAGGGACCGCAACGCAACCGCCGACCGCGCACTCGACATCTTGCTTCTATTCACGCCGGACAAGTTGTTGTGGACCGGTGCCGAGATCGCCGACCACATCGGTGTCGCTCGCTCGACCGGCTATCGGTATCTACAAAGCCTCACCAACGCGGGCTTCGTCGAAGAGGCCTCCGGAAAATTTCAGTTGGGCCCGCGCATTTTCCAGTTGGCCCGACTCGCCAGGACCGGAACCCACCTCTCTGACATCGCTCTGCCGACAATGCGCGGTCTGGCGGCGCGGGTCAATGAGTCCGTGCTACTAACCCGGCGTTCGGGTCGCTTCGTGGTGTGCCTCGATCTAGTGGAGGCTGTTCCTACGGTGCGACTGTCCTACGAGCGTGGCCATGTTCTCCCCATCAACGCCGGTGCCGCCGCGGAGGTTTTGCTGGCGTGGGCGGGGCCCGACGATGCAGCGGCCATTCTCAACGCCGCCCCGTTGGAACGCTTCACCCACAAGACGCTGGTTGATCCGGCTCGCCTCCAAGCACGATTCGCCCGCATTCGCAGTCAGGGTGTCGCGATTTCCCAAGGAGAACTCGATGAGCAGGTTCTCGGAGTGGCAGCACCGATTCGCGACATCAAGGGCAGCGTCGTGGCCGCGGTCAGCATCGCCGCGCTGGCATCGCGCGTGCAGCCCGGTCAACTCAAATCGGTGGCAGCGGCAGTCAAATCCGCAGCGGCCAATATCTCCGACCGGCTCTCCGTCGCAGCCAAACCGTGAAAATCCGATACGTACGGTGGTGCGGGTCAACGCGGCTTGCCATCGCGGACGGGATCTCGTGTGGGTCAAGCTCGGTGTAGACCGCGACCGATTTGCCGATTGCTCATGTGATCGGGGGGACCAGTCGGTCTGGACAAGGCATTTCTGCTTGCCTACCCGGCATCCTCATCCTCAGCGTCGTACTCGAACAACGAACCCGCCGAATGGACCTGCCGCGCGCGCAGGTCATCAATCCTCGGTCCCTCGAGATCTACCGTGTGATGGGCTTGGCATCGAGGAAAAGCAGCAACGTTTCCTTCGACAAGGTCCTCGCCGTATGCGCACACCCGTTGCTATTCGTCGTCGCAGTCGCAACGCGCAGCTCGTCGAGATACCCGTGGGTGAAGGCGCCGGTGAGTGCACCGCGGGTCGCTTCGATCGCCTGCTGGCGTCTATCGCCGGCGGCGTCGAACACGTGCCGTCCGGTCAGGATCAGTTGTTGAAGCAGTGCGTCGGGACGGTCGGCCAGATGCGGCCCGGCTCGCCTAGCGTTGTCAAGTGCCTGCTTGATCTCGGCTGTCTCGGTGATCGCGTGACTCGGGCGAGCGCACGTTCAACTTGACGTCTAACTCTTCTTCGGTCGCACGCCTTACTGCGCATTGATGGGTACGTCAGCCACTGCAAGTGTTTTGAGCAGCCGCGGATATCACGCTAATCGGTTCGCGCAAAACGTTTTCGGGATCATAGGATCATCGCTGAAGTTGCCCCGCCATCTACCAGCATGTCGGCGCCGGTCATAAATGCCGACAGGTCGCTTGCGAGGAATAGAATCGCGTTTGCGATATGGTCCGGCGCGCCGACCATCCTCAGAGGCGTGCGGGCGATGATTTGGTTGCGGAAGGCATCCTCGGAAAGGAAGTCGCGCGTCATGCCGGTCAGGATCATTCCGGGACTCACCGAGTTGACGCGAATGCCGAGAGGTCCCAGCTCGCCGGCGAGCTGACGTGTCAGGGCGAGCACGGCTCCCTTCGCGGCGGTGTAGGCTGGGAACCCGGCCCCAACGTGTCCCATCATCGACGATATCTGAATCACACTGCCAGGAGCGGTCATTCGAGGCGCTGCAGTTTTCAGCACGTTGAAGTATCCGGTCAGGTTGACATCAACCAAGCGATCCCAGTCGTCGAAACTGGTAGCCGACAGAGACTCTGCCGCCATCTTTCCGGCCGCGTTGACGACGATGTTGAACGTACTCGTGGCCAAGACCTGGTCGACGGCACTGCGGTCGCACACGTCGAGGGCCGCAGTAGTGACCTCCGCGCCCACTTCATTGCGAGCCAACTCTTGCGTCGCCGATAGCCCATCAGTATTGATATCGAGCGCGAGAACCGACGCACCCGCACGTGCGAGGGTTAAGGCCGCTGCCTGCCCGATACCAGACCCGGCGCCGGTTACCAACGCATGCCGCCCTTCAAGGTTGATCAGCTTAATGAGGGAATCATGCATTGCCTAAACCTTCCTAAGTTCGACTGCGTACTTAACGTCTTCGCTCATAGATCAAATGTCTGTGTTTTCACGGCTGCTCGTCTTCTGCAGATGTTCGTCGCGATTCGCCTCTGCCAACAGCGACCCTTGTCCTGCTTGCAAGCCCCGGTCATCCGCCGGATTGCAGGCAGACGTTGCGTACACGGAAGTCACGCTCGGCGTACGATTCTCGACTCACGAGGGTTGCCGTTGTGTCGATGCCTGCGGTGTATGGGACCGTTGCAAGTGATTGTCAAAGGATCGGAGTCAAGATCGGCGTATGTAGCGGCGATTCCGCCGACCGCTTCTACGAGCACCCGAAGGTGCGCTCCTTAACGTCGGAAAGCCCGCCCGTTTCGATCTCATCTTCGACTGTCGCATGACCGAGCTCGGTCGGTTTCGTTGGAGCCGCGCCGAAAAGTTCAGTGCCACTGGAGACCACTGCATCATTCTTGGTCTAATCATCTTTCGTCGCGCCGCGCCAACCGTGAACTCACAACCCAAACTCTGACCATCCTCGTTGTGCCTGTCGACCATCGTCACCCTTCCATAGACGCTAGCTACAAATCCACACACGGCACAACCTCCAGTTGTCGATGGAGTGCATCGATAACATCAATGGACACACTGAATTACGGCCCCGTACTGGTTGTTGAGCGCACCGGCCCACGTGAACTACTCGCGGTCGACCATGACGTGTGGTGCGAGCGATCCTCCAGGTTCAGCATGCGGCCCCCCGGCAAGCGTCGGACTTCGGCGAAGCGGTTGAGTGCCAGCGCCCGCATGATCGAAAACCCCGCACGGTATGAGCGAACGCAGGCTGAGGCGCCCGCGCCCGAGGCGGCGACGACCGCCGAAATCTCGCCCAGCGCGGAATAGCACTACCCGATGGCCTGGTTGTCGCGGACATGACCAAACCAGATCTTGGCTATTACGGCGTGTTCGGGCGCGGGGCGACACCGCAGCAAGCTAAGGAGATCGAGGCGCTGGGCTACGGCGCGCTGTGGGTGGGCGGTTCACCGCCGGCCGACCTGGCCTGGGTGGAACCGATCTTGGAGGCGACCACGACGCTGCAGGTCGCCACCGGCATCGTCAACATCTGGACCGCGGCGGCGGGTCGGGTCGCCGATTCGTTCCACCGCATCGAGGCGGCCTACCCGGGGCGGTTCCTCCTAGGCATTGGAGTCGGGCACCCGGAAGTGCACCAGGAGTACCTCAAACCGCTCGACGGGCTGACCGAGTACCTCGACGCCCTAGACGTCCAGGGGGTCCCTGTTGATCGTCGGGTGGTGGCCGCGCTGGGCCCGAAGATTCTAACGCTCTCCGCACAGCGTGCGGCCGGTGCGCATCCCTATCTCACGACGCCGGAGCACACGGCGCGCGCTCGAGAGATCATTGGCCCGGGCGCCTTCTTGGCACCTGAGCACAAGGTGGTCCTCACCACCGACGCGCAGCACGCCCGTGAGGTCGGCCGAAAGGCGCTCGAGCTCTTAATGAACGGGGTGAATTACGTCAACAACTGGAAACGTTCAGGCTTCAGCGATGAAGACGTTGCCAAACCCGGTAGTGACCCGTCTGGTAGATGCGGTGGTGGCCTACGGCACGCCCGATGCGATCGCCGCACGGTTTGCCCAGCACTTGGCGGCCGGCGCCGATCACGTGCCGGCGCAGGTACTGACCAAACCCGACGAGCTCGTGCCCGCGCTGGCCGAACTGGCCGGACCGTTAGGCCTGCAGTAGCTATACTGGAACGAGGCATGCCCCATTAATATAAAGGTCTCGACAGGTGACGTGAATTCGGCGAGGTGAACACGGTGCGCCGCCGCGGCCCGGATCTGTTGGTGTCCTTAGCCACCCTCATGGTCAAAGCGCCATAGTTTGCCGCAGCGCTGGACGCGAAGAGTTGGGCGCGAAGTCAGTCATGTCCAGCGTCCGCAGCTAGCGGCGCATCAGCCCATAGGCGTATCCGGTTTGGAACACGGTCGAGTCGCGCAGAGCCGTCAGCCAGCGCTTGGGTCCTGTCCGGCGCGCCCCATCGACGAAGTCGTCTATGGTAACGACCTTTCGCTACACCTCGCCTTGGTGAATGGCGTCGCCGCTGGGGACGGCGTCGTCGGTGATGTGTTGCGGGTTTACTCGAAGCAATTTTGTAGACGCACTTCGCTGAATTGCTTCTTACAGAACGTAACTCAGTGATATCAGGTGTCACTGACATAGCCACCGAACATTGAGATCGCGTTGCTGGACCGTAACGTCGACAACGGATCGGCGTCTCGTCCGATCTAAGGACGGCCATGAAATCGATCAAGATCTACTGGACGCCAGCGCCACGGCTGATCGTTGGTGAACTCATCGAATCGAGACACGAGCCCGCACCGTGCCTTGACAGTGTCCGCCGCGAGGCCTCGAGCCAGCATCTAAGCCTGCCAGCCGCCCACCATCGCAGCGAAGACCATCTCATCGGCGCGCAGCAGCGAAACATCCTCGAGACGCGGAACCCGCGCAGGTGGTGCTCCCGCAAACCACACGCCGCCTACTTGGGCGTGGCCGTCGTCGCTGATGGTCCCTGGCGCTCCGGAATCTCCGACGCCGCGCAAGGGTTATGTGTCGCAATGGAAGACCACTGTTATCCGGCTCAGGATTGAGGTCCCGGCCAACACGTGTCTGATCGTCCATTGGCGGCACGGCATCGGTGCGTTGATGTCGTATAAACGTGGTGAGCAGAGCCAGCTCGGTGGTCAGCATCTTCCTCATGGCGGCCGGCGCCTGGTTGGTGTGCTCAATCTCCACGACTCACTCCTTGTCCGCTGCAATCACTCCGACGGTGTGACGCGTGACCGGCGGCGGCTGTGCTGACCCATAAGCATGTCGGCCCATCTTGGCGGTGCTGTTACCGTTGCCGACTGTGGTGGGAGATCACCGCGTGGCATTCTCGCGCCCTCATACCTTGCCGGCCGGGGCAATCACGCCAACCTCGTCAACTCCATTCGCCGCGAAGGCGACACCTCGGTCCCACGGTCGACCTTCTGCGGGCGCCGGAGTGAGCACCGCGATGTGTTTCTCAGTGGTATCGCCGGCGTTGTACTGACGATGTGGGACGCCGGCGGGGAGTACAACGAGCGTATCGGGGCCAACGACGTGAGTCTCAAGCGCCACCTCTACGGTCAGTTGACCTTCCAAAACCAGATAGTACTGGTCGAACTCATGGATGTGGCAATCCGGCCCACCATTGCCGGGATCCACCTCGGCGTAGTACACGACGGCGTTGGTCGAGCCGGTGCTGCGGTCCGCGAGCGCTTGCGTCCGGAACCCCGGCATCGGCTCGGTGGTCGCCGACTGGTCCACCGGGCGAACGTATCCGGCGCATTTCGCCCGATCTTCTGCCGGCACACTGTCCATCGAGTCAACGAAGAACACAATCTGATCGGTCGGAAGAGGCGCGGGAACGATCATCTCGAAATGAGTTTCTAAGTCGGTAGTGGCGTTCCAATTGCAGTGCGGCAAGCCAGCCGGGATGAAGACCAGCGTTGGGGCGTCGATCACGTGCACCTCGTTGCCAAGTCGAACGGTCATGCCGCCACGCATCAGGCAGTAGACCTGGTCGGAGCGGTGGTAATGCAGGTGCGGCCCGCAGCCGCCCGCCTTGATGTGGCTGGCGATCATGACCGCGTCCTCGAGGTGGGCCAGAAACTGCGCCTCGTAGCCGGGGAAGCCGGTATCGAAGTTCTTGGTCGGGTCGAACGGACGGATGAATTCCATGTTGATCTGTTCCTTCCTGCGCTAGGGTGTATTTCCTGTAGGTCTCAGAATGAGTCGGCCTGAAGTCACAAAGGATTTAGCTTTTGCGCCACATTCAGACCGAGTTAGCGACATCGTGGTCTCGTTGCCTCATATGCACCAGCAGCGCGTCTGTCGTCCGATCAATATGGTCCTGCAATGACTTGGCGGCGATATCGACGTCGCGTCCACGGCCTGCTCTGCGAGCTGGCGATGCTCGCAGGCGACGTCGAGGGTCGGGTCGTTGGTGAACGAGTGCCACCATGGTCTGCGAATTCGGGAGCGCTCCCGCATTGCGGCCGCGGCGGCTTGGAGGCGCTGTTCTCGCTTCCTGCCAGCTGAGTGGCGTTGAAGTGGCGAGCACTTCGGCGCATTCTCTTGTGTCACCGTGTTCGTCGAACGCCGATATGGCGGGTCAGGCGGTGGGGGCAACGACGTCGGTTCCCCAGCACGGGTCCCCATTTTCGATCGATTCGCGCACTGCGGCCGTTTCCACGAACCCGCGCTCGTGCCAACGCGGTTAAGTCTTCGATCGATGGCGGCAATATGTTGAACCCTTGCTGTGGATTGGCCTTCAGCAACCGGTGCTCGGAGAGCCTTCCTGCGACCTTGCGCATCACAGGCTGGCTGACATTGAACTTTTTGCTGTATGGCTCCAGATTGAGCTTGGATGCGGCTGGCGGACGGCCCGACACGATCTCCTCGCGGATCGCATCTAACACAGTTTCGGTGCACGTCCGTTGAGACGAGTCAGCACCGCGCATCTGCGGAGAATAGCCGCGTATCTCGCAATCGACCGACATTGTCCTGAATATCGAAATGTTCTTGCTCTGGCGTCGGCGACGAGCTAGAACTCTATGATCTGGCGCGCCTCATGCAAAGCACCCCCGATCTGCCTTTATGCGCAAACCCACTCTCGCGCAATAGATGTCAAGTTCGCCGGGTGCACAACGACACCACGTTCCGACGGCGGCAGTATGTTGGATCCCCATGATCCTGGGGGCTTCGCCTGAATCCAGGCCGAGTAGCCCGACAGAAGCCCGGTACATGCGACGGGTGAAAGATCTAGGGTCCAACAACTGTTGTAGTGAGCCGGGCGCGTGCGAAATCGACGTACCAGTCGATGAGCTCGGGGTTATCAGTGGCGCCAGGGTCGAGCGCCGACATCGGATCGGCACCCTGCATGAGGCGTTTCATCGGCACCTCCAGCTTCTTGCCGGTACGGGTGTGTGGAATTCCCGGCGCTTGGATCACCGTATCGGGCACGTGACGCGGCGAGGCGTAGGTCCGGATCGCTTCGGCGATGCGCCCACGGAGCGCGTCGTCAAGGTGGGCTTCGGCATCCAAGACCACAAACAGGGGCATCCAGTAATCCCCGTTAGCCCCTTCGACCCCCAGAACCAGCGCTTCCCGAACTTCGGGCAGCTGTTCGACGATGTCGTAGATGTCTGCGCTGCCCATTCGCACGCCGTTCCGGTTCAAGGTCGAGTCGGATCTGCCGTGCATGATCACGCCACCGTGGTCGGTAATGGTGATCCAATCCCCTTGACGCCAGACGCCAGGAAACATCGAGAAGTACGTCTCGCGATATCGGGATCCATCGCTGTCGCCCCACAAACCAACTGGCATAGACGGCATCGGCCGTGTGACCACCAACTCGCCGACCTCGCCGACAAGCGGGCGGCCGCTGTCATCGTAGGCGTCGACGGCAACCCCCAGACAGGGCGCCGAGATCTCACCGGCCCGAGTCGGCAGCGTCGGTGCGCTGCCGACGAATCCAGTTACGACGTCGGTGCCGCCGCTCACCGCCGCCAGCCGCACCGTCGGCCCGACTTCCGAGGCCGCCCACCTCGCGACGTCAGCTGCCAGCGTCGAGCCGGTAACCCCGACGCACTTAAGGCCCTCGAGAGAACGGCCATTTCGCAATGCGATTCGTTGTCGTTGGCATAGCTGAAGGTAACCGGGGCTGACCCCGAGTACCGTGACAGCCAGCCGGTCGGCTATATCCCATAGCGCCGCGGTATGGGGAAAAACAGGACTTCCGTCATAGCAGACGATCTGCGCGCCGACCAGCAAGCCGCTGACCACTGTATTCCACAACATCCAGCTGGGCGTGGTGAACCAGAAGAACGTGTCGGCGGCCCCGAGGTCGAAGTGCAGCCCTTGCGACTTGAGCTGCTCGAGCAGTACACCGCCATGTCCATGAACGATGCCCTTGGGCACTCCGGTGCTCCCGGACGAAAAGACCACCCACAGTGGGTGATCGAACGCGACCGGAAGCGGCTCCATCGGCGGGTCACCATCGGTGGCATGCGCCCATGTCATCGCGTCCGTCACTTCACTGCCGATATGGTTGACAGCGATGGTCAAACGCACACTAGGCATCGATGCTGCCAGCTGTGTCACCGCAGACGCCCTGTCCTGCACAGCACCGTTGAAGCGATACCCGTCGGCACCGATTAATGCCGCGGGCTCCAATTGTCCCAGGCGCGCCAGCGCGGCCGGCACTGCGTAATCCTGACCACAACACGCCCAGATGGCCCCGATGCTTGCGGCAGCCAGGAATGCGACGGCGGCTTCAGGAATGTTGGGCAAATAGCCAACGACCACATCTCCTTGACCAACGCCGTTGTTGCGCAGAGTGTTCGCGAGTGCAGCGACCTGCCTGCGTAGTTCACGTCTGGTGAGAATGACAGCCTGTCCGCCGTCTTCGGCGGCACCCACAATCGCGACGTCGTTACTGTGACCGTGGCGCAGCGCATATTCCGCATAGTTGAGGAGCGCCCCGGGATACCATGTCGCCCCAGGCATTTTAGCGGCGGCCAATACCGGTATGGGCTCGCTGACACTGCCGACCGCGAAGAAATCCCACACCGCTTGCCAGAACGCTTCAATATTGTCGACCGACCAGCGATGGAGATCGCCGTAGCTACGGAGCTGCAACCGGTGGCGAGTCTCCACGAACTGCGTGAACCGCCAGATTCGCGAACGCTCAACTGAATTGAGATCTGGCTCCCAGATGATGTCTGTCATTGATTGAAGTCCTGCCTTGCGAGTCCTGACCGAGGCGACGACCGGTGGTGGACCGCGTCGAAGATAATTGCTGCGGGTAGGTGCGAGCCTCATCGACGTGCCGGCGCGCAGTATCGGTGACACTTACCGCGCGGGAATGGTCGCTATCGAAGTGCTAGGGGTTGGCCACGGCCAGTGCCCATCATTGCTGGAGCGAGCCCGGCGGACTGCACCCTGATCAAAGCCTCATCGGTATGCAATTGGGGAACCACAATCTTCCGCACCACCATCACCGCGGCGCCCTTGCGTGCGCGAGCGGCGAGAAGCTCAGTCATCAGCGCCTCTCTCCGGGGTGACACGAGGTCGACAATCGTTGCGCAGCCGCTCGATCTCCAACGGCGAGATGACTTGCCCCTTCTTGCATCCCGGTGCGACCTGCGGGAGCGGACGGCGTGATGCTAAGCGGATATGCGCGCTCGGCTCGGCATGGATACTGGCGAACGCCACGCCAACCGGAATCCGGACAAAGTCGCCGGGTTCGAGTGTGAGCGCTCCGCGTTGCGTGACCAACGTGCGTTGCCCGCTGATCTGATACTGCACTTCATCGGCATCCAGGTGTCTGATGTAATGCCGGCCGTCGTCGTCCGGCTGGTGGCAGTGGCCCAGCACCACGTCATCACCGCGGTAGAGCCAAGTGGTGCCCGTTGATTGGCGATCACCCCGCACAACCTCCAGACGCGCGGTCTCGTTATCCACCTGTTCGAGCAGCTGTCTTTCATCGACCGGGCTGATCGACACCGGTGGATGGCCAGGGCCACCAAGACAGTCAGTCGTGAACTCCAGCTTGGGAGCCTGCTCCCAGCCAGGAAAGGGAGGAATGCGGGGTTCTGATGTTCTCAGCACAGGAGGAAGTAGCTGCACCGGGGCAGGAATGTAGAACAGAAGATGGCTTTCCTGACGGCCGTAATTGTCATGCGCGACGCCGCGCGGGATCAGCGAGTAGTCACCGGGTTCCAGTTCTACTGTGCCCAACTCCGTCATCAGAGTGCGGAAGCCGGCGATCTGGTAAGACAATTCGTCGACGTCGGCGTTGCGATGGTAGAACGGCTGCCGAAAGTCCATCTGCTGCCACTCCAGTCGCAGATACTCTCCTTCATAGACGCCCACGGGCGGAGCGAACTCCTTAGGTTGGAAGGCTATATCGAAGTGGACGACGTCCAGTGGCTGACCGGCCCCACCGTACGGTGGGGCGTCGTCGGTGAGGCCCAGCAGCAGCTCTTCGGTCCGCGTTAACACGTGGCTCGCCGTGCCGAACGGGAAAACATCTTGCGCCTCAAGCACAGTCGTCAGGACAGATCACCTCCGGGATCAATAGGCTCATGTGACGAATGCGGCGCGGATGCCGTCGAGTAGGAGCGCCGCCGCCGAATCTTGAATCGGGCGCACCTGCAGGGCCGCCACTGGGCAGGCCTCGGCACCGGCTCGCGCGTCGCCGACCATTTGATGCTCGACGGGTTTGGCGAGCACCCGCGCGAAGCCCTCGGCGTCTACCTCGTAGATGTCGGTTGCCACCTGCGCGCACAGTCCGTGACCTCCAGGTGCGAACAGGTCGACGCCGGACTCGAACCACCGTTGGCTCGATGTCGTCGTTGTCACTTGGCTCCCAAGACGGGTTGTGGTGCTCGATTCCGACGTGACGGCGATCACCGCTCCGTCAATCAGAACGGTACATCAGAGTCCTGATTAATACAATGGGACGCCTACTTTTCAGGACTATGTGAGCGATCCTCGCACAGGGCTTGCGCATGCGTCAACGCGCAAAGCAGACATCACCCATGGCATCCGCGGCGACACAGTGCCAATCGTGGCCAATAGGGTGTCAGCTAACCCGCAATTGGCCGCTGTGATTCGGGCGCTCTCGCGCAGACGCGGGGGCACCTACGCAAGCGCCGATGTCGAAGGTGAAGCGTGAAGCGTGCGTGGCTCGTAGACCTCGGAGCCTGAGGCTAGCCCGCTTCGCGTGGCGGTCAGAGGCCGGCTTGCCCGATGTGCTCAGAGATTTCGTCGGCCGCCGCTTTAACGGCTAGTTTTATCCGCTTGTGCTGTGTGCGCGGGATACGTGAGTCCAGTGCAGCGACACTCACGGCGGCTATCACGTCGTCCTTCGCGTTGCGGATAGGAGCGGCGATTCCGAGGACTTGCTCGTCAAGTTCGCCCTGGGAGACGGCGATGCCGTCCTTCCGAATCTGCGCCAGTCGCTCCTGCAGCTGCCGGGGGTTAGTCAATGTCTTAGCCGTGAAACGCTCCAGCGGTGCGCTGGCCAGCACGGCTTCTACCTCCGCGGTCGGTGCCCAGGCCAACAAAACTTCGGCGGCCGCGCCCGCATTGATCGGCAGCACGTGACCGCGCTCATACGACAGGCGCACGGTGTGGGTTACCTCGACCAGATCCAGACAGACCACATGGCGGCCCGAGCGCCGGGTTAACAAAACAGTTTCGTTAACCGATGCCGCGAGCGAGTTCATAGCCGGCAGGGCGATGTCCGACAGGCTTGTGCCTGCGCGCGCCAAACGGGCGAGTTCGAAAAGACGCGGCCCCAAGCGAAATCCGCCCGTGGTCTCCTCGATGAACCCAGTTGAGGCGAGGCTCTGCAGATAGCGGTATCCGGTCGAGCGTGCCACGCCAATGTGGTCAGCGATCTCCGCACCAGTCCAAACGAGCTTGTCGTCGCTGAACAGCAGTAGAATGTCTAATGCCCGGTCTGCGGTCGAATTGCGCTCTCGGTACCCCGAGCGCGGCGGTGCTTTGCGTCCTGGCATGCAGGACATCCTAACTGCCCCGAGAATTGGCGACATCTTGGGCTGGCCGACCTGTTGGGCTCAATCTGACCTGACGCGCAGCAGACCCACTTACAGGTAGATGAGCTCGGCGAGTTTGGTGGCGGTTTCGGTGTTGGGTGCGGCGTGGTAGAGCTGCACGTGTTGGCCATCTGAGTCCGGGATGGGGAACCTGGTTCGGTGTAGGAGGAGTTCACCGACTCTTGGGTGTTGCATGTGGCTGGTGCCTGCTCGACGGTAGCCGACATCGCCCTGCGCCCAGAGTGCTTGGAATTTCTCGCTTGCGGCGCAGAGTTCCTTGACGAGGCTGTCGAGTCGCGGGTCCGGAGTGTGCCCGCCCGCTATCTGGCGAAGTCCGGCGACGACACCAGCGGCGGCGGCGGCGTAGTCGATGTGTAGTCGGCGTTCAGCGGGGTCGAGAAACAGTTGTTTCAGCAGATTTCGGCCGGGAGTGAAGTTTGGTGAGAGCGCGCGAGCGGACTGATTAGATGCAAGGCAGTCGAGGCATCGTCCGGCGACGAATGCCGGGACGTTTAGCTCGTCGATAAGAGTGGCGATGTGATCGCTGACGCGCTCCACACCCGAGTACACGCGGCGATCGTCGCGGGCGAGTTCGTGCAGGTGGGCGGCGGCGAGGACGTCCATACGTAGCACACGCGCTAGGGCGTCGAGGACTTGTGGAGACGGGTGCGTGGTGCGTCCCTGTTCGATGCGCAAGTAGTAATCGGCGCTAATGCCCGCCAGCGCCGCCAGCTCCTCTCGGCGTAGCCCCTCGACTCGTCGGCGTCGCCCCGCCACCAGGCCGACATCTTCGGGCCGGACTTGTCCGCGGCGCAGCCGAAGATACTCACCGAGCGCGTTTTCGCTGGTCACCGTGCAAGGATAGCGAAAGGTGGGTTTGCTAATACCCAGGGTTACTTAAGCCTACCCAGATCATCACGCGCACTTGAACACTCGATGGTGTACGCGCACCGCACTGAGTTGCGCACCGATCAAGGAGGTTCAACGATGAGTGTTTCGGTGGCGATATTGTGCAGGTCGTAACGCATGAGCGCCCGGGGCGTGACCGCCCCAGGTGGGAAAAGATCGCTCGCTGCTATTACCCCCAGTCGCCGGTGCGGTCGATGTGGTTCACCGGCACTGTTCGCGCCGTGGCGGAGGCGACGCAAGGGATGGCTGCCGTGGACACGATCCCGCTGATCGCGACCGCTCGGCGAGGATGGCGACAAGTTAACGAATGCTCGCCTGCTACGTCGATACTCGTCGGTACGACGTCAACGCGAACGTGTCGGGTGATCATCTTCCGGAGACGGCCGATGAGGTGGTCACCGAAGCGATTGACTGGCTAAAGAGTTGAGCAAGATCATGCGCACCATCACCCGTGAAGAGCGCCTCATCTCCCAAGCCTTCCTGGAACTGGCTGGCGTCAATCTGGGACCGCAGGTCGCAGTTCTCCTGTCCGCAGCGGCGGTCACCGACTTGGGCGAGCAACGCCCGCCCAACATTGACCCCGCGGGAATCGACGTACACGTTCCTAAGCCGCGTACTGCCGGCTACCTACACCCTGATCACCAGACGGTAATCGAATCGCGATTACGTCGCGGGCCAACGACCAAGCCGCCGATGCGTCCGCTGCCCGCCCCGCTCGGTTCGGCGCATTCGCGGCGCTGCCGCTGAGTGATGCAGCTGCAGTACATGAACTCCGCTGTGCCGTCGCGGGCCTCGGGTGCAAGGGTGCGCGGGCTAACGGCCGGGAAAACGGACGCTTCCTCGACGATCCGGCGTTGTTCCCCACCTGGCGTCCGCAACGACGCGTGGGTCACCGCCGGCGGAGTGTTCACCTGCGGGCCGCTCGCCCCGCCGACGGCGTTCTCGATATCGACCGCCTGTTCTCCGTCGACAGCCGCGCTGAGAGCCCCGACGAGCTGGCAACTCAGCCACCACAACGCCGAGACGCTGTGCATCTGACTCCCGTCCCAAACTGCACCGTCACCACCCGTGAAAAGGAAATCGACTCATGACAACAACTTTAATCACCGGCGCCAACAAAGGACTGGGCTACGAGACCGCCCGCCAACTGATCGCCGCAGGCCACACCGTCTACATCGGCTGCCGAAACCAGCAACGAGGACAGGACGCCGCCCAGCGACTTGGCGCCCGACTTGTGATGCTCGACGTGACCGACGACAACTCAGTGGCCGCCGCCGCGCAAAGCATTGCCGACGACGGCGGACTGGACGTTTTGGTCAACAATGCCGGTGTGGAGGGGCGCCGTGAAAACAACTCGATTGTCGATGCCGCAACAGTCACTGCCGACATGATGCGAGAAGTGTTCAATACCAATGTCTTCGGCCTTGTATGCGTCACACACGCTTTCCTGCCAATGCTGCAGAAGTCGAGCGCGCCGGTGATCGTGAACGTCAGTAGCAGCCTCGGCTCAGTGAGCCTCGCTAATTCACCGGGCAGCCCCACATATCACTATGCCGGCGTCGCCTACCCCGCCTCGAAGTCGGCGGTCAACATGATCACCGTCCAATTCTCGAAGCAGTTCCCCGCCATGCGGATCAATGCCGTAGAACCCGGATACACCAACACCGACCTCAACGGTCGCACCGGCACCCAAACCGTCGAAGAAGGCGCCCGCATCATTGTCGACATGGCCCAGGTGTCACCAGACGGCCCCACCGGTGGCTACTACTCCGCGCACGGAACCATCCCCTGGTGACGCGGGATCGGCGACAGCGAGCACAACATGGAAGCCGTGGTCATTAGATCGGGAACAGTGGGTAGCGCTGTTGCGCGAGCCCTCACCGAACACGGACACCAGGTCGTCACGGTCGGCCGCGACACTGGCAACCACCGCGCGGCCTGCGCGATGTCCAATCCTTTCAACGACCTCGACAGTGACGAGGAAGCTCGCTAGTGACGGCGACACTAAATCATCGTCGCAAAGACTGGCTTGGGTATGAACCGCCCGCGAGCTGGTCTCGGACGGCCACGATGTCGACGTCGGTGCGCGTGACATAGTTCGAGTCCGACGCGCCTCGGACCAACTCGCGACACGTATCAGCCACCTCGACGCTGCCAACCTTGGATCCGTGGCTGCGGCCGCCGCGGTAATGGCCGCTGTCGGAGCTCTCGACGTGCATCGCGGAGTCGTCAGCTGACGGTCGATTCCTGACGGTAGCCGGAGGTCACCGCCGATTCAGGGCGAGCAGCTTCTGAGACGAACCTGATTGGTGCGTCCGCGTCACGCATGCCCTTCATCCGCTGCATTGGAATCGGCCGCGCTTGTAACCGTCAACGTAAGCCTTCCAATTCGCGGTCTGGGACTGCTCCCCCGTATTTTTGATCGGCGGCGGACGACGAGATGAACGCGCCCGCCTCCGAGAAGACCAGGGCAACGGGCACACTCGCAGATCCCCATCTTCGACGGTGGCTCGTACTTGACGCTTGTCCCGCACCCCGGCGGGGTGACCGCCGTGATTGACGAGGACATCGCCTCGGTGCACCGACGCCCGATCCTGACCACGACACCATGGGGCTCGTGGCGAACCGCGAGAAGAGGACGCCCCGCAGCTCGGTAGCGCGAGCACACCGGGGAAAGTCATCGATCCGTTGGTGACGGTCGGCTGATCGGTGGTGGACCTCCGATGGCTGAGTAACGTCGTTGATTGTTGTAGTTCTCAGCCAGGAGGCAAGGTCAGCGCATCGTGCTTCGTTGGGGGTGAGAGACCGCCGGTAGGCCACTCGGTTTGCAGGGGTGCGGTTGTAGCGCAACACGTTTCCGTTCTACGAGGGGCAGTTCGGCGATGACGGCGGCAACGTCAGCCGAACGTCTATAGCTCCAGTGGTTGTCGGTGATGACCCGCTCGGTGGTGATGCCGCGTGCGGTGAAGTAGTCCACGGCGCGGGCCAGAAACGCCCCGCGGGTGGGTCCTTTCTGGTCGGGCAAGTTCTCTGGGAGGCTAGCCGCGAGTGGTCATCGACGAGCGAATGCACGTATTCAAAGTCGAAGCGGGTCTTCTTGCGTTCAGCCGTGTCACCCACTCTGGTGATCGCCGCGCAGGCTGCTGCGGTGCGGCTGCCGCCCGCCGGTCGCGACGCCCTAGTCCGTGGCGCTCGCGATGCACGTGTGATCGAGGACGCCGCCTGTGCCGTCGCTATGTTGCAAGCGGCGACCTCAGCGTAGGTTCGGCGCTAGTCCCCAGCGGTTGGTCCGATGGCGACGCGCGAAACCATGGTGCGAACTCGACTTCGGAGACGGCGTCGATACCGATAGCGTTGAGCGTTCTCTTCGAAGACAAAGTCACGGCCAATAATGTGCAGCACTCAGCGCATTTCGCGCCTAGACCGGACTGCAGTGGCAGACGCGATAACGAGTCCAGAAAGGCTTACCCAGATGAGAACGTCACCGAGCCGGTTGTAGATCGTCCGACTGCCCGTTGCCGGCACGTCGGCGAACATCACGTGACTCTGGGTACCCGACGTATCCTGAGTCGCAAGAACCTGGCCCAAACGATCGAAAGCCGCCGCTTGGCTGTTGTAAGCCGCACGGATGAGCGAATAACCGTTCTCGATTGCCCGAAGCTTCACCCATTTGAGGGTGTGCGATCGACCAAGCTCCGGCCACTCAAGGCCCGGCACCATCATGATGTCCGCATCCACGCGGGCCTGAGTGGGAAAGTCCGCGTCATAGCAAATGACATTGGTGAGGCGGCCAAACGGCGCCTGCGCAACCGGGGCGGGACCATCCGCCGGCGGTACGGGCTCAAGCATGGGCACCGGGTGCCGCTTGTCGTAGGACCAGATCTGACTCCCATCGGGTCCGATGAGGAACGTCGCATTGCGTGCGAAAGGCTCGCCCATCGCGGCGTTGATGTAGATCTTCTCCTGCTGCGCAACGTCGCCGACCTTGGCTACGAATCCCGATGTGTCCGCATCACTCAGGACCGGCGCGGCCGTTTCAGACCAAACCACAACTTTGGCGCCGGCGCGAGCCGCCTCGCGGGTGCTCCGAAGAAGATCATCGACGACCATCGCATAGGCGGCGTGCGCGACGGCGGGAGCGACATGCGCCACCTCGTCTTTGTTAGCGAAGAGCCCCGTCTCGGCGTGCAGGCCGCTCGTCGGATTGACGTACTCACCGGAAGCAGTTAGCCGGCCTTCGATCATCGCGCGGGCGGCACGTTGCACATCGACACTGGGAGTCACCGTCGCCATGCGGACATAGTTGGTAGCCGACGGAGTGAAGGCCAGCCGTAGGCCACCTCCGACCAGCGCCAGCGCTAATACGGTGGCGTAAACCATTGTGACTCTGCGGGTTCCGGGCGTCCTGGGGTTGTCCCAAACCCAGTTCACAGTGGTGGCGAACCATCCGATCAGAAATCCGATGCTGTAAGGCCCTAAGAACGCGACCAACTGTAGAAGCGACAGATGTTCGGTCTGCGTGTTGGCGCGCAAGCCGTAGATCACGCCGAGCGGGCTCAGTTCACCCATTAGAAACTCCGTGCACGCCCATGCGGCCGGGAACACCATCAGTTTGCCGACCATGCCGAGACGGGGCGTCAGCAGCCGGTCGACCGCATAGGGCAAGACGAAGACCAGTCCAAACGCAACGGCAATCGCAAACTTTCCTGCCGTCAGGCCGCCGCCCAGTTCGAACGCCCAGAACATCGCGTTCGCGACCGTCGCCAACCAGAGGACAGGGACGGCAATCCAGAAGCGGCTGATACGCGAAAATCGCAGCAGGAACACCGGAGCGATCCAGGCCGCCAACGGAATGTCCCACCGGCCGCCGACAGCAAACAGCGACGCGGTGAACCCGATGGCTAACAGGGTCAGCGGCCCGCCGAAGAGCTGACCGCGGCGGGGCAGTTGTGCCGCGGCCGTGTCCATTTCCATCGTCGACATGGTCTCCTACTTCGATCGATTCGGTTGAGGTGGTGTCGAGTAACACCGGTGTGGACATCCAGAGAGACGGGAAATCGCAGACTTCAGTGATTCAGTAGTCCGCGCTATATCAAGCTGTGGCATGTCGATTGGCGCGTCCGCGGTGAAGCGCGACTGCCAGCCCACCACGTTTCATGCATGTACGTTGCTGTTTCGGATGGCTGTCCGTACTTGATGGCCGGCTCTCCTGAGCCCCGAAAGCCCTATGCGGCTGGGATTACCGTCTGTGAGCAGTACGTGTTGTCGCGCATGTAATCCCGCCTTTCGCCGTTCCCCTGGCTGCAACGCTAACACAAGAAGTGACCGCGAAGTCATTTTTTTATGACCTCTAGGTCATATATGCTGGTAGCATGACACCGGCGCGTTCAAACGAGGTCCCCGTCACGCCCAAGGGGCGAGAAACCAAGGAGGCGCTCCTTGACGCTGGCGAGGCCGTGGCAGCACGCGAGGGACTATCCGGACTCAGCGTTACCGCGGTGACCACCCGGGCAGGAGTGGCGAAGGGCACATTCTACGTGTACTTCGCCGATCGCGCCGCGTTCATCGAGGCGCTTGATCGCCGATTCTATGAGCGCGTCAGAGAAACCGTGCTCGACGTCGTCGCGCCCCTCGCTCCCGGCAGAGATCTGCTCATCGCCGCCGCAACAGCGTATCTAGATGTGTGCCTTGCCCATCGTTCAATCAAGGCGTTGATCCTGGAGGCGCGGGTACATTCGACGCGGGGCGCGACGTTCGCCGAACTTGTCGACCAATTCACGGCGATCATGGCCCCCAGTCTCGAAGCCATCGGCATGACGCCGGTGGACGTGTACGCGCGCCTGGTTATCGCCCTCGCTTCCGAGGTGGCCATCATTGAGCTCGAACGCGAAAGCAGCGTCGACGACGCTCGCGCCGGCATCCGCAAGATGCTGAGGGGTTGCTGAAATTACACCGCAATCTGCGATAGCGCCGACTCAAGAAGGTCGTCCGCGCTCACGCTCGCGTATGAGGTAGTGGCGCGCTCCCCGTGTAGGTAACGCACATTCGCGCGTACATAGAGCGCGCTTATGCAGTAACTGAGAGCCGGTCCAGCCATTCGCTCAACAGCGCGGCCTCGGCATCGGTGAGGACCCTGGAACCCCGGAGCGACGCCTTGAGTGCGACCGCTCTGGTGGCCACCCTGTCCGACTCGTCGACACTCGCCGCGTCAGTCGTGATGACCGACAGAATCGCCTCGCGCGTCGCGGCAGATAGACCCGTGTCCCGCTGTTCCGGCGGCATCGCGATCAGTGTCAAAACCACACCGCGGCAGGCGGAATGCATCATCTGGGCGGCACGGTCGACACTGACCCGCAAACGGCCCGCCTCGGCGATCCGCGCCACGATTTCGCGCAGTACCGCTTCGGCCTCCTCGACGGCCACCGGGCTAGCGTGCGGTCGAGGATCCCCGTAGAGAACCGTGTAGACCGCAGGGTGGGTCAGCCCGAACTCGACGCTCAGATCCCAGCCGCGGCGAAGGTCGTCGACGCAGTCTTTCGCGCGCGGCCGCGTCTTCTTCCGCGCCAGGTACTCGGCGAAGCCATGGCTGGCGGCGGCATCGAGCAACCCTCGCATATCTCCGAAGTGCCGATAGATGGTAGGCGACTGAACGCCTGCCGCTGCACAGACTGCCCGAGTGGTCACCGCGTCACGGCCCTCGCTGTCGAGAAGTTCGGCCGCGGCGCGGACGATGCGTTCGCGGGCGCCGCCATCGTCTCCCCCTGACATACATCATTGATAACAGACGCACGTTTGCGCTGCCAACGTATCGGTGATATCACTTCATTAGTACTAGCGCTAACAGATCGGAAAACTTTCATGACCGAGAACACCGACCAAGAACCTGTCCGATACACCATGATGTCTCGCCGCTCGATGCTTGCGGCGGCCGCAGCGGTGTCCGCGGGCGCCGCAGGCGTCGCTGGATTCGCCGCCGCACAAGGCGGGGGCCCGTCGTCCAACTCGATGTCAGCCGTGGTGACCGGTTCGTCGCGCGGGATCGGTGCGGCGACCGCCCGCCGGTTGGCTCGCGACGGCTACGCGGTGACCGTCAACTGTGTGGTCAGGCGCGACCTCGCCGCTGGCGTGGTGCGGGAGATCGAGGCGGCCGGAGGCCGAGCGGTGTGGGTGCAGGCCGACGTCAGCGACCCGTCGGCGGTGCGGAAGTTGTTCGACGAGCACGAGCGGGCGTTCGGCCGCCCGGATGTCGTGATCGCCAACGCGGGGATCATGCGGTTGGCGCCCTTCGCCGCCATGACTGACGACGATTTCGATCACATGTTCGCGGTCAACGCCAAAGGCAGCTTCAACACGCTGCGCGAAGCGGCGCGCCGTGTCCGCGACGGCGGACGCATCGTGACGCTCTCATCAAGCATCACGCAATTGCGCAGTCCGACCTACGGGCCATACGCCGCGACCAAAATGGCACAGGACATGTACGCCTCCATCCTGGCCAAAGAGCTCGGGGACCGCCGCATCTCGGTCAACGCCATGGCGCCCGGCGTCGTCAACACTCCCCTGTTCACCGACGGCAAGAGCCCCGAGCAGATCGCGGGATTCGTTGAACGGACCCCGCACGGGCGCCTCGGTGAGCCCACGGACATCGCCGATGCCATAGCGGGACTCTGCAGCAGCGACGGCGCGTGGGTGAACGGCCAGACGGTGTTCGCCAACGGCGGCATCGTCTGAGCGGCCGACGCAGTGCACGACCATGGTCATTAAGTTTGGCATCCTGATGATTTTGGCCTCCATGGCAGGACTCATCTCCGGATGCGCCCACCCCATGCCCGCCGGCGAGAAATCGGCCACCGTGTCGGTGCAGGCGCAAAGGCCCGTCGGACCGCAAACACACTCCGCGCCAGGTGAAGTCACCGAAGTTGCCGCTGGTTTACGAATGCCCTGGGGACTCAGTTTTCTGCCCGACAGCTCGGCGCTGATATCCAGCCGCGACACCGGGGAGATACATCGGGTTCTGGCGGACGGCACTATGACACTGCTGGGTCACGTCGACGGCGTATCCGACACTGCGGAAGGTGGCCTGCTCGGCCTCGCGGTGTCGCCGGATTTCCAGACACACCGAACAGTATTCGCATACGTATCCGGCCAGCCTAGCAACCGCGTCGTCGCCCTACGAATCGACGACGACCTCACGTCGTTCACGGTCGAGCGCACCCTCGTGGCGGGTATCACCACCGACAACCGCCACCATGGTGGCCGGCTGGCCTTCGACCGGGATGGAAACCTATGGATCGGTACCGGCGACGCGTTCGACGGAACCCTCGCACAGGATCCGTCGTCGCTCAACGGCAAGGTCCTCAGGATCCGCCCCGACGGGTCGGTGCCCGACGGTAATCCGACTGGCACTCCGGTATTTTCCATGGGACACCGCAACGTGCAGGGCATTGCGTTCGGCCCCGACGGCACCGTCTACGCCTCCGAATTCGGTCATCGGACGTGGGACGAGGTCAACGTCCTTCGGCCGGGCCTCAATTACGGCTGGCCGCTGGCCGAAGGGCACCAGGGCGACTTCGGACAACGGCCAATTGTCACGTTTCACCCCGACGTTGCCTCACCCTCCGGAATCGCCCACGCCGGTGGTTCATTATGGATGGCCAGTCTGCGGGGCCAACGACTCTGGCAGATACCGGTGCACAACGGGGAGGTGACCGGAGAACCCGTGGCGCACTTCCAAGGCCGCTGGGGTCGCATCCGAACCGTCGAAGTCGCACCCGATGGTTCGCTGTGGCTACTCACATCCAATACCGATGAAGCCACCTGGGGTGGCAACCCGCCGCGCGAAGGCGACGACCGCCTCCTTCGACTGGAACTCCGCGCGACCGGCGGATGACATGGATCTCATCTACCGAGCTGCAGGCGCCGGGCGAGAGTTCGAAAGGCCGCCGTGGAGATGTGCGGTCATCGGAGGCGCGGAACCCGATACCGGCATGGTTGGCACCGACATCGAAGTGCGTGTTGAGGCCTCGGTAGGTGGCCACCGCAGACCCGTGCGCGGCGACAACCCCGCGGGAGTGCACCATGGCCCGACACGTATCGACGGCGACGCCGGTGAATCCGTGGTGCTCAGGCTGCTGTGTGATGAGTTACGGGGACGCAGGTCCGGCATCGCGATAGGAGCTCCGGAGCCAGGGACGCCTCGCCACCAACATCGCCTGCCTAGCGGGTGCGGTCGGCACGATAAGTAAGGGCGTGGCGCCCAGCGTGTCCTCGTAGGACAGTTTCAGCGCCTTGACGCCCAGCGTCGCGACGACGGCAGCGCACGAGGACACATCGTTGCCCAAGCGTGTGCAGGGAGCCCACCACACGCGCGTAGCGATTCTCGTAGCTCGCGCGAGCCGCGAATCGCAGAACTTATGGAAGCGCAATCAAACTTCAAAGAACTGCCATCGCGCACCGAAAGGCCCAATCTCCTGGCCGCGAGGCGATCCAGCAGTCATCCTGCATTACAGGACCAAATTTTTGCAAAACAGGAGACTGAGTCTACGCTAGCGTCCAGTCGCGTCCCAGCTTTTCTTAGGAGGTCGGGTGGGATCCATCGCCGCGGTACGAACGCCAGATGTGGCGGTTTGCGGCGCAGGACCGGTGGGACTCACCTCGGCCGCCTTACTCTCACAACGGGGTCTCAATGTCGTTGTTCTGGAGAAAAACTCCACGACGAGCAACGAACCCAAGGCGATCAGTGTTGACGACGAAACACTGCGTGTGTTTCAACACGCCGGCGTCGCCGATGCTGTAATGGACGTGGTCGTTCCGGGCACCGGTACCCGCTACTACGACCGATACGGCGCCGCGCTCTTCCAGGCCCGCGGAGCAAGTCCGTTCCGCTTAGGTCACCCCTTCAAAAACCCCTTCGCACAACCCGATCTGGAACGCGTCCTCGTCGAGGCGTTACGCGCCAGAGCCCAAGTCGACCTGCGGTTCGATACCGAGGTAGTGGATTTCGAGCAGGCTCCCGACAAGGTGACTGTTCATACCCGGGGAAAAAGCGGCGATCAAAGCTTCGACGTGCCTTATGTATTCGGCTGTGATGGTGGCCGATCAGCCACGCGGCTTTTACAGGGCGGCACCATGACCGGTCGAAGCCACAAGGATGTCTGGTTGGTTGTCGACACGATCGGCGATAGCCACACCGAGCGATTTGCGATGCACCATGGAAACCCGGTACGCCCGCACGTGATCGTACCGGGACTAGCCGGAAGATGCCGGTATGAATTCCGATTGTTTGATGGCGAGGGTCGGCCGGAGGACACGCCGGCGTTCGAGCTAATCGATGCCCTCGTGTCGCCCTTCCGTCCTATCCGGCCCGATCAAGTCGTGCGGGCGGTCAACTACCGATTCAATGCCGTCGTCGCTGACCAATGGCAGATCGGTCGGTCATTTCTGCTCGGCGATGCCGCACACATGATGCCGCCCTTCGCTGGGCAAGGCTTGAACACCGGAATCCGCGACGCGGCGAACCTCACTTGGAAGATCGCCGACGTCCTGGACAACAAGCTCGACCCGTCCGTGCTCGCGAGCTACCAACCCGAACGTGCGCCGCACGCCTGGGCAACGGTCCGGCTCTCCGAGCAACTGGGTCGCATCGTCATGACCACCTCGGCACGCATTGCCAAGCGCCGTGACGACATCATTCGAAGCGCGGTAGCGACGTCGGACGGACGCAAGTTCCTCGAAGAGATGCGCTATCGGCCCACGCAGCACTACACCGACGGACTGGTGCTCGCCAGCGACGATGCCGACATCGTCGGCGTCAGCATCGGCCAGCCGTTGGCATTCGACTCGCGCACACACCGCGTCGATTGGCTTGACGACATCGTCGGAACACGCTGGACGCTGTTCGGAGTCAACGTCCACGAGGAAGATTGGTCGCAGACCGAAGAGCTCCGCAGGTGCCTTGAGGCGTCCACCGCCGTGATCTCCACGCGGGAGGACCTGCCCTGCACCGACCACCAAGTGCTCATCGACGTCGACAACGGGCTCAACACCGAGTTCTCCCCCTATGCCGGACGTTTCGTGCTGATGCGTCCCGACAAGTTCGTCGCAGCAGCATGGCGGCCGCGTAGTTCGGCAGAGGTCATCCCGAGCTTGTTGCGATGGACCACCGCATACGCACCGGCGACGCCGGAGCTCCAAGACGGTCAGCGCACAAGTTGAATCAGAAAGGCCAGCCTCGTGACTAAACCGCTTCGCAATATCCTGCCTGAACGCGACGCAGCAGAAGCGCTCTCGCACACCGCGGTCTCCCACATCGGCTTGTCCGTTCCCGATGTAGAGGTGACCGCCGATTTCTACGGCCGCGTTCTGGGACTCCGGATCCAACACGATCTGCCCGGAGGTGGCTTGCGATTGGGATGGGGAGCCGGCCACCACGTCATCGACCTGACCCCCGGCGAAACCGGACTGAGCCACTACGGATTCGAGGTGCGTGACGACGACGGCATCACCAAAATCACCGAACGTGTGAAGGCCGCCGGTTACGCGTGCACCGAGCTGCCGCAATCCTTCATCGACTATCCCATCGGATCGCCCCACGGCATCGCTGTTGTCGATCCCGACGGGACAACGGTGCACTTCCACGGCGCCGTTGAACGACAAGGGGAAAATGCGGCAGATCCCGGGCGGCGGCCGATCAAATTCCAGCACATCACAGTCGGGACGGTCAACGTCGAACCGATGGCCAAATTCTTTGTCAACGTGGTGGGCTTCCGTATCTCCGACCAACTCGAAGACGGCCGGTTCGCTTGGCTACGCAGCAACCGCGACCATCACACGCTTGCCGTCGTTAACGTCGGTCGCGCCGGCATCCTGGACCACTACTCCTACGATCTCGCCGAATGGGAAAACTTCAAGACATGGTGTGATCGCCTCACAGACGCCGGCGTCACTGTGAGTTGGGGTCCGGGCCGGCACGGTCCCGGCAACAACCTATTCATCTTCTTCGAGGACCCGGCCGGAAATCACGTCGAGCTGTCCGCTGAGATGGAGAAGTTTCACGACGATCGTGTGACTTATGTTGCCCGGCAATGGAAACCGATCCCAAGTTCAGTCAATCTCTGGGGTGGACAGCTGCCGCATTGGCGAAAGACAAGTCAGGAGGACTAACCATGGCCTATGCAACATATCTGCAGGACGGCACTACGCAAGTCGGCGAGGTTCACGGTGACCAGTTGATCCCGCTAAGCGGCATCGCCGAGCTCGGAACCGGCACCGTACCGGAAACGCTGGCCGCGGCTGTTCGGGATGAGTCGGCTGCGGTGCCGGTGGCCGACGTCACGATGTGCCCTGTCGTACCCAATCCGTCGAAAGTGATTTGCGTTGGGCTCAATTATCGCGATCACATCCATGAGACGAGACGCGAAACACCCAAGTATCCGGTGCTTTTCCCGAAGTACGCATCGAACCTGATTGGCGCCTACGACGACATCGTCTTACCACCGGAAGTCGCCCAGCCCGACTACGAGGGCGAATTGGCCGTAGTTATCGGTCGCGCCGGACGGCGGATCTCCGAGGACGATGCGCCCGACTACGTGTTGGGGTACACAGTGGCAAACGATGTCACAATGCGTGACTTCCAATACAAGACACATCAGTGGATGCAGGGAAAGGCGTGGGACGCCAGTACGCCGGTGGGTCCGATACTGGTCAGGCCCGAAGAGATTGACCTTGATGCGGCCGGGATCCGCACCCTACTCAACGGCGAGAAGGTTCAGGAATCCGAAATCAACCAATTGCTCTTCACCGTACCCAATTTGATCGCCACGATCTCAGTGTTCACCGAACTTCGGCCCGGCGACCTGATACTGACTGGCACGCCCGGGGGCGTGGGTTACCGCCGCGACCCGCAGCTATTGTTGTCCGACGGAGACTCCGTTATCGTCGAAATCGACGGGATCGGCGCCACGAAGAACACGGTTCGGACATCGACTTAGACATCTCGTGCATCCATGTCGCCTTTCGTCGGGCGAAGAGTTGGCGGCTTGAGCGCGTGCGCAAGCACTCGTCGGTGAGGATGATCTGGGCGTGGCGCACAGCCGGTCGATCATGGCTGCGGCGACGCCAAAGTGGGTGTCACCCAACGTGAATATGATCCCCGTGAATAATGCTGGCTACCGCCCGGACGGTCGGCACATTGCTTCCGCGGTCAATCCCCGGGGCATCTTGCCGTTCCGCCGTCATGCGCCTGCTGGCGGTTCCGGATCTCGTGCACAATATCAATAAGGGGCCGCAGTAGTGGGTCGTCGTCCTGTTCAGGCCGCCATAACGCCACTTCGCAGACCTGCACATCGAGATCACCCACAGGCCGCCAGACGGCCTCTCCCAACATCAAGACGCGCACCTGGTTCTCGGGCATAAACGTCATCGCATCACCGCTGGCGACTAGGGTGAGGAGGGCTTCCAGATCAACGACTTCGGCCATCACTTGCAAGGTAATGGCGCGCATGCCAACCGCGACGATGATGTCATCATGCAGTCGCGGATACAGTGAACGCGGTTGCATCAGCACCGATTCACCTCGCAAGTCGGCCATCATGAGGTTCGGCCGTGCCGCGAGGGGGTGGTCATGCGCCAGCACGACTCCGAGTCGCTCGCAGGTCACCTCGGTATGGCGTAACGACCGATCTGTGGGTGGGTAGTTGCCGTACCCGAAGTCGATCTTCCCAGAGTGAAGTGCTTCCCACTGTTCGGCGCTGCTCATGGGCGTGAGCCGCACCGTAATTCGGGGGTGCCGACGACGAAAAGCCACCACGATTGAGCCCAACGTGCCGAAATATGCACTGCCAGTTTCGAACCGATAGCGAGGGTCCCTATTTTGCCCTGCGCCATCAGCTGGGTCTCCTGGACTGCGTCCTCGACGGTGGCGATGACCCCGCGCGCTTTCGTCGCGAAGTGTTGTCCGGCGGGTGTGAGGCGCACACCGCGTCCCGCGGGCTCGAGGAGTTCGACCCCTATCTCTGCCTGCAGGTCACGCATCTGGCGACTCAGTGGTGACTGGGAGACGTGGAGCCGCTCGGCGGCACGCCGGAAATTCTCTTCCTCAGCAACGACGATGAAGTAGCGCAGGTGTCGAAGTTCCATTAGTACCTAAACCGGAATTGAGACGTATCAACTCAAGAATACTTTAACAAGGTCTTGGACAGTGAAATGATGCCGCGCCGGAATTGACCTAATAGATGCACGAACAGACGGGTTCAAGCACCATTGACCGTGTTAACCGTAAGCGGGCAGGGTTAACGTCGAAGTTCATGGTGACGAGTTCCTTCTTGCCACCATCCAGATTGTTGCCGTCATCGAGCCGTGCATCGGCGGCTTCCCGATCCGACGCGTGCTGCGGGCAGTTCCCGGGATCACCAACTTGTACCGGCGACTTGATGCGCCGCAGCGGTGCGCCAGGTGTGGGCACCGGAAACACCTCGAATGGTAGCACTGCCGAAGTAATTCAGGATCCACCAAGACTGATGGGTAGGCACCACGCATTCGATATAGTTGCGACGCAGGTGACTCACTTGAGAATTGACTCGCTTTTTGCGACCCATATCTTGATCGCGCGCGTTCCGCAATGTGTCGATATAGTGGACGAATTCGGTCCAATCGATCAGCCGCACCCATGCGCCCGGGAGAGTGCCGCGTGCAAGTAGACGGGCGAAATCAGTATTGGGTGGCATAAGTTCCTCGGGCTCCAAGGCGTTACCGAAGGCGGCTCGTCGACGTCGAATCCAGACTGTGGTCATAGGCCAGTTGGCTACGTGTCGTTTTGCCAGCCCAAATTCCGCCGACTCCACCAGATCCTTCTCGTGAGAGCGTGTCCTAACTCGGTGGAGCCCGTGCGCTACGGTGGCAATCCACGACGTAAACCTCGCAACAGAGTCGCAGCGAGAAGATCGAACTGTGGTCGACGATGCAGGTCGCGCGGACTTCGCCGCCGGAAAGATCGCCGGGCCCCCTCGCTCCACGGAATCGACTCGCCCCAACGGGGTGCCAACCGGGCCCGACATCAACGCGCCAGAAAGTTTCGACGTCGACAGGTACGCGACGATGATCTATCAGGCCAATCTCAGGCTGGGATTGACCTACGCGCAGATCGGGTACAACACGACACCGAAATTGCGGCATGTCCTCACACAGGCCTCTGCGGCGTCGACGGTTCGGCGCCGCCGTTCTCGTCCGACATAACCAGTACCTGCCGGAGTAGTTCCGTTGTCCCTGATACCACGGGAACGTCCGCCATGGGCGGCCCCCAGCGACAACCTCGGCGTCTACCGCGCCCCAGGTCGTTGAGACCTTATTGCCGTCAGCGTCTTTGAACCATGCCTCGGCGAAGTCACTTTCTATGGTTACGGCTGTCTTCATGGCCGCTGCCCTTCGGTTGTCCCCTCCCAGCCGATGTCGACGTTCGGTCGCGATCAATTTTCAGCGCCAGAAACGACGCTATACCTCGCCAATCTCGTTGGCAACGTTGGTCTTAACGTAGGGTCTTAAGGTGTCGTCTTAGTCTGTGGTCTTAACCTAGAAGAACACCACAATTCCTCGGATAGGTGCGCAGCCGGCGGCGCTTGTTGGTTCTTCCTTTGGTTCCGAAAACATCCCGACAGCCGACAGTACGGCGCCGAAGACGGCGTGACTACGTGCGGCGAGTCCTTCGAGGCAGGAGTCCAGCGCTTCGCCTTCGACTGCGGTGCGGCGATCGGCAAGCGTCGGAGAGGATTCACCTCGCACCCATTCGCGCCGCTTAGCCTTACTTAGGCGGAATGACGCAGCGCCTCATACAAACTCGTGAAGGCCGAAACCTCGGCGTTTAGGAGGGCGTCGAAGCCTCTCGGCAAGGGCGAGCTCGCTCGATGCAGTTTCGCCCGGCGGATGTCAAGGACTGCCGGCCTGCCGATGCTAGAAGGAATCGCCAACTCAACGATGCGGTTGGCTATCCGTGCCGCATCACTGGTGAGTTCAGGCTCCTTGTAGTACAGCCACACGAGGTCTCGTTGATTCCTCGATCGAACGATGATGGGCGGCGAGACTCTGACCACTAAGTCCTGTCGACGCCAATCCTCGCCACGAGGATTCACTACGACGTCCTTGCCTCTGCGCCAGCGCTGCCAACCGCTGGTCAACGCTTGGTAGTGCTCTTTCTTCCTCACGCTGCAAGACTCGCATACCTGGTTAGTTCGGCTCACGTCGTCCCGATTTGCGATGCCGTCGAGCACAGCTTTTCTCATGGGACCGTAGAAATCGCGTTCAAACGGATAGGGTTCGGCGTACATGCTGACGGTGTCTGCGACAGCTGCAATCCTCCCTGTGCTGCGAGCGCACACGAAGTCGACGAAGCCGCCAAGACGGATCTCTATGGCAGATGCATCAGCCACAGTCGTCTCCAATCCAGTAGCGTAGAGTTGGCGCGCCACGGCTGCGTCGCCCAGATCTACCGGGTGCCAAGATAATCATCAGTCTCACTTCCTTGTCATATATGGCCTCGGGATGACATCCGAGATGAGAATGTGACATTTCGAATGAGAACCGACAGCAATTGATGTAGGTTCTCAGATTCGGTGTCATATGAAGACGTCTTGACATGGCATAACACAACCCGTCTCATGTTGTGTCATCTGCGATTTGTCTCAGATTCGTGTCATTTTTTTTCAGTCATACCGAAGATGCCCGGCGGCGACGGTGGGTGCCCGCGCACAGCCCGTGAAGCCGATGCGTTTCTTGTTTCGTCACGTGGCCGCCAATCCATCCGCCGATAAGCGCATCCAATGGATGCGAGCCGACTGGCCGATCAGCTATCCGATGACGTTGTTCGCTATGCCTGTAGGACTGCAATCGCTTAATGCGAAAGACCCTCGGACAAAATCCGTGAATTGTACTCTCTAACAAACTTTTAAAGAGCCTTCACGGATAATCGTCATTATCCATGGCGCTTGCTAGCGGTCTAAGCAACAGCGGTCGGTTTGATCGAGTTGGAGAGTAGTTCGTCGAGGGCTTCGGCGCGTGTTTTCCAGTCCAGTGTCTGGCGGGGTCGGCGGTTGAGCTTGCTGGCGACGTAGTCGAGGTAGTCGTCGAGAAACACCGACAGGTCAGTGCCTTGGGCTTCGAGCGAAGCTCGAGCCGCCGCCTGAAAGGCTGTGGCTGTCTGCGTCAGGTACCTGTTGGACGACCGTCATGCGGGTAATCATCGCTATTGTTCCCCCTTTGCACCATACTGGGGCCAGGCAGTCAACATGAGGGGTTCGTACATTGGGCCATTACCAGCAACGTCAACTCGAAGCGTTCGCGGCTCGCGTGGCGGCAACAACCGTTGATCCAACTCGACACAAATGTTTTATTTCGTACCACGCAGCCGATGTGGACGAGGTCGCAGCGTTCATTGATAGTTTTGGGACGGAGTTTATTGCTAAGACTGTCGGTGTTACCGATGAAGATGACTTCATCGACAGCGAGGACTCAGACTACATAATGGATCAAATACGTACAAAGTATCTGGGGAATTCGACGGTAACTATTGCGTTGATGGGAAAGTGCACCTGGGCTCGACGGTATGTCGATTGGGAAATCTATTCATCGCTGCGGGACAGCAAGTTGAGTAAAGTCAACGGATTGTTGGCTATTCAGCTACCTAGTGGCGGCGATCTGCAGGCCCGTATCAATGATAACGTCAAGCGCACGGAGAGCGGCGTGGATAAAGGGTACGCCCGCTCGAAAACCTACCCAACTTCAAAAAGTTCGCTGCGAAGCTGGATCAGCGATGCTTTTACCGCACGGACCAGTCGCGACCATCTAATCGATAATTCGCGAGCGCGGCGGCTTAGTAGCGCTTCGTGCTTCTGAGATAGGTGTTGTCGCTTTCGAGTCGTTGCCTCGCCACCGTGCGGCTATATCGCGCTACGCCGAAACGCCAATCTCTGAATCTATGGGCATCACACCGTGCCTGATCAGTCCGACTGATGGTGCACAAGTTCGTTCGCGGCACTCCTGAGCGCAGGCATGTCGATGCCCATCGCGTGTAGCGCGACGCTAGCGTCATGGTCGGCGGCAAGGAGCGCGACTAGCACGTGTTCCGCCTTTACTCCGGTGTTGGCTCCGTCGGCCAGTTCGATGGCGTGCGTGACCACTTGCCGCGCGGCGTCGCTCATGTTGTCCAGCGCGAGGGGGTCCACTCTCCGGGAGGCAACTGGTGTCAGCGCCGAATCACGAACTTCGAGCCCGATGAACTCGGCAATCGAACCGTGCTCCCGAGGCAGCATGCTACCGCGGACGATCTCCTGGGACATAAGGATCGTGGCGCCGAACGACACCCAGTCTCGCCGATCTGAGACATAGAAGCATGGTTGACCTTCGTCGTCGACGCCGATCGCGGTGACCGTCCGCAGTAGCACGCCCAGCCAGGCGCCGGTCTCCTTTTCCTGCTGCACTTGGTCGAAGTCGATCCCGAGTTGGCCCAGTACGCGGTGCAGGCGATTCCAGGCCTGCGACTCATCGACCGGCGGTAGCAGCACGGTCGCTTTCTGTGCAAGCCCCCACTTGCGCAGATGCGTAAGCTCCCAACGCAATCCATCGGTCACTCCGGCCACTAGGATGATGCTGTCGACCCGCTTCGCGGTTTCCTCGACCTCTGACTGCCAGCCCTCATCGGAGACGTAGGTGCGTACAGCCCCGAGCTCGGGCAGCGGCTCGCCGGGCTTGCCTATGGCGACAAGTGGCGACTCGGACGACACGAGGAACGCCATGAGTTCCTCGAACCTCACCGTTAGGCCGTCGAACACACCGAGCAGGCCCACATTCGGGTTCGGTGCACGGAACCGCATCGCGTCGTCGTTGAACGAGCGGAGGAACAGGGTGTCCTCGTTGGTGGCGTCCCGGCCGAACCGGCCCGGCATGCCTGTCGCTAGGGTGCGTTTTGCGGTGCTCGTGGCAAGTCCGGCCGCCGCGAGCAGCGCCAGAGCTGACAACATCTGTATCGCCCAATGCCACACGCTGGCACCAGCGTCGGCGAACCGTGCGGCTGACCAGATCCCCACTACTCCGGCCAACAATATGGCCCAACTGATCACCGCGTAAATACCACCGCGCAGGGCGGCACTTGTGTTGCCGAACCGTCTCGCATTCGCGATCTGTTCGATCACACTTTGGGGACTGAGTTGCGGCAACAGGATCAACCACAGCAACAGCGAACTCAGCCACCATGGCATTCCACGGCTCAACAACGCCACAGCAACCGCAACCAGCAGGGCGGGCCAAGCCATCGACCGGACCATCGCCAGGCGACGAAGCTTTCCCATCGCCGGATGGTCGACCGGGCGGATCCGAACACCCGCCGCCTCGGCGTGGGCGAACGCGGCGTAGTGCTGGACTCCCCACTTGTGCGTCCATCGTCTCAGCCTGAAGTCGGGCGACCGCAAGTAGGATAGCGTGTTGACCAACACCGCGAGTGCGGCGAGCGTCACGATCACCGGCACAGCGTCACCTTCACATCGATCCCCGAGTGTGTCGTCTTAAGAACGATATTGTGCAACGCTCCCTCTTGCGGTGGTTCGATGTAGCTGATAATCGTCGCGCATGAAACTCTCCGAATCGTTCGGGCTGCTGGGCATCTCAACGCTCGGGGATTCCGACAGCAAGTATGACCGGTACCTCCCCCGGCTGGACCGCGACGTTCCATCGCCTTTTCCGAAATCGACGGCAGACGCATCGAATCAGCGAGGGTCCGTGAGGTCGCGCAGTGGGTGAGCACCCTTGAGGACAACGATGACCTCGCCCACGCCGTCCTCTCCTCTGGCAAGCGGAACCTGCGCACGATCGGCGCGAAGTCGACCATGTACGTCACCGACGCGCGAGTCGCGTTCGTCCAGGACAAGGTGACGTCAGCCAATGAGCGGGTTGTCGGCCACATCCGGTACCCGTGGGTCGATGCGATCATCTGGCGTCCACGGCAAGGCAGATTCAAGCTGCCGAAGCTTCAAATCTGGATGCACGAGGACTTCCCGGTCAAGCACCTCGGATCGTGGGACCACTACATCGACTTGAATTCGACGACTCCGTAAATACCGCTGCGGTCGCACTCGACCTCGCGCGGCGAGTGTCCGCACACAACCTCGCACACGGGGCTCCCGCCTGGACTCACGACCGGCTACGCGAGCAATCCCAGATCACACAATTGCCTGAACCGGACGAGACCGGTGCCGGGCTGTGGGAATGTCCGGCGAGTGTTGCATGCCCATACGGCGCCGAGTACATCAACGACTCCGCGACCCGGGCGGAGTGGATCGGCCGTGGCGGGCAGGCGCCTGAGGCTGAGCCGGTGGCCGAATCGGAGGAGCCGGAACAACGTGCGCCCTCACTGATCATCCTCAAACGCATGCTTGCCCGCGGAAAGTCGATCGCACGGGAGCGAGGTCACTCCGTGGTCGGAACCGACGATCTACTCCTTGCATTGCTCATCGATGTCGATACCCCCGTCGGCCAGCTCATGGAACAGCATGGCGCCGACTATGATTCGGTGAAACTCCAACTCGCCGCCAGCCAGCCGCGGTACGGGCCGCAGCCACAATCCCGCCGGCCGCATAGCATAAGGGTGGGGAATCGAAAGTTGGGCTTCACCGTCGCGCTCGGACTTCTGAAGTCGATGCGCGGAATCGCGAGCAGGGAAGCCGCCGACGATCACGAAGGCGCATTGGCGCACGGACAGCAACTCGATGCGCTGGCCGAACGCTCCGGCATCTCGACCCTGCGAGCCTTCGCGCACGTCCAGGTCGGCAGCTCAAACTTGGCACTTGGACGACTTAACCCGGCGCACAACGCATTTGCGGCTGCGGCGGCGCTACACTCTGCGCCGACAGTCACCTGGTCGGTGTTTGCGCCGAAGATAGATCCCATCGAAGTCGTCGACGACGCGCTCTACGGACTCTGCGAAGTTGCCGATCAGCGGAACGACGCGGACAAGTCGGCCGAGATTGCTGCGCTAGAACACCTCCGCGAGTTCCGAACGCAGTACGGCTCCGACGAGACTGCCGCGTGGACGGCTGAGAGGCTTGCGCGCATCCATGCGGTAAACGAGGATTTCGCCACTGCGGCCCGGTGGGGCGAAATCGCAGTCGAAGAGTATCGGCGGGCGGGCGCCGCCGAGGGTGCTGCCAATGCGGCCAGGAGTGTCGCAGAGTCCTATAGGCGATCGGGGAATCCCGAGCGCGGGCTCGCAGCGGCCGAACAGGCTATCGAAGGGGCGGTTGTTGCGTGTAACAAGGCGCCCGAAGTGTCCGCGCGGTTCGAGCGGGCGCGGGCGAACAGGGCGCTGGGTAAACCGACGGAGGCTTGGCAGGAGTTTAGTTCTGCTCCTGCCCGATGAGCGCCGACGGAATCCGTCGATGGCCCGCGCGATCGTCATCGAAATGGCAGAGATCGACGTCGTTGCAGGCGCTGCTCACGCGGTCGCGCTCGCCGACACGAACGTGGTATTCAATGGACCGCGATCTGCAGAGATCACCCTCTCTGCGGCTCGCTCAGTACTCACGGACATCGACGAAGCTCGGCGGTTCCTGATGCATTCTGTCCGATTCGCCGTCGGTGTGTTGACGCATCCCGACACGGTCGACGGAAACGTCGACCGCGCGTTTAGCACTCTCAGTGGTGCGCTCACCGCGTCGGATGACCCGCAATTCACGCACCAAGCAGTGCAAATGCTCGTGGGCCCGCTGCGGCTCCTTGCCCCGGAGCGCCTGCGGCGACAGGAATGCCTCGACTGCCTGAAGGTTCTTGACAACGCAGAACGGTATGGCGTGCTGGCGGCGCTTGCCACGCCGATTGTCGACCGGCTCGCCGAACCGCCGCGGACGACGCGCATCCGACCAGCGGTGACTTGGTGGCTCTGGTACGCCGGCAATGGGAGCTGAGCCGCGGGATGAAGTTCTCAGGTCTGGAGGAAGCGGCCCTCGCAGTGCATGAAGACTTGATCAGTTGGATGAGGAAGGCAGCCGACATTTCATCCTCGGAGCGGGCACGTCTCGGGTTTTACCTCACGAGCTACGGCGTCGACCTGATGGGGGCGAAGCGGTACGACGATGCCTACGACACGCAGACCGAAGGCATCACCCTGCTGCGAGCGCTGATGTCCGCGGGCGAGGATTGCGCGAGTGTCCTCGTCAGCGCGCTGCAACTTCACGCTCAACTCGCCGCCCTGAGCGGAGACCGCCCCGCGCAACGATCGCGACTGGAAGAGGCCCTCACCGTGATCGACAGCGCCGGCGCCGCGGACTGGGTAGACGAGGCGCGGACAGAGATCCAGGCCAAACTCGACGCGGCGGACAATGCGTGACGCCGTGGCCGGCGGTCATTCCTTTCATATTGCGAGCGCCCGTATCTCGCCTCGACCAGCGCCGCGTCTACGTTGCGGCCTGGCGCGCAGCGGTCACGAAGGCTTCCCAGCGGGGACGTTTCGACTCGTCGTCGAGTGATCTCTCCACGTTGACGACGGTCGACGTCTCATCAGTAAATGCGATCTTGATGACGGTCGGATAGAACTCCGACGTACCGCGGCCGAATTCTCGATTCCGCGAGATGTAGCGAACCGCGACGATCTCAAACGCCGTGACCGTACTCACCGGCCGCGACCAAGCAGTTGTTAATGCTGGCTCAACCGGATTGCCGAGCCCCCTGCCTTGTCGCCGCTGATCGTCCTCGCCGTAGTCGTAGTTGTCTGTCTCATATTTGGCCTCCACGAATGCGATGGAATCGACAGAGAAAGCCCAGAGCTTCCAGACCGTGTCAGGCTCCGGGCTGAGCAACGTATGGGAAGCAACTATGTTGTCGGCGGTCCCGACGAGCGTCCGCAGTGTGAGAATGAGGCTGTAGGGCGGCAGGCGTACAGCCCCACCAGGCGCATTGGCTGCGTAGGTGTGTCGGTCGATTTGCGCCCATTCTTGCTCGCTGGGTGGGATCATCGCGGGGCTCTCCTCTCAGAATGAGAGGGAGGCTAGTCGCGGATCCCGACATGTTCGGCGCGAGCGTCGCACAGCGATTAGCGAATGGAGCCAAGCCTGAGGGCCAACTTCGCGGTCAGCTCGCTTGCAATCTCGGAAGCTCTGGCGCCGAGCGTCGACGCTGGAACTGAGTCGTTGGGCTCTATGCGAAGCGATGAACTCGATGCCATTGTGTAGAGAAATTGTGCCGACGTGCGCCTCTCGATGTCCCCAGCCTGGCCTACCATCAGCATCGTGATGGGTTCGACTGAAACTGCGAGCGCCACTTCGCCTACGCCATGAAGCCCGGTGTTAGCGTGCAGTGACAGCGACGCAATTAGGCGATTTTTGACGTCCTCCTCGTCAAAGACCGATCCGAGATTGCCGTACGGCAACGGCAGCCACGTGACTACGCGCCGGTCACGATACGCCGCGATTCCTTTAGCGCCGTGTCGGGTCTCGTTGCCCGGCGAGGACGCTTCGGCGCGGTCTTCGAAAGCACCGGATTGGACGGCTTCGTTCTGGTCGAACAGTCCGCCCTGGCGGCCGAGAATCGACAACGCGTCAGGTAGATCGCGTAGCACGCGTGCCTCTAAGTTCTGCTGATCCATCGGGATGCTGTGCAATTCGAGCGTCGAGCGCGAGTACTCAGAACGCGTACTGTCGGCCCGCCACTGCACAGCGATCGACTGATCGAGCGGCGTCCATAGCGGTCGCGACGCAGACGCCCGGGCCAGTTGCGAGGTAGGGAAGGCTGGTTCCACGGTACTTCCCGGAAATGACGGAGCGACCGCGGGTTTCGTGCGGCCGGGACTCAGCTGCGAGAGCAGACGCTTTCGCGCCGCCTCCTCATCAAGACCGACGAGATCACAGTAAATGATTTGGCCCAGTAAACCCTCGATGTCGCAAGGTGCCACTCGTACCGGAACGAGTTTGCGGCCCAGACCTTTCGGGTCTTGCGCGAACTTTGCCGCCCATTCCGGCACCGTAAATTCGGCATCTAGCTAGTCCTGCGACAACACCGCCAGGGTCCGTTCGCATTGCTTCGCCGCATTGTCCATCTCCACGACGAAGTTGCCGCCTGGCTTGAAGTCCCAATCTTGAACGACAGTCGTGTACCCCTCTGATTCGAGCACCCACGCGATCCACTCAGCCCACGGCCGGTCTGCCTTGTTGTAGCTGATGAAGAAGTCCTTCGGGTACGCCATATCCCGATTTTATTCAGCTGTGTAGGCAGATCGGTCGTCAGCGGTCCACAAACGGCCCCGACGGATCACCGGCCCAAGACGCATCGTTGAATGCCTTCAAGCGCGGTCCGAAAGAAAGAGGTCGGCATATAGCACCAGATGAAGCGGTCTCCTCCTCCCCGATCCGGCTGGTAGGTCGCACGTCATTGTGCGAAATCTTATGCTGAGTAGCGGCTGTCGTCCTGCCTATGTCTTGACGATGTGGACTCACCGCAGATGCTTACGCGCCTAGCAGAGTTCCGGAGCGAGGCCGCGTCCGCCGAAACTCACCCCCAGCCCGATCGAATGCCCCGGGATTGAGTATGCCGCTCGGCCCGTGTGTTATCGCTTTGGAACACAGTGTGATTCATCCGCGTGCGTAGGCAGAGTGTGTGACCGGTAGAACTGTCTTCAGCTGATCAATCATCAGCTTCCTCATCATGCGGCTTGAGACGCTCGAGGCAGTCCTTGGCGCGACGGATCCATCCTGATTCTTCAGTCTTTAGTACACACTTGGAAAATAACTCAATTGAGATTTCGCGTAGTTCGTCCGTACGGCAAGCATTTTCATTCTCGGCCAAGAGTCCGGATAGTCGGCGTCGGGCTCCAATTTCAGACAGGTCGAGGCCCGCGGCGGCACGGATAGCGGAAGCAACATCCAGTTCGAACAGCGAGGGAATCAGGCGTCGCGCCAGGCCCACATCGTCTGACTCGTTCGCCGAGCGAACGCAATCGTCGAGGAAAGCCGGATCAGGCGGCCGCTGACGATATAAGCCAGCGAGGTTGTCAACAGTCAGTCGCTGGATGCCCTGTTCGCGGCTGCTCAGCAGGGCCAGAACTGTGTCCACACTGGTTGTTTCGCGGTGAGCAAGCGCCTGGATGGCAAGCTTTCGCCACGCCTTTTCCTCAAACTCGTCGACTGCGAGCTCTTCGGCGGCAACCAGATCTTGAGTCGTCAACTGCGCATGATCTTGCATCAGCATCGCCAAGGACTCCTTCCTGGCGCGGGCCGCCAGAGCGTCCAGTCCAAGAGCGAAGAGTTTCGCCGCTTCGCGCCGATATACCTCGACGAATGAATCCATGTTGAATGGCACGATGGTCAGCTGGCGAGACATAGAGTCAATTTCCGATAGCGTCTGAACGAGGTTTCGTTTCCCGAGGTCCGAGATGGCGGCGTCAACGTCCACGTATCGTTTCAAGGTCAGGTATTCCTGATATGTGTCGTCCAAGCATAAGATTATGAACGGAATGCCAGAGCCCAGCGCTTGCTGAAGCTCGACCGTCCAAGTAATTTCGCCGTAATCGGCAAGAATCGCAAATACGCATAGATCAGCACTATTAACCGTACTCTTCGAATTAGTGACCCAGCTTGCTGTCGCCTTGTTCTGATAGCTGATCTGACCTGAGAGGTAATGCCACGGTTCGCCGCCGAGTTCGTTCGTCACACGCGCGAACTGCTTCTGTATGGATCGGGTGTCAGAGGCTCCGCAAAGCATTATCCGCAGCATTAACATAGCGTCTCACGATCGGGCGCCGATACCGCTCCGATTCTTCATCCACTCTTAGGGATAGGTCTGGGGTCTGGACAGCTGATCACCCAGTCACCCGGTAGATTCGTCTAGGGCCAAGCGTGCGCGGCGGCCAGGATTCAGGGTCGACCGGCGGTGTGCTGACCGCTGATTCATGCGGCGAAGCCAACTCGCGAATTGACGAATTACCAAAGAGTACAACAGGACTCAGACAGATGTCGTAGCTGCACAAATGCTCCGAGCCGCGAATACGCGACCTACCGATCCGATCCGAAGACCCTCCCCCCGGGTTGAGCGCAGATAGGCGGGGACCAGCGATTGAGTCTGTGGACTCGAGCCATCGAGTGGTGAGGACGGTCGGCGGGCACATGGGCGCTGGTCTTGCGCAATGAACTCGGCTCGTCTGCTCGTCTGCTGGTCTTGAGGCTTCTCATGTTCGTGACCGCCGACTGTGATGAGTCGCGCTACCGTTGATCCATGACAGCAGCGAGGTCCCAGCCCGACGGACACGTATTTCTGTCCTATCCGCAGCAGATGCGGGCGCAAGCGGAGGTGCTTCGGGATCGACTCGACGCACATGGCGTCACCGCACTGTCATCGGCCTGGATTCAGCCCGGGGCCGATTGGCAAAAGGCGATGGCGGAGTCCATCCGCGACGCAAGTCTGTGCGTGGTGCTCATCTCTGTTCACGATCCCGAGAATCGGGAGCAGCAGTTCGAGACCAGTCAGATTCTCGAGGCGGCATGGAGCGACCCGGAGCTGCGTGTGGCGGTCGTAGCACCAGCGGTGCGCGCCATTCCCTCAGCGCTGCGACACCAGCGCTTCGTGCAGTACTTCGCCAACGACGAGGTGGGCCTGGATTCCTGGACGTCGAACCCTCTGGTCGTCGAGCAATTCGTCGACAAGGTCCTTCTCTCCGCAGCAGATGCTGCCGACGACCGGGGACAGCCGCCTCCCGACGACGAAACGATCGATCAATGGCGAAACCGCCTCGTCCATGTCGGACGCGGCGACATACCCAAGGAACAGCGCACACAGGTGCTCGAGCAGTTGCGAAATGATCTGGAAGCAGCAAGTATCGGGCTCGGCGTCGCTGCCGCACAAGACCCACAACCCGTGCTAAATAGGGGTCTGCTAGCGGAGTCTCTCGGCGACCCTGACCTGGCCAGGTCGTTCTATACCCTGTTGAAGCCGACCGACTTCAGCGAAGCCCGCCCTCCTGCGGTCGAATCCGCAGATATCGAATACTCGCGGGCCTTGGCTTCCCTGGAAGTCAGCGAGTACGACGAAGCGCTCGCTGGCTTCACTCGAGCAGCCGATTTGAACGCATCGCTTCGCGGGCCTGCGGATCCGCGGACGGTGGCGGCGGAGTACAACGCTGGGGTCGCTGCGGCACGGTCGGGAAAACAGGACGCTGCGGCTTCCCACTATGAACGCGCCCTCGATCGTGCACGCGAAGGGCTGGGCGATCACCACACGCAGACCGCCGCCATCGCCAAGGACCTGGCACAGATCTACACAGCGAAAGGGCGAACCGCCGATGCCGTCTCGCTGCTTCAGCTGGCAGCCGAGGCATATCGACTGGTTGCTCCCGAAGACAGCCCGGAGTTCGCAGGCGTCATTGACCAGCTGCATCGATTGGGCGCATGACAACACCGGAAGGTGTCTTCATCAACTGCCCGTTCGACGACGAACATCGCCTTGTCCACCATGCCATCGTCACTGCGGTCGTTGCCTGCGGATTCGAACCGCGCAGCGCGCTGGAGACAGGTTCCACGGCGCTGCCCCGAATGCAGCGCATCAGTCATGCATTGAGGTCGAGCCGGTACTCCGTTCACGACCTCAGCAGGGCGTTCGGCGACCCTAAGCGAAGCAATCTCGCGCGGTTGAACATGCCGTTCGAGCTCGGCATGGCGTTCTTCCATGCCGAGTCCGTTGGCGTCAGACATGATTGGCTTGGGTTGGTGCCCAGCAGTCACCCTCACAGCGAGTTCATCAGCGACCTGTCCGGGTATGACTTAAAGAATTTCGACGGCACAGCCGAAGGCGTGATACCTCCTCTGTTGTCGTGGCTCGCCTCACGCGTCCCACCCCTGCCAACGGGACTTGACCCCACCGTGCTTGGTGATCTGTTGCCCGACGTGGACGCTGTCATCGCAGCCGAAAATCTCAAATGGGGCGGGCATCTACCGTGGATCAAGTTGGTCGGTGTCGTACGAGACCTGTTGGCGGCGAAGCTCATTTAGTGTGCGACCGCGGGCGTGGTGCGATGAGTCCGTGAATGTGCCCGAAGCGCGTCGGCCGGCCAGGAACCGCGCTCGGGTAGCAGCGACGAGACAATCGTTGGGTCCCTGCGGTGGCTATTCCATCTTGAGATGGTCACACCCGAGCTATCTTGACCACACGCGCGACGGCTGAACTGCGGCACACTGCTTGCACGGGGCTCAGAATGGGGGAACACATGGAACCGGGCGATATGCCGACCAATCAAACAGATGGCCGGATCGTCATCAGTTACCGACGCGACGACGCCGCGGGTTACGCAGGCCGTCTCGATGACGACTTGGGCGACTACTTCGGGGACAACCAAGTTTTCCGTGATCTCGACCAGATTGACGCCGGTACCCAGTGGTTTGAGGTGATCAGTCGGGCCATCGAACGCGCCAGCGCCGTGATCGTTGTGATCGGTCCGCAGTGGGCCGGGAACCCTCGTCTGAAACACGCCGACGACGTAGTCCGTCATGAAGTCGCGCAAGCACTCAGCAGGGGCAAGCCGGTGTTTCCGGTGTTGGTGGGAAACGCTCAGATGCCGAATACCGCGGTCTCCCACCGGAACTCGCCGAATTGACACGCAGAACGCGATCCAACTCAGCGGGGACCGCTGGCGCTTCGACGTCACTCGCCTGATCGACGCCCTGGCGCGGATCGGCATCATCCCGTCATCCCCAGAAGCGTTCGCAGACGTACCGACAGCTAGCAGACTCGAACGGCGCGGTACGTGGCTGTCCAACAACCCCTATGACGTCGTCTGCCAGCAGCTCCTCGACGCGCTGAACAGCAACAACATCCGCAGCTCAAACTGGCAGAACGGCGAGGCGGTGTTGGAGGGCGGAAACAGGACAAGAACGCGAATCATGGGCGGCCTCTGGGTCAAAGCTCCGATACTGCCCAGCACAGGACAGGTGCGCGTCATCAACGGTCCGAAGACCCGGATCGACGTGCTGCTACGGGAGAACCTGGGTGGAGTCTTTACGGGGATGGCGAACATTTATACGACATGGTTCGACCGATGCCTTGCCGACCTTCAGCGCGCAACACAGGGAAACTGATCGTCATCGCCGTTGCCGGGCACCGTCCGCACGGCTGGCTCATCGGCCGGAGGCGGCCAGACTGTTGCAACTGATTTGGACTCTTGTTGACCTATCGCGAGTGTCGGCGAACTCAACCGGAGCACTGCGAATCGTTGACGGAGCCCGCTGCCCCGATCGATGAGATGGCGTCGCAGCGTTCTGCCGCTGTATGCGGTGTCGATCCAGTTGCGTAGCTCCGCTGGTGACGAGGGGGCGCGTAGTAGTGAGCGTAGCTGCACACCGCGCCGCTGAACAGGTTGTCCAGAAAGCGCTTCGGCAACCCTGGTGTGGTGCCGGCGACCGACGGAAGCTCAATGGCCAGCTGGCCGTTGGAGTCGGGTCGGAACGACGGCTGGAGTAGATCTCCCAATCGACGAATTCCTCGCCGAGATGCACGTGTCGATCGCGACGGTGTGGCGGTCGAATCACGCAGGTACTGGTGCGTGATGGTCTGCCGAAGGTATTGGACGTTCGTCGAATCGATGATGCCAGAGCCGTCTTCCTCGAGGCCGATTCCTCGGGAATGAACACATCGGTGTGCGATTCGACGTAATCGACCACTTCCACCACGTCTCCGGCGTGATAGCTCACGAAAACTTTGTGCCCCATCGGATCGGTCCAGGTCGGACGACGCAACGCCTCGCAGGCCTACTCGTGACCGATGCCGGTCGGTGGATCGCCGCCTGTGTTCGCGAACCGCAGTTCGTCACCGGGGCGGTCCTCCCGCGGCTTGCTTCAGCGCCGCGACCGCTCGGTCGATCACTTCATCGCGATCCCCGCAGGCCCTCAGGAACTCCAGCTGATAGACCGCGCTGCCGATTTCGTCGGGCCGGCCGTTGCGGCCGGCATCGGCATACAGCCGGATGGCGTCAGATTCGGAGGCAGTCCCGAGCTCCAACGCTTCGTGCAGTGTCAACTCGGCCAAAGTCGCTGCTGCATAGAAGTTTCGGTCGTCTTCGGCGAGCGCCAGCCGCGCCAGGAATCGGCTGACAGTGAGAGCCTCATTGAACTCTCGAGCAAAGACGTCGTCTCGCGGCCGGCCGCTCCAGCGCAGGGCCATCACGACATTCACCCCGGTGTAGTACTCCGGATCAAGTTCGAAGCCCATCTGGTATCTCTGCGCCATCTCGGCGAACAAACTCTGTGTCACCATCTCGTCGACCGTGCCGCGTTGCTCTTCTATCTGCCGTTTGAGTAGACCGCCCCAGATACCGTAGGTCTCGGAGTCGCGGTAGCCGGCCGCCTCGGCATCGCGGAGGAACTGTTTGGCGGCTTCGTTCAGACTCTGCTTCTCGGCGGCGTCTTCGGTGCCCTCAGCGACTCGGCGGTAGGCCATGAGCGTCTTGTGCAGCCAGGTGCGGTGCAGCGGGTCCTGCGACTCGGGCTTGGCGAGTTCGAGCAGATTCATGGCGTCGAGGTAAGCGGCTTCGTTCATCAAGCCGGCCGCCAATTCGATCCGGCATGCCCGACGCGCCGACTCAGTCATACCCTCCGCAGCGGCGACGTCGTCGGCAGCACGCAGCATCTTGGCCTCGTCTGCAGACTGTGTGGCCGTGGCTACCCGTTCGCGGATCGACTTCTGGTCGAGCCTGGCTTGCGGCAGAGCCGATCTCGCCTGGAAGGGCCGTTCGAACATGCCGAGATCGAACCACTCATGGCACGGACTGTCGTTCTCCCCCGCGTCCAAGGCGGTTTGGATGACTCTGCGAAGATCCCGAATCGCATTCTCGGCATCGGAGTCTGTAACGCTCTCGGTGCCGCGCGAGAACTTATGTGTGCGAATCAGATTGATGTCGAACGGAGGTGCGGCGCGTTTGAACGCGGCGTACTCCGGGTCGATCAGCACCGTGGACCGCGCGGCGAACACGTGACGAATACCGAGTTCGTAGGCGACGTTGAAGTTGATCGCCGACAGATCGCCGATGACCAGATCGGAGTTCGCGAGGTCCGAGAGCATCGCCGCGTGGATGATTCCGCTGTCGGTTTGCAGATCTGCTCTGGTCCAGTCGAGATCAAAATCTTCCAGCAGCGGACGGTACACCCGGTGGAACGACGGGTCGCATTCGACGAATTTGTTGGCGCGTGGATCCTTCTTCTTCCCGTAGGGCATCACCACGAAGGCTCGTTTGGCCGCGCTGGGGACGGGATCGAGGTCGATGGCGAGCAGTCCGCGCTCGGTGGCGCGCTGCATCAGGTCGTCAGTCGCCGTCGGTGAGGTCGGAATCGCCTTGGGTCGAACGGTGAGGATCCAGATCCGCTCGTCGGCTTGACGTGCCAAGGCTTCCGCCCTATCAAGCAGAGCGATGTTGTACTGCTTGTCAGCATCGGCGTCGGCGGGCTCAAGGTCCGCGTGGCCGACGTCGACTCCGGGGGTAGAGAGTATCCGATCGTAATGGTCGACCCACGGCTCACCGGCGGGTTCGACTCGCGCGCCTTTGAAAGTCTGCGTCTCGAACGGAAGCAACCACTCGACGACGTCGTCTGTCCCACGCTCTTCCAGAGCAGCCCGAGCGAACAGGATGTCCGCACCGGCGCTGAGGGAGCCGAGGAAAGCCTTGGGTTTCAGTGACTGAAACAGTCCACGGATGCGGTCGAGGAGATGATCGGCGGCCTGCTCATCCAACTCCGCATCCACTTCGCAGCCGCGGTAAACGATGATCATCCCTGGGTCCTCCTGTGTCGCTTCATTATTGCGTCACGCGTGGGCGACGTCTCATCGGGTATCACTCGCGTCGGCGACGATGGCGCGCCGCGCCGCGTTGCGCCCCGACAGGATCCGTCAAAGAAATCCGTTGAAGTGGGCGGCGTCGACGTCGCGTTCGGCAACCCGTTGACCGATCTGCGCGAGCTCGTTGATGTGAGTGACAGAGTCCATCTTCTGGACGTCCTGCGGCCGAATCCGCGGAAGGCCGAGTTCGGTGAGACCGTCGGCGCTGAGATCGGCGTTGTAGCGCACGTAGGTGAATAGGCGTTCGTCGAGTACGCCCGGAGAGTACTCGTCGTCGGCGCGGTCGATGAGGTCGCCGATCTCCCTGTCGATTCCGCCGCCGTGGCGACACCGACCGAACGCCCGGCACAACAGGTCCTGTTCGATGAGGGCAGCCGACATCAAAGCCGCCGGAATTGACGCCGCGTTGTAGAGCAGATTCATATCGCCCGGCTGCAGAGTGTCGTCTTCCTTGGCCGCGGTACCGGTACCCACCGATACCAGCAGCATCTTGTCTTCACCGGTCTGCCACCTGAGCCGGTATGCGCCCAGGGTCGCCATCAGAAACAACTGGAAGGCGGGGTTGTTGTACATCGTAACGCCGCCGTCGACGAAGACACGCTCCTTCTCGCCTAGCTTGATCTTCTCTGGCGGGAAGTAGGTCGGGGCGGCCGTGCTGGCGCGGACCAGCTGCCACAGCGGCAGATTGAGGTTACAGTCCGCGCGTGTGGGATCGTTGTATTTGGCGCGGGGATTGTTGCTCAGCGGCCACGGCGAGTCGGTTGTCGCGTTGCGAAGTACGACCATCAGCAGTGTCTTGAGGGTCTCGTCACCGAAGGTCGTCTGCTTATCGTAGGTGGTCTGCATCAGCTGCTGTAGGCGGTCGCTGTCGAACTTGTAGCGGTAACGCTTCAAGATGGAAGCCTTGTCGAACATCTCTTCGCCGTGATCGTGATAGATGGTGCGAATCTCCGAGACCGACATGCCGCGCGCCAGTCCGGCGGCGATGATCGCGCCGGTGCTGGTGCCGCCGATGTAATCGAAGTAATCGCCCAGAACCATGTCGCCGTTGTGGCACTCGGTGCGCACGATGTCTTCAACGGCGGCAAGGATTTCCAGTGTGAGCACCCCGCGGATGCCGCCGCCGTCTAGCGCAAGCATTTTTCGCGGAGCGACGCCGTCGAGTCGGTCGCGGTACCCCATGGAAGTCCCCCTTTTGGAACGGGCGCCGGACAGATGCTATCCGCGGCCGATGGTGGCTGCGTCGTGTTTGCTCGAACAGGCGCACGCGACCGAAGATGGCTGCCCAGCGCGTCGGCATTTTCTGCCCTATCGTCGTCGCCGCATCGGAGGCGCCGGCAGAGTAGTGCACTACGCAATTGGTGACGCTTGCCGCTGATCGACGGATTCGCGCACCCGCTGCTGACGCACGCCTTGCCCTGCGCAGGCGTGGCAGTCATGCTGTCGTCGGCGCGCCCAGGATTGCGTCGAGTGCTGCGGCCAGTGCAGCGGGGTCATTCAGCGGCACGGCAGTCACGAGACCCGACGCCGCCAGGGCCGACCCACGTCGGTCTGACTTCTCACCGTGCACGGCGTCGGCGAGCCTATCGGCAGTCCGGCCGGAATCCTCGATGACGATGACGCGCCGACCGGCGTCCACGCTGCGTTTCACGTCGTCATAGGCAATTTCACCGCCGTTGATCAGCACCGTGGCCGAGGAGCTGCTCGCGGCAAGCACCGACGCCGTCTGCGCGATCCACGGCGCTTCGGCGCCCCACGTGGTACCCGGGACGATCACGAAATGTGAGTGCCGTGGTTCGAGAGGAGCGGCATCGGGTGGCGGTGGTCGGCCCGGCAACAGGACAGTCCCCACAGCGACGACACCGACGAGCGGAAACGGCGCGGGCAGCGACGCGCGTATTTCACCGCACAACCGCATCACTCCGGACAACGTCCCGCCATCGACCACCGCCGCTTTGTGTCGTTGCACCGCCGGGGCCAGACCCGCGACGAAAATCGGGCGCAAGGCCTCGATGTCGGATTCGTCGAGTCCGCCAGCGCCGCCAACCACCACGACCGTTGGCAAGGGGGGCTGCAGCCCCAAAGCTGTGACGGCGCCCCTTAGGTCGTCGACTTCGGAAATCTCCACTGCCACGGCGGAAGCGCCGTCGGGGAAGTCGATATGTTGCGGGGATATCACCGAGCACCGCAGCAGAGCGAAAATGACCGATCCCACTCGGCGACCAGGCCGTGGGAAGCCCTGTTGGCGGGCGGCATGACGGCGTGCGGTGTCGCATGCCGGCAGGCGGAAACGGCCCGATCCGTCGATGGCATGTCGCCCATATTGCCCGATCGGGTGGTGGGTGGCGAAGTTCGGGCGATGAAGTCGTCTCGACGCGGGGAACGGTGGGGGCGAACGCGACACCTATATGCCCTACGTCGGTCGGCACGCAGCCCGACGCGAATTGGTGGTGTCAACTCCGGTTGAGGCGCGGTAAATCGACCTCGCAAGGAGTGCTCGTGGCCGCAGTGTCACTCCCGCCCTCGTTGCTCACGTCATCAGGCACGCCCGAAGGAGTGGATCTCCCTCGCTCGGATCGACGGCAATCTACTGGGGTGCCTTCGCTAGCTACAGTTGCGGTTGTTGAGCATAAGGCCGGTGGTCGACCCCGTAGCGGGATCCAACTCGTCACGGCGAGCCACGGCATCATCAACCCAGGCAGCGATTGTGCCGTCGCTGGGAGCCGGACCGTAGAACCGAGCGTATCCCGTGTCCACCCCGTTGTCCTGAGTGATGTTCAAGGCCAGCCGCGATGGAAGCGTGGCCCAGCCGTGGTCCTCGGCCGAGGGCAGCTGCACTCCGATCAGGCCGCCGCGTTTGCTGTTGTCGAAGTTGCGTAGCGTCGCCGCGATCTCCCAGTCCACATACCGTCGGGCCCACGTGCACTTGCCGATTAATACGACCGTGCACGATGTTCCAGCGATCTCCTCCTCGCGGATACGGCGCATCACGTAGTCGTCGTCACCACTTTCGATGTGCTCTGCGAAATCATCACCCAATTCGTCCAAGCCCAAGGTGCGGATCTCGTTGAAGTAGCCTTCGAACCGGCGACACCAGATGTTCGCCTCAAGCTCGTCGTCCTGGTGGAACGACAAGAAGATGTTGCGCACTCGACTTCCTCTTCCCTGCGTCCTACAGAGCGCTGCGCTCGGAGAGACCGACCTCGCGCAGATCCTGCATCGGCAGCGAGTGGATGGTCGGACTCTTCGCCCAGTCGGGCACGCTACTTGCGTAGGACACGCCTACCAAGGGGCACAGGCGCTGATGACGGGCGGGGTCGGCGCGGATAGCCGAGGTGAAGAGCACCCAGTAGTACGGCGCAAGGGTCTCGCGGTCAGCTACGCCTGCGAAGCGCCGCCCCAAGATTAGGGCTTCGGGAGAGCCCTTCCCCTCCCACCCGGGGAGGTCCGTGGAGAACTCCAGTTCGGCCATCTCGAGGTGGGCCGACCACTTGATCCGTGCTTCAACCTCGTACACCCGACCACCGTTGCGCTCGAGGTACAGCCCCACGGAGTCGAGCCACCGCTCCCGCACACCGTGGCACACCTTGGCGGTAGCGCTCTCGCTGATTCCGGCCTCGCTGAACAGCACCGAAACCTGATCGACCAACGCCTGGGCACGCGTGTAGGCATACGTATAGGTGTAGGTGCTCAAGATTTCCCTCCGTTACTTGCCCAAGTGTGACCGGGTCGCAATGCCCCTGTCACTCCAAATCCCCGCCGCCAGGTCCCCAATCTCAGCAGGGCTCAACGGGTTCTTGCTCATCTGCAGCGCCGGGGCATCCTGATCTCGGGACCCGGCCCTTACCAGACCCGGCAAATCCTGCGCGAGCCGTCGTACCTCCGCCTCCGACGACCGAGCGAGAATCTCTGAAAGGAGGTCGGAGAAGAACGCGATCGGTGCATCCGGAACCCGGGCTAGCAGTGCAGGCACCTCGTCCGCCGCCAACACGCCAGCGAGGATGCCAGCGACGATCGTCTCCCGTTCGGGCTGAGTGAGCAGCCACGGAAACGCGCGCATCCGGCCCGGACGCCGCAACGGCGGGTAAATTTTCGACAAGTCATTGCCCGTGATGAACACGGGCACCCGACGCAGCTTCTTGCCCGCCGCTTCGGTCGGGCTGTCAGCCAGGTGCATCAACTGAGCAAGCACCTGCTGGTGATTGACCGTAGTGGTGCTGTTCTCCCATTCGCCGACCGTGGTGTCGAAGTCGTCCACGAGCACCGCAGCAGGGCGGCCCTCCTCGATCCGGTGCCCGGCGTCCTCATAGACGCTGAGCACGAGCTTGCCGGGTGTCCCGGCACGGTCGCTCTCGAGATCCGCAGCGTTGATACTGACTGTCAGCACACTGCGTCGCTCCAAATGGGTGCGGATCTGGAAGCTCTTGCCGTCACCTGGTCGACCGAACACACCGAGAACCAACGGCCATCCACCGGAGGCGGACAGATTGAAGACCAAATGCTGGTCCACAGCATGCGCAAAGCGCTCAGGGATATGCGGCCCAGCAGACAAATGAGACCTCCAATGTCCTAATACGTCGAGATAACTCCAAGTCTGGCACGAAGGTCCGACAAGACCGGCGCATCGTCCTCGTTTCCGCTGGTAATGGGCGACTCCGCGGGAGAATCCATCGGCCCGCCCCACGCCACCGATCTTCGGCACGTCAGCCAGGCCCGGATGTTGGCCGTCAACGCAGGATCAGGTGGTCGTCGTGACCGTCGATCTCGTTCCGATGTTGAGATACCGTGCGCTTCTCTCTGAAGCTCGACATCTCGCCTGGCGACTCGCCAATCATGGATAACCGCTGTTATCCATAAGTTGTTGGCTACTCTCCACCAGACCCCCGCCGCGCACCCCGTCGGGATGCGGGTTCACGGGAACGCCGTGGTGGAGCGCCTACTCTTCGTAACTGTGCTTGCGTTCCATCCTTAGCGGGCCACGGCAGCCCCAACCTGCCCACTACCACTACAATCACGTCCAGAGTCGGCCACCTACTGATGCGCTCATACATCAGGCAATTCGCACGGGTCGATCTCACAGTGACCAATGGACTACAGCAGAATTCCAGAAGCGATACTGTCATCTGCGGGGTTCCCTTGCAGCGAATCGTGGCGGTCGCGGATCATCCGTAGTTAGCGGCAGAGGGCGGCGGGTGGTCACGATGCGATCGGCTGACCGCCGTCGAGGTCTGACGTTCGCGGAGAGCCGGGCGTGGGTCATCGCCGCAGCGGATGGCGGCTGGGATACCAGGGCCGCTGAGCGGATGCGCACGTTCGCCACCACCAGCGGCGCGGCAGATCTCGAGCTTCCGGCGTCCTGGACTGCGCTATACGCGCGACGGTTCATGTAGAAGGCAGGCAAGCGCCCGCAGACCCGCGAAGCTGTGAGGTGCACGATTAGGGACTTTGCTCCCTTGAGATGCGATCAGCTTCGGCTCAGCTACCCCTAACACCGTATTGCGGGTGACAGCTCCGGTTTTACGTGGGTGATGTCCGGGTAACAATCAGCGTCACAGATTGATTGGGAATTCTATTCTCGTCTTCGCTCGATGGATCTGGGCGGTGCAGTCGCGGCGACGCCCGCGCCAAGCCCCCTCGCAATCAGGGCCCAGCTCGCCATCCGTGGCGACGTATCCGTTGTCGGTTGAAATACACAGCGAAGCAGTACATCTCACAATCTGCAGCGCACCGAATAGCCCCGGTTTATAGCCGCACGGTCGCTTTGGTTAACAAGTCGCCCTCAGACCTTGGCTAGCTCTGCAGCGGCGCGCAGGCGTCAGATTCGGTCCAATCCGCTGCGTCACCAGCCTTCGTTACGGCACCAAACGCCGCGGCGACGGCATGCCCAGCACCGGTAGAGGGCGAGTGACGGCTAGCTGGCCCCAGGAAACGGCACGGACGCCGGCTTGGCCCGCCCAGGCCGGACTGCGGCCAACAGCGCCTCACGCGCGTCGTCTTCGGACTTGCCGACGAGATCGGCGTAGACACGTGGACCGAGCAGACCCGAAACGTCGCAGTCACGCACCCGCACCGGGATGAGAATCCGACCGGCGCCGTCGGCGTCTTCGACGAATTTCGCCGACCATTCGGCCTTCACCATCGCGCGGTCACCAAGGTAGACCGGCGACAGCACCATGATGAGGCGCTTGGAGTCGCGGCCCAATACTACTCGGTCGGTACAGCGACTCTTTGTCTTGGCAGCGTGCCCGAATCATTTGGCAATGTTCACGTGGAATCGCTCATGTCAGGCACACCGGCGGTTATCGCTCGCGTCGGTGCGCAGCGCTTATCAATACCCGACAGCTTGGTGCGAAAAATAGACCCCGGCCGGACTGAAGATGCCGCCCAACATGTCGCGCAGATCGTTCACTCATCCGAGCGCACGTCGACGGATCTGCGACATTTTCTGATCAACGAGTACTCGCTAAAGCGAATGCTGAAAGGATATGAAGAAGCCGTTCTTCAATGCGATTTACAGGCGCCAGCGACGTTCTCACCACGGCGCACGCTACGACTCGACGGCGAGATTCGCATTCCGCCCTGGGCCGCGGTTCTCGATAGCGGGTACTACCACGACTACTCGGGCTACTGTGCCGATACACATTTTCTCAGCATCCTACCTAGGATTTCCGACGGTGTATCGGTGCGCGACCTGATAGAAGGAGACGGCGTTCACCTTGATAAGATCCAACGCTGGGTCGATTCTGGACTAATCGCGGTCGGACTGGTGTGAGGGGATTTGGCGGAAACTCGTCGCTCAGTCCGCTCATATTGGCCCAGTACTCAGTTCCGTTTGACCGCAAGGCGAGCTGTTGGACGACCGTCATAAGCAACTAATCCGAGTGGGAAGCGAGCTAGGGCCCAAATCCTGTGTCACGATCACTCGAACTTTCGCAGGAGCCTATCGCTGAATGGCGTCGTCGCAACTAGCGGCTTGAGAAGACTGCGGTTCCTCCCAACGCCAATCTTTTCGACCTTACGGACTTGGCCCGCGCCTGCCATTCCAGGTATGCCCTGCGCCGATGCTCAGACGACCTAGATGAACGGTCAAGCACTGAACTGACCGGCGGCGCAAGGTGTTGACGCTGAGTCGGCCGACCCACACTATGTGCAGAGCGAGCGGGGAGTCCGCGCGGATTTCCGTGTGGCACTGGTGCTTCCGCGACGAGGCCCTGCGGGCATGTTCGCGTTGGAGTGTCACGCCGCCGCGGAGATGGCCGCCGCCGAGATCGACGCCGCCGGCGGGGTCGCCGGTCGATCAGTGCAGTTCTTCCACGTCGACGCGGGTGGCGATCCGGTGGACGTGGCGGCAGCGGTCAGGACTCTGGTGGATTCGGAGTCGAAAGACGCCGTGACCGGATGGCATCTCTCGAACGCCCGACAGGAGATCGCCAAGGTAACCGAGGGACGCATCCCTTACGTCTACGCCGCGGCGTACGAGGGTGGTGAACGCAGCGACGGCGTGCTGTGCAACGGCGAGGTGCCCGGCGACCAGATCATCTCGTCGATGCGTTGGCTGCGAACCGAGTTGCGCTTGCGGCGGTGGTTCATCGTCGGCAACGACTACGTGTGGCCGCGCGGTCCGGCGCGCGCGATACGGACGGGTCTGCAGGGTTCCGACATCTCGATCCTCGGTGCGAGGTTCCTGCCGCTCGGCGTCGACGATCCCGGCGCATGGAGTGAGGTGCTCGACGATATCGTGCGGAACAGTCCAGACGGCGTCATCACGCTCTTGGTCGGCTCGGACGCGGTTCGGTTCAACAGGGCATCGCGTCGCTTGGGCTGGACGCCGTGGTTACCCGGTTCAGTCCATTCACCGACGAGACCGTAGTGCTCGCCACCGGCAGCAATGCGACGAGAAACCTGTTCATCTCCGCCGGCTGGTTCGCAGGCCTGGCTTCCGCGTCGGCATCGGAGTTCCGCGCGGGTTTTCGCGCGCCTTCGATCTGGTGAACGGCACCGGCCCAATCGGCGCTTCGGTCGCTCCGCCGCCAGGGACCATGGCCGAGACCACGTACGCCGGTCTGCACCTGCTCTCCAGCATTGCCAATGCGTCGGTGCCGACCGTCGCCGACACGAGGCGGGCCTTCGACGAGTGGGGCTGGGACTCGCCGCACGGACCGGTGGACTTCCGCAAGGGCGCGGCGCGTCATCCCGTGCATCTCGCCGTGGCCAGGGGTATCGAACTCGAGGTCATCGCACGGGTCAGCTGAGCCGAAAGCGGGCCCCTGCGAGGGCACGCAGTGACCCGCTGGAGCTGCTTCACATCTGCGAGGTGTGCGGCGTCGAGCAGGTCCTCACACCGGAGGCCGCTTTCGAAGTCGGCTGGGACTACCCACCGCGGATGGGTTCTTTCGGCGTCGTCGGCCCGCGGACATGTCCCAGCTGCCCGCTCGTCACCACGCTCTACTTGGGTGGTCACCATGGACGGCTACACCCCGGACAGCGACCCCTGAACAGCACACGGTGCTGCGGCGAATCCTGGGCGAGCCCGGCTCCATCACGCCACCATCGCCGACCCAAAATGGCGAGTGACGGGGGGCTGGCGGACCCTCGGGTGGCTTCAGACCCCCGTATTCGGGTCGTATCCCAGGGCCTCTTCGCGCTCGATCTTCGTGAAGGGCCTGCGATCACCGAGCAGCGGCCGCACCTCCCTACTCAGCACATCGAGCAGCGGGTTTCCATCCCGCTCGGTGTCGTGGTGGTCAGCGGCCGCGATCTGTTCGACGAGACCGACGATGCCGCGCATCGCCTCGTCCTCGGTGGGCGCCAGCCAGGACAGCGACGGGAACTCGGCGACCAGCCCGACGAACTCGCCGTCCGCCGGCGACCATTCGACCCGGTAGGTGTAGTCCATCGCCGAGCCCGCCTAGCTGAGACGCTGATTGAGCTGCGTCGAGCGCTCGGCGACCGTCCTGGCGGCCTCGGCGACCTGCTGGCGCCGCAGATGGTCCCGGATGGTGGTGACGATGAACACCACCCGCTCCCGAGGGCCCTCCCCGTAACCCTCGGCCGCGATCGTGCCGGTGGCGACGATGTCTCCCCTGGTGATGCCGGGCCTCTGTTCCTGCAGGTCCAGCTCGATGTCCCAGTCCCCGCCGCGTTCGCGGAAGTAGAAGCTGTGCCCGTCGACCTCGCCCTCCCACTGCTCGGGAACCCACCCGCCGTGGCGGCCCACGACGACGCCCGGCTGATCGGCCAGCCACGCCTGCAGGTCAGCCTCGGCGGCCTGTTCCTCGGCCTGGAGCCGCTGGCCCTGCGGTGAGCGCCGGAACTCGTCCATGTGGTCGAGAATCCCCTGGCACGTCTCTGCCGAGCGCCACCGCCGAGGGGTCGTGTCCTCCCCCGGTTCGTCCGTGTCGGGCATCGATCACCTCCGCGGGTCGAGCAGGGCGCGGGCGTCTTTAATCAACAGCAGCAGATGCAGCGGGTCGGTCGGTGAGGGCTCGAAGCCGAAGTGCGCGTAGAACTCGCGGGCCTGCTCGTGCAGCGCGTGCACAGGCACGGTCGTCCTCCTCGATGTTGATGTTGATGCCGTTGGCCCAGCAGTGCCCGCACGCCGATGATCTCGGCGGCGGCCACCGCGCGGGTGATCGCATCCCGCAACAGCTGCGCCCCCAGACCCTTGCCCTGTTCATTGCGATCGATCGCCGGCCGCGACAGCAGGATCACCGGCACCGGGTCGGGCATGTTGCGCCGCACCCGCCCCGGTGTTCGTCCAGAGCAAGTCCGCGATGTTCCCGAAAGCGGGTGATGCGCGAGCCGACGTAACGACGCCGCCGCGCCGAAAGTGTCGTTCCATCGGCTCGCGTTGAGGGATCCGCATTGTCGCCATCAACTTCGTCCACTCACGATCGTAGCCCTACTAGTAGGGCATTCGACCTTATCCACCAAGCGATTTCGCATTAGGCCCTGCGGATTGCCCGTCTCAGGTTCGTGTCATATATGACATCGAGGTGACGCTCATCGCGAGAATATGACACCGGTTCCGAGAATCTACAGTTGACCTTCGTGCGGCGACGGACGAGCATGGCCGCATGCGTTATGTCGTTACCGGCGGTACCGGGTTTATCGGTCGGCGGGTGGTGTCGAAACTGCTGGCCCGCGACGACGCCGCCGAGGTGTGGATATTGGTCAGGCGTAGCTCCCTCGGCGAATTCGAGCGGCTGGCCCAGGCATGGGGTCCCCGAGCAAAACTGCTGGTCGGCGACCTGACCGCGCCCGGACTCGGCCTCACCGACAACACGGTCGAGGAGATCGGCGCGGTGGACCATGTCGTGCACTGCGCGGCGATCTACGACGTCACCGCCCCAGAGGACGAGCAGCGGGCGGCCAACGTCGAGGGCACGCGAGCCGTGATCGACCTCGCCCGGCGGTGCGACGCGACACTGCACCACGTCTCGTCGATCGCCGTCGCGGGCACCTATCGCGGCGAGTACACCGAGGATGACTTCGACGTCGCTCAGGAGCTGCCGACGCCGTACCACCAGACGAAATTCGAGGCCGAACAACTGGTCCGGTCGGCGCCGGGCCTGCGGTTCCGCGTGTACCGGCCCGCCGTCGTCGTGGGAGACTCCCGCACCGGCGAGATGGACAAGGTCGACGGTCCGTACTACTTCTTCGGCATCTTGGCCACGCTCGCCCGCCTGCCCAGGGTCACACCCATGATGCTGCCGGACTCCGGTCGCACCAACATCGTTCCGGTCGACTTCGTTGTTGAAGCGGTGGTCCACATCATGCACCTCGACGGCCGCGACGGCCAGACCTTCCACCTGACATCGCCGAAAACCATTGGACTGCGCGGCATTTACCGTGGTGTCGCCCCCGCTGCGGGGCTACCGCCGCTGGTCGGCTCGCTGCCGAAGGCCACGGCGGCGTCGTTGCTGCGAGCCACCGGCCGCACCAAGATCCTACGCAACATGGCGGCCACCCAGCTCGGCATTCCGGCCGAGATCCTGGACGTCGTCGAGCTGAGGCCGACCTTTTCGGCCGATAACACCGCAGAAGCGTTGCGCGACACCGGAATTACGCTGCCGGAATTCAAGTCCTACGCCCCCAGGCTCTGGACGTACTGGGCCGAGCATCTGGACCCCGACCGCGCCCGCCGCGACGACCCGGCAGGCCCACTGGTGGGCAAGCACGTGATCATCACCGGCGCCTCGAGCGGCATAGGCCGCGCGTCGGCGATCGCAGTGGCCGAACGCGGTGCAACGGTATTCGCGTTGGCGCGCAACGCCGCGGCGCTCGACGATCTGATCGCCGAGATCCGACGCGCAGGCGGCGACGCGCACGCCTTCACCTGTGACGTCACCGACTCGACGTCGGTGGAGCACACGGTCAAGGACATCCTCGGCAGGTTCGACCACGTCGACTATCTGGTCAACAACGCCAGCCGCTCGATCCGCCGCTCGGTGATTTCGTCGACCGACCGGCTGCACGACTACGAGCGGGTGATGGCAGTCAACTACTTCGGCGCGGTCCGGATGGTGCTGGCGTTGTTGCCGCACTGGCACGAACGCCGCTTCGGCCATGTGGTCAACGTGTCGAGCGCCGGCGTTCAGGCCAGCAGCCCGAAGTACAGCGCCTACATCCCGAGCAAGGCCGCGCTCGACGCCTTCGCCGACGTCGTCGGCACCGAGACACTGTCCGACCACATCACGTTCACGACCATCCACATGCCGCTGGTGAAGACGCCGATGATCGCGCCGTCCAAGCGGCTCAATCCCATCCCGCCGATCAGCGCGGAACAGGCCGCGGCCATGGTGGTCCGCGGCCTCGTCGAGAAACCCGCCCGCATCGACACGCCGGTCGGCACGCTCGCCGACTTCGGCACCTACGTGACGCCGAAGCTGTCGCGGCGGGTGTTGCACCAGTTGTATCTCGGCTATCCGGACTCGGCGGCGGCCCGCGGTGTGACACCGCCGCCTGCGACGCCGTCGCGGCGGCCCAGGCGTCCGGCCCGTGCCGTTCCCTCGCTGCGGGTTCCCCGTCCGGTCAAGCGCGCGGCGCGCTTGGTGCCGGGTGTGCACTGGTAAGCGGCGTTCCCTATCGTTGGCGGGGTGACGCTGCCTGTGTTCGTCGACGTCGACACCGGCGTGGACGATGCGATGGCCCTTGTCTACCTGTTCGCGAGCCGGGAGGCCGAAGTGGTAGGGATCGCGTCGACCGCCGGAAACGTTGGAGTGCAACAGGTCTGTGAGAACAACCTGGGGCTGCTCGAGCTGTGCAAGGTCGGTGACGTCCCGGTGTCGAAGGGCTCCGAGCAACCAATCAGCACGCCGCTGCGCACCGCCGAGGACACGCACGGCCCCGAAGGGATGGGTTATGCGCGGCTACCGCGGACGGATCGTCAACTGACCCCCTACGACGCGGCCGAGGCGTGGGTGCGCGCGGCGCGCGCCCATCCGGGTGAGCTCGTGGCGGTGGCCGCCGGCCCGCTGACCAACCTGGCGCTGGCACTGCGCGAGGAGCCTGCGCTGCCGAAGCTCTTGCGGCGCTTGGTGATCATGGGCGGCGCGTTCGACTACCGCGGCAACACCACACCGGTCGCCGAATGGAACATCAGCGTCGACCCCGAGGCCGCGGCGGAGGTGTTCGCGGTGTGGGGTTCAGCGTGGGGTTTGGCTCCGCCCAAGCACGTCCCGATCGTGCTGGGGCTGAACCTGACCGAGAACATCGCAATGACACCGGCGCTGCTGAGCAGGCTCGCCGCCGAAGCCGAGTCATCGTCGCTGCCGATGAGCGTGCTCGATGACCGCGGCACCAGGTCGGTGGCGTCGAACCCGTTGATCGCAGTGCTCGAAGACGCGATGCGGTTCTACTTCGAGTTCCACTTCGACCAGAACGAAGGGTATCTCGCGCATCTGCATGACCCGCTGGCTGCGGCGGTGGCGCTCGACCCCGATCTGGTCGCATGCCGGGCCACCACCGTCGACGTCGAGTTGACCGGAACGCTGACCAAGGGCATGACGATCGCCGATTGGAGCAACCGCTGGGGCCGGGAAGCCAACGCGCTCATCGGTGTCGGCGTCAACCCGGAGTTGTTCTTCGACCGGTTCGTCACCCGCGTCGGCGCGTTCGCGAAGCGCCTCTACTCATAGATCCCCTCGAGGTACCACCGCCGCTGCCGGTAACACAGCAGGAGCGCCTTTCCGGGATCTCCGTCGAGCAGCACCTGGGCGCGCGCAGTTCGTCCGGCCTTGGCTTGTTCGGGGTCCCACCACCGCTCGTCGACGGGCCATGGTCCCGCCCACCAGGACAACCGACCGTCACGCCCCGGCGCGGCCAGTCGCGACGGGTCTGCGGAGAACAATCCCCTGCCGGTGACCCGGACGGGACGATCCTCGGCGTCGAACAGTTCGACGGGGTCGTCGAGCAGGACGGTGGGCGACGGCTCGGGCAGTTGACCCGGCCACGGCTGCCCGGGATCGGCCCGCGGCGCCGGCTCGTCACCGAGCGGCGTGAACGTGATGCGCTCGGCGGGTCCACGACCACCGCTGAGCACCGGCACCTGCACCGCCTCCGGCCCGAGTAACCCCTGGACCCGTACCAGCGCGCGCCGGGCCCGCAGCCGGTCCTCCTCTCCTACGCCACCCCACAGCGGCAGTTGCAGCGCCTCGGCCGAGATCACCTCCACCGGGCGCAGCCGGAGCACGGTGATCGGCGCGCTGGGCCGGTCGTGGGGATTGCGCTTGTTCAACCAGCCGTCCAGCTGCCAGCGCACCCGGTCGGCGGTGGCGTCCTCGGTCAGCGGCTCGGCACATCGCCAAACCCGTTCCAGCTCTTGGCCGGTGGCTGTCACTGCGTGGATGGCCAGCCTGGTGCATCCGACACCGGCCGACTCCAGGCCACGGTGCAGGGCGCCGGCCAGCGTGCGCCCGGCGAACGCCGCCGCGTCCACCCGGTCGACCGGTGGATCGCAGTTCATGACGGCGTCGAGTTCGGCAGGCGGCTCACGTCCTGACGGACCACGCGCGGGCTCACCGCGGGCGAAGCGGTGCGCGGCCACCGCGTCGGCCCCGAACCGAGAGGCCACATCACTACGGGAGAGCGTGGCGAACTGTCCGATGTTTCGTATTCCCATGCGCCACAACAAGTCCGCGAGATCCTCGCGGCCAGGTTCGGCGAGGCTCGGCTCGGTGGCCAGCTGCCGGATCGACAGTGCCGACAGGAACAGGGCGTCCTTGCCGGGTTCGACGATTCGGCCCACCCTTGCGGCGAAGACCGCAGTGGCCAGTTGGTCGGCTACGCCGACCTGGCACTCAGCTCCCGCCGAGGCCACCGCGTCGACCAGTTTCTCAGCGGCCGCCTGTTCGGATTTGAAGTAGCGGGCCGCCCCGCGCACCGGAAGCACCAGCAGACCCGGCCGCAACACCTCGGCCCGCGGCACCAGGTCGTCCACCGCGGCCGTCACCCCTTCGAAATGGCGGGCGTCGCGCGCCGGGTCGGCGGTCACCACATGCAGGTCCGGACATCGCGCCTGCGACTCCCTGCGGCGCAGTCCCCGCCGCACCCCGGCCGCGCGCGCCGCCGCCGAACAGGCGATGACCCGGTTGGCCAGCGTCACCGCCACCGGAGTCGTCGGGGGGAGTCGGGCTGCCGCCGCGGCGGCGACCGCCGGCCAGTCCATGCACCAGATGGCCAGAACCCGTGACTGTGCGACAGCCCCGCCGATCGACCTGGCCACGGCTCATCCGCCAACCGCACGCACGGAAGCTGATGTCGTCGACCTGGCGGCTCCGGGGACACCGAGAGACCGACCCCGCGCCCGCATGGCCAACCGCACCCGGCTGATCCGCCCGAAACCGGGCCGACCGGGACCGGTGACGTCATAGCCGCATACCCTGGCCTCCAGCCGAGCCGAAGCGCCCTGCCAGTCGCCGCCGGTGACCAGCAGGGTGCAGCCCTTCTGACGGGCGCGGGCCACGATCGCGCGCGCCCGCGACGCAGGCACCGAACGACCACCGAGGCCGAGCACCACCAGGTCCATGCCGTCCATCAGCACCGCGGCCACCTCGACCGGATCGGCCCCCGGTTCGGGGACGACCGCGATCCGGCTCAGATCCGCACCCATCTCCACCGCCGCCAGCAGACCGACATCGGGCTGACCGACGATCGCGGCGTGGCCACCCTCCGCCGTCACCGCCGCCACCATGCTCAACGGCAGGGACCGGGCACCCGAGAGCACCGCCACCGTCCCGCGCGGCAACGACTTCGGAAGCAGTTCGGCCAGGGTTTCGGGCATCGGCAGCAAAGTTTCCGAGTCCGGAAGCTGATCGGTGGACGGGGCCGCTCCACGACGGCTGCCGCCCACCTTGTCGGACACTGCCGCTATCTTGCGACGCAGGTGTTCTACCTGCTCAGCGCGGCTAACCCGGCGCTGATCCAGGTCCATTGCCGCTGTCACAGCAGCACCTCCTGCATCATCAGAATCATCCGTGTTCGAATGTATGTTCGATACCCCGAGTAAACACCCACCCCCCGACACCGTCAAGACGAACAAGTCTGCCAATGAGCGATGTTGACATTGACAAATGTCAACATTTGAGGTTGTGTTCTCGCCATGCTCAATGCCGAGCGCGGTTCGCTTCGATCCCGTAGCGCCGCGACGATCAGCGGCCTGACTCTGCGACAGATTGCCTCCGTACTTCCGCCGGAGCAGCCATGGGGACTGTGGCTGTCCCGTCAGATCATCGCCCGCATCATGGACACCTTCGGCCCGTCGCTCGCGGGCACTCGGGTCGACCGGATCGACGTCACGACGTCCGCTGGTCGGCGCGTGGTCGGTGAATGGGTCTACGGCGCAGGAGTACGGCGGCCGCCCACCGATGGCGCCGTCTATTTCATCCACGGCAGCGGTTTCGCGCTCTGCTCGCCACGGACCCACCGTCGGCTCACCTCGTGGTTGTCCCGACTGACCGGGCTCCCGGTGTTCAGCGTGGACTACCGGTTGGCACCGCGCCACCGATTCCCCACTGCCGCAGATGATGTGCGGGCCGGCTGGCATTGGTTGACCGATGACCTCCGCGTGGCGCCGGAGAAGACCGTGATCGCAGGCGACTCCGCGGGCGGGCATCTCGCCGTCGACCTTCTCCTGCAGCCCGACGTGGCCCACCCGGCAGGAGCTGTGCTGCTCTCTCCAGTCAAAGATCTGACGTTCGAGCTCGCCAAGCAACGGGAACAGCTCCGCCGGGATCCGGCCATCCGATCTCGCGACGCGGCTCGTCTCCTCGGGTTGTACTGCGCCGGAGTCGAACCCGTTCATCCGCGACTCAGACACGATGTCGCGGGCGGGCGGGCGCTGCCACCCACTCTCATCCACGCCGGTGGAGCCGAGATGCTCGCCGCAGACGCCATCGCACTCGCGCAGGACATTCGGACCGCAGGCGCACCATGTGAGCTGAAGATCTGGCCCGATCAGGTGCACGTCTTCCAGGCCCTGCCGCGGCTGGCTCCGGAGGCGGCGCCCGCCATGCGCGAGATCGCGGCCTTCATCGCCGAAGCACTGCGGGTCGACGCCGTCGGCCAGGCAGCGGGCTGACCGGCATGGGAGTGTTCGGGTCTTCTGTCAAACGCAGCCGCAACGCCGCAGCGGTGATCACCGGAGCGGGCAGCGGGATCGGCGCCGCATTCGCCACCGAGCTCGCCGAGCGCGACGGACGGGTGGTGTGCAGCGACATCGACGAAATCTCGGCTCGCGCAACAGCTGACGCCATCAACGCCGTCGGCGGTGAAGCGGTCGCGGTTCGCTGCGACGTCACGCGGCTCGACGATGTCCACGTGCTGGCCGAGGAGGCACAGTCCTGGTTCGGCGGGCCACCCACACTGGTGATCAACAACGCCGGAGTCGGCGCGGGCGGACTACCCATCGGTGAGTCGAGTCTCGACGACTGGCAGTGGGTGCTGGACGTCAACCTGTGGGGTCCGATCCATGGCTGCCAGGTGTTCACACCGGTTCTGCGCCAGGCAGGTCACGGCGGCATCATCAACGTCGCATCGGCCGCCGCATTCGGTGCGGCACCCGGGATGGCCGCCTACAACGTCAGCAAAGCAGGGGTGCTGTCGCTGTCGGAGACACTGGCCGCCGAACTGAGCGGCACCGGGGTGAACGTGACGGTTCTCTGCCCGACATTCGTCAAGACCAACATCGTCTCCTCAGGCCGGATCTCGGACAAGTCAACGCAACTGGCCGACATGCTGATGCGCTGGACCGGATTCTCCCCGCAACGCGTCGCCCGGATGTGTTTGGACACCCTGGACCGAGGCGCCCTCTACTGCATGCCGCAACCCGATGCCCGGATCGGCTGGGGCATCAAGCGTTTCACCCCGACGGTGTACACCCGCGCCGTCGGACTTACCACACGCATCACCGGATGAGCCGAATGCGACTTCCGTCCCCCACCAGGAGGCACCAATGACGATCGACATGGACACGATGCTCGCGAAGATCAAGGACCGCCAGTGGGCGCTGGCCGACATCGACTGGGATGCACCCGGTGCCGAGCTGATCACCGACGAGCAACGCCCGAAGCTGAAGGCCTTCATGGCTGACCTGTGCTGGATCGAGAACATCGGAGCACGCGGCTTCGCAGCACTGGCCAAGAAGGCGCCGACACCGACCATCGCCGAGATCTACCGCTACTTCCACGCCGAGGAGCAGCGCCACGCCAACGCCGAACTGGCGCTGATGAAGCGGTGGGGCATGCTCGACGGTGATGAGATGCCCGAGCCCAACGTCAACATCAGGCTCGCGATCGACTGGCTCGACAAGTACGCCGACGGTATGTCGCTGTCGATACTGGGCACCGTCATCCCGATGCTGGAGGTGGCCCTCGACGGCGCGCTTCTGAAATTCCTTCTCGACGAGGTCGACGATCCCGTCTGCCACCAGGTGTTCGAGAAGATCAACAATGACGAATCCCGGCACATCGTGGTCGATTTCGCCGTGTTGGACATGATCGGCCACGCTAAGGCCCGCAAGCTGGCCGTCGAATTCGTCGGCAACATCGCCTCTCCCGGGCTGATCCTCGGCGCCATCATGTACGCCCCGCTGCTCAACCGCATCCGCAACGAGATCGTCGGCATGGGAATGGAACCCGAGCGTTTGTACGACGCGGTCAAACGCTTCCGCCAGCTCGGCGAACGCGGTGAGCAGACATGGCGGGTGCCGACGTACCAGGTGCTCAAGCGGCATGCGAGCGTCGTCGTGAAACCCCGGCACCCCTACCACCTGCTGGCCAATTCGATGGTGTGGGCATCGGACCGCTATCCGAAGGCACTGCTGCGGCCCATCCCGTCGTGGTTCAAGGAACTCACCCACGAGCCGGCGGCCTGACCATGCCTAACCACACCTACGACACGCTCATCGTCGGCGCGGGCTTCACCGGCATCGGCGCGGCGATCAAGCTGGCCGAAGCAGGCGTCGACGACTTCGTCATCCTCGATCGCAGCGACCGCATCGGCGGAACCTGGCGCGACAACACATATCCCGGCGCGGCCTGCGATATCCCGTCGCTGCTGTACTCGTTCTCGTTCGTCAAGAACCCGACATGGTCACGCGCGTACTCTCCCGCGGGCGAGATTCGCCAGCACATCGAGGACATGGCGGACGCATTCGACGTGCGGCGCCGCATCCGGTTCGGCGTCGAGGTCAACGGCCTGGAGTTCGGCGAGGCCGACGGGGTGTGGATAGTGAAGACCACTGGCAGCAAGCGTTTCCGCGCGAAAACCGTCGTCTTGGCGTCCGGGCCACTCCCGGACCACAAGTGGCCTGACATCCGCGGTCTCGAGACCTATGAGGGCCACAAGATCCACAGTGCGCGTTGGGATCACGGCTACGATTTCGCCGGCAAGCGCGTCGCGGTCATCGGCACCGGTGCCAGCGCCGTGCAGATCATTCCCGAACTGGTCAAGCACGCCGAATTCGTCAAGGTCTTCCAGCGCACGCCAGGCTGGGTGACTCCGCGTCTCGACGTGGCCATGCCGGCTACCGCTCAGACGTTATTCACCAAAGTTCCTGCGGTGCAACAACTCGCCCGTCAGATTCTGTTCTGGGGTCATGAGGCCAGCGCCACCGCTCTGGTTTGGGACTCGCCGCTGACCGGGCTGGTCGCGCGGCTGGGCAAAGCACATCTACGCAGGCAGGTCAAAGACCCGTGGATGCGCAGGCAGCTCACGCCCGACTTCACGCCGGGCTGCAAGCGGATGCTGGTCTCCAGCGACTACTATCCGGCGCTGCAGCAGGACAATTGCAAGCTCATCGACTGGCCGATCGCCACGATGAGTCCGGTCGGCATCCGAACCAGCGACGGCGTCGAACACCACCTCGACGCTGTCGTGTTCGCCACCGGCTACGACGTGCACCTGACCGGACCGCCCTATCCGATCACCGGCATCGGCGGCCGATCGCTTGCAGACGAATGGGCAGACGGGGCCCGGGCGTACAAGAGCATCCAGGCCAGCGGCTACCCCAACCTGTTCTTCATGACCGGGCCGAACTCGGGTCCCGGGCACAACTCGCTGCTGGTCTACGTCGAAGGCCAGATCGACTACGCCGTGCGCGCGATCACCACGGTCCTCGACGAGAACCTGCGCTATCTCGACGTCCGCGAAGAGGTTCAGCAGCGCTACAACGAGCGCATCCAGAAGCGCTTGACCAAGACCACATGGATGACCGGCTGCAACAGTTGGTACCTGACGAAGGACGGATTCAACGCCTCGATGTTCCCCGGCTTCGCGACGCAGTATCTTCGACAGATGCGGGACTTCCGATTCGGCGACTATCAGGCGATCGCGCGCGACACCCCGCAATCGAAGCGCCGCTCACGCGCGGTCACGACCTCGGCGTGACATGACAGCGCGACAGCCGCGTCCAGAAGCGGGACCGGTCTCGGCCATCCTCAACGGGCTTCGGCGCGCACCGAGGCGCGTGCGGCGGGGGTCCCGAGATGTCATCGAGTCGGCCGTGTCGCAGCTGTTCAACGCCGCCGTCCAGCCCCATGACGTGGAGCAGTCGGGCGAATACCGCATCGAGGAGCTGGCCCGCCTGGCCGGCACCACCACCCGCAACATTCGGGTGTACCGCGATCGTGATCTCCTGCATCCGCCCCTGCGGGTCGGCCGGATCGCCCTGTTCAACGACACCCACCTGACCCGGCTGCGGCTGATCACGTCGCTGCTCGACCGCGGCTACAACATCTCCCACGTCCACGAGATGCTGTCGGCCTGGGAGCAGGGCAAGGGCGTGGGTGACATGCTCGGTCTCGAATCGGCGATCGCGGGCAGTTGGGCGACCGAGAAGCCCGAACGCATGAGCGTCGCGGATGCGAAGCGTCTGATCGACGATGACCCCGGCTTCGAGCGGATGGTCGGACTGGGGGTCATCCGCCTCGAGGACGGCGAGGCGATCGTCGTGCGGCCCAAGCTCGTCGAGGCGTTCAACGAGATCCGCCAGTACGGCGTGGCCACCGGCAAGCTCATCGACCTGCATGAGCAGATCGCGCCCCTGGTCGATCAGATCAGCGGGATGCTGGTGCAGGCGGGGGTCGAGGAGGTGCTGCACCGCATCAATCCGGGTGCGGCGCTGCCGCCGGACACCGAGGTGGCCGAATTGATCACCATGCTCGTGCGGTTCCGCACTCAGGCCGTGTCCGCGGTATCGGCCACGCTGGCATTCTCGATCGAATCGACCATCGAGTCGGTCGTCGGTGAGATCCTCGGGGACTTCATCGACAAAGAGCCAGACGCCTGACTACTCCCACTCGATGGTGCCGGGGGGCTTGCTGGTGACGTCCAGCACGACCCGGTTCACCTCGGGCACTTCGTTGGTGATGCGCGTGGAGATCCGTTCGAGCACCTCGTAGGGCACCCGCGTCCAGTCGGCGGTCATGGCATCCTCGCTGGACACCGGCCGCAGCACGATCGGATGGCCGTAGGTCCGGCCGTCGCCCTGCACGCCCACCGAGCGGACGTCGGCGAGCAGCACCACCGGGCACTGCCAGATCTGGTTGTCCAGCCCGGCGGCGGTCAGTTCCTCGCGGGCGATCGCGTCGGCGCGCCGCAGCGTGTCCAACCGCTGCGCCGTGACTTCGCCGACGATGCGGATACCAAGGCCAGGGCCCGGGAACGGCTGGCGCGCGACGATCTCCTCGGGCAAGCCGAGCTCGCGGCCCACCGCCCGAACCTCGTCCTTGAACAGCAGCCGAAGCGGCTCAACGAGTTTGAACTTCAAGTCGCCGGGCAGGCCGCCGACATTGTGGTGGCTCTTGATGTTGGCGGTGCCCGAACCGCCGCCGGACTCGACGACGTCGGGATACAGCGTGCCCTGAACCAGGAATTCGATCTCGGAGTCCGCCGCGCCCAGCGTGTCTCGCACGGCGCCCTCGAAGGCCCGGATGAACTCGCGGCCGATGATCTTGCGTTTGCCCTCGGGGTTGGTGACCCCCGACAGCGCCTCGAGGAACCGGTCGGCGACGTCGACGGTCACCAGGTTCGCGCCGGTGGCGGCGACGAAGTCGCGCTGCACCTGCCCCCGCTCGCCCGCGCGCAGCAGCCCGTGGTCGACGAACACACACGTCAGCCGGTCCCCGATCGCGCGCTGCACGAGCGCGGCGGCCACCGCCGAATCCACCCCACCGGAGAGGCCGCAGATCGCACGCCCGTCACCGATCTGCTCGCGCACCTGCTCGACCAGCGCGTCGGCGATGTTCGCCGGGGTCCACGTGGAGTCGATCCCGGCGAACTCGTGCAGGAACCGGCTGAGCACCTGCTGACCGTGCGGGGTGTGCATGACCTCGGGGTGATACTGCACACCCGCGAGCAGGCGCCCGCGATCCTCGAACGCGGCGACGGGCGCACCGGAACTGGTGGCCACCACTTCGAACCCGTCGGGAGCCGCCGTGACGGCGTCGCCGTGGCTCATCCACACCGGCTGGATCGTCGGTAGATCCGAATGAAGTTGTCCCCCGGTCACATTGAGCTCGGTGCGGCCGTACTCGCTGGTGCCGGTCTTGGCCACCGTCCCGCCGAGCGACTGAGCCATCGCCTGGAATCCATAGCAGATCCCGAACACCGGCACCCCGAGATCGAAAACCGCGGGATCGAGCCGCGGCGCCCCGTCGGTGTAGACGCTGGCCGGTCCGCCCGACAGCACGATGGCCTGCGGATCGCGGGCCTTGATCTCTTCGACGCTCGCGGTGTGGGGGATGACCTCGGAAAACACCCGCGCCTCGCGGACCCGTCGCGCGATCAGCTGCGCATACTGCGCACCGAAGTCGACCACCAGCACGGGCCGGGGAGAAGCTGAATTCACCCGATCAGTCTAGTTGGCGCGGCGCAGGTCAGACGTGCAAGGCGACGAAGGGCTCAAACCCCAAGTTGCGCACGACAAACCACGCCAGCGTCAGCACCAGCGCCACCGGCGCCGACCATCGCAGATGCTGCCAGCTGCGCACCTGCGTGCCCGTCGATCTGCCGTAGGTCCATGCACCGAACGACCAGACCAGCAACAGCACCGCGACCAGGCCCAGCGCGTTGTACCGGGCGGCCGCTGCCACGTCCAGATGCAGCAGCGAGTAGATCATCCGCAGGCTGCCACAGCCGGGGCAGGCGATCCCCAGAAGCGTCTGGGTGGGGCACACCGGCAGGATGCCACCGGGCACTGTCGGGTTGGCGAGCCATACGACCGCGCAACCGCCCGCCGCGACTGCGGCGACTCCCATCGGAGCGGCGAGCCGGTGCGCGACGTGCATCACTAGTACGACGACATGGACAAGCCACCGGCGACCGCGATGATGGCGTAGATGATGCCGACGACGACACCGGCCACCGCGCCCCAGATGGCGTATTTCTTGGCGTTGTCGGCGGCCGCTTGAGCCTCGGCGTATTGACCCGCGGTCCACAGGCCCGACACCTTGGCGGCATAGACGATGGACACGATGCCCAGCGGCAGACAGCACAGAACGGCGCACAGGATGCCCCACACCAGGTTGCTGTCCGGCTGCTGTGTCGGGTAACTGCCTTGCGGCGCACCGTATCCCGGCGGCGGAGGCGGCGGGCCCGGTGGCGGAGGAGTTCCAGGAGGCGGTGGCTGATACGTCATCGGGTCCCATTTTCTCTTGTAGCGACGGCAAGCCCGCTCAATATAGAGCACCGGTTTGCTGAACGCGTGACATTGCGGTCAACGCCGCCACAACAATCGAGAAGGCACTCCTGGCTGATTCCCATTGCCCAGATGAAGGTCTCGTGGTCGAAGGTCAAGCCAACTCAGGCAGTCCCCGGGGCTGCGTGTTCGACGAAGAACCGGGCGGCCTGACGAATCGAGTCCTCCACTGGTTCGGGTTTCCAGCCGAGCTCACGTTCGGCCTTGCTGTGATCGAGCGGCGACATCAGTTCGGCCATCTTGACTCCCGCGACGGCGAACGGCAGGTCACGACGCAGCAAGCGCGCCGCGGCATCGTTGGCGTGCGCGGCGGCGTACAGAAGGCGCAACGGCAGCTTGATGCGCGGCGCCCGCACCCCGGCAGCCTTGGCAGCGATCTCGTGCACCTCGCGGGTGCTCATGTATTTGTCCGAGATGATGTAGCGCTCACCGACCGTCCCGCGCTCGGCGGCGAGAAGCATTGCCCCCGCGGCGTCCTCGATGCCGACAACCTCAGAGGAGAAGTCCAGATAAAAGGGGAAACCACCAGTCGCAACCCTCGCTATCAACCCGCCGTGCGGGGTCGGCTGCCAGTCTCCGGGACCATAGGTCGTCGAGATGCACAGGGCCACAGCGGGTAAGCCCTTGTCGCGGACGTAGTCCATCACGAGATTTTCTGCGGCCACGCGCGATTCGATGTAGGCACCACCTTCGTTCCAGTTGTGCGGGTCGTCCTCGGTGACGGGTCGGGTGTCGCTGATCGCGAGTGTGCCTGTGGTGCTGGTGAACACGAATCGCTTCAGGCTGGCGGCCGCCGCGGCGTCGAGCACATGCCGTAGCCCGTCGACGTTGGTGCGGAACAGTGCGGCCGGATCCCGCAACCACATCCGGGCGTCGACCACGCAGTAGTACACGACGTCGCAATCTGCCATCGCGCGCCGCAGCGCTTCGTCGTCGAACAGGTCGCCGTAGTGGCGTTCGACGTCGAGGCCGTCGATGCCCCGCGTGGAACTGGTACGGCGCAGTAGAACGCGTACGTCGTCGCCGCGCTCGACGAGTTGCCGGGTCACATGTGAACCCAGGAAGCCGCTCGCCCCCATGACCAGTTTCATGGGTCAGACGATAACGGCACAGATGGCGCGACTAAGCCATCTGTTTGGTCAGTGGTAGCCCTCCGGTCGCCTCGAACACCACTCGCCTGCCGATTTCGACCGCGTGGTCGGCGAACCGTTCGTAATAGCGGCCGAGCAGCGCGACGTCGACGGCCGAACAGACCCCGTCCTGCCACTTGTGGTCGATCAGCAGCGTGAACAGGTGCCGGTGTTCGGCGTCCACCGCGTCGTCCTCGTCGCGCAGTCGTCCGGCCTTGTCAGGATCGCGGGACTGCAGCACCTCACGTGCAGTCCGGGCCAGTGCGACGGCCCGCGAACCCATCTCGGCGAAGCTCGCCCGGACGTCGCCGGGCAGGGCGCAGTCGGGATGCCGCAGCCGCGAGATGCTCGCGACGTGCACGGCGAGCGCGCTCATCCGGTCGATGTCGGCGCCGATGTGAATCGAGCCGACGACCATTCGCAGGTCGCTGGCCACCGGCTGTTGCAGGGCCAGAAGTCGCAGCGCGATCTCCTCGACGCGCCTGCTGAGGTCGGTCACGTGCTCGTGGTCGGCAATCACCTGCTCGGCGAGCGTCAGGTCGGCCTCGAGTAGCGCCTGGGTGGCGCGTTCCATCGACGTTGCGGCCAGGCCGCACATCTCCGCCAGATGGTCTCCCAGCCCGGCCAATTGTTCGTAATACGCGGTCCGCATCGTTGCGAGCCTCCTTACCCCCGGGCCCCTACGGCCAAGCTGACCGAAAGTACCCGAAATTGACGCCGATCTAACCTGCCGAACTGACCGGCTCGATCGGCAGCCGTCGCAACGCCGCGGGCGCGTCAGCCGGTACGACGGGGTTCTTCGGCTGAATCGGCGCGATCCGCTTGTACGGCTGCCCCTGGGCCGGGCGTTCGTCGGCTTGTCCCTCGTTGGGCCACAGCGACGCCGCCCGCTCGGCCTGTGCGGTGATCGACAGCGACGGGTTGACGCCGAGGTTCGCAGAGATCGCCGCGCCGTCGTGTACCGAAAGCGTGGGATACCCGTAGACCCGGTGATACGGGTCGATGACGCCGTGCTCGGGGCTGTCGCCGATCGCCGCCCCGCCGAGGAAGTGCGCGGTGAGCGGGATGTTGAACAGTTCGCCCCAGGTGCCGCCCGCAACGCCGTCGATCTTCTTGGCGATGCGCCGAGTGACCTCGTTGCCGACCGGGATCCACGACGGGTTCGGCGCGCCGTGGCCCTGCTTGCTCAGGTAGCGGTGGACGCCGAAGCGATTGCGCTTGGTGTAGGTCGTGATCGAGTTGTCCAGGTGCTGCATCACCAGGGCGATCATCGTGCGTTCACTCCATCGGCGGGCGTTGAGCAAGCGCATCGTCCCGCGCGGGTCCGCGGCCGCCTGCCGCATCAGCTGCCTCCACCGCGGCACGTCGGAACCCTCGGGCCCGTCGCCATCGGTCATCAACGTCTGCAACAACCCCATCGCGTTGGAGCCCTTGCCGTAGCGCACCGGTTCGACATGGGTGTCCGAGGTCGGATGAATGGACGACGTGATCGCGACGCCGTGGGTCAGGTTGAGATCCGGTGTGACCTTGAATCGTCCTGCGCCGACGATGGATTCGGAGTTCGTTCGGGTCAGCATTCCCAGCTTGGCCGAGAGCTTCGGCAGCTTGCCCTTGTCACGCATGCTGAACAGCAGGCGTTGCGTGCCGTAGGTGCCCGCGGCGAGAACGACGTGCGACGCGGTCAGGGTCCGACGGTTGCGGCGCACCCACCGCCCGGTCCGCATCGTGCTGACCTCCCACAGCCCGTCGGAGCGCTGCTCGAAATCGGTCACGGTGGTCATCGGAAGCACTTCGGCGCCGGCCTTTTCGGCCAGGTAAAGGTAGTTCTTCACCAACGTGTTCTTGGCGTTGTGGCGGCAGCCGGTCATGCACTCGCCGACCTCGATGCACCCGGTGCGCGCCGGACCGGCGCCACCGAAGTACGGGTCGGGAACCGTTTCGCCCGGCGCCTTCTTTCCGTTGGGCCCGAAGAACACTCCGACAGGTGTCGCCACGAACGTGTCACCGACGCCCATCTCCTCCGCCACCTCCTTCATGACGCGGTCGGCGTCGGTGAAGGTCGGGTTCTTGACGACGCCCAGCATCCGCTTCGCCTGGTCGTAGTGCGGCATCAGCTCGTCGCGCCAGTCGGTGATGTGCGACCACTGCGGATCGCCGAAGAACGGCTCCGGCGGCACGTACAGCGTGTTGGCGTAGTTCAGGGACCCGCCGCCCACTCCGGCGCCCGCCAGGATCATCACGTTGCGCAGCAGATGGATCCGCTGGATGCCGTACATCCCGAGCTTCGGCATCCACAAGAACTTGCGCAGGTTCCACGAGGTCTTGGCGAAATCCTCGTCGTTGAACCGCCGACCCGCCTCGAGCACCCCGACGCGGTAGCCCTTTTCGGTGAGCCGCAGGGCGGTGACACTGCCCCCGAACCCCGAGCCGATGATCAGCACGTCATAGTCAGGCTTCATCGCCCCAGTATGAACTTACCGAGTGGTAACTTGCGAGAAAGGGTCGACTAAGAAGCGCGAGCAGACGGAAGAAGGGCTAGCTCCCTACCGTCAGGCCGACCTTCTGGAACTCCTTGAGATCGCAATATCCGGCCTTGGCCATCGACCGGCGCAGGCCGCCGACCAGGTTCAACGAGCCGAACGGGTCGTCGGAGGGGCCGTTGAGGACCTGCTCCAGCGGCGGCCGTTCACCCATCGCCACCTGCAGCAGGGCCCCGCGCGGCAGCGACGGGTGGGCCGCCGCAGCCGGCCAGAACCAGCCGTCGCCCAGCGCCTCGGCGGCGGTGGCCAGTGGTGTGCCGAGCACCACGGCGTCGGCGCCGCAGGCGATCGCCTTGGCCAAGTCGCCGGAGGTGTGCATGTCGCCGTCGGCCAGCACGTGGACGTAGCGCCCGCCGGTCTCGTCGAGGTACTCGCGGCGCGCGGCCGCAGCGTCGGCGATCGCAGTCGCCATCGGCACGCTGATGCCCAGCACCTCATCGCTGGTGGTCACGTCCGAAGTCGAGCCGTAACCGACGATGACGCCCGCGGCGCCGGTGCGCATCAGGTGCAGCGCCGTGCGGTGGTCGAGCACCCCGCCCGCGACGACCGGCACGTCGAGTTCGGAGATGAAGGTCTTCAGGTTCAAGGGTTCGCCGACGCCATGGTCCTCGGCGACGCGTTCGGCCGAGATGATCGTGCCCTGGATGACCAGCAGATCGATGCCCGCGGTCACCAGCACCGGGGTCAGCGCCCGCGCGTTCTGCGGGCTGACGCGCACGGCCGTCGTCACCCCGGCCTCCCGGATCCGCGACACCGCCGCGCCCAGCAGCTCGGGGTCGATCGGGGCGGCATGCAGTTGCTGCAGCAGCCGGATCGCGGCGGCGGGCTCGGGTTCCTTCTCGGCCGCCTCGATGACCTGGACGATCTTGGCCTCGACGTCGGCGTGCCTACCGATCAGGCCCTCGCCGTTGAGGACGCCGAGCCCACCCAGCCGACCCAACTCGATTGCGAATGACGGCGACACCAGTGCATCGGTGGGATGCGCCAGCACGGGGATCTCGAAGCGGTAGGCGTCGAGCTGCCATGCCGTCGAGACGTCCTGCGAGGAGCGGGTGCGTCGCGACGGCACGATGTTGATGTCGTCGAGTTCGTAGGTTCGCCGGGCGGTGCGGCCCATGCCGATTTCGACCATGTCGCGCATCGGGTTCCCCTAACGGGCGTAGTAGTTGGGAGCCTCGACGGTCATGGCGACGTCGTGCGGATGGCTCTCCTTCAGGCCCGCGGCGGTGATCTGCACGAACTGCGCCTGCTGCAACTGCTCGATGGTGGCCGCTCCCGTGTAACCCATCGCAGCGCGCAATCCGCCGGTGAGCTGGTGAATGACCGTCGACAGCGGGCCGCGGAACGGCACCCGGCCCTCGATGCCTTCCGGCACCAGCTTGTCCTCGCTCAACACGTCGTCCTGGAAGTACCGGTCCTTGGAGAAGCTCTTCTGCGCGCCGCGGTTCTGCATCGCCCCCAGCGAACCCATCCCTCGGTAGCTCTTGAACTGCTTGCCGTTGACGAAGATGAGGTCACCGGGCGACTCGGCCGTGCCCGCGAGAAGCGAACCCAGCATGGCGGTCGAGGCGCCTGCCGCCAGCGCCTTGGCGATGTCGCCGGAGTACTGCAGTCCGCCGTCGGCGATCACCGGCACGCCTGCGGGTGCGCACGCCGCGACCGCCTCGAGGATCGCGGTGATCTGCGGGGCGCCCACACCGGCGACGACGCGCGTCGTGCAGATGGAACCGGGGCCGACGCCGACCTTCACCGCGTCGGCGCCTGCGTCGACGAGCGCCGCAGCAGCCGCGCGGGTGGCCACGTTGCCGCCGACCACTTCGACGCGGTCTCCGACGACGGTCTTGAGCCGGTGCACCATGTCGAGCACGAGCCGGTTGTGCGCGTGCGCGGTGTCCACGATCACGACGTCGACGCCGGCGTCGACCAGCGTCATGGCCCGCGTCCAGGCGTCGTCGCCGACGCCGACCGCGGCGCCCACCAGCAGTCGGCCGTCGCTGTCCTTGGTCGACAGCGGGAACTGTTCGGTTTTGACGAAGTCTTTGACGGTGATCAGCCCGGTCAGCTTGCCGTGCCCGTCCACGATCGGCAGCTTCTCAATCTTGTTGCGCCGCAACAGACCTAGTGCCGCCTCGGCCGAGACTCCCTCCTGCGCGGTAATCAGCGGTGCCTTCGTCATCACCTCTGATACCGGCTTGGACTGGTCGACCTCGAACCGCATGTCGCGGTTGGTGATGATGCCGACGAGTTCGCCGGTGTCGTCGACGACGGGCAGCCCCGAGATCCGGAAGCGGGCGCACATCGCGTCGACTTCGGCCAGCGTGTTGTGCGGCGAGCACGTCACGGGATCGGTGACCATGCCCGCCTCGGAGCGCTTGACCGTCTCGACCTGGCCGGCCTGCTCGGCCACCGGCAGATTGCGGTGCAGCACACCCATGCCGCCCGCGCGCGCCATGGCAATGGCCATCCGGGCTTCGGTCACGGTGTCCATCGCCGAACTCACCAGCGGCACCTTCAGCCGGATCTTCCTGGTCAGCTGGCTGGAGGTGTCTGCGGTGGCGGGTACGACGTCCGATGCGGCAGGCAGCAGCAGGACATCGTCGAACGTGAGGCCGAGCATCGCGATCTTCGTCGGATCGTCGCCACCGGTCGGCACCGGTAAGGCGAGGGGGATGCTGCTTTCGGCGATCGACATGGGTGGGGCCTCCAGTGACACATACAGCCAGGTGCGAAGACGCCAGGCTAAAGAACCATCTTATCGGCTCCGACGGTCCCTTCACGGCCCCACGCGGGTGAGCGCCGTTACAGGCGCCGCTGCGGCAGCACCTCGCCGGACGAGTTGGTGCGCACCCGCGGAAATGGCTCTGCGGCACCAGCGGATTCGCGCATCAATTGAACAGTCCTTCGCGCGATGTGCCCGTCATCGATGGCTGTCGTGTATGGACTTAGCCGCCACCCGGCGGCTAGCGCGACATGAGGGGTGCTGCGTAATGTGGAGTCGTGCGCGATCACCTACCTCCAGGTTTGCCACCCGATCCGTTCGCCGACGACCCATGCGACCCCTCGGCCGCGCTCGATGCGCTCGAGCCGGGCCAGCCGCTGGACCCCCAGGAACGGACCGCGGTCGAGGCCGACTTGGCCGACCTGGCGGTGTATGAGGCATTGCTTGCGCACAAGGGAATTCGTGGCCTCGTGGTGTGCTGCGACGAATGCCAGCAGGACCACTATCACGACTGGGACATGCTGCGGGCGAACCTGCTGCAGCTGCTCGTCGACGGCACGGTTCGTCCGCACGAGCCCGCCTACGATCCCGAGCCTGATGCCTACGTGACCTGGGACTACTGCCGAGGCTATGCCGACGCTTCACTCAACGAGGCCACGTCGGAGACCGACGGCTACCGCTGAGTTCTACCCGTCGTTGCGACCCTGGCCACGCGGCTCGTTGTCGGGCTCCGGCACCACCACCGTGGTCGTGATCGCCGTCTGCGGCGCAGGCGCCTGAATCACCGGCGGAGCCTCAGGCGTCGGCTCCTCCTCCTGCACCGGTGCCGGCTCCACAATCGTCGGTATCACCACCGGCTCCCTGGTCGGAACGACTGTCGCGGTGGCGGTGGGTAGCGGCGGTGCGACCGTCGGGGTCGGCAGCGGCGTCGGTCGCGGAGCAGGCTGCGTCGGGGTCGGCAGTGGTGTCGGTCGCGGAGCAGGCTGCGTCGGGGTCGGCAGTGGTGTCGACGGTGACGGCAACGGGGTCGACGGTGACGGCAGCGGCGTCGACGGTGTCGGCAACGGGCCTGAGGGCGTCGGCAACGGGGTCGACGGCGTCGGGGTCGGCAGAGGTGTCGACGGCGACAAGGTCGGGTCCGACGACGGCGCAGTGGTGGTCGGCGTGTCGAGCACGATGACCGGCACGTCGGGAAACTCCGGCGCGGACGCGTTCGGCGGAATGGTGGCGGCGGCGTCCTTGGCCTCCACCTTCACCGTCAGCTCCTGCCATTGGGTGACAAGTTCCTGCTTCTGCTCGACGTCGTTGACCGTCGCGACCGTCGTAGTCAGCGTCTGCAATTTGTTCTGAGCGGCGTCCCACTGACCTTCGTCGATCAGCTGCTGCACCTCAGCGAGCTGCTGGCTGGCCAGCATCACCGAATCGTTGCGCGGAGAATCCTCGCCGAACAACATCGTGTGCAGACCATAGAGCGTGTCGCCAGGACCGGCGCCTGCGACCACGGACACGAATCCACCGAGGCACAGCACCGCCGCGGCGGTCGACCCGACGAGGGCCAAGGACCGCGTGCGTCGACGCGTCGCGGTTGCGCGGTCGAGCGCGACGACCGCGTCGCGCGGTGTTATCGGGGTCTTCAGCGGAGGCGTGCGGACCTCGTCACGCCACCCCGCCATCAGGTTGGCGAGTTCGGCTTCGCCGGAATCGGTCGAATACACCGGCTGCGCGAACGCCAGCGAGTCGAGGAACCGGTCGGTGCGGTTGATGTCGTTGAGGGACGGATCTCCCCCGTTGCCAGTCCAGCGTCCGAAGTCAGGCATGGTCGTGCCCCGTCGAGATGATTTCCTGCTTGAGTCGAGCGAGCGCGCGGTGCTGGGCGACGCGGACCGCGCCGGCAGTGCTGCCGACCGCCTCAGCGGTCTCCTCCGCGCTCATTCCGACAACCACGCGCAGGATCAGGATTTCGCGCTGCTTGTCGGGCAGGGTGGCCAGCAGCTTGTTCATCCGAGCCGACGACTCGGAGTCCAGCGCCATCTGCTCCGGACCTGCATCCAGAGAGAACCGCTCCGGCACGACGTCGGTGGGGTCGGATCGATTCCGGCCCGCCGCGCGATGCGCGTCGGCGACTTTGTGTGCAGCAATGCCGTACACGAAGGCCAGGAACGGTCGTCCCTGATCCTTGTAGCGCGGCAGCGCCGTGATGGCGGCCAAGCACACCTCCTGCGCGATGTCATCTGCTGACAGACCGCTTCGTTCCGCTGTTCCGACCCTTGCCCGGCAGTACCGAACAACGATCGGACGGATGGTCTCCAGCACCTCCCTGAGCGCGTCCCGGTTGCCTGCCACAGCCTCAGCAACGACAGAATCGAGACGTTCTCCCGAAATTGTCATCGTGGGCGATCTCTCCAGCGTTACGAACGGGCCTCAACCCGGTGGGGTGGCTGAGCTAAACAATAACGATCTAGATGGGGCGGACCGGGTCACCGCACCGACCACATGCCGCCCCGGCGACGCACTGTATCTGCCGACTCGTCGCGAATCGCCGCTATCTGCGCCGCCGAGTACGCCGCACTGCCGATGTCGGCGAGCAGGCTGGCCAACGCCCAGCGCAGCGGAATCATCCCCAAACGTTCGGACGCCGGCAGCGCGGCGTCGGCCACCTGACGCGATGCGTCGGTGCGCCCAGCGCTGCACAGTGCCGCCGCGTTGACCACCTCGGACTTGACGGCGTGGCGCGCGGATCCGTAGGTCGCGGCCAGCTCGACGGCGCATTGGGCATGTGTCACCGACGCGGCACCGCGCCCGCCGGCCATCTCGAGTTCGGCACGCACCCACGCGAGGCGCACCTGCAGCCGCACCGAGTCCCGCACCAGCGGGGCCGCGCGCCTCAGCGCACTCGCCGAGGTCGCGAATCGCCCCACGCCGAGCGCGTCGGCCGCCAACCCGATCAGCGCATCGGCGCCCGCTTCGGGATCAGCGCCTGCGAGCGCCAGCGCTCGGCCGTCGAACATGCGGGCGCGGTCGTGCCCGCCCAGCTGGCGGAGGAACGACGCGCGCGTGCTGTGCGCCAGGGACGCGAGGCTTCCTGCCCGACGCCGACGGCACAGGTCCGCCAGATCTGCGAGGGCGCTGCCGTAGCGGCCCTGTCCGCCGGCGGCGACGGCCCGCAACCACAGCGCGTACGGCGTGGTCGCCGACGGCAGTGGCCATCGGCCGGGGTCCTCACCGAAGGCGACGGCGGACAGCTCAGATTCCTCGGACATCGGGTTGCGACGCTATCAACGAGCCGTCAGGAACCCGGTACCGCTGGGCACACGCGGGTGATTAATTCACTGAAATCGCATTAGTTAACAGTTCATGGTGGCCGTGTTACGCGCGTGTCAACGGCGTACCGAGCGGAAAATGCCGCTGCAGCACGCGCATATCGCGCGATCAGCAAAAACGTTGAGCCCGACCGCGATTAATGACCAATTGCCGTGTTGCCCAAACATCGAGCAGATGAACGCAACGTTAATTCTCGGTCAGCGCCTATGCGATTGAGCACATGTGCGGGCTATTGACGGATTTTCATAAGCCCCCCTAGTTTGTGTTCACGAGTAGTCATTGGCGACATGTGCTCGGACCTGTTCCACAACTCACGCACTGACGCGTTCACGAAAAGGGTGCGTAGAGAGGGGTTTCCAAATGCCACAGCCGCAAGAGCTACCCGGGCCGAATGCAGACATTTGGGATTGGCAGATGCAGGGCCTGTGTCGGGGCGTCGACTCGTCGGTGTTCTTCCATCCCGACGGCGAGCGCGGCCGCGCGAGAGCGCAGCGGGAACTCCGCGCCAAAGAGATGTGCCGTAGCTGCCCGGTGATCACTCAGTGCCGCGCGCACGCACTCGCCGTCGGCGAACCCTACGGAATATGGGGCGGCCTGTCGGAGGCCGAGCGTGAACTTCTGCTCAAGCGGGGCATCCGCCGCGCGTCGTAGAGGTTCAGACGGGCGTGAACTCGATGTGCAGCTCGGTGAGTCCTCGGAGCAAAAAGGTCGGCTCGTAGCGGTACCGCCGGTCAGGTGCCGAACCGTGCGCGGCATCGCTGATGGCGATGTCGCGCATGCGGTCGAGAAGGCGCTTGACGGTGATCTGCCCTTCGACCCGCGCCAGGGGCGCCCCGGCGCACGTGTGAATGCCGCGCCCGAAGGCGATGTGTTCGCGCACGTTTTTTCGGTCCAAGCGAAACGTGTGCGGATCGTCGAACTTGTGGGGGTCACGATTCGCCGCACCGAGGCACAGCATGAGGACAGTTCCGGCCGGGATGTGCACGCCGCCAAGCGATGCCGTCTTGCGGGCCAGCCGGAAGTCGACTTTCGTCGGGCTCTGCATCCTCAGGGACTCCTCGATGAATGCGGAGATCAGCGTGGGGTCGTCACGAAGCTGTTGCTGGAATTGCGGTCGATCACCCAGTGTCTGCACGGCCGCACTGAGTAGCTTTGTGACGGTCTCCTGACCCGCGGCGAACAGAAACGTCGCCGGGCGAACCACATCGAGAAGCTCGGGTGTGGAGCCGTCCGGATACACGGCGGAGGCCATACCGCCGAGGACGTCGTTGCGCGGGTTGCGCCGTCGCTCCGCGATGTAGGCGCTGAATATGTCGTCGAGGTATTTCAACGGATTGCGGCCCACGGGGTCACCGTTGAGTGCGCCGACCGTGGCGCCGGGCGCCCTACCCGCGCCCAGCGCATGCCGGATTTCTTGGCGGTCGTCTTCCGGGACGCCCAGCAGATCGGTTATTGCCAGTGTCGCAAAGGGTTTGGCGTACTCGGATAGAAACTCGCACCGGCCGTTGGTGATGAACTCGTCGAGTTGCCGGTCGGCGAGTCGCCATATGTAGTCTTCGTTCTCCTTGAGCCTGCGAGGCGTCAGGAGCTTGCTCAGAAGTGACCGCGCCCGATCGTGCTCGGGCGGGTCCATCACCACCATGTGCTCGAAGATCGGGAATCGGTGACGATGCGCATCGATCTGCGCGGAGATGTCATCGCCCTCCGGTTCGAACGGAAGCGGTGGGAAGGGCCCGCCGATCGCGTTGACCGCCGAGAACGACTCGACGTCCTTGAACGCGGACATCACCTCGGCGTAGCCGGTGACCGCCACGACACCGTGGTGCGGTTCGCGGAAGACGGGCCCCTGGGCGCGCAGGTACTCGTAATAGTCGTAGGGATCCTGCGCAACGGCTTGGTCGGTGAAGTAGTCGACTGACGCCAGATCGCTCACGATCGCGCTCCCATCCCGATGCGAATGTTTTTCACCTGCAGGAACTCCTGTAATCCCTCGGCGCCGCCGGTGCGGCCGAAGCCGCTCTGCTTGTAACCGCCGTACGGTCCCTGCGGCGCGATGTCGCTGAACGTGTTGATCCAGACCGAGCCGGCTTCGAGACGCCGGGCGACGCTGTGGGCCCGGTTGAGGTCACGGGTGTGCACGAAGGCGTTCAGCCCGTAGGACGTGTCGTTGGCCAGGCGCACGGCGTCCGCCGCGTCGCCGAATCTGATGACGGACACGACCGGTCCGAACGTCTCCGTGCGAGCCAGCTCGGAGGTGTTGTCGACGTCGCCAAAAACTGTCGGTTCGATGTAGTAACCGGCGGCGAGGTCACCGCTGATGCGCCGTCCTCCCGTCAGCAGGCTGCCGGCTCGCGCGCGGACGGCCGCATCGACCGTGCTGAGGATGCGGTGCGCAGCGGCATCGCTGACGACAGGACCGAAAACCACTGCGGGATCGAACGGGTCGCCAATCTCGGCCGAGGTGACGACGGCGAGGAACTTCTCGACGAAGGCGTCGTACACCCTGTCCTGCACCAGGATGCGGCTGGCACACGCGCAGCTTTGCCCGGACTGCATGAGCGGCCCTTGATGGGCCGACAGCATCGCTGCGGCATCGAGGTCGGCGTCGGCGAAGATGACGCTGGCCGACTTGCCGCCCAACTCGGCGACAACAGGAGTCAGATTACTCGCGGCCGCCTGCAGCACCCTGCGCGCGGTGTCGCCGCCCCCGGTGAAATGGATCTTGCGGACGCCCGGGTGCCGCACCAGTGCGTCGCCGCCCTCTGGGCCGGCGGGCACGACGTTGACAAGCCCGCGCGGAAGACCCGCTTGCAGACACAGTTCGCCGAACCGCAGCGAGGCCAGCGGCGCAAGCTCAGAAGGCTTGAAGACAACGGCGTTTCCCGCGGCGAGCGCCGGAGCGATGCACGATCCTGCGACGGCCAGCGCACCGTTCCACGGTGCGATGACGCCGACGACACCGTACGGATCACGTTCGACGAGGTTGATGTCGAAGGAACCGTCGACTGGTGTGCTCGAACCCAGCGGCTTGTCGACGTATCCCGCGAAATGGCGCAGAAACCGTTCCAGCAGAAGGGCAGTGCCTGCGAACGAGACCGGTACCGCGTAGTCGTGGACGTTCAGCGCGGCGAGTTCGTCGAGATGCGCACCGACGACATCGGCCAGATTGATGAGCAGATCACGCCGCCGATCGACCGTCAGCGCCGTCCACTCCCGGTGGGCATCCCAGGCGGAGGCGACAGCAAGGTCGATCTCCGGCTTGCCTGCCAGCGTGACGGCCGCGTTGGGCCGGCCGGTCGCGGGGAAGATGTGGGTGTGGTGCGGCAGCGAGGAGGCGGTGATGCGGTCACCGCCAACCAGCAGGCCGTGCACCTGGTCCGGCGTGACGGGCTGGGCAACGGATGCGCCGATCACGAGACCGCCTCCGCCTCGGCTGCCCATTCCCCGGTGACGCGACGCTTCTGCTCGTCGATGACCTGGTTCAGATGAGCAGCCTTCGGCCAGCCATAGTAGGCGGCGAAATGCAATGCCAATTCATCCATTTCGTCGAACGACACATCGCGACTCTTGAGGGCCGCGTAAACGTGGCTCAGGATCGGGATCGGCGCGTCCTGAAAGGCGACGCACGCCACGGTCACCAGTCGCCGTTCCTTCATCCCGAGCCCCGGGCGCAGCCACATCTCGCCGAAGACGAAGTTGAGGATGCCCGCGCCGGAATACGGGTTGTCCCGGATCGGCGCGAACGGGATGCAGTTGATCTCCCGGAACGCCTGCTCGCCGACCGACAGCCGCGCCTCGGGGTCGCTGGGCGTGGTCAGCGGAAGAAGTGGCTCCGGCACCGGGACCTCCTGTCCCCGCTCGCGATGGATGCGTTCCCACTGTTCATCGACGGCGATGTTGAAGCGCGACGCCTTGGGCCATCCGCCGTAGACCGCGAAATGTAGTACTGTCTCGCGCATTTCGACGATCGTCAGATCACCGCTATTGAGTGCGGCATACACATGGTCGCGCAGAGGCCCTTCGGCGTCGGCGGCCGCGACACAGGGCAACGTCACGAAGCGTCGGTCCCGCCGGCTCAGTCCGGGGCGCCGCCACACCTCGGCGAAAACGAAGTCGAGCATCGTCGTTGCGGCGGTGACGTCGTCGGGGGCCGAGAACGTCATCACTTCGGCGAAACTGCGCCGACTCAACTCGTGCCGTTCGGTATCTGAGGTCATCACATCGTTTCTTTCGTCGACTGCGCACTAGCGCAGGGTGACGCCGGCATCGACCTTGAACTCGAGTCCGGTCACGTACCGCGATTCGTCGGACGCCAGGAAGAGCACGGCGTTGCTGACGTCGATGGCGTCGGCCATCACGATGGGCAGCGCGTTGAGGAAGATCGGCACGAGGTCGGGCCGCGAGTCGCCGAGCAGACCATGCAGCGACTCCGGTTGCATGCCCGTCGGCACACCGGTGGGGTGCACGGTGTTCACCCGCACGTTCTGTGCCGCCAGCTCATTGGCCAGGGCTCGGCTGAGTCCGACGACTCCGTGCTTCGACGCGGTGTAAGGCAGATGCAACGGCGTGCCCTTCAGGCCCGCCGCGGAGCTGATCAGGATCAGACTGCCGCCGTGATCGACCAGATGTGGCAAAGCGGCCGCGCACGTGTTCCAGCTGCCGATCAGGTTCACGTCGACGACGGTTCGCCACTGTGCGGAAGTCGTTGTGTCCCAGGTTCCGACGGTCAGCACACCGGCATTGGCAACCGCCGCGTCCAGACCCCCCAGCTCTGTCACACCGGCGTCAACGGCGGCGGCCAAGGCGGACGCATCGCGCACATCCACCACGTGGGTCGTTACACGGCGGTTGTGTTTCTCGACCAGCCGAGCGGTTTCCTCCAGGTCTTCTCGCGACGCCAACGGATACTCCACCTCGGGCAGCGACTCACAGATGTCGACGAGGATGAGGTCGGCGCCTTCTTCGGCGAGGCGGACGGCATGGCTGCGGCCCATTCCCCGTGCGGCCCCCGTGACCAGCACGCGTTTACCGGCGACCCTCATAGCTTGTTGCAGAAACCTGCGTCGACGGGGAACGTCACGCCGGTGACGTACTTGGCCTCGTCGGAGACCAGGTAGGCGATCGCGGCACTGATGTCTTCTGGCTCGAGCAGGTTGACGGGCATGGGGTTCTGCAGGTGTGGGCCGTCGCCGGGGTAGTTCTCGAGGAACTCGGTCATGGCCGGGTTGACGGCCATCATGGTGTTCACCGCGGTGGGGTGGACCGTGTTGACGCGAATGTTGGCGGGGGCAAGAGCATTGGCCAATGTGCGCATGAGCCCGACGATTCCGTGCTTGGAGGCCGCATAGCCCAAACCCCCACCCTGCATGCCGCCGAACCCCTTCAGCCCGGCAGTAGAGCTGGTGAAGATGATCACGCCGCCGCGGTTGCCCGCGAGCAGGTGTGGGATCGCCGCCCACGCAGTGTGGTACGCGCCGTCGAGATTGACACCGATGGCCGCCTTCCACTGCTCGAGCTCTTCGTCGACGGTCAGCTCGCGAAACGCGACGGGCGCGATGCCCGCGTTCGCCAAGACGATGTCGAGGCGACCGAACTGCTCCACGCCGGCGTCGAGGGCGGACTTCACCTGGCGGAAGTCGCGCACATCGGCGACCGACGCGGCGATCTTGCCGCCCTGGGCTTCGACCAGTGCCACCGTCTCGTCGAGGTCGTCACGCGTCGCCATCGCGTAGTGGTTCGCCGGGATGTCGACGCCGATGTCGACGCCGATGATGCTCGCCCCTTCGCGGGCGAGGCGTAACGCGTGGCTTCGTCCCTGACCTCGTGCGACACCGGTGATGAAGGCGACTCTGCCGTCGAGCTGACCCACGAAACTCCTGCTTTCCTCGATGCTCGGCCCGGTTAGTCCGCCGGTAACCGCGTTACTGAGGCGGTACAGTAACATGGTTACTGTGCCGGCGAAAGCAGCTTCACCCGATGGAACGAGGGCCAACGCGGCGGCCGGTCAGGCAGCCGATCCCATCCTCGAGACCGTCGTCGAGTTGCTCGACACCCAAGGCGACGAGGCCGTTGCGCTGCGTGAGGTGGCGCGGCGGGCTCGGGTTTCACTGGCGACGATCTACAAGCGGTACGCAACGCGCGACGAACTGATCGTCGCCGCCCTCGAGTGGTGGATGGAAACCAACAGGTACGCGGGCCTGTCGGTGCCCGCCGACGGTGACGGTTCGCTGTACGCCCGCCTGATGCAGGTGCTGCGGACCATCTTCGAACCCTGGGAGCAGCACCCTCTGATGCTTCGGTGCTACTTTCGCGCACGAACAGGCCCCGGGGGCGAAAGACTGATACAGCGAGGCATCGACGCCGTCGTCCCGATCGTCAGAGCCATTCTCACCGAGGTGGATTCGGCCTTCGCCGAAGATCTCGAGCTGATCTTGACCGGAGTGATCTACGGATTTCTCGGCCGCTTCGCCGACGGCGAGATCGAGGTGACCGAGATCGTCCCGGCGATCGAGCGCGCAGTGTTTCGGCTGACGGCGGCCTACGAGCGAGAGCACCGCCACAACGAGCCGAAGGGCCGAAAGTGAATCCGCACAACAATTTTGGCGGCTACCGCCCGGACCGCCCGTGCCGGGGCTGACGTCGCGATGCGAGCCCGGCTGTCCTGGCCTAGCGAAAACGAAACACCCCCGGCGGTTTCGCCGGGGGTGTTCGTTTTCAATTCACTCAGTGGTGGTGATGACCGTGGCCGTGGCCGTGGTCTTCGGCCTCCTCGGCCGGCTTCTCCACCACCGCTGTCTCGGTGGTCAGCAACATCCGGGCGACGGACGCGGCGTTGAGCACCGCAGAGCGAGTGACCTTGACCGGGTCGACGACCCCGTCGGCGGCCAGGTCGCCGTACTCGAGTGTGGCGGCGTTGAAGCCCTGCCCGGCGGGCAGCTCCGAGACCTTGTTCACCACGACCGAGCCGTCGAGCCCGGCGTTCGTGGCGATCCAGTACAGCGGCGCCGACAGCGCGGAGGCGAACACGTCGACCCCGAGCCGCTCGTCGCCGGAGACGCTCTCACGCAACGAGTCGAGCGCGGCGCGCGCCTTGACCAGCGCCGAACCGCCGCCGGCGATGATGCCCTCCTCGACAGCGGCCTTGGCCGCCGCCACCGCATCCTCGACCGCTTCCTTGCGCTTCTTCAGATCGGTTTCGGTGGCAGCGCCGACCTTGATGACGGCGACGCCGCCGGCCAGCTTCGCCAACCGCTCCTCGAGCTTCTCGCGGTCCCAGTCCGAATCGCTGGTCTCGATCTCCGCCCGCAGCTGTGCCTTGCGCCCCTCGATGGCGTCCTTGGTGCCGCCACCGTCGACGATCGTGGTGCTGTCCTTGTCGACGACCACGCGCCGTGCCGAGCCCAGCACATCGAGGCCGACCTCGCGCAGCAGCAGCCCGACGTCGGGGTTGACGACCTGACCGCCGGTGACGATCGCGAGGTCTTCGAGGAACGCCTTGCGACGATCACCGAAAAACGGCGCCTTCACGGCGACGGCCTTGAGCGTCTTGCGAATCGAGTTGACCACCAGCGTCGAAAGCGCTTCGCCCTCAACGTCTTCGGCAATGATCAGCAACGGCTTGCCCGCTTCGGCGACCTTCTCCAGAAGCGGCAGCAGGTCGGGCAGCGAGCTGACCTTCTCGCGGTGCAACAGAATCACCGCATCCTCGAGAACCGCTTCCTGGGCGTCGAAGTCGGTAATGAAGTACGCCGAGATGTAACCCTTGTCGAAGCCGACGCCGTCGGTGATGTCCAGCTCGGTGTTCAGCGTCGAGGACTCCTCGACCGACACGACTCCGTCGGTGCCGACCTTGGTCATCGCCTCGCCGACCAGCTCGCCGATCAGCTCGTCGCGCGACGAGACCGTGGCGACCTGGGCGATGCCGTTCTTGTCCGACACCGGCGTCGCCGAGGCCAGCAGCGCCTCGGAGACCGCGTCGGCGGCCTTCGAGATGCCGGCACCGAGGGCGATCGGGTTGGCACCGGCCGCGACGTTGCGCAGCCCCGCCTTGACGATCGCCTGAGCGAGCACGGTCGCGGTGGTGGTGCCGTCGCCTGCGACGTCGTTGGTCTTGGTGGCCACCGACTTGACGAGTTGGGCACCGAGGTTCTCGAACGGGTCTTCCAGCTCGATCTCGCGGGCGATGGTCACGCCGTCGTTGGTGACGGTCGGCCCGCCCCACGACTTGGCCAGCACCACGTTCCTGCCGCGTGGGCCGAGCGTCACGCGCACCGCGTCGGCGAGCTTGTCTACGCCGGCTTCCATTGCGCGGCGCGCAGTTTCGTTGAACTCAATCTGCTTGCTCATAGTTGACTTTCCGCTATACGCATGCCGCCCCGGAAATCTCCCGTGTGACGGGGATTCCCGGGGCGGAACACGGGTGCTTACTTGTTGACGACTGCCAGCACGTCGCGGGCAGACAGGATCAGGTACTCCTCGCCGTTGTACTTGATCTCGGTGCCGCCGTACTTGCTGTAGATGACGGTGTCGCCCTCGGAGACGTCAAGCGGAATGCGCTTCTCGCCGTCCTCGTCCCAGCGACCGGGACCGACTGCGACGACGGTGCCTTCCTGTGGCTTCTCCTTGGCGGTGTCGGGGATGACCAGACCGGAAGCGGTCGTGGTCTCGGCCTCGTTGGCCTGTACGAGGATCTTGTCCTCGAGTGGCTTAATGTTCACGCTCGCCACGATGGAGCCCTCCACTAGTTCGGGTGTCGATCCGGGGGTTTCCGGATGTCTCAATTACCAGGTGTTCGGCATACCGTCCGTGCCCTCGCGTCGTCGTCGCGGGTGCCGGCGCAGGGGGTTGGGCGTCTGCCACCTAGCACTCTATACATGAGAGTGCTAGCACTCAAGGTCGCCCCTCGACAAGATCACGTGACCTGTCCCTGCACCACCGGCAGCCCGGGATCGCTCGCGGCATCCAGCGGCGACGGCGCCGCGCCCGCAGCGATCAGGTGGGCCGCGAACGACGCGATCATCGCGCCGTTGTCCGTGCACAGCCGCGGCCGCGGGATCCGCAGGGTCAGCCCGTTGGCCGCGCACCGCTCGTCGGCCAGCTCGCGGAGCCGGGAGTTGGCGGCCACCCCACCTGCGATCAACAGGGTCGACACCTCCAACTGCTGACAGGCGGCCACGGCCTTCTTGGTCAACACGTCGGCGACCGCCTCCTGAAAGCCGGCCGCGACGTCGGCCTGTCGCGAATCAGGGTGGCTCTCGACATAACGTGCAACCGCCGTCTTGAGCCCGGAGAAGCTGAACGCATACGGGTCGTCGCGCGGGCCGGACATGCCGCGCGGAAAGACAATCGCGTCGCGATCCCCCTCGCGGGCCAGGTCGTCGAGCACCTTCCCGCCCGGATAGCCGAGACCCAGCAGCCGCGCGACCTTGTCGTAGGCCTCCCCCGCGGCATCGTCGACGGTGCTGCCGAGTTCGACGATCGGTTCGCCCAGCGACCGCACGTGCAGCAGGTTGGTGTGCCCGCCGGACACCAGCAGCCCGACACTCTCGGGCAGCGGGCCATGGTCGTAGACGTCGGCGGCCAGATGACCACCGAGGTGGTTGACGCCGTAGAACGGCACCTGCCAAGCAGCCGAATACGCTTTGGCCGCAGCGACTCCCACCAGCAACGCCCCCGCGAGTCCCGGTCCGATCGTGGCGGCGACCACGTCGGGCTTGTCGACACCGGCCGCTTCGAGAGCCCGGCGCATCGTCGGCCCCAACGCCTCGAGGTGCGCGCGTGATGCGATCTCGGGGACGACGCCGCCGAACCGCGCGTGCTCGTCGACGCTGGAGGCCACCTCGTCGGCCAACAGGCGCACGGCGCCGTCGGCGCTCAGTTCGGCGATGCCGACGCCGGTTTCGTCGCAGGAGCTCTCGATGGCCAGAATGATCATGACGGGTCCCGCCGCATCGTATACGCGTCCGCGCCGCTGGCGCGGTAGTAGCGTTTCCGCAGTCCGACGTTGACGAAGCCGAAGCTCTCGTACAGCGCGATCGCCGCCTCGTTGTCGGTGCGGACCTCGAGGAAAACCGCTCCGCCCGAGGCGTATTCGAGCAGGCTGGCGACCATGCGTCTGCCGATCCCCCGGCCCTGGTAGGCCGGGTCGACGCCGACGGTGTGGATCTCGTATTCGTAGGGACGCGTGCGTCCGAGCCGGGCGATTCCCGCGTACCCGACGAGTTTGTCGACCGCCGGCTGAGCCGGCGATTCGATTCTGGCGCGCGCGGCCACGTAGTGGATGTGCTTGGCGGCGAGCTCGGCCAGAAACGCCCGCTCCGGCCACGGGTCGTCGCCCTCGAACAGCTGGGCCTCCAGCTCGGCGCACCGAGCCGCGTCGTGACGCGTCAGCTTGCCGTAAACCACCTCCGCCGAGCCGGTCATCGCGTCGGCACCGACGGCTTGGCATCGGGACGGCGCAGATACAGCGGGACCAGCGGCGCCGGGTTCGCGGACCAATCGTCAACGGCGCGCACCAGTCCGGCGACGGTCGGATACACGGGCGGCCGTGTGAGTGCATCCACCGCCCCGGGCACATCGGCCGGTGCGTTGACGGCCGGGCCGTCGATCCGGACACCGTCGCGGTAGCGCGCCCAGTAGACCTCGCGGCGACGGGCATCGGTCACCACCAGCGCGTCGCCGTCGGTGTCGATGCCGATCCCGTCGAGGCTGCACACTCCGTGCACAGGGACGCCGAGCGCGTGCCCGAACGCCGCCGCGCTGGCCATGCCCACCCGCAACCCGGTGAACGGGCCGGGGCCGCATCCGACGACGACAGCGCCGAGGTCGCCGACTGCGATCGAGGCGTCGGCCAAGGCGCCGACCACGTTGGGCGTGAGCTGTTCGGCGTGCGCGCGGGCGTCGACGGTGACCCGCTCGGCGAGCACCTCGAAACCTTCGACGCGCACGACGCCGGCGGTGACAGCGGGTGTCGCCGTGTCGATGGCCAGCACGAGGGTTCCGTGTCCTCCTGCCGTGCGCGACCCGCTCACGGCCCGCTCCATTCCCATACGGCGGTGCGCACGTCGGTGTCGCGGGCGCGTTCGAGCCGCACGTCGAGGTGGCTGTCGGAGAGCCGCTCGGCCAGGCCCTCGCCCCACTCGACGACCACGACCGCGTCTTCGAGGTCGGTGTCGAGATCGAGTGAGTCCAGTTCGGCGAGGAGGTCGACCGACGCGCTGTCGAGTAGGCGATACAGGTCGACGTGAATCATCGTCGGCGCGGCCGGGCGTCGCGGACGATGCACGCGGGCCAGCACGAACGTCGGAGAGATCACCGGGCCCTCGACATCCATCGCCTGCGCGATTCCCTTGGCCAACACCGTCTTTCCTGCGCCCAGCGGACCGGACAGCACCACCACGTCCCCGGCTCGGAGGTCTTTGCCGAGCCGGGCGCCGAGCGCGATCGTGTCATCGGCGGTCACCAGTTCCGCCGTACCGCCGCGGCGGTCAACCACGGCGGACCCGTTCGCGCACGCGCCGGGTGAGCGCGACGAGTTTGGACGGGGTGGCGCGCTCGACGAACTGCACAAGGGCGTCGTCGACGACTTCGGGTTGCTCGAGCTGCACGAGATGTCCTGCGCCGGGAACGATCACCAACTCCGCCTTGGGCAGCGCGGCAGCCATGGCTTGCGAGTACTCCTTGGACGTCAGCAGGTCTCGGTCGCGACAGACGATAAGCGTCGGCACCTTCTTGAGTGTCTCGAGACCCGCCGTCTCGTCATGCACCTCGAGCGCGTGCAGGAACTCCACCAGAGTCGCGATGGGCGTGCCGTGCATCATCTCCTCCGAGAACGCGACCACGCTCGGGCTGATCTTCTCGTCGCCGTAGGACGCCGCGCGCAGGATCGGCGCGATGACCGACTTCGCCGCGCCGCGGGTGCGGTGCACGGTTTTGGGTGCGTACCGCACGGCGAAGCGCGCCGCCTCCAGCGCCGGGTTCCGCAGGACCTCGCCCAGCGGGGACCGCGAAATCCCCTCGGCCGCAGACGCGATGAGCGCTGCGCCGACGATCCGCGTCGGATATTGCTGCGGATACTGCCGGGCGTGCGACAGCACGGTCATGCCGCCCATCGAGTGCCCCACCAACACCACTGGGCCTTTCGGCGCCATCACGGCGAGTACCGACTCGAGATCCTGGCCCAACTGGGTCACGGTGTACGTCGCCGCCGGCGCCTCGCCCGACTGACCGTGCCCACGCTGGTCGTAGAACACCATGCGGACCTGGTCGCCCCACTGATCGGTGAGCCTCGCCCTCTGAAAGTGAAAGGCGCCCATGCGAAGACAGAAGCCGTGGGCGAACACGACGGTCAGGGGTGCGTCCTGGGGGCCGACTTCGCGGACGGCCAGTGGCACTCCGTCCGCCGTGGTGACGACGTAACTGCGGTCGGCGTCGAGAAGTTCGAAGTCCTCGTCCCGGTAGGGGTCGTCGATCGTCACGCGACGGCGCATCGACCGCGCGACGGAGACGCCTGCCGCGGCGCCGACCGCGGTCAGGCCCGCAAGTCCTGCGAGCCAGCCTGCCCTCGACCCGCGCCCGCGCGCGGCGACGATATCGTTGTCACTCAAGGTCGGCTCTGCTTCGATCGGTAACTTCTGGCAACCCGGCCGCGCGGACTGGTGACCACCTCGTAGTTGATGGTGCCAAGCAGCTCGGCCCAGTCCTGTGCCGTGGTCTCGCCATGGTCACCCGGCCCGAACAGGATGGCCTCGTCGCCCTCGGCGACATCACCGTCGGTGCCCACGTCGACGACGAACTGGTCCATGCAGACGCGCCCCACGCTCGGCCGCAACCGACCGTTGATGAGCACGTCGATGCGGCCGCTCAGGTTGCGGAAGACCCCGTCGGCGTAGCCGACCGGCAGCAGCGCCAGGGTGGCGTCGCGATCGGCGACCCACGTGTGACCGTAGGACACGCCGTCGCCCGCACGCACGGAACGAACGAGCGCCACTGTGCATTTCAGCGTCATCGCCGGCCGCAGATCCATATCGCCACGCGACGGGATGGGCGTCTGGCCGTACACCGCAATGCCGGGGCGGACCATGTCGAAGGCCAGGTCCCGGCGGGTCATCGCCGCGGGCGAATTGCTGAGGTGGACGATCTCGAATGCGACGCCCTGTTCGCGGGCGGCTTTCACCATGTCGGTCAGGCGCTGCGCCTGCCGGTCGTTGAACGGGTTATCCGGGTCGTCCCCGTGGGCCAGGTGCGACATGATGCCGCGCAATCGGACCGCGCCGTCGGCCTCGGCGCGTTTCAGCGCCTGCAACATCTCCGAGTACTCGGCCGGGCTTGCGCCGTTGCGGCTCAGTCCCGTGTCCACCTTGACGGTGACGGCAGCGGTGCGGCCGGTGCGCTGCGCGGCGTCGAGCACCTCACCGAGCTGACGCAGTGAGGAGACACCGATCTGGATGTCGGCCCGCAGTGCGGGTGCGAAGTCGGTGCCCGGCGGATGCAGCCATGCCAAGACCGGGGCGGTGACGCCGTCTCGACGCAGTGCCAGTCCCTCGTCGGTCGTCGCGACGCCGAGTTCGGCCGCGCCCGCGGCCAGGGCGGCGCGGCCGACCTCCGTCGCACCGTGGCCGTACCCGTCGGCCTTGACGACAGCCATCACCTGCGCCGCGCCCGCACGGTCGCGCAGCAGGCCGACGTTGTGCGCAACGGCGTCGAGATCGACGACGGCCTGCGCTGCGGGGGCGGTCAGGTCGGTCGAATGCGTGGTCATGACACCTCGATTGTCCCAGACCTGCCCGGGAGCGCGGCCCGCACTAGTGCGCGAAGGGCTGCACCTGGTCGAAATGGCCCTGCGGCTTGAGCTCGTCGAGGTGCCCGAGCGCGGTGACGATGTCGTCGTACAGTGCTCTGCCCAAATCCGCGGAGAAACCCTCGCGCACCACGACGCGCAGCATCGTGACGTCGGTGGCGCCCTCGGGCATGGTGTAGGCGGGCACCTGCCACCCGTAGCCCCGCAGCATCTGCGAAACGTCGAATTCGGTGTAGCCGAAATCGCCCTTCAGCCGGAAGCTGACCACCGGAATCGCCGACCCGTCCGCAACCACCTCGAAGTGCTCACTGTCGCGAAGCTGCTCGCCGAGCCACCGCGCGGTCTGCGACAAACACCGCATCACTTCCGCATAGCCGGCGCGGCCGAGGCGCAAGAAGTTGTAGTACTGGCCGACCACCTGATTGCCCGGCCGCGAGAAGTTCAACGTGAACGTCGGCATGTCGCCGCCGAGGTAATTGACCCGAAACACCAGATCTTCGGGCAGGTACTGCGCACTACGCCAGACGACGAACCCGATGCCCGGATAGGTCAGGCCGTATTTGTGGCCGCTGACGTTGATGGACACGACCCGAGGCAGCCGGAAGTCCCACTTCAGGTCGGGATGTAGGAACGGCACGACGAAGCCGCCGCTGGCCGCGTCGACGTGCACCGGAACGTCGACTCCCCCGCCGGCCGCCAGTTCGTCCAGTGCCGCGCAGATCTCGCGGATCGGCTCGAGCTCGCCGGTGAACGTCGTCCCGAGAATCGCCACGACGCCGATGGTGTCCTCGTCGACGTGGTCGAGCACCTGCTCGGGCGTGATCACGTAACGGTCTTCGGCCATCGGCAGGTACCGCGGTTCGACGTCGAAATAGCGGCAGAACTTCTCCCAGACCACCTGGACGTTGGCGCCCATCACCAGATTCGGCGTGCGCCCCTTCCAGTTCTCACCGACCTTCTCTCGCCAACGCCACTTCATCGCCAACCCCGCGAGCATCACCGCCTCGCTCGACCCGATGGTCGAGACGCCAGTAGCGGTGGACGGGTCGTCGTCACGCAGGCCCTCCGCGTGGAAGAGGTCAGCCACCATGCACACGCAGCGCTGCTCGATCGCTGCGGTCGCGGGATACTCGTCCTTGTCGATCATGTTCTTGTCGAACGTCTCGGCCATCAGCCGCTCAGCCTGCGGGTCCATCCACGTCGTGACGAACGTCGCCAGGTTCAGCCGCGAGCTGCCATCGAGCATCAATTCGTCGTGGATGAACCGGTAGACGGCGTCGGGATCCATCTGCTCCTCTGGCAACCGCAGCGACGGCACAGGTGCCATCTCCAACCGTCCGGTATAGGCCGGGGCGACCTGCGGAGCGTGACTTCTGTTGCGCGGCATGAGGAACCTTTCTAGCTACAGACTGGCGATCGCGGAGCGGACATGGGCGAGGATGCGCGACGCGGACGTCGGCGCGGGGTTCGGACCGGGGTCGAGCGCCGACAGGTTGGCGGCGCGAGCGTGAACGAACGCCGCAGCGGCCGCAGCCTCTCCCGCGGGCAGTCCGGCGGCCAGCAGCGCGCCGATCATGCCCGACAGCACATCACCGGATCCTGCTGTGGCGGCCCATGATTGACCGGCCGGGTTGAGGTATACCGGTCCGCCGGGCTCAGCGACGACGGTCACGTTGCCCTTCAACAGAACGGTGACGCCCATGCGGTCGGCCAGCTTGCGGGCGGCAGCGACACGGTCTTCGCCGGGCTCCGAGCCGGCGAGGCGCTTGTATTCGCCCGCATGTGGAGTCAGCACCGTCGGGGCCGCGCGTTTCACGACGAGGTCGGGGTGTGCGGCCAGGATGGTCAGGGCATCGGCGTCCACGATGACCGGAAGGTCACTGCTCAACGCGAACATCAGCGCCGACGCCCCGGTGTCATCGGTGCCGATGCCGGGGCCGACGACCCACGCCTGCACTCGGCCGGACGCTTGCGCGGTGGGCGCGGCGATCACCTCCGGCCACTGGGAAAGCACTTGCTGCCCTGCACTTCCCGCGTAGCGGACCATACCGGACGTAGCGGCGACCGCGGCGCCGCCACACAGCACGGCGGCGCCGGGGTACGTCGCGGAGCCCGCTAGCACGCCGGTGACGCCCTGGCTGTACTTGTCGTCTTTGGGGCCCGGTACCGGCCAGCGGGCCCTGACGTCAGCGGCCTCGAATTCGAGCACGTCGGCCGACGGCAGCTCGAGCCCGATGTCAACGAGTTCCACGCGCCCGCAATCACCCAGTGCGTGAACTGGTTTCAGGCCGCCGAATGTCACGGTCAGCGCCGCGTCGACGTGCGGTCCATCGGTGGCCCCGGTCCAGACGTCGATGCCGCTGGGAATATCGACAGCCACGACGGGCGCGGCGACGTCAGCGAAGATTCTCGCGGCGTCGGGCCGCAGCGGACCCGAGCCGGAGATTCCCACCACGCCGTCGATCACCAGATCGGTTGCCGCAGGGATGGTTTCCACGATGCGGCCACCCGCGCGGGTGAATGCATTCAGTGCCATGGGGTGAGTGCGGTCGCGGTTGAGCAGCACCGCCGAGGCGGCCGCACCCCGTCTGCGCAGAAACGTCGCGGCCCACAACGCGTCGCCCCCGTTGTCACCGGAGCCGACGATCGCGCAGATGCGTCGCCCGGCGATGGCGCCGGTGAGCACGATGAGTTCGCGCGCGATCACGCTTGCCAAACCGTAGGCGGCGCGCCGCATAAGGGCACCGCCGGGCAACGTCGCCAGCAGCGGCGCTTCGGCTTCGCGGATCTGGTCTGCGGTGTAGTAGTGCCGCATCTGCCCCCGTTCCGCTCGCCAAGTCCCGCGCCCCAATACGTTACGTGACTAGGCTGAGCCGATGCGGCGAATGCGGGTTGCTCCTTCGGCGATCGCGCTCATCCTGTCGGTGGCTGTCGCGTTGAGCGGCTGCAGTGGCCTGCAGGATCGCGAGGCTCCGACCGCGGCACAGGCGCCCGATCCGGCGCTGGCTCAGGACCAGGTGGTCGGGCTGGTGCGGCCCAGCGTGTTGAAGATCCGCGCAGAAGCCAAGAGCTGCAACAAGTTGCTCTCGGGCACCGGTTTCGTGGTGGGCAAGAACCGGGTGCTCACCAATGCGCACGTGGTCGCGGGCGGTGACGCGGTCACCGTCGAGAACGGCGACAAGGATTCCGCGGCCCGCGTGGTGTCATTCGACCCCGATGCCGACATCGCCGTCCTCGATGTGCCCGATCTGGCCGCGCCGCCGCTCGTGCTCGCCGGCTACGAGGCGAAATCCGGTGCCGAAGCGCTGGTGCTGGGGTTCCCCGGCGCGGGCGAATTCGCCGCGATGCCGGCACGCATTCGCGAAGTGAACAACCTCGACGGCCCGAACATCTATCAGACGACCAATGTCATTCGACCGGTGTACATCTACACGGTCGCGGGTGAGCGGGAGTTTCACGGTGGCAGCGGCAGTCCGCTCATCGACATGACGGGTCGCGTTCTGGGCGTGGTGTTCGGTAACGACGTGCAGAACGCGACCACCGGTTTCGCCCTCACCTCGGCGAAGACCGCGACACTGCTGCCCGCCGACGACGCCTACGAACCGGTGGCGACGGGCGCCTGCCTCAGCTGAGCCGCGAGGTCACCACCTGTCCGATCGTCGCGGCGGCCGCGCGGAGACTGTCCGGAGAGTGCGCGGCATACCCGAGCACGAGCCCCGGCGGGCCGGGCAGCCGGCGGTGCCAGGACAGCGGGTGCACCAGTACCGAGGCTTCTTGCAACTCCTCGGCGAGCGCGACGTCGTCGACGGAGCCGTCGGGCAGCGTGATCAGCAGATGCAGGCCCGCCGCGACACCCTTGACGGTCACCGCAGGCAGCGCCTCGCTCAGCCCACTGAGCAGCGCGTCGCGCCGGGCGCGGTGCCGGGTTCGGACAAGTCGGACGTGCCGGTCGTATTCGCCGCTTTCCAGCAGACGGGCGAGCACGAGCTGCGGCACGGTCGGGCTGCCGAGATCACTGGCGTGTTTGGCGGCCACCAGGTCCTCATAGCGTTGAGGCGGTGCGACCAGCCAGCCGAGCCGCAGCGCGGGGGCCAGGCTCTTGGACGTGCTTCCGGCATAGGCGATCCGCTCGGGGGCCGCGGCATGCAGTGCGGGGACCGGCGCGCGGTCGTACCGGTATTCCGCGTCGTAGTCGTCCTCGATGACCAGTTCGGCGTCCATCATCGCCCACGCCAGCAGTTCACGACGCCGATGTGGCGCGAGCACGACCCCGGTCGGGAACTGGTGGGCTGGGGTGAGGAACGCGGCGCGCGCACCACTGGCCGCCAGCGCGTCGACGCGGATGCCGTCGTCGTCGACCGGCACTGGTACCGGCCGCAGCCCCCAGAACCCCAATTCGTTTACGGCACCTCGTGATCCGGGATCCTCGACAGCGATCGAGTCCACGCCGTCGCGGCACAGTTGTTGCGCCAGCAGGGCCATGGCCTGTGCGACGCCGGATACGACGATGATGTCGTCGGGTCCGGCGCGCAGGCCCCGCGTGCGCGCGAGCCACGGCGCCAGGGCCGTGCGCAGTCGCGGGTGTCCGCGTGGATCGCCGTATCCGAGTTGCTCGGGCGGCGTCTCGGTCAGCACGGCACGCTCGGTGCGCAGCCACAAGCCGCGGGGAAACGCCGAAAGGTCAGGCACCCCGGGCGACAGGTCGATGCCCGTTCCGAGCCGCGGTCTCGGCAGGCGGGGCGGGCCCTGGCGGGCAGGTTGGGGGCGCGGTCCCTCGGCGCGGGCCGGCTGGATCAGCACCGTCGTCCCGCCGCCTGTGCGGCCGCCAACCAGACCTTCACCGGAGAGCCGCCGGTACGCCTCGACGACGACACCGCGCGATACCCCGAGTTCGGTGGCCAACACCCGCGTGGCGGGTATCCGGCTACCGGGTGCCAGCAAGCCGTCGTCGATGGCGCTGCGCAGGGCGGTCGCCAGCCAGTCGGTGAGTCCGCGCGCCGGTGCGGTTGCCGGGTCGAGCAGCAGGAAGTCCGCACCCCTCGGGGTCGGGCCGGCTTGGTCCACTTGAGGCGCCCATCTTTGGTGCTGTTTATCGGGCCATGCTGTCGCGAGCATGGACGTATGTCCAGCACTCTGCGCGCCGGTCTCGCAGGCGCCCTCGGCATGACGTTCGTCGGGGGCAGCGTCGCGGTGTCCGCGGTCCTCGCGGACGCGCCCCTGTTCACCGCACAAGCGCTGCGGTATGCGATCGCGTGCGCGTTGCTCATCGGATGGGCGCGCATGACGCGCCGCCGGTTGCAGCGGCCACGCGGCGCGGAGTGGTTGTGGTTGATCGGCATCGCGGTCAGCGGACTGGTCGTGTTCAACCTCGCGCTCGTCGAGGGCTCGAAGCACGCCGAACCGGCGGTGCTCGCCGTCGCGGTGGCGTGCGTCCCTATCGCGCTGGCGACGCTCGGACCCCTCCTGGAAGGCCGCGGGCCACGGGCCAGAGTGCTGGCGGCGGCCGTCGTCGTAAGCGCGGGCGCGGTGGTGGTCGAGGGCATCGGCCGCGCCGATGCGGTGGGCCTGCTGTGGGCGCTCACGGTGTTCGTGTGCGAGGCGGGGTTCACGCTGCTGGCCGTGCCCGTGCTGAGCAGACACGGGCCTGCGGGTGTCTCCGTGCACACCACATGGATCGCGGCCCTGATGTTCGCAGTGCTGGGTCTTGCCTCCGAAGGTGTCTGGGCCATAGCCGATTTGGACGGCGACGACGCCTTGGCGATCGCTTACCTGGCCATCGGTGTGACGGCGGTGGCGTTCGTCCTGTGGTACTCGTGCGTGCGTTCGTTGGGCGCTGGGCGCGCGGGCTTGCTGACGGGCGTGGCCCCGATCGCGGCCGCCGCGATCGGTGTGCCCGTCACAGGCGCGACGCCTGCGGCGGGCGTGTGGGCGGGTATCGCACTGATCGTCGCGGGGCTGATCATCGGCGTGGGCGCACGGGAGCATCAACGTTCCGGTGATTCGCTTCGTTGTCATCGCAACGTCAATTTCCCTGTCGGATAACCCCTTTGCGGGAAGCACGTATATCGGTCGATTCGCGTGTTACGGTCGCGCCGTGACCGCGCCGAGCGACATGGGCGGCCGAAGCGAGTTCTTCGGCCCCGTCGTTCGCGAGCCCAACGAGCCGGTGTTCCACCATCGTTGGGAGGGCCGTGTCTTCGGCTTCTCCCTCTTCCTGCAGCCGCTTCTGGGCCGCAACACCGATATCCTGCGCTTCGCCATGGAAAGGCTCCCACGCGAGGTCTACCTGTCGAGCTACTACGAACGCTGGCTTGGAGCCTTCGAGGACCTGCTGGTGCAGGCCGGCTATCTCGCACCCGGTGAGGTCGATGCCCGGATCGACGGCCGAGCCGCGCAGGCTGGTCCGCGCTGGCTGTCGCGAGTGCGGCTGGTGGCCCTGACGAAGGGGGTGCGTTCCCTGTTGCGGCCGACGCTCCCGCGATGGTTCGCCGGACAGGTGCTTCCCCGGCTACTGGGTACCGCACGGCCCGCGCTTCGCCGCCAACGCTTCTCGGTGGGCGACCGCGTCCGCGTTCGCGGCACCCGCGCGGTCCCGTACACGCGACAGCCGGGCTATGTGACCGGAAAGCCCGGCGTGGTCGTCGCCCACCTCGGCGCAACGCTGTTACCCGACGCGGCCGCCGTGCGCAGGCACGCCCCGCCGCACCATCTCTACACGGTCGCCTTCACCGCCGCTGACCTGTGGGGCGCCGCGGCCGAGCCCGGCACCGAGGTGCGCGTGGATCTCTACGAGTCATACCTGGAGGCGGCGTGAACGACGCGACGGCAGCCCGGGTGGATGCGCTCGAATCGCTGTTGGTGGAGAAGGGCATCGTCGACCCCAGCGTCGTCGACGCGGTGATCGAACACTACGAAAACAACGTGGGGCCGCTCAACGGCGCCAAGGTGATCGCTCGCGCTTGGACCGATCCGGAGTATCGCGAGCTCCTGCTCACCGACGGGACCCGTGCCGTCGCCGAGTCCGGTTTCGGCGGCCCCGAAGGCCACATGATCGTCGCGGTGGCGAACACACCCACGGTTCACAACGTGGTCGTCTGCACGCTGTGTTCGTGCTATCCCTGGCCGGTGCTGGGCTTGCCGCCGTCGTGGTACAAGTCCGCGGCGTACCGCTCGCGGATGGTCGCGCAGCCGCGGACCCTGCTCGCAGAGATGGGACTCGATCTGGCTCCCGAGATCCTCATCAGGGTGTGGGACAGCTCGGCGGAGGCGCGTTACCTCGTGGTGCCCGAGCGGCCCGTGGGGACCGAGAACATGAGCGAACAACAGCTTGCTGAACTCGTGACGCGCGACTCGATGATCGGGGTCGGGCGGCCGTTGACGCCCACCGCAGACCGGTGAACGCTGACTCGAAGACCATTGACGCCGACCTGGTGGGATCGGCGTCGCCGCCCCGCGACAACGGAGAGATCGTCTTCGGGGCGCCGTGGGAACGCCGGGTGTTCGGGCTGACCGTGGCGGCGTGTCGATCCGGGGCATGCGACTGGGACGACTTCCGTCGGCGGTTGATCGCCCGCATCGCCGAGGACGAGACTCGGCCGTATTGGCAGAACTGGGCGGCGGCGCTGGAGGAGGTTCTCGAGCACACCGCCGTAGTGGAGCAGCGCGAACTCGACCACCGGCACGACGAGTTCATGCGTCGCTCAGCCGGTTTCGATCACCACTCATAACCCGTCGACGGGGTTGCCACGTCGAAAACCTCGCGTGCGGCGGCAGCGTAGCCATCTGGGCTCGTGCCCGCTCGGTCTTGAAGTGCCCGACCCTGCCATTGGGCTTCTCGCGTGCGCGGGCCTGGGCAGCTACTCGACGGTGACGGACTTGGCCAGATTGCGCGGCTTGTCGACGTCGTAGCCGCGGGCCTGGGCGACGCCCGCCGCGAACACCTGCAGCGGGATCGTCGACAGCAGCGGTTGGTACAGCGTCGACACAGCGGGTATTTCGATCAGGTGGTCGGCGTGCGGGCGCACGGTGTCGTCGCCCTCCTCGGCGATGACGATGGTGATCGCACCGCGGGCCTGAATCTCGCGGATGTTGCTCAGCAGCTTGGCGTGCAGCATCGGCGAGTTCTTCGGCGACGGCATCACGACGATCACCGGCAGGTTGTCTTCGATCAGCGCGATCGGGCCGTGCTTGAGCTCACCGGCGGCGAAGCCCTCGGCGTGCATGTACGCCAGTTCCTTGAGTTTCAGCGCACCTTCGAGAGCAACGGGGTACCCGACGTGGCGACCGAGGAACAGCACGGTCTGCGACTTCGCAAACCGGCGGGCCAGCTCGAATACCGGGTCGACGGTGTCGAGAACGCGCGCCACCAGATCGGGCATGGCTTCGAGTTCGGCGAACTCGCGGGCCACCTCTTCGGGGTATTTGGTGCCGCGCGCTTGCGCAAGCGCCAGCCCGACAAGGTAATTCGCGGTGATCTGCGCGAGGAACGTCTTGGTCGAGGCGACGCCGATCTCCGGCCCGGCGCGGGTGTAGAGCACGGCATCACACTCACGAGGGATCTGGCTACCGTTGGTGTTGCAGATCGCCAGCACCCTGGCCTTCTGCTCCTTGGCGTGCCGCACCGCCTCGAGCGTGTCGGCCGTCTCGCCGGACTGAGAAATCGCGACGACGAGCGTGTGGCGGTCGAGAACCGAGTCGCGATAACGGAATTCGCTAGCCAGCTCGACCTCGACGGGCAGCCGGGTCCAGTGCTCGATCGCGTACTTGGCGAGCAACCCGGAGTGGTACGCGGTGCCGCAGGCGACGATGAACACCTTGTCGATCTCGCGCAGGTCCTGGTCGGACAGCCGCTGCTCGTCAAGCACGATGCGGTTGTCGGCGAAATGGCCGAGCAGCGTGTCGGAGACCGCGGCGGGTTGTTCGGCGATCTCCTTGAGCATGAAGTACTCGTAGCCACCCTTTTCGGCGGCGGAGATGTCCCAGTCGATGTGGAACTCGCGGTAGTCGTCGACGTCGGTGCCGTCGAAATCGGTGATCCGATACCCGTCGGCGGTGACGGTCACCGCTTGGTCCTGGCCGAGTTCCACAGCGTCGCGGGTGTGTTCGATGAAGGCGGCGACGTCGGAGCCGACGAACATCTCACCGTCGCCGATACCGAGCACGAGCGGGGTAGAGCGCCGCGCGGCGACGATCGTGCCCGGATCGTCGGCGTTGGCGAAGACCAGGGTGAAGTGGCCCTCCAGCCTGCGCAGCACGGCGAACACGGAGGTCGCGAAGTCACCGGCGGTGTCGCCGTGGTGGTACTGCCGGGCGACCAGGTGCACTGCGACCTCGGTGTCGGTGTCGCTGGCGAATTCCGCGCCCGTGGCCTCGAGCTCCGCGCGCAGAACCGCGTAGTTCTCGATGATCCCGTTGTGGATCACGGCGATCTTGCCTGCGGCGTCGCGGTGCGGGTGGGCGTTCTTGTCGGTCGGCCTGCCATGGGTGGCCCAGCGGGTGTGGCCGATACCCGTACTGCCGGCCAGGCTGGCCGTGTCGGACTCGGCGAGGGCCGACTCCAGGTTGGCCAGCCGACCGGCCCGGCGGCGGACGGTCAGCCCGCCGCTGCCGTCGAGCAGCGCGACTCCGGCGGAGTCATAGCCTCGGTATTCCATCCGGCGCAGCGCGTCGACCACGATGTCGCAGGCAGGGCGCTGCCCGACGTAGCCGACGATTCCGCACATAGCCCTACAGGGTAGTGCAAGCGCCGGGTTTCGCCGGGTGGGCTACGGTCGTCTGGTGGCCCGCACGAGCAAACTGTTCAAAGCGTTGACCCGCCGAGGCCCCCATCGCGTTCTGCGCGGTGACCTGGCCTTTGCCGGACTGCCGGGCGTCGTCTACACCCCCGCGGAGGGGATGAATCTGGCCGGTGTGGCCTTCGGTCACGATTGGTTGGCGGGCGCCTACCGGTACGACGGGACTCTCGAGCATCTGGCGTCCTGGGGCATCGTCGCGGCGGCTCCGCGCACCGAGACGGGCCTGGCGCCGTCCGTCCTCAACATGGCATTCGACCTGGGTACAACGCTCGACATCATCGCCGGTGTGCGGTTGGGGCCGGGGAAGATCAGTGTCCACCCGACGAAGCTGGGCCTGGTCGGCCACGGTTTCGGCGGATCGGCGGCGGTGTTCGCGGCGGCGGGCATGCCCGTCAAGCCCAAGGGCGTCGTCGCGGCGTTCCCGACGGTGTCGTCGCCTCCCGCGGTCGAGCCTGCGAGGTCGTTGCAGGTGCCGGGGCTGATCCTGGCCGACCCCGGCGATCCGATGTCGCTGCGGTCGAATGCGGTCGAACTGGCCAGGGTGTGGCGGCCTGCGACGCTGCGCGCTTTGAAAAGCGTCAAAGCCGGTGGCCTGATCGAGGGCCGGCGCCTGGCCCGGGTGGTGGGGCTACCCGGGGCCGATCGCGGGACGCAGAAGATCGTGCGGGCGCTGATGACCGGCTACCTGCTGCACATGCTGACCGGCGACAAGGCCTATCGAGACTTCGCTGACCCGGAAGTGGAGTTGCCGAAGGCTCCAGTGATGGATCCGTTCTCCGACGATCCAGCGGATCTGGAGAACAAAGTCGTCGCACTGCTGAAGCCCTGACATGCGCACCGGAATCTTCCTCAATTACGCCGGGGGCTTTCTCGAGGCCGTCGACCAGGTGGTCGAGCTGGAGAAGATCGGCGTCGACATCGCGCTGGTGGCCGAGGCCTATTCCTACGACGCGATCAGCCAGCTGGGTTTTTTGGCCGCCAGGACCTCCCGGATCGAGCTAGGCACAGGTGTCGTGCCGATTTACATCCGGACCCCGACACTGCTCGCGATGACCGCGGCGGGGCTCGACTACGTGTCCGACGGTCGGTTCCGGCTGGGCATCGGAACCTCGGGTCCGCAGGTGATGGAGGGCTTCCACGGCGTCCCGTTCGACGCGCCACTGGGCCGAACGCGCGAGGTCGTCGATATCTGCAGGCAGGTGTGGCGCCGCGAGCGGGTTGCCTATGACGGCAAGCACTATCAGATTCCGTTGCCCGCGGATCAGGGCACCGGCCTGGGCAAGTCCCTCCACCTGATCAATCATCCAGTGCGCGAACGAATTCCGATCGCGATCGCCGCACTGGGACCGAAGAACGTCGAACTCACCGCCGAGATCGCCGAGGGCTGGCAGCCGGTGTTCTTCTATCCGGAGAAGGCCGACAATGCGTGGGGTGAGGCACTTCGGGCGGGCTTCGCGAAGCGGGACCCTGCCTTGGGCGAGCTGGACATCATGGTGAGCGCCCCCCTTGCCATCGGCGACGATGTCGACGACCGACTGTCCTGGGCAAAGCCACAATTGGCGCTCTACATCGGCGGTATGGGTGCGCGGGGCCGCAATTTCTACCACAACCTGGCCACTCGATACGGATTCGGCGAGGTGGCCGATCACATTCAGAACCTGTACCTCAGCGGCAAGAAGACCGAGGCCATCAACGCCGTGCCCGACGAATTGGTGCGCGCCGTATCACTGGTGGGCCCGCGCGGCTATGTGCAGGAACGTCTCGCGGCGTTCGCGGAGGCCGGAGCGACGACGCTGCTGCTGCAACCACTCTCCGGCGACCGTCACGAATCCGTTCGGTACGTCGAGGAACTACAGGGCCTGCTGCCGTAGCCGTTACGTCATTTCGCTGACGGACCTGTAGAGTGTGGTGCAGCGGCATCGTCTGTTCTGCCTCTTGCCGCTTCTCGATCGTCATACCGAGCGCCGCGGACCGATCCGCGCCGGGCAGGACGACCACTTCCAACTTTCGGAGCTCTAACCTTGTCTGTTCAAATCCCAAGTGGGACAACCATGCCCACTTTCGCCGACCTCGGCCTGCCTCAGGCTGTCGTCGGTGTCCTTGCCGGCAACGGCATCGACACACCTTTTCCCATCCAGGCGGCGACGCTTCCGGACTCCCTCGCAGGTCGAGATGTCCTGGGCCGCGGCCGGACCGGATCCGGTAAGACTTTCGCCTTCCTGCTGCCGATGGTGACGCGACTCACAGCCAGCAAGACCACCCGGTCACCGGGACGGCCGCGCGCCCTCATTCTTGCGCCGACCCGCGAGTTGGTCGCACAGATCGACGCGTCCCTCGCGCCCCTGGCGACCGCCACCGGCCTGCGTTCGGTCACCATCTTCGGCGGTGTCTCTCCTGCGCCGCAGATTCAGAAGCTCCGGCAGGGCGTTGACATCGTCATCGCGTGCCCGGGTCGCCTGGAAGACCACGTGAAGTCGCGCCATGCGGACCTGTCCGCCATCGAGATCACCGTGCTCGACGAGGCCGACCACATGGCCGACCTCGGCTTCCTGCCTCCGGTCAAGCGGCTGCTGGACAAGACGCCACGTGACGGTCAGCGGATGCTGTTCTCGGCGACGCTCGACGGCGGCGTCGACGTTCTCGTCAAGCGCTACCTGACCAACCCCGTTGTGCACAGCGTCGACTCCGAACAGTCGCCGGTGGCCGCAATGGAACATCACGTACTGCACGTCGACAAGGCGTCCCGCATTCACGTGCTGGCCGACCTCGCCGCATCACCCGGCCGGACGATCGTCTTCGCCCGCACCAAGCACGGTGCCAAGAACCTTGCCCGTCAGCTGAACTCGCGAGGCGTGCCGGCAGTCGAGTTGCACGGCAACCTCTCTCAGAATGCACGTACGCGCAATCTCACCGCCTTCTCCGACGGGACGGCCGCGGTGATGGTCGCGACCGACATCGCCGCGCGCGGGATCCACGTCGACGACGTGAGCCTGGTGGTACACGCGGATCCGCCGGTCGAACACAAGGCCTATCTGCACCGGTCCGGGCGCACGGCCCGCGCCGGAGCCGACGGCACCGTGGTGACGCTGATGATCGACGAGCAGGTCTCCGACGTGCGTCAGCTGACCCGTAAGGCGGGCGTGAAGCCGACGGTCACTCGATTCAGCGGATCGTCGCACCCGGTCCTTACCCAGATCGCACCGGGTGAACGCGAATTCGGCAAGCCGATCATCGCGAGCCGTCCCGAGCCGACAAAGCCACAGCAGCCCAGATCGCATCAGCCGCGTCGACGTCGTCCGGCTCGCGGTAGGCGCCCCGCGAACGTCTAGACGTTCGGGGGTTGTCGGCGGCTCCACGTATATTCGAACTTATGTTCGATATGGCGGAGCTTACGTCGGTTGATGCCGACGCCGACGAAGCTGCGCTGATCCAGCAGATCGCTTGGCTGGAGCGGGTCAAGTCGGCAGCCGCGGCGGGGCAGGCCCGCGCGGCGGTGCTGTTGGATCAACACCGCCGCGCCGCTGAGGCCGCAGCCGACGTACCCGCGGCCAAGCGGGGCAGGGGCGTGGCCAGTGAGGTGGCGTTGGCGCGGCGAGATTCGCCGTCGCGCGGAAGTCGACACTTGGGTTTCGCTAAAGCGTTGATGTATGAGATGCCGTGCACAATGTCGGCTTTGGAGCATGGCGCTCTGTCGGAATGGCGCGCCACACTGATCGTGCGTGAATCAGCGTGTCTATCCGTTGAAGACCGGCGCGTTCTGGACGCGGAACTGTGCGGTGATCCGTCGAATCTTGACGGGATGGGCGATGCCCGAGTGGCCGCGGCGGCCAAGCAGGTCGCGTGCCGATTGGATGCACAGGCGGTCGTGGACCGAGCCGCCAGAGCTGCCCAGGATCGCACCGTCACCATCCGGCCGGCACCCGACACCATGACGTATGTGACTGCGCTGCTGCCGGTCCAGCAAGGCGTCGGCCTGTACGCGGCGTTGAAGCGCGCCGCCGACACCACGTTCGACGACCGGTCGCGCGGCCAAATTATGGCCGACACCCTGGTCGAGCGCGTGACTGGCAGACCAGCCGAGATTCCCGAGCCAGTCGCGGTCAACCTGGTGATGTCGGATCAGACGTTGTTCGGCGATGACGACAGCTCCGCAATCGTCGACGGATACGGCCCGATTCCCGCATCGGTCGCCCGCCACCTGGTCAGAGTCGCGGCAGACGATACGCGGTCAAAAGCCTTGCTCCGGCGGTTGTACCGGCATCCGAGAAGTGGTGCGCTGGTAGCGATGGAGTCGCGGTCGCGGCGTTTCCCGAAAGGGCTGGCGACATTCATCCGGTTGCGTGATCAAACCTGCCGCACTCCGTATTGCGATGCGCCGATCCGCCATCACGACCATGCCGTGCCCCGAAACCGCGGAGGCCCTACCCATGCGGTGAACGGCCTCGGCCTCTGCGAGCGGTGCAATTACGACAAAGAAGCGCCGGGCTGGCGGGTGTATACCGACGAAGTCGAAGGCGTGCACACAGCAGAATTCGTCACGCCCACCGGGGCTTGTCACCGCTCGACCGCACCACCGCCACCGGGCAGACCGGTAATCGAGCTCAGCGAACTCGAAACGAGAATCGTTGTGGGGCTTACCGATTTGCATGCGGCATAGAGCGAGTCACGACTGGCTGCCGCTTCATGGCCGCATATTCGCCCAGCAGCGCGACCACCACACCGAAGGCGAAATACAGCGGGACCAGCCACGGCCCCACTCCAAATAATCCGTCGCAGTCGGCGTTGTAAGCGAACACGCCGACCTCGACGAGCACGATCTCGACGATCGGTCCGATGACGGCGGCGAGTGCGCCACATAAGGCACCGGGCCCGTCACCCAACACACACCAGATGATGATCGCCACGGCGGCGATGAGCGCACTGCTCGGAACGACCGGTGCGCTATGCACCAGTGCAGTGGTGACATAAGCGCCCATCACGACGGCGACTCCGGCGACTACCTGTCGTGCGGTCACGGTCGTGCGCGGATCGGGTAGGTGCAATCGCAATTCAGCAAGCGACGCCGTCGCGGCGCCGACCATGACGGGGAACCAGAGGGGGCTGCTCCATACGAACGGCACCGCGTCGGTGAAGTACTCAGTGGTGCCGGTGACGACGTGGCTGTGGTCGCCGATGAGAGCGACCGCGGCCCCCAGTAGGAACAGCGCGACGATCTCGGGAACACGCAGTTTCACCCGAGGGACGGTACCTCGCGAGTCTCGGACTTACTCCCCTACTTGTGGAAGTTCGTCGGCGGCAATCTCACACGGCGTCTCGGTGGCCATCGGGCTCGGGGGCGGGAGTTCCGCGGGGGGCAGCGGAGCGGGCGGGGGCGGCAGAGGCGCGACCGTGGCGGCGGGCTCCCCTTCCGGTGTCGGTGAATCGACCGGTGCCGGTGCGGGAGCCACCTCGGCCAGCGGTTCGGCAGGCGGCTCGCAGGTCGATTCCGGTTCGGCGGCCATGTCATCTACCGCTCCGGCCTCGGCGAGGTCTTCGTTCTCGTCCTTCTCGAGGCCGTCCTCCCCTAGCTCGTCCTCCTCGAGGGCCTCCTCGTCCTTGTCGTCCTTGTCGTCCTTGTCGTCCTTGTCGTCCTCCTCGGCTGGATCGTCCTCGCCGAGATCATCGATCTCGTCCGGCTTTTGCAGCTCCGAAGGTTCGTCGATGCCGGGCGGGTCCGACAGTGCATCGCCGGGCGAACCGAGGAGCCCGCTTAGCGCGTCGGCGAGTTGCTGACCAAGCCCGGAGATCCCGCCACCGATGTCGGGCATCCCTCCGCCCATGCCGCCCATGCTCCCCAGTGGCGCCGGCGGTGCTGAAGACGGCGGCGCAACCGCGGCGGGATCGACGGCCGGCGGTACGGCGGGTGACGCCGCCGGAGCAGTCATGGGCATCCCGGGCGGTGCGGTCATGGGCACGCCGGGCGCCACACTGGCCGCAGGCACTGTGGTCACCGCGGGCGCAGGAGAACTCGTGACCGGTGCCACCGAGACATCGTCGCGCGGCACCGCGTCCGGCGTCGGCGCCACCGCCGGCGGTGTCCACGAGGGTCCGAGGTCTCCAGGAACGTCGAATACTGCGTCGGACAACGACGACAACTCGGCCGTCGCGGAGTCGTAGGCATCCACGACTGCGGTCATGGCCGTGCGCATCGCCGTCACCCAGTCACCGCGAACGTCGCTTTCGACGAACGGCTTGACCTGCTGATCGATCAGCTCGCTGGCGACCGCCCGGTCGCCCGCACCTGTCATAACCGTCTGCGCGGCGGCCAGCCAATCGGCACGCTGTGCTGCGGTGCGGTCATCGATCGCTTGCACAGCAACTACTTTCGCGTCGATCGCCTGCCACAGCCTGTCGCGCAGGTCAGCGAGCGACTCAGCCGCGGTCCGGACGGCCGCGGCGGCGCGCACCGCCGCGTCGCCGTGGTCGCGCAGGAATATCCGGGCGGCCTCGGCACCTCCACCGTGCCACGCGAATGAGAGCACACCGAGCTGCTCGACGTGTCGCGTCAGCGCATCCTGGGTCGCGGCCGCCGCGGTGTTCAGCGCCACGCAATCGCCGTCGAGGGACCTCAGATCCAGCCCATCTTCGGTCGCATACCAGTCGCGTATCTGCCCGGGGTGCGTCGTCAGATCCGGATTCTCGTAACCCACTGCGCGGCAAGCCCACACATAGTCTTGAATGTTGCCGACCGACGGCAGGCCCTCGCTCAAACGCGATGCGGCATCGAGTTTCTCGTCCATGCCTCAGCCCAGCCGCTCGCCGCCGCGCATGTCGGCGTCGGCGTATCGCTCAGCCGACGCACGCAACGCAGCCGCAATCTCCGAAGATGCGCGTGACCACAGCCTGAGCTGCTCCGCGACGCGGTCGAGACACTCGCGCACCGCGTCGCCGTGCGCGGTGTAAGCCCGCCCTGCGGCGGCACCGTCGAAGGTCAACGAGTTCAGATGTGTCCGCACCGCTTGATCGACGATATCGGCGATCACTTGGTACTGGCGTGCGACGTCCAATAGCACCGGCACGTCGACCCGTGCGACGTCTGCTTGTCCCATGTTGGGTTTGGACGCCGCGAGCGGCCGGCTGGTTCCCTCTCAGCGCTGAGCGCTGACCGACTCCGCGACGCGCGCTGCAAGCTGGCGGGCGGTGTCTTCGTCAGCCGCCTCGACCATCACCCGCACGACCTGTTCAGTTCCCGACGGGCGCAACAGGATTCGGCCCGTGTCACCCAATTCCGCCTCGGCCTCGGCGACCGCACTACGCACAGACGGTGCGTCGGCGACCGTCGCCTTGTCGGCAACCGCGACGTTGATCAGAACCTGAGGCAGCGTCTGCATCGGTTGGGCGAGCGCGGCCAGCGATTTGCGCGTCTGCGCCATCCGCGACATCAGTCGCAAGCCCGTGACAATGCCGTCCCCCGTGGTGCCATGCGCCGGCATCACGATGTGACCGGACTGCTCGCCGCCCAGTGAGAACTCGCCCGCGCGCAACTCTTCGAGCACGTAGCGGTCGCCGACACCCGTCGTGCGCACCTCGATGGAAGCCGCCCGCATCGCCAAGTGCAGGCCGAGGTTGCTCATGACTGTCGCGACAAGGGTGTTGGACGCCAGCTCACCGGCTTCCTGCATCGCGAGGGCCAGGATCACCATGATCGCGTCACCGTCGATGGTTCGCCCCGAGGCGTCGACCGCCAGACAGCGGTCGGCGTCCCCGTCGTGCGCCAGCCCGAGGTCGGCGCCGTGGGACACCACCGCAGACCGCAGTGTGTCCATGTGAGTGGACCCGCAGCCCTCATTGATGTTCAGGCCGTTGGGCTCGGCGTTGATCGCGATGACGTTGGCACCCGCCGCGCGGTAGGCCCGCGGGGCCGCCGCCGACGCGGCACCGTGCGCGCAGTCGACGACCACGGTCAGCTCGTCGAGCCGGGTGGTGACTGCCTTGCCGGCGTGCCGCAGGTAGCGATCCAAGGCATCCTCGGCGTCGACGACCCGACCGATACCCGCACCGGTCGGCCGGCTGCCCGGCCCCTGATTGACGAGATCTTCAATGCGATCCTCGGTGGCGTCGTCGAGCTTGTGTCCGCCGGGGCCGAAGATCTTGATGCCGTTGTCGGGCATCGGGTTGTGCGATGCGCTGATCATCACGCCGAAGTCGGCGTCGTAGGCACTGGTCAGATAGGCCACCGCGGGGGTCGGGAGGATCCCGACTCGCAGTGCGTCGACGCCTTCACTGGTGATTCCTGCGATCACCGCGGCTTCCAGCATCTCGCCGCTGGCCCTCGGGTCGCGGCCGACGACCGCGACGCGCCGCCTCAGCGCCCCGATCGCGCCCAGCCGTCGCGCCGCCGCGGACCCGAGCGCCAACGCGAGTTCGGCAGTCAGATCCTGGTTGGCGACGCCGCGCACTCCATCGGTGCCGAAGAGCCGAGCCATGCGGACAAACTTCTCACAGGTACCGGCTCACCGCCTAAGCGACGAGGTCAACGGCCATCTCGCAGCCAACCCGGTACCGAAAAGTGATCACCGCCCGTACGCACGAGGCGCACGGGCGGTGTCTGGCTAGTTGTTAGCGAGCGGGACGATTCGCCGCCCCGGGAGCATTCTCGGCGTTGCCGGGCCCGTTCTGGGTGACGGTGATGGGGCCGAGTCCGTCGATGGTGCAGACGGTGTTCTCGTCACCGGTCTGGTCAACCGCGCCGAGCACGGCGGCCGTCACGTCGACGTCACAGACTTGGGCAACGACCTGCGCCACAACAGCCACATTCACGTCTTCGAGCACGGTCACGTCGCCGATGTTGAGATTCACCAGGCCGTCTTGAGCGATGATCGGCGGCTGGGCGCTTGCGAGGCCCATTCCGCCGGTGAACAGCAGTGCCCCACCCATTACGGCGCCGGCGGACAGTTTCTTGACGATGCTTTGCATTTGAATACTCCTTTTCAGTCGAGAAGCTCGGGTCCGGTCCCCCGACGAGGTGACTGACTTGCACTCGCCCACCGGTGGTGGATGTGGCCCACCCATACGCTTGGTATGCCTGCTTCCGACTACAGGACTTCCTTGATCACAGAGTGTTCAAACCAAAACCGAAGGAACTCAAGGGTTTTGAGGGCTAAAACAGCCCACGATCTAATTAACTGACGGGTAAATTGATGCGGTGTTGCCGCGCAGGTCAGCCCGCAATTTGCTGATTCGTTGTAGGCCCTCGCATGCGTTACTGCGCGGCGAAAACTTTTCTGGCATCCCTATCCCACAAACGAAACCGCCGGGCTCGCGATGTGCGAACCCGGCGGTGTCGTGGTGAAGATCAGCGCTTGCTGTACTGAGGCGCCTTGCGGGCCTTCTTGAGGCCGTACTTCTTGCGCTCGATGGCCCGCGGGTCGCGGGTCAGGAAGCCGGCCTTCTTCAGTGCGGGCCGGTCCTCGGGCTGCACGATGATCAGCGCACGCGCGATGGCCAGGCGCAGCGCACCGGCCTGGCCGGACGGGCCGCCTCCATCGAGGTGTGCGTAGATGTCGAAGCTGTCGACGCGGTCGACGGTCACCAGCGGGGCCTTGATGAGCTGCTGGTGCACCTTGTTCGGGAAGTACGCCTCCAGGGTGCGGCCGTCCAGGTTGAACTGGCCGGTGCCTGGCACCAGGCGCACCCGCACCACGGCCTCTTTGCGGCGACCCACGGTCTGGATGGGACGGTCGATGTAGACCGGCTCGCGCGGAGCCGCCTCGGTCTCGACCACGTTCTCGGTCGTCTCGGTCGTCTCGGTCACTGGGCCACCTGCTTGATCTCGTACGTCACGGGCTTCTGAGCAGCGTGCGGATGATCCGGTCCGGCGTACACCTTCAGCTTCTTCTGGATCTGACGGCCGAGCTTGGTGTGCGGGATCATCCCGAGGATCGCGTTCTCGACGACCCGAGTGGGATGCTTCTCCAGCAGCTCGCCGATCGACCGCTTACGCAGGCCGCCGGGGTAACCCGAGTGGCGGTAGGCGAATTTCTTCTGCAGCTTGTCGCCGCCGATGGCGATCTTCTCTGCGTTGATGACGATGACGAAATCGCCACCGTCGACATTGGGTGTGAATGTCGGCTTGTGCTTGCCTCGCAGCAGGGTTGCTGCCGCGACGGCGAGCCGGCCGAGCACCACGTCGGTGGCGTCGATGACGTACCACTCACGTGTGGTGTCACCCGCCTTCGGCGTGTATGTAGGCACAGCGCTACCTCTCCATATCGGGTGGATCCCGGTGACCCGGGTGTCGGTCAGGCGTTGAAGCGGCTAGGTTGACCTCGGCGACCGACGTTGACCCGAGGACCGTGCATACCGCACGCCAACGAGGCAGCTTACCTTCGAGCGTCGTCGCAGGTCAAAACGCCCCTCGCGCCCCGGGGATAGGCTCGGGTGCAGTTGCCCTCGTGGGCGCGGGTCACCGCGCCGAAATCACAGGGAATTTCCTCGCGCTCCCCTCCCGCCATACCTTTTCGGACGGCAGTCAATCGGGGCTTTGCCGCGAGCGCACCCACATATCGCGATCACAATGGAGTCAGGAAGATTCGTTCCTTTTCGCTGCTGCGCTGATTGCTGCTGCGGCTGCGAGTAAGTGAAACTGTGCGGTCCCGCCGGCCTTCGTCGGCTCTCCTCCGACGCCGGCCCCCCTCCAGGCGGGACCGCACAGGGTCCATGAGGGCTACGTGCCCCAGGCGCTCGCGGCGCGGCGATCGGTGGCGGCGACGTCGTCCGCGCCGTCGCGAACCGCATTGCCCAGTCCGAAGAGGATCTCGTTGAGCGCACCCGCCGCCTGTTGCCACCGGGCCTGCTCCACTCGGTAGGCGTCGGCCGCTTCGCGTGTCCAGATCTCCTGCAGAGGGGCGATCTGCGCGCGCAACTCGTCGAGCGCGTTGTTCAGTCGCGCGGACGTCGTGTGGATCTCCTGACGGACCGTGTGCTCGATCTCATCGAAGTTGTACGAAAGAACGTTATCCACGGCCCTCTCCTCAGATCTGGTTGGCGACCGCACCGATCTGGTGCGAATGGGTTTCGGCGGCCTCGCGCAGCGTTACGTGGTTCCGCCGGATGTTCTCGGCGATCCGCTCGAGTGCCGCATGCAGTTTCAGCGACTCGGCGTTCCACCGGTCGACGACGTCGCGGAACCGCGTGGCGGCGACGCCTCCCCACACCGAGGGCGGCACGCTACTCATCCGCCCGATGAACGCCTGCAGCATCGCGCGGATCTCCTCATTGCGGGCATCAGTCTTTGCGGCGATGGCCGTCATCAGGTCGAAGTCGGTGTTGAGCGAGGCACCTGCGGGTGTCGTCATGGGCGTCCTTCCAAGTCGTCGTTATCTTGATTCGACGCTGCGGCCGTCGATTCGGTTCCGCCGATCCGACCAAAGTCAGCGCAGCACACGCGAAGACCTGATCGCTTCGTCGCAGATCTCGCGCATCCGGCCCTCACGCCCCGGCGCGCTCTGACATCCGACGGCGATGCGCACCGTGTCCTCGGTCAACACCGTCCAGTCGACCTGACGGTCATTGCGGACTTCCCGGTACGTGACCGCGTCCCTGCCGGCTCGGCGATCCGACGGATTGAAGTCGACGAATACCCCCTCGGGCTCGTCGTCCAACGACGCGCGCAACGACTGTGCCGTCGTCGTGCCGTCGATCTGCGTCACGCCGTTCGCGTGCGTGATGTGCAGGGCGAGCTCGGGATCGTTCGGTGAAACCAGTTGTATGCGCGCTGATCCCGGTCCCGAGGTGATGCGTTCGACAGTCCACTCGGCAGGCACCATCACTCCGATCCGACCCTCGGCCAGAAGGGCCATCGGCGTGCCGAGTGAAGGTGCCTCACCGCTGCGAACGGCGAACCCGCCGCACAGCGCCGCCGCCGACACCAGTCCCGCGAGCACCGCGGTGTGGCGAGTCGTCCGTGAACGGCGGGCTGCGACCGCCCAGTCGCAGTGGTGATGTGTCCGTACTGTTTGCGCCGCCCTCTGTACCGAAGCCGTGTCGGCGAGTGTGACGTTGATACCGGCCGAGCGCAGTCGATCACCGACCGCAGCGCTCAACGCTTCGGCGGCAACGACGCAGTCCGGTGCGTCGAGCACCACTGCTCGTGCCGCACCCACGGCCGCCACCACCGCGTCGGGCCCTTCGGAATGTGCGATGAAGGACGACACCGAATACCTTGTCACGGCGGTGAACTCCGGTGCGATCTCGACGATTGCCGCCTGATGGGCCGCCAGGCCCATGCGAAGAACCTGCGCGCGCTTCAACACCACGACGCTCTGCGCCACCGCCCCGGCCGCAGCCTGTACACGCTCGGTCCGCGATGACGACCACCACGCCGGACACACGAGCACAAGCGTGTCGACACCGCCGCCCGCGACCGCGCCCAGAACCTTCTGCCACACCTCGTCGATAGCGACAGGCCGATCGTCCAGCAGCGCGAGGTCATCGTCGATGCAGGCGAGGGCGACCGAAACCATCACGGGGTCAGCTGAATCCGGTCCCGCGATGGTCCAAGGGCCCACCGTGACGACGGCCTCCGTCACGGTGGGTCACTCCACGCCACCTGTATCAGCTGGTCGGCCTCACCGCGAACGATCAGCGTTCCGCGACCGGGCGGCAGGGCCGAGGGACGCACAGATCCGAGAAGCACACCCTCGTCCGGACTCGCGCTCATCATCAGACCCATGCAGCCCAGCTCGCGCAGCCGAGTCAGTACCGGGTCGAACATCGCGCGGGCCGCGCCACCCGAGCGACGTGCGACGATCACGTGCAATCCGAGATCTCTGGCATACGGGAGGAAATCGGAAAGCGGTGTCAGAGGGCTGCCCGTCGCCGCGGCGACCAGGTCGTAGTCGTCGATCACGAGGTAGATCTCCGGACCTGACCACCACGACCGACTACGCAACTGCTGCTGTGTGACGTTCTCGTCGGGCATCCGGGACTGCAGCCGGTCGATCAGGGACCCGATCCGTGTCACCAGCGCCGCGGGCGAAACCGTATATCCGCTGAGGTGTTCGGATTCCACCACACCGAGCAGCGTCCGGCGAAAGTCGACTATTTCGACCCGTGCGGCGTCGGCATCATTGCCCTGGATGATCTCGCGGCACAGAAGCCTCAGCAGCGACGTCTTGCCGCAGGAACCCTCGCCGAGAACGAGAAGGTGCGGGTGATCTCCGAAATCGACGACCGTTGGCGTCAACTCGCGTTCGCCGAGTCCGAGCAAAAGTTGGGTCCCGGAGCGTGGTACGTCGCTTCGCTCGATCACGTGGCTGTGTGCAACCCGTTGCGGGAGCAGTTCGACGGGCGGGGTGCGTTGGTCACCCCACCGTCCGCGCAACCGGGCGGCGTGCGCCGCGGGCGCCTCGGCGACAGCGATGGCCAGCTGCCTGCCGTCGGCAGTCAGCCCGCGTCCTGGCGGGCACTGAGCCAACTGCCGCGCCCGTTTGCGGTCCATTTCCGACTCCGCCGGATCACCGAGGCGCAGCTCGATGCGGGTCGCGATCTGGTCCTTCAACGCCGGCCGCAACTCCGCCCATCGCGACGCCGTCACCACGACGTGAACCCCGAACGACAGACCCTGGGCTGCGATCGCCGTGATCGGGCCCTCGAGCGCGTCGTACTCGCCGCGAAGCGTTGCCCAGCCGTCGACCACGAGGAACACGTCGCCGTAAGATTCGCCGGATCGGGCCACTCCGGCTGCGGCCCGGCCTTCCCGGCCGCGCATCACCGACTCCACCACGGCCACGGTCCGACGGCACAGGTCCACGTCGTGTCGGCCGGCCACAGCGCCTACATGAGGTAGATCCCGCAACGACGACAGCGACCCGCCGCCGAAATCGAGACAATAGAACCCGACCTCGGCGGGACTGTGCGCTTCCGCCAGAGCCTGAATCAGGGTGCGCACAGCTGTCGACTTCCCCGACCGCGGTGCGCCGATGATCGCGACATTGCCTGCCGGACCGCATAATTCGGCGGTCATCACGTCGCGACGCTGCTGGTACGGATTGTCCACCAATCCGATGGGCACGGTCAGACCGGCGCGTCTGCGCCCTGACATCAGTGCATCGAGCGTCGGCGACGTGGTCAACGGTGGAAGCCACACGCGGTGGGCGAAAGATCCCCGGTCCGCTACCCGGTCGACGACCGCATCGAAAAGCGTGCGCACCGAGGCTTCCGTAAGGTCGGTCGGCTTGACGCGATCAATGATCGCGCCGACCGGCGCGGCGGTGAAGAGCAACGGCATCGACGTCTGCCGCGCCGTCGCCGGAGGGTCACCGGTGCGTCCGAGGTAGGGAGCAGACACGTACGCCGTCTGGAACCGCACGAGGTCGCCCGACGCCGTCTTCAGGTAAGCCGCTCCGGGCGTGCCGGGAAGGTGATGGGCATCAGTCGTTCCGAGAACGGCCCGGGATTCGCTGGCCGAGAACGTCTTCAGGCAGATCCGGTAGGACAGATGGGTTTCGAGACCTCTCAGCCGACCTTCGTCGAGCCGCTGGCTGGCCAACAGCAGGTGCACTCCCAAAGACCGGCCCAACCGGCCGATCGCCACGAACAGTTCCGCGAATTCGGGGTGCTGGCTCAGCAGTTCGGAGAACTCGTCGACGACGATGAACAATGCGGGTAACGACGTCAGCGGCGCTCCCTGCGCGCGGGCGCGCGCGTAGTCGGCGAGGTTCGCCGAGCCGGCGGCACGGAGCAGCTCCTGGCGGCGATTGATTTCCCCGGCCAGCGCGTCGCTCATCCGGGCGACCAGATGCGCCTCGTCGGCGAGGTTCGTGATCACGGCGGCCACATGCCGCGTCCGCTCCAGCCCCGCGAATGTCGCACCACCCTTGAAGTCGACCAGGATGAGGTTGAGCGCATCTGGTGGGTGAACGGCGATCATGCCAAGGGCCAGGGTGCGGAGGAACTCCGACTTTCCGGAGCCCGTCGCGCCCACGCACAGACCGTGCGGGCCCATGCCGTCGCGCGATGCCTCGTTGATGTCGAGCATCACAGGCGTCCCGTGCTCATCGACACCGATGGGCACCGGCAGGACACGGTCATGCGTCCTCCAGAGCCGAGCCGGGTCGATGTCGCCGGGGTCGTCGAAGCCCATCGACTGCAGCCAGCCGTTCGCAGCGGGTGACAGACGCGCAGCGCCCGTCGTTGCCGACGCCGGGCGGTACGGCGCCAACCGCCGGGCGCACGTGACCGCTTGCGCACGAGTCAACGAATCAGGCCGAGCCACAGCCACGTCTCGATCGGCGATCCGTAGCCGAAGCGGCGTGGTGCCGCTGGCCGGGTTACCGACCCGAAGCAATGTCACGCCCTCGTGAGGCAGATCCGAGTCGATCCCGTCGACGATCACGACCACGTGCCGCATGGATTCGTCGACCGAAGTCGCGAGGTTGCCGGACACGAGCCTCGATGAGCCGACGGCGTCGACCAATCGCGGGTGCTGGTGATGCGGAAGCCACTTGAGCCAGTCCCATTCGCCCCGAGCCGATTCGTCGGCCGCCGCGGCGATCGCGATGTCGTCGGGGCCGTGAAGCACCGCTAGTTGGCACACCATCGCGCGCAGCAGCCCCCGCACGGACTCGGAGTCACCCTCGATCGTCACCGAAGCGTTGGGCGTCAGCGCCACTGCGACCGGTGCACCGGCGACCAAAGATCGCTGGCGCACCCAACGCCGCATCGCCCCCACGGTGACCGGGTCGAGCTCGTCGGCGGAACTGAGTTCGGGCGCTTTCAATACCGTGGATAATCGTCGGTCGCCCAATCCCAGTCGGACAGAACCGAAGTCGTCGTCGACGGGTACACGTTCCCACATCCGCCGGGTGCCGATCAGTTCCCACAGGGTGTCGGGATCGGGATGGCTCCACTGCAGAGAGCGACGCTCCTGCGCCGTGGTCTCGACGATGGCCGAATCGACGGTGTCGAGGTAGCGCAGGTAGGTCTGTCGTCCCTGATTGACCTCGGCGGTCCGGTTTCCACCGCGGGCACTGTAGGCGACCGTCCCGAGGACCGACACCAGCATCATCACCGGGAAGAACATGAACATCGGGCTGCGCGCGGACCCAGCCCCCGAGGTGAAGTAGAACGCCATCATCCCGACGGCGGCGACGAGCATCGCCACGGGCAGTAGGCGGGCGATCGGGTTCACCGGCGGCGATTTCGGCAGGGCAGGCGGTGCCTCTACGGCGATTTCACCACGCGCCAACGGCGGTACGGACAGGCGTGATTCACGAACAAACTCCATCGGGGAGTTGGACGTAGTCATGCCCTTTCCGGTTCCCTCTCGACGAGCGAAATTGCCGCGCGTCCGGGCAGCTCGTTCGGGTTACCGTGAGACGGCCGATGCCAACCGGGGGGTGATGCGGGTGCCAGACGCTTCGTGTCGATTGACTGTTCAGCACTGTGTGGGCGACGACCTCACCGCGGTCGACCTCGCATTGCCGCGCGCGATGCAGGTCGGCCAACTGCTGCCGGCGATTGTGGACATCGTCAGCGGCGCAACCGTCTTGCCGCTGACACCTCACCGGTGGCGCCTGTCGCGGCTCGGCGGCCCGCGTCTCGACGAGACAAAGACGCTCGCCGAGAACGACATTCGTGACGGTGACCTGCTCCTGCTGACGGCCACCGACCCGCCCCCTCCGGTGTGGGTAGCGGCCGACCCGTGTCACACTGTCGCGAACATCGCCGACACCGGTACCGAACATGACTCGCGGATTGTTGCCATCATCGGGTGTCTGGTATCGAACTGTTGCGCAGCGGCGGCACTCGCGTGGTCCTCGGCCGCACCCGTCGCTCACCTCACCGGCGCAGCCTGCCTCGCTCTAGGTGCCGCGGCGGGCGCGGTGACGATGCGCCGTGCGCGCAACGACGAGTCGCTGGCGACGACGCTGAGTGTGGTCGCTGTCGTCTTCGCGGCAGTCACCGGCGCTCTGGCCGTGCCCGCCGGCCCGGCCGCCGCACACGCCCTTCTCGCCGCGTCCGCGGCGTTCTCGGTATCGACCCTGCTGGCCCGTTTGGCTCAGGCCGGCAGAACATGGTTGACAGCGACAGCGACCGTGGCGCTGGCATCCGCAGCGGTGGCCCTAGCCACCCTCAACTGGAATCTCTCCAGTGCCGCCACAGGCGCCGTGCTCGCGACGCTGGCGCTGGCTGTACTGAGCGTCGCGCCGAGATTCTCCATCGCGGTGACAGGAATCGGCCCTCCTCCGCCGAGCATCGACCCGACTGCGGACACGGCTCCTGAGGTCGATACCCATTCGGGAATCGCTGCTCACCGGATGCTGACCGGGCTGGTGATCGGCTCGTCACTGACGGCGACACTCGGCACGGTCCTCGTTGCGTCAGCGGGCCCGTTCTTCCCCGCTGCTACGTTCAGCGCGATCATCGGCTTCGTGTTGCTCCTGCGTGCGCGCTCACACATCGACGCGATGCGCCGCGTCGCACTGTCAATAGGCGGATTCCTCTGCGTCGCAGCCTGCTTAGCGGTCTGCGCGGTCGCATTCAGGGCTCAGGCGCACATCGTCGCGGTGGTGGCCGCCGCTGCGGGTGCTGCCGCTCTGGCTCCAGCATGCGGCGTGGCAATCACTCCCCTGATGCGTCGCGCCGCCGACGTGACCGAGTACTTCGTGCTGGCCGCAGTGGTGCCAACCGCGTGCTGGGTCGGTGGACTCTTTGCTTGGGTTCGCGGCCTGGGGTTGCTGTGACAGCCGCCGCACTGGGACGTCTCGTCGGTGTGGCGGCGCTGGCCGGGCTGCCGCTGCTCTCATCGCCTGCCGCGTCAGCAGCTCCGCCGCCCGCGGTCGACGGAGCACGGCTCCCGCCTCCGGCATCCCCCGCGCCGCCGCAACGCACCGAACGGCAAGAACCGTGCGTCACCTCGGACGTGGTCGCCGGTCGCAGCGAAGGGCAGATCAAAGACGCCGATTTACAACGTCTTTGGCAATTGACTCGCGGTGCAGGTCAAACCGTCGCAGTAATCGACACCGGGGTGACTCGACACCGGTTGCTCCCGCACCTCCTTTCCGGCGGCGACTACGTCTCGACGAGCGACGGCACCGAGGACTGCGACGGCCACGGCACGATCGTGGCAGGCATCATCGGTGCTGCGCCGGATGCTGACGACGCGTACGCATTCAGCGGCATCGCCCCGCACGCGACCCTCATCGCGATCCGCCAGTCCAGCACCAAATTTCGGGCGGTGGATGATCTTGGCGGCTCGGGATACGGTGACGTCGAGACGCTTGCTATGGCGGTGCGCACCGCGGCCGACATGGGAGCCACCGTCATCAATGTCTCGTCGGTGGCATGTGTGCCCGCGCGGGACGAACTCGACGACCGGCCGTTGGGTGCCGCGCTCGCGTATGCGGTGGACGTCAAGAACGTTGTCGTCGTGACCGCGGCGGGAAATGTCGGCACCGATGGGCAGTGCCCCGAACAGAATCCGGCTGCCGATCCCACGGAACCCGGCAGGCCGAACTGGACCGATGTCAACACGGTGGTGAGTCCTGCATGGTACGACGATTACGTCTTGACGGTCGGCTCCATCGGCTCGGACGGCAAGCCGTCGAAGTTCAGCTTGGGCGGCCCGTGGGTCGACGTCGCCGCACCGGGTGAGAATGTCGTCTCGCTGGACCCCGACGGGGAAGGTCTCGTCGACACCTTGCCCACCGCCGGCGGTGAAAAGGCCATCTCGGGCACGAGTTACGCCGCGCCCGTCGTGACGGGAGTTGTCGCCCTCGTGCGGGCGCGGTCCCCGGAGCTGACAGCGCGACAAGTCATGCAGCTCATCGAGGACACCGCGCGCCGACCTCCGGACAACTGGAACCCGTTTGTCGGCCACGGCGTCGTCGATGCGCTGGCCGCGGTGAGTGCCGGACGGCATACCCACAGTGCTGACGTCGAACCGATTCGCATGGCGTCGATTCCGGCGACCGCCGAGCCCGACGACCGATCCGGGCACATCGCGATTCGCGGCGCCGCGATCTGCCTTGCGATGACCGCCGCCGTGATCGCCGCCATGACATCGGCGCGGCTACGACGTCGCCCCGACGCGCACGACTGACGCGGCCTGCACACTCAGCGCGGGCCCGCGCGGAAGTCGGGCAAGGACGGGCCACGGCGCCGGCCGCGCAGTCTGGGTCAGGCCGAGGCGCTCGGCGGCGTCGTCATCGCTGATACCGAACGCGACACCGGTGTCGTCGACGAGGAACAACGTCCCCGAGTCGGCACCGTCACCAGTGACGCCCGTTGCTCGCACGAACGCGCTGTGTCCCCGCGGCACGACGACGATGTCGACGGCGGGGCCGGCGTCGTCGGCCTGCGCCAGCGTCACGCCCTCACTGTCGACGGGTAACGAAGCGCCCGTCAACACAGCGGTTTCCAGTACGCGGGTCGACATGTCCCAATGCCCGCAGAGCACCGGATCGTCGGAGACCCCGCCGCGGGAGGGATAGGAGCCGACGGGAAGGTCGTCATCGACAATCGGGACTGACCCGATGACGCCAGGGGCGACCGTGATGATGTCGCGGCTGCCGTGCTTGCGCGTGAACCGAATCAGGTCGGCTGCGACTTCCCCGATCCGCTGCACGCCGTCGGCGAGCGCGACGTAGTACTCGCTGGAGCCGGCACGAAGCACGCGCAGCACCGTACCGATCGGAAATCCGGGCACCGCCGATGTGCGTGGTGGCTCCGGAATGTGCGGCGCAGCAATGGGAGCCGTCTCCGGCAAGATGTCCAGTAGCGCACGTGAAACAGGTTGTGGTTCAACGCCGTCAAGTTTGAGCGCCCGGATGACGGCCGGATTGCGCAGGTCCACTCGCGCACGTCGACCGTCATAGAGAAAGTACGTCATGGCCGCACCCTCCTGCGGCACCGTGACCAGCGCGCCGCGCCCGGTGTCGAGTCGCTGCGGGATACCGCCGGCGATCACCGTCGTCTTCGACGTGGCGTCCTGGCAGACGGTCCACCGGGACTCCGCCAGCGGCGTGGCGATGACGTCAGGAGCGCCCGGGATGCCCAACAGGGGCCCGCGCCTGACTTTGTCGACGGCAGAGGCGCTGACCAGTTCCGGTTTGGCGGACGTGCCCGCGATGAGTCGCGCCGAGGCCAGGTTGAGGACCGGATGCAGCGTGTCACCGTTGCGCACGTACAACGCGCCGGAATCTCGCACCATGACGATCGCGGCGTCGCCGATGGTCCCCTTGGGCGCCAGAAACGCCAGCATTGCGCATGCTCCGACAGCGATGACAGCCAACACACACCCGGCAAGGAGTGAAAGTGACTGCGCGCGCATCGGATCGTCGAGCATGCGGACGTCACCGCGCACCAGCGCATGCTCCATCCGACGCAGGACGAAGCGATGCCCGCTGATCTGCTTGGTCGCCGATTCCCCCGCCATGTTTCCCCCGAGAGGATCTTAAGGGCTCGGCGGCTGGGGCGACGTCACCGATTTCGGGCTACCGCCACCGCGCCCAGACGTAGGGCACCAGGGCACGAAGGAAGTCGAGGTCTGGACCCGATTGAGCGTCCGCGAAGGCCTCCTCGAAGTAGTCCTCCGCGACGAGAAGAATTCCTTCGGCGTACTCACCGGCGAAGGTGATGCTGCCGTATTCGTCCATGAGTGCCCGAATCCCGGCGACGAGTTCGGGTGACCGCTCGGCGCGGGTGCGCCCCAGATAGTCACGGACCGTGGCGATGTCGGTGCCTCTGGCGTTTTCCAGCAGATGCATGAGCGGCAACGTCCGCTTGCCCTCATAGAGATCGCCGAGGATCTCCTTGCCGTACACACGTTCGTTGCCGACGAGATTGAGCAGGTCGTCGCGGATCTGGAATGCCGCTCCGAAGTGAAAACCGAAGCGCACAAGCGGTCCCAGCGCGATGACGCCGCCGGACCCAACGATAGCGCCGACTCGCAGTGGATGAATCGTGGTGTACCAGCAGGTCTTGTGCATGATGAGTTCGAGGTAATCCTGCGGCCCGAGGTCCGCGACATTGTCGATCTGCCAACCGACTTCGGTCGCCTGCCCCTCCAGCGTGCGCAGTGCCATCGTGTCGAACTCGGACCACACCAAGTCAGCGAGGTCCCGGTCTAGGCGACGCGTGGCCCGTCGCAGCACCTGGCCCGCGACCACCGCAATGCCGTCACCGGCGTTCAGCGCGGCAGCTAACCCGTGGGTCGCTGCCAGTGTCGGCCGACCTCTGCGCATCTCGCTGCCGTCTGCCACATCGTCATGAACGAGAAATGCGTTGTGTAGCAACTCGATGGCGACCGCGATCCCCAGCATGTCGTCGGAACTGGCCCCGAAAGCCCTGCCCGCCGATAGACACAGCGCGGGGCGCAACGCCTTTCCCGGCCGCGACGGATACTCTCGCATCGGCGCGTACAGCCATGCACTCGGCTCACCGTCGGGCATCGCGTCCAGCATCGAACGTCGGATGGTCTTCCCGACTTCGCGCAGTCGGTCTTCGACTGCCGACACCAGATCCGTGCGGTTGGCTGTGCTCGTCATGAGGCGGGCATGGTGACGACAAGCGTCACGGGCAACCACAGGTTCGGATGCCCCTCCACCAGCAGGGTGCCTCGGTACAACCCCGGCCGGACATATTCCGCCACACGCGCATTCAGCTCCACTCCGCGGCTCGAGCGCGCCGGCATCGGAACCGCGGTGGGCTCGAGCATCACCGACTCGGCCTGGAAGATGTTGCCGTCAGCGGAAAGTAGATCGCTACACCGAAGGGACACGTTGCCGAAATCGTCGGCGCCGCGATTGTGCAGCCATACTTCAGCAGCTGCCGAACCGCCGACCTGCGCTTCAAGGTTGACCTGTCCGGCAGACTCGGCGTTCTGGAGGTCGAGCGCGGTGTCACCGTCGCCGGCCAGGCCCGTCGCCTTGGGCGCTGACTGCAACAGCATGCGGCCGACCATCGACCACCACGACCGGGTGAGAGTCTCGAGGTCCGACGCCACATTGGTGGGCGGGGCGCCGTCGGCGGGCGGATGAGAAGGCGCCGGGCCGCTGTCGGACCCGTCGGGAGCGACGATGCGGATGAACCGATCGACGATCTGGCTGGCCGCCCGAAAGCCCTCGGCTTGAATCGCACTCAATGCACGCGCGTTGGCGGCCGGGTCGAAGACCGACGCCCAGGGCAGATCGTCGATGCTGCCCCGTTCGCTGTTTCCCCCGCTGTCTGGCAAATCACGCCTCCCCGCCGATTGATGCTCGCATTCGCCGATAGCTACTTATGCTAAGGCGGGAGGTTCGCGCCATGGGGAAGCTTCACGCACAGCTGGCGCTTTTCGGCTCAATCGACGACGAGGTCGTCCGCCGCAACGATCCGCGCACAACCGCGATAGTTGAACGATTTCTTCCCGGCACCACCGGTTACGGCCAGCGTGGATGGTTCACAGAGCTTCGCGGCTTCGTCGACCGCCTGTCCCCGAAGGGGAACGTCAACTTCCCCACCCGCGACGAGGCCATTCTCGAACTTGCGAAACCCGAACACCGAATTCGGCCTGCCATCGGCCCCCAGGATCTGGCCGGCGACATCCTGGTACTCGGGGGTGACAACCCGCTGACGATCACTGCGCAGGATTACGCAAACGTCCATGAAGCAGGCTTGGCACACAAACCTCCCCCCGTTCCCCCACCACAGGAACGGCTGATCACGTCCACCCTGGCCAGAGCCGTTTATGCCGGTGCAGTGATAGCCAAGATCGACACGCCCGCAGCCGTCAAACCGCCATCGACGACAACGACGACATTGGCGTGGCCCGGGCAGGCCATCATCGACTTCGAACGGGCAGGCGATCCACTTCCCGACGACCCCCTGAGCACGCTCCTGGAGCTGGCCACCTACCGCCGACCACGAAAATTCAGGAACATCCTCCCGTCCGCCGGTCCGCTCATGCGCAGGCTCATGGCCGAAGACCAGCTGCTCGAACTCGGCAAACGCGGTTGGCGCCCGTTCGTTGCCCGAAACTTCTTGCTCGATCCGAGAGTCGCTGGCTATCCACCGCCGTGCACGGGCATGTTGCGCAGCGTCAAAGGAGAACTTTGTGCCGTTCTCACCACGGAAATGGTCGACGCCGAACACACCCTCGAGCAAGTGAAGGCAGTTCTCGAACCCCAGAACTGGGATCAGACCTTGCCGACCTTCTTTTGCGCGATGAAGCCCGAAGGGCAGGACGATTCGAATTGGAGTCGGGTGTTGGAGTGCGTCAGCACGGAATGCGGCGAATACGAGCTGCAGACGCCGCTCAAATATTGGAAAGGCCGCGACCAGGAGGGCAACACCGCCGGGATCTACCTCAATTACGACCTTGACTCGAGTCGCCGCCGCGCCAACACCCTGGTTGAAGTCGACAGCGGCTACATCTGGGTAACGGAAATACCCTCCGGCGGAATACGAATCAGGACAAGCAAGGCGCTCAAGATCAAGGGTCTGAGCCCCACTGCGACCGCGGCGCTGGCGTGCTTCTCCGGATGGGCGCAGGTCGGTATCGACATGGTGGCCAATGCAGCCGATGATCCTGTCGACGGCACTGTCGACTTTTTTCCGTCCACTCCGCCCGACGTCGGGTCGACCGGATCTACGGTCGTATTGACGTCGCAGAGCCGCCCGGTCGAGCCGTCGGAGAGCGGCGAAACGCATGCGCGGCTGCCAGATCTGCCGCGAGGCTTTCGACAGGATCTGATCGAGGACACCGCCGAGCAAGCGGAGCGCTACGTCGAGGTGACAAGTCAGCTCGCGAAGGCCGTCGTTGCACGATGGAAGGACGGCCTGACACGAGACGATGTCCAAGAACTCGGTGAGCTTCTTGGTACGTCGATGACGAATTTGTCTGTCGGAGCATTTGATTCGGTCATGGCGAACTTTCAGCCGAAGCGCGCCGACGTCCAAGGGGACAGCGTAGAGATCAGTACCACCGCACCGACGAGTGAGCGCGACGTGATCGACAGGCTCGCTGACCTCGCTCGCCAGATGATCACCGACACCAAGACGCTCGCCGTGACGGCAGCGGAACGCCTCGACGACGACACGTACACCGCGGATGCGATGGCAACGGTGGCGAGCAGGCTGGCCGGACTCGTCGCCAAGAGCTGGATCGACCTCGCCGATATCGCCGCCAATCGTGCGGTAAGGCCGGCCGCCCCGAAAGAAGCCATCACCGTACCCCGGTCTGGGCACACGACTGTCGAACCAGTCCGGATCGCCGGGAACGGTCTCGGGAGGGCCATCCAAAGTTTTAGCGAGCTCGCCAACCTTGCATTTCAACGAAACTTCGACATCGTCAACACTGTTGTGAGCCAACAGCTCCCCGAATACGCGACGGTCGTAGCCAATCACACGACCACGCTGGCCCGCAGGGCCGCTGACCAGGCGAGGACAGTGGTCGATGATGCTGCAAAGAAACTCGATGCAGAGGGTCTCAGTTCGGACGACCTGGCGAAGACGCTGACCAGATTGAGCGATGTCGCGCTTATCAACGGCATCGAATTGATCGGGACTGGCCTCGTAGGTCCTGGCCGTTACGAAACGGAGCCAATCACATCTGATTACTTCGCCATCCCGCATGCCGACCCCGAACGGCGGCATCGATTGGAGCTGGCGTCGCCGCTCACGCTCGCCGGGGGCGGCCACGAGGTACCTCAGGACTGCGTCGAATTCGACCCCCCCAATTGTCTACTTCCCGCAGGGAGGGACACGTTCCGAATACGAGTCAAGACGACCGGCCTGCCCTCAGGCATCTACGTCGGTGCCGCATTCGCGATTCCGCTCGATCCGGGAGGCGCTCCGGTAGCCGGCGAATCGGTGGGCAACGAGGTCTTACCGATAATCATCGGCATGTAGGGCCCGCATGACGATGTATTCGGGCACGTCAATCAACCCCTCCCCGCGGCATGCCGAGCGGTATGCTTCTCCAAGCAAATCCGGGCGGGGGAGGCGCACATGAGTCACGTTCACTCGTTGTTGGCAATCTATAGCGCTCTCGATCAGCTGGTCCTGGAGACAGGTGATCCACGGATCGAGAGGGTGGTCGACAGATTCTTGCCGGGAACGGCCGGAAACGCGGGCTGGTCTCGAGAGATCATGCGTTTCCTCAGCGATCCGGACAATCCCCTGCCTGAATTTCCGTCGGTGACCGAAGCGGTCAACGACATCGTCGATGCGGAGCGCACCTCCGAGGAATCCGAGCCGGGCACCAAACCGAACCCGCCGACGGCGTCCGAGCTGTCACGGCTGACTTACGTGCTCGGAGTGCTGGGGCGCCTTGAGGGCGGCGAAACCGAGATCGACAACGACGCGCTGCTGACGGGACTGTCGTTGGTGGTGCCCCGCGGCGAGCGTGAAGACGAAACCGCTTACCACCTGCTTCAACATTTTCGAACCCACTTCGGGGAGCGCGACGACTGGCCGGCCGTCATGCGGCAGGCCGAGGCGCAAGGGTGGATCCAGCCACTCATCGCGCGAATACCGGTATGCCACACCAGGTTGAAGAACGCCCACGGTCACCTGTGTGTGGTTCTCAGAACCGAGTTCAAGAGCGAGGACGTATCGCTCGACGAGCTGAGAAATGTTGTCGATCCACTGAATTGGGATGAGTGCCTGCCGTTCTTCTGCGAGATGCAGGAGATTCCCAAGCCCCAACGCGCGGACGGCTGGCGCCGGGTGTTAGAGGTTTGCAACACCACCTGCCCTACTCCTCCCGATATGAGGACACCGCTGAAGTATTGGTTGGGTCCGTCCACGTCAGAGGCGATGCAGTTCGACACACCGATGGCGTGGGTGAACTACGAACTCGATGACACGCCGGGTGCCGCGGCGCTCGGAGACGGTCGGGTCCTAGTCGATGAGGGCTACATCAAGATGTACTCCACCGTAGGAAACGCCACCGCTGACGGGGTTCGCGTCGTCACCAAGAAAGTGGTGTGCTTCCGGGATCTCTCGGAGGTCGCCATCGCGATGCTGGCGTGCGTATCCGGCTACGGCAACCAAGGCATGGACATGCTGCTCGACGGAGTCGCGGAGCAACAGAAGAATCCGGGACGCTTCAAACCGTGGACGCCTTCTGCACTTCCGGGCGCAACCGGCGGCACCTCATCGGGCGCGCCGACCTCCCCGACCGACATCTCTGTGCCATCTGACCCTGGTCGTCCGAGCCGGCGCGCCATCACGCTTGCCGTGGAGATGGCGAATGAATGCATCGAAGACTTCTCGAAGAGGAGCACCTCGGTCGCCGCCAAGATGGCCACCGGGACCATGCCCATCTCCGAGATGGTCGCGCTCAACACCGAGTTCGCCGTTCGACTGGCGACTGATCCGTGGCGCTACTGGGACCGACTGCGGCAAGAGCTGGGCACGGGCGGTGCGAAATGACCGCACCTGGAGCGAAGATGAACCAGATCATCGGCTTCTCGCGTCAGCTGATAGACCACGCCGGTGCGATCGCGGTCGAGACGAACGATCAGATCGACGCCGGCACATTCGATTACGCCAAGTGGGCACAGGCAATGCTGAAACTGTGGGACTTCGGTCTCGCGGGCAGCGTGGATCTGGCGTCCGACGTGCTGGCACCCTGCTTCACATGCCCTCCCGGTGCGGATGAGCCGGAATACTCGGACTATCTCAGCGCCCCCGACAGTGGCGTGGCGCGCAAAGTGTCGGTTGTGCCCGGTTCGTTCTTCCATGTCGGCGCACCCTCATTCGTAATCGAGGACTACCGGATTTCCATCGACCCACCGGTGCTCAAGCCGCATGTGACGCATTTCCGCGTCGGAGTCCTGTGGACCGGGCTTCGAAGCGGCACCTACCGCGGAACAGTGCGGCTGCAACCCGAGCCCGCATCGGACGTCGTGATCGACGACATCCTCGAGGTGATCGTCGACCTGTGAGCAGGCCGCATGACTGAACCCACGGTCGACGAATTGCTCGACCACGCAGTCCAAGCACTCAACCGGGGCGACCGGGCTAGGGCCAAACAGCTCGCCAAGAAGGTGCTCGCCGTCGACCGGGGCAACCCGGAGGCCGAAGACCTTCTGGCCGCACCGGCCGGGCGGAACGAACTTCGCAGGCTCACAATGATGTTCGCCGACATCGTCGACTCGACGGCGCTGTCCACGCGGATCGAACCCGAGGTCTACCGCACCGTCATCGGCCGGTATCGGGATCAGGTCAGAGAAATCGTCGACCGCTACGAGGGCCACATCTTCTCGACCAAGGGTGACGGATTGCTCGTCGTATTCGGCCACCCACGCGCGCACGAGAACGACGTCCTTCGCGCAGTGCAGGCGGGACTCGACATCACCCGCGAGGTGGCCAGGCTGAGCGAACGGGTGAAGAAACGCTTCGGCTTCGAGATCTCCGTCCGTGTCGGAATCCACCGCGGCACCGTATATCTCGACACCGGTCAAGACGACGTCTACGGACTCGGCGCCAATCTCGCGTCTCGGGTCTCCGGACTGGCGCCGCCAGGAACGGTCGTCATCTCCAAGGCGATCGAAGCCTTGGTTCGCGACAGTTTCGACCTAGCGGATCGGCCCGCTCAACCCGTCAAGGGAATTGAAGGCGACATCGAGCACTACCAAGTGCTCGGCGAACGCATCAGCCCGTCCAGGGTTCCCATCGGGCCCCTCGTCGGCCGCGATGAAGAACTTGCGTACCTGACGACCAGTTGGGAGCAGGCCCAGGTCGGAGGACTCACCACTACGGGTGTCGCGTTCTGCGGCGAGGCGGGCATGGGAAAGAGCCGGCTCGCGACCGCCGCAGCGCTGCTCGCCACGCAATCCGGCGCACCGGTCGTGGCGCTGCACGGATCGGTCTTTCACGCCGATGCCGGTCTGCACCCGGTGCGTCGTCTGCTCGAGAATCGCTGCGGGATCGACCGCACCACCGAACAGTCGCAGCGCTTGCGTCTGCTGGAGGCAGAGGTGCGCGACGTCGGCCTCGACCCCGAAACCGCCCTATCGCTTCTGGCGCCGGTGCTCGGCATTGCCGCCGAGCACGGTTACACACCCATAGCTGCGCAGGGCGCAAAACTGTACGAGCAGATCTCCGCGGCCATCGCCGAGTACCTGCTGGCATGCTTTCGGGACAGCGCCGGGGTACTGCTCATCGAGGATTTGCATTGGTTCGACGCATCGACGATCGACGTCGTGAACGCCTTGGTGGACCTTCGATCGCCACGGTTGCTCATCGTGATGACCAGTCGGGAGGCGGCCTCGATACCCCGCGCGACGAGCGTCAAATGGTTTGACCTGTCGCCACTGACCGCCCAGCAGACCGAGACCCTTGTCGGCGCGTTGGACGCCGATCTGTCGATCATCGAGCGCGCCACCATCGCCCGCCGATGCGACGGCGTGCCGCTGTACATCGAAGAAGTCGTCACCAAGATCCGCGAACAACCTACGGACACCGCGCGCTGGGAGAGTGTTCCCGACACCCTCTACGAGGCGCTGTTCGCCCGGCTTCGTACGAGCGACAACGCAATCCCCGTTGTGCAGGCGGCCGCGACCATCGGGCGCGACTTCGACCGCAACCTGCTGTCGCTGATCGTCGACATCACCGACGAGGACTTCGACGCCGCCATTCGCGAACTCGAGGATGCGATGGTATTCGAGAAGTCGGGGCCGAATCAGTGGCGCTTCCGGCACGAGTTGCTGCGCGAAGTGGCCTATGAATTGCCTCCGCCGAGCGTACGACGCAGTCTGCACGCAGGCGTCGCTGACGCACTGGTGGGAACCTCCGGCGAGGATGCGTCCGACTGGCGGCTCGTCGCGTTTCACTACGACAAGGCCGACAGGGTCGAGGATGCGGCGATGGCCTACCAGCTGGCCGCAGCCGACGCTCGCCGCCGCGGCGCCCTCGAGGAGTCCCGGCGGAACCTGACGAACGCCCTTGCCCAGATCGACCGCCAGGCTCCCGGCCTGGCGCGCGACCGCAAAGAGGTGCGGCTGCGTCTTCGCCGCGGGTTCCTCGCTTCGGCGGCCGAGGGCACGGCGAGCCCTCAGGCGGCTGCCGACTTCGAACGGTGCGTGGAGCTGACCAAGTCCGAACTGCGGCCCGAGGATCTGTTCGCAGCGCTCACCGCCTTGTGGGCCTACTACCTCCCCCGCGGTGACATTCACCGCGCGCTGGAGATGTCGCAGAACGTCGGAGGGGTGATCGCTGACGTCGGTGACTGGTTCGTGCCGCACGGCCAGGCCGGCTTCGGAATGGTGCTGTGGTACCGCGGAGACTTCGGCACTGCAAGGGGACTGCTGGAGGATTCGGTCGCCGCGCTGTCCGACTTGGACGTCGACATTCTCGACGCCGTCTGGTTCGTCCCCAACGAGCCGGTGGCCTCGACCCACACCCACCTCGCGCTGGCCCGGGCTGTGCAAGGCGACCTCGCAGGAGCCGATGTTGAGTTCGCCGAGGCGCGTCGACGCGCCGAAACGCTCAGCTTTCCGCAAGGCCCGTTCAGCCTCGCCTACTCCCAGTGCTACGAGGTGTGGGCGCGGCTGGAGGCGGGCCAATTCGACCACGTCGCAACCATCATCGGCGAGATGGCCGCGAACGCGGAGCAGCACGGTTTCGACTCCTTCGGGTTCATCGCCACCACCGAGGGCGCCGCGGCCGCGGCGTTGTCGGCTGTCGCGCACGACACCGTCGAAGCAACCGAACTGCAAGGCCACATCGCCACTATGACCATGCTCGTCGATGCCTGGCGGGCAGCGGAGTCGAAACTCTTCGTCACGTTTTACGACGGCGTGCTCGCGCAACTGCTGATCGCAGCGGACCACATGGACCAGGCCCGCGAGCGAATCGCGATCGCGCTGAAACTCGCCGAGGAAACCGATGCCAAGTTCTATCACGCGGAGCTTCTGCGGCTACGCGCCAAGACCGCCAACGACGACGAGTCCCGTGCCAGTGATCTCGTCGAGGCGATCACAGTGGCCCGCAAACAGCGCGCACTTATCTTCGAATTGCGCGCCGCAATCGATGATTTCGAGCTCCGTGGGGACGACGCCCGCCGGGTGCTGGTCGATGCTGTGGACCGATTCGCGGATGGCAGCGCATGGCCTGAGTTGGCCCGGGCCCGGACGCTGCTCGGGTGAAGCGGCCAGGCGGCAAAGTCGTCATCCTCGGTGGCGGCATGGCGGGGTTGGCCGCCGCCTGGCGTCTGAGTGAGCCCGGCTGGCACGACCGTTTCGACTCGATCACCGTCTACCAACGCGGCTGGCGGCTCGGAGGCAAGGGTGCATCCAGCCGGGGCGAGAACGGGCGGATCGAAGAACACGGGCTGCACATCTGGCTGGGGTCGTATGAGAACGCGTTCGGGCTGCTTCGCGAGTGCTACGCCGAACTCGACAGGGCGAGAACGGACCCGGCCGCCCCGATCAAGAAGTGGGACGAGGCGCTCATCCCCGGGGACAATCTGGGGCTGGCCGACGAATTGGGCAGCGATTGGTTGATGTGGCTGGGGACCTTCACCCGCAACAACGGCCTGCCGGGCGAGCCCGACAGCACCGGACGAGAACAGACCGTCATCGAGTTCATCACGCGCGCAATCCGACTCGTTCGTGACTTCGCCGAATCACTTCGCGGCGCGCCGCCTGCCGGCCTGACCCTGTCCACCTCCCCCGACCCGCCACCGCCGAAGGGCCGCGCGATTGACGCCATCGGCTATGCGGTATTGACCGCAATGTCATCGCTTGCCGACTCACAACTCTCAGCACGCGCGGTATCTGACGCGCTCGAGCACGCACTCGACGCCGTGCGGGATGTTCTCGATTACGAGAACCGACCGGACCACAAGCGCTCCTGGCTGTTGCTGTCGCTGATGACAGCGGTGATTCGCGGGATTCTCGCTGACAACCTCGTGACCGACCCCCGCGGCTTTCGAGCCATCAACGACGAGGACTTCAACGACTGGATCGCACGACACGGCGCGCATCCCGACGTGCACGAGTTCGCCTTGGTCCGCGGTCTTTACGACTTGGTGTTCGGTTATCTCGACGCCGACCCCGAGCGGCCGTCCTTCGGTGCCGGCCTTGCCGTGTTCCTGACCGGCCTCGTGCTTTTCCAGTACAAGGGCGCCATCTTCTGGAAAATGACCGCGGGAATGGGCGACGTGATCATCGCCCCGGTCTACCAAGCGCTGCGACGACGCGGCGTCCGGTTCGAATTCTTTCACCGCCTCGACGCTCTGCATCTCGACGAGAACCGTCTCGCCGTGGACGCAATATCCTTTACCCGTCAGGTCGGTCTCGCTGACGGCGCCGACCACTATGAGCCGCTGACCACCGTGCGCGGTCTACCGGTGTTTCCCAGCGAGCCGCTCGTGGACCAATTGGCGACGCCGGTGATGACGCCCGCGGGCGGATGGCACTGCCTGGAGTCACATTGGGCGGAGCGCAGCGACGACGAAGAGCCTCGGCGCTTGCAGCGCGGCGTCGATTTCGACCATGTCGTGCTCGCCGTTTCTGTCGGAATGCTGCCGATCGTCGCGAACGAACTGATCGAGGATCGCCCCGAATGGCGTGAGATGACGACGCATATCCGCACGGTCGCGACGCAGGCGTTCCAGATCTGGATGCGACCCGACGAGCCGACTCTGGGCTGGCACGAGCCTGGTGTGACGATCAGCGCCTACCTGCGGCCGTTCGAGACGTGGGCGTCGATGCCACAGACGCTGTGGGCCGAGGACTGGCCCGACGACGACAGGCCGGGCACAGTCGCCTATTTCTGCGGCACGCTGAGCGCACCCTGGCCAACGACGGAAGCCGGTAGCGGCTATGCGCAGCGACACCAGCACGTGGTCCGGCGGGCGGCTGTCGACTACATCGATCGCAACCTCGGGCCGTACTTCCCCGGCGCAGTCACTGCAGACGGCTTCGCGTGGCACCTGCTGAGCGGTGTCAACGGCGAACGTGGCGAGCCGGCGTTGGCGACTCAGCATGTGAGCGTCAACGTCGATCCTTCCGACCGGTACGTGCAGTCGGTGCCGGGGACCGAGCGCTATCGACTGCGGCCCGACGAAAGCGGCTACGACAACTTGATTCTGGCCGGCGACTGGACAGACTGCGGGATGAACGCCGGCTGTATCGAGGCGGCGACAATGTCGGGGCTCGAAGCGGCGAATGCAATCCTCGGCCGCAACCGGTATCACCGGATTCGCGGCTACTACATGCCATGACGGCTGCTCACTCGGCGCGTGACCGCCGTTCGCGATAGGCCGCGACATGCTGGCGATTGCCGCAATTTCCGGTGTCGCAGAACTTCCCCGACCGGTTGCGCGACAAATCGATGAGCACCGCCTCGCAGTCCGGCGCGGCGCAGATTTTGAGTCGTCGCAGCTCGCCGCTGCGAATCAAGTCGGCCAGCGCCATCGCCATCTCCGCGCCCATCCGCTGCCAGAGCGGGTCGTGCACGGATGCCAGGTGCAGATGCCACTCGGGCATCTCGGGATGACGGGTCAGCCATGGCGCCGCCTTGGTGTCGCTGAGTAGCGCATTCACCTGACCGACCGCGCGTTCCTCGTCGTGCGCGGCCGCCCAGATCGCGCCCAGCCGCTCGCGCAGCCGATGCACCGCGTGCAGCTCCGCGCCATCGCGGTCGCGGCGGCCGGTCCAGCCGAACCCGTCCAGATACTCGTCGAGTGCAGGCAGGTCGGCCAGTTGCTCGCCGTCCACCCGGTCGCTGTTGATCAGCACACACGCCGCCCGCAACGTGAGTTCGGTGTCATGAGTGAAAAGCATTTGACTCATGATCCCCCTTCCGGCTAGCGTCACGACCAAAGCACATTTTACTCATGACGTCCCGGAGGTGCAGCATGGCGGCCACTGAGCTCACGCGGCGCGTGAAGGCCGACCACTTTCGCGTCGGCCTCATGTTCGCCATCGGATCCGCTTTCGCGTTCGGTTCCTCGGGGCCGTTCGCCAAGTCGCTGATGGGCGCCGGCTGGAGCCCGACCGCCGCGGTCACCGCCCGGTTGGCACTCGGTGCACTGGTGCTGGCCATCTTCGCCTCGATTGTGCGGCCCGGGTGGCACCGCGAGGCGCTGCGCCACGCGAAAGCCGTCATCGCCTACGGGGCCATCCCGATCGCGGGAGCCCAGCTGTTCTATTACAACGCCGTCGCGCACTTGTCCGTTGGCGTCGCACTGCTGCTCGAGTACACCGCACCCATCATCGTCGTCGCCTGGGTGTGGGCCACCACGCGGCGTCGCCCCAGCGCGCTGACGCTTACCGGGGTGGTCATCGCCATCGCCGGGATCATGTTTGTGCTCGACGTCTTCAGCGGGGCTCACATCAACGTCGCAGGCGTGGCATGGGGCTTGGCCGCCGCGGTCTGCGCGGCGTGCTACTTCGTCATGTCGGACCGGGTCGGATCCGACGGCGAGGGGCTCAACCCCGTCACCCTGGCCGCGGGCGGTCTCATCGTCGGCGCCGCGGCCGTCGCACTGTTCGGCGCGAGCGGGGCGATGCCGCTGACCTTCACAGCGAACGACGCCGTCGTCGCGGGCTGGACGACATCGTGGGTCGTGCCCGTCATCGCGCTCGGAGTGGTCGCGACGGCGGTCGCGTACACCACCGGCATCGCCGGCATCTCCCGGCTACGGCCCCGGTTCGCTTCGCTGGTCGGCCTGTCCGAGGTCATGTTCGCGGTGGTCGCGGCGTGGATATTGGTGGGTGAAGCAATCACCGTGATGCAGGCGCTGGGCGGGATCATCGTGCTCCTCGGATTGGCACTGGCCCGCCAGGGCGACCGCTCAGAGATGCTGGCCGACAGCACGTGGCCGGATGGCCCGCTGCAGGAACGACCCCCGTTACGGGCAAACAGTTAGGTCAGTCAAGCCGCGATATGTGACCATATCCGCGTGACTTTGCTGCGCATACCGGTCCGACTTGTGGCGGCTGCGGTTGCCATCGCCGCACTCATCGGCGGTTCCACACCGCTGGCAGTGGCTCAGCCCGGTCCCCCGCCAGGACCGGCGCCCGGTCCGGGCTTCGGCAGCGGTCCCGGCCCCGCCCCCGGACCCGCATACGTGCCGCGGCCCACGTATGTGCCGGGGGTCGGCGCCGCACCCGCAGTCTCACCGAAGTCAACGTGCGCCGACATCGAAGTGATCTTCGCCCGCGGCACCGACGACACACCGGGCCTCGGGACGCCCGGCACAGCGTTCGTCAACGCGCTACGCAACCTGGTCGACGGGCGCAGCATCACCACGTACGCGGTGGACTATCCCGCGTCGTACGACTTCCTGGCAGCCGCCGACGGCGCTGCGGACGCCACCGACCGCATCGGCAGCATGGCGCAGCTGTGCCCGACGACGCGCATCGTGCTCGGCGGCTATTCGCAGGGTGCCGCCGTGATGGACATGCTGGCCGGGATCCCGCCGCTCGGCAACAAAATCGGCAGCATCGGTTCAGCGCCGCCGCTGCCGGCGAATCTTCTGCCCAACATCGCCGCGGTCGCGGTGTTCGGCAATCCCGCAACGAAATTCAGCAATCCAATCACCAGTTCGGTCTTCGCGGGCAAGGCCATCGATCTGTGCAAGGACGGCGACCCGATCTGCTCGGACGGCCGCAACCCGTTCGCGCACAACGACTACGTGAGCACGGGCCTGGTGCAGCAGGCCGCAAGCTTCGTGGCCGGCCTGGTCTGAGGACGCCAGCCGATATCATCTGACCTCGTGACAAGAGATCGACTCCGCCGCGGGCTGGTCGCCGCCGCGATCACCACGTTGACGGCATCCGCAGCGGTCGTCGCACCCGCTTCGGCCCAGGGCTGTTCGGACGTCACGGTCGTCTTCGCCCGTGGCACCGGCGAACCGCCCGGCATAGGGCGAGTCGGTCAGGCCTTCGTCGACGCGCTTCGCCCCCAGATCGGCGGCCGAAGCCTTTCGTCCTACGGAGTGAATTATCCGGCGAGTTACGACTTCGCCTTGGCATCCGAAGGCGCAAGCGACGCGTCGACCTACGTCGCCAACCTCGCGCAGTCGTGCCCGTCGACGCGGATCGTGCTCGGCGGATTCTCCCAGGGGGCCGCGGTTGTCGACATGCTTGCCGGCATCCCCCCGCTGGGCAACCGCCTCGGCGCGATCGGGCCCATGCTGCCCGCGGGCGTCGATTCCAACGTCGCCGCGGTCGCGGTGTTCGGGAATCCGGCCACGAAATTCGGCAACCCGATCACCTCGTCGATGTTCGGCGGACGCGCGATCGATATGTGCAACGACGGCGACCCCATCTGCTCGAGAGGTCGCAATCCCTTCGCGCACAGGGACTACACCGGCGCAGCCGTTGCGGCCGCGAACTTTGTCGCTCGCGTGGTCTGACAGCTTCCACCGGTATGATCTTGAACTTGTGCCACATACTCGTCTCGGCCGTCGGCTGACCGCTTCTGCTGCAGTGACCGCGTCGGTCGCCGCCCTGGTGCCCTTCGGCATGCTGCCCGCGGCGGCGGCGCAAAGCTGCCCCGACATCGAAGTGGTGTTCGCGCGCGGCACCAACGAAGACGTCGGGCTCGGCGTCGTCGGCGGCGCCTTCGTCGACGCGCTACGCAGCAGGACCGGCGGGCGGGAAGTCGGGGCTTACGCCGTGCAATACCCGGCGACCTTTGACTTTCTGCAGGCGGCCGCCGGCGCGAACGATGCCAGCTCACACATCCAACACATGGTCACCACGTGCCCGAACACCAGGCTGGTTTTGGGTGGCTACTCGCAGGGCGCCGCGGTCATCGACGTGATCAGCTCAGTCCCGGTGCCCGGTATCGGATTCGACAGTCCGCTGCCGCCGAACGCGTCGGACCATATCGCTGCCATCGCAGTGTTCGGCAACCCGTCAGCCAAGCTTGGCCTGCCGCTGACGGCCAGCCCGACATGGGGCGGTCGGGCCATTGACCTGTGCAACGCAGGCGACCCGATCTGTCAGACCGACGGCGAAAGCGTGGCGGCCCACCGAGCGTATGCCGGCGGGCCGACCAGCCAGGCCGCCGATTTCGTCGCGGCCCGGCTGTGACCAGGAGTTCACGCTCTTACCGGCGAACGCGTCAATCCTCTCCGCTAGCATCGACCCGGTGATCCGCCGTCATTTCATCGCCGCGGTACTTTCTGCACTCGCCATGGGCGCCCTGATGGTCGTCCCCGAAAGTGCCCGACATACGACACCGAGCGCGCATGCACAGGCGTGTCCGCAAGCCGAGGTCATCTTCGCCCGCGGGCGCATCGAGTCGAGCGGCCCCGGACAGATCGGTCGTGCGTTCTACAACGCCCTGCGTTCGAAGACCGGTAAGGACATCGACCTCTACTCCGTCAACTACCCCGCCGACACCGAGATCGACGTCGGCGCCAACGACATGAGTTCGCGCATCCAGGACATGGCGGCACGGTGCCCCGACACCCGGCTCGTGTTGGGCGGCTACTCGCTGGGCGCTGCGGTCACAGATGTCGTGCTGGCCGCGCCGATCGCGGCGTTCGGGTTCGACAAGCCGCTTCCGCCGGGCATGGACCGCCACATCGCGGCAATCGCGTTGTTCGGCAACGGCGCCGCGTGGGTGGGGCCGATCACCAACTTCAGTCCCCTCTACCGCGAACGCACCATCGAGTTGTGCCACGGCGCCGACCCCATTTGCAATCCGGCCGACCCCAACACGTGGGAGAACAACTGGTCCGACCACCTTGCCGATGCGTATCTGTCGGCAGGCATGGTGAATCAGGCCGTGGACTTCGTGGCGCCGCGCGTCTAGTCGACGACGCGGACGTCTCGGGTCACCTTGGTGCGCGCCTCCAGCTGGTCATCCGGCGGATAGTCCACGCCGACGAGCGTCAGTCCCTGCGGCGGCGCTGCGGCGAAGTCGCTGGACCGCTGCGACGCCCCCAGAAGCGTGGCGCACCAGCTGGGTTCGCGGCGGTGCTCGCCGACCGCCAGCAGAGCGCCGACCAGTGAGCGCACCATCGACCAGCAGAACGCGTCGGCGGTCACATACGCGGTGATGCGATCGCCTTCTTTCGCCCACTCGAGCCGTTGCAGATCGCGGATCGTGGTCGCGCCTTCGCGCCGACGACAGAAGGCTGCGAAATCGTGCAGTCCCACAAGCTCTCGCGACGCGGCGGCCATTGCCTCGACGTTCAACGCACGAGGCCAGGCCGTCACATAGCGCGCCTCCTGCGGCGCCACTCCGTACGGCGCAGTCGAGAGCCGGTATTCGTAGTGTCGCCTCAGCGCAGAGAACCGTGCGTCGAATCCTGGTGCGGCGCGGGTGATGTCAAGGACGCGAACATCGGAGGGCAACAACCGTCCGAGCCGACGCACCAGCGGCAGGAATTCGTCGTCATCAGGCCGCGTCGAACGCGGATACGCGTGCCTCAGCGAACCGGCGGGCACGGCGAGGTGTGCGACCTGACCTGTCGCATGCACACCGGCGTCGGTGCGGCCCGCGGCGCGCAGCTGCACCGGGGTGCGGAATACGGTCGTCAGCGCATCGTTGACCACCCCCGCGACCGTGCGCTGACCGGTTTGTGCCGCCCAGCCGGCGAAGTCCGTTCCGTCATAGGCGATCTCGAAGCGAAGACGAACAAACCCGCCACCGGTGTCGATGGCGGGTTCGTTCATGTCGTCGCTAGGACTTGTCGGCATCCTCGTCGGAATCGTCGACCGGCTTGGCGCGCGGCGCCTCGACCGCGACGGTGTCCTCGGCCTCGGGCAGCTCGTCGGCCGAATCGGCCGTGGCCTCGTCGGCGGTCGGACCCTCGGCGGCCTCTGGCTCGACGGCTGCCTGCGGCGCGGCCGCTGCCGCCACCTTCTGCTCCTCGGCCGAGGCCTCGTCAGTAGCCTGGTCTGCCTTCTTCGCGCCTGCCGTGCGGCGCGCGCGGTTGGCCTCCGAGGTCACCGTCTTCTCCCGCACCAACTCGATGACGGCCATCGGGGCGTTGTCGCCCTTTCGTGCCTCCACCTTGATGATGCGGGTGTAGCCGCCGTTGCGGTCGGAGTAGAACGGACCGATCTCGGCGAACAGCGTGTGCACCACGTCCTTGTCGCGGATCTTCTTCATGACCTCACGCCGGTTGTGCAGCGTGCCCTTCTTGGCGTGGGTGATGAGCTTCTCCGCATAGGGCCGCAACGCCCGCGCCTTGGGTTCGGTCGTCTTGATCCGGCCGTGCTCGAACAACGACGTGGCCAGGTTGGCCAGCAGCGCCTTCTGGTGCGAGGACGACCCGCCGAGGCGAGGGCCCTTGGTGGGCTTGGGCATTGCGACTATCTCCTCATTGAGGCCGGTCCCCGTATCAGGTAGGACCGGGACGGATCGGGCGGGTAGAGCTGGGTGGGAAGGTGCCCTTGTTAGAGCTGTTCGGTTTCGGCGTAGTCCTGGTTGTCGTCCAGGTCGTAGCCGGCATCGCTGTTCCAGGTGCCGGTGGCGACGTCATAGCCGGCAACCTCGGACGGATCAAACGTGGCCGGGCTGTCCTTGAGCGACAGTCCCAGTTGGTGCAGCTTGATCTTCACCTCGTCGATGGACTTCTGGCCGAAGTTGCGGATGTCCAGCAGATCGGACTCCGTGCGGGCGACCAGTTCGCCCACGGTGTGCACACCCTCACGCTTGAGGCAGTTGTACGAGCGCACCGTGAGGTCCAGGTCGTCGATCGGCAGAGCGAAGGACGCGATGTGATCGGCCTCGGCAGGCGAGGGTCCGATCTCGATGCCCTCGGCCTCGACATTGAGTTCCCGTGCCAGACCGAACAGTTCGACCAGCGTCTTGCCGGCCGACGCCAGTGCGTCGCGCGGCGTGATCGAGTTCTTGGTCTCGACGTCGAGGATCAGCTTGTCGAAGTCGGTGCGCTGCTCGACGCGGGTAGCCTCCACCTTGTACGTCACCTTGAGCACCGGCGAGTAGATGGAATCGACCGGGATACGGCCGATTTCGGCACCCGAGGCCTTGTTCTGCACGGCGGGCACGTAACCACGGCCGCGCTCGACGACGAGCTCGACCTCGAGCTTGCCCTTGTCGTTCAGCGTCGCGATGTGCATGTCGGGGTTGTGCACCGTCACGCCGGCGGGCGGAACGATGTCGCCCGCGGTGACCTCACCGGGGCCCTGCTTGCGCAGGTACATGGTGACCGGCTCGTCCTCCTCGGACGACACGACCAGGCCCTTGAGGTTCAGGATGATGTCGGTGACGTCTTCCTTCACACCCGGGACGGTCGTGAACTCGTGCAGCACGCCGTCGATGCGAATGCTGGTGACCGCTGCGCCGGGAATGGACGACAGCAGCGTGCGCCGAAGGGAATTGCCAAGGGTGTAACCGAATCCCGGCTCCAGTGGTTCGATGACGAACTGGGAGCGGTTGTCGGCCTTGACTTCTTCGGACAGGGTTGGGCGCTGAGAGATCAGCATGTTTTTCTTTCCTCCTCGCGGCATCCGCTATTTGATGCCGTAGTTCCCAGCCGCCATCGGTGACGGCGGGAAGTCTTACTTCGAGTACAACTCGACGATCAGCTGCTCGGTGAGCGGCACATCGATCTGCGCACGTTCCGGCAACTGATGCACCAGGATGCGCTGACGTTCGCCGACGACCTGCAGCCAGGCGGGGATCGGACGGTCGCCGGCGGTCTCCCGGGCGATCACGAACGGATCCGTGTTCAGCGACTTCTCCTTGACGTCGATGATGTCGTACTGCGACACCCGGTAGCTCGGGATGTCGACCTTGACACCGTTGACGGTGAAGTGGCCGTGGCTGACCAGCTGGCGGGCCATCCGGCGGGTGCGGGCCAGGCCCGCGCGGTAGACGACGTTGTCCAGCCGGCTCTCGAGGATGCGCAGCAGGTTGTCACCGGTCTTGCCCGGCAGACGGTTGGCTTCCTCGTAGTAGCGACGGAACTGCTTTTCCATCACGCCGTAGCTGAAGCGGGCTTTCTGCTTCTCCTGCAGCTGCTGGCGGTACTCGCTCTCCTTGATGCGCGCGCGGCCGTGCTGACCGGGCGGGTAGGGGCGCTTCTCGAATGACTGATCGCCGCCGACGAGGTCGACGCCGAGGCGGCGCGACTTGCGGGTCGCGGGTCCGGTGTAACGAGCCATGAGTTCTGTTCCTCCCTAGACCCGGCGCCGCTTGGGCGGACGGCAGCCGTTGTGCGGCTGCGGGGTGACATCGGAAATGGCGCCGACCTCGAGGCCGGCGGCCTGCAGCGACCGGATCGCGGTCTCGCGGCCCGAACCCGGGCCCTTGACGAACACGTCGACCTTTTTCACGCCGTGCTCCTGGGCCTTGCGGGCGGCGTTCTCGGCGGCCAGCTGAGCGGCGAACGGCGTCGACTTACGTGAGCCCTTGAAGCCGACGTGACCCGACGACGCCCAGGCAATGACGTTGCCCTGCGGGTCGGTGATCGACACGATCGTGTTGTTGAAGGTGCTCTTGATGTGCGCGGCGCCGTGCGGGACGTTCTTCTTTTCCCTGCGGCGGGTCTTCTGCCCCTTCTTCGGGGCAGCGGCACCCTTCTTTGCTGGTGGCATCTGCTTACCTGGCCTTCTTCTTGCCGGCGATGGTGCGCTTGGGGCCCTTGCGGGTACGCGCATTGGTCTTGGTCCGCTGGCCACGCACCGGCAGGCCACGGCGGTGCCGCAGACCCTGGTAGCAGCCGATTTCGATCTTGCGGCGGATATCGGCCTGCACCTCGCGGCGCAGATCGCCTTCCACCTTGAGGTTGCCCTCGATGTAGTCGCGCAACTGGGTCACCTGATCGTCGGTCAGGTCCTTGGTGCGCAGATCCTTGTCGATACCGGTCGCGGCCAGGATCTCCTGGGACCGGGTACGGCCGATGCCGAAAATGTAGGTAAGGGCGATCTCCATGCGCTTGTCGCGCGGGAGGTCAACGCCCACTAGCCGTGCCATCAGGCAGTGTTCCTTCTTCTATGCGGAGGTCTGGTCCCAGCCCGTTCCCTCATCTTGATGGGGTCCGGCCTCCGTGCCGGACGTGACGAGCGGCGTATCCGCTCAGTGGTACTGGGATTTCGTCATTGAGTTGTCGGCAGCAGCGGCTTACTAGCCCTGACGCTGCTTGTGGCGGGGATCGGAGCAGATCACCATGACCCGCCCATGCCGGCGGATCACCCTGCACTTATCGCAGATGGGCTTGACGCTCGGGTTCACCTTCACGGCTCGTTCGATCCTGTTCTCGTCTGGTTACTTGTATCGATAAACAATGCGGCCCCGGGACAGGTCGTAGGGAGAAAGCTCCACTACGACGCGGTCCTCGGGCAGGATGCGGATGTAGTGCTGCCGCATCTTGCCGCTGATGTGGGCAAGGACCTTGTGTCCGTTCTCCAGCTCAATGCGAAACATCGCATTGGGCAGAGGCTCGACCACTCGACCCTCGACCTCGATGGCACCGTCTTTCTTGGCCATTGTGTTTCGGAGATCCTCCGTGTCCTGATCGTTGGCGCCTGCTGGCGCGGCTAGGCTCCGACTACAAAACGTGAGCCAGTAGCCAGAAATTCCAGAACAGGGCACGCAAGAGCCGGCGCGATCGCCGCACCGTTGATCCATATTACCCGCTGGAGCGCTCGCCCCAAAATCGTCGAACGGCCACCTCACAGCGGTCGGCATGACCACCATATCGGCTGGACAGCGGGCGCATACTTGATCACGATGACCGGCCCCATCCCCCAACCTCGCAAGCCCGTGATCCTGACCGTCGACGACGATCCCGCCGTGTCGCGCGCCGTGGCTCGCGACCTGCGCCGCCACTACGGCGAGGCCTTTCGCATCGTGCGCGCAGAGAACGGCCCCGACGCGCTCGAGACGCTCAACGAACTGAAGCTGCGCGGCGAGACCGTCGCGGTGTTCGTCGCCGACTACCGGATGCCGCAGATGAGTGGCATCGAGTTCCTCGAAGAGGCGATGGACATCTACCCGATGGCTCGCCGGGTGCTGCTCACCGCCTATGCCGACACTCATGCCGCGATCGACGCGATCAACGTCGTGGACCTCGACCACTATCTGCTCAAGCCCTGGGATCCGCCGGAGGAGAAGCTCTACCCGGTGATCGACGCGCTGATCGAGGCGTGGCGGCAGACCGGTGAGCGTGCGATCCCGCACACCAAGATCATCGGACACCCGTGGAATATCCGGTCGTCCGAGGTCCGCGAGTTCCTGGCCCGAAACAGGCTGTACTACACCTGGTTTCGTGCTGACGAACCCAAGGGAAAGCAGCTGCTCGACGCCGCCGGGCTCGACGAGCTGACCCTGCCGGTGGTGATCACCGAGCAGGGCGAGACGCTCGTCGCGCCGACGGACGCCGAACTCGGCGCAACGCTGGGGTTGTCCACCACGCCCGCCGACGACTTCTACGACCTCGTCGTCATCGGCGGCGGACCGGCGGGCCTGGCCGCGGCGGTGTACGGCGCCTCAGAAGGTCTCAAGACCGTGCTCATCGAGCGCACCGCCACCGGCGGGCAAGCAGGCCAGAGTTCGCGCATCGAGAACTACCTCGGCTTCCCCGACGGACTGTCGGGCGCACAACTGGCCGAGCGGGCCCGTCGGCAGGCCGAGAAGTTCGAGGCAGAGCTGATCACCGCGGCCGAGGTGACGGCACTGGAGATCGACGGCAGCGCCCGCACCATCCACCTGTCCGACGGCCGGGCCATCGGCACCCGCGCGGTCATCCTCGCGATGGGCGTCGAATACCGGGAGCTGCCCGCCGAAGGCTGCGCCACTCTTACCGGGGCAGGCGTCTATTACGGCGCCACCACCTCAGTGGCCTCCGAATGCGAGGACGACGAGGTGTTCGTGATCGGCGGCGCGAACTCCGCGGGCCAGGCCGCGATGTACTTGTCGCGTACGGCCAAGAAGGTGAACATCGTCTGCCGCCGCACTCTCGAGGACTCGATGTCGTACTACCTGATCCAGCAGATCAGGTCTAAAGACAACATCCGGGAGATGCCGCACACCGTCGTTCATGCTGTCAAGGGCGCCGACCATCTGGAGCGCATCTGTCTGGAGAACGTTCAGACCGGTGAGCGCGAGGAACACAACTGCGGCCGGATGTTCATCTTCATCGGCGCCGAACCACGGACCGATTGGGTCGAGCAGGCCGGCATCGCCCGCGACGACCACGGCTTCATCCTCGCGGGCCCGGACCTTCGTAACGTGGCCGGCTGGACTTTGGAACGGCCGCCGCACCACCTGGAAACAAGTGTGCCCGGTGTGTTTGTTGCAGGAGACGTGCGTTCGGAATCAGCCAAACGGGTGGCGGCGGCTGTCGGCGAAGGGTCGATGGCCGTGATGCTGGTGCACCGGTATCTGGCGGAAGCTTAGGAGAGCGGATCATGGGCGAATCAGAGAACAGATGCATGCCCGACGAACTGCGCTCGCTGTTCCTGTTCGAGAAGCTGAGTGACAGGCAACTGCAGATCCTGTGCGAGAACGGCCACATCGGCACCTTCGAACCGGGCCCGGTCTGCACCGAGGGCGAGCCGGCGACGTGCTTCTATGTGCTGCTCGACGGTGAGCTCGTCATGTCGAAACGGTCGGGGGGTGTCGACGTCGTCACCAATCGCACCTCTCAGCGTGGCGTTTATTGCGGTGCCTGGTCGGCTTATGTCCCGAACGAGGAGCACATATACGAGGCCTCGGTTCGGGTGACTCGCCCGTCCCGGTTCTTCGTCCTCGACGCTGACGCCTTCGCCAGGTTCATGAAGTCTGAATTCCCGATGGCCGTTCACCTGTTGGAGGGCCACAAGGTCGGCGGCCGGCGCCAAAGCCAGGCGCTCGGCCAACGAGAAAAGCTGCTGGCGCTCGGCACCATCACGGCCGGGCTCACCCACCAGCTGAACAACCCGGCCGCGGCGGCCGCGCGGGCCGTCGCCGACCTGCGCGACGGCGTGGGCAAGATGCGACACAAGCTCGCCATGCTGGCCGACGGCAAGTTCACCCCCGAAGCGCTGCGGGTGTTGGTGAGCATCCAGGACGAGGTCGCCGAACAGGTCGCCAAGTCGAAGGCCCAAGAACTGACTGCACTCGAATCGTCCGATCGAGAAGAACAGATCGGTGACTGGCTCGAGGGCCACGGCATCGTCGGCGCCTGGGATTACGCACCGACGTTCGTCGAGGCCGGTCTGGACATCGACTGGCTGGAGAAGGTCCAGGCGTCGATCGACGACGTCGACTGCTCCGCCACCATGCAGAGCGCCATCGGGTGGCTGAAGTACACCATCGACACCGAGTTGCGGATGAACGAGATCGCCGATGCCAGCGCTCGCATCTCGGGTCTGCTCGCCGGCGCCAAGAAGTATTCACAGATGGACCGGGCCGAGTACCAGATGGTCAATGTGCATGAGCTGCTGTGGAACACCCTGAAGACGCTGTTCGGCGACAAGGTCGGCCCGGACAAGCCCGTCAAACTCGTCAAGGAGTGGGACAAGTCGATCCCTGAAATCTCTTGCTACCCGGGCGGTTTGAACGAGGTATGGGACGTCATCATCAACAACGCGATCCAGGCAATGGGTGGCCACGGCACACTGACGATCAAAACCGCGCGTGAGGGCGACGACATGGTGCGCGTAGAGATCGGCGACGATGGGCCGGGCATTCCCGAGGACATCATCAATCGCATCTTCACCGCGTTCTTCACCACCAAGCCGTTCGGGGAGGGTGACGGACTGGGTCTCGACCTGGCGAGGCGCATCGTGGTCGAGAAGCACCAGGGCGACATCCGGGTCCAGTCGAAGCCGGGCGACACCCGCTTCATCATCCTGCTGCCGCTGGTGGCGCCCGCTCCCGAGGCGCCGACCCCCATCGAACTTCCTGTGCACGCTGAGTAAAACGGAATAGCGGGCCGACACAGCCGGGTTGCAGCCACCATGACCAAACCCAATCTCGGCACGTTCGGCGCGTTCGGGCACTACTCGCAATGGCAGCGGTTGTCTGCGCAGCAACTTCGAGACATCGAGAACCTCGGATACGCAGCTATTTGGGCCGGCGGCTCGCCGCCCGCCGAACTCGACTGGATCGATCCCATCCTCGCCGCGACCGAGTCAATGCAGCTGGCCACCGGCATCGTCAACATCTGGACGGCTGACGCGGGCCCGGTCAGCGAGTCCTTTCGCCGCATCGACCAGGCCTACCCCGGCCGTTTCCTTCTGGGCATCGGTGTCGGCCACCCCGAAGCGCATCAGGAGTACCGCAAGCCGATCGACGCCTTGCGCGAATACCTCGACAGACTCGACGAATACGGCGTCCCCAAGGACCGCCGCGTCGTCGCGGCGCTGGGGCCCAAGGTGCTGCAGCTGTCCGCGGACCGCAGCGCCGGCGCCCATCCCTACCTGACCACACCGGAACACACCGCTCGCGCGCGTGAGCTTCTCGGGCCGGACGCATTCATCGCCCCCGAGCACAAGGTGGTGCTGACCACCGACGCCGAAAAAGCCCGTGCCACGGGCCGCAAGGCGCTCGAGATCTACCTCAACCTGCAGAACTACCTGAACAACTGGAGGCGACTCGGGTTCACCGAGGACGACTTTGCGGACGCGAGGGGCGATGGGAATCCGGCCGAGCCGGGCAGCAACCGCCTGGTCGACGCTGTTGTCGCCTACGGCACCACCGAGGCCATCGCAACGCGACTACGGCAGCACCGCGACGCCGGCGCCGACCATGTGCCTGTTCAGGTGCTGACCGGACCTGACAAGCTGGTGGATGCGCTGGCCGAACTGGCCGGGCCGCTGGGTTTGCAGTGAACGTTTCGACGGAAGGGGTTGTGACGATGGCTGAACTCAAGCCGAACCTGGGTCGCTACGGCGTATGGACGTTCGGAGCGGTCAAGCCCGAACAGGCCGTCGAGATCGAGAAACTCGGCTACGGCGCCGTGTGGATCGGCGGATCACCGTCCGGTGATCTGAAGTACGTCGACCCGATCCTGGCCGAGACCGACACGCTGCAGGTTGCGACCGGCATCATCAACGTGTGGACGGCGCCTGCAGACGAGGTCGCTGAGGCCTATCACCGCATCGAGGACGCTTACCCCGGCCGGTTCCTGCTCGGAATCGGCATCGGTCATCCCGAGCACACCGACGAGTACCGCAAACCGTACGACGTGCTGGTCGAGTACCTCGACGCGCTCGACGCCGCGAAGGTGCCGACGAGCAGGCGAGTCGTCGCCGCGCTCGGGCCGAAGGTGCTCAAGCTCGCGGCGCGACGCAGCGCGGGGGCGCACCCGTACCTGACCACCCCGGTGCATACGGGAGAGGCGCGAAATCTCATCGGCCCCACCGTCTTTCTGGCGCCGGAGCATAAAGTGGTGCTGGCCCGCGACGCCGAGGCGTCGCGCAAGATCGGTCGCGAGACCGTCGACTTCTACCTGAACCTGTCGAATTACCTCAACAACTGGAAGCGGCTCGGGTTCACCGACGACGACGTCGCCAAGCCGGGCAGCGACCGGTTGATCGACGCGGTCGTCGCCCACGGCACCCCAGAAGACATCGCCAAACGGCTGAACGAGCATCTCGAAGCCGGCGCTGACCACGTCACGATTCAGGTGCTCGGTGGCTGGGACGCGCTGCTGCCCACGCTCACTGAACTGGCGGAGCCGCTCGGGCTCAAGAGCTGACCGAAAACGTCCAAGATCGGCTTTGCCTGTCTAGGCTGACCGCCGTGGCCGGCTTCGTGCGCAGGTTGTTTCGGATCGGCAAGCTGCCCGGCGAGATGCGGGCGCAGGCCGAGACCGAGGGAATCATCCACCTCGAGGAGTGCATCGCGGCCGTGGTGCGCTTCACCGGTCGCATTCCCGGCCGCAAATCCGTTGGCCTGATACGCGGATACGGAGGCGCGCTGGTCCTGACCAACGAACGCGTGCTCGGCACACTCTCGGCCATCCCGGGAAAGGCCGGCCGCGCCGTTGACCAACCGTGGCAAGGGCCGCAGGCCGGTGCGGTGGCAGGCACGCTGTCGGAATCGGGTCTCGTTCTCGCGATCGCCGACCTGGCGGCGGTGGATCCACAGTTCGACGGGACGTTCTCGCTGACATACAAGAGCAGCATTCCGTCTGACGTGTTGGCGCGCCTGCCAACTCACTCCATCGCGTTCAACGTGCCGCCCAAGTTCGTCTACAGCGCGCTTGGGATTCCCCGCGGCTGACGCTACAACCGCACGCGGGCGTACGCGATCATCGCCGCACGTAGATAATCAGCGAGCCCAGCATCGAGCGCGTCCATATGGGCGCGCCATTCCGAGGGCTGACTCAGCGACTCCGCCAGCTCGACGTAGCCCGCTTGGTCGGCTCCCACACCTTCCGCTGGAGGGCGAGGTCGTCGTCGAGCACCGCAAAGGTCGAGGAATCGTCGTGGGCGACCCCGGCCCGCATCAGCTCGAGCAGCCGGCTCTCCAGTTGAGCGCCCTCGTCGTTGAAGGTGTGAAAGTCCTGCTCGGACCACTCGGCCGTTCTGGCCTTCACTTTGCGCAATTCCGGATGGTCGTTGCGGTCCAATTCGCGATCGATGTAGTCGCGCCCGAACTCGAAGCCCTCGAACAGGTTTTCAGCCGACATCTCGGTTCCTTTCTCCAGGTGTTCGATCGTGGCCGCGACGGTCTCGGCGAGCCGATCAAGACGGCCGCGCTCTTCGAGCAGTCGGTGATGGTGGCGCCGCAACGCCTCGACGGGATCACGTTCGGCGTCGACGACCGCCCGAATCGTCGTCAGATCCAGGCCCAGCTCACGCAGGAGCAGAATCCGCTGCAGCCGAAGAATCTGCTCGCGCTCGTAGTAGCGGTAGCCGTTGGCACCCAGACGGTCCGGACGCAGCAGCCCGATCTCGTCGTAATAGCGCAAGGTGCGCGCTGTCACCCCGGACGTTTTGGCCAGGTGCTGAATCGACCACGTCATCGTCGCCGCCGCTCCTTTCCTCACCGACTACCGCAGACGGTAGAAGTTGACGCAACGGCAAGGTCAAGCCGCGGGGCTACTGCGGCGCCCCGCCGCCGGCCAACCGCTGCAGTCCCCGCAGAAGCGCTCGGCGTTCGTCGGCCGGCAACGCATTCAGCCACTGCTCCTCGCCGCGCTGAATTTCCTCCTGCGCTGCATCTTTGACCGCGCGTCCGGCGTCGGTGATCGCAAGCAGGCGCACGCGCCGATCATCGGGGTCCGGTTGCCGCTCGATGTATCCCTGCGACTGCAACTCGTCGAGGATCGGGATGATCCGCGTCTTGTCGGCGCCGATTGCGCCTGCAAGCGCGGCCTGCGTGCGCACGGGCGCCTCATCGAGTGCCACCAGCACGCTGTAGCCCCACATCGAGAGCCCGTGCTCGTCGAGGATCGGCCGCTCGGCGGCCGCGAGGTCACGCAGCAGCGGCGCAAGCATCGCCGCCAGGTCGGGACGCCTTGACCGCCGGGGCATGGCCGCGATACTAGACGTTGACCAATTATATACGTTCGCCTATGATCTACGTATGCATATTGATTGCTCGATACTTCCCCTCCATCGAACCGCCGTCCAGAAGTCCGTCGACATCGTCAACGCTGTCTCCCGCGACGACCTGGGGAGGCCCACACCCTGCGCCGGTTGGACTCTCGGCGATCTCCTCACTCACATGACCGTGCAGCACCACGGATTCGCCGCGGCAGCACGCGGGAACGGCGCCGACTCGAGGGTGTGGGACGCGGCAACGGTCGCAGATGCGGTTGCGGCCAATCCCGCAGCGGCCTATGCGGATTCGGCAGCCGATGTGCTCGAGGCGTTTTCCGCCGACGGCATTCTTGACGCCCCGTTTGCGATACCCGAGTTCCAGCCGGGCGTGGACTTCCCCGGTTCCATGGCGATCGCCGCGCATTTCGTCGACTACGTCGTGCACGGCTGGGATGTCGCTCGTACGCTCGGCGCTCCGTTCGAGCTGCCGAACGAAGTGACCGCTGCGGCACTTCCCATCGCCTTCGCGGTGCCCGACGGCGAGACACGTACCTCTGACGACGCACCGTTCGGCCCCGCGGTCGCGAGCAATGGGGCAACGAGCGATCTCGACCGTATGCTGGCCCACCTCGGACGCTCGCCAGCCTGGAGCGCGCCGGCATAACGCTCGACTACTGTCATTGAGCATGCGGTTGCTGGTCACCGGTGGCGCGGGCTTCATCGGCGCTAACTTCGTGCACGCCACAGTGCGCGATCATCCCGAGGATCGTGTGACCGTCCTCGACGCACTGACCTACGCGGGCAGCCGCGAGTCGCTGGCACCCGTCGAGAACGACATCCGGCTGGTGCACGGCGATATCACCGATCGTGACCTGGTGGTCCAACTTGTCGGCGAGTCCGATGCCGTCGTGCACTTCGCCGCGGAGACCCACGTCGACAACGCGCTGGCGCAGCCCGAGCCGTTCCTGCGCACCAATGTCATCGGCACCTTCACCGTTCTGGAAGCCGTACGCAGCCACGGCGTCCGGCTGCACCACGTGTCGACCGACGAGGTGTATGGCGAGTTGGCACTAGACAGCCCGCGCCGATTCACCGAATCCACTCCCTACAACCCGTCGAGCCCCTACGCCTCGACCAAGGCCGCCGCGGACATGCTGGTTCGGGCATGGGTGCGGTCTTACGGTGTGCGAGCGACTATTTCGAATTGCTCCAACAACTACGGCCCCTATCAGCACGTCGAGAAGTTCATCCCGCGCCAGATCACCAACGTGCTCACCGGGCGGCGCCCGAAGCTGTACGGCAGCGGCGCCAACGTGCGCGATTGGATCCACGTCGACGATCACAACAACGCGGTGCGCCGCATCCTCACCGACGGGCAGATCGGTCGGACGTACCTGATCGGCGCCGAGGGCGAACGCGACAATCTGTCGGTGTTGCGCACGATCCTTCGGCTGATGGGCCGTGACACCGATGACTTCGACCACGTCACCGACCGCGCGGGCCACGATCTACGGTATGCGATCGACCCGTCGCCGCTTTACGACGAACTGCTCTGGGCACCAAAACACACCGACCTCAACGAGGGCTTGCGCGAGACCATCGACTGGTACCGGGCCAACGAATCATGGTGGGCCCCAATGAAAGACGTCGTCGAGGCGGGCTACGCGGAGCGCGGCCAGTGAGAACCCGTGAGCTATCGGTTCCCGGCGCGTGGGAGATCACTCCGCAGGTCCACACCGACGCCCGCGGCGCGTTCTTCGAGTGGTTCACCGACGCGGAGTTCACCGCGATGACCGGGCATCGCCTCGACCTGCGCCAGGCCAACTGCTCGTCGTCGTCGGCAGGTGTCCTGCGGGGCGTACATTTCGCGCAACTGCCCCCGAGTCAGGCCAAGTACGTGACGTGTTTGCGCGGCGCGGTGCTCGACGTGGCCGTCGACATCCGCGTGGGCTCTCCGACGTTCGGCCTCTGGGACGCGGTCCGGCTCGACGATCGGGACCGCCGCTCTATCTACCTCTCCGAAGGCCTCGGCCACGCTTTCCTCGCACTCGAAGACGACTCGACGGTGATGTACCTGTGCTCGGCGGCTTATGACCCCAAGCGCGAGCACACCATCGACCCGCTCGACCCGGTGCTCGGCATCGACTGGCCGGCCGTCGAAACGCTGAGGCTGTCGGACCGCGACCGCGAAGCCCCGTCGCTCGCTGACACCCAGGCCGCTGGCCTCCTGCCGACCTGGGACGACGCCCGGGCCTTCGTGGACGAGCTGCGCCGCCGATCCTGACTGGGCACCCCCTTGCGGACGCTCCCGCGCCATTACTAGGATATCCAAGTATCTGGTAGCGAGGAGCAGGCTCATGACCACACAGATTCCGCATTTCATCGACGGGCAGCGCACGAACGGACAGTCCGACCGCACCGCCGACGTCTTCAATCCCAGCACCGGCGAGGTGCAGGCGCAGGTGGTTCTGGCCTCGGCCGCCGACGTCGACGCCGCCGTCGCGGGAGCCGCGCAGGCGCAGAAGCAGTGGGCGGCATGGAACCCACAGCGTCGATCCCGGGTGATGATGAAATTCGTCGACCTGGTGAACCAGAATGCCGACGAGCTCGCCGAGCTGCTGTCGCTCGAGCACGGCAAGACCCATGCCGACTCTCTCGGAGACATTCAGCGCGGCATCGAGGTCATCGAATTCGCGATCGGCATCCCGCACTTACTCAAGGGCGAGTACACCGAGGGTGCGGGCACGGGCATCGACGTGTACTCGCTGCGCCAGCCGCTCGGCGTGGTTGCGGGCATCACCCCGTTCAACTTCCCGGCGATGATTCCGCTGTGGAAGGCAGGTCCGGCGCTGGCTTGCGGCAACGCGTTCATCCTCAAGCCGTCCGAGCGCGATCCGTCCGTTCCGGTGCGACTGGCCGAACTGTTTGTAGAAGCGGGACTTCCCCCGGGCGTCTTCCAGGTCGTGCAGGGTGACAAGGAAGCGGTCGACGCTATCCTCGAGCACCCGGTGGTTCAGGCGGTCGGGTTCGTCGGCAGTTCCGACATCGCGCAGTACATCTACTCGACCGCCGCGGCCAACGGGAAGCGTGCGCAGTGCTTCGGCGGCGCCAAGAACCACATGGTCGTGATGCCCGACGCCGACATGGATCAGGTCGTCGACGCGCTGATCGGCGCAGGCTACGGCAGCGCCGGTGAGCGGTGCATGGCGATCAGCGTCGCGGTGCCCGTCGGTGAGGAGACCGCGAACCGGCTTCGCGCCCGGCTCGCCGAGCGGGTGAGCGAACTGCGGGTCGGTCACAGCCTGGACCCTAAGGCCATCTACGGCCCGCTGGTCACCGAGGCGGCGCTGAACCGAGTTCGGAGTTACATCGACGCGGGCGTGGAAGCCGGTGCCGACATCGTGGTCGACGGCCGCGAGCGCGCGAGCGACGACATGCAATTCGGCGACGCAAGCCTGGAGAACGGCTACTTCATCGGCCCCACGCTGTTCGATCACGTCACCACCGACATGTCGATCTACACCGACGAGATCTTCGGTCCGGTGCTCTGCATCGTTCGCGCCAAGGATTACGACGAGGCACTGCAGTTGCCGTCCGAACACGAGTACGGAAACGGTGTGGCGATCTTCACGCGCGACGGCGACGCCGCCCGCGACTTCGTCTCACGCGTGCAGGTCGGCATGGTCGGCGTCAACGTCCCGATCCCCGTGCCGGTGGCCTACCACACATTCGGCGGTTGGAAGCGGTCCGGCTTCGGTGACCTCAACCAGCACGGCCCGCATTCGATCTTGTTCTACACCAAGACGAAAACCGTCACCCAGCGGTGGCCGTCCGGTGTCAAGGATGGCGCCGAGTTCGTCATCCCGACCATGAAGTAACGGTGGACTACTTCGGCTTGGACGACGACGAGCGCGTGATCGCCGAGACGGCGGCCGCGTTCGCCGACAAGCGGCTCGCGCCATACGCATTGGAGTGGGACGCCGCGAAGCACTTCCCCACCGACGTGTTGCGCGAAGCCGCCGAACTCGGTATGGCCGCGATCTACTGCCGCGACGATGTCGGCGGTAGCGAGCTGCGTCGGCTCGACGCCGTGCGGATCTTCGAGGAACTCGCGACCGCCGATCCCACCGTCGCGGCGTTTCTGTCCATCCACAACATGTGCGCCTGGATGGTCGACACGTACGGAACCGACGAGCAACGTAAGAGCTTGGTGCCTCGACTGGCCTCGATGGAGCTGATCGCCAGCTACTGTCTCACCGAGCCGGGCGCCGGGTCCGACGCAAGCGCCTTGCGCACCAGGGCCGTTCGAGACGGTGGATCTCCTGCATCCGACTGGGTGATCGACGGGGTCAAGCAGTTCATCTCCGGAGCGGGCTCGTCCGACGTGTATGTGGTGATGGCTCGCACCGGCGGTGACGGCCCGCGCGGCATCTCGACCTTCGTCGTCGAAAAGGACACGCCTGGACTGAGTTTCGGTACCAACGAGGCGAAGATGGGCTGGAACGCCCAGCCGACCGCTCAAGTGATCTTCGAGGACGTGCGGGTGCCTGCCGACGCGATGCTGGGCGGCGCCGACGGCGAGGGCACCGGCTTCGGGATCGCGATGAACGGCCTCAACGGCGGCCGCATCAACATCGCTGCCTGCTCACTGGGCGGCGCGCAGGCCGCCTACACGAAAGCCGCGGCCTACGTCCGCGACCGCGACGCCTTCGGCGGCTCGCTGCTCGACGAGCCCACCATCCGCTTCAGCCTCGCCGACATGGCCACCGCGCTCGAGACGTCGCGCAATCTGTTGTGGAAGGCGGCGCGCGCGCTGGATGAGAACCACCCGGACAAGGTCGAATTGTGCGCGATGGCCAAGCGTTACGTCACCGACTCCTGCTTCGCGGTGGCCGACCAGGCGCTGCAGCTGCACGGCGGCTACGGGTACCTCAACGAGTACGGGGTCGAAAAGATCGTCCGAGACCTGCGGGTGCATCGGATCCTCGAAGGGACCAACGAAATCATGCGCGTGGTCATCGGGCGGTCACAGGCCGCCAAGGTGCGCGCGTCCGGTTAGGTGTCAGGAAACGCGCAGAGAAGGGCTTGAGCCGATGGCGACGATCGCATTCTTGGGACTGGGAAACATGGGCGGCCCGATGGCGGCGAACCTCGCCGCGGCGGACCATGCCGTACACGGATTCGACCCCATTGCCGATCTCAAATCGGCTGCTGCCGACAAGGGTGTGCAGACATTCGACACCGGTGCTGCGGCGGTGGCCGAGGCCGACGTCGTCATCACGTCGCTGCCGAACGGCGCCGTCGTCAAGTCGTGCTATGCCGAGGTGCTGCCCGCAGCGCGCGACGGCGCGTTGTTCATCGACACCTCGACGATCTCCGTGGACGATGCGCGCACCATCAACGGGCAGGCCGCCGAACGCGGTTTCGCGCAACTGGACGCTCCGGTCTCCGGCGGCGTCAAGGGGGCGACGGCGGGCACCCTGGCGTTCATGGTCGGTGGTGACGAGGCCGCCGTCGAGCGGGCCCGGCCGGTGCTGGAGCCGATGGCCGGCAAAATCATTCACTGCGGCGCGTCCGGTACCGGACAGGCCGCGAAGCTGTGCAACAACATGGTGCTGGCCGTGCAGCAGATCGCCGTCGGCGAGGCATTCGTGCTCGCCGAGAAGCTGGGGCTGTCCGCGCAGTCGCTGTTCGACGTGATCACCGGCGCGACGGGCAACTGCTGGTCGGTGCATACCAACTGCCCTGTGCCAGGGCCGGTTCCGACGTCACCGGCCAACAACGACTTCAAACCCGGCTTCGCGACTGCGTTGATGAACAAAGACCTGGGACTGGCGATGGACGCGGTCAAGTCGACGGGCTCCAACGCACCGTTGGGCACCCATGCCGCCGAGATCTACGCCGAGTTCGCGGCCGACCACGCCGGCAAGGACTTCAGCGCGGTCATCGAGCTGCTACGCAGCTGACGGGTTGCGAGCCTTCCACCAGTTGCTGTGCAGGCGTTGACAATCGGTTATGCGCAACGGCTCGTCACCCGCGAAGTCCGGCCGCACCGTCAATGCGGTCGGGATGGCGGGAGTGCCCTGACCGGTGACGACAACGGTCGCCATCCCTGCGCCGTTGGCTGCCCGCAAGCCGGACGCCGAACCACTTACGGCGACGGCGTTCTCGGCGGAAACGCCGAGTTCGCACAGTGCGAGGCGATACCCCTCGGGATCCGGCATCGTCTTGCAGACGTCTTCAGCCGTCACCACCGTCTCGACAAGTCCCTCGCCGACCAGCTGGCGCACCAGCGGTTCCGCCCAGCTGCGCTGTCCGTTGGTCACCACGCCCACCTGCACGCCGGCGGCGAACGCATCCATGACGAAATCGACGAGGCCCGGCCTCGGCGTCAGGTCGCGCTCGAGGATCAGCTCGTCGAACAGCATGGTCTTGGTCGTGTAGATCTCGTCGGCCAACAGCGCGGTCAGCACGTCGGCCTCGCTGGCCACGCACCGCTTGCGCAGTTCGGCCGCGACGCGTTGCCGCTCGTCGGTGAGCGCCAGCAGCTGGCGATACCGCGCAACCGTCCATTGGAAGTCGAGGTCGTGGGCCGCAAAGGCCGCGTTGTACGCCACCCGGTGGCCGTCGCATTCGATGTCGGTCAGGGCATCGAGGTCGAAGATCACCGCGCGCAGCGAACACGCGGGGGTGCGAATCGGCGAAACGGAATCCCACCAGAAGCGGCCCGCGCGCCAGGTCGTCTCTTGCGTTGTCGGCATGCCCATGAGGGTGTCTCACATCACAGCGGTCGCGCCTCCCCCGCTAGGGGGATTCGCCAGGCCAAGTTGCGCCATCAGGAGAAACGCCGGCCCTAAGGTTGACGCCATGACGTCCAGCCCCCCGGTACGTCTTGTCCTGGTCGACGACCACGAGATGGTCATCGAGGGCCTCAAGGCCATGCTTGCGGCGTTCTCCGAGCGCGTCGAGGTGATCGGGCAGGCCGTCGGCGCCGAGCGAGCCCTGCGCGTCATCGACGATCTCAACCCGGACATCGTGCTGTGCGATGTCCGGATGCAGGGCGCCAGCGGCCTCGACCTGTGCCGGGAGCTGCGCGAGCGCGAGCCCGACCGCAAGGTGGTGATGCTCTCGGTCTACGACGACGAGCAGTATCTGTTCCAGGCGTTGCGGGTCGGCGCCTCGGGTTACCTGCTCAAGAGCATCAACAGCGACGAGTTGGTACGTCAACTCGAGTTCGTCCAGCGCGGCGAGACCGCGATCGACCCGGGCATGGCGGCGCGGGCGGTCGACACCGCGGCGCGGATCCAGCGCGACGAGTTCTGGCCAGGCGCCCGGCACGGCCTGACGCAGCGGGAGAGCGAGATCCTGTCGTTTGTGGTCAACGGGCTGTCGAACCGGGCGATCGCCACCAAACTGGTGATCGGCGACGAGACGGTGAAAAGCCACCTCAGCTCCATCTATCGCAAGCTCGGCGTCAGCGACCGCACAGGCGCGGTCGCAACGGCGCTGCGCGAAGGGATCTACCAGTGAGCGACACATGAGTCCAGGCGGGCGACCTCCGAACGCGGTCCGTGAACTGAGTCAGTACGCCCTTGCCGCCGACCGCGAGTTGGCACTGCTGCGTGAGTTGATCCAGGCCGCGTCGAGTGGGCCTGGCGTCGAACCGCTGGCCGCCGCTGCGGCCCGGATGATCACCGCCGCCACCGCCAGCGATGTCTGTTTCGTGCATGTCCTCGATGACTCCGACCGGTCGCTGACACTTGCGGGGGCCACCCCGCCGTTCGACGCCGAGGTCGGCAAGATCCGGTTGCCGCTCGGCACGGGGATCTCCGGCTGGGTCGCCAGCCACCGCGAGCCCGTGGTGATCACCGAGGACAAGGAATCCGACCCGCGGTACATGCCGTTTCAGTCGCTGCGCGGCTCGGATTTCACCTCGATGGTGTCGGTGCCGATGGAGACCGACCCGGGCGGACTCGTCGGCGTGCTCAACGTGCACACCGTGCAGCGACGCAAGTTCACCGAGCGCGATGTCGAATTGCTCTTGGTGATCGGTCGATTGATCGCGGGCGCCATGCACCAGGCGCGGCTGCACCGCCAGCTGGTGGCCCGCGAGCGCGCCCACGAGAATTTCGTCGAGCAGGTGATCGAGGCCCAGGAGATCGAGCGACGGCGACTGGCCGGAGACATCCACGACGGCATCTCACAACGGCTGGTCACCCTGTCCTACCGGCTCGACGCGGCGTCGCAGGCCGTCGAGGACCCGGCCATGCTCGCCGAGCAGCTGGGCAAGGCCCGCGAACTGGTCGACCTGACGCTGCAGGAGGCCCGCGCCGCGATCAGCGGGTTGCGGCCCCCGGTGCTCGACGACCTCGGGCTGGCAGGCGGACTGGCCAGCCTGGCGCGCTCCATCCCGCAGATCGGTATCGACGTCGACCTGGCCGAGACCCGACTGCCTGATCACATCGAACTCGCGCTGTACCGCATCGCCCAGGAGTGCCTGCAGAACGTCGTCAAGCACGCCAACGCCGACACGGCGCGGCTGACGTTCTCGGTTTACGGCGACACCGCCCGACTCGAAATCGTCGATGACGGAGTTGGTTTCGACACCTTCGAGAATCCGCTGGGCAGCGACGAGATGGGTGGCTACGGGCTGCTGTCGATGGCGGAACGTGCCGAGATCGTCGGCGGCCGACTCAACATCCGCTCGCGGCCGGGTGCTGGCACCGCGGTCACGGCGACGATTCCGCTCCCGTCGGTGTCGCAGTGACACCCAGGAATGCGCGAATGGCATCGTCGCTGCGCGGCGCGTGCCCGCAGTCGGGAATCAACTCGACCGCGGCCTCGGGTCGCGCGCGGACGATTCGGCGTACGGTGTCGCGCGAATCCAGCATCCGATCGTTTGCGCCCGCGACGATCAACATCGGCATAGTGAGTGCTCGCAACTGTGCGTCAGTGAATCTGGGAAGCGCGTCGCGCCGGGGGCGGTAGTGCTTCTGGATGAGAAGCATGTATTCGGCGAACGGACCCGTTACCGGTTGAGGTCCCAGCGCGATTCGCAGCGCCGACCGTCGCCCGCGATCGCCGAACGGCATCAACAACAGCGACGCGATCACCGCCCCGTACTTCTGGCGGCCGATGCCTCCCGGTGCCTGTAGCGCCAGTCGCTCGACGCGGGCCGGATGATGACTCGCCAGATTCACGGCGAGCCAGCCGCCCAGGGACGCGCCCACGAACGCCGCGCGAGTGATGGCGAGACTGTCCAACACGTCACACAGCCACCTTGCGTAAGCGTCCGACCGCAGGGCTGGTCGCGACGGCGCGCTGAGCCCCGGTTCGCCGATGACATCGACGAGATGGAGGCGACGCGACTGCGACCACGCCACAGCATCGTCCATCCACATCGCACTGTTCGTGCCAGCGCCGTGTAGCAATACGGTCGGCGGCGCGTCCTCGGGTCCGCAGGAAAGGACGAAGGTTTCCCCCTGAGCAGTGTCCACTGTGCGCTGCAGCGCCGGGACAGGCCAACGGTCCAAGATGTCGCGGTAGTTCGTCTCCACGGCCCGCTGTCCAGCCGCACTGCGGTAGATGGGCTTCACCGACGGTCCGCCGCCGCCAACGCGCTGCTCAACGTGATCGCGCGCGCGGCATCGTCGGGGTCGCCGACCACGATGATTCTGAGGGTCTGGCGGGCTTGGTCGTACACGGTGTGAACATCGAGGTGGCCTGCCCCCGTACGACTGCTCACAGCGGCCATCAAGTGGGTGGTGATTCGAGACATCGCCTGCGGCGCAACACCTTCGACGGCGACGATCGCCGAGACCTCTACACGTGGAGCGTCGTCGACTGCCGCTTCGAGGGTGCGTCCGCCTGCAAACTGTTCGAAGTCTGCACGCGCGATGCGGTACTGCTTGCCGATCCGCACGGCAGGCAGGCTTCCGTCGCGGACGTACCCGCGCACGGTCCGGACATGTAGTCCCAGCGCCTCGGCGACCTCTTCGGTCGAATACATCGTGGCGGTCATACCGCAATGTTACCTATACATACGCATAAAACGACCGAATAAGGATGTTTAAGTTAGAAGTCGCCTGAGTTGCGGCGCAGCGTCTCAATCGAGGCCGCCAACGCCCGTAACTCGTCGACCGACATGCCGATATCGACGAACACCTCGCTGTTCAGCGTGACGGTCGCGTCTTCGACCGTCGACCGGCCCAGGTCGGTGATCCGCACCAGCGTCGTGCGTCCGTCGGTCGGATGCGGAATGCGTTCCACCAGCCCGTCGGCCTCCAGCCGCCGGATCGCGTGGGTGACGCTGGTGACGTGCACCTGCAGCCGGTCGGACGCCTTGGTGATCGGAAGTGCGCCGGTGCTGCTGAACGCCAACAGCCGAAGCAGCTCGTACCGCGAGAAGCTCAGGTCGTAGGGCCGCAGCGCGTTCTCGACTCGGGCCAGCAGGATCTGATGAGCTCGCATCACCGAGGTCACCGCTACCATGCCATCGGCCACCTCGCCCCAGCCGGAGCGCTCCCAGTTGGCGCGCGCCTGCGCGATCGGGTCGCGCTTCTTCTGCCACTGCGGTTGCGAGGACACGCCTCTTCATACCGCATCGGCGGGGATGGGCTGCAGATTTGGGCGCACCGTCACGTTCAGCGCAACGCCGCCAGCACCGAGCGAGTGGAGCGACGGTCGCCGACGGTGATCCGTACGCCGCCGTCGGCGTAGTTGCGGACCTGCAAACCGGTGCCGTCGAACACCTCTCGCCACGGCCGCCCACGAGGTGGCAGGTAGACGAAGTTGGCATGACTGTCGGTGCTGTACACACCCATCGATCGCAGCCGCCTCCGTAGATAGCGCCGCTCGGAGGTGATCAGCCGAATCCGTTGCCGCAACTCAACTTCCGCTTCGTAGCAGGCCGCAACCGCGACCAGACCGGTGATGCCAATGCCGAACGGTAGCTGCATGGTCCACAACCGGCGGGCCAATTCTGCCGCACAGAACCCGTAGCCGATGCGCAGGCCCGCAAGACCGTATGCCTTCGAGAACGTCCGCACCACGACCACATTCGGGTACCGCTCGACCAACTCGGGCCCGTCGATGATGTGCCCAGGAGCGAGGAACTCGACGTACGCCTCATCGAGCAGCACGACAGTGTCGTGCGGTACGCATCGCAGAAACCGCTCGACATCGGCGGCGGATTCGATCGTCCCGGTCGGGTTGTGCGGACGGCACAGCACGACCACGGAAGCGTCGGCCGCCGCTTCGATCAGCGAGGCGAAGTCGTGGTGACCGTGCACGTCCAGGGGCACAGTGTGCGAAACCAGCCGTGCCATGTGGGCGAAGATCGGGTAACCGTCGAACGTCGGCGACGTCATGACGATCCTGTCGCCGGGGCTCGTCACGGTGCGCAACACCTGCATGATCACGCCCGTGGCCCCGACACCGACGATCATCTGCTCGCGGTGCACGCCGACGTGCGCGGCGATCAGCGTGCGCATCCGCTCGGGCAGGAACTCCGGATAGCGATTGGCGGCCTCAACCGACGCGACCAGCGCCGAGCGCACCGCAGGCAGCGGAGGGAAAGGGTTCTCGTTGAGCGACAATGCCATTGGATCAGTCGCCCGCGGCAGCGTGCCCATGGCGGCCGCCACGTCGAGGCCCGGCGTCGCCATCAGCGGCCGCCCCACCGGACCGCGGCGGCGCCTGCGAAGTCACCGGCATGGGCGAATGCCGCCATCATGACCACGTCGCCTTCGTTGAGTCGGCCTTCGGAGACCGCCCGCTCGAGATTCACCGGTATCCCGGCCGCGAACAGGTTGCCGCACACGTCGAAAGTGTCGACATGGCGTTCCCTGGGCAGTTCCAGCGCCTCGCGCCAGTTACGCAGGAACACCCGGTTCGGCTGGTTCGTGACGAGCAGGTCGAGGTCCTTGGGTTCGATGCCGATCCGGTCGCAGACCGCGTACGACACCTCTGGCACCTGACGGTTGCCCCGGGCAAGCACCTTGGTGATCTTGCTTTCGGTGAACCCGATGCAGCCCTCACCGACACCCGGTTGCCACCATTTGCGCGGCGGATCGACCGCGAGCGTCATGTCCCCCGCGAACTCGCCATAGGTGCGACATTCGACATCGAGGATCGGCGATCGGTCCGACACCGTCAGCAGACCGACCGCGGCGCCGTCGCCGGGGACCGACGCCTGCGCCTTGCGCCGTATCGACGGCTGGTCGAACACCTGACCCGCAGCATTCTGGACGACGGCGATCAGCGCCGTGCGCCCTTCCCCAGAGCCGAGCAACTTGCTGGCGACCTGCATGCCGAGCACGAACGCCGCGCATCCGCCATTGTGCAGATCGAGCACCCAATCCGGTTTCATGCCAAGGCGATGCGCGATGCCGCCACCGCCGCCGTAGAACGGCATGTCGGGAAGTTGGGTGTGCGTGATCAACACGTCGACGGCTGCGATCACGTCGTGGCCATGGCGGTCGATCAGGCCCGCGGCCGCACGCTCGATCATGTCGATCGCCGACTCGTCCGGTGCCACGTGATGCCGATACTTCGGGGCACGGAACATCACGTTGTCTCGCAGGTCATCCGAATCGGCGAACTGTGCGTAGTAGTCGGCACCGATCGGTTCGCCGGGAAGGTATGTGGCGACGTCGGTGAGGCTGACGATTGAATCGCTCCTCGCGTGCGCGGCGGTCATCGTGTCGCTCCCATCCAGGACGGCCGCACCGGCAGACCGTTGCGGTGGCGATACTCGGCTATCGCCTTGAGGTTCTTCAGCTCAAGCAGATGCCCCGGACCGAACATGTCCCAGAAGTCGCCGACCCAGACCGGGCGTTGCGGCGGCGCGGCGTCCGGATAGGGATTGCGGTCGTAGAACGGGTGATGGCAATTCGTCCACAGCACAACCGAGCCCGGCTTGTCGAAGACTTTCTGCGCGTCGACGATCCGCATCAGGTAGACCATCCAGAGGTGTCTACCCTGATCCCAGGCGCAGTGATAATCGACGGTCATCGCGTCCTCGTTGGCCACCGTGCGGGTGAAGATCTGCGTCTGCGAACCCAAGCGGTCGAACGCCTGCCACAGTCCCGGCTCCTCGGTGGGCGTGAAGCCACGCAGGCTGTAGGTCCACTCCTCCAGGCTGCGGGTATCGGCCATGTAGGCGAACAATTCACCGGGCGGACAGTCGACATAGCTGTTGACCGTGCAGAATTCGCCGAAGACGGCGTCGTGCGGATACACCGACCGCATCATCTCCATGATGATCGGCGTGGCCTTCTCGCGTGGCGACGTCTCAATTCGGATGACGTCGTCGATCGGGTCGGCGGTGCCGCGATGAGCGGCGATGTCATCGAGTGCGGGCAACGGCATGAGAGCGGTCCTCCTTGTTCAGAAATGTTGCGAACGGTGGTATTTCGTCGGATGAACACTCGACGCTCACCACCGACGGTCCGTCGGCGTTCAGCGCGTTCACCAGCGCGGTCGGCAACTCGCCCAGGTCCTCGACATCGGTCGATCTCAGGCCGGGAAACATGGCAGCCAGGCCCGCGCCGAGTCGGCTCGGCCCGAATCGGTTGTAGCTGTATCGGTCGTCGTAGAACAGCTGCTCGCGGGTCACACACATCGCATGTGCGTGATTGTCGAAGAGGAGGAAGGTGACCGGTAACCGGTACTGCAGTGCGGTGTGAATTTCCATGCCGTGCATGTAGAACGAGCCGTCGCCCGCGATGACCACGGTCCGGCCACGTGCGCGCCCGAAGGCCATGCCGACCCCGGCCCCGAAGCTGTAGCCCATGCCACCCATCCCGAGCGCGACCACGAAACGCCCACCACGCCGGACCGGCAGGTGGTGAATGGCCGCGGCGCCGATGTTGCCTGCGTCGACGACGATGTCCACCTCGTCGGGCAGCAGGCGGTCGAGCACCCTCATCGCGTCGCCATACCGGATTCCCGGGCCGGCATGCGGGGGCGGCAGCAACTCGGTGCGCGACAACGCGTTCGCCACCCGCACCGACGATGGGCGGTTCCGGCCAGACAGCGCCGCGGTCAACGACGCGAGTGATCCTCGGAGATCGTCGGTATGCACGTGGGTGCATGGCAGATAGGGAACCCCGGAGCCAAGGGACAGAAGCGGGACCGATCCGAGTGCGTTGTCCAGGCCCGCTCGCGCGGTCACCGTCATGCGGGTGCCGACCAGCAGACACAGCGCGCTGTCGGCGATGGCCACGGCGACACTGGGATGCCCCATTACTCCGGTGACACCGAGCGACGACGACGATCCTCGTCCCGGCGTGCCTGCAACGTCCTTGGCGTCGGGTACGCACGCCACCTGGGCACGCAACTGCGCTCGCAGGGCTTCGAGTTCGTCGCGTGCGGCGTCGCGGGCCACCTGTTCACCGGCGATGATCGTCACGGGGCCGTCGGCACGCCGCAGCGCGCGCACGATCGGATGGGGATCGCCCGGTGATGTGCCGGCCGGACCGGCCACACCGTTCGTCGCCGCCACTGCGGACTGCTGAATGTCCTTGGGCAGCAGGAGCACCGCCGGTCCGCCCGTGCGCGCCGCCGCAACGGCCTCGGGCAACGCCCAGACGATGTCTGCCGGGGTTGTGACCCGGCGGCAGTAGACCGACACCGACGCGAAGAGCGCTTGGCCGTCCAACGCACCGTTGCGTCCGCTGGTGTCCTGGAATGCGCCCAAGCCGTCCAGCGTCGTCGGCGGCTGACCGATCAACGCCAGCACCGGAACCCGGCTGGCGAAGGCCTCTCCCAGCCCCGGCACAGTGTTCAGAGCGCCGCCGCCCGATGTCGCGGCGACGACGCCGAGGCCGGCCCCGCTGCGACAGTAGCCGTCGGCCATTGTGGTGGCGGAGAATTCGTGTTTGGCCAACACCGCTGTGACGTCGTCACAGAAGTACGCAGCATCGTAGAGGTCCTCGATGTTGGCACCGTCGACGCCGAAGATGTAGTCGACGCCGATCGCGGCGAGATAGCTGACGATGTGGTCGACAACCCGGTGCCCATTGGCCATACCAGTGACACGACCCGCGGCGGCGCAGGGTTCAGCCGCCGACCCGATTCACATGTTGGTGTTCGAGTAGAACGTCGCCGGACTCCGCCGAGACCAATTGCACGGCAGCGATTTCGGTTACGGGAGTCGGCGTGGTGGCACTCGGCAGGGCGGTGGCGCCCGGTAGCCCGAGCCACGTCGCGACCTGGGAGCGGCTGCCGTCGCGGTTCACCACAACCATGCCCAGTGATTGCGGAGGAGCGTCGCGTTGGCCCCAGTCACCGTAGGTGCAGGCCATGTCGATGCGGGTGCCCCACCCGAAGCCCGTCATCGAGATCGTCGCGTTGATCGGCGTCTCGCCCACCTTCGTCATGACCATGCTGGGTGACGCCTCAGGCGTGTTCGTCTGCAGTCCTATGGTTTCCGGGCGGAACACGATCAGCATTCCGACCGCCAGCAGTGCGGCAGCCACCGCCACCGCCGACGACATCAGCAGCCGTGACCGGCGTCGCCGCCAGCGCACCTTGTCCAGCACCGACTCCAGCACTTCGGGGCGCAGTGGCGGTGTGTCAGCCTGCTCGGCGTCGAGGGCACGGACGTCATCGAGGTCGAGCTTGGCGAGCAGGGCGGGAACCCCACTCAGTTCTGCGACCGCCGACCTGCACCGCGAACACGTCTGCAAATGCGCCTCGAACTCGCGGCGTTCGGCGCTTGTCAGCGAGCCCAGGACGTACGCCGCATCCCAGGTGAGATACCGATCGCCGTCGAGCGTCATCGCGTCACCCCCATCTCCTGCAGGTTGAGCCGCAAGGCCCGCACCGCGTAGTGCAGCCGCGACTTGACCGTCCCCTCGGCGATCTGCAGATCGTCGGCGATCTGGGCGGTCGTCCACCCCTGGTAGTACGCCCGACGAATCACCGCGCGGTGGTCCTCGGACAGCTGGGTCATCGCGGTGCCCAGCAACAGCCGGTCCAGCGCGTTGTCCACTTCGTCGGGTCCGGCCCGGTCGGCGACGGTCTCGACGTCACCGGTGCCGGACTCGTTGCGGAAGCGGGCGCTGCGGCGCTCGTCGATGATGAGGTTGCGTGCGACCGTGAACAGCCACGCCCGGGCCGACCGGTCGACATCGTCGGTCACCTCCGGATGCCGCCATGCCCGCAGCAACGTCTCTTGCACCACGTCCTCCGCACGCGCTTGGTCCCCGGTCAGCCTCAGCGCGTATCGCCACAGCGCGCCCGCGTGCTCGTGGTAGAGCACGCGCATCATGGCGGCCTCCGGGTCATCCATTCCCAACCTCCGTCTAAGACACGACGTCGGAGGTGATTCGGTTCAGTATCGCGGGGGTCGTCGTAGCCTGTGGGCGCCATGTCGACCACTATTTACACCGTCGGTCACTCCACCCGTCCGGGCGACGAATTCATCGCCCTGCTGGCGCGATTCGACATCGAGTTGCTGGCGGACATTCGCACGGTCCCCAAATCCCGACACAACCCGCAGTTTCAGTCCGATCAGCTCGCTGCGTCGTTACCGGCGGCCGGAATCGAGTACCGGCACCTCGCGGGACTCGGCGGACTCCGCAAGCCGGTCAAGAACTCGCCGAACGCCGGATGGCGCAACATGTCGTTTCGGGGCTACGCCGACTACATGAACACCCGGCAGTTCGACACAGCGCTGACAGAGCTCATCGCGCTGTCTGCCGATCGTGTCACCGCGATCATGTGCGCGGAGGCCGTCTTCTGGCGGTGCCACCGCGCTCTTGTCGCTGACGCACTGCTGTTGAGGGGTATCGACGTTGTCCACATCATGGGGGCAGGCACACTGACGCCGGCCAAACTCACGTCGTTCGCCGTCGCCGACGGCCTCCGGATCGTGTACCCGCCAACCGACCAGGATCCAGAGGTCGGTACCGGCGAGGCTTAGGACGTCCGGTTCACAGCAGTGTGAGGATGCGGGGCCCGTCCTCGGTGACGGCGACGGTGTGCTCCCAGTGCGCGGCGCGCGACCCATCGGCGGTGACGACCGTCCACTCGTCATCGAGCACAACGGTCTTCGTGGTGCCCAGAGTCAGCATCGGTTCGATGGCCAACACGGAACCGGGCGCCAGGTGCGGGCCACGGCCGGGCGGCCCCTCGTTGGGCAGGAACGGATCCATGTGCATGGCCCTGCCGATGCCGTGTCCGCCGTAGTTGGCGACGATGCCGAATTTGCGGTCGTAGCGCTCCTCGGCGGCTCGTGTCCCCTTCTCGATCGCATGCGAGACGTCGGTGAGTCGATTGCCGGGCAGCATCGCGGCGATCCCGGCCTCCATGGCTTCACGGGTGGCCTGCGACAGGGCCTCGTCGACCGGGATCAGCGCGCCGACGCCGAAGGTGACCGCCGAATCGCCGTGCCAGCCGTCGAGTATTGCGCCGCAATCGATGGACACCAGATCTCCGGGGGCCAGCGTCTCGGTGGCGGTGGGAATGCCGTGCACGACGCGCTCGTTCACCGACGCGCAGATGCTGGCGGGAAAGCCGTGATAGCCAAGGAACGACGGCACACCCCCGCCGTCGCGGATCACCGCTTCGGCGACCTCGTCGAGCGCGAGCGTGGACACGCCCGGCGCGGCGGCGTTGCGCACCGCGAGCAGTGCGGCGGCGACCAGTGCGCCCGCCGCGGCCATCGCGTCGAGTTCGCCGGGGGTGCGCTGCGCAACGACCCGGCGGTTGCGCAGGCCGGGCATACCGATCATGGGCTACTTACCGAGTGCTCTCAGCGCGCGGGCGAAGACCTCGTCAAGTGAGCCGACGGCGTCGACGGTCTGCAGGTTGTTGTGGCCGTAGTACTCCAGCAGTGGCTGGGTCTCGTCGCGATAGACCTGCATCCGATTGTGGATGACCTCTTCGGTGTCGTCCGCGCGGCCGCGAGACTTCAACCGCTCGAACAACTCTTCCTCAGAGACCTGAAACTCCAGGACGGCGTCGAGCTGGGTGCCGTGATTCTTCAGCATCTCGTCGAGTGCCTTGGCCTGAGCCACCGAGCGGGGGTAGCCGTCGAGGATGAAGCCGTCGGTGGCGTCCGACTGCCCGATGCGGTCTTCGACCAGTTTGTTCGTCAGTTCGGAGGGCACCAGGTCCCCTGCGTCGAGGTAGCGCTTGGCCTCGAGGCCGAGCGGCGTCCCGTCGCTGATGTTCGCGCGGAACAGGTCGCCAGTGGAGATCTGTGGGATACCGAGCTTCTCGGAGAGCTTCTGCGCCTGCGTGCCCTTGCCCGCCCCCGGCGGTCCCAGTAGAACGACTCTCACTTCAAGAACCCTTCGTAGTTGCGTTGCATGAGTTGGCTCTCGATTTGCTTGACCGTATCGAGTGCGACGCCGACGGCGATGAGAACCGCAGTGCCACCGAAGGGCAGGTTCTGCACGGAACCGGTGTTCCCGATCTCGAGGAACAGGTTGGGCAGAACCGCGATCACGCCGAGGTAGATCGAGCCGGGAAGGGTGATCCGGCTGAGCACGTATCGGAGGTAATCGGCGGTGGGCCGGCCTGGCCGGATGCCCGGAATGAAGCCGCCGAACTTCTTCATCTCGTCGGCCCGTTCATCGGGGTTGAACGTGATCGACACGTAGAAGTAGGTGAAGAAGACGATCAGGCCGAAGTAGATGGCGATGTACACCGGGCTGCTGGGATCGGTCAAGTAATTCGCGACGAACTCCTGCCACCACCCTGTGCCGCCGTTGGGATTGCCGCTCTGAATCAGCTGGGTGATCAGGTGCGGGATGTAGATCAGCGACGAGGCGAAGATGACCGGGATGACGCCCGCCTGGTTGACCTTCAGCGGCAGGTAGGTCGACGTGCCGCCGTACATGCGACGTCCCACCATGCGCTTGGCGTACTGGACCGGAATGCGACGCTGGCCCTGCTCGACGAACACCACGCCGATGACGATCAGCAGCGCTGCGGCACACACGAGGGCGAAGACCATGCCCCCGCGGCTGTCCAGGATGCTCTTGCCCTCACCGGGGATCGCCGAGGCGATGCTGGCGAAGATCAGCAGGGACATGCCGTTGCCGATGCCACGCTCGGTGACGAGCTCGCCCATCCACATGACCAGCGCTGCGCCCGCGGTCATCACCGTCACCATCACCGCGAGGTTGAAGATGTTCAGACCTTCGTCGGCCTGGCCCTGGATGATGTCGAGCGAGCAGCCCTGCAACAGCCCGCCGTTGGCGGCCAGTGCCACGATGCTGGTGGACTGCAGAACCGCCAGCGCAATCGACAGGTAACGGGTGTACTGCGTCAGTTTCGCCTGGCCTGATTGCCCCTCTTTGCGCAGCTGTTCGAAGCGCGGGATCACCACGCCGAGTAGCTGCACGATGATGCTGGCGGTGATGTAGGGCATGATGCCCACCGCGAAAATCGACAGCTGCAGCAGCGCGCCGCCGGAGAACAGGTTGATCAGTGAATAGATCTGCCCTGAGTCGCCACCGCTGACCTGAGCGATGCACTCCTGCACGTTCGGGTAGTTGACGCCGGGCGAGGGAATCGAGGCGCCGACCCGGTACAGGATGACGATGCCCAGGGTGAACAGAATCTTTCGCCTCAGGTCGACTGTCCTAAGCGAAGAGATGAAAGCCGAGAGCACTCTTCCTCCTGCGCAGCCGACCTGTGCTTTGCGGCGTGCGAATGTGGCTGGTCACAACCAGCGTTCTGGTTAAGTCGTGTGCGGACTCCCGCAAAGCACGCAGCCTGCATGAAGTCACGCGCCAAACAGTCTACGAGACTAACAGTTGCAGGTCGGATGCCCAGCATCCTGATCCCCCGCACGGGCTTCACAGCTGATCTTCAGGTCGGGAATCTACCGTGGTCGGTATTCGTTATATCCGCTAACTAATACTGGCCACGAGAGGTGATTCGCATGGAACGGACAGGCGGCCGATACGAGGGTGACACCTGGGACCTGGCGTCGAGCGTCGGCGCTACGGCGACGATGGTGGCCGCGGCCCGGGCGATCGCGAGTACCGGCGACGACGCCCTGATCTTCGACCCGTATGCCGAGCCACTGGTCCGGGCGGTAGGTGTCGACTTCTTCACCCGGCTGGCCTCCGGCGAGCTCACGCTGGAGGAGCTTGATACGGACAACGAGACCATGGGTATGGCCCGGATGACCGACAACATGGCCGTGCGGACCAAATTCTTCGACGAGTTCTTCGTCGAAGCCGCGAAGGCAGGCATCCGGCAGGCGGTGATCCTGGCGTCCGGGCTCGACACGCGGGCGTACCGGTTGGCCTGGCCCGCGGGTACGACCGTCTTCGAGATCGACCAGCCCGAGGTCATCGAGTTCAAGAGCGCGACGCTGGCCGAGTTCGGCGTCGAACCCACCGCCGAGCTGCGCACCGTCGCGGTGGACCTGCGCTACGACTGGCCGGCGGCGTTGAAGGCGCAGGGCTTCGACCCCAACCGGCCGACCGCGTGGAGTGCGGAGGGTCTACTCGGCTACCTGCCCCCCGAGGCGCAGGATCGGCTGCTCGACACGATCTCCGAGCTGAGCGCACCCGGCAGCCGTGTGGCCCTCGAGAGCGGGCCGACCAGTATCGCTCCCGAAGATCACGAGAAGGTGCTCGAGCGCATGCAGGAGGCGTCGGAGCGCTGGCGCAGCCACGGCTTCGAGCTCGACTTCGGCGAGCTGGTCTACCTCGGCGACCGCAACGAGGCAGGCGCCTATATGGAGGACCGGGGCTGGAACCTCGCCCGCCGCAGTGTCAACGACCTACTCGCGGCGAACGGGCGACCGACGCTACCCGACGACGACGTTGCCCACTTCGGGGAGTTGCAGTACGTGAGCGCGATACTGAACTGATGAGCCGCACGGAGTCGGACAGCTGGGACCTCGCCTCCAGCGTGGGCACCACTGCCACGATGGTCGCCGCCGCGCGGGCGGTGGTGAGCCGCGACGAGGACCGGCTGTTCGACGACCCGTTCGCCGCGCCGTTGGTGCGCGCCGTCGGGCTCGATTTCTTCACCAGGCTGGTCGACGGTGAGATCGATCTGTCCGACGTCGATGCCACAGGCGCGCGGCTGATGGCCGACGTGATCGCCGTGCGAACGCGCTTCTTCGACGACTTCTTCGCAGACGCGGGCGCCGCGGGCATCAGGCAGGCCGTGATCCTGGCGTCCGGCCTCGATTCACGCTCCTACCGGCTGCACTGGCCGGACGGCACCGTCGTGTACGAGATCGACCAGCCGCAGGTCATCGAGTTCAAGACGCGCACATTGGCGTCGGTCGGCGCTACCCCTGCTGCCGAACTGCGCACTGTGGGCATCGATCTGCGTGATGACTGGCCGAAAGCATTGCGCGACAGCGGGTTCGATGTCGGCCAGCGCACCGCGTGGAGTGCCGAGGGCCTTTTGGTGTATCTGCCGCCCGAGGCGCAGGACCGGCTGTTCGACGACATCACCGAGCTGAGCGCGCCGGGCAGCCGGTTGTCGACGGAGTACCACCCGGACGCGGCCGCCGCCATCGGCGAACGCACCAAGGCGATCAGCAGACAGTGGGGTGACAAGGGGGCCCACCTCGACATCTCGCACCTCTTCTACGAAGGTGAGCGCAGCCCGGTCGTCGAATACCTCGGCGACCATGGCTGGCAGGTGTCGGCACGGACTCGGCCGGAGGTGTTCGCCGACTACGGCCGCACGTTCCCAGCCGGCGATACAGTTGCGCCGATGCGTGATTCGCTTGCCGTCATCGCGACCCGACGATAGGAGCAGCGTGGCCCGTACCGACGACGACAGCTGGGATCTTGCGAGCAGCGTGGGCTCGACCGCGACGATGGTGGCCGCGCAGCGCGTGCTGAGCCATCGAGAGAATCTGATCGACGACCCGCACGCCGAGCCGCTGGTGCGCGCGGTCGGATTGGATCTGTTTGTCCGCCTGCTCGACGGTGATATCGAGCTGGCGGACATCGACCCGCGAATCGACATGCGGCGTGCCGCAGAGGGAATGGCCGTGCGCACCCGCCATTTCGACAACCTGTTCACCGGTGCCGCGGAGGCCGGAATCCGCCAGGCCGTGATCCTCGCGGCCGGTCTCGATGCGCGTGCGTACCGGCTCCCGTGGCCGCACGGCACGACCGTCTTCGAGCTCGACCAGCCCGAGGTGATCGCATTCAAGAGCGACACGTTGGCGAAACTGGGCGCCGAACCGAAGGCCGACCGGCGCGCGATCGCGGTCGATCTGCGCGATGACTGGCCGAAGGCGCTGCGTGACAACGGGTTCGATCCGAGCCAACCCGCCGCCTGGATCGCGGAGGGACTGTTGATCTACCTGCCGCCCGAGGCACAGGATCTGCTGTTCGACAGAATCGACGAGCTCAGCGCGCCGGGAAGTCGCGTCGCCACCGAGCACATCCCAGACGTCAGCATGTTCACCGACGAACGCTCTGAACAGATTCGGGATCGGCTCAAGAAGTACGGCCACGACATCGAGATGAGTGAGCTCATCTACCACGGCGAGCGCAACGACGTCGTCGAATACCTGACCGGTCACGGGTGGGACGTGACAACCCAGAAGATGGCAGACGCGTACGCCGCGAACGGATTTGAATTCTCCGAGGACGAAACGATCGGCTTCTTCGCCGACATGAGTTATCTGACCGCGGTCAAGCGCTAACGCCGCTGCTCTGCCAGTTCGAGGAACCGGCTGTAGCGGTCGGCGACGGCACCCGCCCACGCGGGATCCGGTTCGACGACGCGCTCGGTCGCGGCCCACCGCGCCGCGTCGGTGATCGACGACTCCCACCCGGCTGCCATCCGGGCCAGGAATGCCGCACCCAACGCCGCTCCTTCGGGAACCGCCGACACCTGCACCGGTAGCCCGGTGGCATCGGCAACGGCCTGCATCCACGGGTCGACGCGAACACCGCCGCCGGTGGCCACTATGCGGGCCGCCGAAGCGCCACTCATCTCGACGAGTTGACGTACCACGAAGCCCGATGCCTCGTAGGCGGCCCGCCGTACCGACGCCGCGTCGTGAGTCAGATCGAGCCCGTCGAGCACGGCGTGGCGGTCGGGATCATGGAACGGGGCCCGCTCGCCACGAACATAGGGCGACCACACCGGAACTCGCCGTGGATCAACCTCAGCCGCTGCGTTGCCTATGAGGCGGTCGACCCAACCGAGGAAGAGGCCGCCTGCGTTGCTCGGGCCGCCGATCTGGAACTTGCCCGGCGCGGTGTGCGGCACGGTCCACAGTCCGGGCACTTCGCGGTAGTCGGCAACGGTCGCCCACACGATCAACGTGGTGCCGCACAACACGAGCACGTCGCCGTTAGAGTCCGCGCCCGCGACCAACTGCTCGCACACCGCGTCGACCGATCCTGCCGCGAGTACCGCACCGCTGCTGCGGATTTCGCCCACTGCGGAGCCCGGCGCCGCGACCCGGGGCATCCGGTCCGGTGCCGTGCGCCAACTGCTGCCGTCGAACAACGGATAGGTCGTGCCTGCCGTTGCATTGTCGATCACCGCCTCGCCGGCCAGCGCGTAGTTGGCGACCGCCGCCGCGGGCCAGTAGCCACGCGCTTCGGGAGCCTGCCCCACCGTCCAGCGCAGGAACTCCGCGGCCTCTCCGGTGAGCAATGTCGCGTCTGTGCCGCATGCCCTGCGTCCGCGGGCGTCGCCATAGAGCAGACCCGGCGTCATCGGCCTTCCATGGTCGTCCACCGCCGTCAATGACGGCACCATCGCGGTGATGGCGACCGCCGCGGCGTCGAAGCGGTCCAGCTCAGCCAGCGCCGTCAACGGTCCTCGCCGCCATGCCTCGTCGGCGTCGTGCTCGAACTGACCGGGGGCGGGCACCCGCAGCTGATGCGGTATGCGGACCCGCGCGCTCACCCGCCCGTGCTCGTCGGCGGCCAAGGCCTTGACCGACGTCGTGCCGATGTCGACGCCGATTGTCACCCGTTGGCCTGACACGCGCGCCACCGTACGCGAGCATGGGCACTCGTGGCCCGACTTCGCGCGCTCGTGACGGCACCACTTCGCGGGCCAGGCTACGACAAGCTGCGTCAGCTCGTCGACGTCGTCTACGACCCGTGGATCGAGCAGAAACCGCTTCGCATTTACACCGGCGAACAGCTGGCACAGCGGGCTGCCGACGAACGCGCTGATGTGCTTGTTGTGGAGAGTGATTCGGTGAGCGGACCCGTTTTCGAACTGGCGTTGACCGCCGTCGCGTCCACCCGCAGCGATCCCAACAACGTCGACGTCGCAGGCGCCACCGCCGCGGCCATCCCGGTGCTGCACACCCCGGGGCGCAATGCCGACGGCGTCGCCGAAATGACGTTGGCCCTGTTGTTCGCCGCGACCCGGCATGTCCTGACCGGCGACGCGGACGTGCGCGCGGGTGAAGTTTTTCGCGACGGCACGCTGCCCTACCAACGCTTCCGGGCGTGGGAGGTCGCGGGTCGCACGGCGGGACTGGTCGGCCTCGGCGCAGTCGGGCGTGCCCTGCGCTGGCGACTGAAGGGACTCGGCGTGACGGTCATCGCCTGCGACCCGTACCAGGGCGACGCCCGCCACAGCCTCGACGAGTTGCTGGCGCAGGCCGACATCGTGTCGCTGCACGCACCGGTCACCGACGACACCACCGGGATGATCGGCGCGGTGCAGTTCGCGGCGATGCGGGACGGCGTGGTGTTTCTCAACACTGCGCGCGCGCCGCTCCATGACACCGACGCGCTCGTCGACGCGTTGCGCAGCGGCAAGGTCGCCGCCGCGGGTCTCGACCACTTCGTGGGGGAACGGCTGCCGGCTCATCACCCGTTGATCGGGATGGGGAACGTCGTGCTGACGCCTCACCTCGGCGGGGCCACGTGGAACACTGAGGCCCGCCAGGCGCAAATGGTCGCCGATGACCTCGAGGCGCTTCTGGCCGGGCGCCGACCCGTCAACGTCGTCAACCCGGAGGTGCTGACCTTCGGCGCACGCGAGGAGCAGGAAAGATGATGAGGTTCGTCGACCATGCCGAGGACGCGGTGCTCGCCGCGGCCAAGGACATGTTGGGCCGCGGACTGGTCGAAGGGACGGCCGGCAACATATCGGCGCGGCGCAAGGACGGCAACCTCGTGATCACGCCGTCGTCGGTCGACTACCGCGACATGCAACTCGACGACCTCGTACTCGTCGACCCGGGCGGCGACGTGCTGGCCGCCAAGGACGGCCGGGCGCCGTCGACGGAGATGGCGCTGCACCTTGCGTGTTATCGCGCCTACGACGACGTCGGCAGCGTGATTCACAGCCACCCGGTGTGGGCGACGATGTTCGCCGTTGCGCAGCAGTCGATCCCGGCGGTCATCGACGAATTCGCGGTGTACTGCGGCGGCGACATCCGCTGCGCCGAATATGCCGCCTCCGGCACACCGGACGTCGGGCACAACGCGGTCAAGGCACTCGACGGCAGGGCCGCAGCGCTGATCGCCAACCACGGTCTCGTCGCGGTGGGACCGCGACCTGACAAAGTGCTGCACGTCACCGCGCTGGTCGAGCGGACCGCCCAGATCGTCTGGGGCGCACGCGCTCTCGGTGGCCCCGTGCCCATTCCTGACGAGGTCAACAAGAACTTCGCCGCGGTCTACGGCTACCTGCGCTCTTCTCGCGATTAAAAGCGGTAGTCGCCCAACCACAGCGCACTGACGCCGGTCAGCGAGCGTTCGGCGTGGTTCAACATGTCCGCCAGCGAGCGGCCGAGCAGGCTGCCGACCGCCTCCGACACCGACGCGGCCGCGGGCTGCGACGACGGTTTGGGGCGCAACAGGTCCATCAACGACGAACCCGGGTAACCGACGAGGCGGACCTCGGTGTCGGCGTCATGTCCCGCGAGTATCTTCGCGCGGGTGATCGCGGTGCGCAGCCCGCCGAGTTCGTCGACAAGTCCGCGCTCCTTGGCATCCGCACCCGTCCACACCCGGCCGCGCGCGATCGCCTCGACCGCCTCCACAGTCAGCTTGCGGCCCACCGCAACGCGTTCGACGAAGTCGGTGTAGAACAAGTCGGCCTCGGCCTCCACGTGTGCCCGTTGCTCCTCGGTGAAGGGCTCGTTGATCGACCACGCATCGGCATTCGCGTTGGTCTTCAACGTTCCCGAGCCGACACCGAGCCGGTCTTTGAGGTCGCGGGCCACCAGCTTGCCGGTGACCACGCCGATGGAGCCGGTGATGGTTCCGGCGTTGGCGACGATCGCGTCGGCGCCCATCGACACGTAATACCCGCCGGAGGCCGCAACCGACCCCATCGACGCCACGACCGGCTTGCCGCCGTCGCGCACCCGATTGACCTCGCGCCAAATGGTTTCCGATCCGGTGACGGAGCCGCCGGGACTGTCGACCCGAAGCACGATCGCCGACACCGAGTCGTTGGCGGCGGCTTCGCGCAGCGCCGCGGCGATGGTGTCTCCGCCTGCACTCGAGTTGCCGAGTGGAACGCCCTGCGGGCCACCTCGCCCACTGACGATGGGTCCGTGCAGGGTGACGACAGCAATCGAAGGTTTGGCCTTGCGGCCGGGAATCGACGGCATCGGCGGTGTCGGCTTGGGAGCCGTGGCGCGCGCGTAGCGCGACAGGTACAGCCGAGGCGGCGCATCCTCCGAATCGGCGTCGGTAGGCGAGATATCGTGCGTACCGGTGAGTTCGGCGATGCGCGCGTAGGCCTCGTCGCGAAAGCCGATGCGGTCGATGAGCCCGCCGTCCACCGCTTCGTCGCGCAGCAATGGCGCCTTGTCTGCCAGCGCGTTGACGGCAGCGGGGTCGAGGTGCCGCGACGCGGCGACGGCCGCGACAACCTGGCTGTGCAGACTCTCGATCAGGCGACTGTCGGCCTCACGATGAGCGTCGGTGTAACTGTCCTGGGTGAAAAGGTTTGCCGCGGACTTGTATTCGCCACGCGCGATGAAGTCGGCCTCGATGCCCGCCTTGTCCAGCGCCCCACGCAGGAACAACGCGTTGGTGGCAAAGCCGACGATTCCGACGGTGCCGGACGGCTGCATCCACACCTCGCGAAACACCGATGCGAGGTAGTACGACAACGTGCCGGGGTAGGTTTCGGCCCAGGCGAGCGTGGGCTTGACGTCACTGAACTCGGCGAGGGCGTCGCGCAACTCCTGCACAACGGCAGGCGCAGCGGCGGGCAGTTGAACCCTGGCGATCAGCCCGGCCACTCGGTCGTCCTCGGCGGCGCGGTGAATCGCGGCGACGGCCTCGCGCAGCATCAGCGGCCGACCACCGCTGGAGATCATCGCAAGCGGGTCGAACCCGACGGTCTCCGGCGGCGCAGCCAGGAGGTCCAGTTCGAGCACACAGCCGTCCGGGACCCCGCGATGGCGGGCGGTGTCGACCCGTCTAGCCAGAGCGCGCAGATCGTCGGTACCGGGAATGCCGGGCAGGAAAGCAACCATGATGCGAGCCTACCGACGCGGCCGCGACCGGACCCGGCTCAGCGACCGGTGAAGCGCGCGTACTGAGGGCAGTAGACGGCGACCGACGTCCTCATGAACCCCACCGCCTGCTCGCGGGTCAAGTTGCTGTTCTGCAGCGAAGCCACCACCCCGCGCACGACCGGCACCGGGTTGACGTTCTTCGCCAGCTCGTCGGTCAACGTGCTGCACACGTTCTGCCCCAGCGCCGGAATGTCCGTATCGGGGCCCGCAGTGATGCCCAGCTTGGTGATCGCGTCGACGAATCGCTCGTCATCGGTCTGGGCGTGGGCGGACGCGGCGCCGCCGAACACGGCGAAACCGGCGACAGCCATCGCTACGGCGATGCAGTGGCGGATCATGTTTGCAGCTCCTCGGATCGGCACGCACAGTGTAGATCGCGCTCGTGGTAGTCGGCGTTACCCCTGATCGACGACAAAGGCCCCCGCAGCGAGGCGGAGGCCTTTCTCGGTCGTGATCGACTAAAGTTCGGTCGCGGAACCGCCTGCGGCACTGATCTTCTCGCGCGCGCTGCCGCTGAACTTGTGGGCGGTGACATTGACCTTGACGGTCAGCTTGCCGTCGCCGAGCACCTTGACGAGCGTGTTCTTGCGAACCGCACCGGCCGCCACCAGCTCGTCGACGCCCACGTCGCCACCCTTGGGGAACAGCTTGTTGATCTGGGCGACGTTGACGACCTCGTACTCGGTGCGGAACCGGTTGCGGAAGCCCTTGAGCTTGGGAAGCCGCATGTGGATCGGCATCTGACCGCCCTCGAACATCGCCGGGACGTTCTTGCGGGCTTTGGTGCCCTTGGTGCCGCGGCCGGCCGTCTTACCCTTCGACCCGTCACCGCGACCGACGCGGGTCTTCGCGGTCTTCGAGCCGGGAGCCGGCTTCAAATCGTGAAGCTTGATGGGCGCCATCGTTAGACCTCCTCTACCACTACGAGGTGGTGCACGGTGTTGATCAGACCGCGCGTCTGCGCGTTGTCCTCGCGGACCACCGACTGCCGAATCTTGCGCAGTCCGAGCGTCCGCAGCGATTCGCGCTGCTTCCAGCGCGCACCGATGGTGCTGCGCACCTGAGTGATCTTCAGCTCAGCCATGGTTATGCATTTCCTTCACGCGCCGCCGACGCGGCGAGCGCCTCGGCTTCCCGTCGCTGCCGCAGCATGCTGGGCGGCGCCACATCCTCGATCGGCAGCCCACGCCGGGCCGCGACCTCTTCCGGACGCTGCAGCATCTTCAGCGCGGCAACGGTGGCGTGCACCACGTTGATCGCGTTGTCGCTGCCCAGCGACTTGGCCAGGACGTCGTGCACCCCAGCGCATTCCAGCACCGCGCGGCAGGCGCCGCCGGCGATCACACCGGTACCCGGGCTCGCCGGACGCAGCATCACGACGCCGGCCGCGGCCTCGCCCTGGACCGGGTGGGTCACGGTGCCGCCGATCAGCGGAACCCGGAAGAAGTTCTTGCGTGCTTCCTCGACGCCCTTGGCGATCGCGGCGGGAACTTCCTTGGCCTTGCCGTAACCGACACCGACCATGCCGTGCCCATCACCGACGATCACCAACGCCGTGAAGCTGAACCGGCGACCACCCTTGACCACCTTGGAGACGCGGTTGATCGCCACCACGCGCTCGAGGAAGTTGCTCTTGTCTCCACCGTCGCGGCCGCGGCCACCACGGTCGTCGCGGCGGCCCCGCCCATCACGGTCACCCCGCGAGCTGCGGCCGTCTTGAGTGTTTCCGGGGCCGCCGGCGTTTGCCTGCTCGGCCATCATGCAGTCCTTCCGTTAACAGTCATTAGAACTTCAGCCCGCCTTCGCGTGCCGCGTCGGCAAGCGCCGCGATCCGTCCGCCATAGGTGTAACCACCGCGGTCGAACACGACCTCGTCGATGCCCGCGGCCTTGGCGCGCTCGGCGATCAGCTGACCGACCCGCACGCTGTGGGCCTTCTTGTCCCCATCGACCGCGCGCACGTCGGCCTCGATGGACGACGCGGCGGCCACGGTTGTTCCGTTCAGATCGTTCACCAGCTGCACGTGAATGTGCCGCGACGAACGGTTGACCACGAGGCGGGGTCGCTCGGCGGTGCCGGAGACCTTCTTACGCAACCGCGCGTGCCGACGCAGCCGCGAGATCCGCCTGGTCTCGGAAACGTTCTGTCCCACGCTCTTACGCGTCTGCGACTCAGTCCTGCTAGCCATTGCTACTTACCTGTCTTTCCGACCTTGCGGCGGATCTGCTCACCCTCGTAGCGAATGCCCTTGCCCTTATAGGGATCGCTCTTACGCAGGCGGCGGATGTTGGCCGCGATCTGGCCGACCTTCTGCTTGTCGATACCGGTGATCGAGAACTTCGTCGGCGTCTCCACCGCGAACGTCACGCCCTCGGGCGCATTGACCACGACCGGATGGCTGTAGCCGAGTGCGAACTCCAGGGTCGAACCCTTGAGCTGCACGCGGTAGCCCACGCCGAAGATCTCCATCTTCGTGGTGTACCCCTCGGTTACGCCCGTGATGAGGTTGGCGACCAGCGTGCGTGACAGCCCGTGCAGCGAGCGGTTGCGCCGCTCGTCGTCCGGACGGACCACGACGATGGTGCCGTCGTCGCCACGCGTCACCTTGATGGGCTCGGCCACCGACAGCGCCAGGGATCCCTTGGGACCCTTGACCGAGACGTTCTGGCCTTCGATCGTTACGTCGACCCCGGCAGGAACCGGGACCGGCTGCTTTCCAATTCGCGACATAGTTTTAGTTCCCCCTCACCAGACGTACGCGAGGACTTCGCCGCCCACGCCCTCTCGGGCGGCCTGGCGATCGGTTCTCAAGCCGGCCGACGTGGAGATGATCGCCACGCCGAGGCCGCCGAGAACCCGCGGCAAATTGGTGGATTTCGCATAGACGCGCAAACCGGGCTTGGACACCCTGCGCAGTCCAGCGATGCTGCGCTCGCGGCTTGGGCCGTATTTCAGCTGCACCACAAGAGCTTTGCCCACGCGGGCGTCCTCGGTGTGGTAGTCGGAGATGTAGCCCTCGCTCTTGAGGATCTCGGCGATGTTGGCCTTGATCTTCGAGTGCGGCAGGGTCACCTCGTCGTGATACGCCGAATTGGCGTTGCGCAGACGTGTCAAGAAGTCTGCAATCGGGTCCGTCATGGTCATGACAGCCGGTTCACCTTCCTCGCGACGGTTCCCAGTCTCGAAAGCCTCGAGCAGGGCCTACCGCAACCTTTTTCGATGGGGTCTGTAGTTGTGGGCTGTTACCAGCTGGACTTCTGCACACCCGGCAGTTCGCCGGCATGCGCCATCTCGCGCAAGCAGATACGGCAGAGCCCGAACTTGCGGAAAACCGCGTGCGGGCGACCGCACCTCTGGCAGCGGGTGTAACCCCGCACCTTGAACTTCGGCTTCTTGTTGGCCTTGTTGACCAGAGCCTTCTTTGCCATCTGCTCAGTTCTCCTTGAACGGAAAGCCCAGCGCCCGCAACAGCGCTCGTCCTTCGTCGTCGGTCGTCGCCGAAGTGACGACGGTGATGTCCATGCCTCGGGGCCGGTCGATCGAGTCCACGTCGATCTCGTGGAACACCGACTGCTCGGTCAGCCCGAAGGTGTAGTTGCCGGTCCCGTCGAACTGCTTGGGCGACAGACCGCGGAAGTCGCGGATACGCGGCAGCGCAATGGAAATCAGCCGGTCCAGGAACTCCCACATCCGGTCGCCACGCAGCGTGACCCGCGCGCCGATCGGCATGCCCTCGCGCAGCTTGAACTGGGCGATGGACTTGCGGGCCTTGCGAATCTCGGGCTTCTGGCCGGTGATCAGCGCCAGGTCGTTGACCGCACCGTTGATCAGCTTCGCATCGCGAGCGGCGTCGCCGACGCCCATGTTCACCACGACCTTGACCACGCCGGGGATCTGCATGACGTTGGCGTAGCCGAACTCTTTTTGCAGCGAGTCCTTGATCTCCTCGCGGTAGCGCTGCTTGAGGCGAGGCAGTGTCTTCTGTGTCTGTTCAGCCGTGGTCATCTCAGATGTCCTTGCCGTTGGTCTTGGCGATGCGGACCTTCTTGCCGGTCTCGTCGTCCTTGCGGTGCGTGATGCGGGTGGGCTTGCCGTCGGAGTCGACGACCATCACGTTCGAGACGGCAATCGGCGCCTCCTGGGTGACGATGCCGCCGGACTGCGCGCCGCGCTCGTTGCGCGAGACCGCGGTGTGCTTCTTGATCCGGTTCACACCCTCGACCAGCACTTTGTTACGCGTTGGGTAGGCCTCGAGCACCTTGCCTTTGGCGCCCTTGTCCTTGCCGGAGATGACCAGCACGGTGTCGCCCTTATGGACCTTCATCTACAACACCTCCGGAGCGAGCGAGACGATCTTCATGAAGCGCTTCTCGCGCAGTTCGCGGCCGACCGGGCCGAAGATGCGTGTGCCACGCGGGTCGTTGTCGGGCTTGATGATGACGGCGGCGTTCTCGTCGAACTTGATGTAACTGCCGTCGGCGCGGCGGCGCTCCTTGACGGTGCGCACGATGACCGCCTTGACGACATCGCCGCGCTTGACGTTGCCGCCGGGGATGGCGTCCTTGACAGTCGCCACGATGACATCGCCGATGCCGGCGTAGCGCCGACCCGAGCCACCGAGCACGCGGATGCACAAAATCTCCTTGGCACCCGTGTTGTCGGCGACCTTCAGCCGCGATTCCTGCTGAATCACTCGATCTCCTCGACCTGGTTAATGTGTGCACGGCAGATACCGACCTGACGCGCGCGGTCTTGCTGTCACCGAAGGGCACGCGGGGCCGAATCACGCGAATCGGCCGAGGTCTGCCCAAGGCAACCGTTTGATTCTAGGTGACGACCTGCGGGGAACCAAATCAGTCGAGCTCTACCCCGGGGCATCAGCCCCGGTCAGCGTCAGCCACGCAGCGGAACCCGATGTGGGTGGTCGCGCTGTCCTGCGACTGCGGCGACCGGGCCGCGGGACGGTACCGGCGACAGTACTCCGGTGCGCACAGATGTGAACCGCCCTTGAGCACCTGGTTCACGGCGGGGTCGGCCGTTGCGGCAGGCGTGCAGCAGCCCGTGGGCCCCTCGAGCCGGTGGTGCCCCCAGAACTGGGTTGTCGTCCATTCCCAGACGTTGCCGATCATGTCGACGAGCCCGAATCCATTGGGCGCGAATGTGCCGACGGGCGAGGTGCCGACCCAGCCTCGTGCGCCGTCGTTGCGGTACGGGAACCGGCCCTGCCACGTGTTGGCCATCAGCTCACCCCCGGGTGCGACGTCGTCGCCCCATGCGTAGGTGGTGGTGGCACCGCCGCGGGCCGCGTACTCCCATTCGGCCTCCGACGGCAGTCGTCGCCCGGCCCAGCGGGCGTAGGCCGCGGCGTCGGGGTAGGCGACCTGCACCACGGGATGGTCCAGCCGGTCGTCGATTCCGCTGTCTGGTCCGAACGGGTGACGCCAGCTGGCGCCGGGCACCCAGCTCCACCACTGCCGCCAATCGCGCAGATCGACCGGGCCGTTCGTCGGCCGGAACACCAGAGCGCCTGGGACGAGGTCCTCCGGCGTGGCGCCCGGATACAGGGCGGGGTCCGGCGCCTGCTCGGCGATCGTGAGATAGCCCGTCTCCGAAATGAATTCGGCGAACTGTGCGTTGGTGACCGGGTGCCGCTCGACGGCGAACGTCTCGACGCGGACGGTGTGCGCAGGCGCTTCCTCGGGATAGAACTGCGTCTCCCCCATCCGAAACGACCCGCCCGGCACGTCAACGAGTTCGGTCACCATCTCAGTCCTTGGCGAAGGCTCGGGTGAACTCGCGTTCCACATCCGCGTAGGGCTTGCCCGAGACGTCGACGTTCACCTGCTCGATGGTGCCACCACTGAACGGGAAGGGCGCCCTGTAGGCGCGTGACACCGGCGAGCCGGTGTTGCGTCCGATGCTCAGACTCGCCCCCGCGAGCCCGAACGGGCCGGGGTGGATGGTCATTCCCTCGAACCTCGCCACCTCGGCGTCGTCGATGTAGAGCGCCGCATCACCCAGTGGGGTGTGCGTGCCCTCGACGGTGCCCGTGCGCACGAAGGCGACACCGAAGGTGTGCTTGCCGGGCGCCACACCGCCCGACGACGACAGGTGCTGCTCCTGCTCGCCGAGGAAGTTGTAGACGTAATGCAGTCGTGTGTCCTGGAGGAACAGCACGTGCCCGCCGTGCGCGCCGCCGTGTTTGAACAGCACACCCTCGGCGCCCGCGGTGTCGACGACGACGTCGGCGAGTACCACGAAGGAGCGCCCCTGGATCTCCACAGCCGCTCCCATGCCGACATCCGCTGTCCCCGGGTAGTAGGAATACGACTCCCGGGCACCGGCGAGGTACGGACGCCACCGTCCGATCGTCTCGAAGATGTTGAGGTCGGCCAACGGGAGTCCGTGGTACTTCTCGGCCTCGCTGAACCACAGCGCCTTGAGTTCCTCGAGTTTGTCCGGGTTTTCTGCGGCGACGTCGCGGCACTGGCTGCGGTCGGACGCGATGTGGAACAACTCCCACCGGTCCTTGTCGAAGTTCGACCAGCCCGACGGTGTTGCTGCGTGGACGGTGTTCGCGAACCATCCGTTGTGCCAGATGCCGCGGGTGCCCAGCATCGCGTAGAACTGTGTGTCCTTGCCCGTCTGCACCGCCGGGTCGGCGAGCGCGAGCTTGAAGCTCACGCCGTCGAGCGGCTTCTGGGCTATGCCCTTGACCGTGGCCGGGGGGACGATATCGAGCAGGTCGTACACCGTGGGCGTGATGTCGCAGACGTTGACGTAGTTGTCGCGGACCTCACCGTGGGCGGCAATCCCGCTGGGCCAGGAGATGATTGCGGTGTCGGCGATGCCGCCCTCGTGGGAGGCGTAACGCTTGAACAGCTTGTAGGGCGTGTTGAACGCCATCGCCCAACCGATCGGATAGTGGTTGTAGGTCTCGGGACCGCCGAGGTTGTTCATCAGCTTGAGCCCGTCTTCGGCGGTGTCGATGTAGCCGTTGAAGAACTTGACCTCGTTCACCGATCCGTTCGGACCGCCCTCACCACTGGCGCCGTTGTCACTGATCACCACGATGATGGTGTTGTCCAACTGGCCGGAGTCCTCCAGGTAGTCGAGGACGCGGCCGAGTTGCGAGTCGGTGTAGGACAGGAACCCGGCGAAGACCTCCGCCATCCTGGCGAACAGCCGCTTCTCGTCGTCGCCGAGCGAATCCCACGGCCGCACCGTGTCCTGGTGCGGCCACGGTTCGCCGTTGGGACCCAACACATCCGAGTAGGGGTTGATCGGCGACAACTCGGTGTCGAACGGGACGATGCCGAGCTTCTTCTGGTTCTCCAGCACTATCTCGCGGTAGCGCTCGTACCCCATGTCGAAGCGCCCGGCGTAGCGGTCGGCCCATTCATTGAACACGTGGTGCGGCGCGTGCCCGGCGCCGGGACAGACATAGGAGAACCACGGCTTGTCGGGTGCGATCACCTTGGCGTCCCGGATGAATTCGATTGTCCTGTCGGCGATGTCCTTCGACAGGTGGTAGCCGTCCTCGGGTGATCCCGGCGGCGCGACGGGATGGTTGTCATACACGAGTTCGGGATACCACTGGTCGGTCTCGCCGCCCATGAACCCGTAGAACCGCTCGAAGCCCCGGGACAGGGGCCAATGCCGCTTTGTTGACGCCAGATTCGACTCTTCGAGCGGCGTGAGGTGCCACTTGCCCACGCAGTAGGTGTTGTAACCGCGCTCGGCGAGCACCTCCGAAAGTAGGGCCGTGTCATGGGGGATGCGCCCGTTGCAGCCCGGGAACCCGTCGGTGAACTCCTCGATCGTGGCCATGCCGACGGTGGTCGCGTTACGTCCGGTCAGCAGAGAAGCGCGGGTGGGCGAGCACAGGGCCGTGGTGTGGAACTGCGACAGGCGCACACCACGTTCGGCGATGCGGCTCATGGTGGGCATCTCGACCAACCCTCCGAAGCAGTCCCACGTCGCGATGCCGGTGTCGTCCCAGACGATGTAGAGGACGTTGGGGGCGCCGTCGGGCGCCGTCGGCGCGGCGTACGGCCCCCAATCCGGTTCGGAATCCCGGATGTCCAGCTCGATCCTGCCGTTGAAGTCCGTCGCCATAGGCGGCACGCTACACGCGTGGTTCGTCGGTCACGCGGGAAATTGACGACCGCGCCATTACCGGTTTCCTCGTCAACCACCACTGCACCGTGACGAGCGGAATCGTCCAGCCGAGCCATGCGCCGAGCCCAGCGACGAACCACAGGAAGTGCTCTGGATTTCCGCCGAACATGCTGTGCTGCAACGGTTCCAGTGCGATGAACAGTAGCGGGGTCCACATTCGATTGGTGATCGTCGACAACGCCAGGGTCGCGCTTCGAGCCATGTGACGGCGATGGTGGGCGAAGCGGCGCTGCCGTGCCGCCACGAACCCGTTGACAGTGAACCACAGCCACAGCGCGGCCAGCATGACGTTGCTCACGGCGAGGAACGGGCCGAAGGGGGTGGCCGCCCCGATCACCATCGCGCACACGGCGGCTGGAATCGCGGCCCAGACGTAGACGTGTCCGATGCTGCGGTGCAGTGCCCGGCGACGGGTGCGTAACTGCGGCCAGATCTGGACGACGGCGGCGACCATTGCCAGGCTGCCCAGCATCACGTGTGCCACCAACAGCGGGTAGTGCAGCGCGAATGTGGGCGGCACGCGCGATTCGCCGGCGAAATACGGCGGCAGCGAGAAGGCCAGGAAAGCGGCGACGACGAGCGCGAGAGCAGTCGACCAGCGCGCTGGCGTGACAGAGGCGTATGGCATACGCATGAGCGTACGGCATACGCGTCGGCTCGTTGCGCGTCGTTTAGGCTGTCGACTGATGAGCGATCCCCTACCCCGTGCGCTAAAAATCCTGTGGCGCGACCCCCAGCCGGAGGGCCGCGGGCGCGGCCTGAGCAGGCCGCGCATCGTCGCCGCTGCCGTCGAGTTGGCCGACGCCGAGGGGCTGGCCGCCCTGTCGATGGCCCGGCTCGCGGACCGTCTGGGTTGCGGCACCATGTCGCTCTACCGGCATGTCGCCAGCAAGGACGACCTGGTGACTTTCATGCTCTCGACTGCGCCGGGGCCGCCACCGTCCACTTATTCCGCGGATTGGTGTGTCGCGCTTGAGAACTGGGCGGCCGGACTGTGGGACGTCTATCACCGGCACCCGTGGGTGTTGCAGGCGGCGGCGGCCGGTCCCCCCGCCGATCCCGGTCAGCTGGCGTGGCTGGATGCGGGCCTTGCCGCACTGGGCGGCACCGGGTTGGCCGAGCGTGACAAACTCGCCGCCGTCATGGCCATCCTGCATTTCGTGCGCGGCGCCGCGGCGCTGGACATCGAAGCAGGAGGCGCCGAGACTCCCGGCTTCGCGACGCTGCTACGGCGCGTGGTGACGGCCGACCGATTCCCCGCGCTGGCGGCGGCCATTGCCGACGGTGTCTTCGATCAGCCCGACCACGATCGGCGAGCCGACTTCCGGTCCGGGCTGGCGCAGATACTGGACGGCGTCGCTACCAGGATCGGCTAGCTCTGCCACTCCGCGAGCCCGATTTTGTTGACCCGAAAGAGCACCGACAGCCTGCCGAACGCAAAAGTCCCCGGACACGTGACGTGTCCGGGGACTTTGGCGACTAGTCGCGCGCAAACGGCTACTTGGCCCTCTCGAGCACCTCGACGAGGCGCCAGCGCTTGGTGGCCGACAGCGGCCGGGTCTCCATCAACGAGACGCGGTCACCGATGCCGGCGTCGCCGTTCTCGTCGTGGGCCTTGACCTTCGTCGTGGTGCGAATGATCTTGCCGTAGAGCGGATGACTCTTGCGGTCCTCCAGCTCGACCACGATGGTCTTCTGCATCTTGTCCGACACCACATAGCCGATCGCGGTCTTACGGCGGCCACGAGGCTTCTCGGTGCGCGGCGTGCGCTTCGGACCAGCCGCAGCGCCGGTGTCCTTCTTCGTCTCTGCCATTACGATTCCTCACCAACGGGTCCGGATGCCAGACCCAATTCACGTTCGCGCAGCACGGTGTACACGCGCGCAATCTCCCGACGCACCGTACGAAGCCGACGATTGTTCGTGAGCTGACCGGTCGCCATCTGGAAGCGCAGATTGAACAGCTCTTCCTTGGACTCGCGCAGGCGATCCTTCAACTCGTTGTCGGTCAGTTCGCGAAGTTCGCCCGGCGTCACTCCCACTGCCATCAGAAGTGCTCCTCTCGGGTAACGATGCGTGCCTTGATCGGCAGCTTGTGGATCGCGCGGGTCAATGCGGCCCTGGCGATCGCTTCATCGGGGTAGCTCAACTCGAACAGCACCCGGCCTGGCTTGACGTTGGCCACCCACCACTCCGGCGAACCCTTGCCGGAACCCATGCGGGTTTCGGCCGGCTTCTTGGTCAGCGGGCGGTCCGGGAAGATGTTGATCCACACCTTGCCGCCACGCTTGATGTGCCGGTTGATGGCGATACGGGCGGACTCGATCTGCCGGTTGGTGATGTAGGCGTGCTCGAGCGCCTGGATGCCGTAGTCGCCGAAACTGACCGACGTGCCGCCGCTGGCGACACCACGCTGCCTCGGGTGGTGTTGCTTGCGGTGCTTGACCTTGCGGGGAATCAACATGATTCAGCTCTCCGTGTTTTCCGTGGGCGTCTCGACCGCCGCACCGGCAGCCGCCTCGGTGCCCGCCGCCGCCTCGGCAGCAGCAGGCGCATCTTCGGTACCCGACGCGGCACGCCCCGCCTCGGTGCTGGTGGCAGTCGTACCCGACGCGCCACTGCGGCGTGGCCGCGTGCCCGACGGACGCTCGCGGCGCGGACGGTCGGCGCCGGCCGGCGCCGAGGCGGTCAGCTCGCGCTTGCCGCCGACGATGTCACCCTTGTAGATCCACACCTTCACACCGATACGGCCGAACGTCGTCTTCGCTTCATAGAGGCCGTAGTCGATGTCGGCGCGCAGCGTGTGCAGCGGCACCCGACCCTCGCGGTAGAACTCCGAGCGGCTCATCTCGGCGCCACCGAGACGGCCCGAGCACTGCACCCGGATGCCCTTGACATTGGGCTGACGCATCGCCGACTGGATCGCCTTACGCATGGCACGACGGAACGCGACGCGGTTCGACAACTGCTCGGCGACACCCTGGGCGACCAACTGCGCCACCGACTCCGGGTTCTTCACCTCGAGGATGTTGAGCTGCACCTGCTTCTTGGTGAGCTTCTCCAGGTCCGCGCGGATGCGGTCGGCCTCGGTGCCGCGGCGGCCGATCACGATGCCGGGACGCGCGGTGTGGATGTCGACACGGACCCGGTCGCGGGTGCGCTCGATCTCGACGTCGGCAATGCCGGCGCGTTCGAGGCCGGTCGCGAGCAGGCGGCGGATCGCCACGTCTTCCTTGACGTAATCCTTGTACTGCTTGTCGGCATACCACCGGGACTTCCAGTCGGTGGTGATACCGAGCCGGAAGCCGTGGGGATTGATTTTCTGGCCCACTACTCCGAGCCCTCCTTCGATTCGGAAGCTGCAGCGCTGTCTCCGGCGTCCTTCTTGGCAGCCTTTGATGTCGCCGACGTTTCGGCTCCGGAAGCCTTCTTCGCCGGAGCCTTCTTGGCCGCCTTCTTGGCGGGCGCCTTCTCCGGCGCGGTGGTCTCTGCAGCCGCCTTGGTCGCGGGAGCCTTCTTGGCGGCCGCGGCCTTGCTGCCTTGGGCGCGACGCGCGCGGGCGCTGCCCGCCGCCGACTGACCGGCACGCTGCTCGCGGCTCGGCCGGCTCTCGACGATCACCGTGATGTGGCTGGTGCGCTTACGAATCCGGAACGCACGCCCCTGGGCGCGCGGCCGGATGCGCTTAGCCGTCGGGCCCTCGTCGGCGTAGACGGTGGCGACGACGAGGGTGGACGGGTCCAGCCCCTCGTTGTTCTGGGCGTTGGCCGCGGCGCTGGCGATCACCTTGGCCACCGGCTCACTGGCGGCCTGGGGCGCCCACCGCAGGATATCGAGTGCGTCGGCCACCGACTTGCCGCGGACCAGGTCGATGACCCGGCGCGCCTTGGTCGGCGAGATGCGCACGAACCGCGCCTTGGCGACGGCGGTCGGATACTCGGTCTCAGTTGTAGTACTCACCGGCGCTTGGCCTTCCGGTCGTCCTTGATGTGACCCTTGAACGTGCGGGTCGGTGCGAACTCGCCGAGCTTGTGCCCGACCATCGACTCGGTGACGAACACCGGGACATGCTTGCGGCCGTCATGCACCGCGAAGGTGTGCCCGATGAAGTCGGGAATGATCGTCGACCGACGCGACCAGGTCTTGATGACCTGCTTGGTGTTCTTGTCGTTCTGGACGTCGACCTTCTTGAGGAGATGGTCGTCGACGAACGGGCCCTTCTTCAGGCTGCGTGGCATCGCTGGGCTCTCCTAGCGCTTCTTGCCGGTGCGTCGGCGTCGGACGATGAGCTTGTCGCTCGGCTTATTGGGCTTACGGGTGCGGCCCTCGGGCTTGCCCCACGGGCTGACCGGGTGGCGGCCACCGGAGGTCTTGCCCTCGCCACCGCCGTGCGGGTGGTCGACCGGGTTCATCACGACACCGCGAACGGTGGGGCGCTTGCCCTTCCACCGCATACGGCCGGCCTTGCCCCAATTGATGTTGGCCTGCTCGGCGTTACCGACCTCGCCGACAGTGGCGCGGCAGCGCACATCGACGCGGCGGATCTCACCCGAGGGCATACGCAGGGAGGCGTAGCTGCCCTCCTTGCCCAGCAGCTGAATGCTCGCGCCGGCCGACCGCGCCAGCTTGGCGCCGCCACCGGGGCGCAGCTCCACAGCGTGGATCAGCGTGCCCGCGGGGATGTTGCGCATCGGCAGGTTGTTACCCGGCTTGATGTCGGCATTGGCGCCGGACTCCACGATGTCGCCCTGCTTGAGACCCTGCGGCGCAATGATGTAGCGCTTCTCGCCGTCGAGGTAGTGCAGCAGCGCGATGTTCGCGGTGCGGTTCGGGTCGTACTCGATGTGCGCGACCTTGGCGTTGACGCCGTCCTTGTCGTGGCGACGGAAGTCGATCACCCGGTAGGCACGCTTGTGCCCGCCGCCCTTGTGCCGCGTGGTGATTCGGCCGTGTGCGTTGCGTCCGCCCTTGCCGTGCAGCGGACGAACCAGCGACTTCTCCGGATGATCGCGAGTGATCTCGGCGAAATCGGAGACGCTGGCACCGCGACGACCCGGGGTCGTCGGCTTGTACTTGCGAATTCCCATGATTCCTAAGTCTCTCTAGCTCTCCGCCGGACTACGCCGGTGCTCCGAACAGGTCGATCGGCTTGCTGCCGGCGGCCAGGGTCACGATGGCGCGCTTGGTGTCCTTGCGCTTGCCGTAGCCGGTGCGGGTGCGCTTGCGCTTGCCCTGCCGGTTGGCGGTGTTCACCGACGCGACCTTGACGCTGAAGATCTTCTCGATTGCGATCTTGATCTGCGTCTTGTTCGAGTCGGGGTGGACGACGAACGTGTAGACGTTGTCCTCGATCAGCCCATAGGACTTCTCCGAGATGACCGGGGCCAAAATGATGTCGCGGGGATCAGTCACGGTTGCCATTTACGCCGATACCTCCTGCGCCGACGCGCTGTTGGCCGCGATGTAGGCGTTGAGCGCCTCGACGCTGAATACCACGTCGTCAGCCTTGAGCACGTCGTAGGTGTTGAGCTGGTCGGGCGAGAGGATGTGCACACCCGGCAGGTTGCGCACGCTCAGCTCGCCGGTCTGATCGCTGCGTCCGACGACCACCAGTACGTTCTTGCGGTCGGTCAGTGCGGCCAGGAACGTCTTGGCGCTCTTGGTCGACGGAGTCTGACCCTCGACCAATTCGGTGACCGCGTGGATGCGGCCGTTGCGCGCCCGATCCGACAGCGCCCCGCGCAGCGCGGCGACGATCATCTTCTTCGGAGTGCGCTGGCTGTAGTCACGCGGCTTCGGGCCGTGCACGATGCCACCACCGGTGAACTGCGGCGCGCGCGTCGAACCCTGACGGGCCCGGCCGGTGCCCTTCTGCCGGTACGGCTTCTTGCCACCGCCGCGGACCTCGCCACGCGTCTTCGTCGAGTGGGTGCCTTGGCGTGCCGCGGCCCGCTGGGCCTCGACAACCTGGTGCATCAGCGCGATGTTGGGCTCGACGTCGAACAGTTCGGCGGGCAGCTCGACAGAGCCGTCGGTCTTGCCCCCCGGGGTGTGGACGTCGATCTTCAATGCCTTATTGGTGTTATCGGCCATTTCTACTTCTCGCCTCGCTTGATTGCGGTGCGGACCATCACCAATCCACCGTTGCGGCCGGGGATGGCGCCCTTGATCAACAGCACGCCGTTCTCGGCATCGACCTTGTGCACCACCAGGTTCTGCGTGGTGACGCGGTCACTGCCCATGCGGCCTGACATGCGGGTGCCCTTGAACACCCGGCCCGGGGTGGCGCAGCCACCGATAGATCCGGGACGGCGGTGCACTGCCTGCGCGCCGTGGCTGGCGCCCTGGCCCTTGAAACCGTGGCGCTTCATGGTGCCGGCGAAACCCTTGCCCTTGCTGGTGCCGGTCACGTCGACGAAGTTGCCGTCGGCGAAGATCTCGGCGGTCAGCTCCTGGCCGACCTCGTACTCGCCCGCGGCAGCTTCGTCGTCGAGCCGCAGCTCAGCGAGGTGGCGACGCGGGTTGACACCCGCGGCCGAAAACTGGCCCGTCACAGGCTTGTTCACCTTGCGAGGGCTGATCTCGCCGTAGGCCAGCTGCACAGCGCTGTACCCGTCGCGCTCCGTCGTACGGATCCGCGTGACAACGTTGGGGCCGGCCTTGACGACCGTCACCGGCACGACCCGGTTGTTCTCGTCGAACACCTGCGTCATGCCCAGCTTGGTGCCCAGAATGCCTTTTCTCGCCATGATCTGGTCTCCTACTGGATGTTGACGTCGACACTCGCCGGAAGGTCGATGCGCATGAGCGCGTCAACGGTCTTCGGCGTCGGGTCGAGGATGTCGATCAGCCGCTTGTGCGTGCGCATCTCGAAGTGCTCCCGCGAGTCCTTGTACTTGTGCGGGGAGCGGATGACGCAGTACACGTTCTTCTCAGTCGGCAGCGGCACTGGACCAACCACGCTGGCGCCGGTTCGAGTGACCGTTTCCACGATCTTGCGCGCCGAGGCGTCGATAGCCTCGTGGTCGTAGGCCTTGAGCCTGATGCGGATCTTCTGTCCCGCCACGCTTCTCCTACCTCACTCTTGCTGGGCCCCCGGAGGGGCGCCTGTCTTCTCCGGCGCATGTCGCGCTGGTATGCCGCCACTGTTTATCTGTCTGTGGTCCACCGGCCCCCGCGGTCGGGTGTGTCGCCCGTACGCGCACTTGTTCGCGGCGGAAATCGTCGCAACCAAGATGGTGACCGGATGCGCCCATTCGGACGCTGGTCGTATGCCCTGGCCAGGCGAACCCGGCTCAAGGCAACCCGAACAGTATGCCTCAGAGGTGCGGGCTACTCCAAATCCCTGGCCACGGGCCCTTACGACGCGCTCACCGGGTCGAATCACGCGCACCGTGCCGTGATCTTACCGTCGACGATGCAGCACTCCGTCAGCACGAATCTATAAAGAACGTTCGATGCCGTTCGCGAATCCCAGCAACGCTCTATGCTCACTCATGCGCACGCGTGGTCTGTCGGCTCTGTGACGAGCCCGGGCGGACAACACCGGCGCCATCTGCGGCGCAAGCGTGCGGCCACGGGTGGCGCGGGCGCGCAGAATTCAGTCCCGAGCACGTCTCGAGCGGCGTCCTACCTCCTGTTAGCAACCATTGCGGTCGCGGTCGTCAACGTCTACCTGGTTGTCGGCTGGCGAGTCATCGACCCGACCGACGATTCCTGGATATGGGGCGATCCGCTCGAGTCGTACCTCGGCTGGAGCTATTTCCGCAACGAGCCGCTCTGGGACGCTGCCCCACTGTGGGTCCACGGGATCGGCTATCCCATAGGCGTCTCCGTGGGCTACTTCGACACAGCTCCACTTGTCGCGCTGGGTTTTCGCCTCATCGAGCCGGCACTGCCGGAGACGTTCCAGTATCTGGGCCTCTTATTCCTGGTCGGCAGCGTTCTGCAGGCCTATTTCAGCTACCAGCTCCTGTTGAAGCTCGTCGGTGGTGATCACTGGTTTGCCGCCCTGGGCGCGTGTTTCCTCATCCTTGCCCCGGTGCTCGTGTTCCGTGCGCACCAACATTTCACTTTGACCCAGCAGTGGCTCATCCTGGCCGCGCTCTACTTCTATTTCGGCGACCGCGTTCGCGCCGGTGGGGTCCGTTACCTACTGCCGTTCGCCGTGCTCCTCTTCCTGGCAGGCGGTATCCACCCGTACTTCCTGCTGATGGTTGCGCTGATCGCACTCGCGGCAGTCGGCCGGCTTGTCCTCGAACGTCGAACAACCGTGCTGTGGTCGTGCGCTGCCGCGGCGGCGGTGGCCACGTGTTGCATGGCGACACTCATGGTCTTCGGTTACGTCAGCCCCGGCGCGGCGACGGTAGCGGACAGTTACGGCACCTATTCGATGAATCTGCTCGCGCCGATCGACCCGCACCACTTCGACGCCCTTCTGTTGCCGGAGCAACCCATCGGGCCCAATCAGTACGAGGGCTACAGCTATCTCGGACTCGGCCTGCTTGTGCTCGTTGTCATCGGGCTGGCCGGCGCCGTGACACGAAGAGCCGGTCGCGACGAACCAATCGGTCGCGACGAACCAATTCTGACGCCAACGATTCTGCCGCTCGCTGTTCTTTGCCTCGGGTGTCTCGCCTTCGCCGTTCTCCCATCGGTCACCGTGGGCTCTCTGCGGCTTTTCGACGTACCGCTGCCGCAAATCGTGGTGGACGCCCTATCTCCGTTTCAGGCGTCGGCCCGACTGTTCTGGCCGATGTACTACTTGGTGATCATCGCTGCGCTCGTCCTCGTGCATCGCTTCGTGTCGCGCCGCTGGGCAGTACCGCTCATCGCGTGCATGCTCGCGGTCCAAGCAGTCGACATCTCGTCTCTGCATTCGGCCATCCGCTTCCAATGGACTGCGACGACAACGCAACTCACCGCCGATGACTGGCGATCACTCGGTGCAGCGCACGCCCACCTCGTCGTTGTCCCGGCCTTCCAGTGCGACCGGGAATCGACGCCCGACGGGAAAATCGGCTTCGGCACGTTCGGCCGACTGGCCATCGATCAACACATGACGATCAACAGCTACTTCGCCACACGGACGACGAACAAGTCGAAAGACTACTTCTGCGAACAGTTTCCGCAGCAACTTCTGTCGGCTGGTCTCGCAGAAGACACCGCGTACGTCTTCTCACCCAACTATCTCGCCGAGTTGGTCGCAGCCGGACAAACTCCTGCGCAGCATTTCTGCCGCGATGTGGACGGGTTCGTCCTCTGCGCGAAGGACTCACATCGCGCCGGGGTCGACGGCGAACTGCTGCAACGCTACTTTCCTCCAACCATCCTCGACCAGGACCTACTGTTCGGGCCGCAGGCGTCACCGGGGTTGATCCTTGGCAGCGGCTGGTCTGGCGGAGAGAACTGGGGCCGCTGGACCGATGCGTCCAGGGCATCGCTGTCTTTTCGTTTGAGTGAATTGCCAACTGCCCCTTTAGCAGTGGCGATGAATGTCCATGCCTTTGCGTTGAAATCGCGCTATTCCCAGCACGTTCGGGTAGTCATCGACGGAACGGAGGTCGCCGACTGGTCGTTCACCTCCGACGCGGCGGAGGTGCGGACGTTCCCAATCCCACCCCCTGCCGTGGGTCCGTCCGGCATCGTGACCGTGCACTTCGAGATACCGCAGGCGCGCCGTCCCGTCGACCTAGGAGTGAGTGGCGAATCGCGCCTGCTCGGCCTCGGCGTCGCCAGTATGCGGGTGATCCGGGCGCAGTAGTTACCGCCGCACCCGGCCTGCTAGAACGGGCTGCTGTTCGACTTGGCGTCGGACGGACGAGGCCCGTACTTGCGGATGTAGGCCTCGTGGATGTGGGCGTTCTTCTTCCTGTTGATCTCGTCGACGAGGTTGGGGTCAACACCGTGTTGGGCCAGGCGGTGGCGACGCCACACCTTGTTCAGCGCAAGTGCCATCAACAGGGCCCAGATGTAGATGGGCGCCGTCATCTCGAGGCGCACGTAGAACGACGCCGGAAGTAGCCAGAAAGGGGCGAGGACCAGAAACGGCGGAATCGCCATGCGGATCATGTGCCTGCGGACGGCACCGTGATCGGCCAGGTCGTGCGCGACCCACATCCGCATCGAGGAGGGCAGGACGCGACCGTAGGAATAGCCGATGTACTGCCAGACGTTAGGTCGGTCCTTCGCCGCGGCGTCAGCCATACCTCCACAGTAACCGCCAGTACTGCCGCAACGCGGTCTTGCCCTGCACCCCCACTGTCGGGCACAGCGAGCGCGGCGACCGGGGAGGTGAACAGCACATCGCTGTGGAAGTGGTCGAGGACGCCTCGACGTCGTGGGCGTTCCATGCGCGCGTCCATGCCTCGGCGAATGTGCCCGGATCAGGAGTCGACATCGTCTCAGCCTCTCAATCCGGCCCAGAACGCACATTGGTGCGTCTCTCCGAAATCGGTGATTATCTGATTACCGTTGGGCTGTAGTGAAATTCGCTTCCCGGACGCGTTCTCGCCCATCTCGGGCCAGTCAGAACCGGGTGCCCCAGTGGCCACGAAACGGGTCCAGTAGTCGATCATCTCGTCAGACAGCCGCTGCTGTGCCGAGTCCAGTTGCGGCGCGCCGCCTACGTCGAACAGATACCGCAGCTCCAGCGAGTGCGTCGCGCCGACCGGGAACGGTACTTCGCGCAACGGCGCCGGCCCAGGCGCGTTCCGATCGTTGAACTCGTAGCCGTATACGGGCTGATCTTCGGCCAGTGCGTCGGCCATCAACTCGGTCACACAGGCGAAGTCGCCGTCGGTCATCGCGGCCGAGTACGCCAACGGCACACTGCCACCGTAGCGATCGATGGGATAGCGCTGCGCCACAGCGTCGGCGTGCCGGCCGAAGGCTTCGCCGAGAAGTCCCGGATAGTCCGCGGGGCCCATGGGCCTGCCATGCAGATGCTGGATCGCGGCGAACAGCGTGAACTCGTCGCGGTTGCTTCCGATCATGACGGGCACACGCGCCGCGCGTCCTTCGCCCATACCCACCACCGGATTGACCGGCAACGCCGGCGTACCCGTCACCGGCCCGCCGAGGCGCTCCGTGCCGATGCGCCCGTAAAGCAGGCCTTTCTGCAACTTGTCAGCCGGAAGTGACCGCAGGCATTGTGCTGCGACAGCGGTTTCTCCACAACCGATTTCGGCCGCGTATGCCTCACTCGCCATCTGCGCGGTCGGTAGGTCGTACTGCGCCTGACATGGCGCACTCTGAATGATCGCGGCACGGAACAGCCCCGCCGAGCCTGGCGCTACGAGGTGGTCGCACACCGACATGCCACCCGCCGACTCGCCCGCGATAGTCACTTTGTCCGGGTCGCCGCCGAAGCCGGCGATGTTGTCGCGGACCCATCGCAGCGCGGCCTGTTGATCCGCCAGTCCGTAGTTGCCGACATCGCCGTTGTCCCCGAGCGCCGGATGCGCGAGGTAGCCGAGCGCGCCCAGCCGGTAGTTGATGTTCACCACGACGATCCCGCCGCGGCTGACCATCCGTCGGGCGTTGTAGATGTCACCGCTGCCGTTGAAAAAGCCGCCACCGTGAATCCACACCATGACCGGCCGCAGCTCATCGGCTGGTGGCGGAGTCCACACGTTGAGGGTCAGACAGTCTTCGCTGGTTGCTCGGGGGTCGGGGTCGGTGCTGGTGTCCTGTACGCACCGCGGGCCGGGGCGAGTGGCGTCGCGAAGCTGGGTCCAGCCCGGCGTCGGCGCGGGCGACTGCCAACGCAACGGACCGACCGGCGGTGCGGCGTAAGGGATTCCCGCGAAATAGCGGTGGTCGTCGGCGACGGTGCCGCGCACCGGACCCGCGACAGTCCGGGCCACCGCGGGATCAACGGGCACGCCCACCGCCGTATCACCCCGCCCGCAGCCCGCCAGCACCGTCAGCACGACGAGCGTCAGCACCACTGCGTGCGCGGGTCGCCGGGCTGATGCGTTTGACACGGGGTCCGAGCGTACTGATCCGTTTCACCGGAGTTCCTTCCCCAGGTGTCCGCCATCACATAGAGTGGGACTTGACACCCGTCAAGTTTGACCAGCTCGGAGCAAAGGAGCCCGCATGAGCACGCCGACGATGGACGACGCCGCGAGGGTTCTGGCCGATCCGTCGGCATATGCCGACGACGAGCGGTTACATGCCGCGCTGACCCATCTGCGGGCCAACAATCCTGTGGCTTGGGTGGACAACCCGCCCTACCGGCCGTTCTGGGCGATCACCAAGCACGCCGACATCATGGCCATCGAGCGGGCCAACGACCTGTTCCTGTCCGAACCGCGGCCGCTGCTGGCGACCGCGCAGGCCGACGACGTCCTCAAGGAGCAGATGGCGGCCGGCATGGGCCTGCGCACCCTGATCCACATGGACGACCCGCATCACCGCAAAGTTCGTGCGATCGGCGCGGACTGGTTTCGGCCCAAGGCCATGCGCGCGTTGAAGATTCGCGTCGACGAATTGGCCAAGCGCTACGTCGACCGGATGCGCGACGTTGGACCGGAATGCGACTTCGTCACCGAGATCGCGGTCAACTTTCCCCTCTACGTCATCATGTCTCTGCTTGGGTTGCCCGAGGAGGACTTCCCGAGGATGCACATGCTCACCCAGGAGATGTTCGGCGGCGACGACGAGGAATTCCAGCGCGGCCAGACGCCCGAGGACATGCTCGCGGTGCTCGCCGACTTCTTCAATTACTTCGCGCAACTGACCGCATCGCGCCGGGCGAATCCGACCGACGACCTGGCGTCGGCGATCGCCAACGGCCGCATCGATGGGGAACCGCTGTCGGACATGGATACCGCGTCCTACTACGTCATCGTTGCCAGCGCCGGCCACGACACCACCAAGGACGCGATCTCCGGCGGGTTGCACGCGCTGATCGAGAATCCCGGCGAGCTCGAGCGGCTCGGCAAAGACATGAGCCTGATGCCGACGGCGGTCGAGGAAATGATTCGGTGGAGCACACCGGTCAAGGAATTCATGCGCACCGCCGCAGAGGACACCGAGGTTCGGGGAGTGCGCATCGCGAAGGGCGAATCCGTATACCTGGCTTATGTTTCGGGAAACCGAGACGAAGAGGTTTTCGACAACCCGTTCCGCTTCGACGTCGCTCGCGACCCCAACAAACATGTGGCGTTCGGGTACGGCGTGCACTTCTGCCTCGGTGCGGCACTGGCGCGGATGGAGATTGCCAGCCTGTTCACGGAGTTGATCCCGCGCTTGGACTCCATCGAACTCGCGGGCACGCCGGAGTTGACCGCCACCACCTTCGTCGGCGGCCTCAAGCACCTGCCGATTCGGTACTCGATACGGTGACCGGTTCTTTCGCATAGCGTTTGAGGAAACCGTCCACCGCGGCCAACGCGACCGCCCGGTAGTCGAAGTCCGCGAGCGTGCTGATCCTGCCGAATGTCAGCGGACCGATCAGCAGTGCGAACGCCATGGTCCGGTCGACGGGTTCGAGTTCCTGGGCGGCCTGCGGGCTGTCGAACAACATGTCGAACGGCGCGGAGTACTGCTCGGCGATCTTCTCCCGTAGCGAGTGCATCACAGGGCTGCCTGCGCCCCTGGTCCCCGGCAATTGTCCGATGTCCGGGCCGAGTGACAACCAGGACATCGCCGTCAGGGTGGTGGGAGCCTCGGAGATCGACTCCGCCCACGCAACGACGATAGCGGTCAGCTTTTCCCGCAGCGAGCCCTCGTCGGGCGGCATCGGCGCCGGCGGTATCAAGCTCATAAACGCCGCTGCCACAAGGTCGTTGGCGCTCGAGAAGTGGCGATACAGGGTGGCCCGCGCCACGTTCGCGGTTCGAGTGACGGCGTCTATGGTCACCGCGCTCGGACCGCCGGTGCGCAGCAGTTTCGTCGCGGCGTCGAGCAGGCGGGCGCGCGAACGTGCCGGCCGCGGGTCGGTCATCGTTTACTTCACCTCCAACGCGGGAACAAGACTATCGGTCTCCTAGCGAGACTGATAGTCTCAAAAATACCCTCTGCCGAAAGGTGAGCGACGCATGGTCGACGCCCGTGTCCGATCCGACCAGAATGACGCGAGCATCACCAGCCTCTCATCACGCTCGCGGGTCTGGTTGCTCACCGTCGCCTGCATGGGCGTCTCCCTGGTCATCACATCCATGGTGGCACTGAACACCGCACTGCCCGACATCGCGGTGGAGACCGCCGCGACACAGACCCAGCTGACCTGGGTGGTCGACGGTTACACGTTGGTGCTCGCCTGTCTGCTGCTGCCGGCCGGTGCTCTCGGCGACCGATACGGCCGGCGCGGCGCGCTTCTCCTGGGGCTCGCCGTTTTCACCGTTGCCTCGATCGCGCCATTGATCTTCGGCAGCCCCGTCGAGCTCATCATCGCCCGCGCCGTCGCAGGTATCGGCGCCGCATTCGTCATGCCTGCCACTCTGTCGCTGCTGACCGCCGCATATCCCAGAGACGAGCGCAACAAGGCAGTCGGGATCTGGGCCGGCGTCGCAGGCTCGAGTGCCGTCATCGGCTTTCTGGGATCGGGTGTCCTGCTTCACTTCTGGTCGTGGCAGTCGATCTTCTGGGCGTTCGCACTCTCGGGGGCGGGCTTGTTCGTGCTGACGCTGACCGTCGCCTCCTCGCGCGACCAGGAGGCGACGCCGCTCGACTGGCTGGGCGCGGTCCTGATCGGCGGCGCCGTGGCGATATTCGTCTTCGGTGTGGTCGAGGCGCCGGTCCGGGGCTGGACACACCCCGCCGTGTACGGGTGCATGGCCGCCGGTGTCGTGCTGGCCATCGTTTTCGCGTTCGTGGAGTTGCGACGCACCCACCCATTGCTCGACGTCCGCCTGTTCGCCCGGCCCGACTTCGCCACCGGAGCGGTGGGAGTGACGTTCTTCTTCCTCGCGAACTTCGGCTTCTTCTTCGTCTCCATGCAATACATGCAGCTGTTGCTGGGCTACACGCCCCTGCAGACGGCGCTTGCTCTGGCGCCGTTGATGGTTCCCGTCTTGATCCTCAGCGTGGCGACACCGTGGTTCCTGCCCCGCGCCGGCCTACGCCTGGTGGTGTCCACTGGTCTGCTTCTGATCGCGGTGGGGCTGTTCTGCACTCGCATACTGGACTTGAACTCGCCGTACGTCGACCTCGTGTGGCCATTGCTGATCATGGCCACCGGCATCGGATTATGCACCGCGCCAACGACATCGGCGATCATGGGTGCCGTTCCCGACGAGAAGCAGGGGGTGGCGTCGGCGGTTAACGACACGACCCGCGAGGTCGGTGCGGCAATCGGGATCGCGGTCGCCGGTTCCGTGCTGGCTGCCCAATACGGCCAGCAGTTGCAGCCGCACCTCGCGCTGTTGCCCGAGGCGGCGCGCGAGTCGGCGTCGAACTCCCTGGCGGAGGCCCTCGCCGTGGCGGCACGGCTGGGCCCGCAGGGCGCGCAGCTCTCCGAGTTCGCTCGAACAGCGTTCCTGGACGCCATGCAGGCTTCGTTCACGGTGTTGGCGCTCACCACCGCGGCCGCGGCGGCGTTCGTCGCCATCTGGTCACCGGGCCGCGACGGTGAGCAGCTGCGGGCGGTTCAACGACTGCGTTCACGCCGCCGTGATGAAGTCAGCGGCCCGGTGCCCGATCATGACGATGCTGGCGTGCGGACCACGGCTGGTGATCGCGGGTAACACCGATCCGTCGACCACCCACAGTCCGGCGATACCGCGGACGCGGCACTGCGGGTCGAGCACTGCCATCGGATCGACGTCGAGGCCCATCGGCGCCGTTCCCGACAGATGCTGCGACGTCGACCACGTCGTAGCGCCCACTTCTGTTGTCGGACTCACCAATTCACGGGCCAATTCGGCGCCTGCGCGCAGTGCCGCGACATCACCGGCCTCGCTGTCGTAGCGGTGTTCGATGGCCGGCGACACGTCCGGATCGGCCGATACGAGCGATATCCGACCGCGGGCCGTCGGCTGCATCAACGCCACTCCGAGGTGCGGTCGGTCGGCAGGGTCGTCCAGCCGACCGTTGATCATGGCCCCGAACCCTGTGGTATAGGCGCGGATCTCGATACCGTTCTCGGTGGTCAGTACCGCCTCGAGCGGGGGCAGTCCATGGGTGGGGGCCCAACCCACCGGCAGCACCAGTTCCGGATGGTCGACAGTCGCCGCGCCGACCGGCAGATCGGCGTGCACGGGGATGTCGAGCCGTCGTAGCGCCTCCTGCGGCCCGACGCCGGACAACATCAGCAGGTGCGCCGACCCGATTGCTCCGGCGGACAGAACAATTCGGTCAGCTACCAGAGTCGTGGCGCCATCGGGGCCGACGCAGTCCACCCCGGCGGCGCGCCCGTCGGCGATTCGGACGCGCCTAACGCTGGTATTGGCGAGCACCGTGAGATTGCCGCGATTCATCGCCGGTTGCAGGAACGCGCCGCCAGGGCCCACGCGCGTTCCGCGATCGATGTTCAGTGGCACCGCTGCGACGCCCGGCGCAAGCGGCTCATCTGGCGTCGCGCCGTTGAGGTCGGCGATCCACCGGTATCCGGCTTGGCCAGCCGCATTGACGAATGACGCTGTGCAGCCGTCGAATTGAGATACCCTTTGCACTCGGATGGGTCCGGCTGAGCCGTGCAGAGCGTTGTCGAAATCGACGTCGGTCTCGATCGCACGGAAATGCGGCAGCACGTCCTGCCAGGACCATCCAGGCAGACCCCAGCGTGCGAAGTCCGCCGGCAGTCCGCGTCCGAAGTATCCGCCGTTGATCGCGCCAGATCCGCCTACGACCGCGCCGCGCATGATCTGGGCATCTCGCCGAGGGTGCTCGGTGAGGACGGTCGGATACCGCCTCACCACCGAGCTGGCGTCACCGATCGGCAGCCGCAACCCGTTGCTGATCTGGGCGAGCACTCGGGGGTCGGTGGGGCCCGGGCCGGACTCGACCACAATGACGTGGCAGTTCGGGTCGGCCGAAAGCCGTTCGGCTAAAACGCTTCCGGCACTGCCCGCACCCACGATGAGCACATCGCCTTGTACGCGGTCGGGCAAGTTCTATGTCCGGATTTGGGGCTTGAGCGCGCCGAGGTGCCGTTCCCGTACCACACCGCTCCACAGACCCGTGCCGTAGGCGATGTCATCGAGCCGTTTGAGCAGGATGTAGGTGAGCAGACCGACGCGTTTGGTGTCGTCGTCGGCGTTGCCGTTGCGCGTCACCCAATCCGCAACCCCGTCGACGACGGCGGCGACGAGCACGATGTTGCGGCACCGTCGGGACAAGCTCGCAGCGATCAATGCGATCGGCCAGTAGTGCCTGCAGATCGCCGAGGCCAACTGCAGCGCCGCAGACCAGAGGCCGTGGGCGGCCACAACGGCGACGTCCTTGGGTTCGGGCTCGACGGCGGAAAGCGACTTCGCGATGCGTCGGCCGGTGATCGTCGCGACGATCATCGATGCCAGGTAGCCGATGCCCGAGCCCATCGCCATCAGGATCCAGACCACCAGCATCCACCCGGAGATCATCAGCGGTGCGGTCTTGCCTGGGTGGCGGACCGACAACGGCGCGGCAGCCTCGCCGTAAAAAGCCTTGCGCCCGAACCATTCTCGCATCTGCGTGCGATGGTCGTGAGCAACGAGCGCAACGGGCTCGTAGCGCAGCCTTGCGCCGGCCTCGATGAACCGCCAGCACAGGTCGACGTCCTCGCCGGATTTCAGCGTCTCGTCGAAGCCGCCTACCTCCTTCAGGACGGACCGTCGGCAGATGATCGCCGCGCTGGGCACGTACGACACCGTGCCGTAGGGCATCACCGGCGCTTCGCGAAGGCCGAGGTCGAGTGAGGAGCGGACGGCCTCGTAGCGGGCCACCAGATTGTCGGGCTGGCGAAGCCCGACGATACGGGGGGCGACCAAGGCCACGGCGGGATCGCAGAAGTGCCCGAGCAGCGCCTCCAGCCATCCGCGCCGGGGTACCACGTCGGAGTCGAGGAACGCGACGAAGTCGCTGTTGCACGCCGCCATGCCGGTGTTGCGGGCCGCCGCAGGCCCCTTGCTCCGGTCGTGCCGAAGCACCTGGACGTCGCAGTGCGTGTGCGTGAAGTCGTCCTGTCCCACTGGCACCGTCGAGCCGTCGTCCACGACGATGACGCGCATGCCACGCAACGCCGCGATGAGTCGTTGGAGCCCAGATGGGTTGTCGCGAACCGGAATTACGACGGTTACATCGCGGTGAGACGGTCCGCTGGCGGGGCGGGGATGCGCCACCGTCGCGTCGAGCAGTGTGCGGGCCAGTTGGGCGCTGACAGCGTCGTGGACTTCGAGCCGGCCGCCGGTGAGCATGGTCTGGGCTGCGGGGGCCAACCGCAGCAGCCGGGTCGGCGATCCACCGAGCAGTGCCGCCCCCTCGCCGAGCACCTTGACCCGGCGATCGACTTGTACGGCGAACCCGTCCGGCAGCCGCGGCCCCGTCATGTCAACACCCCGTCGGCCCCGTCATGTAAGCATCCCGTAGCGGTCGGGTACCCAACGCGCGATGCGCTGCAAACACCCGTCAACCATGTCGGCGAAAATTCGCTCCCCCTCCGCGGCGGTCGCGGTGGTGGGGTCACCCAGAATCCCCACTTCGCTGACCGCGGCGACCCCTCCGCTGCGCAGCCGAGGCATCAGGTCGGGCAACGGCGCGCTGTTGCCGGCCAACCTCTCCTCGACCCAGACATCGCTCGGCGAAATATGTAGCAATACAGACGTTTCGGTGTGGCCGGCGTGTGCGTCGGCGTCCTTGACGCTGCACGGGGCCCACACGACGTCGCGACCCTCGTAACGAAGCAAAGCCGTCGCGGCGGCAAGTGCCTCCACATTTCCGCCGTGGCCATTGACGAAGACGAGGCGCGATGCCCATCGCGCCGCTGACCGGCCGAACTCCACCAGCAAAAGTCGTAGCGCTGCGGTCCCGATCGACACCGTGCCGGCGAACGCCTCGTGCTCGCCGCTCGCCCCGTAGCTGATCGCGGGCGCCACCACCCAGCGCGCCCCCTCGTGGTCGGGAAGCTGCCCAGCAACAGCGCGGGCGACGGCGGTGGCGATCCTGGTGTCGGTGTCCAGCGGCAGATGCGGTCCGTGCTGTTCGGTGGAGCCGACCGGGACAATCACCGCAGATGACGTGCTACGCAGCTGCCTCGACGTCAGGTTGCCGAGCTCGCCGGGAGAAGCCACTTGCCGATGGTAGGCCGAATTCACCTGGCGTGCGCCAATTGTTGACGCATGCGCAGCAATTGATTTGCCGAAATTTTGCACTGGTTTCGGCCAGTGAGTCACGCCAGCCTCCCCCGCCACGCCTTTACCAGCATGTTCGCGGTCGAGGTGTGGACTCAGGCCTCCTGGCCGCCGGGCACGCCGAGGGCACGGGCAAACCCGGACGGGACGAGGACGTCGTCAGCAGACAGATCGTGGACCGAGGCGCGACCCAGGCCCATCAACGCCGAGTCGATGCCGCCGCGCAGGACGTCGAGGACGTTCTCGACGCCGGCCTGACCGTTGGCCGCCAGGCCCCACAGATACGCCCGCCCGATCATGACCGCGCGCGCACCGAGGGCGACCGCCTTGACCACGTCGCTGCCCCGGCGGATGCCACCGTCGAGCAGCACCTCGACGTCGTCGCCGACGGCCTCTGCGATCGCGGGCAGTGCCCGAATCGCCGCGGGTGTGCCGTCGAGGTTGTTGCCACCGTGATTGGACACCGAAATTGCCGAAACACCGGCATCCACAGCACGTTTCGCGTCGTCGACGCGCATCACGCCCTTGAGCATGAACGGCCCGCCCCACAGCTCGCGCAACCAAGCGATGTCCTCCCACGTCGGCGGCGGCGTGCCCATCCACTCCCCGTACGCGGCGAAGAACGGCGGGCCCGGCTCTCCACGCGCGGCCTGGTTGGGCACCCGCAGGCTCGGCGGGCGCATGGTCTTGCCCCACTGCCACAGCCACCGCGGCCTGGTCAGACCCTCGGGCATCATGCGCGCCGCGGTCCGCAGGTCCATCCGTTCCGGGATCTTCGGACTGCCCCAGTCGCGACCGTGCGAGAAGCTCCAGTCGGTCGTCACGATCAGGCCGACGGCACCGGCCTCGCGTGCGCGCTCGACCCGTGCGGCGATCGCCTCGCGGCCGCCCAGCCAGTACACCTGGAAGAACAGCTTCGGATTGGCCGCGATGACCTCTTCGATCGGCTTGCTGGCGAACGACGAAAGACCCATAGCGGTGCCCCGCGCGGCGGCGGCCCGCGCGACCGCGGTCTCGCCGTCGGGGTGGACAGCCTGCACGCCGGTCGGCGAAATCAGCACCGGTAGCGAGATCTCTTGACCCATAACGGTTGTGGCTAGGTCTCGCTTCTCGGTGGCGCCGATGACGTGCGGGGCGAAGCCCAGCTCAGCGAACGCGCCGACATTGTCGGCGACGGTCACGCCTTTCTCGCTGGCAGCCAGCAGTGCCGAATACGCCGACTTGGGCAGCCGCTTCTTGGCGCGTTCCTGAGCGGCCGCGACGGTTTCAAACCAGGTGTCAGCCATGACTAGACCGGGCTTTCGTTGCAGAGTCGGGCTGGGGGCTTCGTCAGCAGCTTCAGCATGACCGGCTTACTGCGCGAGTGATCGACACTGGACTTGGGTTTGTCGCGTTCGAGGGCGAGCGCGGGTTCGCCGTAACCCTGCACGCACTCGGGGTCCGGACCGTCCATCGGCAGGCCGGTGAAGAACTTCGCCGCCATGCAGCCGCCGCGACAGCTGTCGTAATGCCCGCAGCTGCCGCAGGCTCCCGCGGACTGGGGCTCTCGCAGCTCGCGGAACAGCGGCGCGTTCTTCCAGACGTTGTCGAAACCCCCATCGGACAGGATGTTTCCGGCGAGGAAGCGATCGTGGATGGCGAACGGGCATGCGTAGACGTCGCCGACCGGGTCGATGAGGCAGACCACACGGCCTGCGCCGCACAAGTTGAGACCTGCGAGCGCGCCGGGTTCACCCAGTCCTGAGAGGTGGAAGAACGAGTCACCGGTGAGGACGCGATCGCCTTTGGCCACCAGCCAGTCGTAGAGCTGCTTCTGCTGCGCTGCGGTGGGATGCAGGTCGTCCCACACGTCCGCGCCGCGACCGGAGGGACGGAGCCGGGTGATACGCAGCGTGGCGCCGTATTGCGCTGCCAGCGCGGCGAAGTCGTCGAGCTGATCGACGTTGTGGCGTGTGACGACCACGGAGATCTTGGCATCGGAGAAGCCTGCGTCGGCGAGATTCTGCAGCGCCCGGGTCGCCATCGCGAAGGACCCCGCGCCGCGCACGGCGTCGTTGATGTCCGCCGTCGCGCCATCGAGAGAGATCTGCACGTCGACGTAGTCGCTGGCCGCAAGGCGCGCTGCCACCTCAGGCGTGATGCGGACCCCGTTGGTGGAGAACTTAACCCCGACGTGGTGGGCGGTCGCGTAGTCGACCAGTTCCCAGAAGTCCGAGCGTACAGTCGGTTCACCACCGCCGATGTTGACGTAGAAGACCTGCATGCGCTCGAGCTCGTCGATGATGTCTTTGCACTGCCGGGTGGTCAGCTCGCGCGGGTCGCGCTTGCCCGACGAGGACAAGCAGTGCACACACGCCAGGTTGCAGGCGTAGGTCAGTTCCCATGTCAGGCAGATCGGGGCGTCGAGCCCGAGCTCGAACTGGTCGACCAGCTTGGGGACGGGTTGACGTTCCGGCGCGGGCGCGGAGTCAGTCACCGGCGCGAGCGCCGAATCCATCAAAGTCATTGCGGCACCAACATTTTCGATTGAGCCAACACGCCAAGCGCGTGCAGGTATGGGGCCTGCTGCGCGTCGTCGATCCCGACGGCGCGGCAGGCGGATCGAGCGTCGGGGTGGTCGGCCAGCGTGTTGACCACCTCGACGATCGTCCGGTTCTTGAGAAACGACAGCTTGCGCGTGCCGAAGTGGTACAGCAGCGCCCCAAACGGTTCCGGACGGACGGCCACCTGGTGGTGCAACCGCCAGCTCAGATCCGGATCGAACGCCGACACGGTCAGTAGACCCCGCACATCCCGTCGATCGACACCTCTTCGACCAGGGTCTCGGTGACGAGCTGGGCTTCGGTCTCCACCTGCTGGTTCGGCTCCATATGTCTGCACCTTTCCTTGTCACAGGGACTCGACAACTGTGATCGAGATCGCAATAATATGGCATCGAGTGCCGAAATGAAAGGGGACCCCCGATGGGGCCGGATACCGGGCACCGCGTCGGCCGCCGGCGCTCGACGACGTGGGGTCACATCAGCAACATCGCGATCGACTTGTTCGCGGCCCGCGGGTTCGACGACGTGAGCGTCGACGACGTGGCCGAAGCTGCCGGAATCGCGCGTCGCACCCTGTTTCGCTACTACCCGTCGAAGAACGCTTTGCCGTGGGGCGATTTCGATGCGCATCTGGCACACATGCGTGATCTGCTGTCCGATCTCGACCCGGGCGTGCCGATCGGTGACGCACTGCGCGCGGCTCTGTTGGCGTTCAACACCTTTGACGACACGGAGGCGGCCAGACACCGTCAACGGATGCGGGTCATCCTGGAGACCGCGGCGCTGCAGGCCTACTCGATGACGATGTACGCAGGCTGGCGCGCGGTCGTCGCCGCGTTCGTCGCGGCGCGCCTGCGCCTCAAGCCGGAGGACTTGATGCCGCAGACCGTTGCGTGGACGATGCTCGGGGTCGCGTTATCGGCCTACGAGCACTGGCTCGCCGACGAGTCGGCCGAACTCGCCGACGAACTGAGCGATGCGTTCGACACGGTGCATGACGGGCTCAAAGCGCTGGACCGACAAGGCCGCGGAAAAATTTCGTGATTGAGGCGTCGGAGTTCGGCGTTCAGCGGCGACGATATGGGTGTGAGCGCCGAACCGAACGGCACCGACGCTCCGCGGGCGCTGCTGGCGCTGTACGACGACGCGCTACCGATCGTCTACGGCTACTTCGTCAGGCGCTGCAGTGACCGCGGAACCGCCGAAGACCTGACGTCGGAAACCTTTCTGGCGGCGATGGACGCTGCCCGCAAGAACGCTGCACCACCGATCTCGGTGCGATGGCTGCTCGGGGTGGCCCGTCACAAGCTCGCCGATCACTACCGCCGCCGCCACGACAGATTCAGCGTGCCCGTCGCCGAGCTACCCGAAGTCCTCGACGAGTCAGACGACTGGGACGCCGAGCTGGATCGCATCGTCGCCGAGAGCGTGCTCGCGAAACTGCCGGAGCAGCAACGCACCGTTCTGGCGCTGCGCTACATGGACGACTGTTCGGTCCCGGAGTGCGCGGAGCTGATCGGCCGGACCGTGCACGCCACCGAAGCTCTGTTGGTGCGGGCCCGCCGCGCCTTCAGAAAGCACTACCCGCAACCGGAAGGAGGGACTTCATGAACGACGCGGACGAGAGGAGCAATAACGGCAGCAGCCGTGATCCGTTGACCGCGCTGTATGGGGACGACCTTCCGGTCCAGCCCGATCCGGCGTTCGCCGCGCACCTGCGTGCGCGCCTGGAGTCGGCGCTGGTGCTGCCCAGACGAACCGAAGGAGTGGAAATGAGTGGAACCGATACCGCCATCGCAAACCTCAACCGACCCACGGACGAGCCCGCCGCTACCGTGCCACGCAGCGCGGCGGTGCCCTATCTGACCGTCAGCCGGGCCGCCGACGCGATCGCCTGGTACGTCGACGCGCTGGGTGCCGCCGTCGTCGGTGAACCATTCGAGATGGACGACGGCCGCATCGGGCACGCCGAACTGGCGCTGTCCGGGGGCGTCTTCTACCTCGCCGACGAGTATCCCGAGATCGGCGTGAAAGCACCTGCACCCCAGGCTGTTCCGGTGAGCTTGATGATCGCGGTCGCCGACACCGACGTGGTGCTCGCACGCGCGAGGGACATGGGCGCGACCGTCAACCAGGACGTCCGGGAAGAACACGGATCGCGCAACGCGACGATCGTCGATCCGTTCGGCCACCGCTGGATGCTGACCGGCCCGGTCACCGGCGGCGCCGTCCCGATCCAGCACGGCGACGTCGGCTACGTATCGGTGTGGACGCCTGACGCCGACCGCGCCGCGGCGTTCTACGGTCACGTGCTCGGGTGGGTGTACGACCCGGCGACGCATCAGGTCACGAACACCAGAGGACACATCGGCCTGTTCAGTGTTCCCAGCCGCCAAGGCATGCTCTGCTGCTACGCCGTCACCGATCTCGCGGGCGCGCGGCAGTCGATTATCGACGGTGGCGGCAGCGTCGGCGAACTGCACGAGTTCGACTTCGGCACGGTGCTCGACGCCACCGACCCAGCGGGCGCGGCGTTCGCGGTGTTCCGGCCTGCGCCTGCGACTCCCCGACCGGACCGCAATGGGGCTGGGCCAGGGGAACTTTCATACATCACCTATGAGGTGAACGACTCAGCGGCGTTCAAGAACTTCTACAGCCGCTTTCTGTTCTGGTCGTTCGATCCGGGCAGCATCGACGACGGCTGGCAGATCCGGCAGACGCATCCGATGGCAGGCCTGGCGGGCGGTAGCGCACACACGGTGACCGTGCCGATGTGGACTGTCGACGACATCGACGCGGCGGTGGCCAGGGTCCGCGAGGCGGGCGGCACGGTGATCGACGAGCCGTCGCAGCAGTCGTACGGAGTGTCGGCGTTGTGCACCGACGACCAGGGCACCCGCTTCTATCTCGGCCAGTTCTAACAGGGATTTCGGTGCGCTAATCGTCGCTCAGCGGTCGTTTGCGCGCCGAAATCGCTCAGCCGAGGACGTCGGAGATCGGCGCGCCCGTCGCGATCTTGTTGCGGGTCTTCATCACCTTGCCGGGCATCCCGCCGCCGACCACGCCGACGACGATGCCGTCGCGCTCGTAGTACGCCAGGAACTTGCGGCCGTCGTCCTCGACGACATGCACGGTGTCGTCGGCCTCCGGCTCGCCCAGGCACTGGATCTTGACGTCGTACTGGTCGCTCCAGAAGTACGGCACCGAGACCGCTGCCGACGCCTCCTTGCCCATCAGCGTGGGAATCAACGCGCGGGCCTGGTCGGCGACGTTGCTCCAATGCTCAACGCGCACTTGATGTCCCTGCGTGTGCCGCCACGACGCGACGTCCCCTATCGCCCACACGTGCGGCGCGCTCGCTCGGCCGTGCTCGTCGCAGACAACGCCGTTGTCCAACTCGATGCCGCTGCCCTCCAGCCACTCCGTGGCCGGGCGCGATCCGATGCCGACGACCACCAGGTCGGCGTCCAGTTCGCTGCCGTCAGCGAGGACCACCTTCTCGACGCGATCGCTGCCGCCGACCTCGGAGACGCCGACCCCACACCGCACGTCGACACCCTCGGCGCGGTGCAACCGGGTCACCAAGTCCCCGATCTGCTCGCCGAGCACCGACGCCAGCGGGGCCGGCTGCGGTTCGACGAGAACGACGTCGACACCCATCTTGCGCAGGCTCGCTGCCACCTCGCAGCCGATGAAGCCGGCTCCGATGACAACCGCCTTGCGTGCGGTCGCGGCGTGCGCGCGCAGGGCGAGGCTCTCGTCGAACGAACGCAGAACGTGGATGCCTGCAAGATCGGGAAACGACGGAATCCGCTTGGGCACCAGACCGGTGGCAATGATCAACTCGTTGTAACCGAGGTCGCTGCCGTCGGACAGCCTGATGGTCTGCGCCGCGGTGTCGACCGACTGCGCCGCCTTGCCTAGCAGCACCGTGATGTCGTTCTCGTCGTAGAATTCGCGCGGCTTGAGCGTGACGTCGTCGGTCTCGCTGCGCAGCACTTCCTTCGACAGCGGTGGCCGGTCGTACGGCAAATGGTCCTCGTCGCTGACGATGGTGACCGGCCCGCTGTACTCCGACCGGCGCAACTGTTCGGCCGTGCGAGCGGCCGCGAGGCCGCCGCCGACGATGACGATTCCCCCATTAGAGGTCATGGGCAGTTTTTACAGGATGCGCGCGGGCATTGGTCCGCCACCCCGGCTACTGGTGCTCAGCGCCACCCGGGTTCAGCCACGGTCCCGGTCGATCACGTTGGTCAGTACCACGATGCTCTCGCTGCGCTCTACGTCGGCTGCGGAGCGAATCTTCTCCAACGCCTCTTCCAGGTGGCGCATGTCGCGTGCGAGGACATGCAGCATCGCGTCAGCGGTGCCGGTGACCGTCGCGGCACTGATGACCTCCGGAATGTCAATCCAGGCCGCCCGCAACTGTTCTGGGGCAATAGTGCCGTGCCGGAACACTTGCACATAGGCCTCGGTGGTCCAACCGAGCGCGCTGCGGTCGACAACAGTGGTGAACCCCCGGATCACACCCGTGTCGAGCATCCTGTCGACCCGACGTTTCACCGCAGGTGCCGACAGGTTCACGTGCGCTCCGATATCCGCGTACGTCGCTCGCGCATCCTTGATCAGTTCGGCCAGGATGCGCTCGTCGGTGTCGTCCAGACGGTCCATCGTCACCTCCACGCAACAGATCGCTGTGATTCTACGCGTAATGCAATGGTTCGTTTGTGTACAAGCAATGAACGGCGATTGATTGCAAATCAGCGCGCCAATATCGTCGATCTATGACCTTCAGACGTGCACGTCGTCGCCATTACGCGATGACGGCGCCAACCTTCTTCGCCGTCGAGTACGCGATCAACCCATGGATGGACATGTCGGCGTCGGTCGACACTCACAGCGCATTGAACCAGTGGGAGACGCTGCGCCAGACCTACAAGGAGCTGGGCCACACCGTCGAAACGATCGAACCCGTCGCGGGACTACCCGACATGGTCTACGCCGCCAACGGCGGTCTTCTCGTCGGCGGCAAGGCGGTCGTCGCGAAGTTCGCCTATCCGCAGCGCGACGGCGAGTCAGCGGCCTATGCCGAATGGATGACCCGCCACGGGTACCAGCCGGTCGAGACGCGCCATACCAACGAGGGCCAGGGTGATCTTCTGGTGGTCGGCTCGATTCTCCTCGCGGGACACGGGTTTCGCACCGATCGTCGGGCGCACGATGAGATCGCTTCGATCGTCGGGATGCCTGTCGTGAGCCTGGAACTGGTCGACCCGCGGTTCTACCACCTCGACACGGCGTTGACGGTGCTCGACGACAGCACCGTCGCGTACTACCCGCCGGCGTTCAGCGACGCGTCGCGCGCAATCTTGCGGGACCTCTTTCCCGACGCCATCGAAGTCGCCGACGCCGACGCCGACGTACTGGGCCTCAACGCGGTCTCCGACGGCCTCAACGTCGTCCTGCCTGCGGCCGCGACCGGCTACGCCGACCAACTGCGCCGCGCCGGATTCCGGCCCATCGGCGTCGACCTCTCCGAACTGCTCAAGGGCGGTGGATCCATCAAATGCTGCACGCTGGAGGTACATCCGTGACGATCCTGGACACCACGACGGCCACCGACGCCGCGATCGACGTCGACAGCCGCTACGTCGCACACAACTACTCGCCGCTGCCGGTCGTGGCGGCCAGCGCCGACGGCGCCTGGATCACCGACGTGGAAGGCCGTCGCTACCTCGACTGCCTCGCCGCCTATTCGGCGGTCAACTTCGGGCATGGCAACCCCGAGATCCTCGCCGCGGCCCATGCGCAACTGGACACCATGACGTTGGCCAGCCGAGCCTTCCACTCCGACCGCCTCGGGCCGTTCTGCCGCGCGCTGGCCCAGCTGTGCGGCAAGGACATGGTGCTGCCGATGAACAGCGGCGCCGAGGCCGTCGAAAGCGGCATCAAGGTGGCCCGCAAGTGGGGCACCGATATCAAGGGCGTGCCCGCCGGGCGCGGCAATATCATTGTGGCCCAGAACAACTTTCACGGCCGGACCACGACGATCATCAGTTTCTCCGACGACGAGATCGCGCGCCGCGGCTTCGGTCCGTACACACCCGGCTTCCGCGCGGTGCCGTTCGGTGAGGCCGACGCGATGGCCGACGCCGTCGACCACAACACCGTCGCGGTGCTCATCGAGCCCATACAGGGCGAGGCGGGCATCATCGTCCCACCCGACGACTACCTGCCTCGTGTGCGTGCGCTGTGCAGCGAGCGCAACGTACTGATGATCGCCGACGAGATCCAGTCGGGGCTGGCACGGACCGGCAGAACCTTCGCATGCCAGCACTGGGACGTCGTTCCTGATATCTACCTGCTCGGCAAAGCCCTTGGCGGAGGAGTCATTCCGCTGTCGGCGGTGGTGGCCGACCGCGAGGTCCTCGGAGTTCTGCATCCCGGCGAGCACGGTTCGACGTTCGGCGGCAATCCCCTCGCGACCGCGATCGGCAGCCGGGTCGTAGAAATCCTGCAGCGTGGCGACTTTCAAGCCCGCTCCGCTGAGCTCGGCGCTCGGATGCACGCGGGACTACGGGGGCTCGTCGGCCGTGGCGTCGTCACGGTGCGAGGCATGGGACTGTGGGCCGGCGTGGATGTCGACCCCGCGCTCGGCACCGGCAAGCACGTCAGTCTGCGACTCGCCGAACGCGGAGTTCTGGTCAAGGACACCCACGGCTCCACACTTCGCTTCGCGCCTCCGCTGGTGATCACCGCCGACGAGATCGACTGGGCGGTCGGCCAGTTCGCCGCGGCGCTGGCGGATATGCCGGGCGGCTAGTACTTCATGGTGCCGCGGTCGACGGCGATCTGGCTGCCCGAGATCGTCTTCGACCCGTCGCCGGCCAGCCAGGCCACCACGTCGGAAACCTCTTCGGCGGTCATGAATTCCTGCAGCCCCTTCTTGCCCTCATGATTGACCGGGTGGTACGGCATCGGCGAGAAACTGTGCAGGAAGCTCGGGTACTTGGCGAAGATCGCCATCATCGCGTCCTTCTCCACCATCGGTGTCTCGATGGAGTACGGATGGATGGAGTTCACTCGAATTCCGAACTCGCCTGCCTCCAGCGCCAGCGAGTTGGTCAGCGCCACCAGGCCGTGCTTGGACGCTGCGTAGTGCGAATTGCCTGGAGTGGCCTTCAGGCCCGCCGACGAGCTGACGACGATGATCGAGCCGCCGTTGCCCGCTTCGATCATCGCGGGCACGACGGCCCGCACGGTGCGCCAGGTGCCGTTGAGGTTCACATCGATGACGGTGTCCCACTGCTCCTCGGACATCTCCCACATCCGGCCCCAGCTGAGCACACCGGCGTTCGCGACGAGGACGTCGAGCCGTCCGAACTGCTCGACACCGTCGGCCACCACTTGCTGCAGGGCCCCTAGATCGCGGATGTCGACCGCGCGAGCCAGCACCTTGCGGCCGGTGGCCTCGACCGCGCGCACGGTGTCGGCCAGCTCCTCGGGCGTGGCAAGCGGGTAGGTGATGGTCTCGGACACCGGACCGCAGATGTCGATGGCGATGATGTCGGCACCGTCGTTGGCCAGCCGGATGGCATGCGCCCGGCCCTGACCGCGCGCGGCACCCGTGATGAATGCCACTCGCCCTTCCAGGGGTCCGCTGGTTGCCGTCACCGCTGCTCCTTTCACGAAACTGCGGACCAGGCTAACAGCCGAAATGGAACGTGTTCTAATTCGACCCGAATTCAGAGATCGGCGATGATCTGCTGGCGCTTCGAGGCGTACTCGTCGTCGGAGATCGCCCCGGTGGCGCGCAAAGTCTCCAATTCCTGGAGGCGTTGCGCCGTCGACGGCCCAGGCGGCGCCATGGTCGGCGCTCCCATGGGCGCCGCAGCAGCAGCCGGGGTTGCCGGCGCGGCAGAGGCCTGCTGCGCTGCGGCACGGCGAACGATAGCCTGAACCTGTTGGCGGGCAGCGGGGTTGGACCGCAGGTCGATCATGTTGTTCATGCCTATGTTATTGGCCTTGAGGACCTGCAGGATTTCCATCAATGCCGACGTCTGACCAGTGAGGTCATAGGTGCGGTTGTCCTCGGAGATCGTGAAATTCGCCGGCATCATCCCGCTGACCAATGCGCTGCGTTCCCAGTCGATTTGGTATTCGTTCGTCGTCGGATTCACCAGCGCGACCAGCTTGCGGTTGGTGATCATCGGCAGCCGCGAGATCGAGGCGACGACTCGGTCCTGCGTGGCGAACGGTGTGATCCCCGGGCCGGAGATCTGCAGATCCAGCTTGACCAGCGGCTGCTCGTTGATCCGCGTGTTGGTCTCCTGGATGCCGGTGACTTGAGCCAGCGCCAGCACGCCGGTCTTCTCGAGCTCGGCCGTCTTCGCCGCGGACCGCGCGCCCATACCGGTGATGCCCAGCGCGATGAGCACGTCGAGCGCCGTGATGAGCAGGCCCGCCCAGAACATCCACTTCATCATCGGATCGGCGCCGGAGGCGAAGTAGATTCCCAGGAAGATCGGCCCGACGATGCCACACAACAACACGAAGAGTTGGATGCGGACATACCGCCAGAACGTTGACACGGCCGAGCTCCATTCGTCGCAAGCACTTTCGGGGTGTCAGATTATCGCCAAACCCCGGCCGGTGAGCCGTATCGTCCGGGGACACACGCCGCTATGCCGCAAGCCTCGGGTCGGCTTGCGGCATAGCTGGGTTGGGCAGTGTGGGTTTAGCCGGTCGGCGTCGTCGCGCCCAGCGGCGAGATCTGGCTGGCCTCGGGCGTCGCAGACGCCGGTCCGACGAGCTGGTACAGCGGCTGCGTCCACCGGTAGCCGGAGGTCTTCGTGGTGTAGCCGGTGTGAATGGCCGTCGAGATCGGTGACGTCTCTTCCGCCTCGGGGTCGTAGTCGCAGACCGCGTCGCCGAGCTCGCAGACACTGATCGTCTTGGCGCCGATGGCCGGAGGCAGAGGTGCGGGTGCGTGCGCCAGGATCGGCCAGTCCTGCGCGACACCCTTGCCCTTGCCGGGCACGGCCGTGACCGAACCGATGTTGATCGTCGGATCCGCGGGCAACCGGTCGCCGTCGGCGATCAGCAGGGCGCCCACCACATTCGGAATGGCGCCGAGTGCGTGCAGATTACGGTGCACCACCATCGCGCCCTGCGAATAACCCGCGAGGACGACCTTGGACGTCGGGCACTTCGCCGCGAACGCCGCGTACTGGGCACCGAGCGCTGTCGCCCCGGCGTCCACACTGCTCATGAAGCCCATCCACTCGCCGACGCCGCCGTCGTCATCGGGCACCGCAACGGCGGGATACTCGACCGCCTCGGCGGTCATCGTGCGTCCGTCGGCGGTGACGAGCTGCTGCAGATCAAGGTACGACTGGTAGACGTCGGAGCCCATACCGGCATTGGCAGTCAGATCGCCGTCGCGCTGACCTGAACCGGCTGCGCCCATCCAATGCACGTCGGGACAGCTCGGTTGCGCTTGCGCGCTGCCGGCCAGACCGACGAATGCTGCACCGGCCACAGCGGCTGCGCAGCCCAACGTCATGATGCGACGAAACACGATAAACCCGACCCTTCTTTGTCCCGACCAGGGCATACGCGACGTATATCGCCTCTGTGATCACAGGCGTTACACGACGTGGCGAAGCCACACCGATGGTCAGACGAAGTCGGCGCCCACCGAAGGTGAGCGCCGCCTCAGAGGAACGTCAGGAGAATGCCGCCAGCAGTGGCAGGCTCGGCAGGCCGATCGGTGGCGGCTTGGGCAGCCCGATCGGCGGCGGGGGCGGCATCTTCGGCATCCCGAACGCCGGCGGCGGCGGCAGCTTGGGCATCCCCATCGGAGGCGGCGGCGGCAGCTGCGGCAGCCCGAACTGCGCCGAGGGGAGATCGCCCAGCGCATCCAACGCGGGCAGGCTGACCGAGAGCGTCTTGGCCACATCGCCCAGCGCGTCACCCGGGCTGGGCAGCTGCAGAGGCGACGGCAAGTTCGTCAGCGCCTGCGGAACACCCATCAGGGAGGCGAAGTTGTCGACCACCTGCGCCTGACCTGGAAGCGCACGGGCCACGATCAGCGCGCTGAGAATCTCGGTGGTGTTGTTGGCCGTCGCCACTCCGGCCGCGGTGACCCAGCCGCCGATGTCGCCGATCAGCGAGCCGACCGCGTCGGCGCTGATGAGCGAGCCTCCCAGACCGTTCAGACCGAAAGCCTGCTGAGTGTAAGGAGCGACAGCATCGAGCACCTGCTGGGCGTTCGGCGGCGGGGGCAGTTCGGGAAGCTTGGGCAGGGCCGGTGCCGAGACGCTGCCTCCACCGGAGGACGTGCCGGCACTCGAACGGAACAGGGCCGCCGGGTCCATGGCTCCGGAGCCGCCGCCGGGGCCGCCGGTCAGACCGCCCGGAAGACCACCGGGCAGTCCACCCGGAAGTCCGGGCGCACTGGTGGGAGCGGGCGCGGCCGGCTTCGGCGCCGGCGCGGCCGCTGCGGGCGTCTCCGTGGAGTCGGACGTTGGCTGCTGAACACTTTGCGGCCCACTCGAGAACGCCCAGACAAGTACCACAATGGCCGCGACCACCGCGCCGAGGCCGGCGCTGGCGCCTGCCATCACCGCAGGTCGCTGGGTCCATTTCGACGGCGCCTCGTCGGCAACGGTCGATACAGGCTCCGTCACAGTCGTAGTCACGGAACAACCCCTCACTTATTGGAATCCCTGTGCAGATACCGCCAGTGATCACTGGCATGCACGGCCACCGAAGCTTATCACCGCCAACGAAAGCGGCGCCCACCTTCGTGGGCGCCGCCTCGCGGTACTGAAATCAGATCACTTGAGGATCTTGGTGACTCGGCCGGCGCCGACGGTGCGGCCGCCCTCGCGGATCGCGAAGCGCAGGCCCTCGTCCATCGCGACGGGCTGGATCAGCTTGACGGAGATGTCGGTGTTGTCACCGGGCATCACCATCTCGGTGCCCTCGGGCAGGGTCACCACACCGGTCACGTCCGTGGTCCGGAAGTAGAACTGCGGACGGTAGTTGTTGAAGAACGGCGTGTGCCGGCCACCCTCGTCCTTGGACAGGATGTAGACCTGGCCCTCGAAGTCGGTGTGCGGCGTGGTGGTGCCGGGCTTCACGACGACCTGGCCGCGCTCGACGTCCTCGCGCTTGATGCCACGCAGCAGCAGACCGACGTTGTCACCGGCCTGACCCTGGTCGAGCAGCTTGCGGAACATCTCCACACCGGTGACCGTGGTCTTGGTGGTGGTCGTCTTGATACCGACGATCTCGACTTCCTCGTTCACGTTGACCACGCCGCGCTCCACACGACCGGTGACCACGGTGCCGCGGCCGGTGATCGTGAAGACGTCCTCGACGGGCATCAGGAACGGCTTCTCGGTCTCGCGGACCGGGTCCGGGATGGACTCGTCGACGGCCGCCATCAGCTCGACGATCGACTCGACCCACTTCTCGTCGCCCTCGAGCGCCTTGAGCGCGGAGACCTTGACGACCGGGGCTTCCTCGTCGAACTCCTGGGCAGCCAGCAGCTCGCGGACCTCGAGCTCGACGAGCTCGAGCAGCTCCTCGTCGTCGACCGCGTCGGCCTTGTTCAGCGCGACGAGGATGTAGGGCACACCCACCTGGCGGGCGAGCAGCACGTGCTCACGCGTCTGCGGCATCGGGCCGTCGGTCGCCGCGACCACCAGGATCGCGCCGTCCATCTGGGCGGCACCGGTGATCATGTTCTTGATGTAGTCGGCGTGACCGGGGGCGTCGACGTGCGCGTAGTGACGCTTCTCGGTCTGGTACTCCACGTGGGAGATGTTGATGGTGATGCCGCGCTGACGCTCTTCAGGCGCATTGTCGATCTGGTCGAATGCGCGCGACTCGTTCAAATCGGGATACTTGTCGTGCAGAACCTTGGTGATTGCTGCGGTCAGCGTGGTCTTGCCGTGGTCAACGTGACCGATGGTCCCGATGTTGACGTGCGGCTTCGTCCGCTCGAACTTCGCCTTCGCCACTGTGGTGTCCTCCTGGACTGTGTTGGTGCTTCTTGTAAAGCAGTGATGATCTTTGCAGTTGTCGTACGCCGCGCGCCAACCGGGCTACTGCCCGGTCGCCTTCGCGATAATCTCCTTCGACACGTTTGCCGGAACTTCGGCATACGAGTCGAACACCATGGAGTAGTTCGCCCGGCCCTGGGTCTTCGACCGGAGGTCGCCGACGTAACCGAACATCTCCGACAGCGGCACATGCGCCTTGACGACGCGTGCACCCGCCCGCTCCTCCATGGCCTGGATCTGACCACGGCGGGAGTTCAGGTCGCCGATCACCTCACCCATGTAGTCCTCGGGCGTGGTGACCTCGACGGCCATGATCGGCTCGAGGATCGCCGGTTGGGCCGCGTGGGCGGCCTTCTTCAGCACCTGCGAGCCGGCGACTTTGAACGCCATTTCCGACGAGTCCACCTCGTGGTAGGCGCCGTCGAGCAGGGTGACCTTGACGTTCACCAGCGGGTAGCCGGCGAGCACGCCGTACTGCATCGCGTCCTGCGCACCGGCATCCACCGACGGGATGTACTCGCGCGGGATGCGACCGCCGGTGACCTTGTTCTCGAACTCGTAGGTCGCGCCGTCCTCGCCGCTGAACGGTTCGAGGTTGATGAGCACCTTCGCGAACTGACCGGAGCCACCCGTCTGCTTCTTGTGGGTGTACTCGACCTTCTCGACCATCCGCTTGATGGTCTCCCGGTAGGCCACCTGCGGCTTGCCGACGTTCGCCTCGACCTTGAACTCGCGCTTCATGCGGTCGACGAGGATGTCCAGGTGCAACTCACCCATGCCGCCGATGACGGTCTGGCCGGTCTCCTGGTCGAGGTGCACCTTGAAGGTCGGGTCCTCTTCGGCCAGCTTCTGAATCGCGGTACCGAGCTTCTCCTGGTCGCTCTTGGTCTTCGGCTCGATGGCGACCTCGATGACGGGATCGGGGAAGGTCATCGACTCGAGCACGACCTGCTGGTTCGGATCGCTCAAGGTGTCACCGGTGGTGGTGTCCTTGAGGCCGATGACCGCGTAGATGTGGCCGGCCGAGGCCCGCTCGACGGGGTTCTCCTTGTTGGAGTGCATTTGGAACAGCTTGCCCAGCCGCTCCTTCTTACCCTTGGTCGCGTTGATGACCTGCGAGCCGGAGTCGACGGTGCCCGAGTACACCCGGACGTAGGTGAGCTTGCCGAAGAACGGGTGCGTGGCCACCTTGAAGGCGAGCGCCGAGAACGGCTCGTCGACCGACGGCTTGCGGATGACTTCCTCGTCCTCCTTGCCCGGGACGTGGCCGACGGCCGGCGGAACGTCCAGCGGCGAGGGCAGGTAGTCGATCACCGCGTCGAGCATGGGCTGAACACCCTTGTTCTTGAACGCGCTGCCGCACAGCACCAGGTAGGCCTCGGAGTTGATGGTGAGCTTGCGCAGCGCACCCTTGATCTCCTCGACCGACAGCTCTTCGCCGCCGAAGTACTTCTCCAGCAGCGCCTCGTCGGTCTCGGCGACGGCCTCGAGCAGCTTGGTCCGGTACTCGTCGGCCTTGTCGGCCAGCTCGGCGGGGATGTCGATGGTCTCGTATGTCTCGCCGAGCTTCGTCTCGCCGCGCCACACCTTGGCCTTCATCTCGACCAGGTCGACGATGCCCTCGAAGTCGCCCTCGGAGCCGACCGGCAACTGGATCGGGATGACGTTGGCGCCCAGACGCTCCTCCATCGTGCGCACGGAGAAGTAGAAGTCGGCGCCGATCTTGTCCATCTTGTTGACGAAGCAGATGCGCGGGACGTCGTACTTGTCGGCCTGGCGCCAGACCTGCTCGGACTGCGGCTCGACACCTTCCTTGCCGTCGAAGACGGCGACGGCACCGTCGAGGACGCGCAGGCTGCGCTCCACCTCGACGGTGAAGTCGACGTGGCCGGGGGTGTCGATGATGTTGATCTGGTTGTCGTTCCAGAAGCAGGTGGTTGCGGCGGAGGTGATGGTGATTCCGCGCTCCTGCTCCTGCTCCATCCAGTCCATCGTGGCGGCGCCGTCGTGCACTTCACCGATCTTGTAGCTGATGCCGGTGTAGTAGAGGATGCGCTCGGTAGTCGTGGTTTTACCGGCATCGATGTGGGCCATGATGCCGATGTTGCGGACCTTGGTCAGGTCGGTCAGCACGTCCTTCTGTGCCACAGAAGTCTTCTCTCTCGCTTGGTAGTTGCTGTTGTCAGCCGTATGCGTTAGCGCCTCGGCAGCACCGCCGAGGCGTCACATCACCAGCGGTAGTGCGCGAAGGCGCGGTTTGCCTCGGCCATCTTGTGGGTGTCCTCGCGGCGTTTGACCGCGGCGCCGAGCCCGTTGCTGGCATCGAGGATCTCGTTGGCCAGACGCTCGATCATGGTCTTTTCGCGGCGGGCCTTGGAGAAGCTGACCAGCCAGCGCAGTGCCAGCGTGACCGAGCGATCCGGGCGCACCTCGACGGGCACCTGGTAGGTCGCACCACCGACGCGGCGGCTGCGCACCTCGAGGGCGGGCTTGACGTTGTCGAGCGCGCGCTTGAGGGTGACGACCGGATCGGTGCCGGTCTTGTCGCGGGCCTGTTCGAGCGCACCATAAACAATGCGCTCGGCCAGTGATTTCTTCCCGTCCAGGAGCACCTTGTTGACCAGCTGGGTGACCAGCTGCGATCCGTAGACCGGGTCGTTGACCAATGGACGCTTGGGTGCGGGCCCCTTGCGCGGCATCAGCTCTTCTCCTTCTTGGCGCCGTAGCGGCTGCGCGCTTGCTTACGGTTCTTCACACCCTGGGTGTCCAGCGAGCCTCGGATGATCTTGTACCGCACACCGGGCAGGTCCTTCACACGACCGCCGCGCACCAGCACCATGGAGTGCTCCTGCAGGTTGTGGCCCTCGCCGGGGATGTAGGCGGTGACCTCGACCGCGCTGGTCAGCTTGACGCGCGCGACCTTGCGAAGTGCCGAGTTCGGCTTCTTCGGCGTGGTTGTGTACACGCGGGTGCACACACCACGGCGCTGCGGGCTGCCCTTGAGGGCCGCGGTCTTCACCTTGGCGATCTTGTCGCGGCGACCCTTGCGGACCAGCTGCTGGATGGTTGGCATCTACCGGCTTTCTGTGTTGCTCGTCTGTCTCTAAGTCGTTCCGAAGTTCTCTGTACTGCAGTTATGTCCCGCTCGCTTACCCCGCGACCGGGTGTGTCGCACGCGTCCGCACCGAAATTCCGGTGGCATAGTGGACATGCGAATTGGCCCGGCGTGCGGGCATGCTTCGCGGCTTTTGTGTCATATCGACCCGCGATGCGCCTTATCTGCCAGGCACGAACGTCCACAATACCAGGGTGGCCGCAGCGCTCCAAACTCGTCGAAGCGCCCCTAACTGCAGGTCAACGCCAGCTTCTCACACCGCGGGCGCGCAAGCCTCATCGCCTCTCCATGCCGGAGGCCAGCCTCATCACCATGTCGCTGTACACCGCGTCGGTGTCGATCCCGTTCATGGCCCCGGTCATCTCCAACAGGACGAAACCGTGCATCGCCGACCAGAACTCCAGCGCCGCGTAGAACGCGTTCTCACCGTCGAGTCCGTAGGAGCCCAGGACGCTGATCACCGGTGCCGCGGCCGCCCTGGTGGCCTCGGTGAACTCCGGGTCGTCGCCGCCCAGAGGCATCCGGGTGAAGGCCGAATAGCGACCGGGATGGTGATGGGCATAGCTGCGGTAAGCGCTGGCCATCGCGATCACCGCGTCGTCGCGGGTGCGGCCCTGTCCCACCGTGTTGAGCATGTTGATGATGTCGCCGACAACCCTCATCCGTACGGTGCGGCGCAGGTCATCGAGGCTGTGCACGTGGTTGTACAGCGACGGGCCCTTGGTGCCCAGCTGAGTGGCCAGGGCGTTGATCGTCAGTGCGTCCCAACCCTCGCGGTCGAGGAAGGTCAGGGCGGCGTTGACGATCGAGTCGCGGCTCAGCCTGGCCGGGCGCCGGCCGGTGGTACTCGACGGCTGAGATGCCACTGTCGTGCCCCCTCCGGTGTCCGGTCGACCCGCAATCGGGTCAGGGCAAAACTAACACCTCTAGTTTTGCGAGGTCAGTTGACACGATCCTGACTGATCTTGGCGAGTTGCTCGGTGACCGTGCACAGGTCGGGCAGCATCGCCGGGTTCATCGTCTGGATCGACCAGGTGATGACGTCCTCGCCCTTGGCCACGTAGATGCTGCACGCGTTGCCGTCGGAGGCCTTGAAGCCTTTGTTTCCGTCCACCGACAGCTCGGTCAGCGCGCGTCCGGCCTGCTCCTCCAAGGTCCGTTCGGTGTCCATGTCGCTGCCCCGGTACCACCACGTGGAGATGCCCATGCCGGCGCCGACCGTGCCGAAGACCGTGTTCTCCTGCCAGAAACAGCCGGCGTCACTGACGACGGCTTTGGCGAACATCGCCGTGCCGACGGCCTTGGTGATGTCGTCGTCGGTCACGCCGTTGCAGTCACCGCTACGGAAGCCGTCGGCCACCGGTGCCGCCGAGGTCGACGGCGTGGGAGGTTGCGGATCCGAGCCGCATCCGGCCAGCGCGAGCGCTGCCAAGGCGACGATGCACATCTTCCGCGCGGACATCGTCACAAGTCCGCCTGCAACGTGGCCGACAACAATCTCTCGGCATCCCTGCACGGGTCGCCGTTGGATTGATCACGCAGTTGCACCCACCAACTCAGGACCCCGGTGCCTGCCGCGGCGGTGGCCGAGCAGGCAACGCCGTTGGTGTCCCGCCGGGCCAGGAACGCTTGGTGCCGTTCGACGACGGTGTCGGTGATCGTCGCTCCGCGCTCGGCGGCGAGGTCGCGTTCGCGGTCGACGTTTCCCGACTCGAACCAGGAGAAGATGACGTCGATGTTCTGCGTATCGCGTGAGAGCACGTACTGGCAGACGGCGCCGCTGTAGGGGCGGACGATGTGCTCGGCGCCCATGACCTCCTGGACCGAGGTGTCCTGCAGTAACCCGCAGCGGTCGTCGACGTAGCCGTAACTACGGTCGGGATCCGGCACCGTCGGCTGAGCCCGCTCCGCGGTGCCGCCTACGGTCTGCGAGCAACTCGCGACGGTCATCATCGCGGTGACCGCCGCGACAGCAATCGAGCCGACACGCAGGAGCATCGCCGCTCACGCTACCCAGGGCCGACCCGATTGGCGACTCGGCAGAAGCCCTGCAACTGTCCCCGCCGAAGACGTACTCTTCCACCCATGATGTGGACTGTGGCTACCCGGTCTTTAGCGGCATGCGTGGTTTCGTTGCCGGTCGCACTGGCGGCGGGAGCACCAGCGGCAGATGCGCAACCGGCCGGGGTCTGCAACCCGTTGGCGCGCACCTGCGCCGACAACGCTGTCGTCGGCGCCCACGTCCAAGGCGACACCCACATCACCGGTATCAACCTCGCCCAGACGGTGGATTGCAACAACCGCACACTGCTGGTGAACGGCAGAGGCAACCAGATCACTGCGCTGGGCACCTGCTGGGCGGTGACGATCCAGGGCGACTCGAACGTCGTCGTCGCCGACAACGTGATCAACGACATCACGGTGTACGGCTGGGATCAGCTGGTGCTCTACAAGAACGGAGTGCCCAAAGTGTGGGACCGCGGGCGCGAACTGGGCATGACGAACCGCATCGACCGCGTGCCTGCGTGAACGTGCGCACCTACCTCATCGCCGCCGCCGCCGCTGCCGTTCTCACCGGATGCGGCTCGCAGAGCGGCGACAGCAACAGCCCGGCCGCGACGGCGGGCTCGTCCGGCGCCCAGGTCGAGATCGCCAACACGATCAACTACGGCTCGTTCGGCACCACCGCCGACATCGACTGCGCCGACGGGAAATCATTGAACATCGGCGGCTCGAACAACACCCTGACCGTCAAGGGCACATGCGCGAACGTCAACATCGGCGGCGCGGACAACAAGGTCACCTTCGACCGGATCGACAAAGAGATCAGCGTCGTCGGCCTGAACAACACTGTGACTTACTCCGACGGCGAGCCGAAGGTCAACGACACCGGTAGCAACAACAAGATCGGCAAGGGCTGACGCGTCAGGCCTTCGCGCCGTGCCTGCCCGCGCCGGCCGCGAATCGTGCGGCGCCCTGCAGTGATTCCGCGGCCACTCGCGACATGCTCCCGAACTCGAAGTCCATGGCTTCGGCCTCGGAGCGGCCCCATTGGTTGAACATCGACAGCCGGTCGGCGCGCATGCATTGCTGCGGGAATTCGGCGAGTTCGGCGGCGAGCTCCTCGGCGCGTTGGCGCGCTTGACCTTTCGGCACGACGCGATTGGCCAACCCCATGGCCACCGCCTCGCCGGCATCGACCCCGCGGCCGGTCAGGATCATGTCCATGGCGCGGCTGTGCCCGATCAGCCGGGGCAATCGCACGGTGCCGCCGTCGATCAGCGGGACGCCCCATCGGCGGCAGAAGACGCCCATGATGGCGTCCTCCTCGACCACCCGCATGTCGCACCAGAGCGCCAATTCGAGCCCGCCCGCGACGGCGTGTCCGCTGACGGCGGCGATCACCGGTTTTGACAGCACCATCCGGCTCGGGCCCATCGGTCCGGGGCCCGTGCGGTGTACGGGGTTGGCGTCCGGTGTGCCAAATGCCTTGAGATCAGCTCCCGCACAGAACGTTCCGTTGTCGCCCCACAACACCGCCACCGCCGCCGATTCGTCCTTGTCGAACTCGTCGAACGCGGCGTACAGCCCCGCGGCGGCAGGCCCGTTGACGGCGTTGCGAGCCGCGGGCCGGTTCATGATGACCGTCGTCACCGGCCCGTTGCGTTCGACGCGTACGCCACCGGCCGCCTCGCCAGTGCCCGCTGAATCTGTCATGTCGCCTCCATCAGTCGGTCGGTCTCGCGCCGCGAAGACAGCTCCGCGGCGAAGTCGGTATAGGCCCCCCGCAACATGTCGCCCGGCCAATCCGCCGGTAGCAGCTCGGCGGGCAGCACCGGATCGGTCAGCAGGTGACGCACCATCCCGGCGGCCGTGACGAAGCGCCCCGGAACGTCGGCGGCAGAGGCCATCTCGCCCAGCAGCGTGTGACCGGCGCGCGCCCATGCCTGCAGATCCCACAACTCGGCCGCCAGCTCGGCGGAGTTGCCGTCGCGCGCATGCAGCACACGCACCCGGTTGGCGACGTCGGCCGGCAACTCGGTATCGAGGTTGTCGGGCCGTAGCCACACCCCCTCGCGAAGCTCTCCGAAGCGGTTGTCCTGCAATGTACTTCGAAGTGCGGCCCGGCTGCGGGCATCCACACCCACGCTGGTGATCACCAGCGTCGTCCAGGTGCCGTCCCACGGGCGCACCCCGGGGTTGATCGCGGCGTCCTGACGCTTCTGACGGGCCAGCAGCCGGTCGGACAACCGGTAGCCGTCGCGCGAGCGGACCAGGTCGCCTGCGCTGACCATGCGCGTTAGCGCCACCCGCACGGTGGGCTCGCGGATGTCGAAATCGGCTGTCAGGCGGATGAGTTCGCTGGCGGTTGCCCACGCCGGGTGCGCACCGAGCAGCACGCTGAGCACGACCGATCTGGCCGTCAACCTCGACAGCGTGTTCGGCATCAGACCCCGGACGCCTTGCGGCCGTGGTCGCCGAACGGTTCATCGCGCTGGCGGACCGCTTCGCGGAATCCGTGCTCCCGCGATTGTGCGACGAACGCGTGTCCCTCGGGCGTGTGCCGGGCGATGCCGTCGAACACGGTCGAGATCATCGCGCTGTTGGCGACGCCCTGGTTCAGCAGCGCGGAGTTCATGGCGAGCTTGACCATGATGAGCTGGTTGATCGGCACCGCGGCGATGCGCTCGACCAGCCGCTCGGTGCGTTCGTCGAGATCTTCGGGAGCCGGCGCCTCGACCGCCAGACCCCACTCGGCGGCTTGCGCCCCGGTGATGGAATCACCGGTCAGGAGAAGTCGTTTGGCTCGCTGGTCGCCCAGCCGGTGCGCCCACATGCCCGCTGCGGGAACACCCCACACGCGGGTTGGTGGGTATCCGATCTTGGCGTCGGCCGCGGCGATCACCTGGTCGGCGTGCAGCGCGATGTCGGTGCCGCCCGCCACGCAGTAACCGTGGATCTTCACCACGGTGGGCTTGTCGGCGTGCATGAGGCTCGAGAAGCCGCGGACGAACCGGCTCATCATCTGGTAGTCGATCATCGGGTCCCACGGCTGATCGGGCAGATGGTTGACGGCCTGCGTCCTGCCTGACAGCACTGTGTCCTTATACGGGCTACCGCCACCCGCGGACGCCGACCCCTCTGCGTACGCCGACAGATCGAATCCGGCGCAAAACCCCTCTCCGCGACCGGAAACCAGGATCACATGCACGTTCGGGTCGAGGTCGGCACGCTCCACCAGCGCCGACAACTCCAGCGGCGTGTCTGCGACGATCGCGTTGCCCTTCTCGGGCCGGTTGAAGGTGATGCGCGCAACCCGGTCGGTGACCTCGTAGGTCATTGTCTTCAAGTTGTCGAAGTCGACGGGCCTGATCGCGTGCGTCATCCTGCGTCTGTCCTCCTCGCGTGCGGAGCTGCGTCTGTCCTCCTCGCGTCCGGGGCCTTGACCAACGCCCGCTCCAGGATCGGCGAGAGATCCAATCCGATCGGCATGGTTCCGAACGCGCCGCCCCACTGCCCACCCAGCCGAGTGGCGAGGAAGGCCTCGGCGACGGCCGGGTGGCCGTGACGCACCAGTAGCGAACCCTGGAGCGCCAGGCAGATGTCTTCGGCGACCTTGCGCGCCCGGTACTGAATGGTCTCCAGATCCCCGAGTGCGATCCTCAACGCGTCGACGCGGGCGTCCAGTCGCGCGTCCTGCCCGGCGGCGATGGCGAGTTCGTCGAACAGCACCTCAATGCATTCGGGTCGAGTTGCCATGGCGCGCAACGTATCCAGAGCGCTGACATTGCCGGATCCCTCCCAGATTCCCATCAGTGGGGCTTCGCGGTAGAGCCTCGGCATGCCCGACTCCTCGACGTAACCGTTGCCGCCGAGGCATTCCATCGCTTCCGCGGCGTGCGGAGTGGCCCGCTTGCATACCCAGTACTTGCTGGCGGCGAGCCCGATGCGCCGCAGCAGCGCCTCGCGGTCGTCACCGCGCACTGCGGCGTCGGTGGCCCCGGCCATCCGCATCGCGACGATGGTCGCGCCCTCGGCCTCGACGGCCAGGTCCGCGAGCACATTGCGCATCAGCGGCTGATCGATCAAGTACTCGCCGAACGTTTTTCGATGCTGTGCGTGATGAATTGCCCGGGCCAGCCCGGAACGCATGCTGGTAGCACTGCCCAAGGTGCAGTCCAGCCGCGTCAGGTTGACCATCTCGATGATGGTCGCAACGCCCCGGCCTTCCTCGCCGACCAGCCAGGCGGTGGCGCCGTCGTACTCCACCTCACTCGAGGCATTCGCGTGATTGCCGAGCTTGTCCTTGAGGCGCTGCAGGAACATCCGGTTTCGGGTGCCGTCGGGCAGGATCCTGGGCAGCAGGAAACAGGACAACCCGCCGGGCGCCTGCGCGAGCACGAGGAAGATGTCGCACATCGGCGCGGAGGTGAACCACTTGTGGCCGGTGAGGCGGTAGCTGCCGTCGGCATTCCGCGTCGCCTGCGTCGTGCCTGCCCGCACGTCGGAACCGCCCTGCTTCTCGGTCATCGACATGCCCGCGGTGATGCCCAGCTTTGTGGTTGCCGGCTTGAGTTCGGGGTCGTAGCGCCGACTGGTCAGCAGCGGCTCGTAAACCCGTGCGAGGTCGGCGTTGTGGCGAAGCGCGGGGACGACGGCGTACGTCATCGAGATGGGACAGACGTGGCCCGGCTCCGGCGTCCACGCCGACATCTTCGCGGCTCGAACGACGTGGGCGCCCGGCCGGTCGTCGGCCCACGGCGCCGCATGCAGGCCGTGTCGGATCGCGGCAGTCATCAGCTCGTGGTAAGCGGGGTCGTATTCGACCTCGTCGACGCGATGCCCGTAGCGGTCGTGGGTGCGCAGGATCGGCTGGTTACGGTCGGCCAACTCGCCCCATCGCTGCGCCTGCTGCGAGCCGCCGAGCGCACCCACATCGGCGACCTCCTCGAGGCCCCACTGGCCGCCCTCGCGGATCAGCGCCTCGGTGAGCGCCGGCGCCGTCGCGGGGTTGTAATCCTCCAGCAGCGGGACCTGATTGGTGACGACATGGGTGTCTGGCATCCCTCGATATTACAGTTTCCCGACAGCCGCACAAGAGTTGTAATACTGAATACACCCGCATCCGCGGATCAGATCACGATTCGCTCGCGGCGACGGACGCACTGGCGGCCCTGGCCGCCGACCGCCTGCTGGATCGCGCGTTGATGCGCGCGATGACCAACAGGACAACGACGGCGAGCGCCCAGCCGAGCAGGATGTCGATGACGTAGTGCTCGGCGGTGTACACCAGCGTGAAAGCCATGACGAGCGGATAGGCGACGAGGAGCGGTCGCCAGCCACGGTGTACCCGGTTCCAGAGGAACATCGCCACGGCGGCGGTCATGCCGGCGTGCAGCGACGGGATGGCCGCGACGAGGTTGACGCTGGCCTGGCCCTGGTCGAGCAGCGCGGTGGCCGAGTGCAGATTCAGCTTGCCCCAGCCGCGCCCGACGATCCGCTCGATCCATCCGTTGGCGCCGTCCTGGGTCGCCTGCATCGCGCCGAGCAACCCGCCATCGGGCACTCCACGTGCCGACTTGAACATGCACCCGGGGTTGGCGGGGCCGTCGGCGACGTCGGAGGGTGTGCAACGGGCGGCGGCCCAGGGCGGCGCGGCAGGCACGATCGCGTAGATCGCCAAGCCGGCGGCGGAGAGACCGACGAACAGCCGGATGAAGGCCTTCCATTCCTCGCGGTCTCGTAGCCACAGCGCCGCCGCCACCACATACGGAAGGATGAAGAACGACATGTAGACGCCGCTGATGACAACTTCCCACCAGGGCGGGTGGGGAAGCTTCAGTTCCTCCTGGAGCCAGACGGTCGGCACCGTCCCGAAGAACAGCCAACGGTCCACCTCGGCCGGCCACTCCCACAGAGTCGGCCGGCCGATCATGTCCGCGGCGCCTCTGCTGAGGTCGTAAGCGATGAGCACCAGCGCGAACGGCAGCCAGTCACGGACGATGTAGAGGATGCGACGGCCCTGGCCGATGCTGGCGGCGGCCAGACCGGTGCAGACGTAGAGCAGGACCAGTTCGCGGTTGAACGCGAAGCCGTCGGTCACCGTCCGGTAGACGATGACGGCGGCCCAAACGACGATCGCGGTCCATCGGGCGATCGCCATCCGACGGACGCGCCTCTGGTCGGGCACCGCCGCCGGGGCTACCGCAGTCGCTGATTCCTCAACCGCGGTCATTCAGCCGAGATTAGTTCAACTCGGCGCAACCGTTTGTTGGAGGGGCGTTCAGTTAACGGATCGTGATCAGCCGACGTGTTCGCGCAGAAAAGCGATGTCGTCCTTGCGGCCGTCGTCAGAGGTCTCGCAGATGACCGGCGCGTCGGCGGCCTTGACCACGGCGACCAGCAACTGGGGATCGATCTGGCCGGTGCCGAAGTTCGCGTGGCGGTCAGCACCGGAGCCTGCGGCGTCGCGGGAGTCGTTGCAGTGCACCAGGTCGATGCGGCCGGTGAGGGCCTTGATGCGCTCGACGGCGTCGATCAGCGCCTCACCCGCCGCCCACGCGTGGCAGGTGTCCAGGCAGAACCCGATGCCGCTGTCACCGATGTGGTCCCACAGTCGGCCGATCGTGTCGAAGTGTCGTGCCATCGCATGGTCACCGCCCGCGGTGTTCTCCAGGTACACCTGCACGTCGGTCTCGAGATAGTCCAGCGCCTTGGCCCACCGCTCGAAGCCGGCCTCCCAGTCCTTGTCGTCGGCATGACCGCCGTGCACGATGACCGCGGTCGCGTTGATCTCGGCCGCGGCGTCGCAGGTGTCCTGCAGGATCTTGCGCGACGGGATGCGGACACGATTGTTGGCCGAAGCGACGTTGATCAGGTACGGCGCATGCACATACAGCGGCATGCTCGCCGCCTTGAGCACCTCGGCGTCTTCTCGCGGTTTCGGCTTCTTCCAGCTCTGCGGGTTGCCGAGAAAGAACTGCACGACGTCGGCGCCGTCGGCCGCGGCGTCAGCCAGCGGGTCATCTCCGTGGACATGGGAACCGATAAGCACGCCGTCGAGTCTAGGCGCGCGCACCGACGCGAATCACGATGAGTTCCATCGGCGCTGTTGGTCTACCTGACATGCGCAACGATGTGTGGCCGCTGGTGCACGCCGAGCGTGCGGCGTTGATCGACGATCTCGAGCGCCTCGATACCGCGCAGTGGGAGACGCCGTCGCTGTGCGAGGGCTGGACGGTGCATGACCTCGTCGCGCACCGGGTCGATACGGCCATGGCGACGCGCCTGGGCTTCGTTCTCGACATGGCGCGGGCCCGATTCGATTTCGACCGTCAGAACGCGCTCGGCGTCGCGCGCGCCCGCGGGGCGACACCGCGGGAAACGCTGCAGCGGCTGCGTGAGGTGGCGACGCGGACGACCGCGCCGCCCGCTCCTCGCGACACCCGGCTCGTCGAGGAGGTCGTCCACGGCGAGGACATCCGACGCCCACTGGGCCTCACCCGTGAGTATCCGGTGCAGGCCGTGCTGCGGTCACTGCGTTACCAGGCCCGCACCACCGCATCGTTCGGCGGCGCAAGAGAAGTCGTCGCCCGCGTCCGGCTCGCCGCAACCGACGCCGACCTGGAGCTCGGCGACGGTCCGGAGGTCAGCGGCCCCGCGCTCGCGCTGCTGCTCGCGATCTCGGGCCGCCGCGTGGCGCTCGACGAACTCGACGGCCCGGGTGTCGATTGTTTGGCTCAGCGACGCGATGGTCGCTGAAGCGACAATCAATACGACACTCGGCAACGAAAAAGCCCCCGCACCGAAGTGCGGGGGCTTTTTCGTACTGGCTCGCAGCCTCGGTCTTACCGATAGTCGCTGTAGCCGTAATCGTCCAGCGGCACAGCAGCACCGGTGGCCTGGCCGAAGTCCGGGCTGTAGTACTGATCCTCGTAGGACGGGATCGTGTACGCCGCGGCCCGTGCCTCTTCGGTCGGCTGCACCTGGATGTTGCGGTACCGGTTGATACCCGTACCGGCCGGGATCAGCTTGCCGATGATCACGTTCTCCTTCAGACCCTGCAGCTTGTCGCTGCGGCAGTTGATCGCCGCATCGGTCAGCACACGCGTGGTCTCCTGGAACGACGCCGCCGACAGCCACGAATCGGTGGCCAGCGACGCCTTGGTGATACCCATCAGCACCGGGCGACCGGCCGCGGGCTCGCCACCTTCGGCGACGACCCGACGGTTCTCGGTCTCGAACTCGCCACGCTCGGTCAGCGAGCCGGGCAGAAACTCCGTTGCGCCCGAGTCGATGATCGTGACGCGACGCAGCATTTGCCGGACGATCACCTCGATGTGCTTGTCGTGGATCGACACACCCTGAGCGCGGTAGACCTCCTGGACCTCCTTGACGAGGTGGATCTGCACCTCGCGGGGGCCCTGGACACGCAGCACCTCGTGCGGATCGGCCGAGCCTTCCATCAGCTGCTGGCCCACCTCCACGTGGTCGCCGTCGGTCAGCAGTCGCTCGGTGCCGTCGTCGTGCTTGAACACCTTCAGGCGCTGACGGCGGGAGAGCTTGTCGTACACCACTTCTTCGCCACCGTCATCGGGGATGATGGTCATCTTGTAGAAGCGGTCGCCCTCTTCGAGCTGCACCCGTCCGGTGACGTCGGCGATCGGCGCCTTGTCCCGCGGAACGCGGGCCTCGAACAGCTCCTGCACGCGAGGCAGACCACCGACGATGTCGCTACCGCCGGAGACGCCGCCCTGGTGGAACGTACGCATGGTCAGCTGCGTGCCGGGCTCACCGATGGACTGGGCAGCGACGATGCCGACCGCTTCGCCGATGTCGACGAGCTTGCCCGTCGCCATCGACCGGCCGTAACACATCGCGCACACGCCGGTGCCCGTGGCGCAGGTCAGCACGGAGCGGACCTTCACCTCGGTGATATTGGCCGCGAGCAGCGCCTCGATCGCCGGGTCGCCCAGGTCGTGGCCGCGCTCGACGACCACGTTGCCCTTCTCGTCGACCGCATCGGTGGCCAGCGTCCGCGCGTAGGCAGACGTCTCGATGTGCTGATCGCGCACCAGAGAACCGTCGCCCTGCAGCTCGGCGAGCTTCACCAACACGCCGCGCTCGGTCTCGCAGTCGGTCTCGCGCACGATGACGTCCTGCGACACGTCGACCAGACGACGGGTCAGGTAACCCGAGTCGGCGGTACGAAGAGCGGTGTCCGCCAGACCCTTACGGGCGCCGTGAGTGTTGATGAAGTACTCCAACACCGTCAGGCCCTCACGGAAGGAGGACTTGATCGGACGCGGGATGAACTCACCCTTCGGGTTGGTCACCAGACCCTTCATGCCGGCCAGCGTCCGCGTCTGGGTGAAGTTACCCGTCGCGCCGGAGTCCACGATCGTGATGATCGGGTTGTCGCTCGGGTAGTGCTCCCGCAGCGCCCTACCGACCTCTTCGGTGGCGTCCTGCCAAATCTTCACCAACGCTTCGTTACGCTCGTCGTGGTTCAAAGCGCCACGCTGGTACTTCTTTTCGATCCCGTCGGCTTCCTTCTCATACCGGTCGAGGATCTCCGCCTTGTTCGGCGGCACCAGCACGTCGGACATGGAGATCGTGACACCCGAACGGGTGGCCCAGTAGAAGCCGGCGTCCTTGAGCTTGTCCACGGTCTGCGCGACCACGATCATCGGGAAGCGCTCGGCCAGATCGTTGACGATCCGCGCCTGCACCTTCTTGTGCATCTGCTCGTTGACGAACGGATACGAGATCGGCAGCAGCTCGTTGAACAGCACCCGACCCAGCGTGGTCTCGGCCGTCCAGGCGTCGCCGGGCCGCCAGCCCGTCTCACCGAAGCGCTCGGCCTCGATGGCGGCAGGCGGACGCAGCTGCGTCAACCGCACCCGGATCTTGGCCCGCACACTCAGCGCTCCGCGATCCATCGCCATGATCGCCTCGGCGGGCGAGCTGTACACACCCGACTCCGGCTGATCCTTGGCAGAAGGCGTGAATTCGCCCGTGTCGCCGCTGATCTCGGTGGTCAGGAAGTACAGCCCGGTCACCATGTCCAGACGCGGCATGGCCAACGGACGGCCCGACGCAGGCGAGAGGATGTTGTTCGACGACAGCATCAGAATGCGTGCCTCGGCCTGCGCCTCCGCCGACAGCGGAAGGTGCACGGCCATCTGGTCGCCGTCGAAGTCGGCGTTGAACGCCTCACAGACCAGCGGGTGCAGCTGAATGGCCTTGCCCTCCACCAGCTGCGGCTCGAAGGCCTGGATACCGAGGCGGTGCAGGGTCGGTGCGCGGTTCAGCAACACCGGGTGCTCGCCGATGACCTCTTCGAGGACGTCCCACACCTGCGGACGCTGACGCTCCACCATCCGCTTGGCACTCTTGATGTTCTGCGCGTGGTTCAGATCGACCAGGCGCTTCATCACGAACGGCTTGAACAGCTCGAGTGCCATCAGCTTGGGCAGACCGCACTGGTGCAGCTTGAGCTGCGGGCCGACCACGATGACCGAACGGCCCGAGTAGTCGACGCGCTTGCCGAGCAGGTTCTGACGGAACCGGCCCTGCTTGCCCTTGAGCAGATCCGAGAGCGACTTGAGCGGACGGTTGCCCGGCCCGGTGACCGGACGGCCGCGACGGCCATTGTCGAACAGCGCGTCCACCGACTCCTGAAGCATGCGCTTCTCGTTGTTGACGATGATCTCGGGCGCACCCAGATCGATCAGTCGCTTGAGCCGGTTGTTGCGGTTGATCACGCGGCGGTACAGGTCGTTGAGGTCCGAGGTGGCAAAGCGGCCACCGTCGAGCTGCACCATTGGGCGCAGCTCCGGCGGGATCACCGGCACAGCGTCGAGCACCATGCCCATCGGCGAGTTGCTGTTGCTCTGGAACGCCGCGACCACCTTGAGCCGCTTCAGGGCGCGAAGCTTCTTCTGCCCCTTGCCGTTGCGGATGACGTCGCGCAGCGAGTCGGCCTCGGCGTCGATGTCGAAGTTCTCGATGAGCTTCTTGATCGACTCCGCGCCCATGGCGCCGGAGAAGTACTCGCCGTAGCGGTCGACGAGCTCGCGGTAGAGCACCTCGTCCACGATCAGCTGCTTGGGAGCCAGCTTGGTGAAGGTGGTCCAGATCTCCTCGAGCCGATCCAGCTCACGCTGTGCCCGGTCGCGCAGCTGGCGCATCTCGCGCTCGCCGCCGTCGCGCACCTTGCGCTTAACGTCGGACTTGGCGCCTTCGTCCTCGAGCTCCTTCATGTCGGCCTCGAGCTTCTGCGCACGGGCCTCCAGGTCGGCATCACGCTGGTCCTCAACGGCTTTGCGCTCGACGGCCATCTCGGCCTCCAGCGTCGACAGCTCGTTGTGGCGCATCTCCTCGTCCACGCCGGTGATGACGTAGGCCGCGAAGTAGATGATCTTCTCGAGATCCTTCGGCGCCAGGTCCAGCAGGTACCCCAGCCGGCTCGGCACACCCTTGAAGTACCAGATGTGCGTGACGGGCGCGGCCAACTCGATGTGGCCCATCCGCTCACGACGCACCTTGGCGCGGGTCACCTCGACGCCGCAACGCTCACAGATGATGCCCTTGAAGCGGACGCGCTTGTACTTGCCGCAGTAGCACTCCCAGTCGCGAGTCGGTCCGAAGATCTTCTCGCAGAACAGGCCGTCCTTCTCTGGCTTCAGCGTGCGGTAGTTGATGGTCTCCGGCTTCTTGACCTCGCCGTACGACCAGTTGCGGATGTCGTCGGCGGTGGCAAGACCGATGCGGAGCTCATCGAAGAAGTTGACGTCTAGCACGTAACTCCCTTTCCCCTTTCGGGATTAGTAACCAATTGAGGCCGTCAGGCCAAATCTTCAACAGAAGCAGATTCGTTGCGCGACAAGTTGATTCCCAGATTCGCGGCGGCGCGCTCCAGGTCCTCGTCGTCGCTGTCGCGCATCTCGATCGCGGTGCCCTCGCTGGAGAGCACCTCGACGTTGAGGCACAGAGACTGGAGTTCCTTGAGCAGAACCTTGAACGACTCCGGAATGCCCGGCTCGGGAATGTTCTCGCCCTTGACGATCGCCTCGTACACCTTGACCCGCCCGACGGTGTCGTCGGACTTGATGGTCAACAGCTCCTGCAGCGTGTAAGCCGCGCCGTAGGCCTGCATGGCCCAGCACTCCATCTCACCGAACCGCTGGCCACCGAACTGCGCCTTACCACCCAGCGGCTGCTGGGTGATCATCGAGTACGGACCGGTGGAGCGGGCGTGGATCTTGTCGTCCACCAAGTGGTGCAGCTTCAGGATGTACATGTAGCCGACCGTCACCGGGTACGGGAACGGTTCGCCACTGCGGCCGTCGAACAGCCTCGCCTTGCCGTCGGCATTGACGAGCGTGTCGCCGTCACGGTTGGGCAGCGTCGCCCCCAACAGACCCTGCAACTCATTCTCGCGAGCGCCGTCGAACACCGGCGTCGAGACGATGCTGTTGGGTTCCGCTTCGAGCAGCTCCTCGGGCAACCCGCTTGCCCAGTCCGGCGAGCCGTTGATCTTCCAGCCCGCCTTGGCCACCCACCCGAGGTGGGTTTCCAGGATCTGACCGATGTTCATACGACGCGGCACACCGTGGGTGTTCAGGATGATGTCCACCGGGGTGCCGTCAGGCAGGAACGGCATGTCCTCGACGGGCAGAATCTTGCCAATGACGCCCTTGTTGCCGTGGCGTCCGGCCAGCTTGTCGCCGTCGGAGATCTTGCGCTTCTGCGCGACGTAGACGCGGACCAACTCGTTGACGCCGGCAGGCAGCTCGTCGTCATCCTCGCGCGAGAACACGCGGATGCCGATGACCTTGCCGGACTCACCGTGCGGCACCTTGAGCGACGTGTCGCGAACCTCGCGCGCCTTCTCACCGAAGATCGCGCGCAGCAGCCGCTCCTCCGGGGTCAGCTCGGTCTCACCCTTGGGAGTGACCTTGCCGACCAGGATGTCGCCGTCGCGGACCTCGGCGCCGATGCGGACGATGCCGCGCTCGTCGAGGTCTGCCAGCACCTCATCGGAGACGTTCGGGATGTCCCGGGTGATCTCCTCGGCGCCCAACTTGGTGTCGCGGGCGTCGATCTCGTGCTCCTCGATGTGAATCGAGGTGAGCACGTCCTCTTCGACCAGTCGGTTGGAGAGGATGATCGCGTCTTCGTAGTTGTGACCCTCCCACGGCATGATCGCGACGAGCAGATTCTTGCCCAGGGCCATCTCGCCGTTCTCGGTGCAAGGACCGTCGGCGACCACCTGGCCTGCCTCGACCCGGTCGCCTGCATCGACGATCGGGCGCTGGTTGGCGCAGGTGCCGTGGTTGGAGCGGGCGAACTTGCGCATCCGGTAGGTGTGCCGGGTGCCGTCGTCGGCCATCACGGTGATGTAGTCGGCGGAGACTTCCTCGACCACGCCGGCCTTATCGCTCACGACGACGTCGCCCGCGTCGATCGCGGCACGCAACTCCATACCGGTACCGACCAACGGGGCCTCGCTGCGCACCAGCGGAACAGCCTGGCGCTGCATGTTGGCACCCATCAGGGCACGGTTGGCGTCGTCGTGCTCGAGGAACGGGATCATCGCCGTCGCGACCGACACCATCTGGCGCGGCGAGACGTCCATGTAATCGACCTCGTTCGACGAGACGTACTCGACCTCGCCGCCCTTTCGGCGGACAAGGACGCGCTCCTCTTCGAAGCGGCCGCTGTCGTCGATCGGCGAATTGGCCTGCGCCACAACGTGGCGGTCCTCCTCGTCGGCGGTCAGGTACTCGATGTCGTCGGTGACGACACCGTCGACGACCTTGCGGTACGGCGTCTCGATGAAGCCGAACGGGTTCACCCGCGCGTACACCGACAGCGAGCCGATCAGGCCGATGTTCGGACCCTCAGGCGTCTCGATCGGGCACATCCGGCCGTAGTGGCTGGAGTGCACGTCGCGGACCTCGAGGCCGGCGCGCTCACGGGACAGACCGCCGGGTCCCAGCGCCGACAGGCGGCGCTTGTGGGTCAGACCCGACAGCGGGTTGTTCTGGTCCATGAACTGCGACAGCTGGCTGGTGCCGAAGAACTCCTTGATCGCCGCCACGACGGGACGGATGTTGATCAGGGTCTGCGGCGTGATCGCCTCGACGTCCTGAGTCGTCATACGCTCGCGCACGACGCGCTCCATGCGCGACAGGCCGACCCGGATCTGGTTCTGGATCAGCTCGCCGACGGTACGCAAACGGCGATTGCCGAAGTGATCGATATCGTCCACCTCGACCGGCACCTCGGCGCCACCGGGAGCGGTCATCGCCTGGTCGCCGTGATGCAGGCGCACCAGGTACTCGATGGTCGCGACGACGTCCTCTTCGGTCAGCGTCGAGCTGGTGATCGGCTGGCCGACATTGAGGCCCAGCTTCTTGTTGACCTTGTAGCGGCCGACGCGGGCCAGGTCGTAGCGCTTCTCCTTGAAGAACAGGTTCTCCAGCAGGGTCTGCGCGGACTCCTTGGTGGGCGGCTCGCCCGGACGCAGCTTCCGGTAGATGTCGAGCAGCGCCTCATCGGTGCCCGCGGTGTTGTCCTTCTCCAGCGTGCCCATCATGATCTCGCTGAAGCCGAACCGCTCCACGATCTGCTCGTTGGTCCAGCCGAGCGCCTTGAGCAGCACGGTGACCGGCTGGCGGCGCTTGCGGTCGATGCGCACGCCGACGGTGTCGCGCTTGTCGACGTCGAACTCGAGCCACGCGCCGCGGCCCGGGATCACCTTGACGCTGTGCAGCGTCTTCTCGGTGGATTTGTCGATCGTCTCGTCGAAGTACACGCCCGGCGAGCGGACCAGCTGGGACACCACGACACGCTCGGTGCCGTTGATGATGAAGGTGCCCTTCTCGGTCATCATCGGGAAGTCGCCCATGAAGACCGTCTGGCTCTTGATCTCACCGGTGTTGTTGTTGATGAACTCGGCCGTGACGAACAGCGGGGCCGCGTACGTCATGTCCTTGTCTTTGCACTCGTCGACGGGCGCCTTGACCTCGTCGAAGCGCGGATCGGAGAACGACAGCGACATCGAACCCGAGAAGTCCTCGATCGGCGACAGCTCGGTCAGCACCTCTTCGAGACCGCCGACCGGGGTGACATCGCCCCGCTCCTTGGCCTTCTCACGCCAGCGCTCGGAGCCGATCAGCCACTCGAACGATTCCGTTTGAACGTCGAGCAGGCCGGGAACCTCGAGCGGCTCACGGAGCTTCGCGAAGGAAATTCGGTTCGGTGCTCCTGGGACGGAGTTGTTGGTAGCCGTTGCTGTTTTGCTTTGGCGAGACCCTGCCAAGATGCATCCTTCCAGCACCTCATGCGACTATCGGTACCGGTGAACACCGGTCCGTGTTGGCCGCGATATCTGCGTCGGTTCGGCTGGCGTTCTCAAGCCCAAACGTCCCGGACGCACGCGGCACGCGACGAGATCACTGAGCGGACTCAGGCCAAGACATCGGTGTCAGGTGCGGGTTTGGGTGGGCAGGATGCAGCCAGCGCAACGTCCAACAGTACCGCAGGACGGCGTATTCCTCAACCACCGCATGCAGGGATCACCGGGCGCTGGCTGGCGTCCTTAACCCGTGCACACATGCTGCCCAACAGATTGACCCCTGGAAGCCTTCCCGTCAAGGGTTAACACGGTGTTTGGTGTGGAGTTTTGCGGCGATTCGGCCGCGGTCGGCGCGCTCGGATCCGCTGCGCAGTTGCCGCTGAACGGGCTGAGCAGAGCCGTCGACTGGAGGAAGGCCTTGATGATCTGGTCGATGATTGTCAGCTGCGGCGCGGGCCCGGGAATCACATAGGCCCGGGCGGGTCCCGCCACGGTGTCGATCGTGATCACCTCTGCGCGTTCCCCGTAGATCGGGTCGGCGTCGGGGGCGTTGAACCAGTCGGCGATCCAGCCTTGCGCCAGCACATGAACGGCCTCGATGTTGCGCGGCTGGGAAAAGCCCGTGCCGATCCCGACCACCAACTGAGCGAACGCGTTGCTCGATTGCCACGCGTCGCCGTGGGCGCCACCGATGATCTGCACCCCGACGAAGCCCGGGCGAAGGCGCGCCAGTACCTCGTTCACGCCGCCGTAGTCGTTGAGAGGACCGGCTTCGGCGGAGATGGCGTGCACCGGAATGTCCAGCGGTATCTTTCGCACGCCGCGCTCGATCGCGCCGCCGATCGGCGAGGTGTCGAACAGCAGCACGCCCGCCATGTCGTGCAACCGGTCAGCCGGTGCGAACTGAGCGTAGTAACCCGCTGCGCCACCGGCGGTCTGGCCGCCGCCCGAGTGTCCGGCGATGACGAACCGCTGCGGTAGCGCGCTGCCGGTGAAACCGGCCGCCTTGGCGCTGGCCAACAGCGCCGCCCGGTCGCCGAGGAACAGGTCGGCGATGGCTGCGTGCATCTGCTCGCCGGCCATCTGGCATCCGTCGCACGCGAAATAATTCGAGGTGATCGACGGCGCGACGACGATCGCGTTGTTCCGCTCGGCCAGCTCCGCCGCGGTGTAGTTGTAAAGGCCCGCCCTGGCGAATGCGCCGTGCTGGAAATAGATGATCTTGTCGGGTTCCGCGTCGGTCGGGAAGTACCAGTCGGTGGATGCCTGGTAGCCGTCCCCGCAGTCGATCTCCAACACCGAACGGCCGACCCTGACCGTGCTGCCGGGCGGCACCGCGGGCGGCCCTTCGAACAAGGCGGCGACCATGTCGAAGATCCCGAAGAAGAGGGACCCGATGATGTTCAACAAGGTGGGCTGAGCCGGGGCGGGGTCGTCTGCTTCGACCGCCGACATCATGAAGCTCGCCGTCTGCGGTTCGGTCTCGGAGGGCGCAGGCGCTTCGGGCTCGGCGACAACGGGCGCGACGACGTCCGCTGATACCGGTTCCACCGCCGGCTGGTCCGAGTCCTCGACGACGGTGGTGCCGTCCGGTTGCGTCACGGGGTCATCGGCGTCAGGGGTCACCGGGCCACCGACCTCATCAACGGGCGCGGGGTCACCGACCTTGTCGGCGGCCGAACTGTCCTTGGTGTCGGCCGACGACTCCGGCGTCACGTCTCCACCGGAGGGCACCTCGTCGTCTTCCTCTTTCGGCTCCTGCGCTATCTCTTCCTCTTCCGGCTCCTGTTCTGCGTCTTCTCCCGCCTGCTTCGGGTTCTCCTCTGCGACGGCGTCGTCCGCGGCCGCGTCGTTACCGACAGAATCTTGGGAGCCCTCGGATCCTTGGTCGGCCCGCGAGTCTGTGTCACGCGTTGCGCCCGAGGCGTCCGACTGCGATGACGACACACCGCCGTCGGCACCCGACTCGGTTTCGGCCGCCGCGATGGTTGCGCCGACGAGCATCGCCGTCGAGAGACCAGCGGTGAGCACGCCGGCTCCCACCCACTGCAAGAACCGGTCGTTCATGGCCATCCCCTCCCGAAAACTTAACTGCTACAGGCAGATCCGCGCGCGATACGACCCGCTGCCGCCGAGCTGTACACGACCGTTTCGCTGACGGCCGTATCGACATCGGCGGCGCAGGTGGCGAAGTCGTTCGAGTTGATCGATTGCAGCAGCCCGGCGACGAACATCTCGATCGGCGACAGCGCGGGCGGCGGACCTGGCAGCACATAACCCCGGGCCAGACCGGCGTCGGTCGGGATGTCGATCACGGCCTGCCCCGGCTGTGCCGGATTTCCGTAGATACCTTTGCGCGTCGCCGGGGCGTAGACCCGACCGGCGTACATATCGGCTATCCAGCCCTGCGACAGAACCTGGACAGCCTCGACGTTCTCGGGCCTCGACGGGCCGAACGTGAGACCGACCAACGCCTGGACCAGACCGAAGTAGGCGCTGCTCTGGAAGGCGTCCGAATGCGAACCCCCGACCAGCTGGACACCGTTGAACTGGCCGGGGCGCTTGGCCAGGAGAACCTGGCTCGCATCGCCGCCGTTGTTGATCACGGTCGGGGTTCCGGCGATATGAAGCACCGGCACTGACGAAGGCAGCTTGTCGAGAGCACGGGCCAGCGCACCGTTGGCAGCGGAGGTGTCGAAGAGAAGCACACCGACCATGTCCGCTTTCTTCGCTGCCGGCGCCGACGCATAGAAGTAGCCCGAGGCACCCGCGGCCAGCATGCCGCCGGCGGATTGGCCTGAGAGCACGAAGTCCGTCGGCAGCGCGCCTTCGAAACCGGCGGCCCTGGCGCTGGCGAGCAAGGCGGCGCGGTCGCCCTCGAACAGGCGCGCCACGGCCGCATGCATGGCATCGGCAGTGAGGCTGCATCCGTCGCACGCGAAATAGTTCGAGGTGATCGAGGGCGCGACGACGATCGCGTTGTTGCGCTCCGCGAGCTCCGTCAGCGTCAGGTTGTACACGCCCGCCCGCGCGGGGAACCCGTGTTGGAAGTAGATGAACTTCTCGGGTTGCCCCGTCTTCGGGTAGTACCAGTCGGCGTCGGCGAGATACCCGTCGCCGCAGTCGATCTGCAGCGTGGACTGGCCCACGGTGACCGAACTGCCAGGCGGCACCACCGGCGGCCCGAGGACGAGCTTGGTGAAGGCATCGAACACGCCCCAGGCGAGGGTGCCGATGACATTGATCAGAGTGGGCTGCGCTGCCGGTGCCGCCGCGGCGGCCGGCAAGACCTCGCTCGTGGTCAGCGCGTCGGCCGGATCTGCCAAAGTCGGTGACTGGAAGCCGGTTTCGAATTCGCGGCGAGCAGCGGCGGCCAGCGTCCACAGAGGGGTTTGCGCTGCCGGATCCAGCGGGGAGTCGTCGTCAGCGGCGAACGGATTCAGCGAAGTCACCATCGACGTGACCGCCGCCGAGATGGTCTCGACGACATTAGGTGTGCTGGGCGGCGACGGAGCAGGCGCCTGCTCCAGCGGCGTCTCGGACTCGAGCGGTGTCGGGTCGGTGGTGTCGACGACCACCTCCGCGGGCTCCTCTGCCGGTGCCGGGTTCACGTCGTCGGGCTCGACGACGACGTGTTCCTCCACAGCGTCTGTCGTCTCGGGTTGCGTCGTATCGCGGGTGCGCGCCGAGTCCTTGTCGTCGACCGCGGGCTCGTCCTCGCTGACCGCGGACTCGTCCTCGTCGGTCTCGGACTCCTCGACGACGTCGGCGCCATCGGTCGGAGCGTCGTCGTCGTCCGACGGGGAGCGCGACTCGTCGTCGTCCGCGGGTGTGGGCTCGACTCGTGCCGGCTTGTCGGCCGGGCTGTCGTTGTCCTTCGACGACTCGGTACCCGCATCGGATGACTGTGACGACGGCTCGCCGCCGTCCGTCGTGTCCTCGTCCGCGAGCGCGGGCCCCGCGCCGGAAAGAACTCCCGCCGCGAGGCCCGCAGTCAGCAGACCCGCAATCATCCACCTCAAGAATCGGTCGATCACGCCGTCTCCTTGCCCCGACGGCAAACCCTAGCCCGGGTTCCGTACTTTAATGGACGGAATCGAACAGTTTTCGCTGCGCGATCAGGCGGCGAGCGACGCCGAGCAGGATCCTGAGGCCGATCTTCCGGTGGACGCGGCGACGCATGCCGGGTCGAACGTGAACAACCCGTCGCCCAGCGACACGAACGGCTGCAGGAAGTTGAGGAAGAACGGCTTCGTCAATGAGTTCGGCAGCGCCACCGCGATCGCGTCGCCTGCTGGAGTGCTGATCGGCTCGTCGAGGTCGTCCTCGTAGAGCCCGGTCGCCTGGTCGCCGGAGAACATGTCGTTGACCCAGCCGACCATGATCTGCTGGGCCGCCGCGACGTTCTGCGGAGTCGAGAACCCCGACACCAGCTGCTGTGAGAACTGGATCAGCGGGTTGCCACCGCGCATCGAGTCGACGTGCGAGCCCCCCACGAGCGTGACGCCGACGTATTCGCCAGGCCGAGCCTGCAAGAGCGCGGTGGTGCCCACACCGTCCTGGTTCCAGAAATACCTGGGGGCGGCGAGCTGGTAGATCGGAATCGAGAGCGACACCTTGTCCAGATCGGCGGCCATCGCGCCGTTGAGCCCGACGCCGTCGAGCAGGACGACGCCTGCGAGCCTGCCGTCGGTCTCGTTGTCAGTCATGTAACCGGCCATGCCTGACACTGCACCACCGCCGAGCGAGTGCCCCATCAACACCACGCGCGACGGGATCGCACCGGTGTATCCCGCTGCGAGTGCGCTGTCCGCGAGCGCGGTGTTGTCCGCATCGAAGAGCTTGGCCAATGCTTCGTGCATCGGTGCCGCGCCGAGCCAGCATGCTTCGGCGTCAAGGAAATTGGAGGTGATGGACGGGGCGACGACGATGCTGTTCGTCTGCTCTGCGAGCGCGGCCGCGGTGTGGCTGTACCACGGACCACTCGCGAGGAAGCCGTGCTGCAGATAGATCAGCCGCTGCGGTGGCTCCTCCCCCTCCTCGGTCTCAGGGATGTACCAATCGGCAGGCACGTCGAACCCCTGACCGTCCGCGCAACCGCAGTCGATCCTCAAAGTCGAACTGCGGACCGTGACGTTACTGCCGGGTGGCAGGACCGCAGGACCGCCGATCAGCCGCGTCGCCAAGGCATACAGATTGAAGACGACGGTGCCGATGACGTCGAGCAGAACCGTCAACGGCGGCGCTGTCGCCGCGGCGCTCGCCGCCGCGGCCGAGGGTGCGGCAGCGAACGCCACCGCGGCCACCTCGGGCGCGTCGATCAGGTCGGCCGCCGGTATGTCGAGGTTCACCGATTGCCGTTCGACGGCCTGCAGAACGGGGTCCACTGTCAGCTCGCCGGCCTCGGTCTCGGCCTCGGTCTCGACGGTGGCAGCCTTCTCCTGCTGGCCCTCGTCCGCGGTGCCGTTCTCGACGGTGAGGGCGTTTCGCTTCGGCGTGACGGAGCCGGTCTCGACGGTGTCCGACCCGTCCTTCTTTCCGGTGCTTTCGTTCGCGGCAGGCTCCTCGACAGGTTCCTCTTCGCCAGGTTCTTCTTCGCCGGCCTCTTCCTCGTCGACGTCGCCCTCGGTCTCACCCGCGTCCTCGGTCTCGTCGGCGTTCTTCTCCTTCGGGCCGGCGGGATCTTTCGAGTCCGCTGGATCATTGGAGAGGTTCTCGGCCTCCGGATTGGGTTTGGTCGAATCCTGTTGAGAGTCAGGTGAATCCGCAGACTCCGAGGATGTGGTGCCGTCCGGCCCGGAATCGTCCTCGGCGGCCGCGACGCCGGCTCCGATCAGCGCCGCCGTCGACATCCACGCCGTCGCGAGACAGACTCCGAACCACACCAAGAATCGGTCGACCATGACCCCTCCTGTTCGACGACGCGAGAAAGATAGCGCGCGTTGTCAGCCGGAGTGAGCGTTTCGAGCGCCGAACGTTCCTTACCGCTCGAATTCTCCGTCGAATTTCGAGCGGTAAGGAACGTTCGCGCGTCAGTGTCAGATGCGTTCGACCCGCACGGGCACACCGGTGAGCCGGGCCATGCCCGCCAGCCGCTCGATGTCCTGCGGGGCGCTCGACATCAACTGGTTGACGTTGGCGCCGCCCGCGACGTTCGCCAGCCGCCAGCCGCCCGTCCCCTTGTGTCCCCAGCCGTGCGGGACGGCGACCACTCCGGCGAGGATGTCCTTGGTGACGATCACGGGCACCTCGATCTGTCCGTACGGCGATGCGATGCGCACGACGTCTCCGTCGTCGATGTGGGCCGCGGCCGCGTCGTCGACGTGCATGCGGGCGGACTGAGTGCGCTCGCCGCGCATCAGCAGCGGCGCGTTGTGCATCCACGAGTTCTCCGAACGCGTCTCGCGCATTCCTATCAGGCGCAACGGATAACCGTCCGGCACGCTACGGCGCGACAGCTTGTCGACCTCGTCGGCGATCTCGTCATGCCGAAGCCGCACGCGTCCCCCGCGGTAGACGACTGTGTCGCGCAGCACGCCGTCGCGCAGATGGGGCGACAGCACCGTGCCGCGCGGATGATCAGCCGTCAACCGCGAGAACGACAGGCCGCCACGGCGCAGTCCGAAGCGGTCGCCACCGTCGCCGAGCCTGATCACCATGTCGACGAGCAGTCGCGGGCTCAACCGAATACCGAAAAGCTGCAACGCCTTTCGCCACAGCGCCAGCATCGCTAGCCCGGGGGTCCTGCGCCACAGCCTGCGCGCGATGTCGTCGATGATCTCCCACTCGGCGCGGGCCTGGCCGACGGGTGCGATGACCGCCTCGGTGGCCTGCCGAAACGGAGTGGGCTGCAGCGTCTGGAACGGCAGCGGAAAGTCGTCGCGCTCGTACATCGACGCGGCGGGCAGTACGTAGTCGCAGTGCGCCAAGGTCTCGTTGACGTACAGGTCGATGCCAACCATCAAATCCAAGGACTCGAACGCTGTCTCCAATTCATCGCCGTTGGGCACCGACAGCACCGGATTGCCCGCACTGACGAACAGCGCTTTGACCTGACCGCGTCCCGGGGTGCTGATCTCCTTGGCCATCACTGCCGCCGGCTCGGACCCCAGCACGGCCGGAAAGCCGCCGATGCGCGACCGCTTGCGGGTGTAGAGGGTCCGCAGCAGCGCGCCACCGGCCTTGTTCAGCCACCGCTCACCCGGAATCCCGTAGCGGCCGAACATGCTGCCGCCCGCCACGTCGAGATTGCCGGCCACCAGGTTCACGGCGTCGAGCAGATACGTTGTGAGCGTGCCGTTTTCGCCGATGCTGGTGCCCACGCGGCCGTACACAGCCGCCCGCTCGGTGCGGGCCAGCTCGTGAGCCAACGCGCGGACAGTGTGCGGATCGATGCCGGTGTGCGGGTGGGTGACCTCGGGGCTGAACGGCCTCGCCATCTGCTCGAGCCAGTCCACTCCGTCGGCCTGTTCGGCGAGCCGGCGACGGTCTGCGAGGTTCTCGCCGAACATCACCTGCAGCAGGGACAACAGTAGATACGCGTCCGCGTCGGGCACGATGCCGAGCCACTCGAACTGAGCGGCGGTCTCGGTCTTGCGCGGGTCGATGACCAGCACCCGACCGCCGCGCTTGACGATGTCGTGCATGCGGTCCCTGATTCGCGGCACCGTCAGCACACTGCCGTGGGAGACAACGGGATTGGCCCCAATCACGACCAGCAGGTCGGTGCGCGGCACGTCGGGGATCGGCAGGGCCAGCGGCGACCCGTACAGCAGTTGGCTCGCGACGAAGCGATTGTTCACGTCCTGGCTTCCCGCGGTGAACACATGCAGGCGCGGTCCGAAGCCGGCCATGAACGTCGACAGGCTCATGGTGTGCGAGTAGCTGAAGGCGCCCGGATTGCCGAAGTACCAACCGATGGCGCCGGACCCGCGCCGACGGTGGATGTCGGCGAGCCGGCAGGCGATGTCGGTCATCGCCTCGTCCCAGCTGACGGGATCGAACCCGCCGCCGCCGTTACGTCGCAGCGGCGTCGTGACCCGGTCGGGGTCGTTGACGATCTCGGTGAACGCAATGCCCTTCGGGCAGGCGAAACCCGCCGACACTGGGTGGTCCTTGTCGGGACGCAAGGCGGTGAGACGACCGTCTTCGACGGTCGCGATCATGCCGCAAAGCGGCTCGCAGATCCGGCAGAACGTCGGCTTGTGCTCGACGCTCACCGCGACGGCTTACTGCTGGGCTCGAGGGATGGCGCCGGTCGGGGCGTCGTCCTCGGCGGCAGTACGGTGGCGCGCGGTGGCCTCGTCGCCGCCGAATTCGCTGCCCTGGTACTTGTGCGTGCCCTCGAGGTCGTCGCGGATCGCTTCCTGCGCGGCCGGTGGCAGCGTATGCAGGATCTCGCGCACGCGAGCCTGCCGCCGAAGCACGCCCTGGCGCTCGGGCATCCCCGGCGTTGCCTGGATCTGCGGCGGCACGCCCTCGATCTCCTCAACACCGCCGTCGTGGTGACCGGCGTCCATCATGGCCTGCTCCTCGGCCATCGTCGACTCGTCCTTCTCCTCGGACATGCCGATCGGACCGATACGGCGACCGTTGAGGAACTGACGGACCACCGGCTCGTCGCTGGTCAGCAACACTTCGCGCGGACCGAACATCACCAGCTTCTTGCGGAACAACATGCCCATGTTGTCGGGCACCGTGCGGGCGATGTTGATGTTGTGCGTGACGATCAGGATGGTGCAGTCGATCTGCGCGTTGATGTCGATCAGCAGCTGCGACAGGTAGGCGGTACGGACCGGGTCGAGACCCGAGTCGGGCTCGTCGCAGAGGATGATCTGCGGGTCGAGCACCAGGGAACGGGCCAGTCCCGCGCGCTTGCGCATACCGCCGGAGATCTCGCCGGGGAACTTCGTCTCGTCGCCGGCCAAACCGACCAACTCGAGCTTCTCCATGACGATGTTGCGGATCTCGCTTTCCTTCTTCTTGGTGTGCTCACGCAAGGGGAAAGCGGTGTTGTCGTAGATACTCATCGAGCCGAACAGAGCGCCGTCCTGGAACATGACGCCGAACAGCGTGCGGATCTCGTAGAGCTCCTTGGCCGTGCACTCGATGATGTTGGTGCCGTCGACGATGATCTTGCCGCGCTCGGGCCGCAGCAGACCGATCAGGGACTTCAGGAAGACGGACTTACCGGTACCGGACGGGCCGAGGAGCACGCTGACCTCGCCAGGCGGGACCTCCATCGTGACGTCTTCCCAGATTCGCTGGGAGCCGAAGGACTTGGACAGTCCCTCAACCTGAATACCAATGCCCACGCGAATTCCTTCCGCCAATGGTTATCCGGCCACATGCCCTCCCGCCTGTGGCTTGAGTCACTGTAGCTTACGCGTTCCCCTGGCAACACTCGTCTGAAGGTCACAGTCTGGCCGACCGCGGGCGTGCCCTCGTTTGCTGGACTGACGACTTCCGGACATGACTGTGGGGCCGACCCGTAACCGGGCCGACCCCACAGCTTGTGGACTACTTGACGGTGACGGAAGCGCCGGCAGCCTCGAGCTTGGCCTTGGCGTCGTCGGCAGCGGCCTTGTCGACCTTCTCGAGCAGCGGCTTGGGAGCGCTGTCGACGAGGTCCTTGGCCTCTTTGAGGCCCAGGCCGGAGACGATCTCGCGGACGACCTTGATGACGCCGATCTTCTTGTCGCCGGCACCCTCGAGGATGACGTCGAACTCCGACTGCTCCTCGGCGGCCTCGGCGGGCGCACCGGCAGCAGCGCCGGGGGCCGCGGCAACGGCGACCGGGGCGGCGGCGGTGACCTCGAAGGTCTCCTCGAACTTCTTGACGAACTCGCTGAGCTCGAGCAGCGTCAGTTCCTTGAACGCGTCGAGCAGGTCGTCGGTGGACAGCTTGGCCATGGTGTGGTCCTTCCTGATTTCTTCTTCTGGGCTATCGGATGGTCGAAGAGGCCGTTAAGCGGCTTCCTCGGCGGCTTTCTTTTCTTGCAGAGCGGCGGCCAGCCGGGCGACCTGCGACGCCGGAGCGTTGAACAGACCGGCGGCCTTGGACAGGTTGGCCTTCATCGCGCCGGCCAGCTTGGCCAGCAGCACCTCGCGCGATTCCAGGTCGGCGATCTGCTCGACCTCGGAGACACTGAGCGGACGGCCGTCCATGTAGCCGCCCTTGATGACGAGGGCTTTGTTGTCCTTGGAGAACTTCTTGATCGCCTTGGCGGCGTCGACAGCCTCGCCCTTGACGAACGCGATCGCGGTGGGACCGACGAACAACTCGTCGAGACCCTCGACACCCGCCTCCGCCGCGGCACGCTTGACCAGCGTGTTCTTGGCGACGGTGTAGGTGGCGGAGTCTCCGAGCGACCGGCGCAGCTCGGCCAGGTTGGCCACGGTCAGGCCGCGGTACTCGGTGACGAGCGTCGCCGTGGCCTCCTTGAACTGCTCGGCGATGTCGGCAACCGCGGTGGCCTTGTCAGCCTTGGCCATGCATGCCTCCTCGTAGATGGGGACCGGGGACGGCCGAGATCGAGAGGATGGGGGCCTGGAAACGACGAACGCCCCGACACAGTCAGGTCGGGGCGCACTGAAACGTTAGCCTCGTCCTCCTGCGTGGGCCGTCCGGATGACTTCCGGACCTTCAACCGATTTCTCGGTGACCGACGGTCTTCGGTGGAACGTCGCCGAGTTTAGCCTGACACCCGTCGATCAGCCAAAATCCTGCCGATCGACAGATGGCTGGCACCGGCATCGGCCCAGGCTGCGATTTGGGCTGCGACAGCCGCCGCGGCGAGACAGCCGAACATCACGAACGGCTCCTGTGACACCGGACGTCACCCCGGTTGCACCAGCGCGGCGGCGCCGATGAGCCCCGCGTCCCCGCCCAGTTCGGCGGGAACGACCGACAGGTCATGGAGGAAGTCGAGGCCGGCGTAGGACGCCAGCGCCTCACGCATCGGGTCGAACAGCAGCGCACCCGACTTGGCCACGCCGCCGCCGATCACGACGAGGTCCAGGTCGCAGACAGCGCCAACCGATGCGACCATCGCCGCAACCGCTGTCGCGCCTCGCCGAAAAGCCCTCAGCGCGACGCCATCTCCCGCGAGAGCTGCGGCGGCCAGCTCTTTGGCATCGGCCTCCGGCGGAGCATCCCAGCCCTGCTCGCGCGCCCATTGCGCCATCCGCGGGCCTCCCGCCACGGTTTCGACGCACCCGTGGCCCCCGCACGAGCACACTGCGCCGTCGGGGTCGACCACGACATGGCCGACGTGGCCGGCGTTGCCAGTGCGGCCGTCATACGGCGAGCCGTCGAGCACCAGCCCACCACCGACTCCGGTGGACACCACCATCCCCAACAGGAATCGAGCGCCGCGGCCCGCACCGCGCCATCGCTCGCCCATCGCCATGCACAACCCGTCGCCGGCCAGCCGAACCGGCGCGCCGACGAGTTCCGTTACGCGCGACACAATCGGAAACCGCTGCCACTGGCTGATGTTGATGGGGCTCACGGTTCCGCCCGGCACATCGATCGGTCCTGCCGACGCGACGCCGACACCGCGGACCCGTCCGCCTGCTGCCGCGAGCGCCTCGGTGAGCAGCGTGTCGACCACGGTCCACAGCGCCTCGGCATCACCGTCGGGTGTCGGCAGTGTGGCCTGATGCACCAGCGTGCCGTCGTCGTCGACGAGGCCGGCGGCGATCTTCGTGCCGCCGATATCGAGTGCGAGCGTGACGGCGCTCATCAGTGCCGGTGCGTGTTGTCGGGCTGACGCGGGTCACCGGGGTGTTCGTAGCCCGGTGCGAGCCGAACCACCGCCGCGCAGCGCGCGTCCAGCCACAGCCGGAACGCCCGGCGCCGTGCCGCGCCGCGAAGGTGCACGGCGATGTCCGTGTCACCGGAGAACCGGCCAGGGTTGCGGGTGCGGTAGGACGCGACGTCGTCGTCGGACACGTCGACATCGGCGGTCACGCTGTCGAACAGCGCCCGCGCAAGCGGGTCGGCCAGGACCGACGCGGCCACGCTGCCGATCTCCAGGCGAACCGCCATGTCCGGCAACAACTCTTCCTCGCTGGGCGCCGCGTCGGGGCGAAGTTTGCGCGCCGCCGCCTCTGCCGCCACCACCCGTTCGGTCACCAGCAACTGGGTCAGCCAGCGACGCAGTTGACGGCCTTCACTCGTCCCGGGGCGGGGCAGCGACGGTGAGGCCCGCGAGGCTCGCAGCCGAGCCTCCCGCGCGTCCACCTCGGCGACCGAGACCGGCGCACCGTCGACCATCGCCGCGATGGTCATCGCACAGTCACTTTCACCGCAGGCGAGTACAGCAGTTGCCCTGCACCGGCCACCCGTACCAGTGCCCACCAGTCGCCGGGCTCCACCCAGGGCGGCGGCGCCACGTCGAACACGATCTCCACCGAGCTACGGGAGCGCAGTTCGGCGCCGGCGGCCGCCGGACCTGTCCATTCCCACGTCCCCCACGGGCTGATCAGGTGCGCCTCGACGGCGATGTCGGCGTACGCGTCGGTGCCGACGGTCACGGCGAGCCGCGCCGTCTCACCGGCCTTCACGTGCACGGGCTCCGGCCCGCTCACGAGTCGCAGCATGCTGTCCGCGTCCGTCGCACCGACGCCGACGACGCAGACGTCCTCGACCATCTGGCGCCACGCCGGTGGCAGGTGACTGCCCGTCAACGCGAGTTCGGCCCGCACCGGGTACAGACCTGCAGATACGACCGCCGGCGGCGAGAGCGTGACATCGGTCTCCAGGAAATCGCCCGGCGGGAGGACGAAGGACAGTTCGTCGGGGTCTGCGCTCCATCCTGGCGGGCACACCAGCCGCACCTTGCCGTGCAGCAAAGCGTCGCTGCAGTCGCTGGCAGCCGTGAGCCGCAGTGTCACCGGGACATTCGGTTCAGTGTCGACGTGCTGCGGGCTCAGGTGAGCCACCGCGGGTAGGCCGCCGAGCGGGGCGGGCCCGCGGTTGTGCAGCCAGTACCGTGCGTACAACGGCTGCGCGGCTTCTTGGTCGGGCGCGAGTTCGGTGTGGTCGGCCTCCAGCACCCGCGGCAGGTTGAGCCGCGTCAGCACCGTCGCGACCTCGTAGCCGTGCACCGTGAGTGCGTCCGGGGCGGACGGCTGGAGGCGCGGTTGCTCGAGAAGATCGACGCGTGCGGCGGCCGACACGTTGCGCAATCCCGACCGGACGACCACATCTGTTGTCTGGCCGCAGGTCTCGACCAGCCGAATCGCTACACCGCCTGAAGGGTGCGACGGTTCGACGCTGCCACGGGCCAGCGGGTTGCCCGCGGCCTTGAGGGCGCCTAGTTGTACGCGGCCTGCTGGCTCGATTTCCAGTAACGACCCCCACGGCGGCAGTCCCCCTGCGGCGTGGGTTTTTTCGGTGACGGTAAGCAGATTGTGCGAGAACTCCGCGCTACGCGCAGGGATCCTCGCCTGACGCCAGTCACCGGCGCCGGACACCAGTGCGTAATCAAAGGTGTGCGTCCAGTGTTGCAGTTGGAAGTTCGAGCCGTCCGGCGCCGTGCGCCGCGGGGGGTCGATCCACGTCCCGGACGGCCAGCCGGTGCACGACCGCATCAGCGACGTGTGCAGTGTTCCGTCGGAATCGACCGCGAAGCCGGGCAATCCGCGGTTGAGCACGGCGACGGTGTGCGACTCGAACGGTTCCAACTCCGAGGGCGCCTCCTGTTCGACGACGACCTCGAAGTCGGCGAGGTCCCCGACGACGGCGGCCACCGCCTCGTGAAGTGCCGGGCCCGCGACGATCAGCACCGGCAGCGCGCGCACCGACCGCAGGTCGGCACCCGGTACCCAGCTTTCGGCGAGCGACTCGGCGGCCGGCACCCACACCCTCGCCTGTCCCGCAGTGTCGAGCTGTCGCTTCAACTCGTCGGTGTACACCGGGTCAGCGTCGGCCAAAACCTCTGCGGTGAAGCCGTTTTGCTCGGGCCCGCCGAGCGCGATCCGCGCGTCCGGGAGATTGGAATCGACCGCCAGATCGCCGTAGCGGGGACTGTCTGCGCTGCTGCATGTCGCGGTCACACCTGCCCGGACAAGCGCGACCATCAACGCTCGCGCCTCGGACGACACCGATTCGGCAGGCGACACGACCTCGGCCACGGACACCGCGCGTGCACCGTAGTCATTGGTGCTCCTCGCATCCGCGGAGCCGACGCGCACCCGCACCGCCGAGGACAAACCGAACCAGCCGTACGCCGGGTTGTCCAGCGTCCACGGCTGCTCCGCCGCATCCACCGCCTCTGCAGCGCCGGGCGAGTGCAGCAGACCGAACCCGCGGCCGATCACCGCGTCACCGACCTCGCTCACCGGCAATGCGCCCGGCACCGGGCACGGCCAGCGCAGGCGCAACAGGTGATCGGCACCGGTGAACTCGTCGATGGTGGTGCGGCAGTCCACGCGCGCCACTCCACGCCACAGCGTCAGAACCTGCTTGTAGCGCAACACCTCTCCGATGCGGCCGCGAACGACGATCCGCTCGCCGAGCGGCCCGCGGTAGGCCTGCACCTGTGCCGCGTCGGCCGTGGAACTGACGACCGGTCCCTTCGGCAACAGATGCCACGGCCCCTCCCCCGCCTCGGGGTGTGCGGCGTATTCGTCGTAGACGGCCAGCTCGTTGCCGATCCTGCCGTGGGCGATCAGCTCGCGACCCGTGGCGGTCTCGACCAGCGAGCTCACGCCGCCGCCGCGTGCCGGGTCGGCACGTAGCCGGTAGAACTCGTTACCGATCTGCGCGCTGTCGGGCACCGCTTCCCACTCGGCGGTCGACGATGTCGGCGTCAGCTCGTAGGAGCGCCAACCCAGCGACGGCACGTCACGCGCGAGCCAGCTGACCGACCGGCCGTCGTGCGCGATCTGCGCGGGCACCTGGACACCGTCGCAGTCGACGACCTCCACCCCGGCGCCGACCGGGTCGGAGAACCTGGCCGTCACCACATCGGTGCGGTTGTGCGCCAGCGGATTCCACACCACGGCTGACCCATCGACCGCACGCGAGAGCAGCCGCAGGGCGTTGTCGCGGGCCGCTGTACCCAGCTCCCACGCGTCCCGGCACCCGGTCAGCAGATCGAGGTAGACCTGGTCGGACTCCGAACCGGTGATCGCGTCGTGGTGGGCGCCGTAGACGAGCTGTACCCAGGCTTTCGCCAAGGCGGCCTGGGGATAGTCCGCGCCGCCGAGCAGCGCCGCGAAGACCGCGAACTTCTCCGCGTCGAGTACCGCGTCCTCGGCCGCCCGGTTGGCCTGCTTGGTGTCGATATAGGAGACGTCCTTGCCGGTGTAGATCGGGTTCATGTCCCGCGTCTGCGGCGACGGTTCCACGCCTCGTGCCGTCAACTCCGAGCGCACCGCGGCGAAGTACTCGCCCGGCAGGGCGCACAAGAACTTCGGCCACGTATAGCGCGCGTTCCAGTCGCGGTGAATGTCGGTGACCCACTTGTTCGGTGGGGTGTAGTCGGTGCCGACGGGCAGCAGTACGTTGCGCGTCAACGCCACCTTCTTCAGCGATTTGAACAACTCGTACGTCGCGGCCTGCGCCTCGGCCAGGGTCGGCGAGGAGTCCATCCACCAGCCCGCCGAATAGTGGGCGGGCATGTAGTGCGTCAGAAGCCCCCGACCCGACGGCGCGATCCACTCGAACTCACTGCTGAACTGCATGCGTTGGGGGTCGCCGCCGCCGGCCATCGGACCCCACTGGTGGTGGGGACCGCGCGCCCAGGAGCTCGACGTCAAGCCGGCATCGGCGGCCATGCCAGGGAACTGCGGGTCATGACCGAACGCGTCGAGCTGCCACGCCGTGGCAGGTTGGGCGCCGAGGACGTCACGCTGAAATCCGATACCGTGCACGAAGTTCCGGATGGTTGTCTCGGGGCTGGTGAGGTTGGTGTTCGGTTCGTTGTACGTGCCGCCCATGATCTCGACCCGGCCCTCGGCGATGAGCCTGCGCAGGTCCGCCCGATCCTCGGGGTGGGTGTCCCAGAACGGCTTCAAGTAGTCCACTTCGGCCAGCACGAACTTGTACAGCGGATCGCGGCGCGCCATGTCCAGGTGTGCGCGCACGAGGTCGAAACCGTGGGTCTGCCTGCAGCGCCCCGGCGGGTCCTCAGACCACACGCTGGTGTAGGCCGCCTGCGTGTTCCACCAGACCGGGTCGTAGTGGAAGTGGCTGATCATGTACATCGTCCAGCCGGGTTCGGCGACGGTGAACACGAACGGCGACACCTCGCCTGCGACGACCACCCGCGCGGTTCGCTGTTCGCCGACCGACGGGCGTTCGACAGCCACGGGCACCTCGACGTCGCCGGCGCCCGGCTCGACTCGGACCTGTCCCGTTAAACCGTCGCCCTCGACGCGAATATCGGTCGGCTCCACGACATCGCGGTAGGCGACACGCACCATTTGCAGCGGCGCATCCGTCGGACCGGTGAATAGCTCCGTCGGCTCCGCCGACATGACGTGCACGCCGATGACCCTACGGCGTCACCGTCGCGAAATGTCGACGACGAGCGCCCGGTGATCCGAGATCGGAAGTCGCGGCGCGACGCATCGCTCGACGATCAGCGAGTCGTCGTCGGTGAGCACGTGATCCAGCTGCGAGTCCGGTTCGTCGGCCGGAAAGGTCGCTGCTTCACCCAACGGCCGCATGCCGGTCCAGCGACCGGGCTTTGGTGGCGTCATGTTGAGGTCGCCCATCAGCACCCGCGGGCCGGGGAACCCCCGAATGTCGCGGATCAGCCGACGCAGCTGCACGCGGTTCCAGCGCGGCACGAACGACAGATGCGTGTTGGCAACGGTCAGCGGACCCAGTGGCGTGTCCAGCCGTGCGAGCAGCGCCGTACGGGGCTCCTCGTGGACGACCTGCACGCGGCCAGGACCGCGCAGGTACATCGGGAACTTGATCGGGATCCGCGGCAGCCGCACCATCTGGAACGACTCTGCGGGGTACCGCGACAGCAGCGCGATACCGTAGGCCGCGGTGCCCGGTTGCTCGCGGCCGGTCGCGGCCATCCACGTCGCGCCCGGCGTGCCGGAGATCGCGGCGACGAAGCGGTGACTCACCGCACCCATCGCCTCGGCCGCCACCGCGGTCAGATCCGTATTGCCCGACCGGGGCTGGTCGAGGTCGACTTCCTGCAGCGCCAGGATGTCGGCGTCCAATTCCTTGACGGCGTCGACGAGCCGGTCCAATTGAACGTTCCCGTCGTGAACGCTGCGACCGTGCAGGATGTTGAAGGTGGCCATCCGCATCTGCATGGGTACTAGGTACCCACGATGACGACTATTCGACCCATGCGGGCCCGAGATGCCCGCCCGTAACGACGACCTGCGCGAGGCGCTCAAGCGCGCCGCCTCGGCCTTCAAGGCGCACGGACCGGAGTTCGCGCTCGGCGGCAGCTACGCGCTGTGGGCGTGGGGCGGCCCCGAGCCCGTGCACGACGTGGATTTCGTCGTCGCCGAACCGGACGCCGAGGCGGCCGCCCTGACCTTGGAGAAGGCGGGGTTCCGCATCGAGCGCACTCCGGAGGACTGGCTGTTCAAAGCGTGCGTGGGCGATGACTTCGTCATCGACGTGCTGCACCAGCTCAACGGCAAGCCGATCGATGCGCAGGCCATCGCCAACGCCCCTGAACTGGATGTACTCGCCATCCGGATGCGGGTGTTGCCGGCGACGTACGTGATGACCGAGAAGCTGACCTCGCTCAACGAGCACAACTGTGACTTCGCGGCTCTGTTGCCGTCGGTGCGGGCGGTGCGCGAACAGATCGACTGGCCCCGGCTACGCGCCGACACGGCCGAGAATCCGTTCGCTACGGCCTTTCTGTTTCTCGCCGACGAACTCGGTGTCACCGCGTGACGGCCGCGCGGTGCAACCGCTCGGCGACGGCGCCGACCGCAGCTTTGACCTCGGGCGGCTCGAGCACTTCGAAGTCGCAGCCGACGGTCGCGAAGTAGAAGATCATCCGTTCCGGGTCGTCGGCGCCCGCGGTGACAATGCAGGCGTGCGGACCATCCGCTTCGATCGTCACCGATGCCGGTGAGAAATGTTGTGCCAGCACGCTTTCCGGCGCGTGGAAGCGGACGCGTGCGATGTAGCGGTACGGCGAGCTGCTGATGGACATCTGCACGTAGGCGGCCGCGTCGGGTGCGTCGCGGGCCACGAATGTGCTGCCCATCGCGCGCACGTCGGACATCCGGTCCAGACGCAGGCTGCGCCAGTCCTGTTTGTCGCGGTCGTATGCCAGCAGATACCAGCGTCGACCGGTGGTCACCAACTGATACGGCTCGAGTCTGCGCTGCGTTTCGTTGCCGCGGATGTCGACGTAGCGCGCGCTGACATGCTCACGGTCGCGGCACGCACGCGCCAGAGTCATCAGCACATCCGGTTCGACCGGTGAGTCGGTCGACGGCGACGTCAACGTGACGGTCGTGTCGTGCACCGCCGACACCTGGGACCGCAGCCGCGACGGCATCACCTGGTCCAGCTTGCTCAACGCGCGCAGTGCCGACTCGCCGACGCCCGCGACGCTGCCACCCGCCGCCAGTCGCAGGCAGACGGCCATCGCCACCGCCTCGTCGGGGTCGAGCAGCAGGGGCGGCAGCGCGGCGCCGGCGCCGAGTTGGTAGCCGCCGCCGTGTCCCCTGCTGGCGTGCACGGGATAGCCGAGGGCGCGCAACCGTTCCACGTCACGGCGGACGCTGCGGGTCGTCACACCGAGCCGGTCCGCGAGGTCCTCGCTGGTCCACACCCGCCGCGACTGCATCAGGCCGAGTAGTTGCAGCACTCGGCCCGTCGTTTCCGCCATGGGTCGATCCTGTCGCCGTTTTAGGACCGAAGCTGTCCTATATTCCTGTCATGGTAGTGCCATGCCCACAGAGACGACCTTGATTCCCCAGCTGGCGGACCAGCTCGACTTCCACTGGACGCAAGCGCTGCGCCCGCGCCTCGATGGTCTGACCGACGACGAGTACTTCTGGCAGCCGGTGCCGGACTGCTGGACCGTTCATCGGAACGGCTCGATCGACTTCGCCGCCCCGCCGCCGGAGCCCGCGCCGTTCACGACGATCGCCTGGCGGCTCGCACACGTCATCGTCGGTGTCCTGGCCGTGCGCAACCACTCGCACTTCGACGGCCCCGAGGCCGACTACATGTCGTGGCGCTACGCGACGGACGCCGACTCAGCGCTGCGCCAGCTCGACGACGCCTACGGCAAGTGGATCGACGGGGTGCGCGGCCTGACCGAAGACGAGCTCTACCGTCCGTGCGGGCCGGCCGAAGGCCCGTACGCCGACTACCCGTTCCTCGCGCTGGTTCTGCACATCAACCGAGAGGTCATCCATCACGGAGCCGAAATTGCTTGTATCCGCGATCTTTACGTACACACCCAGAAAGGAAACTGAGCATGGCCGCTATGCCCCCTCCCATTGCCGACGAGCGCGAGGGTCTGCGCGAATACGTCGCCGCCCAGCACTACGCGTTCCACGCGGTGGCGTTTGGGCTGACCGACGAGCAGGCGCGCTCCACCCCGTCGGTGAGCGCGCTGTCGATCGGCGGGCTGATCAAGCACGTGACGAACTGCCAGCGCGGCTGGATGGAGCGCGTTGCGGCGGCCCCGGACATGACCGAACGCGACAAGCGGCCGATGGAGGACCAGGCGGCCGACTATCAGGACGAGTTCGTCATGCGCGAGGACGAGACACTGGCAGACATCCTCGCCAAGTTCGACGAACAGAACGCCGAGACCATCCGGCTGATCGAGACGGTCGACCTCGGTGCGGCCGTGCCCATCCCCCAGCATGTGCCCTGGTTTCCCAAGGACCTCAAGGCATGGTCGGTGCGGTGGGTGCTGTTCCACATGATCGAGGAGCTGGCTCGGCACGCCGGGCAGGCCGACATCATCCGCGAAACCATCGATGGCGCAACCCTTTACGAGCTGCTTGCCGGACTCGAGGATTGGGAGCCAACCCCATGGCTGACACCGTGGGGCAAGGAGCCGGTTGCCGGCTAGGTGTAAAAAGCTAGGTATGGACGTTCGCAGCGGCACCGCGGTCTGCGGGGAGGTCGAGCTGTTCTATGAGGACCTCGGCGACCCTGCAGATCCCGCGGTGTTGCTCATCATGGGCGTTGGCGCGCAGCTGCCGATGTGGCCCGACGGCTTCTGCGCGCGACTGGTCGAGCGGGGTTTGCGCGTGATCCGCTTCGACCATCGCGACACCGGGTTGTCGACCAAGCTCACCGGCCGGCGGGCCGAGGGCTCGGTGTATCCGCGGGTGCTGCGGTATCTGGTGGGCCGGGGTAGTCCGGTGCCGTACACGCTCGTCGACATGGCCGAGGACGTGCGCGGCCTGCTCGACCACCTCGACGTCGGCCGTGCCCACGTCGTCGGCGCGTCGATGGGCGGAATGATCGCCCAGGTGCTGGCGGGCCGCCATCCCGGGCGGGTGCTGTCGCTGGGCCTTGTGATGACCAGCGCGGGCACGCCGTTCTCGTCGGTGCCGCGGTTGCGGGTGATCAGGCTGGCGTTCGGCGCTCCGGCCGGGGATGCGCCGTTGGAGGAGAAGCTGGCGCACGAGGTGCGCAACATTTCGATCATCAACGGCCCGAATTTTCTTCCGCCGGTGGATCATTTGCGCCGGCGGGTGCAGGAGCTTCGGACGCGTAGCGACTATCCGCAAGGAATGCTGCGCCAGTTCGATGCCATCCTCGGGACGGGCAACCTTCTGCGCTACACCCGCGCTATCACCGCGCCGACCGTCGTGATCCACGGCTCGCAGGACCCTATGGTGCGTCCCCGTAACGGGCGCACCGTCGCCCGGGCGATCGCGGATGCGCGCTACATCGTCATCGACGGCATGGGACACGACCTACCGGAGCCGGTGTGGCGGCCGGTCGTCGAGACGCTGACGGAGAACTTCGCGACCACTCCTGCGCGCTACCGCAGCACCATTCGCACCGCGTAGTCGACGACGGCGTCGAGATCGGTCCCCAACCGGCCGGCCAGCCACTCCTGAGCCAGTTCGGCCATCGCGCCGGTGTACATCGCCGCGCCCACCTGCGCCGCAACGGGATCCGAGCCGGGGTTCAGCCGCCACCCTTCGGTCAGCACGCCTTCGCGAAGTAGATCCTGCGTTGCCGCCCGCCGCGCGGTCAGGACTGTGTTGGCCCTGGCGTCGGTGAACAGCACGCGACCGCGCCGCGGGTCCTGCGAGCTGAAGCCCAGCACCGCCGCGATGCCCGCTCGCGTCCTGGCCTGCAACGTGTCCGCCGCCCTTCCCATCGCCGCCGAGACGGCCTCGCCGAGTTGGCCGCTCACCTCGTCGTAGACGGCCCCGAGGAGATCGTCTGTGTCGCCGAAGCTTTCGTAGAAGTAGCGGGTGTTGAAGCCACACTCGCGGCATACCGACCGCACCGACACAGCCGCCTCGCCGCCGTCGCCGAAGAGCCGGAAGGCCGCCTCGATCAGCTGCGCGCGCCGCTCGGCCCGGCGATCCGTCAGCGGCACGCCGGCCCAACGCGTCGGACTCGACATCACCACAGCCTAAGCCGAACCGCGCCGACTCTGGTCACATCCGTAGCCAAACTGTAGTCTGGCTACAGCCGTAACCAGATCTTCGGAGGTCGACGTGTACCTGCCCCACCAGATCGTCGGGCAAATCGTGAACCAGCGCTTTGACAGCGATGTGCGTCGCCACTTCTTCCGCGGCATGGAGTTCGCGGCACCCGTTGGCGACCCGGGCTGGTTCGGCCCGGGCAGCGCGGTCTGGCACGTCCACTCGCACATGCACGCGCTGATCTTCGGGCTGCAGTGCGCGGCCTACATGGAGCGACTCGACCCGTCGATCTACTGGATGGGCATGCACCACTCGCGCCTGGTCAAGCGCGACGAGAACGGCACGGCCATTCCCGTGATCGATCCGAAGGGCGCGTTGGTGCGACTCGGTCATTCGGTCGCGTTCTTCATCGGCACCGCCTATGGCTCGACCGAGACCGCCGAGCGACTGGCCCAGAGCGTGCGCGCGATGCATCACACCATCAAGGGCACGCGCCCGGACGGCGTGGCCTATGACGCCGACGACCCGGACTGGTTGCGGTGGAACTACGCGACCGTCGCGTGGGGCATCGCCACCGCGCACGAGCTGTACCATCCGAACCCGCTGCGCGGGAAGAAGATCGACCGCTACTACGGCGAGTTTGTCCGCGTCGGTCATGCCCTCGGCGGCACCGATCTGCCCACCACCAAAGCCGAGACGCTCGCGTGCCTCGAGTCGTATGTGCCGAGGCTGGCCGTCACCCACGGCACCGCGATGGCGACCGGTCCGCGCCTGCCGCTGCCGCAGAGCGCTGTCGACTGGGCGGTGCGCGACACCATGCCGAAGTGGGGCAAGCAGTTGATTCAGCATCGGGACCCCAACATCGTTGAACGCACGGCCAGACGCGCGGCGGTGTGGGGCGTCATCAACGGCCTGCACGCCGCCTCCGGCCCGGCACCGGAGTTCCGGCAGGCCCAAACCAGGGTCAAGTCCGGCGTCACCGTCTCGCACACACTGCCGACGTATCGGTTGGGCGACGACCCGGTCCGCAGCCGTTCCGAGGTCGAACTCAGTTTCCGCTCCGTGTGACCGGTTGCACACGTTTTTACCCTCGTCCACGGCTTTTGAGACACTGGGTCCCATGAATGCCACGGGAAAGACACAGCACCGCGAGGTAGCGAAGCTGGACCGGGTCCCATTGCCCGTCGAGGCTGCTCGCGTCGGCGTGACGGGATGGCAGATCACCCGCACCGGCGCACGAGTCGTCACGAAGCTGACCGGCCGCGGCTCGCTGCAGCAGAAGATTCTCAAGGAGGTCCCCCAGGCGTTCGCCGATCTGGGGCCTACCTACGTCAAATTCGGACAGATCATCGCGTCGAGCCCCGGCGCGTTCGGCGAGCAGTTGTCGCGGGAGTTCCGCAGCCTGCTCGACCGTGTTCCGCCCGCCGACCCCGACCAGGTGCGCAAGCTATTCCACGAGGATCTCGGCGACGAACCGGAGAACCTGTTCAAGACGTTCGACGTAAAACCGTTCGCCTCGGCCTCCATCGCCCAGGTGCACTACGCCACGCTGCACACCGGTGAGGAAGTCGTGGTCAAGATCCAGCGACCCGGCATCCGTCGGCGGGTGGCCGCCGACCTGCAGATCCTCAAACGCGGCGCGCGCCTGGTCGAGTTCGCGAAGCTGGGCCAGCGGCTGTCCGCGCAGGACGTCGTCGCCGACTTCGCCGACAACCTCGCCGAGGAACTCGACTTCCGCCTCGAGGCGCAGTCGATGGACGCCTGGGTGTCGCACATGCACGCCTCGCCACTGGGCCGCAACATCCGGGTTCCGCAGGTGTACTGGGACCTGACCAGCGAGCGGGTACTGACCATGGAACGGGTGCAGGGCATCCGCATCGACGACGCCGCCGCGATCCGCAAGGCCGGCTTCGACGGCACGGAACTGGTCAAGGCGCTGCTGTTCTCGCTGTTCGAGGGCGGGCTGCGGCACGGCCTGTTTCACGGCGACCTGCACGCGGGCAACCTGTACGTCGATGGCGACGGCAAGATCGTGTTCTTCGACTTCGGCATCATGGGCCGTATTGATCCCCGAACTCGTTGGCTGCTGCGCGAACTCGTCTACGCGCTGCTGGTGAAGAAGGACCACGCCGCGGCGGGCAAGATCGTCGTCCTGATGGGCGCCGTCGGCACCCCCAAGCCCGAGGCCCAGGCGGCCAAGGACCTCGAGAAGTTCGCCACCCCGCTGACCATGTCGACGTTGGGCGACATGAGTTACGCCGACATCGGCAGGCAGTTGTCCACGCTGGCCGAGGCCTACGACGTCAAGCTGCCGCGCGAGCTGGTGCTGATCGGCAAGCAGTTCCTCTACGTCGAGCGCTACATGAAGCTGCTCGCACCCAAGTGGCAGATGATGTCCGACCCGCAGCTCACGGGCTACTTCGCCAATTTCATGGTGGAGGTCAGCCGCGAGCACAGCGAAGACCTCGACAGCGGGGTGCAGACGTAAGTGGAGGTCCGCACCGGCACCGCCACCTCGGGCGAGGTTGAGATCCACTTCGAGGACATGGGCGACCCGAACGACCCGGCGGTCCTACTCATCATGGGCCTCGGCGCACAGCTATTGTTGTGGCGCAAAGGTTTCTGCGAAAAGCTCGTCGACCAAGGCCTGCGCGTCATCCGCTACGACAACCGCGATGTCGGGCTGTCCTCCAAGCTGCCCGGTGCGCACAGCGGGGCGCCGCTGCCCCTGCGCATGGCCCGTTCTTACCTGGGTCTGCCCAGTCCGGCGGCCTACACGCTCGAGGACATGGCCGACGACGCCGCCGCCCTACTGGACCATCTGGGCATCGATCAGGCTCACATCGTCGGCGGCTCGATGGGCGGCATGATCGCGCAGGTGTTCGCGGCCAGGCACAAGCGGCGTACGAGTTCGCTGGCCGTCATCTTCTCCAGCAATAACCAGCCCATGCTGCCGCCGCCGGGCCCGAAGCAGTTGCTGGCCATCCTGCAGCGGCCGAAGGACTCGACCCGCGAGGCGGTCATCGAGAACGCGATCCGGGTCAGCAAGATCATCGGCAGTCCCGGCTATCCGGCGCCGGACGACCGTGTCCGCGCCGAAGCCATCGAGGGATACGACCGCGCCTACTACCCCGCGGGCATCGGCCGCCACTTCGCGGCGATCCTGGGTAGTGGCAGCCTGCTGCGCTACGACCGGCAGATCACCGCGCCGACGGTGGTGATACACGGGAAGGCCGACAAGTTGATGCGGCCGTTCGGCGGGCGGGCCGTCGCACGGGCGATCAAGGGCGCGCGCTTGGTGCTGTTCGACGGCATGGGCCATGAACTACCCGAGCCGCTGTGGGACGACATCGTCGGCGAGCTGAAGAACAACTTCGCCGCTGCTGCGTAGCGATCGTCGATTAGTTAGCTACAGCGTCGGCGCGTAGCATTCCAGCCGATAAGGGCTGCACCACGAAGGGGGGCTAAAAGATGGCTCGCACCAGCAAGCTCACGCCGCATTTCCAGGACGTTCAGGCGCACTACGACCTGTCTGACGAGTTCTTCCGGCTGTTCCTGGATCCCAGCCAGACCTACAGCTGCGCCTACTTCGAACGTGACGACATGACGCTCGAGGAAGCCCAGCTCGCCAAGGTCGACCTCGCGCTCGGCAAGCTCGGCCTCGAACCGGGGATGACGCTGCTCGACGTCGGCTGCGGCTGGGGCTCGACCATGTTGCGCGCGATCGAGAAGTACGACGTCAACGTCATCGGCCTCACACTGAGCAAGAACCAGCTCGCGCACGTCGAGAAGGCGTTCGCCGCGTCGGACAGCCCGCGCTCGAAGCGGGTGCTGCTGCAGGGCTGGGAGCAGTTCGACGAGCCCGTCGACCGGATCGTGTCGATCGGCGCGTTCGAGCATTTCGGTAAGGACCGCTGGGACGACTTATTCACCATGGCCTACCGGGCGCTGCCCGACGACGGTGTGATGCTGCTGCACACCATCACGGCGCTGACCCTGCCGCAGATGACCGAACGCGGTATGCCGCTGACGTTTTCGGTGGCGCGGTTCGTCAAGTTCATCCTCACCGAGATCTTCCCCGGCGGCTATCTGCCGACGATCGAGTTGGTCGGTGAGCACGCGGGCAAGGCGGGCTTCGACCTGACGCGGACGCAGTCGCTGCAGCCGCACTACGCGCGCACGCTGGACTGCTGGGCCGAGGCGCTCGAGGCGCACCGCGACGAGGCCATCGCCGTCCAGTCGCAAGAGGTCTACGACCGGTACATGCACTATTTGACCGGCTGCGCGCAGGGCTTCCGCGTCGGCTACATCGACGTCAATCAGTTCACGTTGGTCAAATGACCGACCTCACTCCTCACTTCGAGGACGTGCAGTCGCACTACGACCTCTCCGACGACTTCTACCGGCTGTTTCTGGATCCGACCCAGACCTATAGCTGTGCTTATTTCGAGCGCGACGACATGACGCTCGAAGAGGCGCAAATCGCCAAGATCGACCTGTCGCTGGGCAAGTTGAACCTCGAACCGGGCATGACGCTGCTCGACGTCGGGTGCGGCTGGGGCGCGACGATGAAGCGGGCGGCCGAACGTTACGACGTCAACGTGATCGGGCTGACGCTGTCGGCCAACCAATGCGCGTATGTGCAGAAATCCTTCGCCGAGCAGGAGAGCCCGCGGTCGCGGCGGGTGCTGCTGATGGGCTGGGAGCAGTTCGACGAACCCGTCGACCGCATCGTCTCGATCGGGGCCTTCGAGCACTTCGGCCACGACCGTTACGAAGACTTCTTCAAGATGGCGGACGCGGTGTTGCCCTCCGACGGTGTGATGCTTCTGCACACCATCACCCGGCTGACGCTGGACGAGCTCAAACAGCGCGACATACCACTGACGATGGCCGCGGCGCGGTTCGCGCGATTCATCGCGAACGAGATCTTCCCCGGCGGTCAGCTACCGGCGATCGAAGCGGTCCACGAGCATGCCGTCAAGGGCGGTTTCACGGTGACGAGAACCCAGTCGCTGCAACTCCACTACGCACGCACACTGGACACGTGGGCCCACACTCTTGAAGCGCGCAGGGCCGAGGCGGTGGCCATCCAGTCCGAAGAGGTCTACGAGCGGTACATGAAGTACCTGACAGGGTGCGCCGACATGTTCCGCAGGGGCTACATCGACGTCAACCAGTTCACTTTGGCCAAGTAAGCGCCCCGCCGAGCCGAATTGGAGCGGAGCGCCCGCGAAACGCTAGGGTGACGACCAGATCAACACGTGATGAAGACGCGTGTAGTGCGTACTAGATGCTGAGCAGGGGAAACATGGCTGACAACTCAACCGGCACGAAGGACATGCGGCCGCATTTCGAAGACATCCAGGCCCATTACGACCTGTCGGACGACTTCTTCGGCGTGTTCCAGGATCCGACCCGCAAATACAGCTGCGCGTTCTTCACTCGTCCGGACGCGACCCTGTCTGAGGCGCAGATCGCCAACGTCGACCAGCACCTGGACAAACTGGACCTCAAGCCCGGAATGACGCTGCTGGAGGTCGGCTGCGGTTGGGGTCTGACGCTGCAGCGCGCGATGGAGAAGTACGACGTCAACGTCATCGGACTGACTCTGTCGAAGAACCAGAAGGCCTACTGCGATCAACTTCTGGGCAAGCTCGATAGCCAGCGCACCTTCGACGTCCGACTGGAGGGCTGGGAGCAGTTCCACTCTCCCGTCGATCGCATCGTCTCCATCGAGGCCTTCGAGCACTTCGGCTTCGAGCGCTACGACGACTTCTTCAAGACCTGTTTCGACATCCTGCCCAGCGACGGCCGAATGACCATCCAGAGCAGCGTCGGATACCACCCGTACGACCTGGCCGAGCGCGGCAAGAAGCTCACGTTCGAGCTGGCCCGCTTCATCAAGTTCATGATCACCGAGATCTTTCCCGGTGGCCGGCTCCCGACCACCCAGATGATGATCGAGCACGGTGAGAAGGCCGGTTTCGTGGTGCCCGAGGCGCAGTCGCTGCGCAACCACTACATCAAGACGCTCGGTATCTGGGCCAGCCGGTTGGAGAACCACAAGGACGAGGCGATCGCCGCGGCGGGCGTCGAGAACTACGACCGCTACATGCGGTACCTGACCGGCGCCCAGCACTACTTCGTCGACGAAGCCATTGACGTCAGCCTGGTGACCTACCTGAAGCAGGACGCTGCCGCCTGATTTCGGCCGACGGCAATTCGGGGGGTTCGTCGATGGGGTCCGACACCGGGGCCGTCTCACAGAGAATGCGCAAGAACTTCGACAACGTCGGCGCGCACTACGACCTCTCCGATGAGTTCTTCGGCTTGTTCCTCGATCCCAGCCGCATCTACAGCTGCGCCTACTTCGAGTCCGATGACGCGACACTGGAAGTAGCGCAATACGCCAAGGTCGACCTGCATCTGGACCGGCTCGGGTTGGAGCCGGGAATGACGGTGTTGGACATCGGCTGCGGCTGGGGCGCCACGTTGAAGCGGGCCGTCGAGTGCTACGACGTGAACGTAGTCGGCTTGACGCTGAGCCACAACCAGCATGCGGCGACCACACAGCTGCTCGATCAGCTCGACACCCACCGCAGCCGGCGTGTTCTCCTGCGCGGCTGGGAGGAGTTCAACGAACCCGTCGACCGGATTCTCTCGATCGAGGCGTTCGAGCATTTCGGGTTCGAACGCTATGACGAGTTCTTCGAGAAGTGCTTCGCGATACTGCCCGACGACGGCCGGATGACGATCCAGAGCAGCATCAGTTATCACCCGGACGAGTTCCGGGCGCGCGGGATACCCCTGTCGATCGACGTGCTCAAGTTCATCAAGTTCATGGTCACCGAGATCTTCCCCGGCGCGCGCCTACCCTCGTCGCAGATGATGCGTAAGCACGGCGAAGCGGCCGGGTTCACCGTCGATGACGCGACGTCGTTGCGCACCCACTACGTGAAGACACTGGGCATGTGGGCCGACGCGCTGGAGGCCAATCGAGCGGCGGCTCTTGAGGTGCAGTCCGAGGAGGTCTACGACCGCTACATGAAGTATCTGCGTGGCTGCCAGGAGAAGTTCGCCGACGAGTACATCGACGTCCGTCTGGTCACCTACGCGAAGCCGACGGGTTAGGCCGCGGCCCGGGCGTCGGTATCGGCCGCCCGGGCGTCCTGGCCGTCGTCGGCGTCGTCGTTGTCGTTGTTCTCGGTGTCGGATTCCTGCGTGCCCGGCGTGACCTTGTTGTCGTCCTCGGTTGTGTCGTCCTTCGGCGTCGTGACGGGATCGCTGCCAGGCCGGGTGGTTTCGTCTTCCTCGGCGTCCTCGTCCTTGAGGTCCTCGTCCTTGAGGTCCTCTTCTTTGGCATCCTCTTCTTTGGCATCCTCGTCGACGACGACTTCTTCCGCGACGTCTCGGCCCGCGTTCTCGTCCTGCTGCCCTTCGGGTAGTTGGCCCTGCTGCTCTTGCCCCTGCTGCGAGGCATCCTCCATGCGCGCCGAGAGTGCCGACACCTCAGGCGCATTCGCGGGAGCGATCATCGTGGCACCGCCGCCGAAGGTGTCCTCGATGCCCTCCTGGACCGCCGCAACGAGGTCGAACCCGACCTGCACCCAGTTGGTGAACGGGTTGAACGGCAGGATCGACAGGTACCGCTGCTCGGCGGGATTACCGCTCCAGTCGTAACCCAGGTCAACGAGCACCTTCGTCACCGGCGTGAGGAGGTTGACGAGGGGCTGCACCAACGGCTTCAGCGGAGCCGGCACCACCGACATCAGCAAGTCGAAGATCGGCAGGCTCTTGGCCGGAATCATCCAGTACTCGTTGTTGTACTGATCCATGCGGCAGTGCGGCCCGGGGCACCCGGTCGCGTAGATCGCGTCGATCTCGTCCTTCGTATATCCGTACGCGATCGGGTCGGTGGGACCGTTCTCGTTCGGAGTGAGGTAGTAGCCGTGCACCGTTTCGAACGCAGCGATGGCGTTCAACATCGCCAGCGGGTTGCCCCAGTACAGCGGCGCGTACATGACCGGGTCGTACTCGAACCCGATGCTGGTGATCTTGCCGTCGTCTCCGAACACGTCGACGGGAGTCTTCGGACCGAAGGTGATGTCCAGGAACGGGATTGTCGGCAGGAAGCCGAGCCGGGTGAACAACCCACCGTCCGGGTTGTAGATGTTGCCGATCAGCACCACCTTCTCGATCTGATCGAGAAGGGTTTGGTTGCCGGCAATGGCCCGTAACTCGTCGGAGACGACGGCGCCGCCCTGCGAGTACCCGAAGACGACGAGTGGCCCGTCGGTGCTCGTGATCAACCCGTCCAGGCTCGCCACACCCTGCTCCACCGAGGTGTTCCACGTTTCGCACCGTCCTGGGTCGCACCACCCCGGGAAGATGACAAGCGGGAAGAACGAGGCCGGGTACTCGGCGCTGGTGGGATTGCAGTTGGCGACGGTGCAGTCGGGCTCGAAGGGAGTGACGTAGCGCTCGACGGCGTGGCCCATGTACAGCGGCTTGTCCTGCGCATCCGGGGTCCCGGTGCCCGGAACGATCAACGCCGTCGCGGCCAGACTGACCGCCGCCATAATCGCGGTCAGCACGCCCAAGGCGGCGGTGCTCAGCACTCCAAGGACGACAAGAACGGCAGCCCGGGCCCACTTACGCATGTGTCAACGATCACATATCGCACCAACTTTGGACGCCGAATCTGTCGGATTTCGGCGACCTCGTTCGTCGGATGGATAGAGAGTGGAACGCAGGGTTTCGCTCACTAAAGCGAAGGGACTTCAGATGCACTACTTTGCGCTGTTGCTCAGCTCCGAGCCCGCCGCCTCGGGGGACCCCGAGGAGTATGCCGCCCAGATGGCAGAGTTCCACGAATTCCATGCCAAGGCCGCCGCAGCGATCCGTAGCGGTGATGCGCTGACGCCCTCGGCCACCGGTGTCCGGATCACCGGCGGTCCCGACACGCCGACGGTGACCGACGGTCCGTTCGCCGAGAGCGCCGAAGTGGCCTGCGGCTACTACGTCTTCGAAGCCGAGAACCTGGATGACGCACTGGCATTGGCGCGCGACGTCCCCGTCGCGAAGTTCGGTGCTGTCGAGATCTGGCCGATGGTCGACTACTTCCCGCCGGCCAAGCCCGTCGGCACAAGCTGGCTGGCGCTGCTGCTGGAGCCCGCCGACCGCGCCCCCGCACCGGGCACGCCGGAATGGGAACAAGGGATCGCAGCGCATGAGAGGTTCGGAGCAACGGCGGGTGACCGCACCAACGGCGGCGCGCCGCTGCATCCGCCGTCCAGGGCGACGACCGTGCGCGTGCGTGACGGTGAGATGCTGCTGACCGACGGCCCCTATGTCGAAGGAGCCGAGGTGGCCAACGGCTACTACATCATCGATGTCGAGGACCGAGACGAGGCCGTCAAGATCGCGTCGATGATCCCAGCGACGACGGTGGAGCTCCGGCAGTTCATGGGCGTCTCCGGCCTGCAGTAGCCGCCCGATGACCGAACTGGACGGCGTCTTCCGGCGCGAGTGGGGCCCGGCAGTCGCAGCGTTGGCGCGCTGGTCCGGCGACCTCACGGTCGCCGAGGACGCCGTCCAGGAGGCGTTCGCCGACGCGCTGCGCAGCTGGCCACGCGACGGCGTTCCCGCCAATGCGGGCGGCTGGATCCTGAGCGCCGCGCGCAACCGTGCGCTCGATCGGCTACGACGCGAATCAGACCGACCCGGGAAGGAACTCGCAGCGGTGGTCGACGACATCTCGGCCCGAACCGCCCGGGCCGACCCACAGCCGGTGCATGATGACGAACTACGGATGATGTTCACCTGCGCCCACCCGGCGCTGGATAGCGCGGCGCAGCTGGCTTTGACGCTGCGTCTGATCTCGGGGCTCACGGTGGCCGAGATCGCGCGGGCGCTGCTGCAGTCGGAGGCGGCGGTGGGACAACGAATCACCCGCGCCAAGAACAAGATTCGGCATGCCAACATCCCACTGCGGGTACCGCCTGCGGAACTGTTGCCCGAACGAACACCGCACGTGCTCGCGTGCATCTACTCGGTGTTCACCGAGGGCTACTGGTCGACGGCCGGGCCGTCTGCGATCCGCGACGAGTTGTGCGACGAGGGTGTCCGCCTCGCCGAAGAGATGTGCGCGCAGATGCCGGACCTGCCAGACGCGGACGCGCTTGCCGCGCTCGTGCTCCTGCACGACTCGCGACGGCACACCCGCGTCGACGCCGAGGGCGCTTTGGTGCCGCTGGACGAGCAGGACCGCAGCCGGTGGAACCGATCGCGAATCAACCGAGGACTCAACCGCCTGCGGCGCGCGGCAGGCGCGACGGGCCCATACCTGCCGCAGGCGGTGATAGCCGCCGTGCACGCGACGGCGCCGAGCTGGGAGGAAACCGACTGGGTCACGATCTGCACGGCCTACGACCGCTTGATCGCGCTCACCGGCTCACCGGTGGCGCGGGCGAACCGCGCGCTCGCGGTCGGCTTCCGCGACGGATTCGACGTCGGGCTGGCAGCGCTCGACGAGGTGGCCGACGATCCCCGGCTGGCACGGTCGAACGCCATCGCGCCGATCCGCGCGGATCTTCTCCGCCGATCGGGCCGCCGCGATGAGGCTCGCGACTGGTACCGCCGCGCCGCCGAGGGAGCGGGATCCGTTCCTGCACGGGCATTTCTGCACCGCCGATCCGTCGAGTGCGAGCCGTGAGACAACGAAGATGATCGTGCCGGTGGCGGGCAAGCGGGTCTGGACGGCGCTCGGTGTGGTGGCGTCAGTCGTCGCGGTGGCTGCGTTGGCCGTGCGGAGCGTGCCGATCGTCAATCGTGCGCTGATTGTGACGGCGGCGCTGGCGCCATATCTGATGGTGGGTGCGCCGGTGGCGATGATCGTGTTCGCGTTCCTGCGCCGGTGGGTTGCGGCCGTCGTCGCGGTTGTGCTGACGGTGGCCGCCGCCGCGGTACAGGCACCACTCTTCGTCGGAGAGGAAGCACCGTCAGGGGTAGCGGTGCGGTTCGTGTCGGCGAACCTGCGCTATGGTCACGCCGATCCGGTCGCCGTGACGGAACTGGCCCGCGAGAACGCGGATATGCTTGCCGTGCAGGAGCTTACGCCGGAGGCAGCGCAGCGCCTTTCAGCAGCGGGCCTGGACCGGGAATTTCCCCATCAGGCGCTGCGGGCACGGGAAGGCCCTGCGGGCGTGGGTATTTGGAGTCGGTTTCCCATCGTCAACAGCGAAGCCGACGAGGGGTTCTGGCTAGGCCTGCTGACGGCGCGAGTGCGTGTACCCGACGTGCCAGACGACGTCACGGTGGTCACGACGCACATGTCCGCGCCATGGCCGGAACCCATTGCGGGTTGGCGCGACGACATGGCGCGGCTCGCTTCGGCGCTTCGCGGCATAGCGGCCGAGAGCAAGGGCGCGGTGTTGGTCGCGGGCGACCTGAACAGCACGACGGACATGCGGGAATTTCGCCGATTGCTTCGCGAGGGATACCGGGACGCCGCCGAGCAGGCGGGGGCGGGGTTGACGCGGACACACCCTGCGGACATCGCCGTGCCGCCGGTGTTCCCGATCGACCACGTCCTGGTGCGCGGTGGCACAGCGACCTCGGTGCGGACGCCGCTGATCGGTGGATCCGATCATCGGGCCCTGGTGGCCGACGTGATCCTCGCGCCGTGACAAAAAGTCGACAAGTGACAAATTGTAGGGAAACACCTGATTCCTCCCCCCGAAACGGTGGCTAGGTTCGTTGCTATGGATGTCGTGGGGACTCCGTCGTGTTACCTCGCGGAGTGGTATCTGCCCGAGCTGACCGAGCAGTCCGTCGAGGATCTCGTCGGGCGGTTGGACGCCGCCGCGGCAGTCATGACTGACCAAGGCACCCCCGTCCGCCTGCTCGTCACGCTTGCAGTCCCCACCGACGAGGTGCTCTACGGCGTGTTCGGCGCCGACTCATCGGACATCGTCTCGCGTACCTGCCACGCAGCCGGTGCACCTCATCAGCGGCTCTCGGCGGACATCGGTACGCGAATTCGGCAGTGTCACGCATGAATTAGCCGCTTATCGACGGTTGCAAATAATGGTGGCGCATCTGATAGCGCGTTACTGGCGCTTAGCCGACCGCGCCCTGTCGTACGACCAGTCGAACGAGTATGGTGAGTTTGCTGGTTTCACAGGTCGGGGGTTATGGCTACGGGGTTTATCGATCGTCCGGCCGAGTCTCGGACGATCCGCGGATTCCTGGACTCGGCGGCACGCGAGCCGACCGGCCTCGTCATCGAGGGCGAGGCCGGCATCGGAAAGACCACGCTGTGGTTTGCCGCCGTCGCAGAGGCGGGCCGAAGTGGTTTCACGGTCTTATCGGCTCGCGGTGGCCAGGCCGAGACCGCGCTGGCCTACGCGGCGGTGGCCGACGTGCTCGGCGACGTTGATCCCGCGCTGCTTACTGCACTTCCCGAAGTGCAGCGCATCGCCGTCGACCGGGTGTTGTTGCGCGCTAACATCGACGGCCCGTCGACGAATCAAGGCGTCGTTGCGGCCGCATTCTGCGCGGTGATCGAGCGCATCGCGCTGGAATCGGCCGTGCTGCTGGCGATCGACGATGTGCAGTGGCTCGATCCATCGAGTCGGGCAGTGCTCGCCTACGCCGTCCGGCGCTTCGAGGGACGCGTCGGCATACTCGCCACCGAGCGAACCGAACGTGACGGACCGGGTGCCACGAGTTGGCTGCAGCTGAGCAGACCCGACGGCATGTCGCGGCTTCATGTCGGTCCGCTCAGCCTCGGCGGACTGCACGCATTGATCACCGAGAGGTTCGGACGATCCCTTTCCCGACCGGCCATGGTGCGCATCGTCGACATCTCCGGCGGCAATCCGTTCTATGCGCTCGAATTGGCCCGCGCGACCGAGGTCAGGACGAGCCGGTCCGAGCAACTGCTGCCGACGACGCTTGCCGAGCTTATGCGCCGCAGAATCGGACGTCTCGACCGCGACGCCCAGGATCTGTTGTTGGCCGCCGCATGTGCCGCCGGTCCCACGGTGGAGTTTCTGGCGCAAGCCACCGACATCTCCGTCGCGCGAGCCGCCGAGCTTCTCGAGGAAGCAAAAGCCAAGGGACTCGTCGGATTCGACGGTGACGTGGTGCAGTTCGCCCATCCCCTGCTGGCGCGAAGCGTTTACACCGATGCCCGCCCCTCCCAGCGCCGCGCGATGCACCGGTCCCTGGCCGAAATGGTGACAGTCCCCGAGTTGCGGGCCCGACACATGGCGCTGGCGGCCTCGATCGCCGACCCGGCGACGCTGGAGGCACTCGATACCGCTGCCACGTCTGCCCGACTGCGCGGCGCTCCAGCTGCCGCCGCCGAGTTCGTCGAACTCGCGATCGGTCTGGGAGGGGACACATTAGAACGACGCATCCGAGCCGCCGACCACCACATGCGCGCGGGAGATCTGCAACGCGCTCAGACTCTGCTGAACGATGTGCTCGACGACGCGCCACAGGGCTTGAGCCGGTCGACGGCCTTGAACCTGTTGGCGGGCATGCAGATTCACCGCAATAGCTTTCCCCAGGCGGCGAAGTTTCTCGTGGAGGCTTTCGACCATGCCGAGAGCAATCGCGAAGTACAGGCCCGAACGCTACTACTGTTGTCCTTTGCGCAATTGAACGCGGGAGAGTTCGGCGAAGCGCTGAACAACGCCGACCGAGCCGTCAGCTTCGCAGGCGTCGTCGGAAATCCTGATCTCGAGAGTCAGGTGATTTCGATGCGGGAGATGGTGGCCTGCATGAGCGGGCAGGGTGTTTCCGAGGCGAACCTGGACCGCGCGCGCGCTCTGGAGAGTCCCCACAGCGACGCGCCGATTGCTCTGCGCGCCAGCGCGAATCATGCGGTCCTGATGTCTTATGTAGGACGGCTCGAAGAGGCCAGTGAGCAGATGGCCGAGGTCCGCCGTCACTGTGTGGAGCGCGGAGCCGAAACCGACATGATCTTCGTGTCGTTCTTCAGCACGCTGATTGAGATATGGCGCGGTAAGTACGCCGAAGCGGCGGCCGTGGCCGACGAGACAATCGAGCGCGCCGCACAACTCGGTGGTGATCACTTGCAGGTGGTGGCCATAACCGTGCGGGCACTCATCGCCGCGCATACCGGTCAGCCGGCTCAGACCCGGGAAGCCGCCCTTGCCGCCATCGATCTCGCCGAGCGCAGCGGCTCACCGCGGCTCGCGGACTGGTCATCGATGAGCCTGGGGTTCCTGGAAGTCTCACTGGGAAATCACGCGCAAGCCCTTGAGGCGCTACGCCCGTTGATCGACCGGTTCGATTCCGTCCCGGGTACCGAAATCATCACCACGGGGTATGTGCCCGACGCAGTCGAAGCGCTGGTTGCCGTCGGACGCCACGCCGAAGCCGCTCCGTTGATCGATGCGATGCAGGCCAACGGCCGCAGGCTGGACCGTGCGTGGATGCTGGCGATCAGCGCGCGGTGCCGCAGCCTGCTGCTGGCGGCACATGGTGACATCGAAGCCGCCGCCGCTATGGCGCAAGACGCATTAACCGAGCACAACCGTCTTTCCATGCCGCTCGAGCGCGCTCGCACCCTCATGCTGCTCGGCCAGTTGCAGCGCAGGCAGCGCAAGAAGGAGGCTGCAAAGGCGACGCTGACCGAGGCGCTGCAGATGTTCTCGGCGTTGGGCTCGCCGCTGTGGGCTGCACGCGCACGCGCCGAGCTCGAACGGGTGAACACCACTGCGGGTCACGACGAGTCCCTCACGCCTTCGGAGCGACGAGTGGCCGAGCTCGCCGCGTCCGGGATGACCACGAAAGACGTTGCCGCAGCGTTGTTCATCAGCCCGAAGACAGTCGAGACGAATCTGTCCCGCATTTACCGCAAGCTGGCGATCAAGTCCCGTGCGGAACTCGGTCGTGTGATCAGGTGAGCCCTGAAGGCTAGGAAGCCTCGGTGAAGTTGCGCGTGACCGACGGGTCGACCGGGATGCCCGGGCCCGTCGTCGTCGAGACGACAACCTTCTTCAGGTAGCGTCCCTTCGACGACGACGGCTTGGCGCGCAGGATCTCGTCGAGCGCGGCGCCGTAGTTCTCCGCCAGCGCCTTCTCGTCGAAGGACGCCTTGCCGATCACGAAGTGCAGGTTGGCCTGCTTATCGACGCGGAAGTTGATCTTGCCGCCCTTGATGTCGTTGACGGCCTTGGTCACATCCGCGGTCACCGTGCCCGTCTTCGGGTTCGGCATCAGACCACGCGGGCCCAGCACACGTGCGATGCGGCCGACCTTGGCCATCTGGTCGGGCGTGGCGATCGCGGCGTCGAAGTCCAGGAAGCCGCCCTGGATCTTCTCGATCAGGTCGTCACTGCCGACGATGTCAGCGCCTGCGGCGGCAGCCTGTTCGGCCTTCTCGCCCACCGCAAACACCGCAACGCGGGCGGTCTTGCCGGTGCCGTTGGGCAGGTTCACGGTTCCGCGCACCATCTGATCGGCCTTACGCGGGTCGACGCCCAGGCGGATCGCCACCTCGACGGTCGCGTCCTGCTTCTTCGACGACGTCTCCTTGGCCAGCTTCGCGGCCTCCAGCGGCGTATACAGCCGCTCCTTGTCGATCTTCTCGGCGGCCTCGCGGAAAGCCTTGCTGTTCTTGCTCATTCGAATCTCCTCATTGATGAGTTGTGGTCACGGATGATCGCTCTTCGCGCGAGCGCTCATCGCCGAGCCGAAGCTGGCTCTCCCACGGTTCGGCGCCCGGCGGCGCCGAAAACCTACTCGACCGTGATCCCCATCGACCGGGCAGTGCCGGCGATGATCTTGGCCGCCTGATCGATGTCGTTGGCGTTCAGGTCTTCCTTCTTGGTCTCGGCGATCTCGCGCACCTGATCCCAGGTCACCTTGGCGACCTTGGTCTTGTGCGGTTCACCGGAGCCCTTCTGCACACCGGCGGCCTTCAGCAGCAGCTTCGCCGCGGGCGGCGTCTTGAGCGCGAAGGTGAAGGTCCGGTCCTCGTAGACGGTGATCTCCACGGGGATGACGTTGCCGCGCTGCGACTCGGTCGCGGCGTTGTACGCCTTGCAGAACTCCATGATGTTGACGCCGTGCTGGCCGAGCGCCGGACCCACGGGCGGGGCGGGATTAGCCTGCCCGGCCTGGATCTGCAGCTTGATCAGCCCGGCGACCTTCTTCTTCGGGGGCATGGTTGTGCTGTTCCTTTCTGGTGGGCGTAGCGCCCGGGCTTAGATCTTGGAGACTTGGGCGAAGGTCAGTTCGACCGGTGTTTCGCGGCCGAAGATCGACACCAACACCTTGAGCTTCTGCTGCTCGGCGTTGACCTCGCTGATCGACGCCGGCAGCGTCGCGAACGGCCCGTCCATGACGGTGACGGACTCGCCGACCTCGAAGTCGACGAGGATCTCGGGCCGCTCCAGTGTGGCCTCCGACGACGCGGCGGCCGTCGAGGCGGCCTTGCCGGTTTTCTTGGCCGCCGCCGGGGGCAGCAGGAACTTCACCACGTCGTCGAGCGACAGCGGTGAGGGGCGAGACGTCGCACCGACGAAGCCGGTGACACCGGGGGTGTTGCGCACCGCGCCCCACGACTCGTCGTTGAGTTCCATCCGCACCAGGATGTAGCCGGGCAGCACTTTGCGGTTGACCTGCTTGCGCTGGCCGTTCTTGATCTCGGTGACCTCTTCGGTCGGCACCTCGACCTGGAAGATGTAGTCGCCGACGTCGAGGTTCTGCACGCGCGTCTCGAGGTTGGCCTTCACCTTGTTCTCGTAGCCGGCGTAGGAGTGGATGACGTACCAGTCGCCGGGCTGCAGGCGCAGCTCCTTCTTCAGCGCGACGGCGGGGTCCTCGTCTTCGGCTGCCGCGTCGTCGGCTGCAGTCGCATCGTCGGCGCCAGGCGTGTCCTCGGCCGGCAGCGCCGCGTCTTCGACCGCCTCGGCGGCCGTGCTGTCCTCGAGGCGCTCGGCTGCCTCGTCTGCGATCACGGTCGTCGGGTCCGCCGCCTCGGCGAGCCGGTCGGACACGGCCGATGCCGAAGGCGTATCGCCCTCGAAGCTAGTCACTTACTCAGTCCTCTCGAAATATCAGTCGCCGAATACCAGCATCACGAGCTTGGCCAGGCCCAGGTCCACGAAGCCGATCATGGCCACCATGAACACCAGGAAGACCAGCACGACGCTGGTGTAGCTGACCATCTGCTTGCGGTTCGGCCAGATCACCTTGCGCAGCTCGGCGACGACCTGCTGCAGGTACGTGATGACGAAGGTCACCGGATTGCGCGACGGACCGTCGCCGCCCTTCCTGGCGGTCTTCTTGGCGGTGCCGGATCCGTTCTTGGTCGGCGTCGCCTTCTCTCCGGTCGACAGATCGACAGCTCCGTCGGCGTCACTGCCGTCCGCGCCGGTGGTCTGGCGACGCGACCGCTTTCCGGTGGGGCGCTGCGGCCGGGTCACGACCGCGCCGTGGCCGTCGGTGGTGTCGTCCGGGCCCGTGCCTGCGGAGCCGGCACTATCGCGCTCGTCGCTCACCGCATGCCTTTCGTCTGGTTCCTGTGGGATCACTATCCAGTGTCCACACTTGTCGAGTATTCAGTTTGAGCAGGGGCGACAGGACTTGAACCTGCAACCTGCGGTTTTGGAGACCGCTGCTCTGCCAATTGAGCTACGCCCCTTCACGGAGTGCGGGGCTCACACAATTCGCGCGCTACCCGTTCGGTCGATCAAAGCCGACGGACAGCGCGCTGGACTGGGAAAACCCCGAAGACGAGTGTAGCGCGACGGCGGTCGCGATTACTAATCCGCTACCTGGCCGTTGGTTCCGGCGTCGCTCTCTTCGTCGTGGATGACGGGCTTGCGCGTGACCTGGCCCGATTTCGGATCCCAACCGGCCGAGATCGAGTTGTCGCCCTCGTGGCCCATCAACGTGGTGAACGACTCCATGACCAGCTCACCGTGCTGGTCGACCAGCGTGTTGCGCGTGGTGACGATGTCGGCGCCGAAGCGCTCGTCGACGCTTTCGACGTACAGCGTCCCGGTCAACTCGTCGCCGGCCTTGATCGCGCGGTGGAACTTGAACTTCTGGTCGACCTGCACGATCTGCAGGGTCTCGAAGCCGAGGTCGTTGTGCTGGAAGAAGTGGCGCTGAATCATCACCGCGAAGATCGACATGAAGGTCGGCGGCGCAATGAGCGCGTCGTGGCCCGCGGCGTGGGCCGCCTCCAGGCTGTGGCTGGTCGGATCGTCGGCCTGGACGGCTTTGGCGTACTGACGGATCTGTTCGTGACCCACCACGTAGGGCTCGGGGTATTTCCAGACCATTCCCCGGATATCGATTTTGAGAGCCATGAACTACGCCAGCTTCGCGGTCGCTATGGCGCGCCCGAAGATCTTCTTTCCCCCAGTCGTCGCCGATATGGCGATCGTGACCGATTTCGTTTCAGGCTCAACGGATTTCACACGGCCATTGAACACGATTTCGGCGCCGACGCCATCGTTGGGGACCGGCACGACCGCGGTGAAGCGCACGTTGTACTCGGTGACCGCGGCCGGATCGCCGATCCACGACGTGACATAGCCGCCACCGAGGCCCATCGTCAGCATGCCGTGCGCGATCGCGGTGTCCAGACCCACCTGCTTGGCGATGTCGTCGTCCCAGTGAATGGGGTTCAGATCGCCGGACACGCCGGCATAGTTGACCAGGTCTTGCCGCGTCAAAGGGATCACCTTCTCGGGGAGCTGATCTCCGACGCTGACCGAACTGAACTCACGCAGTGCCATTGCTGAAGCCACTTTCTCCGTCTTCTTCGCTACGCCCCGCCAGGGTGGTGTAGGACTCCTGTACAACGTCACCGTTCTCGTTGGTGATGATGTTTCTGGTGGTGATGATGTCGGTGCCGTGCGCCTTGCGGATCGAGTCGATGTGCACGTCGCAGTACAGCTTGTCGCCCGTCTTGATGGGCATCCGGTACTTGAGCACCTGGTCGACCTGGACGATCTTGGCGTCGGTGATACCGATACCGGCGGCGTCGAACATCGCCGATTGCGCCTTGTAGCCGAACACCGAGATGAACGTCAACGGCGCCAGCAGCTGGTCGTGACCGAGTTCGGCGGCGGCCTTCTCGTCGAAGAACGCGGCGTCGTCGTTCTTGACGGCGGTGGCGTACTCGCGGATCTTCTCGCGGCCCACCACGTAGTGGTCGGGGTAGCGGAAATGCGTCCCGACATAGTCGTCCAAGAAAGACACGAGTGTTGAACCTACCTAGTCAGCCTCACCAACGGCGAATTGGCGGACCGATCAGCGCGATTCCTTGTGCGCCTGGTGCTTGCCGCAGTTCGGGCAGAACTTCTTGATCTCCAGCCGGTCCGGATCGTTGCGGCGGTTCTTCTTGGTGATGTAATTGCGGTGCTTGCACACCTCGCAGGCCAAGGTGATCTTGGGCCGTACGTCGGTACTGGAGGCCACTTCTGTTGTCCTTCGTCAGGGGTTCCACTTGTCTTGTAGCGGTGGGGGGGCTCGATCCCCCGACCTCACGATTATGAGTCGTGCGCTCTAACCAGCTGAGCTACACCGCCATCCGGGTGCCACCTAGCGAGGTAGCCACCGAGCCCCCTAACGGAATCGAACCGTTGACCTTTTCCTTACCATGGAAACGCTCTACCGACTGAGCTAAGGGGGCCTGGACCCGCGAACCGAGCCGAGGGCCTTAAAGAGGGTACATTCTCGCGGATTGACGTGCCAAACCGCTGGTCGGTCTGCTCATACCACCCACTATCGGTGATAGGACTTAAACGGTGACCGAACCCGGCACCCCCCGCGTGGCGGTGTATCTCGACTTCGACAACATCGTCATCTCCCGTTACGACCAGATCCACGGCCGCAGCTCGTTCCAGAAGGACAAAGCGGCGGGCTTCCACAAGCAGCCCGGCCGGCTCACCCAAGCGACCGTCGACGTGGGCGCGATCATCGATTTCGCGTCGTCATTCGGCACTCTGGTGCTGACCAAGGCCTACGCCGACTGGTCGGCCGACGTCAACGCCGACTACCGCGGTCAGCTGGTGGGCCGCGCAGTCGACCTCGTCCAGCTGTTCCCGGCCGCGGCTTATGCGAAGAACGGTGCGGATATCCGCCTGGCGGTCGACGCCGTCGAAGACATGTTTCGCCTGCCCGACCTCACCCATGTCGTGATCGTCGCCGGCGACTCCGACTACATCGCGCTGGCTCAGCGGTGCAAACGACTCGGCCGGTACGTCGTCGGCATCGGTATCACGGGATCGATCAGCCGGTCGCTCACCGCCGCCTGCGACGAGTTCGTCACCTACGACGCCCTGCCGGGCATCTCCGCGGTGGCGCCGGCGACGCCGAAGAAAGCCGTCAAACGCACCAAGGCCAAGGAGAAGGACGACGACGACGAGACCGCGGACCCGGAGGGCGCGGCGACCGGCCTGCTGCAGCGCGCAATGCGCATCGGTCACGAGAAGGACGACGCGGACTGGCTGCACAACTCGGCGGTCAAGGCGCAGATGAAGCGGATGGACCCGTCGTTCTCGGAGAAGTCGCTCGGCTTCAAGTCGTTCAGCGACTTCCTGCGCTCGCGCAGCGACGTGGTCGAACTCGACGAGAGCAGCACCACCCGCATGGTGCGGCTGCGCAGCACCGACTGAATACTGTCCCCATGACGGACCGCCTGTACTTCCGCCAGTTGCTGTCCGGTCGCGACTTCGCGGCCGACGACGTGATCGCCCAGCAGATGCGCAACTTCTCCTATCTCATCGGCGACCGCGAGACCGGCGACTGTGTCGTCGTCGACCCCGCGTACGCCGCGGGTGAGCTCGTCGACGCGCTGGAAGCCGACGGTATGCACCTGTCGGGCGTCCTGGTCACCCACCACCACCCCGACCACGTCGGCGGGTCGATGATGGGTTTCGAGCTCAAGGGCCTGGCCGAGCTCCTGGAGCGAACCAGTGTGCCGGTGCACGTCAATTCACATGAGGCGGACTGGGTTTCGCGTGTCACCGGCATCGCGGGCAGCGAGCTGACCGCCCACGAGCACGGCGACGTCGTCCGGATCGGCGCCATCGACATCGAATTGCTGCACACCCCCGGCCACACCCCGGGTAGCCAGTGCTTCCTGCTCGACGGCCGTCTCGTCGCGGGCGACACGTTGTTCCTCGAGGGCTGTGGACGCACCGACTTCCCCGGCGGCAACGTCGACGACATGTTCCGCAGCCTGCAGGCGCTCGCACAACTGTCCGGCGATCCGACGGTGTTTCCCGGCCACTGGTACTCCCAAGAGCCGAGCGCTTCGCTGTCCGAGGTGCGGCAGACCAACTACGTCTATCGGGCGAGCAGCCTCGACCAGTGGCGCATGCTCATGGGCGGCTGACGCAGGCGTCGGCAGCGGCGACGGGGCGTCGGCAGCAACTGACAGCTGCGGCGGGACGCCCCGCTGCACCACCCGCGAACGTTCCTTACCGCTCGAAGATTCGGCGGAATCTCGAGCGGTAAGGAACGTTCGGCGCACGTGATCGTCAGCAAATGACGGTTCTGGCAATTCTCGAATGCTGTCCCGAACGTCATACCGTGGTATACAGCGGTGCGTGGACTGGCTCGAAAAGGTGGCCGACATTCCCGCGGGCGCATGGCTCGCCGCTGCGGCATGGCTGGCCGTGGTGGTCGGCATCGCGGCCCTGGTGTACGCGTGGCGCCAGTATCAGCGGGCGAAGCAGCAGACCGCCGAACTCATGCAGCCCAACGTGGCGATGTACATGGAGCCCGCCGCCAACGATTGGCATCTGATCGAGCTGGTGGTCAAGAACTTCGGTCGCACACCGGCTTTCGGCATCCGGTTCGAATTCGCCAATCCGCCGACCGTCGGGAAGTACGAGACCTCCTACGAGGACCGTTACGTCGACGTCGTGCCACTGAACCTGCCTGCCGAGATTCCGTATCTCGCACCGTCGCAGGAGTGGCGCATCGTTTGGGACTCGGCGCTCGATCGCCGGGAGCTGGGCGAAGCCATCGCGTCGCGCTTCGACGGCGCGGTGACGTACTGGGACCAGCCGAAGAACGGTCCCGGCAGGAAGACTCGGCAGCAATTCCGCTCGACGACGGTGCTGGACTGGGCCACCCTGCATCCGGTCGAGCGCCTGGAACTGCTGACCACCCACGATCTCGCGCGCCAGGAGAAGCAGAAGCTCGAACTCCTGCGCCACCTGCTGACCTACTACCACTACGCGACGAGTGAAAGCCGCGAAGAAGTGCTGCGCAGCGAGATCAATCGCGTGCGCTCGGCGGCCGAGGAACTGCGCGACCGCTACCGCGAGCAGTTCAGCGCACCGGTCGACGCCAACACCGGCGATTTCGACTTCGACGAGGCGAACACCCAGGTAATCAACGGCCGGCACCGGCGCGATCTGCCCTGACCCTCCGACTACCCGACTCGATCTTGGCTTTCGTAGCGGCGTTACGTAACATCAGTCCAAATCGAAGGGAGCCGCTATGACCAGCGCAGTCAGCTACGAACTCAATGAGTCAGTCGCCACCATCACGATGGACGACGGGAAGGTCAACGTCTTGGGCCCGGCCATGCAGTCGGCGCTCAACGAGGCCCTCGACAGCGCCGAGAAGGACTCCGCCAAGGCCGTCGTGCTCACCGGCAACCAGCGGGTGTTCTCCGGCGGCTTCGACCTCGAGGTGTTCGGCTCCGGTGACCCGAAGGCGGCATTGGCCATGCTGGCAGGCGGGTTCGAATTGTCGGTGCGGTGCCTGACGTTCCCCGCGCCGGTGATCATGGCGGCGACCGGCCCGGCCATCGCGATGGGCGGGTTCTTGCTGCTGTCCGGCGACCACCGGGTCGGGTCGGCGAGGACGAAGTGCCAGGCGATCGAGGTGAAGATCGGGATGACGATCCCGAACGCGGCGCTCGAGATCATGCGGATGCGGCTGACACCGGCGGCGTTTCACCGAGGCGCATCGCTGGCGTCGACGTACGTCGGCGACGACGCGGTGATCGGCGGCTGGCTGGACGCGCTCGCCGAACCCGCCGATGTGCTCGCCGAGGCGCAGAAGGCGGCCGCCGAGGCGGCACAGCTGCATTCGAAGTCGCACCTGGCGACCAAGCTGAAGGCGCGCGAGTCTGCCCTGCGCGCGATCCGCGACGGAATCGACGGCTTGGCAACCGAATTCAGCCTGGGCTAGGCGACCGCTATGCCGAGGGCGAAGCAACGCACGCCCGAACTCCGGGATCACCTGCTGGAGGTCGCGATCGCGACGCTGGCAGAGGAAGGCGTCGCCCGGTTCACCACTCGGCGGGTGGCCGAGCGGGCCGGCACGTCGGTGCCCGCCGTCTACGAATTGTTCGACGACAAAGCCGGCCTGGTGCGGGCCGTGTTCTTCGAGGGCTTCCGCTTGTTGGGCGCTGAGCTGGCCAAGGTTCCTGTGACCGACGATCCCCTCGCCGATCTCGAGCATCTCGTTCCCGTCTTCCGACTGTTCTGCCGGGCGTATCCGAGGCTCGCCCAGGTGATGTTCTCGCGGCCGTTCGCCGATTTCGAGCCAGGCCCCGACGAACTTGCGGCGGGCGCATCGGTGCGGGAGGTCTTCGTCGGCCGCATCCAGCGGTGCATCGACGCCGATCTGCTCGCCGGCGACGTCACCGACATTGCGCACGTGTTGCTCGCGCTCGCACAGGGTTTGGCGGTACAGGAGCTCGGTCGATGGCTCGGGCCGTCGGGCCCGGCGATCGAACGGCGCTGGCGGCTGGGCGTGCGGTCACTGCTGGCGGGGTTACGGTGAGGATCGCCGGCAAGCCCACGTCGGTCACGCCGAGTTCAACGACCCCTGCGCATGTAGTCGATCGTGACCGACAGCGTCAAATCAGCTGGCGCCGAACCCAAATCGATGGTGTAGACGAACGCATCTGCACTGATCTCGGTGATGCTGTGGCGTGAAGCCATGCGTTGGCCGGCGATGTATTCGTAACCATCGAAGACCACTTTCCCGCCGTCCCATCGGCCGGTGAAGACGCCCGGTTCCGGGCTGGAACTACTGAGCCAATACAGGTCGTAGACATCATCCGTGGCGTTCCAAGTGATGACGCCGTGACCTTCGAAAGTGCCCAAATGCCCCTGCGCTTGGGTGTCGAACACGACTGAAGAGCGGCCCGGCCCAACGCGGCACTCCTCCCATCCGTCGCTGGTCCCTCCGTCTGGCGAGTGCGGATTGGGTTCGTAGGTCACGTGGCACCTCCATTGCCCGTCGAGCACGCCGATCAACCGTTCCATCTGCGGTATTACGACTGTCATTTCGCTTCCCTTCGATTACGATACCTAGGTTTCGATACTCTAGTGTTGTATATTGACACGGTGGCGGCAAGCGGTCAAGGCGTGGGGAGACCACGCGACAATGAGATCGACGCAGCGGTTTCCCGTGCCGCCCGGGAACTTCTCGCAGAAGTCGGATATGCCCAACTCACCATGGACGCCACGGCCGCCAGGGCCGGCACCTCGAAGGCCGCGATCTATCGCAGATTCAAGTCGAAAGCAGAACTGCTCTTCGCCGCGACGGTGCACGGCTCGAAGCCACAACCGCCCGCAGACACCGGCTCGTTGCGCGGCGATTTGCGGGCCCTCGGTCGTCGAATCCGGTCGGATATGTCCGCACCAGCCGCGCGCGAGGTCGTCCCTCACGTCATTGCCGAAATAGGCCGGTCTCCAGACGTGTCCGAGCGGTTGCGCAGCCTGTTCGTAGCGAGCGAACGCCACGAGATCGAAGCGATCCTCACCCGCGCCGTGCGGCGCGGGGAACTGCAACGGATGCCCAATGTCGCCACGGTGCACCGCATGCTCGGTGGCGCGCTCCTCTTCACGATCATGGTGATCGACGAGCCGATGGCCGACGCCGAACTCGCCAACGTTGTCGACGTGCTGGCGGGTGGGCTGCAGACCGTGATGCCGCCGTCTTCGACGTAACCAACACCGTGAATTGAGGCAATTGCCCCATGTGGGCGCCTGGCCCGCCGACACATGCTGACGGCTTGACTGAAACACCGCAGGCGGCAGCGGCCGCCACCAAATACCTCGCGTTGCCTACCGGAGACGACGAGCGCGTCGTCGGCTTCGGCGTCATGGGTCTGCCCTTCGCCGGCGGGCACTACCTCGCGTTCCGGGACTTTCCCGCCACCTCCTTCTCCCCCGGCTATCAGTCGGTGTGGCACCGCACTCCCGACGGCGTCTGGACCTTCTACGCCACCACGCCTGGGCCGCAGAGCTGCGCACGCTATTTCAGCTCGGCTACCCCCGTCGAGCCCGTGGTGTGCGAGATCGACTCGCGGTGGCTTTCGCCGTGGTCGCTCGCCATTTCGATTGCGGCAGTTCTGGATTGGCGTGTCGACATCAAAGCCACCCCGGCAACCCGGCTGATGACCGCTGTCGGCACCCGGCTGCCTGCCGCCGCGTGGCGCAGCGGCGCCGTACTCGCGATGATGAGCCGCGTCGCAGGCCCGGTCCTCGGCATCGGCCAGGTGCGGCTGACCGGGACCGCGCCCAACGGACAGCAGTTCCGCATCGGACCGAAGCGGTTGTGGGCGGTAGCCGACTCCACAGCTGTCGTGGCGGGCGAGGATCTGGGACCGGTCGGACCGCTGGCCGAACAGGGCAGGCTTGCCGACTTCCGGCTGCCGCAACGCGGCATCTGCGTCGTCGGACAGGGCTTGTTCGAGCCGTTCGACATCCGCAAACACCGCGACGGCGCCCGTCTTGCGCTAACCGACTGAAGCGCCCGGCATGACGGCGCAGAATCGGCAGGTGCCCTCCGCATCGACGCCGTCCGAGCTTCCGACCCGCGCGGAAGTTCTGGCGGCGCTGTCGGTGGCGATCGATCTGGGGTTGGGCCAGCCCGCCGAACACATGCTGCGCTCGGCACTGATCGCGATGAGGCTCGCAGACCGACTGGGCCTGGAACGCGCTCAGCGCGAGTGCATCTACTACACGAACCTCGTGATGTGGATCGGCTGCCATGCCGACTCGCACGAATACGCCCGGTGGTTCGGCGACGACATCGCGGTGCGCCGCGACTCGTACTTCGTCGACTGGTCCGGGCTGCCCTATCAACGGTTCCTGTTGGCCAATCTCGGACATGGCGAATCACTGCTGTCGCGACTGAAGACCATCGCGACGTTGTATGCCAATGCGCGCGGCCACATCACGCAGCTGATCCACTCACACTGCACTTCAGCCGCACTGCTCGCCGAGCGGATCGGCCTCGGCGTCGACGTCCAGACCGCGCTGCGGTTCACGTTCGAACGCTTCGACGGCGGTGGGTTGCCCGCCGGCGCTGGGGCAGAAGCAATCCCGCTGGCCATGCGTGTCGCCCAAGTCTCCGACATGGCCGAGGTGCATCAACGCGAGTACGGCGTCGACGGCGCGGTGGCGATGGTGCGCAGCAGGCGTGGCGGCCAGTTCGACCCGATGATCGTCGACGCGTTCGTCGCCGACCCGGCCGGCGTGCTGGCGGTGCCGTCGGCGGGTGACGTGTGGGCGACCGCGCTACGGTATGCACCGGACCGGAACGCCCCGCTGGACGCCGCGTCGTTGGATGCGCTTCTGATCGCGCTCGGCGACTTCGTCGACCTCAAATGCCCGTTCACACTGGGGCACTCGCGGGCGGTGGCGCAGCTGACGGCCGACGCCGCGACCTTCGCCGGTTTGGCCGACGGCGCGGTGGCATTGGCCAAGCGGGCGGCGTGCGTGCACGACATCGGCCGGATCGGCGTATCGAACCAGATCTGGTCGAAGCCGGCTGCCCTGAGCATGGCCGAGTTCGAACGCGTGCGGCTGCACCCCTATCTGACCGAGCGGATCCTGTCACAGGTCTCCGGCCTGAGAAGTGTTGCGGCCGTAGCCGCCAACCACCACGAGTGCCTCGACGGCTCGGGATACCCGCGCGGGCTGTCCGCGCGCGAGTTGGCGATGCCCGACCGATTGTTGGCGTGCGCGGTCAGCTACCAGGCTGCGCTGGAGCCGAGGCCGTATCGCGAGGCGTTGGGACCTGCGGGCGCGGCAAGGCGTCTGCGTGAGCGGGTGCGCGACGGTGAACTCGATCCCGTTGCGGCGGCAGCGGTTCTGCAGGCTGCGGGTCAGGAGCCGCGGTCCAAACCGCGTCCGCACGGACTCACTGCGAGGGAGGTCGAAGTCCTCCGGATGGTGGCGCAGGGGTCGACCAACAAGGAGATCGCCGCCCATCTGGTACTCAGCGAGAAAACCGTACGCAACCACGTCGAGCGCACCTACGCCAAAATCGGCGTGTCGAACCGCATCGGGGCGAGCATGTACGCCCTGGAGCACGGCCTGAGTGTGGCCGTTCGGTGACGGTTTGCTCGAAATTGGGGACGCGGCCTCGGCAAAGGTAGGGTGGGAACCGGTTGAGCTTCCAGCCTTCGGAAACGTCGTAGGGGTGCAGGCACATATCGCCTGCTGTGAGCCTTTTTTGACGCAATCTGAGCCCTTTGCTTCGCCCCCTTCTTCTTGGAGTGACACCCATGCCTTCAGCCAGCGCTGTCCAGTCCAGTCCGAACTACTCCCGCGAACGTCTGAGGATGAGTGCGGAATGGGCGGATGCGGCGGTCGTGCGCGTCACCGTCGTCGGTGAAATCGATGCATCGAATGCTGCGGACTTGTCCGACTTCGTCTTCCGCAGGGCAGCCAATTGTCAGCGGCTCGTCGTGGACCTTCGTGACGTCGAGTTCTTCTCCACAGCCGGCTTCACCGAGCTCCAGGGGGTAGCCGCCCGCTGCGATAGGGCCGACGTGAGTCTGACGCTGGTGGGTGGGCCGGTTGTCACCCGCGTGTTGGATCTCTGCGACCCCGGCCGCACGCTGCCACTCAATCCGGCCTGATCGTGGGCGGGTCGAATCTAGGACGCCAGCGGCGCATGTGACCTCAGCAGCCGCTCGGCGCGCTGGTAGTCCTCGTCGGCGTTGAAGGTGAGCGCGCCGACGATCTCGCCGCCGGCCTCGTACCAGACCGTGAAACCATTGCGGTGTTCGACGAGTCGGCTGTGTTCGTAGTGGGCGCCCCACCCGCGGTACTTCAGAACCGAATCGCCGATTGTGCACGAGAACCCGGGCACGATGTCCCAGACCGCCGGGTACCCGGCGGCGGTCAGTCCGGCGACACGGCCCTGATGGGCGGCGTCACGCCAGTGCTCGGCAGGGACGGGCCTGCCCGCGGTGACGTTGACGGCGAGTGCGACGTCACCTGCGGCGTAGACGTTTCGCACCGAGGTGTGCATGTGCTCGTCGACGACGATGCGTCCGTCGCGCGTGTTGAGCCCCTCGGCGAGGCGGATGTCGGGCCGTACGCCAGTGGCCGCAACAACCAGGTCGCCGTCGACGGCGCTACCGTCGTCGAGCAGAACGCGGGTGTCCTCGATCGCCGTCACAGCGCTGTTGCCGTGGAAGCGAACACCATTGTCGGACAGAATCTTTGCGACGCGGTCCCCAGCCTCGATACCGAACCGGCGCTGCAACGGCACCGCCTCCGCGGCGACCATCGTGGTGGCGATGCCGCGGTCGGCCAAACAGGCGGCGGCTTCACAGCCGATCAGGCCGCCACCGATGACGACGGCTGAATCGGCGTATCGGACAGCCATCTTGAGCGCGACGGCGTCGGCGAAGGAACGCAGGCTCAGGGCAGTCTCGGCGCCGGGGATCGTCAGGCGCACGGGCACCGACCCGGACGCGATGACCAGGTGCCAGTAGGGGTAGATCTGACCGCCCGCGGTCACGACGTGCTGGTTGGCGGTGTCGATGTGCTCGACGGTGATGCCGCGGACCAGGTCGACGCGGTTGCGCGCGAACCAGCCCGCGCTGTGCAGGTCGAGATTGGGGTGACCACCGCACAGGTATTCCTTGCTCAGCGGAGGCTTCGCGTACGGCAGGGCCGGATCTGTGGACAGGATCCGAACGGGGATGTGGGGGTGCTTATCCCGGAAGGTCTCGGCCGCGCTCAGCCCCGCCGGACCGCTGCCGATGGCGATGAATCCCGGTGCCGCCACGACTCCTGAGTACCACTTTCCCGCGCGCGTCATGTCTCTCGTCAGGCTTTCGTCACATCAGCCACAGACAGCTCTGACCTCACAAATCATGCGGCGGGGATTTCCGCTATTCCGGCAAGCCAAACGGCTCTGTGGGACCATCTGCGCATGAATTCTCAGGACGACCCAGAGGCCCGGATCAGGCAGCTGGAGAACTCGGCCGGCCAGTACGGGGCGGTCGAACTCGGGGCAACTGAGTCCAGCGGAGCTGGCTACACCCCGACGGCACCGCTGCCGCCGCCGCCCGCCTACGGTGCCCCTCCTCCGACCTTCAGTGACCCTTATGCGGCGCCGCCGATGTACGGCGGCGCGCCGATGCAGGTGTCGAAGAAAGGCGCACCCATCGGGTTGATCTTCGGACTGCTGGCGGTCGTCGCCGTGCTCATCTTCGGCGTCATCGGGGTGGTCGCGTGGAACGCCATGTCGAAGGTCGAGACCGTCACGACTCGGCCCGGCGGATCGGACGTCGCCGGCGGCGGCGGTTCGGTCGACGGGCCCCCGGCGGACGCTCCCACCGACCAGCCTCCGTTCGTCATGCCGGAGCTTCCCGATCTGTCCGGGCCTACCGAGGCGCCTGCGGGTGCGCGGCTGAACGTCTCGGGCGTCGACGAGAACAAGACGATCACCTGCAACGACAACATCGTCAGCGTCAGCGGCGTCAACAACACGGTGACGATCACCGGCCACTGCTCGAGCCTGTCGGTGTCCGGCGTGGAGAACAACGTGACCATCGACAGCGCCGACACCATCGGTGCGTCGGGTTTCGACAACCAGGTCATCTACCGCTCGGGGACACCGGAAGTCGCCGCGACCGGATCCAACGTCGTCTCGCAAGGCTAGGTCGTGGCCCGGGAGGGCCGCTTACGCCGCACCGACGCGGCCGGATGAGATGGTTGGTGCATGCGGGTCGACGGGCGGAACATCACCGTTTCGGGCAGCCTCCTGCAGCCGCTGACACGGCGGACGAACGACATCCTGCGCCTTGCCCTGGCCACACTGTTTTTGACGGTGGTGATCGTCAGCTCGCTGGTGACCCGCAACGAGTGGACGGCGCTGGAGCGGTCCATCGCGGGCATCGTCGGCGTGCTGACCCCCACGCAGTCCAACCTGGTCTACCTCTTCTACGGCATCGCCATCCTCGCGCTGCCCTTCGTGATCCTGATCGGACTGATCGTCACGCGGCATTGGCGGTTGCTCGGCGCGTACGCCGCGGCCGGGATCATCGCGATCCTCGCGCTGTCGGTCACCGGTAACGGCATCACACCCCCGCGTTGGCAACTCGATCTGTCCGGGCGGCTCGACTCGGTGCTGTCGCAGTTCCTCGACGATCCGCGGTGGATCGCGATGCTGGCCGCGGTACTCACCGTATCGGGTCCGTGGCTTCCGGCGCGGTGGCGGAATTGGTGGTGGGCGCTGTTGTTGGCGTTCGTGCCAATTCATCTCGTCGTCAGCGCGGTGGTACCGGCCCGTTCGATCCTCGGCCTCGCCGTGGGCTGGCTCGTCGGCGCTCTCGTCGTTCTGATCTCGGGAACACCCGCACTCGAGGTGCCGCTCGACGACGCGGTGCGCGCGCTGACCCGGCGCGGGTTCTTGGTGTCGGAGCTCGCGGTGCTGCGCCCCGCAGGTCCAGGCCCGCTCATGATGTCGGCGACGTCGGAAAATCATGAAGGCGGTACCGCCGTCGTCGAGATGTACGGCCCGCATCAACGCAGCGGCGGTGTGCTGAACCAGTTTTGGCGCAAGGTTCGGTTGCGTGAGACTGAGACTGCGCCGCTCCAGGCGTCGATGCGCCGGGCGGTCGAACATCGCGCACTGATGGCGATTGCGGTCGGTGACCTCGGCCTGGCCAACTGCGCGCCGATCGCCGTCGCAGACCTGAATCGCGGCTGGACGCTTTACGCGCACCATCCGGCGCGCGGCGCGTCGTTGAACGCGGCCGTTCAAACAGTCCCCGTCGATCGCACGTGGGAAGCGTTGCGGATGCTGCATTCCCACCGCATCTCGCACGGCGACCTGCGCGCCACGCAACTCACGGCCGACGACGCCAATGTGCTGTTCGGCGGCTTCACCCACGCCGAGTACGGCTGCTCGGACACTCACCTGCAAGCCGATGTCGCGCAGATGTTGGTGACGACGACGAACCTGTACGGCCCCGCAGAAGCCGTGCGCGCGGCGATCGACGCGTTCGGCGAGGACGCGGTGCTGATGGCCTCGCGTCGGCTGACGAAACCCGCTGTGCCTTCCCGCGTCCGGGCGTCGGTGGCCGATTTCAAGGCGATCACGTCGGCGGCGCGCGAGGAGGTCAAGAAACAGACGGGCACCGATGAGATCCAGTCCGAAACCATCACCAGGTTCAATCGCAACCAGATCATCCAACTGGTGCTGCTGGTGGCGTTGGTCTACGTGGCGTACCCGTTCATCAGTTCGGTGCCGGTGTTCTTCTCCGAACTCCGCACCGCGAATTGGTGGTGGGCGCTTGCCGGACTGGCAATCTCGGCGACGAAGTACGTCGGCGCGGCGGCGGCGCTGTGGGCGTGCGCCAGCGGCCTGATCAGTTTCTGGAAGCTGACGCTGATGCAGGTGGCCAACACCTTCGCGGCCACCACCACCCCTGCGGGCGTCGGCGGTCTGGCGCTGAGCACACGATTCCTGCAGAAAGGCGGCCTCGGCGCCCTGCGTGCGACGACGGCGGTGGCGCTGCAACAGTCGGTGCAGGTGATGACGCACGTCGGCTTGCTGATCTTCTTCAGCGCCTTCGCCGGCGCATCCGCCGACCTGTCCCGGTTCGTGCCCTCCTCGACGGTGCTCTATCTGATCGCGGGCGCAGCGCTCGGAGTGATCGGCGTCGTGCTGCTGGTGCCGAAGGCGCGGCGGTGGTTGACAGTCGAGCTACGCCCGCGAATCAAAGAGGTGATCGAAGACTTCGTCCTGCTGGCCAAGGAACCGTGGCGGCTCGCGCTGATCGTGCTGGGCTGCGCGACAACCACTCTCGGCGCCGCGCTCGCGTTGTGGGCGAGCATCGAGGCGTTCGGCGGCGACACCAGTTTCGTCACCGTCACGATCGTGACCATGGTCGGTCAGACTCTGGCGTCGGCCGCGCCCACACCGGGCGGGGTCGGCGCGGTGGAAGCGGCGTTGATCGGCGGCCTTGCGGCGTTCGGGGTGCCCGCGGCGGTCGCGGTGCCGTCGGTGCTGCTGTATCGGATCTTGACGTGCTGGCTGCCGGTGTTCTTCGGCTGGCCGATCATGCGTTGGCTGAGCAAGAGCGGCGCCCTCTAGACGCCCTTCGCGACCGGGCGTGCGGGATCTGAACTCCATTCGGACCATGAGCCGGGGAACAGAGCGGCGTCGACGCCCGTTGCGGCGAGCGCGGCGACGGCGAGCGCGGCTGTGACGCCGGAACCGCAGTAGACGGCTGTCTCGGAGTCGGTGTGGCCGAACAGCTTTCTGAGGTCGGCATCGGGCCGCAACATGCCGTCGTCGGCAAGCACGCGGGCGCTCGGCACGTTGACGGCGCCCGGGATGTGGCCTGCCACCGGGTCGACGGGTTCGACGTCGCCGCGGAACCGCTCGGACGCGCGGGCGTCGATCAACGTGTCGGGCAGGGTGTCGGCGGTGACGGTGGGAAGTGCACCGGTGTACAGGTCCTCGTGCTGCACGGTGACATCGCCGGGTTCGGGTGTGACGGAGCCGGTTTCGAGGATGCGACCGGCGGCGGTCCACGCGGCGAGCCCGCCGTCGAGGATGCGGACCTCGGGAATGCCCGCCGCCGTCAGCACCCACCAGGCGCGGGCCGAGCCGGCGCGGTTCCAGTCGTCGTAGACGACGATCGGCACGCCTGCGCGCACACCCCAGCGCCGCGCGGCGTTCTGCAGAGCAGACCCGGACGGCAGCGGATGGCGGCCTCTGCCGGTGACGGTGTGGTCGCTGAGCTCGTGGTCGAGCGAGACGTAGACGGCGCCGGGCAGGTGGCCACCTGCGTAGGTGGCGGAGCCATCGGGTTCGGTGAGCTGCCAGCGAACGTCGAGCAACGTGATGGGCTCGTCGGCGTCGAGACGGTGCGCGAGTTCGTCGACGGTGATGAACACCTGATCGCGTGAGCTCATGTGTCAGACGGTAGACGCCGGTTTCGGCCCGATCTCCTCTTCGAGAGCTCTGATCACGAGCGCGAGTTCGTCGACGATCCAGCTCTGGCTGCGCCCGCGGTACACGTCAAGCAACGCGTTGTAGTACCAGAGGTGGTCGAATGGATCGTCGGTGTTGAACCGCTGCCAGACCTTGGGACCGTAGCGACGGAGGTCGCGCAGGATGGCGCGAGCGTTGTCGAGCTTGTCGGCCATCGACACGCGGATGGTGCTGTCGGACGCCTTGCCGAGGTGGGCGATGTAGTTCTGTTTACGCTCGCGCCACGGCGGTTTGGGGGTGATGACGGTGTCACTGCATTCCTCGACGATGCCGGCGACGTCGGCCCCGAAGCGTTCCTCGATCTCGGCGAGGGTGGTGTCGCCGCCCTGGTCCTCTGCGGCGTCGTGCAGCAGCGCGGCGATGGCCTCGGCCTCCGTGCCGTCGGCTTCGATGACGAGCCCGGCGACGGACAACAGATGGCCAATGTAGGGCACCTCGCTGGCCTTGCGGGTCTGGGTGCGGTGCAGTTCGGCGGCGTAGGTGAGGGCCTCGTGGAACTTCGGGCCGAGCCGCGGTGACGTCGTCTCGCTCATGGTCTCTGCATACCCCTCTGGCTCAGAGGCATTCACACCGGCCAGGAGAGGATGCGCGCGGCAAGGTCCGGCCCGCAGTCCTCCTGCACGAAGTGGCTGCCGTTGATGCGGTCGTGGGGTTGCCCCGCCGCACCGGGGATGTGGTCGATCAGCATGCGGTCGTACTTGCCGAGGATCGGGTCCTTCGCACCGAACACGCACAGAAAGGGCTTCTCCCATCGCCCCAGTGCGTCCCATGCCGCGCGGTTGGCCGGTGCCGCCGGATCGTCGGGCGACGTCGGCACGAGCAGGGGAAACGCCCGCGCGCCCGCTTGGAACCGCCTGTGCGGGAACGGCGCGTCGTAACCGGCGCGCACGTCGGCAGGCACGTCGGTGACGGTGCCGAAGGACACGATCCGCCCGGCCGGGAACACCGGTGTGTAGCGCGCGAACGCGCGCCACGCGCGGAACGCGAGATTCGGCTGGCCCTGCCCGGCCGGGAGACCGCCGTTGGCCACCACGATCCGGCCGACGAGGTGCGGTTGTTCCGCGGCGATGCGCAGGCCGATCAGCGAGCCCCAGTCCTGGACGAACAACGTGACGTCGGTCAGGTCGAGGTTTTCGAACCACGACACCACCCACTCGACGTGCCGCTGATAGGAGTAGTCCTCGATGCGACTCGGCTTGTCGGAGCGGCCGAAGCCGATGAGATCGGGAGCCAGCACACGCCGACCCCCTTCGGCGAGAGGCGGAATCATGGTGCGGTACAGGTAACTCCACGTAGGTTCGCCGTGAAGGAGAACGACGGGCGTCCCGTCGCGTGGTCCTTCGTCGACGTAGTGCATCCGCAACGGCCGGGTATTGCACGCGGCCACGTCGGCGTAATTGGGCGCGAACGGATAGCCGGCCAAGTTCTCGAACCGGTCGTCGGGGGTACGCAAGACATCCATGGGTCAGCTCGGCTCCTCGGCGTCGCTACGGGGATCGATCAGAATTTTGGCGTGGGCCTCGGGATCGCCGAGAGCGTCGAACGCGGCCTCGACGCCGTTGAGACCGACGGTGCCGGTGATCAGCGCAGTGGCGTCGATCTTCCCCTCGGCGAGCATGTAGAGGGTGTCGCGGAACTCGAGTGGTGTGTATCCCAGCACGATCCGCAGTTCGATCTCTTTGTTGATCGCCATCGACGGGCGGATCTTGTCAGCGCCCATGCAGACGCCGACGACGACAACCCGCGCGAACGCCGGCGCGCTGCCGATGATGCTCTCGATCATGCCGGGCACGCCGACACACTCGAAGATGACGGGATGCTTGGGCGTCGTCGCGCCTGCCTTGTCGGCGGCCCGCCAGACATGCCACCACGGAAGTCGCAATTTATGTAGCTTCTCGATCGTTGAAAGTGCGAGATCGCCTGCGTCGGTGAAGGTTTTGAGAAACCCGTGGTCACCGTCGAGGGGTGAGTCTTTCGCCGGATCGACGACGATGTCGGCGCCGCACCTCGTGGCAAGCGCGCGTCGGCCTGCTGAGAAGTCACTGGCGATGACCGTGCGCACCCCCTTGGCCTTGAGGCCGAGGATGACGGCGAGTCCGATGGGACCGCAGCCGATGACGATGGCGACCTGGCCTTTGCTGACCTCGCCGCGCTGGACGGCGTGCCAGCCGACGGCCATGGGTTCGGTGAGTGCGGCGATGTCGGGCGCCAGACCGTTGGGAACGGGAAACGAGAGGGTCTGCTCGACGATCAGTTGTTCGGCGTAGGCGCCCGGCGCCTTGGCGGTGAGGCCGATGCCGTGAACCTCTTTGCCGCGCCGCAGCAGGGGCATGGTGACGACGGTGCTGCCGGGCTTGGGCGTCTTGCGGGTGCGGGGGCCGTGGTCGACGACGGTGCCGCAGAACTCGTGGCCGAAGACGATCTGCTGGTCTGAGCGCATCATGGCGTCGTAGCCGGCCTCGGCCATCACGTCGGCGAGCTCGTCCATGTGGTGACGGGCGTGCAGGTCGGACCCGCAGATGCCGCAGCGAAGGACCTCGACGAGAAGCTGGCCCCTGTCCGGCGTCGGGGTGGGTTGGTCGACGACCTCGAGCTGGGCGTTGGTGCAGGTGACGGCTCTCATGCGCCCGAGCCTAGGGAAGGCTCGAAAGGCATATGTCGAAATGCCCACCTCTGAACCCCTATCGTGGCGATCGATGGCGCTTCATCTCCACCGTGCCGAGCGCACCGATCTCCTTGCCGACGGACTCGGCGCCCTTCTGTCCGATCCCCCGCCCGACCCGTTCGCCGAGGAACTCGTCATCGTCCCGGCCAAAGGTGTCGAGCGCTGGCTCAGTCAGCGATTGAGCCACATCCTCGGCCGCGGCACCGGCCAGGACGGCGTCTGCGCCGGCATCACGTTCCGCAACCCGCACTCGCTGATCGCTCACATCATCGGGCTGACCACCGGCGCCGACCGCGACGACCCCTGGTCACCCGACGCTATGGTCTGGCCGCTACTGGAGGTGATCGACCAGAGTTGCGAGGAGGGGTGGTGCAAGACGCTGGCCACGCACCTCGGCCACTTCGAAGACCGCGAGGACGAGCGAGAGTTGCGACAGGGCCGTCGCTACGCCGTCGCACGCCGCCTCGCCGGCCTCTTCGCTTCTTACGCGCGCCAGCGACCCCAGCTGCTGATCGATTGGGAGAACGACAGCGACGGCGGCATCGAGCAGGACCTGCTGTGGCAGCCGCCGCTGTGGCGCGCGCTCATCGGCCGCATCGACGCCGACACGCCGCACATCCGTCACGCTAAAACGCTTGTCACACTTGAAGAGTCGCCTATCGATCTACCCGAGCGCCTGTCCCTGTTCGGTCACACCCGCCTGCCGTCGACCGATATCGAACTGCTCGAGGCCTTGTCGACCCATCACGACCTCCACCTCTGGCTGCCGCACCCCAGCGACGACCTCTGGACTCGGCTCGCCGACGACCACGGGCCTGTCCCTCGCCGCGACGACGACTCCCATCAGAGTGTCGACCATCCGCTGCTGGCCACCCTCGGCCGCGACCTGCGCGAACTTCAGCGCAGCCTGCCTGTCAATCCCCGGAGCGACGACTACCTCCCCGGCGGGCAGCGCCCCGACACACTGCTGGGCTGGCTGCAGTCCGACATCGCCGCCAACGCGGTCCGGTCAAAAGACCGCCGGTACAACGTCACTGACCGTTCGGTCCAGGTGCACAGCTGCCACGGCCCGGCCCGCCAGATCGACGTCTTGCGTGAAGTTCTGCTCGGACTGCTCGCCGACGACACGACCCTCGAGCCCCGCGACGTCCTCGTCATGTGCCCGGACATCGAGACCTACGCCCCGCTGATCGTCGCCGGTTTCGGGCTCGGCGACGTCGTGCACGGTGCCCATCCGGCGCATCAACTGCGGGTCAAGCTGGCCGACCGCGCACTGACGCAAACGAACCCGCTACTCGGCGTCGCATCGCAGCTGCTCGCCCTGGCCGGTGGACGCGCGACCGCCAGCGAAGTGCTCAACCTCGCTGAGGCCGCCCCGGTGCGCGCCCGGTTCACCTTCAGCGACGACGATCTCGACGCGATCGCCGACTGGGTGCGCGAAGCCAACATCCGGTGGGGCTTCGACCGCGACCACCGGCTTCCCTACGGCGTCGACTTCGTCCAGAACACATGGGAGTTCGGCATCGACCGGGTACTCGCCGGTGTGGCGATGTCCGACGACTCACACGCCTGGCTCGGCAACACCCTGCCGCTCGACGACGTGAGCAGCAACCGCATCGAGCTGGCTGGGCGTCTCGCCGAGTACGTCGGCCGCCTGCACACGACCGTCGAATCACTCTCGGGTGCCAGGCCGCTCGACGCATGGCTGACCGCGCTGACCGACGGCGTCACGGCGTTGACTGCGGTGTCCGACGACGACCAGTGGCAGTCCAGCCAGGTCGAGCGGGAGTTCAGTGACGTGCGAGCCAAAGCCGGACCGCGCGCCGACACCCTGATGCGGCTGCCGGACGTTCGCGCGCTGCTGGAGCGCCACCTGGCCGGACGGCCGACGCGGGCGAACTTCCGCACGGGAACGCTGACGGTGTGCACCATGGTGCCGATGCGTTCGGTGCCGCACCGCGTGGTGTGCCTGGTCGGCTTGGACGACGGCGTTTTCCCGCGTCTCGGTGTGGTCGACGGCGACGACGTGCTCGCCCGCGAACCGATGACCGGCGAACGCGACATCCGTTCCGAGGACCGGCAATTGCTGCTCGACGCCATCGGCGCGGCAACCGAGAAGCTCGTCATCACCTATACCGGCGCCAACGAGTACTCCGGTCAGCGCAAGCCGCCTGCGGTTCCGCTCGTCGAACTGCTCGACACCCTCGACGTCACGACGCCGGAGAAGGTCCGCCAGCAGGTCCTCGTCGAACACCCGTTGCAGCCCTTCGATGTTCGCAATGTGACACCCGGCGCGCTCGGCATGCCCGACGGTCAGTCGTTCACGTTCGACCCGACGGCGCTGACGGCGGCCGTGGTCGCCACGGGGCATCGCGAGGAGCGACCGCCCTTCATCAACGAACCACTGCCCGCACCGCCGCCGCACGACGTTGCACTCGACGACCTGATCGGCTTCTTCAAAGATCCGGTCAAGGGCTTCTTCCGCGCGCTGGACTACACGTTGCCGTGGGAGGTGGACGCTGTCGAGGATGCGATGCCCGTCGAGATCGACGCCCTGCAGGAGTGGAAGATCGGCGACCGGATGCTCGACGACATGCTGCGCGGGATGGCGCCCGAGGCCGCGAAGCAGGCGGAATGGCGTCGCGGTTCGCTGCCGCCGGGCAAGCTCGGCTGGCGCAAGGCCAAGGAGATCTGCGGGCGGGCCGAGACCCTCGCGCTCGCGGCCAAGCGCCACCGCACCCAAGACCCGCACTCCTATGACGTCGACATCGACGTGGGGTCGGGGCGACGCGTCACGGGTACTGTGCCGCGCGTCTACGACGACCGGGTGGTCGCGGTGACCTACTCGAAGCTCGACGGTCGACACCTGCTCGAATCATGGATTCGGCTGGTGGCGTTGACCGCTCAGTATTCGGGCCGCGAATGGTCGGCGGTCTGCATCGGAAGGGCCAAACAGACAGAGAGGCCGAAGGAGCGGCTCCTGGGCACTCCGGCGTCGGCAGTCGAGGTGCTACGAGACCTCGTCGGAATGTACGACGCCGGGCGTCGCGAGCCGATTCCGTTGCCGGTCAAGACGTCCTACGCCTGGGCCGAAACCGAGTTCAACCGCGGCGCCCCCATGCGCGAGGCCGGCTGGCGGTGGCGCACAGGCCGGTACCCGGGTGAGGATGCCGAGCCCGCGCACGTGCGGGTGTGGGGTCCAGGGTTCCCTCTCGCAGACCTGGTCGCCGCCGGCCTTGCGGATTACGCCTCGCGGCTGTGGCTGCCCATGCTCTCAGCCGAGCGGGATCCCGACTGATGGACATGGCACCGTTCGATCTGCTCGGCCCGCTGCCTGCGCCGCGGTCCACGACCGTGCTGGAGGCCAGTGCGGGCACGGGTAAGACGTTCGCGCTCGCGGGACTTGTGACCCGCTATGTCGCCGAGGGTGTGGCGACGCTCGACCAGATGCTGCTGATCACTTTCGGCCGGGCCGCCAGCCAGGAGTTACGCGAGCGGGTCCGCAGTCAGATCCTCGAAGCGCTCCTGGCGTTCGACGTCCCGACCGTCGCCGACAACGAACTCGTCAAACACCTCGTGAACGGCACGCCTGACCAGTTGCGTGAGCGCAAACGCAGACTGCGCGACGCGTTGGCCGGATTCGACGCCGCGACCATCGCCACCACCCATCAGTTCTGCCAGCTGGTCCTGAAGTCCCTTGGTGTGGCGGGCGATACGGATGCGGGGGTGGAGCTCGTCGAAAGCCTCGACGACGTCGTCAGCGATATCGTCGACGACATCTATCTCGCGCACTTCGGTCAGCAGAACGACGATCCGCTGCTGACCCGCGAGCAGGCGCTCGACCTTGCCCGCGAAGTCGTCGCCAACGCCCATACCGAACTGCGGCCGGTGGATCCGGCGCCCGGCTTCGAGCCCGCCGTTCGCGTCGAGTTCGCGAAGGCCGTCTGCGACGAGTTGGAAAAGCGCAAGCGCAGGCTCGCCATCCTGCACTACGACGATCTGCTGTCGCGCCTGGCCGACGCTCTGGAGGCTCCCGATTCGCCTGCCCGCGCCCGCATGCAGCGCCGCTGGTCCATCGTGATGGTCGATGAATTCCAGGACACCGACCCGGTGCAGTGGGAGGTGATCGACCGGGCCTTCAGCGGGCAGTCGACGGTGATCCTCATCGGCGACCCCAAGCAGGCGATCTACGCGTTCCGTGGCGGCGACATCGTCACTTATCTCCATGCCGCCGAATCCGCAGGCGAGCGCATGACTTTGGGCACGAATTGGCGCAGCGACGCGCCGCTGGTGGACAGTCTGCAAGCCGTGATGCGCAACGCACAGTTGGGCGACGCCAGGATCGTCGTACGCGAGGTGGAAGCCAATCACACAGAGCATCGGCTGAAGGGCGCGCCGCACAACGACCCATTCCGGTTGCGTGTCGTCTCCCGGGAGACCGTGAACACCAGGGCCGACCGCGTCATCAAGATGGACGCGTTGCGCGACCACATCAGTGCGGACCTGGCGGCCGACATCGCCGGACTGCTCGCCGGCGGCGCCACCTTCTGCGACCGACCCCTGAAACCGGGCGATATCGCGGTGATCGTCGAGACGCACAAGGACGGACGGGTCTGCTTCGAGGCGCTGGCCGCGGCGGGCATCCCGGCCGTGTACACCGGCGACTCCGATGTGTTCAGCTCTCCCGCGGCCGACGACTGGCTGTGCCTGCTCGAAGCCTTCGACCAGCCGCACCGCTCGGGTCTGGTGCGCGCCGCGGCGACGACGATGTTCTTCGGTGAGACGGCGGAAACGCTTGCTGCGCAGGGTGATACGTTGACCGACCGCATCGCCGACACGCTGCGGGAGTGGGCGGATCATGCGCGGGAGCGCGGGGTCGCGGCGGTGTTCGAGGCCGCGCAGCTGACCGGCATGGGCCGACGGGTGCTGTCCTGGCTCGACGGCCAGCGCCACATGACCGACCTCGCGCACCTGACGCAGGTACTGCACGACACCGCCCACCACGAACACTTCAGCCTGCCTGCGCTGCGCGACTGGCTGCGTACCCAACGCCAGGAGCGCAGTGGCGCGACGGAACGCAACCGGCGGCTCGACAGCGACGCCGCCGCGGTGCAGATCATGACGGTGTGGGTCAGCAAGGGCCTGCAGTATCCGGTGGTGTACCTGCCGTTCGCGTTCAACCGCAACATCCAGACGCGTGACGTCGTGTTGTTCCACGAGTCCTCACCGGCCGGCGACACCCGCTGCCTGCATATCGGCGGCGAGCTCAGCCCCGACTACAGCCAGGTCCAGCAATTGGGCCGGCGCGAGGCGGCCAGCGACGACGTCCGGCTCACCTATGTCGCGCTGACTCGCGCCCAATCACAGGTGGTCGCATGGTGGGCGCCGTCGTGGGACGAGCCCAACGGCGGCCTGTCGCGCCTGCTACGCGGCCGCCGACCCGGTGATCCGGTGGTGCCCGACAGATGCGATCCGCCGAAGATCGACGACGCCGACGCGATGGCGGCGCTGCGGGCGTGGGAGCACATCGGAGGTCCCGCACTCGAGGAGTCGATCATCGCGCCGCCGGCGAACGTCGAACTCGAGCCGGTGCCTTCGGGTCTCGATGTACGCCACTTCCACCGCCGCATCGACGCGTCATGGCGCCGGACGTCGTACTCGGGTCTGCTCCGCGCGGCCGAATCGGCGGGCGTGTCGAGCGAACCGGAAATCATCGAACTCGACGACGAAGTCGGTGAGGTGCCGGTGCTCGGTCCGGTCGATGTCGATGTCGATGTCGATGTCGATGTCGATGCTGACGTGCCATCCCCGATGGCCGACCTACCCAAGGGCGCGAAATTCGGCACGTTGGTACACGCAGTGCTCGAGGACGCCGATCCGTTCGCCGCCGATCTCGCTGCCGAATTGGAGTCGCACATCAGGGAGCACTCGGTGTGGTGGCCCGTCGACGCGGAACCCGGCGCCCTGGCCACGGCGATGGTGCCCATGCATGACACCTCGCTGGGACCGCTCGCGTCCGGCGTCACGCTGCGACAAATCGGACTGCGAGACCGGTTGCGGGAGATGGAGTTCGAATTTCCCCTCGCGGGTGGCGACCTGCGGAATGCGGCGCCGACGATCTCGTTGGCCGACGTCGGTCGGCTCCTGTCAGAGCACCTGCCCGCCGACGATCCGATGGCCTCCTACGCCGGGCGCTTGACGGGCGGGGCGCTGGGCGTTCAATCGCTGAAGGGTTATCTGACGGGGTCGGTGGACGCGGTGCTGCGCGTCGACGGCCGATATCTGGTCGTCGACTACAAGACGAACTGGCTAGGTGAACCCGACCGGCCGCTGACCGCAGCCGACTACGGGCAGGCGCGCCTCGCCGAGGCGATGCTGCACTCGGACTATCCGCTGCAGGCGCTGCTGTATGGCGTTGTGCTGCACCGGTTCCTGCGGTGGCGCCAGCCGGGCTACTCGCCAGAGGAGCATCTCGGCGGTGTCCTGTACCTGTTCGTCCGGGGCATGTGCGGTGCACAGACTCCGGTCGTCGACGGGCATCCGGCCGGAGTGTTCAGTTGGAAGCCGCCCGCCCCGCTGATCGTGGCAGTGTCGGATCTGCTCGATGTGGGAGCGGCCGCATGACGGCCCTGGAAGCGTTCGCGGAGCTGTTCGAGCCGGCGGACACCCACGTCGCACGGCGATTGACGACGCTGGCCAAAGACGACGACGAAACCGTCGCCCTGGCAGTGGCGATCGCGGTACGGGCCCTGCGCGGCGGCTCGGTGTGTGTGGACCTGCGGTCGATCGCCGAGCAACTCGAGATGCCGGAACTGCCGTGGCCGTCGCCCGACGACTGGCGCAAGGCGGTCGAGGCGAGCCCCCTCGTCACGGACAAGCCGGTGCTGCGATTGCTCGGCGACCTGCTCTATCTCGACCGGTATTGGCTCGAGGAGCAGCAGGTCTGCGACGACGTCCTGACGCTGCTGGGCTCCGCGCTGCCGGGTGAGGTGCCGAGCCTTTCGCGGCTGTTCCCGGAGGGCTGGCAGGAGCAGCGCGAAGCCGCGGAAGTCGCACTGACCCAATCGCTTACGGTCCTGACGGGCGGGCCGGGGACGGGTAAGACGACTACGGTGGCGCGGCTGCTGGCGCTGTTGGCCGAGCAGGCGTCGCTGGCGGGCAAGGCGCCGCTGCGCATTGCGCTGGCCGCGCCGACCGGCAAGGCGGCGGCGAGGCTGCTCGAAGCGGTGCAGCTGGAGGTCGGGAAGCTCGACGCGGTCGACCGGGACCGCTTGCCAGAGCTCACCGCCTCGACGCTGCATCGGTTGTTGCGGTCGCGGCCGGACAATTCGTCGCGGTTCCGCCACCACCGCGAGAACCGGCTGCCGCACGACGTGATCGTCGTGGACGAGACGTCGATGGTGTCGCTGACGATGATGGCCCGACTGCTCGAGGCCGTACGGCCCGACGCCCGGCTGATCCTGGTGGGCGATCCGGATCAGCTCGCTTCGGTGGAAGCAGGCGCCGTGCTGGCGGATCTGGTCGACGGGCTCGGCGGGCGGAGCGATGTCCGAATCGCCGCGCTCAAGACGTCGCACCGGTTCGGCGAGTCGATCGGTGAGCTGGCGGCCGCGATCCGCGACAGCGACGCGGACCAGGTCATCGCATCGCTGCGCTCCGGCGACGAGCATGTGGAGTGGATCGATTCCGACAACCCAACTGAGACGTTGCGCAAAGTACTGGTGCCGCACGCGTTGCGGCTACGCGAGGCGGCGATTCTCGGGGATGCCGCTGCGGCGTTGGCGACGCTCGACGAGCACCGGCTGCTGTGCGCACATCGGCGCGGACCGTACGGGGTGCAGTTCTGGAACCGTCAGGTCGAGCGGTGGTTGACCGACGCGACGGGAGAACCGCTGTGGGCGCAGTGGTACGCGGGCAGGCCAGTGCTGGTGTCGGCGAACGACTACGGCCTCGGCCTCTATAACGGCGACACCGGCGTGACGGTGGTGCGAGGCGACGGGCTGCGCGCGGTCGTGGCGGCCGGTGCCCAGCCCGTCGAATTCGCGACGAGCAGGCTGGCCGACGTCGAGACGATGCACGCGATGACGATCCACAAGTCGCAAGGCAGTCAGGCCGATGAGGTGACGGTCCTCATGCCGCCGGCGGACTCGCGGCTGCTGACGCGCGAGCTGTTCTACACCGCGGCGACGCGGGCGAAGCGCAAGATCCGCGTGATCGGTCCGGAGGCGTCGGTGCGGGCGGCGGTGCAACGACGTGCGGTCAGGGCGTCCGGCCTGGCAAAGCGGCTCGGGTCGAGCACTCCGTTGGAGTAGTCGACTACGCATTCGCCGCGGGTCCCCCCGCAATAGCGTCTCGAACGTGGACCCCACAAGCGCACCTACAGACAAATTACTGAGTCCCGCAAGGGAAACGCCGGAAGACAAGGGCCGGCAACCCGAGGATGGGCTGGCCCTGTGCCTCTCGGGGGGTGGTTACCGCGCGATGATCTTCCACGTCGGAGTTCTCTGGCGGCTCAACGAAATCGGACTACTGCCTGACCTGAAACGTATCTCGGCCGTGTCCGGCGGGTCCATCACGGCGGGAGTGCTCGCCATGAACTGGAGTCGGCTCGATTGGTCCCCCAGTCGGGTGGCGGTCAATTTCGACGAGGCCTTCGTCGAGCCGGTTCGCCGGATGGGCAGAACAGCCGTCGACGTTCGTGCCGTTCTCACCGGGATTCTGCCCTTCGGTGACTCCGTCTCGGACCGGGTCGCCGCGGCCTATCGCGAGCACCTTTTCGGCGACACAAGCCTGCAAGCGCTCCCCGAGACACCGCAGTTCATCTTCAACTCCACCAATCTGGAGTCCGGCGTGCTGTTGAGATTCAGCAAGAAGTACCTCGGCGATTACCGGGTCGGTCGGGTGATGAACCCCGACATACCATTGGCGGTCGCCGTTGCCGCATCGTCAGCGTTCCCGCCGGTCCTTTCGCCGTGCACACTCAATCTCAAGGGTCAGGCCTGGGTCGACGACGCCGGCAACGACCTCACCACGCCGGGCTTCCGCGACGAGATACAGGTGACCGACGGCGGAGTGTACGACAACCTGGGTCTGGAGACCGCGTGGAAACGGTACGCGTCGATCATCGTCAGCGACGCCGGCGGTCAACTGGCCGACGATGACGACCCTGACACCGATCCCCTGCGCCAGACCGCGCGGGTACTCAACCTGATCGACAACCAGGTCCGCTCACTGCGCAAACGGCAAGTCGTCGAGTCATTCAAATCCGGCCAGCGATCCGGCGTGTATATCGGTATCCGCAGCCGTGTCGAGAAGTATCCCGGGGCCGTGCTGACTGCCGATCCGGCACGCACCGACGAACTGGCGGGATTGAAGACGCGACTGGCGCCGTTGTCCGACGCCCAGCAGGACCGCCTGATCAATTGGGGCTACGTGATCTGCGATGCCGGGCTGCGGTCTCACATGCCCCACTCGGTGAAGCAACCCGCGAAAACCGCACTGCCTTACGCGAATCAGCCGTTGACATGACGTCGACCAACAGCACCGACGGTCACGAGATGACGGAGCGCATCCCGCAGGATCTGATCGAATACATCCTGCTGGGCAGCGGCGACAGCAGACGTCACATGCAGGACTCGCCGATTCTCGGAGACGTGTGGATCGCCTACGCCGGGAATCCGCAGTTGCCGGTCGACCTCCTTATCACCTCACATAAGGACGCCACGGCCAACGACCTGGCCGCGGAAATCTTCGACCAGTTGGGCGGCATTCGACAATTCGGAATCGACAACGATCCGAGAATCGCGCCGCTGCAGAATTATGTCGTTGCCCGCCTCTACTTCAACGAGGTGCTGCGGGTCCTGATACCGATGACGAAGTGGTGGCTCGATCCCAGGACTCGAACTGAACGCGACGAATACCTGAACCCTCAAGCCGCCAAACGCAAGAGCGGAATCAGCAAGATCGAACAAACTGTCGCCGATGTCCGCGCGCTCCTCGAGGCCTGGACAACGGATTCCATCACCCGCACGATCCGCAACCGCCGGACCGCTTTCGAGCGCTTCGTCGCGTTGTGCGCCCTCGTATTCATGGCCGGGAGTCCGCCCGTTCAGCCACAGCGTACGGCGACGACCCAGGCGACCTGGACGCGAGTGCAGACACGAACCAAGGCGACCATGGCCGACACGAGTGACGCGGAGATCAAAGATCTCGTGCTCGGATTGCTCGGCGCCATGGAGCCAGCCACCGAACCGAGAGTGTGGCAGATCGCGCGGAACCGTCCAGCGTCCGCGGCGATCAAGAAGTCGGTGCCGGCGGTGAAAGCGGATGCCGCGCGACGGCTGTTCGACATCGACTGCAGCAACATCGTGTGGGCAATCGTCGATTCCGGCATCGACACCGACCACGTGGCCTTCGAGCAGAGGAAGATCGCCAAGACATACGACTTCACCTTCTACCGAGATGTCACCGACCTCGGGAACGTCGACGACGATCTACGCAAGGACAATCTCGCGGCGATCAAGTTGGCACGCGGCAATACGCTGCCGCCGCATGCGGATTCCAAGTTGAGGAAGATCGCCCAGGCCGCCGTCGATCGTCAACCGATGCGCACCGACCTGATCAGAGAGTTTCTCGACCTCGGCGACGAACCGCCCGATCCCACCAGCGAGCACGGCACCCATGTCGCAGGCATAATAGCCGCCGTCGATGACTCGGTCCCCGTGAAAGTCACCGGCATGTGTCCGGGCATCGGCCTGTACGACCTGCGCATCCTCGGATCCGACAGGGAGGACACCGAATTCGCGGTGATCGCCGCGCTTCAGTTCATCCGCCGCGCGAACGAGTCGGCGGGCGACATGAAGATCAACGGTGTCAACATGAGCCTGTCGATCGAGCATGATGTACGCAACTACGCGTGCGGCGCGACCCCGGTATGCCTTGAGGCTGAACGGCTGGTCGACAGCGGCGTCGTCGTCGTCGCGGCGGCCGGGAACTTCGGCTACCAGAACATCCTCGTCAACGATCAGCCGTTCAACAACTATCTGGCGTTCAGCATCACCGATCCAGGCAATGCCGACCGGGTGATCACCGTCGGATCCACCCACCACTATGCACCGTTCACCTACGGCATCAGCTACTTCTCCAGCCGCGGTCCCACTGGCGACGGCCGGCTCAAACCCGACCTCGTTGCACCTGGCGAGCGGATCTATGCCCCTGTGCTGGACGATGATTGGGACTACCTCGACGGCACGAGCATGGCAGCACCGCACGTGAGCGGCGCGGCCGCGCTTCTCATGGCGCGCTATCCCGAACTCATCGGCAAGCCGGACAAGATCAAGAAGATCTTGTGCGAAACGGCGTCCGATCTGGGCCGAGAGCGCAATTTTCAAGGACACGGACTGCTCGACGTTCTTCGAGCACTGCAGAGCCAGTAGGGGGATGCACATGGCGAACAAGATTTTTAGTCTCGAGGTGTTGCCTGCGAAGGAGGGTGACTGCCTTGTCCTTCGCTACGGGTCGAAGTCGAAGCAGAAGATCGCGGTGATCGACGGCGGTCCAAAGGGGGTGTACAAGGCACACCTTGAGGATCGATTGGTCCAGTTACGCACCGAACTCGGTGTATCCGAACAGGATCCGATGGAATTAGATTGGATCATGGTCAGCCACGTCGACAGCGACCACACCGCCGGTCTGATCGACTTGACAGAAGACATCAAATCGCGACGCCCCAATCGGTTTGTCAAGCCCGCAAGGTTGTGGCACAACACATTCGATGATCTGATCGGCAACGACGCACGCGAACTGGAGAAGGTAGTCACCAAGTCGCTCGGAACCGCGTCTCTCACCGGCGACATCTCCTTCGACTCGGCGTCCGAGGGCGTAGCGGTCGATGCGCTCATGGTGCTCGCCAACGTCGGCAAGGGCATCACCCTGCGCGACAACGCCGAAACGCTCGGGGCGCTGCTCAACGACGGCAAGGGCGGCCTAGTCGTCGCCCGTGCCGACGGTAAGGCGTTCGAGGTCGGAGATGGGCTGTCCTTCACCGTGATTGGACCGATGCTGGACGAAGTAGAGAACCTGCAGAGAAAGCACAACGAGTTCCTGGAGTCGCAGAAGAGGATGGCCAGTCCGCTGGAGGCGCTCGCAGGATTCCTAGATCCGTCCGTCACCAACCTCTCCAGCCTGGTACTCGTCGCCGAACTCGGCGGTAAGACGATTCTGTTCACGGGCGACGCTCGAGGCGACAAGATCCTCGAGGGCATGCAACTCGTCGGTCTGGGCGATCGGCTGCATGTCGACGTTCTGAAAGGACTGCATCACGGCAGTGACAACAACGTCACGCAGGAGTTCTTTGAGCGCGTCACCGCCGACCACTACGTGTTCTCCGGCAACGGCAAGCACGGAAACCCGGAACGGGAGACCCTCGATCTTCTGCGCACAGCGCGGTGGCCTGACGAGAACTACAAGATCTACTTCACCTATGAGGTCGACGACATCGACAGGCTGCGCAAAGACGACTGGAATGACAAGCGAAGGATGAAGGAAGCGAAGGGCAAGCCGCCCGGCCCAGCGTGGTCGGTCGCTAAGCACAGCCTTGCGGCGTTCTTCGATGAACATCCCGACATGGCCCAACGGCTCGTCCCGTTGCAGGCCGACTTGCCCCGGCATCGCATCGATCTCCTCGAGAGTCCGGCCGACTAGTCGAGAAAGTCTGCCGGCCCCTGGGCGAGGTCCCGGCTGGCAAAGCGTCTCCAGGAACCATCGCGAAACTTTAAGAATCAGCGGCCGACACGGTACGGTTTGACCTGGGTTGGCATACCAGCCTCACGGAAACGTCACGGCGGCGAGCAGCAACTCCCCGCTGACGGGGCCTGAATCCCGACGTCAGCCGGTTATCTACGGTTGCGTTATGGGGGGCCATTTGCCAGGGGATTCAGCGTCGTTGGTAACGATCCGCGCTCATATCGGTGTGCTATTGCATCGACGCGCGGGTCGGTGGGTACAGTCTCCGAGACTGACAAGCAACTCTCGTCGCTCCGGACGGGGCGACGTACCAACTGGAACGACCACGAAGGGGTCACCTTCTTCTGAAGTCATCGTCCGCCCCGCTTCGAGCCCGGCGACAGTCGAACTCCAGCGGCTTCCGCAATTCCCGGTGCGCGCACACATTCGCGCCGGGTCACCCTTGAAAACAACGCACGCCGTCATTGCGCCAAAGCCAAGAGGATTGTAGTGAGCCGATTCACCGAGACCATGTTCCGCAACGCCCAGTGGAGTTTGAAGGGCATGAACACGGGCGAGCCGCACGCCCCCGTCCGCCATACCTGGGCCGAGGTGCACGAGCGCGCGCGCCGGGTGGCCGGCGGATTGGCCGCGGCGGGTATCGGCCACGGTGACGCCGTCGCCGTGTTGGCCGGCGCCCCGGTCGAGATCGCGCCCACGGCACAAGGCATCTGGATGCGCGGGGCCAGCGTGACGATGTTGCATCAACCCACGCCGCGCACCGACCTGATGCGGTGGGCCGACGAGACCACCGCCGTCATCAACATGATCGCGGCGAAAGCCGTGGTGATCTCGGATCCGTTCATGGCCGCCGCGCCGGTGCTCGAAGGGCTCGGCATGACGGTGCTGACCATCGAGTCGCTCCTCGCGCACGACGGAATCGGACCGGTGGAGACCACCGACGACGACGTGGCGTTGATGCAGCTGACCTCGGGTTCCACCGGATCGCCGAAGGCCGTCCAGATTACGCACGCCAACGTCGTCGCCAACGCCGAGGCGATGATCGTCGGCTGCAACTTCGACATCGACACCGACGTGATCGTCAGCTGGTTGCCGTGCTTCCACGACATGGGCATGACCGGCTATCTCACGGTGCCGATGTACTTCGGCGCGGAGCTGGTGAAGGTCACGCCGATGGACTTCCTGCGCGACACGTTGCTGTGGGCCAGGCTGATCGACAAGTACAAGGGCACCATGACGGCCGCGCCGAACTTCGCCTACAACTTGTTCGCCAAGCGCCTGCGCAGGCAGGCCACCCCCGGGGAGTTCGACTTGTCCTCGCTGCGGTGGGCACTGTCCGGCGCCGAGCAGGTTGACCCGGCCGACGTCGAGGACCTGTGCGAAGCCGGGGCGCCGTTCGGGCTGAGGCCCGAGGCGATCATCCCGGCGTACGGGATGGCCGAGACCACGGTGGCCGTGTCGTTCTCGGAATGTGGCGGGGGCATGGTCGTCGACGAAGTCGACGCCGACCTGCTGGCCGTCCTGCACCGCGCGGTGCCGGCGACCAAGGGCCACACCCGGCGGCTCGTCTCCCTCGGCAAGCCGCTGCAGGGCCTGGAGGTGCGCGTCGTCGACGAGGACGGGGCCGAACTGCCGCCGCGCGGAGTCGGCGTCATCGAGGTCAGGGGTGAACCGGTGACCAGGGGTTACACCACCGTCGCCGGGTTCATCGGCGCGCAGGACGAGCGGGGCTGGTACGACACCGGCGACCTCGGCTATCTGACCGAGAGCGGCGAGGTCGTGGTCTGCGGGCGGCTCAAGGACGTCATCATCATGGCCGGGCGCAACATTTACCCGACCGACATCGAACGCGCCGCCAGCCGCGTCGACGGCGTGCGGCCTGGGTGCGCCGTCGCGGTGCGACTCGACGCGGGACTGTCGCGGGAGTCGTTCGCCGTCGCGGTGGAGTGCAAGGACTTCGCAGACCACGAGCAGGTCCGCCGCGTCGAGCGGCAGGTCGCGCATGAGGTGTTCGCCGAGGTCGACGTGCGACCCCGCAACGTGGTGGTGCTCGAGCCGGGAATGATCCCCAAGACGCCGTCCGGGAAATTGCGGCGCGCGCACGCTCTGTCCCTGGTGGACTGATCCCCCGTTTTCTCCGGCCCACTCGCGGGTAAATTCAGGACACGATGGCCGACTTCGACGCCCAACCCGGCCGCAATGCGCCGCTTGATTCCGAGCTCTCGAGCGCCCAGCTGGAAGCCGACGAGGTTGATCTTTATGCCGGGCTGCGAGGGGTGGCCGGGCTGGTGGCCGATGCCCGCGGCCTGATCGCGGTGCTCGGCGAGGTCGCCGAGTTCGCGCGGCGGGCTATCCCGGGTGTCGAGGGCGCAGGCGTCACGCTGGTGGACTCGCTAGAGGACTCATCGTCGGTCGAGACGTGGGCGGTCACGGCGGAGTTCGTCGAGCGCATCGACAAGGCCCAGTACGTGGACGTCCACGAAGGGCCGTGCGTCACATGTATGCAGTCGCGGCGACCCACCGTCAGCGGATCGCTGGGCAGCGACAGCCGGTGGCCGCACTTCGGGGGGCGAGTGGCACGCATGGGTGTGCATTCCGCGCTGGCGTTGCCACTAATAGTGGGCGACCAGGTGATCGGCGCCGTCAACGCCTATGCGCACCACCGCGACGCGTTCGGCGAGCACGCTGTGGAGTTGGGTGGGCAATTCGCCGGGCCCGCCGCCGCGTCGGTGTACAACGCGCAGCTGCTGGCCCGCGCTCAGGAGCGCACGACTCAGCTGCAGCGGGCATTGGGCAGCCGGGCGATGATCGACCAGGCGATCGGGATCATCCGCAGTCGGTCGGGCGCCAGCGCAGAGGAGGCCTTCGACCGGCTGACGCGGCTCAGCCAGTCCGAGAACATCAAGCTTGCCGTGGTTGCCGAGCGGCTGGTGAACGAATCGGTGCGCCGCGCGCGGGCGCGGCAGGGCGTCTAACGCTGCGGGCCCGAAGCGTACGCGGCGATCGACGCGAGCAGCACGGGCCGGGAGTGCCGGTCGGTCATGAGCCGCCGGGCCACGTCGCTGAGGTGTTCGCCGCTGGTGCGGGCGTAGTTCCTCAGGAGCCCGAATGCCTCCGCGACGGAGATCCCGAGGCTCTCGCGCAGGAAGCCCTTGGCCTGCTCGACGAGTATCCGGTTGGAAAGCGCGGAGCGCAGTTGCGGTAAAACAGTCGTCGGGTCCGGGGCTTGTTCCTGCAGTATCGCGACCGACGCGATGTGCGCGAGGGTCTGCGCGACGAGGCGATCGGCCTCGTTGAGTTCGCCCACGCGGGTGCCGAACAGGCCGAGCGCGCCGAGGACGATGCCGGCCGCGCGCATCGGGACGGCGTGCACGGAGGCGAATCCCGCGTCCAGCGCGGCGGGGACGAAGCGCGGCCATCTGTCGGTCTCGGTCGCAATGTCGGCGACGGAGATCGGTTGGCCGGTGGCGTAGCAGTCGACGCAGGGCCCGTCGTCGGCCTGCAGTTGGAAGAGTTCCAACTCCTCGGTGCCCTCGGAGGTGGCGGCCAGCAGGCGCAGCTGGTCGAACGGGTCAGCGAGCAGCAGCCCGGCAGTCGCCACGTCGAGCAGTTGCGCGCAGCGCTCGGTGAGTTCGGTCAGCAGGTCGACGACGTCGAAGTCCTCGAGCAGGCTGTCGACGAGTGAGACGACCGCGTCCAGCACACGGGTTTCACGAGGGATGTCGCTCATCTCGTTCTCCGTTCCGGAGGTGATGGGAGGTGCATCAGTCGGCCTCCAGCCTCAATCGACGCTCGAGGATGTCGCGGGCGACGTCAGTGGCGCTGCGGCCGGTGGCGTAGGCGTGCGCGCGTAGGCGTACGAGGGCTTCCGCAGGCTCGATCCCGAGTTGGGCGACGAGCATGCCGGTCGCCTGGCTGACCTCGGTGCGAGACAGCGCGTGCAGTTCGGTCCATGCGTTGCTGGCGGGGTCGTTGGCCGCGGCTTGGAGGTCACCGTCCATCAGGTCGAGAACCGAGAGTTCGGCGAGTTCGGCGGCGGCGACGGCGCCGGCGAGATGCTTCCCTTCGAGAACGCCGGGTCGGGCGCGGAAGAAGTCGAGGGCGCCTACGTACTCGCCTGCCACGAGCACGGGCATCGCGAAGACTGCTCGGATCTGGTGCGACAGCATCGCTGGCCCATAAATCGGCCACCGACGGTCACTGGGATCGGCCAGGTCGGCGACGAGGACAGGTGCCCGACGGGCCACGGACATGAGGCAGGGCCCCTCACCAAGGGTGAACTGGAGTTCGTCGTAGACGCGCGCGGGCGCGCTGCTCGATCCCAGTGTTCCGGTGTTCGCGCCGTCGAAGATCAGCGAGATGGCGGCTGCGTCGATGTCGAACAGCCCGACGCAGGCTTCACACAGCCGGTCGGCGGCCTCTACTCCACGTCGGCCATCGACCGCCGAGAGGAGCTGCTGGTGGATCGCCACATTCAGCCGAATAGCAGTTGCGCTGGGGCGGTGCCCGGCGGTCTTGGCGGTGAGATCATGAGTACAGCCTCCTCGTGCAAGCAGGTTCGAGGAGGGGCGAACCACTCATCCCAATCTGTTCCCGATATCTACGACGCTACACCTTGGGATTCGCCAGATGCAGCGACGGGAGCGAACTTTCGTTCCGAAGCGGTTTCCGGCGCATCGTCGCTCGTCGCTGTCAGGAATCGGTCTGGAAGAGCGAGCTTGAAGATCGTTCTCAGCGTCAAACCATATTGACGTACAAGCGAACCCGTGGTGTAGGGCAGATCGTACTTGTCGCATATCGCCCGCACCCGCACCGCGATCTCGGCGTAGCGGTTACTCGGCAGGACGGGGAACAGGTGGTGCTCGATCTGGTAGCACAGGTTGCCGCTCGAAAATGCCAGCAACGGACCGGCTTTGAAATTCGCGGCCCCCAGCATCTGGCGTAGGTACCACTCGCCTCGGGTTTCCTTCTCGAGGACGTCTGCGGTGAACTTCTCCGCGCCGTCAGGAAAGTGCCCGCAGAAGATCACCACATACGTCCACAGGTTGCGCAACAGGTTGGCCACCGCGTTGGCCCCGAGCGTTCTTCGCCAGCGCCTCCCGCTCAGCGCCGGAAAGAGCACGTAGTCCTTGGCGGCTTGACGGGCGATCTTCTTGATCAGCGCCATCCTCTCCCTGTGTTGCCTTTCGGCATCACCGGCGGAGCGGTCGCGCTCGGCGTGTACACCATGTAGACCGATGCCCAACTCGAAAATACTGGCTAACAGAAGGTTTCGAAGCGGTTGCACGAGGTGTTCAGGTCGCCACGGCACATCGCGGGTCACCCGTATCACGCCGAAGCCGAGGTCGTCGTCCACGCCGACCACGTTGCTGAACACATGGTGGCGATAGTTGTGCGAATACCGCCACTGCGACGAGACGGCGGCCATGTCCCACTCCCACGTGGTCGAGTGGATTTCCGGGTCGTTCATCCAGTCCCACTGACCGTGACTCACGTTGTGGCCGATCTCCATGTTCTCGACACACTTCGCAAATGCCAGCGACGCCGTACCCAGTAGCCACCCCGCCCGGGACCGGCTGACGCCGAGGAGCAGCCGCGCGACGAGTTCGAGCGACCTCTGGAACGCGATCGTGCGCCGAATATAGGCGGCGTCCCTCTCGCCGAGCGAGTCCTCGATGTCGCGGCGTACGTCGTCCAGTTCGGTACCCAGCGCCTCGATGTCCGCACGGCTCAGATGCGTATACGCCGCGATGTCAGCGATTGCCAAGAGAATTCCCGTTGTTCAGTTCCGAATTGCGACGGTGGGCTCTGTTGCGAACCCGGGTAATTGCGGACCACCGGCTAATCGAAGACAGCGTGTCGGCGTATTCCCAGCCTAATGGTGGACGACTTTGCCTGTCACGTCGAGTAAGCCCGCGCGCGCTTGTTCCCGTGCGACGTCATCTCCGTGACCACCGACGGGCCCTCGCCGCGAGGCGACACCCCGGCAGCTGCCCGCAGCAAGCCAACCGCCTCGACGATGCCGCTTGCGACGTCGTCGACCTCGGGCACGTTGTCAGGACACGCGGATACACACAGATCCATCACATCGGCGTGCGAGGTGACGGTGATGTTCAGGCCGCAGCCCTCCGTCAGTGGTTCCGCATAGTGCATGCCGATGACTTCCGCACCGGCGCAATACGCCAGGCCCGGACGTTCCGCTGCGAACGAAACCGTCCCGTGGCACCCCGGTGAGCGCCATCGTGCCAGCCCGAGCCCGCTGTACACCTGCTTTCCCGCGAGCGTCAGCCACGGCGGCAGCAGCGACACCACGGTCGCGAAATCGACTGCGGGCATAGGGGAATCGTCGCAATCGCGGTTGTCGATGTTCATCCGCTCGGTCGCCGTATGCAGATTGGTGAGGATCTGCACCGGGTCGTCGAGCTGAACCGGCATCCGCACCTGTCCTGTCCCCAGCGCAGTCGAAACCTCGGCGGCGTCGCCGGCCGGTATCGACAATGGGACGGCCACCAGCAGTGGCTGGTCGGGCAACACGGCGTGACGCTGCAGCCATGCCCGCAGCGACAGTGTGCATGCGGCGAGGAGGACGTTGGCGGTGCTCCCTCCGAACGCATCGCTGACCGCCTTGACGTCGGCGAGCGGTATCGACGCGAAGGCCGTCGACCGCCGCGCCGTCAACGGTCTGTTGAACACCGCGATCGGCACGGGCCCGCTCCTGGACGGGGGCGCCTGCGGCTGCTCTGGTGGCTCGGTCACCTTCTGCACCCGACGGCGTACAGCCAGCAGCGCACCGGTTACGGCGTCGGCCATCATCCACGCGCCGGTGACCTGGTTCTCGACCGCCTCCGAGAGCGTGTCGGTGAGAAGCTCACCCATCGATGGTGTCGAGCCGAAGCCGGGCTCGGTCCGCGAGTCGCGAGCAGAGCCCGGTTCGGTGGTGGTCAGCCGGTGCCAGATCGACGGGCCGTGGCTCCCGTCGCTCAGGACCGGCGACATCTTGATCGCCAGCGCCCAGCGGCCAAGCGTTAGACCGTCGATGCTCCACGCCTCCCACAGCGGCCGGCGCCGATCCTGGGCTTCGGCACTCAACTGCGTCACCAAGCCGGCGAGCTCACGCCGGCCTCCCGGCGCCGGAACCGTCGCCCGGTGGATCTGCTCGCTGGGGTCGTAGTCGTCGATCTCGGCCCAGATCGGCTGGCCGACGCCGAAGGGCTTGTCGACCAGCCGACTGCGAAAGCGCGCCAGTTGCGGCAGCGACGAGGCCACCACCTCGTGAAGCCGTTCGTGGCTGAGCTGATCGGACGCCTCGAGGACGAGCACCGCGACCGTATGCCCGGGGGTGGTCGAGGTTTGGGTGTGTAACGCCAGTGCGTCGGCGTCGGACAAGCGAGTCGTCATCAGTGTTTCTCTGATGTCGGCTGTTGTTCCAACCGGCACAGGAGGTTGAATCTCGAATCAGCGGCGACGCAATCAATAGTTCGCGCACGACATACCGCCGATCCGCCTACCCTACGCGGCTTACCCGAAGGCGACACGTCGACGACCTTCGCTCAGTTCTCATCACCATCGGCTAGCGCTTCGATAACGAGCCAGTCACTGCCCGCGCGCCCGCGCGGGTCGATACCGCAGGCTTGTTAACTTCGCGCGCGTGGCCCACCGCCTTCCGCTCAGAGCCTTTCGCTTCGGCGCACTCGTCGCCGCCCTGTTGACGGCGTCGGCGGTGATCGCCGCGCCCCACTCGAACGCCTACTCCCGAGACGGTCTGCCCGTCGAGACGCTGAGCGTGCCGTCGCCGTCGATGGGACGCGACGTCAAGGTCCAGTTCCAGGGCGGCGGTCCGCACGCGCTCTATCTGCTCGACGGCCTCCGTGCCCAGGACGACTTCAACGGCTGGGACATCAACACCGCGGCGTTCGAGTGGTTCTACGAGTCCGGTATTTCGGTGGTGATGCCCGTCGGCGGACAGTCCAGCTTCTACAGCGACTGGTACGCACCCGCTGAGGGCAACAACGGCACACTCACCTACAAGTGGGAGACCTTCCTGACCCGGGAGCTGCCGACCTGGCTGCAAGCCAACAAGGGCCAGGACCCCCGAGGCAACGCGGTTGTCGGACTGTCGATGTCGGGCGGTGCCGCGCTGACTCTCGCCGCCTTCTACCCGCAGCAGTTCTTTTTCGCCGGATCGCTGTCGGGCTACCTGAACCCGTCAAAAGGATTGTGGCCGACCTTGATCGGCCTCGCGATGAAGGACGCGGGCGGCTTCGAGGCCGTCGACATGTGGGGGCCACCAAGCAGTCCTGCCTGGCAACGCAACGATCCGATGCTCAACATCAACCGGCTGGTGGCCAACCGCACCGCGCTGTGGGTCTACTGCGGCAACGGTGCCACCAGCGATCTCGACGCGGGCGGCGACTTCGGCACCCAATTCAGCGCCCAGTACCTGGAGAACATCACGCAGAGCACTAACAAGGAGTTCCAGGAGAAGTATCTCGCCGCGGGCGGGCGCAACGCGGTGTTCAACTTCCCGCCCAACGGCACCCACAGCTGGGGATACTGGGGTGCGCAGTTGCAGGCGATGAAGCCCGACGTGGTGCGCATTCTCACGACTCCCCCGCCGCCTCCGCCAGCACCTGCGGCGGGTCTTGTGCCGCTGCCCGGCCTCGCGCCGGCCCCCGCGCCCGTTCGTTGATCATGAATGTTTAGTTTCACGGGGAAATGAGCACTCCGCCGTAGGAATTGTGGCGTATAACACAGCTGCGGCGGATGGAGCACGGCCATGACCACGGACAACCCGGTCCAACGCACCGACGTCGATAAGGCACTCCTCGGGAGCGCGACGTACCGGAGTCTCGGCGAACAGAAGCTCTCGCCGCAGGAGGAACGGTTCGAGAAGGGCCGGCGCACCGTCGGCCTCTTCCTCGCCCCTCTGTTGACCGTCGTCTTCCTGATCCTGCCGATCGACATCCCGCGCGAACAGCAGGTGTTGGCCGCCGTTCTGCTGGGCGTCATCGCGCTGTGGATCAGCGAGGCGGTGCCGATCCCCATCGGCGGCCTGCTCGGCGTGGCCGTCGCCGTATTCCTCGGAGTCGCGCCGGTCGACGACGTCCTGGGTCCGTTCGGGTCGTCGACGATCTTCACGTTCATCGGGGCATTCATCCTCGCCCAGGCGATGCTCAAGCACGGCGTTGCACGGCGGTTCGCATTCCGCATCCTCTCGCTGCCCCGTGTGGGCCAGTCCACCACCGGCGTGATCCTCGCGTTCGGTGCCATCACGTGCCTGTTGTCGGCGTTCGTGTCGAATACGGCGACGGTCGCCATGCTGCTGCCCACCGCGATCGGCATCCTTTCCGTCATCGCCAAACTGCTGCAGCACCGCGGCGATGTGGAAGAGGATTTCGACCCGCAACGGCTGCGTGTCGGCTCGGCGATCATGCTGATGCTCGCCTACGGCGCCAGCGTCGGCGGCCTGTTGACGCCTGTCGGCAGCCCACCCAACCTGATCGGCCGCGGCCTCATCGAAGAAGCCACCGGCGAGCGAATCAGCTTCGGGCAATGGATGGTGATGGCCATTCCGATCTGCTTCATCATGTTCGTGCTGCTGGCGTTCATCCTGTTGCGGCTGAACAAGCCCGAGATCAAACGAATCGATGGTGTGGCCGAGTACGTGGCAGGAGAGCGGGAGAAGCTCGGCAAACTGTCGCGGGCCGAGAAGAACACGCTTATCGCATTCGCCATCACGGTGACGCTGTGGATCACGCCCGGCATCGTGGCGCTGATCGCCGGGACCGAGTCCAGCGCATACGAGTTCATCAGCGACCGACTAGACGAAGGCGTGGTGGCGGTCTTCGGCGCGGCGCTGCTGTTCCTGCTGCCGACCGATTGGAAAGATCGCGAATTCACGCTGCGGTGGAGTGATGCTGCCGAGATCGACTGGGGCACAATCATCCTGTTCGGCTGCGGCATCATCTTCGGCTCGCTGATCAGCTCGACGGGGCTGGCCGAGACCATCGGCACGTCGGTCAACGACGCGCTGGGCCTGTCCAGCATCGTGCCCATCACGATCTTTGCGGTGATCCTGGCGATCATCGTGTCGGAGACGACGAGCAACACCGCGTCGGCGGCGGTGGTGGTACCCATCATCATCCCGGTCGCGATCGCCGCGGGCGTGAACCCGTTCGTGCCCGCGCTGGCGGCGACATTCGCGGCGTCGTTCGGCTTCATGTTGCCGGTGTCGACGCCGCAGAACGCGATCGTCTACGGTTCGGGCGTCGTGAAGATCACGACGATGATCCGCTCCGGCGTCACCTTTGACATTGCCGGCGCGATCCTGATCATCATCCTGCTGCCATTGATGGTCAGCCTGCTCGGGCTGGGCACGTGAGCACCATCGCCGTCATTCCCGGTGACGGCATCGGGCCGGAGGTGATCACGTCGGCACGCGCCGTCCTCGACGCGGTGGCCGCCAAGCACGCAATCGACTTGTCCTACACGGAGTTCGACTGGTCGTGCGAGCGCTACGCCAAAGAAGGAACGATGATGCCGGACGACGGCATCGAGACGCTACGTGGGTTCGACGCCGTCTTCCTCGGAGCTGTCGGATGGCCGGGCGTGCCGGACCACGTGTCGCTGTGGGGATTGCTCATCCCGATCCGGCGGGCGTTCCGGCAATACGTCAACCTGCGGCCGATCAAGGTGTTCAAAGGAGTGTCGAGCCCGCTGCGGTCGGCCACTGACGTCGACTTCGTCGTGGTGCGCGAAAACGTCGAGGGCGAATACAGCGAGATCGGCGGCCGGATGAATCGCGGCTTCCCCGACGAAATGGCCGTACAGGAGTCGATTTTCACGCGTGTCGGGGTGAGCCGGATCGCCGACTATGCGTTGGAACTCGCACGAACGCGTCGCGGGTACGTCACGTCGGCGACGAAGTCGAACGGGATCGTGCACACGCTGCCGTTCTGGGACGAGGTCGTTGCGGAGCGCGCGGCGCAGTTCCCCGACGTGAGGGTGGACCAGGAGCACATCGACGCGCTTGCGGCGAAGTTCGTGCTGCAGCCGCAGCGATTCGATGTGGTGGTGGCGTCAAACCTGTTCGGCGACATCCTGTCTGACCTCGCAGCGGCGGTGGCCGGTTCGATTGGTATTGCGCCGTCGGCCAATCTGGATCCGACGAAGACGTATCCGTCGATGTTCGAGCCGGTGCACGGATCGGCGCCCGACATCGCGGGCAAGGGCGTGGCGAACCCCGTCGGTGCGGTGTGGTCGGCCGCGATGATGCTCAAACACCTCGGACATCCGCAAGCGGCCGCCGAGGTGGTGGCCGCGATGGAGGCGACGCTGGCGCAACCGGAGACGCGGACGGCCGACCTGGGCGGGTCGGCGTCGACGACCGAGGTGACCGATGCGCTCGTCGCGCAGTTGAGCTGACTCAACATTTTCTGAGCGGATTTCGTTCTGCGAGGGGCGCTATCGGCGTCTTCCCACTCTCACTATATGGCAGAGGGTGGGGCTTGCGGCAAGACCCCGAACCTGCTGCACAATCTCCCGGCCGACCAGACGCAGGAGGTTGTTGATGACGAGCACACCGTTACGTTTCAAAATGCACGAGTCGGGTGCGTACCTTCACGGCACCAAGGCCGACCTGTCGGTGGGCGACCTGCTGGTGCCCGGGCGCGAGTCGAACTACGAGGCAGGACGCATCTCCAATCACGTCTATGTGACGCAGACATTGGACGCCGCTGTGTGGGGTGCCGAGCTGGCCGCCGGGGACGGCCGATGCCGGATCTACATCGTGGAACCCCAGGGCGCGCTGGAGGACGACCCGAATGTGACGGACAAGAAGTTCCCCGGCAATCCGACCCGCTCGTACCGCACCCGCGAGCCGGTCAAAGTCGTCGGCGAACTCACCGACTGGGTGGGCCATTCGCCCGAACAACTTCAAGCCATGCGCGACGGCCTGGCCGACCTTCAGCGCCGGGGCCTCAACGTCATCTACGACTGAAGGCTGATCACTCTTTTGAGTAGTCCGTGCTGAGCCAGCGCTTCGGCCGCATGCGGATGATCACCGACGTCGGCGTCAGGTTCTGGTCGGTGAACTCGTTGCCGGCCTGCTCGCCGAGATACCGGATCGCGATCGCGCGCACCTCGGCGTCGGTCGCCTCATCGATGCCGGTGACGTCGCCTTCGGCGGTGACGTACTTGTACGGCTGCTGCTCGTCCTGCGCGGTGATCGCAAAGCGGCCGGCGTCGCCAATCAGCTTGTGCTTGAGCGAGGTGGATTCGGTCCACAACAGCACGTCGCCCCCGGGCTCGTAGCCGTACCAGATGGGGACGCTCAGCGGCGCCCGGCCGGGCCGCTCGACCGCTATGACGCCGACGTGCAATTCGGACAAATACTGCTCGCGCTCATCGCTCGACATCGTTGGCATGTCGGAGGCAACCACGGTAACGAGGCTCACATTCCCCCGACTTCGCGCACAATGTCGAGCGTGAGCGACAAGACGACATGCGCCGTGGTCGGAGGCGGCCCGGCGGGACTGTTCCTCGGGTTGATGTTGGCCCGTGCCGGCATCGACGTCACCGTGCTCGAGAAGCACGCCGACTTCCTGCGGGACTTCCGGGGCGACACGGTGCACCCCATCACCATGCGCCTGCTCGACGAGCTCGGACTGTTCGAGCGGTTCGACGAGCTGCCGCACAGCAAGGTCGAGACGGGCCAGTTCGACGTCGGCGGCCGTCTGGTGACGCTCGTCGATTTTCGTCGCCTCCGGCAACCGCATCCCTATGTGGCGATGGTGCCGCAATGGGACCTGCTCGATCTGATCGCTGACGCGGCGAAGGCCGAACCCACCTTCACCTTGCGCATGCAGACCGAAGTCACCGGCCTGCTTCGCGACGGCAGCAGGGTCACCGGCGTGCGCTACACAGGCCCCGACGGGCCCGGCGAGCTTCGCAGCGACCTCGTCGTCGGATGCGACGGGCGGACGTCGGCCGTTCGACGCGACGCGGCGCTGCCGATCGACGAATTCCCAGTTCCGTTCGACGTGTGCTGGTTTCGCCTCCCCCACGATCGGGACGGGCAGTACTCGCTGATCCCGCGGACTCGCCCCGGGCGAGCGCTCATCATGATCCCGCGCGAGGGCTACTTCCAGATCGCCTACCTGATTCCGAAGGGCAGTTACGCGCAACTGTGCGAGCGGGGGCTCGACGCGTTTCATCGCGAACTCGCCGAGATGATCCCCGAGGCGTCGCCCGACACGATCACCTCGTGGGATGACGTCAAAGTTCTCGACGTCCGGCTCGACCGCCTGCGGCGGTGGCATACCGAGGGTGTGCTGTGCATCGGCGATGCCGCACATGCGATGTCACCCGTCGGCGGTGTGGGCATCAACTTGGCGATCGCCGACGCCGTCGCCGCCGCAAGCATTCTGGCACAACCACTTCGGAACGGGCAGCTGACCAATAAGCACCTCGAAGCGGTGCGTCGGCGCCGTATCGTGCCGACCGTGGTCACGCAGACCGTGCAGCGGGTCCTGCACCGTCGAGTGTTGGATTCTGTGCTGCAGGGTGGGGTGGTGCAGCCGCCGGCGGCGCTGCTCAAGCTGGTCGACCGTCTTCCGCAGGTGACGGCGGTCCCCGCCTACATCGTCGGTGTCGGCGTACTGCCGCAACACGCGCCGGGGTTCGCCCGCCGCTAGCCGCCTCCCCCTGTTTCCGCGAACGTTCCTTACCGTTCGAAGAATCCGCGATCCCTCGAGTGGTAAGGAACGTTCGCGCCGCCGCTAGCCGAGTGAGACCAGGTCTTCGATCGAGTCGGTCGGCAGGTCACCGTCCACGACCGCGGTGATCTGCATGTGCTGCAACGTGATCTGACCGTCATGGTTGTCCAGGAACGCGGTGTCGGCGGCGTCGCGGCCCGTGGCGATGCGCACCATCGACTGCCGCGGCGCCAGGCACGTCGCGTCGACCACTTGCCACGCCCCGTCGACGTACGCCTCGGCGACCGCATGGAAGTCCATCGGGTCGCACCCCGCGGCGTACACCGACACCAGACGCGCGGGGACATTCACCGCGCGCAGCAGCGCTATCACCAGATGCGCGTAGTCCCTGCAGACTCCCGCCCCGGCGAGCAGCGTGTCCGCTGCACCGTCGATCGGGTCACTTGAACCCGGCACGTACTTCAACCGCGTCCCCACCCATGACGACACCTTCGCCAGCACGTCCGCCGAATCAGCGATCCGACCGAATTCCGTTGCCGCGAAGCCGAAGAACTTGTCCGCCTCGGCGTATCGGCTGGGGCGCAGATAGGTGATCGGGTCGATGTCACGAACGGGCGCCGGGTCCGCGCGTCCGACGATCGTCGCCTCGTACGACGCGGTGACCGTGCCCTTCGACGCGGCGAACCGATGGATGCGGCTGCCGTGCTCACCGATGATCTCGTCCGGTGTGACCGTCTTCCCGTCCTTGGTGAAGACGAGCGACTCGGTGAGGCGCGCACCGGGATGCGGGGCCACCGCGATCTGGAACTCGAGCGTCGTCGGTTCGTCGATCGACAGTTCCAGCTGAGCCGCTACGTCGCGTTTGAAGTCGGTCACCGGTCCATTGTCATCGTTATGCGCCGCGCCCGGTCTTCTGTTGCAACGCGTCGATGGCCTCGGAGGCCTGTGCCTTCGTCAGGTCGTCGGGCACCTCTTGTCCGGCTTCCTGCGCCAGCGTGTTGAGGTAGCTGCGCTGCGGGCCGGTCATCGGCTCGTCGCCCGTCACCCAATTCTCCGGGTCCTTCTCCGCGTTCTCCTGCGGTGCCTGTTGCGTGCTGTCACTCATGCGTGCGGGATTGCCATCGCACACGCGTTCGAAACATCGTGCCGATCACACTTTCGCGGGCAGGACGTGGTCGGCGACCTTGTCGGTGCTCAGGCACAGCGAGCAGACGTGTGCGTCGTGCGTCTCGCACTTCATCATGTCGGGCCGCTCGAAGTCGTGATGGCAGACGTGGCACTTGAGGTGCTCGCCGGACGGGTTGCCCAGCTCGTCGTACATCGGCAGGTCGATGCCGTCGTCGGTGCGGCGCAGGTAGTACTTGCCCTTCGTCGCGATCGCGAAGATCGGCGGCAGCACCAGGCCCAGCCCGATCGCCACCAGCGGGGAGTACGGCCGGATGGCCTCGCCGAGACCGCCGAAGAACGCGACGATCGACACCCCCGCGGCGATCAGCATGGAGCCGAACCCGACCGGGTTGATCGCGTAGAGCATGCCGCGGCGGAACTCCGGCGCATGCGGCGACAGCTTCAACAGGTACTTGTTGAAGACGATGTCGGAGGCCACCACCACGACCCAGGCGATACCGCAGTTGGCGTAGAACCCGAGGATGGCGTTGAGGAAGTCGAACATGTTGGCTTCCATCAGGATTAGCGCGATCGCCAGGTTGACGCCGAGGAACACCAACCGGCCGGGGTAGTGCTTGGTGACGCGGGTGAACGAGTTGGTCCAGGCCAGCGACCCGGAGTAGGCGTTCGTCACGTTGATTTTGATCTGGCTGATCACCACGAGGATGACGGCGAGGGTCATGGCCAGCCAGCCCGGCATGAAGTTCTCGTAGATCTCGAGGAACTGGTGCACGGGCTGATTGGCGATACCGGCGCCGTCAGCGACGTTGGCGATCAGGTAGACCGCCAGGAACAGCCCGACGACCTGCTTGATGGCACCGAAGATCACCCAGCCGGGGCCGGCCAGGAACATCCAGGTCCACCAGCTGCGGCTGTTCTCCGGGGTGCGGGGCGGCATGAAGCGCAGGTAGTCGATCTGCTCGGCGATCTGGGCGATCAGTGAGAGGCACACGCCCGCCGCCAGCAGCGTCGAGCCCATGTCGAATCCGCTGACGCCGTTCTCACCCTGGTAGGCGAAGAACTGGCCGACCGACTCGGGGTGGCTGACGACGAGGTACACGAACGGCGCGACCATCAGGATCAGCCACAGCGGTGTCGTCCAAACCTGCAGTGTCGACAGGGCTTTCATGCCGTAAATGACCAGCGGGAAGATGACGATGGTCGAGACGGCGTACCCGGCCCAGAGTGGAATCCCGAGACCGAGTTCGAGACCCTGGGCCATGATCGAGCCCTCGAGCGCGAAGAAGATGAAGGTGAACGTCGCGAAGATGACGTTGGTGACCACCGACCCGTAGTAGCCGAAACCACTACCGCGGGTGATCAAGTCGAGGTCCATGTTGTAGCGCGCGGCGTAGTAGGCCACCGGGAACCCGGTCAGCATGACGACCACGGCGAAAATCAGGATGCCCCACAACGCGTTGGTGGTGCCGTAGGAGATGCCGATGTTGGCGCCGATGGCGAAGTCGGCCAGATAGGCGATTCCGCCGAGAGCCGAGATGCCCACCACCCGCGTAGACCACTTGCGGTAACTGCGCGGGGCGAAGCGCAGTGTGTAGTCCTCCAGGGTCTCCCTGGTGGCCGTCATGGTGTCGAGGTCGGTCACGACGGCCTCGTTCGCCGGCTCCTGGCTGAGCTCTTGGGTCATTCGGCAAAGCTAGAACCGCTCTGTTTCCAGAGCGTTTCGGTGATGTTCCCGATCGCGTTACACGTCGCGACCCGTCAGCGCGTCGCGCATCTTGTCGATCAGGCCGGCACCGCGGTCGAGGATCTTGTTGGCCGGCGGGTGATCGGGTGCGGACGGATGCGGCCGCGTCGGCGCTGACTTCTTAGCCTTCTCGAACTTCTCGCCGAGCTCGAGCAGCTCGTCGTGCGAGCACTTCTCGCGCAAGTTCGGCAGCAGGTCTTTCTCTTCGTCCTCGATGTGGTGGCGGATGTCCTCGATCAGCTTGCCGACGAGCTCGTCGAACTTCGCATCGTCGTCAGCCTTCTCGATCTCCTTCATGATCTTCTCGGCCTCGGCGTGCTCCTTGAGCTCGTGGTCGACCTCCTCGTCACCGTTGTCGAGGACGCGGCGGGCGACGGGATAGAGATACTGCTCCTCGCCGACGGAGTGGCGCACCAGTTCGGCGATGACGTGGTCGACGAGGTCGCGGCGGTGCTGCCGGTCGTCGCTGTTCTCGATCGCTGTGAAGATCGTCTCGAACTCGCGGTGGTCGGTGATGATGTCGTCGACGACATCGTGTTGCTGGGAGGTCGTCATGGATGTCTCCTAGATGTGGGCTGTGCGCGTGGGCTACCCGGGGTTGAAAAACCCAAAACCGCACGTCGACGGTTCCGGGACGACGCAGCGGGGTAAGTAGGCGGGGTGGCTGAGCTGACCCTGCTGTTGGTGTTCTTCGCCGCCACGGTCGTGCTCGCGCCCGTGGCCGACCGCCTGAACCTGCCGTATCCCGCGGTGATGCTGGTTTTCGGCATGGCGCTCGCGCTGATCCCGGGACTGCGAATGCCCGAGGTGAACGCTGACCTGCTGCTGCCGCTGATCCTGCCGCCGCTGCTGTTCGCCGCCGCGCGCCGGACATCGTGGCGGGAGTTCATCGACAACCGCCGCGCCATCGGCTTGCTGGCAGTGGCGTTGGTCGCGGTGACGGCGTTCGTGGTGGGCGTCGTGTTGCAGGCGCTGGTGCCGGGGCTGCCGTTGATCGCCGCGGTGGCGATCGGCGCGGCGATCGCGCCGCCGGATCCGGTGGCAGCGACGGCGATCGCACAGAAACTGCATCTCCCCCGTCGGCTGCGCACGATTCTCGAGGGTGAGGGACTGTCGAACGACGCGACGGCCCTGGTGCTCTACGACGTCGCGGTGGCGGCGGCGTTGACGGGCGCATTCTCGCCGGGCAAGGCCGGGGTGGAACTCGGCGTGTCGGTCGTCGTCGGTGTGCTCGCCGGTCTCGTGGTGGCGTTCGCCGCGCGGTGGCTGCTGAACAAGCTGCCGCCGCACCCCGCGGGCAGCGCTTTCGTGTTGGTGACACCGTTCGCGGCATACGCCGCGGCGGATGTGGTGCACGGCAGCGGGGTGCTGGCGGTGGTGACGTTGGCATTGTCGTTGAGCCGGTACAGCGACGCGAAGTCGGCGCAGACGCGCATTGTCGCGATGACGATGTGGGAGATCATCGAACTGTTGGTGACGGGTGCAGCGTTCGCGTTCGTGGGCTTGGAGTTGCGGGCCATTGCGCTGGAGGCCGAAGGGCCGCTGGGAAGTTTGATCTGGCAGGCGGTGGTGGTCGCCGCGGTCGTGATCGTCATTCGATTCGTGTGGATCTTCCCGGTCGCGACCATCGATGAACGGGTGCGCCGGCGGCAGAACGTCACCGGGGAGCCTGTCGGCTGGCGCGAGATGACCGTCTCATCGTGGGCGGGGATGCGCGGCGTCGTCACGCTGGTGGCTGCCATCGCTCTGCCGCCGAACTTCCCGGAACGGGAACGGTTGATCTTCATCGCGTTTGTGGTGGTAGCGGCAACGCTTCTGTTGCAGGGACTTACGCTGCCGGCCATCGTGAAACTGCTGGGGGTCAGCGCTGGTGACGAGCAGGAGAAGGTGGAGCAGGATCTGCTGCGGCGGGCGCAGGAGGCGGGGATGAAGCGGCTCGAGGAGTTGCGCAGGGACGGCGACATCGATGCCGAGGTGATCGACCACGTGAAGGACGGCGCGGAACGGATGTGGCACTCGCTGGGCCGGAGGGAGACGGACGATGGCGGCCAGGCGCAGCAACTTCAACAGGTGAAGGACGCGATGCTGGCGGCCGCGCGGGAGGAAGTCCTCAGTGCCCGTTCGCAATCAGGGTCGGACCCGACGATCGTCGACGACGTCTTGAGACGACTGGATACGCGCGGCATACAGTCTTAGACGGCGCATCCGGGCCAGCCCGCCAAGGCCAACTCCGCGACGGCATGCAGGTCCGCGCGACTGGCTCCACTGCGGGCTTGGATCGCAAGGCCCTGGCACACAGCGGCGATCCAGCGGGCCAGCAACACAGCGTCTACTCCAGATAACTCGCCCTCGGCCTTCGCCGCCTCGAATCGTTCGGCGAGCCGCTGCACCGTGGCGTCGCGCATCTCGGCCAGTCCTGGGCCGTCGTCGACGGTGAGGCAACCGTGCGGGTCGCCACTGACTGTGTCGGCCGCCCCGTGGACCATCGCGTCGGCGACTTGGCGGGCCGTCGGCCGGGTCATTGCCTCGGCCAGGTAGCCGCCGGGACCGGCGAGGTAGCGCTGGGTGGCCCGTTCGTACAGCTTCTCCTTGGACCCGAACTCGGCGTAGATGCTGCGACGGTTCACTCCGGTCGCAGCCGTCACGTCGGAGATCGAGACTCCGTCGAAGCCGCGTGCCCAGAACAGCTTCATCGCCGTGTCCTCGACCTCGTCGGGATCGAACTCGCGTGGCCGCCCCACTGCCATGACGCACCGCCTCCATGTGACTCCGGTCACGCCGGGAATGCACTCGCCGAAATTCGGCTTGGACCTCAGCGTACTAAGTAACACTACAGTTCGTAATTACCTAGGGAGGCCTTGAAGATGGGTGCAACACCTTTGAGCGGACGGCGAGCACTGGTCACGGGAGGTTCGCGAGGGATCGGCGCGGAAACCGTGCGGCGACTGGCGTCCGACGGCGCTGCCGTGGCCTTCACCTATGCGGCATCGGCGACCGAGGCCGAAAAGCTCGTCGCCGACGTGACGGCGAACGGCGGCAAGGTGGTGGCGATACAAGCCGATGCCGCCGATCCCACCCAGATGTCGGCCGCGGTCGAGCGGGCCGCCGCCGAACTCGGGGGGCTCGACGTGTTGGTGAACAACGCTGCCGTCGCCCATATGGCGCCCATCGACGAGTTTCCGGCCGACCAGTTCGACCGGCTGGTGGCGATCAACATCGGTGGCATGTTCTGGGCCACTCGCACGGCGATGAAGCATCTGGGTGAAGGCGCACGGATCATCAACATCGGCAGCATCAACGCCGATCGGATACCGGGGGCCGGGCTGTCGGTGTACGGCATGACGAAGGGCGCGGTGTCGTCGTTCACCCGTGGATTGGCGCGCGAACTCGGCCCGCGCGGGATCACCGTCAACAATGTGCAGCCGGGTCCCATCGACACCGATGCGAATCCCGACAACGGCGGCGAGTTCCCCGAGAGCCTGAAGAAGGTGATGCCGCTCGGCCGCTACGGGCAGGTCGGTGACGTCGCCGCCATCGTGAGCTTCCTGGCGGGCCCGGAGTCGGGGTTCGTCACCGGCGCCAACTGGAACGTCGACGGCGGCTTCACGGTCTAGGTCAGCGCGAGCTCGAAGACGGGGATGACGCGGTCCGTTTTCTGCTGGTATTCGCCGAAGCCGGGGGCGCGCTGCACGACGATCTCGTAGATCCGGTCGCGTTCATCGGGCGGAAGCTCGTGCGCGGTCACGGTTTTCGGCGGATCAGCGCCAATCTCGATAGAGGCCTGCGGGTAGGCGCGCAGGTTGAACACCCAGCTGGGGCTGGCATCCCGGCCGGCGGCGGATCCGACGACGTAGATTCTGTCGTCGATCTCGAAGTAGGCGATCGGGTTGATGCGTTTTTCGCCACTCTTCGCACCGGTCGAGTGCAGGAGCAGAAGCGGGAACCCTTCGAACTGACCGCCGACCTTGCCTTCGTTGCGGCGGAACTCGTCGATGATCTGGTCGTTGAGGTTGCGTTCTCCGGCGAGCTTGTCGTCAGCCATATGTCCATCGTGGCACGGCGGGGCCCGGCCGTCTCGGCACTCAGGAGGTCAGTGCGGCCTTCGTCACGGGCTGGTCACCCCAGGGCGACCCCGCCAGCAGGTCGAAGAACGTCACCGGGACTCCGCTGTTGATCAATTGGTGCAGATGAGCAGGGAACGAGAACGGCGGAGCCTTCAGCGGGTTGGCCTGCGTGCCCTGGGCGATGAGGTCGGCGATGGCGTAACCCAGATTGTGGCGGGGCCACGTTGCGTTGATCCGTTCGACCAAACCCGCTGAGAGCCGGTCCTTCTCGAAACCGTTGATATCGAGGCTGATTCCTTGGAAAGCAACAGACTGCTCCGGCCCGAACCGTTCGGCCAGGCCGACGCTGGTGTGTAGAGCAATCGCCTGCCACACCGTGTTGGCCCGGTCTTCGGCCACCCGTTGCTCGCGAAGGAAGCGCACCGCGGCATCCGCTCCTTCGACCTCGAATCGCTGGTCGCCAGTGCCGTACTCGGTGACGCCGAGGTCATGCAGGAGGCAAGCGAGGAAGACGAGCTCGTCGTCATAGTCGACGCCGCTGCGGAGTCCGTTGGCGGCCGCGAGCTCACGCGCGAAGAGGTAGCTGCGGACGCAATGGTTCGCAATGAACGCAGGAGACACGTCGAACGCCAAAGTCCATGCCGCCGAACAGGTGTCCGAGTCCGGCAGGCCCCATCCCGCTGGCATGCTGCGATCGTTGTCCTGCGAAGTTTGATCTTCGATGCTCATCAGTCCACAGTGCCGAGGTTGACCAGGGCCCGACAGGGGTCAGACGGCCAAGATGCGCAAGGATCTGGACACAGAGGAGCGAAGCCGTCACCACAGGACAGCGAGGGCGGCTGCCGTGAACGACAGGACGCCGACCGACCAGAACAGTGCGCGTGGCACCGCGCTGCCCGTACGGCGCTGACGCGCGCTGCCCATTCCGAGCAGCCCGCCGATGACCACGAGGATGACGAGCTTGATGCCGATCTTCGGGTAATTGAGTTCGACGCCCGCCGGCCACGGTGCTGCGAGCGCGAGTCCCGTCAGAAGTGAGAGCAACAGCCCGTAATCCATTGTGCGCGTGAAACGGAATCGCCTCGCTGCGGCTTCGGCCGCCCAGGCGCCGAACGTGACCGCGAACCCCACGATGTGCAGCAGCACAACTACGTTGCGTAGTAGTTCCATGATCGGACTGTACCTCGGCGCCGCCCGGGTGGCGACTGTGTGCCGGGTACTGTGCGATTCGTGAGCGGGGATTTGGTCCTCACCGACGAGTTCCGCGACGCATTGGCGCTCCTGGCCGGCGGCAGGCATCTGTTTCTGACGGGAAAGGCCGGCACCGGCAAGTCGACGCTGATCCGGCATTTCATGGCCAGCACAGACCGCAACGTGGTGGTGGTCGCGCCGACCGGGATCGCGGCGCTGAACGTCGACGGCTTCACCATCCACCGACTGTTCGGGTTCCGCACGACGACGACGATGGCCGACGTGACGGGTGGCGATTACCGGCCGGGCCGGTTCACCAAGACGTTGGCGTCGCTGCAGACGTTGATCATCGACGAGGCGTCCATGGTCCGCGCCGACGTCTTCGACATGGTGGCTACCGCGCTGCAGCGGTTCGGTCCTGCGCCGGGGACGCCGTTCGGCGGAGTGCAGATCGTGCTGGTGGGCGATCTGTACCAGTTGCCACCGGTGGTGGGCGACGGCGAAGACGACTACTTCTCGACGGTCTACGAGACGCCGTACTTCTTCTCCGCCCGGACATTCGTCCGCGACGACTTCCCCACCGTCTCGCTGACCACCGTGTTCCGTCAGCTCGGCGACGACCGAATGACGGCAATACTTAATGAGATTCGCGAGGGTGTGCTCCTCGGACACGCACAGGAGCAGCTCAACGCCCGCGCTGACAGGGACTTCGTGCCGCCCGATGACGAGTTCTGGTTGACCCTGGCGCCGACCAACCGACTGGTGACCGCGCGTAACCGTCAGCAGCTCGAGCGGCTCCAAGGCGACGAGATGCTGCACCGCGCCAGGGAGACGGGCGATCTGTCACTGTTCGACAAACCGATCGAGGACGAGCTGCGGTTCAAAGTCGGCGCGCAGGTGATGATGCTCAACAACGACCAGGGTGACCGGTGGGTCAACGGCTCGATCGGGCGCGTGGTCGGCGTGGCCTATGACCGCTACGGCGTCGTCGTCGAGGTCGAGTTCGCCGACGGATCGTGCGCGGACGTCACGCCGTACACCTGGGAGGCGACGCGGCCGGTCGTCGACGGCGGAACACTGCGTCGCGAGGTGATCGGCACTTTCACTCAGCTGCCGTTCAAGCTGGCGTGGGCGATCACGATCCACAAGAGCCAGGGGCAGACGCTCGAGCGGGTGGTCGTCGACCTCACCGGGGGCATGTTCTCGACGGGCCAGCTGTACGTCGCATTGAGCCGGTGCACCTCGTTGGCCGGACTGGTGCTGAAACGTCCTGTGCTGCCGAAGGACCTGAAGACCGACCGTCGCATCGCCCGCTTTCTTCGCAGTTCCGTCGGCAGTTCGACCGCGCGAAAGTACTGCGCGATCGGCATGCTCACCGTCGGCGAGGAAGGGCGGATGTCGCGTCCGCGGCCAGTGGAGATCGCGGTGGCGTTCGACGACGGCACCGCGATCTCGACGCTGATCAACCCGCAGCGCGATCTCGCGGATGCGCGAAACGCGTACGGCATCACCGTCAGTGACGTCCTGCTGGCGCCGACGCTGCGGGAGGCGTGGGCGGTGATCGCACCGATGCTGGCGGGCTGCACGCCGGTCGGGCAATCGGTGGACGAGACGCTGGGCTTGCTCGACTTCGAGCTCAAGCGCCTGGGGCATGTGGCGGTGATGCCACTGGGCGTCGAGTTGCGGCGGGCGTTCGTGACGGGACGGACGGCCCTGGATCGGGCGCAGTCGGCATTGAAGACATTGGCGTCGGTGGAGGTCGAGGAGGGCTCGTCGGCGTTCGAGGAACCCGAACCGGCGGAATCGGTTTCGGGTCTGCTCGTCAGCCGCGATCACTCCGTTCCGACGCCTGCGGCCGATCACCTGCCGGCGTTGTCGGCACTGCTGCGGGTAAGCCGCGGAGTCGGAGCGGTGGTGTTGGGCCTCGCGTCAGCCAACGACATGGCAGGAGGCGGTGATTCGTCTTGGGATGCTGCCGCCCGGCAGTCGGTGGCCGATCAACTGCGTACGGCGGCATCGCGGGCGCTGTTGCCGGAGGAGGTCGTCGCGCGCCTACGCGAGGCGTCGACCCTGTTGGGCGTCGACGTGGTGAGCGGAGCGGCGACAGCCGCCCGTCACGACATCGGCTCCGCGTTGGTGCCAGGTGCCCGAATCTGTTTCACCGGAACAGCTTCCGACGGGTCCGGACGCGTAGTGGATCGCGAGGAGATGGAGCGGTTGGCCGCATCGGCGGGGCTCGCGCCGGTGCGCTCGGTGACCAAGACGCGGTGTGAGGTGCTGGTGACGGCGGAGGCTGGCACACAGTCCGGCAAGGCGCGTAAAGCGCAGGAGTACGGCAAGCCGGTGTTCACCGCCGAGGAGTTCTTCGCGTGGCTGAGCAAGCTCGGATGGTCGACCGGACCGAACGGATAGCGCTACGCAGTACCTATGCCCTTGACCACGGCGACGCACAGGTCGGCGGCGATCGCCGCGAGTTCAGCGGGAGTCTCTTTCGGCTCTCTGAGCCAGGTTTCGATGAGGGAGTTGGCGCCCCCGACCATGAACAACGCGCTGCGGCGCAGCACGTCGGGACTCGGCGTCTCTGCGCCGAGGACGCCGGGCGCGAGTTCGACGATCAGCGCGGCGATGTGGTCGAGGATGCCTGCGCGGTGTTCGGTCAGGCCCGGCACGGTGCTGACGTCTCCGGTGGCGATGCGGTGGATGTGCGGATCGGCGGCGATGATTTCGAGGAACGCGGTCAGCGCCGAGGTCAGTTTGTCGGTCAGTGTGCCGGGATTGCCGACGCCGGCGCTGACGAGTGCAGCGAGCAGTTCGTCGCGGACCTCGTCGGCGACGGCGAACACCATCGCCTCGCGATTCGGGAACTGCTCGTAGAAGTAGCGCGTGGTCAGTCCCGCGGCGCTGCAGACACCGCGCACCGTCACCTCGGTGACACCGGACGTCCCCCAGATCTGGCGCGCGGCGGCGAGCAGCTTCTGGCGGCGTTCGGTACGGCGGTCATCCGCGCTCACGCCGCCGTAGTCACGCACCACCTCCGCGCGCTTCATTGACACGACCCTACCTGCACGTTAGCTTTGGACTACGGTTGTCATCAGAAGTGCTCAAAGGAGAGTCGCGATGGACCAAACCATTCCGGCACGCCATCCTCGCGAGCCGGGTCCCGTACCGGCCGCAGTTCGGTTGTTCGCGACGCTGTTGGGCGTCGAGGCTCCTTCTGCGCAGCGGTGGCAGAAGCTCGGCTCGAACCTCAACGTCGGCGACGAGCCGATGGACCGCCTGGTCGAGTGGATGTCGTCGACGGGCATGGAGCAGACGCGACAGCTGTTCGACGGTGCCCTGTCCTCTGGAATCGCCAGCGTGCCCGAGGCGCCAGAACCGTTGCGAAACTTCTTCACCGAGGTCGAGACAGTGCCGGAGTGGGTCGACTGGGACCTCCTGCGTGTTGGTCAGCGCGCGATGCGACGAGGCGGAGCCGACGGCATGTATCTCGCACGGGACGTGTCGTTGCTGGGCGGCTATCAGTTCTCCGGGTTCAACAAGACGCTGATCCGGACGGGCGCGCTGGAGAAGGGCTCGAACAAGCGGTTCGCGGAAACGATGCAGTGGGCGATGGACGTCATCTCCGACGACGGCATGGCGCCGCTGGGTGTTGGCTACCGATCGACCATCAGGGTGCGGCTGATCCACGCGTTCGTGCGCCGGCATGTGGCGGCGATGCCCGACTGGCGGGGTGACGAGTGGGGTCTGCCGGTCAACCAGACCGACATGGCCGCAACGTTGGTGGGCGCGCTGATCGCTCCCTCGGCGGGTGGACTGGGGATGGGACTTGTGTTGTCGCCCAGAGAGTATGACGGGATCGCACACTTGACGCGGTACGTCGGTTGGCTGATCGGGGTGGACGACGAGTGGCTGCCGCGCAACTTCCGCGACGGGATCCGGGTGCTGTACCACACGGTCGCCGCGCTCTCGGAGCCCGACGAGTCGACGAGACAGTTGGCGATGCCGATGGCCGACGATCCCCTGCGGTGGAACTACTCGAGGCTTGCGGGTGTGCGGCGTCGGCTGGCGCGGGCGCAGCACCTGTCGGTGACGAGTGGATTCCTGGGGCCGCGGGCGATGCGGGCGCTGGGGCTGTCGGCGTATGTGCCGCCGTGGTATCCGATCGTGAAGTTGCCGGTGAATCTCGTGCGGAGTGTGGCGGCGTTAGCACGGCGCGACGGGCTGGACCGGGCGGCGCTGCGGGGTGAGCGCGAACAGAAAGCACTGCTGCGCACCATGATCGGTGACGACGCGGCGACGGTCGGCGACTCGGCGGCACACGTGGGCAGGGTGGCATAAGCGAGCTGCGGGCCGGGACCCACGAGCCAAGGGCGAACACGCGTGGCTGTAGATCACGCTGTGGTCACGTCGCCTGAACATACGAGGTACAGGTTGGTTTACGCCACCGTAAGAGGGGAACTGCTTGTGCACGGATAACGGCGGGTTGCCTGCATCCACCGCGGAGGGAGTCATCGTGTCGATCGCGAATGCCACACCCTTCGCTGTGGCATGTCAGGAGGCAGTGGCTGCGTTGCTCAACGCCATTGCCACCGCTGGAGAGCAACGTCGCGGGCATCTTGCTGAAGCCAAGCTGGCCGTTGAACAAGCGTCACATGACGCTCAAAGCAGTGAGCAGTGGTACCTCGCGGACCACCTGCGCCGGGGGATCAAGGAAGTTGAAGCATTCTCGCTGGACGCGGCCTAGAGGCGCAGACGGCAGTCGAGGGCCACGTAGGGGGCACAGTGTTAGAACGCATCAAGGGTGAGAAGAACGGCACCGACGGGCACTTCGCCGTCAACTCGCGAGTGCGCGTGTATCCCGACACCTCCGATGAGAGTCGCGGCGTCGTCGTGGAGGACTTCGGCGCGATGCACGCTCACGCCGTCGATATCGGGGATGAGCACTTCGCTGATCCCGCCCGACGCTGGGCCGTGATGCTCGACAACGGTGGCCTCGTATTCGTCGACAGCCACCAACTCGTCACAGAATAAGCGCGCGGCCGGGCTCCTCCCGGCCGACCTGATCGCGTCTCTGGCTGCAACCCGGTCTCGGTGAGCACGAATCGTTATCGGAAGCAACGCCTTCCGTTATGAGAAACACCGTGAAACCTCACGTAGACGCGGGTGGCACTGCCGCACCATTTTCCTACGAGCCGCGTCACTGCTTTATCGCGCGTGGCTCATCGGTCGGGGCGCGGCTGTAGGGGAGGAACGTATGCGCCAACCAACGACCGCGCTTGCGGTTTCAGTCATCTGCGCCTCCGTGGTCGGGTGCGCCACATCTATAGGCAACGCCGAGTTGGCGACGCCGACCCGAACGATGATTCCGCGTCCTCTTGTCGAGCGTGAGTTGGTGGAATTGCTGCTGAGCCCCGAACAAGTGGACGTCGCTATGGGATCCAGTGGGATGACAGTCACGAACACTCAGACCTCGATGTCTGACAACAGCCCCACCATGGCGCCGCAGGAGTGCCTCGCGGTCGACGGTGCGGCGGAGGCCCCGATCTATGCGAACAGCGGATACCGGGCCGAGCGCGATCAAAGCCTCAACAACGGCGACGACTTCACTCACTATCTCAAGCAGGCAGTCGTGTTGTTTCCCACCGTCGAGAAGGCTCGTGCATTCTTCGATGACTCCGCACAGCAGTGGCCGGTGTGCCGCAACTACACCCACACCCAGAGCGGTTCACAGTGGTCGGTCGGGAAGATCTCGATCGAAAATGACACGCTGAGCACCATTGCAACTCAACACGATGCGGGTTCTCCCGGCTGGGGGTGCGCGCGCCAACCCCGCGGACTCGGCGCCCAAGATCGCCGAGCAGATCGGTGCGATCGTGACCGCGAAAGTGGTGAAGATCTGGTGATCGCGTCGAGCGGCTGAGGGCGGGAACCCGCCCGGCGTACTGTTCGAGCGTGCACGTCGACGTGATGACGACTCCGCAGCCGCTGAACAAGATCGGCGATGTGGCGCGCCGCGTGCAGGACGCGGGGTTCTCGGGGCTGCTGTTCACCGAGACCGGACGCACGGCCTACTTGAATGCGGCGGTGGCGTCGCAAGCGGCGCCGGGACTGGAGCTGTCGACAGGAGTCGCAGTCGCCTTCCCGCGCAGTCCGTTCGTGACGGCAGCGACGGCGTGGGAGTTGCAGGAGTCGACGGGCGGGCGGTTCCGTCTCGGACTGGGAACCCAGGTACGAACCCATGTGGTGCGGCGGTACGGGATGGAGTTCGAGCGTCCGGGGCCGCGGTTGCGGGACTACGTGCGCGCGGTGAAGGCATGCTTCCACGCGTTTCGGTCCGGGAAGCTCGACCATCGCGGCGAGTTCTACGAGTTGGACTTCATCACGCCGCAGTGGAGTGCCGGCCCGATCGATGCGCCTGATCCGAAGGTCGACATCGCGGCGGTGAACCCCTGGATGTTGCGGATGGCCGGCGAGGTCGCGGACGGGATCCATGTGCATCCGCTCGGCGAACCGGGCTATATCACGCGGCATGTCGTGCCGAATGTGGCTGCAGGGGCGTCCAAGTCGGGTCGGTCGCCGTCGGATGTCGCGGTGATCGTGCCGGTGATGACCATCGTCGGCGACACCGACGAAGAGCGGGATAAAGAACGCGAACTGGTCCGTGCCAGCATGAGCTTCTACGGCAGCACACCGAACTATGCGTTCATCTGGGACGATGCCGGCTTCGAAGGTACGACGGCACGCATCCGCGAGAAGCAGAAGGCCGGCGACTACGCGGGCATGGCGGCGCAGATCACCGACGACCACATCGCGACGTTCGCGACGGAGTCGACGTGGGACGGCTTGGCGGGCGCGTTGATCGAGAAGTACGGCGGTGTCGCGTCGCGCATCGTGCTGTACAACGCTCTCGCCGACGCCGACCGGATCGACCGGTACGGCGACGTCGCGCGCCGCATCACGAGCAGCTGACTGCGCCTACACACGACTTCCCGTATCGTCCAGCACAATTGCGTGACACCCGGTCGCGCAGGTCGGCCGGCTTCATGGAGGTCCCGGTGAGATCCAAGGGCGCCGCGCCGTCTCCGTGGTCGCCGCGCGAGTGTGAGCTGCTCGGGGTGACGCTGGAACTCCTGCAGGAACACGGCTACGACCGGTTGAGCCTCGACGCGGTGGCCACGACGGCTCGCGCCAGCAAGGCCACGCTCTACCGCCGGTGGCCGACGAAGGCCGAACTCGTGTTCGCCGCGTTCGTCGAAGGCACCCGCCAAGTCGCGGTCGATCCGGACACCGGCACGCTGCGCGGCGACCTGCTGCAACTCGGCAAGCAGATCAGCGCTCACGTTGGCACCCACGCCAGCACCATCCGCGCGGTCCTCATGGAGATCTCCCGCAGCGACAAGCTGGCCGCGATGCTGCAGGAGCAGTTCCTTGACCAGCGCAAAGCACTCATGTCGAGCGTCCTCGCCCGCGCCGTCGACCGCGGCGAGATCCAAGCCTCGGCCATCACCGAGGACCTCTGGGACATGCTGCCCGGATACCTGACCTACCGCTCGGTCCTCACCGGGCGGGCGCCGTCGCGCCGCACCGTGCAGGATCTCGTCGACAACGTGCTCATCCCCAGCCTCACCCGCCACAACGGCTGACCAACCTGTCCACTGAGCGAAGACTCATACGGGTTGTGAGGAACGGTCCCGTACCGTACTGTCAATCCGGTTGATATCTGCTGAGCGATGTCACACCAGCCGTCCTCGTGTCACCGCTCGTCGAAAGGGCCAAGGATGCAGCGGGTTTCAATCGGAAACCGGTTGATGCGACGCTGGATGATCTGGGTGGCTATCGTCGTCGTCGCCTTGGCGGGATTCGCGGTGTACCGGCTCAACGGCATCTTCGGCTCGCAGGACGTCGTGTCCACCCCGAGCGGCGCGGCGAACCAGATCGTCCCCTTCAACCCGAAGCGCGTCGTCATGGAGGTGTTCGGGCCGCCGGGCACCGTCGCGACGATCACGTACACCGACGTCAATGCCCAGCCCCAGCGCGTCGACGACGCGCCGCTGCCGTGGGCTTACGACGAGACCACCACGCAGCCGGCCGTCTTCGTCAACATCTCCGCCCAGGGTGACAGCGATTCGATCGGCTGCCGGATCAAGATCGACGACGTCGTCAAAGACGAGAGAACGGCCGACGCCTTGAATGCCTTCACCTACTGCCTGGACAAGTCCGGATGAGCCAGCACCTCGCCGAGCGCCCGACGGCGACGGACCGGGTCGCGAAATGGATCCGCCGGCTGTGCGTGCCGATCGTGTTGTTCTGGGTGGCCGTCGCCGCCCTGTCGAACGTGCTCGTCCCGCAACTTGAGGCGGTCGGCGAAGAGCAAAATGTGGCGTTGAGTTCGCCGGATTCCCCGTCGCTGCAAGCGTTTCAACGCATCGGTGAGGTGTTCGACGAGTTCGACTCCGACAGCGCGGCGATGGTGGTGCTTGAGGGTGACCAGCCGCTGGGCGCCGAGGCGCACGCCTACTACGACGAGCTGGTCAAGCGGTTCAACGAGGACACTCGACATGTCCAGCACGTGCAGGACTTCTGGGGCGACCCGCTCACCGCTGCGGGTTCGCAGAGTCCCGACGGCAAAGCCGCCTACGTCCAGGTGTTCCTCTCGGGCAATCAGGGCGAGGCGCTGTCGCTGGAGTCCGTCGACGCGCTGCGCGACATCATCGCGAAAACACCGGCCCCGCCGGGGATTCACGCATACGTCGCGGGCTCGGCGGCCCAGATCGCCGACCAGTTCGAGGTGGGCAACGAGGGCACCGTGCTGGTCACGTTGTTGACCGTCGGAGTGATCGCGGCGATGCTGCTGGTCGTCTACCGGTCGATCGTCACCATGATCCTGGCGCTCGTCACGGTGCTCATCGAGATGGCCGCCGCCCGCGGGATCGTCTCGTTCCTGGCCGATGCGGGAGTCATCGGCCTGTCGACGTACTCGACGAACATCCTCACCCTGCTGGTCATCGCCGCCGGCACCGACTACGTGATCTTCCTGCTCGGCCGCTACCACGAGATGCGCAACGAAGGCATGGACCGTGAAGCCGCCTTCTACGACACGTATCGCGGAACCTCGCACGTGATCCTCGGCTCCGGACTGACCATCGCCGGCGCGGTGTTCTGCCTGTCGTTCACCCGCCTGCCGTACTTCCAGAGTCTCGGAATCCCCTCTGCGATCGGGATGCTCGTCGCGCTGGCCGCCTCGATGACACTGGCGCCCGCAGTGCTGGTGATCGGCGGACGGTTCGGACTGCTGGATCCCCAGCGCCAGACCGCCAAGCGCGGGTGGCGGCGGATCGGGACGGCGATCGTGCGGTGGCCCGGGCCGATTCTCGTCGCGACGCTGGCGCTCGCTTTCGTCGGACTGGCCGCGCTGTCGGGTTACAAGGTGAGCTACGACGTCGGCCAGTACATGCCCGACAACGCCAAGTCGAACGTCGGATACGCCGCCGCGGAACGGCACTTCTCTAAGGCGCGCCTCAATCCCGAACTGCTGATGATCGAGAGCGACCACGATCTGCGCAACCCGACCGACATGATTCTGTTGGAGCGGGTGGCCAAGGCCGTCTTCCACACCGACGGCATCGCGCAGGTGCAGTCGATCACCCGGCCGCTGGGCACGCCGCTGGACAACACGTCGATTCCGTTCCAGCTCAGTGCGAACAGCGCCGCTCAGATCAACAACCTGCCGTTCCAGCAGAACCGCGCGGCCGACCTACTCACGCAAGTGGGCGAGATCGACAAGACGATCAACATCCTGCGCAATCAGTATGCGCTGCAACAGCAGTCCAGCGCGATCACCCACGAGCAGAGCCAGGCGTTCCAGGACACGGTCGCCGTGGCGCAGGATCTGCGCGACAAGATCGCCAACTTCGACGACTTCTTCCGGCCGCTGCGCAACTACTTCTATTGGGAGCCGCACTGCTACAACATCCCGATCTGCTGGGCAATACGGTCGCTGTTCGACGCCCTCGACGGCATCAACCAGTTGACCGATCAGTTGGCCAACGTGTCGGGCAGCATCGCGAAACTCGATGAGCTGCAACCGAAGCTGCTGGCGCTGATCCCGCCGCAGATCGAATCGCAGGAGACCAACCGCGATCTGACGATGACGAACCACGCGACCACATCGGGGATCTACGACCAGACGGCGGCGGCACTGGAGAACGCGACGAAGCTGGGCGAGGCGTACAACGCGTCCGACACCGACGACTCGTTCTACCTACCGCCGGAGGCGTTCACGAACCCGGAGTTCGTCCGCGGACTGAAGCTGTTCCTGTCGCCGGACGGCAAGGCGGCGCGGATGATCGTCACGCACGACGTCGATCCGGCGACGCCGGAAGGCATCTCGCACATCGACGCGATGCGGCATTCGGCGCAGGAGGCGGTGAAGGGCACGCCGTTGGCGGGGTCGAAGATCTACATCGGCGGGACGGCGTCGACGTACAAGGACATCGCAGACATGGCGCACTACGACCTGATCATCGCCGCGATCGCGTCGATGAGCCTGATTTTGCTGATCATGATGTTCATCACGCGAAGCATTGTGGCCGCGCTGGTCATCGTCGGGACGGTGGCGTTGTCGTTGGGGGCGTCGTTCGGCCTATCGGTGTTGGTGTGGCAGCACATCGCGGGCATCGAGTTGTATTGGGTGATCTTGCCTTTGGCGGTGATCCTGCTGCTGGCGGTCGGGTCGGACTACAACCTGCTGCTGGTGTCGCGGTTCAAGGAGGAGATCCACGCCGGCATCAACACCGGCATCATCCGGTCCATGGCGGGCAGCGGGTCGGTAGTGACGGCGGCGGGCCTGGTGTTCGCGTTCACGATGGCGTCGTTCATCTTCAGCGACCTCTTGGTGCTGGGGCAGATCGGGACGACGATCGCGCTGGGTCTGCTGTTCGACACGCTGATCGTGCGATCGTTCATGACACCGTCGATGGCGGCCTTATTGGGGCGGTGGTTCTGGTGGCCGGTGGTGGTGCGCCAGCGGCCGGTGCCGCAGAAGTTCGGGGATGATGACACACGGCAGCTGTCGCTGTTCTAGGCGCGATAAGTGAGCTCGTGGATGTGACCGGTGCTCCACGCGGTGGCGTCTCCTCCGGCGGAACCTTGCTTTCCGGATAGCGAACTCTGTCCTCGGCCGAGCGGAATCTGGCTCCCAGGCGATTAGAGAAATCTCGCCTGAACACGAGGATTGCTTTCATCACCGTCACGACGCACGACGATCACCCACTCGACATCGACGCGGCCCACCGGGCTGCCGAAGCCACAGGAGAACACCATGACCACCGTTGACAACCGCCAAAACCGCCGACGCGCCACCAAAGCCGCCGTCACCACGATGCTCGTCGCCACCGCGGCGGCAATCGCCGCTGCACTCGGCGCAGGTGCCGCCCACGCTGCTGAACCGACCACCTATGTTCAGGTCGTCTACTCGCCGGCGACCGGCGCCTACGGGGAGGCCACCGGCTCCGCCAGCCCAGCCGATCTGTACAACATCGCGATGACGCAATGCCAGAACCGCGGCGGCGGCACCGACTGCCGCCTGCTCCACACCTCCGTCAACAGTTGCGCCGCTCTTGCGGTTCAGATCAAAAGCCCTGACGTATTCCGCGTTGGCGACGCCCCCACGCGCGTGCAGGCAGACTTCCGGGCTCTGCGCTCCGTTCCTAGCAGCTACATCCTCATGTCCCGCTGCTCCACCGGAGACGAGGGGATTGGATAACCGCGGTCCGCAACGCTGACTGGCAAAGCGGTCAGCTCACGCGGCGCGCTGATATTCGATCGGAATGCGGGGGGTTGCGGCCCGTCGAGACATCGTCACTCGAAGGCGTTCGACGCCGCATGTACGAGCCCGACGCGTTGCTGGCGCCGGTCAAGGAAATTCCGCCCATCCGGCCAGCACGGCGGGCGGAGTGGCGGCCAAGCCGACGGCGATGAGTCGGCGCGCGCCGACGACGTCCTTGAAGACGACGTCGAAGACCGCTGAGGTCATCCAGGTGCCGATCGGAATGGTGATCAACAGTGGATGAACCGGGTGACCGAGCCACGACCCGCGCAGCGCCCGCGCCAGACGACCACGGCCGACCAGCCGGCCGGCGAGACGAGACGCAGCGCCTGCCGACGCGTCAAGGACACGAAGACGCTCAAAGCTATTGAGGACGCGGCAGATTCATGACGGGATCTACCCCGTCGGGACTTCCCCAACCCGGTGATCTTGAAAAGCATTGCCCGATCTTGACTTTCGCGTTCGGCGAAAGCATCGCCCCGTTACTTTAGGCACACTGGTGTCACGGGTGGTCGGCGGCATATTGCCGCGAAGCGAGCACCCGCGGGCCGTCCGCCGGTGTTGTCACACGAAGGATGGTGGACGGGCAATGACAGCACGGCCGAGGATTCTCGTGCGCGAGGCCGCGCGCGACGGGATCAGCGTCCTCATCGTCGACGGAGTGCTCGACAGCAGCACCTACCTCGCTCTGCGGGACCGCATCGTCAAGGCGGCACTGGATGGCCCTCCGGCCGTAGTGGTGAACGTCAGTGCGCTACGAACGCCGACTGCGTCGGCATACGCGGTGTTCAGCAGTGCACGGTGGCAGGTCAGCCGCTGGCCCGACGTTCCGGTGCTCCTCGTGTGTGGGCATGCGACCGGTCGTGACGCACTGCGCCGCCAGGGGATAACACGCTACGTCCCGGTTTACGGCAGCCTCGACGCGGCCCTAGCTGCTTTGGATGGCATCGACGGCCGACTGCGGCAACGGCGGTGCGCAGAGTTGGCGCCCGGCCGCGAAGGCGTGAAGCATGCCCGTGAGCTGATCACCGAGTGGCTGTGGGATTGGGGCTACGCGAGCAAGATCAAAATAGCCAACGCCATAGCCACCGAACTTGTGGACAACGTCCGCGCCCACACCGACAGCGGCGTGGCGGAGCTGCGCGTCGAATCGCGCGGGTCCGAGGTGACCATCGCGGTGTCGGACCGCAGCGCTCGCTTGGCGACCCGAATCGAGAGCGCGTACGGCACGTTCCGGTTGTCCGGTCTGCACCTGGTGGCTGCTCTCGCCGACGCGTGGGGGTGCACGCCAAGCAGCAGTGGCAAAACCGTATGGGCAACTATTGCCTGATCACTGACGGACCTTGCGTCGGCATCGCTAGGCGTTCGCGACGGTTCAGGCGTGGACGATCGGCCAGAAGAGGTCGAACAGGCGCGATTCCCATCCCGCCGCGACGCGCCCCGTGCGGGCGCGCTCGGCGATATGCGCACCGACGATGGCGTCGACGAGTGTCGCGCCGTCGAGATCGGCACGGAATGATCCATCGGCCTTCGCGGCGGCGATCACTGATTCCAGTTCGGCCCGCTGGCGGGCGAGGATGCGGCGGAAGAGTTTGGTGAAGTCGGGGTCGTCGTCGGTGAGCAGGGCGGCCAGGCCGCCGAAGCCGATGCCGGCGTCGATGGCCTTGACGGCCTCTTGGATCAGCCACCGCAGTCGGTCTTCCGGTTGGGCGTCGACCGCGAGCGGTTCGGGAGTGGTGAGTCGCGATAGCGCGGCGGACAGCATGTCGCGGCGGTCGCGGTACCGGCGGTAGATGGTGGTCTTGGCGATGCCCGAGCGCGCCGTCACAGCCTCGACCGTCACCGCTTTGGGGCCCTTGGCGCGCAGCAGCGCCAAGGTGGCGTCGGCAATGCCGTCGTCGACGTCGGAACGCTGCGCCATCGACTCTCCTTCGTCACCGGGAATACGGGCGACCTCCGAAACGCTACACTATGCGTAGCGCTACGATACGCGTAGCGTTTTGGTGTTGGAGGGTGATTTTCGTGGTGAAGGCGTTGCGCAAGGTGTCTGCGACGGAGGTGGCGTATGTGTGCTTCCTGTTGACGTTCGTTGCGCTCGGGACGTTCGTGTATGCGTTGGCCGCCAGGAGCGCGGCGGTGTGGGTCCTCGGCGCCGGCTTCATCGTGTTGATGGTCGCGATGGTTGCGGGGTTCCGTATCGGCGCGCGTAAGCGGGCGGCGTCCAACGACAGCGGCATCGAGATCGAGGGCGCGAACGTCTGGGCGCGGCCGCTGCGGCGTGAGCAGATCGACCGGTATCTGCAGAGCTACCGGGGCATCAGCGAATCCCACGAGCACCTACTGCAGGCCGTCGCCACTCCCCTCGGCGAACCGTCGAAGACCATGGAGCGACAGGCGGCCTGATCATGGCTGCGCTGGTCACGGGCCGCGCTCGATTACTTGTTTGCACTCGCGAGCCAATACCATCGCTGAAGCTATGACCGACAATGCCCTGGCCGCTGCACCTGTGGGAACCCCGCCACCTGGCCTAATCTCCACCGAGGCGGAACGCCGTCGAACCTTCGCCGTGATCAGCCACCCCGACGCGGGCAAGTCCACGTTGACCGAGGCGTTGGCGTTGCACGCCCGGGCGATCACCGAGGCCGGCGCGGTGCACGGCAAGGCGGGCCGTCGGTCGACGGTGTCGGACTGGATGGAGATGGAGAAGGCCAGGGGCATCTCGATCACGTCGACGGCGTTGCAGTTCCCGTACCGCACGGCCGTCATCAATTTGCTCGACACTCCCGGCCACGCAGACTTCTCCGAGGACACCTACCGGGTGCTCACGGCCGTCGACTCGGCGGTGATGCTCATCGACGCTGCGAAAGGCCTTGAGCCGCAGACACTGAAGCTGTTTCAGGTGTGCAAGCACCGTGGGATTCCGATCATCACGGTGATCAACAAGTGGGACCGGCCGGGGCGCCACGCCCTGGAGCTGATGGACGAGATCCAGTCGCGGATCGGGTTGCGGCCCACTCCCCTGACGTGGCCGGTGGGAATCGCCGGGGACTTCAAAGGGGTGCTCGACCGCCGCACCGGAACCTTCATCAAATTCACTCGGACCGCGGGCGGTGCCACCGCGGCGCCCGAGGAGCACATCGCGGCGGCTTCTGCCCATGATGTGGCCGGCGACGATTGGGATACCGCTGTCGAGGAGTCCGAGCTGTTGTCCGCGGACGGCTCGGATTATGACCGTGAGGATTTCTTCGGCGGTGTGTCGACGCCGACGCTGTTCACGTCGGCGGCCTTGAACTTCGGGGTGAATCAGCTTCTCGATGTGCTCGTCGAATTGGCGCCGTCGCCGGGTGGAGCGGTGGATGTCGACGGGGTTCGGCGTGTGGTCGAATCGCCGTTCAGCGCTTTCGTTTTCAAGGTGCAGGCGGGGATGGACTCGGCGCATCGTGATCGGATCGCTTATGCGCGGGTGGTGTCGGGGACGTTCGAGCGCGGGGACGTGTTGACCCATGCGGCGACTGGGAAGCCGTTTGTCACGAAGTATGCGCAGTCGGTGTTCGGTCAGCAGCGGGCGACGTTGGACACGGCGTGGCCGGGTGATGTGATCGGGTTGGCGAACGCGGCGGCACTGCGACCGGGTGACACGTTGTATCGCGATGTGCCGGTGAAGTATCCGCCGATCCCGAGCTTCTCCCCCGAGCATTTCGCGGTGGCCCGGAATGTGAATCCGAGTAAGCACAAGCAGTTTCGGCGCGGGATCGAGCAGCTGGAGCAGGAGGGTGTGGTCCAGGTGTTGCGGTCGGACAGGCGCGGCGAGCAGGCGCCGGTGCTGGCCGCGGTCGGGCCGATGCAGTTTGAGGTGGCGACCCACCGGATGGCCACGGAGATCGGCGCGCCGATCTCGTTGGAGTCACTGCCGTACCAGGTCGCGCGGATCGTGGACCCTGCAGACGCCGAGTTCATGAACAAGCAGGTGTCATCGGAAGTCCTAACGCGCAGCGACGGCGTCATGCTCGTGCTGTTCTCCACCCCGTGGCGGTTGGAAGGCTTCCAACGGGACAACCCCGATGTGAAGCTTGGGTCGTTGGTGGCGGCCGAGGATTAAGGGTCGGCGACGCGATATAGCTTGGCATGCAATGCAACTGGCAACCATCGTCGCGCCGGGCTGGGCAACAGCGGTAGCGGTAGCTTCGGTGCCTGCAGTTCGTAGCGATGCATCGCTCAGCCTCGACCTGCAGTACTCGTCATCATGGGCACGATGGCGTTGGCGCGGGTAGGTCGTTTCAGCGCACCGACAACTCGAGCCTTCGCCGGACCACCTGTCGTCCCGAGGGTGTCAGCGCATGTTGACGGGCCTATGACGGGGGGGCGACGTTCACGTACTCGTCGCGCGAGAGAACGAGCGTGTTTGTGGGCGAGGAGATATCGACGTAATTATGGCCTGGGCCGTCGGTGTTTTTTATCACCGTCAGGTCGTCCACGATTTCGACCGCTTTGGTGCGGTCCAGCCGCCAGACGACACGATCTTCGCCCATTTCGATATCGGCTGCGCCGGCGTGCATAACGAACTCATGCATCATTCCGCCGTGCTCCAGCCGCGACGACCCAAGCCGCACGGCGTCGTTCAGCGCATCCGTGAAGGTGGCCACCCCCGCACCGTCCATGGCCAACAACACCACGTCGTCACCCCACATAAAATCGGGGAGGAGTTCTACGCGGATTATGTTCATGCGACTCCAGGTACACGGGCGTTGGCGATGCTGCCACGGTATCGACGAACTGTATCAACAACGGCGGACATGACGCCGACTGCTTTATCGGCCCTCACCCAAAAAACTGCCGCGCAGCTACCGGGGAGCCCCTACCTATACTTGCGAGGGTGGAGGCACCGGTCAAGCTTGATGCCGTTGGTTTGGAGTGGTTAGCCGCGACGTGCACGTGTTTGGCGGCTGAGATGACCGACACCGCTCCAGCGTCGACGGCTGGCCCGGCGTATCAGGCCACGTCGAGAACCGTGGCCATTGTTCATGCCGACGTCGTGGCGACTCGCGCACTCCTTCGTGACCGAATGATCTCCACCGCTGCCAAACTCACAGCATCAGCGGACTACTACGTTGCCGCTGACGGTAGCTCAGCGGGAGAGATCTCAGCGGTTGGTAAAACCCTAGAGGCGTAGATGGCCACCACATCGCCAGTCCCCTCGCTATCGCAGATCCGCGCGTGGGAGACCGAACATCTCGTCGATGCCGCCACTACGTGGCGCACAACGGCCGATCAGTGGCAGGGGTCCTTCTTTCAAGTGGCCAGTCACATGCCCGCACCCGGCGGCACTCCGTGGGAAGGTGCTGCCAGCGAGGCAGCGCAATCGCGTGCGAGCGCCGACGCCATGAAGGTCGACGAGTTAGCTGCAAGTCTGCGAAGCGCGTCGACGGTGGCGGGTTACGGCGCCGACGAAATCGATGCGAAACGCCAAGCGGTGCTAGAAGCAATCGAAAGTGCCGAGAGCGTGGGATTCACCGTCGGCGAAGATCTCTCCGTTACGAGTAGATACACCGACCTCACCCCCGAGGCGGAGGCGGCGCGACAGGCGCAAGCGCAGGTGTTGGCCGCCGACATCAATGCGAAAGCAACGGCACTGGCCACAGCCGACTATGAGGTCGCGGCGAAGGTCGCTTCGGCCGCTTCAGGAGTTCGCGACGTCACGTTTGGCGAGGGTCCGGGCGCTGACACCGGCGCCGACTCCACGCAAGACGAGCCGGTTGCACTCGCCGCCGGCTGGAAGCAAGGGCCTAGTGAAAATCCTGCGCCTCCACCACCGTCGCCTCCACCTCCGGTGCGGGGGCTGCCGCCTGAAGGCCTTCAGCCGCCCGTTTCCGGGACGCTGACGCCGGGACCGGCTAGTCGCCCCAGTGAGCAACGTATCGGTGGCCAGAGTCTCTGGGACGAGAAGGGTGGCGAATGGCGCTATTACCCGGGCAACAAGCATCACAACCCGCATTGGGATTACAACCCGCACAACGTTCCGAATTCACGATGGCAGAATGTTCCGATCAATAATCTCCCACCTTTGAAGGGCGGTCCGGCACCCGTTGAAGCAGCCCCGCCCCGGCCGGCGGTCCCTGTGCCCCCGCCCGCCGAGGCGCCACCGGTCCGCGGCGGCCCACCCGGTGGACTTCCGTTAGGCGGCGGTCCGCTCCCAGACGGAACCATGCCTCACCTCGTCGACCCTCCCGGACCCGACGCAGGAGGTCCCGACCTGCCGGTGATCGGCGACGGCAAACCAGACGTACCTGACGCTTGAGCGGGTGACAACGGATGGCCTACGGCGCATGACGCGCAGTGTGCCGTGAACGGGGACGTTAGTTTCCAAAACGCCGCGCGACCACCACGGTGGCGTCATCGTGGAACTGACAGCCCTAACGCATTCGGATTGTTGCGCTTGGAGTTGAGATCGAATGTTGATTCCGAGCTATCTTCGTGCCGATGCTCCGCGGTCGGAGCGACGACGAGGCGATGTCGTACTCCGAGCACCTGAAAGACGCTCGGTTCACCATTCCGAACCCGTCGCTGCTATCGCGTAACGATCGGCGACATTCACAGTTGGTCACTAATCGTCTCTGACTACGCCTTTCCTCAATAGGCTCAATTTCCTTTGAGTCGCAACGCAATTACCTAAGCAGTCGATCTTCCAGATGTCCCGGCTCGGCTCGGCGCAAATGGTCGGATCACAGCCCGGTCGTCGATACTCCATATGCCGCCTGTGCTGAGGTAAAACCGTCGAAGATCAGCTGTTCGATGAGTCCGCCACGGGAGAAACTCGTGTAGTCGAGATAGTCCTGGGCTTTCTTCGCCGCCTGCTCGTTCCAGTCAACGGTGATGTGATCGACCGCGTATACAGCGTCTTCCGTTGAGAAGTCGTCGAATTCGAGCTGTTCAATGAGTCCTTCGCGGGAGAAGGCGGTGTAGTCGAGGTAATCCTCTGCCTTGCGCAACGCGTTCTGTTGACTCGCTGGACTCAGGGGGTGCTCGAGGTCGACGTTGAGGCCGATAGCCGCATTGCTTCCTTCGGGCGTGCCGTCGGTAGCGGTCGTCGACTTTACCGACGGCGCAGGCGCGTCGATTTCGACATTTGTGGCCGCATGTGCTCCGCCCGCGGCGGCAAGACCGCCGATCGCGATGAGCGTGGCAGCGGTGCTGAGGACGTCAACAAAGTTCTTGTTCTTCATGATTCTCCTGGAGTACTGAATTCTTTCGCGCTTTGACTGACTGAAGATTGAACGGCTTGCAGTCAGACAGATCAGGGGCAGGACTCGATGCCCTTCTTTACAACACCGAAGTCGATCCTGGTGCTCTCGGTGATCGCAGCGCCAGGCGCTGGCGTCGAAGTGCAGACCACCCAATTCCGATCGTCAATCTGCACACGACCTTCACCGGTGAGATCGGTGGAACCGGTGTACCAGACGGCATCGCCAGTTAATGACTGAATCGCATCCTGCGCCCCTTGAAGGTCGCTTCCGATGAGGTCCGGCATCGTCCAGGTGTCCGCCGAGGCGGACGGTGCAATGCCAGCACCCGCAACGACAAGTGCAGTGCAAAGAGCCGCTGCGGCTGACGCTTTCAAGATCACAGCAAAGTCCCTCCCTCCAATCCGGAACGATACGGATTGCTCAGCGGGGACGCAGCAAAATTCCAAGTTTGTGCACAAGGTGTTTGAGAGCGCGATCACCCTCCGTTCAGCAACGGGGGAGGTCGAGTGTCACAGCGCGTAGCTCAGCGCCGGAGTTACGCACCGCCGAATTAGACAGCCAAAGATGGGGTAGCCCATCCGCCATGACGGAACGCAGCATGGCCGACGATTCTTCGGAGCAGGTGCCAGGCCAACAGACGGGCGAAAGCTCGGTCGCTGGCGACAAGGACGGCGGGGGCGATGACGGCGAGCGAAGCGAACAAGCCGGCTTGGGCCGAGACGCTTCGGCCGACTGACGAACCGATCAGCTACGGCTCATCGTCGGTCGCGGGTTGGGCATGACCCCCGGGAGCTACCGCCCACGCGGGATACGGCAGCCGGTCGCGGTCGGGCATCAGCGGTGCGACCGTCAGCCCTACACCGAACGCCGTGAGGTGACCGACTTCGGTGAACGTCGGCCGCACCGCCGCGTTCACCGCGAACACCGCCGCCCCACCGACTCGGATGCGCGTTCGCCAGGGCTGTCGCACGAATGCCGACAACGCGCCCGCCGCGCCCAGCACGAAGTAGCTGACGCCGACGTCGCGGGCGTTCGCCGCCCGCTGCGGCGCCCGGCCCCGCCGAATCGACCACCGCAGGAACCCCTGACCGACCAACGTCGCGATGACATGCGCCGAAAATCCGACCAAAAGCCAACGCCCCGAACGCAATCGGCGCTCGGCCGGAGCCACCACCCCGACATACACCGGGACGTACGGCCACCACCTGCGGCCGTCCAACCAGAACAGGCTCGACGCCAGCACCCGCGACGGCTCACGCGACAACCGCCGCAAATTGGTCGAGTGCTTGCGTTGCAGATCGCGCGAACCGCGCCGCCCCGCTGACCGTTGCCGTCGCGTCGTGACGAACAGGATCGCCAGCCACGCGAAGCTCAGCGGCGCCGACACCACGCCGCGCACCAACCTGTGACGGCGCAAAGAACTACGGCGACTCGAGCACCGTCGTCGCGGGCAGCTCGGCCGAACCACTGCCACTGCCGCCGATCGACGGCTCCTCGGGCACCACCGCTGCGGTGGGTTCCGGAGCAACCGGAGCAACCGGCGCTACCGGAGCGGGTGCCACCGGCTCGGGCGCCACGGCAGGCGGCGTGTAAGCGGGCGCCACGGCAGGCGGCGTGTACGCGGGCGCCTGCGACGGCGGCTCGACAGGATCAGGCTGCGGTTCCGGTTCCGGCTCGGGCTCCGGCGCGACCGTTGTCGTCGGCGTAGTCGTCGTCGGCGTGGACGTTGTCGGCGTGGACGTTGTCGTCGTCGGCGTCGTGGTCGTCGGTGTCGTGGTGGTCGTCGGCGTCGTCGTCGTGGTTGTCGGCGTCGGCCACGGCCACGTCGGCGTCGGGAACGGGTTGTACGGCGGCCACGGAACCACCGGCTGAACCGGGATCGGCACCCCCGGCACCGGAGCCGGTCCTGGCACGGGCACCTGCGGCACTGGAGCCACCGGCACGTTGTTCACCACCGGCCCGCGATTCGTCCTCACGACGTTCGGCCGCGGCGCCTCCGGCTGCGGAGACACCACCGCGACCGGCAACGCCACCGGATCCGGCTCGTGCGGCACCTGCGGCAGATACCGCCCCGGGACCGTCTCGGCCTGCTGCACCGCCGGCGCCGGCTGCGCGCTCACGTCGCTTGCCGGCCGAATGGCCACCGCGACCGTCACCGCCAGCCCCGCAAAGCTCATCACCACAAACGCCAGCGCGCTGCCCATCAGCACCGTCCTCGGCGGTGGCGGCGCGATGATCTCGGTGTACGGCGCCTCGTCGTCCTGCTCGGGAACGAACTCCTCAATCGAGTCCGCCGGCATCTCGTAGAAGTCCGGCTCATCGGCCAGCGAGTACGCCAGCTGCGGGCCCACAGCCGCGGAGTCGCCGGTCGCCGGCGCCATCTGCGTCGCGTCCGCGGCGGCGGGCGCCATCATCGTCGCGTCCCCGGCTACAGGAGCCATCTGCGTCGCGTCGACAGCAGCCGGCGCCATCATCGTCGCCGCGCCCGCGGGGAAACCAGAATCCTCGACCGTCTGCGCCGCGCCCCGCGCGATCGCAAAGCCCGCATCCGTCGGCACCTCCACCGGTGTCGTCGAATGCAGTTCGGCCGCAAGCGAATCGAGATCCAACCGCTGGCCGACGAGCATGATCCTTGTGGCCCCGTGCGCGGGCACCTGCTGCAGCACCGCCGCACACGCGACGGCCGCGCCGGCCGCGCCGATCGGCACCGACGCCAGCACCGACGTCGACTCCTCGTCCTCGCCGACCACCGTCAGCGCCACGGTGTCGTCATCGGACAACAGCAACGCGGCGTCCGCGCCGACACTGCGCGCCAGCGCCGCGGCCGCTTCGGCCTCCGCCACCACCTCGACGTTCTGCACCCCAGCGCTCAACACCGTCTGGCGCAGCGTCTCGGCTTGCGAGGGGTCGGGCAGGCACAGCCGGGTCGCGGCGACCCGGTTGCCCGACTCGGTCACGGCGCGGTAGGTGCCGACGATCGTGTCGGCCAGGTCGGTTACGCCGTCGTCGGGCAGGTCCAGCGCGTACTGGTCGAACACCTCACCGCCCGTTGCGGGCGCGCCGACCATCGCCAGGCGCGCCACCCGTCCGGTGACTGCTACCCCGAGGACTACGTCCACCGACCCACTCCTTGCCTCAACACGACCTTCACAAGTTACTCTCACGCGCCTCGCTGCTTGTGCGACCAAGCAAAAATGAGCACGCTGAGGTGCAACACCTCCGCGGCGTCACCCAGGAAAGGAATCGTCACGTGAGCGACCAGCGTTACGACGCGCCCACCGCCCAAGTGGCGACCACCGCCGCGCCCGCCGTCGCTCGATCGCCCCGCGTCGGCTACGTCCCGGCCCGCACCAACACCGTGCGCGACGGCATCGCGGTCGCGCTGCTGGTCCTCGCGCTGCTCCTGCCGTGGAATCTCGACTTCGGACTCGGCGTCACCGGCAGCGACGGCGCGCTCTGGTTGCTGGTCGTCGTCGTGACGCTGCTCGCCCTCGCCGCCGCGCTCGCGCCGCACGTCGGCCCGTTCCGGCTCGACGCCCCAGAACCCGACGTCCGCCGCACCAGCCGGATACGGCTCATGCTCAGCCTTCCGTATGTGGTCGTCGCGATCGGCTTCCTGGGCCACCACCTGCTGGAGACCGTCCGCGACGGCGGAACCGGCGTCGCGCCACCGGGCGTCGGCCCCGGCCTGCTGGTGGGTATCGGGGGCGCGCTGCTGGCCGCGCAGACGCCGGTCACCAGTATCACCATCGAGGACAACAAGTTTCGGCGCTGGTACGCCGTCGCGCGGGTGCTCGGCGCAGTGTCGATCGCGCTCGCGACGCTGTCGGTCGGGTGGAACCTGTTCTGGCGGCTGCGCTACCTGTTCGTCACCGAGGTGGACTTCGGCCGCCAGGACGTTGCGGTCATCATCACCACGCTGCTCTACGGCGCGGTCGCGTTGATCGCATTGGTGATCGCGTCGCGCTGGCTCATCGAGAAGTCCGCCGCCGCCCGCCTGGCCACCACGGCGCTGGGCGCGTCGGCCGCGTTGGCCGCCACGCTGGTGTGGGTGTTTCCGGTCGGCCGCGACATCGACGCCTTCCACGGCATCGCGCAGAACACCTCGACGGCCGCGGTCGGCTACGAGGGCTACCTGTTCTGGGCGGCCGCCGCCGCGATCGTCGCCCCGACCACGCTCTACGCCGTCTTCCTGGTCAAACCCCCGACCATCGGCGCCTACCGCTCCGCCGCCCAGAAGTGCCTGACCCTGATCGCGTTCTGGGCGTTCGCCGCCGCCGCGCTGCGGGTCGCTGACTACGTGATCGCGGTGTCGCTCGACCTACCGCACGCCCTGTACGACAGCGTCGCGATGACGCTGTTCAACCTGTTCGCCGGCTTCATCGCGCGCTGGCTGCACCGCCAACTCGCGCGAGTCGAGGTCGCGCCGAGCGTGATCGCGGCGTTCAGCGGGCTGCTGTTCGTCTTCACCCTCGCCAACCTCGCCATCGGCGTCGCGCTCGCCCCGCGGTACGCCGAGCCGCCGAGCGACGCCATCTACGGCAACAACCTCGCCCAGCAGATCACCAGCACCTTCGACCTGGTCATCTGCCTGCTGAGCCTCGCCGTGCTGGTCGCCATGCTGTTCACCGGTCCGCTCGCCGGATACCTGGTGCGCCGACGGGAGAAGCGGGCCTCCCCCGCACCACCGAAGCCGCTCGAGCCCGACGCCGAGGCCGCGCCGGAGCCGGCGACCGCCGCGGCGCCTACCGTCGGCACGCCGCAGCCGAAGCCCGTGCCGAGAATCGTTCGGCTGAAAGAGGATTCGACGACGGTGATCGACGCCCCGCAGACGCTCCGGATACTGCGGCGCGAACCGACGTCCGATCCGACCACGCGGATCACCCCGCCGCAGGAATAACGCACGGCCGGTACGGGCTACGCATGGCATGCCCGTCTCATCGCCGGGCAGGTGTCGTGGGACGCCGACGGCAACCTGGTCGCGCCGGGCGATCTGTCAGGTCGGGTCGCTCAGGTCTAGCGCAACGTCGCACGAGCGCTCGACGCGGCCGGTGCCACCTTCGACGACATCGTCCGGTTCACCTGGTACGCCGTCGACTGGCACAAGGACAAGATGCCGGCGTTCCTGGCCGGGATCGAAGCCGAGTGACCGCGGTCATCGCCTGACGCTAGGACAGACGTTCGCCGCTCCGTATGGTGACGTCATGGACGCCTCCCCAGCGTTCCGCCCCGACAGCCGCCTCGAACTCAGCCGTCGCCGGCTCCTGCAACTGGGCGGCTTGATCGTCGCTACCACCGGCGCATGCTCGAAGGAATCCGCCGCGGACCCGACGTCGCCTGCGCCCCCACCGCCGCCGGTCGTGAAGGCGAGACCACTGCAGGCGCCCACAATGCCCACCACACCGCCGGTCGTCCCCGCTTCCCACGTGGTGTTGTGCCGCGACGCATGGGGTGCCAATCCACCCCGCCCCGGCGGCACTCCCCAGACCCCGGTTCGCATGACGATCCACCACACGGCGGTGGCCCTCGGCGACAACACCAACGCGCCGTCTCGTCTCCGACAACACCAGCGTTACCACCAGGACACGCACGGCTGGATCGACATCGCCTACCACCTGAGTGTCGACCGCAACGGCAACATCTACGAGCTGCGGAAACCCGAGCTCGTCGGTGACACCGCGACGAGCTACAACCCCAGCGGTCACTTCCTCGTCGTCTGCGAAGGCAACTTCGACGAAGAGCAGGTGACGGAAGCACAGCTCAACGGCGCTGCGGTCGCATTCGCCTGGGCTGCGCAACGATTCGGAATTCCGACCGACACACTGGCAGGGCACCGCGACTTCAGCCCCGACACCACATGCCCAGGTGCGGACCTCTACACCCACATCGCCTCGGGTGACCTCCAGAACCGGGTCAACGGTCTACTGGCCGCCGGACCCGTCGACCTCCACTCCATCTGCGGTCCTGAGGCGTCGGCAGCGGTCGCGGACATCGAAGCCGGCCTTCGATAGCGAGCCATTGAACCCAGAACCGCCGCGCGAAAAGCCAGACGCGCCATAGCGTTGAGTCATGTCCCTTATCGACCTGGCGCTGCTGCCGATTCGGATCGGACTTGGGGTCGTCACCTCAGCGCTGAAAGCCGCTACCCCGGACGCGCCCGCACCACCGGGAGACCTCGTCGCCATCGGCGGGATGCCCGAAGGCGTGCCAGTTGCGGCGCTGCGGCCCGAGCCGAAACTCCCTGCACCAGAGGCGTGGCCGTTCGGCGAGGAGTTCCCGCGCACCTGCGGCACCGGCCGCTACGCCGATGGCGCGCTGTTCTGGACCGACTTCCTCTACGACGACCACGGCGCGACCGGCCTCCTCGTCGACATCCCGACCGGCGGCCTGGTGCCGCCGCGCGGCACATACGTCTATCCCGACGGCCCCGCCGCCCGCAACGGTGCCGATATCTTCCGCGTCGCCGTCGGGCTCACCGAGACCGACACGTGGTGGCGCGTCGACTGGAACACCCTGCAAGACCCGTCAATCCCCATCGCGCTGTTCGTCTTCGACACCGACCGGGGCCAAGCGCCCACCACCACATGGCCTGCCGGCGCCGGAGTCACCTCGGCCGGCATCGACACCGCTCTGCTCATCTCCGCCAAGGGCGCCGGCCTGATCGACCTCGTTACGAACTCGACGACCCCCGTCGAGCACTTCGTCGACATGAAGTCGCGCTCCTTCCTCGCCAAGGTGCCCCGCACGCTCATCGAACCCGACGGCACCTGGACGGTCCGCCTCGCCGCGGGCTTGGCCAACGACGACGGTGACGGCTTCGACGACGTCCCCGTCACCCGCGGCGCGCGACCCGGCCAGCCGAACGTCTACAACGTCGCGTTCCGCACCCACCAGCAGGAAAAGGTCCGCCTGAACTTCTGGTCCGACCAGGCGCAGGCCGCCGCGTTGACCAAGGGCGACGTCACCGAGTTCTCGCTTGCCGTTGACTGGGACCAGCTCGCCGACCGCCGCACCACCGACGAGCCGGCCGTGCACGGCACCTCCACCCGCTGGTACGTCTCATCGATCGAGCTGGGGCAGGGCGTCGCGAAGACGAACATCCTCAGCACCGATCCGCAGTTCCTTGGCCGCGTGCAGCCCTACTCGGTATGCCTGCCCTCGACCTGGACACCGGGACGCACGCTGCCGTTGACGCTGCTGCTGCACTCACTTGCGTTGGGGCAGAACCAGTTCGCCGCCTTCGGCCCGCGCCTGCTGAACCAGTTGTGTGAGGACCGCGAGTCGGTGGTGGTGACGCCGCTGGCCCGCGGTCCGTCGAGCTGGTATTTCGACGAAGGCGAACTCGACGTGTGGGAGGTGTGGGCGCGGGTGGCCGAACAGCTCGGCACCGATCCGCACCGCACCGTCGTCTCCGGCTATTCGATGGGCGGCTACGCGGCGTACAAGCTGGGACTGACCTACCCGGAGGTGTTCGCCCAAGCCGTCGTGCTGGCCGGGCCGCCGGTCTGCGGGGTACGGCTGCTGCCCAACGTCGACATCCCGGGCACCCTCGACCCCAACTCGCCTTGCGCCCGCGCGGGCGACACATTGGAGTTGCTGCCCAATGCACGGTGGCTGCCGTTCCTCATCGCGCACGGCCTGGCCGACGAACTGGTGCCAATTACCTCGGTGCTGTCACAGGTGCTCGAGCTGGACCGGCTGGGCTACCGCTACCGGTTCACCGTCTACCCCTTCGACGACCACATCGTGTGGACGATCAAGGACGAATTCGACGATGTTCTGTCGCATATGGGCACCGGGCCTCGCCAGAGCGATCCGGGGCACATCACGTACAAGTGGTATCCGGAGCTGGTGCGCAACGACCTGGGCCTAGGGCCACAGCAGGTTTGGTGGTTGTCGAACCTGACTGCCGATCCGGCTCTCGCCACAAAGCGCGGAGCGGTCGCGTCCGTCGACGCGCGGTCCTATGCACGCCCGGACCCGACGCGCACCATCCGGCGCCGTCGCGGCGTCGAACCCGACCTCGACCTGTCCCCCGGCCTGTACACCGAATTGCTCTGGCGCATAGGCGCTTCGGTCGATCCGACGCCTCACCTGACGTTGAAGCTCAGAGGGGTCGCGACGCTGACGGTCGACGTCGCCAGGGCCGGGCTCGCATCGTTGGCCGTCTCGATGATCGACGTGTCGACCGACATTCCCGCGCAGGTCGACCTTGCCGCGCTGCCGCCCGATGTGGCGGTACTGATCGACGGCGAACCGACGGGCCCGCTCGTGAAGGTGCCTGTCGGACGGCACACAATCGCGCTGACCACCGCGGCGGCGCCCTCCAAAGAGGTCTTGACCGCGCTTTTCCGCCGGTAGCATCCAGCGCGTGCCGGACAGTACCCGCGTCGACGGCGCTCAACGGCAAGTGTCCGGCCTGGCCGCGGCGATGACGGTCGTCGCGATGGGCCTCGGCTATGCCATCTCGATCGGCGACCCCACCAGCCTGTCGGCCAACCTCTCGCTGGTCTCGGCCGGTCTGGGAATCACCGGCAGCACCGCCACCTTCGTCGCCAGCCTGGCGACCCTGACGATGGCGGCCACCGTGCTCAGCGCCGGTGCGCTCGGCGATCTCTACGGCATGCGGCGGATGTATCTCGTCGGCCTGTCCGGAGCCGTCGCCTTCAGCGCCCTGGCCGCCGCCTCGCCCGTCCCGGCGGTGCTGATCCTCGCGCGCGCCGGCGTCGGCGTCACGCTCGCTTTCCTGATCGGCCTGTCGTTGGCCATCACCAACGCCGTGTTCCCGCCGGGTCGACGCGCCGCGGCGATCGCGGCCTACTTCGGCGTGGGTTACGCGGTGGCCACTCCGATGCCGGCGATCAGCGGCGCGCTGGCCCACGCAATCGGTTGGCGTGCCTGCTTTTTCGCTGTGCCGGTCGTCGCCGCGGTGGGTCTGCTCGTCACCTGGCGCTGGGTGCCCGAGACGGTGCGCGCCGAACGTCGCCTCGACCTTCCGGGCATGGCGCTGTTCGCCGTGGCCCTGCTGGGTCTGATCTTCGGGGTGTCGCGGATCGAAACCGGGTTCAACGCCGTCGGTGTCACCGCGATCGGGGTCGGTCTTGCGGCTGGCTGCGCGTTCGTACTGCAGGAGCTGCGCACGAAGGACCCGGCGCTCGATATGCGTGTCTTCCGGTCGGGCCGGTTCAACGCGGCCGTCACCGCCGGGGTGATGTTCAACATCGTGCTCGGCGGATCGATGGTCCTGCTGGCCTTCTACCTCGTCACGATCCGCAAGGAAAGCCACGAGCTGTTCGGCCTGCTGCTGATTCCCGCCACCGCGATGGCCGCGGTGGCCGCCACCTCGGCAGGCCCGGCCGCCAACCGGTTCGGCCCGCGCACGGTCCTCGTGACCGGTCTGCTCGTCATGCTCGGCGGCCTTCTGATGCTGCGGTTCTTCGATCTGGATACGACCCGCACGACGGTGTTCGTCACCGCGGCGCTCATCGTGGTCGGCGGCGCCCTGGTGACCACTCCTCAGGCCACCATCATGATGAGCAGCGCCCCGCCTGACCTCGGCGGCGCGGTGTCGGCCGTCAAGAGTGCGGTCAACGAGGGCGGCTACTCACTGGGACCCGCGCTCTTCGCCCTCGTGGGCATCAACTTCTTTCTCACCGACACCGTGCGCGACCTGTCGGGGATCACGCGCGCGGAGGCACGTGAAGCGCTGTTGACGGCGCACGGCGGCCACGGAGCACAACTGGTCAATCCGGAGCAGGCCCGACTGGTCGTCGATCAGGCGCCGCTCAACGCGGTCGACGCGATCCACACCCTGAGCCTGGTCATGGCCTTCGGGCCGATCATCGCGATCGTCCTCGCGCTGTGGCTGATCAAGCCCGACAGGTGAAACGGGTTCAGGTGCTCCCCAGGAGTTCGGCCAGCTCGGCCTTGAAGCGGTCGGCCAGGTCCCACAGGTCGTCCACCAGCCGTTGGCACGAGATGATGCCGACATTGAGCTTGCCGCTCAACGACATGACCGTGATGTTCAGCCCCGAGCCATGAAAGATCGGGCCGAGCGGATACAGCGATTTCATCTCGGCGCCCATGGCGTACAGCTTGGTATCCGGCCCTGCCACGTTCGAGATCACCACGTTGTGAACCGGGGTGCGCTTGAGCGGAGTGTGCGACATCAGCTCCAGCACCACACCGAACACCGCAGGCGGGATCACCTGAGTCAAGTCGCCCAGCAGCGTCGGCGAGAGGTCGGCACTGTGATCCTTTGCGTGCGAACTCGATTCGGCGATGACCCGTAGACGCTCGACGGGATCCTCGATGTGCGTCTGCAAGTTGGTGAACATTCCCGACAGCTGATTGCGCCCCGGCCGGTCGGACTTGTCGTGCACCGACGCAGGCACCACCGCGATCAGCGGTTTGTCCGGCAGCTCTGCGCGGTCGTGCAGGTACCCACGCAGCGCGCCGGCGCACAGCGCCATCACCACGTCGTTGACCTTGACGTCGAACTGGTTCTTCACGCGCTTGACGTCGTCCAACTCCAACTGCGCCATCGCGATGGTGCGCGACGAGGTGATCTCCGCGTTGAAGACGGTCGCAGGAGCCGTGAACGGCGCGGCCATCGCGGTGCCACTGCGTGCGCGACCGATCGTGTTGACGATCGTCGACACGGTCGCGGGCACCACCCTGGTCAACTGCCACGGACGAGTGAGGGCCCGCAGGAAGCCTCCCGCGGCGATCTCGAACGGCATCGCGCCTCCTGGCCCGTCCACCGGGTCGGGTGGCGGGGCGTCGGGCTCGAGGTCGCACAGCTGGTTGATCAGATTGGCCGCCGACACACCGTCCACTGCGGCGTGATGCACCTTGATCATCAGCACGATCGAGCCGCCGTCCTGCGGATCGGTACCACCGATGCCCTCGATCACCCACATCTCCCACAGCGGCTTGCTGCGGTCCAGCGGAGTCGAGGCGATGCGTCCGCACACCTCGGCCAGTTCTCTGCGCCCTCCCGGTGTAGGCAGACCGATGCGGCGCAGGTGGTAGGACAAGTCCAGATCCGGGTCCTCGACCCACACCGGATGGTCCAGGTTCAGCTGGCTGTCCGCGAGCTTCGCGCGCAACTCCGGCAGCGCCCTCATCCGCGACGCCAAGTGGCGGTGGACACCGTCGAAGCTGTATCCGCCGGGAATCGTGGTGGTGTCCAACTCGGCTATCGAGCACACATGCAGTGGCACAGCGGGCGATTCGCTGTAGAGCATGCCGGCGTCGAACCCGCTCAGCCGTTCCATCCACTCGTCATACCCGGGTTGTCAGGAGCGGCAAACCCATCGGCGGCCTCGCGTCGCGCCGCGAGCGTGCGCTAACTCGGATCGGCGGCTTCTTCTTTCGGCACGTGTTTCGCCACGGTCGCGTCCATCAGTTCGCGCAGCCTCGGCATCTCGCCGACCAGCCGGTCGAGATCGTCGCGCGGAATGTGCAGCACGTCCGCGCGTCCCGTCGTCGCGACAGTCGCGTTGCGCAAGGTCCCGCGCCGCAATGCGGACTCGCCGATGACTTCACCGGGACCCACCACGGCGATGCGGTCACGGCCGACGAAGACCGCCGCCTCGCCGCTGAGCAGGATATAGCAGGAGTCAGACGGCGTCTGCTCACGAATCAGCGGCCACGGCCCGGACGTCGAGGTGCGGTGTGCCGCTTCGACGAGACTCTTCAACTCTGCGTCGGAGAACTTTGCGAACGCATCGAAATCGCGTAGCCGACGGACACTTTCCGCGTTCTCCTGCGCGCGAGCCTCAGCGCTGGCACGTTCGTATTTTCGGTTGTCCATAGTGCCGGGAGCCTAGCGAAGGTTGGGTGTCCGCAGAGCGAAATGCGCCTCTCGGCGCACGGCGGAAGCGTTGTTTGACAGCGTCGTCGATCAGGCGTGTACTGGAGTTCTACCAGCAGATTTGAGGCTTGTCATGCCCGCCCCCGTCACCGCCCGCACCCTCGCTCTCCTCGAAACCGGGGCGGTGGCCTCACTGGGACTCGGCCTGTTGCTGACCCGCGCCCGTCCTGCCGCAAGCCGGGCGGCCGACGACCGGCGCGCGGCCACCGCTGTTCACCATCAGACGGCGTTCATCGATCAGGACCGCGACAACCGCCTGGCACATCAGCGGTGGACGGACGAGACCACGCCGACGCGCGCCTACTGACGGCGCCTGCGCACCGACCAATCACCACCCGATAGGGGTTCCATGGGCAACACAGGCCTTCTGCTCGTCGTCGTCGCCATCGCCGCACTCGTCATGGCGGGTGGGATCGGCTGCGTGGTGATCAAGACCCGCGCCCCGAAGTGGACGCGCGCGGTTCGCCGCGATCCTGTCGAGAAGGATGCGCTCAGTCGCGAGCGCGAAAGATCACTTGCCGACGAGTTCATCGCGGACGCGCGGTCGGCTCAGGTCGCGCAGCCGCCAGTCCGAGGACCGCTGGACCGCACCCGCAGCGACTGACGCCGCTTCTAGCGTCGGAAACGACGCGTCTGGGACTGCAGCGCCGTCTTCAGCCCGCTGATCCGGCCGTCCAGCCGTCGAGCCGGCGTCGCTCCGGTACTGAATTTCCGTTCCGAGGCCGTCTCCGGCGCGTCATCGCTTGTGGCCCGCAGCAGCCCGTCCGGAAGCGCCAGTTTGTGAACGGTGCGCAGCGTCAGGAAGTATTGGTGCGCAAGCGAACCGCTGGTGTACGGCAGGTCGTACTTCTCGCACAGTGCCCGTACCCGCGTGGCAATCTGGGCGTACCTGTTGCTCGGCAGGTCCGGGAACAAGTGGTGTTCGATCTGGTAGCACAGGTTGCCGCTGGCGAACGCCATCAGCGGTCCGGCCTTGAAGTTCGCGGCGCCCAGCATCTGCCGCAGATACCACTCGGCGCGGGTTTCCTTCTCGATCACATCGGCGGTGAATTTCTCTGCCCCGTCGGGGAAGTGACCGCAGAAGATCACCATGTAAGCCCAGAGGTTACGCATGAGATTGGCGGTCGCGTTGGCGCCAAGGGTTCTGCGCCAACGAGACCGGCTCAGTGCCGGGAAGAGCGCATAGTCCTTGACGGCCTGCCTGCCCACCTTCTTCAGAAGGGCCCTGGCCTCAGGGTTGGCCGCTATTCCGCGGTCCCACTTCATATCCACATCGTGCAGCGCGATCCCCCACTCGAAAGTGGCTGCCAGCACGAGGTTCTGGAGCGGTTGCAGCAGGTACTGAGGGCGCCACGGCTGATCGCGGCTCACGCGCATCACACCGAATCCAAGATCGTCGTCCAACTCGAGGACGTTGCTGAACACGTGGTGGCGGTAGTTGTGGGCATATCTCCACTGCGAGGACAGCCCCACCATGTCCCACTCCCATGAGCTCGAGTGGATCTCGGGATCGTTCATCCAATCCCATTGGCCGTGGCTCACATTGTGGCTGATTTCCATGTTCTCGACGCTCTTCGCGAAGGCCAGCGCCGCGGTTCCCACCCACCAGCCGGCCCGTGAACGGCTGGTGCCGATGAGCAGGCGCGCGGCGACGTCGAGGGCCCGCTGAAACTTGATGGTGCGGTGAATGTAGGTCGCGTCGCGTTCGCCGCGGGAGTCCTCGACATCGCGCCGAATGGCGTCCAGTTCGTAGCCGAGTGCTTCGATGTCCGCGTCGCTGAGATGAGAGTAGGCAGCGATATCGGTGATTGCCATGAAATGTCCTGGTCGTTCCGGTCGTGCAGGCGAGTGAATGGGCTCTTGCGGGAACCCGAAAGTGGCGGACGACCGGTCGAGATGGAAAAGACGACAAAAGCGCGTCGGCGTTACTTCAAGTGTACGCGTCGAAACCGTCCGCGACCGGCCTGCGACCCCGCCAAGTCATCGCGCCGTCAAGATCAGACCCGAATACCCTTGCTCTGCAACGTCATCGAGTTTCGTACGGTAATTCCCGAATCCGCCCGCGTACGGCATGAACACCCGCTTTTTGCCGTCGATGTTCGCCCCGAGGTACCACGACGACTGCGCCTTGAGGAACAGCGTCCGTGCGGCCGCCTCGCCGACATGCGCGGTCCACGCCGAGGCGGCATCGTGGCGCGGCTCGACCTCGGCGAGTCCGCGGTGACGCGCCGCCACCATCAACTCCAGCGCCCAGTCCACCTGGACCTCCGCGTGCAGGACCATGTTCGCCAGCACCGACGGGCTGCCCGGCCCGCTGAAGCTGAACAGGTTCGGCAGCCCCGGCACCATCAGTCCCAGGAACGTCACCGGCCCGTCGGCCCATATCTCCGACAGCCGGTCCCCGCGCGGCCCCACCGGGTCGATCCGCGTCATCGCCCCCGTCAAGGCGTCGAAACCCGTCGCGAACACCAGCACGTCGCACGGATACGCCGCCTCGCTCGTCCGCACACCGTCCGCCGTCACTTCCGCAATCGGCTCGCGGCGCAGGTTCACCAACCGCACGTTGTCGCGGTTGAACGTCTCGTAGTAGCCGGCGTCGGTGCAGATGCGCTTTGTGCCGATGGGATGGTCGGTCGGGATCAAGTCCTGCGCAACAGCGGGGTCTTTGACGATCTCCCGAACGCGGTCCTCGGCGAACTCCCGCGCGATGTCGTTGGCCTCCAGCACCGAGGTCTGATCGGGAAACGTCTTGCTGAACAACACCCCACCGTCGCGCCACCGCGCCCACAGCGCCTGCGCCCGCTCCTGGGCCTCGGTCTCCAGTGCCTTCTTGTGATACGTGCCGTGCGGCGTGCCCGCCGGCGCGTAGGCCGACTTCTTGCGGCGCTGCGGATACTCCTCGCGGATGCGCTGCAGATCCTCGTCCGACCACGGATAGTTCGGCATCGGGATCGTGTAGTTCGGCGATCGCTGAAACACCACCAGCGAGTCGGCCTGCTCGGCGAGGATCGGCACCACCTGAATGCCCGACGATCCCGTGCCGATCACCCCGATCCGCTTCCCCTGCAGATCGGGGTCCTCGCGCGGCCACGCGGCGGTGTAGTAGACCTGCCCGGTGAACCCGTCGAGGCCAGGAATGTCCGGCCGATTGATCGCCGAAAGACATCCCGTCGCGCACAACAGGAATCGGCCGCTCACGGTGTCGCCGGTCGACGTGTCGACCACCCACCGCCCGTCCACGAAGCGCGCACCGGCGACCTCGGTGTCGAACCGGTAGTGCCGCCTCAGGTCGAACCGGTCCGCCACATGATCGAGGTAGGCCAGGATCTCGGGCTGGGCCGCGAATCGCTCCGTCCAGGTCCAGTCGGTCTGCAACTGCTCGTCGAAAGAGTAGGAATAGTCGACACTTTCGACATCGCAACGGGCACCGGGATAGCGGTTCCAGTACCAGGTGCCGCCAACGCTGGGCGCCGCCTCGATACCGACGACCGTCAGGCCTTCCTGCACGCTCCGGTGCACGGCATAGAGGCCGGCGAAGCCGGCGCCGATCACGATCGCGTCGACACTCATACCGGCACCGCCGACAGGTTGCGCATGTCCGACCACAGCAGGTCTCGCGCCGACGCTCCCGCGGCGAACGCCATGATCGTCACGAACCCGTGAAACAGACCCGGGTAATCACGGTGCACCACAGACACATTCGCCGCGCGCAGCCGGTCTGCGTACGCGGCGCCCTCGTCGTGCAGAACGTCGCACCCGGCCGTCACCACCACCGCCGGTGGCAGGCCCTCGTGCGAGGGCGCGCGCGACGGCGCCACCAGATGCGTCGGCGCACTATCGCCGAGGTACTGCGCCCAGTACCACTGCATCGCCGCACGGGTGTTGACGTAGCCGGTCGCGTAGGTCTGGTAGCTGCCTGTGTCGAACGTCGGCTCGATCACCGGATAGATCAGGATCTGTCCGGCGGGCATCGGCGCCCCACGCTCGCGACACATCAGTGACACCACGGCGGCCAGGTTTCCGCCTGCACTGTCGCCGGCGATCACTACTCGGGCCGCCTCGAGCTCGCTGGCCGCCCAGCAGTACGCCGCGTAACAGTCCTCCGCGGCCGTCGGCGCCCGGTGTTCTGGTGCGCGACGGTAGCCCACCGACACCACCACCGACTCCGTGTGCCGGGCCATCGCCCGGCAGAAGCTGTCATGGCTGTCGAGGTCGCAGAACACGAAGCCTCCCCCATGACAGAAGACCACGACAGTGCCGCGCGACGAATGCGGCCGGTAGATCCGCACCGGGACGTCGCCGATCATGCGATCCTCCGTACTGGCCACGTCGTCGAGATTCTCGACGGGCAGGCGGCGTGCGGCGATGACAGCTCGCGCCTGGGCGGCGGTCATGGTTTCGACGGCGGGGAAGCCCTCGTCCATGGTTCGCATGAAGCTCGCGACGCCGTCGTCCATGAGTTGCACGGTAATGCAACGGCATCCGATCGCGGACCCTAATCTGGACACGTGTCCAGGCGCGCCGCGGTGACCTGCCCGCTCTGCGAGGCGATGTGCGGTCTGCAGATCCGCGTCGACGGCGACTGCGTGACCGACATCCGCGGCAACCCCGACGACGTGTGGTCGCGCGGCCATATCTGCCCCAAGGGGCCGTCTGTTCAGCACCTGCACACCGACCCCGACCGTCTGCGCCAGCCGATGGTCCGCACCCGCACCGGCCACACCCCCGTTTCGTGGGACGACGCGTACGCCGAAAGCGAACGAGTCTTGCGCCCGGTGCTCGACCGCTACGGCGCATCGGCCGTCACCGTGTACGTCGGCAACCCCGTCGCGCACAACCTCGGCCTGTCCACGCACATCGGCGCGCTCATCGGGATGGCGCAGGCCGCGGGCATGCCGGCCTACTACTCCCCCGGCACCGTCGACCAGTGGCCGCTCAACCTCGTCAGCGCACTGCTGTTCGGCCACATGTGGAACGCGCCGATCCCCGACGTCGACCGCACCGACCACCTGATGATCCTCGGCGCCAATCCCTCGGCGTCGCAGGGTTCGATGCTGTCGGCGCCCGACCTCATGGGCCGGCTCGCGGCGATCCGCCAACGCGGCGGCACCGTCACTGTCGTCGACCCACGCCGCACCCTCACCGCGCAGCGCGCCACGCAGTGGGTGCCGATCCGGCCGGGCACCGACGCTTTGCTGCTGTTCGCGATCCTGCACACGCTGGCTGAGAACGACTGGGTGCGCCGCCCGGACCACCTCACCGGGCGCGTGGAAGGCCTCGACGACGTCATTGCGATGGCCGACGACTTCGCGCCCGAGGTGGTCGCCGACGCCTGCGGCATCGACGCAGGGACCATTCGCCAACTCGCCCACGACCTCGCACACGCCGAAACGCCGGTCCTCTACAGCCGCATCGGCGCCTGCACCCAGGAGTTCGGCACGCTAGCGACCTGGCTGGTGTTCGTCCTCAACACGGCGCTGGGCTCGCTGGACCGGACAGGCGGCGCGGTGTTCCCCAAGCCTGCGGTCTGGTCGCCGATGTTCATGAAGCCGCCCGACCAGACCGGGGCCGGCTGGGAGTTCGGCCGCTTTCACAGCCGAGTGCGCGGTGCGCCCGAGGTGTTCAACCAGTTCCCGATCAGCTGCCTCGCCGAGGAGATCGACACCCCCGGCGACGGGCAGTTGCGCGGGCTGATCACGGTGGCGGGCAATCCGGTGGTGTCGGCGCCGGGAGCGCGGCGGCTCGACGCGGCGCTGGGTCGGCTCGACGCGATGATCGCCGTCGACAGCTGGCTCAACGAGACCACCCGCCACGCGCACGTCATCCTGCCGGGATTGTCACCGCTGGAGCGTCCGCACGCCGACGAGCTGTACTGGATCTACGCGGTGGCGTCGTGCCTGAAGTGGTCGGACTCGGTGTTTGAGCCGCCGCCCGACCGGCCGCCGGAGTGGGAGATCCTGCTGCGGCTAGCGGGCGCCATGGTCGGCACGCCAATGCCGGACGTCGACGTCGCCGCGATCGACGACCTCTACGTCGCGGGGCTCGTCGCCACGGCGTGCATGGCACCGAACACGCCGCTGACGGGACGCCCGCCGGAGGAAGCCACCGCTGCGCTGACCGGCAGCGGTCCAGAACGTTTGGTGGACATGGGGATTCGTCTCGGGCCGTGGGGCGACGACCTCGGGCGACGTGACGGGTTGACGCTGGACGACGTCCGGAAGCATCCGAATGGACTGCGGCTCGCCGAACTCGAAGGCGGCCGTCTCGACGAGGTCGTGTGCACCCCGTCGGGCACGGTCGAACTGGTACACCCGCGGATCGTCGACGATGTCCCACGTCTGCGCGCGCGACTGCAGCGTCCCACCGACGGGTTACTGCTCACCAGCCGCAGGCATCTGCGCTCGAACAATTCGTGGATGCACAACGTGCCCGCGTTGATGCGGGGCAAGGACCGCTGCACGCTGCTGATCCATCCCGGCGACGCGCAGCGGGCGGGCCTGACGTCCGGCGACGTCGCCGAGGTCTCCACCGAAGAGGGCACGCTGACGGTGCCCGCGGAGGTGTCCGACGAGATGATGCCCGGCGTGGTGTCGCTGCCGCACGGCTGGGGCCACGGCCTCGACGGAACGCACCTGCAGGTCGCCAACGCCAGTCCTGGCGTCAACTCCAATCTCCTCAATCCGGCGCATCTGCTCGATGTGCCCAGCAATACTCAAGTCGTCAACGGTGTGCCGTGCCGCGTCCGGCACCGACCGTGAGGAGATGCTGATGGTCGCACCGAACTTGCCCAAGGGTTTCGACTTCACCGATCCCGATATCTACGCCCACCGGCTACCGACCGAGGAGTTCGCCGAACTCCGACGCGCGGCGCCGGTGTGGTGGAACGAGCAGCCGCCCGACGTCGGCGGTTTCGGCGACGGCGGATACTGGGTGGTGACCAAACACCGCGACGTGCGCGAGGTGTCGCTGCGCACCGACGTGTTCTCGTCGGCCGAGAAATCGGTGGTGCCGCGCTACACGGTGACCGGCGGCGGCGGGCAGATCGAAGCCGGACGGGCGTCGATGATCATGATGGACGACCCGGAGCACACCCGGCTGCGCAAGATCGTGTCGCGGGGGTTCACGCCGCGCAACGTCGAGCGGCTGCGCGCCGAACTCGGTGAGCGCGCCCAGCGGATCGCCGCGCAGGCCGCTGCGGAGGGTTCCGGTGACTTCGTCCTGCAGGTGGCGCGCGAGCTTCCGCTGCAGGCGATCGCCGGTCTGCTCGGCGTGCCGCTGGAGGACCGGGAGAAGCTGTTCGACTGGTCCAATCGGATGATCGGTGCCGACGATCCGGAGTTCGCCGAGTACGACTCGCTGGCCTCCGCCGGCGAAATGATGTGGTACGCCATGCAACTGGCCGAACGTAAAGCCGAGGACCCGGGCCCCAAAGATCAGGACATCGTCACCACGCTGATCGACGCGGACGCCGACGGACAACTCAGCGGGGCCGAGTTCGGGATGTTCGTCGTGACCCTGGCGATCGCCGGCAACGAGACGAGCCGCAACTCGATCACCCAGGGCATGATGGCGTTCACCGACTTCCCCGACCAGTGGGAGCTGTTCAAGCGTGAGCGACCGAAGACGGCTGCCGACGAGATCATCCGATGGGCGTCGCCGATCACCGCGTTCCAGCGCACCGCGATCGTCGACACCGAACTGTCCGGCGTGCCGATCAAGAAGGGCCAGCGGCTGGTGCTGTTCTACCGCTCGGCGAACTTCGACGAGGACGTGTTCGACGACCCGTTCTCGTTCAACGTGTTGCGAAGCCCTAACCCGCACTTGGGGTTCGGCGGCACCGGCGCCCACTACTGCGTCGGCGCCAACCTCGCCAGGATGACCATCGACCTGATGTTCAACGCGATCGCCGACCACCTTCCGGATCTGCAGCCGGTCGGCGCGCCGGAGCGGTTGCGGTCGAGCATGATCAACGGCATCAAGCACTGGGAAGTCGACTACCACACCCGCTAGTGGTGATTTCGGCGCGCTAACAGTCGCTGAGCGAACGTTAGCGCACCGAAATCGCCGAGTAGCGGCGGCCGCGGGGGTCTCGTTCCCACAGCACGCCGTCGCCGGCGGTGACGCCCTCCTGGATGAGCGCGCGCTTGAGGATCTTGTTGGTCGCGGTTTGGGGCAGTGCCTCGTTGATCCGCACGTAGCGCGGCCACGCTTTCGGTGACAGGTCAGGCTGTTCGGCGAGGAATTCCTCGAACCGTTCCGGCGTGACCGCCTCGTGAAGGACGACAGCCGCCATCACCTGGTCACCGACATGCTCGTCCGGCACGGCGTACACCGCGACGAGGTTGACCTGCGGCAGCCGCTGCAGAATCCGCTCGATCGGTCCCGCCGCGAGGTTCTCCCCGTCGACTCGCATCCAGTCCGCCGTTCGGCCCGCCAGGTAGATCCAGCCGTCGGCGTCCTTGTACGCCAGGTCGCCTGACCAGTACATGCCGTGACGCATCCGCTCGTCGGTGGCGGCCTGGTCGTTGTAATACCCGGTGAATCCGCCGACGCCGTACGTGTTGACCAGCTCGCCGACGGCGTCGTCGAAGTTCGCCAGCGCACCGTGCTCGTCGAAAACCGCTGTCGCACATTCGGTCACGGTGTCGGCGTGGTAGACGCTGACCCCCGGGTAGCCCTTGCCGATCGATCCCGGTGGGCACCCGTCCTCCCGCATCACCACGACGGCGAACTCGCTCGACCCGAAGCTGTCCACCACCCGGCAAGCGAACCGCTTCGCGAACAGCTCGATGTCGCGCTCGGTGGCCTCGTTGCCGAACGCCGCCCGCAACGTGTTGTCCGCGTCGTCGGGCTGCTCGGGTGTCGCCAGCACCAACGCCAGAGGCTTGCCGACGTAGTTCATGTACGTGGCCCGGTAGTGCCGGATGTCGTCGAGGAACCGTGTCGGGCTGAACTTGGTCGGCACCATCGCCGCCCCGCACGCGATCGCAACGGCCCAACCGGCGGCCACACCGTTGGAGTGGAACAGCGGCATCGACAGGTAGCACACGTCGTCGGCGGTGAGCTCGAACCGGTCGACCAGGCTGGCGCCGCACAGCACCGCCATCGCGTGCGCAAACCGCACCGCCTTCGGATCGCCGCTGGTGCCCGACGTGAAGAGCATCAGCACCGGGTCCATTCCGCCCACTTCACGATGCGGGACAAGCGGTTTCGCCCCGCCGAGGGCATCCTGGTACGCAGGGTCGTCGACGGCGATCACTGCCGCCCCGCCGAGGTCGAGTCCGTCGAGCAGCGGTAGGTGTTCGGCGTTGACGAGTACCATTTGGCAGTCGGCTCGGCGGATGTCGGCGGCCAGGCCGTCACCGCGGCGCGTGGTGTTGATGCCGCACAGGGTGTACCCGCCGAGCGCCGCCGCCGCCATCGACCGCAGCATCGCGGGGGTGTTGCCCAGCAGCGCTCCGACATGCAGTGGAAGCGACGCGTCGGCGAGGGCGATCACCGCCGACGCCTCCGCCGCCGCCTCTGCCAGGTGCTCGCGCCACGTCCACGTCCGATCGCCGTGCATCACCGCGACGCCGTCGTCGTCCATCCGGGTACGCAGCAGCTGCTGCACGGTCTCAATCATGGTTGCCCGGCCGGTAGCGCAGCAGCGTCATTCCGTCTTCGTCGCAGAACACCGGCGCGACCCGCATGCCGATGCGAATGTCCTCGGGTTCGACGTCGACGAGTTCTGTGCTCACCCGCGGACCGACGTCCCACTCGACGACCGCCAGCAGCTGCGGCATCTTCTCCACCCACGACGGGCCGGTCGGGCGGCGCGCCACCGTGAACGTGTATAGCGTTCCGGCGCCGTCGATCTCGCGCCACTCCAGGTCGTCGGCCAACGTACCCGGCGTGAGTGTGCGCGGATAAAACACGTAGCGGTCCGCCGACGGCGAGTACTGGATCAGGATCCGGCGTTCGCGCAACGCCTCCCAGAACGGCTGCGACACCGGCGTCGGCTCGGGCATCGGCGCGCTCATCAGTCACCGCCCAGGATCAGTGCGACCTGCTCGCTCATGATGCCGCCGGTGCCGCTGACGAACGCGGTATTGCAGTCGCCCACCTGCGCCTCGCCGGCGCGGCCCATCACCTGGCGGGCGCCGTCGACCACATGGTGCATGCCCCCCGCCATCCCGGCCTGTCCGTACGACAGTTGGCCGCCTGCGGTGTTGAGGGGGAAGTCGCCGCGGAACGTCAGGTCGTGCTCCGTCAGCCACGTCATTCCGGAACCCTTGGCGCAGAAGCCAGCGTCCTCCAACGTCATCAACACAGTGATGGTGTAGCAGTCGTAGATCGACGCCATGTCGATGTCGGAGCGCTGAAGCCCCGCCATCGCGAACGCCCGCTCCGCGGCGCGCGCGATCGGCGTGCGCATGAGGTCGTCGGCGTAGGTCGGTGTCTTGAACCCGATGTGCTCGCCGAAGCCCTTGATCCACACCGGACGATGGCGGGCACGCCGTGCGACGTCGGCATTCGCGATGAGCACACCCGTGCCGCCCTGCACGCGCATCACCGTCTCCAGCATGTGGATCGGGTCGGCGATCACCGGGCTGCTGAGCACGTCGTCGACGGTGATCGGCTTGCCGTGGAACACCGCGCCGGGATGCGCGCACGCGTTCTCCCGCTGCTGAACCGCGATCCGCGCTAATGCTGCTGCGTCGTAGCCGAATTCGTACGCGTAGCGCTGCGCGATCTGTGCGTAGGGGCCGTTCTGACCGACGTTGCCGTAGGGGATCTCGAACTCCGCCTGCGGCGAGCCGTAGTTGTTGCTCGACGCTCCGTACCAGCCGAGGGTGCGGCCGGGCTTCGACTCCGAGCGCGGGATCTCCGTCGACCCGGGCACGACCGCGAGCACCGCGTCGCACAAGCCCAGCTCCACCGCCGCCGCGGCGCGCCACACCATGCCCGCCGCCGTCGCGCCGCCGAGGTCGACGCGGTCTCCGAAGTCGAGTGGCAATCCGAGGTACTCCGACAGCGTGGCCGGCGCGAACATGTCCGACTCGGCGACCCCGTGCGTCGAAAGGCCGTTCACCACAGCCGGATCCACTCCGGCGTCCTCGACGACCATCTTTGCCAGCCGCGCGTACTGGTCCAGCGTGAAGCTCGGCGGCGCGCTTTGGCGCTTCTCGGCGGGCAACTCCGCGATGCCGACGATCGCCGCGTCGCCCCGTAGCCCCGTCACGCCGAGTCCCGCAGTGGCAGGGCGACGGTCGCGGTGCCCGGCATCAGCACGGCGTCGCCGCGCTTGCAGAAGATGTCGAGGTCGACCAGCGCACCGTCGCGCTTCCCGGTGACGACGCCCCCGAACGTCAGCGCCTGACCCGGATACGCGATCGCGCGGTTCTGAACGGAGAACGCGACGAGCCGCCCCGCGCCGCCGATCCAGTCGGTCAACGCCCGGGACAGCAGCGCAGCCTGCAGCGGCCCCTGGACGAGCACGTTGTCGTAACCTTCGGTGCCGCGGGCCCAGTCCTTGTCGTAGTGGATGCGGTGTCCGTTGTAGGTGGCGGCGCTGAAGAAGAACATCTGCGTCTCGTCGACGGTCACGGTCAGCGCGGGGATGACGTAGCCGGGCTCGACGTCGTCGAAGTGCGGATTCATGCGGGCCTGGCGATCATCGATGTCGACGCTTCGGCGAGAATTGCCCCGTGTTGATTACGGTACTCGGCACGCCACGTCACGAGCACGAATCTGCCCGACCTGCCGTCCTTTTCGACGATCGACTCGACGGTGCGCGTCATCTCGACGTCGTCGCCGTGGTAGGCGGGCAGGTGGAATGTCGTGCTCTCGCCGCCTGCCATTCTGCGCGGCGCCTTCGGGAACGCCAGGCTGCCGGTGACCGCCCCAGACGACCCGTCCGCCCGCAGATCACCGAGCGCCGCCACGTCGAGGATCGCGTACTGCAGAAACAGCGGTGGGCAGATGATGTCGCGGTAGCCGTGCTGCCGGGCGTAGTCGGCGTCGAACCACAGCGGGTTGTGGTCCCCGACCGCTGCGGCCCAGCGCTGCCAGTCGCGGCGGTAGACCTCTCCGGTGGCGACGGCCACGACCGTGCCGATCTTGGCGAGCGAGTCCTCGTCGAGAAGGCTCTGCGTCATTCCGTCCAGTTCATCTCCTCCTCGAGCCATGCAGCGGCGATGTCGGCACCGCCGCCCACGGTCGACAGCACACGCGCACGTTCCGAGAACAGGTGCAGGCCGGTCTCGACGACGTAGCCCATGCCGCCGTGCAGTTGATGCGCGTCGAGCGTGATCTTCTTGACCTGGGCCGCGCGCATCCGCGCGATCGCGGTTTCCCGCGTCGCGGCACCGCCCTGCCCGATGCGGAACACCGCGGAGTGCGCCGCCAATCGTGCCGCGGCCAGCGCGATGTGCATGTCGGCGACGATGTGTTGCGCCGCCTGGAACGAGGCGATCGGCCTGCCGAACTGTTCGCGCACCGTGGTGTACTCGACGGTTCGGGCAATCACCGCCTCCCCCACACCGGCCAAGTCCAGATTGTCGAGCGCCACAGTGGCATTGGCCGCGCGGCGCAACTGCAGATCGTCGACCGCCGACGGCTCGTCGACCACGACATCGTCGAAGCGGACTGTGAACGCAGGGAACCCGCCCATCAAGGGCACGGGCTCGATCGCGATGCCGGACGCTGCGGTGTCGACGGCCACGACACCTGCGTCGGTGGTGGTGACGATCACCTCTGCCACGTCGGCGTCGGCGACGACCTTCGCGACGCCGTTGACGCGCCAACCCTCGACGTCGCGGGACGCCCGCAGCAGCGGCGTCACGTCGGACGCGTCGCGTGGGTCGAACAGTGCATACGTGCCGCGTGCCTCGCCGATCGTCAGCCGCGGCAGCCAATCCTCGCCGACACCCAGCCACGAACACGCCAACGTCGCGTGCAGCGTGCTGCGGACCGCGCTGGGGCACAGGGCTCTTCCCGCTTCGACACAGAAGATGCCCACATCGCTGAGGCTGCCGTCGCCCAGCAGCCCGAACACGCCGGCGTCGGCCAACGCCTTCCACTGCGCGTCTGGCTCGAGTTCGGCTGCCAGCACGCTGCGGCACATCGCGGCCAAGTCGCGTTCGTCCTCATTCGGAATCACTCGCACGCGATCACCGTCCGTACGACGGCATACGGTGACCGCGCTGGGCGATCACATCACGAAGGACTTCGTTGGTGCCACCGCCGAAGCGCATGAGCGGTGACACCCGGTACAGCCGCTCGAAGAAGTTGCCGACCCTTAGCCCGTCGGGTCCGAGCAGGTCGAGCGCGAGATCGGCGATGCGCTGGCGCAATTCGCTGGTGAAGACCTTCTCGACGCTCACCTCAACGGTCGGGATCCGACCGCTGTCGAGCAGCGAGGCGGCCTCGTAGCCCATCAGCATCGCGACCTCCAGATCGGCCTCGGCCTGGGCGAGTCGGCGACGGAATGCCGGGGCCGGACGTCCGGCAAGGGCAAGTAGGTCGTCAAGGGCCCGGCGCATGTCGCCTGCGTTGGTCAACGCGCCTCGCTCGTGGTCCAGCGCGCCGGTGATGTATGTCCAGCCGGCGTTCTCCTCGCCGATGAGGTTGGTCACCGGCACGCGCACGTCGCGGAAGAAGGTCTCGTTGGTGCGGTACCCCGACCAGGCGTATAGCGGATGGATCTCGATGCCCGGGCTGTCGACGGGAACCATGAGCACCGAGATACCACGGTGCCGAGGCTTCTCGGGGTCGGTGCGCACGCACAGCCACTCGTGTGTGGACCGCTGGGCGCCGCTGTTCCAGATCTTCGACCCGTTGATCACCCACTCCTCGCCGTCGCGAATCGCCCGGGTACGCAGACTGGCCAGGTCGGTTCCCGCGTTCGGTTCGCTGTACCCGAGCGCGCAGACGATCTCGCCCCTGGCAATTCCGGGCAGGAATTCCAATTTGTTCTGCTCGGTGCCGTGGCGCATGATCACCGGCGCCACCGAAGTCACAGTCAGGTCGGGGCCTGGCACGCCGGCATATTCGAACTCGCGCATCAACAGGTGCTGGTGCATGGCGGTCAGGCCCAGCCCGCCGTACTCGGTCGGCCAGTTCAGTCCGAACCAGCCTTTCTCGCCGATCTTGCGGCGAAAGGCCGTGAGCTCGCCGCCCTGGTACTCGAGCCCGTGCTCGGCCATCTCCGCCCGTAGCGCCGGCGTGACGTTTGCCGTGAGGAACTGCCGTACTTCGGCCACCCAGGCTCGCTGCTCGTCGTCGAGCTCGAAATCCACGAAGGAGACACTATCGAGAAGTTGTCTAGTCGGCGGCGAAACGGGCGCACGCTTCAAGAACAGCCCAGTGGGCGCGACCGAGATGGACTGCCGGCCAAGCCCGTGGCTCACCCCGGACACTTTCGTCCGCATACCGCGCGGCGTCACCGAAACACCCTCGGGTACAACGAAATCGCATCGGTGGTAGACTGATCTCGGATGTTATTCGTACATCCGCATCAAATGAGAGAAGTAAGTAGATGACACAGGGAACTGTGAAATGGTTCAACGGCGACAAAGGCTTCGGCTTCATCGCTCCTGACGACGGCGCCAAGGATGTCTTCGTCCACTATTCCGAAATCAGCGGGGGCGGGTTTCGGTCGCTGGAGGAGAATCAGCGCGTTCAGTTCGAGGTCGAGCAGGGAGCCAGGGGCCCCCAGGCGGTAGGAGTCACGGCCGTCTGACAGACCTAAAAAGATGGTGGGCTGGTGCGGGTTTTCCGTACCAGCCCATTGTTTTAGGTCCCTGAGGACGGCGCAGCGGACTGCCGTTGCGACGTATCGGAGAACTCCGGATTCTCGACCGGTTTCGACGAATCGCCGTTGTTCGGCTTGGGTTCCGGCTGCGGCGGGTGAGAGAACAGGTCGGATGACCTCATGAGGCATATTCCTTAAAGTGTGTGTGCGTTTCGACCCTGGGTCGGCTCGAAATACATTCCCCGGCGGGGGTTTCCTTGATCAGCCGCCCCCGAAGAAGCGCTTCTTGGACTGTTTCTGGTCGCCGTCGACGTCCGTCCACTCCCCCGACGCGTAGCTGTGTGCCTCTTTGGCGCCGGTGCGAATGACGTCAAGCGAGCCGTCGTTGTGCTTGATGTACGAGTCGCCGAAACGCATGTACTTGTCGGTTTCTCCGCCGCGAAGCGTCACGGTGACTGTCATGGTCGTACCTCCAGAAATGTGCCGGCAGTGAGCCGGAAGTGTGGTGGGCGAAAGGCCGTTCCTCGGTCGTCTCCACCTGTAATAGGGGTACCCGTTAATACCGACGCCACGCCGAAAAGAACGTCACGAATCGGGATGCCGGATCGTCGCCGTCCGGAGTCGGCGGTTGTTCATCGGTTCCCGCGCTGACTTCTGGTGATCCAGTTGCCGAATCAGCTCGCGCTTGGCTCGTCCCAGGGCCCGAGTCACGTCCGGGTCGTCAGCCACCGCGACGAGCGGCGGGAAGCCGGGAAGACTGGTGCGCAGGGTGACGCGCTGCTCTTTGCCGTCGCGGTCCTGCAGCGTGACTTCGACATCCACATCACGCGGATCCCACCTGCCGAGGTGTGGCGCTAACGTCGACAACTCCTCCAGCACATGGGGACGCTCCTTCGCCGTGAAACCGGCGCCGACATGAACGATGCTCTCGTCGAGAGCAGCACGAACTTTGTCAGAGTTGTTCGTCATGGTCTTCTCCTTCTGCGATCAGTCACCCATTGCCGCAAGCAGTTCAGGGAGCGGCGCGGCCGCGATACCAATCGCGCCGTCGCTGATTCCGTATGGAAGCACCAGGGTCTGCGCGTGCACGAGCGCACCGCACGAGTAGACGACGTTGGGGACGTAACCGTCCTGTTCGTCGGGTGCGGGGCTCAGCAGCGGCTCCCGCATACGGCCGATGATCCGCGTCGGATCGTCCAGATCAAGCAGTATCGCCCCGATCCGGTAGGTGCGCATCGGTCCGACCCCGTGGGTCAGCACCAACCAACCGGCGTCGGTTTCGATCGGCGAGCCACAGTTACCGAGTTGCAACGTCTCCCAGGTCTCGCTCGGCCGGTGGCAGGCGTGCGCGCTCGGCCAGACGAAGGGATCATCGGCGAAGGCGACCGTGTTCGTTTCACGGTCCGACCTCGACATGGCGGCGAAGCGGCCACCGATCCGGCGCGGGAACAGCGCCAGGCCCTTGTTGGCCGCAGCGCTTCCGACAAGGGGAGTGGATGTGAAGGACTGAAAATCTGTGGTTTCCAACAATTGCTGGCTGATGAGTGAACCGCTGTAGGCGGTGTAGGTCGCATAGAAGGTCACCGCGCCGTCGTCATCGACGAATCGAACGAACCGGGCGTCCTCCATGCCGGCGTCTTCGGCGGCCGTGGCGGGCCACAGCACGCGCTCGGAAAGCGCCACCTCGTCCGGGAATTCGATGGCGTAGGCCCTGTCGGCAATGCCACGGATCAACGCGATCGTTTCCAGGGCGCGCCCACGCGTACTCAGGTGAGCCCGCAGCCGGTCGAGCTGCTCGTCCAAGTCCGACCGCGTGAAGCGGTCACCCAGGGCGTCGAGCACATAGTCGGCAGCCTCGCTCGCGTCGCCGTGTCGCTCGAGCTCGCTGCGGAAGATTCCTGCGTCCAGAAGGGCCGGTGCGGCCGCTCCGACCGTCGCGAACGGTGCTGGTTCATCGATCGAGACGCGGCCAGTCGAGTCGACCACTCCGGTCCGGAACCCGATGGACGAACGGTGACCCTCGCCGATCCCCCGCACGCTCATCACGAATCGCAGGCTGCCCGCCTGCAGTTCCGTCTGGTCGGGATGTTCCACGATGCTCGGATTGCACAGCGCGGCGCCCTCGATAGCGTACTCAGCGGTGAAGATCGCGCCCAGCAACAACATTCGCATGTCGGACAGTTCGCGGACGGGATCCAGCCGGTCGGCGAGCTCACGTGCGTGCTTGCGGAATGTGCCCACCAGATCGCGATGGCGCGTGTCGAACCGGGTGACGACATCGTCCAACGCCAGGCGCACGTCGTCCTCGTCAAGAGCGAGGACGCGTCTCAGCACCGCCCCCGCCCGTGTCTCGTGGCGCTCGAAACCCTCCTGGCCGGGCACGAACAGACGGGTGATCACCCGCGACGGGTCGGCAGCGAGCCGAATGGCGCAACGAGTGACGAGTCCTTCGCGCACGGATGTCATTGCGAGACAATTGAGAAGCGCTGCGCCTGTTGCAGCGTCGAAAGAACAGCCAGCGTCGACTCGGCGCCCTGGTTACGGTTCACGCCGTCGGCGTGCAGGCCGTCGAACCCTGCGCCCGTCTCGGGGTCCCACATGAGTTGCCCGGCGTCGTTGTCGCCCTGGAACCAGGCCGCAGCGGCGCGTATGCCGTCGAGCCAGACGACGCCCTTGTCCACCGTGGCCGCTCGTGCGCAGGCATCGGCGAGCGACGAAACCTCGATCGGCTGCTGGTCGAACGCCGGCCGCGGATCACCGGGTCCACTACCCCCGACGGGGGTCACCGAGAAGCGGCCGTTCGTCAACTCGTTGTCGAGCAGCCAGCCCAGCAGATCCAGGCCGCGTTGCTGCAGGCTCGCGTCTTCGAGCGTGACGCCCGCGGCGATCATCGCTTCGGGCAGAACGGCATTCGCGTAAGTGAGTCGAGGTTCGGGCCATGGCCAGGCGAGGTCCCCGTTCGGCATGGCGACACCGGCGGAGTAATCGATGATGAGTAGCCGTGCGGCCCGGTTGTCCGGCTGGACGGTGAGAAGCTCGGCGGCGCCCAGCGCGGCGAACGCCATCGCCCGTGGCCAAACCGACCGAGCCTGAGCGCCTCGATCGAACTGCATGACGGCCGACCGACGGACATGGGCGACGCCGCTCTGTGCCGCGGCGGTTCCCAGCGCCCATAGGCACCTGCCCCACGCGTCCAACACGTCCGGCTCGTCCAGCCAGCGGCCGACGCTGTCCATCCGGTTACGGCACGGGCCGGTGAGCGCTTGGGCCTCGTCCAAGAACCGCAATGCCGTACCGGCAAGACCGTTCAACGTCCGTTCGGGGTCAGGCTCGCGGGTGGTGACCACGAGGACACGGGCCATGTCGTCGGTGCAGAAGCCGTGCTCGGGCCGTGGCTCGGCGAAACACGCATGTTCGAACGTGCCGCGGCTGTTGGTCAACCGCCGCAAGTGGTCGAAGAGCGGGGCCGGTGCGATGGCGGTCATACCAGTGCCGGCCGCTCATCGAGAGCGCGGTGCGCCAGGCCGAGATAGGCATCGGCCACGACTGACCATGCCATCGTCGGGGCCAGCCTGCGAGCTTCCGCGGCCATGGCGCCGGCCAGGCGAGGCTCGGTCATCACCCGGCGCAGGGCTGACGCCAACGCACCGCGGTCGTCATGGTCCACGACGATGCCCGCGCCGGTGGCCAGGAGTTCCTGAGCGTGCGGGAATGCGGTCGCGACGACCGGCCTGCCACTGGCGATGGCGTCGACCAGCACGCCGGAGGTCACCTGGTCTGTGGAGTCATACGGCAGCACCACAACGGCTGCGGACTGAGCGAGCGTGGTCAAGGACGCGACATTGCGGTAACCGGAGTCAAAGCACACGGCGTCAGCCACACCGGCACGGCGCGCCTGGTCGATTCGCGCCTGGCGGTAGGCCTCGCCGTGCGCGGCCCGCACCTTGGGGTGCGTCTGCCCGGCGACGAGGTAACGCGGCCGACCGTGTAGGTGCTGCAGGGAGGGCATCACGTCGATCACCCGCTCGATGCCCTTGCCCGGGCCCAACAGACCCCAGGTCAGCAGCGTCGGCCTGCCGGGACGGTGCACCGCAGCGTTGGACGGGATAGTGGCACCATGCGGGATGGTGACGATCTTGTGGCGGTCGACGTCGAAGTTCCGGCGTAGTCGCTGTCCGGCCGCTTCCGACATCACGACGACTCGGTGCGCGAGTGCGACGACCTCCTCTAGCACCGAACGCTGGTGTGGCGTAGGGTTTTTGACGATGGTATGAGCAATCACGATCGCCGGCACGCGAAGTCCGCCGATGATGTCGACGACCTCGTCGCCGTCTTCGCCACCGTAGACGCCGTACTCGTGCTGGATGAGTGCGACGTCGTTCTGGTTCAGGAGTTCAGACGCCGCGGCAACAGATGCCGGTGAGCCGTTGACCAGCTCTCCGATGACACTGTCGGATGAGGAAGGCGACCCGTCGGCCACCCGCACCACGCTCACGTCGGCGCCAATGCTCGACAGCCCGGCACCCAGCGCAGCGCTGAAGGTTGCCAGACCGCACGGTGTCGGTGGATGGGTACTGAGAATGCCGAATCGAGGCAGATCGTAACGTGCTTTATTCACAACAGATTTGGAAAAAGAAGGATAATTCAAAGGTGATCCCGACGTGCGGTTGTCACCGGCATATCCGGCATGAGCGGTTGCTCGACGAGATCAGCGGCTGACGGCTGTCTCATTCCGGAGTGGCTGGGTTCCCAACACCGTCAACGGTACACCCAACGGTCTCCGCCAGACGATTCGAGGTGTGGACCGATCAGGGCCTAAAGACGTAGGGTGAGACCATCGGGACCACCAAGGCCCCCACGTCAAAGGGGCAGTGATGTCTGACAAGTCTCCACGCAAGACGATGAGTAAGAAGTCCGGAAAGTCGCTCAAAGAGAAACGCGCAGACAAGCGTCTGAAGTCGGATCGAACCTCGCAAACCGAGTCCCTCATGCATCCAAGGAAACCCTGAGCGGCCGCGTCGCTGGGTTGCCTGACGAAAACCAGGTATTGGTGTGATGTCGGAACCCGCTGAAAAACAATATCGTTCGCTAGGAATCCTGGCGCGTTCGCGCAAGCCCGACGAGCGTCGGCTGCCGATTCACCCGGCACACTTCGACAAGATCGACGAGGAGCTGCGCCCGCACGTATTCCTCGAAAGCGGTTATGGCGAGCTGTTCGGTGCGTCCGAGGCCGGGCTGGCAGGACTGGTCGGCGGAATCCGAACGCGTGAAGAGCTCATCGCCGAATGCGACATCATCGTATTGCCCAAGGTGCAGGCCGACGATCTGACGGAAATGAAAGTCGGACAGATAATCTGGGGCTGGCCGCATTGCGTGCAGGACGCCGCACTGACGCAATGTGCCATCGACCGGCGGCTGACATTGATTGCCTTCGAGGCAATGAACCACTGGAACGCTGACGGTAGCTTCGGGCTGCACGTGTTTCACAAGAACAACGAACTCGCCGGCTACTGCTCCGTCCTGCACGCTATGCAGTTGGCCGGTGTCACGGGAAGCTACGGACGTCGAATGCGTGCGGCGGTAATCGGATTCGGTGCTACCGCGCGCGGAGCGGTGACTGCTCTTAACGCTCACGGGGTTGACGACGTGCGGGTGCTGACCAATCGCGACGTGGCCGCGGTGGCTTCACCCATCCACTCCACACAGATGGTCCAGATGGGACAGGATGCGGACGATCCCGGCCGGACGCGGGCGGAGACGCCGGACGGTTCTGTCCCGATGGCAGACTTCCTCGCCGACAACGACATCGTCGTCAATTGCGTCCTCCAAGATCCAAGCGCGCCGCTGGTCTTCGTGGCCACCGACGAGCTCGAGTTATTCGCTTCCGGCAGCCTCATCGTCGACGTCTCCTGCGACGCGGGAATGGGTTTCGGCTGGGCACAACCGACGTCATTCGCACACCCGGTCGTCGAAGTTGGAAACGGCGTGCGCTACTACGCCGTCGACCACAGCCCGTCCTACTTGTGGAACTCCGCGACGTGGGAGATCAGCGAGGCCTTACTGCCGCATCTCGGCACACTTCTGGGGGGACCGACGGCATGGGACGAGAGCCCGACCATCGCCCGGGCGATCGAGATCCGGGACGGCGTCGTACTGAACCCCAGCATCTTGTCTTTCCAGCACCGTGCAGCGGCCTACCCGCACCCAGGCGTGAGTGGTTAGCGGACCTTCTCGGGGATCGAGTTCAACGCGTGCAGGACGTGCACGGCAAGATCGCCCGCCGCGACATCGTCGAGATCGGAATGGCTGCTGATCACGCGCTGAACCACGTCGATGCGGTCGTCGTACGGCGTGCGGAACGTTTGGGCCGAAGTCATGAGTGATTCCTTTTGAGTCGAATGGTGAGAAGTCGGTTGAGCCGTGGCTGTTCTCAGCGGGTGGCTCCTGCGCCTGCCGCCCACTGGCGTTCGGTGACAGCGGTCAGGTCGCGAACTTCCCGATCGTGTGTGGTAATCGCAAGCAGGTCATCGACCGACGAGACGTTGTCCGGTGCGGCCGCGGTCATCATCACCTCGTGGGCGAGGTCGGAATCGGTGTGCGGTGGAACGACGATCAGGAGAATTCTTGTCTTGTTCATTCCGAGCACTTCGAGCGTGCTGGCCGGTTGGCCGCGGTAACCGTCGAGCCGAACCTTTCGGTCTCCGCTCATCATTCGTGTCGGCACGTTGGTCCACTCGGCCAGGCTGTACATCACACGCTCGATGACGCCCAGGCGCACAGACAACACCGAGAGCAGATCTGGTAGCTCGTGGGCGAGGTCGTCGCTGTGCGGCCACCATGCCCCGTCGACGTGTCCGCTTGTCGGCGCCTTGGGCTTCAACCTCAACCGCGGTGTGTTCTCAGGTCCTGTGGTGCCCCGACCGGCAACGGCGTGGCTTTCTGGCGGTGTCATAAGACATCCCGTCTTGACCTCGATGGGCCAATCTTTCGAATCGACGACGACGCGATCTCAGTTGGTCACGTACGACATGTCGTCGATAAGCCCAGTCTACGCGCTACACGCTTCGAGCGGGGGATTCGGGGTAGCCCACTCATAGGCGCTGGATAGCCAGCCACCACTACGGATACGGAGAAGCAGGTATGGGACAGCTCGTCGCGGACGCCCTCGTCGGTCGACTTCAACAGTGGGACGTGACAAGGGTTTTCGGTTACGCCGGCGACGGAATCAATACCCTGCTCGGTGCGTTGCAACGCTCCGGGGACCCGGAGTACATCGCCACTCGGCACGAGGAACTCGCCGCGTTCATGGCATGCGGCCACGCGAAGTACACGGGTGGGGTCGGAGTTTGTATCGCCACCCAGGGGCCCGGTGCCATCCATCTGCTCGCCGGGCTCTACGACGCGAAGCTCGACCGCCGTCCCGTCGTGGCGATCGTCGGCCAGGTGGTGTCCACCGCTCTCGGCAGCGGATACCTCCAAGAGGTCGATCTGCATTCGTTGTTCAAGGACGTTTGCAGCCAGTACGTCCAGACCGTGTTCGCCCCCGAACAGGCGCTGACCGCGCTCGACAACGCCATGCGCACCGCCATCGCGACGTCCACGCCGACGTGTCTGATCATTCCGCACGACGTTCAACAGGCCGAGATGCCCGATGAGACCCCGCACAGCCACGGGGTCGTACCGTCGTCACCGCTGTCCGCGCGGCCGCACATCACCGCCCCCGATGCTCAGCTGAGCCAGGCAGCCGACGTGCTCAACGCCGGCAGCAAGGTTGCGCTGCTGGTGGGGCGCGGCGCGGCGAATGCTGCCGACGAGATCGCCGCCGTTGTCGATGCGGTCGGCGGTGGGGTCACAACTTCGCTTCTCGGCAAACCGATTGTGAACGAATCGCTGCCGTGGCACACCGGGGTGATGGGCCACCTCGGCACCACGGCCAGCGCCGAGCTCATGGCGAATTGCGACACTTTGCTCATCGTCGGTTCAAACGACCCGTGGACCGAGTTCTACCCCGCGCCCGGCCAGGCCCGGGCTGTGCAGATCGACATCGAGCCGCGGGTGCTGGGCGCCAAGTATCCGATCGAGGTCGCAGTATGCGGCGATGCGCGACAAGCACTTTCGAAGCTGCTGCCCCTTATCGAGCATAAGACCGACCGCCGATGGGCGGACCGGGTTCACGACTGGACACAGCGATGGCACGCGTTGGCCGACCAGCGCTGCGCCGAGGTAACCACTAACGCCAACGCGGAGTTCGTCGTCCGCGAGCTGTCGGAGCATCTGCCGGCCGACGCGCGCGTCGCCGTCGACGTCGGATCGTCGACATACTGGTACGCACGCCACCTGCGCCTGCCGCCCGGCGTTCCCGCCCACGTCTCCGGCTACCTCGCGTCGATGGGTTGCGCGCTGCCCTACGGCATTGCAGCCAAACTCGACGCGCCGGACCGGCCCGTCGTCGCCCTCGTCGGCGACGGCGCCATGCAGATGTCCGGTCTGCTCGAACTGATCACGATCGCCGACCGGTGGCGTGACTGGGCAGACCCACGCTTCGTCGTGCTGGTGCTGCACAACGGCGATCTGACCGAAGTCTCCTGGGAGCAGCGGGAAATGGAGGGCAACCCGCGTTTTCCCGCGTCGCAGTCCGTGCCGTCATTCCCGTACGCCGACTACGCCGAACTTCTTGGCCTCGGCGCCGCCCGCATCGACGAATCCGCACAGGCGACGGGGGCGTGGCAGCGCGCCCTCGCAGCGGATCGGCCGTTCGTCATCGAGGCCGTTGTCGATCCGGCCGCGCCGTTGTTACCGCCGCTGATGCCGGACGAGAAGGTGGAGAAGGTGTACGCCGCGCTCGACGAGGAGGGCGCCGATGAGGCGAAGAACCTCGTGCAACGTCAGCGTGCGGCTGAAGCAGCAAATACGGATGGCCCTCCGACGTGACGGCCGTCGCGCCGGGTTCCACCCCCAGCAAACCCGGCAGCTACGGAATCCGTCGCTTTCGTCGATATTCTTGACGCACGCGCAACTGACGGAATTTCGCTTGCTGGATGAAACACACTGTTAGAGGGCATAACTGAAAAGTTCTGTGAAGCACCTCACACGCCACGAGATCCGTAGTACTCTCTATCGTGGTTGAGTTCCCAGCCCGCCGCGGCGCCTGATCTGGGCTCGCCCAGGATGGCCGTCCGGCGCCACCTCTGCAATACAACCTGGGGGATGTGTACATGGCTGCGGTTGGCACCGTCCGGATCTACCGACCGGATCCTGCCCTCACGGAAGATCAACGACAGTGCGGACGGGCGACGTTCGCCGTCAGACGGCTGTCGTCGTCGCGGCTGGCTGTCGCCGTCGTTGGTGATCTCGACGCCCTCAACGGGCGGGCACTGGGCCGCTACGTCGAGCAGCACACCGGAATCTCCCGGCAACTGGTGCTCGACTTGCGTGCCGTCGACTTCGTCGGCACCCAGGCGTTCACGGCGCTGTACTACATCAGCGTGCACTGCGCTCGCAATGACGTCGACTGGATCATCGTCGGGAGTCACCCGGTGCGACGCCTGCTGTCCATCTGCGACCCCGACCACGAATTACCACTTGTCGCCAGCCTCGTTTCGGGGCTGGCAAGGCTGGACCGCCTCGCGCAGTGCCGGCAACACGTGCCGTCGGCGGGTTAGCGTCTACGTCGGCGGATACGGCAAACCGAACTCGTCAGCCAGCAAGCTCTGCACGATGATCATGGCCGCCTGCGCGCCGGCGGCGATCGCGCCTGCAAGATGCGGTTGCTCGGTGCAGACATCGCCCGCGGCGAACACCCCGCCCGCTTCGGTGCGGTGAATCTGGTCGACACTGATGGCGTCCGCGGCGAGCGGCCCTGGCGTACACGAGGCACCCAGCTGCTCGGCCAGCGGTGACCGCTGCTTCAGCGGCGCCTCCACCAGAAGGCCGTCGCGCTCGAGCCGGGTGCCGTCGGCAAACGCGATCGCGGTCAATTGTCCTTCCTCGCCGATCAATTCGACGACGCGGCGGTCGTCGATCGTCACTCCTGCCGTCCGCAGCGCATCCTCGTCCTCCGACGACAGCTGCGAGTGCCCGTCCGTCAACGACACCACGTCGTCGGTCCACCCCCGCAGCATCAAGGTTGAGTGCACCGCCTCCTCACCCGCGGCGAGTGCGGCCAGCCGCTTGTCCCGCATCTCCCAGCCGTGGCAGAACGGGCACTGAAACACCGACGTCCCCCACAACTCGGTCAGGCCGGGGATCTCCGGCGGGCAGTATTGCATGCCGGTCGCGAGCAGCACGCGCCGCGCGTGGATCACTTCGCCGTCGTCCACCTCGAGCTCGAAGCCGTTGTCGACGCGTCGGCCGACCTCGACACTGGCGCGCCGGTACTCCACGCTCGGATACGACGACAATTCGTCGCGACCTGCTGCGTACAGCTCTGCCGGCGGGCGCTGATCGAACCCGAGCAGGCCGCCGATGCCCGACGAGGCGCGGTTGCTCTGCTGGTCGGCGTCGATCACCACGGTGCGTCGGCGGGCCCTGCCCAACACCAGCGCGGCGCTGAGGCCGGCCGCGCCCGCGCCGACCACAGCGCACTCCCACTGACCACTCATCCGGTACCTCCGACATCGGCTTCGTCCTCGCCCCAACGGTGACGTAAGGGGCATTCGCGTTCCGGTCCGCAGAAAGTTCCCGGGTGGGTCGACGGCAAACCTCCGTTGTCCAATCGGTCAGATTTCGGTCGAATGGCCACACCGCGGGGTCACGTCTGGACGATGTGTGCGCAGATTCAGAGGGCGTTTCGGCCCAGGGCGCCTGTTTTCCTAGGCCCCAACGTCTTTCAATGGTCAGTTGATTAGTGTGCTAAACTTTTTACGGATGTTTTTGGTACATCCGCAAGGAAATGAAAGAAGTAAGTAGATGACACAGGGAACTGTGAAATGGTTCAACGGCGACAAGGGCTTCGGCTTCATCACGCCTGACGATGGTTCGAAGGACGTCTTCGTCCACTACTCGGAGATCCAGGGCAACGGCTATCGCTCGCTTGACGAGAACCAGCGCGTCCAGTTCGAGATCGAGCAGGGCGCCAAGGGCCCGCAGGCAGTTGGGGTCACTGCCGTTTAGTCGGCCTCACACGTGACAGTGGGCTGGTGCGGAATATTTCCGCACCAGCCCATTTTCGTCTGTCTGCGCCCGCTCCATCACTAGTCGTGAACAGGTTGGGCGGCAACGGGATCCGTTGCATTCTCACCGTTCATGTGTGTTGTCCAACGGGCGCTTTCGGCCTCCGCAAGGCGAATCACGGTATTTGCGGTTTCCAACAGTTGCGCTTCACGCCCTGGTTCCGGCGCCGGCATCGCCGCCGCGCAGCGCATCACCATCGTGCCGAGGGCCTGCGGTGTCAGATGCGGAACGACGAGCAGCCTCAAGCACCCGTCGCGACCGGTCACTGCCATCAGACGGGGCCGTCGGTGCTGCGCACCGCGCACCAACCCCGCGCCCGACGCGATCGTGCTCAGATCCATCGCGGCTTCGGAGTTCGACCAGTTGACGCAGATATCGAGGACTTCGCCGAGGGGACGATGCATGAGCTGGATGAATTCAGGCAGCTCACGCGCCACCGCCGCACTGTGCGGCCACCAGGCCCCGTCGATGTCGCCGCCCAGGTCCCGCGCGAGCGACAGCCTGACAGGACGGGCTAGACGCCGGGTTCCCGTCAGCCCGTTCATGAGGGGGACATATCAGTCTTGCCGGTCTGAGAACGAGGGGAGCTGCACCGCTTCTGCAGCGTCTTCCTTGCTCGGTTGAACTTCCGGCTTGTACGGGTGTGAGAAAAGATCGGTTGATTCCATAAAGAGTCCTTGAGAGGTAGGGACGGGCCCGCATAGGGGGTAAAAGCTCACGGCGCCAGAAACGAGACTCAAGGTTGTTGAGGCGAAGCGCCTTGTCCAAGGGTACACCCATACCGACGTTTGCCGTTCGTTCAGTACCGGGTACGACACCCGAGAGGACGTCAATGACTACTGCTGATGCTCAGATCGACCTGGAAGCGCTCGCGACCGCCGAGCACGAGTACACCGTCGACGACGAGGATGACGACGATCCGGTCCTGGTCGACCGCGCCGGCAATCCCACCGAAACGTGGCGCGAGCGCTACCCGTACGACGAGCGCATGCCCCGTCCCGAGTACGAGGAGCGCAAGCGGGCGTTGCAGATCGAATTGCTCAAGCTGCAGAAGTGGAGCAAGCGCACCGGTGCCACGAGGCGCCCGCGTCGTCGCGCTGGAGAAGCCGACGGATCTCGAGAAGTCACAGTGGTACTTCCAGCGCTACGTCACGCACCTCCCCACAGCCGGAGAGATGGTGTTCTTCGACCGGTCCTGGTACAACCGCGCCGGAGTCGAGCGGGTCATGGGCTTCTGCACGCCCCAACAGCACGCCGAATTCATGCGGCAGGCGCCGGCGTTCGAGCAGATGCTGGTCAACGAAGGCATCCACCTGATCAAGTTCTGGTTCTCGGTGTCGCCAGCCGAGCAGCGAACCCGATTCGCGATCCGTCTCGTTGATCCACTTCGGCACTGGAAGTTTTCGGACATGGACATGGAGTCGGTCAACCGGTGGCACGCCTACACGGAGGCGAAGGAGGAGATGTTTCTTGCCACCGACACCGACGCCGCGCCGTGGATCGTGGTCAAGAGCAACGACAAAAAGCGCGGACGCATCAACGCCATGCGCTATCTGCTGTCGCGGTACGACTACGACGACAAGGACGACGACGTCGTCGGCGAACCCGATCCGCTGATCGTGGGCCGGGCCCTGGAGGACTAGCGGCGGACGAAGGCCGGCTACTTTTTGAAGGCGTCCTTGATCTTCTCGCCGGCGTCCTTGAGGTTGGACTTGGCCTGGTCGCCTCGACCCTCGTCGCGGGTGCGCGCGTCGCCGGTGGCGTTGCCCAGGGCTTCCTTGGCCTTACCGCCGACGTTCTCGACCTTGTTCTTTGCTTTATCGGTTGCACTCATGGCCAGGGAGTACCTCCTCAGTGTGCTGCGGAAACGTTCGAAAGGCCCTCACATGCGTGAGTAGCGGGCCAAGGCGAAGCTGTACAGGCCGTAGGCTGCGAAACCCGTTGCGGCGAGAAGCAATATCACTTCGCCGAACTGGGCCCGCCCCAGGGACTCGACCGCGCCATCGAGACCCGTCGCCCTGGCCGGATCGCTCAGGTATGTCGCCACGATCCGCGAAAGACCGGCAGCGGTGACCACCGCTCCTTCGGCGACGTGGCCACAGACACCCAGTACGGTGATCAGCCGCCCACCCGGCAGATTGAGGTCGTCGAGGAACTTCCGCGATGCGCCTTTGTGGACGTAGTAGCTCCCGATCGCGGCGATCACCAACCCAGTGAGGACCAGAATGGTTTTGCCGCCATCGCTCTGCATCAACCGCGCGCTCAGACCAGCCGTCTGCTGACTACCGCGCCGACTGGCGCCGACCGCGAATTGGACCGCAGTGACGGCCACGGCGAGATAAACGAGCGCCAAACCGAAGGCCTTGAGCCTGTTGAGAATCGGCGAGTGCCGACGATGCGCATCAGCGCTTTCCCCGGGATGCAGTCCGAGCACCGTCTCAGCGAGTCTCCACATCGCCAGAGCGATGAGTCCCGCCGCGACCACCCACAGCGAGACGGCCCCGCCGCCCTCGGTCGCGAGCGTGGCCAGCGCACCTGCCTGGTCGGCTTCTCCCTCGGAGCCCAGGGCGATGCGCGCGATCATGTAGGCGACGAGAAGATGGAGCACCCCGCTGATCGGGTAGCCGGCGCGGGCGATGAAGCGCACGGCACGGCTGCCCGTCGCGCGGTGCACCGCCCCCTTGAACGTCACGCCATGTCCAGGCCGAACATCCCGCTCAACTACCCGAGGCATGGGGCACTGAAACGGCCGGACCTCGCGCGCCGCGGGGTTGCGACACGGTCACGAACGCGTACCGAACGGTGCACCAATGATCACTTTGGTCAGCCTGATCACTAACGTCACATCAGCCCGCTGACGTCATAGCGACGTCCGCCTCTGGAAAGGTGTGACATGTCGCCGCGTCATCGAATCGTCCCGATATCGATGGCGTCGTCGGCCGCACTCACCCTGAGCCTCGCGATGGTCATCGCGCCGCCCGCCGCCGCCGACCCGTGCACCGGTGCCACGGCCGCCATCCAACCTCCGGCCGCATCCAACACCGAAGCCACCCCGTCGCTGCCATCGTCCTCCAACGGCAGGCCCGTCGGCCAGCAGCCCAGCGGCGCCGACGAGGACGCCCCGCTGCCCCGACTCGGCCATGTTTCCGAGGCGCTGCTCGGCGTGTTGAGTCCGCGCGAAGCGCAGGTCGACCAGCAAGCTGCCGTCGACCCTGTCCAGCCCTCACCGAACCCTCCGCAGGCCAACGAGATCCAACCCGCCCCTGCTGCCGCCCCGCCGCCACCCCCTGCCCCACCCGGCACCTCGCTCGTCGGTTGGGTCACCGGGCCGGAAAGCCCGAACAACACGGTCGGCCGCTTCGCGGTCACCGGCACCGACCTCGGGATCATGTGGGACAACGGCGATTCCGATAACCGCCAGATCCTCATGGCCTTCGGCGACACCTACGGCTATTGCACCGTCAAGGGCCAACAGTGGCGCTACAACATGCTCTTGCGCACTCAGGACGGCGCACTCGCCAAGACCATCGCGGTGCCCGACGGCCAGGTGTCCAACAAATACTCCGGATCCCCACTGTGGGCGCCGGGCCTGTCCAAACAGATCATCAACAGCACGAAGTGGGCCTCCAACGAGACCGGCATCATCCCGACCAGCGGAATCTCCGTCGGCACAACGCAATACCTCAACTTCATGTCAATCCGAAGCTGGGACAGCCCCGGCCGCTGGACGACGAACTTCTCGGCCATCGCCGTGTCCCCCGATAACGGTGAGCACTGGGGCATCTATCCGGGAACAGTCCGCACGGCCGCCCCGGACCGCGTTTCCGGCGTCACGCACGTCCCCGGGAATGAGAACTTCCAGATGGGCGCGTTCCTGCGGCCCGGCCCCGGCGACCCCTACCTCTACTCCTTCGGCACCCCGTCGGGTCGCGGCGGGTCGGCGTTCATCTCGCGTGTCCTGCCGGCCTATGTGCCCGCCCCGACGAAGTACGAGTACTGGAACTCGGCGCAGAACGCCTGGGTGCCGAACAACCCCGGCGCCGCCACGCCGGTCATCCCGGGCCCGGTCAGCGAGATGTCGGCGCAGTACAACGCGTATCTCAAGCAGTACCTGACGGTCTACGGCAACGGCAACAACGACATCGTCGCCAGGACCGCGCCCGCCCCGCAGGGACCATGGAGCCCTGAGCGACTACTCGTGCCCTCCTCGCAGTTCCCGGGTGGGGTGTACGCGCCCTTTCTGCACCCGTGGTCGACGGGAAGAGAACTCTATTACAACGTCTCGCTGTGGTCGGCGTACAACGTGATGTTGATGAAAACGGTTCTGCCGTAACGGCTCAGCGACGATTACGGCCGGCGCGCTTGGCCTCATACATCGCGAGATCGGCGTCACGCAGGATCTCCTCCGCGGTCCGGCGGTCGTCTGCGAGCACCTCGACCAGACCCACACTCGCCCTTATCGGGGTGGTCGTCGAAGCGATCGAAACCGGACGAGCCAAGTGTCGCTTCAACTTGTCCGCCAAGTCCTCGGGTGGCGCGGAATCGCAGATCAACACGATGAACTCGTCGCCGCCAAGCCGGCCCACCACGTCGCCGGGCCCGACGAACTCCAGAAGCCGATCGGCGGTGGCACACAACAGATCATCGCCCGCCTTGTGTCCCAACGTGTCGTTCGTCGCCTTGAGGTCGTCCAGATCGATATACACCACCACCGTCCTCACATGTTCGGACGCGGCAATCTTGCTCAGCACGTACTCCCTGTTCGGCAGGCGAGTGAGCGGATCGTGGGTGGCGCGGTAGACCAGTTGTTCGGAGGCCGCGCGTTGATCGGTGATGTCGGAGAACGTGATCAGCACGTCGGACTGTCCTGGCAACCCGGGGTGAAGCAGCCGACCGCAAGACGTCAGCCAGGCGCGGTGTCCTTCCACATGGTCGAACCCCAGGACGAGGTGACTAAACGGTTCACCCGTGCGAATGGTGATCTCCGCGGGGCGCTGTCCCGGTGGAATATTGTTGCCGTTCGCGTCGTACAGTGCGAATTGGCCAGTGCGCTCGAAGAAGTCGGTTCCTATCTGATCCTGAGAGATGCCGACCAATCTCATCGCCGCCGGGTTGAGCGACTTGATCATGCCGTTCTTGTCCAAGACGACGACGCCTTCCTCCAGCGACTCCACAACGGACGCGAAGTGCTGTTCGGCACGGCGCTGGGCCGTCAGATCGCAGCTCACCAGCACATAGCCGGTGTCGATGCGCGCCACCGACACTCGCACGTCCAAGGCCGTGCCGTCGGTGTGGTGGTGAACGGAATGGAAGACGCCGCCGCCGGAGCTCGTCATCACACCGAGCTCGGCGCCGAGTGCTTCGATGGCCGGCATGCCGATCGCCTCCTTGGCGCAGCGGCCATAGATCGTCTCGGCCGCTCGATTCCAGCTCTTGACGACATAGTTGTCGTCTATGGCGATGATCGCGTCGCTGATCCGATCGACCAGCGCCGCCTGGTAGCGCAGTGTCGCCTCCGCCGCGCGTTGCGCGCTGACATCGCGGCAGATGACTTGATAGGCCCGTTCGCCTTCCCACAGTGTCAGCACCGAGACCGCTTCGACGTCCAGCCTCGTGCCGTCGAGGCGGACCATCCGCACGATCCACGGCTCGGAGCAGTCGCCGATCTCACGCAGTTCGGCGGCACGCTCCGATACCGCCTCGATCGAGTCGAAATCGATGAAGTCAGTCAATGGCCGTCCGATGAGCTCGTCGGCCGAAGCGGCCCGCATCCATTCCAGACCCGCCTCGTTGACGTAGTGCAGGCGGCCGCGCTGGTGCACGCAGATCGCGTTCGGGCTGTGGTCGACGAGCCGGCGGTATCGCTCTTCGGTCAAGCCGTGGTCGGTGCGTTCGACGTCTTCGCGTGACAACTGCGTCGCAACCCCTCCCCACGTGCTTTGCTGCGGTCACAGTAACGCTCTGCCTGGCGGTTGCGGCAGCGAACGACAACTCTGTCTTGGCCTCCACCAAGTAATTGACTGCTCCGCCAAAAACCGCAACGTGACGTTGCCCGGACGCGCCGAATTCTCATCATCGACACCAGCGGCGACCGCGCATGAGCGATTTTCGCTGGGTTCGACGGTGCCCGTCCTAAACGTTTGCGGAACAGTTATCGACGCGCGCTTTATCGACTGGGGCTGCGGTTTTTGTGTTCGGCAGGTGATTGCCCACGTTAAGATCACACTAGTATCGGGGTCACGCCGCGGCTTGGGGGCGCGATGCGTCGGGTGCAGTGGCCGATCGCTGTGTGCGCGGTCGTTGGTGCCCTGCTGGGGGGTGCCAACTGCACGGCGATTGCCATCGCCGACTCCGGCGATCACCAGTCCGGTCGCAGTGCAGACAGCAACCACGGCGACGCCGACACCGACGAACCGACGGTCCGTGCCGTTGGCGTGCTTTCGGGCAGTCCCGGCGACGGCTCGGAGGGGTCGGGCGTCTGCGTCGGTTATCGCCAGGCCGCCGCGGCACAACACCTGCGACACCGCGGCGTGCAGCGCTTCGGTTAGCGGGTGGCGCCGTTGACCACCGGCGTGGAGATCATGCCCTTCTCGACGCCCCACATCACCGCGATCGTCCGGTACTCACCGGTCGAGATCAGGTGCGCCAGCGCTTGGCGCAGTGACTCGGCCAGCGCTGAACCCTTGGCCACCGGCCATCCGTAGGGAGCCGAGTTGTAGACCTCGCCTGCCGCCTCCAGCGCGCCACCCGAGGTCTTGATTGCGAACCCCGCGACGGGTGAATCGGCCGCCATCGCATCGACTTCGCCGTTGACGAGGCCTTCGTTCAGGTCGTCCTGGCTGACGTAGACCACCTTCTCGATCGGCGCCTGACCGGCCGCCACACACTCTTCGCTCCTGTTCGGAATGTCCTCTGTCTCTTGCAAAGTCGCGTACGAGACCCCCACGCGAAGCCCGCAGGACTTCGACGGGTGGATTCCCGACCCGGTCCGCTGCGCCCACAGCGTGCCGGCCTGGAAGTACGTCACGAAGTCCACCGACTCCTCGCGGTCCTTGGTGTCGGTGAACGACGACATCCCGACGTTGAAGTCACCCGCACGCACCGACGGCAGAATCGCCTCGAAGGCCGTCTCGCGGTACTCCGGCGCCAATCCCAGCGTCCGCGCGACCGCATTCATCAGGTCGACGTCGAAACCGACGATCTGTCCGCTGGCGTCCTTGAACTCGTTGGGGGCATACGGCGTGTGCACGCCGACGACTAACCGCCCGGTCGACCGGATGTCCTCCGGGACCGTCGCAGCGATCGCCTGCACCGCACCCGGCGCAGGAACCGGCGTCGCCGGTGCCGTGCTCTCCGCGAAGCCGGCGGGCCGCGCGTCGCCGCCGCCGCCCCCGCGCCACTGAAGCACGCCGAACGTCGCCAGCGCGGCGACCAGGACCACTGACCCGGCCACCGCCAACACCTTGCGGGACACCTGCGGTCGCTGTCGTTGGGGGGAGCGCCGGGCAGCGTGCCGTCCACTGCCGATGGTGCGCACGCGCGCATCGAGCGCACTGCGCGCCGCCGCGGCCAACTCGCCTGCCGACTGGTAACGCTTGGCCGGCTTCTTCGCCATGCCCTTCGCGATGACCTCGTCAAACGCCGCAAGCTTCGGGTTCATCGCCGACGGCCGCGGTATCGGTTGCGTCATGTGCCCGGCGATCTGTTGCTCGAGGCTGTCCGCCGGATACGGCCGCGCACCCGTCAGGCATTCGTAGAGCACACACGTCAGCGCGTAGATGTCCGACGTCGGATCCACGGGCTTGCCCTCGAACCGCTCGGGGGCCATGTACGCCATGGTTCCGAGCGTGCTGCCCGCCGTCGTCAGACCCTTCTCACCGGCTGTACGGGCGAGCCCAAAGTCGATGAGGTACACGAAGTCTCGACCCGTGATGAGAATGTTGGACGGCTTCACGTCGCGGTGGATCAGGCCTGCGTCGTGCGCGGCGTCCAGCGCCGTTGCCACCTGCTCGACGATCAGCACCGCGAACGACGGGTCCAGCGGCTTGCCGGCGTCGCCGAGCATGGTGCCCAGGTTGCGGCCCTCGATGAGCCGCATGTCCAGATAGAGCCGGCCGTCGATCTCGCCGTAGCCGTGGATGGGCACCACATGCGGGTCGTTCAGGCCGGCGGCGGCCTGCGATTCGCGCCGGAAACGCTGCTGAAAGGTTTCGTCGGTGGCCATGGAGGGCGGAAGTACCTTGAGCGCGACGATACGGTCGGTTTTGGTGTCGTAGGCCTTATAGACCTCACCCATCCCGCCTCGGCCGATCAGCTGGTGCAGCTGATAGTGCCCGAATGGTGTCGCTTCCACCGCTTCACTCCTCGGCAGCGGCTTTCCCCCGCCTCATGTGTCGATCGAAAACTACACCACGTTTGCCAGCGCTGTAACCGCGCTCGTCAATTTCGCGCGAGGAAAACGTCAGCTCGTCACTGCGGTTCGACGAGCCGCAGATAGCCGAGCCCGTACGGTTCGAGGAGCACGTCGCCCGGCCAACTAGGTCCGGCTCCGCGGACGAACTCACCGCTCATCGCCAGCGCTTTGACCACTGCGCCCTCTTTCTCGAACACGAGCAGGCTGCCCGAGGACCCGTAGTAGTCGTCTTCGAACACCAGGTCGCCCACGATGTCCTCGACTTCTTCCCGCGCATCGCCTTCGTAGAAGACGTGCACCTCATCCCAGTCGAAGTCGGTGAGGTCGCGCAACGGCCTGGGGGGACCGCCGTCCTCACTGAACGCGTTGAGTTTCACCTCGACGGGGTCTTCGAACGTCAGCTCCACCGCGGGCCGCTTGAGAAGCCCGCAGCCCGCCATGGCGATGCAAGTGAACACGATGACCAGTGCGGCCCGAAACGCAGTCACCCATCAAGTTTCTCAGGACTCGAGGTGCCGGCGTGTCACCAATTCTCAAGCCGCAGTGGTGATCGCATCCGCATTCGACGGGATCACCGCCGCGGCGTCCGCCGTCGGCAGCGACAGGTGAATGTTCGACACGTTGACCTCGCCCGACGCCCAGAACGTCTGGTACGGCACCGCCGACGCGACGATCTGAAGCTTCACCGACTCGTTCGCCAGCAGTGTGTGCGCCACCATCTCCAGTGGGATGTCGACCTCGTGCTGCTCGCCGTCCAGCGTCACCTTGATCGGTGTCACCTGATTGCCCAGCACCAGGCCCGTCTTCGTGTCGACAAGTTGTGCGTAGATGTGCTGCGCGACACCCGTTCCGGAGTACGTGAACTTCAGCCGCGGTGCGCCGACGAGATACGTGGTCTGGCTGGCCGTCGCGGTGACCTCCACCGCGTTGGTCGCATACGCGCCCGACAGCAACCCCAGTAGTCCGTTGATGGGCCCGGCCTCGAACGCCCGCCAGTTCGGACCCGACCCACCGAACAGCAGCGCCATCGGCAGCTTCCCGCCCTGCCCCGACGCGACCTGGAGCGGAACACCCGCCGGCGGCAGATACTCGTCCGACTCGTACTCGTCGCCGTGCTGATCCACCCACTCGAACTTCCGGCCGGTGTCGACGTTGCGGCCCATGACGTACTTGTTCAGCCAACGCATCGTCCGGTCTTCGATCAATTCGCCGTCGTTGTGGCTGGAGATGCAGGCGCCGTGCCCGCCGCAATACCACACCACCTTCAGAACGACGTTGTCCTGCAACGCGATTGCGTTGTTGTGTGCCTCCTGCAGAGTAAACAGCGTGTCGACCGTGCCCTGGAACAACAGCGTCGGCGCCTCGATCTGGTCCAGCAGCGCGAAGGGACTCCGCTCGTCGAGGAAGTCCTGATCCCGTTGCGGCAGTTGGCCGGTGAACAGCGCGGTGAACACCGCCGTGTAGGTCTGCAAATTGACACGCGCGCCGGTGAACAACAGGGCCGCGGTGAGCAGTGCGCCCCAGCTCGTCTTCGGTGCGCCCGCCTTGTACAGCGAATCGTTGAGGTTGTGCCACGCGATCGTCGGCACGATCGCGTCGACACGCTTGTCGATCGCCGCGGTCACCAATTGGATGCCGCCGCCGTAGGAGGCGCCGACCATGCCGATGCGCGGGTCGAGGTAACCCGCATCGAGCCGCGCTTCGGGCTGGGCGGCGATGAAGCTGATGATCGCCTGCATGTCCTTGCCCTCGTAGTCGGGGTGGTCGATCTGCAGCACCCCACCCGAACTCCACTCCCCGCGCGGGTCCCAGGTGACCACGTTGTAACCGTTGCGCAGCAGTGGCGCCATACCGATGACCTGGTTGGGCAGGAACGGGTTGTCTTCGGCGGTCGGCACCGTCTCCCCCGGCAGCGACAGCCCGGGACCGTTGAGGATCGTCGGCGCCTTGCCACTCTCGTCGAACTTCCACGCCGGGAAGAAGTGGACGTAGATCGCGGTGCCGTCCTCGGAGATGACCTTGTAGTCGCGCGGTGTGCTGCCGCCAGTCCATCCAAGCGGATACCCGACGATCGGATGCAGAACGTCGCCGATGAACGGAATCGCCTTGATGACCCCGACAATCGGTGTCACGAACGCCGGCCCGAAGAGCGGGATCTGCTGAAGCGGCTGCAGCAGCGGCGTCATCGGGATCGCCCTGACGGGTACCGGTGCGAACGCCTCTTCGACCTCTGCGGCGACAAGGCTCATCGTGACCGGATCGACCGCCTTGTCGAGCTTCGGTGCCTCGTCGGTGAACTCGCGGCGCGCCGCGGCCGCCATCGTCCACGCCACCGGTGAGTCGACCGGGCCGCTCGGGGCGTTGCCTGCGAAGGGATCGACGAACGCGTCGACCAGACGCGAGACCGCGACCGTGATCGGGTCGACGGTCTGTTCGGGCTTCGTCTTGGTCGACGTCTTGGTCGACGTCTCGGTCGACGTCTCGGTGGTGGTCGGCAGTTGCGCGCCGACGGGGGCCGGCGTCGGTTCGGCCGGCACAGCGACAGGTTCGGGTTCGGCCTTTCGCTCGGGTTCGGCCATGGGCGCGGCCGACGCCGGCGGCTCCGACGTCGTCTTCGGTCCATCGTCGCCGCGTTCGGTGACGGCCGCCTTCTCGGTCGCCTCCTGCTTCTGCTGCTGTGATTCCCTGTCGCGTCTGTTGGATCGCCGCTCGGAAGCGGCGGCGTCCTTCGGCGCCTTGCCGTCTTTCGACGTCTCCGGGCCGGACGTCTCGTTACCGTCCGACGCGTCCGACGCGTCAGACGTGTCAGACGTGTCAGACGTGTCAGACGTGTCCGATGTGCTCGATGTGCTCGATGTGCTCGATGTTTCCGACGGCTCGGCCCACGCCACACCGGGGCCGGTGAACACCGCCGCCCCGATGCCGAGGGCAACCGCCAGCCCGCCGATTCGTCCGATGTATTTCCCCGCTCCCATACACATGTACTTACCGGGGAGTCAGGACCGCCGTGGCCGTTCCGGGCGAATCGCCCGGGTTTGTCGATTGGCTCGGGGGTATGCGACCGCGAGGAAGTCAGCCCACTGCACCGACCACCTAACTGATAACAGTCGTCACGCCGGGGAGTTCTCACCGCGGGCGTGGACAATGTCTGGGTGAACTCCCACCAGCAGGACGCCGAAGAGAACACGGCAGCTCAACGCAAGTACCCGGCCGGCGTCCCGTGCTGGATCGACACGGAGCAGGCCGACGTCGACGCGGCTGAGCACTTCTATACCGGGCTGTTCGGCTGGACGTTCACCGACGCCGTCCCGGCCGCACCCGGGAGTTACCTGATCGCCACACTGGACGGACGTGACGTGGCGGCGATCGGTCCGGCGGCGTCCGGCATTGGGGCACAGTGGAACACGTACATCGCGGTCGACGACGCGACTGCCGCGGCGGCACAGGTGCGCGCCGCCGGCGGCGCGGTCACCATCGATCCCGTGGACGCCGGTCCCGGTGGGCGGCTGGCCGGATGCACTGATCCCGCGGGCGCGAAATTCCGACTGTGGCAAGCGCGTCGTCGGCTGGGCGCTCAACTCGTCAACGGGCCGGGTTGCTGGAACTTCAGCGATCTCCACACCGCCGAGCCCGTCATGGCGGCCGCCTTCTACACATCAGTGTTCGGTTGGCAGTTCGACGATCTGGGCTTCGCGACGATGATCCGACGGCCGGGGTACGGCGACCACCTCGAAGCTACCGTCGACCCCGACATTCGCGAACGGCAGTCCGGCATCTCCGCGCCGCCGGGCTTCGAGGATGCGATCGCCTGGCTGGCGCCGTTGACCGACGGCAGCGACCGCTGGCACGTCACGTTCACCGTCGCCGATCGCGACGACTCAGTGGCCGTCGCCGAGAAGCTCGGCGCCACTGTGTTGTCGTCTGACGACACAGAATGGACGAAAGCCGCCACGGTGCGCGACCCCCAGGGCGCCGAGCTGACGCTGAGCCAGTTCACGCCGTCCCAGGGACGGTAGCGCACACAGCATCGGCGTCGAAGGGGCGGCGCTGCCTCCCTCGAGGGGGAATCGTCGGCTCCCCCGCAGCGGTCGTCAACGCGATCTATCATGCGAGGGGTGTGCGGGCTCGAGACCGTCCGGTGATGTGCGACGCGCTGCTGACGGCTTGACCACGCGAGAGCTGCTGGCGCAGTGGCAGCTTCGCGACGACGGTGAACCCATCGTCGGGCGCTTCTCCGTCGTGCATCCAGTCCGCACCGCCGACGGCTCACGTGCCGCGCTCAAGATCGGTCAGTCCGAGCACGAACACATCGTCCTGCGGCGCTGGGGCGGCGACGGCGCCGTGCGGCTACTGCGGGCGGACCCTACCCGCCAGGCCCTACTGCTGGAGCCGCTGCACACCGACTCGCTCGAGGCGTTGCCCGACATCGACGCCTGCGACATCGTCGCCGGCCTCTACTCGCGCCTGCACATCCCCGCCGTACCGCAACTACGCACGCTGCCAACGCTTCTCGGCGAGTGGGCCACCGACTTCGACTCACTGCCCCGCAGTGCGCCTATCCCGCACCGGCTCGTCGAACAGGCCGCAACGCTGTGCCGCGAGCTGGCGCAGCAGCCCGCCCCCACCGTCGTGCACGGCAACCTCCACTACGCCAACGTGCTGGCGGCCGACCGGGAGCCGTGGCTGGCGATCTCGCCCACACCGGTCAACGGCGATCCACACTACGAACTGGCCCCGATGCTGTGGCACCGCTGGGACGAGTTCGCCAGTGACATCCGCGGCGGCGTGCAGCGCCGCTTCTATCGCCTGGTCGACGCGGCGGGCTTCGATGAAAACCTCGCGCGCGCCTGGGTACTGGTACGCGTGCTCAGGGAAGCCACCCGTGCCCGCGCCGACCTCACCAGGTTCGTCGCACTCGCAAAGGCGGTGCAGGACTGAATGCGCGTCCCGCTCTCTTGACCTCGTACATGGCCCGGTCCGCGTCGCGCAGGATCTCGATTGCTGTCCGCGAGTCGTCGGGCTCGACTTCGATCACGCCGACACTCGCCCGGATCGGCATCTCCGTACCGACGATCACGATCGGCTCCGCCAACAGATGCCGCACCCGGTCCGTCAGACCGGCCAGCCGGCGACGCCTCGAACCGAACATCAGGATGACGAACTCGTCGCCGCCTAACCGTCCGACGACGTCGCTCGCGCCGACGGCCCTGCGCAACCTCGCCGCGGCCGCCTTCAACAATTCGTCGCCCGCTTCGTGACCCAACGAATCGTTGGTGCTCTTCAAGTTGTCGAGGTCGATGAACAACACAGCTCGCAGCGGCGCGGCGCCGGCCGAAGCGAGCGCGTCGCCGATCCGGCGCAACACATAGGCGCGATTGGGTAGACCCGTGAGCGGATCGTGGTTGGCCTGGTGCATCAGGATCTCGACCTGCGCGCGCTGAGCGGTGATGTCGGAGAACGAGATCAGGATGTCGGAGTTGTCGAAGTCGTCGGGATTGAGCAGTCGGCCACTGGTGAGCAGCCACTTGCGTTCGCCACTCGGCAGGTCCACCCCGAAGACCTCCCGCGTGAACGACAAACCCGCGCGCGACAACCTCTTGGCGGGCTGCCGCTCGAAGGGCAGCTCCACCCCGTCGACGTCGTAGATGGCGAAGGACTCCGCTCCGGTCGCAAGACTCCCGGTGATGTGCTCGCGGCGAAGGCCGAGTATCCGCAGCGCGGCCGGATTGATCGACTTGATGGATCCATCGTGGCGCACCACGAGAACACCGTCTTCGAGGTGTTCCACGACGGCCTCGAAATGCTCAGCCGCATCGGCGGATTCGTTCGGGTGAGTTTCACGGAAGACAACCTGGTAGGCGGGGTGGCCTTCCCACACCGTCAACGTGGCCACGGTATCGACCTTCATGGCGCGGCCATCGAGGCACAGGATTCGCGCCGGGGTGGGCGCCGATGCGTCGCCGATGTCCTCCAGCTTCGCAAGATTCGCCCGCAGCGCGGGCAGAGCGGAGGGTTCGACGAAGTCGGCCACCGAACGGCCGACCAGTTGTGCACTCGAATCGGCGGCAACCCAACGCACCCCGACGGCGTTCACGTACACCAGGCACTCGTCCTGGATCACGCAGATCGCGTCGGGGCTGTGGTCCACCAGCCGGCGATACCGTTGCTCGCTCAGGCCGGTGTCGGTTCGCTGGTCGACCAGCTTCGCCACCGCGGCTACCCTTCGTCGCGCAGTTCTGCCTCTCTACGGTCACCATTCCACCACAGGTCACACATTGCTTGTCACATCGAAGCAAATCCGGCGCGTCCGCGCACCGCGGCTCTGAGGTCTACTTACGAGAGCGAAAACGACTACAGCAAAGCGCAACACGTTAGCGAAATACTTCAAGATCGCTGTCGGTCGGCTTACTCTGAGCTGCAATACCGCATCACCTCGCCGACCAAGGGGAACCGTGGCAAAACTCCACTGCGCTACGGCGGTGCCGCCATGCCTTCTCGCGAGGCACCGAACAGGAGCGATGCACCGATGACCCGGCCGCACCTCGTGCCCCCGGCAACGGACCTACCCCCGCCGGGGCCAAGGCCTTCGCCACACGAAGGGTTGATCAATCAGCTCGGCTTCCGTCCCGACGCCGGAGTGGACGCCGCGTCGACCGGTGTCGGTCTGATGCCCATGTTCCAACCCGTGGTGTCACTGCCCGATGAGGGTGTCGTGGGCTTCGAGGCGCTGGCGCGGTGGCCGGTGTTCGCGTCGGTGACGCCGCAGAACGTGTTCACCTTTGCCAACCAGTCCAGGCGTGCCGACGACCTCGACCGGCAGTGCATCGAAGCCGCAGCCCAAGCGGCACTGGACGCCGAAATGCCCCGGGGCAGCATGCTGCTGCTCAATACCGAGCCGTCCGTCGCGCACGTGCGCCGCAGCCCGCACTCGGCGCTGAGCCAGGCGTGCGAACGGTTCCAGGTGGTTTTCGAGCTCACCGAGCGTCAACTGATCGCCCACCCGCGGGCCCTGCTGGACAAGGTGTCCGCGATCCGCGACGACGGCATCGCCATCGCCGTCGACGACGTCGGCGCACATCCCGAGTCGCTCGCCGTGCTCGACGTCGTGGCCCCCGACATCGTCAAGCTCGACATGACGATGATCCAGAGCAGCCCACAACGAGACCGCGCGTACACGCTCACGGGGGTGCTCGCCTATCAGGAGCGCACGGGCGCGCTGATCATCGCCGAGGGTGTGGAGAACGACGACCATCTCGAGCAGTCGATGGCGTTCGGCGCCAGCCTCGCACAGGGTTTCCGGTTCGGCCACGCCGCGCCGCTGAACCGGCACCAATACACCGCGGAGCCGCCGCGGCTGCTGCACACGAATGGATCGCAGGCTGCGCCGCCCGCCGATCACGACCGCAAGGCACTTCGGGTGGCACGCAGGGAGATCGTCGCGGCGCTCGCCCGACACATCGAGGACCAGGCGCGCCACGCCGTTGACCATCCGATGGTGCTCGCGGCGGTGCAGCGACCCGAGGACTTCACCGTCACGTCGCGTCAGGTCTACAACGATCTGGCGATGACGTCGCCGCTGGTCGCGGTGTTCGGCCGCGGCATGCCCGTCGACATCGGCGTGGGCATCCGCAGCGTCGAACTCGAAGCGGGCGACCCGCTCTGCGACGAATGGGTGCTCGTCACCCTCGGCGCGGACACCTGCCGAGCGCTGGTCGCCCGTGAACTTCCCACGCACGACAAGTGCGATGGCGACCGCCGGTACGAGTTTCTCATCACCAGCGACCGGGCGATGGTCACGAAGGCGGCGAAAAGCCTGTTGGAACGGGTTCCGTAGCAACCGGACGTTTAGCCCGAATCGTGACGCGTGCACCATGATTCGGGATGAGTATGACGTGCTTGACCTTCTGCGACTCGTCCGCGGCGGTGGTGGTCGCGAAGTCCACCCGCCGCAGAATCTCACCGAGTACCACCCGCATCTCGACCATCGCGAAGGTGGCGCCGAGGCACCGGCGATTACCGCCGCCGAACGGGAACCACGTTGTCGGGCTCAGGGTCGCACCGACCATCCGGTCCGGATCGAACCGCTCAGGATTTGGGTAGATCTCCGAATCCTGATGCACCAGACCGATTCCCGGCACCACCATCACCCCGGCGGGCAACCGGTGGCCCGCCACCTCCACCGGTTCTGTGAGGATGCGTCCGACGTCGAACACCACCGGACGGATGCGCAGCGTCTCCTTGGCGACCGCGTCGAGGTACTCGTCGTTGCCTGCCTCGGCAGCCTGCACCGCCTTGGTCAGAATCGCCGGGTGGCGGGTGAGGCGTTCGATCGCCCACGACAGGCCCGTCGCCGTCGTGTCGTGGCCGGCAACCAGCAGGGTCATCAACTGGTCGCGCAATTCCACATCCGTCATCGCGCGCCCGTCCTCGTCGGCAGAGCGCACCAGCATCGCCAGCGCGTCGGTGCGTTCGTCGAGGTTCGGGTCGGCACGCCGCTCACCAATCTCGGCATACAGCAGGCGGTTGGCATCTTCCATGCGCCGCTTCAGCTTTCGCCACGGGCGACGCCGTAGCAGGTCGGGATTCAACAGGGCCAGCGACGTCCACGGGGTCACGTTGAGCAGGGGCGGGATGACCGCGCGCAGCGCCGCCAACCGGGCGGGGTCGCTCGCGCCGATGACCGTCCGCAGGATCACCTCGAGCGTGATCTCGGACATCTTCGGCGCAAGCGCGAACGGTCGACCGACGGGCCACGTGGCGACATTGGCCGCGGTGATCTCGGCCATCACTTCGACCTGGCGCGCGACGGCGTCACGGTGAAACGGCGGCAGCATCAGCCGGCGGCGGTCGCGATGCACGTCGTCGTCGATCACCAGAACCGATGACTCGCCCAGCAATCCGCGCAACATCGCGTTCGCCTCACCGGCATGAAAGACACGGGGATCGCCGGCGAACACCTTCTTGATATCGGCGGGATCGGATAAGTAGACCAGCGTGCCCATCGGCGCGACTCGCAGCGTGAACACCTTGCCGTACCGGCGCCCGCACGCGGAGACGAGCCGCGGCCAGTACTGCATGAAGAGCAGCGATTGGACCGCCGCGGGCAGTCGCGGGCCCCGGGGCAGCGTCGCCGCCGTTGTTGGACTCATGCCTAATAGTGTACGAGCGATCCTCCGTCATTCAAGGCCCGATCACTCATTCGACGGGTTAGCGTGACGTTCGAAGGAGGACGCTGATGAAGAAGTCAGTCGTTGCGGCGGCCGCGTGCATATTCGTCGTCGGATGCTCGGGCGAACCCCAGGTCGAACCGCAACCCGGGGAGGTCGTCGTTGACGGGACCACGCACGCCGCGGACTCCACCAAGTGCGGGCAGGACGAGTGGCGGCTGCGGATAGACACGATCGCCGGCCCCACTGAGTCGCGTGCTTACCTTCGACTCGACGGCGAGACACCCTCGGTCGACGGGGTGACCTTCTCCAGCCCGGAGGGGTTCAACGGCACCGCGGGCGACGGGGTCGGCTCAGCGGAAGTCACGGTCGCGCAAGGCATCTACACCATCAGCGGCACGGCGGAGGGCTTCGACCGCGCGAAGCCGACCGAGAAACGTTCGGCGAAATTCCGCATCGAAGCTCCCTGCTGAGGCGCTTACCTGGGCACTCGGTGCAGCACGAAGCCCCGCAACAATCCAATTAATCTTTTGGTTTCAACTTTGGGCCGACGGGTTACATCCCCGCCATGCTGCAGAAACACTGGAAACTCACACCCGCGCTTCTGGCCGGTGCGGCCGCAAGCGCGATCGCGCTGGCCCCGTTCGCAGTTGCAGGTGGCCCGCCCGGATGCGTCGATCCGTACGGCACCGGTTGCGCGGCACCTCCGCCGCCGCCTCCGCCGGCCCCCGGATATGTGGTGCCGCCGCCTCCGCCCCCGCCCGGATTTGTGGCACCCGGTGGTGTCGCGGGACCTGGCGGCGCGGCGGGCGCGATCCCGGGTGGACCGGGCGGCGTCGCAGGACCTCAGGGCGCTGCCGGCGCGATCCCGGGCGGACCGGGCGGCGTCGCAGGACCTCAGGGCGCTGCCGGCGCGATCCCGGGCGGACCGGGCGGCGTCGCAGGACCTCAGGGCGCTGCCGGCGCGATCCCGGGCGGACCGGGCGGCGTCGCAGGACCTCAGGGCGCTGCCGGCGCGATCCCGGGCGGACCGGGCGGCGTCGCAGGACCTCAGGGCGCTGCGGGCGCCATCCCAGGCGGACCGGGTGGCGTCGCAGGACCGGGTGGCGCCAGCGGATGTCTGCCGGGTGTCGGCTGCGCGGGCGTCCCGGCTCCGTAGCGGGCCATCACAGCGAGTGCAACACCGGCGCGCGGTCGGGTATCCCGAACGTCGCGCCGGTGTGCACTTGGCCGCCCGGCCGTGAGACGACCGGCACGATCCGAAAGTCCGCGCGAATCTCCCCCGCCGTGACTCGGGCGCGCACATAGCCACGGCGGCCGCTGAAATACCGGATGTGGGGGTTCTCCGACAGCACGGCCGCGGTGTCGGCCGCAACGTCGGACCCGTCGCCGCCCGAACTGATCGAGGTGGTGACGAGTTCGGTGGCGACCACCGGTGACGCCGGGTCGGCGAAACGCTGATGGACTTCGGCGGCCCAGTGTGAGTGGATGTCGCCGGTGAGCATGACGGCGTTGCGCACCGGCGAGTTCACGATGCCGGCCACGATCCGGTCCCGATTCGCGGTGTACCCGTCCCACGCGTCGGGGTTGTACGTACGCGCCGGCCCCGGCGTGAGGTCCATCTGCGAGAAAAAGACCTGCTGCCCGAGGACGTCCCACCGCGCCCTCGACTGCTGAAAACCGTTCAGCAGCCACCGCTCCTGCTCGGCGCCCGTCATTGTCGCGGACGGATCGCGCCGCTCGACGCAGTCGGTGCGGGTTCTGTCGCCGCACGCTTGGTCGGTGCGGTACTGGCGCGTGTCGAGCATATGAAACGTTGCGAGGTCCCCCCACGGCACACGCCGGTACAGCTGCATGCCGGCACCGGTGGGCATGGCCGACCGGCGCAGCGGCATATTCTCGTAGTACGCGCGCAACGCGGCAGCCCGCCGCACTCCGAACGCGGGCTGCGGGGTGTCCGGCACGTCACCGGCCCAATTGTTGGCGAGTTCGTGGTCGTCGAACACCACGAGCCACGGCGCAGCGGCATGCGCCGCCTGAAGGTCCGAGTCGGTCTTGTACTGGGCATAGCGTTGCCGGTAGTTGGCCAGCGTCGCGGTCTCCGGCCCCACATGACGACGGACGCCGCCGTCGCGACCGGCATACTCGTAGTGGTAATCACCAAGGTGCACAACGAGATCCGGGTGCTCCTCCGCGAGCCTGCGGTAAGCGGTGAACCAGCCCTGCTCGTAATTCGAGCACGACGCGACGCACATCGTCATCGGCGTCAGCGACCCGGGATCGGGTGCGGTGCGGGTGCGGCCCGCTGTAGAGAGGTAACCGGCGGCGCGGAACCGGTAGAAGTAGTCGGCAGCGGGCCGCAGGCCGGCGAGTTCGACGTGCACACTGTGCGCCGATTCCGGCGTCGCGGTGATGGTGCCGCGCTGCTCGACGCGGGAGAAGCGCTCGTCGGCGGCCACCTCCCAATCGACGTCGACCGGTTGCGCCGGCATGCCGCCGAACCCGTCGTCGGCCAGGGGGTTTGGCGCCAGTCGGGTCCAGATGACCGCGCCGTCGGGGGATGGGTCACCTGATGCGACTCCGAGAGTGAACGGGTCAGCGGGAACGCGGGCGAGACGCAGTCTGTCGCGCGGGCCGGTGGAGAACCCGGCGACCGGCAATGCCGCGAGCACCACCGCACCTTTGAGAACCGCGCGACGGCTCGGAACCACAGACACGGCCGAGTGTCAGGAAGCAACCTTTCGCGGCGGTGACGGGCAGTCGTCAGGTGTCCGCACGCGGTGATGCCGTCGCGCGAACAACGTGTGACGGGCACTCATCGCGGCGGTGTCCTCCCGGCGCCGGTCCGTCGGAAGTTTGCGGAATGGCACTGAAAACGGACTTCTCAGGCCATTCACTCATTTGCCAAGATTTTCATGTGCGTCAACCGGATTGGGCTATATCAGCCACGCCGCCGCGAAGTGTTCAGTGCGCGTTTGATACGCGGTACGCTCGACAAGTCGTGCGAAGAAACTTGCACGCTTGTCAATAACCGATTCAAGTCTCATCAGGGCGGACAGTGACGAATACACCCAGTGCATCGCCGAAGGCCGAGTCCAAGTGGTTGTCGAAGTCGGCGTCGCAGACGCGCGGGTCGGACAAGAAGGAAGTCCAGTTCCACTACGACATCTCCAACGACTTCTTCAAGTTGTGGCAGGACCCGACACAGACCTATAGCTGCGCGTACTTCGAGAAGGACGACTACACACTCGAGCAGGCGCAGATGGCCAAGGTCGACCTGTCCCTCGGCAAGTTGGGTCTGCAGCCGGGGATGACGCTTCTGGACATCGGCTGCGGCTGGGGTTCGACGATCATGCGGGCCGTCGAGAAGTACGACGTGAACGTGATCGGACTCACGCTGTCGGAGAATCAGAAACAGCACATCGAGAACCACTGGTTCGCGAATTCGACCAGCAAACGGAAAATGGAAGTCCGCCTGCAGCCGTGGGAGGAGTTCGAGGGCCAGGTCGACCGCATCGTGTCGATCGGCGCATTCGAGCATTTCGGCTTCAACAAGTACGACGACTACTTCAAGAAGACGTTCAACTGGATGCCCGACGACGGCGTGATGTTGCTCCACACGATCATCATTCCGAGCGACGAGGAGATCAAAGCAAAGAAGCTGCCGCTGACCATGTCCAACGTGCGCTTCATCAAGTTCATCATGGACGAGATCTACCCCGGTGGGCGTCTTCCGTTGGCCGCTCAGGTGACCGACGCAGCCACCCGCAACGGCTACACCATCACGCGCGAGCAGCACCTGCAGCCGCACTACGTCAAGACACTCGACACGTGGGCGGCCAATCTCGAGGCGAAGAAGGACGAAGCCATCGAGATCACTTCGGAAGAGGTGTACGAACGGTTCCGCAAATACCTCACCGGGTGCGCCGACCTGTTCCGCAAGGGTTACACCGACGTCGCGCAGTTCACGTGTGAAAAGGCGCCCGCTTAGCCATCTTACGAAGACTGCGATACAACTTAGGCGGTCAAAACATCGGTCGCATTTCCCAGAGGAGGCCAACCGGAGATGTCGGATAGTTCGGGGACGACAATGAAGGTGGCGTACGAAGATGTCCAAGCTCATTACGACATCTCCAACGATTTCTTCGGCCTTTTTCAGGACCCGACCCGCACCTACAGCTGCGCGTTCTACGAGCGCGACGACATGTCCCTCGAAGAGGCGCAGATCGCCAAGATCGACCTGGCGCTCTCGAAGTTGGACCTGCGTCCCGGAATGACGCTTTTAGACGTCGGCTGCGGCTGGGCGTCGGTGATGAAGCGCGCCGTCGACACGTATGACGTCAACGTTGTCGGCCTGACCCTGAGCCGCAACCAGAAAGCCCTGGGCCAACAGATTCTCGACGAGATCGAGACCGACCGCAGTCGGCGCGTATTGCTGAAGGGCTGGGAGGAATTCGACGAACCCGTCGACCGGATCGTCAGCATCGAGGCGTTCGAAGCGTTCCCGAAGTCGCGCTACAAGGCGTTTTTCGACATGTGCTACCGGATCATGCCCGACGACGGCCGGATGGTCCTGCAGACGATCATGGGTCATCCGCTCAAGCGTTGGCCGGAGATGGGCATCCCGATCGTGATGTCGGACTTGAAGTTCATGCGGTTCATCTCCAAGGAGATCTTCCCCGGCGGCTCGGTTCCGTGCGACGAGGACGTCGTCGAATTCAGCGAGAATGCGGGCTTCACCGTCGAGAAGCTCGAGACGATGACACCGCACTACGTGCGCACCCTGGACACCTGGGCCCAGGCGCTGGAAGCCAACAAGGACAAGGCGATCGAGGTGACGTCGCAGGAGGTCTACGACCGCTACATGCGGTACCTCGTCGGCTGTTCGGACTTCTTCCAACGCAACGTCAGCTACGTCGGGCAGTTCACGCTCACCAAGTGATGCGGTAGTCAGTACTTCCCGAACGTCAGCACCACGTTGTGCCCGCCAAGGCCGAAGGAATTCGTGACCGCGTAGCGAAAGTCGCCCTGGCGCGGCCCGCCCGCCACCACGTCGAGGTCGATATCCGGGTCCGGATTCTCGAGGTTCAGAGTCGGCGGGACGACACCGTCGCGCAACGCCTGCACCGTCAGCACGGCCTCGACTGCGCCCGCGGCGCCCAGCGAGTGGCCGAGTGCGCCCTTCGGCGCGTAGACCGCGGGGGCGTGGCTGCCCATGGCGTTGCGGATGGCGCACGCCTCGGCCAGGTCGCCGAAGTCGGTGCCTGTCGCATGCGCGTTGACGTGGTCGACGTCGGTCGGCGTCAGCCCGGCCAACTGGATCGCGCGGGTGATGGCCTCACCGGCCTGCACGCCGCTGGGATCGGGCTTGATGATGTCGTAGCCGTCGGACGTCATTGCAGCGCCCAGCAGCCTCGCGAGGATCGGCGCACCGCGCGCCTTGGCGTGCTCCTCGGTCTCGACGAGCATCAGTGCGCCACCCTCACCGAGCACCATGCCGTCCCGGTGGGCGTCGAACGGGCGGGGGGCGCCTTGCGGGTCGTCGTCACTGATGGACAGGCTTCCCTGCTCCAGGAATGCCGCGACGGGCACCGCCTCGATCTGCGTCTCGACACCACCGCAGATGACGATGTCGGCTTCGCCGAGGATGAGGTGCCGCCACGCCTCCGCAATGGCTGCGGCCCCCGAGGCGTCGGCCATGAGGGGCGAAATGATACCGGCTTTCGCCTGGCGGTCCAGTCCTACCGCGGCGGCCGGGGCGTTGGGCATGTACATCTGGACCGCCAGCGGTGACACCGCGCGCAGGCCCTTCTGCCGCCAGTCGTCGTATTGCGCCGGGATCTCCTCCGTCGAGCCGAGAGCGAGTCCGATCGAGACTGCGAGCCGGCGGGTGTCGACCTCCGGTGCGCCGCTTGCCTCCCAGAGACGGCGGCCCAGGACCGTGGACATCTTCTGCATGTATGCCAGCCGGCGCAGTTCGACGCGGTTGAGGTAGGTGTCGAAGTTCTCGACGAGCTGGCCGCCGATTCGGACAGGCGACTCGAGTTCACCGATGAACCACTTGTCCAGCGCGCGAATGCCGCTTCGACCCTGCTGCAGCAGCTGCCAGGTGGCCTCGGCGTCGGCGGCCAACGCGGTGGTCGACGCGACGGCGGTGACGACGACGTCGGGCAGTCCCTCGCCGGTTCTCAACGCTGCCATCTTGGTAAGCCCCTGATCTTGTCCGATGACGTTGCGAACGACCAGTTCACATTTTAGAACTTCACTCGCGAAACGGGAGATGCGATCTGCGCCCTTCTGCACCCGCCGAGCACGGCGTGCCGTACACACCTGATGTCGCAGACAGCAACGCCGGCGCCAGTAGCTGTTTCGTGCCCTCCCCGCCTACCTGGCCGCATGCCGTGATCACAGGTAGTTTGGTGCGTGAACGGCGTCAGATCGCCGACATCTTCGAACGATCGGTGATTGCGCTAACAACTATGGCAATGACATTGTGCCGCCTGCTGAGCATCGCGACACTCATGGTGCTCGCCGTGGCCGGCTGCGTCGCTGAGCCGCCGCCCGAGCCGGTCAAAGGTCCGTATCTGCGCGGCGTCAACACCATGACGTTTCTCTGGTTCGAGGGCTATGAGGACCAGGCAGGCAACGAGTCGCCGGCGTCGTACGAGTTTCTGGCGCGCCACGGGATGGCGACCGTGCGGCTGCCGATCTCGTGGGAACGGATTCAGCCCCAACTCGGCGGCGAACTCGCACCGGTCGAGGTGGCCAGGCTGCGCACGGAGATCGCGCGGGCCCACCAGGCAGGCCTGGGCGTCATCGTCGACCTGCACGCCGGCTGCCGACATCGCGGTCCGGACGGGGCCACCAAGATCTGCGGTACTGGCATCTCCGCCGAACAGTTCAGCGACGTCTGGACTCGGCTGTCCCCCGTACTGCGCAACGACCCGGGCGTCGTCGCCTACGACATCATGAACGAACCGCACGACCTCGTCGGCGACGAGAACGGCCGCGCCGACGCCGAGATCTGGGAAGAGTTCTCCCAAGCCGCGGTCGACGCGCTTCGCGGTGCCGGTGACAGGCACCGGCTGATGATCGAGGGCGTCAGCTGGTCGAACGTCGACACCTTCGGAACGTTGCATCCCACACCGTGGATCACCGATCCGCTCGACAACGTCGTCTACTCCGCGCACCAGTACTTCGAGCAGGCCGGCCGCTACACGGTGTCCGGCGACGACGTGCCGCAATGGCGGTACTCGTTCTGGGCGAAGCGATTCGAGAGCGACGGCACCACCGGCGGTCGACCGTTCGACGAGTGGAATCTGCAGCGCCTGGAGCATTTCGTCGACTGGCTGGCGCACCACCAGGTGCGCGGCGATATCGGTGAGGTCGGGTGGCCGTCGCATCAGGAGATGGTGGCGGCGGGCATTCCGGCCGCCGAGGCCGCCGACGAAACACGACAATGGAATTCCCTGGCCGACAGGTGGTTTGCCATCGCAGACGCGGCGTATCTGTCGGTCACCTACTTCGCTGCCAGCGGGCTCCAGTTCATCGAATTCCCCGGTTCACCGCCGGGCCTACCGGAGGCCAACGCGGTGTTCGTGCACAGCGGCGGCAACGGCGAGCTGCGCGACGCTTCGGGTCAGCTGCTGCTCGACGCGAACGGCGACGTGCAGCCTCGTGTCGTCGACACCGCCAACTCGCAGTACGACGTGCTGTCGAAACACCTGTCGCGTACTGACCTTCCCGTCGACTGATCCGCCGCCGAAGAGCCTGGGCGTCTCCTACCGTGAGCGCATGGCAGATCAGTCATTCGCAGTCACACTGGCGCATCCCCATACGGCGCTCCTGCGCGCCGTGAACCCTCTTGTGGGTCGGCTTCTGCGCAGCCGGCTCGCCGGATCGCTGCGTCGGCACTTGATGGTCGTCAACGTCACCGGACGCAAGAGCGGACGGCGGTACTCGATCCCGCTGAGCGCACACCGGATTGACGGTGTCCTGTACGCGTTGACGAGCGCGGCGTGGAAGAACAACTTCCGCGGCGGCGCCGACGCGGAGGTGGTGCACGACGGGAAGACCGCGTCGATGCGCGGCGAACTCATCACCGACCCCGGTGCCGTCGCCGACGTGTCCCACCGCTGCGCACAGTCCTGGGGCGTCAAACGCGCGCAGACGATGATGGGGCTGAAGTTCCGCGACGACCGCATTCCCACCGTCGAGGAATTCGAGGAAGCGGCGCGGCGCGAGCGGTACGCGGCGGTGCGGTTTACGCCCGCTTAGCCGTCCCTAGTCAGACGTCGCCTTGCCCGCTTTCGGAGTGACGGAGAGCGTCACGGTCTTGTCGCCCCGGACCACCTCGATCGGCGCAGCCTGCCCGATCTGAAGCTGGCGTACCGCCACAGCGAACTCGTCGACATCGTGAACCGGTCGGTCGCCGAGTTTGACGACGAGGTCGTCCTTCTGCAGTCCCGCATTTTCGGCGGGGTCGCCGGGGACCACGCTGAGCACTTTCACGCCCGACTGCAGCGAGTCGTCGCCTTCAGGGCTGCCGTCGGATCCGATTTCGATCCCGAGAGTGGGGTGCGAGATCTTGCCGTCGCGGATCAGCGTCTCGACCACGCTCCGAACTTCGTTGACCGGTATCGCGAAGCCGAGGCCGCTGGCGCTCTCGCTCAGGGACTTGCTTGCGGTGTTGATGCCGATGACTTCGGAGTTCATGTTGACCAGCGGCCCGCCGGAGTTGCCGTGGTTGATCGAAGCGTCGGTCTGCACCGCGGCGATGACGACATCGTCGGACCCATCACCGGGAATGCGCACCGCCCGGTTCAGCGCGCTGATGATGCCCGCCGTGTCGGTGCTGCGCAGGCCCAGCGGCGCCCCGGCGGCGATCACCTCGTCGCCGACGCGCAGCTTGTCGGAATCCCCGAGCCGACCGACGGTCAAGTTGTCGACGTTGGTCACCTTGAGAACGGCCAGGTCGGTCGCGGGGTCGCGGCCGACCAGAGCGGCGGGAACCTGCTTACCGTCGTTGAAGATCACCGAGATCGTGAACTTGTCCTTTTGGCCGGCGGCGTCGGCGATCACGTGGTTGTTGGTGACGACGTATCCGCGGCTGTCGACGACGACGCCGGAACCCTGTGATCCGGCCTCGCTGCTCATGGTCTCGATCGTTACTACCGAATCTGCGACTGCCGCAGCGACTTTCGTGAGCCTGCCTTCGGGCAGCTCGCCGCTGTCGGTGCTGGACAGCGGAACCTTGGGGATGGTGAAAGCTTCGATGACCTCGGAGGTCTTGCGCCCCACCCAGCCGCCGACGAGTCCGAAGAGCAAAGCAAGGACAGCGAGAACGACCAGCGCGGTGTAGGTCAGCCGGCCGCCGAAAAGCACGTCGCGTACGCCGAGCTTCTTGACCGGCACGGCGGGCGGTGCAGGAGCGGTCGGAACCGGCGCGGGCGCAGGCTCGGGCGGGAAGTCGACGGGGTCCTCGACGACCATGCTGCGGGTCTCGGGCTGGCCGAAGACGTCAGCGAGCACCGCGTCGGGGGCCTGATCGGTGGGCGTGTACTCGCCTCGATCGACCCGTCGGTCGGGTGCGGCGAAGGCACCGCTGACGCCGTCGGGCCGGCCGAAGGCGCGCTGTTGCACCTCGTCGATGGTGGGTGGCGAGGTGTCGCCGCCGGACCGGTTCTTTCTGCGCACTGGACAACTCTCTGTAGCTTGCGCACCAGACTACCGACGGCCGTCGGACGGACCTCGACACCAATGACGCCCCGGCTCAGTGCACGCCTCAGGGCCGGCTGAGCACGACCCGACCGACTTCCTCCAACGCATCCGGGCTTCGGGGCTGCTCGAACCGCACCTCGGCGCTACGGCCGTCTACCTGGATGGTGGCGATGGTGTTGCCGAACAACGGACCGCAGGTGTTCGACCAGCGCAGCGGAAGCGGCGGGATGCCGCGGCGACGGGCCCACCACCGGAACAAGGTGGCAGCGGGCCGTGTCCAACCCAGGGTGAACACCGGCTTGATGAACAGCGGCACATAGTTGTGCACCGGCGAGCACACCAACTGATGCACGGCCGCGCCACCGGGCTGGGCATCACCCACCCACTCGGCGCGCGCGGCATAGCTGTGGTGCACGTCGCCGGACAGCACGCTGACCGTTGCCGGCCCGTTGGGATGGCCCGCGATGCCGGCGATCATCTCGGCGAGTCGCAGGAATGAATTGCAAAAGGCGGGCCAGTGCTCGAAATCTGCTGTTTGACGAACCTTCTCGGCGAGTCGTCCGCGCCGTCCGGGTCGATTGGCGTTGCGCTCATTGACCGACTCCAGATCACCGATTGCAGGCGGCATCAGCCACGGCACCGACGAGGCCAGCATCAGATGGTCCAGCTCGTCGACTCCTTCGGCCGCCTGGGCCTCAAGCCAACCGAACTCGTGCTCCCCCATCATCATGCGTTCGCCCGACTCGAGGATCCGGCCGTTCCGTGAGTCGATCATGATGAGCCGGCTGCGACCGAGATCCCATCGATAGCTGAACCGGACACCCTTGTTGCAGTCCACCTCGCTGTCGGCCCGGTCGGCCAGATCGACCAGCTGCGGCCAGGTGTCGCCGTCGGTTGCCAACAGTCGCCGATAGTCCTCGTCGTCGGCCAATTCGGCCGGGCTCATGTTGCCCAGATGCTGATACACCCAGTAGGACGCCAGTCCGGCTCGGATCCGATCTCGCCACCAGGGCTTCTTCTTGACGTCGGCGCGCCAGGCCGCGGACGTGTTCCAATCGTCCCTGATGTCATGATCGTCGAAGATCATCGCGGTGGGGACCGTCGACATGAGCCACCTGATCTCCGGGTCCCCCCACGAGTGTCGGTAGAGCCGTTCGTATTCGGTGAAGCTCACGACCTCGTCCGGCGGGCGTTGGCCTTGCCGGTTCAGGCGGGTGCGGCGACCGGCCATGCGTTTTCTTGAGTCCGGGGTGAGCTCATCGGCGTACAACTGATCTCCGAGCAGGATGAGCGCCTCGGGCCACTCGTCGATGGGCTGTGTGGCCATTCGGGTGGCGTATACGTCCAGCGCGTCGAGTCCGAGTTTGGAATCGACCTTGTGGTCGTCGGTCTTGGGGTATCGGCACGATCCGAAGATCGCCTGCAGCCGGTGAGTCGACGCGGGGCCGCGCGTCCGGATGATGCTCGGCGGATAGGGCGAGTCCGCGAACGGCCAGACCAGTTCACCGTCGACCTTGACGTCGTATTCGGTGACGGTGTCCGGGGTCAGGCCCGTCACCGTGACGAGGGCGTAGTGATGGCCCTGTACGGCAAACGTCCGCGCTGAGCAGCCGAGGACCTCGACGGTTGCCGCGTTCTCGGTCTGCACCCACACCAGCGCGGTGGTGTCGGAAACGTGTCGTAGGGCGGGGCCGAGCAAGAGTGCCACTGAACCACCCTACGGACGCGACGGCACATCTACCGTCCGCCCCCCAGGACGGGCGCACCGTCGCCAACGTCTCGGCGCTTGTGATACTCGAACGGAGACGAGCGAACGCCCGCCGTCTCACCCGTTACGCCGTCCGGCATGGGTTGACGGCGAGGTCGGCCGGTGACTACTGGCGCGCCATCGCGATCCGGAAACGTTCGTCTGGCTCGATGTAATGGTCGGCATCCTTGGCATCGTCACCCAGATCGATTCGTACCCACTCGATCTTGCCGGTGAACTTGCTGGTGTGGGCGGTGTAATCCGGGCTGACGGTGGTGCCGGATTCGTAGCCGATGTCGGTGGTCTCGTCGGCGGAGAAGATGAACCCCTGAGTTTGGTCGACTCGACCCTTGCCGACTTCATTGCCGTCGTAGTAGAGGGTGACGTCTCCGCCCTTGCCCATGCCACCGCCGTCGTAGGCGAACTCCATGCGAACCTGGGTGGCGCCGGACGGCATCGGCTGGGTGGCTTCCACCTCGAAGGACTTGATGCCCAGCACGTTGTAGTGGAATTTGGCTTGCCCATTCTTGGCATAGAGGCTCCACCCGCCGAAACGGCCGCCCTGGGCGATGATGACACCCTGGGCGCCTTCGTCGCCCACCTCCACCTCGGAGGTGACGGCGAAGGACTTGTTCTTGATATCGACGACACTGTTCTCCGACAACCGCCCCATACCGGGGAACAGCAACTGGCTGTTGCCTTTGATCAGTGATGGCCGGCCGGCCGAGGTGGGATTGATCCGTTCGATCTGACGGTCGTCGAGCGGCAACACGTTGTACTTGACCGCCTCGATCAGCCAAAGCCGCTGCAGCTCATGCAGTTTGTCCGGGTTCTCCTTGGAAAGGTCTTTGGCTTGCGTCCAGTCGCTGTTGCCGTCGTAGAGTTCCCAGACGTCGTCGTCGAACGCCGGCATGGCCTGTCCACTCATCTGCCAGGGAGTGCGGTGCTTGGTGACCGCACTCCACCCCTTGTGGTAGATCCCGCGGTTGCAGAACATCTCGAAGTACTGGGTTTCGTGCCGCTCGGCGGCGTCGGCGTCGTTGAAGCTGTACAGCAGGCTGGTGCCCTCGTACGGACTCTGCATCACCCCGTTCACGATCGTCGGCTGCGGAATCCCGGCTGCCTCCAAGACGGTGGGAGCCAGGTCGATGACATGGGTGAACTGATTCCGTATCCCGCCCTTGTCATCGATCCCCCTGGGCCAGTGCACGATCGTGCCGTTGCGGGTGCCGCCCCAGTGCGACGCCACCTGCTTGGTCCACTGATAGGGCGTGTCCATCGCCCAGGCCCAACCCACCGCGTAATGGCCGTAGGAGTTCTCACCGCCGAAATTATCGAGCTTGGACGCCAGGAATTCGGGCGTCTCGAGGTCGGCCATGCCGTTGAAGTTGGCCATTTCGTTGAACGCGCCCTGCAGCGTGCCCTCCGCCGAAGCGCCGTTGTCGCCGATGATGACGTAAACGAGTGTGTCTTCCAGTACCGGTCCGAGCGCATCGATCAACCGACCGACGTGATGGTCGGTGTGCTCCAGAAATGCTGCGTACACCTCCATCTCGCGTTCCAGTGCCGGCTTGAGGGCAGGATCCATGTCGTCCAGGCCGGGATTTCCGCGTGGCGTGGGGTGAGCACGGCGTCAGCTGCGATGACACCGAGTTCCTTCTGCCGCTCGAAGGTGATCTCGCGCTGCTTGTCCCAGCCGTGCGCGAACTTGCCTTTGTACTTGTCGATCCACTCTTTCGGCACGTGATGCGGCGCGTGGGTCGCGCCCGGCGCGAAGTACATGAAGAATGGTTTGTCAGGCAGCAGCGCCTTCTGCTGTCGTACCCAGCTGATCGCCTTGTCGGCCAGATCCTCTGTCAGGTGATAGCCCTCGGCCGGGGTCTTCGGCGGCTCGATAGGCGTGGTGCCCTCGTACAGGGCCGGGTCCCACTGGTTGTTCTCCCCACCGATGAACCCGTAGAAGTACTCGAATCCGCCGCCACCGGACGGCCATGCGGTGAACGGACCCGCGGGGCTGGTCTGCCAGACAGGCACCTCGTGACACTTTCCGAACTGCGCCGTCGAAAAGCCGTTCAGCTTGAGCGTCACAGCCAGCGGCGCTTTGGTGTTCGGCAACACAGAGGTGTATCCGGGTGCGGCGGTGGCGGTTTCGGTGATGTTGCCCATGCCCACTGAGTGGTGGTTGCGCCCGGTGAGCAGGGCCTGCCGAGTCGGCGAGCAGAGCGCAGTCGTGTGCAACCGCGTGTACTTCAACCCCTCGGCGGCGAGCTTGTCGAAGTTGGGGGTGTCGCACGGTCCACCGAAGGCGCTACTGGCCCCGAAACCGACGTCGTCGATGAGGACGACGAGCACATTGGGCGCCGTCGCAGGCGGACGCACGTCCTTGATCGGCGGATAACTGGTGTCGGGATCCTTCGCGTCGTACGTCGTCAGGCCGATATGCGACGTCGGGAATGGGAAGGATGTCGCGCCGGACGCCGGACTGGTCCGGCCTACTGGCGTGAGCCTGGCCGTCACCCTGCGCTGACGAAGTGGGCATGGTCGTCCTCTCGTGCATAGTTCGGGGCTGCGACGGCGCTACCGCGACACCGACGGTCGTGAGTGGCCCGCAGGTCGGCGCTCGACCGGAGTACTACCGGCAACGATGAATGCCATTGGCTTGCATCAAGGTTCGGACCTCAATCGACGATCCCAGCGGGGAAACGAGGATTCCTGGCGCACATCGACGAACGGAACGCATGCCCTCTCCGCCCGAGACATGATCATCGAATCGGCGACATGTCACGAACAACATCTTGGTTGGCCCGATACCTGAGACTAAATCCTCCGGTCCGTCTCCGGAGGCAATTGGCCGCCCCGTCGATGGTGGTTTACGTGTCCTTTTCCCAATCGGCTCGACGGGATTCGCGTGCGGCCCGCGCCAATAACTGGGGGCCGGTGGTCAGCGACGGTGTCGAAGTGACGGTCTTGACGATGTTCGCGGCCACCAACAACTCCAGCCAAGACGAATCGCTCCGCCCAAAATGTCTGCGTAGCCCTCTGTCGAAGATTGCTGCTAAGTGCATCCGTCAAGTTATCTGTCCTGCAATGCATCCCGGACGGGGTATCGGCGGCGTTCACCGAATGGACCAGCGCCGCGGGCGGCGCGGCCTTCGCCCTCTCATGCCGGCGGTGTGACGGGCGGCGCGTCAACGATCGCGGCAACTACGATCACAGACGTTCGGGCGATTACGCCACCGCTGCGACCGCGAGAGTCGCCTATACGCCGGCCGGGAGGGATCCTCATCCCCGAACAGGTCAATCGTCGAATGGCCTACCTGAACATCCAGCGCACTAGCGTCACGAGGGTGGTCTAGCTGGAATTGCGCGCAGGGTCAGACGGCTCAAGAAGCCGTTGACCAGGGTGGCAGGTGCAGGATTCGAACCTGCGTAGGCGTAAGCCGACGGATTTACAGTCCGCTCCCATTGGCCGCTCGGGCAACCTGCCTGGGTGCTGCACCAACCTCGCGGATTTGGTGCGACTAGCAGGGTACAACGAGGATGGGCCAAGAACGAAAACGCACCCGAGCTAGAGGAGGACGCGGTCCATGGCGGATTCATCGTTCGACGTCGTCAGCAAGGTCGACCGCCAGGAGGTCGACAACGCGCTCAATCAGGCCGCGAAGGAACTGTCGACGCGCTTCGACTTCCGCGGCACCGACACCACCATCGCCTGGAAGGGCGAGGAGGTCATCGAGCTCGTCAGCTCGACCGAGGAACGGCTCAAGGCCGCCGTCGACGTCTTCAAGGAGAAGCTCGTCCGTCGCGACATCTCGATGAAGGCCTTCGACGCCGGCGATCCGCAGCCGAGCGGGAAGACCTTCAGGCTGACCGGCACCCTCAAGCAAGGCATCGACAGCGAGCACGCCAAGAAGATCACGAAGCTCATCCGCGACGAGGGACCCAAGGGCGTCAAGGCGCAAATCCAGGGCGACGAGATCCGGGTTTCGTCGAAGAAGCGTGACGACCTCCAGGCCGTCATCGCCCTGCTCAAGGGCGCGGACCTCGACGTGGCGCTGCAGTTCGTCAACTACAGGTGAATCGCAGCAGCCAGCCCTAGTCTGATCGGCATGGCACCTGCGCAACGCGAACCCAATGTCGTCGTCCTCGGCGGCGGATCCTGGGGCACCACCGTGGCCTCCATCTGCGCCAGGCGTGGGCCGACGCTGCAGTGGGTGCGTTCCGAGGAGACTGCCAAGGACATCAACGAGAACCACCGCAATTCGAAGTATCTGGGCGATGAGGTCGAGTTGGCCGACACCCTGCGTGCGACGACGGACTTCTCGGAGGCGGCCAACTGCGCGGACGTCATCGTGATGGGCGTGCCGTCGCATGGCTTCCGGGCCGTACTCGAGGAGCTCGCCAAGGAGCTGCGGCCGTGGGTGCCGGTGGTCTCGCTGGTGAAAGGACTGGAACAGGGCACCAATTACCGGATGAGCCAGATCGTCGACGAGGTGTTGCCAGGCCATCCCGCGGGCATCCTGGCCGGGCCGAACATCGCGCGGGAAGTGGCCGACGGATATGCGGCCGCCGCGGTGTTGGCGATGCCCGATCAGCACCTGGCCGCGAGGCTTGCAGAGTTGTTCCGCACGAAGCGCTTTCGGACCTACACCACAGACGACGTCGTCGGTGTCGAGATGGCGGGCGCGTTGAAGAACGTGTACGCAATCGCGGTCGGAATGGGCTATTCGCTTGGCATCGGCGAAAATACGCGCGCGATGGTGATCGCGCGCGCGTTGCGCGAAATGTCCAAGCTCGGCGAGTCTATGGGCGGGCACCGCGACACGTTCGCCGGGTTGGCGGGCATGGGCGATCTCATCGTCACGTGCACGTCGCAGCGCAGCCGCAATCGCCACGTCGGTGAGCAGTTGGGTGCGGGCAAGTCGATCGAGGAGATCATCTCGGCGATGAACCAGGTCGCCGAGGGCGTCAAGGCGGCCAGCGTGGTCATGGAGTTCGCGAACGAGTACGGGCTCAACATGCCGATCGCGCGCGAGGTCGACGGCGTGGTCAACCACGGCTCATCGGTCGAGGAGGCCTACCGCGGGCTGGCCGCCGAGAAGCCCGGCCATGAGGTGCACGGCGCGGGGTTTTGAGCCCGCGTTGTCAACGACAGAGTCGGTGATAGGTGGGCAATCGTTCGCATGCACTGGCGACGGCTGTGCGCCGTTCAGTTGATGAAGGGGTTGGTGCCCTCGGGTCGCACGAGTAGCGGGTCGACGCCTTCGTTGATGATGTAGCTGCCTGCCGGCGTCAGCACGAAGCCCGACTGATTGCGGCTGTCGGTGCACGTGGTGGCCGTGCCGTCGTTGCCGCAACTCACCGTCTGGTAGCTGATGCGCGACCCCGACGGCAGCGGCTTGGCGTCACCGGCCACCCCGGCGAACACATCGCCTGCCGAGTTGGCGAATGTCGGCTGGCCTGGGCCGCCGCTGACGAGGTTCGCCGCGTTCGGCGCCCCGGGTAGCGGCCCGCTGCAGCCGTAGCCGCCGTTGCGCTGCAGCACGCACGTCAGCCCGTCGGGGGTCTTGAACGCGTACCACTGGTTGTCCATCACCGCGTATTCGGACAGCTTCACCGGTGCGAACGCGTTGACATTGGGCGGAGGGGGTGGCGGCGGTGGTTCTGGCGGCTGGGCCATGGCAAGGCCCGGCACACCGATCAGGGCCGCCCCCGCAGACCCGACGACGCCGATCAGCACTCTGTTCAGCACGCACACACCCTAAATGGTGCAGATGAGGCGCGCAGCGCTACTCCCCCATTTGCACTAGGACGTCAGTAGTGGCCTGGGCCGCGGCCTGCCATCGCCTCGAGCCGGGCGATCCGCTCCTCGATCGGCGGGTGCGTCGAGAACAGCTTGCCGATCTTCTCGCCGGACCGGAACGGGTTGGCGATCATCAAGTGAGCCTGGTCCGCCAGCTGCGGATCGGGTGGCAGCGGTGCCTGCTGCACGCCCGAACTGATCTTGCGCAGCGCGCTGGCCAGTGCCAGCGGGTCACCGGTCAGCTCGGCGCCCGATTGGTCGGCCTGGTACTCACGTGACCTCGACACCGCCAATCGAATGACCGTCGCCGCGATCGGCCCCAGCAGCGAAACCAGAAGAATCGCAAACGGATTCGCGCCGCCGTCACGGTTGCCGCCGAACATGCTCGCGAAGAACGCTAGGTTGGCCAGCGCCGTGATGATCGATGCCATCGCCCCCGCCACACACGAGATCAGGATGTCGCGGTTGTACACGTGGCTCAGCTCGTGCCCCAGCACCGCCCGCAGTTCGCGCTCGCTGAGGATGTGCAGGATTCCGGTGGTACAGCACACCGCCGCGTTGCGCGGGTTGCGACCGGTCGCGAACGCGTTCGGCGCTGCCGTGTCACTGATGTACAGCCGCGGCATCGGCTGGCGTGCCGTGGTCGCCAGTTCGCGCACGATGCGGTACATCACCGGCGCCTGCATCTCGTTGACCGGCTGGGCGTGCATCGCCCGCAGCGCCAGCTTGTCGCTGTTGAAGTACACGTAGACGTTCATGCCGACGGCGAAGAGCACGGCGAGGAACATGATGTTGCGCCCGAACATCGCCCCGAGGCCGACGATCAGCCCGGAGAACACCACCAGCAACAGGAACGTTTTCGCCCTGTTGGCATGCGGATGCCAAGTCATCAGCTATTCCTCCTCGGAACTATTCGCTGATTCAACGCCCGGGCTGCCGCGGCGGGTTCCGTGTCAGCCGTGCCGGTTCACCGTGTAGTCCACGAGGGTGATCATCGCCTGGCGACCGGGCCCTTCAGGCAGATTGGCCAGCTCATCGCGGGCTTGGCGGGCAAAATCCGCGACGGTTTCCTTGGCCCGTGCCATGCCCTGTGATTCTCGCAACAGCCGCAGTGCCTCGGCCACGTCGTCGTCGCCCGCCACCGGACCAGCCAGCAGCTGCCGCAGCCGGTCCGCGTCCGGCCCCGTCTCGCGCAGCGCGTACAGCACCGGCAGAGTGTGGACGCCTTCGCGCAGATCGGTACCCGGCACCTTGCCCGACTCGTCCGGGTCGCTGTCGATGTCGATGATGTCGTCGGAGATCTGGAATGCCGTACCGACGATGCCGCCGAGTCGGCTCAACCGTTCGATCTGCTCCTCGTCGGCGCCGGAGAACGTCGCGCCGAACCGGCCCGAGGCCGCTATCAGGCAGGCGGTCTTTTCGTAGACGACCTTTAGGTAGTGCTCGACGGAGTCGACGTGCTCGGCGGCGCCGCGGGTTTCGCGCATCTGGCCCGTGACCAGTTGGGCAAACGTGTCGGCGATGATGCGCACCGCCTCCGGCCCGAGTCTGCTGACGAGGCGCGAGGCCGTGGCGAACAGGTAGTCGCCGGCCAGGATCGCGATGTTGTTGCTCCACCGGGCGTTGGCGCTGGGCGCCCCGCGCCGCACCTGCGCCTCGTCCATCACGTCGTCGTGGTACAGCGTGGCCAGGTGCACCAGCTCGATCACGGCCCCGGCGACCGATACCTGCCAGGCGTTGGGCTCGGGTCCGAGTTGGGCTGAGAGCACCGTGAACAGCGGACGGAATCGTTTTCCGCCGGCCTGGAACAGGTGCTGCACCGCCTCGGACATCAGCTCGTCGGCTTTACCCAGCTCGGTGGCCATCAGATCTTCGATGCGGGCGACGCCGTCGCGGACATCCTGTGCGAAGGCGGGGTCTCCGAAGTCGACTCCTGCCACCACACTCGCTGGCGTCCTCACCCTGCCAACATACTGGGAACCATGGACACGCGAGCCGACGTGGTGGTCGTCGGGGCCGGACCGGCCGGTTCCGCCGCGGCTGCCTGGGCATGCCGCGCCGGACGCGACGTGCTGGTGATCGACTCCGCCCAGTTCCCCCGCGACAAAGCCTGCGGCGACGGGCTGACTCCCCGCGCGGTCCACGAGATGGAGCGGCTCGGTCTCGGCCCGTGGCTGTCGGGCCGCATCAAGCACCGAGGGCTACGCATGGCCGGGTTCGGCGCCGACGTCGAGATCGAGTGGCCCGGCCCCTCATTTCCGCCGACGTCGAGCGCGGTGCCTCGAACCGAACTCGACGACCGAATCCGCATGGTCGCTGCCGACGAGGGCGCGAAGATGATGCTCGGTGTGAAAGCCACTGGCGTGCAGCATGATCCGACCGGCCGGGTCACATCCCTGCAGTTGGACTCCGGTGCCGAGATCGGCTGCGAGCAGCTGATCGTCGCAGACGGCGCACGGTCGACACTTGGCCGCGCCCTGGGTCGGCAGTGGCATCAGGAGACCGTCTACGGCGTGGCGATCCGCGGGTACATCGCCACGCCCAGGGCCAACGAGCCGTGGATCACGTCGCACCTGGAGTTGCGTTCACCCTCCGGAGACGTGCTTCCCGGCTACGGCTGGATCTTCCCACTGGGCAATGGCGAGGTGAATATCGGAGTGGGGGCACTGGCGACCGCCAAGCGACCTGCCGACGCTGCGCTGCGGCCGCTGATGTCGTACTACACGGGCCTGCGCCGCGACGAGTGGGGCTTCGACGGCGAGCCACGCGCCGGCCTGTCGGCGCTGCTGCCGATGGGCGGCGCGGTGTCGGGGGTGGCCGGTCGGAACTGGATGCTCATCGGCGACGCGGCCGGGTGCGTCAACCCGTTGAACGGCGAGGGCATCGACTACGGGCTGGAGACCGGACGGCTGGCCGCCGAACTGCTGGACAGCGCAGACCTCACCTCAGCGTGGCCGTCGGTGCTCACCACGCACTATGCGCGGGGGTTCTCCGTGGCGCGACGCCTGGCGTTGCTGCTGACGGTCCCACGGTTTCTGCCGTCGACCGGGCCGATCGCCATGCGATCGGAATTCTTGATGACGGTCGCCGTGCGGGTGATGGGCAATTTCGTCACCGACGAGGACGCCGACTGGGTGGCCCGGGTGTGGCGCAGCGCCGGCCTCGCGTCGCGGCGTCTGGACGCCAGGCCGCCGTTCAGCTAGTCCGGGTCCTTGCTCCTGGCTTGCGCGCGCTTGGCCATGGCTGCCGCGATTCGCACGTCGCCCGGCACCTTGTCCTTTCCGGCTGAACCGGCGAGCCTCAGTGCGATCAGCACGTCGGCGGCGGTGATGAAAAGGCCCCACCAGTACGCCCACTTCATGGACGGATCGGGCTGCGTCGTGAAGAAGAGAATCAGGAAGATCGGCCCGACGATGCCGAACACGAGCGTGCACGCCTGAAAGAACAGGTATCGCTTGAACGTTTCCATGGCGGTTGCAGAATAACGCGGATGAGCAGTGTCTACCGTGCGCCGATGCGGTCGCGCAGCGCCGATTTCGATGCGCAACAGGCGATCGACCGCGCACTGGCGTGCGGCCTCGTCGGGTTCGGGGAGGCGAATGCGGCCGGCGATCGCCTCGAGCGGCGTATCGCGCGGTTCGCCGACATCGACGAACGCGCGTTCGTGTGGACTCGCGACTCGGACAACCTGTACTGGCTGGGCCGCATTGCCGGTCCCTACTTCTACGACGCCGACGGTGCGAGTGTCGATCTGGTGCACGTCCGAGCCTGCCGATGGTTGGCTGAGCCGTTGTCCGAAGCCCAGGTTCCCGCCGCCGTCGTCGCGACATTCGGCCGGGGTGGACTCAACTTTCAGCAGACCCACAGCGACACCGTCGCCGACGAGACGGAACGGATCTGGGACCGCTTCGCCTAGCTGACCTAATGGACTAAGCCGCAACGCATATGCGGATGTCGACCGGCTACGGCCCTCAGACCGTCAACTAGCCGCCTCGAATGGTTCGCCGTCGAGCGCAATCGAAGCTCTGCCGTCGGGTCCGACGGGAACATCGCCCACGAGTGTGACGCGGTACAGGCGACGGTCGTGGTCGAGTGTCAAGTCCGACGGCGCCAGGTGCACGGTCGCGCGGTTGTCCCAGAATGCGATGCTGCCCGCTTCCCACTTGAAGCGCACGGTGTATTCGGGCCGGGCGAGTTCGTCGTAGAACAGCCCCAGCAGGCGCCGACTCTCGTGAGGCGAGATGCCGACGATGTGGGTCGTGAAGCCGGGGTTTACATAGAGCGCCTTCTCGCCGGTCTCCGGGTGCACGCGCACGACCGGATGCTCGGTGAGCAGCGGACGGTCCTGTATCCGGCGCCGATAGTCGTCGGTGGCCGTCGCCCCGTCCGGCGGCGAGAACCGGTGCACCGCGCGCAGCCCGTCGGCGAGTCGGCGCAACGGCGCCGACAAGCCCTCGTAGGCGGCAACGGTGTTGGCCCACTGGGTGTCTCCGCCGTACGGCGGAATGACTTCGGCACGCAGGATCGACGCCGCGGGCGGATTGACCGCGGCGGTCACATCGGCGTGCCAGTTCGGCTTGTCGAAGCCCGAGCCACGAAAGCGCGCCTTGAACCGGTCCCGGAAGATCGGATAGATCGTCGAGTAGTTCGGGTCGGGTATCGCGTCGAAGAGCGGATGCGCAGGTGTCGGCGCACCGAAGGCACGCGCGAAGCGCAGATGGTCGTCGTGGCCGATGAACTGATCGCGGAAGAACACGACCTTCCACCTCAGCATGGCCGCGCGGATCTCGGCGACCTGCTCCTCGTTCAGTGGTGCGGTCAGATCCACCCCGCTGATCTCCGCCCCGGTCCACCCCGACTGCGGTTGAACGCTGATCGCCGTAGCTGCCAATGTCATTTCGATTCCTCTCTGTTCGCCGTCTCAGGATTCGATCGGCCTGGGTGTCACGCCGTCGATTTCGTTCTGTGCGGTGACGATCGCGTTGTAGCGACCGTCGACGTAGGGCTTCAGGTCGACGTGCGTCTTTGTGACCCCGGAGTCGAACAGTCCGTCGGCGACCTGTTGAAACAGCGCGGTGGACTCGGCATCGATCGGGTAATACGTGGTGAGGCCGTCCTCCTCGTACAACTTCTTGCCCTGGTCGTGGGTGATGCCTTGCTGCTCGACGTAGTAGGCGTTGATCCACTCGTCGGCGTGGCTGTCCTTCCAGTTGTTCGCGGCGACCGCCCGGCCCACGTAGTCGCCGATCGCCGCCGCTTTGGCTGGATCGTCGAGGACGTCCCTGCGCACGATCAGAGTCTGGATGCCGGTGTTGATTCCCTTGCCGTCACCGAGAATCGGCGGTTCGCCCAACTGGTAGTACTGGTTGCCGAGCACGATCGCCGCGTCGACGGCTCCCGCCGCGAACGTCGGAACCACCTCCGTCCCAGCCAGTTCGACCGGCTGCACATCTGTGGCGAGGTCGAGCCCGTGCCGTTTGAGCAATGCCGCGGTGATCATGTGCCGACCGGAGCCCGGCGGGTACGCCACACGCTTGCCACGCAACTGCTCGATGGACGTGATCCCGCTGTCCGGACGACCGACGAGGTAGTAGCCACCGCTGGTGCCTGGGTTCGCCTGCAGCCCAATGGTCGCCAGATCGGTGACTTCGCTGTCGACGGCTATCGGCACCGGCGCCTCGCCGATAGACCCGACGTCCGCTGCGCCCGAACGCAACGCTTCGATGACCGCGGCGCCGCCGTTGAAGTCGGCGAACTCCACGGCGTACGGCGCGTCCTTGCCTGCGTCGGCCAGATTCCACGGCAACGACTGGGTGGAGTTCTGTTCCGCAACGACGAGTTTCGTCGCGGCGGGGACGTCGACGGTATTGGCGATGCGCACTGAGTCGATGGCTTGGTCCGCGTCGTCGTCGCCAAGACCGCAAGCGGCGGTCAGCAGGGTGATCGCCAGTGCGGCCGGCAGTTTCCACCGTTTCTTCAGCATGGATGATTCCTCTTCTCTCCTGGTGTCAGATGTGGGGGCCGTCGATGACGCCGAGTTCGGCCAGCAGTCGGGTCCGCAGCGTGGCGAATTCGACAGTTTCGCGTCTGCGTGGCTTGGGCACCGTCACCTCGACGTCGAGGGAGAAGATGCCGTCGGTCAGAACGACGATGCGGTCGGCGAGCAGGATGGCCTCGTCGACATCGTGCGTCACCAGCAGAACTGCCGGTGTGTGACGGCGGCACAGGTCCTGCAGCAGTGCGTGCATCTTGATGCGGGTGAGCGCGTCCAGTGCGCCGAAAGGTTCGTCGAGCAGCAACAGTTCGGGTTCGCGCACCAGGGCGCGAGCCAGCGCGACGCGCTGCGCCTCCCCTCCCGACAGCGTGCGCGGCCACACCTTGGCCTTGGCGGCCAGGTTGACTTCGGACAGGGCGGCGAGCGCCTGCCGGCGCACCGCGGTGGTCGACGGTAGACCGACGGTCACGTTGGTCAGGACACGCTGCCAGGGCAGCAGTCGCGGATCCTGGAACACGATCGCGCGGCGCTCGGGTACACGCAGATACCCGTCGACGTCGCTGTCCAATGCACCGAGCGCGCGTAGGAATGTGCTCTTGCCGGAGCCGCTGCGACCGAGGAGTGCGACGAACTCGCCCGCTCGGATCAACAGGTCCAGTCCATTCAGAATGACGTTGTCACCGAACTTCTTTCGAAGACCTTCGACGACGACAACGGTGTCGGTGAGCGTGTCAGTCACCGTCATAGGCCCGTCTCCAGGTCAGCAGCCGGGCCTCCAGGAAGCGGACGGTCAGGATCGACAGCAGGCCGAGCCCGGCGTAGACGGCGATCAGCACGAAGACCACGTCGACTTGGAAGTACTCTCGCGCGTCGGTCATCATCCGGCCGAGGCCCTTCTTGGCGTTGATGGTCTCGGCGAAGATGAGCGCCAGCCACGACGCGGTGAGCCCGAGTCGCAGGCCAACCAGGAAGCCGGGCAACGAGCCGGGGACGATGACCCGGTAGATCAGCTCGGTGCGCCCGGCACCGAACGATCGGGCGGCCTCGACCAGGCCGGCGTCGACGCTGCGGATCGCGCTGAAGGTGTTGATGTAGATCGACACCGCCACTGCGATGGTGATGAGGGTGATCTTGGGTACTTCGCTGATGCCGAACCACACGATCAGCAGCGGAACCAGGGCGAAGTTCGGAATCGCGTTCAGTACCTCCATGTTCGCGTCGACGAAGTTCTCGCCGACCCGGGACAGTCCTGCGATCAGCGCGAGACCCAACCCCAGGGCGATGCCGATGCCCAGCCCGTAGCCCACCCGCAGCAGGCTGGTCGACAGATGTTCCTGCAGCGACCCGTCGGCGACGAGCTGGTACCCAGCGCGCACAACCCGGGTCGGTGGGGGCACCGTACGGTCGTCGAACGCGCCCGTCGTCGAGAGAATCTGCCACAGCCCGACGAGTAGTACCGGGCCGAGCAGGCGCTGCAGTTGACGCGGGACGCGCTGGCTGCGCAGTCCTTTGCCAGGCGCCGACCTCGGGTCGACAAGCCTGGCATTCGCGTCCGCGGCGGGTGGCCGCGAGATGACGATGGCCATGTCAGGCAGCCCCGAAGAAATCACCTGAAATCAATTGCGACAAAATGCCTTTCGGTCCCACCGGGATATCGCCGACCAGCGTGATCCGGTGGAGCACGCGATCGCCCTCGACGTGCTCGAAGTCGCGAGGGGCTAGGTGCAGGGCGGCCCGGTTGTCCCAGAAAGCCACGCTTCCCGGCTCCCACTTGAACCGCACGGAGTACTCCGGCCGGGCGATCTGCTCGAACAAGAGGTCGAGCACGTGCCGGCTCTCGCGCGGCGACAGGTCGACTATTTCACGGGTGAAGGACGGGTTGACATAGACCACCCGTTCCTCGGTCTCGGGATGGACCCGCACCACGGGGTGGATGGACGCCAGCGGATTGCTGCGGACGTGGTCGCCGATCTTCTCGGAGCTGCGGTCGGCGGAAAACGTTGCCCCGAAGCGGTGTTCAGCCCGGAGTTCGTCGATGAACTCACGCACCGCAGGTGCGAGTCCCTGATACACCGCGGCGACGTTGACGAACTGGGTGTCACCGCCGTAGGGCGGTACCGTCTCGGCGCGCAGGATCGAGTGGGACGGTGGATTGATCAGCGGTGTGACGTCGGCGTGCCACTGGGGTCCGTTGGGGCTCTGCTTCTTGCGGTACTTCGTGCCGTACCGGTGATCATAGGCGGCCGGTGAGACGGTGTGGATCTGCGGGAATTCCGGTGGGGCGGAATCACCTTCGTATGGGTGCCCGGGCGTCACATCGCCGAACTGCGTACCGAAGGCGATGTGGGCGGCGTGGTCGAGCGTCTGGTCGCGGAAGAACACGACCTTCCATTGATGCAGCGCGTCGCGAATGCCGGCCACCTCGGCGGGCGAAAGAGGCGACGACAGGTCGACTCCGGTGATCAGCGCGCCGGTATAACCCGACAGCGGCGTCACCTGTAGACGGGTCTCTGTAACTGCGGTCATGCACAAGCTCCCTCGAAAGCGACTGCGATATCGACGCTTCGACGCTAACGAGATGCCGTGCGGCTGGAACCGGTTGAAATCGGCGTGAAATGAACTCAGGACTTCGTCGCGGCATGCAGCGCGACGATGCCGCCGGAGAGGTTACGCCACCGCACAGCTTGCCAACCGGCATCAGCAATCCGGTGAGCCAGCGACGGTTGATCCGGCCACGCCCGGATCGACTCGGCGAGATAGACGTAGGCATCGGGATTGGATGCCACCGTTCGAGCGATCCGCGGCAGCGCCCGCATCACATATTCCTTGTAAGCCGTAGCGAACAACCGGTTCGCCGGCGTGGAGAACTCGCACACCACCAGCCGCCCGCCTGGCCGGGTGACACGCGCCATCTCACGCAGGCCCGCGACGTGGTCGACGACATTGCGCAGGCCGAAGCTGATCGTCACCGCGTCGAACACCCCGTCGTCGAACGGCAACCGCGTCGCGTCCGCGCCGACCTTCGGCACGTCGCGTTGGGCACCGGCGGCCAGCATCCCGACCGAGAAGTCCGCGGCGACGCACCACGCCCCTGACTCGGCGAGTTGCACGGTTGACACCGCGGTGCCCGCTGCCAGGTCGAGCACCTTGTCTCCCGGCCCGACACGCAGCGCGTTGCGCGTCTCGCGCCGCCAGAACCTGTCTTGTCCGAGCGACAGCACGGTGTTCGTCAAGTCGTAGCGGCGCGCCACGGCGTCGAACATCGACGCGACCTCGTGCGGATCTTTTTCCAGCGTCGCGCGGCTCATGCGACCCACGGTAGCTGTGAAGTTGCTTGAGGCGGGAATGGGGAGCCGTCCCTCGGGCATTCTGCGGATATGAGCAAAAGAGTTTGGTTCATCACCGGAACATCGCGTGGCTTCGGACGTGAGTGGACGATCGCCGCGCTGAATCGCGGCGACAAGGTAGCGGCCACGGCGCGCGACGTGTCGAGACTGGACGACCTGGCGTCCGAGTACGGCGACGCGCTGCTGCCGATTCAGCTCGACGTCACCGACCGCGACGCCGATTTCGCGGCGGTCAAACGAGCCCACGAGCACTTCGGGCGGCTCGACGTCGTCGTCAACAACGCCGGCTACGGGCATTTCGGCTTCATCGAGGAACTGACCGAACAGGAGGCCCGCGCCCAGATCGAGACCAACGTCTTCGGCGCGCTGTGGGTGACGCAGGCGGCGCTGCCGTACCTGCGGGCTCAGCGCAGCGGGCACATAATCCAGGTGTCGTCGATCGGCGGCATCACCGCGTTCCAGAACGTCGGCATCTACCACGCGTCGAAGTGGGCGCTCGAGGGGTTCTCGCAGGCGCTGGCGCAGGAGGTCGCGCCGTTCGGAGTGCACGTGACGCTGGTCGAGCCGGGCGGGTTCGCCACCGACTGGGCGGGTTCGTCGTCAAAGCGGTCCACGCCGCTGCCGGACTACCGCGAGGTGCATGAGGAGGCCGAGCGGATTCGAAGCCAGCGAGTCTCGAAGCCGGGCGATCCGCAGGCGTCAGCGCGGGCGCTACTGAAGGTCGTCGATGCCGAGAAGCCGCCCCTGCGGGTGTTTTTCGGTGAACTGCCGCTGCAGCTGGCCAAGGCGGACTACGAGAACCGACTCAAGACCTGGGAGGAGTGGCAGCCGGTCGCGGTCGAGGCGCAGGGCTGATCCGCCAGCGAGTGACTAGCCCGCTAGGCGGCCTTGAGGCGGCGGCGGCCGATGACGTCTTCGTAGTGACCCAGTAGCTCGTCACAGATCGCCGGCCACGTGCGGTTGAGCACGCTGCGGCGCGCGGCAACCGAATAGCGCTGACGTTCGGTGAGCAGATGCTCGACGGACTCGGCCAGCCTGCCTTCGAATTCGTCGACCGGCAGCAGCAGCCCGGTGCGGTACGGAACGACGAGATCGCGCGGCCCGCCCGCGTTGGGCGCCACCACCGGCAGTCCCGACGCCATCGCTTCCTGCACGGCCTGGCAGAACGTCTCGTGCTCGCCCGGGTGCACGAAGGCGTCCATGCTGGCGTACGCCGCGGCGAGCTCCCGGCCGTACAGTGCGCCGACGAAAGTGGCTCTCGGCATCAGAGTTTCGAGCTTCTGGCGGTCGACGCCGTCTCCGACGACGACCACCTGGAGATCGTCGCGGCCGGCGAGGGTGGCCAACCGCTCGACGTGCTTCTCCGGCGCCAGCCGGCCGACGAAGCCGACGATCGGCTTGCCCTCGGGCGACCACTGCCTGCGCAGGTGCTCGTCGCGTGCCGAGGGCGCGAACCCGGTGATGTCGACGCCGCGAGCCCACTTGTGCACGCGCGGAACGCGATGCGCTTCAAGGTTTTCGATCGCGGCAGTCGACGGCGCCAGCGTCCGGTCGGCGCGGCTGTGCAGGTGCCGTGTCCACGCCCAGGCCGCGCGGGAGGCGAATCCGACGCCGTAGCTCTCGGCGAAACCCGCGACATCCGTTTGGAACACCGCGACTGTCGGCACGCCGAGGTGGCGGGCGGCGTGCAGCCCGCCGTAACCGAGCAGCGCAGGCGACGCCAAATGCACGACGTCCGGGTCGAATCCGCGCAGGACGCTCACCATCCGCGGACGCGGCACTCCCAACGGCAGTGAGGTCACCTTGGGAAACATCTTCGACGGGACCCGATGCACCCGGATGCCGTCATGGACCTTGTCGGCCGAAGGCTCACCACGCGGTGTGTCAGGGGCAATGACGAGAGCCTCGTGTCCGATGCGGCGCAGATGCTCGAGCACCCGCAGCACCGAGTTGGTGACGCCGTTGACATTCGGAAGGAACGACTCTGCGACGATTGCAACGCGCACGCCCAGATCGTCTCAGCGGCGGCTGTCGGCAAGGTTGCCCGCGGGAATACGACACGCAAAAAGCTGGTGCCGATGATCCGGTGCAGCACACCCGCCGCGTGAAGTAATCTGCGCACCAGAGAGGGGCGGTTCGACATGCGCATTCGGGCGATCGTGCTGGTGGCGCTCGGCGTTCTGCTGGCCGTTGTCGGCTGCTCGAAACAGGTTACGGGCGCCGCCGTCGAGGACCCCAGCCAACCGCCGCTGGCATTGAGCGAGGACGGCTTCGGCATCGCCGCAGGCTTCGACGACGCCCCGGTGCGGATCGAGATCTTCACCGAACCGCAGTGCACGCACTGCGCGGATCTGCAGGCCGACTTCGGCGACCAACTCGCCTACTACATTCGCGTCGGCCAGTTGAAGGTGACCTACCGTCCGCTGACGTTCCTCGACACGAGCGCCGACGGCCACTCCGCGAAGGTGGCCAACGCGATGTTCCTGTCCGCCGGGGGCGACGCGACCGGTGCGCAGTTTCAGCGGTTCGTTCAGGACCTGTGGGAGCATCAAGAGCCCTACGGGCCGGGACCGAGTGATCAGGAGATGGCTGACATGGCCATGTCGGCCGGTATGTCCTCCGACGTCGCCACGCGTATCGCGGGCGGCGAGTCGGCGGTCAACATCGCCGACATGGACGACGCGAACTTCCAGTACCTCATGGAGATCGACACTTTGGACACCGGCACGCCAACGGTTTACGACCCGGTGACCGACGAGAAGCTCGACATCTACGACAACGACTGGCTGATCAAGCTCATCCAGTCCTGACGCGACGGCGTTCGAGATAGCCGACACCCAGCAGTGCGGCGACGGCGATCAGCCAGCCGACCACCGCGATCGACCCGGCCGGGATGATCGCCAGTGACGCGTCACGGTCCTGCACCCGCACGAGATCCGGGTTGTTCGTGTCGTATTCGACGTATATGCGCATGCCCGCTTCGAGTTCGGACGGATACAACACGCCCAACTCCGGGCGGTAGGTCACCCGGTCGGGGGTGACGAACTCGATCGTCGACCGCCGCGGCCCGGCGTTGAGAACCTCGGCGGCGGCGACGCCCATATGGCGTTCGATCTGACGGTCGTTACGCCACGCGCCCATCACCATCAACGCCGACTGCAGCGTCACCAGGCACGCGGCGATCACGATACCGATCCGGATGCGACGAAAGATCTTCTGCGAACGCGTTTCCTGCGGGTCGCGCGACAGTCGCGGAATCAGCTTGCGGCCGAACGCAGATACTCCGTTGACCATTGCCGTCGCCGTCACGGCCACCGACTTGTTCGCTCGGCTCACACCTGCCGACTTGTTCGCTCCGCTCACACCTGCCGACTTGTTCGCTCGGCTCACAGTGCCGCCCTGATCGACGCGTGCAGTGCCCGCAGCGACGACCGGTCGGCCTTCACCTCCAGCACGCGCATCCCCTCGTGAGGCTCGTCGAGCGCCGCGCCGAGTTCGCCGACCTCGATCTGTCTGCTGTCGACGTGATAGGCCCGGCAGAGCGCGCCCACGTCGACATCGTGCGGGGTACCGAAGATCCGCGACGACACATCGGAGTACCGCGGATCACCCTGCTCGAGCAACTCGAAGATGCCGCCGCCGTTGTCGTTGGACACCACGATGGTCAGGTCGCGTGGCACCGGCTCCGTGGGCCCGATCAGCAGTCCGGAGCTGTCGTGCACAAACGTCAGGTCGCCGAGCAACGCGATGGTCCGGCTCCTGCCGCTGCCACCGCCCGCCCGGTCATGCGCCAGCGCCGCGCCGATGGCCGTCGACACCGTGCCGTCAATGCCCGCCACACCGCGGTTCGAGCGCACTTTGATGTCCTGCGTGTTCAGCCCGACCAGCGCCGCGTCGCGGACGGGGTTCGACGCGCCGAGCACCAGCTGGTCGCCCGGCCGGACGGCACCGGCGACTGCGGCCGCCACATGCAATCCGGTGGTCAACGGGTGCGCATCGAGCTGGCTGCGGACCGCATTGACGGCCCGTTCGTTGACCTCGGCGCAGCGGCGCAGCCAAGCCTCCGACGGCGACCCGGTGGTGATCGCGCGGGTGCCGGTGGCCTGCGAGTTTCCCGACACGTCGGGCCAGCGCGGGCCAGTGGTCAGCGCGTAGACGGGCACCGACGAGTCGGCGAGCAGGGTCGAGACGGGCCGGTGCAGCGTCGGGCGCCCGAGCATGATGACCTGCCGCGGGCGGACCAACCGCAACGCGAACGGGTGCAGCGGGTTGGCGGCAGGCGGCGCGGTGGGCTCCGCGACGGTCGGCAGTTCGGCGAGATTCGGGTGCTCACCCGCGCCGTGGCCCGCGATCACGACGGTGTCCGGGCTCAGGTCGATGTCGAGCGGCTGGTCGAAGGCCACCGGCGGCGTGTAGGTCCACGGCTTACCGTCGGGACGCCCCTCGGGAGCATAGCGCTCGGCGGGGTCTGCCATATCAGAGACGCCGGGCACCAGCGGCTCACGCAGCGGGATGTCGAACTGCACGGGCCCGGCGTTCGCGGACCGAGAGCCCTTGGCCGCCACCAGGACTCGACACGTTGCCGAGCGCCACTGCGCGTTGAGCGCGTCCAGTTTCTCCGGTGCATCCTCGGCGAGGCCGAGGCTGATCGACTCGCGGACCTGGGTGCCGAAGTAGCCGAGCTGCTCGAACGTCTGGTTGGCGCCGGTGCCGAGCAGCTCGTAGGGCCGGTTGGCCGCCAATACGATCAGCGGCACCCGCGCGTAGTTGGCCTCGACGACCGCGGGTCCGAGGTTGGCCACCGCCGTGCCCGACGTCATCGCAATACAGACCGGCGCCCGGTCGGCGATGGCCAGCCCGATGGCCAGAAAACCTGCGGTGCGCTCGTCGATGCGGACGTGTAAGCGCAGGCGCCCGGCCCGGTCGGCGTCATGCAGCGCAAACGCCAGCGGCGCGTTGCGCGAGCCGGGGCACAGCACGACGTCGCGGACACCGCCGCGGATCAATTCGTCGACGACCACACGGGCCTGCGCCGTCGAAGGGTTCACCCCTACAGACTATCGGCGAAGAATTCGAGCACCGCGGCGTTGACCGCCTGCGGCTGCTCGATGAAGCCGAGATGGCCCGCGTCAGCGATCTCCAGGTAGCGGCCCCGGGGGATGGCGTCGGCGACCTCGCGGCCGAGGTGTGGCGGCAGCACGACGTCGTCGGCGAACCCGATGACCAGTGTGGGTGCCGTAATACTTCGGTAAGCCGGCAGCCGATTGCCCTGAGGGCCGACGCCGAGCTGCGTCCGCAGGCCCGGGGTGACCTTCGTCGGCCACATCATGAACATGTCGATCCAGTCTCGGACCTTGTCGTCGTCGTTCAGCGTCCTGGGCGAGAAGCTCTCCAGCAGACGGATTTTCGCGTCGTAACTGGGCGGCAATTTGACTCCGGCTTCGGCGAACTCCCATTCCGCGTTGCGGAAGAACTCGCGGGCGCGGTCGGCACGGCCGCGGGTGGCCATCAGGACCGCCTTGCTGACCAGCTCCGGCCGGGCGAGCATCAGTTCCTGCGCGATGAACGAACCCATCGACACCCCGACGAGCCGTACCGGCGCGGCACCGAGCTTCTCGATCAGCGCGGCGGTGTCGGCAACCATGGTCTCGGTGGTGAAACCGCTGGCCTTCTCGGTGGCGCCGATACCGCGGTTGTCGAACGTGATGCAGCGATACCCGGCCCGCTGGAACGCGGGCACCTGATGTAGGTGCCAGGTGCGGCCGGCGCCGCCGCGACCGGCAATGAACAGGACTGCATCACCGCTGCCGCGGTCGTCGTAGGCCAAATTCACCCGGCCGACGGTACTTCAATCAGCTTCGGTGAACGCGACCACCGGTATGCGGCGGTTGCCGGCCATCTGCTCGTAGGACGCGTAGTTGGGCATGAACTGCTTGGCCAGTTCGAAGAGCCGGTCGCGTTCGGCGCCGGTCATCTCCTCGCCGACGAAGGTGCCCCGGTAGCCGCGGGACGCCAAGGTGACGCGGGGGTTCGCCTTGACGTTGTGGTACCACGCCGGATGCTTGTCACCGCCGTAGTTCGAGGCGATCACGATCACCCGGCCACCGTCGGTGAAGTACGTCAGGGGTGTGCTGCGCTGCTTGCCGGTCTTCGCCCCGGTGTGGGTGAGCAGCACCTCCGGTATCACCATCGACATCGACACGTGCCCGTTGGTCAGCTTGATCACGGCACGGTCGAGGCGCCATCCGTACCGGCGCAAGAAGTCCTGCGCGAGACGGACCCGCGTGAGGCGTGCTCCGGCGGCAACGAGCCGTGACGGCGAATCGGGTGAAACCTCGGGAATGCCCACGTCCGCGACGGTAGCGCAGCGGGTCGTTTGCGGGACCGGCCGCGTGCCCGATCGATCGCTGCATCCCACATCAGCCGCACCGACGGCAGCAACTGCCCCTGCTGCACGGTGTCTCTGCTGAGCAGCGCGGTCGCCGCCGCTCTTGTCGCCACCGACGCCTTGGAGACATGTCCGGAGTCATACGGCGGCTGCGGGTCGTATTCGATGATGAGTTGCACCGCCTTGGCCTTGGCGTCGCCGCAGATCTGCCCGTACAGCCACATCGCGAGGTCGATCCCTGCGGACACCCCCGCCGCGGTCACGATTTTGTCCTCGTGCACGATCCGCTGATCCCCCACGGTCTGGACGCCGAACGGCTTGAGCATCGGCAGCGCCATCCAGTGTGACGTGGCGCGGCGACCGTCGAGCACACCCGCGGCGGCCAGGATGACCGAGCCTGAGCACACCGATGTCGTCCACGTGGACGTCTCATGCGCGCGGCGAACCCAGGCGAGCACCTTCTCGTCGCGGGCGTGCTCGAAGGACGAGATCCCACCGGGGATCAGGACGATGTCGGGCGACGGCGTCTCGTCAAACGAGTGCGTGGCGCCGATCAGCAGCACACCTGAGTCGGCGGTGATCGGCCCCGGCGCGTGCCACACGAATCTCACGTCGGCGTCAGGCAGGTTGCGCAGCACCTCGTAGGGACCGATGAAGTCCAGCGCGGTGAACCCGGGGTACACCATGAACGCGATCTGCATTGCCATCTCCTCGGTTTAGGCGAACGTCTTGCGGTACTGGTCGGGGGAGACGCCCAGTCGGCGAATGAAGTTGCGGCGCAATGTTTCCGCGGTGCCGAATCCGCAGCGCTCGGCGATGACCGTGACGGTGTCGTCGGTCTCCTCGAGCTGGCGACGGGCGGCTTCGGTGCGGATACGTTCGACGTAGGCGCCAGGTGCTTCGCCGACCTCGATCGTGAACACGCGCGTGAAGTGACGCGGGCTCATGGCGGCGCGGCGGGCCAGCTCCGTAATGCTGTGCAAGCCACCGGGTTCGGATTCGATCGCTTCCTGGACCGCGCGGATCGGCTCGCGTTTGGCGCGCGGCATCCACACCGGCGCGGCGAACTGCGTCTGCCCACCAGGGCGTCGCAGATACATCACCAGCCAGCGAGCCACCGTTTGCGCGGCGTCGGTGCCGTGGTCGTCCTCGACGAGCGACAGGGCCAGGTCGATGCCGGCGGTGACGCCCGCCGCGGTCCACACATTGGCCGAGCTGCGGACGAAGATCGGCTCGGGATCGACTCTGACTGAGGGGAACTCGCTTGCGAGTTGATTCGCAAACGCCCAGTGCGTGGTCGCGCGGCACCCGTTGAGCAGCCCCGCTTCGGCCGCGAGGAACGCTCCCGTGCAGACCGTGACGACGCGCCGCGCGTTCTGCGCGACGGTCTGGATCCAGTTGAGGATGTCGGGGTTCTTGCAGACATCGACGACGCCCATGCCACCGGGGAGGATCACCGTGTCGACGGGGTGCTGCGGATCCGGGAGGGTCTGGGTGACCAGCGCTAGACCGGAACCGGTGGCGACGGGTTGGCCGGTCTCCGAGACGACGGACACGCGGTAACCGTCGTCGGGCCTGCCCTGGGCCGCGAGGTACGTCGTCGCACCGGTGAACACCTCGGCCGGGCCGACCAGATCAAGAGCCTGAATGCCCGGGAAGCCGAGAATCAGCACGTCGCGGACCATTCATTCAGTGTCGGCGACGGATCGGGTGGCGTCTACGCCACGGACCCCACAAATCAGGACATCGCTGGGAACAGACGTTTCAGTCCGCTGACAACGTTGGTGAAGGACAGTTGCGACGCGATGCCGTTGCGAAGGCTCGGTTGCGCGATCGTCTGGTTGACCACGACGAGATACCGCACGCCGCACCTGCGCCATTGCGCCGCCTGCTGCAGCACTTCGTCGACGGTGCCGGTCAGGAAGATCTCTCTCAGCAGCGATTGCGGGACTCGCGCAATGTGTGAGAGCACTGTCTCCTCATCGAGCGTCTGCGGCAGGTGGTCCTGCGCGCCGCTGAATCCGGCGCCGAGCGGATGGGTCTGCCCGTGCCGCCCCCACACCTCATCCGAGGCGTTGAGCGCCCACGTCTTCATGATGTCCGCATCGAGCGCCTCGTCGACGTCGTCGCTACTCCTGCCTGTGACCACCAGCATCCACAGTGCCGGCGTGATCGACATCGGGTCTCGGCCCGCATCGGAAGCCGCGGCACGGATGATCTCGAGTCGCTGCGCATAGTCTTCGGGCCGCTGCGGGAACGCAGGAAACCAGCCGTCGCCGTAGCGACCCGCCGCGCGCAGCATCCGCGGTCCGTGCGCGGCGACCCAGACATCCGGCCACCTGCCCTTGTACGGCGGCAGGTCAAACAGCGCGTTGCGCAGCGGGAAAAACGGCGAGTCCCTGTTGACCAGTTCACCTTTCGAACTCCACAGGGCCCGGATTGTCGCCATCGCCTCCTCGAACCTGGCGACGGGCTTCGACCACTCGACGCCGTACGGTTCGTTGCCCTCCCGTTCGCCCGGGCCGATGCCCAGGATCGTGCGGCCTCGCGTGAGGTGATCGAGTGTGACGGCCGCCTGCGCGGTGACCGCGGGATTGCGTCGGCCCGCGTCGGTAACCCCGATACCGAGGCGCAGGCGGGCTAACCGGTTTCGCGCGGCGATACTGCCGAGCATGGTCCACGGCTCCAACACCGCGTCGGGGGACGGGACGAGACGGCTAGGTCCCGCGTACTTCGGCGTCCACAACACCCGCGGAAACAAGCTGTTGACATGGTCGGGAACCCAGAACGAATCCACCCGACTGGCAACCGCGGACAAGTAGTTGCCCCGGGTGACGAAGTCGGCCCGCGGGCGGGCGAACACCAACGGATCCATCAGACCGACACTCGATCTGCTCATCGAGTCTCCTCGTAGCACGCCGTGATCCGATCGATCCACCACTGCCGCCGCTGCGGCGCGGCGGCCAAATCCTGCAATCGCGCCTGATCCGGCGCCACGGGTGCGACGGGCAGGTACCCGTCGACAGGCGCCGCGGTGTCGGCGACGTCCTCGACGAACAGTCCCCCGGTGCCCAGCCCGCATGCGTACCGCAACTCCGGCAACGCCGCCGCCGCCAACAGACCCCGCCCGATCCCGACCGCCGAGTCGAGTGCGCTCGACACCACGACCGGAATGTCGATTTGCCCTGCGATCGCCAGCATCCTGCGGACACCGCCCAGCGGGGCGACCTTGAGCACCGCGATGTCGGCGGCGCCTTCGCGCACGACACGAAGCGGGTCCTCCGCCTTGCGGATGCTTTCGTCTGCGGCGACCGGTATGTCGATGCGGCGGCGCAACTCGGCCAGCTCGGGCACCGTCGCACAGGGTTGTTCGAGATACTCCAACGGGCCGTCGGATGTCAAAGCCCTTGCCGCGCTGACTGCTTCGTCAACGCTCCATCCCCCGTTCGCGTCGACGCGCACAGTCGGCACGGCCGCACGCACGCCATTGACCCGCGCCACGTCGTCGGCGAGCGTCTGCCCGGGCTCGGCCACTTTGACCTTCGCGGTCCGCGCGCCGGGGAATCGCGCGAGCACGTCGGCGATTTGCGCGGCGTCGACGGCGGGCACCGTCGCGTTGATCGGGATGCGGTCGCGCCGCACCTCGGGAGCGGGCTCGAACGCGGCTTCGAGCGCTGAGGCCAGCCAGTGTGCGGCCTCGGGTGGCTCATACTCGGGGAAGGCTCCGAACTCACCCCAGCCCGCGGGACCGTCGATCAACGCCACCTCGCGAACCATGATGCCGCGGAAGCGCACTCGCATCGGCAACGCGACGACATGCAGTCGGTCCAGGACGTCGTCGAGCTGCACGTCTCTCATCCTGCCTTGTCGGGCCCGCCTCTACAGCAGGAGGGCTTACGCGGTGCGACGCCCGCTGACCAGCGCCCTTGAATCACGCGTTGTCAGGATGGTCGCCGCATACCCAGAGTCCCTCGGAGGTAGGACGAGGCGCGCCCGGGGGCGCCCACCGGCCGTCATACTTCGGTCACCGTCTCAGTGTTTATCACACCGCCCTGCAGGTTATGTTTCAGTCACTTAACTATTTTTGCTCGACGGCAAGGAGCACTTGTGCAACGGAGAACACTCATCCCGTCGGCACTGGCAGTGACGGTTACCGCGGTGATCGGCGGGCTGGCGAGCCGACCCGCCCAGTCCTCGTGGTACGCCACGCTCCGAAAGCCGCCGTATCAGCCGCCGCGACAGGCGTTTCCGATAGTGTGGCCGATGCTTTACGCCGACATCGCGGTGGTGTCGTCGGCCACGCTGGATGAGTTGGCGCGGCAGGGTAGGAGCGACGAGCGTCGCCGCTACATCGCGGCGCTCGTCGCGAATCTCGTGTTGAACGGCAGTTGGTCATGGCTGTTCTTCGACCGCCGCATGCTGGGCACGGCCGCCATCGCCGCCGGAGCACTGACGGTCAGCAGTGCCGATCTGACGAGGCGCTCCGTCGCGGTGCAGGGTGCGAAGGCGGCGCCGCTGGGTCTATATCCATTGTGGTGCGCGTTCGCGACGGTCCTGTCGTCGCACATCTGGTTCCTGAACACACGCTGATGGGCATCGTCGAATTACCAAAGCAAGTGGTCGAATCCGTGTTGTCGATCGCCGGTGTCAGAGTCGGCACCGAGGAACCGCACTACCTGGCCACCATACTCACCGACAACGTCCAGATACGGCGCTACGGTCCGCGCGTCGCGGCACAGACGGTGGTCGACGCCGACGAAGAGCATGCGCGCAACGTCGGCTTCCGCAGGCTTGCCCGCTACATCTTCGGCGGCAACCACCACGACGAGTCGATAGCGATGACTGCGCCCGTCAGTCAGCAATCGGGCGAGAAGATCGCGATGACGGCACCGGTGGCGCAGTCCAGCGAGGGCGGACGGTCCACGATTCGTTTCTTCATGCCGTCGAAGTGGTCGATGGCGACCCTGCCTCAGCCCGATGACGACGAGGTGGCGCTTGTCGAACTACCCGCGGAGACCTACGCAGTGCAGCGCTTCACCGGCGATCGCAGCCCCCAGGCCGTCGCCGCGCGAACCGAGGAACTTTTGAAGACACTGCGCGACAACGGTGTCGAGCCTGCCGGAGAGCCGCTGGCATGGTTCTACGACCCACCGTGGACGCTGCCGTTCCGTCGCCGCAACGAGATCGCGATTCCGGTCGCTGCGGGCCGCTCGAAGTAGAACGGCGGTTCTGAACCCCGGCGAAGTCGCAGGCGATGCCGGTCACCGTCACCAAACCCGAACCCCGAATTGCCCACCTCAGAACGACTTTGTCGTTCTCGACGACTTCGTCGGTGAGAGGTGGGCACTTCGGCACTTCATCTGCCTAGCCTCGCCGAACCGGCCCTAGACCGTCGTGCGGTCGCGGCCCTCCCAGTACGGCTTGCGCAGGTCCTTCTTCAGCACCTTGCCGGTGGGGTTGCGCGGCAACTCATCTGCGATGTCGACGCTCTTGGGGCACTTGTAGGCCGCCAGCCGTTCCCGCGCGAACGTGATGAGATCCTGCTCGCTTGCCTCGCCCTCGAGCTGGACAACGGCCTTGACCACCTCGCCCCACTTGTCGTCGGGCACCCCGATCACCGCGACGTCGACCACGGCCGGGTGCTCGGCCAGCACCCGCTCCACCTCGATCGAATAGATGTTCTCGCCGCCCGAGATGATCATGTCCTTGAGCCGGTCCTCGACAAAGATGTAGCCGCCGTCGTCGACGCGGCCGATGTCACCGGTGCGGAACCAGCCGTCGTCCGTGATGGCCTCGGCCGTGGCTTCCGGCTTGTTGTGGTAGCCCTTCATCAATTGCGGAGAGCGGAACCACAATTCGCCCTGCTCCCCCGTCGCAACGTCTTCGAGCGTGTCGGGATCGACAACGCGCACCTCGGCGTTGGGCACCAGCGTCCCCGCGCTGGACAACCGCTCCTCCTTGCCGGGGTCCCGGTGCGCCTCGGGCAGCAGGTGGCTGATCACACCGCACAGTTCGGTCAACCCGTACGCCTGCATGAAGTCGGTGTTGGGCCAGGCCTCGAGTGCCTGCCGGAGCAACGGCAGCGGCATCGGCGACGCACCATAGGCGAAGGTCTTCAGCGCGCCGAACAGTTTGACCGCATCCTCGCCCGAGTCCAGCACCTTCGCCAGCACGGCGGGCACCAGGAATGTTCGGTTGGCGCCCTTGAGGATTGCCCCCGCCAGCGACATCCCGTCGACCTCGCGCGTCATTACGCTCGTGACGCCGTCGTGCAGGCCGAACTGCACATACGACGAGCCTCCGACGTGGAACAGCGGCATCGACACCATGTTCTTGTCGCCTTCGTCGAACTCGAAACCCTCGTGCGCGTTGACGGTGTGCGCGATCAGGTTCGCCTGCGTCAGCTCCACGCCCTTGGGTCGGCCCGTCGTGCCCGAGGAATACATGATGATCGCCACGTCGTCGGGTTCGACGTCCTCGCCGCGCCCAGTCGGAGTGGCCGCGGCCAGCATCGCCTCGTACTCGTCGCCGTCCTCACCCTCGGGCGTCACCTCGATGACGTGCTCGACATGGGTGAGCTTGTCGCGGATCTTGTCGACGGTCGGCTTCAGCTCCTTGCCGACGATCAGCAGCTTGGCATCGGAATCGTTGACCACGTAGTCGAGTTCGTCGGCGGCCAACCGGAAATTGATGATCGCGTTCGCGGCACCGAGGGACGCGGCGGCCAGCGTCAGCTCGACACATGCGGGATGGTTCTTGTCGAGGAACGCCACGACGTCCCCCCGCCCGATGCCCCGCTCCTTGAGCGCGCCGGCCAGTCGGCGTACCCGGTCGTCCCACTGCGACCAGGTCCAGGTGCGGTCGAAATAGGTCATCGCCTCGACATCGGGGGTGGTCTTCGCCCAGTGGGCGGTTCGTTCGTCGAGGAAGCGGGGGTCGGGAAGTCCAGACAGGTCAGGCATGACCAAAGCCTGCCATGACAACAGTGGTTGTCAATTAGAGTTGGCCATAAACTTGCCGGCCCGCCAAGAACGTGGCGCGTACCTCCAAGTCGGCGATCTGCTCCGGCGCCACGGTTCGCGGATCGGCCGACAGCACTACCATGTCGGCGTACTTGCCAACCTCCAGCGAACCGATGATGTCGTCGGCGAACAGCTGCCAGGCCGCGTCGATCGTCTGGGCCCTGATCGCCTGCTCGACCGTGATTCGCTCCTCGGGCCCGATGACCCGGCCGCTGGGCGCGGTGCGGGTGGCCGCGACGCTGATGTTGCGCAGCGGCTCCTCCGGGGTCACCGGCGGGTCGTTGTGCAGCGAGATGCGCATGCCCGTCTTGACCGCGGAACCGCACGGCATCCAGCGCATTCCGTGTTCGGGCCCAAACAGGCCGTCGACGATGACGTCACCCCAGTAGTGAATCTGGTCGACGAACAGGCTGCACGTCACCCCGAGGTCGTGCGCCCGCTGCAGTTGCTCGTCGCGGATCGCGCCGACGTGCTCGAGCCGCAGCCGATGGTCGTCGCGGGGCCAGCGCCGTAGCGCGTCGGAGTACACGTCGAGGATGGTGTCGACGCCCGCGTCGCCCTGTACGTGGCAGGCCATCGGCCAGCCCTTCGGGAAATACGCGTGCACGATCTCGGTGAGCTGCTCGCGGGTGTAGTTGGCATGGCCGCACGAACCAGGGGCCACACCGATGATGCGGACGTCGTCGGTGTCCAAATACGGAAACGACAGGTTGATGTTGCCGATCCACGGCGAACCGTCGACCCAGATTTTGATACCCACCTGGCGCACCATGTCGTCGCCATTGACCGGCGTCGCGTCGGTGGCCATTGCGGCGTTCGAGATCTCGTACACCCGCAGCCGCACGGACAGCTCGTCGCGCATCTGGTCGAGCACCGGACGGAACATCGGGTCGAACGCCATCTCCGAACACGTCGTCAGCCCGGCCCGGGCTAGCCGCCCCAGTTCCGCGCGCAGCATCGCTGGATAGTCGCTGGGGTTTATCGCGTCGGGCAGCAGACTGAACACCGCGCCTGTCTCCTCGGCCGTGCCGTCGAGGTCGCCGTTCGCGTCGCGCCCGTATCGCGCGCCCTTCGGATCGGGGGTGTCGCGGGTGAGGCCCGCGCGTCGGGCTGCGGCGCTGTTGAAGAATGCCTTGTGCCCGGAGTTGTGCACGATCACCAGCGGGGTGTTGGGCGCCTGTTCGTCGAGCCATGCCAGCGTCGGCTCCGGCAAGCCGCGTTGCAAGAGCGGATCCCAGCCGTTGAGGTAGGCCCCGTCGTCGCCCTGCCTGTCGACTTCGGCATGGATCGCGTCCACGACGGCGGACGCGTCGCGCAGCGTGACCGGCCGGATGTCGACCATCCGGTCGGACAGCACGATCGCTTCCATCAGCGGATGCCCATGCGCCTCCACCAGACCGGGCATCACGCAGCCGTCGCCGAGGTCGAGCGTCCGCGTTTGCGGCCCGCTCCAACACTCGATCTGCTCCCTGCTGCCGACCGCCACGATGCGGCCGTCGGCCACCGCGAGCGCTTCGGCGGTCGGCTGCAGATCGTCGACGGTGAGGACGGTTCCGGTCAGCACGAGATCGGCAGTGGACATCCGATCAGTATGGTGGTGCGCACTTGTGGCGGTGGGGCGTTCGGCTAGGCCCCGCCGAACTCGGGACGCAGTATCGAGCTGAGCGCTGCGAGCGGGATATGGGCCTGCGCGGTACCGCCGTCGATCGACCACTGCATGTGCCCCGGCGTGTAGTTGAGCGGGGTGTCGTGTGCGACAGGGTAATCAGGTAAGTACAGGATCAGTTCGTCCCCGCTGAGCGCCCACGCACGGTAGCCGCCCGAATACACCTTGTCGGGTGTCCACCGATCCGCGACGAACGGGTACGTTCCGGGTTGGTGCGGCGGTGGCGCCTGGTCGAGCGCAGTGACGACGAAGGGATGGGCCAGTGGAGGAATCGCCGCCAGCGGGTCGACGCCCGGCCGCACCAGATCGGCCAGCTGAAGTCGACGACCCGCGGCCATGTCGAAAGTGAATGTGCGGTAGGCGTTGTTGAAGTCCGGGCCGTCCGCGTGATAGGTCTCGCGGAACACCGCCGAGAGTACGTTGCCGCGGCGGAAGATCTGGAAATTCTCCTCTCCGTAGCTGTCCGCAACCATCTTGACGGCGGCAGCGCGCCAGTTGTTCATCAGCGTGCTCAGGTAGTCGCGGAGCACGGGGCGGGTGGTCGGATTGTCGACGAGGTCCGGTATTGCCATCTTGATGTCGCGGACCGCCTTGCGCTCCGAGAGCACTGTCGTGCGACAGTACTGGCCGTCCCATTGACCCCCGAGTTCACCGCAGAACGACGGGGCCGCAGCGGAGACGGGTGCGGCACCGAGAACTGCGGCCGCCGCGAGTATGAGACCGACGACCGCGCGGTGGATCACGGTAGCTCGACTTTGCTTGCGCGCCAGGAATTGTCGATGTTCTCCATCGTCATCTTGATCCGGCTGCGGTCGACACGCGGGTCGGGTACGTTGGCGTTGGACACCGACTGGTCGACGAACAGCAGGACGACGACCTTGTCCCTGGTCGCGGACTGCACCGCCGAATCCAGGACGACGCCATGCGCGGTCGCCTTGTTGTCGATCAGCAGCTGTCGCAGTTGCATGCTGGATTGGGAGTACATGTCCTTGAACTCACCGGTCGACCCGTCGAGCACCTGCGCGAAATTCTCGTCGACCTTGGTGGAGTCGATACTGGTCAAGATCTCCGCGTACGCGACGGCCGCTTTCTGGGCCTCTTGGCCCGCCCGGTCGATCTGCCGCTCTTGCCACAGTTGCCATCCCAGGAATCCCGAACCAGCAAGTCCAACAATGACAATCGCCGCAGCAGCGCCGAGCCGCAGTCGCCGCCGCCCCCGGTTGCTCCCGCCGCCTTCGTGCTCACCGTCCGCGGTCTTGTCAACGTCCTGTTCGGTTTCGTCGTCGACCGACTCAATGTTTTCCTCAGGATCCAGCTCTTCGGCTGTATTGGTGTCGTGATCGTTGTCGGTAGTCACAGACAAGGTCATCTCCTCATGGTGATTCAGCGCGGTGGCTCGATGGGCAGGGTGGGGCCGCCATACGGCGTGGGAATCGTGAACCGGCCCTTGGGTGTCGGATCGGTCATCCGGCCCAGGTCGGCGCCGGGAGGCGGTCCGGCGGTGTCGTCGTCGGCGGGGCGCGGGGCATTCCTCGCTCCGCGGATCATCACTCCCGGGTGATCGTCGCGGCAGTAGGTGTACATGAACGGCTCGGGGTAGTCGGCTGACGACGGCGGGCGACGAGGCGTTCCATAGTCACAGGCGTACTGCGGGTAAATGTCCCCGGTCGCCCACAGGCCGTGGTCGTGCATGGTGCTGCCGATCGCGTCCAGTACCGATGTGCGATGAGTCGGGAACAGCGCATTCAGCGCGGGCACGCGAAGGTAGAGCAACCGCGATGTGGTGGTCAGATTCCCGAGCAGTTGCACCATGGTGTCGGAGTTGTCGACGAACAAAGCGTCGATGTCCGACAAGGTATCCGGCGCCTCATTGGTGAGTCTGCGATAGCCCTCACGCATCGTGTTGATCCCAGCGAAGCTCTCGCTGAGATTGTCTGCGGCGACGTCGATTCCCGCATTCTTGTCTGCGGCGAGCGTGAACGCCGTGCGGCTGTTGCGCAGCATGCTGGTGGTCTCCGGCAGCACCGAGTCGAGGGTGGACAGCAGGAACGTACCGCCGTTGATGATGTCGGCAAGCTTGCGCGGTCCGTCCTTGCTCATGCTGAGTTCGGATTTGATGAGCTCGATCTTGGCCGTGTCGACCTGGGCCAGCGCGCCGTCGGCATCGGCGAGCAGTTCCGCCAGACTGACCGGGACGCTGGCCCTGCCCTGGGTGATGGTGCTGCCGTCGCGTAGATAGGGTCCGTCATTGGACTGCGCCACGAAATCGATGTACTGCTCGCCCGCCGGCGAAAGGCCCGACACGCGTACGTCGCTCGACTCCGGGATGGGCACCGAGGAGTTGACGTTGACGACGGCGTTGACGCCTGACGGCGTGATGTCGAGCCTATCCACCCGCCCCACCCGCACGCCGCGCAGCGTGACGTCCTGATTGGGGAGCAGACCCGCGGACTCCGGGAGCTCGACGGTCACCCTGTAGGTCGATGCCAGCGGATTCACCTGCAGCGCAACAAGCGTCAAATACCCGACGGCCACCACCAGCGTCAGGATCAGCGCACCTGCAGACAACCACGCCCGCCGGCGGTGACCGGCGCGCACCACGGCGACAATGCGATCGGCGATCGCGGTGATCATCGTGGCGCCTCCGCGGGCAGCGCACCCGGTGGCGGCGCGTCCGGTGGCGGCGGCGCAATCACCATCTGCCCCGGCTCGGTCGGACTGGGTACGACGGGCACTTGCGGCACTCCGGGGCCCTTACCGACGATCTTCTCCTGCAGCCGGTAGAGCGTGTACTGCAGCGATCCGACAAGCTGGTGCCAGTTGTAGCGCTTGGGGCCGTGCAATCCGGGGTCACCGGCGAACCCGATGTCGGGTATGGATCCCAGGATCAAGCGGTCGACGCTGGCGTTGACCGCGATGGCGTTGCTGGTGGTTGCCTTGACGAACGGCGGCATCAACCTGTTCAGCGCGTACAGGGTGGCGTCGGGGGTGAGCACGACGTCGTTCCACGCCCGGGCGACCTCGTTGGCGTCGGCGATCATGCTCCGGCCGCTGGTGTCGGTGCCCGCGATCGACGGGAACTTGCGCAGCTGATCGGAGACGTCGCCGACCTGCACGACAAGCTCTGCGATCTGACTGGTGTGGGCAGCCAGGGTGTCGGTCGCGGGACGGGCCTCGGCCATGACATCGGCGATCGTCTGGTTCTTGGCCTCGATGGCGCCGACGAGCCGCGATGTCTCGGTCATCGCGGTGGCGATCTGATCCGACCGCGCGTTGAGCCTGCCGAGGGTGTGGTTGGTCTTACGAATGAGGGTGCCGAATGCCTCACCCTGATCGCCGGTCGCCTTGCCCAGGCCGTTGACGATGTTGGTGAAGTTGCGTACCGCGCCACCGTTGACGAGGATCGCGGCCGAGCTGAGCACCGATTCGACCGTCGCGGCCGCGGTCGTGGAGTCCAGCTCGATGGCGTCGCCGTTCTGCAGCAGTGGCGCACCGGGGTCCGCGGGAGTCGGCGGTTTGACGGCGATGAACACGTCACCAAGTGGAGTCGCCGAACGCAGCTCGGCGGTGCTGCCCTGCGGCAGCCGAACCCCGTCCATGATGCGCAATGTGGTCACCGCGGTGTAGTTGCGGGCCACCATCGATTCAAGTTGGCCGACGTCGGCGCCGGCAAGTTTGACCTTTGCGTTGGCCGGCAGATTGAGCGCGTTGGAAAACACCGCCGTCAGCGTGTAGCCGCCGGTGCCTACGCCGGGCGCGGGTAGCGGCAGGCTCGCCAAACCCTCTGAAGCGCAACTGGACACGGTAAGACAGACGACCGCGGCCAGAACGGTTACTCGCTGGCTGGTCATTACTTCTGCCCCATCGCGGCGAGACCGTCGAGCATGTAGGTAAGTCCGAAGTCCGGTCCGAAGTCCTGCAGTGTGCCAGTGCTGCAACCCAACTGGCGCAGGCCCATCATGTTGCAGACTTCTTTGATCGTTTGGGTTTCGAAGAGCACCCGGTCAGTGAGAACCTTGACCCGCGCGGCCCCGTTTCTCTGATCGATGACGTTATAGAGGTTGTCCAGCGTCATCGGTGCCAGGTCGAGGAACTCGGCGAGGTCGCGCTCGTGTTCGACGGTCGTGTTCAGCACGACGTCACCGTTGGCGAGAATCTCCTTGATGTCGTCGCGGTGAATCTCGAGCACCTCGCCCGCCTGGACAAGCACGTCGTTCAGTTTCTTCCCAGTGGTTCCGCTTCCCAAGTCCTCGTCAGCCAGGACCTGGCTGAGTACGCGGACATTCGAGCCGAACTCGCGCAGCGTCGTATCGTTGGCGGCGGCCGCGTCGAGCAGAGAGCTCACGTTGCGGACGATCGTCGTCAGCTGGTCGCGGGTCACTTCACCGCCGTCGGCGCTCAGCCGCAGGGCGTTCGACAATTCCCCGAGCGCGTCCTTCATCTGTTGACCGTTGCCATCTGCGATGGCGGCACTGGCGTTGACGAGGTCGGCAACCGGACCGTTGCCCCTACCGTCACCACGCAGCGAAGTCGACAGCTTGTCCAGAACGTCGAGAACACGCGCGAATTCGACAGGAGTCTTGGTCCGGTTCAGCCCGATGGTGTCGCCGTTGCTCAATGTCGGCCCCCCGCGATAGGGCGGCGTCAGCTCGATCTGGCGGTCGGTGAGAATCGAATTCGAGATCGTCACCGCCTGGGCATCCGCGGGCACCTGAACACCCTTGTCCACCGTGAACTCGACCTCGACGTACGCACCCTTTGGGGTGATCTTGGTGACCTTGCCGACCGGCATGCCGAGCACCGCGACAGTGTTGTTCTCGTAAAGCCCCGCCGCATTGTCGAACTGGGCGGTGAGCGTGACGGTATTCAATCGGTCCTTGGCGAAGGTCCAGCCCACCGCGGCCATCACTACCGCAAGTACGAGGACGACGGCGCCGATCGGGATCACTCTTGTTCTCATTTGCAGTCCTGGAAGTACGGAATCATGTTGAACTGCTCGGCCCGTTCGCTGATGGCACACATCCAGGAGTCGACAAGCAATCCGTTGGGAGCGTTGAATCCGACCGCGTTGCCGGTGCCGGTGGCATTGGCCAGACCGCGCAATGCGACAGGGCCGGATTGCAAGGTGCTGCGCAACAAGTCGTCGTGCTTTCCGAGCATGCCGGACAGCTCACGGACATTACGGAGCAAGTCCTCGAGCTCAGGGCGGTCGTCGATGACGATTCCGCTGAGCGTTTCGACGAGGTTGGTGAGCGCATCCATCATCGCGTGAAAGGTCGCGCGTCTGGTTACGAACTCGCCGACCAGCGTGTTGCCCTGCCTGATCAGACTTCCGATCGTGGCCTGCTGACGGTGCAGCGTGTTCGTCACCGTCTCGGTGGTCTCCAGCAGCGAGCCCAACTGGTCGCGCCGTTCGGCGATGATCGTCGAAAGCCTGTGAGTGTTGGTCAACGCCTGCGGAATAACCGGGGGCAGGGTTTGCAGTTGCTTACCGAGGATTCCGAGCGTTTCGGCGAACCGGTCCGAGTCAACCTGCTCATAGGTGGTTGTGACGTCGGCCAGCGCCTCCTGTAGATCGTATGGAACGTCGGTGTGCTCCAGATCAAAGGTGTTGTCGGGCACCGAACCTTCCCCCGCCGGCTGTAGCGACAGATAGCGGGATCCGAGGATCGTGGTGATTTTGATGATGGCTCGAGATTGGGCACCCAGAGGTACGTCGCCGCGGACCCTCAGGCCCGCTTCGACGTGGTCGCCGGCTAATTCCATGCTGGTCACTTCCCCGACAGGGATACCTGCGATCGTGATCGGGTTGCCCACCTGCAGTGCCGCGGCCTGCAAGAAATGGGCCGTGTAGTGCCGGTACCCGACACCGGCGACCTTGACCAACAGCATCGCGCCGATCAGTAGGGCCACCACTGTGACAGCGACGACCCCGAGCCAGGTCTTGTTGCGATTCTCCAGCGGACGCCGTATCCGTCGCTGCTGCGGTGATCGATCAGCCATCGGCCATATTCCTGCACTTCGGGGAGTATTGCGTGCCCTCTCCGGGAGAAGCGGCGTCGACGATGATCGGGATCACGTCGTTGAGCCCGGGGAAGAAACCCTGGATGTTGAGGTCGCATGCGTACGCGTTGGCGTACGGACCTTCGTTGGTGATGCGCGCAAATCCCTTGAGCAGCAGCGGAAGATTCGCGCCGGTGAACGCCAGCTGCGGCTCGAGGCCGACCATGTGCGAGGCGAACCCCGGCTCCCGGGTGACGAGCTCATTCAACGGCGGGTACACCTCGTCGGAGATCGTCGAAAGTTGACGCACCACTTTCGCCATCGACCCCATCGACGCCACCAACTCGGGGCGCCGAGCATCGAAAGTGGATACGACGCTGCGGGTTTCGGAGATGACATGGTCGAGGTCGTCGTTGTGCCTGGCCAAGTTGGCCACCACGGTGTTCAGATCGGTGATGACGTCACCGAGTTCTTCGTCGCGTCCGGCGAACGATTCCGTCAGTTGCGAGGTCTGGTCTACAAGGGCGGTGATGGATCCCGCGTCGCCCTGCAGCGACTGCACGACTCCCTTGGTGAGGTTGTCGGCGTCGCGGGGGTTGAGCAGGCTGAACAGGGGCTCGTAGCCGTTGAGAAGGGTGTCCACGTCAAATGATGGGTCTGTGCGTTCGACCGGGATGACACTGCCCGGCGGCAGGGCCCCCGGTTGTCCCAGATTGCCCAGGGACAAGCCAAGATAACGCTGGCCGACGATGTTCTGATAGGTCACCGACGCGACGGTGGTCCCGAGCACCTGCTGGTCGGCCCGCACGACGAAGGAGACCTTCGCCAGATCACCTTGCAGTTCAATGCTTTCGACACGGCCGACGCGTACTCCCGCCATCCGGACGTCATCACCCTCGCGCAGGCCGAATACGTCGGAGAAGACGGCCGCGTAGGGCACGGTCCCACCCGCGACGTCGCGCCGCAGCGTGACATAGACGAGCCATGTCAACGCCACCGCCACGATCATGAACATCGACAGACCGATCAGTGCACCGCGGTGTCTCATCGAGGCTCCCCCGAATCAGTTGCGACCGAGACCGTCGTGCCCCGAGCGACCGGTCCGAGCAGCAATTGGGTCGCGGTGGACGCCGGTCGGCCTGTGGCGATCGCCAGTTGGGTCCGCTCGTACTCACTGCCGACTGGACCCACGTTTCCGCCGTAGGACGCGGGCGCGGCCTCAGCCGGCAGTGCAGGCGAAGCGGGCGCTGCATCCCTCGAGTTGGGGGCGGTTGGGTCTGCCCACGGCTTGGGAGCCACGGGCGCCGCTGGTGACAGCGGCACCGGTGGGGGCGGCGTCGGCACCAGCGCCGGATTGGCCGTGCCCGGCACCGGTGGTGCGGGCGGCATCCACGGCGGCAGTGGCGGATTGGGATCGGCCAGGCTCGGATTCGGGTTGATCAACGGTGGGCCGACGGCGACCAGGTTGCCGTGCTCACCCAGGACCGTGCCGGGCGGTGGCGCCAGATCCGCGGGTGGTTGGTAGTTCTGCGGAATCAGCACGTCCGGCAGTTCGGGCCGGGTCGGAACCAGTGGTGCTGTGAAGCAACTCGGCCCCTTCAGCTCTCCGTACTGCGGGCAATCCGCACGGCTGTAGGTGTGGCTGGGCGTGAACGACAGGTTGATGCGCATATTGCCGATGTCTCGATCGTGAATCCACACGTGTTCGAAGAACTTGTCGGCCAGTCCGTTGAGCTTGACGAACGCGGGAACGAAGTGGTGCGAGGTCTGCGCCAGGACTCCCATCACCGGCGTGAACTCCCCGGTGATCTTCACCAGCCGCTCGGCGTGGTTGTTCAACGCGGTGTGCGTTGTCCCCATCGTGTGCACTCCGCCGGCGACAAGGGCGTCGAGCTGCGCGCGCTGTTCGACAAGGGTCTGCATTGGCTGCACCGCTTGATGCAGTGAGTCCAACAGCTCAGGTGCGGTCGCCTGCAGTCCCCTGGTGGCGTCGATGAGCGAGGAGACCGTCGTCGCATCGGGGTTGGTGGACACGATCGCATCGAGTTGGTCGATCAATCGGTTCAGCTGCGCGCCTGCGGTCAGCAGTTCGGTGCGCTGACCCTCCGTCGCGGCGTTGACGGCGGCCAGGATGCCAATGGATTTGTCCTCCCGGCCCCGACCGGTCGCAGCGAGGATGTCGCGCAGCTTGCTGATGGTGGTCTGGAAGAGGACCGTTGGCAGCTCGGTGTCCTCGGCGATGTGCGCACCGGCGCGGATGGCAGGTCCGGGGCCCCGGTCGACGAGCTGCACCGAGGACACCGCGAACACATTGCTTGGCACCACGCGCGCGGTCACGTCGGCCGGAATCGACTGTGCGTATTCGGGTTTGAGGTCGATGTGGACGAAGTTCGGATTGCCGTTGGCGGCCGGTGTGACGCTGTCCACCATACCGACGAGCACGCCGTGATATTTGACATCGGACCGTTGCGGCAGACCGTCACCGACGTTGACGAGGTCCGCGACGACTCGGACGTAGGGATCGAGTCGGCCCGTCGACTTGATCAACAGTGCCGCGGTGACCAGCGCCGCCACCAGTAGCAGTGCGACACCGCCGCCGAGCAGCTGGCGATCGGACGGCCCACGCCCGTCCGGCTCAAGGGAATTGGTCACCTATCCCCCGAACCGTGCGCCGGCGTCGACGGACCACAGCGCCATTGTCAGCAGCATGTTGACCATGATCACGACGGTGATGCTGGCCCTCATCGCGTGACCGGCGGCCACTCCCACACCCTCCGGCCCCCCGCTGGCGTAGAAGCCGTAGTAGCACTGCACGGTCGATGCGATCCACACGAAGATGACGGTTTTGATGAGCGAGTAGACGATGTCTTGACCGGCCAGCATCAGCGAGAAGTAGTGCAGGTACGAACCCGTCGAGCCGCCGCTGATGATGTGCACGACGACTTGCGTCGTCAAGTAGCTGACGGCAAGGCAGGCGACGTACAGCGGAATCACCGCGACCACCGACGCCATCAATCGCGTGGTCACCAGGTACGGAATGGGGCGGATGGCCAACGAATCCAGGGCGTCGATCTCTTCGGCGATGCGCATCGATCCCAGTTGCGCGGTGAAGCGGCAGCCGGCCTGAGTGGCGAACGCCAGTGAGGCGGCGATCGGTGCCAGCTCGCGGGTGTTCACCAGGGACGAGATGATGCCCGTCGCGGGACCCAGACCCAGCAGATCGAGAAAGTTGTAGCCCTCGATACCGACGAGTGCTCCGACAGTGATGCCGAGGACGATCGCCACCCCCGCGGTACCTCCGCCGACCACCAATGAGCCTTTGCCCCAGGCAATGTCGGAGAGCAGCCGGACGAACTCGCCCCGGTAGTGGCGCAGGGCGATCGGCACCCCCGTCAACGCCCGGACGAAGAACACCAGCATGTGCCCGAGCCGGATCACCGGCGTGCTGAATCTCCGGTAGATGCGGACCGCCGGAACGAGAACCTTCGGTCGGTAAGGGGCCACTGTCATATCACAGACCCACCCGCGGAAACATCATGATGTAGAGCTGGCTGACGACGACGTTGACGACCATCAGCACCAGGATCGATTCGACGACCGCCGCGTTCACCGAGTTCGCGACGCCGGTCGGCCCCCCGACCGTGGACATCCCCTTCTGACACGACACCACTGCGACGATGGCGCCGAAGATCACCGCCTTGACCAACGCGATGACCAGGTCCCCGGTGGTCGCGAACGAGGCGAAAGTGGCGACGAAGCTACCCGGTGCGCCGTTTTGGAAGTAGACGTTGAACAGGTAGCTGGCCAAAAAGCCGACGAAGCAGACCACCCCGGTGAGTGCGACGCCCACCATGATGGCCGCGGCGAAGCGCGGCACGACGAGTCGACGGATCACCGACACCCCCATGACCTCCATGGCGTCGGTTTCCTCGCGCATCTTGCGCGAGCCGAGATCCGCGGTGATGGCCGATCCGACGGCGGCTGCCATCAGGATCGCGGCGGTGAGCGACGCGGCCTGCCGAATGACCGCAAGCCCGCTGGCGGCTCCGGCCAGGGAAGTGGCCCCCACCTGGCCGGCCAACAATGCGAACTGAATCGAAAGGGTGACGCCGATCGGCAGTGCCACAAGGACCGTCGGCAGCACGGCGGTGCCGGCCATGAACGCGCCTTGGCGGATGAACTCCTGCCATTGAAAGCGACCGGTGAAGAGGTCGATCAACAAGTACTGGAGAGTGCGGGTACCCAGCACGAACTGGTCGCCGACCGTTGTCAGCGAGGCCAGCGGGTGACGCCGGACGTATCCGGTGCTCCAGTCGGAGATCGCATCTACGCCGTCTTGTGCACCGGCGTGCCGAACCGACAACCGTCCTCCCCCATGTGACTCGTTGATGCGACGGGCTAGGTTGCGCCCCCGGTGGTCGTCAGGACGTAACAGAATAGAGATTCACATAATAAACACGAATTGTCAGCTGAACCCGCAAATCGCCTGGCAGTCACACTCGAACTTCATCAGCATGGTTGTTAACTTCGCCACGATGGTGGGTGAGCCAGGTTGGTTCTGACGAGATCCCCGAGAAACTCCTCAGAAAAAGTTTCCGGCGCGTGTCGATTTCGCAGGGTTGCCGTTCGACGTGTCAACGAGGGCACGATGAAGCGAGCCCCTTCCCCACTAGAAGGAGACAGAACAATGGCGCGTTACATGCTGATCATGCGGTCCACCCCCGAAGCCGAGGCGGCCATGGCCGAAGCCGAGGTCGACTTCAACCAGATCATCGAGGAGATGGGCCGGTTCAACGAGGAGCTCATCAAGGCCGGCGTCATGCTGGCCGGCGAGGGCCTGACCGGTCCCGAGGAGGGCTTCGTCGTGGACTTCAACGCCGACCCGCCTGCGGTCACCGACGGTCCGTACACCGAGGCCAAGGAACTGTTCAACGGGTTCTGGATCCTCGACGTGTCGTCGAAGGAAGAGGCCAAGCAGTGGGCGCAGAAAGTTCCGCTGGGCAAGGGCGTCAAGCTCGAGGTGCGTCGGGTCTCGGAGAGCACCGAGTTCCCGATGGACAACCCGTGGATCAAGAAAGAGATCCAGTGGCGGGCCGACCTGGCCGAGAAGATTGCGGCGCAGGCACGGGCGGACGCCGACCGGCTCGCCTAGGACACGGCGTTACTTGGCGCGGATCCGGATGGGTCCGCGCCAAGTCGCGTCTGGGTGGAGCACCTCGCCCTTCTGCGTGATCTCCACGTCGCCCTGTCGAGCCAGATCCCTGGCGATGGCGCGGGCGTCGTCCATGAGGTCGCGCCAGTTCTGGCCGCCGACGGCGCGCGCGGCGTCGGAGGGGCAGGTACTGCTCGACGGGCCGCGTCGGTGGGCCAGCGCCAGAATCGCCGATTCCAATCTCTCCACGACGGGGCCATCGCCGAGGGCAATGTCTGCGTACCGCGCTGCGGGACCGCCCGCGTCGGCGATGCTCTTCAGTTCGATGCGGAGCGCCATCACGTCGCCCGTCGGTCGTGACGCGAATCCGTCGTCGTCCCGCGCGCGAGGGTATGCGCGAGGACGGCTCGGATGTGCTCGACGTCGGGCCGGCCGTCGTCCAGAAGGATTGCGGTGCACAGGCCGTCAGACGCGGCCACGAATGCGTCGATGGCGTCGGCGTCGGACGTGAAGCCGCGGGCGAGTTCAGCGACGTTGTCGCGCCAGCCGCGGGCCAATTCACGAAGGATCGGGCGCCGTGCGGCGAGGGTCGACAGCTCGCGCTCCGCCAGTGCCCGCTCGCGGCCGGGTCCGGCGGACTCCGCGATCAGTTCGGCGAGGCCACGAATACCGTCGCCGCCGCCGTCGATGATCTCCCGGATGCGTTCGGAGTAACTTTCGGTGACGGTGCTCAGCGCGGCGACGAGTAGATCGTCCAGCGTTTGGAAGTAGTAGGCAGTCAGGCTTGCCGGCACACCTGCCTCCCGCGCCACGGTGCGGTGACTGATTCCGGCGGCCCCGTCGCGGCGCACGACCCTCAACGCCGCGTCGATGATCTCGGCGCGGCGCCGTTGACCCCTGAGCTTGCGGCCGTCTGTGACCACGACGTCTTCGGTCAGCGCAACCTCCTCGTCGCCAGGTTAGTGGGCCGTCAGGGCTCGGAGTTCGTGACCGGGCGGATGTGCCGCAACATCGTTGCGCAGACGACGGTCACGATTCCGACGGCGAGAGCCGCAACGACCGCTGCGGTGTTGAACCCCGCCATGAAGGCGGTGTGCGCGTTGCCGACGACGTGGGGCCCACGCTCCGCCGCGACGGCGACGGCGGAGGAGAGGTCCTCCCGCACATGGTCGGCCACGTCAGGGGAAGTGTTAACCGGAATGTCGATGTTGGCCCGATACATGACGGTCGTGAGGCTGCCCAATAAGGCCACGCCGACGGCCAAACCCAGTTCCTGAACCATCTCCGACATCGCCGCGGCCGACCCGGCCTTGCTGGGCGGCGCCGCTCCCACAACGATGTCTGTACCCAGGGCGGCGATCGCGCCGAGTCCGAGATACACCAGGGCAAACCCGACGGCCACGGTGATCGGCTGACCTGCGCCCGTCGTCGCAAGTAGCGCATACCCGACAAGCGAGAGTGCGAGGGTAACGGCCATGACGACGCCCGGGCGGGCACGCCGGGCCACCAAGGGCGCACCAATTGCGGCGACGAACATCGCCATGGCCGGCGGGCCCATCCACAAACCTGACTCCGTCGCCGAGAAACCCTCAATCAACTGCAGATACTGGGTCACCAGCATCATCACGCCGCCGACACCAATTAGACCGATCAACAGGACGCAAAGCGCCGCGGTGAAGGCGCGACTGGTGAACAACGTCATGTCGAGAAGCGGTGCCGTCAGCACACGCTGGCGGAGCACGAACAGCACCGCCGACCCTGCCCCGACGACGGCGGCGATCAGGGACTGAATGTCGATCCCGTCAACGGCCACATGCTTGACGGCGTAGACGATCGGCAGAATCGCGGCTAAAGACAGCGCGACGCTGACGATGTCAAAACCACCCTCGTGCGGCGCCTTGTACTCCGGCAAGACAATCGGCGCGGCGGCGACGAGTACCGCCACCAGTGGTACGGCGACTAAAAACGCTGAACCCCACCAGAAGTGGGCAAGCAACAGCGCACCGACGAGTGGTCCGGCCGCCATACCGAGCGCGAACACCGTTGCCCACACCCCTATCGCCAAGGCGCGCTGGCGCCGATCGGCAAACATGTTTCCGATCAACGCCAGCGTCGACGGCATCAAGGTCGCTCCGGCCACGCCCAACAGCGCACGAGCCACTATCAGCCAAGTCGCGTCCGGCGCGAACGCTGCGGCGATCGAAGCGAAGCAGAATGCGACGGCGCCGATCATCAGTAGCCGACGCCGCCCGATCCGGTCGCCCAACGTGCCCATTGTGATCAGGAATCCGGCGATCATGAGACCGTAGACGTCCATCACCCACAGCATTTCGGTGGCGCTGGGGCGCAGATCCGCCGCAAGGCTGGGCGCCGCCAGATACAGGACGGTCACATCAAGACCCAGCAGTGCCGTCGGCAGCGCCAACAGCCCGAGGCCCACCCATTCGCGGGTTCCGGCGGGCCGCGCAATGACGTCACTCATCGATTTCCCCTTATCCGCAGAAATAAGTTGAACAATAGTTCTATTTGTTGATTTGTTCAACTAACGCGGAGAGGCCTTGCCATGGGGACTGGAACACGTTCTAGTCTGTCGGGTATGAGTGACGATCTGCTGCGCCATCCCATCCATTCCGGTCACCTCACGGTGGGCGCGCTGAAGCGGAACAAGGACAAGCCGGTGCTCTTTCTCGGCGACACGACCCTGACCGGCGGGCAGCTTGCTGACCGCATCAGCCAGTACATTCAGGCATTCGAGGCACTGGGCGCCGGCTCGGGCAGCGCCACCGGGCTGTTGTCTCTCAACCGGCCCGAGGTGCTGATGATCATCGGCGCCGGGCAGACCCAGGGCTATCGGCGCACCGCACTACACCCTCTCGGCTCGCTCGACGACCACGCCTACGTGTTGAACGACGCCGGGGTCACGTCGCTGATCATCGACCCGAACCCGATGTTCGTCGAGCGGGCGCGGGGGCTTCTGGAGAAGGTGCCAGGTCTCAAGCAGGTACTGACCATCGGGCCGGTGCCTGAGGCATTGGCCAGCGAGGACGTGGTCGCCGTAGACCTGAATGCCGAGGCCGCCAAGTACTCGCCGCAACCCCTGGTCGCCGCGGACCTGCCGCCCGACCACATCGGCGGCATGGCTTACACCGGCGGCACCACCGGCAAGCCCAAAGGCGTGATCGGCACCGTTCAATCGATCACAACCATGACCACGATCCAGCTCGCCGAGTGGGAGTGGCCCGAGCAGCCGAAGTTCCTGATGTGCACACCGCTGTCGCATGCCGGCGCAGCGTTCTTCGTGCCGACGATCATCAAGGGCGGCGAACTGGTCGTGCTGACTAAGTTCGACCCCGCCGAGGTGCTGAAAACCATTGAGGAGCAGAAGATCACGGCCACCATGTTGGTGCCGTCGATGATCTATGCACTGATGGACCACCCGGACTCGCACACCCGCGACCTGTCCTCGCTGGAGACCGTCTACTACGGCGCATCGGCGATGAACCCGGTGCGACTGAAAGAGGCGATCCGCCGTTTCGGCCCGATCTTCGCGCAGTACTACGGCCAGTCCGAGGCGCCGATGGTGATCAGCTACCTGGCCAAGACCGACCACAACGAGAAGCGGCTCACCTCCTGCGGGCGCCCCACGGTGTTCGCGCGGACGGCGCTGCTCGGCGAGGACGGCCAGCCCGTCAAGCAGGGTGAGGTGGGTGAGATCTGTGTGTCCGGGCCGCTGGTCTCGGGTGGCTACTGGAACAAGCCCGAGGCGACGGCCGAGACGTTCCGTGACGGCTGGATGCACACCGGCGACCTGGCCCGCGAGGACTCCGACGGCTTCTGGTACATCGTCGACCGAACCAAGGACATGATCGTCACCGGCGGCTTCAATGTGTTCCCCCGCGAGGTGGAAGACGTTGTCGCTGAGCACCCTTCGGTCGCGCAGGTGTGCGTGATCGGCACACCCGACGAGAAGTGGGGCGAAGCAGTGACCGCCGTTGTCGTGCTGCGGCCCGACGCCGACCGCGGCGAGGACGCGGTGGCCCGCATGACGGCGGAGATCCAGGCAGCGGTCAAGGAGCGCAAGGGTTCGGTGCAGTCGCCCAAGCAGGTGATCGTCGTCGACTCGGTGCCGATCACGGCGCTGGGCAAGCCTGACAAGAAGGCCGTGCGCGCGCAGTTCTGGGAGGGTGCGGGCCGAGCGGTCGGCTAGCCGCGCACGACGAAGTCGGCGCGGTCCCGAGCGCGCTGGATGCGGCCGGCGTTGTGCTCGTCGACGTCACGCACCCACGCCTCGGCCTGGTCGGGCGACTTACCGAACTCGATGTGGCGGGCGACGAGGCGGCGGTGCCGCTCTTCGGGTGCGACGTCGACGTACCAGACCTCCGACAGCATCGCGCGAACGGCGGGCCACGGTGGCTGGTCGTCGAGCAGGTAGTTGCCCTCGGTGACCACCAGCCGGGTGTCGGGCGCGACGGGGATGCTGCCTGCGATCGGTTGTTCGATCTCCCGGTCGAAGGCGGGAGCGTAGACGGTGTCGTCGGGCATGGCACGAATGCGTTGCAGCAGAGCGAGATAGCCGTGCCCGTCGAACGTGTCGATGGCACCTTTGCGGTTGATGCGGCCGAGCTGGGCCAGCACGGTGTCGGCGAGATGGAAGCCGTCCATGGGCAGCTGAACCGCTCTGTCGAACGTCTGCGCCACCGCCGTGGCCAGCGTGGACTTGCCCGCGCCCGGCGGGCCGGTGATGCCGAGGACGACGCGGCGCTGGTGTTCGAGCAGCGCCTCGACGCGACTAGTCCAGGAGTGCATCGATCTCGGCGGCCAGCCGGGCGACACGCTCTTGTTCGCTGGGGATGCCGCGGTTCTCCTCAGCGGCGCGTTGCCAGCCAAGCCGCCACATGCGCGCGACGGCCCGGTCACCGAGGCCCGCATACGGGTTCACGACGGTATCCGGGAAGGCTTTGCGCCCTTCCCGATACGCGGTAACCAGCCGGTGCGCCATCGCTGATAACTCTGCTGCTGTTGGCGCCACATCGGCCGCCATTTCTGCGGCGTGTCGGAGCAATTTGCGTCTCCCGAGGTTCGGTGTGGACCCACCTCGGCAGAATGGGTCACCGTGGCTCCCGAGATCCAGCAGACCGTCGACGCCGTGTGGCGGATGGAAGCCGCCAAAATCGTCGCCACCCTGACGCGTGCGGTCGGCGATGTCGGGCTCGCCGAGGACCTCGCCCAGGAAGCGCTCGTCGACGCGCTAGAACAGTGGCCGTCCTCAGGGGTGCCGCGCAACGCGGCCGCCTGGCTGACGACCGTCGCCAAGCGCAAGGCCATCGACTTCTGGCGGCGACAGGACAACCTCGACAGCAAGTACTCCGCGCTGGCCCACGAACTGGAGACCCAGGTCAGCGATTCTCCCCAAGCATGGGATCCGGACCGCATCGACGACGACGTGTTGCGGCTGGTGTTCATCTCCGCGCACCCGGTGCTGTCGCGCGAGGGCCAGATCGCGCTCACGCTGCGCGTCGTCGGCGGCCTGACCACCGAAGAAATCGCACGGGCGTTCCTGACGTCGAAGGCGACGATCGCCGCGCGCATCACCAGGGCCAAGAAGACGTTGTCGGCGGCGAAAGTGCCGTTTGTAGTGCCCGACCCGTCGGAGTATCCGCGGCGGTTGTCGGCCGTGCTCAGCGTGATCTACCTGATCTACAACGAGGGCTACTCCGCGTCCTTCGGCCAGCACTGGATCCGAGATGAACTGTGCAGCGAAGCACTGCGATTGGGACGCGTGCTGGCCGCTCTGATGCCCGACGAGCCAGAAGTCCACGGCTTGCTGTCTCTGATGGAATTCCAATCGTCGCGGTTCGCCGCCCGCACCGACCGCGACGGCAGGCCGATCCTGCTGGAGGATCAAAACCGCACCCGATGGGACCGCGCGCAGATCCAGCGCGGTGTCGCCGCGTTGGAGCGTGCCGCTAGCGCGTTGCAGCGCAGGGGTGTTGGGTGGGGACCGTATGGGCTGCAGGCCGCCATCGCCGAGTGCCATGCCACCGCGCCCACCGCGGCGGACACAAATTGGAAGCGGATCGTGCTGCTCTACGACGGCCTGCTGCAGGTGGCGCCGTCGCCGGTGGTCGCACTGAACCGGGCTGTCGCGGTGGCGATGGCCGACCCCGTGTCGGGGCCGGCTTCCGCGCTGGCGATCGTCGACCAGTTGGCCGGCCTCGAGGAGTCCTACCTGCTGCCCAGCGTGCGCGGTGAACTGCTGATGCGATTGGGGCGCGGCACCGAAGCTGCCGACGAGTTCGACCGGGCCGCCAAGATGGCCGACAACGAGCGTGAACGGGAAGTGTTGGCCGACAAGGCCGCTCGGGCGCGTGGTTAGCATGGTCCGGTGAGCGAGATACGCGCCGTGCTGTTCGACTACTCCGGCACGCTTTTCCGACTCGAAGAGGACGACAGTTGGTTCGACGGCATCACGGTCGACGACCGTCAGATCGAGGGCCACGTCCGGACCGAATTGATGCGCCGGATGACGGCGCCCACCGGCCAGCACGTCGACATGACCCCAGAAGCGCACCACGCCTGGACCAACCGCGACCTCGCGCCACACCTGCACCGCGAGGCCTACCTGCACGTGCTGCGTGAATCCGGTGTCGGAGACGAACACGCCGAATCGCTGTACGGCATCATGGTCGATCCGCTGAACTGGACGCCGTATCCGGACACCGCAGACGTCCTGGCGGGGCTGCACCGGCGAGGCATCGGGACGGCGGTCGTGTCGAACATCGCCTTCGATGTGCGCCCCGCCTTCGCGTCGATCGGGGCTTCGGATTTCGTCGACGAATACGTGCTCTCGTTCGAGGTCGGCGCGGTCAAGCCGAACGCCGAGATCTTTGCGACCGCGTTGACGCGCCTCGGGGTCGCAGCCGAGGATGCACTGATGGTCGGAGACAGCGGCGAGGCGGACGGCGGCGCCCGCGCACTGGGCTGCGGTTTCGCACTCGTTGACCCGTTGCCCACCGCCGAACGCCCCGCCGGGCTGCGCAATGCGTTGGCCGACTTCGACATTGAGGTGTGAACATGTCTGACCGCATCCGCGCACCGTGGTGGCTCAAGCCGGCGAACCGGGTCTACCGAACGTTGCTGCGGCGCGGAATACGGATCGGCCCCGAGCATTCGGTGGTGTTGACCGTGCTTGGCCGAAAGTCGGGTAAACCCCGCTCGACACCGGTCACCCCCCTGCACGTCGACGGTCAGCGCTACGTCGTCGCCACTTTTCCCGCGGCCGATTGGGTGGCCAATGTCCGGGCCAAGAACACGGTCACGATGGCCGACGACGGACGCACCGAGAACATCCGCATGGTCGAACTCGAACCTGCGCAGGCCGCACCGGTGTTGCGCTACTTCGGCGAACAGGTGCCGTCGGGCGTGACCTTCCTGAAGAGGTCGGGGCTCGTCGACAAGGGCACCCCCGACGAAGTGGAGGCGCTGGCCGGACGCCTGCCGGTGTTCCGCATCGACCCCGTCACGTAGCGTCGGAGCCATGTCCAACAGTCCGCTGCCGTGGTGGCTGAAGTACGTCAACAAAGTGATGGTGGGCCTGCAGAAGGCGGGTGTCGGCTTCGGCGGCAAGGGGCCCGTCGTCCTGACGCTGCCGGGGCGCAAGACCGGCAAGCTGCGCAACACCCCGGTGACGCCGATGATCGTCGACGGCAAGCGCTACGTCGTCAGCGGCATACCCGGCTCGGACTGGTCGGCCAACGCCCGCGCCGCCGGGGAGGCCACCCTGCACCAGGGCCGCCACGGTGAGCGCGTTCGCATCGTCGAGATGTCGGTCGAAGAGGCGCGGCCGCTGCTGCGCGAGTTCCCCATCAAGGTGCCGACCGGTGTCGGGTTCGTCAAGAACGCGGGACTGGTCACCGGGCCCAACCCCGACGAGTTCGAAGCGCTCGCCGGTCGCCTGGCCGTCTTCCGCCTCGACCCGGTAACCGCATGAGCGGCAACCCTTTCGACCCGTCCCTATGGCAAGCAATCGACGGGTTCGGGTTGACCGACCTGACTTATCACCGCCATGTCGTCGACGGAGTACCCCAGCCGACGGTGCGCGTGGCGTTCGACCGGCCCGAGGTGCGCAACGCGTTTCGACCGCACACCGTCGACGAGTTGTACCGCGTGCTCGACCATGCGCGGATGTCGCCGGACGTCGGCGTGATCCTGCTGACCGGCAACGGCCCGTCGCCGAAGGACGGCGGTTGGGCGTTCTGCTCCGGGGGTGACCAGCGCATCCGCGGCCGCTCCGGCTACCAGTACGCATCGGGCGAGACCGCGGAGACCGTGGACCCCGCGCGGGCCGGCAGGCTGCACATCCTCGAGGTGCAGCGGCTGATCCGGTTCATGCCCAAGGCCGTCATCTGCCTGGTCAACGGGTGGGCCGCAGGCGGCGGGCACAGCCTGCACGTCACATGCGACCTGACGCTGGCCAGCCGCGAGCACGCCCGCTTCAAGCAGACCGATGCCGACGTCGGCAGCTTCGACGGCGGTTACGGCAGTGCGTATCTCGCGCGTCAGACCGGGCAGAAATTCGCGCGCGAGATCTTCTTCCTCGGCCGCGCCTACACCGCCGAGCAGATGTTCGCGATGGGCGCGGTGAACGAGGTCGTCGACCATGCCGACCTGGAGACCGTCGGCCTGCAGTGGGCCACCGAGATCAACGCCAAGTCCCCGACTGCCATTCGAATGCTGAAGTTCGCGTTCAACCTGATCGACGACGGCCTGGTCGGCCAACAGATATTCGCCGGTGAGGCAACGCGATTGGCATACATGACCGATGAGGCGGTCGAGGGCCGTGATGCGTTCCTGGAGAAGCGCGACCCCGACTGGAGCCAGTTTCCGCGCTACTTCTGAGCGCTGAGCGCGACCGGCACCGACCGCGGTGCCGTCGGAAACTCATCACGGACGCTGGCACGGTAGCGCAGCGGCGACATGCCGACTTCACGTTTGAACGCGTTGCTGAACGCGCTCTCCGACGTGTACCCCAGGTCGATGGCCAACGGACCGACCCGCGTGTCGCCGCGCCGGAGCGCATGCTGGGCCAACTGCATCCGCCAGCCGTTGAGGTAAGTCAGGGGCGGTACTCCTGCGACCATGCGGAACCGCTCGGCGAACGAGGTGCGCGACATCGCCGCGGCGCGCGCCAAATCCTCGAGCCGCCATGGCTTTCCGGGCTCGGCGTGCATCAGCTCGATCGCGGGGCGCAGCCGTTCGTCGGTGAGTAACCGCAACCAACCCGGCGGCAGTTCGTCGGCTTGCGCGAGGTAGGCACGCAACACCTCCAGCAGCAGCAACTGCCCGTGTTGCTGAACGGCGAATGCGGCGCCGATCCGACCGCCGGTGACCTCGTCGACCAGGCGGTTGAGGATCGCGTGCAGGTTCGAGGCCGCCTCGGTCGCCGACGCGCGGACGTGGCCGACGGCGGGCAGGGCGCGCCTCAGCAGCGCCTGCCCGGCCGGATTGACGTCGACATGCCCGCCAAGCACCACATCAGCGTCCGGACACTCGGCCTCCCCGACTCGCACGAAAGGATCCGACTCGCTGAGTACGAGTTCCTGCGGGAGTCCAGTTCCGGCGCCACCCTCGAGTACCAGCCGCTTGCACCCGTTGAGGATCGCGACGTCACCCGCCTCGAGCACGATCGGCGTGTGCATTCCGTCGGCTGTCAGCCGCGCGCGCCCGCACACCATTGCGACGAGCTTGAGCGGATCGTGGATGTCGAACCGGCTGATCCAGTCACCCCGAACGGAGAAGCCGCCAGACACCAGGCCCTTCACCTCGATGAGGTTGAAGACGTCCGACAGTTGATCACCGGCCACGTCCGTACTATCGCGCAGAAAATCCGGACTCACAACCATGGGAAGTCCGACGACGGTGCGTTGCAGACGACATGACCAACACACAGCACTCTCTCGGATCCGGATTCACCGCGGCCTCGACGGCCAACGATGTCCTCGACGGCATCGACTTGGCCGGCCGCAACGTCATCGTCACCGCGGGACACGTCGGGCTCGGCCTGGAGACCACCCGCGCGCTGGCCGGCGCAGGCGCCTCGGTTCTCGTCGCGAGCCGCAATCCCGACAGCGCCACCGCGGCACTGGCCGGCATCGACGGCGTGACCGTCGACCAACTCGACCTCGTCGATCCCGCGTCGGTGGACGCGTTCGCCGCCCGCTACCGCGACTCAGGACGTCCGCTGCACATCCTCATCAACAACGCCGGCATCATGGGCGGCGATCTGGTGCGCGACGCACGCGGTTACGAGGCGCAGTTCGCCACCAACCATCTGGGCCACTTCCAGCTGACCACCGCCCTGCTGCCCGCACTGCGAGCGGCCGGGGGCGCCCGCGTGGTGGCGGTCTCGTCGTGGGGCCATCACCTGTCCGACATCCGCTGGGACGACCCGCATTTCGAACGGGACTATGACGGCATGGTGGCTTACGGCCAATCGAAGACGGCCAACGTGCTGTTCGCGGTGGAGCTCGACCGCCGGTGGGCGCAGGACGGCATCCGCGGATACGCGCTGCACCCGGGCGGCATCGTCAACACCAATCTCGGCCCGTCCTTCTCCAATGACGACTGGAAGGCGATGGGCTTGGTCGACGATGCCGGCGCTCCGATCATCGATCCCGAGAACGACATGAAGACGCCGGAGCAGGGCGCGTCGACGACGGTGTTCGCCGCGACCAGTCCGCTGCTCGCCGACATCGGCGGGGTTTATCTGCAGGACAACGACATAGCGCCCCTCGAGGTGGATGCGCTCCCGGTCACCGTCGACTTCGGTGGCGAGCAGTTCCGCACCTGGGCCGGGGTGGCGTCCTACGCCGTCGACGCGGAGTCGGCGCAACGGCTGTGGGATCTCAGCGAGCGGCTCGCCAAGTAGCCCTGATCGCCGAAATGGAATTCCCGGCGGTCAAGCGGGCCGCTTGATGACCGGGAATTCCATTTCGGCGCAGGTGGCTACACTTCAGGACTCGTGAGCAAGAGCCCGCTGCGGCGGTTGGCCGATCGGATGCTGCTGACCAGCATGCGTCCGCCGATCGCGCCAGAGCTGCTGCAATTTCAGCCCGGCCGCGAGGTCGTCGACCTGCGCGGCAAGCGCATTCTGCTCACCGGCGCGTCGTCGGGCATCGGGGAGGCCGCCGCCGAGAAGTTCGCCCGCCGCGGCGCGACCGTCGTGGTGGCGGCGCGCCGCCAGGAGCTGCTCGACGAGTTGGTCAGCCGTATCACCGACGCAGGCGGTGACGCGTGGGCGCACGCATGCGACCTGTCCGACCTCGACGCGGCCGACGCCCTCGTGGACCGCGTCGAGCAGGAGCTCGGCGGCGTCGACATCCTGATCAACAACGCGGGCCGGTCGATCCGCAGGCCGCTTGCCGAGTCGCTGGAACGCTGGCACGACGTGGAACGCACGATGGCGCTCAACTACTACTCGCCGCTGCGGCTGATCCGTGGGCTGGCGCCGGGCATGCGCGAGCGCGGTGACGGCCACATCATCAACGTTTCGACCTGGGGCGTGCTCAGCGAGTCCTCACCGTTGTTCTCGGTGTACAACGCCTCCAAGGCGGCCCTCACCGCGGTCAGCCGGGTCATCGAAACGGAATGGGGCGCCGACGGCGTGCACTCGACGACGCTGTTCTACCCGCTGGTGCTCACGCCGATGATCGCCCCGACGCGCGCCTACGACGGCCTTCCCGGGCTGACCGCGGACGAGGCCGCCGACTGGATGATCACCGCGGCGCGCACGCGGCCCGTGCGCATCGCGCCTCGGATGGCCGTCACGGCCCAGGCCGTCAACAGCGTTGCGCCCGGGATCGTCGACGCGGTCATGAAGCGTCAGCGCGTCCAGCCCTCCAGCTAGCTAGTTAGGTTAGGCTGCCATACTTTCGGGGTGGCCGATTACGCGATTGAGTTGGACGCCGTCACCAAGAGGTTCGGGGAGTACGACGCCCTGCGCGGCGTGACGTTCTCGGCGGCCACCGGCTCGGTGCTCGGTGTGCTCGGGCCTAACGGCGCGGGCAAGACCACCACCATCAACATCCTCTCGACGCTGATCAAACCCTCGACGGGCCGCGCGGCGGTGGCGGGATTCGACGTCGAGAAGCAGGCCGGGAAGGTCCGCGAGAGCATCGGGCTAACCGGCCAATACGCCGCGATCGATCATCTGCTCACCGGCCGCGAGAACCTGGTGCTGTTCGGCCGGATGCGCGGGCTGAACCGCAGGGCCGCCCGGGAGCGCGCCGACGAGTTGCTCGCCACCTTCAGCCTCACCGACGCCCGTGACAAGCGCGTCTCGACCTACTCCGGAGGCATGCGGCGCCGGGTCGACATCGCCTGCGGGCTGGTCGTCCCCCCGAAGGTGGTGTTCCTCGACGAGCCGACGACAGGCCTCGACCCGCGCAGTCGCCGCGAGGTGTGGGAGCTGGTGGGCTCGCTGTCCAGTCAGGGCATCACGACGCTGCTGACAACGCAGTATCTCGAGGAGGCCGACGCGCTGTCGGACTCCATCGTGGTGATTGACCGCGGCGAGGTGATCGCCGACGGCACCGCCGAGGAACTCAAACACCGCGTCGGTGGCAGCTACTGCCAGGTGACGCCGGTGAACCCCGCCGACGCGCCACGCATCGTGGCGGCGCTCGACGGCATCGGCGGCCTGGAGTTCGACGGCGAGGCCGGCACGGTGTCAGTGCCCGCGCCAGACGGTTTCGCGACGATGTCGGAGGTATTCGGCCGCGTCGGTGCGCTCGACGTCGAACTCACCGACATCTCGCTGCGCAAGCCGTCGCTCGACGAAGTGTTCTTCAAGCTGACCGGCGCACCCGCCCCGTCGACCGCCGACGCATGAGCGCACTCGCCGCACTGACCGAGCGCTCGGTACGCAACACCGTGCGCGACGGCGACCTCATTTTCGCCATCGGCGGGCCCGTGGCCTTCTTCCTGTGTTTCAACATCACGCTGCGCCACGTCATCGACACCGGCGACATGAGTTATCCGCAGTACATCCTGCCCGTCATCGTGGTGCAGGCGATGATCTTCACGGCGATGACGACCGCCGACCGTTCCGCGCGAGATCATGTGAGCGGCATGGGCATTCGTATGCGAACGATGCCGATGGCCGCGCTGGTCCCGGTGAGCGCACGGATGCTGTCGGCGTTGGTGCGAGCGGTGGGGGCGCTGACCGCTGCGATCGTCACCGGCTCCCTGTTCGGCTTCCGCTTCGGCGGCGGGCCGCTCGGCGTGCTGGCGTTTCTCGGGTTGGCACTGGTGTTGTCGCTGGCGTTGTCGCTCGGTGCCGACGCGATGGGATCGGTGGCGACCAACGCAGAAGCGGCCGGGCAGGCCCTGCTGATCCCGCAGCTGCTCCTGGTGATGTTGTCCACCGGCATCGCCCCCGCGTCGGCCTTCCCGAGTTGGCTCGGCTGGTTCGTGCGCAACCAACCGGTGTCTCAGCTGGCGGAGACGCTGCGCGGCCTCGCGGTGGGCGTGGTCCCGGCGAACCTGCTCATCAGCGTGGGGTGGTGTGCCGGACTGCTGCTGGTGTTCGGCGTTCTGGCCGTGCGTCTGCAACGGAGGTACTCATGACGGCAGCAGCGGAGCTGGCACTTCAGAGCCGGCTTCAGGCCGGGCGACTGCTGCGCGGCTGGACGCGTGAACCCGTCGTGCTGATCCAGTCGTTGATCTTCCCGACCTTCCTGCTCTTGGTGTACCACCTCGTGATCGGGCAGTCGATCCTGAACCTCACCGGCGACAACAGCCTCTACGGACTGGTGCCGATGTGTGCGATCACCGGGGCGCTGTTCGGAGCCATCGGGGCGGGCGCGGCCATTCCCGACGAGCGGGAGTCCGGGTTGCTGAGCCGGCTGTGGGTGCAACCGGTGCCGCGGGCCAGCGCACTGTCGGGTCGGCTGCTGGCCGAAGCCGCGCGCGCGGTGATCGGCTCGGCGGTGATCACCGCGGTCGGCGTGGCGATGGGGCTGCGCTTTCGCGAAGGCCCCTTGGCCGCATTGGGTTTCGTTGTCATACCGATGCTCATGGTCATCGGGTTCTCCGTGGTGATCGTGGCATTCGGCGTCCGCTCCAACGGCAAGAACATCATCACGGGCCTGTCGACGGTGTGCTTTCTGCTGCTGTTCTTCAACTCGGGCATGGTGCCCGTCGACGTGTTCCCGGGTTGGGCTCAGCCGGTGGTGCGGGCGCAACCGATGTCGCCGGCCATCGAGGCGATGCGCGGGCTGGCCGAGGGCGGTCCGGTGCTGTGGCCGGTGCTGCAGTCGGTGGCGTGGGTCGTCGCCTTGATCGCGGTGTTCGGACCGACGGCGGTGCGGGGCTACCGAACGGCGGCGGAGTCGGGCGCCTGACGTCCTGGTAGAACCGACGGCATGTCTCGCCCCGACATCGTGACGATCGCCGACATCGTCCGCGTCCACGGCGAGAAGAACCCGAACGCGGTGGCCCTGGTGGCCAGCGGGCGCACCATCACGTTCGCCGAACTCGACGCGCGTTCGAGCCAGGTCGCCCAGGCGTTCGCCGCGTCCGGTGTCGGGTTCGGCGACCGGGTCGCGTTCGTCGAGAAAAACGGCGTCGAGTTCTTCGATGTCGTGTTCGGACTGGCCAAGCTCGGCGCCGTCGCCGTTCCGGTGAACTGGCGACTGGCGGCGCCCGAGATGCTGCACATCATCAAGGACGCGGGTGCTCGCGCCGTGGTCGTGGGATCGGAGTTCTTCGGGCACATCGAAGCGGTCGAGGACCAACTCAGCGGGGTCGAAATGGTGCTCGCCATCTCCGACCACGCCCGCTGGCCCGCCTTCGACGACTGGTTGGCCGGCCACCCCACCGACGACCCCGGCGTCGAGTCCGCGTCCGACGACGTCGCCCTGCTGATGTACACCTCCGGCACGACCGGCGCGCCCAAGGGCGTCATGCTGACCAACGGCAACTACATCAGCAAGTCCGCGGGCATCGCGGCTCATTGGCGATTCACCAACGACAGCGTCGCGCTCGCGGTGATGCCGATGTTTCACCAGGCCGGGTCGGGCTGGGCGCTGGTCGGCCTGCACGAGGGCTGCCCGACGGTCGTCCTGCGTGACGTCGAACCGGCCGCGATCCTCGACGCGATCGCGCGCCATCGGGTCACCAACATGCTGCTAGTGCCCGCGGTGATCCAAAAGCTGGTCATTGCAGACGATCTCGGCGCGGTTGACATCTCGAGTCTGCGGACCGTCGTGTACGGGGCGTCGCCCATCACCGACGACGTCCTACTCAAGGGCCTCGAGCGGTTCGGGTGTGAGTTCATCCAGGTGTACGGCATGACCGAGTCGACCGGCTCGATCACCCAACTCGACGGCGACGACCATGACCCTGCCCGGCGGCCGGAGTTGCTGCGCTCATGCGGGAAGCCCTACCCCTGGATCGAGATTCGGATCGTCGACCGCGACGGCGTGGACGTCGCGCCCGGCAGCGTCGGCGAGCTGTGGACGCGGTCGCGGCAGAACATGGCCGGCTACTGGAACAACCCCTCGGCGACCGCGTCGACCATCACCCCCGACGGCTGGCTGAAGACCGGCGACGCCGGCTATCGCGACGAGCACGGCTACGTCTATCTGTACGACCGCGTGAAGGACATGATCGTCTCCGGCGGCGAGAACGTGTACCCGGCCGAGGTGGAGAACGCCTTGATGGCGCACCCGGACGTCGGCGACGTCGCCGTGATCGGAGTGCCCGACGACACGTGGGGCGAGGCGGTCAAGGCCGTCGTCGTGCCGACTCCGGGTTCCTCCCCCGCGCCGGACGAACTCATCGCCTTCGCCCGCGAGCGGCTGGCCGGCTACAAGCTGCCCAAGTCCGTCGATTTCGCCGACGAACTGCCCCGCAACCCCAGCGGCAAGATCTTGAAACGACATCTGCGCGAGCCCTATTGGGAAGGTGTGCAGCGTCGGGTCCACTGACCGACGTGATAGACACAATCCTATGGAGATTCTGGCCAGTCGGATGCTCATTCGGCCGGCGGACTATCAGCGCTCGCTGGTGTTCTATCGCGATGAGCTCGGGTTGGCCATCGCTCGCGACTACGGCGCGGGCACCGTTTTCTACGCCGGCCAGTCGCTGATCGAGCTCGCCGGCCACGGCGGACCAAAGGCCGGCGGCAGCATGTGGCTGCAGGTGCGTGACGTCTACGCCGCCGAGAAAGAACTGGCCGGCCGGAAAGTGCCGATTAAGCGCGAGGCCCGCCAGGAGCCGTGGGGACTGCACGAGATGCACGTGATCGATCCCGACGGCGTTCTGCTGATCTTCGTGCAGGTGCCCGAGAATCACCCGTTGCGCCGCGACTCCCGGCAGTAGTACTCAGCGCGCGGGTGCTGCGAGCGGCCAGCCCACAGAGGCCAACCGGGCCGCAACCTGGTGAATCTCTTCGGGATTCGGCTCCTGTGTGGTGACCGCGTGGATCGCCGTGCGGATCTCGTCCTCGGTCACCGAGTCCGATTCGCTCGCCTTGAGGACTGATTGGGCCGCCCTGACGACCTCCTCCTCGGTGAGAGACCGCTTCAGCAGGGCGAGCAGCGCGAAGTAGTCCTTCGGCGGCACGCCCTCCGGGTAGCCGCGGTGCAGCCACGACAGCACGCTGTCCAGGACGCTCTGGTTCTCAGTCATGGGAGTCTTCGGCTCATTTCTTGGGCATGAACGGGAACAGGTCGATACCGGTGTGGTGGATGATCGTCGTCCTGGTAATCCACAGGACCGCGGTCAGGATCACCCAGCCGACGAACACGAACAGCGCGATGCCCAGGAACTTCAGCATCGGGTTCGGCGCCACCGTGGTGCCGTCGGCATGCCGACCGCCCGCTCCGTTCGAGTAGGCCACCAGGCCGCCCGCGAAGACCGCTGGCAGGCCCGCGCCGAGGACCAAGCCGATCACGAGGACCTTCAGAACGCTTTCGATGTAAGTCATTGCTCCTCCTATCCGCCCCTTCGCGTGGCGGCTAGACCGCGGCCGTCGGCTTGGAATCCGCAACGGCCTCACGCATGTCCGCGGGCACGACGGAGTTCGTCGACTCGTCCCAATCGGCGTTGACGTTGTTGTGGTCCACCTTCTGCTGCTGCGCGCGCCACCACATCCAGAAGGACAGGCCCACCAGGACGAGGAAGATCAGCCCGTCGCCGGCGAGCGTGGATCCCGTGAGCGACGTCACGCTGTCCGACAGCCAGTACGACAGCGCGCCGACCAGTCCGGCGGCGGGCAGGGTGACCAGCCACGCGACTGCCATCCGGCCCGCCACGGCCCAACGGACCTCGGCGCCCGGCTTGCCGACCCCGCTGCCCAGGATCGAACCGGTGGCGACGTGCGTGGTCGACAGCGCCATGCCGGCGGCGCTGGAACTCAAAATGATTGCGGCCGAGGAGGCTTCGGCGGCGAAGCCCTGCGGTGACTCGATCTCGACCAGGCCCTTGCCCAGTGTGCGGATGACGCGCCAGCCGCCGAGGTAGGTGCCAAGACCGATGGCGACCGCACAGCTGAAGACGATCCAGAACGGCAGGCCCTGCTCCTTGACGTCGCCGCTCAGGTGGCCGGTGGTGATGAGCGCGAGCGCGATGACACCCATCGTCTTCTGCGCGTCGTTGGTGCCGTGCGAGAGCGCGACCAAAGAGGCCGTGGCGATCTGGCCCCAGCGGAAGCCCTCACGACGCCGGCTCTCCAACACCCTGCGGGTGATGCGGTAGACCAGCCAGGTGCCGCAGGCGGCCACGAGGCACGCGATGACCGGCGCGGCGATCGCCGGGATGAGCACCTTCTGGGTGATGCCTGACCAGTTGACACCAGCCGTTCCCAGCGCGGCGAGGCCGGCCCCGATCAGACCACCGAAGAGAGCGTGCGACGAGCTGGACGGGATGCCGAACAGCCAGGTCAGTAGGTTCCACAGAATGCCGCCGATCAGGCCGGCGAAGATGATCGTCAGGCCGGTGGACGCGTCGATCGACGGGATCAGTTGGCCGGTCTTGCTGTCCTGCACCTTCAGCACCGACGTGGTGACGGTGACGGCGACCTCGACCGAGAGGAACGCGCCGACGAGATTGAGCACGCCTGCCAGCAGCACGGCCGTCTTGGGCTTCAGCGCGCCGGTGGCGATCGACGTCGCCATCGCGTTGCCGGTGTCGTGGAATCCGTTGGTGAAGTCGAAGGCCAGTGCTGTCGCGATCAGCAGCACCAAGATGATCAGCTCTGCGCTCACGGCGCTCATTCTGCGGCCTGAATGAACGATTCGCCTAGCCGACAGCCACTTTCGGCCCGCGTGTCGAGCAGGCGATTTGCCGAACCGAACAATGAGTTCATCGACTGTTCACCGGGCGGGTGTGAGACGTTTGCCTGCCACGTCGACCCCGGCCCGCCCGGGTCGGCACTAGCATCATGCAATCGACGCAAAGCCGACGACAATGCGACACGCGGGGAGGGAACCAGTGACGAACTTTCTGGCCAAGATCGTCGCGTGGATCACCTCCGGCTACCCCGAAGGTGTCCCGGGGCCGGACCGGGTGCCGCTGTTCGCACTTCTCAAGCGCCGCCTCACCGATGGCGAGGTCAAGGCGGTCGTTGTCGAGCTCAATGGCCTCGGCGAGTTCGACGACGCCGACATCGGCGTGCTGATCACCCAAATCACCGACACGTTGCCGACTCCGGAGGACGTCGAGCGTGTTCGGGAACGACTGGCCACGCACGGTTGGCCGCTCGACGACCCGCGCGACCCCGAGGACATCCCATAGCCAACCTGCAGGCCGTTGCCGTGCCGACCGGTGCGTCGGCACTGTCGCTGCTGACCGCGGTGGAGCAGGCGCTGGCCGGACGCGTGTCGCTTCTGCCGGTACCGGCCGACGACGCGCGTCAATCACTCTTGCTCACAACGACTTTGCGCGCCAACGCGCCAATCGACGACGACGTGGCGATGGTGGTATCGACGTCGGGCACGACGGGCGTCCCCAAGGGGGCGATGTTGACGGCCGCCGCGCTGACGGCGAGCGCGCACGCCACCCATCGCCGCCTCGGTGGACCGGGCCGTTGGCTGCTCGCATTGCCCGCTTACCACGTGGCCGGCCTACAGGTGCTGGTGCGCAGCGTCGTCGCGGGAACCGCACCTGTCGCGGCGTCTGGCGTCGACGAATTCGCTGCCGCCATCGACGCATTGGGGTCCGGCCGGCGGTATGCGTCGTTAGTCGCGGCGCAGTTGGACAAAGCGCTGAGAGATCCGTCTGCCGCCGCGGCGCTGGCCACGTTGGACGCGGTCCTGGTCGGTGGCGGCCCGATGCCCGCCGGAGTTGCCGAAAAGGCGTTGGCCGCAGGTGTTTCTGTGGTGCGAACCTACGGAATGAGCGAAACCTGCGGGGGGTGCGTGTACGACGGCGTGGCGCTCGACGGAGTGCGGGTGCGGGTGGACAGCGGAGCCGCGGCGGCATCGGGCCCGGGCCGCGTCGTGCTGGGCGGCATGACGCTGGCCAAGGGCTACCGCAACCCGGTGTCGCCTGATCCGTTCGCCGAGCCCGGCTGGTTTCGAACCGATGACCTTGGCGCAGTGACGGATTCGGGAGTGCTGTCGATTCTGGGTCGCGTCGATGATGCGATCAGCACCGGCGGTCTGACGGTGCTGCCCCAACTGGTCGAAGCCGCGCTGGCGGCCCACCCTGATGTGGCGGAGTGCGCGGTTTTCGGGGTAGCCGACGAACGGTTGGGACAGCGGGTGGTCGCGGCCGTGGTACCGGCAGGCGCCGCGTCGCCCTCGCTGGACGAGCTGCGGCGACACGTGGCGACTACATTGCCCGCCACGGCCGCGCCGCGCGAGATGCACGTCGTCGACGAATTGCCGCGGCGCGGCATCGGAAAGGTGGACCGTGCCGCGTTGATCACCCGATTCAGCTGAGCTTCCCGGTGGCCGCTGGGGAGCTGGCCGCACCGGCATGCTCGGCATGCATGATTGAGTCATGCACCGGGAAGTGAGCACTGCCGACGAATTGCGCGACATCGTCGGGCACCCGAACGAGTACGTCGCCAACAAGGTGAAGCGCCGCCTGGCGCCTGTCCAGCGCGACTGGCTCGCCCATTCGCCGCTGTGTTTCGTCGCGACGACCGACGCCGACGGGCGCGTCGACGTCTCCCCCAAGGGCGATCCGCCCGGGTTCGTCCACGTCATCGACGACACGACGATCGCGATTCCCGAGCGGCCGGGCAACAAGCGCGTCGACGGCTATCTCAACGTGTTGCAGCAGCCGCATGTCGGCACCGTCTTCGTGATTCCGGGCCGGGGCGACACGTTGCGGATCAACGGCACTGCGCGGGTGCTGGCCGACGCCGACTACTTCGATGCTCTTACGGTCAAAGGCAAGCGCCCTATTCTTGCGCTGGAGATCGCGATCGACGAGGTGTTCTTCCACTGTGCGAAGGCGTTTCTGCGCGCCGACGCCTGGGTGCCGTCGACCTGGAATCCGACCGCGGTGCCCAGCGTCGCGCAGATGGCGAAGGCCGTGCTGAAGACCGACGTCGACCAGGAAGAACTCGACCACTACTACAGCGAAGCCAACACCCGCACCCTGCTGTACTGACCCTTCTTCGCGCGACCGCGCACTCCGCCTGTCACTTGACGAGAATCGCGCGGGTGTAGAGCAAGTGGAAGCCGCGACGTTGCACGTTTTGCTGCGACTTCGACCCCGGCTGCGTGGTGACCACCGCGATGTCACACCCCGCGCCCGCCGCGTCGGAAAGCCGAGCTGACAGCAACGCGGTCTGCACGCCGCGCCGGCGGTAGGCGGGCGCCGTTGCGGCGCCGGTGAGCTGAGCGACCCCGTCGGCGACTCGCATGCCCGCTCCGCCCGCGACTTCGCCGTCGCAGTAGGCGAGATACGGGGTGGCCCCCGCTTTCTCCATGTCCCGCTCGGCGCGTTCGACGATCTCGCGCGGAAAGTCCTCGTGCGAGACCACCCCTTGGTCGTCGGGATGAGCGAAGCCCTCGACCACGACGTCCAGCCAGGCCGACAGGTCGTCGCACGCGCGGACCTCGACACCAGGCGGGGCGACTGGCTGCGGGTCGCCGGATAGGGACCTGCCGAGCACGTTCTCGTAGGAGACGAGTTGATATCCGCGCCGCGTGAACGCGGACGCCACCGCGGGTTCGCCGAGGTTGGCCAACTCGACCTGCACGGGCGTCTCGCGTGTCGTATATGCCTGCTCTATCTCGCTCAGTGCCTCGTCATCGGGGACGCCGCCGAAGCCCAGGCCCACCACCTTGTTCATCGGCGAGCCGGCCTCGGCGAAGCACGCCGCGCCGCCCGCGACAGGAAGAACGAAAGATGCTGCGCCGGAGCGTAACCGGGCGGCCTCGGTCGCGGCGTCGATGAGCTGCCTCTCGGCACATTCGATGCGTCGCGCCAGCTCTGTGCTGCAGAACAACGGCGAATCCTCGATGGTCACCGGATGACCATACTGAGCAGGTCAAGCGAATTCGCCGGCACGCGATCGAAGGACGGTGGGGTGAGTATGGTCGTGACATGAGCGCGACCGCGGAGCCGAGGATTCGTGCGAGTCGGTCGTAAGGAGGCGACGGCGGTCGCCGTCGCGGTGGTTCTGGTCGTCGCGGCGTTCGTCGTACCGCATCTACACCTCGGCATCGTCACCCCTCTGATCAACGCCACCCCGCAGCGTTTGCGCGACTTCGCGGGTACCGCGCCGATCTTCGGATGGTGGGACGCGCACGTCGGGTGGGGCACCGTCCCCGCCGTGGTGATCGCGGTCGCGGCGGTGCTGTGGGGTCAGTCGGTGGCGCAGCGGTTGCCGTGGCGTTGGGTGCCGTGGGTCACGTGGGCGACGGCGGGCGCATGGGCGTTCTCACTGGCCATGGTCGACGGGTGGCAGCGCGGCTTCGCGGGCCGACTCACCGCACGCCACGAGTATCTGCAACAGGTGCCGACCGTCACCGACGCCGGCGAGGCGGTCCGCACCTTCGCCAGCAGAATCCTTGACTATCAACTTGATTCGTGGATCACCCATGTGTCGGGCCATCCGCCCGGCGCGCTGTTGACGTTCGTGTGGCTGGACCGTATCGGGCTGGGCGGTGGCGCGTGGGCGGCTGTGCTGTGTCTGTTGGTCGGATCGAGCGCCGCCGCGGCCATCGTGGTGGCGGTGCGCGCGCTGGCCGACGAGGTGACCGCGCGGATGGCGGCGCCGTTCGTCGCGGTGGCGCCGACGGCCATCTGGATCGCCGTCTCGGCGGACGGCTACTTCGCCGGCGTCGCGGCCTGGGGAATCGCACTGCTGGCGCTGGGTGTTCGACAGAAGGTCCGGCTACCGGTGCTGGCAGGCGCAGGTGCCGGGCTGCTGCTCGGCTGGGGAATCTTTCTCAACTACGGCCTTGGGCTCATGGCTTTACCCGCGATCGCGGTCCTGCTCGCAGCCGTGGACTGGCGTGCGGCGCTGCGCGCCTGCCTTCCCGCGGTGCTGGCCGCCTTGGCCGTCGTCGCGGCGTTCGTCGTGGCCGGCTTCTGGTGGTTCGACGGCTACACCCTGGTGCAGGAACGCTACTGGCAGGGCATCGCCCTCGACCGGCCGTTCCAATACTGGTCGTGGGCCAACCTGGCGTCGGTGGTGTGCGCGATCGGACTGGGCAGCGTGGCGGGCATCGGCAGGGTGTTCGACAAAACGGCGATCAGGCTACGGCCGGGTCTGCACCTGGTCGTGGTGGGCGCGCTGCTGGCGATCCTGTTCGCCGACCTTTCGATGCTGAGCAAGGCGGAGACCGAACGCATCTGGCTGTCGTTCATGGTCTGGCTGCCTGCCGCCGCGGCACTGCTACCGCCGCGTTCGCAGCGCTGGTGGCTGGCGCTCAACGTCGCGGGCGCCCTCGCGCTGAACCATCTCATTCTGACGAACTGGTAACGGATTCCGCGCAACCGCACACAGCACCCGCGTGAGACGGGACCCTGAACTGATGGACGACGGCAAGCGCCGCGCGCAGCGATCCCGGGTCGCGCGCTCGGCGCCGTTCCGTAGCCCCCTGCGCGGTCTGTGGTTGACGTCGGCGTTCGGGGCCGTCCTCCTGGTGACTCTGCCGATCGTGACCATCACCGGGCTGTTGTCGTACATCGCATACGGGCCGCAGTTCGGGCAGGCCATCCCCATGGATGTCGGCCGGCTGAAGCTGCCGACGTTCGACTGGCCGACCGATCCGTCCTGGCTGTACCGGCTGAACCAGGGTCTACATGTCGGGTTGGGGTTGGTGCTGATCCCCGTGGTGCTCGCCAAGCTCTGGTCGGTGATCCCCCGGCTGTTCGCGTGGCCGCCCGCACGGTCGATCGCCCAACTCCTGGAGCGTATCTCGCTGCTCATGCTGGTCGGCGGAATCCTATTCGAGATCATCACCGGCGTCCTGAACATCCAGTACGACTACATCTTCGGTTTCAGCTTCTACACCGCCCACTATTTCGGGGCATGGGTTTTCATCGCCGGTTTCGTCGTCCACCTCGCGATCAAGATCCCGCGCATGCTGACCGGTTTGCGGTCGATGCCGCTGCGAGACGTTCTGCGCACCAAGCGCGTCGACACCGTGCCCGAGCGCTACCAACCCGACGGGCTGGTCTCCGTCGATCCCAGCCCGCCGACGATCAGCCGCCGCGGCGCCCTTGCGCTCGTCGGAGGCGGGGCGCTGTTCATGGCGGTGATCACCGCGGGGCAGACGATCGGCGGGATCACCCGTCAGACCGCACTGCTGTTGCCGCGGGGCCGTACCCGCGGCTCGGGACCCAACGACTTCCAGGTCAACCGCACCGCAGGCGCGGCGGGCATCACCGCCGACGCGACCGGACAGCGCTGGCGGCTGACGCTGACCGGCGGACCCGCGCCCGTCGTATTCGACCGCGAGACGCTGGCGGCCATGCCGCAGCACACCGCCCGGCTACCGATCGCCTGCGTCGAAGGATGGTCCACCACCGAGACGTGGACCGGGGTTCCGCTGCGCGAACTCGCCCGGCTGGCCGGTGTCCCGAACCCCGCATCGGCGTTCGTGCGATCGGTGGAGCGGCGCGGCGCGTTCAACCGGGCCACCCTTCAAGCCAACCAGGTCGCTCATCCGGATTCGCTTCTCGCGCTGCGCGTCAACGACGCCGACCTGTCCTCCGACCACGGGTTCCCGGCGCGGATCATCGTTCCGGCTCTGCCCGGGGTGCACAACACCAAATGGGTCGCCTCCATCGACTTCAGGACGGCGTGAGGTGTTCCGCAGAATCTACGGTTCGCATCCGCTGCACCTGCTGACGTTGATCGCCGGCTTCGCTCTATTCGGCTATGTCGTCGCCACCGTCGGTCCTGCGGCGCTGTGGAACACGCGCACGTGGTGGCAGTCGGTCCTGGTGTGGTTCGCCGCGGCGGTCGTCGCGCACGATCTGCTGCTCTTCCCCGCCTATGCGCTGGCCGATCGAGTTCTGTCGTCGACGCGGCGCATGCCGCTACCGGTGCCGGTGCTGAACTACCTTCGCGTACCTGCGCTGGCCTCCGGCCTGACCTTGATCGTCTTTCTGCCCGGCATCGTCGGTCAAGGCGCACCGGCATACGTTGCGGCCACCGGTCAAACGCAGGATCCGTTCTTCGGCCGGTGGTTGCTGCTCACCGCCGCGCTATTCGCGGTGAGCGCGCTCGTCTACGCGGTCCGACTGGTCAGTGGAGGTCGAGAGTGAGGGTGGGCAAGGCGATCTCGCTCATGGCGGCGGTCCTGTTCGTGGCCGGATGCGCGGACGACCCACCAGCGCAACCGACGTCGTCTTCCACGCCGGTCCCTCCGGCCGAACCGGCCCGCGCAGGCGCGCCCGCGGTGCCGCCGGCCGGCAGGGTCACGCCCCTGCCGAGCGGGCCTGAGGGCATCGTCATCGGTACCTCGGGCATGGCGGCGATCGCCGTGCGTGACCCTGCGGCCATCGTGCTGGTCGATGCGTCGACCGGCGTTGTGCGACAGACAATTCCGGCCGCAGGCGCCGCCCGCCACCTCAGCCTCGCCGGACCCGACGGCCCGGTGCTCGTGCCGTCGGAGACGTCCGACACCCTGTCGGAGATCAACCTCACCGACGGCGCCACGGTGTCGACGACCCCTGGTGTCGGACGCCAGCCGCACGACGCCGTGCGGACCGCCGACGGCACGATCGTCGTCACCAACGAGCGGGGCGGTGGGGTGATCTTCGTTCGCGACGGACGCGTCGTCGCGTCGCTTCCCGCGGGCCCGCCGCAACCCGGCGGGGTCGCCGTCGTGGGGCGCTACGCCGCGGTCGCCGACGTGCAGGGCAACGGCGTCTGGGTGTACGACGGGTCGACCCGCAGACAGGTCGCCCGCGCGCAGATCGGCACGAAGCTGACCCATGCGATCGGACTGTCCGGCGGGCTGGCCGCGTTCGCCGACACCGACGGTGACGCGGTTCTGATCGAACGTATCGATCCACAGGTCACCGAGGTCGCCCGGATCGAGTCGCCGGGCAAGCCGTATGGCCTGGCCTTCGACCCGCAGCGCGGACTGCTCCACGTCACGCTGACCGCCACCAACCAACTGCAGGTGATCGATCTTTCCGAGGCGGCGAGCCCACGGCTGCTGGGCGTGCTTCCAACCGTACAGCAGCCGAATTCCGTTGCGGTGAACCCCCGTTCGGGCGCGGTGCTGGTCACCGGCAGCGGACCTCGAGGCAGTCTGCAGATCATCTCGCCCGACCTGCTGCCGAAGGGCTAGGCCGCGGTCAGGCTGGCCACCACCCGGCTTCCGATCGGATGGATTCCGGTCAGCGCCAGGCCGGCTTCCTCGGCCAGTTCGGCGGCACAGTCGATGCCGACCGACGCCCAGCGGAACCATGGGCCGACCGTCCGCGACGACTCGAGCCGCACCCATCCGGTTCGCAGCCCCGTGGTCAGCGCGTCGAATTCGGCGAGGCAGCGGCCGCCGTGGCCCAGTAGCTCCGACGCGCGTGCGAGCACGCGAAGAGGGTCACCGCCGAGCCCGACGTTGCCGTCGGCGAGGAGCACCGTCTGCCACCGCCCGGCGCCCGGCAGCGGGCCGAACACGTCGCGGCGCAGAACCGGCGCACCCTTGCGTTGCGCCATACCGACGGCGGTGGCGGACTGGTCGACGCCGAGCGCCGGTAGCCCGCGCCGGATCAGTTCGGTCACCAATCGACCGGGACCACAACCCAAGTCGATGGTCGGCCCACTGCACAGGTCGATGAGCGCCTGGTCGAACTTGCCGTCGGCGTGCCTGCCGCCGAGCCACCGGCGGACGGGCAACGCGCGCAGTTCTCCGTCGTCGCGGCGAACCCAACAGCGTTCTCCGTCGAGCGCGCGGTCGTAGAGGTTGCCCCACATGTCAGACCCTCACCGTCCGGGTCGCGCGCACGAACCGGCTACCGGACGCGCACACGCGGCGCACCGCGTCGATGTCGTCGACGGTGTCGACGTCGGCCAATTCGCCCACGAGGTGAACGTTGACGCCGCGGGCGTACAGCGCGGCCAGCGTCAGCGCGCCGGTGTCGCGCCGCGACATCGGGACCGCCCGCAGGCAGTCGGCCATCGACGCGTCCGATACGCCGAGCACCCACCACCCGCCGTCGTCGGCGAGGCCGAGCACCGCCTGCGCCTCGAGCAGTTCCTCTGCGCATTCGGCCAGGATCTCGGCCGACACCTGCGGGGTGTCCATGCCGATCTGCAGCACCGCACCGTTTCCGGCGGCGGTGGCAGCATCGGCGTGCGCGTTGGCGAGACGATCGGCGAAGTCCTCTCCGCGCTGAGGTACGACGGTGAACGCCTCGAGTCGTCGGCGGATGTCGGCCGCGGCGCAGGCGTCGTCGAGATCACCGGTCAGCGCGACCACACGGGCCTGCACGGGGGCCGCGGCCACCGCGTCAAGCGTGTCCAGCAGCGCTGCCGCGGCGATGTCGGCGGCGCCCCGATCGCCCACCGACGTCGCGAGGCGGGTCTTGGCCAGTCCTGGCACCGGGGCCTTGGCGACCACGAGCGCGACCACGGGAAGCACCGTCACGAGATCACCCGCCAGAAATCCACCGCAGCGGTGACACTGCCCTTCAGCGAACCGCTCACTTTCGACTTCCCTCCGGTTCGCGGGCCGTAAGCCACGTCCAGTTCGACGACATTCCAGTTGGCCTGCGCCGCTCGCACCAATAACTCGAGCGGGTACCCAGAGCGCCGGTCGCTAACCCCGAGCCCCAGCAAATCGGTTCGGCGGGCAACGCGCATCGGCGCGATGTCGTGCACGGCCAGCCCATGCCGGGTCCTCAGCCGCCAGCACACCGCAGCGGTGCCGAGCCGCGCATGCCACGGCCAGCGCAGGCCGGGCGCCGCGCGTCGCCGTCCGATCACCATGTCCGCGCCGTCGAGTTCGGCGACAAGGGCGGGAAGCGCTCCTGGATCGAGTGACCCGTCGGCGTCGATGACCGCGACGATCGGAGTCGTCGCCGCGACGACCCCGGCGTGTACGGCCGAGCCATAGCCGGGTTGGGCCTCTTCGACCACCTCGGCGCCGTGCTCGCGGGCCACGTCGCCGGTGCCGTCGGTGCTGTTGTTGTCGACCACCAGAGCGCGGTATCCGTCAGGCATTTGTGCCAAGACCCCGGGTAGCGATTCCGCCTCGTTGAGGCACGGCAGCACGACTGTGACCGGACTCTCAGGCATATCTCCGAAACCTATGCCGTCCAAGACGCCGTCGGCAACGAATCAACAATGACGAAACCATGACATAGGCGCAGGTAGCGGCGCCGCGAGGCGAGGGTCGAGAAATATGACACGGGTGTTGATTGCCGACGACGACAACGTCGTGCGCGATGTTGTGCGCCGCTATCTAGAGCGTGACGGTCTGGATGTGGCGGTCGCCAACAACGGCAGCGAGGCGCTGCGTCTGCTCGGGTCCGAGCGTATCGACGTCGCGGTGCTCGACGTCATGATGCCTGGTCCGGACGGTTTGACCCTGTGCCGGACCCTGCGTCAGCGCGGTGCGTACAACGTGCCCGTGATCCTGCTGACTGCGCTGGGCGAGCAGGAAGACCGGATCGCGGGGCTGGAGGCCGGCGCCGACGACTACCTGACCAAACCCTTCAGTCCCCGCGAGCTCGCGTTGCGGGTGCGCTCGGTGCTTCGACGTTCGCCGTCACCGAGTGCTCGGACTCCGATCGACATCACCGTCGGGGATCTGAGCGTGTCCACGGCGGCGCGGTCGGTGACGGTCAGCGGGTCACCGGTCTCGCTGACCAACCGCGAATTCGACCTGCTGCTGTTCTTCATGACGCATGCTGACACGGTGTTCACCCGCGAGGAGTTGCTCAAGCGGGTGTGGCACTGGGACTTCGGCGATCTGTCCACCGTGACCGTGCACGTCAAGCGGCTGCGGTCCAAGCTCGGCGATCAACACCGTGTGCAGACGGTGTGGGGTCGCGGCTACCTGTGGAGCAGTCCGGGTGCCGACTGACCTGTGGGAGATCGCGTGGTGGGCGTTGGCATGCTCGGTGCCTGTGGTGGTCGCGGGCGCGCTCATCATTCGCCTGGCCCGCTCCTGGTCGCTGGCGGTCAGCATGGTGGCGCTGGTGGTCATACCGGTGCTCGCAACGTTCACCGGTGTCCTCGGCGCCAGCGGGTTCATGGCGACCGAGACGTTCGAGCGCACAGCCATCGTGCTCGTGATCGTGTCGGTGGTGACGATCCCCGCGGCGGTGATGCTGGGCCGCTACCAGGCTCGGCGCACGGTCTGGGAGCAGGAGATCCGCGACGCCGAACGCGCAGCAGAACACTCACGGCGCCGACTGGTGGCGTTCGTCAGCCACGACCTGCGCACCCCGCTGGCGGGAATTCGCGCGGTGGCCGAGGCGATCGCCGATGGCGTGGTGCCCGACGACGAGGTGCGGGTGCACGCCAAAACGATTGAGCAGGAATCGATTCGACTAGCCGAAATGGTCGACGACCTGTTCGAGATGTCCAAGATCAACGCCGGGGCGGTGCAGCCGGCGTTCGACAAGGTCGCGCTCGACGAGGTCGTCGACGATGTACTGGCCGCGCACCGGATCGCCGCCGAACGCGCCGGCGTGTCGTTGAACGCCGAACTCCCCGCCAACCCGGTGCAGGTGCTGGGCAGCGACCGAGCACTGGTACGGGTGCTGTCGAATCTGGTGGCCAACGCGATCGCGCACACGCCGGAGGGCGGTCGGGTGTCGCTGGCGCTCGGCTGTGACGAGAGCGGCGCGTGGGCGCGGGTCGACGACACCGGGGTCGGCATCTCCGAAGCGGACCTGCCGCGGGTGTTCGATGTGGCTTATCGCGGATCGAATGACCGTGTGCCGCGGGCGGATTCGTCACTGCCCAGCGGCTCGGGGCTGGGGTTGGCCATCGCGGCCGGGCTGGTGCAGGCGCACCGCGGGACGCTGTCAGCGCGCAACCTTGCGACCGGAGCCCGCTTCGAGGTGCGGCTGCCGTTGGCGGTCGACGACTGACCTTGGCGAGGACTATTCGACCGCGAAGACGCGCCACGGTCCGGGGACGCCCTTGAGGTCATGCTCACCCCGGTCAGTGAATCCGAGTCGCGAGCCGAGTACGAGCGGAGGGATGACACCCGACACCAGCACCTCACGGGGTCCGGCGAGCGACATGATGCGCGCGGCGACATGTACGGCGATGCCGTGGATGTCGCCGTTCGCCTTCTCGATCTCTCCGGTATGGAGGCCGACGCGAATCTTCAGACCGATGTCGCCGATTGCATCGCGGATCGCACAAGCACACTCGATCGCCCGCGCTGGGCTGTCGAACGTCGCCAGCACGCCGTCGCCGGTGAATTTGACGACTTCGCCGCGCCAGATGTCGACTTGTCGCTTCACCACGCGGTCGTGCTCAGCCAGCGCAGACGTCCAGGCCACATCGCCGAGTTGCGCGGCGCGCTGGGTGGATTCGACGATATCGGTGAACAGCACTGTGGCCAAGACGCGGTTAGACGGTTTCGCGCCTCGTGTGCCGGTAACAAATGACTCGATTTCGTCGACGACGGAATCTGCGTCGCCGGCGAACCACGCGCCGTCGTCTCCGTCGAACTCGACCAGCCGCGCATCGGGGATCCGCTCCACGAGGTTCAGTGCATGTTCGCGTCGCACATCACGATCACCGCGGCGGCGCATCACCAGCGTCGGCGCCTGAACGCTCTCCAGTAAGGGACGGATATCGGTACGCAGGAACAACTCGAAGAGCGCTGTCATAGTTGCCGGCCCGCCGGCAAGTCTTTCGCTGCGCGCCCACCAACGCCGCTTAGCGGCATCGTCTGCCCAGCTAGGCGCCATGAGGTCGACGACGGCACCGGTTCCGATGTTGTCTTTGAGCTCGCCGAGATATTTGGCGAGCACCGGTTCGGGAATTCCGAAGGTGTGATCGGGGGCGCGGAGGAACCGCGCGAAAGCACCCCAGAGCACCAGTGAGCGCACCCGGCTGGGATGAGTGGCGGCCAGCTGTATGACGGGCAACGCAGAGGCCGACAGCGAGAAAACCGACGCGGAATCGCTTTCAGCGGCGTCGAGCACGGCGACGAGCCCGTCGGTCCAGGACTGCATCGCGGGATTGTCCTTGGCCAGCACCGCATCCGAGCTCCCTACCCCGAGCAGGTCCGTGAGGATGACCCGAGAGAACGATGCCAAGCGGTGGAGTAGACCGGCGATTGCCGGCTCGTCCCACAACAAGTCGATCGGGAACGTGCCCGTGGGGACAAAGAGCAGATTGGGGCCGCGCTCACCGATGACCTGGTAGGCGATGCGCGCATCGTCGCCCCGCGTGTAATGCGTCTCGGGCGTGCGCGCCATGGCATGAGCATGCCACTGACGGCTAGGCGCGGACGTCCTTCACGGCGAAGACCGGCCAGGTGTCCGGCACGCCTTTGAGCTGATGGCTGCCGCGGTCGGTGAACGCCAGCCTGGACCCGAGCACGAGCGGTGGGATGACGCCCGACACGAGGACTTCGTCAGGCCCGGCGAGCGACATGATGCGTGCGGCGACATGTACTGCGATGCCATGGATGTCGCCATTGGCCTTCTCGATCTCTCCGGTATGGAGGCCGACGCGGACCTTCAGACCGATGTCGTTGACCGCGTCGCGAATTGCGCATGCACATTCGATCGCCCGGGCAGGACCGTCGAACGTGGCGAGGACGCCGTCGCCGGTGAACTTGACGACCTCTCCGCGCCAGCCCGCCACGTGCCTCTCGATGATGCGGTCATGCTCGGCGAGAGCGGACGTCCACGCCTCGTCGCCCAATCGCGCTGCGCGCTGGGTGGATTCGACGATATCGGTGAACAGCACGGTCGACAGCACGCGATTGGACGGTGGGGCGCCGCGTTGACCGGTGAGAAACGTCTCCACCTCGTCGAGCACCCTGTCGGCATCACCGGCGAACCACACGCTGTCGTCTCCGTCGAACTCGACCAGCCGGGCGTCCGGGATGCGCCGCGCGATGTCGTGCGCGTGCCCCTCGCGCACATGGCGGTCGCCGCGCCTGCGCAACACCAATGTCGGTGCCTGAATGCTGGAAAGCATGGGCCGGACGTCGGTGTGGGCGAATACGTTGAATGCTTTGACCCATTCCCCCGGCCCACCGGCGAGGCGCTCGGACCGCGCCCACCAACGTCGTCTGACGGCGTCGTTGGCCCAACTCGGCGCGAGCACGTCGACGAGCGCGCCCGTCCCGACGTCGCGCCCGAACGCCGCGTTGAACCGGGCGAGCTGCGACTCGGGCAATCCGAAGGACTGATCGGACTGGCGCAGAAAGCAGGCGTACACACTCGCAAGAACCAGAGAGCGCACGCGCTGGGGATGGCTCGCCGCCAGCAACATGACGGAGAGTCCCGCCTCCGTCATCGCGAAGACCGACGCGCGCGTGCTGCCGGCCGCGTCGAGCACCGCAACGAGACCGTCGGTCCACAGCTGCATCGACGGGTTGTCGGCCGGCACCGAATCGGAGCTGCCGATCCCCAGCAGATCCGTCAGGATCAGTCGGCTGAACGACGCCAGCCGGTTCAGGTGTGCAGCAGCGGTGGGCTCGTCCCAGATCAGGTCGATGGGGAAATTCGGGCTGGGGACGAAGAGCAGGTCAGGTCCGCGGTCGCCGACGATCTGATACGCGATGTGGTGGTGGTCACCGTCTCGCGCATAACGCGTCTCCGGGACCCCCGCCATTCGACGAGCATGCCAGCTGACAGGTGACTTCGTGGCCGAGCGTTGTATTTGAGTGATCACTCAACTATGGTCGACGGCATGACCACGAAGACCGCACGCAAGGCACGGCGCAAGTTCAAGTTCGAGCGCCAACTCGGCCGCTCCGTCATGAATCCGGTGGTTGCCGCACTCGACCGCATCGGCATCCGGTCGTCTCTCGTCGTCGACCTGGAGACCACCGGCCGCAAGACCGGCGAACCGCGCCGCGTGCCCCTGGCCGGTCGCGCCGACGACGCGGGGGTCTGGGTCATCTCTCAGCACGGCCGCCGCGCCGGCTGGGCTTACAACATCGCGGCCGACCCACGGGTTCGCGTCCGCGTCAACGGCCAATGGCGCACCGGCACCGCAACTTTCGAGCCTGAGGACGACGTGCGCGCCCGCGCCCGCAGCTTCGGAGGGGCTGGAAAGCTGAGTCAGTCAGCCGCGGCGATGACCATGCGCGCGATGGAGAGCGACCCGATCTCGGTGCGGATCACCTACGACTAGCGATTTGGGCGCGCTAACGATCGTTCAGCGATCGTTAGCGCGCCGAAATCGCAATCGGTCAGTCGGGCAGGGAATTGGTCAGCCGCTCTGCGGCCGCCAGATAGTCCTCGATGAACTCGCGGACCACCTCGCGCGCCGGCTTCACCTTGTTCATCAGGCCGACGCCCTGCCCGACGAAATAGGTCGCCAGCGCCTGAGCGCCCGGATGCCCCTGCGCCGCCAGCACGTCGATGCGCCGGATCACCGGCTCGGCGATCATCGACTGCAGCGGAAGCGGCAGCGGCTTCTGCCCGCCTTCCTGCGGCAGCCACGCGTCCGTCCAATCCGATTTCAGCTGCCGCGCAGGCTTTCCCGTCCGCCCCGCCGAGCGAATAGTGTCGCGCGACGTCGCCGCCAAGAACTTCTGCACCGTGTGCGGCGCCGTCTCGGCCTCCTCCGTCGTCAACCAGACCGACCCGGTCCACGCACCCGCGGCGCCCATCGCGACGGCGGCGGCCATCTGCCTGCCCGTGACGATTCCACCGGCCGCGAGCACCGGGATGTCGCTGCCGATCGCCGCCAGCGCCTCCAGCACCTCGGGGATCAGCACCATCGTCGTCACTTCGCCGCAGTGGCCGCCCGCCTCGGTGCCCTGCGCGACGATCACGTCCACTCCGGCATGCACCTGCTTGACCGCGTGTTCCTTCGCCCCGACCAGCGCCGCGACGGGCACACCGTGCCGCTTGCCCGCTTCGATCATGTAGTCCGGCGGCACGCCGAGGGCGTTGGCGATCAGCTTGATCGGATGACTCATCGCGACGTCGAGCAGTTCCCTGCCGGTGTTGCCCGACAGCGACGCACCACCCATCCGGGCCTGCTCAACCTCGATGCCGTGCGCGGCCAGGACTTCGGCGACGTAGTCCCTTGCGGTCTGCGGGATGCGCCCGGCGAGGTCGTCGGCGGTCAGCTTCTCGCCCTTACCCTCGTAGGTGGCGGGCACGATCAGGTCGACGCCATAGGGCTTGCCGCCGACCTGGTCGTCGATCCACGCCAGCTCCTGGTCCAGCTGTGCAGGCGTGTAGGCCGTGCCGCCGAGCACCCCGAAGCCGCCCGCGTTGGTCACCGCGGCCACGACATCGCGGCAGTGACTGAACGCGAACAGTGGGAAATCGATACCGAACTGCTCGCAGATGGCCGGCTTCACGCCACCAGTATCACTAAGTCACACCGGTCTGCGACAGGAACCCCTCGATCTCGGCGAGCATCTGCCGCCCGTTCAGTAGGGCCGGGTCGTTGTGCCCCACGCCGGGCACCGACAACCATTTCTTGGGTTCGTTGCCCGCGTCGTACAACCGCCTGCTCAGTTCGCCCGGCACTATGTCGTCGCGGTCCCCCGCGATGACTAACAGCGGCACCCGCACTGAACCGATGCGGTCGATCGAGGGATAGCGGTCCAGCAGAAGACGTCGCACCGGCAGCCATGGATAGTGCACAGCGGCCACATCCGGCAGTGACGAGAACGGCGAACGCAGGATCAACGCCGCCGGCGGGCGCTCCGTCGCCAGGCCGACTGCCACTGCGCCGCCGAGGGATTCACCGAAATAGACGATCTTCTCGATATCTTGCTGCGCGGCCAGCCACGCCTGAGCGGCGCGCGCATCGGCGGCAAGGCCGCCTTCGGTCGGCTTGCCCGGATTGCCGCCGTAGCCGCGGTAGTCGAACAGCAAGACCGACAGGCCCATCGTGTTCAACGCCGCGGCCAGTTCGACTCGCATCGACCGGTCGCCGCCGTTGCCGTTGCACACCAGCACCGCCGTATCGGCATCCCGAACCGGGAAATACCATGCGCCAAGCGCGATCCCGTCGTCTGACTGCAGGATGACGTCGCTACCGTTAGGCAGGAAAGTCGCAGCGGGCGGCACCGGACCCGCCGACGGAAAGTAGATCAGCCGCCGCTGCTGCGACCAGATCACCGCGAGCACTCCTGAAGCCACGAGCGTGACGATAACGACAACGATCGCTGCGCGACGCATCTAGCCCCGCAACGGCGCGAACGCGAACTCCCGCAACCCGTCGCGCGGGTCGACGGCTGCGTGAAAGCCGAGCACCTCGCCGGCGCGCGCGGGGTCGGCGACGATATGCCGGACGTCGCCGCTGCGGTACTGGCCGGTGACCACGGGCGGCGCCTCGCCGCGTGCTTCGCACAGTTCCGCGGCCACCTCCATGATTGAGATCGGCCGTCCCGAGCACACGTTGAAGGCGTCGAATCCGCCGAGCTCCGATTCGACGGCCACGACGTTGACCGCGGCGACGTCGTCGACGTGGACGAAGTCACGCATCTGTCCGCCATCCTCGAAAACCCTTGGCACGTCCCCGGACTCGAGCTGCGAACGGAAGATCGCCGCTACCCCCGAATACGGTGTGTCGCGCGGCATGTACGGCCCGTAGACGTTGTGGTAGCGCAGCGCGACGACGGACCCGCCGGTGGCCTCGGCCCACGCCAGCGCGTAGTGCTCCTGGGCGGTCTTGCTCGCGGCGTACAGGCTGCGCGGCCGAAGCGGCGCGGCCTCGGCGACGAGGCGCCAGTGCACCGGCTCCCCACACACGGGGCACCGGTGCTCGAATACGCCGGCATCCAGGTCGGCGCGGGTGCGGGGCGGCGGATCGATCTGCCCGTGCTCGGGGCAGTCGTAGCGGCCTTGCCCGTAGACCACCATCGACGACGCGAGCACCAGTCGGGTGCATCCCGCGGCGAACATCTCGGCCAGCAGCACTGTCGTCCCGTAGTCGTTGTGACTGCCGTACGACGGTGCGTCGGCCGCGTTGACGCCTGCTCCGACCACCGCCGCCTGATGGCACACCACGTCGACGCCTTCCAACAGCGGCGCGATTGCGGCAGCGTCGCGGACGTCGAGCACCCGGCAGCCGGCCGGGGCTTCGGCGCCGGCCCCGTGCGCGGCGTCGAGCATCGCGTCCACCGCGACCACGTCGTGTCCCGCGTCGCGCAGTGCGGCGGCGATGCGGGTTCCGATGAAACCGGCCGCGCCGGTCAGCAGGACCCTCACGGCAGATCGAACGGCAGTTGGACGCCCTCGTGCGGCAGGCAGTGCGTGCACGAATTGACCTGGTCTGTATTTTCCACGGCCTCGTGTACGAGCTTCTTGAACGGCACCAGATTGCGCTCGAATTCGGCGAACACGTCGACGGCGCGGACGCCTGCTCCCGACTCGATACCCGCGTCCAGGTCGGTGACCAGAGCGATCGCGGCATAACACATTTCGAGCTCTCGGGCCAGCACCGCCTCCGGGTAGCCAGTCATGTTGACCAGCGTGAAGCCCTGGCCCGCGAACCACTGGCTTTCGGCGCGGGTGGAGAACCGGGGACCCTGCACCACGACCATGGTGCCGCCGTCGACCACACCGGGCAGGTCGGCCGCGGCCGCGCGCAGCGTCGGGCAGTACGGGTCGGCGAACCCGACGTGAATGCCGCCGGAGTCGAAGTAGGTGTCGTCACGGCCGGAGGTGCGGTCGACCAGTTGATCGGGCACCACCATCGAACCGGGGCCGAGGTCCGCGGTGAGGCTGCCGACCGCGCACGGCCCGAAGACCCGTCGCACCCCCAACGCGCGCAGCGCCCACATGTTGGCGCGGTAGGGCACCGTGTGTGGCGAGAATTCGTGCTTGACCCCGTGCCGCGGCAAAAAGGCGACCTCATGCTCGCCGACGGCGCCGACGGTGATGGGCGCGCTCGGTGCGCCGTACGGTGTGTCCAAATTGACACTGCGGGCGTCGGATCCGAAGAACGAGTAGAAGCCGCTGCCGCCGATGACACCTAACATGCAGCCATTGTCCGTCAGCCCCGGTAGAAGTTGACCGGCGGCAGCGGGCGGATACCGCCGCCGCTGTTGCGGGCGTCGAATCGGACCGTGTCGCTCGTTTGCGCACCTAACGTCAGCGTGCCGACCGAGCGGAAGCGGCCGATGACGCCGCTGACCAGGAAGCGGAATCCGTCGTCGGAGGCACGAACCCCGACGAGGCGAGCAGGAAATGCTGGTCCCGGGCGGGGCCGTACAGATCGGGCAGCTTGACGCAGACGGGACGCCGCTGTCTCGGTCTTGGTCACGCGAAGCAGATATCCGTGCAGGACCGCGGCCAAACTACTGCGCGCTTACGCGTCGGTGATGTCGTCGGCCAGTGTCTTCGACGCGCGTCTGGCCCCGTCACGGATCTCGAAGACGTCCGTGGCGAAGCCGCCGATGGCGTTCGCGATGTCCTTGACGGCCGTCGTGATGATCGAGGTCACGTCGCCGACGGTCGATGCGCCGGACTCGACGATCTCCTGCAGGGCGTCCTTGCGGATCTCCGCCTTACTGAGTCGGTCGTCCATGCGCTCAGTCTGCCACGGTTCGATGCCATGCGAGACTGACGCTCGTGGCCAGTTTCGCCCAGTGGGTCGAGGGCGCCCGTCCGCGGACGCTGCCCAACGCGATCGCGCCGGTGATCGCTGGCACCGGCGCCGCCGCCTGGCTGCACGCCGCGTCCTGGTGGAGGGCATTGCTCGCGCTCGTCGTCGCGGTGGCGATGATCGTCGGCGTCAACTACGCCAACGACTACTCCGACGGCATCCGCGGCACCGACGATGTGCGGGCGGGGCCGCTGCGCCTCGTCGGATCCCGCTTGGCCACACCGCGATCCGTGCTGACGGCGGCCATCGTGAGCCTCGCGGTCGCGGCGGTCGCGGGTCTGGTGCTGGCGTGGTTCAGCGCGCCATGGCTGATCGCGGTCGGCGTGGCGTGCATTGCGGGCGCGTGGTTGTACACCGGCGGTTCGAAGCCGTACGGCTACCTCGGACTCGGCGAGGTCGCGGTGTTCGTGTTCTTCGGTCTTGTCGCGGTGCTCGGAACGCAGTTCACGCAGGCGCTGCGGATCGACTGGGTCGGCGGCGCGATCGCCGTGGCGATGGGATGCATGTCGTCAGCGGTGCTGGTGGCCAACAATCTGCGCGACATCCCGACCGACAGGGAGTCGGGCAAGATCACGCTGGCGGTGCGACTCGGAGATGCCCGAACGCGGGTGCTGTATCAATTGCTGCTTGCGGTGGCGTTCGTGCTGACGCTCGCGTTGATGCGGGCGACGCCGTGGGCCGCGGTCGGATTCGTGGCGCTTCCGCTGGCAGTGCGGGCCGCTGCGCCGGTGCGCAAGGGCCTCGGCGGCCGGGAGTTGATCCCGGTGCTGCGCGACACCGGCCTGACGATGCTGGTGTGGTCCGTGGCCGTCGCGCTCGCTCTTGCGATTTCGGTGCGCTAGCGGTCGGTGAGCGAACGTTTGGGCACCGAAATCGCCATTAGGTGACGGCGGTCGGGGCGTCGACGGTCTTGACCAGATGCACGTCGGGCCGTGCGGGCACCGCGTCGGCGAGAAACCAGCGACACGCCAGGTTGCCCCGCGGATAGTCCACCGTGGTAATCGAATTCGGATGCCCGGTCATTCCGCGGGAAATGACGACCGTGACCGATCCGTCGGAGTTCGGCACCGCGCTGGAGCCGTTGACCGACGTGCGGGCGTCGGTGATTCCGGCCATGAACTGGTTCCACACCACCAGGTTCCAGAACCGACACGTCGGGGGCCGGTGGGTGACGACGAGCGCCTCGTCGTCCTCGAGCACGAAGCTGCCGTAGGCGTAGCACGCGTCGCGCGCCGACCAGCCGAAGTTGGCGTCGGGCACCTGGTACGGATCGGCGAATTCGTTTGCCACCTGCGAGATCTCATGGCCCAACTGATGCGCATCGTCAACCCGCACCCCGACTGCCAGCGGCACGATCGCGAACATGGTGCGCAGCCACGCCGCACTGGCCCGCAACGCCGCCGCGGTGCCTGCATCGCCGTGGCGGATGGGGTCGGGCTCGTCGAGCGCCTCGATCTGCCAAGACACGGGGCGGCCGATCAGCGGGTCCGCCTGATAGTCGCGGGTCACCAGCACCACGCCGTCGTCAGTGGGGCCATAGTCGAACGAGAAGTTGCCGTCTGCATCGATGTCGAGGTCGTCGTCGCGGATGAGCGCGACCACCCGGTCCGACCAGGCACCCGGCGACGGCTCGTTGTAGGCGGTCACCGAGAAGTACACGCTGTCGCCCTTGTTGCCGCTGATTCGGTAGCGGCGCTTCGGGTCGACCGGACACATGAGGTAGTAGGCGTCCGTGTTGTCCCCACCCCACCGGCGGTCGCGGCGGAACGGCGTGTTCAGCTCCACCCACACCGGCCTGCTCGGCTCGGCGAACAGGTACGTGTCGAACGCGACGCCCAACGTCGTCGCGAGCATGCGGTAGCCGTCGGCGATGTGGCGGTCGTCGGTGACCGCGCGGTCGCCGTCGAGGAACGTCCGATCGAGGCCGCCCAACGTGTCGAGCAGTTCGCGCCACGCCGTTGTGGAGTCGTGGTGCGGCGCCGGCTCGCCGGCGACATCGAGGTTGGTCATGCGCCAATGCCTTTCGTGATGAGGAGCGCGGTGTGCTCGACCCAGTCGTCGTCGAGCGCGTCCCGGCGGGTGAGCAGTCGAAGAAGCGTGATGCCTGCCATCGCCTCGACGACCTCTGCCGCGGTGACATCCGGCCGGACGTCGCCGTCGGCCATGGCCCGGTCGAGCCGTTCGGTCAGGCCGCGCGACAGGATGTCGGCGAAGCGTTCCAGCAGTGCCGTGTGCAGGGTCGCGTCCGCCGCCATCTCGGCCACCAGACCGGGCAGCGCAGCACTCGCGGCCGGTGTGGTCAGCACGGCGGCGGTCCGGCGCACCATCTCGCGTACGTCGCCCAGCAGCGATCCGGTGTCGGGCAGCTCGGTCGCGGTGCCGATGGGGAACACGGCCTCGTGCACGAGATGCGCCTTGCTCGGCCACCGCCGGTAGATGGCCGGCTTGCTGGTGCCGGCCCGGCGCGCGATCGCGTCGACCGACAGCGAGGCGTACCCCGTTGCGCCGAGCAGTTCGACCGTCGCGTCCAGCACCGCGCTGTCGATGCGGGGATTTCGGGGTCGCCCAAGTTCTACCGTCATTACGAAACTAACAGTAACATAAGTCGCTGTGACCGATACCACAGCTCCCGCGCCGGTCGAGCTCGCCGACCTGGCCGAGCCCCTCTTCCCGCCGGAGGCCGAACCGCTGCGCGCGATGATGGCCTCGATGGCGCCCGACTGTCCGCTGGACGCCGCGGTGCTGCACGCCAAGGCACGGGCCGAAACCGGACTGGACGACTTCGGCGCCGACGACTACCGCGAGCGCCTGGACGTGTACCTCGCTGCGCTACAGGAGATTCCAGGCCTGCACGGCGCGGGCGTCGTCAACTTCCACATGCAGTTGCTGCAGTGGCTGAAGAACCGGCTTCTTCTCACCGACCTGCTCGCGCGGCACCCGGAGATCCTCGACATCGAGCTGTCGCGGCCGATCGTGATCGCGGGCCTTCCACGCACCGGCACCACCCATCTGCATAACCTGCTCGCGGCCGCTTCTAGCTGTTTCCCGGCTCAGCCGGAGGCCACCTTCCGCACCATCCCGTACTGGGAGAGCAACGAACCGTTCCCGCTGCCGTCGGAGATCGGCATCGAACCGGACCCGCGCCGCACGCGGATGGACGCGGCCGTGGAGTTCATGAACCTGGTGATGCCGCACTTCGCGCTGATGCACGAGATGACGACCGAGCACGTGCACGAGGAGATTCAGCTGCTGGCCAACGACTTCTCGTCGATGCTCTTCGAGACGCTCGGATTCGTGCCGCGCTGGCGCGACTACTACCTGTCGCACGACCAAACGTCGCACTACGAATATCTCGCGACGCAACTGAAGGCCTTGCAGTACCTGCGGGGCGGGCGGCGCTGGCTGCTCAAGTCGCCCCAGCATCTCGAGCAGTTGCCGGTGCTGGACAAGGTCTTCCCCGGCGTTGTCGTCGTCGTCACGCACCGCGATCCGGTACCGGTCGCGTTGTCGATGCTCGCGATGCTCACCTACAGCGCGCGCATGCACTGCTCGCCGGTGCCGGTTGACGGCATCGCGTCGTCGTGGATCGGCCGCCTCGAGCGCATGCTCGACTCGCTGATGCGAGACCGTGCCGTCCTGCCGCCGGAGCGCTCGATCGATGTCCGGTTCGACGACTTCATGGCCGACGAATTAGGCATCGCCGCAGCAATTTACGAGCTTGCCGGCGAACCGCTGACCGACGCGGCGCGCCAATCGATGGCGGACTACCTCGCCCAGCATCGACGCGGTCGGCTCGGCACCGTCGCGACGTCGGCGGAGATGTTCGGCCTCGATCCGGCCGACCTACGACGACGGTTCGCGCCGTACATCGAGCGCTTCCTGTCCTGAGCGGTCAAAGGTGGCGCACCAGGCCGACGAGCACGCTCATCAGCAGCCCCACCAGACCGATCGCGGTGACGAGACCTCCGAAGATGACCATGTCCCGAGCGAAGGCGATCGCAGTCTTGGTCGACGTCCGCACCGCGTGAATCTATCGGTCTATGCCGCGTCGTCCAAGAGGCTGACTATCGCGGCGCGCAACTGCTCGACATCGACGTGCTCGGCGATAAGGCCGACGGTGAACGGGTCGCCGCCTCGCAGGATGCCGAGCAGAACGTGTTCTGCGTCGATGGTCTTGTCCTTGTGCGCCAACGCCTCCCGCAGCGACAGCTCGAGGACCTTCTTGGCCGACTTCGTGAACGGGATGTGTCCGCGCCGACGCGGGCGCCGACCCGACATCCGCAGCGCGTTGTCCCACGCGTCCGGCCCGAAATTCTGCGCCACCCGGTCGCGGATCGCACGCAGATCGATGCCGATCGACTGCAGCGCCTCGGCATCGGACTCGAATGAGTCGTCCGGCGCATCAGCAGGCTCCAAGCGGCGACGGATTCCTTCACCTGTCACGTCGTAGTCGGCCAGCAGACCCGAGAGATCGCGGCCTGCGCTCTGCAACACCCCGACGAGTAGGTGCTCCGGCCGGATCTGTCCGCAGTTCAGCTCACGCGCCTCCTCCTGGGCCAGCACGACCGCGATCCGGGCGTTGCGGCTGAATCGCTCGAACATCGTCATCTCCTCCGGTTGTACTTCTGGTGAACGGCCTGCCTGCTGACGCCCAGCGCCGCCGCGATGGCCTGCCAACTCCAGCCCTGCTCGCGGGCGTTCGCGACGTGGATCGCCTCCAATCGGAGCTGCGCCCGTTGCAGCGCCCCCACGCTGGTCAAACCGATCTCGGGATCAGTGCTGGTCAGCGCGTCGACGTCGATCATGCTGTCAATGTTAGTTGACAGCATGCTGACCTGACAATCGTCGCCGCTGGTTGTCGCTACCCTGGCCCGGGTATGCAAGGCTGTCCGCCGCCTTTGGAAAGGGATTCATGACAGCAGCACCGGGCCGTGCCCAGCTCGATCGTCGGGACCTCGCGGACGCGCAGCGGATCGTCACCGCGGTGTCCGACGCCTTCTCGGCCAAAGTGGTCGGTCAGGAGAACCTGCGTGAGTCCCTGCTGATCGCCCTTTTGGCCGGCGGACACATCCTCATTGAAAGCGTGCCCGGCCTCGCGAAGACCACCGCCGCGCGAGTCGTCGCCGAATCCGTCCACGGTGGCTTCCGGCGCATTCAGTGCACTCCGGACCTACTGCCCAGCGACATCATCGGCACGCAGGTGTACGAGTCGGCGACCAACTCCTTCGTCACCCAATTGGGACCGGTCCACACCAACATCGTGTTGGTCGACGAGATCAACCGCTCGAGCGCCAAGACGCAGAGCGCCATGCTCGAGGCGATGGAGGAGCGGCAGACCACCATCGCAGGAACGGTCTATCCGATCCCCGAGCCGTTCCTGGTGATCGCCACACAGAACCCGGTGGACCAGGAAGGCACCTACCCCCTGTCGGAGGCCCAGACCGACCGATTCATGCTCAAGGACGTCGTGCACTACCCCTCCCCGGACGAGGAGGTGGAAGTGATGGCCCGGATGGACGCGGGGTTGTACGACAAGAGCCACCGCAGCCGCCCGGTCGTCAGCCTCGACGATGTCCGACGGCTTCAGGACGTCGTGCGCCACGTCCACATGGACCGTGCGCTGATGCACTACGCCAGTCAGCTCGTCGCCGTCACCCGCGAGCCGCAACAGGTGCTGGCCGCGCAGTACGCACGGCTTGTCGAGTACGGCGCCAGCCCACGGGCCACCATCGCGTTCTGCAAGGCCGCCCGTGCCCTGGCCCTGCTGTCCGGGCGCGGCCACGTCATGCCCGACGACATCGCCAAGCTCGCACATCGCGTGCTGCGGCACCGATTGATTCTCGGGTTCGAGGCGGCCAGCGCAGGCATCACGTCCGAGACGATCATCGACGCTGTGCTGCAAGCGGTTCGGGTGCCGTAGGCACGGCGTGGGCAAGCACCTCAACAGGGCGAAGGCGCATTTCGGCGCCGACACCCGCGGCATGCTCGAGGGCGGCCGCTACGCGTTGTTGCACACCCGAAGCCTGGAGTTCGACGACCTGCGGCCCTACGTGCCCGGCGACGACGTTCGCGACATCGACTGGAAGGCCTCCGCGCGCTCCGGGCACGTGCTGATCAAACGATTCGTCTCGGAGAAGCACCACAAGATTCTGCTCGTGGCCGACGCAGGCAGAAACATGTCGGCGCTGACTCCGAGTGAAGAGGCCAAACGCGATGTCGCCGCTCACGTTCTGGGTGCGATCGGGCTGATCACGCTCAGGCGTTCCGATCAGATCGGGATGGTGTACGGCGACACCCGCGGCTGTGTGAACATGCGTCAGCGCCGCGGCGAGACGCACATCGAGAGCATGCTGCACCGGTTCTACGGCCACACCCTCGACCGACCCGGTCCCAGTGACATCGTGTGTCAACTGGAGTACGTGGCAACGCATTACCGCCACCGCATGCTGGTGGTAGTCGTCTCGGACGAGCCCGAGGTGGACGCGCGCCTCGACGACGTCGTCACGCGGTTGGCCGCCCGGCACGACGTGATGTGGGTGATGGTCGCCGACATGCCCGCGCTGGGGCATGCGAACGGCTACGACGTCGCTTCGGGGCGCTTCGTCCTCAACAGCGCGGTGCTCGGGCCGCGGGTGGTGGCCGCGTACCGGCGCGCCGAGCAGGCGCGGGTCCGCGATCTCCGCGAGTTCATGACCACACGCGCCGTGCCCTACGCCGTCGTCCGCGGCAGCTCCGAAATCCGCGCCCGGCTCGTCGAATTGACCGAGGTGTTCGCCCGTGCCGGATGACCTTCTGCGGTTCGTCAGCGGACCGACGCCGTACTCGGCGTGGTGGCTGTGGCTCGGGGCGGCCCTATTGTTGATCGTGATCGGTTGGTATGTCGGCGTTTTCGTCTGGACGATGCCGTCGAGCCGGCTGCGCCATCTACGCGGGATTCGGTCGGTGCACGCCCGGATGCTGCGACGGCGGTTCGCCCGGACCGTCGGGTCCGTCGGGGCACGATATCGCTCCGGTGAACTGTCGGCGAGCGAGGCAGGAGCACAGATGAGCCGCACCCTGCGCAGCTTCCTGCATCAGGCGACGGGCACACCGGCGCAGTACATGCACGTCGACGACATCGAATCCAGTGAACTCGCGGCCGCCGCCCCGACGTTCTCCGCGCTCAACGATGCGCAGTTCAACACCGTCTCGCCGGTGGACGTCAGCGAGATCGCGTCCGCGACCGAGGAGTTGATCCTCTCGTGGCCCTGACATGGTGGCCCCTCGCAGCCGTCGGATTCGCCTGTCTGACAATCGCCGTCGCCATGGCGGTGCTGCTGCCCATGGAACAGGTGCGCAGGCAGCTGCGACCACTGGCCAACACGTCACGGCTGACCCGTCTACCCGAATACGCCCGGCTGGCCCGCGCCAGGACGCTGTCCATGGTTGCTGTCATCGTGCTCCTCGTCGTACTTTTCTCAGCAGCCATGCTGGCCAGTGCGCGGCCGAGTGCTTGGTGGTGGTCGTCCACCGCATCCGATGCGCCGGAAGACATCATGCTGTGCGTCGGGGACCCCGTCACCGACGAGGCCACCGCGGAGTTCCTCTCCTACTTCGCCCAGCAGACGCGAACGTTCGGCACCCAACGCATCGGGCTGACGTCACAGAACCGGCGCGTCGTTCCGCTGACCCGCGACTACCAGTACGCCGCCGAGAGGTTCAACGACGCCGCCGAACTCGCGCGCCTGCAGACCCTCGACGATCTGCCGCAGGCACAGCAGAGCACCCTGCGAAACGGGGTGGCGTCGTTCTCGCCCGAGGTGACCTATGTCGACTACGCCGCCAGCGTCGACGACATCCTGGCTCTGTGCATGAGCGGGTTTCCCTCATTCGACCAGACCAGCACGCACCGTCGCTCACTGATCTACCTCGGCCCTGGTGAGCTCCGCCGTCCCGACGAGACCCGCCCGTCGCTGTACAGCGATCAGCAGATCACCGATATGGCGAAAACCGCAGGGATTCAGCTCAACGCCATCGCGTCCACGACACCCGGGTCGCTGCGATCAGTCGTGGAATCGACTGACGGACAGTACTTTTCGATAAGCGCCCGCGACCGCGACATGGCGGTTGACCTCGCCGCCATCCGCGCGAAGCCACCCGCCGCAAGCCAACCCGCGTCGAGCACCGTCGTCGGCTGGCTCGGCGATTCGCCGGCGGCCCCCCTCATCGTGGCTGTCGTCGCTTCGATGCTGCTCTGTCTGTCGCTGATGGTGCTGAGACGATGACGTTTGCGCCCGTTCTGCCGGCGGCGATCCTCCTCGTGGTCGCCGCGGTGGTGATACTGCTCCGACTGCTGACCATGTGGCAGTTGGCCAGTCGCGCAGGCCAGCGCTGGGGAACGGTCTGGCGGTGGTCGGGGTTGACGCTGGCGATGCTGCTGCTGTTGATCGCCGCGGCACGCCCGGGCATCGACCACGGCGACCGGGAGGCCACCGCCGCAGCACAATCAGGCGAGAACACCAACGTCTTCTTCGTCGTCGACCGGTCGACCGACTCGGATATGGCGGCGATCCGCGCCGACGTCGACGGGCTCATCGACCGGTACCCGAGGGCGCGGTTCGCGGTGATCGCGTTCGCGGCGCGCCCGTCGATGGATTGGCCGCTGTCCGAGGACGCGTTCAGCCTCAAGCCGCTGATCTCCCGTCTCTCGCCGTATCCGGCGGCCATCGGATCCGGCGACCAGGTCAACGCCGCCGCTGCAGCCAACGTGCTGCGCTATCAATTGATTGCGGCGGGACAGCAGTATCCCGACTCGCGCAGCCTGGTTTTCTACCTCGGCTCGGGTGCGACTGAGTCTCGCGCTCCGCAAGGGGAATTCGATCCGACGGCCGGTTCGGTCGACGGTGGCGCCGTACTCGGTTACGGCGCAGCGCAGGACGAGCAGGGGTTGCGCCGGATCGCTGCACAACTCGGCGTGCCGTATGAGAAGCGAGACGACGCCACACCGGTGGCCGACCTCGCGCCTGGCGGAGACCGGCAAGGCGAGACCACTGTCGGCCAGATCCCGGAACGCACGGAACTGTACTGGGTGTTCACCCTGTCCGCGGCGCTGTTGCTGCTGTTCGAGGTCTACCTGAGCATCCGTGAGTTCCGCAGCACCCGCATGGCCCGCCGGGACGTGGCGCTGTGAGGCACACTCCGAGGCGGTTGCGGTTGCGGCGTCGGCTGCTGACTTTCTCGGCACCCGTGGCTTTGGTGGCCGTGTTGATCGCGGTGAAGCTCATTTCCGTTGTCGTGGCAGGCAACTCGGCGGCGTCGCATTCCACGCAGAAGGACGCCGACGAACTGCGTGGCGATGTGTCGACGCTGAGCATCCTCAACGTGATCGAACCGGCCAAGGCGCCGTTCGCGGCAGGAACACTCGCCGTGCTCGAGGAACGGTTGGATCAGGCCGACGCGCGCTTCGCCGAGGCGCTGAATATGACCGACCCGGCCGAGTCGTGCCCGGTGCGGATCAACCTGGAACTCGTCCGCGAACGGCAGGGTGACGTCGACGCATGGGAGAACAGGCCCGATCAGGCACGCGAGCGGTATCTCAGCGCCCTTGCCCTCGTCGAGGAGGCTCCGCCGGGATGTTTCGCGGGCAACGAGGACCCCGACGCCGAACGGCGCGCGGTACGCAACGACACCGCACCCAGGCTCGCCGCCAAGATGGCCGGGTTGACCGCGCCACCACCTCCGCCACCGCCACCGGCGGCCGTGCCTCCGCCCGCGCCGCCTGCCACACCCCTGGCGCCCGCCGCACCGGAATCGGACACGCCGCGAACCGGGCTCCGGCTCAATCCGGGCGAGGGCGATCCGGTCGACCGGCTGCGTCAACTGCTCGAGGACGCCGCCGGCTAGCCCCCACTACCCCGCCAGCGTGTCGACCAACCGGTCCAGGTCGTTGTCGTTGTTGTAGAGGTGGAACCCGACGCGTACCGCGCCGGCGCGAACGGACGCGCGAATGCCCGCCTGCTTCAGCTTGTCTGCGGCGTCCGCGATCGGCAGCGAGACGATGGCCGAATCCTGCGGCGGCAGTTCCAGTTCCGACCGCAAGCGGTTCGCCAGGCCCAGGGCGTGTGACTCCACCTCGCCGCGATCCAGGGACGCGAGCCACGGCAATGTCAGGCCGGAGCCGAGCGCACTGAACCAGGTGGGCGAGATGTCGAACCGTCGCGCATCTGCGGCCAGGCGCAGCGGCAGACCATATATCGTCTGCCACGGATCCTCACCTGCGTACCAGTTCGCGGCGTGCGGCGTCACCGCGCCGATGATCCGTTCGCTCAGCGACATCCACGCCGTGCCACGCGGCGCCAACAGCCATTTGTAGACCGCGGCGGCGGTGACATCGACCCATGAGACATCGACGGCTTTCCAGCCGAGCGCCTGCGTGATGTCGATGACGGTCAGCGTGTCGGTGCCCGCGACGGTGCGGCGCAGCGTGTCCATGTCGAGCACCGCGCCGTTGGCCGACTGCACCAGACTGGCGACCACAACATCGAAATCCGCTGCTGCCGAGACCAATTCGTCAGCGGGCAATTCGGTGACCGTGACTCCTCGACTGGCCTGTGCGGCGAACGGGAACGTGGTGCTGGTGAATTCGCCCGGCAACGTCACCGCGCGGCTGCCATCGGGAATCGCGGCGGCCACCAGGCCCAGGACCCCCGATACGGTCGCGCCCATCAACACCGACTCGACGGGCAGGCCGGTCAGCGCGGCATAGCCGGCCCGCCCGTCGCGCACATAACCGTCGAACACCGGTACGTCCATGGTTCCGGCCTGCCACGAGCCGATGCAGTCGTGCAGCGCGTCGACGAGGAACCGCGGCGGCAGACCGTAGGTCGGGGAATTGAGGAATCCGTCCGCGCCGACGAACTCGGCCCCGAACGCCTCGCGCGCGGCCGTCACGGGGCGGGCGGCTGGTCGCCGCGCAGCCGGGCCTGCAACTGCTCGCGGTCCTTGCGTCTGCGTTCGTCGAACGCCGCGACGCTGGCGGTGGCACGGCGCCGCAGCGGGGCGAACAACCAGATGCCCAGCGGTAGGGCGATGACCAACGCGAACAGCAGCGCCACCACGAGCGGGAAGTCGCGCACGCCGAGCAGGTGCCCGACCCCGAAGATCAGCGCCGCCAACGCCACGACGAGCAGCAACCGGGCCGCGGCATAGATCAGCACATCCAGGACGAGGCGAGATCCCTGACGACTTTCTGACACGGCCCGAGCCTACCGAGGCACGCGTATATTCGGATTAAGGAGGTTTTCTGCTAGTGGCGTACTTGCTCCTCATCCTTGTCGTAGCCGGACTGGTCTATGTCGGCTGGCGGCTGATGCGGATGACCGCGAGCCGGCCGGGGACCCGTGTGATCGGGCCGGACGACGATCCTGATTTCCTGCGTCGGCTCGGCCACGGCGACAACCCCAGGCCCAAGCGCGACTCCTAAGCAGGCCGCCGTGGGTGGGAGAAGCCGGCGGCGACGACGGCCGCGAGCTCGAGAAGCGCCTGCCGGGTCTGCGGTTTCAGGCGCTCGAGGCTGATTTCGGCGCCCTCCTCCAGATGCGGGTCGAACGGCACCTCACGCACCGCCCGGCAGCGCCGGTTGAAGTGGTCGACGACTTTCTTCAGATCGACCTTGCCCGACCGTGGCCGCACGCCGTTGACGACGGCGATCGAGTTTCGCACCATGTCCTGATGCCCGTGCGCGTCGAGCCAGTCCAACGTCGCCGACGCACTGCGGGCACCGTCGACCGAACCGGAGCTGATCACGACCAGCACGTCCGCATTGTCGAGCACCGCCGCCATCGCCGAGTGCATCAGGCCGGTGCCGCAGTCGGTGAGCACCAGGCTGTAGAACCGCTCGAGCACTTCGAGTGTGCGGGTGTAGTCGTCGGAGCTGAACGCCTCCGACACCGCTGGGTCGCTTTCCGAGGCCAGCACCTCCAGCCGGCTAGGGCCCTGGGAGGTGTAGGCGCGGACGTCGCTGTATGCCTCGATGCCTTCGGCGTCGCGCAGCAGGTGACGCACGGTCGCGGCGGTCTCCAGCGGCACCTTCTGGCTCAGCGTGCCGCGGTCGGGGTTGGCGTCGACGGCAACCACGCGATCACCGCGGATCGAGGCCAGCGTCGCGCCGAGCGTCGCGGTGATGGTCGTCTTGCCGACGCCGCCCTTGAGTGAGAGCACCGCGATCCGGTAGCAGCCCCGCAGCGGGCGTTGCACCTGCGCGGTGAGGGTTTCGCGGCGGATCGCCTTCGGGCCCTCGCCGACGTTGAGCAGCTTGAACGAGGCCAGGTACAGCCAACGGCGCCAGCCTTCCGACGGCGGCCGTTTGCGCTGGCCCAACAGCGCGACGGTGGACAGATCCAGGTACGGCGCCGGGTCGTCGAATGCGACGTCGGCCGGCGGCGGCGTGCTCGGCAACGGCGTGCTCGGCAGCGGCATGCTCGGCAGCGGCGTGCTCGGCAGCGGCATGCTCGGCAGCGGCATGCCGTTGGGTGGCGTCGGCGCCGTCCAGTCCGGCGGCACGTCGGCGGCGGGATCGCTGAACCTGTTCTGCCCTCGGAATCCGCTTGTGCCGCCGACGTTTTCGATTGCCGTGGGGGGCGGATTCTCTGACACGCGCAAGTACTCCCGTGATCGCTGGCTCGGTCGGATTCTAGCGAAAGCGAACGGTGCTAACCCACTCCCGCGTACGAGTGCAACCCGACGGTCACCAGGTTGATGAAGAACAGATTGAAGACCATCGCGACGAACCCGGCGACGTTGATCCACGCGGCCTTCTTGTCGCGCCAGCCCGCGGTGGAGCGGGCATGCAGGTACGCCGCGTAGACCACCCACGCGATGAACGACACGGTCTCCTTGGGGTCCCAGCCCCAGTAGCGGCCCCACGCCTCCTCGGCCCAGATCGCGCCGAAGATGACGCCGAACCCGAAAACGGGGAACGCGAAGATCGTCGTCCGGTAGGCGATGCGGTCGAGGGTCTGCGCGTCCGGCAGCCGCGCCACGATGCCCGCAGCGACGCCCTCGCGCTCGGGATCTTCTTTTCCTCCTCGCGTGCGGGCGTCACCCAGCTTCGACATCTTGACCAGGAACAGGATGCTGGCCACGCCGGCGATTAGGAACACTCCGGAGCCGAGGCTGACCACCGAGACGTGGATGGGCAGCCAGTACGACTGCAGGGCGGGCATCACCGGCGCCGCGTTGGTGTACAGCCAGCGGCCCGAGACCGTCAGCAGGACCAGCACCGGAACCAGCACGAAGACCCACAGGGCGCGGTACTGCGGACGGCGCAGCACGACCGCGCCGGCGACCAGACCGCAGAAGCAGGTCAGGTTGATGAACTCGTACATGTTGCCCCACGGCACCCGCGAGGTCGACAGGCCGCGCAGCACGATGCACACGAGCAGCAGACCGATGCCGACATAGGTGAGCGCGAGACCGGCACCGCCGATGCGTTCGTCGGCCGAACGCCTCGGCGCCTCAGCCACGACACCGGGCGCGGTGCTTTCCGCCCCCACCGCCGTCGCTGCGGCTCCGACCAGCTCGCGGTGCTCGACCTTGCGGCCGCGCGAGTAGGCCAGCTCGACGGCGAGCAGCAGCAGCGCCGCAACCAGGACCACGACCGATGAGGTGAAGGCCCAGTCGGAGTAGCGGGCCAGTCCGATGTCGATCTGATCGGTGTTCATACGACCTTCTCTTCTATGGGCGGGACCGACGCGGCTTCGGGCACGAGCCGCGCTGTCAACCGCTCGAACTCGTCGCCCCACCCGGAGTTGTCGGTGCGGGCCAGCCCGCCCATCTCGACGTTCACGGTACCGGGAAGCGCGGGGGTGATCCGAACCCAGACCCGCCGCCGTCGTACGACCAACGACACCAGCAGGCCGGCCATCATGGTCATCGCGAACACCAGCACCCATATCTGCGCGGGATCGTGTGAGACCTGCACGTTGATGAACGGCACCGCGCCGTCGAACCGCACCACGGTGCCGTCGTCGAGCCGCGTCGAGTCGCCTGCATTGAGATTGACGCGGGCCTTCTTCGCGAGCCGGCCCTGGTCAATGAGACGCGGGTCGAGGGTGAACAGCGACTGCGGCCGTCCGGTGTCCAGGCCGGTGTCACCTTTGTAGATGTCGACGGCGACCGCGGGGTCGTTGAGTGCCGGGAAGCTCGACGACAGCAGGGTGCCGTGCAGCTGCTCGGTCGGCGCGAACAGGCCCTGGATCGCCAGCTGGTTCTTGCGACGCTCCCCTGCGTCGGGATACGTCCCGCCCGGCGGGTCGAAGCGCATCACTCCCGACGACAGGAACGTGAGCTGGTCGTCGGGGCGCCACTGCAGCGTCTGGGTCCGGGTTTGCCCGTCGGGGAACGTCACCGTGAAGGTCGGCGCATAGCCGTGGCCCTGCAGGTAGATCCGGTCACCGCCGACCCGCAGCGGGTGGTTCACCTCGAGCCGGTACGGCCGCCAGGTGCCGGTGGACAAGTCTTCGCCGGCCTGGAAGTCGATGTCGGCGGCGAAGGATGTTGCCTGCCCGTTCGGCAGGTAATCGGCCTGGAAGTCGTTGACGCGCAGACAGATCGGGTGCAAAGAGGTGCCGTCGACGGTATTGCCCGCCCGGAATGAGTCGAACGCTGCGGGTGAGGCAGAACAGAAGCCGGGGCCGCCGTCGGCGATGACGATGACGTTGCCCTCATAGCCGAAGAGCTTGCCCGCGGCGATGGCCACCAGCAGGCCGAGCAGCGAGAAGTGGAAGACGATGTTGCCGAACTCACGCAAATAGCCCTTCTCGGCGGAGATCTCGGTTGCGCCGTCGGTGCCCGTGCGCGTGACGGTTCGCCATCCGCGCAGTCGCTTCCTGACGGTGGCGGCCACCTCGTCCGGGGTGCCGGGGCGTTCGAGGGCGTGGTGTTTGGGCAGTCTGCTCAAGTTCCGCGGCGCGGGCACCGGGGTGGCCCGCAGGCTGCGGGCATGCTCGATCAGTCGCGGTGTCAGGCAGCCCACCAGCGAGATGAACAGCAGCACATAGATCGCGGTGAACCAGAAGCTGGAGAACACATCGAAGGCCTGCGCCCGGTCCAGCCATGGCCCGATCGTCGGGTGCTCGGCGATGTACTGCGCGACCTTGGCCTCGTTGAGGCTGCGCTGCGGCAGCAGCGCGCCCGGTATCGCCGCCAGCGCCAGAAGGAACAGCAGCACGAGCGCGGTGCCCATCGACGTGAGGGTCCGCCAGGTGTTCCGTATCAGCGCAAGCAGACGCAAAAGTGACCTATTCCCGCCATTTTTGGGCAGTTTTGCGTCTGCTCGCGCTTCGGTGGTGCTCATATCGGCAAGGTCACATCGCTGACGAACGCGTCGCGGACCCACGACACGAAGTCGTTCCACACGCCGGTGACCAACGCGGCGCCGACGAGGATCAACAGAATGCCGCCGAAGACCTGGATGGTGCGGGTGTGCCGCCGAAGCCAGCCGAGGCCCTGCACGGCGCGCGCCGATCCGAACGCCAACAGCACGAACGGGATTCCCAGGCCCAGGCAGTAGGCGATGACGAGCGCGACGCCGCGTGCCACGTTCGCACCGTCGGTGGCCGAGGCCACGGTGATCACTCCCGTCAACGTCGGCCCGAGGCACGGCGTCCAGCCCAGCGCGAAGACCGCACCCAGCAGTGGCGCACCGCCGAGCGTCGACAGCTGCCGCGGGGTGAACCGGGCCTCGCGCTGCAGCGCCGGGATGAAGCCGACGAACACCAGGCCCATCACGATGGTGACCACACCACCGATGCGCTGCAGCAGAAGCTGGTTGGTGATCAGAGTGGTCGTCATGCCCAGTACCGCGACGGTGCCCAGCACGAACACGGCGGTGAACCCGGCGACGAACAGCGCCGCTGCGCCGGCGACCCGCAGGCGTGCCGTGCGCACCGCGACCGCCGACGGCTGCTCCTCAACCCCCACCACCGCGGCGAGGTACGACAGGTAGCCCGGCACCAGCGGGACCACGCAGGGTGAGGCGAACGACACCAGACCGGCCAACACGCACACGCCCAGCGCCGCGAGTACCGGTCCGGCGGCGGCGATTTCGGCGAAGCCGGTCATGTGGCCGCCTCGTCGGGCTCGGCGGCGAGCCGCTCAACGACCGGCTGCAGGTCTTCGGCGAGCAGTTCGCGCAGGAACACCGCGGCGACCCGGTGCTCGCGGTCGAGCACGACCGTGGACGGGATGACGGTGGTCGGGTATCGGCCGCCGAACGCGATCATCGTGCGCATCGGCGGGTCGTAGATCGAGGGGAAGGTGATCTTGCGGTCGACGATGAAATCCTGTGCGGCGTCCCGGTTGTTGTCGCGGACGTCGATGCCGAGGAAGGCCACGCCCTCGGCGCGGGTGGCGTCGTACACCTGCTGCAGTTCGGTGATCTCGGTGCGGCACGGTCCGCACCACTGTCCCCACACGTTGAGGACGACGACCTTGCCGGCGAAGTCGTCGAGCGAGATGGTCTTGGCGGGGTCCATCAGGTCGGGACCCGCCAGCGCCCCGGGCTTGCCTCGACTCTGCGGCGGATCGTAGAAGATGTCGGTCTTTCCGCCGGGAGCGACGAATTCGAAAGTGCCGCCCTGGGCGACGGCGTCGTCACCGGTGGAGCATCCAGCGAGCCCGACCAGCGCCGCGCTCGCTACGATGACCGCCAGTCGCTTCACGACCCGGCCGGCTCGCTGTACTGCCAGTCGACCAGACGGTCGCCGTCGAAGGTGAACGAATTGAGCGACGCCAGTGCGCATTTGCGTTTGCGCGGATCGTGGGCAAAGCGCTTGCCGGTCATCGCCCTGCGCAGGGTCTCGACCGGCAGTTGGTGGCTGACGCACACCGCTTCGTGCCCCTCGGCCTTGACCCGCGCCCTTTCGACGGCCGACCGCATCCTGGCGGCGATGTCGACGTACGGCTCGCCCCAGGACGGCTTCATCGGGTTCCACAGGTATTTCCAGTTGCGTGGGTCGCGCAGCGCACCGTCGCCCGGTGAGACGCGCTGGCCCTCGAAGATGTTCAGCGACTCGATCAGGTCGTCGTCGGTCTCGATCGGCAGGCCCAGCCGCTCGGCGATCGGCGTCGCGGTCTCCTGCGCGCGCAGCAGCGGCGACGCGACCACCAGGACGATGTCGCGGCCGGCCAGCGCGTCGGCCACCTTCTCGGCTTGCGCCCTGCCGCGGTCGGAGAGGTGATAGCCGTCGAGCCGTCCGTAGAGGATGCCCTCCGGGTTGTACACCTCGCCGTGGCGCATCACATGAACCGTCGTCGTGCTCATGCCGGCTTCTTTGCTTCCGCAGCCGCGCGGGCCGCACCGGGAAGCGCGGCCGCGATCCGGTCGAAGGCCTCGTCGTCGAGAACCGCCGAGACGAACCAGGCTTCGAACGCGCTGGGCGGCGGGTAGACGCCGGCGTCGAGCAGCGCATGGAAGAACGGCGGGAACCGCCACGTCTCACTGGCCTTCGCCGAGGCGAAGTCGACGATCGGCTGGTCGGCGAAGAACACGCTCAACATGTTCGCGGCACGCGCGATCTGGTGCGTGACACCAGCTTCGCTCAAGGCTTGGCCGAGCAGGTTCGCGAGTCGGTCGGCATTGGCGTTCAGGCTCGCGTACACCGCGTCGTCGGCCGTCCGCAGCGTCGCCAGCCCGGCGGCCATCGCGACCGGGTTCCCCGACAGCGTGCCCGCCTGATACACCGGGCCCAGCGGAGCCAGACGCTCCATCACCTCGCGGCGACCGCCGAACGCCGCGGCGGGCAGGCCGCCGCTCATCACCTTGCCGAAGGTGAACACGTCGGCGTCAACGGGATCGACGCCGTACCACCCCGACCGGCTGACCCGGAATCCGGTCATCACCTCGTCGAGGATCAGCAGCGCTCCGTGCTCGGCCGTGATGCGCCGAAGCGCCGCGTTGTAGCCGGGCAGCGGTGCGACCGCGCCCATGTTGCCCGCGGCGGCTTCGCTGATGACGCAGGCGATCTCGGAACCGAAGCGGGCGAACGTCTCCTCGACCGCAGCGACGTTGTTGTACGGCAGCACGATGGTGTCGGCCGCCGCGGCACCGGTGACGCCGGGTGAGGAGGGCAGCCCCAGCGTGGCGACACCCGAGCCCGCGTCGGCCAACAACGCGTCGCTGTGGCCGTGGTAGCAGCCGGAGAACTTGACGATCTTGGCGCGCCCGGTGAACCCGCGGGCCAACCGGATCGCGCTCATTGTCGCCTCGGTGCCGGAATTGACCAGGCGCACCCGCTCGACCGGCGCGACGCGACCGATGATCTCGCGGGCCAGCTCGGTCTCCGAGGGGGTGGGGGCGCCGAAGGACAGCCCGTCGGCGGCCACCTTCTGGACGGCCTCGACCACGGCCGGGTGCGCGTGGCCAAGGATCATCGGACCCCATGAACACACCAGGTCGACGTAGCGGTTGCCGTCGGCGTCGGTGAGCCAGTAGCCGCGCGCGGAAGTGATGAACCGCGGGGTGCCGCCCACAGCGCTGAAGGCCCGCACCGGCGAGTTGACACCGCCGGGGATGACCGCCGACGCGTCGGCGAACAACCGCGCCGACACCTCGGTGGTGATGTGGTCAGCACGCATGGCCACCAGTGTCCCAGCCGGGGCCAGTGCGTCAACTACAGGGTGTAGTGGTCGCCCCCTCGGCCGCCGGTCCGGCCATGCGGTGGATGGTCGGTTACCGGACGCAGCCCACGGGGAGGGGAATGCCGGTGAACAGGTCGGAGCCGCTGCACCGCGGAGGCGCCGGTGCTGCCGCTGCCGGTGCCGCGGGCGGTGGAGGTGCCGGAATCGCAGCCGGTGCCGGCGGCGGTAAGACGGGTTCGACGACACCCGGAGGTCCACCGGCGACGGTCGACGGCGCGGTGGCCGACCAGACGCCGGCGACGAGCGGACTCAAGCCGAGCGCCAACATCGCCCCCGCGAGCACGGTCCTGTGTGCAGTCCTCGAAAAAACCATGCGGCGAATTTTAGTGGTCGCGGCGCACATGGTTGCGGTATTCGATCATCTGGGGTAGTGGCCTGCCCGCCGGAGTGCATCGATGTGGGTATCCGCACCGGTTGCGTTTGGCCGAGGCCAAGTTCGTCAGTGCCGTCAACGCGTCATCGAGGGGACCGCGGCCGAACGTGGGCGGGGATCGGACCCTTGGCGACCGTCGTGAACGGCACCTCACATTCGAATTCGGCGTCGACCGACCGGATGTCCATCGCCCGCACGATCGTCGCGAGCGCCAGGGTGGTTTCCAGCCGGGCGAAGTGTTCCCCGATGCATGGTCGCCCACCGCCGAGGAAGGGCAGGAAGTTCCACCGTCCGCGCGTCTTCGTGTTCTCTGGGCTGAACCGGTCGGGGTCGAAGACCATGGGGTCGGGCCACAGCGTCGGATCATGGTGCAGCCCGTACAGCCCCACCGCCACCAGGGTGCCCGCCTCGACGCGGTAACCGTCGACCATGATGTCGCGCGTCGCCAGCCGGGCCACGCCTGCCGCCGGCGGGCACAGTCGCAACGCCTCGTGCAGCACCTGCACGGTGTATCCGAGGCTCGGCACATCGTCGGGCGTCAGTTCCCGATCCCCCAGTGCGGCGGCCTCCGCGGCGACCCGCTCCTGGATCTCGGGGTGATGCCCGAGCACCCACAACGAATACGTGAGCGCGGTCGCGGTGGTGTCGTGCCCGGCGAGCATGAAGATCAACAGGTCGTTGGAGATGTCGGCGTCGGAGATCGGCTGTCCTGTCTCGGGATCTCTGGCCGCCATCAGCGCCCGCACCAGCGGCGCGTCGCGGTCCGGGTCAGCGCGGCAGGCGTGCACCAGATCGTCGGTGACCTCTTTCATCGCTGCTACCGCGTCGCGCGCCTTGCGGCGCGCGGCCGTCGGCAGCCATCGCGGTGCACGCACCGGGCGCAGCGCCCGGTCGGCGGTATAGGACGAGGCGACATGCATGCATCCGGCGATGATGTCGGCCCGCTCGTTGAGGTCGATGCCGAGCACCGAGCGTCCCAGCGACTGCATCGCCACCCTGCGGCACTCGAGGTCAAGGTCGACGTCGCCGCCGTCGGGCCAGCGATCGACGAACATCTGCGCGGCACGCGACATGTGGCCGCCGAAGTTGCGGACGTTGTGTTTGGTGAAGACAGGCTGCAGTGCCCGTTTGCGCGGGCGCCACTGCTCATTGGGCAGGACGAAGAGGCTGTCGCCGGCCATGTCTCGGACTTCGTCGTGGTAGACGCAGCGCTCTGAGGACGCGTCCGAGCGGCCCAGGACGTCGCGCATCCCGTTGGGAGACATCACCGCCACGATGGGCGGGAACAGTTTCTTCGGCCCGAACTGGATCCGGGTGATTGGACCGCCGGCGTCGCGGATAACTTCCTGTCCGGTGTCGAGCCTGCGCACCAGCTTCACCAGCTGCCAGATCGGCAGCGGGTTCTTCGGCACCAGGGGAAGCGCGCGCACATCCGACGTCGTCATCTCAGCTTGACGTCCAAACGAGGGGTGCGCCTTCGCCTTTCGTCATGACCGCGCCGGGCATCACGCGAAGGCGGTAGGGGCTCAGACGCAGCGCGGCGAACTCGTCTGACGTGGGCCCGCCGCTCCACATCGGGATGATCTTGGGGTCGTAGCCGACCGGCTCGGGTCCCTTGGCGAACTTGTTCCACACCGCGGTGCAGGTCTCGTCGTCGGTGTACCACTCCACCAGGCACTCGGCGCTGCACGTGTCGTGAGTCGAAGTCCAGTAGCTCACCGACATCTCCGGATGCACGGCCAGGTGCGCCCGCTTCACCGGGCTGGGGACCGTCGCGATCCACCCGAACAAGTCGGTGCCGTCCCACTCCCAGATGGGGTGCAGGATGCGGCTGCGGGGACGACCGTTGGCGTCGACGGTCGCCGCCGAAGCCCACACGATCGAATGGGCCATACCGACGAAGGCGGGCGCGATCTGGTCGAGAGACGTCACGCCGAAACTTTACGGGCTTACGCGTTGTCCTTGCTCTGAGCGTCGTCCTTGTCGCTCCCGGCGTCGTCGGTCTTGCTCTCGTCGGAGAACTTCGGATTCCCGTCATCGTCGAGCCACTCGCCCACGGCTGTGCCGGCGACAGCGCCTCCGGTACCGGGCATGACGATGGTTTCGCGGTCCTCCTCGTAGTCCTTGCGCATCTCCTTGGCTTTTTGCTTGTGCTCGTCGGTGATCTCGGGCTTCTCCGTCGGTGGCGGCGGGTCGGGCTGCTCGATGACCTGATGGTGGTCGTCGGTCTTGGGCTCAGGGCTCTGCGGTTGATCTTGGTCGCCCTGCTGCTGGTCTTGCTGCTGGTCTTGCTGTTGGTCCTGGTGTTCGTCGGTGCTCATGGGATACGACTGCCCGAAGGTGTGAGCTATCAAACAACTGTCGGTGTCGACCGCAGCGCCGCCGGCAGACTCGGCAGGAAGTGCCGGGTGGCAAAGGCGCGGATGTCGTCGGCCGTCTCGAGAGGTTGCGCGCCGGGTAACAGCAGCACCATGGCCGCGTAGCGCAGGATCGTGTCGGCGAGTTCGTCGACGGCCTGCTCGCCGATCCGTTCGGCAAAGCCCGGCGGGAAAATGATCCGCAGCGCTTCGGCCATCCGCGCGATCGCCGCCCCGTAGTGGGCCTTCGCGAGTTCGAGCACCAACGCCGGCTCATCGGTCATCATCCGGTCCAGCACGCGGTGGCGACGGAACTTCAGGATCGACAGAGTGAACGCCTCGACGTAGTAGTTGGACTGCGGGCCCGCCCGTTTCACCTCGTCAGCAATGTCGGCGAACAGCGAGATGTTCTCCCGCTCGATCACCGCGGCCACCAACTCGTCGCGGCTGGCGAACCGCCGGTAGATGGTGGTTCGGCTGACGCCGGCGCGGCGCGCGACGTCTTCGAGGGCCACCTTGCGAAAGCCGTGACGTTCGAACTCGATGACGGCGGCATCGAGGATGGCTTCCGTCGCGGGCGACGAGTTGGGCCCCGTCGCGGGCGACGAGTTGGGCCCCGTCGCGGGCGGACTGTCAGGCGCGGGCATAGCCCTTTTGCGCATAGCCGTTGTAGCGCAACGTCATTGGCAGACGATCCCAGAGCCAGTTCACCGGCCGACTGCGCCAGAATGCCGCGAACCGTTGATAGCGCCGCTCCTGGCGCTCAGTCCACGGCAAGTTCAACAGTGTGCGCGCCCGTGGCGGCAGGCCGCCGGTGGTGAGGAACGCGGCGAGGGGGTTGAACAGCGGTGCGACGAGACGCCACGCCCACTGCGGCACACCCTTTGGGCAGGGGAAGCCCTTGGTGACGTAGCCGACGCCGTACTTGGCCGTCGGATGCGCGACGACGATCTCGTCCATCATCCGATCCCAGTAGCGCTCGAACTCGTCGAAGTCGGCGGGCATCGGGCGATCGCTGACACCGTAGCGGCGATACCACGTCTTGGATTCGAGATAGATCTGCTCCTTCTCCTCGCGGCTCAACCGCTTGACGAAGGTGTCGGCGAAGTACAGCACCTGTTCGACGAACGTGGCGTGCGCCCAGTAGTACGTGTCCGGGTCGAGCGCGTGGTAGCGCGCACCGTCGGGCATTTCACCCTTGATCTCGGTGTGGAAGTCGCGGACCCGGGTGCCGGTGTTCGCGTCGTCGGGTCCGTAGACGGTGTTGAAGATCGGCGGCAGCGAGCGCTTGATGCGCGCAGAGGTGTCGTCGAAGAACACCGAGTGGTCGAGCACGCCCTGGCCGAGTTCGGCGAGCATGTTCTGCAGCACCGCGGGTCGCGGGCCGATCAGGTACATGCGGTTGTCGCCGAAATACCGCCAGACCAGCGATTGCGGTCCGAGGGGAAGCGCGTCGTCGAGGTTCTCGGGCTTCTCCGCCAATTCGGTCATGTGCAACAGTGTTACAAATTCTGCACTTTGTACCAAGCGGCTGTGAGGCGGCTCACGGGCTCGAGCGCCGCGTCCGGGCCACGGCGAGAACGGCCAGCACCCCGGCCACCGTCGCGAGCAGCAGCGACAGTCCCAGCATCGGCGCGCTGTAAACGACCGACGTCGTCATCGGTTCGCCTTCCAGAACGGGTGCCACCACCACCGTGGACTTCGCCCCGACCCAAACCAGCACGCATCCGACTGCGGCAGCAAGCGCCGAAACCAGCTCGAGGGCCGCGCGGGGCGTCACGCAGTCGCCTCCGGTGGTATGCGCTCCTCGACCAGGCGGGTCAGTTCCGCCCGCAGCTGTCGGTGTTTGCGCGCCCAGGCCTGCGCGGCGCGGTCGTTGTTGAGCTTGAGCCCGATCCCGGTACGCCCGCGCGGCACGCCCGTCAACTCGCCCAACGCCCGCGCGGCCTGCCACTTGGGTAACTCGGGTCCACTGGCTTCGGGGTAGATCCGCAGGATGTCGTCGATCTTGAGGATCTCGGTGCCCTGCCGCAGTGTGAGCGGTGTCAGTTCCACCGACGTGTGGATGCGCGCCGCATGGATCTGAACCGCCATGAAGGTCGTCACCAGGACGAAGAAGATGCCGGGCACGAGCAGCTGAAATCCGTATCCGGCCGACAACTGGATGAGGGCCATCGCGATGCCCGCCGCGGGGCCCGAGAGGACCCACAGCCAGCTCGCGCCCGGTTCGTAGAACAAGACCTCGGCATCAGTCACGCGGTCGTCTCCTGGTCGAACCACTGCTGGGCCGACGGCCGCATCATCAGCACCGCCCCGACCATGGCGAGGATCATCGCGACCAGCCAGATCGGACCGCGGCTGATCAGTGCGAACATCGCCAGGATCACGACAACCGCGAGAGCCAGCGCGACCGCTGCCCGGCGGAATCGGCTCTCCCCGAGCCGGGCGCGGCCGGAAAAATAGCCCAGCCCCAACCCGGCCAGCGCGAACAGCACGCCTGCGCCGCGGAACAGCGGGGGCACCTCGTCTTCGGAGAGCGCGAGCAGCAGTCCGAACGCCACCAGGAGCACGGAGGCAACCACCCAGCACCAGAACGCGGCGGTGACGATTCGGGGTCGCGACGTGGGGGCGGTCATGGTCGGGTCAGCCTAACGTCACCGGGTGAAGAACCCTTGAGCATCCTTGCGATGCAGCAAGTACGCCCCGCCCGCGATCAGCACGGACCCGAGTATCGCGCTGACCGCGTACCCGACCGCCGCGGCAGGGGGTCGCTCGACGGTGAACAGGTTCGTCGTCACGTACACCACCGCGGCAACACCGCCGCCGGTCAACACCGTGCGCGCCCAGCGGTACCCCTGCCGCATCAGGACCTGGAAGGTCAGCACGACGGCGGCCAGTACGACCACGAACATGACCGAGACGGCCAGCACGGCCGCCGGCAGGTCGCGATCCGTTGAGCCGACCAAGTCGACGACGTACCCGGCGACCATCAACGGCAGCGCGGTGACCCACAGCCAGAAGCCGGTGTCGACGTCGACGGGCCGCGCTTCGGGCTCGACAGGCGGGGTCACGCCAGCCAGTCGGCGACGTCGGCCGCCCAGTAGCTCAACACGATGTCGGCCCCCGCCCGCCGGATGCCGATCAGCGTTTCAAGCGCCACCGTCGGCAGGTCGATCCAACCGTTGGCGGCCGCGGCGCTGATCATCGCGTACTCCCCGGAGACCTGATAGGCCGCCACCGGTACGGGTGAGATGTCAGCGGCCGCACGGACGACGTCGAGGTAACCCATCGCCGGTTTAACCATCACGATGTCGGCGCCTTCGGCGATGTCCAATTCCACCTCGTGCAGCGCCTCGCGGGCGTTGCCCGGGTTCTGTTGATACGTGCGGCGATCGCCGCTCAGGCTCGAGGCGACCGCCTCCCGGAACGGGCCGTAGAACCCCGACGCGAACTTCGCCGCGTAGGCCAGGATCACGGTGTCTGTGTGCCCGGCCGCGTCGAGGCCGTCGCGGATCGCCGCGACCTGGCCGTCCATCATGCCGCTCGGGCCGACGACGTGCGCCCCCGAATCAGCCTGCGCGACAGCCAGTTCCACATACCGCTTGTTGGTCAGGTCATTGTCGACCCTGCCCGACCCGTCAACGATCCCGCAGTGTCCGTGGTCGGTGAACTCGTCGAGACACGTGTCGGCCATCAGCACGGTGTCGTCGCCGAGGTCCTCGGCCAGGTCTCTGAGCGCGACGTTGAGGATGCCGTCCTCGGACACCCCGACCGATCCGGTGGCGTCCTTGTCGGCGTCGCGCGGGACACCGAACAGCATCAGGCCGCCCACCCCGGCGGCGACGGCGTCGGCCGCGGCCCGGCGCAGCGAGGCACGGGTGTGCTGGTAGACGCCCGGCATGGAGAGGATGGGCCGGGGTTCGTCGATGCCGTCAGCGACGAACATCGGCAGCACGAGATGCCGTGGCTCCAGCGAAGTCTCGGCGACCAGCCGCCGCAGTGCCGGCGTCGACCGCAGCCTACGGGGACGATGACTTGGATAGGGCACGTGAAGCCATCCCTCCGTGAGTGTCTAGCTAGCGGCGGCGGCTCTTCTTGCGCGGCGGCGGCAGTGCCCCCTCTGCGCGCAGTCGGGCGGCGTGCTCGGCCAGCGCCTCGACCAGCGGTCCCACCGCGGCGACCTCCGGCTGCACATCGACGCGCAACCCGAACTCCGCCGCTGTCTCAGCGGTCTTCGGTCCGATGCACGCCACGATGGTGCGCGCGTGCGGCTTGCCTGCGATGCCGACGAGGTTGCGCACCGTCGAGCTCGACGTGAAGCAGACCGCGTCGAAGCCGCCCGTCTTGATCATCTCGCGGGTGTGGGCGGGGGGCGGCGCGGCGCGCACGGTGCGGTACGCGGTGACGTCCTCGATCTCCCACCCTCGCTCGCGCAGGCCTTCGGCCAGCGTCTCGGTCGCGATATCCGCGCGCGGCAGCAGCACCCGGTTCACCGGGTCGAAAACGTCGTCGTAAGGCGGAAATTCGTCGAGCAGGCCTAGCGAAGACTGTTCACCGGCCGGCACCAGTTCGGGGTTGATTCCGAACGCCCGAACCCGATCCGCGGTGGCCTGGCCAACGCAGGCGATCTTCACACCCGAGAAGGCACGGGCGTCAAGACCGAACTCGTTGAACTTCTCCCAGACGGCGCGGACGGCGTTTGTCGAGGTGAACACCACCCACTGGAAGCGCCCGTCGACCAGGCCCTTGACGGCGCGTTCCATCTGCGCGGGACTGCGCGGCGGCTCGACCGCGATGGTCGGCACCTCGATCGGCAGCGCGCCGTGCGACACCAGCTTCTCGCTCATCTCGCCGGCCTGGTCCTTGGTGCGCGGCACCAGCACGGTCCAGCCGTACAGCGCGCGGCTCTCCCACCAGTTCAGCTTGGCGCGGTGCGCGACGGTCCGCCCGATCGTGACGACCAGCGGGCCCGCGAACGGCCCTGCGGGTTCGGTGCCTGCCAGGGTGGCCTTGTCGAGCAGGCCGGCCAGCGTGGTCTCGACCGAACGCTGTTGGCACGTCGTGCCGTTCGCGGTCACCACAGTGGGCGTGCTGTCGGCGAGCCCGTACTCGATCAGCGTGCGTGCCGCGTCGGGCAGATGAGTTGCGGTGGCGTGCAGGATCAGCGGACCCGGGGCGGCGGCGAGCGCCGCCCAGTCCACGTCGCCGCGGACGTCGGCCACGGTATGCGCCGATCCCAGCGGCAGACCCGCATACGTGGGCACCGCGGTCGTATCCGGCAGACCGGGCACGATCTCGAAGTCGAGGTGGGTCTTCGCCAGCGCGGTCACCTCGGTGATCACCGCGTCGACCGACAGCGGATCACCTGCGACCAGCCGCACCACGTCGACGCCGGTGCGGGCCTCGGTGGTCAGGGTCTTGGCCACTTCCGCCGGGTCTCCGACCGCGGACCGGACATCGGGTCCACCCGAGATCGAGGGCGACGCGCCGGTCGCGGCGTCGTCGCCGGCATCCTTCTTCGGCGCCTCGGCGGGCTCCGGCCCCGACGGCGGCGGAAGCTCCGAGCCCACCAGGGCCAGGACCGCTTCGGGCACGTCGGGATCGGTGAACACCAGGGCGGCGTTGGCGAGTACCGTGCGGGCCCGCGCTGTCAGCAGACCGGGGTCACCCGGGCCTGAACCGACGAACGTGATGCGGCCCGGCTTCGGCTTGCGCCCTCGCCCGCTCCCTTGGCCTGTCATCTTTTTCACTCCGCTCTAACTGCTTTGGCCATCCGCCATAAGCTCGCGCGCCCCGAGTTCGAACAACTCCTCGGCCACCGAGAGCCCCAGCTCTGCGGCCCGATCGGTTGTCCCGACTCCGGACGCACGGATCACGTCGGATCCGTCCAGCGTCGCTACGCAGCCGCGAAGCGACACCTCTTCGAAGACGCGGCCGTCGTCGTCGATGGACTCGACCACCTCGGCGATCGCGCCCACCGGTGCGGAACAACCCGCCTCCAGTCGGGCGAGCAGGGCTCGCTCAGCGGTGACTGCGGCGCGCGTGTCGGCGTCGTCCAACTCCGCCAGCTGCGCCGCAAGCTCGGTGTCGTCCGCGCGGCACTCGACCGCGAGGGCCCCCTGAGCCGGTGCTGGCAACATCTGCACCGGGTCCAGAGTCTCGGTGACATCAGCCAATCGTCCGATGCGGGCCAGACCCGCACGGGCGACGACGATGCCGTCGAGATCACCGTTGCTAACCCTGTTCAACCTGGTATCAAGGTTGCCTCTTAGGGGGCGGATTTCCAAACCGAGACCCAATGCTCTAAGCTGCGCGGCCCGCCGCGGGCTCGACGTACCGATCACCGATCCCGCCGGCAATTCCCCCAGCACCAGCCCGTCGCGTGCCACCAGCGCGTCGCGAGCGTCCTCTCGCGGGGGGATCGCGGCGATCTTGAACCGCGGATCGGACGCGGTCGGCAAATCCTTGTAGCTGTGCACGGCCATGTCGACCCTGCCGTCGTGGATCGCCTCGCGCAGCGCCGCGGTGAACACGCCTACGCCGATGTCGGCTATCGGCGCGTCGGAGCGGTCGCCGTCCGTCGAGATGATGATGAGTTCGGCGGAGTGCCCGCGCGCTTCGAGGGCGTCTCTGATTGCGCCGGCCTGAGTGGTGGCCAACAGGCTGCCCCGAGTGCCTATCCGAATGACAGTCAAGCGCTACTCGGTCTTATCGAAATCGGTTGCCACCAAAGGCAATTCGCCGCCTCCGGCGACCAAAGGCAATTCGCCGCCTCCGGCGACCAAAGGCAATTCAGGCCCGGCGACAGCATCGACAGCCTGCTGGTCGAGCTCGAAGAGCTCGCGCAGCGCCTCGGCGTAGCTGTCGCCGCCCGGTGCGCTTGCCAGTTGCTTGACGCGCACCGTCGGTGCGTGGAGCAACTTGTCGACTACGCGCCGCACGGTCTTGGCGACCTCGTCGCGGTGTGTCGCGTCCAGACCCGGCAGCCGGTTGTCCAGTCGCAGCAGCTCGGCCTCCACCACGTCGGCGGCCCGCTGGCGCAGCGCCGTCACGGTCGGGGTGACTTCGGCCATCCGCTGCCCGGCGAGGTAGTTGGCCACCTCGGCGGCGACGATCGTGCGGGCTGCTTCGGCGTCGGAGGCCGCTGCCTTGGCCGACGGCTCACGCTGAATGCGGTCCATGTCGACGACGAACACCCCGGGCAGGCCCGCCACCGCCGGATCGACGTCGCGGGGCATCCCGAGGTCGCAGATCACCAGCTGCTTGCGTTCCTGGCCGTGGGCAAGGCCGCGATGGACGTCGGCCAGGGAGACGACGGGCCGCACCGCGCCGGTACAGCAGACGACCACGTCGGCATCGGTGAGTACGGGCGGCAGGTGGTCGAACGGGAAGGCATCGGCCGCAACGCCGTGCTCACGGACGATGTCGGCGAGCCGGTTGGCCCTGGGCAGTGTCCGGTTGACGATGTGGATCCGTTCGACACCGGCCCGCGTCAGGTGCTTGGCCGCCAGCGACCCCATCGAGCCGGCGCCGACCACCACCGCGGTGCGCCCGGCCAGCGATCCGAGCTTGGATTCGGCCATGCCGAGTGCCACCGACACCACCGATGCGCCTGCCGCGTCGATGCCGGTCTCGGAGTGCACGCGCTTGCCGACCGACAGCGCGCGTTGCGACAGCTCGTGCAGGGTACGGCCGACGGCCTGGTTGGCTTCGGCGGCAGCGTAGGCGCGACGGACCTGCCCGAGCACCTGCTGTTCGCCGATCACCGCCGAATCCAGCCCGCTGGCCACCGCGAACAGATGCTCGACGGCCGCCTCGGCGTAGCGCACATAGGCGTACTTGGTCAGGTCGTTCAGCGACATTCCGGAGTGCTCGGCGAGTACCTGGCCGATCACCGACAGGCCGCCGTGGAACGCCTCGACAACGGCGTAGACCTCGACGCGGTTACAGGTCGACAGCACCATGGCCTCGGTCACCAGCGAAGACTGCAGCACCTGGTCGACGATCTTGGCCTGTTCGGCCTCGTCGGTGCTCAACTGTTCCAGGACAGACACCGGCGCACTGCGGTGCGAAACCCCGAAAAGCAGCACGCTCACGGCTTGTCCACCACGTTATCCAAGGTAATCGTTCACCACCGTGCTTCCAAATTTGCTCGGTGCGTTATGTCTCACTCAGATCGGCCCGCAACCTGGGCTCATCGACCTCCCAGTAGCTGTGCTCGCGCCCGTCGAGCAGCACCACCGGCAACCGGTCGCCGAACTCCGCGCGCAGCGCCGAATCCCCGGCCGCTGCAGCGGCGTCGACATCGGTGACGGCCAGCTCGAACCCGAGTTCGTCGGCCAGCGCGGCGAGCCGCGTCGCGGCCGCTGTGCAGATACCGCACCCGTCGCGCGTCAGGAGTTCAACCCGCCGAGACACCACGCAAGTATCGCCGCCGGGTGTCTTAGGGTTGCAGTCGTGTCCGAGTCGGGCGATACCGAGGCTGCCGTACAGCAACTCGCCGGTGAGGCCAGCGCCGAGGCCGCCATCACGAACCTGGCGGCCGAGGTCGCCGAGGCCGCTTCCGCGCCGCCTCCGCCGCCCCCTGATCTGACGGCGGCGGCGTTCTTTGATGTCGACAACACCTTGATCCACGGCTCGTCGCTGATCCACTTCGCGCGCGGCCTGGCGGGACGAAAGTACTTCACCTACCGCGACGTCCTCGGATTCGTCTACGCGCAGGCCAAGTTTCAGCTCACCGGCCGGGAGAACAGCGAAGACGTGGCCGCAGGCCGGGTGAAGGCGTTGGCGTTCATCGAGGGCCGCTCGACGGCCGAGCTGATGGCGGTCGGCGAGGAGATCTACGACGAAATCATCGCCGACAAGATCTGGCCGGGAACCCGCGCGCTGGCGCAGATGCATCTGGACGCCGGCCAGCAGGTCTGGCTGGTCACCGCGACGCCCTACGAACTGGCCGCGACGATCGCCAAGCGGTTGGGCCTTACCGGGGCGTTGGGCACGGTCGCCGAGTCCGTCGACGGGGTGTTCACCGGGCGTCTGGTCGGCGACATCCTGCACGGGTCGGGCAAGGCGCATGCCGTGCGGTCGCTGGCCATCCGGGAGGGGCTCAACCTCAAGCGGTGCACGGCGTACTCGGACAGCTTCAACGACGTGCCGATGCTGTCACTGGTCGGCACGGCGGTGGCCATCAACCCGGACGCCGACCTGCGCGATCTGGCCCGCGAGCGCGGCTGGGAGATTCGCGATTTCCGCACCGCGCGCAAGGCGGCGCGGATCGGGGTGCCGTCGGCGCTGGCGCTCGGCGCGGCGGGCGGAGCGCTTGCCGCGATCGTGTCGCGGCGCCAAGAGGGCAAGTGGGTCCGCTGATAGGCTCGCGCGCTGACACCGAGAGGGAAAGACGCCAGCATGCCCATCGCTGAGAACATCATCGGAACGCACTACCGGTACCCCGACTACTTCGAGGTGGACCGGGAGAAGATCCGGGAGTTCGCGAAGGCCGTCAAGGACGACCACCCGGCCCACTACAGCGAGGAGGCCGCCAAGGAGTGCGGCTACGACGCGCTGATCGCGTCGCTGACGTTCCTGGCGGTGGCCGGCCGCCGCGTCCAACTGGAGATCTTCAACCAGTTCGACGTGCCGATCAACATGGAGCGCGTGCTGCATCGCGACCAGAAGATCACCTTCCACCGTCCCATCCTGGCCGGCGACAAGTTGTTCTTCGACTCCTACCTCGACGCGGTGACCGAGTCACACGGTGCGATCGTCACCGAGGTCCGCGGTGAGGTCACCGACGCAGCGGGCAAGCCCGTGCTCACCAGCATCGTCACGGTGATGGGTGAGGCCCAGTCGGACACCGAGGCCGACGAGGTCAGCGACCGGATCGCCGCCGCGCGCGATGCCGCCATCGCGAAAATGATTGCTGGGCAAACTAGTTCGAAGAGCTAGTCGCCATTCGCCCTCAGCCCAGGAACGTGTTCCGTCGGTTGGTGAGCAGCTGGTACAGCGTCTGCTGGATGGTCTCGCGCACCTGGTCGGTCAGCTCGAAGGTGACCATCGGGTCGTCGGCCGCCGAGTCGTCGTAGCCGGCCGTCTCGATCGGCTCGCCGAACTGGATGTGCCACTTCGACGGCAGCGGCACCAGCCCCACCGGCCCCGCCAGCGGGAACAACGGCGTGATCGGGAAGTAGGGCAGCCCGAGCAGTCGGGCCAGCAGCTTGACGTCGGCGATCATCGGATAGATTTCCTCGGATCCGACGATCGAACACGGCACGATCGGCGCCTTGGTGCGCAAGGCGGCCGAGACGAACCCGCCGCGGCCGAACCGCTGCAGCTTGTAGCGGTCCTTGAACGGCTTGCCCAACCCCTTGTATCCCTCGGGGAACACGGCGGTCAGCTCGCCCGCGGCCAGCAGGCGGTGCGCATCGGCGGCGCAGGCCATGGTGTGGCCCGCCTTGCGCGCGGCTTGCCCGACCATCGGCATGTCGAACACCATGTCAGCCGCCAGCAGGCGCAGATCGCGGTGCGCGGGGTGATTGTCGTGGACCGCCACCGACGTCATCAACCCGTCGAACGGCAGCACACCCGCGTGGTTGGCGACCACCAGCGCGGCGCCGGACTCCGGGAGGTTCTCGATACCGCTGACCTCGACCCGGAACCACGACTTGAAGAACACCCGCAGCAAAGGCAGAAAGATTGCGTCGTTGAGGTGAGGGTCGAACCCGAACTCATCGACGGTGTAGTCACCGGTCATCCGCTTGCTGATGAATTCGGCGACTGCGCCGATGCGTTTGGTGAGTTCGGTCGGTGTCTCCTCGGCGGTCCCGCCGAGCGCGCCGCGGTGCTGGTCGATCTCGCGAATGACGGCGGCGACCTGCTCGGCCGACGCTCCCGAGCCCGAGTCGGGCATCAACGAGGGATGCCGGCGCGCACCTCCGCCGCGCTGGGCCGAACGCCGCGCCGCGGCAGCCTTCCCCGTATTTCCGTGTAGCGGAATAACTTTGGCCTTGGACTCGCCCGCCACGTTCTTACCTTCTCCCCACCCGTTTTCTCGAGTCTGGAATCAATGTCCCCAGCGCTGCGCCACCGAAACGGCACGACTCTCCACTGAGCGTACCCATTTCGGGTCGATGATCGGAGTCAATCCGCGTCCTCGGACGTAATCGTCGAAGGCCTCTGCGGTTGTCCACTTGGGGCTGTAGCCGAGTTCGTTTCGCATTCGCGAGGTGTCCATCACCCGGCCGTAGCTCAAGTAGTCGAGTTGTTCACGATCAAGCTCAGTGTAGCGAGTTACGCGCATCAGCGAATCCACAGCCCAGAGGGCGGACCGCGGCACCGGTAAGGGCACTCGACCGGCCCTGCGGATCGCCTGGCTCATCATGATGATCCCCGACGCGCCGACGTTGAAGGTGCCGCCCTTGCCCGACATCGTGGCGCGCTCCAGCGCGCCGAGCGCGTCCTGCTCGTGCAGCAGTTGTAGCCGCGGGTCGTGGCCGATGACCGTGGGGACGACCGGGTTGGCCAGGTACCGCGACAGTGCGGTGTCCATCGCAGGGCCGATCATGTTGGCCAGCCGCAGGATGGTGACCGCGATCTCGGGCCTGCGCCGGCCAAGTCCACGCGCATAGCCCTCGATGTCGATGCTGTCGCGCGCGAACCCCTCCCCCGGCGGCCTGCGGGCGCTGCTGTCCTCGGTGAACAGCACCGGATCGTGAGCGTTGGAGCCGTAGACCTCCGAAGTCGACTTCAGGATGACCCGGCGCACCGACGGCGCCTTCTGGCAGGCCGCGAACAACTGGATCGCACCCATTACGTTGAGTTCCTTCAGCGCCGCTCGACCGCCCGAGCGCGGCGCGTAGGAGGCCGCCGCCGCGTGCACCACGGTGTCGACGTCGCCGTTGCGAATCACCTTGGCGATGAACGGATTCCGGATGTCGGCGCGGACGAACTCCGCGCGGCCCATCCGCCTGAGAAGGTCTTTGCTCGGCGCGATCGCGTCGACGGCGATCACGTGGTTGATCAACGGGTTCTGCGCCAGCCTGGCCGTCAGGTAACCGCCGAGAAACCGGCATGCTCCAGTGACGAGCACGACCTTCGGATAGTGCACGCTCGTCCGCGGATCAGGCCCGTCCGCCCCCGAACGGCCCTCAGAATCCATATCGGGTTCAGCCTAGCGAAGGCGCGTCGACTACTTGCCGAGTTTTCTGCGCTGCACCCTGGTGCGACGAAGCAGCTTGCGATGCTTCTTCTTGGACATACGCTTGCGCCGCTTCTTGATGACTGAACCCATAAACTCCGCTACCTAGCCGTTTTTGCCAATGCTCTACTCGACCCGGACACCTTACCGGGCTGCACGGGTGGTTGCGAAAACGCGTCGATCAACCTGCGTCGAAGTACGAGCTCTCGAGCATGTCGTGGACGGCCTTGGCATGCACACGGAATGAGCGACCGACCCGAACAGCGGGCAGCTCTCCGTTGTGCACCAGCCGATACACCGTCATCTTGCTGACCCGCATCAAGCTCGCCACTTCGGCCACGGTGAGAAATTGAGCGCGCGGCGGTTGGCCGTCGGAAGCGCTGTTATCCCGTGCTTGTTTACCGCTCGCTGAATCCCGCCCCGATGGCCCGTTCATAGACGTCATCGCAACCCAATCATTCAGGCACAGGCAGTCCCAGCGGCTTCCCCACCGCTGGCACCGACCCGTGCATACAACGAGGAGAATAGCGTGGCGTATGGGGTTACTGCGACGGGTGTGGGCTAATCAGTTCGAATTAGTTGAACTACCCGGATGTAATTCCCAGCTGCTCAGAGCGCCTTTTTGCCGCTTCAACGGCCGCGCCGACCGCCGCCCGCAAACCGCCCCGTTCGAGTTCTCGCAGACCAGCGGCGGTGGTGCCACCGGGTGAGGTAACCGTAGCCCGCAGCTGTGCGGGGGTGGTGTCGAACGCCGCTCCCGGGAAAGCCTCGTCCGCCGGCTGAGCCTGATCGAGGCTTTCGAGCAACATCGCGGCCGAACCCGCCATCGTGTGCACGACCAGATCGGTGGCCACCGCGCGCGACAGACCCGCTGCCACGGCGGCGTCCACCAACGCCTCGACCATCAGGAAGAAGTAGGCCGGGCCGGAGCCGGACACGGCGGTGACGGCGTCGAGCTGCGACTCGGGCACCGTGAGCACCCCGCCGACCGCGTCGAAGATCGCCGACACCTCCTTGAGATGCTCCGCGGTGGCGAACCGGCCTTTGGCCAATGCGCTGACGCCGCCTCCGACGACCACCGGCGCGTTCGGCATCACCCTGACGACGGGGGAACCGGCCGGCAGCTTGTTCTCGTAATAGCCCGTCGAGACCCCCGCCGCGATCGTCACGAAGATCTTTTCGGCGGTGTCGCTTTCGGCCCGTGCGGCCGCCGCCGCGGTTTCGGAGACGACACTTTCGACGTCGGCAGGCTTGACCGCCACGATGACGTATGTGGCGGTGTCCACGGCATCGGCGACCGTCGTCACGAACACGGAGTACTTGTCGGACAGGTACTTCGCGCGGGTGGGGTCCTTCTCGGCGACCACCAGATCCTTGACCTGACGCCCGGCCCGCAGCATTCCGGACAGCAGCGCCTCACCCATGCTTCCGCCGCCGACGATCGCGATTCTCGCCATGCGGGCAAGCATTGCAGACGCGTGACCGGTTACGCGCCCGGCACCATCGCGAGTTGCCGGCTCTGCACCACGATGTGGCCTTCGCAGTCGACCACGATGTGGTCCTCGTCGAACCAGTCCTGGCCGATCTGCACCGTCGTGCACAACACCCGTAGCCACCCGTCGGCGGGCCGTGCCCGCAGATACGCGGTCAGTTGCACCGTGGGCGCCCAGCCGAACCTGTTGACCCCGAACGTCACCGGCGCCGACACGTCGCCGCACAGCAGCGCGAACAACACGTCCGGGGGCGTTCCCTTCGGCCGCACCCAGTACTCGATCACCGGCGGCCCACCGTCGGCGCGAGGCTCCATCGTCGTCAGCGACGGCCGGATGTCGCAGCCGTGCGCGAGATGGACGATGTCGGCCATCCGATGGCCGGGGCCGATCGGCTCGAGCCCTGGCGGCGGTTCCGGCTGCATCAGGGGGATCACCGGGTTGACCGACAGCAGCGGAGGAACGTGATGTTCGGGGTCGCCGAGTGTCACTGCGGCCCGCACCGCCGTCCGGTCGCCCTGGTTCAGTTCGACGTCGATGAGGCTGACGCGCCGCCCGCGCTTGCGCACCGTCGTGACGACACGCATCGGTCCGGGATCCGGCGCCCACAGGAAGTTGCCGGAGATCGCGATCGGCTCGACCCCCCCGCCGTGTTCCGTTCGCGCCGCGTTGGCGCACAGCGCCAGCATCGCCCCGCCGTGCACCTTCGGTCCGATCGTCCAATGTTCGTTCAGCACACCGTCATACACGCCGTCGCCGGCAGGTGTCAGTGCCATCGCGTCGGTGAACAGAGTCGAGCTCATGATGTGGGCCCTCCTGGGACAGGGTCAGCGCAGCAGGTGCGTGCGGGCGAACTGCAGCGATTCGGTGAGCAGCGCTTCGCGCTCGGCGGCTGAGCGCGCACCCGATGTGGTGACCTCGAGGATGACATGTCCGGCGAAGTCGCTCGCAGCCAGCATCTGGCACACCTCGACCGTGGGCTGAGTGCCGTGGCCGGGCACCAGATGCTCGTCGGCTGACGCGCCGCTGCCGTCGCACAGATGCAGGTGCACCAGCCCCTCGCCCATCCGGCGGGCCATGTCCACCGCGTCGGTGCCCGCCGTGGCGGTGTGCGAAAGGTCGAGTGTGTAGTGGGCGTGGTCGCCGTCGAGCGGATCGTAAGACGGTGCAAATGCCGAGATACCCGGGCCCGGCCTGCCGCCGCGCTTGCGCATCCTGTCGATCGACGTCTGGCCGGCGCCGAAGAACCGGTCCGCGCGGAACGGGAACATGTTCTCCACCGCGACCATCACGTCACTGGAGGCCTCTAGCTCGGCCACCTGCTCGGTGAAGCCCTCGGCGTAGCGACGCTGCCAGCGAAACGGCGGATGCACGACGACGGTCTGGGCGCCCAACTGTTCGGCGGCGCGCACGCTGCGGTCGAGCTTGGGTATCGGGTCGCGACCCCACACCCGCTGCGAGATCAGCAGACACGGCGCATGTACCGACAGGACCGGCATCTCATAACGCGTTGACAGCTCCTCGACGGCTTCGATGTCTTGGCTGACCGTCTCGGCCCACACCATCAGCTCGACCCCGTCGTAGCCGAGGCGCGCGGCGTACTCGAAAGCGGCCTCGGTCCTCAACGGGTAGACCGAGGCCGTTGACAGACCGACCTTGATGGCTGGGCGCAACAGCGGTGCTAGTTCGCCTGTAGCAGCGCCAGCGGCCCGAACGTGACCAGCGCCCCGACTGCCACCGCGATCAGCGTGCTGGCGATGTCATCGGTTTTGCGTACGACTCGGACACCGACCACCAGGCCGAGGATCACCAGCACCCCGAGCACCAGCGCGACGATGCTGTTCCACTTCCACAGCTGGTCGAATGCGACGAACAGGCCCGCGCCGAATGCGACGGCGATGACGGACTGACCGACCACCCACGCCGCGTGCTTGAACGACGACATCGGCGGGTCCGGCGCGCTGTCCTCTCCGTCCTGCTCGGCGCGCTCATCGTCGAGGTCGATGTCCTCGGGACCGCGCTTGCCGCGGCGGGCGACGTCGTCGGCGACGGTCTGGCCGCCGAACAGCGTGCCCTGGGAGGAGCGCAGGTAGGACGGCAGTTCGTCGCGGTCTTCGCGCTCGTCGTCGAAGTCGTCGTCGACCTCCGGCTCCGCCAGATCCATCGGGGCGTCCGCACCGTCGACCGGGTCGGGACTCATCTGCTCGGCGCCCACCCCTGCGCTGTGGAATCGGCGCGGTGCATAGCTCGAGCGCCGCGGCGGAGAGAAGAACTCCAGATCGGTGTCGGCTTCGCGGTGCTCGACGTGGGCGGTGTAGTCGGCAACCGCGCCGGCGTAGTCGTCGTCACGGTCCTCGGGGTCCCGCTCGACGGCGACGGCCTCGTGGACGTCGGTGTCATGGCGGACGTCGTGGTCGGCAGTGTCGTCAACGCGATGCTCGACGGTGTCGCTCTCGCGGTCGACGGTCCCGTTGGTCGTCCCGGCATTCGCCGGCTCGACGGGTTCGTCGGCCTGCACCACGGCCGTGCGACCGGTGACGGGCTCGTCGTCGCGCACGATCGGGATCTCGCCCGTCAGCTCTGCGACGGTGACGGAATCGGTGTCGCCGCGGCGGCGTCGACGACGACCGCCGACCGGCGGGGCGCCGATGGTTCCGTTCTTCGCCAGCAATTCCGCGACCGAGATCGGACGGGTGTTGCTGTGGCTGTCTTCTGGTCCTGTCATCGTCTGTTGCCTCTGGGGTTCGCTATTTATCGTCGCGCATCGCGCACGGACGTCTTGACTGAGGCTGGAGTGTCGGCGCCGCCGACTTTCTGCCGATTGTCGGCGCCGCCGACGAAAATGCTCCCATCGGCTTCGCTGTCGAGTTTCCGCAGAATCAGCCCCTCTCGCAATGCCCAGGGGCAGATGTCCACGCTCTCGATCGCCAGCGCCTTCATACTCGCCTCAGCTACCAAAGCTCCGGCCACGATCTGTGGCGCCCGGTCGGCACTCACCCCTTCCAATTCCGCACGGTCAGCCGCGGTCATCCTAGAGATGAATGCTATGAGCTGCCTGAGCCCTGTAGCGGTCAGCGTACGTTTCACCCGCGGACCCGCTCCCGACGGTGCTGCACCGGTGAGGCGGGCAAGCGAGCGGAAGGTCTTGGAGGTCGCGACGGCCAGGTCCGGACTGCCGGCGGCGAGCATGGCCTTGGCCGCGTCGGCGACCTCGGTGTCCAGCCAGTCGCGCAGCATCTGCACCCGGCGCCGCCCAGGCGGATCGTCGGGCAGCCACTCGCGGGTGAGACGTCCCGCGCCCAGCGGCAGCGACAACGCCACCTCGGGAGCCTCATCGACGCCGTTGGACAGCTCCAGCGACCCACCGCCGATGTCGATGTTGATGATGCGCCCGGCGCTCCAGCCGTACCAGCGCCGTACCGCGAGGAAGGTCAGCCGTGACTCGTCGGGGCCGCTGAGCACCTGCAGCGCGACACCGGTCTCGGCGAGCACCCTGGCGAGCACTTCTTCGGAGTTCTTCGCGTCGCGCACCGCGGAGGTGGCGAACGCCATCAGCTCGGCGCAGCCGGAACTGGCGGCGATCTTGGCGAACTCGTCGACGGTGCCGATCAGCTTGTCGGCGCCTTTGCGGGTCAGCTTGCCGGAACCGTCGATCGCCTCGGCGAGCCGCAGCGAGGCCTTGGTCGAACTCATCGGGGTGGGATGGCCGCCACGACGCGCGTCCACCACCAACAGGTGAACGGTGTTGCTGCCGACGTCGAGCACGCCTAATCGCACGTCCCCAACCTAACGGGTCGGCACACGGCAACTAGTCAGCGACGCCAAAGTTGAACACCGACGCGTCGAACCGGTTGTATCCCGCGTAGTCGACCAGGTCGTAGAGGTCGCGGCGGTGCTGCATCTGGCCGAGTAGCGACGTCAGCGTCCCCTCGTCGGTCAGGGTGGACAGCGCGCGTTCGGCCGCGCCCATCGCCATCCTCAACAACGACACCGGCCAGATGACGATGTTCACCCCGACGTCGCGCAACTGCGCGACTGTGAACAGTTCGCTCTTGCCGAACTCGGTCATGTTGGCCAGCATCGGGACGTCGACCGCCGCGCGGACGGCGGCGAACTCGTCCAGCGACTCCAGCGCCTCGGCAAAGATCACGTCCGCCCCAGCGTCGACGAGGCGCCTCGTCCGGTCGATGGCGGTGTCCAGACCGCCCACTGCGCGGATGTCGGTGCGGGCGACGATCACCAGGTTCGCATCGCGCCGCGCGTCGACCGCGGCGCGAATGCGTTGCACCGCGGTGGTCACCTCGACGACCTGCTTACCGTCGAGATGCCCGCACCGCTTCGGGTTCACCTGGTCCTCGATGTGCAGGGCCGCGACCCCGGCGTCCTCGAGTTCGGCCACGGTGCGCGCGACATTCATCGGTTCACCGAACCCGGTGTCGGCGTCGACGAGCGCGGGCAGTTCGGTGACGCGGGCGATCTGGCGGGTGCGGCCTGCGACCTCGCTCAGCGTGGTCAAGCCGATGTCAGGTAGCCCGAGATCGGCGCTGAGCACTGCCCCGGAGACATACACCCCGTCGAATCCGTGACGCTCGATCAGCTTGGCGGACAACGGGTTGAAAGCGCCGGGAAACCGCAACAGCTCATCGGAGGCGAGTCGCGCGCGCAGATCGAATCGCTTCTGCGCCGGCGTCGTCGTGGCATACAGCACGTCGTCCCCCTTCAGAACAGCCCGGGGCGGCCGGCGCCAGGCAGAGCACCCGGCAGCGCGGCAAAGGTCAGATCTTGCAGTTCTTTCGGCCCGAGTTCGGGGAGGCGGACCGCGACGTCGAGAAATCGTTGGGCCTCATCCTCGCCGAGCACGGGAACGGCCAGCCTGCGGAACTTCGCGATGTACTCGTCACGTCCGAACGGCCGCGCGCCGCCCGGATGTGCATCCGCGACAGCGATCTCGTCGACGATCTGTCTGCCGTCGGTCAGCGTGATCACGACCCGGCCGCCGTAGGACTGTCCGGCGCCCGCCGCGTGGTAGCGGTTCGTCCACTCCTCGTCCTCGGCGGTGGTGATCTTGCGCCACAGCGCCACTGTGTCCGGCCGGGCCGCCCGCGCCGGCGCGTACGACGCCTCGTGGTGCCACGTGCCGTCCTGCAGAGCGACCGCGAAGATGTAGGGCAGCGAGTGGTCGAGAGTCTCGCGCGACGCGTTCGGGTCGTACTTCTGCGGGTCGGCCGCACCGGATCCGATGACGAAGTGGGTGTGGTGGGAGGTGTGGATCACGATGCTGTCCACCCGCTCCGGATCGCCCACCTCGGCGTTCTCACGAAACAGCTTGCGCGCCAGATCGATCCAGGCCTGCGCTTGATATTCGGCGGAGTGCTCCTTGGTGTAGCTGGCGAGGATCGCGCGTTTTGGCTCGCCCTGCTCGGGCAACGGCACGTCGTAGTGCGCGTCCGGTCCGTCCAGCAGCCATGCGATGACACCGTCCTCGCCCTCGTAGATCGGTGACGGGCTGGTCTGGCCGCGCATGGCGCGGTCGACCGACTCGACGGCCACCTTGCCCGCAAACGCCGGCGCGTACGCCTTCCAGGACGAGATCTCACCCTTGCGCGACTGGCGGGTGGCGGTCGTGGTGTGCAGCGCCTGCCCGATCGCCTGGTAGATGACCTCGGTGGGTAGGTCGAGCAGCGTTCCGATACCGGCCGCGGCCGACGGCCCGAGGTGCGCGACGTGGTCGATCTTGTGGCGGTGCAAGCTGATCGCGAGGACCAGGTCGATCTGCAGCTCGTATCCCGTGGCGATGCCACGCAGCAGCGCCTGCCCGTCCGCGCCCATGTGCTGCGCCACGGCGAGGATCGGCGGGATGTTGTCGCCGGGATGCGAGTAGTCGGCAGCCAGGAAGGTATCGTGAAAGTCCAACTCGCGCACCGCCACTCCGTTGGCGAATGCGGCCCACTCGACGCTGACCCGCCTGTCGAGTGCGAAGACGGTGGCGCCGGGACCACCGGTGCTCGGCGGATGCGCCGCGGCCTGGTCGCGAGCGGCCGACGGGGCCGAGCGTCCGACGGACGCGGCCGCCACACCCGCGTTGTCGATGACGCGGTTGACGATCATGTCGGCGACGTCGTCGGTGACGTCGACGGGATCGCCGGCCACCTGCGCCATCGCCCAGGCCAGTTGGCCCTCCCGCGGCAGCTCCTCGTCGCTGCGGTACACCCGGACTCGATGGTTCCTCATAGTGTTCGAAGTCCTTCCTGCGCGGGCCTTTTCACGGCGGTCACCGGCTGCCCAACCCGGTGTATTCGTGACGGAAGTGCTCGAGGCTGTTGCGTAGATGCACGTGGGTCGCGTGCATTGCCATCGCCGCGTCGCGATCAGCGATCGCCGACGCGATCAGCGCGTGCTCGAGTGCCGAGGCAGCCAGCCTCGCCGGTGACGCGCCGGCCTTCCTGCGCACCCGGGCGACGTGTGTGCGCAGCGCGTCCAGGGCGTCGAGCAGATAACTGTTGTTGGCCGCGCTGTCGACCTCGTCGTCGAAGCGGCGGATCAGCGCGTAGTAGTCGTCGACCTGTCCGTCGGTCAGGTCAGGCTGCTGCAGCGGCCCATGCCAGGCGCGGAAGTCGTCGGCATAGCGCGCGAAGACGTCGGGCTGTGCGCGGCGCGCCGCAAGCTGGGCAGCCTGCGCCTCGAGACATGCGCGCATCTCGAACAGCGCCTCGATGTCGCGGTCGGAGACGTCGGTGACGACCAGGCCGCGGCCGAGCCGCTCATCGAGCAGGCCTTCGGCGACCAGGCGACCGAAAGCCTCGCGTACCGGGGTGCGCGAGACACCGAGGCGGTCGGCCTGCTCGACCTCGTACAGCGTTGCGCCAGGGCCCAGTTCGCCGTTGAGGATCTCCGAGCGCAGGCGCTCATAAGCCCTGCCGGCCGCGCTCAGAGGCTTAGTTGCCACGGCCCGAAGTGTATACACAGCTTCCGGTCTGTTGACCAGTACGTGGTCATTTCCCGCGGGCTATTGCGCCATGAAGTGCGGTATGTATACGTTCGTTGCACTCGACAGCGTCGTCACCTCCTGGAGGCATGCCCATGCGATTTTCACGACTCATCCCGGCGGCCCTCGCGGTCGCGTTGGCGCTCGCCGGCTGCGGCTCCAACAGCGATTCCGGAGGGGGTGGCGAGCGCAGTGGCGGCGACTTCAAGGCGCTGTCGCGGGTGGAGATCATCGCTCCCGCCGCCCCGGGCAGCGGCTGGGACCAGACCGCCCGCGCGGTGTCCGAGGCCCTGCAGTCCGACGGGCTGGCCCGAAGCGCCGAGGTCAAGAACGTACCGGGCGCGTCCGGGACGGTCGCCCTGGCACAGGTCGCCCCGCAACGAGGCAAGGGCGACCTGCTGATCGCTTCGGGGCTGGCGATGATGAGCGGCATCATCACCAACGGGACCGAGGTCACCCTCGACGACCTCACCCCGATTGCCCGCGTGGTCGGCGAGTACGAGGTCATCGTCGTGCCGAAGGAGGTGCCGTTCAACAACGCCGACGAACTGTTCGCCGCCATCAAACGCGACCCGAAATCGGTTGCCATCGCTGGAGGTTCGGCAGGCAGCGCCGACCAGATATTCATCGGCCTGCTGGCCAAGCACTACGGCGTCAAACCGGCCGACGTCAACTACGTCCCCTACAGCGGAGGCGGGGAGGCGACGACCGCTCTGCTCGGCGGCAAGGTGCAGGCCGGTGTCGCCGGACTCAACGAGTTCGCCGAACAGATCAAAACCGGCGCACTCAAAGGACTGTTGATCTCGTCGACGGATCAGGTCGGTGACATCAAGTTCGCGCAGACCTCGGCGCAGCTCAGCCCGGACCTCGAGTTCCAGAACTGGCGCTCGATCATGGCGCCGCCGGGCATCGACGACCCACTCAAGGCTCAGTACATCGAGGCGATGACCAGGATGCACGACTCATCGGCGTGGTCGGACGCCGTCAAGAAGAACGGCTGGAACGACAACTTTCTCGCCGGTGAGGAATTCGCCGCGTGGCTCAAGGAGGAGAACGCCCGCGTGCAGGCCGTCCTGACCGACCTCGGCCTGGCGAAGTCAGCGGGTTAACCGACTTGGCCGACACCGAGACGGCTTCCGGAGAAGCGGTACAGCGCAGATCGATTCCCTGGGGTGAGTGGGCGATCTCGGCCTCGCTGCTCGCGATCGGCGTCCTGGTGCTGCTCGACGGCCTCAACCAGGAGGAGTCGCGGTCTGCGTCGGGCGTAGGCGCCGGGTTCATGCCCAAGGTCGTCGGAGTCGTGCTCATCGCCCTGTCGGTGGCGCTCATCGCGCAGGTGGCGCGGAATCGGCTGGGCCGGCCTGATGAAGCCGAAGGCGACGTCGACGTCCGCAGCACGCGCTGGGTACCGGTGGCGCTGTGCGTGGCCGCGGCGCTGGTGTTCGTCGTCGGCGTCGAGACGCTGGGCTACGTCATCGTCAGTTCGGTCGCGTTCTGGCTCACGGCGTGGGCCGTCGGCGCGCGCAGCGTGTGGCGCACCGCCGTCATCGGCGCAGCGCTGGCGTTGGTGGTCTACCTGTCGTTCACGCGTCTGCTCGACATCGCGCTTCCCGCAGGCATATTGGGGTTCTGATGTCGGGTATCGAGGGGCTGCTGCACGGCCTGTCACTGGCGATCACACCGCAGGCCCTGCTGTTCGCCCTGCTCGGCACGATCGTCGGCACATTGATCGGGGTGCTGCCCGGCATCGGGCCCGCGCTGACGATCGCGCTGCTCCTGCCGTTGACTTACGGTCTGGAGCCCGAGTCGGCGCTGATCATGTTCGCGGGCATCTACTACGGCGCGATGTACGGCGGGTCGACGACGTCGATCCTGCTGAAGACACCGGGTGAATCCGGTTCGGTGATCACGGCCATCGACGGCAACAAGATGGCCCGGCGCGGCCGCGGCGCGGCAGCGCTGGCCACCGCGGCCATCGGCTCGTTCGTCGCGGGCACCATCGCGACCGTCCTGCTGGCCTTGTTCGCACCGTGGATCGTCAACATCGCCGTGCAGCTGGGCGCGCCGGACTACTTCGCGTTGATGGTGGTCGCCTTCCTGACGATCAGCGCACTCGTCGGGTCCTCACCGCTGCGCGGGCTGATCTCGATGTGCCTGGGCCTGGTGGTCGGACTGGTCGGCATCGACTTCCAAAGCGGCCAGCAGCGACTGGTTTTCGGCCAGGTGTCGCTGCTCGACGGCATCGACACCGTCGTGCTGATCGTCGCGTTGTTCGCGGTCGGCGAGGTGTTGTACGTGGCCGGGCATCAGGTGTCGAGCCGGTTCGAGCTGCTTCACCTCACCAAGGGCGCGAAATGGATGACACGCCAGGACTGGGCGCGCTCGTGGCGGCCGTGGCTGCGCGGCACCGGGATTGGCTTTCCGCTCGGCGTCATCCCGGCGGGCGGCTCGGAGATCCCGACGTTCATCTCCTATGCGATGGAGCGCCGGCTCTCGGCGCACAAAGAGGAGTTCGGCGAGGGCGCCATCGAGGGCGTGGCCGGACCGGAGGCGGCCAATAACGCCAACGCCGCAGGCACTCTCGTGCCGCTGCTGGCGCTGGGGATACCGACGTCGGCGACGGCGGCCGTCATCCTCGTCGCCTTCCAGCAGTACGGGTTGCAGCCCGGTCCACAACTGCTCGAGTCGCAGTCTGGGCTGGTATGGGGTCTGATCGCGAGTCTCTTGATCGCCAATCTCGTGCTGCTGGCGCTCAACCTGCCGCTGGTCGGGCTGTGGGTGAAGATCCTCGAGATTCCCAAGCCGTACCTGTTCGCCGGAATCATGACGTTCGCGCTGCTGGGCACCTACGCCGTCAACGGTTCGACGTTCGACGTCGTGCTGCTGTTGGTGCTGGGAGCGATCGGGTATCTGATGCGCCGATTCGGGTTTCCGATCTCACCGATGATCGTCGGCGCCATTCTCGGCCCGCTCGCCGAGGTGCAACTGCGGCGCGCGCTCGACATCGCGGGCGGCGACGTGCTCACACTGGTCAGCACTCCGTTCACGATCGTCGTGTACCTGACATTGGCCGCCGTGCTGGTCGGCGGATTTGTCGTGCGCCGCCGTGCCGACCGCGAGGTGCTCGTGACCACCGCCGCCGAACCGGATCCCGAGGACGCACGCCGACCTTGACGCGCGATTCCGGGCGACAAGAGTAGCGTTGTGCGCTGTGAGCGCAGTGCATCCCGGTGAGGTCGAACTGGACTTCGCGCGTGAGTGGGTCGAGTTCTACGACCCCGACAATCCCGAGCATCTGATTGCCGCCGACCTGACGTGGCTGTTGTCGCGGTGGACGTGTGTATTCGGCACGCCCGCGTGCAAGGGCACGGTGGAGAACCGGCCCGACGACGGCTGCTGCTCACACGGCGCGTTCCTGTCCGACGAGGACGACCGCGCCCGACTCGACGACGCGGTCAAGCAGTTGACCGACGAAGACTGGCAGTACCGCGACAAGGGGCTCGGCAAGAAGGGCTACCTCGAGATGGACGAGTACGACGGCAAGCCCAACCCACGCACACGAAAATACAAGGGCGCGTGCATCTTCCTCAACCGCCCCGGTTTCCCCGGCGGTATCGGGTGCGCCCTGCACAGCAAGGCGCTCAAGATCGGTGTCGAGCCACTGACCCTCAAGCCCGACGTCTGCTGGCAGTTGCCGATCCGCCGAACCCAGGAGTGGGTCGAGCGGCCCGACGGCTCGGAGATCCTCAAGACCTGGATCACCGAGTACGACCGCCGTGGCTGGGGCGAGGGCGGGGCGGACCTGCACTGGTACTGCACCGGCGACCCGAACGCCCACGTCGGCGCCAAGCCGGTGTGGGAGTCGTATGGTCCCGAACTCACTGAGCTGCTCGGCGAGAAGGCCTACTCCGAGCTGGCCGCAATGTGCAAGCGGCGCAGCGGTTTAGGGCTGATCGCCGTCCACCCGGCGACACGAGCCGCCGAATGAATCTTTTTCTGTTCCGGTTGATCCCGCCGCGTGCGGACTTCGCGCAGACCATGACGCCGTCGGAACAGCAGGCGATGGGCGAGCACATGTCGTACTGGCAGCAACTGCTGGCCGACGGGCGCGTGGTGGTCTACGGCCCCGTCGCCGATCCCGAAGGGGTCTGGGGCATGGGCGTGCTGCGCGCCGCCGACCGCGCCGAGGTGCTCGCCATCGGCGAGGCCGACCCTTCAGTCACCGCAGGCGTCAACACCTTTGACGTCTTCGAGATCATGGACGGCGTGACGGGCTAGCCCTCGAGCTTGTAGCCCAGGCCGCGCACCGTCACCAGGTGCACCGGATTGGCGGGGTCGGCCTCGATCTTCGACCGCAGCCGCTTCACGTGTACGTCGAGCGTCTTGGTGTCGCCGACGTAGTCGGCGCCCCATACCCGATCGATCAACTGGCCACGGGTGAGTACCCGTCCGCTGTTGCGCATCAGGTACTCGAGAAGATCGAACTCTTTGAGCGGCAACGTGATCGCCTCCCCGTTGACCGACACCACGTGACGCTCGACGTCCATCCGGACCGGACCGGCCTCGAGCACGCCGTCGGGGATGCCCGCGTCGTCGTTGTCGCTGCCGCGGCGCAATACGGCGCGGATGCGAGCGATCAGCTCGCGCGCCGAGTAGGGCTTGGTGACGTAGTCGTCGGCACCCAGCTCCAGGCCGACCACCTTGTCGATCTCGCTGTCACGTGCCGTCACCATGATGACGGGCACGCTTGAGCGCGAACGCAATTGCTTGCACACGTCGGTTCCGCTCATCCCGGGCAGCATCAGGTCGAGCAGGACGATGTCGGCGCCCGCCCTCTCGAACTCGGCGAGGGCCGACGGCCCGTCCACCACCACCGTGGCCTCGAAGCCCTCCTTGCGAAGAAGAAAGGCCAGGGGATCCGCTAAGGACTCCTCGTCCTCCACGATCAACACACTGGTCATTGGTCTCGCTGGTCCTCTCGTTCGGTGTGGTCTTCGTGCTCGTCGTCGTGATGGGGGTACGCCGGAATCGACAGCGTGAACGTCGATCCTGTTCCCGGCTGACTCCACAGCCGGATCGATCCGTTGTGATTGGCCGCGACGTGTTTGACGATGGCGAGCCCGAGGCCCGTACCGCCGGTGGCCCGCGAGCGCGCCTTGTCCACCCGGAAGAATCGTTCGAACACCCGCTCCTGGTCCGCACGGGCGATGCCGATACCACGGTCGGTGACCGCGATCTCGATGTTGTCACCGCGGCGCCGTCGGCTAATTGTCACCGGAGACCCGTTGGGCGAGTAGGCGATTGCGTTGGAGACCAGGTTCGCGATGGCGGTGACCAGTAGCGTCTGGTCGCCGAGCACGCGGAAGCCCGTCGGCGCATCGGTGGTGACAGCGATGTCGGCGTTGTCGGCGGCCACTTTGTAGCGTGACAGCGCCTCGGCCACCACGGTGTCGACGTCGACGGCCTCCAAGTCGGGCAGCCGCTCGGCGCCCTGCAGCCGGGACAGTTCGATCAGCTCACCGACCATGTTGGCCAGCCGCCTGGACTCGGTGAGCATCTTCTCGGCGAAGTGGCGCACCGTCTCGGGGTCTTCGGAAGAGGCCAGCAGCGCCTCGGCGAGCACGCCCATCGCACCGACCGGTGTCTTGAGCTCGTGGCTGACGTTGGCGACGAAGTCGCGCCGCGTCGCCTCCATGCGCGCATGCTCGGACTGGTCGTCGACATAGACCACCGCGAACCTGCGGTCGGCCTCGGTCAGCAAGCGCACGTGGCCGCGCACCGAGAGCCCTGAGCGTCCGGGGTTGGCCCGCTTGCGCGGCGACAGGTCGACCTCGACGTCCTCACCGGTCGCCAGCGTGCGCTCCGCCGCCAGCCAGGCGCGGTCGTCGAGCAGACGGTCGCGGACCAGTCCCAGCTGCCGCGCGCGGTCGTTGGTGTAGACGACGTCGCGGTAGATGTCGACCACGACGATCCCCACCGGGGAGTGCGAGACGATGTGTTCGAGCATCTGCGAGACGGTGAGGCCGGCATCCTCGGTCGCTTGACGTCTGCGTCGCTCCAGGAACGGCGACACCAGCAACGTGCCCACGCCCACACCGATCACCAGTGCGAGCAGTGCCACGATCCCTGCCAGAAGCAGCGCCGCTACCACACTCACGCGAAAATCGTACGCATCCGGTGAACGTCATCCCAGCAGCGTGCGGCCAAATCGGGACAAGTCACACGTAGAAACTCCGATGTTCGGGTCACGGCTGCTCGCCGTTCACCCGATGTTTGCCGTGCGGCGCTGCTCGCGGCCTTACTTGGCGCCCTGCGCGGCAACCGCCGCGGCACCGGCTGCGGCCGCCTCCGGATCGAGGTACTGCCCGCCGATGATCGTCGGTTTCAGGTCGGAGTCGAGGTCATAGCGCAGCGGGACCCCGGTCGGGATGTTGAGGCCGACGATATCGGAATCCGACATTCCGTCCAGGTGCTTGACCAGGGCGCGCAGCGAATTGCCGTGCGCCGCGATCAGCACGGTCTTGCCGGCGCGCAGATCGGGCTCGATGGTCTGGGTGTAGTACGGCACGAACCGCTCGACGACATCTTGGAGGCATTCGGTGAGCGGGCCGCCACCGATGTCGGCGTAGCGGGGCTCGCTGTCCTGGCTGTAGGTGCTGCCCCGCTCGATCGGCGGCGGCGGGGTGTCGTAGCTGCGCCGCCACGCCATGAACTGCTCCTCGCCGTACTTCTCCTTGGTCTCGGCCTTGTTCAGCCCCTGCAGTGCCCCGTAGTGACGCTCGTTGAGTCGCCAGTCCCGGTGCACCGGGATCCAGTGCCTGTCGGCCTTGTCCAGAGCCAGGTTCGCGGTGGTGATCGCGCGCCGCAGCAGCGAGGTGTAGAGCACGTCGGGCTGGCGGTCCAGCTCCTTCATCAGCTCGCCCGCGCGGGCGGCTTCGGCCCTGCCCTTCTCGGTGAGGTCGACGTCGACCCATCCGGTGAAGAGATTCTTCTCGTTCCATTCGCTCTCGCCGTGGCGGAGCAGGATCAGGGTCGCGGTGTCGCTCTGGGCCATGGCTGCGATCTTCTCACGCCCGTACTTATTGCTCTTTGCGTCCGCGGTGTTTTATTGCTCCTTGCGTCCGCGGTGTTTTATTGCTCCTTGCGTCCGCGGTGTTTTACTGCTCCTTGCGTCCGCGGTGTTCGTCGTCGTCCTCGATCAAGTGCTGGAACGCCTGCAAATTCTTCAGCGACTCGCCACGCGATACCCGCCACTCCCACTCTTTTTGGATCGAGGTCCGAAAGCCCAACTCCAACAACGTGTTGAAGTCGTTGTCGACGGCCTCGAGCACCTGACCAAGGACGCGGTCGATCTCGTCGGGCGTGACCGAGGCCAACGACATCCGGCCGACGAGATAGATGTCACCGACATTGTCGAGCGTGTAGGCCACCCCGTAGAGCCTGCGGTTGCGCTTGAGCAGAAACCGGTAGACGCCCTCGTGATTCTCGTCGGGCTGGCGGCAGACGAACGCCTCGACCCGCACCGAGTGCTCGCCGATCGACAGGATGGTGTTGGTCTTCAACCGTCGTTCGCCGGGCAGGGCGACGACGATGCCCGGCAGCCCGCCGCGAGCGCCCCCGTGCAGCGTGTACTCGAGGCCGTTCTCCTTGCAGGCGTCCTCGATGACCTGTCCGACGTCACTCAACGCTCGGCTCCCGCTCGCTGCTCATGCCCGAACCCCTCGCCGCATGGAGAACCGGCGCCCGTTTCGGCGCGCCGGTTGGCGCAGTTGCTGCCGGGTGCGGTACTCGCCGATCGCGCGCCCATAGCTGGCCAGCAGTGCGTCGACGGTGTGCGACCACGAGAAGGTGGCGGCATGCTCGACAGCCTGTTTGCTCATGGTCTGCGGCCCACGCTCGAGCAGCGCGGTGATGGCCGTGGCCCAGTCGTCGGGATCGTGCCCGTCGACGAGGGTCCCGCTGAACCCGTCGCGGACCGCCACCGGCAATCCACCGACCGCGGCGGCGACGACCGGGGTCCCGCACGCCTGCGCCTCGACGGCGACAAGGCCGAACGACTCCGAGTAGCTCGGGACCGCGACCAGGTCGGCGGCCCGGTACACGTTGACCAGTTGGTCACGCGACTGCGGCGGCAGGAACGTCACCCGATCGGCGATACCCAGTTCGTCGGCCAGTCGAACTAATCCGTCGGGTGTCGCCAGGCCGCTGCCCGACGGACCGCCCGCAACGAGTACCCGCACGTCGGGGGTTTTGGCCGCCGCGCGCAGCAGCACATCGGGGGCCTTGAGCGGTTGGATACGTCCGACGAATGCCACCACGTGCTCGTCGAGCGGGACGCCCAGTGCGGCGCGGGCAGCGCGCCGGTCACCGGGAGTGAACGTCTCGAGGTCGACGCCGGGATGCACGACGTCGATGCGCGACGGGTCGGCGTTGTGCAGTGAAACAAGTTGCTGTGCTTCGTGTTCGGTGTTGGCGATCAGCCGGTCGGCCTCGTCGACCACCTGCTGCTCGCCGACCGCGCGCAGCGGCGGCTCGGGCGAGTCGCCGTCCGCCAGCGCGGCGTTCTTGACCGCGGCCAACGTGTGCGCGGTGTGCACCAGCGGAACCGCCCACCGGTCGCGGGCCAACCAGCCGACCTGTCCGGAGAGCCAGTAGTGCGAGTGCACGATGTCGTAATAGCCCGGCTCATGGGTGGCTTCGGCGCGCAAAACCCCCGCGGTGAAGGCGCACAACTGAGTGGGCAGGTCGTACTTGTCGAGTCCCTCGAAGGGGCCGGCCACCACGTTGCGCACCAACACACCGGGCGCCACCCGCACGACGGGCTGGTCGGCCGACGTCGTCGCCCTGGTGAAGATCTCCACCTCGACGCCGCGGCGCGCCATCTGCAGGGCGCTCTGCAGCACGTAGACGTTCATGCCGCCGGCATCGCCGGTGCCCGGTTGCGCGAGCGGTGAGGTATGCACCGACAACACCGCGACGCGTTTGGGCAGATCCGTGGCTAGGCGCACACAACCATGTCTACACCGTGCTCAAGCGGGCACCTCGGACCGACGGGTGCAGCCCGACTTTGCGCTCGCCGGAGAAGCCCGTCGCATCGCACCGATCGGATCGGCGTACAGGCCGCCGAGGGAGACCACGCCGGCACCGGCCTCCTGTACGCGGTTGCCGAACGCGGTCAGGCGGATCTCGCGCCTGGGCATCACCGACCGCTCGGCGTAGGCGGCCTCCATCTGCGCCATGCCTTCGGGGTACTCGGTGAAAGCCTGACCGCCCACCACGAGGTCGTCGGGGTTGAGCATGTCGCGCAGCAGCGCGACGGCCTCGCCGAGCACCCGCGCTCGCTCGGCCAGAAGGGTCAGCGCCTGCGGATTGCCCTTTCGGGCGGCGCGCAGCACCGCGGCCATGGTCGACGTCGGCCCCTCGGTGGGCACGACGCGCGCCTTGCGGGCAGCGATCAGGACCGCCTCGTCGCTGACCGTAGATTCCAATTGCCCTGTGCCGCCCAGCAATTCGGATTGCGCAGGAAGTCCCGCGATGGTGCCGGGACCGCTGGTCGGTGAGTGCACCCGGCCGCCGATCGACAGCGCGTACCCGACGGTCTCACGCGCGTAGACGTACAAGCTGGTCTTCACGGACGTGGAAAGCGGGTCGGACACGGCCGGGCCAGGCTGGCGCCGCACCCCCAGCAGCAACTCGGCGCCCGCCATCGCGTCGACGTGCGACGCAACCGACACCGGAAGACCGAGCGTTTCGGCGATGACCGGACCCACTGCGGCGTCCGACCACCCGAGCCGCGGATGGTCGACGTGTCCGGTACTGCCGTTGACGACGCCGCCGGTCGCGATGCCCACCCACAGCGGCCGGCGCCGGTGCCAGCGGCTCAGATACCGGTGGGCGCTGGCGGCCAGCGTCGACAGCGCTGCGGTCTGCGATCCGCGGGGCGTCGGGGTCTCGACGACGTCGAGCGTGCGACCCAGCAGGTCGGTGGCGACGATGCTCGTCGTGCGTGCACCGATGTGGATGCCCAGCGTGAGGTACGGCTCGTGGTTGACCTCGACCGGTACCCGCGGCCGGCCGATCGCTCCGGAAACGGCCAGGTCAGCGCGTTCACGCAGGACACCGGCGTCGAGCAGCGCGGTGACCTGACGGTTGACCGTCGCGATGCTCAGTTGGGTGACCTGCGCGATGACGTCGCGGGCGATCGGGCCACGCAACCGGGCTGCGCCGAACACCGACGCTGCGGCGGCGTCGGGGACCTTCAGCGCCGGAGCGACGATGCGATGCCGCGCCTGAGGTGGCCGCCCGCTGGCGGGGGAAAGCGCGCGCTTGGAGTGGTTGACGCCGGCCGGCTGATGGAGGGTGGTGGGCACGGAACTGTCCTCTGGTTGAAGTCGTCGGTGGGCTGTGGCCGCACCAGGCGAATCAACGGGACAGTGTCATCCGGAATCGCTCAGGCGCGACGAAGTGCGCTGCGACAACAACAACAGTTCCGGAACACGGATCGAACTTAGCACACCAATTAAAGTTGAGCAGATGACGACATCAGAGGCCGACAACCGCGTCGCCGTGGTCACCGGCGCCAGCGCCGGTATCGGCGAAGCCACCGCGAGAACCCTTGCTGCCCAAGGCTTTCATGTGGTCTGCGTGGCCAGACGTCACGATCCGATCAAAGCGCTTGCCGACGAGATCGGTGGTAGCGCGATTGTGGCTGACGTCACCGATGCCGACGCCGTGGCGGCCTTGGCCGAGCGTCTGGAACGCGTCGACGTACTGGTCAACAACGCCGGTGGCGCCCGGGGCCTCGAGCCGGTCGCCGAGGCCGACATCGAGAACTGGCGGTGGATGTGGGAGGCCAACGTGCTCGGGACGCTGCGGGTCACCCGAGCGCTGCTGCCGAAGCTGATCGATTCCGGCGACGGCCTGATCATCACCGTCACGTCGATCGCGGCCGTCGAAATCTATGACAACGGAGGCGGTTACACCTCAGCCAAGCACGCCCAGGGCGTGCTGCACCGCACGCTACGCAGTGAGTTGCTCGGAAAACCCGTGCGGCTCACCGAAGTTGCGCCAGGCATGGTGAAGACGGACTTCTCGTTGAACCGGTTCGAGGGCGATGAGGAGCGAGCCGCCAAGGTCTACGAGGGGGTCACGCCGCTGGTCGCCGAGGACATTGCCGAGGTAATCGGCTTCGTCGCCAGCCGCCCGTCCCACGTCGACCTCGATCTGATTGTTGTCCGTCCACGCGATCAGGTCAGCGGTGCCAGCGGTTCGAGGTTCAACCGGCAGACCTAGCCGCCGGGGCGCCCGCCGACCGGTTGCGGTGCGCCCGACGGAGTGGCGGGTGCGCTGCTGGGCATCTGCGACGACGCCTGCTGATCCGACAGGGCAGACATCGACACCCACTCCTCCCACGGCACGGCCCAGTCCCAGATGTCGCCGTCGGCGTACGACAGCTGGATGCGGGTGCCCGTCACCTCGACCGGGTCGCCGTAGATCGCGGTGTTGAAATACTGCTGGGCGTCGGACTCGGACAGATTGATGCACCCGTTGGTGACATTGGTGTTGCCCTGCGACCCCAGGCTGGCGGGGTTGGCGTGAATGAACTCCCCGTTGTTGGAGATCCGCACCGCGAACCGCTCGCGCACATTGGCATAGCCCGCCGCGGGATTGGTCATGTAGAAGTCTTCGTACTTCTCGGTGACCACGTGGATGCCGCTGCGGGTGACGTTGCGGTCCAGGTCGCCCTCGCCGTAGCTGCACGGGAAGTCCATGATCACGGCGCCCTGCTCGTCGATGACCTGGATGCGGTGTGACGACGCCTCGGCCTTGACGACCTGACGGCGCCCGATCGTGAAGTGCAGCGTGGCGTCCTGCGCGCCGTAGGCGCCGTCGCCGAACGGCACCCCGTACAGCCGCGCGTCGACGTTGACCTTGGTGCCCGGCGGGTAGTACTCGCGGGTGCGCCAGTGCACGCGCGAGCCGCCGACCTCGTCGGGCAGCCACGCCCAGCTGCCCTCGACCGCCGGTTCCGTGGTGACCTTGAGCGCCTTCTCGACCGACGCCTTGTCGGTGATCGACGCGTCGAACTGGATGATGATCGGCGCCGCGACTCCGACGGTCTGACCGTCGGCGAGCTGAAACTGCCCGCTGACCTGCTGCGAGGGGTTGATCGTGGTGAAACTGCCGGCAACTGGGGTCGCTTTGCCGTCACGGCCGACGACCGACCCGCCCCAGGTGTAGGGGACGCCGTAGCCAAGCGGTTCGGTCACGACGAATGTGGTGCGGTCTCGGTTCAGCGTGCCCGCGACCGCCTTGCCCTCGGGATTGGTCAGGGCGATGCGCTGGAACCAGCCGTCGGCGACCTCGGCACGAACCGGTGCGGTCGGCGACACCTCGGCCGTGGCGTCGGCGGGCTCGATCTTGATCGATGGCGCGGGCGGCGCGGAAGCCTCGCCCGATGTCGTCGCGGACCTGCCCGCACACGCCGCGAGCACGCCCGGGGCGACAACGCCGACCGCGAGCGCGGTCAGGGCGCGCCGCCGGGTGAAGTGCGGCAGTGGATCGGCAGGGCTCACGTGGACCCAGCGTACCTACAGCGAGCAGCCGACCAGGGACGGCTCGGGTGTGAGTTCGATCCCGAATTTCGTTCGGACACCGTCTCGTACCTCCCGGGCCAGCGCGAGCACGTCGGCGGTCGTCGCGCCGCCGCGGTTGGTGACGGCTAGGGCGTGCTTGGTCGACAGCCGGGCCGCGGCCCCGTCGCCCGGATAACCCTTGGCGAAACCGGCGTGCTCAACCAGCCAGCCCGCCGCCAGCTTCACCCCGTCGGGTGCCGCGAAGTTCGGCACGGGCCCGGCCCCTTCTCCCGCGCGTCGCCGCACCATGTCGAACTCCTCGGGCGACACCACGGGATTGGTGAAGAACGACCCGACGCTCCAGGTGTCGTAGTCGCCGCTGTCGAGCACCATGCCCTTGCGTCCGCGCAGCGCCAGCACCGCATCACGCACCCGCAACGGGTCCACCCGCGAGCCGGGTTCGGCGCCCAGGGTGGCGGCCAGCTCGCCGTACCGCAGCGGCGCACTCTGCCCGTCGGGCTCCAGGGCGAACTCCACCTCGAGCACGATCGCGTGCCGCGAATGCTTCAGAACGCTGGTGCGATAACCGAATTCCATCTCCTCAGGGCCGACCCAGCGGTCCTCGCCGGTGCGACGGTCCAGCAGGCGCACGCGCCGAATCGTCTCGGCCACCTCAGCGCCGTACGCGCCGACGTTCTGCACCGGCGTCGCGCCCGCCGATCCGGGGATGCCTGACAGGCATTCGAGCCCGCCGAGCTGGTGAGCCAGCGACGTGACCACGACGTCGTCCCACGCCGCGCCCGCCTCGGCGCGCACGACGTTGTCGGTCACGGTGATCTCGGTGTTGGCCAGCAGCACTACCGTCAGCCCGGCCAGATCATCGGCGAGCACGACGTTGGAGCCGCCGGCCAGCACGAGCACATCGGCGGTACCGAGGGCGGCGAACACGTCGACGACCTTCTGCGTGGTGTCACAAGTGATCACACGCTCGGCGACCGGGCCGACCCGCAGCGTGGTCAGCGGCGCGAGGGCCACCGCCTTCGCAACGGACGCACCCCCGATCACCGAACCGATCACGGCCGCTAACGGTAGCCTGGCCAGCTATGCCGCGCTCATTCGACATGGCCGCCGAATACGAGGGCAGCGTCGAACAGGTCCACCAAGCGTTGAGCGACGAGCACTACTGGCTGGCGCGGCTGGCCGACTCCGGCGCCGACGACTACTCCCTGGACGCGATGGACGGCGACGGACTTGGTGGCATCGATGTGGTCACGACGCAGACGTTGCGGGCCGACCGACTCCCCGGCGCGGTGACCCAATTCCACCGGGGCGACTTGAGCTTCGTGCGCGAGGAGGCGTGGAGTCCGGTGCGCGACGGGCAGGCCACCGCGACCATCAAGGGGTCGATCCGCGGCGCGCCCGCAAGCCTTTCGGGGACTGCGGTGCTGGCACCGGCAAAGACCGGCGCCGGGTCGCGACTGGAGTTCAACGTCATCGTCGAGGTAAGGGTGCCGCTCGTCGGCGGCAAGATAGAGAATTTCGTCGGTCGCCAGTTGGTCGACCTGATCATCGCTGAACAGCGCTTCACCACCATGTGGATCACCGAGACCACCTAAAGCGTAAGTAACCTTACGATCATGGCGCGGCGTATGGACCACACGATCACGTTCGACGCGCCGGTGGAGAAGATGTACCAGGACCTGACCAGTCGGGACTACTGGCAAACCCTGATCGAGGTATACCAGCAGTTCACGCCGTCGGCGATCACCTCGTTCACCTCCAGCGAGAACGGCACCGACATCGTGTTCGTCCAAGAGCTGCCCTGGTCCGAACTGCCCTCGATCGCGCGCGCGGTGATCCCGTCCGACATGGTCATCACGCGCAAGCAGCACTTCGATCCGTATGACCACGCCAACAACTGCGCCGAGGGCACCTACAGCGCCGCCATTCCGAAGGGGCCCGGGCGGTTCGGCGGCAGGTACTTCCTCACCGAGACCGACACCGGCAGCCAGCTTCGGCTGGCCAGCGAGTGCAAGGTGTGGATTCCGTTGGTCGGCGGCGCACTGGAAGATCTGATCCTGCACCACATTCGGTACCTGTTCGACGGCGAGGAAGCGTTCGCCGCCGACTGGATCGCCAAGCACCACTAGTCCGACAGCGCAGTACCGCGCGGTCGGCACTCGGCGTGGATCACCGGGATCCGCGCATCCGCCTTTAAAGTTGCTGGTTATGGGCGCCCCCGTGGGCCAGCTGACGCGTGGCACCACCGGACACAACCGGCTGCGTCGCAGCGATCGATGGCTGGTCCATTCCCCGCGGGTGCGCTCGGTCGTCCAGACGGCCGCCGACCCGCTGGTGGTCGACCTCGGGTACGGAGCACTGCCGGTCACGACACTCGAGTTGGCGTCGCGACTGCGCGCCGTGCGCGCCGACGTCCGCGTCGTCGGACTCGAGATCGACCCCACTCGGGTGGCAGTGGCGCGGGCCGCCGGCAGCGACACGGTCGAATTCGGGCTGGGCGGTTTCGAATTGGCCGGTTTGCGACCCGTACTGGTGCGCGCGTTCAACGTGCTACGCCAGTACCCGGTCGAGGCGGTGCCACAGGCATGGTCGGTCATGCAGAAGCAGTTGGCGCCCGGCGGGCTGATCATCGACGGCACATGCGACGAGTTGGGCAGGCGGTGCTGCTGGGTGTTGCTCGACGCCGACGGTCCGGCCACCCTCACCCTCGCGTGCGACCCGTTCGCGATCGAGCGGCCGTCCGACCTCGCCGAGCGTCTGCCCAAGGTGCTGATCCACCACAACGTGGCGGGCCAGCGCATCAACGCGCTACTCGCGTCGGCCGACCGGGCGTGGAACAGCGTCGCCGGGCACGGCGTCTTCGGCCCGCGGGTGCGCTGGCGCGCGATGCTGGACTCGCTGCGCGGCGCGGGGCTGCCCATCGAACCGCCGCGCCGCCGCCTTCGCGACGGCGTGCTCACCGTGCCGTGGTCGCTCGTCGCACCACCGTGAGCGGCCCCGCCCCGTAGGATCGCGCCATGCGGATTGCCCTGGCGCAGATCCTCAGCAGCACAGATCCTTCGGCCAATCTCGGCGTGGTCGAGGACTACACGATGCGTGCCGCCGACGCCGGCGCGCGCATGGTGCTGTTTCCCGAGGCGACCATGTGCCGCTTCGGGGTGCCGCTCGCGCCCGTAGCCGAGCCGCTCGACGGGCCGTGGGCGTCCGGCGTGCGGGCCATCGCCGAGCGGGCGGGCATCGTCGTCGTCGCGGGTATGTACCGGCCCGCCGACGACGGACGGGTGACCAACACGCTGATCGCCACCGGGCCTGGCGTCGAAGCGCATTACGACAAGATCTACCTGTACGACGCGTTCGGGTTCGCTGAGTCCAAGACCGTCGCGCCCGGCCGCGAGCCGGTGCTCATCTCGGTCGACGGCGTGGGCGTCGGCCTCACGTTGTGTTACGACGTGCGCTTCCCCGAGCTGTTCGTCGAGCTCGCCCAGCAGGGTGCGCAGCTGATCACCGTGCACGCGTCCTGGGGCAGTGGGCCCGGCAAGCTCGACCAGTGGACGCTGCTGGCCCGCGCCAGGGCAATCGATACGACCGGCTACATCGCTGCGGTGGGGCAGGCCTACCCGGGAGACGAGATCGCGGCCTCGGGACCGACCGGCGTCGGGGGCAGCCTGGTGTGCTCGCCGGTCGGCGAGGTGGTCGCGGCGGCGGGAGACGACCCGCACTTGCTGGTGACCGATCTGGATCTGCCCGCCGCGCACAAAACCCGCGAGACGATCGCGGTGTTACGCAACCGTGCGGGACTCACCGCGGCGCGTAAGGCAGAATCGCGGGGATGACCGATCCCTGGGCTCGCCCGGCCGACCAGGCCCCGCCCGTCCCACCGCAGCCACCGCAGCCGCAGTACCCGCAGGGCCCACCTCCCGGCCAGCCGTCTCCTGCGAAGGATTCGTCTCTCGTCGGCCGGGCCAAGACCCTGGTGCGCGACCCGCTGTCGATCGTCCTGATCGTCGTCATCGTGCTCGCGCTGGTGCTCGCCGGCCTGCTGGGCGGTGAGCTGTATGCCCGCAACCGCGCCGACGACGTGGTGTCCAAGGTCGTCTCGTGTGTGGTGCAGGACGAGGCCACCGCGTCGTTCGGTGTGATGCCGCCGTTCCTGGTGCAACACATGTCCGGCCACTACACGAACATCAACATCGAAACCGCCGGCAATCAGATCCGCGATGCCAAGGGCATGAAGGTCAACCTCAACATCGAGGACGTCCGCCTCGAGGACACCGCTGACTCCGGCGGCTCGGTCGGCTCTCTGGTCGCGAACATCACGTGGTCGTCCGACGGCATTCTGCAGACGATCCAGGATTCGATTCCGCTCGTCGGCAGCTTCGTCACCGGCGTGACGACCGATCCGGGTGCGGGCACCATCGAGTTGGAGGGCGCGCTGGGCAGCATCGTCGCCAAGCCGGAGGTCGTGGAGAGCGGGCTCTCGCTCCAGGTGGTCGAGCTGACCGGGCTGGGCTTCACACTGCCCCGCGAAACCGTGCAGCCCGCGCTCGACGCATTCCTTTCGCAGGTGACGCAGAACTACCCGATGGGCATTAAGGCCGACTCGGTGCAGGTCACCGAAGGCGGTGTGGTGAGCCAGTTTTCGACGCGCAACGCCAAGATGCCGAAGGACCAGCAAGACCCCTGCTTCGCGGGTCTCTAGCCGGCTCAGCCGGCGAGCCCGTCGAGCACTGCGCGGGTGCCCGACAATCCCAGCCGCTTGGCGCCGGCGTCGAGCATCGCGACGGCGTCGGCGGCGGTGCGGATGCCGCCGCTGGCTTTAACCGACACGTCGGGACCGACGGCGGCGACCATCAACTCCACCGCGCGCGTTGACGCGCCGCCGCTGGGGTGAAAACCGGTGGAGGTCTTGACGAAATCGGCGCCGACGGCCGCGCGGCACGCCTGCACGAGGGTCTGGTCGCCCCCGAGGCTCAGCAGCGCGGCGGACTCCACGATCACCTTCAGCAATACGTGCTCGCCGATCGCGTCGCGCACCGCGGCGACCTCGGCGCGCACGGAGTCGAAGTCACCGGACAACGCCGCGCCGACGTCGATCACCATGTCTATCTCGTCCGCGCCTGCGGCCACGGCGAGCCGAGCCTCCTGCGCCTTCATCGCCGAAAGGTGCTTGCCGGACGGGAATCCCACGACCGCGCAGATCTTCTGCGGGCCAGACGGTTTGACGGCAGGCACCATCGACGGCGACACGCACACGGCGTACACACCGAGAGCTGCGGCCTCCTCAGTGAGCGCGCGAACGTCGGCTTCGGTGGCTTCGGGTTTGAGCAGGGTGTGGTCGACGAGCGCGGCCACTTCGCCGCGGGTAGGGCCCTGCCGACCCCCGGGTCGCTCCGCTCCTGCCCGCCGCCGCATCTAGAACGGTTCTTCGGTGCCGCCGGGATTGCACCCGGCCGCGACCATCTCCTGATCGGACACCTCGTTGCGCCAGGGCTCGAGGTTCCAGCTGACCTTCCCGGGCCTGCCCAGTTCGGCGAACTCCCAGTGGCAGACGAACTGCGCCTTCATTCCGGGGATGTCGGCGTCGGGCGCCAGGGTCAACACCTCATTCCACGCGGCGTCGGCCAGGGTCGGAGCGGCCAGGCCCGTGGCCTGGCGCCCGGCCGGGGTCGGATAGACCCGCAGGCTCGACAGGTCGCCCCACTTGGCCCACTCGACATGGTCGACGAACGGTGGTGCGGGATCGGCCGAAGCGGCGGGCGCCGCGATCAGGGGCGCGAACATCGCCGTCGCCGCGGCGGCGACGGCGATCATAAGACGCACTAGCGCGACTTCCCTTGCACCTCGAGGATCTTGGGTCGCACGTCGACCAGATACACGCCTGCGGCGACGGCCGCGATCGCGGTGCCGGTGATGCCGAGCAGCAGAGCCAGCACGATGCCGACGCCGAGGATCACCAGCCACACGGGCTTGGTGAGTTTGTCGGCTGCGGTGTAGGCGTCCGGGCGCTGCATCGCGGCGTGCACCACCGCGTACACCGCCGTCGCGACGACCGCGATCTGCAACGCAAAGAGGACGTAACCCACAAGGCCTTGGAGCTGCACGCTCTAAGCCTAGGCGGGTTACGCCCCCTTAGTCGACTCGCGTCAACGACGCGTGTCGATGCTTACTTCTGGGTGACCTTCTTGGCCGGGGCCTTCTTGGCCGGAGCCTTCTTGGCCGGGGCCTTCGCCGCGGACTTGGCCGGCGCCTTCTTGGCAGCCTTCTTGACCGGCGCAGCGCCCTTGTCGGCCTTCTTCGGCAGCTCGACGCCGACCAGCTTGGCGGCACGCTCGCCCACCGCGCGGGTCTGCGCGGCGACGTTGCCCAGCGCTTCCTGGGTCAGCTCGACAGCCTGGTCGGTGTAGCCCTCGACGCGGTTCGCCGCGTCGGTGACGCCGGGCTGGGTGCGCAGCCGCTCGAGAGCAGCCTCGCCGCGCTCGATCAGCTTGTTGTAGGTCGACTGCGCGGCATCGGCGTACGTCTCGGCGAACTTGCGCAGCTCGTCGGAGCTCAGCCGGTCACGCAGGCCGGGCAGGTCGTCCTGCAGCCGGTTCACCCGGGCGCGGGTCTCCGCGGCGCGGCTCTGGGTGTCGGTGCGGGCTTCGCCTGCACGCTCACGCAGGGTGGCGACGATCTCGTTGACCCGCTCGAGCGCCAGGTCGGCGGCGCCGACCGCGGCGAGCAGCGGGGCCTTCAGGTCGTCGACATTGGGCTGGTTCTTAGCCGGGGTGTTCTTGGCCATGTTTCTAGGTCCTTTCTCAGGTCTTGATTGGGATCTCTGCTGCGCTGTTGTTCTCGTATCAGTCAGTCGTCGGCTCCTCTGGTGTCTTGAGGCTGTTCGCCTCGGAGCCTCCGGCCTCGGCGTCTGCAGCTTCGTTCTGCTGGCGAAACGACGTGTAGATCTCGAGCAGCACCTGCTTTTGCCGCTCCGTGATCGCCGAGTCGGTGACGATGGCGTCGCGCACCTCGCTGTTGACACTGGGTTCCAGGATTCCGGCCCTCACGTAGAGCACCTCCGCAGAGACCCGCAGTGCCTTGGCGATCTGGTTGAGCACATCGGCCGAGGGTTTGCGCAATCCCCGCTCGATCTGGCTCAGGTAGGGATTGCTGACGCCGGCCTTCTCGGCCAGTTGCCGCACGGACACCTGCGCTGCCTCACGTTGCGTGCGGATGAAGCTGCCGATGTCCATCGCTGCGCTCTGCGCGGCGGTGGATACGACGACAGCCAGATTTTCATCCTGCGGCATGCGTAGACCCCTCGATTGCGTCGGTTATCCAAGCGACGAAGACAACCGTACGACGGGGTGCTAACTTTTGCAAGCACTAGTTAGCGCAGGTCAGAAGAGTAGCTGGGCTATCGAATAGATCGCGAGGCCGGCCAGCGAGCCCACCACGGTGCCGTTGATCCGGATGAATTGCAGGTCACGGCCGACGTGCAATTCGATGCGGCGGCTCGCCTCATCGGCGTCCCACCGCTCGATCGTTTCGGTGATGATCGCTGTGATCTCCACCCCATACTCGGCGACCAGGTGCTGGGCGGCCCGGATGATCCAGTTGTCGACCTTGTCGCGCAGGTCGCCGTCGTCGCGCAGGGATTCGCCGATGTGCACCACGGAGTCGGCGATGCGGGTGCGCAGCGCCGACGACGGGTCGTCGACCGACTCGAGGATGATCCGTTTCGCCGCGTTCCACGCGGTTTCGGCGGCCTTGGCTACCTCGTCGCGGGCCATGATCTGGTCCTTGACGTTCTCGGCGCGCGCGATGGTGGCGTCGTCGTTCTGCAGGTCGTCGGCGAACTCGAACAGGAACCGGGTGGCAGAGCGCCGCAGTTCGTGGTCGGGGTTGCGCCGCACCTTGTCGGTGAAGTCCATCAGCTCGCGGTGGATGCGGTCGCCGACGAGGTGGTCGACCCAGCGCGGCGACCAGGTCGGCGAGTCGCGCTCGATGACCCGCTCGATGATGTCGCCCGCGTTGAGCGACCACTGAAAGGCCCGGTCGGCCAGCAGCTGCAGCAGCGCCTCCTGGCGGCCCTCGGCAAGCAGCGTGCCCAATACGCGCCCGATCGGCGGGCCCCATTGCGGTTCGGCGACGCGCTTGATGATCATCCGGTCGAGCACGTGCTGGACGTCCTCGTCGCGCAGCATCTCGACGAGAACCCTCAGCACGGTCGAGGCTTCGGCGGCGACACGTTCGGCGTGCGTCGGCTCGGAGAGCCATTTGCCCATCCGGCCCGCGACCTCCGCGTCACGCAGCTTGGTCGCCACGACCTCGGGCGACAGGAAGTTCTCGCGCACGAATGTGCCGAGGCCCTCGCCGAGCTGGTCCTTCTTGCGCTTGATGATCGCGGTGTGCGGAATGGGGATCCGCAACGGATGCCGAAACAGCGCCGTCACCGCGAACCAGTCGGCGAGCGCGCCGACCATGCCGGCTTCGGCGGCGGCCCGGACGTATCCGACCCAGGCTGCGGCGCCGTCGGCCTGCGCCCAGCTGCAGAGCAGGAAGACGATCGTCGCACCGATCAGGAAGCTCAGAGCGACGAGTTTCATCCGCCGCAACGAGCGGGCGCGCTCCGCGTCGGCAGCTGAATCGGCCGCGGCCAGCGACTCGGCAAAGCCGGCCCGCGGCGGGTTCAGAGCCGGGCCACCGGCGTGGGGTCTGTGTGCCACCGTTCCATCATCCGCTACTGCGGCGGCGCGGACCGTCCGACAACGCCTGAGGTCAAGATCAGCCGTAGTATCAAGGAGAACTAGGGAACGGATCACGGGCACAGTGGCACAGCAGGCTCACGCGATTGCGGTCAAGACCGATGGCCGCAAGCGACGCTGGCACCAGCACAAGGTGGAGCGGCGCAATGAGCTGGTCGACGGCACCCTCGAAGCCATCCGTCGACTGGGCAGCAACGTCAGCATGGACGAGATCGCGGCCGAGATCGGGGTCTCCAAGACGGTGCTTTACCGCTACTTCGTCGACAAGAACGACCTCACCACCGCGGTGATGATGCGCTTCGCGCAGACCACGCTGATCCCGAACATGGCGCGTGCGCTGTCGTCGGATCTGGACGGCTACGAGCTCACCCGCGAGATCATCCGCGTCTATGTCGAAACCGTGGCCTCCGAGCCGGAGCCGTATCAGTTCGTCATGGCCAACAACTCGGCCAGCAAGAGCAAGGCCGTCGCGACCTCCGAGCAGATCATCGCGCGCATGCTCGCGGTGATGCTGCGCCGCCGCATGATGACCGCAGGCATGGACACCGGCGGCGTCGAGCCGTGGGCGTACCACACCGTCGGCGGGGTCCAGCTGGCCACGCACTCGTGGATGACGAACCGCCGGATGACCGCCGACGAGCTGATCGACTACCTCACGATGCTGTCGTGGAACGCGCTGTGCGGCATCGTCGAGGTCGGCGGGTCGTTGGAGAAGTTCCGCAGCCAAGCGCACCCCTCACCGGCTTTGCCGAAACATAAGCTGCAGGAATGAGCTCTTCGATACCTGCCCAGCTCGTCTTTGCGCCCGGCCAGTCAGTCGCCGACATCGACACCAGTGCGACGCCCGGGTTTTCCGGTGCGAAAGCCGACGCGGCTCCCGTGCAGGCGGAACGCAGTGCGCGCCTAACCGAACTGCAGGAGATGCTCTACGCCAGCCACAAGGCCGCCGACGACACCCGCTCAGTGCTGCTGGTGCTGCAGGGCATGGATGCCGCAGGCAAGGGCGGGATCGTCAAACATGTTGTCGGCGCGGTCAATCCGATGGGTGTGCGGTATACCAGCTTCGGCAAGCCGACGGAGGAGGAGCTGGCGCACGACTACCTGTGGCGAATCCGCAAGGCGCTGCCGCCTGCCGGACACATCGGGGTGTTCGACCGCTCACACTACGAGGACGTGTTGATCGTTCGGGTGCACAACCTCGTCGCGCCGGAGGTGTGGGGTGCGCGCTACGACGAGATCAATGCGTTCGAGCGCGAACTCGTCGACAGCGGGGTGCGGCTGGTCAAGGTCGCGATGTTCATCTCGCTCGACGAGCAGAAGAGACAACTGCTCGAGCGGCTCGACGATCCGACGAAGTACTGGAAATACAACCCCGGCGACATCGACGAGCGCTTGGAGTGGCCGAAGTATCAGGAGGCCTACCAGGCGGTGCTGGACCGCACCTCGACGGATTACGCGCCGTGGCATGTGGTGCCATGCGACAAGCGCTGGTACAGCCGTCTCGCGGTCACCGAGCTGCTGATTCAGGCGCTTGAGAGCCTCGACTTGTCGTGGCCCGCAGCAGATTTCGATGTCGAGGCGGAACGCAAGCGCCTGCTCGACGCTTAGGCCCTAGTACGAGTAGAAGCCCTGGCCCGACTTCTTGCCGAGCTGGCCGGCCTCGACCATCCGCAGCAGCAGCGGCGGCGGGGCGTAGTGCGCGTCCCTCAATTCGTCGTACATCGAGTCCGCGATCAGCTTCATGGTGTCCAGACCGATGAGATCCGACAGCCGCAGCGGGCCCATCGGATGCGACAGTCCGGCCACAATCGCCGTGTCGACGTCCTCGACTGTCGCGACGCCCGCCTCGACCATGCGGATCGCCGACAGCAGATAGGGCACCAGCAGCGCGTTGACCACGAAGCCGGACCGGTCGCTACACCGCACGACCTGCTTGCCCAGCACCTCACTCGCGAACTGCTCGGTGCGCGCGAGCGCACCGTCAGACGTCACCAACGTGTTGACCAGTTCCACCAACGGCAGCACCGGGACCGGGTTGAAGAAGTGCAACCCCAGCACCCGCGACGGATTCTTCGTCGCCGCAGCGATTTTCATGATCGGGATGCTCGAGGTGTTCGACGCGAGCACCGCGTCGGGATCGGTGATGATCTCGTCGAGTTGCGCGAAGATCTTGCCCTTGACCGCTTCGTCCTCGACAACCGCCTCGATCACGAGCTGACGGTCCGCCAGGTCGGCGAGCGAGGTCGTGAACGTGAGCCGCCCCAGCGCCGCGTCGCGCTCGCCCTCGGACAGTTTGCCCTTCTTCGCCGCGCGCTCCAGCGACCCGGTGATGCGGTCACGGCCCGCGTTCGCCAGCTCTTCGGTCGGCTCGAAGACGACGACGTCCGCCCCGGCCTTCGCGCACACCTCGGCGATGCCGCCGCCCATCTGCCCCGCGCCGACAACGCCTACCCGTTCAATGCTCACTGGTGACTCCCTTAGACAGCATCAAGCCCCGCCCAATGATGGACGGGGCCTGACGCTATCAACTCCTAGTGGAACTGCCCCTCTTCGGTCGAACCCGCGAGCGCGGTGGTCGACGAGTTCGGGTCGACGGTGGTGGCGATCCGGTCGAAGTAACCGGCGCCGACCTCGCGCTGGTGCTTGGTCGCGGTGTAACCCCGCTCCTCGGCGTCGAATTCACGCTCCTGCAGCTCGACGTACGCGCTCATCTGGTTGCGGGCGTAGCCGTAGGCCAGATCGAACATCGAGTAGTTCAGGGCATGGAAGCCGGCCAGCGTGATGAACTGGAACTTGAAGCCCATCGCGCCGAGCTCCTTCTGGAACTTCGCGATGGTCGCGTCGTCGAGATGCTTGCGCCAGTTGAACGACGGCGAGCAGTTGTAGGCCAGCATCTGGTCCGGGAACTCGCTCTTGACGCCCTCGGCGAACTTCGCCGCCAGCTCCAGGTCCGGCGTGCCGGTCTCCATCCAGATCAGGTCGGAGTACGGCGCGTAGGCCTTGGCGCGGGCGATGCACGGCTCCAAACCGTTGCGCACCCGGTAGAAGCCTTCCTTCGTCCGCTCACCGGTGATGAACGGGCGGTCGCGCTCGTCGACGTCGGAGGTGATCAGCGTGGCGGCCTCGGCGTCGGTGCGGGCGATGACGACCGTAGGCACGTCGGCGACGTCGGCCGCCAGGCGAGCCGAGGTCAGCGTGCGGATGTGCTGCTGGGTCGGGATCAGCACCTTGCCACCGAGGTGACCACACTTCTTCTCCGAAGCCAGCTGGTCCTCCCAGTGCGAGCCCGCGACGCCGGCGGAGATCATCGCCTTCTGCAGCTCGTAGACGTTGAGCGCACCGCCGAAGCCGGCCTCGCCGTCGGCGACGATGGGCGCGAGCCAGTTCTCGACCGACGTATCGCCCTCGACCTTGGCGATCTCGTCGGCGCGCAGCAGGGCGTTGTTGATGCGGCGGACGACCTGCGGCACCGAGTTGGCCGGGTACAGGCTCTGGTCCGGGTAGGTGTGGCCGGACAGGTTCGCGTCACCGGCGACCTGCCACCCCGAGAGATAGATGGCCTTCAGGCCGGCGCGCACCTGCTGGACGGCCATGTTGCCGGTCAGCGCGCCGAGCGCGTTGACGAACTCCATGTCGTGCAGCTGGTTCCAGAGCACCTCCGCGCCGCGGCGGGCCAGCGTGGCCTCCTCGACGACGGAACCCTGCAGGGCCACGACGTCCTCGGCGGTGTACTCGCGGGTGATGTTCTTCCAGCGGGGGTTGGTGTCCCAGTCCTTCTGGATTTCCTCCGGTGACTTCGGCTGGCCAACGGTCGACATGGGTGCTCCTTCGAATCGTTCACTAGGCTGTGGCGCTGCCGGCATACCCGGCTTGTTAACGCCCGAACGGCTTTGCCGTTCCGCTATTTCGAGGATGCACCACGGCGTCTATGCAGGTCCAGCCGTTTCAGTTGCCAATTTTCGCCAATGATCGCCAGAACCTTGCGAATCTTGCGAAGGTGATTTACTCCTTGACCGGTTCAGAAGTTACCCGCCGGTAGGCGGTTTTCGCAGGTCAGTACGCCCGTACTGTTAACGGCGCGGTAATCAGAGCGAGAAGATCGCGGCGATGGCTTTGGCCTCCTCGCCGACCGCATATGTGAGCGTTGTAACAGTGCGGTCGGTGAGTTCGGGACCGAACTGCTCGGTCGATCCCGGCGGGTGCACGTGCGAGATGATCTCGAGTTTGTCGCCCAGCGCGACGGCGGCGTCGTGCTCGATGGTCACCCGCAGCGGATACCGCACCAGGTCGGGATGGTTGTAGAGGTAGTCCTCGATCACCGACCAATACACCGAGTTGTTCATGTGGTCGAAGATGTCGATGTCGCTGACGCGGATCGGATAGTCACGAATCTCCGCAGCGTCGTCGCGGCTGCCGGGCGACAGGTAGGCCTTGAATCGCAACCGGTCGACATCGGTGGTGCGCCGCAGACCTTCGAGGAAGTCGTCGGAGATGCGCGCGGGCCCCTGCGTCTCCCGGTTGATGTTGATCCAGAACGCCTCGGACTCGATGAGACCGCCCTTGCGGCCGTCGATGCGCACCCGCATCTCACACCACCGGTTGGACGTGCCCGAACACCACCGCCGAAGGCGCAGGATGTCCTGGAACTCGATGGGCTTGATCATGTCGATCATCGTGCGGCGCACGATCCAGAGCGGATGCGTTTCCTGGAAGCCCATCTCGCGCAACTGATCCGAACCGATGTCCTGAATATGACGGGTCGCGGCGTCGAACTTCAGCCGGCCCACCCGGTCCACATCGGCGACCCGCAGTGGCCACTGGATGTCGAACACGTCGGGGTGTGGATCGGGGACGGGCATCAGAGCCTTGAAGAGGCCCTGCGAAGGCCTTGCGCCTGGTCCACCCTTGGTACTCACGGCATTCGATCCTGCCACAGCGGGACCGGCTGCCAACAATGCGAAGAGCGTCTTCACAGCGAAGCTATGCTGGCTGACGTGGCGAAAACGTTCGTCGGCTCGCGCGTTCGACAACTTCGTAGCGAGCGCGGATTCAGCCAGGCGGCGCTGGCCCAGATGCTGGAGATCTCGCCGAGCTACCTGAACCAGATCGAACACGACGTGCGTCCGCTCACCGTGGCCGTGCTCCTGCGGATCGCCGAGCTGTTCGGCGTCGATGCGACGTTCTTCGCCTCTCAGGACGACACCCGCCTGGTGGCCGAACTGCGCGAGGTGATGCTGGATCGCGATCTCGACATCGACATCGACCTCGCCGAGGTCGCCGACCTGGTCGCCACTCACCCGAACATGGCCCGCGCGATGGTCAATCTGCACCGGCGCTATCAATTGGCGCACACGCAGCTGGCCGCCGTCACCGAGGACCGGTTCTCGGGCGGCAGTGGCAGCGGAACCGGCTCGATCACCATGCCGCACGAGGAAGTGCGCGACTACTTCTACGAACGACAGAACTATCTGCACGAACTCGACACGGCGGCCGAAGACCTGACCATCCGCATGCGGATGCACCGCGCGGAACTGGCCCGCGAGCTGTCGGACCGACTGACCATGGTGCACGGGGTGCGCATCGTGCGCCGGATCAGCCTGGGCGACTCGGTGCTGCACCGCTTCGATCCGGCGACCAAAACGCTGGAGATCAGCAACCACCTCTCCTCGGGGCAGACGGTGTTCAAGATGGCCGCCGAATTGGCGTACCTGGAATTCGGGGAGTTGATCGACAAGCTGGTCGCCGAGGGCAAGTTCACCAGCGAGGAGTCGGCGACCCTGGCCCGTCTCGGGCTGGCCAACTACTTCGCGGCCGCGACAGTGCTGCCCTACGGGCAGTTCCACGACGTCGCCGAGAACTTCCGATACGACGTCGAGCGGCTGTCGGCCTTCTACTCGGTCAGCTACGAAACCGTCGCCCACCGGCTCTCGACGCTGCAGCGACCGTCCATGCGGGGGGTGCCGTTGTCGTTCATCCGGGTGGACCGCGCCGGCAACATGTCGAAGCGACAGTCCGCCACCGGGTTTCACTTCTCGTCCAGCGGCGGCACCTGCCCGCTTTGGAACGTCTACGAGACGTTCGCCAACCCGGGCAAGATCGGAGTGCAGGTCGCGCAGATGCCCGACGGGCGCAACTACATGTGGGTGGCGCGCACCGTTGAGCGCCGCGCGTCGCGCTATGGGCAGCCAGGCAAGACGTTCGCGATCGGCCTCGGCTGCGAACTGCGCCATGCGCACCGCCTGGTCTACTCCGAGGGACTGGACCTGTCCGGCGACATCGCGACGCCGATCGGGGCGGGCTGCCGAGTGTGCGAGCGCGACAACTGTCCGCAGCGCGCCTTCCCCGCCCTGGGCCGCGCACTCGATCTCGACGAGCACCGCAGCACCGTCTCGCCGTACCTGGTCAAGCAGCAGTAGGCCGGACCACGCCTATAGACTCGTTTCGGTGAGTGCAATCGAGCCGGCGCGCATCTCGCCCGGCGGCTTCAAGGAACTCGGTCCTCTCAACTGGGCCATCGCCAAACTGGGTGCGCGAGCGATCAGGGCGCCGCGATTCAGCCTCTTCAATGTGCTTGGCCAGCACCGCCTTCTGTTCCTGGCCTGGTTGCCCTACAGCGGCATGCTGCTCGGAATGCTGAGCAAGCTCTCGGTGAAGGACGCCGAGGTCGTCATCCTGCGCGTCGGGCACCTGCGCGACTGCGAATACGAACTACAGCAGCATCGCCGGCTCGCCCGGACCCGCGGCATCGGCCCGGACCTGCAGAAGAAGATCTTCGAGGGCCCCGACGCCGAGGGGTTGACCGACCGACAGCGCGCACTGATCACCGCGACCGACGAGTTCGTCGTCACCCGGGGTGTGTCACAACAGACCTGGGCCGTGCTGTCCGGCCACCTCACCAAGCCTCAACTGATCGAATTCTGCCTGCTCGCCGCGCAGTACGACGGGCTCGCGGCGACGATCACCACGCTGGGCGTCCCGCTCGACTTCCCCGACTAGAGGTACGTCACTCCGAGCACGACCACCGACAGGAGCACCGGCGACGCGGGCAGCATCCATAGAAACGCGGCCCACACCTCGGACTTGCGCTGATAAAGGCGCCACCCCAGCCAGCCCAGGGCCGCGCCGACGACGAACGACACCGCCGCGACGACCAACACCCACGTGCTGACCGAAGTGGTGGCCGTGGCAAGGGATATGCCGGCCAGCCACAGGATGTGGCCGATGATCAACCCGCCGACGCCGGCGACCCAGATCGCTCTCAAAAGTTGATCATGTGTCCGGCGAGGCCGTGGAAGCACTCCTGCAGCGCCTCGGACAGCGTCGGGTGGGTGTGCACGTTGCGGGCCAACTCGTTGACGGTCAGGTCCCACTTCTGCGCCAGGGTCAGCTCCGGAAGCAGTTCGGAGACGTCGTGTCCGATCAGGTGACCGCCGAGCAGTTCCCCGTACTTGGCATCGGCGATCAGTTTGACGAACCCGCTCGGGTCGCCGAGGCCGTGGGCCTTGGCGTTGGCGGTCAGCGGAAACTTCGCGACCTTGACGTCGTAGCCCTCTTCGCGCGCCTGCTCCTCGGTGAGTCCGAAGCTGGCGACCTGGGGCTGACAGAAGGTCGCGCGCGGCATCATCCGGTAGTCGCCCAGCGCCAAAGTCTCTGCCCCGGCGATGGTTTCGGCTGCAACCACACCCATGGCCTCGGCGACGTGGGCGAGCTGCAGCTTGCCGGTGACGTCGCCGATGGCGTAGATGTGTGGCACGTTGGTGCGCATGTAGTCGTCGACGCCGATCCCCTTGCGGTCGGTCAGCTCCACCCCTGCCTTGTCCAAGCCGTAGCCTTCGACGTTGGGCGAGAACCCGATGGCCTGCAACACTTTGTCGGGTTTGAGGGTGTCGGACTTCCCGTCCTTGCTGACGGTGACTTCAACGGGCCCGTCGCCTCCCTCATCTTTGATCGACTCGACCTTCGTGCCGGTGAGGATCTTGACGCCGAGCTTCTTGAACTGCTTCTCGATCTCCTTGGACACCTCGGCGTCCTCGTTGGGCAGCGCGCGTGGAAGGAACTCGACGATGGTGACGTCCACACCGAAGTTGTTCATCACGTAGCCGAATTCCATGCCGATGGCGCCCGCACCCGCGATCACGATCGACCCGGGCAGTTCTCGCTGCATGATCTGTTCTTCGTAGGTGACGACGTTCTCCGACAGTGAGGTGCCCGGCACGAGGCGCGTGCTGGCACCGGTGGCGATGATCGCGTTGTCGAAGGTGACCTTCTCGGTGTCGCCTTCGTTGAGGTCGACCTCGAGCGTGTGGTCGTCGGTGAACTTTCCGTAGCCGCTGATCTCGGTGATCTTGTTCTTCTTCATCAGGAAGTGCACGCCCGCCACGCGGCCGTCGGCCACCTTGCGGCTGCGGTCGTAGGCCACCCCGTAGTCCATGCTGGCCTCGCCGCTGATGCCGAACAGCTTGGCGTCCTTGGTCAGGATGTGGTTCAGCTCGGCGTTGCGCAGCAGCGACTTCGACGGGATGCACCCGACGTTGAGGCACACGCCGCCCCAGTACTTGGGTTCGACGACTGCGGTGTTCAGGCCAAGCTGGGCGGCGCGAATGGCCGCGACGTATCCGCCGGGGCCTGCTCCGAGTACGACGACGTCATAGTGGGTCACGCCCCCACCCTAGTAAGGAATGACCCCCGCGAGACACCGGCTGGCCCATTCGCAGAAGTACAGGCCGTGCAGCACCGCCGCTGCGGCGGTCGCGGCCAGCGGCGCCGACGTGATCGCGACGGCCAGCGCCGAGAAGACCGGCCTGCCGGGCACCATCGCGGTGAGCAATCCGCCGACCGTGCACGCGATCAGGAAACACAGCACGACGAACACCGGGGCCGTCTTGTCGAGCGAGTGATACCACCAGTGGTAGAGGCCCCATCCGGCCGCGGCGGCGGCGATCCACACACAGGCGACGACGAGCACGAACGTCCACCGCTTCAGGTACTGGTAGGCCCCGGGCACGGCGACGGGCAGGGCAGGCGCCGACGGCAACTCGGGTTCTTGCGGCGGGGGTGGATGTTGGACCGGTATCTCACCGGTGAACATCGGCGTGAAGGGTCCCGTGGGATCGCCCGGCAGTTCGTCGAGGTCAGACACCGTGTGCCGCCTGGATCGCCACCAGTACACCGAACCAGCCAGGTGCGATCGCGAGGACGAAGGCGCCTGCCGCGGTGACCCATCGTCTGCCCGACAGCAGGATCATCAGCATTCCGACTGCGCTGGGCACGCCGACGACGAGTGCGATCACGACGTCCGGCCGCATCGCCGCATCCACGAGCAGGGTCGAGGCGATGCCGAGTATCAGCCCGGCAGCGGCCCCGACGAGTAGTGCACTCGTCAACACCCAGGCCCGCGGCAGCGGAATCACGTCTTTGAGGTTAACGCCGGGGAACCGCTAACCCTTTGAGCCACGCCCCAACGGAATCGGACAAGCATCGACGGCCTCGGCGACGATGTGCGTTCCGGCCGACGGCGGCCGCGTGCCCTTCTCGTAGTCGGCGCCCGTCACCGGCGGCTGTTCGTCCAGCAGCCGATTCTCCTCTTCGGTGAAGGCGCGGCCGCGCGACAGGAACCGCATACCCTCGGGAGCCTCGACGCTGAATCCGCCGCCGCGCCCGGGCACGACGTCGATCACCAACTGGGTGTGCTTCCACGCCTCGAACTGCGGACCGGAGATCCACACCGGCACGCCTTCCGATTGGACGTGCAAGCCGACGTCGAACACAGCCAGCAGGACATCGCGGTCTCCGATGATGAAGTCGCCGTCGGGGTAACACATCGGCGACGACCCGTCGCAACAGCCGCCGGACTGGTGGAACATCAGTGCGCCGTGGCGGCCCTGCAGTCGCTCCAACAGGTCGGCGGCGGCCCGGGTGATCAGCGCCCGCGCCGGGAGTTCAGCCATACGCACCCCGTCTCCGCGAACGTTCCTTACCACTCGAAGATTCGGCGAAATATCGAGTGGTAAGGAACGTTTGGCGCCGAAGGTGAATCAGAAGAAGCCCTGGGCCTTGTTGCTGTAGGAGACCAGCAGGTTCTTCGTCTGCTGGTAGTGGTCGAGCATCATCCTGTGGTTCTCGCGCCCGATGCCGGACTGCTTGTAGCCGCCGAACGCCGCATGCGCGGGGTAGGCGTGATAGCAGTTCGTCCACACCCGGCCTGCCTTGATGTCGCGCCCGGCGCGGTAGGCGACGTTGCCGTCGCGCGACCACACACCCGCGCCCAGCCCGTAGAGCGTGTCGTTGGCGATGCTGATCGCGTCGTCGTAGTCGGAGAACGACGTCACCGCCACGACCGGACCGAAGATCTCCTCCTGGAAGATCCGCATCTTGTTGTGGCCCTCGAAGATCGTCGGCTGCACGTAGTAGCCGCCGTTGAGGTCGCCGCCGAGTTCGGCCCGCTCACCGCCGGTGACCACGCGCGCGCCCTCGTCCTTGCCGATCTCGATGTAGGACAACACCTTTTCGAGCTGATCGTTGGACGCCTGCGAGCCGATCATGGTCTCGGTGTCGAGCGGATCGCCCTGACGCACCGCTTTGGTGCGGATAGCGGCCAGTTCCAGGAACTCGTCGTAGATGTCGGCCTGGATCAGCGACCGTGACGGGCACGTGCACACCTCGCCCTGGTTGAGGGCGAACATCGCGAAGCCCTCCAACGCCTTGTCCTGGTAGTCGTCGGCCGCGGCAAGCACGTCGGAGAAGAAGATGTTCGGGCTCTTGCCGCCGAGTTCCAGCGTGACGGGAATCAGGTTCTGCGACGCGTACTGCATGATCAGCCTGCCGGTCGTCGTCTCACCGGTGAACGCGATCTTGGCGATGCGGTTCGATGACGCCAGCGGCTTGCCCGCCTCGGCGCCGAAACCGTTGACCACGTTCAGTACACCGGCGGGCAACAGGTCACCGATCAACGACATCAGGTAAAGGATCGACGCGGGCGTCTGTTCGGCGGGTTTGAGCACTATCGCGTTGCCGGCCGCCAGCGCCGGGGCCAACTTCCACGTGGCCATCAGGATCGGGAAGTTCCACGGGATGATCTGGCCGACGACGCCGAGCGGTTCGTGGAAGTGGTAGGCGACGGTGTCGTCGTCGATCTGGCTCAGCGAGCCCTCCTGCGCGCGGATGGCGCCGGCGAAGTAGCGGAAGTGGTCGATGGCCAGCGGCAGGTCCGCGTTCAGCGTCTCGCGGATCGGCTTGCCGTTGTCCCACGCCTCGGCCAGGGCCAGCGACTCGAGGTTCTCCTCGATGCGGTCGGCGATCTTGTTGAGGATGCCCGCGCGTTCGCCCGCGGCCGTCTTGCCCCATGCGGTGGCGGCGCCGTGCGCCGCGTCGAGCGCCTTGTCGATGTCGGCCTCGGTGGAGCGAGCCACCTCGCAGAAGGCTTGACCCGTCACGGGAGTCGGATTCTCGAAGTACTCCCCCGACGCAGGCGGCACCCACTCACCACCGATGAAGTTTCCGTAGCGGGACTCATACGACATCAACGCGTCTGCTGATCCGGGCCGGGCGTAAACGGTCATCGGGGACTCCTCCCTGGACGGTGTAACGACGCTCACACTACGCCGCCCCGACACAATGGAGCTGTGGCTGACGACCCCTATCTCTGGCTCGAGGACATCACCGGCGATGACGCGTTGGACTGGGTGCGCGCGCACAACGAACCGACGATCGCCGAGTTCGGCGGTGACCGGTTCGAGCAGATGCGCGCCGAGGCGCTCGAGGTGCTCGACACCGATGCCCGCATTCCGTACGTGCGGCGGCGCGGCGAGTACCTCTACAACTTCTGGCGCGACGCGGACAATCCGCGCGGGCTGTGGCGGCGCACGACGCTCGCGAGTTACCGCACCGAAGAACCCGACTGGGACGTGATCATCGACATCGATGCGATTGCCGCCGCCGATGGCGAGAAGTGGGTGTGGGCCGGAGCGTCGGTCATAGAACCCGACCACTCGCGGGCGCTGATCTCATTGTCTCCGGGCGGCTCAGACGCGGCGATCGTGCGTGAATTCGACATGGCGACACGGCAGTTCGTCACCGACGGTTTCGAGGTACCGGAGGCCAAGACGCAGATCAGCTGGGAGGACGAGGACACCGTTCTGATCGGCACCGACTTCGGCGAAGGTTCGCTCACCGAGTCGGGATACCCGCGACTGGTGAAACGCTGGCGTCGCGATCAGCCGCTGCAGGACGCCGAGACGTTGTTCAGCGGAGCTGAAACCGACGTCCTGGTGGGCGCCTCGGCGGACCGCACTCCTGGTTTCGAGCGCATCCTACTGAGCCGTGCGATCGACTTTTTCAACGAAGAGGTCTACGAGGTGCGCGGCAACGAGTTGATCCGGATCGACGCCCCGACCGATGCGACGGTGTCGGTGCACCGTGGCTGGCTGCTGATCGAGCTGCGCACCGATTGGTCCAGCGGCGGTGCCGAGTATGCGGCCGGCTCGTTGCTGGCCGCCGATTATGACGAGTTTCTCTCCGGCACCGCCGAATTGGCCGTGGTGTTCGAGCCCGACGAGCACACGAGTCTGTACCAATACGCGTGGACACGGGACAAGTTGTTCGTGGTGACGCTGGCCGACGTCGCGAGCCGAGTGCAAGTCGTCACGCCAGGGTTGTGGCGCGCCGAGTCGGTTCCGGGCATTCCCGACAACGCCAACACCGTCATCGCGACCGCCGACGACCTGGGCGACGAGATCTTCTTCGACTCAAGCGGTTTCGATACGCCGTCGCGGCTTCTCTACGCTTCTGGCGGCGACGAACTGACCGAGATCAAACGGGCGCCGTCGTTCTTCGATGCCGCCGACCTGGACATCTCTCAGAACTTCGCGACGTCGACCGACGGCACGGCGATTCCGTACTTCGTCGTGAGCCACCGCCATGTGCGGGCGGCCGGGCCCACCCTGCTCGGCGGTTACGGCGGGTTCGAGGTCGCACGAACACCCGGCTACGACGGTGTGCTGGGCAGGCTGTGGCTGGCCCGCGGCGGCACCTACGTGCTGGCGAACATCCGCGGTGGCGGCGAATACGGTCCGACGTGGCACACCCAGGCCATGCGCGAGGGCAGGCACCTCGTCGCCGAGGACTTCGCCGCGGTGGCGCGGGATCTGGTGGACCGCGGCATCACCAGTGTCGAGCAGCTCGGCGCCCAGGGCGGCAGCAACGGCGGGCTGCTGATGGGCATCATGCTGACCCAGTACCCGGAGCTGTTCGGCGCGCTGGTGTGCAGTGTTCCGCTGCTCGACATGCGCCGGTTCCACCTGCTGCTTGCCGGCGCCTCGTGGGTGGCTGAGTACGGCGACCCCGACGATCCGGACGACTGGGAATTCATCTCGAAATACTCGCCGTACCAGAATATTTCGACCGATCGCCGATACCCACCGGTGCTGATCACCACCTCGACCCGCGACGACCGCGTCCACCCGGGCCATGCCAGGAAGATGACGGCGGCGCTCGAGGCTGCCGGCCATCCGGTGCACTACTACGAGAACATCGAAGGTGGCCATGCCGGTGCGGCCGACAACGCCCAGACCGCGTTCCGCTCCGCGCTGATCTACGAGTTCCTCTGGTCTCAGCTGACCAACTGATCGCCCAGGAATCGGTCCTGCCCGGTGACGCCGGGCAGGACGAAGAAGAAGCCCCCGCCGACCGGCAGGATGTATTCCTCGAGTGGCTCGCCGGCCAGGCGGCGCTGCACGGCCAGGAAACCCTTCTCCAGACTGCGTTGGTAGGCGATGAAGGCCAGCCCCTGATCGAGCCGCCCGGCGCCGTCGAAACCCCGGGAATAGTTGAATCCGCGCCGAAGGATCAGGTTTTGCTCGGTTTCGGGCGTGCGGGGGTTCGCCAGGCGGATGTGTGCGGTGAGCGGAATCCTCTTGCCGTCAGGATCTTCGGCGTAGTCGGGATCGGTGAACTCGCCGGAGCGCCCCAGCGGGGCGCCGCTGATCTTGCTGCGGCCGATCAGCGCTTCCTGCTCGACGAGCTGGGTGCGGTCCCAGAATTCGACGAACATACGGATGATGCGCACCGCCTGGTATGAACCGCCGACCGCCCATTCGGGCTCGCCGTCGCCGGGTCCGACCCACACGTGGCGGTCCATCAGAGCGTTGTCGTCGACGTCGAGATTGGCTGTTCCGTCCTTGAACCCCAGAAGGTTTCGCGGGGTCGCCGTTTCCGAGACACGACCCGCACCGATCCCCCGGGCGTAGCCATCGACCATCCACCGCAACACCAGATCGCTTCTGGTGCGACGCATCAACTGGCGCAACGCGAACTGCACCGTGTCGTTGTGGCCCGCTTCGAAGATGATCGAGATGTCACCGTGCGAGAGTTTGGGGTCGAGCCTGTCGTTGGCCAGAAACGGCATGGTGACAAGTTCGTTGGGCTTGCGGTCAGCCAGACCGAACCGCTTGTCGAACAAAGATGCTCCGACCCCGACGACTATCGAAAGGTCGTCGGCGGGCGGCTTGTCACCCAAGATGCCGGAGTCGACGGGCGGGTAGGCGGGGTCGCGGATCTCGGGCGGCTTGCCCGCCATCAGTCCCCGAATCTCCTCGGTCAGCTTGCGCAGCGTCTCAGTCAGCCCGGCACGATCCTTGGCGTGCACGTTGAACGAGGCGATCAGTCCCTGTTCTGGAATCGGCAGCGCGGTGACGCCGGTCTGATGCGTCCCTTCGAACGGAACGAATCGGCCCTCCTGGGCGGCCTTGGGCGACGGCTCGGACGACGAGCAGCCCGCCAGCGACGCGCCGGCACCTACCGCGACACCGGCGCCCAGCGCCCCCGTGAAAAACCCTCGTCGTGAAATACCCGAGCGCGAACGCCGCTGAGTCACTGCAGCTTCAACACCCCGGAGACCTGAGCCAGGTTCTCGGAGAGGCCGGCGAGTTCGGCCTTCAGCTTGTCGATCATCGCCGGATCCACGGTCACCTCGGGGCAGCGCGGCGACGGATACGGGTCGTTCTGCGTGCAGAACAGCACCCACCCGTCACCGCGTCGCAGCGGCCGCATGGTGTCGAAGATCTGGTCGAAGCCGGCGTCGATCTTGCCCAGCAGTGCCGGGTCGGTCTGCGACAGAGCCTGACTCAGTTTGTCGACCGCGGCCTGCGAGCCCTGAAGGTTGGCGTCGAAGTCCCACAGGTCGGTCTTGGAATAACGGTCTTCCTCGCCGGTGATCTTGCCTTCGGACACCTCTTCGATGAGTTCGGCCGCACCGGTGGAGACGTCGACCGGCTTCACCTCGACGGAAGCGAACTGGTCCTTGAGCGTGGCGACGTCCTTGTCGAGCTGGTCGGCGAACGGGGCGCCGCCTTCGGTGGTGTTCTGCTGGAACAACAGGTACTCGAGGCGGTGCCAGCCGGTGAACGCCGGATCGTCGACGCCGGCGAAGTCGTCGACGCGGGCGTCGACCTTGCCGTCGATCTCCTCGACGAGGCCCGCCAGCGGTTCGATGCGCTCCCACGGCAGGCGCGACGGAGCGTAGGCGTCCTGGGCGGCCTGCAGATTGTTCGCCCGCACGGCGTCGGTGAACGTCTTGACGGCACCGACGAGTTCGTCGATCTGGGACGTCGCGTACGCCTTGTATTCGGTTGCTGCTTTTTCGACGGCGGGGTTCGGCGCCGCCGCGGATGCGCTGGTCTCGCTCGCGGCCGACGTGGAGGTTTCGCTACCGCCGGAGTCCTCGCTCGAGCAGCCGGAAAGAATCAGGCTCGCCGCCGCAACCGGCACGGACCATGCGAAATAGCGGTTCATTGGGACCTCTCACTCGGAGAGGCTGAACATAACACCCTGGCCATCTGCGAGGGTAGGCACACCTAAAATTGCGGCTCGGCGGTGAGGTTGCTGCGCGCTCGCACCTCGAACTCCAACGCCAACTGATTCAGCGTCATCGGTAGCGGCCGCTGCGATGACAGCGTCGGTGTCGATGCCAATTCGACGTCGAGAGCGCTCACAAGATGGGCCAGCATCGTGGCGGTCACCAACAACACCAGGTTGCGGCCGGGGCATTCGGCGGGCCCCGCCGAGAACGGCACCAACTGCGGATGCTCCTGCGCTCGGCCGTCGAGCCAGATCTCTGGGGTGAACTCGTGCGCGAACGGCAGCAGATCGGCATCGCGGTGGAAGGCCGGCGCGACGATCATGACGCCGTCGCCCTTCGCGATCGTCTGGCCGCGCACGTCGGTGTCTTCGGCCGCGTCGCGCAGAATCGTCGGCGTCGTCGGCCACAGCCGCACCGACTCCAGCACGCACCCGCGCAGGTAGGGCCGCAGCGAGGCGTGGCCCGGGTCACCGGCGTCCTCCAGAGCATCGGCGTGCTGTTGCGGATGCGTCGCCAACAACGCGAGGGCACGAAGCGTCGCCATGCCTGCGGCGTCGAATGCGAACAGCCATTGCGGAATCTGACCCACCGGGTCAACGGCTCCGCTGGCCGGGGCCGCGGCGACCGCACCGGCCAACGTGTTCGCTTGCGGCTCCTCGACGTAGCGGTACAGGTGCTCGAAGAATTTCGCGCGCATCCGGTAGTGCGGCAGCGCCAGGAACGACCAGTTGCCTGCCTTGCGCAACCGCCGCAGCTCGTCGGTAATCGCCTCGTCGTCGCGTGCTCGATCGCCAAGAGTCAGCCGTCGCACGATCCGCCACCATGCGGTCATGAACTGCGCCGAGTCCATCCGGCCCCGCGCGCCCGCCTCCGATATCAGCCGCCGCGCCTCGTCGGCCACCACGTCGACAACCGACGGAGCCAGGCTGTGCAGTTCCCATCCGGATTCCAGCGCGACGTCGTTGAGCGCACGACGTTGCTGACGAATGGAACCCTGGCTGATCAGCACACCGTGCGGTTGAAACCACTGCAGCGCCTTGCGCTTCTCCTGGCTCGCCGGGTCGAATGGCCTCGGGGCACCGGTAAGCACCCGGCCCACGTCCTCCGGGTCGATGATCACCACCATCCGTCGGCCGGGCAACACCAATTCGACTGGCCCGCGGCCGAATTCGCTGCGCAGCTGCTGCATCCGCTTCACGGCGCGCTCGTCGGCCTGCAGCTTCTCGAGCAGTCGCACGACCGGACGCCGCCGCGCGATCACTCCGGCAGCGATCGACGCGAAGCCCAAATCCGTCAACGCCGCCGCCGCGCGCGCGCCGGTCAGGCGATTCTTCATGGTCCCCGATTACCCATGGCCGACTCTGTCAAACTGCAGAGATGCCGACATCGCCGCAGTTCGAGACGCTGCTCTACACGACGGATGGACCGATCGCGACCGTCACGCTGAACCGGCCCGAGCACCTCAACACGATCGTGCCGCCGATGCCCGACGAGATCGAATCGGCGATCGGACTGGCCGAGCGCGACCCCGCCGTCAAGGTCGTCGTGCTGCGCGGCGCGGGCCTCGCGTTCTCCGGCGGCTACGACTTCGGCGGTGGCTTCACGCACTGGGGCGAGGCGATGAACACCGACGGACGCTGGGATCCCGGTAAGGATTTCGCGATGGTCAGCGCGCGCGAGACCGGTCCAACTCAGAAGTTCATGGCTATCTGGCGCGCGTCGAAACCCGTTATCGCACAGGTACATGGCTGGTGTGTCGGCGGCGCAAGCGACTACGCGCTGTGCGCCGACATTGTCATCGCCAGCGACGACGCCGTGATCGGGACGCCGTATGCCCGCATGTGGGGGGCTTACCTGACCGGCATGTGGCTATACCGCCTGAGCCTGGCCAAGGTGAAGTGGCATTCGCTCACGGGTGAACCACTCACCGGGACAGAAGCTGCCGCAGTCGAACTCATCAACGAGTCCGTGCCGTTCGACAGGCTCGAGGCCCGGGTCAAAGAGGTGGCAGGTAGGCTGGCGCGGATCCCGCTCTCCCAGTTGCAGGCGCAGAAGCTGATCGTCAACCAGGCCTACGAGAACATGGGTCTGGCTTCGACGCAGACGCTCGGCGGCATTCTCGACGGGCTGATGCGCAACACTCCTGAGGCGCTGTCTTTCATTGAAACCGCTGGAGCGCAGGGGGTTCGGGCCGCGGTGGAAAGGCGTGACGGCCCGTGGGGCGACTACAGCCAGGCCCCGCCCGACAAGCGTCCCGACCCGTCGCACATCATCGAACCCTAGAGCCCGGCGCGCAGGTCGAGGAGGGCGTCGAGATCGGCGATCGCGCGCAGCGTGTCGTTGAGGTGCGTGCACGTGCTGGTCCCGACGAATTCGCGGCGAATACGCTCGCGCATCTCGCCCAGCGTCATCCCCCGGATCCGCGCCGCGCTCCCGATCGCCTGAGGGCATTCCTGCCACGGCAGCACCCGGACGTCGGCTGTCACCGCCGTGACGGTGCGCGTCGACGTCTGGACCGAACCGGCGACGGTGTATTCGTGCACGATTGTCTCGACGCCGTCGCCGTCGACGTGGGAATCACGGAAGTGCGCATCGAACTGAGCCGACGATTCGTCGACCGGGCACAGGTCGAGCCGTCGCAACCGTCGCATCCCGTGGGCGCGCAACGGTTCGACGGGGTGTAAGCCCGCCGCCCCGATTGGCGGAGCCACCGGCCCGTGCACCGACGGAATGGTGCCGTTGCGCCTTGCGTATCCGACGAGTGAGGCTTGCGGCGCGAAACCCGCGCAGATGCCGGCCATTCGGTCGGCGGTGCCCGCGGGCAGTTTCTCCTCGACGCCGGCCACGATCGCGGCGTGCTGCACGGAGTATCCGGCGACCAGGGCTGCCCCCACCCAGTCGTCGAGCAGCAGGTGAAGGAGGCTGGAGCGCGCGACCTCGTCGGGCAGCAGCGTCGCCACCGTCGCCCGGAATCCGGGTCCGATCCGGTTGCCCAGCAACTGCGCGAGCCGCACGTCGGGGGGCGTCGACCCGATGTCCTCGATCACCCGCTCGGCGAGGTGGGCGCGCACCCGCACGTCGCCGAGCACGTTCACCCCGTCCCCCGCGGCTGCCACATCACGCGCCCGAAGGTCCACATGTGACGCGCCGGGACCGGCCGGATGGGTGTCGATGGTGCTGGTGCGCCGCAGCGCTCCCGCCGCGAGCGGTGCGTCCGTCCGGACGGGGTGCTGCGGCCCCACGATGTCCGAGACGAACGGCATGCGAGAACGGTACCGGTCGGTGCGGCTACTGCGGTCGGCGCAAGCCACCTAGCATCGCCGCGACCACGCCGAGCACCACCAGCACGCCGCCTGCCGCCAGCGTGATGTTCAGCCAGGTGTGCAGGCTGTCCTCGGCATGGTTGACCATCACATCGGCGACCGTCCGGATGTCACCGGTGGTGCGGTTGAGCGCGTCGTTGACATAGCCCCGCGCGATCTCGAAGCCGGCCCATCCCGCCGCGCCTACCAGTAGCGCCGATACGCCAAGCGCGGCAATGGCTTTGCCGCGCGCTCGCGCAGCCGACAACGTGAGCAGCGCGAACACGCCCGTCAGGATCGTTGCGCCGATGCTGACCCACGGTCCCCACGTCGCCAGCACCCGCAACTTTCCCGGCCGCAGTCCCGTCGTCTCGGGCACGGTGATCGGTACCGTCAGCGTCTGCGGGACGTCGAGATCCAGATTGCCCAGCGTCTCGCGCAGCGACGGATCGTTGAGCATCGGCGCGATGTCGATCAGCCAGCGACCCTGCGACCCCTGCTCCTGCTGCGCCGAATCGGTGAACATCCAGCGGTGGGCGATGCGGTTGGCCGCGGCGAACTGGCCGGGGAAACCCGCGTTGCCGGTATAGCCGGCGGCCACGCCGTGCACGAGGTCGCGGTTGAGTTCGAAGCCGTTGTCGGAGGCGAAGGCGAGGATCTGGGTCGTCAACTCCGACGCCATCGCTTGCTGCAACTGCGCGTCGTCGGCGGCCGACGCGGCCATCGATGCGTAGCCGTCCTCGCTGACCACGTGACGCTGCGCCCACATGGTCGGCACCGCGACCGCGAGCAGGACCGTGGTGACGAGCCACAGAAACACGGTCGTCACCAACCGCACGCGTCCTCCTTGCCGGACGCGCCGACTCGACGTCAGTCGGAAAGGGCGCGTCCCACGATGAGCGGGTCGGGCCTGCCGACCACCTCATGGTCCTTGTTGTCGTAGTCGAACTTACTCAACACGTAGCGCATCGCATTGACCCGCGCGCGCTTCTTGTCGTTGCTCTTGACCACCGTCCACGGTGCGACCTCGGTGTCGGTCCATGCGAACATGTCTTCCTTGGCCGCGGTGTAGTCATCCCACTTGTCCAGTGACGCAACGTCGGTCGGCGAGAGCTTCCACTGCCGGACCGGGTCGACCTGGCGGATGGTGAAGCGGGTGCGCTGCTCGGACGGCGACACCGAGAACCACAGCTTGGTCAGGCTGATCCCGTCGTTGACCAACATCTGCTCGAACAGCGGCACCTGGCGGATGAACTCGGCATGCTGCCTGGGGCTGCAGAAACCCATCACCCGCTCGACACCGGCGCGGTTGTACCAGGACCGGTCGAACATGACGATCTCCCCGGCGTGCGGCAGATGGCTGACGTAGCGCTGGAAATACCACTGGGTGCGTTCCTTCTCAGTCGGCTTCTCCAAGGCCACCACCCGGGCGCCGCGGGGGTTGAGGTGCTCCATGAACCGCTTGATCGTGCCGCCCTTGCCCGCCGCGTCGCGGCCCTCGAACACGATGACGTGCCGGTGACCGTTGGCCTGGCTCCACTTCTGCAGTTTCAGCAACTCGATCTGCAGCAGGCGCTTCTGCTCCTCGTACTCGTCGCGGCTCATGCGCTCGCTGTACGGGTAGTTCTCCCGCCAGGTGTCGACTGACAGCCCGCTGGGGTCCAGCAACACGGGGTCGTCATCGTCGTCGTCGCGCACACGGTAGCCGTGCGAATCCAAAGTCACCGGCAGAACGTATCGACGCACGCGGACGCCGAGGTGACGGTTCGGTGAACGGCGGGTGCGGACGCGAGGAGCGAGAACGGCGGGTGCGGACAGGTGCCTACTTGGCCTTGCGGCGCGGTCCCCTCAGCGCGAGCTTCGTCATCATCGTGTTCATCCGCTTGAGAGCGCGCTGCGAATTGTTGTAGTAGTTGCCGCCGGCGCCGACGTTGGTGCGTGGCGCCACCACCGCCTCCTGCCTGCAGTACTTGCGCAGCCCCTCCGCGCCGCCGAAGCGCGCGCCCATTCCGGAGGTCTTCCATCCGCCCATCGGGGCCGTCGTGCACATCAGGTTCGAGATGACGTCGTTGACGTTGACCGCGCCACAGTCCAGCTCCACCGCAACGTCTTTCGCCCGCTGGATGTTCTTGGAGAACACCGCGGCGCTGAGGCCGTACGGGCTGTCGTTCGCCAGCCGGACGGCTTCACCGACGGTCGACACCTTCATGATCGGCAGAGTCGGCCCGAATGTCTCTTCGGTCATGCACAGCATCGAATGGTCGACGTCGACGAGCACCGTCGGCGGGTAGAAGGTGCCGGCGCCTGCGGTGCGCTCACCGCCGGTCAGGACCCGCGCGCCCTTTTCCTTCGCGTCGGCGACATGACGCTCGGTGACCGCGAGCTGGGTCTCGTCGATCATCGCGCCGAAGTCGTTGCCGTCGCCCGCGCCGATCTTCAAGTTCTTGACGTCACGCACGACTGCGTCGACGAATCGGTCGTACACCGACTCCAGCACGTACACGCGCTCGACGGATACGCACGTTTGGCCCGCGTTGAAGAACGCACCCCACACCGCGGCGTGCGCGGCCAGGTCGACATCGGCGTCGTCGAGCACGAGCATCGGATCCTTGCCGCCGAGTTCGAGGCTGACCGGAGTGAGCGTGCGCGCTGCCCGCTCCATCACCTTGGCTCCAGTCGCACACGATCCGGTGAACTGGACGAAGTCTGAGTTGTCGATGACGGCTTCGGACACCTCGCGGGCGCCCTGGGTCAGCGCGAGCACCTCGGGGGCGCCGCAGTCCTGCCAGCCACGCAGCAGCAGTTCGGCCGTCAGCGGAGTGCGCTCGGAGGGCTTGAGCAGCACGGCGCAACCCGCCGCCAGCGCAGCGATCGCGTCCATCAGGGCATTGGCGACCGGATAGTTCCACGGCGCGATAATGCCGACGAGTGGACGCGGGCGGTAGTGCACCTCCACTCGTTTGATCGCCAGGAACGGCAGCGCCGCGGGCCTGCGTTCCGGCGCGAGCGCCTTCTCCATCGTCTTGATGTAGTAGGCCGCGATCATGATCAGAAGCGGCACCTCCTGGGCGGCGTCGGTGGCCGACTTGCCGGTCTCCTTGATCAGCAGCGATTCGATCTCGGCGCGGTGATCACCGAGCCACACCGCGTAGCGGGCCAGGACCCGGGCGCGGCCCTGGGCGCCGCGGGCCTCCCACTCCTTCTGCGCCTTGCGCAGACCCGCCGCGATGCGGGGGATGTCGGCGGGATCGGTCCACCGCACGCTTCCGGCGACGGCGCCGGTCGCCGGGTTGCGGATGGTGCTGGTGTCGGGCAGCGAGTCTTGCGTCGCGGTCATAGCCTTATGTTAGCCACCGCGTGTGACGTAGATCGCACCGGGGTTGACACGTGTCAAGTCCGGTTTGGCGATCAATGCGGCCACGCCGACGAGTGCGGTGCCCAGCAGCAGCCCACCGAACGTGTCGGTGAGGTAGTGGAAAGTAGCGCCGACCCCGATGGCGCCCAGCACGCTGACACCGACGCCTACCCATACCGCCCACAACGCGCCGCCGGCCAGCACGATTGCCAGGCCCCAGATCACGACCGTCACCGTCACATGTCCGCTCGGATAAGCCAGTCCCGACCCTTTCTCGCGGCCGATCACCGGCTTGAGCAACTGCACCAGGCCGTAGGCCGCGAGCGGAAACACAAGCGCTACAACGACAGTGCGCCACCATCGCCGGTACAGCGCGACGCCGACGACCACGGCGAGTACGAGCCCGTTGAGCCACGGACTGACGAACACCGTCAGCCACCGCAGCGGAATCTCTTCCAACCCGTGGAACCAGTCGTCGAGCCGGGTGGAGCCGTGGGGCAGAGCGAATCCCAGGATCAGCATCCCGAGCACTCCGATCGGCCACAGCCGAAGCGCTTTGTCCAGCGTCACTTCAGCGGCAGATCCCACGCACATACGCCGCCTGGCCCAGATGCTGAGCCGCGTCGTCGACGATGCTGACCAGCCGCGCGCCTGCGGTGACTGGCGGATCCCACTGTTCGTCGACGATGCGGCCGAGCTCTTCGGGTGTGACCGAGGCGATGTATTCGAGCGTGGCTTTGTGCACAGAGTGGTAATACCCGGCGAGCAGATCAGCCGGCACACGCACCTTGGCGACCTCCTCCGGTCCGTCGCCGTAACCCATCGCGTCGCGGGGCAGGTCGAGACCGAACCGGTCGACCCACTCGTCGCGAAACCACACCTGTTCCGTGCCGGCGAGGGCACTCAGCTGCAGGTCCTGCTGACGGGCGCTGTGCCAGATCAGCCACGCGATGCTGTTGGCGGTGGCCGTCGGACGGAAGAAGGCCACCTCGTCGGTCAACCCGTCGGTCAGGTCCTCGACATGCTCGATCTGCCTGGTGAACGCGTCACGCAGCAGTTCGCGGACCGTCGCCGCCTCAGTGTCAGCCATGGCCCAAACGCTACCGTTCTGGTCTCAGCCCTCCGGCTGCGCGCCGTGGAAAACCGCTTCGACGTTGTTGCCGTCCGGGTCGCGCACAAAGGCGCCGAAGTAGCCGGGGTGGTACTCCGGCCACAGCCGCGGCGCGTGCAGCGACTCGGCGCCCGCCTGCAGCGCCGCGTCGTAGAACGCGCGCACGGCGTCAGTGTCGGCGGCCCGGAACGCGAAGTGCGTTTCGCGGTTGGGTCCGGCGGCCTCACCGGCGCTCATGTCGGCGATCCAGAAATCGGGGTGGCCGTCCCTGCCGTAGCCGATGGCGACGTGGTAGTCCAGCTGCCTGGTGTAGCCCAGTACGCCGAGGACGGTGTCATAGAAGGCTTTCGCCTTCTCCCAGTCGGCGCAGTTGATTCCGAAGTGATCGATCACGCGCTCATCGTAGATTCGAGGTATGACATATGAGCTCGTCATCCGCGGCGGCACCATCGTCGACGGCCTGGGCGGTGAACCATTCGTCGGCGACGTGGCTGTCTCCGACGGCGTGATCGCCGCGGTGAACCGCGCAGACGACCCCGAGGGCGGCACCGTCGACGGCTCCGGCGACCGCGAGATCGACGCATCGGGACTACTCGTCACGCCGGGCTTCGTCGATCTGCACACCCACTACGACGGACAGGCCATCTGGTCGGACCGGATGACGCCGTCGTCGGCGCACGGTGTCACCACGGCGGTGATGGGCAACTGCGGTGTGGGCTTCGCTCCGTGCCGCGCAGAGGACCACGACGTGCTGGTCGACGTGATGGCCGGCGTCGAGGACATCCCCGGCGTCGTCATGGTCGACGGATTGCCCTGGACGTGGGAGACATTCCCCGAATTCCTCGACGCACTGGAGGCACGACACAGGGACATCGATGTGGCCGCCTTCCTACCGCACTCCCCGCTACGCGTGTACGTGATGGGGCAGCGGGGGGTCGACCGCGAACCCGCCACGGTCGAGGATCTCGCCCTGATGCGCAAACTCGCCGCCGAAGCGGTGCGGGCCGGCGCCCTGGGCTTCGCGTCGTCGCGGCTGACGCTACACAAAACCGCGGGCGGACAACCGATTCCGAGCTATGACGCGGAGTACGCCGAAATCGAGGCCATTGCGCGGGGCCTCGACGACGCGGGCGGCGGGCTGCTCCAGTTCGTCCCTGATCTGATGGCAGGTGACTACGAGGGCTCTCTGGGCGCAGTGTTCGACGTGGCCGGCAAGGTGGGACTGCCGGTGACGTTTACGTTGGCGATCGGCAATGCGGGTCCGCCAATCCATCTGGACGCGCTGGCGATGGTGGAGAAGGCCAATGCGAACGGCGGCGACGTCACCGGGCAGATCTTCCCCCGTCCGATAGGTCTTGTTCTCGGCCTGGATCTGTCGGGCAACCCGTTCGTGATGTACCCGTCGTATCAGGAGATCGCCGGGCTGCCGCTGGCAGAGCGTGTCGCGCAGATGCGCAAGCCCGAAGTGCGCGAACGCATTCTGACCGATAAGCCCGGTAGCGACGGCCATCCCCTGATGTTCGCCGCACAAGCGTGGGACTACATGTTCCCACTCGGTGATCCGCCGAACTACGAACCGTCGCCCCGGGATTCGATCGGCGCCAGAGCGCGGGACCGTGGCGTGAGCCCGTTGGAGGAGGCGTACGACCGCCTGCTCGACGACGACGGGCAGGCCATGCTGCTGGTCACGTTGGCCAATTTCCGCGACAACTCGTTGGACACGGTGGCGGAGCTGATCCAGCGCGACGACGTCGTCCTCGGCCTCGGTGACGGCGGCGCCCACTACGGGATGATCTGCGATGCAAGCTTTCCCACGTATTTGCTCACTCACTGGGTCCGCGACCGCAAGTCGGGTCGGCTCGAGATGGCACAGGTGATACGCGAGCTGACCTCGGTGCCGGCCCGAATAGCCGGCCTGCATGACCGCGGTCGGATTGCGGTGGGATACAAGGGCGACCTCAACGTGATCGACGCCGCTGCGCTGCGACTGCACCGGCCGGTTCTGAAGTCCGACCTGCCCGCAGGCGGGCGCCGTCTGGATCAGACCGCCGACGGCTACGTTGCGACAGTGGTCTCGGGTGAGGTCATCGCCGAGAACGGCGTGCCCACCGCGGCGCGGCCGGGCCGGTTGATCCGCGGACGTCGGCCCGCGCCCGCCGCATGACCCGGGTCGCACCGCTGCCGCCACCGTGGAGCGACGCCGACGCTGCGGCGATCCACAGCTGGGGTCATCCCGACCGCACCTATGAACCGCTACTGCTGGTGCGGTGCCTGCAGCGCCATCCGGCACTGGCCGATCGGCTGCGCAGGATGGGCGAGTCGCTCTACGTCGACGCGCGGCTGCCGCCGCGGGTGCGCACCATCGCGATCCTGCGTACCTGCGCGTTACTGCGATGCCAGTACGAGTGGGGCGGCCAGGCCGCGTTCTGGGGTCCGATCGTGGGTCTGACCGAGCGCGAGTGCGACGCGCTGGTCACCGGTGCTGATCCGGGGTGGAGCCACTGGGAGCGGACGCTCATCGGCGCGGTCGACGAACTCGAACGTGTCGGGTCGTGGTCTGACCAGATGTGGAATGCGCTGGGCGACAAGCTCGATGACGAGCAGCGGATGGAGTTGTTGATCGCGGTCGGCTGGTATCGGACGATCTGCACCTTATGCAACGGCATGGCGCTGCCGGTCGAGGGCTGGATGCGGGCCTGGCCGTCAGATTGAGGCGCGGTCGCGACGCAGCGCGGGATGCTGCTGCGCCAGCGTCTTGACAAGCACGAAGCGCGGAATCCGTTGCAGCACAAACGTGCTCACCTTGTTGGGCCAGCCCGCGATCACGGTGCCTTTGTCATTCTCGAGCGCATCAAGCCCCACTCGGGCGACCTCACGCGACGGCATCCACATGAACTTGGGGAAAGCCTTGGCGAACTTCTTCTCGTCCATGCCCGCGGACTGCAGGAACTCGGTGCGCACCGGCCCTGGCGCGAGCATTGCGACTGTCACGCCGGAGCCTGCGAGTTCGGCGCGCACGCCCTCGGTGTAGGCCCTGACGAACGCCTTGGTGCCCGCATAGCCGGATTGGCCTGGGAACGGGTGGTAACCAGCCGTCGAGCCGACATTGAGGATCGCGCCGCGACCGCGCGGCACCATCTCCTGCACCGCCCGCGTGGTCAGGTCGATGACAGCCTCGACGTTGACCCGTACCTGCGCGATCTCGTCGGCGACATGGGCATTGGGAATCCATCCGAGCGTCCCGATGCCCGCGTTGTTCACCAGGATGTCGACGGTGAGCCCCCGGCGTTCGATCTCCTCGAACAGGCCCGCGCGAGCGTCGGCGTCGGCGACGTCGCACGCGATGATCTCCACGCGCACGCGATCGTTGAGTTCGGTTGCGAGGTCGCGGAGCTTGTCCTCACGGCGGGCGACCAGCGTCAGGCCGTAGCCGCGGGCGGCCAGTTCACGGGCGATGTCGGCGCCGATGCCCGCCGAGGCGCCTGTGACGACGGCGGTGGTTGTCGGCGAGGGCGGCGGCAGAGGCATGCTTCAACCTAACGCTTCGGATGAGCCGATTATTCTCGCGGCATGAGCGTCAAGGTGGATCTCGACCGGCTGGCCGACGTGCTGACCGATTTCCCGATCGGCTACCTGATCACCGTCGGAGACGACTACCGCGCGCACACCGTCGCGGTCGAACCGACCTACGTCGACGGTGCGCTCGACGTCGGCGACATCGGACGACACACGCGCGACAACGTGACCGCCCACGCCGACGTCACCCTCATCTGGCCGCCGCGCGATCCTGGCGGCTACACGTTGATCGTCGACGGTACCGCCCAGCCGAGCGAGAAAGCGCTCACCGTCATACCGAATCGTGCTGTGCTGCACCGCAAAGCGACGTCGGAGTCGCCGTCGACGAGTCCCGACTGCCTGCACGACTGCGTGCCCATCGAGAAGTAGTCGCCGCTTCGCCCAGTGGTGGGTTGTGCTACGGCTTCGGGCCGAAAACGTGTCTCGAGCCGACACTCGAGATCGCAGGCACGAAAAAGCCCGGCTCCCTTGTGAGGAACCGGGCCTTCTCGTCGAGAGGACCTAGAAGTCCATGCCGCCCATGCCACCGGTCGGGTCGCCCGCCGGAGCGGACGCCTTCTCCGGCTTGTCGGCGACGACAGCCTCGGTGGTCAGGAACAGCGCCGCGATGGACGCCGCGTTCTGCAGCGCCGAACGCGTCACCTTGACCGGGTCGGCGACGCCCGCCTTGAGCAGGTCCTCGTACTCGCCGGTCGCGGCGTTGAGGCCGGTGCCGGCGGGCGAGTTGGTGACCTTCTCGGCGACAACGCCGGGCTCGAGCCCGCCGTTGAAGGCGATCTGCTTCAGCGGAGCCGACAGCGCCACGCGGACGATGTTCGCGCCGGTGGCCTCGTCGCCCGACAGACCGAGGTCGTCCAGCGCGGGGGCTGCCTGCAGCAGAGCCACGCCGCCACCGGCGACGATGCCCTCCTCGACGGCGGCCTTCGCGTTGCGCACCGCGTCCTCGATGCGGTGCTTGCGCTCCTTGAGCTCCACCTCGGTGGCAGCCCCGGCCTTGATCACCGCAACTCCGCCGGCCAGCTTGGCCAGGCGCTCCTGCAGCTTCTCGCGGTCGTAGTCGGAGTCGGAGTTCTCGATCTCCGCGCGGATCTGGGCCACGCGACCGGCGATGGCGTCGGAATCGCCTGCGCCCTCGACGAGGGTGGTCTCGTCCTTGGTCACGACGACCTTGCGGGCCTTGCCCAGCAGCGACACGTCGGCGGTCTCGAGCGACAGGCCGACCTCTTCGCTGATGACCTGGCCACCGGTGAGGATCGCCATGTCCTGCAGCATCGCCTTACGACGGTCGCCGAAGCCCGGGGCCTTGACGGCGACGGACTTGAAGGTGCCGCGGATCTTGTTCACGACCAGGGTCGACAGCGCCTCGCCCTCGACGTCCTCGGCGATGATGAGCAGCGGCTTGCCGGACTGGATGACCTTCTCCAGCAGCGGCAGCAGATCCTTGACCGTCGACACCTTCGACGAGACCAGCAGGATGTACGGATCCTCGAGGACCGCTTCCTGACGCTCGGCGTCGGTCACGAAGTAGCCCGAGATGTAGCCCTTGTCGAAGCGCATGCCCTCGGTCAGCTCCAGCTGCAGGCCGAAGGTGTTGCTCTCCTCGACAGTGATGACACCCTCGTTGCCGACCTTGTCCATGGCCTCGGCGATGAGCTCACCGATCTGGGTGTCACCGGCCGAGATGGCGGCGGTGGCAGCGATCTGCTCCTTGGTCTCGACCTCTTTGGCCGACTTCAGCAGCGTCTCGGTGATCTTCTCGACGGCCTTCTCGATGCCGCGCTTGAGGCCGAGCGGGTTGGCGCCGGCGGCCACGTTGCGCAGACCCTCGCGCACGAGCGCCTGGGCGAGCACGGTGGCGGTGGTGGTGCCGTCGCCCGCGACGTCGTCGGTCTTCTTGGCGACTTCCTTGACCAGCTCAGCGCCGATCTTCTCGTAGGGGTCCTCCAGCTCGATCTCCTTGGCGATGGACACACCATCGTTGGTGATCGTGGGAGCGCCCCACTTCTTCTCCAGGACGACGTTGCGGCCCTTGGGGCCCAACGTCACCTTTACCGCGTCGGCGAGGCTGTTGAGGCCCCGCTCGAGGCCGCGCCGGGCCTCTTCGTCATACGCAATTGTCTTGGCCATTGCGAAGTGTTCCTCCGGATTGGGGATGCACGTCTTGTTGGCCGGCACAGTGCCCGCGACGGACGGCTGTGGGTGTGCTCCGCGCTTGCGGCCCCTTGCCTCACCGTTCCGACCTAGCACTCGCCGGTCGCGAGTGCCAAGTGCATTCTTAGCACTCGACCAGGGAGAGTGCAAGGTGGTCAGGCGGCTCGGCTACGCCTTCAGGCCGTCGAGAACCACGTCGGTGAGGCGCTCGGCCGCCGGCGGATTGGCCGCCTGCATTTCCAGGCAACCGACCAGAAGTGCCTTCACATCGTCGGCGTCCACATCGCGGCGCACGGCCCCCACGTTCTGCCCCGCTTCCAAGAGTCCGCGCAGGACCCCTTTGAACGCGTCCTCGGTCTCGCGCGACACCGTCTCGACGTCGACGCCCGCACCGGACAGGGCGTCCTTGAGTCCGCGATCGGTCGCTCCGAACTGCAAGACCAGAGAGCGCAGGAATACGACGAGCGCCGTTTCGGGTGGCTCCTTCTCCGCCAGCGCCCGGCCCTCGTCGACGATGCGACGAAGCCGGTGGTCGACCACGGCAGAGAACAGGTCGTCCTTCGTCGGGAAGTGCCGGTAGACGGTGCCCGCCCCCACACCGGCGCGGCGCGCGATCTCGTCGATCGGCACCGCGAGACCTTCGGCAGCGAAGGCGTCGTAGGCAACCTGCAGCAGGCGGGCGCGGTTGCGCGCGGCGTCCGCGCGCAGTGGCCGGTCGTTGGGGGACATGTGCACACCTCGGGAATAGATAAACGGGGCGCGCGTTCCGTATAGTCGTAGTCAACCGGGGCGAACGCTCCGCTTAGTACTCTACCGAGGAGACCCGATGTCCAAGTGGACCACTGCCAACATCCCTGACCAGACCGGCCGCACTGCCGTGATCACCGGCGCGAACACCGGTTTGGGTTACGAGACGGCGGCCGCCCTGGCCGCACGAGGCGCCCACGTCGTCCTTGCGGTCCGCAACCTGGAGAAAGGGAAGGCCGCCGCCGACCTCATCGTCGGGCGGAGTCCGGGTGCCAGTGTGGCCCTGCAGGAACTCGACCTCACCTCGCTGGCGTCGGTCCGCTCGGCCGCCGGACAGCTTCGGTCCGAATACGACTCGATCGATCTGCTCATCAACAATGCGGGCGTGATGATGACGCCGAGGTCGACGACCAAGGACGGTTTCGAATTGCAGTTCGGCACCAACCATCTGGGCCACTTCGCCCTGACGAACCTGCTACTCGACCGTGTGCTGGCCGCGCCTGGCTCACGCATCGTCACCGTCAGCAGCACCGGGCACCGCTTCGTGCGCGGCATCCGCTTCCACGATCTGCAGTGGGAACAGCAGTACAACCGCGTCCGTGCGTACGGGCAGTCGAAGCTCGCCAACCTCATGTTCACCTACGAACTGCAACGGCGTTTGCACAACACCCAGACCATCGCCGCGGCCGCGCATCCCGGCGGTTCGAAGACCGAGCTGACGCGGAACCTGCCGCGACCTGTCGCCGCACTGTCATCCCTGTTGGAGCCGCTGTTCCAAGACGCCGACATGGGTGCTCTACCGAGCCTGCGCGCCGCAACCGACCCCGGCGTGCTCGGCGGGCAATACTTCGGCCCGGACGGATTCGGTGAGCAGCGGGGATACCCGAAGATCGTCGGGTCCACCGACGCGTCCCACGACGCCGACGCGCAGCGCCGGCTGTGGGCCGTCTCCGAAGAACTCACCTCGGTGTCTTCTCCCGTCATCTGACCCCGTCGAATAGAACAGGAGATACGCGCATGTCGAAGTGGACCACCGCCCACATCCCGGATCAAAGCGGCCGCATCGCGGTGATCACGGGGGCCAATACGGGCCTGGGCTATGAGACCGCCGCCGCGCTGGCCGTCAAAGGCGCGCGAGTCGTGCTCGCCGTCCGGAACGTCGAGAAGGGTAAGGCCGCCGCCGAACGCATCACCGCGGCGACCGCTGGCGCAGACGTCACCGTGCAGGAACTGGACCTGACATCGCTGCAGTCCATTCGAGAGGCCGCCGAACAGATTCGAGCCGCACACGACCGAATCGATCTGCTGATCAACAACGCCGGGGTGATGGTCACCCCCAAGTCCACCACCAAGGACGGCTTCGAATTACAGTTCGGCACCAACCATTTGGGCCACTTCGCGCTCACCGGCCTGTTGATCGAGCGGCTGCTGCCCGCATCAGGGTCGCGGGTCGTGACGGTCAGCAGTAACGGGCACAAATATCCCGCACCGATCCGCTTCGACGACCTGCAATGGGAGCGAAGCTACAGTCGGATGGGCGCATACGGGCAGTCCAAGCTCGCCAACCTGATGTTCACCTATGAACTGCAGCGCAGGCTCGCAGGCACGAACACTATTGCCGCCGCGGCACATCCGGGCGCATCGAGGTCCGAACTCGGTCGCAACGCGCCGCTTCCGATCATGGTGCTGTTCGCGCCGTTCATGCCGATCCAGCAGAGCGCGGCCATGGGCGCGTTACCGACTCTGCGCGCCGCAACCGACCCGGGGGTGCTCGGCGGCCAGTTCTTCGGACCCAGCGGCATCGGCGAACTGCGCGGCCATCCGAAAGTCGTGGTGTCCAACGACCGCTCTCACGATGTCGACGCGCAGCGGCGGCTGTGGGCAGTGTCCGAGGAGTTGACCGGCGTCACGTACCCGATCGGCTGACCCTCACCGCACTCCGACGACGGCCCACCCGCAGTACGTCAGCAGGGTGCCGGGAACTGCCGCCAGATAGTGCGCGTGCGAGTCGGGTGGCGGGCAAGGGTCCGGCAACGTCCGCGTCGCGCCGGTCGAATCTATGGTGCGCAGGGGCAGGGCGATGCGTCGGGTTTCCTCGAGCTGTTGGGCTGTGGGCACATCCGGCAGGAACGTCGCCCACAGCGAACCGGCGCGGACGATGGGCCGCCACTGGGCCTCCCCGCCGATATAGCCGAGATTGGCTGACAACAACGGAGTTTCGATGATCCGGTTGGAGTCGAGGTCGAATATGGCAAGCGACGACGGCGTGTTCACATTCCCGGTCCGCCGGTACAACGCCACCGACTGGCCGTCGATGAGCGCTGCCGAGTATTCCTGAGGCAATCGCCTGCGTAACGTCTGCGTGTCGATGTCGACCACCATGTCGGCGCTGTCGGATGTCGCGGATCCCTGGACCACAGCGATTCCGCCTTCGGCTCCACTCAACCGCATCCCTTCGCGGGCGGCCGGCGAGCGGGGGTCGACACCCAGATCGGAGGCGGTGATCGTGCCACGGTCCGTCCCGGTCTCGGTATCGATGACGGTAGCGATGACGTTGCCGGGTGTGCCGCAATTATGTTGCAGCACAGCATCGTCGGTGAGCCGAGCGTAGCCGGCGCACTTGCCGTCGAACGTCCTGGTCCACATGGTGTGTCCCGTGCGAGGTTCGAGCGCGGTCCACGTGCGGTTGACCGTCAGACCTTCGGCGTCCTCTACCGACTGAACGGCCAACACCACCCGCGATGAGGCGCCGGTGACGACATCCTCGGCGCCGAAGGTGCCGACATCGGTTCGGGTCCACAGGGGTGCTCCGGTCGTCGCGTCGATGCCGATCAACACTGACGAACCGTCACGCCCCATCGCCACATAGCCGTCGGCGACCACGACGCTGTCGGGACCCGTACCCGTCGAGCGTGCCGAGTACATCGACAGTCCGGGCATCTGGAAGGACCACCGACTCTGCCCGGTGACACCGTCGAATCCCTCGAGTCGGTAGTTCGTCTTCGGCGTCGACCCGTTGAAGCGCCGCACGAATCCGGCACCGGCGGGCATGAGTTGCTCCGTTCCGATCGGGGCGTCGAACCCATATGCCACCGCGCCGGTGACGGCGGGGACGGGTGGCGCGTCGACGCGTTCTGCGGTGGGGTTGTCGGATGAGGGCCTGTTAGCGACGACGGCCACCGCCGTTATGACGATGACGCTAACCAATGCCGCTGTGGCACAAGCGATTACTGGATGGTTGGGTCGCCCCTTCGGGTCTCCCGGTGTCTGGCTCTCCGGAAAAATGTACGCCGATGCGCTGAGTAGAAACAGCGCGAAGACGGCCAGGCAGGCCAACCACCAGGCGGCGCGTGCCACCGTCGTCACCGCGATGGCATCGAAGCCCATCTGCGCCCTGCCTGCGGTCTCGAACACGCGGGCCGTGCCACCCTTGACCAAGAGGACAAGGCCGGCGACGCTCACCGCGAGCAGTACCGGCGAACTGAAGGTGACGACACGCGCACGGCGGCCGGTGCCACGCCGGTGCACGCGACCCACCACCAGGTAAAGGGCGACCATCAAACCGCTCAACGCCACGGCCAGTGTCGTTCGTTGCAGCATCGCGGTGACGGAACTGCGATCAGCGACAAGCGGATTCGCCGGTTCCCGAGCCAACCAGGCGTACACCAGCGTGCCGGTCGCGGCCAGCAGCAGGCCGAACACAACACCGAGAAGAGGAGCGAATTGCGGGAACGACTGCCGGTCGGAGTCGACGTCGGCACCATGATCGTCTACCACCTGCCGAGCCTATCGGCCGCTGAACATGCCCCCGCGCACGTAATCTAAGGGCATGTCGCTGTGGGATCCGAAAAACGTGCCGCCGTATCCCCCACCTCGCTACACCGACGACCAACCGGAAGTCAGCGCCTGGGTTCGGCGCGGTGATGAACCGCCGGACTACGACGCGTTCGGTCTGGTGCAGTACCACTACCTGGCCAACCAGAAAGCGACCGACGGCGACTACGGGCTGTACCGCGTGCAGATTGCGCCGAACGGCGGCGGGCCGGGTCCGCACTTCCACCGCGCGATGTCAGAGGCGTTCTTCGTATTGTCGGGCACGGTCAGGCTGTACGACGGCAAGGACTGGACCGACGGGCGTCCGAACGACTTCCTGTATGTCCCGCCCGGCGGCATCCACGGCTTCCGTAACGAGGCCGACGAGCCGACCGAGATCCTCATGCTGTTTGCTCCCGGCGCACCGCGTGAGCACTACTTCGAGGGCCTGGCCCAGCTCGGCGACATGACCGACGCGCAGCGCCGAGAATGGTTTGTCAAGAACGACAACTTCTTCGTCGAGTGACACTCCGGTGGCCGACACGCCGAAAGGTGCGTGGCCGTAAACCGTTGCGTTAGGCTGCTTCCGATCAGTGAGGAGTCCTTGGGTGCGGGCATTTGCAGCGCCCGACACCCAGGCTTTGCGGGGCTGGCAGCGTCGGGCATTGGTGCGGTATCTTGCCGCCCAGCCTCGGGATTTTCTGGCCGTCGCCACGCCCGGCTCAGGAAAGACCACGTTTGCCCTGCGGATTGCGGGCGAGCTGCTGGCCGACGGCAAGGTGGATCGCATCACCGTCGTCGTACCGACCGAGCACCTCAAGATCCAGTGGGCGCTGGCGGCCGCAGGCGCCGGGATCGCCCTGGACCCGAAGTTCTCGAACTCCTCAGCGCAGACGTCGTCGGAGTACCACGGCGTCGTCGTGACGTACGCGCAGGTGGCCAGCCACCCTGCCCGGCACCGGGTACGTACCGAGAACTACCGCACGCTGGTCATCTTCGATGAGATACACCACGGCGGCGATGCGAAGAGCTGGGGCGACGCGATGCGTGAGGCGTTCGACGACGCCACCCGGCGGCTGGCCCTGACCGGGACGCCGTTTCGCAGCGACGACAGCCCCATCCCGTTCGTCACCTACGAGCGCGACGGCGAGGGCCTGCTCCGTTCGCAGGCCGACTACACCTACGGCTACTCCGACGCGTTGGGCGACGGGGTGGTGCGCCCGGTGGTGTTCATGGCGTACTCCGGCGAAGCACGCTGGCGCACCAGCGCGGGCGAGGAGCACGCGGCGCGACTCGGCGAGCCCCTGAACGCCGAGCAGACCGCGCGGGCGTGGCGCACCGTGCTCGACCCCAACGGCCAGTGGATCCCAGCCGTGATGCAGGCCGCCGACAAGCGGCTCACCCAGTTGCGCAACGGTGGTGTCCCCGACGCGGGCGCCATGGTGATCGCGTCCGACCAGAAGGCTGCCCGCGCGTACGCAGCCGTGCTGAGCACTCTCACTGGTGAAGCACCGACGGTCGTGCTCTCCGACGACCCGGGAGCATCGGCCCGCATCGCCGAGTACGCGGCGGGCACCGGTCGGTGGCTGGTGGCGGTGCGGATGGTCTCCGAGGGTGTCGACGTACCGCGGCTCGCAGTCGGCGTGTACGCCACCAGCGCGTCCACTCCGCTGTTCTTCGCGCAGGCGATCGGCCGCTACGTCCGGTCCCGCAGGCCCGGTGAGACGGCGAGCATCTTCCTGCCGTCGGTACCGACGCTGCTGGACCTCGCCAGCCAGATGGAGGCGCAACGCGACCATGTGCTGGGCAGGCCGCACCGTGAGTCGCAGGGCTTCGACGACGAGGCGCTCGAGGACGCGGCACGCAAGAAGTCCGAGCCCGACGAGGACAACGGCTTCGAGTCGCTGGGTGCCGATGCCGAACTTGACCAGGTGATCTTCGACGGCTCCTCATTCGGCACCGCGACGCCCGCGGGCAGTGAGGAAGAGGCCGACTATCTCGGGATCCCCGGCCTGCTCGACGCCAACCAGATGCGAGACCTGTTGTCTCGCAGGCAGGAAGAGCAGCTGAGTAAGCGCACGGCCACCGGCGAGGTGCCGCGGGTGTCGACCCATGGCCAATTGCGCGAGCTGCGTCGCGAACTCAACGCCCTGGTGTCGATCGCACACCACCGCACCGGCAAGTCGCACGGCGCCATCCACAACGAGTTGCGCAGGCTGTGCGGTGGCCCGCCGGTCGCGGCGGCGACGACCGATCAGCTCAAGGCGAGAATCGAAGCCGTCCGCACCCTGAGGGCTTAGCGGTTCTGCGCCAGCTCGGCCAGGTGCTCGAGCGAATTGTCCAGGTGCGACGCGGGGAAGGGCGGAAACTCGATGTCCTCTCGCGTCTCCTGCGGCACCTTCGACCAGTCGTAGGTCAGCGTGACCCGAGTCTCGGACGGTCCTGCCACCTCGAGGTCGTACCGCCAGATCCACCCGCCGAAGTCGAGTTCTTGGTTGCCGACCAGGTTCCCACCGTCGTCGGGGCCCTGCCCGGGTTGCCATGCGATCGCGCGGGGCCGGTCGAGGACCTCGACGCGGTTGGACATCTCGTAGTACTTCTCCGGGTGGTTGTCGTGATACATCCTGATCCGGAAAATCTGGCCGACCTGCGTCAAATGGGGTTCGTTGAGTGGCTCGCGCACCCATCCGGTGCCGTCGATCGCCTCGTGGGTCGACGCGTCCGCGAGCACGTCGAAGACGGCCTCGGCGGGAGCGCTGACGGTGATGGTGGCCTTCAAGTTTTCTTCAGTCATGCCGGTACCGACTGCCGCGGCGGCCGGAACTCATCGCTACAGCCCCAGCAGAGCAGGCAGGTCGGCCACCGAGTCGATGACGTGATTGGGCTGCATCGCGTACTCGTCGGCGGCCCAGCGGTCGAGCGTGTCCTGACGGAACTTGCCGGTCCGCACCAGCACTCCGGTCATCCCGACGACCTGCGCGGCCAGCACGTCATTGTTGAGGTCGTCGCCGACCATGTACATCTCGTCGGTGTCGACGCCGAGACGGGCCGCGGCGGCCAGAAACCCCTGCGGCGCAGGCTTGCCCACGGCTGCGACCCTGCGGCCGGACGTCTCTTCCATGCCGATCAGATACATGCCGGTGTCGACCCGCAGCCCGTCGGTGGTGGTCCACGCGGTGCTGCGGTGCATCGCGACGACCGGCACACCACGGGCCATCCAGTCATAGACCCACGACAACGTGAGGTGGCTGTACTCCGGACCGGCGCCACCCAGCAGCACCACATCGGGCGTCTCGGGCGTTTCGGGTCCGTTGAACTCGCTGGAGTAGACGATGTCGATACCAGGCATGTCCTCGGCGATCTGGCCGCTGTTGACCAGGAAGCATCTCGCGTCGGGATAACGGTCGCGGACGTACTCCGCGGTGAGCACGGCCGCGGTGATGACCTCGTCGGCGCGTACGTTCATCCCCGCGTCGGTGAGCAGTTCGGCGATCTGCACCCGGGTGCGGGTCGTCGTGTTGGTCAGAAACGAGCACGCGACCTGATGATCGGACAACGTTCGCAACGTTTTCGCGGCACCGTCGATCGGTTTCCATGAGGTCGCCAGGACGCCATCGATGTCGAACAACACACCACCGATAGCCATGGCCCGACAGTAAACGGCAAACGACTCAGCGCAAGTCGGGGCCCCGCGCCCATTCGCTGTCGGCAACCCACGCAGACGCGGCCGCGGCGACCGACCATGCCAGGTCCGCTGGGACGTCGAGCACCTGATAGCGCTTCACGCCGGCTGCTGTCGCCGCGATCAATGTCGCCACCCCGGCCCGTCGTTGGAAGAACGTCTGCCGCACCGTCCAGCCGATGATCCCCGGCGCAGCGATACAGTCGCGCCGCCGGTGCAGACTGCCTGCCCGAGCGACCAGCCATCCGTCGCCGACCCGGTGGCCCAGCGACCGTGACCGGTCGGCCGCCAGCAGCGCGCAGCACACCGTCAGGATCGCCACCACCGCCCAGCACCAGCCGGGCACCGACGCCGTCGCCGCGAGCGCGGCCAGCCCTGCAGCCATCAGGACTGGCGCCGCGAGCGCCCGCGTCCAGCGCCTGCGCGCCGCCACCGGACCATGCCGGCGCAGGGCGCCGCTGACAGCGTCGGGCCGCTCGATCAGATCGGTCAGTACCGCCGCGGCCGTCTCTTTCGGGCATGGCGGCAACAGCAATGACGCCTCCCCCGCGCCGCCGACGCCGGTCATCACCGCGTCCAGTCGCGCACCGCCGAACAGCCGCACCAACAACGGCTCTCGTAAGGTGCCGCCGCGCAACCGGCGCATGTCGAACGTGTGCTCGCGCACCCGGACCAGTCCGTGTTGCAGGTGCAGCACTCCTTCGTTTCCAGCGGCGTCCCGGCGGACCAGCACGAGGTTGCCGTACGTCAACAAGGACTGCAGCACCGACAACAGCACCGACGCGAGCAGCACCACACCCACTGCGGCCACTGCGGCCGCGGCCACGCCGAACCGCTGCGCCGCGTCGACGCCGGTGCGCGCGATGCGCGAATCCTCAAGCAACGAACCGATTCCCGCCTGATACACCAGTCCGGCCGCCGCTGCGATCATCGCCAGACCGGTGAAGCTCAACGGGCTGTACCGCAACCACGCGGGCTGCCAGCGCGCCAGTTCCCGGTCCGGCACCTGCGCGGGGTCATCGGCGGGAGCCAACTTGTCGGCCAGCAGGACGGCGCGCAGCCGCCCCACCTGTTCGGCCCGCACCGCATCCAATTCGAACGCCGCGGCGCCCTTGGCCTCCTGTCCGGTGCTGACCTGCAACACCGTGAGGCCGAGCACCCGGTGCAACAACCGCGCATCGGTGGACACCGAGCGAATCCTGTTGCGCGGAACGGAGAGAACCTTGCGCTGCAGGACACCGGCGCGCAGTTGCACTTCACCGGGTCCGATGCGGTAGGCGGTGGTGAACCAGCGCGCGATGCCGAACGCGACGGTCGCTGCGAGCACACCGATGGCCCACATCGGGTTGCCCGTTGCCGAACCGAGCACCACCGACCCGACGAGAACGGGGATCTGCCGCACCACTTCGTGCACCGGATGCACCAACAGCATCCGCGGGCTGAGCCGATGCCACACCTGCGCGGCGTCGGTCGTCATGTCGCGTCCTCGGCACCGATCGCGGCAATGTCGGTGAGCTGAGCGACGACTCGATCGGCGACGTCGCAGTCGAGCGCGACGATGCGCACCGCCCCGGCAGACGAGGCGGTGGTGACCGTGACGTTGGCCAGACCGAACAGCCGGTCCAGCGGCCCACGGTAGGTGTCGACCGTCTGTACCCGGGAGATCGGCGCGATGCGACGCTCCTGCACGAGCCAGCCCGAGCGGGTGTAGACCGCCTGCGGGCCGATGTCCCAGCGGTGCACGCGATAGCGCCACACCGGTACGACGCCGACGAACACCACGATTCCCAGCACCGTGGCCGTCGCGGCAATCGCGTTCAGCCACAACATCTGACGATCGAGCGTGAACCACACCAATTGCGCAACCACCAGAAAAACCCACGGGATGGCAGCGCCGATCGCCCAGACCAGCGGAGCCTTGCGGCTCGGCGGATTGGTGGGATCGACGAGTGCGGTCACGACGCGGCCCGTTCGACGTGGTCGCGCTCGACTCCGACAAGCGCCGCGAGTAGCCGTTTCGCCATGAAGCCTCCCGTATCGGGGTCCAGCGTATGTTGATCGCATGAGTGCCAAATGGACCGCGTCCGACGTGCCTGACCAGTCCGGCCGCGTGGCGATCGTCACCGGTGCCAACAGCGGCCTGGGCTACGACACCGCCGCCATCCTCGCCGACAAGGGCGCGCGCGTCGTGCTGGCGGTGCGCAACGTCGACAAGGGCAATGACGCCGCCGCCAGGATCAAGCAGGCCAATGCGCGCGCCGACGTCGTGGTGCAGCAACTCGACCTCTCCTCGCTCGACAACGTCCGCGCGGCGGCCGACCGGTTGCGCGCCGACTACCCACGCATCGACCTGCTGATCAACAACGCAGGGGTGATGTACGTGCCGACGCGCGAGCTCACCAAGGACGGTTTCGAGATGCAGTTCGGGACCAACCATCTCGGTCACTTCGCGCTGACCGGTCTGCTGTTGGACAACCTGCTGTCGGTCGACGCTTCGAGGGTGGTGACCATCAGCAGCGTCGGCCACCGGATCATCGCCAAGATTCGTTTCGACGACCTCAATTTCGACGGCGGATACAACCGCGTCGCGGCGTACGGCCAGTCGAAGCTGGCGAACCTGTTGTTCACCTACGAATTGCAACGGCGGCTCGCCGCCAAGGGCGCGTCCACCGTCGCGCTCGCCGCACATCCGGGGTTCTCGGACACCGAACTCATGCGCTACCTGCCCGGCTTCATCCCCGACTTCATCTGGAAGATGGCCACCCAGCCTGCCGACAGGGGCGCGCTGCCCACTCTGCGCGCCGCGACCGACCCGAGCGCACGCGGCGGGCAGTACTACGGGCCCGACGGCATCGGCGAGGTCAAGGGTTACCCGAAAGTCGTTGCGTCCAGCGCACAATCGCACAACCAAGACATTCAGCGCCGACTCTGGGCCGTGTCGCAGGAGTTGACCGGCGTGGCGTACCCAGTCTGATGCGCTCGGTCGACGAACATCGTCAGGTCGTCGCCGGCCTGTTCGCTACCGCCGCATCCACCGCCGTGCCGCTGGCCGACGCGCTGGGCCTGGTACTGGCCCAGGACGTCATCGCACCGCTGTCACTGCCCGGCTTCGACAACTCGGCGATGGACGGGTACGCCGTCATCGCCGACGAAATCGCCGATGCATCCGCCGACCAACCGGTGTCGTTGCCGGTCGTCGAGGACATCCCGGCAGGCCGCACCGACGCGCTGACCTTGAAAGCCGGCACGGCGCACCGCATCATGACCGGTGCACCGCTGCCCGCAGGCGCCACCGCGGTCGTCCCGGTCGAGGCCACCAACGCCGCCACCGACACCGTCGAGATCCGGGTCGGCGCGAAGCCCGGACAACACATTCGGCGCGCAGGCGAGGACGTCACAGCCGGCACCACGGTGCTGGCTGCCGGGCAGGTCGTCACCCCCGCCGCGCTGGGACTGACCGCCGCGCTCGGACTGGGCGAGCTGTCGGTCATCCCTCGCCAGCGGGTGCTGGTGATGTCGACGGGCTCCGAACTCGTCGCAGCCGGTACCCCACTGAAGCCGGGCCAGATCTACGAATCGAACGGTGTGATGCTCACCGCCGCCGTGCGCGAGGCCGGCGCTGACGTCGTGTTCACACCGATGACCGACGACAACGTCGAGGTGTTCCGGGAGGCGCTCGACCGCTATTGCGCCGATGTGGATCTGATCATCACGACCGGCGGGGTCAGCGCAGGCGCCTACGAAGTCGTCAAGGACGCGCTCACCGATTCCGTGGACTTCGTCAAGGTCGCCATGCAGCCGGGCATGCCGCAGGGCTGCGGAACCGTCAACGGCACGCCGATCATCACGCTGCCGGGCAACCCCGTCAGCGCCCTGGTGTCCTTCGAGGTGTTCATTCGGACCCCGCTTCGCGCCGCGATGGGCCTGCCGAACCCCGAGCGCCCACGACGCACCGCCGTACTCACCGAGGACCTGACCTCACCGCGCGGCAAACGCCAGTTCCGCCGTGGCGTGCTCGACGCCGATGCGGGGACGGTGACCAGTTACGGGCCCCCTGCCTCGCATCATCTGCGCTGGCTGGCCTCGGCGAACTGCCTGCTGGAGATCGGTGAGGACGTCGATCAGCTCACCGCCGGGTCACAGGTTCACCTCTGGGACCTGGCATAGCGGTGGTGGCGCGGCCCGCTATCCGTAGAATCGCGACACGATGGCCAGACGCCCCGACCTCACATCCGGCCCCGAGCGGCTCATGGCGCTGGTGCGCACCACGATTCCCCCGATGCATTCCGCAGGGCTTCCGTTCGTCGCGGCCAGCCTGGCGGTCGCCGCGCTGGGCCGGAAGAACCGGTGGCTGCGCGGTGCGGGCCTGACCTCGGCCGCCGCCAACGCCGCATTCTTCCGTCATCCACCGCGGGTCCCGCCGATCCGCCCCGGGGTGATAGTGGCCCCAGCCGACGGGCTGATCTGCCTGATCGAGGAGGCTACGCCTCCGGCCGAATTAGGCTTGCCTGCAACGCCTTTGCCGCGAATCAGCATTTTCTTGTCCATCTTCGACGCGCACGTGCAGCGCGCTCCGATCGGTGGTGAGGTGACAGCTGTCGCGCACCGGCCAGGGCTGTTCGTCTCCGCGGAGCTGGAGGCCGCCAGTGAGGACAACGAACGAAACAGCGTGGTGATCCGCAGCGCCGACGGGGTCGAAGTCATCGCGGTGCAGATCGCCGGACTGGTCGCCCGACGCATCGTGTGCGAGGCCAAGGTCGGCGACAAGCTGGCGATCGGCGACACCTACGGCCTCATCAGGTACGGATCGCGGCTCGACACCTATCTGCCCGCCGGGGCCAACATCCTGGTCAGCAACGGCCAGCGTGCACTGGCCGGCGAAACCGTGTTGGCCGAGCTGCCATACCCGGATATCGCCGCAGGGGCGGCTCCGTGATCAAGCCCCGCGTCAAGAAGCCGCCGGTGGTCAGCCTGCGCATCCTGCCGAGCGCGATGACGGTGGCCGCGATCTGCCTGGGACTCAGCGCGGTGAAGATGGCGCTGGACGACCGGCCCACCGAGGCCATGGCGTTCCTCGCGGTCGCGGCGATTCTCGACGCCCTCGACGGACGCATCGCACGCATCCTCAAGGCGACCTCGCGGATGGGCGAGGAGATCGACTCGCTCGCCGACGCGGTGAACTTCGGTGTCGCACCGGCGTTCATCGTCTATGCAACGCTGCTGTCCCAGTCGCGGATCGGGTGGATCGTCGTCCTGCTGTACGCGGTCTGCATCGTCCTACGGCTGGCTCGGTTCAACGCGATGCTCGACGTCGCCAAACCCGCATACGAGAAGGAGTACTTCGTCGGCATGCCCGCGCCCGCGGGTGCGATCGGCGCCATCGGTCCGCTTGCGGCGAAGATGCAATTCGGGGAGGGGTGGTGGACCTCTGAGCCCGCGGTGGTGATCTGGATGATCGGCGTCTCACTGCTGGTGGTCAGCACTCTGCCGATGCGCAAAATCCATACGTTTTCGGTGTCGCAGAACATGGTCGCGCCGCTGCTCGCGCTGCTGGCGATCGGCGTCGCGGCCTCGATTCTGTACGGCTACATCGTGATCCTGCTCATCATCGTCGCCTACGTCATTCACATCCCGTTCGCAATCCGGACGCGGCGTTTCCTCGCGGCGCACCCAGAGGTCTGGGGCGACAAACCCCGACAGCAGCGACAAGCCCGTCGCGCCATTCGCCGGGCACAACCGCACCGCAGGTCGGTGAAGCGGTTGGGACTGCGCAGGCCGGGCTCCTGACGTGACACAGACCGACGTCGCGGAGGATCCGTCGCTGTCCCACCTGCGGCTGACCGCGCGGCTGAACACCTCGGCGCTCGACTCGCGTCGCGGCGTGGTGCGGCTGCACCCGGAAGTCATTGCCGCGCTCGGTATTCGCGAATGGGACGCGGTCTCGCTGACAGGTGCGCGCACGACGGCCGCGGTAGCCGGTTTGGCCCCAGCAGGAACACCGACCGGCACCGCTCTGCTCGACGACGTGACCATGTCCAACGCAGGCCTACGCGAGGACACCACCGTCATCGTTGCGCCGGTGACCGTGTACGGCGCGCGGTGGGTCACGGTCAGCGGTTCGAAGATGGCGACACAGTCGATCTCGCCGGCCACCCTGCGCCAGGCCCTGCTCGGAAAGGTGATGACCGTGGGCGACACGGTGTCGCTACTGCCCCGTGAACTGGGGCCGGACATCCCGTCGTCACGGGCCACCGCCGCTCTGGCGTCGTCGGTCGGCATCACGTGGACCTCGGAACTCCTGACGGTGACGGGCACCGATCCCGCCGGACCCGTGAGCGTACAACCGAATTCGGTCGTCAGCTGGGGTGAGGGAGCCGGTGCGCCGAGCGCACATGGCGCATCGGGCCACCACACCGTCACCGCGCCGAAGCAACGGCAGGCCCCCACGGTCACCATCGACGATCTCAAGGGCTCACAGGCCCAGGCCGAGCGCCTCACCGAGTGGCTCAAGCTCGCCCTCGATCAACCTGAATTGCTCGAGAGCCTCGGCGCGACAGCCAATCTCGGCGTTCTGGTGTCCGGGCCCGCCGGTGTCGGCAAAGCGGCGCTCGTGCGCGCCGTCTGCGCCGAACGACGGCTGGTCGAACTGGACGGCCCTGAGGTCGGCGCACTTCACGCCGAAGACCGACTGAGGAGTGTCACGTCGGCGGCAGCCACCGTCCGAGACGGCGGCGGCGTCCTGCTGATCACCGACATCGACGCGTTGCTGCCCGCGACCGCCGACCCGGTGGCGACGCTGATCCTCACCGAGCTGCGTAGTGCGGTGGCCACCCGCGGGGTCGCCTTCGTCGCGACGTCGCAGCAGCCGGACAACATCGACCCGCGGCTGCGGGCACCGGACCTGTGCGACCGCGAGCTCGGCCTGAGTCTGCCCGACGCCGCGATTCGCAAGCAGCTGCTGGAAGTGCTTCTGCGCGACGTCCCGGCGGCCGAGCTTGAGTTGGACGGAATTGCCGCTCGGACACCAGGATTCGTCGTCGCAGACCTCGCTGCGCTGGTTCGGGAGGCGGCGCTGCGGGCGGCCGCGCGGGCCAGCTCCGACGGCAAGCCGCCCGCCTTGACGCAGGACGACTTGATGGGCGCGACGTCCGTCGTCCGCCCGCTGTCGAGGTCGGCCACCGAAGAGGTGTCTGTCGGTTCGATAACCCTCGACGACGTCGGGGACATGGCCGAGACGAAACAGGCGCTCACCGAGGCGGTGCTGTGGCCGTTGCAACATCCGGACACGTTCCAGCGCCTTGGGGTGGCGCCGCCGCGCGGCGTGCTGCTCTACGGTCCGCCGGGCTGCGGCAAGACCTTCGTCGTGCGAGCCCTCGCGAGCTCCGGCCGGCTCTCGGTGCATTCGGTCAAAGGCGCAGAGCTGATGGACAAATGGGTCGGCTCGTCGGAGAAGGCGGTTCGCGAACTGTTCCGGCGGGCCCGCGACTCGGCGCCGTCATTGGTTTTTCTCGATGAGATCGACGCGCTCGCGCCGCGGCGCGGGCAGAGCTTCGACTCGGGCGTCACCGATCGGGTGGTGGCGTCTCTGCTGACCGAACTCGACGGCATCGAACCGCTGCGCGACGTGGTGGTTGTCGGGGCGACGAACCGGCCGGACCTCATCGATCCCGCGCTGCTGCGCCCGGGCCGGCTGGAAAAGCTCGTGTTCGTCGAGCCGCCCGACGCAGAAGCCCGGCGCGAGATCTTGCGCACCGCGGGCAAGTCCGTTCCGCTCGCCGATGACGTCGACCTCGACGCCCTCGCTGGAGATCTCGATGGTTACAGCGCCGCCGATTGCGTGGCCCTGCTGCGGGAGGCGGCGCTGACCGCGATGCGGCGCTCCATCGACGCGGCGGACGTCACCGCTGCCGACGTCGCGACGGCGCGGGCGAACGTGCGGCCGTCGCTCGACCAGGCGCAGGTCGACTCGCTGCGGGCGTTCTCCGCTGCGCGCTAGGTCTACGGCCGAGCCTCCAGCACGAGGTTGAACGGAGTCTCGGTGGCCCGCCGGAACCGCGTGAAACCGCCGCCGTCGACGACGACTTCGCGTAGCCGCGCTTCACCGGCCTGAGCCCCCAGCGCGGGGCCTTCGCGGGCCAGCGAGACAGGCACGCAGATCTGGGTGGATGCCCCGTACATCACTCGGCCGACCGGGTTCAGATTGTCCTGCACCCGGTCGTTGGCGAACGGCTCGACGATCATCGCGGTGCCGTCGTCGTTGATCGCTTGGCGTGCGTGGCGCGACACACTGACCGGGTCCGCCATGTCGTGCATGCAGTCGAAGAACGCGATGAGGTCGAAGTTTTTGTCCTGGTACCCGACGGCGTCGGCGACCTCGAAGCGCGCGTTAGCGGCGCCCGCGGCGGCCGCCTTCTCAGTGGCGACGCTGATCGATTCCCCGTGATAGTCGTAGCCGACGAACTCCGAATCCGGATAGGTCAACGCCATCAGAATGGTGCTGGCGCCGTGTCCACATCCGACATCGGCGACTTTGGCTCCGCCCTGCAGTTTCTCGACGACGCCGTCAAGGGCCGGTAACCATGAACCGATCAGACTGGTGTTGTAGCCGGCGCGAAAGAACCGTTCGGTTCCCTCGAACAGGCACGGATGGTGCTCGCCCCATTCCATGCCACGACCGGTCTTGAAATTGTCCAGCGTCTGCTCGAGCGCATGAAATGTCGCCTCGACGATGTTGTAGGCACCCGGCATGTCGACCGGTCCACTCGGATCGGTCAGGCACAGCGCCTGCTCCGCGCTCAGAGACCACTCATCGGATGCGGCATCGAATTGCACGTATCCGCCTGCGCCTTGATTGCCGAGCCATTCACGGACGTATCGCTCGTTGGTGCCGGTACGTTGCGCCAGTTGCGCAGCGGTCATGGCACCCTTGGCCAGTTCGCGGTAGAGGCCGAGTCGGTCGCCGACGAGAATCAGCGTCGCACTCATCGCGGCGCCGAGGTCGCCGACGGCCCTGCCGAGAAACTCATTCAGCTTTTCTTCGTCGACAGCCATGCTGCCTCTTTCCCCTCGCCGGTTGCCGGCCGGTCCACGCGTGGTTAAGGCCGCCGGGCCAACGGTATTGCGGTGGTCAGCATTTTTATCCCTGATTCGCAAACTCGAGCGAAGACATTTTCAAGGGCAAGTTCTTTGGTGAAGTAGCGGGTTGCGCGCGCGACCGCTGACACCCGAATCTGCATCTTGACAGTGACTAGTTGAGGCGGCATAGTCGGGTTAACTAGTCATTGTCAAGATCGATCTCCGGAGGCACTATGACCGCGCCCATCGCGCCAGTTGTTCGAGCCGGCGACCGTGAGCGGGAGAAGACCGCTGATCAACTCGGCCAAGCGCTCGCCCAGGGATACCTGGAGATGACGGAGTACGAGACCAGGCTGCAGGCGGCGTTCAGCGCGCACACCACCGCTGACCTCCGCCTACTCGTCGCCGACCTGCCGCTGGCCCAGCTGCGGCGCAACGACCCTCGTCGACAGGCGGCTCGGAGGAAGGCGGCACGCCGCGGCGTGCAGATCCACCTCGCCGCCTATCTGACGATGGTATTCATCGTGCTGACCGTCTGGTTGGCCGTCGGCCTCACGGCAGGCGCGTGGTACTTCTGGCCGATCTGGCCCATCCTCGGAGCGGGCATCGGCGTCGTCAGCCATGCGCTCACGGTCCGATCAGTCCAGCCCGGATCGCGTAGCGCGTCAATGCAAGTCGGTCACGCGGGCCCAGTCTGGCCAGGATGTTCGTCCGGTGTCGGTCGACTGTCTTGGCACTGATGCTTAACGCAGAACGGTAGGCCCCTCCCCGGCAGGAGGGGCCTACCGCAGCGCTCACTCGTTGTCGCCGTCGCCGCCGTCACCATCACCGGCGCCGTCGCCGTCGCCGTCTGCGGTGTCCGGGTCAGTGCCTGCACTTGGCGTGGCCGCGCCGGCCTGATCGTCATCCGTTGTCGAAACCGGCTGCGTCACAGCGCCTGTCGGCGTCTCATCATCGCCTGCCACGCCAACGGCGACCTCACCTGGGACCGCGACGATTCCAGTCCGCACATCGGACTCCTCTTCGCCCGCTTCTTCATCGGTCGGCTCGAGGGACTCCTCAGACTCGTCGGTCACCACCTCCACCTGCTCGGTTTCGTCGGTAACCACCTCCGACTGCTCCGCTTCCTCCTCGGCCGCGCCCGCCAGGTCGGAGACAGGTGGCGCCGAATCAGGCCCGGCAACCGGCTCAGCTTCGATCTCGGGAGTGGTCGACAACGTGAACGTGGCGGCGGCCTCCGTAGTCGACGCGGTGATCGCCGCAGTCGCTGGCAGGGCGGCCGTCGCGGGCGCGGTCAATGCGGCGAAGATCATCTTGCCCGCTTCGATCAGGCCGGCGATCAGACCCCGGTCGTACCCGTAAGGCGGCGTGCCCGGATTCAGCAGCCGGTCGATCACCGCCTCGGTGACGTCACCGATGCCCTTCACGAGACTGCTGACAAACGCTCCCGGATTGCCCGCCTCGGCCGCATCGAGCATCGCCTCCGCGGCCCCGCCCACGGCCGAGGTGAGGGCGTAGATCGACTGCAACGGCCCCAGCCCGACGGTCAGCAGAAAGTCGGGATCGCCCAGCAGGCCGATGACGTTCGAGATCGGGGGCACCCCGGCGAACGGACGCTGCAGGAGCCCGACCAGGTCGACCAGCGGGCCGGTCCCGCTGAAGATGGCATCCAGTACCGGGCCGGTGACCGGGGTCAGGACGATGTTGACGATCGTGTTCAACGCCGACGTGATCTGGCCTGCGGAAATTTGCTCAACTGCAAGTTGGATTTGCGCCGGGGCGTCGGAGAGTGCGGTGCCGAACACCGCGATGAACTCGGAAGCAACCTCAAAAAGCTCCTGCGGGCTGGGCAGTTGCGGCAATGGAGGCAGCAGCGCACTCGCCGCAGCAGCAGTCTGCGCCGCCGCGGCCCTGGCAAGCACGTCCGCCGGGCCGGAAGCGTCCCGAACGGCGGGCGATAGAGCCGCGATCAACGGATTGGTCAGAGCGGACAGCCCACGACCGCAGAACGCATCGCGGACACCGGATCAGGGATGTCCGGCATGGGCGGCGCCACCGGTGCCGCGACGAGGATGCCGGCTCCGACGATCGCCACTCCTGCAGCGAATGATGAGCGTTCAGCTAATTGCATGTCTGACCTTTCTGGGCCGTCAATTCCCCCGTCGCGCCAGAACTTACCTGACAGTAACCTTCGGTCAAGTAGCAATTTTGGTCGCGGTGCGTCGCCGGGCCTCGGCGCGATAGCTGGCACTGTCGGTCACATCGTTGCTGTTATGGGACGGATTCACGGGAGAAGCGTGCTGCTGGCAAACCCGTCATTGATCTTGATCATAACCGCGGTTATGGTGCCTTCTCGGCAGTCAACTTACTGGTAGGTCAGGTTCGATGGACTCCTGCGCCAGCAAACAAGGCTGGTCAGGCTGGTGCAAAGGTCGGTACAGAGTCGTCGGACATAGGTCCACACGCCGAACACCGCGGGCTGTGGCCGACACCAGTCGACATATCGGCGGGCAACAAATCGACCGAAAACCGGACATCGGGTATCTGTTCGCCGATCGCGGCCTGATTCACATCGCACGGCCGAAGAGACTCGTATCACATCGTGAGACGGGTCGTTCCCGACGAGCGTCGAGTCGAGCACCGCAACGGTTCGGCGCTGCGCGGCACCGGCCTTACCACATCAATGACGCCGACGATGCAGGTGGGGAACGCATACGCCCACGTAGACTGACGTCCAACCACTGAAGCCACTTAACCGGCTGACACCCCGCAATCTGCTCTTCGCCTGGCGGCTCATCGCCGACCTACTGCACGAACCGGAGTGCCATGCTCGTCATTCTGCTTGCCCACGCGGTCGCGACCGCGTTGGCTCCCCTGCTCGTCCACCGGTGGGGTCGGCTGGCGTTCTACCCACTGGCTCTCGTGCCGCTGGCTTCTTTGGTCTGGGTGGTCTTGAACTGGCCGGCGGCCGGTGGGGCGCGGACGGCTGAGGTGTCCTGGGTGCCCGAGCTGTCGATGGACATCTCGCTGCGCTTCGATGCGCTCGCCGCGATCATGAGCGTGTTGGTGCTCGGCATCGGCGCTCTGGTGCTGTTCTACTGCGCCGACTACTTCCATCATCACGACGGGCATACCGAGAAGCGCCTGCCCAGCTTCGCCGCCGAACTGGTCGCCTTCTCCGGTGCGATGTTCGGTCTTGTCACGAGCGACAACATGCTGGTGCTCTACGTGTTCTGGGAGCTCACCACGGTGTTGTCGTTCCTGTTGGTGGGCCACTATGCCGAGCGCGCCACCAGCAGGCGGGCGGCCACCCAGGCGCTGTTGGTGACGACGTTCGGCGGCCTCGCGATGCTGGTCGGAATCATCGTGCTGGGCAACATGGCGGGCACCTACATGTTGTCGGAGCTCATCTCCGCGCCACCGACGGGCGCGGCCGCATCGGTCGGTGTGGTGCTGGTGCTCGTCGGCGCGCTGTCCAAGTCCGCGATCGTTCCCATGCACTTCTGGCTGCCCGGCGCGATGGCCGCACCGACGCCCGTCAGTGCGTATCTGCATGCCGCGGCGATGGTCAAGGCCGGCGTCTACCTCATTGCGCGGCTGACTCCGGGATTCGCCGACCTGCCACCGTGGCGCCCGACGGTGATCACGCTCGGCGTGCTGACCATGTTGCTGGCGGGGTGGCGTGCGATACGCGAATACGACCTGAAGTTGATCCTGGCGTTCGGCACCGTCAGCCAGTTGGGACTGATCACGGTGATGGTCGGCGCGGGCGGCAAGGACATGATGCTGGCCGGACTTGCGATGCTGTGCGCGCACGCGATGTTCAAAGCCGCGCTGTTCATGGTGGTCGGCATCATCGACCACGCCACAGGAACTCGTGACATCCGACGGTTGGCGTGGCTCGGCACTCGCAGCCCCGCGCTCTACGTCATCGCCATTGGGGCCGTCGCGAGCCTGGCGGCACTGCCGCCCTTCCTCGGGTTCGTCGCCAAGGAGGCCGACTTCGAAACCGTTCTGCATAGCCCGACGCTCGGCGCAGCGGCACCGTTCGTGCTCGCCGCGATCGCCGTGGGCTCGGTGTTCACCACCGTTTACAGCTTGCGGGTACTCGTAGGTGCCTTCGGCCGCAAAGGCTTACCAAAACCCAGCAGGCGCGTCGCCGAGATGCATCGGATACCGACAGGGTTCTTCGCCGCACCTGCGATCCTCGCCGCCGCCGGGCTTGTCTTCGGGTTGTGGCCCGACCGCCTCGACAGCATGCTCGACGGCTACGCGGACACGGTGCCGGGTGGCGAGGAGTACCACCTCGCCCTGTGGCACGGGCTGGGCCTTCCACTGCTGCTGTCCGTAGTCGTGCTCGCCGCAGGCACCGCGATGTTCTTCGGCCGGGCACGGCTCCGACGGTGGCGCACGGTGCGTCAACCCCTTGGCAACGCCGATCACATCTACGACGCGGCGGTGCGCAAGCTGGATCTGTTGTCGGTACGGCTGACCGCGATCACCCAGCGCGGCTCAATACCAGCCACCCAGTCGGCGATCCTGACGACTCTCGTGGTGGTACCGGCGATCGCCCTCGCGCTTGGCGCGCGCAACAATCCCGACCTGGCACTGTGGGATTCGCCGCTGCAGGTGGTGGTCGGGCTGGTGATCCTCGCGGCCGCGCTGGGCGCAATGGTGATGCGCAACCGGCTGGCGGCCGTGCTGCTGGTGGGCGTCACGGGCTATGGCTGCGGCGCCATCTTCGCTTTCCACGGAGCACCTGATCTGGCGCTGACCCAATTCCTGGTCGAGACGCTCATGCTGGTGATCTTCGTGCTGGTGCTGCGGACCCTGCCCGCCGAGGCCGATCGCACGCATATCCGGCGTTACCGGTGGCCGCGCGCCGTGCTGGCGTTGGCCGTCGGCGCGACGGTCACCACCCTCGGGGTGTACGCCATGGCCGCCCGCTCGGGTAACCCGATCGCCGCACTGATTCCCGACGCGGCCTATGAACGCGGTCACGGCGCCAACGCGGTAAACGTACTGCTCGTGGACATCCGCGCGTGGGACACCATGGGCGAGATCATGGTGCTACTCGTCGCCGCGACAGGTGTGGCGTCAATGGTGTTCCGGCACAGACGGTTCGGCATCGCGCCCAGAGTCTCCGACGTCGGGCAGCCCGACGTCGGACGGCTGCCGGCCAGTCTCAACAACAGTCCGGGAATCGGTGACATCACCTGGCTGCGAGGCAGCGAACTGCGCGATCCGCGGCACCGATCGCTGGTGCTGGAAGTCGCAACGCGCATCATCTTCCCGTTGATCATGGTGCTGTCGGCCTACTTCTTCTTCGCCGGGCACAACACTCCCGGTGGCGGGTTCGCAGGCGGCCTGACCGCCGGGCTTGCGCTGGTGCTGCGTTATCTGGCCGGCGGTCGCTACGAACTCGGCGAAACCCTGCCGCTGGACGCAGGCAAGATTCTGGGCGCAGGTCTATGCCTATCGGCAGGAACCGCGTTGGCCTCGCTGCTGGTGGGGGCGCCTGCGTTGTCATCGGCGCTGATCGAGATCGACGTCCCGGTGCTCGGCACCGTCAAATTCGTCACCGCGCTCTTGTTCGATCTCGGCGTGTACCTGGTCGTCGTCGGTCTCGTCCTGGACGTTCTTCGAAGCCTGGGAGCTCGCATCGACGTCGAAATGGCCCCGAAAGCAGACACGGTGAGAGCTCGATGACGACTTATCTCGTTCCGCTCGTCCTGGTCGGAGGCCTCACCAGCGCGGGGGTCTATCTGCTACTGGAACGCAACCTCACTCGAATGCTGTTGGGGCTGTTGCTCATCGGCAATGCGATCAACCTACTGCTCTTGATGGTCGGCGGGCCGTCGGGCAACCCGCCGGTCCGGGGACGCACGAGCAACGGTGGATCCGCCACCGCAGACCCGTTGGCGCAGGGCATGATCCTGACGGCCATCGTCATCACCATGGGCGTTGCCGCGTTCGTACTGGCGATGGCCTACCGGTCGTATCGGTTGACCACCGAAGAGGAAGTCGGCAACGACCCCGAGGATGCGAAGGTCTCTGAGAAGGCCGCGAAAGACGCCGCCGCCGTCGAGGAGGATCGACCTCAACACGTACCGGAACGCGACACCGACCAGGCCGACGAGCTGGACGCCCTGCCGGGATACGAGGGCTCCAAGTGACTCTCGCCTCGGTACTGACGCCACTGCCCGTGCTGATCCCGACCATCGCCGCCGCGGTGACGCTGTTCGCTGGCCGCAAACCCCGGTTGCAGCGCGCCCTGGCTCTGGCTGCGCTGTCCTTCGTCGTGGTGGTGTGCGGTGTGCTGCTCTACCTCGCCGACCGGGACGGCACCCTCGTCCTGCACGTCGGCGGATGGGGCCAGTCGGTGGCCGGCATGGGGCCGCTAGGCATCACCTTGGTGGTCGATCGGTTGTCGGCGTTGATGCTCGTGGTGTCATCGGTCGTGCTGCTGGCCGTGGTCTTCTACGCGATCGGCCAGGGTATCCGGGACGGGGACGAACGCCAGCCCGTCTCGATATTTCTGCCGACGTATCTAGTCCTGTCGGCGGGCGTCTGCACCGCGTTCCTGGCCGGTGACCTGTTCAACCTGTTCGTCGGGTTCGAGGTGCTGTTGTCAGCCAGCTTCGTCCTGCTCACCATCGGCGCAAGCAAGGACCGCGTGCGCGCGGGCATCTCGTACGTGATGGTGTCGATGGTGTCGTCGATGGTGTTCCTGTTCGGCATCGCGCTCGTCTACGCCGCCGCCGGAACGCTGAACATGGCCGAATTGGCGGTCCGACTCGACGACGTGCCGGCCGGCACACGTTCAGCCCTGTTCGCGGTGCTGCTGGTGGCGTTCGGCATCAAGGCGGCAGTCTTCCCGCTGTCGGCCTGGCTGCCGGACTCCTACCCCACCGCACCGGCACCCGTGACCGCGGTGTTCGCCGGCCTGCTGACGAAAGTCGGTGTGTACGCGATTATCCGGGCACATTCCCTACTGTTTCCCAGCGGCGGTCTGGACCCGTTGTTGTTGGTGGCGGCTCTGCTGACCATGCTCATCGGAATCCTCGGCGCCATTGCGCAGAGCGACATCAAGCGACTGTTGTCGTTCACCTTGGTCAGCCACATCGGCTACATGGTGTTCGGCATCGCACTGTCGAGCCAGCTCGGCATGTCCGGTGCGATTTACTACGTGGCCCATCACATCTTGGTGCAGACGACACTGTTCCTGGTCGTCGGACTCATCGAACGTCAAGCCGGAGCGTCGACAATGCAACGGCTGGGCGGGCTGGCTGCGGCCAGTCCTCTGCTCGCGTTCGTCTTCGTCGTGCCCGCCCTCAATCTCGGTGGCATACCGCCCTTCTCCGGCTTCATCGGCAAAGTCGCGCTACTGGAGGCGGGCGCGCAGAACGGCTCCGCGCTGGCCTGGGTGCTGGTCGGCGGGGGCGTGCTCACCAGCCTGCTGACGCTGTACGTCGTGACCCGGGTGTGGACCACGGCATTCTGGCGATCCCGGGAGGACGCACCCGAGGGCCACCTTTCGGCCGCGGTGCCCTCGGCGCTGCTGCACGAGCCCGAGGACATCCAGTTCGTGGACCGCGACAACGTGGGCCGCATGCCGATAGGGATGGTGGCACCGACCGGCGCTCTGATCCTCGTGGGCCTGGCGCTGACCATCTTCGCCGGCCCGATCGTCGCCTACAGCGAGCGCGCCGCCAGTGAGGTCCTCGACCGCGACCAGTACATCTCCGCGGTGGTGGGCCCACGATGAGAGCCGTCGCGCTACGGGCCTGGGTGCTCTGCTGGCTGGTGCTGGTGTGGATCTTGTTGTGGGGCACCTTCTCTGCGGCCAACATCCTGTCCGGCTTCGTGATCGCGCTGATGATCACGAAGCTCCTGCCGCTTCCCGCGGTGCCCGTCGAGGGCAGGGTGCATGTCCTATCGCTGCTGCGGTTGATCCTGACGGTCCTATACCGCCTGATCCTGTCATCGGTGCAAGTCGCGGTCCTGGCGGTCCGGCCGGGACCTCCGCCGCTGTCCGCCGTGCTGCGCGCCCACCTGGCGGTCCAATCCGACCTCGTGCTGGCGCTGGCGGTCAACATCTTCAACCTGGTCCCCGGATCGATCGTGCTGGAGATCGACCAGGCCCGCCGGCTGCTCTACATGCATGTGATCGATGTCGGCTCGGAGCGGGCAGTCAATCGGTTCTACCGTCAGGTGACCGAGGTGGAACGACTGCTGGTCGCGACTTTCGAACGGGAACGCGACTGGCGGCCTTCGGCTTTCAAGGAGACCGAATGACAGCCGTGTGGATCATCGCCGCAATCATGCTCACGACCGCCGCCGTCTTCACGATGTTCCGGCTGCTGTCGGGCCCGAGCACCCTGGATCGACTGGTTGCGCTCGACACGCTCGTCGCCGTGACGATGTGTGGGATCGGCACCTGGGCAGCGTTCAGTCTGGACACCACGGTGACGTACGCATTGACCGCGCTCGCGCTGATCAGCTTTGTGGGCTCGGTCAGTGTGGCGCGTTTCCGCGTTCCGGACATCGAAGAGCCGGGGCGCAGCGCATGACGAACACCCTCGACATCATCACCGGTGTGCTCGTCCTCGGCGGCTCGACGCTGGCGCTCACCGCCGCGATCGGGGTAGTCCGTTTCCCCGACACATTGACAAGAATGCACGCGGCATCCAAGCCACAGGTGCTGGGCCTGCTGCTGGTGCTGGCCGGCGCTGCGATCCGGTTGCGGGGAAATATCGACGTCGGCATGCTGATCCTTGCCGGCTTGTTCACCGTCATCACTGCGCCGGTGATCGCCAACCGTGTGGGTCAGCTCGCGTATCGAGAGCGCAGCATTCGCGACGACCTGCTGACCCGGGACGAAATGCATGAGTTCACCATCGACGGGGAATCCGGTAACAGTGGTTAGAACCGAGGACGACAGCTGGGACATCACCGAGAGCGTGGGGGCCACCGCACTCGGGGTCGCGTGGTCGCGCGCCCAGGAAGCGACGTCGGAGTGCCCGTTGTTCACCGACCCGTACGCGCAGATGTTCGTCGACGCGGCGGTCGAGCGGGGCTGGCAACTGCCGCCCGCGTACGTCGTCGAGCGAATCCGGTCGATCGGGGGCTATGCCGCCTCACGGACCAAGTTCTTCGACGAGTTCTTCATCGCTGCGGGCGCCAACGGGATCGAGCAAGCTGTCATCCTGGCCGCCGGACTGGACGCCAGGGCGTGGCGGCTGCCGTGGGTGAACCGCAGCGTCGTATACGAGATCGATCAGCCGAAAGTCTTGGCATTCAAAGCAGATACGCTTCGCGCAAAGAACGCCGAGCCCGCCACCAAATACGTGCGGGTCCCCGTCGATCTGCGCCAGGACTGGCCCGCGGCGCTGCGGGATGCGGGGTTCGACCCCTCGGAGCCGGTGGCGTGGGCCGCTGAGGGGCTGCTGCCGTATCTGCCCGCGGAAGGGCAGGATCTGTTGTTCGAGCGGATTCACGGCCTCAGCGCCGGTGGCAGCCGGATCGCGGTCGAGTCCTTCGGCGCCGGGTTCTTCGATGAGGAGTATCTGGCCAGCCGCCGTGAGCAACTGCGTCAACTGCGCGAGGAGAACGGCGCCGGTGATGACAAGGATGCCTTCGACGTCGAGCACCTGTGGTACATCGAGGACCGTACTGACGTCGCGGAATGGCTCGGTGATCGCGGCTGGGAGGTGACGTCGGTCGAGGCGATGGATCTCATGAACCGCTACGGCCGCTGCGGGTCGGAAGATGCCGAGAACGTCGCACCCCGAACGGTGTTCGTGGAGGCGCACCGGGTCTGTTACTCGGCCTTGAGCTGAAACTCCACCATGGCGGTGACGGTTTCGACGGCATCGCTGAGCGCAGCGATGCGCTCGGCGACGGTGGGTGCCGCCAGAATCGCGTAGCGGTCTGCCTGCCCCATGGGTAGCCGAGCCGTCAATCCGTACAACCACATTCCGGCATCAGGGACGTCGTCGGCGCCTGCGACGATGTCGCGTGCGTCCACCTGCGCGCCGCGTGCCGCGGCGATACGCTCGAACAGCGCGACCATCCGGTCCTCGATGTCGCGGATCGCGTCGAGGTCGATCGGATCTCCCGGTTCGTCGGGCCACACCTCGACCGCCGCGCGCGGATATGGGTTGTCTGGATGCCATTCCAGCACCCGGATCCGCTCTGCCATCACACACTTCAGCCGGTAGCGCCCGTCGCCGAAGTCCGCGCATTCGGCGATGTGGGCCAGTGCGCCCACGTCGCTACGGGTGTCACCGCCGCCGACCTCGCGACCCGCCTCGATCAATACGACGCCGAAGGCGGGATCGTCCATCGCCAGGCAGTCTTTCACCATCGCGGTGTAGCGCGGTTCGAAGATCCTCAGGGGCAGTTCCTCGCCGGGCAACATCGCCACCTGGAGGGGGAACATCGGCACGACGGCCACGCTCAGATGTCCAGTTCGGCCGTGAGCGCATCCACTACCGCGCGCAGATCGCCGTCGTGCTCCTCGGCGACGCGGCGTTGCCGTTGATAGGACGCCCCTCGGTGGTAGATATCGGCGACATTGGCAAGCTCGTCGGCACAATGCAGCGACGTGGCCACCGGCTCGAGTCGGTTGAGCAGATCGTCGAGGTCCTCGGTCACAAGCCGCTCGTTGCTGTCGGCGTCCTGGATGATCACCGCGTCGAGACCATAACGCGCTGCGCGCCACTTGTTTTCCTGCACATGCCATGGCGGCATGGTCGGCAGGGACTCCCCGGCATCGAGGCGGCGGTCCAGGTCGACGATCAAGCAGTGCGTCAACGCGACCAGCGCGCCCAGTTCGCGCAAGTTGGACACGCCGTCGAAGATCCGCACCTCGACGGTTCCTATGTGTGGTGAAGGCCGGATATCCCAACGGATCTCGTTCATGTGGTCGATGATGCCGGTCTTCTTCTGATCGTCGACGAAACCTTCCCACTCAGCCCATGTCTGAAAGTGGAACGGCAGACCGGCGGTGGGCAGCTGCTGGAACATCATCGCCCGGTTGGACGCGTAACCGGTGTCCTCGCCGTCCCAGAACGGCGACGACGCCGACAGGGCCAGCAGATGCGGATAGTAGTTGAGCAGTGAGGTGTTGATCGCCATCACCTTGTGCGACGACGAAATCCCCACGTGCACATGCACGCCCCAGATGAGCATTTGCCTGCCCCACCACTGGGTGCGCTTGATCAGTTCGGCGTAACGGGGCGCGTCGGTCAGGCTTCCCGGCGACCACTTCGCGAACGGATGCGTGCCCGCACAGAACAACTCCATGCCGCGATTGCGGACGATCTGACGAGCGGTCACCAGCGTGGAGCGCAGATCATCCATCGCATCAGGGACGGAATCACAGATGCCGGTGACGATTTCGACCGTATTGCGCAGAAGCTCTTTGTGTACGTGCGGATTGTTCTCGCCGAGTTCCTCGATGACGCCTGCAGCCTCGTTGCTCAGGGCACGCGTTTCGGCGTCGACCAAGGCGAACTCCCACTCAACCCCGACCGTCGGGCGGGGTGAGCCCTTGAAGTTTATGCGGCTGCCAGCCGATGCCTTACTCGGCGGAAATGACACCGCAGGCCACGCGCTTTCCGGCATCGCCGGTGGACAGCGTCGCCTCGTCGGGCGGCGGGTTGCCATTCACCTGCTGGTAGCGCTCCGGCGGGATGTTGGCGAAGTTGTCGGCCTTCTCGTGAATGATGATCGCTGTCTTGGCCTCGCCCGTCAGATCCTCGGCGGTGAACGCGTCGGTGGTCGTCACCAACATCGCCGAGCCGTCCTCGCGGACCTGCAGCGAGGTCAGGTCGCCGCTGGCGGGGTGCCCGCTGTGGCCGGCAACCTGGAAATGTCCACCGGCGGAGTTGAAGTCACCGGGCGCGCCACCGGTCGGTGCCACCGAGCTGGCCTCACATTTGCCGACCGAGTGAATGTGGATTCCGTGGAATCCCGGCGTCAGCTGGCCCGAAGCGGTAGTCCGCACGGTGACGGTGGCGTACCCGTTGGCAAACGCGATCTCGGCGGTGGCCACCGATGTCCCGTCCGGGGACTTCAGATCGGCGGTCAGCGTTTCGCCACCACCCTCCCCTTCGGCGGGTGCCGCGGCTTGTCCCTCTTCACCGGCCGGCGCCGCAGGCTCCGGGGAGCCGGTCCAGATCGACGGCGTGGTGCCCGTCGTGCTGGCGGGCTCTTCGGGTGCGGAGCAAGCGCTCAACGCAAGAGCGGGAACGGCGAACAAGGCAGCGGCAGCGGCAGTCTTGAGCATGAGCAAGAGCCTAGCCGGTGACCACCACGACCACGCCGGGCGGCTGGTCGGCGACTTCGGGGACCCGCGGCTCGACCGGCGCGTCCAGCAACCGGCCGACGTCCTCGGCTGCTTCCCGTTCGCCGGGAGCGTCGCTGAAGTACACCGTCGTGGCGGTGACGTCCGGGAGCTCTAGGTTGCCGGTGTCGGCGACGTTCCAACCGTCCTCACGAAGCCGGTTGGCCGCGCCTTCTGCGGCGCCCTGCACCGTTGAGATGTTGAAGACGCGCACCTCGGGACGCGCGGGCGCGGCGGATTCGGCAGGTTTCGCGGCTGTGGTGGTGGCTGTCGTGGCGATCGGCGCCTGTTCGCTGTCGTCGTCGCCGTCTGAGCCCAGTGCCTGCAAGCCGACCAGCAGAAACACGACTCCCAGAAAGAGGAGCACCATCACGATGGCGCGAAGGGGAAGGCCGGTCGAGTTCCGCTGGTTCATTGCGCCCACTGTATCGAGCGGTACCCGAAAGACCTCAGGTGACGTCGAAACCGAGACGGCGCGCCGCACGCGCCTTCTGCCGGCTGGCGCGCAGCCGTCGGAGCCGCTTCACCAGCATCGGGTCCGCTGCCAGCGCCTCGGGACGGTCCACCAGCGCATTCAGCACCTGGTAGTAACGCGTGGCCGACATCGAGAAGAGCTCTTTGATCGCGTCCTCTTTCGAGCCGGCGTACTTCCACCACTGACGCTCGAACGCCAAGATGTCGTGCTCTCGTCGGGTCAGGCCATCGGTGAGCTCAGAGTCGTCCCCGGATTGCTCAGTCCGCGCAATCGCGCCGTCCATTTCGCTCCTGGACCCTTCCGACACTCGAATGACATCGCTGTGGTTCGGCGCTCATTCAACCACGGGTTTGGAGGGTCAGGCGTCCGACATGCCCGCGAGTCGGCGCATTAGCTTGCCGACTTAAGCTTGCCCGATGGCTGTCGTACCCATCCGCATCGTGGGAGATCCCGTCCTGCACACCGCGACCGAACCGGTGCCGGTGGCGCAGGATGGTTCGCTGCCCGCCGATTTGGCGGAGCTGATTGCCGATCTGTACGACACGATGGACGCCGCGAACGGTGTCGGGTTGGCCGCCAACCAGATCGGTGTCGCGAAACGAGTCTTCGTATACGACTGCGCCGACGAGCGCGGCCGCACCACCCGGCGGCGCGGTGTCATCGTCAATCCGGTGCTGGAAACTTCCGAGGTGCCCGAGACCATGCCCGACCCCGACAACGATGATGAGGGCTGCCTGTCGGTGCCGGGCGAGTCGTTCCCGACCGGGCGCGCGGAGTGGGCGCGGGTGACGGGGCTGGACGCCGACGGCGCACCGATAACGCTCGAGGGCACCGGCCTCTTCGCGCGAATGCTGCAGCACGAGACCGGCCATCTCGACGGATTCCTCTATCTGGACCGGCTGGTCGGCCGGCACGCGCGTGGCGCCAAGCGTGCGGTGAAGTCGCACGGCTGGGGCGTGCCCGGGCTGTCGTGGATGCCGGGCAAGGACCCCGATCCCTTCGGGCATTGATGCCGCTGCCTCCGGTGGGGACGCGGGTGGTGATCCGATATCGCCTGCCCGCCGGGTCGACGCCACCGCTCACCGACGTGATCGGTCATCTGCTTTCGACCGGTGCGGCAGTGCGGGTGCGCACCAAACGTGGCGACGTGGTGTCAGTCGACTCCGATGATGTGGTGACCATCAAGGAGCTGGCAGCGGCACCGGTGCGCACGTCGGACATTCGCAATGTCGAGCATGCGGCGGCGCTGGCGTGGCCGGGTTTGGAACATCAGTGGCTGGACGGCTGGCTGCTACGTTCCGCCCGTGGTGTGACGCATCGCGGCAATTCGGCTGTGCCACTGGGTGTAGAGGCTGACGTGTCTGCGCTGCCCGCGATCGCCGAGCATTACACAACGCGTGGGTTGACGCCGTGGTTGTCGTTGCCGGACAGGCTGTTTCGCTTACCGGGCGGTGTCCGTCCGCACCTCGAGACTCTTGTGATGGTCCGCGACGCCGGTGTCGAAGCGGGCGTGGACGCCGACGATGACCCGGTGCGGTTGCTGGCACAACCCGACCCGGACTGGATGCGGGTGTACGAGCGTGACGTGCCGATCGAGGTCTTGACCGCCACCGTTGATGGAGAGGTGGTGTTCGGCTCCATCCCGGGCGCGGCGGTTGGACGTGCGGCGGTGACCGACGCGCCGGACGGCACTCGATGGGTAGGGCTGTCGGCAGTGCGCGTCGCCGAGGATCAGCGCCGAACCGGGTACGCGCGCCAGTTGTGCGCAGCGCTGTTGGCGTGGGGGGCCGAACACGGTGCGGCGCGCGCTTACCTGCAGGTGCTGGTCGACAACACCGCGGCGTCAAGGCTTTTCGAGTCGATGGCCTTCACCGTCCAGCACCGGTCTCGATACGTTCCAGCAGATGCGCTCTAGAAGGGCCGCGACTGCACCGACGGTGCAACCAACGCCACCGCCGCCCCATCGCCGCCGCCTCCCCACCCAGGAAGGTGATCAACCCCGCAGATCCGCCGGTGGATCCGCCTCCGTACTCTCGGTTTGTGCGGATCGCTACGTGGAACGTGAATTCGATTCGCGCGCGGGTCGACCGCGTGGCGGACTGGCTGGAGCGCGCCGAGGTGGACGTACTCGCGATGCAGGAGACGAAGTGCTCCGACGAGCAGTTTCCGATGATGCCGTTCATGGCGGCCGGCTACGACGTCGTGCACTGCGGGTTCAATCAGTGGAACGGAGTGGCGATCGCGTCACGTGTCGGCATCGACGACGTGGAGGTCGGCTTTGACGGCCAGCCGACGTGGAGCGACAAACCCGACGTCGCGGCCGCGGCGGAGGCGCGCGCACTCGGCGCGACTTGCAACGGGGTGCGGGTCTGGAGTCTGTACATTCCCAACGGGCGCTTCGTCGGCTCCCCGCATTACCAATACAAGCTGGAATGGCTTGCGGCGCTGCGTAATGCGGCGCAGAAGTGGCTGACTCAAGACCCGGATGCGCCGATCGCCCTTGTCGGCGACTGGAACATCGCGCCGACCGACGAGGACGTGTGGAGCGTCGATTTCTATGCCAACAGCACGCACGTCACTCCGGCTGAGCGAGCGGCTTTCGAGGCGATAGTCGACGCGCAGTACACGGACGTGGTGCGGCCGTACACCCCGGGCCCCGCCGTGTACACGTATTGGGATTACACCCAGTTGAGGTTTCCGAAGAATCGCGGGATGCGTATCGACTTCATTCTCGGTTCGCCGGCGCTGGCCGATCGCGTCACCCGCGCCGAGATCGTGCGAGAGGAACGAAAAGGCAAGGGCGCCAGTGATCATGCCCCAGTGCTCGTCGAACTGACATAGCACCCTCGCGCCGTTAGCGCCTAATCGTCCTCGCCCTCACTGCCGGCCTTACCCGGCTGACCCGCTGCGCCGTCGTCACCGGCTTTACCCGCCGTACCCGACGCACCCGCACTACCGGCCTTGCCCGCAGTGCCCGAAGCGCCGGTGTTTCCAGTAGTGCCGTCAGATCCTGACTGTCCCGACTTGCCTGTCTGACCGTTGGCACCTGTCGAGCCGGTGCCGCCGTTGCTGCCGAAGAATCCGCCGGATCCTCCTTGGCCCGCAGCGCCGCCCTGACCTCCGGCGCCGCCCGCCCCCGCAGCGCCACCTTTTCCAGCGGCGCCCCCGCCGCCTCCGGCACCGCCTTCACCCGCGGCGCCACCATTCCCGCCTGCGCCGGCTTCACCGCCTTCGCCGCCTTCGCCTCCTGCGCCCGCTTTTCCGGCAGCACCACCTTTCCCAGGCGTCGCTTCACCGACGAACGTCGAGGCCTTGCCACCGTTTCCACCATTACCGCCGTTGCCGCCGTCGTCGCCGTCGCCGCCATCACCGCCGTTGCCGCCGATCCCTCCGTTGCCACCGTCGCCGCCGTTGCCGCCGGCGCCACCATTGCCTCCGCTGCCGCCGTCTCCGCCGGTGCCGCCAGTTCCGCCGTCGCCGCCAACACCGCCGCTGCCGCCGACGCCGCCGGAACCGAAGAACCAGCTCCCGGCGCCACCCTTGCCCCCCGCACCCGCGGGCGTACCGGCGCCGCCCTTGCCGCCGGCGGTGCCGCTTGTTCCGGCTTGGCCGGCACCTCCGGCCGTGCCGTTACCGCCGGCAGCGCCTGCACCACCTTGCGTCCCGTTGGCACCTGGCTGACCCGCTGCGCCTTGGCCGCCGTCGCCTCCATTGCCGCCGTTGCCGCCGACCGCGGAGCAGCAGATCCCGCTGGACGCAAGGCCTCCTTCTCCACCGTTGCCACCATTGCCGCCCGTGGTGCCTGCGCCGCCGTTGCCGCCGTTGGCTCCCTTGGCATCGCCGAAGATGATGCTGCTGCCGCCGCGTCCGCCATTGCCGCCGGGGCTTCCCGGTTGACCGTTTGCGCCGGGTGTGGGAGGTGTGCTTTCCCCGGGCAGGCCATGTTCACCAGGCGGGCCTGCGGGATTGGCACCGTCGGCGCCGTCGACACCATGACCGCCCGGTCCACCGTTCGCACCGTCTCCGCCGTCGGTGCCGTCGTCACCGTCCTGACCGTCGGTACCGTTCTGACCATTGGTGCCGGCCGTTCCCGTTATCCCGTTGCCGCCGTTGCCTCCTGCGCCGCCATTGCCGACCAACGTGCCCGAGAAGCCACCGTCACCTCCGTTGGCCCCGATGCCGCCGTGACCGCCGGCGCCGCCATTGCCGACGAAGAACCCGCCGTTGCCGCCGGCGCCCCCGGCCACACCCGCTGTCAAGCTGTCGCCGCCGCGTCCGCCGTTACCCCACAGGCCGGCATTGCCGCCCTTGCCGCCATTGGCACCGGCGCCGCCGTTGCCGAACAGGATTCCGCCGTTGCCGCCGTTGCATGCATCGCCGGTGCAGTCGGCCGCCGCGTCCTGACCGTTGCCGACGAAGAAGCCGACGGCCCAGCCGAGCAGATCTGCGGCCGGGTCGACGTATGCCAAAGAGATCGTGGCAGACGAAGGAGAAGAAGCGGCTGCCCGCGCCAAGCCTGGACGAGTCCTGGCGGAACCAACCGCGAATGTCGATGTACGGGTAGGGCGGAAGTCTGTGATCGACGATGTGCGGGGACCACTGAGATGTTCGACGCCTGCGAGAATCTCGGCGAATGACAACGGCCCGTATACACCGAGTGGACGGGCTGGATCCGGTACCGACTCTGCCGGCGCCGGCCCACGGCCGGGCAGCAGCCACGGCACCGACACGGCCGCGGGCGCGACGTGAGCACTGCGGACCTCGCGAGCCGCGGTCGCGGGTGTTGGTTCGGGTGGCCGGATCAGTAGGACGTTGGCACCGGCGATCATCACACCGCTGACCAACAGCGGCGCAACCGCCAACGACACATGCTTACTAACGGCCATGTCAAATTCCCCTTGCCTGACCCGATTCGGGCGATATCGACGCTAAGGAGGCGGCCCATAATTTGAATTAGGGAAATCCCTAAAGATTCGGACCAGACGTGCCGCATCTGGAATCCGCGCACCCGGCGAGCGGCAAAGCCGATGACCCGACGGCTCGAGGAGTCCAGCCATTGCAGGTCATCATCGCAAGCAGCACAGGCGAAATGGCCTGCGACTCCGTCGGACGGTTGGCCACGAGCGCGGACATGCCGAATTCCTGTCAGCGGCGACTGATTTGTCTGCCCGCAGCCGCTATCCGTCGTCGGCGTAGCGGCCCGGGTTGAACAGCGAGGCGATCAGGCCGATGACCATCATCGCCGCCGCGGCGATGAACACCACGACAAGACCAGAGTGGAACGGCTCGATGATCAGGTGCGGGAAAAATGTCTGCCCCGTCAGCACTTCGGCGTTCACGCCCGGCTGTTGCAGTGCGTGATACGGCTCGAGGAGCTCTTCGATCGGGTTGTAACCGAGGAATGCAGCGAACAGGCTGCCGACCGGCGGCAGATTCGACACCTCGTGCGCGACCGCGGCAGAGACGCCCTGCTCCTGTAGCCCCGTGCTCAACGCGCCAGGCAACGTGTTCGCCAGGCCGACAATCATCAAAGAGAAGAAGATGCCGATCGACAGTGATGAGCCGGCGTTGAAGAATGTCGCGCGAACACCCGACGCCGCACCGCGTTCGGCGGGAGGAACACTCGACATGATCGCTGCGGTGTTGGGAGCGGTGAAGATTCCGCCGCCGAACCCGTTGAGGAAGATCAGCAGCGCGAACACCCAGTAGTCGAAATCGACGGGAATCATCACCAGGGCGACGAAGGAGACACCCATCAACAGCATGCCGCCGACGGTGAACGGCCGGGCTCCGAAGCGATCCGACAGTGAACCTGCCAGCGGACCCGCGATCAGGAACCCGATGGTGATCGGCAGCATGTAGATGGCCGCCCACAGCGGCGTTGACTCGAAATCGAAGCCGCGCAACGGAAGCCAGATACCCTGCAGCCAGATGATGAGCATGAACTGCAGACCGCCGCGTCCGACCGACGACATCAGGCCTGCCAGATTGCCCATCCCGAACGCCGTCGACCGAAACAGGCGGATGTTGACCATCGGCTGTGCCACACGCAATTCCACGAGGCAGAACACCACCAGCAGTAGCAGTCCCGCGCCGATCGCGCCGAGCACCCACGGATTCGTCCAACCGGTCGTCGATGCGCCATACGGCTGGATGCCGTAGGTGATGCCGACCAGCAGCAAGGTCAGCCCGACCCCGAACGTCAGGCAGCCCGGCCAGTCGAGCCTTCCCGGTGTGCGGACGCCGAGTTCCTTCAGCGAGCGCATGCTCCAGATCGTCCCCACGATTCCGATCGGCACGCCGACCCAGAAAATGGCCTGCCAGTGAATCTCGGCCAGCACACCGCCGATCAACAGACCGAGGAACGATCCCGCCACTGCCGCCACCATGTTCACGCCGAGCGCCATGCCGCGCTGGTTCGCCGGAAACGCGTCGGTCAGGATCGCCGACGAGGATGCCATCAGCATCGCGCCTCCGACGCCCTGGGCGACGCGCCACGCGATCAGCCATAACGCGCCGCCGTCGAGGTGAAACGGGTCGAAGGACAGCGCGATGGCAGAGAAGGTGAAGACGACGAACCCGATGTTGTAAATGCGCACCCGGCCGTACATGTCGCCGAGTCGACCGAACAGCACGACGAGCACCGCCGTCACCACGAGGTAGCCCATCAGCATCCACAGCAGGTAACTGACATTGCCCGGCGCCAGCGGATTCAGGCCGATCCCACGGAAGATGGCGGGCAGCGAGATCAACACAATGGATGCGTTGATGGTCGCCAGGAGCGTGCCCAGGGTGGTGTTCGACAGCGCGACCCACTTATAGAGCGGGTGGTCGTTATCCATGCGCCGCCGCCGGCGCGCCGTCTCGACGACGGCCACCTTCGCATCCGTAACCAGCGGGGGTTTGGTCTTTTCGAGTTCAGTCGCCATCAGCTTCGCTTCTCCGCAATCGCAAAACACATATATTAGCTATACAAACCAACTCGCGGCAATTCCTGGTTCCCGCCGAGGCCATCGGCGCGCTAACGTGACAAGCGTCCACACGGGAGCGCACACCCAGTGCGCTGAGAGGACAGCTGGAGCCGAGTCATCGGCTCGCCGAAGGTGCTGTCGACCGTACGAACCTGACCGGGTAATGCCGGCGTAGGGAGATGCAGTAATGACTGATGTTGTCGTCGATCCGTCTGTGACCACCGGTCCCATCGCGGGCAGTACGAAGATCTACCGCGAGCTCGACGCTGTGCCGGGCGCCAAGGTTCCGTTCCGCCGCGTGAACCTGTCCAACGGTGAGCACCTCGACCTGTACGACACCTCAGGTCCCTACACCGATACGAACGCCACCCTCGACCTGCATGCCGGCCTGCCCCCGCGGCCCGGAGTCGTGCGCGACCGCGGCACGCAACTGCAGAGGGCCCGCGCCGGCGAGGTCAGCGCCGAGATGGCGTTCATCGCCGCGCGCGAGGGCGTGGCCGCTGAGTTGGTGCGCGACGAGGTGGCGCGGGGCCGCGCGGTCATCCCCGCCAACCACAACCATCCAGAGGCCGAACCGATGATCATCGGCAAGGCGTTCGCGGTGAAAGTCAATGCCAATCTTGGCAATTCGGCCGTGACCAGCTCGATCGCCGAGGAAGTCGACAAGATGGTGTGGGCCACCCGCTGGGGCGCAGACACGATCATGGACCTATCGACCGGCCGCGACATCCACATGACCCGCGAATGGATCCTGCGCAACTCACCGGTGCCGGTCGGCACCGTCCCGATCTATCAGGCGCTGGAGAAGACCAACGGTGACCCTGCTGCGCTGACCTGGGAACTGTACCGCGACACCGTGATCGAACAGTGCGAGCAAGGTGTCGACTACATGACCGTGCACGCGGGTGTGCTGCTGCGCTACGTGCCGCTGACCGCTAAGCGGGTCACAGGCATCGTCAGCCGCGGCGGCTCCATCATGGCTGCATGGTGCCTCGCGCATCATCAGGAGTCGTTCCTGTACACCCATTTCGAGGAACTGTGCGAGATCCTGCAGCAGTATGACGTGACGTTCTCGTTGGGTGACGGCCTTCGGCCCGGCTCGATCGCCGACGCCAACGACGCCGCCCAGTTCGCCGAACTGCGCACACTGGGCGAACTGACCAAGATCGCGAAATCTCATGGTGTGCAGGTGATGATCGAAGGTCCGGGCCACGTGCCGATGCACAAGATCGTGGAGAACGTGCGTCTTGAAGAGGAGCTCTGTGAGGAGGCCCCGTTCTACACCCTCGGCCCGCTGACCACCGACATCGCTCCGGCCTACGACCACATCACCAGCGCGATCGGGGCTGCGATGATCGCGCAGGCCGGCACCGCGATGCTGTGCTACGTCACGCCTAAGGAACATCTCGGGCTGCCCGATCGCAAGGACGTCAAAGACGGCGTGATCGCGTACAAGATCGCCGCGCACGCCGCCGATCTCGCGAAGGCGCATCCCCGGGCACAGGAGCGCGACGACGCGCTGTCGCGCGCCCGGTTCGAGTTCCGCTGGAACGACCAGTTCGCACTGTCGCTCGACCCCGACACCGCACGCGCGTTTCACGATGAGACGCTGCCCGCTGAACCTGCGAAGGCGGCACATTTCTGCTCGATGTGCGGACCGAAGTTCTGCTCCATGCGCATCACCCAGGACGTCCGCGATTACGCGGCCAAGCACGGTCTGGACAGCGAGGAGGCCATCGAAGCGGCCATGGCCGAGAAGTCACGAGAATTCGCCGAACACGGCAATCGCGTCTACCTGCCGCTCGCATGACCTACCTGCCGCTGCCCCAACCCCGCACCACACCGGTGCGGGTGATGACCATCGCGGGGTCGGACTCCGGGGGCGGGGCAGGTATCCAGGCCGATATGCGGACGTTCGCGTTGCTCGGCGTGCACGGACTGGTTGCGGTCACCGCGGTGACGGTGCAGAACTCGATGGGAGTGAAGGGCTTTCACGAGATCCCGCTCGACGTTATCGCCGGCCAAATCGACGCCGTGGCATCCGATATCGGTGTGCAGGCCGCGAAGACCGGCATGCTCGCGTCGTCGGCGATCATCGACACCGTCGCTGGCGCATGGCGACAGCAAGGATTGGCGGGAGCCGTCCCACTCGTGGTCGACCCGGTGTGCGCATCCATGCACGGCGACCCGCTGCTGCATCCCAGCGCGCTGAATTCGCTGAAGGAGCAACTGTTTCCGTTGGCCACCGTGGTCACCCCCAATCTCGACGAGGTGCGTTTGATCGTCGACGTCGAGGTGGTCGACGACGCGTCACAACGCGATGCGGCCCGCGCCCTGCACGCGCTGGGACCGCAGTGGGTGCTGGTCAAGGGCGGGCATCTCCGCACCTCGTCGAGGGCCCCCGACCTTCTCTTCGACGGTACCGAGTTCCGCGAATTCGACGCGCCCCGCATCGACACCGGCCACGACCACGGTGCGGGTGACACGCTCGCCGCCGCCGTCGCCAGCGCCCTGGCTCACGGCTACACCGTGCCCGACGCGGTCGCGTTCGGGAAACGATGGGTCACCGAATGTCTGCGCGCGGCATACCCGTTGGGCCAAGGACATGGCCCGGTCTCGGCCCTGTTCAGGCTCAACGAGTGACCCTCGAGCAGATCGCGGGGGTGGCCCACGAGCCCGACGGCAAGGCCAGCGGCGTCGTGGTGCTGACGCACGGCGCGGGCGGCAGCCGGGAGGCTCCGCTGCTGAAGAAGATTTGTGATGAGTGGGCACGCCGCGGTTGGCTCGCGGTGCGGTACAACCTGCCGTATCGACGGCGGCGGCCCAAGGGTCCACCGTCAGGTTCCGCGACCGCAGATCAGGCGGGCGTCGTCGAGGCCATCGAGGTGGCTCGCGGCCTGGCCGAGGGCCCGGTGATCGCGGGTGGCCACTCCTACGGCGGCCGGATGACGTCGATGGCGGTCGCCGACGCGGCCGCCGACGTCGACGTGCTGACGCTGTTCTCCTACCCGCTGCATCCGCCCGGCAAGCCCGAACGCGCTCGCACCGAACATCTCCCGCGGATCATCGCCCCGACCGTCTTCACCCACGGCACCTCCGACCCGTTCGGCACGATTGATGAGTTACGTCCCGCCTCTGCGCTCATCCCCGCAGCCACCGAGATCGTCGAAGTCACTGGCGCCCGCCACGATCTCGGCTCCAAGACTCTCGACGTCCCCGCACTCGCCGTCGATGCGGCACTACGTTTATTGGCTGCGGGCGAACGCCGGGCATCCACTCGCAACTGACGCTACTGTCACGAGGTGACCACGCCGCCGGGCCCCCCGCCGTACGGCCCCCCGCCGTACGGCCCGCCGCCCTACGGACAGCAGCCACCACCCGGACAACAACAGCCACCGTTCGGGCAGCAGCAGCCGCACTATCCACCGCCGGGCGGGCCGTATCCGCCGCCGGGGCCCGGTTACTATCCGCCGCCGAAGAAGACGAACACCGGTCGCATCGTCCTGCTGGTGGGCGGCGTCCTCGTGGGGCTGGTGGCCCTCGTGGTCGCCGTGGGGCTCGCCTTCTACTTCTTCTCCGGAGACGACAGGGTCACCGCGACCGACGTCCAGGTCGGTGATTGCCTGTCCGAGATTCCCGACAGCACCCGGGTAATGACCGTGCGCACCGTCGAGTGCTCGGAGTCGCACGCCGGCGAGGTCTTCGCTGTGCTGACGATGCCAGACGGCGACTTCCCCGGGGCGGCCGCCATCGAGGACTTCCAGGGCAGGTGCGAACCGGCGCTGGCCGCGTACTCGCCTGAGTCGATGACCGACGACAGCGTCCAGCTGTACGTGCTGTACCCCACCCCGGAGACGTGGGAGCAGGGCGATCGGGCGGTGACCTGCATCGCGACCCTGGATCCGCCCCGCTCGGGCTCCCTCAAGAGCTGACTCCGTCGCGGAAGTTTGCGGTACCTGAGGTACCGTCAGGGCATGACTCCGGAGCGTTTCGACGCGGTCATCGTGGGCGCGGGGTTCGGCGGGATCGGCGCGGCCATCCAGCTCAAGCGCATGGGAATTGAGGACTTCGTTCTTCTCGACCGCGAGGACGACCTGGGCGGCACCTGGTACGTCAACCACTATCCGGGACTCGCCGTCGATGTTCCCACCACGACGTACTCCTACTTCTTCGAACCCAACCCGAACTGGTCTCGGTTGTTCTCCACGGGTGACGAGATCAAGCAGTACGCCGATGACGTCGCCGACAAGTACGGCGTGCGCAAGCACATCAGGTTCAACACGACCGTCGAGGGCGCGCGCTGGGACGAGGACGCCAAGGTCTGGCGGATCGCCCTGGCCGACGGTGACACGCTGACCGCCCTCTACCTCATCACCGCCACCGGATTCCTGTCGCAGCCGAAGACCCCCGAGATTGCAGGCATCACCGACTTCGCGGGCAAGATCATCCACACCACCGACTGGGACGACTCTTACGACCCCCAGGGACGGCGCGTGGCGATCATCGGAACGGGCGCAACGGCGGTTCAGCTCATTCCCGAACTGGCGAAGAAGGCAGCGGACCTCACCGTGTACCAGCGCACGCCGATCTGGGTGGTGCCCAAGCTCGACTTCCGCATCTCCGAGCGCATGAAGCGCATGTTCGCACGAGTCCCGCTGGCGCAGCGCGCAGTTCGGGCCGTCACGGACGCCATCTACGAATTCTTCATCTACGTCGGTCTGCATCATCGGCAGTTCCTCTTCCGGCGACTCAACATCGGGGCCTCCGACGTCGCCAAGCTTCACCGGTTCATCTCTATCCGCGATCCCGAGCTGCGCAGAAAGCTCACACCCGATTACGACTTCGGCTGCAAGCGACCGACGTTCTCCAACAGTTACTACCGGATCTTCACCAAGCCCCACGTGCACCTGCAGGCGGACGGCATCGACCATGTCGAGCCCGACGGGATCGTCAACAACGACGGCACCAAGACCGTCATCGACACTCTGGTGCTGGCAACCGGCTTCGATCTGTGGGAGGCGAATTTCCCGGCGATCGAAGTCATCGGCCGCGAGGGGCGAAATCTCGGAAAGTGGTGGCGAGAGAACAGGTTCCAGGCCTACCAGGGTGTGTCGGTGCCGTACTTCCCGAATTACCTGAGCCTGGCCAGCCCGTACGCGTTCCTGGGTTTGAACTTCTTCAACACTATGGAATACCAGATGCGTCACATGGACCGGCTCTTCGGTGAACTGAAGCGCCGAAAGGCGACCACGTTCGAGATCACCGAAGACGCCAACGCCCGCTATCTGGAGCGGATGACCGAACTGATCGGTGACTCGGTGTTCACGGTCGGAAACTGCGCGACGGCGCGCTCCTACTACTTCAACCCGCAGGGCGAGGCCACCCTGCTGCGACCGATGCCGACTCGCACCGCGATCAAAGAGGCCTCGAAGTACCCGTTGACCGACTATCAGATTGCGTGAGAGAGGAACACCAGCTGTGCCGAAAGAGAATTCGCGTGCCGCGACGTTGACCGGCCTTGCCCTCGCGGGCACGGGTGTGGCCCATTTCGTCGCCCCACAGCTGTTCGAGTCGATCACCGAGCCGGCGTTCCCACGAAACACCCGCAACTTCATCTACCTCAACGGCGGCATCGAGACCGCCCTCGGGCTCGGACTCGCCGCCCAGAAGACCCGCAAGGCGGCATTGGTGGGGCTTGTGGGCTACGCGGCCTATCTGGCGACGAACTCCGTACGCAACCGATAGCACCCGACGTAACAGAAGTTACGTCCACATAGCCGCCGGTTTCTATTGCGAAGTGTCTAAAAAACGGTAGCGGCACCCAGAATCGTCATTAACATATATCCATGATCGGTTCGCTTCGCCGGCTCCTCGCGTTCCACGTGACGATCGGGGAGCTGATCATGGTGGCGCTGATCCTCGGCACGCCGTACCTGATCGTCGGGGTCGTCTGGTCGAACACCCATACCGAACACCTGCAGCAGATGACGGGCCTCGACCTGGCGGTCTCCTATCTCGGGTCGATCGTGTCGTGGCCGGTGCTGCTCTTCGCAGACGTCTGCATGACTTGAACGGGAGACACCTTGCAAACCCGGCATCATCGGCTCGCCTACACCGGCGTCGTGGCATCCGTCCTATTGGCGATCGGGCTGCTGGCCATGAACTTCCCGGTCTTTCTCGACGACTACGACCAGTGGGGCTGGCAGATCAAGTGCGGAACGGGATTCGCCGCTGACCTGGCGCAAGCGACGGCCGCCGTCGGCAACGGGAACTACGCCGACGAGTGTGAAACGGCACTGCTCATGCGCCGACTATGGACGGTGCCGCTGGTGGTGGTGAGTGGGCTCGTCGGCCTCGCGGTCCTGGTGGCTGCGGCGGCGACGTCGGAGCGCGAATCGCTCGCGTCGCATCGCGAAACCGCCTGACCTAGCATCACAGGCGTGAGCACGCCGGACGGTCCTGCGCTGCGCCGGCGCCTCGGAATCTTCGACGCGGTCATCATCGGGCTGGGCTCGATGATCGGCGCCGGCATCTTCGCAGCCCTTGGGCCGGCTGCCGCGTCGGCCGGCACGGGCCTGCTCGTCGGTCTCGCCATCGCCGCGGTCGTCGCGTACTGCAACGCGACCTCGTCGGCGCGACTGGCCGCAATCTACCCGCAGTCGGGTGGAACGTACGTGTACGGGCGCGAGCGCCTCGGCCCGTTCTGGGGCTACCTCGCGGGATGGAGCTTCGTGGTCGGCAAGACCGCGTCCTGCGCGGCCATGGCCTTGACCGTCGGCGCATACGTCTGGCCGGAGTATGCGCATGCCATCGCGGTAGCCGCGGTGGTGGCGCTGACCGCGGTGAACTATGCGGGCATCCAGAAGTCCGCGGTGCTGACGCGGGTCATTGTCGCTGTGGTGCTCGCCGTCTTGGCCGCCGTAGTCGTGGTCATCCTGGGTTTCGGCGACCTCGACAGCGCGCGGTTGGCCCTCGGTGGCGACATCACCGCCGGGGGTGTACTCGAAGCGGCCGGACTGCTGTTCTTCGCATTCGCCGGCTATGCGCGCATCGCCACGCTCGGAGAGGAAGTGCGCGACCCGGCCCGCACCATCCCGCGTGCCATCCCCATCGCGCTGTTCATCGCGCTCGCCGTGTACGCGGCGGTCGCCACTGCGGTGCTGGCCGAATTGGGCAGCCAGACACTGGCGTCGGCCGCCGCACCGCTGGCCGACGCGGTCAGCGCAGCCGGCGTCCCCGGCATGGAGCCGGTCGTACGAACCGGCGCCGCGATCGCCGCGCTGGGGTCGCTGTTGGCGCTCATTCTCGGGGTGTCTCGCACCACGCTGGCGATGGCCCGCGACCGCCATCTGCCGCACGCACTCGCAGTGGTACACCCGAAGTTCGGCAGTCCGCACCGCGCCGAGATCGCCGTGGGCGTGGTCGTCGGGGTGCTCGCCGCGACAGTTGATCTGCGCGGGGCCATTGGCTTCTCGTCATTCGCGGTACTGACGTACTACGCGATCGCCAATGCTTCAGCTTTTACGTTGGGCCGCAAGGCGATTCCTGCGCTAGGCTTCATCGGGTGCCTGCTGCTGGCAGTTCTGCTCCCGCTACCGTCGGTCGTTGCAGGCGTTTGCGTGGTGGCGCTGGGCGCTGTCGCCTACCGTCTTAGACCGTGACCGCACTGACATGGAAGCGCGTCGACGCCGAGCCGACCGAGGACTTCGTCGTCGCACCCGACGAACGGTTGGGCTGGGGCCGCACCATTGGCCTCGGGGCCCAGCACGTGGTCGCGATGTTCGGCGCCACCTTCCTGGTGCCGGTGCTCACCGGCTTCCCGCCGGCCACCACGCTGCTGTTCTCCGGAGTGGGCACCGTTCTGTTCTTGCTGATCACCGGGAATCGACTGCCCAGCTACCTGGGTTCGAGTTTCTCCGTGATCGCCCCGGTCACTGCTGCGGTCGCGTCGAACGGGACCGGCAGTGCATTGGGCGGTCTGGTCGCGGTGGGCCTGGCGCTGGTCCTGATCGGCGGCGTCGTCCATTTGGTCGGTACCCGTTGGCTTGACTCGACCCTTCCCCCGGTGGTGACCGGCGCGATCGTCGCGCTGATCGGTTTCAACCTGGCACCCGCGGCCAAGACCAATTTCGAGAAGGGCCCGCTGGTCGGCATGGTCACGCTGGTGCTGCTGGTGGCCGTGCTCGCCTTCTTTCGCGGCATCGTCGGACGGTTGGCGATATTCCTCGCCGTGGTCGTCGGCTATGTGCTGGCGCTGTACCTCGGCGAGGTCGACACGGAGGCGATCGATGAGGCGCCGTGGATCGGCATGCCCGAATTTCAAACGCCGACATTCACATTCGCGGTACTACCGATGTTCCTGCCCGCCGTGATCGCCCTGGTCGCCGAGAACATCGGCCACGTCAAATCCGTCGGCCAGATGACGAACACCGACGTCGACCCCCTGATGGGCCGCGCGCTGGCGGCGGACGGAGTGGCGACAACGCTGGCGGGCTTCGGCGGCGGAACGGCGACCACCACCTACGCCGAGAACATCGGCGTCATGGCCGCCACGAGGGTGTATTCGACTGCGGCGTACTGGGTCGCGGCAGGTGTCGCCATTCTGCTGTCGCTATGCCCGAAGGTCGGCGCGACGATATCGGCGATTCCGGAGGGAGTTCTCGGCGGCGCGACGGTCGTCCTGTATGGGCTTGTCGGCGTCCTGGGCGTGCGCATCTGGTTGACGAATCATGTCGACTTCACCAAGCCACTCAACCAGATGACCGCGGCGATCCCGCTGATCATAGGGATCGCCGATTTCACTTGGCACGCCGGGACATTGACCTTCACTGGTATCGCGCTGGGATCGATAGCCGCCCTGCTGGTGTATCACGGAATGCGGATGCTCGCGTGGCTGCGGACCTTCACCGGTGCGACCCCCGGTGCCGATCGGCACGCTGCGGAACTCCGTTGACTCCTTCGACAGATTGCGCATACGTACCGACCGCGAATGCAGCGGCCGACCCCAGAAGCGAGAGCGCGTTACGGTTGATGTTGTCTACCGTGTCGCGGGCGGTGCGATAGTTCGGATCGAACGGAGCACCGGCGCTTCCGTCCCAAAGGCGCGCTTGCACTTGCGACTTCCGCTGCGAGGAGCCCGCGGTCAAGCCGCCGACCGGGACACCCGCGGCCAGGAATGCGTGGTAGTCGGTGTTGATGGACAACGGCATGTCAGCGGGTCGGACGCCCGCGAGGTTGAGGTATCCGGCCAGCGTCCGCTCGATGCCCGCCGAGCCGTCCGGCACCGTCCGCGACGGAATGGCGGGGTTGGCCTGAGCCGTCTGGTCGCCGTCGTAGGTGAAGTAGCCGGGGTTCTGTGAGCCGAGCATGTCGAAGTCGAGATACAAAGCGATGGCGTCGAGTTCGTCGGGCTTCAGTCCCTGAACGTATTTTGCCGAGCCCTGCAGTGCGTTTTCTTCCGATCCCCAGAAGGCGAATCGCACCGCATTGGCGGCGTTCGGTTGCGGTCCCAGTGCCGCAGCGATCTCCAATACCGCCGCGACGCCCGATCCGTTGTCGTTGACACCGGGGCTGGCTGCCGAGCTATCGAGATGCGCGCCGACGAGAACGACGTTGTCGGTGTTGCCGGACTTCGTCTGCGCCACCACGTTTCGTGAACGGGTCATCACCGGCTTGCTGTCAAGCACCAACCGCACAGGGGTGTCGGTGCGTCGTAACGCCGCGTCGGCGTCGGTGCCGATCACACCAACGGGGATGGACAGTTGTTGGTAATAACCTGGGGGGAACAGGCCGGCAGGGCTGCCGCCTGACCCAGGCGCGCTGACGACGAGCAGCCCGAAGGCTCCCCTGTCCACGGCGGCGTTCTGCTTGTCGACGACGGAGCAGCCCGTGTCGTCGACGACCGCAATCGCCCCCCTCACCGGCCGAGCACCGTAGTCAGCTGCCCGGCACCCCGCGGGTTTCTGCGGGCGCAGCGTGATGGCGGTCAACCCGCGTGGCGGCGTGGTCTTCAACAGCGACGCCTGGTCGACGTGATGGTCGCGACCCGCAATGGACAGCGTCGGCTTGCCGCCCTGGGTGCCGTCCAGTAGCTCGAATTCCGGCGTCTGGACGTCGAAACCCTTGTCACGGAGAAACTGCGCGACGTAGTCCACGCTGCTGTCGAAGCCGGCGGTGCCCTTGGCGCGATTTCCGTGGTTGGCGTCGGCGATCTCCTGCAGCTTGCGCAGATGCCCGTACATGCCGTCGGCGGTGATCGTGGCCGCCAGATCGCGACCGAGGTCGGCGGGGCGGGCAGGTTCGGGCGACGAGCATGCCGTCAGGGCGGCGAGGACGAGGACGGCGGTCGCCCACCGTCTCATGAGTCGAGGACGTGTCGAGTGCGGTCCTCACGGATGGGCACGCCATTGCGGCCGCCTTGATCCTGCGCGTAGATGCCGACGACATAGGCGACACCGGGACCGTTGATCTCCATCGCGGTGCGATCGATGTTCTCCAACGTGTCGGCTGCCTTGTGATAATTGGGGTCGAACGGCTGACCCGCGTCGCCTCCCCACCGCTTGGCCTGATCATCGGTCATCTTCGCTTCCGCACCGGTGAAGATCCCGCCAGCGGGAATGCCTGCTTGTGTGAAGCCGTCATAGTCGGACCGACCGTCGAAGCTGATGTCCTGCGCGGGTTTTCCGGCACCGTTCAGATAGGACACCAGTGTGCGTTCAATTCCTGCCGACCCCTCGGGTACGCGCGGAACGCCGTTCGGTTCGTCCCGGGGACCCGATTGGTCGCCGTCATAAGTGAAATAGCCGGGATTGGGGGACCCGATCATGTCGAAGTTCAGGTAGAGCGCGATGTCTTTGAGCGCCTCCACAGACAGCGACGCCACATAGCTGTACGACCCGAAGAGTCCGACTTCTTCAGCGCCCCAGAACGCGAAGCGCACCGCATGGTTCACCTCCGGCGAGGTGCCCAACTGCAAGGCGGTCTCCAGGACGGCCGCTACTCCGGATCCGTCATCGTTGATACCGGGGCCTTCCGGAACGCTGTCGAGGTGCGCGCCGACCATGACGACATCGGCCGTGGAGCCGGTCTTGGTTTGGGCTATGACGTTGCGCGACCGTTCGGTGCGTACACCGGCATTCAGTTTCAATGAAGCCTCGCCCGGTGCGGAACGCAGCCGCTCACCGGCGGCCTTGGTGATCGTGACCACCGGGATCTTGACGTCGGTCTCCTCCCCGAGCGTGCCGCCGAATCTGTCGCCGTCCTCGTTGTTGGCGACGACGAGGGCCACCGCACCCCGTTCGGTGGCGGCCGCCAGCTTCTCGGTGAACGGACACTTGCCCCGGTCGACGAGGACCACGGCGCGCTGAACCGGAAGACCGTCGTAGTCCGACGCGGTGCAGCCCGGCGAATCCTCGGCGCGCGCAGGCACCAGCGGGCCCGAGATCCCGTCGCCAGGAGTGCCGATCGTGAAGTTCATCGGGTGCGCCGTGACGCGCGCGCCGTCGACAGTCAGCAACGGCTCGTCGGCGAACGGCAGACGAACTTCGAATTCGGGAGTTTGCACGTCGAAGCCCGTGTCGCGCAGTGTTTTCGCAACGTAGTCGACGCTCGCGTCGTAGCCCGGGGTTCCCAACGCGCGGTTGCCGTCGTGCTCGTCGGCGATCTGCTGCAGCCGTTCCAGGTGCGCCATCATCGCGTCGGTCTTGACGCGACCGCGCAGCGATTCGGCGAACTCGGTCGCCGAGGCCGACGGACCGGGCGGTTTCGTCGGCGGTGAAGCCGAGGGTTCAGGATCTGTATCGCGTCCACATCCGCCCAGAAGCAGCGCGGCGGCCGCGGCCAGTGCGACGATCTTCGACAACCTTGCGTGCCCCATCGCCCACCACGTTAGCGCCTGGTTGCCAAAAACGATCAGGCGTCGCGCGCGTTGAGCACCGCCACCGCGGCACCGAACGCCACCGCGACCATTGCCGCGAAATATGCCAACGACCCGAGCTGGTCCCACGGCATGGCATAGACCGGATACAGCCACGGCACATCGATGACAATGAAGATGTTCGCGAACGGCAGATACGGCCCGATCTGCGTTCCCACGTCCGGCAGATTGGCCAGCATCGGTTCGGCCACCAACGGCCACAGCAGAAGCACCGCCACGGCGCCGGGTCCGGCGCGCAACAGTGCACCGATCGCCACGCCAAGTGTCGCGGCCAGGGCGGCGTACAGCGCGATAGCGCCTGCCACCCGCCAGACATCCGGCCCCGACAGTGACAACTGGGCCGCCATCACCGGCGTGCTGAGCAGCGCCGCCAGATACACCGACGCGACCACCATCACCGCCGCAAACACTGCCGAAAAGCATGCGGTGACAATAGTTTTTGCGACAAGTACCAAGGTTCGATTCGGCGTCGCCATGAACGTCGTGCGAATCATTCCGCTGCGATACTCCGCGGTGACCGTCATCGAGGCCAGCACCATCAACACCGGCACCCCGAACACAGCGATACCGAGCGACGCCCGTTGCGGCTCCAACGGTCCCGTGCCCGAGGCCACGCTGCCTTGCAGCGCGGCAACGGCCAAACTCAGTGCCGCGACGGCGACCGCGACCCACAGCGGTGCTCGTGTTGTGGACAGCTTGATTCGTTCGGCGTTGAGCACCGCCAGCGCGCTCATGACGACACCGTCCGATACTCGACCGCGTCGTCGGTCAGCTCCAGGTACGCCTCCTCCAGCGAGGCCTGCTGAGTGCTCAACTCGTGCAACGTGATTGCGTTGCGCGCGGCGAGCTCGCCAACCACCTCCATCGCCGCGCCCCTGACCAATATCGCCGGATCGCCTGGTGCGGGCTCGGCCCGAAGCCCGGCATCGGTGAGGACGCGCCGCAGCGTCTCCAACTGCGGGCTGCGGACGGTGACTGTGCCGGCACCCGAGCGACCGACGAAATCACTGACTGTGGTCGACGCGATCAGCTTGCCCTTGCCGATGACGAGGAGCCGGTCGGCGGTGTTGGCCATCTCGGCCAGCAGATGGCTGGAGACGAGCACTGTCCGACCCTCGGCCGCCAGCGAGCGCATCAGTGTGCGCACCCACCGGATTCCCTCCGGATCCAGACCGTTGACGGGCTCGTCGAACAACAACACCGGTGGATCGCCCAGCAGAGCGCCCGCGATCCCCAGTCGCTGGCTCATGCCCAACGACAAGGCGCCGACCTTCTTGCCGGAGACCGACGCCAGCCCTACCATCTCGAGCACTTCGTCGACCCGCGCTGCCGGTAGCCGGTTTGTCGCGGCGATCCAGCGCAGGTGATTGCGCGCCGACCGGTTGGGATGCGCCTGCCGCGCATCCAGCAGGGCGCCGACCGTGCGTAGCGGGTCGGCCAGCCTCCGATACGCCTTGCCGCCGACGGTCGCCGTACCCGAAGTGGGACGGTCCAGACCGAGGATGAGCCGCATCGTGGTTGTCTTGCCCGCGCCGTTCGGCCCGAGGAACCCCGTGACCACCCCGGGCTCGATCGTGCAGGTCAGGTTGTCGACGGCGCGTGTCGAGCCGAACACTTTCGTCAGGCCCGCCAGCGCGATCATGGGCTAATGATCGCAGGCCGCGTTACTGCCACCTCTGCTTGTTGGCGTTCTCGTTCTTCTCGAAGTCGCCTGCCACCTCGGTCAGTGTTGTGGCGAGCCGGTCCAAGATCATGTTCAGCTCGTCGGCCTGCACCTGCCAGCGCTGTTGATTGGCCTGCCAGGCCTCTTTGGCTGCGCCGTTCCACGCGCCGCCCAACGTGGTCAGGATCCCGCGCTCATCGTTGAGCAGACCCTCGATCTGATTGGCTTGCGCCGTAAGGTCTGTCGCGGCCCCAGCGACGGCCGCGAAATTCACGCGAATGCCACCATCAGTCATTCCAGACTCCTTCAGATACCCATCGCGGACCTGAGTGCGTCGGCTCCGCCGGCGTCAGTGTCGGTGTAGGCCTTCTGCGCTGAGTCGAGCTTCTCGGCAAGTGCAGCCTCCTCGTCGCGCAATGCCTGCGCGGTGGCCACGTAGCGGTTCAGAATGGTCTGCAGAGCGGTAGCGGCCTCGCCGGTGAACATGGGAGCGATCTGCGATGCGATGTCGGTGACCTGTTGCTCGTGCTGCTTGCGCCGCTGCGCGAGTTCATCGAGCTTGGCCGCGTTCGACGCAATCTGCTGCGGGTCCATGTTGAGTGGGGACGACATGACCCCATTTTCCCAGTTTCAGTCGCCGCGCAACACAGCAATTTCCCCGGGTCACATGGATGGGCTGGATGCCTGGGCCCAGAAACGCTTCGGGATCCTGCCCGCCTGTCGGGCCAGACGCCCGGCGGTGACGGCGGCGGCCATCGCCGCGGCCATGGTCGGCGGGTCGGCGGCGCGCGTCACCGCAGTGGCCAGAAGCACGGCGTCGCAACCCAGTTCCATCGCCATCGCGGCATCGCTGGCGGTACCGATACCCGCGTCCAGCACCACAGGCACAGACGCGTTCTCGACGATCATTTCGATGTTGTGCGGATTCGCGATGCCAAGACCGGTTCCGATCGGTGAGCCCAGCGGCATGACGGCCGCACAGCCGGTGTCTTCGAGTCGGCGGGCAAGCACCGGGTCGTCATTGGTGTAAGGCAGGACGACAAACCCGTCGTCGACCAATTGCTCTGCAGCCCGGATCAATTCGACAGCATCGGGCAGCAGCGTCCGCTCGTCGGCGATCACTTCCAGCTTGACCCAGTCGGTGTGCAACGCCTCGCGGGCCAACTGCGCGGTCAGCACCGCCTCCGCGGCTCCACGGCAGCCCGCTGTGTTGGGCAGCGGCGCGATACCGAGCCGGTTCAACAGGTCCAGGACGCCGGTTCCGCCGTCGGCGTCGACGCGGCGCATCGCAACCGTCGTCAACTCGGTGCCTGATGCGACGAGGGCGTCCTCGAGCACCGCGAGGTTGGCGGCACCGCCGGTCCCGAGAATGAGCCGCGAGCCGAAGGTGCGTCCCGCGATCGTCAGTTTGTCAGCCACCCTGCACCGCCGTCACCACTTCCACGCGCGCCCCTTCGGACAACGTCGTCTCCCATTCCGAACGGGGGAGAACCGACCAATCCACCGCGACCGCGATGCCCTTTTCAGGAAAGCCGAGGCTCTCCAGCAGCGCAGCCACGGTCGTCGTCTCCCCGACCTCGACGGCCTCGTCGTTGACAGTGACTTTCATCGCGCACCCACTAAACCAGCTTCAGGCACCGGCACGCCGTTCAACTCCCCGACGATGGCCTCCGCGGTCCACGGTGCGAGCAGGAATCCGTTGCGGCCGTGTCCAGCCGCAACCAGGGTGCGCGCGTCCAGGCGGCCGACGACGGGCAGCCCGTCCGGTGTCATCGGGCGCAGACCCGCGGCGATCTCGGCGAGCTCGTACTCCCCCAACGAGGGCATCACTGCGCACGCGTCGTCGAGCAGTTCACGCACCCCGGTCACCGAAGGCGCGGTGTCACGGCCGTGCTCGTACTGGGTTGCGCCGACGACCACGCCGTCGAGGCGCGGCACGAGATACACCTGACGTCCGTGCACCCGCGCCCGAATCACCCTCTGCGGCACCGGCATACAACCCTTTCGCCAGCGCAGCCGCAAGACCTCGCCCTTCACCGGGCGGATCGGCAGGCCGGGCCACAGCGCAGTCGCGTCGATGCCGTTGGCGATCACGACGGTGTCGACGTCGGCGGGCAACTCCGACGCCGGCGGCGCCCACCGCACCCCCAGCCGCTCGCAATGAGAGGTGAGCGCGTCGACCAACGCCCGATTGTCTACGGCCAGCTCGGTTTCGGCCAGCAGGCCGTGCCGAATGCCCTGCGCGAGCAGCGGTTCCAGGTCGCGTGCGGCCGACGTCGGCGTCACCGGATGCCCCTGCGCGGACAACCAGTCCCCGACGGTTTTCAGATCGGCGACATCAGCCCGGTCGACCGCGACAACCAGCGACTCCCGCGCGGTGACCACCTCGGGCGGCAGGCCGTCCAGAAATGAGCCGGTGCCCACCTGGTTCCACAAGGCCAACGACGCCAGGCCCAGCCGCAGCAACCGTTCCTCGCCAGGCCATCCCTCGCTGTGCGGGGCCAGCATGCCGCCGGCCACCCAGGACGCGCCGGGATCCTCGGCGCGGTGAACGCGCACGGCCCAACCGTCCATTGCGGCCCGGCGTGCGACCGCCAGCCCGATGACACCGCCGCCGACGACGGCCAACGATCCCTTCAACATCCCTCCCTTCGCCGGCATGACCCGGATCAGGTTCGACGGTAAGTGCAGGCGTGCTCACTCTCAGTCCCCGTACCCGGGACTCCCGTGTCGACACTTCACGGTAGTCGCTAGCGTCGCGGTGTGCACAAACCTCGGCAACGCCTGGCGAGCGCCTCGCTTTACCTGTGTACCGATGCCCGGCGCGAACGCGGCGACCTTGCCGAATTCGCCGACGCCGCCCTGGCCGGTGGTGTGGATCTCATCCAGCTGCGGGACAAGGGCTCGCCGGGCGAACAGCGGTTCGGTCCGCTGGAGGCTCGCCAGGAACTCGACGCGCTGGCCGTCCTCGCCGACGCGGCGCAGCGCCACAACGCGTTGTTGGCCGTCAACGACCGGGCCGACATCGCGCTGGCCGCACGTGCTGACGTGCTGCACCTCGGTCAGGACGACCTACCGCTGCCGGTCGCGCGAAGCATCGTCGGGCCCGACCCGGTGATCGGCCGGTCGACTCATGACCGCGCCCAGGTGGCCGCAGCGATCGCCGAAGATGTCGATTACTTCTGCGTCGGTCCGTGCTGGCCGACGCCGACCAAACCCGGCCGCCCGGCTCCCGGGCTCGAACTCGTCCGCAGCGCAGCCGAGTCGGCGACCGACAAGCCGTGGTTCGCGATCGGCGGTATCGATGCCGACCGGCTACCCGAGGTTCTGCAGAACGGCGCCCGCCGGGTCGTGGTCGTCCGGGCCATCACCGCGGCCGACGACCCCCGCGCCGCGGCGCGTCGGCTCAAATCCGCACTCACTGCCGCGGGTTGACCTCAAGCGGAATCGACGCCGTCACGCTGAGCAGAAGGCCCCAGCTTCGGGCGAACCCCGGGTGCAGCGGCAGGTCCGCGACCTCATCGACGGCGACCCAGCGCAACTCCGCGCTCTCCCGGTTCGGGACTGTCTCGAGCAGTTCGGGCGCATCCGCGATGACCGTCGTATAGCTCCAACAGGTTCCGCCCTCCCCCGCAACCTCGGTGGTGACGACGGTCTGCCGCACAGTCAACTGGTGACGGGCCAGCCCGGCTTCCTCGTGTGCCTCACGCAGGGCCGCGTCTTCGGCGGATTCGTGGCTGTCGCGGGCCCCTCCCGGCAGTCCCCAGGTCCCGCCTTGATGGCTCCAGGGCGCTCGGTGCTGCAACAGGACCGCTGCCGAACCGTCGGGCTGTGGCGCCCGCACGAGCAACCCTGCCGCGCCGTGTCTTCCCCAGAAGGCAGCACCGGTGTCGGACACCACCCAACCGTCACCGTCGCCGCGCACACATCAACAATAGGGAACCCCGGCCTACCGGAAAGTCTTAGGATTCTTTTATAGAATGGCACCCGTCGAGGACGATAGCCGGAGAGCACGCAACAGATGAGGTCCGCGCGCACGTGACTGTGGAGTTGGCGCACCCGTCGACCGAGCCACTGGCGTCGCGGTCGCCGACCACTCCCGCGCACCCACGCTGGTGGTTCCTCTGGACCACCCCCGGCCGCATCCTCACCATCGGCGTGGTGTTGTCCGCCCTGGTCATCGGCAGCGCCTTCGCGACATCGACGACCATCAACGACCGCCAGGAAGCGCTGACGACGGTCCTCAACCACACCGAACCGCTGTCGTTCGCGGCCGGGCAGCTGTACACGACGCTGTCGGTGGCCGACGCCGCGGCGGCGACCGCGTTCATCGCCGGCACCGAACCCCGGGCGGTGCGGCAACGCTACGAGCAAGCCATCACCGACGCGTCGGTCGCCGTGACGCGGGCGTCGAGCGGGCTGACCGACGAGCCGATGGTGCAACTGCTGGGGCGGGTGAACGCCCGGCTCGCCGTCTACACCGGATTGATCGAAACCGCGCGCACCAACAACCGCGCCGGAAACCCGGTCGGTTCCTCGTATCTGTCCGAGGCGTCGGCGTTGATGCAGACGCAGATCCTGCCCGACGCGCAGCGGCTCTACGAGGAGACGTCGGCGCGGGTGGACTCCGAGACGTCGGCGTCGACCAGGATTCCAGGACCGGTGATCCTCGTGGTGCTCGCGACCCTGTTGTTCGGGGCTTTCGCCAACCGCTGGCTCGCCCGCCGGACCCGACGACGCATCAACATCGGTCTCGTGGCCGGCGGGATGGCCGTGCTGATCATGCTGATCTGGGTTGGCACGGCGCTGATCATCTCGACCGCCGACAGTCGAAGCGCCAAGGACACCGCGGCGCAGTCGCTCAAGACGGTGACCAACCTCGCGATCACCGCCCAGCAGGCGCGCGCCGACGAGACGCTGTCGTTGATCCGGCGCGGCGACGAGGACGTCCGCAAGCAGTCCTACTACACACGCATCGACGTGATGCAGCAGCAGTTGTCGGACTACCTCGCCCGCGACGACGCAATCGACAAGACCGACCTGGCCGATGCCGAGCAGTTGTTGAAACGGTGGCGAGCGGCCGATGACCGGATCAATGCCTACATCGGCGTCGGCAACTATCAGGCCGCCACCCAGGTTGCGCTGGGCACCGGTGAAGACGACTCCACTCCGGCGTTCGACAAGCTCGACGCGGCGCTGAGCGAGGGCATCGAAGAGAGCCGCAACCAGTTGCGCAACGACATTCTCAACGCCCGCCGGGTGCTCTCGGGCGCCACGTTCGGCGCCGCGGCCCTATCCGTCGTCGCGGCGGTGGCGGTGTCGCTGGGGTTGTGGCCGAGATTGAGCGAGTACCGGTGATGAGCGCTCGCGCGAAGAACAGACGACCGGTGATGAGCGCTTGCGCGAAGAACAGACGACCGGTGATGAGCGCTCGCGCGAAGAACAGACGACCGGTGATGAGCGCTCGCGCGAAGAACAGACGACCGGTGATGAGCGCTCGCGCGAAGAACAGACGACCGGTGATGAGCGCTCGCGCGAAGAACAGACGACCGGTGATGAGCGCTCGCGCGAAGAACAGACGACCGGTGATGAGCGCTTGCGCGAAGAAGCTCGGGGCTCTGCTCGCGGCGGCGGCGATGCTGACCGGCTGCGGGCAGGCGGCGTCGGTGATGCCCTCGCCCATGGTGACGCTCGCGCCGCCCACCCCGGCAGGTATGGAGGAGATGCCGCCGCAACCGGCGCGCGCACCCGTCGAGCCCGAAGACGAGTGCAACCGCACCGCGAGCCTGCGGCCGTTCGACACCAAAGCCGAGGCCGACGCCGCGGTTCAGAACATCAGGGCGCGCGGACGGCTCATCGTCGGACTCGATATCGGCAGCAACCTGTTCTCCTTCCGGGACCCGATCAGCGGCGACATCACCGGTTTCGACGTCGACATCGCAGGCGAGATCGCCCGCGACATCTTCGGCACCCCGTCGCAGGTCGAGTACCGGATCCTCTCGTCGGCCGACAGGATCGCCGCCCTGCAGAACAACCAGGTCGACGTGGTCGTCAAGACCATGACGATCACATGTGAGCGCAAGAAGCAGGTCAACTTCTCGACCGTGTACTTCAGCGCCAACCAGCGGATCCTGGCGCCGCGCGACTCGACGATCGCGCAGGCGCCGGACCTCTCCGGCAGACGGGTGTGCGTCGCGAAGGGCACGACGTCGCTGCAGCGAATCCAGCAGATCACGCCGCCGCCGCTCGTCGTCGGAGTCGTGACGTGGGCCGACTGCCTGGTCGCGCTGCAGCAGCGTCAGGTCGACGCGGTCAGCACCGACGACTCCATTCTGGCCGGGCTGGTGGCGCAGGATCCGTACCTGCACATCGTGGGGCCCAGCCTCAACGAGGAGCCCTACGGCATCGGGATCAACCTGCAGAACACCGGGCTGGTGCGGTACGTCAACGGCACGCTGGAGCGGATCCGCCGGGACGGCACGTGGAACACGCTGTACCGCAAATGGTTGACAGTGCTTGGACCCGCGCCGTCGCCGCCCTACGCGAGGTACGTCGACTGATGGCCGAGATGCACGACGACTTCGAAGGCGCCACCGCGGGCACACCGTCGTCGGAGCCGACAGTTGGCACACCGTCGTCGGAGCCGACAGTTGGCACACCGTCGTCGGAGCCGACAGTTGGCACACAGCCGGCCAGCCTCGACGACCTCGAGGAACTCGACGGCGACTCGGCCTCGACGCTGCGCCCGATGTCCACCCAGGCGGTGTTCCGGCCGCACTTCGACGACGACGACTCCGATGCCGTCTCGGTGAGCACCGGTGACACCGAACCGCAGGACCACACCACTGCGACGCGCGCACTGTCGCCGATGCGCCGTCTGGGCGGCGGGCTCGTGGAGATCCCGCGGGTGCGGGCGAGAGATCCACTTCGGGCGCTGATGACCAATCCGGTTGTCGCCGAGTCGAAAAGATTCTGCTGGAACTGCGGACGTCCGGTCGGCCGCTCCACCGCCGATGGAAAGGCGATGTCGGAGGGCTGGTGCCCGCACTGTGGCAGCGCGTATTCCTTTCAGCCGCAGCTGAGTCCAGGCGAGATGGTCATCGGCCAATACGAAATCAAGGGCTGCATCGCCCACGGCGGACTTGGCTGGGTATATCTGGCGTTCGACCACAACGTCAACGAGCGGCCGGTCGTACTGAAGGGGTTGGTGCACTCGGGGGACGCCGAAGCCCAGGCCATCGCGATGGCCGAACGGCAGTTTCTGGCCGAGGTCACCCACCCGGGAATCGTGAAGATCTACAACTTCGTCGAGCATCCCGACAAGCACGGCAACCCCATCGGATACATCGTGATGGAGTACGTCGGCGGCACGTCGCTCAAACAAGCCAAAGGTGAGAAGCTGCCGGTCGCCCAGTCCATCGGCTACATGCTCGAGATCCTGCCCGCGCTCGGCTACCTGCATTCGATCGGGCTGACATACAACGACCTCAAGCCCGAGAACATCATGATCACCGAGGAGCAGCTCAAGCTGATCGACCTCGGCGCGGTGTCGCGGATCAACTCGTTCGGATACCTGTACGGCACGCCGGGTTACCAGGCGCCGGAGATCGTCCGGACCGGCCCGACGGTGGCCACCGACATCTACACCGTTGGCCGCACCCTGGCCGCGCTCACGCTGAATCTGCGCACCCGCAAGGGGCGCTACGTCGACGGCCTGCCCGAAGACGATCCGGTGCTGGCGGAGTACGACTCGTTCGGCCGGTTGCTGCGCCGCGCGATCGACCCCGACCCGCGGCGGCGGTTCGGCAGCGCCGAGGAGATGTCGAGCCAGTTACTCGGCGTGCTGCGCGAGGTGGTGGCACAGGATTCCGGCATGCCGCGGCCCGGCCTGTCGACAGTGTTCTCCCCCACCCGTTCGACGTTCGGGATCGATCTGCTTGTCGCACACACCGACGTCTACCTCGACGGCCAGGTGCATTCGGAGAAGCTGACCGCGCAGGAGATCGTCAGGGCGCTGCCCGTGCCGCTGGTCGACCCCACGGATGTCGGCGCGCCGGTGTTGTCGGCGAGCGTGCTGAGCCAGCCCGTACAGACTCTGGATCAGCTGCGGGCCGCCCGCCACGGGGCTCTCGACTCCGAGGGCATCGACGTGTCCGAATCGGTCGAGCTGCCGTTGATGGAGGTGCGCGCGCTGTTGGACCTCGGCGACGTCGCCAAGGCCACCCGCAAGCTCGACGACCTTGCCGAGCGAGTCGGCTGGCGCTGGCGACTGGTGTGGTTCCGTGCGGTGTCGGAATTGCTCACCGCTGACTTCGAGTCGGCGACAAAGGATTTCACAGAGGTGCTCGACACGCTGCCCGGTGAGTTGGCACCCAAGCTCGCCATGGCGGCCACGGCCGAGCTGGCGGGCAACGCCGACGAGCGCAGGTTCTACAAGACCGTGTGGTCGACCGACAACGGGGTCATCTCGGCAGGCTTCGGGCTGGCACGCGCACAGTCCGCAGCGGGCGAACGCGACAGTGCCGTGCGCACGCTGGACGAGGTTCCGGTGATGTCCCGGCATTTCACCACCGCCCGGCTGACAAGCGCCGTGACCCTGCTTTCCGGCCGCTCCACCAACGAGATCACCGAGCAACACATCCGCGATGCCGCCCGCCGTGTGGAGGCGCTGCCCGATACCGAACCGCGTGTGCTGCAAATTCGCGCGCTTGTGCTGGGGACCGCCATGGATTGGCTGGCCGACAACACTGCGAGCACCAACCACATCCTCGGTTTTCCGTTCACCGAGCACGGTCTTCAACTCGGCGTCGAGTCGTCGCTGCGCAGCCTCGCCAGGGTCGCGCCCACTCAGGCGCACCGGTATGCCCTGGTAGATCTGGCGAACAGCGTGCGCCCCACGTCGACCTTCTGAACCCGCGCCTCGAGTCGTCGGCGTCGCGACTGGTTGGCGAAGTTGTTGGTCTCTGATTCTGGTCAACCCCCCGGATCGGGAGTAACGTCCGCAGCAGGTTGAGTTAGCAGCCGACCGATGACGTCATCGGTGCACGCGGATTCTCCGTGTGCGGCGGCTTGAGCTACCAGAGCCCATCCCCTGACGGCATCCACAGTACGAATTGACATTCGGCTGAGGGAGCTCAGATGTCCGAAGTTGGCACATATCGAGTGTTCAGGCCCGACCCCGGCGCACTCGACCCCATCGAAGAACACCACCGCGCCACGTTCGCGGCGTGCCGTTCACCGGAATCGACGATGCTGGTCACCGTCGAAGGCGAAGTCGACGCGGCCAACAGCCGCCTTCTTGCCCGCTACGTCGAGCGGCACGTGGTGGGGTCGGAACATCTGATCCTGGACCTGAGGCTCGTCGACTTCTTCGGCACCGCAGGATTCGCCGCACTTCACAACGTCAACGTGACGTGCTCGCGCTACGGCATCAGCTGGAATCTGCGCGCGGGGCGCCAGACCCGGCGCATCCTGGCCATCTGCGATCCGGACGGCACGCTGCCGCTGGAGGAGCCGCAGTCAGTTCTCGACGAACTGGACGCAGGCGCGGGCGATCGCGAGCTCCTCGTTGGTGGGAATCACTAGCACCGTCGTCGGCGAATCCTGCGCCGAGATCCGGCGGGCCGCCCTGCCGGGGCTTGCGTTGAGGTGTTCGTCGAGTTCGATGCCCAGCGTCGTCATCCCGCTCACGGCGTCTCGTCGCACGGCCGAATCGTTCTCTCCCACACCCGCGGTGAACGTGATGACGTCGACGGAGCCGAGTAGCGCCAGGTAGGCCCCGATGTACTTGCGCAGCCGGTGGATGTAGACGTCGTAGGCCAGCCTGGCCGCCTCATCGCCGGCGTCGATGCGCTGGTGCAGAACGCGGAAGTCGATCTCGCCGCCGAGCCCACGGACGCCGGAGCGGCGGTTGAGCATCTCCTCGACGTCCTCGACGCTCATACCGGCCGTGCGAACCAGGTAGGTCAGCACGCCGGGGTCGATGTCGCCGGAGCGGGTGCCCATCACCAGCCCCTCCATCGGCGTCAGTCCCATCGAGGTGTCGATCGGCCTGCCGCCGACGATCGCCGACGCCGAGGCGCCGTTGCCGAGGTGCAACACGATCTGACTCAACGACTGCAGCGGTACACCGAGGAATTCGGCGGCCTGCTCGCTGACGTACTGATGCGACGTCCCGTGGAAGCCGTAGCGCCGGATGTCCCACCGCTCGGCGACCTCACGGTCGATGGCGTAAGTGGCTGCGGCGGGCGGCAGGTCGTGGAAGAAGGCGGTGTCGAACACCGCGACGTGCGGCAGGTCGGGCAGTGCCTTGCGAGCCACCTCGATTCCGAGCACCGCGGGCGGATTGTGCAGCGGCGCGAGCGGTGACAAATCTTCGAGAGTGTCGATCAGAGCGTCATCGATCAGGGCGGGCGCATGCAGATGTGGTCCGCCGTGCACCACGCGATGGCCCACCGCGACGACGCCTGCCATGTCGTCGGCGAGCTCGTCGAACACCACCCGCAGCGCGGCGTCGTGGTCGGGCACCTGCCCCTCGCCGATTCGCTCGATGGTGCCGTCGGCAACCATGGTGGCCGAGTCTGGTTCGACCACAGCATATTTCAGCGATGATGAACCAGAGTTCACGACGAGAACTCGGCGGGCCGTCACAGGGTCTGCGCCTGGATAGCGGTGATCGCGACCGTGTTGACGATGTCCTCCACCAGCGCGCCACGGGAGAGGTCGTTCACCGGTTTCTTGAGCCCTTGCAGCACCGGGCCGACCGCAATCGCGCCGGCGCTGCGCTGCACCGCCTTGTAGGTGTTGTTGCCGGTGTTGAGGTCAGGGAAGATCAACACGGTCGCCCGGCCCGCCACTTTCGAGTCGGGCATCTTCGTCTTGGCGACCGACGGTTCCACCGCCGCGTCGTACTGTATGGGGCCGTCGACGAGCAGGTCCGGTTCGCGCTGGTGCACCAGTTCCGTTGCCGCGCGGACTTTGTCGACGTCGGCACCGGTGCCGCTGGTGCCGGTCGAGTAGGACAGCATGGCCACCCGAGGCTCGATCCCGAAGCGGGCTGCGGTGCGCGCGGAGGAGATCGCGATGTCGGCCAGCTGCTCGGACGTGGGATCCGGCACGATAGCGCAGTCCCCGTAGGCCAGCACCCGGTCGGCCAGACACATCAGGAAGATGCTCGACACCGTGTTCACGTCGGGCAGCGTCTTGATGATCTCGAAGGACGGCCGGACCGTGTGGGCCGTGGTGTGCCTCGCGCCGGAGACCATGCCGTCCACCATGTCGTTGTGCACCAGCATGGTGCCGAAGTACGAGACGTCGTGGATGATCTCGCGGGCCTGCTCGACGGTCACACCCTTGTGCTTGCGCAGCTCGGCGTACTGCTCTGCGAACCTGTCACACAGATCGCTGGTCTGCGGGTTGAGCACGGTCGCCGCGGAGATGTCGACGCCGAGTTCGGCTGCGCGGGGGCGGATCTGGCCCTCGTCGCCGAGGATCGTCAGCTCGGCGACACCACGCTGTAGCAGTCGGCCCGCCGCGGTCAGGATTCGGTCGTCGTCGCCTTCGGGCAGCACGATGTGCTTGCGGTCCGAACGCGCCCAGTCCAGCAACTGGTAGGTGAACATCTGCGGGGTGACGACGTCGGGGATCGGTGTGACCGACTGCGCCAGCAGATCCGCGGTGTCGACGTGGGCGTCCATCAGGGCCAGTGCCGTGTCGATCTTGCGCAGCGACGTGGCTGTGACGCGGCCACGCGCGCCAGCAACGCGACTCGCGGTCTCGAAGGTGCCGAATCGGGTGGCAATAATCGGCAGGCGCAGCCCGAGGCCGGCCACCAGCGTCGCGATCGACGGGTGCAACTCAAGGCCGCCGTTGAGGATGATGCACGACAACGACGGGAATCCCTCTGCCGCATGCGCACTCACTACCGCGAGTACCACGTCGGAGCGGTCACCCGGCGTGATGACGGCCACGCCCTCCTTCAAACGCTCGAGCACGTGTTCGGCCGTCATGCCCGCCACCAGCACCTCGAGCGCCTCGCGGTTCAGCAGCGCGGGATCGCCTGCGATCACCGTGCCCTCGACTGCGTCTCGCAGTTCGGCGACCGACGGGGCGACCAGTAACGGCTCTTCGGGCAGCACGTAGCACTTCGGCACGAACGGTTCCAGCGCTGCGGACACCGCGTTCAGTTGGGCGGGATCGCACCTGTTGGCGACGACGGCGGCGGTGTGCGCATGCTGAGCGGCCACTTCACCGAGGCAGATGTCGACGATGTGGGCGACCTGCTCGGGGGTACGGTCCTTCGCCTTGACCGCGAGAACGACGGGAGCGCCGAGGTTGGCGGCGATGCGGGCGTTTGTGGACAGCTCGCTGGGCGCGGCGACGTCGGTGTAGTCGCTGCCGACGATGAGCACTGCGTCGCACCGGTCGGCGACACGGTGGTACCTGTCCACGATGTCGGCGAGCGCCGCGTCGGGGTCCTCGTGCAGCCGCTCATAGCCGACGCCCACGCAGTCGTCGTAGTCGAGGCCTGCGGTGCTGTGGTCGAGCAGTAGCTCGAGAATGTAGTCGCGGTCTTCGCCGAGCCGGGTGATGGGCCGAAACACGCCGACTTTCGCCACCGTCGCCGCCAGTCGATGCAGGATGCCCAGCGCGACGGTCGACTTGCCGGTGTCCCCCTCCGGCGATGCGACGTAGACCGCGCTCGAGCGCTCGCGCGAAGACAATGGCCCCGTGGACACGGGTCCCAGCCTGCCAAACCATCACGGCTCGCGCAGCGGCGGATCCCGGAACTCCTCGGTGAGGTCGACGAGGCGGTCGAGATAGGCCAGCGCCGCGTCGGCGTCGAGGCCTGCGTCGCGGAAGAAGACGCACTCGTCGACGCCGCCCTCGGCAAGGACCGCCAGCTCGCGCTTGTTGAGCGGCGCGATGGTCTTCTCGGAGCTGTCGAAACCGCGCCGGTCGGCACCGATCAGGGTCACCGGAAGTGCATCGCGGCCCACGTCGACACCGCGCCGACGCAACTGGGCGATGTCGGCCACCAGCGACTCGGGCGGGCCGACGAGGTTTGGCGCCCAGCCATCGCCGTACTCGAGAACCCGGTCGAACACCGTGGGCCCGTTTCCGCCGACCAGAATCGGAACATGCGGACGCTGCACCGGTTTCGGCCATGAGTAGATCGGGCCGAAGGAGACGAACTGCCCGTGGAAATCCGCGCGCTCGTGTGTCCAGATCTGCTTCATCGCCAGCACGCGTTCGCGCATCAGGGCCATCCGGGTCTTCGGATCGGTGTCGTGGTTCACCATCTCCTCGCGCAGCCAGCCCGCACCGATGCCGAGCTGGAAGCGGCCGCCGGAGAGGACGTCGAGCGAGGCGACCTCTTTGGCGAGGATGATCGGGTCACGCTGCACGACCAGAGCGATCCCGGTGCCCAGCGTCAGTCGCTCAGTGGCCATCGCTGCCGCGGTGAGCGCGACGAAGGGGTCCAGCGAGCGTAGATAGTCGCGGGGCGGCAGGTCGGTGTCCGGGGGCGGCGGCGCCGCGACCGGATAGTGGGTGTGCTCACTGACGTACAGGGAGTCGAACCCGCGTTGCTCCAGCGCCGCGGCGAGGCGGTCGGGCCGCAACCCCTCATCGGTGATAAACGAGCAGACGCCGAACCTCATGGCAGTCAGCGTGCCGCGCTGCGTCCGGAGCCGACAGTGCCTGTCGATGGTGGGACTGCAACCACCACCAACATCTCGGCCTACAGTCGAGGACATGTCCGTCGAGCAGATCCGTCGCGGGCCGCGGCGGGCCGAACTGCGCGAGTTTCTCCGGTCCCGACGCGCCAGGCTCACTCCTGCCGACGTCGGCCTGGCGGCAGGCGGCCGCCGTCGCACCCCGGGCCTGCGGCGCGAAGAGGTGGCCATGCTGGCCGGTATCGGTATCTCCTGGTACACGTGGCTCGAACAGGGCAGGGACATCTCGGCCTCGGTCGACGTGCTTGACGCGATCAGCGCGACGCTTCGCTTGAGTCCCGCGGAGCGGGCGCACCTGCATCGCCTCGCCGGGGCCGTCCCGCCGTCGGACGTCCACCTCGACGCGGGCCCGGTACCGCCGGAACTCGGTCGACTGATCGACGCATGGTCTCCGCGCCCGGCGATGCTGCAGGATCGGCACTGGAACCTGCTGGCGATCAACGACGGCACCCGGGAGGCGTTCGGCTACACCGATTCCGACCGCAACTGCCTCGTCAGCTTCTTTACCAACACCCGCTACCGCGAGATGTACGTCGAGTGGGCCGCCGCGGCACCCGGCGTAGTCGCGGCGTTCCGCGCCGACGCGGGTCGATACCTCGACGACCCTGAGTTCGCGCGCATTGCTTCCGAATTGCGCACCCACAGTGCCGAATTCGCCGAGCTGTGGGATCGCAACGACGTCGGCCCGCACCTGCAGGCGGTCAAGGCGGTCCGTCACCCCGAGGCGGGTGAACTCGTCTTCGACAAGACCACTCTCGCGGTGACCGACCACCCGGACTGGCATCTGGTGCTCTACAACCCGCGGCCCGACACCTCGACCGAGTCCCGCCTGATCGGGCTTCTGACCGGGTAGCCCCTCAACTGACGGTCGGGTCCACCGGAATCTCGATAACGGTCGACAGGCCGCGGTGGTCGGATCCTGGCAACACCACCGTCTGCGCCGCGGTGGCCGAGCAGTGCCGGACGAGCACGTGGTCGATGCCGACGACCGGCGGGCGCCACGGGCGGCTCGGATAGGTGAGCGTCAGTCCGGCGCCTGCCTGCTCGGCGGCATCGCGGTAATGCTCTTCCAGCAGCCGGCGGAACGGCCGCATGTCGTAGGTGGCATTCAGGTCACCCGCCACGATCACCGCGCCGGAGCCCGAATTGCGGCCGATCTCGCCCAGCGTCGCGGGGAGCTTCTCGATGTCGCCGCGGAACCAGCGCAGCGGCTGCACCCACGGTGCGGCCAGGTGCACCGCGAGCACCGTCGCATCGAATCTGACGCCGGGCACCCGGATCTGGGCGCTGAGCATGGGCATCTGATAGCCGCCGATGGACGTCGCGCTCACGATCGGATGACGGCTCCACACGCCGATGCCCGCCGCCAACGGGTGCGGATCGATCGCCCGGTGCGGGAAGACGCCGTCCAGGCCGGCCGCCGACATCGCGCCGGCCGCCTCGGGGGTCATCTCCTGAACGACGAGCACATCGGCCGATTCGCCGGCGAGCGCGACGACCGCACGCGGATCAGCGCGGCCCATCCCGAGATTCGCGCTGAGCACGCGCACCGAGACCGTCGGCACCGTGAGTTTCTCGGGCCCGACGAATCGCGGCAGCAGGACGGCCAGCATCACCGCGCACAACAGCGAAGCCGCGATCGTCAGGATCCACCGCCGAGAAACAGCGAACAGCACCATGGCCACCAGGCCTGCCACCGTCAGGTACGGCGAAGCGGCGGCGACGACCAGCACCACCTCGTTGCTGATCGCTAGATACCGCGACGCCAGTCCGACGGCGGCCACGGCGAACGCGAGCACGCCGAGGGCGGTCGCCAACACACGAAACATGTTGTGCTGGAACGTCTGCTAGCCGTATCAGCCGAGGCGGCGCAGCCGCGGCTCCAGGTCCTTCTGGAAGAGTTCGAGGAACCGACGCTGGTCGTGGCCCGGGGCGTGGAAGACGAGGTGGTTGAGCCCCCAGTCGACGTAGTCCTTGACCTTCTCGACGGCCTCGTCGGGGTCCGACGCGACGATCCAGCGTTTGGCAACCTGTTCGATGGGCAGCGCGTCGGCGGCCTTCTCCATCTCGATCGGGTCGTCGATGCTGTGCTTCTGCTCGGCGGTCAGCGACAGCGGCGCCCAGAACCGCGTGTTCTCCAGCGCCAGTTCCGGATCGGTGTCATATGAGATCTTGATCTCGATCATCCGGTCGATGTCGTCGGCGTTGCGGTCGGCCGCTTGGGCGCCCTCCTTCACTGCGGGGATGAGCTTGTCCTTGTACAGCTCTTCGCCCTTGCCCGACGTGCAGATGAATCCGTCGCCTGCGCGGCCGGCGTACTTGGCCACCACGGGTCCGCCCGCGGCGATGTACACGGGGATGCCGCCCTCGGGCACGTCGTAGATCGACGCGCCCTTCGTGCGGTAGTACTCGCCGTCGAAGTCGACGCGGTCGCCGAGCCACAGCTCGCGCATCAGCCGCACCGACTCACGCAGACGGGCGAAGCGTTCTTTGAACTCCGGCCAGTCGCCCTCGTACCCGGTGGCGATCTCGTTGAGCGCTTCACCGGTGCCGACTCCGAGGAAGATCCGATCGGGGTACAGGCAGCCCATCGTCGCGAACGCCTGCGCGATGACGGCGGGGTTGTAGCGGAACGTCGGTGTCAGCACCGATGTGCCGAGGAGCAATCGCTCGGTGCGCTCGCCCACGGCCGCCATCCACGCCAGCGACCATGGCGCGTGACCGCCTTCGTGGCGCCACGGTTGGAAGTGGTCGCTGACGGTCGCGCTGTCCATACCGTGCTCTTCGGCGGCCACGGCCAGTTCGACGAGTTCTCGCGGCGCGAACTGCTCCGCCGACGCCTTGTATCCCAGTTTCAGTTCAGGCACACGTTCTTTCTACCCTTCATGCCTAAACTCGGCTGATGGCGCCGTCCCTGACAGCCGTCACCGAACATGTCCACTTCGCCCGCACGGATCTCGTCAACTGGACACTCGTCACCGACGGTGACGGCGTGATGCTGATCGACGCCGGTTTCCCCGGGAACCGCGACGAGGTGGTGAGCTCGCTACGCCAGATCGGCTTCGACGCGGACGACCTGCGGGCGATCCTGCTGACCCACGCGCACGTCGACCACTTCGGTTCGGCCATCTGGTTCGCGAAAACCCATGGCACACCGGTGTACTGCCACGCCGCCGAGGTCGGACACTCCAAGCGCGAATACCTCGAACAGGCTTCGCCCGCCGACGTCGCGAGACGCATCTGGCAACCGCGCTACCTGACGTGGTCGCTGGCGATCGCCCGCAAGGGGGCGCTGACCCACGAGGGCATCCCGAGCACGCAGGCGCTCACCGAAGACCTCGCCGCCGGGCTGCCGGGCAAGCCCATGGCGATTCCGACTCCCGGGCACACCGGTGGGCACTGCTCGTACATCGTCGACGGCGTGCTCGTCAGCGGCGACGCCCTGGTCACCGGCCACCCCCTGCTGCCGCGCGGCGGGCCGCAACTGCTGCCCACACTGTTCAACCACGACCAGGACGGGTGCGTGCGCAGCCTGGCGGCGCTCGGGCTGCTGAACACGGACATCCTGCTGCCGGGACACGGGCCGGCGTGGCACGGTTCGATCCGCGAGGCCGTCGATCAGGCCACCGCCGGCTGAGCCGGGAGTCAGGCCAGGGTGTCGTAGCCGAGCAGGAAGATCGCGGTCAGGCACAAGCCGCACGCCACGACGACGGACGGCATCAGAATCATCGTGTCGAGTTCCTCGTCGTCGAGCACGTCGCTGTCGAATCGTCCGAACAGCACGCGGGCGATGCCGGTCCTGCGAAATGCGTGCACCATTGCCCGCACTGCTCTGGTGTCGCGGCGTCTGCCGACGAACACCCGCGAGGCGAAACCTGCGATGAACGTCAGCACGGAAGCCGCGAGCAGCAGCCAGCCGATAGTCGCCTGTGTGAGAGCCAACACCACCCCCGGTGTTCGGTTATCGGGTGACTACCCCGTCGAGATCTTTCGCGAACGCGATCGGGTAGACCTCGCCCTCGGACGGTAACGGTTGCGCCAGCCGGGTGTATCCGGCTGCGAGGTACAGCGCTTCCGCTTCCGGCTGACGATCGCCGGTCGTCAGATACACGCGGCGGTATCCCCGGGTGGCGATCTCCGCCTCGAGTGCGGCAAGAAGCGCTCGCGCGTGGCCCCGCTGCCGTTGCCGGCTGTCGGTCCAGATCCGCTTGAGTTCGGCGGTTGTCTCGTCGAATCGGCAGAATCCGCCACCGGTGACAGGACGGCCGTCCAGTAGGCCCACCAGCAGCCCGCCGCCGGGTGGGGTGAACTCGGCGGGAGCGGAGCGCAGCCACCGCGCCACACCCTCGACCGTGCCGCCGTAACGCTGCGCGTATTCCACAGCGAGTTCGGCCAGCAGGGGCTCGGCCAGCGGATCATCCTGCTCGACGGGCACGAAACGCAGCGGGGTCGCAACGGTCACGCATTCGAAGATAGTCCACTTCCACTCCAAACTTGACACGTGTAAAGTTTGGCCGCATGGACAACATCAGGGGTAAGACCATCGCGATCACCGGGGCCGCGCGCGGCATCGGATTTGCCACCGCGAAGGCACTGCTGGCTCGCGGCGCGCGGGTCGTCATCGGCGACCGGGATGTGGCCCTGCAAGAGTCGGCCGTCGCACAGCTCACCAATCTGGGCTCCGCCTCGGGCTATCCCCTCGACGTCACCGACCGGGAGTCGTTCGCGACGTTCCTCGACAAGGCGCGCACCGACGGCGGTGGCCGGATCGACGTGCTGATCAACAACGCGGGCGTGATGCCGATCGGGCCTTTCCTGCAAGAAACCGAGCAGTCGATCCGATCTTCCCTCGAGGTCAACCTGTACGGGGTGATCACCGGATGCCAGTTGGCGCTGCCGGAGATGGTCGCGCGGCGCAGCGGCCACATCATCAACATCGCGTCGCTGTCGGGGCTGATTCCGGTGCCCGGCCAGGTGGTGTACGTCGGCGCGAAGTTCGGGGTGGTGGGCCTCTCGGCGGCACTGGCCGACGAGGTCGCACCCCATGGCGTGCAGGTGTCGGTGGTGATGCCGCCATTCACGAAGACCGAACTGATCTCCGGCACCAAGGAGACGATCGGCACCAAACCGGTTGAGCCGCATGAGATCGCCGCGGCGATCGTCAAGACGCTCGACAAACCCAAGACGCATGTGGCGGTACCGCCGTTTCTGCGCTTCACCGCTCAAGCCGCACAGATGCTGGGGCCGCGCGGCAGACGCTGGATGAATCGAAAGCTCGGACTCGACAACGTGTTCCTCGAGTTCGACACCACCGCGCGTCAGAACTACGAGCAGCGCGCCCGCGGGGCGCAGGGCGTCGTCGAGGGCCAGGACAAGAGTTAGGGGTCGTCGCGGAGCTTGCTCGCGACCGCCGACTCTCGACCAGAGCACTGTCCGAAGTGCCCGGCTATCACCGACAAAGTCGATGACAGCGACAATGTCGTTGTTAGGTGGGCACGAAGGCCGGTGTTCCAGGAACGGTGTCGTTTCACTGTGCGGCGAACGTCGGCGGCGGATTCCCGGCGCGGAACCGCTCGATCGTCTCGACGTGGTCGAGGAACGCCTCGGGTGCGAACTCGGTATCGTCCGAGGTGCCTGCGAGCATCAGGTGCACGACCTCGGCATCCTCGTCCGCCGACATCCAGATCGTCGTCACCGCAGCGACTTCCATCTCGTCGGCATCCTCGACACTCGACGGCTCGTAGTACCAGAAGGCGAAATCCTCGTCGGACTCGTCCTCGTCGAATGTCCAGCCGCGCTCGGTGATTCGCTGATCGAATGCTTCCAGATCAGTGGCGATCGCGGCCTGCGTGGTGACCAGGTCGTCGAGCACGTCGGCCGGTAGCCAGTTCGCGCCCCGCGTCGCCCGCCGCTTGTTGCGGCGCGCTTTCTTCTGCTCGGACCGCCGCGACACTAACTCAGAGCCCGGTCCAGATCGGTGATGAGATCGTCGGTTCCCTCCAGCCCCACCGAGATTCGCACGACGCCGTCGCCCAATCCGATCGAGGCGCGGCCGTCTGGACCCATTGCGCGGTGCGTCGTGGTCGCGGGGTGGGTGATCAGGGACTTCGAATCTCCGAGGTTGTTGGAGATGTCGACGATCTGCAGCTTGTCGAGAACCTCGAAGGCCCGCTCCTTCGTGCCGCCCGCGAGTTCGAACGTCACGACGGTGCCGCCGCCGGTCATCTGCCGCTTCGCCAGGTCGTACTGCGGATGCGACTCCAGGAAGGGGTAGCGCACCCAACTCACCGCCGGATGACTCTCCAGGAACTCGGCGATCCGCTGCGCCGACGAGTTCTGGTGCTCCACCCGAACCGCGAGTGTCTCAAGCCCTTTCAGCAGCGTCCACGCGTTGAATGGGCTCAGAGCCGGCCCGGTGTGGCGCATCAACTTCTGCACCGGTTCGTCGATGTACTCCTTGTCGCCCAGGATCGCGCCGCCGAGCACACGCCCCTGCCCGTCGATGTGTTTGGTACCCGAATACACGACGACGTCGGCGCCGAGCGGGAAGCCCTGCTGCAGAATGGGAGTAGCGAAGACGTTGTCCAGCACCACTTTTGCGCCCGCAGCATGGGCCAGGTCGCACACTGCCGCGATGTCGACGAGCGACTGCATCGGGTTGGACGGCGTCTCGAAGAACACCGCCTGCGTCGGGACCGACAGCGCCTCTTCCCACTGCGAGAGATCCTCGCCGTCGACGAACACCGTCTCGACACCCCAGCGCGGCAGGATCTCGTTGCACACCACGAAGCACGATCCGAACAGGCTACGCGCGGCCACCAACCGGTCACCGGCGCCGAGCAACGCGCCCAACGACGTGAACACCGCCGCCATTCCGGTCGCCGTCGCGAAACACGCAGGCGCACCCTCCATCAGGCGCAACCGCTCCTCGAACATCGAGATCGTCGGGTTGCCGTAGCGCGAGTACACATAGCGGTCGATGTCGCCGGTGAACGCCTTCTCTGCCTCACCCGCCGAGGCGTAGACGTAGCCGGACGTCAGATACAACGCCTCGCTGGTCTCCTCGAAGCCCGACCTCAGCAGGCCGCCGCGCACTCCGAGAGTCGCCTGGCTGACGCCTTCGGGCAGTTCAGCCGGCTTGCGGACGCTGGGCACCTCTGAGGTCATGACTGCTTCCAGGGCAGGCCGACAGCCTTCCACCCGGTGCCGCCGCGATGCCGCTGGGCGTCGAGATTGCCCTCGAACCCGTCGAGCACGTTGTAGGACGGGCCGATCCCCGCTTCGGTGGCGGCCTCCGCCGCACCGATCGAACGGTTGCCCGACCGACACAGGAACACCACCGGACGCTGACCCGTGACGCCGGCCGCCTGCAGATCGTCGACGAAGGCGTCGTTGTGCGTACCGTCGCTGCGGCTCCATTCGATGAACACGACATCGCGTTGCAGCGGCGACAGATCAGGCACCCCGACGAAGCGCCATTCGGCGTCGGTGCGGCAATCGACCAGCACCGCCTCGGGATCATCGCTCAGCAGCTTCCAGGCCTCCTCAGGCGTGATGTCTCCGGCGTAGCTCACGGACCGAAGTGTCCCACAGCTAGCTGGGACCGGGTGAACAGACCTTCCAGGCCCCGTCCTCGCGTACGAACGACATTTCGACTGCCTTTCTGTCGTCCGGCGCCCTGTCGAAGTGGTAGGTCACCTTGGCGGTGGCGCGGTCACCGTCGATCGCCACGTCGGTGACATCGTCGACGTACCGATCACCGAGCTTGTCGACCGATTCCCGTTGTCCGGCAAGCACATCGGTTTCGGTACCGTGTTCGGCGGCGCACGTGTAACCGCGGTAGTCGGCATAGTTGCCTCGCTGCAGCGCGTCGTTCTGGCCGACCGCCGCACGAGCCACCTGGCGGTCGGCAGGCAGCTCGTCCTCGCCCCCGAACAGGTTCAGCAGACCGATTGTGATCACGACGAGAACAATGATTGCCAGCGCCGCTAGAAACGGCGTCGCGGTCGGCCGGTCGGCCGCGGGCGGTTCGGACACGGCCTACCAGAGCCTGCGCAGCGCGGCCGAGACCCGACGGGCGCGGTCTCTGGCCACGATCGGATCGGGCGCGGTCGCGAGCGCAACACCGAGTCGGCGGCGGGTCTCGCTCTCGTCGGGGCGGCCGAACAGCCGCACATCGCTTTCGGCGACGGCCAGCGCGTCGGCGAGCGCGGCGGTGGTGTCGACGGCGCTCTCGGCTGTGGCCGCTTCCGCTGCGGCGTAGGTGACCTCGGCGGCGGCGGGAGAGATCATGATCGTGTCGACCGAGAGCCCCAGGATCGCCCGGGCGTGCAACTCGAACTCCGAAAGACGTTGCGAGCGCAGAGTCACCAGCCCGCTGTCGTAGGGCCGCGGCCGCACGTTGTCGAAGTACACCTCGTCACCGCGCACGAGCAGTTCGACGCCGAACACGCCCCGGCCGCCCAGCGAGTTGACGATGCGCGCGGCGATCGACTTCGCGATGCCGAGCGCCGCCGGCGACAACTGCTGCGGCTGCCACGACTCCAGCACGTTGCCGTCCGCCTGGCGGTGCCCGATCGGCTCACAGAAGTGGACGGCGGGCCCCGTCGGCCCCGTAGTGCGAACCGTCAACAACGTGACCTCGACATCGACCTCGACCACGCTCTCGGCCATCACCCGGTTGTGCGGAATCCGGCCGGCCGCGACGGCGCGCTGCCACGCGGGCTCGACGTCTTCGGGCCGCACGAGCACCGATTCGCCCTCGCCCGGCGCCGCCGCGATCGGCTTGACCACCAGCGGGTATCCGGCGTGCTGCGCGACGGCCGTCAACTCCTCGACCGAACCGGCGAACCAGAACGGCGCGGTGGGCAGTCCGAGTTCGTTAGCGGCCAGCCGCCGGAGGCCCTCCCGGTCGACCGACAGCCGGGTACTGCGCGGCGTCGGGAACACCTCGACGTCGCCGCGTTCGGCGACCGCGATCAACGCGTCGGCGGCGATCAGCCCCGCCTCGGTCACGACGTACCGCGGCTTCTCCTTGCCGATCAGCGCGGTCAGTTCCTCGGCGTCGGTCATCTTCACGACCGCGGACCGGTCCGCCACGCCGTGAGCAGGCGCGTCGGCGTAGCGGTCGACGGCGATGACGTCGGCGCCCAACCGTTGGAAGGCCAGCGCCAATTCGCGGCTCAGTTCGCCGGAGCCGAGCAGCATCACCGTCGACCTTTGGGGCGGCGACGTGGATTCGCCGGGGTCGGTCTGCGCGTCGCCTTCGGTGGATTCACTCATCGCGCGTCAAGCCTGCCAGATCGTCAGCCCAGCCGGACGTCGATGTAGCACCACCGCCAGTTCTCGCCCGGCTCGACCGAGCGCATCACCGGATGACCCGTCGCATGGAAGTGCGCGGTGGCGTGCTGATGAGGGCTCGAGTCGCAGCAGCCGACGTAGCCACACATCAGGCACATCCGCAGATGCGCCCAGGCGTCCGTACCGTCCTCTTTGCAGTCCTGGCAGTGCCCGGGGGTGAGCGGACGGGGATCGGCGGCTTCGTCGGCGGCCACGAGATGTTCACACGTCTGCGGATCGGCCGGGGCGCTCGCGGCGCGCCGGCGTGCTCTGCTGCGCATGCTGATCAGGGTACGGCGAGATTTCGAGGAGGCTGGGCGACGTGGGTGGCTCTCTGCTGACCGCACTGGTGTTGGCGATCCTGCTGGCCGCGGTGGCTCGACGGTTCGATGTCTCGGCGCCGCTCGCGCTGGTCATCGCGGGTCTGGCCGCGAGCAACATCCCCGGGCTGCACGACGTGCTGCTCGATCCTGAGCTGGTGCTGTACGTGATCCTGCCGCCGTTGCTGTGGTCGGCCGGACTCGAGAGCAGCTATGTGACGCTTCGCAAGAACATCCGTCCGATCAGCCTGCTGGCGGTCGGGCTGCCGCTGGCGACGACCTTCGCGGTCGGCATCGTCGCGTACAAGACGGTGCCCGAGTTGACACTGGCCGCGGCGCTCACGCTCGGGGCGATCGTCGCGCCGCCCGACGCCGTGTCGGCGACGGCGATCGGCAGGCGGCTGGGCTTGCCCCGACGAACCATGGCGCTACTCAGTGGCGAGAGCCTGTTCAACGACGCGACGGCGCTGACGGCATACAAGGTCGCGCTCGCCGCGGCGATCGGCACCGCCACCACCGGAACCTCCGCCGTGGCGACGTTCGCGCTCGCCGCCGCCGGCGGCGTGGTGGTCGGTGTCGCACTGGGCGCCGTCATCGCATTCGTCCGATCCCGGCTCGCCGACCCGGTGGTGGAGAGTGCGATCGGACTGGTCGCGCCGTTCGTCATCTACTTCGTCGCCGAACAGGTGCACGGGTCCGGAGTGATCGCCGTCGTGGTCGCCGCGCTGATCCTCGGGCAGCGTTCGACGGACGCCGGGTACGCGACGCGCCTGCAGGACTTCGCGCTGTGGCAGGCCGTGCAGCTGATCCTGGAGTCGTTCGCGTTTCTCCTGATCGGACTTCAGCTGCCCGGGGTCATCAGCGAACTGGCGGGCATCAGCGCGTCGGTTCTGATCTCGTCGTCACTGGCCGTGTTCGCCACCGTTATCGTCGTCCGGATCGTCTGGGTGTACCTGTTCGCCTACCTGCCTCCGCTGCTGTCGCGCCGGCTCCGCGATCGCGAGCCCCCGCCGCCCGCCGGGCAGGTGTTCGTGGTCGCATGGGCCGGCATGCGCGGAGTGGTGTCGCTGGCCGCCGCTGCCGGCGTCCCGCTGATGACGCTGTCGGGTGACGAGTTCCCCGGCCGGCCGCATCTGGTGTTCCTGACGTTCGTCGTCGTGGTCGGGACGCTGCTGCTGCACGGGTTGACCCTGCCGTGGGTCATCCGACTCCTCAACGTCGAGGGCGACGATCCGCAGAAGGACCGGCTCGCCGCGGTTCAGGCGCAGGACCGGGCCGCGCGGGCGGCCGCGGAGCGCCTCGACACACTGCTCGCCGAGGCAGCGGACTCGACCGATGTTCCGGAGCGTGCCGCCGATGTATTGCGGCACTGGAACACCCGCCGCCTCAACAGCGCCTGGGAACGGCTCGGCCGCACCGACGACGAAATCGGCGAGAGCCCGACGGCAGCCTTTCGACGTCTGCGCCTGGAGATGCTGGCCGCGGAGCGGGCGACGTTCATCGCCGAGCGCGACGCGGGACGGATCAACGACGAGGTGCTGCGGTCCATGCTGCACGGACTCGATCTGGAGGAGGCGACGCTCAACCGGAAGTAGCGTCGAGCTCTCGACGGAATCCGCGCATCGCGTCGACCAGCGCCGCGAACACCCGATGCGCAACGGTCAGCTCCTCGTCGGAGAATCCGGTCAGAGCGTCGTGCGTCTGTTCGGCCAGGGGCATGAAGAACCCACGCGCGACGTTCATCCCGTGGTCGGCGACTCGCAGGATGACCTTGCGTCGGTCGGCCGGATCGGACTCCCTGAGGAAATGGCCGGACGCGATCATCCGCTCGACGAGGTAGGTGATGGCAGCGGCCGACAGGCCCATCTGCTTGCGCAACTCGCCCGCCGTCAGCGGAGTCCCCGCGGTTTCGGCGACCATCACGTGCAGCAGCGCACGAAAGTCGTTCGCGGCCACCTGATGTCGAGCCGCAAAGTAGCGGCCGATCTCGTCGGATTCCGCAGTCAGCGCTCGTACGTCGGCGGCCATCAACGATTCCAGGGCAGAGCGGCCGTCGGCCTTCGGCATGCGCACAGCCTAAACCGCGCGGGTTTGAAAGATAGTTCAGTTTCTGAAATATTGGACGGCATGACCGGCCGATTCTCCTGGGTCGTGGCGCTCCTCGTCGTCGCCGTGTCCGGGGCGTTGATGGCGCTCATCGGCGCTGACGACTCGGATTCGCGCTCCCCGGTTCCCGTGCCGTCGAGCGCCGAGTCCGCCCGCGCCGATGCGGTGCGCGCGCAGTCGCCCGGCGGCGACCAGGTGCCGGCGATCGTGGTGTTCTCCCGGACCGACGGCGCGGAGTTGAGCCCGGCCGATCTCGCGGCCGTCGAACACCGATCCGCGCAGGTGTCCGACGACCGACGCGCGGCCCTCGCGGTGGTTCCGATGGACAAGGAATTGACCGGGTTCGAACTCACCGATGCGGTCAAGGCGCTGCGCGCGAACGTCAGCGCGGGATTGCCCGCCGGGCTGCAAGCCGAAGTCACCGGCGGTCCGGCGTTCGGCGCTGACATCGCGAACTCGTTCTCGGGCGCCAACTTCACGCTGCTGGCGGTCACCGCCGCGGTGGTGGCGCTTCTGCTGATCGTGACCTACCGGTCTCCGGTGCTGTGGCTGGTCCCGCTCACGGTCATCGGGTTCGCCGACCGCGTCGCGGCCGTGGTAGGCAGCGCGATCGCCGACGCGGTGGGCATGAGTCCCGACGGGTCCACCGGCGGCATCACGAGCGTGCTGGTCTTCGGCGCGGGTACGAACTATGCCCTGCTCTTGATTTCCAGGTACCGAGAAGAGTTGAGCCGCAACGAGCATCACCGTGACGCACTGGCCGTGGCGGTGCGAAGGGCGGGACCCGCGATCGTCGCGAGCAATGCCACCGTCGTACTCGCCCTGCTGACGCTGGTATTCGCGTCGTCGCCGAGCACCCGCAGCCTGGGTGTTCAGGCCGCGGCGGGCCTGATCGTCGCGGCGGTCTTCGTTCTCGCGGTGCTGCCGCCGCTGCTGGCCCTGTTCGGCAAGCGGCTGTTCTGGCCGTTCGTCCCGCGCTCGGACGCCAAACCCCTTACCGACAGCGGAGTCTGGCACCGGATCGCCGATGCGGTGGCGCGCAGGCCTGCCCACGTCGCGGTGGTGTCGATCGCCGGGCTCGCACTATTGTGCACCGGGCTGCTCACCACTCCGATCGGGTTGTCGCAGACCGAGCAGTTCCGCGTCCAAGCCGAGTCGGTCAGTGGATATGAGACCGTGGCCGCCCACTTCCCGAGCGGTCTCACCGATCCGACGCGCGTCATCGCCTCCACCGATCGGACCGCCGAAGTCCAGCGTGCGATTACCGAGACCCCAGGTGTCGTCTCCGCCGTACCTGCGGACCAGAGCTCGGGTGGCCTGACCCAGTGGTCGGTGGTGCTCGATACTGAACCGGCCTCCGACGACGCGTTCAGAACCGTTGATGCGCTTCGTCATTCGGTTCATTCCGTGGATCCCGGAGCACTGGTCGGCGGATCCGACGCCCAGGCCCGGGACGCCAGCGCCGCCGCCGAGAGGGACCGGCTGGTGCTGATCCCGCTGATCCTCGCGGTCGTGCTGATCGTGCTCTACATCCTGCTGCGCTCGGCGCTGGCCCCTCTGGTGCTGGTCGCGGTCACCGTGCTGAGCGCGCTCGCGGCGCTCGGCGTCGGCGGCTGGGCCAGCGTGCACCTGTTCGGCTTCCCCGCTTTGGACAACACCGCCCCGCTGTTCGCGTTCCTGTTCCTGGTGGCCCTCGGCGTCGACTACACGATCTTCCTCGTCACGCGGGCCCGCGAAGAGACACCCGAGCACGGCACCCGCGACGGAATCGTGCGCGCGGTGTCGGCGACCGGCGCGGTGATCACCAGCGCGGGAATCGTGCTGGCCGCGGTGTTCTGCGTGCTGGGCGTGCTGCCGCTGATCGTGCTCACGCAGGTCGGCATCATCGTGGGCCTCGGCATCCTGCTGGACACGTTCGTCGTGCGGACCGTGATCATCCCCGCACTGTTCACGCTGATCGGGCCGCGCATCTGGTGGCCCGCACTGCGCGAGCAGCGCTACCGTTCCAACGGTGGAGCAACAGCAGGTCGACACCGCGCTGGGCAGAATTCGGGTCCGCACCCGGGGTGACGGCGAGGCCATGGTGCTGTGGCCGAGCCTGCTGATGACCGGTGACATGTGGTCGGCGCGGGCGGAGTACTTCAGCACGGGCTGCCGGGTCATCCTGGTCGACCCGCCCGGCCACGGCGGTAGCGAAAAGCTAACGGCGCCTTTCACGTTCGATCAATGTGCCCGCGTCGTCGTCGACATCATCGACGCGCTCGGAGTGCAGCGCACACACTTCGTCGGTAACTCGTGGGGAGGAATGATCGGCGGCACCTTCGCGGCCACATATCCCGACCGGGTCGCTCGTTCGGTGCTGATGAACTGCACCGCATCGGCGGCGGGCGTCCGTCAGAAGCTCGAATACGGGGCCCTGCTGCGAATCGCCAAGCTGCTCGGCGGGATTCGGCCGCCGCTGACCCGTTCGGTACTCAAGGCCTTCCTGGGTCCCACGACGTTTCGGACCCGCCCCGACGTGGTCGCCTTCGTGCGCGACACCGTCCAGGCCGCCGATGTGCACTCGTGCGCGTGGGCCGTCGAGAGCGTGGTGCCCGCCCGGCCAGATCAGCGGGCCCTGCTCTCCAGGGTGGCCACGCCGGTGCTGGTGGTGGCGGGAACCGAGGACGCCACGTTCCCGGTGCCAGACGCGATCGCGATGGCCGAGGCGATTCCGGGCGCGGCCGTCGCCGTGCTCGACGGCGTCGCACACCTGGCCGGCCTGGAGAACCCGCCGCTGGTCAACCAGCTCGTCGAGGACTTCGTCTTCCGCAGGTAACGTCGTGTCATGACGCAGTCCGAGGCCGCGCTCCGCGACGGCGATGCCCCCGCACTCCCGCCGCTGCACATGCGGCGCGACGCGTTCACTCCGACGCCGGAGCTGCGGGAGATCCGCGAGACCGTCGGCGTGCGGACCGTCACGAACTCGTTCGGCATGACGGTCTATCTCGTCACCCGCCACGACGACGTCAAGGCGGTGCTGGCCGACCACGCGCACTTCTCCAACGGACGCCCGCCCGGTTTCGTCCTGCCGGGTGCACCTGCGATCTCCCAGGAGGAGCAGGAAAGCGCCCAGGCGGGCAATCTGCTCGGACTCGACCCGCCCGAGCATCAACGGCTGCGCCGAATGCTCACCCCTGAGTTCACGATCCGCCGGATGAAGCGACTCGAACCCCGCATCATCGAAATCGTCGACCAGCATCTCGACGCGATGGAAAAGGTCGGACCGCCCGTCGATCTCGTGGAGAGTTTTGCGCTGCCGATCCCCTCTCTGGTGATCTGCGAGCTTCTCGGCGTTCCCTACGACGACCGGGAGGATTTCCAGCGGCGCAGCGCGCGACAACTCGACCTGTCGATCCCGATCGCCGAGCGGATGGCTCTGCAACGAGACGGTCGGGTGTACATGCAGTCACTGGTGGAGCGGGCGCGCAGGCACCCCGGAGACGACATCCTCGGGATGCTGGTCCGCGACCACGGCGACGAGCTCACCGACGACGAACTCCGCGGCGTCGCCAGCCTGCTGCTGCTTGCCGGCCACGAGACCACCTCGAACATGCTGGGGCTCGGCACGCTCGCGCTGCTGCGGCATCCGGATCAACTTGCGGCGGTGCGCGAGGATCCCGACGCCGTCGGTCCCGCGGTTGAGGAGCTGTTGCGGTGGTTGTCGATCGTGCACAGTGCGATTCCGCGGATCACGACCGCCGACGTGGACGTGGCCGGCGTGACGATCCCCGCGGGACAATTGGTGTTCGTCTCGCTACCGTCGGGCAACCGCGATCCGCATTTCATCGACGCGCCAGAGGTTCTCGACATCCGGCGTGGCGCGATCGGACATCTGGCATTCGGCCACGGCGTGCACCACTGCATCGGCGCTCCGCTGGCCCGTATGGAGATGCGCATCGCGTTCCCCCGGCTGCTGCAACGCTTCCCGTCCCTGGCGCTGGCGGAGGACTTCGCCGATGTCGCGTTCCGGTCGTTCCACTTCATCTACGGTCTCAAGTCACTGGAGGTGAAATGGTGAAGGTCGAAGCCGATCGCGAGGTCTGTATTCAAGCCGGTAACTGCGTGATGGTCGCCGACGCCGTCTTCGACCAGGATGACGACGGCATCGTCGTGGTCCTCGTCGACGCGGTGCCCGACGCCGAGGCCGACCACGCACGCGAGGCGGTCAAGCTGTGTCCGTCGCAAGCGTTGCGGCTCGTCGACGAAGCAACAGCACACTGACCAGCAGCACCCAGATCGGAAACGCCAGGGTGAGCCACATGCTGATGTCGCCGGCGAGCAGAAGCCCAACCGCCACAAGGTAAGTCACGCTGACCAACGTGCGGGGCATGAGACCGGTCTTCAGCCAGATGGTGGCCAACGAGATCATGAACACCGCCGCCATCCGCAGCGCATACGTCTTCGACACGGTGAGCAGCACCATCTGACCGAAGAGCGCGACATCCGGGTGCGCGGCCGCGCCGCTGCGCTCGAGGCCCGCGCCGACTCCGGCGGCCACGAACATCATGGCCAAGAACAGCAGACCGCTGCCGATGAACACCGTCGAGAAGAACTTGTCCTCGAGGGTGCCGAACCCGTCGCGTACCACCCCCATGAACCACAGGAACGCGATGCCCGCGAACGGCATGATCGTTGCGGCGATCTTCAGATTGGTCCTGCCCTCGCGCAACCATTGCGAGTCCGGCTCGGCGCCCTCCGGCAGCGCGAGGCGGATGAATACCAGCGCGGTTGCGAACAGCAGCGCGAACAGCACACCGGCCAGCGCTGCGGCCCGCGGCGTCGAGAGTCTGTGCAGATGCCGGTCGGCCGGCTGGGTCGTCACGCCCGTGATGCTGTCACCGAGGCACTCGAGACTGCGGTGAGATCGCGAATCTCGCAGATATTGCGATCTGGCCGCAGTCTCGCGGCGGCGGAGAGGCTCAGGGCTGGCCGGGCAGCAAGCGGATCATCAAGCCGTTCGCCTCGGCCAGCAGATTCCCGTCCGGGTCTCGCATTTCCGCGTTGACGAAGGACTTGCGGCCCTCGGCCTCGCGCACCCACCCGCGAATCGTCAACTCGGTGTCGATGGGCGTGACCCGGCGGTAGTCGACGTGCAGGAACCCGGTCCGACTGATGGGCCTGCCCGTGGCATGGATGACCATGCCGAAGACCGAGTCGAACATCAGCGGCAGCACCCCGCCGTGCACCGCGTAGTTGCCGCCCACGTGATAGCGGCTGAACTGCACCGTCAGCTCGACCGCTTCGGCGTCGAACTTGGTGACGCGATACGGCGGCATCAACAGGCTGCCCGCACCCGGCAGCGACGGCACGCGGTTGGCGGGCCCGACACCCTCGGGCGCCTCGAACGGGTCGAGCAGCCCGACCAGTTCCTCGGCGCGGTCCGCGACCTTGTCCCAGGTGCCGCTGTCCGGATCGGCGGACACCGCAAGGTCCTGTGCGCGGCGCATCGCGGTCAGGAAACGCCCGAATCCCGGCCCCGGATCGGCCGGTTCGAAGACCGGGAAGCCGCCGTGACGTTCGTAGTCGGGGTCCTCGCTCACGACCGCGGCGCCAGGATGTCGCGGCGCACGATCGTCTGCTCCCGGCCCGGGCCGACGCCGATACACGAAATATGCGCTCCGGCAAGCTCTTCCAGGCGCAACACGTAGTCGCGAGCCTTGGCGGGCAGGTCGTCGAACTCCCGGGCCCCGGAGATGTCCTCCCACCAGCCGGGAAGTTCCTCGTAGATCGGTTCGGCGTCGGCGATGTCGCTCTGGGTCATCGGCATGTCGTCGACGCGCTTGCCGTCGACCCGGTAACCAACGCACACCGGCACGGTTTCGAGACTGGACAGCACGTCGAGCTTGGTCAGGAAGAAGTCGGTGATGCCGTTGACCCGTGTTGCGTACCGCGCGATCACAGCGTCGAACCAGCCACACCGTCGGCGGCGCCCGGTAGTCACCCCGAACTCGCCGCCGGTCTTCGACAGGTATTCACCGTTGGCGTCGAAGAGTTCGGTCGGGAACGGTCCCGACCCGACTCGAGTGGTGTACGCCTTGAGGATCCCCAGCACCGTCGTGATCCTGGTCGGCCCGATACCCGAGCCGACGGCAGCACCGCCTGCCGTCGGATTCGACGATGTGACAAAGGGATACGTGCCGTGGTCGACGTCGAGCAGGGTGCCCTGCGAGCCCTCCAGAAGCACCGTCTCGCCCTTCTCGAGGGCGTCGTTGAGCAGGAAGCGCGCGTCGGCGATGCGGTGCTTGAAACCCTCGGCCTGACTCAGCAGACTCTCGACCACCTCGGCCGGATCGAGCGCCTTACGGTTGTAGATCTTGACCAGCACCTGATTCTTGAAATCCAGTGCGCCCTCTATCTTTTCGGCCAGTAGCGCTGGATCCAGCACGTCGGCCACCCGGATGCCGATGCGCGCGATCTTGTCCTGGTAGCACGGACCGATGCCGCGGCCGGTGGTGCCGATCTTCTTGCTGCCCGCGTACCGTTCGACCACCTTGTCGATGGCCACGTGATAGGGCATCAGCAGGTGTGCGTCGGCGGAGATCAACAGCCGTTCGGTGTCTACGCCGCGGTCGGTCAGCCCCTGCAGCTCGGCGAGCAGCACACCCGGATCGACGACAACCCCGTTGCCGATGACGTTGGTGACGCCCGGGGTGAGGATCCCCGACGGAATGAGATGGAGTGCGAAGTTCTCGCCCGTCGGCAGCACCACCGTGTGGCCGGCGTTGTTGCCGCCCTGGTAGCGCACCACCCACTGGACGCGTCCACCGAGTAGGTCGGTGGCCTTTCCTTTGCCCTCGTCACCCCATTGAGCGCCGATGAGCACGATTGCCGGCATGGCATAGTCTCCCGCTAATCTGCATCAACACTGTGCAGCCGGTGACCTACCCTATCCCAGCCCGTCGTGAGGAGCCCGCGCGGACGTGATGAGCACTGCATCGGGTCCGGACGCCACCGGCGTGATGGTGCTGCTGACCGGAGGCCGTCGGATGCCCCGAACGCTGCGCGACCTGCCGGTCGCCGAGACCCCGGATGTGTCCTGTCGCCGTCTCATCGTGGTCGGCCCGGACGCCGAGCTGGCCGCGGTGCTGACCCGGCTGATGCGCAGCGATCGGCTCGATGTCGAAGTGGCGCATGTCCGGCGAGGCTGGCAGGCGCGGCGGGCGCGTAGCGGGACGGCCACCCGGGTTCCACTGATCCGAGACGACACCGGCACTGTGATCGTCGGGGCCGCGTACTGGGTGGGCGAGAGTGGCCTCGAGAAGGGGTCGCCCCCGGCGAAACTGACCGGTGAGGCGGTGGTCGACGACGATCTGCTCTTCGACGGAGCGGTGACCGGCGTCCGGATCGAGCCGACGCCTCACCCGCCGGGTTTGCGGGCCACGGTGTTGTCGCGCCATATGCGCCCCGGGCGCTGGCTCACCGGACGCGCGGCGCAACTGGGCACGACCGGCGCGTTCGTAGTCCGCGACGGCGTGCCGGCCGCCCGCGCGGTGAGGCGTTCGACGTTCTATCGGCACACCGAGGGCTGGCTGCAGGTTCGGTGACGAGCCAGACCCGTCGTTGGAGTCGGTAGCGTCGAACCGTGAGCATTCGACCCTTGCACCAGTCGGTGCGGCCGAGCCCGGTCTTCCTGGCGATCGTCGCGCTGAGCGTCGCCGGCGGTGTGCTGTCGTGGATCTCCGCGGCCGAGGTCCGCGCGCCACTGTCCTACGTGGGCGTGTTCGTCTTCGTCATCGCCGGCTGGATCGTGTCGCTGAGCCTGCACGAATTCGGGCACGCGTTCACGGCGTGGCGGTATGGCGATCACGACATCGCGGTTCGCGGCTATCTCACCCTCAACCCCTTCAAGTACGCCAATCCGATGCTGTCCCTCGGGCTTCCGGTGCTGATCACCCTGCTCGGCGGCATCGGCCTGCCGGGCGGTGCAGTGTGGGTGCGCACGTCGTTCATGACCAACAGGCAGAAGACGACGGTCAGTCTCGCCGGACCCGCCGCGAACGTGATCCTCGCGGTGCTGCTGCTCGTGGCGACCCGACTGTTCTACGACGCCGATCACCTGGTGTTCTGGGCCGGTGTGGCCTTCCTGGGCTTCCTGCAGATCACCGGGGCGGTGCTCAACCTGCTGCCGATCCCGGGCCTCGATGGCTACGGCGCGCTGGAACCGCACCTGAGTCGAGAGACTCAGCGCGCCCTGGAACCGGCGAAGCAATGGGCGTTCTTCATCTTCCTGTTCCTGCTGATCGCGACACCGCTCAATCAGTACTTCTTCGCCGTCGTGGGCTGGTTCTTCGACCTGTCGGGGGTCAACAGCGGGCTGATCGGCGCCGGTTTCAACCTCACCCGGTTCTGGTCCGCCTGGTTCTAGGCCGCTTGCGACATATGCGCGTTTACGCATAGATTGCTGGCATGGGCGCCGGCCACGACCACAGCAGCCGCGGCGATACGCGTGTCAGCCGGATGGTCATCGGTGCGGCGATCCTGACGGTGTTCTTCGTCGTCGAACTCGGCACCGCGTTGGCGATCGACTCGATCGCGCTGCTGGCCGACGCCGGCCACATGTTGACCGACCTGGTCGCGATGTTCATGGGCCTGACGGCGGTGCTGCTCGCCCGCCACGGCAGCGCCTCGCCGGCCCGCACGTACGGATGGCACCGCGCAGAGGTGTTCACCGCTGTGGCCAACGCGGTGCTGCTGCTCGGCGTCGCGGTGTTCATCCTCTACGAGGCGTTCGAACGGTTGGGAGATGCGCCCGACGTCCCCGGTGTGCCGATGATCGTCGTCGCGCTGGCCGGCCTGCTCGCCAACGCGGTCGTGGTGCTGCTGCTGCGCGGGCATTCCGAGGACAGCCTGGCGGTCAAGGGCGCCTACATGGAGGTGGTGGCCGACACCGTCGGCAGTATCGGCGTGCTGATCGCCGGCATCGTCACGGTCACGACGCGCTGGCCGTACGCCGACGTCGTGGTGGCGATCTTCGTCGCACTGTGGGTGTTGCCGCGGGCGATCTCCTTGGCCCGGGCCGCGCTGCGGATCCTCTCGGAGTCGTCGCCCACCCACATCGACGTGGACGAACTGCGCACGGCACTGTGCGCTGTCGACGGCGTCACCGAGGTACACGACCTGCATGTCTGGACATTGGTGCCGGGCAAGGACATGGTGACCGCTCACCTGACGAGTAGCGCGGATTCGGCACGGGTTCTCGACGACGCACGGGCGGTGCTGACCGCCCGCGGGCTGGACCACGCGACGGTTCAGGTGGAACCGCCCGACGGCGCCGCGGACTGCAAGTGCGAAGCGGAGTGGTGACTCGCGCGATGAGCGTCGCGAAGAGCCTCAGGCAAGACCGAGGGCGGGGCGAGCGGCCGGGTCGCAGTCGTCGAGCAGATCGAGGCAACGCTGAAACTCGTCCTCCTCGCCGATAGCGTCTGCGGCCTTGGCGAGCGCGGCGACGCAGCGCAGAAATCCGCGGTTCGGCTCGTGGCGGAACGGGACCGGGCCGAAGCCCTTCCATCCGTTGCGGCGCAACTGATCCAAGCCGCGGTGATACCCGGTGCGGGCGTATGCATAGGCGGTCACCGCCTTGTCGTCGGCCAGCGCTTCCTCGGCCAGCGTCGCCCACGCCACTGACGCCGACGGGTGCGCTGCCGCCACGATGGCCGGGTTCTCGGCGGCCGCCAATTCCGCCTCGGCCGCATCGTCGCCCGGCAGCAACACCGGATCCGGTCCTAGGAGATCTCCCATCTGCGTCATGCCCCCATTGTGCCGCTAGGCTGCACCGGTAGCTCGTAGAGGGAGGACTGCAGCAGGGATGTCGAACCCATCAGGCCCTGAACAGCCGAAGGACACCACCGATGAGGGCACCGACGCCACCGGCGAGGTAGCCGCCGGGGACGCCGAGACGGCCGAGTCCGCGACCGAACCCGAAACCGAGCAGCCGGGCGCCGAACAGCAAGCCCCACCCGAGGCGCCCGCCGCCGCGTCCGAAGACGACCCCGCGACCGAAGTGGTGCAGGTCGAGGCCGACCACGAGCCGGCCACCGAGGTGTTCGCGTCGGCGGATGCGACCCCTGATCCGGAAGTGGCGCAGGAGCCCGGGGAGCGGCGCTTCACCGCGCCGTCGGGGTTCGACGCGGGCACCACACAGCGGATCGACACTCCGCCGGAACCGGCGACCGAGGTGTTCGCGATGTCACATGCAGGCGCAGCCGGGGCCGCGGCCCCTACCGAACCGATGGCCCAGCAGAAACCCGTTGCGCCGCAGGTCATCCCACCGCGAGGTGACGCCCCGAAAGCGGCACAGAACCGCCGCAGCTGGGGTTGGGTGGTGGCCGTGGTGCTGGTGATCGCGGCCCTGGTGGCCATCGCCGTGCTAGGCACCGTGCTGTTGACGCGCGATTCGGAGCCTAAGGTGTCGCAGGAGGACATGGTCCGGTCGACCATCGAGAACTTCGACACCGCAATCCAGAGCGGCGATCTGGCGACGCTGCGCAGCATCACCTGCGGACCCACCCGCGACAGCTACGTCAAGTACAACGACCGCTCGTGGGCCGAGACCCACGCCAGGGTGGCCGCGGCCAAGCAGTACCCGGTGGTGGCCAGCATCGACCAGGTCGTGGTCAACGGCGACCACGCGGAGGCCAACGTCACCACCTTTATGGCTTACGCGCCGCAGACCCGTTCGACCCGCAGCCTCGATCTGCAGTTCCGCGACGAGCAGTGGAAGATCTGCCAGGCGCCGGTCGCCTGACCTGCGACTTCAGGAGTTGGCGCTCACGCTCCGGCCCGCGCTGTGCAGGTCGCGGCACGCCTCGACGACGCGCTCGCTCATCGACGCCTCGGCCTTCTTGAGATAGCTGCGGGGGTCGTAGGCCTTCTTGTTGCCGACCTCGCCGTCGACCTTGAGTACCCCGTCGTAGTTGGTGAACATGTGGGCGGCGACCGACCGGGTGAACGCGTACTGCATGTCGGTGTCGACGTTCATCTTCACCACGCCGTACTTGAGCGCATCTTCGATCTCGGACTTCAGCGAGCCCGAGCCACCGTGGAAGACGAAGTCGAAAGGCCGTGCGTCTTCGGGTAATCCGAGTTTCGCCGCAGCCACCCGCTGGCCCTCGGCCAGCACCTCGGGCTTGAGCTTGACGTTGCCCGGCTTGTACACCCCGTGCACGTTGCCGAACGTCGCGGCCAGCAGGTATTTGCCGTGCTCGCCTGCGCCCAGCACCTCGACGGTCTTCTCGAAGTCCTCTGCCGTCGTGTAGAGCTTGTCGTTGATCTCGTGGGCGACGCCGTCCTCCTCGCCGCCGACCACACCGATCTCGATCTCGAGAATGATCTTGGCGGCCGCCGCCTCCTTGAGCAGTTCCCGCGCAATGTCGAGGTTCTCGTCGATCGGCACCGCCGATCCGTCCCACATGTGCGACTGGAACAGCGGGTCGCGTCCGTCGGCCACCCGCTGTGCCGAGATCGCCAGCAGCGGCCGCACGTAGGTGTCGAGCTTGTCCTTCGGACAGTGATCGGTGTGCAGCGCCACGGTGACCGGGTATCTCTCGGCGACGACGTGGGCGAACTCTGCCAGCGCGACGGCGCCGGTCACCATGTCCTTGACCCCGAGTCCGGACGCGAATTCGGCACCGCCCGTTGAGAATTGGATGATGCCATCACTACCTGCGTCGGCGAAACCCTTGATGGCCGCGTTGACCGACTCCGAGCCGACGCAGTTGATGGCGGGGAACGCAAAGGAGTGATCCTTGGCTCGGCCCAGCATTTCCGCGTAGACCTCGGGCGTGGCGATGGGCATGAGCGGTCCTTCCATCTTGTTCGAGTCAACGCAGTATCTCAAGAAGCGCGCAGCGCTGCCGTGGGCAGTGGGAGAACGCGCTGTGCCCCTACTTACGGCGGCCACTTCGCCGACCTGGGCGGGCGCCCACGTCGAGGTCGAGGTGGCGCGGTCGGAGTCCGTGGAGTTGATCGACATGTGGCTGGGGGTACCACCGCCACGGTCGATGACCGATTGCAGAAACATTGCAGTGTGGCCAAGCGCGTCGTGCGATTGCAATTTCGGCAAACCCGCCGGCCGGGATTGGGCTGCGGGTCGTAGCCGAAGTGGATACGCTCGTCGGAGGCTGGCGGCCCCCGGGGAGGGCGTGTGGGACAAATTGCGACCATGCCCACCTCCGCTGTGGGAGGCCTGGCCGACAAACAAGCAATAGCCGACTTTCTCGCCGAAGCGGATGCAGACCCGACGGCGTTGCTGCTCGAAGGTGAGCCGGGGATCGGCAAGACGAGTCACTGGTTGACGGGACTGGAGCAAGCCCAAGAACGTGGATATCGCGTGTTGTCGGCGACTCCGTCCGCCGCCGAGTCGGTGCTGGCCTACGCCGGGCTGGCCGACCTGCTCAGCGACGTCGAGTCATCGACATTGTCGAGCTTGCCGAGTCCTCAGCGAATCGCCCTGGACCGGGTGTTGCTGCGTGTCGAGGCCGACGGCGAAGCCACTGATCAGCGCGCTGTGGCGGCGGGCTTCCTGTCAGTTGTCGTCGCCCTGGCCGACCAAGCGCCGGTGCTGCTGGCGGTTGACGACCTGCATTGGCTCGATCCCTCCAGCGTTCACGTTCTGGCGTATGCCGCGCGGCGACTCCCGCCGCGGGCGGGGGTGCTCGCCTCGGTGCGCTCCGACCCCGGCACCGCCAGCGGGGCCACCTGGCTGCGGCTACCCAGACCCGACGCGATCCGGCGTGTGCAGGTTTGTCCGCTGAGCCTGGGTGGTCTGCACGCGGTGCTGCGCGAGCGGCTCGGTCGGTCACTGTCGCGACCCGAGCTGGTGCGCATTCATCAGATCTCGGGCGGAAACCCGTTCTATGCCGTCGAATTGGGACGAGAGATGGACAACGCTGCGACCGGCGCCGAGATGAAGCTGCCGGGCACGCTTGCCGAGTTGGTGCGGGTCAAGGTCGGGCGACTCGACACTGAGCTCCGCGATGCCTTGCTCGCCGTGGCGTGTCTGGCTGCGCCGACCATCGAACTGATCGCGGGCGCCATCGGCGCCGACGCCCGGGAGGTGGTACCGCTGCTAGAGAATGCCGCAGCCAGCGGGATCGTCGTGATCGACGGTCGCCGCGTCCTTTTCGCTCACCCATTGGTCGCCCACGGCGTGTACACCGACGCCGCCCCAGCCCGGCGTCGGCAGATGCACCGGCGCCTCGCCGAACTCGTCGACCAACCTGAACTACGAGCCCGGCACCTAGCACTCGCCGCGACCACCGGTGACTCCGACACTCTAGACGCCCTGGATGCGGCCGCCGAGATAGCGCGCATTCGGGGAGCCCCCGCCGCCGCCGCGGAGCTCCTCGACTTGGCAATTGGGCTGGGTGGGGACACGCCGGAGCGCCGGATCCGGCTGGCCGCGCACCATTTCAACTCCGGCGATCCTGGGCACGCCCGAGCCTTACTAGAACAGGTAATCGCGCAGCCGTCGCACGGGGTCCTCAACGCGGAGGCGGCGCACTTGCTCGCCTACGTGCGGCTGCTCGACGACAGTTTCTCCGAGGCTGCGCGTGTGCTCGAGCGCGGTCTCGGCGAGGCAGCCGATGACATGAAGCTGCGCGTGCGGATGTTGGTGACATTGTCGTTCGCCCTTTTCAACAGCGGTCGTAGCGATGCCGCCGTGCAGAAGGTGGAGGAGGCGGTGATTGCCGCCGAGCGCCTCGGACAGCCAGATCTCTTGAGCCGGGCCCTGGGGATGAGTGTCATCCTGCGGTTCATGCGCGGAGACGGCCTCGACCAGCTCAGCATGCAGCGCGCAACCGAGTTGGAAACCCATGAGGCAGACATCCCGATCGCTCTCCGCCCGAGTACCCAGCAGGCGCTGCTGCTGGCCTGGACCGGGCAGCTCGAACAGGCATATGGGGAGATAACGGCCATCCGGCGGCGCTGCATTGAACGTGGCGAAGACGGGGAGCTCATGTTCGTTACGTTCCACAAAGCCGTGATTGCGATCTGGCGAGGGGATTTCGCCGACGCCGCGCTCGCCGTCGAGGACGCCGTCGAACGGGCCGTGCAGCTCGACGGCGACGTTCCACTGTCGGTGGCCCTGTCCAACCGTGCTCTGCTGTCGGCCTACACCGGCCAGGTGGATGAAGTTCGCCGTGACGTCAGTGCGGCACGGGCGGCCTCCCAGCGGTGCCACTCGGACAGGTTGGGCGAGTGGCCGATGACCGCCCTGGGATTTCTGGAGGTATCGCTGGGCAATTATGAGGCAGCGCTCGCCGCGCTCGAACCGTTGCTCCAAAAGCTGAATGCGGCGCTTGACGCCACCGAGATCATCTCGGCAACATTTGTCCCCGATGCCGTCGAGGCCATGGTTGCGCTGGGTCGACTCGCTGACGCCGAGCCGCTGATCGACGCGCTCGAACGCAACGGTCGCCGGCTCGACCGGGCCTGGATGCTGGCCGTTGCCAGCCGGTGCCGGGCGATGCTCATGGCCGCCCACGGCGACGTTGACGCGGCGAGCCTGACCGTGCAGCAGGCGATGGTCGAACACGACCGGCTGCCGATGCCCTTCGAACGCGCCCGCACACAACTGCTGCACGGTCAGCTCCAGCGCCGGCAGCGCCGAAAGGACGCCTCCGCCACCACCGTCCGCGAGGCGCTGGCGACCTTCGAATTCCTGCGCACCCCGTTGTGGGCCGAGCGGGCCCGCGCCGAGCTCGCCCGCGCCAACATCGGTCCGCGGCGGGCCAACACGCTCACGCCCTCCGAGCAGCGCGTCGCCGAACTGGCCGCGTCGGGCATGACCAACCGTGAGGTCGCCGGCGAATTGTTCATCAGCCCGAAGACCGTGGAGGGCGCCCTGGCTCGCATTTACCACAAACTCGAAATCCACTCGCGCGCCGAACTGGGTCAGCGCATGAATCAACCTGCCGGATAGGGAAACACCGGGTTTATCTGGTGTCTTCGCCGCCTACGTCCGATACATGAGGATCGGAGCGCAATGTTTTCTCGTCGAGTGGAATCGGCCGCGGCTTGCCGACCTCGATGACGCCGCCGACGCCCTGAGTGAATGCGCGGCGTCGATGTCTGCCGAGGGTTCACCGGACATCTGGGCCGAACCGTCCAGCGAATGTCATCGTCGTATGCGGACCTGTACCCAACGACCGGCTACGGCACCGCGGGCTGCAACGGCGGATCCGGTCCGCTTGTCTAGATGAACCGCCCGGCATGTCCGGAGATTTTGATGTGCACCAGGTTGGCTCGCCCGCCCGGCACACCCTCCGCCGACCTGCCGCCCAAGAACCGCATCCCGTCCGGGCTTGGTATGCCAACCTCGGGGAAGCCAGACTCCGGGCGACCCACGTGTCGCCGGCCGCGGCACTTCAGGTAGCCAAGGATCGCTCCTCGATCGATCAGCCTGGGCCGGGCCTTTTCAGATCTGACGCTCATTCATGTCGCGACAAGATAAACCCGGGTGTTTCCCTATGCCTGGAGGCATCGCCGCCGAGGTTGCCGCTGACGCCAGTAGCGAACGCTTGGTTCGTGCTTACCTTCGTCGGGGAGGCGAGCGCGGGCCGCGAGACGCGGACCTTCCCGACCAAATATAGGGAAACACCTCGTTTATCGGCCGCTTCAAACTCCTACTGTCGGATTGTCGGGAAGCCACCGCGTACCAGAGGAAGAGGGATGGTCATGTCGACCGCCGCATTTAAGACGAACGGGTGTATCGCCGCATCGGCGACCGCGACGGTCGCCCGTACCTGCGCCGCTCTAGCAGCGGCGGTACTCGGCGCGGCGAGTCTCGGGGTCATCAACGCCGCGCCTGCGAGCGCAGCGTGCGCGAACTGGAAATTGCCCAGTCCTGAACTCGCGTTGAACCTGTCCAACGGCGAGACAGCGCTATTCTCGACATTCGGAAACATGGTCGGGACCGGCAAGGATCGCTTACTAGCAGCCCGTGGAGAATACGATGGGACTTCCAACGGTACGTTGGGTGGCTCCAGGCTCGACATCACCGTCACGTGGAAAGCCCGTTTCTTTAGGGCTGGCGCCGATTTCCCTCCCGATGTCACAAGCAAGTTCACCGGCACCGTCGGAGACGACGGCATAGCGCGCGGCTCTGCCGTCGACAACAAGAATTTCCGCGTCGACTGGACCTCGCGGGACCGCTTCGCGTGCGCAGACGCCCCGCCACCTCCGCCACCCCCGCAGTCGCCGCCCCCCCAGCAAGCGCCGCCGCCGCAGGCTCCGCCTGCCCCCAAACAGGGGCCGACGGTGACGCCCAAAGAGGGATTTGCCGGTGTCACCTTCACCGTCACGGATCGCAGCGGAGTCGCGTCGCAGTGCACCTACTCCTCGGAAGGGTTCACCAAGAGCTTCGGCCTACCGGCCAACGGCACGGTCGACGTCGCCGTTCCGGCTATCCGGCAGTTCAAGAACCGGACCGGCACCATCACGTGCGACAACGGAACGAGTACGCCTACGTCGGTCTTCTACTGATCATCGCTTTGCGGTGAAAACCGCCCAAGCGCCGGGTCGAGCACTCGACGCATGACGCGGATCGGGCAACGAGGACCCGTCGCGGTGGCCAGGCGTCCATTCCGCAGTGATCAGCTCGCAGCCCAGACGCTCGGCGAGCGGTGTTCCCGTCGTGCTCGACACCCGGGTCACCGCTGGGAACGGTCGGCGACAAGCGTCAAGAAAACCTCCCGGCCACATGCCTGCTGGCTCCGCCGCGGACCGTCACAAGCGGACCTTCCCGACGAAAACATAGGGAAACACCCGGTTTATCGGCCGCCCCTGACTCCTACTGTCGGATTGTCGGGAATCCAACGCGTACCGAAGGAACAGGGATGGCCATGTCGACCGCATCTAAGACGAACGGGTGCATCGCCGCACCGGCGACCGCGACGGTCGCCCGTACCTGCGCCGCTCTAGCAGCGGCGGTGCTCGGCGCGGCTAGCCTCGGGGTCATCAACGCCGGGTCTGCGGGCGCAGCGTGCGCGGACTGGAAGATGGCTCCCGAACTCGTGTTGAACCTTTCCAACGGCCAGACCGCGATATTCCAGACATCCGGAAATCGCGTGGAGGCCGGGACACTGTTGGTACCCGGCAACACCCGTTACTCCGGGAACACCAGCGGCCGTCCGATGAGTGGCTCCAACATCGACTTCGGCGTCTCATGGCGCCGTGTGGCCGGTAACTTCGGCGGCGAGAACGGGGCGTTCAGCGTTGCCCGCTTTACGGGGACCGTCGGCGACGACGGCACAGCGCGCGGGCAGGCACTCGACAATGAGAATGCACGCGTTGACTGGGTCTCGCGAGACCGCTTCACATGCGCAGTAGCGCCGACCCCGCCACCGCAACAGGCGCCGCCTCCGCCTCCGCAGCAGGCACCACCGCAGGCTCCCGCAGCCCTAACGGCCACGGTGACCGGCGATGTCGATGTCTACGACGCGCCCGGCGGCGGCGGAAACATCATCGGCATCCTGCGACAGGGAGAAGTGGTCAAGGTGATCAGGGCATGCCCCTCAAATGACTGGTGCGCACTGGCCGACGGCCGCTTCGCGTGGGGAGAGTTCTTCAAGAACAACTGACAGCGAAAGAACCGCCGAGCTGCGTGCAACGCGCTGGGGCCATGCATCGATCACGAACAATTGATTGATTTGTGGGCGTCCTACTCGTCCGTCAGGCGAGACCCTGACCATTCAACAAATTCCGCGGACATTCCCGACGAAAACATAGGGAAACACCCCGTTCATAACCAGCCCAACGCCATTAACGTCAAACCCGGTCGGAAACGACCCTCGACGGTGAAATGCCAACAAATTTCAATTGCGCTGACGGCCTTGTGATTGAATTCGCGAGTCCACGGCCTGACAGGCAAGAGGAACACCCATGTCCATGAACACCAAACCGAAGACGCTGGTCGCTGGCTCGGCAGGGGCAATCAGTGCAATCGGCTGTCGGCGGGGAATGAGGTTGCGTTCACCGTTGACTGGAATGGACCTCCCATTGGCCAATACGTGGGCACGTTCGACCCGGGTGGCAACGTACGCGGGGGTTTCAACCAAGACCTGAGGGCCCGTTCCAAAGGCGACCTGGGACTCAGTGACACCGTTCACGTGCGTCGCGGCCGCCGCGCCACCTCCGCCATCCCAGCAAGCCCCGCCGCCGTCCCAGCAGCAAGTGCCAACACCTGTCGAATCCAAGAAACCCCTCCAAAGCCCGACAGTGACGACGAAGGAGGGACTTGCCGGTGTCACCTTCGCCGTCACCGACCGCAGCGGGGTCGCGTCGGAGTGCGACTACTCATCCGAAGGGTTCGACAACAGCTTCGGACTGCCCGCCAACGGATCCGTCGACGTCTTCGTTCCGGCTATCCGCCAGTTCAAGAACCGGACCGGCACTATCGCGTGCGACAACGGAACAAGCACTCCGACCTCGGTCTTCTACTGATCAGAGCGAAGGCAGCTCGGCGTCAGTCAGCGATCCTCAACTCTCGCGCTAATTTGAGCCTCGCCTCAGCGCATGCCTCGGATCAGGCAGCGAGGACCAGTCGCGGTAGACAGGCGTCCGTGCACGATTATCAGCTCGCAGCCCAGACGCTCGGCCAACGCGACGTAGCAGGAGTCGTAGGGCTGACGACGGAACGAGGGGTTCTATGGATCGTGAGCCGGCCGACCTCACATGGTCAAGACCATTCGGTAGCGTGCGCGGCCCTCCTCCATGGCGGCATAGGCCTCGGCAGCCTGGGCCAGCGGCAGTTCCTCGATCTTGGCCCGCACCCCGGACTGGACAGCGAAGTGCATGGTCTCCTCGACGTCGCGTGACGTGCCCGACGGATGTCCCGTGACGCGGCGGCCCGTCAGGATCAAGTCAGCAGGGCTGATCGGCAACGGGTCGAACGTCACCCCCACGATGACGAGTTCCCCTTCCGGACCGAGGCTGCCGACGGTCTGGCCGATCGCGGCGGAGTTCGCCGCCGTCGCGAGCACGACGGCGGCCCCACCGAGATCCTGGAGCGCGGTCGCGACGTCCTGGGCCCTCGAGTCGATGTAATGGTGCGCCCCGAGCGCAAGCGCATCGTCGGTCTTCTCGGCCCCGCGGGCGATCGCCACCGTCTCGAATCCCATCGCCGCTGCCCACTGCACACCGAGATGCCCTAGGCCGCCGATGCCAAGGACGGCTACCAGGTCCCCCGGCTGCGCGGCCGTCTTACGCAGCCCGTTGAAGGTCGTCACCCCCGCACAGCCCATCGGGGCGGCCTCGGCGAACGACAGACCGTCCGGAATACGAGCCAGTGCGTTGGCCGGTGCGGTGACGGACTCCGCATAGCCGCCCGGGTAAGCCAGGCTCGGCACCTGAAAGTTCACGCACTGCATGAACTTGCCCTTCCGGCACGGCACGCATTTGTTGCAGACGCCGCCGAACCATCCCAGCGCGACCCGGTCGCCGACGGCGAAATCGTCGACCCCGTCTCCGACTTCGGCGATCGTCCCCGCGACCTCGTGGCCCGGGGTCACCGGCCACGTCATGTCCGGGAAGCCGCCGTTGACCACGCCGTGGTCGGTTCCGCACACACCGCATGCGGCCACTGAAACCCTTACATGGTCGCGCGGCGGCGGACTGGTCTCGACTTCGGTGAGCACCAGCGAAGCGCCTGCGGATTCGACGTATACGGCCTTGTGCGTGGACATACTCGGACCCTATCGACGCCGATATTGCATCGCTTGATATCGGCGTTTCAGGCTTCGTGGACCACGGCCGGTATCTTGAAGCATTGTGACGACCTCGGCCCTCGCGGCGACCGATCAGCTGGCGCTGATGCCCGATTTCCTCGACCCGATGAAGTTGCTCGGCTACTTCGGCGCCTGGGCCCTGGTGGGCCTGCTCGTCGTCATCTTCGTCGAATCGGGAGTGCTGTTCCCGGTCCTGCCCGGCGACTCGCTGCTGTTCGTCGCGGGCATGCTTGCCGCGGGCACGGCCGCGCTGGCCGAAGAAGGCGGCGACGTCATCAACTTTCAACTCTGGCAGCTGCTGGTGTTCATCCCGATCGCCGCCATCCTGGGCGGCCAGGTCGGCTACTGGATCGGCCGCAACCTCGGCACCGCGATGTTCAAACCCGACGCCCGCGTCCTCAAGCAGAAATATCTCGAGGAGGCCCACCTGTTCTTCGAGCAGCGCGGCCCGTTTGCGATCGTCATCGCGCGGTTCGTGCCGATCGTGCGGACACTCGCACCACTGACAGCCGGCGCCGCCCGGATGAGCTACCCGGTGTTCACCTTGTTCAACGTCGTCGGCGCCGTCGTGTGGGGCGTCGGACTGACCCTGCTCGGATTCTGGCTCGGCCGGTTCGAGATCGTTCAACAACTGCTCGAGCCCATCGTCATCGCGATCGTGGTGGTGTCTGTTCTCCCGATGTTGATCGAGTGGTACAAGCGCCGTCGCGCGGCCAGGCGAGCAGGAATCCCCGCGCCCCCGATCGATTCCGGCGAGCAGGCTTAGCGACCCGCCTCCAGCGCACGGATCAGGCTGGCGGCATCCCATGGCCCCTTGTGCCGCTTGCCGTTGACGAAGAACGTCGGTGTGGAGTTCAGATCCATCAACTCGGCGTCCTGCGCGTCGTCCTGCACCCGGTGCAGCACCCGTGACGAGTGCACGCGCACGTCCTGGTCGAACTGATCGATGTCACAGCCGATTGCCACGGCATAGCGATACATGTCCGACCACTCCAGATCGTCCTGGTGGGCGAACAGCTCCCGGCCCATCTCGAAGAACTTGCCTTGCAACGCGGCGGCCTCACTGGCGCGCGCGGCGTCGAATGCGCGCGGGTGTGCGCGTTCGAGCGGAAAGTGGCGCCAGACGTAGACCAATCGGTCACCGAGATGAGCGCGCACCTCGTCGATAGCGCCGGTGGCGCGGCTGCAGAAGGGACACTCGTAGTCGCCGTACTCGACCAGTGTCAGCGGGGCGTCCGGATTTCCCCTGATGTGGTCGCGGTCCGCGTCGATCGGGCGCAGCAGCTTCAGGCCGACGGGGTCCGGCGGGTTGAACCGGTCGGTGAGCCGGAACACCGCCCATCCCAGTGCGAACGCGAGCACCGAGGCGATCAGCACGCCGATGCGGGCCTGGTCCTGGCGCATGGGCTCGCTGATGGCGATGTCGACGATGAACAGCGAGATGGTGAAGCCGATACCGGAGAGCGCGGCGCCCCCGGCGATCCGGCGCAGGCCGAGCCCGGGCGCCAACTGCCCCATGCCGGTGCGCCTCATCAACCACGTCGCGCCCGTGATGCCGACGAACTTTCCGACGACCAGACCCGCGACGACACCCCACGTCAGTGGCGAGCGCAGCGCCGCCTGCACACTGTCGGCATCCAACCGCACCCCGGCGTTGACCAAGGCGAACAGCGGCAGCACCACGAACGACACGTAGGGTCCGACATCGGTCTGCAGTCGTTCGTTGATCGAAATCGATTCGCGTAGGCCGCGAGTCGCCGCCCGGGCGTACTCCGAGTTCGGCGACTGCCGAAACGCGCGGATCAACTCGACTGTGCGTTCGACCTGTCTGCGCTCGGGGGTGAAGACCGGAATCAGCAGCGCCAGCGCGACCCCCGCAAGGGTCGGGTGGATGCCCGCCAGAAACAGCGCGACCCACAGCGCGAACCCGAGAATCGCATAGGCCGGGCCGCGGGCGACCGGCATGAACCGCACGAGCGCCATCGCGCCGATCAGGGCCGCCGATATCACCAGCGGGAGTACCTGAATGCTCTCGGAGTAGAACAGCGCGATCACGCCCAACGCGCCGACGTCGTCGACGACCGCCAACGTGAGCAGGAAAATCCGTACGCGCGCAGGGAACTTCGGCTTGATGATCGCCAGCGCGCCGACCAGGAACGCGGTGTCGGTGGAGATCACCACCCCCCACGCCTGGGCGTTCTCGCCGGTCGGGTTGAGCACCAGGAAGATGGCGGCGGGTATCGCCAACCCGGCGATCGCGGCGACGACGGGCACGGCCGCCCTGCCCCGGTCGGTCAGTTCACCGATCGCGAACTCGCGTGTCACCTCCAACCCGACGATGAAGAAGAAGAACGTCATCAAGCCGTCGTTGATCAGGTGTTTGACGGTCAGTTCGAAGTGGTGCGCACCGAAGGTGATGCCGACATGGGTGTCGAGCAGGGACCAATAGCTCTCTGCCCACGGCGAATTGGCCCACAAGATCGCGACAACGGTGGACAGGAGCAACAGCACCGCGGCTCTGTTCTCGCCGCCCTTGGCCGCCTTGGGGTCCCGGGTGAAGCGAGCCGGCAGCAGGCGGATGACTCGCGGCGGCGCGTCGGACGAAGTCACGCCTCTGCGGCCGCGTGCGCGGCTTCCATCAGCATCCAGCCGGCCAGCTGTACCGACAGGTCACGTTCGGGCACCTCGGAGGCGTTCACGGCGCCTTCGACGAACTGGGCCTCTTTGCCTGCGGCAGTGGGCATTTGCGCTGTGCGGTCCCAGAATGCGGCGAACAGCGGCAACCCGTCGACCGTCTGCCGGTTGTCCCACGCGGCCTGCGCCGAGGTGAGCACCAGCGTGCGGGCAGTGTCGCGGGCGGTCACGTCCTCGGGCCCGTTCTGCGGCAGCGTGGTGACGACCAGTGCCAGGTACCGCGCCAGGATGCCGTTGAACAGGCCGCCGTCGCCGCCGCCCGCTCCCTTGATGATCCCGTCGGGCGCCATGTGATCGCGCACTGCGGCGACCAGCCGGTGAACCCGCGTGGCGTGGTCGGCGTCCTGGGTCCTCGCCGCCAGTTCGGTCTCCAAGCCGAGCACCACACCCTGGCAGTAGGTGTACTGCGCACGCACCATCGACCCGCCCTTGATGCCGTCGAACACCAGATGGGTGTCCGGGTCGATCAGCGTCTCGTCGATCCAGTCCGACATCTGCTGGGCGCGCCGCAGCCGGTCGAAGCGGGACAGGAAGATCGCGGCGGGACCGTTGGCGGGCGCGTTGAAGAACTGGTCCTGTTTGCGCCACGGAATGCCGCCGCCGTCTTCGGGCACCCAGGCGTTGAGGAACTGCTCGGACAGCTTCTCCTGCGCCTCGGCGCGCCCCACACCGGCGAGGCGGTCGCAGCGCTCGAGGGCGATCGCCAGCCACGCCATGTCGTCGTAGTAGTCGTTGATCCAGCGCAGGTTGTTGCGCAGCCGGTGGCCGCGGATCTGGCGACTGATCTTCTGCTGCCGCTCGGGTTGCGGGTCGCGTACCTGCGCGTCGACCAGGCAGTCCAGCAGGTGGGCCTGCCACCAGTAGTGCCAGACGCCGAACATCCGATGGTTACGCGCGGGCGGCCACGCGACGACACCCAGCTGCGTGCCCGGCAATCCCCAGAGGCGCTTGAGATGTCGTTTGGCGATCGCGGCCTCCGCGCTGGCGGCGCGATTGGCCCATACCTGGTCCATGGCCCAATCCTGCCCTACCAGGCCTTCGAGATGTCCGCGTGTTGGGCGATCCACCTGTGCATCGCAATGCCTGCCGCGACGGCGGCGTTGATGCTGCGGGTCGAGCCGAACTGGGCGATCGAGACCGTGAGCGCTGCCCCGCCCTTCGCGTCCGCGGTGATCCCTGGCCCCTCCTGGCCGAAGATCATCAGGCATGCGTGCGGCAACTCGGCGTCCTCGATGCGGGCGGCGCCGGGAATGTTGTCGACCGCGACGACGCTCAATCCGGCGTCGGCCGCGAACGCCAGCAGCTCACCGGTGGTGTCGTGATGGCGCAGCCGCTGGTAGCGGTCGGTCACCATGGCGCCACGCCGGTTCCACCGGCGCCGTCCGATGATGTGCACGGTGTCCACGGCGAACGCGTTTGCGGTACGCACCACAGCGCCGATGTTGGCGTCGTTGCCGAAGTTCTCGATCGCGATGTGCAACGGGTGGCGGCGCGTGTCGATGTCGGCGACGATTGCTTCGCGCGTCCAATAACGGTAAGCGTCAACGACATTGCGGGTGTCGCCGTCGCGAAGAAGGTCAGGGTCGTAGCGGGGGTCGTCGGGAGGATCACCGACCCACGGGCCGACGCCGGTGCTCTGGTTCCACTCGGTCGGACCCGGATCATCCATCGGTGGTCCACAGCGCGGCGTGGGTGCCGATCAGCGAGACGGTCGGGTACAGCAGAGCGGCGTTGATCTCCCCCTGGGTGCACAGCGACACCCGGACCTTGACTCCTTCGCGCGAGGAGTCCGGTAGCACCAGCACCGATGCGCCGTAGATGTCGCAGGCGTGGCTCAGTCCCGGCGCGGGCAGGGTGGGCGCCACCACCACCATCGTCGGCCCGCCGCGGCGAATCGACTCGTCACTGTATTGCGCTGCCAGGCCGTCGATCTCGAGACCCAGCAGCATGTACCCGTTGCCGGTGAAGGCACCGGGGTCACCAAGGGCGCGCGGATCGAGCAGCGCGCCGTCGGCGCGGAAACCGTCGACGCTCGCCGTCTTGACGGAGAGCCCTGTGTCGGTGTCCCTGGTCGGCATGAGACCCACCGGGTACGCCGCCGGATGCGCGTTGGTGGTGCCTGCCATCCGGTCCCGCGGTGAATACACGTACACGCCGCGTACCTGAGACTGGTCGCGCTGCGGGCCAAGACATACCGTGCCTGCTAGACGATCGGGCGCGGGGGTCGAAACCGGTTGCACTGCAAGATCGGTGACGTTGCGACAGCCACCGATCGCGTTCGCCTCGATCGGATGCGCCAGCGCACCGTACAGCCCGAACCGCAAGTCCTCGGGTTTGGCGTGCGCGCCGCCGGGTTGCGACGGTGTGGCGTCGATATCGACGAACACGTATTCGCCCTCGATGCGCAGATTGCTCACCGACATGTTCCAGCCGAGGATCGCCAGCGATTCGCCGATGGCTGCGGCCTGCGCGGCATAGGTGTTGGGGGGCTCGTCGTCGGCAGCGCACGCCGAGGCCGTCAGAACGAGCACGGCCAGCGCCGCGACTAGTGAACGCACCGACACTCAGGTCCGGCCACGGCCTTTGCCCACCACTTTCGTCATGGCGCGCACCAGGTTTCGCGGCACCAGACGCCCGCCGGTGGTCAGCGCCTTGTACTGCAGGCCGGGAACAATCACCACCTTGTCTTTGGCGACGTCGGCCAGGCAGTCGCGCACGACGTCGTCGACCTCGAGCCAGAGGATCGACGGCGTGCCGCTCATCTCGATGCCGGCGCGTGCATGGAACTCGGTGTGCACGAAGCCGGGACACAGCGCGTGCACCCCCACCCCGGTGCCCCCTAGGCCGTTGGCCAGGCCCTCGCTGAACGCGATCACCCAGGCCTTGGACGCCGAGTACGTCGACCCGCGCCCGGGCAACAGGCCCGCGACGCTCGCGACGTTGATCACGGTTCCGCGGGCGGCGGCCATCATCGGCGGCAACGCCGCATGGGTCAGTTGCATGACCGCGGTGACGTTGACGTCCAACTGCGATTGCAGCAGCGAGAAGTCGGCGCTCCAGAACTCGCCAGACGTTCCGAAGCCGGCATTGTTGACCAGAACCTGCACGCCCGCCGAGAGTCGTTCGGCGACCTTCGCGCGGTCGGCGGCCTCGGCCAGATCGGCGGCGAGCACCTCGACCTTCGCGCCCGCCTCGTCGTGGAGTTCGTCGGCCAACCGTTCCAGGCGGGCTTCGTCGCGCGCGACCAGCACCAGGTCATAGCCGTCCACTGCGTAGCGGCGGGCGAAGCCGGCGCCGAGTCCTGATGTCGGTCCGGTGATCAGTGCGACGGGCCGTGACATGGCTATGAGACTACTTACCGCTGATAGTGCGCAGACTGCCGTCCGTTGCGCGAGGGCGGCGGTCGCCGCGACGGTTCGGGCCGCGGCGGCTGGGCGTAGCGGGCCGGCGGCACGTCGGCGCGCCCGACCTGCTCCGGGCGCGCGGTAGGAGCGGCTTCAGACCGGGTGGGGCCGGGGGTGAGCGGGCGGCTGGGCGATCCGCTGCGCCGAGCGACGGCCTGGCCTGCCATGGCCTGCGGGGTCGGGGGCAGCACCCGTAGCAGGTCGTTGAACTGCCGCACGGTGCGCAGGCCCTCGTCCCACTGCGCGCGGGTGGAGGTGACCGGCATCGACACCAGCGTCCAGTGCTGCTCGTTCCACATGATCTCGGCGCAGTCGGGCGCCGTGTGGGCGAACGTCACCATCCGGCGGTCACAGGCACGGCGCGCGGCGTCGAGGTTGGTGGAGTACACCATCCGCGGTCCGATCGCGCCGAGCAGCCAGATGTCGTTCTCGCGGGGCTCTTTGATGCCCTTGAGACGCAGATCCATGACGACGTTGGTGCCGACCTTGCGATGCAGCGCGATCACCGTCGCCACGTCCTCGAGGTCGAAGATGAACACCGCCTCGCCGCGGATCTGGCCCAGGACCACGTTCTTGGCGGTCACGTCGCCGACCGTCGTCATCACGCCGCGCTTCCAGCGCTCCAGGATGTCGGTCGATTCGTATTCGTAGTCGAAGCCGTGCGACTTCGCCCAGGACTTACGGCGACGGCCCAGCCCGCGTCGACGGTCGATGTCGACGTACAGGAGCACCGCCGCACCCACAAAACAGAGTGCAGACAGCGTGAACCAAAGCGGAACCATTGCGAACAGCCTACTTGCTAGGACCGGTTTCGCCTGCACTCGGACTGATCACAGAACGGCAACTCGTTGGCCGGAATCAGCCGGTTCGTGATCTTCCCAGGTAATTCACGATCGCATTGGTCAGTCCGTGCCGCGCCAGATCAAGATCGTAGTAGGAGCCGAGCTGTCGTTCCGAGACCAGGCCGCGCATGGCGCCCGGGATGAAGGACGCGACTTCGCGGATGCGTTCGGGGTCGACGTCCACGTCGGCGAACGCCGTCTGGCACGACTCGATCCAGCTGCGTCCCCAGGACCGCAACTCGGCCGCTGTCTGCGGGTAGAGCCGCTCCAGTTCGGCGGCGTCGCGGGGCAGCGCGGCGCGCAGCGTCTCGATCGCCCGCGAATCGGGCGCCGACAAGCCGTCGAACAGCAGGTCGATGATGGCCGCCACCCGTTCGCGCAGCGGCGCGTCGGGATTCGCGTGTGAGGGAAGCCGGCCGCGCCGCTCCGCGGTCCGGCGCAACACGGCCGCCCACAGCCCGTCGGTGTCGCCGAACTGGTATTTGATCGCGCCCCAGGTGGCGCCCGCGTCCTTGGCGATCCGGTTGGCCGACGCCGCGGCGGTGTCGCCGGTGGCCAGCGCCCGAAGCGCCGCGTCGAGCATGCCGTCCCGGGTGGCCTGTCCGCGTCGGTTGGTCCGGCGCGTTCCGACCTCTGTCTCCGACACTTGACGAATCGTAGAACCCTCTGTGATTCTTGTCCACATGGCCAAACCGCCACTGTCGATGAAGCCGACGGGCTGGTTCCAGGTCGCGTGGTCGGACGACGTCGGCGTCGGAGGCGTACACGCGATGAAGTACTTCGGCGAAGAGATGATTGCCTGGCGGTCGGAGTCCGGCCAGGTGACCGTCATGAACGCCTACTGCGAGCATCTGGGCGCGCACCTCGGCTTCGGCGGCCACGTCGTCGGCGAGGTGATCCAATGCCCGTTCCACGGCTGGCAGTGGAACTCCGAGGGGCGCAACGTCTGTATCCCCTACGAGAGCAGGCCGAACCGTGGCCGGCGGATGACCACGTATCCGGTGACCGAGCGCAACGAGTCGATCTACATCTGGCACGACATCGAGGGCCGTGCGCCGTTCTTCGAGGCGCCCGACGTGTTCGCGTCCTTCAACGACGGCAGCAGCGCCGCGGATTACTACCCACAGCAGCGGCTGTTCGAGCAGGGGCACGAGATGCATCCGCAGTACGTGCTCGAGAACGGCGTCGACTTCGCTCACTTCAAGTACGTGCACGAGACGCCGATCAATCCGATCTTCACCCGGCACGACTTCGCCGAACCGATCTCGTACGTCGATTTCACGATTACCTTCGAAGGCGACGACCAACAGACGATCGACGACGTCCGCAGTGGAGTCGAGGCCATCAACGGCGGGCTCGGCATCGCGGTGACGAAGAGCTGGGGAATGATCGACAACCGCACGATCTCGGCGATCACCCCCGTCGACGAAGCGACCTCCGATGTGCGGTTCATGGTCTACATCGGCCGCCCGAAGGGCTCTGCCGCAGGCAAAGACCCCGAGCGCGCCGCCGCCAAAGCCGCTGACTTCGGCCAGGAGGTCATTCGGCAGTTCCGCCAGGACATCCACATCTGGAGCCACCAGCGCTACTCCGATCCGCCCGCGCTGTCCACATCGGAGTACGAGGGCTTCACCGCGATCCGCAAGTGGGCCATGCAGTTCTATCCCGACGGTCGCGGCGGCAACGCCGCCGATCTCGCGTCAACCAACCAGAAGGGCTGAGCGACAGTGACTTCCAATCCCCCAATTCGGGTGTTCCAAGTGGCCACCGGCAACGTCGGCTCGGAGATGATCAAACGCATCGCCGCGCATCCCGATCTGGAGCTGATCGGATTGCACTGCTACACAACGGAGAAGGTCGGCCGGGACGCAGGTGAGATCGTCGGACTCGACCCGATCGGAGTGCGGGCGACCGGGACGGTCGAGGAGATCATCGCCGCCAAGCCCGACGTGCTGACGTTCCACGGGGTGTTCCCCGACGAGGACCTCTACGTCCAGGTGCTCGAAGCCGGCATCGATATCGTCACGACCGCGGACTGGATCACCGGATGGCACCGCGACACCAACCACCCGCACGCCTCCGGCAAGTTGGTCTCGCAGCTGCTGGCCGAGGCCTGCGCCAAGGGCGGGTCGACGTTCTATGGCACCGGCATGAATCCGGGCGTGAATCAGATTCTGGGCGTGACATGTTCGGCTGACGTCGCCGAGATCGAGAACGTCACCACCATCGAGTCGGTCGACGTGTCGTGCCATCACAGCAAGGACACCTGGATCGAGGTCGGCTACGGGTTGCCCGTCGACGATCCGTCGATCCCAGGCAAACTGGAGAAGTACACCCGCGTCTTCGCCGACAGCGTGCTGATGATGGCCGACTGTTTCGACCTCACCCTCGACGAGGTCAAGTTCAGCGCCGAGCTCGGGGCGTGCACGAAAGATGTCGACCTGGGCTGGTATCAGCTGCCCAAGGGTTCACTCGGCGGCAACTACATCAAGTACCAGGGCATGGTCGACGGCGTCGCGCGCGTCGAGACGCACCTCGAATGGCAGATGACTCCGCACACCGATCCGAGCTGGGACATCAAGGGCTGCTACATCACCCAGATCAAGGGTGATCCATGCATCTACAACAAGCACATGATCTTCCCGAAACCCGGTGTGGATCTTTCGAATCCGGACAATTTCGCGTCGATCGGGATGACCGTGACCGGCCTGCCCGCACTCAACGCCATCAAGTCGGTCGTCGCCGCGCCGCCGGGACTGCTCACCAGCGCCGACGTCCCGCTGCGCGGATTCGCCGGCCGTTTCAAGCTGTAGCCCCCCCGCGCGAGCAGACGCAAAACTGCCCCATATCGCGGCGAAAAGGGCAGTTTCACGTCTGCTCGCCAGAGAACTCAGCCCAGAACCAGCGAGTCGCCGTCCGCGCTGACGTTGACCGGCACCACATCGCCGTCGTGGACATCGCCGGCCAGCAGCATCTTGGCGAGCTGATCGCCGATGGCCTGCTGGATCAGCCTGCGCAGCGGTCGGGCACCGTAGAGCGGATCGAATCCGCGCTCGGACAGCCACCTCTTGGCGGGCAGCGACACCTCGAGGCTGAGGCGCCGCTGGGCCAACCGCTTGGCCAGCTGCTCGAGCTGAATGTCGACGATCGACACGAGTTCTTCGGGGTTGAGGCCGTCGAACACGATGACGTCGTCGAGCCGGTTGATGAACTCGGGCTTGAACGCCGAGCGCACCGCGGCCATCACCATGTCTTCCGAGCCACCGGCGCCGAGGTTCGACGTCAGGATCAGGATGGTGTTGCGGAAATCGACCGTGCGGCCCTGACCATCGGTCAGCCTGCCCTCGTCGAGGACAGCCAGCAGCACGTCGAACACGTCCGGATGAGCCTTCTCGATCTCGTCGAACAGAATCACCGTGTACGGGCGCCTGCGCACCGCCTCGGTCAGCTGGCCACCCTGGTCGTACCCGACGTAGCCGGGAGGAGCACCGACCAGCCGAGCCACCGAGTGCTTCTCGCCGTACTCGCTCATGTCGATGCGGACCATGGCGCGTTCGTCGTCGAAAAGGAACTCCGCCAACGCTTTTGCCAGTTCGGTCTTACCGACACCGGTGGGGCCGAGGAACATGAACGAGCCCGTTGGCCGGTTCGGGTCTGCGACGCCTGCCCGACTGCGGCGCACCGCATCCGACACGGCCTGCACCGCCTTCTTCTGTCCCACGACGCGCTTGCCGAGCTCGTCTTCCATGCGCAGCAGTTTCGCCGTCTCGCCCTCGAGCATCCGGCCGGCAGGGATCCCGGTCCACGCCGACACCACGTCCGCGATGTCGTCGGGCCCGACCTCCTCCTTGAGCATGACGTCCTCGCGCGCTGTGTCCTGGCCGGGGGCCAAAGACCCTGCCGCATCGAGCTTCTTCTCGACCTCGGGGATGCGTCCGTACCGCAGCTCGGCGGCCTTCTCGAGATTGCCGTCGCGCTCGGCACGATCGGCCTCGCCGCGCAGCACCTCGAGCTGCTCCTTGAGCTCGCGGACGATGTCGATGGCGTTCTTCTCGTTCTGCCACCGGGTCGTCAGCTCGGCCAACTTCTCCTTGTGGTCGGCCAGTTCGGCGCGCAGCTTCTCCAGCCGGTCTTTGGAGGCGGCGTCCTCTTCCTTGGCCAGCGCCATCTCTTCGATCTCGAGACGACGAACCAACCGCTCGACCTCGTCGATCTCCACGGGCCGCGAGTCGATCTCCATCCGCAACCGGCTGGCGGCCTCGTCGACCAGGTCGATGGCCTTGTCCGGCAGGAAGCGCGCGGTGATGTAGCGGTCCGACAGCGTGGAGGCGGCGACCAGCGCCGAGTCGGTGATGCGCACGCCGTGGTGCACCTCGTAGCGCTCCTTGAGCCCACGCAGGATGCCGACGGTGTCCTCCACCGACGGCTCCCCGACGAACACCTGCTGGAATCGGCGTTCCAGCGCCGCGTCCTTCTCGATGTACTTGCGGTACTCGTCGAGCGTGGTCGCTCCGACCAGTCGCAGCTCACCGCGGGCGAGCATCGGCTTGATCATGTTGCCCGCATCCATCGACGAGTCGCCGGTGGCGCCCGCACCCACGATGGTGTGCAGCTCGTCGATGAACGTGATGATCTGCCCGGCACTGTTCTTGATGTCGTCGAGGACGGCCTTGAGGCGTTCCTCGAACTCGCCGCGGTACTTCGACCCGGCCACCATCGAGCCGAGATCCAGCGAGACGACGGTCTTGTCGCGCAGGCTCTCCGGCACGTCGCCGGCGACGATGCGCTGGGCCAGGCCCTCGACGATCGCGGTCTTGCCGACGCCTGGCTCGCCGATCAGCACCGGGTTGTTCTTCGTGCGACGACTCAGCACCTGTACGACGCGACGAATCTCGTTGTCCCGCCCGATGACCGGGTCGAGCTTGCCTTCCCGCGCACGGGCGGTCAGGTCGGTGGAGTACTTCTCCAGCGCCTGATAGCTGCCCTCAGGATCCGGGCTGGTGACGCGGGCGCTGCCGCGCACCTTGACGAACGCCTCACGCAGCGCCTGCGGCGACGCGCCATGGCCGGTGAGCACCTTGGCGACGTCGGAGTCACCGGTGGCCAGGCCGACCATCAAATGTTCGGTGGAGACGTATTCGTCATCCATCTCGGTGGCCAGGGCCTGGGCCGCGGTGATCGCGGCAAGCGACTCCCTGCTCAACTGCGGCTGCGCACTGGCGCCGCTGACGCTGGGCAGCCGGTCGAGCAGACGCTGGGTCTCGGCGCGGATTGTCGCGGGTTCGACGCCGACGGCCTCCAGCAGTGGGGCGGCAATGCCGTCGTTCTGAGTCAGCAATGCCATCAACAAATGGGCGGGCGTGATCTGCGGGTTGCCTGCAGAACTGGCCGCCTGCAGGGCCGACGTCAGCGCCGCCTGAGTTTTGGTCGTCGGGTTGAACGAGTCCACGACACCTCCGATCTACGGGTAGGAAAAATGCTTGTCGTAGTACTCAACGCCGTCAAGGTTGAGTCTGTTCCGCTCAACTCTGATGGATTTCCCGTTCCGCTGTCAACGGGCCAGAGCTTGTTCACAGCTCAGAGCCCGGGTGTGCAGATCCCGGTACGTCACCGCAAACCGGGCAGCAACCGCAGTCAGGCTCATCGCGACGGCCGCGACCGCGACCGGGTCCTGATGGGCGAATACCGACACGCCCAGGGCCGCGACGGCACACAGGATCGACGGGACCAATGAGCCCAGCCCGGTTCTCGGGGTTGTCGGAACACTGGTTGGCCGGACCCAAGCGGCAAGCGCTATCAGCAGGAATGCGGTGGGCCAGCATGCGTCGATCCAGGTGCCCTCGCGATACGAGCCGTCGGTTGTCCTGAACAGGTAGATGGTGTTCGCGATGACCCACAAGACAAAACCGGCGACGATCAGCGCCCACCGCCAATCGGTGCGCCACCCGAGTATCGCCAGCGTCCCTGTCGCCATCGCGAGCAGCAGCAGGCCACCGGCCGGATAGGCCAACCCGACGAGGACCGCGGCCGGCGCACCGCTCTGAACCGCCGCGATCGGCCCGGCAGCCAGGGCGGCGGCCACCGCCGCGGCGGTGAATCCGGCGACCAGGGCGTCGAGCCGGATAGCGGTCGGCACCCTCTGCAATCGCGCCCGTATCAACAGCACCAAGCCCGTGTAGATCAAGGGATAGAACGCCAGATACACCAGATCAGCCGCGGACGGCAGCTGGCCCTCGCGCGCCCACACGGCGTAGACGACACTGCCCATCGCCGTGGCCGACAGGCCCGCGGCAATGAAGAGCCATGCGCGGCGTTCCTCGGCCACATGCACGCCGCGAACGGCCACCAGTCCCGCCGCGAAGAACTCCAGGCCCACTTCCCACCAACTGTCCAAGAGTGGAATGCGACCAGGGCTCGTGCGAACCACCGTCGAGATCGCGAACACCAAGACCCCGGCGAGCAAGGCGCCCAGCGCAAACCGCACAGCCAGCGGCGGCCAGAGAGCGCGCTCGGCGACAGCGTCCGGACGCGGCGCGGCCGGTGTGACCACCTCCGAGGGAGCGTCTCGCCCGGGGGACGGCCTGAGGTCCCGTTCGCCTGCCGGCTGTGGCACGTATGTGCGCACACATCCGCCGCCATCGCGTTTAGCGGAGTACATGGCGAGGTCGGCGCGCCTGAGCAGGGAATCGACGCTGACGGGCGCCGCGTCCGAGCCGGTCAGTGTCATCCCGATGCTGGGCTGCACCGTGAGCGCGACACCATCGACCTCGATCGGCGAGTCGAATTCCTTGAGAATGCGATCGGCCAGCAGCTGGGAGTCGTCGATGGAGCCCTCGATCAGCACGGCGAACTCATCCCCGCCGAGACGCGCGACAGTGTCCTCACTGCGCACACAACCCCGCAGGCGATCGGCCACGCGAACCAGCAGCTCATCGCCTGCAGCGTGGCCCATCTCGTCGTTGACCGTCTTGAAGTTGTCCAGGTCGAGACACAACACCGCGAGCGAGACGCGTTCGCGCCGGTGAAGCTCCACCGCCTGCTCCAGGCGATGGTGCAACAACTCCCGGTTGGGCAACCCGGTCAGCTGGTCCCAAAACGCCAGCCGCGACACATCGGACAACAACCGCTGGTTCTCCAGCAGGACAACGGCCTGGCGTCCTAGCACGGTCACGACGAGCACCACCGCCATGAGCAGCAGCGCGGTCCCCACATCCGCGACGACTTGCCAGAACCAGGCGATGACTGCGACCGGCAATGGCAGGTACGGAAGCCACGTCCGGGCCTTGGACGGGCGTCGCACCGGCGCCGGTTCGACGGCCGACTCCTCGATGCCGCACAGCGCGGCCAGCGCCAGCAGCCAGAAGCCGACGATCCGCCCGAGGTCGAAGACGAGGGCGAGATGGTCGGCAGCGAACAGATACGGCACCGGAAGGTCCGATGCCGACGCGACAAGGACCCCAGCGGCCAGCAAACCGATATTGCGTCTCTGCGAGCGGGATTCGCCGGCCCATAACAGTGCGGTGATTGCGATGAGTGCGACGTGCGCGATGAGGTAGGTCAGCATCAACCCGACGGCCAAGGGGGAACCCCCTGCATGAAACGTCCTGTCCAACACCGTCACCCAGCCGACTACGAACAACGAAGTCGCCACGATCGCCGCATCGAGCATCAAGCGGGTTTTCGACGTCCAGCTCATTCGGGGGGTGAAATAAATAAGTGCGGTGCCCGCGCCGATCGAGAAGAGAACGAACGCGCCGTACATCACCACCGACGAAGGTGGGGACACGACCGCCCCGCGCGTCGCGTGATACGACCAGTTGAGTGCGCCGACCGCCCAGGCCAGCAGGCCCGCCGTCATCGCCAGCCACCCATGTCTGACGTGCCCCGTCGTCGTCCGAGCCGCCCACGCCGAGCAGCAGGCTGCGGCGATGACAGCGACCAGCGAAGCGATGTCGGCAACGAGACCGGTCGTCGCTTCTGCCCACCAGATTTGCCAATCGAGAAGCGCGACGACCACTACCGCAGCGACATAGCCAGCCGAAACTATCGAAATTGCAATTCTGGAGAACGCGGTTTCTCGTTCTGGAGAACTTGCCGCCCGACGCCTCATCGCTGCCCATCGTTGTCGCTGTGTGCTGGACAATGTACCTACAAGCAGTCGGGCATGCGCGCATTCGACACAAGCGCGTCAGACCGTGCGGAGCACTTGCCAGCAAAGTAGGACCGGGTCCGGTGTCCGATCTCCGACTGTGCGCCACGTGAGTTAGCTGGCTACCTGGACCTCCGTTCCGGCCAGCGAGGCGCAGCTATCCATTGAGACGGGGTCGGGGCTGCCGCGACTGCAACGAACGCAGATCTTCAGACGGCGCGTCACGCCGCTGCGACGGCAGAGATCAGCGAGGCTGATGCGATGGGATTCGGACTCGGCGCGTCGATCGCCATTGGCGGCGCCGGCATCGCCGTGGCCCTGGCGGGTGCAACGCCGGCGGCCGCGGCCACCGACGCTGACCAAGTCCGCGCCGTCCTCGAGGGCATGAACACCTCTTACAACCGCGCGGACTACGACAAGTTCTCGACACACTTGTGCTCCGAAATGCGTGAAGCTGCAGGCTTCGAAGCGGGGTGGTACGCGAGCCGAAAGTCCGACGGCCCGACGCGCATCACGGTCAACTCGGTGGTGGTCGTCGGGGACGGTGCGGTCGCCAACGTCCGGTTCGAAGCCGCCGACCACACCGAGACGCTCGACGTCGACTTCGTGCGTGAGAACGCGAGCTGGAAGGCCTGTCGCTATCACGGCGGGCAGACTGTCTAGGTGCTGACGGAACTCATCCCGCTGGCGTTGGTGATCGCACTATCACCGCTGTCGATCATCCCCGCAGTGCTGGTCCTGCAGACACCGCGGCCCCGGCCGACCGGGTTGACGTTCCTGGCCGGCTGGCTGGTCGGCCTCGCGGCGCTGACAATCGTCTTCCTCGAAATCTCGGGTCTTGCGGGCGGACGGGGCGACCATCCGCCGAGCTGGGCGTCGTGGTTGCGCATCGTCGTCGGCGTGGCGCTGCTGGTGGTCGGCGCCTATCGATGGCTGACCCGAAAGACGGCCACCCACAGCCCGAAGTGGATGAAGGGCTTGAGCAAGCTCACTCCCCTTCGCGCGGGCGCCATGGCCCTGGCCCTCACCGTCGTCAATCCCAAGGTGCTTTTCATCTGCGCCGCAGCGGGTTTGGCGATCGGCACAGCCGGACTCGACGGCGCACACGACGTGTGGTTCGCCGTGGTCTGGTTCGTAGGGGTCGCGGGCTCGTCCGTCGCACTGCCGATTCTGGCTTACGCGGTGTCCGGCGACCGCCTCGACGGGCCGCTCGAGCGATTGAGCGGGTGGATGGAGCGCCAGCATGCCGCGTTGGTCGCGGCCATTCTGATCGTGATCGGTCTTCTGGTGTTGTACAAGGGAATTCACGGCCTATAAGTCGGGCAGGTCGGGCAGGTCGGGAATTCCGAGTTCGTCGACGTCAGCGGTCAGATACCGCGTGACTGTCGGCGCGACCACGCGCACCAACTCGTCGCCGGACAGGGTGGCCAACGGCGAAATCTTCATCACGTAACGCAGCACCGCGATGCCGACGAGTTGGCTCGCGGCCAAGAGTGCCCGCAGCCGCGCCTGCTCGCCGCCGCCCAGCACCCCCGACACCGCCGTCAGCACGTAGTTCTGCATGAACCCGCGAAAAGCCTCATGTGCGTCGGAGTTCGACGTGGCCGACTGCAGCATCGCCACCATGGTCGGTCCGGACTCCGGCGACTCCCAGATGCGCATATAGGTGCGCACCATCCGGGTGCCGATGTCCGGATCGTCGCCGGGACTGCCCTGGATCGCCGAGGCGAGCGCCTGCGGATCGAGGATCACCCGCAGCGATTCACGGAACAGGTCGGCCTTGGAGCCGAACAGGTACAGCACCATCGACGGGTCGACGTGCGCGTCGCGCGCAATGGCCCGCAGCGTCGTTTTCTCGTAGCCCTCGGTGGCGAAGCGCACCTTCGCCGCGGCCAGCACGGCCTCGCGAGACACCGGTTCACCCTGGCGGCGGCCGCGACGTCTGACTGTCTTAGCAGGTGAGGGCATCGAACCACAATATCATTTCAATGGCTGTTGAAAATTATCCGCATCGCCGTTACGCTCAGCGCAGGATTAATTCAACGTCAGATGAAAAGGGCATACTCATGAGCACAACAGCCACGCCCCAGCACACCCATCACGCCTCCCCGGCGCACGAGCCACCCGCGGCGGTCCGCGCGACCGGCGTCGTCGTCCTGCTCGCAGTGGTGCTCGCAATCGTCACGCTCGCGTTCGCACTTCCCGCGGCACGCACGGCCCCGCACGACGTGCCGATCGGCGCGGCGGGACCGCAGGCGGCAAGCGGGCAGGTCGCCGCGACCATGGAGAAGCAGGCGCCCGGCGCGTTCTCGTTCACCTACTACCCCGGCGAGAATGCACTGCGCGACGCGATCCGCAATCGCGACGTCTACGGCGGAATCTCCTTCGGACCCGACGGCCGCACGCTCCTCGTGGCGACCGGCGGCAGCCCAATGATCGCCCAGATGCTCACTCAGATCGGCAACGGCATCGCCCAGCAGACCGGCGCGCACCTGCGCGTCGAGGACCTGGCGCCGCCGACGGCCGACGACCCGCGCGGCGTCGGGCTGTCCGCGTCGGCGCTGCCGGTCACGCTCGCAGGTCTCCTGCCTGCCATCGCACTGATATTCGTCCTGAAACGGGAAGTCTGGACCCGACTCGCCGCCGTCGTCGCGTTCTCCGTAGTGGCCGGGTGGACCATCGCGGCGCTGCTGCGCTACGTGCTCGGGTCCGTCGATCAGAACTTCTGGGGCGTCACCGGCGGCTTGACCCTGGGCGTGCTGGCCTCCGGCCTGGCGGTGCTGGGCCTCGGCTCGTTGTTCGGCCGGGTGGGCCTGGCGCTCGGCGGCCTGCTGGCGCTGCTGGTCGGCAACCCGCTGTCGGGCCTGACCAGCGCTCCAGAACTGCTGCCACGCGGGTGGGGCGAACTCGGGCAGTGGCTGCCGCAAGGCGCCAATGCGACGCTCCTGCGTTCGACGGCGTTCTTCGACGGGGCCGGCGCGACCACCGCGACCGTCGTGCTGACGTGCTGGGCGCTGGCGGGCGCGGCACTGGTCGTCCTCGCCGCGCTGCGGCAGCGAAGGGCACGGTTTGCCTAAACTCGGGCGGCGTGGGACTCGACGACCGTGACGCGCTGCGCATGATGCGCGACGCCGTCGACCCCGCGCTCGGCTCCGACGAACTGATCCGGAGCTTCTACACCCGCTGGTTCGCCACCGACATCTCGGCCCGCGACCTGTTCCCGCCGGACATGGATGCGCAACGCGCGGCGTTCGCCCACGCCATGACGTGGGTGTTCAACGAACTGATCGCCCAGCGGGCCGAGGAGCCGGTGGCATTCCTGGCTCAGCTGGGCCGAGACCACCGTAAGTACGGTGTGACGCAGAGCCATTACGACACCATGCAGGACGCCTTGCTGACCACCCTGCGCAGTCACCTCCGCGAGAGCTGGGACGACAAGCTGGCCGAGGCCACCCACGACGTGGTGGCCCTGGTCATCGGGGTGATGCGCGGCGCCGCTGATGCCGAGACGGGGCCGCCGTACTGCGACGGCACGGTGATCGAACACATCCGCGCCACTCGCGACGTCTCGGTCGTGCGCCTGCAACTGGACCGTCCGCTCTACTACCACCCCGGCCAGTACGTCACCGTCCACGTGCCGCAGTGGCCGCGGCGGTGGCGCTATCTGAGCCCTGCGATCCCCGCCGACCGCGGCGGTGGCATCGAGTTCCACATCCGTTCGGTCACGGGTGGGATGGTGAGCACCGCGATCGTCGGCGAGACGAAGCCCGGGGACCGGTGGCGGCTGTCCAATCCGCACGGCGCACTGCACATCGACCGCGACGGCGGGGATGTGCTGATGGTCGCGGGCAGCACCGGCCTCGCCCCGCTACGGACGCTGATCATGGATCTCACCCGATTCGGGGTGAACCCGCGGGTGCATCTGTTCTTCGGCGCCCGTTTTCCGTGTGAGCTCTACGATTTGCGCACGCTGTGGCAGGTCGCATCGCAGAACCCGTGGCTGTCGGTCACGCCGGTGTCGGAGTTCAACACCGACCCGCCGTGGGCGGGTGAGTACCCCGACGTGCAGCCACCGCGGGGCCTGCACGTCCGGCAGACCGGGCGGCTCGCCGACGTGGTGACGCGCTACGGCAACTGGGGCGACCGGCAGATCCTGATCTGTGGCGGACCAGAGATGGTCGAGACCACAAAGGCCGCTCTGATCGCCAAAGGCGCACCGGCCGAACGCATTCAGCACGACCCCCTCACGACCTGAGTGCGCCGTATGACTCCGCTTGCCCGCGGCGACTTCGTCTGACGCACCGTGATCGTGTACGCGTGGGCGCGCACGTGGCAGTATCGCAGCCATGGTCGATCTCGAGAGGGTCACACTGCGTGACCCGTCGTCGCCGTTGACCGCGACCTACGTCCCCACCGCGGGCATGATCGGCACGTCGCTGTCTGACGACGGTGTGGAACTGCTCGGTCAGCGCCGCGGCCTGGAGGCTTACGTCTCGAGCGGCAAGTCGATGGGCATACCGCTGTTGTACCCGTGGGCTAATCGATTGAGCAGCAACGGTTATGGTGTCGACGGCGCGGTGGTTACCCTGACACCGGGAACCGGCGGCGTGCGAACCGAGGAGCACGGTCTGCCGATTCACGGCACCTTGGCCGGCTATCCCGACTGGACGGTGACGACCCGGCACGAGTCGCGGTTGACCGCTGAACTCGACTTCGGGGCGCGGCCCGGTCTGCTGGCCACGTTCCCGTTTCCGCACCTACTGACGGTGGATGTCACACTGGCCGATCGCACGCTGACGGTGCGCACGTCCGTCACCGCCACCACCGGTGCGCACGTGCCGTTGTGCTTCGGCTTTCACCCCTACCTTCAACTGCCCGAAGCGCCGCGACCCGAGTGGTTGATCGAGATGCCGGCCATGCGCTCGCTGTCGGTCAATGACTCCGGTATACCCACCGGCGAAACCCAACAGCGTGACGCGAGCGCAGAGTTGTTGGGCGACAGAGCGTTAGACGACGGATACGACAACGTCGCTCCCGGTGCCACATTCACGGTGTCAGGAGGCGGCCGCCGCATCGAGGTGCACTTCGACGAGGGGTATCCCGCCGCGCAGGTGTTCGCACCGCACAGCGACGACGTGGTGTGCTTCGAGCCAATGGCCGCCCCCACCGACACGCTGCGCCGCGGCGGTTATCGGACGGTGGCACCCGGCGAGTCCGCGGTCGCGCAGTTCCGGATCGTGGTCTGAGAACGCTTACTACTCGGACTGACGCCGTCGCCGAGCGGCGCCGGGTTGCCAGACAACGACGGCCGTGCTCTTGGGCACCACCGCGATGTCTCGACGCTGCCGCGCCCGCAATTCCTCGATCTCTTGCGCCATCTCGGAGAGCCTGGCCTGTAATGCCTCGACCTGGTTGGTCAGCTCGATGATGCGCTTGATGCCGGCCAGGTTGACGCCTTCGTCTTGCGACAGCCGCTGCACCTCACGCAGCAGGTCGACGTCGTGCTGCGAATAGCGCCGCCCGCCACCGGAAGTACGCTGCGGGCGGACCAGGCCGAGCCGGTCGTAGGTGCGCAGTGTCTGCGCGTGCATGCCGGCCAGCTCGGCGGCCACCGAGATCAGAAAGGTGCGGGCGTCATCGCTGGACCGCTTCGAAGCCATTACGCACCAGCCCATCCGGCCCTCGGGTCGAACCCGCTGGCCCGTTCGGCCTTCGCGTAGGTTTCCAGCGCTTCGGCCGCTTCGCCTTCGAGGCTGGGCGGCACCGCCACCTTGACCGTGACGAGCAGGTCGCCATGGCCACCCGAACGCTTCGGCACACCGCGTCCACGCACCCGTAGGATCCGGCCGTCGGAGGTGCCCTTCGGCACCCGCACACCGACTTTGCCCTCCAGCGTCGGCACCGAAAGCGTTGTGCCCAGCGCTAATTCGTGGAAGCTGACGGGAACGGTCACGGTGAGGTCGTCGCCGTCGCGGCCAAAGACTCTGTCCGGCCGCACATGCACGGTGACGTACAGATCGCCCGACGGTGCACCGCGCAACCCGGCTTCACCCTGGCCGGCCAGCCTGATGCGTTGGCCGTTCTCCACGCCAGGGGGGATTCGCACGTTGATGGTGCGCGTCCTGGTGGTGACGCCGGTGCCTTTGCACTCGTCGCACGGGTGCTCGATGATCGAGCCGCTGCCCCGGCATTCGGTGCACGGCTCGGAGAAGCCGAAGGCACCCTGGTTGCGGCTGACCACGCCCGAGCCGTTGCAGTTCGGACACACCTTTGGGCTGGTGCCCGGACGTGCGCCGCTGCCATGGCAATTCGTGCACGGCGCCGGGCTGGTGAGCCGCAGCGGCATCGCCACACCCTTGGTGGCCTCCAGGAACGACAGCTCGGTCTCGGTTTCCAGGTCGTTACCCCGGCGGGGCCGAGTGGGCCGGGGCTGCTGAGCGCCGCGTCCGAACAGACCACCGAAGAGGTCACCGATGTTCGCGCCGCCGGTCTGCCCGGCGGCGTCGAACAGGTCGTTCAGGTTGAACTCGGCGCCGTCCCCTCCGAACCCGCCGAAGCCGCCACCCCCGCCGGCGAACCGGCCACGGCCGAAACCGCCGTTGGCGAACAGCCGACGGGTCTCGTCGTACTCCTTGCGCTTGGCCGGGTCCGACAGGACGCTGTGCGCCTCGGAGACCGTCTTGAACCGCTCGGACGCAGCCGGATCCGGATTGGTGTCCGGGTGCAGGTCACGGGCCAGTTTCCGGTAGGCCTTCTTGATGTCCTGCTCGCTGGCGTCAGAGGAGACGCCGAGCTCCTTGTAGAAGTCTTTCTCGACCCATTCACGCTGGGCCATACCGGGTCACCTCCTTACCTGGTGCCGACGTTTACTGAGATTCTGCGTCCTCGGCGGCCTGCACGTCGTTGTTATCGGCTGCGGGGGCGTCGGGCACGGTGTCGACCACGCCGACCATGGCGTGGCGCACCACCTGCTCGCCGACCTTGTATCCGCGCCGCATCACCGTTCCGACGATGGGATGGGTGCCCTCGCCCTCGTGCTGAACGGCTTCGTGCAGCGCCGGGTCGAAGTCGTCGCCCTCCTCGCCGAACGGCGAAAGCCCCAGTCCCTCAAGCGCGGTCGCCAGCTTGTCGGCCACCGACTTGAGCGGACCGGTCTCCAGGTCACCGTGACTGCGTGCCCGGTCCAGATCGTCGAGCACGGGCAACAGCTGGGTGACCACGGCGGCCTTGGCGCGCTCGCCGACGAGCTGCTGGTCGCGCAGCGCCCGCTTGCGGTAGTTGTCGTACTCCGCCTTGACGCGTTGAAGTGTGGTCTTGAGCTCGGCGACTTCGTCGGACTCCGCATCGGCCCGATTCGCGGCTGTGCCCGCGGGCGGGGCTTCCGGCCCCGGCCCACTGGGGGCCGGGGCGGTCGCCTGCTCACGCAATTCGCCGGTTTCGGGATCGATACGCCGTTTGTCGGTGACGGTCACCGGCTCGTGCGGATCGCTTTGGCTCACTTGTTCTCCCGGTCATCGTCGACAACCTCGGCGTCCACGACGTCGTCCTGAGACGACCCGGCGGGGCCGCCGTCAGTTCCGCCGGCCGGACCCTGCTCGGCCTGGGTGGCCTCGTAGATGGCCTGGCCGAGCGCTTGCGACTCGACACCGAGCTTTTCCATCGCCGACTTGATCGCGGCGATGTCGGTGCCCTCGAGCGCCTGCTTCGCATCGGCGATCGCGGCGTCGACCTTGGACAGCGTGTCCTCGGGGACCTTCGATCCGCCCTCGGCGTCGCGCTGGTCCTTGACGAACTTCTCCGTCTGGTAGACCAGCGACTCGGCCTGGTTGCGGACGTCGGCTTCCTCGCGCCGCTTGCGGTCCTCCTCGGCGTGCGCCTCGGCGTCCTTGACCATCCGGTCGATCTCCTCCTTGGACAGGCCGGAGCCCTCCTGGATGCGGATCGTGTTTTCCTTACCGGTGCCTTTGTCCTTGGCGGTCACGTGCACGATGCCGTTGGCGTCGATGTCGAAGGTGACCTCGATCTGCGGCACACCGCGCGGAGCCGGCGGGATGCCGGTCAGCTCGAAGCTGCCGAGCAGCTTGTTGTGCGCCGCGATCTCGCGCTCACCCTGATAGACCTGGATCTGCACCGACGGCTGGTTGTCGTCGGCCGTGGTGAAGGTCTCCGACCGCTTGGTCGGAATCGTGGTGTTGCGCTCGATCAGCTTGGTCATCACGCCACCCTTGGTCTCGATGCCGAGGGACAGCGGCGTGACATCAAGCAGCAGAACGTCTTTCACCTCGCCTCGGAGCACGCCTGCCTGCAACGCGGCACCGACCGCGACGACCTCGTCGGGGTTGACGCCCTTGTTGGGCTCCTTGCCGCCGGTGAGTTCCTTGACCAGGTCGCTCACCGCGGGCATCCGCGTGGAACCGCCGACCAGGACCACGTGGTCGATGTCAGCGACCGAGATACCGGTGTCGGCGATCACGGACTGGAACGGCTTGCGCGTGCGATCCAGCAGATCCTGTGTGATGCGCTGGAATTCGGCCCGCGTGAGCTGCTCGTCGAGGAACAGCGGGTTCTTGTCCGCGTCGACGGTGATGTAGGGCAGGTTGATCGAGGTGCTCTGGCTCGAGCTCAGCTCGATCTTGGCCTTCTCGGCGGCCTCACGCAGCCGCTGCATCGCCATCTTGTCCTTGGTCAGGTCGATGCCGCTGGTGCCCTTGAACTTGTCGACGAGCCACTCGACGATGCGGTCGTCCCAGTCGTCGCCACCGAGGTGGTTGTCACCCGAGGTGGCGCGCACCTCGACGACGCCTTCGCCGATCTCGAGCAGCGAGACGTCGAACGTGCCGCCACCGAGGTCGAAGACCAGGATCGTCTGTTCCTTCTCACCCTTGTCCAGCCCGTAGGCCAGCGCGGCCGCGGTCGGCTCGTTGACGATGCGCAGCACGTTGAGGCCGGCGATCTGGCCGGCGTCCTTGGTGGCTTGGCGCTGGGCGTCGTTGAAGTAGGCGGGCACGGTGATGACCGCGTCGGTGATGTCCTCACCGAGGTAGGCCTCCGCGTCGCGCTTGAGCTTCATCAGGGTCCGCGCGCTGATCTCCTGCGCGGTGTACTGCTTACCGTCGATCTCCACCGACCAGTCGGTCCCGATTTCACGCTTGACCGACCGGATGGTGCGGTCGACGTTGGTCACCGCCTGGTTCTTGGCGGGCTGGCCGACCAGCACCTCACCGTTGCGCGCGAACGCGACGACCGACGGCGTGGTGCGCGAGCCCTCGGAGTTGGCGACGACGACGGGGTCGCCACCCTCCAGCACCGCAACCACGGAGTTGGTGGTCCCGAGGTCGATTCCGACCGCACGAGCCATGGTTTTCCTCCTGCAATAGTCCTTCTGGGGGCCTGAGTGCACCGCACTCAAGACTGCTCTGACAGAGCTTACCCTGTCAACTCAGACTTGAGTCGAATGCACTCAACTGTCGATGGGGTCAACGGGGAGTCGGTGCGGTTTGTTCCCGACCCGCCGCCGACTTCTGCACCAGGGCTGTTGCTACGGCGAAAGCACGACCCTGGTGCGGAAATCGGCGCACCATCGAGTCATGGACACCACCGTCGACGAGATCGGGACGGACGTCTACCGCCTGTCCACCTACATCCCAGACATCACCGAGCACGGCTTCACGTTCAACCAGTTCCTGCTCACCGGGGACGATCCGTTCCTGTTCCACTGTGGCCATCGACAGCTGTTCCCGTTCGTGTCGGAGGCCATCAACCAGGTCATCCCGCTGGAGAAGCTGCGCTGGATTTCATTCGGCCACCTGGAGGCGGACGAGTGCGGCGCGGTGAACCTGTTGCTCGACGCGGCTCCCAACGCCGAGGTCATCCACAGTGGCCTGGCTTGCATGCTCTCGCTGAACGACCTCTGCGACCGGCCGCCGGTCGTGGCCAACGAGGACGGTGTGCACGACGTCGGCGGGCACCGGCTTCGCTTCATCGCGACCCCCCATGTGCCGCACAACTGGGAGGCGGGTCTGTGGTTCGACGAGACCACCTCGACGCTGCTCGCCGGCGACCTCTTCACCCACGTCGGTTCCTGCCCGGCGATCACCGAGGCCGACATCGTCGAGCCCGCGCTCGCGGCCGAGGAGTTCTTCCACGCCACCGGACTCACCATCAACCTGCAGCCGACTCTGCGGCGGCTCGCCGAACTGAATCCGACGACGCTGGCACTCATGCACGGGGCGACCTACGCGGGCGACGGCGCCGGACAGCTGCGCGCCCTGGCCGACGGCTACGCCGCGATGGCAGAATCGCCGCGATGACCGCCGCACAACGGGAACGCGCCGCACTCGTCGAGACCATGCACTCGGTGGGCCCGGACGCGCCGACGTTGTGTGGTGACTGGACCACCCGTGACCTCGCCGCCCATCTCGTGGTGCGCGAACGCAGGCTCGACGCCGCACCCGGCATCATGGTGCCGTTTCTGGCCGGTTACACCGACAAGGTGCAGCAGCAGGTCGCGCAGTCCAGCGGGTGGGATCAACTGCTGGACAAGGTCGCCCAAGGCCCGCCGCTGTTGTCCCCGTTCAAGATCCTCGACCCGCTGGTCAACATGAACGAGATGTACATCCACCACGAGGATGTCCGTCGATCTCAACCGGATTGGGAACCGCGGCCTCTCGATGATGCGACCGTCAAGGCGCTGCGCCGCGGATTGGCGCTGATGGCCCGGCTGACACTCGCCAAGGCTCCGGCGAAAGTGTCGCTGCGCACGCCGCAGGGCCAGGAGTTGGTCAGCATCGGCAAAGGACCGACGCTGACCGTCACCGGCGAACCACAGGAGCACCTGCTCTTCGTTTCGGGTCGCGACGCGGTGCGGCTCACGTTCGACGGCGACACTGACCTCGTCAACTCCGTGAAAGCCGCCCGCCGCGGGCTGTAGCCGACGGCGCCGGGCTCTACGCTGGCGAGCGTGACTTCACCGCTCGATTTCCGGGTCTTCGTCGAACCGCAGCAGGGTGCCACCTACGCCGACCAACTGGCCGTCGCGCGCGCCGCCGAGGCCCTCGGCTACTCGGCGTTCTTCCGATCCGACCACTACCTCGCGATGAGTGGCGACGGAATGCCCGGCCCCACCGATTCCTGGGTGACGCTGGCCGGCATCGCCCGCGAGACGTCGACGATCCGGCTCGGCACCATGGTCACCTCGGCTACGTTCCGCTTTCCCGGCCCGCTGGCGATCTCCGTCGCGCAGGTCGACGAAATGAGCGGAGGCCGGGTGGAATTGGGCCTCGGAGCGGGATGGTTCGAGGCCGAACATCTGGCCTACGCGATTCCCTTTCCCTCGCTGCGGGACCGGTTCGACCGACTGACCGAACAGCTGCAGATCATCACCGGCCTGTGGACGACGCCGGTCGGGGAGACCTTCGACCACAACGGTGCGCACTACACCGTGGCGGAGTCGCCTGCACTGCCGAAACCGGCGCAGTCCCCGCATCCGCCGATCATCATCGGCGGCCAGGGCGCCAAGCGCACACCCGCGCTCGCCGCGGAGTTCGCCGCCGAATTCAACGTGCCGTTCGTGCCGCTGGATGTGGCCAAGACCCAACTCGAGCGGGTGGCGGCCGCGGTGTCACGCACCGGCCGGCCCGCCGACTCCATGACGTACTCCGCGGCGTTCGTGCTCTGCGCCGGTCGAGACGACGCCGACATCGCCCGGCGTGCCGCTGCCATCGGCCGCGACGTCGACGAGTTGCGCAGCAACTCTCCCCTGGTCGGCACCCCCGCCGAGATCGCCGACAAGCTGGGCGCCTACACCGACGCCGGTGTGCAACGGGTCTACCTGCAGGTCCTAGACATGTCCGACCTCGACCACATCGAGTTCTTCGCCAGCCATGTGATCCCCGCGCTGCGCTGACCCGGCGTCGGCGCAGGACTCGGGTCTACTATCGGTGGCCGTGACCGGCCGGGGAAACGCCGACGACGACGAGCAGCGTGATTCGTCGGAGGTGCCCTGGCACAACCGCCCGCCTGAACTCATCGGGGCGAGCCTGCTCGCTGTGCTCGTCATCGTCCTCGTGGTGTTCGCCGTGTCGTTCATGACGCGTCAGTTCAGCGAACCCGAAGAGGCGCCGCTGAACTTCGTGGATCCCACGTACTCGGTCAGCGAGACGGGGTCGGCCACCACGACCACCACGCAGACCATCACCAGCACGAGCCCACCGTTGACCACCGAAATCAACACCCCAGACCTGCCTTCGACCACGACGTCGAGCAGCGAAACCTCCGAGTCGGACACCGCAGAGGAAACGACCGCCGAGGAGACCACCTCTGAGGAAGAGGAGACGACGGAGCGGACGACGCGCCGTGGACCGCGCACGAATGTGACGCGCACGCTCTATCCGCCGCCCTGACCGCCTACTATCGGTCCCCGTGGCGCGCTACGGACCTCCCGACGACCAGTACCCGAACGACGAGCCGACCGCGTACCTCGGGCCGCCCGTCGAAGAGCCCGAGGTGCCCTGGTACCGCAAGCCGGCTGCACTCGTCGCTTTGGGTGCGCTGGGCGCGGTCCTCATCGCGCTGATCGTTTACGGCTTGGCCAAGGCCATCACCGGTGACGACGCCCCGACCGAGCGCACCAGCCTCACTCCGCTCACCACGACGTCGCGGTCGGTGGCTCCGACAACGCAGGCACCGCAGACCATCACCGAGACCATCACCCCGACGACCACCGAACCCCCGATCACGACCACGACCGAACCGCCGACCACAACCACCACGCCGCCAACCACGACCACCACCGAGGTGACCACCAGCGTCAGCACGAGTACGAGTACGAGCACGGTCACCGAAACGGTGACGGCGCCGCCCGGCGGCTGAGCCGCCAATCCGATACAAGCGGCTGAGCCGCCGATCCGATACGAGCGGCTGAGGTTCAGCGGCCCTGCGCCGCGTACTGCGCGACCAACGCCTCGGCGCTGCGCACCGCGGCTCGGCAGGCGCGCGTGGTGAACGGGTCGTTGAGCGGGTGATCGGCGCGTCGGCGCCAGCGCTGCGCGGCCGCGAACGCCGCCCGCGGACCGTCATAGGGTGCATCGGGTTGCAGCCCGAGCCTGCTGGCCGCGTCGGTTCCTGACCCGCCGATGATCCGGCGCAGCGACACCATCTCGTCCTCGTTGAGAGTGGTTTCCCGCGAACGCAATTGAGACAACAACCGCAGTTCCTCAAACGCGTGCGTGTCGGCCAGCAGCGGATCGATGTCGGCGATGATGTAGCGGCTGGCATAGATCGGGTTGCTCTGCACGAAGCGTCGCAACGACAGCAGGGCGGTGTGCGCCTTCAGTAGATCCGACCGCTGCGCGAACTGCTGGTCGATCACGTCGCGCAGCGCCACCAAGCCGCTGCGCTCGAGCAGCTCGTCGGCCAACGCCACCGAATCGCTGACGCCGGCACGCAATACGGCGATCGAGATCCGGATTCCGAACATGCCGAACCGATCAAGCAGCGCGGCCCGCGTCGCCGCATTCACCGGGAGCGAATCGTCTTCGCGGACAAAGCGGTCCACCGACAGCATCGCCTTGGTCAGTTCCGCGGCGTCCACCCCGGCGAGCTTCTCCAATGCGACGAACTCGCTCTGCCGCAGCGTCCGCGCGGTCAGCGCCAGCAGTCCGGACACGGGAACCACCGCCTGACAGATGCCGGTCTTGTCCATCTCGCTGGTGAACCGCTTCGCGACGTCTCTGGCCGAGAGCATCGCGTCGATGCGCCCGGCGCCGATCTCGTCGGCCCGTGAGGCGACCCCGATCACTCCGAGCGCGCCGGTCGACCCGCCGACCAGCTCGCCGATCTGCTTGAGCAGTGCGATGTCGGCCGCGTTGAGCGTCCGCAGCAGGAACACCACCGCGTCGACGCGCGGCACCCCGTCGTCAGGCACCAGCAGCCGCAGCGTGCGCTGGGAGACGTCGCGCGACAACGACGAGGTGCCGGGGGTGTCGATGATGGTCGCGTCGATCAGCTCGGCGGCAGGCCACTCCACGTCGAGATCGACGACGTCCTCCGGGTCGAGGCTGGCGAAGTCGAACGTCAGCCCGCCGTTGCGGCCGATCGGCACGTTGGAACGCCGGCCGCCGCGGTGATTGGCAGTCACCTTCGGAATGGGGCCGTGCCGGAACCACGTGACGATGCGGGTGGCCTCGGTCGCGTCGGTGGGCGCGATATCCTCCCCCACAAGCGCATTCACCAGGGTGGACTTACCGGCCTTGAGCGTTCCGGCCAACGCGATGCGCATCGGCTGGTTGAGCCGCCAGCCGATCCGGTCCAATTCGTTGTGCACATCGGGGCGGTGGCGGTAGGCGGGATCGGACCGGTACGCCTGGACGGTTCCGCCCAGGATCGCGCGCACCTGATCACTTGTGCTCATCGGGCAATCAGCTTAGGCACCCCCGGTACGCAGCCCTCGCGTACTACGTGCTTCTGGCTGGTGCACGAGGCGCTTCCGGCGCTGTCGAGGACAGCTTGGCCGCGTGGTCGGTGACCTGCTTGAGGATGTTGAGCTGGCGCTCCAGCTCGCGGGTTCTGGTGGTGCGCTCGGCTTCCTCGAGCTTGGCCGCGGCCAAGGTGGCCTGCAACGACTCGTTGAGCGATCGCGTGGTCTGGTTCGCGATTCCGCGGTAGTGGTCGCGCAGCTGACGCTGAATACCCTTGAGCCGGTCGCGCGACTCCTTGCTGACCACGAACTGGATGTCGTCGACGAAGCGACGTGCATTCATCTTGGCCTCGTTGCGGATGCGCAGCATCTTGTTCTCCATCTCCTCCTTATAGGCCTTACGGCCGATGAGGAAGCCGCCACCGAGGGAGAGCGGGTTGAGCATGCCTAGTCCGGCGAAGGAGGTGAGCATGCCGAACATCAGCACGCCGCCGAAGGAACCCCGCAGCCCGGACACCACGCGGTCACCCGCCCGGATCGGCTTGGCCTCCAGCCTGGCCAGCGACTTGAGTTCACCGAAGTCCGCGCCCATGTCGCTGGCGTCGATCTGCGGCATCCTGATCGCATCGAGACCCGCCTCGACGAAGGTGCGGGCCACCTCCTGCGCCAGCACTTCGGCGCGTTGGTAGGCCCAGACGAAGTTGTCACCCACCGCAGTGGCCACCGCGTTCTCGAGCTCCGCGCCGATCTCGGCCCACTGGTGTGTCGGGTCGCAGGAGTCGATCACCTTCTCGGTGTGCTGCGTGATGACCCGGAACCGGTTACGCAGATCGTGGTCGATGTCGGCAGTGAGATCGGCGATCCCGTCGTTGAGCACCTGCTGCCACAGCGAGGTCTGCTGCAACGCCTCCTGCGCTTCTTCCTTGCGCCGCTCGAGATCGTCTCTGAGCCGGTCCCTGGCTTCGGGATCGTTGAGTGCCGACAGTTCACTGCTCACCTTGAGAGTCAGATGTTCGGCGGCCGAGCGAATCTCGGCGACGATGAGGTCGCGGATGCGATCGTTCTGGCGCGACAGCACGTCCTCGCTGAGGAACTTTACGATCGCAGGGAAGTTCGACTCCTCGTTGAGTTCCTTGTCCTTGAGCTGAATCGCGTGGCTACGTAACAACGCCGACGCCGGAATCACCGGTATCGACAGGCCCGCGCGTTGAAGATGGCCCTTGTTGGCTTCGACGATCTGGCGCCAATGCGGGTAGAGGTCGGTCTTGGTGGCGACAATCGTTGCGACGGGGCAGATCTCGAAGGCCTGACGCATGAACGTCATCTCCGGCTCGGTGAACTCCTGGCTGGTGTCACTGCACATCAGCAGCGCGTCGGCGTCGGGCAGTAGGCCGAGCGTCGCCGACAGGTGTGGCTGGCCGTGGCCGCCGACGCCGGGTGTGTCGATGAAGGCCAACCCGCCCTTGAGCAGCGGGCTGGAGGCGGTGACCTCGACGCGCAGCACTTCGCGTCCGCCTGCCTGCGGAGCGCGGCGCAGGTCGGTCTTGAGATCGGCCATCTCTATGCCGATCTGTTCGGGCTCGGCGCCCTCGCCCCGCGCGACGATCAGCTTCGCGGTGGGGTTCTCGCCGTAGGACACGACGACCGCCAGCACCGTGCTCTCGTCATCACCGACCCGCGACACCGGAACGTTCAGCAGCGAGTTGAGCAATTGGCTCTTGCCTTGCTTCAGTTGGCCGGCGATCACCACCCGAATCTGCGGATCGGTGATGCGCACCTTGGCCCTGGCCAAGCGCTCGACCAGGTCGCCGCGATCGTTCGCGTTCGCGATCTTGGTCGTGTGGTCGATCAGCTCGACGATGACCTTGACCTTGCGCGGGTCGTTGGGTTGCGTCATGGGTGTCCTCGATAGCCGGTCGCCAGGAACTCTGCACTAACCGTAGATGCGCGAACTGGCGGGGATCATGCGATCCCCGCCAGCTGCGCTATTCGGTTGTCGTCGGATCAGAAGATGCCGACGTCGTTGCTGACGTTGACGTCGGTGTCGACCGTCTGGGAGTTGTCGACGGAGTTGTCCACCGAGTTGTCCTGGTTGGAGTTGTCCACCGAGGCGTCGACCGAGTTGTCGTCGTTGTCATTGATGACGATCCCGCCGCCGCTGCCGCCGGCGCCGCCAGCCGCGTCGCCGCCGTCGTTGCCGACGCCGATCAGGCCACCGCCACCGTCGCCGCCTGCAGCGCCGCCACCGTTGCCGCCGCTCATGTCGACGTCGTTGATGACCGGGCCCTCGTTGTCCTGGACGATGTCGCCACCGGCCTGCTGGTTCTCGTTGTCGACCTCGTTGTCCTCGCCGATGACCACCGGGGAGCCGTCGCCGGTCTCCACGTCGCCGGTGTTGACGTTCTCGTTGTCGTCGCCGACCACGTTGCCGTCACCTTCGACGTTGGTGGTGTCGATGTCGCCGGCGTTGCCGGTGTTGACGACGCCGCCGTCGGACGCGGTGTTGGTGGTCTTGTCGCCGAGGGTGATGTCGCCGAATTCCAGATCGAAGTTGCCGACACCCTGCTGCTGGTCCTCACCCGCTCGGTTGACGACGTTGGTCTCCGGGCTCATGAAGCTGGTGTCGTTGTGGCTCAGCGTGTCGTTGTTCGACAGCGCTTCGGTCTGCGGCATGAAGGCCACGCCGTTGTGGTTGGCCACGGCACGCTGCATGCCCTCGATCGGGTCGCCGCCGCCGTAGACGGCGCTCGCCGGCGCCACCGCGGTGTAGGCGGTCTGCAGCTGTGCTGCGGTGACAGCCTGTCCGGTGGCGGCCTGCGCGGCCTGGACCGGGTTGTTCACGAATGCGCGAACGTCCTGCGGATCGGGGTTGGGGCCGAACAGATCGATGAGGTAGTCGATCACGGCGGTCACGGGGTTCGTCATTGGATTGCCTTTCGTCAGTGTTGTGGGGAGCTTGTCGCCGGGCTGCCCGGCGAACTGATGACTACGTTATGGACCCGCAGAGCCCCGGGAAACGGGGTCGCAACCCCTCCCTCCGCGAACTCGCCCCGGGCTGAGGGGGCTACCCCCATTAGGGGATTAGGGGGTGCGTAGGGGAATGTGCGGGCGGCCCGGAAAACGACGACTGCGCGGCCCGTTCGGGCCGCGCAGTCGCGTTGTTGGTGCAGGTGTTCGTCAGAAGACGTCGAACCCCGAAGCGTCGGTGTCGACGTCGGCGATCTCGACGATGACGTCGTCGAGGCCCTCACCGGCAGGCGCGTCGACAACCGGGACGTCGTCGATGACGGACTGGTCGAGATGCAGCCCCGGGTCCCCGGCGCCGGCCACGCTCGGCAGGTCCGCCTCGTCGAGAGCGTCCAGGCCGGACTGCAGTGCCTGCTCGGGCTGGTCGACGTAATCGGAGATCAGTGACGGTGTGTCGTCGAAGCCCTGAACTGGGACCGGCGCGTCGAACGCATCGAACGCCGCGGTCGCCGCACCGCTGGCCCACACGTTGCTTGCGGCGTCGCCGATGACGCCGTCAGCACCCGAGGGGGCCGCGGTCGACAACGACTCCGACACCACTGGGATCAAGTTGCTGACGTCAGCACTGGTGACATTCGTCAGGTTGGCATCGAGAATGGCTTGGTCCGGGTTCTCAGCGAATCGCGCGGCAGCATCCTGGTCGCGCACGAGCGACATCACGAAGTCCAGTAACGAGTTCGCCATGAAACGCCCTCCTCTCCATGGCAGATATACAAACGGCGGTAGCTCAACGGCTTGATCCGATGCTATCGACGGCCGGAGCCCCGGTGATCGGTGCGAAACCCACCACTCCAACCGCGGCATTAGGGGGCTCGGCGTTAGGGGTTTTCGCGCCACTAGGGGATGTGCCGTAGGTTGGCGCCCTCAGCCGCTATCGTGAGGAACGGCCAAGTACAGAGGTGAAGATGAGCGACTCTCTCGGGTTGTCGATTGGAATGACCAACCTCGTGGCGGCCCGGGTGGGCCGTCCGCCGGTCATGCGCCGATCGGTGCTCACCCTGTTCGACGACCGCGCGCCCGAAGTCGGTGTGCCCTCAGAATTTCCTCAGAATCCCAAGCTCAACGCGCCCGGAATGGTACTCAGCGGCTTTGTCGAACGCGTCGGTGACCCGGTCCCGTTGGTCGCTGCCGACGGCTCGTCGCACCGAGGTGAACGCGTGCTCGTCGAAGCGCTCGACGCGATGGCGCGCACCGTCGGCGGCGGCGCGCCCGTGTCGATCGCAGTGCCTGCGCACTGGGGGCCTGCCACCGTCGGCGCGCTCCGTGGCGCCCTGCGGGCCACGCCCAGCCTCGCCCCCAACGGCGTTCCCGCGGCGCTGATCCCCGATTCGGTCGCGGCACTGTCGGCATTGCAGGCCGCGCCCGGTCTGCCGTCCAGCGGTGTCGTCGTGCTGTGCGACTTCGGCGGCAGCGGAACCAGCATCACGCTGGCCGATGCCGGCTCGAACTTCGACACCATCGGCGAGACGGTCCGCTACACCGACTTCTCCGGCGACCTGATCGACCAGGCGCTGCTGAACCATGTCGTCGCGGGCATCGCCGACGCCAACGACGCCGACCCGGCGGGTACCGCGGCGGTCGGTTCGCTGGCCCGGCTGCGCAGTGAATGCCGGCAGGCCAAGGAGCGGCTGTCCGGCGAGACCGCCACCGTGGTGGCCGCCGACCTACCCGGATACCGCAACGACGTCCGCGTGACCCGCAACGAGCTCGAGCAGCTGATCGCCGCGCCCCTGGCGGGCGTGCTGAATACCGTCGAAGAAACGTTGCAGCGCAATAACATTGCCGCCAGCAACGTGTCGGCGGTGGCCACCGTCGGCGGCGGCGCGAACATCCCGCTTGTCACCCAGCAGCTCTCCACGCGGCTACGCGCCCCCGTCGTGACCACGCCGCAGTCCCAACTCAACGTGGCCGCAGGCGCTGCGCTCGTCGCCGATGCTGCGGGCGCGGCGACCGGCATGGCTCCGGCCGCCGACGCACCGACGGGGATGGCGCCCACAGGTATGGCAGCCGCCGCCTGGGCGGCAGGTGCGGCCGGCGTCGCGGCTTCCGAGTCCGCGTCTGACGGCGCCTCCTCGGCGACCTTCCGCGCGTTGGCGTGGTCGCAGGACGACTCCCCCGGTGCCGACCCCGTTCCGTACACCGGCGAGGACTACACCTACGCGCCCGGGACCGCCGACGTGCGTCCTCCGATGGAATTCGCTCACGAAGAGGAGGGCTTCGAGCCGGAGTCCGCGCCGTTGCCCTGGTACAAGCGACCGCCGATCCTGTTCGGAGCCGCCGCGGCCGCGGCGCTGTTGGCCATCGGCGGGCTGGCCATCACGTTGACCGGCACCAGCAGCGACACCGGGCCGGTGACCGAGACCGCGACCACGTTCGAGACCGGGCCGTCGCCGCAGGGTCCCCCGCCCGAACCGGTGACGACGGTGACCGTCGGTCCGGACGGCCAGCAGACCACGACCGTGGTTCCGCCACCGCCGACGACAACGACCGCCGCGCCGACCACGACGACAACCAGTCCCACCACCACGACCACCACGGCGACGACCACCACGACGACGCGGACCACCACCACCGCGCCGACCACCACGCAGCCGACCACGACGCAACCTCCCACCACCACGGATCAGGTCATCACTACGACCCCTGACGTGCTGGTCCCGGATGAGCCGTGATCAATGTCCACGCGTGAGGCCGTCGCGAGGCTGATCGCCGCGCCGACCGAGCCGGTCAAGCTGCTGGTATCGGGAGGCATCGGCACCGGCAAGAGTTCGGTGCTGACCGAGGTGCGGGCCGCGTTGCGTGACGCCGGGGTGCCGGTGCTCACCAGAGTTCCGAGGGCAGGCGACGAACCGGCGGCCGCAGTCGTCATCGACGATGCACAGCTGCTCGACGACGACGCGCTGCATCGGCTTGCCGACCGCGTGGCCGACCCCGCCGTGACAGTGGTCGTCGCCACCGAACCGTTGGCGCACCGACCGGCACTGCGCGCGGTGGTCACCGCGATCGAGCGGGAGAACCCCGCGCTGGTTCTGGGGGCGTTGAACCCAAAGGAGGTTCATCGTCGTGCCGCCGAAACCCTCGGCGCCGCAACGTCTCCCGAGATCGTCCGGTCGTTGATAGTTGCGACCGCCGGCCTGCCGTTCCTGCTGCAGCCGGCGGTCACCGCCGCAGCGTCCCCCGACGGGGAGGCCGCCGCCAAGGCAATCTTGCAGGCGGCGAAGTTCGCTCTGATCGAGCGGCTGCGCCGGCTGGACGAGCCTGTCCTGGACACCCTGTTGGTGTCCTCGCTGAGCCTCGATCTCGGGCCCGACGATGTCGCGGCGGCGCTGCGGGTCGGCCCCGAGGAGGCACAGGCACTGGTGGACCGCGCTCGCGCCACCGGACTGATCGAGCCCTCGTACAGCCACGCGTTTCGGCGTGCGCTGCACCGCTGCATCACCCAGATCATCGGGGCGACCCGACATCACGACACCGAGATCTCGCTGTTGATCACTCAGATCCAGTCGTCAACGCTCTCAGCCGAACTCGCGATCCAGTTGGCCGAACACGGACTTCGCGACGACCGGTTGGCCAAGGCATTGACCGAACTGGCGTCACGCAGTCATGGCCCGGCAAAAGCGGCACGGCTTTATCGGGCCGCGGCCGACGCCGGCGCGACCATGTTGAGTTCGCGACTCGCGGACGCTTTGGCGCTGACCGGTGACTGCGTCACGGCGGGTCGACTGGCCGACGAACTGCTCGGCGCCGACGACCCCACCGAACGCGCGGCCGCGGTGCGTATCGCCGCCAGCGTCGCCACACACGACGGCAGTGCGGCGCAGGCCGCCGATCTGTTCCGTTGGCTCGGACCCTATCCCGATGCGTTCGTCAGCGCTGCCGGCGCCATCGCCCTTGTCGCCGCGGGTGACCTGCAGGCCGCTCGTGCTGCGCTGAGCGCCGAGAGCGCCGGGCCCCCGACCTCGACGGCGCGCGCCGCGCGCAGCCTCGCCGACGGTCTTCTGCAGTCCCTCGAGGTGCCGTATCCGACCGCTGTTGCACGCCTCGGTCAGTCCATCACCGCCGAACACCAGTCGACGGGCGTCGCACCCGACACCCCTGCCGCGCTGGTCACCCTTGCCGCACTGCACGGCGGCGACCCCGTACGGGCGCGCAGCGTCATCGGCCGGGCGGTACGCGCGGAACGCGATGAGGGCCAAGAGAATACGGCCTTCGTCGCACGCAGACACCGCCTGCTGCTCGGCTGGGTGCGGATGCAGGACGGCCAGCTGCCCGCCGCGACCGCTGACGTCGCCGCCGTCGTCGGCGACGACATCGCGCTGCACCGCCGCGACGCGTTGTGGGCAGCCGCCCTTCAGACGGCGATCGCGCGCCGCAGCGGTGACACCGGAGCCATGCAGAAGCACTGGTATACCGCGATGGAAGTGCTCGCCGAGTACTCCACAGACCTGTTCTTTCTGCTGCCGCTGGGCGAATTGTGGATCACCGCCGCGCGGCTGCGGCAGGTCGACCGGTTGCAGCACACGCTCGACGAGGCGTTCGCGCTGCTGGCCGCGCTCGGCAATCCGGTGTTGTGGTCGGTGCCGCTGCACTGGGCGGGGGTGCACGCCGGAATCCTGGCCAACGCCCCCGAGGCGGTGGCGCCTCACGGACAGGCGCTGACGGCCGCCGCAGCGCATAGCGCGTTCGCCAAGGCGCTCGCCAACGCGGGCCGCACCTGGTTGCGCACGCTGGCCAATTCGGTCGATGCTGACGAAGTCACCTCGGCTGCAAGGCTTCTGGCTCAGTTCGGCCATACCTGGGATGCGACCCGCTTGGCTGGGCAAGCCGCGCTACAGACGTCCGACGGCCGCATCTCAGGCGCGATGCTGCAGTTGGCGCGCGACCTGAAACAGACCGTCGCGCTCGACGACGCGCCCGGTCTCGAGTCCGCGACCGCGACGCGGGACGTGCGGTCCGGTCCGGCCCGCGCGTCCTCGTCGCGGCTGTCCGACCGCGAGCGCGAGGTCGCCGAACTTCTCCTGCTCGGCATGCCGTACCGCGACATCGGCAACCAGCTGTTCATCTCGGCGAAGACCGTCGAGCACCACGTCGCGCGCATACGCCGGCGGCTCGGCGCTGAATCCCGTTCGGAGATGTTGTCGATGCTGCGCACCATGCTCGCGCCGCAGGCCTGATCCCCTAACGCCGGTCGATCCCCCATTCGCGATCCCCTACGAGGGCCGGTTTGGCAACGGGAATTCCACCGATCTGCGCGCCCGTCAAACGCCTTACCCTCGTTCGCATGTGGAATCAGGACGCGCCCGGCGGCCGTGCGTTGGGGCTGTCGGTCGGCGCGACCAACCTCGCCGCGGGCGGTGACGGCCACACCTCGGCCGTGCGGCCTGCCGAGGTAGTGCTACGGGGCCAGCGGCTCACCGGTTTCGTCGACCGCGTCGGAGACCCGGTTCCGCTGATCGCCGCCGACGGCTCGAGCCATTACCCCGAGGCGCTGCTGGCTGAAGCGCTTGATGCACTCGCCGAATCGGCCGCCGAGGGCGTGCCCGCAGCGGGTGTGACGGTCGCCGTTCCCTCGCACTGGCGGCCGGCTGTCGTCGACGCAGTGCGTCGCGCGTTGCCCGGCCGAGCCGTCGTATCGGACGCGACCGCGGCCGTAACGGCGCTGGGCGCCGATCCCGGGCTGCCGAGTCGGGGCGTCATCGTCCTGTGCGACTTCGGCGGCAGCGGCAGCAGCATCACGTTGATCAACGCCTCCGCGCACTACGCCGTCGTCGGCGAGACGCTCCGCTACACCGATTTCTCCGGTGACCAGATCGACCAGGCGCTGTTGCGGCGGCTCGCGGTCGACGCGCCGCACGCGTCCGACACCGCGATGGTCGGCTCCCTGGCGCGGCTGCGTGCCGAGTGCCGCGACGCGAAGGAACGCTTGTCCGCGGAGACGGCGACCGCCGTCGGGGACATCCGCATCACCCGCGCCGAACTGGAAGACCTCATCGGTGACGCGTTCGCCGGTTTCCTGGCGGCCTTCGACGACACGCTGCAGCGCTACGGCGTCCCGCACGCGGGCGTCGCTGCCGTCGCGACAGTCGGCGGCGGCGCGCGCATCCCGCTGATCACGCAGATGCTGTCCGAGCACGTGCGGGTGCCGGTGGTGACGATTGCTTATCCCCAACTCACCGCCGCGAAGGGCGCGGCGCTGATCGGGGCGCGCAGCCGTGTCGTCGAACCCGCGACGACGCTCGCGCCTGTCGCCGGGGTGTCCCCGCCGGAGTTCGCGCCCCTGGCGTGGTCGCAGGCCGACTCGGACTTCGACTCACAGTTCGACGACAATGAGCCCGAACTTCCCTACGCGCCTGCGGCCGCGCACCGGCCCGCAATGCAATTTCAGCAGCAGGATCGGCGCGACGAGGATGCGCCGCCGCGCCGTTCGCCGCTCGTGCTGTTCGGGCTGTCGGCCGTCGCCGCGGTCCTCACGACGACCATCTTCGGCTTCATGCAGTTCGGCGCGGACACCGCTACCCCCGTCGAGGCAGCGACGACGATCGCGCCTTCCCCCGCGCCTGCGGCGCCGGCTCCCACTCCTGCACCCCCGGCGCCGCAGGCCTCCCAAGCGACCACCGTGGTCGTGCAAAGATCCAACCCGGTCACTCAGCACCCGCAGCGCCGGCAACCGGCGCCGCCCGCTCCTGCGGCCCCGGCTCAGCCGCCGGCACCGCCACCTCCGCCACCGCCCGCGTCGACGACGGCGCCTGCGACGACCACGCCTGCGACGACCACGCCGCCGACGACCACACCACCGAGTACACCGCCGTCGACACCGCCCAGCACACCCCCGAGCTCTGCGCCCTCGACACCCCCGAGCACGCCGCCGTCGACGCCCCCGGCCGACCCCGGCCCCGACGACGTCGAGCCCGAACCTGTGACCGATCCCGCCGACCCGGGCGACCCCGCCGAAACCCCTGATCCGTAGTTAGGTCAGCCTTCGTAGCGGTGTTTACCCGCGGGGTGCAACTATGAGCCCGGGCTGAACAGGCCCTGCGCTAGTTACCGACGGGTAACATCCGATAAGTTACCCTTGAGTAACTTGGGAACGGGAGGCAGGCAGTGGATACCCAGATGCTGATCAGGCTCATCGTGGGCCTTGGGCTGACGGCCCTTGTGTTGGTATTCGCTGCCAAGCGCGTGCTGTGGCTGACGACCCTGATCCGGTCGGGTCAGAAGACGAGCGTCGAGAACAACCGCAAAGACAACCTCGTCAAGCGCATCACCACGCAGTTCGAGGAGGTCTTCGGGCAAACCCGGCTGCTGCGCTGGTCGGTCCCCGGAATCGCCCACTTCTTCACGATGTGGGGCTTCTTCATCCTCGCCTCGGTCTACCTCGAGGCGTACGGCCTGCTGTTCGACCACGACTTCCACATCCCGATCGTCGGCCGCTGGGACGCACTCGGCTTCCTGCAGGACTTCTTCGCCGTCGCCGTGCTGGCAGGCATCGTCACGTTCGCGATCATCCGCGTGGTGCGCGAACCCAAGAAACACGGCCGCGACTCCCGGTTCTACGGCTCGCACACCGGCGGCGCGTGGCTGATCCTGTTCATGATCTTCAACGTCATCTGGACGTACGCGTTGGTGCGCGGTGCCGCGGTGAACACCGACGCCCTGCCCTACGGCAACGGCGCGTTCTTCTCGCAACTGATGGGCTGGGTGCTGAGCCCGCTGGGCACCACCGCCAATGCGTGGATCGAGACGATCGCGCTGCTGCTGCACATCGCTGTCATGCTGGTGTTCCTGCTGATCGTGTTGCATTCCAAGCACCTGCACATCGGCCTGGCGCCGATCAACGTCACCTTCAAGCGCCTGCCCAATGGCCTGGGTCCGCTGCTGCCGGTGGAGTACGACGGCAAGCCGGTCGACTTCGAGGATCCGCCGGAGGACGCGGTGCTGGGCCGCGGCAAGATCGAGGACTTCACGTGGAAGGCCTACCTCGACATGACCACGTGCACCGAGTGCGGTCGCTGCCAGTCACAGTGCCCGGCGTGGAACACCGGCAAGCCGCTCTCGCCGAAGCTCGTGATCATGAACCTGCGCGACCACCTGTTCGCCAAGGCGCCCTACATCCTCGGCGATAACGAGACGCCGCTGGAGAACACGCCCGAGGGCGGCCTCGGTGAGGAACTGCGCGGCGAGAAGCACAGCGAAAAGCACTCGCATGAGCACGTGCCCGAGTCCGGCTTCGAGCGGATCATGGGGTCCGGCCCGGAGCAGGCGACCCGCCCGCTGGTCGGCACCGCCGAGCAGGGCGGCGTGATCGACCCCGACGTGCTGTGGTCCTGCACCACCTGCGGCGCGTGCGTCGAGCAGTGCCCCGTGGACATCGAGCACATCGACCACATCGTCGACATGCGCCGCTATCAGGTCATGATGGAGTCCGAGTTTCCTGGCGAACTCGGTGTGCTGTTCAAAAACCTTGAGACCAAAGGTAATCCGTGGGGTCAGAACGCCAAGGACCGCACGAACTGGATCGACGAGGTCGACTTCGACGTGCCGGTCTACGGCAAGGACGTCGAGTCGTTCGACGGCTTCGAATACCTGTTCTGGGTGGGCTGCGCCGGCGCCTACGAAGACCGGGCCAAGAAGACCACCAAGGCCGTCGCCGAACTGCTCGCCACCGCAGGCGTCAAGTACCTGGTGCTCGGCGAGGGCGAGACGTGCAACGGCGACTCGGCCCGCCGATCGGGCAACGAGTTCCTGTTCCAGCAGCTGGCGGCGCAGAACGTCGAGACGCTCAACGAGATGTTCGAGGGCGTGGAACGGGTGGACCGCAAGGTCGTCGTCACCTGCCCGCACTGCTTCAACACCCTCGGCCGCGAATACCCGCAGCTCGGCGGCAATTACACCGTGCTGCACCACACGCAGCTGTTGAACCGTCTGCTCCGCGACAAGAAGCTGGTGCCCGTCACCCCCGTCGACGGCGGCTCGGACGGACAGGGCATCACTTACCACGACCCGTGCTACCTGGGCAGGCACAACAAGGTCTACGAGGCGCCGCGTGAACTGATCGGTGCCTCCGGTGCGAAGCTCACCGAGATGCCGCGCCACGCCGATCGCGGACTGTGCTGCGGCGCAGGCGGCGCGCGGATGTGGATGGAAGAACACATCGGTAAGCGCGTCAACCAGGAACGCGTCGAGGAGGCGCTTGATACCGGCGCCTCGAAGATCGCCACCGGCTGCCCGTTCTGCCGCGTGATGATCACCGACGGCGTCGACGACGTCTCTGCCACCAGGAACGTCGAGAAGGCCGAAGTGCTCGACGTGGCGCAGCTGCTGCTAGGAACGCTGGACAAGAGCAGCGTCACGTTGCCTGAAAAGGGCACGGCGGCAAAGGAAGCCGAGGAGCGCGCAGCGAAACTCGCCGCCGAGGCTCCTGCTGTAGAGGCGCCCGCAGAACAGAAGCCGGAGGCCAACGCGGAGGCCGCCACGGCGACCGAAGCCGAATCGCCCACTAAAGCGGCCGAGTCCAAGACGGCCACCGCGGCGCCGGCCAAGGGGTTGGGCATCGCAGGGGGCGCCAAGCGCCCCGGCGCGAAGAAGACTGCCGCGAGCGCCCAGCCGGCGCAGGAAGCGACGGCAGGCGTCAAGGCCGAGCCCGAGGTCAAGGGCCTCGGCATCGCAGGCGGCGCGAAGCGCCCCGGCGCAAAGAAGACTGCGGCGGCCCCCACGGCGTCGGCAGCACCGGCCGCCGAGACGCAAGCCGAACCCGCCCAGCCCGCGACCGAGGTCAAGGGCCTCGGTCTCGCCGCGGGAGCGCGCAGGCCCGGAGCCAAGAAGGCGCCGGCGAAGGCGTCACCCAACGAGGGTGAGGCCACCGTCACGCAGCCGCCGAACGTCGATCCGGACAAGGCCGAGGCGGGCGCCAAGACCGACACCGCCGATTCGGATCTGGGGCTCGACGACAAGCCCCAGCCCGAGGTCAAGGGGCTCGCGATCGCCACGGGGGCGCGACGCCCCGGCGCCAAGAAGGCACCTCAAAAGGCTGCTCCTGCAACGACGTCCGAGCCTGAAGCCGCTGCGGAGCCGACGCCCGAGACTCCCGAGCCGACGCCCGAGGCGAGTGACGACAATGGCGAGGCGCCCGCCGCGCCGGTGAAGGGCCTGGGTATCGCGAAAGGTGCACGCCCGCCCGGCAAACGGTAACGATTTGCAGGATTGAAGCGCTGATCGCGGCCAATCTGGTTGTGCTTCGGCCAGCGCTGTTCGCACCAAATTCTGACGATTCCGAGTTCGGCGTCGGCCCAATAGCTCGACCTCACGCCGAATGCACACGGTGCGTTCGTGCACTCATTGACGGCGGGTTCCCATCTGTTCATGCTGGGGCACTTCACTTTCGTCACTGACCGTGGCGATCGTCCGGTTCCCGATCAGCTTGAGGAGTGGGATGCTGGGCGCACCGTATGAGGGCGTTCCCGTCGTGCGGACGGGCGCGGCACGCTGGCGGCGCGTCGTCATGCCGTTGGTTGTCCTGTCTGCGGTCGGACTCGTTGCCCTGCTGTTGGCGGGTCGCGGGCAGCAGACGGAGATCCAGGGCGCCGGCTCAACTCTGGCGCAACCGTTGATCGAGCGAGCGGCGAGCGACTTCCGCAATGCGCAGGCCGCCGATGACCCCACGCGGCCCGAAGAGACCGGTAACGACTGGGTGCTGAATGGATCCGGTATCGAATACGAGCCGGTCGGCTCGATGGGCGGCATCATGCGGCTGTCCGATCCCGAGATCGATTTCGCCGTCTCCGATTACCCGCTCTCGGCTGACGGGCTGAAGGAGCTGGCGGTCGCGCAGTTCCCGATCGCCCTGGGCGCCATCGCCGTGGTGCACAGCGTGGATCTGCCGGCGGGGCAGGATCTGCGCCTGGACGCGGACACCCTTGCCGCCATCTACTCCGGGGAGATCACCCGCTGGAACGACCCGAGGATCGCGGCGACCAACCGCGGGGTCAGGCTGCCCGACCAGGCGATGTCCGTGGTGCACCGCAGCGACGGGTCGGGATCGACGCGGGGTTTCACCGGATACTTGAGTGCGGGCAGCCCGCAATGGGCCGCCGGTCCTGGCACGGGAACCGAAATCGAGTGGCCCACGGGCGCCGGGGCAGAGCGCACCGAGGGAGTGATCGAGCAGGTGCGCGGCAATCCGGGATCGATCGGCTACGTCGAATTCGGTCAGGCAGGCCGCGCGGGTCTCGACGTCGCCGCCCTCGCCAACGCCTCGGGGATGTACGTCCTGCCGAGCGAAGACGCCATGCTGGCGGCCGCTTCGTCGCACAACTGGAGCGGCAGTGACGATTACGTCACCGCGCTGGCCACCGCGGACGACAAGCAGGCCTACCCGGCCACCGTCGCCATCTACGTCATGGTCAAGCGCGACCCGGAGTTCGCGCGGCAGACCCAGCGCACCTTGAACTACCTGCGGTTCCTCCTCCAGGACTTTGGCGGCGCCGCCAAGGATCTCGGCTACGTCCCACTGCCGGCCTCGGCCGCGCAAGCCATCGAAAACTACTGGAACAGAACGGTTTCCGGCGCGACCTGACCGGCGCCGAACCTCGACCCATCCCATCCGAACCTGATCAGCGTCAAGAAGGAACATCGTGGATGTCGACATCCTCAAGGAGATCATTGCCCCCGTCGTCGGCGGGCTCGGCATATTCCTGCTGGGGCTGGAGTTCATGGAGCGCGGCATTCAGTCGCTGTCGGTGAACCGGATGCGCGACCTGCTGGGCAAGATGGCGGGAAGTCCGGTGAAGGGGGTGTTCGCGGGCACGTTGATCACCGGTGTCATCCAGTCGTCCACCGCGATGACTGTGATGACCGTGGGACTGGTCAACTCCGGGGTGCTCGCGCTGCGTGGAGCCATCGGCGTGATCATGGGCGCCAACATCGGCACCACCTTGGGCAACGGCCTGATCGCCATGCCACTCGGCCCACTGGGTCTGCTGTTCGCGGGGATCTTCGCCTCGGTCTACGTCTTCTCGAAGTCGGACAAGGCCCGCAACATCGCGTTGTGCGGCATGGGCTTCTCGCTGGTGTTCTACGGCCTCAACCTGATGACGGGCGGTCTCAAGCCCCTGCGTGAGATGCCGCAGGTCATGAGCGTCATCTCCGGCCTGGACGCATCCTCGTTCGTCGGCGTGGTCTCGTGTGCCCTGATTGCCGCGCTCATCACGGCGCTGATCCACTCCTCGTCGGCAACGATCGGCATCGTCATGGGGCTGGGTGCGTCGGGTGTACTGGAGTGGAAGACGGCGATCGCGTTCGCCATCGGCGCCGACCTCGGCACCACCATCACGTCGTGGATTGCCTCGCTCAACCTGTCCAAGAACGCCAAACGCACGGCGTACGCCCACATCGCGTTCAACTTCATCGGCGTCTGCGTGGTCGTCTCACTGTTCTTTCCCGCGATCTCCGTCCTGCAGTGGGTGATGGGCTTCTTCGGCGGCGACCCGGGCAGTCCAGTGATGGTGGACGGCGAAGAAACCTTCCCCCTGGTGCCCGTCGCGGTGGGCCTGTTCTCGATCTTCTTCAACATCTTCAACGTGCTCATCCTGTTCCCCTTCGTGGGCACGTTCGAGCGCGTCCTCATGCGCATCGGACACAACGACGACGATGACATCGAGGACTACTCGTTGCCGAAGTACTTGGATCGCAAGAGGATCAACGACTTCAACCGTGCCGTACCGGCCATGCGGCAGGAGGTCGCCCGTGCGCTTCAGGGAAGCAGGTTGTTCCTCGACACCGCCCGGGGCGAGCGCAACGCCGTGAAGAAGACCGCTGAGCACTCGGCGGCGATCGACGCGCTCTCTCGTGAGATCCGCGCCTACTCCGCGCAGCTGTTTCACCATGACCTGACGCGGGAGCAGATGGACCTCGTCGCGAGCATGATCGAGGAGGCCGACTTCACCGGCTCGCTCACCGAGTCGCTGCACCAGATCGCCAGGCGCATCCAGCGCGAAGAATTCAGTCCCGCGAGCCGGGAGGTGCTCGACAAGGGGCTCGACCACCTCGACCAGAAGTTGTCGCTGCTCGAGTCTGAAGCCGCCACCGACGACGGCGACGTCGCACCGGAGTTCGCCGTGCTCGACGCCCCTGAGTTCGAGGCGATGCGTTGGACGGTGATCGACGCCGGCGACATCCCGCCCGCCGAGAAGGGTGCGTTGATCGCGCTGTTGGGTTCCATGGAACGGGCCGAGAGCCTGATCGACCGGATCGCGCAGGAGCGCGTCTCGGTTGATCGCGAGCAAGCCAACGTTCTCACCCAGCCTTGAGTGGAGGCGGCGCCCCTGCGGCCGCATATTGGCTGGACAGCAATGAGACGATAAGGGGTGTGACCACCCACCACGTGCCGTTTCATGCCACCGGCCATCAGCGGCAGCGCACGTTCACGCAGTCGTCGAAGCTGCAGGACGTCCTGTACGAGATTCGCGGACCGGTGCACGAACACGCGTCGCGGTTGGAGGCCGAGGGGCACCGAATCCTCAAGCTGAACATCGGCAATCCGGCGCCGTTCGGGTTCGAGGCGCCCGACGTCATCATGCGCGACATCATCGCGGCGCTGCCGAACGCCCAGGGCTACTCGGACTCCAAGGGCATCGTCAGCGCGCGCCGGGCAGTGTTCACGCGTTACGAACTCGTCGACGGCTTCCCCAGATTCGACATCGACGACGTGTACCTCGGCAATGGGGTCTCCGAGTTGATCACGATGACGCTGCAGGCACTGCTGGACAACGGCGACCAGGTGTTGATCCCCGCGCCGGACTATCCGCTGTGGACGGCCTCGACCTCGCTGGCGGGCGGCACCCCCGTGCACTACATGTGCGACGAGACCCAGGGCTGGCAGCCCGACATCGCCGACCTGGAGTCGAAGATCACCGACCGCACCAAGGCGCTGGTCGTGATCAACCCGAACAACCCGACGGGCGCGGTGTACCCGCGTGAAGTGCTCGAGCAGATGGCCGAATTGGCGCGCAAGCATCAATTGCTGCTGCTGGCCGACGAGATCTACGACAAGATCCTCTACGACGACGCCGAGCACACCGCGATGGCTTCGGTGGCGCCCGACGTGCTGACGCTGACGTTCAACGGCCTGTCCAAGGCGTACCGCGTTGCCGGCTACCGGTCGGGATGGCTGGTGATCACCGGCCCGAAGGAGAACGCGGCCAGCTTCATCGAGGGCATCAGCCTGCTCGCCAATATGCGACTGTGCCCGAATGTGCCCGCACAGCATGCGATTCAGGTGGCGCTGGGTGGCCACCAGAGCATCGAGGACCTGGTGCTGCCTGGAGGTCGACTGCTCGAACAGCGCGACGTGGCTTGGGAAAAGCTCAACGAGATCCCCGGGGTGTCGTGCGTCAAACCGCGAGGCGCGCTGTATGCGTTCCCGCGGCTCGATCCCGAGGTGTACGACATCGTCGATGACGAGCAATTGGTGCTCGACCTGCTGCTGCAGGAGAAGATTCTCGTCACGCAGGGCACCGGATTCAATTGGCCGACACCGGATCACCTGCGCATCGTGACGCTGCCGTGGGCCCGCGATCTGTCCAACGCCATCGAACGACTCGGCAATTTCCTGGCCGGTTACCGCCAGTAGCGCGACGCGTCGCCGAATGTAACGCCACGGCGGCAAACAAGCTTGTTTCCGCCACTTCGTTAGTTCCGCGGATTGTCGGCCGGCGGACGCCGGGCGAACTGCCGTGCCCTCTACTCTGACCGCGTGACGCATTCCCATGCCCACTCGCATTCGCTGCAGGGCCCCTCCCCACTGGGGCCGTTGGCGGCCAGGATCGTCGTCGGCTTGCTCGTCGCCATCGGAGTCGTCGTTCTGGCCTGCGCTGCATGGCTGTGGCCGACTCAGCAGAAGGTCGACATCCCGCTGCCGTTCCAGAACGCCGCGGGTGGCGCCGTCACCACCGAGGGCGGGCACGTGGTCTCCAGCAGGGCGACGGCGTGCGGCAGCTCGTCGGTGGGCCAGGTGCTGACGTCGGTTCCCGCGCCTGCCCAGGACGGCGGCGGCCAATGCGTCCAGACGCTGATCGCGATTGACTCAGGCCCGAACACCGGCGCCAACACCGTGCTCGAGTTCAGCGGCGGACCAGGGCAACCGAATCTCGCCGTCGGCGACGAGATCAGGATCAGCCGCGAGGTCGACGAGACGGGAACGACGACCTACTCGTTCTACGACTATGAACGGGCGTGGCCGCTGTTCGGACTGGCCGCGGTGTTCGCGGTGGTGGTCGTCGCGGTCGCGGGGTGGCGCGGGCTGCGCGCGCTGATCGGCATCGTCGTCGCGTTCCTTGTGCTGGTGGCTTTCATGCTGCCCGCATTACGCGACGGGACGTCCGCCATCCCCGTCGCGCTCGTCGCCTCGGCGGTGATCCTGTACGCCGTGATCTACCTGGCGCACGGTGTCAGCCTGCGCACCAGCGCGGCGCTGCTCGGCACCCTGACCTCGCTGCTGCTCGCCGCGCTGTTGTCATGGGGCGCAATCGAACTGACGCACCTCACGGGTCTGTCAGAAGACCAGAACAACGAGGTGGCCGCCTACCTGGGCGACGTGTCGATCACCGGCCTGCTGCTGGCGGGCTTCATCGTCGGCTCGCTCGGCGTGCTCAACGACGTCACCGTCACCCAGGCGTCGACGGTGTTCGAAATGGCCGGCCTCGAGAACAGCTCACGGCGGACGATCTTCCTCGGCGCCATGCGCGTGGGCCGTGACCACATCGCGAGCACTGTCTACACGCTGGTGCTGGCGTACGCGGGCAGTGCGCTGCCGCTGCTGCTGTTGTTCAGCGTCGCCAACCGTTCTCTTGCCGATGTGCTGACCAGCGAGAGCGTGGCCATCGAGATCGCCCGATCGGCGGTGGGCGGCATCGCGCTGGCGCTATCGGTGCCGTTGACGACGGGCATCGCGGCGGTGCTGGCCACCCCGCGCACCGCTACCGCTCCAGCAGTTCCATCAGGTAGGCGCCGTAGCCGGACTTGAGCAGCGTCTGCGCGCGGGCGGCCAACTGGTCGTCGTCGATGAACCCGACGCGCCAGGCCACTTCCTCCGGCACGCTGATCTTCAGGCCCTGCCGCCGTTCGAGGGTGCGCACGTAGTCGCTGGCATCCAGTAGCGAGTCGAATGTGCCGGTGTCGAGCCACGCGGTGCCGCGGGCCAGCACCTCGACCGACAGCCGGCCCTGCTCGAGGTAGGTCTGGTTGATTTCGGTGATCTCGTACTCCCCGCGCGCCGATTTTCGAAGCGATCGGGCGATCTCCACGACGTCGTTGTCGTAGAAATACAGGCCGGGCACCGCGTAGTGCGACTTCGGGGTCGCGGGCTTCTCCTCCAGCGACAGCGCCCTGCCGTCGTCGCTGAACTCGATGACTCCGTATGCCGACGGGTTCCCCACCCAGTACGCGAAAATCGCCCCGCCGTCGACATTTTGGAACCTGCGCAAGCTCGTACCGAGGCCAGGTCCATAGAAGATGTTGTCGCCCAACACCAAAGCCACCGAGTCGTTCCCGATGTGCTCGGCGCCGATGACAAAGGCCTGAGCCAGCCCGTCGGGCTGATCCTGCACCGCATAGCTGAGGTTGATGCCGAAACCGGAACCGTCACCGAGCAACCGCTGAAATGCCGGCGCATCGAAAGGCGTGGTGATCAGCTGGATGTCGCGGATACCCGCCATCATCAACGTCGACAGCGGGTAGTAGATCAGCGGCTTGTCGTACACCGGCATCAATTGCTTGCTGACGCCCATGGTGATGGGATACAGCCGCGTCCCCGAACCACCGGCCAGGATGATGCCGCGCATGGTCATGGTCGAGAAGTTACGCCATTCAGAACTGCGTACGCTCCAACCAGGCGTTCCAGACCGTGCCGTCGCCGAACATCTCCAACCCGAGTTCGTCGGCGGTCCTGCGACGCGTGATCGCAAGAAGCAGGTCGCCGGCGGTGCCGCGCACCGCCACGTCGCCCTTGCCGTGCTGATGTGACCACCACACGCCGTCGTCGTCGTGCACGATCGTCCACTCGCCGGTCGGTCCGAGCCGCCCGTCGGTGGCGTGCAGGTGCATCGTGTGGCCGCGTTCGAGCGGCGGGGGCGCCGTGCGCTCGATCGCCATCAACTCGACCCATTCGCTGATCGCGTCAGCGGCCAACTCAGGCGACAGGTCATACGCGTGGCCGACCGCTAGCGCCGCGTCGGCCGTGTGCACCGTCACCTCGTGCAGGCGGCGCCGGATCCACCACCCGGCCGGGCGAGGTCCGAGGAACGTCCACACCCGCGCGGACCCGACACGGTCAACGGCGTCGACGATCAGCTGGGCACCTTCGTTGAGCCAGTCGATCGCGCCGTCCGGATCGTCGGGGGGCTTGCCGTCGCGGACCTCTCGAGGGTCAAGCGCCTCACTCCGGCGGTCGGCGATGATCTGTGCGGCCCACCGGTTGCCCCGTCCGACGTGGCGGAAAAGCTGCTTGAGCGTCCAGTCGGGACACGTGGGCACGGGCAGAGACGAATCTGCACTGCGAATCAGGTCGCCGAACGATCGGGTCTGGTCGAGCAGCGCGGCTCGGAAGTCCACGCCACGAACCTAACTCAATACTCGACGCGGAAACCTCCGATGATGCTGATTGAGTTGCCGTCGGGATCGGTGACGGTCGAGAGCCGTACACCCTTATTGGCGTCGACGATCTCACCCGGCTCGAGTCCGCGACCGCTCACTTCGGCGAGGTGGCTTTCCAGGTCGTCGACGGCGAAGTTCAGCAGGCCCGAACCCGCCCGCTCGGCGTCGATGAACACCTGCACCCATGCGCCGGGCAACACCTGCCACTCCACCAGTGTGGGCATCGGATTGTTGTCGGCCGGTCGGCCGAACAACGAGCCGTACCACTCGCGGCTCTTGTCCAGGTCTGTCACCGGCACCACAGCCAGCACATGGTCTATCGCCATGGATCGTTCCCTCCCGTTGATTCTCAGAGGTACCGACCCGCTCAGGCGGGCGAACTCATCGCGCGCGCGGTGCCCAAGGTGATCGGCAGTGATGCCCATCCCCGCAGGACACGCGTTTCGCGGCGGCTGCCTACACCTGCGAGGCGCGCGTCGGGGAAGCGCTCGAAGAAGGTCCGCAAGCCCACCTCACCCTCCGCGCGCGCCAGCGCGGCACCGAGACAGAAGTGCCTGCCGCCGGAGAACGAGAGATGCTTGCCCGCGTTCTCGCGCTGCAGGTCGAAGGTGTGCGGGTCGGCGAACACCTTCGGGTCGCGGTTGGCGCCTGCCAGGTAGACGATGATGCCCTCGCCGCGCCGGATGCGGGTGCCCTCCACCTCGGTGTCCTCGGCGGCGATACGCGCGGACAGCTGCACGGGTGAGTCGAGCCGCAGAATCTCCTCGACCGCGGTGGGCCACAGTTCGGGTTGGGCCGCCAGCGTCTGCAGATGACCAGGGTTGTCGAGCAGCATGCGAATGCCGTTGCCCAGCAGGTTGACTGTGGTTTCGAAGCCGGCGGCCAGCACCAGGCCCGCGGTCGCGAGCAGTTCCTTGTGGGTCAGCGGGCCGCCCTCGGCGGTCTCGGAGCCGCGGATGATCTGGCTCATCAGGTCGTCGCCCGGGTTACGGCGCAGTTCGTGCAGATGGTTCGACAGCCAGTCGTTGAAGCCCTCGATACCGCGGTACACCTTCTGGTACTGCGGCCAGGTCAGGCCGATATCGAGGCTGGGGGCACCGAGCTCACCGAACTCCAGGATGTGCGGTCTGGCCTCGTCGGGTACGCCGAGGATGTCGCCGATGATCGTGACGGGAAGCTGCGAGCAGTACCTGTCGACAACATCGACGGTGCCCTCCTCGTCTTCGAGATCGTCCAGCAGCGTGTTGGCGGCGTCCTGGACACGATCGCGGAGCGCGGCCACCGCACGGGGCGTGAACACCGACGACACCAGCTTGCGGTAGCGGGTGTGGTCGGGAGGCTCCACCGAGAGCATGGACGGCGGCTGAATCGGATGCAGCAGATCAGGTCTGGTGCGGGTGGCCAGCCACTGCAACGGTTTGGGCAGGTTGGTGCCGAGCCCGAAGACGTGGAACTCGTCCGACCGAAGGAGGTCGTTGGCGACCTTGTGGTCGACGGTCATGTAGATCGCCCGGCACTTCACGATCGGACCCCGCGCCCGCAGCTCATCTTGGAAGGCGACGGGGTTGGCCCGAATGTCCGGATCGATGAGCAACCGCCCCTGCGGATCGCCGCGACGGGCGAAGACCTTCGAGATTCCGCGGATCACGCCGTGCACCGCGAACCATTGGATTCGCTGCTTGACCGGGTTCTGCGCCATGATGCTCCCGTCCAACCGAATCGCGATTCGGTTATTTACCGGAGCCTACCGAATTACCATTCGGTATGGCAAGGAAGCGGATACCGGCCGCGCAGCGGCGGGCGCGCATCCTCGACGCGGCCGTCGAGGTGTTCGCCGCGCATGGGTATTCCGCGGCAAAGATGCAGGACATCGCGGCGCGCGCCGGCGTTGTGCCGTCGGTGCTCTACGACCACTTCGCCTCGAAGCGCGAGCTGCACATCACGTTGCTCGAACTCCACGCCGCGCAGTTGCGCGACCGCTCGCTGCGCATCCGCGAGGGAATCTCCGTCGAGGAGTTGGTCCGCGACAGCATCGCGAGCTACTTCGCGTTCGTCGAGGAAGACCCGTTCATGTGGCGCGTGCTGCACCAGGATCCCCCGGCCGACGACGAGATCGCCGCCGTCTGTCGACGGATCGCCGACCAGGGCACTGCGGGCATCGCCGAGCTGATCCGCTTCGGCGCGGGCGAGGCCACTTCAGTCAACGGCATTTCACTCGACGACGGGGCGTGGATCCTGGCCCGCGCAACACAATCGGCCAATGACGGCGTCGCGCGGTGGTGGTACGACAACCGCGACGTGCCGCGCGAACGTGTGGTCGAGATCGTCTTCATGTTCTTGTGGCAGGGCTTCGAGGGACTGATCAAACAGTCATCGACCGGTTGACCCGCTTCTCCCCAGACAGAACACCCGCCAACCGGCGCTGCTCCACCGATCGGCGTCGAGACAATTACGGCCATCGACAACAACTTTCGCGCGCACCGTGCCTGCGAGCTCACGCGGGTCGAGGTTCACGAACTCGCGCCATTCGGTGAGCACCAGCACGGCGTCGGCGCGGTCGCACGCCTCGAGCACCGAGGTGGAGTAGGTCAGCGTCGGAAACACCCGACGCGAGTTCTCCATCGCCTTGGGGTCATAGACGTTGACGGTGGCACCGTTGAGCTGCAGCATGCCCGCGACGTTGAGCGCAGGCGAGTCTCGCACGTCGTCGGATTCGGGCTTGAACGCCGCACCGAGGACGGCGACGTTGGCGCCCAGTAGCGAGCCGCCGCAGGCCTTGGTGGCCAGTTCGACCATTCGGGTGCGACGGCGCATGTTGATGCTGTCGACCTCACGCAGGAAGGTCAGCGCGTGGTTGGCACCCAGTTCTCCCGCCCGCGCCATGAACGCGCGGATGTCTTTGGGCAGGCAGCCACCGCCGAACCCCAGTCCCGCGTTGAGGAAACGCCGCCCGATGCGGGGGTCGTAACCCAGCGCGTCGGCCAGCATCGTGACGTCGGCGTCCACGGCCTCGCACACTTCCGACATCGCGTTGATGAACGAGATCTTGGTCGCCAGAAAGGCATTCGCCGACACCTTGACCAGTTCCGCGGTCTGCAGGTCGGTCACCAGCAGCGGCGCGCCCTCATCCAGCAGCGGTGCGTAGAGTTCACGGACGGCTTCCTCGGCGCGGGTCGACCCTTCCTGCACGCCGACGACGATGCGATCCGGGTGCAGCGTGTCGTGCACAGCGAAGCCCTCCCGGAGAAATTCGGGGTTCCACGCCACCTCCACGTCAACGCCGTCCGGCGCGAGCGCGCGCGCACGCTCGGCGAGTTCGGCCGCGGTTCCGACCGGCACCGTCGACTTGCCGATGATGACCGCCGACCGCCGCAGCCGCGGCACCAGCGAGTCGATCACCGCGTATACGTGGCGCAGGTCCGCGCCGTACTCGCCCTTCTTCTGCGGCGTGCCGACGCCGAGGAAGTGCACGTCGGCATGCTGGGCAGCGGCCTCGTAATCGGTGGTGAACTGCAGACGACCGGCAGCGAGGTTGTCCCGCAACATCTTCGGCAGGCCTGGCTCGTAGAACGGGATCTCGCCCGCCGCGAGCTTGGCCACCTTGCCGGGATCGATGTCGACGCCGATCACGTCGTGCCCGAGCTCGGCCATTCCTGCCGCATGAGTCGCGCCGAGATAGCCGGTGCCGAATACGGAACATCGCATACTGCCTCTTTAGGCAGCGGCGATGAGCTAACTGCTACGCGACACGGGCCGGCAGACCAACGGCAGGTGACGAGCAGACGCTAGCCGCTGCAGAAGATGAGGAAGCACTGATTGCCTCCGCTGCCGCGACCCGAGGATCCGCCGCCGTCGTAGTCGCCTGAGTCGCGGCCGTAGTCACCGCGCCCGTAGTCACCGGACCCGCGGGACCCGGAGTTCGATCCGCTGCCGTTCTGCCAGGGCGACTCCGGGTAGTCGGGCACTTGTGGCTCTTCGGGCTCGGGCAGCGGCGGGGTCCACGTCGGCCGGGGCGGCGTCCACGTCGGGGTGGGCGGTTCCCACGTGGGCGTCGGCGGTTTCCAGGTGGGGCGAGGGGCCTGCCACGGCGGCGTCCACGGATTCTGCCGCGGATACCGATACACCGGCGGCGGGTTGTAGATCGGCGGCGGGATGTAGGCAGGCACCGGCGCGGGCACCGGAGCCGGAGCCGCCGGTGCGGGCGCGGGTGGCGGCGCAATGGGAGCCGGCGGTGGAGCGGCGGGCGCCGGGGCCGGCGCCTCGACGAAGACGGTGCGCGGCGGAGCTTGCGGCGCCTGCTGCACGACCGGCACCGGCGGCTTGATGGTCTGCGCCGGAGGCGCGGGCGGGGGCGCCACGGCCGGTGCCGCTTCCCGCACGGGCGGCGGTGCGGGCGCCACGACGCTCGGCACGATCGCGCTCTGGCCGGGGCTGGGGCGCTGGTCGGCGGTGGGCCGGATGCTCACGGCCAACGAAATGACCAGTGCGACAACGCCGACGACGAAGACCGACGTCAACGCGCTGCCGACGAGCAGGAATGGCTTGCGCTCCTCATCGGCCGGGATCTCGAGGTCGGTCGGCGGTTCGTAGTCCAGGCCGGTGCTGCCCACCGGTGCCATCTGGGTCTCGGCGGCCGCAAGGCCGGCGTAGATGGAGCCGGCGGTGGTGCCGTCGGGATCCTGCGAGTAGGCCAGCCCGACGGTCGACGCCTCGAAGGCCGGGGCGTTGGCCGCGGCCAGGGCCGCACCGCGCGCCAGCGCGAGTTCGGGTTCGTCCGGCGCACTGACCGGCAGGCTGACCAGACCCTTGAGGTGGGCCTTCACCGAGCTGACGTCGACGCCGGAGCCGACGACGAACATGCCCTGCGGCGGCGACTCCTGCCGATCGACCGCTGCTGCCATTTCGGTCAGCACGGCCATGGCATCGTCGCTGTGCAGGCTGCGGCTCAACACCTTGACGACCGACCCGTCGTCGGTCTGCACGACCGACAGCGTCGCGGTGTCACGATCGATGAAGAACAGCGCGGTGGTGTCATAACCGACCGCCCGCCCGACGGCTTGAGCCAGCGCTGCCGCGGCGTGGCTCGCGGAGACGAGCATGACGCCCTCGATGCCACGGGCGGCCAGCGCATCGCGCAGCGCCGACGCCTCGGCATGGTCACTCCACGTGACGCCGATGGACTTCAGATCGTGGCCGCCGCCCTCGGCGCTTTCTTGCGTTCCGAGGATCGCCGCCACGACTTGGTCGGCCGCGCTTGACGTTGCCAAGCCGTCGTTCGACATGACGTCGAAGGTGTCGTGATCGACCGTCACCCCGTCCGCTTTTTCGCCTTCGACCAGCACCATGCGGACCGTCGTAGGTGTCATCGACACACCTAATACGATGTCCACTGACCCCTCCAAAAAGTTTGCTACGCCGTTTATGGAATTGCTGGGCTCTCGTCCCGCACGAGCCGACAACTAGTAATTCATCGGCGTGACCAGCTGAAGCGTTACATCCGATGCGCATTTGCTGGCGGCTCTTAGGAACTCAACCCTACTCGGCTCAACGGCGAACCGCGTCCGGTGGTTCAAACGCAGCGGCGGGGGTTTTCAGTCCCTTGTGTCCTCGGCCGTCTCGGGCCGCTTCTGCAGAGCGTCGAGGCTGCCGAGCGTCGGCGGCCGCCGCACCGGCTGATGCCCGTGCACGCCCTCGGCGTAGGCCGTCTCGGCGTGCTGGCTGAAGTCGACGCCGGTGGTCTCGTCTTCGGCGCTGACGCGGAACCCGAGGACGCGGTCGATGACCTTGGCCAGCACGTAGGACACGACGAAGGCGTACAGGCTGACAACCAGGGCGCCGAGCGCCTGCTTGCCGAGCTGAACCAGCCCACCGCCGTAGAACAGGCCCTCCGGGCCGGCCGTCATCACTTCGTTGGCCAGCAAGCCGATGAGCAGCACACCGACGAGACCGCCGACGTAGTGCACGCCGACCACGTCCAGCGAGTCGTCGTAGCCGAACCGGAACTTCATCCCGACCGCGTAGGAACAGATCACGCCCGCGGCCAGGCCGACGACGAAGGCACCCAGGGTGTTCACCGTTCCGCAGGACGGCGTGATCGCGACCAGTCCGGCCACCACCCCTGATGCGGCGCCGAAGGTGGTCGGCTTCCCGTCTCGGAACCGCTCGACCGCGATCCAGCCGAGCATTCCGAGGCACCCAGCGACGAGCGTGTTGAGGAACACCGCAGCAGCGGTGCCGTTGGCGGCCAGCGCCGAGCCCGCGTTGAACCCGAACCAGCCGAACCACAGCAGGCCTGCGCCCAGCAGGACGAACGGCAGGTTGTGCGGGCGCATGGAGTCCTTCTTGAAGCCGATGCGCGGTCCGAGCACCAGCGCCAGCGCCAATGCCGAGGCGCCCGAGACGATTTCGACCACGAGGCCGCCCGCGTAGTCGAGCACGCCGAGTTCGAACAACCAGCCGCCGGGCCCCCATACCCAGTGCGCCACCACCGCGTAGACGGCGACCGTCCACAGCGGCACGAACACCATCCATGCCGAGAACCGGGCGCGATCGGCGATCGCGCCGCTGACGAGAGCGGCGGTGACGATAGCGAAGGTGAGCTGGAAGGTGGCGAAAAGGAGTTCGGGCACCGCGCCGCGGGCGGTGGTCGGGTCGATACCGAGCATGCCGAAGTGAGCGAGGTTGCCGATCAGCCCGCCGCCCGCGTCCTCGGAGAACGCGACGGAGTAACCGACGAGGAGCCAGGCCACGGTGCACGCCGGGATCGCGACGAAGCACATCATGATCATGTTGAGCACGCCGGTGGTGCGGACCATGCCGCCGTAGAAGATCGCCAGTCCCGGGGTCATCAGCAGGACCATTGCCGTGGCGGCCAGCAGCCACGCGGTGGCTGCGGGATCGATCGCGTCCATTGGGGCTCCCTCCCAGTCGGAGAAGAGCTTGGCCATTGTTCGTTTCAGGCGCGGGGCGGATGTGTTTCGGCCATGTTTCGTGTTGCCGCGTCGTTACCGAATGCTCACCGTCAGGTCGACTTGATGAAGTTCAGGTACGAGCGTGACGGGGTCGGTCCTCGCTGGCCCTGGTACTTGGACCCGGCTTGCGAACTGCCGTAGGGGTGTTCGGACGGACTGGTCAGGCGTAGCAGGCAGAGCTGGCCGATCTTCATACCGGTCCACAGCGTGATCGGCAGGTTCGCGACGTTCGACAACTCGAGAGTGATGTGGCCCGAGAACCCGGGATCGATGAAGCCCGCGGTCGAATGCGTGAGCAGACCCAGGCGGCCCAGCGAGGACTTGCCTTCGAGCCGGCCCGCCAGGTCGACGGGCAGCGTGCAACGCTCCAACGTCGAGCCGAGCACGAACTCGCCGGGGTGCAGCACGAACGGCTCGCCCTCCTTCGGTTCGACGAGGGTGGTGAGGTCGTCTTGGCGCATCGACGGATCGATGTGTGTGTACCGGGTGTTGTTGAACACGCGGAACAGGTTGTCGAGCCGAACGTCGACGCTCGACGGTTGCACGAGACTGTCGTCGAACGGATCGATGCCGAGTCGCCCCGCGGCGACCTCGGAGCGGATGTCGCGATCGGAGAGCAGCACGCGACGAGCGTAGCCGCTCGAAGTGTTAGCCTTCGTGATCACACAAGCCAGTTGAATATGCCGATGTAGTTCAATGGCAGAACATCAGCTTCCCAAGCTGAATACGCGGGTTCGATTCCCGTCATCGGCTCCAAGGAAGCGCCAGATCATCCGCACCTGTCGCGACTCCTAGAACTCGAACTGCCGCAACTGCCGTCGCGATCTGATGCCCAGTTTGCGGAACGATGCGGCGAGATGGCCTTCCACATTCTTCACGGTGACGAACAGCTGGTCAGCGATCTCCCGGTTCGTGTGCCCGGCTGCGGCGAGGGCGGCGATCCGGCGCTCCGAAGGCGTCAAGGACTCCGGCCCGTGGCGACCGCGGGCCCGTGTCGAACCGCCCGCCGCGGCAAGCTCGGCGGTGATGTACTCGGCCAACGGCAGCGCACCACTGCGGTCCGCGATCGGCAAGGCCTCTTCCAGAGCGCGACGCCCGTCTGCCCGGTACCCGGCCCGCCGCAACGCCGCGCCCCAATCGGCCAACGCGCGCGCGAATTCCAGCGGCGCCTCGGTCGGTCGAAGTATCTCCGCGGCTTCGGCCAGCATGTCGAGATCGGTCTGCTGCCCCACCAGGGCACGCACGCGCAGGGAGCGCCCCCCGTCGATCGGGTTGCCGGTACGGCTGCCGGTGGCGACGGCCGCATCCGCAAGGTCGATCGCTTCTTCCCGGCGCCCGAGTTGGCTAAGAGCAAGCGCCGCGTCCAGTTGCCACGTCCAGATCGAAAGGCCTACCGCGCCGACCGCGTCAAGCTCTTTTCCTGACGCGAGTAAAACCTGAAGTCCATTCTCGACCGCACCGGACCGCACCAATGCTCTGCCGAGGGCGCTCTGCGCGATAGCCGCCATCGGCGTGTCCTCGCGTTGAGGCGGAAATTCGAGTGTCTGCCCGATGGCGACGGCTTCGGCTACCTTGCCCTGCTCGATGAGCGAGTGTAGGAGGGCGTACATCGCGATCGGCGGCGTCAGCCCCGCCACGAGATTTGCTGCGATCAGAGCAGCGCGCGCGTCGGCTTCGGCGTTCACAAGCTCTCCGGCTCTATACCTAGCCGTGGCGCGCGCGGCGACGGCTTCCGACATCAGCAGCGGGGAACTCATCGCGGTGGCCTCGACAACCAAGGCATCGGAGACCGCGAGCGATCGCCGAATGAGGCCCAGATTCATGGCGATATATGAGATCGCGACTGGCGTGAAGCCGTCGGCCGATTGACTGAAGCTGCATCGACCCGGCCGGGTCAGCCGATCGACCATGGGGAGGAGTTCGGCGATCGGCGTTCCGACCTTCGCGAGATCGAACGCGGCGGCTGCCAGCGCTGCGCGTTCGCCCGGGCGATCCCCCGGCAGTCCGCGCGCGTTCGACACCACCGGGCCAATGGTCGCCGAGAGACCCGGAGTCGTCGATGCGCACATGATCCTCGCCGCGTCGATGAACCATCCGAGTTCACTGTCGGCGTCGCCGAGTTGATCGCGCGCCGCCACGAGCGCATCGCTCGCCGCAGAGTTCAGGCCGGCGAATCCGAGTAGCCTCGCCCGCTGGAGTTCGATCTCGGCCCGGACGGGACCAGCCGGCGCCAATTCAGCCGCTGAAGCCAAGTGCGCCAATGCTTCCGGCCGATGGTCGAGCCATTCCGCGCGTGCCAAGGCGATCGTCAGCCGGATCCGACGTTCGACGGCCGCAGGCTCACGGAGTGCACGTTGGAGCAGTGCGATCGCTTCGTCTGGCGCTCCTCGACCGAGCGCATCATCGGCCGCGGTTTCGAGGGCCTCAACCGCCCACGACTCGCCGACAACGGCGCAGTGCAGCAGATGAGCCGCAACCTCCTGCGCCGCAGCGGAGCGCTTGGCCAGGATTGCGGCGGCATCCCGATGGCGGGTCGCGCGAATTGGCGCAGGGATCTGTTCGGCGACAACGGATTCCACCAGTGGGTGGACGAATCTGAGGTCGCTGGTGAGAACGGACGCAGCGATCAGGCGTCCGATGGCCCGCTCGGCTTCGCTCGTCGACAAACCAGCGAATTCGCCGAGGATGTCCAGTGATTGTCGCGAGCCCAGGATCGCGACGGCGCTGGCGACCGCCGCAGCGGCCTCGTCGAGCGCGGAGATGCGTGTAGTGATCAGCGCCTCCAAAGAGGCCGGTCGTGCACCAGGAACCTCGGCGCCGTCGAGCGCATTCGGCTTCTTCGCAGCCAGTTGTTTGAAGACCTCAGTGAGGAACAGCGGGTTGCCGCTCGTCCATGTCGTGCATTCGGCGACGAATGCCTCCTCGATCCTCATGCCGGGGAACCAGCGGTGAGCCATCGCCGTCACACCGGCCGCGCTGAGCGGCGCGGGAACGATCGTCCGAACGCCTGGGATCTCGTACACCGATTCCAGCATCGACCCGGCGGGCACGGGCTCGCCTTGGCGCATCGCCAGGATGATGGCGATCGCCGACCCTTCGACGCGCCGCGCCAGAAAGTCCAGCGCCCGCAGCGATGCGTCGTCGGCCCAGTGGATGTCGTCCACGATCACGACGAGCGGACGCTCCTCAGCGAGCGCCGCCAAACCCTTGGACAGGGCGGTCAGGACCGCGAAAACTGAGTCCGGCACCGGCGGGACGGCAGCGTCATCGAGCGCGGCCGTGACGCCGACGCCGCCCGAGTTGAGCAAGGTCTCAACCGCGTCCTCGTCTAGGCCGGCAATCAGTTGGCGAACAACTCCAAAGGAGTAGTCGCGTTCAAGCAGCGAACATCGTGCCCGTAAGACACGCGCTTCGGCAGCCGACAAGTCGAGGGCATCCAACAGCGCTGTCTTGCCGATTCCAGCAGGACCGAGCAAGTTTGCGACCGCACCACGACCCGCGACGGCATCGTTAATTACCCGTCGGAGTGCTCCGAGGGCCTCGTCCCGCTCGACCAGTGCAGTCCTGGTGGTCACAGCAATCTCACAGCGAATAGTTCTACTGCACACGGCGAGTGGTTGCCAGCAATCGCGATTCTCAAAGCGGCGGCCGGTCCCGACGCGGTGGCAACCAATGCGCCCGACAGCACGGCGCCCACGGCGATCCCCAAGGAACAAAACCGCTACTGATTACGAATCGTCGTCAATAGGTTGCCGGGCGCCGCATCAAGGTCCCCGCCTCGTCGCACCGATGCAGTCGGTCACGTAAACGGTGGAGTCGATGCCGTCAGCAATTTTCGAACCGTCTCGAGTAACGCACGAAACAGGCCCCCCGGACTTGGGGGGCCTGATTCGTGTCAGACAGATTTTGCCGCGTTACGGAGTGCCGTCAGCGCCGTCCGAGTTGCTGGCGCCACCAGTCGCGGTGCCGCCGGAGCCACCGGAGCCGGGGCCGCCATCGCCTCCGTCGCCACCCTTTGCTGACCCGGTCGGCGGGTTGGCGTCGTTGGAAACGACCGTGGCGTTGCCGCCCCGGCCGCCCGTACCGCCGTCGCCGCCGTCGCCGCCAGTCGCATTCCGGGTAGAGCTAACAGCCTCGCCGCCATCGCCTCCAGGGCCGTCGCCGTCACCGCCGTCGCCGCCGTCGCCACCGAATGCGTCGCCACCATCGCCCGACGGGACAAAATCACCCGGAGGGAGACCCCCTTGGGGCACCTGGTACGGCCCGACTGTGGTGATTGTTCCGCCCGGCGCCGCGAGCGCTACGCCACCGTCACCACCAGCGCCATCTGTGGCGTTGGAACTATCTCCGCCAGCGCCACCCGCTCCGCCGTAGGCGTCACCTCCGCCTCCTGACATGGCGCCGCCGCCTTGACCGCCGTCACCGCCGTTACCGCTGACCGAATCCGATGAGCCGCCGTCGCCGCCGCGGCCGCCGACAGCGTCTCCACCGGAGACAGTGGTCGTCGTGATCTGTTGGGGCTGATCGTTGACGACCGGGCCCAGGCTCTTACCGGTGACGACCAGAACCGGCACGGCGGCCGCGTTGCCACCAGCGCCACCGTCGCCGCCGCTGGTTTGGCCGGAGCCGGAAAGGGTCGAGCCACCGTCGCCGCCCGCTCCGCCGAGCGCTGTGCCGCCATATGCATTTCCGCGGCCGCCGGTTCCGCCGTCGCCGCCCACGACACCCGTCCCGCCGCTGCCGCCGTCGCCGCCGACGGCATGGCCGACCTGGGCGGTCTGCAAACCGGTAACAGGATCGGTGGTGACGATGGCGTTGCCGGTTGCCTCGCCGCCCACACCCCCGTTGCCGCCAGACGCAAGGTACCCACCGGAACCGCCGGCGCCGCCACCACCGGCGATGGCCTTGGCACCAGATGTTTCTGCGTTGCCGCCGGCACCCCCGTTACCGCCATCGCCGAATTGCCCGCCCTTCCCGCCGTTACCACCGGCCGTGCCGAAGGCTTCGCCGCTGGTCCTGATGTCGGAGTAGCCGTCACCGCCATTTCCGCCGCTGCCGAACATTGCGGCGTTGCCACCGTTGCCGCCGGCCACACCGGGGATGGTGGAATTCCAGCCATCACCGCCGTTGCCGATCAACATGCCGCCGTTGAATCCGTTGGGGTGTGAGGCGGTGCCGTCCATCCCGTTGCCGATGAAGATGTTGACGATCGGCACCGCCCCGGCGAAGTCCAACAGCGGATTGTTCAGGATGAGATTCACGCTCGGCTGCAGGTTGCGTACGACTGCGCCATTACCGAAAAGGTCGTTCAGCACCTGGGGCGGTAGGTTCAACGCCCGAGAGGGTATGTCGGTCGATCCTGGAATCAGGAGGACTCCCGGCGATCCAATGGGAGATGGCGTCCTGGGCGAGCTGTCCGGGTTCGATAGTGCGGTGGGTGGTAGCGGCAGGGCCGCGGCGGCGGTCGTCGGCTGTTTGACCATCGCCGCGCCGGCCGGTTGCAGCGGGTTGCTGGCCACCTGGAACGGAAGGCTCAGCGCCCCAGAGGGCGCGTCGGCCAATCCCGATGGGAGGACTCCGGCCGATCCAGCGCTCGACGGCAACCCGGCAAAGGTCGCCGCCCTTAACAAAGCGGTGGGCGTTGGCAGCGATAAGGCCGCCAACGACGTGGTGGGCGGCTCCGGGGCGGCCGGGGTCGGGTGCCCGACCATCGCCGCACCGGCGGCGGCCACAAGGCTCGCACCGGTCGCGGCGGCAGCAAACCGTCTCGACAAACGCTTCATCTCATTTCCTCCCGAAATGGTGATAGTGGAAGCTGTTGAGCAATCCTGCGTCGCCACCATCCGTGAGGCACTAGGGAAAAACCCTAGGATTTGCCGACGTCGCGTAAACGGTGGAGCAAATGCCCTGAGCAATTTCGTGAAAGCGTGCGGATTGACGCACGAATCAGGCCCCCCGACTCCGGAGGGCCTGATTCGTGTCAGAAGGATTCAGACGGCGTCAGGGAGAGCCGTCGGCGCCGTCGTTGCCTGGGGTGTTGCTGACGCCGCCAGTCGCGGAGCCACCGTCGCCGCCCTTGCTGCCGTCGCCACCGTCGCCGCCGTCGCCGCCCTTGGCCGAGCCGGTCGGCGCTGGAGGGATGCCGAAGTTTGAACTAACTGTGGCGTCGCCGCCCCGGCCGCCCGGACCGAACTTGCCGCCATCGCCGCCATCGCCGCCATCGCCGCCAGTCGCATTCCGCCGGACGCTAATCGCATCACCGCCAGCGCCTCCAGGCCCGCCTTGGATACCGCGTACGCTGTCGCCGCCGTCGCCGCCGTCGCCGCCGTGCGCGTTGCCGCCATCGTCCGACAGAACGATGCCCCCCCCTGTTGTTATCGTTCCGCCCGGCGCTGCAGACCCGCTACCACCGTCACCACCAACGCCACCAACGGTGCCAGCTGTTCCCCCATGGCCGCCCGCTCCGCCGTACGCGTCACCTCCGCCTAGTGACGTCGCGGACCCGCCGTCACCGCCGTCACCGCCGCCATAAGTCGCCGTGCCGCCGTCGCCACCACGTCCGGCGATAGCGACTCCGCCGGAGACAGTGGTCGTCGTGATCGTGGAGGGCTTGTCGTTGACGACCGGGCCTAGGCTGATCCCGGTGACGATCGGAACGGGCACAGCATCCGCGTTGCCGCCGGCTCCGCCGTCACCTCCGATGGCGTCACCGTTAGCGACGAAGCCTTCGCCGCCGCGGCCGCCCGCCCCGCCGGTCGCGTCGCCACCATGTGCCTCGCCGCGGCCGCCGGCACCGCCGTCGCCGGCAAACAAACCCGCCCCGCCGGCACCGCCGTCGCCACCAGTGGCGTTGGCGACCTGAACGGTCTGCAAGCCGGTAACAGGATCGGTGGTAATGATCTCGTTGCCGACTGCGTCGCCGCCAGCACCCCCGTCACCACCAAAGGTGTAGACCCCGGAACCCCCGGCACCGCCGTCGCCGGCGGTCGCGGTGGCGCCCGAAGTTTCTGCGTCGCCGCCAGCGCCGCCCGCACCGCCTTCGCCGAACAAACCGCCGCTACTGCCGCCATTCCCGCCGTTGGTGCCGGTCGCAACGCCCGAGGTTCGGATATCGCTGTACCCGTCGCCGCCATTGCCTCCATTGCCAACGCCAAGCAGTGCGCCGTTGCCGCCGTTGCCGCCGGCCACACCGGGGATGGTGGAATTCCAGCCATCACCGCCGTTGCCGAATAACGCGCCGCCGTTGTAACCGTTGGGGTGTGAGGCGGTGCCGTCCATCCCGTTGCCGATGAAGATGTTGACGATCGGCACCGCCCCGGCGAAGTCCAACAGCGGATTGTTCAGGATGAGATTCACGCTCGGCTGCAGGTTGCGTACGACTGCGCCATTACCGAAAAGGTCGTTCAGCACCTGGGGCGGTAGGTTCAACGCCCGAGAGGGTATGTCGGTCGATCCTGGAATCAGGAGGACTCCCGGCGATCCAATGGGAGATGGCGTCCTGGGCGAGCTGTCCGGGTTCGATAGTGCGGTGGGTGGTAGCGGCAGGGCCGCGGCGGCGGTCGTCGGCTGTTTGACCATCGCCGCGCCGGTCGGTTGCAGCGGGTTGCTGGCCACCTGGAACGGAAGGCTCAGCGCTCCAGAGGGCGCGTCGGCCAATCCCGACGGGAGCACTCCGGCCGATCCAGCGCTCGACGGCAACCCGGCAAAGGTCGCCGCCCTCAACAAAGCGGTGGGCGTTGGCAGCGATAAAGCCGCCAACGACGTGGTGGGCGGCTCCGGGGCGACGGGGGTCGGGTGCCCGACCATCGCCGCACCGGCGGCGGCCACCAGGCTCGCACCGGTCGCGGCGGCAGCAAACCGTCTCGACAAACGCTTCATCTCATTTCCTCCCGAAATGGTGATAGTGGAAGCTGTTGAGCAATCCTGCGTCGCCACCATTCCGTGAGGCACTAGGGAAAAACCCTAGGATTCGCCATGGCGCGCGCACCGGTGCAGCGACCGTGATGGTGGGGGCTTGACGCCCCTGTTGCGGGCTGGCCGTCCCTTAGACCGCCGGCGCGCGAACCGGTCTGACGATCCTGCACAGGGCGCGCATATCACCGGCATCGAGCATGCGAACATCGCTGGGGCCTCTGAGTGGCGGTCGGTGGATGTCTCCCAAGCTGATCCGCGGGTTCGATTCCCGTCATCGGCTCCACGGATCTCGGCTACTCGGTTTTGGTCGCCGTCTTGGGAGCGCGCCCGATAGGCCGAAACGACGCCAGTCCCTGACTAATGTTGAGCGTCTATGGACATTGACGGGGTTGAGCCCGCGTTTACCTGGCGTGGCCGGCGCGAGCTGGTCAAGACCTTGCACGAACAGGTGGACGCGCTGGTGGCGGATTGCGACCAGATGGAACAGCTGGTGCGGGTGATCGTCGCAATCGGCTCCGATCTTGACCTGGAAGTGACGCTGCATCGAATCGTCAACGCGGCGATGGAGTTGAGCGGTGCCGCGTACGGAGCGCTGGGTGTCCGTTCGTCCGACGGCACCTTCGTCTCGTTCATCGGCGCGGGAATCGACGAAGACACGGCCCGCGCGCTCGGCGAGGTGCCAGTAGGTCAGGGCCTTCGCGTCGATGACTTGAGTGCTCAGCAGGCCGCCGGGCTGCACGCACGCACCCCGCCGATACGGGCACTCCTCGGATTTCCGATTACCGTGCGGGGAGCTGACTTCGGGAATCTCTACCTCGCCGACGACCGGCCTGGCCGAGTGTTTTCCGACCCTCAGGAGAGTGCCGTGCGGGCGCTGGCGACAGCGGCGGCGGCGGCCATCGACAATGCGCGTCTCTTTGAGCGAGAACGCGAATCGGCGAAATGGACCAAGGCAAGCCGCGAGATCACTACAGCGCTGCTGTCCGGCGCTCCACAGACGGGGCCGCTGCAGCTCATCGTGAACCGGGCGTTGGATTTGGCCGATGCCGAGCAAGCGATTTTGCTGGTTCCAAATGAGCCCGATCTGCCCGTCGACGACGTCGACACACTCGTTGTGGCTGCGACAGCGGGCCGGTACGCCTCGGAGGTCATCGGGCGCCAGGTCCCGATGGACGGTTCCACCACAGGCGGCGTTGCGCGTCGCGGTGTACCGCTGATCACCGATTCTTTTCAATATCCGATCGAGGGGTTCACCGATGTGGGTGACCGCTCGGCGATTGTCATGCCGTTGACGGCGGACGACGTGGTGCTCGGTGTGATTGCCGTTGCGCGCCGTCCTCAGCAGCCGCCCTTCGGCGAGGACTACCTCGAGCTCGTCAGTGACTTCGCCCGCCACGCTGCATTGGCATTGGCGTTGGCGGCAGGTCGCGAGCATGCGCTCAATCAGGAACTGGCTCAAGCGGACACGGTGGATGACGCTTTGAAGGCTGCAGCCGAGGAACTGCGTCGGCTGTGGCGGGCACGCCGGGTGCTGGCCATCACCTTCCCAATCCGCGGATCCTCCGCTGAAACCACCCCGCAGGTGGTGTCGGTCGGCGAGGTCACGCAGTGGTCAGATTTGCCGTCCGATACCCAGCGAATGCTCATCTCGTTGCGCGACGGTGACTTGCTCACACCGAACACGACGGTGCCCGGGACTGCGGGCATTGCGATGCAGCATCCCGAGGGCGTACTCGTCGTGTGGATCGATCTGACCGAGCAGCGACCATTCACACTCGAAGACCAGACCTTGCTCACCGTCTTGGCAGGACGCCTCGGCCAGGGCCTGCAGCGGGTGTATCAGGTTGACCAGCAACGCGAGACCGCCCTGGCCTTACAGCATGCAATCCTCGGTCCTGCTGATCTGCCGCACGGGTTCGCGGTGCGGTATCAGGCTGCGAGTCGGCCCCTTCAAGTGGGCGGTGACTGGTACGACGTCGTCGACCTCGACGACGGGCGCATCGCGTTGATTGTGGGCGACTGCGTCGGCCATGGCCTCGCCGCCGCCACTGTGATGGGTCAAGTGCGCAGCGCCTGCCGAGCGCTGCTGTTCGACAATCCCAGCCCCGGCGCCGCCCTCGCGGGAATCGATCGCTTCGCGGCACGACTGCCCGGTGCCCAATGCACCAGCGCCGTCTGCGCAGTACTCAACCCCGAGACCGGTGAACTGGTGTACTCCAGCGCCGGACACCCGCCGCCCATTTTGATCCATGCTGACGGCACAATCCGGATCCTCGACGACGGCCACACCATCACCTTGGGGATCCGACGTGACTGGCCCCGCCCGGAGGCCCATGTGACGGTGCCAGCGGGCGCGACCCTTCTGCTCTACACCGACGGTCTGGTCGAGCGTCGCTCTATTGCGCTGGAGCAGGGCATTTCCCGAGCCGCCGAGCTCATGCGGAACCTCCGCGGCTCGGCGCTGGAAGATTTAGCGGACCAAATCATGACAGGTCTCGCGCCGGGGGGCGGCTACCAGGACGACGTTGTCCTTCTGCTGTACCGGCATCCTGCCCCGCTGGAGCTGCGCTTTTCCGCTGATGTCAGCCAGCTCGCCCCCACCCGCACTGCCTTGCGCAGCTGGTTGGCCCGGGCCCAGGTGCATCCGGATCAGGCGATGGACGTGCTCGTCGCCGCCGGAGAAGCCGTCGCCAACGCAATCGAGCACGGTCACCGCCATAAGCCAGGCACTGTCAGCCTGCGCGCGACCGCACTGGTCGACCAGGTGCGGTTGACCATCAGTGACACCGGCTCGTGGAAGCCTCCACAGCCGTCGCGCGACTCTCATCGCGGGCGGGGCATTACCCTCATGCGAGGGCTCATGCGCGAGGTCACCATCGACTCCGACACCACTGGAACCACAGTTCACCTATCCGCGAGGATCACCTGATGCCCACGTCGCTCACTCTCGACACCGCACGCTATGACGACGGGAAACTCGTCCTGATCGCAGCGGGCGAGATCGACCTAAGCAACATCGACGCCTTCACCCAGGCCCTCGCCGCTGCTACCACCGAGACCGCTGACAGCGACGGAACGCTTGTCGTCGACCTCAGCGCCGTTGAATATCTCGACAGCGCTGCGATCAACGCCTTGTCTGTTCGGGCCGGATACATCGCGAATCTCATCGCACACCCACGCCTGATGTCCACCGTCACCATCAGTGGCCTGAACGAACTGGTCAACATCGAACCCGCGCCGTCGGCCGCGGAGCATTGACGCAGCCGCGAACCTAGCCGAGCCTCGGCCCCGGAACCCCCGGCGGGCACGGCCCGGGCAGGAACATCGCCCAGCACCAGCCTGGTGGAAGAGGCGGCGGCGCGGGACGCCAGTACTGGCTTGCGGGCGGCCCTGGCGGATTCGGTCCATCCCAGATGTTCTGCGCGACATTGCCCTGCCCGTGGTAGACGAACCAATACTCATGGCAGACGCTTTCGTCCCAGCGCACCGGGTTGACCCTCTTGTTCCCGGTTTCCACCGGCGGATCCCCGGGGCACCACGTGTTAGGGCCGCCCGGAGGAGTTTGGGCCTCGGCGACACCGGTGGACAAACCCAGACCGGTAATGGCAATGCTGGCGGACAACACCGCTCCCGCGATGACCCGCTTTCGGCTGTGAGTGGTCATGTGTGCTCTTCCTCGTTGAGCGCCGCGTCGTCGGCGTCGTTGAGGTCAGTTCACCGGGGTGTAGGCGCTACCGATCCCAAGAATGTCGCAGTGGCCGGCGCATGAGGTTTCCACCGGCTCAACGAACCGCCCGGAATATTTTCTAGGTTCGTTAATACACCTTCGGCGGTCTTCGCTGCGCGAAATGGGTTCGGGCAAGCCAATACTCGTTACCGAGGTGGGTTGCGCCGAAAGCGGTGGGACAGAAGGCAACGACATCGCCGTGCTCGAGACGACGACAGGTCCGGACACGTTCGCGGCTATGCAGCGGACGCTGGACGAGGTCTGGTCGGCACACAGCGCGCCCGACCGGGCCCGAATGTACATGGACCTCGCGGTGGGTGAGGTAGGGGCGAACGATGGCAAGCCCTCGAGCGTCGACCTCGACACGGTGTCGCTGCCCGACGAACTCGCCGAGCACGGTCGCGAATTGGCAATTGCGTTACGCGTTCTCGATGAGCTGTCGTACCGCAGTGACAAGGACGGCAATCACCGGACTCTCGTCTCGCGGACCGACTGACAGCGGGGCTTGATATGGCCACTGCCCCTCGCCCGCGCGCGGTAGCCGACGACCACGTTCGCCCTCACTCAGCGGGCGGCAGCCCGTTCGCGCTCTTCGAGTGACGTCGCCCAGTACCGCACGCCCACCGTCCACCCCGTGAACGCGACGAGCGCGACCAGATCACTGGGAAGCAACCTCGGGTCCTTGAAGGCGTCCAGAACGATAACCACCGGGTTGACCAGCATGAGAACGACGCAGAACCAGAAGACGACGCGAGCGATTCTCCCGGCAGGCCGGGTGAACTTGTACAGCAGCAGTGCGCGACGCAGCGTCATCCGGTCTTGCGCCTCCGCGAGGGGCTCTGAGTTCTCAATGTGTTGCGACGCGAAGCGGAAGGCCATGGCGATCACCATCGAGACACAGATGGCGATGAGGTCGCCGTAGACGAATCCCCCCGAGAAATAGTCCGGAATGCCGAGTGTGTCTTGCCTGCCGAAAGCAGCACTGAGCGCCGACGAGACCTCGAGCACGGCCACGCCCAGGAAGAAATAGAAGATGCCACGAAGGACCCTTGCGGCGCGGCGGCGCATGGGGAATGCGAGAAGCAGTCGCCGAAGCGTGATGGTCGACTGTTCCTCGACGGGCGACGGCTTGGAGCCGGTGACGAGCTCCGTGGCCTCCTCGAGCCAAGCCCGCGCCTGGGCTGTGGCACGCTGTTCTGCGTCAGCGGAATCCGCGACCAGCTTGCTCGCGGTCCACCATTCAGTGGCGAACGCGACTTGTCTACTGGCGTCTTCGAACGCTAGTTTCCGCTGTCCGACTTGGGTTCTGCGTTCGCGCCAGTCCCCGATCGCGATGGCGGCGACACCGATCGCCGCGGTCAGGATCGGGGTGACCACCGTGAGTGCTATGCGTATGACCTGTTCGGAATCCATTGGTCACCCCCGCACCGCCCCTCGAGTGGGTCTCTGCGGCTGATGATGCCACGCAGGGCGGCTCTGTATAGCCGAGTGCACAGGTTCGATCCCGCGTCGGGTCCCATCGTGCGGGGCTAAGCTACGGCTATCGCAGCTGAGGCGGTGGTGATGACATGGCTGTTACCTATTGCCGAAGCGTTGCAGCGCTGACCGCATGTGTCGGGTTGTTCTTGGCAGGCTGCGCGATAGAGCCCGCGCCGCCGGCGGCGTTGAACACCATCGATCCGGCCGCGCTACGAGTGGCCGTCGACACCGCCGCCAAGGACATGATGGTCCCCGGCGCGCTGGTCATGGTCCGCACACCACACGGCGACATCACCGTCGCCACCGGCACCACCGAAACAGGCACCCAGTCGCCGCCCACCGCGAACACCCATTTCCGCATCGCGTCGAACACGAAAACCATGACAGCAGCGCTCATTGTGCTGCTGGCGCAGGACGGCAAGGTCAGGTTCAACGACCCGGTATCGACCTACGTGCCGGATGTTCCCAACGGCGAGAACATCACCGTCGCAGAGCTTTTGACAATGCGTAGCGGGCTGTACGGGTACACCGCCGACCCGTCGCTGTCGGCCGCGATGGATGCGGACCCCGGCAGGGCATGGACACCACAGGAGGTTCTGGCCATTGCGTTCCGGCACCCACCTCAGTTCACACCCGGTACCGACTTCGAGTACAGCAATACCAACTACGCCCTGCTCGGCCTGATTGCCGAGAAGGCCGGCGGGCAGACACTGGCACTGCAGTTCCGAGATCGGTTGTACGGGCCGGCCGGATTGACCCAGACGTCGCTTCCCGCCGCGAACGACACCACCCTGCCAGCACCGTATTCACACGGATACATGTACGGCGGAAGCTTCTACGCGCTCGCCGACGATCCCTATCCCCCCGAGATGCAGGCCGCGGCCTGGGTCGGAACGTTGAAACCCGTTGACTACACCCATCAGAACTCGTCGTACGCCACCGCCGCCGGCGGCGCGGTCTCCACGGCCGACGATCTCGCCACCTGGATGCAGGCGCTCGTCACCGGCAAGCTCTTCAACGCCTACTTCCGTCAGCAGTGGTTGGCCAGCCCGCAGGTAGAGGATCCTGCGGCGGGCCCGGACGGCCAGAAGTACGGATACGGCATTTCCTATCAGCGCTTCGGCCCCAGGGCCGCAATGTACTACCACGGAGGGGAACTGCCGGGGTTCAACTCGTTCATGGGTCACGACCCGGAAAACGACGTGACGCTGATTATTTGGACGAATCTGACGCTGACGCCGGACGGTAAGACCACCGCACAGGCGCTCCTGCCAATGATGCTGAACCAGATCTACACCGGACTGTCGCTGTGAAACGACAGCGATGCGACACTGACGCCGTGGCGGGACTGCTCAACGACAAAGTCATCATCGTCGCCGGTCTCGGCGGCATCGGGAACGGCCTGGCGAAACGCTATGCCGACGAAGGTGCGCGACTCGTCATCGGCGACCTCGACGCGGACCTGACGACGCGCGTCGCCACTGACCTCGATGCCTCCGGTGAGCGTGTTCTCCCAACGGCCCTCGACGGCGCCGACGAGGGCTCGGTCGCTTCGATCGTCGCGCTTGCCGTCGACACGTTCAGCCGCCTGGACGGCATTCACGTCAACTTCACCAGCGCGGCCGACGCGTACTTGCCCGGTGGCGTTGTCGACATGCCTCTCGATGTGTTCGACGACGTGATGCGGGTGAACACCCGCGGTTTCGTGATCTGTGCCAAACACGCCATCCCCCCGATGATCGACGGTGGCGGCGGATCGATCGTGTTCACCGCCTCGATCGACGCCTACAACGGCGCGGGCACCCGAGTGGCCTATCAGATGAGCAAGGCGGCGGAACTGGCGTTGATGCGCCACATCGCTCGGCGCTACGGTCCCAAGGGAATTCGCGCCAACGCGATAGCACCCGGGTTGATTTGGCACTACAAGTTCGACGAGATGACGATGCCGGACGGCGTGGTCGACCAAACGCGGGCGCGTCAGATGATCAAGTCGCGCTTCGGCAATCCCGACGACGTCGCGGCGCTCGGGGCGCTATTGCTGTCGGACGACGGGAGTTTCATCACCGCCCAGACGATCAGCGTCGACGGTGGCGTGACATTCCGTCCTTGACGGTCAGCGGTAGTAGATCTCGCTACCGGTCGGGTATCCGCCGCCCGTCGTGGTGATGTGGACGTGGTCGTAGTGGCCGTACCCGCCTTGGCGGCCACCACCGGGCGTGTAATAGCCGCCGCGCCAGATCGCGTCCTGGATTCCAAAGCGGGTGGCGTTCGCCATCACGTACGAGACGATCCTGTTCCCGAGTTCGATACCCGCGTCGCTGCTGGGGTCGGGGATCATCACGTCCAGCGCGAGCCCGTCAGGGTGCCAGCGCAGTGAATCCGGCCGCACACCGCCAATGTTGCTGATCTCAGGGAACAAGGCACTGATGCTGCGGGCGACCAGGATGGTCCTGACCTGCAGGCCGCTTTCGGGTGCGACGCCGGCAGGCAGCGTCCGGTCGACTACTCGCAGGCGGGCCGCAGCCATCGCCGGATTCGGTGCGGCGTTGGAACTGGCGTGACTGATCACCAGAGCGGGTGCGGGCGCGGTCGGCGCCGCGGCGACGATCTCGACGTTCGGCGCCAACTCCTCCGCGACCTCCGCGACGGGCTTGGGCTCTTCCCTTGCGACACGCTGATAAGCGTCTCCGGCAACGGCTAAGAACACGGCGGCGGGTGCGACAGCTGCCGCCACGGCCGCCGGCGACTTACGCCGTGTCTTGGCTACGGAATGCCTGCCCACGAGAAATCACCCTACGAGAGAATCGAGCAAAAAGTCACGGTGTTGTCACGATTTTGTCACGAACACCACATCAGTGCTGGTAGGTAGGCTCTCACGCGCACGATCGCAATGGCAAATTGGAAGCGCCCAATACAGAGATGACAGCAAACCTCGGGGAAGGTGATCCAGGGTTCGGCTACGTCGACATCGGCACCACGGGCCGTCCGCCCCGCCGCAGTCGGAGAAGCCATACTCACGCGGCAGCATCGACGGCGGGCGCAGTCACCTCGGTTCAGCAAATCAGGGCGCTGATCTCCACCGCGTGACAATCAGCGCCGATTTGTCCATCCAGTGATCTCAGATGTGCGACTCTTGTCCCAAGTCGGGGATGCATCAATCGAGGGGTCCATCAGCAATGGGTGCATCTGCATACATCGGTCGTGTCGGCGGTTTGGCCGTGGCGCTGGGCGTCGGGGCGGCGGTAGCAACCGGTCATGGCGTCGCGTGGGCAGACGAAACGGGGTCGACTTCGTCGACGTCTGAGTCGTCGGCGTCCACCTCAGCCGACACCGCGCCGACCGGGAGCCAACCCGCGTCATCGGCGGCGGCCACGAACAACACCGCCGCGCAGACCGCCGGTGCCGACGCCGACGCCGACGAGGTCGACGCCGACGAAGACGATGGCGACGAGAACGCCGACGAAGACGAAGACACCGACGAAGAGAACGCCGACGAAGAGAACGACGACACCGACGCGGACGCGGACACCGATGGTGGCGAAGACCTCGGCGTCGATACCGGCGGGGACGGGGTCGTCGACACCGGCGCAGGCACGGAGCCGCCTGCCGCGCAGCCGGGCGACGACAACGCATCCTCCAACGGCGCCCCGGCACAACCGGCCGCCCCCGCGGCGCGGGCTGTGGCCGCCGCCTCCACCGGCGAGGAGGACAAGGCTGCGCAGAACCTGACCGCCGGCGACACTCAAGCCAACGCCCAGCGTATGGCGGTGGACATCACGCCTGCCGTCGAACAGACCCAGACGCTCATCACGACGACGCAGACCGCCGCTGTTCCGGTGGCACTGGCCGCCACCCAGGCGCCCGCCGCGCCGCAGAACCTGCTGCAGCGGGTCGTGGTCAACGTGTTGTCGAGCCTCGGCATCGGGCAGTTCGTCTCCAAGCTGCCCGGCGCCCCGGTGTGGTCGCCCATCGTGATGGCGCTGCTCGGTCTTGGCGCACGTCGCGAGTTCAACGAGCCTCCGATGTCCTTCGCGAGGGCGCTGGCCGCAGTGTCGACCTCCTCGGTCCTGACGTATCCGGCGACCAGTCGAACGCCTCAGTACATCAGCGCCAACACACATTTCATCGAATTCGTGACCGGTGCGGGAAACCTCAACAACACCACCACCCGCTTCGGTATCGGCGGCACCGACCTCGGCATCATGTGGGACAACGGAATCGCGGACAACCCGGCGACACCGGACGTCAACGAACACCAGGTGCTGATCGCCTTCGGTGACACGTTCAGCAACGGCTGGCCGAATGTGCGGACCGGCGTGTGGCGGTTCAACACCCTGTTCCGCTCCGCGGACGGCACCTTGAGCAACGGGCTGTACGTGCCGAACGGTGTGCCGTACGACCACTTCAGTGGTTCGCCGATGGAGCGCCCGAACTGGTCGGACCCGATACTGCCCAGCCCCGGCCAGCCCGTTCACTCGCCCTACGCCATCGGCCCGGAAGTGACGATCATTCCGACCGCGGGCATCTCCACCCCGTACAACAACGCCTACGGCGCCCGGCAGTACATGAGCTTCATGTCGGTCCGGTCCTGGGACACCCCGGGCCGCTGGACGACGAATTACTCGGGCATCGCCTACAGCGACGACAACGGACAGACCTGGCGGATCGCGCCGACGAGCATCCGCACCGCGGCGGCCGGGCGGGCGACCGTGCCCTACGTGTCCGGCAACCAGAACTTCCAGCAGGGCGCGTTCGTCGCACCTCCCGCGGGTTCCCCAGAAGCCGCGGCCGGGTGGGTCTACGCGTACGGCACACCGTCCGGGCGCGCCGGCACGGTGTACTTGTCACGGGTCCAGCAGACACAGATCCTCGACGTGTCCAAGTACGAGTACTGGAACGGTTCGACCTGGGTCGCCAACACACCGTCGGCGGCCAAGCCACTACTGCCGGGAACAACCACCAGCTTCTTCTTCTTCAAGCAGACCACCTATCCGGCCGTCAGCGAAATGTCGGTGCAGTACAACCCGTACCTCAAGAAATACGTGATGCTGTACGGCGACTCAGGCGGCAAGATCGTGATGCGCACGGCCACCTCGCCCGAGGGCACATGGTCGGCCCCGACGACGCTGGTGGGCGCCTCCAGCATGGCCGGCAAGTACGCGCCGTACATCCACCCGTGGTCGGGCTCCGACAACGTGCCCACAGCCGAGCAGAAGTACCTCTACTGGAACCTGTCCACATGGAACGACTACCAGGTGAGGCTCATGCGGACCGATCTGACGAAGGTGTAAGTGCGCGCCATCGCGTTGGCAGCGGCGTGGCTCGCGGTGGCCGCGCCCGCTGTCGCGCACGCGGAACCCGTTGCGCCACAACCTGGTGCGCGATGTCCGGCAGTCCTTGTCGATGCGCTCACTCGGGCGTCCGATCAGTCGACCGTTCTGCGGTGCGGTGACACCGGCTGGCAGGTTGTCGACGACCCCCATCCGCACAGCGACCGATGGTTCTCCTACGGACCCGCGCTCGTCCTGCACGGCGAGGCGCAGCGCAACCGCGAGGCCGACTCCGGCGATTGGCTCGCCACCCCGCAGGACTCCGCAAGCCGGTGCACCGCCGTTCAGACCGCCATCGCCGACACCGGATCGCTGGGGCCGCCGCAGACGTCGGCCGGCGAGCCGGGGGCGCCCTTCGCGGTCGAGTTCCTGCCGCTGCTGTTCACGGTCGACCTAAGTGGGGACTGTCTCTGGGTTCGGCGGTAATGTCGGATTACCCGAACGCAGATCGAAGGCAATCCCATGGACGTCGTGCTCGGCCTGTCGATGACATCCCGCGCTGTGCGCTGGGTACTGGTCGAGGGGACGACGGGCGAGGGCGCCACCCTGAATCGCGGCGCGTTCGATCTCGACATGCCGGTGGATCCCGAGGATCTGCTCGACGTTCTGCTGGTCAGTGAGGTCGAATCACAACGTGTGCACGCCATCGGGGTCACCTGGACGAACGAGGCGCAAGACGCAGCCACTGGCATCTTGAACTCGTTGACCGCCAGAGGATTCGACAACGTCATCGCGGTATCCGAACTCGAGGCGGCCGACGTGCTCGCCGGAGGAATCGCAGGAATCGCCGAGTACGACGACGTCGCGGTGTGCATTGTCGAACCCGACGCCGCGCTGGTCGCGGTGGTCGACTCCAGTGGCGTGACCGCCGACCGGATCGCCCGACCCCTCGACGGCGCCGATGTCGTCGAACTGCCCAGCAGCGTGCTCGCCATGCTGGAACTCGACGACTGGCGCCCCGACGCGGTGTTCGTCGTCGGCTCGGCCACTGACCTCGACGTGATCGTCTCGACTCTCGACGCGGTGACCGAGGCGCCGGTCTTCTCGGCAGCCGAGGCCGAGCTCGCGCTGGCGCGCGGCGCCGCGCTCGCCTCGGCGAACGCCGTCAACGCCCTGACGCCCGCGCGGTCGAGAATTCCGTCGAAGGTCGGTGCATTGGCGTCCGTCGTCGCCGCAGCGGTGGTGACCTTCGTCGTAGCGCTGTCCGCCGCACTGGGTCTGCAGCTCTCATCGCCGTCGTCGGAACCGCAGACCGCCGGCGCCACCGAGCCCGCGGCCGCCGCTGAGGCGGCGGCACCTGAAAAGCCCCGCCGGATCGCGTCGATCGAGGAGGCGCGTCCGGTTGTCGCGCAGACCATCGTCGTTGCCGCGCCACCGCCGCGGCGAGTCGCACCCGAACCGGTGTACGACCCGCCCGCCTATGTGCCGCCCGCCCCGCGGTACACACCACCCGCGCCTGCCTACACACCGCCGGCTCCGGCATACACACCGCCGGCTCCGGCATACGTTCCACCACCGGCGCCCGCCTACGTCCCGCCGCCGCAGGTGCCCAATTACGTTCCGCCGGTTCAGCAGCAGCCCCGACTCCGCGACCGGATCATCGAACGCCTCCCGATCATCAACCGGTTCCACGAACCGGATTACCAAGCCCCGCGTTAGAACTCAGGGACAGGCGGCGGGTGCGTCGTCGCGAACCGGGTTCTGCGCGGGCAGCGTGTAGGTCACGGTGGCCACCGCGTCGTCGGTGCCCTGGTTGAACACGCGGTGCGGAACGCCGGTCTGTACGAAGACGGATTGGCCTGCGCTGTAAGGGATCGCCGCGCACCCAGGCGCGGACTGCACCCAGACCGTGCCGTCGGTGACGTTCGAGTACTCGGGTCCGGAATGGGTGTGCCAGCCGCTGCTGGCGCCGGGAGCGAGTTCGACCTCCTGAATGTAGAACGCCGTCTGCTGGCCGGCGGCGACGATGGCGATCGGCGCGTCCGTCGTACCCTTCGAGATGTCGGTGCGCTCGAGGTCTCCCTCGGCCGGTGTCGCCGCCGCGGGGCCGGCGAATGCACCGGTGCCGACGATGGCCGCTGTCGCGGCCGCTGAAAGGAATCTCTTTTTCACGGTCTCTCCCCTCCGGCGCTCAAGGTACCGGCTGATAGGGATTCTGCGGCACCTGAATCGGAATCGGCACCGGAACGAACGGAACGTTGAGGTAGGTCGTCGTCATCGGCGTGGTCATCGGAGTGGTCGTGGTGGTGGTCGGCGTGGTCGTCGTGGTTGTCGACGGTGTGGTCGTCGTGGTGGTCGTTGTCGTGGTGGTCGTTGTTGTGGTCGTGGTGGTGGTCGGCTGAGTCGTCGTGGGGGCGACCGTCGTCGTCACGGGTGGAGGCGGCGGGGGCGGCGGCTCACTGCTGAGGATCACGGTCTCGACCGGCGGGCTCGTCGGCGGCGCACTCGGCGGGCTCGTCGGCGCCGCACTGGGCGGCGGAACCGACATGGTCGTGCCTGGGACTTCGGTGACCGTGGTGCTGTCGGTCGCACTTAACAGCGCGATGGCCACGCCGCCCACCGCCACGAGCGCGATGGCGGCGGCCACTCCGAACACGAGTTGGGGCAGTCGATGCCATGCGCGCGGCGTCTCGATCGGTCCCGTCGGCGGCACGTACTGCACGGGCGGGCGCGTCGGGGTGTCGTCGTGTGCGGCATAGGGCACGGGTTCGTCGGCGCCGTTGTCGTCCTGCGACCAGGCCAGCGCGCGGAACGTCGACGACCCGGGTGCCTCGGGCTCGACGGGGACCACCGGAGCCATCCCGGTAGCGGCGTCGGCCGCCGAACCGTACGCAGCGAACAACACGGCACCCATCGCTGCGTCCAACGCCGGTTGCGGCGTCGTCACCACCGGAGCCCGGGTGTGCGCGGCGAGCCGTTCGGTGACAAACGGAATGGCGGCGCCGCCGCCCACCGCTGCAACCGCCGAGACGTTCGTCCACCCAATTGCGTTGCTGTTCAACGCATTGTCTATCGCTGATAGCAGGCCGGAGAGTGGAACCGCGATCAACTGCTCGAGTTCGCCGCGGGTCACCCGGACAGCCGACCGGAGCCCGGGCAGTTCGGCGGCCACTTCGATGACCGACTCCGTCGACAACTGCTCCTTGGCGTGTCGGCACTGCTCACGTAACCGGGTCAGCGATCCGACGGCGGCGGTGCCCGCTGGATCGACCCCGCCGGTGGCTGCGAGGCAATCGAGCAGGTGAGTGAGCAGTGCCTGATCGATCAGGTCGCCGGACAACTCCGTGTACCGGGTGGTTTCGTCGATCGGCTCGAAAAACGCGGCGGCGTTCGCCAGCGTGATACTGGTGCCGCCACCGCCGAAGTCGAGCAGTACCACGACGCCCTGCGAGGGCAGGCCCGGGTTGGCGTGCAGTGCGGTCAGCGACGCCACGGCGTCCGAGACCAGGCGCACCGGCACCCCGGCCGGCGCAAGGGCCGGGTGGTCGCGCAATGCGGTGCGCATCGCCCGGAGGTGGTTCGGTCCCCAGTGCGCGGGCACCGCGATGGCGGTGTCGGCCGACGGCTGTCCACCGGCCGACACCGTCAAGGCCGCCAGCGCGTCGGCCAGCAGCCGCTCAGCGCGATGCGCAGTTCCGTCGGCGGCCACCAACGGCACCGAGTCACCGACGCGTTCGACCAGGCCGCTGAGCACGGTGCCGTCGGCGAGGGTATGCACCGAACGCTGAATCACAGGTTGATTGCCGACGCGCGCCGCGACCAAGTTCGTCGTCCCGATCGACAACCCCAAAGGGTCGCTCATATCGGAGCACACGATAACCGGCCAACCTGGCGAAACGGGGTAGACACTCCGTGCGAACCCCGTTCGGCCAGCACGGTTTTGAGCGGCCCCCAGTGGGTACAGCCAAGGCCATGACATCTCTGTGGCTAGCAAACCGGGCCGATCGGGCGAGCGCGGCGAATCCGCTGGTCGAAGCCGACCGGTCGGTCGACGTCGTGGTGGTTGGCGCAGGTATCACCGGGCTGATCACCGCCGTGCTGCTGGCGCGGGCCGGCAAGGACGTCCTGGTACTTGAAGCGCAGTTCATCGGGGCGGGCGCCACGGGCAACACGACCGCGAAGATCAGCCTGCTGCAAGGCACGAAGCTGTCCAAGATCATGTCCAAGCAGGGCGAGAAGACCGCACGCCAGTACGTGGAGGGCAATCGCGAAGGCCAGGACTGGCTGGTGCGGCACTGCGAGGCGCACGGCATCGCCGTGCAACGCGAGGACGCCTACACCTACGCACAGTCCGAGAAGGGCTTGTCGTCGGCGCGCGAGGAGTACGACGCTTGCACGGCGGTCGGCCTCGCGGCCGAATGGGTCGACGACGCTGACGTTCCGTTCCCGTTCTCCGGTGGTGTGCGACTGGCCGATCAGGCGCAGTTCGATCCCATGCCGTTGCTCGACAGTCTCATCGTCGAACTCGACGAACGTGGCGGCCGTCTCGCGCAAGGCGTTCGGGTGCAGAAGGTCTCGAACGATTCCAACGGGCTGACGTTGAATGTGCGCACTACTGAGGGCCACGAATTCGACATCGCCGCAAAGCAATGCGTGCTCGCCACGGGTATTCCGATCCTCGATCGCGGCGGCTTCTTCGCCCGCCTGAAGCCGCAACGTTCGTATTGCATGGCGTACAAGGTGCCGGGCAATATCACGCGCGGCATGTACATCTCGACCGACTCCCCCACCCGGTCGGTCCGTTACGCACCCACTTCCGAGGGCGACCGGTTGATCGTCGGCGGCGCCGGCCACCCCGTCGGCCACGAGAAAAGCCCGTCGTCCTCGGTGTCAGAACTCGACTCGTGGGCGAAGAAGCACTACCCCGGAGCCATGCAGACGCATTACTGGTCGGCGCAGGACTACTCGCCGGTCGACGAGCTCCCGTATGTGGGGCCGATCCTCCCAGGGCATGAATCCATCTTCGTGGCAACGGGTTTCGACAAGTGGGGCATGACCAACGGACCCGCCGCCGCGCTGGCGCTGTCGAGCCGGATCCTCGGGGGCCGCATGGACTGGGCCGAGGCCTTCGCCAGCTGGAGTCCGCACGAGCTGTCCGGCATCCCCAAAGCCCTGCAGACCAACATGCAGGTCGGGTTCTATCTCGCCAGGGGGTGGGTCACGCCCGTCACCCGCACGTTCAATCGCACGCCGGAAGACGGCGGCGTGGTCAGCGGCCCGCCTTGGCACCTCGAGGGACGCGCCGTCGTCGACGGGAAAGAGCATCGGGTCTCGCCGGTGTGTCCGCACCTCGGCGGCATCGTCAATTGGAACGACGCGGACGAGGCGTGGGAATGCCCCCTGCACGGATCGCGCTTCGCCCCCGACGGCACGCTGCTCGAGGGTCCCGCAACGCGGAACCTCACGCCGGCACAGTAGCCGCACGCCGCGCCCGTGTGCTGCAATGTCGGCCATGGGTGACATCGACGAGATCCAGCAAGTCAAGTACCGGTACCTGCGGGCGCTCGACACCAAGCACTGGGACGACTTCGCCGCCACCCTCACCGACGACATCGTTGGCGACTACGGCAGCTCACTCGGTCAAGAGCATCACTTCACCGACCGCGATTCTCTGGTCGAGTTCATGCGCACGTCGATGCCCGCCAATGTGCTCACCGAACACCGAGTGACCCACCCCGAGATCGCCGTCGACGGCGACGAGGCCACAGGCATCTGGTACCTGCAGGACCGAGTGATCGTCGCCGACTTCAATTTCATGCTCTACGGCGCGGCGTTCTACGAGGACCGCTACCGGCGCACCCCCGACGGCTGGAAGATCAGCGCGACAGGCTACAAGCGGACCTACGAGGTCACGATGTCCACCGAGTCGATCACGAACTTCAAGGTCGAACCGGGCAAGGCCCTCAACATTTGACTACTTCGACAGCGCGATCACCGCGCCCGGCCGCAGCCACCGGATCAGCTTGACCATCATCGCGTCGTCGATCGCGACGCAGCCTGCCGTCGGCCCGCCGTCGGTGGTGTGCAGAAAGAACGCGCCTCCCTTACCCGGAACGCGCGCCTTGTTGACCCCCATCACGACCGCGTGCGCGTACTGCGGGATGTCGAGGTTCTCGGTGCCGTCGGACAGCGCGGTCGAGAAGGGGCACCGCGACTCCTCACACACCTGCATGGTGTTGTAGGTCGGGCTCTTCATGTCGCCGTCCCACCAATGGTTGGGACCAACCTGCACGTATTGCAGACCGCCGCCTGGATTCGGCTGCGTGCCGAAGGCGAAGTCGAGGCTGTAAACGCCCATCGGCGTCATCATCGAACCGTCGTAGTGATCGGCCGACATCCCCTTCTCGCCGATCTTGGCGGGGATACCTGCACCGACTGCCTGCCAGCCTGCGGCCGTCCGCTCGTACACGTCGACCTTGGCGTCCGTCTGGCCTACGCCCACAACGGAAATCACCTGCGTAGCGTTGCCGACCGACCGCGCGAACCACGGCGCGGCCTGCCCGGCGGCCACCGGTGCGGCAACCAGCCAGACCACGCCCGCACACAGCAGCGTCAGTAGGCGGCGCACCCGCTCATGTTAGGGCGCGACCGTGTCGCCCTCGAGCACGCCACGCATCCAATCGGTCCATTTCTTCTGCTCGGCGGCCGCAGTGTCGCTCGCCTGGGGCCCGTAGAAGAAGATGCTCGCCATGCCGCGCGCTTCGCCGCCCATATCGCAACTGCCGATCACCGCAACGCCTTCGTGGGGTTCGTCCAGCCTCAGCATTATTTCGCGCATGATCGCGGTCTGATGGATGCGCTCGACGGTGCCTGCCAGACGCGGTGCACCAGAGGGGCTTTGACAGCGGTCGCCGACGTTGGCGCCGGCCAGGTTGAGCCCGGAGGTCAGCTTCGCCCAGATCTCTGCGTCGCCGCCAGGAGCGCCCGACATGGCGTGCACCGCCGCGGAGGGTCGGCCTGCGAAATGCCGGAGGTACACCCGCAGCACCTCGAAGAAGCCCGGCCAGCCGGTCTCGAAGCTCTCGAGTTCGTCGTCCCAGTCGTCTCGTTCGGTGAACAGGCTGTGCACCATCCGCACGACACAGCTGTCTCCGGAGCGGCCCGTTACGGTCACCTCGGTACCGACGGGTGGGGCGTCACCGCTCCAGTTGTACTCCTCATAGGCGAACCGCTCCGGCGGGTTCCACACCGTCACCTTGCCGGTGGAGACGTCCTGGCCGCAGTTCGCGTCACCAAAGTCGAAAGTGATGGCGCCACCTTCGCGTTCGTCGACAGTGACGCTGGTGAACCAGGCGCTCATTCCCGGGCCGGTGGCGATGGCCTGCCACACCTGCTCGGGCGTGCCGGGCACCAGGAATTCCATCTCGACCCAGCGGCGGCCCGAGTTGTCTTTCTTCAACGGCACTTTCACTCCTCCTTCGGCTTCGGATAAGCCGCAACCATGAGGCGGTAGGTACGGCCACGGGGGTTGGATTCGTCGTGGTAGCGCGCCACCAGGGACGTGACGGCTTCGGACAGGTCGCGCGTGAAGTCCGCGCGATCGGACGGCGACCGGAACTGGACCGCGGTGTCGATGGACAACGTCGCGAGCCGCTTGTCCTTCTCCCGCGCGGCGCGCCACAGCGTTCCGACCTCACGGACCGCGCGCGCAGCCAGGGCGATCAGATAGCTCGCCGAGAGCCGGTCGTTCGTGCGGCCGGGGTCGACCGCGAAGGGCCCCATCGCTCGAGGCGACACGACGTAGGACGCCGCCGTCGCGACGAGCAGACGCTCGCGCAGGCCTCCCCATTGGCGTTCACCCGCTTCGGTGACGAGTTGATGGGTCTCCAGCGCCCGCAGGTGATAGTTCACTTTCTGCCGGGCGATCCCGACCCGCGACGCGAGGGTGGCCGCCGACGCCGGTTCGGTGAGTTCGGCCAGCAGCCGACTCCGGATCGGGTCCAGCGCGCTCACTGCGGCGGCGGGGTCTTCGATCACGTCGACGTCGAGCACGCCACCATGGTGAGGCTTGACAAGAAAGTTTGTCAATAGGCGCCGCCGGATAGGTTGGACCCATGGACTTACTGCCCGAGGGACGGCGCCGACACGGCATCCAGCGCATCACGCAGGGCCTCGGCGCCCTTGACCGGGAGATCTTCGAAGCGATCGCGGAATCGCCCACACCGCTGCTCGACTCGATGATGCCGCCGCTGACCCGCGCCGCCGATCATTCGAAGCTGTGGTTGGCCATCGCAGCGGGCCTGGCGGCCACCGGCAAATCCAGCGCGCGACGCAGTGCTGCCCGAGGCGTGATCACGCTGGGCGCAACCAGTTTGTTCACCAACCAGGGCGCCAAGCGAATCAGACAGCGTCCGCGACCGACGTTCGATTCCGTGCCGTTGCGTCGTCGCACCCGGCACCGTCCTACGTCCAACTCACTGCCCTCGGGCCATTCCGCAAGCGCGGCCGCCTTCGCGGTCGGGGTCGGCCTCGAAAGCCCGGCACTTGGCCTTCCACTGGCGCTGCTGGCTGGCCTCGTCGGCCTGTCCCGTGTCGCCACGGGCGCTCACTATCCCGGCGACGTCCTTGCCGGCTTCGGAATCGGAGCGACGATCGCCGTACTCGGGTCGAGGCTGGTCCCGCCGGTGGTACGGACCAAGATTCCGGCCGCCGATCCGTTGCGCGTGGACACTCCACCCCGGCCGGACGGCGAGGGAGTCGTGCTGGTCATCAACCCCGCATCCGGTCGCGGGACCGGCGCCCGCGTCATCGAAGACGTCCGCCAAGCGCTCCCCAAGTCCGAGATCGTCGAACTCGGCGATCAGGATGACGTCAAGGAAGCGATACGCTCGGCCGCCGCGCGGGCCGAAGTGCTGGCCGTCGGCGGCGGCGACGGCACGGTGTCGTGCGCAGCCGAGGTTGCGGTCGACGCGGGAGTTCCGCTTGCCGTGTTCCCTACCGGAACCTTCAACCACTTCGCCAAAGACATCGGCTGCGACACCGTCGCCAAAACGGTCGAGGCGATCCGTACCGGCAGCGTCGCTTGCGTCGATCTGGTCTGCCTCAACGAGGACCAGATCGTGATCAATACCGCGAGCATAGGGGCGTACCCGAATTTCGTCCGGACGCGCGAGCGGCTGGAACGTCGGATAGGTAAGCCGTTGGCCGGGGTGTATGCCATGTTGCACACCCTGTGGGGGGACGAGCCGGTCCGAATCACCTACGACAACAAGACATTGCAGACCTCGCTGTTCTTTCTGGGCAACTCGACGTACCTACCGTCGGGGTTCGCGCCGTCAATCCGAACACGGATGGATGACGGCCTGATCGACGTTCGAATTCTTGATACCGGCCGCCCGTTCTCCAAGATTCGCATCCTGACGGCGCTTGTTTTCGGCAGGTTGGAACGCAGTCCGCTGTATCACGAGCTCCGCGTTCCGGAGTTCGCCTTCACCGCGGTGGATGGGCCGACCGTCCTGGCTCGGGACGGCGAAGTCGGAAGTGAATACGACGAAGCCAAATTCACTGTGCGGTATCGGGCGCTGCCGGTGTTTCGTCCGCTGCCGAAATAGGACGTCTCGGAGACGCCACCAGAAGGCAGAGGACGAAATACGCGTACCCCGCAGCCCATCCGGCCAGCACGTCGGATGGATGGTGCACGTTGAGCACCACCCGTCCGATCCCGATCGTCACGACAACCAACACGCCCAGTGCGACGAGCCAACCCCGCCGCTGACGGCGAACTGCCGGTAGCACGACGGTCAGCCAAGCCAGCACGGCGACCATCACCCCGAGGGCATGCCCGGACGGGAACGACGTGCTCCAAGCGGAGACGAACGCGGTGTCGGGTCGCGCACGGTTCACCGACGCTTTGGCCGCTTCGGTGACCAGTCCGCTGAGTTCGACACAGACCACGAGAAACACCGCGAGAGGGAATCTGCGCTTTACCAGCGCCACGACGATGACGATCAGGGTCGTCAGCCGGAACGCTCCGGGTCCGAGCACCGTGCAGAAGACGTCCCACCCGGTCACCCAGCCGGGATGAGCCGTGCCGAAGCGGTAGAAGGTGTCGAGTGCGGATTGGTCGACGACCTCGATCCACTTCCACGGCAACGCAATGGCGATCCACATCAGCACGTACACGACGACGGCGAGAACTGCTGATGACACCAGCGCGCCCCTCCGTCGTATCACCCCTTCACCCTTACCACCCCCGTTAGGGTGGTCAGCCATGGCTGTGTTCTTGCGCAAGCTGCTCCGAATCGGCGGTCTACCCGCCGAGCTGCGGGCGGAGGTGGAGGCCGAAGGCATCATCCATCTCGCCGAGTACGTGCCGGTGACCCGACGTTTCACAGGCAAGATCCCGGGCAAGCGATCGAAGGGCAATGTGTCGAGCTTTGTGGGCTCGCTGGTGATCACCGACATGCGGGTGCTCGCCACGCTGTCGTCGGTTCCCAAACTGGCCGGCCGAACCATCGATCAGCGGTGGGACCTCGAGCAGTCCGGCACCGTGACGGCTGAACTGTCCGAGAGCGGCTTGCATCTCGACGTCGACATCGCCGCGGTGGACCCGCGCTTCAGCGGAGAGTTGTCGATGCACTACAAAGAGCCGATCCCGGCCGACATGCTGAGGCGTCTGCCCCGTCGCTCACTGGCCTTCAACGTGCCGCCGGAATACGTCTTCCGCGCGGTCGGCGTGCCCTACGACCCCTAGAACGGCGCCGGTTCGACAGGCAGCGTCACCGGTTTGCGGGCGAACCTCCCGATCCGCCGTTGTGGATAACGTGAGCGGAATGGTTGCCGATTCAGCGCCAAGCCTGTTCGGTGTACCGACGAGACGAAGGGAGCGTTGTGACTGAACCGCGACGGGACAACGTGCTGATCGTGCACTGGCACGACCTCGGGCGTCATCTCGGTGCGTACGGACACTCTGACGTCGACAGCCCGCGCCTGGACGAACTGGCCGCCGAGGGAATCCTGTTGACCCGCGCGCACGCCACCGCGCCGCTGTGCTCACCGTCTCGCGGCTCGCTGTTCACCGGCCGCTACCCGCAGAACAACGGTCTGGTCGGTCTTGCGCACCACGGCTGGGAGTACCGCGCAGGAGTGCGCACGCTGCCGCACCTGCTGTCCGAATCAGGTTGGCATACAGCACTCTTCGGTATGCAGCACGAGACGTCCTATCCCTCGAAGCTCGGTTTCGACGAGTTCGACGTTTCCAACTCCTACTGTGAATACGTCGTCGAACATGCGACCCGGTGGCTCACGAATGCGCCTGAGCAGCCGTTCCTCTTGACCGCAGGATTCTTCGAGACACACCGGCCGTATCCGCACGACCGTTACCAACCGGCCGACGCCACCGCCGTCGACGTGCCGGACTACCTACCCGACACCCCTGAGATCCGGCAGGATCTCGCGGACTTCTACGGATCCATCTCCGTCGCCGACGCCGCGGTAGGCCGACTGCTCGACACCTTGACCGCAACCGGCCTCGACCGCACCACCTGGGTGGTCTTCATGACCGATCACGGTCCTGCGCTGCCACGGGCCAAATCGACGCTCTATGACGCCGGCACAGGCATCGCGATGATCGTGCGGCCACCGCGCGACAGGAAACTCCCGCCGCGCACCTACGACGGGTTGTTCAGCGGTGTCGACCTCGTCCCCACCCTGCTCGACCTGCTCGGTCTCGACGTGCCCGACGACATCGACGGCATGTCGCACGCCGCGAGCCTGTCGCGTCCCGACGGCGACGGTCCGGTGCGCACCGAGGTTTACACCACCAAAACGTTCCACGACTCGTTCGACCCGATCCGCGCGATCCGCACCAAGGAGTACAGCTACATCGAAAACTACGCATCGCGACCGCTGCTGGACCTGCCGTGGGACATCGCCGACAGCGCGCCGGGTCGCACGGTCGCACCCCAGGTAGCCGCCCGCCGGCCCGAACGCGAACTCTACGATCTGCTCGAGGACCCCACCGAGTCACACAATCTGCTCGGCCCCGACGCCACCGACAAGGCCGAAGCTGTCGCCAACGATCTGGCGTTGCTGCTCAACGACTGGCGGATGAAGACCAACGACGTGATCCCGTCGGACTTCGCAGGCACCAGGATTTCCGAGCGCTATACCGAGACGTATCTCCACATTCACGGGCCGCGAATCACCAGCCGGTCGGCTATCGCCGCCGAACGTGGCGTCGAAGACGACCACCGCGGGCAATAGTTATTGTCATCATGATCGAAAAGGCCTAGCAAGCCGGGGATTTCGACTCCCGCTAGGCTCGCGCTCATGCCTGCTCAACAGACGGCCTATCTGGTCCTCGCCTCGCAGCGCAGCGGCAGCACGCTGCTGGTCGAGTCATTGCGGGCCACGGGCGTCGCCGGTGAGCCTCAGGAGTTCTTCCAGTACCTGCCGAGCACCAGCATGTCGCCTCAGCCGCGGGAGTGGTTCGCCGACGCCGCAGACGAGTCGATCCTGCGGTTGCTCGACCCCTTGGACGAGGGGAAACCAGACCTCGCGCCCGCGGAGATCTGGCGTGACTACATCCGGACGGTCGGGCGCACACCCAACGGCATATGGGGTGGCAAGCTGATGTGGAACCAGACGCCTCTGTTGCTGGACCGTGCCGCGAGCCTGCCCGAGCGGTCCGGTGACGGTCTGCTCTCAGCCATCCGCGACGTGATCGGCAGCGACCCCGTGCTGATCCATGTGTTCCGCCCAGACGTTGTGTCGCAAGCGGTCTCGTTTTGGCGCGCGGTGCAGACGCGGGTCTGGCGAGGACGGCCCGACCCGGTGCGCGATGCGCGCGCTGAATACCACGCCGGCGCCATCGCCCACGTGGTCAACATGCTGCGCGCGCAGGAAGAAGGTTGGCGCAACTGGTTCGCCGAGGAGAACGTCCAACCGATGGAGGTGCCCTATCCGGTGTTGTGGCGCAACCTCACTCAGGTAGTGGCCGACGTCCTCGAGGCCCTGGGACAGGACCGTCGGCTGGCGCCCGCGCCGGTATTGGAGCGACAGGCCGATCAACGGTCCGACGAGTGGGTGGACCGCTACCGGGCCGACGCCGAGAAGGAGGGGCTTCCGACATGACGGTCGACACGGTGCACGTCGACGAGCTACGGCTGCTCGAAGCCGAGGCGGTGCACATCATTCGCGGATTGGTGACGCAGGTGATCGTTCTGCTGAACCGGAGGCGATACCGTCAATCCACCTCAGCGACAACGAATATCCGTCGGAACGGGAAGAACGTCTTGCCGTTGGGCCGCATCGGGTAGGCGGCGTCGAGCAGGGGGATCAACTCCTGCCTGAACAGCTCCCACTGCGCGTCGGACAGCCGACTCCGCACGGGCCGCAACGCGGTCCCGGTGATCCACTCGAGCACCGGGTTCTCGCCGGTCAGCTCGTGGATGTACGTCGTCTCCCAGGCGTCGACCGTGCAGCCGGCATTGGCGAGCAGCTCTGCGTACCCCGCGGGATCGTCGACCTGCCCCTCCCGGAACGGGAAGTCCTGCAGCAGCTCCGCCCACCTGTCCCGCCGCGCGAGTTCACGCACGGCGCGATGCGACGGAGCGTCGAAGTTCCCCGGCACCTGCATGGCGATCCACGAGCCGGAGTCCAGTTGCGCCGCCCACCCCGCCAACAACGCGGCGTGGCCCGGTACCCAGTGGAGGGTGGCGTTGCTCAGCACGACATCGGTGTCGGGCTGCGGCACCCAGTCGCGCACATCGCCGACCCGCGCGTCGATGCCCCTCTCGCGCGCCGCCTCGACCATCTCCGGTGAGCTGTCCCAGGCCTCGAGAGCCGCGTCCGGCCAACGTTGCGCCAGGCTGGCGGTGAGATTGCCGGGCCCGCATCCGAGGTCGACGACGCGCCGTGGCGACTCCGCACGCACCCTGCCCATCAGGTCGAAGAACGGCCGGCCGCGGTGGTCGGCGAACGCCAGGTAGACGTCGGGGTTCCACATGCCGCCAGTGTCGCACTCATCGCCGGGCTACCATGCGGACGTGACCACTTCGGACACAACGCCGGTGGATCCGGGGTCTGATGTCGCCGGCCGGGCGGCTCCGGGGTCTGATGTCGCCGGCCGGGCGGCTCCGGGGTCTGATGTCGCCGGCCGGGCGGCTCCGGGGTCTGATGTCGCCGGCCGGGCGGCTCCGGGGTCTGATGTCGCCGGCCGGGCGGCTCCGGGGTCTGATGTCGCCGGCCGGGCGGCTCCGGCGATTCCCGTTCCCGACGTTCCCGGCGCCGACGCCGGCTTGCGCGGGCTCCCGCGCCGCGTGGACCTCACCACCCGACAGCGGTTGATCGTCGATTCGTCGGCGGTGGCCGACATCGCCCTGCGCACCGGGATCGCTTCGCTGCTGGCCGCGACCATGCTTCCGTCCCTGGCCGGCGGCCTTCGCCGCTCCCAGTCGCGCGCCGAGCAGGAGTATCTGCGGTTCTACGCCGAGCTCGCGTCCGCAAAGGATCCGGCGCTGTCCTTCCCCGCGCCGACGTCGCTGCCCCGGGTCTCGTCGCGCCCGGCCAACCCGCTCGCGGAGTGGGTCGCGAAGGGCAACGTGCACAACATCCGATTCAACAGCAGTTTCGAAGCCGTCAACCCGGCACTGCGAGAACAGTGCAGAGGCTTCGCGCGCAACAACGTCGTACACGCCCAGCACTGGCGCCATGAAGACGGACCACGTCCCACTCTGTGCGTGATCCACGGCTTCATGGGCTCCCCGTATCTGTTCAACGGACTGTTCTTCTCGTTGCCGTGGTTCTACCGCTCGGGGTACGACGTCCTGCTCTATGTCCTGCCGTTCCACGGCAACCGCGCCGAGAAGGGTTCCCCCTTCAGCGGACACGGCTTCTTCGCCAACGGGTTCGCCGGCTCCGCCGAAGCGATGGGCCAAGCCGTGCACGACTTCCGGTCGATGATCGACTATCTGGAGTTCACCGGCGTCGACCGTATCGCCCTGACTGGTATGTCGTTGGGCGGCTACACCGCTGCCCTGATCGCCAGCGTCGACGACAGGGTCCAGGCGGTCATCCCGAACGTTCCCGTGGTGACCCCCGACCGCACGGTCGACGAGTGGTTTCCCGCAAACAAGATGGTCGCGCTTCGCAATTTCCTGTCCGGCACCGATGCGGAATTATCCACTGCGGCAACACAGTATTCGTCCCCGCTGAACTATGCGCCGCTTGTGCCCAAGGAGCGGCGGTTGATCATCACCGGCCTGGGTGACCGCCTTGCGCCACCGGAGCAGGCCGAACTGTTGTGGGAGCATTGGGACCGCTGCGCTTTCCACTGGTTCCCGGGCAACCACATTCTGCATGTCAGTCAGCCGGACTACCTTCGCCGGATGACGCGGTTCATGCACGACTTCATGTTCGACTGAGCTCGCCGGACCCGACGGGCCAGACGATCCGCTCCAGCAGTCCTTGGGGCAGTGGGCTGCTCGATATCCCGAGCGGTGCGTTGCTTGTCGGATCCATCGCGGCGAGCAACGGGCCTTGGAGGCCTGGCTTGGCGATCAGACCGCGCACCGGCGCTGCGCGGACCGGCTCGGTGGTCCGGAGTGCGCATGCAGCAGCGACGGTGGGTTTCGTTGCCGCGCCACTGAATTCCAGCACGGTCCACCGTTCCATCGGCTGCAGCCGTAGCTCGGCGAGGCGCTCGATGATCCGATCGTCGACCGGCATCGCGTACGCCGACACGACGCCACGCTCATCACGGACGCCGCGCCACATCTCCCTGGCCGCACCGGCGACGGGCGCGTCGGCCACCTCGACGAATGCAACCGTCAGCCCGGTTTCGCGAAGATGGTCCGCCAGCCTGCGGCCGGTGGTCTCAGCGGTGTCGCGCAGGGGCATTTCCGGCGAGCGTGCCTGCAACGCAGCCAGATTGGCGGCCGCATCGAGGGTCAGTCTGATCCAGGTTGCTCGGCTACCAGCCAGGTCCCGGCTTGTGACGGACACCGTCTCGCAGCGGAGACCGAAACGTTCGACGTACCCCGCCACCAGGGGAAGCGACAAACCGACGCCGTCCGGATCCTCCACGCGCAACAGCACCGACACCCGGTGGGACGGTCTCTGCTTGGGCCTGGATCGGTTGCGGCGCCACACCTTCAGCTGACGGACGATCATCGTCGTGACGAACTGTCCGCGCCACCAGGCTAGGACCATGACCAGCACGGCACCGGCCACGCCGAGTATCCACCAGTCGGTGTCGGTGTTCCACGGAAATGCCGTAGCGGCTGCGACGATCATCAGCAGAGCCAGGGCTAGTCGGACGGTCACGTCGTGTTCTCCTTACGTCGTTGCGCGGCAACAGCGGCCGTGACGACAGCGATGAGGAGCAGCACGCCCGCTCCTGCGAACGCGATCGTGCGCGGTGCGGTGTCCGGAATCGCGGGGGGCGGCGGCGCGGCGATCGGCTTGGACGCGGGAGGGGCGGCCGCGCCGTCGCCGGCCGCGCTGACGTCCCACGTCAACGCGGCGACGGCGTCGACCAATCCGGCGCCGGTCAGGTTCGACGGTGCACGAGCGGCGCCCTGGGCGCCCGCGGTCAGGCGGTCCACCACCTGCTGTGCGGTCAGCTCCGGGAATCGGCTGCGCACCAGGGCCGCAACCCCCGACACATACGCGGCGGCGAAGCCGGAACTGTTGAGGCCGAACAGCTGTCCCTGATCGTTGGGCAAGGCGTTGGCAAGCCCGCCGCCGTCGGCGTTCCCCACCGAGGCGACGTTCTCTCCGGGCGCCGCGATCCCCACCCACGGGCCGGCCATCGTGAAGTCCGATGCCTGCCCGCCTGCCGACAGCGACCCGACGGACAGCACGTACTGTTGCCACGCGGACGGGATCGACATCGACGTGACACCGGCCCAGTTGCGCGGATCCGCCGGACGCCCCGGATCCGAGAGCGGATTCGACGGGCATGCCGATCCTGGGTTCAGCCCGGCGCGGTTGTTGCCCGCCGCGGCGACGACCACCGCGTTCTTCTCGACGGCCGCATAACGCAGTGCGGCACCGAGTTCGGCCTGGTTGACGTCTTCGATGGCCGGCAGGCATGTCACGGCGGAGATGTTGATGACTCGAGCGCCGAGATCGGCGGCGCGCACCACGGCACGCGCCAGCGTCGCGACGTCGAGCGCGACGCGCGCCGTGGCCGGATCCTCACCGGTGTCGCGGGGCGCGAAGCGCGCCGACGTAGAGCGGATCGACAGCACTCGGGAATTGGGTGCGACGCCCGAGAAGCCGTCGGCTCCGGGCTGTCCGGCGATCAAGCCGGCCACCAGGGTTCCGTGGCCGTCACAGTCGGTCAGCCCGTCCGTCGACTCGACGAAGTCACCGCCGGGATCGACATTGGGCAACCGCGGGCCGGGCCGCACACCGGTGTCGATCACCGCCACAAGTTGGCCGTCGCCGCGGCTGTACTTCCACGCACCCGCGAGGTTCAGCATCGACTGGTTCGGGCTGACCGCACTCGGGTCGCTACCGGGCAGGACAGCGGTCGTGACGCAGTCGCCACGCTGAGCCATCGCCTGAACGGGCGCAGCGGCACCCGAAGGAGGAGCCACTCCGGGCTCGACCTCGAGTGGTGTAATCGCCTGCGCCGCAGGAGAACTCACCGCCACCATGGCCACCACAGCCATCGCGGCGGCAAGACGGGGGTACATCACCGATTCAGCACCCAGGCGAACAACCCCACCAGATAAGCCAGCACCGGGATCAGCGAGGCGTCGACACCTGAGGCGAGGAAGCCGACCAGCCTGCGCATCGGCAGCGAGTACGTGTCCGGCGACGCGACGCCCGGGAACAGTGCGGCGATCACCCAGACGGCGGTCAGCGCGCCGAGCGCCGCCAGCGCCCACCACGCCGCGGCGTAGCGACCGTCGGCGATGAACACCGCGAGGAACGCCAGGCCCATCAGGAACGGCTGGGCCAGCAGCCAGGCCTTGCACGGTGCGGAGTCCCACACCCTGGCGCGCAGCACCGAGCCCAACGCCACGGCCCCGACGACATACCATCCCCAGCTCGAAACCCCCTGCGGGGCAGCCAGCATCAGCGTGCCCGCTGTGGACAGCAGAACGGCGCCCGCAATGAAGCCGGTCTGATGGGAGTCGCTGAGACGGACGCGACGCGGAAGGTCGGCCAACACCGCCAACGACGGTGCCGACGGCGTGGGGTCACCGGGCGCCGGAATCACCGGTACCGGCAGCCGCGACCACAATGCGGACAACTGGGCAGCCTGCACGGTGACCACAAGGGCCAGCACGATGAGCGCTGACCCGACGATCACCGAGTTCAGCTGCCAGATCGCCGCGGCACCGGAAACCAGCAGCGACACCAGGCCCACGACGGCGGCGGCGGTGAAAACCGCGACTGCGCGTTCGGCGATCGTGATGCACACGATCGACCACGCCGTCACGCCCGCGGCGGCGAGCAGCACCTGGGACGGACCGAACTCACCGGGTACCAGTAATCCGAGCGCGGCGGCCAGCGGTACGAGCGCTGTCACCGACAGCGCCGTGGCCAGTTGCGGCGCGCGGGGACGGGCGAACAGCGAAACCACGACGGTCAGAACGGCGATCGCAGCGACCGCGATGAGGCCGGCTTGACCGCCTGTGAGTATGCGGTGCGCCGTCGCGAAACCGGTGGCGACGACAATCAGCGCGATGGTGGCGATGGCGGCGAAACGCTGAATATCACGAGCACCCCATGGCTTCTCGCGTGCCGCGGAGAAGATCACCGCCGCGTCGCCGATGTCCTCCACAATGCGCGGAGCCGGCGGCCCCGCCGGCACGGGCTGCAACGCGAGTAGATCACCGTCGACGACGCCGACGGTGTCCAGCGTGGCATCCAAACTGAACGGCGCCCCGCCGACCGGCGCGAGCGACAGCGCCGTCGGCGCGCCGTCGTCGGTGTCGTCGGTGGGCATCGCCATCCGGCGTACCGCAGGCAGGATCTCGCGCAGCGGTAGTTCGGTCGGCAGGGCCATGTCCGTGACGCGTCCGCCCGCAGAAGCGTCCGGGCCGCCCGCGGCGAGCACCGCGACGCGGACGATCGGCATCACCGCCGCCGAGGATGTCGTGCCGGTCAGCTGACTGTCTGGCGCCATTGCTGGTGTTCCGTTCTCTGGTCGGAGTCGAAGTCTCGGGTCAAGTGCAACTGCGGGAACCACGGGCCGTCGGGCAGCGTGGCGGTGAGCCGCTCGATTGCGGCGGCGATCGCCAGCGGCGTGCCGGGTGTGAATGTCGATATCCACTCGCCGTCGAAGGCTTTCGTAGGTGTGACGAGCACCCGCCCCTTCTCGGTGTCGACGATGCTGACCCCGACGTTCGTACTGACGCGATGACCGTCGCGGTGGTCGCCCGCGACGATCTCCACGAACGTGCGGCCCGGTGCGTATGCGGCCTCAACCACCGGCCGCGCTGTCGGCGGGATGCCGAGGAATTCGAGGATCTCTGTGAGGTCCGCGCCGTTGCGTAGCTGCTCGTCGGCGCGCGCGCCGGCGCGTGCGGGTATCGCGAACTCCTCGAACGTCGCAGGCGACCGCCCCGAGAGGCCCGCTGTCAAGACGGGCACCAGCGCCTGCGGATGGTCGACATCCAACGCGGTGAACGTGACCAGGCCACCGCTGCGGAGCGCGACGACCGTGCGGTCGTCGCGGCGCGACACCTGTCCGCGCAGCATGTCGCCTGCGCCGCTGACGAATCGGAGTTCGAGCCAGCGTCGAGGTCGGCAGGTCATCGTGATCCATTGGCGCACACCGGGATCGATGATCCCGCCCGCGGTCATCACGCCGAGGTCTGTCAGCTCCAGGGACAGCCTGGCTTCGACGCCGGCTCGATGCGCGAGGTCGCTGTACGGCGGCGTGATGGCCAGAACCCATGGGAAGTTCCCGACGCCCGACGCATCGGCGACGAACCAGGCCTGCTCCGCGGTCAGCTCGACTGCGTTAGCGGCCACCGACTGTCAGCCGCCCCACTTGGCGCCTTCGGCGGCATCGCGGGCGCTCATCGACATGGTGTTGGTCTCGTGGGTGGCCGCCATCGCGCGGTAGGCGCGGACCAGTTCTTCGAGGCTGGTGTTCCACTGCGCCTGCCACGCCTGGTAGCTCATGCCGGTATCGCCCTGCCAGGCGCCAGCCAGAGCCGCCTGCTCGCTGGCGATGTCGGCGCCGACGCCGTGCATCGCACCCGCGTATCCCGCCATCTCGCCCGCGTGAGCCAGCATGGCCGGGTAGTTGTACATGATCTGGGACATCAGGTTCTCCCTCTCGTCGGTTCGAAGTTCAGATGGCGGTGTAAGTGCTTGCCGCGGCGGCATCCTCGGCGACGTAAGTGCCCGCCGCGTCGCCCAGGTTGACCTGCGCGATGTCGAGAAGCGCGTTGACCTTCGCGGAGACCTCGATGAATCGCGCGTGCGCGGCCTGGAACGCGGCCGACGATTCGCCCATGTGGAAGGCCTGCGCAGACTGTGCGGCCTGCTCGGCCTGGGCCATGGTGCTGCGCATCAACGCCGCCTTGGCGGAGAACGCCGCCTCCGAGGAGACCAGCTGCGGGATGTGAGCGTCCAACATGCTCATGGATGTTCCTTTCGGATTGAGGATCGTGCTCGGTTTCGGTCAGATGGTCCGATCAGTCGCGTGCTCCCCTCTCCGGATGCCAGTCGCCGGGCAGCAGAGGTTCGGTGGGCCCGCCGCCGAACGAGTCGCCCATGAGCTCAGTCAGGCCGGCCGCTTCTTCGGCTTCGGACCTCGTCGCCGCTCCCGTGAAACCGACTGTGCCCGCGCCCTTCTGCGACGCGGCCACGTGCGGCCCGCGTACCGGCTCATCGGGGGTGTCGTCCTCGTCGGGCTCGTAGTCCATGTACGCGTCGGCGTATTGCCGCTGGTTTACCGGTGTGGTGCGGCGCCGGCGCGCCTTGCGCTTGGCCAGCGACGATGCCGCGGCAGCCGCGGCGGCCGAAGCCGCGATGTCGGAGGCCGGCGCCTTCGCGCTCGTTCCCTCGCGAAACGTCGGCGACAGCCCGCCGTCCGGGTCGACGTTGCCGATCGCGTACGGCACCGCTGCGCCCACACCCGGCGCGGGAGCGCCACCGGCAGGCGCGGTCCCGCCGGCCACCGATGCGCCGGGCGCGGGTGCCGTCGACGGCACGGTCGGCGACACGGTCGTGACCGGGGCGAGGGCGCTGTCGGCACGCTGCGGCGTCGGAGCGGTGGGCTGCGGTGCGGGTGCAGGCGCGGGTGCCGGTGCCGGCTCGCCCGCAACGGGTCGGTTCAAGTACTCGTTGAGGAAGTATCCGCCGACACCAAGGCCGATCGCCAGCAGCGGTTGCAGCAGGAGCTGGGGATAGGTCAGGGAGGCGCCCACCCACGAAACTGCCTGGTAGGCAACGGCGAACAGAAACGGGCCGTACTGGACCAGAGTTGGACCGGGGTTGGTCAGCAAGCCGGTGATCAGATCGATGGTGTTCCCCACCGGATCGTTGAAGAACGTGAGGATCGGCTCGAACAGCTGGTACGTGTAATCCGTGTAGGCCTGATAGAACTGGCCCAGCGCCTGCAGCAGCGACGAGATGAAGTCGGAGTTGGCCAGCGCCGAACCGGAATCCGCCGCGGTCACCTGGGCGAAGGACTGCTGCGCCGTCGCCGCCGACGACCCCGCCTCACTGACACCGGGTGCCAGCAGCATCGGCGCGGGCGTTGTTGTCGGCGTCGCCGCCACCGCAGCTCCTGACACGGCCTGATACATGCTCATCGTGGTCGCGGCCTGGATCCACATCCGCACGTAGTCGGCCTCGTTGAGGGCAATCGGAATCGTGTTGATACCAAGGAAATTCGTTGCCAACAGCACCCCGTGGATGGTGTGGTTGAGTGCGAGCTCGGCCAGCGTCGGCATCGTCGCCAACGCGGTGGTGTAGGCCGCGGCGGCCGTCTCGTGCTGGACGGCCGTGGCCGCGCTGTTGGCACTGGCCTGCGCCAACCAGGCGAGATACGGCGCATGCGCGGCGGTGTACTGCTCAGCGCTCGGGCCCTCCCACGCCCCCGATTGGACCGCACCGAGCACGCTCGTCAACTCCGCGGCAGCACTGGAGTATTCAGCCGCCAGCGACTGCCAGGCCCCTGCTGCGGCGAGCAGCGACCCCGGCCCGGGCCCGCTGCTCAGCGCCGCCGAGTGCACCTCCGGGGGGAGTGCCATCCATACCGGGGCGGTCACGATCAGCTGCCGGCGACCAGGTACGACGAAGCCGCCGCCGCGTCACCGGTGGCGTAGCTGACGCCGGACTCACCGACGCCGACGCCCGAGCGGCCCAGTTCCTCGATGCCCTGGGCGGCCATCGCGTTGTGCTCCACGCCGTGGGAGCTCAGGCCCGCGGCGGTCTGCAGCGACACCGGGTCGACTGCTGGCGGCAGGACGGCCGTGACGAGCGGTGCGGCAGCGGCGTGCGCAGCGGCCAGGCGGGCGGTCAGCGCCTCGACGGCGCTACCTGCCGCGGCAAGTCCCTCGGGAACGACTCGCAGAGTCATCAGTTGAACTCCCTTCCTCGGTTTCTCGGGCCGCCGACAGCGGCCTCGTCGGCGAACGGGTTGACGAGTTGCAGGAACGTCGCGTCGTCGCCGTCGTCGAGCAACATCGCGCGACCCGCAGGCAGCCGGCGGAACCGCTGCCCCCTGATCTTGCCGCTGTCCTGCGGATTGCCCGACAGCATGACGATAGCCGCTTGGAGCTCGTTGAGGCGTCTCAGCAAAGGCGCGGTCATCAGGGCGTGCGCCGAACCCGTCGCTCGTGCAGTGACGATGACGCGTAGCCCCAGCTCGCTGGCCTGGCCCAGCAATCCGAGGAGCGCGGTCCAAGGACGTTGCCCGACGAACGGCCCGCTGACCGCGGGCGCGTCCGGGATCTGGTCGATGTCGTCGACGATCAGGTAGTGGGTGTGGCCCTCGTAGGTCCAGCTGGTCAGCTGCTGTGCCGTCATACCGGCAGGCGGACGTCGCTTCTCCAACAGCGCGGACAGACCCAGCATCGCCGGAGTGACCCGGTCGATGTTCGGCGTGTACTCGTTGTCCGGGAACAGCGGTTCGTCGACGAGGTGGAGCCGACGGTCGATCACCGTGAACGCGACGGTGTCTGGCGTATTATGTTCGCGCACGGTGCGAATCAGGTGGCGTAGCAGAGTCGTCTTACCGGACTTGGCGTCGCCGAACACCATCAGCAGCGGGTTGTGTGCGAACGCCACCGACACCGGGGCGAGGTCCTCCTCACGCTGTCCGATGACGACCCGCTCGGGCGCCGGGTACAGCGGAGCGAGCGCGGCAGGGGCGAGGTCGTGCGGCAGCAGCCGCACCGGTGGGGCCGTCACTCCGGGGTATCGGGAGTTGATGACGGCGATGTCGCGCAGGTTGGGCTCGGCGAACAGGAAATGCTCGGCGGCCATCGTGAGGCCGCGGCCTGGCTGGTCGGCCGGCACGGCATCGGCGGGACGTCGCAGCGCCCCGGTGACCCGCACATTGCTGTCGCGCGCGTCCGGCAGTTTCAGTTCGAGGCGCAGCCCGAGCCCGTCGCGCATCGCCAGGGGAACTTCAAGCCAGTTCGGGGTGGTGATGACGACGTGGATGCCGTACGACATCCCGGCGTTCACCAGTTCAGTCACTCTGGCCAGCAACGGGTTTCGGGTGTTGAAAGTGTCCGTGTTGTCCCTGCTGAACGCGTACAGGTTGTCGATCACGAGGAAGACCTCGCCGTACTCGTCGCGCTCGACGCCGTTACCTGCCCGGCCGTTGTGGCCGCGTGCCTGGCGGGCGCGCAGGAGCTGTTCGAGCTCACCGAACGTGCGCCGGATCCGCTCTGGCTCCAACGGCGATGCGACGCTGCCGACGTGGGCGAGGTCCTCGAGGTCGCGCAGCTGGCCGCCGCCGTAGTCCAGGCAGTAGAAGGTCACGTCACGAGGTGAGTGCAGCGCGGCGGCCGACAGAATGAACGTCTGCAGCGCTGTCGTCTTACCGGACTTCGGGCCGCCGTGGATCAGCAGGTTGGCACCGGCCGACGTCGCGTCGAACACCAGCGGGTCGCGCCGCATTGCGAACGGACGATCGATCTCGCCGAGCGGCCAACGCCATTGCCGCTCCCCGATGTTCGTGCGGGCCAGCAGATCGTCCAGCGGAATCGACTCCTCCAGCGGCGGCAGCCACAGGCGCGGTGCCTTCGGCCCGTAGTGCGCCAGCTGATCACCGATCGTGGCGACCAGCTTTCGCGGCTGCCGTTCCTCGCGAGCGGCCGGCTCGATGACGGCGACCGTGTCGGTCGGGGCATCGACGTGTCCCGCGGTGAACAACTGCGGCACCGGAACCGATTTCACGACAACGGCCTTCTCGACCCGCGGCGGGTCGTAGATGCCGTCGACATAGGTGCTGCGGAACTTCACCGGCATCGCGCCCGGCGTCGGGACCAGAAAGCCCTCGCCCTTGTGGTCGGGACCGGCCTCGATGTGGAAGGCGTCCTCCACACCGATGATCTGGCGGCTCACTGCCGGACTGGCCACCTTCAGACCGATGCGGTAGGAGGTGTTCTTGTCGATGTCCTTGATGCGGCCGACGTCGAGGGTCTGCGAGGCGAACAGGATGTGGATGCGGAAGGAACGTCCTTTGCGCGCAACGTAGTCGAAGAGATCAGCGTACTCAGGGTGGTCGGCCAGCATCAGCGAGAACTCGTCGGCGACCACCAGCAGCGTGGGTAATGGCGGCAGGTCGTGGCCCGCCGCGATCGCGGCCTCGTACTCGAGCACCGAGCTGAACGCACTGCCCTGCACGCGGCGGCCTGCTTCCATCAGCAGCTGTTCGCGCCGCGCCACCTCACCACGCAGGGTGTCGGCGAACCGGTCGGCCAGCGACCGCTTCTCGGCCATGTTCGAGATGACAGCGACGACCTGCGGGAAGTCGCGGAAGATGTCAGCGCCTGCTTCGCCCTTGAAGTCGGCGTAGATCACGATCAGCCGATCGGCCGAATGGGTTGTCAACAGCGACAACAGGATCGACATCAGGGTCTGCGACTTGCCCGAGCCGGTCATACCGATCATCAGGCCGTGCGGCCCCATGCCGCCTTCCGCTTCGTCCTTGAGGTCGAAGAACAGCGGCTCACCGGTCGCGGTGACGCCGATGGGAACCCGCAGCTCGTCGGCACGCGTCCGTGGCGCCCACAGGCTCGCCACATCCAGTGCGGCAGCGTCGGGAATGCCGAGCAGTGCCGAGAAGGTGGCGACCCCTGAACTGCTGGAGCGTGCATGGCTGGGGTTGGAGTCCCAGCGCGACAGCCGGCGCGCGACGTGGCGTGCCGTGGCGACATCGAGTTGGTCGGCCACCTCGACGTAGGACTGCCAGCCGTTCGGCTGCCACCGCTCGAGACTGCCCTCGATGAGGCGAAGGATGGGCCGCTCCGGATCAGCGTACTGCTCGCGATGCGGCGCCTCGGTGATGCGGTGCACCAGCGTCACGCCTGCCAGGCCGTTGCGAGGCAGCACGGTGGCGGGGTCCGCGTCGGGATCGTCGAGGACGATCAGCATGTGCTTTGCGCCCGCGGCGTCGCCTGCACCGAACGGCGCTCGGTCGTCGAGCACCGGATCGAGCAGCGCACGCAGCTCCCGCGTATCGCTCGCGAGGTAACGAGCCGGCCCGGCACCGTCGAACGAGCCGGGAATATCGTTGTGGGGTAACCACTTCAGCCATGCCCAGTCTTCGCTCTCGACGTCCGGCGATAGCAGGGCAACGCCGAGGACGGCGGGGTCGTGCCACGTGACAGCCTGCGCGATCCATGCCCGCAGCGCGCCGCGGACATCGGCGGGCTCACCGAGCACGCTGATGCGTGAAACCTTGGCGAGGTCAATGCCCGCGGGGACTGCCCGCACCGTCCGTTGCACGTCGAGCAGCCCGCGCAATGTGGTGTGTGAGACGGGTTCGAGGTCCACCTCGTCGGCACTGTCCTTGACGCGCAGGGTCGCGTTGAGCGGCGCGTCGTGCAGACCGGTCCGCACGACCAGGAAGTCGCTGTCGTGCGGATCGCGCTCCCACTGCCTACGGGTACCGGGAACCTCGGCCAACAGGGCGGGGGCGGGGTGCGACCACTCGAGTGCCGCGCGCTGCTCGGCGGCGTGGGCCCGCACGTTGTCTCGGACCACGGACAGGTAGCGGAGGTAGTCGGCCCGCTCGGCGTCGACCTCCTCGGTCCGCATCTTGTTGTCGGTGCCGCGGTAGAGCGCCGTGGCGGCCAACAGCAGGACGAACGGGAAGAACAGGGTCGTCGGAGAGATGAGGCGCATGCCGGTGGCCACCAGTGCCACGATCATGCCGATCACCAGGATCACGATCAGGTAGGGCAGCACCCGCCGCAGCAGCGACGGTGGCACCATCCGCGGCAGCTCGGGCGGCGGTTCGATGGTGATGGTTCCCTTGCGCGTCGCCGGCGCAGGAATCCTTCGGCGCGCTTCGAAGATGAGCCTGCTCATTTGCCGGCCTCGCGGGCTCGCCCGGCGCATTCTGTGCCGATGGTTCGCTTGCAAGCTTCGCTCACGGAGTCTCCCTCACGACAGCGGGTCGGGGGTCGGCTGCGAGCGCATCGTGGGCCAGAAGGGCGTCCGCACGCGACAGCGTGGGACCGGGCGCAAACTGGCTCAACATCGACCACGGAATCGGTAGCGCGGGCTGATTGAGACCAAGCGCCGCAATGGTTTTCTGGTCAGTGTCCTCGTCGAGGCCATAGCGGACACCGGTGTCGCTGAGCCAGAAGTAGGCGGTTCCGCTGGGCGAGGCCGCTGCGCCGCCGCCGTCCTGTCCGACGCTCCGCACGAGATATCCGCGGCCGGGTGACAGGGCGACCCGGTTGGCAGTGGTTCCCGACCCGGCACCGACAAGGGCGACCGCCCGGAGTTCGTCGGACACCGGAAGGGTGACGCCGGAGCGCAGCGTGAGCGCGCCGCTCGTGGCGTCGGCGCGCCTGGTCCACTGGGCGCAGGTCAGCGGCGCGTCCTCGGCGTCGACGAGGGTGATCGGCTCGTCCGGGTAGGCGTTGTTGTCGATGATGTTGGCCACCGGCAGGCGCGCGATGTCGTCGGCGTCCAATCGGGGTGGCTGGTCGAGCCCGAACGAGTCGGTGTTTCGCAGGATCGCCGCCACCACACCGGAAATCGGTTGCAGCCCCTCGCTGAGCACCGCGTAGTGACGGAGCGTGTTGTCGGCGTCGAACGAGGTCACCACCGAACCGACCCGTGCGGGCGCGGGGAGCTGATAGCGGGCGGGCTCGCCGGCACCCGGTATCGCAGGCGCCTTCAGTGCGGGCGCTTCGGGTACCGAGTTGAACAGGCCGGCCGCAACGGGGCGCGCCGCCGACGCGTCGGCGCCGAGGCCCAGCGCGCCGGTGACGGCGCGGTCGTTGAGGTCGATCGCGCTGCGGCGACCTTCCCACAACAGCCACGTCCCGGCGTTCGGGCCGCTCGCGTTGGCCACCAGGACGGCCTCATCGGGAGGAAACTCGGCTGCTCGTTCGCCGCCGTCGGTCAACGATCCGGCGATCAGCGTCACGCCGGCCGCCGGGCCCGAGGTGCCATCGCACACCGTCCAGTCCGCGTCGGCGGTGGTGTTCTGCACCATGCGTTCCGGCGCGCCCGGAATTCCGATCAGGTTGCCCCGCGGAAACCGGTCGATCTCGCTCGTCTTCACAGTGGACGGATTGTCGGGACGGCCCGCGATGAGCCGGGCCGAGGTCAGATTCAGCACGGGGTGCAACTGATCGCCGAGGCGCACATAGAGCGCCGAGGTGGTGCGGTCGGCCAGGATCGCGTCGTTGCCCGCGACGCCGCCCGGCCTGATAAGCGAGAAGATGAAACAGCCCGCGAGTCCGGTGATGAGCACGAGCGCGCCGACCAGCACGGCGCGGGTCTGCGTGCGCAGCGGGTCCACGAGCATGCGGGTGTCGTGCAGGGCCACCCCGGATGCGATGCGGCGCATGATGAATCGCCACCCGGACACCTGATGGCGGGTGACGAAGCCGCGCCGGTACGCGACGCGGTCGGGATTTTCGTTGGTCGGCGTGCGTGAGGTGAACGCGCGGCGGTCATCCCCGTTCGGCGCGGTCACGCGGGCACCGTCAGGCCCAGGCCGCGCAGCAGCGGAATCGCGGATTTGGTGACGTCCTCATCCGTGATGGTCATAAGCTCGTCGTCGGTGAATTCCTCGGAAGCGGAATGGTCCAACCGGTATTCGCGCTCCTCCTCCGAGCGCTCGACGAGGTTACGGACGAAGCGGCCGTTACCCGCGATGTCGAGGCTGCGCCGGTCGACACCGTTGGCATCAGGAGTGGTCGCGGCCGCGAGTTGAGCGAACAACGTCTCCATGTGCGACAACGCGCCCGGCTCGAAGACACTGTCGCGCTTCTCGGCCATCCGCATCGCGATCTCGACGAGCTCATGCGGTGTGTAAGAGGGGAAGTCGATGCTGCGGGTGAACCGCGACCGCAGACCCTCGTTGGTGTCGAGGAACGAGTCGAGGTCTTTGCGGTATCCCGCGATGATGACGACCAGTCGCTCGCGATCGTTCTCCATGCGGGCTAGCAGGGTGTCGATGGCGACGAGACCGAAGTCGTTCTTGGCGCCGGTGGACACCAACGCGTACGCCTCGTCGAGAAACAGCACACCGTCGAGCGCGCTGTCGATGAGGGCGTTCGTCTTGGCTTCGGTTTCACCGATGTGCTGACCGATCAGATCGGCGCGGTGGACCTCGCGAACGGTCTCCTTCCTGAGAATGCCCAGCCCGCAATAGATCTTGGCGACGACACGCGCGATGGTCGTCTTACCGGTCCCCGGCGGTCCGGCGAACACCAGGTGGTTGGTGCGCTGGGCGACGGTAAGTCCGCGTTCTTGTCGCCGAATAGCCATGGCCACTGAGCTTTTCAATCGCGCGACCTGATACTTGACCTCTTCGAGGCCGATGAACTCGGCGAGTTCGGCCTCAGCCTCGATCAGGAGGTGGGCTTTGCGCTCCTTGGCGCCCGGGTCGACGAAGTCGGACTCGGTCGGCTCGGTTTCGGGATCCCACACATCGGCGCGGGCCTCGATGCGCGCGGCGGTGGTCGGCACGATGCCGTAGGACGTATCCGACAGTGCGATCTCGACTTGTTCGTTCTCCGGATTGGCCGCATACAACTCGGCCAGGACGTCGGCCGCGTCGAGGTCCTCGCCCTGCGCGCGCAGGCACAGGGCTTTGACCAGCATGCCGTCGACCGTGGCGACGTCGACGGGCCCGCTCGGGTCTTCGAGGTAGGACAGCGCCGGCGCGAACATGCCCAACCGCGCCAGCGCTGTCCCCAACGCGATGCGCACTGCGTGGGCGTAGGTCTCGTCGAGCTCGGCGTCGTTGACGATCGGAGTGAGTAGTCGCACGACGTCGGACCATCGCTCGGTGCGGTAGTACATCGCGACCCGCACCCAGCGCGCCTCGAGCCAGCCTGGGCGCCGTTCGATCAGAGGGCCGACGAGCGTGTCCGCCCCGGCGAAGTCGCCGCGCTCGCAGAGCGCGACCGCGTACGCCAGTTGGAAGTCGTCGGGGTGAGTAGCCCTGAACTGGAGATAGAGTCCGGAGTCATAAGTGAATGCCAGATCTCCGTCGTTGAGTTCGATCTGGCGCTGCAGCATCCCCGCCGTCGCGACGGTCTGCCAGACGGCCTCGATGACCCGGCCGCTGGTGTCTCCCGCGGCCGCGAGCCCCGTCCACGCGTCACATTGTTCGCGGGCGATGCGGGTCAGTTCGGCGAAGCCGGATTTCGCTGCGGCCGGATCCGGCGGACGGCGGCGGTCGTGCACCGTCAGGCCCAGCGCGCGGCAGCTCGTGGCAAATCGGCTGACGACGGCTTGGTCTACGCGCGAAATCGCAGCAAGATCCGTAGGTAGCGGCACGCGCCGTCGTCCCCCTTAGTTATGACAGGCTAACTTCGCAAAAGTTAGCATTGCATAACTTAACTGTCGAGACGCACGGTGCCGGCTCGCGGGGTGACCCCACTCACTGCTTGATGGCGCTGACCAGGTTGATATCGCCGGTCATCGCGCCCGCCTCGGAGTCGGACGCCGGAACGGGCCGATTGTTTTCCCGCAGGTTTCGGTCAGTGCGGTGGTCTGGGCTCGCCAGCCGCGGTCGCCGAACCATTGCTCGGCCGGCTGGTGCTGCTCGTTGTAGACGAGGGAGAAGAACGCGCCCTTCTGGCGCGACAGTGTCGTTCGCGCTCGGGCGGGTAGCCATCAGATGGCGGGCACCCGCCTGATCACACCAGCGGACGGCCGGTGCGGACGCGCCAGTCGAGGTCCTTGAGCAAGACGTTGAACGGGAATTTGCGGACAAATCTCGGGAGCAGGTTGTTGATCGTGCGCAACCGGGCGATCAGACGGTCGAACCGCCGCTGTTTTTCGGCATCCCAGTCGAGCTTCATCTCCTCCCGAAAGCGTTGCGGCAGAAAGCCGCCGGTGATCAGCAGATTGAAGTCATCCATCGCCTGCTGTATCCGCGCCGGAAGTTTGACGCCGCGAATCCGGCCCGCCGCGATCGGCCAGAGGTACTCCCGAACGGCGTCATCGATGTGGACTTTGTCCAGGGACTCCTGCCAGTACCGATCGAAGGCGGCACGGTCCGGCGGCCACATGTCCTGCGGCACCTGCAGGGTCGTCCCCAGCGGGATGCCCTCCCGGTAGTGGCGCTCGGCGGTCTCCTCGTCCATCTCCCCGACGAACAACCGTTGGATGTCGACGCCGCCCTTGTAGAGGCAGGCACCGACCCACAACTGCAGATCCTTGTCGAACGCGTGGTACTTCACCGGGCTGTCGTCGAGCGAGTACACCTGAGCATGCGCCCGGTTCACCGCGCGCCGGAACGCGGCCTTTTGCTGCTCGGTGCCCATGGTCGCCACGGCGAGATAGGTGAACGTGGTGCGGGCCCGCTTGATCGGGTGGAGGTCGACGCGGCCACTTTCGACGCGGCTCTCCATCACGCCATAACCGACTCCCGGCCGCGCCAGTTGCATGATCACGTTGGCCGCGCCGGCGAGCAGCGCGACGCCCATCAGACCGTCGTCAAAGTGGGCGGCCCGCTTCGAGCGTTTCGTCGACACCGGCAACGCCGGGTCGCTGACGGCCCGTCCTACGTGGTCAATCGGCTCCATAACCGTCATCGGCCACCCCTTCGGCAAATGTGAGAACGCGTGTTTCCTGATATTGCACCCGCCGTGAACAGGTGTCAAGATGGCGGGATGGCACAGGTCCGGCCGTACCGCGGCGTCGACGCCACTGAGCGTCTCGCGCAGCGTCGACGGCGCCTGCTCGAAGCGGGCCTCGACGTGCTGGGGTCCGGTGCCGAGTTGACCGTGCGTGCCGTCTGCCGACAGGCAGGACTGACCGTCCGGTACTTCTACGAGAGCTTTCCCGACAAGGACGACCTCGTCGCCGCGGTGTTCGACTGGGTGATCGCCGACATCGCCGCGACCACGCAGGCCGCCGTCGCAGCGGCGCCCGCCGAGGAGCAGAGCCGCGCGGGCATGGCGAACGTCGTGCGCGCCATCGCCGCCGACGCCCGGGTGGGCCGCTTGCTGTTCAGCGTTGAGCTGTCCAACGCGGTGATCGTGCGCAAACGCGCCGAGTCGACCGCCTTGTTCGCGGCCTTGCTGTTCCAGCACGCGGGCGCGCTGGGAGCCCAGCACAACGATGCGGTGAAGGCCGCCGCCCACTTCGCCGTCGGCGGCGTCGGACAGACCATCAGCGCATGGCTGGCGGGCGACGTGCGGCTGACGCCGGAAGAACTGGTGGACCAGTTGGCGACGACGCTCGACGCACTCGCCGAGCCGACGCGGTACCGCGAGACCTAAGCCGAAACGCGAGGTCGGCGGTCGGCGGCCGTCTTCGGAACGGTCGTAGTATCGCTTTCGGTGAATTCCTTGGTCCAGCAGGCGAACTCGAGCGTGATGCCGTTAGGGTCGTGGAAGTAGAACGAACGCACGTACACCCCGGGGTGGACCGTCGGCGAGACCTGCGCCGCACTCTCGTCGTGGTTGAGGACGGGGCCGACGCGCACACCTTTGTCCTTCAGGCGTTGCCGGTACTCGTCGAACTTCTCGGCAGGTACATGAAAAGACAAGTGGTTCATCGAACTCACGGCGCTGACGATGTCGCCGATTCCCGGGATCGCTTCCGGCGACGAGATGCCGGGGACCCGGTCCGGGGCGTCGGCGAACCAGAAGAACGCGACGCAATCGCCGTTTCCCGCGTCGAAGAAGAAGTGCTGGCCAATGCCGCCGGGCAGGTCGAGCGACTTGATCAGCGGCATGCCGAGCACATTGCTGTAGAAGTCGACGGTCTTGGCCATGTCCGAGCAGACCAGGGCCACATGGTTGATTCCGCCGAGCTGGAATTCGGGATTGGGATTGTTCGGCTTGATCATCTCTGGTTGCTCCTCTGGTCAAGCTCGAAATTCGAATCTAACATCGGGTTCAGTTGCGATCAATGGTCGAGGAGAGGCCGTGACCGTTAGCCCGCGTGTACCGCCGCCGACCGACGGGGCAGAAGGACGCACGACACCATGACCAAGGCACCGGTGGACACCGCAACACCGGGTGTTACAAGAGAATTCGTCGGACTGTCGTCGGCCACCGCACGACGCGCGGGCGCTGGTGGGCACCCGTGCCAGGGTCTGTACCACCGCGGTGTCGGCCGCAAGCCCAAGGTCGCGATGATCGCCACGCATTACCAGATCGACTTCTCCGAGCACTATCTCGCCGACTACATGGCTACCCGCGGCATCGGCTTTCTCGGCTGGAACACCCGCTACCGCGGATTCGAGAGCAGCTTCCTGCTCGACCACGCGCTGGTCGACATCGGCGTGGGAGTGCGCTGGTTGCGCGAGGTCCAGGGTGTCAACACGGTTGTGTTGCTTGGCAATTCGGGTGGTGGGTCACTCATGGCCGCGTATCAGGCGCAGTCCGTCGACCCTCACGTCACGCCACTGGAGGGTATGCGCCCGGCGGCCGGTCTGGCAGATCTGCCCCCTGCCGACGGGTACGTCGCCAGCGCCGCGCATCCCGGCAGACCTGATGTGCTCACCGCGTGGATGGACGCGTCGGTGGTCGACGAGAACGACGCGGTGGCAACCGATCCCGAGCTCGACCTGTTCAGCGACGACAACGGCCCGCCGTACACCGCCGCGTTCGTCAAGCGTTACCGCGAGGCGCAGATCGCGCGTAATCATGCGATTACGGACTGGGCGGAGACCGAATTGAAGCGCTTACACGCGGCGGGGTTCTCGGACCGCCCGTTCACGGTGCTGCGCACCTGGGCCGATCCGCGCATGGTCGACCCCGCCCTGGAGCCGACCAAGAGACCGGCCAACATGTGCTACGCCGGCGTTCCCGCCAAGGCCAACCGGTCGGCGCACGGCATCGCCGCGGCGTGCACGCTGCGCAACTGGATCGGCATGTGGAGCCTTCGGCACGCGCAGACGCGCGCCGAACCCCACCTCGCGCGAATCAAATGCCCGGCGCTGGTGATCAACGCCGAACAGGACACCGGCGTGTACCCCTCCGACGCCAAACGCATCTACGACGCATTGGCGAGTACCGACAAAACCCACTTCTCGATCGATACCGACCACTACTTCACCACCCCCGGGGCCCGCAGCGAGAAGGCCGACACCATCGCCAGATGGATCACGAAGCGTTGGCGCTGAACCGGTTTCAGTGAGAGGCGGCGAGTGCGTCGAGCACCGATTTGGCGGCGGTTACGCGGGCTGCGATCGGAAAATTCCTGTTGGCGAGCATGACGATGCCGATCCTTTCCTGGGGCACGAACGCGGCGTACGCGCCGAACCCGTCGGTCGACCCGGTCTTGTTGAACAGCCCTGGCGCCTGCGCAGCCGTGACCGGTGTGGCCGGATGCGGCTTCATCGCCATGTCGGCCGAGTTGCCTTGCAGCAGCGAGTCGAGCGCGACGGGATAGCCGTACTGCTCCCAGCCAAGGCCTTGCACCATGGGGCCGACCTGGTACCGGCCGACGTGCGTTGCTCGCACAGCACTGTTCAGCGGCGGGTCGACCTGGCCGGGCCGCAGATTGACATCGATGAAGCGAATCATGTCCGCAGCGGTCGACTTGACGCCGTACGCCTGGGCGTCGAAGACCCCGGGGTTGACGCGGACCGGGTTGTCGGCCTTGTCGTATCCCCACGCATAGGAACCCATGGCGGCTTCCGGAACGTCGATATACGTGTGGCGCAGGCCCAGCCGGGGCAGGAGGTCGTCCTCGACCAGGTCGACGAACGGCCGTCCCGCGGCCAGCGCGGTGACGTGCCCGAGCAACCCGATGCTCGGGTTGCTGTACTCGCGGAGGTGCCCCGGCGGCGCGGCGGGTCGCCACTGTTGGAAGTACGCGGTCATGTCGGCGTCCGTGCGGACGGTCTCGGGAAACTGCAGCGGCAGGCCGCCTGCAGTGTAGGCGGCGAGGTCCAGTAGGCGGGCCGCGTCGAGCGAGGTTCCGCGCAGCGCCGGCATGTACCGCCCGGGTTGCTCGGTCAGCGAGATCGTCCCGGTGGTCTCCGCTGACGCGGCCAGGGTCGCGGTGAATGTCTTGCTGAGCGAGCCGATCTCGAACAAAGTGTCCTGGCTGACGGGAGTTCCCGATTCCTTCGACGCGATGCCGAAGTTGAAGAAGGCCGGGGTGCCGTCCTCGATCACCGCCACCGCGATGCCGGGCACGTCGTAGGTCTGCAACAGCGGCGCGAATGCCTCGTGCACCGCGGTGGACACCGGGTCGGGCACCGAGGCCGCCCTGGGCAGCGGCGTGCAGACGAGAGCGATCGCCAGCGTCAGTAGGACGGCCTTCGCATTGCACATCGTCGCTTTCATGCGGCTGCGAGCTTACAGGTCGACTAGGGTCCGAGTGGGTGAGCGCACTGAGGGTTCTCGCGCACTTCCTGCCCGGCGACAAGGTGATCGATTTCCTTGCGCCGGTAACCGACTGGTTGGACATCCGCTACTGCGGTGAGGACGACGACGAGACGTTTCACCGCGAACTGCCCGAGGTCGACGTGATCTGGCACGTTTTGCGGCCGCTCTCCGGTGCCGACCTCGAACGGGCCGGCAACTGCAAGCTCGTGCACAAGCTGGGCGCCGGGGTCAACACCATCGACGTCGATGCCGCGACCCGACTGGGCATCGCTGTTGCGAACATGCCCGGCGCGAATGCGCCGTCCGTGGCCGAAGGCACCCTGCTGCTGATGCTGGCCGCGCTGCGCCGGCTGGTCGAACTCGATCAGGCCACGCGCGCGGGGAAAGGCTGGCCGTCGGACCCCACGTTGGGCGAAACCGTGCGCGATATCGGCGGCTGCACTGTGGGCCTGGTCGGGTACGGAAACATCGCCAAGCGGGTGGAGACCATCGTTTCGGCGATGGGCGCTGCGGTGCTGCACACCAGCACCCGAGATGACGGCCACCCCGGCTGGCGATCGCTGCCCGACCTGCTGTCCGCCAGCGACATCGTCTCTCTGCATCTGCCGTTGACCGATCAGACCGCCGGACTGTTGGGTCGCGAGGCGCTGGCTGCGATGAAGCCCGGCGCGGTGCTGCTCAACACCTCGCGCGGAGGTGTCATCGACGAGGAGGCACTCGTCGACGCGCTACGCACGGGCCGGTTGGCAGCCGCGGGGCTCGACGTGTTCGCCTCTGAACCGGTCGCCGCGGACAATCCCCTGCTCACACTGCCCAACGTCGTGCTCACCCCGCACGTCACCTGGTACACCGTCGACACGATGCGGCGCTATCTGGAACACGCCGTCGACAACTGCCGGCGGATGCGCGACGGGCAACCACTCGCCAATGTGGTCAACCGGCCCGAGTACCCTCGAACCCAACCGACCGGTTAATAGGGAAGGCAATGACGCATGCCCATCGCGATCAATCCTGAGCACAACGATCTCGCCGACTCGGTGCGGTCCTTGGTGGCACGGGTTGCCCCGTCAGAGGTCCTACACGAAGCTTTGGAGACACCGATCTCCAATCCGCCGTCGTACTGGAAGGCCGCGGCCGAACAGGGCTTGCAGGGTCTGCATCTCGCCGAATCCGTTGGCGGACAAGGCTTCGGCATCCTCGAGCTGGCAATCGTCGTCGCGGAGTTCGGCTACGGCGCTGTGCCGGGCCCGTTCGTCCCGTCGGCTATCGCGAGCGCGCTGATCGCGGCGCACGATCCCGAGGCCAAGCTGCTGAGCGACCTCGCCTCCGGCGACGTGATCGCCGCATATGCCATCGACTCCGGACTGACCGCGACCCGGCACGGCGACGGATGGGTCATCCGCGGCGAGGTGCGCGCGGTCCCGGCCGCCGCGCAGGCGTCGGTGCTGGTGCTGCCCGTCGCTGGGCTCGACACGGGCACCAGCGGATACGAGTGGGTGGTCCTCGACGCCGACCAGTTGGAGATCGAACCCGTCAAGAGTGTCGACCCGTTGCGTCCGCTGGCTCATGTGCGCGTCAACGCCGTCGAGGTCGGCGACGATCGGGTGCTGAGCAACCTGAGCAGGACGCTCGCCCGCGCGCTGATCTCGACGCTGCTGTCGGCCGAGTCGATCGGCGTCGCCCGGTGGGCGACCGACACCGCGACCGCGTACGCCAAGATCCGCGAGCAGTTCGGCCGTCCGATCGGCCAGTTCCAGGCCATCAAGCACAAGTGCGCCAGCATGATCGCCGACACCGAACGCGCGGTCGCCGCGGTCTGGGATGCGGCCCGCGCGATCGATGAGGCCCAGAACGGTTCGCAGGACAGCGCTTTCGAGTTCGCTGCGGCCGTTGCGGCCACGCTGGCCCCGGCGGCCGCGCAGCACTGCGCGCAGGACTGCATCCAGGTGCACGGCGGCATCGGCTTCACGTGGGAGCACGACACCAACGTCTACTACCGGCGCGCGCTGGTACTTGCCGCGTCCTTCGGCCGCCACGCCGACTACCCGCAGCAAGTGGTTGACGTGGCCACCAGCACGGGCATGCGCTCACTGAACATCGACCTGGACCCGGATACTGAGAAGCTGCGCGACGAGATCCGCGGAGAAGTGGCCCGGCTCAAGGACATTCCCCGCGAAGAGCGCAACGCCGCGATCGCCGAGGGCGGTTGGGTACAGCCGCACCTGCCCGAGCCGTGGGGCCGGGCGGCGGGCCCCGTCGAGCAGATCATCATCGCGCAGGAGTTCAACAGCGGCCGGGTGCGCCGACCCGCGATGGGTATCGCGGCGTGGATCATCCCGTCGATCGTCGCTTTCGGCACTGACGAGCAGAAAGAGCGTTTCCTGCCTCCGACATTCCTGGGCGAGATGATTTGGTGCCAGCTGTTCTCCGAGCCGGGCGCCGGTTCGGATCTGGCCAGCCTCACTACCAAAGCCACCAAGGTCGAGGGCGGCTGGCGCATCACCGGCCAGAAGATCTGGACGACCGGCGCGCAGGTCTCCCAGTGGGGTGCCCTGCTGGCACGGACCGACCCCAGCGCCCCGAAGCACAACGGCATCACGTACTTCCTGCTGGACATGGCCAGTGAGGGCGTTGAGGTCAAGCCGCTGCGCGAGCTCACCGGCAACGCGATGTTCAACACCGTGTTCATCGACGACGTGTTCGTGCCCGACAACCTGGTTCTCGGCGAGGTGGACCGTGGGTGGGAGGTCAGCCGCAACACGCTGACCGCCGAGCGGGTGTCGATCGGCAGCAGCGAGCCGCCGTTCCTGCCGAGCCTGGACGGCTTCGTCGAATTCGTCCGCGAGGGGCAGTTCGACCAGATCGGCCAGAACCACGCGGGCCATCTGATCGCCGAAGGCTACGCCGCCAAGGTGCTCAACATGCGCTCGACGCTGCTGACGCTGGCGGGCGGGGACCCGATGCCCGCGGCCGCGATCTCCAAGCTGCTGTCGATGAAGACCGGACAGGGCTACGCCGAGTTCGCGGTGTCGTCGTTCGGCACCGACGGCGCGGTCGGCGATGCCGAGTCGCCACAGGGCAGATGGGCGGACTACCTGCTGGCCAGCCGTGCCACCACGATCTACGGCGGCACGTCGGAGGTGCAGCTCAACATCATCGCCGAGCGGCTGCTCGGCCTGCCGCGCGATCCGTAAACGGGCTTGTCAGCGGGCGTACCATGAAATAGCTGGTTGGTTCCGGCTGTTGGGTGGTGGTGATGAGCATTTCAAGAGTCACGAGATTTCTGGGCGCGGCCGTAGCAGCCGCCGGTTTCCTGATGGGGCCCGCGGTCCTGTTCGGTGGCGCGACCACCGCACAAAGCGAGGCGCGGCCCTGCTACAACGGCATCATCCCGGGTAACCCGTGGGTGCAGAGCTGCTCGCTGCCGGACCGCGGGCACAAGATTCGTGGCTCGGCTCCCGACGCCAACGCAATCATCGCGTGCCGCGACATTCCCGGCTGCCTGTCGGCGTACGTCAACGGCCCCTGGTAGGCGTGACGCACGACGCTGAGAAGCGTTTCGACCAGCCCGGCGCGTTTCGCACGGCGGCCACCTACGTCGGTGTGGTGGTCGCGATCGCGGCTCTCGCGTTCGCCGTCTATGTGGTCCTCGCAAGAGAATCCGTCGTCAGCGCGTCGACGGTGCCTGCGATTCTGTTCGTCGGTGGGGTGGGTGCGTTCGTCAAGACCTACCGGGAATGGAAGGCGCAGGGCGCTTGGGTCGCTTGGCAGGGCGCAGGCTGGTTCCTGCTCGTCTCGATGCTGTTCTGCCTGTCGATTCCCGGCGCGGCGATGATGGCGACCTAGCGCCGCCGACCTAAGCCTTCTCGTCGTCTCCGCCGACGGAGATCTCGCGCAGTTCGCGCTTGAGGATCTTGCCCGTCGGATTGCGCGGCAATTCGTCGAGGAACACCACCTCACGCGGCACCTTGTACCGGGCCAGGTTGTCGCGGACGTAATGCTTGATCGCGTCTTCGTCGATGCTGGCGCCGTCGGTCTTCACGACGAACGCGCGCAGCCGATGCCCCCACTCTTTGTCCTCCACCCCCAGCGCCGTGGCCTCGACCACCTCGGGGTGGCCGCTGATCAGGTCCTCGACCTCGGCGGGGAAGACGTTCTCGCCGCCGGAGACGATCATCTCGTCGTCGCGGCCGCTGACGTACAGCAGACCGTGCTCGTCGAAGTAACCGACATCGCCCGACGACATCAGCCCGTCAATGATCTGCTTGTGCCCGCCGCCCGTGTAACCCTCGAACGGGAAGAAGTTCCCGACGAAGATCCTGCCGACTTCGCCCTGCGGTAACTCGTTGCCGTTGTCGTCGAGGATCTTGACCTTCACGCCCTTGACCAACGGCCCGACGGTCGCCGGATTAATCGACAAATCCTTCGGGCGCGCGATCGTGGCGTACGCGATTTCGGTTGAGCCGTACAGGTTGTAGATGACGGGTCCGAGGTCCTTCATGGCCCTGGTGGCCAGCTCCGCCCCCAGCTGTGAGCCGGAGACGAACACGATCCGCAGCGACGACAGGTCCGGCTTGCGCTCCATCTTCTCGAGCGCGTCGAGCATGCGCGACAGCATCACCGGGACGACGACAACTGCTGTAGCCCTGTGTTTTTCGATATCTTCGAGCACCGTCGCCGGCTTGAAGCGGCGGCGCAACACCAGGGTGCTGCCCAGCAGCATGGCGATGGTGGCGTGCAGGTACCCCAACGCGTGGAACATCGGCGCGGGCAGCGACGTGATCTCCTGGGCCTTGAACGGCACGTGCGACAGCACCCCGCCGACCGGGGCCAGCGTCGGTGGCGTGCTTCGGTTGGCGCCCTTGGGGGTTCCGGTGGTGCCGCTGGTCAAGATGATGATCGACGAGTGCCTGGTGACCTTCGGCGCCGGCTTGCCGCTGTGGCGGGCGACGAGATCTTCCAGCGTCTCGTCCGTGCTCCCCGACGGCTCGTCCTTGTCGGGGTTGATGCCCAGCGCGCGCAGCTTGCCCAGTTCGGGTTCGGCCTTCGACACCGCCTCGCAGTACTCGTCGTCGTAGATGATCACCTTCGCATCCTCGCGCTCGGAGACCTCTTTGATCTGCGGGCCAGAGAACTCGCTGTTGAGCAGGATGATGCGGGCTCCGGTACGGGCGACGCCATAGACGGACACCAGGAACCAGCGGTGGTTGCGGGCCAGGATCGCCACCCCGTCGCCGCCCTTGATGCCCATCGCCAGCAGGCCGTTGGCCACCGAGTGTGCGGCGTCGTCCAGCTCCTTGAACGTCATCTCGCCGAAGTCATCGATGACCGCAGCACGATCCGGCGTGCGCCGGGCGTTGAGCGCCGGGATCATCCCGAACTCGCCCCAGCGGCGGATGTCGGCCAGCATCGCGGCGACGTTCTGCGGCGGTTCGAGCTTGAACGCGCCCGCTTCGAACATCTTGCGCGCATAGTGCAGCTCGGCGGCGCCCCGCTCCACGTACTTCCCGACGGACTGCTGGACTTTGGCGACTGCCTGCAAGGGAAATTCGGTCAGCTTGGGCATGCGCCCACAATATGTGACAAGGATCGCACCGGGCTCAGAACCTACGATGGCGCTATGGCTGGTCCGCTCACGTTGGAGGTCGACGGTCAGCCGGTCACGGTCACCCACCCGGACAAGATCGTCTTCCCCGACGCCGGCCTGACCAAGCTGGATCTGATCCACTACTACCTCTCTGTCGCCGACGGTGCGCTGCGCGGGGTCGCGGGCCGGCCGATGATTCTCAAACGCTTCGTGAAGGGCATCACCGAAGAGGCCGTCTTTCAGAAGCGCGCACCCGAGAAACGACCCGGCTACGTGAATGTCGCCGAGTTGAAATACGCGTCGGGGACCTCGGCGAAGGAGGCGGTCATAGATGACGCCGCGGGGCTGGCGTGGGCGATCAACACAGGTTGTGTCGACCTCAACCCGCACCCGGTGCGCGCAGGCGACCTCGCCCATCCCGACGAGCTGCGGGTGGACCTGGATCCGATGCCGGGGGTGGATTGGCGCCAGATCGTCGACGTCGCGATGGTGGCCCGGGAGGTACTCGAGGACCACGGCCTGACGGCTTGGCCCAAGACGTCAGGCTCGCGCGGCTTCCATATATATGCGCGCATCCAGCCGCGGTGGCCGTTCAAGTTCGTCCGGCTGGCCGCCCAGGCGGTGGCGCGTGAGGTGGAACGGCGCGCCCCCGAGTCCGCCACCGCGCGGTGGTGGAAGGAAGAACGTCAAGGCGTGTTCGTCGACTTCAACCAGAACGCGTTCGACCGCACCGTCGCCTCGGCGTACTCGGTGCGCGCGACGCCCGACGCGCGGGTGTCGACGCCGCTGCGGTGGGACGAGGTCCCCGGCTGCAGACCGGAGGCGTTCACCGTGGCGACGGTCCCCGCCCGGTTCGAGCGAGACGGTGATCCGTGGGAACCGATGGACGACTACGCCGGCACGCTTGACGGGTTGCTGGACCTGGCCGATCGGCTGGGCCCGGCCGAGAAGGCGCCCAGGGGCGCCAAAAAGGGGACCGGTCGCCGCGTTTCCTCGAAGCCGCTGATCGAGATCGCCCGCACCAAGACCAAGGACGAGGCGCTGGCCGCGCTCGACGAGTGGCGCGCACGTTACCCGTCGGTAGCCGAAAAGCTGGAGCCCGCAGATGTTCTCGTCGACGGTATGCGGGGGCCCAGCTCGATCTGGTACCGCATAAGGATCAATCTGCAGCATGTTCCCGAGAACGAGCGCCCATCGCAGGAACCGCTGCTGGCCGACTACAGCCCTTGGGAGAACTATTCCGGGCCACAGGGGATGCGGGGTAGCTGAGCGGTTTGCTGTCGCCGCCGAAATCAGGTTCTTACCAAAGGCTTAGCACCTGCACCCGGTTGCCTTACTTTGGCTCAATAACGTAGGCCTCACGTAACCGAGAGGAGGCGCTATGTACGGAAACCCGGCGTTCGACTGCGACGGCGCCCAGATTCGCGCCCGCTGCCGCCAACTGGCGACGGTGGTGACCATCTCGGGAGACATCGGCGCGAACATCGACCGCGTGACCCAGTTCGCGCGGCGCTTCGTTTTACCTGAGAAGCCGATTGTTCTCGACCTCAGTGGCGTCGGTTCCTTTGCCGCTCACTGTGTTTCGCTCTTCTACGCCATCGACGACGCCTGCGCCGCTGCAGGGGTGGAGTGGGAGCTCGTGACGAGCCCGTCCGTCAGCCGCGCTCTGAGCGCGTTCGGCGACGCGGGCGTGTTCCCCATTGCCGATTCCGTGCCCGATGCGCTCGAGCACTTCGCCGACGTCCTCGGTGAGCGCCGGCGCTTACTCCCGATACTCGGAAAGACTGCGTGAGATTGTCATGTTGATCGATGTTCGCTGGTTGACCTACCTACTGACCCGTCACCGCGCCGCCGCAAAGCCCGTATAACTGCGGATCAGCGGTAGCGACGCCGCGGTTGCAAAGCCCGGCGGTGCGGCACAGACCGCCGGGACCGCGTTGAGCACCTGCATAGCGGTGGCCACATTGGCCGATCGGACGTGCTCCTCCATGCTCGCCGCGCGGCTGAAGCTCGCGAGCGAGAAGAAATGGGTGCGCATCGACGGATCGCCCTCGATGGTCAACGTCCAACCGTGCTGCGGGGACGGCCAGTGCGCCGGGTACTCACCGCCGACGGTCCACAGGGTCTCGATCTCGACCAGCGGTTCGGCGCGGCGGCGTCCCGTCCAGTTCCAGCGTTGACCCGCAGTCGTCCCGGCAGGCAGCAGACGGTCGAAGATCTGGTGATCCTCCCGTGCGGCGACTGCGTCCACCGTCGCGGTCACCTCGTCGATGTCGGCATTGAGCACGTCGGCGAGCAACCAAACCTGCTGGGTGAACAGTGAGCTGTTGAACGCGAGGAACTCGTTGGCGGTCGGGCTGATGTCCTCGACCGGCTGACCGAACGCCATGTTGTCGAACGTGATCGCCGTGCTGTCGTACACCGACCAGTCGGCGCGCTCTTGGAGCGTGATCTTCTCGATCGTCCGGCTCATCCCCGACAGCACCAGCGGCAGCGCCGCCGACAGATTGCCCGGGTTCAGACCGCCGCCGTGCACCGTGGAGCGGCCCTGCTCGCACGCCGCGAGGACGCGGTCTCTGTCCTCCGCGTCGATGCGTTGCGGGTGAAACAGGAACGCGGTCGTCGCTACGTTCTTGCCACTCGCCAGGAGAGCGCAGACATCGGCGATGTCGGTATTGCGTGGCGTGTAGAGGACACAGTCGGCGTCGAGCGCCAACACCTGCTCGACGTTCACCGTCGCGGTGACGCCCACCGGCGCACGGCCCACCAACGCGCCGGCGTCCACCCCGTCCTTCGTATCGGAATAGACGCGCACACCGACGAGGTCGAGGTCGTCGCGGTGGTCGAGAATCGCGGTCAGCATTTCGGAGCCCACCGCCCCGGTCCCCCACTGGATGACGCGAAGCCTGTTCATGAACGGAGCGTACTGACGCCGACCGAACGACACGGCGCGAAACTCGGCCGCATGGCCCCTAGGGTCGAGGCATGAACCGTCTCGACCGCTTCTTCGAGATATCGGCACGCGGGTCCTCGGTCGCCGCCGAGTTGCGCGGCGGGCTCGTCACGTTCATCGCGATGGCCTACATCATCGTGCTGAATCCGATCATCTTGTCGGGCGTCGATGACGTGGAGGGCAACCGGCTGGACTTCGCGCAGGTCTCGGCGACGACCTCGCTGGCCGCGGGCGTCATGACGATCCTGTTCGGCCTCATCGCGCGCCTGCCGTTCGCATTCGCCGCCGGACTGGGCATCAACTCGTTTCTCGCCTCGACCGTCGTCGGCTCGCTGACGTGGTCCGAAGCGATGGGCCTGGTGGTGATCAACGGGCTGATCATCGTGCTGCTGTCGACGACAGGGTTGCGGCGGCTGATCTTCGACGCGGTGCCACTGCAGTTGAAGCTCGCGATCACGGCGGGCATCGGGCTCTTCATCCTGTTCATCGGGCTTGTCGACGCAGGCTTCATCGGCTCGACCGGGCTGCCGTCCCCGCCCGTCGGACTGGGCACCGGCGGCAGCGGCTCCATCAGCACCGTGCCGACCGTCGTCTTCGTATTCACGCTCCTGCTCACCGGCGTTCTCGTCGCGCGGCGGGTACGCGCCGGGATCCTCATCGGTCTGATCGTCGGCACCCTGGTCGCCGTCACCATCGAGGCGATCTGGCACCTCGGCTCGGCGACCGAGAAGCCGGGCGGCTGGAGCCTGTCGGTGCCCGAACTTCAGGGTTCACCGTTCGCGCTGCCCGACCTGTCCCTCATCGGTGACTTCAGCGCGGGCAGCTTCAGTCGCATCGGCGCGCTCGCGGCGACCATCCTCTTGTTCACGCTGGTGTTCACGAACTTCTTCGACGCCATGGGCACATTCACCGGCCTGGCGCGGGAGGCGGGGCTCGCCGACGAGCAGGGCACCTTCCCGCGGCTGCGCTCCGCGCTCGTCGTGGAGGGCGCGGGCGCGGTGGTCGGCGGCGCGTCATCGGCGTCGTCGAATACGGTCTTCATCGAATCGGGCGCGGGCATCGAGGAAGGTGCGCGCACCGGCCTGGCGAACATGGTGACCGGGACTTTGTTCCTCGCCGCGATGTTCATCCACCCGCTGGCGTCGATCGTGCCGACCGAGGTCGCCGCAGCGGCGCTCGTCATCGTCGGCGCGATGATGGTGTCGCATCTGCGCCACATCGACATCGCCGAGTTCTCCGTGGCGCTGCCGGTGGTTCTCACCGTGGCGACCATGCCGTTCTCGTACTCGATCGCCAACGGCATCGGGGTGGGCTTCATCGCGTGGGTGGTGGTGCGGTCGGCGGCAGGCAAGGCGCGCGAAGTCAGCCCGCTGCTGTGGATCGTCTCGGCCGGATTCGTGCTGTATTTCGCGCGCGATTGGATCGAGTCGCTGATCGGCTCGTGACGTCCTTCTAGGGTTCGGATATGCGCAACCGCTCCGCCGGACTCGACGTCGCCCACCGTCACGCCGAGAAGTTCTTGAGCGGACTCGACGATCGTCGGGTCGCGGCGCTGGCCGACGCGGCCGAGGTCCGCAACCTGCTCGGCGGGCCGCTGCCCGGGCACGGAGAAGATCCGGCTGCGGTGATCGCGGCTCTCGCCGAAGGCGCCGAACCCGGTTTGGTGGCCAGCGCGGGACCACGGCATTTCGGTTTCGTGACAGGCGGTGCCCTGCCCGCGGCGCTGGCCGCCGACTGGCTGGTGTCCGCATGGGATCAGTGCGCCGCATTCCACGCCCTCTCGCCCACGGGCGCGGCCATCGAGGAGATCACCTCCGAATGGATCCTCGACCTACTGGGTCTGCCCGCCACGGCCAGCGTCGGATTCGTCACCGGCGGACAGGGTGCCAATACGACCTGCCTGGCGGCGGCGCGTAATTCGGTTCTGGCGCAGTCTGATTGGAATGTCGAGCGCGATGGCCTGTGCGGCGCGCCGCCCATCCGGATCCTATGCGGCGAGCAGGCCCACGCCACCATTCACACCGCCTTGCGGCTGCTCGGCCTCGGCTCGGGAACCGCTGTGCGTGTCGCGGCCGACGGTCAGGGCCGGATGGACCCCGCCGCACTGGCCGACTCGATGGTCGGCGGCGACGGACCGACGATCGTGTGTGCGCAGGCGGGCAACGTCGCCACCGGAGCGTTCGATGCATTCGGCCCGATCGCCGACATCTGCGCAGAGCACGACGCATGGCTGCACGTCGACGGCGCCTTCGGCCTCTGGGCTGCGGCGGCACCGGGCCTGCGCGCACTGACCGACGGTGTCGGGCGGGCCGACTCGTGGGCCGTCGACGCGCACAAGTGGCTCAACGTGCCCTACGACGGCGCGATGGCGATCGTCGCCGACCCCGCCGCGCACGTAGCCGCAATGAGCCTCGCAGGCCCGTACCTGGTCGTCGACCCCGGGCAGCGGGACAACACGAACTACGTTCCCGAGAGTTCGCGGCGGGCCAGGGCGGTGCCGATCTACGCAGCGCTGAGGTCGCTGGGTCGAGCGGGTGTGGCCGAACTCGTGGAGCGCAACTGTGCGCAGGCGCGGCGAATGGCGCACCATCTCAGCAGCATTCACGGCGCACAGGTGCTCAACGATGTCGTCTTGAACCAGGTCCTTCTGCGTCTTCCGGGTGGGGACGAGGTCAATCGCGCTGCGGTGGAGGCCATTCAGCGCGACGGCACCTGTTGGCTGGGTGGCACCACATGGGATGGTCGATACGTGCTGCGGATCTCGATCGCGAACTGGGCCACCACCGATGAGGACGTGGACCGCTCGGCGGGCGCAATCGCCGAGGTGGTGTCGAAATGAGCGCTAAGGAGCAGCGCGAGGGCGTCGAACTGACCAACCTCGACCAGCCGCTGAGTCCCGAAGCCGACGCGACCAAGCGCGATTTGGTCGATTACCTCGACGCCGTCGCCGACCAGATCCTGCCGGTGTTACGGAACCGGCCGCTGACGGTGCTGCGTGTGCTGCGTGGGCAGGCGCCGTTCATGCAGAAGAATGCGCCGAAGTACACGCCCGACTGGGTGAGAACCGTCGCGATCTGGGCCGAGGCGTCCAAGCGCGAGGTGCACTATCCGCTGTGCGACGACCGGCCCACCCTTCTCTGGCTGGCGAATCAGCGGGCGGTCGAATACCACCCGAGCCTCGGCCTGGCCGACGACATCTATCGGCCCACCCATTTGATTCTCGACCTCGACCCGCCCGAGGGCGGGGACTTCCGCGCGGTCGTCGCGGTCGCCATGCTGGTGCGGCAGGCGCTCGCAGACAGCGGACTGGCCGGCGCGGTGAAGACCAGCGGCGCCAAAGGTGTCCACGTGTTCGTGCCGATCGATGCCGCCGTCCCCGTGGAGGACGTCGCCGCGGCTACCCGGGCACTGGCCGCGCGAGCCGAGGCGCTCGACCCTGCCTTGGCGACAACGGCTTTCATCGTCGGGGACCGCGGAGGGAAGGTGTTCGTGGATTCCACGCGCGCCGGCGGCGCGACGATCGTGGCGGCCTACAGTCCTCGCCTGCGTCCCGGCACACCGGTGTCGTTCCCACTGGACTGGTCCGATTTGGACCGGGTCACTCCCGCCGATTTCACCGTGCACACGGCGATCGACGCACTGGCAGGGCGTGACCCGTGGGCCGCGACTATGCCTGCGCCGCAACGCCTGCCGGCCGATCTTATCGAGCACGGGCGCACGATCCCCGTCGCCAGGGTGGCCGCGATGCACGAGGGTAAGCGCCGCGCCCGCGCGCGGCGCAAGAGCGACGGCTGACCCACGTTGTCCGCGCCGTTACGTTCGCCGCGCGGCTAAGCGGGCCAGAACGTAGAGCACGGCGCCGACGGCCAGCAGAATGCCTGCGAACAGCCAGACCGTGCCGCTCTGCTGACTGAGCAGCAGCACACAGGACGCCACGCCCAACACGGGAACTGCTGTCCAGACGCGGAAGTGCGCATGCTCGACGGTGTCGCGGCGCAGGACAAGCACCGAGACGTTGGTGGACAGGAACACGAAAAGCAAGAGCAGGACCACTGTTTCGGCCAGCGTCGACAGATCGCCGACGGCGGTGAGCGCCATTGCCACCGCGGTGGTGGCAATGATGGCGACCCACGGCGTGCGCCGGTTCGGCAGGACCCGACCCAGAACGGCGGGCAGCAGGCCCTGCTCGGCCATGCCGAAGGTCAGCCTGCTCGACATGATCATGGTGAGCAGCGCGCCGTTGGCGACCGCGATGAGTGCGATCGCGCTGAACACCCAGTCCGGGACCCCCACCCCGGACGCTTGGACGACCGAGAGCAGCGGTCCGGACGACTCCGCGAGGTCCTCCGGCCGCAACGCGATCGAACTGGCCAGCCCGACCAGGACGTAGACCGCCCCCGCGGTCGCCAACGCGCCGAACAGGGCGCGCGGATACACCCGACTCGGGTTGCGAATCTCCTCGACGACATTCGCCGACGTCTCGAAGCCGACGAAGGAGTAGTACGCGAGGATGGCGCCGCCCAGGATCGCGAGAGCGGGGCTGGTGTCGGGCGGGAACTGGCCGACCCGAGACAGGTCGCCGTCTCCGCCGCCGACCATGAGGGCGACGACCACGACGACGATGATCAGGCCGGTGAGTTCGATCGCCGTCATCACGACGTTGCTGTTGAGTGACTCCTTGATGCCGCGGGCGTTCAGGCAGGCGATCAACGCCAGGAACACGATCGCCGCAAGCGCGACCGGCACGTCGATGAACGTCGCGAGGTAATCGCCGGAGAACGCCAGCGCCAGGCCCGCGGCACTGGTGACGCCCGCGGCCAGCATGCTGAAGCCGACGAGAAACGACACCAGCGGCTGTCGGAACGCGCGTTCGGCGAACACCGCCGCCCCACCGGCTCGGGGATACTTCGTCACCAGCTCGGCGTACGAACCGGCGGTCAGCAGCGCCAGCAGCAGTGCTATCAGCAGCGGCGCCCACAGTGCCCCGCCGACCTCCCCGGACAGCTCCCCCATCAGCGCATAGATGCCCGCACCCAGCACGTCGCCGAGGATGAACAGGTACAGCAGCGGGCCGGTGATGTCGCGCTTGAGCTTCGTTGCAACCTCGCCGTCGGGTTGCGTCTCGACTTGCTTCTCGACCGCCACGAGCACCTCCGGCTTCCTGTTGCGGTGGCAAAAAGATAGCCGTAGCGCGGGCGCGGGAAACCTCCGACCGGTGATTGACCACAGAAGTACCCGGGTAGCCAGCAGAACACACTGCCCCTGCGCGAGGTCGAGATGATTGGTGACGCTGTTCGATTGCTGGGCCGTGCCACGGTGCGCGCAAGCAGAGCGATCCCGCTGATCGGCGATGCGCTGGGAGCGTCGCCGTCAATCGAGCTCGACGGTCGCGTGCTGTTCATCACCGGAGCCGCTCGCGGTCTTGGCGCCGAGATCGCGCGGCAGGCGCACGCCCGTGGTGCACGGGTCGCGTTGGTGGGGCGGCGGCTAGCGCCGCTTCGGGAGCTGGCCAACGAGCTGGGCACCGGAACCGCCGCGTTCCAGGCCGACGTGACCGACGTTGACGCACTGCGTCGCGCCGCCGATGAAGCCGTGGCCACGTTCGGCGGTATCGACGTGGTTGTCGCCAACGCCGGTATCGCGCCGCCGTCGGAAACGGTCGCCACGATCGATCCGGACGACTTCGAGCGCACCGTCGAGGTGGACCTTCTCGGGCAGTGGCGGACCGTGCGGGCCGCGTTGCCGAGTGTGATCGAGCGGCGTGGACACGTCATGCTCGTCGGCTCGATCTACGCCTTCTTCAACGGCGTGCTCGCCGCCTCCTATGCGGTCAGCAAGGCCGGGGTCGAGCAACTGGCCAGGACGCTGCGGGTCGAACTGGCACCGCACGGCGTGACGGCCGGCATCGCATACCTGGGATTCATCGACACCGACCTCGCCGACGCGGTCTTCGCCGACGACCACGCCGCCGCGATACGCCAAGCGGTGCCGGGTGTTTTCACCAAGCCGATGACCGTCGAAGACGCTGCGGCGGCGGTGCTGGCCGGTGTCCAACGGCGCGCGGCGCGGGTCACCGCCCCGGCATGGGTCGGCCCGCTGCTCGCGATGCGCAGCATCACCACGGCGGTGATGGACGACGTTCTTCTGCACAACCGCTCAGTCGCGAAGGCGATCGACATGGCGGAAGCGGCTGTGCGGTCACGGTCGTAACGGGGAGGTCGGCGCATGCGTCAACTGAGCAGTCTGGACACTCAATTCCTGGCTATCGAAGATGGACGCCGCACCGGGCACGTCGGTGCTTTGGCGGTCTACGACCCAAGCACCGCGCCCGATGCCACGATGACCTGCGCGACGATGATGGCGCTGCTGCGCAAGCGGATGCACCTTCTGCCACCGCTTCGATGGCGACTGTCGGACGTGCCATTCGGACTCGACTACCCGTACTGGGTCACCGACGACAACTTCGACCTCACCTACCATGTGCGCGAGGCGGCCCTTCCTTCGCCGGGAAGCGACACCCAGCTGGCCGCCTTGGTTTCCCGTCTGCACAGCCATGCGATGGACCGGGCGCGTCCGCTGTGGGAGATGTATGTGATCAGCGGGTTGAAGAGCGGCCGCGTCGCGGTCTACACCAAGATCCACCACGCCGTCATCGACGGGGTGTCGGGAGCCGAGATCACCGGCCTCCTCCTCGACGTCAGTCCGCAGGGCCGCGACATCCCGCCACCGGAGTGGCCTCCGAAGGGAACCTCGTCGAGCGCGGTACAGCGTTGGGGCCGTGCACTTCTCGGTGTTCCGCGCTATCCGGCCCGCGTCCTGCGAGCGGTGCCGCGCGCACTGCCCAACCTCGATGAGACGGTCTTCTCGGCGCTGCCGGGAGTGAGCCGGGCGGGGCGGTTGGCGGGACGCCGGACGCGCACGCCGATGGCCGCCCCCAAGACGTCGTTCAACGGCCGGCTCACCCCGAATCGTCGGTTCGCGTTCGGGCGCCTCGATCTGGAGCGCGTCAAGGCCGTCAAGAACGCGCACGGCGTCACCGTCAACGACGTCGTCGTGTCTATCTGCGCGGGCGCCGTGCGCCGGTGGCTAATCGACCATGAGGAGTTGCCCGATCAGCCTCTGGTGGCACAGATTCCGGTGTCGGTGCGCACGGACGAGCATGCGGGGACCTTTGGTAACCGGGTACAGATGCTCGCGGCGCCGCTTTACACCAACATCGCCGATCCCGCCGCGCGCCTGCGCGCGACCGCGACGAGCATGCGGGAGATAAAGGACCGCCACCGTGCGCTGCCCGCCGACCTGCTGATCGACGTCAACCACTTCATCCCGCCCGCCCTGTTCAGTCGCGCGGCCAGGGCGACGTTCGCGCTCGCGACGTCACGGGTGGGTCGGCCGACGTGGAATGTGGTGGTGTCCAACGTTCCCGGTCCGCAGATACCGCTGTACTGCGGCGGGTCGCGACTGGTCGCGCACTATCCGGTTTCGGTGATCACCGACGGCCTGGGACTGAACATCACCGTGATGAGTTACGACGGCCACCTCGACGTCGGAATCGTCGCCGACCGTGAACAGATGCCCGATGTGATGACGCTCCTCGACGGTCTCGAGATGGCGCTCGCCTACCTCGAGGACACGGCGCGCAGGGTCAGGCGCCGCGTTTGAGACGTCAGTGGCTCGCCGACGGCCGCGGTAGGGCGCGGATCGCCATGCGGATCGTCAGGTAGATCAACGTCGTGGTGACGACGAAGATGGGCCAACCCATCGCAATGCGCGCGACCGCGAGCAGACCCGCCTGGTTCGTGTCGTACAGGTAGTACTGCACGAGGAACCGAGACCACGACACGACCGCCATCACCGCGGTCACCGCGTCGAATGCCCTACGCACACGCGGGGTTCGGCGCCAGGTGTCGTCGCGGCCCGTGACCCATGCCCACAGCACGCCGATGATCGGGCGACGGACGAGCACCGACGTAGTGAACACGACGGCGAGGGCCAGGTACATCCAGATGCCGGGGAGATAGAAGTCCTTGGCCTGGCCGGTGACGAACGCGAACGCCGCGCACACGACCACGCCGATAAAGCCCAGCACCGCTGGGCGCACGGACTCCCGCCGCGCCAACTGCCAGATCAGCACGACCGAACCGGCGCCGACCGCGGCGATGATCGCCGGGGTGAGGTCCGACAGCGCCGACACGACACCGAAGACCGCGACCGGAAGCGCGGACGAGACCAGGCCGCGGACCCCACCCGCGCGAACCAGCAGCGCATCGAACGGCGTCTCGGTCACCCGACCGAGGATACGAGGTGCGGGACGGGCAGGATCGGTGCCACCCGCAGGCGAGGAGCGAAAAGCAAGATGTCCCGACGGCGTCACATCGTGCGGCTGGCGCTGTTCGCCGCGGTTCTGCTCACGATGTTCTATCTCGTCGCCATCGCCCGGGTCATTAACGTCGACGGCGTGCGCGGCACGGTGGCAGCGACCGGCCCTGCCGCACCACTGGCCTACGTCGCGATGTCGGCGACCCTCGGCGCGGTGTTCGTGCCGGGCCCCATCCTCGCGGCGGGCAGTGGCCTGCTGTTCGGCCCGGTGCTCGGCATGGTCGTGACGCTGGGCTCGGCGGTGGGCACGGCCGTCATCGCCACCCTCATCGGCAGACGGGCCGGACGGCAGAGCGCGCGCGAATTACTCGGGCCCCAGCGGGCCGACCGCATCGACGCGCTGATCGAAAAGCGGGGCTTGTGGGCGGTGGTGGGTGCGCGTTTCGTGCCGGGGCTGTCCGACGCGCTGGCGTCCTACGCCCTCGGCGCCTTCGGGGTCCCGCTGTGGCAGATGGCCGTAGGATCGTTCATCGGATCCGCGCCGAGGGGTTTCGTGTACACGGCGCTGGGCTCATCGCTGGACGACCTGTCCTCGCCCCTGGCCTACGTGGCGATCGCCGTGTGGTGTGTGACCGCGATCATCGGCGCTTTCGCCGCCCGACGGCTGATCAACATGCGGCGAGCATCCCGCGACGGCGGCGATTGAGGCGCTCCGGGGGCGGGCGGTGAGCTAGCTCAGAACGCGTACCGGACCCGGCAGGTCGGCAGTTTGTCGCCGATCAGGTCGGTCAGCTGCTCAACCCAGCGGCCCTTCCACGGGCTCTTGTAGCGCACGTTCCACTGGCCGCTTTGGCTGCGTTTGAGCTGCTGGAGGTCCGGTCGCCACAGCAGGTCCTCCCCCTTGGGATGCCAGCCGAGGTTGACGTCGTGCAGGCCTTCGTTGTGGGTCAGGAAGATGATCTCCGCGGCGAGCTGCTGCCGGGTGCGTTCATTGGTGCCGTCGGCGATCTGCTCGAGCAGCTCTGCCCAATCGGCCAGCCAGTCCTCGTGCACGATGACCGGACTGAAGTTGAGGTGTACCTCGTAGCCGGCCTCGACGAAATCGTCGAGTGCAGCGATCCGTTCGGCGATCTTGGAGGTGCGGACGTCGACGAGCCGCGAGGTGTCGGCGGGCATCAGGCTGAACCGAACCCTCGTGCCACCCCTCGGGTCGTAGGACAGCAGGTCGCGGTTGACTAACTTGGTCGCAAAGCTGGCCTTGGCGTTGGGAATTCGCGCGAAAAGGTCGACGAGGTCGCGCACATTGGCCGAGACCATCGCGTCAACCGAGCAGTCGCTGTTCTCGCCGATGTCGTACACCCAGTCGATCGGATCGCACTGGTTGGGCTCCGGCTTGACACCTTGGCGCGCCGCATGCCGCTCGAGATAGCCCGTGATCTTGTCGATGTTGGCGAACACCGTGATCGGGTTGGCGTAGCCCTTGCGGCGCGGGACGTAGCAGTAGGAGCACGCCATCGCGCACCCGTTCGCCGTCGACGGCGCTATCCAGTCGCTGGAACGCTCGTTGCGGCGCGCCGACAGGCTTTTCTTCTCGCCGAGCACCAGCGTCTCGCGTTTGATGCGGACCCAGTCCTCGACGTTGCCCTCGTTGCCGTAGAGGCCGGGGATGGCCTGGTGGGAGAGCACTTCGATGCGCTCTGCGTCAGGGAATCGCTCCAGCACCTCGACAGCGCGAGGGAACCGCGTGATGTCGGGCTCATGGTAGATGCGCTTGATGTCGAGCAGTCTGTCGGCGAGCGTGGCCGGGGTGCGGTGGGCGGAGGCGTCGTCTTCGACCGTCAACGTCATATCCGGTTCAACGATGAGAGGTTCCTGATAATTCAGTTTGATCTTGTTGTGGTGCAATGAGGTTGGTCACTGCTGTACTGAGTGAGGTGGCATGCGATGTCGGAGGCGATCGGCGAGGCCTGCACCCGGAACGACTTCAGCGGGCCGATCAGCGGCTCGTCGTAGCCGGCGAACCAGAGGCCGGGCGCCGCACTCGGCAGGCCGTTGGCCTTCGGCCGTCCCGCGGGGTCGAGCACATCGTGGTGGCCGACCAACGGTTCGAGGCCGCGCTGGTAGCCCGTCGCGGCGATCACCACGTCCGGGGTGACCGCGGTGCCGTCGGCCAGCACCACCCGGTCGCGGTCGAATGACTGCACGGCTGCCACGATTTCGATCCGACCCGACTTCACGAGCGGCACCAGTTCGTCGCCGAGGGTCGGAATCTGCTCGTCGTCGAGCAACGAGGTGTAGATGCCGCGCTGCGGCGCGGGCAGACCTACGGGTCGCAGGTCGCCGAACCAGACCCTGCGCATCACCGCCGCAGCCCGGTCGAGCACCGGCAGCGGCAGACGGCTGAAGGCGCCGCTGAACGCGTCGACGGGGATCCCGGCGACGGCCCGCGGCACCAGATGTGGCGGCGTCCGGACGGCCATGCGGACGCGGCGGGCCACACGATCGCTCAGTTGCAGGGCGATGTCGGCAGCCGAGTTGCCCGCCCCGACGACGAGGACGTCGCGGCCCGAGAACGGCCATGCGTTGCGGTAATGCACGCTGTGCAGGACGGTGCCGGTGAAGGTGTCGACTCCGGGCCATGTCGGCAGGGCCGGGGTGTGATAGTTGCCCGTCGCGACCACCACCGCATCGGCAAGGATCGGCTTGCCGTCGGAGCTCAGCCGCCAGGACTGCTGCTCACGGTCGATCCGGGTGACGGTGACGCCGAGTGCGAGCCGCAGCCGCTGTCTTCGGACGTAGTCGTCGAAGTAGTCGACCATGTCGTCGCGCTTGGGCCAGCGCCCGTGGCGCAGCGGAATGCGCTGGCCCGGCAGGTGCGACCAGAGGCCGCAGGTGTTGAGCCGGAACCCCTCGTAGCGGGCGCGCCACGCCGACACGGGCGCGGTGGCCCGGTCGACCACCAGCGCGTCGATGCCATGAAAGTGTCGGAGCTGGCGCGCTATTGCCAGACCGCACGGGCCGGCGCCGACGATGACGACGCGCTCGTGCCCGTCTGCCCGTTGGGCCATTTACGGCAGGCGCCTCGTCGTCAGCTGGCCTTCGGTGAGGTCGCGGTGCAGTTGCTCGAGCAGGGAGCGACGGCGTAGCGGCGGACTCTCGGCATGAGCTTCCTGCGCGACGCCGCGGATGACGTCCTCCAGCGCGGCAATCGACGACCACTGCGGATGCCAGTCGAGTTCGGCCTCGGCGCGCGCGCAGTCCAGCAGCGGAACGCTGAACGCCATGTCGATCCAGCCCCGGTCGATGGGTTGCAGCCGGGCCCGCCAACTGACGTCGACAAGCGTGCCCAGCACTCCTGACGGCACATGTATCGATTTCGCGCCGAGCACTTTCGCGACGTCGTCGCGGCGCAGTGGTGGTTCGGCGGCCAGGTTGAACGGTCCGGCGGCTCGGCGCTCGACGGCGCGCGCGAAGGCGTCGGCGACGTCGTCGGCATGTATCAGCGGGATGCACAGCTGGCGGTCCAACGGAAGCAGGGGCAGTAATGGCACGGCGAGCATCGGCACGAAGCCCGGTAGCGCGTAGCGCATCAGCCCGCTGGCGGCCAAACGCTGGACGATGAAGCCCGGACGCATCCGCGTGATGACCACACCTCCGTCGCCGTTTTCGCTTTCGTACTCGTCGAGCAGCGACTCGGCGGCCGACTTGTGCCGGCTGTAGGGCGAGGTCGAGATCCCGTACGTGGACCAGGACTCGTCGACGCGTTCGCCGTAGCGCCCGGCCGCATACGTGCCGACCGACGACATGTGCACCATCTGGCCGACGCCCGCGGCGTGGGCGGCCTCGAGGACAGCGCTGGTGCCTCCGATCCCGGTGCGTGACAAGTAGTCGATGTTGCGGGTGGGTTGGAATCCCCACGCGAGATGGACGACGGCGTCGGCCCCGTCGAACACCTGGCGCAGGTCGGGCGCCGCGTGGGGGCTGGCGATGTCGAGGCCGTGCCAACGCACGTTCTCGTACACGCCGACCGGTTTGGGCGGCCGGCGCACCACCCCGACCAGCTCATGGTCCGCTCCCGCGAGCCTGCGCAGCAGCGCGGTTCCGACGTTGCCCGACGCTCCGGTGATCACGATCCGCATGGTGGTGCGGGTTTCCTGATCGGGCGCTCTCAAACGTGCGTCAGTTCGACCATTAGACAAGGGACCCCCGGGTCACACGGCCACCGACAGCTTCGCCGCCGGGTGCAGCCAGTTCGCAACGTTGCGGACGTAGTCCTTGAAGATCCCCAGCCGCACGGGGTCGGCTTTGATCTGGGTGCCGGGCGGTTCTGTCACGAACGACGGCACGCCCTTGTCGAGATCCCAGTTGTAGTCGGCGAAATGATGGAACGTCGACTCGGCTACCGCGCGGCCCATCGCCAGCCCGTCGGGTGCCAACTCGCCGTCGAGCACAACGGCGAGGTTGAAGTGCCGACCGGTCGCGGTGCTTCGGCCCCGCGCCAGCACGGTCGCGAACGGGATGCCGACGGCCGATACGAGGCCCTCGTGCGGATGCGCGGGGAACCATTCGACCCGCCCGGTCTCGGATCGGCCCGTGCGCAGGAGTTCGTGCGGGGCACCGTCGACGAGGACCGGCTGGTAGTCGCCGTTGGCCCCGGAATGGTAGTTCGGCCACGAGATCGTCGGGGTGTCCTGGTCATCGCACATCGTCGCCGCGTCCACCGCCGTGTCGTGGAATTCGTTGACGACACCAAGGGATCCGAGTCGGTTCAGACAGCAGCCGAGGTCCTGATGGTCGCGGGCAGTCAGCACGCCGCCGCCTTCGGCACGGAACCGCAGAATGGCGTCCGCGTCGGCGGCGGTCAGGCCGTCACCGGTGTCGACGGCCATCAGCCACAGCTGGTCGTAACCGAGTTCGTCGACGTGACTCAGCACCGGATCGTCACCACCGCTGCCGCAGCGGTTTCGCGCCACCACGTCGTGGCCCGCGGCCCGCAGTTCGTCGGCCAGCAGCGAGAAGCGGGTCACGTCCCAGTCGTCGGGATTGGCCGCAATCGTGGTCTGCAGAAGGATCTTCGACATCGGACTCCGCCTGTCAGCGCGTGCTGGGTTCAGCGGGGACGCGAAGATGCCTGCGGGCGGCGAGTTCTGGCTCGTCGACAATGGTCAGCATCGGCTGACCAGGAACGCAGAGCATCGTGACCGTGAAGCGGCACCGCATGTCGTCGCGGTTGTTGCCATCCGAGTAGTGGATGACATCGCCGCCGGGCTCCCAGAACGCCTCACCCGCGCGGATCACCCGCGGCGGTTCGCCTTCAAGTTCGAACAGCATCTCGCCCTCGAGCATGTAGCCGAACGCGGGACCGCCCGGATGCTTGTGCGGCGGCGCGCCTGCACTGCCCGGCGGATAGTCGATCACCACCGTCATCGCGTGTGCGCCTTCAGGTATCGCCGGCGGCTGCACCTCCTGCACGACTGTGAGCGCGCTTTCCCACGAAGCGTCGTAGTCCTTCGACATTGAGATTCCTCCTTGTTGTGGTGCTTAGATTGCGGTGCCGCCGCCGTCTGCGTGCAGCACCGATCCGGTGATGAAGCTGGAACGCGGTGAGGCCAGGAAGAGCACCGCTTGCGCAATCTCGTCGGGTCGCGCGGTGCGTCCCAAAGGTAGGGAGCGGCCGAGTTCTTCGTTGGTGTCGCCCCATTCCGCCTCGACCCCTTCGGTTTTCGTAGGACCGGGAGCGACGCTGTTGACCCGGACACCGCGGGCGCCGAATTCGGCGGCCCAGGTGCGGGTGAGCGATTCGAGGGCTGCCTTGGAGGCGCTGTATGCCCCCGCTCCGGGCACACCCTTCGCCGCGACCATCGTGGTGACGTTGACGATGCTGCCGTGTCCCCGCTCGAGCATTCCGGGAGCCAGGCCCGCCGCCAGGAAGTACGCGCCACGCACGTTGGTGTCGAACGTCCGCTCGAACGCGTGCAACTCCTGGTCGACGGTCAGCGATGCGGGGAAACTGGCGGCGTTGTTGACCAGGATGTCGATCACACCTGCGTGCTCCACAAGCGATTTCACCGATTCGATGTCGGCCAGGTCGGCTTGGACGAAGCGCACGCTGCCGTCGATGCCCGCGGCCGCCGCCTTGCCTCGCTCGGCGTCGCGGCCGGTGATGACGACTGAGGCGCCTTCCTGAGCCATCAGATGCGCGCACGCCAGGCCGATGCCGGCCGTACCGCCGGTGATCAGGGCGTTCTTGTATGCCAGTTCCATTGCTGTTTCCTTTCTCAGGCGATGAGTGGTTCGTCGGAGGTGGTGGGGGCCAGGTGCGCCAGGGCGACACGCAGCCGTTGCCTGCCGCGTGACGCCCGCGACATCACGGTGCCCTGGGGAACGCCGAGGATGGCGGCCGTTTCGGCGTACGTGTAACCCTCGACGTCGGCGTAGTACACCGCTTCGCGGAAGCCTTTCGGCAGCGCTGCGAGCGCGGACTTGATGTCGTTGTCGGGCAACGCATCCAGAACCTCCGCCTCTGCCGAGCGCGATCCCGCGGCGTGCCGCAGGGCGCTGCCGGCCACATCGCGGTCGATGAGGTCGTCAGCGGACACCTCTGCCGGTCGCGACTGCTTTGCGCGGTAGGTGCTCACCCATCGGTTGTAGAGAATGCGGAACAGCCACGCCTTGAGGTTGCTGCCCTGCTGAAACGAGCGAAATCCCGCGTAGGCGTGCAACAGAGTGTCCTGCAGAAGGTCGTCGGCGTCGGCGTCGTTGTGAGTCAGTCGACGGGCGCCGCGGGAGAGAACGTCGAACAGCGGCTCAGCGTCCCGGGCGAAGCCGGCGGCGAGCTCCTGATCCGGATGGACCTTCATGTCGAACCTCCGATTGCTGCTGCATTGTGCTGGTGAGAGCCGGTAGGCGGCTGACGCAACTCACTCTCGCGGCCGCAGAGGCAAAGCGAACCCTTGGAAACCCGTAGTCCGTGGTTCGTGGTTCGTAGTGGGTTGGCCGGTTATCCCCTTGACAGGTCGGACGGGCCGCGCCGAACGCGCCCCATCCGGTAGGCGCCGGCTGCCATAATCGTTCGGATCACTCGCGTCTCGACGAGCGCCTCAATGTCAACCTGGTGTGGTCGGGACCGGGACGTATCGAGCACGAGACGATTAACCCCGAGGACATTTCGACTCGGATGCGGGAGGTAACCGCGCACGGCAAGCTCGTCGAGTGACGCGCTAACTCGCCCAGGCGACGGTGCGCAGCTGTCTGCGCGATGTGATGCCGAGCTTGACGAAGACCTTGCGCAGGTGCCATTCGACGGTGTGTGTGCTGATGAACAGTTGCGCGCCGATCTCCTGGTTCGTCAATCCGTCGCCGGCCAGCCGCGCGATCTGGGCCTCTTGAGCCGTCAGCTCCGCCCCGGAGCTGACCGACGGTTTGCGGACCTTTTCGCCGGTGGCCGTCAACTCGCGTCGAGCCCGCTCGGCGAAACCCTGTGCACCCATACCGGTGAACATCTCATGTGCCTCGCCGAGATGTCTGCGCGCGTCGACGCGCCTATTGGCCCGCCGCAGCCATTCGCCGTAGGTGAGGCGGGTGCGCGCAAGGTGCACCTTGACAGTGGTGCGCTGTAGCCGATCGATGGCTTCGGTGAACAGTGCGTCGGCGTGATCGTCGTCAGCGAGCAGCGCGTGTGCGCCCGCGAGGGCGCCCAGACCCCAGTCGGTTCCGCTCGCACCCGCCCGCTCCTCGAGTTGACGCACGGCGTGTGCACCGGCTTCCCGGTCGTCGGTGCGCGCGGCGGCTTCTGCGAGCTCGTAGAGACACCACCCGTAAAACCCGAGATCCGGGTAACTGCAGGCTTCCCGCGCGGCGGTCAGCGCCTCGTCGTACCGCCCCAATCCGTTGTAGAGCACGGCAGATGCGTATCCGGTCAATCCGAGCAATCGGCCTTCGCCCCTTGCTTTTCCGTCCGCAGCAGCCGCCTCGATCGCTCGGATAGCGTCCGGTCCGTTACCCCGCCAGGCATCCAGCAGAACCGAATGGTAGCGGACGGGCGTGTGGTTCTCGGTCGACGCCGTGATCGTGCCTGCTTCGTCGATAAGCGTTGCCGCGGAGACGAACTCGCCGGCCAGCAGGTGAACACCCGCTCGATACACGAGTGCTCGCGGAAGCCCCGCGAGCGCACCTGCATCCCGCGCATGCCGCACCGCGGCGGTGGACAATTGGTGCAACAGCGTGTCCTCCCACAGCTCGTGCGCGGCCGACTCCTGCAGTATCGGGAAGGCCGGCACCACCACCCAGCGCCGAGCCAGCTTGTCGTTTGACTGCACCTGCTCGCACATGCGCAGCAGCGCGACGCGAAGCGGGGCGGCGCCCGTCGTCACGCCACCGGTGAGCCGTTCGGCGAACCCCTTCAGCAGGTGGTCGACGGACCGCGGGAGTTCGGAATCCCGGCTGACCGCCGCGTGTGCGGCCTCGGCCGTGGCCTGCAGCGCGTCGGCGTCGCCGAGTCGGCCCGCGTACAAGTGCGCCGCGATAGCTTCCAAGTAACTCTCCCTGGCGCTGTATTCGTCGCGCGGGTCCAGCTGCTTAGCGGCGTCGAGCAGTGCTGGCGCGGTATCACCGATACGGGGTGCGCCGGGTTCGCCGGCACGACTACGGACGAACTCCATCTGAGCGCGAAGCCGGGCGATCTGACCTCGGTGCAGGTCTGACAGCTGCCCGAGCTCGGCAATTGCCAACAGCTGCTGGGCCGCCTCTGGGTCGGCAGCGTCGCGCTTGGCCAGCGCGGCGGCGATCGCCCTGTCTGCGCGTCGGGCCGGGTCGGCGGTCAACGCAGTGGCGCGTTCGAGGAAGGCGGCGGCCGCCGCGAGGCCACCCCGACTCTGCGCGCGGTCTGCCGACGCTTCCAGCTCTGCCGCCACCGATTCGTCGGGCCCGGCCGCGGCGTTGGCGGCATGCCAGGCCCGACGGTCGGGATCGGCTCGGGGATCGGTGGCCTCGGCCAGCGCCCGGTGGATCCTTCGGCGGTCGTCGAGGTCTGCGGCCCGATACGCCGCCGAACGAATCAGCGGGTGGGAGAAGCGCAGACGGGGACCGAAATCGATGAGGCCCGCAGATTCCGCCGGCGCGAGGTCGCCGGCCGGGATGCCAAGATGCGCTGCGGCTGCGAGAAACAACGCGGGATCGCCGAGGGGTTCGGCCGCAGCGACAAGCAACAGCCGCTGCGTCGGTTCGGGCAGAGAATGGATGCGGCGAACGAAATCCTGTTCGATCGCCGCCGTCGACGAGCGCTTGCCCGAAATCCAGAAGCCGCCTGCGAGTTCCGTGGCCGAGATGCTGCGCGGCACCTGCAGCAGCGCCAGCGGTACACCGCGCGTCTCGGCGACGATGCGGTCGCGCACAACGGGATCGATGCCGCCGACCATGACCGATTCCAAGAGCTCGCGCGCGGCGAAGTCGGACAGCCCTTCGATGCGCAGTTCCGGCAGCCCGGCAAGCGCTTCGGCTCCGGTGTCGCGGGCCGCGAAGACGAGGGCGATCGGGTCGGCCAGCAGGCGTCGCGCGACGAACGCGAGAGTTTGCACCGACACCTTGTCAAGCCATTGAGCGTCATCGACGATGCACAACAGGGGCTCGCCGTGGGCGGCCGCGGCCATCAGGCTCAAAACCGCCAATCCGACCAGGAAGCGGTCCGGAGTCGGTCCCGCCGCACGTCCGAATGCGACGTTCAGCGCGTCGCGCTGCGGTTCCGGCAGCTCGCCGAGACGGTCGAGCAGCGGCGCACAGAGTTGCTGCAGACCGGCGAAAGCGAGCTCCATGTCGGATTCCACTCCGGCCACGTGGACGCAGCGAAACCCTGCTGCAAGCTTGGAGAGGTAGTCGAGCAGCGCTGTCTTGCCGACACCGGCTTCACCGCGAAGCACCAGCACCTGGCAGCTGCCGGATCGGGCGGTGTCCAGCAGATTCCGCAAAGCCTCGCATTCGCTGTCGCGACCGCGAAGATTGTTGGCCCGACCCTCGCTCGACATTGGCTCCACCGCGTCTGTTTGCGTAGACCTTACCGCGAAGGATGGTGCCCCGTATCGGTCGACAGCAGGTGCGGCCGGCCACGCTACGTCTTCGCAGCGGCCTCGAGAATCCAGTCTTCGAACCGGGTATCGAACAGCGTCGCATCCTCGCCGGGGACAAGCGTGCGTTCGTCGATGTGGATCCCCCAATAGGTGGCGTCGGAATCGACGATGACCTTGCGGGAGTCGCCGCGCGCGGTCAGCGCGGTGCCGATGAGGTCGGCCATGGTGAACCGCTGCGGTCCGCCCACCTCGGTGATGCCGTTGCTCGGAGCGTTGACCGCCGCGATCGCGACGGCCTCGGCGACGTCGCCCGACGCCATCGGCTGGATGTACGCCGGCGGCAGGTGGACGACGTCATCGACGGTCGAGGAGTCCGCGATGACCATGAGGAACTCGAAGAACTGCGTCGCGCGAACGATCGAGAAGGGAACGGGGCCCTCGCTGATGAGCTTCTCCTGCGCCAGCTTTGCCTCGAAGTACTCGCTCCCCTTGGCGAGCTGGTCGGTACCGACCACGGACAGCGCGACATGGTGCCCGACGCCCGCCAACGATTCCGCCTCGAGCAGGTTCTTGGTGGCGGTGTCGAAGAACTCCTTGGCGGCGCCGTCGAGCGTCGGAGAGTTCGAGACGTCGACGACCACCTGCGCGCCCGTCAGCACGTCGGACAGGCCTTCACCGGTCAGCGTGTTGACACCGGTCGACGGGGCTGCGGCGACGGCGTCGTGACCGTGTTCGTTCAGGCCGTGTACCAATCTCGATCCGATGCGACCGGTTCCGCCGATGACGACGATTCTCATTTCTGATCCCTTCTGATTGGAACTTCCTGAGGGCCAGAACGGATCGACGGCTACCGACTCATCCCGCGGAGCGGTTCTATTTCGCGGCGGCGCGCCGTCGCTTCGGTTGCGGCTTGTCTTCGCCGAGCAGAATGACTCTCAGGAGGTGGCCGACGATCAGCCGCGACGACTCGGTATTGCGGTAGTGCACAAGTCGGCCCAGATCGACGACGAGCGCAAAGGCCGCGTGCACGGCGAAACGCGCATGCGCGGCAGGTGTACCCGGGCGGGCACCGACGACCTGGGCAACCCAAGCCTCGACGGTGGCCCGCTGAATGTTGTTCAGCGCCAAGCGATCCTCGGTCGGCACATTGACCCGTTCGGCGTAGTAGACGTACGCCAGTTCGGGTTCGACGAACGATCGCCAGATATACGCGTCGATCAGCCGAGCGACGGCGTCCCGCGGGTCTGCGGTGGTGGACAGGATGAGAGCCAGGTCTCCGGAGACCCGGTCGGCGGCCCGCCGGTACACCGTCGCGAGGATCGCGCTCTTTCCGCTGAAGAACCGGTAGATGCTCGACAGCGGCAGCCCTGTCGCCGAGGCGATGTCGTCCATCCCCGTCTCGCGGTAGCCGCGCTCGTTGAACAGGATCATCGCGCTGTACAGGATCTGCTCGTAGTCGCCTGCGGCGCTGCTGGGCACGTTGCGGAGCTGCGTCGTCTCGACGATCTTCGGCGGAAGTTCGCAGTCCCGGATGTCGCGGGCCATTCTGGCCAGCAACGTTCGGAGCTCGGTGGTCGGCAACTTCGCGCGGTGGTCGGTGATGCTCCCGATCACGCTGAGCACGGCCGACGACTTCGTCCACCGCTCTCGGCTGTCGATGCCGGGCTGGATTTCCTCGAGCGGACGCTGCAATCGACGGTTCACCAACTTGATCTGCGCGTTGAGAAGTGCCTGGTCCTCGGGTTGGAGATAGCGGCCCTCCCACCGATACAGCCCACCACTCGACCGATTGCGCAGCGTCGTCTCGATGAGCTCGTCGATGATTCGGTCCCACAACTCCGGTGAGGATGTCGGAGCCTCGTCGACGAAGTCGGTACAGGCGACCAGCTGTTCCCCCAGACCGAGTACCGCGGCCCGGAACAATTCGTACTTTCCGGCGTAGTGCCGGTACAGGGAGGCGGCCGTCACCCCGACCCGCGAGGCAATGTCCTCCATGCTCACCGCGTGATAGCCGAGTTCGCTGAACGCCTCGGCCGACGCCCGCGAGATCTGCTGCTTGCGGTCTTTTGGTCTCCTGCGGGCCTCGGCGCGAACGCCCGCGCTGGTCGACATGTGGCAACCCTAGCGTCGGTGTGTCGCGCTGTTGGTTTGCGCGCCTGACGGAATGTTGACGATCTGCGGGCGCACTACGGGCTAGTCACGCTTCTTGTTGCCGTTGCCATTGCCGTTTCCTCTCTTGCCATTGCCGTCGCCCGCTTCAGCGTCTTCCCCCGGCTCGTCGGGCGGCTCGACCACCGGGGTCACCGAAGGAGGCGGTGGCGCAACACTGGGCGGGGTGGATACCGGCGTGCTCGTGCTCACCGGCTCGGTTACCTGCGTGGTCGATGACGGATCGGTTGCCAAAGCAAGAACGCCGACCGTCAGCGCGACCAAGACGCCCGCCGCTGCGAGGAACTTCTGGTTGCGGGTGAGTTTTCGTTTGCGACCACCAGGGACGAAGTAGTCGGCGTTGGGTGCGACGAAAGTGCCGGGCGCCCCGACGGGCAGCGGCTCGTCGAGGACTCTTGTGGCCGGGCGCGCCGCTGCGGTCGACGCCGCTCCGGAGAACAGCGCAGCGCGATCCCCGCCGAGCGCGGCGCGCATCTGGTCGGCGGTCGCGAAACGGTGCTGCGGATCTCGCGCCATCGCCCGGTCGATCACGCCTGCGAGGGTGGGATCGACGTCCGGGCGCACGGCGCTCACCGGAAGCGGCGGCGCATCCATGATGGCCCGGGCCAGCGTCGCCGGATTGTCCTGCGGGAAAGCCCTGCTGCCGGTCAGCGCTTCATAGCCGATCACACCGACGGCATAAAGGTCGTCAGCAACGGATGCGGGCGCGCCGGCAATTCGCTCCGGACTCATGTACGCCATCGTTCCGACGATCTGCCCGGTCAAGGTGTGAGCCACTCCTGCCGTCTTTGCGATACCGAAGTCGGCGACCTTCATCGTGGTGCCGTCGGCCGAGACCAGGATGTTGCTTGGTTTGATGTCGCGGTGCAGCACACCGGCCCCGTGCGCCGTGGCCAGCGCGGCCAGCACGTCGCTCAGGATCGCGCGTACGCGATGCGGCGGAAGTGATCCTTGGGCGATGTGGTCGTGGAGAGTGTCGCCCGGAAGGCGCTCCATGACGATGAACGGTCTGCCGTCGTCGTCACCGCAGTCATACACGCTGACGATGTTGGGATGGCTCAGCGCCGCGGCGGAGCGCGCTTCGTCCTCGAATCGGCGGCGAATGTCGGATTGGACGTTGAGCGCCGGATGGAGCAGCTTGACGGCGACCGCACGGTTGAGCCGAGTGTCCCAGCCGTCGCGGACCTCGGCCATTCCGCCACAGCCCAGAACCCCACGGAGCTCGTAGCGTCCCAACAGCGTCTCGCGGCCGGACATGGCCATCTCTTAACCCTCTTCGATGCGGCATAAACCTAGGTCAGCAAAGCTAAACTCGAGTGGATCACGCCAATACCGGTGCCAACCTACGGCACGTGACCCCACAGGGACTGTCGCATTGAAACGCGCGGACGTTAACAACGCACCCATCCTCATCGGCCACACGAGTCACATTGCGCTCGCGACTGTTTCGCAGCTCAGGCCCGAGGGCTGATCGACCGAGTGATGTCGGAGATCTCGGCGCACTCGGGAATCGGGTCCGCATCGGAGCCGTCGTACTGCGCGCGACAATGCCGACACCGCGCAGCGCGGTTCCGACACTCTTGCCCGGAAACTCGGCGCGCTCCCCGAACGCGGTGCGTTATCTGTTGCAGCACAACCGTGTCGCGGTTCCCGGCTTCGGTGTGCTGCCCCGCGGCGGACTCTACGCCGCGGTCGTCGGCGGCGGCACCGTCAACCTCGTTCGACGAGGCGCAACTCAGCGCAGAGCGGACGCTGCCGACATGACCGCCTCGGTGACGGCACCGACGATCGGACTGTCCAATTTCCAGCACTGCCAGAACAGCGGCACGTCGAGGTGCACGTCGCAGATCCTGACGAACGACCCGTCGTCCAGTTGCGGACCTGCCAGGCCCTCCGGAAACATGCCCCACCCCAAGCCGGCACTGACCGCAGCACCGAAACCCTCGGCCGTGGGGACCAGATGCACCGACCGGCTGATGTCGCGACGAAAAGCTTTGCGAAGCAGCATGTCTTGTAATGCGTCGTCGCGGTTCCACGCCAGCGACGGCGCGCCACCCGCCGCCCGTGCGGTGAACCCGTCCGGCAGATACCGGTCGACGTAGTCGCGGCTCGCCACTGGTACATAGCGCATCACACCCAACGACTGCACCCGACAACCCGTCACCGGTGCGCGTTCGGTCGTCACTGCGCCCATCACGACACCTTCGCGCAACAACCGCGCGGAATGGTCCTGATCCTCGATACGGATATCGAAAAGCACTCCGTCGAGCCTCGGGAACACGCCGGTGAACCACGTTGCCATCGAATCGGCGTTGACCGCCAACGCAATTCGCGGTGAAATACCGTCACCACCGCTCATCTCGGACAGCGCCTCGGCTTCCAGTAACGCCATCTGCGCGGCCAGGCGCAACAGCGGTACCCCGGCACCAGTTGCGGCGCAGGGCTTCTCGCGGATCACGAGCACTTGACCCACCCGCCGTTCGAGAGCCTTGATGCGCTGGCTGACCGCCGACGGTGTCACGTGCAGTTGTGCGGCGGCGGCATCGAAAGAGCCCTGCTCGACCACCGCGGCGAACGCCGCCAACTGCTGACCGTCGATAGTCACATTAGCTACTCTAATGCACACACAGAATCATTAGCTGTACTGAAGCAACTCACGGATTTACCTTCGAGTCCATGAGCTCGCCCCTTCTGCTCGGCTTCCTCGCCTCGCTCGCCCTGATCGCCGCGATCGGCGCCCAGAACGCGTTCGTGCTGCGCCAGGGCATCCGCGGCGAACACGTGCTGGCCGTGGTCGCCGTGTGCACGGTCTCCGACATCGTGCTGATCGGGGCGGGCATCGCGGGGGTCGGCGCGCTGATCTCCGCGCACCCCGATGCGCTCACCGTCGCCACCTTCGGCGGCGCCGCCTTTCTTGTCGGGTACGGGTTACTTGCCGCACGGCGGGCCTGGCGGCCCTCGGCGCTCACCCCGTCGGAGGACAAACCCGCCCGCTTGCTGGAGGTGCTCATCACGTGCCTCGCCATGACGTGGCTGAACCCGCACGTCTACCTCGACACCGTCGTGCTGCTCGGGGCCCTGGCCAACGAGCACCGCGACGACCGCTGGTTGTTCGGCGTCGGTGCGGTGACAGCCAGCGCGGTCTGGTTCGTCAGCCTCGGCCTTGGCGCGCGCCGCCTCGCGGGGTGGTTCGCCACCCCGGTGACGTGGCGCGTCCTCGACGGGCTGATTGCGGTCGCGATGATCGGACTCGGCGTGTCGCTCGTCCTGTCCTGACAGAATCGCCCCATGGGGGTCACCGGACGCGCGCTGGGTCTGCGGGATCGTAAGAAGCTGCAGACCCGCGACACCATTCGACGCGAGGCGATGCGACTGATCGAGGCGGGGGGCTACACCAACACCACCATCGAGCAGATCGCGGAGGCGTCCGACATCTCGCCCAGCACGTTCTTTCGGTACTTCCCCACCAAGGAATCAGTGCTGATGGCCAACGACCTCGACCAGGTGACGCTCGACGCACTCGCCGCACAGCCCTCGAATCTGCCGACGCTGCATGCCTTTCGGCGCGCGCTCGAAATCACCATGGCGACGGTTTCCGCGGCCGAATGGCGGTTCGAGCGAGCCCGGCTGCGGCTGGTCCTGTCGGTGCCCGAACTGAAGGCGGCACAGTTCGACGTCTACCGCCGCACCATAGCCAAGCTGGCCAAGACCGAGGCGGCGCGCATCGGCCGGGACCCGCACGACCTCGAGGTGCGGGCGCTCATCGGTGCGATCGCCGGCGGCCTGATGGCCGTCATCGACCATTCGTCCGATGCGGTGGAACGGATGTACAGCGCCCTGGACTTCATCGAAGCGGGTATGGCTGTCAAATGACGTCGCACCGGAGATCTGTCTTCATCACAGGCGCCGCAGCAGGCATCGGCCGTGCCACCGCGCTGACATTCGCCCGCAACGGGTTCGTCGTCGGCGGCTACGACCTCGACGAGGTCGGGCTCAAGTCGCTGTCCGACGAAATCGAGCAGATCGGCGGTACCGCGCACGTCGGCCATCTCGACGTCACCGATCCTGACGAAATGGCGCAGCGGCTAGGCGAATTCGTCGGGGCCGCAGGCAACCGGCTCGACGTGCTCATCAACAATGCGGGCATCCTGCGCGCAGGCCGGTTCGAGGAGATGGAGCTGGGCGGCCACTTCAAGGAGATTGACATCAACGCCAAGGGCGTGGTCAACGGCCTGCACACCGCGTTCCCCTACCTGCGGCAGACGCCGAATTCCGTCGCGGTCAACCTCGCCTCCGCGTCGGCGATCTACGGCCAGGCCGAGCTCGCCAATTACAGCGCGACCAAATTCTTCGTTCGCGGCGTGACCGAGGCCCTCGACCTCGAATGGAATCGTTACGGCATCCGGGTCATCGCCATGTGGCCGCTGTACGTGCAGACCGCGATGACCGACAGCGTCAAGACCGGTACGACGGACTCGCTGGGCATCCGGCTGACCGCTCAGGACATCGCCGACGCGATCCTGGCCGCCACCGAGCCCTCACGGTTGCGCCGCGCCATTCACCAGGTGCACTTCCCGGTCGGGTCGCAAGCGAAGGTTCTGGCCACCGGCGCGCGGTTCTCGCCGGGCTGGCTCACCCGTTTGGTCAACAAGAGGCTGGCACACTCGTGACTTTTCAGATGACGGTCGAGGACGCCTTCGCCATTCGTAACCGTGGTGTCGTCGTGACGGGAAAGGTGGCCCGCGGCACGCTGCGTATCGGCGACACCGTCCGCATCAACGGTGGCCCCGGCCTCACCGTCGACGCCATCGAGAAGTTCCGCAAGCAGTGCGACGAGGTGACCGAGGGCGAGGACGTCGGCGTGCTGTTCAAGGGCATCGAGCGGCGCGACATCAATCGCGGCGATGTCCTCACCTCATCCGGTGAGACACCTCCGATCGAGGGCACCACCGTTATCGTCTGACATTCGACTCGCGCTGAGCGCAATCGGTGACCCCCCGGGGCTCACGCGCATACCGTCCGCCCATGAACGAGGACTGGCTGGCCGTCATCGTCGGCCTCACCCTGCTTGCGCTCGTGCTCGTCGGTGCGGTCCCGGGCGGCGTGATCCCGTGACCGAGGTAGCCGAAACACGCGACGGGACCCGCTCGGCCGGTATCGGATACGCCGTCGCCGGTGTGATGGTCGTCGTCGCGCTGGGAGCCGCGACCAGATTCCTGGAGTCGCAGGTGCCGGTGTGGGCGGACGGCACCGCCTTCGAACGCGTCGCGAAATCGATCGAATTTCCGGTCTACGCAATCGCGCTGGGACTCATCGGCAATGCGGTGCTGTCGCGGCTCGCTCTGCGCGACGCGCTGTCGGGCGGGTTCCGCACCGAGTTCTTCATCAAGACCGGCCTGGTACTCCTCGGCGCGTCGATAAACCTCAAGGTGCTCGTCACGGCCGCAGGCCCGGCGATCATTCAGGCGCTTCTGCTGATCTCCATCGTGTTCGGGTTCACCTGGTGGCTGGGTGGGCTACTGCAGCTGGAGGACAAGCTGCGGGCACTGCTGGCCTCGGCGGTGTCGATCTGCGGAGTGAGCGCGGCCATCGCCGCGGCAGGCGCCGTGCAGGCCAAGCGCGAGCAGTTGGCCTACGCCGCATCGCTGGTGATCGCGTTCGCGCTGCCCTCGATCTTCCTGTTGCCGTGGCTGGCCGACGTTTTCAATCTGTCCGACGCGGTGGCCGGTGCGTGGATCGGCGGCAACATCGACACCACCGCCGCCGTCGCGGCCTCGGGGGCCATCGCCGGTGAGGACGCACTGCAGATCGCGACCATCGTCAAGACCACCCAGAACGCGCTGATCGGCGTCGTCGCGATCGCCCTCACCGCCTACTTCGCACTGAAGGTCGAGCGGAAGTCGGCTGCCGACGCCCGGCCCACACTCGGCCAGTTCTGGCAGCGGTTCCCGAAGTTCGTTCTCGGCTTCATCGCCGCGTCCATCATCGGCACGCTGTATCTGCAGTGGGGCGGCGACAAGGCCGCGATCACCACGGTCAACGACCTGCGCACCTGGTTTCTGATCTTCGCGTTCGTCGCGATCGGCCTGGAGTTCTCCCTGAAGGGACTCAAGGAGGCAGGTTGGCGCCCGGTCGTGGTGTTCGCCTCGGCGACCGTCGTCAACATCGTCGTCGCGCTCGGCCTCGCCGTCGTGTTGTTCGGGAACTTCGAGGTCAGTTAGCTAGGCTCGCCGGGTGTCCACTCCGCTGTCCCGGCGAGGCTTCCTGACACTGTCAGCGAGCGCGGCGCTGTTCGCGGCGGGCTGCGGATCCGACAAGCCGGGCGAGGTCGCCAAGGACGGCTCCGTCACCGTCAAACACGTCTTCGGCGAGACGAAGATCCCCGCACCACCCGCCCGCGTCGTGAGCGCGGGACTGACCGAGCAGGACGACCTGCTGGCACTCGGCGTCGTGCCGATAGCGGTGACCGATTGGTTCGGCGCGGAACCGTTCGCTGTATGGCCCTGGGCGCAACCGAAACTCGGTGGCGCGCAGCCGGTGGTGCTCAGCCTGGCCGACGGTCTTCAAATCGACCAGATCGCTTCGCTGCGGCCCGATTTGATCGTCGCGACCAACGCCGGCCTCGACCAGGACACCTACAACCGGCTGTCGGGTATCGCACCGACGATCGCCCAGGCGGGCCAGGATGCGTTCTTCGAGCCGTGGAAAGACCAGGCGTCGGCCGTCGGCCAAGCCGTGTTCAAGCACGACGAGATGACGGCCCTGATCGCCGGAGTCGACCAGAAATTTCTCGCCGTCGCCGAGGCCAACCCGTCGTTCGCCGCGCGCAAGGTGATGCTGCTGCAGGGTCGTCTCGAGCGCGGTGAGCCGGCAACCTTGAGTCCAGGCTGGCGCGGGGACTTCCTGACGCAGATGGGTTTCGCCCTCGCCGACGGGATGGACAGCGCGGACGTGCTGATCTGGTGCACCGAGAGCGACGAGGAACAGGCGGCGCTGCTGGCCGACCCGGCTGTCGCGCAGCGGGGCAAGCGCAATCTGTTCACGGGCAAGGAACTCGCGGGCGCGATCGCGTTCGCGTCGCCGCTGTCGTACCCCCTTGTGGCCGACCGGCTGCCGGCACGCATCGCCTCCGCCCTGGCCTGACAAGATGTCCGGGTGACCGGCACGCTGGAAAGGGACCACCGCGGATTCGCGACGACAGGATCGGCCTACTATCCGATACTCGTCGCGGTCTTCACCGGCCTGGTGCTGATCTCGAATGTCGCGGCCACCAAGGGCATCGCGTTCGGGCCGATCATCGGTGACTGGTCTCTGATCACCGACGGCGGGTTCATCGTGTTTCCGCTGACGTACGTGATCGGCGACGTGCTGTCGGAGGTTTACGGGTTCAGGGCCACCCGGCGGGCGATCTACATCGCGTTCGCCATGGAGGCGGTGGCGGCGTTCACGTTCTGGCTCACGGCTTATCTGCCTGCTGCCGACTTCTACACCAACCAGGCGGCGTTCGAAGCGGTGGTGAAGCCCTTCACCCAGCTGATCTTCGCGGGGCTCGCCGGGTTCATCGTCGGGCAGACGCTGAACGCCTGGGTCGTGGTGCGGATCAAGGAGCGGGTGGGTGAGAGGCATCTGTGGGCGCGGCTGATCGGCTCCACGGTTGTCGGCGAGTTCGCTGACACGCTCGTGTTCTGCAGCATCGCCGCCAGTGCCATCGGCATCAGCAGCTTCGACGATTTTCTGACCTACGTCGCGCTCGGGTGGGGTTACAAGACGGCCGTCGAAGTGGTGGTCCTGCCGGTGACCTATCGCGTCATCGCGTTCATCAAGCGCCGCGAGCCCACATATCAGCCCGCCGTTTGAGGCTTCGTTAAAACTCCTCTGGCAAGGTTCACAGAGCACGAGCCTGGGTAGCTACTCGGCAGTAAGTTCGGAATATGAGTGTGACTGCCGAGGTGACGAACCCCAACGTGATGGGCACCGTGCACGACTACGGTGATCAGGCGCTGCTGCTCGAGTTCGACAGCACCGCCGAGGTGTTGGCGTGGGCCGAGGCGATTCGTGACGCCGAACTGCTCGGCGTGCTCGACATCGTCCCCGCGTCGCGCACCGTGCTGATCAAGCTGGCCGGGCCCCGTTATCAGGCGCCGACCCGGCAGCGGCTGGCCAAACTGCAGGTGACTGCCGACGACGTCAGCGCCTCTGAGGTGCCACGCGTCGATGTCGAGCTGGCTGTCGTCTACGACGGACCCGACCTCGACGAGGTCGGCCGCCTCACCGGGCTGACTCCTGACCAGGTCATCGACGCGCATACCGGAACTCCCTGGCGTGTCGGATTCGGAGGCTTCGCACCGGGTTTCGCCTACCTCATCGGCGGTGACCACCGACTCGAGGTGCCGCGCCGGGCCGAGCCGCGGACCAAGGTGCCCGTGGGGTCGGTGGGCTTGGCAGGTGAGTTCAGCGGCGTCTATCCGCGCGAATCTCCCGGCGGCTGGCAGTTGATCGGGCACCTGGCCGACGGGCAGCCGGCGCTGTGGGACGTCCATCGAGACGGCCCGGCACTGTTGACACCGGGCATGTGGGTCCAGTTCACGGCGGTGAAGTGATGCCGACGCTGGAGATCCTGCAGTCCGGACCGCTGGCCCTGGTCGAAGACCTGGGGCGCCCCGGATTGGCGCACATGGGCGTCGGCCGCTCAGGCGCGGCCGATCGCCGGTCGCACTTGCTGGCCAATCGGTTGGTCGCCAACCCTGACGACCGCGCCACCATCGAAGTGACGTTCGGCGGGCTCACCGCACGCGTGCGCGGCGGCGGAAAGGAAGGCATCGCGATCGCCGTGACCGGCGCCGACACCGACCCGGCTGTGGACGGAGTTCCGTTCGGCTCCAACAGTATTCACTACGCCCGGGACGGTGAGGTGATCTCTCTGGCGGCGCCGCACGCGGGGTTGCGAAGCTATCTTGCGGTGCGCGGCGGTTTCGACGTCGAGCCGGTTCTCGGGTCGCGGTCCTACGACGTGATGTCGGCGATCGGCCCGCAGCCGCTGCAGCCCGGTGACGTGCTACCCATCGGTGCGCACACTGAGGAATTCCCCGAAGTCGACCAGGCGCCGGTCGCCGCCATCGATGGCGACGTGTTGGAGCTGATGGTCGTGCCCGGCCCGCGCGACGACTGGTTCATCGACCCCGACGTGCTGGTCCGCACCAACTGGCAGGTGACCAACAAGAGCGACCGGGTCGGCTCACGACTGGTCGGGATGCCGTTGGAGTACCGCTGGCCGGACCGCCAGCTGCCCAGCGAGGGCGCGGCTCGCGGCGCGATCCAGGTGCCGCCGAACGGGTTTCCGGTGATTCTCGGTCCGGACCATCCGGTGACCGGCGGTTATCCGGTGATCGGTGTGGTGACCGATGACGACATCGACAAAGTCGCCCAGATCCGGCCGGGGCAGACGGTGCGGATGCATTGGTCGCGTCCGCGCAGACCGTTCCAGAACGGGGCGCAAGACTGGTAGAACGGCAGTGTGGATCTACAAGCTCCCCGCGTGCGTGCGGTTCACACGGCCCGCCTGATCCACACCTCCGATCTCGACGCCGAGACGCGCGAGGACGCCCGGCGCATGGTCATCGAGGCCTTCGGCGGTGACTTCACCGACGCCGACTGGGAACACACACTGGGCGGCATGCACGCGATGATCTTCGACCATGGCGCGCTGATCGCCCATGCCGCCGTGGTGCAGCGGCGAATGCTCTACCGCGACACCGCGCTTCGCTGTGGTTACGTCGAAGGCGTCGCGGTGCGCGAGGACCGGCGCGGCCACGGCCTCGCTCAGGCCGTGATGGACTCCGCCGAGCAGGTGATCCGTGGCGCGTACCAGTTGGGCGCGCTTAGCGCGTCGGAGTTGGGCAGACCCATGTACGAGTCGCGCGGTTGGCTACCCTGGCGCGGCGCGACGTCGGTGCTGGCGCCCGCCGGTGTGACCCGCACCCCCGACGACGACAACGGCCTGTACGTGTTGCCGGTCGGATGCGAGATCGACACCTCGCTGGAGATCACCTGCGACTGGCGCGACGGCGACGTCTGGTGAAGCTCACACCCCCGCCGGTTACCGGGTGAGCGGAAATTCACGGCGGGGTTATCGACAGGCGACTTCGCGCAATAAAGCGTTCCTAGCGTTGGCGCCATGTCGCACACCATCACCGAATGGGATCCCGAAGACACCGTCGCGTGGGAAGCCGGTAACAAGAAGATCGCCCGCCGCAACCTGATCTGGTCGGTCGCCGCCGAGCACATCGGCTTCTCGGTCTGGTCCATCTGGTCGGTGATGGTGCTGTTCATGCCGGAGTCCGTGTACGGCTTCTCCGCTGGTGACAAGTTCCTCCTCGGCGCCACCGCGACGCTCGTGGGCGCATGCCTGCGCATTCCCTACACCTTGGCGACCGCGACGTTCGGTGGCCGCAACTGGACGGTGTTCTCGGCGTTCGTCCTACTGATCCCGACCGTGTTCACCATGTGGCTGTTGGCCAATCCGGGCCTGCCGCTGTGGCCGTATCTGCTGTGCGCGGCGTTGGCCGGATTCGGTGGCGGGAACTTCGCGTCGTCGATGACGAACATCAACGCGTTCTACCCGCAGCGGTTGAAGGGCTGGGCCCTGGGCATCAACGCCGGCGGCGGCAACATCGGGGTCCCGATGGTCCAACTCGTCGGCCTGCTCGTGATCGCGACGGCGGGCAACCGGCAGCCGTACTGGGTGTGCGCGGTCTATCTAATGGCGTTGGCCGCCGCCGGGATCGGCGCGGCGCTGTACATGAACAACCTCGAACAGCACAAGATCGATGTGACCTCGATGGTCGCCATCCTGCGCGTACGCGACACCTGGGTGATCTCTCTGCTCTACATCGGCACATTCGGGTCGTTCATCGGCTTCGCGTTCGCATTCGGGCAGGTGCTGCAGATCAACTTCATCGCAGGCGGGCAAACCGCGGCAGAGGCCGCGCTGCACGCCGCGCAGATCGCGTTCATCGGACCGCTGCTGGGCTCGGTCAGCAGGGTGTACGGGGGCAAGTTGTCCGACCGGATCGGCGGGGGCCGGGTGACTCTCGCGGTGTTCGCGGGAATGATCCTGGCCGCCGGTGTGCTGGTCGGGATCAGCACACTCGACGACACCACGTCCGGTCCCGCGACCGCGACGATGATGACCGGCTACGTCGTCGGCTTCATCGCCCTGTTCCTGCTGAGCGGCATCGGAAACGGCTCCGTCTACAAGATGATTCCGTCGATCTTCGAGGCACGCAGCCGTTCTCTCGAGCTCAGTGAGGCCGAGCGTCAGCATTGGTCGCGCGCCATGTCCGGTGCACTGATCGGCTTCGCGGGGGCGATCGGAGCGCTCGGCGGCGTCGGCATCAACCTCGCGCTGCGCCAGTCCTACCTGAGCAGCGCTTCGGCAACGTCGGCCTTCTGGATCTTCGCCGTGTTCTACGTGGTCGCCTCCGCCGTGACGTGGATCATGTACGTCCGGCGCCCAGCGACACTCCGAAGCAATGCCGAGGAAACACCCGCGCAACACAACCTGCTTACACATGGAGCATGAGTGAGCCCGACTGGGCACCGCTCACCGGTTTTCGGGTGGCGGTGACGTCCGCCCGACGTGCCGAGGAGCTCGGTGCGCTGTTGCAACGACGCGGCGCCACGGTGACCAGCGCCGCGGCGATCACGATGGTGCCGCTGCCCGACGACGAGCAATTGCGGGAACACACCCTGTCACTGATCGAGGCGCCGCCCGACATCGTCATCGCCACCACCGGCATCGGTTTTCGGGGCTGGATCGCGGCCGCCGACGGCTGGGGACTGACGCATGATCTCCTCACCGCCCTCGGCAAGGCCCGCGTCGTCTCGCGTGGACCGAAGGCCACCGGAGCCCTGCGAGCGGCCGGTCTTCCCGAGGAGTGGTCGCCGGACTCGGAGTCGTCCCGCGAGCTGCTGCACTATCTGGTCGAGGGCGGGATTGCAGGACAACGCATCGCGGTGCAACTGCATGGTGCGACCGATGAATGGGACCCGTTCCCGGAGTTCCTCGACGAGCTGCGCGCCGCGGGCGCGGACGTGGTGCCGATTCGGGTATACCGTTGGCGCCCCGCGCCGCGCAACGGTGACTTCGACCAACTGGTGTCAGGTGTGGCGGACGGGAAGTTCGACGCTGTGAGCTTCACGTCGGCACCGGCTGTCGCCTCGATGCTGCTGCGCGCGAAGGAGATGGGCATCGAGGATCGCGTGCTGGCGGCGTTGCGTGGCGAGGTGCACGCCATGTGTGTCGGCCCGGTCACCGCGCGTCCGCTCGTGCGACTCGGCGTGCCGACATCGGCGCCCGAGCGAATGCGCCTGGGCGCGTTGGCCCGTCACATCACCGACGAACTGCCGCTGCTGTGTGCCCGTACGGTCCGGGTGGCCGGCCACGTGCTGGAGATCCGTGGCACCTGCGTCCTGCTCGACGGAGTCATCAAGTCCGTGTCACCGGCCGGGATGGCCACGCTGCGCGCGTTGGCGCACCGGCCCGGCGCCGTCGTGTCGCGCAATGAACTGCTCGGTGCACTTCCGGGCAACGGCAGCGACACCCATGCGGTCGAGACCGCAGTCTTGCGTTTGCGAACGGCGTTGGGCGACAAGAACATCGTGTCAACCGTCGTGAAGCGGGGATACCGGTTGGCCGTAGACGAGGAACGCGCTCCGTGAGTTTCGTTCTCGTCGCGCACGGCACCAGGAAGGGCAGTGGTGTGGGGATGGTCGGCGATCTGGCGCGACGCGTGTCGGATCGGCTGGGCAAGCCGGTCCGCGTGGCGTTCGTCGACGTGCTCGGGCCCACCCCCAGCGAGGTGCTTCGCGAGCTGGCTGAGCCTGCCGTCGTCGTGCCCGCCTTCCTTGCCAGCGGCTACCACGTCCGCGTCGACCTGCCGGCTCACATTGCGGCGAGCGGTCATCCCGCGGTGACCGTGACCGCACCCCTCGGCCCGTGTCCGCAGACGGTCCGCGTGGTCGCTGCGCGGCTCATCGAATGCGGCTGGCGGCACGGCGACGCGGTGGTGCTGGCCGCGGCGGGGACGTCTGATCCGCAGGCGCAGTCGGATCTGCGCCAGACCGCGGCGCTGCTGTCCGCGGTCGTCGGCGACCGGGTCGAGCTGGCGTACGCGGCCACCGGCGAGCCGCGCGTACCCGAGGCCGTCGACGCGTTGCGCCGCGCAGGTGCCGACCGGGTAGTGGTCGCGTCATACCTGTTGGCGGACGGACTCTTTCAAGATCGTCTGCGCGACAGCGGAGCCGACGCGGTCGCGGATCCACTGGGCACGCATCCCTCGATGGTGCGGCTGATCGCGAACCGCTTCCGGCGCGTCGGGGTGCCGCTCGCCGCCTGAGTCATTCCGCGAGGTCGCCGATCTCTACCTGCCCGTCGGGGGTGACGCGGGTGCGGTAGACCGGCAGCGCGATGCCGGGATCGTCGAGGCAGACGCCGTCGTCGAGGGCGAACGCCTGCTTCTTGATCGGTGACTGCACTGTCGGCCTGCCGCCGCGGTCGCCGACGATGCCGCGCGACATCACCGCGGCTCCGGAGAACGGGTCGATGTTGCCGACCGCACACAGCGATCCGTCGTCGAGCTTGAACAGCGCGACCTGGGTCCCGTCTGCCAGCAGTACTCCCACCCCGCGGTTGGGGATCAGAAAGTCGTACGCGCACGCGGCGGTCCACACCGCAATGTCGTTGATCAGACTCATCGTTGCGGCACCTTCGGCATCTCGAGCGGGACCTTGCGCCCCGCCCTCTCGGTGAACTCGACGGTGGGGTCGGCGACATCTGGTGCGTTGACGAACGATACGAACCGCGACAGCTTCTCCGGGTCGTCCAGTACGCCCTTCCACTCGCAGGCGTAGCCGGCAACGTGACGTTCGACGGCCGCCTCGAACTCAGCGGCCAGGCCCAGCGAGTCGTCGCACACCACCTCTCGCAGGTGATCGAGACCGCCGTCCATCGCCTCCAGCCACGGCGCAGTGCGTTGCAGGCGGTCGGCGGTGCGGATGTAGAACATCAGAAACCGGTCGATGTAGCGGATCAGCGTCTCGTCGTCGAGGTCGCCGGCCAGCAGTTGCGCGTGTCGCGGGGACATCCCGCCGTTGCCGCACACGTAGAGGTTCCAGCCCTGCTCGGTGGCGATGACGCCCACGTCCTTGCTCTGCGCTTCGGCGCACTCGCGGGCGCATCCGGAGACGGCCATCTTGATCTTGTGCGGTGCGCGCAGGCCCCGGTAGCGGTTCTCGATGGACACCGCCATGTCGACCGAGTCCTGCTGGCCGTACCGGCACCACGTGCTGCCGACGCAACTCTTCACAGTCCGAAGCGCCTTGCCGTAGGCGTGGCCGGACTCCATGCCGCCCTCGACCAGTCGGCGCCAGATTTCTGGCAACTGGTCGACCCGAGCGCCGAACATGTCGATGCGTTGGCCGCCGGTGATCTTGGTGTAGAGATCGAAGTCCCTGGCGATCTCGCCGATCAGGATCAACTGCTCGGGGGTGATCTCGCCGCCGGGTGACCGCGGCACGATCGAGTAGCTGCCGTTCTTCTGGATGTTGGCGAGGAAGTGGTCGTTGGAGTCCTGCAACGAGGCCTGCTCCCCGTCGAGGATGTGCTCGGAGCTGGTCGAGGCGAGGATCGATGCGACCACGGGTTTGCAGATGTCGCAACCCTTTCCGGTCCCGAAGCGCTCGATCAGTGCGGTGAAGGTGCGGACCGATTCCGAGGGGCCTGCGGAGACGATCTCGAACAACTCGGCGCGCGACTGGCTGAAGTGCTCACACAACGCCTTCGACTGTTCGACGCCCTCGGCTTCGAGAAGCTGCTTGAGCAACGGCACACACGAACCGCACGAGGTCCCCGCCAGTGTGCACTTCTTCAGGCTCGCCACGTCGCAGCAGCCACCGGCGATCGCGTCGGTGAGATCACCCTTGGTGACGTTGTTGCACGAGCAGATCTGGGCTGCCGTGGGCAGTGCGCCGACGCCGAGACCCGTTGCTCCGCTTTCGGATCCGGCGGGTGCGATCAGCGCCATCGGGTCGCCCGGCAGCGCCTCACCGACCATCGGCCGAAGGATCCCGTAGGCCGAGGCGTCGCCCACCAGGATGCCGCCGAGCAGCGTCTTGGCGTCGTCGGAGAGCACCAACTTGGCGTAGGTCTGATTGACGGCGTCGTTGACCACCACCTCGAGGCACTTCGGGGTGGAACCCATTGCGTCGCCGAAGCTGGCCACGTCGACACCGAGCAGTTTGAGCTTGGTCGACATGTCGGCCTCACCGAACTCCGCAGCCCCGCCCAGCAGACGGTCGGCCACTACCTCCGCGCTGGTGTAACCCGGACCCACGAGCCCGTAGCAGCGGCCTTCGATCGCGGCCACTTCGCCGATCGCGAAGATGCTTGAATCGCTTGTGGCACAGGCTCGGTCTGTCAGTACGCCCCCGCGTTCGGCAACCTCCAGCTCGCAGGCGCGAGCCAACTCGTCGCGGGGCCGCACACCGGCGGCGAACACCACGAGACCGGCCTCGATGAACGTCCCGTCGCTCAGTGTCACTCGCAACGCATCGTTGTCCGCCGACCGCCGGACGGGCCGATTGCGTTGCGCCGGCCGAATCGATTGGGTGCCGACGCCGGTGTGGATGTCGATCCCGAGATCGCCGATCATCCGGCCGAGCAGCGCTCCACCGGCCTCGTCGAGCTGCTGGGCCATCAGTCGCGGCGCCATCTCCACAACGTGGGCGTGCAAGCCGAATGCCCGCAACGCGTTTGCGGCTTCCAGCCCGAGCAGGCCACCGCCGATCACGACACCCGCCGGCACCTCGCCCTCGGCGATCGCCCGTTCGGCGGCGACGCGGATCGCATCGAGGTCGTCGAGCGTGCGGTAGACGTGGCACGACGGCAGGTCGTGGCCGGGCACCGGTGGCACGAACGCGTAGGAACCGGTGGCCAGCACCAGCGCGTCGTAGTCGACGCGTCGTCCGTCGGCCGTCAGCACCGACTTGGCCGCCCTGTCGATCTCGGTGACCTTGCTGCCCAGTCGCAGTTCGACGAGGTCGTCGCCCACATAGTCGTTGCCCGGCAGGGCGAGCAGGCCGCGATCCCAGTGCTCGGTGTACCCGGTGAGCCCGACGCGGTCATAGGCGGCATCGGCCTCTTCGGCGAGCACCGTCACCCGCCAGGCGCCGTCGGAGTCCCGCGACCTCAGCGCCTCGACGAACCGGTGACCGACCATGCCGTGGCCGACGACCACGACGTTCTTGATTGACCGCATGGCGCCGAGGTTAGGTAGCCGATATTGCCGCAATGTGCCCTTGTGTGAAGCGCCCATCACGGTGTGCTCACCGTCGCTGAAACCCCGCTGTGAGAGGCGGCGCCTACGCGGCTAGGACCAGCGCTGGAGCAGTTCCTTGGCCCGCGCGGACAGCGCCCACTGCAGGAATGGGCCGAAGCTGACGCGGCCCACCCCCAGTGGACCGAACGAGGAGGGATCGGAAGTATCGGGTTGCGCTATCGCATTGATGGGCAGCGGTAGCTCAGATGCCAAGCGCCGCAGGGTGTCCGAGTCATGAAAACCCACGGGGTACAGCACGTCGGCACCGGCGGCGGCGGCTTCGTTCATGCGCGCAATGGCCCGGTCGACACGGTCGGATGCATCGCCGTCTTCGCGGAAGATGACGTCGGTGCGGGCGTTGACCACTACGTGCACGCCCGATTCGTCGGCCGCCTTTCGCAGTGCGCCGACCAGTTCGGCGTGCTCGGCGCCCGAACGCAGCCGTCCCCCCTCCTTGTGCACCGTGTCCTCGATGTTCAGCCCGACGGCGCCGGCATCCAACAGGCCGGTGATGAGCCGCGAGGGTGCCTCGCCGTACCCCGACTCGATGTCGACCGACACCGGCACATCGACCGCGTCGGTGATCTGCTGGACGCGAGTCAGCAGTTCGGCGAACGTCATGCCCTCTCCGTCGGACCGACCAACGGAGTCGGCGACGGGATGACTGCCCACGGTCAATGCGGCAAACCCCGACTCGACCGCCAGCTTGGCCGACCACGCGTCCCATACCGTCGGCAGGATCACGGGGTTGCCCGGCTGGTGCAACGCCAGTAGGGCATCGGCCCGCTGCCGCAGTGTGTCGTCGTACATCTGCCTACCTCCGCTGGTTCGACGTGAGCTGTCTCACTCCGTACTCCATGATGTGGCTAGCATCGGGTGTCGTACTGTGATTCGTGACACCCTTCAGCCCAAGGAGGTCGATTTGTCCAGCACTACCGAGCTCGCCGAGTTGCACGAGCTAATCGGGAGCCTGCGGCGGTGCGTGACGTCTCTGGCGTCGCGATACGGGGACACCCCGGCCACCCGCCGTATCGTCAACGACGCCGAGCGCATCCTCAACGACATCGATCGGCTCGACATCGACGCCGAGGAACTCGAGCTGGCGCGTGGCGTCTCCCGTCACCACCATTCCGGCGAGCGCATCGCCATTCCGGACACTGCGTACGACACCGACTTCTGGCGCGATGTCGACGACGAGGGCCTCGGCGGTACGCGGTAACCGCACCCCACCGACCGCCAAGGGACACATCGACATCGAAAGGCAACAGTGAGCGCACCCACCGCCGACCGTCCAGGTCCCGGCGTCTTCTCCAAGGGCCGTGCCCAGATATCCGAGCGCACCCTGCGGACCGACCGCTGGTGGCAGTCGCCGCTGGTCGTCGATCTCGGCTTCGCGGCGTTCGTCATCTACGCGACGGTGCGCGCCTTCCTGCAAAACAACTACTACGTCGCCGAATACCACTACCTGACGCCGTTCTACTCTCCGTGCATCAGCACGGGATGCGTCCCCGAGGCCAGCCACTTCGGACAGTTCATCCCCGACGTGTGGTGGCTTCCCTACGCGGCGGCATCCCTGCCGTTCCTGTTGTTGTTCCGGCTGACTTGTTACTACTACCGCGGCGCCTACTACCGCTCTGTGTGGCAGTCGCCGACCGCCTGCGGGGTGGCCGAGCCCCGCGCGAATTACACTGGCGAGACGCGCTTTCCGCTGGTCATCCAGAACACCCACCGCTACTTCTTCTACATCGCGATGATCATCTCGTTGATCAACACCTACGACGCGATCATCGCCTTCCATTCGCCGTCCGGCTTCGGATTCGGCTTGGGCAACGTGATTCTCGTCGTCAACGTGGTGATGCTTTGGGTGTACACGGTGTCGTGCCACTCCTGCCGCCACATCGTCGGCGGCCGCCTCAAGCACTTCTCCAAGCACCCCGTCCGTTACTGGTTCTGGACGCAGGTGAGTGCGCTGAACACACGGCACAAGACGTATGCGTGGGTCACTCTCGGAACGTTGATGCTGACCGACTTCTACATCATGCTGGTGGCCAGCGGCACCATTTCCGACCTGAGATTCATTGGCTGACAAGTCTTTTGAGAAAGTAGTGAGGTTCATTCATGGCTGTTGAGGTCGAACGGCATCAGTACGACGTGGTCGTCATCGGTGCCGGCGGCGCGGGTCTGCGTGCGGTCATCGAGGCGCGCGAACGCGGCTTGAAGGTCGCTGTCATCACCAAATCGTTGTTCGGCAAGGCCCACACCGTCATGGCCGAAGGTGGATGCGCGGCGGCGATGGGCAACGCCAACTCGAAAGACAACTGGCAGGTGCACTTCAAGGACACCATGCGCGGCGGCAAGTTCCTCAACAACTGGCGGATGGCCGAGCTGCACGCCAAAGAGGCGCCCGACCGCGTATGGGAGCTCGAGAGCTACGGCGCCCTGTTCGACCGCACCAAGGACGGACGCATCAGCCAGCGCAACTTCGGCGGTCACACCTATCCGCGGTTGGCCCACGTCGGCGACCGCACCGGTCTGGAGATCATCCGCACCCTGCAGCAGAAGATCGTCTCGCTGCAGCAGGAGGACAAGGAAGAACTCGGCGACTACGACGCACGCATCAGGGTGTTCCACGAATGCACGATCACCGACCTGCTCAAGGACGGCGACCGCATCTCCGGGGCGTTCGGGTACTTCCGCGAGACCGGCAAATTCATCGTGTTCGAGACCCCCGCGGTGGTGCTTGCCACCGGCGGAATCGGGAAGTCCTACAAGGTGACGTCGAACTCCTGGGAGTACACCGGCGACGGGCACGCGCTGGCGCTGCGGGCGGGGGCCACCCTGATCAACATGGAGTTCGTCCAGTTCCACCCGACGGGCATGGTCTGGCCGCCCAGCGTCAAGGGCATCCTCGTGACCGAGGGTGTGCGCGGCGACGGCGGAGTGCTGAAGAACTCCGAGGGCAACCGCTTCATGTTCGACTACATCCCGGCGGTGTTCAAAGGCCAGTACGCCGAGAGCGTCGAGGAAGCCGACCAGTGGCTCAAGGACAACGACTCCGCGCGGCGCACCCCTGACCTGCTGCCCCGCGACGAGGTGGCCCGCGCCATCAACTCCGAGGTCAAGGCCGAACGCGGCACCCCACACGGCGGCGTCTACCTCGACATCGCCTCCCGGCTACCCGCCGAGGAGATCAAGCGCCGGCTGCCCTCGATGTATCACCAGTTCATGGAGCTGGCCGAGGTCGACATCACCAAGGAGCCCATGGAGGTCGGGCCGACGTGTCATTACGTGATGGGTGGCATCGAGGTCGACCCGGATACGGCGGCCGCCAAGACACCTGGGTTGTTCGCGGCGGGCGAGTGCGCCGGCGGGATGCACGGGTCAAACCGGCTGGGTGGTAACTCCCTGTCCGACCTGCTGGTGTTCGGCAGGCGCGCGGGGATGGGCGCGGCCGACTACGTTCGCGCGCTGTCGGAGCGGCCCGCCGTCTCCGAGGACGCAGTGTCCGACGCCACCAAGCTGGCGCTGGCGCCACTGGAACGCGCCACCAACGGTGACCGCCCGGAGAACCCGTACACCTTGCAGCTCGATCTGCAGGACACGATGAACGCCCTGGTGGGCATCATCCGCAAGGCCGAAGAAGTGCAGGAGGCGCTGGACAAACTCACCGAGCTGCGCGAGCGCTACAAGCACGTGCAGATCGAGGGTGGCCGGGAGTTCAACCCCGGCTGGCACCTGGCGATCGACCTGCGCAACATGATCCTGGTCAGCGAGTGTGTGGCCAAGGCGGCACTGGAGCGCACCGAGAGCCGCGGCGGGCACACCCGCGACGACTACCCGTCGATGGAGTCGGACTGGCGGAAGACCCTGCTGGTCTGCCGTGCCGAGGGCGACCCAATCGTCCCCGAGATCGCGATCACCAAGCAGGACCAGGTGCCGATGCGCGATGACCTGCTCGAGCTGATCGACATCGAAGAGCTGGAGAAGTACTTCACGCCTGATGAACTCGCCAACCACTCGTCGAGGAGAGACGCATGAGCTACGAGGCAAAGATGCGGGTGTGGCGCGGTGACGACGAGGGCGGCGCGCTGCAGGACTTCTCCGTCGAGGTCAATGAGGGTGAGGTCGTGCTCGACATCATCCACCGGCTGCAGCAGACCCAGGCCGGCGATCTCGCGGTCAGGTGGAACTGCAAGGCCGGCAAGTGCGGCTCCTGCTCGGCGGAGATCAACGGCAGGCCGCGGCTGCTGTGCATGACGCGGATGTCGACGTTCGAAGAGACCGAGACCATCACCGTCACCCCGCTGCGGGCGTTCCCGGTGATCCGCGACCTCGTCACCGACGTGTCGTTCAACTACGAGAAGGCCAGGGAGATCCCCGCTTTCACGCCGCCCAAGGATCTGCAGCCCGGCGAGTACCGGATGGCGCAGGAGGACGTGAACCGGTCCCAGGAGTTCCGCAAGTGCATCGAGTGTTTCCTGTGCCAGAACGTCTGCCACGTGGTGCGCGACCACGAGGAGAACAAGAAGGCGTTCGCCGGTCCGCGCTACCTGATGCGGCAGGCCGAACTCGACATGCATCCGCTCGACGTGCACCAACGGCGCGCCGAGGACGCCCAAGAGGTGCACGGTCTCGGCTACTGCAACATCACCAAGTGCTGCACCGAGGTCTGCCCCGAACACATCAAGATCACTGACAACGCCTTGATTCCGATGAAGGAGCGGGCCGCCGACCGCAAGTACGACCCGGTGGTGTGGCTCGGCGACAAGATCTTCCGGCGGCGCTAGGAGCCCGGGGGTACCCTGCACAGTAGCGGCCAATCAACGACGAAAGGCAGCACTGTGGCTATTCGAGAACCGCACAGCGTCAACGACATTCGCACCGCAATTCGCGAGCTCTCGGCTCGCGCCACATTGGCCCGCAAGGAGGGCCGCACCGCGGACGCCGACGAACTCGAACAGCGGATCACCGGCTACCGGGAAGAGCTCAGCGCTCGTCCCTGACCGCGGATCGTCAGGCGCCGAGCCGCCGGAACGTGCTGCGGTGGAAGACGATCGGCGCGACGTCGGCGTGCACCGTGATGTCGCTGACCCGCAGGACGACGATGGTGTGATCGCCTGCCGGGACGAGTTGCTCGATCGAGCTCTCCAGCCAGACGCTGGTGCCCTCGATGAACACCGCGCCCGACTCAGTGGACACGGTCTGCAGACCGGCGAAGCGGTCACCGGTTTTGGCGGCGAGGGAGCGCGCCGCGTCGTCGTGCAGTTCGCCGAGCACACTGATGCCCAGACACGGCAGGTCCTTGAGCTTCGGCCATGTCGTCGAGGTGTTCTGGACGCAGAACGACACGAGCGGCGGTTCCAGCGACACCGGAACGAATGTGCTCGCCGCAAGGCCGACACGCGCCCCGTCGACCTGCGCCGCGATCGCGATCACGCCGGACGGGAAGTGTCCGAACGCTTCGCGTAGCGTGGTCGGGCTCAGGTTGGTGGCACTCATTGGTTCCATTTTGACACCTTCCGACCATCGAAACTGTCCCCGGCAAGTTTCGATCGGGCTAGCGCAAGGCCGCGCTCGGTAACCTGATGACCCGTCATGTGGATCACGTTGTTGGTAATGGCCGTGGCCGTCAGCCTCGAGCCGTTCCGAGTCGGCATGACGGTCCTGATGATCAACCGCCCCCGGCCGGGCCTGCAACTGCTCGCCTTCCTCGCCGGCGGGTTCGCGATGGGCACCACGGTGGGCGTGACCGTGCTGTTCGTCCTACGGCCAGCACTCGGGTCTGCACACTTCAACCTGCCGAAGGTGCAGATCGTCGTCGGCGCGGTGGTACTGGTCAACGCGGCATTGCTGGCCACGGGGCTGATCGGAGGTCAGCGCGGCAACGGACCAGCTGGCCGAGTGAACCGCATACCGGGTCGGCTCGCGACCCGCATCCGGGCTCTGCGGGGCGGCCGCTCACTGTGGGCGGCGGGCGTCGCGGGTCTCGGCATCGCGCTACCGTCAGTCGACTACGTCGCGGCGCTGGCACTCATCGTCGCGTCCGGGGCCGCGGCCGCCATTCAGTTCGGCGCCTTGATGCTGTTCAACGTAGTGGCGTTCGCGCTGGTGGAGGTCCCGCTGGTGTGCTACCTGCTGGCTCCGGACCGTACCCGCGCAACGCTGTCAGCGCTGCACGACTGGCTGCGGTTCCGAGGCCGCCGCGGGGTCGCCGCGCTGCTGGCCGCTATCGGCTGCGTGTTGCTCGGCGTGGGGTTCGCCGGACTGTAGCGGCCGGACGTTACGGCTTCGGCTGATTGTTCAACACGTACTGGACGCCGGAGAGCAGCTGCGAGAGCGGATCTGCGGCGCCGCCGAAGGCGGCCTGCGTGGCCGGTGCCGTGACGGCCGCGGGGTCATAGCCGTTCACCGGATCCACCGAGATCGGCGCGGTCAGCGGATTGTCGTTGCGCGAATATCCCGCATCCACATAGGGCTGCAGGACGGCGTCGAGCCGCATCAGCGTCTCCTTCGGAACCCCGAGGTACTTGAACGGCAGCACCATCGGAAGGTGCTCCTCGGGAATCAGATAGGTCGTCGTCTTCGCGCCCCTGGAGTTGACGGTCGTTCTGATGTTCTGCGGCGGCACCATGCTCGGGTCGGTGAACGCCACGGCGGTATGACCTGTCGCGAGACCGACAATCGAGTTGGCGACGGCCAGCCAGTTGTCCGTCCTGTCCGGCCAGTCGGCGATGCTGTCGTAGGCAGAGACGAAGTGATGCGTGTCGTACTGGCTTTCGACCGGAGGCGGAATGCGGTAGTCGAGCGAGGGAACCACGCTGCCGACGGGGAACATCTGGGTCAGAAAGCTCTCACCGAAGGCGTGCCGTGCCACGGGGTCGCCGTACATGGCGAAGCTCAACTGGTCCGGTGGCGGAGCGGCCGGGTCGTAGGCAAGCCGTTCCTGCACGGCGTTGAGCACCATCGCGCCCTCGGACAAACCGATCGCGGTGCCGGGACCACCCTCACGGATCGCCCGTACGACATTCGGCGCTCCCACGTCGACCGACTCCCCGACGCTGGGCCCGTCGATGCCCAGTCCGGGGAACGAGTCGTCGAGTCGGCCGATGCCCGGAAACATCCGTTCCAGGGTGTGTCCCTGCACCTGACCGGCGGGGTAATCGACGATCTGCCGATCCAGCCCCGGGAACCAGTCCGCGCCGGTTCGCATGATGTATTCGTCGTACGGAATGCCCAGGACGTGGGCGCCGCCCAGCGCGTACGCCCTGCCCGGGGTCCCGCGCTGCGGCGTCGGGGGTGCGGGCGCGGCCCGCGAATCGTCAGTCGGCGGGACCGGCGGTTCGTCAGCCGCCGCGATGCCAAACCCGAAACCGCCTGCGGTGCAGGCAGTTACGACCGTAGCGGCGAACGCGAGAAGTCGCCTCATGCCCGCTCCCCTCACTCCGCCTGCCCGCTCGGCAACCGTTGCGCGCTCAATCGCGACGGCCACCAGTTCGCTCGCCCCACCAATGTTGCCATGGCGGGCACCGTGATGGTCCGTACCAGGAAGGTGTCCAGCAGGACACCGACACCGATCACGAACCCACCCTGGACGACCGTGCTGATGCTGGAGAACAGGAGACCGCTCATCGACGCGGCGAAAATCAGACCGGCCGCGGTGATCACACCGCCGGTCGATGACAGCGTGCGGATGACGCCGTAACGCATGCCGGTCGGGGACTCGTCGCGCATGCGTGACACGAAGAGCATGTTGTAGTCGGCACCCACCGCCACCAACACCACGAAGGCCAGCGGGGGCACACTCCAGTGCAATTCCTGGCCTAGCGCGTATTGAAATACCAGGACGCTGATGCCGATTGCTGCGAAGTACGACACCACCACCGAGGCAACCAGATACAGCGGGGCGATGATGGCGCGCAGCAGCAACATCAAGGTCAGGAGGACGACGACGAGGGTGACGGCGATGATGAACCGGATGTCTTTCTCGTAGTAGTCGCGGGTGTCCTTGAGCGCAGCGGGAAATCCGCCCATCGATATCGACGCGTCGGCCAGCGCGGTGTTCGGCTGCGCTCCCCGGGCTGTGTCGCTGATCGCCGTGACCTGATCCATCGCCTCGGTACTGAATGGATCGAGTGTGGTCTGCACCAGGTACCGCACCGAGTGCCCATCCGGCGAGATGAACATCTGGGCGGCCTTCTTGAACTCGGCCAGATTCAGCACCTGCGGCGGAACGTTGAATCCCGCCATCGCCGGATCGGAAGCGTCGTTCCTCATCGTCAGGAGAAACGACGATGCCTCGCGCAGTCCGGTCCCCATCAGTTCGATCTGGTCGACGAGTTGGTCCACCCCTGTCGCCACTTGCTGGCTGCCATCGGCGAGACGGTCGGCGCCTTGCCGGATCTCGGCGACACCCCCCTCGAGCCCACCCGGTTGGTCCAGTCCCATGGTTCGCACGGCCTTCTGGAGTTTTCCGAGCGCACTATTCAGTTCGTTCACCGTTGCGGTGAGGGTCTGCCGGTCTTCGAACCCTTGGAGTTGTCGAGCCAGATCGTTGATCTCGCCGAGGCTTCCATTGTTCTGCGCGGTGACGAGTTTCTGGAACTGGACGCGGGTGTCCCTGCACGACGGATTGGCATCGCAGATCGCGTTGCCCTGCAGCGCCATCAGCACCGGCCCCACCCAGGCGAACATGTCCCTGACGGAGGTGAAGTTCACGCCGATCGAGTTGCCCAGCGCGTTGACGCTGTTGACGAGTTTCGCGGCGGTTTCGACATCCCTGACCAACTTGTCCCCGCCGTACTCGCCTCGCATCGAGGAGAAGGCGTCGATCAGGCCCTGGATGCTCGGCGCGATCTGGTTGACCTGGGCGCGTACGTCCTCGAGGCTGTCGGCCAGCGTGCTGGCTCCGGCGGCGAGCCGGTCGAGATCTTCGGTGTTGTCCGTGATCTGAGCGGAACCGGCGGCAAGCCGGTCACCGACGATGCCCGCCTGGTATGTCGCCCTGAACTCTTGCGGAACCACCCCCAATGGTCGGGTGATGCCACTGACGAGCGCGATGTTAGGCAGCTGGCTGACACGCTGCGCCATCTGCTCCAGGTCCGCAAGCGCCCGTGGTGTGCGCAGGTCGCGCGGTGACTGGACGAGGATGTAGGTGGGTATGGCCTGGCTGACGTCGAAATGGCGTTCCAGCGCGGCATATCCCACCGAACTCGGAGCCTCCGGCCCCAGGGCCTTGCGATCGTCGTAGTTGTAGTTCACCAAGCCCGCACAGCCGGCGAGGATCAACAGAACGAGCACGCTGGCCACCAGATGGGCCTTCGGCCGGCGCACGATGCGCACACCCGAACGTCGCCAGAACCGAGCGGTCAGCTCACGCCGCGGCTTGACCCATCCGCGCGGCCCGGCCAGAACAAGAATGGCCGGCAGCAGGGTCAAGGCGGCGAGGAACGCCACCCCGATACCGATAGCCGACGACACGCCGATCGTGGAGAAGACCCCCATGTCGGCGAAACTGATTCCGAGGAAGGTGAGCCCCACCGTCGCGGCGGACGCGGTGATCACCTTGCCGATCGAGATCATCGCCCGTTTCACCGCTTCTTCGACACCGGCCCCGAATCGCAAATAGTCGTGATAGCGGCTGATCAGGAAGACCGCGTAATCCGTTCCCGCACCGGCGATCATGGCGCTCAGGAAGATGACGGACTGGTTGGACACGCCCAATCCGGTGAGGTGGGACAGGGCAGCGACCACGGCTTGGGCGGTGACCAGCGATGTCCCGATCGCCGCCAAGGGAAGCAGCATGGTTATCGGGTTGCGGTACACGATCAGCAGCACTGCGAGCACCAGGACGCCGATTGCGATCTCGATCGGCAGCCGATCCCGTTCGCCCGCGACGGTGAGGTCGGCAACGGTGGCCGCGGGCCCGGTGACGTGCACTGTCAGCGGGGACCCCGCGACACTGCGCTCGACGATGTCGTCGACTCGGTTGTAGGCGTCGTAGGACCGCGGCGTGCCCAACTCGCCGGCGAGACCGACCGGCAGCACCCACGTCGTCTTGTCCTCGCTGGTCAAGAACCCGCGCAATTGCGGTGTGCTGAGGAAATCCTGCAACATCACGACGTCCATCGGGTCGTCGCGCAGCGCGTCCACCAGTTTGCGGTAGGTGGCTTCGTCGTCGCGTGTGAGCCCGTTGTCGTTGATCAGCGCAACGAGCATGAGGCTGTCGGTGCCCGATTCGTCGAACGCCTCGGTCATCTGCCGGGCCGCGACGCTGGACGGGGCATCACTGGGCAGGATCGCGAGCGGATGCCGCTGGGCCATCTCGTTGAGGCTCGGGAACGTCAGCGGCAGCGCGACCGCAATCGCGAGCCAGACCCCGATGACCACCCAGGGCCACCGCACCACGAAGTCGGCTAGGCGTCGCATGTCACCCGGTGAGAGTTCGAAACAGGCACCCGCTCACCATGCCTACGCAACGCGGCCCCAATGTCCGGTATCGGCGACCCGAGTGCACACGGACTTCATCGCCTCCATGTAGCGGGCGACCGATTTATGGGCGACGGGGTTGTCGGGCAGCATGACCTCCATCGCCGTGCCATCCTCGTACCGGAAGATGTAGATGGTCAACTGATAGGAATATCTTCCGTCCGAGTAGATTCCGATGTTCTTCGCATAACCCATTTCGGCTGCGGCGAGCACCGCGTTGAGCGGAGCGGCGCCCCCATGGAAGAAGTTCGACACCGAGAAGTTCGGCCGGGGCTTGTCCAACCACGGCGCCAGTTCCAACACGCGGTCATACGGCACCCTGGCCAAGTTCAGGCCCGAGTCGAATGAGGCCTGTGCCGCCCAGGCGGCGTCACCGAACGACGCGGCGGCGATCGGAACGGTGATCGGAACCAAGCCGGTGAACCAGCCCTGGGTCATGAAGTTGTCCGACGTACGGCGGGTGTCTCTGGGGGTGAGCCCGTAGTAGGTGGCGGCGCCGGTGAACTCGTGTTCGACCTGGGCGAGACAGGCGAACAAGCCACCGATGAACCGGGCGCCGACGGACGTGCAGGCCGCCTCGAATCGCTCTGACTGTTGCGCGTCCATCAGCACTTCCGACACCATGTCACCGACGGTGGGCTCCAGCGGGTTGCCCAGCGGCAACGGGAACTCGGGGAAGCTGCCGTTGTTGTTCTCAGCAAAGTCGACCCACGCGCGGACCTCTGGCGAATCAGCCGTCAAAGCCGACGTGTATTCACGTTCCTGGACGCAGAAGTCGTCAAAACTGCCCGCATCGGGCAACGCCAGCGGCTCGTCATCCTTCGTCAACGCGGAATACATGCCATGGGACTCGAGCATCGTGATCCCGATCAGCGCCGCGTCGCCATGGACGTGGTCGATGCTCGCATAGAACGTGAAGTGATCTTCGCCCTGAACAATGCCGAAGGTGAAGCAACCCCATTCCAGCGGAGTCGGTATGGCCACCACATGACCGTGCAAGTCGTCAATGGTCATTTCGCCATGGGTGATCGGCTCGAATTCGACGTCGGCAGGGTCAATCAAGGTATGTCTGACGACGTCGCCCGCTCCGGTGTATTCAAACCAGCTCCGATATGTGTCATGCCGGCGGAGATAGGCGTTGAGCGCGTGATTCATGGCCGAGATGTCGCACTGGCCAGGCACTTCGCATGTCGCCACGATTTGGCGCGAATAGTCGAGTCCCGAGGCGATCTGATTGCACCAACCGCGAATGTGTTGCGCTTGCATATAGCTGACCGGCACGGAACTGACCGGAGCTCGCCGCGCTTTTTCCACAGCTGCGGGTGTTGCATGCCAGGAGGTCACCACGCCCGGGCTCGGTGTCCAATCGTCGATTGAGCCGACCGTGACTTTTCCGATGCGCAATTTTCCTCCGCGTTCTGGACGGCTGAGGTCCGACGGCACTCGTGGCGTGATCAACATAGCCCTCGAGTCAGCCACCGTCGTCTGCACTGCTGATACGCCTAGCCGCCCCACGGGTTCGAAGGCGTTGTGTTGCAGGGACAGCCCGACCGTGGAACGCTGACCGCCGACCGTAGCGTCGGAACACTCCCTGTAGTTGCCGACGCAAATGCAATACTGGCCGAGAATCGGCCACGGGGCTCGGGTGGAGGAACCTTCCGTGGCCGTCGGGCGACGAGCCTGGGCGCAACAGGTGTCCCTGGGAGTCGAATCTTCACCGGCCGAGGCATGGAGGACCGCATGGAATCTGCCGCGAACCCGGCCGCGACGACATCGACTTCCGGCATGAGTTTCGCGATCGTGGGTTACGCGGCGCGTTTTCCAGGTGCCGCGAATGCAGAAGAGTTCTGGCAGGTGCTGACGCACGGACGGGACACGGTGTCCGAGGTGCCCGCCGACCGCTGGAATGTCGAGGAGTTCTTCGACCCGGATCCCGATGCGCCCGGAAAGATCGCGACGCGCCGGGCAGGCTTCATCGACGACGTCACGGGATTCGACGCGCCGTTCTTCGGGATGTCGACGCGCGAGGTCACGTTGATGGACCCCCAGCATCGGCTGTTGCTCGAGACGGCGTGGCAGGCGGTGGAGCATTCATGCACCGCGCCAACGGCTTTGGCGAACACTCAGACCGGCGTGTTTATCGGTCTGTCCACCCATGACTACCTGACGATGATGTCCGACGAGCTGGGCTACGACGGCATCGATGCCTATCAGGCGATCGGCACGGCGGCTGCCGCGGGCGCGGGCCGGATCAGTTATCGGCTGGGGCTGCAGGGACCCGCAGTCACCGTCGACACGGCGTGCAGCTCGTCGTTGGTGGCCGTCCATCAGGCGTGCCAGGCGCTGCGGTTGGGCGAATGCGACCTCGCGCTGGCCGGCGGCGCGAACGTCCTGATCAGCCCGTCGAGCATGATCGCCTTCTCACGGGCGCACATGCTGTCCCCGGACGGCCGCTGCAAGACCTTCGACGCTTCGGCGAACGGTTATGTGCGTGGAGAGGGCTGCGGCGTCGTCGTCGTCAAGCGGCTCGACGACGCGATCCGCGACGGTGACCGGATCAGGGCCGTGATCCGCGGCAGCGCGATCAATCAGGATGGCGCGTCGGGTGGTTTGACGGTGCCGAATGGCGTTGCCCAGCAACGAGTCATCACCGAGGCGCTGGAGCGCGCCGGTCTTGAACCCCGTGACGTCGGATACCTGGAGGCGCACGGGACCGGGACGTCGCTCGGCGACCCGATCGAAGTGCAGGCGGCCGGCGCGGCGCTGGGCCGGGGTCGCGACGCGGGCGATCCGCTGCTCATCGGTTCGGTGAAGACGAACATCGGGCACTTGGAAGCAGCGGCGGGCATGGCGGGATTGATCAAGATCATTCTGTCGCTCGAGCACGAGACACTGCCCAAGCACCTGCACTTTCAGAATCCGTCCCCGCACATCCCCTGGGACCGGCTCCCGGTGCGGGTCGTCGACGAGGCCACCGCCTGGGAACGCAACGGTCGGCCGCGTGTCGCCGGAGTCAGCTCCTTCGGCTTCAGCGGGACCAACGCGCACGTCATCGTCGCCGAGGCCCCGGAACTCGACCACGTCGGGGTGCGGGCACCGCTGGCCGACGATCGGCGCGCCATGGTGCTTCCGGTGTCGGCACGCACCCCTGCCGCTCTGGTCAAGACCGCCGACCGATACCGCAGCTGGCTGAGCGCGCACCCGGAAGCCGGGTTGGCGGATGTGTGCCTCACCGCCGGTGAGGGACGCTCGCACTTCGAGCACCGGGCCGCTCTGGTGGTCGATTCGGTGCAATCGGCCGGCGAGCTTCTCGGTGCGCTCGCCGACGATCGTCCAGCACCTGGTCTGGTGCGCGGGGTCTGCGCGGACCCGCCGAAAACGGCATGGCTGTTCCCGGGTCAAGGCAGTCAGTACCCCGGCATGGCGCGGGAGTTGTTCGAGACCGAGCCGGTGTTCGCCGAGACCGTGAGCCGCTGCGCGGCTGCCGTCGCCGACCTGCTCGACAAGCCGCTGCTGGACGTCATCTTCTCCGAACCGGACTCCGAGGGCGGCGACGGACACGACACGCTGCGGCAGACCCAATATGCGCAGCCGGCACTGTTCGCGGTCGAGCTGGGTCTGGCTCGGCTCTGGCAGTCCTGGGGTCTGGAACCCGATGTCGTGCTGGGCCACAGCGTCGGCCAGTACTCGGCGGCCTGCGTCGCGGGGGTGTTCAGCCTCGAGGACGGCGCGCTGTTGATGGCTGAGCGCGGCCGGTTGTTCGGCAGCTTGCCGCCAGGCGGGCGGATGGTCGCGGTGTTCGCCGACGCCGAGCGGGTCGAGAGCCTCACCGACGAGTTCCCCCGACTGTCGGTGGCCGCATACAACGGCGCCAACACCGTGCTGTCGGGACCGGTGGCCGACCTGGACCAGGCGGTGGCCGCGCTGAGCGCCGACTCGATTCGGTGTGATGGGCTGGACACCAGCCACGCATTCCATTCGGCCCTGCTGGATCCGGTCCTCGACGCGTTCGAGTCCTACGCGAACCGATTCGACTTCGGCTCGCCCCAGCGGATCCTGGTGTGCAACCGCACCGGTGCCGCCCTCGGGGCGAACGTGAGACTCGACGGCGCCTACTGGCGCCGCCACGCGCGCCAGCCGGTGGAATTCGCGAAAGGTGTTCGGACGCTGTCCGATCTCGGCTGCAAGTTGCTGCTCGAGGTCGGCCCGCAGCCGGTGCTCACCGCCGCTGCCCTGCGGGCGTGGCCTGACCCGGCAACCGCACCGCGGGCCATCGCGTCGTTGCGTAGAAACACCTCTGACCACCGCCAGATCACCGACGCCGTCGCTGACGCATACGTCGCCGGTCATCTTCCTGACTTCAGGGCGCTGCAGCGAGAGCCCGGGCACAAGCTCGACCTGCCGACGTATCCGTTCGAGCATCGAAACTACTGGTTCCGCGACAAGCAGGTTCCGCTCACCCAGACCCCCGACGAGACGCCGGGCGCGCGTACCGAGGCGGTCCGGCTTCTCGACGAAGGCCGTATCGACGAGCTCGCTGCTCTGCTCGGTGGCGAGACCGACGACCATCAGACCGTGGACGTGCTGACAAGGCTCGCCGCGCAGCACAACCAACAGCGTCACACTCAATCCATCACCGACGATCGCTACGAGATCCGTTGGCAGAAGCCCACTTCCGGAGTCTCAGCCCCCGAATCCGGAGCGACCTGGCTTCTGATCGGCGACGATGCCGAAGCGGTCGCGCCGGTGGTGGACGCATTGAGCTCGTTCGGCCACGAGCATCAGATTCTCGGGTTGCCTGCGACCGACGCCGACGAGGAACGCCTCGCTGCCACACTGCGCGCCGCGGCCGACGAATCGGCACTGCGTGTCCTGCTTGTCGCGGGCCCCGGCACCGACACCGCACCCTCGATGCGGTCACTGCTGCGGATACAACACCGGGTCATCGGTGGAACGCGGCGACTCTTCCGCGCCGCGGTCGCAGCGCAGGTGCGCGCGCCCATCTGGATGGTGACGCGCGGCGCCCAACGAGTCGTCGATTCAGACGCGGTGTCGCCGGATCAGAGCTGCCTCTGGGGTTTCGGTCGGGCCGCCTCGCTCGAGCACCCGCAGGTGTGGGGCGGATTGGCGGATCTGAGCGAAGGCCACGCCGACGAGTGGTCGCTGTTGATCGGCCAGATAGCCGCGGCGCCAAGCCGGTCGGCCGTCGGCGAAGACCAGATTGCCCTTCGTGATGGGGCAGTACACGTGCCCCGGCTGGTCCGGCGCGCCGGGCCACCGAGCGCAGCGCCGTTGACGTTGCGTGACGACGTGACATATCTGGTGACCGGAGGGCTCGGTTCGCTGGGCCTCGAAATCGCGGATTATCTGGCCGCGCACGGCGCCCGGCACCTGATGTTGACCAGCCGACGAGCCCCCGGCGAAGCCGCGCAGCGCCGCATCGACGCGGTACGCGAACAGCACGGTTGCGACGTTCGCGTCATCGCGGCCGACGTCGCCAATCCGCATGACGTCGCTCGCCTCTTCGCCGCCGCGGCTGCCGAACTGCCGCCGGTGGCCGGAATCGTCCACGCCGCCGGCGAAATCGGCACCACTCCGCTGCGGACCCTCGACGACGCCGAAGTGGACCGGGTCTTCGCCGGAAAGGTCTGGGGTGCTTGGCATCTGAGCGAGGCCGCGGAAGACCTGCAACTCGACTTCTTCCTCAGCACCTCCTCGATCTCCTCTGTGTGGGGCAGCTACGGCCAGACCGCCTACAGCGCGGCCAACGCGTTCCTCGACGGACTGGCCTGGCGGCTGCGCGAGCGCGGCGTGCCGGCAATGAGCGTCAACTTCGGCCCCTGGTCGGCGGGCATGGCCGACGAGGAGGCCCGCGCGCGACTCGATCAGCGCGGGGTGAAGACGTTGTCGCCCACCGATGCGCTCGCGGGCATGGCCGACGTCATGGTGGCTTCGGCTCAGGGGACGGCGCAGGGTGTCGTGGCCAGAATCGACTGGGCCCGCTTCCTGCCGCTTTACCAGCAAGCCGGACAGCGGTCTTTCCTGGAGGAGGTGGCGGCCGAGGTTCCTGAGACCACGCAGGCGTCGGCGTCTGCGCCGGCCGGCAAGACCCGACTGGTCGAGCGCCTCACCGTTGCGCCGTTGGCCCAGCGCAAGAAAATCGTCGCGGAGTATCTGCGCGACGTGGTGGCGGAGGTGACCAGAATCGACGCCGCGGAGATCCGCGAGGACTCCGGTTTCTTCGACCTCGGCATGGACTCGCTGATGGCGGTCGAACTGCGCCGGCGGGTCGAGCAGGGGGTAGGCAACGAGTTGCCCGCCACCCTGGCGATGGACTACCCACGGCTGTCCGACGTCGTCGACTACCTGCTCGGTGACGTGCTGAGCCTGGATGAACAGTCCGCCGAGCGGCCCGTGGCCCAGCCGACCGTGGCGACCGAAATGGCAAGGGCACACACGAACGAGCCGATCGCGATCGTCTCGGTCGCGTGCCGCTTCCCGGGCGCGCCCGATCCGGACGCCTTCTGGGACGTGCTCTCCGAAGGCGTCGACGCGATCCGGGAAGTTCCCGACGATCGCTTCGACATCGACGAGTTCTACGACCCGGATCCGGAGGCACCGGGCAAGATCTACAGCCGCTACGGCGGATACCTCGAAGGGATAGACGGATTCGACCCGGAGTTCTTCGGAATCTCGCCGCGCGAGGCCGGGTGGATGGATCCCCAGCAGCGGCTCATGCTGGAGATCGCCTGGGAAGGCCTGGAGCGCGCCGGGTATTCACCACAAACGTTGCGCGGCAGCCAAACCGGCATCTTCGTGGGCGTTGCCGCCAACGAGTACTCGCATCTGCTGTCGGCGGACTCGGTTGAGAGCATCGAAGCCCACTTCATCACCGGCAACGCGCTCAACGCGATCTCAGGTCGGGTGGCGTTCGCGCTCGGGCTCGAAGGTCCGGCGGTCGCGGTGGACACCGCGTGCAGTTCGTCGTTGGTGGCCGTCCATCAGGCCTGCCAGGCACTGCGCTCCGGCGATTGCGATCTGGCGTTGGCCGGTGGGGTGAACGTTCTGTTGAGTCCGCTGTCGATCATCGCTGCCTCACGCGCCAGAATGCTCTCCCCCGGCGGTCGGTGCAGAACCTTCGATGCGGCCGCCGACGGCTATGTCCGCAGTGAAGGGTGCGGGATTCTGGTGCTCAAGAGGCTGAGCGACGCGGTGCGCGAGGGCGATCGGATTGCCGCGGTGATCCCGAGCAGCGCCGTCAATCAGGACGGCGCCTCCAGCGGTTTGACCGTGCCCAACGGCGGTGCGCAGCAACGGCTCATCACCTCCGCGCTCAGCCGTGCCGGTATCGCAGGCCGGGATGTCGATTACCTCGAGGCACACGGAACCGGCACCGCGTTGGGTGATCCGATCGAGGTGCAGGCGGCGGGGGCGGTCTACGGTGCCGCTCGCGAAGCGGATCAACCGCTGCTGATCGGGTCGGTGAAGACCAACATCGGCCACCTCGAGTCCGCGGCCGGCGTCGCCGGCCTGATCAAGGTCGTGTTGGCGTTGCAACACGGCGTGCTGCCGCCGAACCTGCACTTCGAGAACCCTTCGCCACACATTCCGTGGGACTCGCTTCGAGTGCAGGTCGTGGACAGGGCGACTCCGTGGCAGCCCAACGGCCGGCCGCGGCGCGCCGGTGTGAGCTCGTTCGGGTTCACCGGTACCAACGCGCACGTGCTGATCGAGGAGGCTCCGCCACAACCAACGCTGCTCGCCGACGGGGGTTCCGACAGCGACGTTGCCGCGGCATCGACGAGCACGACCGCTGAGCCGGTGTGCGTGCTGCCGCTGTCGGCCCGTTCACCGCAAGCTCTCATCACGTTGGCGCAGCGGTATGGGGCCTGGCTGGAAGACCATCCGAACGCCGACATCACCGACGTGTGCTTCACGACCGGGGCCGGGCGTTCGCATTTCGAACACCGCGCCGCGCTGGTGGTGGATTCGGTACGCAGTGCCCGCGAGGGCTTGGCCGACGTGGCCGACAACAAGCAGCGCCCAGGCGTGGTACGTGGCGAGTGCGCTGATCCCCCCACGACGGCGTGGCTGTTCACCGGCCAAGGCAGTCAGTACCCGGGAATGGCGCGAGAGTTGTTCGACGCGGAGCCCGTTTTCGCCGACACGGTCAGAGCCTGCGCCGACGCGGTCGACCCGATGCTCGCGCGCCCACTGCTCGAGGTGATGTTCGCCACGGACAGGACCGGCGTCGAGACCGGGAAAATGTTGCGCCACACGTCATTTGCGCAACCTGCACTCTTCGCCGTCGAAATGGGCCTGGCCCGGCTGTGGCAGTCGTGGGGTATCGAACCCGATGTGGTGCTCGGACACAGCGTTGGCCAGTACGCGGCAGCGTGCGTGGCCGGGGTCTTCAGCCTCACCGACGGGGCACGCCTCATCGCCGAACGCGGCCGACTGTTCGGCAGTCTGCCCGAGGGCGGACGAATGGTCGCGGTGTTCGCCGACGCCAACCACGTCGAGCAGCTCGCCGACGACTATCCACGGGTGTCGGTCGCGGCCTACAACGGGCCCAATACCGTGCTGTCGGGCCCCGGCTCGGATCTGGAACGCATCGTCGCCACGTGTGGGGATGACGGCATTCGATGCACCTGGCTGGACACCAGTCACGCGTTCCATTCGGAGTTACTGGAACCGGTGCTGTCCGAATTCGAGGCGTACGCGGCGGGCATGCAGTTCGCCGTGCCGACGCTACCGCTGGTGTGCAATCGCACCGGCGCCGTGCTCACGTCGGAAACCCCGCTCGATGCTCAGTATTGGCGGCGGCATTCCCGCCAGCCGGTGCAGTTCACCGAAAGCGTGCAGACCGTGGCGGCGCTGGGCTGCTCGGTGCTGATGGAGATCGGACCGCAACCGATCCTGACCGGCGCCGCGATGCAGGTCTGGCCGGAACACCTGGCCGCCCCCCGCGCGATCCCATCCCTTCGCAAGGGTGTCGACGACACGCGTCAGATCGCAGAAGCGCTGGCCGCGACCTACGTGAGCGGCCATCGGCCTGAGTTCGCCGCGCTGGCGCGTCGATCACATCAACGACTCGAACTGCCCACCTATCCGTTCCAGCGGCGCCACTTCTGGCCCAAAGCCTCCGGCGTCGCAGGCGTCGACGCGGGAAGTGGTCCCGTATCCGGAATCTTGGGCAGTGCAAAGGATCTGGCATCCGGCGACACCGTGTACACCAGTCGGCTATCGGTCAAATCGCAGCCGTGGCTGTCCGATCACGTCATCTACGGCACGGTCGTCGTCCCCGGCGCGACGTATGCGGCGATGGCCCTGGCCGCGGTCGGCGCGCCGGCACGGGTGCAAGAGGTGTTCTTCTACGAGCCGATCATCCTGCCGGACAAGGGTTCCCGAGAGGTGCAACTGACCTTGCATCCAATGGAGGACGGCGGCGGCTGGACCTTCAAAGTGCACAGCCGTCCCTACGGCGTCCGAGATGCCGAGTGGTCGTTGAACGCCGACGGCACCGTCGTCAGCGGTGCTGATGACGGTGGCGACCAAACCCCGCCGCAGAACGCGGAAGCCATCGATGTGGCGATCGAGCGTCTGGACCGCACGCGTCCGCAGCAGCTGTTCGACACCTTCACCGACATGGAGTTGGCTTGGGGGCCCACGTGGTCCACGTCGCTGAAATCGCTGTGGGTCGGTGAGGGCGAGGCGATCGGTGATGTCGCCGTCGGGGATGAGCTCGCCGAACAGCTGGGCAGTGAGCCGATCCATCCCGTACTGCTCGACCTGTGCACCGGTGTCGCCTTTCCGGCCTTCCCCGCGCTGCTCGCGGCCACCCAGCAGCAGGGCGTCCTCCCCGATCTGTTCCTGCCGCTGCGGTACGGAAAGGTGACACTGCGGGAGCAGATGCCACGACGGTTCTACTGCCGAGCGAAATGGCAGGCCGGCGGTCACGACAGCGAAACCCAGGTCTTCGACCTCGACTTCGTCGATCGCGACGGCCGCCATCTGGGCGGGATTCGCGAGTTCACCGTGAAACGTGCACCGCGGGAGGCATTGTTGCGCGGGCTCGGTGGCGATGCCACCCGCCTGCTGTACACCCTGGGCTGGCACGAGGTGCCACCCCCGCCGGCGCGCAACGGATCCGGGCCGCACGGCACCTGGCTGATCTCAGGCTTCGACGAACTGGCCGCGGACCTGTCGGGCAGTGTCGCCTTCGACCGGACGTCGGATCACTGGCAGCAGAAGATCGCCGAAGCCGTGCAGGGCGGTACGCCCATCGCCGGCATCGTCTGGCACAGCGCCGAACCGCGCGCCGACGAATCGGGCACTGAAGCGGTCGCGCGGTTGGAGGCCGAGATCGCCGACCTGCTGGACGCTGTGCACGCGTTGCAGGCCGACGACGGGGTGCAGCTCCCAGGCGGACTGTGGATCGTCACCACGCGGGCGGTGGCAACCGAGTCCGGCGAGTCGGTCGACCCTGTGCAGGCGGCCCTGTGGGGACTGGGCCGCAACATCCTCAACGAGGAGCCGGCCCTGCGCTGCAGGCTGGTCGACAGCGACGGATCAGACGAGGCCGTGCGCTCGCTGGCCAACTTGCTCGGCACGCCGGGTGAGGAATTCGAAATCGCGTTGCGCCAAGGAAAGTTCCTGGCCTCCCGACTGCTGCCGTGGGCGCGCAGTGGTCAGCTCGCCGTACCTCGCTCGACCGATTACGTCCTGGCCCCGACCGAACGCGGCGCGATCGACAATCTGCGTCTCGCCGAGACGGAGGTGACGGCACCAGGCGCGGGCCAGGTGCAGGTGCGGGTGGAGGCCGCGGGATTGAACTTCCGTGATGTGCTCAACGTGCTCGGCCTCTACCCGGGAGATCCAGGGCTGATCGGCGGCGACTTCGCCGGCATCGTCACCGAAGTGGCTTCGGACGTATCCGGATTCGAGGTCGGCCAGCGCGTCATGGGCTTTATGCAGGGGGCGTTCGCCAGCCGGGTCAACGTGCCGGCGCAGTTGCTGGCGCCGGTGCCCGACGGGCTGAGCGCGGTCGCGGCGGCGACCATTCCTGCCGCGGCGCTGACGGTTCGGCTCGCCTTCGACTGGGCGCAGCTGCGACCCGGCGACCGGGTACTCGTCCATGCCGCCAGCGGTGGTGTCGGGCTGGCCGCGATTCAGTGGGCGCAGCAGTGCGGCGCCACCGTCTTCGCCACCGCAAGCACGTACAAGCGCGCGATGCTGCGCAAGATGGGTGTGAAGTACGTCTACGACTCGCGCACTACCGATTTCGCCGATCAGATCCTCGCCGACACCGGAGGTGCGGGCGTCGACGTCGTGCTCAACAGCCTGACGAACGAGGGCTTCGTCGCGGCAACCGTTCGGGCCACCGCACAGAACGGCCGGTTCGCCGAGATCGCCAAGCGGGACATCTGGACGCCCGAGCAGATGGCGGCCGAGCGGCCCGACATCGCCTACGGGATCGTCGCGCTCGACGGGACCATCGTGGCCGACCCCGAACACATCCGGCGGCTGCTGGCCGAGGTGTCCGCTGGGTTGGCCGACGGTGTCTGGACGCCCCTGCATGCAGAGATCTACCCGTTGACAGAGGCGAAGACCGCCTTCCGCCGGATGCAGCAGGCGCGGCATATCGGAAAGATCGTGCTGCAGATGCCCAATCCGCTTGCACCGCGCGGTGACCGGACCTATCTGATCACCGGTGGGCTCGGCGCGATCGGCCTGCACACGGCGGCCCATCTGGCTCAGCTCGGGGCCGGGGACCTGGTGCTGACCAGTCGACGCGCGCCCGATGCGGATGCACAGCGGGCAATCGCCGACATCACCGAGCGCTATCGGTGCCGGGTCCACACCTTTGCCGCCGACGTCGGGGAGCAGATCGAGGTCGCTGAGCTGCTGGCGAGGATTCGCGCGGAGCTGCCGCCGCTCGCCGGGGTGGTTCACCTGGCGGGTGTGCTCGACGATGCGCTGCTGCCGCAGCAGAACCTCGAGCGGTTCCGAACCACGTTGGCGCCAAAGGCCTTCGGCGCATTGAGCCTGGACCGGTTGACGGAAGACGACGAGCTCGACTTCTTCATCGTGTCCTCGTCGGTGTCGAGCGTGCTCGGATCTCCCGGCCAGGCCAATTACGCGACCGCCAACGCACTGCTCGACGGGCTCGTGGCACAACGCAAGGCTCGCGGCCTGCCCGCGACCGGCGTCAACTTCGGTCCATGGGCCAACGGCGGCATGGCGAGTTCGCACGCCGCGCGCGCGAATCTCGGTGCGCAAGGCTTGGTTCCGCTGGAACCCACCGCGGCATTGGCCGCGATGGGCGAGATCGTCGCGCACGGAACCGGACAGGCGACCGTGATCAAAGCCAACTGGCAGCGCGCCGCGAAAGCACTCAGCGGGGCTCGCCCGCCGATTCTCGACCACGTGTTGCCGAGTGCCGCGGCGGAGGCAACGGGCGACAGCGCCTTGTTGCGGCAACTTCAGGATGTGCCCGAAGCGCAGCGGGCCGGTTTTCTGACCGAGTTCCTACAACGCGAGGTGCAGGGTTTCCTGCGGCTCGCGCAGCCGCCCGCGGCGACGAGCCGGTTCCTTGACCTGGGAACGGATTCGCTGATGGCGGTCGAACTGCGCAACCGGTTGTACGGCCAGTTCGGCGGCGCGTTCACGATCAGTCCCACCGCGGTATTCGACTATCCGACGATCAGGTCGCTTGCCGAGTACTTGGCCGATCAGATGCCCGCGCTCGACCCGCAGCCGGGCGAAGCCGAGCGGGTCGCAGCGCCTTGAGCCGGTAGCCGAGACGTCACTGCGCCCAGCGTGACGCTTCCGCCTGCGCGGGCAGCGATGTCTGCAGCGGAACGTCGAGGCCGTCGTAGATGCCGGGCTTCTGCTCCGCGAGCCAGTTCAGGGCGCCGAGCAGCCGGTTGGCGGCGGTGGTGTTGCCGCCGTCGGCCCGGGTGCCGCCCGGCACGTCGGCGCGGGTCACGATGGTCAGCTGTGGGTCGCCGTCGATGATCACCCGGTGGTCGCCGACGCCCTCGTCGGGATACGGCCAGTCCGGCGCGCACGACGCGTGGATACGGGTGATGTGGTCGATGACGATGCGTTCGCGGCCCTTCGACTTCCCGATCACCCTGAGCCAGAAGGCCCCCTGCGTGCCCTGTTCGAAGCGGCCCATCACGGTGTCCACGGCCTCCTCGAGCGGCCTGCGCTCGACCTCCTCGGCGATTTCGTCGATTTCGACACCGAGCCGGCGCCCGATCAGCCGGATGTTGCCGCCCCACACCATCGTCGGCATCGACGGCAGCAGCATCATCGGCACCTCGTCCATGGACCCGCCGAAACCGCACGACACCTTCACCGCGAACGGTTGGTCATAGGTCGAGTAATCGAAGATCTCCTGGCAGTGGATGGACCTGATCCGGGTGCACAGACCGGCCGCGATGACCGCGAGTGCATCGTTGCCCCAGCCCGGGTCCACGCCACTGACGAGCAGGGCCGAGCCGCCCTTCTCGGCCGCCTGCGACAGCCGCTGCACCCACTGCGGCGGCGCAGATCGCGGGTCGTACAGCGAGTACAGCGAGGGTGTGACGACGTGCTTACCCGCGGCGAGGCAGCGCTCGATGTCGGCGAGTGCCTCGTCGGGCCGAATGTCGCCGGACGCCATGTAGGCCACCGCGTCGCAGCCGGCCAGCGCCGAGTCGATGTCGGTCGTTGCGGTGACACCGGTCGGCGGGTCGAGCCGCGCGAACAAGGCGGCGTCTCTGCCGTCCTTATCCGGCGACGACGTGATCACCGCCGATAGCTGCAAACCCGGAAATGCCGTCGCCGACCGGATTGCTGTGGCCCCCATGTTCCCTGTTCCCCAGACCGCCACACGAAGCACGCGGACACCCTATCGGGCGGGGAAGTGACGAGTCTCACACGACCGTCAACGCGCAGCTCAGACGGGTGTCAACTGGCGTTTTGGCTGGACGATCAACCACTGGGTTGGTTGCCGGTCCGAAATCGCCCCGCACAGCTTTGTGTTGAAGTTACTGAACGGTATAGTTCGGGTCAGTTACTGGTGGGTAACTTAACCCAAGTACCCAACCGCAGGTGGCGTTCTCGTCGAGGAGGAAAAGTGAGCCACTACAAGAGCAATGTTCGCGACCAGGTATTCAACCTGTTCGAGGTGCTCGGCATCGACCGGGCCCTGGGCGAGGGTGAGTACGCCGACCTCGACGCCGACACCGTCAAGGAAATGCTGGGCGAGATCGCTCGCCTGGCCGAGGGCCCGATCGCCGAGTCGTTCGCCGACGGCGACCGCAACCCCCCGACGTTCGACCCCAAGACCCATTCGGTGACCCTGCCCGAATCGTTCAAGAAGTCGGCGCGTGCCGTCATCGAGGGCGGCTGGGACAAGGTCGGTGTCGAGGAAGAACTCGGCGGTATGCCGATGCCCAAGACTCTGGTGTGGGCGCTGCACGAGCACCTGCTCGGAGCGAACCCCGCGGTCTGGATGTACGGCGGCGGCGCGGGCTTCGCCAGCATCTTCTACAAGCAGGCCACCGAGGAGCAGAAGAAGTGGGCCGTGCTGGCCGCTGAGCGCGGCTGGGGCGCCACCATGGTGCTCACCGAGCCCGACGCCGGCTCCGACGTCGGTGCCGGACGCACCAAGGCCGTCAAGCAGGACGACGGTTCGTGGCACATCGACGGCGTGAAGCGCTTCATCACCTCGGCCGATTCCGATGACCTGTTCGAGAACATCTTCCACCTGGTGCTGGCCCGTCCCGAGGGCGCAGGTCCGGGCACCAAGGGTCTGTCGCTGTTCTTCGTGCCGAAGTTCCTCTTCGACTTCGAAACCGGCGAACCCGGCGAGCGCAACGGTGTTTTCGTCACCAACGTCGAGCACAAGATGGGCCTAAAGGTCTCGGCCACCTGTGAGCTGAGCTTCGGTCAGCATGGCGTGCCGGCCAAGGGCTGGCTCGTCGGCGAGGTGCACAACGGCATCGCCCAGATGTTCGACGTCATCGAGCAGGCGCGAATGATGGTCGGCACCAAGGCCATTGCCACGCTGTCGACCGGTTACCTGAACGCGCTCGAGTACGCCAAGGAACGTGTGCAGGGCGCCGACATGACGCAGATGACCGACAAGACCGCCCCGCGCGTGACCATCACACATCACCCCGATGTGCGCCGGTCACTGATGACGCAGAAGGCGTACGCCGAGGGCCTGCGGGCGTTGTACCTCTACACCAGCACCTATCAGGACGCGCCGGTCGCCAAGGCCCTGCACAGGGTCGACGCCGAGCTGGCGGTCAAGGTCAACGACCTGCTGCTGCCGATCGTCAAGGGTGTCGGTTCGGAGCAGGCGTACGCGAAGCTGACCGAGAGCCTGCAGACGTTCGGCGGTTCGGGCTTCCTGCAGGACTACCCGGTCGAGCAGTACATCCGCGACGCCAAGATCGACTCGCTGTACGAGGGCACCACGGCCATCCAGGCGCAGGACTTCTTCTTCCGCAAGATCGTCCGCGACAAGGGCCAGGCGCTCGCGCACATCGCAGGTCAGATCGAGCAGTTCGTCAAGAACGAGTCGGGCAACGGTCGACTCAAGGCCGAGCGCACCCTGCTCGCGACGGCGCTGCAGGACGTTCAGGGCATGGCGGCCACGCTGACCGGCTACCTGATGGCCGCGCAGGAGAACCCGGCCGAGTTGTACAAGGTCGGCCTGGGTTCGGTGCGCTTCCTGATGAGCGTCGGCGACCTGGTCCTCGGTTGGCTGCTGCAGGAGCAGGCGGCGGTGGCCATCGAGGCGCTCGACGGTGGCGCCACCGGTGAGGACAAGTCCTTCTACGAGGGCAAGGTCGCGGTCGCGTCGTTCTTCGCGAAGAACTTCCTGCCGCTGCTCACCAGCACCCGCAGCGTCATCGACAGCCTCGACAACGATGTGATGGAACTCGACGAGGCGGCCTTCTAAGCCTTCTGCCGCCTTCGACCAAAACGCCCCCGGTCTTTCCCGGGGGCGTTTTGCGTTGCGCCTCAGAAGGGGTCGGTGCTGTTGAGCAGCACCCGCGGTCGCTGACGCCTCTGCGGATCGCGAGACATCGACGGGTCAGGAGTTCAGATACGTGACTACAGCGAGGACGCGACGATGGTGACTCTGCGACGGCGGCAGGTCCAGTTTGGCGAAGATGCTGGACACGTGTTTCTCGACGGCACGCTCGGTGATCGAAAAATGTTGAGCCAATCCGCTGTTGGAGTGTCCCTCGGCATCAGCGCGAGCACTTCGCGTTCCCGCGGCGTCAGGCGGTCGAGAGCTGCAGGCGCGCGCCGGCCGCCGATCAGTTGACGCACCACCTCGGGGTCGAGCGCGGTGCCGCCCGCCGCGACCCGCCGCAGGGCCGCGTCGAACTCGCCGACGTCGGTCACCCGGTCCTTGAGGAGATAGCCGACGCCTTCTGGACGCCCTGCCAGCAGTTCGGTGGCATACCTGGTCTCGACCCACTGCGAGAACACCAGCAGTCCGACGTCGGGGTGCGACCGTCGCAACGACACCGCGGCCACCAGCCCTTCGTCGGTGAGCGTCGGCGGCATGCGGATGTCGATGACCGCGACGTCCGGCTTGTGCATCTGCACGGCGTCCACGAGTTCGTCTGCCGTGCCGACTTTCGCCACGACGTCGTGCCCGCGCTCGACGAGAAGCTGCGCCAGGCCGTCGCGCAGGATCACGCTGTCCTCGGCGATGACCAGGCGGGTCACTGCCCGACTCCGGGAGGCACCACAACGGTGACGATCGTCGGGCCACCGTCCGGGCTGTCGATCTCCAGCCGGCCGTCGAGCATGGCCAGCCGGTCCCGCAAACCCGTCAGCCCTGACCCCTTATCCAGCTGGATGCCGCCGGAACCATTGTCCTGCACAATGATCCGTAGTTCGTCGGCATCGCTGGCGATCCGCACCGTCGCGTGATCCGCGCCGGAGTGCTTCGACACGTTGGTCAACAGTTCGGCCACGCAGAAGTACGCCATCGTCTCGACACCGATCGACGGCCGCAGCTGAAGGTCGACCGTGACCTCGACAGGGAGGGGGTTGCGCGCTGCCAGCGTCTGTATCGCGGGGCCGAGACCGAGATCGAGTGCAGGCGGGCGGATTCCACGCACCAGATCCCGCAGTTCGGTCAGCGTGTCCTTCGTGTTGGCCAGCGCATCGCCCACCAGCGCCCGTGCGCCGGTGACGTCGGCCGACGCCAGATGTTCGTCGGCGCGCGCCAGCGCCATGGCCACCGTGATCAGCCGCGCCTGAGTGCCATCGTGCAGATCGCGCTCCACGCGCTGCAGCGTGGCGGCGGAGTCGTCGACCACGCCCGCCCTGGCACGTTCCAACTGCACCACGCGCCGCTCTCCCTCGGTCGGCCCGAGCATCCCGCGGGCCATCCACACATGCGCACGGCTGAGGCCGATCATCACCCAGCCCAACAGGTATAGGGCCACCACCCCTGTGACGGACGCCAGCAGATAGAGCCCCAGCGAGTCGACCGGCTCACCGAGGGTGATGAACGGCTCGCCCATCGCGAGCCACACCACTGGTGACACCACCAGGGCCGTCGACGCGCAGATACCGACGATGACGAAGTAGCCGATCGGTGTCATCAGCACGGAGTGCAGGGCGAGGAACCCGAGGCTGCGCCAGCCCACCGTGTCGGTCAGCGCGGCGGTGACGGTGTGCAGGCGGCCCGCGGGCCGTGCGAAGGCAGGCGGCGCGTCGATGTCCGCACCCGTCAGCGTGGCAAGGGCCCGGTACAACCGGTTCCACGCCCGCCCGCTCATCACCACCAGTGCGAGCAACGGAATGCCCACCAGCGTGGCGATCAACAGTCCGGACGCCAGGCCCGCGGCGAAGATGTAGGCGACGCCGACGACGGCGAGCACACTGATCAGCACGAAGTGCAGATAGGTCCGCCAGGCCGGGGGCCGCAGTGGCGTGGCCCAATCGGTTTGGGCGAGAACAGAAGTCGGGGGGTGCGGCGCGCTCAATGGTGAAGTAGTCACGCGAACCATCGTGTCTCGGCGCGGCAGCCGCCGGCCATGGTGCTGCCCGGCGGATTCGCGGTGTGGCCAGCCACACCTGCGAGACAAGAAGGGCGGGTTCGGGAGGACACTGGAGGGCGTCGCTTCAATCTCGCGCGACCGGCTTTCACCTCGTGCACCGGCTCTTCGGATCAGTCACTCCCGAACCCGTCGTGTGATCGATCGTACGCCTGTGACCAACGCCACACCAGCGCGAATTTCCGGCCGTCAGGAGTCCTGCGACAGCAGCAGTGCACCGGTCCGGGCCCGCACTTCCGGTGAGGCGTCGAACACCGACGCGGTCATCTCATCGACACCCGCCGCGCGCAGTTCGTCGAGCCGCGCCGAGACCGTCTCCTCGTCACCGATGATCGCGGCGTCCTCCGGTCCCGCATAACCTTCGCGGTCGAGCATCGCGCGGTAGGACGGCAGTGTGCCGTAGATCGCGAACTGCTCCGCGGCCTGTCGGCGCGCGCCGTCGATGTCGTCGGTCACCGACACCGGCAGGGACGCGGCGACTTTGACATCGTTGCGATCGCGTCCTGCCTCCTCGGCCGCGTCGCGCAGCGTCGGGGCGACGTGCTCGGCCAGCGTCTTGGGTCCGGTCATCCACGTCAACGTGCCCGCCGAGCGACGGCCCGCCAGCCGCAGCATCTGCGGACCGAGCGCGGCCAGATACACGTCCGGCGCCGGTGCGTCGGGAATCTGCAGGGCGCCGCGGGTGGTCCAAAAGTCGCCCGTCGCGTCAGCGGGCCGCCCGGCGAGCAGCGGTTGCAGGCAGTCGAGGTACTCGCGCATCTGCCGTACCGGGCGGTCCCACGGCAGACCCCACACACCTTCGACGAACATTTGGTGGCTCATGCCGATGCCGAGCAAGAACCGCCCGCCGCCGATGAGACTGAGCGTCAATGCACGTTGGGCCAACTGCATCGGGTGCTGCACCTGGATCGGGATGACGCCGGAGCCCAGTTCGATGCCGTCGACCTCACGAAGCGCGATGCCCAGCGCGATCGGCAGGTCGGCATCGTAGGGAAGTTGTGCCATCCACACCCGGCGGAAGCCCTCGTTACGAAGTTCGGCAACGGTGCTCACCAGGGCGTCGACGGGCGCGGGGCCGCCGGTGTTCAAGCCGACGATGCTCAAGCTGATTCGCATCGCTCCATCGAATCACGGCCGTGAAACCATGGTCGGCGATGACCACCGAACTGGCGCGGCTCCAGAACTTCGGGCCGAACTGGTTCGCCTCGGTCATGGGCACCGGAATCGTCGCCACGGCTGGAGCCACCCTGCCGGTGCACGTGCCGGGACTACGCGGGTTCGCCCACGTCCTCTGGGTCGCCGCCGCCGCGCTGCTGATCGCGCTCGTCGTCGCCGTCACGGTGCAATGGGCGCGGCATCCGAAGGTGGCGCGCAGCCACGCGCGCAACCCGCAGATGACGCACTTCTACGGCGCCGCGCCGATGGCCTTGATGACCGTCGCCACGGGCGCACTGCTGTCGGGCAAAGACCTCATCGGCGAACGCGCCGCCGTGGACTTGGCTTGGGTGCTGTGGACGGCGGGCACGCTGGGCGGGTTGTTCACCGCCGCGACGATCCCGTTTCTGATGTTCACCCAGCTCAACGTCGAACCGGACGCCGCGTTCGGTGGCTGGCTGATGCCGATCGTCCCGCCGATGGTGTCCGCGGCGACGGGCGCGCTGTTGATCCCGCATATGGCGCCGGGCACTGGGCGCACCACGATGCTCTACGGCTGTTACGCGATGTTCGGGCTGTCGCTCGTCGCGGGAATGATCATCATCACGATGATCTGGAGCAGGCTTGCGCTCTACGGCACGTCGGGCACGACGCGGGTGCCCACCCTCTGGATCGTGCTCGGCCCGCTCGGCCAGGGCATCACCGCGGCCGGCCTACTCGGCGCGAACGCGCACTTGGCCGTGGCACCCGAACTGGCCAGCGGCATGAACGTGTTCGCGGTCCTGTTCGGCGTACCCGTGTGGGGGTTCGCGGTGCTGTGGATCGTGCTGGCCACGGAGCTGACAGTCCGCACCCTGCGGCGCGGCATGCCGTTCGCGCTGACATGGTGGAGCCTGACGTTCCCCGTCGGGACGTTCGTCACCGGCACAACGCAGTTGGCGCACCACACCGATCTGCCGGCGTTCGAGGTGGCCGCGGCCGTCGCCTATGTCGCGTTGCTGGGGACGTGGGGACTGGTGGCCGTGCAGACCGCCCGCGGCAGCCTCGGCGGGAGCCTGTTCGCGCCGCAGCCGGCGGCCGGACCGATCAAGGCCAAGAAGGATCCGCCGCCCAAACCATAAGGGCCAGACGTTAAGAACCCCGTGCTGACGTCGGGTCGGGGGGTCAGACGGCAACACGGGGCTACCCGGTATATCGATCCTCCCTCTGGGGCCGTTACAGCCCCGTCAGAAGAAATCCCGTCAGGCTTCGAGGATCGCCGTGACGCCCTGCCCGCCCGCGGCGCAGATCGAGATCAGGCCGCGAACCGGCTGTCCGGTCTCCTTCTTTTTCTCGGCCAGCTGCTTGGCGAGCTGGGCGACGATGCGTCCACCGGTGGCGGCGAACGGGTGCCCAGCGGCGATCGACGAGCCGTTGACGTTGAGCTTCGATCGGTCGATCGAGCCGAGCGCCGCGTCCAGGCCGAGTCGCTCCTTGCAGTACTCCTCGGATTCCCACGCCTGCAGATGCGCGAGCACCACCGACGCGAATGCCTCGTGGATCTCGTAGAAGTCGAAGTCCTGCAGGCTCAGCCCATTGCGGGCCAGCAGCCGCGGCACCGCGTAGGTGGGCGCCATCAGCAGGCCGTCCTTGCCGTTGACGTAGTCGACGGCCGCGGTCTCGCCATCCACCCAGTAGGCCAGCGGTTCGATGCCGTGCGACTGTGCCCATTCGGGGGTGGCCAGCAGCGACACCGACGCGCCGTCGGTCAGCGGCGTCGAGTTGCCCGCGGTCATGGTCGCGTCGCCGGCCTTCGCGCCGAACACCGGCTTGAGCTTGGCCAGCTTCTCGGCCGACGAGTCGGCTCGCAGGTTGTTGTCGCGGTAGAGGCCCAAGAACGGCGTCACGAGGTCGTCGAAGAACCCGCGGTCGTAGGCGGCCGCCATGTTGCGATGGCTGGCTGCGGCCAGCTCGTCCTGGTCGGTGCGTTTGATGCCCATCTCCTTGGCGGTGACGGCTGCGTGCTCACCCATCGACATCCCGGTGCGCGGCTCGCTGTTCACTGGGATCTCCACACCGAGTGACGCGGGCAGCTTGCCGGCGAGCTTGAGCCGCTCGACGTTGGACTTCGAGCGACGCATCCCGAGCAGCACCCGCCGGAAGTCGTTGCCGAACGCGATGGGCGCGTCCGACGTGGTGTCGACACCACCGGCGGCGGCCACGTCGTAGCGGCCCGCGGCGATGCCGTCGGCCGCGGCGATGGTGGCCTGCAGTCCGGTGCCGCACGCCTGTTGAATGTCGAACGCCGGCGTGTACGACGACAGGGAGCTGCCCAGCACGCACTCGCGCATCAGGTTGAAGTCGCGGCTGTGCTTGAGCACCGCGCCCCCGATCACCGCGCCGAGTGTCTCCCCGGCAAGGTTGTACCGGTCGATCAGCCCCCCGAGTGCGGCGGTGAACATGTCCTGGTTGGAGGCATTTGCATACGCGCCGTCGGAGCGGGCGAATGGAATTCTGTTGCCGCCGAGAATCGCGACCCTCCGCTGGGTATCACTAGCCATGGCCCCATAGTACCCACTCTTCTTACTCTGGAGTAAGTTCGTCCCCATGGCTTCCGATCTGTACTCACAAATCGTCCATTCGGCGCCCGGATCGTTCCTCGCCAAACAGCTCGGCATTCCGCAGCCGGCGACGTTGCGCCGCCACAAGCCCGGTGAACCGCCGCTGGCGGGCTCGCTGCTCATCGGCGGCGAGGGCCGCGTGGTCGAGCCGCTGCGGACCGCGCTGGCCGAGGACTACGAGGTGGTCTCCAACAACATCGGCGGCCGCTGGGCCGACGCGTTCGGCGGCGTGGTCTTCGACGCCACCGGGATCACCGATGCCGCAGGGCTCAAGGAGCTCTACAAGTTCTTCACCCCGCTGCTTCGCAATATCGGACCGTCCGGCCGCATCGTCGTCGTCGGCACCACACCCGAGCAAGCCGGCAGTGAGCACGAGCGCATCGCGCAGCGTGCGCTTGAGGGTTTCACCCGGTCACTGGCGAAGGAGATGCTGCGCGGAGCGACCGTGAACCTGGTCTACCTGTCGGCCGATGCGAAGCCCGCTGCCACCGGGTTGGAGTCGACGATGCGGTTCCTGCTCTCCGGGCGGTCCGCCTACGTCGACGGTCAGGTGTTCCGGGTGGGCGCCGCCGACTCGGCGCCGCCTGCTGACTGGGACCGACCGCTGGAGGGCAAGGTGGCGATCGTGACCGGGGCCGCGCGCGGCATCGGCGCGACGATCGCCGAGGTCTTCGCCCGCGACGGAGCCAAGGTGGTGTGCGTCGACGTCGAGGGTGCGCAGGAAGCGCTCGGGGTGACGGCCACCAAGGTGAGCGGCACCGCGCTGGCCCTCGACGTGACCGCCGCCGACGCCGTCGACCGCATCACTCAGCACGTGCGTGACCACCACGGTGGACGCGTCGACATCCTCGTCAACAACGCGGGCATCACCCGCGACAAGCTGCTCGCGAACATGGACGAGGAGCGGTGGGACGCCGTGGTCGCCGTGAATTTGCTTGCGCCGCTGCAGCTTACCGAGGGTCTGATCGACAACGGCACCATCGGCGAGGGCGGCCGGGTGGTCGGGCTGTCGTCGATGGCCGGCATCTCCGGCAACCGTGGGCAGACGAACTACGCGGCGACGAAGGCAGGCATGATCGGGCTGACCGAGTCGCTGGCGGGCACCTACGCCGACAAGGGCGTCACCGTCAACGCCGTGGCGCCGGGCTTCATCGAGACCAAGATGACCGAAGCGATGCCGCTGGCCACGCGCGAGGTGGGCCGCCGACTGAACTCGCTGTACCAGGGCGGCCAACCGGTCGATGTGGCCGAGACCATCGGATATCTGGCGAGTCCGGCGTCGAATGCCGTCACCGGCAACACCATCCGGGTGTGCGGCCAGGCAATGCTGGGGGCCTAGGGTGACACAACCATCGGGTTTGACGAACATGTTGCGGGCGGTCGCGGGTGCGTTGCCGTTCGTGCCGCGCGGCGACTCGTTGCCCGACCGCACGTTGACCGTCGACGAATTGGCCATCGACCCGGCCAATGTCGCCGGATACGCGGCCGTGACCGGGTTGCAGTTCGGCGACACCGTGCCGCTGACGTATCCGTTCGCGCTGACGTTCCCGACGGTCATGGCGTTAATCACCGGTTTCGATTTCCCGTTCTCCGCAATGGGTTCGGTGCACATCGAGAACCACATCACCCAGCACCGCCCGATCTCGGTGACCGACACCGTGTCGGCCCGGGTGCATGCCGAGAACCTGCGGGAGCACCGGCGCGGTCTGTTGGTCGACGTGGTGACGGACGTGAAGGTCGGCAACGAGACGGCGTGGCATCAGGTGACGACGTTTCTGCACCAGCAGAAGACTTCGCTGTCCGACGAGCCGAAGCCGCCACCGCAGAAGCAGCCGAAGCTCGGTCCGCCGAACGCGGTGCTGCGCATCACGCCGGGACAGATCCGCCATTACGCCTCGGTGGGCGGCGACCACAACCCTATCCACACGAATCCGATCGCCGCGAGGCTGTTCGGCTTCCCGACGGTCATTGCGCACGGAATGTTCAGCGCCGCCGCGGTTCTGGCGAATATCGAGGGTCAGCTGCCCGGCGCGGTGAAGTATTCGGTCAAGTTCGCCAAGCCGGTGGTGCTGCCCGCGCGCGCAGGGCTGTACGTCGACCGCACCTCTGAGGGCTGGGATCTCACGCTGCGCCACCTGACGAAGGGCGACCCGCACCTCAAGGGGACGGTGACGGCGCTCTAGTAGTCGCCGCAGCTCGGCTTGAACTCCTAGCCGTTGACAGCGCGATTGACGCGGCAAGAACGCGAAACGTGTTGGAGTTCTGCGGACAAAGACACGTCCCACGCCACCGGATAGGCAGCATGGGACGGGCCCGTCGATCACGTTACGGCCCAACCAACTCCCGAGAAACCTGACTGATCAATGTCCATGGGCGGGACGCACACCAGGGTCCAGTGATGATTGTTCGGGCAATAGAGCGAGTCGATGTTGGCCCATATGTTGAGCGTGCGGTTCACCCACATGTACATCTGGATGAATCCCCACAATGCGCCGCATTCAGGGCACACCCGGTCGTCGTCCTGCCCGTCGCTGAACCGCTGATGGCCGCCATCGTGAAACAGCGACCAGTTCGGGTCTTTCTTGAACATGTCGAACAGAGCATCGGCAATCGCTGGAACCGCCCACGTCTGCCCTTTGTCTGAGATGAGTCCAGTCATGCTTCCTCCAGATACGAGAAGGCCCCCGGCCGGAGTTAGCCGAGGGCATAAAAATAGGCCGCGAGGTCATACACCTCACAGCCGAAACGAGCGTATCAACCCATGTCAAGGCCTCCTGGCGGTCTGAGTATTAGCCGTCCGCTCCAAGCGCGAACTCACCCCGAGACTGCGCACAAACGCGACTCGGCCCGAGTTCGCGATCGCACCGCAGTTTCGGCGCGCTATGCCGATCGAGCGAACGCGTCGGCGGCGGCCAGGTCGAAATCGCCGTGGTCGCTGCCCAGACCCTGGGCGACCAGCGCCGCAACAGCGTTGCCGAGCACGGCGGAGTCCACCGGCGTGCGCCCGAGCCCACGGGCGAAGACGAAGCCCGCCGAGAAAGCGTCACCACACCCGGTGGTGTCGACGACGTCGACGGTGAACGCCGGGATGTGTTCGGTGCCATCGCGACTCACCACCACAGCGCCGTCCGCCCCGCACGTGACAGCGAGCAGGCCGGCGCCGGCGTCGAGCAGGCGACGGCAGCCGTCGGCCAAGTTCTCGGCACCGGTGAAACCCAGCACCTGATCAGCGTTGGGCAGCAGGTAGTCGGTGTGGCCCAGTGCCGGGGCAATGAGATCGAGGGTGCCCATGCCGCCGGGTGCGATCAGGTCGACCGACGTCGACGTGCCGTTGTCCTTCGCGTACCTCAAGATTCGCGCCGCAAAGTCCGGTCCGAGCATCTCGGTGCCGCCGAGGTGCAGGTGGTCCGCGGCGGCCACCGCGGCGAAATCGACATCGTCGACCGTATAGGCGAGGTTCGCGCCGAGCAGATGCAGGCTGGGACGTTCGCCGTTGGGCCGGATGGGTAGCACCGACATCGACGTGGACACCTCCGGCTTGCGCACCACCAGCGACGTGTCGACACCCGCGCGCTCGAGCAGCGACAGCAGCAGGTCGCCGGCAGGGTCCGTGCCGATGGCTCCCGCGGTACGCACCTCGGCGCCTAGCTTGGCGAACGTCAATGCGGTACCCGCAGCGGTGCCGGCCGCCGTCATCCGGATCTGTTCGACAAGCGCGGTGCCCTGCCCGGGCGGAATGTCCGACACCGGCCGCACCAGCACATCGAGGATGTGCGCACCCATGCAGACGACCTCAGGGATGACCTTCATCGGCCCTCAGTTCCGCGATCTCACCGCAGTCTCGGCGCCGTGCTCGGCGGGCGTGCCCTTCAGGCCGCGCCAGAACAGGTTGATCATCAGTTCGGCGGCCTCGTTCACGTCGGCGTCGCCCGTGCTGACCCGACTGGCCACCGCTTCGCCGGCTCCCACCAGCGCGACCGCCATCATGTCGAAGTCGGTGTCCGGCTCCGGATTACGCGTCCCCGTGCGCAGCAGCCTGCCGACGAGATCGATGATCCGCTCGCGTCCCTCACGCACCGTGTGCGCGAACGCCTGAGAACTGGTCGCCTGGCTGTAGAGCACCATCCATGACGCGCGGTTGGTGTCGATGTAACTCAGGAACGCCAGAACGGCGTTGCGCAGCAGGTCTTTCGGACTCTGCTTGAAATCGATCTCCTTGCGTACCTCTTCGACGAACCGCGCCAGCTCACGATCGAGGCACGCCCCGAACAACTCCTCCTTGGAGCCGTAGTACAGGTACAGCATCGGTTTGGAGATCTGCGCCTCGGCAGCGATGGCGTCCATCGACGTCTCGTGGTAGCCGTTGACCGAGAAGATCTGCACGGCCGCGTCGAGCATCTGCTGCTCGCGCACCGCACGCGGCAACCGCTTCGTTCCACCGGCCATCGCTCAAGAGTAAGCAACAGGTGACGCACAGGCGTCAACACCGGGTGGTGGGCGGGAACTAGCAGCGCGGGTTCGGACCCTTGACCCCTGCCATCCTCAGCACCGACGCGTCCACTCCCGACATCGTGAGTTCACCCGCGGCCAACGCCTGCTCCAACCGGTCCAGCACGGCGGGCACCTCGGCCGTCGTCACCCACAATGCGGTGTCGGCTCCGGCCTGAAGACTGCGCAACGCCGCGTCGGCGACCCCGAATCGGTCGGTGATCGCCCGCATCGACGAGATGTCGTCGGTGAACACCGGGCCGTTGAACGGCGGTCCGCCGTAATCACCCGAGCGCAGCAGCGCGTACGCGGCCGGGCTCAGGCTCGCCGGGTCGTTGCCGGTCAGCCCGGGCACCTGCATGTGCCCGACCATCACACCGACGGGCGGCTGCGTGGTCAGCGTCCGGTACGGCACCAGATCGGCGTTCTGCAGATCGGCGAGCGGCGGTGTGCTGACGGCGCCCGTGTGCGAATCACCGGAGGCCCGCCCATGGCCGGGGAAGTGCTTCAGCACGGGCAGGACTCCCGCATCGCGCAGGCCGCGCGCATACGCGCCGGCGTAGTCGGTGACTGTCGCAGGATCGTCGCCGAACGACCGATCACCGATCGCGGCGCTTTCGCCCGTCACGTCGACCACCGGCGCGAAGTCGATGGTGATGCCGAGTTGTCTCATGGCCTGGCCGCGCTGTCGCGCGATGCCGTACACCTCGTCCGGCGAGGACGACTGCGCGAGCGCCTGCGGCGCCGGTTGCGTGCCGATCAGCGATGCCAGCCGCGACACCCGGCCGCCCTCCTCGTCGACACTGACGGCCAGCGGCAACGGGCCCGCCGAGGCGGCGATGTCGCCCACCGAGCCGTCCGACAGCATCGACAGATCGGTCCAGCTGCCGATCATGATGCCGCCGACGTGGTGGTTATCGACGACTGCGCGCGCGTCGGCGGCGTTCTCGACCCCGACCATCAACAGCTGCGCCAGCTTGTCGCGGGTCGACATCGCCGCCAGCTGGGCCTGCGGATCGCCGCACGCAGGCGCGGCCGGCGCCGCGGGCGCGGGAGCGTTCGGCACGGCCGTCGCGGCCATGGTCGGCTGGGAGACGGACGAGGGTGACGGTGCGGGCTGCGGCGTTGCGGGCGAGCAGGCCACCACGAGCCCGGACATCGCCACCACTGCACAGAAAGCGCGGGGCAGGACCATGGGCCTCGACACTAGTAGCTGCCGAAGCTGTGTTCTATCCCCCGGTCGGTCAGCCAGGTCCGTTCGCCGCGCGCCATGATGTCGTCGACGTGCGCGCACACCAGGTCGACGATGTCCTCTGCTTCGGTCGCGGCGAGTGCCTGTCGTAGGACCGCGAACTGCTCCGGTGCGACGGTGATGACGTATTCGTAGCCGTCGAGATGCGCGCGGTCGTAACCGGTGAATTCCAGTGCGCCGGAGTCGTTGCGCCCGACCCACACCGTGCACGTGTCCGACCGCCAGAACGTGCGTTCAGCTGCGGACATAGGCCGCATGCTACTTTTGCCGCATGGATCGGTTCCTCGTGCCCGCCGCGGCCAGCATCGTCGTCGGCCTGCTGCTGGGCGCGGCCGCCATCTTCGGTGTGACGCTCATGGTTCAGCAGGACAACAAGCCTCCGCTGCAGGCGGGAGATCCGGCGTCTTCGGTGCTCAACAGGGTCGAGTACGGCGACAGAAGTTAACTCGCGGACAGCGGCGCTGTCCTCCGACGCATGTGAGCCGCAGCCTTTGTCTCGGCGCTGGTTGTGGGTGGCCGCCGCGGCGGCGCTGATCCTGACCTTCGCCCAGTCCCCCGGACAGATCTCCCCCGACACCAAGCTCGACCTCACCGCCAATCCGCTGCGGTTCCTGGCGCGCGCCTTCAATCTGTGGAACAGCGAGTTGCCCTTCGGACAAGCGCAGAACCAGGCGTACGGCTACCTGTTCCCGCACGGCACGTTCTTCCTGCTCGGCGACGTGTCCGGACTGCCCGACTGGGTGACGCAGCGACTTTGGTGGGCACTGCTGCTCGTCGTCGGTTTCTGGGGGCTGCTGCGCGTCGCCGAGGCCCTCGGCATCGGCAGCCCGACGTCACGTGTCATCGGCGCGGTGGCGTTCGCGTTGTCACCGCGGGTGCTGACGACCCTCGGCGCCATCTCCTCGGAGACCCTGCCGATGATGCTGGCGCCGTGGGTGCTGCTGCCCGTCATCCTCGCCTTGCGCGGAAACGGCTCGGTGCGGGTACTGGCGGCCCGGTCGGCACTGGCGATCGCCCTGATGGGTGCCGTCAACGCCGTCGCGACCCTGACCGCCTGCCTTGCGGCCGTCATCTGGCTGCTGAGCCACCGGCCCAACCGGCTGTGGTGGCGCTTCACCGCGTGGTGGCTCGCGTGCTCGGCGCTCGCGGTGACGTGGTGGGTCGTCGCGCTGTTCCTGCTGGGCCGGGTCAGCCCGCCGTTCCTCGATTTCATCGAGTCCTCCGGCGTGACCACGCGATGGATGTCGCTGACCGAGATGCTGCGCGGCACCGACGCGTGGACGCCGTTCGTCGCGCCGAACGCGACGGCGGGCGCATCGCTGGTGACGGGGTCGTTGGCGGTGCTGGCGACGACCTTGGTCGCGGCGGCCGGCCTGGCTGGCCTGGCGATGCGCTCGATGCCCGCCCGTGGACGACTGGCCACGATGCTGCTCATCGGCGTGGTGCTGCTGGCCGCCGGATACTCCGGCGGTTTGGGTTCGCCTGTGGCGCAAGCGGTTCAGGCATTTCTTGATGCGGACGGCACGCCGCTGCGCAACCTGCACAAACTCGAGCCGCTGCTGCGGCTGCCGCTCGCCTTGGGGCTGGCGCACCTTCTCGGCCGTGTTCCGCTTCCCGGCAGCGTCCCGCGTCCCGAGTGGACACAGGCGCTCGCCCACCCCGAACAGGACAAGAGGGTCGCGGTCGGAGTGGTGGTGCTTGTGGCGCTGACTGCCGCGACATCGCTGGCCTGGACCGGCAGGCTCACGCCGCCGGGCGCCTTCGATGCGATCCCGCAGTACTGGCACGACACCGCGGCGTGGCTCGACGAGCACAACGACCGCGGCCGCGTGCTGGTCGCGCCGGGCGCGCCGTTCGCCACCCAGGTATGGGGCAACAGCCACGACGAGCCGCTACAGGTGCTCGGTGACAGCGCTTGGGGCGTCCGCGACTCGATTCCGCTGACCCCACCGCAGACGATCCGCGCCCTCGACTCCGTGCAGCGCCTGTTCGCCGCGGGCCGGCCCTCGGCGGGTCTAGCCGATACCCTTGCGCGCCAAGGAATCTCCTACGTGGTGGTGCGAAACGACCTCGATCCGGAGGCGTCGCGATCGGCTCGCCCGCTGTTGGTACACCGCGCGATCGACGGATCACCCGGCCTGACGAGGGTCGCGCAGTTCGGCGACCCGGTCGGTGCGGGAACACTGGAGGGCTTCGTCAGCGACAGCGGCCTGCGCCCACGCTACCCCGCGGTGGAGATCTACCGTGTCGACGCGACCGCGCCCTCGATGCCCGTCGGCCCCTACCTCGTGGACGCGGATGCGATGGCCCGTGTCGACGGCGCACCCGAGGCGCTATTGCGACTCGACGAGCGCCGCCGCCTGCTCGGCCAGCCCCCGCTTGGCCCCATGTTGCTCACCGCCGACGCCCAGCGCGCGGGCCTGCCGACGCCGGTGGTCACCGTCACCGACACTCCTTTGGCACGTGAGACGGACTACGGCCGCGTCGACGATCACTCGTCGGCCATCCGCACCCGCGACGAAACGCGACAGACGTTCAACCGGGTCATCGACTATCCCTCGCCGGGGGCCGACCCGGTCTACGGCCAGTGGAACGGTGGCCGCATCTCGGTGTCCAGTTCGGCGGCCGACTCGACCGCCCTGCCGAACGTGGTGCCGTCGACAGGACCGGCCGCCGCGATCGACGCCGACTCGTCGACGAGTTGGGTGTCCAACAGCCTGCAGTCGGCGATCGGGCAGTGGCTGCAGGTCGATTTCGACCGGCCGGTCACCAACGCCACCATCACCATCACGCCGAGCGCCACAGCCGTCGGGGCGCAGATCCGGCGCCTCGAGGTGTCGACCGTCAACGGCACCAGCACGTTGCGCTTCGACGAGGCGGGCAAGCCGCTGACCGCCGCACTCCCCTACGGGGAGACACCGTGGGTGCGGATCACCGCCATCGCCACCGACGACGGCTCGGCCGGTGTGCAGTTCGGCATCACCGACTTCACGGTGACGCAGTACGACGCCAACGGCTTCGCCCATCCCATCAACCTGCGCCATACCGTGCTTGTCCCCGGCCCTCCCGCCGATTCGGCTGTGGCGCAGTGGGATCTGGGTTCCGAGCTGCTGGGCAGGTCAGGATGCGCCGACAGCCCCACCGGCATCCGGTGCGCGGCGACCATGGCGCTCTCGCCGGAGGAGCCGGTGAACCTGAGCCGGACGCTGACCGTTCCTGAGCCGACGGCGGTGACGCCGACGGTATGGGTGCGAGCGCGTCAGGGACCCAACCTGGCCGACCTCGTCGCGGCGCCGGGAATGGCGCGCGCCACCGGTGACGCGGACCCGATAGACGTACTCGGTTCGGCCTATGCGGCCGCCGACGGCGATCCCGACACGGCATGGACCGCGGCGCAACGGGTCGTACAACACAGGTCGCCGCCAACGCTGACGCTGAAGCTGCCCGCCCGACGTGAGGTCGCAGGCGTGCGCGTCGCGCCGAGTTCGTCGGAGCTGCCGGCACATCCGACTTTGGTGGCCGTCGATCTCGGCGACGGACCGCAGGTACGACCGCTGGCACCCGACGCCGGTGCACAGACCCTGGACCTCAAGCCCCGGGTCACCGACACCGTTCGGCTGTCGATCATGGACTGGGACGACGTCATCGACCGCACCGCGCTGGGGTTCGACCAGCTGAAACCGCCCGGCCTGGCCGAAGTGGCCGCGATCGACGCGCAGGGCGAGCCCATCGCCGCCGCCGACGCCGCCCGAAACCGCGAGCGGACGGTCGAGTTGCCCTGCGGCCGTGGGCCTATCATCGGCGTTGCCGGTCAGTTCGTGCAGACCTCTGTCCGGTCTACTGTCGGTGAGCTGCTCGAGGGTGACCCCGTGCTGGCACGCCCCTGCCAGGACCAGCCGATCACGTTGCCTGCCGGGCAGCAGGAGCTTCTGGTCAGCCCGGGTGCCACATTCGTGGCCGACGGCGTACAACTTCGCGGCCCGCTGGTTCGCGAACTGCGCTCGGCCTCAACAGAATCCGTCGAGACCGGGGAATGGACTGCCGACCAACGCGAGGTCGTCGTCACGTCCTCACCAGCGTCGCGCGTCCTCGTGGTGCCCGAAAGCGTGAACCCCGGCTGGACCGCCAGTGCCGGCGGCGGCGCGGACCTGACGCCGGTGACAGTCAACGGCTGGCAGCAGGGCTGGCTGTTACCGCCTGGCACCGCGGGACCCGTGACGCTCAGTTTCGACCTGAACGTGCCGTACCGCGTGGGGTTGATGGGCGGACTGGCGCTGCTGCCGCTGCTTGTGCTGCTGGCGTTCCTGCCGGTGCGACGTCCGAGACCTCCCGACGCGTCCCCGCATGTCTGGCGGCCGGGAGCGGTGGCCGCGGGCGCCGCCGGTCTCGCCGCGGGCGCCATCATCTCCGGTGTGACCGGCGTCGTGGTGGTCGGCGTCGCGCTGGGCCTGAGCTATCTGATGCGCCACCGCGAAGGCGTCCGCGACGCTGCAACGGTTGGCGCCACCGCAACAGGGCTCATCCTCGCGGGCGCCGTCCTGAGCCAGGATCCGTGGCGGTCGGCGGACGGTTACGTGGGCCACTCCGCGGGCGTGCAGCTGCTGGCCCTGGTTTCCGTCGCGGCCATGGTCGCCTCGCTGGTGGACATCCGCCGAACGTGAAGCCACTGCGAAAAATCCACGCGAGAATCGCACTGGTTTCACATTCGAGACCGAGCCGCCGGTTCTAGCATCGGCCGAGTGCCGCAACTGACCACCGCCCGGGGCGCGATCGAGACCGCGGACCTCGGGGTCACCCTCATGCACGAGCATGTGTTCATCCAGTCTCCCGACATCACTGCCAACTACCCCGAGGTGTGGGGCGACGAGGCCAAGCGGGAGGCCGACGCGATCGCCCGCCTCAACGAACTGAAGTCGCGCGGCGTCGACAGCATCGTCGACCTCACCGTGATCGGAATGGGCCGCTACATTCCCCGCATCGCGCGCATCGCCGCGGAGACCGACATCAACATCGTGGTGGCGACCGGCGTCTACACCTACAACGACGTGCCGATGTTCTTCCACTTCAGCGGTCCCGACACGCCGCTCGGAGAGCCGATGGTCGACATGTTCGTCCGCGACATCGAACAGGGCATCGCAGGCACCGCCGTCAAAGCGGCGATTCTCAAGTGTGCCACCGACGAACCCGGTCTGACACCGGGTGTCGAGCGCGTGCTGCGTGCGGTGGCACAGGCGCACCGGCGCACCGGCGTGCCGATCTCGACCCATACTCACGCCGCGACGAAGCGCGGCCTCGAGCAGCAGCGCGTCTTCGCCGAGGAGGGCGTCGACCTGTCGCGCGTTGTCATCGGGCACTCAGGTGACACCACCGATCTCGGCTATCTCACCGAACTCATCGCGAACGGCTCGTACATCGGCATGGACCGGTTCGGGGTCGACGTGTTCCTGTCGTTCGAAGAACGGGTGGACACCGTCGCGCGGATGTGCGAGCGCGGCCACGCCGACCGGATGGTGCTCTCGCACGATGCATCCTGTTTCATCGACTGGTTGCCTGAAGCCCTTGTGCCGGAGACGATGCCGAACTGGCACTACCTGCACATCCACAACGACGTCATCCCGGCGCTGAAGCAGCGCGGCGTGACCGACGAGCAGATCACCACCATGCTGGTCGACAATCCGCGCAGGATCTTCGAGCAGCAGGGCGGTTACTGACGTGGCCGACGTCGCACCGATCGGCACCCAGGTCTCGCTTCTCGCCGAGCAGGCCCCCGGCGCACCCGCCGTGACCTGCGCCGGTCGCACGCTCACCCGGGCCGAGCTCGACGCCTCCACCAACCGGCTGGCCCGCGCCTACGCCGAACTCGGTGTAGCACAAGGCGATTACGTGACCATCGTGTTGCCCAACTCGATCGAATGGGTGCAGGCCGTGCTGGCCACGTGGAAACTGGGCGCGACGCCGCAGCCGCTGTCGCCGAGCCTGCCGGATTCGGAACTGGCCGGACTTCTCGGCCTGCGGCGCCGCGCGCTCGTGGTGGGCCGAGACGATCCCACCGGCGAGAATAAAAGCGTGCCAGCAGGTTTCGCTCCTGACCACGCGATCTCCGATGGTCCGCTTCCCGAGGCGGTGTCGCCGGTGTTCAAGGCGATGGCGTCGGGCGGCAGCACGGGCAGACCGAAGCTGATCGAGTCCGGCGGCGACAGCAGATTCCCGCCCGCCGCCGGCTATCCCCTCGGCGCCCAGCACGACGACGTCAACCTCATCTCGGTGCCCCTGAGCCACAACACGGGGTTCACCACGTTCACGATCGGCCTGGTTCAGGGGCACCACATCGTGCTGATGCCGCGTTTCGAACCACACGAGTTTCTGCGCCTGGTCACCGAACATCGCGTGACCTTCCTGGCGACGGTGCCGACGATCATGCAACGCCTCCTGCCCGTCTACCGCGCCGACCCCGACGCCTATGACCTCTCGTCGATCCGCCGGTTCTGGCATCTGGCCTCGATGTGCCCGCCCGCGGTCAAGCAGGCCTGGATAGACCTGCTCGGTCCCGACGCGGTCTGGGAACTCTACGGCGGCACCGAACTGCAGGCGCTGACGTTCATTTCCGGTGCGCAGTGGCTGACCCATCCCGGGTCCGTCGGTGTCGTCGTCGCAGGGGAGATGAAGGTGCTCGACGACGACGGCAACGAGTGCCCACCCGGCGTCGTCGGAGAGATCTACATGCGGCCCTCGCCCGGCAGCGCGCCGACGTATCGGTACGTCGGCGCCACCGCCAAGAACCGCGACGGGTGGGACTCGCTCGGCGACCTCGGCTACTTCGACGAGGACGGGTTCCTCTATCTCAACGACCGTCGGGTGGACATGTTCACCGTCGGCGGCCGCAACGTCTACCCTGCCGAGATCGAGTCAGCGCTCTGCGCGCATCCAGACGTGTTGTCGTGCCTCGTCGTCGGCGTTCCCGACCCGAACTCCGGCGACCTCGGCCAGGTGCCGCACGCGATCGTCCAGGCCGACGGACTCGACCAGGCGGACGTCATCGAGTTCCTCAGCGAGCGCATCGAGCGCTACAAGCTTCCCCGCTTCGTCGAGTTCACCGACACCCCGTTGCGCGACGACGCCGGTAAGGCGCGACGCTCAGCGGTGCGCGAGGAGATCATCGCGCGGCAGGCCGCGCGATCCAGCTAGCGCGCGATCGGCTCAGGCGCGCTCGTCACCGAGGAGTCCAACGGCGGCACCGGCCGTTGATTGCGATACTCCCAGCGCCGCAGCGCTTCTCGACACGGCGACTCGACCAACGCGTAACTGACCGCGGCGATCGCGAAGCCGAACACCACGGTCAGCAATAGCACCACCGGCATATGTCCGTTGAACGGAAACTCACCGATCATCGGGAAGACCATCGCCAACGCGGCGAGGTGCCAGACGAACAAGCCGTAGGACCAGCGGCCCAGCGTCACCATTGGTGCGCTTCCCAGGAATCGGTGCGGGGTGTCGGGACGGTCCAACACAAGCGGCGCGAGCAGCGCCGCCGCGACGATCGCGCCCATCGCGGTCTTGATCGTGACCTGGCTGATCGTGCCGAATTGCAACCCCTCACGGCCGGCCAGCGGAGAGGCCGCGACGGCGAACGCGGCCACCGCGAGCAGCGCCATCAGGATCCGGCGCCGAGCCAGCCGGTGGGGCCAACCGACCGGCATGACCGTCAGTTCGGCCAGCACCATGCCCGCGGCGAACCAGGAGAAGAAGGCGGGCGGCCAGTTCCACAGGTTGTGGCCGGAGTCCGGGTCGAACGGAATGTTCACCCAGAACAGGCTCGCCACCGCGGCGGCCATGATGACTGCAATCCTGGCCCGCACCGGAACCCGTCGCACCAGCAGCGCCAGCAGTGGTAGCGCCAGGTAGAACGTCACCTCGACCGACAGGCTCCACATCTGGGTGAGGCCCGCGGTCAGGGTCAGCGGCACGTAGATCTGGGTCAGCGTCAGGTTAGCCAGCCACACCGTGAAGTCGGCTCTGGCCTCGGGCAACAGCGTCAGGATCACCACGACGGCCACCAGATAGCCGGGCATGATGCGCACGATCCGTGAGCGCAGGTAGTGGCCGGTCGGCGGAATCGGGCGAAGACCGCGTGCCGCGGCGGCGTGACCGCGCCACAGCAGGAACCCCGACAGCGCGAAGAACACTGCGACCGCGAGGTCGAAGCGGCCGAAGACGCGGCCCATGACACCGCTCGAGTGACCGGTCTGGAAAGCGACGTGGGTGACGACGACCCCGATGGCTGCGCATGCGCGCATTCCCTCGACGGCGGGCAGGAAGGAGCGGGTACCTCCTACTGCCGCTTCCTGCGCCATGGCGACCAGTGTGCCCGGCTGGTGAAATGGGTCCGAAAACGGGTAGTCAGGCGGGCACCGCCGATGCAGCCGGAGTAAGCATCGACCTTAAATTGTGCTGTTAGGGTCAGACGGGTTTTGCCCCAAGAGACGAGGAGACACGGCTTGAACCGCGCAGTGGCGCTGCGTATCGCAGCGTGCGGGCTCATGGGGCTGGGAGCTGCCCTTCTGATCGCCGCGCTCTTGCTGTCCACGTATACCGAAGGCAAGATCGCCAAGATCCCGCTGAACGTCGACGCCACGCTGGTGAGCGAGGGCACCGGAACGGCGTTCGACCCGGACTCGCTGAACAGGGACAGGTTCGTGGTGGACCGCGATGTTCCCTTGGCGCTGCAGGAGCAGATGACTGTGGAGGCGCCGTCGAACGCCGACGTCGTCACTCTGCAGGTCGGCAGCACTCTGCGGCGCACCGACCGGCAGCAGGACGACGGGCTGCTGCTCGCCCTTGTCGACACCGTCACGGTCAACCGCAGCACCGCCGAGGCCGTGTCCAGCGAGAGCAACCCCGGCGGTGCGGTGCAGAAGCCACGCGCCATCGAGGACGACCAGCCGCCGACCAACATCGCGCTGCCGCACGAAGGCCTGGCCTACCGCTTCCCGTTCGACACTGAGAAGAAGAGTTACTCGGTCTTCGACCCGATCGCGCAGAAGGCGTTCGACGCCAACTACGACGGCGAGGAAGACATCAACGGACTGACCACCTACAAGTTCAGCCAGAACGTCGGGTATGACGCCGACGGCAAGCTGGTCGAGCCGGTCAAGTACGCCTCGTTGTTCGATGACGACGCCGACAGCCAGGTCACCGCGCGCGCCTCGATGTGGGGTGTGCCGGGCAATCCCGAAGAGCCGATCACGATGACGCGCTATTACGCGGCTCAGCGGTCGTTCTGGGTGGACCCGGTATCGGGCACCGTCGTCAAGAAGGACGAACACGCCTACCACTACTACGCCCGCGAGCCGCTCGAGCCCGAGGTGACGTTCGTCGACTACAAGGTCACCTTCGACGAGGAGACGGTCGAATCGCAGGTCGCCAGCGCCAGCGACGAGCGGGACCGGGTGGCGCTGTGGGGCCGCGTCCTGCCGATCACCTTCACCGCGTTGGGTCTGGTGACGCTCGTCGGCGGTGCGCTGCTCGGGTCGTTCTCGCTGCGGGCCGAGTCCGCGCTCATCGACCCCGGCCTCGACGAGGCCGACCACGGCTTCTTCGACACGCAAGGCTTTCAAGTGCCAGGCGCCGAAGCCAAGACCGAGAAGATACCCGCGCCACGACCGTCGGATCTACCGCCGGACAGACCGGTCTGATCCCGCGTTTCGCCGCGCCCGGGTGGGCGCCGTCGGTGGCGCCGGGGTACGCGCTGGTGCTGTCCCTGATCGTGACGGCGCCGCTGTTGGCGCCGGGCTATCTGCTCTTGCGCGACGCGGTGTCGACCCCGCGGTCGCACCTGTCCGACGCGGCGCTCGGGTTGTCGGAGGCCGCGCCGCGGGCGCTGCCTCAGGACTTCGCGGTGGCGCTGGCGTCCACGGTGATCGACGGTGGGGTGGTCGTCAAGTCCCTCCTGATCGTCGGGTTGTGGCTCGCCGGGTGGGGTGCGGCCCGATTGGTTACGGTCGTGCTGCCGCAGGCCGGGCTGGCCGGCCAAAGCGTCGCGGTCACGCTCACCATTTGGAATCCCTATGTCGCAGAACGACTTCTGCAGGGCCACTGGAGCCTGCTGGTCGGCTACGGATGTTTGCCCTGGGTCGCTGCGACCGTGTGCCGGCTGCGAACGAGCACACCCGGCTGGCCGGAGGTCTTCGCGCTCGGGTTCTGGATCGCCCTGGCCGGTCTGACGCCGACCGGCCTGATGCTGGCCGCGACGGTCGCGGCTACGACCGCGTTCATGCCCGGCAACGGGCGGCCGCGGTGGTGGTGCCTGTCGGTGAGCCTGGTCGCAGCCGCGGTCGCCGCGCTGCCGTGGCTGACCGCTGCTGCCGTCGCTCAGACGCTCTCGTCGTCGCAGGCCGACGGAGTCGCGGCGTTCGCGGCGCGCGCCGAACCGGGTCTCGGCGTACTCGGCAGTCTCGCGGGCCTCGGCGGAATCTGGAACGGCGACGCTGTACCCGCCACGCGTACAACGGCTTTCGCGACAATCGCCACAATCGTACTGCTGGGCATTGTGGCGCTCGGGTCGACGGTACTGCTGCGCAACCGGGCCGCGGTGCCGCTGCTCGTGCTCGCCGCTTTCGCGGTGGTGGTGCCCTCGGCGATGGCGACCGGCCCAGGGATCATGCTTGTGGAGAACATGATTCGCGCACTGCCCGGGCTAGGCGTGGTTCGTGACGCGCAGAAGTGGGTCGCGCTCGCGGTGCCCGGTTACGCTTTGGCAGCCGCGGCCGCGGTCGTGGTGCTGCGGCGATGGTTACCCGCCGCAGTCACGGCGCTGATCTGCTGCGCCGCGCTGCTGGCAGCGCTGCCCGACCTCGCGTGGGGCGTCGGCGGCAAGGTTGCGCCGGTCGTCTACCCGCTGGACTGGCCGGCCGTCACCGCGATGATCAACGCCGACCCGCGACCGGTGGCCGTGTTACCGCCCGACAGCCTGCGGCGGTTCGCGTGGGCGGGTGAGGCACCGGTGCTCGATCCGCTGCCCCGCTGGGTACGCGCCGACGTGCTGACGACGGGCGACCTGTCCATCGGCGGGCACACCGTGTCCGGGGAAGGTGAGCACGCCCGCCGAGTACAGCGGTTGCTGCTCGACGGCGCCGACCGCGACGCATTGGTCGACGCCGGCGTCGGCTGGGTCGTCGTCGAATCACCCGGCGAGGTAGAGGTTTTGACGCTGCCAGTGGCCTACCGGGGACGGGATCTCACGCTGTACCGGGTCGGCGGCGAGGGTCAGCAGGCGTCGGGCCGGGGACTCGTGCTCGCTGCGCACTGGGCGTGGCTCAGCCTGCTGTTCGCTGGACTCGCAGGCGCGGCATCCGCGTCGTGGCGGGCCCGGCGGGCTGCCCACCACACGCCTCAAGCGTCCGCTAACAAGGGATGGGAATGCCCGTGAACATGTCCCTGCCGGTGCACTCGGCCGCCGCTCCAGGCGGCATGTTTGGGCCGTCCCAAAGATCACTACCCTCGAGTTCGATCTTCGACTCCGTAAACCGATAGGTGACAGGGTCTAACGGTCCGACCCAAACCTTGCGTGCGACGTTGCCCATTCCTGGCTTGACGCGCTGCCACGTGTGACACACGTTCATGTCCCAGACGTACATGGCCCCAGGCCCGGGCGGATTGTGCATGGACATGCCGGGGCACCATTGATGTGGCTGCGACGGGATGGCCTGCGCGGCGCCCGTTCCCAAGCTCAAGCCTGCCGCCACGAGACCGACCGACGTCAAAGCCCCGGCGAGTATCCGTGTGGTCTGCATATCGATACCCTTCCTGCCTGCCGCGGCGTCGTCCCACGAAGTACACCTGCGCGCGGCGACTACCGATCCCAAGAAGTAGGCCGTGCCTAACCGGCATTGCCGCCAACTGCATTGCGAGCATTCGCTAGCAGGGGATGGGCAGGCCGGTGAACATATCCCGGCCACACTCAACGCGGACAGAACCCGCCGGTGGGTTCGGACCGTCCCAGAGATTGCTATGTTCCACGCTGAAAGTGCCGTCGAGAGATCTGTATGGCACATTGCCCATCCCGGGGCTGACGCGGTACCACGTGTGGCACACATTCATGTCCCACGCGCCGGGGCTGATACCCGGTCCAGGAGGAGAAGCCAACGACATTCCCGGGCACCATGTGTGTGCGCCCGGTGGATTGGCCGCCGCGGTGCCCGTGGCCAGGCTCAGGCCGGCCGCCGCGAGACTGGCCATCGTCAGCGCTCCGGCGAGTGTCCGTTTGCTGTGCATGTTGATATCCCTTCATGTGTGCGCCGCTTCGTTGAGCTGGGTGTACGACAACTCCGCTCACAGCATTGTGGGCTGCCGACAGGGCGAGCACATGCGGCGTTTACCCCATTTTTGGCGGCCGCCGAGCGATCAGACGACGCCGCTGACTCTCCGTCCGGCGTGAACCGACTCCAGAACCGTGCGCATCGCGTCGGCGCTCTGCCGCCAGGAGAACTCGCCGCTGCGGATCTGCGCCTTGGTGCCGAGTTGATCCCGCAGCACGGGGTCGGATAGCAACCGCTCGAGGCCGTCGACGAGTTCGCGTTCGTCGTCGACCAGCAGGCCGGTGACCCCGTCGACGATCGAGTCGGTCAGCCCGCCCGAGGACCGGTAGCCGATGGTGGGCACCGCATGCTGCGCAGCCTCGGTCACCGCCAGTGCCCAACCCTCCTTGCGCGACGGCAGCACGTGCACCCAACACCTTTGCAGCACTTGGTGTTTGGTGTCGTCGTCGACATGTCCGTGGAAGGTGACGGCGTCGGAGATGCCGAGCAGCGCGGCGTGGTCGACGAGCCGCTGCTGCCACCAGCCGCCGCCGACGATGTCCAGATGCAGGTCGGGTGTGCGCCTGCGCAGTTCCGCGACGGCTTCCAGCGCATCCTCGATCTGTTTGTGCGGCACCAGCCGCGACAGCACGGCGACGCGCGGGGTGGCCGATCGCGGCGCGGTCAGCGTATGCGAAGGCGCCTCGTCGAGGCCGTTGCGCACGACCGCGATCTGGCTGGGATTGACGCCGAGGCAGGTCAGGTCACGCGCTGAGGGCAGCGACACGGTGATGTACTGATTGCGGCGGTGCAGCGACGGCGACAACTTCGACTCGACGAACCAGCCGACCCTGCCCATCACCGGACCGGCGACGGGCCACAGCTCCCGGTGGCAGTGGTGCACCAACACCGCCACGCGTCGGCCGAAGGCCAGGCGAGCCAGGAACGGCAGCCCGTTCTGGGTGTCGATCACCACGTCGGGGCGCGCCTTGCGCAGCGGACCCAGTCCGATTCGGGCCGCCACCATCGCCAGGCCCGCCCAGATGTAGACCGAGTACGGCCCGCCCGCCCGGCTGATCGCCAAGCCGTCGATCACCTCGCGCCGCGGCGCCCCCGGATACCGGGCGGTGCGCAGCGTCACCCTCATCCCCGACTCGGCGAGCTGTGCACCGATGCGCTGCAGATACGCCTCGCTCCCGCCGCCCTGCGGGTGGCCCGTGTCGCGCCAGCACAGAAGCAGCACGGAGCGGGGCCCATTGCTGCTCCTCGCGTGCGCGCCATTCATCGCTGCTCACCCTAGCCGCTGGCTACTGTTCCCCTGATGGCTGTCACGGACCTGTTCGCCCGCCGGGCGACGCTCACGCGGTCGCTGCGCCTGCTCGGGGAGTTCCGCTTCGAGCAGCGCGATCCGGCCCGCTTCTACGGCGCCCTGGCCAATGACACCGCCGCGATGGTCGCCGACCTCTGGCGCGCGGCCACCGGCCACTCACCCGTCGGACAAACGCTGCTCGACGTGGGCGGCGGCCCCGGCTACTTCTCCGCCGCCTTCGCCGACGCCGGCGTCCACTACATCGGCGTCGAACCCGACCCGGCCGAAATGCATGCGGGGCCCGCCGGATCCGGCGGCGCGGCCACCTATGTCCGGGCGTCCGGGACGGCGCTCCCGTTCGCCGACGGCAGCGTCGACATCTGCCTGTCGTCGAACGTCGCCGAGCACGTCGCAGACCCGTGGCGGCTGGGCCGCGAGATGGTGCGCGTCACCAGGCCCGGCGGGCTGGTGGTGCTGTCGTACACGGTGTGGCTCGGGCCGTTCGGCGGGCACGAGACCGGGATGTGGCACTACTTGGGCGGCACCCGCGCAGCGGCCAGGTACACCCGCAGGCACGGCCATCGACCCAAGAATGACTACGGCTCGTCACTGTTCGCGGTGTCGGCCGCCGACGGGCTCGAGTGGGCACGCAGCACCGGCGCGCTAGTGGCCGCTTTCCCTCGCTACCACCCACGATGGGCGTGGAGGCTGACAAGCGCGCCCGTCTTTCGCGAATTCGGGGTGAGCAATCTGGTGCTGGTCCTCCGCCCGTCCTGATCCGCATACTGCAACAGGTTCTCGTTTTGGTTCGGGATGGGTAGTGTGACGCTCAAGACACCGCGCACGCGAGGAGCAAGATGACACAGAGCACCGCCTTCAAGACCGAGTGGGACAAGCTGTTCATCGGCGGTAAGTGGGTCGAGCCGGCCACCTCGGACGTGATCGAGGTGCACTCCCCTGCGACGGGAGAGTTGGTCGGCAAGGTTCCGCTGGCTTCCGCCGACGACGTCGCCGCCGCATGTGCGGCCGCCCGCAAGGCGTTCGACGAGGGTCCGTGGCCGCACTTGTCGCCGCAGGAGCGCGCGGCCGTGATCGGTGCCGCGGTCAAGCTCATGGAGGAGCGCGGCGATGAGCTGAAGTTCCTTCTGGCGGCCGAGACCGGTCAGCCGCAGACGATCGTCGACATGATGCAGTACGGCGCGGCGATGTCGGCGTTCCAGTACTACGCCGGTGCCGCCGACAAGTTCGCGTGGAAGGAGATCCGCGACGGCATCTACGGCCAGACGCTGGTCGTTCGCGAGCCGATCGGTGTCGTCGGCGCCGTCACCGCGTGGAATGTGCCCTTCTTCCTGGCCGCCAACAAGCTCGGTCCCGCGCTGCTGGCCGGCTGCACCGTGGTGCTCAAGCCGGCCGCCGAGACTCCGCTGTCGGTGTTCGCGATGGCCGACATCTTCGCCGAGGCGGGCCTTCCCGAGGGTGTGCTGTCCATCGTGCCGGGCGGCGCGGAGACCGGTCGCGCGCTGACCGCCAACCCGGAGATCGACAAGTACACGTTCACCGGCAGCTCGGCGGTCGGCAAAGAGGTCGCCAAGATCGCCGCCGAGCGGCTCAAGCCGTGCACGCTGGAGCTGGGCGGCAAGTCCGCGGCGATCATCCTCGAGGACGCCGATCTGGACGCCACGCTGCCCATGCTCGGCTTCTCCGGCGTGATGAACAGCGGACAGGCGTGCGTCGCGCAGACCCGGATCCTCGCGCCGCGGTCCCGCTACGACGAGGTCGTCGAGAAGGTCGCGAACTTCATCTCCGCGATGCCGGTCGGGCTGCCCGACGACCCGAATGCCGCGATCGGTCCACTGATCTCGGAGAAGCAGCGTGAGCGCGTCGAGGGCTACATCAAGAAGGGCGTCGAAGAGGGCGCCCGACTGGTCACCGGCGGCGGGCGGCCCGAAGGCCTCGACAGCGGCTGGTTCGTGCAGCCGACGGTGTTCGCCGACGTCGACAACTCGATGACCATCGCGCAGGAGGAGATCTTCGGGCCGGTGCTGGCGGTGATCCCCTACGACACCGAAGAGGACGCGATCCGCATCGCCAACGACTCGGTCTACGGCCTTGCCGGCAGCGTGTGGACGACCGACAACAAGAAGGCGATGGAGGTCGCGTCGAAGATCCGCACCGGTACCTACGCGGTCAACATGTACGCGTTCGACCCCGGCGCCCCGTTCGGCGGCTACAAGAACTCCGGCGTCGGACGCGAGAACGGTCCCGAAGGCATTGGGGCCTACGTCGAGCACAAAAGCGTGCTGCTGCCGTTTGGCTACACGCCGGAGGACTAGAAGGCGTCCTCGGCCAGGTCCATCACCGCGAGGTCGACGCTCTCGACGATCTTGCGTTCCGCGGTCAGCCGCGGCAGCACGTTCTTGACGAAGAACTGCGCCGCGGCGACCTTGCCGTTGTAGAACGCGCGGTCGTCGTCGGACGGACCGCGGTCCAGGGCGTTCAGCGCGATTTCAGCTTGCCGCAACAGCAGCCAGCCGATCATCAGGTCGCCGAACGCCAGCAGAAACGACACCGACTGCAACCCAAGGCGATACAACTCGCGAGCGTTCTCCTGCGCCGAGATCAGGTAGCCGGTCATGGCCGCCACCATGGCCTGAACATCGGCCAGCGCGGTGGCCAGGAGCCTGCGCGTGTCGGACAACTCCGGCCGCGCGGTGTCGCTACTGAGGAACTGCTCGATCCGGCCGACCACATGCCCTAATGCAGCGCCCTGGTCGCGGGCGATCTTGCGGAAGAAGAAGTCCTGCGCCTGGATCGCGGTGGTGCCTTCGTAAAGCGAGTCGATCTTGGCGTCGCGAATGTACTGCTCGATCGGATAGTCCTGCAGGAAGCCCGAACCCCCGAACGTCTGCAGTGATTCGGTGAGGCACTGGTAGGCGCGTTCCGATCCGACTCCCTTCACGATCGGCAGCAGCAGATCGTTGATGCGGTGCGCCAGTGGACCATCGGCGCCCGACACCAGATCGGCGACGACGACGTCCTGATGTGCGGCGGTGTAGAGGTACAGGGCGCGCAGCCCCTCGGCATAGGACTTCTGCACCATCAGTGCACGCCGCACGTCGGGGTGGTGGAGGATGGTCACCCGCGGCGCGTTCTTGTCGGTCATCTGGGTCATGTCCGCGCCCTGCACCCGGGTTTTCGCGTATTCCAAGGCATTCAGGTAACCGGTCGACAGCGTCGCGATGGCCTTGGTGCCGACCATCATTCGCGCGTACTCGATGACCTTGAACATCTGCGCGATGCCTTGATGGCTGTCGTTGACCAGCCAGCCGACTGCCGGCACGCCGTGCTGCCCGAAGGTCAGCTCGCACGTCGCGGAAACCTTGAGACCCATCTTGTGCTCGAGGCCGGTGACGAAAACCCCGTTGCGCTCACCGGGTTCCCCCGTTTCCGGGTCGAAGTGGAACTTCGGCACCAGAAACAGGCTGAGCCCCTTGGTGCCCGGTCCTGCACCCTCGGGCCGGGCCAGCACCACGTGCATGATGTTCTCGAACAGGTCGTCGCTGTCGCCGCTGGTGATGAAACGCTTGACCCCGTCGATGTGCCATGTGCCGTCGGCCTGCTGAACCGCCTTGGTGCGTCCGGCGCCGACATCGGACCCTGCGTCGGGCTCGGTGAGCACCATGGTGGCGCCCCACAGACGCTCGGTCATCAGTGCCGCCCAGTGCCGTTGTTGCTCGTTGCCGATGCCGTGCAGGATGTCGGCCATGACCGGCCCGGCCGAATACATGAACGCCGCGGGTTGCGCGCCGAGAGGCAGTTCGTTGACGGCCCACGCGACCATCGCGGGGGCGGGCACACCGCCGAGGTCCTCGCTGAGCCCCACGCGGAACCATTCACCCTGTTGCCAGGCGTTGAACGACTTCTTGAACGGCTCCGGCAGGCTCACCTGGTGCGTTGCCGGGTCGAACGTCGGCGGGTTGCGGTCGGCCTCGGCGAACGACTCCGCGACCGGCCCTTCCGCCAATCTCGCGGCCTCGTCGAGCATCTGGCGCACCGACTGACCGTCGAGATCTCCGAACGCGCCGCTGGCGAGTGCTTTCTCCAGGTCGAGCACCTCGAAGAGGTTGAACTCCAGGTCGCGCACGTTGCTCTTGTAGTGGCCCATGACTAGCGCCTTTCGGTGTCCGCCTGGCCAGAGCGTAGCCCCGTCGGCTGTGCTGGTCCCGGATTATGGTGGAAGGCATAATCGCATGTTGCCGACGCGGCCGAGTGTGCGCGCGAATCGGCGTTCACCTGCCGATTATCGTGCCCCGGGTGTGACCCGGAATACATTTGTTGTGCGACATTGTTGCGCGTTTTATGGTTGATGTCATAGAACGAGGAGGCGCACCGATGTGGGTCATCGAGATCAACTTCGCCGGTCGGCGATTCACGCATGAGGTCTACGCCAGGCGTCGCGCCTTCCGTCTACGCCGCTTCGGATGGCGTCCAGTGCAGACGCAGCATCCGCACGCCGCCTGATCGTTTCCCTTCTCGGAGGTCGTTTTTGTCTGCCACCGCCTCGTCAGCTCGCACCAAGCGCGGCTCGACGCGCACGAACATGTTGATCAGCGCCGCTGAGGTGATGCGTGAGCGCGGCGCCGCTGGCGTGACCATTGATGAGGTGCTGGCCCGCAGCGGGGCCCCACGCGGGTCGGTGTACTACCACTTCCCCGAGGGCCGCAATCAGATCCTGACCGAGGCGCTGCAGTACGCCGGCGAGGCGATCACCGGGCTCATCGACGAAGCCGCCAGCAAAGGCGGGATGTATCTGGTCCGGCAGTTCGTCGCGTTCTGGGAGCAGCTGCTCGTCGAGAGTAAATTCACCGCAGGCTGCCCGGTGGTCGCCGCTGCCATCGGGTCCTCCGATGAGGAGCCTCGACTGACCACCGTTGCGGGCAACATCTTTCAGCACTGGCGCGATGCGCTCACCCGCGCGTTCGTCTCCGACGGCTTCGACGAGTCCGACGCCGCCTCGCTGGCGATCATGTGCATCGCCTCGATGGAGGGTGCCGTGGTGCTGTGCCGGTCCACTCGCAGCGTCGATCCGCTGCGCGACGTCGCAGCACAGGTCGAATTCCTGGTCAAGTCAAGGGAATTCGTGCGCCGCTACGGATTGCCCGACAAGGGCTAGGCCTTTCGCCATCGCGCGCAGACGAATTCACCGTTGACGGCGGAATCGGCCAGCACCCACTCCGAGCGAATCGGCAGCACCCGCGAGCCTGCGCCCAGCGAGCACGGGGCATAGCTGACAATCATCTCGTCGACGAGTCCGGCCGTGACGAACTGCGCCGCCACGTCTCCGCCACCGACCACCCACACGTCCTTGCCCGCTGCGGCCGACACCAGCTTCGGATGCAATTGCGTCACAGCGCCGTCGAACACCTGCACCGGATGCCCCGCATCGATGATGTGCGGGCGCTTCGTCAACACCCATGACGGCTGCTCGTACATCCACGTGCCGGGATGGTTCTCGTTGATCCACTCGTAGGTGGCCGAGCCCATCACCACCGCGCCGATCGACTTGATGAACTCGTCGTAGTTGTAGGGACCGCTCTGGTCGATGTCTCGGGATATCAGCCAGTCCAGGCTGTCGGCCTCGTCGACGATGTAACCGTCCAGGCTGGACGCGGTGTAGTAGACGGTCGCCATGTCAGTTCCTTCGCATCCAGTCGAGTGGGTCACCGGTTCGGGTTTCGACGCCGAGTCGGGCCAGCATGGTGCGAACGAGTTGGCGCCGGTGCGCCGAGTACGTCAAGACGTGCGCAACGATGCCGTAAAGCTGGAACGATTCCGGCGGGTCACACAGGGCGTCGATGATCGTGTCGCCGAGGCGGCCCTCGGCGGTGTACTCCGAAACCATCGCCGTCCATCGCTTCGCGAGGCCGTCGTGCCGGGCCGCCAGCTGTTCGGCCGTGGCGATGTGCGGCTGCGTCGCCTCGCGGTCGGGGAAGTCGAGGCCGTCGATCGTCGCCAGCCAGACCTCCTTGGTCCAGACGATCGCGCCGAGCACCGCGCCGACGCTGGGTTCCTGGCCGTCCCAGTGCAGCACCACCTGCCCTGGCGAAATGTCTTCGGTCCACTGGTCTTTCGACAATGTCGCGGCCTGGTCGATCAGATAGGCGGTGTCGGCGACGTCGTGCGCGACCATCAACTGGGAAATGTCGGGCTCCTTGGTGTCGCCGTCGCTGTCGAGCCACAGCGCGGCGGGTGGATGGAAGTGCAGGCCGTTGGGCGCCGCCAGGCGCAACTCGGTGCCCGCGGCCTGCGACGGTGGAACACCGAACGCACGCCGGAAGGCGCGGGAGAACACCTCCGCCGACGACCACCCCTCGGCGGCGGCCACCGCGGCCACTCCTTCTCCCCTGCGCAACCGCCAGGCGGCGCGCTCGAGCATGATGCGGCGCCGCATCGCGGCGGGTGGTTCACCGGTCAGCCGCCGCACCTCACGGGAGAAGTGGAACTCCGAGGCGTGGCTGCTGCGCGCCATGTCGCCGACGTCGGTGTTGGCGTTGTCGACGACGGCGTCGAGCAGCTCCCGTAAACGGTCGCGGCGTGATCCCTCGCTCACGTTGAACGAGTATGGTCGCGCGCCCGCCGCTTGAACATGACGATTCCTGCTCAACTGCGCTCACTAGTGTGGTGGCCAGTGGGTGAATTCGAGGCGCGATGCGCCACCGACGGAGAACTGGCCGGATTGCGGGCGTCGATCCGCGAGTTCCTGGCGGCCGATCGCGCGCAGTTCGGCTGGGAACCTGCCGTGGATTCGTGGCTGGCCCGGTGGGACGCTGAGTTCTCGGCGCGCCTGGCCGACGCGGGATTCGTCGGCCTGACCATTCCGGCGGAGTACGGCGGCCGTGCACCGCAGGTCGGGGCCGGCCACCTGCACCGCTACGTGGTCACCGAGGAGCTGCTCGCCCACGGTGCGCCGGTCGCCGCGCACTGGTTCGCCGACCGGCAGTTCGCGCCGGCCCTGCTTTCCTACGGCACCGAGGAACAGCGCCGGACACTGCTGCCGAGGATCGCCGCGGGCCGGCTGTACGCGGCGATCGGGATGAGCGAGCACGGCGCAGGCTCCGACCTGGCCGCCGTGAGCACCAGGGCGACCAGGGTCGAGGGCGGTTGGACGCTGCGCGGGACCAAGGTCTGGACCAGCGGCGCGCACCTGGCGGACCTGATCGTCGTGCTCGCGCGAACCAGCCCGGCGGATCCGGAGCATCGGCATGCCGGCTTCAGCCAGTTCATCGTGCCGACCGACTCCGCGGGCATCACCATGAGTCCGATCGTGATGATGAACGGCGAACATCACTTCAACGAAGTGACGTTCGACGACGCGTTCGTCGGCGACGCGGACGTCTTGGGACAGGTCGGCGACGGGTGGCGGCAGGTCACCGCGGAGCTGGGTTTCGAGCGCAGCGGTCCCGAGCGGATGCTGTCGACCGCGACGCTGCTGTTCGGCGTGATTCGGGCTTTGCCTGCCGACGTCGACGACGGGATCGCCGCCGCGGTCGGTGACCTTGTCGCGCGGCTGATTTCGTTGCGCCAGCTGTCGGTTTCGGTGGCCCGGACACTCACCGACGGCGGGGACGCCGCAACGCAGGCGGCGCTGGTGAAGGATCTCGGCACGCTCTTCGAGCAGGACTCGGTGGAACTGGTCGCCGACCTGCTCGACCATGTCGGTCCGCAGGACGCCGAACCGCTGCGTGCTCTGCTGGCCGCGGCGCGGCTGCACTCACCGATGTTCACGCTGCGTGGGGGCACCAACGAGGTGCTGCGCGGCGTGGTCGCCAGAGGATTGGGGGTGCGGTGAACGAACTGCAGCAGCTCGTCGACGATATTGGCCGTCGCTCGTTCGACGCCCGTTCCCGTCACCGCGGAGTCCCCGACTCGTTCGACGAGGCGTTGTGGCGCGATCTCGAGGAGACAGGGCTCAGCCGGCTCGTCAGCTCGGGTGACGCGGGTCCTGCGGAATCGGCAGTCGTGTTGGCCGGTCTCGCGAAGCACGCGGCAGCGGTGCCGATCGCCGAAACCGATTTGCTCGCAGCGTGGCTCGCACTACAGGCCGGCATCGCCATCCCCGAAACCGGGCCGCTGACGGTCGCGGTTGCCGACGCGCAGCGGCAGGGTGACCGGGTCGTGGGGTCTGCGCATGACGTGCCGTGGCCGCGGCCTGGGAGGGTGTTGCTTGCGGCGCGAACCGATCGGGGACTGCACGTCGGACTCACCGATGAGGTGGGCGACGCCGACCACAACCTGGCGGGCGAACCGCGTGGCTCGCTTGTCATCGACATGCCCGCTACGGACCTTCAGACTCTCGACCTGCGGGTCGCCGACGAATTGACCCGGCGCGGCGCGTGGGCACGGTGCGTGCAGATGGTGGGGGCGCTGGATGCGGCACGCGATCTGACGGTCGCGCACACGAGTGAGCGTGTGCAGTTCGGCAGGGCGCTCAGCAAGTTCCAGGCGGTCCAGCACTCGCTTGCGGCAATGGCCGGTGAGACCGAACGCGCGCGTGCTGCGGTCACACTGGCCGTCGCGGCCGCCTCGGATTACGGGTTCGGCAGTCCCGTGACTGATTACGCGGTTACGGTCGCGAAGGTCGCGGTCGGTCGCGCGGTCGGGCCGGTGACGACGATCGCCCACCAACTGCACGGCGCGATAGGGGTCACCGTCGAACATCGGCTGTGGCTCGTCACGATGCGAGCCCGCAGCTGGGTCGACGACTTCGGCAGCACCGCGCGCTATGCGCGGCGGCTCGGCAGGATTGCGTTGTCTGCGGATGCGCCGTGGGACGTCGTGGTCAGCTGTCCAGGACCGCGCTGACCCGCTTCTCCACCTCGGTGCGATCGCCGAGGTCGTCCAGGTCGATGCCGAACCGCTCGGTCAATACGTCGAGCACCTCGGCTGCATCGCCGAGCTGTCGCTTCTCGGTGCGTCCGCCACTGTGGATCGCCAAGTTGCGGCCCCTCAGATTCCACCTGGCGTCGTCGGCGATCAGAGCCACCGACAACCCCACCACAAATGTGGACGCGGGATGAGTTGATACGTACCAACTTCCGACTTCGCGGTCGATCTGAGGCTGCGGACGGGTGGTGAAGATGTACAGCGGCTGCCACTCGCCGCGGATTTCGGCCTCCAAGCGGTAACCGTCCTCGTGTCGGGTCAACCGGTACGGCTCGTGCCGCGTCTGCTGCACCGGACCTGCGTCGAGCCGGATCGGTGAGGTCAGCGTCTGACCGCCGAAGCCCACGTCGACCAGCCAGGGCTCGTCCTCGCCCGGCACGGTCACCGACAACACCTCGTGCGTCTGCGCAGGCAGATTATTCGAGGTGTTCATCCAAACCACCCGACCGGCCAAGTGCTTCACGTCAAAACCCAAGGCCCCCAATACGTACCCCATCAGACCGTTCTGCTCGTAGCAGTAACCGCCACGCCTGCGGTGCACGAGTTTGTCGAACAGCGCCGCGGAGCCCAGATCGGCGACCGGCACACCCATCAACGGGTCGACGTTCTCGAACGGGATCGACTTGTTGTGAGCCGCCACCAGTGAGCGCAGCGTCGAGACCGTCGGCTCCGTGGAACCGGAGTACCCGACCCTGTCCAGATAGGCGGCCAGATCGACGGAGGCATTCGCTTCAATCGTCATGACCCCATCCTCCGACCTCAACAGGGGTTCAGGTCAAGCGAAATGCGAGACTGGCCATATGGCGGCACATCTGACCGAAGACCTGCGCGAGGATCTACTGGCCCGATGGTCGGAGTCGCACCGCAAGCATCACACGGTCGCGCACCTGCACGAGGTGCTCGACGCGATCGGCGTACTGGCCGATGACGGGGTCGCGTTCGCACGAGAGGCCACCGAGTTGGCGGCGTGGTTCCACGACGCCGTCTACGTGATCGGCCGCGACGACAACGAGGACCGGTCGGCTGAACTGGCGCGCGAACTGCTGTCCTCGTCGCCGATGCGCGACGAGGTCGCGCGGTTGGTACTGGTCACCAAGTCACACAAGGTGTCCGACGACGACGTGAACGGTGCGGTGCTCTGCGACGCCGACCTCTCGGTGCTCGGCAGTTATCCCGGCCGCTATCGCGCGTATGCCGAGGCGGTGCGCGAGGAGTATGCCGACATTCCTGATGATGTCTTCAAACCAGCTCGGGCGCAGATACTTTCGTCGCTGCTGGAGGGACAGATCTTCCACACCGCGCCAGGGCGTGCGCGCTGGGAAGAAGCAGCCCGCCGCAATATCACTGAGGAAATCGCGGAACTCACGCGGTGACGACGCCGGGCGAGATTTCGACGCGGTCGTTTCTGGCCGCGGAGAAGCTTCCCTGGAACCTTGCCTGGGTCATCGAAGTCTGTCAGTGCTTCGAACTACTGTTCGATTCATGAGTTCGGAGGCGGTATCGAAGACGATCGAGCGCTGGCAGGCGGCCTGTGCTGACGTCGCCGCGCCGTCGTTCGATGAGCTCACCGGGGTCGAGCGACTGTCGATACTCGACGCGTTGGAGCGTGAGCGGCGCCGACTGTCTGCGGTGGAGCACGGGCTGATTACCGGGCTGGTCACCGCTTGCACACCTGCGGAGTTGGGTGTGGCGAAGTGGGCCGAGGTGTTGACCCAGCGGCTGCGCATCGACGCAGGGGAGGCGCGGCGACGCCTTGCCGAAGCTGAGGAGTTGGGACCGCGCACCGCGTTGACCGGTGAGAGTTTGGAACCCGTGCTGGCACAGGTGGCCAGCGTCAAGCCCGCGGTGAGATCAACGCCGAACATGTGCGCATCATTCGCGCGTTCTTCCACGAGCGGTGGACTATCAGACCCGTGACTGCTGCGAAGAAACCCTGGCCGCACTCGCGGCCGAGCACACCCCGCGTGCGGTGCAGAAAGCCGCGGACCGGTTGGCTGCGCTGATCAACCCCGACGGCCAGTACACCGACCTCGACCGCAAGCGGCGCCGATACGCGCCTCGGCCCGCAGGGCAGTGCCAGCGCACACTGGCCTGGTCATCGACAAGTCAGCAGTCGTGAGTGCCTACGGCACGGTGAACGTTTCGACGAGTGAGCACCAGTATTTCAGCAGCAACTCGGTCGCGTGCAGGTGCGCGTTCCGAATGGGTCAGAATATGGTGCGCCCAAACCGAATTGGTAAATTCACCATCGCCCCGGCTGGGTCCTAAAGCCACTCCTGGCGGTAATCCGTTGTCTCACCTCGCCCGTCAGCGTCTCGGTGCCCGATGCACTGAGCGCTGGCGGGCAACCCTAGCGATGGCTGATCTACTGACGCATTAGTAGACCCCTGGGGGCCGTTCGGCATAGCGGTCCTGACACGGTGCAATGCAACCGGAACTTCAGGGTGCGGCGGGGAACGCGGCTAGTCGCCGACGCGCGTCGCGGTGACCAGGTCTTTGCCGCTCGCGTCCTTGCCGATGCCAATCTTGAACGTCGTCCCGGCCGGGTCCTTGAGGTACAGGTGTTGATTGACAGTGAGTGTGTCCCACTCTGTCGAGTCCGCGCCGCACGCAGCCAGCAGCGACACGGCGAGCACGAGGCCGGTCACGACCCCGAGTGCAAAGCGTTTGACAGGCAACAGCGCCCGGACCTGAGCGCGATCCTGCCCCGACGGCATGCTGGTCGAATCTTGCGATCGAAAAATGTCGGTCATGGCTCGCCCGATCTTTGAGAGGTGATGGTGCACCCGAATTTACGGAGAACCGGTCGTTTCGTAATCGGATTAACTCAGAACATGACAATCAAGACGAGCGCCGGGTGTCAGCTCCGCCTCGCGGTCTTTAGCGGGGGCTTGCCTAGCAGCAGTGGTCGTCGCCATAACCGTAGTCAACGTCGATGCGTTATCGACCGTTGCGCTGGCTCTTGCCGTATTGGCGTTCATGGCTCAACTCATCGTCACTATGGCGCAAAGCCAGCAGTTCGGACAGCTCAACGCGGACACGAAGTTGGCGCTCACGGAAGTGCGCGCCACGACATCTTCCCTCCTCACGAATCAGCGCGAGCAGTTCGACAGGGTCTTGGAGTTGCATTCCAGGCATTCCAGCCGCAGTCGAAGATGTGACATCGACCGAGGACGAACAGCAGTCGATGGATGCGATTCACCAAGCCGTGCTAGTAGCGCACTGCAAGTGCGCTTCGAGGAAGCGTTACAACAGGCGTTACACGGCTCAGCCCCGGTCATTACAAGCACGCGGTCGTTAACCATGAACGACGGTGTGGCGCGTAAGCATGCGTGGGAGGAGCTAATGCGGACGTACCCCTCCCGGGCGCATTTGTACGGACGCAGGCAGAAGCACGAGGGGCGACCGTGCAGTCAGTTATGTGCGAACGGGTGGACAGACTCAGCCTCAGGGGTCTCGGCGCTTAGTGGAAGCTGAACTCGTGGAGACAGTGTCGGAGGAACCCATGTCTGAAAATCAAGCGCGTATTCGTTACAAGCTGACACCAAAGGGAATCATTGCGGGGCGACTTCTCAGCGGAAAGGAGAGCCGCCCGACTGGGCGACCGATTTGGCCTGAGGGGCACGGGCGGTTGGTTGACCACGGGCTCCCCGTGCCATATGAAAACCGGGCCATTTGGACAGCTGTATCAAATTGACAGGCCGCTGTATCTGGGTCGCACTAAACGCGTCGCTTCGAAGGGGCAGCGGATTGTGTTGCACGCCAAGGACCGCGGCTGCACCAAACCTGGCTGCACCGTGCCCGGCTACGGATGCCAGGTTCATCACGCCGAGATGGACTGGAAAGATGGCGGGCGCACCGATGGATCCCGCCCCCCGACCTCGACAGCGGCCAAGCCCGAGTGAACAAGTACCACCACCGCAGGAATACCTCGTCGACAGCTAGGGGCGCCCGCGCGACGGCGTCTGGTTGGCGACGCCGTGGCGCAGCGGGGTGCTCGCTTCAGCGGCCGTCGACTCCTGCACCTTTGAACCGCCGGGCGTGGACGTGACCGCTGGCGCGTTAGCGGGGTCGCCGCCCGACGGTTCCGCACCGTGGGTCAGTTCCCGCAACCGTGCATGCAGCACCTCGAGCACCGGAATGCGGTTGCCGTGCGCTTCTTCGTGTGCGAAGACCGCACGCAACTGGGCCTCGTCGAGCGAACGGATGCGGTGCCGCACGTCGTTCAGCGACAGTTGGTCATAGTCCGGAATCGGCAGCTCATCGCTGGGCGCCATGGGTGGTGTCCTCCTCAAAGGTGGGGTAGGCCGTCGACTGGCTGCGCGGGCCCATCCGACCGGCTACGAAGCCGAACGGCCAACAGGCCGGCCGCACCGAGACCCGCCAGCACTACGGTCGGCCAGAACGCGGCCTGCAACAGCCATACCCGGCGCTGCGCCTTGAGGACCCGCTTCTCTGCACGCCGCAGGCGGCTAAGAGTGTTCATGCCTACCGGGTTGCCCACCACGGCGTCGAGGTAACCGTCAGGTGCCGGTCCATTTCGGCGGCCGCTTCTCGGCGAACGCGATCGCGCCCTCCTTGGCGTCATTGCTGGCGAACACCGGCATGAGGATCTTCGTCTGCTCGGCCCACATTTGGTCTGGGCTCCAATTGCGCGACTCGACGATGATGCGCTTGGTCGCGGCCACCGCCAGCGGTCCGTTCGCGGTGATCTTCTCGGCCAGCGCGATCGCCGTATCCAGCGCCTGTCCCGGCTCGGCCAGCGCGTTGACCAGGCCGAGATCGTGCGCCCGCACGGCGGACAAGTTGTCGCCGGTCAGCGCGAGTTCCATCGCGATCGCCGACGGGATGCGCTGCGGCAGCCGCAGTAGGCCACCGCCGCCGGCCACCAGGCCGCGTTTCACCTCGGGGATGCCGAACGCCGACTCCTTCGACGCCACGATCAGGTCGGTCGCGAGCGCGAGCTCGGTCCCGCCCGCCAGTGCGAAGCCCTCGACCGCCGCGATCAGCGGCTTGACCGGCGGACGTTCGGTGAACCCCAGGCCACGGCCCTCGATGTCGCACCGCTCGCCGCGGGCGAACGCCTTGAGGTCCATACCTGCGCAGAACGAACCGCCCGCTCCGGTCACCACGCCGACCGACAGCCCGGTGTCGCCGTCGAGTCGGTCCATGGCGTCCGCCAATCCGCGGCTGACCGCGGCGTTCACCGCGTTCCTTGCCTGCGGCCGGTTGATGGTGATGATCAGGATTCGGTCCCGCTGCTCGACCAGGACTGCTTCTTCGGTGTTGTCACTCACGCCGGTGATCGTAACGGTCGTGGCAGGTGCCGTCCGGCGGTACGCTGCGGCGGGAACGGGCACTCGCACCGATGCGCTAAACTAGAACACGTTCTAATTTCGAACTCAGGGGGACCCGTGACCTCGACCGACAACACGTCCGAACTCACTAAGTGGGATCCCGGGCTGACCGAGCGCGTCATGAGCGTCACCCGACCGTTCTTGAAACGCTACTTCCGCTCGGAGGTGCGCGGTCTCGAACACCTCCCGCCGGGAGGCGCACTGCTCGTCTCGAACCATTCCGGCGGCATGCTGCCGATGGACGTGCCGATCCTCGCGGCCCACTTCTACGAGCAGCACGGCTACGACCGGCCGCTGTACACGCTGAGCCACGACATGCTGATGACCGGCCCGCAGGGCGATTTCTTCCGGCGCATCGGGTACATCAGCGCCAACCACGCCAACGCCGATGAGGCGCTGCGCACCGGTGGCCTGGTCGTCGTGTTCCCGGGCGGTGACTACGACGTCTACCGGCCGACGTTCTCGGAGAACGTGATCGACTTCGGCGGCCGCACCGGATATGTGAAAGCGGCACTGAACGCCGGCGTGCCGATCGTGCCGACCGTCGGTATCGGCGGTCAGGAGACGCAGATCTTCCTGTCGCGTGGAACGTGGCTGGCCAAGCGCCTCGGGCCGATCGCGCGCCTGGCACGCACGAAGATCGTGCCGATCTCGTTCGGTTTCCCGTTCGGCCTCTCGTTGGTGGTTCCGCCCAATCTCCCGCTGCCAGCCAAGATCGTCATGCGAGTGCTGCCGCCCATCGACATCGTCGCCGAGTTCGGCGAGAACCCCGACATCGACGAGGTCGACGCCCATGTGCGGCACCTGATGCAGCGCGCCCTCGACGAGCTCGCCCACGAGCGCCGACTGCCCGTCCTCGGCTGATCCGGTTTCGAATGACCGCACCGCGGATATGACGACACCCGATGACTAGGCGCCGCTATCCGCTGTTGCGTGCAACCGCGGAATTGATCAACGCCGTCAACGGCGTCCGTCCCCTGGGCCGAGAGGGCTACATCACGCTGCCCGTGTTCGCGTTCGGCTGGCCCACCACCGAGATGTCACCGGTGTATCTGGTGGTTTCCGTGCTCGACGCGTTGCGGCGCGGCCTGCGCGGTGACTTCTGCGGGGCCCGCGGCCGGATCGCCCTGCTGTTGACCGCCATCGCCTGGGTCCTGCTGGGGATCATCCAGCGGCGCAATATCGCCTCCGCGCCACACTTCGAAGGACCGCTGCGCGAGACCCTCGGCGAAGACTACGAAGCGATCGCCGACAAGTCCCAGCCGGCCCCACACCGCCGCATGATCGGGGTCTGGCCCACCGAACTCGTCCGGCGCCGCTACGTGGAGAAGACCAGCACCGTCCAGTACGGTCCGCACCGCCGCACCAACCGCGCCGACGTTTGGCGCCGCGCCGACCTGCCCCGCGACGGGAAAGCGCCTGTGGTACTCCAGGTTCCGGGAGGCGCGTGGGCTATCGGAATGCGCCGGCCCCAGGCCTACCCGCTGCTGGCCCACCTGGCCGAGCGGGGGTGGATCTGTGTGTCCATCGAATACCGCGTGAGCCCGCGGCACACATGGCCAGACCACATCGTCGACGTGAAACGTGCGCTCGCGTGGATCAAGGAGAACATCGCCGACTACGGCGGCGACCCGGACTTCGTGGCGATCACGGGCGGATCGGCCGGCGGTCACCTCTCCTCACTGGCCGCGCTCACGTCGAACGACCCACAGTGGCAACCGGGTTTCGAGGACGCCGACACCTCTGTGGTGGCCGCCGTGCCGATCTACGGCCGCTACGACTGGTTCACCTCCAGCGGTTCCGGTCGCAAGGAGTTCATCGGCTTTCTGCAGAAGTTCGTCGTCAAGAAGCGCATCGCCGAGCACCGGCAGCTCTACTTGGACGCGTCATCGATCAAGCGGGTACGCCCTGACGCCCCACCGTTTTTCATCCTGCACGGCCAGGACGACTCCATCATCCCGGTACAGGAGGGCCGCGAGTTCGCCGAAGCGATTCGCAACGTGTCCACGTCGCCGGTGGCCTACGCCGAGATCCCGCACGCCCAGCACGCGTTCGACTTCTACTACGGATCGCCGAGGGCGCACTACACCGCGCGCGCGGTCGAGACTTTCCTGTCCTGGGTGCACGCCAAGCGGCGGCAACCGGCGGATGCCGGACCCGCCATTACTGCGCCATAGCCGACTCGACAACTGTCAGCTCAGCGGAAAGCCCTGCAGCACGCCGGATTTCTATGAACGCGGCGATCATCGCATCGGTCAGCTCATGTGGGTCGGCCAGGGTCGCGCCATCGGACAGCACAGAGATGTTCAGCTGGTCGACGTAGCTCCACACCGTGATGTTGAGACCACTCCCGGTGGTCAGGGGGCCCACGGAGTAGATCTCGGTCACCAGTGCGCCGCCCACGCGGCCGGGCTCACGTGGGCCGGGCACATTTGAGATCGGGATGTTGAGGACCTTGTTCTGCCCGTCCTTGTTCGCCAGCCAGCGGAACAACGCCTCCGCGGGCGCGGGCGGGAAGTACGCCGACCACCGGCTGACGAGTTCAGGTCCGAGCAGGTGGTGGGTCTCCTTCGCGTCCACCGCGGCGTCGTGCACCGCCTGCACCCGCTGCAGCGGATCGTCGAGTTGGATTGGCACCACCATCATCACGCCCGAGAACCGGTTGCCGAAGATGCGATCTCTGGAGAAGTCGAAACTCACCGGCACGGAGGCCAACAGCGGGTGGTCGGCGTGGCCGTCGTATTTAAGCGACAACTCGCGCAGTGCACCCGCCGAGATCGCCAGCACCATGTCGTTGATCGTGACGCCGAGATGCTTGGCCGTCTCCTTCACTTCCGCGAGGGCCAGCGTCGCGGTGGCGAACTTGCGCTGTGCGTCGACACGGTGATTCATGAACGACGGCGGCGGTGTGAACGGACGTGTCAGCTCCGGCGACAGCTTGCGTGAACTCTCGCGAACCCGTCGCACGCCCTGGGCGGTGTAGCGCACCACGCTAGGGAAACGCCCGATCTGGCGCATGTGATCGGCGAACGCAGTTCGAACCAGTTCCGAGCGACGTGGCGCGGGATCGGTTGCGTAGGAATCACGCTCGGCCTGCGGCCCGTCCTGCAGATCCATCCCCCGGGCCAGGAGGTTCGCCGACGCGACACCGTCGGCCAACGCGTGATGAATCTTGCCGAGCACCGCGATCCGGCCGTTGGCCAGACCCTCGATGAAGTACATCTCCCACAGAGGCCTGCTGCGGTCCAGCGGTGTGCTCGCGATCCGGGACACCGCCTCGTCGAGTTGGCGGCGCCCGCCCGGGGCATCCACGCTGTACGGCCGCACGTGGTACTCGAGGTCGACCTCGCAATTCTCCCGCCACATCGGGTGGTGGATCTTGAACGGGATGTCGACGAGCTCGAACCGGAACGGGTCGAGTTTGTGGAGCCGCCCGTGGATCACCCGGCGAAACTCGTCGATGCCGAACCGGCGGTCGCCGAGCGAGGAGATGTCGATGACCGCCAGCTTCAGGGTGTGCATGTGCACCGTCGGCGTTTCGCTGTACAGCAGCACAGCGTCCCACCCGCTAAGCCGTTTCAAGACCTACCCCCTGTCCGGAGGAGCCTATATAACCTCTTTAGCCCCGATCAGGCTCCGGTTTCGGTGAATCTGATTGAGGAACAGGCCAATTGCGGTGGCCATTGATCCGGTGCGGGCGCCGTCGATCATGTCGAAGGCATGTCCGGCGCCCGGCAGCTCCACGTAGCTGACCACCGACCGCGATACCGCGCGAAGCCTCTCGACGAAGCTGCGGGCCTGCTCGACGGGGATCACGGTATCGCCGCTGCCGTGGATCACCAGGAACGGCGGCGCATCCGGATGCACCTGCGCAATCGGGGACGCCTTGCGGAAGATCTCCGGGTGCCGCGACGCCTCGCGCTTCACCACGACCTTCTCCAGGAAGTCCATGAACCGCGCGCGTTCCACAGTCGAGCGGTCTTCCCAGTCGTAGCGTCCGTATATTCCGACCACCGCGTCGACGGAGGTGTCCGAATCCTCGGGCAACTCGTCTTGCAACTCTGGGTCGTTCATCGTCAGCCCAGCCAGTGCGGCAAGGTGTCCGCCTGCCGAACCACCGGCCACCGCAACGAAATTGCGGTCGCCGCCGAACTTGTCGACGTTCGCCCTGGCCCATGCGATGGCCGTCTTCACGTCGGTGATGTGGCTGGGCCAGCGGTGGTGCGGCGCGACGCGGTAGTCGATCGACAAGCAGACCCAGCCCATCTCGGCCAGATGCGACATCAGCGCGTAACCCTGCAGCATTCGGCTGCCGTGAATCCAGGCGCCGCCGGGGATGTAGATCAGCACCGGGGCCGGCGTGTCCGGTAGGTCCTTGCGCCGCCACACGTCGAGCACCTGAGACGGGTCGCTGCCGTAGCGCACCGAGGTGCGGTAGACATTGCGGCGCTGTTCGCGCATCTTCCACAGCGGCGGCGCGCCCTCCGGTGCCGGCCACTCGATGGCCAGATCCTCGGCGCGCACGACGCCACGCAGGGCGGCTTCGGCAACAGAGTGCGTGGCGTCGCGTTCGAGCTTGCGCACCTCGGCATTGTCCGGGCCGAACCAGGACTTGGCACTCGCGTTGAGGAAGTCCGGCATGTGCCGGACTCCCCAGATTCCCATCGCGGTCACAGTGCCAAGTGGCTCAAGGCGTTTCCCGATGACGGGAAGCGAGGCCGTCGCCATGCTCATCGCCATCAGGTAGTCGGCGGGACCGGCCTTCATCAGCCAGCGAGCGCGCGTCCACATGGTCGGTCCGGGATACCGGGTATCCGGTTTTGGGGACATTGCGCGACTGTACCCCCGGCCGATGAATTCAAACCGCAACATGCGCGAGTTGGTCACTTACGACACGGTGACAATCTGTCATGAGCTGGGTCACATGCGTCTGACCAGCGCCGAAGCGCTAGCGTTACGTGACGACCGTCAAACGTAAAGAGGACCGCCACGTGAGCAAGTCAGCCCTGGCCATCACCGAGGAACACAACGACCTGGCCGATTCGGCGTTCGGCCAGCTCAACCGCCTCAAGAGTCGATCCGCCGCGCGCGCGACGCTCGATGGCGGCGATTCGCACCCCGCTGAGCTGTGGACTTCCGGCGCCGAGGGCGGCTGGAACGGGCTGGCCATCTCAGAGGAGTACGGCGGCTCGGGCTTCTCACTGGCCGAGCTGGCGATCGTCTTGGAGGCCCAGGGCCGCGAGCTGTGTCCCGGCCCCTTCCTGCCCAGCGTCGCGGCCGCAGTGGTCATCGACCGTTGCGGTACGGATTCTCTTCGCGCAGAACTCCTCCCACTGATGAGCGACGGCACGAAGACCGGTGCGCTCGCGTTGGCGAGCAGCGTGACGGTCGGGTCGGACCTGGTCGTCACCGGCGAGTGCCCCGTGGTCCTGGGGGCCCCTGACGCAGATGTTCTGGTCATCGTCGCCGGTCAGGACGCCGTGGTCGTCGATGCGGGTGCCGACGGCGTCACCGTCACCGCCCTCGAGGGCATGGACACCACCCGTAGTGTTGGGGCGGTCGCGCTGCGCGACGTCACGGTGGCAGACGACCGCCTGTTGCGCGGCGCTGCGCGCAAGGCGCACACGGTTTTTCGCATCCTGGCGTCAGCCGAGGCGGTAGGTCTCAGTTGGGCGACGCTGGACATGGCCGTCGAATACGCAAAGGTGCGTGAGCAGTTCGGCCGTACCATCGGCACATTTCAGGCGGTTAAGCACCATGCAGCCAACATGCTGGTGAACGCTGAGCAGACCACGGCGGCCACCTGGGACGCCGCCCGCGCCAGCGACCTCGACAGTGCATGGTTCCCCGCCGCGGTGGCGGCGTCACACGCCATTCGTACCCAGGTCTTCAACGCGCAGAACAATATTCAGCTTCATGGCGGTATCGGCTTCACCTGGGAGCACGACGCGCATCTGTACCTGCGGCGCGCCCGGACTCTCGCCGCGCTCATGCACGGCGGCGCGGATCCGCTGCTCGACGTGGTGGACGCGCAGCGCAGCGGGCAGGCCCAAGGCGCGTCGTTCACGCTGCCGCCAGAGGCTGAGGCGTTCCGCGAACAGGCCCGCGAAGCCGTCGCAGCACTACGCGGCCTGCCCGCTGACAAGCAACGCGACTACCTCGTCGACTCGGGGTATCTGGTGCCGCACTGGCCCAAACCGTGGGGCCGCGACGCCGAGGTGCTCGAGCAGTTGGTGATCGAGGAGGAATTCGGTTCGGCGGGCAGGAGCGAAGCGACCGGGGAATCAGCGCCGATTGAGCGGCCAGACATGGGCATCACCGGGTGGGTGACGCTGACCATCGCTCAGGCGGGCACCGACGAGCAGCGAGAGCGCTGGGTGGAACCGGTGCTGCGCGGCCAGGTGATGTGGTGTCAGCTGTTCTCCGAACCGGGTGCCGGATCCGACGCCGCCGCGGTGCGGACGTCGGCCAAGAAGGTGGACGGCGGGTGGCGCATCACCGGCCAGAAGGTGTGGACCAGCCTGGCGCACATGTGCCAATGGGGCCTTGCGACGGTACGCACCGATCCCGACGCTTCCAAGCACGCAGGCGTGACGATGATGGCGATCGACATGAACGCCCCCGGCGTGACGGTCAATCCGTTGAAGGGGCTGACCGGCCACGCGCACTTCAACGAGGTGTTCTTCGACGACGTCTTCGTGCCGGATGCCGACGTGGTCGGCGACGTGAACAAGGGCTGGCTGGTCGCCCGCGCGACGTTGGGCAACGAGCGCATCTCGATCGGCGGCGGGTCGGGTGGCGCGACCGGGTTCAGTGTCGACGACCTCGTCAAGCTGCTCGACAACGCGTCGGCCGAGACGGCGTCGCTCTACCTGCGGCGTGCGGGCGAGGTGTTGGCGGAGAACCACACCCTGCGGCTGCTCAACCTGCGTCGGGTCACCCGTGCGATCGCTGGTTCAGAACCCGGCCCGGAGGGCAACGTGACGAAGCTGCTGGTGGCCGAGGCGGGCCAGCGGCTCACCGAGTTGGCCTTCGATCTGGCGGGTTCCGCGGCCGTCGTCGGACAGACCCCGACACTGACGCAGGCCTACCTCGGCAATCGGGCGATGACGATTGCGGGCGGAACCTCGGAAATCACTCGCAACACGATCGCCGAGCGGATCCTCGGGCTGCCCCGCGATCCGCTGCTCAAGTAAGTGCGACGCGGCGCGGAAGGCGTCACGCGGGCCGGCCGCGGCACGAGATAATGGGCCGGTGAGCGCGCTCGACGGGTTCTACGCGGCGTGGAACAACGCGCGGGAGACGTTCGGGCACGGCACGCCGCAGGGCGGAGCGGAGTACGACGCCAGCGGCCCGCTGCGGCAGATGGAATCAGACCTTGCCGAAGCCGCTCCGGGCTCGGCGTGGTCGGGCGCCGCGGCCACTGCCTACGACACGGCCAACACCGAGCACCGTCAGGTGTTCGGCAAACTGGCCGACCTCGACAAGCGCCTTGCCGCCTACGTCGACCGGTCGGCCGAGGTGGTATCGGCGGGACGTCAGAACCTCGACGCGGTGCGCCAGTGGGTGACCGACGCCGCTGCCAGTGTGCCGCCCGGTAAACAACGCGACATCATGCTGATGCAGATCGCCAGCAGGGGCCTGGGCCAACTCGGCGAAGTCATCGCGAAGACCAATGCCGAGTCGAACCACGTCGCGCGGGGGCTGGGCGGGCTGACGGCCGAGTACGACGCGGTCAAGACCAGCCAACGGTTCGGCGGGGAGAAAGATGCGCCTCAGTTCTCCCACGACGAGGAGAAGCGGGAAGAAGGCGAGGAGGACAAGCCGTACAAGACAGACATGTCGAGCGGGAACATCGAGGAAGTCGACCAGGCGAACCGGGACAAGCTGGAGGAGCTGCGTGAGGAGTATGAGCAGCTCCCGGACGGGCAGATAAAACAGGACCGGCTGCGCGACATCTCGGCCATCGAAGAGGCGCTCACGGTGCCCGACTCACATCTGGTCTATCTGGAAGAGCCGAGCGACCCCTCGCAGATGATCGGTGCCGGCACCTCGGTGGGCGACCCGTTCAAAGCCGATCACGTGTCGGTGTCGGTTCCGGGGGTGGGGAGCTCCACGCGCGACGCCATCGCCGGCATGACGCGCGAAGCCGAGCAACTGCGCGGAGAAGCGGCAGAGGTGGCCTCGGAAACCGGGGCGAGCACGAACATCGCCACGATCGCATGGACCGGCTACCAGCCCCCGACGGACATGCTCGAGTCGAGCGTGCTCAACGACGATCTCGCCCAGGCGGGCGCCCCGAAGTTGACGAGCTTCCTGGCGGATCTCGACGGCGCGTCCCAGAACCCCAACCAGACACTCGCGTTGTTCGGCCACTCCTACGGGTCGTTGACCTCTGGCGTTGCGCTGCAAGAAGGCGCCAGCCAGTACGTGGACAATGTGGTGATGTACGGGTCGCCGGGGTTCCAGGCCACCACACCCATGGATCTGGGGATGCGCGACGACAACCTCTTCGTCATGTCCGCCTCCGATGACCCGATCAACTACATCGCCGACCTCGCCCCGCTGCACGGGTGGGGTGCCAGCCCCAACGACGTGATCAGCGAGAACGGCGACCTGCGTTTCAGGTTCAACCATCTCGAGGTCGATGCCGGTGACACGCCGCTACCGGGCTACGAACCCAAGACCGGCGCCAGCGGCCATTCCGAGTACCCCCAGAATGCGCAGGAGCGGATGTCCGGTTACAACCTGGCGACCATTCTGCTCGACCGGCCCGATCTGTCGGTGACGGAAACCCCGAGGTCGTGGTGAGCGCACCGAGAATCCGAACCCGGCGACCCGGGAACGCGCTTGCACTGATTGGTCTGGTGACCCTACTGATAGGTGGCTGCGACGTGGACGACGCGAACAAGTCAGAGACAGCCAAGGGCGACGACGCGGTCGCGCTCATCGACAGCTTGCGCCCGAACGGTTCGTTCGACCAAGCGCGACAACGACTCAACGCCACGGCCAAGGTGATCGGCGAGCGGATTGCCGCTGCCATCCCCGGCCAGACGTGGCGCTTCACCGCCGACCCGAACCTGCTGCGGATGAGCAGCCAGGGCGTCTCGTGCGATGAGCTGACCGGCGACATTGCGCGCAGACCCAAAGCCGACACCGTCGAGTTCGGCCGCACATTCACCGCCGAGGAGTTCCCCGTCGCAGCCGGCATCGTCAGGGAGGAAGCCGCTCGGTACGGCGCCACGGGCGAGTCGTCGATCTTCAACGAGCAGTCGAAGCGCGATTATGAGGTGCAGGGCAACGGATTCGAGTTCAACCTCGGTCAGATCGAGTTCGCCCGCCTTCACATCACCGGCGGCTGCTTCCTGTTGAAGCCCTGAGTTCACTGACCCATGACCCGGCCGAGTTCGGCTCTGGACCGGATCCCGAGCTTGCGGTAGACCTGGGACAGGTTGGCCTCGACGGTCTTCGTACTCACGAACAGTTTCGCCGCCACGTCGCGGTTGGTCAGTCCGGATGCGGCCAGTTCGGCGACCCGCTGCTCGGACGGTGTCAACTGCGGCCCGCGCTTGGGTGCGACGTTGGTCCGCAGGATCTCGGCACGGGCACGTTCGGCCCAAATAGGGGCACCTACGTCCTCGAACGTGTGCAGCGCTTCCGTGAAAGTCGCTGTGGCGAAGTGCTTCTGGCGCTGTCTGCGTTGCAGCGCCCCGAGTAGCAGTTGAGTGCGGGCGCGCTCGAACGGCATAGCCATCCGGTCGTGTTCGGCCATGGCTTGCCGTGCGGACCGTTCGGCCGCCTCGACATCTCCTTGCGCGGCCAGCACCATCGCGCGGCAGCGCGCCGCCATCGCCAGCATCCATGGCCGATCAAGCCGGCTACCGTTGCGGTGCAACGTTTCGATCATTGGTTCGGCCTCCTCGAGCCGACCCAGCGCGACCATGGCTTCCACGGCGTCGGGAACGAACGCCGCCTTGATGATTTCGGTGCAGGTGAGGTTGTCGAAGCTCAACAGCAAAGGCTTGAGATCGGCCAGAACCTGTTGATGCTCGCCGAGCGACGCGCTGACGAAACCCAGTGTCATGATCGGCCATTCAGCGAGCAGCGGCGCCTCGAAACGATGGGCGGCCTCGATCGCGGCAGTGGCGTCGGCGCGCGCCTGCTCGACGCGCCCGGTGTACGCGGCCACCAGGCCCCGCACGGTCAGGGCGATGACGAGGCCGTGGTCGCCGCCCATCTGCTCGGCACGCTCCATCGCGTCGTCGGCAGTCTCGGCGCCCTCAGCGAAGTCCGCGCGCCACACGTTGATCAGCGACCGCCAGACGGCGACGAACAGCATGTCGCTGTCGGCGCCGCGGTCCATGCACCGACGCCGCAGAACCTGCATGTGCTCGTACGCCTCGTCGAGGCGTCCCGCCCAGGAGAACACCTGCGCGGCAGCCGAATGCGCACGAAACGGAATGGGCACGTCGAAGTCGGGATCCTCTAGGTCCAGCGCCCTCTGCACCTCGGCCTCGTCGAAGCCGTGTCCGCACAGCGCGCTGAGCACCTGCCAGTCGGCCAGTGCCTGACTCGTCAACACCGGGATGCCGAGTTCATCGGCGTAGGAGACGGCTTGCTCGGCGTTGCGAAGCGCTTCGGCGTACTCGCCGGCGTTGGCCTGGGCGAACGACAGCATCAGCAAGGTCTGCGTCAGGACCGCCGTGTTTTCCTGCGCATCTTTCACGGCGTCTTTCAAAGCATCAGCGGCCGCGTTGAAGCTGCGACGGTAAATCCAGATGCCCGCAAGGAGATTCAGCGCGAGCGCGCGCAGCGTGCCGGGCCGCAGGTCGGGCATCAGCGGGGCGAGCATGGCGTAGGCCTGATCGGTGTCCCCCGCGCGGAAATGGTGTCCGGCCGACCGAAGCCGGCGTGACGGGCTGTCACCTCCGAGTTTTATTGCCAGGTCGAGCAATTCGGCCGCGGCCGCCGGAGCTCCTCGACCCCTGGCCGCATCCGCGGCGGCATCGAGGGCCTGCAAGATCTCCGGATCGGTGCGCGACGACGCCAACGCGAGATGCCGCGCCTTCAACTCGGGCTGTTCAACGACCTTCGACAGCGCGCGGTGCATCCGCCTGCGGCGGGCCGAGCTCGCGCCGACATAGACTCCCCGCGCCAGCAGTGGGTGGGCGAATCGCACGCGGTTGCCGACGATTTCGACGACGCCGCGGGTCTCTGCGTCTTCGAGCGCTGCAGCGGTTCGCTCTGCGGTGCTGCCGGTGGCCAGCGCGAGCACGTCGACGGTCGGCTCGGCGACACATGCGGCGGCCAACAGCACGCGTTGAACGTCGTCGCCGAGGTCGGAGATCCGCATCTGCACAAGATCGGCGAGCGTCCGCGGAAAATCTGGCCCGGCGTCCATGGCGCGAGCCATTTCCAGTGCATAAAGGGGATTACCCGCCGACAGGTCGGCGATCCGGACCATCACGGGGCGGGAGAATGACCGGCCCAACCGGACGTTCAGCACCTCGTGCAGGCTGCCGAGACTCATCGGGCTGACGCGGACCCGGGAGAGCGCGTCGGGCCGGGTCAGCTGCAGCCACGACAGGGAGCTCTCCCGGTCTGGTTCGGTCCGCTCCGTGGCGATCAAGCCCACGGGCCCGCGTAGCCGCCGCGCAACGAAGCTCACCACCGCCCTGCTGGACGGGTCGAGCCACTGCAGGTCGTCGATGCCGACGACCACCGGCGCGTCGGCCGCCAGCGTCTCGATGATCGACAGCAACGCCGCCGCCAGCACGTGCTGGTCGGTCTCCGGGCCGGCACTGGCGCTGTGCGACAGGACTCGGTCGACGGCGACCCGCTGCACGTCAGGCAGGCTCTGCAGGGCGTCGGCATCGACGTCGGCCAGCAGGTCGGCGACGGTGCCATACGCCAACACGGATTCGGCCTCCCAGACGCGCGCCGACAGAACGTGCCGCCCCAGGCCGTGGGCTTGCTCGAGCGACGCCTGCCACAGCGAGGTCTTGCCGATGCCGGCCTCGCCCTCCAGGAGAAGGCCCGTCGGCTGCGCCCCGGCCGCCGAGAAGAACCGGGCGATCGACTCCAGCTCCGTCGAGCGACCTACAAGACCCTTCGCCACCGGTTCATCATGACAGTCAGCAAATACCTGCGCGATCGAACAGCGGCGGGCTTTGCGGCTGTGACGCTTTGAGGCGACGCACCAGCGGTGATAATGGTCGCGTGCCCAGCACCGAGTTCCATCCCGATCTGCGCCGTATCGCGAAGTTCATCCCCAAACAGGCGGTGACACCGGTGACGTTGCCATTAATGCGGCTCCTCACTCGAATGCAGAGCCGCCATGTGCCCGACGGCGTTGAGGTGCTCACCCTGCCGAGCGGTGTGGGCGTGCGGTTGTACCGGCCCGCGGACGCCACCGGTGAAGGGCCTGCGCTGCTGTGGATCCACGGCGGCGGTTACATCATCGGAACCCCGGCACAGGACGACGTCTTGTGCCGGCGCTACGCGAGCGAACTCGGAGCAACCGTCGCATCGGTCGACTACCGGCTGGCACCCGAGCACCCCTACCCCGCCCCGCTCGAGGACTGCTACGCGGCGCTCAAATGGTTGGCGTCGCTGCCGTCGGTGGACCCGGCCCGGGTGGCCGTCGGCGGTGGCAGCGCGGGCGGCGGATTGGCGGCCTCTCTGGCACTGCTGGCCCGGGACCGCGGTGAGGTGCCACTGGTCGCTCAACTCCTGGTCTATCCGATGCTCGATGACCGCACCGTCGACCGTGACCTCGACAATCCCGGGCACCGGTTGTGGAACCAGAGCAGCAACCGATTCGGCTGGTCGGCCTACCTCGGTGACGCCGACCGAACTGTGGCAGTGCCTGCGCGTCGCGACGACCTCAGCGGACTGCCGCCGGCCTGGATCGGAGTCGGCGCGCTCGACCTGTTCCACGACGAGGACCTCGCCTACGCCGAACGGCTGAGGGCCGCCGGTGTGCCGTGCCGGGTGGAGGTCGTCGAAGGCGCGTTCCATGGCTTCGACGCGATCCTGCCGAAGGCCGAGGTCTCGGTGTCGTTCTTCAACAGCCAGTGCGCGCTGCTGCGGGAGGCCTTCGCGCCCGCCGCCGCCTAGCTGCGTTCGAAAACGATGTCGCCGGCGATGATCGTCGCCGCCACCAACGTCGAGTCGAGTTCCTCCAGCACTTCGGCGGGCGGCGCCGGCAAGACGCACACGTCTCCGGGTTGGCCCCGCGCGATGCGGCGTGCCCTCGTCGGCGCGTGCGGGCCGCCGAAGAACATCGTCAGCGCATCGCGCGCGGAGATGCGTTCGTCGGCGCCTAGTACCCGGCCCGCGCCGGTGGTGCGGTGGACCGCCGCACGCATCGCCGCCCACGGGTCGCCCTCACCGAACGGCAAGTCGGTGGACAGCGCAGTGCGCACACCGGCCCGCAACAGCGAAGCAACGCGCCACAATTCGTGGTGCTCCGCGGGGGGGATGTCGGACAGGTACTGGTCCCCGCGCTCGGCGACGAAGTTGGGCTGCGTGACGACAGTGACCTCGGACAGGTCGGCGATGCTGTCGTCGGGCACCACCGCCGCATGCTCGATACGGTCCCGCGGGTGACGGCCCGCAGCCCGCACGGCCGACAGCGCGACCACGAGTTGGGTGGCGGTCACGCAGTGCAGCGCGACGGGGGTGCCATCAGCGTGGCGTCCGATGATCCATTCCGTGAGCTCGTTGAGGTCGAGGTCATCGTCGTGCAGGATCCGCTTTCCCGGTGCCAGGCAGTGCACCCGCTGACGCAGTTCGCCGTGCCGGTGGGCCTCGATGAGCTTGACGATGTCGCTCGCGTCGAGGTTCGGCGTCGCGTCGGTGACGCCGGTAACGCCGTATGCACACAGCCGGTGACTGAGATCGGCCAAACCGATGTGGTTGCGCTGCAGCATGTCCGACCACCCGCGGTCCGCGCTGCGCACCCGTCCGTCGGGATGGTCGGGCAGGCCCACACGGGCCAATCCCGCAGAGTTCAGCGTCCACAGCACTCCGCTGCGATGCTGTACACGCACGGGCACCATGGGAGACACTTCGTCGAGCACTGTGCGGTCGAGTGGGCCCGCGACCGCCTCGTGGTAACCCACCGCGCGAATCCATCCGTCGCGGCCGATCTCCGCGGACGAAAGTGCGCGGGCCAGTTCCTCGCGGTTGTGCACTTCAGCCGGGCCGACCCGCACCGAAGTCAAAGCGGCTGCGGCCGAATTTAAGTGGACATGATGGTCATGCAGGCCGGGGATGACCGTGGCGCCAGCCGCGTCGTATACCGATTCGCCGGGCAGCGGCGTCAGCCGCTCCGCGAGGTTTGTGATCTGGTCCTCGAGGCGGATGTCGACCGTCTCGCCGTCGAGTAGTGACGCGCGTTGAATCAGCACGGGGCGAGGCGCCGTTCGGCGATCAGGTTCTCTACAGCGTCGTTGTCCGCCCCCAGCGAAGCGGCCGGCCCCTTCAACTGAGGCGTTGCTGCACAGGCGCTTTCGGTACTTCGCGGCAACTCCGCGTAACCCGCGGCGACAGCCGACATCGACATCTCGATCAACGCACCGCCACCTCCGCGTAGCGCGTTGGCAACCGCTGCGGCGGCGTGCAGTCCGGTCAGCGGATCAGCGATCGCGTCGCCGCAGAACTCCGGCTCGGCATCGCCGCGGACCAGGCCACCCGACACCGCGGCGTCGTCGCCGAAGGCCACCCAGTCGGCGCGCTCACCCTCGGTGCCGTGGCCGGTGATGCGCAACCAGACCCGCCCGTCACGCGGTGCGACATCGGTGGGCCCGAGGCCACGGCGGGTCAGTGCCGCGACCCGAGATGACTCGATGACCACGTCGGCGGTGGCCAGCAGCGCTCGTAGACGCGTCGCATCGTCGAAATCGGTCTCATACGAGAGCTTTCCGTGGTTCATCCAGTCGAAGAAGGCCGGTGACCCAGACCGTGTCCCGTCGGGCCGCGACGCGCTCTCGACCTTGACGACGGTGGCGCCTGCGCGACTGAGCAACTGCCCGCACAGCGGACCGGCCCACATCACGGACAGGTCGACCACCAGTAGCCCGGTGAGATCCCTGCCCTTCGTCGCCGGACCGAACGCATACACCCGCGGCGGCGCGGCAGGCGTCTCGCCCAGCGTGGCTGCGGGAAGTCCGAGCAGACGCGCGCGCTCGACGCCGTCGGCGCAGTCGTAGCTGGTCATCCACTGCTGCACGGCATGCCACGGATCCTCGGGCATCGAGGCCGACTCGAGCAGGGCGGGCACCGCCTCGATGTCGTCGGGCCGCGACAGTGTCAGCGCGATCCAACCGTCGCGGCCGGTCATCAGTCGGGTGGCCCCGCCCGCCGAGATCCGGCCATCCGGCGACAATCCGAGCAGCCCGGCACGCCCCACGAGTGTCTCGGCGACATCGATGTCGACACCGGTCGCTGCGCGCCAGTCGTCGGCCACCCGCCCGGCGCGCGCCAACACGGCGTCGGGGATGGCCAGCGGGGTCACCCCCTCATTGTGCTCAGAACTGCAGCGCGTTGAACCTCCAGTGCAAAACCTGCCGGTCCGGGTCCCCGACGGCGTACACGAGCGAGCTCAGCGTGAGCACTCGCCCGCGACCGTCCGGCAACGGTGCCGCGCGGTCGACGCGCAACTCGCTGTAGAGCGTGTCACCCTCGTATACGGGACCCGTGTGGTCGCACGAAATCCAGCCGAGCACCGTGACGAGGTCGGGCAGCAGGCGGGTGGCTTGGGCCAGCGCCAACCCGATGGTGTGCCCCCCATACACCAGCCGCTGCCCGCCGACCCGCCAATCATGGTGGGTGGCAGCGATGTTCAGTGTCAGCCTCGCGAGCTCCGGTGCACCGCTGACGACGTCGGCCGTGCTGCGCAGCACGGTGCCCGTCTCGATAGGGTCGTTCTGGTCGCCAGGCACTTTCGCGCGGTAGGCGTCGGCGTCCCAGTCAGCGGTCGGATCGGGCACCGGAACGTTCCCGGTGCCGATCGTCGACAGATCGTCGGCATGCCCCGTGTCGTCCGCCCCATCGGAGATCGGCAGCATCGCGCAGCGGTGGAAGTCGAGCACAAGACGCCCCACGTCGTCGATCGTGGTCATGCGCAAGGCCGCCATCCCGGTAGGCGCGCGCCCGGCCTTCGCGGAATTCTGTTTGAGGCCGACGACCTCGGTGCGGGTGAACAACGTGTCGCCGAGGACCGGAAAACGGTGAAACACCAACCCGCGATAGAACAAGTTGGCCTTGACCCGTTGGGTGACCACTGTCGTTTGTCCGATCGCCACGTCGCAGACCAGGGCTGGATGCGCGAGGGGCGCCGTCGCGCCGGTGACCGCCGACGCCAAGTCCGCGTCGAGCGCCAGTCGCAGGCGGTCGCCCACGATGGATTGGTGCACGGCCGCCGCTCCGGCCGTCAACGTCATCGATGGCGCGGAGTCGAAGACCTGCCCGACCTCAAGATCGTCGAAGTATGGCCCGCTCACGGCTGCCCATGTTGGCATTGGGCCGCACAAAGTGTCAATATGGCCGTACCAATGAACGACGAAGAGTTGCTGCTGGTCCAGACGGTCCGATCGTTCGTCGATCGCGACGTGAAGCCGACGGTGCGCGACGTGGAACACGCCAACGAGTACCCCGAGGCGTGGATCGAACAGATGAAGCGGATCGGCATCTACGGCCTGGCTATTCCGGAGTCCTACGGCGGCTCCCCGGTGTCGATGCCCTGCTACGTCGAAGTGACGCAGGAACTCTCACGCGGCTGGATGAGCCTGGCCGGGGCGATGGGCGGGCACACGGTGGTCGCGAAGCTCCTGACGCAGTTCGGTACCGAGGAACAGAAGCGTACATATCTGCCGCCGATGGCATCCGGCCAACTGCGCGCGACCATGGCGCTGACCGAACCGGGTGGCGGCTCCGATCTGCAGAACATGGCCACGACGGCCGCGGCCGACGGTGCCGAGTTGCTGATCAACGGGTCGAAGACGTGGATTTCGAACGCGCGCCGGTCCGGGCTGATCGCCCTGCTTTGCAAGACCGATCCGTCGGCACGACCCGCGCACAGGGGTATCTCCGTGGTCCTGGTGGAGCGCGCAGAGTCGGCGCCGGGCCTTGACCTCGGGGCCAGCCCGGGGCTCACAGTCTCGCGGGATCTGCCCAAGCTGGGCTACAAGGGTGTGGAAGCGTGCGAGCTGACGTTCGCCGACGTTCGCGTCCCTGCGTCTGCGGTGCTCGGCGGTGAGCCGGGCAAGGGTTTCTCGCAGATGATGAAAGGACTCGAGACCGGGCGGATTCAGGTTGCCGCCCGCGCATTGGGGGTGGCGACCGCGGCCATGGAGGACTCGCTGAAGTACGCCCAGGAGCGCGAAAGCTTCGGCAAGCCGATATGGAAACACCAGTCGATCGGTAACTACCTCGCCGACATGGCGACCAAGCTGACCGCCGCCCGTCAGCTCACCCGGTATGCCGCTGAACGCTATGACAGCGGCGACCGCTGCGACATGGAGGCCGGAATGGCGAAGCTGTTCGCATCGGAGGTCGCGATGGAGATCGCGTTGAACGCCGTACGGATCCACGGCGGCTACGGCTACTCCACCGAGTTCGACGTCGAGCGCTACTTCCGCGACGCACCGCTGATGATCGTCGGTGAGGGCACCAATGAGATTCAACGCAATGTGATCGCCTCGCAACTGATTTCCCGGGGCGGCATTTGATGCGGACCCTGCCCGCGTACCAGACTCTGCGCGAACAACTTCGCGACGAGATCGCGGCGGGCCGGTACAGCGACGGATCGCGGTTGCCCACGGAATCGGAATTGGTGGCGCGCCACGGGTTGTCGCGGCAGACAGTGCGCCGTGCGTTCCAGGATCTGGTGGCCGAGGGCGTTGTGTACCGGGTGCCGGGCAGGGGCACTTACGCCAGTGGGGCCGACGGCCGGTATCTGCGGCAACTCGGCTCGATCGAAGACCTGATGAGCCTGTCCGACGACACGACGATGGAGGTACTCACCGGCCTGCGCCGGCGCGTGGATCTGGAGGCGGCCAGCCGGTTGCGCCTCGATGACGACATCGTGTACTCGGTGGTGTTCCGGCGGTTGCACGATGGCGTGCCGTTCGTGTCGACGACGGTTCACCTGGTGCCGTCTGTCGCGCAGGCGCTGATCGCCTCACCTGCGCTGGCCGACCGCGCGGTGGGCAGGCAAACCGTCATCGGGCTGCTCGAACCCCACCTCGTCTCGCCGATCATCGAAGCGGCGCAATCCATCACAGTCGGCTCGGCCGACCTCGCCGTCGCCGAAGCGGTGAGATGCGCGGTCGGGCACTCGATGCTGCGGGTCGACCGGTTGTACTCCGATGCCGACGGCAGACCTGTCGAGCTGTCGGTCAGCCATTTCCTGCCCGAGCAATACACCTACCGAGTCACGTTGCGGCGCTCCGGATGAGCCGATCACCGATCGCGACGGTTTGAATTCTGACGAAAGTGGTAATTCTTCGACGATCATTGCTGTCTACGTACCAGATCGGACTGACCATGATCGTGCTCGGCGTCATTCTTCTGCTGATCGGTTACTTCACAAGCATCTCGATCCTCTACACCCTCGGCGGGATACTCGTCGTGGTCGGCATCATCCTCTGGATTCTCGGCGCTGTCGGCCGACCTGTCGGCGGCCGAAAAGTCTGGTTCTGACGCCGGCGATCTCGCGCCGCTGATCAGTTCGCGACGCCGCTGATCTCGTCGACCAAGCCCCAGCGCATCGCGGTGACCGCGCCTATCGTTCGGCCGGACAACACCAGATAAGCCGTGCGCCAACGGCCGACGCGGCGGGTGATGCTCACCGTCCCGCCGGCACCCGGAATAAGACCGAGGCTCAATTCGGGCAACCCGAACACGGCGTCGCCCGACGAAATCACGTGGCCGCAGAACGCTGCCATTTCCAGACCGCTACCGAGCACCTGTCCGTGTACCTCTGCGCGGCAACGGCTTCCGATTCGCCCAGTCAACTCGTCGAGTACCAGCGCCGGGCTGTGCCGGGTGCGGGCGAGGTGAGCGCTGGCCGGATCGGCGAAGCTGCCGAACTCGGCGAGGTCGCCGCCGCTGCAGAACGACGGGCCATTGCCGGACAGCACGACGTCGGTGATCGACGGATCGAGGCGCGCGACCTCGAGTGCCTCGAGTAGCGCGGCGCGGGCGTCAGTGGAGAAGGCGTTGTGCCGCGTGGGCCGGTTGAGCCGGACGTGGAGCGTGTCGCCGCCGCGCTCTGCCTGTACGGGATTCGGCAGCACCGGCACTTGTGCCGGCCCCCGCTCGGCGAGCCAGCGTGCGAATTCCGGGCCTGACTGCAGCGTCGAGTAGGCCAGCGACTCGGTGATGACTCCGCCGTATGCCGGAGCGGCGGGGTCGACGGCGCGAAGGACGTCGGCGCAGACGGCGGAGGCATGTGGCCACTTTTGGCACCGGTCGCGCAGATCATCGATTGTGTCGGAGACGGAGGCGACCGTGACGGCCCGCCGATCTTCGCTGTCGCTTTCGGTCAGCGTGAAAATGGCGTCGTCCGAGGGTGATCCGATAGCGACGACGATGCCGCCTGCGAGCTCGACTGTGCTGTTGACGGTCACGAGTACTTCTTGATCAGCTCCTGCTTGTACAGCTTGCCGGTGTCCGTGCGCGGCAGCTGCGCCTCGAATGAGATGGACCGCGGACACTTGTAGTGCGCCAGACGGTCTCGCAGCCAGGCGATCAGCTCGGCGCCGAACTCGTCGGTGGCGTCGGCAGGATCGACGGTTTGCACGACGCCCTTGACGCTCTGGCCCATCTCGTCGTCGGGAACACCGAACACCGCGGCGTCCATCACCTTCGGATGGGTGACCAACATGTTCTCGGCTTCCTGCGGATAGATGTTCACGCCGCCCGAGATGATCATGTGGTGGCGGCGGTCCGTCAGGTACAGATAGCCGTCTTCGTCGAGGTAGCCGATGTCGCCGACGGTCATCCAGCCATGCTTGTCACGGGACTTGGCAGTCTTTTCGGGATCGTTCAGGTACTCGAACGAGTGCCCACCCTCGAAGTAGATCTCGCCCGGCTCTCCGAGCGGCAGTTCGGTGCCCTCCTCGTCGAGGATGTGCACGGCACCCATCATCGGTTTGCCGACCGATCCAGGATGCGTCAGCCAGTCCTCCGCACTGATCAGTGTGGAGCCGTGCGCTTCCGAGGACGCGTAGTACTCGTCGATGATCGGACCCCACCACTCGATCATCTGCTTCTTGATCTCGACCGGACAGGGCGCCGCCGCATGGATGACCCGCTTGAGGCTCGACACGTCATACGAAGTGCGCACGGACTCCGGCAGTTTCAGCATCCGGGTGAACATGGCAGGGACGAACTGGCCGTGCGTCACGCCGTAGCGCGCAATGGCCTCCAGCGCGCCTTCCGGGTCGAACTTCTGCAGCACGACAGTGGTGTAGCCGGCTGCCTGTACGTTCATCGACCACACCGACGGAGCGGTGTGGTACAGCGGTGCGGGGCTCAGGTACACCGACTCCGGCTGCATCCACACGCTGACGAGCATGGCCATCATGCCGGGCACCTCGGAGGGCGGCAGATGCGGGAGCTCGCGTTTGATGCCCTTGGGCCGGCCGGTGGTGCCCGATGAGTACTGCAACAGGTCGCCTTCGATCTCATCGGCGATCGGTGTAGCGGGTTGACCGGCAACGCATTCGGGGTAGCGCTGCCAGCCGACGAGTTCGGTTGTCGACGACGCTTCGTCGGCAAAGATCAACACCTCCGGTAGGCCGCGGGGAAGTTCGTCGGCCAAACCCTCAAGCGTCGCGCGAAGGGCCGTAGACCCGACAATGCCCTTGGCATTGCTGTTGTCGACGATGTAGGCCGCCTCCGCAGCGGTCAGGTGCGTGTTGATCGGCACGTAGTACAGGCCGCTGCGCCGCGCCGCCCACATCACGGCGTGGAAGTGCTCGTTGTTCTCCATCAAGATGGCGACCGTGTCGCCTTCGACCAGGCCGGCCTTGCGGAAGTAGTGGGCCAATCGGTTGGCGCGCGCTTCCAGTTCGCCGAACGTCACGACCGTGCCTGCGGGATGCATGATGGCGGCGGGCTTGTCGGGCGTGGCCTCGGCATGTTCGCGAATCTGCATGTAGCGACTTTACGATGCGCGTTGTTGACAGGTGTCAAGTGGTCCGCGCCCGCCGGTCCGCACAGAGCTCCCACGGCCTCGCCTGTGCACGTGCATGCAGATTTGGCAAATCCGAATGACTTGCCGTAGAAACGATACCTAGTGTATGTTTTGCAGGACGATACCGCGTGTTCCTGAACTGATGAGACTTGGTCGCAACGCATTGGCAAACTGACGCCAGGGGTAGGGAACACACCAATCATGTCGACTTTCGACTACATCGTGCTGGGTGCGGGATCGGCCGGGTGCGTCCTGGCGAATCGGCTGTCGGAGGATCCGGCCAATCAAGTGCTACTGATCGAAGCCGGTGGCGCGGCGTGGAACCCGTATCTGTTCGTACCCAAGATCGGCGCCCGGCTGCACACCAGCAACAGGTATGCCTGGCACTATGAGACGTTGCCGTTCGGGCCCAACAACACCTCTGAGGTGTGGGCGCGCGGAAAGGTCGTCGGCGGCTCGAGCGCTATCAACGGCCTGGTGTACAACCGTGGCAGCCGTGAGGACTACGACGACCTCGAACGCCTCGGCAACCAGGGCTGGGGATGGGATTCGATGCTGCCGGTCTTCAAGCGCATGGAGGACAACAGATTCGGGCCCTCCCCGACTCGCGGTGTCGGCGGACCACTGACGATCAGCACGCCGCCTGATGAGGACACCCTGTGCTCCGAGATTGTCAGCGCAGGAGCGAGGACCGGGCTGCGGCGCGTCGACGACATCAACGAGTTCGAAGACGAGCGAATCGCGGTGGCGCCGGCGACGATCCGCAACGGTAGGCGGGTCAGCGCGGCCAGCGCCTTCCTCAACCCCGTGCTGAATCGCCCCAATCTGCAGGTGGCGACGAAGACGGTGGTCGACCGGTTGCTTCTGTCGAACGGCCGTGCCGAGGGCGTGGTGGCGCGATCGGGTGGTTCGGCGTTCGAAGTGCGCGCCCGCCGCGAGGTGATCGTGGCACTGGGGGCGCTCGGATCGCCGAAACTGTTGCAGCTCTCCGGAATCGGGCCGCGCGATGTGCTCAAAGCAGCAGGAGTGCCGGTTTATCTCGAGCGCGGCAACGTGGGCCGCCGGATGCGCGAGCACCGCTGCATGGTGAACACCTACCGCCTAAAGGAGAACCTCGGACACAACCGACAACTCGGCACACCGTGGGCGAAGGCGTGGACGGCGACGAAATATCTGGCCACGGGCAAGGGTCCGCTGGCCAGGCCGCCGGGCGGTGAAGTGCTGGCGATCTTCAAGACGCAGCCGCACCTCGACCGCGTGGACGGGCAACTGCTCGCCGCGCCGATGAGCGTCAACGTGGCGTACGCCGGAGACCGCCCGCGGGTCGAGCGCTACCCGGGGATCTGCGCGATGGGCGAGATCCTGCGGCCCACGTCGCAAGGCAGTCTGTGGATCACGTCGGCCGACCCCGATGCGGCTCTGGTGGTCGACCCGAACTTCCTCACGACCGACTACGACCGCAGAACAGGCGCGAACGTGCTTCGGATGATGCGCAGGCTGTTTCTCGAGTCGCCGATCGCCGACCGAATCAGTTACGAGACCGGCCCGGGCCTCGACGCGCAGACCGACGATGAACTCATCGATGCGACATTAGACGGCGGCTCGACCGGGTTCCACGCGATGGGCACGTGCGCCATGGGGCCGGACGACGAGGATGTCGTCGACGACCGTTTGAGGGTGCGCGGCATCGACGGCCTGCGGGTCGTCGATCTGTCAGTGTTTCCGACGATGGTCTCGGGCAACACGAACGCCCCGGTGATGGCGATCGCGAGCCGCGCAGCGGACTTCATCCTCGATAGGGACACTGCGCTGATGAGCGGGCGAGCGGCGCGCCGAAGCTAAGGGCGCAACACCGCCCGCTCAGCAGCGAACAGCGTTCGGCGTTCTAATCGGCTTCGGCGAGCCGGTGCTTGAGCGCGTCGAACTCGTCCTTGATGCCGGTCGGCAGCTTCTCGCCGACGAACTCGAACCACTCTTCGATCTGTGGGAGTTCCTGGCGCCACTCGTCGACGTTCACGGCCAGCGCGGCGTCCACATCGGCGGCGTCGACCTCGAGGCCGGCCAGGTCGAGATCCTCGGCGCTCGGCACGGTGCCGATCGGGGTGGTCTTGCCGCCGGCCTTCTGCTCGATCCGATCGATGATCCACTTCATCACGCGGCTGTTCTCGCCGAAGCCCGGCCACAGGAAGCGGCCGTCGTCGCCGCGGCGGAACCAGTTGACGAAGAAGATCTTCGGCATCTTCGACTCGTCGGACTGCTTGCCGATGTCGATCCAGTGCGCGAAGTAGTCACCGACGTTGTAGCCGAGGAACGGCAACATCGCCATGGGGTCGCGGCGCACGGTGCCGACCTTGCCTTCTGCGGCGGCGGTCTGCTCGGAACCCATTGTCGCGCCGATGAATACGCCGTGCTGCCAGTCGCGGGCTTGCGTCACCAACGGCACGGTCGTCTTGCGACGGGCGCCGAACAGGATCGCCGAGATCGGCACGCCCTGCGGGTCGTCCCATTCCGGCGCCAGCGTCGGGCACTGAGACATCGGGGTGCAGTAGCGCGAGTTCGGATGGGCGGCCTTCTCTTCCGAGTCGGGCGTCCAGTCGCGGCCCTTCCAGTCGATCAGGTGCTGCGGATCGCCCTCGAGGCCCTCCCACCACACATCGTTCTCGTCGGTCAGTGCGACGTTGGTGAAGACGGTGTTACCCGCCTCGATGGTCTTCATCGCGTTCGGGTTCGACGACCAGTTGGTGCCCGGCGCGACACCGAAGAAGCCGAACTCGGGGTTGACGGCGTACAGCCGGCCGTCCTTGCCGAACCGCATCCACGCGATGTCGTCGCCGACGGTCTCGGCGCGCCAACCGGGGATGGTCGGCTGCAGCATCGCGAGGTTGGTCTTACCGCACGCCGACGGGAACGCAGCGGCGACGTAGTACGACTTGTTCTCAGGCGAGATCAGTTTGAGGATCAGCATGTGCTCGGCGAGCCAGCCCTCGTCGTGCGCCATGGCCGAGGCGATGCGCAGCGAGTAGCACTTCTTGCCCAGCAACGCATTGCCGCCGTAGCCCGATCCGTAGCTCCAGATCTCACGGGTCTCTGGGAAATGGCTGATGTACTTCGTGTCGTTGCACGGCCACGGAACGTCTTTCTGGCCCGGCTCCAGCGGTGCGCCGATCGAATGCAGCGCCTTGACGAAGAAGCCGTCGGTGCCCATCTTGTCCAGCGCGGCCTTGCCCATCCGGGTCATCGTCCGCATCGACACGACGACGTACTCGGAGTCGGTGAGCTCTACGCCGAGCTTCGGGTCCTCGGCGCCCAGCGGGCCCATGCAGAACGGCACCACGTACATGGTGCGCCCGCGCATACAGCCGCGGTAGAGGTCGGTCATGATGCCGCGCATCTCGGCCGGGGCCATCCAGTTGTTGGTGGGTCCGGCGTCGATCTCGTTCTCGGTACAGATGTAGGTGCGCGACTCGACCCGCGCGACGTCGGATGGATCCGACAGCGCCAGGTACGAATTGGGTTTCTTCTCGTCATCAAGTCGCTTGAACGTGCCCGCCGCTTCGAGCTGTTGGCACAGCCGCGCGTTCTCTTCGTCGGAGCCGTCGGCAAACACCACCCGATCGGGTTGTGTCAGTTCGGCGACCTCCTGGACCCAGGCGAGCAGCCCTTTGTGCTTAGTCGGTGCGGTGTCCAGACCTGGAATGGTCGCTGCGGTCATCAGAAAAATCTCCTGCGTCGTTTCTGCCAGGACAAGTGCTCGATGTCGCCAGCCCGACAGGCATAGGGCGACGACATGGTCAACTCCTGTACAGAGGTTAACGTGGGTGACATACCCGCGGTAAATCGGGAGTATGTCCGATCACTCACAAGAACGATTCAGAATTCACTTCTGCGGTTGTTGATCGATTCAGTTAATCCGCAATTCTCTATTTCGGTGCGCTCGGCGCCGTAGAGCTCGGTCCGGACGGTGTCGAGCGCTCGGCGCAGCGTCGGCAAGCGGCGGTCGCGGACCCCGGCGGCCCTTGCGGTGTCGACGGCGTGCTGCCGCAGCTCTGCGTCGATCTCGGCGATGCGGTCGGCGGCGGTGGCGCTTTCGACGTCGTCGCGGGCCGCCAGTTCGGAGGTCAGCGCCGTCTCGACGGCCAGCACCCGGCTCGCGACGCGCTCCTCCAACGCGGCTCGCAACGCCGTCATCACGTCGCTGACCCAGCGGTCGAGCGCCGCGCGGTCACGCAGGAGACCGCGAATACCGACCACCCAGACCGTCAGCGCCAGGCCCACCAGCCCGCCGGCCGCTAGGCCCGCGATAGTCAGGCCCGGCACCAGGCCGGAGAACAGACGGGTGACCGCCAGCGCGACCCCCAGGCCGAAGCCGGCGCCCAGGATCATCGTCAGCTGCGTCTCGAGCCGCCGCGAGTTCAGCGTCGGCGTTCCGATGTCCGGTGGCGGTATCGGTGCCGGCACCGGCGGAGCAGGCAGGGTCAGTTCGGCGGCCGCGTCCCGCAGGTGGGCGGTGATGCCCTCCTCAACCTCGTCGACCACCGCCGCGACCCGCGCTCGCACCTGCGCCTCGAAGCCGGAACGTCCGCGCCGGCTCAGCTGCGCAGCGTCTTCCTGTAGTTCACTGCGCACCGAGGTGCAGCGGTTGCGCGCGAAATGCGACAGCTGCAACCGGGCCTGCTGAACCTGGCTGCGCAGCGAGATGGTGCGCTCCGACTTCGCCAGCCGCCTGCCACGCACAATGTCCTCGCGTGTCTTGCGCAGGGCCGTCACCCGGGCCGCGCGGTCCGAGCCCTCGCCGTCAGTCTGATAGCGCCGGATCGCGGTCTCCAGCCGAGCCTCCCACGCGCGCAACCGGTTTCGACGCGCCACGTCGGGGTCAGTCAACCTCTGTCGCAGCACGCCGACAAGTTCGTCGAGTCGCGGCTCGCCGAGATCGGGCGCGGCGGCCACACCCACCCACTGCACGTGTTCGTACCGAGGTGCACGCTGCGCCAGTACCGCACGGTCGGCGGCCAGCACATCACGCCAGTTGCGATGGGCATCGATCTTCGTGACCGCGCCGACGATCAGGTCGGTGTGTGTACCCATCAGATCGAGGAGCGCACAGTCGCTTTCGGTCAACGGTGCGATCGCCGAGACCGCGAACACCACCGCGGCGGGGGCGTCAGCCGGCCCCAGCTCGTCGGCCTCGACGAACGTCTGGTCGGGCAGCAGATCCCGTAGCGCGGCGATGAGGCTCGTCGTGCCCGACAGCCAGGGACCCGCCACCAGCACCACGTCGCGGCTATGCACGCCGGGCGACGTCAAGGCCGGGTCGATGCCCACCATCATGGCGTCCACTTCGGCCTGGATACCGCTGTTCCCCTGTCCATCGGACGGGTGGGTCCCCGGCGCCTGCGCGGTCACGTCGCGCGTCCGAGCAGGCGCAGCGAGCCGCGGCTGATGTCGGCGGCGCAATGGCGGTGCAGCGCGTCAACCGGGCCGCGGCCGTACCGCGTCCAGTGCACGGCGCGGCGCAGGTGCGCGGTCGCATCGTCGCCGCGGTCGACGTGCACACCAGCGGCCTCGACCACATCGACCGCCGCACTCATGACGGCCAGGACGGTAGCGTCGGCCGACAGGAAATCCGCCAGCCGGTCGTCGGCCGATTGTGCTGCCAGCGTTCGCAATTGGGCGAGCGCCGTCTGAACTCGACGGTATCGGATCGGCGCGCCCGCGGCGTCTAGGTGCCTGACCGCACCGTCGACGAGGCTGAGGCGGCGCAAATGATCCGTCAACGCGCGAGACGTCGTGCCCGAGCCGACGGCCAGCACCGCATGGGCCACGCCGAAGCGGTCCAAGGTGTCGAGCAGCCGTCGTCGAACCTCCCTGGGCAATGGATGTGGACACTCGACGAACGCGTCCGTCGATGTCAGGTCGGCGGGCATTCCGACCAGCGTGCGCAATGCGGCGACCAGTTCGTCGTCCAGCTCGGCCACGGCGAGCAGCCCGACCATCGGCACGGTCGGCACCCCGGTCAGCGCGCGGCACTCCGCGGCGAGGCGGTGCGCCGACGCCAACGGTCCCCCACGGCCGAATCCGGTCAGATCAGCCTTATTGAGCATCAGGACCGTCGGCCGGTCCTTGCCGATCAGCGCGCGGTCCTCCGGTTTGAGCGCCTCGGCGATCACGACCACATCGATATCCGCGGCACCGGCGCTCAGCTCGACGCCCGAGGCGGTCAGCGCCGCCGCCACCGTCGTGCGCCCGACCCCGTCACGGCCCCGGACCGCGACCCGCAGCGGCGCGGCGACGCGTCGGAGAATCGGCGTCAACCGCGGGGTGTGGTGCAGCTCAGCGAATCGCGTCAGCGCGTCGACGAAAATTGAGCGGCCTTTCTCAATCGCCTGGCCAAAAGTCGGTCATCTCAGCAGAGATGTTGACAGTTCCGGCGACGTGGCGCGAGCCCCGGTTCCGGCAGCCTGTGAGTTAATCCGCCGAAGGCAACTGTTGGGTATCAATCTTCACCACGATGCGGGTACTCACCCTCCGATGAGCGACCATGGACGGATGCATTCGCCGAGGTCTGATGTCGCCGACCTCTCGGCTCCGGGGTCTGACGTCGCCGACCTCTCGGCTCCGGGGTCTGATGTCGCCGACCCCTCGGCTCCGGGGTCTGACGTCGCCGACCCCTCGGCTTCGGGGCCTGATGTCACGCGTCCCCACCTGTACCCGCGGGTCACCAGCTTCCGGACTCGGCGCACCACCCTCTCCGGTGGCCAGCAGGCCACGTGGGACCGGCTGTGGCCGGAGATCGGCATGCACGCCCGCGACGACGAGGGGCCTGCGCCTCGACTCGACACCGAAGCGTGGTTCGGGCGTTCGGCGCCGGTCGTGGTGGAGATCGGTTGCGGATCGGGCACCTCGACGCTGGCGATGGCGCAGGCCGAGCCCGACCTCGACGTCATCGCGGTCGAGGTCTACCGGCGGGGGTTGGCCCAGCTGCTCACCGGCATCGACCGCACCGGTGTCACCAACATCCGGTTGATCCGCGGCGACGGGGTGGAAGTTCTCGAGCACATGTTCGGCGCCGCGGAGCTGACCGGCGTGCGGGTGTTCTTTCCCGATCCCTGGCCGAAGGCCCGCCATCACAAGCGCCGGCTGCTGCAACCGGCCACTGTCGCGCTGATCGCCGACCGGTTGCGACCGGGCGGGGTGCTGCACGCCGCAACCGATCACGCCGGCTACGCCGAGCACATCGCCGAGGTCGGTGACGCCGAACCGCGCCTGCGGCGGGTTTCCGCGCACGCCGAGCTGCCCATCTCCGTCGAGCGGCCCGTCACCAAGTACGAAGGCAAGGCACAGCACGCAGGCAGCGCCGTCGCCGAACTCATCTGGGAAAAAGCATGAGCCTGGCCGAAGACGTCCAACAAGTAGGTGACGTGGCGCCGCCGCCGGTGGCAGCACCCACCGCGCGCGTGCTGCTGGTGTGGGACGCACCGAACCTCGACATGGGTCTCGGGTCGATCCTCGGCGGCCGACCGACCGCCGCGCATCGGCCCCGTTTCGACGCGCTCGGCCGCTGGTTGTTGTCCCGGACCGCCGAGCTGTCGGAGTCGCGACCGGACCTCACCCTCGAGCCGGAGGCGACCGTCTTCACCAACATCGCCCCAGGTAGCGCCGACGTCGTTCGACCGTGGGTGGAGGCACTGCGTAACGTGGGCTTTGCGGTCTTCGCCAAACCGAAGATCGACGAAGACAGCGACGTCGACACCGACATGCTGAACCACATCGCGCTGCGCCGGGGCGAGGGTCTGGCCGGCGTGCTGGTGGCCTCCGCGGACGGGCAGGCGTTCAAACTGCCGCTCGAGGAGCTCGCCCGCGACGGCACTCCGGTACAGGTGCTCGGATTTCGCGAACATGCGAGCTGGGCGCTAGCGTCGGATACCTTGGAGTTCGTCGACCTGGAGGACATTCCTGGTGTTTTCCGGGAACCGTTACCGCGAATCGGCCTTGATTCGCTGCCAGAGCAGGGGGCTTGGCTGCAGCCTTTCCGGCCGCTGTCCTCGCTATTGACCTCGCGCGTGAACAACTGACCTGCGCGGGTCGCCGCCGATCGAGTAAGGAGCTTACGTGTTCGCCTGGTGGGGTCGAATGGTGTACCGATTCCGGTACATCGTTATCGGCGTCATGGTCGCACTGTGCCTCGGTGGCGGCATCTACGGGATCTCCCTCGGAAACCACGTCACCCAGAGCGGCTTCTATGACGAAGGCAGCGAATCTGTGGCCGCCTCGTTGGCGGCTGACAAAGCCTACGGACGAGACCGGACGAGCCACGTCGTCGCGATCCTGACGCCGCCCGACGGCAAGAAAGTCGACGACCCCGGGTGGATGAAGTCCGTCACCGGCGAACTGGACCAGCTGGTGTCCGACCACCCGGACCAGATCGAAACCTGGGTGGGATGGCTCAAAGCGCCCACCACCACGCTCGCCACGGTGCAGCAGATGAAGACCGAGGATCTGTCGCAGACCTTCGTCAGCATCCCGCTCAAGGGCGACGACGACGACTCGATCCTGAAGAACTACCAGACCATCGAGCCGGACCTGCAGCAGGTCAACGGCGGCGATATCCAGTTGGCCGGCCTCAACCCGCTGGCCAGCGAGCTGACCGGCACCATCGGCGAGGATCAGAAGCGCGCCGAGGTCGCCGCCATCCCGCTGGTGTGCGTTGTGTTGTTCTTCGTGTTCGGCGGCGTGATCGCGGCGGCCCTGCCGGGCATCATCGGCGGCCTGACCATCGCGGGCGCGCTGGGCATCATGCGGCTCTTTGCCGAATTCATGCCGGTCCACTTCTTCGCGCAGCCCGTGGTCACGCTGATGGGTCTCGGAATCGCGGTCGACTACGGCCTGTTCATGGTGAGCCGGTTCCGCGAGGAGATGGCCGAGGGCTACGACACCGAGGCCGCCGTGCGCCGTGCCGTGATGACGTCCGGTCGCACGATCATGTTCTCCGCGGTCATCCTCGTTGCGTCGTCGGTGCCGCTGCTGTTGTTCCCGCAGGGCTTCCTCAAGTCGATCACCTACGCGATCATCGCGTCGGTGATGCTCGCGGCGATCCTCTCGATCACCGTGCTGCCCGCCGCGCTCGCCATTCTCGGCCAGCGGGTCGATGCGCTGGGCGTGCGTTGGTTGTTGAAGTTCGCCGAGCCGGACTCGGCCACGCCCGTCACCGGCAATTCGCGCACCAATACGCTCGCGCTCGCGTCGATTCCCACCGGACTGTTACTTCCGCCGGTGGGCATCGCACTCGGCCACTTCGCGCGCAAGCGCATCAGGGAAACCGGCGAGCGGGGCACGCAGTTCGCGCTCATCGGCTTGACGCTCGGTTACATCACGCTGCTGGGCGGGCTCGCATACGGCGTCATCGCGATGAAGGACGCGGACATCATCGGCAGCGCGCTGTACTGGGTTCTGCTCGGCATCGTGATCTTCGTCGCCATCGTGGTCGTCGGGATGGCGCTGGCGCGATACGTCCCACTCGCTCGCACGCCGATCGTGTGGTGGCTGAACTGGCTTGCAGAGAAGACACAGAAGACCAAGACGCGCGCCGAGGTCGAGAAGGGCTTCTGGGGCAAGCTCGTCAACGTCGTGATGAAGCGCCCCGTCGCCTTCGCGGCGCCCATTGCGATCGCCATGATCGTGCTCATCATTCCGCTGGGACAGTTGGCTCTGGGTGGCATCAGCGAGAAGTACCTGCCGCCGGACAACTCGGTCCGAGTAGCGCAAGAGGACTTCGACAAGACCTTCCCCGGGTTCCGCACCGAGCCGCTGACATTGGTCATCCAGAACACCGACGGCCAGCCGGTGACCGACCAGCAGGTCGCGGAGATCCGCAACGAGGCGCTGGCCATCCCCGGCTTCATCGAACCCGACGGCGACCCCGCGAAGATGTGGCAGCCGCGCGGCGGCAACTCGACCGACGCGTCGGTCCGCGTCATTCAGAACGGCCTCGTCGACCGCAACGACGCCTCGAAGAAAGTCGAGGAACTGCGTGCGATCTCGCCTCCGCGCGGGATCACGATATCTGTCGGCGGCACACCGGCTTTGGAGCAGGACAGTATCCACAGCCTGTTCGACAGGCTGCCGTTGATGGTGACCATCCTGATCGTCACCACGACGATCCTGATGTTCTTGGCGTTCGGCTCCGTCGTGCTGCCGATCAAGGCCGCCGTCATGAGCGCACTGACGCTCGGGTCGACGATGGGCGTGCTGACGTGGATGTTCGTCGAGGGGCACGGCTCCGGGCTGATGAACTACACGCCGCAGCCACTGATGGCGCCGATGATCGGGTTGATCATCGCGGTGATCTGGGGTCTGTCGACCGACTACGAAGTGTTCCTGGTCTCGCGCATGGTGGAGGCCCGTGAGCGTGGTCTGTCCACCGCCGAGGCCATTCGCATCGGCACGGCGACGACGGGTCGCCTGATCACCGGCGCGGCGCTGGTGCTCGCGGTGGTCGCGGGCGCGTTCGTCTTCTCCGACCTGGTGATGATGAAGTACCTGGCGTTCGGCCTGCTGATCGCGCTGCTGCTCGACGCCACCATCGTCCGTATGTTCCTGGTGCCCGCGATCATGAAGTTGCTCGGCGACGACTGCTGGTGGGCGCCGCTGTGGATGAAGCGCATTCAGGAGCGTCTGGGGCTCGGCGAGACCGAACTGCCCGACGAACGCAAGCGGCCCGCCGTGCGGGATCAGCCGGACGAGGCCCTGGTGGGCGCCGGCGCTCCGGTGCCGCCGCGCCCCCGACCGCCGCATGACCCGACGCATCCCGCGCCAGAAGGCACGTCTCGACCGGGTGCGACGACGCGCATCGCCAAGCCGCGCGCCAACGCGCCGTCGGTCGCGGGGACCACCCGGATCCCGACCGCCCGTCCGGCGCCGCCCGCCGATGAGCCCCAGACCACGCGGATGACGTCGGCCCGCTCAGCCACCCGCGCCACGCGGCATCCGGCGAAGCCGCCTGTTCCACCGCAACGGCCGCGCGAGGAGCGCGAAATCGAGTCGTGGCTCGGTGAATTGCGGGGCACCGGCGGGCAACCGGCGCCCCCGTCGCCGCCGAAGCGACCGTCGGCCGAGCAGACCCGGGCAATGCCCGAACAACGTTCGCGTCAGCAGCCGCCGCAGCCGGGCAACGAGCCGACCACGGCCATCCCTGCGCAGCGGCCGCCTCAGCCGCAGAGCGACGATCCGACGACCGCAATTCCCACTCCTCGTCAGGTGGGGACCCCGCCGGAAGGCCGTGGAGATCCGGAATCCACGGAGAAGATCAACACGCGCGAGGACGACGAACGCAAACGCCGCGGCGGCGGTATGAGCGCCCAGGACCTGCTGCGCCGCGAGGGCCGGATCTAGGTTTCATCTGCTCCGTCTGCCCACCGAAGTCGACATGGGTTGGGTACAACCCGGGCCGACGCGAACGCGCTAGATGCCCTCGACGTCGTCGGATTCGGCTTTCACCAGCGGGCCGTCGTCGTATTCCTGTGCGGCTTCTTCAGCCTCCGGATCTGGGGACGTGAGCACGCGTATCGAGCTGTTGAGGAATGCCAGCGCCGGAACGGCGAGCAGCGCACCGACGATGCCCGCCGTGACGCCGCCGGCCGCGATCACCAGAACGATCGCCAGGGGGTGGATCGACACTGCCCTGCCCATCACCAGCGGTTGCAGGACGTGACCCTCCAATTGTTGAACCGCGATGACCAGCCCGAGGGTGATCAGCCCGTAGATCAGACCCTTGGCGATCAGTGCGACGACCACCGCGAGCGCACCGGCTATCACCGCACCGACGAGCGGAATGAACGCGCCGAGGAACACCAGCGACGCCAACGGCAGCGCCAGCGGCACACTCATGATGGCCAGGCCGGTGCCGATGCCGACGGCGTCGACCAGCGCGACCAGGAACGTGGCCCGCACGTAACCGATCAGCGAATGAAATCCGGCCCGCCCGGCATCGCGCACCCGGTCGCGCACGGTGAGCGGGAAGATCTGCGTGACGAAGGCGAAGATGTTGCGTCCGCCCTGCAGCAGGAAGATCAAACTGAAGAGAACGAGCACCGCGCCGGTGACGATCTCGGTGACGGTGCCCGCTGTCGACAGCGCGCCCGTCGTCACTTTCTCCTGATTGTTCTGCAGGGCCTCAATCGCGGCATTGCCCGCGTTGTCGATCTGGTCTCTGCTCAGGTGCAGCGGGCCGTCGATCAGCCAGTCGCGCACGCCGTCGATGCTGAAGCTCACCTGCTCGACCAGAGCAGGTGCCCCCTCGATGAACTGGCTGACGACGAACGCCATGATGCCGCCGACCACGGCCAATCCGCCGAGCAGCATCAGTGCGACGGCACCGCCGCGCGGCGCTCCACGCCGGTCGAGGAAGTCGACGGCCGGCATCAGCAGCGCCGCGAGAATCGTCGCCAACGCCACCGGCACGACGATGATCTCCAGCCGCTTGAACACCCACAGCAGCGCGACGACGGCGGCCAGGATCACCAGCAGTCGCCACGACCACGCCGCAGCCTTCCGGACGAGCGGCGACACCGCATCGTCGTCAGCGACAACTCCCCCTGGCATCCCGATAGCGTAACGGCCTGCCGCGTCATCCCCGCGGAACTGCAGATTTGCCCACGTCAGGTTCTACCCTGTAGGTCGTGTCCCACGACGCGCCGGCGAGCGCCGCGCAGCCGGAACGGGCGAGCCGTGAAGGGCCCACGCGCAGCAAGTACTGGTGGCTGCGCTGGGCGGTACTCGGCATCGCCGTCGTCGTGCTCACTGTCGAACTGGTGCTGGTCTGGGATCAGCTGGCCAAGGCCTGGAAGAGCTTGTTGTCGGCCAACTGGTGGTGGGTGCTGGCCGCGTTGGGGGTGGCGCTGGCGTCCATGCACGCGTTCGGCGAGATCCAGCGCAAGCTGCTGCGCTCGGCGGGAGTCGCTGTGCAGCGCTGGCGGTCTCAGGCCGCGTTCTACGCCGGCAACTCGCTGAGCACCACGCTGCCCGGCGGCCCGGTGCTCTCGGCGACGTTCATCTATCGGCAGCAGCGGATGTGGGGCGCCACGCCGGTGATCGCGTCGTGGCAGTTGGTCATGTCGGGCGCTTTGCAGGTCACGACTCTGGCGTTGCTCGGCTTGGGAAGCGCGTTCTTCCTCGGCGCCAAACACAATCCGTTCTCGCTGATCTTCACCCTCGCGGGTTTCATCATGCTGATCGTGTTGGCCCAAGCGGTGGCCTCACGACCCGACCTGCTCGACGGCATCGGGGTGCGGGTGTTGTCCTGGGTGAACTACCTGCGCGCGAAACCGGCTGACACCGGGGTCGCGAAGTTCCGCGAGATGCTGGCGCAACTCGAGTCGGTCAAGCTGTCGCGACGCCAACTGGGTGGCGCCTTCATGTGGTCGGTCTTCACTCTGGTGACGGGCGTGGCGACGCTGCTGTTCGCCTGCTATGCGGCCGGCGGGCATCCGTCGCTACCCGGTGTCACGGTCGCTTTCGTCGCGGCGCGTGCCGCCGGATCGATTCCCTTGATGCCCGGTGGCCTCCTGGTGGTCGAGGCGGTCCTGGTGCCCGGGTTGGTATCGAGCGGAATGACCTTGGCCTCGGCCATTTCCGCGATGCTCATCTACCGATTGATCAGTTGGATCTTCATCGCCGCGATCGGCTGGGTGGTGTTCTTCTTCATGTTCCGCACCGAGGCGGACCTCGACCCCGATGCCGCAATAGACAACGAGGCCGCATGCGATCACGAAAAGCCCTAGCCCTGGTCAGTGTCGCGGTGCTGACGGCGTGTACATCGCAGTCCCAGCAGGCCCGACCCGCCGAGCCCACCCGCGGCCCCGCACCCTCGGTGGTCACTCCGTTGATCGCCGAGGCCGTCGCCGCGCCCGTCGCGGTGCCGGCGACCGACGGCAAGACCCACCTGGCCTACGAACTGCGGCTGACCAACGTGATGTCTCACGACGTGACGTTGACGTCGGTGACCGTCACCGACCGCGACATCGTGCTTTTGAACCTCGCAGGTGATCGGCTGACGCCCTGGACGCGGGTACTCGGAACACCGACACCCGCGAGGAAGATCGGCGCAGCGCAGACGGCCATCGTGTGGCTCGACGTCGCGTTGGAGAACGGGGTGCAGGTTCCTACCACTCTGACACATGCTGTGGCGCTGTCCAATTCGCAACCACAACCCCCATTGTTTCCCGCCGCGCAGACCATCGACGTTGCCCCGGTCGACGTGCAGAAGCGCCAACCCGTCGCGATCAGCCCACCACTGAAAGGCCCGAACTGGGTCGACGGCGACGGCTGCTGCGACACCAGCGCGCACCGCACGGCACTCAACCCGATCAACGGGAGCCTCTGGGGCGCAGAGAGGTTCGCGATCGACTACGTGCAGCTCCGGCCCGACGGCCGTCTGGTGAACGGCCCCGCGGCCACCCCTGAGAGCTACGCGTACTTCGGCGCCGACATCCATGCCGTCAGCGACGGTCCCGTCGTCTCGGTGCGTGAGGGTCTGCCCGAACAGCCGCCGGGCCGCAACCCCACCGGTTTACCGCTCGACCAGTATGCGGGCAATCACGTGGTGCAGGACCTCGGCGACGGTAACTACGCGCTGTACGCCCACATCAAGACCGGCACCGTGAAGGTGCAGCCCGGCGATCAGCTGACGAGCGGCCAGGTGCTCGGAAACGTCGGCAACACAGGCAATACCACCGCCCCGCACCTGCACTTTCACGTCATGAGCACACCTGATCCGCTGCGCTCGGACGGGCTACCGTTCGTCTTCGACGCCTTCCGCCTCGATTCGCGCATCGCGAACGCCGACGGACTCGACACGATCTTCGACGGCAGTCCCGCGCCGATGCAGCCGGGTTTGGAGCCTCGCGATGAAAGTGGCGTCATGCCCCTGGAACTGGATGTGATGACCTATGGCGACCGCTGACACTCGACCGGCCGTGGTGGCATTGGCCACCGACATCATCTGTGTCGTGGTGTTCTGCACCGTCGGCAGACGCAGCCACGACGAGGGGCTGAACCTGGTCGGCATCGCCGAGACCGCGTGGCCGTTCCTGGCAGGCACCGTCGTGGGCTGGCTGCTGTCACGGGGTTGGCTGCGGCCGACGGCGGTGGCCCCCACCGGCGTCACGGTGTGGTTCTGCACAGTCGTCGTCGGCATGCTGCTACGCAAGGCCACCGGAGTCGGTGTGGCCACGAGTTTCATTGTGGTTGCGTCGATTTCGACGGCGGTGCTGTTACTCGGCTGGCGCGTCGGCGTCCGGCTGATGGCTCGCGGCTGAGACGGTCAGCGTCGCACGCAGACCGCCGAGCGGGCCGTCGGACAACTCGATGCGCCCACCGTGCAACGCCGCCTGCTGCGCCACCAACGCCAAGCCGAGGCCGGAGCCACCGGGTGCGGCGGTGCTGCCGCGGGAGAACCTGCCGAGCACCGACTCGTGCTCTTCGACCGGAAGGCCGCGCCCGTTGTCGTCCACGACGATCGTCATGGTGTTCCCGTCGCGGCGGGCCGCCAACACGATGCGCGTAGCGCGGCCGTGCGTGATCGCGTTGCGCACCAGGTTGTCGACGGCCAGCCGCAACCCACCCGGCCAGCCCCAGACCGTGCCGAGGTCGTCGGCGGCCTCCACCGCGATCTCGACCTCATCGCCCGGCCTGGTGTTTTCCCGGGCGACGCGGTCCAAAAGGTCTGTGACGTCGATCAACTCACGATCCTCGGCCTGCGCCAACTGACCCGACGCCAACTGCCCGAGCGCGGTGATGATCGCCTCGACCCGCCGCTGCGCACGCGACAGGTCGGCCACCACTTCCTCGCGCTCGTCGGCCGGGAGGTCGTGGATTCGCAGTGTGTCCAGATCCGCGCGCATGGCCGTCAACGGCGTACGCAACTCGTGGGCCGCGTTGGCGGCGAAGTCCTGGGCCGCCTGCAGCGAGTTGGTGGTGGCCTGCTGCGCGGCCGCCAGCCGCGACAGCATGGCCGACATCGCCTCGGACAAGTCCTCGGCCTCGCGCACGCCCCGCACCTCGGGCATCTTCTCGCTGCCCTTGTGTAGACGCTTGGTGTGTTCGGTCAGCCTGCGCAGTGGACGAATAGCGGGGCCAGCCAACATCCAACCCAGACCGCCGGCGATCAGCACCGTCACGAAGCCCACCGCCGTGTAGAGCGGAATCCTGCCGCGGCTCAACAGAATGCTGTCGGCGCGGATGCCGATCGACATCAGCACGCCGCCCTGCTGATCGACGGCTATCGTCCGCACCCGGTACTCGACGTCGTTGACTTCCACCGTCGCGGTGCCCGTTGGCAGCTCGGGCAACTGGAATCCGCGCTGGAACACCACCTGGCCGGTCGAGCGCGACCGCCCCGTGGTCAGGACCCCGCGGCGCGGATCCTGCAACTGCTCGGGGTACATACTGGCGTCGATGATCGAGTCAAGCCGGCGATCCAGTTGTGCCGCATCGTTGTTCGCGAGCACCACCGACGTGAGGATCGTGAAGCCCGCGACGACACCGGCGGCCGCAGCCGCCGACGCGACCGCAACCCGGGTGCGCAACGACGCGGATCGCAGAAACCGCGGTGCCTTCACCCGTTATGGCTCGTCTCGCAGGACGTAACCGATCCCGCGCACGGTGTGGATGACCCGCGGCAGTCCGTCGCGTTCGAGTTTGCGCCGCAGGTAGGAGATGAAGACATCGGCGACGTTGGTGTCGACGTCGAAATCGTAGCCCCACACCAGTTCGAGCAGTCGCTGACGGGACAGCACCACCCCGGCGTTCTCCGCCAGCACCGCGAGCAGGTCGAATTCGCGTTTGGTCAGTTCGACGCGCTCACCGGCGACGAAGACGAGCCGCCGCGCGGTGTCGATGGTCAGCGGACCGACCGTCATGGTGTCCGAGGGTTGGTCGGAGTGACTCGAACGCCGCAGCAAAGCGTGCAGGCGCGCCACCAACTCGCCCAGATCGAACGGTTTGGTCAGGTAGTCGTCGGCACCGGCTTCCAGCCCCGCGATGCGGTCGTTGACGGTATCGCGGGCGGACAGCACGCAGATCGGGATCTCATTGCCCAGCGCGCGCAGTGCGGTCACCACCGCAACGCCGTCGAGCTCAGGCATCTGCACGTCCAGCACGAGGGCGTCGTGCGTCTCGCTGGACAGCAGCCGCAGCGCCTCTTTACCGGTCGCCGCGACCCGAACGTCGAACCCCGAGTGCCGCAGTCCGCGGGCCACCGAAGTCCTGACATCCGGGTCGTCGTCGACCATCAGCACGGTGCGGCCCGCACCCTCATGCTGCGCGGGCAGCCCAGCCGGCACGCGGACTACGGCCTAGCTGTCGGCGATGCCGTCGCCGTTGGTGTCGCCGCAGCGATTCTTGATGTCGACCAACGGCTGACGGATGCCGGTCAGTTCGGCCTTCACCTGCGGATTGGCGTCCAGGTACCGCTGGACATCATCGCGGATCTGATCGCGCGGCTGGCCCTCGAGGCTGGTGAAGAACCAGTTCACATCCGGGTGGGAGAACAGGTACGCCGACGTAGCAGCGGAGACACCGGACGCGACACCGGCCAGATCGGCTGCGGTGCAGTTCGGCGGTCCGTCCTGAGCTGCCGCCGTAGGCATCGCACCGAACAACATCGCACCGGCAATTGCGCCAGTGCCGACAGCGCCAGCTACCGCTCGCCGAGCAGTACGGGCCGAGAGCAACATGGACAAGCTCCTTCATCGGAAGTGGAGAGGCCGCAACCATGGGCGGTTAGCGGCACAAAAAGCTAAGCAGAATGTCCGCCAACTTTCTTGCCTTGTGATCAACCTGCCGTCAGAAAGTCCGAAACCGCAGCTCATCTGCCCGACCTGCGAGGGCGCGCGCGTCGTCGCAGGCTAAGGCAGGCCCGCGATCGCGGCGGTGGGAGAACCCGGAACCCCCTGGGAGACGGGCGACGCCGCCGACGAACCGGCAGGCAGCGAAGCACTCGGCGCACCACCGGTCGCGGGCGTGGGTAGGCCGCCTGGCAAACCTCCAGTGAGCCCGCCGTTCTGCTGTGCGGCCTGCATCAGACCCATCATCTGCGGAAGCGTGAGCGGCAGCTTGCACCGGCCGGACAGCGTGGTCAGCGGCTGCTGCAGCTGCTGCAGGTCTTCGCTCACCTCGGGGTTGGCATCGAAGTACGCCTTCAGCCCGACCAGCGACTGCGGACCACCCTGCTGCGAGATGGTGGACAACGCCTGGTTGGTCTCCGGATTCGAGTCGAGGTAGGCGCCGGTGTTGTTGGCGACCGACCCGATGGTCTTGGCGACCTGACTGGCTGCGCAGGGATCCGGAGCGGCAGTCGCTGATGGCGTCGGCACGGTCAGCGCGGCCACCGCCGCACCTCCACTTGCCACCGCAGCGAATATGGCGAACAGACCGCGGCGCAGCGTCCTTGGGGTCGGTGTCATCTCAGCACTCCTTACGGTTCGCGAACGACTCATCTGATCGCAAACGCTTCCTCACAACGGCTTTGTCCTCTGCACGGGACGCCGGCGACTGCGCCGGACTGAAACGGCCGAAGCACATACTGCCATCTGCCGCCGCACGCGGGCCAATTCAGCGAGCAAACCCACACGTCAATATGGGCGGTCGCACAGCTGCGGCTAGCAGCCGCCCTCACCCCCGAACCGGACGGTTAGAGCAGCATAAGGCGTTGCTGGCAGTGTTCTTGGGGCGCTCGACTTGTCCGCTGACATATCACACGCTGCGGTACGCTCACGTACGCAACGCCGGGGAGAAACGGGGAGTTCGCCATCCAGCAGTTCATGATGCGCTTGAGCGGCACCCTGCGCAGATATCGCTGGGCGGTGTTCGCTGTTTGGCTACTTCTTCTGCTGCCGGCGATCTATCTCGCCATGAGCCAGTCCGGTCACCTCACCGGCGGCGGGTTCGAAGTCGAGGGGTCACAGTCGCTGCGTGTGCAGCGCCAGCTCGAGGAGAATTTTCCCGACCAGGGCGGCTCGCCGTTGGCGTTGGTCGCCGCTCCGCGTGCCGACGCGTCCTTCGAGGACATGAACGCCGCCGTCGCCGAACTGGAACGCATCGCCAGGAGTGTGCCCAGCGTCAAGGTGCTGCCCACCCCCCAGCAACCGTCGCCCCAGCCGGACCGGCCGTACGTCATCACGTTGCAGCCGGACTTCGAGAACACCGGTGTGATCGACCTGGCCAAGCAGCTGCGCCAGGCCGTCGGCATCGAAGGCGAGGCACCCGGCGAGATCGAGAACGGCAAGGTCAGGCTCTACGTCATCGGCCAGGGTGCGCTGGGCGCTGCGGCGACAGAGGCCACCAAACACGACATCGCACAGGCCGAGCAGTGGAACCTGCCGATCGTCCTGATTGTTCTGCTCGCGGTCTTCGGCTCGCTGGCGGCGGCCGCTATGCCGCTGGTACTCGGTATCTGCACCGTGGCGGTGACCATGGGACTGGTCTACCTGCTGTCGATGTACACGACGATGTCGGTGTTCGTGACCTCCACGGTGTCGATGTTCGGCATCGCCCTGGCGATCGACTACTCCCTGTTCATCCTCATGCGGTTCCGCGAGGAGTTGCGTGCCGGACGCGACGCGCAACAGGCCGCCGACGCCGCGATGGCCACCTCGGGTCTTGCGGTGGTGCTCTCGGGCGTGACGGTGATCGCGTCGGTGACGGGCATCTACCTGATCCAGACGCCGGTACTGGTCTCGATGGCCACCGGTGCGATTCTCGCGGTCGCGCTGGCGGTGCTCACCTCGACGACCCTGACGCCGGCCGTGCTGGCCACCTTCGGCAAGGCCGCGGCCAAACGATCGTCCTACCTGCACTGGTCGCGTCGGCCGGACACCAGCCAATCGCGGTTCTGGACCCGCTGGACCGGCTGGGTGATGCGGCGGCCGTGGCTGTCGGCGGTTGCGGCGACGGCGCTTCTGCTGGCGTTGGCCGCGCCGGCGTTCTCGATGGTGCTGGGCAACAGCATGCAGCGGCAGTTCGACCCGACCCACGAGATCCGCGGCGGCGTCAACGCCGCGGCCGAGGCGCTCGGCGCGGGCGCGCTGGGTCCGGTCCGCGTGCTGGTCACCTTCCCGGAGGGCAACGCCGCGTCCGCACCCGCCAAGGATCCGGTGCTCGACGCGCTTCGACAGCGGATCGCGCAGGCCCCCAACGTGGTATCCGTCGCGCCGCCCGTGTTCGGAGAGGACTACCGCCACGCGTTGCTGTCGGCCGTGCTGTCGGTGGACCCCGAGGACATGGGGGCGCGCAACACCGTCGACTGGTTGCGCTCCGAGCTCCCGCGCGCCCCGGCGGCCCAGGGACTGCAGGTGGACGTCGGTGGACCGACCGCCCTGATCAAGGATTTCGACGACCGGGTGTCGGCCACCCAACCGGCGGTGTTCGGCTTCGTCGCGCTGATCGCCTTTTTGATGCTGCTGATCTCGATCCGGTCGGTGTTCCTTGCGCTCAAGGGTGTGCTGATGACGGTGCTGTCGGTGGCCGCGGCCTACGGCAGCCTCGTCGTCGTCTTTCAGTGGGGCTGGTTCGAGGGCCTTGGCTTCAAACAGATCGAATCGCTTGACAGCACGATCCCGCCCCTGGTGCTGGCCATGACCTTCGGCCTGTCGATGGACTACGAGATCTTCCTGCTCACCCGCATCCGGGAGCGGTTCCTGCTGACCAACCACACCCGCGACGCGGTGGCCTACGGCGTGTCCACCAGCGCCCGCACCATCACCAGCGCTGCGCTGATCATGATCGCGGTATTCATCGGGTTCGCCTTCGCGGGTATGCCGCTGGTCGCCCAGCTGGGCGTGGCGTGCGCGGTAGCCATCGCCGTCGACGCGACCGTGGTGCGGCTGGTGCTGGTGCCTGCGCTGATGGCGATGTTCGATGAATGGAACTGGTGGCTGCCGCGCTGGCTGGACCGCATCCTGCCGTCGGTCGACTTCGAGAAGCCGCTGCCCAAGGTCGAGGTGCACGACCTCGTGATCATCCCCGACGACATCTCCTCGCTCGGCCCAACCGGGTCCGACCTGCGCATGGTCGTGAAGTCGGCAGCCAAGTTGAAAACCCTTGCGCCACACGCTGTTACCGTTGCCGATCCGCTGGCACTCAGCGGATGCACCCCCACCAAAAAGCTGCGCAGTGCCGACCGGCTCAACGGCGCCCACCGCAACGGCGCCGCCAACGGCGAGACCGTCAAGTCGAAGCTGCCGGTGCATCCGGTGACCATGTGGCGGGGCAGGCTTTCGGTCGCGTTGGACGCCCTGGCAGCCGAGTCCCACTACGAGCGCGCGCCGATGGAGCGGCGCAGCCCCGTAGAGACCACGAACGTGCAACTGCCGACCGGCGACCGGCTGCAGATCCCCACCGGCGCCGAGACGCTGCGGCTGAAGAGCTACCTCATCATGTGCCGGAACAGCACCCGCGACTACGCCGAGTTTGCCGAATTGGTCGACGCGATGGAGACTCATACCGCTGCAGAGGTGCTGGCCGGGATGGACCGGTACTACTGTGGTCAACAGTCGAGGAAACAATGGGTGGCCACCCAGTTGGTCCGCCGACTGGCCGACCCGCAGCCGTCCGATGAACACGACACGCGGATGGCCGGCCCCGAAGCGGAGGCCGATTGGGCGAAGGTCAGGGAGCGCTGCCTGTCGGTGGCCGTAGCGATGCTCGAGGAGGCGAGGTGACGGTGACTCCCGAGGTCCGGGATACCCGGCGCCGCGAGGGCCCGCCAGCCAAGGCTCGCCCCGCTCCGGCACGTAGGGCCGCAGTCGACGACCGGCCGGTGGAGTTCTGGCCCACCGCAGCGATCCGCGCCGCACTGGAGACCGACGATCTGACGGTCTGGCAGCGCATCGTCGTCGCGATCAAGCGTGACCCTTACGGCCGCACCGCACGCCAGGTCGAGGAAGTGCTGGAGACCGCTCGCCCGTACGGCGTGTCGAAGGCGCTCGCGGAGGTGCTCACCCGCACCCGCGAGCATCTGGAGGCCAACGAACGCGCGGAGGTGGCCCGCCACATCCGATCGCTGCTCGAGCGGTCGGGGCTCGGGCAGCAGGAGTTCGCGTCCCGTATCGGCGTGCCGAGCGCGGACTTCGCGTCGTACCTCAGCGGGCAGACCAGTCCGCCGGCGTCGTTGATGGTGCGCATCAGCAAGCTCTCGGACCGGTTCGCCAAGATGCGGGCCCAGCATCCCGGCGCCACCGACTGACGTTGGTCGCCTTCGCGCTGATCCCCGGGGCGGGCGGCCGGGCCTGGTACTGGCACCGCGTCGCACCGCTGCTTTCGGCGCACGGCGCCCACGTCGTCGCGGTCGACCTGCCCGCCGACGACGACTCGGCTGACTTGGACACGTATGCCGCCGTCGTGGCCGCGGCCGTGACCGACGTGTCCGGGCCGCTGGTGGTGGTCGGCCAGTCAATGGGCGCGTTGACCGCGCCCATCGTCGCGTCACGGGTGCCGACTGCCGAACTCGTCCTGGTCAACCCGATGGTGCCAAAGGCCGGAGAATCGGGCGGGCAGTGGTGGACGGTGACCGGGCAGCAAGCTGAGCGAATCGCCCACTTCGAGCGGATCGGGTTGCCCCGCACCGAGTTCGACTTCATCGAAGACTTCTTCCACGACGTGCCTGCGCAGGTGCGGGCCGAGGCGTTGAATTCGCCGGATCCGGCCCAGTCCGAGACCCCGTTCGGCCAGCCGTGGCCGCTGCACGAGTGGCCGGACGTACCGACCCGCGTCATCGTCGGCAGCGACGACCGGTTGTTTCCGCTCGACTTTCAGCGGCGGGTGGTGCGCGAACGCCTCGGCCTCGATGTCGAGGTCATGCCCGGCGGACACCTGCTGGCGCTGAGCCAACCAGAGGAACTGGCGTCACGGCTGCTGGCCGGAGTATCTGTGGACTGATGGACCTCGAACGCATACTCCGCGATACGCGCAGCGTGGCCATCGTCGGCATCTCGGCCGATCCGATGCGGCCCAGCCATGGCGTCTGGCAGTACCTGCGGCGCGCGACCGACTACGAGTTGTACCTGGTGAACCCGACGGTCGGCGAGATCGACGGCACGCCCGTCTACCCCTCGTTGGCCGACCTGCCCGCGGTGCCCGACATGGTCGACGTGTTCCGCCGCCGCGAGCACCTGCCTGGCGTGCTATCCGAGACCATCGCGGTCGGGGCGAAGACGCTGTGGCTGCAGCAGGGTCTGTGGGACGAGCAGGTGGCCCGCGACGGCGAGGCCGCCGGTCTTGCGGTGATCATGGACCGCTGCCTGAAGGTCGACCACGCCCGACTGGTGGGCTAACGCGAGTGGATCGGCGACACGTCGTCGACCAGCCAGCGACCGTCGGTCTTGGACAATGTGACCCGCAGCGCAAGCACGGCGGTATCTGTCGGTCTGCCCGGCGCGTTCTGCGTGCCACGCAGAATCACCGCGACACTGGCCGCCGCCGGGCCGATCGCCTCGACACCGGCTGACACCGTACTGGCCTGCGCCGAGATGTTCTTGCCCGTCAGATCCCTTGCGACAGGCGTGAAGTCGTTCTTGAACTTCTCGGCGCTCTCCGCCGACATCATCGACGCGGCGCGGTCGATGGACGCCGTCGGACTTTGCGGGGTGAATGTCGCGGACGCCTCCGCGACGCTGCTGGCGATGCCGACGACTTCCCGGGTGTCGTTGTTCAATTCGCGGTCCGGTGCGGTCCACTCGGAGTAACCCACGGCCACCGCCACCGCCAGCGCAACCGTCGCCACCGTCGCCACCGCCAACCGCAGGCCCGGCCTGTCGTCGTCGGTGCCGACAGTCACCTTGTCGCGCCGGGCCAACACGACGTTGACGATGACGCCCTCGACGATCAGCACGCAGAGCACCGAGCAGACCGCGACCCACCACAGTGGCCAGGCCAGCGCGATGCCGATGTAGATCAGCGCAACGACGGCGGCCAGCGGTGCCAGCACATCGAAAGCCGTTACCCGCCAGACGTTCCTCATCGGACCGGCTCCAAGGCGGAGATCATCAGCTTGCCGTCCACGTCGGAGACGTCGAGCCGCAGGTTCCAGCGCACCGTCCGCGGTTCCTCGCCTGCCGCGTTCTCACTTACCGACGTCGCGACCACCATCACGGTGTCGGTCCGCGACGCGAACGCCGTCAACTCGGGTTGTGGTTTCGGTTGGGCGGCGCCGGGCAGCGCGTGGTGAATGGTCTCAACGGCCACCGAGTCGATCTGGCCGGTAGTGCGCGACTGCAATGTCTGCACGAGCTGACGGTAGGGCGCGACGGACGCTTCGAAGTCGGCGTTGAGCTGACCGACGGTGCCCTCGTGTAACCGGGCCATGCTGGCCTCGACGGTGTCCTTGTTCATGTTGATCAGCACGCCGGTCCAATCGGCGGCGGCCGCCATCGCGCGGCTGCGGTACTGCAACTCGTCGACGTCCTCGCGGTGTTGGGTCCACATGATCGCGGCGAGCACGACCGCGACCACCGCGACGACCCCGAGAACAGCCGAAGCGACGCCGTAACTGGTGAAGAGGCGGCCGTCGTCGTCGTGGTCCGGCGTTGGCTCGTCCTCGGGCATGCGCGTGAGGCTACCTGCTGGCGTCTGGCACCCTGTTGTGGTGACGGTAGAAGCCATTCGCGGCGGAGCGGCGGAGGCCGCGGCAATCAAGTCCGGTATTGACCTGACCTACGTCGACTCCGACGCCCGCCCTCAAGACGACCTGTTCGGCCACGTCAACGGTCGATGGCTGGCCGAATACGAGATGCCGGGCGACCGCGCCACAGACGGTGCGTTCCGCTCGCTGTACGACCGCGCCGAGGAGCACGTCCGCGATCTCATCAACGAGGCTGCCGCCTCGAACGCCGCGCCCGGCACCGACGAGCAGCGCATCGGCGACCTCTACGCCAGCTTCATGGACGAGAAGACGGTTGCCGAGCGCGGGGTGCAGCCGCTCCTCGACGAACTGGCGGCCATCGACACCGCGACCACTCCCGATGAGTTGGCCGCCGTGCTCGGCTCACTGCAACGCACCGGCGTCGGTGGCGGCGTCGGCCTGTACGTCGACACCGATTCCAAGGACTCCACCCGCTATCTGGTGCACCTGACCCAGTCGGGGATCGGACTTCCCGACGAGTCCTACTACCGCGACCAGCAGCACGCCGAAATCCTGGCGGCCTACCCGAAGCACATCGCGGCCATGCTCGCGCTGGTGTTCGGCGAGGGCGACCACACCGACACCGCGGCTTGCATTGTCGCGTTGGAGGCCAAGCTGGCGTCCGCGCACTGGGACGTCGTCAAGCGCCGCGACGCCGATCTGACTTACAACCTGCGCTCGTTCACCGACCTGCCGCAGGAGGCTCCGGGATTCGACTGGTCCAGCTGGGTGGCCGCGCTCGGTATCACGCCCGCGAAGGCTGCGGAACTCGTTGTCCGCCAACCTGATTACCTGACCGCCTTCGCCGCAGCCTGGTCGAGCGAAAATCTCGAGGACTGGAAGCACTGGCTGCGCTGGCGGCTCATCAAGGCTCGCGCATTCCTGCTCACCGACGACCTGGTGGCCCAGGACTTCGCGTTCTACGGCCGCAGGCTCTCAGGCACCGAGCAGATCCGTGACCGGTGGAAGCGTGCCGTCTCGGTGGTCGAGGGACTGATGGGCGACGCGGTCGGAAAGCTTTATGTCGAACGGCATTTCCCGCCGCACGCCAAGGAGCGGATGGACGAGTTGGTCGCCAATCTGCGCGAGGCCTATCGCGTCAGCATCAACTCGCTGGACTGGATGACGCCGGCCACCAGGGAAAAGGCGTTGACGAAGCTCGACAAGTTCACTCCGAAGATCGGTTATCCGACCAAGTGGCGGGATTATTCGGACCTCGTCATCGAGCGCGACGACCTGTACGGCAACTACCGACGCGGCTACACCCTCGAATACGACCGCGATCTGGCCAAGCTCGGCGGCCCGGTCGATCGCGACGAATGGTTCATGACGCCGCAGACCGTCAACGCCTACTACAACCCCGGGATGAATGAAATCGTCTTCCCCGCAGCCATCCTGCAGCCGCCGTTCTTCGACGCCGAAGCCGATGACGCCGCCAACTACGGCGGCATCGGCGCGGTGATCGGTCACGAGATCGGGCACGGGTTCGACGACCAGGGCGCCAAGTACGACGGCGACGGGAACCTGGTCGACTGGTGGACCGACGATGACCGAACCGAATTCGGGGCGCGGACCAAAGCACTGATCGAGCAGTACGAGCAGTACACGCCTCGCGAGTTGGGCGGACACGACGGCGCGCACGTCAACGGCGCGTTCACCGTCGGGGAGAACATCGGCGACCTCGGCGGCCTGTCGATCGCGCTGCTGGCCTACAAGCTGTCGCTGGGCGGCGAGGAGGCGCCGGTGATCGACGGGCTGACCGGTGAGCAGCGGGTGTTCTTCGGTTGGGCTCAGGTGTGGCGCACCAAGTCACGCGAGGCCGAAGCGATCCGGCGGCTCGCGATCGACCCGCATTCACCGCCGGAGTTCCGCTGCAACGGCGTGATCCGCAACATGGACGCGTTCTACGAGGCGTTCGACGTCAGCGAGTCGGACGCTCTCTATTTGGAACCCGAACGACGCGTCCGCATCTGGAGCTAGTGATTTCGGCGCGCTAACCGTCGCTGAGCGAACATTAGCGCGCCGAAATCGCCTAGAACATCTGCCAGTCGGATGCGCCGTCAGGCTGGGTGTAGAGGCCGGTGGAGTTCTTGATGACCACCGGGTCGCCGCTACCGAAGTTGTCGTAAAACCACTGGGCGTTGGCCGGGCTGAGGTTGATGCAGCCGTGGCTGACATTGCTGTTGCCCTGCGCACCGGTTGACCACGGGGCGCTGTGCACGAAGATGCCGCCGTTGTCGATGCGCACGGCGTCCTGCACCTTGATCTTGTAGCCCTCGTCGTCGGTCACCGGGACGCCGTAGGTCGACGAGTCCATCACGATGTCGGCGAACTTCTCCAGCACGTAGTAGGTGCCGTTCTTGGTCTCGTATCCCTTCTTGCCCATCGACACCGGGAACGTCTTCTCCAACTCGCCGTTTCGCACGATCTGCATTTCGTGCGTGGCATTGTCGACCGTCGCGACGAGCTGCTCGGGGACCGTGAAGCTGGATTTGGTACCGCCCGCGTCGATGTTGACGACGGTGCCTGCGGGCCAGAAGTCCTGGGGCCGCCAGCGCAGCTGGGTGTCACTGGTCCAGTAGAACCTGCCCGGCACGGGCGGATTCGACGAGATGTGCACCGCGTCCTGAGCCAGCTGCCGGTTGGCGATGGGCCGTTGGAAATTGATGTAGATCGGCTTGGCCGCGCCGACTTTCGCGCCGTTGGCCGGGTTGAAGCTCGGCGGCGCGAACACCGGCTCACCAACGTAGGGAGTGGGGTTCTGCCCCGCCGGAGTCCCCTCGGGGATCGGCTGGGCCGCTGCCAACGGGTTGGCCGGAGGCAGCAACGGGTTCGGCGCCGCGGCGGGCCCCGGCGGCGGCGATGGGACCCCGAACGGGTTCGCAGGTGGCGGGGGCGGGGCCGGCGGTGCGAGCGGGCCGGGTGGCGGCACCGGCGCGGCGGCCGGGTCGACCGGCGCCGGGGGTGGCGGCGGAACACCGGGCTGAGCCATCGCCGAGGGGCTGACCAGGACAAGTCCTGAAAGTAGACCAGCCGCCATCACTGCGGTGAGGAGTCGCCCTCTCATCCGCTGCCGCATACCAAACCTCCCAGTCGCAGAACTCGGTCCAGTGTCGCACAGCGCAATGAGCAGCTACCGCCATCAGGGTGCTGCCTGAGCCCCGACGTTCGCCCCCTCACGGGCGCTGAACTGCTGTGTTCATCGACTCAGCGCGGCGGACGTTACTTCGCGCTGATTTCCGGGGGAAGGCCGCACGGGCGTCCGGCGTTGAAAATCGCGACAACACCTGACCGAGAGGAAGCTTCGATGGCTGCCATTCCACGTGGCTACGAGTCCCTTCTGGAGCGCCCGCTGTACGGTCACCTGGCGACAACCAGGCCCGACGGCGATCCCCAGGTGAACCCGATGTGGTTCGACTGGGACGGCGAACTGCTGCGCTTCACCCACACCAACAAGCGGCAGAAGTACCGCAACATCGAGGCGAACCCCCACGTGGCGATGTCGATCAGCGACCCCGACAATCCGTACCGCTACCTCGAGGTGCGCGGCGTCGTCGAAGAAATCGTTCCCGACCCCACCGGAGCGTTCTATCTGCAGCTCAACGACCGCTACAGCGGCCCGCTGACCGAGCCACCCGCGGACAAGGCCGATCGGGTGATCCTCGTCGTTCGCCCCACCGGGTTCAGCAAGCAGTGAGCGCGAGTTCCCATCGCCACAGCGGCCCCTCCTCGGGGTCGACGAACTCAGCGCTCCTGGTGAAGCCGAGGCTGCGCAGCACACCGGTCGACGGGTTGACCTGAGCAAGCGTATTGGCGATGACGGTGCGGACGGCGCCGCTGTGCCCCGCCTTGGCGACGAGGGCTCCGGCGGCCGCCGTGCCGAGGCCCTTTCCGCGGTATGCCGGTGCGAGTTCGTAACCAATCTCGACGATGCCGTCGCGCGGCGGACCAACGAAACCGCCCGATCCGATCAGCACGTCGCCGTCGAAGAAGAAGTGCATCCACCAGTCAGCCTCGTCGGGGCGGTCGCGCAGGCGATCGGTGGTGAAGTCGATGGACTCGGGGAACTCCGGCCAGCCTTGGGGAACTGGGCTGCCGATCAGATCGCCGAACGCCGCAGGCCCATCCTTCAGCGCGACAAGATGCGCCAGAGTGGCGGGCAACAGGCGAACATGGGACATGTGATTGTTGCTTTCAGTGTGAGTCCGATGGGCGGCGACGACAGTGTGGGCGAGGCGGTGGCCGACGCGATTCGGGTGGTTCGCGCGTCGGGCCTACCGAACGAGACTAATGCGATGTTCACCAACATCGAGGGCGAGTGGGACGAGGTGATGCCCGTCGTGAAGCGGGCCGTCGAAGCCGTCGCCGCCGCTGCGCCGCGGGTGAGTCTGGTGCTCAAGGCCGACATCCGGCCCGGCCATACCGGTCAACTCACCGCCAAGGTGCAGCGCATCGAAGATGCGCTCGGCGGCTAGGAGCGGACCAGCCGGGCGATCGCGGCCGAGGCCTCGGCCAGCTTGGCGTCGGCCTGCTCACTGCCCTCGGACACCGCTTGGGTCACGCAGTGGCCGAGGTGTTCGTCGAGCAGACCCAGAGCGACCGACTGCAGTGCGCTGTTGACCGCACTGATCTGGGTGAGGACGTCGATGCAGTACTTGTCCTCGTCGATCATCTTCGCGATGCCGCGAACCTGGCCCTCGATGCGCCGCAGCCGCTTGGCGTAGTTGTCCTTCTGCGACGAGTAGCCGTGCGCGCCGGCTGTTTCAGCCATTCTGACCGCCTTCCAGCATCCGCTTCATCTGACCGATCTCGGCCTGTTGAGTATCGGCGATGGTCTGCGCCATGCGCTTGGCGTCCTCGTTGGCACCGTTGGCCACCTCGGCCTTGGCCATTTCGATTGCCCCTTCGTGATGCGCGATCATCGACTGCAGCCACAGTGTGTCGAACTCTTGGCCGCGCAGCGACTGCAATTTCGTCATCGTGGCGTCGTCGACCATGCCCTGCATCGAACCGTGGCCTTCGTGTCCGCCGCCTGCGGAGTCGTCGGGGTTCTCGTTCCACTGCACCAGGAACACCCGCAAGGCCTTGATCTCCGGCTCCTGCGCGGCGGCGATCTGCTCGGCAATGGCGAGGACTTCCGGGTTGGTCGATCGGTCCGGCACCATCGCCGACATCTCGACGGCCTGCTCGTGGTGCGGGATCATGTTGGTCGCGAACGCGACATCGTCGGCGTTGAAGCCTGCCGGTTCCCCGCTGACAACGGGCGATTCCGATTGCTCGTGGTCGGCATGCTCGCCGGACGACTGCTCGGTGCAGGAGGTCAGGAACAATGCGGCGATGAGCGCGGCCAGGACTGCGGTGAGGCGAGAGATCATGTCGTCCAGAGTACCGAATACCCCGCAGGGGTATCTATAACGGTTTGGCCGGGCGAAATGCCGAGGGCATACTGACGTCATGCCCTCAGAGCACGAGTCCGTCGATATCAAGCCTCGCAGTCGCGACGTTACCGACGGTCTGGAGAAAGCCGCGGCCCGCGGGATGCTGCGGGCCGTCGGCATGGGGGACGAGGACTTCGCCAAGCCACAGATCGGCGTCGGCTCGTCGTGGAACGAGATCACGCCGTGCAACCTCTCGCTGGACCGGCTGGCGAAAGCCGTCAAGGACGGGGTGCACGCCGCGGGCGGTTTCCCGATGGAGTTCGGCACCATTTCGGTGTCCGACGGCATCTCGATGGGCCACGAAGGCATGCACTTCTCGCTGGTGTCGCGCGAGGTGATCGCCGACAGCGTCGAGGTCGTCATGCAGGCCGAACGCCTCGACGGCTCGGTCCTGCTCGCCGGCTGCGACAAGTCGCTGCCCGGCATGCTGATGGCCGCCGCCCGCCTCGACCTGGCCTCGGTGTTCCTCTACGCCGGTTCGATCCTGCCCGGCAGGGCCAAACTGTCGGACGGCACCGAGCGCGAGGTGACGATCATCGACGCGTTCGAAGCCGTCGGCGCGTGCGCGCGCGGGTTGATGCCGCGCGAGGACGTCGATGCGATCGAACGCGCCATCTGCCCCGGCGAAGGCGCGTGCGGCGGAATGTACACCGCCAACACCATGGCGTCCGCGGCCGAGGCGCTGGGCATGTCGCTGCCGGGCAGCGCCGCCCCGCCTGCCACCGACCGCCGCCGGGACGGGTTTGCGCGCCGCAGCGGGCAGGCCGTCGTGGAACTGTTGCGCCGCGGCATCACCGCCCGCGACATCCTCACCAAGGAGGCGTTCGAGAACGCCATCGCGGTGGTGATGGCGTTCGGCGGCTCGACCAACGCGGTGCTGCACCTGCTGGCCATCGCGCATGAGGCTGACGTCAAGCTGACACTCGAGGACTTCACCAGGGTCGGCAACAAGGTGCCGCACCTGGCGAACGTCAAACCCTTCGGACAGCACGTCATGACCGACGTCGACCGCATCGGCGGCGTGCCGGTGGTGATGAAGGCGCTGCTGGATGCCGGCCTGATGCACGGCGATTGCCTCACCGTCACCGGTAACACGCTGGCGCAGAACCTGGCTCACATCGCCCCGCCCGACCCCGACGGCAAGGTGCTGCGTGCGCTGTCGGACCCGATTCACCCGACCGGCGGCATCACGATCCTGCACGGAACACTGGCGCCCGAGGGCGCGGTGGTCAAGTCCGCGGGCTTCGACTCCGACGTCTTCGAGGGCACGGCAAGGGTTTTCGAACGCGAACGCGCGGCGCTCGACGCTCTCGAGGACGGCACCATCCAGGCCGGCGACGTCGTCGTCATCCGCTACGAGGGCCCCAAGGGTGGCCCCGGCATGCGGGAGATGCTCGCGATCACCGGCGCCATCAAGGGTGCGGGCCTCGGCAAGGACGTGTTGTTGATGACCGACGGCCGGTTCTCCGGCGGCACCACCGGGCTGTGTGTGGGCCATATCGCGCCCGAGGCCGTCGACGGCGGGCCGATCGCCTTCCTGGCCGACGGTGACCGCATCCGCCTCGATGTCGCCAACGGCACGCTCGACGTCCTGGTCGATGCGTCCGAATTCGACGAGCGGAAGGCGGGTTTCACTCCGCTGCCGCCGCGCTACACCACCGGTGTGCTGGCCAAGTACACCAAGCTGGTCGGCTCGGCGGCAGGCGGAGCGGTCTGCGGCTGACGCTTCGCCGGCGCGGCTCAGCTGCCGCGAGCGTGAGGTTATGCGGTGGCCATCCGGTCGATCCGCGCAAGGGCGATCGCACAGACCGACAGATAGGGCGGCGCCCACCAGGGCACCCCGAACGCGACTTTGCAGCCGCCGTCCGTCGGCACGACCTCGTGCCGGGTCGCGCGCAGTCCCGCCACCTCCCACGCCCAGCTGCGGAGCTCTTCGAACTCGACGACCGTGAACGGCAGTGCGATGCCTACCGGCGCCCACACCTTGCCGCGCGCGCCGAGCCGGAACGGGCCCGGTTCGGACAACTCCGCGCGTTGGATCGGCGGCCCCCATTCGGGCCACGCGTCGAGGTCTGTCAGCAGATTCCAGACGACTTCGACGGGCGCGGCGATACGACGTTCGACAGTCGGCATGCGTCGACGGAACGTGAGGTCCATCAACGCCATATGCCCGAACGGCAGACCGCTAAACGACCGGCTGCCGGGGCCTCACTTCACCAGCGCGACCGCGAAGCCGTCCCAATTCTTGGTGCCGACGGTCTGTATCGCGGCCGCCTCCAACCGGGGGTGCTCACCCATCATCGCGAGCATGGCGCGGATGGCGTGGGCCTGTTGATCTTCGGGGGTCGGGTCGAGCACTCGGCCCATCCGGGCGATGTTGTCGACCACGACGACCGCGCCTGGAACGGCAAGCTGGACCGCCCACTCGACGTAGGCGACGTTGTTCTCCTTGTCGGCGTCGATGAAGAAGAAGTCGAAACGCTCGCCACGCTGCTCCAGTTCGGGAAGCGCATCCAGCGCGGCGCTGACGATGACCTCCACCCGGTCCTCGACACCGGCACGCGCCAAGTTCGCCATGGCGACCTCCGCGTGCTTCGGTTCGTACTCCAGGGTGACGACGCGGCCGTGCGCGCCGACGGCGCGCGCCAGCTGGATGGTGCTGTAGCCGGCGAGAGTGCCGATCTCGAGCACACGCGTCGCGCGGGTTGCGGTCGCCAGCAGGAACAACAGCTTGCCGTGTTGCGCCGACACTTCGATCGGCGGCATTCCGGCTGCTAGTCCGGCCTCTCGCGCAGCGATGAGCGCCTCGTCTTCGGTGCGCAACACGCGGTTGAACAACTCGTCGAGCGCCTTGGCGTCGGGCTCAGTCACACGATCGACGCTATCGCACATCCTCTTTCGCATAGACCACCCGCAGCACATGGCCGACTTCCGGGCCCATCACGGCTTCGGCGAGTTCACAGAACGTGGCGACGAACTGCGGCCCGTGCGGCGGGTCGCACGGTTCCAGATGGTGGGCCACCTCATGCAGGACCACCAATTCGCGAAGGGCCCAACTGGTTCGAGCTGGCACGGCGATCGTCGCAGCGTTCTCGTCGCGTTCGTAGTGCGCGGCAGTTGTGCCGCGGCGGGCGCGCACGGTCAGCGGCCCGGCGGCGGGCCAGCGGCTCCCGACCAGGCTGAGGACGTCGTCGACATACCGCTGCACGGCGGCGACGGTGGCGAACCGGGCCTCCGGTGGCAACGTCATCTGCGTGCCGAAGAACTCGATCGCGCGAGTGCCGTGTTCGGCGGCGCGGTCGAACAGCGTGCGCACGAACTCCTCGGCGGCGTAGACCTTCGCGCGCTGGATGTCGCGAGGCGTCACTTCTCCAGGGCCGAGCGGGCACCGGCCAGTTCGGTGGTGTTGCCCAACCGAGCCCGTCGGCCCGCGCGGTCACCTGCCCGCCGCGCGGCCGACGAGTAGCCGGCCGTCGCACTGGTGGCCCGCCAGGACCCTCGCGCCTCCGACGTCTGCCGGTAGAAGTCCTTCAGCTCGATGTCCTTGTCGCGCAATGCAATAGCCGTGCCGGGCTGGCTGTCCCGACCTTTGGTCGCTTCGCGCTGCGCTTCCTCGCGCGCCTCAAGAAGTCGCTGGCCGACCCTGGCGCCGAACGCGAGCTGGAAGTTGATGCGCGCGGTGATGGTCGGCGTCGGCCGATGTGCACCGGAGCTGATGTAGGCCTGCGACGCTCTGACCATCTGCGTGACCAGGCTGGCGTACAGGGTGTGGCTGGCGTCGATGTCCTCACTGAACCCGTAGGCGTAGACGAATGTGGAGTTCGACGCGACGTCACACTTCACGTCGTTGGCCTGCGCGATGAGCACGAACAGCTGCACGTAGGTCCGCAGGCCGCGGCTGCCCGGGTTGCCGATCGTGATGGTGCGTTGCACCGGCATCTGGGCCTTGGTCCGCTGGTCGGAATGGGCGCGCGCGACTGCGAGGTCGATGGAGGTGGCGGTTGCCAGGCGTTGGGCCGCGGCCATGAACGCGTCGGCCTCGTGCTGGTTGTCGGTGCCCTCGGCCTGGCGCAACAGGGCGGCGATGCGCGCCAGCATCTTGTCGTCAGTCATGCGCATTCCACCTCGCTACTCGCTGGGACGTCATGGCGCCAGATTAGGGCTACTTCGTGACAAATCCGTCGAGCGCGGTGACGACCTGTGGAGAAAGCGGATCCTGCTTGCTGTAGTTGGCGACGTTGTCGGTGGGATCGTCGCGCAGGACGTGGTTCACACCCTTCAACTCGACGACTGTCAGAGCGGTGTGCTTGAGCGCGTCGATCAGCGGCTTCTCGGTGTCGCACTTGGCCTGGCCGTCGGCGTCCGAACACGTCAGCAACACGGGTGTGTCGGCGGGGATCCTCGCGGCCAGCGTGAGCGGATCGATCTTGTCGGCCTCGACGACGGCCTTGACGTTGCCGGGGTTCAGCAGCGCGCCCAGGCCCTCGGGCAGGTTCGGTGGCACGGTGCCCGCGGTGCGCACCTGGTTGACGGCCGCGAGCCACGACGCCAGCGCCTCCGGGCTGGCGTTTGCGCGCACGCGGCTGGTGATGATGTCCAGGTATCGCCCAGGCAACGGCTGAAACAGGCCCAGCGAGTGGATCTTTGGCGTCTCAGTCGCCAGGGTCATCGCGTGGATGGTGCCCTCACCGAGGGCGTAGACAGAGATCCGGTCCTTGTCTGTCGCGGCCTGGTCGGCGAGGAAGCGCACTGCCGCCCGGGCGCCGCCGGTGTAGACGGCGCTGCCGACCTCGGCGGGCCGCAGCGCATACGGGCCGAGGCCGGTCTTGCCGGTGCCGACCTTGTCGTAGCGCAGGCTGGCCACTCCGCGGTCCGACAGGAGCTCAGCGAGCTGACGCATATTGCCAACCGGTCCTGCCACAGCGTTGTCGCCGTTGCGGTCGGTGTTGCCGCTTTCGGAGATCAGCAGCGCGGCGGGGCTCGGTGCGGCGCCGTCTTCGTGGCGATAGGTGCCGTGGATTGTCAGCCCCTCGGCCTCGAAGGTGACGTCCTCGTCGGTCCAGCGTTCCTCGGAAGAGGAGCAGGCGGTCAGCAGCGTAAACAACGCAACCAGCAGTGCGGCAACGACTTTCACAGCTTGGATTCGATCCACGATGTGACGTCGTCGAGCACCAGTTCCTTCTCCGGCTCGTTGAAGACTTCGTGGTAGAGCTCGGGATAGACCTTGAGGTGGGCGTCGTCGGAACGCGCACACTCCATCAGGCGGTGGCTGCCGGCGACCGGTATCAGGACGTCCTTCTCGCCATGCACGACCAACAGCGGCGCGGTCAGCGCGGCGGCGCGTTGCGGCATCGTCTCGCCGACGTTCAGCAGCGCTTTGGCGATGCCCGCGGGAAGCTTGCCGTGATGCACCATCGGGTCGGCGTTGTAGGCGGCCACCACATCGGGGTCGCGGGAGACCGCATCGGTCGGGAGTTTCTCCACGGGCAGACCGGGCAGGACGCTACCGACAACCTTGGCCACCGAGATCATGAACGACGAGACCGCGTCTTGCGCGTAGACCGCCGGGCCGGACAGCACCATCGCCGTGTAGTCGCCGGGGTGCTCGGCGCCGTAGGCGAAGACGACGCCGCCGCCCATGCTGTGACCGAGCACAATGAGCCTCAGATCGGGATGCTCGGCCGCGGCGATGCCGACGAGGGTGTGGAAATCGCCGGTGTATTCGGAGATGTGGCGCAGGTATACCCGTTTGCCACCGGACCGGCCATGACCGCGCAGATCCAACGCGTAAGTGAGCAAGCCGGATTCACCGAAGCGCTGCGCGACATGGTCGTAGCGGCGGGCATGCTCGGCGTATCCGTGGCAGAGCACGACCACGCCGCGCGGCGTCGAGTCCGGTGTCCAGACGTCGTAGACGATGCGCACACCGCCGACGCCGTCGAAGCTGTGTTCGCTGCGGGTCGTGGCCACGAAGGGAGACTAGCGGGCTGACATGAATTCATCGGTGCCGGTTGTCACAGGTAGTGGCTAAGCTCGGCGGCGTGACGGTCCTGGCGCACGAAACCGATGACGAGTTCCTGCTGCAGGCAGAACCGCACAGGCGCGAACTGCTTGCCCACTGCTACCGGATGACGGGGTCGCTGCACGACGCCGAAGACCTCGTGCAAGAGACCTACCTGCGGGCGTGGAAGGCCTACGGCGGGTTCAAGGGCCAGTCGTCGCTGCGGACATGGCTGTATCGCATCGCCACCAACACCTGCCTGACGTCGTTGGAGGGCCGCCAGCGCCGGCCCCTGCCGACGGGGCTGGGCGCACCGAGTTCGGATCCGATCGACGACATCGTCGCCCGTGACGAGGTGCCGTGGCTGGAGCCACTTCCCGACGATTCCAACGATCCGTCGACCATCGTCGGATCTCGCGAGTCGGTTCGGTTGGCGTTCGTCGCCGCGCTGCAGCATCTGTCGCCGCGACAGCGTGCGGTACTGGTCATGCGTGAGGTACTGCAGTGGAAGGCCGCCGAGGTCGCCGACGCCATCGGCACGTCGACGGCCGCGGTCAACAGCCTGCTGCAGCGGGCGCGGGCGCAGCTCGACGCGGTGCACCCGAGCGAGGACGACCAGCTGCGGCCGCCGGAGTCGCCCGAGGCGCAGGATCTGCTGACCCGCTACATCGCGGCGTTCGAGACCTACGACATGGACAAGCTGGTCGAGTTGTTCACCGCCGAGGCGGTGTGGGAGATGCCGCCGTTCGACGGCTGGTACCAAGGCCCGGAGAACATCGTGAAGCTGTCGAAGACGCATTGCCCCGCCGAGGCGCCGGGCGACATGCGGCTGCTCCCCACCACGGCCAACGGCCAGCCTGCGGGAGCGATGTACATGCTCAACCGCGAGACCGGTGTGCACGAGCCGTTCCAGATGCATGTGCTGGCCGTAACGCCGAACGGCATCGGCCATGTCGTCGCGTTCCACATGGACTCGTTCGCGAAGTTCGGCCTGCCCGACACCCTCTAACCCCTGCCGAGTGGCCACTTAGCGGCCAGTATCTCGAGAAGTCCTGCTATAACTGGCCACTCGGCACCAGCAGCCCGCAATGCCTGACACGTCCGAGCGACGATCACATGCGGCCGGTACCGCAGCATGTCGGCGCTGACGCGAACGATCGTCCATCCGCGGGCCAACAGATCGGCATGCCGGTCGATGTCTCGCGCGCGGATGTCGGACCTCGTCCAGTGTTGTTCCCCGTCATACTCGACTGCGACCTTGAATTCCTCGTAGCCCATGTCGAGGCGCCACCGTCCGACACAGATCTGCGTTTTCGGGCGCGGCAGGCCTGCATCGACGAGCACCAGCCGCGTACGCGTCTCCTGGGGTGACTCAGATCCACCATCCATCAGGCCCAGCACCTCGCGCAGTTGGACGAGTCCCCGTACTCCTCGATGCCGATCGACGAGCGGCCATACATCACTGGAAGTCAAACTCGTCGCGTTCGCGAGTGCGTCAACGCGGATGACGGCGCGCACCCGTCCGCGTCGGCGGCCGAGGTCGAAGACCGTGCGTGCGGGCGTCGTGACCCCGATGCCTCGTCGCCGCGTCACTTCGTCGTCGCGGAGTTCATCTCGATGGATCACGATGCCGTCGACCCTTTTTCCGTTACGGCGGTACAGCTCGGCTGGCAACCGGGCATCGATTCAATTCGATCCATGCAATGCTGCCGCGGACACGCCCGCAACCGTCGCTTGGCGATTCGACCAGAGCCACGCAGCGACTGCCCGTGTCTGGGCGGTCAGTTCGGCGCCGGCCGGGAAGTAGACGTTGCGATAAACCCGTTGGTTCCTCGCGATGAGGGTGTGCGGGGTCAGCGCTCCGCCGGCGATCGCTTCGGTGCCGAGGAACGGCAGTGGCTGTACTGGCATGCATGCACGATGTCGGCGCAGGACGACAGATCCGCCGCTCGACGGGAGGTTATCCACAGGGTCGAGTGGCCAATTGTCACCGGTTATCGCGCGCAATGTGCCGGATATCTGGCCACTCGACGATGAGGTGTGAGGCTTAAATGGCCAGCTCAAGGGCTAGGTTGGCTGTCGTTCTAGAACGTGTTCTATGATCGCCCCTCATGAAGACCAAGGGCGCTCTGCTGTGGGAGCTCAACTCGCCGTTTCGCATCGACGAGATCGACATCGGCGACCCCGTCGACGATGAGGTGCAAATCCGCGTGCACGCCGCGGGCATGTGCCACTCCGACTACCACCTGACCACCGGCGCCACCCCGATCGGGCTGCCCGCCCTCGGCGGTCACGAGGGCGCAGGCGTCGTCACCAAGGTCGGCCGCAACGTCACCGGCCTCAACGAGGGCGACCACGTCATCCTCGCCTTCATCCCCTCCTGCGGCCAGTGCCCGTCGTGCCTGAAGGGCTACCGCTCGCTGTGCGACCGCGGCGCGGTGCTGCTCGGCGGCAAGGCGATCGCCGACGGCACCTCGCGTGTGCACGCCGGCACCACCGAGGTGTCGCCGATGAACCTCCTGGGCACCTTCGCCCCGTACATGACCGTGCACAAGGACTCCGTCGTCAAGATCGACGACGACATTCCGTTCGAGACCGCGGCGATCATGGGTTGCGCCGTGCCGACTGGTTTCGGCTCCGCCACCAACGTCGCCGAGGTGCAGCCCGGCGAGACGGTCGTGATCGTCGGCGTCGGCGGGATCGGCATGAGCGCGCTGCAGGGCGCGGTGATCTCCGGCGCGAAGAACGTCGTCGCGATCGACCCGAACGAGTGGAAGCGCGACCAGGCCATCAAGTTCGGCGCCACCCACGTCTACCCGTCGATGGCCGAGGCCATCGCCCCCGTCATCGACCTCACCCACGGCGTCATGGCCGACAAGACGATCATCGCCGTCGGGCACATGAAGGGCGAGTACATCGAAGAGGCGATGACCCTGACCACCAAGACCGGTACCTGCGTGGTGACAGGCATGGGCTCGATGATGGACACCGACGTCAAGCTCAACCTGTTTCTGTTCACCATGTTGCAGAAGACACTGAAGGGCAACATCTTTGGCGGTGGCAGCTCACATGTCGAAACGCCGAAGCTCGTCGGCCTTTACAAGTCGGGTCTGCTCAACATCGACGACATGGTGACCAGGACCTATCGGCTCGAGGACATCAACGACGGCTACGTGGACATGCTCGAGGGCAGGAACATTCGCGGGGTCATCACGTTCGACGACTCGGACTGGTAGCCAGCCGCTCCAGAACGGTGTCGACCACCGATCCGAACGCCGCCAACTGCGTCGGTGACAGCCCGTCGAACACCGTGCTGCGGACCAGCTCGACGTGACCGGGCGCGGCCGTGGCGATGGCTTGGCGGCCGCCATCGGTGATCTCGACGATGGCACTGCGGCGGTCATCGTCGCGGCCGTGTCGGTCGATGAGACCGCGGCCGCGCATTCGCCTCAGCTGGTGCGACAACCGGCTCTGCTCCCACGCCAGGGCCTCCCCCAGTTCGCCGATCCGCATCGGACCGCGCTCCGACAGTGCGACGAGCACGTCGTAGTCGGCCAGCGACAGTTCACAGTCCTGTTGGAGTTGGCGGTGCATCGCGCCCTGCAATTGCGACACCATCGCCAAATACCGCCGCCACACCCGCTGCTGTTCGTTGGTCAGCCACACGGAATACATGACACATCATCTATGTTGTCGTGTCCAGTGCCACCCACCTAGGCTGGCGACGAACGAGAGGACCGGCATGACCACCGAGACCGTCGACATCCGACGTGCCGCCGACCGCGCGAAGACGAACATCTCCTGGCTCGACTCCAAGCACTCGTTCTCGTTCGGCAGCCACTACGATCCCGGCAACACCCACCACGGCCTGCTGTTGGTGAACAACGACGACGTCGTCCGACCCGGCGCAGGTTTCGAGACCCATCCGCACCGCGACATGGAGATCGTCACCTGGGTGCTTCGCGGGTCGCTGGTGCACCAGGACTCAACCGGTCACTCCGGAGTGATCTATCCCGGTCTGGCGCAACGGATGTCGGCAGGTCGGGGCATTCTGCACTCCGAGAAGAACGACTCCTGGACGCTGACCGGCGAGCAGTCCCACAGCGAGCCGGTCCATTTCGTGCAGATGTGGGTGGTGCCCGACGAAGCCGGCATCGACCCCGGATATCAACAGTTGGAAATCGACGACGAGTTGCTCCGCGGTGGTCTGGTGACCATTGCCTCCGGCATGCCCGAACACGAAGGGCAGTCCGCGATCGCCATCCGCAACCGTTACGCCGCTCTGCACGGTGCCAGGATGGAGTCCGGTGACAGCATCGAATTGCCCTCCGCGCCATACCTTCACCTGTTCGTCCCTCGTGGCCAGGTCACGCTCGAAGGTGCCGGCGTTCTCCATGAGGGCGACGCGGTGCGGTTCACCGCCTCGGGTGGCCAGCGGGTCACCGCTACCGAGCCTGCCGAGATCCTGATCTGGGAGATGCATGCGGATATCGCTGCGGCATAGCCGAATCGCGCTGGCTATCGGAGGCGTCGCACTGCTCGCGGCCTGCTCGACCTCGACCGAATCGACGCCTTCTTCGGAAACACGTTCCAGCACCCAGCCGGCCTCAGCGGCGCCGACGACCGAACCGACCGCCGGGCTCGCTCCAGTCCCTGTACGCGTGAATCCTCAATTGGCGCAGGCGCCGTTCGACCGGCCGCGTGAGGCGCTGGTGCCGTCGGGCTGGACGCTGTCGGTGTGGGCGCGCGTTCCCAAGACCCGATTGGCGGCGTGGACGCCTGACGGTGCGCTGCTGATCTCCCTGCCGAGCACCGGCGAGATCGTGCGCCTGCAACCGGGCGACGGCGGTCCACGTCAGACGACCCTGCTCGACGGTCTCGACCAACCCCACGGCCTGACATTCGTCGGCAACACCCTCTATGTGGCCGAAAGCGACCAGGTCGACGCGTACGACTACGCCGAAGGTAGGGCCGAGAACCGGAGCACTGTCGCGCCCGGCTTGCCCGACGCGAAGAGCCCGGACTTGCGCGGCGCCTACTCACACGCTTTGAAGAGCGTGGCAGTCGGTCCGGACGGCGCCGTGTACTTCTCCATCGGATCGACGGGCAACGTCTCGGCCGAGGACCGCGACGCCACTCCGCCTCGCGCGACGATCATGCGGGTGCCGCCTGGCGGCGGGCCGGCTGCACCGTTCGCGACGGGAGTGCGCAACGGCACGGGCCTGGCGATCGCTCCGGACGGCTCGGTGTGGACGGCGGTCAACAACCGCGACAATGTGGCCGATCCGACGACGGGTGAGGTCGATCCCGAGTATGTCGACGAGCACCCGCCGGAGTCGATCGCCCGATTGACGCCCGGACGCGAATTGGGTTGGCCGTATTGCAATCCCGACGGCGGACCTGCGGATCTGCCAATGATCCGCGACGTGCAGACCAACCCCGACGGCAACCTCCTCGATTGCGCGTCGCTGCCGCCGATCGAGCAGAGCATGGCCGCACACTCCGCCCCGCTCGGGATGAGCTTCACCGACGGCGTGCTCCCCGCGCCATATGCCACCGGGGCGCTCGTCGGGGTTCACGGGTCATGGAACCGAGAACCCCCGCAGGCACCGGAGGTGTCGTTCTTCGGTTGGACTAAGGGTGGTTTGGGCGTTCAGCAGACCCTCGTCGGCGGGTTCCAGGCCGACGACGGGACGCGGTGGGGCCGCCCGGTCGCCGCAGTTGCGGGACCGGACGGCGCCGTATACATCACCGACGACTACGCGGACGCCGTCTATCGACTGGCGCCGCCAGGCCGTTAGCGGCCTGGTCCGGCCGCGCCGCGCGTCGCACCGCGGCGGCCGGTGATGCCGACGTAGATCGCGATCAGCAGGATCGCGACGATGACGCCGACGAGGAACGGAATGATCTCGAACCCGCCGTTGGAGTTCGAGTACCCGAGTTGGTACGTCAGCCAAGATCCGATCAAGGATCCGAGCGCGCCGAGGATGATCGTCATGATCACGCCGATGTTCTGCTTGCCCGGCATGATGAGGCGCGCGAGTGCGCCGACGATCAGGCCGACGACCAGCGCGGTAAGAATGGTTCCGATCATTTCTGCTCCCTTTGAGTTGGCCTAACGCCCGCGGGTTACCCGCTTCGAGCCTCAAATTCACACGCAGCGAGGCCGATATCGAACCGTCGCCAGATCGTTACCAAAGTTGACAGTGTTGCTGCTGTGGCTAATGTTGTCTTATCCCAGCAATTTTCAGAGGGGCACCCGTGTCGAAGTCAGCCGCAAACTTCCGGCGGTTCGCGGCTTCCGCCGCGGCGCTGCTGCTGTGCGGCGTCCTGTCGACCACCGCCGGGGTCCCGACCGCTCACGGCGCCAGCGCCCGCGAACTCCTCGCCACCGCCATCGCCACCACCCGCGGGTCTTATCTGGTTTACAACTTCGGCAGTGGCCACCCCGCACCACTGCTCAATGCGGCCGGCAACTGGTACGAGCTGAACAGCGGCGGGCACCTGATGATCATCAAGGCCGCGTCGACGCGGCTTGCGCCTCGGTTGCTCGTCGACTCCCACAACGGTTTTCAGGCCCGCTGCGAGCGAGACCCGCGGGCACGCACCGGCGAGGGGCTGTGGCAGGCGTCGGAGATCTTCACTCCGCTGCAGGCCTGGCAGGCGCTCGGCCAGCCGACCATCGCCATCAACGCCAACTTCTTCGATGTCCGTGGCCAACGCGGCGGCTCGTGGAAGTCCACCGGATGCAGTTCGCCGCTGGGCGCTTACGTCGACAACACCCGCGGCGCCGGCCGGACGAACACCGCCGTCACGGGAAAACTCGCTTATGCGGGCAAGCAGGGGCTGTCGGGGGGCAACGAACACTGGAAGGCGCTCTCGACGATGATCCTGCCGGTAGGCGGAGCACCGTTCGTGGTGGCGCCGAAGAACCCGGATGACTACGACGCAGCCTCTCCGGTGATCGAGCGTCTCGTCGGCGAGGGCAGCCGATTCGTCGCGGTGGCCGGCATCGGGTTGTTAGCCCCGGGTGATACCGGGCAACTCAATGACGGCGGTCCGAGTGCCGCCCGCACGGCGATCGCCTACGCCAAGAGCAAGGACGAGATGTACGTGTTCCAGGGCGGCAGTTACACCCCGGATCAGATGCAGGATCTTTTCCGGGGACTCGGCAGCGACGCCGCGGTGCTTCTCGACGGCGGCGGATCGTCGTCGATAGTCCTGCGCCGCGACACCGGCGGGATGTGGGCCGGCGCCGGTGTGCCGCGCGGGTCTTGTGATACCCGTCAGGTCCTGTGCGACTCGCGGGAGCGTGCCCTGCCGAGCTGGCTCGCGTTCAACTAGGCAGCCTTGGCCGACGAGCCATCGTTGTTGTTCGAGTCGCCACCGGCGTTGTCGTTGTCATTGCCGTTGGCGCCCTTGGTGTTCGGCGCCTCGTTGTCCGGCTTGGCGTGCCGCGGCGAATTGGTCGACTGCGGAGGCGGCGCGTCATCGCCCGGCTTGGCGTGCCGGGGCCCGGTCGGATCGTCCTTCTTCTCGTCGAGCTTGTTCTCGTCCTGCTCTTCGTCGTCGCCTTGCTCTTCTTCGTCGCCTTGCTCTTCGTCGCCGCCCTGGTCCTCGTTGACGACCTCTTCCTCGTCGCCCTGCTCCTCGTCGTCCTCTTCGTCGTCGAGAACTACTTCCTCGGCAGGCTCTTCGTTGACCGTCTCTTCGGGCGCCGGCTCTTCTTCGGGCAGTCCTTCCGGCAATTCTTCCCCGGTCGGCTGCTCTTCGTTCAGCTCGCCGCCAGCCCCGAGATCGGCTGTCGCGTCCGGCGTTTCGGCGCTCTTGTCGTCGTCGGTCGACAGCATGAACGAACGCGCGTTTGCGTCGGGCACATCGGTCGCCGCCATCAGCGCGTTCTGTTGCTGCGGCTGGGTGAGTGCCGGCAGGTTCAGGTTGTCGATGATGCCCTGCAGCAGACCGCCGAGGTTCCCCAGCGGGCCGAGCAGACCTCCGCCGGTGAGCACGCCGAGCAGGTTGGTGATGACGTTCGGTCCCACTGCTGTCGGGTTGCCGCTGAAGAACTCCTTTTGGAATCCCTTGACCAACAGATTGATGACGTCGGGGATGACCTGGACGGGGTTGATGCCCGACGGGAACGAGAAGAACGGCGTCGGGTCTGCGGCCTCGTCAAGCGTTCTGGTGTAGGTACCGTCGGGGTTACGCACGACGTCGGTGTAGCCGAGGTTCGTGAGCGCTTCGACCGCCGGTGCGAGGGCATTGGCGAGCATCCCGAACGGGTTGACCGAACCCATCCCGAGAGTCGCGATGCTCGTCAGATCCGACAGCAGATACAGAGGTTCGAGAAGCGGCTGCGTCGCGGTCGGCAGGGTGAGATACAGGTTCAGTCCGAGCTTGCCACCGACGAGGTTCTCGAGCGCATCCAACACTTGCTGCTGCAGTTGGTCGGGGACCGTGTCGAGCGTGACCCCGCGCAGGATGTAGGTCGGAAGGAGCGCGGCCATCAGGTTGCTCGCGAGTGTGACGGGGTTGGGCCACGCCGCGAGGTCCGACGACGGATGGTACTGAACACCGATGTCGGCGAGGATCGGAATCAGATTTGCGCCGCCAAGCGACAGACCGAGCGGCAATTGACCCAGCCCGCCGCGACTCTCGACGAACGTCTCGGGATTGACCGTGTCGATGCCGAGCAGCCTGAACAGCGGATAGAAGCGCGCGAATGCGCCGCCGTTCGGCCGAGCGGGGTTGAACAGCAACAACATCGGCAGGATCGTGATGCTGCCGAGCAGCGGGTCGCCGGTGTAGGTCCCGCCGCCGGGCTGGTTCTCCAGATCGGCGAGCACCTTCTTGTACGACATTGCGGCGGCGAACGCCCCCAGTCCAACGCCGACAGTGACGGGCACCCGCAGATTGACGACGTCGGGCAGACCCTCGTCGAGATTCTGCAACACCCCTTGCAGCAGCCCCACCAGCGGATCGACGGGCCCGACGTCGCCGACCAGGTCTTCGAGCAGATTGTTGAGCAGCGCGCCGACGTCCACGCGGAGGTATTCGGTCTCGTTGATCTCGTTGGCGACCGCGTTGGGCAGCGAGGGCACCCAGCCCAAGTCGACTCCCAGCAGCTTGAGCAGAGTGAACGCGGGACCCGCAGTGATGACGTTCAGCCCGTCGACATTGAGGTTCGCCAGGTTCAGCGGATCGCTGAGGTCGAGACCGACGAGTCCCAGCAGTTTGAGCAGGCTGGTCTCGCCTTCGGCATTGGTGATGCCGAGCAACTGCAGAACGGACAGGAGGACACCCCCTGAGAGGGGGTCGAACTCGCCGAGCAACGGCGAGAGGTCGATCGGGAGCTCGCCGAGAACGCCGTTCAAGAGGTCGGCGAGCAGGGCGTCCGGACTGCCCACCAGACCTTCGATGAGGCTCTCGAGATCCAGACCCGTCGCCTGGGCGAGCGCGCTCAGGTTGAGGTTCTCGACGACACCGCGGATGAGGAGCTCGGCGACGAATTGCGAGAAGTCGTAACCGAGCGTGCCCAGGCCGGCGGTCAGGTCGGGGATGTCCTCAGGGTCCGGCCAGTTGTTCACCGCAGCCGCCAGGTCGACATTCGCATTCATCACCCGGTGAGTCAGTTCGGTGTCCAACTCACGGTTCGGTTCGGGCGGGATGCCGACGGTCAACGCGGTTGCGGTCGCGGTTGCTGCGCCCAGTGCCGTGAACTTCGCGACGCGCTGCTTACGGTTACGATGCTTGCCGGACATTTTGCCTGGTCCCTTCAGTCGCCCCCGCTGACTCGATTGACGGGACCGTAACATTTTTCGAAGCCTGGTTGGCGAGGAATCACTGGCAAATTTCCATTTTCGTCGAATCGGCTACGCGCAGCGTCGGAAGCCGGTCGTCAGCAACATACCTAGGCGGATGTAATTTTTTTGCTGGAACTTCCCTCTGCTACGAGTTTCGGCGCGGTCGGCAAGCCCGTGACGTGCTCTCTGAGGCACTCCTGTCAGAGGGGTCCGCGACCTTCTGATACTTAGCTGTGCAACCCGTAGTTAGCTGAGAGCGCCGCGAGCGGCGGCCGTAGCCTGCTCAGCGTACCCGCCACCGAACAGCACGACATGCGCCAATAGTGGATAGAGCTGGTGCAGCCCGACACGTTGTCGCCACCCTGTCCGAAGCCGCCGACGCGACTGGTATCCGTCGGTCACCGCGTCCAGGAACGGGCAGCCGAACAGCGCCAGCATCGCGAGGTCCGTTTCGCGGTGCCCGCCGTGCGCGGCCGGGTCGATCACCACGACGCCGTCCGGTGTCCACATCACGTTGCCGCTCCACAAGTCGCCGTGCAGCCGGGCCGGCGAATCTCCGTCGTCGAAGTCGCCGGCCTTGCACCGGGCTATGACCGCCTCGACCACAGCACGGCCCGCGCTGCCCAATCGCCCGGCCGCCAGCGCCGTCATCGGCTCCAACCGCTCGCGGGCGTAGAACTCGCCCCAGGTCTCATGACCGGTCAACGGCATCGGCAGCGGGTTGTGCAGCGGCCCGAAGAATCCTGGCCCCGCCCACCCCGCCGGTGGCGCGCCGAACGCCTCGGCCCCCGCGTCGTGGGTGCTCGCCAGGCGCCGGCCGAACTCGTATGCCGCCTCCCTGCTCGGTGTCCCGGTGGTCAGGCGCTGCAGCGTCAGGCTGTCGTCGTCGTGATCGATCACCGTCGCGCACGGCACTCCGCCATGCGCCGACGAAAGCCATTGCAGCCCTGCGGCTTCGCAGGCGAAGAAGCCCTTGGGCGCGTCGGGGTTCCGCTTGACGTAGGTCGGCATCCTAGGGCTGACCGGTTACCCGCCGCAGCACTCGTCCGGACTCACCGTCTCCATCGCCCCGCCGACCGCGGATCCAACGCGACAACCGCCTCCGCTTCCTGCTCGCCGCGGACCCCGGCGAACACATCCCAGCCTCGCGACGCGAGGTGTTCGACGGCATAACGCGAGCGTAGCGGGGTGGCGGAGGCAAATATTACGTTCCCGGCCGAACCCGCTCAAACCCGTAACGTGCGGTCGACGGACGCCGACATAGGTCGTAATAGCGGCCGAGTTCGTGTGGCGATCTGAGGCGGCGGATGTCGAGAGGAGGCATTCCAGCAGATTCGCTGCGGCCCGCTATTCGTGACCGTTGTGCCCGCACGTGACTGCGGCCTGCCCTCGAAAGGTATGCGAGCCGGTGGTTCTCCCATGACAGTCGGCCACCACGGCCGGATGCGCATCGCTGTGCGAGCCCATGGCGCCGTCGCTGTGTTGAGCGTCGAGGGCCTGCTCGACTCCGACACGTATCGTCCGTTGCGCGATTCCATTGTCAAGTCTGCCCTGGACGAACCCGCCGCGGTGATCGTGGACGTCAGCGCCCTACGCATCCCGGAGCTTTCCGCATGCACGGTTTTCACCAGTGCGTGGTGGCAGGTCAGCCAATGGCCAGACGTCCCCATCCTGCTGGTCTGTTCGAACATAGTTCGTCGGGAAAGGTTGTGGCAGGCTGGGATCGGGCACCGTACCCCCATTCATCCCGACGTCGACACCGCGGCCGACGCGGTCGGCACTCAGGCGAGAACCCGCGTCCGCCGTCGCGCCAATGTCGAACTGCTGCGGCACCCGGCGAGCTTGGACGAGGCCAAGGACTTCGTGACCGAGTGCCTTCGGGAGTGGTCACACCCCGAGTTGATCACCGCGGCCAAACTGGTTGCGGTCGAACTCGTGCGCAATGCGCTCACACACACCGACAGCACACCGTCGCTGCGGGTGGAGAGCAGCGGATGCCTGGTGACCATCGCGGTCGACGATGAATGCACGCGCCCGGCGCTACTTCGGGAGGCAGCGCTCGCACGGCGCGTGTCCGGTCTCGAAATCGTCGCCGGTTTGAGCCGCGCGTGGGGCAGCGCGCCGTCTACGACCGGCAAGACGGTGTGGGCGACGATCGAGCCGGAGACGGACCTGCAGTACTGATCGCTACGCCGCTTCGGCGGGGCGGTTCCCGAACCAGAAGATCGCTCCAGCGACACCCACGACGACCGCCGCCAGCGCGATCACCGGCGCGACGAAGAACCGCGTCATCGCGGCACCGACGCCCGCACCGCCGCACAGCAACAGCACGACGCTGTAGCGCAATCGTCCGCGTTCACCGGTCCCCCCCGCCAGCCTGCTGTCGAACCCGATGCTCGAGATCGTGGTCGTCAGGACCGTGGTCGACAGCTCCTGGATGCCGAACTGCCGTGCCGTGGCATTCTGCACGCCGAACGTGACGGCAAGACCCGCGATCAAGAACAGCTTCGTGTTGTTCACGTAGTCGAACACGCCGGTCGCTGCCAAGATCGACAAGGCCAGCAGCAGCACGACTTCGGCGCCCAGTGTGATTCCGAGCCACCGGCGAACGTCGGAGTCGAGATGACGCGCCAGGCGCCCTCCGAACACCGCGCCGATCACGAAGCACACGAATGCGACGAGCGCCGCGGTCACGTCGACCGTCGAATGCGGAGCCAGCCAGAAGCCAAGGAAGACAATGTTTCCCGTCATGTTCGCGACGAATACATGCCCGAGTTCGAGCACACTGACCGCGTCGACGAGTCCTGTGGCGAATGTCAGCAGCAACAGCGCGGTGACCGTCGACCGTTCGGAGACCGGCGAATCGACGGCCATCTCGCCTACCTACAGCTGCGGCGTCAAGTCGAACGACGTCACCGTCGACATCCGCGTGATCAACCACTTCGCGTCGTGGCGTTGCATCGTCAATCGGTACGACAGGTAACGCAGCGAAGGGATGTTCTTGGTCACGGGGCTGGTGGCCACCGAGTTCGTGTAGACGAGCGCGGTGGCCTCGGTCGGGGTGAGCGTTTCCACAGCGGCACCCATCACCTGGGTCGTGTTGGTGACCTGCGCCTGCTTGTTCGGTGCGACGATCGCGTCGATGTACTTGCGGTACTCGTGCGCGAAGTCGCCGCCCAGAAAGCCCTCCGACCGGTTGGGCAGAGACTCCATGTTGTCGGGCGTGTAGGTCCACAGCGTCGAAATGGCACTGGCCGCGGTGCGCGCGACGTCGAGCTTGGTGTCGACCTCGGCGCGGTCAGCCAAGTACGGCTGCAACGTCGCGCCGGCGAAACCCGCTGCGGCAACGAAGAGCACGCCGGCAGCGGTAGCCGCGACGGTCAGCCGCTTACCTGCAGGGCGGTAGGGCACCAGGATCGGCTCGATCGCCGGCTCGTCCTTCGCTTCCTCCGGGGCGTCTGCGGTCTCGGCGATCTGCTGGTCGTCGTCGACGCCGGGCTGGTTCTCGGCTGTGTCCGAGGCGGTTTCTCCGTTCGCTTCGGGCGGTTCCACAGCAGCTTCCTGCACTTTGGCCGTGCGGGCCGACTTCCCCATCGGGACACGCGGCGCAGATGCGGTGTCCGGCTCGGCCTCTTCGGCCGGTTCTATCACCGGCGCAGCGGTTTTCGAGCGGCGACGCAGTGAGAACCGCCTCTTGCGGCGGGTGCCCTCGGCTTCGCTCACCTCGTCGGCCGTCTCGGCGGTGCCGGTGGTCAGATCACCTGAATCAGCTGGCTGATCTTCCACTGCTCTCCTTCCTTGATAGCCGTTACCACCCAACGGTTCCCACTCTCGATCGTGGTTTTCCCGTCCGGCGATTTCGACGAGATCTTCGTCGCCACCAGAACATCAGCGCTGCCGTTGTCGTTCCAGCGTTGCAGGCCGGCCTCGACCACCTGGCCCGTGGTGGGCTCGGCGCGCGCGACCTGGATCAGGATTTCGGGCTCCTTCTCCTGGAACATCGTGGCGAACTCCCCGGTGCCCTGGCCTTTGATGCGATCGGCATATGCGTTGGCGTTGAACGGATCCAGTGTCGTGTATGCGGTCATGAACTCCCGCACGTACCCGAGCGCCGCCGCCTCTTTCACCGCGGCACGCCGGTCCGTTTCGTGGCGGATCAACATCAACGTGCTCGCGGTGATCGCGGCGACGATCAACAGTGAGACGACGATCGCCACAACCGGCAGGCCCCACCGACGCGGCGGTGGGGGTTCGAGCGAGAAGAAGTCCTTCTCGCCGCTGTCGACCTTGCGCCGCGGACTCATTGCCCCGCCTGGTTCATCTGGGGCTTCTTGAGCACCGTGAGGTTGCCGACGCGCCACTGGTCGTCGACCTTCTCGAAGTCGACGCGCACGGTCGCGGTGATGAACTTCAGATCCTGGGCGGCGCCGCGCTGGCCCTGCATCGCGAGCAGCATCGCCGCGGAGTCGGGCGTCACCGAAGGGTTGGGCAGCAGCGCGCTGCTCACCGCCCAGAAATCGTTCGAGGTCCCCCCGGACTGCTGCACCGCCTGCTGCTGTGCGATCAGCTGTGGCCGGTAGCTGTCGGTGGTCAGCGACTGGGCGCGCGAGAAGTCCTGCTGCAGCGTGTCTTTGTTGTAGCTGAGCATCTCCTCGACGATGCGCGGGCCCTGCTCGATGATCTGTCGTCGCGCCTCATCAACGGCCTGTTCGTGCCGGTACTGCACCAGGTAGCTCAGTCCGACCGCCGCTGCGCAGGCGAGCGCGGCGCCGATCAGAACCCAGGCAGTCAGCCGGCGCACATCGCGCTTCGGCCGCTCGACCGCACGTACCTCGGTGCGCAGCAACAGATCCGCGAACGTTCGACGGCGTCGATCCCACAGCGGCCACAGCCACCCGACGAACAGGGCGGCGGTGTCCAGTAGGTGCGCGACGTCGCGGACCAGTAGCCGCCACACGCCCGCGGCTGCGCCGTCGCGCGTCGTCACCGCGATACCCAGCAGCGCTCGGCCGAGGCTGAATCCCCGCGTGCTTGGTAGCAGCCACCGGTTCACCGCCATCGCCACGAAGGCCAGGGCCGCAGCGCCGACGTAGAGCCACCACAGCCACCCGCGCAGCGGTGCGGTCCACGCCACCAGCGCCAGCGTCGCGATCACTGCGACACCCAGCAGGACGTCGACGGCGAAGGCGCCCGCCCTGGCCGGCCACGAGGCCAGCGCGGGCAACGGCGTCGCGTCCTCGGTCGGCGCGTCCACGGTGGTGTCGACGACAGCGGTCACGAGGTGACCTGGTCGATGTCGGCGACTTTGTAGGCGCCCTCGAACGGCGTCATTTTCAACCGCAACCGGTAACCCTGCTCCTGGTCGGCCGTCTCCGCGTTCGTGATCTTCACCCGCACCGCGACCAGAACGTCGACGGTCCCGTCGTCGTTGTGCTTCTCCACCGCGCCACGCATGTCCGAGACCGCCACCTTGACGTCGGCGGCCTGGTAGGCGTCGACGAACACACCGCTGTAGAGCGTCGCCTGCGCTGTCATGTCGCCGGTGAAGCACTCGATGATCTTCGACTGCGCAGCGGTCATGGCCGCCGTGTCCGGTGCGTGCGTCGCGGCTACGCATGCCTTGGCCGCCTCGAGCGCCGCGTTGTCGGCGGCGGCCACGGCCTGGCTGTCCTGGTGCGCCTTGAGCGCGAGGTAGCCGCCCACAGCGCCACCGATGGCCAGCAGGACCAACACGGCGCAGATGCCCGCCATCCATCCGATGCCCAACCGCGACACGCGGCGGAGGTCAGGCTCTGCGGCTTGTTCGGATTCGTCGATCGATGGGGTCTGGTCTTGCGGGGGTACTGCTAACGACTCGTCGGGCGAAGCATCAGCATCGGTGGGGTTCAGCTGGCGGGTGCCAGCATCTCCTTCCATCCGTCGTCTCCTGTATTCGAATTGCTGACGTTGTACCTGACGCCGTCAGGTCCGACGACCTGACCACTGCTCGGGCTGTACACCGCCGTGGCACCTGGTGGCCCTGGTGCCGGAGTGTAGATGCACGGGTTGGGCTGCTGTCCACTGCAGGTCACCGAACCCTGGCCGGGCGGGCTCAACGGGTCGCTGACCGGGGCCGTTGCTTGCGGCGGCGGCAACTGGTCCGCCGGCAGCGGATTCATCCCGTTGTTGACCGACGGCGCCTGGATGACACCGCGGCCGGGGTTGACGCCCTGGTCGCACCGCGCACCGGGAGCGGGGCACGACAGGACCTGATTCGGGTCGCCATACCACGGGTTCGTTCCCAGCGGCACGTAGGGCTCGGGGCTGCGGCACTCCATCGGGGTGGCTGCCCGCTTACCGGGAACGTCGACGCACGGATAGTTACGCGCACCGCGGACGACGTTGGCCTGGTAGTCCTTCGGGATCTTGCAGTAGGTGCCGCGCGGCAGCGGCGCCATGCTCACATCGGCGGGTGAACGCCACTCGGACGCGGGCAGGAAGCCGGTCAGGCAGGGCGGCGGCTGGTTGATCGACAACGCCAGCGGCAGCTGGCCGAGGTCTTCGAACAGCGTGCCCGCCTGCGCCACCGCTGCACCCTGGGGCAAGATCACCAGGGTCTGCTCGAGGCCCTTGTGGTAGCGATTGAGCATGTCGGTGACGATCGCGAGGTTCGCCAGCGTCTGCGGCAACGAGTCGCGCACTCCCGTGAACACCGCGTTGACCTGATCGGCCGTCGGCGCGGCCTGCTCGAGGCCGCTACGAAGCGCCGCGTCCTGCTCGGCCGACTGTGCGGCGATCACATTGAGATTGCGTGACCACTCGGCGATGTTGTCGCCCGACTGCACCTGACTGTCGAGGATCGGCGCCGCGTTGTTGATGATGTCGTTGACCTGCGGCAGGTTCTCCTGGAGCCCCTGCGCGATGTTGGTCGTCGAGTCGACCAGCCGCTGCAGCGACGGACCCAAACCGCCGACGGCCAGCGAGGTCTCGGTCAGCAGCCTGTCGATCTTCTCTTTAGGCAGCACAGCGAGGCCCTTGTTGGCCGCGTCCAGCGCGGGGCCGACCTCACTGGGCACGGTGCTGTCGGTGATCGTGTGGCCCTCGGACAGGTACTGGCCCGGGTTGCCGGTCGAGACCAGGTCCAGATACTGCTCACCGATGGCCGACACCGAATGGACGTTGGCCGACGCGTCGGCCGGGATCTTGTACCGGTTGTCGATGCTCATCACCGCCATCGCGCCGTTCTCGGTGGGCTCGACCGACGTGACCTTGCCGATCTGAGTGCCGCGGTACGTCACGTTGGCGGTGGCGTAGAGCCCACCGGATCGTGGCAGCTCGGCTTTCAGCTCGTACTGGCCGATGCCCATCAGGCTGGGCACCCGCAGGTAGTACCAGCCCAGCACCACCAGGGCGATGATCGTCAGGATGGTGAACAGCACCAACTGAAACTTGATGAACCTGGTCAGCACTGCTCACTCACCCCTTTCCACACGCGGTCCGCCCGGCGCATTGTGCGGGTTCGGTGTGAACCGCACATCCGGGATCATCGTCGCTGGATCACGTCCCCAGGCCTGCTCGAGTGCGCGCAGCATGCCCGAGACACCGGTGCCCGTCAGGATGCCGTTGTCGACGGCCGACAACGTGAGGTCCACCATCAGCGACACGTTGAGGAAGTCGCCGCGGACCACCTTCGGCACGTTCTCGATCGAGAACGGCGCGGTGAGCATCAGTTTGAGCGCACCGATCAGGTACGGCGACGCCCGGCCGAGTTGCTTCAGCGGACGCTGCAGGTTGCGCAGGTTGGTGTTGATGTCGTCACTGGCGGGCGCCAGCGCATTGTCGGCCGCGACGCTGATGCGCCCCAGCGCCTCGACCGCGTCGGCGAACAGATCGCGTGTTTCGGCGAAATGCTTGATCAGCGGCGGGAATTCGGTCAGCACCCGGTCCAGGGTGTTGTTGCGCTGAGCGACGATCGCCAGCAGCCGATCAGTGGAGTCGATCGCCCGCGTGATGTCTTCGCGCTGCTGGTTCAGTTCGTCGGTGAACGTGTCCAACCGGTTCAGGAACTCGCGGATCTGGTCGCCGCGGCCGTTGAGCACGTTGAAGATCTCGGTCTGGATGACCTCGAGGTTCTGCACTCCGCCGCCGCGCAGGATGGTGGCGATGCTGGCCAGCACCCGCTCGGTGGTGGGAAACGACGACGCGTTCTGCAGCGGGATGGTGTCGCCGTTGCGCAACGGCTGCGACGACGGGTCCGGCGGCGTCTCGAGTTCCACGTGCTGCGAACCCAGGAGGCTGGTCTGCCCGATACGGGCCAGCGCGTTCTCGGGCAGCTTCACGTCGGAGTTCAGATCCAGCGTCAGTGTCGCGACCCAGTTCTTCAGCTCGATGGACCGCACCCGGCCGACATACACGTCGGACACCCGGACCCGGCTGTTGACGTTGAGCGCCAACGTGTCCGGAATCTGCACGTAGATCGTCATCCGGTCCGAACCGGTGCCCGGTCCGCCGGGCAGCGGCACGTTCGCGATGCCCTTCCACGAGCCGCACGAGCTCAGCACGAGCGCGATCGCCGACAACGCGACCGTGCGTCGCGCGATCCGGCCCCACTTGCGCGCGATCATCTTTGCCCTCTGTTCTTCGCGCATGCGCTCATCACCGACCTGCTTCTGCTGGTAGCGGCGGTCCTGCGGGTGCCGCCGGTGCCGCGGGTGCGGGGCCGGGTCCCGGTCCGGGTGCCGACAACGGCGAGCCACCCGGGTCACCCGGGATGACGCCCGGCGACGGCGGCGGCGGGGGTCCCGGCTGCGGGTACCACGGCGGTGGCAGCGGGTTGTTCTGGTCGAACGCGTTGGGCGGTCCGGGCAGGTTGCCGTCGCGGGTCGTCCCGAAGGCAGGCGGCGCGCCGGGAACCACACAGTCGGGTCCGCCCAGCAGTTCTGCGAGGCACTCCGGGGTCATCATGTTCTTGGTGAACGGCTGCACGTCCACACCCTGCATGCCCGGCGCGGCGACCCAGCCCTGTTCGTGGTTGCCGTGCGAGAACAACGTGTCGCGCGACCAGATACCCGGCACCGTGGTGTCCTTGTAACCCGGCCGGGGCTGCAGGCGCGGTTCCGAGTATGCGATGTGCTTCGGCAACGTCAACGCCGAGGTGAACTGGTTGACGCCGAACGGCGGGAAGTTGAACTTGATGGCATCGAGGATCGGCGCCAGGTACTGCGCGCACATCTCCGCCGACTCCTGGTAACCCAGCCTGCTGCCGGCCTGGATCGAGCTGCAGACGAACTGCAACGGGTTGGCGAAGTTGTTGATCACCGGGATGCCCATGACGCCACCGGTCACCGGGGACACGATGTTCATCAGGTTCGAGCCGAGGTTCGGGAACACGTGCAGCGCCGTCTCCAGGCCGTTGCGCGGCTCGGGCTGCAGGATCGCGTTGGTCACCTCGGCCAGGTTGTTGATGTCGGTCGTCAGCACCTCGGCGTTCTCGTCGAGGAAGCTGCGCGTGGTCTGCAGCAGCTGGTTGAGGTCCTGCAGCGCGTTGGCGACCTCGCGGTCGGTGTTGGTGAACGCGCCGGTGAACTCCGCGAGGTCGTCGTTGAGCGCGACGAACTGCTGATCGCTGCGGTGCAGGGCGTTGACGAACAGCGCCAGACTCTTGACGACACCGAAGAAGTCGTCGCGGCCCTCGTTGAGGGCGAACAACGCCTCCGACAGATTGTTCAGCGTCTTGTTGAGCTGCTCACCCTTGCCGGCGAATCCGTCGGCGGCCGATTCGATGATGTCGCCGAACGGACCCTTGGGCTGCTCGGGCGTGGGGCCCAGATCGGTCAGGAGCCGGTCGATGGAGTCACGCAGTTCGTCGTACTCGACCGGCACTTGGGTGTTGTCGATCGGAATGACGGCGCCGTCCTCCAGCACCGGCCCGCCGCTGTAGGGCGGGGACAGCTGGATGTTGCGCGACGCGACCAGGCTCGGGTTCAGGATCGACGCGGTGGCGTTGGCGGGCACCTGGTACTTGTTCTCGTAGGTGAAGGTGACCTTCATCTTGTCGCCCGCTGGTTCGATCTCCTCGATCTTGCCCACCTGCACGCCCATGATCGTCACCTTGTCGCCGGAATACAGCGCCAGCGTGTCGGTGAAGTAGGCGACGACGGTGTTGGTGGTCATCTTCTTGTAGAGGCCGTACCCGACGAACGCGGCCACCAGAACAAGCACCACGATCACCGCGCCGATGATCAACGTGGCGCGAGATATGCCCGGCGCCTTGAGGTTTCGGATGTTGAAGATTGTCGACATGTGCTATCCCCTACCCCTGCTGCGATCCTGGTGGCAGGAACGGCGGATTGCCTGGTAACGGCGGCGTTCCGGCGGGCGGCAACTGCGGGCCTGGTCCCGGCACCGCCGGCGCAGGCAACGCGGGCGGTATCGGAGCGAAGCCCTGCGTGAAGTCCGGCGGCTGGGGCGGCATCGGGCCGACAGGCACGGTGCGGGCTCCCGGCGGCGCGGGCGGCAGCTGGCCGTGCGCACCCGGCACATTGGGCGGCAACTGGCCGGGGATGGCCGCGGCGGGCACACCCGGCGACGGCTGCGGGCCGTGCACGTTGGGGTCGGAGGTGGCCACGTTCGGCGGTCCGTAATTCGGTCCGTACGGGTTGTCGCCGAAGGGGCCGACCGACAGGTTGGCGCACGGCAGCGGGTTGCCGGGCCGCGGCAGGCCGTCAGCCGGCGGCGTGTAGGAGCACGGCGAGCCCTTCAGCACGCCCGGGCCCGGGTTCTCCGGTGTGCCCTCGAGCACAGCGGGTCCTGGTGGCGGAGCGCCGTTTTCGAAGCCCTGCGCATTCGGGTCGGGGAACCTGAACGCCGGCAGACCCGCGTTGCGCCAGAACTCCTCGGGGTTGATGCCACGCTTCTTGAAGGCCGCGTCGACGAACGGCTGCAGGATCTGGCCCGGCAGCAGGTTGACGAGCATGACCTTGAAGTACGGACCGGACGCGACGGCCTCACCGAGGGACGCCACGAAGCTGGCAACCGTGGTGAGCGTGTCCATCAGGTCGTATTTGCGCTCGCGCAGGATGTCGCTGACGGTGCGCAGTTGCTCGAGCACCCGGTTGAGGTTCGGGTTGTCGTCGATGAAGCCCTTCACCTGCTCGGAGAAGGCCGACACGTTCTCCAGCAGCACGCTGACCGCATAGTTGCGTTCGTTGATCGCGCCGAGCAGCGACTGAGCGTTGACCAGGAGCTGGTTGATCTGCGAGCTGCGGCTGCCGAGGATGCCGGCGATGCGGTTGGCGTTGTCGAGCAGCTTCTTGATGTCGTCGTCGCGCTTGCCGATGGTGTCGGAGAACCGGGCCACCCCGTCGAGGGCCGCGCTCAGATGCGGGTACGTCTGATCGATGGTCTCGGACAACACATTCAGCGATTGCTTGACGGTGTCGGTGTCCCACTCCGAGGCTGCCTTAGTGACGTCGAAGAACGCGTCGTAAATCTGGTAGGGCGTCGTGGTCTGCCCCAGCGGCAGGGTGCCGTTGGCGCGCAACGGCTCCGAACCGCGCGGCTCGATCTCGATGTTGCGGCGACCCAGGATGGTGTCGGTTCGGATGGCCGCGCGGCTCTGGGTCCCGATCTGGGTGCCGTTGAGCGAGTAGCCGATCTTGACCTTGTCTCCCTCGATTTCCATGCTGCTGACCAGACCCACGTCGACACCGGCGATGCGGACCTTGTCGCCCGGATTGAGCCCACCTGTGTCGGAGAACTGGGCGTAGTAGGTCGGCTTGGCGAACAGCATCGGCACGCTGGCGATGCTCTGGCCCACGCCGACGACGAGCAGCAGGACAAGAATGCCCATCAACCCGTTGCGGACCCGGTTCGAACCTTCGAGCGTTCTCATTGCGGCGTGCACCTACCCGACGGCTGACCGAACAACTTGACCGTGCGCACCGGACCACCCGGCTGCAAACCGTTGAGGCGCAAGGAGATATCGCAGGCGTAGAAGTTGAAGAAGTCGCCGTAGATACCGCCAGCGCGGCCGATGATCTTGAACGCTGTCGGCAGCCTGGTCAGCAGGTCGTTGAGCTCGTCCTGCTGGTCGATCAGCGGCTGCTGAATGGTTTCGAGGTGGCCGATGGTGCTCTGCAGCAACGGCCGGTTGTCGGCAAGCAGATCAGACAGCGTGCCCGCCGCGTCACTGATCCCCGCGACCGACGTCGCGATCGGGTCGGCCCGGTTCTTCAGGCCCGTGATCAGCGTCTCGAAGTCCTGCACCGTCTCGTCGAACTGCTGCTGATGCTTGACGGTCGTGTCGAGCACCGTGTTGAGGTTGCGGATCACCTCTCCGATCGCCTGGTCGCGATCGGCCAGGGCCGAGGTGAGCGACGCGGTCTGGTCGAGGATGTCGTTGATGGTGCCGCCCTGTCCTTGGAAGATCGTGACGATCGACTGGGCGATGCTGTTGACCTTGTCCGGATCCAGCGCACGGAACACCGGCCGGAAGCCGCCGATCAGGGCGTCGAGGTCCAGCGCCGGCTCGGTCCGCTCGATCGGGATGGTCCCGCCGCCGGGCATCCGCTTGTCGCTGTCGCCACGCTTGAGTTCCATGTACCGGTCGCCGATGAGGTTCAGGTAGCGGATCGATGCGGTGGTGCCTTCGAAGAGCGGCAGGGAACGGTCGACATCGAAATCGACCTTCGCCTGGGTTCCGCCGTTGACGATCTGAACCTTGGAGACCTTGCCGACCTCGACGCCTGACGCACGGACGAACTGTCCGGAACGCAGCCCACTGGCATCGGTGAAGATCGCCGTATAGGTGGTGGTGCGGTCGAAGCGCATCTGACCGAACACCACGATGATGATCGCGGTGAACAGCAGCAGCACCAGCGAGAAGGCGCCGAGTTTGATGGCGGTACCGGTGATTTTCATGGGTTGATCGTGTTCTCCCCGACCTGACGTCCCCAGACGTACTCGATAAGGATCGGCTGCCCCAGTTCGAAGTGGTTGTACGGAGCGATCGACGCCCCGTTGTCCATCACGAGATACGGCGCCGGCCACAGGTCACGCGTGATCGGTTGCCAACAACCCGGCCTGCCCTCGGGTCCGCCGCGTGCGTTCACGCGCGGCAAGTTGTCCGGGTAGACGTACGGGTTGGCCGCACCCATCAGCTCCGACAGCGTCCGCAGCGAGTAGCCGTTGCCGCCGAGCGACGCCGCCACCTTGGGCTCGACATCGTGGAAGTTGCGGATGGTGCAGAACAACGCCGGGCTGTACTCGTCGAGGATCTCCGAGGGGCGGATGAGGTCCTTGGCGCCGCGTATCAAATACGGTCCGCTGCGTTCGAAGATGTCGGCGCCGGTGTTGCCGAAGCCGATCGAGGCCATCAGTGCCTGGTCGATGTTCTCCTGCTGGTCGTTGAGCGTGGCCGCGGTGGTGACGGCGTTCTCCAGACCGTCGAACAGGTCAGGCGCCGCATTGGCGTAGGTGTCGCCGAGATCGGCCAGCAGTTGGTTGTCGCGGCGGATCTGCGGCATCTGCGGGTTCAGGTCGGCCAGGATCTCGTTGCCGTTGATGATCGACTGTCCGAACCGGTCACCGAGGCCGTCGAGGGCTTCGGCGGCGGCGGTCAGCGTCTGGTTCAACTTGATCGGGTCGACCTGCTGCGTCACCTCCACGATGGTCTCGAACAGCGTGTTGAACTCCGTCGTCACCGTCGTCACATCGATCACGTCGGCTGACGAGATTCGGTCCTTGGCAGGGTTCTTCGGCGAGGTGAAGTTGACGTACTTGTTGCCGAACACGGTGGTCGCGTCGATGCTGGCGTCGACGTTCTTGGGGATCAGGTTCAGGTACTTCGGGTCGACGTCGAGCGTGATCTTGGCCCGCGGCTCTCCGCCGACATCGATGGCGTCGACGCTCGCCACCCGGCCGATCTCGACGCCGTTGTAGGTGACCTTGTTCCCGGGGTCCATCGACAGGCCCGCGCGGGCGGCCATCATGGTCAGCTGTTCGCGCTTGAGGAAGTCGCCGCGGAACTGCATGAACACCAGCACCAGTGCGGCGATGGTCAGCAGTGCCAGCACGATGCCGGCGATCTTGTACGGCGGGGTACGGGGCTTATTCACAGGTGCGGTCATGGCGCTACACCGTCAGGTTGAAGTTCGCGTCGACGCCGTAGAGCGCCAACGAGGCGAATAGGACCACACACACGATGGCGACCAGCGAGGCGCGCATCGACCTGCCGACGGCCTCGCCGACGCCCACCGGGCCGCCGGAGGCGAAGTAGCCGTAGTAGCAGTGATTGAGCATCACGATGACCGAGATGAGGATCGCCTGGACGAACGACCACATCACGTCGTCGGCTCGCAGGAACGTTCGGAAGTAGTGCTCGTAGGTACCGATCGACTGCCCGTAGAAGAACGTCGTCGTCACCTGGGCGGACAGGAAGCTCATGATGATCGCCATCGCGTACAGCGGGATGATGACGATGAAGCCGGCCACGATGCGGGTCGAGACCAGATACGAGATCGACTTGATGCCCATCACCTCGAGGGCGTCGATCTCCTCGCTGATGCGCATCGCGCCCAGCTCGGCCGTCGCACCCGCGCCGACCGTGGCGGCCAGTGCCTGGCCCGCGACGACGGGTGCGGCGATGCGCACGTTGATCAGCGCGGCGAAGAAGCCGGTGAACGCCTCCACACCGATGTTGCCCAGTGACGCGAAGCCCTGGATCGCAACGAGTGAGGATCCGGACAAGGTGACGAAGCCGACGATCGCGACCGTGCCGCCGATGACCGCCATGGCGCCGGTGCCCATACCGATTTCGGCGATGAGCCGCAGCATCTCCTTGCGGTAGTACCGCATGGCGTGGCCGATCGATCCCACCGCGGTGACGACGAACCACGCGACGTGGCCGAGGCTGTCGACGAAGCGGGCCGGAGCCGTGGCGACCTCCGCGCCGCGGGAGAACGCCCGCGGGAATCGAGAACGCAGGACTTGGGTCGTCGACACGTCAGCTCCCCGTTCCGAATCGCACGCCGATCGTTGTCAGCACGACGTTCACCGCGAACAGCGCGATCACGCACAACACCAGGGTCTCGTTGACCGCGGTGCCCACACCCTTGGCGCCACCGGCGACTGTCAGCCCCCGGTAGCAGCCGACCAGGCCTGCGATCAGGCCGAAGGTCATGGCCTTGATGACCGAGATCAGCACCTCGGGCAGGCCGGTGACGAGCGTGAGCGTGGAGACGTAGGCGCCGGCCGAGACGTTCTGCAGATAGACACCGAAGATGAAGCCGCCGACCAGGCCGATGGTGATCACGGCGCCATTGAGCAGCAGCGCGACGAACGTCGAGGCGATGACCCTCGGCACCACCAGACGCTGGATCGGATCGATGCCGAGCACCTCGAGCGCGTCGATCTCCTCGCGGATGGTGCGCGCGCCGAGGTCGGCGCAGATCGCCGTCGAGCCTGCGCCAGCCACCACGAGCACGGTCACCAGCGGACCGAGCTGGGTCACGGCGGCCAGCGCCGCGCCGGCCCCTGAGATGTCGGCGGCGCCGAACTCGGTCAACAGGATGTTCAGCGTGAAGATGAGGAGCACGGTCAGCGGGATGGACACCGCGATCGTGGGCAGGAACGCCACCCGCATCAAGAACCAGCTCTGGAGGATGAACTCGCGCCATTGGAAGGGAGGCTTCAACAACGCCTTGCCGGTGAGCACGACCATGCGGACGAAGCCGCCGACGGCCGTGAGCCCGGGCCTGATCTGGTCACGGAGATAACCGGTCACGCCGGTCGACGCCGTCACCAGTGCGCTCCGTAGTGGCGCAACGGCAGACCCTGTCGCACGCCCCCTCCTTGCCCCAACAAACCAATATGTGTGACCAGCGTCTCCCTACTCGCGGGTAGTAAGACGGACCACAGGACTGTACCCGATGCCGTATCCGCCGTGCACCGCATCTGGGAGATTGAGTCCGTAACCGTTAGCAAACCAGTCCCTGTCCGTTAATTGCTCTGTGCCGCAGTAGAAACCGTTGGCACACTGGAACTTTCGTTTGCGTCAATCGGTTCGTTCGGTGCGAACCGCGCCCGCAGTTCCGTTTTCAGTACTTTGCCCGCGGGGTTGCGCGGCAGCGCGTCGACGATCTCCAGCGCCTTCGGGTGCTTGTACCGGGCCAGCCGTTCGGTGAGGAACTCATCAAGGTCAGCCAACTCCAGGGAGCTCTCGGTGGCGGCACCCAAGGCCACGACGGCGACGGGCACCTCGCCCCATTTCTGGTCGGGTCTGCCGATGACCGCCGCCTCGGCGATCGACGGGTGGGCCGCGAGCACATTCTCGACCTCGGCGCAGTAGATGTTCTCGCCGCCGGAGATGATCATGTCCTTCTTACGGTCGACCACCCAGATGTAGCCCTCCTCGTCCTGACGGACGAGGTCGCCGGAATGGAACCAGCCGCCGGCGAACGCCTCGGCGGTGGCCTTCGGGTTGTTCCAGTAGCCGGCCATCAGGGTGGGCGCCCGGTACACGATTTCGCCGACCTGACCCACCGGAACGTCGTTCATGTTGTCGTCGACGATGCGTGCGGCCACCGTCGGGATGACCTTTCCGACCGAGCCAAGCTTACGAATAGCGTCCTGCGCCAACAACATACAGGTCACCGGCGACATCTCGGTCTGGCCGAACGCCGCGTAGATCTGAGTGCCGGGGAAGAGTTCTGCCATGTCACGCAGCAACGTATCCGATGCCGGGGCGGCACCCCACGACAGCACCCTCAAATGCAGTTCGCGCGGGTTGGCCCGCTGTTCGGCGCACACCGCCTGCCATTGGCTGGGCACCAGGAAAATCGCCGTGACCTTCTCGGCGGCCAGCACGTCGAGCAGCGCACCGGGGTCGAACGCGCCCAGTGGGTAAAGCACGGTGGGTAGGCCGAGGAGCAGGCCGCTGATCATGTTGCCGACGCCGGCGATGTGGAACATCGGCACACCGATGAAGCCGACGTCGTGGTTGATGTCGGGACTGATCGTGAACAGGTTGGTCATCGCCTGCCCGGCGATGTTGTTGTGCGTGAGCACCGCGCCCTTCGGCCGTCCGGTCGTGCCCGAGGTGTACATGATCAGCGCGGGCGAGTCGTTCGGGATGTCGACCGGTTGCGGCTCGTCGCCGGGCTCGACCAGCACGTCCTCATAGGACAGGACGTCCCCGTCCGCACCGCCGGCGACGATCACCGTGGCCAGCGTCGCGTCGATGTCGCGGACCGCGGCGGCGACGCCGGCCAGCACCGATTCGGTGATGACGACGCGGGCCTGGCAGTCGCTGACGAGGAAGGCGATCTCGGGTGGGGTCATCCGGAAGTTCACCGGCACAGCGATCGCGCCCAGCTTGTTGATCGCCAGGAACGACTCGATGAACTCGGTGCGATTGAGCATCAGGATCAGCACCCGGTCGCCGAAGCCGACGCCGCGACGGCTCAGCGCGGCGGCCAGTGCACTCACGCGCCGATCGAGTTCGCCCCAGGTCGTCGTCCGGCCGAGGAATCGCAGCGCGGTGTTGTCGGGCTGCATCAGCGCGTGCCGCGCTAGCTGATTGGCCCAGTTGTGGCGCCGCGCCAAGTAGGGCTGGTCGGTCAGCGACGGTTCGGCGATCAACGGCTGAAGTTCTCCCTCGTCGAGGCCGGACGGGTTGCGCGGCGATGATATTTGATCAAACATGGTGTCGCCTCGGTCACACTATGGCCTAGGAGGCGCAGGGACAACCCCGCGTCACAGACCGGAGAACTGCATGAATGCACCCGTTCGGCCGCGGTTGGGAGCTCGGCGCGCGGTGCGCCGGGAGCAGCTGTCTGACGAGGTCGCGGCGCGCTTGCGTATCGACATCATCACCGGTGCGTTGCGGCCGGGCACGTTCGTGCGGCTCGACGAGACCGCCGCGCAGCTCGGCGTCAGCATCACTCCGGTCCGGGAGGCGTTGCGCACGCTGCGGGGCGAGGGACTGGTCGCGTTGGAGCCGCACCGGGGCCACGTGGTGGTCCCGCTGACGCGGGCCGATGTCGAGGACATCTTCTGGTTGCAGAGCACGCTCGCCAAAGAGTTGGCGGCGACGGCTGCGGAGCGGATCACCGAAGCGGAGATCGACGAGTTGGAGCGGCTGAACGGCGCGCTCTCCGAAGCGGTCGACGGCCACGACGCCGACGAGATCGCCGCCGCCGAGTTCGCGTTCCACCGGGTCTTCAACCGGTCGACGCGCCGGATCAAGCTGGCGTGGTTCCTGCTTCATGTGGCGCGGTACCTGCCGGGCCAGATTTACGCGGGCGATCCACAGTGGGGGGTGTCGGCGGTGGCCAGCCACCGGGAATTGATCGCGGCGCTGCGCCGGCGCGACGTGGACACGGTGGTGCGGCTGACCGGCGGCGAATTCAGCGACGGCGCCCAGCGGCTGCTCGCCCGACTCGACGAGAGCGGCCTCTGGAGCTGAGGAACCACGACGTCGCCTCCCCAACCCACCTGTCGAATTGCCCGCCTCACACCGACAATGTCGTTGGCACCGATTTTGTCGTTCAGAGGTGGGCAATTCGGGAAGAGCTTCCCGCACAGCACACGGCTCGCGGACTGCCTTGTGGATAAGGTCTTGCCCAAGCCCGCTCTTGTCAGCCGTGGCCGCCAGAGTCAGATCATGACCAAACGAACCCTCAACGTTGTGGAACTGCGGTATGTGCTGACGTTCTACTTGGCCCAGCATGGCCGAACTACTGTCGGCAACCTGGTGGAGGCGCTGGACTACTACAACTTCGCGGTGCAGGGTCGAGCCTCGAAGTCCGTGTCTGACGCGCTGCGCTGGGAGGCGGCTCTCGGCAGAGTGCGCAGCCTGTTGGCTTAGAGCTCTACGTCGCCGCCAGCTGTTCGGCGCGCGTCTTCAGATTGCCTGCCAAATAGTCGAGCGTGTCGCTGATCGCCTTCTTGACCATCGGCTTCGGGATGGCCAGTTTGGTCTCCACATCGAGGTCCACCGTCAGCAGTGAGGTGAGTCCCATCGGCACCACACTGAACCGCTGCTCCTGTTTTTCGAAATGGTCGCCCTGCTGCAGCACTGTGTAGATCTGATTCTCGGCCGGGTAGTACACGGCGGTGATGAACATGCCCGACTGTCCCTGCACCACGACGTCGAGCCGCAGCTGGCTTGGCCTGCCGTCGTCATAGCGGGCCAGCACCCAGCAGCCTTTGATCTCCTCGTTCCATTCCGGGTACTTCTCGAAGTCGGCGACGATCGCCATGATCGCCTCGGCCGAAGCCGCCACCTCGACGGTCTTACTCACTAACGGCATCGGGCGAGCATATCGACTGCAGCAGCGAGCGGATCTCGCCCGGAATCGGAACCGGCCGTCGGCTCGACCGATCGACATAGACATGCACCCAGTGACCTTCGGCCGCGACATCCCCGCCCGGTCCGAGTATCGCCAGCCGATACCTCACGCTGCTGTTGCCCAACCGGGCCACCGCGAGCCCGACCGTCAACGGGTCGGGGAACTTCAACTCCGCGAAGTACTTGCAGCCCGATTCGGCCACTACCCCCAGCCACGGCGCCGTCAACGGGTCGATCGCGCAGTTGGTATTGATCCATGCATTGATCGCCGTGTCGAACAGCGCGTAATACACCGCGTTGTTCAGGTGGCCGAACATGTCGTTGTCCGTCCACCTGGTGGTGACCGGCCAGTGCACCGGGAAATCGCCGCTACTGGTCATGGCAGCAGTCTCCCAGTCGGGGCAGGCTATTGGTCATGAGGATCCGCGGCGCCGTGCTCGAACAGATCGGTCTTTCCCGTCCGTACACCGACTCCCGGCCGCTGTCGGTGGGTGAGCTCGAATTGGCGCCGCCCGGTGACGGTGAAGTGCTCGTCCGCATCGAAGCCGCCGGACTGTGTCACTCCGACCTGTCGGTCGTCGACGGCAACCGGGTCCGGCCCGTTCCGATGCTGCTCGGTCATGAGGCGGCCGGCGTCGTAGAAGAGTTGGGACCCGGCGCGACCGACGTCGAGACCGGACAACGCGTGGTCATGACGTTCCTCCCACGCTGCGGCCACTGCGAAGCGTGTGCCACCAACGGGTTGACCCCCTGCGGGCCGGGCAGCGCCGCCAACACAGCGGGCACTCTGCTGACCGGCGAGCGTCGACTCTCCCGCGACGGTCAACCCGTTCACCACCACCTCGGTGTCTCAGGCTTCGCCACCCACGCCGTCGTCGACCGGCGATCGGTGGTACCCGTTCCCGCCGACGTGCCACCCGACGTCGCGTCCCTGCTCGGCTGCGCGGTGTTGACCGGCGGCGGGGCGGTGATCAACGCCGGACGCCCGCGGCCCGGCCAGACCGTCGTCGTCGTCGGCCTCGGCGGTGTCGGCATGGCCGCAGTGCTCACCGCGCTCGCCCACGCTGACGTCCGCGTTGTCGGCGTCGACCAGTTGCCCGACAAGCTCGACCGCGCACGCGATGCCGGCGTGCACGACGCGTTCACCCCCGACGAGGCACGCGAGTCCGGACCGAAGGGCGCCGTCGTGATCGAGGCCGTCGGCCATCCCAACGCCGTGGAGACCGCGGTCCAGCTGACCGCTCCCGGCGGCCGCACCGTCTGCGTCGGTCTGCCCCGCCCCGATGCGCGAGTCACCCTGTCGCCGTTGGGTTTCGTGGCCGAAGGGCGCTCACTGATCGGCAGCTACCTCGGATCGGCGCTACCTTCGCGGGACATCCCGCATTTCGTCGACCTGTGGCGGGCGGGCAAGCTGCCGGTGGAGTCGTTGGTGTCGGCATCCATTGCACTCGAGGACATCAACGCCGGCATGGACGAACTGGCCGACGGCAAAGCGGTCCGTCAGATCATCCGGTTTGACTAAACGTCGCGAGCGTTCGGTCCTGCCCGCGCTTATGTGATAAGTTGGCGACTCATCACATCAGTGTGAGGAGCCTCATGCCCGACCGGATTCGTCACCTCACGCTCTCCCACGTCGTGCTTCCGCTGGACAGTCCGGTCAGCGACGCCAAGGTCCTCACCGGTCGGCAGAAGCCGCTGACCGAGACCGTTCTGCTGTTCGTCGAGGTGACGACCGAAGAGGGCCATGAAGGCATGGGGTTCAGCTACTCCAAGCGTGCCGGTGGCCGCGCACAATTCAGCCACCTGGCCGAGGTGGCCGACGTCGCGCTGGGCCAGGACCCCTCCGACATCGACCGCATCTACCAGTCTCTGCTGTGGGCGGGCGCCTCGGTCGGACGCTCCGGCGTTGCGACGCAGGCGATCGCCGCGCTCGACGTCGCGCTGTGGGACCTCAAGGCTCGGCGCGCGGGTCTGCCCTTGGCCAAGCTGATCGGCGCCCACCGCGACTCCTGCCGGGTATACAACACCTCCGGCGGTTTCCTGCAGGCCTCCGTCGCGGAAATCAAGGAGAAGGCCACCGCTTCGCTGGAGTCCGGGATCGGCGGCATCAAGATGAAGGTCGGACAACCCGATTGGAAGACCGACCTGCAGCGGGTCGCGGCGCTGCGCGACCACCTCGGCGAGACCCCCTTGATGGTTGACGCGAACCAGCAGTGGGACCGTGCCAGGGCCCGCCGGATGTGCCGCGAGCTCGAGGCGTTCGACCTGGTGTGGATCGAGGAGCCGCTCGACGCATGGGATGCCGTCGGCCACGCCGACTTGTCCCACACCTTCGACACCCCGATCGCGACCGGGGAGATGCTCACGTCGGTGCCCGAGCACATGGCGCTCATCGACGCCGGGTATCGCGGCATCGTGCAGCCCGACGCCCCGCGCATCGGCGGCATCACCCCCTTCCTGCGTTTCGCCACGCTGGCGTCGCACGCGGGGCTGGCGCTGGCACCGCACTATGCGATGGAGATCCACCTGCATCTGGCCGCGACATATCCCACCGAGCCGTGGGTCGAGCATTTCGAATGGCTCAACCCACTGTTCAACGAGCGCACCGAGATTCGCGACGGCCGCATGTACGTGCCCGACCGGCCCGGTCTTGGGTTCACGCTGAGCGACCGGATGCGCGCGCTCACCAAGGAAACGGCACACTTCAGGCAATGACGACGACGTTGGCGCTGAAGGTGGTCACGGGGCTCAAGGACAAGATCCTCGCCGGCGACCTCCCGCCGGGGCACAAGTTGCCGTCGGAGACCGAGCTCATCGACGAGTACGGTGTGTCGCGCACCGTGGTGCGCGAAGCCGTCACGCGGCTTCGCGCCGAGGGCCTCGTCGAGACATTTCAGGGCCGCGGCTCGTTCGTGCTGGCGATGCCCGAGCCGACGTCGTTCACCGTGGAGTCGGCGGCCATCCGCACGCACCACGACGTGCTCGACATGATCGACTTCCGCGTCGGCGTCGAATGTGAGGCCGCGGCTATGGCCGCAGCACGCGTCACGGACGCGTCGGCCGGCGAAATCCGCTCCGCGCTAGCGAGTTTCGCGGGTGCAGCGCCGGAAGACGCCGTCGAGGCCGACTTCCTGTTCCACCGAGCGGTCGCCTCGTGCAGCGGCAACCGCTTCTACACCGACCTGATCGACTCGCTGGGCCCGATGATGATCATGCTGCCGCGCACCCGGCTGCCGGACACCTACTCTCTGACGAACGCCACCCACGTGGAGCGGGTCCGCGCCGAGCACGACAACATCGCGGCCGCGGTTGTCGCCGGCGACGCCGATACGGCCAGGGCCGCGATGCGGCTACACCTTGGTAACACTCGTCGGCGGCTCGACGTCGGTCGGTGACCGGTCAACGTCCTTGCGCCGCTTCATCAAATGCCGCACCAGGGGCAGCACCGCCAGCACGACGAATATCGCCAGAATCGTTCCGGAGATCGGCCGGGTGAAGAAGCCGGTCGGGTCGCCACCGAAGATCAGCAGCGAGCGGCGGGTGCTCGACTCGATGATCGAGCCGAGAACGAATGCCAGCACCATGGGGCCCGGGTCGAAGCCCGCCTTCTTCATCAAGTAGCCGATGATCCCGAACGTCACCATCAGGTAGATGTCGAACACCGAGTTGTTGATCGTGTACACGCCGAGAATCGTGATCAGCGCCGTGATGGGCGCCAAGATGGCCGGGCGCACCCGCAGGATGCGAACGAACAGGCCCACCAACGGGATCGACAGGATCAGCAGCAACAGGTTGCCGATGTACATGGAGTTGATGACGCCCCAGAACACGTCGGGATGCTCGTCGACCAGTTGGGGTCCCGGCGAGACGCCGAGAATCAGCAGCGCGCCGAACAGCATCGCCATCGACGCGTTGGCCGGCAGTCCGATGGTGAGCAGGGGGATGAACGACGATGTCGCCGCCGCGTTGTTCGCCGTCTCCGCGCGGCGACGCCTTCGATCGCGCCGCGACCGAACCGCTCCGGAGTCTTGGAACGCCGCTTCTCGGTCGCGTAGGCGACGATCGACGACAGCACCGCGCCGCCGCCGGGCAGGACGCCGAGCACGAAACCGATGACCGAACCGCGACCGATGGCACCGGAGGACTGTCTGAGGTCCTTGCGCGACGGCCACACGTTGCCGACCTTCGTGGGCGCCTGCACCTTCCGGTGTCGCTGTTCCAGGTTGTAGAGGATCTCCCCGACACCGAAAAGCCCCATTGCGACGACGACGAAGTCGATGCCGTCGGCCAGTTGCAGGCTGTCGAAGGTGAACCGGGAGGCGCCGCTGAAGCTGTCGCGGCCCACGGTGGCCAGCAGCAGGCCGATCGCTCCGGCGATCAGCGCCTTCAGTTTGTTGCCGCTGCCGATGGTGGCGACGAGCAGCACACCGAGCAGTGCCAGCGCGGCGTATTCGGGCGGGCCGAAGTCCAGAGCCACGCTCGCCACCACCGGTGCGAGCAGCGTCAAACCGATGATCGAAATCGTCGCGCCGACAAAAGAACCGATCGCCGCGATGCCCAGCGCGGTACCGGCCTTGCCCTGCTTGGCCAGCGCGAAGCCGTCGAAGACCGTCACCACGCTCGACGCCTCGCCCGGTAGCCGTAGCAGCACCGAGGTGATGGTGCCGCCGTATTGGGCGCCGTAGTAAATGCCTGCGAGCATGATGATCGCCGACACCGGATCGATTGTGTAGGTGATCGGCAGCAGAATCGCGATGGTGGCGGCCGGGCCCAGCCCGGGCAGCACACCGATGACCATGCCGATCAGGACACCGACAAGACAGTAGAGCAGGTTATGCGGTTCGACGACGACCGCGAACCCCTCGAGAAATGCGTTGAAGTCCATGTTCTGAGCTCAGAAGGCGATCAGGTGCGGGAGCGGGATCCGCAGTCCGTAGAGGAACAGGAAGTAGAAGACCGCCGTCGTCACGACGCTGATGATCAGCGTATTGCGCCAGCTCTCGCCGCCGAGGAAGCGCAGCCAGATCACGCACAGCACCACAGCCGGAATCTCGAAGCCGGTCAACGGCATCAGCAAGCCGAATGCGATGAAGGTGACGACGCCGACCACCGGCAGCGCGCTGCTGCGGGTGAATGCCTCGGCGTCGTCGAGGCGGCGGCCGGTGACGAGCAGGATCACCGACAGTGCGGCGATCACGACGCTGACGACGAACGGCCACATCCCCGGACCCGGCTCCCGCAAAGAGCCGAGCCGGTAGCCGTAGGCCAGGGCCGCACCGCCGACACCGATGACGATTCCGATCAGCGCGCCGACGATCTGGTAGCGGGGTCCGCCCGCGGGTGGACGCTCCTCCTCCAGCTCGTGGGCGACTTCGGCCTCGATTTCGGCCAGGATGTCGCGGGTGTGCGGGTGGGTGCTCTCGGCCATGGCGCTCAGCCTTCGTCGCGCAGGTTGATTCCGTATTGCTTGACGAGTTCGGCGAAGCGCGTCTGATCCTCCTGCAACTGGGTGAGGACGTCGTCACCCGACAGTTCCATCGGGGTCAAGCTGTTCTGCTTGTTGAACTCCTGGTACTCCTCGGTGGCGAACGTCGCCTTCATTCCCTCGGCGAGCTTGTCCTGCACCTCTTGCGGAGTTTCCTTGGGCACGGTCATGAACCGGTACTGCGCCACCTCGACGTCGAGTCCCTGTTCCTTGGCGGTCGGCACATCCGGCAGATACTCGATGCGCTCGGGCCCGAAGACGGCCAGCGGAGTCAGCTTTCCGGACTGGATGTTCTCGATGGCCTCGCCGACTTGCAGCGAGGCGACGTCGACCTGGTTACCGAGCACCGCGGCCAGTGCGGGTGCGCCGCCGTCGAACGGCACCGCCTGCGAGTTGATATTGCTGGTCTTGAACAGCAGCGCGGCGGACAACTGCGCGCCGGTGCCGACCCCGGTGGTGCCGTAACGGACGACGCGGTTGCCGTTCTTCATGTCGGCGAGCGTGCGAAAGCCGCTGGCGGGGTTGGTGACCAACACATAGTCGTCGCGCGATACCCCGCCGACGATGTCGAAGTCGTCGATCTTGGTGACTTCGTCGGGGCTCACGGCCAGCGGCGTGATGGCGAACAGCGACGCGTTCTGGATCGCGATCTTCGAACCGTCCGGCGTGGCTTTGGCGACCTCCGCCGCGGCGAGCGCGCCGTTGGCGCCTTCGCGGTTGATGACGGGGAACGACGCGCCGAGGTTGTCGGACAGGCCCTTTGAGACGGCGCGGCTGATCAGGTCGCTCGACCCACCCGGGGATGCGCCGACATACATCTCGACGGTGCCGGACGGATAGTCGCCGCCGCCTCCGGAACCGGTGCTCGTCTCGACACCGCCGCAGGCGGTCAGGGTCAGCGCGGCCGCGGCGGATACCGCAATGCCGGTACGCCGGAGGGCGGTGATGCTCACCATGGCAGTTCACTCCTGTGTGATGGGTGGCTTCAGGTCGGCCGATGTGGCCGCTGTCACTCCACGGTAGGGATCGCGCACGATACCTGTCCAACAGCCATCTGGCATCGCTTGATACTTTTCGTGCATGACTGTGACGCTGGACCAGGTGCGCTGCTTCATCGCGGTCGCCGAGGAACTGCACTTCGGCCGGGCGGCCGACCGATTGGCGATGACCCAGCCGCCGCTGAGCCGCCAGATTCAGAAACTGGAACGCGCGGTGGGCGCCAATCTGCTCGACCGCGACAACCGCCGGGTGCTGCTCACCCCAGCCGGCGGCGCGTTTCTCGAGGACTGCTACCGGATGCTCAACACGCTCGACGCGGCGACCGCACACGCCCAGCGCGTGGAGAGCGGGTCGGCGGGAACGTTGAACCTCGGCTTCACCGCCGTGTCGGCGATCGGGATACTCGGCCCGCTGCTCGGTCTGCTCGGCACCGAACTACCCGACATCGAAGTCGTGCTGCACGAGCGGGTGACGGGCGCCCAGGTCGACGGCATCCGGCGCGGTGAGTTGGACCTCGGGCTGGCACGCCCGCCGTTCGACACGGCGTTGTTGTCGTCTCAAGTGGTGGCGCGCGAGCCGCTGCGCGCCGTCGTGCCGGCCAGCCACCCGCTGGCACACGCGCCAGGGCCACTCGGGCCGAAGGACTTCGACGGCCTGCCGGTGATCAGCTACCACCCGGTGACGGCGCGCTACTTCCACGAGCTGACCGTGCGGTTCCTGTTCAACGGGCACCCCCGGATCAAGCAGACGGTTCAGCAGATCCTGACTGCCGTTCTGTTGGTCGCCGCGGGTGAGGGCGTCGCACTGGTGCCCGCCAGCGCCACCGCGTTGAAGGTGGACGGCGTGGTCTACAAGCCGCTGACCGACGTCGGCGGTGGGCATCCGGACAGCGATCCGTCGAGACCCGTTGAGCTGCACGCTATCTGGCCGCGACACGGACTCACCCCGATGTTGCGGGAAGTGCTGCAGCTGATCCACCGCTCCGCCGAACACGTCGACGACCTGATCGGCTGACTAGAACCAACCGTCGCGCATCTCGAGCGCCGTGCGGTCGAGGCTTTCTAGCAAGTCGAGTTGCGGTGCAGTCCTGGGCAGTTCGTACCGGAAGAAGTATCGCGCCGCCTGCCGCTTACCGTCGTAGAAGTCGCCTGCGTGGCCGTCGGCGGCCAGGATCTGCTCCAGCCAGATCCACGCGAGGACGATGTGACCGAACGCCTCGAGGTAGACGACGCTGTTGGCCATCGCCGCCTCGACGTCGCCCGAGTCGAACATCGCGGTGGTGACCGAGGCGAGTCGCCGCCACGATGCGTCGAGCTGGGTGGCCAGTGTCGCCGTCTCCCCGCCCGTGGCCGTGGCCGTGTCGACCGTGCTGCTGATCGCTTCGGCCAGCGCAGCCAGGCTGGCGCCACCGCGCTGGGTCACCTTGCGGCCTAACAAGTCCAGGCTCTGAATCCCGTGCGTGCCTTCGTGGATGGGGTTGAGCCGGTTGTCCCGATAGTGCTGCTCGACGTCGTATTCACGGGTGTAGCCGTAGCCGCCGAACACCTGGATGGCCAGGTTGTTGGCTTCCAGGCACCATTGCGACGGCCAGCTCTTTGCGACCGGCGTCAGGATGTCCAGCAGCAGCGTCGCAGCATCGTGTTCGTTCTCCGACTCGGCGCTGTGCTGCAGGTCGACGAGTTTGGCGCAGTACAACCCCAATGCCAGTCCGCCCTCCACGTAAGCCTTCTGCGCTAACAGCATTCGCTTGACGTCGGGATGCTCGATGATCGGGATCTGCGGGGTCGCTGGATCCTTGGCGGTCACGAGACGGCCCTGGGGACGCTCGCGCGCGTACTGCAGCGATTTAAGGTAACCGGTGTAGCCCAGCGACACCGCGCCCATGCCCACGCCCATCCGCGCCTCGTTCATCATCGTGAACATGTAGGCGATACCGCGGTGCGGCTCGCCGACAAGGTAGCCGACCGCGCCGGCTCTGCCACCAGGGGTGAATTTGCCTTCGCCGAAGTTCAGCACGGTGTTGGTGATGCCGCGCTGACCCATCTTGTGATTGAGACCGGCCAGTGCGACGTCATTGCGCTCGCCGACCGAACCGTCGTCGTTCACAAGGTATTTCGGCACGATCAACAGGGAGATTCCCTTTGTGCCCTGCGGGCCGCCGGGGATCTTGGCCAGCACGAGGTTGACGATGTTGTCGGTCAGTTCGTGCTCAGCGCCCGAGATCCACATCTTGCTTCCGAACAGCCGGTAGGTGCCGTCGTCCTGCGGTTCGGCCCGGGTGGTGATGTCGGCGAGCGACGACCCCGCCTGCGCCTCCGACAACGCCATGGTGCCGGTGAACCGACCCGCCAACATCGGTTTGACGAAGGCTTCGATCTGCTCGGGTGTGCCGAACTTGGCGAGCAGGTTGGCGTTGGCCATCGTGAGCATCAGGTACCCGGTGGTGCTGACGTTGGCCGCCGAGAAGTAGGCGAACCCGGCCTGCGCAACGGCGGCAGGCAGTTGCGTGCCGCCGAACTGCTCGTCCATCGCCATCCCGATCAGGTCGGCCTCGGCGAACGCGTCCAGCGCTTCCTTCACCTCACCGATGACCGTGACCTTCTCTCCGTCGAAGGTCGGCTCGTTCGCATCGCTTTTCTTGTTGTGCGGCGCGAAGTAGCGGGTGGCCAACTGCTCGCAGAGATCCAGCACCGCGTCGAACGTCTCACGGGAGTGCTCGGCGTACCGTTGCCGCTTGGTCAGCGCGTCAACCTGCAGCCATTCATAGAGCAGGAAGTCGACGTCGCGGCGCGACAGCAGGGTGGACTTCATCCATCCATCTTGCACCGCGCTGCTCGCGGCGAACGCTGACGATCGACGGTCAGGATTTCTGGAGCTTGGCGAGCAACTCGTGGCAGCGTTTGGCGCGTTCGGAATCCTGGGCCATCACGTCCTCGAAGAACGACGCGACGTCATCGAGTCCGGCGTTCCTGGCGTCACGCACGTACTGGCCGTAGTCGTGACCCGCTTTCAGTGAGTGGTATTGCACGGAGATCAGATCGAAGGTCACGTCGTCGAAGCCGGTTTCTCCAGCAGGCATGTCAGTCCTCCTGTTCGTAGGATGACTGGCGACTACCCGCCGATCGGGCACACAAACGAAACGCGTGCACTCATTTCGCGCACGTGCGAGCGCAGGCTGGCTTCATCGAATGGTGCTCACGCCGCCGTCGACGGGAATCACCGCCCCGGTGATGTAGGAGCTGGCTCGGCTCGCCAGGAACACCGCGATGCCCGCCATGTCGTCGGCAGCCCCGATCCGGCCCAGCGGCAACGCTTTTCCAACGGCGTCGGCCCCCGGCGCCAGGAGCACCTTTGTCATCCGCGACTCGAAAAGACCAGGGGCGATCGCGTTGACCACGATGCTCGGCGCGAGCTCGGTGGCGAGATGTTTGGTGAGCATGTGCACGGCGGCCTTGCTGGCGCTGTAGGAGAAATTGTCGCGGCCGCGCTCGGGGGTGTGGAAGCCGTCGACGCTGCCAGTGTTGATCACGCGCGCGGGATCGGTGTCGGTAGCGCCGGCGGTCAGCAGCGGCACCAGCGCGCGGGTGAGCAGGAAGACGCCCTTGACGTTGACGTTGAACACCCGGTCGAACGCCGCTTCGGGGAACTCGTCGAACGGAGCGCCCCAGTTGGCGCCCGCATTGTTGAACAGCGCATGCACCGCGTTCTCGCGATCGGACAGTGCGGCGGTCAGCGTTTCGACACCCTCGGCGGTCCCGAGGTCGGCCGGTATCGCCTCGACCGGGCCCAGCGCCGACAATTCGGCGACGGTCGCGTCGAGTTCGGCCTCCTTGCGGCTCGACAGGTACACGCGGGCGCCGGCCTCCAGCAGCCCGCGGGCCATCATCACGCCGATGCCGCGTCCGCCTCCCGTGACGACGGCGACCTTGCCGTCCAGCCGGAACATGTCAGTCACGTGCGGCGGCGACGTCGATACCGAGCGGGGTCGACTCGCGGACCGCTTCGTCTCTGATCAGGCCGCGCAGCAGCGCGGTGCTGAACTCGACGGCGATCTCCTGCGCGGTGCGCCTGCCGTGGGGGCGCAGCCAGCGGTAGGCGCCCAGCGTCATCCCGATGTAGCCGAGCGCCAGCACATGCGAATCACAGTCGTAGAACTCGCCGCTGGCGATGCCGCGGTCGATGACGTCTCGGACGTGCTCGTAGACCTGGGTTTCCTTCTCCCGGATGTAGGCGACCTGATCTTCGGTGAACCACTCGGTGATGTACGGGCCTTCCTGGAAGTACACCGCTGCCCGCTCGATGTCGCTGGCGATGCCGACCAGCAGGCGACGGGTGAAGTGGTAGATGGTCTCGCGCGCCGACGCTGACGGATCGTCGTGCAGGGCGTCGACCGTGAAGTCCGCGGCGCCCTTGTAGATGTCGTAGAGGATCAGCGACTTGCTGGCGTAATAGTGGTAGACCGTGGCCTTGTTGAGGCCGACCGCGTCGGCGACGTCGTCCATCCGGGTGCCGTGGTAGCCCCGGGCGGCGAACAGCTTGGTGGCGACGGCCAACAGTTCCTCGCGGCGGGACATCCCGTTGGTGGCGACGTCCGCGGACGTTCCTGCAGGCATGGCGACTCACTCTAGGCGGGCCCGGAGACCGTCCGGGCGTCAATCAACTGGTTGGCAGTTTAGGAGTACGGGCTGTCGAGGCCTTGGTGGCGGGTCTAGACTTGCCACCGAACCGGCCGCGACGCGAGAGGTGATCACATGGATCCGAATCCGGACTATGACCTGAGCGACGAGATCGAGTACGGCGGTGCCGTCATTCCCTGGTTTCTGCGCGGCGTCTTCCCGCCGCCCGCTTATCCGCCGGTTTAGCTCAGTCCGCTGAGCCGGGGCCGTGCCCGTGGTCGTCGGCGTATGCGTTGATGATCGCGGCGGTGTCCCCGCCGAGGTGAAGAAACTCTTCGTCCAGCAGCTTCGCCAACCTGTCCACCGCCGCGGTGAGCATCGCGGCGGCGACGCGCGTCTCGGGGCGCTCGCTCCTACTTGCCTCCGCGCCGAGGTCGATGGCGTACTCGAGGGAGGCGGCCAGCGATGAGTCGGCTTCCATGTCTCGGAAGTAGTACGTGGCGCCGTACTGAGTGAAGTCGTTGCGGGTCTCCGCAACGCTGGCGGTCAGTGCGGTCAGCACGTCGGTGGGGATGTCGTCGACACCGAGGCGGGGGTCCGCCGACCGCGCTTCCCGCAGGGTCGTCAGCTCCAGGGCGAGAACCCGGCGGCGGTGGAGTGCCGGATAGATCTGCAGAACCCATGACACCGCGGCGGTGACGAGCAGGAAACCGAACAGCGCCTCCAGCGGCGCCGCCAACCGAAGCCACGGCGACACCGGCACGATCTCACCGAAGCCGAGCGTGGCAATGGTGACGAGTGACAGATACAGCGAATCGAAGAACTCGTTACGCGGAATTCCGTCGAGCTCGCTGCCGTAAACCACTCCCCCGGGCATCTGTGCGAGGTAGATCAACGCCCAGCCCAGCACCGCCCCTGCGGCCCACGTGCCGATGACCGCCACGATGCCGAGCGGACCGGTCAGCGATGTGATCCGTCGGTCCTTCGGAAACAGCCGCAGCAGGCGCCAGGTCCCTCTCATCACCTGGGGGGCGATGCTGCCGTGGCCGATCGGGTGAAACAGCGTGTGGAAGACGTCGCGGACCACAACGAGCACCAACGCCACACCGACGGCGGTGATCACCCAATCCATCTGCGCCCCTCAGTCGACTCCGACGTGGCAGCGAATTCCCTGTCGGGGCGGATTCAATCGCCCGGGACGTTGTCGCGCCGCTGACGACGGGTTTTACAGCGCCTTGAGTTCCTCGATGACCTCGGAGACGGACTTCTTGGCGTCGCCGAACAGCATCGAGGTGCCGTCACCGAAGAACAGCGGGTTCTCGATGCCTGCATACCCGGAACTCATCGAGCGTTTGAGCACAATGACCGAGCGCGCCTCGTCCACATTGAGGATCGGCATGCCGTAAATCGGTGAGCTGGAGTCGTTGCGGGCGGCCGGGTTGGTGACGTCGTTGGCGCCGATGACGATGGCGACGTCGGTGCGGGCGAATTCGCCGTTGATGTCGTCCATTTCCTTCATCGCGTCATACTCGACGTCGGCCTCAGCGAGCAGCACGTTCATGTGGCCCGGCATGCGTCCGGCGACCGGATGGATGGCGTACTTGACCTCGACACCCTTGTTCTCCAGCAGGTCGGCCATCTCCTTGACGGTGTGCTGGGCCTGGGCGACGGCCAGGCCGTAGCCCGGCACCACGATAACCTGGTTGGCGTAGGCCATCTGGATCGCGGCGTCGGCCGCCGAGGTGGCCTTGACGGTGCCCTGGTCCGAGGTGACGCCGGCCGGACCGCCCTCGGAACCGCCGAACGAGCCGAACACGATCGCCGGGATCGAGCGGTTCATCGCGACGGCCATCAGGTTGGTCAGGATCGAACCCGATGCGCCGACGATCATGCCCGCGACGATCATCGCGGTGTTGTTGAGCGCCAAACCTGCTGCGGCGGCGGACAATCCGGTGAGCGCGTTGAGCAGGGAGATCACCACCGGCATGTCGGCGCCACCGATGGGGAACACCACGAACAGGCCCATCACGCCGGCGAGTGCGAGCACCAGCACGATCGTCCAACCGGGGCTACCGGTTCCGGCGTTGATGCCGATGTAAACCGCCGCGGCGACCGCGCCGAGCAGCAGCACGACGTTGGAAGCCTGAAACAGCTTGGCCGAGGAGACAAGTCGCTTCTCGACGTTCTTCGGTATGGACTCCTGCAGTTTGAGGAACGCGACCAGCGAGCCCCAGAACGACACCGATCCGATGATCGCGGCGAACAGCGAGCCGACGACCAGTGCGACGGTCGGATGCTGCTCCGGCTTGAAGTGCGCGAAGCCGTCGGTCTCGATGAACTCGGCCCACGCGATCAGCGCGACGGTGCCGCCGCCGACACCGTTGAACAGCGCGACCAGCTGCGGCATCGCGGTCATCTTGGTCTTCTTCGCCGGCGGCACACCGAGAATCACACCCAGCGCCAGACCCGCGGCGATCAGGATCCAGTTGATCGGGGCGGTGTCGCGCACCGCGATCAGGGTGGCGACAACGGCGATGCCCATACCGGTGGCGGCGATCCAGTTGCCGCGCACCGCGGTCTTCGGTCCGGTCAGCCCCGACAGACCGAGGATGAACAGTCCGAAGGCAAGGATGTAGAGAACGGTGACGAGGTGGTTCACTTGCCCGCCTCGACCTTCTCAACCGGAGCCGGCCTGCGGCCCTTGAACATTCCCAGCATGCGGTCGGTGACCAGGAAGCCGCCGATCACGTTGAGCGTGCCGAAGACCAACGCGACGAACGCGATGATCCGCACGCCCCAGTGGGCGTCGGCGGGCAGATTGCCCAACACGATCAGCGCGCCGAGCACCACGATGCCGTGGATGGCGTTGGTTCCCGACATCAGCGGCGTGTGCAGCGTGTTCGGCACCTTTGAGATCACGGCGAAGCCGACGAACCCCGACAGCACCAGGATCGCGAGATTGGCCAACAACTGGTCGTACATGTCTAGTTCTCCCCTTCGCGGGTGACGCAGGCGCCCGCAACGACCTCGTCGTCGAAGTCCGGGGCGAGCTTGCCGTCGGTGATGAGCAGGTCGAGCAGCGCGGTGAGGTTCTTCGAGTACAACTCGCTGGCGTGCTCGGGCATGGTCGCAGGCAGGTTCAGCGGGGAGGCGATCGTCACCCCGTGCTTGACGACGGTCTGCCCCGGCTCGGTCAACTCGCAGTTGCCCCCGGTCTCGCCGGCCAGGTCCACCACAACACTGCCTGCGCGCATGCCTTCGACCGCGGTCGCGGTCACCAGCCTCGGCGCCGGCCGGCCGGGGACCAGCGCGGTGGTGATCACGACGTCGAAGCCGGTGATCGCCTCCTCGAGCTTCTTCTGCTGTTGTGCGCGTTCCTCGTTGGAAAGCTCACGGGCGTAGCCGCCTTCGCCGGCCGCTTCGATGCCGAGGTCGAGCCACTGCGCGCCGACCGAACGCACCTGGTCGGCCACCTCGGGACGCACGTCGTATCCGGTGGTGCGACCACCGAGGCGCTTGGCCGTGGCCAGCGCCTGCAGACCCGCCACGCCGACACCGAGCACCAGCACGGTCGCCGGTTTCACCGTGCCCGCCGCGGTGGTCAGCATCGGGAAGAACCGGGTGGACTCCGTGGCGGCCAACAGCACCGCCTTGTAGCCGGCGACATTGGCCTGCGACGACAGCGCGTCCATCACCTGCGCGCGCGAGATCCGCGGGATCGCCTCCACCGCGAAGGCCTGCACACCAGCGGCCTTCAGCGCCCCGATCTGGTTCTCGGCGTTGCGCGGCGCCAGGAAACCGACCAAGGTCTGGCCGGTCTTGAGCCTGGACACTTCGTCGGCCGTCGGCGGTGCGACCTTCAGGACGATGTCGGCCGCCCACGCGTCGCCGATGGTTGCTCCTGCCTCGGTATAGAGGGCATCGGGCAGCAGGGCACGCTCACCGGCGCCTGACTCCACGACGACCGCAATTCCGCTGCTGGCCAGCGACGCGACGGCCTTCGGAACCAGGGCGACCCGTCGTTCGTCGGCACCCGACTCGGCCACCACACCGACCACCGGAGCCGCCCCGGCGGCGACATCCGGCTCCGTCTGCTCAGTCATGAGCAGCACCCTAACCGCTACCGCTGGTCACATCTAAATTGACAGCTGTTTGCCGTGGCTACAGTGCTGACCATGCCCGTCGACCGGTTGCTTCCCTCGCAGGAGGCTCATGACCTGATCGCGCTGACCCGCGACATCGCCGACAAACTGCTCGACCCGATCGTCGACGAGCACGAGAAGTCCGAGACCTACCCCGACGGGCTGTTCGCCCAATTGGGTGCCGCCGGGCTGCTGAGCCTGCCGCAACCCGAGGAGTGGGGCGGCGGCGGGCAGCCGTTCGAGGTGTACCTGCAGGTGCTCGAGGAGATCGCGGCACAGTGGGCGGCGGTCGCAGTCGCGGTCAGCGTGCACAGCCTGTCGTCGCATCCGCTGCTGGCGTTCGGCGACGACGACCAGAAGAGGCGGTGGTTGCCCGACATGCTGTCGGGTGAGCAGATCGGCGCGTACAGCTTGTCCGAACCACAGGCCGGCTCGGACGCGGCGGCACTGCGATGCGCGGCGTCGCGCACCGACGACGGCTATCTCATCAACGGGTCGAAGTCTTGGATCACCCACGGCGGGCGCGCCGACTTCTACACGCTGTTCGCGCGCACCGGGGACGGATCGCGTGGGGTCTCGTGCTTCCTGGTACCCGGCGATCTGCCGGGACTGAGCTTCGGCAAGCCCGAGGAGAAAATGGGTTTGCACGCGGTGCCGACGACATCGGCGTACTACGACAACGCCTTGCTGTCGGCCGACCGGCTGATCGGCGCGGAGGGCCAGGGCCTGCAGATCGCTTTCTCGGCGTTGGATTCCGGCCGGCTGGGCATCGCGGCTGTGGCGACCGGACTGGCCCAGGCCGCACTCGACGAAGCGGTCAAGTACGCCAACGAGCGGACGGCGTTCGGCCGCAAGATCATCGACCACCAGGGGCTGGGATTCCTGCTGGCCGACATGGCGGCCGCGGTGGCCAGTGCACGTGCGACGTATCTGGACGCGGCACGCCGCCGCGACGCGGGGATCCCCTATTCGCAGCAGGCCAGCGTCGCCAAACTCGTCGCCACCGACGCCGCGATGAAGGTGACCACCGACGCGGTCCAGGTGCTCGGCGGCGTCGGCTACACCCGCGACTTCCGCGTGGAGCGCTACATGCGCGAAGCCAAGATCACGCAGATCTTCGAGGGCACCAACCAGATTCAGCGACTGGTCATCGCCCGGGGATTGACCTCCTGAGCCGAAGCTGAGGTGCCCGTCGCCTTTGCCCGCCGACGGCCTCGTTGTACGTGCGGCTACCGTCGGAGCTATGTCGAACATCTCGAGCAATGACCTGATCGACGACGTCGCACCGGGCGACCTCATCGCCGTCGACCACGAGGGCGACGCGCGGCCCTGCAAGGTTGTGCACAAGGAAGCCGTCGATGACGGTTTCCTGATCACCTTCGAGGCCCCGGACGCGCAGACCTTCGACCGGCACTACCCCTCCGGCGCCCGCGTCACCCGCTCGATGGAATCGAAGTGGGAGTCGGGGCAGAGCCCGACGCCGCACCAGCCGCCGACGAGCTAGCGCTCACCACAGCGGGATGATCTGCCCGTACTCCGACTCCGGCCGCGGTCCGAAATAGCGGCGCTCCGACTCGTCGATCGGCACGTCGTTGATGCTGGCCTCGCGGCGCGCCATCAGCCCCTGCTGGGTGAACTCCCACAACTCGTTGCCGTAGCTGCGGAACCACTGCCCGTCGGCGTTGCGGCACTCGTACTGGAACCGCACGGCCATCCGGTTCTCGCGGAAGCCCCACAGGCTCTTGCGCAACACATAGTCGAGTTCGCGTTCCCACTTTCGGGTCAGGAACGCGACGATCTGCTCGCGGCCGACGATGTGCTGGTCGCGATTGCGCCACTGCGAATCGGCGGTGTAGGCGAGGCTGACGAGTTCGGGGTCAGCCGTGTTCCAGGCGTTCTCGGCGGCCTGAACCTTCTGCGTGGCGGTCTCGACGGTGAACGGCGGGAACGGAGGTCGGCTTTCGGTCACATCCAGTTAGGACGCCCGACGCCCAGCCGTGATTCCCGCATTCGACGGGTGTCATATCGTGGCGGGCATGGACTTCGCGATGTCGGCCAAGGGTCAGGACTACTACGAGCGGCTCACCGACTTCATGACGGAGTTCGTGTTTCCCGCTGAGAGGGACTACGAGGAGTACCGGGCGAAGGCCGGGCCCGACGATCACACCGTGCCGCCCATCGTCGAGGACCTCAAGAAGGCGGCCAAGGAGCGGGGCCTGTGGAATCTGTTCCTGCCCGCCGAGTCCGGCCTGTCCAATCTGGAGTACGCGCCGCTGGCCGAGCTCACCGGATGGAGCATGGAGATCGCTCCTGAGGTGATCAACTGCGCGGCCCCGGACACCGGCAACATGGAGACGCTGCACCTGTTCGGGACCGAGGAGCAGCGTAAGCAGTGGCTTGAGCCGCTGCTGGCCGGTGAGATCCGCAGTGCGTTCGCGATGACCGAACCCGCGGTGGCGTCCAGCGACGCCCGCAACATAGAAACCACGATGCTGCGCGACGGCGACGACTACGTCATCAACGGCCGCAAGTGGTGGATCACCGGGGTGGCCGATCCGCGCTGCAAAATCCTCATCGTGATGGGCCGCACCAATCCCGACGCGGCCAGCCACCAGCAGCAGTCGATGATCCTGGTGCCCGTCGACACGCCCGGCGTGACCGTCGAGCGCTCGCTGCCGGTCTTCGGCTGGCAGGACCAGCACGGCCACTGCGAGATCACGTTCGACGGTGTGCGGGTTCCGGTGGCCAACCTGCTGTCCGAGGAGGGCAGCGGATTCGCGATCGCCCAGGCGCGCCTCGGACCCGGCCGTATCCACCACTGCATGCGCGCGATCGGCGCGGCCGAGCGGGCGCTCGCGTTGATGGTCGACCGGGTGCAGAAGCGGATCGCCTTCGGCAAGCCGCTCGCCGAGCAGGGAGTCGTGCGCGAGGCCATCGCGAAGTCGCGCAACGAGATCGATCAGACCCGCCTGCTATGCCACAAGGCGGCCTGGACCATCGACCAGCACGGCAACAAGAGCAGGGAGGCGCAGACGCTGGTGGCCCAGATCAAGGCCGTCGCCCCTCAGATGGCCTGTGACGTCATCGATCGCGCGATCCAGGTGCACGGCGGAATGGGCGTCTGCGACGACGTCCCGTTGGCCCGTCTATACGGCTGGCATCGGGCGATGCGCCTGTTCGACGGACCCGACGAAGTGCACATGCGGACCATCGCCCGGGCCGAACTCGGCCGCGAGAAGGGTCCGTTCGCACTCGCCGCGATGCAGGGGATCAACTAGTGGCTGTAGATCTCGGGGAACTTTCGGGGGCGTGGAACTTCCGTGATGTCGCCGAGGAGACGGGTGTCCGGCCCGGGCTGTTCTTCCGCTCCAGCGAGCTGAGCAGTCTGGACGACGAGGGCCGACGTCGGCTCCTCGAACTCGGCATCACCGACGTCGCCGACCTCCGTTCGGCGCGCGAGGTCGAGCGCCACGGCGCGGGCGCGGTGCCCGCGGGGGTCGAGGTGCATCTGCTGCACTTCCACGAGGTCTCGGCCGTCGACGGGGAGGCACCGCACGAGTCGGCGTTCCAGAAGATGATGACCGAGAAGCCCGACGACGAGGACATCACCATCGCCGCGCGGCGCTTCATGACCGAGGAGTACCTGCGCTTTCCCACCCTGCCGGGCGCGCAACGCGCTGTGCGGCAAGTGGTTTCGCTGCTGATCGACGAACGTCCGGTGATCGCCCACTGCTTCGCGGGCAAGGACAGGACCGGCTTCACGGTCGCCACGATCCTCGATGCCGTCGGTGTCGACCGCGAGGCGATTCTTGCCGACTTCCTGCGCAGCAATGCCGCGGTGCCGCAACTTCGCGAGCAGATCATGGAGTCGATCCGCGAGCGCACCGAGACCGACGAAGAGGTCACCTTCGCCGAGGCCCGGCTGACCGACGCGGTGCTCGGGGTCCAGTCGGACTACCTCGATGCGGCCCGTCGCTCGATCGAGCAGAACTTCGGTGGTCTGCAGAACTACCTCGAAGCGGCGGGTGTGACGGCTGCCGATGTCGCCAAGCTGCGCGCCTCGCTGCTGGGCTAGATTGCCGAACGTTCCGTACCGCTCGAAGAGTCGCCGAAATCTCGGGTGGTAAGGAACGTTCGCGAGCGGGCGCTAGCCGCCCTTTTCCGCCTCGTATTTCTTGGTCATGTGCTCGATGGCCGCCAACTGCGTCTGCGCCAAGTCCTCGCGCACATCGCTGGCCCGTGCCGCGGCATCAAGCGTCGGCTGTGCCTGACCCTGAAAATGCGGAATGACCTCGGCGGCAAACAGTTCCGCCGAACGCCTGGTGGCCGCCGGGTTCGCCCACTCGTGGCCCATCTGCAGCATGCAGCCGAACCCGCCGGACTGGTCCCACAGCCGCTGCACTTGGGCGCGGGCTTGTTCGGGCGTGCCGATCACCCCGGCGCCCGCCGCGTTGATGACGTCGATCACTTCGTCGATGCTGTCGCCGGGCATCGTCATCTGAGGGAACGCGGCGACCTTCTGGAAGTACCGGTACCAGGACTCGATGCCGAATCTCACCTCAGCGCGCGCCTGTTCGACGGTTTCGGCGATGTGCATGGGTCCGACCAGCGTCCAGTTCCTGCGGTCGACGGATGCGCCGAACGCCGCGGCTCGCTCCTCGACGATGCCCCAGTGGTAGGCCAGCGCGTCGAAGCCCTCGACGACCAGGGTCGCGCCGATCGAGAGCAGGCCGATACCGTGCTTGCCTGCCAGCCGTGCACCGGTCGGCGAGGCCACACCGGCAACGGCCAGCGGGATTCCGCCGTCGGAGTACGGCGCGAGTTGCAGTCGGGCGTCGAACAATTCGTGCGTTGGCGTCTTCGCGGTGACGGTCTCACCGGCCAGCAGGCGCACGACGATGTCGAGGTTGGTCTCCAGCAGTTCACGGGTGTCGGTCGGGGTCAGCCCGATCATCGCCGAATCCGTCGGAAGCGACCCCGGCCCCATCCCGCCGATGATGCGGCCGTGTGTCAGGTGATCGAGCAACATCAGCCGGTCGGCCGTCCACAGCGGGTTGTGATACGACAGCGAAATGACGCCGGTGCCGAACCGGATCCGCTTCGCGCGTTCGGCGGCCGCGGCGATGAACACCTCCGGGGAGCTGATGATCTCGCTGCCTGCCGAGTGGTGCTCGCCAATCCACGCCTCGTCGTAGCCGAGCGCGTCGAGGTGCTCGACGAATTCGAGGTCGCGCTGCAGCGCGAGGGTGGGGTTGGTGCCCGCGCGGTGAAACGGGGCGATGAAGTATCCGAAGCGAAGCTTGGCCATTCCACCGAAGGTAGCCATTTCGCGCCGCATTGTTGCGTTATTGCGTCAGGTAGACCCCGGCCACCCAGGCCACCGTCGCGAGCAGCGCGCCCGCGAGCTCGACACCCACCGACAGAGCGACACCCTTCAGCGCGTGCTTGGTCGACGTCCACGCCACCCGCTGATCTCTGCGGTTGGACAGTTCGGCGAGGTAGATGCCGAGCACGAAGCCGATGACCAGGCCCACCACCGGGATCACGAAGAAACCGACGACCCCGAGCACGCCGCCGGCCACCAAGCTCAACGTGCGCACGTCGGCTTCCCGCATCCGCCGCACGGGCCACGTGTATTTGACGAACGTGGTGGCACCGAGAAGTGCCGTCACGACCCCGAGGGTCACCCAACCGGTGAGGTTGTTCTCGAAGACCGCCCACACCGCGATCGCGGCGAACACCAACAGCGTGCCCGGCAGCAGCGGCACGACGATACCGATGATGCCGACGGCGATCGCGAGTGCAACAAGGACGATCCCGCCGGTGCTCACGGCACGACTCTAGCCCGTGTCCTGGCCGCCGAGATCTGCATCAGCGCTGTGATCGGCGCGCGCCAGCAGCGCTCACGCAGAAGTCCCGAGCAATTGATCTGCCAGATCACCGAAATCGGTTGCCATGATGTCGAATTCGCCGTCCTCGATTTTCGACGGGCGACGGCGACCCGCCCCGTACTCGAGCGGCCTGTCGACGTAGGCCGTCATGAGGCCCGCGCGCTTCGCCCCGCGCAGGTCGCTGGCATGCGCTGCCACCAGCATCAGCTCACCGGGCGCCACGTCGAGCAGGTCGGCGCAGCCGAGATACGCCTCCGGATCGGGCTTGTAATGGCGGAACAGTTCGGCGGAGATGATGCAGTCCCACGGCAGTCCGGCCCGCTTGGCCATGTTCGTCAGCAGCGACAGGTTGCCGTTCGACAGCGTCGTGATCGTGAATCCCGTCCTCAGCCGGGTAAGCCCCGCGACGCTGTCGGGCCACGGGTCGAGCCGGTGCCAGGCGCGGTTCAGGTGGTCGATGTCCTCGTCACTGATCGCGGCGTTGCCCGATTTATCGAGCAGTTCGACGAGGATCATCCGGTGCAGGCCATCGATCTTGGTCCACGGCAGCTCGCCTCGGCGCACGCGATCCATCGCAGGCGGATAGCCTGCCCGCCAGTCGTCGGCGAAGGCGGCCCAATCTTGCTGCACGCCGTGGGTCCGACCGAAGTCCTCGAGCTCGCGGATGATGCTGGAGCGCCAGTCGACGACGGTGCCGAACGTGTCGAACGCCAACGCGCGTGGTCTCACGGTTCGAGCACGACCTTGCCGAGCACCTCGCCGTCGGCCAGGCTCTGCAACGCCTCGGCCCCCTTCGACAGCGGGAAGCGGATCGGCGGTGGCGGCCGCAGGCCTGCCTTGACCAGTTCGCCGACACCGAACTCGAACACCGCCTGCGAGCCGGGCGTGCGGTTGACGTACTCGCCGTAGCCGACACCGATCACCGAGACATTGCGCAGCAGAAGCCGATTGACCTTGACGGTCGGAATGCCGCTGCCCGCGGCGAATCCGATCACGAGCAGTCGGCCCTCGGTCGCCAGCGACCGGATCGCGTCGTCGAACGCCTCGCCGCCGACGGGGTCCACCACGAGGTCCACCCCTCGCCGGCCGGTCGCGTCCTTGACCGCCTGCAACCAGCCATCGGTCAGCGGCAGCACGACGTCAGCGCCGAGCGATTCGACGAACTCCACCGCATGCGGGCGGTGCACCATCGCGATCACGTTCGCGCCCAGCGCTTTCGCGATCTGGATGGCCGCGGTGCCGACACCTCCCGCCGAACCCAGCACCAGCACCGTCTCACCCGGCCGCAGACCTCCGCGACGGGCCAACGCGAAGTACATCGTCTGGTAGTTGCCCAGCAGCGCGACGGACTCGGCGTCGTCGAGCCCCTCTGGAGTCGGCCGGACACTGTCGAGGGAGACCGCTACCCGCTCAGCCCACCCGCCGAGCATGGACATTGCCGTCACCCGTTGGCCCGGTATGAATTCCGACTCGTACGGTGCCGAGCGGACCACGCCCGCGATCTCCATGCCGGGGATGAACGGCGGCTCGAGACGAAGTTGGTACTCACCGCGCAGTAACAGAAGATCCGGGAAGCTGACGCCGGCGGCACCGACGTCGACGACCACGACGTCATCGCCGCCTACGTCGTCGACATCGGTGTACGCCAGGCCTGACGGACCAGAGAGCTTCTGCGCGACAAGCGCTTTCATCAAACCTCAACCGAGGCTGAACGTGGCCCGCTGCGCCGCCGAAAGGTCGGTGATCTCGCCCCACTTCGAGGCCACGTCATCGACAGTTGGGACGCCATCGGAGAACGTGACGCCCTCGTTCTGGAACAAGGCGGTGCGCTGCACCTTGCCGCCGCCGACGATGAACACCGATGCGGTGTCGGGGTTTTCCTCGGTCATCAGGTACGCCACGACAGGCGCGACGTACTCGGGCGTCAGCTTCTCGAAGACCTCCGGCGGCAGGATGTCCTGCGTCATGCGGGTCGCGGCGATCGGCGCTACGGCGTTGGCCTTGATGTTGTACTTCGCGCCCTCCTGGGCCAGTGTGTTGATCAGTCCGACCAGGCCCAGCTTGGCGGCGCCGTAGTTGGCCTGGCCGAAGTTGCCGAACAGGCCGCTGGTCGACGTTGCGACGACGACACGGCCGAAACCGTTCTCGCGGAAGTGCGGCCACGCGGCGCGGATGACGTTGTAACCGCCGTACAGGTGCACCTTGAGCACAGCATCCCAGTTGCCGAACTCCATTTTGTGGAACGTGCCGTCGCGCAGGATGCCCGCGTTGCTGACCACGCCGTCGACCTTGCCGAACTCGTCGATCGCGGTCTTGATGATGTTCTCGGCACCCTCTTGCTCGGCCACGGAGTCGTAGTTCGCGACCGCTCGGCCGCCGGCGTCCTTGATCTCGGTGACGACCTGGTCGGCCATCGCGGATCCGGCGCCGGTGCCGTCGCGTGCACCGCCGAGGTCGTTGACGACGACGCTGGCGCCTTCCCTGGCGAGCGTCAACGCGTACTCACGCCCCAGTCCGCCTCCGGCTCCGGTGACGACGATGACGCGGTCCTGCACTCCTGGCATGCGATTCCTCTCTAGCTGTGCTCGTTCCCCGGGTCGCTTCGCTCCTGCCCCTAGAAGAGCCGTCTGGCGAGCTTCCAAGCCTTCTCTGTATACGGGGGATAGATGAAGGCGCCGACGTCGGGTCGGGTGGTCTTCGTCATCACGGACTTCTTGTGACTGAACGTCTCGAAGCCGAACCTGCCGTGGTAGGCGCCCATTCCCGAGGGCCCCACACCACCGAACGGCAGCTTGTGCGTGGCGAAGTGGAACAGCAGATGGTTGATCACCATGCCGCCGGCGGAAACCTCTTTGACTACGCGTTCGCGAATGCTCTTGGTCTTGGTGAACAGGTACGCCGCCAGCGGCTTGGGCCGCGAGTTGACGAAACTGATTGCGTCGTCGAGCGATTGCACGGTCATGATCGGCAGGATCGGCCCGAAGATCTCGTCGGTCATCAGCGGCTCGGCCGGATCGGGGTCGACGACGACGGTCGGCTGGATGGCGATCTTCGACGCATCCGAGCCGCCACCGATCACCACCTGGCCCTTGGTTGCCGCCAGCGCGGTGGTCAGCCGGTCGAAGTGTCGCTCGTTGACGATGCGTTTTCCGTCGGGGTTCTTGGACTCGAACGTCTCGACCGCGGCCCGGATCTTGTCGACCAACTGGTCCTTGATCTTCGCATCAGCCAGCACATAGTCGGGCGCGATGCAGATCTGTCCCGAGTTGATCAGCTTGGTCCACGCGATGCGCTTGGCCGCGACGTCGATGTCGGCGTCGGCCGAGACGATCACCGGGCTCTTGCCGCCGAGTTCCAGGGTGACTGGGGTCAGGTGGGGTGCGGCGCCTTCGTAGACCTTCCGGCCGATGTCGGTGCCGCCCGTGTAGAGCAGGTAATCGAAGCCTTGCGCGATGAGCTCCTGGCTGACCGTACCGTCGCCCTCGATCACCGCGACCGCGTCGCTGTCGAGGTACTTGGGCACCAGCTCGGCCATCAACGCCGACGACGCCGGCGCGATCTCAGACGGTTTGAGCACCATGGTGTTGCCTGCGGCGAGCGCACCCACGGCCGGGCCCAGCGTCAGCGCGAACGGGAAGTTCCACGCGCCGATGATCAGCACAGTGCCGAACGGCTCGTACTCGACCCAGCCGCGGCCGGGTAGCTGCGACATCTCGAGCATCCGGTACTTGCGCTTGGTCCATTTACGGATGTTCTTGGCCGCGTCCTTGGCCTCACCGGCGACGCTGGCGATGTCGGCCAGCCACGCTTCGAACGGTTTGCGACCGAGATCCTGCTCGAGAGCGGCCGCGATGGCCTGCTCGTTCTCGAGCATCAGCTTCTCCATCGCCTGGAGCTGCTGTTTGCGCCAGTCGATGCTCTTGGTGCGACCGGATTTGAACGTCTCACGCAGTCGGCGGACGACGCTGGGAATGTCGGCGGGGGCTTGCGCGGGTGCGGCGAATTCTGTGGTCATGGTGGGTGTCCTTCCTGACCTAGCGAATACCCGATCCTAACCAGTTGGTTGGCCTGCCCAGAAGGCGCGCTATCGCTGAATCAAGCCACCTTCTCGGCGGTGACGAATGTCGCCCGCAGGCTGAACAGTGGATCGTCGTGGTCGGCAGCCAGCCGCGAGAGCTGCTCCAGATAGTCACTGACGTCGAAAGTCGTTGTCCACCAACCGCGGGAGGTGAGCCAGTCCGCCGGGTGGTGGTAACCCGACACGTACCCGAAGGCCTCGTCGAGCGCGAACCGACTGCCCGCGGCGCTCAGGCCGTCGATGTCGGTGATCAACGCGTCCTGTGCAGCGGCGGGCAGCGGAAGCAATCCTTCGGCCAGCCAGGCCGTCGGCTCGTTGTGATTGAAGCCCGCGCCGAACAGCATCCGCGGCCAGTCCCCGTCGCGCTCGACACCCACCGGACGCCAGTGGACGCGCGGCCTGATGTCCTGGTTGCCCAGCATGACGGCCTTGTAGTTGAGGATCTCGGGCCGGTCGAGCTCGAAGACCGTCGTGCCGTCGGGCCACGCCAGCCGGAACGCGCGACTGTCCAGACCGGCCGCCACGATCACCACCTGGCGGATTCCGGCCTCGGCCGCTTCGGCGAAGTACGCGTCGAAGTACCGTGTGCGCGCCGCTTCGTAGTCGATCGCCTGCCGGTGCGCCGCGGCAAGGGCAGGCACGCGGCTGTTGATCTCCGCGGACGTCTCGACCGCCTTGGTGATCTCGGGCGGGCTGATCAGCAGCGCAGCCATCGGATCGGAGCTCAGCGGGTCGTGCCGTTCGCTCTCGGTGGCGCGGGCCGCCGCTCTGCGCACGACGGCCGATCCCAGGCTCGTCGCAATGACCGGACGGCTGCGCTGCACGCGCCTCACGGCAGGCGCTCGGAGGTGACGAACGAGGAGAACGCGTCGTCGTCGGAGAATTCCTGCGGCAGCACCCACCGCCCGAGTCGACGCATCTCGTCGTGCGAGGTGACCATGCTCGAGCGCCATCCGTGCGCGTCGAGCCACTGCGCGACGTCGGCACGGTCGGGGTCGTTGTACATCAGGTCGGCCACATCAAGGGTGTCGCCCATGTCAAATGTGTCGGCGATGCGCTCGAACCGCTCCCGCATCTGTGCGCGACGCTCGTCAGCCTGTACGCCGACGGTCTCGACCGCGACCCGGCTGCCGGCGGCGCTGAGCGCGGTGATCTGCTCGAACAGCCGGTCCTGGGCGTCGGCGGGCAGGTACATCAACAGTCCTTCGGCCAGCCATGCCGTTGGGGCCTCGGCGTCAAAACCCTCGTCCTGCAGAGCCTTCGGCCAGTCGAACCGGAGATCGACGGCAACCTCGTGACGTCGAACCGAGGGCAGCGTGCCGTTTTCGGCCAACCGGGCCGCCTTGTATTCGAGCACCTTGGGTTGATCGATCTCGTAGACGACGGTGCCCGCCGGCCACTGCAGTCGATACGCCCGCGAGTCGAGGCCGGAGGCCAGGATGACGACCTGCCGGATGCCCGCAGCGACGGCGTCGGCGAAATAGCTGTCGAAGAAGTGCGTGCGCACCGCTTGGTAGCTGCCCATGTGCTCGAAGATCGCCGCCACCTCGGGATCGACTTCGGCGACCTTGGCCTGGAACGAGTCGTCGAGCATGAACTCCCACACACCGGAACCCGCGCCTGCCACCAGCACTTTGGCGTAGGGGTCCTGAATCAGCGGATCGATTCGGTCGGTCTCGGCGGCGCGGGCCGCGGCCACCATGACGGCGGTCGACCCCACGCTGGTCGCGATGTCCCAGCTGTCATCGTGTGTGCGCAACGAACTCATCGTTCGCAATGCTATCGATTAAGTTAGCCAACCTATACGTAAAGTGGGCGACGTCACCCGCTCAGGTGCGGCTACTCCTGCAGGCTCCACAGTTTGTTTGCCATCAACAGCTCGAACTTGTGCACCACCGCGGTGAGCTCGTCGTGGTCGCCGACGAAGCCGGCGTAAAAGCCCATCCCCCACATCACCGCGACCAGCATCTCGACGAGCGAGTTCACGTCGGTGTCGGTGGTGAGTTCGCCCCGCTTGATCGCGTCGTTGACCGCCCACGCCACGAACTCGCGTGAGTTCTTCAGCGAATCGTGGTCGTCGCCGCTGAGTTCGGGATGGCGCTGCGACTCCAGTACCGAGGTGACGAGAAAAGCTGCGGCGGAACGATCTTCGGACTCCGCCTGCATGGCCGTGGTGAAGAATGTCGACAACCGCCGAAGTAGGCCGGTCTCGCTTTGCGCCCGGGCCATTCCCCCGCTGACAATTGACGCGTTCGTTTGCTCGACCACCTCACGCCACAACACGTGCTTGCTGGCGAAGTAATGGTTGATCGCAGGCCTGGTCAGGTCGGCTCGGATGGCGATCGCCTGAAAGGTGGCTGCGTCGTATCCAAGTTCGCTGAACACCTCGCGCGCCGCTTGTATGATGCGTTCTCGCGTCTCGGCGGCCTTCGCTGCGGGTGGACGACCCGGTCCCCGACTCGCGGTATGTTGCGGCACGGTCAAATTGTGCCACACGTCACCTGTTATTAACGGCGTGCACCTGAAACCGCATGTTTGGCGCGCCGGGCAAGCAAATTGCTGGGCACCGGCGGCGGGTTCGTGGTTGTAGAGATCGCGCCCGCCGAGGAACTATCGTTCCGCCATGGCCAGCGTCGTTTCGCGCGAATCCTATTTCGCGACAGGCCTCGATGTGTTGTCCGACCTCGGCTACGGCGGGTTCAAGCTCGCCGAGGTGTGCGGCCGCCTCGGCGTCACGACCGGGTCGTTCTATCACTACTTCGACAGCTGGCCGACCTACACCAAGGAACTGCTCGCGCACTGGACCGAGGAACGCACCGTCCAGGTGATCGAGGCGGTGCGCGCCGAACCGGATCCGCACCGCCGCATCGACACGTTGATCCAGGCCGGGCTCGGGCTGCCGCACGGCGCCGAAGCCGCGATCCGCGTGTGGAGTTCGCTTGACCCGCATGTGCATTCGGTGCAGGCCGCGGTGGACCAGCAGCGTTTCGACGTCATGTACCAGTCGGCGTTCGAAATACTGCAACACAAACGGCAGGCCCAGTTGTTCGCGGCGTGGGCGGTGTACCTGCTCGTCGGCTACGAGCAGGCGACGCTGCCGCGCGACGCCGCCGGTCTCAAATGGATCTCCGGCCGACTGCGCGACGCCCTGGACTCCGGCGACTTCGCCTCGGTACCCGAAGGTGACTAGGGCGGCGCGCGCGGCGGCCGAGGCCGACGAACCGGTCGAGCACGTGGTGGCGCTACTGCGCGAACGGCTCTACGGCGCGATCTCGTGTCTGGCCACGCTGGCCGTCCTCGCGCGCTACACCACCGAGGAGACCAGCGCGTGGGCGCGAATTCTCGACGTGGCGGTGGCCACCGGCGGGTTGTGGGCCGCGAGCCTGCTCGCCGACTGGGTGGCTCACCTCGCGGTCTACAGCACGGCTCCACGCGGCCGCAAGGCGCTGCGGATGCTGCAATCCTCCGGTCAGATCCTGCAGGCGGCCGTCCTGCCGATCGCCGTCCTGGCGGTTGCCGGGTTCGACGCCCTTGACACCGACACCGCGACCTGGATCGCGGGCTGGGTGCTGGTCGGCGAACTCGGGGTCATCGCCCTGCTGGCCGTCCGCCGGACTCAGTTGCCGTGGTGGCAGCAGGCGCTCACCGTCGCCGGTCTGACCGGCGTCGGCGCACTGGTGCTGGGGATCAAGATCCTTGCGCACTGAGACGCGTGCGGTCCTCAAGCATTCCCTGGACCGGTTGCGCGCGCGCGACCCCGACTTCGACGCACTGCGCCGCGCGGCGCGCGCGGGGATCGTGCTGCCGGTGGCCGCTGCGGTCAGCTTCGCCGTCGGCGGCGACTCGCAGACGCCGCTGTTCACGATCTTTGGTTCGGTGGCACTACTGATCCTCGTCGACTTTCCCGGCAACCGGCCTGCGCGCGCGCTGGCGTATGGCGGCCTCGGCTTCAACGGCGCAGTCCTGATCGTGGCCGGCACGCTCGTGGCGCCGTACCCGTGGCTGAGCGTCGCGGTCATGTTCGTCCTCGGAATGGCGGTGATCTTCGCCGGGGTGCTCAGCGAGATCGTCGCCGCGGGACAGCGCGCCACCCTGCTGTTATTCGTCCTGCCCGCGTGCACGCCGGTGGGCCCGCTACCGGATCGGCTGCTGGGCTGGCTGATCGCTTTGACACTGTGTGTGCCCGCTGCGCTCTTTCTCTTCCCCCCGCGCCATCACGACGACCTGCGCAGGCACGCGGCACGGGTGTGCAACAGGCTGGCCGACCGGCTCGAGGGCACGGCGTCGGCCCGCGATGTCACCAAGGCGATGAACACGCTGTACGACACCTTCATCGGCGCGGACTACCGGCCCGTCGCGCTGACCGCGGGAAGCCGCGCGCTGGTCCGGGTGGTCGACGACCTCGGGTGGCTGTCGGACCGAATCGACGAGGACACCGGTGCGTTGCTCGGGCCGATGCGCGAGCCCGCGATACGGGTGCTGCGGGACTCGGCGGCGGTGCTGCGGCTGCGCAGTCCGGCCGCGCGAGCGACGCGCAGCGCCGACCTGCGCGCGGCCCTGCTCGAGCAGCGGTCGGCTGCGCAGAGCACCTACCGGGGCGACATCGAACGCCTGCTGAGCGAGCCCGACGACGGGGCCGCAGTCGCGCTGGGCCGCAAGCTGCTGGTCCGTCGAACAACCTCGGCGACGATCGCGGTGACCGGCCGGATCATCCGCAACGCGGCCGCGGCCGACGCTCGGCCGGTGTGGGCGCGTGTGCTCGGCCGTCGGCTGCCCGAGACCGGGGCGGCGGACTGGGTGATGCCCGAGACGGTGGCGGTCGCCGCGATCACCAAGGGCTTCTTGTCCACGCGCGCGGTCGTTTTGCGCAACAGCGTCCGCATCGGGCTGGGCCTCGCGTTAGCTGTGGCGGTCACCCATGTGTTTCCCGTCGAACACGGATTCTGGGTGGTGCTCGGCGCGATGTCGGTGCTGCGCAGCAGTGCGCTGACGACGAGCACCCGGGTGGTGCGCGCGGTGGCGGGCACCGCGGTCGGTTTCGTGCTGGGCGCGGTCGTCATCGAGCTGCTCGGTGTCGACCCGGTCGTGTTGTGGATTCTGTTGCCGCTGGTCGCTTTCGGCTCGGCCTACATCCCGGGGGTGGCGTCGTTCGTCGCCGGCCAGGCCGCGTTCACGATGATGGTGCTGATCAACTTCAACCTGATCGTCCCGACCGGCTGGCAGGTGGGTTTGATCCGCGTCGAGGACGTCGTCGTCGGTGCGCTGGTGGGCATCGTGGTGTCGCTTCTGCTGTGGCCACGCGGGGCGACGGCGCGGGTGTCCAAGGCGATCGACGACGCGCGTACCGTCGGCGCGCAGTTCCTCAAGGCGGCCGTGCTGCGGGTGACGCGCGGCGCGTCCGAGGCGGCCACCGATCGGGTGATCGCTCTGAGCCACGCCGCGCTGGAGGCGTCGCGTACGGTGGACGACGCTGTGCGCCAGTATCTTTCAGAGAACAGCGGCGCGACCGATTTGCGGGCGCCGGTAGTGCGCGCCGCGAACCGGACGATTCGGCTGCGGGCGGCCGCGGAACTGATCGCCGACGTGGTGCCGCCGCCGCTCGGCGTGTACGCACAGACGCGCGACGTGCTCGAAGCGCACGCCGACGCGATCTGCGCGCGGCTGACGCGTGACCCCGGACGCACCCTGGCTTCTCTCAGCGACGACTTCGTGCTGGCCTTGCGGGCCGACGCGCCGGACGACGAACTGGCGATCTCGGCGGCAATGCCGCTGACGGCCGCGGCATCCAACCTCGGCGAGTTGGAATTGCTGTATCCGAAGCCGGTCGATGACGACTTGAGCCGCTAGCCGCGCGGGCGGTGCGGCATCAGCGCATTCGGCGGCACATTGCCGAACTTCCCGGCGTTGTAGTCCTCAAGCGCCTCGATCAACTCCGACTTCGAGTTCATCACGAACGGTCCGTATTGCATGACGGGCTCGCGGATCGGCTTGCCGCCCAGCAGCAGCACCTCCAGCGCGGGCCGGCGCGACTCTTGCGTCGGATCGGCGGCGACGGTGATGCGGTCGCCCTGGCCGAACACCGCGAGCTGACCTTCGTGGATGGGGTGACCGACCGGCCCGACCGCGCCGCGACCGGACAGCACGTACGCCAGCGCGTTGAAGTCGCGGTTCCACGGGAGGCTCAGTTGTGCGCCCGGCTCGATCGTGGCGTGCGCCAGCGTAATCGGCGTGTGTGTGGCTCCGGGGCCCCGATGCCCGTCAACCTCGCCGGCGATCAGTCGGACCAGCGCACCGCCGTCGCCGGACGACAGCAGGCCGACGGAGTCACCCTCGATCGACTGGTAATTCGGCGCCGCGAACTTGTCCTTGCGCGGCAGGTTGACCCACAGTTGGACGCCGTGAAAAATTCCACCGCTCTCGACCAACTCGGCCGGTGGCGTTTCGATGTGCAGGATGCCCGAGCCCGCGGTCATCCATTGTGTGGCGCCGTCGGTGATCAACCCGCCCCCACCGTGCGAATCCTGGTGCGCGAAGCGGCCGTCGATCATGTAGGTCACGGTTTCGAAGCCGCGGTGCGGATGCCAGTCGGTGCCACGGGGCTCCCCGGGTTCGTACTCGATCTCGCCCATCTGATCCATGTGGACGAACGGGTCGAGGTCGGCCTTGATGACGCCGGCGAAGGCACGGACGACGGGGAATCCCTCGCCTTCGTAGCCGCGGGGGCCGGTCGTGATCGAGCGGACGGGGCGTTCGGAATCGGACGGCGACGCTGCGGCGATGCGCGGCAACGTCAGGGTGTCGGCGGTGATGGCAGGCATGTCTTCTGTAACCGGACTGCGGTCCGATTGATTCCGGTCGAGAGGAACGTGCGGAAACGGCTCGACAGCGAGGCGACAATTGAGACATGACCATCCAGCGGGTGAAGGACCACAAGCTGCTCAACTTCGCCTCGCTCATCGACGACAACACGATCGAGCAGGCGAAGCAGACGGCGACGATGCCGTTCGTCCACCCGCACGTCGCGCTGATGCCCGACGCGCACTTCGGCAAGGGCTCGGCTGTCGGCACCGTCATCCCCACGATCGACGCCGTGATCCCGGCGGCGGTCGGGGTGGACATCGGCTGCGGCATGATCGCCGCCCGCACCGTCTACACAGCCTCCGACATCGCCGGGCGTGATCTCACGGTGCTTCGCAAGTCGATCGAGTCCGCTATCCCGCTCTCTCCCGGGAACTACAACCGGAACACGACCAGGTACGAATTCACCGAAGGCCGTATCGACGATTTGCGCTCGCGTGCCGACGCCGAGGGCGTCGAGTTGTCCCACTCCCCGAAGTGGCCGCAGCAGCTGGGTTCACTCGGCGGCGGCAACCACTTCATCGAACTGTGCCTCGACGAACTGTCGCGCGTGTGGATGTTCCTGCACTCGGGGTCGCGAGGAGTCGGCAACAAGATTGCCCAGCACCACATCAAGGAAGCGCAGAAGTTGTGCAAGCGGATGTGGATCGACCTGCCCCACCCCGACCTTGCGTACCTCCCGCAGGGCACGGCCGAGTTTCGTGCCTACGTGCGAGATCTCGACTGGGCACAGCGCTTCGCGCTCTACAACAGGGCCGAGATGATGGACCGCTTCCGGCAGGCGGTGGCGCACTGGATGGGCGTCGGCGAGAACAAGGCCGCCGAGATCGAAGTCGAGCGAGTGAACTGTCACCACAACTACACCCAGATCGAGCACCACGGTGGGCGTGACGTGTGGCTGACCCGCAAGGGAGCCGTCGACGCGCATGACGGCGTGCGTGCGGTGATCCCGGGCAGCATGGGGACGCGCTCATACATCGTGCGCGGAAAGGGAAATCCGGCCAGCCTGTGCTCCGCCCCGCACGGCGCAGGGCGCCGCTTCTCCCGCACTGAGGCGCGCAAGCGCTTCACCGCCGACGACCTTGCGGCCCGTATGCGGGGCATCGAGTACCGCCACGGCGAGCAGTGGGTCGACGAGATTCCTGACGCATACAAGGACATCGACCAGGTCATGCTCGACGCGGCCGACCTCGTCGAGGTCGAGCACACGTTGCGTCAGGTGCTCAACGTCAAGGGCACCTAGCCCAGGACGGCGAGCGCCGCGGCGCGGGCATCGGCGGCCGTAGCCGTCGTGAGCACGGCGTCCGCGGCGTCGCGGCACTGCTGCAGCGTGACCTGCGCAAGTTTTGCTCCCACCCCCTGCACCGCTGCCACCGCGGCGGACAGCGACGTCACCCCCAGCCCGGTGAGCACGCATGCCAGCAGTGGATCGGCGGCGGCCTCACCGCAGACTCCGACGGGCTTGCCCGCCGCGGCACCCGCGCGCACCGCCATCGCGACGAGCATCAGTACTGCCGGTTGCCACGGGTCGGTGAGTGTCGCGAGGTCGGCCGACATCCGGTCGGCGGCCATCGTGTACTGCGCCAGATCGTTGGTGCCGATGGAAAGGAAGTCGACGTGCTCGAGGATGCGGTCGGCGAGAAGTGCCGCTGCGGGCACCTCGATCATCACGCCCGGCGTCAGGCCGTGCGAACGAACCTGTGCGGCGAACTCTTTCGCCTCCTCGGCCGTCGCGATCATCGGCGCCATGACCCAGGGCGGGTTGCCGCTGCGCTGTCCCGCCGCGGCAATGGCCTCCAGCTGACGCTGCAGGATCCCGGGATTGCGCCCGGCGATCCGGATGCCCCGCACGCCGAGCGCGGGGTTGGCCTCGTCGGGATGTCCCGCGAATTTCAGCGGCTTGTCGGACCCGGCATCGAGCGTCCGCACAACGACCTTGTGCCCGTCGAACGCGTCGAGCACCTCGGCGTAGATGCCGGCTTGCTCGTCGACAGTGGGTTCGGCGTCGCGATTGAGAAAGCACAGCTCGGTGCGAAACAGACCGACCCCCTCCGCGGGCGTCTGGCGCGCGGCGCGGGCGGCGGCACCGTCCTGCACGTTGGCCAGTACCGCGACCGGGTGTCCGTCCGCTGTGGCACCGGGGCCGGACCACTGGGCCGCGAGCTCGGCGTCGCGGTGCGCAGCAGCGACGGCTTCGCCGGCGGCGGACGAATCGGGTGACACGTGAATCGTTCCGCGCGTGCCGTCGACGAGCACCATGGTCCCCGGATCGACTGCGTCAAGACCGTTCACGGCGACGACACAGGGAATGCCGAGTTGGCGCGCGATGATCGCGGTGTGGCTGGTGGGGCCGCCGAGCGTGGTGGCCAGCGCGACGACCAGGGTCGGGTCCAGGCCTGCGGTGTCGGCGGGCGCAAGATCCTCGGCGCAGAGGATCGACGGCACCGCGGGCAGCGGAACCCCCGGTTCGGGCAGGCCGTTCAGTTCGGCGATGACGCGGTCGCGGATGTCCCGCAGATCGGTGACGCGTTCGGCCATAAGCCCGCCGAGCTTGGTGAACATGTCGGCGAACTGCTCGACGGCGCCGACCACCGCCCTGACCGCCGGCGCTCCCTCGTTGATGCGCTTCTCCGCCGCGCCGAGCCAGGCACGGTCCTGCGCCAGCGTCGCGGTCGCGGCCAGCACCTCGGACGCGGCTCCGGTCGCGTGCGCGGCCCTGTCTCGGAGCCGGGTCGCCACCGCGGACGCGGCGGCCTTGAACCTGGCCGCCTCCGCCGGTCGGTCCGCCTCGGCCGTCTCGCTAGACCCCTCGTCGTCGAGGACGGGCAACCGACCCGGCCGGATCACCGGCCCGTACTGAACCCCTGGCACCACGGGAACGCCCAAGAGCACCGTGCCGCTCGGCGGGAGTGACGTGGACGCAGAAGGAGTCGTCATGTGAAGCAGATTACTAGGAATCGTTGACAAGTCAACACGAACAAGAGTAAAACAATACAAATCAAACCCAATCCGGGCCGATACCCACACAGTCGGGAGCAGCATGTACGCCGAAGAGCGCCAACAAGCGATCGCCTCGCTGGTGATGGCGAAAGGGCGCGCCTCGGTCGCCGAGTTGGCGCAGACCTACGACGTCACCACCGAGACAGTGCGGCGTGACCTCGCGCTTCTCGATAAGGCGGGTCTGCTGCGGCGGGTGCACGGCGGCGCGGTGCCGGTGCGGGCACTGCACCTGGTCGAGGCCGGCGTCACAGAACGCGAATCCACCCGCGCCGAGCACAAGGACCGCATCGCAGCGGCCGCCATCGAATTCCTCCCGCACAGTGGCGCGACAGTGCTGATGGACGCCGGCACCACCACCGCCAGAGTGGCGGCCAACCTACCCACTGACCGGGAACTGATCGTGGTGACGAACTCGGTGCCCATCGCCGCGCGATTGGCCGCAGCGCCGTCGGTGTCGCTGCAACTGCTCGGCGGCCGCGTACGCGGCCTCACCCAAGCGGCAGTAGGCGATCAGGCACTGCGCGTGTTGGACAAACTGCGCGTCGACATCGCGTTCATCGGCACCAACGGAATCAGCGTCCGGCACGGTCTGTCCACCCCCGACGGCGACGAGGCCGCGGTGAAGCGCGCCATGGTCGAGGCGGCGAATTATGTTGTGGTCGTCGCGGATTCGTCGAAGGCCGGACACGAGGACTTCGTGAGCTTCGCGCCGATCTCCAGCGTCGACGCGCTGATCACCGACACCGAGATCAGTGAGGCCGCTCGCGCGGAGCTGACCGAGCGGGGCGTCGAGGTGGTCGTCGCGTGATCGTCACCGTCACCCCCAATCCCAGCATCGACCGCACCGTGACGCTGGGCGCGCCGCTGACCCGCGGCGCAGTGCACAGGGTCACGTCGGTGACCACCGAGGCGGGCGGCAAGGGCGTCAACGTGGCGCGGGCCCTCACGATGGCCGGCGTGGACGCCATCGCGTTGCTACCGGCGCCGCCGGCAGATCCGATGATCACCGCACTGCACACCGCCGCGGTGCCGTTTCGCTGTGTGGCCACCTCCCAGCCGGTGCGCACCAACCTCGCGATCACCGAACCTGACGGCACCACAACGAAACTAAACGAAGCCGGTGCCACCCTCTGCGCCGCAGCCGTTGACGCGCTGACCGAGTCGGTGGTGTCGCACGCCGAGTCGGCGTCCTGGGTAGTGCTGTCCGGATCGCTACCGCCCGGGTTGCCCGACGACTGGTACGCCACCATCGTGGCACGCCTCGCCAACTATCCGTGCCGCGTGGCCGTCGACACATCCGAAGGCCCGCTGGCGGCTCTCGTCGCATCGTTCGACCGCGCCGCGCCCGACCTGATCAAACCCAACGCCGAAGAACTGGCCGGGGTCCTGGGCTTCTCGCCGCAGGCTTTGGAAGCCGCTGTGGCGCAGGGCGATCCGGAACCGGTGGTAGCAGCGGCCCGACAGCTCGTGGACCGCGGCGTCGGTGCCGTGCTGGCCACGCTCGGTGCCGCGGGCGCCGTGCTGGTCGACCGCAACGGCAGCTGGCTGGCCACGCCGCCACCCATCACGCCACGCAGCACCGTCGGCGCCGGGGACGCCTCGCTGGCCGGATACGTCCGGGCCGAAGTGCGACGGTCCGATCCGCCGCAACGGCTGCGGATGGCCGTCGCCTACGGCAGCGCCGCCGCCGCACTGCCCGGTTCGGCGCTGCCCGCGCCGAAGGACCTCGACCTCGACGCCGTCCACGTCGCCACCTTCGCCCCGACAGAGCCCGTCGCCGACACGAAAGTACTGCCATGACAACCTCCGCCGCCTCGATCATCACCACCGATCTGGTCCTGCTGGACACCGACGCCGGCGCGGACAAACAAGCGGTGATCGGCCGACTGGTGAGCGCTCTGCAAGCCGCCGGGCGCACCACCGACACCGCCGGTCTGCTGGCCGCCGCCATGGCACGCGAGGGTCAGTCGGCGACCGGCCTGCCCGGCGGCATCGCGATACCGCACTGCCGATCACCTCACGTCGGCACCGCCTCCATCGCGTTCGCACGCCTGCGCCCCGCTGTCGACTTCGGCGCTCCCGACGGTCCCGCCGATCTGGCGTTTCTCATCGCCGCACCCGAAGGCGGTGGCGCCGAACACATGAAGCTGCTGTCCAGCCTGGCTCGCGCACTGGTTCGCAAGGACTTCGTCGAGTCGCTGCGCCAGGCGTCGACCGCCGAGGAGGTCGTGGCACTGGTCGACGGAGTGCTCAACCCGGACAAGCCCGCTGCCGCGACGCAAGCCGGTCCCGAGCGGTCGGCCAAGACTCTGGTCGCCGTGACCGCGTGCCCGACCGGTATCGCGCACACGTACATGGCCGCCGACTCGTTGGCCGCCGCCGCCAAGAAGGCCGGCGCCACGCTGCATGTGGAGACTCAGGGGTCCTCGGGCAGCACACCACTGGAGGCGGCCACAATCGCCGAGGCCGACGCCGTCATCTTCGCCACCGATGTCGGCGTCAAGGACAAGCACCGGTTCGCGGGAAAGCCCGTGATCGCCTCCGGGGTCAAGCGAGCGATCAACGAACCGGACAAGATGGTCGCCGAAGCGCTTGCCGCCGCGGACAATCCGAATGCCGCGCGCGTCGAGGGGGCGGCGGGCGCACCGGTCGCCGCGGCACCGGCGGGCGGCGTCGGCTGGGGCACCCGGACCCGCCAGATCCTGCTCACCGGCGTCAGTTACATGATCCCGTTCGTCGCGGCCGGCGGCCTGCTGATCGCGCTGGGCTTCCTGTTCGGCGGCTACCAGATCGGCGACACCGCCAACGACATCGCGGTGAACAACTCGCTGTGGAACCTGCCCAGCGGCGGCTTCGCGCAGTACCTCGGCGCCGTGCTGTTCGCGCTGGGCAAGTTGGCGTTCGATTTCCTTGTCCCCGCCCTGGCGGGCTACATCGCCTTCGCGATCGCCGACCGGCCCGGGATCGCGCCGGGCTTTACCGCAGGCGCGGTGGCGGTGTTCGTCGGCGCCGGCTTCATCGGCGGCATCGTCGGTGGTCTCATCGCCGGCTTCGCCGCACTGTGGATCAGCAAAGTTGGTGTGCCTAAATGGTTCCGGGGCCTGATGCCGGTGGTCATCATTCCACTGTTCGCCTCGCTGGCTGTCGGTCTGCTGATGTTCATGCTGCTGGGTCGACCGCTGGCCTGGGTCACCACCAGCCTGACGAACTGGCTCAGCGGAATGTCGGGCGCCTCCGCGATTCTGCTCGGCGTCATCCTCGGCCTGATGATGTGCTTCGACCTCGGCGGCCCGGTCAACAAGGCGGCCTACGCCTTCGCGACCGCTGGTCTCACCGCGGCCACGACGGCGTCCTTCGAAATCATGGGCACTGTCATGGCCGCAGGCATGGTGCCGCCGCTGGCGATGGCGCTGGCGACTTTCGTCCGGCCGCGGCTCTTCAGCGAGCCCGAGCGCGAGAATGGCCGAGCGGCAGTGCTTCTCGGTGCGTGCTTCATCTCCGAAGGGGCCATTCCCTTCGCCGCGGCCGACCCGTTCCGCGTCATCCCGTCGATGATGTTCGGCGGCGCGATCACCGGGGCACTGTGCATGGCCACCGGCGTGACGTCACGCGCGCCGCACGGCGGGATTTTCGTGTTCTTCGCCATCGGCGACCTGCTCTGGTTCATCGTCGCCATCCTGATCGGCACCGTCGCCGGTGCCCTTGCCGTGGTCGCGGCCAAGCAATTCATCAAGCCGGGCGCCGAGGCCACCGCCGACGCGCGCGAGCCGGCCACCGTCTGAGCCCGCCCACCCCATCGAAGGAGAACCCCGCATGCCCACCAAGACCGTCACCGTCGGGTCCGCCATCGGACTGCACGCCCGCCCGGCCGCGATCATCGCCGAAGCCGTCGTCAACGCCGGGGTTCCGGTCACGCTCGCCATGGACGGCGGCGAGCCCGTCGACGCGGGATCTGCGCTGATGATCATGACGCTCGGCGCGGGGAACGGCGCGCAGGTGACCGTCGAATCCGACGACGAGAACGCGCTCAAGACCGTCGCCGACTTGGTGGAGCAGGATCTCGACGCCTAGCGCGGAACCGCGGCAACTCCTCGAGCGCCTGCGTCACGAGCCGACGAACGACGGCTTGGTCCACCTCATCCGCTGAGCGGTAGCTGATCCTGCGGACGAACTCGGCGTCAGACGTGTCGAACACTGCGTCGGGGTCGTCCAGCCATGTGCCGAAATGGAAGGCCACCCGGGCATGGGTGGCGGTTGCCGATACAGCGCACACCCAATGGTCGAAGTCGGAGTCGATGGCAAACGTCAGCTGACGCCATTTGATTGCTTCGTCGAAGCGGGCACACCCGGTGATAGTGGCGATCAGGCGCTCGGCGGCGTCGCGGACCGCTGGTTTGTGGTGCTGTAAGAACTCGGTGCGGGGGTCGCCGACCATGGCCCAACGGTAGGCCGCACCTGCGACAAACCCCGCGCTAAGCGCGGGCGGGCCCTACCCGGCCAACGCAGAATGCGGTTCGAGCCCGCCCGGCAGCCCCTTAGGATTGGCTGGTGCATTCGGCCGATCGGCTTGACGTGAGAATTCGTGCCGCCCAAGGGGTGGCACTTGGTTTGCTGTGGGTGCACCAGCACACTGTGTGCTGGTCCGATGGCCAGGGGGGTGTGTAGCGCGTGCACCGCATCGGTGTGCTGCTGGCGGCGCTGCTGCTGGCCTTGGTCACCGCTGCTCCGGCCGCGTCGATCGAGCCTCCCACGATCGACCCGGCGGCGGTGCCGCCGGACCAGACGGGGCCGGATACCCCGATGGAGCAGCGCCGCGTCTGCTCGGCGCCCACGGTGTTCCCCAACTCCAACTTCGCGGACAAGCCCTGGGCAAACGACTATCTGCGTCTCGGCGAGGCACAGAAGTTCGCAACGGGTGCCGGGGTAACTGTCGCGGTCATCGACACGGGCGTCGTCGGATCGCCGCGCGTGCCCGCTGAACCGGGGGGTGATTTCGTTGATCAGGCCGGCAACGGAATGTCGGACTGCGACTCACACGGCACGCTGACCGCGTCGATCATCGCGGGACGCGCGGCGCCTACCGACGGGTTCGTCGGCGTCGCACCCGACGCGCGCGTGCTGTCGTTGCGTCAGACCTCGGAGGCCTTCCAGCCCGTCGGCGCGCGGACCGATCCCAACGACCCGAACACCACGCAGACCGCAGGCTCGCTGCGCAGCCTGGCCCGCGCGGTGGTGCACGCAGCGAATTTGGGCGCACAGGTGATCAACATCAGCGAAGCCGCCTGCTACAAGATCACCCGGCCCATCAACGAGATCGGCCTCGGCGCGGCGATCAACTACGCGGTGAACGTCAAGGGCGCGGTCATCATCGTCGCGGCCGGAAACACGGGCCAGGACTGCACCCAGAATCCCCCACCGGACCCCGCAGTGCCCGCGGATCCCCGCGGATGGAAGCAGGTGCAGACGATCGTCAGCCCGGCCTGGTATTCGCCGCTGGTGCTGACGGTCGGCGGCATCAGCCAGAACGGTCAGCCCAGTAACTTCTCGATGGCCGGACCATGGGTGGGGGCGGCCGCGCCGGCCGAGAACATGATCGCGCTCGGCTACGACGGCAATCCGGTCAACGCGCTGCAGGGTCAGGACGGCCCGATACCTATCAGCGGCACATCCTTTGCCGCCGCGTATGTTTCGGGGCTCGCGGCTCTGCTGAAGCAACGGTTTCCCGATCTGAGTCCGGCACAGGTGATGAACCGCATCACGGCGACGTCACGGCACCCGGGCGGTGGAGTGGACAACTACGTCGGGGCCGGAGTCATCGATCCGGTGGCCGCGCTGACGTGGGATGTGCCGGCCGGACCGGAGCGAGTCCCGTACAAGGTCAAGGAGATTCCGCCGCCTGTGTACATCCCGCCGCCGGACCGCGGCCCCATCACGACCGTCGTGGTGATCGGAGCGGCGCTGGCACTGGTGCTGGGACTAGGCGCGCTGGCTCGACGCGCATTGAGGCGCCGATGAACATTCTGCGACTCTTCGGCTTCCGGTTCACGACCGGCCACGCGATCTGGGCGGCGGCGCTGATTCCGGCGTGCATCCTGCTGTTCATTCAACTTCACATGTTGTGGCTGGGCATCACGCTGGCGGTGTTGATCGCGGTTATCGCGGTGTTGACGATCCGGGGGCGGCGGGTCACGGGCTGGGTCGCCGCAGTACTGGCGTGGCGGCGGCGGCACCGCAACGTCCCTGCCCGTCCGTCCGAGCCAGCTGTTGGCGCCACCGTTCTGCCGGGCGATCACGTCGCGGTCCGTTGGCAGGGCGCGTATCTGGTGTCGGCGATCGAGCTTGTGCCGCGGCCCTTCACACCGACGGTGATCGTGAACGGGGAGGCGTTCACCGACGACACGCTCGACACCCGCCTTGTCGAACAACTGCTCGCGGCGCATTGCCCGGATCTGGAAGCTGATGTGGTGTCGTCGGGCTACCGGGTGGGCAAGACGGCGCCGTCGAACCTGGTTGCGTTGTACGAGCAGGTGATCGGGCCGTATCCGGCGCCGGCGAACCGGCGCACGTGGATTGTGTTGCGAGCCGATCCGGAGTCCACGCGCAAGTCGTCACAGCGACGGGAAGCCGGCGTGGCGGGGCTGGCACGCTATCTGGTGGCGTCGGCGACGCGCATCGCAGACCAGTTGGCCAGCAACGGGGTCGACGCTCGCGTGGTGCGCAGCTTCGATGACTACGACCGCGCTACGGAGATCAGCTTCGAGCGTGAGACATGGTCGGCGATCAAGGGCCGCAGTACATTCACCGCCGCGTACAGCGCCCCGGGCGGGCCCGATGTGTGGTGGTCGGCGCGTGCGGATCACACCATGACGCAGGTGCGGATCCGGCCCGGCGAGGCACCGACGACGACCGTGCTGTTGACAACGTTGGCGAACCCGACTACGCCGCGCGGGTTTTCGTGCCTCTTCGGTGGGCAGCGGGCAGCGCTGCACGGGATCAGCCCGGTCACGGACCGCCACTACGAGTTGCCTATCGGATCGGCGGGTGTGCTGGTGGGCGAGACGGCCGACCGATATCCGGTGTACATGCCGTTCGACGATGTCGACATATCGATCAACCTCGGTGATGCGCGACTGTTCACACAGTTCGTCGTGCGGTCGGCGGCCGCGGGTGCGGTGGTGACGCTGCTGCCGCAGTTCCGCGAGTTCGCGGAGTTCATCAACGCGAGGGTCGGGCCGGAGTCCAAGGTGACATGGCCCAACGCCACGACGTACCTGGGCCCACACCCCGGTATCGGTCGAGTGGTGTTGCGCACGAACTTCATTGACACACCGCGGCACCGTCAGCTGCCGATTCGGCTGATCAATCCGCGCGAGGAAAGCCGCTACCAGATGGTTCTGGAGGGCTGACCGATGATGTGGACGGAGGTTTGGCGATGACCGAAACCCAACGGGTCAACCCCGACAGCCTCAGTTCTCGAGCAGGCGAGATGCGAGCGCAGAACTGGCACAACCCCAACGCCGAGGCGGTGTCGGTACCTGACACGCTTCCGTCGACCAGTGACGCGATCGCCAACATCAACGCGAACGCCGAGGCGTTGCTCGGGTATCAGCGGTGGGCGGAAGCGGAGAACAACCGCATCGCCGAGATGTTGTCCATCGCGGCGGAGGCCTATCAGAAGGTGGACACTGAGTACGGTGTCGCACTGGAGAATCCGGAACGTCAGGCTGCGGTGGCGGCGATTCCCATACCGGCTCCGTCGACCCCCGCACCTCCGATGCCTGAGCCGCCGGCCGCTCCGCGAGCACTCGACGCGAACGGGTACAGCGACGTTCACAAGACGCAGAGCGAGTTGACCGCCGGTGACCAGGGCGCGTCGTTGAAAGCAGCGATGGCGCAATGGGCCGTCGCATCAAAGCGGGTGGCGGGTAACGCGCCGAATCCACCGCCCGGCGATTGGGAAGGTGACGCGGCGGACGCGGCGTTCACGCGGATGAGCAATTTCGGTAACTGGCTGCAGCAGTTGGCGGACGCGTGGGAGGACCTCGGCGAAGCTGCCTCCAAGATCATCTCGGCGCATGACGCGGCCAGGACCGAGCACGACGAAATACACCGCAAATACGTTGATCTGGAACGCCAGTTGAAGGAATTGGCGAGCAAGGCGACGATCGGGAACGCCGTCGCAACGCAAAACGAGATCGATAAGATCCGCAGCTGGATGGAGCAGCTGCAGCGGCAATCCGACGAGGTCCGGCAGCAGTACGCAGACAAGGCAACGTTCGCTCCCGTATCACCTTCCCAACCGGACTCCGGCAGCCCTGACTCACCGACCTCGGCCGGTGGCGGTGGAAACGGTGCTGGTTCCGGCGGTGGCGGCGGTGCTGGCCAACCCACGGGCGACCCGGCGGCGATGGCCCAACAGATGGGATCGTCGTTAGGCGGACCGACCCGTGGTCAGGGTCAATCCGCGGGGCAGGGTCAGGGTTCTGGAGGCGGTTCGCCGGCTGGGGGCGGATCTCCGTCGGGAGGCTCTGGAGGAGGCGCGCCGGGTGGAATGCCCAGTGGCTCACCACAAACGGGGACTCCGAAGCTGCCGACCGACCCGAGTCTTCGCCCGGCAGCGGCGTCCGCGGGGGGCGGCGGCTCCGGTTCTGGAAGTGGCGGCGGAGGCGGTGGCGGTGGAATGCCGGCGTCCCCGATGTCGGCCGCGGTGACCGCCGAGACGGTGGCGCCGGCTCCGACAACCGCGTCGACGGCTGGTGCTGCGCCGGCGGCATCGGGCAGCGGCGGAGCGATGGGCGGCATGGGCGGCGGCATGGCGCCGATGCACGGCGCGGGCCAGCAGGGCGGCGGCAAGGAGAAGCGCCGGGATCCGAAGTTGGCGCCGGACGAGGAGTTGTATGTCGAGGACCGGGCGTGGACGGAAGGGGTCATCGGCAGCCGGCGGCGCAGGGAAGTCCAGGAAAGTAGGGACGACAAGTGACCGACGACATGCATCCAGAGGTCGCTGCCGTTCTGCGGCAGGCACAGCAGCTGCAGTCGTTGATGGACGACCAGCTGCACAAGATGAACAGCCAAACGTTCACGGCGACCGACGAAGCCAAGACCGTGGAGGTGACGCTCAACGGACATCAGCACCTCACCGGGGCGTTTATCGAGGACGGCTTGCTGCGCCTGGGCGCGGAGACGGTGCAGCAGCGACTGAACGAAGCGTTGCAGAAGGCGACGGAAGCCGCGTCGGCGTCGATGGAAGCGGACCGCGAGCGGATCGACGCGGCGGTTGTCGAGATCACGTCAGACACCAAGGACCAGGGTTAGGCCTGTCGGAGGTCTTCGATGACTATTCACCGCCGCCGGACCAGTACGGAGGTCCGCCGCAGCGGCGCTGCTTGCGGTCATCGGAGGACTGTCGCAGTCACGATTTCAGTGGGAGCGCGACGGGGGTGAAGGCGGATCGACCGCGCCGCCGGCGAACGACTTCGGTTTGGCCAGCGCGAACGACACGGGGCCGGTGAACATCATCACGGAGGATCCGAGTTGTGCAGCGTGGGCATTTGAATGACATTCGCCGACACTACGGAGGAGTGGGGCGAACGCAACCCCTCCATATCCGCCCAACACTGGATACCGAATTGCGCGCTGGGTACGAATGTGCAATCGGCCAGGCTGACACCGCATCGCGTAGTTCTTGAGTGCTGAGGCGCGTGATGTGCGTGGCTTGACGTGGGCCGAACTAAGAGAGACGCGGCTGCTAGTGCGGCTACCCCACCTAGTTCAGTTGCGGCCCTTGCCATGAATTCGTGCAATTGCTGGTGCCGTCATTCAGGTAGCATTTTTCCGGTGACGTCCGCTGGGCTTGCCCATAGATCAGCAGTAGCTGATCTGGTGCGGAGTGAATATGCCTGAGACTTTGCGCGTGGATACAGGGTTGGTGTCCGAGGCAAGCGGCAGCCTGCAGACGATCGCCGGTGCCATTCCCCCGCCGCCGACGGTTTCGAGCCCGTCCGGAACGGATGCTCTGTCGGCGGCCATCGCAGCGAAGATCAACGAGCTCGTTGATCCGGTAATTGCTCAGATGCCGATCTCGAAAGAGGAACTGAAGAAGTACGCGGAGAAAGTGGCGACTGCGGCGCGCACCTACGACAACGTCGACCGGATGCTGGCCGAAGAAATCCAGCGGCGAGTCGAGGATCTAGACAACAAGTTCGGCAAGGGCAGCGAGAGTGCGCCCGAAGGCGCGAACCCCGCGGTTGGCGCACCTAGCGGAGGTGCTGGCGCACCATCGGGGGGCGGTCGCTCGGAGGCCGGCGGCGGCGCTGCTGCATCAGGTGGTTCAGGCGCAGGCGGTGCGGCGGCGCCGGCATCTCAGCCGGCTGGCCAGATGGGCCAGACGATGCAAGATCCAACGCAGATGGCACAACAGGCGTCCCAGTCTCCGGGGCAAATGCCGGGGATGGTTACGGCAGTTCCCCAAGCGGCGGCTCAGGGCTTGCAGAGTGTAATGCAAACCGTTGGGCAACTCTCGGAATCATCCGGCGCCGGGGACGAGCCTGCAGACGCCGAAAGCCGCTTGGCAGAGCCGGGTTCCAGCATGGCTTCACTTGTCACCGGGGCAGCAAGTGGCGGGGCTGCACCAGGATCTGCCGGTGGCGAACGAGCACCTGAGGCGCAACAGAACGACTCGCCGGCCGATTCCGCGAAGGCGCCGGCGCCAGCGCTGACGCGTTCGGCTGAGTCAGCTCCGGAGATTGAGCTGTGAGCTATCCACCCCCGCCCAGCGGTCCCCCGTACCAACCGCCGCATGGGGGCGCTCCGGGCCAGCACGGAGGCCCGCCACCACAACAGCCGCCATGGCCGCAGCAGCCGCGATGGGCGCCGCAACCGCAGTGGGCTCCGGGTCCGCCGCCGAAGAAGCGTGGCAACGCTTGGAAGTGGGCTATCGGTGCAGTGGCATTTCTGGTGGTCATCGGGGTGACTGCGGCGGTGGCGATTTCGGTAACGAAAGACGGCGCTGACAACGATCCCAACCCGACTGCAAATGACTTCGGATTGGCGAGCGCCGATGACAAGGGTCCGGTCAACATCATCACCGTCGACCCAACATGTTCGGCTTGGCGCTCCATCAACTCGACCTTTGTCGATGCACAGGAAAAGGGTTGGAACAAGCGTGACCCCGCGGTACCCCGAAGCGCATGGACCGCTGAGCAACGTACGTATTACGAAGAGGTAGCGCGAGCCGCAAGTCAAGCTGCTGATCAAACAGTGGCGCTTATCAGGACTACGCCGCATAGAATTATGCGGGAGTTCTATGAACAGTTCGTCGCCTACTCCAGGGCATACAGCGAATCGATTGCTGATTACACTGCCGCCGACGATAACTTGGCGGGTGTTGTGACTTCGACAGGCACCGTGCTGGTAGATATTTGCGCCGCAATCGAGTGGGGGTCTGCGGCGTCGCGTGCCCCACTTGTTTCAGCAATCCGGCCGCCCTCTAGCTTCGCCCCGACTACGAACCCGCAAGATCCCCATCGTTTCCTCGCGTCTCCAGATTCGACCTGTCCGGACTGGATTGCGCTAGTCGACCGGTTCGATGCGGATACAAGAGCTTGGCAGGCCTTGGATCCTAATGTTCGCGCCGCCGATTGGAATGCTGAGCAGCGCGCAGTGATTCGAGGTGTCACTCCAGTGATGAGAACTTCTGCTGAAGCGATGGAAGCACTTGGACGACAGAGCAGCAACCCGTGGATCGAGGATTTCGCCGCTACCGCCGCTCAATATCGTCGGGCCTACGCGACCGCACTTGAAAGCTACATGTCGGCAGACTTTTACCTAGCAGAGATTGCCGCGCGCGCCGCGTCCACCATCTATGCGGCCTGTAAGGCTGCAGAAGGTTAGGCATGGGAATCGGCCGGCCTTCTGACCCCTACGGCATGACTGCGCCGCCAGCGTGGCCGGAGTCTGACGAAGACACACTTCGTGCAACCGGCGACGCCTTCGAGCACGTTGCGGCAACAGTCGGCGGTCAGATCGACTCTGTCAGACAGCAGAAGATCGGCATGTTCGGCGGGGTGGGCGTTTGGTCAGGCACGGCTGCGAGTAGCTCGAGCGCAGCGTTAGACAGCCGCATTTTGGACTTAGAGTCCCTGAAAGGCCGGCTCGATTCCGCGGCGAAGTTCTTCGATGATTCAGCAGGCGCTGTGGTTTCGGCTAAGAATCAGATCGTCTCTAACGTGAGCTCCGCACACTCGGTGATCGAAAACATCCTCAACATGGAGGACGTATCCGACGAAGACAAAGAGAAGGCGATCGAGCAAGTCGTCAAGGTCGTAAGAGGCGAGAACATAGAGGTAGTCGCCACATCTGCCGCGGGCGTGTCCGGTGTTCCTGCGGATCAAACACCTGGGGCACCTAGAGGCGACGGCCCCAGTTTCTTCGGTCCAGAGAACCCCAGACAAGGGCCCGACCTCGCGCCTAGGCAGCCCGGCCCAATAGTGCCTGCCTCAAACACCAGCTCTATGCCGCCACTGAACACTTCCGATCCACAGCCCGTGAGCCCACAGGAAACGTCGCCGGTCATAGAGGGCGCCAATCCCGGAGAGACGCCGCCAGAAGGAACAGCCGCGCCGGAGCCGGCTAATCCACCGGCGGCAGGTCCGATCGTTGACGGCGCGAATCCTCGGGGCGAGGCCTCCCCCGCGACAGCAGACCCAGTCGCACCGCACAGCCCGAGCACCCAACCGGCACCTGCGCCGAGCGCTCCGGCCCCCAGCGCACCCCGACCCGGCGCACCGAGTCTTCCCAGCGCACCAAGCGCACCGTCTTCACCTGGCGGCATCAGCGCGCCCTCAAGTCCGTTGTCGGGGGGTACTTCTGCGCCCTCAACGCCATCTGCGCCCAGCGCGCCTGCCGCACCGAATCCCGCAGCTGCCGCGGCTGGCCCTCAAACGCCGATCTCTGAATTCCAAAAGGGAATGGCGGAAGCGGCCGGCAAAGCCGGGTCTCAGGTGCCTATCCAACCGATGCAGCCCACTGCGCCAACGGGATCCGCGCCGCTCTCGCAGGCAGCCGCTCCGTCAGTTCCCGACACGACAAGCTCACCGCCTCCCAGCCCAAGCCCATCCACCTCGAGCGCTAGTGGTCCGACAGGCGGCGGCACCCCGGCCCCGGTGACACCGGGGCCCCCGTCCGGAGCCGCGCCCGCGCCGCCCGTCCAGCTCGGCCCGCCCGCGACTCCTCCGCCTGCTGCACCCGTCGCACCGGCTGGCCCCGTCGGCCCAAGCGTCGCTCCCCCTGCCGCCGGAGCCGGCGCCGGAACCGTCGGCGCGCCCGCGCCTGTGCCTGTCTCCGCGGCGCGCGCCCAACGCGAAGCCATGGCGGCCGCCGCAACCGCCGGCGCCCTGCGACGTCGGCAAAGTGGTACGGACCCAGCCCAATTCGCCACACGCATCGGCGCAGCTCTGAACGCCGAGGTCACCGACGTCGGCTTCTTCTGGATCACCGCACTCGCCAAGGACGGCACCATCGTCGTCGCCAACAACTACGGACTCGGCTACATCCCCGAGAATGTCAACCTGCCCGAGCAGGTCAAGATGGCGACCGCCGATGAGAACATCCCCGCCACCGTTCGAGGCACCTGGGCGACGTATCCGATTCTCGCGCTTCACGGTTGGGCACAGCACAACAACACAGACCTGCGCGCCGTCATAGCCACCGAAGACCAGTTCAAAGGTTTCGATCCCGGCGCCCCCAAGATCATTCTCCGGCCCGACGACATCCCCGACAGCGGCCGTATGGAAGGCCGGCACCGGCTGCAGGTGATTGCGCCCGACGCTGCGGTCCGGCTCGCCGGCATCAACGCCGCTGGCCTGTCAGAGGTACTTCCTCCGCCGCCCACCGACTCTGCCGCGCCCGACGACAACCGTGCCGCCCTGTGGTTCGAAGTATTCCGTCCGCTGCTGAGCAATGTTCCCGACCGCGCAGCCGTTCAGCTGCAAGCGTTCGTCACTTACGCCGAACACGCTCAGGAACTCGCGCTGCACCGTGCGCATACCGCCGCCGAACCGGTTGAGCAGCGCACGGCGATCGCCGACTGGGTCTACTGGCAGCACCTGAGCGTCCTGATGTCTGACGCCATTGCGACAACAGCAGCTGTTTAGGCCGCACGACGCAGCCAAAGCGCGCTAAATCGCTGTAGAACGCGGAATTCCCGGGGAGGGGTTAGCTGCAGCCCTGCGATAATCGACGGGTGAGCGCGATGGACGGGTTCTACTCGACGTGGAACAACGCCCGGACCACGTTTGGCGATGGCACTCCGCAGACCGGGGAGCAGTACGACAACAGCCCGAA
>NZ_JAODWD010000003.1 GCF_025345615.1 Mycobacterium deserti
GGCTCGACGATGTGATCATCAACGCTGATCAGGATCATGTCGTCTTTGTTCATGCCCGTTCCTCTCGGTGCTTCTCATCGACCGGCCGAAAGACCGGTACCTCGAATCCATCTTCGTCATCGGTCCGAAAGTCGAGTGCGAGTTTCTGGCCGGCGCAGGGTTGTTCGCAGTCGACGAGTAGGGTCATCAACCGAGGTCCCTCCTCGAGGTCGACCATCGCAACGGTGTAGGGCAGATGCGTGTCGAACGGCGGCGCATTCTGGTGAACGACACTCCACGTGTAGAGAGCGGCCCGCCCGGTGGCCGGCGCGAGACGAACGTCTTCGCTCCAGCAGTGGGGGCAGAATGGGCGTGCGTACAACGAGTTACGACCGCATGAGCCGCACGTGTTGATCAGCAGTTTGCGGTCCTGGACCGCCGCCCACCAGATCTCGCTGTCGGTGTCGACGGTCGGCCGGTTCGGTCCGGCGGGTGAGGCCATCACCGGCTCCCGAGGATCATCGTGGCGCTATGGGTGAAAAAGCCGCCCATGGCATGAACGCACGCCAGGCGAGCGCCATCGACCTGCCGGTCACCGCACTCGCCGCGTAATTGCCGCACGGCTTCGACCATCAGGAACATTCCCCGCATACCGGGGTGACACGAGGCAAGGCCGCCACCATCGGTGTTGGTGGGCAGTGCACCGCCAGGACGTAGCGCGCCGGAGCCGATGTAAGACCCGCCTTCACCCTTGGCGCAGAATCCGAGATCCTCCACCGTCAGGAGCACCGTGGAGGTGAATGAATCGTAGAGTTGGCAGACGTCGATGTCGGCTGGGGTGACGCCGGCCTGCGAGAATGCGCGCGGACCCGACTGTGCAGCTGGTGATGTCGTGAAATCAGCCCACTCACTCATGCTCACGTGCGAAGTGGCGTCGGCAGCGCCCAGAATCCAGACGGGGTCCTTCGCGCAGTCTTTGGCGACACGCTCACTGGCGAGCACGACCGCGCCGCCGCCGTCGGTGCGCAGGCAGACATGTTTGGACGTGAACGGATCTGCGAGCATCGGTGCAGCTGCGACGTCGTCGACCGTAATGCGTTCGCGGTCAAAGGCATCTTCGTTCATGACGGCCCATTCATGAGCCGCGACGGCAACCTCGGCCAGTTGCTCCTCGGTGGTCCCGTACTCGATCATGTGGCGCCTGGCCGCCATGGCGTACTTTGCGATCAGCGTGGCGCCGTAGGGTGCCTCATACTGCATGGCACCACCGGTGCTCATTGCCGCCGCCGACGCCCGCACGCGGCGTTTGACATCGGAGCGCGCCGTCGACCCGTAGGTGAGCAGCGCCACGTCCATCTCTCCGGCGGTGATGGCACTTGCGGCGTGCCGAGCCATGACCTCCCACGATGATCCGCCGACATTGGTGCCGTCGACCCAGGACGGCCGCAGTCCGAGATATTCGCTGACCTCGACGGGCGGCAACAATGTTCCGTGGCCGCCGAAGCCGCCGATGTCGTTCTTCGTCAGGCCGGCGTCGGCCACAGCGCGGCGCGCCGCCTGCGCCATGAGCGCGGTCGCTGTCTTGTCCGGCACGCGTCCGCAATCGGAGAGTGCGGCACCCACGATCGCCACCCGGTTTCCGGACATACATCATGGTTACCACACCGAGAATGGCGTTAACGACATAGTGGAATCATCGTTCTCAGTCGGTTACCGTGGGCGGATGCCGGCACCGTTGCGAGACGCCTTACTTGGCGACGGCCTGGTGTTGTGTCTGGCGCTCACCACTGCCCGTACCCCCGAAATCCCTGCGGTCGCGGCGGCGTGCGGCTATGACGCGGTCTACGTCGATCTCGAGCACACCACCTGCTCGCTGGAGACTGCGGGCATGCTCTGTGTGGCAGCGGTCGGCGCCAGCATCGCAGCCCTGGTTCGTGTGCCGTCGAAGGACCCGAGCACGATCGCTCGGGTGCTCGATGCCGGTGCGGTGGGAGTGATTGTGCCGCATGTGAATAACGCGAGCGAAGCCGCAGCCGTGGTCGATGCCGCGCGGTTCCCGCCGCTGGGGCACCGTTCCATCGCCGGCCCCACCGCGGTCAGTGGATACACGCCCCGACCTGCCACGGAACTGACGAGGGTTTTGGAACGGCACACGGTCGTCGCGGTCATGGTCGAGACGCCTGCTGCGGTGGCGGACTGCGACCACATTGCCGCGGTCGATGGTCTCGACATGATCCTCCTGGGTCCGCATGACCTGACGGCCGAGATGGGGATTGCCGGACAGTATGAGAATGCAGATTTCCATTGTGCAGTAGAATCGGTCGCGGCGGCCTGTCGTACCCACGGCGTGGCGCTGGGAGTGGCCGGGATTAAGTCCCTTGACCTGTTGGAACGGTTCGCAAGCCTGGGCTTGCGGTTCATTTCGGCGGGAACCGACCTCGGGATGATGACCGAAGCGGCCACCACCCGCGCGCATGCGCTGCGCCGGCTCGGCGGCCGCTCGGTGCCCGACACCGACGAACACGGGCGGTAGTCGAACCGCGCCACACCACAGGAGGACGGATGCCCACTGCGATCTACACCGAACAAGTGACCGACCCGATGGCGTGGACGGGCGCGGACTTCAGAAGCAAAGAGGACTTCGCGTTCGACCTGTCGTCACGCAATGTTGCCGCGCTGGAATCGATTCTGGCCAAGACCGCACATAAGGACCGCGACGAGATCACTCCCGAGGACGCCCGCCATCGCGACCTCGACGACGATCTCGCACGGCTCTACCAGGACCTGATGTTCGGCAAAGGACTGGCGTGCGTACGCGGTTTCCCCGTCGAAGAACATTCGATCGAGGACCTCGAACGCATCTACTGGGCCTTCTGCACCCACCTCGGCTATCTGGTGTCGAACAACTCGTTCGGACATCGGATGGTGCGAGTCCAGGAGGAAGTGTTGCCCAACGGCGTCCAGCCCGCCCGCGGCACCAAGTCACGCGCGGAGCTTGCGATGCACAACGACGCAGCAGACATCCTGTCGCTGCTCTGCGTGTACCCCGCGGCCGAGGGTGGCGAGAGCCAGTTCGCCAGCGGCCCAGCTGCGCACAACTGGATCCTGCGCGAACGCCCGGACCTGCTGCCGGTGCTGTATCAGGGATTTCCGCATCACCGGCGCAGTGAACAGCCCGACGATCAACCGGACGTGACTCCTTACGATGTACCGGTCTTCTCGCAGATCGACGGCCGGATCTGTATCAACTTCACCTACAGCAGCATCCTGCCCGCGATGCACACACTCGGCCGCGAGTTCACCCCGGAACAGAACGAGGCCGTCGAACTGCTACGTGGCATCCTGGTCGAGCAGCAGGTCGAATTCCGCCTGGAGTCCGGGGAAGCGGCCGTCGCCAACAACTTCGCCATGTGTCACTCGCGGTCGGACTTCGTCAGCAGCACCGATCCGAAGAAGGCGCGATGCTTCCTGCGTGCGTGGATGGAGGTGCCGCGCGCTGATCGCCGGCTGCCCGTCGGCCGCGAGTACTTCCACATGGAGAACAAAGACTTGCGTCTGGGCTACGACGTCGTCGAGGGACGCGACGGCTCGGTCGCTCGCAACGACTATAAGAACGTCGACGCCAAACTGGCCGACATGTTCAAGGCGGCCCAAGCGAAACCGAAGGCGAATCGGTAGTGGCCGTTAGACCTCGGCTGGTCTATGAACGGTGGACTGATCCTGTCGCCGGCGACATGCTCGAGGCAGCCGATGTCGAGGTGTTGCAGCTCGACCTGAAGGCGTCCGCGGACGTCAACTGGGCGGTTCTGCAGTCGGCACACGGCTATCAGGTCGCCACGCGCACCGACGTCGCACCGGTTGCCAACGGCGCACAGTGGTTGGTCGGCCCGGATTTGGTGCAGCGCTGCGAACTACTGCTGGCGGTGTGTTCCGCAGGCGCCGGTTACGACGTTATCGACGTCGAAGCCTGCACAGGCGCCGGGATCGCGGTGTGCAACAACTCCGGTCCCGGCGCCGAGGCCGTGGCCGAACACGCGCTCGGCTTGATGCTGGACCTGGCCAAGAAGATCACCGCGGCTGACCGGGTTATGCGCGCCGGTCCGGTCGGCGATCGGTTGGCGCTGCGGGGCAGTCAGCTGCTCGGTAAAACGCTCGGTGTCGTCGGCCTCGGCGCGATCGGGGGCCGGCTGGTGCAGCTCTGCGCACCCTTCGGGATGGAGGTGCTGGTCTTCGATCCCTATATCGACGATGCGAACGCGCGCGGCCGGGGCGTCACTCTGGTCGGGCTCGACGAGCTCGTCGAGCGGTCGGATTTCATTCAGGTCACCTGCCCGCTGACCGCTGAGACGCGAGGACTGTTCGGCCGCAGGCAGTTTGCGGCGATGAAGCCGTCGGCGTACTTCATCACCACCGCCCGCGGCCCGGTACACGATGAGGCGGCCCTGTACGACGCGTTGGTGAGCGGAGGGATCGCCGGCGCCGGCCTGGACGTGTTCCATGAAGAGCCACCACGACAGGACAATCCGCTGCTGCGGCTCGACAACGTCGTCGCCACCCCGCATGTCGCGGGCATCACCGTCGAGGCGGCCCGCGACATCGCGGTCGCCACGGCGATGCAGTGGCAGGCGATTTTCGCCGGGCAGATGCCACCCCGCCTGCTCAATCCAGAGGTGTGGCCGCGCTACTGCGACCGGTTCCACGACATTCTCGGCATCCGGCCGACCGCCCGCGACACCGCAACTGTGGAGTGAGATGACGAACTACGACACCATCGCCTTCGAGGTCTCCGGCCACACCGCTTGCGTGACCCTGAACCGGCCCGAGGTGCTCAACGCGATCAACGACGAAATGATCGCCGAGCTCGCCGAGGTGTACGCCGAAATCGAACGTTCGCAGGACATCTGGACCGTCATCATCACCGGGGCGGGTCGTGCGCTGTCCGTGGGTGCGGACGTCAACAAGGCGGCCGACCACGACATGGAGAATGCGGCCGGCATCGACAATCAGGGCGAACCCATCCTCAGTTCGATGCGTCAGTGGGACGCCCCGCAGGAGGCGACGCCGCCATGGCTGCAGATGACCAAACCCATCATCTGTGCGGTCAACGGCATCGCGTGTGGTGCAGGCATGGACCTCGTCACGACCGCCGACATCACCCTCGCGTCAGAGCGCGCGACGCTGATGGACCCGCACGTCAGCATCGGCGTGACGTCCGGGCGCGAAGGGGTCAGGTTGGCCCGCATCTTGCCGCTGCCGGTGGCCATGCGGCTGATTTTGATGGGCCGCCACGATCGACTCGACGCACAGCGCGCATACGATCTGGGCGTCTTCACCGAAGTCGTGCCCCACGACACGCTGATGGAGCGCGCATGGGAGATCGCCGAGACCGTGAATTCCAATGCGCCGCTTGCGGTGCGGGGTTCGCGGATGGCAGTGCGTAAGGGGCTGACGCTGCCCATCTACGAAGCCGAACTGCTGGCCGAGAACTACCGCATGAAGGTGGCGCTGACCAAGGACGCGATCGAAGGGCCGCGCGCGTTCCTCGAGAAGCGCAAGCCCGACTGGCAGGCCCGTTAGTTCTCTCGCGAGCAGACACAGAATCGCACTCTTTGCAATCTTTCGTGCGAGTTTGCGTCTCCTCGCGAGACGGCTACACCATTCCGAAGAAGTTCTTTGCGTTGGTGGACAGGACCTTTCGCTTCGTCTCCTCGTCGAGGCCCTCGGTGGCCCTGTTGGCCACGTCCATGCTGTTCGGCCAGTTGGTGTCGTTGTGCGGGTAGTCGGTCTCGAACATGAGCTGGTCAGGGCCGACGAGGTCGAGGATGCGGAAGGCGACCGGGTCGCCGAACGTCGAGAACCACACGCGGCCGGGCACCTGGGTGCTGGGCGGCTCGGTCAGCAGCGGGTGGATGCCGCCCCACGCCCGTCGATCCTCCCAGACCTCATCGACGCGTTGCAGGTAGTAGGGAATCCATCCGGCCTGCGCTTCGGCGAACGCGACCTTGAGTTCAGGGAATTGCTTGAGCTTCGCGGAGAACAACCAGTCGACAAGCGCGATGGTGCAGTTGACCGCCATCAACGCGCTGGTCACGACATGCGGGGCGTCGGGGGAGGACTTCGTGAGCGACGAACTCGACCCGATGTGGAGCATGATGCCGACGTTGTTGCGCTCGCACGCGGCGAAGAACGGGTCCCAGTAACCGCTGTGGATGGACGGCAGGTCGAGCCGAGCGGGCAGCTCCGAGAAGCACACCGCGGGCATGCCCTTGGCCGCGACCCGGTCGACCTCCTTCGCCGCGAGTTCGACATCCCAGAGCGGGATGATGCCGAGCGGGATCAGCCGGCCGTTCGAACCGCCGCCCCACTCGTCGATTTGGAAGTCGTTGTAGGCCTGCACGCACAGCAGGGCGAGGTCCTTGTCCTTGCCGTACAGGAAGCGCTGCCCGCAGAACCGGACCAAGGTGTTCGGGAAGCAGGCCGACGCCTCGATGCCCGCCATGTCCATGTCCGCCAGCCGGTCGGCGGGGCGGTAGCAGCCCGGCCGCATCTCGTCGTAGGTGATCGGATCGGTGGTCAGCTCGTCGATCTCGTAGCCGGCGGCCGCGCTGATGAGCGGGATCGGGATGATCGAGTCCTCATAGTGCCAGATGTCGGCGTCGCGGCCATCGACGTCGTCGACGAATGCGACATCGGACGTCACGCTGGGGTCCATGCGGCCGCGGTGACGGACGATCCGTGGTCCGATGTCGCGGTAGCGCTCGGGCAATCGGCTGGTCCACAAGTCGGCGGGTTCGACCAGGTGGTCGTCCGGCGAGACGATCAGGATGTCGGCGCTCAACGGGGCACTCCTTCGCGAACAGGCTCGGGCGCAATCGCGAAACATTTGTTTCCGCAATCGAGAATCATCGTTTCCAGAATACCGCATCGCGCGTTGCCCGCGTGGCGGGATCGCGGTCGCCGCCGCCCCGTCAAGATGCGCGTGTAGGTAGATGGCGGAAATCGACCGTAGAACGCGTATTCTCGGAGCATCATGACTGCTAAGAAACGCGGCGCGCGCGACTCGGACGCCGATTTGGAACTCGTCGAGGCCGACATCGAGATACCGGGGAGCTGGCAGGAGCGCACCATCGAGCGGCGACTCAGCCAGGCGCGGGCCCGCGCGCTCGCACGCAGCTCCCGGTTCTTGGCGACCGCGCTCGAGTTGGTCGAGGAATCCGGTCGTGCCGACTTCACGATCCAGACCCTCATCGACCGGTCGAACCTCAGTCTGCGCGCGTTTTACCAGCACTTCGCAGGCAAGGAAGAACTGCTGCTGGCGCTTTATGAGAATGCGACCAGTCAATTCATCGAAGCGATCCGCCACGAGGTGGCGGCTGCGGACGGCCCGATGGAACAGCTCGAGGCTTTCTGCCGGGGCTTCCTTTCGCGTGCCGAGTCCTCGGAGGCGATCGGTGGCCGGGTGATGACGATCTACAACCTGAGCCTGGAGATCGAGCGGCCCGCCGATTTCGCCAAGATCTGGGAGCCGCACCAGAAGCTGCTCACCAAGATTCTCACGGCGTGCTCGCGCGCCGGCACGGTCCGAAAGGATCTGACACCCGCGCAGCTGACGACCCTGCTGAATTCGACGTTGATCGCACTCGCTCAGATCGGCGTGTTCCACCTCGGCGTCAAGGGCGCCGAGCTCACCGAGGATCAGCTCTGGGCATGGTGTCTGCAGGCTCTGACGCCGCCGGCGAACGCGCCGCGCAAGGCCGTCACCGCCAAGGGGTCCTCGCGCAACCGCACCACGCGGAAGCCCAAAGACCTAACGGGGTAGGCCCAGTCCGCGCTGGGCGATGATGGTGCGCTGCACTTCGCTGGTGCCGGCGTAGATGGTGGTGCCCAGCGAGAACCTCATGAGGTGTTCGAAGCGGCCGTGCTCCGGTGCGGTGGGCTCGAAGACCGACCGCACCGCGTCCGGCCCGACGAGCTCGACGATGTCCTGGCTCGCTCGGACGAGCGCCTCGGTGGAGAACACCTTCGACATCGGGCCCTCGGCGATCGGAGCCCGGCCGTTCTCGGTCATCCACACGCATCGGCGTTGCAACAGCATGGCTACCTCGAGTTCCAGCGCCACGCGCGCGATCCGCCGTCGCACATCGGGATTCGCGATCCGCGGAGCATCACCGGTGGCTGGTGCGGCCGTGGCCCACGCTTCGGCGTGCTGCAACAGGCGGGCGATGTGTGGTCCCCAGCCGGACGCGTGCTCGTCCTGCAGCGACAGGGCCAGTACCTGCCATCCGGCGTCGACATCGCCGACCCGCCACTCGTCGCCGATGCGGACGTCGCTGTAGAAGGTGATGTTCGTTCGTTCGCCCGACAGGGTCCAGACGGCTTGCGCCTCGAACCCGGCGGAATCCGTCGGTACCAGAAACATCGTGAGACCCTTGTGCTTCGGCTTGTCCGGGCTCGTGCGGGCCAGCAAGAAGATGTAGTCGGCGATGTGACCGTTGGTCGTGAACATCTTCGAGCCGTTGACGACCCACTCGTCGCCGTCGCGCACCGCCCTGGTGGCTGCGGCGGCGACGTCCGACCCACACTCGGGCTCGGTGAAGCCGAGGGCGATCGTGATGTCGCCCGTCATGGCACCGCCGAGGATCCGGTCTTTCATCGCCGGCGTGCCGACGTCGCGGATGATGGCGGCGACCATGCGGGTGGTCTCGGACAGGTACACCGGCGCGTCTGTCCGCATGAGTTCTTCGTTGAGCGCCTGCTCCTCCCACGCATTGCGGTTCTGCCCGCCCAACTCGGCCGGCCAGCTCGGTGCGAAGTAGCCCCGGTCGACCAGACCCTTGGCGAAGTCGTCGTCATGAGCGACGCCGCTGCGGTAGATCCGTTGCTCGACATCGGGGGTCAGGACGTCGGCGAGATGCCGGCGTACGCCGTCGCGGAATGCCTCGGTGGCGGCGTCGGACTGAAAGTGCATGAGCAGGAACCAATCTGTCGGCAGGACCGAGGAACGACCTGCGCGATAATGTTACTCTCAATTTTGAGAGTAACCGTATTCGCATGTGAAGGAGTGGTGTGTGGACCTGAGCCTGTCCGGCGAACAACGACAGCTCGTCGACTCCTTCGCGGCGATGTACGCCCAGGCATCCAGCCCCGAGGAGGTTCGGGCCGCGGAGCCGTCCGGCTTCGATCCGAAGCTGTGGGCGGCCTTGACCGAGACCGGCGCTGTCGAGATGGCAGTCGATGAAGCCGACGGCGGTTGGGGAGCCTCGGTTTTGGAGCTCGCGTTGATCGCCGAGCAGCACGGCCGGGCGCTCGCGTCGGCGCCGATCATCGAGGCTCAGGTGGCCGCCCGTGCCCTGGCCGCATCCGGAGGCGGCGGACTGCTCGAAGGCGCACTTGCCGGCGACAAGATCGTCAGCTTCGCACCCAGGCCCTGCGAAGGCGATGTGTTGACACTCGTACCTGGTGGGGCGGTCGCCGACACCGTCGTGGCGTTGGTCGCCGATCGACTTGTCGCATGTCCGACGACGGCTCGCGGTTGTGTGACCAATCTGGGGTCGTTGCCGCTGGCGGACATCGAGATCGACCACGACGTCACCGTCCTGGCCGAGGGACCGGACGCTCGTCGCCTGCACTCTGCCGCGCTCGACCTGTGGCTCACGCTGACCGCAGCTGCGTTGGCCGGTGCGGCGAGAAGAGCCGTCGAGATCGGCGTCCAGTACGCCAAACAGCGGCACGCGTTCGGGAATCCGATCGGATCGTTTCAGGCGGTGTCACATCCGCTGGCGGACAGCGCCACCGCGGCCGACGGCGCGCAGCTGCTGGCGTTCAAGGCGGCGTGTGCGTTCGCCGACGAGCCGACGCGCGTCACCGAGTTGGCGGCGATGGCGTTCGCGTTCGCCTACGAGACCGCCCGCGACGCGACGAGCCGCAGCCTGCACGTCCACGGCGGCTATGGGTTCGGCATGGAAGGCGACATCCAGTTGTACTACCGACGAGTCCGAGGCTGGGCGATGGTGTACGGCGAACCCGGCGTTGCGCTCGACCGTGTCGCGGATGCGCGCTACGGCGTGGCCGCGGGCTGAACCGGTTCGCGTGCCTCCATCGTCGCGAAGCTCAGCGTGGCGCGGGCGGCCAAGCGGTCCCTGGAGACATCGACCACATCCACCGCGACGACGATGAGACGCTTACCCGCGCGCACCAACGTGGCGGTCGCGCGCGCGGGCCCCTCGAGGACCGGCGCCAGGAAGTGGATCGTCATGTCAGCGGTACCCGCGCCTGCGCCGTTGGTGTACTTGACCGCGAGTCGGCCTGCCGCCACGTCGATAAGGGTGGCGACCAAACCGCCTTGCAGCGCGCCGCGGATGTTGACCAGGTCCGGCCGGTTGTGCAGATCGACGACCACCGAATCGTCGGTATCGGCGACGTCGTAGAACGGCAACTGCCCGAAGAGGTGACCGGGAATCGTCACCTGCATCGGCTGTGGCGTGACACTCACGTGTCGGACCGTACTTTGTCCTTCACCGAGACGACGATCGGGGGAGCGGTGCGCCAATCCGGCACGCCGTTCTCCGGGCCTGCCGTCGCGCGCTTGTCCTCGCGCACACCGACCCAGTGCGAGTGGTTCAACTGGTGCAGCGTGAAGCACGACTGCAACGCGTTGTAGAAGCCCATGTTGTCGACGGACTGATTGACCGACTCCTTGATCAGCAGCGCGGCCATCGTCGGAACCGTGGCGATGCGCCGCGCCATCTCAAGGGTGCGGTCGGCCAACTCGTCGCGCTTGAAGATCTTGCTCACCATGCCGAGGCGGTAGGCCTCCTCGATGTCGATGGCGTCACCGGTCAGCATCAGCTCCTTGGTGCGGCGGGGGCCGAACTCCCACGGGTGACCGAAGTACTCCATGCCGCACATGCCCAGCCGGGTGCCGACCACGTCGGCGAAGCGCACCTCTTCGCTGCCGACGATCAGGTCGCACGCCCAGATCAGCATCAACCCCGCGGAGAACACGTCACCGTGTACCTGCGCGATCGTGATCTTGCGCAGGTTGCGCCAACGCATGTTGTTCTGGAAGAAGTAGTGCCACTCCTGGAGCATGATCTTCTCCGCACCCTCGCGGGTGCCGCCGTTGATCGCTGCCGTCGGATGCTGGCCGGGGCCGGGCGTGAACTCGGCGCGGGCCTGTTTCGAGCCGATGTCGTGACCGGAGGAGAACATCGGTCCCTCGCCCGCGAGGATGACGACGCGCACGGTGTCGTCGGCCTCGGCGGTCGCGAAGGCGTCGTCGAGTTCGACCAGCATCCCGCGGTTCTGCGCGTTGCGTTGTTCGGGACGGTTCAACGAGATCCGTACGATCTGACCGTCGTCGAACGTCTCCCACTTCAGGAATTGGTAATCGGGCACCGGACTCTCCTTCGTCGTCAATTCGGCAATGGTGTTATCAATTAGTGAGAAGGTATGTTCTCACAGGTCGGGTGGGGTCAGCTGGAAAGGGTGCACATGACGGACGGCCAACGTAACCCGAGGGTGATCCTGTGGGGCCCCGGTCAGGTGGGTGTCGGCGCGTTGCGTGCGTTGATCGCCCATCCGGGTTTGGACCTGGTGGGCGTCGTCGTGCACACCGAGGTCAAAGACGGTCGGGACGCCGGCGATCTGTGCGGGATGCCGGCGACGGGGGTCATCGCCTCGCGAGACATCGAAGCCGCGTTGGCACTCGATGCCGATGTGGTCGCCTACTTCGCCTCGGGTGACTATCGATACCGCGAGGCCGCCCAGGACATCGCCCGCTGCCTGCGCGCGGGCAAGAATGTCGTCTGCACGTCGCTGGTGCCGATGTGCTATCCGCCTGCGGCCGACCGCGAGACGGCCGAACTCATCACGTCCGCCTGCCTCGAGGGTGGCACCAGCTTCTTCAACAGCGGCGTGGATCCCGGCTGGGCCAACGATGTCCTCGCGTTGACCATGACGGGGTTCAGCAGCCGTGTCGACACCATCACGATGCTCGAGATCCTGGACTACGGACCGATCAATCAGCCCGACATCATGTTCGACTTCATGGGGTTCGGCCACCCGCCGGACCACCCGGCGCCCCTGTTCGACACCGAGCGTCTCGCCGCGCTGTGGGCACCGACGGTCCATCTGGTCGCCGACGGGGTCGGGCTGCCGTTGGACCGTGTCGTGACGACGATCGAGAAGTGGCTCGCCACCGAGCGATATGAAGTCGCGTCGGGATGGGTCGAGCCGGGCACCATGGGCGGGATGCGGTTCAAACTGGCCGGCATCGTCGACGGCGAGGAACGCGTCGTGCTCGAACACATCACCCGCATGGGCGAAGGGTCGGCGCCGGACTGGCCGCGCCATCCCTCCCCGCACGGCGGCTACCGCGTCATCGTCGACGGCCTGCCGACCTACACGGTGGACATCGAGATGCACGGTCGCGGCAACAACATGCGCGGTCTGACCTACGCGACCGTCATGCGGGAGCTCAACGCCATCCCCGCGGTGATCGCCGCCGCGCCGGGACCGCTGTCGACACTGGATCTGCCGTTGGTCACCGGTCCCGTCCGCGGCGGGACCTGGTGTGGTGTGCTTCCGCAGCGAGTATCCGTATGAGTCGCGAGCAGGTGCCGCAGGTCTCCGACGATCTGTGGACGGTCATGAGCACGGCCACCGCGGTTCGGCGGTATCGCGGCGACCCGGTGCCCGATGACGTCCTGGACAAGTGCCTACGGGCCGCGTCGTGGGCACCCTCGGGCGGCAACGGGCAGCCATGGCGGTTCATAGTCATCCGCAACAAGAAGTTGCGCGACGTCATCACCACCGCGTCTCGGCAGACGTGGGAGGTGATGAAGGACTTCTATCGGTTACCGACGGTCACCGACGGCGACGACGACCCGAAGTCGCGCGTCCTGCGGGCCATGGCCGAACACATGCATGTCGGTGGCGGCGCTCCGGAACTCGTTCTGTTCTGCGTCCAGCCGCAGCGCGGAACCTCCGAGATGCAGCAGGCCGGTTCGATTTTTCCCGCCGTGCAGAACTTTCTGCTTGCGGCGCGCGCGCAGGGACTCGGAGCGGCCATCACGTTGTGGCACGGCCACTGTGAGCCCGAATTGCGCGCGTCGATCGGCATTCCCGACGACTGGAAGATCGCGACCTTGCTGACAGTGGGTTGGCCCAAGGGCAGGCACAAGCCGGTTCGCCGCAAGCCGGTGCACGAGGCAGCGGTGGTGGACATGTGGGATCAGCCGTGGTCGACGCAGCCCTGACGTGGGCGTGGGCCAAACCCGCTGTGGTACTGCATCCCTCGGGCAGGGCCGTCACCTTCGCCGACCTCGATTCGCGCGCCAACCGCCTGGCCCACTATCTGCGCGGAGCGGGTCTGTCGATCGGTGACACGATCGCGATCCTGATGGAGAACAACGAGCACATTCACGCCGCGATGTGGGCCGCGCGACGCAGTGGGTTGTACTACACGATCCTCAACACCCATCTCTCCGCGTCGGAGATCGCGTACATCGTCGGCGACAGCGGCGCGAAGGCCGTCATCTCGTCGCGCGCCATGCGGTCGGTGTGCGAACGCCTCGCCGACACCGTGGCCGGCGGTCTGCCGACCATAGCGCTGATCGCCGACGACGACCTCGAGGGTTGGCGACGTTACCCCGACTGTTTGGCTGCCGAACCGTCGCATCGCATCGCCGATGGGCGCGACGGTCAATTGCTGCAGTACTCGGCCGGCAGCACCGGGCGACCCAAAGGCATCCGTCGACCGCTGACGGCAGCGGGCCGGCAGCGCCTGACGACGCCGGTGTTCGAGGCGCTGGGCGTGACAAGCGATTCCGTCTACCTCAGCCCGGCGCCGACGTACCACACCGCACCGGCGATGTGGACGATGGCGGCGCAGGATGTGGGCGCGACGGTCGTGATGATGGAACGGTTCGACGCGGAGCAAGCGCTCGAATGCATTCAGCGCCATGGTGTCACGCACGCGCAGTTCGTACCGACGATGTTCGTCCAGATGCTGCGCCTACCTGAGGCGACGCGGCGCCGTTTCGACCTATCGACCCTGCAGCGAGTCGTGCACGCCGCCGCGCCGTGTCCTGTTGAGATCAAGCGACAGATGATTGACTGGTGGGGGCCGCTCATCGACGAGTACTACGGATCGTCTGAAGGGGCAGGCATCTCGTTCATCCGTGCCGAAGATTGGCTTGCGCACCCGGGTTCGGTCGGTAGGCCGATCCTGGGAGTGCCGCACATTCTCGACGAGGCCGGACGCGAGCTCGGCCCTGGCGAGGTGGGCGAAATCTTCTACGAAGGCGGCTATTCCTTCGAATACCTCAACGACCCCGCCAAAACGGCAGCGTCGCGCACGCCTGAAGGGTGGGCCACCGTCGGCGACATGGGCTACGTGGATAGCGACGGCTATCTCTATCTCACGGACCGTCGCAACCACATGATCATTTCCGGTGGCGTGAACATCTACCCTCAGGAGGTCGAGAACGAGCTGGTGACTCATCCGCTCGTCGTTGATGCGGCGGTGTTCGGTGTTCCGGATGACCTGATGGGCCAGTCGGTTAAGGCGGTCGTTCAGTTGGCCGACCACAGTTCTGTAGATGAGGGTGTCGCCGAGCAGCTCATCGACTGGTTGCGGCAACGCCTGGCTCACTACAAATGCCCGCGCTCGATCTCCTTCGAGGCTCAACTACCGCGTACCGACGCGGGAAAGCTCTACAAGCAGCGCCTCATCGACAGATACGGTTAACGGGCATCGTTGATGTCGTTCTTCAGCGCCTCTGCGTCGGTCCCGAAGATCGCCTGGACGCTGTTGCCGATTTCGACGACGCCCGCGGCGCCGAGTGCCTTGAGGCGGTCCTGATCGACCTTGGTCGTGTCGGTGACATCAACGCGCAACCGCGTGATGCAGGCGTCGACATTGACCAGATTGTCCCGCCCGCCGAACGCCGCGATCACGTCTTGGGCCTTGGTGGTCGCCGGTGCGGTCACTGTCGCGGCACCGGCGCCGGGCACGGACGTGACGGTCTCGGCGCCCCCACCTGAGTTGGCCGCCTCCTCGGCCTCGTACTCGCCCTCGGGTTCCCGTCCGGGAGTGAGCAGGTTCCACCTCACGATCGCGAACCGGAACAGCAGGTAGTACACGACGAAGAACACCAGACCCATCCCGACGAGCAGTGGGATGTTCTTCGCTGCCGGCGCGGTCCCGTAGAGCAGCAGATCGATCAGCCCGGCGGAGAACGAGAACCCGAGGTGTATGTCGAGCAGGTAGGCCACCGCCAATGACAGCCCCGTCAGCACGGCGTGAATGACGTAGAGCGGGAACGCCACGAACATGAACGCGAACTCAAGGGGTTCGGTGATGCCCGTGACGAAGGCGGTGAGCGCGGCAGCGGCCAGAATGCCGATCGCGACCTTGCGCTGCTTCTTGTTCGCCACGTGGATCATCGCCAGCGCCGCGGCGGGCAGCCCGAACATCAAGATCGGGTAGAACCCGGACGTCAAGATGCCTGCGGTGGGATCGCCGGCGGCGAACCGGGTGAGCTCACCGGTGACGGCCTCCCCGCCGGGGGCCTGATAGTCGCCGTAGAGGAACCACACGTACGAGTTCGGGATGTGGTGCAGCCCAAACGGAATCAACATCCGGTTGGCGAATCCGTAGACGAATGCGCCCAGGGCGCCCGCCCCGCCGATGAACTCGCCAAGGCTCGTCAGCCCCGCATCGAAGATCGGGTAGAAGTAGCTCATCGCGAACGCCAGGAACAGGCACACCAACGACACCACGATCGGCACGAACCGCCTGCCGCCGAAGAATCCGAGGTAGCTGGGCAGCTTGATGGTGTGGTAGCGGTCGAACAGCCATGCAGTGACCAGGCCGCCGACGATCCCGGCGAAGACGCTGTAGTTGATCTGCGCCTGCTCGCCTGCCTTGTCGACCTCACCTGCCAACACGATCGGCGACATGGTCGTGAAGACCGCCTCGACCACCAGGTACCCGACGACGGCGGCCAGGGCGGTCGAACCGTCTGCCTTGCGGGCGAATCCGATCGCGACACCGACGGCGAACAGCAGGGGAAGGTTGGTAAACAGCGCATCACCTGCGGCGCTCATCGCCTTGAAGAACGCGCCGATGACCGGAGCTTCGATCCGGCCGAGCAAATCGGGTTGGCCCAGTCGCAGCAGGATGCCCGCCGCGGGCAGCACCGCGATCGGCAGCATGAGGCTCTTGCCCAGCCGTTGCAATTGCGCGAAGCCTGGAATACGTAGTCCCGTCTTGGACTGTCGCCCTGCGGATTTCGCCGTGTCACTCATTTCGTGCGCCCTCCTGTGCCGCAGCCGTCGCCGAACTCGACGCCAGCGGAAGCTTAGGCGAGAACCCCGAACCCGAGACCCTCTTTCCCAGACGCTCGTATGGTTGATCTGTGACCACGACGTCTGTGATGGCCCCGATTGGAGGGCGCGCGGTCGGCCTTCACGACGTGCCCGACCCGGTGTTCTCGCAAGGCATGGTCGGCTACGGTGCCGCAATCGACCCGCCGCGCGAGGTGATCGACGCGGTGGCACCGGTCAGCGGCACGCTCATGAGACTGATGCCGCACGCGTTCGTCGTCATGACGCCCGAGGGCGTCGGCGTCCTGGTGCACCTCGGTATCGACACGGTCAGGCTGGAAGGCGAGGGCTTCACCACCCACGCCAGTCAGGGAGATGACGTCACGGTGGGCCAAGCCGTCATCAGTTACGACGTTCCGGCGGTCGAGGCCAAGGGGCTCAGTCCGATGGTCCCCGTTGTGGTCATGGACGAACGCGACGCGGACAATATCCGCCTGTCGATCGAAGCGGGCAGCCAGATCAGCTGCGGTGCTGCTCTTTTCGTCGCGACCAAGTAGATGGAAGTCATCGTCGTCTCCGACGCAACCGAAATCGGTGGCATTGCCGCCGACGCGATCAGCGCGCTGCTCGAGCGCAAACCGGATGCGGTCCTCGGGCTGGCCACGGGGTCGTCGCCGGTAGCGGTATACGACGAATTGGCGCGACGCTGCGACGCCGGCCGCGTGTCGTTTCGGCAGGCGCGCGGTTTCATCCTCGACGAGTACGTCGGCCTGCCGGCCGAGCATCCGCAGCGGTACCGCAACGTCATCGACGCCGCGTTCGTGAATCGGGTCGACTTCGGACCCGGCGCGGTCGATGGCCCCGACGGCACAGCGGCCGACCTCCCCGCGGCCTGCGCCGCGTACGAGGACGCGATCCGCGCGGCCGGTGGTGTCAATCTGCAGATCCTGGGCATCGGCACCGACGGCCACATCGCGTTCAACGAACCGGGGTCCTCGCTGGCGTCGCGGACCCGAATCAAGACGCTGACCAGGCAGACGCGCACGGACAACGCCCGCTTCTTCGGCGACGACCTCGACGCTGTGCCCACCCATTGCCTGACCCAGGGACTGGCCACGATCCTGGACGCCCGACACGTCATCCTGTTGGCCACCGGCAGGCACAAGGCCGAGGCGGTCCACCACCTGGTCGAGGGTGCGGTGAGCGCGATGTGGCCTGCGACCATCCTTCAGCACCACCCGCACGTGACAGTGCTCCTCGACGACGCGGCCGCACGCCGGTTGCAGCTCGTCGACTACTACCGCGAGACCTACCGGGCCAAGCCGGACTGGCAGGGCATCTGAATGCTGTTGACCGCCGACACCGTGGTGACCGGGCGAGAAGTGTTGCGCCCCGGGTGGATCGAATGGGCGCACGGCGTCATCGACGCGGTCGGGTCGGGTGCCCCGCCGCGCCCGCCCGCGATGGACCTCGGCGCGGTGACGGTGGTGCCCGGTTTCGTCGATACGCACGTGCATGGTGGGGGAGGGGCGAACTTCTCCGCCGACGACGACACGCAGACCGCCGTGGCGTTGCACCGGCGCCACGGGACCACGACGCTCGTCGCCTCTGTCGTGACCGCCGAGCCGACCGAATTACTGCGCCACGTCGCGAAATTGACCGAAGACGTCCGCGCCGGGTTGATTGCCGGAATCCACCTGGAAGGTCCCTGGCTCTCGACCGTCAGATGCGGAGCTCACCAGCCGGCACTCATGCGCGACCCCGACCCCGCCGAGATCGATCGGGTGCTCGGCACGGCGGGCGGGACCATCCGCATGGTCACGCTCGCGCCGGAACGCGATGGCGCACTAGCCGCCGTGAAGCGGTTGGTCGATGCCGGAGTGGTGGCCGCGGTGGGCCACACCGAAGCGACGTATGCGCAGACGCGCTCGGCGATCGACATGGGCGCCACGGTCGGCACCCACCTGTTCAACGCGATGCGGCCGATCGATCGTCGCGAACCCGGACCGGTGATCGCACTGCTCGAGGACGATCGGGTGACCGTCGAAGTGATCGCCGATGGTGTGCACGTCGATCAGGCGCTGTACCGGCACCTGACCCGCAGCGCGGGCCCGGACCGGGTGTCGCTGATCACCGATGCGATGGCGGCGACAGGGATGTCCGACGGGCTGTATCACCTGGGACCCGTGGCCGTCGAGGTCGCGCACGGGGTGGCGCGGGTCGCGGGTACCGACACCATCGCAGGCAGTACCGCGACCATGGATCGGGTGTTCCGGTTCGCCGTCGCTCACAGCGGACTGGCTCGCGACGAGGCACTGCTGTCCGCCGTGCGCCAGTCGTCGATCAATCCCGCTCGCGCACTGGGCCTGCCTCAGGCCGGGCTCGCCACCGGATCGCCCGCCGATGTGGTGGTGCTGGATTCCGAGCTCGCGGTGACAGGCGTCCTCGCCAAGGGGGCGTGGGTCGTCGAACCGGATGCGAGCGCGCCGGTCTGACGGCTCAGGATCCGGTTGAGCGCGCGAGGCGCCAGCACATCAAGCGCGCCCGGTTCTCCGCACTGGCTCTCGGGTCTGTCGAGTCGGAAGTCAACGCGGACCGACGCGCAGACGTGACGAACTACAGGGTCGCGGCGAACGGTCCGAGTAGCTGGCAGTCGGGAGCCGGCAGGTTGCCGGACCAGCGGCCGCACCCTCGGCCCGTCGACTCGTAGACCGCGCCGGGACGATACGGCGCATAGAACACCTGCGCCGGTTGGGCGCCCCTGCCCTGCGAGCACTGACCTGCCGAATCGACGCCGAGGATCCGCACACACGCCACGCTGGAGTATGGGTCGGCAGGGAAGCCGCAGGCGCCCGGGGCCATCGTGGCCGTCACCACGGGAGCTCCGTCGACGTGGACGATCTGGGGCGGCGACAGCGTGAACGAGCAGGGTGGTGGCGGACCGGCGTGCGCGACACCCGCGCCGACGAGTCCGGTCAGAACCATGGCCGCCCCCACGGCCGCGACGACCCGCATCATGTCTGGATGGTAGACCCCGCGGGCAGCCGCCAGCAGTGAATTCGGACGGCTACGCCTGCGGGTAGGGCGCCCAGCGCTTGTTGAAGCCGGCCCTGCGCAGTTCGAGCTGCGCCGTGCGCTCGCCCGTGGTGACGAAGTAATCCGGCGCCACGAAGTCGTCCAGGTCCTCGAGCTTCACGACACGCTGACCGAGGATCCGCGGGGCGTCGTTGACGTCGGGCCCGAGGTCCTGGAACCGGATCGAGATGGTGCCCTGGTTCAGTCCACCGGTGGATACCCAATTCCTGGCGAGCGGATCGGTCTTGGAGATGACCACCGTATAGGTGCCGTCAGGATTGGGACGGGCCTGCTCGTCGTTGAGGCTGGTCGGCAGGTTCCAATAGTCGTCGGTGATCGTCCAGTCGTTGTACGTCGGAACGATGAAATAGTTCGCGCGGCCCGGATCGATGGTCAACACCAACGCTTCGTCGTCGGCGAGTTCGTAGAAGCCGTTGCTCTGCAACTGGTTCGCGAGGAACTCGGCGTTGCTCGACGGCTGTGGCAGCACGTTGGGCTCCCTGGCGGCCCCGGTGTCGGGGTCGCGGGTGGCCAGCGCCATGTACTCGGCTTGCTCGGACACCCCCCTGACGATCAGGATCAGCGCGGTGAACGTGCCGCGCAGCAGCGGAGGCATGTACGGCAACGGCGGCACCAGGGACACCAGCGTGGTCAGCAACGGGTTGTTGCTCACCACCGAACCCAAGAACGCGAACCCGCCGAGTTGGGCGAACAGGCTGTTGGGCGGGCCGCCGACCCGTTCGATCGACAGGCTCGTCGGCACTTCTTCGTTCCAGTCGCCCAACGTGTTTCGCGCAGCGATGATGGTGGAACCGGGTGTGATCTGCAGGTGGTTTGGCCGGCCGTTCGCCGGTTCGGTGCTGACCGTGATTTCGAAGTTTCCGTCGGCATCCATGACGAAGTTCTCGTCCACCGTGAGGATCGACGACGTCGTCCCGGCCAGTCCTTCGAGCACGCTGAAGCTGGTGTCGGCCGGCATCCCGTCTTCGGTCAGGTCGTGGAAACGTCCCCTGATGACGTACTCCGACGAGCCGCTGACCGCCATGAAGCGGTAGATCGTGTCCGGGTTGTCGTAGAGAATTCGAGACCCGCCGACGTACTGAGCGAACCAGTTGTGCGGTGGGGCCACCTGGGTGACAACTCGCGGAGTCAATGGGTTGAGTAGCTGCTGCTGAAACGCCGCTGCCATCGCGTACTCGTTGACGGCCCGGTCCAACTCGGCGACGTTGGCGGCGTCGGGACCGCCGGGGAACAGCTGGTTCGCGGCCGACAGGAACCCTGCTCGCAGAACGAATTTCATGATCGCCACCGGCAGCGTGTTCACGGTCGCAGTAGCGATGCGTTCAGCCTCGAGTTGTTGCGGAGTAGCGAGCGGGCTGACGGTTTCCTGGGCAGAGACAACACTTTCCGCTTCGCGCCGGGCGGATCCGACCATCGTGAAGAGCGCCGCTGCCGGTGCGGGCACGTCAGGTGTCGCCGGCGAAGACGCGACGGCTGTTGTCGGTGCGGAAAGGGCTGGCTCGACCGTCACCGTCTTGGTGCCGTCCGAGCCGGATTCGAAGAACGCGTCGTCGGCTTTGTCGTCGTCATCTTTCGACGAGTCGCTGTCGGTGTTCTCGTCAGCGGTGATCCGCTTCTGGGGTTCTTCGTCGGCGTCCTTCTCGTCGTCGTCGGCCCTTGTTGCGCCGACCGTGGTCGCGGGCTTGGAGGTGGCAGCAGAGTTCGTCGGGTCGCTGCTCGCTGAACCCGGTGTCGTCGATGACTCCGATCCCGAAGTCGTTCCTGTCGACGCGCTCGTCGACTCCGAACTCGACGACTCCGAACTCGACGACGAGTCCGCTCCCTCGTCGGCGGCAGCGATGGCCGGGGTGTTGGCGATCGCCACTCCGATTCCCAGCGCAACGGCCAGCGCGCCGACTCTGCCGATGAAACGTCCGTAGTTGTCAGGCGCCGTTGCCATGGGAAGTCCTTCCGTTGCGGTGCGGGGACCGCAAACTCCTGCGGGTACCGTAGTCATGTGACTACAGTTGGCGCAAGCACCGATTCGCGGCGGGCCGATGTCCCGCTCGGGCGGGATGAAGTCGTTGCCGCGGTGCTGAAGTCCGCGGCGCACCTGTTCGCCGAACGTGGGCCCGCAGCAACGTCGATCCGCGATATTGCGGCACACTCGAAGGTCAATCACGGACTGATTCACCGTCACTTCGGCAGCAAGGATGCGCTGGTCGGGGCGGTGCTGGACCATCTCGGCGGGCGGCTGGCCGACCTGCTGGCCGCCGATGCGGATGGTGGCGAGGTTGCGGCGGCGGTCGATTGTCAGCTGAGAGTCATCGCCCGGGCGTCGCTCGACGGATATGCGATCGGCGAACTGCAGAGCCGCTTCCCCAACATGGCGATGCTGTTGGATGCGACCCGCCAACGCCAGGCGTCCGACCTGGGTGCGCGATTGGCCGCCGCACACACGATCGCCCTGCAGTTGGGGTGGCGGATGTTCGGTGATTTCCTGCGCGCGTCGACTGGGCTGGAGGGTCTGGACGACCGCACCTTCGCCCGGTCCATCGGCCGGACGGTCGATCTGATTCTCGACGCGAAAGGACCCGACGACTCGTAGGTTCATGTACCGTCTGGTACATGATTACCGAGGGAAGTGTTCGGATCGACGCGCCGGCCGCGGTTGTCTGGAACGTGTTCAGCGACGTGGAGCGCTGGCCCGAGTGGACTGCATCGGTCACGCGGCTCGTCGCTCTCGACGGGCCGGGCCTTGCTGTCGGCAAGCGGTTCGAGATCAAGCAACCTCGAATGCCGAAACTCGTCTGGGAGGTCTCCGACGTGGTGCCCGGCGCGGCCTGGACGTGGGTGCAGCGTTCACCGGGCGGGCTGACCACGGCCCGCCACGACGTGATCCCCGAGTCCGAGGGCCGGACGACCGTGCGCCAAGTGCTCGATCAGCGTGGCCCGGTCGGCACGCTGGTCGGCCTGCTCATGCGGAGGATGACGCAGCGCTACCTCGAATTGGAGTCGGCGGGCCTCAAGGCGCGCAGCGAGCAGCGTCTCAGTGGCCCGTCCACCTGATCGGCGTCGGCGCCAGGAACTGCTCGACGCGGTGGTCGGCGACGTCGCGTCACGGGGGATCGGCGACAGGTCGCTGCGCGACATCGCCGCGGCCGCCGGCACCAGTCATCGAATGCTGCTGCACCATTTCGGGTCCCGCGACGAGCTGCTGCTGGCGATTGTCGAGGAGGTCGAACGCCGCCAGCGAGCACTGATGCATGAGCTGCCTGCGGAACCGCCCGCGGCGATGGCCGCGATGTGGGCCAATCTGCGCCGTCCTGAACTGCGCGCGTTCGAGCGACTCTTCTTCGAGTGCTACGCGCGCGGGGTTCAGGGCGAGGAGCCGTTTGCCCGGATGCTGCCGGGCGCGGTCGACGATTGGCTCGCCGAGGTAGCGCAGGGCGACCGGGCGAGGATGCGGCTCGGGCTGGCCGTGGCGCGCGGCCTGTTGCTCGACCTGGTGGCCACCGAGGACGCCGCCGGAGTCGACGCGGCCGCGCAGGCGTTCATTGCGCTGCTTTCGTGATGGCCAGCACCTCGGCATTGGGCAGGAGCGGCAACAGCCGGGTCTCGGCGAGGATCTTCGATCCGCGGATGCCGCTTCCGATGATCACCTGCTGCTGATCGAGCACCTGATCGTCGATGAGGATCGGCCAGTCCTGGGGCAGCCCGACCGGGGTGATGCCGCCGTACTCCATGCCGGTGAGCGACACCGCAGACTCCATCGGCGCGAACGAGATCTTGCGCGCGCCAACATGTTTGCGGACGACGCCGTTGACATCGGCCCGTGTGGTGGCCAATACCAGGCAGGCGACGTGCCAGCTGCGCTCCGCACGGCGAGCCTCGACGACGACGCAGTTGGCCGAGATGTCCATACCGACGTCGTAGTGTTCGCAGAACGCCGCGGTGTCGGCGAGATCAGGATCGATTTCACTGACCCATAGCCCGTCCTGCGCGTACCGCCGGACCGGTTCTGCGACCAGTTCCGGCGCGTCGGTCAGCGGCGCGAACGTGAGTCGTCCGACCTGCACCCGTCACTCCTCACTGCGGAACCGATCGCCGATGAACTCGATCAACCGTAGATCGTCGGACGTGAAGCGGTCGACTTCCTCACCACCGTCGCAACGCAGCAGCGCAACCGTCACGCTGCGATCCCTTCGGGACAGCACCTCCCACACCGCGCCGGAGTCCTGCCAGCGCTGCAGTTCGGCAACCCGATCGACGTCCATGCTCTCCACGATGGCATGTCGCTGCTGGCCTAGGCTGACCGCCGTGCACGCCGCGTCAGCCGTCGCCGTTGCCGTGATCTTCGTCTGGGTCGGCATGGTGGTCGCAATCTCGTTCCTCGAAGCGCCGCTGAAGTTCCGTGCCCCCGGTGTCACGTTGCAGATCGGACTCGGCATCGGGCGGTTGGTCTTTCGCGCCTTGAACGCCAGCGAGTCGGCGCTGGCGGCCGTGTTGATGGCCTCCTTCGCCGTCGAACCGCCGTCCACGTCGACCGGGATCGCCGCGGGCGCGGCGGTGGTGACGCTGTTGGCGCAGCTGTTCGTAGTGCGGCCGAGCCTTGCTCGTCGCTCGGAGGTGACCCTCGCGGGCGGGGAAGCGCCGCGGTCGCCGGCGCACTGGGTTTATGTCGGGCTGGAGGTCGTCAAGCTCGTCGCACTGCTCGTCACGGGGGTCCTGCTCCTCGGAACGTGAGACGATCACCGCATGCCGGTGGAAAGTCACACGTGACCGTCGTTCTCGCCCTCAAGTGCGCCGATGGTGTGGTGATGGCGTCGGACTCTCAAATCACCGATCCGGTACGTGAATTGAGCTATCCCGCGCAGAAGCTGCACCCACTAGGTAAAACCGCCGCGTGGGGCGGCAGCGGGTCTCGCGCCGTGTTGCACGATCTCGAGCAGGTATTCGGCAACGAGGCGGAGGCGATCGTGGAGGCCCCCGACGTCGGGCGCGCGTTGCAGGACCGCGTCCTGCCGCTGCTCGAGCACCACTACGCGACGTTCATCAAAGACGTTCCGGGCGGCAAGCCCGGAGCGACCCCGTCGACATATGTTCTGGCCGCCGGCTACAGCAACGGGCAGCCGTTCATCGTCGACATCGATCCGCACGGTCTGATCGGTCACCACGAGGTGACCGGCTTCCAAGCGGTGGGCAGTGGCGCGCCGATGGCGCAGCAGGCCCATGCGCTGCTGACGCACTTCCGGATGGCCGAACGCAGCGTCGACTACGGAGTGGTCGCCGCCCTGCGGGTGCTTGACGCGCTGGACGCGTCGTCGCCCAGCGTGGGCGGCCCGATGGACATCTGTCGCATCACCGCGCAGTCGGCGCAACACCTGGACGAGGAGGCGGTGGCGGAGGTGCGTCGCCGCGTCGAACGGTGGGTCGAGCTGGAACGACGGGCGCTCGACGAGCTCTTCGACTAACCGATGAGCCCCCCCGTCGGTCGCGCACAGCGCGTTGCCGATCACGGCTTTGGGCCGTCGCGACTTCGGTAGGCTCGGCGGGCGATGGGCGAGATTGACGAGGCCGCCGCTGGTGTCCTGCCTCGCGAGTTGACCGACCTGCCGCAGGCTGTGCGCGACGTGCCGGCGCCACCGACACCGATCCTGCCCGCGCCGTACAGCATTCGGCTCGCAGATGCGGATGCCGACGCCCAGCTGATCTCGGGGTGGATGAACAGCCCGCACCTGATCGAGGCCTGGCAGTACGCGTGGTCCACGCCGCGTTGGCGACGCTATCTGGGCGCCCAACTGAGCGGCGAGTACTCCCGGCCGCTCATCGGCGAATCAGACGGCACACCGTTTGTGTACGTCGAGCTTTACCGCGCCGCGAAGGATTCGATCGCGCGGTGCTACGACGCCGATCCATACGACGTGGGATTGCACGCGGCCATCGGCGACGAGCGGTTCATTCACCGCGGCATTGCGCCGATCCTGTTGCCACGCTTGATCGACAGCATTTTCACAGTCGAAAGCCGTTGTCGTCGAATCATGTTCGACCCAGACCATCGCAACGCCGATGCCCGTGCGATCTGTGAAGTCGTCGGGAGCATGTTTCTCGGCGAGCATGACATGGCCAACCGCAGGATGGCGCTCTATGCCCTGCCGCGCGACCCCGCCTCCTGACCAACTGGGGCGCGAACGTTCCTTACCGCTCGAAGAATCGCCCCAAATTCGAGCGGTAAGGAACGTTCGGCGGCGAAGTTGTCGTGGCGAGGTTCGCGGGGCTTATCCGGCCAGGTGGGCCAGCGATTGACCGGCCCATACTGCGAGAAGGCCGAGCGCCAGACTGGCGACGATGTTTGCGATGGCCAATCCCTTTCGTCGGCCTTCGCGCAGCTCCAGAGTCTGCAGCATCCACGTCGAGAACGTGGTGTAGGAGCCCAGCAGCGCCACGCCTATCAACAGCGCCGTCGTCGAGTTCGGGGCCAGGCCGTGCAGCAGACCCAGCAGCAGAGCGCCGGTGATGTTGACGACGAAGATGCCCGACGGGAACGCACCTGCCATGCGGTGCGAGATCGCGCGGTCGATGAGAAACCGCAGCACCGCCCCGAGACCGCCGAGCACCGCTATGCCCGCCCACACAGCAACACTCATCGTCGCGCCCATCTCGAGGCGCCGGCCGCAGCGATGAGGCCGACCGTGATGCTGGCCGCGGCGTACGCGGCCGCCAACAGGTAATGCCGGCGTTCGACCATCACCAGCAGTTCAACCTGCAGGGTCGAGAACGTCGTCAGCCCACCGCAGAAGCCGGTGCCCAGCAGCGGCCGCCGGTATGTCGACTCCGGCAACCGCGCAGCGACGTAACCCAGTACGAAGGCGCCGACGATGTTGACCGCGAATGTCGCCCACGGCCAGTGGCCCGGCTGGGGCGCAGCAAGCGTCTGGACTGCGGCGCGGGCAACCGTGCCGATCGCGCCCCCCATGAACACCGCGGCAAGTTCGCGACCGTCGTAGCCGAACACAGGAAGAAGTATGGCCGCTCGACTGCGCTGCGGCGTCAGGCAAGGAGCACAATCGCATCATGGCTGCGAACCAGCGCGCCGGGCAGCCGGCGCAACCTGAGGACCTCATCGATGTCGCGCAGGTCGTGACGGCCTACTACACGAGGCAACCAGACCCCGACAACGTCGACCAACAGGTCGTGTTCGGCACCTCGGGACATCGGGGTTCGAGCTTGGACGCGGCGTTCAACGAAGCCCACATTCTGGCAACCACCCAGGCCATCGCCGAGTACCGCACGAGCCAGGGGACGACCGGGCCGCTGTTCATCGGCCGCGACACGCACGCGCTGTCGGAGCCGGCGTGGGCCTCGGCGCTGGAGGTGCTGGCCGCCAACGACGTTGTGGCGATGGTGGATTCGGCCGACCGCTATACGCCCACACCCGCGGTCAGCCATGCGATCCTGACGTTCAACCGCGGCCGTGACAGCGACCTGGCCGACGGCATCGTCGTCACCCCGTCGCACAATCCGCCGCGCGACGGCGGCTTCAAGTACAACCCACCCAACGGCGGACCCGCCGATACCGACGCCACCGGCGCGATTGCCAAGCGCGCCAACGAGATCCTGCGCGACGGGCTCAAGGGGGTGAAGCGGGTGTCGCTGGCGCGGGCGTTGCAAACGGCGCAGCGCCACGACTATCTCGACGCTTACATCTCGGACCTGCCGAACGTCGTCGATCTGCACGCGATCCGCGCCGAAGGCATCCGCATCGGCGCCGATCCACTCGGCGGTGCCAGCGTGGACTACTGGGCAGCGATCGCCGAACGCCACAATCTGGAGCTGACGGTGGTCAACCCGTTGGTCGACGCCACGTGGCGGTTCATGACGCTGGACACCGACGGCAAGATCCGCATGGACTGCAGCTCACCGAATGCCATGGCTGGGCTCATCCGCAAGCTGGACGGCGCGAACGGGGAGTACCAGATCGCCACCGGCAACGATGCCGACTCCGACCGGCACGGCATCGTCACGCCCGACGGCGGACTGATGAACCCCAACCACTATCTGGCGGTGGCCATCGACTACCTGTTCGCCCACCGGGACGACTGGCCGGGTTCGACCGCGGTGGGCAAGACGGCGGTCAGTTCCTCGATCATCGACCGGGTGGTCGCCGGGCTCGACCGCAAGCTGGTCGAAGTACCGGTCGGCTTCAAGTGGTTCGTCGACGGATTGATCGGCGGCACCATCGGTTTCGGCGGCGAGGAGAGCGCGGGAGCGTCGTTCCTGCGTACCGACGGGTCGGTGTGGACGACCGACAAGGACGGCATCATCCTGGCCTTGCTGGCCTCGGAGATCCTGGCGAAGACCGGCTCGACGCCGTCGCAGCGCTATGAGGCGCTCGCCGAGAAATACGGTGCGCCGACGTATGCCCGCATCGATGCGCCCGCCGACCGCGAACAGAAGGCGCGGCTGGGCAAGCTGTCGCCCGACGAGGTGGCGGCCACCGAGCTGGCGGGCGAGCCGATCACCGCCAAGCTCACGACGGCGCCGGGCAACGGTGCGTCACTGGGCGGACTGAAGGTGACGACGGAGAACGCCTGGTTCGCCGCGCGACCGTCGGGCACCGAGGACGTCTACAAGATCTACGCGGAATCGTTCCGGGGTCCCGAGCATCTGGCCGAGGTGCAGGAAGCGGCCAAGGAAGTGGTGAATAAGGTCATTGCGTGAGCTCTGAAGCGCAGTGTCAGGCCGACACTGACAAACCGAAGCTCCCGCGCGAAGTCTGGCTGCTGGTTTCGGCCAACGTGGTAGTCGCACTGGGGTATGGCGTGGTCGCTCCGGTGCTGCCGCAGTACGCCCGCCACTTCGGGGTGAGCATCAGCGCCGCGACGTTCGTCATCACGGCGTTTGCGATCATGCGGTTGGTCGCCGCGCCGCCGGCCGGGTGGCTGGTGCAGCGGCTGGGGGAGCGCCGTGTCTACATCAGCGGCCTCATCATCGTCGCGTTGTCGACAGCGGCGTGCGCCTTCGCGCACACCTACTGGCAGCTACTGCTGTTTCGTTCTCTCGGCGGTCTCGGCTCGGCCATGTTCACGGTGTCCTCGCTGGGGCTGATGATCCGGATCTCCCCCCCGGACGCGCGCGGCCGCGTCGCCGGGCTGTTCTCGACGGGTTTTCTCGTCGGGTCCGTCGGCGGGCCGGTCCTGGGCAGTCTGACCGCGGGATTCGGCCTGGCAGCGCCGTTCGCGATCTACGGCGCCGCGCTGCTGGTCGCGGCCGCGGTCATCTTCTTCAGCCTGAAGGGCAGCGCCGTCACCGCGCCCGACGACGCGGAGCAGACCTCGGTATCGGTGCGGGAGGTGCTGCGTCACCGGGCCTACCGCGCCGCGCTGTTCTCCAATTTCGCCACGGGATGGGCGGCGTTCGGGCTGCGGATCGCGCTGGTGCCGTTGTTCGTGGTCGAAGGCCTGGGCCGAAGCGCTGGGGTCGCGGGTCTGGCGCTGGCGACGTTCGCGATCGGCAACGTCTCGGTGGTGATTCCCAGCGGCTACCTGTCCGACCGGATCGGGCGGCGCAAGCTCTTGATCGCCGGACTGACGGTCTCGGCGGTGGCGACGATCGCGGTCGGGTTCACCACCTCGCTGCCCGCCTTCCTGATCGCCGCCTACGTCACCGGTGCGGCGACCGGCGTGTTCGTCTCGCCCCAGCAGGCCTCGGTGGCCGACGTCGTCGGAAACAAGTCGCGTGGCGGGACACCAGTGGCCCTGTTCCAGATGATGGCGGACTTCGGTTCGATCTTCGGATCGATGGTCGTCGGCCAGGTGGCCCAACTCGCCTCTTACAGCGCCGCGTTCCTCGTCAGCGGTGTCGTCCTGCTGCTGGCGGCGGTGGGCTGGGCCTTCGCCCCGGAGACCCGCGGCACTGATCCCGTCGGGCACACGCCTGGACGGCCGCTTGGACCCGAAGCGGGCGGCGAAGTGCCCTGATCAGCGATTTTGAACGCCTCCCGTGGGTGGTGTAACTTCGGTGAGCACAACTTCTCGGGGCTATGGCGCAGCTGGTAGCGCACCACACTGGCAGTGTGGGGGTCAGGGGTTCGAGTCCCCTTAGCTCCACCAAGATAAGCACGCAGAACCACGATCGGCCGCTCCGCGACGTTCCATGGTGCGAGATCAGGGACCAGCGGTGGCGGATCCAGAACCCAGCACGATGGTGATCTCGTTGGTGATCGCGGTGATTCGATTGGCCGGGGGATTGGTCCCCACCACGCGGTCCTTCAGTTCCGGTGGGGACGGTAACACCGCTTGCTTGAAGCGCACGAAGCCCGCGTCCGCCAGCACCCGGACCGCCTCGGCGTAGGTCAACGACGACACGTCGGGGACTTCCAGCTGCGCTGAACCCGTTGGCACGTCGGGGCGTTCGTTTCGTGCGGGGCCCGTCGATACGTTGAGCGTGATCTCCTCGCCGGCACTGACCACCGTGTTGGCGTCGGGATCGGTGTTGATGACGAGGCCGGGGGGCACGGTGTAGTCCGCCATCTGCCGGACGCGGGGTTTGAATCCGCGATTCTGCAGAGCGCCGATCGCATCGGCGGAGGCCTGACCGTGCACATCGGGCACCGGCACGTCGCGGGGACCCCTTTCGACGACGTTGATCCCGATCATGCCCACCACGGTGAGCACCGCCAGTACAGCGACCGCGATCAGCCAGCGCCTGATCGACCGGCCTCCGTTCCGCTCGCCGGAAATCGACTGCTGTGCCGGTATCTCTTCGGTCGGTGGGGTCCGCTCGCTCGACCCGGACGCGACCCGCGTTGCGTCGGCGTCGGCGTCCACCACCGTGGAGGCGTAGGGGGTCAGTCCGCGGTGCACGCGAACGAGGTCGTCGCGCATCTCTGCGGCGGTCTGATAGCGATCGTCGGGATTCTTGGCCATCGCCTTGAGCACCACGGCGTCCAGCTCGGGCGTGATCTCGCTGTTGCGCCGTGACGGTACAACTGGCTGCTCTCGGACGTGCTGATAGGCGACCGCCACAGACGATTCACCGACGAACGGCGGTTCACCGGTGGAGATTTCGTACAACACACAGCCCAGCGAGTACACATCGGCACGCGCGTCGACGCGGTCGCCGCGGGCCTGTTCGGGCGAGAGGTACTGGGCGGTGCCGATCACCGCGCCGGTCTGGGTGACGCTCTTGTCGCCGTCGGCGATCGCCTTCGCGATCCCGAAGTCCACCACCTTCACCGAACCGGCTTTGTCGATCATGATGTTGGCCGGCTTGACGTCGCGATGAATGATCCCGCGCTGGTGGCTGAAGTTCAGCGCCTGACACGCATCAGCGACCACCTCGATGGCCCGCCGTGTCCGCATCGGTCCATGGATGCGCACGACATCGCGCAACGTCAGACCGTCGACGTACTCCATCACGATGTAAGGCAGCGGGCCGCTCGCTGTCTCCACCTCGCCAGTGTCATACACCGCCGCGATGGCAGGGTGGTTCAACGAGGCGGCGTTCTGCGCTTCTCGCTGGAACCGCAGATTCAGGCTGGGATCTCGGGCCAGGTCGGCGCGTAGCAGCTTGACCGCGACGTCACGGTGCAACCGCAGATCGCGCGCCAGATAGACGTCGGACATGCCGCCTACGCCGAGGATCTCGCCGACTTCGTACCGACCGGAGAGGCGCCGTGGGGTGGTCACGGGTTCTGCGCCGGGGGTGCAATGCCGATTGGCAACTCCGGGGCCACCTGCTGATCGTGGCACGTTTCGGGCACATCCGACTTCACAGCCGAGATGTCGACCAATTTCGGGGTTAGCCGCGATCAGACGCGCCGCTGGCAGCGAACCCCCGATCGCGGAAACGAAACGCTGACGCCGCGAAACGAACAATCACTGCCACCCCGGTCAATAAATCGGCGCGGCAGGCCCACAAGCCGAACGCCACTCTCTAATCTGCTGACATGCCGGAGCGCGAACCGGCCTGGTTGACGGCCGTCAAGCTGGCGATGTGCTGTGCGATGGCCGGCATCCTGTTGTCCGCCGCGGCCTTCCCGTTCGTCGGCGGCTTCGGCCTGTTCTCCAACCGCGCGTCCGAAATGGTGGCCAACGGGTCGGCTCAGGTGGTCGAGGGCGACGTTCCTCAGGTCTCGACGATGGTCGATGCCGCAGGCAAGCCAATCGCGTGGCTGTACTCCCAGCGCCGGTTCGAAGTGCCCGGCGACCGAATCGCCAACACCATCAAACTGGCGATCGTCTCGATCGAGGACAAGCGGTTCGCCGAGCACAGCGGTGTCGACTGGCAGGGCACGCTGACCGGCCTATCCGGTTACCTGTCGGGGAATCTGTCGACCCGCGGCGGTTCGACCATCGAACAGCAGTACGTGAAGAACTTTCAGCTGCTGGTGATGGCGCAGACGGACGCCGAGAGACGAGCCGCAGTAGAGGTGACGCCGGCCCGCAAGCTGCGGGAGATGCGTATGGCACTGACCCTCGACAAGACGTTCACCAAGGCGGAGATTCTCACTCGGTACCTCAACCTGGTGGGTTTCGGTAATGGCGCGTTCGGGGTGCAGGACGCCGCGCAGACTTATTTCGGCGTCAACGCGTCGAGGCTGAACTGGCAGCAGGCGGCACTGCTGGCCGGCATGGTGCGGTCGCCGACCTCACTGGACCCGTACGTCAATCCGCAGGGCGCGCTCGAGCGCCGAAACCTGGTGTTGAACACCATGATGCAGAACCTCCCCGAGCTCGCTGACGAGTTGCGCGCCGCCAAAGCAGCGCCCCTCGGCGTGTTACCCCAGCCCAAGCAGCTGCCGAGTGGGTGTATCGCCGCCGGCGATCGCGGTTTCTTCTGCGAATACGCGTTGGCGTTTCTGGCGCGTGCCGGAATCAGCAAGGAACAGGTGGCCCGCGGGGGTTATCTGATCCGCACCACGCTCGACCCGAAGGTTCAGAGTTCGGTCAAGCAGGCGATCGACAAGGTCGCCAGTCCCACGCTGGACGGAATCGCCAGCGTGATGAGCGTGATCAAGCCCGGCAAGGAGTCCCATCGCGTCATGGCGATGGCGAGCAACCGGAGATACGGCCTCAACGGTGACGCCGGGGAGACGGTGCAACCGCAACCGTTCTCACTGGTGGGCGACGGGGCGGGTTCCGTCTTCAAGGTCTTCACGACTGCAGCCGCGCTCGAGATGGGCATGGGGATCAACACTCAACTGGCCGTTCCGGGCTCCTTTCAGGGCCGCGGCCTGGGCAGCAGCGATACGCCGGGCTGCCCCAAAGAGACCTGGTGTGTGAAGAACGCCGGAAACTACCGGGGATCGATGAACGTCACCGATGCGTTGGCCACCTCCCCGAACACGGCATTCGCCCGGTTGATTCAGCAGGTCGGTGTCCCGCGCGCAGTCGACATGGCCGTTCGGCTGGGGCTGCGCTCATACGCGGTTCCCGCATCTGCACGGGCATACGACCCAACGAGCAACGAGAGCTTGGCCGGCTACATCAAGCGACTCAACACCGGGTCGTTCACGCTGGGCCCGTTCCAGCTCAACGCACTCGAATTGTCGAATGTTGCGGCGACTTTGGCCTCCGGCGGGGTGTGGTGTCCGCCGAGTCCGATAGACAAGATCATCGACCGCGACGGCAATGAGGTGTCGTTCACCACCGAAAGTTGCGAACAAGCGGTCCCCGAAGGACTGGCCAACACCCTGGCGAACGCCTTGAGCAAGGACGACCGGGGCAGCGGGACGGCGGCCGGGGCGGCAAGCTCCGTGGGCTGGAACCTACCGATGTCGGGAAAAACCGGCACCACAGAATCCCACCGGTCCTCCGGGTTCCTGGGATTCACCAACCACCACGCCGCGGCCGTCTACATCTTCGACGATTCCAGCGCGCCGTCGGAGATCTGTTCGTTCCCGCTGCGCAAGTGCTACAGCGGCGACCTGTTCGGTGGTAACGAGCCTGCGCGCATCTGGTTCGAGGCGATTGAGCCCATCGCCACCGACGACGGCAAGGTTCGCCTGCCGCCGACCGACCCGCGCTACGTCGATGGTGGACCAGGGGGCCAGGTACCCGATGTGACCGGCTTGAATGTCGATACGGCGCGAAAGCGGTTGCGCGAAGCCGGTTTCGAGGTTGCCGAGAAGACGACGCCGGTCAACAGTTCGGCCTCGTACGGCGCGGTCGTGGGCACGACGCCGAGCGGGCGCACGATTCCCGGGTCGGTCATCACGATCAATACGAGCAACGGGTTCACTCCGCGGCCGGCGCCGCCGATCGACGAGCCACCACCGGTCGACCAACCGGCGGAAATCCCCCCGCCGCCGCCGGTGGATCCGATGCTCCTGCAAGTCCCAGGGCTGCCGCCGTTCCCCATGCCGTTCTTCGGGCCACCACCGCCCCCGCCCGGTGCGCCACCGCCGCCGCCACCCGGCTTGCCGCCGCCACCACCTCCGCCCGGGCCACCGCCACCGGGTCTGCCGCCGCCCTAAGGACTCTGCGGCCCATCAATTCCGAGTGCTCACTTCGGGCGAGGCGGTCGGGAGGCGGGCGGCGAAACGGCCGGTGACCCGCTGTCGTAGAGGTTCAGGGCCCGGGCCGCCTCTGTGGCGATCCCGCCTCGCAGGCTCGTCAGGGGTGGGCTGCCTCGCAGATGTATGGAATTCGCAAGGACGATGACGTAGGTGTCGGAGCCCGGATCCAGCCATACCGACGTTCCGGTGAAGCCGGTATGGCCGAAGCTGCCCACGGGAAAGACCATGCCTCTCGGCTGGGACAGGGATGTATCGATATCCCAGCCGAGGCCACGCAGGTTCTGTCCTTGGATCGCCGGGTATTTCGGCGCGAGCAGCGGATCGGCCACGTTCGGTCGGGTGGCGAGGGCCTCCCGGGCCGCCTTATTGGCTGCGTCGAGTTGGCCAGGCGCATTGTCGGGCTGCTGGGGACTTGTCATCATCTGCAGCGTCGCTTGTGTCAACGGGAACTTGCTCGCTCGGCCCGCAAGCCGGTCGAGCAGCGCTTGGGCGTAGATGCTGACATCGCGTGCCGTCGAGAACACCCCGGCGTGCCCAGCCACCCCGCCCATGCGCCGTGCTGTCGTGTCGTGGACAGTGCCGCGAAGAAGGTGATCGAGATCGGGGTTCTTGTCCGGATCGCCCCTGCCCTCCTCGTCACGTGCTGTCGGGGCGATGCGCGACAAGAGATCGATGCGCCAGCCGTCGGCTGGACAACCGACCGGTGCGCGGCCTTCTGTCGCCGGAGCCCGGGCGATCGCGGCACCTCGCAGCGTGTGCGGACCACATGCCTTGTCCGGCGGCAGAAATCGAGTCTCGTCCATCCCGAGAGGCGCGAAGATCCGGCGCTGAGCATAGACGTCCTCGGGCAATCCGGTGATCGTCTCAATCATGGCACCGAGGAGCAGATAATTGATGTCTGAGTATCGGAATCGCTCGCCCGGAGCAGATTCCAACGGTGTGGTGAGCGCACGACGGATACCCTCTGCTTTGTCGGCCCGGTCCAGTCCCCACGGATCTGCGAGGTCGACATCTCCTGTTTCGCCCGACGTGTGCGTCAGCAGCATGCGAACGGTGACCTTTGCCCGCTGCGGATCACCTCCGGTGTTGAAGTCCGGCAGGTACTGCTGCACCGGGTCGTCGAACTCGACTCTGCCTTGTTCGTGCAGCGCCATGATCGCGGTCGCCGTCGCAAGGGGTTTCGTCAACGAGGCGATGTCGAAGATGGTGTCCTCGGTCATCGGTTCTGCGGGCGTCGGTGAACCGTCGAGTCCCGGCTCACCTGCCGCCTTACGCGAGCCGTAGGCCTGGTGGAAGACGAGCTTTCCCTCGTGCCCAATCATCACGACGGCACCCGGCAGCCGTTGTGCCGCAATGGCTTCGCGCACCAGCCGAGAGACGGCAGAGAAGTCAGGTGCTGGTACTTTCGGCGGCGCCGACGCCGCAGTCGGCGGTGGCGTTGCGACAGCGGGGCTTTCCGCTGGGCGGCTTGCGGGAGCAGATGAGCAAGCGGTCATCAGGAGCATTGCGGCAGTCCCGACAGCGAGGGCCTTGCGTGCAAACAAGGTCACTGGCCACCTCCTGCCGCCAGGATACGGGTCGCGAGGCGAGTCGAGACCTGCACCGCTGAAACAAGATCAGAGTTCGCACGCGGCGTCACATCGGATTTCATTCACCCACCGCGGATGTCGTTCGGGTGTTGTTACCATCGCGACGTGGCCGCCCCGTCTGCGCGATCTCGAACTGGCGGACCGCGACCCAGGTCGCGCCGCGAGGTCCTCGGATTCGCCGTCGCGACACCGCTGGCGGTCCTCGGGACAGCGGCCGCCCTGCGCGCGCAGAAGGCATCGGCCGCTCCCTCGCTGAGACTGATCGATTTCACGCACCGACTCGTTCCGCCCGATCAGATCAAGGCGGCAGGCTATGACGGAGCGCTGGTCTATGTGTCCGAACTACGGCCCGGGGCGGACTTCGACTTCAAGCCTGTGACCCGCGAGTATGCCGATGGGCTTCGCGCGGCGGGGTTGCACGTCGTCAGCTGCTACCAGTACGGCAAACCGGGTTGGCCGACGCCATCGGATTACACCCGTGGGTATGAGGGCGGCGTGGCGGACGCTCAGACCGCCATGCGGTTGCACGCTGCTGCCGGCGGTCCGCCTCGGGCGCCGATCTTCTTCAGTGTCGACGAGGACATCGACCTCGATACCTGGAACGACATCGCGGTCGAGTGGTACCGGGGGATCAACTCGGTGCTGGGCGCGAACCGCACCGGTATCTACGGGCACTCACGAGCGTGCGCGTGGGCGATCGACGACGGGGTCGTCGGACCGTCCACCAGCCCGGGGCACTGGTGGGCATGGCAGACCAAGGCCTGGTCGGCCGGTAAGCGCGAACCGCGGGCCGTGCTCTACCAGGCTGTGGTCGTGAGCGGATCCGAGCCGGGTATCGCCATGGGAGGCACACACGTGGACAGCAACGACGTGCTCGCGCCCGATTTCGGTCAGTGGGACCTCGAGAGGACCTGACCACCTGTCGATTGGGCGGCAGCCGTTTTCCCGGTTTTCAGCTACGCGTAATGGGTACGGTTGCCGTCGTGGACGGTCCCCTGGTTGACCGAGTCGCGCAGGAGGATGGGCAAGCCCAGGGGAGCAGCCGGTCCCCGCGACGCGGATGGCAGCGGGCGGCATGGGTGGTCGGCTCACTCATCGGCGTCGCGATGTGCGCGCGCTACATGGTCCAGGCCGCGACCCACCACCTGCTCGACCTATCGGTTTTTCGCGACGCCGGCTACGCGATCGTGAACCACCTGCCGTTGTATTCCGAGCAGTTTCCCAGCGCGTCGGGCTTTCGGTTCATCTACCCGCCATTCGCGGCGATCCTGTTCGGCCCGATGGTCGCCGTGCCGCAGGCTGCGCTGCAGATCGGGTGGAGTGCACTCAACCTGTTCTTGTTGTGGTGGATTCTGCGCACCATCCTCGCCCGGCTGCAGGTCCGGTCGCCCAACTTGGTCGCCATGGCCGCGCTCGGACCGGCGCTGGTGCTCGAGCCGGTCAGGTCGAACTTCGAGTTCGGTCAAGTCAACATAGTGCTGATGGCACTGGTCGTCGCCGACTGCTTGGGTGTGCTCCCGCGCAGGTTTCGGGGGATTGGCATCGGCATCGCGGCCGGCATCAAACTCACCCCGGCGGCATTCGGACTGGTGTTGCTGCTGCGGCGTGACGGCCCCGGTGTGGCACGAGCGATCGCCGCGTTCGCGACGACGGTCCTCATCGGATTCCTGGTCCGACCCCAAGCGTCGATCTACTTCTGGGCGACGGAGTTTTTCCGTACCGATCGCGCCGGCGGTCACGACTTCAGCCGCAACCAGGCACTGACCGGTCTGATCACCCGACTGGGCGCCAACGGCCGTGCCAAGGACGCGCTGTGGGTGCTCGGTGTCGCCGCGGTAATCGCGGCTGCTGTGTTCGCGGGCCGGCGATTCACGCGGTCCGGAATGCATGTCGCCGCGTTCGCCGTCGTCGCCCTGGCTGCCCTGCTCGCAGCGCCGCTGGCGGTCACGCACCACTGGACGTACGTCGTTTTCTTGATACCGCTGTTGATCGCCCGGCAGTACCGGCGCTGGAGACCGCTGCTATTGGCGGCGGCGGTTGTCTTCGTGGCCGGCCCGCATTTCGTACTCCCCAGCGGCGACATCGCAGGGGCCGAGGCGGTCGTTCGCCAGATCGTCGGTAACGCGCAAGCGCTCACCGCTATCGCGCTGTTGATCGGCGCCGTCGTGGCCGCGCGCCGCGCCACCCCTAGCGCGAGACAGCCCCCGTCAGCGCGCACGCTCGACGGGGGGCTTCGGCGGCTCGAAACGGCCGGTGACCCAGGCGACGGGCACGGCGACGGTGGCGATGACGAGACCGGTGAGGACCGCGGCGGTGGTGGTGAACGCCGAAAGCGCGATGCCACCGGCGAAGGAGCCGAACGCGATACCCAGGTTGATCGCCGAGGCGGGCAGTGATTGCGCCAGTTGACCGCCGGGACCGGCCAGCGTGACGACGCGGTACTGCAACGACGGACCCATTCCCATGGCGCAGAGTCCCAGCGCCACAAGCAGTAACGACACGAGGAACGGGTTGCTGCCGAAGAGATGAAGCGCAGCCAATGAACCGGCGGTGGCGATGGACCCGGCCATCAGTGTGCGCCCGGCATTCCGGTCGGCGAACCAGCCCCCGCCGAACGAGCCGACCGCCGCGGCTATGCCGTATGCCAGCAGGAAGGCGCTGACAAGTCCGCCCGAGACGCCGGTGACGTCACGCAAGAACGGCACGATGTAGGTCAGCGCCGCGAACGTCGACCCGAACACCAGCGCGCACAGGACCAGCACCGCGAGCACTCGTGGGGCGAAGGCGAACTTCGCCTGGTTGCCCACACCGCCGCCGGTGTTGGGCACGGACGGAACGAACGCCATCGTGGCGATGAGGGTGATCGCGATGAGCGCGACGATCGCGCAGTAGGAGCCGCGCCAGCCGAGCGACTGGCCGAGAAGGGTGCCCAGCGGCACGCCGACCGCAGCGGACACCGCCACGCCGGAGATGACGACTGCAAGGGCACGACCGGCCCGATCGGGCCGGACCACCGCGATGCCCAGCGCGAACGCTGCGGCGTCGAACAGTCCGGCGAACGCGCCTGTGAATGTCCGTGCCACCAGGGTGAGTTCGTAATTGGTGCTCAGTGCCACGACGCCGTTGCAGGCGATGGCCAACACGAGCGTGCCGCACAGCACCGTTCGCCGGTCCAACCTCATCGTCAGTGCGGTCAGGATCGGACCGCCGATCGCCAGTCCCAACGCGTAGCAGGTCACCAATGTGCCCGCCGAGGAGACCGAGACGCGCAGGTCGTCGGCGACGAGGTCCAATAACCCGACGATGAGCAGTTCGGAACTGCCCATGACGAAGGCACCGACAAAGAGCATTGCCAAGGCGCGCGTGGCGCTGCGAGGGCCGACGGCCGCTTGTTGAGTACTCACGAGATTCCCCTTCTGTTCGGTGGACTTTCTCCACCGACGAAGGCGGCCGCCCGGGATGGACACCGCGGGCGAAAGAACTTCGAGGGGCTGTCAGAGGCTGCGCAGGCGGCCGGACAAGTAGCGGCGCTCGGCGTCGGTCGGCGCGAGTCTGCGGGCTTCCTCGTATGCCGCCTTGGCCTCGGCGGTGCGGCCCGCACGACGAAGCAGATCAGCCCGGGTGGCGGGCAGCAGGTGGTACCCGTCGAGCCGGCCGGACGCCGCGATCTCGTCGACGTGGGCCAACCCGGCCGGGATCCCCTCGGCCATCGCGACCGCGACGGCGCGGTTGAGGTCCACCACCGGCGACGGCGCCAATCGGGCCAACTCGCGGTACAGGGCGGCGATCTGTGGCCAGTCGGTGCTCGCGACGTCGGGTGCGGTCGCGTGGCACGCGGCTATCGCCGCCTGCAGCTGGTACGGCCCGGCCCGGCTCACTGCCAGCGCCTGCTCGAGCGTCTGAACCCCCTCGCGGATCAGCGACTGGTCCCACCGGGAGCGGTCCTGGTGCTCCAGAGTGACGAGCACCCCGTCGTGGGTCCGCGTGGCCCGCCGGGCCTCGTGCAGCAGCATCAGGGCCAGCAGGCCGCCCGGCTCCGGCTCCTGCGGCATCAGCCGAACCAGGACCCGAGTCAGCCGGATCGCCTCGGTCGTCAGCGCCCGCCGTACATCCTGCTCGTCCTGCTCGTCGTAGCCCTCGTTGAAGATCAGGTACAGCACCGCGAGCACGGCGGCGAGTCGCTCCGGCAGGAGTTCGGCGGGCGGGACCCGGTAGGGGATGCCCGCCTCCCGGATCTTGCGCTTGGCGCGCACCAGGCGTTTGGCCATCGCGGGTTCGGCGGTCAGGAACGCACGGGCGATCTCGGCGGTGCTCAGCCCGGCCAGCGTGCGCAGGGTGAGCGCGACCCGGGCCGGGAACGGCAGCGCCGGATGGCAGCAGGTGAAGATGAGCCGCAGGCGCTCGTCCGGGATCTCTTCCACCGGCGGCTCATCCGGGTCGGCGGTCAGCACGGCCAGTTGGCGGAGCTTGGCGGCACCGGCGGTGTCCCGGCGGAGGCGGTCGGTCGCGCGGTTGCGGGCCGTCGTCGTAAGCCAGGCGCCCGGGCGGTGGGGGACGCCGTCGCGCGGCCACGTCGCCAGCGCGGCGGCGAACGCATCCTGCGCGCATTCCTCGGCCAGGTCCCAATCGCCGGTCAACCCGATCAGGGTCGCGACCACCTGGCCCCACTCTTCGCGGTACGCAGCGTCTACGGCAGTGCGGATGTCGTCGGGTTCGGTCACTCCCAGACCCAGACCGGGCGGATCTCGACGCTGCCCCTGCGGGCGTACGGATGGCCGGCGGCGATCTCGATCGCCTCGTCCAGATTCGCGCACTCCACGATCGAGATGCCACCGACGAAGTCCTTGGTCTCGGCGAACGGCCCGTCCGATACCAGGGTTTCGCCGTCGCGGACCCGGACGGTGGTGGCGTCGATCGTCGGCCGCAACCGCTCACCGGCCAATTCGGCGCCGCGTTGTGCCAGATCCGCCTCCCACGCCTGATACACCGGGTCTGCGGCCAACTCCTCGTTGGTCGGCGAATCCGTCTCGTCGTCGCAGATCAGAAGGACGTACTTCATGCGGCCGATTCTGCCTCGACGGGACGGACGGGAGGGGCTTACCGCCGGACGGGTGTCTCGGTGAACTTGACTCGACTCAGCCGCGGTTGCGGGCCAGGTCGATGGCGTACTGATTCACGAAGGTGCCCGCAGGCGGATCACCGCGGTCGCATGATCCGTCGGATTCGCCGGGACGCTTGATCCACAGATAGGCGTCGGCATGCGCGCCTGCGGTGGCCGCGGTGGGCGCAGTGCCCAGTGCTCGCCCGCCGGGGTTGCACCAGTCCAGCGGCGAGTCGGGCGCTGGTCCGGCCCCATTGCGCGACGTGTCGATCACGTAGTGCGAACCGTTTGTCAGCCCCGAAATCGCCTCGCCGTAACCGATTTCATCTTCGGTGGTGAAGAAGTTCGCGGTGTTGAGGCTGAAGCCTCTGGCGCGGTCCACACCGGCCTGGTTGAGTCTGGCAGCCATTTCCTCGGGGCTGTGCCAGCGCAAGTGACCGGCATCGATGTACACGGCCGTGCCCGGGTTTCGGGTCAGCGTGTCGACGGCGTAACGAATCAAGTCGAAACGTTCCTGCCGCTGCTCACCGGACAGGCAGTCGGCCATGGCAAGCGCATCGGGTTCGACGATGACCGCCGCCCGCCTGGGGCCAACGTCGGCGGCGATGCCGTCGATCCAGCTTCGATATTCCGTCGCCGTCGCGAATCCTCCCGCGGCGAAGCTGCCGCAGTCGCGGTGTGGAATTCCATACAGCGTCAGGACTGGGATGGCGCCGGCAGCCTGTGCGTCACCGGTGTACTTCGCGACCGTGGCTGCCGAGGAACCCGGGACGATCCAGTACGCCTGAGGCGTGTTGGCGATGGCGGTCAACTCTGGGCTCGGAGGATCGGCGCTCTGCGCGGCGCGCATGGCGGCCGAAGTGGGGTTGACGTAGAAGGGCGCTCCGGCCAACGGGTTGACCTCGTCGGCCAGGCGCACTGCCGGAGGGGGACCGAGCTGGCCCGGGTCGCCGGCGAGACTCATGCCGGCGACGGCTGCAACCGCCAGGAAGGGGACAAACCATCGAGCGATCGCATTGCCAGCTGAGGACATCACCCCGGAAAAACTAGTGTGACAACGTGGCAAGCGCCAATCACCGTCATCGGTGATGGCTTCCCCGGCCGCTCGTCGATGAGCTCAGTGCGCCCGTGCTTGACGCAGCAGGTGCACGGCCTTCGGTCCGACGCCGTGCAAGGCGAGAAGTTCGTCAAGATCCGCCGGCAGGTCTGCGCTGGCGCGGTAACCGGCGTCGAGCAACGCGCCGGTCGCGGGACGACCGATCTGGACACCGTCGAAGACTGCGCCGCGATCCTCTGCCTCGGTCATGCGCCGAGGATAGGCACCTCGCCGGCGATTGACCACGCGATTGGCGATGCTGTGACATAAGACCAGAAAACAAGCGCTGGAACATATCTCGCGGGGATCTGCGTCCTGACGTAGAGCTCGGCACTCGAACTATCAGTCATGCCTGCGAGCCGCAGAAATCGCTGCGTGTGGATTTCCCCGTAGCGGGGTACTGGGTGTACATGTGTACACTCAATACGGATCACGCACGACGGAGAGGTGGGACCACCTGTGGCTGCGACGCTGCGTGACTTGGTCCGGTGGAGCGTCAAGCCCGCCGAGAATGTCGACACCGCCAGAACCCCGAAGGTCAACGTGCTGCGAGGGTTGGCCGCGCGCGCTACCACGCCTCTGCTGCCCGACGACTACCTCAAACTGCTCAACCCGTTGTGGACCGCACGGGAACTGCGCGGAGAGATCGTCGACGTGCAGAACGAAACGGCGGACTCCGCCACGGTGACGATCAAGCCGGGCTGGGGATTTTCGGCGGACTACAAACCCGGCCAGTACGTCGGTATTGGGTTGCGGGTCGACGGCCGTTGGCATTGGCGGTCGTACTCGCTGACCTCGGTGCCGGTGCGGGATAAGAAGCTCATCACGATCACCGTGAAGGCGACGCCCGAGGGATTTCTGTCCACCCACCTGGTCGACGGCGTCACGCCTGGGACGATCGTTCGACTCGCGGCGCCCAAGGGCGATTTCGCACTGCCCGACCCGCCGCCGGAGAAGCTGTTGTTCGTCAGCGCGGGCAGCGGGATCACCCCGCTGATGGCGATGCTGCGCTCGCTGACCGCACGCGGGCAGAGCCCCGACATCATGCATCTGCACTCCGCGCCCTCAGCGGAAGAGGTCATCTTTCACGACGAGCTTCGCGCCCTGGAAGCCAGCCAGCCCGGCTACAAACTGCACCTGCAGCTCACCAAGGAGGACGGCAAGCTCGATTTCGAGCGCCTCGACGATCTGGTGCCGGACTGGCGGGAGCGGCCTACCTGGGCGTGTGGTCCGACACCCATGCTGGACGCGGTCGAGTCCGTCTGGGACGCCGAGGGATTATCCGATGACCTGCACATGGAGCGGTTCACGATCGCCCGCACGGACAAGGGCGGCGAGGGCGGCACGGTCACCTTCTCGATCTCTGACAAGACCATCGAGATCGATGGTGCGACTTCGCTTTTGGAGGCCGGCGAGAAGGTCGGAATTCAGATGCCGTTCGGCTGCCGAATGGGGATCTGTCAGACCTGCGTTCTGCCCTTGGAAGACGGTCACGTCAGGGACTTCCGGTCCGGCGACGAACACGGTGCGGGCGACCGCATCAACACCTGCGTGTCGACTGCCTCCGGCGACTGCACGCTCAAAATCTAGGGGGATCTGTGGCTATTACCGACATCAAGCGCTACGCGCACCTGACCGCCGAGGACGTCGAGGCGCTGGCGCGGGAGCTGGACGCCATCCGCACAGACATCGAAGAGTCCCGCGGAGAGCAGGACGCCCGCTACATTCGCCGCGCGATCCAATTGCAGCGCGCGCTGGCTGCGGGCGGCAGAGCGGTGCTGTTCTTCAGCGGCAACAAGGTGGCCTGGACCGTGGGCACGGCGATGCTGGGCGTCGCCAAGATCATCGAGAACATGGAACTCGGGCACAACATCATTCACGGCCAATGGGATTGGATGAACGACCCGGAGATTCACTCCACCGAATGGGAGTGGGACACCACCGCTCCCGGCACCCATTGGAAGAAGTCGCACAACTTCATTCATCACAAGTACACCAACGTCGTCGGGCTGGACGACGACATCGGCTACGGCATCATGCGGCTCACCCGTGATCAGCGCTGGGAGCGGTGGATGATCGGCAACCCGATCTACAACCTGCTGCTGGGCACACTGTTCGAGTGGGGTGTCGCGGCCCACGGTCTCGAGACGACGAAGTACCGCAAGGGAGAGAAGTCGCTGGCCGAGGTGCGCAAGGACCTGCGGATCATCGGCAAGAAGGTCGGCAAGCAGGTCGGCAAGGACTACATCGTGTTCCCGGCCTTGTCGGGGCGCAATTGGAAGCACACCCTGCGCGCCAACGCGGTCGCCAACCTGATTCGGAACTACTGGGCCTACATGGTGATCTTCTGCGGGCACTTTCCCGACGGGGCGGAGAAGTTCACGAAAGAGGAGTTCGACAACGAGACGCAGGCCGAATGGTATTTGCGACAGATGCTGGGGTCAGCGAACTTTCATGCCGGCCCGGTGATGGCCTTCATGAGCGGCAACCTGTGCTACCAGATTGAGCACCATCTGTTCCCAGACCTGCCGAGCAACCGTTACGCCGAGATCAGCGAGCGGGTGCGCGCGCTGTGCGACAAGTACGACCTGCCCTACACGACCGGATCGCTGGGCCGCCAGTACATGCAGTCGTTCTGGACGATCGCGAAGCTGGCGCTGCCCGACAAGCTGCTCAAAGCCACCTCCGACAATGCGCCGGAAACGAACTCGGAGCTCAAGTTCCGGATTCGCGACGGCATGCGGGAGAGCTTCGGCATCGATCCCGCCACCGGCAAACGGCGCGGTCTGCGCACCGCGATGCGCGAACTCGAGAACGGGGCTATCGCCACCGCGTGAGGCTGGCCCGCGATGTCATCGCGGCGCAACTGAGGTCGGCTCTGTCGCGACGTCGGTCTCGGGTTCCCTCCGGCGACGAGTCGCCAGCACGCAGCCGATCGAGATCAACACCAGCGCGCCGATATTCCACGCCGTCAGTGGTTCGTTGAGGACGATCACCCCGGCCGTCAGCGCCACTACCGGATTGAGATAGGTGAACACCAGCGCGCGGGCCGCGCCGACCTCGCGGATCAGCGCGAAGAACACGATGAACGCCAGTGCGGTGCAGATGAGCGCCAAGCCGGCTAGCGCCACAAGCACACGGGTGGACGGCAACTCGTCCGGCCATGTCGCCGCGGCCGGCCCCGCATACACCAACGCGGCGAAGGTGAGGCAGACCGCGGTCATCGGCAGCGTCGGGACGTCGGCGAGGCGACGCGCGGCGATCAACGGGGCGATCGCGTAACACAGCGCGACGAGGAGCACCTCGACTATCGGCCAGGTGCTGCCGCCGATATGGGGGCCGGCGAGTACCGCGACCCCTGCTATGCCGACGGCAAGTCCGAGCACCCTTCTCGGACCCAACGTTTCGCCGCCGGTGAGGCGGTCCAATACGGCCGCGAAGATCGGCGCCGCCGCGATGAGCAGTCCGGTCATCGAACTGGTGAGGTGGCGTTCGGCATCCGACAGCAGCCACCATGCCGCGATGATTTCGAAGAACGCGAACCCCAGCAGGGCTGGCCAATGGGTGCGCACGATCGCCCACGTTCGACGCGAGAGCGCCAGCGGAAGCAGGACCGCGGCACCGACGGCGACCCGCGCGAAGACCAGCACGGGCACCGACACACCTTCGACCGCGATCTTGATCAACAGATACGGGATGCCCCAGATGATGCTCATCGCGACGAACAGGATCCATCCGCGCGAGCTCACGTGGTCACATTAGGAGTCGGCACCGACAATTGTCGTGTGAATATCCGCAACGCCGAGGTAGCGGCCGCAGTCGCCGCTGCCGGTATCGACCCGCAGATCACGATCCTCGACGCCGAAGCCAAGACGGCCGCCGCGGCCGCCGCCCAACTCGGGTGCGAGGTCGGCGCGATCGCCAACAGCCTGGTCTTCGACTGTGACGGTGCACCGCTGCTGGTGATGGCCAGCGGCGCCCATCGCGTAGACACCGATGTGCTTGCCGGCGTGCTGGGCGCTTCGTCGATCGGCAAGGCCAGTCCCCGCGTTGTGCGCGACGCGACCGGTCAGGTCATCGGGGGAGTGGCACCGACCGGTCATCCCCGCCGGTTGCGCACCGTCGTCGATCAGACGCTGGCTCGCTATCCGGTGATCTGGACGGCGGCGGGCACTGCCGACTCGGTGATGCCGCTGACCTACGATCAGCTGCTGGCACTCACCGAAGGCGTTGCCGTTCAAGTGCGCTGACGGGTTACTGCGAATGCTTTGTCAGCTCCGCGTACCGGGTGAGGTGGTAGTCGGTGGAGCCGAACTCGTACTGAACGGCGGTCAATCGCTTGAAGTAGTGACCGATCGCCAGTTCCTCGGTCATGCCCATGCCGCCGTGCAACTGCACTGACTGCTGCCCGATGAAGCGCGCGGCCCGTCCGACGGTGGACTTGGCGGCCGATACCGCCCGCGCGCGCACAGTCGGCTCGGCGTCCAACTTCAGCACGGCGAGGTAGACCGCGGCGACCGACTGCTCCAACTCCATGTACATGTCCACCATGCGGTGCTGCAGCACCTGGAAGCTGCCGATGGGCTGGCCGAACTGGTGACGCTGTTTGGCGTATTCGACGGTGTCCGACAACACCTTGCGCATGCCGCCGACGGCCTCGCTGCAGACCGCCGTCGCGCCCTCGTCGCGGGCGCGTTCGATGGACGGCCACGCCTGGCCCTGCTCGCCCAGCAGCGCGTCATCCGCGAGGCGCAAGCCATCGAACGTCATGTCAGCCGCGCGGCGGTCGTCGACGGTGCGGTACGCGTGCATCTCGACGCCGTCGCGCTCGACATCGACAAGGAACAACGAAATTCCGTCAGCGGTGCGCGCTGTCACCAGCAGGTGGGTCGCCAACGGCGCACTGGCCGCCACGATCTTCTCGCCGCGCAGCACCCATCCCTCACCGTCGCGCTCGGCTGTCGTCGACACGTCGCGCCAGTTGTCGCCCGACGACGGCTCCGTCGCCGCCAATGCGACGATTGCGGAGCCTCCGACGATGCGCCCCAACAGTTCCGTCGCTGCGGGGCCACCCGCCCGCTGCAGCAATCCACCTGCCACCACCACAGTGTCCACGTACGGTTCCACCGCCAACGCGTACCCGAGCGCTTCGGCGATGACCATGACTTCGATTGCGCCACCGCCGATTCCGCCGATCTCCTCCGGCAATGCGGCACCGAGGATACCGAGTTCTTCGGCGAAACCGCGCCAGATCTCAGGTTGCCATCCGGGTCCGGTCTTAGCGGCCGCCCGACTCTTCTCCAAGTCGTATCGTGTCGACAGGAACTTGCCGAGCCCATCGCGCAGCAGTTCCTGTTCGTCGCTCAGTTTGAAGTCCATTACAGTCCCAACGCCGCCTTGGCCAGAATGTTGCGCTGAATCTCGTTGCTGCCTGCGTAGATCGAACCGGCTCGATCGTTGAAGTACCGCAGTGGCGCGACCGCCTGCCATGGCTCGCCGCTGACGTATCCGTCCGGTGGCGGTGCGAATTCGGCCACCGGTCCGCCGGGGAAGGTGGCATGAGGCTGGTACACCCGACCGCGCGGGCCGGCCGCCTCCATCGCCAATTCGGTGAGCGTCTGGCTCAATTCGGTCGCCAACACCTTGAGCATCGAGGCCCCCGTGCCGGGGTTCTTGCCTTCGGCGACGGTGGCCAGCACCCGGTATTCGAGAATCTCGAGAACCTCGGTGCGGATCCTGGCATCGGCGAGTCTGCGGGAGAACGCGGCGTCGTCGATCAGGCGACCACCGCTTGGTGCGGGCTGATCGGCTGCAACGGTGGCGATCTCGTCGGCCATCACCTGAAGCGCGGGCGAGGAGGCACCGCCCCCACGTTCGAATTCCAGCAGGTACTTCGCGACCGTCCAGCCGTCGTCGATCTCGCCGAGCACGTTCGACTTGGGCACCCGGACGTCGTCGAAGAACACCTGATTCTGGACTTCCTCCCCTGAGGTCATCACCAGCGGGCGGATCTCGATGCCCGGCGACGCCATGTCGACCAGGACGAACGTAATGCCCTGCTGCTTTTTCTGGGTGCGCGATGTGCGCACCAGGGCGAACATCCAGTTCGCCTCGCGCGCGTGCGTGGTCCAGATCTTGCTTCCGGTGCACACGAGGTCGTCACCGTCGGCGACCGCCGCCATCGACAGCGCCGCCAAGTCCGACCCCGCCTCGGGTTCGGAGTAGCCCTGGCAGAAGAACACCTCGCCGGTCAGGATCCGCGGGAGGAAAAAGTCCTTCTGCTCGTCAGTGCCGAACTTGACCAGCGCGTGCGCCACCATCCGGATGCCCATCGGCGACAGGGACGGGGCGCCCGCGAGCTGGGACTCCCTGCTGAAGATGTAGTGCTGGGTCAGGCTCCAGTCGCAGCCGCCGTACTTGACGGGCCAGGCCGGCGCGGCCCAGCCACGCTCGTGAAGGATCCGCTGCCATTCCATGCTCGCCTCGTGGTCGGCGTACACGCTCGTCATGAGGCGGCCCGCCTGGCGCAGTTCCGGTGTCAGCTTGGCGTCCAAGAAGGCCCGCACCTCTTCGCGGAATGCCAGGTCGGCCTCCGACCACGTGAGGTCCATCGTCGATCCCCTGTCTGCAGAGTTGCCAACAGAGTAAACCTAGTTAGTTATGTGGCGACAGTCGGGCCTGCTGATGGTGCCGATGGGGAGCCGGCGCACAACTGGTGTGTGCCGACTGCCGGCGGACCGGTAATAATCGAGGCATGGAGCGGCGGCGACGAGACAAACAGGCCGGCCAAACACCGATGGCGCTCCTGAAGGAACTGCCCGCCCTCGTCGTTCTCGAACGTTTGCCCGTCCCGGTTCTGGCGATCGCAGAGGACGGCGCGATCCTGTTCGCCAATGCCGCCTTCGCGGACATGCTCGGTTACACGGCAGAGGCGCTCAAGGCGCTGAATTTCCGGGACATCTTTCACACCATGCCGCCCGACGAGCCGGTCGTCTCAGTGGTACGCGCTCACGCCGACCTGATCGTCGAACTGCTGCATCACGACAAGTCGATCGTGCGGGCCAGGATGAGCAAGTCCGCTCTCCTGCGTGGCGATGACCCGGTAGTGCTTGCGACATTCCAAGACTTGACCGAGCGGTTGTGGGTCGAGGAGTTCTAGCCGTCAGGTCTCGGCGGAGGTCGCGGTGTGGCGCATCGTCTCTCGCGCCAGGAACTCGCGAAAATAGGACTGGGACTCCTCGGCAACGACTGCCGGCAGTAGCACATCCCACACATGGGCGATGCGGGGGAGCACGTCGGCTCCCGAAGACGTTGCGCTGGCGAGGACTTCGGCGCCGATCATCGCACTCACGATCACCGCGCTGACAGCCCGCGGATCGAGATCCGAGCGCAGGTCGCCCTCGTCGATCGCGTCCGCCACCCGCCGGGACATCTCGTCGAGCCAGCCGTTGTACGTACGGGCAGCAGCGTCATTGAACTCCGCAAACGCCCGCATGAGCTGTGTCCCACTGCGCGCGACACTGTCGGTGCCGAGCATGTCGGCGACCACGAAAACGCCGTGGATCACACACTCCAGGGCAGGCGCCGAGGACTGGCAGATGTTACGGAAGGCGTCGAACAGATTTGCGCTGCCTTCCTCGATTATTGCGGTGGCCAACGACTCTTTGGACTCGAAGTGGTAGTACAGCGCACCCTTGGTCATCTCTGCGCGCTCGATGATGTCGCCCAAACCGGTAGCGGGGTAACCCATCTCGTTGAACAGATCCACCGCTGAGGTGATGATCCGACGACGGGTGGCCTCGGATCGGGCTTGCCGCACCATTGTCCGAGTACCCTCCGGAAGCTCCTACGGCCCTACCGGGTGGTGATGGCCCTGGACGGGCATCTTAATTCATGGGGTAAGAATCCTCAGAGCGGCGTCGCCTTCTTGACGGCCACGGCCGTGCGCCGCTTGATGAACTCTTGGAGGTAGTCGACTCGGTCCCCGTCGACGAAGCCCGGAAGAATGAGGGCCCACGCCTCCTGCAGGTCGGCCAGGAACCGCTCCGGCTTGGCCAGGTCGCTGGCCTGCCGCAGACCCATGTACATCGACACCAGTAGGCGGGCCACAGCCTCGGGATCATGGCGCTGCGGAATGTCGCCTTCCTCGACCGCCTTTTGGGCGATTGCGGCCAAGGCGGCGACCCAGTCGCCCAGAATGCTCAGCTGCAACCCGTCGGTGCGGCCGATCGACTCGAGCAGGTTCAACCCGGCGCGCGCCGACTCGTCGCCGATGTCGTCGATCGCGATCAGATACGACATGTCGATGAGCGTCTCGAGGCCCGACAGGCGACGCGCCAACAAGCCCTCGACGGCTCCTCGGGCGCCCGCGGCGCACTGCTCGACGATCGCGGCCGCCAGTGCGTGCTTGGAGCGGAAATGGAAATACATGGCGCCCTTGGTGACCTCTGCGTCGGCAAGGATGTCATCGAGGCTCACCCGGCTATACGACCGGTGTGCGAACTGATGCGACGCGGCCCGGAGTATCTGTTGCCGCGTGGTGTCCGATCGTCGATCGATCTGGTCGGTCACAGCGGGACCTCGGAATCTGAAATGTGGCGCCGGACGGAAGGTAATCGTGTTTGCCGTAAATTAATCAATTCCGCGATTCTTTCATCCGCGACACGCGCACGCATAACCAAATCTGGCAGCTCACGCTTTTCCGGGGGCGACACCCTTCGTACTTTCGCGACGTCAAGCCGCGTTGACCGTTCGTAGCTCAAGACTCTAAGTCATTTCGATGGCTCCATTTCATGCGAAAAGTATGTAAGGTACCTCTTGTGATGACTCGCGGTCGGATGCTCGACGGGTGGCAGTCGCTGGCGGCCGACGTTGCTGGCCGGCCCGCGGCACCGGCGAGTCCACTATCGCTGCAGCGGGGGCGGCGATACTCTCATGCTGTTGCCATAGTCCGCGTCGGCAAACCCCCTCGAATCCCAGCGTGGACTGTGGCAACTTCACTTGAACAGCGAGAACAGCACGTTCGCGACCAGCAGTCGACCGTACAAGCAACATAGGGGTAGTTGACGGTGGAATGGGTGGAATGGGACACAGAAGTCGACTTGGTATGCATCGGCTTCGGCGCCGGCGGGTTGGCGAGCGCAATCTCGGTCGTTGATGTCGGCGGCGACGTGTTCCTCGCGCCGTCAGCCGGCGGCGCTGCGCAGCAGCAGATCGGCACGCACCCGTGGCTGGCAGACACGCCCGACGTGGAGACCCAGAATTATCTTGCGGAGCTGTCGGCCGACCTCGGCCCGCTGCGCCGGTCACGCATGGACGTCGACGTGCCCATTCGAGTGGCCCACGACCCGGCCCCGGCCGAGAACACCCGCACGGTGCCGCCGTTCGTCGGCTCCAAGCTGCGGGAGTGGACGGCACGTTGTTTGGCGTCGCCGACCGGATACCTCTATACGCGCCTGTCGAATTGGCAATCGACTCCATTGCAGACCTCAGACGGAGATCTCATCGAGGTCGCCGAACTCGGCACCATGCGAGTCGATCCGGGCAATGTCGGTGGCTCGCTTCTCGAGTGGCTCGCCGTCGAGGCGCGCAAACGCGATATCGAGGAGCGTCGCGACGCGACATTGCAACGCATCGTGTTCGAAGAAGGCATGGCGGTGGGCGCGCTATTCGACACCAATGACGGTCCGCTGGCGATTCGGGCCCGTCACGGTCTGGTTGTCGGGGCCGACTCGTCGAGCGTCCACACCAAGACGCCTCGCCACCTACCGGCGGACGGCACCATGAAGGTGTGCATGGTCGGCCGTTATGCCAGCCGGTTCGGGCGCGTCGAGCTGCTCACCTCGGAGCCCCTCGACCAAGACGTTCCCTCTGTCTGCCGGGTGCCCAATCGGCAACTGCATGCGAACATGCACGAGACGCAGGCCCACTCACACGTGTGGCGTTGCGGAAAAATGCAGGGGTATCCGCCCCTGAGCCAGTAGCGCCGCCATCTCGCCCCCTGGGACCGGGCGTGACAGGAGGAATCCCTGCGCACGATGGCATCCGTGCCGTAACAACGTCAAAGCGGCCGTCTCGGTCTCGACTCCCTCAGCGACCAGTTGCAGGTCGAACGCCTCCGCCAGCGCAATGACGGCGCGCACGATGGCGAGATCGCCCGCGTTGAAACCGAGTTCACGCACGAAGCTCTTGTCGATCTTGAGTGTGTCGACCGGCAGGGATTTCAGGTGAGACAACACGCTGTATCCGGTGCCGAAGTCGTCGATGGCGACTCGTACTCCGACGTTCCTCAGGCCCGCGAGCGTTATCCGCGTCGTCTCGATGTCTTGCACGACAACGCTTTCGGTGATCTCCAGACAGACCGAACCCCCGTCGAGCCCGAATTCCTCGATGATGTCGGCAACTGACTCCACGAAGCCGTCGGTGACCAACTGAACCGGCGAGACGTTGATTCGCAGCACCGCATCGTGTCCGACACCCTGTGCCCGCCAGCGTGCGAACTCCGCACACGCCGAGCGCATCACCCAACGCCCCAGTTCGCCTGCCAGGTTGATCGATTCGGCGACCCCGATGAACGCATCCGGAGACAGCAGACCCCGCGTGGGGTGTTGCCAGCGGACCAGCGCCTCGGCCGCGAGTATCTCACCGGTGCGCATGTCCACCTCGGGGAGGTAGTGCAGTAGCAGCGCACCGTTCTCGATCACGCTCTGCAGGTGGAGTTCGATGTCGTTGCGGAATTCGATGTCCAGCGACATCTCGTCGGAGAACACCGCGATCTTGTTGCCGCCGGAACTCTTGGCGGTGAGCACGGCCTGGTCGGCTCGCCGCAGGAGATCGGACGTGGTGTCGCGACCGGGAAAACCGAGCGCCACCCCGATGCTGACCGTACGGGTCAGCATCTCGCCGTCGATCGCCACGCGTTCGCGCAGGATCGACTGCAGTCGGTAGGCCAGCGCCTCGGCGGTATCGGACTCCATTGGGGCCGCCGGCACGACAACGAACTCGTCACCACCGAGCCGGGCGATCAGGCTCCGGCCGTCAGTGCCTTCCCGCAGGCGTTCGGCGAGAACCCTGATGAACCAGTCGCCTGCGGTGTGACCGAGGTAGTCGTTGATGGCTTTGAGTCGGTCGAGGTCGAAGAACAACGCCGACACAGGTCCGGGCATACCTGGAGCCAACCGCTCATCAAGATGGGCGAGTAGCGCGCGACGGTTGTGCAGGCCGGTCAGGTCGTCGTGCTCGGCGAGGTAACGCAGTTGATCCTCCGCCTCCACGCGCGCCTGAAGCTGGGCGAATAGTGAAGCAATTGCCTTGAGCGCGTTGAGTTCTTCTGCGCGCCAATCCCGATCGCCCCACTTGACGAAGCCCAGCACGCCCGTGGTGACATCGCCCGAGAGAAGCGGCACACACGCCATCGACGTGGGAGGAATATGGCGATTCTCCTGAATTCGGCGCTGGTAGTCCTCGGTAGCCGGTTCCGGGCGGAAGACGGCCGGTTCCTTCAGGTGCTCGGCGAGTGCGAAAACCGGGTCCGCCTCGTCGAAATAGACCACCGCAAGGGGGTCCGGATCCGGCACGTTCGGTCTCAGGGGCCAGTCAGCAACCAATTTTGTCGCGCGGATGTTGTGATCGTTGTGTCGAAGGAAACTGGCATCGACATCGAAGTGCGCGACAAGGTCGGCGAGGACCTTCCTAGCTACGTTGACCGAGGTAGCCGCATTTACCGCCATCAATTGCGTGGCGACGGCGGTGACAACCAGATCCAGGCTGTTGGACGTACTCTTCTCGGACATTGACTCCGAGAATACTGGCACACCGTGCCGCGAGGCGGACCTTGGGCAAACGCTCCGCCGGAAACGCGGGCGGGCGCGCACTGACACCGTCCGATGATCGGTTACCCGGGGGTGCTCCTCGCGCCGTGAAGGCGGCGGCGCCTACTACGCACCGACGGTGGCCCGGCGTGCGACAGCTTGAGGACCAAGACCAGCGACTCGTCGGGTTCGATTGCGCACAGTTGACGGAACCGCCGACGCAGACTGCGGAGTTCGGGCGCGAATCGTGCCGACATGCCCGACAACTCGTCATCCGATATCGCGTGGAGGAACGCCGGTGAAATCGGCTGAACGGCGAAGCCGCGTTGTTGGGCGGCGATCCATACCACCTCGACAGCCGCGCCGCCCCGGGCGAAGTCGAGTAGTGCGCTTCCTTGGACGGTGATCACGCCGATCGCGGAGGCATTGCAGATCTGTTCTCGCACATTGTTTCCGAGTGCGACGCCGGCATCCCAATCCTCGAGATGGGCCATCACCTCAGGGCGCCGAAGGATGTCGAGGACGGCCACATCGGCCGGATCCAATTCCAGGCTGTCGACGTCGATTCCGCAGTCCGCCGGTTCATCGCCCGGCCACCGCAACTCGGCGAACATCTCGCGGTGCAATGCCGGCGTGAGGTAGCGGACCCGGTCGGCCGCCGCGAAGACCTCCGCGACGTCCTGAAGGTCGCCGTCAGCGGTCAGCAGGCGCAGTCGTCCACCTTCGTCAGCTGCTGCGGCCCTCAATGACGCGTCGACTTCATAGCCGATGGCCTGTCGGACACCAGGACGTCGGTTGGTTGTGCGCTCGAGCATCGGCTTGTACAGCTGTTCCAGCGCGTCGTCGTGGCCGCCTCCGAGGCGAATGACCGCGGTCAACTGCGAGTAGGGCTCGTCGGCCAGCCAGTCCACAGAACCAACGGCACGGTGCGCGGCTGCGGCGACTCTGGCGTTGAACACCGCCGCGCCGACGGCTACTGCGCTACCGCGCCGGCCCACGTCCATCAGTGACGTGTATCCAGTGTCGATGCTGATGCGGACCTCATTGTCGGCTGTCTGAATACTCCACGGCTGCATGTTCCCGCCGGATGGGGCACGCGTCGCGGCCGCGGCCACCACTTCGACAAGCCCGCCGGGGTTCGGCGGCTCGTCGGCCACTTCGACTGGCGAACCGTTTATCTCGGTGTGACTGGGTGCAGCCGGCTCTTGCAGAGCGCTGAGGGTCGCCGCGATGTCGATCCGGGCCTGGCCGGACGGGATCGCCTCGCCGACCGCGATCCTGCGCACGGCTTCGGCCATCACGGCGGCACCCAGGACGACGTCTCCCGCCAGCTGGGGCCATGAGGAGAGCGTCTGCCCGACTTCCACGAAAGATGCGGCCAAGCGAGGTGATACACGTTCGGCGTCGAGGTGACGCAGCATGTACGGAATCTTGTCTTTGACTGCCAAACCCGCGAGCTGCGTCGACGTCACGCCGCCGAGGAGTCCATGCAGAATTGGGCGCTCGGGCTCGAGATCGAAGCGCTCGACGTCGACCAGGCCCCGATCGCTGGTACACATCAGGACGGGCAACCGGCGCTGCCGAGCGGCCTCGCGGACCATGACCTTGATGTCCATCGAGTCACATTCCTCGACCACGACGTCCAGCCCGTCGAGGAAGGCGTCCAAGGTGCCGGTGGTCACGCCGGCCGTCATGACCTCGAGGCGGATGTACGGGTCCAGCTCTGCTATCCGGCGCGCCGCCACGATCGCCTTGTTCACTCCGACTTCGAGGACCGTGGCGGGGATCCTGTTGAGATTGGAGAGTTCGAGCTGGTCGAAGTCGGCGAGTCGCAGTTCGCCGCAGAGACCCTGCTGTGCCAGCGCATGCGCGATGACATGACCGACGCTCAACCCCGCGACGCCGATGCGCAGTTCGCCCAGGCGCTCTTGCTCCCCAGGCGTGATGAGGTTTCGGTTGCGGTCCAGGCGCACGGTGCGATACGCCCTCGGCCCCAAGATTCCGACAACGGATTGCCGCCACGGGTAATAAGCCCACCGCGTCGGCTCGTCCAACAGCGATGACGCCGGGCTCGGGCGCAGTTCGCGAAGGCAACGCAACTGTTCCTCGCGACTGTCGACGAGCACGATGCGGGGATCGCCGAGGAGCTGATCCAAGACGGCGTCGTCGGCGGGATCGCCGGGAGACAACAGCACGGCTCGGAAGGGTTCCACTTCGTCGGCTTGGGTCATTGGGTCTCCGGGTGGATTGCTTGGCGCTCGTTCGGCGCGGCGTGGTGCGGCGTCAGGACCGTCGCCGAACGTGGGCGCGGATCGGACCGCCCGCGATCATGCTGAAGTGCAGGGCCACCGGAAAGTCGTCCTCGAGCGAGCGGATCTCCGCCTGACGGACGAGGGTCGCCAAGCCCAAGGTGGCCTCCATCATCGCGAAGTGATCGCCGATGCAGGATCGCGGTCCGCCGCCGAATGGCAAGTACTGCCACCGATCTCGGGTGGCGGAGTTGGCCGCACTGAACCGGTCGGGGTCGAAGGCCAACGGGTTGTCCCACAACGTGGGGTCGCGATGTACCGCCATTCGCCCGATCAACAACATCGTGCCGGCCTTGACGCGATAGCCACCGACATGCAGGTCGCGGCACGCCATGCGGGTCCCTGTCGGCGCTGGTGGACACAGCCGTAGGGCCTCGCGCACAACTTGGACCGTGTACGGCAGTTGGGGGAGGTCGTCTGGCGTCAGCTGCCGAGCCGGCAACTCACCCACTTCCGCGGCCAGCCGGTCCTGGCATTCTGGATTGCGTCCCAGCTGCCACAGTGCGTAGGCCAGGGTGGTTGCGGTGGTCTCATGTCCGGCGAACAGGAAAATGATCAGCTCATCGCAGATCTCGGCGTCGGTCAGCCTTCGGCCGTCTACTGGATCGGTCGCCGCGATCAAGGCGTGGACAAGTGGCGCCTCTCGCTCAGGATCAGCTCGGCACGCATGCAGAATCTCTTCGGTCAGCCGGTGAAGTCGGGCGCTCTCGGACCGCGCGCGTCGGCGGGCGGGTGTGGGCAGCCACCATGGCGCGCGCACCGGTCTCAGAGCGCGACTCATCGCGTACTGCAGCGCTGCCGTGAGCGGTTCGGACACCTCGTGCGCGCGATCGCGGAGATCGACACCGAGTACCGATTGACCCAACGCCCGAATGGTCAACTTGCGCGATTCGGCGTCGAGATCGACTTCGTTGTCGATCCAAGTCTCTGCTACGGATTCGGCGGCCAGTGCCATGTGGCCACCGAATTCGTGAACCCGTTGTTTGGTGAACACCGGTTGTAGAGTCCGTCGGCGCGGCTGCCACAGCTTGTGCGGGAGGTCCGCGAGATTCGACCCGAGCGCGCGACGAAGTTCGACGAAGACGGGCGTGGTCTTGTCGACCGAGTCATCTCTCGGGGACAAGACGTCGCGGATCGCGTCGGGTGACGTTACAAGCACGACCGGCGGCATCAGCCAACGCGGACCGAGGCTGAACCGGGTGACCGGTCCACCCGCCTCTCGCAACTCATCGATGCCTGTGTGAAACGTGCGCACGGCCTGTAGGCGTCGTTTGTGGGGCAGCGGGTTCTTCGGAGGCAGGGGAAGCGACGCGAGATCAGGCTGTGTCTCTTGCCGCATGTACTCCTCCGCTCTGCACCATGGGGTTTTCAGACAGCCGGTAAGCACTGGAGGCATCTGTTGATGGCCCCCGAGGTGAGCCGCTCGACCTCCACCGCGGCGGTAGTCTCGAAGGCAAATATAGTCTCTGCCGGGTGATCGGCCCGGTCGCGCGTTGGGCCTCAGAACGGCTTAGCACTGAAACCCCACCGCAGCGTTGCGGCGTCGCGGGCCGCACGACCACGCAGACGCGCGCCTTCGGTCTTTGGACCAGCACCGTCGTGGCGCGGGCCGTGCGTCCAATAGGCCTGTAGGTAAGGCACGGGTCGGGGGTGGCCACGTTGCAGGTCCGCTAATCCCGCGAGTTCAAAAGCCGACAGAAGCTCCGCCGGGGTGAAGGCCGCTGCCTCGCTCGCGATCGCGTCGTCGCGGAGGATCGCCGGGGAACCAGGATCAACGCAATCGAGCATATCTGCGGTAGTGGAAGGATTCCGTAGACGAGCAAAATCTGTGATCCACACGGCGGCAGCGTTTTTCGCGCGCACGGCAGCGATCTGACGGACCGCGGCTTCGAGGGTGCTGCCGTCCGGCAACTGGTGCAGGGTCCACATGCAGGAGACGCCCTGCCATTCGTGGTCGAGGATGCGGCCGGGCAGCGCGGTGATGTCGGCCTCAACCAGTTCGACGCGGGAGTTCAAGCCCTCGGCGACAAACAGGTCGCGCGCTTTCGCCAGCATATTCGGCGCCAGATCGACGGCTGTCACGCTGATGTCAGGCCGACGGCGCAAGATGGCGCTGATCGCTCGACCCGATCCGACGCCGAGATCGAGCAACCGCCCGTGAGGGGGGATGAGGCGATCGATAGCCCGGGCTCCGAAGTCGTAGATCGCCTGCATTCCCGGGTTCGTCGCGCCGCCCAGGTGGAAAGCGTCGACCGATTCCGGCGCGTTCATCACCATCGGTTCCGGAACGCGTTCACGACCGGCTGGGTAGCGCCGTTCTCGTAGCGCTATGCCCGGTATCCGCCACAGTGGCCTAATCAGCGGCATTCGATCGCGTCCTTTCTGCTCAGGTGCTGCACCTGACTCTCTCACTAGGCGGTCGCTGTGACGAATGCTATTGCGCTGCAACCGATACCGCATTCGATGCGCATCGGCAGTCAGCGCGTCGAGCGCGTTGAGCGCGTCGGGATGGCCGGGCTTTCGGAAGCAGTGCGCCCCGGTGAAGTCCGTGTCGATGGGTTTGCAACTCACACGGTGCTCGCTTGCCGCACTGCGCCATCGCGGAGTGGGTCGAGATGCCGGTTGAGTGCCACGATCTCGGTGAGTGTGGTCGCGGACTGTATCGGTTCAGCATAGTTGGCGAAGGTATTGCGATCCCACCACATAATCTTTGTGCGATATCGATCGTCGGGATACGGCGTTGCGGGGATCCGTGCTGCGACAACGCCGCCAGAGGAAATCCAACGCGCGATCACGTGCGATGCGGCGGTTGCCATCGCGAATTGCGCATTTAACGCCGCCGTCGAATGTAGGGGGACGCGCGCGAGCACGTCGGTCAATGACCGGTTCCGATCGATATCGTCGGTCACCCACGCGGATTTGATCTCCACCACACCGAATGGCAGCCGGTCGGTAATCATTTTGTGCACTGCCGGCAGGCCAGGTTGTCCAGCCCATTCGACCAGGGCATGGGATTCCTGGGCACTTGTCAACGGGCCTTTCGCCCGGACTCCGCCGACGACGCGCCCCGCGCTGTCGATCGCCACCCAGAACAGGCTGGTGTCGTCGCCATGGCGGATCGCCGCCACATCGAGCACCCGCTCAACGCCGTGCTTGCGATAGCTACGGGCGGCGCCCCGCAGAAACTCATACCAGAGCTCGCGGTCAATGGCGGGCTGCGACATCACCAGCGTGCATTCCGCGACCTCGTCCCACCAACTGATGCTGTGCGCCAAGCGCATTTCGTCGTATAGCGGGGCGTCGAGCTGAGGAACGGTCATAGTTTTCCCATCCTTCGGGCAACCGGCCGACAAAGGGTGCGCCGGTTCGTTGTCAGGTATCGGAATGCGTTGGTTTGCGAATACCCGACACCCAGTATCTCGCCACACATCACTCGGAATCCAGCTAGCGCCCCGATCTTGTCCTGCAAATCGATTGTGGCGCGTAAATGCCGGTTCCGGGTCAAGATCAGCGATTGTCGTTCGGCTATCACATCTCAGAACAATTAACAGAGGTAAAACATGGTGCGTACGGCCATGGGCGAACTTGGATGCCGACGGCAATACTTTCCGCCGCCGAGGTGCCCTCGGCAAGACGTATTTTTCGCTGCCGCTGTGTCGAGCCAGTTCAATTCCCGCTGTGGGCCTCTGCGGACCCGGATGACCCGTGTGACCACCGTCGACCCCCGCTATGTGACACCCTGATGCAGGTGGGGAGCCAGTACCCCGAGACGGGCAGGGGGAGTTTGCCAGCGAAGGACGTAGGAAGGCTTCTGCTGCGCTGCGACGACCGCCCCGGACTGGTCGCAGCGGTGAGTGCCTTCCTCGCCGGTGCAGGGGCGAACATCGTGTCGCTGGACCAGCATGCCACCGAGCAATCCGGTGGCACGTTCATGCAGCGAACGATCTTCCACCTGCCCGGGCTGACGGCTGCCCGCGACGAGTTGGAGCGCAGTTTCGCCCGGGAGGTGGCGTCGAAGTTCGATATGGACTTCCGGCTGACGGAAGCGGCCAAGCCGAAACGCGTCGCGATCATGGCGTCAAAAGAGGATCACTGCTTATTGGACCTCTTATGGCGTAACCGGCGCGGCGAACTCGACATGTCGGTGGTGATGGTGATTTCCAATCACGCGGACCTCGCCGATCAAGTTCGACCATTCTCGGTGCCTTTTCTTCATGTGCCCTCGACGAAAGAAATTCGTCACGAGGCCGAGCAACGACAACTCGATTTGCTGAAAGGTAATGTCGACGTCGTAGTTCTCGCGCGGTACATGCAGATTCTGACCCCGAATTTCCTCACCGAGGTCGGTTGCCCACTCATCAACATCCACCACTCTTTCCTTCCGGCATTCATCGGCGCCGCCCCGTACCGGCGCGCGAAGGAGCGCGGGGTCAAGCTCGTCGGAGCGACGGCGCACTATGTGACGGAAGATCTCGACGAAGGCCCGATCATCGAACAGGACGTGGTGCGAGTCGACCATCGCCACAATGTCGAGGACCTGGCCAGGCTCGGCTCAGACGTGGAACGCCTCGTGCTGTCGCGTGCGGTGCTGTGGCACTGTGAGGACCGCATCATCCGATTCGGCAACCAGACGGTGATCTTCTGAAGAAGGAGCGGCAGTGAGGACATTCAGCGGGCTTGACGAGTTCAGTGCGGCGCAGGGCAGCCAGCTCGGCCCCACGGAGTGGCTCGAGGTCACTCAGGAGCGCGTCAACCTGTTCGCCGAGGCCACCGACGACCACCAGTGGATTCACGTCGATCCTGAGCGGGCGGCCAGTGGGCCTTTCGGCGGGGCCATCGCGCACGGTCTGCTGACCCTGTCCCTGCTGCCGCGCTTCATGCATCAGCTTTACACCGTCGAGAACATCGCTATGGCGATCAATTACGGCTACAACAAGGTCCGCTTCATCACGCCGGTGAAGGTCGGCGCCAAGGTGCGGGCGCGCGCGGAGATCTCAAAGGTCGACAAACTCGAGGGCGGCGTGCAGGCGACCATGACTACCACGGTCGAGATCGACGGCTCGGACAAGCCCGCGGCCGTCGCCGAGTCGATTGTCCGCTTCCTGGGCTGAGTACCCCGCACTCGCCAGATCAGTACTGGGTCGAGCCCTGATCGACCGAGATCGCCTGTGCAGTCACCAATTTCGACTCGTCACTGGCCAGCCAGCAGACGGCGTCGGCGATGTCTTCCGGTTGGGCGACCCAGGTCGGCAGGAAGGGCGTCAACACGTTCAGTAGCGCGTGGTTGCCGTCGGCCTCTGCCGCCTTGGCGATCGCCTCGACCATGCCGGGGGATCCCATCGGCGTGACGACGGGACCCGGGTGCACGCTGTTGACGCGGATGGAGTGCTTTCCGAGTTCGGCGGCGAATGCTCTGGCCATCCCGGTAACGGCATGCTTGCTGGCGGTGTAGTGAATCATGAACGGCTGGAACTTCACTCCGGCGGCCGAACTGATCAGGATGATCGAGCCGCCACGTCCTCCGTCGATGATCTTCTGTGCGCCGGCCATCACGGTGTTCCAGGTGCCGGTGACGTTGATGTCCATGACGTCGCGGAATTCGTCGGCAGTGATCGCATCCCAGGCCCGGGGAGAGGTGATTCCGGCGTTGGCGATGATGATGTCCAGCCGGCCCAGGGCGGCGACACCGTCGTCGACGGCTCGACGAAGGCCGTCGTGGTCGCGGGTGTCGACGACCGAGGCGACGATGGTCCGCCCCGTCGCCTCTACCAGCCGCACGGTCTCCTTCAGGTCCTCCGGCGTCGCCGAGTCGTACGGGACGCAGGCGGGCAGTTCGCCTGCGATGTCGACCGCGATGACATCTGCGCCCTCGTTCGCCATCCGTACCGCGTGCGCTCGGCCCTGACCTCGTGCGGCCCCGGTGATGAAGGCGACCTTGCCTGCGAGCCGCCCGGTCACGCGCGGGCCTTCTGGGCAGCCTTGACGAGGTTCGACCCGATGATGAGCCGCTGGATTTCGCTCGTGCCCTCGTAGAGGCGTAGCAACCGGACGTCGCGGTAGATCCGCTCCACTGGTACTTCGCGCATGTAGCCGCTACCGCCGTGGATCTGCACCGCGAGATCGGCGACCTTACCGACCATCTCGGTGCAGAAGAGTTTTGCCGCAGACGGGGCGATCCTGCGGTCCTCGCCGGTGACCCACAGTCGCGCGGTGTCGCGCACCAACGCCCGTCCGGCCAGCACGCCGGTCTGCTGGTCGGCGATCATCGCCTGAACCAGCTGAAAGTTACCGATCGGAGTACCGCCCTGCGTTGCTGTCGCCGCGTAGGCAACCGACTCGTCGAGCGCACGCTGGGCCGTCCCCACGGCGACGGCAGCGATGTGAACCCGCCCGCGTGCCAGCGAGATCATCGCGGCCCGGTAGCCGATGTCTTCATCGCCGCCGATCAACGCGGCGCCGGGAACGCGTACGTCGTCGAAGCTAACGTCGGCCGTCCAGGCGCCTTCCTGGCCCATCTTGGCGTCCTTGGAGCCGACCACCACGCCGGGGGCGTCGGCGGGGACCAGGAATACGGCGATCCCGGCGCCCTCATCGTCCGCGGGCCGGGTCCGGGCGAAGACGATGAACAGGTTGGCCGTCGGCGCGTTGGTGATGAAGCGCTTCTGGCCGTTGATGATCCAGTCGTCTCCGTCGCGAACGGCCTTTGTGCGGAGGCCAGAAGGGTTCGACCCGGCGCCCGGTTCGGTCAGCGCGAACGCGGCCACGACGTCGCCGGTGGCAATCGGCTCGAGCCAGCGCGACTTCTGCTCGTCGGTGCCGAAGCCGACGAGGACCTGGCCGGCGATGCCGTTGTTGGTGCCGAACATCGACCGTACGGCCATGGACGTGTAGCCGAGTTCCATCGCCAGCTCGACGTCCTGGGCGAGATTCAGCCCGAGTCCGCCCCATTGCTGCGGGATCGCGTACCCGAACAGGCCCATCTTCTTGGCCTGGTCGCGCAGATCGTCGGGCACCCGGTCGTCGACCAGGATCTCCTGCTCGCGCGGGACGACGGAGGTGCGCACGAAATGCCGGGTCTGTGCCAGGATCTCGCCGAAATCCTCGTCGCTGACTTCTGCGGTGGTCATCGTTCGATGCTCCTCCTCTGCGTGCTCGCAAATCATATATGAAATATGATTCAGGCTTGACGGGGCCCTTCTCGGTCCCTGACCAGCGAAGAGAGGTGCTCGAGTGTCGTTGTTGACCGGTCAGACAGCAGTGGTCACAGGCGGGGCCCAAGGGTTGGGTTACGCGATCGCGGAGAGGTTCGTCGCCGAGGGGGCGCGGGTGGTGCTCGGCGACCTGGATCTCGGCGCGACGGAGGCTGCGGCCAAACAACTCGGCGGCGACCAGGTGGCGGTCGCCGTGCGCTGCGACGTGGTCAAGGGCGACGAGGTCGACGCGTTGACCGCGGCGGCGGTGGAGCGGTTCGGCGGTCTGGACGTCATGGTGAACAACGCGGGCATCACCCGCGACGCGACGCTGCGCAAGATGACCGAGGAACAGTTCGACCAGGTCATCGCCGTCCACCTGAAAGGCACGTGGAACGGGACGAAGGCGGCCGCGGCGATCATGCGGGAGAACAAGCGTGGCGCGATCGTCAACATGTCGTCGATCTCCGGCAAGGTGGGTCTCGTCGGCCAAACCAACTACTCGGCGGCCAAGGCCGGCATCGTCGGCATGACAAAAGCCGCCGCCAAGGAGCTCGCCCATCTCGGCGTACGGGTCAACGCGATCCAACCGGGGTTGATCCGCTCGGCGATGACCGTGGCCATGCCGCAACACATCTGGGATCAGAAGTTGGCCGAGGTGCCAATGGGCAGGGCCGGTGAACCGGCCGAGGTCGCGAAGGTGGCGCTGTTTCTGGCCAGCGATCTGTCGTCGTACATGACGGGAACGGTCCTCGAGGTCACCGGGGGACGGCACATATGAGCCGCGAAGCGGTCATCTGCGAACCGGTGCGCACGCCGATCGGTCGCTACGGCGGCATGTTCACGTCGCTGACCGCGGTGGACCTGGGAATCGCCGCGCTGACGGGGCTGCTCGATCGGACCGGGATCGCGCCAGAGAGTGTGCAGGACGTCATCCTCGGACACTGCTATCCGAGCAGCGAGGCGCCCGCGATCGGACGCGTGGTGGCGTTGGATGCCGGGCTGCCGGTGACGGTTCCGGGCATGCAGGTCGACAGGCGGTGCGGGTCGGGACTTCAGGCGGTCATCCAGGCCTGCCTGCAGGTTGTCAACGGCGACAACGACGTTGTGGTCGCCGGGGGTGCCGAGAGCATGAGCAACGTCGCGTTCTACTCCACCGACATGCGGTGGGGAGGTGCACGAACCGGCGTCAAGGTGCACGACGCTCTGGCCCGCGGCCGCTCCACCGCGGGTGGGCGGCACTACCCGGTGACCGGCGGCATGCTGGAGACCGCCGAGAATCTGCGCCGCCAGTACGGCATCTCGCGGCAGGAGCAGGACGAGCTGGCGGTCAGGTCACATCAGCGTGCCGTCGCCGCACAGAAGGACGGCGTCCTGGCCGAGGAGATCATCCCGGTCGCGGTGCGCACCCGGCAGGGGGAGGATCTCGTCGACACCGACGAGCACCCGCGGGCCGACACCTCGGTTGAGTCACTGGCGAAGCTGAAACCCGTTCTGATAAGCGATGATCCGGACGCCACCGTTACCGCGGGCAATGCCAGCGGTCAGAACGACGCCGCCTCGATGTGCATCGTGACCACCCGGCAGAAGGCGGACGAACTCGGGCTCACGCCGTTGGTCCGGCTGGTGGCATGGGGGTCGGCGGGCGTCGCGCCGAACGTCATGGGGATCGGGCCGGTTCCTGCAACCGAGGTGGCGCTCGCCAAAGCAGGCCTGCAGCTGCGCGACATCGACCTCATCGAACTGAACGAGGCATTCGCCGCACAGGCCCTGGCCGTGATGCGGGAGTGGAGGTTCACCGCAGCCGACCACGACCGGACCAACGTGCACGGTTCGGGTATCTCCCTGGGTCACCCGGTCGGCGCGACAGGCGGCCGGATGCTGGCCACGCTTGCCCGTGAGATGGGCCGGCGCGGCGTGCGCTATGGGCTGGAGACGATGTGCATCGGCGGTGGCCAGGGGTTGGCCGCCGTCTTCGAAAGGGTGGGCGCGTGACCAAGCGAGAAGCGAAGCGGGATCGCGCATGACACGACTGGCGCAGACCCTGGGGCTCTCGGAGTTTCAGACCGAAATCCTCGCCACAGTACGGCGATTCGTCGACAAGGAGATCATCCCCACCGCCCAGGAGTTGGAGCACGCCGACACCTACCCACAGGCCATCGTCGACCAGATGAAAGAGATGGGCCTGTTCGGCCTGATGATTCCGGAGGAGTACGGAGGGTTGGGCGAATCGCTGCTGACCTACGCACTCTGCGTCGAGGAACTCGCCCGCGGCTGGATGAGCGTCTCCGGGGTGATCAACACCCATTTCATCGTCGCGTACATGCTGCGCCAGCACGGCACCGACGCGCAGAAGCAGCGGTACCTGCCGCGAATGGCGATCGGCGAGACGCGCGGCGCGTTCTCGATGTCGGAACCTGAGCTCGGCTCCGACGTCGCGGCGATCCGCAGCCGGGCCGTGCGCAAAGCCGATGGCAGCTACACGCTCGACGGGCAGAAGATGTGGCTGACCAACGGCGGCAGCTCGACGCTCGTCGCGGTGTTGGTGCGCACCGACGAGGGCGCCGACAAGCCACACCGCAACCTGACCGCGTTCCTGATCGAAAAGCCGACGGGATTCGGTGAGGTCGCGCCCGGGCTGACGATTCCCGGCAAGATCGACAAGCTGGGTTACAAAGGGATCGACACCACCGAGCTGATCTTCGACGGGTATGTCGCACAGGCCGACGACGTCCTCGGCGAAGCGCCCGGGCAGGGCTTTTTTCAGATGATGGACGGCATCGAGGTGGGCCGGGTCAATGTGTCCGCGCGAGCGTGTGGCGTCGGTATCCGCGCCTTCGAGTTGGCGGTCCGCTACGCGCAGCAGCGCGAGACCTTCGGCAAGCCGATCGCCGACCATCAGGCCATCGCGTTCCAACTCGCCGAAATGGCAACCAAAGTCGAGGCTGCGCATCTGATGATGGTCAACGCCGCGCGGTTGAAGGACTCGGGCGAACGCAACGACGTCGCGGCGGGGATGGCGAAGTATCTTGCGAGCGAGTTCTGCGCCGAGGTCACGCAGCAGAGTTTCCGGATCCACGGCGGCTACGGCTATTCCAAGGAATACGAGATCGAGCGATTGATGCGCGACGCCCCCTTCCTCCTGATCGGCGAGGGCACGAGCGAGATTCAGAAGAACATCATCAGCAAGCGACTGCTCGCCGACTACCGGATCTGACTGATGACGGTGCCCGAGATCCCGCCGGTCCTCGCCCGGCCGCAGCTCGCCGAGGACGTTGCGCGCATCGTGCGCAAGCGCATCTTCGACGGCAGCTACGCGGCGGGCTCCTACGTGCGCCTTGACCAGCTCGCGGCGGACCTCGGCGTGAGCGTCACCCCGGTGCGCGAGGCGCTCTTCGAACTCAAGGCCGAGGGGTTGCTCGCCCAGCAGCCGCACCGCGGGTTCGTCGTCCTGCCGGTCACCGGCCGCGACCTCACCGACGTCTCCGACGTGCAGGCCTACATCGGGGGTCAGCTCGCGGCACGCGCCGCTGCCAACATCACCGATGAACAGTTGCGCGAACTCCAGCGCATCCAGTCCGACCTCGAGGACGCCTACGCCGTCGACGACGACGAACGGGCGGTCCGGCTCAATCACGAATTCCACCGGGCGATCAATGTGGCCGCCGACTCGCCGAAACTCGCTCAGTTGATGTCGCAGATCACCCGCTATGCGCCCGAGTCGGTGTTCCCGACCATCCCCGGGTGGCCGCAAAAGTCGTGTACACACCACCGCAGGCTGCTCGAGGCACTACAGAGGCGAGACGAAGACCTGGCCCGCACGGCGATGTCGGAGCATCTCGCCGCAGGGGCGGAGCCGCTGATCCACCACCTCACGCAACGCGGTGTGGTCACCTAACCGCGCGAGCTGGGCCCACGCGCGAGCAGACGCAAACCTGCGCATTCGCTGCGGAAATTAGGCAGTTTTACGTCTGCTCGGCCAGCAGAACCTTGAGTGCACGGGCATCGACCTTGCCGGTCGCCTTACGCGGGATCTCGCTATCGGAGTCGACGCGCAGCCACACTGTCGGAACCTTGAACGCGCTCAATCGTTTCCGGACTTCGGCGCGCACGTCGTCGACGGCGCGCTCGGAGACCACCACCGCGCCGACCGCACCCGCCACCTCGGTGACGAACGCGTTGTCGACGCCGGCGATGGTGCGCAGAGCCTGCTCGACCTCGCTGGGGTAGACGGTCGCGCCGCTCACCTTGAACATGTCGTCGGAGCGGCCGTGATAGAACATGAAGCCGTCGGCATCGAGATGGCCGAGGTCGCCGGTGGGGTAATAGCCGTCGGCGGTGAAGAGGTCATAGCGGCCGCGCCGGCATATGCCACGCATGACATGTGGCCCACGGATCTGGATCACGCCGACCTCGCCAGCAGGCAGCGGCGCTCCGCTGTCCTGGTCGACAATCCGGACGTCCATGCCCGCGAACGGTTTACCGCAGCTGCCCCATGCTGAGCGCGGCATGTCGGTGTCGGCGGGATAGCCGCAGTACGGGCCGAACGACTCGGTCATCCCGAACAACTTCGCCCGCGCACCCGGTTGCGCGCGTTGGTCCGGCGGCAGCAGGGCCTCGAGGCTTCCGGGCCGCAACGACGACAGATCCGCTGCGACCGAATCGGTTTGCCGTGCCAACGCCTCGGCCTGATCCGGCCAACCGCGAAACAGCGTGACCCGCTCACGTTCGAGCAGTCGTAGCGTGGACTCGGGCCTGGGGATCTCCTCGGTCACCAACGTCGCGCCGGCCACCAGGGCTGAGAGCACGCCGCTGCCGAAGCCGCCGACCCAGAAGAAGGGCATTGGCAGATACAGCCTTGTGTCGGCACCGATACAACGCGCCGTCAGCCCCGACCGCACCGCGCCCAGCGCGTTGCCGTGGGAGTGAATGACGCCCTTCGGTGGGCCGCTGCTGCCGGAGGTGAACATGATCGCGAGCGTGTCGCTGGGGGTGACCGACGTGGTGATGGCATCGACGTCCACCTCGTTGTCCGGTCGCGGTAGGTGCCGCGAATCCCAGACACCCCGCAGCGCAGGAAGATTCGCACGCTCAGGGGCAACGTCGTCGAGGTAACGGTGACCGCGGAACTCGTCCACCGCGACGAGGTACTGCACTGACGCCACGCGCAGCTGGTCGACGAGCTCGGGGGGTTGCAGCAGCGTGCTCATCGGCACCAGCACGGCGCCGATGCGGGTCAGCGCCACCGAAACCTGCACCCATTGCGCCCGGTTGGGCATGATCAGCCCGACACGGGTGCCCTTGCCCACGCCCGCCGCGACGAAGGCGCCGGCCATCTCCCGGGTCGTGACGTCGAGTTCGCCGTAGGTGATCCGGTGGTCGGGGTCGATTACCATCGGCTTGTCCGGGTCGTTCGCGGCGTGCAGGCGCACGAGTTGGTCGACGGTGTCAGTCATCGAAACACTCCGCCAACCGGGGCAGGTCGATTTTGCCGCTGGACATCACGGGAATCCGGGCAGCCGGGACACGGGCGAAACGCCGCGGAATCTTGTATGACGACAGCTCTTCGGACAGTCGCGTCCGCAACGCCGTCTCGTCGAACGTGCTGCCCTCGTCGAGTTCGAGGACCGCGGCGACCACCTGGCCGCGCTGCGGGTCCGGCAGTCCGATGACGTGGGCGACCATTCCGCCGGTCACCTTCGCGATCGCCTTCTCGACTTCGGCCGGAGCCACGTTGGCGCCCGCGGTCTTGATCATCGCGCCGCGCCGGCCGACGAAGTAGACGAAGCCTTCATTGTCGACGCGCACGAGATCGCCGGTGTGAAACCAATCGTCGGCGTCGAAGCACTCCTCGCGGCTGCGCTTGTAGTAGCGCTCCATCAGGAACGGTCCGCGGACGTACAGCTCGCCGATGCTGCCGACCTCGGCGCGCTCACCGGTGTCGGGATCGACGACCGTGGTGTCGAATCCCGGCGCCGGCTTGCCGAACGAGCCGCGCCGGTGCTCCGGCTGGTCGGTCTCATCCTCGCTGATCGTGATGACGCTGCCGGTCTCCGTCATCCCGAGCATCGTGTGCCGCAACTCCGGGTCGGCGGGCCGCACATCGGGCGCCATGATCGGGTACAGGTTGCCTCGCCGCATAGAGGACAGATCGCGCTGGGGGAGACTGGGATGGTTCGCCAGCGCGGCGATTCCGGCCACGAACCCATTGGTGATCGTCGGCTTCTCGGCCTCGAGCAGGTCGAGCGTCTCGGCGGGGTCCTCGGCGTTGGAACACACCAGGGTGGCGCCGGCGAGCATGGTGGCCAGTATCGAGAACGCGATTCCGCCGATCCAGAAGAACGGTGAGTTGCAGAACAGGCGATCGTCGGGTCCCAGTCCACGAATCACGTTGAGTACCTTCTGGTGCTCGAGCAGTGACGCGTGGGTGTGCAGTACCCCTTTGGGCGCGCTCGTCGAACCGGACGTGTACACGATCGCCAGCGCATCGGAAGCGTCGACGTCGGCCTGTAGCGCGGGCAACACATCGGGGTCGACTGCGTCGCCGGGTTCAGAGTCGAGCAGTACGTGTCGCAGCAGTGGCACCGCCGCGTCGTCGATGCCGGTCAGGCGCAGCGCATAGTCGTGGCCACGGTACGACGCCGTGCCGAGCAGTATTTCGACGTCGGCGTGGGCGAGCTGGGTGGCCATCTCGGGTGCGGTGGCGAACGTCGAGAACGGAATGACGACGGCGCCGATGCGCGCCGCGGCGAGCATCGCGACGATGAACGTCGAACCGTTCGGGTACAGCAGCCCGACGTGTGTGCCTTTACCCGCGCCGAGGGCGACGAGGCCACGAGCGAGATCAGTGGAGCGCCGCTCGGCCTCGACATAGGTGAGACGGTCGGCGTCGCAGATCAACAGGGGATGTGCTCCGCGGCGCCGTGCTTGCTCGCGCAGCACCTGGCCAACCGTTGTCTCACGCATGTTCGACGGCAGCACTGAAGTGACGTCGAACCGCGGCGAGGTCGGCCTTCCCGGACGGTGTCCGCGGAATCTGCTCGACGACCACGATGTCGGTGGGAATCTCGTAGCGCGCCAGGCGCGCCCGCAGGAAGTCGAGCAGGGCGGCCACATCCACGCGCTCCCGGAGTTCGACCATCGCGACGGGTGTCTCGCCGAGTCGCTCGTCGGGCCGGCCGACCACGGCCGCACCCTGCACCGCCGGATGCGCCTCCAGCGTGGTGCGCACATCGTCGGGCATCACCTTGAAGCCGCCGCGGATGATGGCCTGATCTGCCCTGCCGAGGATCCACACGAAGCCATCGGGGTCGATGCGGGCCATGTCGGTGGTGCGGATCCAGTCGCCGGACGGGCCGAGTTGGCCCGGTTTGACTTCGAGCAATCCGGGCTCGTTTGGGCCACGTGGCGACCCGTCGTCGCCGACGACCCGCAGTTGAGCGCCGAGACTGGCCCTACCCACGCTGCCGCGCTTGGCGTGCCAGTACTTCTGATAGTCAGGCAAAGTCCAGCCCGCCACGCCGCCACCGAATTCCGTTGCGGCGTAGGACGTCAAAACCGGGATGCCGAATTTGTCGGTGAATGCGTCCGCGTCGTCGGCAGACAACGGTGCGGTGCCAGACGTCACGGCGCGGATGCTCGCCAGGTCGTCCCGTGTCAGGTGCGAGTGCAGCACGGTGCGCAGCGCGGCGGGCACCAGCGACACCGCCTTCGGCCGATGCCTGCGCACCGCATTGGCCCAGTTGTCCAGTTCGAAGCGGTCCAGCAGCGCGAACGACCGGCCTTCGCAGACACACTGAAGGACACGGAAGACGCCGCCGATGTGCACCAGTGGCGCGTTGACGATCGCAACGCCGCGCCGCAGCTCGGAAGGCGGTGCCGCTGCGCCGAAATCGGTGCCCACCACGCTGCGTGCCAACATGTCGTAACTGAGGTCGACGCGCTTGGGCGGTCCGGTGGTCCCGCTGGTCAGCATGCGCACCGCAACGCCTGGCCGTCCGGTGCCTGCGGGTACCTGTGCGCAGACACGAGGCGGGTCTGCCAGGTTCGAGATCACCGCCGTGGCCGTATCTGGGTCTGGTGTCACCAGACGCATGTCATCGGCGACCCCGATCACCAACGGCAGGCAAAGCGATTCGATGTCTTCCGTGGTCCGGTCGTCCCCGCGCGACGGGTTGATGACGACGACCGTTCCGCCGCCCATCAGCACGCCGAGGACCGTGGCGATGTGAACCGGGGTGTTGCGCAACAGGATGCCGACCTGGCGCTGCGCGGTGATCGCCTCGATACGGTGTGCGGCCTCGGCGAGTTCGCCCCAGGTCGACCACTCCTCGTCGAACTCGACGGCGGGCGCCTCCGGTTGCAGGTCGAGCACGGCGGCGATGCGAAGGCCGAGCGCATGCCCGGTCATCAGCGAATCCTCGGGTCTGCTCTGCCGAGGTCGCCGCCTGCGGCGAGTTCGGCCTGGCCGAGCGGATTTCCCAGCCGCGTGTAGATCAGATTCTGCTCCATGGCGGCGCGGTAGGGCTTGTCCAGCGATTCCCAGATAGCCTTGACCGTGCCTTGTGTCGCGGACGGCGGCTTCGCCGCAATCGCCGTTGCGATCTCATGTGCGCGCGCCCAGAGTCTTTCGGCGGGCACCACTTCGGTCACCAGGCCGATCCGCAGCGCGGTGTCGGCGCCCACGCGTTCGTCATTGCCCATCAATGCGATCCGCAGAGTCTCGCCGAGGCCGATGCGGCGCATCATCCCGATCGGTTCCAGTGCGCAGACCAGTCCGGCGCTGACGTGGGAGTCGAAGAACGTGGCGTCGTCGGAGCAGATGACCACGTCGGATTCGTTGACGAAGTAGAACGCGCCCGCGGTGCACATACCTTGAACGGCGCACACCACGGGCTTCCACATCTTCTGCCACTTCGGGCTGAGATATTCGCCGGGATCCTCGTGATTCCAGACGTTTTCCGGCTGCCCATAGGGCGTCTTGACATCGAGGCCGGCCGAGAACGCCCGCGCGCCGGCGGCGCGCACCACGACCGCGTTGACCGAGTCATCGAGTTTCACCAGCCGCCAGGCCTCGGCCACTTCCTCACACATCGTGCGGTTGAACGCGTTCAGCGACTCCGGCCGGTTCAAGGTGATGGCCGCGACACGGTCGACGGGGTCCACGTCGAGCTGGATGGTGTCGAACGGTCGAGCGCTCATTTGCACTGCCAATTCGGTGCTCGTTTTTCCATGAACGCTTTCGGCCCTTCTTGCGCGTCATCGGTGCGGACCACCCGTTCGCGGAAGGTCTCGGCCAGAATCTCGGCGTCGTGCAGGGGCAGGTCGATGGTCTTGTGGATGGCCAATCGTGTGCCGCGAACCGCCAGGGGGGCATTGGAGTTCACGATGTCAGCGATCTCGTTGGCACGTTCGAGAAGCTTGTCGTGTTCGACGACCTCGCTGATCATGCCGAGCTCGTAGGCACGCTGTGCGCTCATCCGCTCGTGCTTGCCCATCAGTGCCATGCGCAATGCGACGTTGCGGGGCAGCACTCGGGCGAGGCGAACCATCTCGCGAGCCGCGACGAGTCCGATGCTGACATGCGGGTCGAAGAACGTCGCCTTGTCCGAGGCGATGGCGATGTCGCCGGTCGTGACCCAGTCCAGACCTGCGCCGCAACACAATCCGTTGACCGCCGTGAGGACCGGTTTGGCCATCTGCCGAAACGGCGGTGTGCCTTCCTGTGGGGCCTCCCACTGGTCGTACGTCGACAGATAGGGCCGCTCATAGATCACCCTGCCGTCCTCGGGGATCTGGCCGACGTCAGCACCGGTACAGAAGGCGCGTCCGACGCCCGTCACGATCAGGATCCAGATGTTGTCGTCGTTCTCCGCCTCGGTGTAGGCGGCGCGCAGTTCGGTGATCATGGGTGGACTCAGCGCATTGAGCGCCTGCGGCCGATTCAGCGTGATGGTGGCCTTGTGCCCGTCGACCTCGTAGGTGATGTCGTCAAAAGCCATCGGCGGTTCCCTTCGTCATCGACCACCGAATTCCGGTGCGCGTTTCTCGCGGAACGCCGCGAGTCCTTCCTTGAAGTCCCCGGTGCGACACGACAATTCAAGATCAAAGAGTTCCTGTGTCATCGCCTGGGGGAGCGTCGCGTGCTGCCCGTAGTGAATAGCCTGCTTGGCCAGCCCAATGGCCACAGTCGGTCCAGAGGCCAGCCTGGTGACGAGCTCCTCGACGACGTCGTCGAGTTCACTGCCGTCTACACAGCGGTGGATCAATCCCCAGTCCGCCGCGTCGGTACCGGTGACCTTCTCACCCAGCAGCAGCATGCTCTTGGCCCGTGCCAGTCCGACCAACCGGGGCAGCAGCCACGTCGCTCCCGAGTCGGGGCTGAAACCTCGGTCCAGGAACGGCTCCCAGAAGACGGCGTCATCGGCGGCCACCGTGAAGTCGGCGGCGAGGCTGATATTGCAGCCCAGCCCGGCGGCCCAGCCCCGCACGCTGCAGACCACAGGCAAGTGGATGGTGTGAATCAGTTCGATGATGCGGTGAGCGCCGAGGGGGATGCGTCGCACGAGATCGCCCGTGCGGGGACGTTGCGCGGCGTTCGTCGCGATCCAGTCGACACCCGCGCAGAAGTCGGCCTCGGCGCCGCGCAGGTGGATGGCGCGAAGCGAGTCGTCGGTGGCGGCGTCGGTGAGTGCTCCGACGAGTGCCGCGACCATGGGCTGGCTCAGCGAATTGCGCCGTGCCGGGCGGTCCAGCGTGATGCGAAGTACGCCGTCCTTGCGGGACGTCGACACCCTGCCGTCCTCAGTCACCGTTGATTCCGCCATTCCATCACTTTACGGTTAGGCATACAGTATTGCTATCTTGTACAAGTTAGCAAGGAAAGAATCGGGAGAAGTTCGATGGGTAGCGAGGTCCCCCAGTACGGTGAACGACCGCTCCCGCAGACGGTCGCCGCGGCCGGTGCGCTGCGCCGGCTGACAGGACTGCTCCTCTCGCTCGAGCACGAACACCCGACCGTTGACGCGATGGTCAGGCAGATCGCCGCGTGGGAAGAGGAATTGGGCACTGCGGTCGCGGCCGACCTCTCGCCGCGCATCGGACCGGACAGTACCCAGACGCAGCGGGTGTACCTCGATCACGCTTTCGACGTCGGCGCGTACAACCCCTGCTTTCCCGAGTACACCTTCGACCACCTCGACGCCGAGACCGCATCCGGTCGCGTCACGTTTCCGCTCGTGCACGAAGGTCCACCGGGTCTGGTCAACGGTGGCTTCCTTGCGGTGTTCTTCGACTGCGTCACACAACATCAGAGCTGCGCGTCGGGCCGCACCGGCAAAACCCGTTCTCTGACAATCACTTTCCGCAGGCCCACGCCGATTCTGACCGAGCTGGAATTCGACGTCGTGCGGGCGGAGGACGACGGGCGGGTGACGTCGACGGCCAGGTTGCTGCTCGGCGACGAGGTGTTGTGCACGGGCGAATTCAGCACCGCAGCGTCGTCGCCGGACAAGCTCAGTGTCTTTCAGTTCGGCCGGCGTCGGGTCGAGAGCCCGTGACGAGCGTACAGCGCATACGTCAGCCCCGGGTGGCTGAGCTAGTGGCCGCCCAATTACGCGACGACATCCTCTCCGGCCGCATCAAGGAAGGCGATGTGCTGCCGTCTCAAGACACGCTGCTCGCCGAATTCGGAGTCAGCCCACCGGCGTTGCGCGAGGCGATTCACCTGCTGGAGACCGATGGGCTGATCTCTGTTCGCCGCGGGAACATGGGCGGAGCCGTTGTCCACCTGCCGTCGGCCGACCGGACCGCCCACATCATCAGCATGGTGCTGCAGAGTCGCTCGGCGACGCCGGCCGATGTCAGCGGCGCGCTGATGCACCTCGAGCCGATCTGCGCAGGCATGTGCGCGGCTCGCGACGACCGCATGACCGAAGTCGTACCCTACCTGCAGGCTGAGATCACACAGCAGACAGCGCAATTCGACAACACATCGCGGTATGTACCCAACGCGCGACGCTTCCACGAGGCCATCGTCTCGCGATGCGGCAACGAGCCGATGATCCTGCTGATCGGTTCGCTGGAGCTGATCTGGTCAGCTCACGAGTCGTCAGTATGGAGCGACGACGGTGACCCGATGCACGACAAGACCATGCGGGCGGCCCTTCGCGATCACCAGAAGATCGTCGACGCCATCCGAGACGGCAACGAGGCGCGTGCGGTGCGGCTGGCCAAGGACCACCTGTCCGCCGCTCGGCACAACACGCTCGCTGTCGGCGCGGACAAAACCATCGAGGCCAAACTCATATCCAACGCTCAGTGAGGATCCGCCATGACCACCGACGACCGTGTGCTGTTCGACGTCGATCGCGACAGCAGAATCGCCACAATCACTTTGAACAACCCGTCGCAGCGCAACTCCTACGACGCGTCCATGCGCGAGGCCATGGGTCGGCACCTCGATCAGGTGGCCGAGGACGACGACCTGACAGTTGTTCTGTTACGCGGCGCGGAGGGCGTCTTCAGCACCGGGGCGAACATGAACAACGCCTACGGCTGGTATGGCGAGCCCGAGAAAAGTGATGACGCCCCAAGACAGAGCCGACCCAGTCAACGCCGCCGCCTGACCGTCGACCGCAAGTCGTTCGGCTTCTATCACAACTTCATGGGCTTCCCGAAGGTCACGGTGGGGGAGATCAGCGGCTACGCGCTCGGCGGTGGCTTCGAGATGGCGTTGATGACCGACATCTCAGTGATCGGGCGCAACACCAAGATCGGCATGCCCGCGACACGGTTCCTCGGGCCGGCGCTGGGCAGCTTGCACATGTTCTTCCACCGACTCGGCCCCGTGCTGGCGCGGCGGCTGCTGTTGACCGGCGACATCATCGAGGCCGGGGAGGTCGAACACCTCGGTGTCTTCACCGACACCTGCGAGCCGGAGGCGGTGACCGCACGGGCGCGGTACTGGGCAGAGAAGGCCGCGAAGATGCCTGCCGACGGTGTCGTGATCGCCAAAGAGGCGTTCCGTCTCGTCGAACAGAGTCAGGCCTACCAGGGTGAGGAAGTGGCGAGCTACCTGTTCCACGCGTACGGCACGAACCTGCAGTTCGCCCCGGGTGAATTCAACTTCGTCAAGACGCGAGCGCAGCACGGCACCAAAGAGGCGTTCCGGCTGCGCGACGAGCACTTCCACGTCCCGGAGCCGACGTGACCGGGGTCACCTACGCGTGGCGATACAGTGCCTGCTATTTTTGTAACGTCGTTAATGTCGAAAGCCGAGGTCGTAAGCCATGCCAACACCCGTCATCGTCGGTGCCACCAGAACTGCGATCGGTCGCTCGTTCAAGGGCACGCTGGTCAACACCCCGCCCGAGACGCTGATCACCACCGTGCTGCCCGAGGTGGTCCGCAGGTCGGGCCTCGCCCCGGACGCCATCGACGACATCATCTTCGCCGAATCCCATTACGGCGGCGGTGATCTCGCTCGGTACGCGGCGGACGCGACCGGTATGTCTCAGGTGCCCGGCCAGTCGGTGAACCGGCATTGCGCAGGCAGTCTCACTGCGATCGGTAACGCGGCTGCGCAGATCGGCTCTGGCATGGAACGCGCGCTCATCGCAGGCGGTGTGCAGTCGCTGTCGATGACACCGCTGGTCAACTGGCGGATCCCCGGCCCGGAATTGAAGTTCGAAGAGCGGTGGATGCCCCCCACCCACGTCGAGACGCCGGACGCGCCGACCAAGGACATGTCGATCACCGTGGGCTGGAACACCGCGCAGGCCGTCGGCATCACCCGTGAGGAGATGGATGCCTGGGCGGCGCGCTCACATCAGCGGGCGATCGCGGCCATCGATGCGGGCAAGTTCGTCGACGAGATCGTGCCGTTGAAGGTTGAGCAATTCGACGGATCGGTGACCGATTTCAGCGTCGACGAGCACCCACGCCGCGACACCACGGTCGAGAAACTGGCCGGGCTTAAGGTGCTGCATCCGGAGATCGAAGGATTCTCGATCACCGCCGGCAACAGCAGCGGCACCAACGACGCTTGCGCAGCGGTGGCACTGGTCGACAGTGACTACGCTGTGGCAGAGAAGCTGACAAGGCTGGCCACCGTGAGGGCATGGGGCGCCGCAGGTGTCGCGCCGAAGGACACCGGCCTTGGCGCGGTGAAGGTGATCGGCAAGGTGCTCGACCGCGCCGGGCTCAAGCCGTCCGACGTCGCACTGTGGGAGATCAACGAGGCGTTTGCGTCGGTGCCGATCGCGGCCTGCCGCGAGTACGGCATCGACGAGGAACTGGTGAACTTCTCCGGGAGTGGTTGCAGTCTGGGTCATCCCATCGCCGCGTCGGGTGCGCGCATGGTCACGACGCTGATCTACGAGCTGCAGCGGCGCGGCGGCGGCATCGGGGTGGCGGCGATGTGTGCCGGCGGCGGCCAGGGCGGCGCCGTCGTCATCGAGGTCTAGTCGGGGGTGATTTCGGCGCGCTGACGTTCGCTCAGCGACTTTTAGCGCACCGAAATCGCTATTTTTTGCGCGTGGCGGTCGACTTCTTCGCCGGCTTGGCGTCGATGAGTCGACTCGCGTGGTCGAGGATGCACTCGAGGCCGAACTCGAAATTGTTGTCGTCGGCCGCGCCGATGTGATGACCCTTCTCCGTCACCAACGCCAGCAGCGGAGTGCTGTCGGCGTCGATGGTCATGGTCTCCTCGATATCGCTGGGCCCCTCGTTGGTGGCGCGGTTCTTTTCCCGGAGTCGGTGCAGCACCACCGATCCGCGCACATGCACCGAGACCGCGGAGTAGGTGTCGAACGCGTCGTCCGCCGACAGGCCCGCCTCGACCAGGCTGGCGATCGCCTTCTCGACCTCCTGCACACCGATTTTCGCCGTCTTCGGGCTCAACGCTGAACGGATCAAAATGAGGTCGCACAGAATCGGATTGCCCATGAACGTCTTTCGCATGGTGCGCGCGTGGTTGCGCAACGTCTCACGCCAGTCCTTGGCCTCGATGTAGGGCGTGGCGAAGGCATATTGGCGCAGCGCGCGGTCGGTCATCGCGTTGAGCAGGTCGTCCTTCTTGCGGAAGTACCAGTAGATGCTGGTCACGCCGACGCCGAGATGCTTGCCCAGCAGCGGCATCGACAGGTTGTCGATGCCCACCTGCTCGGCGAGTTCGAATGCGCCCTTGATGATGTCCTCGGGATTGATCGAACCGCGCTCGCGTCGCTGACGCTTCTCGGCGGTCGCCTGCCTTGCCACGAAGGGCACCTCCATCACAATCAGCCGCGCACGGGCCGCCCGCGGACGGGCGGACTCGAATGTTCGCCGCGGCTGCATCTGCACCGTTTGCAGGTCGCCGCGCAGTTCGGTTCCGACGAACTTACCGTGAGCCTCAATGTGTCGCCCACGTCATCTCGCTCTTCTACTGTAAGTCCTATAGTAAGCTTCTCCAGGGCTTGGGGTGCGGCGAAGGGGCCGAGAGTGTCGTGACGACAATATGGATCTGGGGCTGAAAGACGCCGCCGCCGTCGTCGTGGGCGGCGGCAGCGGAATGGGATTCGCGACGGCCAGGTGCCTTGCCGAGGACGGGGCCCGGGTTGCTGTCGTGGGCCGCAGGCCGGCTGTCGTCGACGAGGCCGCCACCGCGCTGACCGAATGCGGAAGCCCCGACGTGCTGGGGCTGGTCGCCGACATCACCGACACTCAGCAGGTCCAGCGGGTCTTCGGCGAGGTGGCCGCGAGGTGGAATGGCGAACTCAACATCCTCATCAACGCCGTCGGTCCCGACGCGGTGGGCACATTCGACGACCTGACCGACGAGCAGTGGCGCTCAGCGTTCGACAGCGGCGTGATGGGCATGGTGCACTGCGTGCGGTCGGCACTTCCCTTGCTGCGCAACGCGAAGTGGGGCCGAATCGTCAACTTCTCCGCACACTCCACGCAGCGCCAGAGCGTCATCCTGCCCGCCTACACCGCGGCCAAGGCGGCGCTGACGAGCATTTCGAAGAACCTGTCCCTACTTCTGGCCAGGGACGAAATCATGGTCAACGTGGTCTCGCCGGGCAGTATCGCCTCAGACGCGTTGCTCGGATGGGCCGAGTCGGTGGGTGTCGACGGCACCGACCCGTATGTATTGATGGCCGCGATCGACGAGCACTTCGGCCACCCCGCACACCTGCCGCGCGCGGGGCTGCCCACCGAAATCGGTCCCGTCGTCGCGTTTCTCGCGTCGCGGCGGAACTCTTACATGACCGGTGCCAACGTCAACGTCGACGGTGGCAGCGACTTCACCTGAGTCTTCAGAGGAGGACGCGAGTGGCGACGGCGAACGACGCGCGCGACTGGGCCCGTAACCACTTGCGCGGCATCGGTGATTCCCTCTACTCGCCGTTCTGCGGTGAGGACGGCGACGACATCGACTGGGAGGCCTATCGGAGGCTGGTGCGCTACTGCGTCGGGGATCTGAACCATCCGCTGCTGTGGTGCACCAGCGGCATCGCCGAGTTCTGGTCACTGACGATGGAGGAGCGGAAACGCTTGCTGGAAGTCGCGATAGAAGAAGGCCGCGCCGCCAACCCTGACGTCGTCGTGCAGGCCTGCACCGCCGCGATGTCGGCGAAGGACTGTCTCGAGCTGACCCGACACGCGCAGCAGGCCGGCGCCGATGTCGTCTACATCCAGACACCGATGATGGAGGCGCACGGAGGTGAGGGCGTGTTGAACTTCTTCCGCTACATCGCCGACCGCACCGACATCGCGTTGGGCATGTTCAACTCGCCGTCGTCGGGCTACGTGCTGACTCCCGCCGAAAGCGCCCGTATCTACCACGAAATTCCCGCGGTCTGCGCGACGAAAGAGGGCGCGTTCCGGCCGATGGCCAGCCGGCTGCTGCACGAACTGGCGCCCGGCCTCGCGGTTTGGGAGTGCGACAAGACGGTGTACCGCGCAGGCTGGCTGCGCGACGGCATCGTGTGCCCGGCCCAACTCGGCACGGCCGGATACCTATTCGAAACCCCGCAGCGCCGGTTGTTCTCCGAATACTGGGACCTGGTCGTCAACGACAAGCTGCTCGAAGCCATGGACTTCGCGCGCGAGTCCGGGCTCGACCAATTCGACATCGACATGGGCTCGTGGTTCACCTGCTATCCCGGCCGACCGGACTACTTCACGCACTGGGGTGGCGCGTTCAAGCACGCCGCATCGGTGCTGGGCCTGCCGATCGGCGACTATCCCCATTCGCGGCCACCGCAGACGAAGCTGCCTGCGGGGGCAAAAGCGCAGATCGAGACGGCCTACCGACGCCTCGGGTTGGTCGGCTCATGAGGTGACGACCTGCTGCCGAAGGTGCTACCGATAGGTGTACAGTAAGTCCATCCGGCTGGCGTGGAGCGTGCAAGGAGGTCCGCCGCAGTGAGTGTCGATGACCGCGTCGTTGCCGACCCGGTCCGCTACGAAGTGCGCGACACGGGCGTCGCTGTTCTGACCCTCAACCGTCCCGAGCGGATGAACGGCTGGGGCGGCGGCCTGGCCACCACTTTCTATGCCCGCCTCGACGATGCCGAGGCCGATCCCGGCGTGCGGGCCGTCGTCGTCACCGGCAGCGGACGGGCATTCTGCGCGGGCGCGGACATGGGTGACCTCACCACGATCAGCGCCGCCACCACCGATGCCGCAGCCGGCACCGACGTCGGAAAGCTCGTCGGCGCGCGTCATCCGCATTTTCTGATGACCATGCGCAAGCCGGTCATCGCCGCGATCAATGGCGCATGCGCCGGCATGGGCCTGACACTGGCTTTGGTATGCGACGTCCGCTTCGCCGCTGCGGGGGCGAAGTTCACCACGTCATTCGCTCGGCGGGGGCTGATCGCGGAGTACGGGATCTCGTGGATTCTGCCGCGGATCGTCGGTGCCGGTGTCGCTTTGGATCTGTTGCTGTCGGCCCGGGTGTTCCTCGCCGACGAAGCGGCGCGACTCGGTCTCGTCAACGACGTCCTGCCGCCCGAGCAGTTGCTCCCGCGAGCGATCGCCTACGCCGAGGACATCGCCGCCAACTGTGCGCCCAGTTCTCTCGCGGTGATCAAGCAACAGGTGTACGCAGACACCATGAGGGATGTGTTCGCCGCAAGCGACCACGCGGAGAAGCTGATGCACGAGTCGATGACGCGACCCGACTTCATCGAGGGCATCACGAGCTTTTTCGAAAAGCGCCCACCCAACTTTCCGCCCCTGAAGGAGGACACGTAGTGACAGCCGAGCGAGTAGCGGAGCAGATTCCAACACTGGACTACAGGGCGATCGACGTCGACAACCACTACTACGAACCGTTGGATTCCTTCACCCGGCACCTGCCCAAGGAGTTCAAACGCCGTGGCGTGCAGATGCTTCAGGACGGCAAGCGCACCTTCGCGGTGATCGGCGACCGGGTCAACCACTTCATCCCGAACCCGACGTTCGACCCGATCATCGAGCCGGGCTGCCTGGATCTGTTGTTCCGCGGCGAGATTCCCGACGGTGTCGACCCGGCGTCGCTGATGAAGGTCGACCGGTTGGCGGATCACCCTGAGTACCAGAACCGCGATGCTCGGGCGAAAATCCTCGACAAGCAGAACCTGGAGACGGTGTTCATGCTGCCGACGTTCGCGTGCGGCGTCGAGGAAGCGCTGAAACACGACATCGAGGCGACGATGGTCTCGGTGCACGCCTTCAACCTCTGGCTCGATGAGGATTGGGGCTTCGATCGGCCCGATCACCGGTTCCTCTCCGCGCCGATCATCTCGCTGGCCGATCCCGACAAAGCCGTCGAAGAGGTCGAGTTCGTGCTCGGCCGGGGCGCCAAGATCGTCTGCGTGCGCCCGGCGCCGGTGCCCGGCGTGGTCAAACCCCGTTCGCTGGGCGACCCGATACATGATCCGGTCTGGGCGCGGCTCGCCGAAGCCGGTGTGCCGGTGGTCTTTCACCTGTCTGACAGCGGCTATCTGGCGATCGCGGCGCTGTGGGGTGGCAAAGGGACGTTCGAGGGATTCGGCAAGAAGGATCCTCTGGACCAGGTGCTCCTCGACGACCGCGCGATCCACGACTCGATGGCCTCGATGATCGTGCACCAGGTGTTCACCCGCCATCCGACGCTGAAGGTCGCCAGCATCGAGAACGGCTCCTACTTCGTCTACCGCCTGATCAAGCGGCTGAAGAAGGCCGCCAACACCGCGCCGTACCACTTCAAAGAGGATCCGGTCGAGCAGTTGCGCAACAACGTCTGGATCGCCCCGTACTACGAGGACGACGTGAAGTCGCTCGCCGAGACCATTGGCGTGAACAAGATCCTGTTCGGCTCGGACTGGCCGCACGGAGAGGGTCTCGCCGACCCGATGGCGTTCACCGCAGACATTCCGCAGTTTCCGGAGTTCAGCGCCGAAGACACCCGAAAGGTCATGCGCGACAACGCTCTCGACCTGCTCGGTGTCCATGTTCCGGTCGCCTGAACATGCGGGGAACGCGAGGAGCATAAGCCATGGCCGAGTGGACGATCGGGGCGGTTCTCGACGCCATCGCCGACAAGGCGCCCGATCGGTTGATGACGGTCTGCGGGGCGCGCCGCAGCACCTTCGGTGAGTCGGCCGACCGCACCCGCCGGCTTGCGAACTACCTCGCCGACCAGGGGTTCGGCGCGCATCGCGAACGCGTCGATCTGAAGAACTGGGAGTGCGGGCAGGATCGCGTAGCGCTGATCATGCACAACGACCTGTATCCCGACATGGTGATCGGCTGCCTCAAGGCGCGCACCGTTCCGGTGAACGTCAACTACAACTACACGCCACGTGAGGTCGCCGAGGTCCTCGACTATCTGAAGCCTCGCGCGGTCATCTACCACCGGTCGTTCGGGGCGAAGTTCGCCGACGTGTTGCCGCCCGCCACCGCGGACCTGATGATCTCGGTCGACGACGACGACGACGGCTCAGACTCCCTGCCCGGATCGATCGACCTCGAAGAGGTTCTGGTGCAGGGTGATACGGATCGCGGGATCGCGGCGAACCCCGACGACGTGATGATGGTGTGCACCGGCGGGACCACCGGACGTCCCAAGGGCGTGATGTGGCGGCAGTCTGACACCTACGTGGTGTCGATGAACGGCGCCGACCACGCGTCCGTTGAGGAGATCCACGCCAAGCTGGGTCCGGTCGGGGCTGCGTGGTTCGCGGTGTCACCGCTGATGCACGCGGCGGGTATGTGGACCGCGTTCGCCGGTCTGCTCAACGGTCTGCCGGTTGTGCTGTACGACCGGACGAGATTCGACCCTCGCGCAGTGCTCGAGACCGCCGAGCGTGAGAAGGTCGGCATGATGACGATGGTCGGCGACGCCTACGCCGCGCCGCTGGTCGAAGAACTGCGACGGGGTTCCTACGATCTGTCGTCGATGTTCGCCATCGGCACCGGGGGAGCGGCCACCAACCCGAAACACCAACGGGCGCTTCTGGACCTGTTGCCGCAGATCATCCTGATCAACGGCTACGGGTCGTCCGAAACGGGCAATGTCGGCTTCGGCCGCAGCCAGCGCGGCGACGAGAAGGACACATTCGAACTGCGCGAGGGCGCGTTGGTGCTGTCCGAGGACTACAGCAGGTTTTTGCGTCCCGGTGAGGACGAGGTGGGCTTCGTCGCGCGGTCCGGCCGCATTCCGCTCGGCTACTTCGACGACGAAGCCGCCACGCGCACGACGTTTCCGGTCGTCGGGGGCCAGCGCGTCGTGATCTCGGGTGACCGAGGTTCGCTGGCGCAGGACGGCACGCTTCGACTGTTCGGACGCGATTCGCTGGTCGTGAACACCGGGGGCGAGAAGGTGTTCGTCGAGGAGGTCGAGGAAGTACTGCGCGCCCACCCGGCCGTCGCCGACGCGCTGGTGGTGGGACGGCCCAGCGAACGGTGGGGGGAGGAACTCGTCGCGCTGGTCGCCGTTCACGACGGTGCCCAAGCCGCGCACGATCCCCTGCACGCCCACTGCACGTCGCAATTGGCGCGGTTCAAGGCGCCGAAGGAGTTCATCTTCGTCGAGGCGGTGCGGCGCCTGGGCAACGGAAAACCCGACTACCGCTGGGCGAAAAGTGCCGCGGCACAGGAGGCGTCGCTGACATGACGGTGAAGGCCATTGACTGCCTGGTCAACGTCCACTTCGGGGAGACCGAACAGCAACCGTCGTGGATGGTCAAGGTCCGCGACGATTACTTCAAAGGCCCGGAGTCGATGTTCGCGCCGGTCGATCTGTCCGAGTTGATCGACGAGATGGACGAGCAGGGCGTCGCCAAGGCGATCCTGATGGACAACCTCACCAAGCCTTCGACAACCGCCCGCAAGTTCGTCGAGACCAAACCCGAGCGGTTCGCACTGGCGATGGGAGGCGTCAATCTGCTGCGGCCGATGCCGTCGCTGCGCGAGTTGACCGCCGTCGTCACCGACCTCCCGGTCGCCTATGCCGTTGTGGGGCCGAGCTTCTGGGGTGACGGGCAGTATCCGCCGAGCGACGCGGTCTACTACCCGCTCTACACCAAGTGCGCAGAACTGGGACTGCCGCTGTGCGTCAACACAGGTATGCCCGGCCCGCCCATCCCGGGTGAGGTGCAGAACCCGATGTACCTCGACCGGGTGTGCGTGCGCTTTCCCGAACTGAAGCTGTGCATGATTCACGGCGCGGATCCGTGGTGGGATATCGCGATCCGGATGTTGATCAAGTACCGCAACCTGCGCCTGATGACGTCGGCGTGGTCGCCGAAGCGGTTGCCGGAAGCCCTGCTGCACTACATGCGGACCCGCGGATCGGACAGAGTGATCTACGCGTCGGACTGGCCGGTGCTCAAGATGCGCCGCGTCGTACCCGAAGCCACGGCGCTTGACTTGCCGGTCGAGGTTCTGGACAACTATCTCTACAACAACGCCCAGGAATTCTTCTTCGGGTCTCAAGGGGAGCGCTGATGGACCGATACGAACTGCGCAGGCTCGACTACAGCCTGTCCGACGATCATCAGGCGCTGCAGGCAGCGTACCGGGACTTCTTCAAGACGCACTGCGCGATCGAGACTGTGCGCGCCGCAGAGGCATCCGGTTTCGACAAGAGTCTCTGGGAACGGCTGTGCGCGATGGGCGCGACGACAATGGCGCTGCCGGAGACGGCGGGCGGTGACGGTGCGACGCTGGTGGATCTGACGCTGGTGGCGGAGGAGATCGGTCGCTCACTGGCTCCCGTGCCGTGGATCGACCACGTCTGCGCCGCGCGTCTGCTGGCCCGGGTGGGTGCGCTCGAACCGGAGATCGTCGGGGGCCAGCAGATCGCGGGGCTGGATCCCCAGCACGACAGTACGTCTGGTGTGCGACTCGTGCCCAGCGGATCGGTCGCCGACCACATCGTCGTGCGCGACGGTGAGGAGATCGTGCGTCTGACCTTCGCGACGCGGCCGGCCAGGGTCGACAACATCGGCAGGCTTCCGATGGCTTGGGTCGACCCGGCCGCCGCGGACAACCGCACGGTGCTGGCCAACGGTCCGGATGCGCTGTCGGAATACCAACGGGCGCTCGATGAGTGGCGGGTACTGATGGGCGCTGCATTGGTCGGCCTCGTCGAGGCGACGATGACGATCGCGGCGGAGTTCGCCAAGTCGCGTTACACCCTCGGCGTGCCGATCTCGACACTTCAGGCCATCTCGCATCCGCTCGCCAACATCGCGATCACGGTGCAGGGCGGCCGCAACCTGGCCCGGCGCGCCGCGTGGTACCTCGACAACGAACCCCACGAGCGGCCGGAACTGGCACCGTCGGCGTTCGTGTTCATGGCCGAGGAGGCCAGCAAGGCCGCGACCATGGCCGTCCACGTGCAAGGCGGACTGGGGGTTTCGGCCGAGGCCGCGGCAACCGCATACCTGGTTCGAGCACGCGGATGGTCCTTGGCCGGAGGCGATCCCGGCGCCAGCGCCAAGTACATCGCCGAGATCGTCGCCGCGCGCGAAAGCGGGGAGGGCAAGTAGATGGATTTCTCACGCGTCGAACTGTCGGACGACGACCAGAGATTCTTGGAGGAGTCGCGCGCCTTCCTGAGCGACCTCGTGACCGAGGATGTGCTGCGTCGCGACCGCGAGACCGGCGACAATTTCGACGAGGGCGTCCACCTCGCGCTCGGGGCAGCGGGTTACTTGGAGCGCGAATGGAGGCCCGAGTCCGACGGTGGCTTCAACCGCGTGCGGCGCCGGATCTGGGAATTGGAGAAGCGGCGGGCCCACGTGCCGTGGGTGACATCCGGAACGACGGCGATGATCGCGCGATCGGTGGAGAAGTTCGGATCGCCGGAATTGAAAGCCGAAGTGATGCCCAAGGTCTACAGCGGGCATGTGCGGTTGTGCCTGGGCTATACCGAGCCCGAAGGCGGCTCCGACGTCGCGACCTGCAAGACCCGCGCTGTGCGCGACGGCGACAGCTGGGTGATCAACGGCTCGAAGATGTTCACCACCGGCGCGCACAACTGCCAGTACGTCTTCCTCATCACCAACACCGACCCGGATGCGCCGAAACACAAGAGCCTTACCATGTTTCTGGTGCCGCTCGACTCACCGGGGATTGAAATCCAGGGCATCAGAACCATCGACGGCGATCGCACGAACATCGTGTACTACAGCGACGTCCGCGTCGACGACAAGTACCGCCTCGGCGGAGTCAACGACGGCTGGACCGTGGTGCGCGAACCGCTCAACGCCGAGCACGGTGCCGTGGAGGCCGCTGTCGACGGGCTTCAGGATGTGGCCATCATGATGCACCAGGCGCTGTTCATGGCCGACGCGGCTGACAAGGCCGCTGCCAAAGTGACACAGGCGGATCCCAACGGCCGACGTCTGATCGACGACGGAGCGGTGGCATATCGCTTGGGCCGCAGTGTCGCTCGGATGGAAGCGTCGTTCTCCACACCGAACATCTTCGGACGCGTCGCGCTGGCACAGACGATGCGCGACATCTCGCCCGATCTGATGGACCTGCTCGGTACGGCGTCGTCGCTACCGCTGGGCACCGACGGTGCCGCCGACGACGGCGCGGCCGAGTACGTCTTCCGGTTCGCGCCGTTGGTCGGCATCTACGGTGGCACCCTCGAGGTGTTCCGCAACATGATCGCGCAGTACGTCCTGGGGCTCGGCAAACCCGCATACGCGGCGCCCGCGAAGAAGGCGTCGTAGGACGTCAGGACCGGATGAACTCAAGCAGGTCGGGATTGATGACGTCGGCGTGCGTGGTGAACGCACCGTGCGGATAGCCGGAATACGTCTTCAAAGTGCCGTTGGGAAGTAGTTTCGCCGACAGCGGCCCTGAGTCGGCGTAGGGCACGATCTGGTCGTCGTCGCCGTGCATCACCAGCACGGGCACCGTGATCTTCTTCAGGTCTTCGGTGAAGTCGGTCTGCGAGAACGCCACGATGCCGTCGTAGTGCGCCTTGGCGCCGCCCATCATGCCCTGGCGCCACCAGTTCTCGATGATGGCCTCAGAGGATTCGACGCCGGGTCGGTTGAATCCGTAGAACGGACCGGAGGGCAGCGCGCGGTAGAACTCCGACCGGCTGGCCGCGAGCTGCGCCTGCAAATCGTCGAATACCTCCTTGGGCAGCCCACCCGGGTTGGCCTCGGTCTTGACCATCAGCGGGGGCACCGCACTGATGAGCACCGCCTTGGCGGCTCGGCCCTCGCCGTGACGGGCCAGGTAGCGCGCCACCTCGCCGCCGCCGGTGGAATGCCCGATGTGCACGGCGTCGTGCAGGTCGAGGTGCTCGACCACCGCTGCCAGGTCATCGGCGTAGTGGTCCATGTCGTGGCCGTCGGCGACTTGCGCGGATCTGCCGTGCCCGCGCCGGTCGTGGGCGACGACGCGGTATCCGTGCTGCAGGAAGAACAGCATTTGGGTGTCCCAGTCGTCGGCCGACAGGGGCCACCCGTGACTGAAAACGATCGGCTGCCCCGTTCCCCAGTCCTTGAAGAAGATGTCGACGCCGTCGCTAGTGGTGATCGTGGGCATGCTGGTCCTTCCGTGCACAAAGCGAGTCCTGCGCACTCTGCCATGTCCATCGTGCGCCTGCCGGGTCGAAAAGTTCACGGTTTCCAGTCGGGCGCGTTAACGCGGCTCTTCGAAAGAGAAAAGTCGCGTCAAATCCGCGGTGAAGGGCGGCGGCGTAGCGGCGCGCGTCAATTCGAGGTCCAGTCCGTAATCGTCGTCACTGTCCGGTTCGAGTAAGTAGCCCGTGATCGTGAGCCGGTACCAGCCGGGTGGAACGGTAACCGCCCGATGCTGGTCGTGGCGCTGATTCCACTCGGTCAGGTAACCTGCGCCGGTCACCAGCAGTTCACCAGTCTGCGTACCTACTACCCAACCGTGCGACGAGCACACTGGATTTCTCCACCGGGGCCGGGACCGGCTGTCGCGCAACACAATCGTGTAATAGCCGATGGACACACCGAGGATTGGGACAGCAATACCCGCGGAGGTGACGCGGTCACCGACCGCTCCCGCGCCGAACATCGCGAACAGATCGCTACCTTCTGCGCCGGGGAGTTCTGCCTCGAGCCGCTGTAGGTCGAGCACGACGAATCCGCCGAGTTCGGGGAAGCATCCGTTCAGCTCCGACCCGGGGTCCGCCACCTGCAGCAGAGTACCGCCGACTCACGGCTGGTCGGTCACCTCGTCAGGATCGTCGCGGCGGCGGTGCCGGGTGCGCCGTAGAGCTGGGCGAACCCGACCTTCGGCTCGCCGGGAACCTGACGGTCGCCGGCCTCGCCGCGTAGTTGTCGCACCAACTCGTGGATCTGCCGCAATCCGGACGCGCCGATGGGTTCACCGTTTGCGATGAGTCCGCCGTCGGTGTTGACCGGCATGGTGCCGGTGATCTCGGTGGCGCCGTCGGCGAGAAGCTTCTCCTGATCGCCGTCGGCGCAGAATCCGCACTCGGCCATGTGAATGACCTCGGCACCGGCGTCGGTGTCCTGCAACTGGATGACGTCGACGTCTTTCGGTGCCACACCGGCCTTTTCGAACGCGGCGCGCGCCGCGTACACCGTCGGTGCGACGTCCTCCTCGACAGGGGCGAAGGTGGTGTTGACCTCGTAGGCGCCGTAGCGGCGCGTACGGACCTCGACCGCCCTCAAGTACACCGGCTTCGACGTGTAGCGATCGGCGATATCGGCACGGCACATCACCACCGCCGCCGCGCCCTCGTCCGGTGCGCAGAACATGTACTGCGTCAGCGGGTAATTGAGCATCGTCGAATTGAGGATCTGGTCTTCTGGAATCGGCTTGCGCCGAAAGGCATTCGGGTTCAGCGCGCCGTTGCGGAAGTTCTTCGCGGCGACCTTGGCCAACGTCTCGTGCGAGATGCCGTGGTCGTGCAGATACTTGTTGGCCTTCATCCCGAAGAACTGTGTGGTCAGATACTGACCGTTCTCGGCGTACCAGCTGGGCATCCCCACCAGGGCAGGGTCCTCGGTGAACGCGCCTCGCGGATGTTTGTCCAGACCGATCGCGATACCGATGTCGTAGTCGCCGAGGCGAATGCCGTCGGCGCACGCCTTTGCGGCGCTGGCCGCCGTCGCGCAGGCGTTGAAGACGTTGGTGAACGGAATGCCCGACAGTCCCACCATTCCCACGATCGCGTCGGGGTTGGCGACCGTCCAGCTGCCACCGGTGGCTGCTTTGATCTCTCGCCACTCGACACCCGCGTCGTCGACGGCGGCGAAGATCGCGTCGACGCCCATCTCCATGGCGGACTTGCCCTCGAACCGGCCGAACGGATGCAATCCAACGCCGATGATGGCGACGTCGTTGGTCATGCGGTGTCCTCCCTCGACACTGGCCGTCGCCCGCAATAGGCTAACTGTAATTATTACAGTATCACCGGTGGTGGCTCCGGCGAGGGGTCAGTGCAGTGTGAATCCCGCATCGAGCGGCCAGGCGGTGCCCGTGATGAAGTGCGCGGCGTCGGATACCAGCCACGCCACGGCGCCGGCGATGTCGGCGGGTTCGAGCAGGGCGATCGGCAGCGCGTTTCTCTGGGCTACGAGCCAGGGGTCCTGCGCGGCGGCCAACGCCATGGTCGTCTCGTTGATGATCATGTCGGTCGCGACGCCGCTCGGGTGGATCGTGTTCACCCGGATCGAATGCGGCGCCAACTGTGCGGCCCAGCCCTGCATCAGCGCGACGAGTCCCCGCTTGGACGCGGCGTATGCCTGCACACCGGCGCGATCGCTGGCCGTCGCCGTGATGCCCTGGGTCGAACTCACAAGCACGATCGACCCGCCCCGGCCGCCTTGCACCAGCGCCGGGATCGCGGCGTCGACGGTGTTCCAGGTGCCGATCAGGTTCACATCGACCACATCGCGAAAGGTCTGACGCGGGTCGTCGCAGTCGGATACGCGAATGATGCCGGCGTTGGCGATCACGATGTCGAGACGCCCGAACTCCTCGAGGCCGTCGGCCACTACCGCGTCTACCGCTGCGGGGTCGCGGACATCGGCCTGCCCGGCGACGATCCGACGGCCCAGACCCTGCACCTGTTTCACCGTGTCCGCGAGATCGTCGGGTGTGGACCCCGGGTAGTCGGTGTTCGCGAAGTCCCTGCAGATGTCGAGGGCCACGATGTCGGCGCCTCCCCTGGCCAGCGTGACGGCGTGCGCTCGTCCCATCCCGCGAGCGGCGCCGGTGACGAAGGCCACCTTGCCCTCCAGTGCGCCCACCGTCACGACTCCGGAAAGTTCACGTCTTTGGTCACCGTTTTCCACTCCTCGATCGACGCCGACATCGCAGACAGCTTGTCGCGCACGGCTTTCAACACATCACGGCCGAGGAGCAGTCGCAGCGGGGGATCGTCGAGCGTCGTGATCATCAGTACCGCTTCGGCCACCTTGCGCGGGTCACCGGGCAGATGGTCGGCGAAGTCCTTGATCAGCGTCTTGCGGGTGCCGACGTTCTCCTCGTAGTCGCCGATCGGTGCCGACGACTCCTTCATCGAGCGCCGTGCCCAGTCGGTGCGGAACGCGCCGGGCTCGATCGCGGTGACCTTGATGCCCAGCGGCTTGACCTCCTGAGCCAACGCCTCGGTGAGTGCTTCCAGCGCGAACTTGGTCGACGAGTAGTACGCGTTAGGCGGATTCGCGACCAGCCCGGTCATCGAGGAGATGTTGATGATGTGGCCCGATTTGCGCGCCCGCATCGACGGCAGCACGGCCTTGATCGTGTCGACGACGCCGAAGTAGTTCGTGTCGAACAGTTTTCGCACTTCGGCGTCGTCGCCCTCTTCCACCGCCGACATGTATCCGTAGCCGGCGTTGTTGACCAGCACGTCGATACCGCCGAAGACGTCGTCGGCGGCTTGGACCGCCGCCGCGATCTGGTCCTTGTCCGTCACGTCCAGTGTCTTGGCGATGGCGCGCTCGCCGAACTCGTCTGCGAGGTCCTGCACGCTCTCGGGGCGCCGAGCCGTCACCACGACACTGTGCCCGGCTTGCAGTGCGGCGTGGGCGATATCGCGTCCGATACCCGTGGAGCAACCGGTGATCAACCAGCGCGCCATGTCAGAAGGTCCCTTCGGGAAGGCGGCGCAGGTAGGCGGTGCGGCGGGCGGCGAGTTCGGCCCTGCGCTCGTCGTCGCTCACACGTTTCAACATGGGCACTTCGGCGTCCAGGTCGGCCAGCTTGACCACCCGGCCACGCGCACCGAGGTCCTCTTTCGGTCCGTCGCCACCGAATTCGGCCATGCGCAGCGTGAGGATGCCCTCGTTGAGGCCATCGGAGTCGATCCAGTTCTGTCGTCCGGGGTCCGTGGCCGAGATGACGTAGGTGTAGGTACCGTCCTCGTTGGCCACCGACTGCGCCTTGTTCAAGCTGCCGATGCGGTCGACGAGTTCCAGTGTCGTGCCCCAGATGTTGCTCAGCGGCACCGTGAAGTACTCGGCGCCACCGTCACTGACCTCGACGACGAATGCCTCGTCGGGTTGCAGGTCGAACCGGCCCATCACGTACACCTGATTGCGCATGGCCCCGACCTTGTCGGCCGACCAGGCGAGATTGAAGTGGTTGGGCGGCATCTTGTAGATACCGTGGCTGAGCTTGCCGGTGAAGTTGGCGAAGTAGGCCATCATGTCTGCGGTGGCGTCGGCCTGCTCGTCAAGTGTGCGCGCCCGCGTGCCCGGTGCGCCGCCGATGCGTTCGACCTCGAGGTTATTGGGGTCGTCGCGGTCCCAGTTCAGCAGCACGTCGCGGATGTAGAACTCGTGCGCCTCGGCGGTGGACTGCACATGGTTGCGCCGGCTACCCGCCGGTTCGGAGTCGACGGTGATGGTGAAGGATCCGTCGGTGTCGACGTCCATGGTCCGCCCGTTCAGCACGCCGACCGTGCCCATGTTCGCATCCCACAGCGTGAAATAGTTCTCGGTCATCCGGTTGGGGCCCACTTTGCCGCGAATCTCGTAGCGCTCGTCGCCGGAGATCGGGATGACGCGGTAGACACTGTCGGGATTGTCTATGCCCCAACGGGACCCGGGAATCCGCCGTCCGCCCACTGGGTGCGCCAACCGGGTGATGCACGTGACCTTCGGGCGTAGTTTGTCCTGATTCGATGACCACACAGCGGCCGAGAACATCACCTCGGCGAACGCGGCGTCGAAGCGCTCCAGCATCGCGTCGGACGGCTTCGCCCGCGACAGCCAGTTCTCGGCGACGGTTCGGTAGGTCGCTTTCACCGTCGGGTGTTCGGTCAGTTCCAGCGCGGCGAGTTCGTGTTCGTGCTGCACCGCGGTGGCCACGGGGTGTTCGGTGTGCTCAGTCACCTGTTCGTCCTTCGTTCGGTGCGACCCGGAACCGGGCGTTGTAGGCGGCGAAGCGGTCGTCGATCTGAGCGCCGCTCAGGCCGTAGGTCTCCAGAGCGTAAGCGGGACGCTGCAATTCGCGGGGTCGCTCGACGAGCCACCGCCGCATCGAGGCCTCCGCGTCGTCTGTCAGGTCCACACCGATCGCGTCGTACACCCTGGCGACCTGACCGATCGGATCGGCGACCGCGGCGGCGAAATCGATGTCGGTCACTCGCTGGGCCTCGTCGGTCCAAGAGTCTCTAATCGCCATCGCCCGGTCGTTGGTCCATCCCATCCGCTGCAGCCACTCGCCACCGACCCGGCGCACATCGACGGTGTCGGCGTGCATGGCGTGCAGAGTGGCATTCAGGCTCGCGCCGGAAGCGATGGTGTCGCGCGGATCACGATGCATGTGGACGATGTGCAGGTCGGGAAATTGCGCCCGCAGCAAGTCGAGATAACCCAGGTGCGCGGGCGACTTCAGCACCCACCGGCTCACGTGCGGGGTCCGCCTTCGCCGGCTCTTCTGCCATTGCAGGAACTTCAGCATGCGATGCAGGTACTGGTAGGCCGGAGTGAAATCTTGTTCGTCGATCCACGACCGGTACTTCGGTAGGTGCGCCCCGGCTTCGGGCACGTGCGACAAGAAGGCGTCGGACAGAAAGACGATCTCTTCCTCGGGTTCGCGCGCATACATCGGATGGATAGCGAACAGGTCCGGCGCCAGCTCACGAGACTTCTGCTCGCGGGCCTCGGCGATGGCGATCCGCGAATCTTCCCCGCAGAATTCATGATCGAGGTGCGGCGCGACCTCGACGACTTCCCACCCGTAGGCACAGTAAAACCGCGGATCGGCCGCCAGCAGGCGCTGCAGAAGAGTGGTTCCGCTGCGCATCATGCCGACGACGACAATCGGCGCCGCGATTCGTTCCTCGGCGATCTCTGGATGGCGCCGGAACCATTCTTGCGCCCGGAGCCGCATGCGCAGGCTGTGCAGGATGCCCGAGCGAAGGATGTAGGTGCCGATGTCGTTCAGCTCGGCGGCGGCGTAGCTGTCCAGCAGGACCGCGAGTGGCTCCTCGAAGGGGACAGGCCCCCAGTCGGTCAGCCCTTCCTTCTCGGCGGCGGCCGACATGAGTCGGGCCATGTCGAAGGCGGGAGTCATGGCGCTTCAGAACTTCAGGTGGTGGCTCACGTCGCCCATCTGGTCGACGAACATCGTGCGGCTGTCGAACCACCACACGCCATCGAGGCGCTGGAAGGTGTCGTGATAGTGACCGGTCACGATCACCTGCAACGGCAGGTCCGGTGTTGCCTGAGTGACGCAGTAGTAGGAGCGACCCCGCGCGGTACCGCCCTCCTCGTCGACAACGAGTTGCACATTGCTGGTGTTGTGCTTGGTCTTCGGGGTGCCGTCCTCGTAGAGGCGAGTGGCCATCTCGTACATCTGCCGCACCCGCGCGGTGCCTTCGAATATCGTCTCCGGTGGGCCGTTCTCGACACCGCAGATGCGTCCGTGGGTGAACAGAGCGGCGACACCGTCGAGGTCGCCGGCGTCCAGGCGCTCGGCGTAGGTGCAGATGAGGTTCTGGATCTCTCGGTCGCTGTCAGTCATCGGCAGTGATCCGAACCGTCACCAGCGACTCCGCCCTTGTCAGAAAGCCCAGCTCATCGGCTTGCATCGCTAACTAACCAGCTGGGTGATGCGGTGTCAACGGGGCCCGGCCGTTTCGAGCACGCAACTGTAATCCTTTCAGTATCGTGGGCGGCGTGGCACCGCTGATCGAGCACAAGCCGACGTTCTGCCGGATATGCGAGCCGCTGTGCGGCATGATCGCGACCGTCGAAGACGGCAACCTCGTCGCGCTGCGACCCGATAAGGACCATCCGCTGTCGTCGGGCTTCGCGTGCCAGAAGGGCATCGCGTTCACCGAAGTGCACAACGACCCGGACCGAGTCACCACGCCGATGCGCCGCGGGCCGAACGGATTCGAACCCGTGAGTTGGGATGCGGCGTTGGCCGACATCGCGGGGCGGCTCACCGCGATTCTGAAGCGCCACGGCTCCGGCGCCATCGGCTGGTACATGGGCAACCCCGGCGCATTCAGTTACGCGCACACGTTCGCGGCGCTGATGTTCATCAAAGGGCTGGGCCGTCACGGCCATTACTTCACCGCGTCCTCGCAGGACACCAACAGCAGGTTGATCGCGAGCCAACTGTTGTACGGGGTGCCGACGTCGGTTCCGATACCGGACCTGACCCGCACCGACCTCCTAGTGATGATGGGCGCCAATCCGATTGTGTCGCACGGCAGTTTCCTGACGGCCCCGCGCATCAAGGATCGGATGCACGACATCGTGAAGCGCGGCGGTCGGGTGGTGGTCGTCGATCCTCGCCGGACTGAAACCGCCACGGCATTCGAATGGTTGGGCATCGTCCCCGACGCGGATTCCTATTTGCTTTTGTCGTTGTTGCAGGTGATGTTCGGCGACGGCTTGGTCGACGCGGCTCAGGTGGACAAGCTCGCCGACGGAATCGATTGGCTGCGGCAGCTGTGTGAACCGTTCACACCGGAGATGACCGCCGCCAAGACCGGCATCGATCCACACAGCGTGCGGACCCTTGCGCATGACCTAGTTCGCACGCCGCGCGCGGCCGTGTACGGCAGGCTGGGCACCTGCGTCGGCCGAAACGGCACGCTCACCACATATCTGATCGACGCCGTCAACCTGGTTGCGGGCAACCTCGACAAGCCTGGCGGCTCAGTCTTCAGCTCGATGCACACCGTCGGCCAGAAGTGGCAGAACACGATGATGGGCGTCGTGATGCGCCGGTCCTATCGGCGGAACCGGTCGCGAATCGGCGGAGTTCGCAGCGCGATCGGTTCTGAGCCCGCCGCGTTCATGGCCAAGGAGATCACCACCCCGGGCGATCGTCAGATCAGGGCGATGTTCGTGTCGGCGGGCAATCCGGTGCTGTCGGTACCCAACGGGGACGAACTCGAGGCCGCGATCGACACCCTCGAGTTGTCGGTGGGCCTCGACTTCTACATCACCGAGACCACCGCGCGGTGCGATTACATCCTTCCGGTCACGACGATGTACGAGCGCGATGACTTCCCGTACACCTTCCAGGCGTTCCAGGCCACGCCGTTTCGTCAGGCCACCGCGGCTGTCGTCGCGCCCGCAGGTGAGGCGCGGGGGGAATGGGACATCGTCGAGGACCTCGCCCGGCGCCTGGCCCCTGCGGTACCGGCATTCGCGGCGTTCACGGCGGTGGGCAGGGCGTTGAGTGTCGTGGGAATCCGCCTCGCGCCGCAATTGATGATGGATGCGCTCATCCGAATGTCGGAGGGCGGCAACCGGTTCGGTATCCGCCGCGACGGACTCACGTTGCGGCGGCTGGCCGAACGGCACCCACACGGCGTCGTGCTGGCCCCTCACATCCGCACCGGCGTGGTGCGTTCGGCGGTCGGATACCTGAACCGGCGCATCCGGCTTGTTCACGCCGACATCGCCGCCGAGGTCGAGATGCTCGGTCGGCGCGAGCATCCTGAGGAGTTCCCGCTGCGGATGATCGGCATGCGTGAGCCGCGCTCGGAGAACTCCTGGATGCACAACTCGCCGCTGCTGATGCGCGGCGAGCGTGGGCACCACGCGCTCATGCACGTCGACGACGCCGCCGAGCGACAGATCGCCGACGGCGACGTGGTGCAGATCAGCTCACCGTACGGCCAGATCATGGTGCCGGTCACGGCGACGAAGGACCTCGTCGCCGGGGTGATCGCCATACCGCACGGGTGGGGCCACAAGGGCACCGGAGAATGGCGGCTGGCCAACCGCGCCGGCGGCGCGAACGTCAACCAACTGACGTCGAGCGCAGTCGGAGACGTCGAGTCACTGTCCGGAATGGCCTGGCTGACAGGCGTGCCGGTCCGCGTGGACAAAACCTGAGCGCCGTTGACCTTTGCGCTCGCGGTGCAACAGGACTAGGCGATGGCGCCGGAATTCTTGAACGCTTCGATGCGGTCCCAGTCCATACCGAGTTCCATCAGCACGATCTCGGTGTGCTCCGACGCCTGCGGGGCGCGCGTCGTCTCCAGCGGTTCGTGATTGAACTGCACTGGTCCGCGAACGACCCGGAACGGCTTACCGCCGTCGGTGGCGTCCACCTCGACGATCATGTCGTTGGCGATCGCCTGATCGTCGGAGCCCAACTCGACCAGGCTCTGGAACGGCGCCCATTGGCCCTTCATGGTCTTGAGGTGCTCTCGCCAGTAGTCGAAGGGCTTGCTGTGAATGGCGTCACGGATGAATTCGACTGCCGCTTGGGCGTTCTCGATCAGCGGCATCACGTCGGAGAACCGCGGGTCGTCGGCGAGATCCGGCAGTCCCAGGTGTTCGAACGCGTCGCGGATGTAGCCGGTCGGGCTGACGATGCACAGGTTGATGGTGCCCCCGTCGGAGGTCAGGTAGTTGCCGAGGAACGGGTTGACCGTCGGACCGACGTTGTCGGGCATCAGCGAGCGCATGGTCTCACCGGTCTCCATGCCTTGGGTGACGCTGGCACCCGCGGCCCACCATGCGGTGCTCAGCAATGACACGTCGAGTTCGACGGCCTCGCCGGTGCGCTCGCGGTGAAACAGCGCCGCCGAAATCCCGCCCGCGATGTTCATCCCGCCGATGGAGTCGCCGAACGCCGGAATGCCCTGCGACAGCGCGCCACCGATTTCCTCGGGTGTAAGGGCGTGGCCGACGCCGCTGCGCGTCCAGAACGCGGTGCCGTCGAACCCGCCGACGTCGCGCTCCGGTCCCTTGTCGCCGTAGGCACTCCCGCGCGCATAGATGATGTTCGGATTGACGGCGCGAATGTGCTCGACGTCGAACTTGTTCTTCTGCCGTTGTGCAGGCATGTAATTCGTCAAAAAGACGTCGGCGGTCCTGGCGATCTCGTAGAGCACCTCCTGGCCGTCGGCTTTCGACACGTCGATGCCGACGCTACGCTTGCCGCGATTGGGATGCTCGATGAGCGGATGCCGATTCGGGTCGAGTTGAAAGCCGCCCATGTTGATGAAGCCGCGTTGGGTGTCGCCGCGCACCGGGTGCTCCACCTTGATCACGTCAGCGCCCCAGTCGGCCAGGATCGCTCCGGCTGCAGGTACGAACGTGAACTGTGCGACTTCGAGGACGCGCACGCCCTCCATCACCTTGATCAAGTGAGTCCTCTCCGTGTCCGCGGCCGTTTGTTGTACTTGTCTACTGTAATAGTTACAGTTGATCGTCCCGCAGAACCCGATTGTACGAGGTGCAGGTGAGCGACGTCGAAGAACGGGCCGAGACCAGTCTCGATGTCGGGAGGCGAGCAGCCGAGCGCGCCGAGTCACGCATGCTGATCGACGGTGAGCTGGTGCCTGCGGCCTCCGGGGCGACGTTCGACAACGTCAGTCCTGCGACCGGTGTGCGCCTGGGCAGCACCGCCGCCGCCGGACTCGACGACATGGACCGCGCCATTGCTGCGGCCCGCCGCGCATTCGAGGAGTCCGATTGGACGACCAACCGCCTGCTGCGTGCGCGGTGTCTCGATGAGCTGCAGGAGGCGATCGAAGCCGAGCAGGACGAGCTGCGCGAGGAGTTGATCGCCGAGGTGGGTTGCCCGGCGATGACCACGCAGTCCGCGCAACTCGATTGGCCGCTCGCCGATGCGCTGCGTTATCCCGCCCGGCTCATGCTCGACTTCGATTGGCGGCGAACACTCGAAGGTGGTGGTCTGTTCGGTGATCGCAATGTGCGCACCGTCGTCAAAGAACCCGTCGGGGTGGTCGCCGCCATCACGCCGTCGAACTTCCCGATCGAGGTCATCCTCAACAAGCTGGGTCCCGCGCTGGCGACGGGCAACACCGTCGTGCTCAAACCCGACCCGAACACGCCGTGGAACGCGACGCGACTGGGCAGGTTGATCGCCGAGCACACCGACATCCCGCCTGGAGTGGTCAATGTCGTCGCCACGCCGTCCAACGACGTCGCGAACATGCTCGGCGTCGACCCGCGTGTCGACATGATCTCCTTCACCGGCTCCACCGCGGTCGGCAAGCATCTGATGCGTCAAGGCGCGGACACCATGAAACGGATGCTCCTCGAATTGGGCGGCAAGTCGGTGTCGATCGTGCTCGACGACGCGAACCCGGCCGCGGTCGTCGGGTCGGCCGTTGGAGTGTGTGTGCATGCCGGGCAAGCGTGCGCGGCCACCACCCGCATGCTCGTTCATCGCTCGCTGTTCGACGAGGCCGTCGCGAACATCACCGCGGCGTATCAGGCCGTGCCCGTTGGTGATCCGGTGAACGCCGACACCTTGGTCGGGCCGGTGATCAGCGCGGCGCAGAAGTCGCGGGTGCTCGACGCGATCGAGCAGGCACGCCGCGACGGCGCCGAGATCACCACCGGTGGCGGGCCGGTCGAGGGACTGCCCGAACATCTGGCCGCCGGGCACTACATCGCCCCCACCGTGATCGTCGGGGTGAGCAACAGCGCCGCGATCGCTGCACAGGAGGTCTTCGGGCCGGTGCTGATCGTGATGCCGTTCGACGACGACGATGAGGCGGTGCGGATCGCCAACGACAGCGCCTACGGGCTGGCGGGCGCGGTCGTGTCGCGGTCGACGGAGCGCGGGATGAGCATCGCGCGCCGCGTGCGTACCGGATCCTTCGGCGTCAACGGCGGAATGTACTACGGCGCGGACGCACCGTTCGGCGGTTACAAGAGCAGCGGCGTCGGCCGACAGTGCGGCGTCGAGGGATTCGAGCAGTATCTGGAGACCAAGTCGATCGCCTATCGGGCGCCTCGGCAAAAGTAGACCGGGCGCCTCACGTCACCGCGTCGAATGTCACCGGGATGGCCGTCGGTGACCGGAACGGTTGACCCCAGATGTGCGGGTCATCGTCGGTGACGAGCTCGAGGTTGACGAGCCGATCCAACAGGCATTCCACCGCGACGCGGGTTTCCATCCGGGCGAGATGCAGGCCCATGCAGGTGTGTTCGCCTGCGGCGAAGGATATGTGCGGCATGCGCTTGCGGAAGATGTCGAACGCCTCGGAACGGTCCCAACGCTTCTCGTCGCGGTTGGCCGACCCGATGCACACGTCGATGACCGAGCCCGCCGGCAGGGTCACGCCTTCAAGTTCGGTCTCCTCGCTCGCGAACCGCTGCACGGTGGTCAGCGGCGTCTCGTAGCGCAGGCCCTCTTCGATCGCGGGCGCGATCAGGTCACGATCGGCTTGGACCGCCGCGAATTGGTCGGGGTGGGTGAGCAAGAGATACAGCAGGTTCCCCGACGACCGATAGGTCGTCTCCAGACCCGCGGGCAGCAGCAGTCGCAGAAAAGAGAAGATCGCTTCGTCGCTGAGCCTCTCGCCGTCGATCTCCGCCGCGACCAGGTCACCGATGATGTCCTCGGTCGGTGCGGACCTGCGCTGCTCGATCTGTTGCAGGAAGTAGTCTTTGAGCGCCGTCGACGCTTCGAAGGCCCGCTTGTACTTCACGTGGTAACTGATCAATTCCACCGCGCGCTTGCGGAACCACGGCAGATCATCGTCGGGCAACCCCAACAATTTCGAGATGACACGGGTCGGGAACTCGAGAGTGAAGTCACGAACCAGATCGGCTTCACCGGCCGTGATGATCTCGTCGATCAGACCGTTGACGACCGGCCGGACGACCTCGGGCTCCCACCGCAGCAGCGACCTCGACTTGAAGGCGGCGGACACCAGATTGCGGTGCTCCCAGTGCTTTTTGCCTTCCATGGCGAGAATGGTCGGGCCGATGAACAATCCGATCGTGCTGTCGTAGATTTGTGAGTTGAACACCTTGCCATCCCGGAACACCCTGTTGACAGCGTCGAATGACACTGCGGCGTAGAGGTGTTCGGGCCGCATGGAGTCCGGCGTCTTGGACCAGTCCATGACGCTGCCGCGAAACACCCCGCCGGTCGCCTCGCGCCGCCGTGCGAACAGGGGATAGGGGTCGCGAAGGAGGTCGGCCGCCTCATCGGTCGTGACGTCCTGAACGGGACTTTCCACCGGTGTCCTCAGCATCCTGCGATGTGTACTGTAAACTTTACAGTAGAGTACACCAGCTGACCGGTTGCGGTGGCCACTTGCGAATGGTGAGGCGATGCGCGAGATCCTCGAGCGGCAACGGCAGGCCTTCCTTGAAGACGGGCCGCCGAGTGTCGCCGATCGCCGCCATCGAATCGATCGACTTCTCGCTCTCGTTCTGGACAATGCCGACGCGTTCGTCGACGCCATGGCCGCCGACTACGGCACGCGACCCAGGGCGGGCTCACGGTTCACTGAGATCCTGGGAATGATTTCGGTCATCGAGCACACCAGAGCGCATGTGCCGCAGTGGATGCGGGCAACCACGCCGATGCGAGCGGCCCGCATATTCGGTCTGCGCGCAGAAGTACAACCGTTCCCGCTCGGAGTGGTCGGCATCATCGGCCCGTGGAACTTCCCGCTGAACCTGGTGGTCCTGCCTGCCTCGGCGGCGTTCGCCGCGGGCAACCGGGTGATGATCAAGATGTCCGAGATCACGCCGCGCACAGCTGAACTGCTGCAGGCGACCGCATCCGAGTACTTCGACGCCACCGAACTGGACGTCGTGACCGGCGGGCCGGAGGTGGCCGCGGCGTTCTCGGCGCTGCCGTTCGATCACCTCTTCTTCACGGGGTCGCCGTCGATCGGGGCGCGCGTGCAGCGCGCGGCCGCGGAGAACTTGGTCCCCGTGACGCTGGAACTCGGTGGCAAGAACCCGGTCGTGGTGGCCCCCGACGCAGACCTGCGGCGGGCGGCGGCCAGAATCGCCCAGGCGCGCATGATCAACGGCGGGCAGGTCTGCGTGTGCCCCGACTACGTATTCGTGCCCGACGGCCGCGTCGACGCGTTCGTCGACACCGCGAAAGGCGTCTGGCACGCCATGTTCCCGTCGATCGTCGCCAACGACGACTACTGCTCGTCAGTGAACGAGGCCAACTTCGACAGGGTCGTCGGACTCGTCGACGATGCGCGTGCCCGCGGTGCCCGCGTCGACTCCGTCGTCCCGGACGGGGAGGCGTGGGCCGACCGCGGTTCGCGCAAGATCGCGCCGACCATCGTGCGCGACGTCGACGAGCGAATGACCATTGCCGCGGAGGAGATCTTCGGTCCCGTTCTGGTCGTGCGGCCGTACAAGGAGCTGACTGAGGCCATCGACTACATCAACGAGCGGCCGGCTCCGCTGGTGGCGTACTGGTACGGTCCAGACGACAAGGACTTCCGGCACTTCGTCCGGCGCACCCGCAGCGGCGGTGTGGCGCGCAACGATTTTGCCGCGCAGATGATTCCATCGGCCGCTCCGTTCGGCGGAGTCGGCCGCAGCGGCATGGGCGCCTACCACGGCAAGGCCGGATTCGACGCGTTCAGCCACCACCGCACGATCGTCGGCACCGATCTGCCGTTTACCATCACCGGCCGCGCGGCACCGCCCTTCACCGCGTCCACGCGCGCGGTGACAGAGCTGGGGCTGCGGATGGCGGCCCGCCGCACACGCCGCAGGCTCAAGCGCCGCTGATGGCCTGTTCCCTGGCCCACCGGTAGTCGGCCTTGCCCGCCGGGCTGCGTTCGATCACCGGGCGGAACACGACCGCCTTCGGAAGTTTGTAACGGGCAATGGAGTTGGCGGCGTGGTCGATGATCTCCTGGGCGTCGGCGCTGGCGCCGTCGGCCAGAGCGACCACTGCGACCACCTCTTGACCCCATCGTTCGCTGGGTCTGCCGGACACCACCACGTCGGCGACCGCGGGATGCGATGCGACCGCCATCTCGACCTCCTCGGCGAAGATCTTCTCCCCACCGGAGTTGATCGTGACCGAGTCGCGGCCGAGGAGTTCGACGGACCCGTCGGCGAGGTGGCGCGCCCGGTCGCCGGGCACCGAGTACCGCACGCCGTCGATCACCGGGAACGTCGCCGCGGTCTTCGTCGCATCACCCTTGTAACCCAGTGGCACATAACCCCGTTGGGCCAGCCAGCCCATACCCTCGTGGCCGGGCTCGAGTAGTGTGCTCAGGTCCTCGGCTGCGACATAGGTGTCCGGGCCCGCGTTGAACTTCCCAGTGGCCACCGCGCCCGACGCCGACATGTGCGTCATCTGCGCGCCGGTCTCCGACGAGCCGACTCCGTCGACGACGATCAAGCCCGGCTTGACATCGATGAGGCGCTGTTTGGCCGTGGGTGTCAGCAGCGCGCCGCCGTTCGCGACCACTGCAAGGGATGAGAGATCGGCGTCGGTGCGTTCGATGGCATCGGCAAGCGGCCGCGCCATCGCGTCACCGACGACCGTCACCGCCATCACCTTCTCGCGTTCGATGGTCTGCACCACGTCGTCGGCGTCGAACCGGCTGGTGACAGCGGAGAACACCACCGACTGACCGGTTGTCATCGCGGTCATCACCGCCCACTGCGCGGCGCCGTGCATCAGTGGCGGAAGGATCATCAACCGCGATTCCGGGGCCTCGGCCACCCGCTTGGCGATGTCTTCGTAGGAGTTGGCGAGTTCACCGGTGTACAGGCTGCGGCCACCGAACGATGTCATGAAGATGTCGTGCTGGCGCCACAGCACCCCCTTCGGCATTCCCGTCGTGCCGCCGGTGTAGAGCACATACAGGTCGTCGGGCGATGGTTCGATCGGCGGCAGCACCGCGGTGCCGGAACCGACGATCGACTCGTAGTCCACGGCGCCGGGCAAGAGGTCGTTACCGGAGTCGTCGGCGATCTGGATGAGGACCGTCAGGTTCGGCAGATCTGCCAGAACCTCGGCGACGCGGGGCGCGAACGCCGCGTGGTAAACGAGTGCGGTGGCGCCGGAATCAGCCAGCAGATACTGCAATTCGGCCTTGACATATCGGTAGTTGACGTTGAACGGCGCGACCCGGGCACGCCACGCGCCCAGCATCGCCTCGACGTACTCGGGACCGTTGTGCGCGTAGATGCCGAGCAGGTCCTGCCCCACCTCGTGGCCGGCAAGTTCAGTGCGCTCGATGTGACAGCCCAGCCCGCGGCTGTGCAGGAACGCCGCGAGTCGGTCGGCGCGCTCGATGATCTGCGCATAAGTGAAGCGTCGCTCACCCTGAATGATGAAGTCACGATCGCCGATCACCCCGGCGACGATGTCGGCGGCGGCTGGGACGGTGAACTGTGTGGTTCCAGACATCGTGCCTCTCAAGGCTGGTGCGGGAGCAACTTGATCATCAGACCGTTGGCCTCGGATAGTACGTTGCCGTCCATGTCGGTCATCGTCGCCCTCACGAACAGCTTGCGGCCCTCGACCGAGTCGATCCACGCCCGAGACGACAACGGCTCGTCGGTGGGCGTGATCCTGCGGTAGTCGACATGCAGGTAGGCCGTACGACTGTCGGGACGGCCGGCAGCCGACACGACCATCCCGAAGTGCCAGTCGTAGAACAGCGGAAGCACTCCGCCGTGCACCGCGCCGTTGCCTCCGACGTGAAAACGGCTGAAGTGCCCACGCATGGTGACCTCGTCGGCGCGGGTCTCGGCCACCTGCCACGGCGGCATGAGCGGATGTCCGTTGCCGGGTAGCTCGAGGACGCGGCCGGCCGGTGCCACACCCGCGCTCGCCCGGTGCTCCTCGAGACGTGTGCACACGTCCTCGATCGCCGCGGCGGCGTCGTTCCACAGCGTCACGCCGGGGTCGGTCGACACGGCGATGTCCTGCAGCCGTCGCATCGCCGACATGAAGCGGCCCATCTCCGGCGGCGCCGATGTCGGCTGGACCCGGGCGAACTCGCGGATGTCGTCGTCGGTGTCGGTCACGGTCGGTTCCAAATCCTGATCAGCTCGTCGGTGGTGGTGATCGTCGCCAGCAGCGACAGCGTGTTGTCGATGATCGCGTCCGCGTAGTCGGCGGGAATGCCCGCCACCGCGTCGCGGGGGACGACGACGCGGTAAGCGGCGTTGACGGCGTCCATCACGAGGTTGGTTATCGCGACGTTGACCGATACGCCAACGGCCACGATCGTCGACACCCCGAGGTTGCGCAGCACGGCGTCGAGGTCGGTGCCGCCCATCGGCCCGATCCCGTGCCACCGTCGCAAGACCACGTCGGAGGGTTCGGGTCCGAGCTCCGGCAGCAGCTCGGCGCCGGGCGTCCCTGGGGCGATCACGACGTTGCCACCGATCGCGAAGATCTTGGCGTTGTGGTTGGCGCCGAGGCCGTCGGGTCGCTTCTGCACCAGGCAGTGCACAACGGTCACACCGGCGCTGCGGGCGAAGGGAAGCAGCCGCCCGATGTTCGGGACGGCTTCCCGCCGTGCCTCTTCGGCCAGCACGGCCAGTCCTGCGTTCGGGCCGACGACGGCGCCCTGACACTCCTGCGTGACGATCGCGGTGTGGCCGGGTGCCGCGATCTCGCTGAGGTCGGGAGTCATACCGATGTGGGCACCTCGTAGAATTGCGTCGCCCACTTACGCATGGCCATATACGGTTTCGCGTCCACCTTCGACAGCGCCGGGTTCTCGATGTACTCCTGATAGCGCCAGATGTTGAGATCCTCCCAGACGGTGCCGAGGTACTGCCGCTCGACCTGATCGCGCACTTCTTGCGGCGGAACGTCGGAGGTGTCGCCGGGCAGTCGGGGCCACCAGATCGAGTAGAACATGTCGGAGTAGCCGTCTTCGACCGGCGTGCAGGCGAAGATCAGCCGGTGGTTCGAGGATCCCTCGAATGCGCTGATCGCGAAGCCGAGGCCGGAGAAATGGCTGTGAATCCGCAGCGCCATCTTATTCGGGTCGTCACTGCGCGCGTCGGGCCAACCCGTCAGGAAGCGCCATTCCTCGTCGACGGCCGCCCAGTCCAGGCACACCGGGGTGACGGTCGCGCCATGGACGTAGTGGAAATGCGCGCTGTCGGGACCGTTTTCGGCGACGATCTGCGGATGCACCGGCTCGTGTTCGGCGCGGCTCGAGAACTCGGGGTACGGCCGGTAGTAGGCGTCCGGCTCGGTGGGGAACTGCGGAAACTTGTCGAACAGGTCCGGCATCTCCCACTGCGGCTCCCTGCCGTCGGGCTGATGCCAGGCGAACACACATCCGTGCTGTTCGACCACCGGGTACACGCGCAGTCGCAACGCCTTGTTGGGCCGCTCCGGTTGATAGGGGATGTAGCGATTGGTCCCGTCGGGTCCCCACCGCCAGCCGTGAAACGGGCACTCGACGCAGTCGCCGACGACCTTGCCGCCATGGCCGATGTGCGCGCCGAGATGGCGGCAATGGCCGGAGAGCAGATGCAGCTCACCCGCCTCATCGCGATAGGCGACCAGGTCCTCGCCGAAGTACCGCAGCGGCCGGACCTCGCCATCGGCGAATTCGGCCGACCAGCCGATCATGAACCACCCGGTGACCTTCCAGGTGAACGGGACCTTCACTCGGCTGCCTCCCTGACGCGTTCGCCGAATGTGACGTCTTGGCGGCTTTTTCGCCGATCTGCCGCCCTGGCGTTACAACGGACAATACTGTAATGGCTACAGTAGCAGCCTATACGTGAGCCGCTCCTGCGCCGGAGAAAGAGTGACGACGTGACCACAGCAGCCTCAGAGCGCTTCGATGCGATTGTCGTCGGGGCGGGCTTTTCCGGCCTCTACGCACTGCACCGGCTCCGCGAGCTCGGCGTGCGCACAGTGGTGTTGGAGAAGGCCGAGAACGTCGGCGGTACTTGGCTGTTCAACAGATACCCGGGTGCGCGCTGTGACATCGAGAGCATCGAATACTCCTACAGCTTCTCTGACGAGATCCAGCAGGATTGGGTGTGGACCGAGACCATGCCCGCTCAGCCCGAGATCGAGGCGTATCTCAACTTCGTCGCCGACCGGCTTGACCTTCGCCGCGACATCCGCTTCGACACGAACGTCGTGTCGATGACGTTCGACGAGGGCGCCGCCGAATGGGTCGTCACAACGGAGGCGGGGGAGTCACTGGTCGCCTCGTACGTGGTCGCCGCGTCCGGAATCCTGTCGGTGCCGCTCGAGCCGGACATCGCCGGCATGGACACCTTCACCGGCACGTCGTTGTTCACCAGTCGCTGGCCGAAAGAGGGCATCGATTTGGCGGACAAGTGCGTCGGCGTGATCGGCACCGGATCGACCGGTGTGCAGCTGATCCCGGTGGTGGCGCGACAGGCAGGCCACCTCACGGTGTTCCAACGATCACCGGCTTACACGCTGCCGTGGAAGGTCCGCGCCTTCGAAGCGGGCGAGCTCGACGAGCTGAAGGCCAACTACGCCGAAATCCGGGCGGCGCAACGTGCGCACGCAGTCGGGGCGGCGAGGCTGAGCGCATTCTCGGTGATGTTCGAGATGATCACGAAGCCGCCGTTGAAATCCGCGTCGCGCGAAGACCAGTTGCGCGCGATCGAGGCAGAGGGTGTCATGGGCGCGCTGAGTTGGGGCGACGTCTTCTTCGATATCGAGGCCAATCGGATGGCGGCCAAACTGTACGGCGAGGCGGTGGCCCGCATCGTGAAAGACCCCGAGACGGCCGCCTCGTTGACGCCGAGCCATCCCTTCGGTTGCAAGCGTCCGATCATCGACCAGGGCTATTACGAGACGTTCAACCGCGACAACGTAACGCTGGTCGATCTGCGCAAGGATCCGATCGTCGGGGTCACCCCGACAGGAATTCAGACGTCGCAGAAACAGCACGAACTCGACGTCATCGTCTACGCCACCGGATTCGACGCAATGACCGGCGCGTTGACCCGCATCGACATCCGTGGCCGCGACAACGCATCACTGGCAGACTTCTGGGCCTCGCAGGGGCCGTACACCTACCTCGGGATCGCTGTCGCGGGGTTTCCCAACCTGTTCATCGTGCAGGCACCCGGAAGCCCGTCGGCCGCAACGAATTTCGTGGCAGCACTGGAGCAGCACGTGGAGTGGATCAGCGACTGTGTCACGTATCTGCGTGACCACGGGTACCGCACTATCGAGGCGTTGCCCGACGCACAGGATGAGTGGATCGAGCACACGACCGCACTCGTCGAGCCCACCGTGCTGGTCCATCCGACGTGTAAGTCCTGGTACAACGGTGGCAATGTCCCCGGCAAGAAACGGATGTACATGGGATACACGGCGGGCATTCCCGAGTACCGGCGACGCTGTGACGAGGTCGCGGCCACCGGCTACCGCGGGTTCAAGCTCGCATGAGACTGGCAGAACGTGCATGGCGCATCGGTAGCGACTTCGCCGGGGTGGTGCCGCGGGCGCACGCGGCGGTCTCGGAGTCCGATGACTGGTCGTTGTCGCTCCGCGGAGCGCGCCAGCTCGGGGAGGTCGTGCTCGACGAGTTGGCCTTGACCGGCTTCACGTTGACGTCGGCGCCACCGAAGCTGGAGCGCTCGGCGGCCTCGTGCGCCGCGGCGGCCGAGGAACTGTCGCGGCTCGGGGTGGCGGGTGCCAATCTCGAGCCGGATCCGTTGCGGGTCAAGTCTGTTCGGCACCGTCGATTCCAACGCCTGCGCTACGAGCAGCTGACCTTCGAGCACGATCCGCACCTCCCGCAGACGCTGGCCGCCGAGGGGTTCGGCGGTTCAGCGACCGCCGTGGTGCACCTGTGCAGGCACGGCGACGAGCGGCGCCCCTGGCTGGTGTGGGTACACGGAGCGGGTCAAGGGCAACCGATCGATCTCTTGTTCTCCCGCGCGCGGCGCCTGCAGGAGGAACTCGGATACAACATCGCGCTGCCGGTGCAGCCGGGCAGTGGGGTCCGGCGCGCGGCGTGGCCGACATATCCGGACATGGACCCCTTGAACAACGCCGCGGGCATGCTGCGCGTCGTCTCCGAGGCTCGGGCGCTGGTGCGGTGGCTGCGCCCGCAGGCGACGGCGCTGGCGGTGTCCGGGGTTTCGATGGGCAGCCCTGTCGCAGGGCTTGTTTCGCATCTGGAAGATGTCGACGCCGTTTCGGTGTACACCCCGATCTTCGGGCTCAACGCCATGATCGCCGCGCACCTGGACCGCTGGGGCCCGTCGGTGCGCGACACCATCGCGCTGTTGCGGTCAGAGGCGGTGGAACAGGTGATGTCGGCCGTCGACTACCAGTCCGTGGTACCGACGCCGCCGCTGCAGCGACGGTTGATCGTCGGCGCATGGCACGACCGGATGGCGATGCGCGAACCCGCCCAGGTGCTCCATGACCGTTGGGGTGGTCAGTTGTACTGGCACCGGGGCAGTCATGTGGGGCATCTGTTCGCCCGCGGTGTGCAGGCGGAATCGGAACGGTTTCTGCGCGCCGTGAGCCGACAGGCGAGCCAACGGTGAGCGCCGGCACGGCGGCGGTGCCAGGCGGCGTTGACGAACTCGACCCGCACTGGCTCACCGAAGCGCTTCGCAGCGAGGCGGGCATCGACACCGCGACAGTGACCCGGATCCACTGTGAGCAGATCGCGATGGACAGCGGCTTCTCGTCGCTGCTGTACCGGCTGCACCTCAGCGGCGACGATGTGCCGTCGACGGTGATCGCGAAGCTGCCAGCGCAGTCCGAGGCCCGCGGTGCCATGGACCTGCTCGGCGGCTACCGGCGTGAGGTGGCCTTCTACCGTGACATCGCCGGGCATGCGCCGATGGACACCCCGCGGGTGTACACCGCCAGGATTGCCGACAACGGCGTCGACTTCGTGCTGCTGCTCGAGGATCTGGCCCAGTGGGACAACGCCGATCATCTGGCCGGACTGTCGATGAACCGGGCGCGGACCTGCATCGAGCAGCTGGCCGGACTGCACGCGTGGTCCGAGAATCGCGCCAGTTCGGTTGCACTCGAACCATTTCCGAGCATCGATACACCGATCGCCCGTGACCTCTTGTTGCCGGCATTCGAGCCCGGATGGCAGATCTACCGCGAGCACACCTCGGCGACGGTGCCCGATGCGATCTCGGCGTTCGCCGAGCGCTTCGCCGAGCGCGCCGTCGAAGCACTGCCCGTCCTGACCGAACGCGACATGTTGCTGCACGGCGACATCAGGGCAGACAACCTGTTCTTCGTGGGCGACCGCATGAAGGTGGTGGACTTCCAGTTCGCCGCGCGCGGTGCAGGCGCCGCCGACGTGGCCTACCTCGTCACCCAGGGCCTGCCCGTCGACGCGCGTGAAGGCCACGACGAGGCGCTGGTCCGCGAATACCTCGACCACGTGGCCAGACACGGCGTCGACGACTACGGATTCGACGACGCGTGGCGGCACTACCGGTTCGCGGCCGTCTACCTCATGGTGCTGCCTGTCATCACACTCAACGGATGGGATGCGCTGCCGGAGCGGTCGAAACGCCTGTGTCTGACACTCACCGACCGGGCGGTCGCCGCGATCGACGCCACCGGCGCCCTGGAGGTGTTCTCATGACGCGGTCCGCGCGCGAGGTGGTCGAGCTGTACAACCTGGTCGTGTGGAACGAGCGCGATTTCGCGCTGGCCGATGAGCTGCTGGGCGAGACGGTCATCCGTCACGAGGTGGGGGAGGCCACGGTGCTCACCCACGAGCAGGCGGTGAATCGAGTCGTCGACCACTGGAACATGTTCGAGTCGATTCGCTTCGACCTGCAAGTGGTGGTCGCGGGTGACGACGGCGAACACGTCGCGATCGTGTACCAGTCACCGATGACGCTGACGGATGGAACCGAAACCACCATCGGCAGCATGGAGATCTTTCGCGTCGTAGATGGCAGGATCACCGAGGTCTGGAATTGCGGCTACAAGCAAGGGGTTTGGCGATGACCACGCGGGTGCTCAACGAGCTCGGCTATTACCTGTTGGCCGGTGCCGGTGGTGAGGGGCCGGCGACCCTGATGGACGAGGCCCGCCGCGGCGAGGAACTCGGTTTCGGCACCGCGTTCATCTCCGAACGGTGGAACGTCAAGGAGGCGTCCTCGCTCGTCGGCGCCGCATGCGCGGTGACCAGTCGGATGCAGATCGCTACCGCGGCAACCAATCACAACACTCGCCATCCCCTGATCACCGGCTCTTGGGCCACCACCATGCACCGATTGTCGGGTGGGCGGTTCACACTGGGCATCGGACGCGGCATCGGCGCGATCTACGGCGCCTTCGGGATCCCTCCGGTGACCACCGCCCAGATGGAGGATTTCGCCGGTGTCATGCGGCGCCTCTGGCAGGGCGAATTGATCTTCAACCACGACGGGCCGATCGGCAAGTACCAGGTCTTGTTCCTCGACCCGGACTTCAAGGAGCACATCCGGCTGGCCATTGTCGCGTTCGGCCCGCAGACACTGGCGCTAGGCGGGCGCGCGTTCGACGACGTCATCCTGCACACGTACTTCACCCCTGAGACGCTCGGGCGAGCGGTCAAGACCGTCAAGGACGCCGCCGAACAGGCCGGCCGCGACCCGGCCAGCGTGCGGGTCTGGTCCTGCTTCGCCACGGTCGGCGACCACTTGCCCGAAGAGCTACGGCTCAAGAAGACCGTCGCCCGGCTGGCGACGTATCTGCAGGGTTACGGAGATCTGTTGGTCAGTACGAACGGGTGGGATCCCGCTGTGCTGCAGCAGTTCCGCGACGACGCAGTGGTGCAGTCGATCGGTGGCGGCATCGACCACAAGGCGACAGCGGAGCAGATCGAACACATTGCCACCCTGATACCGCACGAGTGGCTGGCGCCGGCGGCCACCGGGTCACCGCAGCAGTGCGCCGAGCGGGTGCGCAAGGAGTTCGAGTACGGCGCGGACGCGGTGATCATGCACGGCGCGACGCCCGACGAACTGGAACCGGTCGTCGCCGCCTACCGCGCCACCGAGTGATTTCGGCGCGCAAACGGTCGCTGAGCGAATGTTTGCGCGCCGAAATCGCGGGGGGTTAGGGCGTGATGACGGTGCGAGATACGGGTTCTGCGACGGCCTGACGACTGTAGACGGCCCGCTGTAGCGCCGAGAGCAGCGCATTGCGGGTCTCTTGCGGATGGATGAGGTCGTCGAATCCGAGGTGGCCGGCCGACCGGAACGATGCCTCGACCTCGGCCTTGCGCAGCTTGGCCTCCAGATCCTCGGCGGCGTGCGACGCCTTGCTGAGCGCGGCGGCGCTCATCGCGCCCATGGTCGCGCCCGGATAGGCGAACGTCGCGCTCTGATCGTCGAATCCCAACAGCGACATGACCATCGAGCCGAATCCGTAGGCCTTGCGCAGCGTCACGTGCAGCTTGATCGTCGTCGCGGCGGTCTGGGCGGCGAACATCCGTGCGCCGCTGCGCAGCACGCCACTCTTCTCCGAGCGGCTTCCGGGCAGCATGCCGGGGTTGTCGGCGAGGAACACGATCGGCAGGTGGAACGAGTCGGCCACCGTGATGAAATGCGCTGCCTTGTCGGCGGCGTCGGCGTCGATCGATCCGGCGATCACCTGTGGTTGGTTGGCGACGACCGCTACGGGATACCCGCCCAGATGTGCCAGCGCGCAGATGATCGCGGGTCCGAACTTCGGTTGCACCTCGAACCAGTCCGTGTCGTCGAAGACCACATCGAGCACCCGCCGGATGTCGTAGACGCGCCGGTTGCCGCGCGGGACGATGTCGAGCAATTCGGGCGTCGACCGTGGCTCACTTGCCTGGCCAGCGGGCCGCGACGCCGGGTACGACCAGGCGCTGGCGGGAAAGTACGACAGGTATCGACGGATGTCGTCGAGCACCGACTCGTCGTCGTCGGCGACGTTGTGGATCACGCCGCTGGCGAGCGCGACACCGGGCCCCCCGAGGTCCTCCTTCGAGATGTCCTCGCCTGTGGACTCTTTCACCACCGGCGGGCCTGCGGTGAAGATCGCGCCCTGGCGGCTCATGATCGTCCAGTCGCACACCGGGGCGACAAGCGCGCCATGGCCGGCCGACGGTCCCAGCAGACCCGCGATCGTCGGGATCTTGCCCGAACACCGTGCCTGCGCGAGCAAGTCGGTCGGGGTGCGGCCGTAGTGCTCACCGCTGGGCCGGAATCCGGCACCCTCGAGCAGCATGACGAGCGGGACTTTGTCGCGTAACGCCAACTCCGCCAGCCGGTACCGTTTGGCGTTGCCGCCGGGCCCGATGCTACCGGCCAGGGTGGTGAAGTCTTCGGCGCCGACCATGACGGGCTTGCCGTCGATCTGACCCGAACCTGCGACGATTCCGTCGGCCGCGATGTCACCGCCGACCAGCGTGCCGAATTCCCGGAAGCTGCCTGTGTCGAGGAGGTGTTCGAGACGGGCGCGGGCGTCCAGCTTGCCTTTGCCGTGGTGCTTGGCGAGTCGCTCAGGACCGCCCATCGCCTGCGTGTGCCGGCGTCGACGGGTCAGCTCGTCGAGCGTGTCCGACCAATCCTCGGCTTTGGTCATGCGCACCCTCCTGCCATCCGACGGCATCGTCGCACCCGGCGTGCGTCGTTGACCATACTGAATTGCTTACTGTAGCGTCTACGACCATGGTGAGCGGCGGCGGCCTCAAGGTCGACGGGGCCGTTTCGAGCCGTCTCGCCGACGTTGCCGGCGCCGCGATTTCGCTGGAGCGCCGGGGTTATGACTGCTGCTGGACCGCTGAGGTCAACCACGATCCGTTCCTGCCGCTGGCCCTGGCCGCCGAGCACACGACGCGGATCGAGATCGGGACCAGCATCGCCGTCGCCTTCGCGCGCAACCCGATGACGGTCGCCAATGTCGGGTGGGATCTGCAGGATTACTCGAAGGGCCGGTTCCTCCTGGGGCTCGGATCGCAGGTGCAGGCGCATGTCGAGAAGCGGTTCAGCATGCCCTGGGGGCGCCCAGTGGCTCGGATGCGCGAATTCGTGGTCGCGGTGCGCGAGATCTGGGGCTGCTGGCAGAACGGCACGACGCTGAGTTTCGAGGGCGACTTCTACACCCACCGGCTGATGACGCCGATGTTCACCCCCGAACCCCATCCGTACGGCATGCCCAAGGTGTTCATCGCCGCGGTTGGCGACGCGATGACCGAACTGTGCGGTGAGGTCGCCGACGGAATGTTGGCGCACGCATTCACCACCAAGCGGTACTTCGAGCAAGTCACCATTCCGGCGCTGGCCCGCGGCATGGCAAAATCCGGCCGGGCGCGCAGCGAATTAGCCTTGTCAGCACCGATTTTCGTGGTGACCGGCGACGACGAATCCGCGCTGTCCGCCGCTGCCGCCGGTACCCGCAAGCAGATAGCGTTCTACGGCTCGACTCCCGCGTATCGCAGAGTTCTCGAACTGCACGGCTGGGGCGAACTGCACACCGAACTGCACCGGCTCAGCCGACTGGGGGAGTGGGACACCATGGGCTCGCTGATCGACGACGATGTTCTGGGCGAGTTCGCCGTCGTCGCGCCACTTTCCGAGATCGCCGAGAAGATCAGGGACCGATGCGACGGCGTGATCGACCGCGTGCTGGTGGGCTTTCCACCGTCGGTCACCGAGGAGGCCGTCATCAAGGTGCTTGAACAACTGCGTGAGGAGTGGAGATGAGCACTCGAATCATCGACCAGGCGGCAAACGTGTTCGCCGATCCTTCGGCCTATGCCGACGAGGCGAAGCTACACGCCGCGTTGGCCCATCTGCGCGCCAACGCACCGGTGTCGTGGGTCGACGTACCCGGCTACCGGCCGTTCTGGGCGATCACCAAGCACGCCGACGTCATGGAGATCGAACGCGCCAACACATTGTTCACCAATTCGCCCCGGCCGGTGCTGGCGACGATGGAGGGCGACGATCAGCAGGCCGCCATTGGTGTCAAGACTCTGATCCACATGGACGATCCGGAGCATCGCGCAGTGCGGGCGATCGGGGCCGACTGGTTCCGCCCGAAGGCCATGCGCGCACTGAAGATTCGCATTGATGAGCTGGCAAGGCGCTACGTCGACCAGATGGTGGCGGCCGGACCCGAATGCGACTTCGTTCAAGAGGTTGCGGTGAACTACCCCCTCTACGTCATCATGTCGATGCTGGGCATGCCCGAATCGGACTTCCCGCTGATGCTGAAGTACACGCAGGAACTGTTCGGCAGTGACGATGCCGAAATGCAGCGCAGCGCTTCCCTGGAGGAGTCGATGGCTGTCCTTCTGGAGATGTTCGCCTACTTCAACGACATGACGGCGTCGCGGCGCGCCACCCCTACCGAAGACCTGGCTTCCGCCATCGCGAACGCCACTATCGACGGCGAGCCGCTGTCCGACATCGATACCGTGTCGTACTACCTGATCATTGCGACCGCCGGTCACGACACGACCAGTGCAGTGATCTCCGGCGGCCTGCATGCGCTGATCGAGAACCCCGATCAGCGGGAGCGGTTGCGCGCCAACATGGATCTGATGTCGTTGGCCACCGAGGAGATGATCCGGTGGGTGACACCGGTGAAGGAGTTCATGCGTACGGCACGTGCCGACACCACGATTCGCGGCGTCCCGATCGCCGAAGGCGAGTCGGTGCTGCTGTCATACGCGTCGTCGAATCGTGACGAAGACGTCTTCGGCGATCCGTTCCGCTTCGACGTCGGTCGTAGCCCCAACAAGCACAACGCCTTCGGCTACGGCGTGCACTTCTGTCTCGGTGCGGCGCTGGCGCGGATGGAGGTCAACAGCTTCTTCTCAGAGCTCGTGCCGCGGCTGGAGTCGATCGAGTTGACCGGCGACCCCGAACACATCGCCACCATCTTCGTCGGCGGGCTCAAGCACCTACCGATCCGCTACTCGCTGACGGGTTAGCAGCAGCGCGGATTCGGGCCGGACTCCGTCGTGCTGTGGCGCATCCTCCAGTATTCGCGTTCAGAGATCACCGGCTCATCGGGATGGGTGAGCCGTCGATGCTCGGCGTAACGCCGGTAATGGTTGTCACCCATCAATGTGCCCCAGTACCAACCGATCTGTGCGGCGGTTTGGCGTGCCCTGACGATAAAGCGTCCCATTGCTTCTCCACCTCCCGTTCCACCTTGGTCGGGATGAGTCCGGACGGGGCGAAGATCCGCGACGGCAGTTCCTCGTCCTCGGTCGATGGGGGAGCGGTGCCGCGCAGTGCTCGGATCGCCATGACAACCCCGGCGGCGAACACGATGACCACCAGCACCGCGAACAGAATCGACAGCGAGCCTTGGATGAAGGTGTTGCGCACGATCTTGTCGACGTCGTCGGGCGTCTTGGCCGTCAGGCAGAGCTTGCCGGCTGCCTGCGCGGACTCACAGAGGCTGTGCTGCGTCCAGTAGCCGACCTTCGAGTCGGCGGAGAAGATCTTCTGCCACGACGCGGTCAGCGTCACGACCAGGTCCCACATCAGCGGAATCCCCGGTACCCAGGCCCATTTCAGGTAGCCCTTCTTGATCACGACGACCGTGACGACGGTCAGCGCGATCGCGGCCAGCAACTGATTGGCGATGCCGAACAGCGGGAACAGCGTGTTGATGCCGCCCAACGGATCGGTGACGCCCATGATCAGGATGGAGCCCCAAGCTGCGACGACGAGTACGCTGCAGATCCACGCGCCCACACGCCAACTCGGGTCCTTCAGCTTGCGCAGTGGACCGCCGAGATTGCTCAACCCGTCCGACAACATGAAGCGGGCGACCCGCGTGCCCGCGTCGACAGTCGTCAAGATGAACAACGCCTCGAACATGATCGCGAAGTGGTACCAGAAGGCCTTCAGGGCATCCCCGCCGAAGACGTCGGAGAGCACCTCTGACATTCCGAACGCCAGCGTCGGCGCGCCACCGGTACGGGAGACGATCGAGTCTTCACCCACACTCTCCGCCGCGCCGCTGATCTCCTCCGCGGTGATCGGTGGCCCCGACAGCCCCAGGCCGTTGACGTAGTCCGCGGCGGTCTGCGCCGTGCCTCCCGTCGAACCGGTCGGCGCGTTCATCGCAAAGTACAGATGCTGGTTGAGGATCGCGGCGGTGATGAGCGCCATGATCGCGACGAACGACTCGGTGAGCATGCCGCCGTAGCCGATCAGCCGCATCTGGCTTTCCTTCTCCAGCAGCTTCGGCGTGGTGCCCGACGAGATCAGTGCGTGGAACCCTGACAGCGCGCCGCACGCGATCGTGATGAACAGGAACGGGAACAGCGAACCGGCGAACACGGGTCCGGTGCCGCTGGCGGCGAAGTTCGAAATCGCGGGCGCCTCCATGATGGGTCGGGCGAGCAGGATTCCGAGCGCGAGCAACGCGATGGTGCCGACCTTCATGAACGTCGACAAATAGTCTCGCGGCGCCAGCAGCAACCAGACCGGCAGCACGGAAGCGGCCAGCCCGTAGATGATTATGCACCAGGACAGGGTCACCTTCGACAGCGTGAACCAGTTGGTGCCCCAATCGGTTTCGGCGACCCAGCCGCCCGCGGCGACCGCGAACAGCAGTAGTACGACGCCGATGAGCGAAACCTCGGAGACGCGCCCCGGCCGCAGGAACTGCAGGTAAAGCCCCATGAAGATGGCGATCGGGATGGTCATCGCGATCGAGAACACACCCCAGGGGCTCTCGGCCAGGGCGCCCACCACCACCAGCGCGAGCACCGCCAGCAGGATGACCATGATGGCGAGGACGCCGACGATCGCGGCGGCACCGCCGACCGCGCCGAGTTCGTCGCGCGCCATCTGGCCCAGCGAACGGCCGCGCCGCCGCGTCGAGATCGACAGCACCAAGAAGTCCTGAACGCAGCCGGCGAACACCGCGCCGATGATGATCCAGATGGTGCCGGGCAAAAAGCCCATTTGCATGGCCAGCACCGGGCCGACGAGCGGGCCCGCGCCGGCGATCGCCGCGAAGTGGTGCCCGAACAACACCCGCCGGTCCGTCGGCATGTAGTCCGTGCCGTTCTCGAAAATCTCCGCGGGCGTGGCGTTGTCGTCGCGCGGTTTGACGATGTTCATCTCGATAAGCCGCGCGTAGAACCGGAAGCCGATCACGTATGTGCAAATGGCGGCGATGACGAACCACACTGCGTTGACGGTCTCACCGCGGAAGAACGCGATGACGGCCCAGGCAGTCGCCCCCAGCAGCGCGATGATCGCGAAGACGATCTTGTGTCTGGTGGTGATCGGGGAGCGGTCGATGACCGCTACCGGCGGCAAGTCCTTGTCGGTGCGTATGTACGTGACGTCGCCGTTGACTTCCTCGATCCGGTCGGACGCGGCGGTAGGAGTGGCCATGCTCAGATCCTTCCATCGGCCACTTGGGCCACGTGCCGAAACGGCGGCTTTAGCCGCCGCGCTCGTAGATTGCGCGGACCGTATCGATGGTGTCCGCTTCGGCCGGGCTCTTGTCGTCGCGGTAGCGCACGACTCGGGCGAATCGCAGAGCCATCCCGCCCGGATAGCGCGACGAAGTTTGCACGCCGTCGATCGCGATCTCCACGACCTGCTCGGGCCGGACCTTGATGGCGTAGCCATCGGTGGGGCCGCTGCCCGATGTCGCCGCCGGTGGTTCGTCGGCGAGCTCCATGAATCGCGCTGTCTGCCATTCGAGCATCGCGTCCGTCATGCCCTTGAACGTCTTGCCGAGCATGACGAAGCCGCCCGTCTGCGGATCGCGGGCGCCGAGATGGATATTCGACAGCTTGCCGGTGCGCCGGCCCGAGCCCCACTCGACGCCGAGCACCACGAGGTCCAACGTATGGACGGGCTTGACCTTCAGCCAGCCCGCGCCGCGGCGGCCGGCTTCGTACGTCGCGCTCAGCGACTTCGCCATCACGCCCTCGTGACCGGCGTCGAGCGTGGCGTCCAGGAAGCGTTGTGCCGCTTCGGCATCGTCGGTGATGAGCCGGTCGACGCGGTGAACCTTCGGCACGATGGCGTCGAGCGCCGCGAGCCGCTCGGCAGTGGGCTGGTCGAGCAGGTCGGTGCCGTCAAGATGGAGAAGGTCGAACACGAACACCGACAGCGGATGCGAGGCCCTGGCCGCGGGGATGTCGACGGAGCGGCCGAACCGCGATCCGGTGACCTGGAATCGGTGCGGTCTGCCGTCGGGGCGCAGCGCGATGGCCTCGGCGTCGGCGATCAGTTCGGTGACGGGTAACGCCAACGTTGCCTCGACCACCTCGGGCAGCCGTCCGGTGACGTCGTCGAGGCTGCGCGTGTACACCGATACGGTGTCGCCCGCACGGTGAATCTGTACCCGCGCACCATCGAGCTTGGCTTCGAACGCTGCTGTGCCACTGAGTCGTTCGAGCGCCTCGGCGACACCGGTTGCGGTCTGAGCGAGCATGGGCCCGACGGGCCGGCCGACGGTCAGGGTGAACTCTTCGAGCGCAGCCTGCCCGCCGGTCAACGCCGCGGCCGCGACGGCGGGCAGTGCGCCGCCGAGCATGGCCGCGCGTCGTACGACGGTGGCGGGCACCCCTGCGGCCTTGGCGACCGCGTCGGCCATCACGCCGACGAGCGCGCCCTGCCGCAGCTCACCGCCGAGCAGCCGACGCAAGAAGGTCTGCTCGGATTCGGTGGCCGCGGCGAAGAGCGCCGCGACGAGTTCGGCCCGTCGCGCCTGCGACCCCTTGCCCGCGACGGCGCCGATCTCGCTGAAGCGGGCGTCGACCTCCAGGACGGTCAGCGACGGTTCGGCGGCGGGGCCGGGCAGCGACCGCAACGCCGCCCAGCCGACACCGATCTGGCGCTGCGGGAGCTCACCGGAAAGCCACGACACGACAACCGCCGCCAACGTCGGGTTGTCACCCGCGCGGCGCAGCAGATCAGCGATTCTGGCGATCTTGGCCAGCCGCGCGGACGTCGCACCGACGTCAGCCGATGCCGTAGCAACGTCGATGAGCTGCACCGCCTCAGCCTTGCATGCCGGTCAGACATCTCCGAGGAGGTCGGTGAGCACGGTCGCCTCTGCCCGCAGCGCGGCGGCGCGTTCGGGGTGCCCGGCTGCGGTGAACTGTTCGGCGGCGCTGAGCCGCTCGTCGACCTCGGTTCGCAGCAGGGTTCGAATCTGCTCGTCGGAGAGTTCGCGACGGGCCACTTCGGCGGCGCCCAGACCGACGACGCCGCCCGCGATGGCCTCGCTCGACGGTGCGTCGACGCCGACGCCGTCGGGCGTTTCGGCGTTGTCGATGGCGCTCAGCGCCGACCGCAACGCCGCGACTCGAGTGGTGTCGCGGTCCTTGCGCGCGGTCAGCAGCGCGCCGCGCAGTGTCGTTCGCCAGTTCTGTGCAGCAGTCACGGCACGCCAACCTAGGCGCGAACGTGCGCGTTTTCCGACGCGTCGGCGTCACGTCAGGTCACCGAGAATGACACGCTGTGCCAGCCGGTGGCGCCGTCGGGGACGGGGTCGGCCAACTCCGAGGTCTGCACCGCGCCGGTGTTGTCGGTGGCCCGAACGGTGATCGTGTGCGGCCCTGTGCTTGCGGCCCGCCACGGGAAGCTCCACAGCCGCCAGGTGTCGTTGGAGTAGCTCGCGCCGAGGTCGGCGCGCTGCCAGTCGCCCTGCGAGTCCGGGCTGTCGATGCGCACCTCGACCGAGCGCACGCCGCGGTTCTGCGCCCACGCCACACCGCCGAACGTCACCTGGCCAGACGTCACATCCTGACCGCTGCGCGGTACGTCGACGCGGGACTGGGTCTTGATGGGTCCACGCGGCGACCAGCCCAGCCGAGTCCAGTACGCCTCGGCGCGATCAAAGCGAGTCACTTCGAGGTCGACGACCCACTTGGTGGCCGACACGTAGCCGTACAGCCCGGGCACCACGAGCCGGGCGGGATAGCCGTGCTCGGTGGGCAGCGGCTGGCCGTTCATGCCGACCGCGAGCAGGGAATCGCGGTCATCGGACAGTGCGTCGACCGGCGTGCCCGCGGTGAATCCGTCGATCGACTTCGACAGCACCATGTCGGCATCGGCCTGGATTCCCGCCTCGGCCAGCAGATCCCGTACCCGGTAGCCGGTCCAGGTGGCGTTACCGATGAGGTCACCGCCGACGGGATTGGATACGCAGGCCAGCGTCACGACCTTCTCGACGACGTCGAACCGCTCGAGATCTGCGAAGCGGTAGGTGATCTCGCGGTCGACCATGCCGTGAATCCGCAGTTGCCACTGCTCGCGACTCAGTTGCGGCACCGACAAAGCGGTGTCGATGCGATAGAAGTCGGCGTTGCTCGTCACGAACGACGGCAGCGCAACGCCTTGAGGTTGCACCGTTGCAGGCACCGGTGGCGCGGCGACGTCGGCCCTCGGCAGCGCGAACGCGCTCCGGTCGCCCGACACCGAGGACCGCGCCCGCGACAGCACACCGCCGCCTACTCCGAGGATCGCGCCGCCGGCGAGGAATCCCAGCGTCACCAACGACAGCCGTCTACCGCGGTCGGGGCCGTCGTCTGACACCGGCGTGGCGTCGGTCCACCGTCCCGATGTGAGCAAGCGGAGCACCGCGACGCCGCAAACGGTCCCTACCACCACCGGCACGATGTCGAGCACGTTCGCACCGGACCGGGACAGCACGGCGGCGCATCCCGCGACTCCGGCGACGACAATCGCGATGCTGCCGATCGGAAAGCGCCGAGTCTCGAAGGCCGCGGTGGCTGCGGCGACGAGGGCGATCACCACCAGCACGAGAATCGACAACACCAGCTTGTCGGCCATCGCGAAGGTCTGAATCGCCCACTCTTTGACCGGGCCGGGCGTCAGATCGATAACCGCCGATCCGGCCGCAGTGCGGGCATCGGAGCGAGGTCCGACGAAGACAGCGAGCAGTTGCGTGACCCCGACGGCGACGGCCGCAGCCGCGACGCCACCCATCGCTCTCGTGCCACGCGCGATCATGCCGCCAAAGTACTCACGTACCGACCCGAAAGCCTTACCGAACGATGACGTCAGCTAAGTTGCTTTACGATTCGACCACTTTTTGGAAAGGCAGCTGAATGGAGATCGACGGCAAGAAGGCCATCATCGTCGGCGGCGCATCGGGCTTCGGGAAGGCGACGGCCGAACTGTTGGCCACGCGCGGCGCGAGCGTGACGATCCTGGACCGCCCGCAGTCGAAGGGCAAGGATGTGGCCGACGCGGTCGGCGGTTCCTTCCTCGAGGTGGACGTCACCGACTTCGACGGCACCGAGAAGGTGCTGCAGCAGGCGATCGACGGCCTGGGCGGACTGCACATCATCGTGACGACCGCGGGCGGCGGCGTCGCCGAGCGCACAGTCAAGAAGGACGGCCCACACAGCCTGGAGTCGTTCCGCAAGTGCATCGATCTCAATCTCATTGCCACCTTCAACATCAGCAGGCTGGCCGGTTGGCAGATGAGCAAGCAGGACCTCGTCGATGACGAGCAGGAAGAGCGTGGCGTCATCATCAACACGGCGTCCATCGCCGCGTTCGAGGGCCAAATCGGGCAGGTCGCCTACACCGCGTCCAAGGCCGCGATCGCAGGAATGTGCCTGACGATGGCACGCGATATGGGCAGCCTCGGCATCCGCGCGCTGGCGATCGCGCCGAGCCTGTTCGCCACCGGCCTGACCGAAGGTATTCCTGACGAATTCGCTGCGGCGCTGACCAAGGATGCGGCGTTCCCGAAGCGGCTGGGCAAGCCGGAGGAGTACGCCAAGCTGGTCGCTGCGATCGTCGAGAACCCGATGCTCAACGGTCAGTGCCTGCGGCTAGACGCCGGCCAGCGCTTCGCCCCCAAGTAGTCGCGATTCAGGCGCGCCAACGATCGCCAAGCGACCGTTGGCGCGCCGAGGTCGCAAGTTCACGCCGGCCGCGGCACCGCCGCGAGGCTTGATTGACCGATCCAGGTGGGCAATGCGTGACGTACGTCGCGAGAGGCGTCGATGGCGACCGACCCGTCCAACACTGCCCGCTGCCAGGACTGGTCTCCTCGCCAGATTTGGCTCAGCGTTCGCAAGCTGGTCGAAACCGTCGCAGCCACTTCGTATCCGGGATCGAAGTCGCAAACCTGTGCGTCACCGTCGGCGACCATCAGCCACCACGACGACGCCTTCGGCGGCGCACCCGACAACCGGAACGCCACGACGGTGCGCGCCCGTGGCCACTGCTCGAGCGGAATCGTGCGGCGGATATCCCACATCAACACGCTGGGGTCGAGATCTTTCTCGACGAGATCGCTCATCCAGCGAACACTCCACGTTCCGAGCGCTTCGACCACGCTGACAAGTTCCCGCCCGCAGTCGGTCAACGTGTAGATGGTGCGGCCGTCGACTTTGGATCGCTCGACCACCCCGGCGCGGGTCAAGGTTTGCAGCCGTTTGGACAGCAGCGTCGGCGACATCTTCGGGACGCCGCGGCGTAGGTCGTTGAAGTGCGTGCTTCCCGCCAGCAACTCGCGGACCACCAGCACGGTCCACCGCTCATCAAGCAATTCCATGGCCTTGGCCACTGGACAAAACTGACCGTATCCAGACATCTGCACCCGCCTCCCCAAGGCCAGCAAACAGTATGGCCAGTACACCCCATGATCATGAAGCTGACTAGTACAGATTCAGGATCGGTATCGCTACAGATCCGTGACTAGAGCGCCGATGTCCACTCAGCCGAGCATTGCCCTCAAGCAAAAGCTCACGAAGGAGATGGACATGACCACCAGAACACCGACGGTCATCCGCTTGGCCCGCTACCTCGCAGGCCCCGCGCTTGCACTGGGCCTGGCGATCGGATCAGCCGCCGCCGCCGACGCCGTATGGGACATCGGCGGTTACGACCGTTGCATGTCCCAGGAGCCCCGTAATGGAACCAGTGAGGAGACATTGGAGTGGTGGCGGCTGTGCTGCGTCAACTCCGGTGGTGTCTGGAAGCCCGGGCCAGGAAGCGCCGGGTGTTACGCGCCGGGAGTCGATTCGCAGGGCCGCAACCCGCTGACTGGGGCGCCGACTCACGTCATGCAACCGTCGCCGCTACCGGGCCCGCCCGGAGACATCGGGCAGGCACCGGGAGGGGTCGTGACCTCGTCGCCGTAACGGAGCAGCACGGCCACGACTGAAGAACCTGCCCCCAGCACCTCACGACCACTAAACGATCACGAAGGAGCCAAACATCATGACCAACAACAACATCGACGCTCTCTCGGCGGGGCAGACTCGCCACCCAGCGCCCGACGGCGCTAAGCCTCGGAGGCTCGCGCGGCTAGCGGCCGGGGCAGTCTTAGCCGGCGCCATCGGACTCGGCGCGGGAGCCCTGACCCCAGCCGGAATCGCGAACGCCTACACGGGATCCTGCGCGGGCCCGGTCGGGGCCGGCCGGGGCCGGCAACATTTTGCAGGTGCGCGAATTCTCGCTGCAGGACGTCGGCAACGGCAGTTCGCTGGCCATCGTCGAGGCTTATGCGGCCATGTCAGAAAGTGACGCGAGGTCCTACATCGACCGTCCCGGCAAGGAGGAGGCATCTTTGCGCCTGTGGGGCGACGACGCCGAATCCGACCAGCTTCTGGCGAATTTCAATCCGGAGCGGTACTGGGCCTCGCCGTCCGGCCTAGGAATGCGTGGTTCAGTGCAGCGCGAAAATTCCGCGCTGGACGAGGACCCCGGATTCTCCACCGAAGGTCGCGGTAGCACCAGCATCACGCCGCAAGCCGACGAGTTCTACGCGACAATCCGCCTGCCCGACTTCCGCAACGGATCGACGCATCACGTCGAAACCTGCCGCCTCGCCCTCGCTTCCTGAGTGGCGGCGGCCCTTCCGACTGACGACAGTGAAAATTCCGCTACTAGATAACCGCCACCAGCAAGCGCACGATGTCAGGTATCACGCTCACCGAGGAGACGACAATGACAAACCCATCACCAACCGTCGACGTCCAGGCGGTGGCGACCAAGCACCGCGCCATGTGGGCCACGGGTGACTATCCGAGACTTGCGGCGGAACTGGTTTCTCCGCTGGGCCCCGTGCTGGTAAACGCCACCGGCATCGCAAAGGGCGATCGAGTGCTGGACGTGGCGGCCGGCACCGGCAACGCGGCGATCCCCGCCGCGGAGACCGGAGCCAGCGTCGTCGCCAGCGACCTGTGCCCGGATCTGTTGGCGGCCGGCGCTCGATTGGCCGCCGATCGCGGCGTCGATCTCGAATGGCGCGAGGCCAACGCCCATGAATTGCCCTTCGGGGACAATGAATTCGATGTGGTGATGTCGTCTATCGGCGTGATGTTCGCGCCTTTTCACCAGCTCGCTGCCGACGAGCTGGTGCGAGTCTGTAAGGCGGGCGGCAGGATCGGGCTGATCAGCTGGACACCGGAGGGTCACATCGGGAAGCTGTGGGCGGCGATGAAGCCGTACGCTCCGCCACCTCCTGCCGGCGCGCAGCCCCCGCCGCTGTGGGGTCAAGAGGATCACGTCCGCTCACTGCTGGGCGACCGCGTCACCGACGTCGTCACCGAGCGAAGGATGCTGACGGTTGACCATTTCGCCGACGGCGCAGAGTTCCGGGACTACTTCAAGGCCACCTACGGGCCGACGATCGCCGTGTACCGCAACATCGAGGGCGATCCGGACCGCGTAGCAGCGCTCGACGCGGAGATCGCCCGAGTGGGCGACAGCGTGCTGAGCGCGTCGTCGAGCATGGATTGGGAGTACCTGCTGCTGACCGCAGTCAAGGCCTGACACGATGGCTGCATGCCCGACGCCGTGCATCAGCTCCCGACCCTGTCCCCAGACGATCAGGCCGCGGTGCAGCGCTGGCTGCAGCGAGAGGGCCTGGGATCGACCGTCACCGACGTCGAGCCGCTGACCGGGGGCACTCAGAACATCGTGGTGCGGCTGCGGGTCGACGGACGCCCGATGGTGTTGCGGCGGCCGCCCGTTCACCCGCGGGCGACGAGCGACAAGACGATGCTGCGCGAGATCGCGGCCCTGCGCACCCTCGCGGGCTCTTCGGTGCCGCACCCCGGGTTCATCGCCGGCTGCGACGACCTCAGCGTGCTGGGCGTGGTGTTCTACCTGATGGAGGAGGTCGACGGCTTCAACCCCGGTGACTCGATGTCGCAGGCCTACGTGCGCGATCCGAACATGCGCCACCAGGTCGGCCTGTCGTACGCGGCGAGCCTGGCGCAGTTGGGCAACGCCGCGTGGGAGGGCAGTCCGCTCGCCGAACTCAAACGGCCGGGTTCCTTTCTCGAACGCCAGGTGCCGCAGTTCCTGCGGCTGCTCGAGAGCTACCGGCACGACAGATACGACCCGGAGTCGCTCGCCGTCACCGAACTCGCCGAGTGGCTGCAGACCAATAGGCCCCCGGACAGCGAACCCGGAATCCTGCACGGCGACCCGCATTTGAGCAATGTTCTGCTTCGCCGGGATAAGCCCGAACTTGCGGCGTTCGTCGACTGGGAGATGTGCACCATCGGCGACCCGCTGCTGGACCTCGGTTGGATGCTGATCTGCTGGCCGCTGGAGACCAACACGATCACCGCGGGTGCGGAACTGGCCGCGCTAGGTGGGCTGGCAACCCGCCGTGAATTGCTCGACGCTTACCTCGCGGCCGGCGGCCGGAATACGTCGAGCCTCGACTGGTACGTCGCGATGGCGTGCTTCAAGTTGGGTATCGTCATCGAGGGCACCTGGTCGCGGTTCCTGATCGGTCAGGCCAGTCGAGACGCCGGCGAACGCCTACATGCCAACGCGCAGAACCTGATCGACCTCGGTAGGCGGGTTGCCAAGGGCGACAGTCCTTTCGCTCTCGGTTAACCGTAGGCGTCGAGTGCGAGCTTGATGGCCAGCAGCAAGCCGCCTGCGCCGATCAGGACTTTCAGCGGGCCTGCGGGCGCGTGCCGCACGACGACGGGCCCCAGTCGCGACCCGATCAGGCATCCGAGGCCCAGCGGAATCACGGCCAGCCACTGCACCGGGGCAACGAACACGAAGATCAAGGCGGCAACACTGTTCGAGACGCCGAGCAGGACGTTCTTGCCGGCGTTGGCCCGCGGCAGGGTGGCGCCACCCGCGCGCAGAAGCAGCGCGATCAGCAGGACGCCCGCCGCCGCGCCGAAATAGCCGCCGTAGATGGAGATCGTGAAGATCGCCGCCGACTCCAGCAGCACGGTGGCGGTGTGCCGTCGGTGGCTGGCGACTCGCGCGTCGCGGTTGGGCCGTCTCGGCAGCAGGATCGCGATCGAGGCGAACCCGATCAACATCGGCACGAGCTTCTCGAAACCCTCGGCGGGCGTGGACAACAGCAACAGGGCGCCCGCCGCACCGCCAAGCGCCGCGACCGGCACGATGCGTTTGAGCCAGCGGCCCTGGCCCTTTAGTTCGGGGCGCGACCCCCATACTGACCCGATTCCGTTGAACACCACGGCGACGGTGTTGGTCACGTTGGCTGTCACAGGCGGAAGGCCGACCATCAACAGGGCGGGATACGTGGCGACCGACGCGAGCCCGGCGATGCTGCCCGCGAGTCCGCCCGCCACCCCCGCAACGGCGAGAAAGGCCGCGTCCCACCACGTCATCGACGGGCACGTTACTGCGTGAAGGGTCGCGGCGCCTCGGCAGGCGTCGCCCGGAAGGGTAAACCCTTTGCGCGTCCCGCCGTCGCACGATTAGCATCGACCCCGTGCCGAGACGACTCGTAGTAGCAACCCGCAGCGGGGTCTGATCCTGACCGACCCCTCGCTGTGGGTCGTGCTATCTCGTCGGTCGATTCTCCAAGACGTCAGAAGACCGGCACATGACCATCTCGTTCGCACCAGAATCCGCTACCAGCGCAGCTCCGCTGTCGTTCGCGGCTCACATCGACGCAGCGATGCCTCGCGGTCTGCGCAAGGAGGCCGACGCGATGTCTTTCGAAACGTTTCTTGCCGAGTACGCCCCCAGTTCGGGTCCGCTGCGGCTCGGTAACTGGACCTGCACCGACGGCGACCGCCCCGCGAGTCGGTTGGGGCCGCAGGCCCGCAACTACCAGGCCACGATCGCCGTTGGCGACCGCATCAGCACGTCGAATGCCGCGGCGGCGGGACCGATCGCGGCGTTGACGGCCATGCTCCACGAGCGCGGGATCGCCGTCGAGACAACCGCCTTCCATCAACTTCCTGCGGGCGAGGAGACGGCGACCTTCGTCCGCGGCTCGGATGGTCTGCGGTCGGAGTGGGCGGTGGGTCTTTCCAGCGACCCGACGCAGTCGGCGCTGCGCGCCGTGATCGCCTGCGCGAATCGTCTACTCGCCGCCGCCTGACATTCGCCGAAATGGATTCCGGGCGGCCAAAGCCGCCGCTTGATAGCAGGGAATTCCGTTTCGGCGGCGACAAAGCTCAGTGCAGCGGTCGCAGCACGATGCGCATGCCGTCCTTGGGCACCGGCATGCCGCCGTAGTCCCACTCGGTCGTGTAGCCGGCGTGGGGGAGTTCGAGCCGGTACTTGCGCAGCAACCGATGCAGGATCGTCTTGACCTCGAGCTGGCCGAATGTCATGCCGATGCACTTGTGCGCGCCGCCGCCGAACGGGCTGAACGCATAGCGGTGCTTCTTGTGTTCGTTGCGCGGCTCGGTGAACCGAAGCGGATCGAACTTCATCGGTTCGGGGTAGAACTCCTCGAGCCGGTGGTTCATGCCCGGATAGGCGATGACGTTGGTGCCCTTCGGCAGGTAGTAACCGAGCAGTTCGGTATCGCGCACCGTCTGGCGCATGGCCCACTGCACCGGCGTCACGAGGCGGATCGACTCGTTCATCACCAGGTCGAGCGACTCCAACTTCTCTAGCGACTCGATGTCGACGGGACCGTCACCGAGGCGGTCGGACTCGTCGCGGCACCGCTCCTGCCACTCGGGGTGTTTGGCCAGGTTGTAGATCATCGTGGTCGCGGTCGACGTCGAGGTGTCGTGCGCCGCCATCATCAGGAAGATCATGTGGTTGACGATGTCTTCGTCGGAGAACTTGTTGCCGTCCTCGTCCTCGGTCTGGCACAGCACGGTGAGCAGATCGGAGCCGTCTTTGCCGCGACGCTCCCTCACGCGTTCCTCGAAGTAGTTCTCCAACAGCTTGCGGGCCTGCATTCCGCGCCACCAGGTGAAGGGTGGAACGGGCGTGCGGATGATCGCGTTTCCAGCCCGCGTGGTGGTGGTGAACGCCTTGTTGACCTTGGTGACGAGCTCCTTGTCCGAGCCCGGCTCGTGACCCATGAACACCATCGAGGCGATGTCGAGCGTGAGCTCTTTCATCGCCGGATACATCAGAAAGCGCGAGTCGTTGGGCACCCAGTCCTCGGCGATGACCTTCGACACGACCTTGTCGACCTGCTCGGTATAGCCGACGAGGCGGGTCCGGACGAACGCCTCCTGCATGATCCGTCGGTGGAACATGTGCTCCTCGAAGTCGAGAAGCATCAGCCCGCGGTGGAAGAACGGTCCGATCACCGGCACCCAACCCTGCTGTGAGAAGTCCTTGTTGCGGTTCGAGTACACCGCCTGCGCGGCGTCGGGGCCGAGCGCGGCGACGGCGGGCAGGGCGGGGGAGTCCGCGTAGTACAGCGGACCGAACTTGCGATAGACGTGCAGCAGGTAATCGGGCCCGCCCCGGAACATCTCGATCATGTGGCCCAGCACCGGCAGGCCGGCGTCGCCGACGACCGGCTTGAGGTCGCTACCCGCGGGCGGCGTCGCCATCGGCCGCTGCGGGAATTCGGTGTTCAGCAGTTTGCGCTCGACAATGCTCACACCAGGGAAGTTGTTCAGCGACGGCGTGAACCGTCGTTTCGCCCGGTCGAGCAGGTAGTCGGTGGTGCTGATCGTCGCGGTCATAGACGCACTCCTGAAGCAGAAAGACTGTGGCCGTTGTCACTCCTATCCCCATCCTGAATGGCAGACTTGACGCATGTCAAGTTTTGACGTGACGAGTCGTGGTGCGAAGGTCTAAAGCCATGAGTGCCGAATCTGCGCCTTCGGAGGGCATTCGCCGTACGCGGGGCGACCGCCAACGCGACGCGATCGTCGCCGCGGTTCGCGATCTTCTTCAGGAGAGGTCCTTCGCCGACCTGTCGGTGAGCACCATCAGTGAGCGTGCCGGCGTTGCCCGGTCAGGCTTCTACTTCTACTTCGATTCGAAGTACGCCGTGCTGGCCGTCATCCTCGCCGATGCCAGCCACCTGCTCGACGACCTCACCCACCACTTCGCGCCGCGTGAACCCGGTGAGACCCCGGAGGCTTTCGCCAAGCGCATGGTGGGCAGCGCCGCGACGGTCTACGCCAACGACGATCCGGTGTTGTCGGCGTGCGCCGTAGCGCGAAACACCGACGCGCAGATCCGCGAGATGATGGACGACTTCTACGACGGCATCATCGACAAGCTGGTCGCGCTGCTCGAGCAGGATGCCGACGCGCGCCCGATCTCCGACGACTTACCCGCGTTGGTGCGCACGTTGGCGGCGACCACAACCATGACCCTGACGCACGACAGCGCTTTCGTCGGCCGAGGAATCGATCCGGGTCGTGCCGTCGACGCGCTCGAGCGGTTGTGGGTCTCGGCGATATGGGGTCGCGCCGACCGGCGCAGCGGCTAGGGCAGTAAGGTCACCGGCATGGCTGGCGTGTCCGGGGGCAGCGGTTTCGCTGGTAAGCGTTGTCTTCTCACCGGAGCCGCCAGCGGCATAGGCCGCGCGACCGCGCTGAAACTGGCCGCCGAGGGCGCCGAACTGTATCTGACCGATCGCGACGCCGAAGGTCTCGAGACGACTGTGGCCGACGCGTTGGCGCTGGGCGCCAAGGTGCCCGAGCATCGGGCTTTTGATATCACCGACTACGACGCCGTGGCCGCCTTTGCGGCCGACATTCACGACCGCCATCCCGCGATGGACATCGTGATGAACATCGCGGGTGTGTCGGCATGGGGAACCGTCTCCACGCTGACCCACCAGCACTGGAAGTCGATGGTGGACATCAACCTGATGGGGCCGATCCACGTCATCGAGTCGTTCGTCCCGCCCATGGTCGCCGCGCGCAACGGTGGTCACCTGGTCAATGTGTCGTCGGCGGCCGGCCTGGTGGCGTTGCCGTGGCACGCGGCATACAGCGCGAGCAAGTACGGGCTGCGCGGGCTGTCCGAAGTTCTGCGATTCGATCTGGCACGGCACCGCATCGGGGTGTCGGTGGTGGTGCCGGGTGCTGTGAAAACCCCTCTGGTGCAGTCGGTTCAGATCGCCGGCGTGGACCGCGAGGACCCGCAGGTTCAGCGGTGGACGAACCGGTTCAGCGGTCACGCGGTGTCACCGGAGCACGTCGCGGACCGGATCCTGCGGGGCGTGCGGCGCAACCGCTACCTGATCTACACCTCGCCCGACATCAGGGCGCTGTATCTGTTCAAGCGCACCATGTGGTGGCCGTACAGCGTCGCGATGCGTCAGGTGAACGTCCTCTTCACGCGCGCGCTGCGGCCGGCCAAGTCGAATTAGCGCTTGCCCCAGTCCCACGGGGGCGTGGTGAGCATGCCGAGGCCCTCGACTCGGGTCTCACCGAGATCCTTGTACAGCGCGATCTGCACCGCATCGCCGTCGCCGTCGTCATCGAGGAGCGTGGCATCGAGGTATTCGAGCATCGCCTTCGAATGGGTAACGACCACGACCTGCGTCGTGTCGGCGGCGGCTCGGATCAGCGACGCGAGTGGGCGCAGGAGGTCCGGGTGCAGGGACGTCTCGGGTTCGTTGAGCACCATTAGCGACGGTGGTTGCGGACTCAGCAGCGCGGCGGCCCACAGCAGGAATCGCAGTGTGCCGTCCGATAATTCGGCTGCCCGCAGCGGCCGCAGCATGCCGGGCTGGCTCAGTTCGAGATCGAACAGCCCGTCGTGGACCGCGACGGAGACTTCGGCCCCGTCGAAGGCATCGCCCACCGCGCGCTGGAGGTCGTCGAAGCCCGCCTCGATGATGGTCTGGATCGCGGCCGCCAGGTCGCTGCCGTCGTCGGCGAGCACACGGGTTCGGGTGCCCACTTTGCGCTGTCGCGACGGCGCACCGGCGTCGACCCGGAACCCGTCGTAGAACCGCCAGTCACGCAACCGATCCCGGACCGCTGCCAGTTCGGGGTGCGCCCCCGGGTGGGCAAACTCGGCGAGGACGCTGCGGTAGGGCGGCAGCGCCTGCGACAGTTTGTCGAAGCCACGCCCCGACTCCGAACTCGCCTCGGCGTAGTCGCGGGTGCGCCGCACCAGCGTCGTGGCGGTCCGCATCACCGGGCCGACGAAGACCGCCTCGCGCTTGATCTCGGGATCCCGACCGAACAGCGATTGAATACCTGCCATCTGAGGAAGTCCGAGGTCGACGAGATAGCCGAAATCGTCGGAGGCGAAGCCCATTTCGAGTGACACCGGCCCCGTGCGCGTGGTGCCCTCGACGCGTCCGGTGCGCCGGGCTCCCTCGAGCCGTTCCGGCCCGGCCCATAGGACCGACTCCAGTCCGCCCTCGCGTGCCAGCGAGCCAATCACCTCCCCGCGCCCGCAGTCGGCGAGCAGCCGCAATGCCCGGTACAGCGAGGACTTCCCGGTGCCGTTGGCGCCGGTGACGACGGTGAGCCGGCGTAGCGGCAGTACGACGTCGCGCAGCGAGCGGTAGCCGCGGATGGCGATGGTCTGCAGCATTCTCAGTACCCGTCCGCCGGTGGCGCGAGTTCCAGTCGCACACCGAGCAACCGGATCGGGCGGTCGAGTTCGAAGAGGTGCAGCAGGTCCAGTGCGGTTGCCGTGATGGTGTCCGCGTCGGTGCATGCCGCCGGGAGCTTGCGGATTTTGGTGCGGGTGTAGAACGTCTTGGTGCGCACTGTGACCGCCACCCGGGTCGCGACGCGGCCTTGCTGCACGATCTCAGTCAACGTCTGGCGGGCCAAATCGACGACGGCTGTATCGATTTCGGCCCGGTCGGTGAGGTCCTCGGCGAACGTGACGACGTGGCTTCGGGAACGCGGCACCCACGGCTCCGCACTGACGTTGGTATCGCCGCCGCCCTTGGCCAGTAGCAGGATCCAGAGACCGGTGGTGGGGCCGAACGTCGACGTCAGCCGTGTGGCATCGGTCGCGGCGAGATCGGCCACGGTGGTGATGCCCATCGTCGCAAGCTTTTTCGCGGTCTTGGGGCCAACGCCCCAGAGCGCATCGACCTCCCTGTCGCCCATCACCGCCATCCAGTTCGCGTCGGTGAGCACAAAGACGCCGGGCGCCTCTTCAGCTCCTCGCGTGCGGGTGGGCTTGCCGAACCCGGTGGCCACCTTGGCCCGCTGCTTGTTGTCGCTGATGCCGACCGAACACGACAGTTGAGTTTCGCCGGCGATGACCTCTCGGATCTGCTGGGCCAGTGTGATCGGATCGTCGGTGTCGTCAAGGTCGGCGCCGACATAGGCCTCGTCCCATCCCCACACTTCGACAGGATGTCCGAGGTCGCGCAGCAGGCCCATCACCTGCGCGGATGCTTCGTCATACGCGGCGGTGTCCAGTGGCAGAAACGTCGCATCCGGGCACTTGCGCGCCGCGGTGCGCAGCGGCATTCCCGCGCGTACGCCGAACTCGCGCGCCGGGTACGACGCGCACGTGACGACCTTGCGAGGCTCGTTGGGCTCACCGTTGCCGCCGACGATGATCGGTAGCCCGGCCAATTCGGGACGCCGACGCACTTCGACCGCAGCCTGAAACTGGTCGAGGTCGACGTGCAGGACCCACCGCGTCATTGCCCGCAGAGTTTGCGCGCGACGCTTTCCCAGGCGTCGCCGAGATCGTCGAGCGTGCGGCCGGCGTCGGTCAGTTGGTGGTGGATGTAGTCGGCGTCCAGGAGTGCGAGCAGCGCGGTGGCCTGTGCATCGAGGTCACCCGTCGTGTCCGCGTCCCGCAGCAATACGTAGACGTGGCGGTGGTGGACCCTGGCCGGGGCGTTGAACCGAACACGCGGGTCGCGGTTGGCGTGTGACAACAGTTCGTGGTGAAGGTGGACGAACCTCAGCCGGTTCCGGCCGTAAGCCACCAGGCGATCGAGTGCAGGCGCGCCCGGTCCCAGCGGGGGCGGGCCGAACAGGAAGGCCGCCTGCTGGGCCTTTTCGTCCTCGTCGAGCAGGACCACCATCAAGCCCGCCCGGCTGCCGAACCTGCGGAACAGGGTGCCCTTGCCGACGCCGGCGGCCGCGGCGATGTCGTCGGTGGTGACGGAGTCTGCGCCGCGCTCCGCGATCAGCTGGCGTGCAGCGTCGAGCAGGAGCGTGCGATTGCGCGCGGCGTCGCCTCGTTCGGCAGCCGGCTGTCCCGTCACGGGAAGCAGGGGCGGAGAGGCTGGCATATCACCACTTTAGTTCAGCGGGATGAAATCGGACCGTAGTCCGGTTAAACCAGGTGAAGATCACCACCGATCGATCGAAAGGGAACCTGACATGTCCGACATCAAGGTGCTGGTGCTGGTAGGCAGCCTGCGCGCGGGGTCAATCAACCGCCAGCTGGCCGAGCTCGCCGTCGAGTCGGCTCCAGAGGGCGTCACGCTGGAGCTGTTCGACCGGCTGGGCGAGCTGCCCTTCTACAACGAGGACATCGACAACGACCAGGTCGTCGAACCCGTGGTGGCGTTGCGTGAGGCGGCCGCTGCTGCAGACGCGGCGCTCGTGGTCACCCCCGAGTACAACGGCAGCATTCCGGGGGTGCTGAAGAACGCAATAGATTGGCTGTCGCGGCCGTACGGGAACAGCGCCCTGCAGGGCAAGCCGACGGCAGTGATCGGCGCGGCGCTGGGCCAGTACGGCGGCGTGTGGGCGCACGACGAGACGCGCAAGTCGTTCGGCATCGCCGGGCCGCGTGTGGTCGAGGACCTCAAGTTGTCGGTGCAGACCACGGCCTTCGACGGCAAGCACCCGCGGGAGAATGCCGAGGTGGCCGCGAACCTGCAGGACATCGTCGGCAAGCTGGCCGCCGAGGTCGGCTGACACGTCATCCTGCGAAGCCGCCGGCCGAGTCGATAAGGCTCGCCGGCGGCTTTGCTGTTCCGTCACTGTGACAGCTGAGCGATGCTCGCCTGTCGGTGCCCGCTGGTAGATATGGGACGCGACGCGCGACACGGCCGCGCTGTGACGTGCGACACGCCGAGGTTGGGGGGCGCGATGGGCTTACGACCTGGGAATTCCAAAAATGTTATTCAGAACATCTTGTATCTCTTCGTGTTGTCGGACACTAGGTGTAGTGTTTCGAACACCGACAGACCCCCATGGTTCTGAACACCTCGAAGGGTCGGCCGGAGTTCCAAATCCCGGCGTGGTCGGTACTTCCGACCCGCCGAACGGACCTCCGGACGACAGGAATTTTGTGGGCCTGCGGGTCGCTGAATTACAGCGGCGTGCAGTACCCGAGCAGTTGCCAGTCCCAGTTCGCGACAGGAGCCGTACCAGATGACCCAGCCGATGATCACCGTGTACACCAAGCCCGCGTGCGTCCAGTGCAACGCCACGTATAAGGCGCTGGACAAGCAGGGCGTCGCCTATGAGACGGTCGACATCAGCCTGGACAGTGAGGCCCGTGATTACGTCATGGCGCTGGGTTACCTGCAGGCCCCCGTGGTGGTGGCCGGCAACGATCACTGGTCCGGCTTCCGTCCCGACCGCATCAAGGCGCTGGGAGCGGTCGCAGCGACGGCCTGACGGGTATTCGGCAGGCATGAGCATCGTCTACTTCTCCAGCGTGTCGGAGAACACCCATCGGTTCGTCGAGAAGCTGAGCCTGCCTGCCGTCCGGATTCCGCTGCACGGCCGCATCGAGGTCGAGGAGCCGTACGTGTTGGTGTTGCCCACCTATGGCGGTGGGCGCGCCACTCCGGACATCAACGACGGTGGTTATGTCCCCAAACAGGTCATTGCATTTCTGAACAACGAACACAACCGGTCGCTGATCCGCGGCGTCATCGCGGCAGGCAATAACAACTTCGGCGCTGAATTCGCCTACGCGGGCAATGTGGTGGCCGGCAAGTGCGGCGTGCCGTACCTGTATCGCTTCGAACTCATGGGAACGCCCGACGACGTGGAAGCCGTCCGTGCGGGACTGAAAGACTTTTGGAAGGACCAGACGTGTCACCAACCGTCACAGCTACAGAGCCTGTAACCGTCACTTCGCCAGGCGCGCTCCCCGGGGAGACGGACTACCACGCGCTCAACGCGATGCTGAATCTGTACGACGCCGACGGCAAGATTCAGTTCGAGAAGGACCGCGAGGCGGCGCACCAGTACTTCCGCGAGCACGTCAATCAGAACACGGTCTTCTTCCACAACTATGACGAGAAGCTCGACTATCTGATCAAAGAGAACTACTACGAGCGTGAGGTTCTCGACCAGTACTCGCGCAACTTCGTCAAGACGTTGATCGATCGCGCATACGCCAAGAAGTTCCGGTTCCCGACATTCTTGGGGGCGTTCAAGTACTACACCTCCTACACGCTGAAGACCTTCGACGGGAAGCGCTATCTGGAGCGGTTCGAGGACCGCGTCGTGATGGTGGCGCTGACCCTGGCCGCGGGTGACACCACGCTGGCCGAGAAGCTCGTCGACGAGATCATCGACGGCCGATTCCAGCCGGCCACCCCGACGTTCCTCAACTCGGGCAAGAAGCAGCGCGGTGAGCCGGTGAGCTGCTTCCTGCTGCGCATCGAGGACAACATGGAGTCCATCGGGCGGTCGATCAACTCGGCGCTGCAGCTGTCCAAGCGCGGCGGCGGAGTTGCGCTGCTGCTGAGCAACATTCGCGAGCACGGCGCCCCGATCAAGAACATCGAGAACCAGAGCTCGGGCGTCATCCCGATCATGAAGCTGCTGGAGGATTCGTTCTCCTACGCCAACCAGCTGGGGGCCCGTCAGGGCGCAGGTGCGGTATATCTACAGGCGCACCATCCGGACATCTACCGGTTCCTCGACACCAAGCGCGAGAACGCCGACGAGAAGATCCGCATCAAGACGTTGAGCCTCGGAGTGGTGATTCCGGATATCACCTTCGAACTGGCCAAGAAGAACGAGGACATGTACCTGTTCTCGCCGTACGACGTAGAGCGGGTCTACGGGGTGCCGTTCGCCGACATCTCGATCACCGAGAAGTACTACGAGATGGTCGACGATGCGCGCATCCGCAAGACGAAGATCAAGGCGCGCGAGTTCTTTCAGACGCTGGCCGAGCTGCAGTTCGAGTCGGGCTACCCGTACATCATGTACGAGGACACCGTGAACCGGTCGAACCCGATCGAGGGCAAGATCACGCATTCGAACCTGTGCTCGGAGATCCTGCAGGTCTCGACGCCGTCGGAGTTCAACGACGACCTGTCCTACAAGAAGGTCGGCAAGGACATCTCCTGCAACCTCGGGTCGCTGAACATCGCCAAAGCGATGGATTCACCGGACTTCGCGCAGACCGTTGAGGTGGCGATCCGAGGGTTGACGGCGGTGTCCGATCAGACGTCGATCACGTCGGTGCCGTCGATCGAGCAGGGCAACAACGACTCTCACGCGATCGGGCTGGGGCAGATGAACCTGCACGGATACCTGGCTCGCGAGCGGATCTTCTACGGTTCCGAAGAGGGCATCGACTTCACGAACATCTACTTCTATTGCGTGCTGTATCACGCGCTGCGCGCAAGCAACCGCATCGCGATCGAGCGCGGCGCGCGCTTCAAGGGCTTCGAGAAGTCGAAGTACGCGTCGGGGGAGTTCTTCGACAAGTACACCGAGCAGGTGTGGGAACCCAAGACCGACCGCGTCAAGGAACTGTTCGCCGATGCCGGCATTCGCATTCCGAACCAGGAGGATTGGTTGCGGCTCAAGGAGTCGGTGCAGACGCACGGCATCTACAACCAGAACCTGCAGGCGGTGCCGCCGACAGGGTCGATCAGCTACATCAACCACTCGACCAGTTCGATCCACCCGATCGCGAGCAAGGTCGAGATCCGCAAGGAAGGCAAGATCGGCCGCGTCTACTACCCGGCGCCGTACATGACCAACGAGAACCTGGAGTACTTCCAGGACGCCTACGAGATCGGCTACGAGAAGGTCATCGACACCTACGCCGCGGCGACGCAGCACGTCGACCAGGGACTGAGCCTGACCTTGTTCTTCAAGGACACCGCCACCACGCGCGACGTCAACAAGGCGCAGATCTACGCGTGGCGCAAGGGCATCAAGACGCTCTACTACATCCGACTGCGCCAAATGGCCTTGGAGGGAACCGAAGTCGAGGGCTGCGTCTCCTGCATGCTGTAGGCACGCCACACTGCCGGGGATTCGACTTACAACCGCTTACGATAGGTTGAATGGTTACGCCGTGGCAGGACGGTCACTTCGTCGGAGGCCATCCGATTCTGGATCTGACCAACACGGTCTTCAATCGGGCCCATCCGGCGACTGACAACGAGCTGCTTGCCGCGCCGGCAGATGTGCTGTCCTGGTGTGAGTCGGCGGGGCTGCTCAAGAAGGCGCTGCGGATGACGGACGCTGCCGGGCGCAGACTGGTGACCGACGTCCGAGAGGTCCGCGAGCACGCGTGGGCGGTGTTCGAGGCGATGTCGCGAGGCGACGCGGTCCCTGCCGAGAACATCGGCTGGCTGCTCGAGCGGGCAGGGGTGGGCGCGCGTATGGGGCACCTCGCGCGTCTCGACGCGCGCGGTGTCGACGGCAAACCCGATACGGCAGAGGCAATCCCGTCGGTGTTGTCGGCGCATGCCGTCCACGCTTATTTCACGCTGCCATCCGAGCGGATCCGGTCATGCGACCGCTGCGGCTGGTTGTTCCTCGACTCGTCGCGAAGCGGGCGCCGGCGCTGGTGCAGCATGAGCACGTGTGGCAACCGCGAGAAGGCGAGCCGCCACCGCCGGGTCGTCAGCGAAGGACCCGACGCATGATCGGGCGATCCTTCCGCGGGCGGGCGACTTCTTCGAATCCGGCCTCCACGAACGCGCTCGCGATACCCGTCATCGCGGTGTCGGCCCCGGCGCGGCGGCCGGCGCGGGGTTCGATCGGATACCCTTCGGCCACTTCGTAGCGGCGCGCAGAAGCGTAGTCGCAGACCGCCTCGAGAATCGATGGCAGAAGCCCGGCGCCGCGGTACTGCCGGTGCACGAAGATGCAGGCGATGGCGCAGACAGGCTCGCTGTCGATGCCTTTGAGCAGCGGTGAACGTTCGAGCCTGGGGAAGGCCTCTCGCGGGCCGAGCGAGCACCAGGCCACCGGCGTCGAGTCCCGGTAGATCACGACGCCGGGCGCCGGCTTCTTCCCGGCGAGTTTCTTCATCGCCTTCTTGTTTCCCTCGCCCTTGCCGTCCATCCATTCGGCGATGGACAGCCGCCAATGCATGCACCAGCACCCGCGGGCGCCGCCGTTTGTGCCGAGCACACGCTCGAAATCGCTCCATGTGTCGCGCGTCAGATCGCGGACGGTCAACATCGCTAGACCTCCGATCGGTAGTAACCGTCTAACCCTTATTCAAAGGTTACTACCGATCGCAATCAACGCACGCCGAGTGGCCAGTTATCGCGTCAGAACATGAGGATGCCGCCGAGTAAGTGGCCACTCGGCGCGCACCTACTTGGGCGTGTGCTGCGGCCCTTGCGCCTTCTTGTACAGCGCCTTGAGCATCCGATCGCGGAAGGCGGCGTTGTCGATCAGCTTGATGCCAGCATTGGCCAGCTTCGGCTGCCCCAGCAGTTTGTGGAAGTAGCGGCCGCGCTTGTACTCCCGGCCCCACGCGGCTTCCATGCGAAGCGCGTAATTCGTGAAGTCGTCGGGCCCGCCGTTCTGCAGGGCCGCGATCGCACACTCGCCTGCGGCCAGCCCGGACTCCAGTGCTTTGGAGATGCCCGCGCCCGACGCCGGCTTGCCCGCGCCCAGTGAGTCGCCGGTGAACAGCACGCCGGGCCGCCACGGGGGCCACGCCGTGAAGCCCATCGGCAGACGCCACGCCCGAACGCTCTTGTTCTTTTTGAGCTCCTCGATCGGCGGCAGCTCCCAGTCCGCAGGCAACGTGCGCAGGAATTCGCCCAAGAACTGGGTCGCGTTGATGGACTGCCAGTTCTTGTAGCTGTTGACGTATCCGAGCCCGATGTTGAAGACGCCCCCGCCCATGGGGAACACCCAGCCGTAGCCGGGCAGCTGGTCATTCTGGAACTGCAGCTTCAAATAGATGTCGAGGCTGTCGGAGTCGGGCCGGTTGGCATGCATCTCGGAGCGGATCGCGATCGCTGAGTATCCGTTGTATTCCGAGTCGATCTTCAGCGCGCGCTTGATCGGCGAGTAGGCGCCGTCGGCCGCGATGACCGCGTCGCCGTAGACCTTTTCGCCACCCTTGAGCGTCACACCGACCACCCGGCCGTTGGCGTCGAACTCCGGTCCGGTGACCTCGGCGCCCTGGCGCACCTCGGCGCCCGCGGACTCGGCGTGCTTGAGCAGGGTGGTGTCGAGGTGCTCACGGCTCACGGTGTGGCCGTGGTCGGGCATGCCGGGCCGCTTGGGGAATGACAGCTCCCACTCGCTCGGGCTGAATACCGTCACCCGGTTCACCCGGTGATAGGTGGCGACCTCGTCGGCCAGCCCCATCTTCTGCAGATAGCTCACGGCGCGGGCGGTGAGCCCGTCCCCGCAGGGCTTGGCCCGCGGGAACTCGGCCTTGTCCAGGACCACTACCCTCGCGCCGGTCTGCGCGGCCTGCCACGCGGCGGCTGAGCCCGAGGGCCCGCCTCCGGCAACGACCAGGTCGTATCGCTGCGTCATGAATCTCGTCTCGTCGATCGGCTGTCGCAGAAATAGTACCCGCGTTGACACCACCCCTCTCGGCGGCCGAGATGACGGACCGGTGACCATGATTTTTCTGCCACGGCACGTCTGAGCAGGTCAGCGACCCTCGGACGGTAGAGTGATCGAGTGCGACGAGGGTCCAGGCCACGGTCCAGTGGCGAGCCGGGCGTGAAGGTGGACGCCCGCAGCGAGCGCTGGCGCGAACACCGCAAGAAGGTGCGCGCGGAAATCGTCGATGCCGCGTTCCGCGCAATAGACCGCCTCGGCCCCAATGTGAGCGTGCGAGAGATCGCTGAAGAAGCCGGCACAGCGAAGCCGAAGATCTACCGGCACTTCGCCGACAAGTCCGACATGTTCGCCGAAATCGGGGAACGTATGCGAGACATGTTGTGGGCGGCCATCATTCCGTCGATCGACGTGGACACCGACTCCGCTCGCGACATCGTCGGCCGCGGCGTCGAGCATTACGTCGAGTTGGTCGAACAGCACCCGAACGTCGTGCGCTTCCTGCTGCAGGGCCGCTTCGCCGATCAGTCTGCGGCCGCGATGACGACCGTCAACAAGGGCAGCGAGATCACCCTGGCGATCGCGGACATGATCAGCACCGAACTCAAGGACCTGGCACCGGAACCGGCGGCCTTCGAGCTGGCGGCCTTCGCCATCTTCGGCACTGCGGCCTCGGCGACCGACTGGTGGCTGGGCGGCGATGACGACAGTCCGCGCCGCATGCCGGCCGATCAGTTCATCGCCCACATGACGACGATCATGATGGGCGCCATCAACGGCACGGCCGACCTGCTCGGCATCGAGATCCAGGCCGACCAGCCGATCAACACCGCAGTGCGCCGGCAGCAACCCGTCGCCTGAACCCACGTTGACACCTGGCGCCACCGTCCGGAGACTGGCGTAAGTACCCGGTACCGGCGTTCCCAGGTTGGGCCCACGGCGGAGGTAGGAAAGAGTCGAACATGACCGCGGCAGAGCAGACGGCCGAGACGACGGCAGGCAAAGTCGTGCACACCCGCGCGCTGATCATCGGATCGGGCTTCAGCGGCCTGGGCATGGCCATCGAACTGCAGAAGCGCAACGTCGAGTTCTTGATCCTCGAGAAGGCCGACGAGATCGGTGGAACCTGGCGCGACAACACGTATCCGGGCTGCGCGTGTGACATCCCTTCGCACATGTACTCGTTCTCGTTCGAGCCCAAAGCCGACTGGCGGCACATGTGGTCGTTCCAGCCCGAGATCTTCGACTACCTCAAAGGTGTGACCGAGAAGTACGGGCTACGCCGCTACATCCGGTTCGGTTCGCACGTCGACCGCGCGCACTGGGACGACGACGAGATGCGCTGGCACGTCTTCACTCAGGACGGCCGCGAGTTCGTCGCGCAATTCGTGATTTCCGGCGCGGGCGGGCTGCACATCCCGTTGATCCCCGAGATTGCCGGGTTCGACGAATTCACCGGCGCCACCTTTCATTCCGCGCAGTGGGATCACAGTGTCGACATCACCGGCAAGCGCGTCGCGGTGATCGGCACCGGGGCCAGCGCTATCCAGATCGTTCCTGAGATCGTCGAAGATGTTGCGGCACTTCAGCTCTACCAGCGCACTCCGGCCTGGGTGATGCCGCGGCCCAACAATCCGATCCCGGAGCGCGCGCAGCGCCTGTTCGCCAACGTCCCCGGCACTCGGGCGGCGATGCGCGCCGGTATCTACTGGATTCACGAGACCGTCGGCTTCGCGATGACCAAGCAGCCGCGGCTGCTGAAAATCGGTGAGCTGCTCGGTAAGTGGAACATCCGCCGGTCGATCAAGGACCGGGAGCTTCGTCGCAAGCTCACCCCGGATTACCGCGCCGGCTGCAAGCGGATCCTGAACTCTGACACCTACTACGTCGGTATCGCCAATCCGAAGACCGAGGTCATCACCGACCCAATCGCACGGTTCACGCCGCGTGGCATCGTCACCGGTGACGGCACGGAACGTGAGGTCGACGTAGTGGTTTTCGCGACGGGCTTCCATGTCACCGACTCCTACACCTACGTCAACATCAAGGGCCCGAACGGCGAGGACCTGGTGGACCGGTGGAACCGCGAAGGCATCGCCGCGCTGCGCGGGATCACGGTGGCCGACATGCCGAATCTCTTCTTCCTGCTCGGCCCCAACACCGCGCTCGGGCACAACTCCGTGGTGTTCATGATCGAGTCGCAGATCCGTTATGCGGCGCAGGCGATCGCCGCCGTCGACCGGCACGGCGCGCAGGCGCTGGCGCCGACCCGCGAGGCGCAGGACCGCTACAACGCCGAACTCCAGGGCGACCTGTCCGGCACGGTGTGGAGCACCGGCGGCTGTCAAAGCTGGTACCTCGACGAGCACGGGGTCAACCGCACGCTGTGGAGCGGCATGACCTGGCAGTACTGGTTGGCGACCCGCAGGTTCAAGGCCTCGGAGTACACGTTCCTGCGGAGCCGCAGCCGCGTTGCTGCCTAGCGGTGCGCACAGATTGTGGAAGCGGCCGAGTCTGGAGGTTCACGCGATCTGGTTGCCCGCCGACGGGCCTGACGCCGCGACACGCCCAAACACAACATCTCGTACAGCGCCGGTTCGTCGGACCCCAGTTGTAGTGTTGAGGGCACTGCAGCAGTCCTGTAGCTCAGACTTAAAAGACCAGGTGAATGGGGTTCGAAGTGAGTGATGGCGTGAAGCTGATCGACCGTGTTTCGGCCATTAACTGGAACCGCCTGCAGGACGAGAAGGACGCCGAGGTCTGGGACCGCCTGACGGGCAACTTCTGGCTGCCCGAGAAGGTGCCGGTGTCCAACGACATCCCGTCATGGGGCACGCTGAACGACCACGAGAAGCAGCTGACGATGCGGGTCTTCACCGGCCTCACGCTGCTCGACACGATCCAGGGCACCGTCGGGGCGGTCAGTCTGATCCCTGACGCGCTGACACCGCACGAGGAAGCGGTCTACACCAACATCGCGTTCATGGAGTCGGTGCATGCCCGCAGTTACAGCAACATCTTCTCCACGCTGTGCTCCACGGCCGATATCGACGACGCGTTCCGCTGGTCGGAGGAGAACCCGAACCTGCAGCGCAAGGCCGAGATCGTCATGCAGTACTACAAGGGCGACGAGCCGCTCAAGCGCAAGGTGGCCTCCACGCTGCTGGAGAGTTTCTTGTTCTACTCCGGCTTCTACCTGCCGATGTACTGGTCCAGCCGGGCCAAGCTGACCAACACGGCCGACATGATCCGGCTGATCATCCGCGACGAGGCCGTGCACGGCTATTACATCGGCTACAAGTATCAGCGCGGCCTGGCGATGGAGGACGCGGTCAAGCAGCAGGAGCTCAAGGACTACACCTACGAGCTGTTGTTCGAGTTGTACGACAACGAGGTTGAGTACACCCAGGACCTCTACGACGGAGTCGGGCTGACCGAGGACGTCAAGAAGTTCTTGCGCTACAACGCCAACAAGGCGTTGATGAACCTCGGCTACGAAGCGCTGTTCCCGCGCGACGAGACCGACGTCAACCCGGCGATCCTGTCGGCGTTGTCGCCCAACGCCGATGAGAACCACGACTTCTTCTCCGGCTCGGGCTCCTCGTACGTGATTGGCAAGGCCGTCAACACCGAAGACGAGGACTGGGACTTCTGATTTTCCCTACTCAACCGTCACATACAACTGCGACGAGTCGCCGTCAGTAACTGCCGAAGCGACTATTTAAAAGTCGATAGCTGAGGTGGTTTGCCCACATACTGCCCACACTCGCACTCCAAAGGTCATTCAGACGCCACTACCCACTCGCGATTCGGTCACCGATGAGCGCGCCCGCTGCACTTCGGACCGGCGGCCGCGTCGGGTGACCTCTTAGGAGCAGGCCATGTCCTGCGCGTTGATGAAGAGTCCGTTGCCGGCCTGGCCTTCGCTTATCCCGAGGTCTTCGGCCAGGAATTGGACGACGAAATTTGGGGATGTCCCTCCCGCTAGCGACTGGCAAATCCCACGTGCAATTTGGAGCAGCCGATCCCTGTCGGTTGGGATGCCTGCGATGTCGTAGCTGAGCGTCTTGTTGATGAACGCCACCTCGCCTAGGCGCGCTAGGCTAACGTCAGACCAGCAATTCCAGGGGCTGGTATGAGCGCCGCAATAGCCAGGGTCACCGGGGCCGGGGGGTACCGCGGGCGGTGCGGCGGCGGCGACCCCGCCTGCCGCCAATGCGACAGCTGCGAAGGAACTGGTCAACAGTACTTTGAGCAGATGTCTTGGCATGATCTGGTCCCCTTGGCGCACGTCTCCCCAACCGATGCCCTTCTCGGCAATATAGGCAGTCTCGCATGCTCCGTCCAACATCACTATCGATAAGCACTGCAATTGGCATACTGGGCCTATAAGCGCTGGCAACGGTCGAGCTGCCTTGTCGCCGGTGCGGTCAGCAAACGAGTTATAGGGAAACACCGGATTCCTCTGCGACCGTCGGCGCCATATCGTCATCAAAAACGCAGTGCGCGCTCCGCAAGAGAGGAACGGACTTATGAGAAGAATGATTAGCGGCGGCCTCATGGCCCTCGTGGTCGGCGGCGGGGTGGCTATGGTTCCTCCGGCGTCTGCCAACCCAGAGCAGGAATACGAATTTCTTCAAGCTCTCGGTTCGCTGGGCAGCGACTACGCGAGCTGGCCAGAGTTTCTGAGCGGCATCGAGCCGGTGCCCGTGGGCTACCAGGTCTGCTCGGCCCTCGACCGTGGCGGCGAACCACTCGCACCGGTTCTCCAGGCGGCCGGAAATTCCCCATATCCCGATTACTACGCCGCCATCTTCGCTGGGTATGCCGTTGGCCACCTGTGTCCTGAACACACCGGCAAAGTCGGACCGGTGTAGCCCATGATCACCCAACCATCATCACTTTGCTCAGAAGCCTGACGTCGGCTGTGCTCAGTGCGAGATAGTCGCTGAAGAGACCGACAGAACTAAAGTTTCTGACCCTTAGGTTGGCGAAACTTTGGTGCCCCGCACCGGCTGCCGGTTCCGCAGGCCGCATAGCAAAGCCCGTCGAAGGTAGGACACCTATGACGTATCTGAGAGTTCTGAGTATTGCCGCCGCGCTCACGAGTTTTATCCTGTTTGCCCTTGTGCCGACCGCTTACGCGCAGACACCGGGAGAGGCGTTCTGCGCGGAGAACCAGCGCCACCTCGACTCGTCCAACGGGGAGATGCCGTTCGAGGTGAACGAGGCTGTCGCATGGTTGGCGCAGCAGTTCAACATGTCTGAAACCGAAGCTGTCCGTCTCATCGACAACGTCGGGGAGACGTACTGGTCAGGCATGAACGGAAGATGGCAGGTCAAATGTCATGATCAGTAAAGTCGCTCGGCCAGAACGTGTTCTGTCATCGTCGCCATGCTGGGTCTGGTGCCGGGTGTCGCGACGCCGGTCGCCTGATCAAGATCGCCTTACTGGCACACCCAGGCCCAAACGCAACCTCGTCCAAATTTGACGCTGCCTGCGGGAGTCGCCCGGAAAGTCATGGGCTGCCCGAGTTCCGACATGAGCATGTCGACAGTCCGTCCTCGGTGTCCTGGGGTGGTAATTGCGAAATCCCAGAACACGGCAGTTGCGGGGGAGCTCGTACTCCTCCACAGTCATCCGACCCACATTCCCGGCAACACATCCACTCCAACTTCTAGGTGGGCAGTCGGATTATCGCGGGCTCGAACCTAGTGCGCGGCTCAGCGAATGCGGGTGACGCACCGAGAGGGTTCAGGAGCGTGAGTAACAGCAAACAGTACACCGTCCTGATGAGCCGCCGCGCGACCGCGTGAGGTGGTGACGACACACCGCTAAGTGTGCTCATAAGATCTCGTTACCCTGTGTCGCAGCCAGAGCACCCTCTCGGACTTCCGGCCAGGTAGTTGTGCAGAACCACGACTTCTTCTCCGGCTCGGGCTCCTCGTACGTGATTGGCAAGGCCGTCAACACCGAAGACGAGGACTGGGACTTCTAACGCTGCAGCAGGTGCAGCCAACTTGTGACGCCAAGAGCCGACGAACCGATCAGTCGAGTCTCTAGGGTGCACGTATGGCGGAAGACGAAGTAGACCCCGAGTTGCTCGACGACCTGAATGAGCGGGCGGACGAGCAAGACGCGGAATTGCCCGAAGAGATCGACGTGCCTATCGGTGTCAGCGAGGACGACGCGATAAAGGCCGTCAAGCAGCAGTTCAAAGATGCCGGCACCGAGTGCACAGACGACGAAGCCCGCAAGCTGGTGCAGGCCGCCTGGGATAAACGGGACAAAAAGTCGGGCAAGGAATCGGATTCCGACGACGATTCGGAGAAGAAAGACAAGAAAGGCAAGAAGGACAAGAAGGACGAGAAGTCGGATGACGATTCCGACGATGAGTCCGACGACGATTCGGACAAGAAAGAGAAGAAGGACAAGAAGGACGAGAAGTCGGATGACGATTCCGACGATGAGTCCGACGACGATTCGGACAAGAAAGAGAAGAAGGACAAGAAGGACGAGAAGTCGGATGACGATTCCGACGATGAGTCCGACGACGATTCGGACAAGAAAGAGAAGAAGGACAAGAAGGACGAGAAGTCGGATGACGATTCCGACGATGAGTCCGACGACGATTCGGACAAGTAGCAGACAGCTAGCCGAAGCGAACCACGGGCGTTCGTCATAGGTGATCGGTAAGGCCGTCAAGTGGTGACGGGGACCGGCATTTTGACCCCTGCGCGCCTTCGGCGTGAGAGCATCCGGGCATGGTTCGGCAGGCGATCGCCGCTTCGTGGGCGTTGATGATGTTGGTCGCGTTGGCCTTGGCTCCGCAGGCGGGCGCCGACGCGGACCAGACGGTGCTCATCGAGTCGGGCAAGGTCAGATGCCAGGTCAGCGCAAATGATGTGGCCCGCGGCGGCGGCCCGGTCGTGGTCTGCCAACAGGTCAATGGGCAGGCATGGGCACAGGCGCCGTGGTCGGCGGAGAAATACAGCGAGCACCTCAACCTCGCGGTGGTGCGGGCTGGGGGCGAGTTCTACTGGGACGGTGGCAACGTCCGCAGCATCGCGGGGCGGTCGATCGAGCCCATCGGACAAGACATCGTGCTTGGGGTCGGGCAGACCTACAAGGCCAATGGCTGGACGTTTGAAGTCCAGGAGAACCGCACGCGCATCTCCAATGACAAATCCGGTCACGGCATGTTCGTGGCCGTTGGAGAAGTCGGCCTGTTCTAGCCGCGCAGTGACTCCGTGCGCTTGGTCGTCACCTCAGTGACTTCGTGCGCTCGGTCGTCACCGCAGTGACTCCGTGTCGATCACGAAGCGGTACCGCACATCACTGGCGAGCACGCGGTCGTATGCCTCGTTGATGTAATCCGGTGTGATGACCTCGATTTCGGGCCGCACGTCGTGCTCGGCGCAGAAGTCGAGCATCTCTTGGGTCTCGGCGATGCCGCCGATCAGCGATCCGGCGAGGCGGCGCCGCCTGAAGACCAGAGCACCGGCCGGAACCGTCATCGGGTTCTCCGGCATGCCGAGTTCGACCAGCGTGCCATCGAGCTTGAGCAGCCCAAGGTAGTCGTTGAGGTTCAGATTGGCCGACACGGTGTTGAGGATCAGGTCGAACCTGCCGGCCAGCGTCTCGAACGTCGCGGGGTCGGAGGTGGCGTAGTACTCGTCGGCGCCCAATCGCAGGCCGTCCTCCATCTTCTTCAGCGACTGGCTCAGCACGGTCACGTGCGCACCCATCGCGTGCGCGAGCTTGACGCCCATATGGCCCAGTCCGCCGAGCCCGATGACGGCGACGCGCGTGCCTGGCCCGGCATTCCAGTGGCGCAGAGGCGAATACAGCGTGATGCCGGCGCACAGCAGGGGAGCGGCGGCGTCGAGCGGAAGGGTGTCGGGGATGCGCAACACGTAGTTCTCGTCGACGACGATCGCGCCGCTGTAGCCACCCTGTGTCCGTTGACCGTCGCGGCCGACACCGTTGTACGTGCCCACCATGCCGGGGTTGTCGCAGTACTGCTCTTCGCCCGCGAGGCACTGCGCGCACTCACGACAGGAGTCGACGAAACATCCGACGCCGACACGATCGCCGACCTGGTACTTGGTGACCTCGGCGCCCACTTCGGTGACGATGCCCGCGATCTCGTGGCCGGGCACCATCGGATACTCGACCTTGCCCCACTCGCCCTTGACGGTGTGAATGTCGGAGTGACAGATGCCTGCGAAATGGATGTCGAAGGCCACATCGTGCGGTCCGACCTCGCGGCGGGTGATCGTCGTCTCGGTCAGCGGTGCGGTCGCCGAATGTGCGGCGTAGGCGGTAACAGTGCTCATGGGCGGCCTTCAATGTCGATGGTGGCTGCGGAAATGTGCCGCGACATTGCGGACTCACCGAAAACAACCAGCCTTCGGCGCCCAGTCATTCCCCGGCCGGGGTGTGACGTAAGCCCTAAAGGCCGGGCGCGCGGAACGCGCCGTTGAACGGCACCCGCTCGTAGCGTGCGACCCCGGCCGCGGTGTACGGGTCACGATCGACGATGTCTTTGGCGCTCTCGGCGCTCATGTCGCCGGTGATGAGCACCGCACCGGACTCATCCTCCTGGCGGCCGGCGAGCAGGATGCGCCCGGCAGCGACCTCGCCCTTGAGCCACTCCAGGTGCGCGGGCCGGGTTTGGTTGACCACGTCGGGCGCTTGCAGATAGGTGGACTTCAACACGTGGAACACCCGGCCGAGGTTAGTTGATGGGGGCGTTGATCCACTGCAGGTCGTTCAGCACGCCGCGGGCCGCCACGATGCCCCCGCCGGTCTGCCATACCTCGTTGTTGACGGCGAAGACGCGGTTGTCGCGCATGGCGGATAGAGCGCGCCAGGCGTCGCTGTCCAGCACCTCGGTGGCGCGGTCCTTGGCGGCGGGCGAGTCGAACGACAGGTAGACGATATCGCCGTCGGCGGCGGAGAAGTCGGCGTCGGCGAGGTCGGTGGTGCCGATCTCGACGTAGGGCTTGTCGGTGAAGCGTTGCGCCGCAGGGCGTTCCACGCCGACGTCGGCGAGCACGCTGCCCGGGAACGTGTCCGCGCCGTAGACACGGAGGGTGGTGTCGGTCAGCTGCACGACTGAGGCCTGAAAGTGCACGGCGTCGTTGTCGGTGCCGATCTTGTCGGCGGCACGGGTGAAGCCGTCGATCAGTGCGTTGGCCGAATCGAAGCGGCCCGTCGCGGCGCCGACCGTGCGCAGATTGTCCTGCCACGCCGGGCCCGGCGGGCCGGTGAACACCGTCGGCGCAATCGCCGACAGCGCGTCGAAGGCCTCCGGTGTCGCGGACTCGGAGCCCAGGATCAAGTCGGGATCGGCCGCCTCGATGGCCGCGATGTCGGGCGCGCTGCGGGTGCCCGCCCCGGGAACATCGTGAATGACGCTGCCCAGGTAGGAGGGCTGGTCGGTTGATCCGTCGGGAAGTGCCGCGGCCACGATGCGCGACTGCAGGCCCAGCGCGCACAGCGCGTCGAGTTGGTCTCCGGCGAGCACGACGATCCGTTGCGGGTCGGCGCGTACTTCGGTCTCACCCGCGGCGTGGCGCACGGGGCGCTCCGGCGGCCCGGGGTCGACCGGCGTCGGTTCGGCCGCGCACGATTCGTCGGGTCGACGTTGATTTCCCAGCACGCCGGCGCCGGCGATCCGGGTCGTACTGGTGATGACCGATTGCGTTGCCTCCGTAACGGGGCCGTCGCCACCGAGAGATCCGCAGCCGCTGATCCCGGTGATGACCAGTGCCGCGATCACGGCCGCCGACGAGGCCGCCAGTCCGGCCCGCCGTCCGCTGATCAGCACGTCGCCGACGTTAACATCCGGGCTGTTCGCGGCTGGTCGCCCAGCGTCGCGATTCATTTACGACCGTTTGTAGGACCACCCCGACTTCCGGGTATTCCGGAGGCTAGGATTGCCGACAAGACTGCGGGATCGCCCCGACCGGATATTTGGAGGACCAGTTGGTAGCCGAAGCGCCCCCAATCGGAGAACTCGAGGCTCGCCGCCCGTTCCCGGCCCGGCTCGGTCCGAAGGGCAACCTGGTCTACAAGCTGGTGACCACGACCGATCACAAGATGATCGGCATCATGTACTGCGTCGCGTGCTTCATCTTCTTCTTCATCGGCGGGCTGATGGCGCTGTTCATGCGCACCGAACTCGCCCTGCCCGGACTGCAGTTCCTGTCCAACGAGCAGTACAACCAGCTGTTCACCATGCACGGCACAGTGATGCTGCTGTTCTACGCCACCCCGATCGTGTTCGGATTCGCCAATCTGGTGCTGCCGCTGCAGATCGGCGCTCCCGACGTGGCGTTCCCGCGGCTCAACGCCTTCTCGTTCTGGCTGTTCTTGTTCGGCGCGATGATTGCGATCGCCGGCTTCATCACCCCGGGTGGTGCCGCCGACTTCGGCTGGACGGCCTACTCGCCGCTGACTGACGCCATCCACTCACCCGGCGCGGGTGGTGACCTCTGGATCATGGGCCTGGCCGTCGGTGGTCTCGGCACCATCCTCGGCGGCGTCAACATGATCACCACCTGCGTGTGCATGCGCGCTCCGGGCATGACGATGTTCCGGATGCCGATCTTCACCTGGAACATCCTGGTGACGTCGATCCTGGTGCTGCTGGCCTTCCCGCTGCTGACCGCCGCCCTGTTCGGCCTGGCCGCCGACCGCCACCTGGGCGCACACATCTACGACCCGGCCAACGGCGGTGTGCTGCTGTGGCAGCACTTGTTCTGGTTCTTCGGCCACCCCGAGGTCTACATCATCGCGCTGCCGTTCTTCGGCATCGTGACCGAGATCTTCCCGGTGTTCTCCCGTAAGCCGATATTCGGCTACACCACGCTGATCTACGCGACGTTGGCCATTGCGGCGCTGTCGGTCGCGGTGTGGGCGCACCACATGTACGCGACCGGCGCCGTGCTGCTGCCGTTCTTCTCGTTCATGACGTTCCTGATCGCGGTGCCGACGGGTATCAAATTCTTCAACTGGATCGGCACGATGTGGAAGGGGCAGCTGACGTTCGAGTCGCCGATGCTGTTCTCGGTGGGCTTCCTGGTGACGTTCCTGCTCGGCGGCCTTTCGGGCGTGCTCCTGGCCAGCCCGCCGCTGGACTTCCACGTCACGGACTCGTACTTCGTGGTGGCGCACTTCCACTACGTGCTGTTCGGCACCATCGTGTTCGCCACCTATGCGGGCATCTACTTCTGGTTCCCGAAGATGACGGGCCGCCTGCTCGACGAGCGGCTCGGCAAGCTGCACTTCTGGCTGACGTTCATCGGGTTCCACGTCACGTTCCTGGTTCAGCACTGGGTCGGCGACGAGGGCATGCCCCGCCGCTACGCCGACTACCTGCCAACCGACGGCTTCACCCCGCTCAACATCGTCTCGACGATCGGCGCGTTCATCCTCGGCATCTCGATGCTGCCGTTCGTGTGGAACGTGTTCAAGAGCTGGCGCTACGGAGAGCCGGTGACGGTCGACGACCCGTGGGGCTACGGCAACTCCCTGGAGTGGGCCACCAGTTGCCCGCCGCCTCGGCACAACTTCACCGAGCTGCCCCGGATCCGTTCGGAGCGACCGGCATTCGAGCTGCACTACCCCCACATGGTGGATCGGATGCGGGCGGAAGCGCACATCGGGCGCAGTCACGGACCCGACGACGGCGACGTGACCCGGATCGAGGGCGAGCACGTCCGCACCTGACGGGCCGCGCTTCTCGGGGGTGAATATGCCGAAGGTGTCGGTTCTGATCACCGTCACCGGACACGATCAACCAGGTGTCACGTCGGCCCTGTTCGAGGTGCTGTCGCGGCACAAGGTGGAACTGCTCAACGTCGAACAGGTCGTCATTCGCGGTCGCTTGACCCTGGGTGTGCTCGTGGCCGGCCCGGTGGAGGTGGCGGGCGGGCCAAAGCTGCGCGACGAGGTGACCGCTGCCATCCACGGGGTGGGCCTCGACGTCACGATCGAGGGCAGCGACAGCATGCCCGTGATGCGCGACCCGTCGACGCACTCGATCGTCGTGCTTGGGCGCCCGATCACCGCGGAGGCATTCGGGGTGGTGGCCCGCGAAGCGGCCGCGCTGGGGGTCAACATCGACTTCATTCGCGGCGTATCCGATTATCCGGTAACGGGATTGGAGCTTCGGGTGTCGGTGCCGCCCGGTGCCGCCTACGGCCAGCTGCAGTCCGCGCTCGCGCGGGTCGCGGTCGAGGAGAACGTCGACATCGCGCTCGAGGATTACAGCCTGTCGCGACGGGCGAAGCGGCTCATCGTGTTCGACGTCGACTCCACCCTGATCCAGGGCGAGGTGATCGAGATGCTCGCCGACCGGGTGGGTGCGCACGCCGCCGTCGCCGAGATCACCGAGGCGGCCATGCGCGGCGAGCTGGATTTCACCGAGTCGCTGAACCGCCGGGTCGCGACATTGGCGGGGCTGCCCGCCGAGGTGCTCGAAGAGGTCGGCGAGCAGATCGAACTGACGCCCGGCGCGCGCACCACGATTCGTACTCTGCGCCGCCTCGGATACCACTGCGGCATCGTGTCCGGGGGTTTCCGGCAGGTCATCGAGCCGCTGGCGCACGAGCTGGCGATGGATTTCGTCGCCGCCAACGTGCTCGAGATCAAGGACGGCAAACTGACCGGGCGCGTCACGGGCCCGATCATCGATCGGCCCGGAAAAGCCAAGGCGCTCAGGGATTTCGCTCAGCAGGCCGGCGTTCCGATGGATCAGACGGTGGCCGTCGGTGACGGCGCCAACGACATCGACATGCTCGCCGCCGCCGGACTCGGAGTGGCGTTCAACGCCAAACCCGCACTGCGTGAGGTCGCCGACGCGTCACTGAGTCACCCGTACCTGGACACGGTGCTGTTCATCCTCGGCATCACTCGCGGCGAGATCGAGGCGGCCGACGCGGTCGACGGGATGGTCCGCCGCGTCGAGATCCCCGATTGATCGGCGCCGGAAAACTAGACCACCACGGTCGTCGGTTCCGGCGCGGAGAGCCCGGTGACGCTGTGCCAGGCGCGGGCCAGCAGTTCGACGGCGTCACTCAACTGATCCTCGGGCAGCGCATAAGGCACGCGGACGAACCGCTCGAGTGTGCCGTCCACGCCGAAGCGCGGGCCTGCGGGCAGGTCGAGACCCAGTCGTGAGGCGGCGGCCGACAGCGCGGTGCTCATCGGAGCGGGCAGTCGCACCCACAGCGACATGCCGCCGACACCTGGTCCGGGCTGCCAATCGGGGAGGTGCCGGCGCAGCAGCGACTGCAGGAACTCGCGGCGGCTCCGCAGAATTTCTCGGCGTTCCGGTAGAAGCTCCTCCCTGCGCGCGAGAAGCCGTGCCGCAGCGAACTGTTCGAGCACTGCCGTGCCCATGTCGATGGATGGCCGCAGCGCGGATATGGTGGCGATGGTGGCGCGTTCAGCCCGGATCCAGCCCACACGCAGCCCGCCCCAGAACGACTTCGACATCGAGCCGACCGTCAGGACGAGGTCGCGTCGCGCAGTCATCTCGGCCGCCATGGGGCCGGGCATCGGTTCATCGAGCCACATGTCGAGGATGGTCTCGTCGATGACGGTGCGGGTGCGCGTCTCGGCGATGATGCGCCCCAGACGTTGTCGATCCGACACCGGCATCGTCATTCCCGTCGGGTTCTGGTTGTCCGGGATCAGGTAGGCCAGGGCGGGCGACACCTGATGAATCGCGGCCTGCCATGCGTCGAGGTCCCATCCGTCATCGGTCAGTGCCACCGGGACCGGCCGTGCTCCCGCGGTGGTGATGGCCGACAACGCGCCGTGATACGTCGGTTGTTCGACGAGGACGCGATCGCCGGGCTGAACATACGTCGTCAAGATGAGGCCGATCGCGTGCAGCGCGCCGGTAGTCACCATGATCTCGTCGGGCTCGGTCGGAAGACCGCGCTCGCAATACCTTTCGGCGATGGCCTGCCGCAACGCGCTCACCCCGACGAGTTCGTGTCCCGGCGCGTGCAGGTACGGCGTCACGTCGTGTGCCGCTTCGGCGAACGCCTCCATCACCGCGGCCGCCGGCGCGGACAGTGCCGCCGCGGCCAGACTGACCGACGGCGGTGTGGGGTCGGGCCGAACCGCGGGCGCCACCGGCAGGGCGGTGGTGCTGCGGGCGCCGCGGCGGGCGTTCAGGTACCCGTCGTCGCGCAGTTGGGTGTAGGCGGCGGTGACTGTGGTGCGCGATACCCGCAGCACGTCGGCCAGCGCCCGTTCGCTCGGTAGGCGCGCTCCGACCGGTAAGCGTCCGTCGACGATCAGCAGCCGGATCGCGTCGGCCAGCCCCTGATAGGCGGGTCCGCTGCGACTGGACGTGCGCCAGTTGCCCAATTCGCGCGCTAAGAGGTCCACATTGAGGGCCCGCGCGGGCATTTCAATCGTCATTTGCAGCCAGTATGCGCTAACTGGCTATTGAAGGGCAAGCCAGTCGGCGCAATTATCGGTCTCATGACGACGAAGTGGATACCTCGGTTGGGTAAGCGGCTCGCGCGGACGCTCAGTTGGCAGGCACCGGTGGCCTACATCGATCACGTCGACCGCGACGCCGAGCGCATGGCGCAGGAGCTCGAGCTGATACGGATCCGCTTCCCGCACCATGCGTAGCGGCGCGACCCGCGCTGCGGCGCTGCTGATCGGCTTGGCCGGCTACGGCTTCTCAATGGCGATGATGGTCCGGGCCGGCCTGGGATTGGACCCATGGGACGTCTTTCATCAGGGACTGGCCCTGCGTACGGGCATGACGATCGGTGTGGCGTCGGCCGTGGTCGGCGTGGCGGTGTTGCTGGCCTGGATCCCACTGCGGAACCGTCCGGGCATCGGAACCGTGGCCAACGTGATCGTCATCGCGGTCACCGTCGATGCCGGCCTGCTGGTGTTGGCCCCGCCGACGTCGTTGCCCGCGCGGATCGCGATGATGGTCGGCGCCGTGGTGCTCAACGCGTTCAGCACGGTGCTCTACGTCGGGGCCGGGCTCGGCCCCGGGCCACGCGACGGGTTGATGACCGGCCTGGTCGTGCGTACGGGCTGGTCGGTGCGGGTGGTCCGCACATCGATCGAGGCGGCGGCGCTGCTGACCGGGTGGCTGCTCGGAGGCACCGTCGGCGTCGGCACCGTGCTCTACGCCTTCGGCATCGGCCCGCTGGTGCAACTGTTCCTGCGGCTCACGCCCAACCGCGTCCTGGCGGTCAGCGGGTGGGCATCCGTCGCGCACGCCAGCGACTTGCGCACGAAAACGAGCGGTGGGCGCAACGGATCGCACACAAAACGCCTGACTACGATGGGCGAGTGGCCCCCGCCGAAGGAGATGCAGCCGACCCCGACCTGCTGATCGATTTCGCCAAGGTGTCGCTGCGGCGCGCCGGCCAGACTCTCGTTGGCCCGATCACCTGGTCGGTGGAACTCGACGAGCGGTGGGTGGTCATCGGCCCCAACGGCGCGGGCAAGACATCGTTGCTGCGCATCGCGGCCGCCATGGAACATCCCTCGTCCGGGACGGCCTATGTGCTCGGCTCGCGACTCGGGCGCGTCGACATGTCCGAACTGCGCGCGCGCGTGGGCCTCAGCAGTTCCGCACTGTCGCAGCGGGTGCCCGACGGCGAACTGGTACGCGACCTCGTGGTGTCGGCCGGCTACGCCGTGCTGGGACGCTGGCGTGAGAAGTACGACGAGGTCGACTACAACCAGGCCATCGACATGCTGGAAAGCGTTGGCGCCGAACATCTTGCCGATCGCACCTACGGCACCCTGTCCGAGGGGGAACGCAAGCGGGTGCTCATCGCGCGCTCGATGATGACCGACCCCGAACTGTTGCTGCTCGACGAACCCGCCGCCGGTCTGGACCTCGGCGGGCGCGAAGAACTGCTGGCGCGGCTGGAGGATCTGGCCAACGACGCCGACGCGCCGGCGATGGTGTTGGTCACCCACCACGTCGAGGAGATCCCGCGCGGGTTCTCGCACGGCCTGATCCTGTCCGAGGGCAAGGTCGTCGACTCCGGTCTGCTCTCGGATGTGCTGACGTCGGAGAACCTGTCGAAGGCGTTCGGCCAGTCGATCGCGCTCGAGGTCACCGACGGGCGCTATTTCGCGCGTCGGGCCAGGACCCGGGCGGCGCACAGGAGGCGGGCATGAGCGCAGAAGCGGCCGAAGAGCCCTTGACACCGCGGCCCGCGGCGACGGTGATGTTGATCCGCGACACCGATGCCGGCATCAAAGTGTTCCTGATGCGGCGGCACTCGGCGATGGATTTCGTCGCCGGGGTGATGGTGTTTCCCGGCGGCGGCGTGGACGACCGCGACCGCAACGCCGACATCGCCTGGTTCGGTCCGGACCCCGCATGGTGGGCCCACCGGTTCGGCGTCGAGCCCGACCTGGCCGAGGCGCTGGTGTGCGCCGCGGCGCGCGAGACGTTCGAGGAGTCCGGGGTGTTGTTCGCCGGGCCCGCCGATGATCCCGACGTACTGGTCGACGATGCGTCGGTCTACAGCGAGGCCCGGGCCGCGCTGGCCAACCATTCGCTGTCGTTCGCCGACTTCCTGCGTCGCGAGAACTTGGTGTTGCGCGCAGATCTACTTCGGCCGTGGGCCAATTGGGTGACTCCGAAAGAGGAGCGCACCCGGCGTTACGACACGTTCTTCTTCGTCGGTGCGCTACCCGAGGGCCAACGGGCCGACGGCGAGAACACCGAAACCGACAGGGCCGACTGGATTACGCCGCAGGAGGCGCTCGACGACTTCGCCAACGGCCGCACGTTTCTGCTGCCACCGACGTGGACGCAGCTCGACGCGCTCAACGGCCGCACTGTCGCCGAAGTGCTCGCGGTGGAGCGGAAAATCGTCGCGGTGGAGCCGCATCTGGCCGCGAACAAGGACACCGGCAACTGGGAGATCGAGTTCTTCAACAGCGACAGGTACAACGCGGCCCGCAACCGCCGCGCGCCCCAGGGCTACGGGTCGTCGTCGGCATGACCGAGTTCGTCTCCGTGCACACCAGCGATGACCGGCCGGGCATCGCCACGCTGCTGTTGTCGCGACCGCCGACGAACACGTTGACCCGTCAGATGTACCGGGAGATCGTCAACGCCGCAGCCGACCTCGGCGGCCGCGACGACGTTCGCGCTGTGGTGGTCTTCGGCGGACACGAGATCTTCTCCGCCGGCGACGACGTGCCGGAACGGCGAACCCTGACCCCCGACGAGGACGACATCGCCAAGCGCGTGTGCCGGGCGGCGGTCGATGCGGTGGCCGCGATCCCGAAGCCGACGGTTGCGGCCCTCACCGGCTATGTGCTCGGCGGTGGTCTGACGCTCGCGCTGGCCGCCGACTGGCGGGTGAGCGGTGACAACGTCAAGTTCGGGGCGACGGAGATACTCGCCGGCCTTACTCCTGCGGGTGGGACGTCACGGCTGGTAGGTGCAGTCGGCATCGGCAAGGCCAAGGACATGGTCTTCTCCGGCCGGTTCCTCGACGCCAGAGAGGCGCTTGCGCTGCGGCTCATCGACGAGATGGTCGCGCCGGACCACGTCTACGACGCGGCGCTTGCGTGGGCGCAACGGTTCGTCGACTACCCGCCGCGGGCACTGGCTGCCGCCAAGGCCGCGTTCGACGTTTAGGCTGCCCTGTTATGAGCTTCGAGGACATCGACACCATGCCCGATGTCGCCGACCAGGCGGCTCCGGTCCCGAACCCGCACGCCACCGAGGAGCAGGTAGAGGCCGCTCGCCACGACTCGAAGCTGGCCCAGGTGCTCTACCACGACTGGGAAGCCGAGACCTACGACGAGAAGTGGTCGATCTCCTACGACAAGCGGTGCGTCGACTACGCGCGTGACCTGTTCGACGCGACGGTGCCCTTCGCCGAGCAGCGCAAGCTGCCGTATGACCGCGCGCTGGAGCTGGGCTGCGGCAGCGGATTCTTCCTGCTCAACTTGATCCAGGCCGGGGTCGCGCGGCGCGGCTCGGTGACTGACCTGTCGCCGGGCATGGTCAAGGTGGCCGTACGCAACGGCGAGAACCTGGGCCTCGAGATCGACGGCCGGGTCGCCGACGCCGAAGGCATCCCGTATGACGACAACTCCTTCGACCTCGTCGTGGGGCACGCGGTGCTGCACCACATTCCCGACGTCGAGCTGTCGCTGCGCGAGGTGGTCAGGGTGCTCAAGCCCGGCGGCCGGTTCATCTTCGCCGGTGAGCCGACGAACGCGGGAGAGAACTACGCCCGCCCGTTGTCGACACTGACGTGGCGCGCGGTGACGAACGTGACCCGCCTGCCGGGACTGTCCGGTTGGCGACGGCCGCAGGCCGAACTCGACGAATCGTCGCGTGCCGCGGCACTGGAGGCGATCGTCGACCTGCACACGTTCGCCCCCAGCGACCTGGAGCGCATGGCGCGCAATGCCGGGGCCGTCGAGATTTCCACCGCCACAACGGAGTTCACCGCAGCCATGCTGGGATGGCCGCTGCGCACGCTGGAGGCCGCGGTGCCGCCGGGCCGGCTGGGCTGGAACTACGCCAAATTCGCGTTCAACAGTTGGATCACGCTGAGCTGGGTAGACAACAACATCTGGCGGCGGGTCGTCCCGAAATCCTGGTACTACAACGTGATGATCACCGGGGTCAAGCCGTCGTAGCGTTCGGCGTCGACGACGTCGCCTACCTGCGTTCGGAAGCCGGCACGCAGGCGCTGCACGAGGTCGCTGCGCTCCGGCTGAGCGACGCCACCCTGGTCGCCGACATCGAGTCGGCGCGTAGGCATTTCGGTGAACGCGCCGCGGTGCTGGTCGAGACGACGGTGTTGCGAAGGCGCGCGGCCGCGAAACTGAGCCACCCCGACGACTGGTTGTTCACCGACGAGGCGCTACAGCAGGCCACCGCCGAACCCGTCGCGGTGCATCGCGCGCGGCGGCTGGCCGGCATGCGCGTGCACGACGCGACGTGTTCGGTCGGCAGCGAACTTGCGGCGCTTCGGGATTCGGCAGCTCTCGCCGTCGGCAGCGACGTCGACCCAGTCCGGTTGGCGATGGCGCGACATAACGTCGCCGACGTCACTCTGTGTCGAGCCGACGCCCTGCTGCCGGTGAGCCGCGGCACAGTCGTGCTGCTTGATCCCGCACGGCGCCGCGGCGGCCGGCGTCGCTTCGATCCGCGCGACTACACGCCGCCATTGGATGAGCTACTGCAGGTGTACGGCGGACGTGATCACGTCGTGAAGTGCGCTCCGGGAATCGATTTCGACGCGGTGTCGCGATTGGGGTTCATCGGCGAGATCGCCGTGACCTCACTGGCAGGCAGTGTGCGTGAGGCGTGCCTGTGGTCCCCGGGACTCGCCACCTCCGGTGTCACGCGGCGCGCCACCATGCTCGACACGGGCGAGGAGATCACCGACGCCGACCCCGACTCGACCGTCGTCGCGCCGGCGGGACGGTGGCTCGTCGACCCCGACGGCGCCGTGGTGCGGGCGGGCCTGGTCCGCCATTACGCGGCACGACACGGGCTGTGGCAGCTGGACCCGGACATCGCCTATCTCTCTGGGGACCGGTTGCCCGACGGGGTGCGCGGGTTCGAGGTGCTCGACGAGCTCGGCTACAGCGAACGTCGACTGCGGCAGGCACTTTCGGCCCGCGACGTCAAAGCCGTCGAGATTCTGGTCCGCGGTGTCGACATCGACCCCGACGCGCTGCGGGCACGGTTGCGGCTGCGCGGATCACAGCACGCCTCGGTCGTCATCGCCCGCATTGGATCGGGAGCCGCGAGCCGGGCAACGGCATATATCTGTCGTCCGTCGCGCTAGTCGTGCGTTGGGTTTTTCGTCCGTGCTGTAACGACACGTACGCTGGCATCGATGAGCTGGTATCGACGCCGGCGCCGGCAGCAAGGACGTCCGACAATGCACAGTGTGAGGTGGGCTGGTCTGTTGGCAGCCGCTGTCATTGCCTGCGCGACGGGCACCGGCACGGCGGCGGCCCATACGGGTTGCGTCGATCTGCAGGGCGCCGTCGGCCCTGACGGGATGTGCCGGGTGCACGTGCAGAAGCCGTCGTACACCCTCGACTTGAGCTTTCCCAACGACTACCCGGACCAGCAGCCGTTGGTCGCCTATCTGACCCAGGCCCGCGACGGGTTCGTCAACGTGTCCGAGGATCCCGACGCGTACAACCTGCCGTACGAACTCGACGCCGAAGGGGCGGGCTACCGTTCGGGCCCGCCGATCGGCGGCACCCGCAGCGTGGTGTTCACGGTGTGGCAGAACGTCGGCGGCGCTCATCCGCAGACCTACTACCAGGCCTTCAACTGGGACGTCGCCAAGAATGCGCCGATCACCTTCAACACGTTGTTCAAACCCGGCAGCCGGCCGCTCGACGTCATATATCCGGAGGTCAACCGATACCTGGAGAGGCAGCAGGGTCTCACCGACCCGGTGGCGCCCGGCGAGGGGCGCGACCCGACCAACTACCAGAACTTCGCTTTGACCGATGACTCGCTGATCTTCTTCTTCAGCCAGGGCGAGATGTTCCCCGAGTCGGCCGGCCCGGTCCAGGCGACGGTGCCGCGCGCCGCCGTCGCGCCGATGCTGGCTCTCTAGGGCCGACTCACGTTCGCGTCGGTTCGCGGTCCTTGGTGGCGATCGGGTCGTAGTTCTCCCAGAACGTCGCCCCGGTGATGTTCAGAGCATGCGGGTCGAATACGGGGTCGAGTCCAGCCCTCTTCTGCTTCTCGTAGTCCCACAGGGCGCGGTACGCGGGTTGTTGAAGGATGACGATTCCGATGATGTTGAGCCACGCCATCAGTCCGACGCCGATGTCGCCGAGAACCCACGCTTCGGTCGCTGTCGATACGGCGCCAAGGACCACAGATACCAGGATCAGCGCCTGCAGCATCATGGTCGCGCCGGCGCCCACTCTGCCCCCGATCACCGGGATCGGCACCGTGGAGAATCGGCCGAGCATGAACCGCAGGTTGGTTTCGGCCATGTAGTAGTACGCGATGATCGTGGTGAAGCAGAAGAACGCCAGTGACACCGCGATGAAACTCGATCCCGCGCCGCTCCACAGGGTGTCGAAACCCGCCTGCGCGAACGCCGGTCCGACCTCGGTGTCGGAAGGAAGAATGCCGCCCTCGGCGATCAAGTCGCCGCTGTCGGACTCGCCCTCGAAGACGCGGTAGGCCCCGGTCGAGAGGATGAGGAAGCCGGTGGCAGAACAGATGAACAAAGTGTCGACATAAACCGCGAACGCCTGCACGAGTCCTTGCTTCGCCGGATGGGAGACTTCCGCTGCGGCCGCGGCGTGCGGGCCTGTGCCCTGGCCGGCCTCGTTGGAGTAGATCCCGCGCTTGACGCCCCACATCACTGCCGAGCCGATGATCGCCCCGAACGCGGAGTCAAGCCCGAACGCGCTGGCGAAGATCATCTCCAGCACTCCGGGGATCCGCTCGGCGTTGAACAGCACGACCACCAACGCCAGCGCGATGTAGACCACCGCCATGAAGGGCACCACGATTGATGCGAAGGCCGCGATCCGCTTGACCCCGCCGATGATGACGAAGGCCAGCACGATCACGGTGCCGACGGCTACCCACCACTTCGAGAAGCCCCACGCCGAGCTCATCGCCGAGGCCATCGAGTTGGACTGAACACTCGGAAGCAGGAGCCCGCAGGCCAGCACGGTCACTGCCGCGAAGACGAAGCCGTACACCTTGAACGCTCCCGCAGCGCGGGTGTGCGCCAGCGCTCGGCTGAGGTAATACGCGGGACCGCCGCGATATTCGCCCGTCAATCGGTCGCGCGTTTTGTAGATCTGGCCGAGGGTGCATTCGACGAAAGAAGTGGATGCGCCGAGAAACGCCACAGCCCACATCCAGAAGAGGGCACCGGGGCCGCCGAAGGCGATCGCGGTCGCGACACCGGCGATGTTTCCGGTGCCGACACGGCCGGCAAGTGACATCGTCAAAGCCTGGAACGAGGACACCCCCGACGGCGACTTCTCGCCCTTGAGCATCAACCGGATCATCTCCGGAATCTGCCGTACTTGGACGAAGCGCGACCGGATGGAGAAGTACACGCCCGCTGCCAGGCACAGGTACACCAGCGCGTTGCTCCACACATAACTGTTGACTGCGTCGAGGAATTCGGACAAATCTGCCACCTTGGTATCGATGCGGATGCCGGCCCCGCAGAACGAGGCATCCCGGATGCTCGCATGCGAACGCACGTCCGTTGTTACGAATCAGTCACACTGCGGTTAGACGGCGTTAGGCGGTTGTTGCACCGCGACGAACGGCGTCACTTGGCAGGCGCGAAGCCGTAGACAAGGCCGTCGCTGGTGGCCGTCACGACCCGGCGATCGTGGCCGATCGAGACGCCGACGGGATAACCCGTCGCATTCGGCAGCGGGTAAGACTTGAGGGTCCGACCGTCGGCCGGATCGAACACGAGCAGCGCCTGGCCGCGCTCGCCGTCGCGCACCACGCTGTAAGCCGTGTCCGTGCCGGACTGGCTGGACGTCGACAGCGGCATGACGTCGTCACGCGTCCAAGCCACCTCGCCGCGGTCTCCGGCGTCCTTGACCGCGACCAGCTTCGCCTCCGGCCCGCCGCCGGCGACAATCAGGCCGTCCGGAGAGACCGACGGCGGCGTCTGCGCCAAAAAGTCCAGCGGCACCGACCATTTCGGCGCGCCGTCGGCCGTGTCGATCGCCCACAGCCGCCGGTCGCGGCCGTTGACGTACACCGTCGACCCGTCGGCCGACATCACGGGACTGGCCAGCGGCCCCTCACCGACGGCGTCGCTGGTCCACTCGCGGGTGAGCAGCGGAGTCTGACCTTCCTGATAGCGCAGGCCGACCAGCATTGGCGCCCGGGCGTCGGGTTCCCACAGTGTGAGGACGACGATGCCCGTTGCCGCCGCGAACGCCGGGGCTGCGGCGACCGGGCACCGCGCACGCGCAGGCCGACAGTCGGCGAGGCCCCGCTCAGAGTCCCTCGGGTCGACGCCCGCGACCAGATCCAGCGGTGAACCGACGACGACGCCCTTGTGCGCGTCGAACACCAGCACTTGGCCGAGATGGGTGACGACCAGCAGGCGGCCGGGCGACAGGAGTCGCGGTGTCGTCGGCATCCCGATCACCGGCTGACGCCAGCGGATCCACTGCGTCGGCGGGAACGACAGCATGGCGCCGGGCTGGCCGATGTAGAGGTTGTCGAACCCGTCGAAGAGAGGACTGGACGTGCCACCACCCTGCACCAGCCGCGTGCACCAGCGCTGCCGGGCGTTGTTGTCGGCCTCCCACACCATCAGCGAGCAGCCGCCGGGGGTCTGCGCATTGACGGCCAGGTAGCTGCCGGAACCCAAGGCCGCGGCGGCGTCCAGATCGCCTTTGACCGACCGCGTCCACTCCAGCCGGAGCTCACCGGCGCCGGCAGTGGCTTCAAAACTGCTGTTGCTCGCGTCGCCGTACTGCGCGGGCCAGCCCGACGCGGGGTGCGCCTCCACCCATGAATCGGTGTCTCCGCATCCCGCCAAAGTGGCCGTGATCAGCGCTGTTGACGCCAGCACGATCGTTCGCCGGAACACTCGACCTCTTCCCGTTCCTCGTTCTCAGTCCACGTGAGGGTAACCGTTGGCAGGCTCACGGCTCGCGTAGGCTTTCCGGCCATGACGACGATGTGGGGCGCGCCGCTGCACAAGCGCTGGCGGGGTTCACGGCTGCGTGACCCGCGTCAAGCGAAGTTTCTGACCGTCGCGTCGCTGAAGTGGGTGCTGACCAACCGCGCCTACACACCGTGGTATCTGGTGCGCTACTGGCGGCTGCTGAAGTTCAAGCTGCGCAACCCGCACATCATCACGCGCGGCATGGTGTTCCTGGGCAAGGGCGTGGAGATCGAGGCGACTCCGGAGCTGTCGACAATGGAGATCGGCCGGTGGGTGCACATCGGCGACAAGAACACGATCCGCTGCCACGAAGGCTCACTGCGGTTCGGCGACAAGGTGGTGCTGGGCCGCGACAACGTCATCAACACCTACCTCGACATCGAGCTCGGCGACTCGGTACTGATGGCGGACTGGTGCTACATCTGCGATTTCGACCATCGCATGGACGACATCGATGTACCGATCAAGGACCAGGGCATCGTCAAGGGTCCGGTGCGGATCGGTCCCGACACGTGGGTCGGGGTGAAGGTCACAGTGTTGCGCAACACCACGATCGGGCGCGGGTGTGTGCTGGGTTCGCACGCGGTCGTGCGCGGGGACGTCCCGGACTTCTCGATCGCGGTCGGCGCGCCGGCCAAGGTGGTCAAGAACCGGCAGCTGGCGTGGGAGACGTCGGCCGCGCAACGCGCCGAGCTGGCCGCCGCGCTGGCCGACATCGAGCGCAAAAAAGCGTCACGCTGAACCGCACGTACGCATCGGGCCGGCCACAACTGCGTTGGCCGCAGCGGGCACGACCTCCGAGGCATCGTAGAAGTCGACCTGGGTGACGCGACGCCGTCGAATGTGAGCCAGCCTTCTACGAGGGCGGGGTCAGTCTCGTTGCGCCGCGCTGGAATAGCTCCGCGGGCGCCCATGCAGGAAGATTGGTTCGGCGCGCAACTGGCAGCCGCGCAGGCTGACGCCACCGCGGCGGCGCCCACCGATGCGATGCCTGCCATCCCCACACCGAGAACCGTGCGCCTCGGGGTCCGGGACTCGTGTTTCGCGCGTTGTCGATCAAACCATACCGTACAGTATGATCGAAGCGGAGTGGAGGGTTCATGAACCGGAACAACACGCGAGACAAGTGGCTCGACGCCGGGCTTCGGGCGTTGGCCTCCGACGGCGCGGGTGCGGTGCGGATCGATCGAATCGCCGCCAAGCTCAAGCTCTCGAAGGGGTCTTTCCACCACCATTTCGACGGCGCGGAGGGGTACAAGAGGGAACTTCTCGCGCACTTTGAGGCCATGTCGGTCGATGCACTCGAGCAAGCGATCGACGGGGTGCAGACCTCGGGGGACGCCCGCGCTGTGCTTGGCCGGCTCACCGAACTCGTCGCTGCAGGTAGACCCGAACTGTACTGGCCTGAGCTCGAGGTGGCGGTGCGCGCCTGGGCCACCTGGGATGCCGAAGTCCGACGAGTGCAGGGGCGCATCGACAAGGCGCGGCTGACGGCGCTGCAGCGAGTGTGGCGGCCCCACGTCGCCAACGATGCCGAGGCGCGGGTGGCCGCCCTGCTGCCGTACCTGATTGCCATCGGGGCGGCTGTGGCGGTCCCGCCCGTCGGCGCCGACGAGTTGGGACGGGTGTACGAGAAGCTGCTCCCGTTGGTGCCCCGGTGAACTGACGGGCTTAAAACAATACGGTACGGTATGTTTTGAATAGCGTCGAAGGAGGTGGATCAGTGTGACATCGTTACCCGATCCGCAGTGGCCGGTGATTGTGTTGGCTGTGATCCAGTTCGGCGATGCACTGATGTGTCTCAAGCCGCTCCGGTTCATCGAGGAGTGCTTCACGGCCGTGAACTGGCCACGCAGGTTCTGGTGGATGATGGCGCCGATCAAATTCGCCGCGGCACTGGGCCTCATCGCGGGACTGTGGATTCCCTACCTGGGCGCGCTGACCTGCGCAGCGCTCGTTGCGTACTTCGTCTGCGCCATTGCGGCTCACATCCTCGCGCGCGACTTCGGCCGCAATCTGTTCCTCAATGCGACAGGCATGCTCGTCATCTGCATTGCCGTCGGGCTTTACTGCTTCCTCATTTGATGTGTGAGAAAGGACGACAACATGAGCGATGTAACTGCCGCCGAAAAGCTGTATCGGCGTTGGATTCACGAGGTCTGGGCTGGTCAGCCGATCGCCGCCGACCTCGTCGCCGATGACTTCGTCGGCCATTGGCCGGGCCGCGACGTGCACGGACCCGCGGAGCTTGCCGCAATCATCGGCGAAACCCTGAACATGTTCCGCGAACTCACGTTCGAGATCGAACTCGGTCCGCTCACCGACGGCGATCTGATGGCAGGCCGCTGGATCGGGGTGGGCCAGCACGCTTCCGGTGAGGCACGCTTCTTCGGCAACGACATCCTGCGCATCGCGGACGGGCGCATCGCGGAGTACTGGCCCGGGACGTCGGCCGGCTGACCCGGCTACCGTTGGGGCAGTGCGTGTTCGGTGATCGGGCGGCGCCGGTGGGGTTCGCGCTCCCGTCGTTTCGCGGCGAGGTACACCTGCGCGGTCTCACCGGCGATGGTGTGCCATTCGAAGTCGGAGTTGAGACGTTCCCGCGCGGCGATCGCGCGCCGCTGAGCCGCGTCGGGATCGTCGAGCACGGTCCGGACAGCCGCCGCGAGACCCGCGACGTCTCGCGGCGGGAATGAGACGCCGGTCCGCCCGTCGATCACCGCCTCGCCGAGACCGCCGACGTTTGCGACGACCAGAGGTGTTCCCGTCGCGGCGGCCTCGAGCGCGACGATGCCGAACGGCTCGTAATGGCTTGGCAGCACGGCGGCGTCGGCGGTGTGCAGTGTGTCGACCAACGCGTCGTGGTCCAGGTGGCCTGCGAAGCGTACGGCCTTGAGTACTCTGTGCTTTCGCGCCTGCTCGACGAGCCACTGCTGCTGTGTGCCCTCACCGGCGATGGTGAGCGTCGTGCCGGGGTGCGATCGGCGGATCCGAGGCAGCGCGGCGATCGCGTCGTGAATGCCCTTCTCGTACTCGAGCCGCCCCAGATACAGCAGCTGCGCAGGTCCCGAGCGCGGTCGTCGCATGGCGAAAGGCCAACGCGCGGCTTCGATCCCGTTCCGAATCACCCGGGTCTCGGCGAGGCCGGGCCCGAATAGTTCGGTGATCTCGTCGCACATCGACGCCGAACAGGTGATGAGCGAATCGGACTCGTGAACGAGCCATGACTCGAGGGCGTGGACCTGCCGGCTGATCCGACCCGACACCCAACCCGAGTGCCGTCCGGCTTCGGTGGCGTGAATGGTGGAAACCAGGGGGGCGTCGAAGTATTCGGCGAGGGCGATGGCCGGATGCGCGACGAGCCAGTCGTGGGCGTGCACCACGTCGGGGCGCCACGGCCTGTTGCGACACTTGATCGAGAGGCCGGCGCGCACCATCGAATGGCCCATCGCCAGCGTCCACGCCATCATGTCGGTGCCGAAGTCGAATTCGTGCGGATCCTGTGCGGCGGCGACGACGCGCACGCCCTCGGTGATCTCGTCGGTCGACGGGTGCGTGCTCGGGTCGGTGTTCGCGGGGCGACGGCTGAGCAGCACCACCTCGTGTCCGGCCTCGGCGAGCGCCGTTGCCAGGTGATGCACGTGGCGGCCCAACCCGCCGATCACCACCGGTGGGTATTCCCACGAGACCATCAGAATCTTCATCGCACGTCGGTTACCTGCGCGTGGGCGCGGACGAGGGGGTGAGTCACTTGGGGAGACGCCTTGCGTCGAGCGCGCCGAACAGACCGTCGGCGCGGTTCCAGCCGTCGGCCAGTCGCTGCGCGTGCTCGCGGCGGCCCGACGCCAGCGCGTCGGCGATCTCCCGCGTGGCGTGGGCGTGCAGATGTGCGCGGTAGCGCGCGTATTCGGCGGCCGAGTCCTTGCTCACCATGAAGGGCCAGTCGCTCGACACGGTGAGCAACGTCTCGCGCAGGATCTGGTCGGCTACCGAATTGCGTGCCGGCGGACCGTCGATCTCACCCAGCGCCTTGTCGACCGTCGTCAGCGCGGTGTCGACGACTTCGCTGTTCAGTTGCACCATGTCGGCGACCTGCTCGCCGGCCCACACCTGCCAGTCCTTGCCGGAACCCCATGAGCTGGGCGGCAATTCGACGGGCGAGCCCACAAAGCCGTCGGCGATCGCGTCGGCCAGCGTGCCAATCCGCACGCCCGCCTGCGGCAGCGCACGCAACACCCGTTCCAGCCACACGGGACCCTCGTGCCACCAGTGGCCGAACAACTCGGTGTCGAACGCGGCGATGACATGCGCGGGCCGGCCGAGGCGGTCGCTCTCTGAGACGAGCCGGCGCCGGACGACATCGACGAAGTCGGCGACGTGCCCGTCGATCGCGTGGTCGGCGCGCTGCGGCTCATAGGGCGCCTTCGCCTCCGATGGCACGTTGCGGCCCGTCACGCGCGACGGCTTCAGACCGGTGGTGTGGTCGTAGGTGTGGAAGTCGCGATAGGCGGCGTGGCCGGGATAACCGGACTTCGGCGACCACACCCGATAGCTCACCTGCAGATCGCGGCCGAAGGCCACGACGTTCGACGACGCGACCGGCCTGCCCAGCGCCGTGTCGCCGTGCAGCGACGGGCCGTCGACCATGAAGTGGCCGACACCGGCTGCGGCATAGTCGTTCTCCATACCAGGCGCGTAGGCGCACTCGGGAGCCCAGATGCCCGAGGGGGTATGCGCGAATCGCAGTGTCGCGTCGGCCAGACCCTCGCGCAGAGCGAATTCCCGCAGGCGCGGATTGAGCAGCGGCTGGAAGGGGTGTGACAGCGGGCCGCCCAGCAGTTCGATGGTGTCGCCATCGATCAACTCGCGCAGCAGCGGGCTTGCGCCGTGCGCCCACAGCGTGGAGAAGTCGTCGAGCGCCTGTTCGGCCTCGGCTTGCTCGCGAAGACCGAACGCGCGCAACGGCTCCGGCAGCGTGGTGGCCTCCAGCGCACGTAGCCGCCAGTTCGCCAGCCAATGGTGCATTCCGGCAAGGCAGTACGGATCGTCGAGCTGAGCCGTGACCACCGGCGTCATGCCGAGGGTCAGCAGATGACGCCGGTTCTCGGCCGCGAGTGTGCGCAGCACCCGCACCAGCGGGAGGTATGCCGCCGACCACGACTGGTACAGCCATTCCTCGCCGACGGGCCAGCGGCCGTGGTGGGCCAGCCACGGCAGATGGGTGTGCAGCACAAGTGTGAACAGCCCCGGAACCGGCGCCCCGGCGACATCGGAGCGGCGTACAGGTTCGTTGGTCGTCACGGCCGCACCGCGATGGCGACCAGGTCGAGGCTGTCGTCGATGTCGCGGTCGGCGGTCAGGTCGAAGTCGTCGGTCGTGACGGAAGCGACGTCGGCGAGCAGATCGGCCGGCCACGGCGCATCGGCGACCGCCCGGGCAACCTGGGCGTCGATGATCGAGCCGCCGTGCCGCGCGTCGAGCTCAATGAGCCGCGCACCGTGGTACACCCCGAGCATCGATTCGACCGAGAATCCTCCCGTGACAAGCAACTCCGTCAGCTCAGCCGCGTTCAGCTCGCGGGTGTGGAACGGGTTGAGCGGAGTGGCTGAACCGGGGGAGAAGGTGATCCGGTTCGGAGTCGACATCAAGAGCACACCGCCGGGCCGCAGCACCCGGTGGCATTCCGCGACGAATTGCCCTTGATCCCACAGGTGTTCAATCACCTGAAAGTTGACCACCACGTCGACCTCACCGTCGGCCAGCGGCAGCGACGCCAGGTTCCCGTGCCGCATCTGCACCCGCGGGTACCGGGCGCGCACGTGCGCGACCGTCGACTCGTCGTAGTCCAGCCCGATCACGCGACGCGCGACCTCGGCGATCAGGTCAGCGCCGTAGCCCTCGCCGCAGCCCGCCTCGAGCACGTCGCGATGCGCGCATCGCTCGGCCAGCCGCTCATAGACGACTTCGTGGCGGCGGAACCAGTAGTTCTCCTCCGCCAGGCCGGGAACTGTGCGCTCCCCGGTGAGGGGCAGGTCCGGACCGTCGGTGACGAATGCGCTCATTGCAAGGCAGGCTAACGCGGATCGGCCCGTCGGCGAACGGTTCACCGCCTACGGGCTGCTAGAACGCAAACTTCGACCAGCTATGGTGTTCCTGCGAACCACTAAAAGTTACCGACGAGTAACATAGTGGTTGTTGCTTCAAACGTGGTAAAGCAGGCCGGTTCGCCCGGCCTTCCGAGGAGGACGAACCGAACTCATGACGAACATCGTGGTCCTGATCAAACAGGTCCCTGACACGTGGTCGGAGCGCAAGCTCACCGACGGCGATTACACCCTCGACCGTGAGGCCGCCGACGCCGTGCTCGACGAGATCAACGAGCGCGCCGTCGAGGAGGCCCTGCTGATCAAGGAGCGCGAGGGGGGCGAAAGCACTGTGACAGTGCTCACAGCCGGACCCGAGCGCGCGACCGAGGCCATCCGCAAGGCGCTGTCCATGGGCGCCGACAAGGCGGTGCACCTGGTCGACGAGGGCATGCACGGCTCAGACATGATCCAGACGGGTTGGGCGCTGGCCCGCGCGCTGGGCACCATCGAGGGCACCGAGCTGGTCATCGCCGGCAACGAGGCCACCGACGGCACCGGCGGCGCGGTTCCCGCCATCATCGCCGAGTACCTGGGACTGCCTCAGCTGACCCATCTTCGCAAGGTGACCGTCGAAGACGGCAAGGTCACCGGCGAGCGCGAGACCGACGACGGCGTGTTCTTCGTCGAGGCGCCACTGCCCGCCGTGGTGAGCGTCAACGAGAAGATCAACGAGCCGCGCTTCCCGTCCTTCAAGGGCATCATGGCCGCCAAGAAGAAGGAAGTCACCAAGCTCACGCTCGCCGAGATCGGCGTGGAGGCCGACGAGGTCGGTGGCGCCAACGCCGGGTCCAAGGTGCTGTCGTCGACCCCGAAGCCGCCCAAGACCGCGGGCGAGAAGGTGACCGACGAAGGCGAAGGCGGCACCAAGGTCGCCGAGTACCTGGTTGCCCAGAAAATCATCTAGGGCCCAAGAGACTGCGAAAGATAGGACGAGAGAGAACTCATGGCTGAAGTACTCGTGCTCGTGGAGCACGCCGAAGGTGCACTGAAGAAGGTCACCTCGGAATTGATCACAGCGGCTCGCAAGCTGGGCGAACCGGCCGCGGTCGTGGTAGGCGCATCAGGCACCGCCGAGCCGCTCGTCGACGGACTGAAGGCGGCGGGGGCCGCCAAGATCTACGTCGCCGAATCGGAGGACGCGGAGAACTACCTGATCACGCCGCAGGTCGATGTGCTGGCCTCGCTGGTCGAGTCGGCTTCTCCGGCAGGCGTTCTGCTGTCCTCCAACGCCGACGGCAAGGAGATCGCCGGACGATTGGCGGCCAGGATCGGTTCGGGTGTGCTGACCGACGTCGTCGAGGTCAAGGAGGGCGGCACCGCCATCCACTCGATCTTCGGTGGGGCGTTCACCGTCGAGGCGCAGTCCACCGGTGAGGTGCCGGTGATCACGCTGCGCGCCGGCTCGATCGACGCTGAACCCTCCGACGGGGCAGGCGAGGTCGTCAACGTCGAGGTGCCCGCTCAGGCCGAGACTGCGACGAAGATCACAAAGCGTGAGCCTGCGGTCGCAGGTGACCGTCCGGAGCTGACCGAGGCTTCGGTCGTCGTCTCCGGCGGTCGCGGTGTCGGCAGCGCCGAGAACTTCAGCGTTGTCGAGGAATTGGCGGATTCGCTGGGTGCTGCTGTCGGCGCGTCGCGTGCCGCCGTGGACTCCGGCTACTACCCGGGCCAGTTCCAGGTGGGTCAGACCGGCAAGACCGTGTCGCCGCAGCTGTACATCGCACTCGGCATCTCCGGCGCCATCCAGCACCGGGCAGGCATGCAGACGTCGAAGACGATCATCGCGGTGAACAAGGACGAAGAGGCGCCGATCTTCGAGATCGCCGACCTCGGCGTCGTCGGCGACCTGTTCAAGGTCACACCGCAGCTGACCGAGGCGGTCAAGTCCCGCAAGGGCTGACGAACAACCGTTTTCAGTGGAACCCCGGTGCCCGGCGCACCGGGGTTTCGCCTGTCCGGACAGACAAGGTCGCGCCGGACCGATCGTTACTGCCAGAGTTGCTGTGACAGCGACTGGTCGTCACTTTCCTGGGCTGACGGCTCTCAAGCGCCATAAGACGTCACCTAGCGCTCACGAACACGTCATACGCCCGATGCCGTTTGGAGACCCGGTTTCGAGACCGTGCAGCCATGAGCACCGCCTCTGTACTCATACCGGCAGACCACACCGATACCTCGTCAGCGCCCCGGTACACGCTTCTGCTGTCGGCCGACGCCTTATTGATCGAAGCCGCGCAACGGCTGCGCCATCAGGTGTTCTCCACCGAGCCCGGCTTCACGTTGAGCGCGACCACGGACGCCGACCAATTCGACGAGTACTGCGATCACCTGCTGGTCCGCGACGACGACACCGGCGAACTCGTCGGTTGCTACCGCATGCTGCCGCCGGCAGGGGCCATCGCCGCCGGAGGCCTGTACACCGCAACGGAATTCGACGTCCGCGGCCTTGATCCGCTGCGACCCTCGTTGGTCGAGATGGGCCGCGCCGTGGTGCGCGAGGACCACCGCAACGGCGGCGTGGTGCTGCTGATGTGGGCGGGCATCCTGGCCTACCTGGACCGCTGCGGCTACGACTACGTCACCGGCTGCGTGTCGGTGCCCGTGCACAGTTCGCCCGGCGAGGTGCCGGGCAGCCAGATCCGCGGTGTGCGGGACTTCGTCTGCCGCCGCCACGCAGCGCCTGCGGAATACACCGTGCACCCCTATCAGCCGGTGACAGTCGACGGCAGGGGTCTTGACGACATCGCGCCGCCTGCGCGGGTGTCGGTTCCGCCGCTGATGCGCGGTTATCTGCGCCTCGGCGCCCAGGTGTGCGGCGAGCCAGCACACGACCCGGAGTTCGGGGTCGGCGATTTCCCCGCCCTGCTCGACAAACGCCGAGCAGACACGCGCTATCTGCGCAGGCTGAGATCGGTCGGAGCAGCAGCCGCCATGGCCGACGGGATGGCCCAGTGACCAGCCCGGTCGAGTACGAGAATGCGTGGCTGCCGCGTGCTTCCTGCGACGCCGACTGCCTGCGCAGCGGGGACGCGGCCGTCGGCCACTCGCTGATCGTCGCCGTGCGTATCGCGATGCGCGCCACCCTCGCGGTGCTGCTGCTGGCCGCGACGCCGGTGCTGGCGATCCCGATGCCGGGCCGATCGCACCTGCAGCGCGGCTACTGCCGAATGATGCTGCGCTCCCTGGGAGTACGAATCCGGGTGTCGGGTGGGCCGATTCGCAATCTCTCCGGTGTTCTCGTGGTCAGTGGGCACGTGTCGTGGGTCGACGTCTTCTCCGTCGGTGCCGTCATGCCCGGTTCGTTCGTGGCCAAAGCCGAGATGGTCGGCTGGCCGGGGCTTGGCCTGCTGGCCCGGTTGATGAAGGTCATCCCGATCGAGCGCGCGAATCTGCGCCGGCTACCCCATGTGGTCGGCGCCGTCGCCGAGCGGCTGCGCGCGGGCCACACCGTCGTCGCGTTCCCGGAAGGCACCACCTGGTGCGGCCTCGCCTACGGACCGTTCCGACCGGCCATGTTCCAGGCTGCCGTCGACGCGGGCAGGCCCGTTCAGCCGCTGCGGCTGAGCTATCACCACCGCGACGGCAGCCCTTCCACGCTCGCCGCCTACATCGGCGACGACACCCTGATGTCCTCTATCCGTCGCCTCGTCACGGCCCGCCGCACGTTTGTGCACGTCCACGTCGAATCGCTGCAGCTACCCGGGGCGGACCGGCGTGACCTCGCCGCACGCTGCGAACAGGCGGTGCGCGGCGACGCGTCGCGGCGCGCGCACGGGCACGCGCTCGTGGCCTGAGCGAATCGTAGGCGGCCGGGTCAGGCCGGTATCCTTGAACGGTTATGACCCCGTCCGAGCCGGTCTACCTCGATCACGCCGCCACCACCCCGATGCACCCCGCTGCCATCGAGGCGATGACGGGCGTGCTCGCCACCGTCGGCAACGCATCCTCGTTGCACGGCACCGGCCGGACCGCGCGGCGCCGCATGGAGGAGGCGCGCGAGACGCTGGCCAAGCTGCTGGGCGCGCGCCCGTCGGAGGTGATCTTCACCGCAGGCGGCACCGAGAGCGACAACCTCGCGGTCAAGGGCATCTACTGGGCTCGCCGCGACGAGCAACCGCGTCGCCGCCGCATCGTCACCACACCCGTCGAACACCACGCGGTACTCGACTCTGTCGAGTGGCTCGTCGAACACGAGGGTGCCGACGTGACGTGGCTGCCCGTCGAAGCCGACGGGTCGGTTACGCCCGCCGCGCTACGCGAGGTGTTGCAGAGCCACGACGACGTCGCCCTGGTGTCGGTCATGTGGGCCAACAACGAGGTCGGCACCATCATGCCGATCGCCGAACTTGCCGCGGTCGCAGCGGAATTCGATGTACCGATGCACAGTGACGCAGTGCAGGCGGTGGGGCAGGTGCAGGTCGACTTCACCGCGAGTGGGCTGTCGGCGATGAGCGTCACGGCCCACAAGTTCGGCGGGCCGACCGGAGTTGGCGCGTTGGTCCTGCGTCGCGACACCGCGTGCGTGCCGTTGCTGCACGGTGGCGGCCAGGAGCGCGACGTGCGTTCGGGCACACCGGATGTCGCTGGTGCGGTGGCGATGGCTGCCGCGGCAAAGGCCGCCGTCGAGAACCTCGAGGCCAACACCGCTCGGGTGGCCAACCTGCGCGACCGCTTGGTCGAGGGCGTGCTGTCGAGCATCGAGGACGTCGCACTCAACGGCGCCACCGGTGCCCGGCGGCTTGCGGGCAACTCACACTTCACGTTCCGCGGTTGCGAGGGCGACTCACTGCTGATGTTGCTCGACGCCAGAGGCATCGAGTGTTCGACCGGATCGGCCTGCACCGCCGGTGTGGCGCAGCCGTCGCACGTGTTGATCGCGATGGGCGCAGACCCCGCCAGTGCCCGCGGCTCGCTGCGGCTGTCGTTGGGGCACACCAGCACCGAGACCGACATCGACGCCGCGCTCGCGGTGCTACCCGCCGCCGTCGAGCGCGCCCGGCAGGCAGCGCTGGCCAGTTCGGGAGTCGCTGACTAGTGCGCGTGCTCGTGGCCATGAGCGGTGGGGTGGACTCGTCAGTCGCCGCCGCACGGATGGTCGACGCCGGTCATGACGTCGTCGGGGTGCATCTGGCTCTGTCGTCGGCTCCCGGGACGCTGCGCACCGGTTCGCGGGGTTGCTGCTCCAAAGAAGACGCCGGTGACGCCCGTCGAGTCGCCGATGTGCTCGACATCCCGTTCTACGTGTGGGACTTCGCCGACCGGTTCAAAGAAGACGTGATCGACGACTTCGTGTCGTCCTACGCCCGCGGCGAGACCCCTAATCCGTGTGTTCGGTGCAACGAGCGAATTAAGTTCTCCGCGTTGGCCGCTCGCGCACTGGCGCTCGGCTTCGACGCGCTGGCGACCGGGCACTATGCGCGGTTGTCCGACGGGCGGCTGCGCCGCGCCGTGGACCACGACAAGGACCAGTCGTACGTGCTCGCGGTGCTGACCGCAGAGCAGTTGCGCCACGCTGTGTTCCCGATCGGAGACACGCCCAAGGCGCAGATTCGCGAGGAAGCCGCCCGCCGTGGGCTGGCTGTGGCCGACAAGCCTGACAGCCACGACATCTGCTTCATTCCGTCGGGCGACACGCGCGCGTTCCTCGGTGCCCGTATCGGTGTGCGCCGGGGCGCGGTCGTCGACGCGGGTGGCGCGGTGCTGGCCGAACACGACGGCGTACACGGATTCACGGTCGGACAGCGAAAAGGTCTTGGCATCGCCGGGCCGGGGCCAGACGGGCGGCCGCGCTACGTGACCGGGATCGACGCGCTCACCGGCACGGTGCATGTCGGCGACGCCGCTGACCTCGATGTGTGGACGCTGACCGGCGAACGGCCGGTGTTCACCTCCGGAGCCGTTCCCGAGGGGCCCGTCGAATGCGCGGTGCAGGTCCGCGCCCACGGCGGCATCGGTGACGGCATCGCCGAAGTGCGCGACGGGCGGCTGGTCATGACTCTGCGCACCCCGCTGCGCGGCGTCGCGCCGGGCCAGACCATGGTGCTTTACCGACCCGACCCGGACGGCGACGAAGTGCTCGCCAGCGCCACCATCACCCGCTGATTTGCGCCGAAATGGAATTCCCGGCGCTCAAACCGACGACTTGGTAGCCCGGAATTCCATTTCGGCGCTAGTTGGGGACGTTCGCCAGGATGTTCGTCATCACGATGCCTGGCACCGAATCCGGGAACGCGCACGCCGTCACTTCGACCAGCACCACGTTCTTGACGCGGTAGTCACGACCGCAGCCACCGGCGGGCCGCGTCTGCAGGGAGTCGCCCGTCGCGGCCCAGTCGCCGACGAACATGGCGCCGAGACTCGTTGAGTCGCAACCGTCGACAAGCGCGACCAGGCCGTCGAAGGCGCGCCTCGCGGTGACGGGATCGCGGTAGGCCGCCGCACCCTGGGAGATCAGGCCGCCGTCGGGCGGATATTGAAACGTGGTCTTGTGGAACTCCTCGACCTCCGAACCGAATGTCTGGGTCTCGGCGAACACCCACTCGCACCTCGGGGGAGCGCTTTCGGTGAGTGGTTCGATGTCGACGGGAATCTTGCTGTCCATGGTCGGCACGATGGTCAGATGGTCGCCGGCTCCGGTGATGGCGCGCATCTGTGACTGCTCGAGCATGATCGTCTCGACATCGACAGGCGAGCGGGAATCGTCGTCGAGACCGGGCGCGGACCGAACCGCGTGGCCACCGACCGCCTGCGAGCACCCCGCCGCCAGCAGTCCCACCGCGCACCAGACCGGCAGCCGCATGGGGTCGACCCCTTCCGTTGCCATGAGGCTAATACTGTTGGCCGCGTGAGTGTCTTCGCCGCCGCAACCGGCATCGGTTCATGGCCCAGTACGTCGGCGCGCCAGGCCGCCGAAATAGTCATCGGCGAATTGCACACTCTGCCGCATCTGGTCGAGTTGCCCGCTCGTGGCGTCGGCGCCGACATGATCGGCCGCGCCGGTGCGCTGCTGGTCGATATCGGCATCGACACGGTTCCGCGTGGCTATCGGATCGCCAACGGACGCAGTTCAGTGGTGCGCCGCGCCGCCAGCCTGCTCGACGAGGACATCGACGCATTCGAGGAGGCGTGGGAGAAGGCGGGCCTGCGGGGTGGGGCGCGCACCGTGAAGGTCCAGGCACCGGGACCCATCACGCTGGCCGCGCAGCTCGAGCTGCCGAACGGCCACCGCGCCCTCACCGACGCCGGTGCGGTACGCGATCTCGCCGGGTCACTCGCCGAGGGCGTGGCCGCACATGCGGCGCAAGTGGCCAGGCGGCTGGACGCCGCGGTGGTGGTGCAGTTCGACGAACCGCTGATAGGCGCTGCGCTGGAAGGACGGCTGACCGGGGTCACCAGCTTCACACCCGTGCATCCAGTCGACGAATCGGTGGCCATCGGACTGCTCGACGACTGCGTCGCCACCGTCGGTGTCGAAGTCGCGCTGCACAGCTGCGCGTCGAATCTGCCTTGGAACCTGTTGCAGCGCACGAGCATTCACGCAGTCTGCGTCGACACCTCAACACTCGCTCCCGCCGACCTCGACGGCATCGGCGAGTTCGTCGAGTCGGGGCGCACGGTGATGCTCGGGGTGGTCCCCACGGCGGAGCCCAATCCGCGCCCCGCGGCCGAAGAGGTCGCCAAGGCGGCCGTGGCCGTCACCGACCGCCTCGGCTTCGCGCGGTCGGTGCTGCGCGAGCGCATCGGCATCACCCCCACCTGTGGGCTCGCGGGAGCTACTGCGGAGTGGGCTCGCACCGCGATCGAACTGGCGCAGAAAGCGGCTCAGGCGTTCGCCGAGGATCCCGACGCGATCTAGGCCCGCGATCGATAAGCAACCTGGGGGTTGCGCTTGTGTGCTCATCCGGGCTACGGTGACAAGCAACCAGGAGGTTGCACATGAGCTCGGATCGAATCGAGAAAGAAGTTCTGTTGAAGGCGCCGTTGGAGCGGGTGTGGCGCGCCATCAGCGACAGCGAAGAGTTCGGCCAGTGGTTCGGCGTGCGGTTCGACGGCCCATTCGTGGCAGGCACATCGGTCACCGGAGTGATCACCCCGACGGCCGTCGACGAGGACGTCGCCAGGGCCCAGCAGCCCTACGCAGGCATGGCGGACAGCTGGCAGATCGTGGCCGTCGAACCCCAGCGACGGCTGGCATACCGCTGGCATCCGTACCCGTCCGACGACGGCGACGCGGACGTCCCGACCACGCTGGTGGAATTCACGCTCGACGAGACCGCCGACGGCGTGCTGCTACGCATCGTCGAGTCGGGGTTCGACGCCGTCCCCGCCGAACGTCGCGCATCGGCCTTCGAGGACAACAGCGAAGGGTGGGCGGCGCAGACGCAACTCGTGCGCAAATATCTCGCTCTCAGCGAGAAGGTGTGATGCCGTCGGCGGTCGCCGGCAAGGCGCCGCTGTTCGACGCCCTCGGCGACCCGAACCGTCTGCGCATCGTCACCCGGCTGTGCGAGGGCGGGCCGTGCTCGACGACCGACGTCAGTGCCGTCGTCCCAGTCAGTCGCCAGGCCGCGACCAAGCATCTGTTGTTGCTCGAGACGGTCGGGCTGGTGAGCAGCCAACGTCACGGTCGGGAGCGCATCTGGCGGTTGCGGCCGGAGCCACTGGCCGAGGCCAGCGACTATCTGACCGCGCTGTCGCAGCGTTGGGACCGCGCGATCGACAGGTTGCGCGCATATGTCGAAGACAGTTAGGCACGAAGTAGCGCGCTCGTCATTATTTGCGTGAATTGCCCGCGTAGCTCCCCTGGCACGCCCGCTTCGTGCAACACTGCTCCTGAGTCGACCCCTACTTGTCTTTGCCCTCGCAGGAGCGCAACAGTGGCACCACTGAACCCACGCCTGGCGGCAGGTGCTGGTGTCCTGGCGGCTCTCCTCGTCCTCGGTGGCCCGGGGGCGGCCGTCGCGGTCGGCCATCCCGCAGACCGCGGCGACAGTCGCGGGGACCGCGGCAGCAGCTCCGATCGAGGCGGATGGGGCCGAGGCGGATCGGACCGCGACGACCGCGGATCCGGCAACGGGAACCGTCGCGGCGACGGAGACCACCCGGGCTATGGCAACGGCAACAAACCCGGCTACGGAAACGGCAGCCGGCCCGGCAACGGCGACGGCGGGTCTCGCATCGACGACGACAGCGCCCAGCAGGACGCCGAAGACCTGGCACCGCTCGAGCCGGGCACGGCACGCGTCGGGGCGCAGCGACTTGCGCCGAGCGACGACTCAAACCAGAGAGCCGGCTCCGACGACGAGGATCAGGGCGCCGATTCGGGCTCGGACTCCGCAGGCAGCCCCGGTTCGAGCGGTGGCTCGGACCGCTCCAGTGGGCCTCCCGCAGGATTCACACCTCCGCGGGTGACCGTCGGCAATGGGCGGTCGCCGGTGGTGCAGCGCCGCGAGAGCAAATCGAGCGGTGGGTTCTCTGCCAACGATCCGGCACCCGCGCCCGCGCCCGCGCAGGCCCCGCCACCGTCGCCACCGCCGTCCGATCCGGTTCAGGCATGGACGGATCTGATTCGCACTCCGCCAGTGGTGTCGCAGCAGCTGATCGTCGCACCGGCCGTCAAGACGGCCGATCCGCTGTGGGGTATCGCCGGTCTGCTCTTGATCCCCGCAGCGGGCGCCGCGCTCGGCTACCGGCAGGCGAGGGCCGCCCAGGCCGCCGAACGGCGGAATCGAACTTAGGTGCCGCGCAGATCCTTTCGCAGGATCTTGCCCGACGCCGACTTCGGAATCGCATCGATGAACTGCACCTGGCGCACCTTCTTGTAGGGCGCGACCTGCCCGGCGACGAACTCGATCACCTCGTCCTCGGTCAACGGACTGTCAGACTGCTTGACCACGAACGCTTTCGGCACCTCTTCGCCTTCGTCGTCGTTGACGCCGATCACCGCTGCGTCGGCGATCGACGGATGACTCAACAACACGGCCTCGAGTTCAGCGGGCGGGACCTGGTAGCCCTTGTACTTGATCAATTCCTTGAGCCGGTCGACGATGTAAACGCAGCCGTTGGCGTCGACCTGCGCGAGGTCGCCGGTGTGCAGCCAGCCGTCGTCGTCAATAGTTTCCTTGGTGGCCTCGTCATTGCCGAGGTAACCGGCCATCACATTGGGCCCCTTGAACCACAACTCGCCAGTCTCACTGAGACCTTCTGCCGGAAGGCCGATTTCGTCACCGGTCTCAGGGTTGATCAATTTCGACGCGGCGTTGGACACCGTCCATCCGACCGAACTCAACGGCGCGATCATCGCCATCTGCCGCTGGCCCCCGTCGAACGGCGTGATGTGGCTGACCGGACTCAACTCGCTCATTCCGTAGCCCTGAACCACGCGGCAGCCCAACCGCTTGGAAACGGCGTGGCCCAGGTCCGCGTCCAGCGGTGCGGCGCCCGACATCACGGTGTTGAGCGTTGACAGGTCGTATTCGTCGATCAGCGGATGCTTGGCGAGCGCCACGGCGACCGGTGGTGCGATGAACGCGATGGTGCACTTGTGTTCGGCGATGTTGCCGAGGAAGTCGCCGAGGTCGAAGCTCGGCATGATCACCAGGCGGGCGCGCGCGTGCAGTGCGGCGTTGAGCAGCACCGTCATTCCGTAGATATGGAAGAACGGCAACACGGCCAGAATGACATCGTTGGCGACCATGCCGTGAAGCGGCCGGATCTGCGCCACATTGGCGACCAGGTTGCGGTGGGTGAGCATCACCCCCTTCGGGTTGCCGGTGGTGCCCGAGCTGTACGGCAGCACCGCAAGGTGTGTCGACGGCGCGAAATCCACGTCGGCAGGCGGCAATCCGGGTCCCATCAGGTCGGCGGCGTTGGGATGTCCGCTGGCCTCGAGGCCGTCACCGTCGAGCACCACGATGTCCGTGTCGGCGATCCCGACGGCGGCAGCGGCCTCCTTCGCCGGCGCCAGCAGAGGTGTGACGGTGACCAACATCTTGGCCGTCGAATCCGTCAGTTGCTTGGCGATGTCCTTGGCGGTGAACAGGGCGTTGATCGTGGTGGCCGTGGCGCCGGAGCGCAGGATGCCGTGGAAGGCCACGGCGAAACCGGAGCTGTTCGGCGACAGCAGGCCGACGACGTCGCCGACACCGATGCCGCGGCCGGCCAGCGCGCCCGCGAACGCGTCGATGCGGCCGATCATCTCGCGATAAGTGGTCTGACGGCCGGACTTGGCGTCGATCAGGGCGACGCGCTCGGCGTCGGCATCCGAGATGTCGCCGAACAGATAGTCGTAGACGCTCTGGGAAGGAATGTCGACTTCGGGGAACGGACTCGCGAAGCTCATGGCTGTAGATCCAACCATGACGCGCCGGATCGCCGGTCAGGCTTGGTCGAGCTGTCTGATCACTTTTTTCGGCGCGACCAACCGGAACGACGCATCGATCAGTTCAGCGACCTCGTCCCAGTCGACTTTCCTCGTCGCCAGGTCCAAGCCCAGCCAGCCCGCCGCGCCGAGGTAGGCCGGAGAAAAGATCCGCCCGTCCTGTTCGAGCGCCCGACGCTCCGTTTCGTCGACCTTGACCATGATCGACTGCGGGTACTGGATGTGGTCGCCCTTCGTCGCGGGCTTCACACTGCCGCCGTACATCACGAACATCTTGGTGACGAAGAAGGCCGGCCGACCGTGCGACACCTTCTCGAAGGCGCCGGGGAAAGCCAGCGCGATCTCGCGCACCCTCGCCAGCACCGGATCGTCGTCGCGGAACATGATCGGATGCGCCATGAGCCCAGCGTAACGGCCGTGTCGGGACGCTGGGCTAGCCTGCGGGGGTGAGCTCGAAGGCAACCTCGAAGGCCGAAACGTCGCTGGCCCAACAGGCCGACGACGCCCCGGACGCCGATCTGCGGCGCCGATGGCAGGAACTCGCTGACGAGGTGCGCGAGCACCAGTTCCGCTACTACGTCCGCGACGCGCCGATCATCACCGATGCCGACTTCGACAAGTTGTTGCGCGAACTGCAGGCGCTGGAGACCGAGCATCCCGAATTGAGGGTTCCCGACTCGCCGACGCAGTTGGTGGGCGGTGCCGGCTTCGCCACCGATTTCACCCCGGCCGACCATCTCGAGCGGATGTTGTCGCTCGACAACGTCTTCACCCCGGATGAGCTCGCGGCGTGGGCGGCCCGCATCAAGGGTGAGATAGGAGACGACGCGCACTACCTGTGCGAGCTGAAGATCGACGGGATCGCCCTGGCGCTGGTGTATCGCGACGGCCGGCTGGAGCGGGCCGCCACCCGCGGCGACGGGCGCACCGGCGAGGACGTCACGCTCAACGCGCGCACCCTCGACGACATCCCCGAAAAGCTCAGTGGCAGCAAGGAATTCCCGATACCGAAGGTCCTCGAGGTGCGCGGGGAGGTGTTCTTCCGCATCGCGGACTTCGAGGACCTCAACGCCGGCCTGGTGGCCGAAGGCAAGCCGCCCTTCGCCAACCCGCGCAACAGCGCGGCGGGTTCGCTGCGGCAGAAGAACCCGGCCGTCACCGCGCGGCGCAAGCTGCGAATGATCTGCCACGGTCTAGGACGCGCCGAAGGTTTCAGCCCCGCATCGCTGCACGACGCCTACCGCGCGCTGGAGTCGTGGGGGCTGCCGGTGTCCGATCACACCAAACGGGTTCAGGGCATCGAGGCGGTAACCCAGCACATCGCCTATTGGGGCGAACACCGCCACGACGTCGAGCACGAAATCGACGGCGTCGTCGTCAAAGTCGATGAACGTGCGCTCCAACGGCGGCTCGGATCGACGTCGCGAGCGCCACGGTGGGCCATCGCTTACAAGTACCCGCCCGAGGAGGCGCAGACCAAGCTGCTCGACGTCCGAGTCAACGTCGGCCGGACCGGGCGCGTGACGCCGTTCGCGTGGATGGAGCCGGTCAAAGTCGCCGGCTCGACGGTGAGCCAGGCGACGCTGCACAACGCCTCGGAGGTCAAGCGCAAGGGCGTCCTCATCGGCGACACCGTCGTGATCCGCAAGGCCGGCGACGTGATCCCCGAGGTGCTCGGTCCCGTCGTCGACCTTCGTGACGGCACCGAACGCGAATTCGAAATGCCGACAACGTGTCCCGAGTGTGGCACGACGCTGGCCCCCGCCAAGGAGGGCGACGCCGACATCCGCTGCCCCAACAACCGGTCGTGTCCGGCGCAACTGCGCGAACGCGTCTTCCACGTCGCAAGTCGCGGGGCGTTCGACATCGAGGGCCTCGGCTATGAGGCCGGCATCGCTCTGCTGAAGGCCGGTGTCATCGCCGACGAGGGCGACTTGTTCACCCTCGGCAGCGACGACCTGCTTCGCACCGACCTGTTCAGGACCAAGGACGGCAACCTGTCGGCCAACGGCAAGCGGCTCCTGGTGAACCTGCACGAGACCAAGGCCCAACCGCTATGGCGGGTACTCGTGGCGCTGTCGATCCGGCATGTCGGGCCCACCGCAGCGCGCGCGCTCGCCACCGAGTACGGCAGCCTGGACGCCATCATGGCGGCCTCCGAGGAAGAGCTGGCGGTGGTCGAGGGCGTCGGGCCCACCATCGCCGCAGCCGTCACCGAATGGTTCACAGTCGACTGGCACCGCGCGATCGTCGACAAATGGCGCGCCGCCGGGGTGCGGATGGCCGACGAACGCGACACCAGCATCGAGCGCACCCTTGAGGGACGCTCGATTGTGGTCACCGGCTCGTTGACCGACTTCTCCCGCGACGATGCCAAGGAGGCCATCGTCGCGCGCGGCGGCAAGGCTGCCAGTTCGGTGTCGAAGAAGACCGCCTACGTGGTGGCGGGAGATTCGCCCGGCTCCAAGTACGACAAGGCTGTGGAGCTCGGCGTGCCGATCCTCGACGAAGCCGGGTTCAAACGATTGCTCGACAACGGACCCGACGGGGTCTAGGCCACCGCATTGCGCAGCGCGTCACGCGCCCGGTCCAGCACCGAGGCGAACGGCCCGACGGCGAAGTTGGCGAAAGCCGACTCGACACCGGGGTGCGGATGCGTCGGTGCGATCCGCTCTGCGGCCTGCACGGCGACCGCGAGCTGTTGCAGTTCATGCGCGTCGAGCTGTTCCTTCAGCAGTGGGAACTCCTCGGCCTCCTCCTTCTCGGCGTGCTCGAGCACCGCACTCTGCAGGTGGATCAGCGCCTTCGCGAAGTCAGCGGTGTTGAACTCGATGTTCTCGAGCTCCGACAGCGCCTGCTTGGCGCGGTGTTCTTCCTCGAGCCGCGCATCGACCACCTGGTCACCACCGTCGATCTTCCGACGGACCCGCGGGTGCACCATCATCTCCTCGGCGGTCTCGTGCACCGCGAGCAGCGTTCGCAGCCGGGTGAACGACTCCTTCTGGGTTTCGGCGTCGGGTGCGTCGAGCGTCTCGACGAACAGCTGCCGGATGGTCTCGTGCTGAGCCACGAGGAAGTCGACGACGTCCTGGCCGGACGAAATGGACTGAGTCACGCGAAATACCTCCGCATGTAGGGGGAATCATGATCGGGCGCAGTGGGCTGAGCGCCGGTCGTCCGATACCCGCCGCCGTCCCGATCAAAACGGCGAAGAGTTTGTGCCGCCGGGTGACCGGGAACACGACACGCGACACGACCAAGGAGTTCTGATGATCTGCGATACCTGTGGCAACCACTACGACAAGGCGTTCACCGTGACGTGGCCCGATGGCCGCAGCGCGACGTTCGACAGCGTGGAGTGCGCCGCGGTCCAGCTTGCGCCGGAGTGCGCGCACTGCGGCTGCCGGATTCTGGGCCACGGCATCGAGACACCGGAGGGAATGTTCTGCTGCGCCCACTGTGCGCGCAAGGACACCAATGCCGACGTCAATGACCGCTATCCGGTCCCCGCGGGCGGCTGACCGCGCACGTGAGGACCTGACGGGTCAGCGGTAGCCCGCTCGCATGTCGTCGACGATGCGGGGATGATCCAGGGTCGACGGTTCCAGGGACTGCGGCCGGTTGTCTCCGGCGAACACGGTCGCGGCGTCGAGTACCCGCTGGTCGAGGAACCGCAGCGGCGGGGCATCTGCCGGAACCCGAGGTGTCGGTGCGGTCGGACCGCGACGAGCCAGCACGAAACCCCAGTCGCCGAATGTTGGCACGTGCACGTGGTACGGCGTCGTCGCGTACCCCGCCGCCCGGATCGTCGACACGGTGCGCCAGTACGCGGTTGGCGTGGAGAAGGGGCTCCCGGACTGCACGGCCATCAACCCGTCGACCGCGAGCACGCGTGTGACCAGCGCGTAGAACTCCAGTGAGTAGAGCCGGCCCAGGACGGGTGTGTCCGGGTCCGGCAGGTCGACGATGACGGCGTCGAATCCGCCCCGCGGGACCACATCGGGCGGTGCATCGCGCAACCACGTCATCGCGTCGGCGATTACGACGTCGACCCGAGGGTCGTCGAGCGCACCGGCGTTCGCGTCGCGCAGCGTGGTGCGCCCCACCTCCACGACAGCGGGATCGAGCTCGACTTGCACGATGGTGTCGATACCGTTGTAGCGCAGCAACTCTCGGGCCGCTAACCCGTCTCCACCGCCGAGGACGAGGGCCGTGCGCGCGCCGTCGGCAAGTGCCGGGTACACGAGACTTTCGGTGTAGCGGTACTCGTCTCGAGTCGAGAATTGAAGTCCGCCATCGAGATACAGCCGGGTGTCGTTGCCGCGCCGCGTGACGACGATCTCCTGGTAGGCCGAGCGCTCGAACGCGACGATCGGATCGGCATACAACCGCTGGCGCGTCGACGTCTGGATCCCGTCGGCACGCACCAGCAGAGTGACGAGCAGCGCCAGCGCGGCTATGAGAACGCCTACCGCCGTAGCGAGTTGGCGACTGCTGATCGCGGGACGCAGGAGGAACACGGCCACCACCGCCGCGGCGGCGAGGTTGATGATGCCCGTCGCCGCCGCCCCGCGGATCATCCCCAGTTGGGGCAGCAGAATGAACGGCCACACCAGACCGCCGACGAGCGCGCCGAGATAGTCAGCGGCGTTCAAGTTGGCCAGCACGCGGCCGGTATCGGTGGCCGCGGTCAGGCGGCCGCGCTGCAGCAGCGTCATCAGCAGTGGTACCTCCGCGCCCACCAGAGCGCCGATGACCGCGGTGCCCAGCGCGAGCACCCACAGTGAGCCGCCGAGGAACGCGAACGCGACGTACAGCGCCGCCGCTGACAACCCACCCGTGACGGCGAGTGCCGTCTCCACGGCGATGAACGTGATTGCGGCGCGGTGCAGCAGCGGCTTGACCAGGAGCGCGCCGGCCCCGAGCGCGGCGACGTATCCTGCGACGATCAACGACATCGCGACGATGCCGCCGCCGTGCAGGCTCGTCGACAGCGTCAGCAGCGCGAGTTCGTAGACGATGCCGCAGGCCGCGCACGCCGCGACGGCAGCCAGAAGTACCGCACGCCAACGGTTCGTGGTCCCCGCCGGTCGCGGGCCGGGAAGTGTCTGCTCGCTGGCCGTCATGACAGCGCGGCGGCGTTCACTCCTCCCACGGCCAGCAGCACAACGGCGGTGGCGATCGCGGCGGGGTGCAGTCGCTCGTCGGCGATCAGGTCCCGGAACCGGCCGGGCACAGCCACTTCGAGCACGACAAGCGCCAGGCCCTGCAGCGCCACCCCCACGGCTCCGTAAACGGCCGCGTCGACGAGCCCCTGCCCGAGTTGGTCCGAGCTCGCCACGATCGCGGAGATGACCACGATCGCCAGCGCGGCGTACATTCCGGACGCCACGGCAACGGCGTTGGGCCGCCGCTCGATGAACACCATGTTGCGCAGGTTGCCCGGCGTGAGCACGTCGACCATCACAAAGCCCACCGACAGCACGACGACGCCGATGACGAAGTACAGGATCGCGGCAACGAGATTCTGCGTGAGGCTTTCGCCGCTGATGGTGCCGAACTCGACGGCGGCCGGGTGCATGTGTGAGTACATGGAGATCTCCTTAACTCGCTGGCCTGGTTGTGGGAGTCACTTCGACCCGTCCGGCCCGCCGGGGCTGCCGCCCGATCCGCCTGACGGTGAGCCCGGCGTGAAACCGGGGCCGAGAAAGATGAATCCGCCGCCGCTGTACCGGGCGTCGGTGTCCTCGACGCGGATGCTGCATGGGCGCCCCGCGTCCGGCCCGACGATCACGATGTCGTCGTTGTAGCGCAGATACTCGCTGCCGCGGTCGGTGGCCTGTGCTTCCGGCGCCTTCGCCTGCGCGATTTCTGAGGCGACCTGCTGCGGCCTGCCGGTGCAGGCGTACTTCGCGCCGTCGGAGTCGCGGCCATACTCCTGATAGTTGGCGGCCAGGTGGGAGCGAATATCGTTGTTCATCAACGAGATTCCCCAGATCAGGAACACCACACCGGCTACCGCGAGGCCGCCTGCGAGCCAGAACAGGTTGTTGCGGGTCACGGGCGCCACCGACTACTCGTGTACACCACGGTGCCACCGGCGGCGGCCGGATACAGATGCCATGTCTGCCAACGCCACCCGGCACCGTCGGGTTCGGCGGCCAGTGCTGTCAGCGCTGCGTCGTCGCCGGGAAAGGCCCCGCCGAGCCACCCCGGCTCGCGGGCGCAGCGGTGCCGTAAACGGCCTGCGAGTTCCCGGAAGCCGGTTTCGTCGTAGGTCGCGGTGTGACATTCCAGGCGGTATCCGGGAGCATCGGCGTGGCCGGGCAACTCGCCCTGTACGTGCGCAGCACAGGAAATCTCTTCGGAGAAGGTGCTATTCGGGTGTTCGACGGTGACGACGTGTGAGGCGCCCAGCACGCCGAGCATCAGCGCGCTGCCGTCGGGGTGCACCAGCCGGCAAGCCGCGAGCGGCATCGGCGCCGCGGCGTTGAGGGCAAGCCCCAGTCCGGCTCCGGACACATCGGCGGGCTGTACGGCCAGTTGGTGCAAAGGCAACGACGTGGCCTATGCGCTCGGCGGGGGCGCTGGGTACACCGTGAGTTCACCGGGTACCACCGGCTTTCCGACGGACACCTCCCACGGCATGTCCGGTGCCCACCGCTCGAAACCGAGCAGATTGGACTCCGAGGCGTCGCCGTAGTCGACGAAATCCATATCGCCGCCCGCGGGCAGACCGGTTGTGCCCTCGGTGGTGTAGGAGGCGCGGCCCTGCTCGACCTCTTGATAGGTGATGCCGTCGACCACGACGGCGCCCCCGGGCTGCAGCCCGAGGTCGTTGCGCCGCGTCCACATCACCAGCTCCAGGCGGCCCTCGTCCTCCTCGACGCTGAACCACACCGGCTCAGACCCGCCTTCGAGCAGGTGTTCCCACCACACGAACGGGCCCTGCCGCAGGGTGACCGAGCCGCGCACCACGTAGTCGATACCGCCGTGGGAGACGATCGCGCCCGGACCGAGCTGGCGCGGGCCGAACTGCGGCATGGACGCGGCGAACTTGAGGGGATCCTCGCGGTCGGTCGGAGTCTGGGGTTTCTTTGGCCTACGCAGTGCCACGACGACGACGACGGCCGCCGCTGCGAGCAAGATGATGGCGAGCAGGATCAGCAGCGTATCCACGCGAGCCCTTCCTTGAGGCGTCCGAGCGGTGCGGTCGACGAGATCTGTAGCCAACGGTAACAGTCGGCGAACCCGCGACTCAGCGCAAAATCGTCGCGACGATCCCGGCCAGGTAACCGAGCCGGGCGACCTCCGACGGCCGGAACACCGGTCCGCCCGGTCGGCCCAGCACCACAGCGGTGTCGACGTCGCCAAGGGGAGCGGCCGCCAAGGTGGTGTCCATGTCGCGCCATACCTGCGGTACCCACCCGGCCGAGCCGTCGAGCGCTTCGGCGTGCGTCAGTGGCAGCCAGGGTGTGTCGGCGGCCTGGGTCTCGGGAGCGCCATGGCTGCCGACGACGCGATGCGGTCCGGAGTCGGTGCGCCGAACGACGGTGCACCAGCCGACGCGCAGCACCTTCGGGGCCTCGTCGACGAGCACTTGCAGCTGGTTCGACTTCGGACCCGCCGCGGCGATGTGGTCGATGAGCTCGAGTTCGCGGTGCGCCTCGAGAAGACCGGTGTGCGGGCGCACCGAATCGACGTAGACGCCGTCGACCTTTTCGGCGGCGGTGATCAGCGCGTCGGGCATCGCGCCCCTGGGGAGATCGACCACCAGATCATCGACCGCAAGCCCCGCGGCGCGTTCCACTACGTCGAGGGACAGGATGTCGGCCCCCGCCGAGCCGAGCGCCACCGCGAGCGCGCCGAGGCTGCCCGGTCGGTCCTCGAGCTCGACCCGCAGCAGATAGGAAGGCACGCGCACACTGTCGCACAGCCGCCGTCGGCCAGCATTCCGGCGATGAGCGCGGGGGCGAACCCCGATCAGTACGTGCGCGGAGGCCGGCGCGGCGGCGGTGACTAGGCTTGCCAGTCGTGTCACAGATCTCCCGAGACGAGGTAGCCCACCTCGCCCGCCTGGCCCGTCTCGCGTTGACCGACGAGGAGTTGGACAGCTACGCCGGCCAGCTGGACGCCATCCTCGGCCACGTCAGCCAGATCCAGGCCGTCGATGTCGCCGGGGTCAAGCCCACCGGCAATCCGCTCAAAGACGTCAATGTGTTTCGCCCGGACACGGTCGAGCCGTGCCTGACTCAGGAAGAAGCGCTCGATCAGGCGCCCAAGGCGGTCGACGGCCGGTTCGCCGTGCCGCGGATTCTGGGAGAGGCCGAATGAGCACCCGAGGCATGGACAGCGACGTGACCCGGCTCGACGCGGTGACGCTGGGCGCCAAGATCGCCGCCAAGGAGGTGTCGTCCACCGAAGTCACCCAGGCGCACCTGGATCAGATCGCGGCCACCGACGGCGAGTTCCACGCGTTCCTGCACGTGGCCGCCGACGAGGCGTTGGCTGCCGCTGCCGCGGTCGACGCCGCGGTGGCGGCAGGCGAGTCGCTGCCCTCGCCGCTGGCAGGCGTTCCGCTGGCGCTCAAAGACGTGTTCACCACGTCCGACATGCCGACCACCTGCGGGTCGAGAATTCTCGAAGGCTGGATGTCGCCTTACGACGCCACCGTCACGGTGCGGCTGCGCGCGGCGGGTATCCCGATTCTCGGCAAAACGAACATGGACGAGTTCGCGATGGGTTCGTCCACCGAGAACTCGGCGTATGGCCCCACGCGCAATCCGTGGAACGTCGACCGCGTGCCCGGCGGCTCAGGAGGTGGCAGCGCGGCAGCGCTGGCCGCGTTCCAGGCGCCGCTCGCGATCGGCACCGATACCGGCGGGTCGATCCGCCAGCCCGCCGCTTTGACCGCGACTGTCGGAGTGAAACCCACCTACGGCACGGTGTCGCGCTACGGCCTGATCGCGTGCGCGTCGTCGCTGGATCAGGGCGGGCCGTGCGCGCGTACGGTGCTCGACACCGCGCTGCTGCACCAGGTGATCGCGGGCCACGACCCCAAGGACTCGACGTCGGTGGACGCCGCGGTTCCCGACGTCGTCGCAGCCGCTCGGACCGGCGCGTCCGGCGACCTGAAGGGCGTGCGGATCGGTGTAGTGAAGCAATTGCGCGGCGACGGTTACCAGGCGGGTGTGCTGACGTCGTTCAACGCGGCCGTCGAGCAGCTCACCGCGCTGGGCGCCGAGGTCAGCGAGGTCGATTGCCCGCACTTCGACCACTCGCTGTCCGCGTACTACCTGATCCTGCCGTCGGAGGTGTCGTCGAACCTCGCGCGCTTCGACGCCATGCGCTACGGCCTGCGCGTCGGCGATGACGGCACGCACAGCGCCGAAGAAGTGATGGCGCTGACCCGCGCCGCCGGATTCGGCCCAGAAGTCAAGCGGCGCATCATGATCGGCGCATATGCATTGTCGGCGGGCTACTACGACGCCTATTACAACCAGGCGCAGAAGGTACGCACGCTGATCGCCCGCGATCTCGACGAGGCCTACGAACGCGTCGACGTGCTGATCTCGCCGGCCACACCGACGACCGCATTCCCGTTGGGGGAGAAGGTCGACGATCCGCTGGCGATGTACCTGTTCGATTTGTGCACGCTGCCGCTGAACCTGGCCGGACACTGCGGTATGTCGGTGCCCTCGGGCCTGTCGCCGGACGACAACCTGCCGGTCGGATTGCAGATCATGGCGCCCGCGCTTGCCGACGACCGGCTCTACCGCGTCGGCGCCGCCTACGAAGCGGCGCGGGGTCCGCTACCCACCGCGCTGTAACCCCGGCGCGGGTTCGAGTCAGCGGGCAGTATGGACATATGCGTATCGGAGTACTCACCGGCGGGGGTGACTGTCCAGGGCTGAACGCCGTGATCCGGGCGGTGGTTCGCACGTGCGGCGTGCGCTACGGCTCCTCGGTCGTCGGGTTCCAGGACGGTTGGCGCGGGCTGCTGGAAAACCGGCGTATCCAGCTCGCCAACGACGACCGCAACGACCGGCTGCTGGCCAAGGGCGGCACGATGCTCGGCACAGCCCGGGTGCATCCGGAGAAGTTGCGCGCCGGGCTCGATCAGATCAAGCAGACGCTCGACGACAACGGCATCGATGTCCTGATCCCGATCGGCGGGGAGGGCACGCTGACCGCGGCGCACTGGTTGTCCGAAGAAGAGGTCCCCGTCGTCGGGGTGCCCAAAACCATCGACAACGACATCGACTGCACGGACGTGACTTTCGGTCACGACACCGCGCTGGGTGTCGCCAGTGAGGCCATCGACCGGTTGCACAGCACCGCCGAGTCGCATCAGCGTGTGATGCTGGTGGAGGTCATGGGCAGGCACGCCGGATGGATCGCGCTCAACGCGGGCCTGGCATCCGGGGCGCATATGACCTTGATTCCCGAGCAGCCGTTCGACATCGAGGAAGTGTGCCGGCTGATCAAAGGGCGGTTCGTGCGCGGGGATTCGCATTTCATCTGCGTCGTCGCCGAAGGCGCAAAGCCCGCCGAGGGCACAATGCAGTTGCGCCAAGGCGGAATTGACGAGTTCGGGCACGAGCGGTTCACGGGCGTGGCCCAGCAGCTGGCCGTGGAGGTCGAAAAGCGGATCAACAAGGAAGTGCGGGTGACGGTGCTCGGCCACGTGCAGCGCGGCGGGACGCCGACGCCGTACGACCGCGTGCTCGCGACGCGGTTCGGCGTCAATGCGGCCGACGCCGCACATGCAGGCGAGTTCGGGATGATGGTGTCGCTGCGGGGCCAGGAGATCGGTCGTGTCCCGCTCGCAGACGCCGTGCGCCAGTTGAAGCTGGTGCCGCAGAGCCGCTACGACGACGCCGCCGAGTTCTTCGGCTGATCATTATCCGGCGAGCAGACGGAAAGTGTCCCGTTGCGTCGGTGTGTCGGGGCACTCTGCGTCTGCTCGCGACGCAAATCGCGCCCCCACTAGACTCGGATCATGACCACTACCGCCGCCGAGCTACTCGACTACGACGACGTGGTGGCGCGCTTCGAGCCCGTCATGGGACTGGAAGTGCATGTCGAACTGTCCACCGCGACCAAGATGTTCTGCGGCTGCGCGAACAGGTTCGGGGGCGAGCCCAATACGCAGGTGTGCCCGGTGTGTCTGGGTCTGCCGGGATCCTTGCCCGTGCTCAACCAGTCCGCGGTGGAGTCGGCCATTCGGATCGGCCTCGCGCTCAACTGTGACATCGCACCGTGGGGCCGGTTCGCCAGAAAGAACTACTTTTACCCTGACCAGCCGAAGAACTACCAGATCAGCCAGTACGACGAGCCGATCGCCGTGAATGGTTACCTCGACGTGCCACTGGACGACGGCACGACGTGGCGTGTGGAGATCGAGCGCGCGCACATGGAGGAGGACACCGGAAAGCTCACCCATCTCGGCAGCGACACCGGCCGAATCGAAGGTGCGACCACCTCGCTGCTCGACTACAACCGGGCCGGTGTGCCACTGATCGAGATCGTCACCAGGCCCATCGAGAACACCGGCGACCGGGCACCGGAGATCGCCCGAGCCTACGTCACTGCACTTCGGGATCTGTTGCGTGCGTTGGGAGTCTCGGACGTCCGCATGGATCAGGGTTCGATGCGCTGCGACTCCAACCTGTCCCTCATGCGCAAGGGTGCGACCGAGTTCGGCACGCGCACCGAGACCAAGAACGTCAACTCGCTCAAGAGCGTCGAAGTCGCTGTGCGCTACGAGATGCGGCGCCAGGCAGCGATTCTGGAGGCCGGCGGGACGATCACTCAGGAGACTCGGCACTTCCACGAGGACGGCTACACCACGGCGGGTCGGAGCAAGGAGACCGCGCAGGACTATCGGTATTTCCCTGAGCCCGACCTCGAACCGGTCGCGCCGAGTGTGGAACTCATCGAGCGGCTACGCGGAACCATTCCCGAGCTACCGTGGTTGACCCGCAAGCGGACTCAACAAGACTGGGGCATCTCCGACGAGGTGATGCGCGACCTGGTCAACATCGGAGCCCTGGATTTGATCGCCGCCACTGTCGAACATGGCGTCTCCAGCGATTCGGCCCGGGCATGGTGGGGAAACTTTCTGGTGCAGAAGGCAAATGAGGCCGGTGTCGAGCTCGCCGCCCTGCCGATTACGCCAGCCCAGGTCGCCGCGGTGGTCAAGCTCGTCGACGACGGCAAGTTGTCGAACAAGCTGGCCCGCCAGGTCGTCGAAGGTGTCCTGGCCGGGGAGGGTGAGCCCGAGCAGGTCATGAAAGACCGTGGGCTGGAAGTGGTTCGCGACGACTCGGCGCTGCAGAAGGCTGTCGACGAGGCGCTGGCCGCCAACCCCGACGTCGTCGAGAAGATCCGAGGCGGCAAGGTGCAGGCCGCGGGGGCCATCGTCGGCGCGGTGATGAAGGCGACCAAGGGCCAGGCCGACGCCGCGCGGGTCCGCGAACTCGTACTGGCCGCCTGTAGCTAGCGGCACTGCCCGACGAGCCCGTCCCACGCCGAGATCGCCGCCTCGGCGATCGCCGACAGCTTCGCCCGGTCGGCTCCATCGCGGGCCTGGATCGCCATCCCGTGGTTGACGGTGTTGTAGAACGCGGCGACCGCGGTCGCGTCCACGCCGGTCGGCACATCGCCCTCGGCGATTCCGCGCTCGATCCGCGCCTGGAAGTCGTCTTCGACGGCGTGGCGCCACTTCGCGAGGTACTCGTGCACCGAACGGGTGTTCTCGCTGAACGTCGTCGCGACGAGCACGATCATGCACCCGCGCGGATGGTCGGGGTCGCAGAACACGACCGCGTGGTGCCGCAGCACCGCCGCGATCGCCTCGCGCGCGGTCGGCCGGTCGCGTAGTTCGGCGTATGCCGTGGCGCCCAACGTCTCGTTGTAGTGGGCGATCGTCTCGCGGAACAGCTGCTCTTTGCAGCCGAATGCCGCGTACAGACTCGGTGAGTTGATGCCCATTGCCGCGGTGAGGTCGCTTATCGAAGTGCCCTCGTAGCCGCGTTCCCAGAAGACCTCCATCGCCTTGCGCAGCGCTTCGGCGCGGTCGAAGGTGCGGGGTCTACCGCGAGTCGCCACCGCACCTGCCCTTTCTGTATCGAACGACATGAATTTCATTGACAAGTCTAACCTGGCGCGATAATTATGTAGTGACCGACACAAAAAGGAGACTCGAATGTCAGATCTGACCGGAAAGACGGCCCTGGTAACCGGCGCCAGTCGCGGGATCGGCGCGGCCATCGCGGCACGCCTTGCCGAACTCGGCGCCGACGTCGCCATCACCTACGCCCAGTCCAAGGAGCGCGCAGACGACGTCGTCCAGCGGATCGCGGCACACGGGCGCCGTGGCCTTGCGGTCAGGGCGGACAGCGCGGCTGCCGATGAGGTGGTCAGCGCCGTCGACCAGGTGGGTGGCGAATTCGGCCGGCTCGACATCCTGGTCAACAACGCCGGCATCTTCCCGTACGGGCCCATCGGCGAGGTGCCCGTCACCGAAGTCGACAGGACCCTCAACATTCACGTCCGGGCGGTGTACCTGGCCAGTCAGGCCGCCATCCGGCACATGTCCGGAGGCGGACGAATCATCAGCATCGGAAGCAACCTCGCGGAGCGCGTGCCGTTCCCGGGTGTGACGCTGTACGCGATGAGCAAGGCCGCGCTGCTCGGCTTCACCAGAGGGCTCGCGCGCGACCTCGGCGGTCGCGACATCACCGTCAATCTCGTGCAGCCCGGTTCCACCGACACCGACATGAATCCCGCGCGTGCCGACGGCGCCGACGAGCAGCGCGCGCTCACTGCGCTCGGCCGGTACGCCGACACCGGTGAAATCGCCGACGCCGTGGCATTTCTGGCGGGAAGGGCGGCGTCGAACATCACCGGTTCCGTGCTGACCGTCGACGGTGGCACCAATGCGTGAGCAGACCGCGTGGTTGATCCTCGTCGCCGCCGGTCTGCTCGAAATCGTCTGGGCCACCGCACTCAAGCAGTCCGACGGTTTTTCGCGCTTATGGCCCAGCGTCGTCGGAATCGTCTGCGCCATCGTCAGTTTCGTGCTGCTGACGGTGGCGCTGCGGCAGCTACCCGCCGGGACTGGCTACGCGGTCTGGGTCGGCGTCGGAGCCGTTGGCGTCGCCATCGCGGGCATGATCCTGTTCGGGGAGGCGGTCACCGCGGCGCGGGTGCTGTTCCTGTCCACCATCGTCGTCGGCATCGTGGGCCTGCGCCTCGTGGAGGGGTGAGGCCGCGTCACAACGGATTACGTGTTGTCTGCGTTGCTGCGCGGGAAGCCGCCGCCCTGCGGGAACAGCGGGAAGACGACGTCGTCGAGTCGCTCGGCGTCGCCCTCGGTCTTGTTGATCGTGGCGCCCCAGACGTTGCCGTCCGGCGACAGTTGCAGCGCCCAGGCGTGCCCGTGCTGGTCCTGCCGCAGCACCTCGGGGTCGCCGGTGACCGCGCCGGTGTCCGGGGCGAGGCGAACGGCCACCGTCTGTTTGGTGTTGACGAGATTCACCAGCACAGTGCCGTCGAGCGCCGCGCAGCCCGCCACACCGGGGCGGTCCGGCCAACTCCACACGGTCGCGGTCTTGGAGTCCTTGGTGGTGCGCTGCAGGCGGTCACCGGTCGGGGTGCGATCGGTGATGTAGAGCGAGCCGTCCGAGGGATCGATGCACATCCCGCCGCCGGCGCCCATACCCGACATCGCAGTCGTCGTCGGAGCCGGGTTGACGGTCGTGGGTTGTTCGATGCGCAGCACCTTGCCCGCTAGTGATCCGGGGTTGGCGGCGTCGGCCGGATTGCCCGCGTCGCCGGTCTGCACGAGCAAGGTCGTCGGGCTGGTGAAGATCAGCGCGCCCGCGTTGCCGGTGCCCCCCTTGGGGATGCCGGTGAGAATCGGTTTGGGAATGTCGCCGTCGGCGATCCGGACGACCCGGTTGTCGGTCGGAGTGCTGACATAGGCGTACATCAGCCGATCCTGCGAATACGTCGGCGACAACACGATGTCCATCAGCCCGCCGTCGCCGGAGCCGTCCACCGGCAGCGTCAGCTTGATCTTGGGCTCGGCGCGGACCGACACCTCTTTCACGGCGCCGGTGGTGCGCTCGGCCACGAGCGCCGACTGGCTGTCGGGGAGCATGATCAAACCGCTGGTGCTCTCGAGGCAGCCCTGCATGACGCCGGGTGCCGGGCACTCTTTCGGGAAGGGCGTGGGCGGCAGCGGCGGCGGTGGTGGGGGCGTGGACGACGGCGGCGGCGCGAGTTCGGGCTCCGTGGTGAACGGCTGCGACTGGGTGTCGTCGAATCGCGCGCAGCCCGACCCGACGAGCAACGCCACGCACACCACGGCGAACACACCCCGCAACGGCCGGCGCAGTTCCATGCGAGCCAGGTTACGGATCATTCCGCGGTGGGCGCACGCTCACCTGCTCCACCACCTGTCGGAACACGGCGAAATCGGGTGCCCAAAGCGCCGCGCCAATCCTCGATACACAGGTCACTAGCACTTACGCTGGCAATGTGACCAGTCATCCTCATGACCCACGCGCCTGGCAGCGGCCCGACGACGGGGCTGGCCGGCCCGCGTCGGCGAGCCTGGTCGATCCCGAGGACGACCTTCCGTCCGCGAACTACGGCGGTGATTTCGAAACGACGGCGATCCCGTCCTACGACTCCACCGCAACGCCGCAGAGCGCGCAGGGGTTCGGTCTGCTCAATGACCCCGAACCGCTGCCATATGTGCAGCCCAGCGGTCGTCACGCGATGACCAATTACCCGATTGAACCGACCGAGATCGAGCCCGAGGCGGCGGCCCGCGCCGACCGGCGGGGCACCCAGGACCTCGGTCTGCTGGTGCTGCGCCTGGCCATCGGTGCGATGCTCATCGCCCACGGTCTGCAGAAGGCGTTCGGTCTGTGGGGCGGTCCCGGCCTCAACGGCTTCGAGGAGTCGCTGACCGATATGGGCTTCCGGTACGCCGACATCCTGACCTATGTCGCGACGGGCGGCCAGATCGCAGCCGGCGTGCTGCTGGTGCTCGGATTGTTCACGCCGGTGGCTGCCGCGGGCGCGCTGGCGTACCTGGTGACCGGCGTGCTGGCCGAGGCGATGATGGCTCATGAGGAAGCCAGGCTGTCGGCGTTTCTCACCGATGGCCACGAGTACAAGGTGTTCCTGGTGTGCGCGGTGGCCGCGCTCGTCCTGACCGGCCCCGGCCGCTACGGCTTCGACGCAGGCCGAGGTTGGGCGCGGCGGCCGTTCGTGGGTTCGTTCGTCGCACTGCTGGTCGGGGTCGGCGCCGGCGTCGCGGTCTGGGTGCTCTTCAACGGCGGCAACCCGCTGGCCTAGCCGTACGGGTTGGGCACCCGGCCGCCGCTGGCCTCGGTCAGAAGCGGCAGCGTCGCAAACGTCACCGCCGGAAGTCGCAGTTCGTCCCCACCCTTGCGCTGGGCCCTCGCCCATGAGCCTTTGCTGAATCGCAGACCCTCGATGTCGCCCCAGGCGACGGTCTGCTGGCCCAACAGCGACCGCGCGGTCACGGTGTTCCGGTCGGCCACCGTCCGGTACCGGGCGACCGCCACCGAGAGCAGGACCGGAACGACGAGCAGCACCGCTGCCCATGACGGGCCCGCGAGCACCACGGCAAACAGACCCAGCGCGAAGAAACCGACCGCGAAATGCGCCATCGGCGAGATGCGGATCACGACGGGGGCCGGGACGGAGTCGGAAGGGGCGCTCACGCCGCCATCCTCCCACCGATGACGGCCGACCGGAATTTGACCTGTGACCAGTGCGGAGGCTACCGTCGACGCTTATGCAGAAGCTGGACTTGCTCGTAGTAATTGGGTTGCGCGTTGATGTCGCGCTAGCCCTGGTTCGGGCATAGCCTCCAGCATCAACGCGCAACCCTCGTCCAGCGGCCTCGCTGACGGGGGTTTTTTCTTGCCCGAACACCGATTTGAGATCCTGAACACGACCGAGGACAGATAGAGGACACCGTGAGCGCACCAACCACGCGACCGCTGGAGCAGGCGGCCGCGACCGTGCCCGATGACGGACAAGGCGCACGACAGACCACCAAGCCGATGCCCGCACAGCCCAAACGCACTGCGCCGCAACAGATGACCGGCGCGCAGGCGGTGATCCGGTCGCTAGAAGAGCTCGACGTCGACACGATCTTCGGGATACCGGGCGGTGCGGTGCTGCCGGTCTACGACCCACTGTTCGACAGCCAGAAACTGCGCCACGTGCTGGTCCGCCACGAGCAGGGCGCAGGCCACGCCGCCAGCGGTTACGCCCACGCCACAGGCAGGGTCGGCGTCATGATGGCCACCTCCGGTCCAGGCGCCACCAACCTGGTCACACCGCTGGCCGACGCGCATATGGACTCGATCCCGGTGGTGGCGATCACCGGGCAGGTCGGCCGCGGCCTGATCGGCACCGATGCGTTCCAGGAAGCCGACATCTCCGGCATCACCATGCCGATCACCAAACACAACTTCCTGGTGCGCGACGGAAACGACATCGCGCGGGTGATGGCCGAGGCGTTCCACCTCGCGTCGTCCGGTCGACCGGGGCCGGTGCTGGTCGACATCCCCAAGGACATCCTGCAGGCGCAGTGCACGTTCAGTTGGCCGCCGCAGATCGACCTACCCGGCTATAAACCCAACACCAAGCCGCACAGCCGTCAGATCCGCGAGGCGGCCAAGCTGATCGCCGCGGCCCGCAAGCCGGTGCTCTACGTCGGCGGCGGCGTGATCCGTGGCGAGGCGACCGACGAACTGCTGACCCTGGCCGAGCAGACCGGTATCCCCGTCGTCACCACGCTGATGGCCCGCGGCGCGTTCCCCGACAGCCATCCGCAGAACATGGGCATGCCGGGTATGCACGGCACCGTGGCGGCGGTGGCCGCACTGCAGCGCAGCGATCTGCTGATCGCGCTGGGCACCCGGTTCGACGACCGGGTCACCGGCAAGCTGGACTCGTTTGCGCCGGACGCCAAGGTGATCCACGCCGACATCGATCCGGCCGAGATCGGCAAGAACCGCAACGCCGACGTGCCGATCGTGGGTGACGTCAAGGCCGTGATCACCGATCTGATCGAGGCGTTGCGCCGCGACGGCACGATCGCATCGATCGCGATCGGCAACTGGATGGAGTACCTGCGCGGCGTGCAGGAAACGTATCCGCTGAGCTACGGGCCGCAGAGCGACGGCAGCCTGTCGCCCGAGTACGTCATCGAGACGCTGGGCAAGATGGCGGGTCCCGACGCGGTGTATGTCGCCGGCGTGGGCCAGCACCAGATGTGGGCGGCGCAGTTCATCTCCTACGAGAAGCCCAAGACCTGGCTGAACTCCGGTGGGCTGGGCACCATGGGGTACGCCGTTCCGGCGGCGATGGGCGCCAAGTTCGGCCGTCCTGAGGCCGAGGTGTGGGCCATCGACGGCGACGGGTGCTTCCAGATGACCAACCAGGAGCTGGCGACCTGCGCCGTGGAGGGCGCGCCGATCAAGGTCGCGCTGATCAACAACGGCAACCTCGGCATGGTGCGGCAATGGCAGACGCTGTTCTACGGGGAGCGGTACAGCCAAACCGATCTCGCGACGCACTCGCGCCGCATCCCGGACTTCGTCAAGCTGGCCGAAGCCCTGGGTTGTGTCGGATTGCGTTGTGAGCGTGCCGAAGACGTCGAGGCCGTCATCGCCCAGGCGCGCGAGATCAACGATCGCCCCGTGGTGATCGACTTCATCGTCGGTGCGGACGCCCAGGTGTGGCCGATGGTGGCCGCTGGCACCGGCAACGACGAAATCCAGGCCGCCCGCGGCATCCGCCCGCTGTTCGACGATCCGGAAGAGGGGCACGCCTGATGCCGACCAGCACGCACACGCTGTCGGTGCTCGTCGAGGACAAGCCGGGTGTCCTGGCCCGTGTCGCATCGTTGTTCTCGCGGCGCGGCTTCAACATCCAGTCGCTGGCGGTCGGCGCGACCGAGCAGAAGAACATGTCGCGAATGACCATCGTCGTCAGCGTCGAGGACGCGCCGCTGGAGCAGATCACCAAACAGCTCAACAAGCTGGTCAATGTGATCAAGATCGTCGAGCAGGACGAGGACAACTCGGTCGCGCGCGAGTTGGCGCTGATCAAGGTGCGCACCGATGCAACCACCCGCGGCCAGGTCATCGAGGCGGTGAACCTGTTCCGCGCCAAGGTGGTGGACGTGTCGACGGAGTCCCTGACCATCGAGGCCACCGGCACGCAGGGCAAGATCGAGGCGCTGCTGCGCGTGCTCGAGCCCTACGGAATCAGGGAACTCGTGCAGTCCGGAGTGGTGTCGCTGTCGCGCGGTCCGCGTGGCATCGGCACGGTCAAATAGAGCCGAATCAAGAAGAGAGAGAAGAGAAGCACTGTGGCAGTTGAGATGTTCTACGACGACGACGCGGACCTGGCGATCATTCAGGGGCGCAAAGTCGGCGTCATCGGCTACGGCAGCCAGGGTCACGCGCACTCGCTGAGCCTGCGCGACTCCGGTGTGCAGGTGAAGGTGGGCCTCAAGGAGGGCTCGAAGTCCCGCGAGAAGGTCACCGAGCAGGGACTCGACGTGGACACGCCCGCAGAGGTCGCCAAGTGGGCCGACGTCATCATGGTGCTGGCACCCGACACCGCCCAGGCCGACATCTTCAAAAACGACATCGAGCCGAACTTGAACGACGGCGACGCGCTGTTCTTCGGTCATGGCCTCAACATCCACTTCGATCTGATCAAGCCGCCCGCCAACGTCACCATCGGCATGGTGGCCCCGAAGGGCCCGGGCCACCTGGTGCGCCGTCAGTTCGTCGACGGCAAGGGCGTGCCGTGTCTGGTTGCGGTCGAACAGGATCCGACCGGTGAGGGCGAAGCGCTCGTGCTGTCCTACGCCAAGGGCATCGGCGGCACCCGCGCGGGCGTCATCAAGACCACGTTCAAGGATGAGACCGAAACCGACCTGTTCGGCGAGCAGGCCGTACTGTGCGGCGGCACCGAAGAACTCGTCAAGACGGGATTCGACGTGATGGTCGAGGCCGGCTACGCGCCGGAGCTGGCGTACTTCGAGGTGCTGCACGAGCTCAAGCTGATCGTGGACCTGATGTACGAGGGCGGCATCGCGCGGATGAATTATTCGGTGTCCGACACCGCGGAGTTCGGCGGGTATCTGTCCGGCCCGCGGGTCATCGACGCCGACACGAAGAAGCGGATGCAGCAGATTCTGACCGAGATCCAGGACGGCAGCTTCGTCAAGAAGCTCGTCGCCAACGTCGAGGGCGGCAACAAGGAACTCGAGCGGCTGCGCAAGGAGAACGCCGAGCACCCGATCGAGGTCACCGGCAAGAAGCTGCGCGACCTGATGAGCTGGGTCGACCGCCCGCTGACCGACACCGCCTAGCGATTTCGGCGCGCTGACAGTCGCTCAGCGAACGTTGGCGCGCCGAAATCGCACGCTACGGCGAGAGCGTCGGCATCTTCTTGATGCCGAATTCGCGACGCAACACCGAACGGGCGGCGTAGTAACCGGACATTCCGTGTACTCCGCCGCCCGGCGGCGTCGCCGACGAGCACAGGTACACCTTTGGGATCGGCGTACTCCACGGGTCGAGGCGCGGCGTCGGACCGGCCAGGGCATGCATCAGCGTGTTACCGCCGACGCCGATGTCGCCGCCGACCAGGTTGGCGTTGTGGTCGGCGAGTCGCGCGGCGGGCACCGACCGCGCCGCGACCACGATGTCGCGGAATCCGGGTGCGAAGCGCTCGAATATCGCTGTGATTCTCTCGGTCTGGTCGACCGTCGAGCCCGACGGCACATGGGCATACGTCCACAGCGGGCGGCGACCCTGCGCGTCGACGCGGCCCGGGTCGGCCAGGTGGGGGAGAGCGGCCAGCACCATCGGCCAGTCCGGATGTCTGCCTGCGGCCGCCTCACGTTCGGCGTGCGCCATATGTTCGCGGGTGCCGCCCATGTGCAGCGTCGGTGCGGCGCCCAACCGCGAATCGGTCCACGGGATCTCGTCGGACAACACGAAATCGACCTTCGCCACACCGGGGCCGAAGCGGTAGCGTCGCAACGCTTTTGCGTATCGCTGAGGCACCGCGTCTTGGTAGATGGACAGTAGCGAGGTGGGCGCGGTGTCGAAAAGCGCGACGCCGCTGGTCGGGTCGGTGACCTCCTCGCCCGATGTGATGACGCCGCCGTGTGCGCGCAGGTCGTCGATCAGCGCGTCGGAGATGGCCTGGCTGCCGCCGACGGGAATGGGCCAGCCGACCGTGTGGGCCAGTGTGGCCAGCATCGTTCCGCCGCCGGCCGACACCAACGAGGGCATCTGCGAAATCACATGGGCGGCAACGCCGGTGAACAACGCACGCGCGTCAGCGCCCTTCAGCGCTCGCCACGCCGGGGTGCCTTGCTCGAGCAGTCGTAATCCGACCTGGACCGCGGCGACAGGATCCGTGGGCACCGAGCGCTTGTCTCCGAGAAGGATCTCCAAAACGGAGTCGTCGCGTTCGAGCAGCGGGCCGAAGAACCGTCGCCACGAATCGCCCTCGGTCAGTTCGGCGCAGGTGCGCTCGAGGTCGTGGTAACCGATCGCGGCGGGTCCCGCGGGCATGGGGTTGCCATAGGACACCTCGGGCACCGTCAGCGTGACGCCGCGCGCGGGCAGGTCGAACTCGGTCAGGAACGGCGAGGCCAACGCCAGCGGGTGCACCGCGGAGCAGACGTCGTGCGACACCCCGTCGAATTCAGGGTCCGGCAGCGTTCGCGCGCCACCACCGAGCGTCGGTTGCGCCTCCACGACATGCACGGAAAGTCCGGCTCGTGCGCAGATGACCGCGGCCGCCAATCCGTTGGGTCCGCTGCCGACGACAGTGACGTCCACGCTCGCGTTTCTCCCGCCCACCACCCCGTCATTACAGCCCATTAGGCTGACCGCGTGAATCTGCCCGTTGTATTGATCGCCGACAAACTGGCTGAATCGACCGTCGCCGCACTCGGCGACCAGGTAGAGGTCCGCTGGGTCGATGGCCCCGACCGCGAAAAGCTGCTGGCTGCGGTGCCCGAGGCCGACGCGCTGCTGGTTCGCTCCGCGACCACGGTCGACGCCGAGGTGCTCACCGCCGGAACCAAGCTGAAGATCGTCGCCCGCGCCGGTGTGGGTCTCGACAACGTCGATGTCGACGCCGCCACGGCGCGCGGGGTGCTGGTGGTCAACGCGCCCACGTCGAACATCCACAGCGCCGCCGAGCATGCGTTGGCGCTGCTGCTGGCCGCCGCGCGCGAGATCCCGGCGGCCGACGCGTCGCTGCGCGAGCGCACCTGGAAGCGGTCGTCGTTCTCCGGCACCGAGATCTTCGGCAAGACCGTCGGGGTCGTCGGTCTGGGCCGCATCGGCCAACTGGTCGCCGCCCGGATCGCCGCCTTCGGCACTCACGTCGTGGCCTATGACCCGTATGTGTCGGCCGCGCGCGCCGCGCAACTCGGTATCGAGCTGTTGACGCTCGACGAGCTGCTCGGGCGTGCCGACTTCATCTCGGTACACCTGCCGAAGACCCCAGAGACGGCAGGCTTGATCGGCAAGGAGGCGTTGGCGAAGACGAAGCCGGGCGTGATCATCGTCAACGCCGCGCGCGGCGGACTCATCGACGAGGACGCGCTGGCCGAGGCCGTGCGCTCCGGACACGTGCGGGCCGCAGGCATCGACGTCTTCGGCAAAGAACCCACCACCGAGAGCCCGCTGTTCGATCTGCCGCAGGTGGTCGTCACGCCGCATCTGGGTGCGTCGACGGCCGAGGCACAGGACCGCGCGGGCACCGACGTCGCCGCGAGCGTCAAGCTCGCGCTGGCAGGCGAATTCGTGCCGGACGCGGTCAACGTGGGCGGCGGCGTGGTCGGCGAAGAAGTCGCGCCGTGGCTGGATCTGGTCCGCAAGCTCGGACTACTGGTCGGCGCGCTGTGCAGCGAGCTGCCGGTTTCGCTGTCGGTTCAGGTCCGCGGCGAGTTGGCTGCCGAAGACGTAGAGGTGCTTCGGCTTTCGGCGCTGCGCGGGTTGTTCAGTGCGGTCATCGAGGACCCTGTCACGTTCGTCAACGCTCCGGCACTTGCTGCGGAGCGCGGCGTCGAGGCCGACATCAGCACCGCGACCGAGAGCCCGAACCACCGCAGCGTCGTCGACGTCCGGGCCGTGTACGCCGACGGGACGACCCTCAACGTGGCCGGCACCCTTTCGGGCCCTCAGCTGGTCGAGAAGATCGTCCAGATCAACAGCCGCAACTTCGATTTGCGCGCCGAGGGCGTCTATCTGATCGCCAGCTACATCGACCAGCCGGGCACGCTGGGCAAGATCGGCACGCTGCTCGGCGGCGCGAACATCAACATCCACGCCGCTCAGCTCAGCGAGGACGCCGAAGGTCCCGGCGCGACGATCCTGCTGCGCATCGACCGCGACGTGCCGCCCGAGGTGCGGGCCGCGATCGCCGAGGCGGTCGACGCGACACTGCTGGAAGTGGTGGATCTGGCATGAGACTGGCGATCATTGCCGGCGACGGCATAGGTCCCGAGGTCGTCGGCGAGGCCGTCAGAGTCCTCGATGCGGTACATCCCGGTGTCGAGAAGACGTCCTACGATCTGGGCGCCAAGCGTTTCCACGCCACCGGCGAGGTGCTGCCCGATTCCGTGCTCGACGAACTGCGCACCCACGACGCGATCCTGCTCGGCGCGATCGGCGACCCGTCGGTGCCCAGCGGCGTGCTGGAACGCGGTCTGCTGCTGCGCATCCGGTTCGAGCTGGACCACCACATCAACTTGCGACCCGGCCGGCTGTATCCGGGTGTCAGCAGTCCGCTCGCCGGTGACCCCGAGATCGACTTCGTCGTCGTCCGCGAGGGAACGGAGGGCCCCTACACGGGCACCGGCGGTGCGATTCGAGTGGGCACACCCAACGAGATCGCCACCGAAGTCAGTGTGAACACCGCCTTCGGCGTGCGCCGCGTCGTGCGCGACGCGTTCACGCGAGCCCAGCAGCGGCGCAAACATCTGACGTTGGTCCACAAGAACAATGTGCTGACCTATGCCGGTGCGCTCTGGTGGCGCACGGTCCAGGAGCTGGCGACGGAGTTCCCGGACGTCGAGGTTGCCTACCAGCATGTCGATGCTGCCACGATCCACCTGGTCACCGACCCGGGCAGGTTCGACGTCATCGTCACCGACAACCTGTTCGGCGACATCGTCACCGATTTGGCCGCTGCCGTCTGCGGGGGGATCGGCCTCGCGGCGAGCGGCAATATCGATGCCACACGCACCAATCCGTCGATGTTCGAACCCGTGCACGGCAGCGCGCCGGACATCGCGGGCCAGGGCATCGCCGACCCCACCGCGGCGATCATGTCGGTGGCACTGCTGCTGTCGCATGTCGGCGAGGACGGCGCCGCGGCCCGCGTCGACAAAGCGGTCGAACAGCATCTGGCGACGCGCGGGAACGACACGCTGTCCACCACGGAGATCGGCGATCGGATCCTCGCCGGCCTGTAGCTCGGCCTACCGGTCAGCGTCGTCGACGGGCACCAGCGGAATCGCGATGAGCGGCAACACCGCAGCGACGGCGAAGGCGCAGGCGTAGCCGGTCACGCCGATGAGACCGCCGAAGAGCGGAGCGGACAGGGCCGACGCCAGATGCTGGCTGGTGTTCTGCGTGCCCAGTGCGCGCCCGCTCCAGAACGGCCCCGCGATCTCGGCGATCGAGGTGAACGCCAATCCGTTGTCCGACACCGTGATCACCGAGGCGATCACCATCAACGCGACACTGAGCGGGGAGCTGAGCCAATCGGTCAGTGCCAGCAGGCCCATGGACAACGCGGCGCCGAGGGCGATGGTGCGGATCGGCCGCAGCCGCGACCCGACAACGTCGGACCACCGGCCCGCAGCGATGCGACCACCAGCACCGAGCACCTGTGCCGCAGTGACTATCGCGCCTGCCGACGCGGCCGACCATCCGCGGTCGGTCATCAGCCACACCAACGCGAACGTCCACAACACCGCCTGGGGCACCACCAACAGCACCGAAACACCGTGGATGCGCCACAGCACATTCGAGCCTCGATACGGATTGGCCAACATCTGTTCGCCGGCTTCGGCGCGCGGCGGTCGCGGTGGGTCGAGCACGCCGACGGCGCAGATCACCGCGGCGGCCGCGCACAGGATCGCGGGGAACAACAGCGCCGCGGCGATGCCCTGGTTCTCCGCGACGCGCGGAATCACCAACGCGCCCAGTCCCACTCCAAGCGGCGTGGCGGTCTGCCGGATCCCCATCACCAGTCCGCGTTGATCAGGCGGAAACCAACCGACCACCAGGCGGCCGCTCGCGGAGTTGCTACTGGCTGCCGCCACCCCGCCGAGGAACAGGAAGGCGCCGATCGCGAACAGCGAATCGGACGCGGCAGCGGCGAAGGCTGCCGCGGCGATGAGCGTCGATCCGAGGGACAACACGATGCGCTCGCCGATCCGGTCCACCACGTAGCCCCACGGGATCAACGCGATCACCAGACCGAAACCGGCCATCGACGACAGCAGGCCGGCTTCGGCGAGGTCCAGGCCGCGGTCGGTGTGCAGGACGGGAATGAGAAACGCCGCGCCGTTGATGAAAACCTGCGCGCATGTCGTCGCCGTCAACGCGATCACCAGCATCGACCAGCGCCGCGCAATGCCGATCGATTCGACGGACATCGCGTCATCGTCGCATAGGTGTCTCAGGATGCTGAACTGATGTTTCACATGCTGAGAGCTACGACGGCGGGGAGCGGCCGTTCGAGCGAGATCGACGGCCACTAGGCTGAACTCATGCGCCTAGGCCGAATCGCCAGTCCCGACGGGGTCGCCTTCGTCAGCATCGAGGGTCCGATCGAGGACCCGCAGCAGACCGTCGCCCGCGAAATCGCAGAGCATCCGTTCGGCACACCCAACTTCACCGGTCGGCAGTGGCCGTTGCAGGACGTCCGACTGCTGGCGCCCATCCTGGCCAGCAAGGTGGTCTGCATCGGCAAGAACTACGCCGCCCACATCGAGGAGATGGGCGGGGGCGACTTCCCCGATCCGATCATCTTCATGAAACCCAACACCGCGATCGTCGGACCGAACGTGCCGATCCAACTGCCCGCCGACGCCAATCCCGTGCATTTCGAAGGTGAATTGGCCGCGGTCATCGGCCGTCCCTGCAAGGACGTCCCGGCGTCGCGCGCCGCGGAGAACATTCTGGGCTACACCATCGGAAACGATGTGTCGGCGCGGGACCAGCAGAAGAAGGACGGCCAGTGGACACGCGCCAAGGGCCATGACACGTTCTGTCCGATCGGACCGTGGATCGTCACCGATCTCGACCCCGCCGACCTCGAACTGCGCACCGAGGTCAACGGACATCTCAAACAGAACAGCCGGACGTCGCTGATGGTGCACGACATCGGTGAGGTCATCGAGTGGATCTCACGGGTGATGACGCTGCTGCCCGGCGACGTGATCATGACCGGGACGCCGGAAGGTGTCGGCCCAATCGAAGACGGGGACACAGTCAGTATCACCGTCGAGGGAATCGGCACATTGACTAATCCCGTTGTGCGCAAAGGAAAGTCGTGACGACCGCTGACACCGTTCGAGTACGGTTCTGTCCGTCGCCGACTGGCACACCGCACGTCGGGCTGATCAGGACCGCTCTCTTCAACTGGGCCTACGCCCGCCATACCGGCGGCACGTTCGTGTTCCGGCTGGAGGACACCGACGCCGAGCGCGACAGCGAGGAGAGCTATCTCGCTCTGCTCGACGCACTGAACTGGCTGGGACTCACCTACGACGAGGGGCCCGATATCGGCGGCCCATATGCGCCGTACCGGCAGTCACTGCGTGGCGGGATCTACCGCGATGTGTTGGCGCGGCTGCTGGAGGCGGGGGAGGTGTACGAGGCGTTCTCGACGGCAGGGGAAGTGGAGGCGCGCCATATCGAGGCGGGCCGCAATCCGAAGCTGGGCTACGACAATTTCGACCGCGACCTGACCGACGCGCAGCGCGAAGCGTTCCTCTCCGAGGGCCGCAGGCCCGTGTTGCGACTGAGGATGCCCGATGAGGACATCACGTGGACCGACCTGGTGCGCGGCGAGACGACGTTCGCGGCGGGGTCGGTGCCGGACTTCGCGCTGACGCGCGCGAGCGGAGATCCCCTCTACACGTTGGTCAATCCGGTCGACGACGCGTTGATGAAGATCACTCACGTGCTGCGCGGCGAGGACCTGCTGCCCTCGACCCCACGCCAGATCGCCCTGTATCGCGCCTTGATGCGCATCGGGGTGGCCGAGCGAGAACCGGAGTTCGCGCACCTGCCAAGCGTTCTGGGCGACGGCAACAAGAAGCTGTCCAAGCGCGATCCGCAGTCGAACCTGTTCCTCCACCGCGAACGCGGATTCATCCCCGAGGGGCTGCTGAACTATCTGGCCTTGCTCGGCTGGGGGATCGCCGACGATCGCGATGTGTTCGATCTCGAGGAGATGGTCGCGGCGTTCGACGTCATTGACGTCAACTCGAACCCCGCACGGTTCGACCAGAAGAAGGCCGACGCCCTCAACGCCGAACACATCCGGCTGCTCAGCGAGGACGAGTTCACCCGACGACTGCGCACGTACTTCGACGCCCATGGTCATGACACCGGGCTCGACGACGCGCAGTTCGCCGAGGCCGCGCGGCTGGTGCAGACCCGCATCGTCGTTCTGGGCGATGCATGGGATCTGCTGAAGTTTCTCAACGAGAGCGATTTCGTGCTCGACGAGAAGTCCGTCGCCAAGGAGCTCAAGGCCGAGGCGGCACCGGTTCTCGACGCCTCGGTCGCCGCGCTGGAGGAGGTCGGCGAGTGGTCCACCGACAACATCGAGACGGCGCTGAAGGTGTCGCTGTTGGAGAACATGGCGCTCAAGCCGCGCAAGGCCTTCGGGCCACTGCGGGTCGCCGCCACCGGCGCGTCGATCAGTCCGCCGCTGTTCGAATCGCTGGAGTTGTTGGGCCGCGACCGCAGCCTGCGCCGGCTCCGTGCGGGCCTCGAGATCGCCACGACGGTGGCGACGGAGGCGTGAAAAGGCACCCGCGAATCTTTGGTAGTCTGCACGTCGGCCCGACAGAACACCCAGCGGGGGCGCCCGCGGTGTCTCAGGGCCGCGCACAGGCCTGTGACCAGCGGTTACGGGCAGCCAGTGGGGTATGGTGTAATTGGCAACACAGCGGTTTCTGGTACCGCCATTCTAGGTTCGAGTCCTGGTACCCCAGCCAATCCCGGTGATTAGGTCGGCCTTCGGCGCTGAGCTATGCTGTCTCTCCGGACAATGTTCCTAGCCCCCGTCGTCTAGCGGCCTAGGACGCCGCCCTCTCACGGCGGTAGCGTGGGTTCGAATCCCATCGGGGGTACACATCTTGTCGAAACTGTCCCCGGCTCCGCGTGGTCCCACACAGGTCGCGATCTGGGAAGCGACGGCGATCTCAGCGCAGTCTCGGCGGAAATCCGAATTCAGAGCCGTCGCGCCAGCGCGTCCGCTGCGGCCAGCAGATCCGCCGCCCAGCGAGCACCGGGCCGCCTGCCCATCCGGTCGATGGGTCCGGACACCGACACCGCCGCGATGACTGCACCGCGGCCGTCGCGCACCGGCGCGGAGACGCTCGCCACACCTGCTTCCCGTTCACCCGCGCTCTGCGCCCACCCGCGCTTGCGAACCTCGGCCAGTGTGCGGTCGGTGAACTTCGCCGCGGGCAGGATCGCCTGCTGCGTCGCGGCGTCCGCGTAGGCCAGCAGCACCTTCGCACCGGAGCCGGCGGTCATCGACAGCCTCGTGCCGACCGGCACCGTATCGCGCAGCCCGGCAGGCGGTTCCAATGCCGCGACGCAGATTCGCACCGTTCCTTCGCGACGGTAGAGCTGCACGCTTTCGCCCGTGATTTCACGCAGGCGAGGCAGCACGACGGCGCCCGCGGCCAGGAGCGGGTCGTTGACCTGGCCGGCCAGTTCGGTCAGCGCGGGGCCCAGCCGCCAGCGGCCGTCGCCTCGCGTCAGCAGCCGGTGCACCTCGAGACCCGCGGCCAGCCGATGCGCGGTTGCCCGCGGTAACCCGGTGCGCTCGCACAGTTCGTTGAGCCCGCACGGCGATTCGGCCACCGCGTGCAATACGCCCACGGCTTTGTCCAGAACGCCGATGCCGCTATCCTGTCTCACAGGGAGATACTAGCGTCCCAGATTGTGAGATAGCCAATGGACAGCCCAGATACGCCACGCACACTCGCCGAGAAAGTGTGGGACGACCACGTCGTCGCCCTCGGTCCCGGTGAAGGCGCCGCGCGCGAGCCCGACCTGATCTACATCGATCTGCACCTGGTGCACGAAGTCACCAGTCCGCAGGCATTCGACGGCCTGCGTCTCAACGATCGACCGGTCAGACGGCCGGACCTGACGATCGCCACCGAGGACCACAACGTGCCGACCATCGACATCGACAAGCCGATCGCCGACCCGGTTTCGCGCACGCAGGTGGAGACGCTGCGCCGCAACTGTGAAGAGTTCGGCATCCGGCTGCACCCGATGGGCGACGTCGAACAAGGCATCGTCCACATCATCGGACCGCAACTCGGACTGACCCAGCCCGGTATGACGATCGTCTGTGGCGACAGCCATACCTCGACCCACGGCGCATTCGGCGCACTGGCGATGGGCATCGGCACATCGGAAGTCGAGCACGTGCTCGCCACGCAGACCTTGCCGCTGCGTCCGTTCAAGACCATGGCGGTCAATGTCGACGGTCAGCTGCCGCCGGGCGTGAGCGCGAAGGACATCATCTTGGCGGTGATCGCCAAGATCGGCACCGGCGGCGGACAGGGATACGTCATCGAATACCGCGGCAGCGCCATCGAATCGCTGTCGATGGAGGGTCGGATGACGATCTGCAACATGAGCATCGAGGCGGGCGCACGCGCGGGCATGGTCGCGCCCGACGAGACCACATTCGAATACCTGCGCGGCCGCCCGCACGCGCCGCAGGGTGCGCAGTGGGATGCGGCCATCGACGCGTGGAGACAACTGCGCACCGACGAGGGCGCCGAATTCGACACCGAGGTCTACCTCGACGCGGCGTCGCTGAGCCCGTTCGTCACGTGGGGCACCAACCCGGGACAGGGCGTTCCGCTGTCGGAAGCGGTGCCGGACCCGGAGCTGATCTTCGACGAGGGCGAGCGGCAGTCTGCTGAAAAGGCGTTGACGTACATGGACCTTCGGCCCGGTACGGCGATGCGCGATATCGCGGTCGACACGGTGTTCGTCGGCTCGTGCACCAACGGCCGGATAGAAGATCTGAGGGTCGTGGCCGAGGTACTGCGCGGACGCAAGGTGGCCGACGACGTCCGGATGCTGATCGTGCCCGGGTCGATGCGGGTGCGGGCGCAAGCCGAAAGCGAGGGGCTCGGTGAGGTCTTCACCGCCGCGGGTGCGGAGTGGCGACAGGCGGGCTGTTCGATGTGCCTTGGTATGAACCCCGACCAATTGTCGCCGGGCCAACGCTGCGCGTCGACGTCCAATCGCAACTTCGAAGGCAGGCAGGGCAAAGGCGGCCGGACCCATCTGGTCTCGCCGGCCGTCGCCGCCGCCACCGCCGTCCGGGGAACGCTGGCGTCCCCCGCCGATCTGACGTCGTAGAGAAGGAATACCCATGGATGCTTTTCGCACACATACCGGAATCGGTGTACCGCTACGCCGGTCCAATGTCGACACCGACCAGATCATTCCGGCGGTCTACTTGAAGCGGGTCACCCGAACAGGTTTCGAGGACGGTCTGTTCGCGGCGTGGCGCAACGACCCGTCGTTCGTGCTGAACCTCCCGCCGTTCGACAAGGGTTCGGTTCTGGTCGCCGGCCCCGATTTCGGCACGGGTTCGTCACGCGAGCACGCCGTGTGGGCGCTCATGGATTTCGGATTCCGGGTCGTCATCTCATCCCGATTCGCCGACATCTTTCGGGGCAATGCGGGCAAGGCGGGCCTCCTCGCGGCCGAAGTGGCCCAAGATGATGTCGAATTGTTGTGGAAGCTCATCGAGGAGCATCCCGGCATGGAAGTCACTGTGAACCTTCAAGATCGGAACGTGGTCGCCGGAACGGTCATGGTGCCGTTCAAGATTGACGACTACACCGCGTGGAGATTGCTCGAGGGACTGGACGATATAGGCCTTACGCTGCGAAAACTCGACAAGATCGAGTCGTATGAATCGGCTCGGCCGAGTTGGAAGCCACGTACTCTGCCGGCTTGATTCGCGGCCCTCGGCCGTCGAAATCGCCGCCTCTGAACCCTTTCTCGGACCCTCCATTAGGAGGTCAAGGGAGGCAAGCGGATTCCTGAAAAGTTAGCCAGATTCGCCTGAAATTGCGCGTGGCTCTTGGAAATCAGTGGGCTTTGGGTTTACCGTGTCCACTAGTCGGTTCAAAGTGGACCACTGGTTTCGGAGGTTTTGCATGAACAAAGCGGAGCTCATCGACGTACTCACGGAGAAACTGGGCTCGGATCGTCGGCAAGCAACTGCCGCGGTGGAGAACGTTGTCGACACCATCGTGCGCGCGGTTCACAAGGGTGACAGCGTCACCATCACCGGCTTCGGTGTATTCGAACAGCGCCGTCGCGCCGCACGTGTGGCGCGCAATCCGCGCACCGGCGAGACGGTCAGAGTAAAGCCCACCTCCGTGCCGGCATTCCGGCCCGGTGCTCAATTCAAGGCGGTTGTTTCTGGGGCACAGCGCCTCCCGGCGGAAGGACCAGCAGTGAAACGAGGCTCAACGGGCGGTAGCACCGCCAGAAAGGCCGCGAAGAAGTCGCCCGCCAAGAAGGCGGCCAAGAAGACGGCGGCCAAGAAGGCGACGACGAAGAGGGCAGCTACCAAGGCTCCGGCCAAGAAGACTGCTGCCAAGAAGACCACGAAGCGCGCGGCCACGAAGGCTCCGGCCAAGAAGACCGCGGCCAAGAAGACCGCGGCCAAGAAGGCTCCGGCCAAGAAGGCTCCGGCCAAGAAGGCCGCCGCCAAGAAGACCGCCGCAAAGAAGACGGCCAAGAAGGCCCCGGCCCGCAAGGCTCCGGCCAAGAAGGGTCGCAGGTAACTTTCGAACAAGAGCGCGCCGCTGGGTCAACGACCCGCGGCGCGTTTTTGTGTGTGAGCACTGCGGTGCCGAGCGCCGCCCAGCCCCACACCCTTTGGATTCAAGTCGAGTCGGTGTGCTGACGACGCAGTGTCACTTCTTGCCCGCGAGCGGGCTGCCTATGTGATCGGCGGCGATCAGACGGCCGTCGGCGAGCGACAGCACCCACACACTGCCCTTGCGGTTGCGCGACTTGTCCGGGCGCACGTCTTCGCGTTCGCACCACCACGAGATGAGGTCCGGAATCACCTTGCCCTGAGAGCAGATCACCGGGGTGCCGCCGGCGGACGCGATCTCCAGCACCCGGTGGCGGGCGGTCTTGCGGTCGTCCGCATAGGCCTCCTCGGTCAGCGCAGGCTCGTCGCGGATCGCGGTACCCAGCTCGTCGGCCAGCGGCTCGATCGTCTGATGACAGCGCACCCGGTCTGCGGCGTAGAGATCGGTCGCGCCGAAGGCGAGCAGCACGCCGACGAGTGACTCGGCCTGCGCGCGGCCATGTTTGTCCAGCGGGCGCTTGCGGTCGTCGCCCTTGTAACGTGACTTGCTACCGGCCGTGCCGTGCCGCACGATCAGGACCGACTGCGTGTCAGCAGGTTGTTTAGCGAAGCGACGCAACACTTTTCGGTCGTGCGGGTAATCCAGTTGATTCATCGCCTCGTCAGCGGGAAGCCACTTGAGCACGTCGACCTCGGAGTTGGGAACAAACTGTCCGCCGACCGCGCGGGCGGACCAGTACCGCACCTTCTTGATGCCTTGCTCGACCGGATAGCTCACCGAGGCGAGGCGGCGCCCGAGGTGTGATGCATAACCCGTCTCCTCGGCGACCTCGCGCACGGCCGTGACAGGTTCGGTCTCACCGGGGTCGACCTTGCCTTTGGGCAGCGACCAGTCGTCATAGCGTGGGCGGTGGATGACCGCGACCTCCGGGGTCGCCAGATCACTGTTGGTCCGCCACAGCACCGCACCTGCAGCAAGGACTGCCTTGCTCGAGGGAACGGCTTTCGACGACTTCTCCTTCGGCACCTCAACTCCTGCAGATCATTCGGGGCCCCGTCGGCTTGACAGGTGTATTCAAGGATGCCGGTGGCGTTCCATGAGCGACACCTGATGATCGCGCACTGACTCGCCCTCCTGCGGCGACGCCGTCCACTTTCCGTCCATGCCCAACTCCCAGCACCGCGTGCTCGGGTCCATGGCGGATTCGAAGACGTCGTTCATCTGGGCAGTCAGCCTGGGATCCTTGACTTGAGCCATCACTTCGACCCGGCGGTCGAGATTACGATGCATCATGTCGGCGCTACCGATCCAGAACTCGTCGATGGCGCGGAAGTGAATAATGCGTGAGTGTTCTAGGAACCGGCCCAGTATCGAGCGCACCGTGATGTTGTCCGAATAGCCGGTGGCGCCTGGGCGCAGGGCGCAAATGCCGCGTACCACCACCTCGACCCGCACCCCGGCCTGTGAGGCTCGGTAGAGCGCGTCGATGACCTGCTCGTCGACCAGTGCGTTGGCCTTCACCCGGATGCGGCCGTCGGCGCCGTCGCGGTGTGCGGCGATCTCGCGTTCGATGCGCTCGATGATCCCCCTACGCACCCCTTGTGGCGCCACCAACAAATTGCGGTAGGAATCCTTGCGCGAGTAGCCCGTCAGCGAGTTGAACAAATCGGTCAGGTCGGCGCCGATGTCCGGGGCCGCGGTGAGCAGACCGATGTCTTCGTAGAGTCGGGCGGTCTTCGGGTTGTAGTTGCCGGTGCCGATGTGGCAGTAGCGCCGGATGACCGACCCTTCGCGACGCACGACGAGGCAGGTCTTGCAGTGTGTCTTCAACCCGATGAGGCCGTAGACGACGTGCACGCCCGCTCGCTCCAGTGCCCGGGCCCACTTGATGTTGGCCTGCTCGTCGAATCGCGCTTTGATCTCGACCAGTGCGACCACCTGCTTACCGGCCGCCGCGGCGTCGATGAGCGCGTTGACGATCGGTGAGTCACCCGACGTGCGGTACAGCGTCTGTTTGATCGCCAGCACGTTCGGGTCGGCAGCGGCCTGTTCGATGAACCGCTGCACGGTGGTGGAGAACGAGTCGTAGGGGTGATGCACCAACACATCGCCGTCGCGCAACGTCGAGAAGATGCTCTTGGGTGTCTCGCGCTCGCCGAAAGCCGGTGGCGTGGCGGGCACGAACGGCCGGTCCTTCAGTGCCGGGCGATCCTGATTGTAGATCTGCCACAACGACGACAGGTCGAGCAGACCGGGCACTTCGATGACATCGCCGGGGTCGACGTCGAGTTCGCGCAGCAGCAATTCGAGCATGCTTTCGGTCATGTCGTCGGAGACCTCGAGGCGCACCGGTGAGCCGAATCGTCGCCGCGCCAGCTCTCGCTCGAGTGCCTGCAGCAGATCTTCGTCACGGTCCTCTTCGACCTCGAAATCCGCGTTTCGAGTGATGCGGAAGGCGTGATGTTCGACGATCTCCAAGCCGGGGAACAACACCGGGAGGAACGCGGCGATCAGCTCCTCCATGGGCAGGAAGCGCACGACGGCCGAATTGTCTTCGCGCCGCGCCAGCTCGACGAAGCGCTCCACATTGTCGGGCACCTTGATTCGGGCGAAGTGCTGGCCGCCGTCGTCGGGGTGTTTGACCGTGATCGCGAGATTCAGGCTCAGCCCGCTGACGAATGGGAACGGGTGCGCCGGGTCGACCGCCAACGGCGTCAACACCGGAAACACCTGCTCGTGGAAGTAGGAGGACAACTGCGCGCGTTCGGCTTCGTCGAGTTCGGTCCAGTTGACGATCAGGATGCCTTCGTCGGCCAGCGCCGGGCGCACGGAGTTGAAGAAGACGTGTGCGTGCCTGCTGGCGATCTGCTGGGTGCGTTCACTGATCCGGCGCAACTGTTCGCGCGGCGACAACCCGTCGGCCGAACGCACCGAAAGGCCCATCTCGTCGCGGCGCTTCAGGCCGGCGACTCGGACCATGTAGAACTCGTCGAGATTTGACGCGAAGATCGCGAGAAACTTCGCCCGCTCCAGCAACGGTAGAGAGGTGTCGGCCGCCAGCGCCAGTACCCGCGCGTTGAAGTCGAGCCAACTCAATTCGCGGTTGAGGTAGCGGTCCTCGGGCAGTGCGTTGTCCACGGCGGGCGACGTCGCGGCGGGAGGCGCTTCCGGTGCCGAGTCGCCTGCATCCGGTCTGGTCGCGCGGACGGCGACCGACGCGGCGTCATCCGTGCGGATCTGGGCTTCGGCTTCCGTCATGCTTCTGATGATTCCCTATCGGCCGCGGGTCCTGCCACCGGTGCGCCTGACCAGCGTCATGTCGACGCGTCGATGGCCGCAGCGGTCGCCGCACCCACGCCGAGACGGCGTGCGACCAGGAGATCGTCGGGAGTGTCGATGTCGCAGCGCAGGCCGGGCCAGGCTCCGGTGAGTTCGACGGCCCCCGAACGGCGATGGCGCTGAGCCGAACCTGGGCCGAAGCGGGGATCGAGGGCAACATCGAAGGCCAACAGCGCCGACGTGCCCGTACCGTGCCGGTCGCCCACGAAGCTACGGGGGTGTGCGCGCCCGGCCGCGACCGCCTCGCCGAGTTCCTGCGGCTGCAACGCGGGCAGATCACCCTGCAACACAATGATATTCGGTGTCTCATCGCGGATTGCCGATGCCGCGGCTGAGATTGCGTTGTTGAGCGGGTCGAAATGCCCTTCCGGCGTCGGGTCGGCGAGTACTCGCGCGCCGAGACTGCGGGCGGCATCGGCGGCCACGTGGTCGGGTGTGACGACGGTGACCGTGCGCACGGCCGGAACGGCCGAGGCGGCGGTGATGGTGTCGATCAGCATCGCGAGCACCACCTTCTCCCGGGTCGCCGCCGAGAACACGGGCGCAAGTCTTGTCTTGGCGGCCGCCAGCCGCTTGACGGCGATCACCAGTCCGATGTCGGCGCTGGATGACCCGCTCATGAGCGTCATCCTGTCATTTCGCCGGATGCCTGCCCATCGGGCGGGTTGCCGCCACGCGTGCACAGGCTCGCGGTCAGCGGCACCGCGTTAGGGTGATGGCGTGGTCGAGGCAGCAGTACTGGGGGCCGGTGCATGGGGTACGGCGCTGGCGAAGGTGCTGGCGGATGCGGGCAGCGACGTCAGGCTGTGGGCCCGTCGCGGTGAACTGGCCGACGAGATCAACGACACCCATCGCAATACTTCTTATCTCGGTGACACCGAACTGCCGAAAACGATTCGCGCGACCACCGACGCGGCCGAAGCGCTCGACGGTGCCTGCACCGTGCTGCTGGCGGTTCCGGCGCAGACTTTGCGCGCGAACCTGCAGCAGTGGGCCACGCTGATCGCCGGGGACGCCACTATGGTCAGCCTCGCCAAGGGCATCGAACTCGACACGCTGATGCGGATGAGCCAGGTGGTCGTGCAGGTCACCGGTGCCGATCCGGCCCGCGTAGCGGTGCTGACGGGGCCCAACCTGGCCAGCGAGATCGCCGAGGAGCAGCCCGCCGCCACCGTTGTCGCCTGCAACGACTCGGGTCGCGCGGTGGCGCTGCAACGCGCGCTGTCGACGGGATACTTCCGCCCGTACACGAACTCCGACGTCATCGGCGCCGAGGTGGGAGGTGCATGCAAGAACGTCATCGCACTGGCGTGCGGCATGGCGTCGGGGGTCGGTCTGGGTGAGAACACCGCGGCCGCAATCATCACTCGCGGACTGGCCGAGATCATGCGGCTCGGAATCGCGTTGGGCGCCAAGCCCGCAACACTGGCCGGCCTGGCCGGGGTGGGGGATCTGGTCGCCACATGCACATCGCCGTATTCGCGCAACCGCTCCTTCGGTGAGCGACTCGGCAAGGGCGGCACGATGGATTCGGCCTTGCAGGCCGCGGGCGGCCATGTCGCCGAAGGCGTCGCGTCGTGCCAATCGGTGCTTGCGTTGGCCGCCAGCTATGACGTCGAGATGCCGCTCACCGACGCCGTTGCGCGGGTGTGCCACAAGGGACTGTCGGTCGACGAGGCGGTCGCGCTGCTGCTCGGTCGCAGCACCAAACCGGAGTAACGCAATGGACGGCCGCTACGGCGATTCCACTCGCAGTGTCAAAGCCGTTGGCTCGGAACCGGTTCCGGGCAACCCGGTCGCGGCTGCACCGGTGCCCGCTTCGACCTATCACCTGTCGCCCGACGAGGCCGAGCCGCTGGACAGCTACGGCCGAAGCTCCAATCCGACGTGGCGGCGGCTTGAGTCGGCGTTGGCCGAACTCGAAGGGGCCGCAACGGCATTGACGTTCGGGTCCGGGATGGCCGCCATCACCTCGGTGCTGCGGGTACTGGTCGAGCCGGGAATGAAACTCGTGGTGCCGGCCGACGGTTACTACCAGGTGCGCCGCTACGCCGCGGAATACTTCGCGCCGCGAGGTGTCGAGGTCGTGACGGCGTCCGCCGCCGACATGTGCGCCGCGTCGTCGGACGCCGACGTGGTCTTCGCCGAGACCCCGGTGAATCCCGGCTTGGACGTTGTGGATCTGCACCACCTGGCGATGCAGTGCCGCGGCAGGGGAGCCGTACTCGTCGTCGACAACACCACCGCGACGCCGCTGGGTCAGCAGCCGCTGTCGTTGGGAGCCGACCTCGTGGTGGCCAGCGCCACCAAGGCGCTGTCGGGACACAGCGATCTGATCGCCGGCTACGTCGCGGGCAGCCACGCCGAGTTGATGGCGGCGGTGGAGCGCGAACGCGTGCTGGCGGGCCCCATTCTCGGCGCGTTCGAGGCGTGGCTGGTGCTGCGCAGTCTCGGCAGCGCGGGTCTGCGCTTCGAACGGCAGTGCCTCAACGCCCAGGCGCTGGCGGTGATGCTGCGGGCCCATCCGGCCGTGCGGTCGGTGCGCTATCCCGGTCTGCCCGACGACCCGTCGCATCGTGTCGCGACGTCCCAGATGAAGCGGTTCGGGGGTGTGCTCGCGGTCGAACTGCAGGACGCGGCGGCGGTGCACGAATTGGTCGCGCGCAGCGAGTTGCTGATCGCGTCGACCAGTTTCGGCGGCATGCACTCGTCGGTCGACCGCCGCGCACGCTGGGGGGATCCTGTGAGCGACGGGTTCGCGCGCATCTCTGCCGGCATCGAGGACACCGACGATCTGGTCGCCGACGTCGAGCAGGCGCTGGGCTAAAGGTCCAGGTCGCAATAAGACGTCGTGCGCCGTCGTGGCTGGACGGTAGCCTCTCTAGGTTGTGACTGCCCGTGTCCGTGTCGCCGTCGTCTACGGCGGACGCAGCTCCGAACATGCGATTTCGTGTGTTTCCGCCGGCAGCATCCTGCGCAACCTCGATCCGGAGCGTTTCGAGGTGGTCCCGGTCGGTATCACTCCACAGGGGTCGTGGGTGCTCACCGACGCCCAACCGGACACCCTGGCGATCACCGATGGCCGGCTGCCCGAGGTCACCGAGGGGTCGGGCGCCGAGCTCGCCCTGGCCGCCGATCCGGTACGCGGCGGGCAGCTACTGTCGCTCGGGCAGGGCGCCGGTGAGCTGCTGGCGGCGGTCGACGTGGTATTCCCGGTGCTGCACGGACCGTACGGCGAGGACGGCACCATCCAGGGTCTGCTGGAGCTGGCCGGGGTGCCGTATGTCGGGGCGGGAGTGCTGGCCAGCGCGACCGGGATGGACAAGGAGTTCACCAAGAAGCTGCTGGCCGCCGAGGGACTGCCGATCGGCGACCACGTCGTGCTGCGGCCCGGCCGCGAGACCCTCGACCTCGAAGAGCGCGAACGGCTCGGATTGCCGGTCTTCGTCAAGCCCGCCCGCGGTGGATCCTCCATCGGTGTGAGCCGCGTGGCGCATTGGGACCAACTGTCGGCGGCCATCGCGGCGGCCCGCCGCCATGATCCGAAAATCATCGTCGAGGCCGCGATCACCGGTCGCGAATTGGAATGCGGCGTACTGGAATTCCCCGACGGCCGCGTCGAGGCCAGCGCGCTCGGTGAGATCCGGGTCGCCGGGGTGCGCGGTCGAGAGGACGGCTTCTACGACTTCGCGACGAAATACCTCGAGGACGCCGCGGAACTCGACGTGCCTGCGAAGGTCGACGACGACGTCGCAGACACTGTCCGGCAGTTGGCAATTCGCGCGTTCCACGCGATCGGCTGCCAGGGCCTGGCCCGTGTCGACTTCTTCCTCACCGACGACGGGCCGGTGGTCAATGAGATCAACACGATGCCCGGCTTCACGACCATCTCGATGTATCCGAGGATGTGGGCGGCCAGCGGCGTCGACTACCCGACGCTGTTGACCACCATGGTCGACACCGCGGTCAAACGCGGAACCGGCCTGCGCTGACCTAGCCGACCGGTGCCGGGTCAACCGCCTTGACCGGCAAGGTTTTCGCGACGACAGCGGATACAGCCTGAATGGGCGTCGGTCCGGTTCCCTGCGGCAGGGTCAGCGCGACATACACCGGACGGTCGACCGCGAACCAGGTACTGCGATCGACGTCGCGCACCTCGAACCACTGGACCGCGTCGACGCCCTGCAACGGGGTGCCGACGACGAACTCCGCCGGACGGTCGAGCCCGCAGCGCAGAATGATCGGCTCGCCGCCCCCATCGGACCGCCACGCCGCCGCTCCGGCGGGCGCAGGCTCGGCCACGGGCGCACGACGGTAGTCACCGAGTTGTTCGGGCAGTGCGCCCGCCAAAGCGCGGCACTGCGCGCTCTCGGCCTGCGGCGCCGGTATCGACACGATCGCGACGGCCTGCTGCGCCGACGGCTGCACCCGCAGCGCGGCGATGACCAGGATCGCGATCAACGTCCCGGCCGCGACCACCAGTGCGGCGATCAGCACCGTCCGCGGCGGGCCGTCACGGGTCTCGGGTTCCACCCGCAAAACTCTAGGGGCGTGCCGCGGCGGCGATCGGGCAGGTCAGGGTGCGAGTGATGCCGGCGACACCCGCGACGCTCGGCGCGACCATGACACGAAGGTCCTCGAGGGTGCCGGCTTCGACGCGCACGACGACGTCGTACGGGCCGGTGACGTACTCCGCCGAGCGCACACCGGGAAGCGTCGCCAGTTGCTTGGCGACGACTTCGGCGCGGCCCACCTCGGTCTGGATCAGCATGTACGCCTCGACCACCCGCTGTTCCTCCCGAATTCCTGTCTGCTCGTGGCGTGCGCGGGATCGGTTCGGGCTCCTCGCATGCGCCGGCTGCCGCCTAGACTCCGGCAGGGACCAAACGTACCGCAGGTAGGGGCAGGCGACATGGGGAGCGACGACGGCGCCGAGACGCTCGCCGGCGTCGGCGAGTTCGAGGTGATCGACCGGCTGGTGGCCGGGCGCGACCAGCCTTCCGTCGTCGCCCTGGGTCCCGGTGACGACGCGGCCGTCGTGTTGGCTGCCGACGGCAGGACGGTGGTCTCGACCGACATGCTCGTCGCCGAACGGCATTTTCGCCTCGACTGGTCGACACCGCACGACGTCGGCCGCAAGGCGATCGCGCAGAACGCCGCGGATATCGAAGCCATGGGAGCGCGGGCGACGGCATTCGTCGTGGCCTTCGGCGCGCCGGCGGACACACCCGCCGAGGATGCGCTCGCGCTGGCGGACGGGATGTGGCACGAGGCCCGGCTCATGGGCGCCGGGATCGTCGGCGGCGACCTCGTCAGCGCCCCACAATGGGTGATCTCGGTGACGGCGCTGGGCGACCTAGACGGTCGGAAAGCCGTGCGGCGCGGCGGCGCCGGCCCCGGCGACACGGTGGCGGTGGCAGGGCAGCTGGGCCGCTCTGCTGCTGGATACGAACTGTGGCGCACCGGGATTGAGAACTTCGAGGAGCTTCGCCAGCGGCATCTGGTACCCGCCCCGCCGTACGGGCAGGGCCGGGTGGCCGCCGACAACGGCGCGACGGCGATGACCGACGTCTCCGACGGACTGCTCGCCGACCTGGGCCATGTCGCGCAGGCCTCCGGCGTCGGCATCGATGTGTCGACCCACGCGCTGGGCACCGACCGCGACGCTGTCGCCGACGCAGCGGCCGCGGTCGGCATCGACGCGTGGGAGTGGGTGCTCGGGGGTGGAGAGGACCATGCCCTGGTCGCGACGTTTTGCGGCGCCCCGCCCGATGGCTGGCGCGAGATCGGCCGGGTGCTCGACGGGCCGGCGCACGTGCTGGTGGACGGCGCGGCGTGGAGGGGCAATCCGGGATGGCAGTCGTTCGACTAGTTAGGGTGGCCAATCGTGACCGTGTATGCCATCGCTCAACTCAGGTTCACGGACCGTGCGGCATACGACCGCTATCAAGCCCGCTTCATGGAAGTGTTCGTCCGCTTCAACGGGACGCTGCTGGCGGCTGACGAGTCGCCGCAGGTGCTCGAAGGCGAGTCTGATCGTCAAAAGGTGGTTCTGATGTCCTTTCCTGACGAGGCACAGTTTCGCTCATGGGCGGAATCCGCCGAGTACCAAGAGATTTCGCGGGATCGTCGGGCGGGTGCCGACACTGTGGTGATGCTCATCAAAGGGTTGACATGACCGCACGACCACTGGGCGAACTCGTCGACGAGGGTTGGGCGCGCGCGCTGGCACCGGTGGAACCTCACGTGGCGCAGATGGGGGAGTTCCTGCGCGAGGAGATCGCGGCGGGTCACCGGTACCTGCCTGCGGGGGAGAATGTGCTGCGCGCCTTCACCTTTCCCTTCGATCGTGTGCGCGTGCTGATCGTCGGGCAGGACCCGTATCCGACGCCCGGTCATGCGGTGGGGCTGAGCTTTTCGGTGGCGGCCGACGTGCGGCCGCTGCCGCGCAGCCTCGACAACATCTTCACCGAGTACGGAAAAGACCTCGGTTATCCGCCACCGGCCAACGGCGACCTGACGCCCTGGTGCGAGCGCGGGGTGATGTTGTTGAACAGGGTGCTGACCGTGCGGCCCGGCACCCCGGCGTCCCATCGCGGCAAGGGCTGGGAAGCCGTGACCGAGTGCGCGATCAGAGCTCTCGTGGCACGCAAGCAGCCCCTGGTCGCGGTGCTGTGGGGACGTGACGCCTCGACGTTGAAACCGATGCTGGACGGCAGCGACTGTGTGGCGATCGAATCGCCCCATCCCTCGCCGCTGTCTGCCACCCGTGGTTTCTTCGGCTCCCGGCCGTTCAGTAGGGCCAACGAGTTGCTGGAGAAGATGGGCGCCGAGCCCATCGACTGGCGCCTTCCGTCGACCGCTGATTAACCGATGCCGGGGATCGGCGGCGGCGACGGGATCGGCGGCGGCGCGGGGATGGCGGGTGGCGCCGGGACGGCAGGCGGCGGGGGGACGTCGGGCACTGGTACCTCGACGGTGCCGTCGCCGTCGGTGGTGGCCGCGGGCAGTTCCGGAGCCGGAGTGGTGGTGACGGGCACGGTCGTCACCGTGGTCTGCGTCGTCGTCGTGGTAGTGCTGGTCGTCGTCGACTCGTCGCCCCCGGAGTCGTCACCGCCGCACGCCGTCAACAACGTGGCCAGTGCGATTCCGGCGCCGAGCGCGAAGAACGAGGACCTCGATGAGGCGCGTGTGGTCATGCAGACTGGACTAGCCCCAGCCGGGTGCGGTTAAACCGCGCGGTGTCAGCCGCGTACGACTTTGCCGGCCTTGATGCACGACGTGCAGGCGTTGATGCGCTTCTTGTTGCCGCCAGGACGGGTCACGGCGCGCACCGGCTGAATGTTCGGATCCCAGCGACGGCTGGTCCGGCGATGGGAGTGCGACACCGACTTGCCGAAGCCGGGGCCCTTCCCGCAGATATCGCAGACGGCAGCCATATGTTGAACTCCTCGGATCAGTACGTGGGGGTCAGGGTGTTTCGCCGCGCGACCGGCGCGGCTCGACCCGACAACCCGACCAGAATACCGGGCCCGGGGAGTATCGCCAAAACCGGCGGAACGCTGCGACGGCATTGTCGGGTCCAATGATTAGGCTCATCGCCACGGCGGCTTGACGGGCGGAGGTGGGCATGTCGGTTCGACGGCTCGATGCCTCGGCGTTGCGGGACTGGTCGCACGCCGCCGTCGGCGACCTCATCACCCACACCGACGAGATCAACCGGCTCAACGTCTTCCCCGTCGCCGACGCCGATACGGGCACGAACATGCTGTTTACGATGCGTTCGGCGTGGGCGCAGGCCGATCAGCACGCGGGCGCCGACAACGTCGTCACGGTCACCGCCGCGCTGGCCCGCGGTGCGCTGCACGGCGCGCGCGGCAACTCCGGGGTGATCCTGTCGCAGATTTTGCGCGGGTTCGCCGACGTCACCGCCGCCGCGGCCGAGGACCGGCGTGCCGAGGTGGCCGACATCGATGGCGGGCTGTTCGGCGCAGCGCTTCGCCATGCGGTCAGCCTGGTCGTCATCTCGATGGGCCGGCCGGTGCCCGGCACCATCGTCTCCGTGCTGCAGGAGGCCGCCGGAGCGGCCGAACACGCTGCGGATTCGGGCGCCGAGCTCGCCGGGGTGGTGGCCGCGGCCGCCGACGCCGCGGCGGTGGCACTCGACAAGACCACCGGTCAGCTCGACGTGCTGGCCGAGGCCGGCGTGGTGGACGCGGGCGGGCGGGGCCTGCTGGTACTGCTGGACGCGATGAGCACCACGTTGACGGGCCACGCGCCGCGCAGGCAGGAGTACGTGCCGTCGCCGCCCGCCCAGCTCGTCGCGCCCACCGCTTCGAGCGCCCCCCAGTTCGAGGTGATGTACCTGCTGAGCGAATGCGACTCCGCCGGCGTCGAGCAGCTGCGCCGCAGCCTGGACCGGCTGGGCGAGTCGGTGGCCATCGCCGCGTCCGCAGAAGGCGCCGGGCACTACTCGGTACACGTCCACGCCGACGACGCAGGAGCTGCGGTCGAGGCGGCGCTCGCGGTCGGCACTCCCAGCCGGATACAGATCACCTCCCTTACCGGCGCCACCGGTGCGCGGCCGGCGGGCGGGTGGGCCACGGAACGGGCGGTGCTCGCGATCGTGGACGGCCTCGGCGCCGAGCAGTTGTTCGCCGGGGAAGGCGCCCACGTACTGCGCCCGGAAGCCGACGAGCCGGTCAGCGCCAAGCAGTTGCTGCACGCCCTGGTCAACACCGGCTCGGCGCAGGTCATGGTGTTGCCCAATGGCTACGTCGCCGCCGAGGAGCTGGTCGCCGGCTGCACCGCGGCCATCGGCTGGGGCATCGACGTGGTGCCGGTGCCCGCGGCTTCGATGGTGCAGGGCCTGGCGGCGCTGGCCGTGCATGACGCCGAACGGCAGGCGGTCGACGACGGTTACACCATGGCGCGCGCGGCCGCCGCGGCCCGACACGGATCGGTACGGGTCGCCACCGAGGAGGCCCTGACGTGGGCGGGGATGTGCAAACCCGGCGACGGGTTGGGCATCGCCGGGGACGAGGTCCTCATCGTGGGCGACGACGTCGCCGCGGCAGGCGCAGGCCTGATCGACCTGCTCCTGGTCGCGGGTGGGGAACTGATCACCGTGCTCACCGGCGTCGGCGTCGACCCCGGGGTGAGCGCCGCGTTGCAGGAGCATGTGCACCGCGAGCACCTCGGCACCGAGTTGGTGACGTATCACACCGACCACAGCGGCGACGTCCTGCTGATCGGGGTCGAGTAGCCGTGGCCGTGCTCTCCGACCGACTCGACTACATCCTCGGGAAAAAGGCCGCGGGTCCGCTCGAGGAATTCTTCGGCATGCGTACCGTCAACGATCTGCTGCGCCACTACCCGCGCAAATACAACGACGAGATGACGGTCGTCGGCGAGGGCGAAAGCCTGGAGGAGGGCGAACACGTCACCTTCGTCGACGTCATCACCAAAGTCGATCTGCGGTGGACCAACCGCACTCCCAAGCGCGAGTACATGGTCGTCACACTCGGGAACCGCAAGCCGAAGGTCACCGCGACGTTCTTCAACGTGAAGTACCTGAAGAAGTCGTTGACCGAAGGCGTTCGGGTGATGCTGTCCGGTGAGGTCGGATACTTCAAAGGCACATTGCAGCTGACTCACCCCGGTTACCTCGTTCTGCACGAGGGCGGCAAGGTGAGCGGCAGCAAGTCGCTCAAGACCATCGCGACGGCGTCAGGCGCATCCGGCGACGAGTTGTTGGCGGAGTTCGAGCGGGAGTTCTTCCCGATCTACCCTGCCAGCAAGAAGGTGCAGAGCTGGGACATCTACGCGTGTGTGCGACAGGTGCTCGCCGTACTGGATCCGGTCGAGGATCCGCTCCCGGAATCGTTTCTGCGCGAACACAATCTGATCTCCGAGGACCGTGCGCTGCGGGCCATCCACACCGCAGAGAAGGCCGCCGACCGCGATGCCGCGATCGCCCGTCTGACCTACGACGAGGCGCTGGGCCTGCAATGGGCTTTGGTGCGAAGGAGATTCAGCGACCGCAGCGAGTCCGGTCCTGTCGCCCTGCCGAGAGGCGACGGCCTGGTCGCGGCGATGCGTGGGCAGTTGCCGTTCGAGTTGACCGACGGGCAGAAGGACGTCCTGGATGTCTTGACCACCGAGTTGGCTGCCAGCAGGCCGATGAATCGGATGCTGCAGGGCGAAGTCGGTTCCGGCAAGACCATCGTCTCGGTGATGGCGATGCTGCAAATGGTCGACGCCGGCTATCAGTGCGCACTGCTGGCGCCCACGGAAGTCCTTGCCGCGCAACATGCCCGATCAGTGCGTGACGTTCTCGGGCCGCTGGCGATGGCGGGCCAGCTCGGAGGTAGTGACAGCGGCACCAGGATCGCGCTGTTGACCGGATCCATGTCGGCTGCGCAGAAGCGCGCGGTGCGCGAAGAAGTGGCCGGCGGCGAGGCGGGCATCGTCATCGGCACACATGCGCTGCTGCAGGACGCCGTCGAGTTCCACCGCCTCGGCATGGTCGTCGTCGACGAACAACACCGGTTCGGTGTCGAACAACGAGATCGGTTGCGCAGCAAGGCTCCCGACGGCGTGACACCCCATCTGTTGGTGATGACCGCGACGCCGATACCGCGCACCGTGGCGCTCACCCATTACGGGGACCTGGAGACCTCGGTACTTCGCGAACTGCCGAGGGGACGGCAGCCCATCGCCACCAACACGATCTTCTTGAACGAGAAACCCGCCTGGCTCGAGCGGGCGTGGCAGCGCATCACCGAAGAGGTCCGCGACGGCAGGCAGGCCTACGTCGTGGCGTCGCGCATCGACGAGAACGACAAGACCAAGGACGACAAGAACAACGGCGGTCCGCCGGCGACGACGGTCGTCGAATTGTTCGATCACCTCAGGTCGGGGGTGTTCCCGCGGCTACGGCTCGGCCTCATGCACGGGCGGCTGCCCAGCGACGAGAAGGACGCGGTGATGGCCGCGTTCCGCGCCGGAGACATCGACGTGCTCGTGTGCACCACGGTGATCGAGGTCGGCGTCGACGTGCCGAACGCGACGGTGATGTTTGTGATGGACGCCGACCGGTTCGGTGTCAGCCAGTTACACCAGTTGCGCGGACGCATCGGCCGCGGACAGCACCCCAGCCTGTGTCTGCTGGCCACGAAACTGCCGGAGAGCTCGAAGGCGGGAGCGCGGCTCAAGGCGGTCGCCTCGACCCTGGACGGCTTCAAGCTCGCCGACCTCGACCTCCTGGAACGTCGTGAGGGCGATGTGCTGGGCTACAGCCAGTCCGGCCGGCCGATCACGCTGCGATTCCTGTCGCTGTTCTCCCATCTCGACGTGCTATTGGCCGCACGCGAGTTGTGCGAAACGCTCTACGAGTCGGATCCGGCGCGCCCGGGGATGGCGATGCTGGCAGCGCCGTTCACCGACACCGATCGCGTCGACTATTTGGACAAGGCATGACCCATAAGCGGATCTATTGGCTGGCGGCGTTCGTGGTGCTGGCAGTTCTGGTCGCGGTGCAGGTGGTCACCACCTCCGCCGACCGGTTCGTTGCCAGTGCCGATATGCCCACCGTCGCACCGGGTGTCGACGTGCTGGCGGGTATCGCCGTGGTGCCGTTGCGCATTCGGGCCTACGACTACCGCAGAGATGCGTTCGGGGAATCGTGGACCGACGACAACTCGGCGCCGGGCGGCCGCAACGGCTGTGACACGCGCAACGACATCCTCGACCGCGACCTGGTCGACAAGACATACGTGTCGATCAAGCGGTGCCCCAGCGCCGTTGCCACCGGAACCCTGTACGACCCGTACACCAACGCCGTCATCCCGTTCACCCGCGGCAACCAGGTCGGCGCGGCCGTACAGATCGACCACATCGTGCCGTTGGCGCTCGCCTGGGATCTCGGGGCGCGGAACTGGACAGACGAGTTGAGGGTGCGGTTCGCCAACGACCCGGCCAACCTGCTGGCCGTCGCCGGTCATGTCAACCAGGACAAAGGTGATGACGAACCGGCGACCTGGTTGCCGCCCAACGCGGCGTTCCACTGCCAGTACGCCGTGCAGTTCGTCGCGGTGCTGCGCGGGTACGCGTTGCCCGTCGACGCTCCGTCCGCCGATGCGCTGCGTCGTGCCGCCGCGACATGCCCCGCTGCCTGAACCTCGTCGGCGCAACGCGGCACGCGACGCTCAAGCGTGGCACTGGCACGACGATCGCCGGTCAGAGTCCGTCTCGGCGTGCGATGCCACACGGTCGGCGTGCGGGCTCCATTCGAAGGGGAAGTGCTTACTGGATCCACCCACATGCTCGTGCGACCAATCGAACCCGACCGCGTGGTCGCGCTTGACCACACCCCACGTCGCGATCTGCCCCGGACCGACTTCGGCGCCGGGAGCGTTCGTCGTCGTGACGCGCCGGGCCGGATCCGACGTCGGCCCGGTCAGTGCCTCTACCCGCAGATCGACCTTGCCCGGGATCTCGGCGCGCCAGTACGCGAGGTCATCGGCCGCGTCGAAGGTGATCGGTGCGTACTCGATGCCGCGCAGATCGTCGATCAGGCTGGCGAACTCGGCCGGCCAGCCGCCCTCCTTCCCGGTGAAGATGCGTTCCAACGCTTGACGTTGGTCGGCATCGGCACCTGCGTCGATGTAGAACATCAGCTTCATCGTCGCGTTCGGATCGCCGATCCACATGTTGCCGGCGAACTCACCCAGCGCCACGACGGACAGTCCGGTCAGATCGACGTCGCCGTAGTGTCCTTCGCGCACGTGCCACACCAGCGTGAACAAGCAGTCGCCGTGCGTCGGTTCCTGCGCGAAGCTGCAGGGGCAGGGCAACTTGCAGCTACACACGTCGAACCAGTCGCCGCGCAACTGCCAATCGTTGGCCGTCATGGTGGTCATCCGTCCTCCTTCATATACCCCGGGGGGGTACCCGGTAGGGCGACGGTAGCACCGGCACGGCGATCGATCAAGTACCCCCGGGGGGTATAAATTCTGGTGCGGCTTCAATCGCCGCCGTCGAAGGCGCGCGGGGGCGACACCACTGGCGCGGTGCCGACTCCTAGGTGCCGGTGTAGGTTTCCGGGTCCGGACGGAACCGTTTGTCCTCGTCGAGTCCGTTGAGTGCGGCCATCTCGTCGTCACTGAGCTCGAAGTCGAACACGTCGAGGTTGGACGTGATCCGCTCAGCGGACTTCGAACGCGGGATCACGACATTGCCCAACTGGATGCTCCACCGGATGAGCACCTGTGCCGGCGTCTTGTTGTGCGCCTCGGCGATAGGAGTGACGGCGACGTGGTCCAGCAGCCTGCCGACACCGAGCGGGCCGTAAGCCTCGGTGACGATGCCGTATCCGGCGTTGATCTCGCGCAGCTCGGCCTGGTTCAACAGCGGGTGCAATTCGATCTGGTTGATCGCCGGGGTGAAGAACGACAGGTCGATGATGTTGGCCAGGTGCTCGGCATGGAAATTGCAGACGCCGATCGACTTCGCTTCGCCGACCTCTTTGACCTTCATCAGGCCGCCCCAGGTGTCGACGTACTTGCCCTGCTCGCCAGCCGGCCAGTGAATCAGGTAAAGGTCGACGTAATCCAGGCCCAGCCGCTCGAGGCTCTTCTTGCAGGCGTCCTGCGACGACTGGAAGCCCAGATCCGGAGTGGCCAGTTTCGTGGTGACGAAGATGTCCTCGCGCGGTACGCCGGACGCCTTGACGGCCCGACCGACGGCCTCCTCATTGCCGTATGCAGCCGCGGTGTCGATCAGGCGGTAGCCGGCGGCCAACGCCGCCGACACCGCCGCCTCGGTCTCGGAATCGGACAGTTCGCCGACGCCGAGGCCGATCACCGGCATCGTGTTTCCGTCGTTGAGAGTGACGGTGGGAATCGCTGCCGCGCCGGTCATTTCACCTACCCTGTGAAGTTGAATGTTCGGGGATCGGGACCCAACCGCGTGCCGTCGCCGAGTGAGGAAACGGACGCCATGTCCTGCTCGCTCAGCTCGAAATCGAACACGTCGAAGTTGCTCACAATTCGTTCGGGGGTCACCGACTTCGGGATGACTATATTGCCGAGCTGGATATGCCACCTAATCAGTACCTGTGCCGGTGTCTTGCCGTGCGCGCTCGCGATCTCGGCCACTGTCGCGTTCTGCAGCAGCGAGCCCTGCCCGAGCGGGCTCCACGCCTCCGTCGCCACGCCGAGCTGAGCGTGTGCTTCGCGCAATTCCTGCTGCTGCAGCAGCGGATGCAGCTCGACCTGATTGACGGCGGGAACGATCCCCGTGGCGTCGATCAGCGCGCGCAGATGCTCGGGCTCGAAATTACTGACCCCGATGCTGCGGACCCGGCCCTGGTCGCGAAGCTCTACGAAGGCTTTGAACGTGTCGACGAAGGTGTTCTTCTCGGGCATCGGCCAGTGGATGAGATACAGGTCGACGTAGTCCACGCCCAGGCGCTCGACGCTGGCATCGAACGCGGCGAGCGTGCTGTCATAGCCCTGGTCGGCGTTCCACAGCTTGGTCACCAGGTAGACGTCCTCGCGCGCAACAGACGAGTTGGCGATGGCGCGACCCACTTCGGTCTCGTTGCCGTACGCTGCCGCGGTGTCGATGTGTCGGTAGCCGGCGTCCAGCGCCGTGGCCACCGCGCGTTCGGTGTCCTCCGGAGGGGTCTGCCAGACACCGAGTCCGACCTGGGGTACCGAGTTGCCGTCGTTGAGCGTGATCGAGGGAGTCGCCATGGCGTCGAGTCTGCCAAAAGAGCCGGCGAAGGCTCCTGCCCGCAGGGAGGCGATGGTCAACGCCGCCGCGGGCATGTCGCTGCGTGCGATGCCGCGCATCCCCGACCCGGTCAAGCGCCTGCTGCTGGGCGGTCGGTCACTCACCATCGACGGAAATACCCTGGACACCACGCTGCATCTGATGCTCACCGCACAGAAGGTCGCCGGGCTCGACGGCTTGGTGGGTAGCGACGATGTCGGCACTGCGCGGGCGCAACTGGAGGCGCTGTCGGCGGGCTTCAAGCAGAACATCGCGGTCGGCGCGGTGACGAATCTCTCCATCCTGGGACCCGCCGGCGACATCCGTGCCCGGCATTACCGGCCGCCGCACGACGCACACCGGGGACGCGAGCGCGGCACGGACCCCCTGCTGGTGTTCTTCCACGGCGGCGGCCAAGTCATCGGAAGCATCGAAACCCACGACGACTTGTGCAGGCAGATCTGTCGTACAGGCGGCATGCACGTGCTGTCGGTGGACTACCGGTTGGCGCCCGAGCACAAGGCACCCGCGGGTTCGGCGGACGCCTTCGCCGCGTACCTGTGGGCCCTCGAGAACGCCGCCGCGTTGGGGGCGGATCCCTCACGGGTCGGCGTGGGCGGTGACAGCGCGGGCGCCAACCAGGCGGCACTGGTCGCCCACCGGGCCCGCGACGAAGGCGCGCAACGCCCAGCGCTGCAACTGCTCCTCTATCCGGTCACCAATTACCGCGACGAGACGCGCTCGCAGACGCTGTTCGCCGAGGGCTTCTTCCTCACCAAGCGCGATCTGAACTGGTTCCGTGACCACTATCTCGGCGGCGCCGAGGTGGACGCGTCCGACCCGGCGGTCTCGCCGCTGCTGGCAGACGACCTGTCCGGGTTGGCTCCGGCGATGGTGGTCACGGCCGGGTTCGACCCACTGCGCGACGAGGGCGAGCAGTACGCCAGGGCCATGCGGTCGGCAGGGGTGACCGTCGACTACCGGGAGTTCGGGTCGTTGGTCCATGGATTCGCCAATTTCTTTCCGCTCGGCGGTGGCAGCGCCACGGCGATGGCTCAGGTGATCTCTGCGCTGCGTGCCCATCTGTGCCGCGGCTAGCAATGCGACCCCGATGACCGGGCGGGCCGCCGGTACCCTGTATGCCGTGGCCACCAAACCGAAGAAGCAGGCGAAGTACGACCTGAGGGCAGCTGACCGCAAGCGCAATCTGGCGATCCAGATCGGACTGACCGCGGTCGTCGTGGTGTTCGCCGCCGCTCTGGTTCTCTACATCGTGATGTCGGCGGAAGACCCGGTCGGTGAGGGCGAGGCGAGAGCCATTCGGGTGACGTCGAACTCGCTGATCACCCAGGAGGGCAACACCGAGCCCAAGGCGGTGCTGTCGCTCTACGAGGACTTCCTGTGCCCCGCGTGCGGCAACTTCGAGAAGCAGTTCGGGCCGACGATCAACAAGCTGATCGACAGCGGCGCGGTGGCCGCCGACTACTACATGGTCGCCATCCTGGACCGCCAGGGCGACGGCTACTCGTCGCGGTCGTCGAACGCGGCGTACTGCGTGGCTGATGAGAACAAGGACGCGTTCCGTCGCTTCCACGCCGCGCTCTACGCCCAGCAGCCTGAAGAGGGCGTAGGCCCGTTCCCGGACAACAAGCGACTGATCGAGGTGGCGCGGCTGGCCGGCGTCACCGGGGGCGTGCCCGAGTGCATCAACAGCGGCAAGTACGAGGAGATGGCCAAGGGGATGGCCGCCGCCGCGGAGGTGAACTCCACACCGACCATTCGCATCAACGGCGAGGACTACACGCCCTCGACACCGGACGCGCTGATCACCAAGGTCGAAGAGATCGTCGGTAACGTGCCCGCCCTCGACGCAGGGGCGCCTGCACCGTCATGACCGTGACCGCGCCGCAGGCCGTTGAGCCCGGCGAACCCGCAACCGAGCAGCCGGCGGAGGTCGCTCGGCTCAGCGCGGTGTGGGTGCTGATCGCGGGCATCGTCGGCCTGGCCGCGGCGGTCACGCTGACCGTCGAGAAGATCGCCATCCTGATCAACCCCGACTACGTGCCGTCGTGCAGCCTCAACCCGGTGCTGTCCTGCGGGTCGGTGATGATCACCCCGCAGGCCTCGGCGTTTGGCTTCCCCAATCCGCTGATCGGCGTGGTGTCGTTCACGATCGTCGTGGTGACCGGGGTACTGGCGCTGGCCAGGGTGCGGCTGCCACGGTGGTACTGGAGCGGCTTGGCCGTCGGCACGCTGCTGGGTGTGGTGTTCATCCACTGGCTGATCTTCGAGAGCCTCTACCGCATCGGCGCGCTGTGCCCCTACTGCATGGTGGTGTGGGCGGTGACCGTCCCGCTGCTGGTGGTGGTGGCGTCGATCGCCGTGCAGCCGCAGACGTCCAACGGCGCCGTACGCTTACTGCACACGTGGCGGTGGTCGCTGGTCACGCTGTGGTTCACCGCACTGGTTCTGATGATTCTTGTGCGTTTCTGGAGCTACTGGTCCACGCTCGTCTGAGCGAGACACGTCCAGCGGCGGATAGGGTACGCGGGTGATTTCCAAGGTCCTCGTTGCCAATCGCGGAGAGATCGCGATCCGGGCGTTCCGTGCCGCCTACGAGATGGGCATCGCCACGGTCGCGGTGTATCCGTACGAGGACCGCAACTCGCTGCACCGGCTCAAGGCCGACGAGTCCTATCAGATCGGCGAGACCGGGCATCCGGTGCGCGCTTACCTCAGTGTCGACGAGATCATCCGGGTGGCACAGCACGCTGGTGCCGACGCGGTGTACCCGGGTTACGGCTTCCTGTCGGAGAATCCGCGACTGGCCGCGGCCTGCGCCGAGGCGGGCATCACGTTCGTCGGACCGAACGCCGAGGTGCTCGAGCTGACGGGTAACAAGTCGCGTGCGGTGGCGGCCGCGCGTGCGGCGGGTCTCCCGGTGCTGTCGTCCTCGGCGCCGTCGGCCTCGGTGGACGAACTGTTGGCCGCCGCCGACAGCATGTCGTTTCCGTTGTTCGTCAAGGCGGTGTCGGGTGGCGGTGGCCGCGGTATGCGGCGGGTGAGCGAGCACAGTGCGCTGGCCGAAGCGATCGAGGCAGCCAGCCGGGAAGCCGAGTCGGCGTTCGGCGACCCCACGGTGTACCTCGAACAGGCGGTGATCAACCCGCGTCACATCGAGGTGCAGATCCTGGCCGACACCCACGGCGAGGTGATGCATCTGTTCGAGCGGGACTGCAGTGTGCAACGCCGGCACCAGAAGGTCATCGAACTGGCGCCCGCGCCGAACCTGCCCGAAGAGTTGCGGCAGCGCATGTGCGCCGACGCGGTCGCGTTCGCCCGCCAGATCGACTACACCTACGCCGGCACCGTGGAGTTCCTTCTCGACGAACGTGGCAACTACGTGTTCATCGAGATGAATCCGCGCATCCAGGTCGAGCACACGGTGACCGAGGAGATCACCGACGTCGACCTGGTCGCCAGCCAGATGCGTATCGCCGACGGTGATAGCTTGGAAAGCCTTGGGCTGAGTCAGGATTCGTTGACCGCACGCGGTGCTGCGCTGCAGTGCCGGATCACCACCGAGGATCCCGCCAACGGTTTCCGGCCCGACACGGGGCGTATCACCGCCTACCGATCGCCGGGCGGTGCGGGTATCCGACTCGACGGTGGCTCCCACCTGGGTGCGGAGATCAGCGCGCATTTCGACTCGATGCTGGTCAAGCTGACCTGCCGCGGACGCGACTTCTCCACGGCGGTGGCCAGGGCCCGCCGAGCGCTGGCCGAGTTCCGGGTGCGCGGGGTGTCGACGAACATCCCGTTCCTGCAGGCGGTGGTCAACGACGCCGATTTCCGCGCCGGGCGGGTCACCACGTCGTTCATCGAACAACGCCCCTACCTGCTGACCGCGCGCACGCCTGCCGACCGCGGCACCAAGATCCTCAACTACCTCGCCGACGTGACGGTCAACAAGCCGCACGGCGAGCGGCCGTCGACGGTGTACCCCCACGACAAGCTGCCCGAAATCGATGTAGAGTCAATGCCGCCGCGCGGGTCCAAGCACCTGTTGGCCGATTTGGGTCCAGAGGGGTTCGCGCGGTGGCTGCGCGAGTCCAAGGCGGTCGGCGTCACCGATACGACGTTCCGCGACGCGCATCAGTCCCTGCTGGCAACCCGGGTGCGCACCACCGGCCTGCTGGCGGTTGCGCCGTACGTCGCCCGCATGACGCCGCAGCTGCTGTCGGTCGAATGCTGGGGCGGGGCGACATACGATGTGGCACTTCGATTTCTGAAGGAAGACCCGTGGGAGCGGCTGGCCGCGCTGCGTGAGGCCATGCCGAATATCTGCTTGCAGATGCTGCTGCGCGGGCGCAACACCGTCGGCTATACGCCGTACCCCGAGATCGTCGCGAAGGCGTTCGTGGAAGAGGCCACGGCGACCGGGATCGACATCTACCGAATCTTCGATGCCCTCAACAACGTCGAGTCGATGCGGCCTGCGATCGACGCGGTGCGTGAAACCGGTACGGCTGTAGCAGAAGTCGCGATGAGCTACACCGGTGACCTGTCCGATCCGGGCGAGAATCTGTACACGCTGGACTACTACTTGCGCCTGGCCGAGCAGATCGTCGACGCGGGTGCGCACGTGCTCGCCATCAAGGACATGGCCGGGCTGCTGCGCCCGCAGGCGGCGCACCTGCTGGTCTCCGCGTTGCGGTCGCGGTTCGACCTGCCGGTGCATGTGCACAGCCACGACACACCGGGCGGCCAGTTGGCCACCTATCTGGCCGCCTGGCAGGCCGGTGCCAGTGCCGTCGACGGGGCCGCCGCGCCGCTGGCGGGCACCACCAGCCAGCCCGCATTGAGTTCGATCGTGGCCGCGGCGGCGCACACCGAATACGACACCGGGCTATCCCTGGCGGCGGTGTGTGACCTCGAGCCCTATTGGGAGGCGCTGCGAAAGGTCTACGCGCCGTTCGACGTTGCAGCATCCGGCCCTCCTTTCCCGACTGGGCGGGTGTACCACCACGAGATTCCGGGCGGGCAGCTGTCGAACCTGCGCCAGCAGGCCATCGCCCTGGGATTGGGCGACCGGTTCGAAGACGTCGAGAACGCCTACGCAGGCGCCGACCGGATCCTGGGCCGGCTGGTCAAGGTCACCCCGTCGTCGAAGGTGGTGGGGGACCTGGCGCTGGCGCTTGTCGGCGCCGGGATATCAGCCGAGGAATTTGCCGCCGACCCAGCGCGATTCGACATCCCGGACTCGGTCATCGGGTTCCTGCGCGGCGAACTCGGCGACCCACCGGGCGGGTGGCCGGAGCCGTTGCGCAGCAAGGCGCTCGACGGTAGACCCCCGGCCAAACCCGAACCCCAACTGTCCACGGAGGACGAGGCGGTGCTCGCCCAGTCCGGACCCAAGCGCCAGGCTGCGCTCAACCGGCTATTGTTCCCCGGCCCCACCAAGGAATTCGATGCCCACCGCGAGGAGTACGGCGACACGTCGAGCCTGTCGGCCAATCAATTCCTCTACGGGCTGCGCTCCGGCGACGAGCACCGCGTGCAACTCGAACGCGGCGTCGAACTGCTGATCGGGCTGGAGGCGGTGTCCGAACCCGACGAGCGCGGCATGCGCACGGTGATGTGCATCATCAACGGTCAACTGCGACCGGTCACCGTACGCGACCGCAGCATCGCGAGTGAGGTGCCGACCGCTGAGAAGGCTGATCGAACCAATCCCGACCATGTCGCCGCACCCTTCGCCGGGGTCGTGACGGTCAACGTCGCCGCCGATGACGACGTAGAGGCCGGACAGATGATCGCCACGATCGAGGCCATGAAGATGGAGGCGGCTATCACCGCGCCCAAGGCCGGCAAGGTCAGCCGCGTGGCGGTGTCGCAGACCGCGCAGGTCGAGGGTGGCGACCTGCTGGTGGTGGTCAGCTGACCCGCATCGTCGCCGGAACACTGGGCGGGCGGCGAATTACGGTGCCGCGCACCGGGACCCGTCCGACCACCGACCGGGTCCGCGAGTCGTTGTTCAATGTGCTGGCCGCGCGGATCGACCTCGCCGGCCTCCGGGTGCTCGACCTGTACGCGGGCTCGGGCGCGCTCGGCCTCGAGGCGTTGTCGCGCGGCGCCGTTTCGGCGGTGTTCGTCGAATCGGATCAACGAGCGGCGGGCGTCATCGCGCAGAACATCGCCGCACTCGGTGTGGCAGGCGCGAAGGTGCGGCGTGGCGCGGTCGCCGCCGTGCTGGCCTCGGGCAGTGCGCAGCCGGTCGACCTGGTGCTGGCCGACCCGCCGTACGACGTCGAGTCGCGCGAGATGGAGAGCCTGCTCGGCGCGCTGACCGACGGCGGATGGACGACCACCGGCACCGTCGCGGTGGTGGAACGCGCAGCGTCGAGTCCGCCTCTTGCGTGGCCGGACGGTTGGCAGGCGTGGCCGTCGCGGACTTACGGCGACACCCGTTTGGAATTGGCCGAATTCGACGTGGCCGCCGCTGCGGCGCCGAATTCGGCGGAACTGCCCTGATAGCGTCATCGACCATGAGCGGCGCGGTATGCCCGGGTTCCTTCGATCCGGTGACCCTCGGCCATATCGACGTCTTCGAGCGCGCGGCGTCGCAGTTCGACGAGCTCGTCGTCGCGGTGCTGGTCAACCCGAACAAGAAGGGCATGTTCAGCCCCGACGAGCGGATCGCGATGATCGAGGAGTCCACGACGCATCTGCCGAACCTGCGGGTCGAGTCCGGGCAGGGGCTGGTCGTCGACTTCGTCAAGGCGCGCGGCTTCACCGCGATCGTCAAGGGCCTGCGCACGGGCACCGATTTCGAGTACGAACTGCAGATGGCGCAGATGAACAAGCACATCGCCGGTGTCGACACCTTCTTCGTCGCGACCACGCCGACGTACTCCTTCGTGTCGTCGTCGCTGGCCAAGGAAGTCGCGTCGCTGGGCGGCGATGTCTCGGCACTGTTGCCCGAGGCGGTCAACGCCAGGCTGCAGGTCAAGCTGCATCAGGGTTGATACTGCAGCTCAGCGGGTAGTCCTGTGGTTGGCGCACAGCCCATCGCGCCCAAAACCATTGTCGATAACACGGAGGTATCCCCGTGGCCGAAACGTTCGTTCAATCAACCGACGACGTCGTGCGGTTCCTGAAGGACCAGCACAATCTGATCAAGGACATGTTCGACGAGGTGTTCTCGGCGACGTCCGACGAGGCGCGCCGCAAGGCCTTCACCGAACTGCGCCAACTCCTGGCCGTGCACGAGACCGCCGAGGAGATGGTGGTGCACCCGAGGGTCCGCAACGAGGTGGACGGCGGCGACATCATCGTCGACGCGCGTCTGAAGGAGGAGCACGATGCCAAGGAACACCTCTCGGCGCTCGAGGCGATGGACATCGGATCCAAGGAATTCCTCGACGAACTGACGCTGTTCAAGGGCTCGGTGATCGACCACGCCGAGCGCGAAGAGACCGAGGAATTCAACAAGCTGCAGCGTGAACTCGACCCCGACGACCTCGGCCGGATGGCCAAGGCCGTCGTCGCCGCCCAGGCGATTGCGCCCACCCGGCCGCACCCCGGGGTGGAGTCGGCCAAGGCGAACTTCGCCGTCGGTCCGTTCGCGTCGATGCTCGACCGCGCGCGCGACCTCATCACCGCAGCGCTTCGCTGACTCGACCCCGGCCCAACCAGGTGAAGTCGCCGCGCGGACGGGTCAGACACGTTGACATAATGCGAGTGCGTGGTGCCTGACGTGACCGCGTTGGCGACACACCGGCGGCAAAGTCGAGTCACAGACGTAACACCAGGCACACTGGTAACTGTCACTACGCCTGGAGGGTGTTGCCGTGTACCGAGTTTTTGAGGCGCTCGATGAGTTGGGCGCAATCGTTGAAGAAGCCCGAGGCGTGCCGATGACGGCAGGCTGCGTGGTGCCGCGCGGCGATGTCCTCGAGTTGATCGACGACATCAAGGACGCCATCCCCGGCGAACTCGATGACGCCCAGGATGTGCTCGACGCCCGCGACGGGTTGCTGCGCGAGGCGAAGGAGCATTCCGACTCGATGGTGTCGACGGCCACCACCGAAGCCGACTCGATGCTCAACCATGCCCGCGCCGAAGCCGACCGCCTGCTCGCCGATGCGAAGGCCCAGGCCGACCGCATGGTCGCCGAGGCGCGTCAGCACAGCGAGCAGATGGTCGGCAAAGCCCGTGAGGAAGCCGAGCGCCTCGCCGCCACCGCGCGGCGCGAATACGAGGCCAACACCGGCCGCGCCAAGACCGAGGCCGATCGCCTCATCGAAAGCGGAAATCTCGCCTACGAGAGGGCCGTTCAGGAAGGCATCAAGGAGCAGCAGCGGCTGGTGTCGCAGACCGAGATCGTCTCGACGGCGACCTCCGAGGCGACCCGGCTGATCGACTCGGCGCACGCGGAGGCCGACCGGCTGCGTGGCGAATGCGACATCTACGTCGACAGCAAGCTGGCCGAGTTCGAAGATTTCCTCAACGGAACCCTGCGTTCGGTCGGGCGGGGGCGCCACCAGCTGCGCACGGCAGCCGGCACGCACGACTACGCGGCCCGTTAACCGCTTGGCAGCATCGCCGTAGGATTGACCTCTATGGCGACGCATGCAAAGGCGGCGGCGCACCGCGCGTCACGGTCACCGCTAGTGATCGACATCTCCCGGCTCGGCCGGCGACCGGGCGCGATGATGACTCTGGTCCAGAGCGTGCCGAGCCCATCGCGGATCGGGCTCGATCTGATCGCGATCGACGAAGGCGTACCGCTGCAGCTAGATCTGCGGATCGAGTCGGTCTCGGAAGGGGTGCTGGTCAGCGGCACCGTGTCCGCGCCGACCGCGGGGGAGTGCGCGCGCTGCCTCCAACCGATCACCGGCGATGTCGAGATCGACCTCACCGAATTGTTCGCGTACCCCGACAGCACGACCGAGGCCACCACTGAGGCCGACGAAGTGGGGCACGTCGTCGATCAGACGATCGACCTGCACCAGCCCATCGTCGACGCCGTCGGGCTTGCACTGCCCTTCGCGCCGCTGTGCGGGCCGGACTGCGCCGGGCTGTGCCCGGAGTGCGGCATATCGATGGCCGCCGCCGAGCCGGGACATCACCACGAGCAGATCGACCCACGCTGGTCGAAGCTGGCGGGCCTGCTCGACGAGGAACCGCGTGAGTGACCGAGCGTCGCTGCTGGCGGCGCTGGGCGTGCACCTGCCCGACGAACTGCTCACCATGGCACTCACGCACCGCAGCTACTCCTACGAGAACGGCGGCCTGCCGACCAACGAGCGGCTGGAGTTCCTCGGCGACGCGGTGCTCGGGCTGACGATCACCGAGGAGCTGTATCACCGTCATCCCGACCGCTCCGAGGGTGATCTGGCCAAGCTGAGAGCGAGCATCGTCAACACGCACGCGCTGGCCGACGTCGGCCGCGTCCTGTCCGACGACGGGTTGGGCGCCCACCTGTTGCTCGGCAAGGGTGAGGAGAACTCCGGAGGGGCGGACAAGTCCAGCATTCTGGCCGACGGTGTCGAATCTCTGCTCGGGGCAATCTATTTGGAGCACGGCATCACCGTCGCGCGGGAGGTGATCCTGCGGCTGTTCAGCGCGCTGTTGGACACCGCGCCGACGCTGGGCGCCGGTCTGGACTGGAAGAGCAGCCTGCAGGAGTTGACCGCGTCGCGCGGCATGGGCGCACCGTCATACCAGGTGACCTCCACCGGACCCGACCACGACAAGGAGTTCACCGCCGTCGTGGTCGTCACCGAGACCGAGTACGGCAGGGGCGTCGGCCGGACCAAGAAGGAGGCCGAACTGAAGGCGGCCGCGGCGGCGTGGAACGCACTTTCCACTCCTGGCGTAGATGCCTGAGCTTCCCGAAGTCGAGGTCGTACGGCGCGGGCTGGACGCCCACATCGCGGGTAGGACGATCACCGCGGTGCGCGTACACCATCCGCGGGCGGTGCGCCGTCACGAGGCGGGTCCCGCCGATCTGACCGCGCGACTGCTCGACACCCGGATCACCGGCACGGGACGCCGTGGCAAGTACCTGTGGTTGACGCTCGACGATGGCGCGGCGTTGGTCGTACACCTCGGGATGAGCGGACAAATGCTGCTCGGGCCGGTGCCGAACGAGAATCATCTGCGCATCGCGGCGCTGCTCGACGACGGCACCACGCTCAGCTTCGTCGACCAGCGCACGTTCGGCGGCTGGATGCTCACCGATCTGGTCACCGTCGACGGGACCGACGTGCCCGCGCCCGTCGCCCACATCGCGCGCGATCCGTTGGATCCGCAGTTCAACCGCGATGGTGTCGTAACGGTGTTGCGGCGCAAGCATTCCGAGATCAAGCGCCAGCTGCTGGACCAGACCGTGGTGTCGGGTATCGGCAACATCTACGCCGACGAGGCGCTGTGGCGCGCGCGCATCAACGGCGCCCGGCTCGCATCGTCGTTGACGCGCAAGGCGCTCGGTGAACTGCTCGACGCCGCCGCCGAGGTGATGAGGGAGGCACTGGGGCAGGGCGGCACGTCGTTCGACTCGCTGTACGTCAATGTCAACGGCGAGTCCGGCTACTTCGACCGGTCGCTGGACGCATACGGCCGCGACGGCGAGCCCTGCCGGCGCTGCGGAACGGTGATGCGTCGGGAGAAGTTCATGAACCGGTCGTCGTTCTACTGCCCCAAATGCCAGCCCCGCCCGCGCGTCCGCCGCTCCTAGTTGCGCCGAAATGGAATTCCCGGCTAGTAAGTTGCGCTGTTGGTAGCCGGGAATTCCATTTCGGCGAGGATGGGACGCATGACGGAATTGTGGGTGGAGCGCACCGGCGTGCGCCGCTACACCGGGCGCAGCTCACGCGGCGCGGAGGTCCTCGTCGGCGGCGAGGACGTCGAGGGCGTCTTCACCCCGGGCGAGCTGATGAAGATCGCGCTCGCGGCGTGCAGTGGCATGGCCAGCGACGTCCCGCTGCAGCGCAGGCTCGGCGAGGACTACTCGACGACCATCGAGGTGTCCGGCGCAGCGGACCGCGAGCAGGAGCGCTACCCGCTGCTCACCGAACGCATGAAACTGGACCTGTCCGGGCTGTCGGAAAACGAGGTGTCGCGGGTACTCACGGTGGTCGAGCGGGCGATCGACCAGGTCTGCACCGTCGGACGCACGCTCAAGTCCGGTACCAAAGTGACGTTTGAGGTCAGTGATGCAGGAGTTAGCTGAGGTACGACTGACTGCGTGGGTGCACGGCCATGTCCAAGGCGTGGGCTTCCGCTGGTGGACGCGGTCGCGCGCACTGGAACTGGGGCTGACCGGATACGCCTCCAACAGGCCCGACGGCCGCGTCCAAGTGGTCGCGCAGGGGCCGCGAGACGCCTGCGAAACGCTTCTTGAGCTGCTGCAAAGCGGCAACACGCCCGGCCGGGTCGACAACGTCGTGGCGGATTGGACAGAACCTCGCGACTCGCTCGAAGGCTTCACCGAACGTTAGCCTGCGCGACGGTAGTGTGGCACGTCGTGCACCTCAAGAGTCTGACGCTGAAGGGCTTCAAGTCGTTTGCCTCGCCGACGACTCTGCGCTTCGAGCCAGGCATCACCTGCGTCGTGGGGCCCAACGGGTCGGGTAAGTCGAACGTGGTCGACGCACTCACCTGGGTCATGGGTGAACAGGGCGCCAAAACCTTGCGCGGCGGCAAGATGGAGGACGTCATTTTCGCCGGCACGTCATCTCGTGCCCCGTTGGGCCGCGCCGAGGTGACGGTGACGATCGACAACTCCGACAACTCGCTGCCGATCGAGTACAACGAGGTCTCGATCACCCGACGGATGTTCCGCGACGGCGGCAGTGAGTATGAGATCAACGGCAGCAGTTGCCGATTGATGGACGTGCAGGAACTGTTGTCCGACTCCGGCATCGGCCGCGAGATGCACGTCATCGTCGGCCAGGGCAAGCTGAGCGAGATCCTCGAGTCGCGCCCGGAGGACCGCCGGGCGTTCATCGAGGAAGCCGCTGGCGTGCTCAAGCACCGCAAGCGCAAGGAAAAAGCGGTGCGCAAGCTGGACTCGATGTCGGCCAACCTGGCCCGGCTGACCGACCTGACCACCGAACTGCGCCGTCAGCTCAAACCGCTTGGCCGCCAAGCCGAGATGGCCCGCCGCGCGCAGACCATCCAGGCCGACCTTCGCGACGCCCGGCTGCGCCTGGCCGCCGACGACCTGGTCACCCGGCGCACCGAGTTCGACAACACCAACCAGACCGAGACCACGCTGCGTCGCGAGCACGACGAACTCGCAGCCCGGCTGGAAACCGCTGCGGCAGAGCTGAATTCACACGAGACCGCAGTCGGCACCTTGAGCGAACGGGCGGACGCCGCGCAGCAGACGTGGTTTTCGCTCTCGGCCCTTGCCGAGCGGGTGAGCGCCACGGTGCGCATCGCCAGCGAGCGGGCCCAGCATCTGGACTCCGAACCGGAGGCGTCGACCGGACCGGATCCCGAACAACTTGAGGCGCAGGCCGAAGAGGTCGCCCAGCAGGAACGGCAACTGCTCGGCGAGCTGGACGAATCCCGGGCCAAGTTGGAGGCCGCGCGCGCCGAGCTGAGCGAATGCGACCGCCTTGCCGCCGAGGCTGAACGCGCCCATCTGGCCGCCGCGCGCGCCGAAGCCGACAGGCGGGAGGGCCTGGCGAGGCTGGCCGGTCAGGTCGACACCATGCGCACCCGCGTCGAGTCGATTGACGAGACCGTGGCCCGGCTGACGGTGGGTATCGAGGACGCGGCCGCCAAGGCTCAGCAGATGCAGGCCGAGTTCGAGACCGTTCAGAGCCGGGTCGGCGAACTCGACCAGGGCGAGGTCGGACTCGACGATCACCACGATCGCACCGTGGCCGCCCTGCGCCTTGCCGACGAGCGCGTGGCCGAACTGCAGGCCGCCGAGCGCGCCGCAGAACGTCAGGTCGCCTCCCTGCGCGCCCGCATCGAGGCGCTGTCGGTCGGGCTCGACCGCAAGGACGGCGCCGCCTGGCTGCAGAAGAACCACGGTGGCGCAGGACTTCTCGGCTCGATCGCCAACATGCTCAAGGTTCGCGCGGGCCACGAGGTGGCGGTAGCCGCGGTTCTCGGGGCAGCCGCGGACGCGGTGGCCGCCGACAGTTCCGGCGCGGCCCGGTCGGCTGTCGCAGCACTCAAGGCAGGCGATGGCGGCCGCGCGGCCATTGTGCTCGGGGACTGGCCGCAACACCATGCGCCGCCGGCCGGCCCGCCGCCCGCAGGCGCGCAGTGGGCCGTTGAGCTCGTCGGCGCGCCGCCGCGACTGCAGGGCGCGGTGAGCGCCATGCTCGCCGATGTCGTGGTGGTCTCCGACCTCTCGGCGGCGCTGGACGTCGTCGCCGCCCACCCGCATCTGAGGGCGGTAACCGCCGACGGGGACCTGGTCGGCGCGGGTTGGGTCAACGGCGGTTCCGACCGAAGGCCCAGCACGCTGGAGATCACGTCGGAGGTAGAGAAGGCCCGCACGGAGCTGGCCGCGGCCGAGAAGCAGACCGGCGAGCTGTCGGCCGCGCTGGCGGGTGCCCTCACCGAGCAGGCCAACCGGCAGGACGCCGCCGAACAGGCGCTGGCGGCGCTCAACGAATCCGACGCCGCAATCTCGGCGATCTACGAGCAGCTCGGCCGCCTCGGGCAGGACGCCCGCGCCGCCGACGACGAGTGGCAGCGGCTCATTCAGCAGCGCGATGATCTCGAGGCGGGCCGCAACAAGACCGTCGCCGAGCTCGCCGACCTCGAACAGCGACTGCACAACGCCCAGCAGGAGCCGACGTTCGAAGCCGAACCGGTCAACCGGCAGCAGACCATGGCCGCCGCCGAGGTCGCCCGCGCCGCCGAAGTCGAGGCGCGGCTGACGGTGCGCACGGCCGAAGAGCGCGCCAACGCCGTTCGTGGACGGGCGGATTCGCTACGACGGGCCGCTGCGGCCGAACGCGAGGCGCGGCTGCGTGCCCAACGCGCGCGGGAGGCCCGGCTGCACGCCGCCGCAGTCGCGGGCGCGGTCGCGGCATCCGGGCGCTTGGTGGCGCAGCGGCTCAGCGCGGCGGTGGCCGTCGCGTCGCGAGCCCGCGACGAGGTCGCCGCCGAACGCCAGCACCGCGCAGGCGCGCTCACCCGGGCACGCGAAGAAGTGAACGCGCTGAACGCGAAGATTTCGGCGATCACCGACTCGTTGCATCGCGACGAAGTGGCCAAAGCGCAAGCGGCACTTCGCATCGAGCAGCTCGAGGAGCAGGTGCTCGAGCAATTCGGCATGGCGAGCGCAGATCTGATCGCCGAGTACGGACCCGATGTCGCCCTGCCGCCCTCCGAACTCGAGATGGCCGAGTACGAACAGGCCAAGGAACGCGGTGAGCAGGTGACCGCGCCCGCGCCGATGCCGTTCGACCGGCCCACCCAGGAGCGGCGCGCGAAGAAGGCCGAACGCGAACTCAACGAACTCGGCCGGGTCAATCCGCTGGCGCTGGAGGAGTTCGCCGCGCTTGAGGAGCGCTACAACTTCCTGTCCACTCAACTCGAGGACGTCAAGGCCGCGCGCAAGGATCTGCTCGATGTGATCGAGGACGTGGACGAGCGCATCCTGCAGGTGTTCGCCGAGGCCTTCGTCGACGTGGAACGCGAATTCCGGACGGTGTTCTCGTCGTTGTTCCCCGGCGGTGAGGGCCGTCTGCTGCTGACCAATCCCGATGACATGCTCACGACCGGCATCGAGGTCGAGGCCCGCCCGCCGGGCAAGAAGGTCAAGCGGCTGTCGCTGCTGTCCGGTGGCGAGAAGTCACTGACCGCCGTGGCGATGTTGGTGGCGATCTTCCGTGCCAGGCCGTCGCCGTTCTATGTGATGGACGAGGTCGAGGCCGCACTCGACGACGTGAACCTGCGCCGGCTGATCGGATTGTTCGAGCAGTTGCGGGCCCAGTCGCAGCTGATCGTCATCACCCACCAGAAGCCGACGATGGAGGTCGCCGACGCCCTGTACGGCGTGACGATGCGCGACGACGGCATCACGACCGTGATCAGCCAGCGGATGCGGGGCCAGGAACTCGTCGCGGCGACCAATTAGGCGCGACGGTCGACCACGTCGACCATCAACCCCGGGAGCGGTCGCAGCGCCGCGAAGTTCCGGGCCCGGATCCGTTGCGCGGGCAGCCGCAACGTCGTTCTCGCTACGAGCCGGGCCAACACCACCGTCATCTCCGCGACCGCGAACGCCGACCCGATGCAGCGGTGCTGTCCGCCGCTGAACGGGATGAACTCGTGCGGCGCGGGCCGCCGGTAGCTGGAGGCGGCCGGATCCCACCGCTGTGGCCGAAATCGTCGAGGCTCCGGCCACAGCGACGGATCACGATGTGTCACATACGGACTGAAGATCAGCATGCGCCCGGCGCGGATGCGGTGCCCGTCGAACTCCAGATTGCGGATGACTTTTCGCGCAGAGACCACGCCGGGGGTGTACAGCCGCAGCGTCTCGTTGACGACACCGTTGAGGTACGTCAGCGCGGGCAGGTGTGCTGCCGTGGGCGGATCACCATCGAGCACGCGGCGGACTTCCTCCGCGGCGATCGACCACGCACCCGGCACAGTCAGCAGGGCGTAAACGGCCCACGCCATCGCGCCGCTGGTGGTTTCGTAGCCGTCCGCGATCAGCGAGACAACCAGATCACGGATCTCGTTGTCACTCAATGGTTGACCGTCGTCGGGTAGGGCGTTGATCAATCCAGTCAATAATCGGTCGTCGTGACGCGGGGCGCGGCGCGCATCGGCGATCTCCGCATAGATCAGGTCGTCGACTCGTCGCTGCGCCTCGCGCGCCCGCCGCCACGCCGGGGTATCGAGGCGCTGTCGGAGCCGCAGAACTTCCGGAGGCGCGTGCGTCAGGTCGAGCTGCGGCTGGAGCAGTTCGCCGAGCATGTCCGCATGGCCGGCCATCCGCGAACCGTAGAGGCACTCGGCAACGCTGCGCCGCAGCGTCGATCGAAGGTGCGGGAAGACATCGACTCGCTGCCCCGGCCGCCACGTGCTGATCGTTGCGTCGGCATTGGCCACCATCGTCTGCACGTAGTCCTCGACCTTGTGGTGACTCAGCGCAGGCGCGACCACACCGCGTCGCCGTCGATGCGCGGGTCCGTCGCTGACGATCAACGCATTGGGGCCGTCCACGGGCGCCAGGATCTCGAATGTCTGCGCCCAGCTGAACGCATCGGCGTTGGCGAACACGAACCGGTTCGCCTCGGGGCCTAGAAGGAAGGTGAACCCGCTCGCGCCGATGCCCACGTCGATGACGGGTCCCCACGCCCGGTATGCCGCGAGCAGCGCTTCACCCGGGGGGTAGGGCACGGTCCGATCCGTCACCACCATTACTACGCATCGTAGTAGTGCCGTGGCGGATGGGGAAGCCTCGTGCTGAGACAATGTCGGCGTGACAGAAGGTCTGTGGATCGCGATCGCGGTCATCGCCGTTCTGCTGGTAGCCGCGCTCGTGGTCGGCCTGCTGCTCTACCGGCGCCGCCGGATCAAGCTGCAGGCTCCGGATTCCACTACGGCAGTCGACCGCTCGGGCGGTTACACGGCCTCGTCAGGCATTACGTTCGCGCAGTCGACACCCACCAAGACCGCTGAACCCGTCGAACGCATCGACACCAGCGGACTGCCCGCAGTAGGTGATGACGCGACGATCCCGCGCGACGCCCCGAAACGTCCGATCGCCGATGTGCGCCTTCCCGAACCTCCGCTGAAGGAGGCGCCGCCCGCTGCGCCTGTCCGGGGAACACCGCCGGAGCCGGCGGCCGAACCCGAAACCCGAATCGATGAGATCGCTCCTGCCGAAGGCAGGCTCGAGAAGCTGCGCGGCCGGCTGGCCAAGTCGCAGAACACCCTGGGCCGCAGCATGCTCGGCCTGCTCGGCGGCGGCGACCTCGACGAGGACTCGTGGCAGGACGTCGAGGACACGTTGCTGATCGCCGACCTCGGCCCTGTCGTCACCGAGTCCGTGGTCACCGCGCTGCGGTCGCGGATGGCCAGCGCCAACGTCCGCACCGAGGCCGATGCGCGCGCCGTCTTGCGCGACGTGCTCATCAACGAGCTCTCGCCGAACCTGGATCGCAGCATCAAGGCTCTTCCGCACGACGACAAGCCGTCGGTGCTGTTGGTGGTCGGAGTGAACGGCACGGGCAAGACGACGACGGTGGGCAAGCTCGCGCGCGTCCTGGTTGCCGACGGGCGCCGCGTGGTGCTCGGCGCCGCTGACACGTTCCGCGCCGCCGCGGCCGACCAGCTGCAGAGCTGGGCGTCGCGCGTCGGCGCGCACGTCGTGCGGGGTGCCGAGGGCGCTGACCCCGCGTCGGTGGCGTTCGACGCCGTCGACAAGGGCATCGTGGACGGCGCGGACGTCGTCGTCATCGACACGGCGGGGCGCCTGCACACCAAGACCGGCCTGATGGACGAGCTCGGCAAGGTCAAACGCGTCGTGAGCCGCCGGGCCCAGGTCGACGAGGTCCTGCTGGTGCTCGACGCCACGATCGGGCAGAACAGCCTGCCGCAGGCCCGGGTCTTCGCCGAGGTCGTCGACATCACCGGGGTGGTGCTGACGAAACTGGACGGCACCGCCAAGGGCGGGATCGTGTTCCGCGTGCAGCAGGAACTCGGCGTGCCGGTCAAACTCGTAGGCCTCGGCGAGGGGCCCGATGATCTTGCTCCGTTCGAGCCCGCGGCGTTCGTCGACGCCCTCCTCGGTTGACACACCGCCGCACAAAAGCCGTGATGTAACGCAGGCGAAACCTCGCCCGCGCATCCGTTCACACGAGCGAAACACCGCTGCGTCTTAGCCGAAACAACCACTGCGCAAAGTCTTGGACCAGGTCAATGGTCGTAAATCGTTGCGGCCGTGGCATGTCGAAGGAGGATGCGAGTGGAAGGCTTCCCAACCCTCGGTATACCGGACACCGGTGATACCGCATGGATGCTGGTGAGCGCAGCCATGGTGCTACTGATGACGCCAGGACTGGCGTTCTTCTACGGTGGCATGGTGCGCGCCAAGAGCGTGCTCAACATGATCATGATGAGCGTCAGCGCCATGGGTGTGGTGACGGTGCTGTGGGTGCTGTACGGCTACTCGCTGGCATTCGGCAACGACGTGTCCAACCTGTTCGGCGACCCGACCCAGTTCTTCGGACTCAAGGGCCTCATCGGCGGTAACGCCGCGGCCGAGGTGATCGCCGACCCGGCCGCCGGTATCGAAGCCGCGGAGGCGACGAACATCCCGCTGGTGTTCACCTTCCCCGCCACCGTGTTCGTCGCGTTCCAGTTGATGTTCGCGATCCTCACCGTCGCGCTGATCTCAGGCGCGGTCGCCGACCGAATCAAGTTCGGCGGCTGGCTGCTGTTCTCCGCGCTGTGGGCGACGGTCGTCTACTTCCCGGTCGCGCACTGGGTGTTTTCGTTCGACGGCGGCACCGCCGAGACTGGCGGATGGATCGCCAACAAGCTCGGGGCCATCGACTTCGCCGGCGGCACCGCTGTGCACATCAACGCCGGTACCGCGGCACTGGTCCTCGTGATCATCCTCGGCAAGCGCAGGGGGTGGCCGACCACTCCGATGCGTCCGCACAACCTCCCGTTCGTGATGCTCGGCGCCGGTCTGTTGTGGTTCGGCTGGTACGGCTTCAACGCCGGTTCGGCGACGGCCTCCAACGGCACCGCGGGCTCGACCTTCGTCACCACGACGGTCGCCACCGCTGCGGCGATGTTGGCCTGGCTGCTGACCGAACGCATTCGGGACGGCAAGGCGACGTCACTGGGCGCGGCGTCGGGCATCGTGGCAGGTCTGGTGGCCATCACCCCGGCTTGTGGAGCGGTGAACGTGTTGGGCGCACTGGTGATCGGCACCGTGGCGGGCGTGCTGTGCGCACTGGCGGTCGGCCTGAAATACAAACTGGGATACGACGACTCGCTCGACGTCGTCGGCGTCCACCTGGTCGGCGGCTTGATCGGCACGCTGATGATCGGTCTGGTCGCGGCGCCGGAGACCTACAACGGTGTGGCCGGGCTGTTCTACGGCGGCGGATTCGACCAACTGTGGCGCCAGGCGATCGGTGCCGGGGCGGTTCTGATCTATTGCGCGGTCGCTACCGCTATCTTGGCTCTGATAGTGAAGTTCACTGTGGGGCTGCGACTCAATGAGGAAGAAGAATCGACCGGACCCGACGAAGCCGAGCACGCCGAGACCGGCTACGACTTCGCGGCTGTCGGAGCGGGCTCGACTCTTGGCCGTCATCCGGGTGTGGAGGGATAAGGGAACATGAAGCTGATTACTGCGATCGTCAAGCCGTTCACGCTCGAAGACGTCAAGACCGGTCTGGAGCAGACGGGCATCCTCGGGATGACCGTCAGCGAGGTGCAGGGCTACGGCAGGCAGAAGGGCCACACGGAGGTCTACCGGGGCGCTGAGTACTCGGTCGACTTCGTTCCGAAGGTCCGGGTCGAGGTCGTGGTCGATGACTCCGCTGTCGACAAGGTGGTCGATGTCATCGTCCAGGCTGCGCGGACGGGAAAGATCGGCGACGGCAAGGTGTGGGTCAGCCCGGTCGACACCGTGGTGCGGGTCCGCACCGGCGAGCGCGGGTCCGACGCCCTTTGAGCCGCGTCTGAGTCAAAGGTCGTCTCCCGGCCATGCACCCTGAGCGTTTGATTTCACCGGATGGCCGGGTGAGGACACGAAAATGACAGAGCAGCAACCGAATTCCGCCGCCGGCGCTCCCCATGCATGGGCCCACCCGAAAGCTGGGGACAATGGGCCCACCCGATGGGAAGCTCCGGCGGCGGGTTCGTCTCGTCCCGCGACCGACCTCAAGATCGCGCTCGAGAAACTGCTGGCCGGTGGGGCACGCCAATTGGATTCGGCGGCTCTGCGCGACGCTCTGCTGGATCTGCACGAATTCTGGCTGACCACCAAGGCGGCCGAGATCGGCATCACGCCGACAAGCGGCTTCGCGATCGTCGCGACCGGCGGTCTGGGCCGCGGAGAACTGGTCCCACATTCCGATCTGGACCTGACCCTGGTTCACGACAACATGCCACAGGAGATCGTCGGCCAGGTCGCCGAACTGCTATGGTATCCGTTGTGGGACGCCAACATTCGCATCGACCACAGCGTTCGCACCGTCCCCGAGGCGTTGAAAGTGGCCGGCGAGGACATCTCCGCGGGCCTGGCGATGCTCGAAGCCCGTCACATCGCCGGTGATGCGGACCTGTCGGCACTGCTGATCGGGGGAGCGCGGCGGCAGTGGCGCATTGGAATCGCCTCGCGTTTCGCCGAACTGGTCGAGCACGCCGAGGCCCGTTGGGAACGCAGCGGTCAGATCGCCCACCGCGCCGAGCCTGATCTGAAATGCGGCCGTGGCGGTCTGCGCGACGTGCAACTGCTCAATGCGTTGGCCATCGCACAATTGGCCGACGGCTATCCCAGCCGCTCCTCGGCTTCGCCGACCGAGACACTCGGCGAAGCCCACCTGGCACTGCTCAATGTGCGCACCGAACTGCATCGGGTGTCGGGCCGCGGCCGTGAACAGCTGCTGGCCCAGCACGCCGACGAAATCGGCGCCGCACTGCAGATCGGGGACCGATTCGACTTGGCGCGCATGCTGTCCGACGCTGCGCGCACCATCAGCTTCTATGTCGACTCCGGGCTGCGCACGGCGGCGAATGCGTTGCCGCGTCGTGGATTTGCCGCGTTGCGGCGTCCCACTCGACGCCCACTCGACGAGGGCGTCATCGAATTCGCGGGCGAAGTGATCCTGGCCCGCGACGCGCGGCCTGCGCGTGATCCCGGATTGATCCTGCGGGTCGCCGCGGCCTCGGCGACGACCGGGCTGCCGATGGCCGCGTCCACTCTGGCGAGGCTGGCCGAGACCGCGCCCGAACTCCGCACGCCATGGCCGCGCCCGGCGCTCAAGGACCTGCTGGTGATGCTCGCAGCGGGCCCCGCCGCAGTAGCCACCATCGAGGCACTGGACCGAACAGGGCTGTGGGGGCGGCTGTTCCCCGAGTGGGGCGCGGTACGAGACCTGCCACCCCGCGACGTCGTCCACATCTGGACCGTCGACCGCCACCTGGTCGAAACAGTGTCGCGCGCAGCCGCCTTCACTACCCGGGTTTTGCGTCCGGACTTGCTGATGCTCGGAGCGCTGTGCCATGACATCGGCAAGGGCCGCGGGGGCGACCACAGCGTGATCGGTGCCGAACTGGCTACTCAGATCGGCACGCGGCTGGGTCTGTGGCCGTCGGACGTCGAGATCCTGTCGAAAGTGGTACGCCACCATCTGTTGTTGCCGCACACGGCGACACGGCGGGACCTACAGGATCCGAACACGATCGCCGCGGTGGTCGAGGCGCTCGACGGCGACTCGGTGCTGCTGGAGATTTTGCACGTTCTGGCCGAAGCCGACTCGCTGGCCACAGGTCCCGGCGTGTGGGGTGACTGGAAGGCGTCGCTCATCGGCGACCTGGTTCGCCGCTGCAGGCTCGTGATGGCCGGTGAACCGCTGCCGCGGCCCGATCCGATTGACCCGCGGTATCTTTCGCTGGCCGCCGAGGTCAGTGTGCACGTGGAAATGACTCCCTCGGACAGCCCGCACATCTACAACGTCACGATGATCGCCCCGGACCGGCGAGGGTTGCTGTCGAAGGCCGCGGGGGTGTTGGCCCTCAATTCACTGCGGGTGCACTCCGCTTCGGTCAACGGCCATGAGGGATCGGCGATCAACACGTTCGTGGTCTCACCGCATTTCGGTTCTCCACCAGCGGCCGAGCTTCTGCGCCAGCAGCTTGTGCTCGCACTCGACGGCGAGCTCGATGCGCTGGCGTCGTTGGACCGCCGCGACCGAGAGACCGCGCACTACGGCACCGCGCGCGCGGGGGAGACGCCGGCCGCCGTACCAATCAGCCAATTCGTCGCGCCACCGCGGATTCTGTGGTCCGAGGGTTCGGCGCCGGGTGAGCTGGTCGTGCAGATCCGCAGCACCGACCGCGCCGGCCTGCTCGCGCGGCTGACCGCGGTGTTCGAGCGTGACGGTGTCGATGTCGCGTGGGCGAAGGTGACCACGCTCGGATCGTCGGTCGTCGATGTCTTCGGCATCACCACCGCCGGCGACCACACCGCCGTGCGCGACGAACTCGAACGCGACCTGTACGCGGTGTTGCCCGCCCCGCCGCCGCGCAAGCCGGTCTCGGAAGCCAGCTAGTCCGCATTCGCACGACCGGTTCACGTGCGGTGGTTCCTGCGCGCCCTGCCGAACATGCTGGTCGTCGCCGCGTGGGGCCTCGATCGGTGCTTTCGTGGTGGGCTGACTGATCTGCTGGGCTTTCGACCGGATTGGTTGGGCGACCCGGCCGCCGGAAGCACCTAGTAGGAGAAGTTAGGCTGGTCGGCGTGTTTGAATCGCTGTCCGACCGGTTGACCGGCGCCCTGCAGGGGCTGCGCGGCAAGGGGCGGCTGACCGACGCCGATATCGATGCCACCACCCGCGAGATCCGGCTGGCGCTGCTGGAAGCCGACGTATCGCTTCCGGTTGTGCGCGCCTTCGTCGCCCGCATCAAGGACCGCGCCAAGGGCGCCGAGGTCTCCGGCGCGCTCAACCCCGCCCAGCAGGTCGTCAAGATCGTCAACGACGAACTGGTCGGGATCCTCGGCGGGGAGACTCGCCAGCTGGCGTTCGCCAAAACCCCGCCGACGGTGATCATGCTGGCCGGTCTGCAGGGTTCGGGTAAGACGACTCTCGCCGGAAAGCTCGCGAAATGGCTTCGCGGTCAGGGGCATACGCCACTTCTCGTGGCGTGCGACCTACAGCGACCGGGGGCGGTCAACCAGCTGCAGATCGTCGGTCAGCGGGCCGAGGTCGCGGTCTTCGCACCGCATCCGGGCGTCTCCGCCGAGGGCTCGGCGGATGCCGCGCCCGGTGATCCGGTCGCAGTCGCCGCCGCAGGTCTGGCCGAAGCCAAGGCCAAGCACTATGACGTCGTCGTCGTGGACACCGCGGGCCGGCTCGGTATCGACGATGAGTTGATGGGCCAGGCCGCGGCGATCCGCGCTGCCGTCGACCCCGACGAGGTGATCTTCGTCCTCGACGCGATGATCGGCCAGGACGCGGTCACCACCGCTGAGGCGTTCCGCGAGGGTGTGGGCTTCACCGGCGTGGTCCTGACCAAGCTCGACGGCGACGCCCGCGGTGGCGCGGCGCTTTCGGTCCGCGAGATCACCGGCGTCCCGATTCTGTTCGCCTCCAGTGGGGAGAAGCTCGAGGACTTCGACGTCTTCCACCCCGACCGGATGGCCAGTCGCATCCTCGGCATGGGCGACGTGCTGTCGCTCATCGAGCAGGCCGAGCAGGTCTTCGACGCCCAGCAGGCCGAGGAGGCCGCGGCCAAGATCGGCAGCGGCGAGCTGACGCTGGAGGACTTCCTCGAGCAGATGTTGGCCATCCGCAAGATGGGTCCGATCGGCAACCTGCTGGGCATGCTGCCAGGAGCCGGCCAGATGAAGGATGCGCTGGCCGCCGTCGACGACAGCTCACTCGACCGCCTGCAGGCGATCATCCGCGGCATGACGCCCGAGGAGCGGGCCGATCCGAAGATCATCAACGGTTCGCGTCGCCTGCGGATCGCCAACGGCTCGGGCGTGACGGTCGGCGAGGTCAATCAGCTGGTCGAGCGGTTCTTCGAGGCCCGCAAGATGATGTCGCAGATGGCCGGACAGATGGGTATGCCGTTCGGTCGCAAGGGGTCCAACCGCAAGAGCGCCAAGAACAAGAAGAAGGGCAAGAAGGGCGGCAAGGGACCGACGCCGCCGAAGACGCGCAGCCCATTCGGTCCCGGTGCACCCGCCGGCTTCCCGGACCTGTCGAACATGCCCAAGGGGCTGGACGAACTGCCGCCCGGCCTGGCCGACATCGACCTGTCGAAGTTGAAGTTCCCGGGCCAGAAGTAGCGTGCGCCACTCCGCTCTTCACGTCCGCGGTCGCACGCTGCCCGACGAGCAGCCCGTTCAGTGGTGGATCGTCGACGGCGTGCTAAGCGCCGAGCCTGTCAGGGGCGCGGAGACCGTCTTCGACGGCGGCTGGATACTGCCCGGCCTCGTCGACGCGCACTGCCACGTCGGTCTCGGCGAACACGGTCCGCTCAACAACCTCGATGACTGCGTCGAGCAGGGCCGCGTCGAGCGCGACGCGGGCGCGCTGCTGCTGCGCGACTGCGGATCGCCCATCGACACCCGCAGTCTCGACGACCACGCCGACCTGCCCGAGATCATCCGTGCGGGAAGACATTTGGCCAGGCCGAAGCGCTATCAACGCGGGTTTGCCGTCGAATTGGAGGACGAGTCGCAGTTGCCCGCGGCCGTCGCGGAACAGGCGCGCGCGGGCGACGGCTGGGTGAAGCTGGTCGGCGACTGGATCGACCGCGAGGTGGGCGATCTTGCGCCGCTGTGGTCCGACGACATCCTCAAAGCGGCGATCGATGCGGCACACGACAACGGCGCGCGGGTCACCGCGCACGTGTTCAGTGAGGACGCGCTGCCCGGTCTGATCAACGCGGGCATCGACTGCATCGAGCACGGCACCGGACTGACCGACGAAACCATCGACTTGATGGTCGCGCAGGGGACCGCTCTGGTGCCGACGCTGATCAACATCGAGAACTTTCCGGGGATCGCCGACGGCGCGGCCAAGTATCCGGCGTATGCGCGGCACATGCGCGATCTGTACGAGCGCAGCCCGGCGCGTATCGGCGCCGCCCGCGAGGCCGGCGTGCCGATCTACGCGGGCACCGACGCGGGCAGCATGGTCGCCCACGGACGCATCGCCGACGAGATCGACGCGCTCAAAGGCATCGGGATGACGCCGACCGAAGCGCTGGGCGCCGCGTCGTGGCAGGCCCGGTCGTGGTTGGGCCGGCCGGGTCTCGAGCACGGCGCCCGCGCGGATCTGGTGTGCTTCGCCGACGACCCGCGCACGGGTGCGGCCGTCGTCAACCATCCCGACCTGGTGATCCTGCGCGGCAGGGCGTTCTAGCGGGACTACTGGCCGAAGCCCCAGTCGAAGAGGCGGATCGCCTGGCCGTAGAGGTCGCCGGTGCCGTACAGCTGCGCCACCACCAGCCGCCTGCCGTTGCGCTGCGCTGCCGCCACATAGGTGTTGCGGGCGAGGTTCGTATAGCCGGTCTTGCCCACCAGCGTGCCGGGGTAGCGCTCCAGCAACTCGTTCTGGTTGACGATCTTGCGGGGCCCGTCGTCGGTCGGGAACAGCGACGAGGGTTGGCGCACAATGGCCGCGAACACCGGATACCGCAGCGCCGCACGGTAGATCACCGCGAGGTCGTACGGCGTGGTGATCGACTCCATACCCGGGCCGTCAAGGCCCGACGGGGAGTTGGCTCGGGTGTTGCGCGCGCCCACCGAGGCGGCCTTGGCGTTCATCTTCGCCACGGCCGCGCGATAACCGCCGAGCCCGTCGGCCAGCGTGTTCGCCGCGTCGTTGCCCGACACCAGCATCAGCCCGTCGAGGAGTTGGCGCACGGTGTATGCCCGGCCCGCCTTGATACCGGCGCATGAGCATTCCACGTCGGCAGCGGCCGGGCTCGCGGCGATGACACCGCCCAGTGGCAGGTGGTCGAGCACCACCATCGCCAGCAGCGCCTTGATGGTGCTCGCCGGCGCATGCGGCTCATAGGGGTTGCGTGAGGCCAGGATTCGCCCGGAGTCGAGATCGGCGAGCAGCCACGCCTGTGCCGGTCCGTCCGGCAGCGCGACGGCGCCGGCAGGCTCGACGGCGGGTTCAGCTGCGACGTTCGGCGCGACCGTGATGGCCGTGTTGGCCATGGACAGCGTGATCACGCACGCGGCCAACAACTTTCGCACAGCCGCCGAGAGTAACCGCCGTGATCACCAATCCGGGTCTCGAATGCGTTGCGATTGCGCAACTCACAACGTGCCGATACTGGCGCTCGGGTCGAGCGCGAAACCCCAGTCGAGCAGGCTCGCGGCCTGGTCCCAGTACGTGGGTGCCCCTGGCCGGTCCCTGCCGAACATCAGCGCGATGACCAGTCGTCGTCCGTTGCGCTCGGCCGCGCCGACGAAGGTCTTCTGGGCGAGGTCGGTGAACCCGGTTTTGCCGCCGAGCGTGCCGGGGTAGCGCTTGAGCAGCTCGTCCTGGTTGACCAGTACCTTCTCGCCGGTCTTGGTGGGGAAGACCGCGGTCGGCTGCGCGGTGATCTGGGCGAATACCGGATTGGTCATCGCGGCGCGGAAGATCACCGCGAGATCGTGCGGCGAGGACCACATGTCGATGCCGGGCCCATCGAGACCAGATGGCGACCCGACATTGGTGCCATAGGCACCGAGCAGCGCGGCCTTGCCGTTCATCTTCATCACCGCGACGTCACGCCCGCCGAGCATCGTGGCCAGGGTGTTGGCGGCGTCGTTGCCCGACACGAGCAGCAGCGCCTCGAGCAGTTGGCGCGCGGTGTAGGTCATACCGGGCGCCACCCCGGCGCAGTTGCACTCGACCTTGGTGTCGGCCTCGTTGGCCACGACCGTGGCATCGAGCGGCAGTTCCTCCAGCACGGTCAGCGCCAGCAGCACCTTGATGGTGCTGGCGGGTGCGTACTGGCCATATTCGTCGCGTGCCGCGAGTACGGCGCCACTGTTCATGTCGGCGACGATCCACGCCTGTGCCGGTCCCTCGGGGATCGGTATCGAGCCCGACGGCTGGATGACGCCTACGGGGGCGGCCGCCGCGGATGGGGCGAGGGCCATCAGGACGCACACGATTACCGCCCCGAAGGCGGAGACAAGCTTCCGCATGGGCAACGAGCCTAACCTCAAGGCGGGCCCTCCCGGGCGGGCTCAGCGCAGGACTGTCACCGGCAGATGCAACCAGCCGGCCACCGTCGGTGTGTTCACCCGTTCACTGTTGTCCCAGTCGACCTGGAACTCGGGCATGAAGTCGAGCAGATGCTCGAGCGCGATGGCGGTCTCCATCCTCGCCAGAGCAGCGCCGAGGCAGGTGTGCGGACCGTATCCGAGCGCGAGCTGCGGCGCCTCGGTGTGATCGCGCTCGATGTCGAACGTATCGGGGTCGGTGAACGCGTCCGGGTCACGATTGGCCGACAGCCCGCACAGCAGCACCGGCTTACCCGCGGGGATCGTAACTCCGTGCAGGGTAACCTCTTTGACTGTTTTCCGGATGTTGTAGAGCACCGGACTGTCGTATCTCATCACCTCCTCGACTGCCGCGGGGACCTTGCTGCGGTCATCGAGCAGTTTTCGCCATTGGTCGGGGTGCTTGGCGAATGCGGCGACGGCGTTGGCGATCAGCTTGGTAACCGTCTCGGATCCTGCGCCGGTGAGCACCATCGCGAAGAACACGATCTCGTCGTCGCTAAGGCGCGCAGTCTCGCGGTCGCCGCGTTGCATCTCGGCCGCAATGAGCGCGCTGAGCATGTCGTCCTGCGGCTGGGCATGACGCTGCCTGACGAGCTCGTAGCAGTACGCGGCGATTTTCAGCAGAACCTCCAGCGTCATCTCGCTGGGTTCGATCTGCCCCGGCTCGTAGCGGAATCCTTCGTCGACCCACTCCCGGAACTGCTGCCTGCGGTCTTCGGGCACTCCGACCAGGGCGCCGATGATCTCCGCGGGAAAGATCGCGGCGAATTCCTGCACCACGTCGAATCGGCCGGGGTCGACCACAGCGAGGCACCGCTGCACCAGGTCGGTGACCGTTTCTCGCTGCGCGGCTATGGCGCGAGCAGTGAATGCCTTGGTCACCAGGCCCCGCATGCGCCCGTGTTCGGGCGGGTCCATGTACAGGATGGTCTTCGGCGGTGGATCGCCGCGCTTCATCATCGCCAGGTCCAGACCTGCCGTCGACGAGAACGTGCGGAAGTCCCGGTACGCCGCGGCCACGTCCTCGTGTCGGGTGAGCGCGTAGAAGTCGAGGTCTTCGTGGTGGTACACCGGCGCCTCGGCCCGCAGCCGGCGATAGATCCCGTGTGGGTCCGCGTAGAACTGCTCAGAGTACGGATCGAACACCAACTGCGACGACGTGGTCATTTCCCCCCTTTGGGCAGCGAGAACCGGCCCGGACCCGTAACAAGATCAAGCTTAAGTGGGCTGGGCAGAGCCCAGTTGCAGCAATTCATCGCCGCCGGCGCGGAGTCACCGTGAAGCCGCGCGGCTTGAGTGTGAACGACTCGGCGATCCGCAGCCGATAACCGTCGTCGGCCCTCAGTTCATAGCGGTGCAGGACAAGCCCGAGCGCGAGAACGGCTTCGTGCAGGCCGAACTGCCGACCGATGCACGCGCGTGGACCGGTTCCGAACGGGCGGTAGGCGAAGGCAGGGCGATGCTTGGCCTGTCCGGCCAAAAACCGGCCGGGGTCGAAGCGGTCCGGGTCGGGCCACACCCGGGGATCGCGATGAAGCAGCGGCAGAAGGATCATCGCCCAGTCGCCTCCCTTCATCCGGTACTTGCCGCCGAGCACGGTTTCGGCCCGGGCTTCGCGCAGGTACGCGGGCGCGGTGGGCCACAGCCGCAGGGCCTCGTCCACCACCGCGCGCAGGTATCGCAGCCTGGCAACGTCGGTGAAGCTGGGCTCGATGTCATCGCTGTCGCCCCAGACGGCATCCACTTCCGCCTGCGCCCTTGCCAGACAATCGGCGTCTCGGGTCAGGTAGTACAGCGCGAACGACAAAGCGCCGGACGTTGTCTCGCGCCCGGCCACGATGAATGACACGATCTGCTGCCGGATGTTCACACGATCCAGGCGGCGCCCGGATTCGGCGTGCGTGCTGCTCAGCATCCGGCCGAGCAGGTCCGGTGCCTCGGCGGCGGTCCCGTCGAGCCGCGCTTGCAGAATGTCATCGACGGTCCGCTCCACGGTGGCGATATCAGCGCGATGCTGACGAGCGGAACCGGCCATGAGCCGGCGCATCACGATCGACCGTGGACCCGCCGAAAGGTTGGCGTAGCGCGCCGTCCGGGCCAGGGCGGCGATGAACGGGTGCGTCCGGTCGCTGTCGAACGAGCCGAAGCCATAACCGAACCCGGCGCGCGCGATGGTCTCCAACGTGAGTCGGGTCATGTCGGTAGTGACGTCGACGGGCTGTTGCCGCTCGGCCATCGTGTCCCAGCGGGCCAGCAGATCCCGTGCGACTCCCACCATGATGTGGTGGTAGCCGGCCATCGCGTCACGCGTGAACCCCGGCGCCAGGATATCGTGCGCTAGCTGCCAATTCGGGTCTTCGTTGAGGACTGTGAAGAGGGAGTCGCCCATGATCTCTCGCAGCGAATACATAATGGGGCCTGCGTGTTTGGCGAACCGCGTCTCATCGTTCAACTCGGCCACCAGGTCAGCGCCGTTGACGATGACAATCTCGGTGCTGAGCACCTTTTGAACCGAGATCGGTCCCAGGTCGCGGACCCGCCGAACCAGTGAGGTGACCGGGGCCCGGGGGTCGATCCCGGTGACGTCGCCAAGAATCGGCACCCGATGGGGTGGATGCGGTATCCCTGCGGTGTCCATGTCGGGTCCCTCAGCTGGCGGAGATATCGGCGCTCTGAGTCGAGGCGTCGAGCAATTCCTCGAGTGCGCCAGGTATTTCGTCGGCCACCTCCCAGAGATCGGGCAGCAGGTCGGGGCAAGCGACCAGGCCGATGTCGAGGTTGCCGCCCTGTGACATGACGATGATCATGAGTCCGGACCCGTGGAAGATTGGACCGAAGGCATACCTGGCTCGCACCGCTGAACCCAGGAGATAGGTCTGTTCTTCCGGACCCCGAACGTTGGAGAACGTCAGGTTGTAGCGGGGACGGCGGGTGGCCTGCCCGGACAGCCGGTACAGCCGCGCCATGAGGGCCAGCAGGCCGGGTGCGCACTGCATCCAGTCCTGCAGGAGGGTCGGCCCGATGGTCGAGATGCGGCTTTTGGCGGCCGCGCTGGCGGCGCTGATGGACTTGAGCCGCTGTGCAGGGTCTGCGATGTCGGTGCACAGACTGGAGTCCATGGAGGACAACTGGTTTCGGCCGGACCGGTTTGCATCGAAAACCGATATCGGCATCGCCGCGACCAATGGGAATGCGGGCAGGGCACGGCGGTTGAGCAGGTACTGCCGAAGCGCCCCCGCCGCGAGCGCCGCCGTCACGTCGTTGACGGTGACGCCGAAGCTGTCCTTCACGGCCCGGACATCCTGGAGGTCGAGCTGAACGTAGGCCACGTTGCGACGTTCGGTGACGTCGCCGTTGAAGAGGGTCCTGGGAGCCGTGAACAGTGCTGAGGTGGTCGCACGCCGTCGTGCCCTGATCACGCCGGCGACTGTCGCGGGCAGCACCTTGGACATCAGGACCCACGGCCTCGAGGCGAGGCGGACCAATCCGTCGAGCGCGATCTCGCGCCTGGTGGTGGTCCCGACGCCGTCACGGGCCGCCGGCGCCGGCGCGTCGGCCTGCGTGGAGCACAGCCGCGAGAAGATATCGAGCGCGGTCGCGCCGTCGGCCATGACGTGGTGCATCCGCAGCAGGACCGCGACGGATCCACTGAAGCGGGAGTCGGTTGTCGAGACGCCTTCGATCACCCACATGTCCCACAGCGAGCGGCTTCGATCCAGCCGCCCGGCGACCAGACGCCCGACAAGCTCCGAGAGTTCACGCCTGCCTCCGGGTGCGGGCAGCGTCACGTGGTGAAGATGCTGGTCGAGGTCGAAGTCGGGGTCGTCCACCCACACCGGCATGTCCAAGTTGAACACGTTGTCCGCGAGCTTCATTCGGAATTCCGGCAGTGCCGCAACGCGTGCGCGCAGCGTGTCGCGGAAGTTCTCGAAGCTGTATCCGCCTGGCATCGTCGTCGTGTCCAGGTCGAACAGGCCGCACCCGGTCATCGGCTGGGTCGGCGCTTCGAGTGTGAGCAGGCTCGTGTCGAAGCCGGTGAGCCGGTTGATTGTCACTGCAGAACCTCCACGGCAGCCTTTTCTCTCAGAGGGATATCGATACGTCCTCGCCGCGGCGGCCGGCTGGACCGCGGGCCCCACCAATTCCACCGGCCGAGCAGCGTCATGCTCGCGGGAAGCAGCACGATCCGGATGACGGTGGCGTCCAGCAGAATCGCCAGGGTCAGGCCCACGCCGAACATGCGCATCAGTGGCACTTGCGAAGCGATCAGCGCAGCGAAATTGATGATCATGATCACGGCCGCGGCCGTGACAACCCGCCCGGTGCTTGCGAGGCCCAGCATGACGGCCTCGTCGTTGGCGGCCCTGGTCCGGTCAGACGCCAGCCAGCACTCGCGGATCCGGGAGATCAAGAACACCTCGTAGTCCATCGACAAGCCGAAGGTGATGCAGAACATCAGCACCGGGACGATTGCGAACAGCGAACCGGCGGCGTTGGTGCCGAGCCCGCCCAGATGTCCCTCCTGGAACACCCACACCATGGCTCCGAAGGTGGCAGACAGTGAAAGGAGGTTCAGCAGCAGCGCTTTCACGGGAACAACGACGCTGCCGGTCATGATGAACAGCAGCATCAGCATGACCGCTGCGATGGCGGCGAGTACCAACGGCAGCCGGTCGACGATGCCGGCGATGCTGTCTCTATTGGTCTGTTCCAGCCCCCCGAACCACACAGTTGCCGGCGGCGGAACCGCGCGCAGATCGTCCAGCAAGGCGGCGGATTCACTGCTCAGTGGTGTCACCCGGGTGGCGACCGTCAACAGAACGTTTCCGTCACCACTTGTGCTGGACGATTCGCGGGCGGGACCGGCGGCTGTTCCACTCGTAAACGTCTGACTTCCAGTGTCGACAGCGACGACTTCTGGCAGTGCGGACAATTCGGCTGCATAGGAGTTCAGCGCGACCTCACCGAGATGCTCCGTCGCGGGTACAACGATGTGGACTGTCGCCGCCAGATCCTGATTGAAGTTCTCGTGGATCTGGTCGCCGACCTGGCGAGCGGCGAAACTCGACGGCAGAATACGCTCGTCCGGTAATCCGATCTTCGCATCCAGGACGGGGGAGGCGATGGTCAGCAGCGGGACCATGGTGCCCAGCAACGCAATCCACGGATGACGCATGACCGTTCTTGCCCATCGATGCCACACACCGGCCGGTGAACGGTGGCGGCCGCGGCGCTTCGCGATCCGCTTGGAAGTCACCAGAATGGCCGCCGGTGCCACCACGAGAGACGCCAGCGCAGCGAAGGCCACGACGGCTACGCCCCCATAGGCCAGCGAGCGCAGCGCGTACATCGGGAACAGTGCCATTGGTGCCAGACACAGCCCGACGGTGACGGCAGAGAACACGACCGTGCGCCCCGCGGTTTGCATCGTGCGCCTGATCGCGACCTCAGCGCCGGCGCCGGCGCGGAGTTCCTCGCGCCACCGGCTGACGATGAGTAGTGAATAGTCGATAGCCAGCGCAAGTCCGATCCCTGCCGCGACGTTCAGGGCGAATACGGAGACGTCGGTGAACGTGGCGATCATCCGCAGAATCGCCATCGACCCCACGATCGCCGTGCACCCCACCGACAGCGGGATCGCCGCAGCAAGCAATCCGCCGAAGACCCACACCAGCACGGTGAAGCTGAGCGGAATGGCGATCGCCTCGCTGATCTCCAGGTCGCGCCGGGTCTGCTCGTTGATCTCGGCGCTTGCGATACCGGTGCCGCCCGCCGCTACGGTGAAGCCCCCGGCATGGTCGCCGCGAAAACGCGCACCGAGTTCGGCAGCGTTGACCGCCGACTGTGTTTCGCCGCCTTCGATTCCGGCGGTGACGATCACCGAGTGTCGGTCGCGGCTCATCGTGCCGGCGGCGACGGGGTCGAGGGAGTCCCACGGGGACGCCACGGTCGCGACGTGCTCTGCGGCGCGCAGTTCTGTGACGAGGCCGTCGACGAACGCGCGGCCCGTCGGGGTGTCGATGCCGTCTTCTGCCCGGACGAGCAGCACCAGCTGGCTATCTCCGAGTCCGAAGCTCTCTGACAGCGCGTGGACCACCTTGGTTGATTCCGCGCCTGGGTCCGCCAGCCCTGCGGTGGAGAGCTTTTGAGAAACCGGCGCGCCGATCACCGCAAGCGCGCCGACGATCACCAGCGATGTGGCGAGCACCCATCTAGGCGCCGCTACGACAAGGCGTGCTAGGGCGTCGAGCACAGTCGATCGGATTAGTTCTGCGCGGCCAGTAGCTGCTTGAGCGCGGCGGGTAGCGAGTCGGCCAGCTCCCACACGTCAGGTACCAGGTCAGGGCACGACACCAAACCGATGTCGAGTTTGTCGTTCAACGACATCGCCACCAATGACAGTCCGTTCCCATGGAGGATTGGGCCGAACGAATAGCGGGCCCGTACCGCCGATCCCAAGAGATAGGTCTGTTCTTGCGGGCCCGGCACATTGGAGGTGGTCAAGTTGTAGACAGGCTTGCGCTTGGTGCGCCCAGACCACCGGTACAGTCGCATGGCCAGTGCCAAAAGTCCCGGGGCGAATTGCATCCAGTCCTGTTGGTGGGTAGGTCCGAGGGCCGAAATATCCTCTTTGGCAGCGGCACTCGCCTGTGCGATGGCTTTCAGTCGATCGGCCGGGTCGGCGATGTCGGTACACAGGCTGGTCACCATCAGGGCTACCTGGTTGCGGCCCTCGCGGTTCGGGTCGAAAACCGACACCGGCACCATCGTGAGCAGTGGAGCGTCGGGCAGTGCGGCTCGATCGAGCAGGTAGCGGCGCAACGCGTCCGACACCATGGCCAGCAGCACATCGTTCAACGTGACGGCGAACTTGTCTTTGACGGCCTTGACCTCCTGCAAGTCGAGTTGGATGAACGAGGCTGTGCGGCGTTCGGTGATGTTGCCGTTGAGGGGTGTGCACGGTGCTGTAAACGCATCGGCCATGCGTTGACCGCGGTTGCGGCGTCGGGACTTCGCCGTGGCCACGGCCGTGGGTAGAAGTTCGGTGACCAGGTACCGCGGCCGGGAGGCGAAGCGCTTGAACCCGTCGAGGGCGATCGCGCGAGTGCTGACGGTGCCCACGCCGTCTAAAGCCTTGGGCGGGGGAGGGTCGGCTTCGGTGGTGGTCAAGCGGGACAGCATGTCCAGGGCGGTCACCCCGTCGGCGAGCACGTGGTGAAACCGGTGCATCACCGCGACCTTGCCGCCGAAGTGCTCGTCGTCCCCGGACAGGCCCTCGATCACCCACATTTCCCACAGCGGGCGGCTGCGGTCCATCCGTTCGGCGATGCGGGCCGCCACGAAATCGGCCAACTCGCGCCGTCCCCCGGGGGCGGGTAGGTGTGCCAGATGCAGGTGCTGGTCGGGGTCGAATCTCGGATCGTCGACCCACACGGGTGTGTCGAGGTTCAGCGCACTGTCCGCCAATTTCATCCGAAACTCCGGCAAAGCGACCAAACGGCGGAGGAGCATGTCGCGAAACCGTTCGAAGGAAAAGCCACCCGGCATCGTCGAGGTGTCGAGTTCCCACAGCGCACACCCCGTCAGCGGCTGCGATGGCCCCTCGAGGGCCAGCATCCCGGCGTCGAATCCGGTGAGACGGTACATATCTGCGCCCTACCCCCGAGTTTCGGTTGCGTAAATAATGCTGGTGAGCCAGCAAAATCAAACCTAACCGCTGCTGGAGGGTGCTGAGTACGCCAATCTGGTGGCTAGGAAGCGGGCTTCATCCGCGAAGCCGGAACCATGCGCAGCAACTGGATCATCGGGGCCCAGGGCCACCAGGGCGCCACGGCTCGGCCAGGTTCCCTCTCGATGGCATCAACCAGCGCCCCGGCCCCGGTTTGGTTGTCTCTCATGAACATTGGACGCTTGATGTGAGCGGTCATCTCCGACTCGATGTACCCCGCGTGAATCACCGACACGTTGATCGGCCCGTCGGCGTGCTCAGCACGTAGCGATTCGCCCAACGAACGCAATCCGGCCTTGCTCGCGGAGTACGCGGCCCACGAGCCAGGTATCCCCTTGGCGCTGGCCACCGAGGAGATCAGTACCAGATGACCGGAGCCGGCGCCGCTGAACATCTCCAACGCCGTTTCAATCTGTACGAGGGCGGCCACCAAATTGGTTCGGAGCACCCTCTTATTGGCCTGCATTCCGCCCGAACCCAACGCAGCGCCCTCGCCGACGCCCGCGTTGACCAGGACCCGGTCGATTCCGCCCAGCTGAACGGCGAGCTCAGCGAAGACTCGCGGCACCTGATCGTGGTCGTTGACGTCGAGCGGGGCGACGGCGATGTTGAGGTCCGGGTAATCGGCTGTGAGCTCTGCCTTCAGTTGTTCGAGTCGGTCAAGTCGCCTGGCGCATAGTGCAAGATCGCGACCTTTGGCAGCGAAAACCCGGGCCATCCCGGCGCCAAGGCCGGCGCTCGCACCGGTGATGAGGATCCTGCGGCGGATCATCCGAGCAGCATAGCCAGGGCCCGACGATTGCGGCTGTGCAAGTCCGGCCAGATGCCGACGCGACAGAAACCTTGGGAGCGAACGGATCCGCACGGACGCCCGGCTCCTTGTGTTTGATGTAACCCATGATGACCCTGGGTGAGATCTCCGACCGGCTGGAGATCCAGCAGCTGCTGATCGACTACTCGACGGCTATCGACCAGAAGCGGTTCGACGACCTGGACGGGGTCTTCACCGCCGACGCCTACATCGACTACACCGTCACCGGCGGCATCGAGGGCCGCTTTCCTGACGTCAAGGCGTGGTTGAAAGACGTGCTGCCGAACTTCCCGGCGTACTACCACATGCTGGGCAACATAGACATCCGGATCGACGGTGACTCGGCGTCATCGCGGGCCATCTGCTTCAACCCGATGGTGATGGGCGGGAATGTCGACGGGGGAACGAGCCAGATCTACTTTGTCGGAATCTGGTACGTCGACGAGTTCGTCCGCACGCCCGTCGGCTGGCGGATGAACAAGCGCGTCGAAGAGAAGTGCTACGACAAGCTGCTCTAGGGTCGCAGGCCGACGAACACGTACCGGGGCATCGGCTTGTCCTCGATGCGGCGCTGCTCGACGGTCAGCCCGGTTTTCGTTAGGGCGGCAGCGATATCGGTGACCGGCCGCAACGTGAACCCGAAGCGGGTGAAGGGCGCGCGCCGCATGACCTCGGGGTCGCCGATGCCGACGACGACGCGCCCGCCCGGCCGGAGCACCCGGGCCAGTTCGGCGCAGGCGGCGTCGAGGTCGCTGATGAAGTACACGGTGTTGAGCGTGATGACCGTGTCGAGCGAGGCGTCGGGGAACGGCAGTCCGGTCAACGAGCCTTCCGAGAGCCGCAGCCGGCCCGACTGCACGTCGTGTCGAAGTGCCGAGCGTGCGCGGCGCAGCATGGCCTCGGCGATCTCGACGCCGTGCACGTTTCCGTTGTCGCCGACCCGGTCGAGCAGAAGGCGCAACCCGATGCCGCCGCCGAACCCGACGTCGGCGGCGCTCGACCCGGGCTGAACGTGTGCGGCGTCGACAGCGTCGGCGATCGCCTTGCCGTTGCCGCGGTTGAGCACTCTGGCGACCAGCGGTCCCAAAAGGCCGTGAGGCCGACCCAACTGGCCGGCGATTGCGGACAACAGCCTGTGTCGTATCGGCGTCACGTGAAGATGATGCAGGTTCACTTCACGACGCGGCGCGCCGCCTTGCCGATCACGCTCCGCAGGCGAGGGGAGATATACACCGAGATCAGCAGGTTGAAGATGTCCTCGCGCAGCCGCGTCAGTTTGGAGCTGGTGATGCGCCACCGGCCGTCGATCTTCTCGTAGGTCTCGCTGTAGTGACCGTAGCCACGCAGGTTCACCGCGGGGGCCAGGCGCACCACGTCCTCGAGCGCCCACACGGCGCGTGCGGTGGTCGCCGACGTCAGCTCGATCTCGGGGGCGTGCACCTGATGCACGGTGGCGTTGTCGCCGAGGCTCTTGCGGGTGAATGCGACGAATTCGTCAGCCCCGACGATGACCTTGCCGCCGGCCTCGGACGTGTCGCTGAGAAAGTCATCGGAGAAGATGGTGCGCCACGCGTCCCAGTCTTTGGTGTCGAGCAATCGGCAGTAGCGAGCCTTCAACTGCTTGATCGCCTCGATCTCCAGCAGCGCCGTCGTGTCGTCCATGACCGTGAGGGTAACCGCGGGATTTTTGCCGGTGGGCGCTGTTCTGGCACAATAGGCGGCTGTCTGCCGCGGGACCACGGCCCCGCGGCGGTCACACACGGAAGGCAAAACCGGATTCGGGCAACCCGCCCGCGATCGCTGAATTGCCGGCGTGGCAATCACAGGAGAACCGCTTACTCATGGCTGTCAAGATCAAGCTGACTCGGCTTGGCAAGATCCGCAATCCCCAGTACCGCATCGCCGTCGCTGACGCGCGCACCCGCCGCGACGGCCGCTCCATCGAGGTCATCGGCCGGTACCACCCCAAGGAAGACCCCAGCCTCATCGAGATCGACTCGGAGCGCGCGCAGTACTGGCTCGGCGTCGGCGCCCAGCCCACCGAGCCCGTCCTGCAGCTGCTCAAGATCACGGGTGACTGGCAGAAGTTCAAGGGTCTCCCCGGTGCAGAGGGCACGCTGAAGGTCAAGGAGCCCAAGCCGTCCAAGCTCGACCTCTTCAACGCCGCGCTGGCCGAGGCCGAGGGCGGCCCGAGCACCGAGGCCACCCAGCCCAAGAAGAAGAAGGCCCCCGCGAAGAAGGCCGCCGACGCCACCGAGGTGCAGGCCGAGGCGGCCCCCGTCAAGGACGAGTCGGAGCCCGCAGCTGAGGGAGCCGACGCCACCACCTCGCCCGAGTCGTCGGACGAGCCCTCGTCGACCGAGAGCTGAGTGCGGCCGTGAGCTCTGTCGTCGTCGACGCCGTCGAGCACCTGGTGCGAGGCATCGTGGACAACCCCGACGATGTGCGGGTTGACATGGTGACCAACCGGCGCGGACGCACCGTCGAGGTGCACGTGAACCCCGAGGATCTCGGCAAGGTCATCGGCCGGGGCGGCCGCACCGCGACCGCGTTGCGCACGCTGGTGGCCGGTATCGGCGGCCGGGGGATCCGCGTCGACGTGGTGGACACCGACCAGTAGAGGTCGCAGTGGACCTCGTTGTCGGACGGGTCGTCAAGGCGCATGGCATCGCCGGCGAGCTCGTCGTCGATGTCCGCACCGACGATCCCGACGGCCGCTTCGCGCCCGGCACCGTCCTGCGCGGCCGCGCCAGGAACGGGCCCGAACGGCGCTACACCGTCGAGTCCGCGCGCGCACACAGCGGACGACTGCTGGTACGCCTGGACGGGGTCACCGACCGCGCCGAGGCCGAGGCGATGCGCGGCACTCTGTTCGTGGTCGACTCCGCGGATCTTCCGCCGATCGACGACCCGGACGAGTACTACGACCACCAACTCGAAGGCCTGCAGGTTCGGACCACCGAGGGTGTGCAGGTGGGTACCGTCGCCGAGGTGCTGCACACCGCGGCGGGAGAATTGCTTTCGGTGCGCGCCGCCGAGCGCGAGATCCTGGTGCCCTTCGTGAGCGCCATCGTGACGTCGGTGTCGCTGGCTGAGCAGACGATCGAGATCGACCCGCCCGAGGGTCTGCTGGAGCTGGACTGAGACATGCGCATCGACGTGCTGACGATTTTCCCGGAGTACCTCAACCCGTTGCGACAGTCGTTGCCGGGCAAGGCGATCGACGCCGGCATCGTCACGCTGGCGGTGCACGATCTGCGACGCTGGACCCACGATGTGCACAGGTCGGTGGACGACGCACCGTACGGTGGCGGTCCCGGCATGGTGATGAAGGCGCCGGTGTGGGGCGAGGCGCTGGACGAGATCTGCTCCGAGGGAACACTTCTCGTGGTGCCGACGCCTGCGGGCCGGTTGTTCAGGCAGGCCGATGCGCAGCGGTGGAGCGCCGAGAAACACATCGTATTCGCCTGTGGCCGCTACGAGGGCATCGACCAACGCGTCGTCGATGATGCCGCGGGCCGCATGCGGGTCGAGGAGGTGTCGATCGGCGATTACGTGCTGCCCGGCGGTGAGGCGGCGGCGTTGGTGATGATCGAAGCCGTCGTGCGACTGCTGCCCGATGTACTCGGCAATCCCGTGTCGCACCAGGATGATTCGCACTCCGACGGCGTTCTCGAGGGGCCGAGCTACACCCGTCCGCCCAGCTGGCGGGGGCTCGACGTACCGCAGGTGTTGTTGTCGGGCGACCACGCCAAGGTGGCCGCGTGGCGCCGTGAGCAGGGGTTGGCGCGCACTCGCGAGCGCAGGCCCGATCTTCTCGACTAGATGTGCCCGCCGGGGAACATCGTCTTCACGGCTTGGGTGATGGTGGTGCGCGCGGTGGCGTCGTCGGCGGGGTGCATGGAGCCGATGGCCATGACGTACCGACGGTCCGGTCCGACGACGCCTGTCGACAGGTGGACCCAGTTGCCGCCGTTCCAGCAGCAGAACCAGCCCTGTTTGACAGCGACCGGTTCGGCGTAGAACCCCTCAGGGATGCCGAACCGCTGCGGGTACACACCGCCGGGAACCGTCCCGTCGGGGGCGGTCGGTGTCGACGCGGCGAGGTTGGACAAGATGATGTCGGCTTTCTCCGGCGGCAATCCGCCGCTGCCGGCGAGCAGCTTGTCGTAGTACCGGACGAGATCACCGGTGGTGCTCAAGGTGTTGAACCAGCGCCCGTTGTAGGGCGTCTCGGTGGCATCCAGGCTGTAACGGGCGGTGACACGCTCGATGATGGCGCTGCCACCGCTGCGGTTCCAGAAGACCTCGGCTGCGCTGTCGTCAGAGGCCCGCAACATGAAGTCGAGCGCCTTACGGTCCTCGGCAGAGAGTCGGGTCCGTCCCTGCGCTTCCTGCAGCAGCAGATCGTCGGCGATGAAGAGCTTCACCACCGAGGCGATGGGCATCTGCATGTTGTTGCCGTTGGAGACGGTCTGACCGGTGTTGCGATCCAGCACGACCGTCGTGATCTCGGCGCCTGCCTTCGCGGCGTCGGCGGTGGCCTGCTTGGCCCTGGCGGCCAGGCCGGCGAAGCTGGCGGCGGGCTCGTCGGGAGGGGCCTCGGGCAGCGGAGCCATGCGGCCCTGCGGAGCGATGACAGTGAGCTGCGGGCCCGAGGGTTCGGGCGGCATCCCGTATACGCTGGCCTCGCAGCCGGTGCCGATCGGCACCAGGATTGCGACGGCCGCGGTAGCCGTTATCAGCTTTGACGGCCCCCGGCGCATGACCCTCCCTCAGCAGTTTGGAAGATTTCGGGATCAGGCTTGCCGCATCGCCACGCCCGTGTTGTCCAGCGTAACCGCCGCGAGGCCGCACCGTGTAGTTAGGCCGTCTCGGCGTTCGTCGGTTCGGCAGCAGCGACGTTCGGCCGGATTTCACTGGATGAGGGCCTGTCTGGCACAATTGAGCAGTTGTCTGTGCAGTACCCGGGGTCGTGCTCGGGGACGGGCAGGTCCGCCCGCTGCGAGATACACCCGATACGCCCGATAGACCGGCTCGGCGACGCATCAGTTTGCGATGGCGCGCCCACAGCCACCAACAGCAAGGAAGTGTCACCGATGAACACGCTGGACTTCGTCGATCAGACGTCGCTGCGCGACGACATCCCGGCCTTCGGCCCCGGCGACACGGTCAACGTGCACGTGAAGGTGATCGAGGGCTCCAAGGAACGCATCCAGGTCTTCAAGGGCGCGGTCATCCGCCGTCAGGGTGGCGGGATCCGGGAGACGTTCACGGTGCGCAAGGAGAGCTACGGGGTCGGCGTCGAGCGGACGTTCCCGGTGCACTCACCCAATATCGACCACATCGACGTCGTCACCCGCGGTGACGTTCGTCGCGCGAAGCTGTACTACCTGCGTGAGCTCCGCGGCAAGAAGGCGAAGATCAAGGAAAAGCGCTGACGTCGCCCGGTGGCGATGACCACCGCGCTGGCTACCCTGATGCGGTGACCGACTCCGCCGGCCCAGACGCCTCGTCCACCGATCCGGACGCCGACTCCGAACCCGAGAAGAAGAAGCGCGGCGCACTGCGCGAAGGCGCCATTCTCATCACGATCGCGCTGGTCCTGTATTACGTCATGCTGACGTTCATCGCGCGGCCGTACCTCATTCCGTCGGAATCGATGGAACCGACCCTGCACGGCTGCCCGGGCTGCACCGGCGACCGGATCATGGTCGACAAGCTGACTTACGACTTCTCGTCGCCGGAGCCCGGTGATGTCGTGGTGTTCAAGGGCCCGCCGAACTGGAATGTCGGCTACAAGTCGATCCGCTCGGACAACACCGCGATCCGGTGGGTCCAGAACGCGCTGTCGTTCATCGGCTTCGTCCCACCGGACGAGAACGATCTGGTGAAACGGGTCATCGCGGTGGGCGGGCAGACCGTCGAGTGCCGGGCGACCACCGGACTGACGGTCGACGGCAAGCGCCTCGACGAGCCGTATCTGGACTCGACGACGATGATGGCCGACATCAAGATCTACCCATGCCTGGGCAGCGAGTTCGGCCCGGTGAAGGTCCCCGAGGACAGGCTGTGGGTGATGGGCGACAACCGTACGCATTCGGCGGATTCCCGGGCGCACTGCGGTAAGACGCCCGCCGATGTGCAACGCGGACTGATGTGCACCGGTGACCCCGTGCTCGGCACCATCCCGGTGGACAATGTCATCGGGAAGGCACGGTTCATCGCCTGGCCGCCCTCGCGATGGGGCGGAGTGGGCAGCCTCAACCCACAGGTGAATCCGCAGACCGAATCCCAAGCCCAATAGGAGGGTTTGAGCTTGCCGGCGACATGGCCTCCGCGAACGGTGATCCGGAAGTCTTCTGGCCTGCGCACACTGGAGTCCGCGCTGTATCGCGGCGGGCTGGGCCCGGTCGCGGGTGTCGACGAGGTGGGCCGCGGGGCGTGCGCGGGCCCGCTCGTCGTGGCCGCGTGTGTACTCGGACCCAACCGACTCGAGAGTCTGGCCGCGCTCGATGACTCCAAGAAGCTCAACGCCAAGGAGCGGGAGCGGCTGTTTCCGTTGATCCGCCGGTATGCGCTTGCCTACCACGTGGTGTTCATCCCGTCGGCGGAGGTGGATCGGCGTGGCGTCCACGTCGCCAACATCGAGGGCATGCGGCGGGCGGTTGCGGGGCTGCCTTTACGCCCTGGTTATGTGCTGTCCGACGGCTTCCGCGTGCCCGGTCTGCCGATGCCCTCGCTGCCTGTGGTCGGCGGAGACGCGGCGGCGGCGTGCATCGCCGCGGCCAGTGTGCTCGCCAAGGTGAGCCGTGACCGGCTGATGGTCAAAATGGAATCCGAACACCCGGGGTACGGGTTCGCCGAGCATAAGGGATACAGCACGCCCGCGCATAGCGCCGCCCTCGCCGCGCTCGGCCCGTGCACGCAGCATCGGTACTCGTTCATCAACGTGCGCCGACTCGTGCCGGTGGACGGGGAACTGGTTCCCGCGAACGATCTGGATTGGGAACCCGAGCAGCAGAGCCAACTGGGGTAGGGGAAGATGTGCAAGTAGACGATGTGAAGGACAGCTGAGCCGATGAGTGCCGAAGATCTCGAGAAGTACGAAACCGAGATGGAGCTCTCGCTCTACCGCGAATACAAGGACATCGTCGGACAGTTCAGCTACGTCGTGGAGACCGAGCGGCGCTTCTACCTGGCCAACAGTGTCGAGTTGGTGCCGCGTAACTCCGACGGCGAGGTGTACTTCGAACTGCGGCTGGCCGACGCGTGGGTGTGGGACATGTATCGGCCCGCTCGGTTCGTCAAGCAGGTCCGCGTGATCACGTTCAAGGACGTCAACATCGAAGAGGTCGAGAAGCCGGAGCTACGGCTTCCCGAATAGGGGCATTGTCGCTGCGACGCAGCATATTTCGCGTCCTCACCGCGCAGGGCCCAGCCGTGATTGCTGCGGCGTTGGGCGCACTCGTCAGTGGGGACCCGACCCGGGCGCGACGGCGCCGAACTTGTCTATCTTTATAAAAATTGCCATTTTCATTTTTTCGCGCGTCGGGCGCGCCATCATTGGACGAAACCGGTGCGATCGGCACTGCGGCGTCGATAGCTCATGATCGTCGCCACCTAATAGTTGGTCCGATATGTCAAAGACAGCGCAGCTGCGGGACACGGTAGGCTTGAGCGTTCCGCGCACTGGACAGATAATCCAGCTTTGTCTCATTTTTGCCTATTGAACTGCACTGAACTGTGTGGGAATCTTGCACAGCAAACCAAAGTGTCCGCACAGCGGCCAGCCAATCGAGGTCCCGAAGACGCAACGTCCGCCCACCATCAACGGAGTGATTAACCCAAAAATATGTTCCAGCGTAATGTGCTGCGCCGTCCTCGAACGCATGTTGAGGGTGGATCGCGCGTGCCACGACGGGCCGCGGAGCGCCATTCCGGTCGCCGCGTGCGCGGAGGACTACGGTGAAGCGCTATCTCTTGCGTCCGCTGGTCGGCCTCGCCACCGTCGCGTCCATAGTCGCGGTCTTCATCTTGGCGGCGAATCTGTTCCGGGACGGTTTCGCGCAGAGCGCGCCCGTCACCGTGATATCCGAACGTGCCGGCCTCGTGATGAATCCGGACGCGAAAGTGCAGATCCGCGGGGTCCAAGTGGGCAAAGTCGCGTCGATCGAGGCGCTGGCTGACGGCCGAGCGGCGATCCATCTGGCGATCGATCCCGCACGCCTCGAAGCGATCCCGGCCAACGCGCTTGTCGAGATCGCTTCGCCGACGGTATTCGGCGCCAAGCAGGTCCAGTTCGTCTTTCCTGACAAACCGTCAGCGGAATCGCTGCGCGCCGGTCAGGTCATCGATGCCCAGCACGTCATGGTCGAGGTGAACACCGTCTTCGAGCAGTTGACGTCGGTGCTGTCGACGATCGATCCGGCCAAGCTCAACGAGACTCTCGGGGCGATCTCTTCAGCGATGTCCGGGCGCGGCGAGAAGTTCGGCCAGATGTTGGCCGACCTCGACGCCTACCTGGCCAGGCTCGAACCGACTCTGCCCGCCCTGCGTCGTGATCTGGAAGCCGCGCCGCACGTGCTGCGGGCCTACGCCGACGCGGCCGACGACTTCGTCTCGATCGCCGACAACACCTCACGGATCAGCGACACCCTGGTCGACCAGCAGGACAGCCTCGACGCAGCGCTCGTCAGCGTGATCGGCTTGGCGGACATCGGCGATCAGGTGCTCGGCGAGAATCGGCAACCGCTGACGGACGTCCTTCGGTTGCTCGTGCCGACCACTGATTTGCTCAACGAATACAACGAGGCGCTGTGGTGTTCGCTCGCCGGCATGGTCAACGCGTCAGAGCGTCCGCCGCTGAAGGAGCCGGGCGTCGTTGTACTCGCCGGCTTCCTGTGGGGGCAGGAGCGCTACCGGTACCCGGGCGATCTGCCCAAGGCGGGTGGGGAGGGCGGCCCGCAGTGCACGGGCTTGCCGAATATGCCGTTCGAGGGGGTGGCGCCGTATGTCGTCGCCGACACCGGAACCAACCCGTGGCGCCGCACGTACCCCGGCATTGTCCTCAACGCCGACATCATCAAACAGATCATGTTCGGCGACACCGAGGTTGACGGTCCGCCACGCAACACCGCGCAGATCGGACAGCCCGGATGAGGCGCTCGCTGCGACCGACGCTCGTCAAATTCGGCATCTTCGGCGTCGTGATGACGCTACTGACGATGTCATTGTTCTTCATCTTCGGCCAGTACCAGACCGGCTCGACCAAGGACTATTCAGCGGTGTTCGCCGACGCGTCGCGACTGAAGACGGGGGAGTCGGTGCGCGTGGCCGGTATGCGCGTCGGCACCGTAAGCAGCGTAAAACTACGACGCGACAAAACGGTGCTCGTCACTTTCGATGCGGATCCGCAGGTGCGTATGACGACCGGAACCAGGGCGGCGGTGCGCTATCTCAATCTCGTCGGCGACCGGTATCTGGAACTCATCGAGGGGCCTGACTCCACGCCGCTGCCACCGGGCTCTCAGATCCCCGCAGAACGCACGGAGCCGGCCCTGGACCTCGACCTGTTGCTCGGAGGGCTCAAGCCCGTTATCCGGGGCCTCAACCCGCAGGACGTCAATGCGCTGTCCGCGTCACTGATCCAGATCTTCCAGGGGCAGGGCGGGACGTTGCAGTCCCTGCTCTCCAACACCTCGGGCTTCACGACGGCGCTGGCCGAGCACAACCAGACCATCCAGGCACTGATCGACAACCTGCGAACGCTGCTGGCCACGCTGTCCAGGGAAGGTGACAAGTTCTCCGGCACGATAGATCGGCTGGAGAAACTCGTGACCGAGCTTGCCGCGGAAAGAGATCCAATCGGCGAAGCGATCGAGTCCTTGAACAACGGCACAGCGTCGGTGGCGGACCTGCTGACCGAAGCCAGGGCCCCGCTGGCCGGGACGGTGGACCAACTCAGCCGGCTCGCGACAAACCTGGACCTGCAGAAGGACAGGGTTGACACCAGCCTGGCGAAGGCGCCGGAGAACTACCGCAAGCTGATCCGCACGGGGTCGTACGGCAGCTTCTTCAACTACTACATCTGCGAACTGAAGTGGCGAGTGACCGACCTACAAGGGCGCACCGCAGTCTTCCCGTGGATCAAGCAGGAAAACGGGAGGTGCACCGAGCCCTGATGTTGAAATACCAAGGAAGACACCTCATCCGCTCGGGATTCATGGGCGTGGTATTGGTCGTTCTCGTCATCGCCGTCGGGCTCGCGCCCGAGCGGTTGGTGGCGCTGGCCACGCAAATTCGGTACCAGGCTCTGTTCGCCGACGCCGGCGGCGTCGCCGTGGGTAACGACGTGGTGGTCTCTGGGACCAAGGTCGGCAACGTCTCGGGCATCGCGCTGCAGGGTCGCAATGCCCTCGTGACGTTCACGATCGACGGCACGGTCGAGCTCGGATCGGACACGACCGCCCACGTTCGCACCGGCACACTGCTGGGCGAACGCGTCCTGACGCTGGAATCCGAGGGTGACGGCACGATGAGCCCGCTTGACGTCATCCCTGTGACGCGCACCGCGTCGCCGTACTCACTCACCGAGGCAGTCAGCGAGCTCACCGCGAACACGGCGGGCACCGACACGTCCTCGCTGAACCAGTCACTGGATACGCTGTCGGCGACGCTCGATCAAGTTGCGCCGCAACTGGGTCCGACGTTCGAGGGGATCACCCGGTTGTCGCAGGCGATCAACGACCGCGACGACACACTGGGGGAACTGCTCGAGAACGGCGCTGATGTCACGAAGATTCTGTCGGACCGCAGCGCCCAGGTGAACACCCTCATCCTCAACGCCAACGACCTGGTGTCGGTGCTATCAGCACGTCGCTATGCGATCGTCGAACTTCTTGCGCACACCTCGGCGTTGTCCCAACAGTTGTCCGGCCTCATTCGCGACAACGAGCAGGAGCTTGCGCCCACGCTGGACAAACTCAACGCGGTGACGGCCGTCCTGGAGAAGAACCGGGACAACATCGCCAAGGCGCTTCCGGGGTTGGCGAAGTTTCAGACCACTCTCGGCGAGACGATCGGTAATGGCCCGTACTACCAGGCCTACATCCCCAACCTCATTTTCGGTCAGCTGATGCAGCCGTTCCTGGACTACGCGTTCGGGTTCCGCAGAGGCGTCAACGCCGGTCAGCCACCCGACAACGCAGGCCCGCGTGCCGAGCTTCCGTTCCCCTACAACGGAATTCCCGGACCGGGAGAACATTGGGGCGAGCCTCCACGATGACACGTAACCGAGCGTCGAGAATCGCGCTGGCTGTCGTGCTGGCCATAACTCTGGCGGGTGGGCTGGCTGTCGCCGTCCGACAGGCTTTCTTCAAGCCGACGACGATCACCGCGTACTTCACCACCGCCACCGCGATCTACCCGGGCGACGAGGTCCGCGTCGCCGGGGTCAGGGTGGGCAGCATCGAGTCGATCCGGCCCGCAGGCACTCGGGCCGAAATGACCCTGCACGTCGACGATGGCATTCGGGTACCCGCTGATGCGAAGGCGGTCATCGTCGCGCAGAACCTGGTATCGGCGCGCTACGTCCAACTCACGCCAGGGTATGAGTCCGGCCCTGCGCTGGACGACGGTGGGGTGATTCCGGTCGAGCGCACTGCGGTGCCGGTCGAGTGGAATGAAGTCAAGGAGCAATTGACACGTCTGGCAACCGAATTGGGTCCGCAAAACGGCATGTCGACCGGCTCGGTGGGCCGGTTCATCGACAGCGCGGCCGCTGCGCTCGACGGCAACGGCGACAAGCTGCGTCAGACGCTGGCGCAGTTGTCGGGCGTCGGACGCATCCTGGCCGAGGGCAGTGGCGACATCGTCGACACGATCAGCAACCTGCAGACCTTCGTCACCGCCTTGCGTGACAGCAATGAGCAGATCGTGCAGTTTCAGGACCGGTTCGCGACGTTGACCAGCGTGGTCGACGACAGCAGATCAGACCTCGACGCGGCGCTGACGAACCTGTCCGAGGTCGTGGGCGAGACCACCCGCTTCATCGAGGGCACCAGAGACAAAACGGCCGAGCAGATCCAGCGATTGGCCAACGTCACCCAGACCCTGGCTGACCACCGCCTCGATCTGGAGAACGTGCTGCACATCGCGCCGCATTCAATCGCCAACGCAGTCAACATGTTCGATCCGCGCACCGGCGCGGCAAGTGGTGTGTTCGTCCTGAACAACATGTCGAATCCGGAGTGGTTCATCTGCGGAATGATCGGCGCTCTCGAGAACACGACTGCGCCGACGACATCCAAGTTGTGTTCGCAGTATCTCGGTCCCGGCCTGCGCACCGTAAATTTCAACAATCTGCCATTTCCTGTCAGCCCGTTCCTGTCCTCGAACCCACCGCCCCACATGCTGCGGTACTCGGAGCCCAGCCTGATGCCCGGCGCCGCCGGCGCGGAGCCGGACCCTGCAGAGGTCCCGCCGGTGGTGTCTGCGTACACCGGTATGGGCGACGTGCCGGCGCCCCCCGGGTTCGGGTCGCCGCCCGGGCCTGCGCCGGGGGCCGTACCCCCCGCGCCCGGTCCGCCGAGTCTGCAGGACATGCTGCTGCCCGCCGAGACGCCGCCCGTGCCGCCTGATATCGCCGCAACCCCGCCACCACCCGTCGACGGGACACCGCCGTGACCGCCCGCAATATTGGCCGTCGGATGGCGGCCGGTGCCTGCTGCGCCCTGCTGACCCTGACCGGATGTTCGTTCCAGGGGGTGAACTCCTTACCGCTGCCCGGTGCGGTGGGACGTGGCACCGATGCAAGCGTCTATCACGTCGAGCTCGCGAATGTCGGCACACTCGAGCCGAATTCGCCGGTGATGATCGACGATGTCGTGGTCGGCAGCGTCGGGAAGATGACTTTGCACGGCTGGCACGTCGACCTCGAGGTTTCGGTGAAGCCGGAGGTGGCAGTGCCGGCCAACGCGGTGGCGACGGTCGGGCAGACCTCACTGTTGGGGTCGATGCACGTCGCGCTCGACCCGCTGCCCGGCGAGGCGCCGAGGGGCCGCCTGCGCCGCGGCGCGACCATCGGACTGAACAATTCGTCGACCTACCCGTCCACCGAACAGACGCTGTCGTCACTGGCGGCCGTCGTCAACGGCGGGGGACTAGGGCAGGTCGGAGAAATCGTTCACAACTTCAACATCGCACTGTCGGGACGCCGGGAGGCCGTGCGCAGCTTGATCACCCGGCTGGACACCTTCGTAGGCACGCTCTATCAGCAACGTGACAACATCCTCGCGACGATCGACGAATTGAACCGTTTCTCGCAGCGCCTGGCCAGCCAGCAGGAAGTGCTCACCAGGGCGTTGAACAAGATTCCGCCCGCGCTGGACGTCCTGCTGCGGGAGCGGCCGAGGATAACGACGGCGCTGGAAAAGCTTGGCATGTTCAGCGACACCGTCTCCGGCCTGGTCAACGACACGCAGGCGGACCTGGTGAAGAACCTGCAGAACCTCGAGCCGACGATGCGTGCGCTCGCCGACGTCGGCCCCCAGATCGACAACGCAATCGCGTACTTACCCACTTTCCCGCTCACCCAGAACCTCATCGACAGGGGTGTGCGCGGAGATTACGTGAATCTGTTCGTCACCGTTGATCTCACGAATCCCCGGATGAAACGAGGGCTGCTGCTCGGCACCCGCTTGGGACAAGACCGCGCGTCGTTGATCCCAGCACCAGGCGACCCGGGCTATGACGCTTACTACACCAAATTCCCGATGGGCGTGGGCACCTCGCCACCGTTCGGTCCGATTCCGAATGCCGCTCCCGCGCCGTGGGATCCGGGAGGTGGCGGCTGATGCTGCCCCGCTTCGTCCGAATCCAGCTCGTGATCTTCGCGATCGCGTCCGTTGTCGGCGTTCTGGTGATGGTGTTCGGGTATATGCAAGTGCCGACGCTGCTCGGGATCGGCAAGATCACCGTGACGCTCGAGCTTCCCGCGTCGGGCGGTCTGTACCGTTTCGCCAACGTCACTTACCGGGGGGTGCAGGTGGGCAAGGTGATCGAAATGGACGTGTCACGCAGCCAGGCGACGGCGACGCTGCGGCTGGACACCTCACCGAAGATTCCGGCAGACCTACAAGCCGAGGTGCGCAGCGTGTCTGCGGTCGGAGAGCAGTATGTGGAACTGTTGCCGCGCACGGACTCCGGGCCGTATCTGCAGGACGGGTCGGTGATCCCGGCCGCCGATACGAAGCTCCCACAACCGGTCAGCCCGATGGTCGGCCAGCTCAGCAACCTGCTCGAGACCATCCCCAAGGACACACTTCGCCAATTGATCGACGAGTCCCACGCGGCGTTCGGCGGATCCGGATACGACATCGGCTCGCTAATCGACTCGTCGGCGACGATTTCCGGTGACCTCAACCGGGAGGCCGACCGTTCAGCCCAACTCATCGAGGACTCCGGGCCCCTTCTCGATTCGCAGGCGCAGACCACCGACGCGTTGCGGTTATGGGCACGAAGTCTGGCAGGCATCACGGGCCAGGTCGTGGACAACGACGCGCAGGTGAGGAATCTGCTGCAGCGGGGACCCGCTGCAGCAGACGAGGTGTCGCGACTACTCACCCAGATCAGACCGACCCTTCCGGTGTTGCTGGCCAACATGACCACGCTCGGTCAGGTCGCGGTGACGTACCGCCCGTCGCTCGAACAGGTGCTGGTACTGCTGCCGCCATTCGTCGCCAACATCCTGTCCTCGGCTCCCGAGAACAACCCGACGGGTATCCCGCTGGGCGACTTCCGGATTCAGATCGCCGACCCCAACCCCTGCACGGTTGGTTTCCTGCCGCCGTCGCAATGGCGAAGCCCAGCGGACCTGACCACCATCGATACTCCCGACGGGTTGTACTGCAAGCTGCCGCAGGACTCACCGATCGTCGTGCGTGGCGCGCGCAACGCGCCGTGTATGGGTGTGCCCGGCAAGCGTGCCCCGACGGCCGAGCAATGTTATAGCGACAAGCCCTATCAGCCGCTCGCGATGCGGCAGCATACTCTCGGCCCGTACCCGATCGATCCGAACCTCATCGCGCAGGGCATCCCACCCGATGATCGGGTCAACTACCAGGACAACATCTTCGCGCCCGCTGAGGGGACTCCGCCGCCTCCGGCGGGAATGCCCCCGGTTGTCCCTCCACCGCCCGTCGCAACACCACCACCCGACTCGTCGGGCGCGGCACCTGCGACCCCGAACGCATTCCATGGCACCGGATCCGCGCCCGGCCCATCGGTGGCGGTTGCCCACTACGATCCACAAAGCGGCCAGTATTCGGCACCCGACGGCACGGTCGGTCAGCAGACGGACCTCGTCGACCCGCCGACGACATGGCAAGAGTTGATCTTCAAGGCAGCACCGTGATGTCCGCGCGGGCGCTGTGCAGCGTCGCCGTGGCGATCGGTCTGGCGGTGTCCGTGGCGCCGCGCGCGGATGCGCAAGACGACGTGGCGATCAACGGCACGTTCACCGCATTCTCCGACGGCCAGTGGGCGAGAACCAACGACTCCTATCACATCGAGAGAAGCGTCACTCAGAGGTGGACGATCACATCGACGTGCCGGACGTTCCAGGACTGCACCGGCAGGGTCTCCAGCGACCAAGGCTGGAGCGCAGATTTGATTTACATGAGCGGTCGATGGAAAACCGGTCGCACGGTTGAGAATTGGGAACCCTGTGCCGACGGCACCGCATATCCGGGAAAGCAGGCGTGGGTGTTCTGGCACGGCTACCCCCAGGACAAGAATCAGTATATCGGTTGGGACAAAACCGAAGGGCCGAGCGGCGCCTGCGGGTTCAACAAGGTACTCGACGTCGAAATGCCCTTCAAACTGACCCGGGTGAGCTGAACGCGCCGTGCGGAATCGTCGGCGGCAGATCGACCAAGCTGAGCAGACCCGGTTGCGCAGCAACCACATACGGAACCGCGGTCACGACTCGCATCGCGGTCGCGACCATCGCCCCCGCCCCTGACGTCAGACTCTCGATGCCGGCCTCCTTGCGATCACACAGTGTCGCCGACATCGTGCAGTCGATGTCCGGCTGGCCGGTGATCACGACGCGGTAGCCGAGAGCGCCCGGCAGTGTGGGCCACTCGGGTGCCACATGCGCTAGTGCGGATACCGGCTTGAGAATAGTAATCACTATTATCGTGCGCACGGAACAAAATTTAGGTTAGAGTCCGTCGTCGTGACCACTTCGACTGCGCGTCGGCGCTGATGTTCACGTTGCGCTTCGACATGCGCGCACCGCACTTCGGTGCTCCACCGACCGATCTCTACGCGGCGACGCTCGACATGTGCGAGTGGGCGGAAACGCGCGGCGCCGTCGTCGCGGTGCTCTCCGAGCATCATGCGACCGACGATGCGCATCTTCCGGCGCCGCAGATTCTCGCCTCTGCGATCGCCGCGCGGACCACGCACCTGGCCATTCTGTTGGCGGCGGTGCCGATCACGTTGTGGGATCCGGTGCGTCTTGCCGAGGAGATCAGTGTCCTCGACATCATCAGTAAGGGGCGGGTCTCCTACGCCTTCGGAATCGGCCACCGCGCTGAGGAATACGACCACTTCGGTGTCGCCTTGAGCAAGCGGGGCGAACGTGCGGACGAGGCGCTGGCGCTGCTGCGGCGTCTTCTGCGGGGTCGGCCGGTGGAATGCAGCGGGCGTCGTATCCATGTGACCCCCGAGCCCGCGACGGCTGGCGGTCCGCCGATGTTCGTCGCGGGAGGTACCAAAGCGGCGGCCCGGAGGGCCGCAAAGTACGGGCTTGGGTTCATCTCGCAGACCGAATCGCCGGGACTGAAAGAGTTCTACGAGTCCGAGTGCCGAGCCAACGGTCACGAACCGGGCGTGACGCAATTTCCGGCGGCGGGTGTGCCGACGGCGGTCTTCGTCGCCGACAACATCGACGCGGCATGGGACGAGCTCGGCCCTTACCTGCTTCACGATGCCGTCACTGCCGCGTCGTACCGGCACGGTGAGGACTCGGTGGCCAGCATCTCCCGGGCCGACAGCGTGGGCGCGATGCGCCAATCTCAAGGTCCCTACCGGATTCTCACGATTCCGGAGGCCGCCGCCTACATCCGCGCCGGGCGACCGTTGCCGCTCCTTCCGCTGTGCGGCGGCATCCCGCCGGATCTGGCGTGGCCCTACCTCGAACGAGCCGTCATGGCGACGGAGCGGGCATGAACCGACAGGAGGATCACGTGACAACTCCGATGCGGATTGTGGTCTGGGCGACCGGGGGAGTCGGATCCATCGCCATCGACGCGGTTCGGCGCAGACCGGACCTTGAACTGGTCGGAGTGTGGGTGCACTCCAAGGACAAGATCGGCAAGGACGCGGGCGAGCTGGCGGGCGGCGACCCGCTCGGCGTGCGTGCCACCGACGACGCCGGCGCGCTGATCGCGCTGCGGCCCGATTGCGTCGTGTACTCCGCGAGCGGACCTGATCGGGATGCCGGCGCGGTGCCTGATTACCTGCGATTGCTGACGGCAGGCATCAATGTCGTATCGACGTCGTCGACGAGTCTGGTCTATCCGCCTGCGTACTACTCGCCCGAATGGCGTGATCAGATGGCGGCCGCGGCCCGTGCGGGGAACGCGTCCTTCTACGCGTCCGGCATCTTCCCCGGCTTCGGCTCTGACCAGCTCGCTTTATTGCTGTCGACGCAGTCGAAGACAATCCGATGCCTCAAAGTCACCGAGGTCGCGCTCAACGACCACTATCCGGTGGCCGACGTCATGATGAACGGCATGGGCTTCGGGCGCCTGCTCGACTTCGAACCCTTGTTGAAGACACCGGGTTTCATCGAGATGGCCTGGCGGGCACCGATTCATCTCATCGCGACGGGCCTCGGAGTGGAGGTCGAGGAGGTCCGTGGCACGCTCGACCGGCGCGTCACGGATCGAGACATCGAGGTGGCCTTCGGCACGGTGAAAGCGGGCACATGCGGTGCGGTGTCCACTAGGGCCGCCGGGCTGGTCAACGGCAGGGAAGCCATTGTCGTTGAGCACATCATCCGGATGGCCCGCGACGTAGCGCCGGATTGGTTGACATCCGAATTCGACGCCAGCTACCGCGTCGACATCGACGGTGAGCCCGACATCCACTGCGCCATGAACGTAGGCGCTTCCGAAGGGCATGGTGCCGGCCACGCCGCCATGGCCGCCACCGCGATGCGGGTAGTCAACGCCATTCCCTACGTGGTCGACGCGCCCGCTGGCCTGTTGAGCTCACTCGATATGCCGAACACACTGCCACGCTACGTATTCGATGACCGGACTGAGGGAGACGACGAATGACCGGCGCCAACTCGACCGATCTGTACTACGACCCCTTCGACTTCGAGATCGACAATGATCCGTATCCGATCTGGCGACGGATGCGCGACGAAGCTCCGCTCTATCACAACGAAAAATACGATTTCTATGCGCTGAGCCGCTACGACGACGTCGCGCGCGAGCTCCACAACTGGGACACTTTCCGGTCGGGCCGTGGGACCACGATGGACGTCATCATGAGCGGGGTCGAGGTGCCGCCCGGTGTCATCCTGTTCGAAGATCCGCCGCTGCACGACATCCACCGGAAAGTGTTGTCAAAGGTGTTCACGCCGCGACGGATTGACGCCATCGAACCGTTGACCCGTCAGTTCTGCGTCCGCGCGCTCGATTCGCTGGCCGGTGCCTCACGATTCGACGTCATCAGCGACTTCGGAGCGCTGATTCCGATGCGGACGATCGGCTACCTGCTGGGCATACCGGAGCAGGGCCAACAGCAGATTCGGGACAACACGGATGCCGCGATCGGTCTCAAAGACGGCAGCTTTCAGTCCGTGTCGGCGGCAACGTTCGAGAACGCGTATGAACTCTTCGCGGAGTACATCGAGTGGCGGGCTGACCATCCGTCGGACGACTTGATGACGCAACTGCTCAATGCTGAGGTCGAAGACGACGGAGAACTCCGACCGCTGACGCGCGTCGAGGTGCTGACCTACACCAGCATGATCGCCGGCGCGGGCAACGAAACGACCACCCGGCTGATCGGCTTCATCGCCCAACTTCTCGCCGAACATCCCGATCAGCGTCGCGAACTCGTCGACGACTTCTCGTTGATCCCGGGGGCTGTCGAGGAAGTCCTGAGGTTTCAGGCGCCGTCGCCGGTACAGGCGCGCTACGTCGCTCGCACTACCGAATGTCACGGGCAGACGATCGCCGAAGGTTCAGTGATGTTGTTGCTCAATGGTTCGGCCAACCGCGACGAGCGCCGCTACCCGGACGGTGAGAGCTTCGACATCCATCGCAGCGGACCCCACCTGTCGTTCGGCCAGGGGTTGCATTTCTGTCTCGGCTCGTCGCTGGCCCGCATGCAGGCAAGGGTCGCCCTCGAGGAGATGCTCCAACGGTGGCCGGAGTGGGAGGTCGATTACGAGAACGCCGCCATGGCGCACACCTCGAGTGTGCGCGGGTGGGGCGCGCTGCCGATCGTGGTGCGCTGAGCGCTGGGTGATTTCGACGTCACGGCGCGCGGACGCTGATGCCGCGCAAGGTGGTGTCACGGGCAAGTATCAGAGCGTTGCGGGTGCCGATCTGCTGCAGGATGTTCTCGGGGATCCACTGCTCACCGATGATGCAGCGGGCCAGCATGTCGGCGGCAGGACTGTCGTTCCGAATTTCGCCGGCGCGGATACCCTCGGACAGAAGGGATTTCATCTGCCGGATCCGCGTTGTGAACGACCATGCGGGGTTCGAGGTATCCGGGGGCGTGTGACGCAGCCAGGCCAGCTGAATCCGGAACTCGTCCGGGAACTGGTCGAGCGCGTTGATGTTCAGCCAGCTCAACGCGTCGAGCTTCTCGATCGTGGTGGCATCCGCACGCACAATGTCCGTCCACGCGCCGCCGACCTTGTGGCCGAATTCCAACATGATCGACATCAACAATTCGTCTTTGGAGCCGATGACGCGGTACACCGTGCCGGTGCCCAGTCCGGCGGCCGACGCGATATCCCGGATGGTCGTCATCTCGTAGCCGCGGCGGCCGAACTCGGCGCGGGCGACTGCTCGCACGTGCGCCGCTTTGAGGTCGCTGTCGTCCTCGGTGTCGACCCAGCTCTGGATCACGTTCTCAGCGGCCGCGAAAGCGTTCGACTTGTCCAGGTCTGTATCCGAAGGGACGTCGATCGCGAGGCCGTCGAGGGCGATGTGGCTTTTCAACGTGGCCAGTTCGTCTGCCGAAGCCTTGTGCCGGATCACGTCGAGGCCGACGTGCAACATGCTCTGGCATACCCGGTCGGCCAGTGTGGGCAGGTCCAGATCGGGTCGGATGTAGCCGCTCCAGCGGCCGGCCCGAAGCGCCTGCAGCATCGCCGTCTGGATGGTCGACGGCGGGCGCTGGGTCAGTTCGATCAGCTCGGGGTCTGAGCTCGGTCCCTCGTAGAACGACATCTGCAGCGCGGCCCGGTGCTCCACCGCACAGCGAGCGATCTCGCACCCGAGGTCGGTGATCTGCTCGGCGACGGGTCGGGGGTCCGGCTCGTCGAGACGCTTGAGCGCCAAGTCGCCGACGCGGTCCAGGTCAGCGTGGTAGCGCCTGATCAGCTCGACGAGAATCGCTTCCTTGGAGTCGAAGTGGTGATAGAGGCTGCCTGCGAGGATGCCCGCCGCGTCGGCGATCTGTTGCAGCGACGTCCGCAGACCACTGGTCGCGATGACCGAGTTCGCGGTCTTGAGGATCTCAGTGCGACGCGTCGCGTCGGCAGCCGGTCGGTCGGTAACCGCGGTGAGCTTGGCAGCACGCTGCCCCTTCATGGCGCCGGGCCGCGCGCTTCTCGAACTGCGCCTCACGGCGTCGGCATCGGCCATCGCTGATTGCGTACCTCTCCTGGCGTCCTCGGCTTCGACAACTGCAGGCGATCCTACCGACCGGCGCTCCTCCTGGGGGAACGCCGCGAACCACGCCCGCTCTCATCGGGGCGTCGGGAAGGCGACTTCTGCGTTGTCCGGCATTGCGCTGATGCCTAGACGGTCGCAGACCTCGAGGACTTCGTCGACGATCGACTCTGGCACGATGAACATGTCGGTCGCCGAGATGTCGTCGAAATGCTCAGCGATGGTTTCGGCGGTCGGTTGCGTCGCGGCGTCGGCCAACCAGCCCGCACCGAGGCCGACGAACACCCGGGCATAGCGGCCCGCGCACGCCGAGTAGTTGCAATGGGTGACCGGGCAGGCACGGCTTGCGAGGAACGTGACGAGCGGTACCACCAGCTCGGCCCGGATGGCGCGCATGAAGCCTGATTTCTCGAGGAAGTTTTGGTCGCCGACCGTCTCGGTAACCATTCGCGAGAAGCCCGTGGGCAGAACGGTATTCGACAGTATCCCGTGCGCGGCGCCCTCGATCGCGATGACGTTGGACAGCCCGACCAGGCCCGTCTTGGCGGCCGCGTAGTGCGCCTCCATCGGCTGGCCGAAGTTGCCCGCCGAGGATGAGATGAATACGAAGCGGCCGTAGCCGCCCTGTTGCGCCATCACCCGATAAGCGGGCTGGCTCAGGTAGAAGCCACCATCGAGGTGCACCTGCAGCATGCGGCGCCAGTCGTCGGCAGAGAGCGCCTGGAACGGAATGGCGTTGAAGATGCCGGCGTTGCTGACGACGGCGTCCAGCCGTCCGAAGCTATCCACCGCGGCGTCGACGATGGCCTGGCCACCCTCGGGACTGGCCACCGAGTGATGCGACGCGAGCGCCCGTCCCCCCGCTCGAGTGATCTCGTCGACGACCTGATCCGCGACGGTGGCGTCCGCGCCTTCGCCGCGCATGGTGCCGCCGAGATCGTTCACCACCACGGCCGCGCCCCGGCGAGCGAGGTCGAGGGCATACAGCCGACCCAAGCCGCGACCCGCCCCCGTCACGATCGCGACTTGACCTTCGAAGTCGATCACGATGCACCCCTTGCGAAGTCGACGCCAGTGCCGGCGGCCGGGCAATCACTTCTATCGCCGGAGACCACTTCGATTGACTCCGGTACGACCGGACTCTACGGTGGAACAGATATTTGGTCAACGAATTCGCGGAGGTGGCCGTGTCAAACGAGCGCCTGCAGTCGCTCGGCCTGTTGGCCTCCGCCATCGCCGGTCGGCCCCTTGCGGTGGCGGCGCTCGATCCAGGCCAGCCGTCGTGGACCGATGGGCAGACGGTGTTCGTCGATCCCGCCGCGAGCCCGCGCCGGAATCTGGAATCGGTCGCGGTGCACGCGTCAATGATCGCGGCGGACAGCCTGACCCCGGAAGTCGTCGGCGCCCTGCTTCGGCATCCGCGGGTGGCCAGGCGTTATCTGGCCGTGGAGGGACACCGCGCTCTCGCCACCAACAGTGAGGTGTTGCCCGCGGCGTTGAGCTCGCTGACCGATCCTGACGTGGCCTGTCGCAGCCACTCTCCTGGATCGTCGTTGGCCATTGCGTCGAGCAGGGACACTCTGACCGATCCGCCGTTGGCATTCGGCGTCATTCGCGCCAAGAAGTTGATGGCCGCCGCCGACCGGGCTGCTGAACAGGTGGCTCACGCGGCGGGTCACATCCCGCGGCGCGATAGCGAGCAGGCACTCGAGGAACTCGATGACGGCGAGGTCGACGACGGCGACGATCCCGATCTGTTCACCAGCCCCGTCGGTGGCGGCGGGTTCATCGGCAAGTGGTTGAAGAAGATGTTGTCGTCGGCCCGCAAGTCGGGCGGCAGCGGCGGCGGACCGCCGGGTGCCGATTCGCCCACCCACCGTACGAACTCCGGTGATCGCGGGGCGTTCGCGGTGTCGTCGACGGCCACAGCAGCGGTCGAGAACGTGGCCGACATCAGGGCGCACGGATTCACCTACCCGGAGTGGGACGCCGACAGCAAGAGCTACCGGGCCGACTGGTGCACCGTGCGCGAGGCCGACCCGCAGGTCAAGGCGTCCGCCGCCGATGCCATCGACGCTGCGATCGGTGTCCGGCGCCCGCTGGCCCGTCTGGGCATGGGTCTGCATCGCCGGCGCCGGCAATCTCAGGGTGACGACATCGACATCGATGCGGCAGTCGAGGCCCGGGTCGAAGTCAGGGCCGGGTCGGTGCCCGATGAGGCGGTCTACCTCGACAGTCTGCGGCGCCGTCGCGACTTGTCGGTACTCCTTCTGCTCGATGTGTCCGGGTCGGCCGCGGAACCGGGAACGGTGGGACGCACGGTGCACCAGCAGCAACGAGCGGTGATCGCCGACCTCACCGTCGCGCTGCACGACCTGGGTGATCGCGTCGCGCTGTATGCGTACAACTCGCAAGGGCGGAGCGCTGTGAACATGTTGCCGGTCAAGCGATTCGACGATCATCTCGATACGCGGGTGATGCGACGGTTGAACAGTCTCGAGCCTGGGGCGTACTCGCGCCTCGGCGCGGCCATTCGCCACGGATCGGCGGTCCTGGAACAGCGCGGTGGAACGTCGCGGCGCCTACTGGTCGTGGTGTCCGACGGCATGGCGTACGACCACGGCTACGAGCGTGCCTACGGCGCCGCCGATGCCCGTCGCGCGCTGACCGAAGCGCGCCGCCGCGGAATCGGTTGCGTATGTCTGACCGTTGGGGCCGGAACCGACGTGGGCACACTGAAGAAGGTCTTCGGAAGCGCGGCACACGCCACCATCGCGCGACCTGACCAGGCGCCGAGCATCATCGGCCCGCTGTTCCGCTCAGCCATCCGATCCGGGGAAGTGCGGCGGCGCGTCTCGTGACATGGCCGGTGCGTCAGCGACGAGAGCCGACACTTGAAAACAAACATCTGTTCCGGCTAGGCTCTGCAATCACCCGCAACGACGCGGAGACGAAAGGGGCGCCATGGGCACCGAGCCCGGGCTTGCGTACCAGAATGACGTGATGCCACAGGCCGATCCCGCACGCCCGTACTACCGGCAGGTGGGCAACGAGGAGGCCGTGTTCAAGGCCGCATACCGGCAAGGTTTGTCGCTGGTCCTCAAGGGGCCGACCGGTTGCGGGAAGACCCGCTTCGTCGAGGCGATGGCACACGACCTCGGCCGACCGCTGATCACGGTGGCTTGCCACGACGATCTCACCACTGCCGATCTGGTCGGTCGATACCTGCTCAAGGGCGACGAGACCGTATGGGTGGACGGGCCGCTGACCCGCGCGGTGCGGGAGGGGGCGATCTGTTACCTCGACGAGGTCGTCGAAGCGCGTCAGGACACCACGGTGGTGCTGCACCCGCTCGCCGACTATCGACGGCAACTGCCGATCGAGCGGCTGGGCATCACCCTTGACGCGGCGCCGGGCTTCGGCCTCGTGGTGTCGTACAACCCCGGTTACCAGAGCGTGCTGAAAGACCTCAAGGACTCGACGCGGCAACGGATGGTCGCCATCGAATTCACTTTCCCGACAGCCGAGATCGAGGAAGGCATTGTCGCTCACGAGTCGGGGGTGGACCACGCAACGGCCGTCGAGCTCGTCAAGTTCGGTCAGGCGATCCGGCGCCTGGAGACCGGGGGGTTGCGTGAGGTCGCATCGACGCGGGTGCTCATCGCGGCGGGACGACTCATCGCCGAGGGTCTGGCCGTGCGCGATGCCGCCAGAGCCGCGATCGCCGGGCCGCTCACCGACGACGCGTCAGTGGGGCGGGGTCTGAACGAGATGATCGACGTCTACTTGGGCGTGTCCGACTTCGATTGACCGTGCGGAGTGGTCCCGCTATGGTCTGAACAAATATTAGGTCACTGAGGTGGAGGTCGAATGTCCTACGAGAGCACGGCCGAGCCCATCAAGGTCGGCTACCTGATGGACTTCACGTTGCCCCCGGGCTTTCCCGAGGAGCTGCTAGCGTCCTTCACCAGGTGCTTCGACCTGATCTTCGAAGAGGCTGTTGAACAGGGCCTGATGGACCGGCCGGTCCGGATGATCTACCGCGAAGTCGAGGGACTTCCGAAGGGTTCGGTGAAGGCGGTCATCGATGCCTACGGTGAGCTCGTCGACGAGGGCTGCCTCGTGGTGTTCGGGCCCAACATCACTGACAACTGCGTGCCGGTACGTGAGGCGATCGAGGAGCGGTTCAAGGTCCCGGCGATAAGCGTCACCGGCACCGACGACTGGCTGGGCGAGTGGACATTCGCCTTCCCTCAGGGGTCGATGACCGACGAGCCGATCTTCCTCGCCGACCTTGCCGCCAAGCGCGGCCTCACCGAGATCGGTGTCCTGGTCGAGCAGAGCCTCATCGGAGAGAGCTATCTGAAGAACCTGCGGACCGCGTGTCGGCGCAAGGGACTCCGGATCGTCGCCGAGGTGGAGATCGCGCAGACGGCCCAGGACACCAACCAGGCGGTGCGAACACTGCACGAAGCGAAGGCCCAGGCGATCATGCACCTCGGTTTCGGATTCGGCATCGTGTTCGTGAATCCGGCTCTGGCAGAGCTTGATTGGGACCCGCCCCGGTTCACCACCACCGCGTTCCAGAACGCGTGGGTCAACCCGATCATGTGGCAGGCGTTCATGGGCTGGGTCGGGGTGGACCAGTACGACGAGCAGAACCCCATCGGGCAGGACTTCCTGGACCGTTACGCCGCGAAGTACGACGGCAGCCGGCCGGAGTTCTGCGTCACAGTGGTGAACCGCGACGTCGCCGCGACCCTGGTGCGCGCCTTCACCGATGCCCACCCACTGAGCCCGCGTGGCGTGAAAGAGGCCCTCGAGCGGGTCAAGATGATGCCCGCCGCGTCCGGGGCGCCGGGAACGCGTGTGTCGCTCGGCAAGTGGACGCGCCGCGCGTGGATGGGGTCGGGGTATCTGGTGGCTCGCACGCTCGACGCCGACGGCGTCAACTCTCATCTGGTCGACCGGTTCGGGGAGGAATGACATGACCGCGGAACCGAGATCGCTCGAGACCAAGCCGGAATCACCTGGCGCCGTTGCGAAACGCCCGAACTGGGGCCGGGTCGTATCCCTGCTCGCCTGGCTTGGCTTCCTCGGTCTGTTCGTCGCGGTCGGGCGGACGGACGTCGATCCCCGGGTGGCCAATCCGAACGTCGAAGGCCGGCCCCGTCCGGTCGAGTTCCTGACCTCCTTCGACCAGTGGCAGATCATCCCGCAGGTGGGTGCGGTGATCATCGTCGTGGTGTTCACCGTCGCCTTCATCCGCGGCTGGCGGAAGAATCCCGGCAGCCCCGTGCTGCTGATGGTCCTGGTCACCACGCTGATCGTGTGGCAGGACCCGATCATGAACTGGTCGCCCTACGCGGTGTACAACCCGATGCTGCTGCACTGGCCGGAATCATGGCCGCTGATCATGATGTCGCCGACCGTCGAACCCTTCATCGTGTTCGGCTACGTGCTGTTCTACTTCGGTCCGTACTTCCCGGCAATCTGGATCCTGCGCAAGATGCAGGCAAAGCGGGGCCCGGAAGCCTTCGTCAGCAGGCATCCGCTGGTGAGCCTGGGCGCGCTGGTCCTGGTGATCGGCTTCATCTTCGACGCCATCCTTGAGATCAGCCTGGTGCGCACCGGGCTGTACATCTACTCGCAGGCCATTCCGTTCGGAACCTTGTTCCCCGGCACTACGTTCCAATTTCCGCTCATCTGGGAGTCGCTGTCAGTGACGTTCGTGATGGTCCCCGCGGCCATCCTCGTCTACCGCGACGACACGGGAAAATCGATGGCCGAGAAGCTCGCCGCGAAGGCCAGGCTGTTTCCCGCCAAGCCGGTGCTCGGCACGTTCCTGGTGATGTTCGCGATCATCAACGTGTCGTACTTCGCCTACGGCGGCTGGTTCTGGGCGATCAAGGCGAGCGGCCTGGCGACGTCGGTCGCCTGCCCGTGGCCGTATCCCGAGGCCAAAGTGTATGACCCGCAGGGCTATTACGAGGAGAACGGCGCCGAAGGACCATACTCGGTCGGCAAGTGGTCGACCTGGCAGCAAGGTCTGCCGGATGGTCGCCCGGATGTCGAGTTGGGTTCGAAGAGCAATCGATGCGCGACCGGCGATGACTGAAAGTCGTAGCGTCGTCATCACCGGTGCGTCACGGGGGCTCGGCCTTGCCTCGGCCGCCCACCTGTATCGACAGGGCTGGCAGGTCGTCGCGGCGATGCGGTCCGTCGATGCCGGCATGGCGAGGCTGCGGGCGAAGACCGGTGCCGGTACCGGTGATGCGCGCCTGACCGGTGTCACGCTGGACCTCACCGACCCGGCGTCGGTCGCCGCTGCGGCGAAGGCCGTCGAGCAGGCCGTCGGCGCTCCTTATGCCCTCGTGCACAACGCGGGCATCTCCGCCGCCGGGATGGTGGAGGAGGCTCCGGTCAGCCTGTGGGAGCGCATGTTCGCCACCAACATCTTCGGGCCGGTCGCGTTGACGAAGGCGCTGCTGCCGTCGATGAGGGCCGCGGGCCGCGGGCGCATCGTGATGGTCTCGAGCGCGGGTGGGGTGCGCGGAATGCCCGCGACCGCCCCCTATTCCGCCGTGAAGGGCGCCCTGGAACGCTGGGGGGAATCGATGGCCGGCGAGGTCGCCCCGTTCGGCATCGGCGTCACGATCCTTGTGACCGGCACCTATGACACCGAGATCATCACAGACGCGGGCACGACGGACAGCCGTGTCCTCGACGGACCCTATGCCCGCCATCACCACACCATGGACAAGCGGGGTCGCGAGGCGATGAAGCGCGCCGCGAAGGCGCCGGACCGCTTCGCTGGCGGCCTCGCACAGGCGCTCGAGAGCACCAAGCCGTTCGTCCGGCGATCCGTGGGACCTGATGCGCGAATGCTGATGATCGCCAACAGGTTGCTTCCCGGCGCTGGAATGCACACGCTGACGCGCCTGATGATGGGCATCCCGCGGTTCGGCGCCCTCGGCGGCACGCCGGCCGCGAGCATGGGAGCGCCGGACCCGAATATCCAGGAGAGCGAAGAGAATGGCTGACACCCCAGTGCGATTCGAGACACGGATGATGATCGACGGCAAGCTCGTCGACGGGGAGGCGGGCACCTTCACCAACATCAACCCGGCGACAGAAGAAGTGCTCGGCGAGGTCGCCGACGCGTCGAAGGCCGACATGCACCGGGCGATCGACGCCGCGCGCCGAACGTTCGACGAGACAAGCTGGTCGACCGATCACGCGTTCCGCCAGCGCTGCCTGCTGCAGCTGCAAGAGGCCATTGAATCCGAGCAGGAGGAGTTGCGCGAGGAGTTGATCCTGGAGGTCGGCTGCCCCCGCGCGATCACGTACGGGCCGCAGTTGGACGCGCCGCTGGCCGACGGACTGAGGTATCCGGCCAAGCTGATCGACGAATATCCTTGGGAGACCTCGCTGGGCGACGCGATGGTCTCGGTCACCGGAATGAACACCACCCGCAAGGTGTGGCGCGAACCGGCAGGGGTCGTCGGCGCAATCGTCCCGTGGAACTTCCCGTTCGAGGTCACCATCCAGAAACTCGGCCAGGCGCTCGGTACGGGAAATACCGTCGTGCTCAAGCCGGCGCCGAACACCCCGTACAACGCCACCCGACTGGGCCGACTGATCGCCGAGAAGACCGACATCCCGCCCGGTGTCGTGAACGTCGTGACGGCGTCCGACCATTTCGTCGGCGAAGAGCTCACGCTGTCACCAAAGGTCGACCTGATCTCCTTCACCGGATCCACCGTCGTCGGGCAGCGGATCATGGAGAAGGGCGCCGCGACCATGAAGCGCCTCTTCCTCGAACTCGGCGGCAAGTCCGCGACGATCGTCCTCGAAGACGCCGACTTCGCGTTGGGCTGCATGATGGGCATCGCCCCCTGCATGCACGCCGGCCAGGGCTGCGCCAACCCCACCCGCCTGCTGCTACCTCGGTCGCGCTACGACGAGGGCGTGGAGATCCTCACGGGGATCTACGAGGGGCAGGCGCCCGGGGACCCGCAGGACCCCGGCACATTGTGCGGACCCGTCATCTCCGACAAGCAGCGCAGCCGCATCCGCGGTTATATCGACAAGGGTGTCGACGAAGGTGCTCGCCTACTGGTGGGCGGACCGGAGCAGCCTGACGGGTTGGACAAGGGATTCTTCGTCAAACCAACGCTTTTCGTCGACGTCGACAACTCGATGACCATCGCGCAGGAGGAGATCTTCGGACCTGTGCTGACCGTCATCCCGTACACCGACGAGGACGACGCGGTCCGCATCGCCAACGACAGTCCCTACGGGTTGGCGGGCAACGTGATAGCCGGTTCGATCGAGCACGGTCTGGCGGTGGCCAGACGACTGCGGGCCGGGTTCATCGGCCTCAACGGCGCCGCCGGATACGGCGCGGACACGCCATTCGGCGGATACAAGGCCAGCGGTGTCGGACGGCAGAACGGCACCGCCGGGTTCGACCAGTACACCGAAGTGAAATCCGTGGCCTACCCGGCCGGCTGAAGGAGCAGACTTTGTCAGACCTATTCGACGACCTCGAGGACTTCGGAGCTTTCGACGACGCGATCTCCGGCGACGTTCGGGACCCGTACACGGAGCTGGCGCGAATCCGCCGCGAGGAGCCGGTGCAGCGACTCGAAACCTCCGGCGCGTTGCCGCATGAGGAATCGCTACCGATGTTCATCGTGTATCGCCACGAGGACGTCCAGCAGATGCTGCGCGACAACGAGACATTCTCGTCCGCCGCGGTCATCGCAGCCTTCGGCCCAGTCTTGGGTGAGAACGTGATGCTGGGCATGGATGAGCCGATTCACGGCCGGCTGCGTGGCCTTGTGTCGAAGGCTTTCGCGCAGAAGTCGTTAGCGCGGTGGGAAAACGAGCTCGTCGCCCGGGTGGCCAACGGCCTCATCGACAAGTTCGCGTCCAAGGGTAGGGCTGATCTGGTCAAGGAGTTCACCTTCGACTATCCGAGCCAGATCATCGCCGGGCTGCTCGGCCTGCCCGAAGAGGACTACCCGCAGTTCCAGCGCTGGTCGATCTCCCTGTTGAGCTGGCTGATGAATCCCGAGCGGGGACTTGCAGCCTCGGCTGCGCTGTGCGACTACTTCGCCCCGATCCTCGAAGCACGCCGTGCCCAGCCGCGCGACGACTTGATCAGCGCGCTCGCGGCGGCCGAGATCGACGGCGAGAAGCTCGCCGACGAGGAGATCTTCTCGTTCCTTCGACTTCTGCTGCCTGCGGGTGTCGAGACGACCTACCGGTCGCTCGGCAGCCTGCTTTTGGCGCTGCTGTCGAACGCGGATCAACTCGACGCGATCCGCGCGGACCGCTCGTTGCTCCCGCAGGCCATCGAGGAGGGTGTGCGGTGGGAGCCGCCGCTGCTGACCATCACGCGCGTGGCCACCAAGGACACCGTCCTGGGTGGGGTGGCGATTCCCGCGGGCGCAACCGTGATGCCGATGTTGGGATCGGCTACGCACCAGGAGGACCGGTTCCCCGATCCCGACAAGTTCGACATCTTCCGTCAGCAGAAGAGCAACCTCGCGTGGGGCCACGGCGTCCACGTCTGTCTCGGCATGCACCTCGCTCGCCTCGAGATGCGAACGGCCGTAAACCTTCTGCTCGACCGGCTGCCGAATCTGCGGCTCGACCCAGAAGGCGACGACCCGCATATCAGGGGACAGGTGTTTCGGTCACCGACCTCGGTTCCCGTGCTGTTTGACGCGGTGAGTTCCGCTCGCCCGACGGAAACCGGGAGTGATCAGTGACCGACTTCGAGACGGTCGACTTCTTCACCGACGAAGCCCTTGTGCCGGACCCCTATCCCTACTTCGACCACCTGCGGTCGAAGTGCCCGGTCGGCCATGCCACGCCGTTCAACGTGCTGGCCGTCACGGGCTACGACGAGGCGCTCGCCGTGTACAAGGATCCCGCGTTCTCGTCATGCGTCTCAGTCGCAGGCCCGTTCTCCGGCATGCCTTTCGGACCCGGTGACACCGACGACGTCACCGAGCTGATCGAGCAACATCGCGGAGCTGTTCCGATGGCCGAACACATCACGTCCCAGGATCCGCCTCTGCACACGCGTACTCGGGGCTTGCTGAACAAACTCATCACTCCCAAGCGCCTGAAGGAGAACGAGGACTTCATGTGGCGTTTGGCCGACCTGCAACTCGACACCTTCATCGACACGGGCGCCTGCGAGTTTCTGGCCGGCTACGCAAAGCCGTTTTCGCTGCTCGTCATCGCGGACCTGCTCGGGGTTCCGCTCGAGGACCACGAGGAGTTCAAATCGGTCTTCGCGCTGGAGACGGTCGGGGAGCTGGGCAAAGAGGCGCCGACATCGCACAACCCGCTGGAATGGCTCAACGAGAAGTTCTACGGCTACATCGAAGATCGAAGGCGTTCACCGCGTGAGGATGTGCTGACCGAACTGGCCCAGGCCAAACACGAAGACGGCTCGACCCCCGAAATCGAGGACGTCATGAACCTGTCGACGTTCCTGTTCGCGGCGGGCACGGAGACGACGACCAAGCTGGTCAGTTCGGCGGTCCGTTTCATCGGCGACAACCCGGGAGCCGAGAAGGAACTCCGCGATGACCGCAGCAGAATACCGGCGTTCCTCGAGGAGACGCTGCGGATGGAAAGCCCAGTGAAATGCCACTTCCGGATGGCGCGTACCACGACGAAGATCGGTGACGTCGAGGTGCCCGCTGGAACCACGGTCATGCTGCTTCCGGGGGCTTGTAACCGTGACGAACGGAAGTTCGCCGATCCGAACACGTTTCGGGCCGACCGGCCGAACGTGCGCGAACAGATCGCGTTCATTCGGGGCGCGCATTCCTGTCCCGGCGCGCCGCTCGCACGCGCGGAGGGGCGGATCTCGCTGAACAGGATCCTCGACCGGATGCGCGACATCGCGATCTCCGCCGAGCACCACGGTCCGGCCGGCGACCGCAACTACACCTACGAGCCGACGTTCATCATGCGTGGACTCAGCGAACTGCACATCACATTCACCCCGGTCACCTAGACGCGAGAAGGAGGACGCATGACCGGAAAGCTCGAGGGCAAGGTCGCCTTCATCACCGGCGCGGCCCGCGGACAGGGCCGCGCCCACGCGATCGCGATGGCCAGAGAAGGTGCCGACATCATCGCCGTCGACATCTGCCGCGACATTCCGTCCAACCCTTATCCACTGGCCACACCCGACGATCTCGCCGAAACCGAGCGCTGCGTCAAGGAGATCGGAAGGCGCGTCGTCGCGCGCATCGCTGATGTCCGTGAGCGCCACGAGCTACGGGACGCGGTCGACGCCGGACTGGCCGATCTCGGCAGACTCGACGTCGTCGTCGCCAACGCCGGCATCCTGCCGATGGCCATGGGCAATCCCGACCCCATGGGCTTCGTCGACGCCTCCGACGTCGACCTTGTCGGCGTGATGAACACCGTCGCGGTCGCGATCCCGCACCTGCCCGTCGGTGCGTCGATCATCGTCACCGGGTCGACCGCCGGTATGATTCGCGGCACGACCACCAGCCCGGACATGGGCCCCGGCGGTGCGGGATACGGGTGGAGCAAGCGCATCGTGATGGAGTACGTCGACGAGATGTGTCTTCATCTGGCGCCGAGAATGATTCGCGTCAATGCGATCCATCCGACTAACTGCAACACTCAGCTGCTGCAGAACGAGGGGATGTACGGCGTGTTTCGGCCGGATCTGAAGGCCGAGGGCAAGAAGGTCGCCCGCGAGGATGCGGAACCGTTATTCACGCTTTTCCAGGCCATGCCCATCCCGTACATCGAACCAGAGGACATGGCCAACCTTGGCGTATTCCTGGCCAGCGACGACAGTCGCTATATCACCGGGCAGCACATCCGCGTCGATGCCGGATCACTTCTCAAATGGCCCAACGGGCCCGGCGGTTAGGGCCGATGCAAGAACCCGTGCAGAACCGCCTGAACGAGTTCGTCGACGATCGCCTCTCTCGACGGCGGGCGCTTTCCGAAGAAGGTCGATCGCAGCGCGACCATGCCCGCGATCATCGCCACGGTGGAGTGCGCGGGCAAATCGGCTTGACCCGAGCGCATTCCGCGAATGCGCATGCCTTCGGGGCTGATCTGGCCGAGCAGAGTGAGTGCGCGTCTGATGTCGGCGATTCCGGCGCTCTCGATCTCGTCGTCAGTCAGCCCGTCAGCTGCCACGAGGGTCAATAGGAGACCCTTGTGCTCGACCAGGACGTCGTAGAGACGGCCGACAAATTGCCGGGACAACTCCTCCTCGGAGGTCTCCTCGGGGACGACGGCCTGCCAGGTCTTGCCGAAGTCGTCGACGAAGTCCGTGAACGGCAGAACGAGGGCTTCCCGAAAAAGTCCGGCCTTCGAGCCGAAGTGGCGGAACAGCAGGTACTCGGTGACCCCTGCCGCTTCGGCGATTTCGCGGGTGGTGGTACTGCGATAGTCCCGGCGCGAGAACAGGTCGCGTGCGGCGTCGAGCAGGAGCCGTCGCGCCTCGCCGCGGGGCCTGCGCGTGGACTGGACCTCGCCGGTGGACCCCATACTCGACGAACCTCGCTGGGACACAGGAAGTCACGATAGCCGTCTCTTGACCGCAGTCTGTTAATAGTATCCACTATTAAAACTACCGGGGTGCGCAGAAGGGATGTGGTCGTGGGCCAACTCATCATGCTCGGAACACTGTTCGGGCTGATCTTCTTGATATTCGGTGTGGTGCTCTACTTCGATCCCGAAGCTCGCGGCAAGCCGAGTGAGCACAGGCTCGGGGAGGACCAGTGAGTACCGAGTTGACGCCGGTAGTGATCGGCGGCCTCACCTTTGCCTACGTCGGCGGCATCGTGTTCCTGGCGGTGGGGGTGTTCCTGAGCATCCGCAGGGGCCGTCTGCATCCGTTGCTGCTGGTCTCCATATCAGCGATTTCGTTCTCCTGGATCGAAGCGCCGTATGACTGGGCGATGTACGCGCAGTTCCCCCCGGCACTTCCGCGCATGCCGTCGTGGTGGCCGATGAACATGACCTGGGGTGGCGGCCTGCCGTCTGCGGTGCCCATTGGCTACATCGCGTACTTCGTGCTGCCCGGCGTGATCGGCGCCGCCCTGGGCCGACGGGCGGCCGCGCGCTTCGGTTGGCGCAGGCCTGGCACGTTGTTGACCGTCGGATGGTTGGTGGGCTTCTGCTGGGCGCTGTTCTTCAACGCGTTCGTCGGCGCCCGGCTTGGCGTCTTCTATTACGGCTACGTGATTCCCGGGCTCGCCATCTTCGAGGGAACCAAGCACCAGTACCCGATCTATGACGCCATCGCGATGGGCGTGCAGGTGATGGTCTTCGCCTATCTGCTGGGCCGGACCGACTCCCAGGGCCGCAACGTCATCGAGGCGTGGTCGGACAAAATGTCGAGGACCCGCGTGCAGTCCACTGTCGTGTCCATCGCCGCTGTCGTGGTCGTCGGCCACCTGGTCTACGGCGCCGTGTTCGCACCTCATCTTGTGACGAAGTTGAGCGGTTATGTGACATCAGGACCGACCGAGCAGTTGTTCCCGGGCGTGCCGAACCAACCCCGATAGTGCATCGCAAGCTGACACACTGTGGGGGTGCGCGACACACCGAAGTGCTGGCTCACCGACATGGACGGGGTTCTCGTCCGCGAAGAACACGCTCTGCCGGGTGCCGCCGAGTTCCTGCAGCGCCTGGTGGACCGAGAACGCCCGTTCCTCGTGCTCACCAACAACTCGATCTTCACCCCCCGTGACCTCGCCGCTCGCCTGATGCGGTCCGGTCTCGTCGTACCCGAACCTTCGATCTGGACGTCCGCGCTGGCGACCGCCGCGTTTCTCACCGATCAGTTGCCGGGCGGTTCGGCCTATGTCATCGGCGAAGCCGGACTGACGACGGCACTGCACGAAGCGGGTTACACGCTGACCGACGTCGGCCCGGACTTCGTCGTACTCGGCGAGACCCGCACCTACTCGTTCGAGGCCATCACCAAGGCCATCCGTCTCATCCTCGCCGGGGCGCGCTTCATCGCCACCAACCCCGACGTCACCGGGCCATCGGCGGAGGGGCCGTTGCCCGCCACGGGTTCGGTCGCGGCGATGATCACCAAGGCCACCGGACGCGAACCGTACTTCGTCGGCAAGCCGAACCCGATGATGTTCCGCAGCGCGCTCAATCGCATCGAGGCGCATTCGGAAAGCACCGTGATGGTCGGCGACCGGATGGACACCGACGTCGTCGCGGGCATCGAGGCCGGTCTCGAGACCATCCTGGTGCTCACGGGTTCGACGTCGGTCGAGGAGATCGAACGGTATCCGTTCCGGCCGAGTCGCGTACTGCCCTCCATCGCCGAAGCCATCGATCTCGTGTGATCCCCGTCGAACTCGCCCCAGAGGTCTCCGCCTCGCTTCGCCGGATGAGAGACCGCGGTGAGCAACCGACGCGGTGCCACGACGGCGTGATCCGCAGCGCGATCACGGGCATGCTGAAGCGCCTGATCGGCGACGACCTCAGCGGCGCCGTGCGTCCGTGGGACCTTCCCGCGTTGCGGCGCGGGGCTGCCGAACTCGATGAAGTATCAACCGCACGTGCTGTTTTCGTCGACACTGAGGTGCTGGTCGCCCAACTGTTTCCTGGCGGCGAGCACCTCGTCTTTCGCGGGGTCGACGACACCTGGCGCCTGGTGCGCTTCGCCGACGGCGATGACGTGAGCCTGCGGCCCGAGATCACCTATCGCGTCGCGTTGCACGGCGACGGACCAGACGCGGTGCTGGCCGCCCTGGGCATCGCCAAGCCGGACGGCGTCGAGATGGAGTACTCGACCGAAGACCTTGGACAGGGCGAGTCGGAGAGCAGGCGCGGCTATCGGTGGACCGGGGCCGACGGCCGTTCGATTCTCGCCGAGGAAGTCAAGAATGAGATATTCGACGGCGCCACACCCTATTCCACTTACCTCAGGGGCCTGGTCATTGACCGAGACGGCGGCATGATCCTGACCGCAGAAGACGACAGCGCCGTGATCGTCGAGGGGTGACGCGTGGCCGAGATAGAAACCATCGGTGTGCCGTTCGACGGGTACGGGCGACCCGGCAACCAGGCGCGGGCCGCGTCGGTGTTGCGCGAGGCAGGTCTGCTCGACGCATTCGAACACCACCACCTCGCCGGCCACGGCGACATCGACCTGCCCGAGCCCGATCCCGCGCGCGGCGCGGTGACCGGCCTGATCAACGAACCGGCCTTGCTCGTGATGACCGAGCGCCTCAACGCGCGGGTTGGGGCGGCCGTGGCCGACGGCCGGTTCCCGTTCGTCTACGGCGGCGACTGCTCGACACTGCTCGGCATCGTCACCGGCCTACGCGACCACGTCGGCGACATCGGGTTGGTGTTCATCGACGGCCACGAGGACACCATGCCGCTCGACGTGTCCGAGGACGGCGAAGCGGCCAATGCCGAGATCGGACTGCTGCTCGGTGTGACCGGTCGGCAGCTCGCCGGTCAACTCGGGGAGCGTCTTCCCGCGCTGGCACGGGAACGGCTAGTGGTGCTCGGGCCCCGCGACGACGCCTGGCGTCGGCAGTTCAACGTCGGCACGCTCGCCGACTGCGGGGTGTGGGTGGCGCCGCTGGCCGAGGTCGCCGACGACCCACTGGGCACCGCGGAGCGTGCGGTGGCGCATCTCGCACGCTCCGCCGACCGCTGGTGGCTGCACATCGACCTCGACGTACTGGATCCGCTCGAGTTTGCCGCGCAGGGCCTGCCCGACGTCGCCGACGAACCCGGCGGGCTCACATGGGCCCAGCTGACCGACGTGGTGCACGCACTTCTGGCAGGCGGGCGGTGCATCGGCGCCAGCATCTCGATCTACGATCCGGACCAGGATCCCCAGCGCGCCGACGCCACCAATATCGTGTCGTTCGTGCGTGCGGTCGCCGGCCGCTACCGCGACGGCAACTAGTCGAGGAGATCGATGACGTCTGTGCCCGACCCCGCGCGGCCGCTGGCAGGTGTGCGGATCACCGAGATCTCCAGCTTCGTCGCGGTACCCCTGGCAGGGATGACGCTGGCCCAACTCGGCGCCGAGGTGGTGCGGGTCGACCCGATCGGCGGGGCCGCCGATTACCGCCGCTGGCCGCTGGCCGACGGTGGCGACAGCATCTACTGGGCCGGGCTGAACAAAGGCAAACGATCCGTCGCGGCCGATATGCGTTCGGCCGAGGGCCAGGAGCTGGTGCAGCGGCTGATCGTCGACAGCGGGGTGTTGGTGACGAATGTGGCCGGCAGGCAGTGGCATTCGTACGACACGTTGGTGCAGCTGCGGCCGGACCTGATTCACGTGGAGGTCTCCGGACGCGCCGACGGCGGCACCGGCGTCGACTACACGGTCAACGCGGGCATCGGGTTCCCGATGGTGACCGGCCCGGCCGAACTCTCCGCGCCCGTCAATCACGTGTTGCCGGCGTGGGATGTGGCGTGCGGGATCTATGCGGCGCTGGCCGCGGTCACCGCGCTGCGGCACCGCGACGCCACCGGGCAGGGGCAGCGCGTCAGTATTCCGCTGGAGAACGTCGCGCTGGCCACGGCGGGCAATCTCAGTTTCTTCACCGAGGCGATGGTGAACGGCACGGCACGCGAGCGGATCGGCAATTCGGTCTACGGCCAGTACGGACAGGACTTCGTCAGCAGCGACGGCGTCGCGTTCATGGTCGTCGCGCTCACGGGCCGACACTTCCGCGACCTCTGCGAACTCACTGGAACGACGAAATCCGTTGCCGCGCTTGCTCAGACACTCGGTGCCGACTTCACCGACGAGGGCTCGCGGTACCAGCATCGCGACGCGCTGACAGGCCTGTTCTCCGAGTGGTTCGGCGACCACACCGCCGACGAGATCACCGCCGCGCTGACGGAGACGTCTGTGTTGTGGGAGCGCTACCGCACCTTCGCCGAGGCCGTCACCGACGCGAAGGTGACGTCGAACCCGTTGTTCACCAGGCTCGATCAGCCCCGTATCGGCCAGTACCTGGCGCCTGGATTGCCGGTCGCGGTCAACGGCGCCTACGCGCCTGCGACGGCCGCGCCCGCACTCGGCGACGACACCACCGGGGTGCTGACCGAATGGCTGGGGCTGAGCCGAGACGACGTCGCGCGCCTGGCCGAGACCGGTACCGTCGCGTGAGCAGGCTGCTGCGACTGCTCGACCTGCGGTCGGCTGCGACCGAGGACATGCGGATCGGGCCGTCCAGCGGTCCCGACGGAAAACGTTCCTACGGCGGACAATTCATGGCGCAGAGTTTGGCGGCCGCGCACGCCACCGTGGACGGCGACCGCTTGCCGACGAACATGCACCTGCAGTTCCTGCGTGGCGGTGAGGCCGGAAAGGACGTCGAGTACACCATCACCCGGGTGTTCGACGGCCGGACCGCGGCTGCGCGCCGCATCGACGCCCGACAGGAGGATCGCCTGCTGACCACGGCCACCGTGTCGTTCGCGATCGACCTGCCTGGCCCCGAACACGGACGCAGGTCGCCGAGCACCGTCGACCCGGACACGCTGCCACGCACCGGGCCCGCAGGACCCGCGCCCTCGATGCCCCTGGATGAACTCGACATCCGCATCGACGACGAATCCTCCGGCGAGCAGTTCGTGCGGCGACTGTTCTGGCGCGCAACGGTTCCGCTTCCCAAGGATCCGATGGTCCACACCCTGGTGGCGGCCTACGTCACCGACGTCTACATGATCGACCCCGCGCTGCAGGTCCATGGGCATTCGATGCAGGCGCGCACCCACCGCAGCGGCACCACCGATTCGTCGATCTGGTTTCACCGGCCGGTGCGGGCCGACGAATGGAACCTGCTCGAGTCCCGCTCACCGGCCGCAGCACGCGGGCGCGGAGTGGTGACGGCCAGCCTGATCCGCGGGGACGGCGTCATCGCCGCTACGCTGGCGCAGGAAGGCCTCATCGCAGAGCGGTAACCGTAGACGGGTTGAGGCGCGCCCGCCTGTCAGCGATGCGTCTGCGGATGACGGCGACCACCTGTGTCAGCAGCACGCCGACCGCGATGGATGCGGCGACGCCGAGCGCCGGGTGATGATCGAACGCCGCGTAGACCTGATAGTGCACCAGGTAGGTGTACAGCGACGCCTCGGCGAGCACACCCATGACGGTCGTCAGCACACCGGGGCAGCGAATCGCGGGCAGCCAGATCAGCAACGCAAGACCGCCGAACACCAACGCTTCTCGCACAGTGCTGTCGAAGTATCCGTGCACGCTGACGATCAGCACCACGGTCACCGCCGCGCGTTGCCACAACGTCGACGCCTTGGCCGCCGCCCAGCCGATTGCGAAGAACCAGAAGGCCAGCATCGTGAACCATGCGTCGCGGCCCAGACCCAATCCCAGAACGTCGTAGCGCAGCGCCAGCCCTACCACCAGGAACGCGGCCGCGACGGTGAAGGGGTACCGACGTTCTGCGCGGTCCGCCGCGGGCAGCCAGAAGATCAACGCCAACGCGACGAGCGTCCACACCAGCACCTCGACGAACCACAGGCGTCCCGCGGTCATGCTGTCGAACGGACCGAGGAACTTGTTGGCCAGCAACAGATTCGTCCACGTGTAGTGGTCGGTGAACGCCAGCGTGGCCACGACCCACAGCACCGACGGCACAGCGATCCACCCGATGGTGTTGCGTAGGTGGCGCACGCGGTCGGTGCGCGGGACCGGCGTCAGGCAGAACCGGCCGAAGTTGTATCCGGCGATGCCCAACAGCAGATGGGCGCCGCCCCACAATTCGAACAGTCCCGCGTGCGTTCCGACGATCAGCACGATCGCTGCGGCGCGCAACGCCACGCTGGTCTCCAGCGTTGCACGCCAGGCCCACCACTTACGGCGTCTGGGCTTGCGCCAACGCTCCAGTTCCCGCAGCGGCAGCCGCTGCCAGTCGGCGGGCAACTGGCCCAGCGCCCGTTCCAGCTTCACCGACATCGACACGTAGGACAGCGAGTTGCCCCCGAGCTCGACAAAGCTGGCGTCCGGGTCGATGGAGGCCGCGTCGATGTGTAACACCTCGGCGAACAAGCCCCGCAGGTCGTCCGGTGGTGGGGCATCCGACGCGTGGGCCAGCCGGCGCACGGCAGAGAAGTCCGGCTTTCCCGAAGGCAACAGTGGCAGTTCGTCGACGATCACCGCCTGCACGGCGTCGACCGGCACCCCGGCCGCCTCCGCCGCGATGCGCTGCACGTCCCGTTCCTCGCGGCGCCCGGCCGCGGCTACCGTCAGGCGGTCGTCGTGGTCGATGCAGAACGCCGCGACGCCGTGCGCGCGCAGCACCGCCTCGATGCGCTGCAGGTCGATGCGAAGGCCGTACATCTTCACGAATCGACTGCTGCGGCCCACGATTTCGTACAACCCGTCCGGGGCGCGGCGGGCGATGTCGCCAGTGCGCAGGGTGTCCACGGTCTTGCCGAGCGCCAGGTCGTCAGGCCCGTGCGCGTAACCCATCATGACGTTGGGACCGCGGTAGATCAGCTCACCGATGTCGTCGTCGGCCGACCCGTCGAGCGGTTCGATGGCGAACGTCCCGCCGGGGATCGGCAGCCCGATGGCGGCTGGACGCGTGGCCGCGAGGTCGGGTCGTAGGTAGGCCATCCGGGCGGTGGCCTCGGTCGCCCCGTACATCACGAACAATTCGAAACCGTTGCGCTGCCCGAGTTCGGCGAATCTGCGCACGCGTTCGGGCGACATGCGCCCGCCCGCCTGGGTGATGTAGCGCAGATCGGGCAGGTCGACGGCCTCGAAGCCGATCCGCTCGAGCAACTCGAAGGTGTAGGGCACGCCGGCGAACGACGTGCCGCGGTGTCGCCGGAACAGCTCCCAGAACGCGTCGTCGACCACCGAGTGGTCGGTGAGGATCAGGCCGGCGCCGCGCAGCAGATGGCTGTGCACCACCGACAGCCCATAGCAGTAGGACATCGGCAATGTCGTTGCGGCCCGGTCAGTCTCCCGTATGCCGAGATACGCGACGATGGCGGCCGCGTTCTCTTTCAGATTGGTATACGACAGCCGAACCATTTTCGGTGAGCCGGTGCTGCCCGAGGTGGAGAGCAGAAGCGCGAGGTCGTCGTGCAGCGTGTGGGCTGTGCCGCGACGGCGGTGGCTGATCCCGGCGTCGTTGATGACCACATCAGGTTGGTAGATCTGCGACATCGCGCTGTGGTCACGTCCGGCCGGGACGAGCAGAGTTACCTGTCCATTGGCCATCGTGCCCAGATAGTGGACGAGCGTATGCAGGTCGTTGCGGGTTTCCAGCAGCACGAGGCGGCGGCCGCTGCCGATGTCGTTGGCGGCGTCGACAACTCGGTCGGCGAGTTGGCGGTAAGTCAGCTCCTGCGTGTCGCTCAGGACGGCGATGGCGTCGCCGTGACTGCGCAGAAGGTCCACCAGCGGGCTCACGGGAGCGCCACTCCGCTGCCCACCACCTCGATGCGCACCTTGGCGTCGACCGGTGGAGGGTTGAGGCTGTGCTGGCGCACGACGATCGGGGCGGCATCGCCCGCCGGGTCGATGGTGAGCAGAACATCGTGGCCGAGGAACTCAGTGGCGATCACGGTGCCGATGCCCTCGGGTCGGGCATTGTCCGAACTATCCGAAATCGTCTTGGCTACAAGCTGTTCGGGCCGTAGCAGAAGTGTCGCAGGCCCATCTTGCGCCCGTACGGGTACGCGACCGAGCACACTGTCGGCGAACCCGTCTTTGACCGCGCACGGCAGGGTGATGCAGTCGCCCAGGAACTCCGCGGTGAAGCGGTCGTGGGGTTCGCGGTACACGGCCTGCGGCGTGCCGACTTGAGTGAACCGGCCGTCGCGCATGACCGCGATCTGATCGGCGATCGATAGCGCCTCTTCCTGGTCGTGGGTGACCAGCAGGGTCGTCACGCCTGCGTCGGCGAGCATCTGCGCAACCGCTTTTCGGGTGGACGCGCGCAGCCCGGTGTCGAGGGCGCTGAATGGTTCGTCGAGCAACATCAGCACCGGCTGGCGAGCCAGCGCGCGGGCCAGCGCCACCCGCTGCTGCTGACCGCCGGAGAGCTCATGCGGACGACGAGCGGCGAAAGTCGAATCGAGCGATACGGTTTCGAGCAGCGATCCGACGCGGTGGCGCGCCGTCGTCCGGTCGATGCCGCGAAGGCCGTACGCGATGTTCTGTTCGACGGTCAGGTGCGGGAACAGGGCACCGTCCTGCGCGACGTAGCCGACGCTTCTGCGGTGTGGCGCCACCGCGCTTCCCGCGCCGGCCACCTGCCGTCCGGCGATCGCGATGGTGCCGGCCTGTGGGGTCTCGAAGCCGGCGATCAGACGCAACAGCGTCGTCTTGCCGCAACCCGAGGCGCCCACGACGGCCGTGGTGGTGCCCGGCTGCAGTTGCAGGTCGATGTCGGCCAGCACGGTGACGCCGTTGAAAGACTTCACCAGACCCTCGATGGCGAGCAGTGGTGTGGTCACAGCGCAGCCGCTTTCGTCGACTGCCGGAACAACACCACGGTCACCGGGATCGCCAACAGCACCAGCACCAGCGCGTACGGTGCGGCCGCCGCGTAGTCCAGTTCGCTGCTGTAGGCCCAGAACAGCATCGACAGCGTCCTGGTGCCGGTCGGTGCCAGCAGCAGGGTGGCCGTCAGTTCGGTGGCCACCGCGACGAAGACCAACGACGCCCCCGCGGCGGCGGCAGGCGCGGTGAGACGCAACGTGATCCGCACGAACGTCGCCGACGGCGAACTGCCCAGCGACCGTGACGCCTCCTCGAGACCGACCGGCATCTGGGCGAGGCCTGCCCGCACGTTGACCAATGCGCGCGGCATGAACAACAGCACGTAGGCGAAGACGATCAGCGCGACGCTCTGATACAGCGGCGGCGCGACGCGGATGGTGACGGTGACCAGCGCCAGCGCCGTGACGATACCGGGCAGCGAGCTGGTGATGTAGTTGGTGCCCTCCACGGCGCGGGCCAGCAGACCGGTCGACCGCACGGACACCCACGCAACGGGGTAAGCCAGCACGGTCGTCAGAACGGCGGCCGCGCCTGCCAGGGCGATGGTCTGGCCCAGCGCGGTGCCGATGTCGTCGAGGTTCCACACCTGTGCACCGCCGATCGACAGCCAGCGCAGGATGGTCCAAATCGGGACGCCGAGCGACAGCACCGCCAAACCAGCCAGCGCTGCTTGCACGAGTATCGCGTTGCGGCCCAACGTGATCGGAGTGGCGCGGCGCGGTGCGCCCGAGCCGATTCTGGCGAGGCGGGCGTTGCCGCGCGCCACTGCTTCGGCGACTAGCAGGGCAAGGCAGAGCAGGACCAGCACACCGGCGAGCATGCTGCCCGCGGCGCCGTCGAAGGTCGTTTGGAACTGCTGGAAGATCGCGACGGTGAAGGTGTCGAACCGCACCATCGCGAAGGCGCCGAACTCGGCGAGCAGATGCACTCCGACCAGCAGTCCGCCGCCCAGGATCGCCAATCGCAGTTGCGGAAGTACGACGCGGAAGAACACGCCCACCGAGTGGGAGCCCAGCGTACGGGCGGACTCCTCGACGGCCGGATCGAGTCGGCGCAGCGTGGCGGCGACGGGCAGGTACATGAACGGGAAGTACGACAACGTCGTGATCAACACCCCGGCCCACAGCCCGTTCAGCGACGGCACTGCACCGACCCATGCGTAGCTGTTGACGAAGGCCGGAATGGCAAGCGGGGCAACGAACAGCGGACGCCACACCGCGCGGCCCGCGAGGTCGGTCCGCTCCACCACCCAGGCCACCCCGACGCCGATCACGACGCACAGGGGCAGCGTGATCGCGACGAGAGCGACGGTGTTGAACAGCAATTCGGCGACGCGTGGCCGCACCACCAGTTCGTAGGCGCGGGTCCAACCGACCGACGCCGTGGCCCAACCGACATATCCGAGCGGGATCAGGGTGGCGGCGACCAGCACAGTGACGGTGGCACCGACCAACGGGCCGGGCCTGGCCGCTTTCTCGGACCGTATGGCCGGCGTCGTCGGGCGCGGGGGAGCGACCACCTATAACAAGCCGTCCTTCGTCATCAGGTCCGACACCTTCTGCGCATCGAGCGTCGACGGGTCGACCGCGGGCGCCTGCAGCGTATCCAGCGGCGGCAGTGCGGGATTGGAAGGCACAGCGCTGGCCACCGTGTATTCGAACGAGGTGCCCTTCTCCAGCACCTCCTGGCCGGCCTTTCCGGTGATGAACCGGATGAACTGCTGTGCCTGGTCCTGTTTGTCGCTGGACGCCAGCACGCCGCCGCCGGACAGGCTCACGAATGCGCCGGGATCTTCGTTTTTGAAGTAGTGCAGGGCCGTATTGGCGCTCATCTCTTTGGTTTTGGACTGGTCGCGGAACCAGTAGTAGTGATAGATGACCCCGCCGTCGACCTCACCGGCGTTGACCGCCTTGAGGGTGGCGATGTTGTCGCTGTAGATCTTGGCGTTGGCCTTCATCCCGGTCAGCCATTGCTGAGTCGCTGGCTCGCCCTTGAGTTGCAGCAGCGCGCTGACGATCGCCTGGAAATCGGCCTTGGTCGGCGGGGCGCCCCAGCGGCCCCTCCATGTGGGCTGCTGCAGATCGAGCAGCGACTTGGGCAGCTGGTCGGGCTGCAGCCGGCCCTTGTTGTAAACGAACACCGTGCTGCGGGCGGCGACGCCGGTCCACTTCCCCGTGGCCGGACGGCATTGCGCGGGAACCTGTTTCACTGTATCGGGTCCCAAATCAGCGAATAGTCCGGCTCTTTCGACTGCGGCCATGGCCGGTGAGTTCTCGGTGAGGAACACATCAGCGGGTGAGGCGTCGCCCTCGGCAACCAGCTGGTTACCCAACTCGGTGTCCCCGCCCTGGCGGTAGGTGACCTTGATGCCGGTCTCCTTGGTGAACGCGTCGATCCACTCCTTGGTCAGCGACTCGTGCTGGGCGTTGTAGATCAGTAGCTCGTCGCCCTCGTCGGAACTCGAGCAGGCGGTCAGGCCGGCGAGCAGGGCGAGGGCCGAAAGCGCTGCGGCGATCGGGCTGGCGATTCGACTCCAACGTGGTCGCATCCTGGCGGTCCCTCCCGCGCCAGCCACGGCGCTTTTAGCTGAGCATTACCTAATGGAACATACCCTTCCCTTGCTGACCATAGGCTTACGGTGTGCGCCGAGCCTCAGTTTCGGTTGCTCTGCGGGCCACCTGCGCCGGGCCGGCAACCACGTCGACGACACCTGGTAGTGCTCGTCGAGACCGACCGCTGGTCACGTCCGTCGAATTGGTTAGCTGACGGCGATTGGTCTTGAAGCGCTGTGGGTACGTCTGCGTCAGGTCCGGGGATAACTGATCATTGGCCCCACATCTGAGGACAGAACAATGAAGAAATCAACTACCGCTATCCGTCGGGGACTGTTGGGTGCGTTTGCCACGTGCGCAGTGGGCGGCGTCGCCGCCACCACGATTGCGCTGCCGTCGGCAGGCGCACAACCCGGGTGCACTGCGAGCGCGTTCTCGCACACCGCCAGCGGCGTGCTCGCCTCCGCCGGTGCGTGGCTCGACGCGCACCCGGGGGCCAACGATGTGCTGACCAAGGCGGGTATGCAGGGGGCCGGCGCCGAACAGTCGGTTCGCGACTACTTCGTCGCCCGTCCGCAGGAGTACCAGGAACTGCGCGGTATCGCGGCGCCGCTGGTCGACCTGCAGCGCAACTGCAATACGGCGATTCAGCCGATGCAGATCGCCGCGCTGTACCAGGCCCTGTCGTCCGGCGGGGTCGGGTAGCGCTGTTACATGCGGCCGTGCCGGCTGCGCACGAAGCTGTAGGCGCCGAACGCGGCGATGCCGAGCGCGGCCAGGATGAGCAGGATCTTGCCGAACGGCGCCTGGCCCAGCGTCTTGACCGCCGCGTCGAGCCCGGTGGCCTTGGACGGGTCGGCCTGCAGTGTCGCGACGATCACCAGCACACCCGCGCCGGCGAGCACCAGGCCCTTCGCGACGTAGCCGGCAATGCCGACCGCGGTGACGCCGGTGCCGCCCGCGACGCGCAGGTCCTTGAAGAACTTCTTAGTCGCGCCCTTGTAGACGTGGTAGCCGCCGACTCCGATGAGCCCGAGGCCGACCGCGACGAGAAGCGCCTTGCCCCAGCCGGATTGCATCAACTGGCCGCTCATCCCCGCGTTCTGCTGGCTGCTCTGCTGGCCGCTGCCGGTGGCGAAGCGGATGGCCGAGAACGCGATCGCGAAGTTGACCGCCGCCAAGCCCAGGGACTTGGCGCGCTTCCACGCCGGGGTGTCGTCCTGCTGCGAGCCGGACCCTTCCCCTGGCTTTGAGCCGACGATGGATTCGGCGATGCGCCACAGACCCAACGCGATGAGGCCGACCGCGACGGCCCACAAGATCAGGGTGCCGCCGGTCTGCTTCGCCAGCGTCGACAGTGCCCCTGACTGGTCGGCGTTGCCGCCGGTGCCGAAGGCCAGACGGCCGATGATGTAGGCGACGATCAGATGCAGCACGCCGCTGACGGCAAAGCCGGCGCGCGCCGTGTACTCGAAAGCATCGCTGTCGGTCGCGCGGTCGGCGACGCCGTGAAACGACTTGTCGGTCATGCCGCCCTGTACCCCGAATTTGACGGCGCCGAAACCGCGATCTTGGTGGCTGTGGACCAATCTGCGGTTGGGGAGGACCGCTGGCCGGGGGCACGGACCTGTCGGCGCCGATGCGCACCGTGGGCACATGACTTCGTTGACGCGTGCCGAGATCGGCGCGCTGGGTGAACAGCTTGCGGTCGAACATCTGCAGTCACTGGGGTTGCGGGTCGTGGAGCGCAATTGGCGGTGCCGGTACGGCGAACTCGATGTGATCGCGGCCGACGCGGGCGCCGCGGTGTTCGTGGAGGTGAAAACCCGCACCAGCGACCGGTTCGGTGGCGTGGCGCAGGCGGTGACGGAGCAGAAGGTGCGACGGCTACGACGGCTGGCGGGGATGTGGCTGGCAAGTCAGGAGGGCAACTGGGCATCGGTGCGCATCGATGTGATCGGGGTTCGGATCGGACGGCAGGCGACTCCGGAGATCAGCCACCTGGTGGGGGTGGGGTGATGACGCTGGGTCAGGCGTTCTCGGTCGCCGTGCGGGGGCTCGACGGGCAGATCGTCGAGATCGAGGCCGACATCACGTCCGGCCTGCCCGGTGTTCACCTGGTCGGGCTGCCCGATGCCGCGCTGCAGGAATCGCGGGACCGGGTGCGCGCGGCAATCACCAACTGCGGCAACACCTGGCCGATGGCGAGGCTGACGCTGGCGCTGTCCCCGGCGACGCTACCGAAGATGGGGTCGGTCTACGACCTGGCCCTCGCTCTGGCAGTGCTGTCGGCGCACAAGAAGCAGCGCTGGCCACGGCTTGAGAACACGGTGTTGCTCGGCGAACTGGCGCTCGACGGGCGCGTGCGGCCGGTCAAAGGTGTGCTGCCCGCAGTGGTGGCCGCCAAGCGCAAGGGGTGGCGGACGGTGGTGGTGCCTGTCGGCAACCTCGCCGAGGCATGCCTGGTCGACGGTATCGATGTATGGGGTGTGCGCACGCTCGCCCAGCTGCAGTCGTGGATCGCCGGCCGGGGCCACCTCGAGGACAGGATCTGCGCTGCGCCGTCGTCCGAGGAGTCGACAGCCGACCTCGCCGATGTGGTCGGCCAGACGCAGGCTCGCTACGCGGTGGAGGTCGCCGCGGCCGGCGCGCATCACCTGATGCTGACGGGTCCGCCGGGGGTCGGTAAAACCATGCTCGCACAGAGGCTTCCGGGACTCCTGCCGCCGCTGTCGGAGAGCGAGGCGTTGGAGGTGACGGCAATCCACTCGGTCGCAGGACTGCTGTCGGGCAGCACGCCGCTGATCACCCGACCGCCATTGGTGTCCCCGCACCACACCTCCAGCGTGGCGGCGATGGTCGGCGGCGGCTCCGGGCTGGCCCGGCCCGGCGCGGTCAGCTGTGCACATCGCGGCGTGCTGTTCTTGGACGAGTGCGCCGAGATCGGCGTCAGCGTGTTGGAGGCGCTGCGAACTCCGTTGGAAGAGGGTGAAATCCGGCTGGCGCGTCGCGACGGTGTCGCGCGCTACCCGGCGCGGTTCCAGCTTGTGCTCGCGGCCAACCCGTGCCCGTGCGCACCTGCCGATCCGCGGGATTGCACCTGCCCAAGCAGTATCAAACGACGGTATCTGGGCAAGCTGTCCGGCCCGCTGATCGACCGGGTGGACCTGCACATCGAGATGCACCGGGAGCGGGCCGGGGCCATCATTGCGCAGGAGGGCGAATCCACCGCCGCCGTCCGAGAGCGGGTCGCCGCCGCGCGCGAGGCGGCCGCGGCACGGTGGAAGCCACATGGCATCCGAACCAACGCGGAAGTCAGTGGCGCGCTGATGCGCAAGCACTTTCGGCTCCCGCCCACAGTCATGGCGCCGTTGCATTCTGCACTCGACCGCAATGTGGTCAGCATTCGCGGATTCGACCGCACCATGCGCGTCGCGTGGACGTTGGCCGATTTGGCCGGCCGGACATCCCCGGTGCGTGAGGACATGGCGACGGCGCTCAGTTTCCGACCGAACGGGGGAACGCGATGAACGACGACGAGGCCCGCGCGTGGGCGTACCTGTCACGAGTCGCGGAGCCACCGTGCCCGCACCTGGCAGCGCTGGTGGGCTGTGTCGGGCCGGTCGAGGCCGCTGCGCGGGTACGCGGAGGTGCGGTGCCGCAGTCACTCCGAAGCCACGTCGAGGCGCGGCGTCATATCGATTGTGCGGAGCAAGATCTGGCGATACTGAAAAGGCTCGGTGGCCGACTGGTCACGGCGGGCGACGAGGAATGGCCGGCCCTGGCGTTTGCCGCGTTCGCCGGGGTGACGGGTAGGCCGCAGTCACACGAGCCGTTGGTGTTGTGGGCCGTCGGCCCCGCGCGACTCGACGATGTGGCCGCGCGGGCGGCCGCCGTCGTCGGCACACGCGCGGCCACCGCGTACGGGGAACATGTCGCGGCCGACTTCGCCGCGGGTCTTGTCGGTCGGGACGCCGCGGTCGTGTCGGGCGGGGCGTTCGGCATCGACGGCGCCGCGCACCGCAGCGCTCTGGCGACCGAGGGACTGACCGTCGCGGCGCTGGCCGGGGGTGTCGACGTGCCCTATCCCTCGGGACACGCCACGTTGCTGCGCCGGATCGCCGACGAGGGGCTGGTGGTCAGCGAGTATCCACCCGGCGTGCGACCCGCCCGCTACCGGTTCCTGACGCGAAACCGGCTGGTGGCCGCATTGTCGGGGGCGACGGTGGTGGTCGAGGCGGGGGCACGCAGCGGAGCTGCCAACACCGCGGCGTGGGCGCGAGCCCTGGGTCGAGCGGTCTGCGCGGTGCCCGGCCCGATCACCTCGTCCGCGTCCGTCGGCTGTCACGCCCTGCTCAAAGACCACGCTCATGTCGTCACCCGCGCCAGTGAGGTCATCGAGTTGATCGGGCGCGTAGGCGAACTCGCGCCCGAGGAGTCGCGCCCCGTCTCGCCACTGGACGGCCTCGAGGATTCCGAGAAGCGGGTCTACGAGGCACTGCCGGCCCGGGGTGGGCGCACTGCCGATCAGCTCGCGGTGGCGTCCGGTCTGCCGCCAACACAGGTGCTCGGGCCGCTCGCCGTCTTGGAGGTGCTCGGACTGGTGGTTTGCCGGGACGGGCGCTGGAAGCTTGCGCTCCGGTAGGTTGACGCCATGCGATTACGGCTGGACAGGCTCGTCAGCCGGATAACGAGCGTGGTTCTGCTCATTGCCGCGCTGTCGGTCGTCGACGGCCGCACGGCCAGAGCCGAGGCGCTCGTCGTGCCCGCCGACGGGTACGGCTTCAGCGTCGGCGCTCCCATGACCTGGATGAGCGACATGGAGGCTGAGGGTGAGCTTGACGCCGCGGCACGCACCGGTGCGACGTGGCTGCGGGTGTTCATCGACTGGAGCCGCGTGGAACCGATGCCCGGCGCGTACAACTGGGGCTACGTCGACCACTGGATCAACGGTGCCCGAGCCCGGGGAATCAAGGTGCTCGGCCTGATCGGCTACAGCCCAGACTGGGCACGCGCGCCAGGGGTGTACTTCACCGGGCCGCCCGTTGATCCGAACCTGTACGCGAGCTTCGTATCCACCGTGGCGCAGCGCTACGGCGACCGGGTGTCGGACTGGGAGATCTGGAACGAACCAAACCTCCCGCTGTTCTGGGGGTATCAGGACAACCGCGCCGTCGGCTACACCGAACTGTTGAAAGCCGCCTATCCGGCGATCAAGGCCGTACAACCGAACAGCAACGTCATCGCCGGGGGACTGAGCCCGGCGTTCGCGCCCGACGCACCGCCGACCTTCGTCACCGACATGTACGCGATGGGCGCCGGGGGGCACTTCGACGCGATGGCCATGCACCCCTACGTCTTTCCGCACGGATTGGCCGCCGACACCCTCAACGGCTGGTCCGACGTCGAACGCGTGCACCAGATCATGGTCGCCAACGGCGATGGCGCCAAGAAGATCTGGATGACCGAGATGGGCGCGCCGACCAGCGCTCCGACGGCTGAAGGCGTCAGCCAACAGGAGCAGGCCCGGCAGATCGTCGACGGCCTGCGCAAAGCCGCCCAGACGCCGTACAGCGGCCCGGCGTTCATTTTCAGCATTCGCGACTCCAACAGCGCCAACCAGACCAACCGCGAAGACAACTTCGGGATCGTCACCACCGACTGGCAGCCCAAGGTGGTGGCCTCGGTGCTGGCTCGGTAGACCCCACCGGATCGTTTCGCGCTCGTATAGTTTGTGAGGTTGGCTAACGATGCGGGAGGCGAAGTGGCAGGACGTCCGATACACACCTTCGAAGTGGTGCGGACCGAGCAGTTGACGCCGCACCTCAAGCGCGTGGTGCTGGGCGGCGGCGGGTTTGAGACGTTCACCCCGAACGACTTCACCGACGCTTACGTCAAGATCGCCTTCGTGCCGGACGGCTTGAGTGTCGCTGACGTCGCTGCGCTGCCGACGCCGCTCACCCTCGACAGCTTCAACGAGCTGCCCGTCGAGCAGCGGCCGACCGTGCGCACCTACACCGTGCGACGCGTCGACGCCGAGCGCCGCGAGATCGCCATCGACTTCGTCGTGCACGGCGACCACGGCGTTGCCGGCCCGTGGGCCGCGTCGGCCACACCCGGCCAGCCGGCCTACCTGATGGGGCCGAGCGGTGCGTATGCGCCCGACCCGGCGGCCGACTGGCATCTGCTCGCCGGCGACGAAGCCGCAGTACCCGCGATCAGCGCCGCGCTCGAAGCGATGCCCGACGACGCGGTCGGCCAGGTGTTGATCGAGGTGGCGGGCCCAGACGACGAGATCGCCCTGACCGCTCCGCACGGAGTCGACATCCGGTGGATCCACCGTGGCGGTCGCGCCGACCTGGTGGCCGAGGAACGCGCCGGCGACCACGCCCCGCTGATCCAGGCGGTCAAGGAGGCGGCCTGGATGCCCGGACAGGTTCAGGTCTTCATCCACGGTGAGGCGCAGACGGTCATGCACAACCTGCGTCCCTACATCCGCAAGGAACGCGGCGTCGATGCGAAGTGGGCGTCATCGATATCCGGGTACTGGCGCCGCGGCCGCACCGAGGAGACGTTCCGGCAGTGGAAACGCGAACTCGCCCAAGCCGAAGTCAACTCCTGATCGCGCGGCTGGCACGCTAGCCGCATGGCCTACGGCGACTACCAGCTCGAGATCTACCTGCAAGGACTGTCCGGCATCGTCCCGTCGCTGCCGATGGCATACGCGGACTGGGAGGCCAAGGCCGAAGCCGCGATGCCGGCGTCGATCTGGTCCTACGTGGCGGGCGGCGCGGGTGACGAACGCACGCAGCGGGTCAACCGCACGGCCTTCGACCAGTGGGGACTGATCCCGCGAATGTTCAACGCACACCGGGAACGGGACCTGTCGGTCAATGTGTTCGGCCTGACGTTGCCGTCGCCGGTGTTCATGGCGCCGATTGGGGTCATCGGGCTGTGCGCACAGAACGGCCACGGCGACCTGGCGACCGCCCGGGCCGCGGCCCGCACCGGGGTACCGATGGCCATCTCGACGCTCACCGAGGACCCGCTGGAAGACATCGCCGCGCAATTCGGCGATACGCCAGGCTTTTTCCAGCTGTACACACCGACCGATCGCGAGCTCGCCGCCAGCCTGGTGCACCGCGCCGAAACGGCCGGATACAAGGGCATCATCGTCACCCTCGACACCTGGGTGCCGGGCTGGCGCCCGCGCGACTTGGCGACGTCGAACTTTCCGCAACTGCGGGGTCGCTGCCTGGCGAACTACACCAGCGATCCGGTGTTTCGCGCGAGCCTGCCGCAACCGCCCGAAGAGAACCCCCAAGGGACGGTGCTGCAGTGGGTGCAGATCTTCGGAAACCCGCTGACATGGGATGACCTGCCCTGGCTGAGGTCGCTGACCGACCTGCCCTTGATCGTCAAGGGCATCTGCCACCCCGACGACGCGCGGCGTGCCCGTGACGGCGGCGTGGACGGCATCTACTGCTCGAACCACGGCGGCAGGCAGGCCAACGGCGGGGTACCAGCGATCGACTGTCTGCCAGGGGTCGTCGAAGCCGCCGACGGGCTGCCGGTGCTGTTCGACTCCGGCATCCGCAGCGGCGCCGACATCGTCAAAGCACTGGCGTTGGGCGCGACGGCGGTCGGCGTCGGCAGACCCTATGCGTACGGGCTGGCGATCGGCGGTGAGGACGGCGTCGTGCACGTGCTGCGCTCGCTGCTCGCCGAGACGGATCTCATCATGGCCGTCGACGGCTATCCGGCGCTGAAAGACCTGACACCGGAGGCGCTGCGGCGCGTCACCTGAGTCTTGCCTCCGCCGGATGCGACGGTAAGACCATGGAGGCTCTGCTCGACGACTTCGACGAGTACCTCGCCCTGGAGCGAGGGCGCTCCGAGCACACCCGCCGCGCCTATCGCGGCGATCTGCGGTCGCTGTTCGCCTTCCTCGCCGAACGCTCACCCGATGCCGGACCGGCCGGGCTGAGCCTGCCGGTGCTGCGTGCGTGGCTCGCGGCGCAAGCCTCCGCCGGTGCGGCCCGCACGACGCTGGCCCGCCGCACCTCGGCGGTCAAGACCTTCACCGCGTGGGCGGCGCGACGCGGGCTGATCTCCAGCGACCCGGCGACCCGGCTGCAGGTGCCCAAGGCGCGGCGCACGCTGCCGGCGGTGTTGCGCCAGGATCAGGCGCTCGACGCGATGGCCGCCGCGAAATCCGGTGCACAGCAACGAGACCCGCTGGCACTGCGCGACCAGCTGATCGTGGAGTTGTTGTACGCCACCGGTATTCGCGTCAGCGAACTGTGTGGACTCGACATCGACGACGTCGACACACCGCGACGGCTGCTGCGCGTGCTGGGTAAGGGCAACAAGCAGCGCACCGTGCCGTTCGGCGAGCCGGCGCAGGCGGCGCTGACGGCGTGGCTTGCCGACGGGCGGCCCGCGCTGGCCACCGACGAGTCCGGGCCTGCGCTGCTGCTGGGCGCCCGTGGCAAGCGACTCGACCCGCGGCAGGCCCGCACGGTCGTGCACCAGACAGTGGCCGCCGTCGACGGTGCTCCCGACATCGGCCCGCACGGGCTGCGGCACAGCGCCGCCACGCATCTGCTCGAAGGCGGCGCCGATCTGCGGATCGTGCAGGAAATCCTCGGCCATTCGACGCTGGCCACCACCCAGCTGTACACGCATGTGACGGTCGCGCGCCTGCGCGCCGTCCACGACCAAGCCCATCCGCGCGCCTGATTCGCGCCGAAATGGAATTCCCGGGCGAACCGAGCGTGCATCTCGCGGACACCGGCGATGCGTGAGCTGAGCCATCCGATCGCCTCGGGCATGCAGGTGTATCCGGGCGATCCCGCCGTCAGCATCGAGCCCGCCCTGCTGCTGGCGCGCGACGGCGTCGACGTGGTCGCGCTGCATTTCGGGTCCCACACCGGTACACATCTCGACGCGCCGTCGCACAACATCGCCGGTGGACGCACGACGGGCCGAATCAGCCTGTTGGAGTTGATCGCCGACGCGCTCGTCGTCCATCTTCCATCTCTCGCGGCGCCGCCGCGCTGGACCATCCCGCGCTGTCGGCCGATGCCGCGGTCGATCTGATGCGCCGCGGGATGCACGTGCTCGCAGTCGACACACTGAGCCCGGACCTCACCGGCGACGTCGATTCCGGATTCCGGTGCATCAGGTCGTGCTGGGCGGCGACGCGTTGATCGTCGAGAACCTCTGCAATCTCGACGGTTTACCCGCCCACGTGCGGATGGGCTTCTTCCCGCTGCCGATCGACGCCGACGGAGCGCCGGTGAGGGCGCTAGTGTTCGACTCGGTTATCGCAGCAGCGCAATGACTTTCGCGAGGTCAGGCATCGCCGATGCTCGACCCACCCACTCGTCGAACACGGTCCAATAGCTCACCCCGAACCGCTGTCGGCGGTCCAGAAGTTGTTCCGCCATCTGTTCGTGGGTGCCGAGCAGCACGAACGGCGAGTCGAGCACGAAGTCGGCCGACACCCCGCCGAACGCGGCGGCCAGTTCGGCGGCCGATGCCTGGCGGTCGTCGGTGGGCACGACGAACTGGATGAGCGCGTTGAGTTCTATCGCGTCGAACCGGTCACCGGCGGCCTCGCGCACGACGGCGATCCGATCGGCCAGACCTGCCTCGTCGAAATGCGTCAACGACACCTTCGTCGCGTCGCGGTTGTGGCTGAAACCCGCCAGCCCCGCGATGTCGGCGACTCGACCCGCCAGCTGCAGGACCCGGGTGCCGTTGCCGCCGATGAGTAACGGGACGTGCACTTCCGGCGCGGCCACCAGCGCGCCTGCCTCGGCATGGACGCGGTAGTGCGCACCGTCGACGTCGACGGGCTCACCGGCCAGCAACGGCCGGATCACGTCGACCGACTCGATGAGCCGGTCCACCCGCGTCGCGCCGGAGTCGAATGCGAGGCCCGCGGCGTCGTACTCGGACTTCATGTGGCCCGCGCCGAGTCCGAGTTCGAAACGACCGCCGGAAAGGGCTGCGACGGTAGCTGTTTCGCGCGCAACCTCGATGGGATGACGCAGGTCGTTGTTCAGCACCAGAGTCCCGGTGTGCAGGCGTGACGTGGCCGCGGCCGCGCCGGCCGCTCCCGCGAACGGCGCCAGAGATCCCACGAGATGGTCCGGAATCGTCAGCACGTCGAATCCGGTGTCTTGCACCGAAACCGCGAAGTCGCCGAAGTCGGTGCCGCGGGGGAGCGCGGTGTGCAGTCCGAAACGGAACGGGCGGGCGCGGTGCGCGTCGGCGGCGACGGTCATGGCTCGACGCTAGGCGCCCGCTCGGTGTGTTTCGAGGATGCGCGTTTCGCTGAGAACGAACGACGTCTCGTGCGCAGCCTCACTGGTCGGGTTTGAGGCGGAGCGGTGTGCCGGCGAGCAGGCCCAGCGGGTCGACATAGTCAGCCCGCGACGACGGGCCCCACATCGCGCCCCAGTGCAGACACGCGGCGCTGGGGCAGCCGGCATGCCCGGCCTCGAGCCGGCCGATCCGGGCGCCGCCCTCGACACGCTGGCCGGCCCGCACCGACGGCCGCACCGGCTCGTAACTGGTCCGCAGCCCACCCGGATGAGCGATCGACACCAGCGGCCGTCCGGCGAGTTCGCCGGCGAACACCACCGTTCCCGCCGCAGCGGCCTGCACCGGCTGCCCTGGTGTTCCGGCGAGGTCGACGCCGCGATGACCCCGGTTCCAGTTCGGCGAGGGTGCGTCGAAGGTCCGCACGACGCTCGGATGCGGGAGCAGCGGCCAGTCCAGCCGCCCCTCGACGGCGGTCGCCGGCGGCGCCGTCCACATGATGGCGGCGAGAACGAGCGCGAACCGTCGCATCCGCCCAGCTCACCGCGTCACGGGCGGCCGGCGCCAGGTCCGTCGTCGATTCTGTGGACCAGCAGGTCAGTGTGGAAAAAGCACCCCTGTCCAGCGTGTAAACTGCTAACCGCAGCTCGCACCTGCGGGCTGACTTCGCGTGTCTGCACCTCGACCCGTTCCACTAGGTCGTATTCGGATGCCGTCGGTCCCGTTCGCACACGGGTCTGGCATCCGCGCGGTCACCAGGGCCCGGCATCACCCGATGCCGAGCGACAACCGACATATAAGTGAGGCATCACCATGGCCGTAGTGACCATGAAACAGCTGCTGGACAGCGGCACCCACTTCGGGCATCAGACCCGTCGCTGGAATCCCAAGATGAAGCGGTTCATCTTCACCGACCGCAACGGCATCTACATCATCGATCTGCAGCAGACGCTCACCTACATCGACAAGGCGTACGAGTTCGTCAAGGAGACCGTCGCCCACGGTGGCTCCATCATGTTCGTCGGCACCAAGAAGCAGGCGCAGGAGTCGATCGCCGAGGAGGCCACCCGCGTCGGCATGCCGTATGTGAATCAGCGCTGGTTGGGCGGCATGCTCACCAACTTCTCCACCGTGCACAAGCGTTTGCAGCGTCTCAAGGAACTCGAGACCATGGAGCAGACCGGTGGCTTCGAGGGTCGCACCAAGAAGGAAATCCTGATGCTGACCCGCGAGAAGAACAAGCTCGAGCGCAGCCTCGGTGGTATCCGCGACATGCAGAAGGTGCCGTCGGCGATCTGGGTCGTCGACACCAACAAGGAGCACCTCGCGGTTGCCGAAGCGCGCAAGCTGAACATCCCGATCATCGCGATCCTCGACACCAACTGCGACCCCGACCTCGTCGACTACCCGATTCCGGGCAACGATGACGCGATCCGCTCGGCCGCCCTTCTGACCAAGGTCGTCGCCGCTGCGGTCGCCGAGGGTCTGCAGGCTCGTGCCGGCGTGGGCCGCGACGGCGACAAGCCCGCCGCCGAGGGTGCCGAGCCGCTGGCCGAGTGGGAGCAGGAGCTGCTGGCGTCGGCGACCGCGTCGGCGACCGCTTCCCCGACCGCCGCGGGTGCAGAGCCCGGCACCCCCGAGGCCGACATCCAAACCGAACCCAAGAGCACGGAAGGCTGAAATGGCTAACTACACCGCTGCCGACGTCAAGCGACTTCGTGACCTGACCGGCGCCGGCATGCTCGCCAGCAAGAACGCACTGGTCGAGGCCGAGGGCGATTTCGACAAGGCCGTCGAGTTGCTGCGCATCAAGGGCGCCAAGGACGTCGGCAAGCGTGCCGAGCGGGCCACCGCCGAGGGCCTGGTCGCCGCCAAGGACGGCGCGCTGATCGAGCTGAACTCCGAGACGGACTTCGTCGCGAAGAACGCCGAGTTCCAGGCGGTCGCCGAGCAGATCGTCGCGGCCGCGGCCGAGTCGAAGGCCGGCGATGTCGACGCGCTCAAGGCAGCCAAGGTCGGCGACACCACCGTCGAGCAGGTCATCGCGGACCTGTCGGCCAAGATCGGCGAGAAGCTCGAACTGCGGCGCGCGACCTACTTCGACGGCACCGTCGAGACATACCTGCACAAGCGCGCCGCCGACCTGCCTCCCGCCGTGGGCGTGCTGGTCGAGTACCAGGGCGAATCGAAGGAAGCGGCGCACGCCGTCGCCCTGCAGATCGCCGCGCTGAAGGCCAGGTACCTGACGCGCGACGACGTACCCGCCGACGTCGTCGCCAACGAGCGCCACATCGCCGAGGAAACGGCCCGCAACGAAGGCAAGCCCGAGCAGGCCCTGCCGAAGATCGTCGAGGGTCGCGTCAACGGGTTCTACAAGGACGTCGTGCTGCTCGATCAGCCGTCGGTGTCGGACAACAAGAAGACGGTCAAGGCGCTGCTCGACGAGGCAGGCGTGACCGTCACCCGGTTCGTCCGCTTCGAGGTCGGCCAGGCCTAGCCAGCCGGTGCCCGGGCGGTACGAGTTGGTACCGTCTGGGCATGAAGCGGACGCACGCCTTCGGCAATGACGCCCTCGGTGACCTCGACGCGGTCGGACTTGTCGAGGCCATGAGGGCGGGCGCGGTATCGCGGTCTGAACTCGTAGACGCCGCGATCGCGCGGACCGAAGGCGTCAACCCTGCGCTGAACGGGTTGGCGTACAACGCATTCGAGCGGGCCCGCGCCCGGGCCAACTCATCGCGGGGGTACGGCGGCTACTTCGACGGCGTACCGACGTTCGTCAAGGACAACGTCGCGGTCGGTGACATGCCGACGATGCAGGGCACCGACGCGTGGGATCCGCGGCCGGCGCTGTCCGACGGTGACTTCGCGCGGACGTACCTCGCAACGGGCCTGCTGCCGCTCGGCAAGACCAGGATGTCCGAGTTCGGGTTCAGCGCGTCGGCAGAGCACCCGCGCATCGGGCCGGTGCGTAACCCGTGGAACCCCGACCACACCGCGGGCGCCTCCTCTTCGGGCGCCGGAGCCTTCGTCGCCGCGGGTGTGGTGCCGATCGCCCACGCCAACGACGGCGGCGGTTCGATCCGAATTCCCGCCTCCTGCAACGGATTGGTCGGTCTCAAGCCGACGCGCGGTCGATTGCCGGTCGACAAGGACGTGCGACGCATGCCGTTGCTCATCGTCGCCAACGGTGTCGTCACGCGGTCGGTGCGCGACACCGCCGCGTTCTACCGCGAGATGGAGCGGGTGTACCGCCATCCGAAGCTGCCCGCGATCGGCGACGTCACCCATCCGGGCCAGCGGCGACTGAACATGGCCGTGTGCACGCAATCGATCTCGCGTGAGGCCAGTCCCGAAGTCCGCGAGCTGACGTTGAAAACTGCTGCGCTGCTGGAGGAACTGGGCCACCGGGTGACGCAGATCGACAACCCGGTGCCCGCACGTTTCATGGACGACTTCCTGCTGTACTGGTCGTTTCTGGCGTTCGCGATCGTGCGGGGCGGCCGCAGGTCATTCGGGTCGAGCTTCGACCGCGCCAAGCTCGACAGCCTGACCGTCGGCTTGGAGCGCGAAGCCGCGCGCAACCTGCACCGGGTTCCACTGGCCATCGCGCGGCTCGCTCGGATCCGCCGGATCACGTCACGGCTCACAAGCACATATGACGTGGTGCTGATGCCGACGCTCGCTGACGTGACACCGCCGATCGGTCATTTCGATCCGACCGCCGACTATCAGCAGATCATCGACCGGCTCGTCGACTGGGTGGCGTTCACTCCGTTGCAAAACGCGACAGGTGAGCCGGCGATCTCCCTGCCACTGGCGCAATCGGCATCAGGCCTGCCCGTCGGCATGATGTTCCATGCCCCGCTGGGGCACGAGGCCCGGCTGCTGCAGTTGGCCTACGAACTCGAAGAAGCGCGCCCGTTCTCGCGCATTCAGGACTGAGACTTCGTCTTTCGGCCGCCGACACGCGGCACCCCGGCAAGCAGGCCGCGCTGGGGGACACCGGTGATCGGTTCGGCCGCCGCGCCGAGTTCGGCGAGCACGTCGTTGGCCGCGAGCACACCCGACATCGACGACCGTTCCATCAGTCCCGCAAGGTAGGGCAGTTCGACGAAGTCGCCTGCGACGCGCAGTCCGCGGGCGTCGCTGCGCACACCGGGCCGGGTGCCCGCAGATCTGGGCGGGAATGCGGGCGCGGTGGCCTCCAGCCGGTCGTGGCGGTGCAGCACCACGGCGTCGGCTGTCTCGGGCCACAGCGTGGCAAGCTCCTCGCGCATGGCCTTCGCGGCCGCATCGGCGGTGTCGAGTCCGCATGAGTACGAGTGCAATTCGACGATCGCCCCACCGGTCGCGGTGGCCCACTGCGCACTGGGTTGCTCGAGACGCGAATACACGGCGACCGAGTCGAGATTCGGTTGCCCGGTGACCGCGCTGAACGGAGCCCGCTCGGGCAGCACGTCGCGGTCGAACCAGAGCCTGCTCACGGCGAACGGTGGCGCAACGGAGAGACTCTCGCAGCGCTGAGCCAACAGCGGCGCAGCGTCGGCAGTCGTGGGGGAGGCCGCGAGGAGCGCGCGCAGTGCCCCTGGGTCGACGGCCAGGACGACGTGGCGACTGACGAGGTCGCCGGCGTCGGTGCGCACGAGCCAGGCTTGACCGTTCGGCTCGATCGTCGTGACCCGGGTTCCGGTCCGGATGTCGGCGTGGTTCCGAAGCAGGTGCTCTCGCAGCGGGTTCCAGATCGCCGTCGCGTGATCGGTGCGGGGCACGTCGAAGCCGATGCCCTCCGGGTTGCCGAGGAAGTAGTAGTGGAACATCGCCACCAGTTCGGCCGCCGACAGCTCGCCCTGGTTACAGAAGAAGGACCGGGCGAAGGCCTCGAAGAGCATGGCGCGGGTGCGCTCGCTCATTCCGAGCCGGTCCAGGAACGTCGCGGCGTCGATGCCGTCGAGTTCGGCAGTCGTGGTGGCGCGGTCGTAGGCGAGCAGCGCCCGCCCCGCATCGGGATCTGCATTCGTGAAATCCCTGCGGGACAGGCTCTTCGAGCGCAGCGCGAGTGCGATCAGGTTCAGCGGCGGCGCGGCAGGCAGCCCGGACAGATCTTCTGCGGGAAACGTCGCCGAGATGACGGGGTAACTCGGCACCGGTCGGAGGAACGACAGCTCGGGATCGACGCGGCGCAAGATCGACCGCCACGTGTAGTAGTGCCGGAAGAACGCGTGAAACCCGTGCTCGACGTACTGCTCGGTGCCGTCGGGTAGGCGTTCAGGCCAAGCTCCCAGCCGTCCGCCGAGGTGATCGGACGACTCCAAAACGGTGACGGTGACTCCTCTTTCGGCCAGCACGACCGCGGCGGAGATCCCGGCGATTCCGCCACCGACGACAATCGCCTCGGCTCCTGCGCCGACGTCACGCGGAAGCAGCGGGTCCGCGACGACGAGACGGCGCGGGCGCATCCGCAACGGCGCGGCCCGGCTCGTCAGCGCGTCGCTCACGCCGGCACCGCCCCGACGTCGCGGCGTCGGCGGCGCACGAGCGCGATTGCGAACGGCACCGCCACCGCGCCCATGATCACCGCGCCGGTGACCGCCGAACCCGGCAGACCGAAGAACACCGCGTGACCCATGACCGAAGAGAAATACACCCACAGATACAGCGCCGCCGCCGGCGCCGACGGCCCCGTCTCGCGCGGCAGCGCTCGGTTGAGAATCGCCATGATCACCGCCGACACCAACAGCCAGCCCGCGTAATTCGTCAGTGGAATGCCTGGAATCAGCGGCAGACCCGGCGTGCTGTCGAACCACGCCCAGTGACCGGCAGCCACCATCTGCGGGTCCAGGAACACGTCCCAGGCGGTGAGCGCCAGCGCTCCGAGCGCAACGACCGCGGGACCCCGTACCGCGAGGGTCCGGGCCACCACCAGGGCGGGCCACCCCATCATCACCCAGGCCAGCGGAACCACAACCGGCACGCCGAACAGCTCGGGACCGAGGGTGCCGGTGTAGGCGTAGTGCCCGAACGGCCGGCCCGTGGCCACGCCGACCGCTTCGGCGAACAGGCCGCCGCCGCCGGCCACGCCGATCAACACCGCGGCACCGGCGGGACCGTGCACTCGTGCGGCGTCCGCGACAGCGGCGACGAAGAAGACCACCACGCTGGCCATCGTGACCTCGGTGCGCAAGGCGTCCGGCATCAGCGGATAGGCGATCTGCACCAGCACGGCCGCGCCGACCAGGGTCCACACCAAATGGTTGATGCGCACCTGCACGGCGGGCACGGCCATCGCCACGCGTGATACCTCCGCTGTCAAACCGGTGCCCTCACCCCGTCGGCTGCGCGGTGCGGGCCGGACTTCGTAGAGTTTCCAAGGTGCCCGATGCGCGCTTCGCCGAAACCCTACGCGCGCTCGTTGTCACCGGTTCGTCACTGGCGTGCGCAGGAACCGCGCACCAGCTGATCAACGAGCGGCTGCTGCGCCGCCCGCCCGCCGACCCGCCGCCGGTGCACGCGCCGGTGTCGATCCTCGTTCCGGCCCGCGACGAAGCACACAGGATCGGGCCGACCATCCGTTCGCTGCTCGGCCAGCGGGGACTGCCCGATGCCGAGATCCTGGTGCTCGACGACGGTTCGACCGACGGTACGGCCGAGGTGGTCCGCGACGTGGCCGGCTCCGATTCGCGGGTCAAGGTGTTGACCGGCAGCGTCGTTCCGCCGGGGTGGCTGGGCAAGCCGCACGCCTGCGCGCAACTGGCCGCCGCGGCACGCGGTGAGGTCCTGGTGTTCGTCGACGCCGACGTGGTTCTGGTACCGAACGCCGTGGCCGCCGCGGTTGCGGTGCTGCGCGGGCCGCGACCTCTCGACCTACTGTCGCCGTGGCCCCGTCAGATTGTGACCGGACTGTCGGGCCGACTCGTACAGCCGCTGTTGGCCTGGTCGTGGCTGACCACCCTGCCGTTGCGGCTCGCCGAGCGGTCCGCGCGCCCGTCCATGGCAGCGGCCAACGGCCAGTTCCTCCTCGTGGAGGCCGGGGCGCTGGCCCGTGCGGGTGGCTGGCGGAGGGTGGCCGGCGCCGTGCTCGACGACATCGGGATGGCCCGCGCGATCCGCGCGACGGGCGGCCGGACGGGAATCGCCGACGGATCGGCTCTGGCGACGTGCCGGATGTATACCAGCGGGCGTGAGCTGCGCGAGGGTTACCGCAAGTCGCTGTGGGCGGCGTTCGGGTCCCCGGCCGGTGCGCTCGCGGTTGCGGTCGCGCTGTCGGTCGTCTACGTCCTGCCCGCGGCGGCCGCGGTGACCGGGTCGCGGATCGGCGCGCTCGGCTACGCTGCCGCCGTCGTCGGCCGAATGTCGGCCTCGCGGTGGGCCGGTCGGCCGCTCGACGCCGTGGCGCACCCGGTCTCGGTCCTCACCCTGCTGGTGTTGCTGGCGTCCTCGTGGGTGGGTCGTGCGCGAGGCTCACTGCAGTGGAAGGGCCGACCGGTATGAGTCGGGTGGTCGTCATCGGCGCGGGACTCGGCGGGCTTGCCACGGCCGCCCGCCTGGTCGCCGCCGGGCACCGCGTCACCGTCTTCGAGAGCGCCGACACCACCGGCGGGAAGCTCGGCGTCCTCGAGCGCGACGGGTTCACCTTCGACACCGGTCCTTCGCTGCTGACCATGCCCGCCGTGCTCGAGCAACTGTTCGCCGACACCGGCGGCCCTGCGGACCTGCGGTTGACCGCCGTCGACCCGGCATGCGCGTACGTCTTCGGGGACGGCAGTGAGTTGGTGCTGCCGCACGATTCGGCGAAGGTACCCGCGGCGTTCGACGAAGCGCTGGGGCCGGGTGCCGGTGACGCATGGCGGCGACTGCACGCCCGGTCGAGGCGGCTGTGGGAGCTGGTCGGCGAGCCGGTCCTTCGTCGGCCGGTCTCGCTGACGGCCATGGTCCGGATGAGCGCGCGGCCCGCGGATCTGCGTGCCGTCGCGCCGTGGCTGACGATCGACAAGCTCGGCCGCCGGATGCTGCCCGATCCGCGGCTACGGACATGGCTCAACAGATACGCCACCTACTCGGGATCCGATCCACGCCGCACCCCGGCCGTGATGGCGGTGACGTCGTTCGTCGAGCAGGAGTTCGGCGCGTGGTACGTGCCCGGCGGACTGCGGCGCATCGTCGAGGCGGTGCAGGCCCGCTGCGAAGAACTCGGCGTCGAGATCCGCACCGGCTCACCGGTCGAGTCGGTCGCGGTGTCGGGCGGCCGCGCAACGGGTGTTCGGGTCGACGGTCGCGACGTGGTGGCCGACGCGGTGGTGAGCAACGTCGATGCGGCCGACCTGTACGAGCGGCTGCTTCCGACCGGCGCGGCACGGGCCATGCGTCGTCGGCTGCATCACCGGCCGCGGTCGATGGCCGGCTTCGTGCTGCTTCTCGGACTGGCGGGGCGGCGGCCCGGCCCCGCGCACCGCGTGTACTTCCCCCGCGACTACGACGCCGAGTTCGACGCGATCTTCGGCCAGAACCCGCAGCCGGTGACCGACCCCACGATCTACGTGCACTCACCGGACGACCCGGCCCTTCGACCCGACGACGACTCCGAGGGCTGGTTCGTGCTCGTCAACGCGCCCGCGCACGACCCCGGCCATGGCTTTGATTGGGACGCAGAGGGATTGCGTGACGACTACACCCGCCACATACTCGACCTGCTGGCCGACCGCGGTGCCGACGTCCGCGAGCGCATCCGATTCGTCGAGACGATCACCCCCGGCGACCTGCAACGGCGGACGGGCGCGCCGGGCGGGGCGATCTACGGCACCGCCTCGCACGGACCTCGGGCCGCGCTGCGCAGGCCCGCGAATCGCAGTCCAGTGCGCGGGCTCTACCTCGTCGGCGGTTCGGCGCACCCCGGCGGGGGCATCCCGCTGGTGCTGATGTCAGCCGAGATCGTCGCCGGTCTCATCGGGTCTACGGAAAATGCGGCGGAATCGAGCGCCGCACCCCGATCAGCAACTGGAGCATCCCGACGACCCCGACCACCGTCCACGTGACCGCGAACGTGGTTCCCCAGCCCCATCCGAGCCCGGGAACGGCCGGGAACGCCGCGGCGCCGCCGGCGGCCATTGCGACCACGATCAGCCGGGTCGGCCGCTCGGCGACGCTCACCGTGCCGACGCCTGGCATTCCGACCACCTGCGCGCGGGACCGGACATATTCGTGCAGCAGGACGAGGATGAGGGCGGCCGCCACCCACCAGGGCGGGGCTCCGAGCGTCAGGAGAATCGCCGGGAGCAACACATCACCGAGGCGGTCGGCGACCGAGTCGACGACCGCACCCATCGGCCGCGCCCGTCCCGTCTGCAGCGCGACCGCGCCGTCGAGGCCGTCCAGCACGCCCGCGGCGATGATCAGCGGCACCGCCAGCGCGGGCCACCCCGGTCCGGCGACGGCGGCCCAGGCCCCGACCAACACCAGCACCCCGGCCGCCGACAGCACGTCGGGCGGGATACGCAAGACCGGTCCGGCGGCCAGCGTCCGCACGACCCGTAGCCAGCCGCGGACCACTGCCGACGGCTGCACGCCGTCGTGCAGGGACGACCAGCCCACGTCGCCGGGGTCGCTGCCGGAGTCCGCGCTCACGGTGTCAGCCTGCCAGGGTTCGGTGAGGCGATGAGCCGGGTCCGCCGACTCGCGTCCGAAGTTCGCCAGACCTTTCCCGGCAGCGACCTGTCGCTGTGGGCGGCCGGCGCCACCTTCTTCGGCGTCATCGGGATCGCCCCACTCGCACTGGTGTCGCTGTGGGCGGTCGGCGCCCTGGTCGGACACCACACGGTCAACTCCGCGATGGACGCGGCCATCGGCGGCCTGCCCGGCGGACATGGCACCCCGGCGGCGCTGCGCACCCTGACCTCGGTCGCCCTGTCGATGTCGTGGGTGCAAGCGCTCGTCGTGCTGTTCCCTGCGAGCCTCTACGGCGAAGGTCTGCGCCGAGCATTCGTTCAAATGTCCTCGGCGCCAGACACTCTGACGGGCTGGCGGGGCCGGGTCGGCCTGCTCGGGGTGGCAGCCGTCGCACCGTTTCTGGTGCTCGCCGTGCTCGCCTCGGCGTCCTACGTCGGCCCGCTGTACGACGCCGGTGGTTGGTCGCTGGTGTGGGGGATCGTGGTGGCGTTCCACATCGTCTGGCTGACGGTGTCGACCGCGCTGGTCGGTGTGTTCGGGCTCATCGGCCCAGGCCGGCTGGCCTGGCGACCGCTGCTGATCGGCGCCTTCGGCACGGGTTCGATCCTGGCGGGGTTCCTCCAGGGCTTCCTGCTGTTCCTGGCGATCCCGATTCCCTGGTCGGCACCCTTTGGCGGCCTGCCGATCGTCGGTGCCGTCTCGGCGCTGGCGCTGTGGCTCTATCTGTTGCACATCATGGTGCTGTGCGGGTTCCGGGTCACCGTCGCACTCGACGAGGTGAGGCGCCCGTCGGCCGAGTCCTAGCTCACCAGGTCGCGGCACACCTCGGCGGTGGCCCGGGTCAGCGACTCGGCGCCGTCGCGCAGCGCCTGCTCGAGCGGTGTGCCCTCGGCGGTGATCGCGACGAGTCGCTCGACACCGTGGTCCAGCAGCACCGAAGCGTCCGGTCCCACGCGGCCGGCGAAGATGATCACGCGGGTGCCGTGGCGGACCGCCAGCTGCGCGACACCGAAGGGTGTCTTGCCCATCACGGTCTGTGCATCGACGCTGCCCTCCCCGGTGAACACCCAGTCCGCGTCGCGGAGCGCCCGTTCGAGTCCGACGGTCTGCGCGACTTCCTCGACACCGGGTTTGCTCTGCGCGCCAAGGAATTCGACGAGCGCGAAGCCCAGACCGCCTGCGGCGCCCGCGCCGGGATGGTCGGGATTCACGCCGCCCAAAGTCGTGGAGGCGACGGCGGCAAGGCGTGACAGTGCCGCCTCGAGTAGGTCCACATCGGCTGCGGTGGCGCCCTTCTGCGGTCCGAACACCGCGCTCGCGCCGGTGGGCCCGAGCAGCGGTGCGGTCACGTCGGAGGCGACGTGGATGCGGACTTCGCGCAAACGGGGATCGAGTCCCGATACGTCGATGCGGTCGAGTCGTTGCAGCGCGGCGCCACCAGGTGGCAGCACCTTGCCGCCCGCATCGGTGAACACCGCGCCGAGGGCGGTCAACATGCCGGTCCCGCCGTCGTTGGTGGCCGACCCGCCGATTCCGATGAGGATCTCCTCGGCACCTCGGTTCAACGCGGACAGGATGAGCTGCCCGACACCGAACGTGCTGGAGCGCAACACGTCCCGCTGACCAGGCGCGACGAGTTCCAGCCCGGCGGCGGCGGCCATCTCGATGACGGCCAGTTGGCGCAGGGGGACGTAGCCGTACTGGGCCGCGACGGGCCGGCCGCGCGGGTCGGAAACCTCCACGTCGACGTGCTGGCCGTGCAGGGCTTCGACGACCGCGTCCACGGTGCCTTCGCCGCCGTCGGCCATCGGCACACCGACGCACTCGGCGTCGGGCATCACCGACAGCACGCCGTCGCGCATCGCCGCAACGGCTTGGGTCGCGCTCATCGACTCCTTGAACGAGTCGGGCGCCAGGACGATTTTCATCGGCCGAGACTACGGAACTCCCGAGATGTGCGCCGATTCTCCCCGAAATCCGACGGCGTCAGTCGGCGCCCAGTGAGACGAGGATGCGCTTGAATTCCCGTCGCTGCTGCGCGGTCAGGTGCGCCATCAACTTCCGTTCGGCCGCGCGCACGCCCGAATCCGTGCGCGTCAACAGGTCCTCGCCCTCACGCGTCAACTCGGCCGGCAGCGAGCGGCCGGACGCGACGCTGGCCGGGCGGATGACCAGGCCACGGTCCTCCAGTCCGCGCAGCACCATGTTCATCGCCTGCGGCGTGACGTTCGTGTAGCGGGCCAGATCGGCGTTGGACCGCCCCGGGTACTTCGACAGGATCCGCATACAGATGTACTGCGGGAACGCCAGTCCCATGGGTTCCAGCACGGTCGCCGTCACCTCCGCGCGCAGTGCATTCGCCACGCGCGACAGCAGATAGCCGAGTGGCTGGTCCTCGAGCATGTCGCCTGCCGAGCCCGCGGGGCCAGATGGAGTCATATCAAGCATATTGACACATATCAAGTAGATTGATATACCGGGTGTCATGAATCAACCGATGGGTGAGATGTTCGAATCCGCATACCGAGGTGAGGCTCCGGAGATGACCGGCGCGAAGCCGCCGTGGAGCATCGGCGAGCCCCAGCCGGAGCTCGCCGCCCTCATCGAGGCTGGCAAGTTCCACGGCGACGTGCTCGACGCCGGTTGCGGTGAGGCGGCGATCTCGCTGTATCTGGCAGAACGCGGGTTCACCACCGTCGGGCTCGATCAGTCCGAGACGGCGATCGCACTGGCCAAGGAGGAGGCCGCCAAACGCGCCCTGACCAACGCCGAGTTCGGGGTTGCCGACATCAGCAACTTCGGTGGCTACGACGGTCGATTCGGCACGATCGTGGACTCGACGCTTTTCCATTCGATGCCCGTGGAGCTGCGCGACGGATATCAGCAGTCGATCGTGCGGGCCGCGGCGCCTGGTGCGTCGTACTTCGTGCTGGTGTTCGACAAGGCCGGCATGCCCGAGGGCCCGGCCAACCCGGTCACCGAGGACGAGCTGCGCGACGTCGTGTCCAGGTACTGGACCATCGACGAAATACGGCCCGCCCGCATCCACGCCCAGTTCCCGCCGAACTTCGAAGAGTTCTTCCCGGTGATCGACGTGCGCGACGAGCCCAAGGGCCGCAAGTCGGTGCGTGCCTTCCTGCTGTCCGCGCACCTGCCGGGCTGAGGCGACTCGCGACACCGACGACCCCTCGGCGGTCCGGTGGCCGCGATGAGGCAGGATAGGGGCCGATCTCAGCGACGACCCCAAGGAGTCGGATGGCGCAGCCCACCAACCCCAACGGCGCCGACGCTTCCTCTGAACCGAACCACGCCGCCACGGCGGGGATCCGGCCGATGTACTCGCGCGTCCTGCTCAAGCTCGGCGGTGAGATGTTCGGCGGCGGGGAAGTCGGCCTGGACCCGGACGTCGTCCACCAGGTAGCCCGTCAGATCGCCGAGGTGGTCCGCAGTGGTGTGCAGGTCGCCGTGGTGATCGGCGGCGGCAACTTCTTCCGCGGCGCCCAACTGCAGCAGCGGGGCATGGAACGCACCCGCAGCGACTACATGGGAATGCTCGGCACCGTGATGAACAGCCTTGCGCTGCAGGATTTTCTGGAGAAGGAGGGCATCGCGACCCGCGTGCAGACCGCGATCGCGATGGGTCAGGTCGCCGAGCCCTACGTCCCGCTGCGAGCGGTGCGGCATCTGGAGAAGGGGCGGGTCGTGATCTTCGGCGCGGGCATGGGCCTGCCCTACTTCTCCACCGACACCACCGCCGCTCAGCGGGCGCTCGAGATCGGCGCGGAAGTGGTGTTGATGGCCAAGGCCGTCGACGGCGTCTTCACGGCCGACCCGAGGACGAACCCCGACGCCGAACTGTTGACCGCGATCAGCCACCGCGAGGTGATCGACCGCGGCCTGAAAGTGGCCGACGCCACCGCCTTCAGCCTGTGCATGGACAACGGCATGCCGATCCTGGTGTTCAACCTGCTCAGCGACGGCAATATCGCCCGCGCGGTCGCAGGTGAGAAGATCGGGACACTGGTCACCACGTAGCCGGCCGCGCGCTTAAGGAGAACACCGTGATCGACGAGACCCTCTTCGACGCCGAGGAGAAGATGGAGAAGGCGGTGTCGGTGGCGCGCGACGACCTCGCGTCCATCCGCACCGGCCGCGCCAACCCCGGCATGTTCTCGCGGGTCAACGTCGACTATTACGGTGCGGCCACCCCGATCACGCAGCTGTCGAGCATCAACGTCCCCGAGGCCCGACTGGTGGTGATCAAGCCCTATGAGGCCAACCAGCTGCGCAACATCGAGGACGCGATCCGCAACTCCGATCTCGGCGTCAATCCGACGAACGACGGCAACGTCATCCGGGTCGCCATCCCGCAGCTGACCGAGGAGCGCCGCCGCGATCTGGTCAAGCAGGCCAAGGCCAAGGGTGAAGACGCCCGCGTGTCGGTGCGCAACATTCGTCGCAAGGCGATGGAGGAACTGCACCGCATCAAGAAGGACGGCGAGGCGGGCGAGGACGAGGTGTCGCGCGCCGAGAAGGATCTCGACAAGGCGACCCACACCTACACCACGCAGATCGACGAACTGGTCAAACACAAAGAGGGCGAGTTGCTGGAGGTCTAGTGACCGATCAGCATCGCAAGTCCGTGGCAGATACGCCGGTCGACGAACCGCCCAAGAAGAAGTCGCGGGCGGGACGCGACCTTCCCGCCGCCATCGGGGTCGGCGTGCTCCTCGGCGGAATGGCGATCGCCATCCTGCTCTTCGCGCCGATCGGGTGGCTGCCGGTGCTGGCGGTCTTCATTCCGGTCGCCACGCATGAGGTCATCCGCCGGTTGCGGGAGGCCGGCTACGCGCTTCCTGCGCTCCCGCTGCTGATCGGCGGCCAGGCGATGATCTGGCTGACGTGGCCGTACGGGGTCACCGGACTGCTCGGCGCTTACGGCGGCACGATCGTGGTCTGCATGGTGTGGCGCCTGGTCGGGCAGGGGCTGCGCGAGCAGCCGGTCAACTACCTGCGCGACATCTCCGCAGCGGTGCTGCTGGCGACATGGGTACCGCTCTTCGCCAGTTTCAGCGCGCTGCTGATCTTCCAGGACCACGGCGGCGGGCGCGTGTTCGCCGTGATCGTGACGGTGGTGTTCGCCGACATCGGGGGATACGTCGCGGGAGTGTTGTTCGGCAAGCATCTGATGGCGCCGGCGATCAGCCCGAAGAAATCGTGGGAGGGACTGGGCGGGTCGCTGCTGTTCGGAATCACCGCCTCGGTGCTCGCGGTGACGTTCCTGCTCGAAAAGCCGTGGTGGGTCGGCGTTCCCCTTGGTCTGCTGCTGGTGACCACCGGCGTGCTCGGCGACCTGGTCGAGTCCCAGGTCAAGCGTGACCTCGGCATCAAAGACATGGGCGCGCTCCTGCCGGGGCACGGCGGCGTCATGGACCGCATCGACGCCATGCTTCCGTCGGCGGTCGCCGGCTGGATCGTCCTGACCCTGCTGGCCTAGTCGCTCGGTAGCGCTGCGCGCATGGTGGACGCGGTCGGCGAGGCCACCGATCGCTGACGGCGGGCTCCTCGGGCGTTGAGCCAACACGCCAATGCACCGATGACGAGGCCCACCGCGATACCGATGTCGGGGCGTTCACCGAGCATCGCCCACGACAGCAGGCCGGCAACGGCCGGAATCACCGCGAACAGCATGGCGACCGCGGCAGCGCCGTAGTTGTTGATCGCCCGGACATAGAGCGACATGCACAGGGTGGCGTTGAACAGCACGACGGCCGCGACGGCGCCGGCCGCCTTCCACGGATCGGTCACGTGCCAGGGCATGACGGTGGCCAGCGCCGCCACCGGCAGCAGAGCCACTCCGTTCTGCAGCGCAGCGGAGGCGCGGAAGTCCACGTCGGAGCAGAAGCGCTGCTGGTAGACCCCGCCGACGGCCAGCGACACGAGGGCGACGATCAGGAGCAGCACGACCGTGTCGACGCCGCCGATCGCCAACAGCCGCCCCGCGCAGGCGGCCAGCACCGCCACCACGCCCAGGACCAACGCGCCGACGCGTGTCCACGAAAGGTTTTCGCTGAGGAACATCGCGGCCAGCACCGCCGTGATGACGGGATTCATCGAGATGACCACCGCGCCCAGGACCGCGGGCGCGCCGTGCATCAACGCGATGTACAGACAGATGAACTGCAACGCCTGGGTCAGCAAGCCGGTGATCAGCACGTGGACCAGCGCCCGGCCTGTGGGCCATTTCACGCGGGCGGCCAGGGCCCAGCCCGACAGGATGGCACCGGCGAGTCCGAACCGGAACACCAGCACAGCCATCGGTGACATGGCCGAAACCGCAAGCGCGCCAATGGGATAGCCGAGCGCATAGAAGAAAGTCAACGCCGATGCGGCCCCGAGGGGCATCGTACGTGTGGCCTTAGACATCATCGGACTCCATCGTTGCGAGCAACGCCTGTCCTCGCCAATCAATTTCCGCGCCGCGGAGGTGGGATACTGACAGGACACATGCCAACATCCCTGCCTCTGGTCTTCGACCCGCCGCGACGCGCCATGCCGCCGCGGCACTTCGCCGACCTCGACGCCGACGGCCGCGCTGAGGCCGTCCAACAGCTCGGGCTGCCCGCATTCCGCGGAAAACAACTGGCCAACCAGTACTACGGGCGGTTGATCGCCGACCCGCATCAGATGACCGATCTGCCCGCAGGAATGCGCGCGCAGGTCGCCGACGCGTTGTTCCCCAAGCTGCTCGATGAGGTGCGGGAGATCGAGTGCGACGCGGGGGAGACCCGCAAGGCGTTGTGGCGTGCGGTGGACGGCACCACGTTCGAGTCGGTGTTGATGCGCTACCGCGATCGCAATACCGTGTGCATCTCGTCGCAGGCCGGTTGCGGCATGGCATGTCCGTTCTGCGCGACCGGCCAGGGCGGCTTGAAACGCAATCTCTCGACGGCGGAGATCCTCGAGCAGGTGCGCGCCGCAGCGGTCGAACTGCGTGAGCGCGACGGGGACGGGATCGCGCCCGTGGCGCGCGGTGGCCGGCTGTCGAACATCGTCTTCATGGGCATGGGCGAGCCGCTGGCCAACTACAACCGGGTGCTGGCGGCGGTCCGGCGAATCACGGCGGCCTCGCCCAACGGGTTCGGCATCTCGGCGCGCTCGGTGACGGTGTCCACAGTCGGGCTGGCGCCGGCGATCCGCAAACTGGCCGACGAACGACTCGGCGTCACACTCGCGCTGTCACTGCACGCGCCGGACGACGAACTGCGCGACACCCTGGTTCCGGTGAACAACCGCTGGAAGGTGTCCGAAGCGCTCGACGCGGCGCGCTACTACGCCGATTCGACAGGGCGACGCGTGTCCATCGAGTACGCCTTGATCCGCGATGTCAACGACCAGCCGTGGCGCGCCGACCTTTTGGGCAGAAAGCTGCATGGCGCCCTGGGTCCGCTGGTGCACGTCAACGTGATCCCTCTGAACCCGACGCCGGGTAGCGAGTGGGATGCGAGCCCGAAGCCCGCCGAGCGCGAGTTCGTCAAGCGGGTCCGCGAGCGTGGCGTGTCATGCACGGTGCGCGACACCCGTGGCCGTGAGATCGCGGCTGCCTGCGGACAATTGGCCGCCGAGGGCTAATCGCCGGGAGCGCCCTCGAACCAGACGTTCTCCTCACGAAGTCGGCGGCTGCGCCAGCCGTCGGCGGTGCGCACCATTTCGTGGTGGTAATAGCCGCCGCACGAACTCATCTTCGCCACGCCGGGCAATTGCATCGGGTTGTAGAACATCGCGCGCACCTGGGCGGTGTCGCCGTCGATCTCGGCCTCGATATTGGTGATGTAGTGCATGCTCCACGGGATGACACCGAAGTTCGCAACGAACCAGTCGACCACCTCGTCGCGGCTTCCGACGACCGCTCCCGCCGACGAATAGTCGATGTGAGCATCGTCGGTGAACACCGACCGGTACAACTCCCAGTCCTTGGTGTCGACGGCGCGGGCGTAGCGGTACAACAGTCGGGCGATGCCGGCCTCGTCCGTCATTCGGGCATGCCGATGGTCTTCGCTTCCAGGTACTCCTTGTAACCCTCTTCTCCGTTGCGGTATCCCAGGCCGCTCTGCTTGGTGCCGCCGAACGGACTGTTGATCCCGAAGTGGCTCTTGCCGTTGATCGTGACGTTGCCGGTGCGCATCCTGGTGGCGATCGCGAAGGCGCGGTCCACGTCACCGCTGCTGACTTCGCCGGACAGACCGTAGATGCTGTTGTTGGCGATCGCGACGGCTTCGTCGTCGCTGTCGTACGGCGTGACGGTCAGCACCGGCCCGAAGATCTCCTCCTGCGCCACTTGCGAATTCGGGTCGACGTCGGCTAGCAGCGTCGGCTGGGTGTAGTAGCCGGTCGGCAGGTTCTCGGGAACGCCGCCGCCGGTGACCAGTCGGGCCCCTGAGTCGATGCCCGAACGGATCAGGCCGAGCACCTTCTGCCGCTGCGTCTCGCTGATCTGTGGACCCTGCATGTTGCCCGGCGTCCACGGGTCGCCGATCGGGAAGTTCTCCATCATGTTCTTGAGAACCTCGAGACCCTCGTCGTACCTACTGCGCGGCAACAGAATTCGGCTGGGCAGGATGCAGCTCTGGCCCGACATCACGCACGCCATCATCGCCGCCAACGGCAGCGCCGAGTTGAAGTCGGCGTCGTCGAGCACGATGTGCGCCGACTTGCCGCCCAACTCGAGCAGCGTCTTCTTCACCGTCGGGGCGCCGGCCGCGAGGATCGCCCGGCCGGTGGCCGTGGATCCGGTGAAGGTGATCATGTCGACCCGCGGATCGGCCGTCAGCGCCGCGCCCACCTCGTTGGCGCCTGCGACCACGACGTTGAACACCCCCGCGGGGATGTCGGTCTCCTCGGCGACGATGCGTCCGTATTCGCTGCCGGACCACGGAGTCAGCTGCGCCGGCTTGAGCACCACGGTGTTGCCTGCCATCAGCGCGGGAACGGTCTCGGCGACGTTGAGGTAGAACGGGACGTTCCACGGTGTGATCGCGCCGACCACGCCGACCGGCTCGTAGTGGATCTTGCGCCGTGCCGGGCCGAGCGGCGTCTCGTGCACACCGTTGTCGACGAGATAGTCGAAGTTGCGGCCGTGCTCGGCCCAGTGCTTGACCTCTTCGATCGGGCTCTCGATCTGGCTACCGCTCACCGATACCGGACAGCCGACCTCGGTGATCAGGACGCGACGCAGCCGCTCTTTGTTGCGCTCGAAAGCCTCGTGCAGCTGCGTCAGGCAGTGGTAACGGAACTCCAGATCCCGTGACCAGTCGGTCTCGTCGAACGCGCGCCGCGCCGCGCCGACCGCGCGGTCCATGTCGGCGACCGTTCCGTCGGTGGCCTGGCCCGCGACTTGCTCGCTGGCCGGGTGGATCACGTCGAATGTGGCTCCGCTGGCGGTGTGCTGCAGTTCGCCGTCGATGAGCATCCGCTCGTCGCCGGCCAACACCCCTGTTTGATCCTGCACGCTGGTCATGTGCTCAGCATTACAAATCGGCGCGGCAGTGTCAGGTGTTTTGTCTGATCCCCACGGCGTGGCGGAGCTGCGCGAGGAACTGGTCGTCGTCGTCGCTGCGCACGATGTAGTGCGACACCGCAACCCGGATGGCGGTGGCGGCCTTGACCGCGGCGTTGGATCCCGTGAGCAATTTCTCCAATCGGGCCCGCATGACGGGGATGATCCAGCCGAGCTGTCCGATCACCACCTCGGGCTCGATGTCGACGAGCCGGACGCCGGAGTACGAGTGCTGATAGGAGACGATGAACCGCAGTGCCGCGTCGAGTTTCTCGGTGCCGCGTAGGCCGGCGGTCGCACGGCTGATCCCGGTGTCGAACATCTCGCGCTCGTAGACGCCGAACGCGTCGAGCAACTCGCCCTTGGAGGCGAACCAGCGATACAACGTCGGGCGGGACACCCCGGCCTGCAGCGCCACCTCGGACAGGCTGAGCTTGGTCTGTCCGCTGCGGCCGAGCACGTCGGCGGTCGCGACCAGGATCCTATGCCTGGTCGAGGTGTCCTCGACTGCGTCGCGCAGCGGTTCGTTCACATCCGGGCTTTCCTCGTCGGGTTTCTCGATCGTAGTTCGTCGTTCACAGCGATTTCGCCAGGAGCGCGACCGTGTCCAGGTCCTCCAGCGCGGCCACGGCGCGGCGCAGACCTTCGAGCGCGATGCCCTCGTCCTGCATTCCGCCCATGCCCGCGGTGATCAGCGCGGCCACATACGGGTACAGCGCGCCGCGCCGGTAGCGCTCCCACAACTCGTCGCCGTCCAGGTGCGGTCCGCCCGCGGCCGTCAGCGCAAGGCGGTACTCGTCGAGCAGATCTTGTTCAACCGACCGGCGCTTGGCGGTGGTCATGCTGGTGATCAACGTGTAGGCCAGTTCGCGACTCGGATGGCCGCAGCGCACGGCCTGCCAGTCCAGCAGCCCGGGTTCGCCGTTGCGGAAGTAGACGTTGCCCGGATGAGCATCGCCGTGCATGACCGTGTGCGGCGGTTCGTCGATGAGACGGGCGACAGCGCGGTAGTTCTCGTCGATGAAGCGACCGTTGCCCACCGGGAGGTCGGTGCGTTCGGCGATCCGTCGCGCGGACGTCTTGAGCAGCGGACCGGTCAACAGTGAGGCGGTGTCGGCCGACGCCGTGTACAGCCAGCGTGGAACGCGTTCCCAGAACGTCGCGTGCAATTGCGCGAGGAGTCCGACGATCATGCTCGCCTGGTCGCGGTCCAGCGGGTGCAGGGTGTCGGGAAATACGCACTTGTCGACCGCGAGGTCTTCGAGGACCAGCACGAAGCGCCCGGTCAGCGAATCGAACTCTGAGCCGTAGGACGTGGGCAGCCCCGTCAGTTCCGGTGCGAGTTCGCGGTAGAAGCGTGTCTCGGTGGCGGCGAGCCGGCCCATCTCGCCCATCAGCCGGGTCGGGACGGTTTCGGCGGGCATCTTGACGAAGACGGACTGCGGCACGTTCTCACCGGTCAGCGCCAGGCGGGCGCGGGAGGAGGTCCCGGCGTCGCCGCCGATCACCGACACCGACGTCACCGGTCGGCCCAAGATCTGCGACAGGTACGCGGCGTCGACGTCGGCGACCGTACGGGGAAGCGATCGGAAGCGGCCGACGACCGTGTCGGTGGCGATACGTTGTACGCCGCGGCCGACGTGGGCCGCCAAGCCGACGACCGGGGCAACCCGAATCACGCGGATAGTTTACAAAGTATGGCTGATTTGTAAGGCGCTTTGGGAGGATCGGATGTCCGGACCGTTGCAGGGCCACCGAGTCGTCGAACTCGGCGTGTGGGTGGCAGGCCCGGCCGCGGGCGGGATACTCGCCGACTGGGGCGCTGACGTCGTGAAGATCGAACCGCCGGAAGGCGATCCGGCGCGCACCTTCGGACGGATGCTCGGCCTCGATGGACAGGAGAGTCCGCCGTTCGAGATGGACAACCGTGGCAAACGCGGCATCGTGCTCGACCTGACCAGTTCCGACGGTCAAGCAACAGCTCTCGAATTGCTCAGCGAGGCAGACGTTTTCCTGACCAACATCCGCCCGGCGGCGTTGCAGCGAATCGGGCTGGACTTCGAGACGGTGAGCCGACGCAACCCCCGGCTTGTGTACGGACTGATCACGGGCTACGGGATGACCGGGCCCGACGCGGAGCGCGCCGCCTACGACGTCGCCGCATTCTGGGCCAGGGCGGGATTGGCGCATCTGCTGACCCGGCCGGGGGATTCGCCGCCGTTCCAGCGCGGCGGCATGGGCGACCACATGGCGGCGATGACGATGGCCGCCGCGGTGTGCGCCGCATTGATCGCCCGCAACCGAACCGGCACAGGCCAACTGGTCAGCACGTCGCTGTATCGGCAGGGCGCTTACGCCGTCAGCTTCGACCTGAACACCTTCTTGATGACCGGCCACCCGATTGCGATCGGGCAGCGCGAGTCGATGGCCAACCCCTGCATGAACAACTACGTCGCTGGCGACGGGCGACGGTTCTGGATCGTCGGCCTGCAGGGCAACCGGCACTGGCCCGCACTGTGTCGCGCAGTCGGCAGGACCGACTGGCTCACCGATGCCCGCTTCGACAACGCGAGGTCACGCGCGGCCAACGCCGCAGTACTGATCGGCGAACTCGACACCATCTTTGCGACCAAGGCACTCGAAGAGTGGGCGGAATTGTTCGACAGCGAACCGGATTTCTTCTGGTCGCCGATCAACTCGATGGAAGACGTCCTCGCCGATGACCAGTTTCACGCCGCGGGCGGCGTGGTCTACGTGCCTGACGGGGAGTCCAGTGCGCCGATGGTGGCGACCCCCGCGGACTTCTCCCGCACACCCGTCGAAATGCGCTCTGTCGCACCGAAGCTCGGACAGCACACCGAGGAGGTACTCGCCGAACTCACGGCGCGAAATGCTTGACGCCTGCGGCGTGGCGGAGCTGGTTCAGGAAATCGGCGCCATCGTCGCTGCGCACCAGGTAGTGCGAAATCGCAACGCGCACAGCGGTTGCCACCGCGACGCCGCGGTCGGGTCCCTGGGCGAGGCGCTCGAGTCGCCCGCGCATCAGCGGGATCACCCTAGACAGCCGTTTGATGACCAGGGCCGGCTCGATGTCGATCATGCGCAGCCCGGGGTAGGACTGCTGATACTCGACGATCACCCGGAGCGCCGCGTCGAGCTTCTCGCATGCGGGCAGATCAGCAGTCGCGTCGGTGATGGCGCGTTCGTAGAATTTGCGTTCCCACACCACGAACGCGTCGAGCAGGTCTTTCTTCGAGGCGAACCACCGGTAGAGCGTGGGGCGGGACACGCCCGCCTGCAGGGCGACCTCGGACAAGCTGAGCTTCGTCATGCCGTTGCGGCCGAGCACTTCGGCGGTCGCAGCGAGAATTCGCTCCCGCGTCGATTGGTCGCCGTCAGCCACCTGCATCGTCATAGCTTTACAGTATTTTCCCCAAGTGTCACGACTGCGCCGAAATGGAATTCCGGGCGCTCAAGGCCGCGGCTTGATAGCCATACCTTCCGTCTCGCGGAGAGAGAACGCCCGCCGCACCTGATCGACGATGTAGCCGGGGCCATCTCCCGCGATCACGCGGATGTGCAGCCAGCCGAGTTGCTGCAGCATCGCGAGCCTTCTGACGTCCCACGCATACCGCGCTCGGTCGGTGCGATGCTGGTCGCCGTCGTACTCGGCGGCGATTTTCAGGTCCTCCCAGCCCATGTCGAGGTAGGCGAATGGCCTGCCGTTCTCGCCGAACACCGGGATCTGAGTCGTCGGGGTTGGGAAACCCGCGTCGACGAGCAGCAGTCGCAACCACGTTTCCTTCGGCGACTGCGCGCCGGGGTCCATCAACTCGAGCACCTTCCTCAGGCGACGGACGCCGCGAGCACCCTTGTACAGCTCGATGAGCGGTCCGACGTGCTGGGCGGCCAGGCCGGTACAGCGCGCGAGGTCGTCCATATGCGCGACGGCTTCGCGAAGTTCCAGGTGGCGTCCCAGATCGAACGCCGTCCGCTGGATGGTTGCGACGGCCATGCCGTTGAACTCGATTACCTCGTCGGTGGTGAATCTTTCGTTGCGCGCGACGATGCCGGCCGGCGGATGGTTGTTGTTCCACAGGAGTTCGACCGGCGAACCCTCGTCGACCCACCGCGCGCCGTGCAGCGCCGCCGCGGCGCGACCGGTGATGACGCCGCGCTGCCCTGACCAGAGGTAGGCGCCGACGGCGTTGTTGTACAGCGACGATGTGCCGACCCTCGGCATGTACACGTTCGGGTACAGATTGCGATACGCCGTTCGCAGCTGGTGGCGACGGAGTTCCCCACGCGCGACGGCTTCACTGCCGACGAAGATGATTCCCATCGCTGAATCGTGCGCACGCGACCGACACCGTCGAAACAGAAGCGAGGGTTATCAACAGCCTGCCTTGATAGCAGGGAATTCCATTTCGGCGCAGAGTGGGGGAGCTAAGGGGCGGGCATCGGGCGCACCAGCACCGACTGCTGGATGGCGCCGACCGCGCCGCTCTCGTCGAACAGTGTGCCGAGCGTCGTGCCGATGCCGTCGGGTCCGTAACTGGTCTCGGCGCGGATCCCGATCCACTCGCCCTCCGGCATGCGGTGCAGGTGCACGACGAGATCGGTGTTCATGAACGTCCACTTGCGGATGTCCAGCTTCGTCCCGATTCCGTTGGCGTCGTCGGCCACCGCGAACAAGCGCTCGAGCGGGGTCATGGACTCGCCGTTGACGAGGTCGACCGTCGGCCGCAGCCACGACTCACCGGGTCCCTGCGCCATCGGCGTGGTCAGCCAGCGCCAGTCCAGGCTGTGCACGTAGTTGCGATCCCAATCCTTCTCCAGATTGCGATTGTGGGCCTCGGCGAGGGGACGCAGTGGCGGAGCGGAAGCGTGCGCGACGTCGGCAGTGTCGATGGTCTTGAGCCGCCACCCGCTGGCCTTGGCGACGGCTCTGGGCTCGCCGTCCTTCCCGGGCGCCAGCATCTCGGCGCTGACGAGTTCGATCTGCTTGCCGGAGCGCTCGATTCGGGACCGCACCCACAGCTCACCTTCGGCGGGGACCGCGCCGAGCAGATCGACCAGTACCCTGCTGAGGCGTGTGTCCTCGCGCGCCTCACAGCGTTCCAGGGCGCGAACCAGCAGCGCCGACACCGGCGCCCCGTGCTGGATGGCGGCCGACCACGTGCTGCGAACCAGATCGGTCGGGCGGAACCTCTCGCCGAGCGCGTCGCCGCCGTCGATGAGTTCGTAGTATGCGTCGCTCACGGCATGCCCGCGGCGGGGACGTCGACCATGACCGCGTCGAGCCGAGACAACTTCGTGCCCACAAGGCGCTGCGGATAGGCGTCGGCGCTCGTCAGCATGAACAACGTGCGGCCCTCTGGCCCGCCGAGCGTGCAGGCGATCGCGGTGCGCTCACCCATGTCGATGCGGTCAGTCACGGTGCCGCCGTGAATGATTCGCTCGAACTGGTGGGCCAGCGTCATCGCCGCCCACACACCGCCTTCGGCGTCGAGGGCAATACCGTCCGGCGGTCCGTCGAGCCCGTCGGCAAAGGCACGCCGGTCCGACAGCGACCCGTCCGGACCGATCGAGAACGCGGTCAGCCTGCGGGCCGTCGACTCGGCGACGATCAGCGTTGCACCGTCGGGAGTGATGACCATGCCGTTGGGGAAGTCGAGATCCTCGGCGACGATGGTCGGCGAGTCATCGGGGTCGATGCGCACGATCACACCGCCGTTGAACGCCTGCGAACCGACGTAGGCCCGCCCAATCCCGTCGACGACCATGTCGCCGAGATTCGCAGGCACACAGTCCGACAGGTCGGCGATCGTCGTGACCGTCTCGCCGTCGTAGCGCAATACCTGGCGATTCTCGGTCGACACGACCAGCAGCGACCCGTCCGGGCGGAACCCGAGACCCGACGGTGCATGACCCGCCAGCGGCAAGGTGGTCATGGCGCCCTGCAGCGTGACGGTGTGCACCGCTTCGCCCAGCATGTCGGAGAACCACAGCAGCCCTTCGAACCAGCGTGGACCTTCCCCGAAACAGAACCCGTCGGCGAGCGTGGTCAATGTCGCACCTTTACAAAACACGTCACAAGTGTCACGCTCGCTGGGTGCCACTGTCAACCGGATGCTGGTCATGAAGAAGTACTACGGCCACACGCTTCTGTATCTGCACGAGACGATCGCACTCGGATCCGGCCGCACCGACCGGTTCACGGAGGTGTTCGGTGACCTCTACCAGCCGATGATGACCGACCTCGGCGCGCGGTTGTTCGCGATGTGGGAGACCACGCCCTACAACGGCCACTGGCCGCAGGTGACCGTCATCTGGGAGATCGACAAGTTCGCCGACTACGCGCACATCGGCAGGTCGCAGGCCCGCGGCGGCAGCCACGCCGATGCGGCCGCCGCATGGTCGACCTACCTCGCCGAAATCGGTGCCGCCGGCGAGGGCCGCATCATGTACGCGGGCAAGTTCAACAGAACGCTCGCGCAGTTGCAGGACGAGCAGTTCGGCGCGGGTCTGGTGATCCAGGAGATCATGCAGACCAAGCCCGGCCGCCAGGACGACTACATCCGTGAACTCGAGCGGTTGTACGTGCCATGGTCCGAGCGCACCGGCAAGCGCTGGCTCGGCTCGTTCATCACCACGTTCCGGTTCAACGAGGTCATTCACTACTGGGCGCTCGACGGAGACTGGGACTGCTTCGAAAACCATTACCCGTCATGGAAAGACGCCCCGCCCGCCGAGATCGTCACCTGGATGAGCGTCGCGCCCGCGCTGCGTGACGGCTGGGAGGACTCGATCCTGGCGGCCCTACCGCCTTCTCCGCTGCGATGACGTCGACTGTGACACAGGATTTCTCCTACGATCCGTTCGATCCGGCGGTGATGGCCGATCCGCTGCCGTACTACCGCGTGCTGCGCGACGAGCGCCCGGTGTATTACATCGACAAGTGGGACACCTACGCCCTGTCGCGGTTCGACGACATCTGGCAGACGCTGGCGGTCAACGACGGAACGTTCGTCGCATCCGAGGGAACTCTGCCCTCGGCAACGGTTTTGGCGCACCCCAACGACGGTCCGGTGCCCGACCCGCCGCTGCATCCCATGCCGTTTCACGCCAACTTCGACGCGCCGATCTACGACGGTGTCCGGCGCTGCACGTCGGGACAGTTCCGGCCGAGGGCCGTCGCCAGGCTGGCCGAGCGAGTCCGTGAGTTGGCCAACGAGCGGCTCGACGAGTTGCTTCCGCGGGGCCGGTTCGACCTCACCCAGGACTACGGCGGCATTGTCGCGGCGTCGATGGTGTGCGAACTTCTCGGCCTGCCCGTGGAATTGGCGTCCGACGTGCTGGCGACGGTGAACGCGGGCAGCCTGGCACAGCCGGGCAGCGGTGTCGAAGTGGCCAACGCCCGGCCGGGCTACCTGGAATACCTCGTGCCGCTCGTGCAGCGCAGCCGCGCCGAGGGGCCGGGAGGCAACTCGATCGCCGACAATCTGGTCGACTTCCGATTGCCCGACGATTCAACCCTCAGCGATATCGAGGCCGCCACCCAGATGCTCGGCGTGTTCATCGGCGGCACCGAGACCGTGCCCAAGATCGTCGCGCACGGCTTGTGGGAGTTGGGCAGCCGGCCCGATCAGACGGCAGCGGTGCGAGCCGATGTGGAAGCCAATGTGCCCGTCGCGCGCGAAGAGATGATCCGTTACTGCGCGCCCGCTCAGTGGTTCGCCCGCACCGTGCGCAAGCCGTACACGATTCACGGCACGACGATAGATCCCGGCAAGCGCGTCATCACGCTGCTCGCCTCGGCCGCGCGCGACGAACGCGAGTACCCCGATCCGGATGAGTTCATCTGGAATCGACGCATCGAGCGACTGCTGGCCTTCGGTCGCGGCCAGCACTTCTGCCTCGGCGTGCACCTCGCGCGGCTGGAGATCGGCGTCATGGTGACCGAATGGCTCAAGAGGGTTCCCGAGTGGCATATCGACGGCGACGCCGCCTTGCGTCCGCCGTCGAGTTTTCAGTGGGGCTGGAACAGTGTCCCCGTTGAGGTCTGACATGTGGGCGTACCGACTCGTCGCGCCATACACCTTTGCGCGAGTGCAGATTCCGGAAAAGACGCCGGATTCCCTGACGGACCGTCAAGTGCTGCTGCGGTTTCTCGCAGCGGGAATCTGCGGCAGCGATCTGCCGGGCTTCCGTGGCAGCAAGGGGCGGTTACCCGGCGACGTGGGCCTGCGCGCCGCCGAGATGGACGGCTTCCCGGTGCACGAGGTCGTGGGCGAGGTGCTCGCGAGCCGACATCCCCGCCACAGCGTCGGCGACCGTGTGGTCGGTTGGGCGCCCGGATTCGACGGACTGATGGAGTATGTCGTGGCCGACGGCGACGGTCTGGCGGCCTACGACCGCACCTTGACCCCGCAGCATGCCGTCGCCCTGCAGCCGCTCGCCTGTGTCCTCTACGCGCTCGAGCAGCTCGGCGATCTCGACGGCCGCCACGTCGCGGTGCTGGGCCAGGGCTCCATCGGCCTGTTGTTCTCCTATGCGGCAAAGGCTCTGGGCGCCCGGCATGTCACCGGCGTCGACCCGGTCGACCGAGACAGCGTCGGCAATGACTTCGGCGTCGACACCATCGTCCGCGCGACCAGCGACCGTTGGGTGAGCCACCTCGGCGCCGACGACCGACCCGATGTCGTGATCGAGGCGGTGGGTCACCAGGTCGCCACCCTCGGCCACGCGATCGAGGCGGCGGCCTTCGGTGGAACGGTGTTCTATTTCGGTGTGCCCGACGACGACAGCTATCCGATCAGTATGCGCATCATGCTGCGCAATAACCTGACACTCAAATCCGGTGTGACACTTGATCGGCGCCGCATGTTGGTCGCCGCCGGCGAGTTCGTCCGCGCGCGGCCGCAGCTGCTGCCCGCCTATGTGACCCACACCTACGGCGTCGACGACGTGCAGGACGCCTTCGAGCTTGCCTGCAGACCGATGCCTGAGCGCATCAAGATCGCGATCGTCCGATGACGGCGAGCGGACTGCCGATCGGCACCGGCGAGCGCGTGTGGGGCGGCTGGGTGGTCGGGCCGACGATCATCGGTCCCGAGGAGTTCGCCGCCGCGGGATACGACTATGTGGTATTCGACGTCCAGCACGGCTATCTCGACGACGCCGATGTCGCGCTGATGCTCCGTCGGCTGGAACATGTGCCGATCGCCACCGCGGTCCGACTACCCTCGACAGACCCCGCCCCCATCGGACGTGTCCTCGATGCGGGCGCCGACGCCGTCATCGTCGCAATGGTGGAGTCGGCCGCGCAGGCGGCCGCTGCGGTCGCTGCGACGCGATACGCGCCCGCGGGGGTGCGGAGCTTCGGGCCCCTTCGGGCCAGCCTCGGCGTCGATCCAGCCGCGCTCCAGGCGCGGGCACGTGTGTTCGCGATGATCGAGACTGCACAGGGCCTTTCGCAACTGGACACGATCTGTGCAGTCGACGGGTTGGCCGGCGTGTACACCGGCCCGGCAGATCTGGCCATCTCCTTGGGGTGCGCGGTCACCGAAGCGTGGACGGACACCACCGTTATTGACGCGATGGCGAGCATTGCGTCGACCGCGGCTGCAGCGGGCCTGATCGCCGGCGTCCACGCAGGCGACGGCAGGCGAGGGGAAAAGTCGGCACAGATGGGATACCAGATGATCAGTCTCGCCTCGGAATCACAAGCGCTGCGCCGTGGGGCCGCGGAGCACCTGAGGGAAGCGACCGGTCGATGACGGGATCGCAACGCGTCGCACTGGTGACGGGCGCCGCCCGCGGGCAGGGTGCGGCGATCACGAAGCGTCTGCGCGCCGACGGTTTTCAGGTTGGCGCCTGCGACGTGCGGATGGATGAGTTGCGCACCTCGATCGCCGACCTCGGCGACGACGTCATCGCGGTCGAACTCGACGTCACGTCGCCCGAGCAGTGGAAAACCGCGGTATGCGAGATCGTCGAGCGCTTCGGCACGTTGACGACGCTGATCAACAACGCCGGCGTGCTACATCGGTCCTCGCTGGCCGACGAAACCGCCGAAGGCTTCGAAAGCAGTTGGCGCTTCAACTGTCTCGGCCCGTTCCTCGGTATCCAAGCGGCGCTGGGGCATCTGCTGCAAGCGTCGGGCGCGGCGATCGTCAACACCGTCAGCACCGGCGCCATCCGACCGTTCCCGAACCACGCCGCATACGGGTCGTCGAAATGGGCGTTGCGCGGCCTCACCCAGAGCGTGGCCGCAGAACTCGCTTCAGACGGCATCCGCGTCAACGCGGTGTTCCCCGGCCCGATCGAGACCCCGATGCTCGACCCCGCAACTCAGCAGCGGCTGACCGCGTCGCTGGGCCGCATCGGCAAGCCCGACGAAGTCGCCAACGTCGTCGCCTTCCTGGTCTCCGACCAGGCATCGTTCATGACGGGGTCCGAAGTCATCGTGGACGGCGGCCAGTGTCTGCGAATCGGATGAGTCCGTCCGTCGGGATCATCGGTGCGGGCCCGGGCGGGCTTGCGCTCGGAATCTTTCTGCGCAAGGCCGGGTTCCGTGATTTCACGATCTTCGACCGCGAGGACGGCGTCGGCGGGACCTGGCGCATCAACACCTACCCCGGCCTTGCCTGTGACGTGAAGTCGCACCTGTACTCCTACTCGTTCGACCTCAACGCCGACTGGTCGCGGCTGTGGTCAGCTCAGCCGGAGATCCTGAAGTACTTCGAACGGTGCGCGCAGCGTTACGAGCTCGGGCCGAACCTGATGCTGCGCACCGAGATCGTGGCGGCGCGCTGGGACGGCGAGACATGGCGACTGAAGACGGCCGACGGTGAACAGTACGCGTTCGACGTGGTGGTTTCCGCGATCGGTCTGTTCACTCAGCCGGTGCTCCCAGACCTCATCGTGGAGGAACCGTTCTCGGGCACGCTGATGCACACCGCACGCTGGGACCATTCCGTCGACCTCACCGGCGCGCGGGTGGCGGTATTGGGCACCGGATCGACGGCGGCGCAACTTGTTCCCGAGGTGGCGAGGGTCGCAGCCAAGGTCTATTCGGTGCAGCGTTCGCCGACCTGGATCCTGCCGAAGCCAGATCGTGAGTACACCCGTAGGGAGCGGTGGGTCTTCCGCCACATTCCGCTCGCCAAGAAGATCTACCGGTTCAGGCTGTGGCTGCGCAGCGAGTCGAACATCTCGGTGATCGAGAACGGCAGCGACAAGACGCAGGAATTCAGGGACATCGCGCTGAAGGTACTCGAGTCGGCTGTGCCTGACGAGGCGTTGCGACGCAGGCTGACTCCCGATCACCCGTTCGGTTGCAAGCGGCTGGTGTTCGCCACGGACTACCTTGAGGCTCTGACCCAACCGCACGTCGATGTCGTGGCGAGCCCGGCGCGCGCGTTGCGGAAACGATCGCTGGTGACAGCAGACGGCACCGAACTCGATGTTGACGTCGTGGCGTGTGCGACGGGCTACGCCGCAGCCGACTACCTCGGCCAGATCGACGTCGTCGGCGAGGACGGGACGACGCTGCGCGAGGAGTGGCGAGACGGAGCGTACGCGTACCTGGGAATGGCCGTGCCTGGGTTCCCGAACTTCTTCATGCTGTACGGGCCCAACACCAACGTCGGGTCGAACAGCGTCATCTTCATGCTGGAGGCGCAGGCTCACTACATCGTGCGCGCACTGAAGTACATGCGGCGCAGGAACAAGTCCTACATCGTCGTGCGGCCGCGCACCATGGCCGAATTCCTCGCCAAGGTCGACGCCTGGATGGCGGGCACCGTCTGGCTCACCCGGTGCAGCAATTACTTCCGCGCCGCCAACGGCCGGGTGGTCACCCAGTGGCCACGCAGCGCCGGTGCGTTCTGGGCGATGACCCGTCGCTTCAGGCCGGCGGACTACATGTTCGAACCACAGCGGGCGACGGTGGCCGCCGTCCGTACGACGGTGGACCGGTAGGCCGATGGACGTCGTCGACCGCCTCGATCCCGCGCTTCGCCAGTTCGCGGCGGCCCGTAGCGACTTGTCCCTGCGGGTGCTCGGCGTGGTGCGAGACTCGCTGAACCAGAGGCGGGCCGAGACCTCTCGAACCGTCAACACCGTGGGCGTCGACATCGAGAATCGTGACGCTGGGGTGGTCCCCGTACGCATCTACCGCGGGGGACCGGCGCCGGCGCCCGCCGTGATCTACTGCCATGCAGGCGCATTCGTGCTGGGTAATCTCGACACCGACCACCACCAGTGTGTCGAGTTCGCGCGCCGCGGGGGTTGCACCGTGGTGTCGGTCGACTACCGGCTGGCGCCGGAACACCCGCATCCGGCCGCTGTGGACGACGCGGCAGCGGCGCTCGCGTGGACGGCCGACAATGCGGCAGAGCTCGGCGTCGATACGGCTCGGCTCGCCGTTGCGGGCAGCAGCGCGGGCGCGGCGATCGCGGCGCGACTCGCGCAGCGCGCGGCAGCGGGTGCGGCACCGCGGCTGTTGTTCCAGATGCTGCATCAACCAGTCCTCGACGACCGGCCGACGCGCTCGAAGGAGGAGTTCACGGCGACTCCCGGTTTCGACGGACCCGCCGCCGAGCTGATGTGGCAGCACTACCGGGGCGGCGCATCTTCGGTGCCCGTCGACGCCGTCCCGGCACGTGCCGACGAATTGCATGGTGTGGCAGACGCTTTGATCACCTGCTCGGAGCTCGACCCGCTGCGTGACGAGGCGCTGAACTATGCGGGGCGGTTGCTCGAGGCGGGCGTCGCCACCGAACTGCACGTCTATCCGGGCACGTGCCACGGATTCGATTCGCTGCTGCCGGAATGGGAGACCAGCCAACAACTCTTCGCGCTCCAGGGGTCGGCGCTACGGCGGGCGCTGCACCCTTAACCGAGCTCGCGCGCGATGGCCGCCAGGTAGGAGTCGATGTTCGCCGGATTCGCCTGCTTGAACAGGGCATCCGGGAGTGGGGCGTGCTTGTAGGCCTCGATCGTCATGGTGCGGGTGAACAAGGTGACGCCCTCGCCTTGCTCGCAGAAGTGGTACTGAACGGTGATGCGGCCCTCCATGCCGCCGTTTCCGTCGGAGTCGTGGCCGAGCCGCCCCACCGAATTGAACACCCACAGTTTCGGACGCATCGCCATCGCGAGATGCCACGTGAAAATGCGGTCGCCGTCCGGACCCGATTCCGTCCACGTGTCACCGACTGTCAGGGGCAGCCGTTGCGGCAGCCCGCCGATGTGGGCGCTACCGGGGTAGGTCTTCGTCCAGTTGGCCGGGTTGCTCACGAAGTCGTAGATCGCTTCCGCCGGCTGACTGAAGACGCGCTCGGAACTGGTGGTGACGATGCCCACGCGGCGCCCCTTTCTCGGTGGTGTCCGCATCACTTTACAGATTGACGGAAAAGTGTCACGGTGTGTCGGTGGACTTCTCGCGTGTACAGCTCTCGGAGAGCGACCTGACGTTCCGAGACGAGCTGCGGGCGTTTCTGAAGAAGATCGTCACCGACGACGTCATCGCGCGAGACCGTGAGACCGGCGAGAACTTCGACGAGGGCGTTCATCTCGCGCTCGGCGCTCAGGGCTATCTGGCCGCCGACTTCAAAGACGAGGCCGACGGCGGGTTCAGCACGCTGCGCCGCCGCATCTGGGACCTCGAGCTCGGCCGCGCGCACACGCCGTGGTTCCACTGGGGCACAACGGCGATGGTGGCCAGGTCGGTCGAGGCGTTCGGCTCGCAGGAACTCAAAGACGAGGTTCTGCCGAACGTGCTGTCCGGCCACTACCGGCTCTGCCTCGGCTACACCGAACCCGAAGGCGGGTCAGATGTCGCGACGTGCAAGACCCGCGCGGTGCGCGACGGCACAGAAGGTACCTGGATCATCAACGGCTCGAAGATGTTCACCTCCAATGCGCAGAACGCCCAGTACGTCTTCCTCATCACCAACACCGACCCGAGCGCGCCGAAGCACCGAAGTCTGACCATGTTCCTGGTGCCGCTGGACAGCCCGGGCGTCGAGATCCAACCGATCCGCACGGTGGACGGCGATCGCACCAACATCACCTACTACAGCGACGTACGGATCGAGGACAAGTACCGCATCGGCGAGGTCAACGGTGGCTGGTCGGTGCTGCGCGAGGCGCTCAACGCCGAGCACGGCACCGTCGAACGCGACGACGAGGGGCTGCAGAAGCTCGCCGCGATGAGCGAACACCTGCTGCTGCTGGCCGAGGCCGTGGACCACGTCGCGGCGGTGGCGCCCGAGGAAGGTTCGGCCAGATACCGTCTGGGCCGCGCCGTCGCGCGGCTGGAGGCGGCGATGAGTACCCCGGAGATGTTCGGCCGGGTCGCCATCGCGCAAACCATGCGCGACGTCACGCCGGACCTGATGGACCTCCTCGGTACGGCCGCGAGCCTGCCCGTCGGCGTTCACGGCGCCGCCGACGACGGGGGAGCCGAGTACATCTTCCGGCTGGCCGGGCCGACGGGGATCTACGGCGGCACCCTCGAGGTGTTCCGCAACATGATCGCCCAGCATGCGCTCGGACTGGGTAGGCCGAACTACTCACCACCCAAGGCGTCCTGACGAAAGGCGGCCCATGCGTTTCGCGTTCACCCACCCGATGCACAGCCATCCGTACAACCCGGAGCTGGTCACGGGCGAGGGCATCGCCGCGGTCGCCGCGGCGGCCGAAGCGGCGGGTTTCGACGGCTTCGGATTCACCGACCACCCGGCACCGACGCAGCGGTGGCTCAAAGCGGGGGGCCACGACGCCGTCGACCCGTTCGTGGCGATGGCTTTCGCCGCGGCGCGGACGTCCACCCTGCGCCTGATCCCGAACATCGTGGTACTGCCGTACCGAAATCCGTTCGTGGTGGCCAAGTCCGGTGCGACCTTGGATCTACTGTCGAACGGGCGGTTCACCCTGGCTGTGGGCGTCGGCTACCTCAAGCGGGAGTTCGCCGCACTCGGTGTCGACTTCGACGAACGTGCCGCGCTGTTCGAGGAAGCTCTCGAGGTCATCCGCGGCATCTGGACCACCGATGACTTCTCCTATGAGGGACGGCATTTCACGGCAAGCGGAATCACCGCCCATCCGCGGCCGGTTAGCACTCCGCATCCGCCGATCTGGATCGGCGGCAACACCGCGGCCGCCCGCAAGCGGGTCGTCAGCTACGGCGACGGGTGGTGTCCGTTTCCCGCCCCCGCGGTGCTGGCACAGACCGCGCGCACCGCCGCGATGGACGCCGACGGACTGGCCGCAGGTGTCGAGGATCTGCGCCGCCGGTTCGACGACGCAGGACGCGACTGGTCCGGCATCGACGTCACGTTCACCAATGCCGACGGGGGCAGTCCCGCCGGCGACGACTTCAACGCCGACGCGTACCTCACCGGGTTGGAAAAACTTGCCGCAGTGGGAGTTACGTGGGTGCAGGTCACCTTGCCCGGCGACAGCCTGGCCCGGCTGCTCGACACCATCGAGCAATTCGGCAAATCGGTGATCAGCAACGCGGACTGAGCGTGGGAAGTTCGGCCAGCACCTCGGCGCGCGTCGCGTCGAAGCTGAAGTACCCCTTGATGGGCAGCGTCTCCGGTGGAGTGTCCGGATAACTCCACGCGACATCGTCGACGACCGTGTCCCCGACGATCGCCGACCAGTACGTCGCATCACCCTTGTAGTTGCAGTAGCTGGCGGTCGCCGACGGGCGCAGCAGATCGGTGCGCACGTGCGCGGGGTCGACGTACAGGCGCGTCTCGACCGACGTTTCGAACACGATCACGGTGTCGGTGGTGTCCACCAGCACCTCGCCGGCCACCGTCACCCGCAAACGTCGGTCCGTCGGTCGGCAGTCGACCCGGTGGTAGGGGTTGGGCGGGTAGTGCACGAGCCTGCGGCCCTCCTCCGACCAACCGTCAACGGCATCCCACGGCACCTGGACGAAGCCGGGCGCTTCGGCCACCGGTTCGCTGGGCAGGTCGCCGACGATGTCGGCGGGAAACGCATAGCTCAGCGGATGGTCCTGCCGGTGCACCAGCAACGCATGCTCGGTGTCGATGACGGCACGCCCGTCGCGAAACGCTTGTATGCGGCGCGGGTGGGGTTCGACGAAGACCACGCCACCGGGCAGCGGCGCCGAGAACCACCCGGCCGGGTCTCTGCTCAACGGACCGCGTCCGGCAACCAGACTCATGACCCCAGCTTTACAAATTCTTCCCGCACCGTCACTTCTTCGCCGAACTGGCATGACAACGCGTGCAATTGGGCAATACCGGTAGGGACCGGCGAAACGACGGGGGCGGAAATGAAGCGACTCAACGGCGTGGACGCCTTGATGCTGTACAGCGAGACGCCCGCAATCCACATGCACACGCTCAAAATCGGAATCCTCGACGTGTCGGGCGTCGACGGGTTCGACTTCGACATGTTCAGACGCGTGGCGTACCCGCGTCTGATGGCGCTGCCCGCGCTTCGCTACCAACTCGTCGACATCCCGCTCAAGCTTCACCACCCGATGTGGTGCGAGAACGCCGACATCGACATGGACTACCACGTGCGCCGTGCGCAGGTGCCCGTGCCGGGCGGTCGCCGCGAACTCGACCAGTTGATCGGCGAGATCGCCAGCACCCCGCTGGATCGCAGCCGTCCCCTCTGGGAGATGTACATCGCCGAGGGACTGGCCGACGACCGCATTGCGATCATCCACAAGGTGCACCACGTCCTGGCCGACGGCGTCGCGTCGGCGAACCAGATGGCCAAGGCGATGGACCTCGGCGCACCGTCGGCTCCGCTCGCCATTGAAGACCCCGTCCTCAAGTCACAGGTCGAGCTGCTCAAGGCCGCGGGCCGCGATCATGCGCACCTGATCCGCAAGCTGCCCCGGTTGCTGAGTGAGACCGCGGCCGGGGTGTCGCGGGTACGTCGGCGCGCCAAGGAACGGGGCCGTCATCCCGATATCGCCCGCAACTTCGCGCCGCCGAAGACCTTCATCAACCACGTGGTCACTCCGGGGCGTCGGTTCGCGACCGCGCCGCTGGCCCTGGCCGACGTGAAGGAGACGGGCAAGCACCTCGGCGTCACGCTCAACGACATCGTGCTGGCCACCGCCGCCGGAGCGCTTCGCACGTTGCTGCTGCGCTATGACGGACATGCCGACGCCCCGCTCATCGCCGGGGTACCGGTCAGCACCGACCCCTCGCCTGATCGGTTGACCGGTAACGAGTTCAGCTACATGACCCCGTCCCTGCCCGTCCATGTCGACGACCCGTTGGAACGGGTCCGCCTCACCGCGATGGCCACCAAGATCGCCAAGGAGAACCACCACCTGCTCGGCCCAACGGTCCTGCCGGCATGGATGGCCTACCTGCCGCCAGCGCTGGCGCCGGGGTTGTTCCGCACCCAGGCCAGCAGGCTCGAGTCCGGTGCGATCTTCAACCTGACGATCTCGAACGTGCCAGGGCCGCGGGAGAGGGGTCGCGTCGAAGGCGGCGAAGTCAGTGAGATCTACTCCGTCGGGCCCGTTGTCACCGGCAGCGGCATGAACATCACGGTGTGGAGCTACGTCGACCAGTTGGCGATCTCCGTCCTGACCGACGACCGCACCCTCGACGACCCACACGAAGCCACCGACGCGATGCTCGACGCGTTTGCACAGTTGCGCCGTGCCGCCGGGCTGTCGACCGAGCTGACACCGGTAGGCGCAGCCCTTCCGCTTGCCGCCGCAAGCAGCTGATAAATCGCGCCTTTACAGATCGTCGCGATAGTGTCACGCTTTACGCGTGGCGATCAGACCCTTCACCGCTGACGACGCGCTCGTCGGAGATGGCGCGCAGGGGCAGATCAACCACCATCAACTCACCGTCATCGCGGCGAACACCGCCGACTTTGTGCGCTTTGCAGGCGGCTGGGTCTACGACCGGGCGGGGGCCGGCTGGGCCGTTAACGTCGTGGTCGAGGACTGCGGCGACGTTCGCCCGTTGACGATGCTCGGTGCCAAACGCCTCGATGCCGATGCCGAATCGGTGCTGCGCCGGATACCGCGCAACGGGTCGCTGGCCGTGAGCGCCACGGTGCTGCGAGCCGACGCGCACCTGCGGACGGAGGTGCTGGAGCTACGCGCCAGGGGCGTCGCAGAGGTGACCCTCTGGGGCGAGCAGTGGCCCGCCGAACTCGGCCGCCCGATCGAGCCCATCAGCCATCGGTTGAGCCTGGCGGCGCAGGCGTTCAAAGGCCACGCGTTGGCGGCCGCGGCGGGCCCTTCGGCCGATAGCGAGGCACCCTCGGCCGTGGCCGCGACCGAGACACTGTTCGACCTCGCCGCCGGCGAGGTCCGTCCCTTGTACTCGGTCTAGCGGATCCAGCCGCGGCGGCGCAGCCACCAATCACGCGCGACCGCGGCGACGATCAGCGCGGCGAAGCCGATCAGGAAGAAATCCTCGACGCGGCCGACGTGGTTGCCGTGCATCATGAACAGCAGAAACGCCGCCGACAGCAGGCCGCCGATGTGAATGGCGCGGTGGTTCTCCTTCGACCAGCCCCACTCCGCGGACGGCACTTCCTCGACGTCGACGTCGGTGTGACGCTCCACCTCGGTGTTGGCCACGGCTGCTCCTCATGGTCGGGCGGACAACTGGCCACAATTCTGGCATAGGTCTACTACAGGCTGACGTACAGCCGGCGAAGCCGCGTTGTCCGTTTGCTCAAAACGCGCGTATGCCGCGCGTAACGTCGTCGAAGCGCCGAGGGGGACGAGCGGGGCGTTGCAGGGATCGCCCGTGTCGACGCGACGACAAGAAAGCGCCGAAAAGGGGGGCATCATGAGCGGTCAGTTGGAGGGCAAAATCGCGTTCATCACCGGCGCCGCACGCGGCCAGGGCCGTTCGCACGCGGTCAGATTCGCCGAAGAGGGCGCCGACATCATCGCGTTCGATCTTTGCGACCAGATCGACAGTGCTCCGTACCCTTTGGCGAGCCCGGAAGACCTCGATGAAACCGTGAACCTTGTCGAGAAGACGGGACGCCGGATCGTGGCCGAGCAGGGCGACGTCCGCGACTTCGAGCGACTTAAATCCGCCGTCGCCAATGGTGTCGCTGAATTCGGGCGCATCGATTTCGTTCTGGCCAATGCAGGAATCCTGCCGATGGGTGACGAAAAGCGAAACGACGTCGCTCAATACGTCGACGCGATCGATGTGCTCCTCAATGGCGTGTACTACACCATCGAGGCGGCGCTACCCGCGATCGTCGAGCATGGCGAAGGCGGCGCCGTCGTGATCACCAGTTCGACCGCAGGGCTCAACGGACTTTGTCCGGGCTACGACAACCTCGCGCATGGCTTCGCCGGCTACCAAGCGGCCAAGCACGGCGTCGTGGGACTGATGCGTTACTACGCCAAGGCGCTGGGTCCGAAAAGCATTCGTGTCAATACCGTGCACCCGACGGGCGTCTCCACGCCGATGCTGCTCAATGAGTACGCCGAGCGATACTTCGGTAACCACCCGGAGACGCTGTCCGCTTTCGAGAACGTCTTGCCGGTCCAGTTGATCGACGTCGCCGACGTCAGTGAGGCGATGCTCTACCTGTGCGGGCCGTCGGGACGCTACGTCACCGGCATCACGCTGCCGGTGGACGCGGGCCTCAGCGTCAAGTAGCCGTCAGCCGAGCGCGCTGTAACGGCGCAGTGCCTCCTTGCGTTCGGCGGCGTGGTCGACGATCGGGTCGGGGTAGGCGTCGTCGTCGACATCGGGCACCCAACGCCGGATGTAGGCGCCGTCGGGATCGAACTTGTCGCCCTGCGTCGTCGGGTTGAACACGCGGAAGTACGGGGCGGCGTCGGTGCCGGTACCCGCGGTCCACTGCCAGCCGTGCTGATTGTTGGCCATGTCGCCGTCGACCAGCTGGTCGAGAAACCACCGCGCGCCCCACTGCCAGGGCAGGTGCAGATCCTTGACCAAAAACGACGCGACGATCATCCGGACACGGTTGTGTATCCAGCCGATCTCGGCGAGTTGGCGCATCCCGGCGTCCACGATCGGGAAGCCCGTCCTGCCCGCCTTCCACGCCTCGAACAACCGCTTGGCGTCCTCGCCGTCATCGACCTGGATGTCGTCGAACGACTTGTTCCAGTTCCACCAGACGCTGTGCGGCCATTCGTACAGCACGTTGGCGTAGAAGTCGCGAAAGGCCAACTCGCGCAGGTACGCCTGCGCACCCTCGCCGCGGCCCAGGTCGACGGCCATGGTGCGCGGGTGGATCGTGCCGAACTTCAGATGCGCCGACATGCGGCTCGTCACGTCCAGGTCGGGCCTGTTGCGGTCTTCGGCATAGCCCGCCAGCCCGGTCTTGACGAACGACTTCCATTGTTCGAGTGCCGCGGTCTCGCCTGCGGGCAGGTCCAGTTCGACCTCGACATCTCCGATGTCCTCGAGGTTCCCGCCGTCCTTGACGTCGGACGGGTCGATCCAGCGTGCCGATTCCAGGCCCGATTCGGCCGGTGCGCGCCAGCCGTGGCGGTGCCATGCGGTGAAGAACGGGGTGAAGACCTTGTAGGGCGTCCCGTCGTCCTTGGCGATGCGGCCCGGCGTGACGAGGTACGGCGAGCCGGAATCCTCGAGCGGTACGTCGCCCAGCGCGGCGCGCACCGCGTCGTCGCGGCGCCGGCCGAACGGCGTGTAGTCGCCTGACACGTGGACCGAGGTGGCGCCGATCGCGTTGGCCAGAGCGGGGATTCGCAGCTCGGGTCGGCCTTCGGTGACCATCAGTCGGCCGTCGAGGCCGGCGCGCAGATCGCGCAGCGCGTCATAGAGGTATTTCAGTCGCCGGGCCCCCGACGACGCCGCCAGGCGGGGATCGAGCACATAACAGGCCAGCACCTCGCCGCCGGACGCCGCCGCGTCGAGCAGGGCCGGTAAATCAGTCAGCCGCAGATCGCGCCGGAACCACAGCAATGTGGACATGCCATTGATGCTGCCCGAAATTCACGGTAGAGAAACAGGATGCAGTTCTGGTCGGGCACAGCGTTCATGAAGACGTCAGAAATTCTCGCGCTCGCGCGGATGTTCGACGAGGCCGGTTACGACGGGATCGTGTGCTCCGACCACATGATCTACCCTCGCGAGCTCAGCTCGCCCTATCCCGATTCACCGACCGGGAAACCGATGTGGGCACCCGAGACCGCCTGGCCCGACTGCTGGGTGCAGATCGGTGCGATGGCCGCGGTGACCACTCGGCTGCGCTTCTCGAACGCCGTCTACATCGCGCCGGCGCGTCCCCTTCTGGAAGTGGCCAAGCAGGTAGCCACCGCTGCGGCGCTGTCAGACGGCCGGGTGTCGCTCGCGGCCGGCGTCGGATGGATGCGCGAGGAGTACGAGCTGATGGGCCAGGACTTCGCCACCCGCGGTAGGCGACTCGACGAGATGATCCCGGCGCTGCGTGCGCTGTGGCGTGGCGGCTGGGTGTCGTGGAGTGGGCAGCACTACCAGGTGCCCGAGATGATGATCGAACCTCATCCCGAAGCGCCGGTGCCGATCCTGTGCGGAGGGGAATCCGATGCGGCGCTGCGCCGCGCGGCGCGGCTGTGCGACGGCTGGGTCGGTTACGCGTACGCATGGGACGACGCGGTGCGCCACATCGAGAGACTCAACGGCTTCCGGCGTGAATACGGAAGGGAGAACGAGCCTTTCGACGTCATGCTGGCGCTACTCGAACCGCCGTCGGCGGAGTTGTACAAACGAGCCGAGGACATCGGCATCACGGCGGTGATGTGCAGCCCGTGGGCAGGCACAGACCTCGCGACAGGCGGCGTGGAGCGGTACCGGGAGCCGATAGAGCGATTCGCCGAGACGATCATCGACAAGGTGCGCGCCTGAGCTCGTCCGGCAAACTGCTCAGCGGGGGTTAGCCGGCGCTGCCGTCAACGTGACTCTTGCAATGACACCAAAGTGATGTCACCATGACACCATGGACTTGCAACCGTATGTCGATGCGGTCCGGCACGAATTGGCCGTCGCAGCGGCTGCCGCGGGACCCGACGCGCAGGGGCTGGCCGAGCGGCTCACCGCGCCGCTCGAGTCGTCGATCCGGCTGGCGCTGCTCGAAGCCCTCTCGGAAGCGGCTGAGCAGATCACCCGGGAACTCGCTCCGGGTTCGGTCGACGTACGGCTGCGCGGGCGTGATCCGGAGTTCGCCGTCAGCACGGCCGAAGACCCGCCCGTGCTCGCCTCCGGTGATGTCGACGACGACGGCGGCGGCACCTGGCGGGTGACGTTGCGGCTGCCCGAACAGATGCGGTCGCGCGTCGACGCCGCTGCGCGGGGCGAAGGTCTATCGGTGAACGCGTGGTTGGTTCGCGCGGTCTCCACCGCGCTCGGCCGTCCACGCCGGCCGCAGGGTGCGTCCGACAAACATTTCAGCGGCTGGGTCCGCTGAGCGACCCTTGAGGAGAAATCATGCCGACATTCGACAGCCCACAACCGATTACAGCGACGGTCGACATCGCCGCGGGCGCTGTCCGGCTCGTGGCGAGTGACCGGGCGGACACGGTGGTGCAGGTGCGGCCCCGTGACGAGTCGCGGCCGCAGGACGTCAGGGCCGCCGAGCAGGTCCGGGTGGACTTCGTGGGCGGCGCGCTCAGCGTGTCGAGTAGCCGTGGCTTCTCGTTCCCGCGCCGGGGGGCCGTCGTCGTCGATATCGCCTTGCCGACGGGCTCGCGTCTGCATGCTTCGGTCGTCTCAGCGCAACTCAGCGCTGACGGTTCGTTCGACGATTGCAGATTGGCCAGTGCCAGCGGCGATGTGACGGTGGGCAGCGCGCGCGGAGTCAAAGTGGACACGGCTTCCGGTGATGTCAGCGTTCGCGTTGCCGAATCGGTGTCGGTGTCAACCGCATCGGGCGACGCCGCCGTCGGAGAGGCACGAGGAGAGGTCAAATTCCGTGCCGCCAGCGGCTCGTTGGCCGTCGGTCGCCTTGAAGGCAACCTCAACGCTCAGACCGCATCGGGGGACGTGGGTGTCGCCTCTGCCGTCAAGGGCGCCGTCGCCGTGCAGACCAGCAGCGGCGAGGTCAGCGTCGGCATCGCCGAAGGAACGGCGGCGAAACTGGATCTGTCCACCCGATCGGGGACGGTGCGTAACAGCCTTGCGCCGTCGGACGGGCCGGCCGATGGCGACGAACAGCTTGTCGTGCATGCGCAGACGGCATCCGGTGATGTCATCGTGCGACGGGCGACCGACCCCGCCGCGGCCTGAGTCGAAACGCGGGAGGGCAGCACGGCTGTGTGCCGGCTGCCCTCCGCGAGTTCTGTTTCGACGCAGATTAATTCATCGGCGGCATCAGCACGGTGTCGATCATGTACACCGTGGCGTTGGCGGTCTGCACCCCTCCGCAGACCACGGAGGCGTTGTTGACCTTGAGGTCGCTGCCCATGCCGGTCACGGTCACGTCAGCGCCCTGCACGGTCTTGTGAGTGCCCACCACCCGCGCGGGTGCGGCTTGGCCGGGCACCACGTGATAGGTCAGGATGCTGGTCAGCAGCGGGGCGTCGGTCTTGAGCTTCTCGATGGTCGCGGGATCGATCTTGGCGAACGCCTCATCGGTCGGGGCGAACACGGTGAACTCCGCACCGTTGAGCGTGTCGACGAGGTTCACTTGCGGATTCAATTGGCCGGACACCGCTTTGGTCAGGGTCGTCAGCATCGGATTGTTCGACGCGGCCACGGCCACGGGGTCCTGCGCCATACCCATGACCGACCCGGGGCCGATCGGTACCTGCTGGGCGTAGCCCGTGCAGCCCGGTCCAACCATCTCGGCCTGCGCGCTTGCTGCCGTTCCCAGTGACAGTCCGACCGCAGCCATCGCTGCGAATCCCACTGCCGCTGTTTTGTTCCTGGCGTTCATCGACTCGTGCTCCCTTAGATCGAGACGGCTTATGCCGCCATGGACTTACCTACATCCGATATTCGGAACTGCTGCCAACCCGGATGGGTGCGAATCAAGAATCAGCCGTAGGTAAACGAAAACACCTGCAGGCCCGCCGGAACGCTCACCTCGAGACTGCCCCGGCCCGCGACCTCGTCGTTGACGATCTGGCGCAGCGTCGGCGGCCCGCTGATGGCGATCGTCGTGGTCTCGCCGCCCCGGTTGACGGTCAGCCTTCCCTCGCCGCCGGCGACGATGTAGACGTCCTTCGCGTGAAAATTCAACGCGATGCCGTTCTGTTCGCCGACCGACGTTGCTCCCTGATAGTCGAGCGTCCACCGACCGCGAAGCGCGAAGGTGTCATCGGGAAGCGCAGCGGGGTAGACGAATTCGTCGATTCCCTCGACGTACCTGCCCTGGCCGCCGTAGTTCACGACCTTGCCCACGCTCAGATAGGTTTCGCGTGTCGTCTCCTGCAGGGGAGTGACGTCTACCGACTCGACGGGTGCAGGCAGTTGCACGTCGGGGTTGGCTTCGGCGATCAGCTGCCGAATCAGCTTCTCGGTCGTCTGGTAGTCGCCCTCGCCGAACTTGATATGCCGCACCACGCCGTCCGCGTCGATGAGGTACTTGGCAGGCCAGAACCGATTGCGGTAGTTCGTCCATGTCGAGAATCCGTTGTCGAGGGCAACGGGGTAGGTGATGCCGAGGTCTCGCGCGCCTGCGGCAACGTTGCTCTCGACACGCTCGAAGGCATATTCCGGGGTATGAACGCCTATCACCTCGAAGCCGGCGCTTCTGTAGACGTCATACCAGTCGACGATGTGCGGGATCGCACGCTGGCAGTTGATGCAGGAGTAGGCCCAGAAGTCGACCAGGACCACCCTGCCGCGCAACGATTTCAGGTCGACGGGCGATCCGTTCGGTGTGTTCTGCCAGGCGGCGATGTTTCTGATGTCGGGCGCGGTGCCGCAGGTTTCGAGTTCGTCAGCCCCGTTCGTGCAGTTAGACAGCTCGCGATTCTGGTCGTTGACGAGGCCGCCGAGGTTGAGCTTCTCGCGGATCTGCTCGTCGCCGCCGACGGTCTCCTGCAAGGCGGCCGTGTAGTCGGGAACGGCGCGCTGCAGCACCGCAGGCAGGTTGAAGACCAGAGCGACCGCGAGAAGGATCGTGACAAGTCCTGCGGCAACGCGTATTTCGCGCTGGCGGCGGCGAAAGGCCGCGACCCGCTCCGCGACACGCCTGCCCGCAAGGGCGAAGAACAGCAGCGGCAGGGTGGCGCCGACCGCGAAGGAAAGCGTCAGTGCGACCGTGCTCAATCCGACGGTGCCCGTGGCGCCCGCGATGACGATCGCCGCGAGCACCGGTCCTGCGCAGGGTACATAGAGCACCCCGAGCGCCAGGCCGAGACCGAAAGCGCTTCTGCCGGTGCCGAACTGCTTTTGCGGTAGTCGGGAGAACGGCTTTTCCAGCAGCGCCTCGACCTTCGGAAAGATCAGTCCGACGCCGATGGCCACCAACGCCACCAGTGCCACCCAGCGGATGGTGTCCTGCGGCAGGTGCAGCAGAGAGAGCAATGCCGAACCGGCCAACGTCACAACGGAGAAGCTCAACACCAGGCCGGCGATCACTCGATACGGCCGCGACTTGGCCTCGCCGCTCTGTGCGCCGGAGAAGAAGATCACCGGCAGCACGGGAAGGATGCACGGTGAGATGCCGGTGATCAATCCGCCGATGAATCCGATCAGGACAAGAGTGAACATCAGCCGTCCTCGGAGGTGTGCGAGCTGGGCCCACACACGAGCTGGGCGCTAGGGAGGCGCCCAGCTCGTGGCGGGGTCGGAATCGCGGGGTGGGGGAAGTGCGATTCCGGGCTCCCTCTCCCGCTGGGGGGCAGCGGTCGTGTGGCCCAGCTCGCGGGTCGGGTGGCCTAGGCGGCCGGCGGCATCAGCACCGTGTCGATCATGTAGACGGTGGCGTTGGCCGTGCCAACTCCGCCGCAGACCAGGCCCGCGTCGTTGACCTTGAGGTCGTTGCCCTGGCCAATCACGGTGACGTCAGCGCCCTGCACCGTCTTGTGCGTCCCGGGCACCTGAGTCGGGCTCGCCTGTCCGGGAACGACGTGGTAGGTCAGGATGCTGGTCAACAGGTCCGAATCGGTCTTCAGCTTCTCGATCGTCGCGGGGTCGATCTTGGCGAAGGCGTCATCGGTCGGCGCGAATACGGTGAACTCACTGCCGTTGAGGGTGTCGACGAGGTTCACATCGGGGTTGAGCTGACCGGAGAGCGCCTGGGTGAGCGTCTTCAGCATCGGGTTGTTGGACGCGGCGACGGTCACGGGGTCCGCAGCCATCCCGGTAACCGAACCCGGGCCCTCCGGCACCTGCTCGGCGTATGCCGCGCAGCCGGTACCGACCAGGTTGGCGGCGGGATCGGCCATGGCGCTCGTGGTCGGTGCGGCCGAAGTCGACGTCGCCATCGAGGTGGAACTCGTGGTCGCGGCCTCGGACGACTCCGAGTCGCTCGAACACGCGGCGGCCCCGAAGATCGCCATCGCGCTCAGTCCCGCCACGGCGATCGACTTCCGGTGCATTGTGATCATCACAGTTCCCACTCCATTTCGTCATGGACTGCCTTGCCGGCGTCCGGTGAACTGACATCGGGGATTCGATGTGCGATCGGTCACGGATCGCTCGTCAACAGGGCACGTCACCGTTGCGTCACAACTGTCCTTCCGGCGCGGGCTGGGATCGCGACCGCGCGGACGCGCACAATAGGCCGGTGAGCGAACGGCTGCGCGTACTGATCCTCGGCAGCACCGGCTCGATCGGCACCCAGGCGCTGGAGGTCGTCGCCGCCAACCCGGACCGGTTCGAGGTGGTCGGGCTGGCGGCAGGCGGGGGCAACCCCGACCTGCTGGCGCGCCAGCGCAGCCAGACCCGCGTGGCACGCATCGCGGTGGCCGACGAGGCCGCGGCCGCCCGCGTCGGTGAGGTCTCCTACGCCGGACCTGACGCCGTCACCCGACTGGTCGAGAACACCGAAGCCGACGTCGTGCTCAACGCGCTCGTGGGCGCGCTCGGACTGAAACCCACCCTGGCGGCGCTGGGCACCGGCGCCCGACTCGCGCTCGCCAACAAGGAGTCACTGGTCGCCGGCGGTCCGCTGGTGCTCAAGGCCGCGCAGCCCGGCCAGATCGTGCCCGTCGACTCCGAACACTCGGCGATGGCGCAGTGCCTGCGCGGTGGAACCCCGGACGAAGTGGCCAGGATCGTGCTCACCGCCTCCGGGGGGCCGTTTTTGGGCTGGTCGGCCGGTGATCTCGAGTCCGTTACGCCCGAGCAGGCGGGAAAACATCCGACGTGGTCGATGGGCCCGATGAACACCTTGAACTCGGCGACACTGGTCAACAAGGGGCTCGAACTCATCGAGACCCATCTGCTGTTCGGCGTCGACTACGACCGCATCGACGTGGTTGTGCATCCGCAGTCGATCGTCCACTCGATGGTCACGTTCACCGACGGCTCGACGTTGGCCCAGGCCAGCCCTCCCGACATGAAACTGCCGATCGCGCTGGCGTTGGGTTGGCCGTCCCGGGTGCCCGCGGCCGCCCCAGCGTGCGACTTCCAAACGGCCGCCACCTGGGAATTCCTGCCACTGGACGCCGAAGTGTTCCCCGCGGTCGACCTCGCCCGCGAGGCGGGCAAGGGCGGTGGCTGTATGACCGCGATCTACAACGCCGCCAACGAAGAGGCCGCCGCGGCGTTTCTGGACGGCCGTATCCGCTTCCCGGCCATCGTGCACACGGTTGCCGAGGTGCTGCGCGCTGCCGACCAGTGGGCCGCCGAACCCGCTACCGTGGATGACGTACTCGAAGCGCAGCACTGGGCCCGGGACCGGGCGAAGAGCGCAGTGGAGCGAGAGCTCACGAAAGAAGGATCAGCTACCCCATGATGTTCGTTCTCGGCATCATCGCGTTTGCGCTGTGCATCCTCATCTCGGTTGCCCTGCACGAATGCGGCCACATGTGGGTCGCGCGCGCTACCGGGATGAAGGTGCGCCGCTACTTCGTCGGCTTCGGCCCCACGCTGTGGTCCACGCGGCGACCCAACAAGCTGGGCGAGACGGAGTACGGCGTCAAGGCGGTCCCGCTCGGCGGTTTCTGCGATATCGCGGGCATGACGTCGGTCGACGAGATCGCTCCCGAAGACCGTCCGTACGCGATGTACAAGCAGAAGACGTGGAAGCGCGCCGCGGTGCTCGCCGCCGGTCCCGGTATGAACTTCGTCCTCGGGCTGGTGCTGATCTACCTGATCGCCGTCATCTGGGGGCTGCCGAACCTGCACCCGCCGACCGCGGCGCTCGTCGGCGAAACGTCGTGTGTGAAGTCCGAAGTCGAGAAGGGCGTACTGAGCGACTGCATCGCGCCTTCGCCTGCGGAGGCGGCAGGCATCCGCGCGGGCGACGCCGTGCTGAAGGTCGGCGACACCCCGGTCGCCAACTTCGACGAGATGGTCGCCGCGCTGCGCGAACTCAACGGCCCGACGCAGTTCACCGTGCAGCGCGACGGCAGCGAGTTCACCACCGTCGTCGACGTCACCCAGGCGCAGCGTTTCACCAGTGAGGACGCCGTCGCCCCGACCAACGTCGGCACCATCGGCATCACCATGGCGCAGTTCGGGCCGACGCATCACAACCCGCTGTCCGCGGTCCCCGCGACGTTCGCGTTCACCGGCGACCTCGCCGTCGAGCTGGGCAAGTCGCTGGCCAAGATCCCCACCAAGGTCGGCGCGCTGGTCGACGCCATCGGTGGCGGCGAACGCGACCCGGAGACACCGATCAGCGTGGTCGGCGCCAGCATCATCGGCGGCGACACCGTCGACGCCGGCCTGTGGGTGGCGTTCTGGTTCTTCCTGGCCCAGCTGAATTTCGTGCTCGGCGCGATCAACCTGGTCCCGTTGCTGCCGTTCGACGGCGGGCACATCGCGATCGCCTTCTTCGAGAAAATCCGCAATACGATTCGGTCGGCGCGCGGCAAGGTGGCCGCGGCGCCCGTCAACTACCTCAAGCTGATGCCGGCGACCTACGTAGTCTTGATAGTGGTGGTCGGCTACATGCTGCTGACCGTGACCGCTGACCTGGTCAATCCGATCAGACTTTTCCAATAGGAGACAAGATGACTTCCCTGGGGCAGGAGCGACGCGGCTCGGGGACAGCTTCCGTCGGCCTCGGAATGCCTGTTCCGCCGGCACCGACATTGGCGCCGAGGCGCAAGACTCGCCAGTTGATGGTTGGCGATGTGGGCATCGGCAGCGACCACCCGATCGCCGTGCAGTCGATGACCACCACCAAGACCCACGACATCAACAGCACGCTGCAGCAGATCGCCGAGTTGACCGCGTCGGGCTGCGACATCGTGCGCGTGGCCTGCCCGCGGCAGGAAGACGCCGACGCATTGGCGGAGATCGCCAGGCACAGCCAGATCCCGGTGATCGCCGACATCCACTTCCAGCCGAAGTACATCTTCGCCGCGATCGACGCCGGATGCGCCGCGGTGCGCGTAAACCCTGGCAACATCAAGGAATTCGACGGCCGTGTCGGCGAGGTCGCCAAGGCCGCGGGCGCCGCGGGCATTCCGATCCGCATCGGCGTCAACGCCGGCTCGCTGGACAAGCGGTTCATGCAGAAGCACGGCAAGGCCACGCCAGAGGCGCTCGTCGAGAGCGCGCTGTGGGAGGCGTCGCTGTTCGAGGAGCACGGCTTCGGCGACATCAAGATCAGCGTCAAACACAACGACCCGGTGGTCATGGTCGCGGCCTACGAGCTGCTGGCGTCCAAGAGCGACTACCCGTTGCACCTCGGCGTCACCGAGGCGGGACCGGCGTTCCAGGGCACGATCAAGTCCGCCGTCGCGTTCGGCGCGCTGCTGTCCAAGGGCATCGGCGACACGATCCGGGTGTCGCTGTCCGCGCCGCCCGCCGAAGAGGTCAAGGTCGGCAATCAGATCCTCGAGTCGCTGAACCTGCGTCCGCGCGGGCTGGAGATCGTGTCGTGCCCGTCGTGTGGGCGCGCCCAGGTCGACGTCTACACGCTGGCCAACGCGGTGTCGGCCGGCCTGGACGGACTCGACGTGCCACTGCGCGTCGCGGTGATGGGCTGCGTCGTCAACGGCCCCGGCGAGGCCCGCGAGGCCGACCTCGGCGTCGCCTCGGGAAACGGCAAAGGCCAGATCTTCGTCAAGGGCGAGGTCATCAAGACGGTTCCGGAGGCACAGATCGTCGAGACGCTGATCGAAGAGGCCATGCGATTGGCCGGTGAAATGGACACAGAGCAGGGAACAGATGCAAGCGGTTCGCCGGTTGTGACCGTAAGCTGAGCATGACCCTTTGAGCGGGGTCACCGACCGCCCGGGATCAGAAAGAGTCCTCATGTCGGCTCCGCCGCTGTTCCGCCTCGTCGACGAGCGACGGGTGTCGGTGGTGCGCGACGCGGGCGCGGTGCGCCGGGTGCTCGACGAAGATCCCGTCGCGTCCTGCATGGTGGCCTCCCGCGTGACCAACCACGGCATCGAGCCGTCGGCGATCGGCGGCGAGCTGTGGACCCGGCGCGGTGTCGACGAATCGCTGTGCTTCGCCGGTGCGAACCTGATTCCGTTGCGCGGCGGGCTATCTGACCTTCATGCGTTCGCCGACAAGGCGATGAGCACTGCGCGCCGGTGTTCGTCGTTGGTTGGCCGCGCCGAGTTGGTGCTGCCGATGTGGCGGCGGCTGGAGCACGCCTGGGGAACGGCCCGCGATGTGCGCGAACAGCAGCCGCTGATGGCGTTGAGCGCAGCGCCGCTGTGCGCGACGGACCCGGCGGTACGGCGGGTGCGTCCCGAGGAAATCGACTCCTATCTGGTGGCGGCGATCGACATGTTCATCGGCGAGGTCGGCATCGACCCCCGCCTGGGCGACGGCGGCCGCGGCTACCGGCGCCGGGTGGCCGGTCTGATCGCCGCGGGTCGGGCGTGGGCGCGTTTCGAGCGCGGCCAGGTGGTGTTCAAGGCCGAAATCGGTTCGCAGTCGGCGGCGGTCGGCCAGATCCAGGGCGTGTGGGTGCATCCCGACTGGCGTGGACAGGGTCTCGGCACGGCGGGTACCGCGACGCTGGCGTCGGCCGTCATCGATACCGGCCGGATCGCAAGCCTGTACGTCAACAGCTTCAACACCGTCGCGAGGGCCACCTACGATCGCATCGGCTTCGCCCAGGTCGGCACGTTCGCGACCGTTCTCCTCGATTGACGTCCGACGCCCCTGGTCTACGCTCACGGTCATGAGCGAGCAGGACCGCAATGTGGAACGCCGGGAGATCGCCGACGCGCTGGTCCGCGCCCTCGAACGACGCCACGAGCTGCTCGACGCCATCGTGGAGTCCGAGGACTACGACTCGGCGATCGAGGCGATCGCGGGCATGCTCGGGACCTCCCCGGTGCCCGCCGAAGCGGTGCTGCGGTTGTCGTTCGACCGGCTCACCAAGGTGGGGCGGCGCAGGATTCGTGCCGAACTCGAGGACCTGAACAATCAGCTCAGCTTCACGATGGGCGAGCCGGCGACATCCGCGGAGGCCATGACGCTGCGGCCGTTCGCCGCGGACGCCGACCGCGACGTGTTCGCCGCGCGCACCGCTGACATGCAGGAGGCCGGCGACGGGTCCGGCGCTCCGGCAGGCGATCTCGACGACGAGATCCGTGCGGGTCTGCAGCGCGTCGAGGCCGAGGAGGCGGCCTGGCTGGTGGCCGTGCACGGGTCCGAGAAGATCGGCATGGTGTTCGGCGACCTGATCGACGGCGAGGTGAACCTGCGAATCTGGATCCACCCCGCCCATCGCAAGCACGGGTACGGGACCGCGGCACTGCGCAAGTCGCGCTCGGAGATGGCCGCCTACTTCCCGGCCGCGCCGCTGGTGGTGCGCGCGCCCGCCGCCGGCGCTTGACGCGACTGACGCACGACTAAGCGCGCCGAAACCCGAGTTTTGTTGGCGCGCTCTCGCACTTTCGCGACAGAAGTCGGATTTGGGGACCGAAGTAGCGCGCTGGTGTCTCACCCCTCGGTGCGCCTAAGCCACTCCACGGTCTCAACTTCGTAACATCTGCCCCAATGGCATCTTCAGTATCACGGGCAGCGAGCGTGCTGACGGTCGCGGCGGTCCTCACGTCGCTCGGCAACGTCGTCGCGTGTACGCCGAAACCGAATGGCCCCGAACCGGCGGCCGAGGAATTCTTCGCAGCGCTCGCGACGGGCGACACCGCCGCGGCGGCCGACCTGTCCGACCGGCCCGCCGAGGCGCGCCAGTCCCTCAACGAGGCATGGTCCGGGCTGCAGGCCACCCACCTGGACGCGCAGATCCTTGGCTCGAAGTACGCCGAGGACACCGGCAGCATCGCTTACCGCTACACCTGGCATCTGCCCAAGGACCGGACGTGGACCTACGACGGGCAACTGAACATGGTGCGCGACGAAGGCCGCTGGGAGGTGCGCTGGAGCACCACGGGTCTGCACCCGAAACTCGGTGAGCACCAGACGTTCGCACTGCGCGCCGATCCGCCGAGTCGAGCGTCGGTCATCGAGCGCAGCGGTTCCGAGGTGCTGGTGCCCGGGTTCGTGTACCACTACGCGCTGGACGCCACGGCCGCCGGCGGCGCCCTCATGCCGACCGCCCGCGCCATCGCGGACGCGCTTCGCCCCTTCGATCCCACCTTGGACCCGCAGCGCCTCGCCGAACAGGCTAGCGGGTCGAAACAACCGCTGAGCCTGATCACACTGCGCCAGTCCGATCACGATCGGTTGGCCGCACTCGGCGCGCAGCCCGGCGTCGTCGTCACGCCACAGGCCGAAATGGTGCCCACGGACGAGCAATTCGCGCCCGCCATCGTCAACGAGGTCGAGAAGGCGGTGGCCGACGAACTCGACGGTCAGGCCGGCTGGCGCGTCGTGACCGTCAATCAGAACGGCGTCGACGTCGACGTACTCAACGAGGTGCCCGGCTCGCCGTCGCCGTCGATCACGATCAGCCTCGACCGTGCCGTGCAGAACGCCGCGCAGAACGCCGTGAACTTCACCGGCAAGAAGGCCATGATCGTGGTCATCAAACCGTCCACCGGCGAAATCCTGGGCGTGGCGCAGAACGCGGCAGCCGACTCCGAGGGGCCCATCGCGACGATGGGCCTGTACCCGCCGGGCTCGACGTTCAAGATGGTCACCGCGGGCGCGGCGATCGAACGCGACATGGCGACGCCCAACACCATGCTTCCCTGCCCGGGGACGATGGACATCGGACATCGCACGGTGCCGAACTACGGCGGCTTCGACCTCGGCACGGTGCCGATGTCGCGGGCGTTCGCCAGCTCGTGCAACACCACCTTCGCCGAACTGGCCAGCCGGATGCCGCCGCGCGGACTGACGATGGCCGCAGCGAAGTACGGCATCGGCGCCGACTACGAGATCGAGGGTCTCACCACCGTGACCGGTTCGGTGCCGCCGACGGTCAACCTGGCCGAGCGCACCGAGGACGGGTTCGGTCAGGGCAAGGTGGTGGTCAGCCCATTCGGCATGGCGCTGGCCGCAGCGACCGTCGCCGCCGGGAAAACGCCTGTGCCGCAACTGATCGAGGGCAGACAGACCACGGTGAAGGGTGACCAGACGCCGATCGACCCGAAGATCCTCGACGGACTACGACCGATGATGCGGCTCGTGGTGACCAACGGAACCGCCAAGGATCTGCAGGGCGCGGGCGACGTGCGGGGAAAGACAGGCGAGGCCGAATTCGCGGGCGGCTCGCACTCGTGGTTCGCCGGTTACCGCGGTGACATGGCCTTCGCCGCGCTGATCGTCGGTGGTGGTTCGTCGGAGTACGCGGTGCGGATGCTCAAGGGCATGTTCGACCAGTTGCCCTCCGGATATCTCGCCTGAGAAGTCGCGGCGGTACCGTTGGTAGCGGCATGACTGGCATCAACGAGCACGAATCGGTCCTGCGCGTTTCAGACGCGGATCGCAACGGCACGCTGCGGCGGTTGCACAACGCCGTGGCGCTGGGGCTCATCGACATCGAGGAGTTCGAGGAACGCTCGGCGATGGTGTCCAGCGCCCGTTTACACGCGGACCTCGATGCGCTCGTCGGCGACCTGCCCGGACCAGGAGCGATCATCACCTCGGCCGCCGACAAGGTCGAACTGCGCGGCGTGCTCGGCTCGCTGAAACGTCACGGCGAGTGGACCGTGCCCACAAGGCTCGCGCTGCACCGCCGGATGGGTTCGGTGGATCTCGACCTGACGCGGGCGCGGTTCGCGGGTCCCATGGTCGTCGTCGAACTCGACATGAAATTCGGCGGACTCGACTTGCGGCTGCCAGACGGCGCCAGCGCCTCCATCGATGACGTCGAGGTCGTCGTCGGCAGCGCACACGACCACCGCAGGGATCCACCCGCCGAGGGCACGCCGCACGTCATCCTCACCGGCAAGGTGGTATGCGGGTCGGTCGACGTCCGTGGGCCGCGCAAATCCTGGCTGCGCCGCAACGGCTGAACACCGGCGTGCAGGTAGGGCGCACGCCGGGTGTCGGCGAACCGCTTGGCGAAACGTCGCCAACCTCGTCGATCTCGATGGGCGACGAGACTAGCTCGCCCTGCCGCTACCCTGGCGTCATGCCCGTTCGCACCGCACTTCGTCCCGGCGTGGTGTCTCCGACGCTGCCGGTGCCCAACGCGATTCCCCGGCCCGAGTACGCCTGGAAGCCGAGCGCCAACGAGGGCAGCGAGCCATGGGTTCAGACGCCCGAGGTGATCGAAAAGATGCGCGTCGCCGGACGCATCGCGGCGGGCGCGCTGGCCGAGGCAGGCAAGGCCGTCGCCCCGGGCGTGACGACCGACGAACTGGACCGCATCGCCCACGAGTACATGGTCGACCACGGCGCCTACCCGTCGACGCTGGGCTACAAGGGCTATCCCAAGTCGTGCTGCACCTCGTTGAACGAGATCATCTGCCACGGCATCCCGGACTCGACGGTCGTCGAAGACGGAGACATCGTCAACATCGACGTCACTGCCTACATCGACGGAGTGCACGGCGACACCAATGCGACCTATCTGGCCGGCGACGTGTCCGAGGAGCACCGCCTGCTCGTCGAGCGAACCCATGAGGCGACCATGCGCGCCATCAAGGCGGTCAAACCCGGTCGTGCGCTATCGGTGGTCGGACGGGTCATCGAGTCGTATGCAAACCGGTTCGGCTACAACGTGGTTCGTGATTTCACCGGCCACGGCATCGGGACCACCTTCCACAACGGACTCGTCGTGTTGCACTACGACCAGCCGGCCGTCGATACGGTGCTCGAGCCGGGGATGACGTTCACCATCGAACCGATGATCAACCTCGGCGCACTGGACTACGAGATCTGGGACGACGGCTGGACCGTCGCAACCAAGGACCGCAAGTGGACCGCACAGTTCGAGCACACGCTGGTGGTCACCGACGACGGCGCCGAGATCCTGACCCAGCTGTGAGCTCGGGCGCGCTGCTGGTCGCCGGAACCACCTCCGACGCCGGCAAGTCGATGGTCGTCGCGGGGCTGTGCCGGCTGCTGACCCGCAAGGGGATTCGCGTCGCACCGTTCAAGGCGCAGAACATGAGCAACAACTCCGCGGTCACCGTCGACGGCGGTGAGATCGGGCGGGCGCAGGCGATGCAGGCCCGCGCCGCCGGACTGGCACCACACACCAGGTTCAATCCGGTGTTGCTCAAGCCCGGCAGCGACCGGGCGTCGCAACTGGTGGTGCGGGGTCGCGCCGTCGGCACCGTGCGCGCAGGTGACTACTTCTCCCACCGGAGTGCACTCGCCGCCGTCGTGGCCGAGGAATTGGCAGGATTGCGAGACGAATTCGACGCCGTCATCTGCGAAGGCGCGGGATCGCCGGCCGAGATCAACCTGCGCGCAACCGATCTGGCCAACATGGGGCTCGCGCGCGCCGCCAACCTACCGGTCGTCGTCGTCGGCGACATCGACCGCGGCGGGCTGCTGGCCCACCTTTACGGGACCGTTGCCGTGCTCGAACCGGAAGACCAGCGGTTGATCAGCGGGTTCATCGTCAACAAATTCCGCGGCGATCCCGCGCTGCTGGCTCCGGGCCTGGACCAACTGCGCGCACTGACCGGCCGCCCGACCTACGGGGTGGTTCCCTACGCCGACGGTCTCTGGCTCGACACCGAGGACTCCGTCTCGGTGCTGGCCCATCGCGTCGTCGGCGATCCGCAGCCGCCGCGCGGACAGCGGTGGCTGCGCATCGCCGCGGTCCGGTTGCCGCGCATCTCGAATTCCACCGACGTGGAGGCGCTGGCGTGCGAACCCGGCGTGCTCGTCCGCTGGGTGACCGACCCGGTTGATCTGGCGGACGCCGACGTCGTGGTGATTCCCGGCAGCAAGGCCACCGTCGCCGACCTCGGCTGGCTGCGGGAGCGCGGCCTGGCCGACGGCATCACCGCGCACGCCGCGAGCGGCAGGGCGGTGCTGGGCATCTGCGGCGGCTTCCAAATGCTGTGCCGTCACATCGATGACACCGTGGAGTCCACGACCGGCGCGGTCACCGGTCTTGACCTGCTCGACGCCGACATCGTGTTCGCCGCGGAGAAGACGTTGTGTCGCCACGAATCCGCCCTACGCGGATACGAGATTCACCACGGGCTCGTCGCACGCTGCGCCGAGGACGACTGGCAGGGCGTCGGGGTCCGCCGCGGCATGGTCTACGGAACCCATTGGCACGGACTGCTCGACAACGACGATCTGCGCCGCCGCTGGCTCACCGAGGTGGGTCCGCCCGGCTTCGTCGTGGCCGACGACGTCGACGTCGCCGCACGTCGGGACGCCCAACTCGATCTGATGGCCGACCTGTTGACCGCGCACCTCGACATCGACGCCGTCATGGACCTGCTCGTCGACGGTCCGCCCGCGCGGCCGACGGTCGTCACCTCGGTCTAGTGTCCGGCGCGCACCTTCTCGCCGGGCAGCGCGCAAGATGTGCGAGTCACCAGCGAGACCGGAAGGATGGTCCGCCGCCGCAACCGCCGATTCGGTTCGTCGAGCCGGGCGAAGAGCCGATCGGCCGCGAAGCGGCCCATCTCGTCACCGTCCTGGTGGACCACTGTGATCGCGGGTCGAAGGGCGGCCGCCGTCGGGAAGTCGCCGAACCCGATCAGTCCGATGTCCTTGCGGCGCAACGCCTGTAAGGCCGATATGACTGCGATGGTGCAGCGGGCGTTGGACGAGAACACCGCGCTCGGCGGATCGGGGGCGTCGAGCGCCTTGCGCAATGCGGCCGTCAGCGTGGGGATGTCGAGCGCACCGATGTGAACGTGGCCCTGCGGCAGGCCCGCCTCATCAAGCGCCTGTTGCCAGCCCTTGTGCCGCAGCAGTCCGGTCACCGTGTCGTCGCCCATGAACGCGATGCTGCGGTGGCCGTGCGAAATGAGGTGACGGGTCCCGTCGCGTCCGCCTCCGACGTCGTCCTGCACCACCGCATCCGCGGTCAGCCGCCCCGGCTCCCGGTCGACGAACACCAGCGGCGTGCGCTTCTGCCACGGTCGCAGGTATGACATGTCGCGACCGACCGGACAGATGATCATGCCCGACACTTGGCGCTTCAACACCGCTTCGAGGGACCGCTGTTCGTGTGACGGTTCCCAGCCGACACTGGTCAGGATGACCGCGGCGTCACGTTTGCTCGCCTCGCGCTCGACCGCGTCGATGATGCTGGCGAAGAAGGGATCCGCGACGCCGGGGACCGCCACACCGATGGCGGCGTCGCGCCCGGCGCGGAAGGAGACGGCGAGCATGTTGGGCACGTACTGAAGTTCGTCGATCGCCCGCTCGACACGCTCACGGACATGGGCGGAGACGTAGCGGTCGTTGTTGACCACCCGCGAGACCGTCTTCGCACTCACCCCGGCATGGCGGGCGACGTCGCGCATCGTGGCCATCGACCGTCCCTCCTCGCTCGGTCAGCGGCAAGTATGTCACCGATGTCAGGGCGGGGCGGGCGAATCTTCTGACACCGGTGACACACTCGCGAATGTGGCGTACTCTCCGGCGCAGAAACTGCGTGACTTGGGTAACAAATTCAGGAGACGCCGAACGAGTGATCCCGCAATCGCAACTCCTGCCCCCGAACGTGGTTCCGCATTGGTATGCGGGCGGGCCGGCGTTGGCCGCGTGGCGTGGGCTGCCGCCGGTCGGTGAACGATCCCCCGAGGAGTGGGTCGGCGCCACGGTTGCCCGGTTCGGTGAGCCGGATCTCGGCCCTGCCCGGCTCGCCGATGGCAGGTTGTTGCGAGACGCGATCGGAGACGATCCCATCGGATGGGTCGGGCGCGATGACGCCGAGCCGGGTGACATCGGTGTGCTGGTGAAACTGCTGGACGCCGGCCAACGGCTACCCGTGCACGTGCACCCCACCCGCGAATTCGCCTGCAGCCATCTCGGGTGCCCATACGGAAAGACCGAGGCGTGGTACATCCTGCAGGCCGCCGACGGCGCGGCGGTCTGGGTGGGGTGGCGCGAAGAGGTTGACCCCGAACGGCTCTCGGCACTCGTCGAGGCTCAGGACACGGAAGCGATGCTTTCTCTGATGCACCGGATCGAGGTGCGCCCCGGCGACGGTGTGCTGGTCCCCGGGGGCACCCCGCACGCGATCGGGCGGGGCGTCTTGCTCGTGGAGGCGCAGGAACCCACCGACCAGTCGATCCTGTTGGAGCGGGCCAACACCACCGCCTCCGACGACGAGATCTTTCTCGGCCTCGACCGTGATGTTGCGCTATCGGCCGTCGACTCAGCGGCGCTCGACGATGTTGACGGGCTCCTTCGGCACGCCCGACCCGACACCGCCGGCTTGACCCCGGTCTTACCCGAGGCGGCGGCGGAGTACTTCCGCATGGATCTGCTCACCCCGCATGGCGATGCGCCCGCGGGGTTCGCCGTCGCGGTGGTGCTCTCCGGATCGGGGTCGTTGAGTCCGGCCAACGGCGAGTCCCTCGCTGTGACAAAGGGCAACACGCTCGTCGTACCCGCATCGTCGGGTCCATGGCACGTCGCGGGTGACCTCCGGCTGCTGGTCTGCCGGGCGGGGGAGTCCTGGCCGCCGCGACCAACGCCGAGCACACAGGAAGGCACGGGATGACAGCACTCCTGGAGGCGCGCGGACTGTCGCGCAGCTTCGGGCACGTCCGCGCGCTGGACGGCGCCGACTTCGACGTGGAGTCCGGCGAGGTCGTTGGCCTGATCGGCGACAACGGCGCAGGAAAGTCGACGCTCATCAAGGTGCTGTCGGGCAACCTCGACCTGGACGACGGTGAGATCTTCTTCGAAGGCAAGCGGCTCGAGCTGTCCGGGCCGCGGCAGGCCGAGGAATTCGGAATCGAGGTCGTCTACCAGGATCTGGCGCTCGCGCCCCATCTCAACCCGGTCCAGAACGTCTTTCTCGGCAGGGAGATTCCGCGCAAAGGCATCCTTGGGCATCTCGGATTCATGGACGAAAAAGCAATGCGCCGCAGCGCCGCCGCGTCATTCGCCGAACTGGGGGCGACGGTGAAATCGCTGAGCTCAGCGGTCGGTTCGATGTCCGGAGGCCAGCGGCAGGGGATCGCCATCGCCAGGGCGATGGCGTGGGCGAACAAGGTGCTGATCCTCGACGAGCCGACCGCGGCCCTCGGAGTCGTGCAGACCAAGAACGTGCTCGAGTCGATCAAGCGGGTGCGCGACAAGGGTATTGCCGTGGTGTTGATCAGTCACTCGATGCCGCACGTGCTCGAGGTGTGTGACCGCATTCAGGTGTTGCGACTCGGCAGGCGGGTCGCCACCTTTCCCGGGCGGGAGACCACCGTCGAGGAACTCGTCGGCGCCATGACCGGTGCACTGGATTCACGGGAAGGCGCCGCATGACCAGCCAAGGCGGATCGCGCACGAGCCTCGGTAACGCGGACGCGGTCATCGCGGCCGACGATGCGGACCCGGCGCGGTCGTTTCTCAAGCGCGTCGCCCGATTACAGGCGTTCTGGATCCTCGGTGTCCTCATCGTCATCTGCTTGTTCTTCACCGTCCTCGCGGGCGACCGCTTCCTGTCCACCGGGAACTTCTCGCTCATCTCCCAGAACGTCGCGGTGTGGGCGGTGCTCGGTGTCGGAATGACGTTCGTGATCATCACCTCGGGCATCGACCTGTCGGTCGGTTCGGTGCTGGTGTTCGCGTCGGTGGTGTCGGCGAAGGTGATGGAGGCGATGGGCGGCGCGGGGCCGGGTGTGGCCGCGATGGGGCTGATCGCCGCGATCGTGGGCGGTATGGCGTGGGGCATCGTCAACGGCGTGCTGGTGGCCGTGGCCAAGGTGCCCGCGCTGATCGTCACCCTCGGCACCCTCTCGGTCGCACTCGGTCTGGCTCAGGTCCTGACCGGTGGCATCGACATCCGGTCGGTGCCCGCGGAGCTGACCGACTTCAGCGCCTACACAAAGGTATTGGGCATTCCCGGGTTGCCTTTCGTGGCTCTGGTGATCGTAGTGCTCGGCGGAATCCTGCTGCACAAGACGAGGTTTGGCCGCTACACCTACGCGATCGGCTCGAACGAAGAGGCGGCCCGCCGCACCGGCATCAAAGTCACCCGGCACCTCGTGCTCGTCTACGCGTTGGCGGGCACGCTTGCCGGCATCGGGGCGATCCTCACCCTGGCACAGTTCGGCACGACCACGATCGCCGGCCAGTCACTGACCAATCTCAACGTCATCGCGGCGGTGGTGATCGGAGGCACGTCGATATTCGGAGGTGAGGGCAGCGTTTTCGGCACCGTGGTCGGCCTGTTCATCCCCGCCGTGCTGCAGTCCGGTTTCGTCATCATCGGCGTGCAACCGTTCTGGCAGGGCGTCGCGGTCGGCACGGTGCTCATCGCCGCCGTCTACGTCGATCAGTCCCGGCGCGCGGCCGCACTGCGTGGGGCCCGTTCGCGATTCGGCAAACGTAGGAAGTCACACGAAAGGAACGCCAGTGAACCGTAAGCGCGCAATGGTTGTCGCGGGAACATTGGGGGCCGTGGTGCTCGCACTGTCGTCATGCACGTCGTCGAAACCAGAGTCGTCGGATTCGGGCGAAGCGTCGAACGGCAACGCGCAGGAAGCGGCCGCGACCACTGTGACCGCACCCTCGAAGGCCAGCAAGGAATACAACATCGCGTTCCTGCAGGGCGTTTCCGGCGACCAGTTCTACATCACCATGCAATGCGGCGCCCAGGACGAGGCGGCGAAGCTGGGCGTCAAGGTCACGACACAAGGCCCGCAGAAGTTCGACCCGACGCTGCAGAAGCCGATTCTCGACTCGATCGTGGCCAGTAGGCCGGATGCCCTGTTGGTCGCACCGACCGACGTTGCCGCCATGCAGCAACCGCTGCAGCAGGCGGCCGCGGCGGGAATCAAGGTGGTGCTCGTGGACACCACGACGAACGACCCGTCGTATGCGGTGTCCGAGATCGCCAGTGACAACGAAGGCGGTGGCCGGGCGGCGTTCGAGGCCATCAAGAAGCTGCGCCCCGAGGGCGGCAAGGTCATGGTGATGAACATCGATCCCGGTGTGTCGACGACCGACGCCCGCGCCAAGGGTTTCGAAGAGGCGGTCAAGGGCGACAGCAAGTTCACCTACGTCGGCGTCCAGTACAGCCACAACGATCCGGCAACCGCTGCGCAGCTGATCGGTGCCCAGCTGCAGAAGGATCCGGATCTCGTCGGTGTCTTCGCCACGAACCTCTTCTCGGCCGAGGGTTCGGCCACCGGTGTACGTCAGGCGGGCAAGAGCGGCCAGGTGCAGGTCGTCGGCTTCGATGCCGGACCGAACCAGATGCAGGCGCTGCGGGAGGGCACGGTCCAGGCGCTCGTCGCGCAGGACCCCGGGCTGATCGGGAAGTTCGGTGTCGACGAGGCGGTGACGGCTCTCGACGGTGGCCAGAACACCAAGAAGGTGCAGACCGGGTTCACGATCATCACGAAGGAGAACCTCGACGGCGAAGGCGGCGCGGCGGCCTACAAATCGGACTGCTGATCGCTGCTGACGACACCCAGCAGGTGCGACACCGCATCGGCGATCGCGTCCCGGGCGGCGCTCAGCGGCTTGCGGGGGTCCACCCCGCCGCCGAGCGCCGCGCTCAGCCCCCCGGTGAAGGCGATGTTGAGCGCGGTCCCGATGTTGACTTTGACGATGCCTGCGCGCACCGCTGCCCGCAGCGTGTCGTCGGGAACGCCCGAGGAGCCATGTAAAACCAGCGGAATCGGGAGCGCGTCGCGCAACGTCGCGATCAAGTCGAGGTCGAGTTCGGCGGTCCGGGTGGTCATGGCGTGCGCGCTGCCGACGGCAACGGCGAGCGCGTCCACGCCCGTCGCCGCCACGAAGTCGGTGGCTTGCTGTGGATCGGTGCGCACGCCGGGCGCGTGGGCGCTGGTGGCCTGGGTGCTCTTGCCCCCGACGTAGCCGAGCTCGGCTTCCACCGCGAGGCCCTGGCCGTGCAGTTGTCGCGCGGCCCCGGCGGTGATGGCGACGTTCTGCGCGTAGGGAAGCGCGCCCGCGTCGACCATGACCGACGAGTAGCCGGCCGCGGCGGCGGCATGCCACAGGTCGGGAGTTTCGACATGGTCGAGGTGCAGGCTGACCGGGACCGCCGCGCCGGATGCCAGCGCCGTCAGCGCGGCGGCCAACGGCTCGATCCGGCCGCGGAACTTCACGGTGTTCTCGCTGACCTGCAGGATCACCGGCGCACCGGTCCGCTCGGCGCCGATCAGGATGCCTTCGGCATGCTCGAGCGTGATGACGTTGAAGGCGGCGACGCCGGTGCCCCGCGACCTCGCGTCGTCGACGAGCGCGGCGGTGGGGACCAGCGGCATGATGCTCCTGCTTGACGGCTTTCCAATCAGACGCAACCATATCCATGCAAACCCAACCACCGCAATGCCCCGGCGATCGGAGAGTGATGGCGGCTTTCGCCGGTCTCGACGTCGGGACCACGTCGAGCAAGGCCGTCGTCTACGGCGACGACGGCACCGTGCTGGGCACCGGGCGCGCCGCGACGCACTGGGATGTGGGCCTTTTCGGCACCCAGATTGATGCGAACGTCCTGTGGCGCAGCGCAAATGACGCGCTGAGCGAAGCAGCGGCCGCGGCGCGGGCGCGCGTGGCCGCGGTCGGTATCGCCAGCATGGGGGAGTCCGGTGTGCTGACCGACGCCAGGGAGCGGCCACTGGCGCCGGTGATCGCCTGGCACGACGACCGCGACGGTGACGAGGTGGCCGATCTCGTACGGCAACTCGGCGCCGAGGCATTCGGTGGCATCGCCGGCAAGCCTGCACGCGGGCAGTTTTCGCTGACGAAGCATCGCTGGCTGCGTGCCCACGAGCCATCGGCCCGCGACGCGACGACCCGCTTCGATGTCGGTGGCTGGGTGGTGCGGCGCCTCGGCGGAGACCCTGCCCTCGAACTGTCGCTGGCCGGGCGCACCGGTTGGCTCGACGTCGCGGCGCGCGACTGGTGGGACGACGCGCTGGACTGGTCCGGCGCCACTCGCGAGCTGATGCCGCCGCTCGTTGCGGCGGGTCAACCGCTGGGCCGGATCACCTGCGACGACGTGAGCCCACAGTTGCGAGGAGCCCTGCTGACGCTCGCCGGCCACGATCATCAGGCGTCGGCCCTCGGTGTCCGTGCGACCGGCCCTGGCCACGAGCTCGACTCGTCGGGTACCGCAGAAGCGTTGGTGCGCACCGTATTCGATGCGCCGACGCGCGTTCAGGCGGCCCGGCTAGCCGCCGTGGGCATCACAACCGACCCGAGCATCGAAGCGGACCGTTGGACACTGCTCGGCGGCACCGAGGGCGGCCTGGCGCAGAACCGTGCACTGGAGATGCTCGGTGTGAGCGCCGACGGACTGGCCGCGCTCGACGCCGCTGCCGAGCGGTCTGCCGAAGGACGGGTCGTCGTCGGTGGTCTGGGTGCCGATGCGCTCACTCTCGGTGGAATCGCCGGCGGCGTGGGCCCCGGTGAAGTGTGGAAGGCGGTTGTCGCCGCCGCCGCCGACGAGGCATGGGCGCTGCACTGCGCGATGGATGACGTCGTCGGGCCCGCGCGACGCGTGGTGGTCACCGGCGGATGGCGCCACAGCGCAGAAGTCATGCGCGCCAAGCGCGCCCGCTTCACCTCGCTGGAGGTGTCGAACGTCGACGAGGCGGGCGCACTGGGTGCCGCGACACTGGCCGCGCGGGCAGCAGGCGCAATTGGACCCGACGAACACCTGGGCGCATCGTGACCGCGCCGGAGCGGACGTGGTTCGCCGACGAACGACATGCCGAGGTGCTTCGCCTGCTGGCGACCGAACACCGCGTCGAAAGTGCCGGACTGGCCCGGCACTTCGGGGTCAGCGCCGAAAGTATCCGCAAGGATCTGGCCCAGCTCGAAGCGCGTGGACTCCTGCGTCGCGTGCACGGCGGCGCTGTCCCCAGCCAGCGCCAGAACGAGGAGCGGGCCGTCGTCGCCCGCACCGAGTACGCCGAACAGAAGATGGCCATCGCCAAGCACGCCCTGCGCCTCGTGCCGGACGGCGGCGCGCTTCTGCTCGATGCGGGATCGACCACGCTGCGGCTCGCCGAACTGCTGCCCGCCGACCGTGGTCTCGTGGTCTACACGAACGCGATCCCGCTGGCGTCGGTATTGCTGCAGCGGGGCATCGCCGTAATCAGCCTCGGCGGCCGCCTGCGGCCCGAGACGGGGGCCGCCGTCGGACCGCTCACCGTCGCCGCGCTCGGCGGGATCAACGTCGACGTCGCGTTCCTCGGCACCAACGCGCTCTCGTTCGACCGCGGACTCACCACTCCGGACGCCGACGAGGCCCTGGTGAAGCACGCGATGCTGGCGGCCGCGCGCCAGCGGGTATTCCTGGTCGACAGAAGTAAATTCGGTCGCGAGAGCCTGGCGAAGCACGCCGACCTCGACGACGTCGACGTCCTGGTCACCGACGCCGCGATCAGCGCACAGCACCGCAGGCGTCTGCTTGCGCGAGACGTCGCCGTCGAGGTGGCCCGATGATCGTCACGGTCACCGCGAACCCGAGCCTGGACCGGACGCTGCACCTGTCGCGGTTCGTGCCCGGCGAAGTCAACCGCGCGGCCTCGACGATGGTGGAGCCGAGCGGCAAGGGCGTCAACGTCGCGCTTGCACTGCACGGCGTCGGGGCGGCGGTGCGCGCGGTGCTCCCGGTCGGCGGCAGCGTGGGCGAGGAGATCACCGCGCTTCTCGACGATCTCGGACTGGAACACGTCGACGTGCCGATCGACGGCGCGCTGCGGTCCAACATCACGCTGGTCGAGGCCGACGGGCGGACCAGCAAGGTAAATGAGCCGGGCCCCCGGTTGTCGGTCCTCGAAGCCGAGGCGTTGTGCGCAATGTCGTTGTCCAGCAGCGAGTCCGACGACTGGGTTGTATGGGCTGGCAGTCTTCCCGACGGCTTCGCGCCGCATCGGCTCGCCGCGGCGGTGGCCGAGGCCAGGGCGAGAGGTCGTCTCGTTGCGCTGGACAGCTCCGGGGCGCCATTCGAACATGTGCTGGCCCACGACGGCGAGGGCCTGCCGCATCTGGTCAAGCCCAACGCCGAGGAACTCGCGGAGGTCACCGGCCGGTCGTTGCTGACCCTCGGCGATGCAACCGACGCCGCACACCTGCTGCTGGCCCGCGGCGTACGGGTCGTGCTGGTCAGCTTGGGGCGGAACGGCGCGCTGCTCGTCGCCGCCAACCTGCCGCACCCCCTGCACGGCACCGCACCCGTTGAGCGGGTCGTCAACACCGTCGGGGCGGGGGACGCATTTCTGGCCGGCTGGCTGGCCGCCGTGGGCGCCGGAATGCCGAGTGTCGAGGCGTTCGCCAACGCGTTGCGGTTCGGCGCCACGGCCGTCGAACACCAGGGCACGCTGCTCGGGGTTCCCGATCCGAACCGCCCCGTCTCGATCGTGCCCGTAGAAGCGCACACACCACTCAGTTGACGGCTGGCTCGCCGAGCAGTTCGTCGTCGACTCCGACGAGCACCTTCACATGTTCTCCGCCGGCCGACAACGCATAGGCATCGGCGGCTCGGGCCATCGATACCTGGGCGGTGACGATCTCGTCGACGTCGACCGTGCCATCGACGAGGAGCCGGATCGACTCCGCGTAGTCCTCCGGCAGATAGGTGGCGCTGCCCTGGATGCGGATCTGGTGGTCCTGCACGATTGCCAGGGGAATCGCGACATCGCCGGTCGGCACACCGACGACGACGACGGTGCCGCCCTTGCTGGCCATCTCGACCGCTTGCCGGACCGTGGGCGTGATTGCGACGCAATCGAACACCACGTCGGCACTCTCGCCCAGTGCTGCGCGCGCCTGCGCGACGATGTCGTGTGCCCCTGCGTCGAGCGCGACGTCGGCGCCGAGCCGCGTGGCGCGTTCGCGCTTGGCGGCCAGCGGATCGGTGATCACGACGCGTTTGGCGCCGTGGGCTTGCGCGACGGCCAACACGAGAAGCCCAATGGTTCCCGCCCCGAGGATCACGACGGCCTTGCCGTGAACGTCGCCCGCGACGCGGACGGCGTGCACCGGGGTCGACATCGGCTCGACGAGGGCCGCCGCCCGATAGTCCAAGCTGTCAGGGATGACGTGAACGCGGTTCGCGGGAATGGTGAAGTAGTCCGCCATTCCACCCTGGACGTATCCGCAGCCGAAGAATTGCAGGTTCTCACACAGGTTCTCGGTGCCGCGGCGGCATTGCTTGCAATTCCAGCACGGTAAGTCGGGTTCGACGGTCACTCGCGCCCCGACCTCGACGCTGTCGACATCGTCGGCCCGCGCGGCCACCACGCCGACGACCTCGTGGCCCGGATGGTAGGGCAGCGCGATGAACGGGTGGCGTCCGTGCGCGGCGTGGGTGTCCGAGCCGCACACCCCGGCGACCACCGAATGCACGAGCACCTCACCCGGCATCGGCTCCGGCGTGGCCGCCTCGACAACATCGATGGAATCGGGCGAGACCACCACCCGCCGCATCACCTCCGGCACACCCATGAGCACCTCCTAGCTGCTTGCAAAATTACCCGCCGGATTGCGGCAGGATGGCGCCGCCCGCGATGTCGAGTCGGTGACCGTCGAAGTGGACATCGCGCAGGTCGGCGACCGCCAGCGTGACGGGCGCAGCGGCCGCTGCGGGCCCGACACCGACGACGGTGAGGACGCCTGCGGCGCGCGCCGAAGCGATCCCGGCGGGCGCGTCCTCGAATACGGCGCATCGCGTCGGTGGGAGTCGCAAGCGCTGTGCGGCGAGCAGGTAGGGATCACCGAAGGGCTTGCCGTTCTCGACGTCCTCACCGGTGATCAGGACCGCCGCCGTCGGCAGACCGGCCGATGCCATGCGGGCGGTGGCCAGCGCGCGGTTGCCTGAAGTGACGACGGCCCAGCTCCCGGCGGGACAGGATTCGAGCAGTCGGTGTGCGCCGGCTATCGCCCCCACTTCGGTGGCGCAGTCCAGCTCCTGCTGTTTGAGTTCGGCCACTGCGGTGGCGAGATCGGTTGGATCGCTTATTAATTCGGCAACGAGATCGCTGATCCGCCTGCCGTGTTCGATGTCGCGGTGGAAATCGAAACCCGGCGCCCACCGCTTCGCCCACTGATTCCAGGCGACCGCAGCGGAGTCGTGCGAGTCGACAAGGACGCCGTCGCAGTCGAGGAGAAGGCCGTCGACGTCGAAGCTCACGGTGTCGTTGCCCGTCACCTGTGCAGGGTATATGACACCGATGTCAGAGGCGTGTGATGATGAGCCGCACTGCGCAGCCGACACCGAAAGCGAGCAGCCCATGGCTGATTTCACCGGACGAGCGGTGTTGGTGACCGGTGCGACCGGAGGTATCGGCGCGGCCACCGTGCGCCGCCTGATCGGACAGGGTGCGATGGTCTACGCGGGCGGACGCAACCCCGACGGACTTGCCGAACTCGCCGCCGAAACGGGCGCGCGTCCCCTCCCGTTCGATCTCACCTCCGAAGACGAGATCCGCACCGCCGTCACGAATCTCGACCTCTGGGGCGTGGTGAACTGCGGTGGCTTCGGCGGCGAGATCGCGACGCCCCAGGACACCGACATCGAGGTGTTCGACAAGGTCATCGCCATCAACGCCCGAGGCAGCCTGCTGGTCATCAAGCACGTGGCCCCGGGGATGATCGAGCGCGGCGGCGGTTCGATCGTCAACGTATCGAGCCAAGCGAGTCTTGTAGCGCTGCCCGGCCATGTCTCGTACGGGTCGTCCAAGGCCGCGGTGGACAACATCACCCGGGTGAGTGCGCTCGAGCTCGGCAAGCACAACATCCGCGTGAACAGTGTCAATCCCACCGTGGTCATGACGGAGATGTCCGCCGATTTCTGGGGGCGTCCTGACGTCGGCCCCGCCTTTCTGGCGCAGATGCCACTCGGGCGCTGGGCCACCGAGGACGAGATCGCCGCGCCGATCGTTTTCCTGCTCAGCGACGACGCCGCAATGATCACCGGGACCTCGCTGCCGATCGACGGCGGGTACACCTGCCGCTGACGTCGGCGTGGGTAGCCTGAGCACATGATCAGGCGGTACGCGGTGCTCGCCCTGCTCGCCCTGCTCGCTGTGGTAGTCAGCGCGTGCGGTTCCACCGTGTCGGGCACCGCGACCTGGCCCGGTGCCCGATTGGAGAGGGCCGTGCTGACCGCGCAGGACTTTCCGCCCGGCGTGCAGTACGACCGCATCGTCCGTGAGCCCGGACAGTCCGACGGCGCGGCGGGTCCGCCGGGCATGCTGTCGCGGCCCGAGGGATGTTCGGACGCGCTGACCCGGGTCATCTCCGAGTCCGCCCAACGCGGTGCGGGAAGCGCGGCCGAATACGTCGTCGCCTACGACGGTGCCCGCATGGTGATCACCGTGCTGACGTGGTCGCTGGACCTCGACCGGCTGGCGGCGTCGGCCGATCGGTGCGCACATTTCGAGGCGTACTTCGACACGTCGTCGCCCGGCATTCCGATGACTACCGCCCGGCTCGAGACACCGCGCGCCGATGCGCTGGTGTACCAGCAGACGATGCGCCTGGGAAACACGGACAGTAGTGTCTACTTCTCGTTCGAGAACGTCGGCCGGATGGCGGTGTTCGGAATCGCATTCCCCACACCGGATCCCTCGATTGCCGTCAAAGGTTCGCTGCCGCAAACATTTTTGGATACGACGGCCAAGCAGGCCGAGCGCGCGCAGTCCGCGTGACGCTCCGCTGACAGCGAACGAAAAAACCGCCCGCAACCTTGGCATGCCGCTGTAGCGTGGCCGAATGCCTTCCACCACGGTCACCGTCGACGGCTTCGGCGTGCCCGTCGGCGTCGCGGGGCCGGAGAAGGGCTCTGTCGTGGCGATGCTCGGCGCGGCACAGCATGCGCCCGCCGCGTACGACGCGGTGTGTCAGCGGCTGCACACAGCGTCGCTGCGAACCGTCGTCGTCGGACCCGACCCACGGCTGACCGCCAAATCAGTGGTCGGCATCCTCGACGCGCTCGACGTGAAATGGGCGCTGCTGGTGGGCGACCGGATCGGGGGCGAGCTGGCGTGGGAACTCGCCGCGACGAGGTTGGACCGGTTCATCGGGTTGGTGGTGATCGACCGCGGCCACCCGCGCGTCGCCGACATGGCCGGCGTGATCCGCGACGAGCATTGCCCGCCGGTGGAGATGAACACCACCGCACTGGTCAGCACTGCCGCCGCGCGAGCAGTCGCGAAGGCCAGCCAGCGCTATGTGTACGGGGACTACCGGCTGGTCGAGATGCTGGGCAGGCGCAATGCCGCCGAGTCCACCGCGCAACTGGCCGCCGAGATCGTGCTGCGCACCAGCAACTGGTGATCGCCGGGGCGCAAAAGTTACTGAGACTCTTCCGGTGTCCAGGCCTGCGGTAACGCCGGGCTACCGGGGAACAGGTAGTCGACGAACGCCTTTGCCGTGGGCTGCGGCTCGTGGTTGGCCAGGCCGGGCCGCTCGTTGGCCTCGATGAAGACGTAGTCGGTACCGGTCACGTCGGGCACCAGCAGGTCGATGCCCGTCACCGGGATGCCGATCGCGGCCGCCGCGGTCACGGCGACCTCGCACAGGTGTTGGTTCACCGTGGCGGTCACGTCATGGATGGTGCCGCCCTGATGCAGGTTCGCGGTGCGACGCACGCGCAGCCGCTCGCCCTCGGGCAGCACGTCGTCGAACGACCAGCCGGCCTCTGCGACGGTCGCCTCTGTCACGGCGTCGATGGGGATGCGCGACTCGCCACCGGTCGCGGCCGCGCGGCGGCGGCTCTGCGCCTCGATCAACTCTCGCACGGTGTGATGGCCGGTGCCGACGACCTCGGCGGGCTTGCGCAGCGCGGCCGCGACCACCCTGCCGTCGATCACCACGAGGCGCAGGTCGTCGCCGGGGGCGCGCTGCTCGATCAACACATTCGGGTGTTCCTCACGGGCGCGCACCAGCGCCGCGTCCAACTCGTCGGGACCGTTGACCCCGACGGTGATGCCCTTGCCCTGCTCGCCGCGTGTGGGTTTGACGACGACGTCGCCGACCTCCTCAAGGAACGCATGGTCGTGCTCGTCGAATGTGGCCAGCCGGCCCTTGGGCACCGCGATGCCCTTCTCGGACACCAGGCGTCTGGTCAGCCTCTTGTCGTCGCAACGCGCCATTGCGACCGCAGAGGTGTACTCCGACAACGACTCCCGGGTGATGACGCTGCGGCCTCCGTGTGACAGCCGCATCTCGCCTGCCCCGGCGTCGAGCACCTCCACCCAGATGCCGCGGCGCATCGCCTCGTCGGCGATGATCCGCGCGTAGGGGTTGAGATCCTCGACGGTCTCCGGCGGGTGGGTGAACAGCGGCTCGTTGATCGCGTTCTTGCGTTTGACGGCCATCACCGGCACGCGTTCGAAGCCCAGCTTCTCGTACAGTCCGATGGCCGCGGCGTTGTCGTGCGTCACCGACAGATCCATGTAGGCGCGGCCGCGTTCGCGGTACAGCCCGGCCAGCGCGCGGGTCAATGCCGCGCCGACGCCCGGCAGGCTGGTGGTCGGGTCGACGGCCAACGTCCACAGGCTCGAGCCGTCCTCGGGGTCGGAGAACAACCGCGCATGGTCGACACCGGTGACGGTGCCCACCAGCGAACCGTCGTCGTCGCGCACCGCCACCAGGTAGTCCAGCGACTTGTTGCTCGTGTGGTTCTCCCACAGCACGTCGACGGGCGCGGGCACCATCCCGCAGCGCACATAGACCCGGTTCACCTCGTCCGCCTCTTCGGCGCTCGCCAACTCGCGCACCGAGAAGCCGGTCGGTGGGGGAGCGGGCTCGTCTTTCTCGGTGAACCGCAACCGGTAGGTGTGGCTCGGGTCGATGAACAGCTCCGCGGGCGCCATCGACACCAGCACATGCGGCTCGCGGGCGTAGATGCAGATGTCTCGCCTGCCGAGACCCTCATGCCGCAGCACCTCGGCGAGCTTCTCGGGTTCGGCGAACGTCTGCCCGAAAATGAGTCTGCCCCAGCCCATTTCGACAACGACATTGTCGGCCATCGCGTCGACCATGTGCTGTGGTGACGCGTCGTGCAGGCCGAGCGTGATGGCTTCGGAATGGTCGGCCGTCATGCCGCAGGCCCGGTGATGCCGTGCTTCTGCAGCCACATCTCCAGCAGCGCGAGCTGCCACAGCTCGTTGCCACGCAGCGGGGTCAACCTGCCGTTCGGGTCGGCGAGCAACCGCTCAACGGCGTCAGGCCGAAACAGGTCGCGCTCCTTGGCCGCCGGTGCGTAGAGCGCGTCGCGCACGAGCTCCAGATACGGCCCTTCGAGGTGCGTCAGGGCGGGCACCGGGAAGTAGCCCTTGGGCCGGTCGATGACGTCGGCCGGAATAACGCGGCGCGCGGCCTGCTTGAGCACGCCCTTGCCGTCGTGGGCGACCTTGAGCTCCGGGGGGCAGGTGGCGGCCAGTTCGACGAGTTCGTGGTCGAGGAACGGCACACGACCCTCCAGACCCCAGGCCATCGTCATGTTGTCGACGCGTTTGACCGGGTCGTCGACGAGCATGACGGTGGTGTCGAGTCGCAGCCCACGGTCGATGCCGGTCTCGGCGCCTGCGCGCGCGAAGTGTTCGGTCACGAACCGCAGGCTCGGGTCGTCGGGCGTGGCGAATGGCTGCGTCACCAAGGCCTCGTACCCGTCGCGGTCGCGGTCGAAGAAGGCCTTGCGGTAACTGGCCACCGCACCGTCGACCGACGCCGCGTCGGGCGCGCCCAGCGGGGGATACCAGTGGTACCCGGCGAAGACCTCGTCGGCGCCCTGGCCGGACTGCACCACCTTGACGTGCTTGGCCACCTCCTGGCTGAGCAGGTAGAAGGCCACACAGTCGTGGCTGACCATCGGTTCGCTCATCGCGCCGATCGCACCGTCGAGCGCCGGCAGCATCCGGTCGGTACCGATCCGGATCTGATGATGATCGGTGCCGAACCGCTTGGCGATGATGTCGGAGTACTTGAACTCGTCGCCTTGAACTCCGCCGACCGATTCGAAGCCGATCGAGAAGGTTGCCAGACCGTGTTGGCCGGCCTCGGCAAGTAGGCCGACGATCAGGCTGGAGTCGACACCGCCGGACAGCAGGCAACCGACGGGGACGTCGGCGACCAGCCTGCGGTCCACCGCAACACGCAGCGACTCGAGAACGGCGTCCTCCCAGTCGCGTTCGGACCAGTCGGCCCGATCGGCGCGACGGGTGAAGTCCGGTTCCCAGTAGGTGGTCGTCGTGCGCCTGCCGTCGGGCTCGATCGCGACGAGCGACGCGGGCGGCACCTTGGCCACGCCGCGCAGGATCGTGCGCGGGGCGGGCACCACCGAGTGGAACGTCATGTAGCTGTGCAGCGCGATGGGATCGATGCGGGTGTCGATGCCGCCCCCGGCCAGCAGCGCGGGCAGCGACGACGCGAATCGAATTCGCTTGGCGTCCTCGCTGATATACAGCGGTTTGATGCCGAGACGGTCGCGGCCGAGCAACACCCGGCCGCTGTCGCGCTCGACGATCGCGAACGCGAACATCCCGAGCAGCCGCTCGACGAAACGGTCACCCCAGTGGTGGTAGGCCTTGAGCAGAACCTCGGTGTCACTGGTGGAGAAGAACCGGTAGCCCTGCTCGCTGAGCTCGCGGCGCAACTGCTTGTAGTTGTAGATGCAGCCGTTCCAGGCCACCGCCAACCCGAGGTCGGAGTCGATCATGGGCTGTCCGCCCGCTTCGGACAGGTCGATGATCTTGAGGCGTCGATGGCCCAGCGCGACCCTGCCCTGCGCCCACACGCCGGCCGAGTCCGGACCGCGCGGCGTCATGGCCTCGGCCATCGCCGAGACAGCTTTGATGTCAGGTGTCAGGCCGTCGAGACGCACCTCACCGGTGGCTCCACACACGTCGACTGACATTACCCCAGTTGACGCCTGCGAAACCTGGTGGCGATGTGACCTGCCCCCTACTGACCGCGGCCGCGGCGCCGCAACACTGTCGCGGCGATGCCCTCGGCGAGCAGCAGCCAGAAGCCCGACACCGGCATCATCGCCGCGCCAAGGGCGCCCATCGCCGTCATGCCGTGCCCCAGCGCTGGAGCGATCCGCTCGCCGTCGCCGCCCGTCTGCCGGATGCCGGCGCCCAACATCATGAGGAAGAAACCAGCGAACAGGAACCAGAACGCGGTGTGGCGACGTTCACCCTCGAGGGTGCCCAGACGTGCGTCGGACGCCGAGTTGATGAGCCCGTCGCGCGCCATGCCGACGATCTGTCTGCGGTACAGGTAGCTGCCGATCAGGTTGTGCCCGACGCCCGTGGCGATCACCGCGCCGCCGAGTTGTCTGGTGTGCGCGAGGTCGGATTTCGTTGCCATGGCCTGCCTTTCTGCCTCCATACGGCACCGTATGGAGATATCCATACGGTACCGTACGGAGATGGAGCGGGAAAGGGCGGCAACCGCCAAACGTGGTGTGACAGTCGACACGTGGACCACGGCGGCGCTGGCGGCACTGCGCAACGGGGGACCGGCGGCCATCCGGGTCGAGGCGATCGCCCGCACACTCGGGGTCTCCAAAGGCTCGTTCTATTGGCATTTCGCCGACCGAAAGGCGCTGGTGGAGGCCGCCATCGCCGAGTGGGAGGCACAGAGCACCGCGGCCATCATCCGGGAAGCCGAGGGCGGAGCCACCGCCGACGACAAGCTGCGCCGGCTGCTCGACACGGTGTCGCCGACCTTCGACCGCGCGCAACCGCCGGGGGAACTGCTGCTCTATCTGCAGGCCGACGCCGAAGGCGTGCGCGCCTCGGTCGAACGGGTGGTCTCCCGCCGACTCGACTACGTCACCGATCTGCTGGTCGACCTCGGCGTCGAGCGACGTGAGGCGCGGCGGCGCGCGACGCTGGCGTTGACCGTGACGGTCGGCATGCACCAGCTGCACATCGGCGCCCCGGCGACGATGTCGCGACCGGGGCTGTCCCGCAGGGCATTCACTGAAACGCTCTACGTGGCCCTGACCGGCAGGCCGCGCTGAGTCAGTCGGTGCGGCCCTTGAGGATCTCGTCCTCGATGGTGCCGCCGAGGCCTTCGGCCGCCGGGTCGAACCCGTGCAGGCCACCGGTCACGGCGTACTCCTCCTCGGGGGACAGCACCAGACGGTGGCGGCCGTAGAAGGCGAACACCAGCAGACCGACCACGTAGAAGATGACGATCGCGATCACCGCGGGCCGGTAGTCCGGGTTGACGAGGATGCCGACGAAGGTGACCGCGGCGATGACCAGAGCCACGATCGCACCGGCGCTGCCGGTCGGGCTGACCCACGGTCGCTTGGCGTTCGGGAATTTGCGACGCAGCATCACGAACGCGACCATCTGCAACATGTAGGCCAGCACCGCGCCCCACACCGCGATGTTGAGCACGACGGCGCCGGCGCCCTCGCTGGCGTTGACGATCAGCAGCGCGATGAACCCGATGACCGCGCCGGCGATCAGCGCGACGTACGGCGTCTGACGAGAGCCGGTGAGGGACAACGACTTCGGATAGTAGCCCGCCCGGCTCAGCGAATACATGTTGCGGCCGTAGGCGTACATGATGCCCTGCAAGCTGGCCAGCAGGCCGATCAGTGCGAACGCCGAGAGCACGGCTGCCAGGTTGGCGGGCAGGAACGCGCGGAAACCGTCGAGCAGCGGTTCGTCCGACTCGCCGAGGGCGGCGGACCCGGTGACGGCGGGGTTGAGGAAGAACACGATCGCGCCGCAGCCGACCAGCGAGATCAGGCCCCAGATACCGGCTTTCGGAATGTCGCGGGCCGGATCGTGCGACTCCTCGGCGGCCAGCGGCAACTCCTCGATGCCGAGGAAGAACCACATCGCGAACGGCAGCGCGTACAGGATGGCCAACCACCCCGAGGGCAGGAACGTCGACGAACCCGCGACGGACGGATCGGCCGGGATGTCGAACAGCTTGCTGAAGTCCACGGCGCCGTTGGCGATGGCGAGGATGCCGAACAGCACCAGGATGCCGATGGACAGGATGGCGACCACGAGGGCGAACTTGAACGAGATCTCCGCGCCCCACGAGTTCAGGCCGACGAAGATCGCGTAGAGGATGATCCACCAGACCCAGAGGGGGAGGCTCACGTTGAACAGGTCGCTGGTGACCGCGTCGGCGTAGGACGCGGAGAAGAACACGATCACGGCGGTGGTGAAGACGTATTCGATGGTCTCGGCGAAGCCGGTGACGAAACCACCCCACGGCCCCATCGCGGCCCGGGCGAAGGAGTACGCCCCGCCGGTGTGCGGCATGGCGGCCGACATCTCGCCGATCGAGAAGAGCATGCCGAAATACATGACGATGATGACGACCGAGGCGATCGCCAGACCGCCCCAGCCCGCCGCACCGATCCCGAAGTTCCAGCCCGAGAAGTCGCCGGAGATGACGGCCGCGACTCCGATGCCCCACAGTCCCCAGAAGCCGGCGGTCCGCTTGAGTTGCCGCTTCTCGAAATAGCCTTCGCCGGCCTGGCTGTAGGTGACGCCGCCCGAACTCTTCTTCTTGTCCTGGGCGTTCTCTTGAGCCTTTTCGGAGGCCATGGCGTTCGCTCCTTTTGCAGATGTGGGGCATTGGGAGAATAAACTGGCCAAAGGTCTGGTGTCCTACCTTTGGGAGTGACGATTGTGTAAAACACTGGAGGAAACGTCGGGCTCGGAATCGGCCAATGGTTGACTCCTCGTTCATCGCCCGGCATAGAGGAGGCTGCAGATGAGCGCTAACCGCATGTTGTCGGAGAGCGATCTCGAGCGCATGGTGGCCGGCGGCGAGATCGACACCGTGATCGTCGCGTTCTGCGACATGCAGGGCAGGCTGACGGGCAAACGCGTGTCGGCGCGGTTGTTCGTCGAGGACGTCGCCGAACACGGTGCGGAATGCTGCAACTACCTGCTGGCCGTCGACGTCGACATGAACACTGTGGCCGGATACACGATGTCGAGTTGGGAGACCGGCTACGGCGACATGGTGATGACGCCCGACTTCTCCACGCTGCGGCTGCTGCCCTGGCTGCCGGGCACGGCCATGGTGATGGCCGACCTGTCGTGGACCGACGGCAAGCCGGTCACCCAGGCGCCGCGAAGCATCCTGAACCGCCAGATCGACCGACTGGCCGAGCGCGGCCTCGTGCCGTACGTGGGCACCGAACTGGAGTTCATGGTGTTCGACGACACCTATCGCGAGGCGTGGGCGAAGGGCTACCGCGACATGAGCGCGGCCACCGACTACAACGTCGACTACGCGATTCACGCGGGGACGCGAATGGAGCCGCTGCTGCGCGACATCCGTCTCGGCATGGACGGCGCGGGGATGTACTGCGAAGGCGTGAAAGGGGAGTGCAATCTCGGCCAGCAGGAGATCGCCTTCCGCTACGACCACGCCCGCGTCACCTGTGACAACCACACGATCTACAAGAACGGTGCCAAAGAGATCGCCGACCAGCACGGCAAGAGCCTTACCTTCATGGCGAAATTCGACGAGCGCGAGGGCAACAGCTGTCACATCCACATTTCGTTGCGTGGTGACGATGGGAGTGCGGTGTTCGCCGACTCGGATGCTTCCGACGGGATGTCGCCGCTTTTCCGTAGCTTCGTCGCGGGCCAGCTGGCCACGATGCGCGAACTGACGCTGTGCTACGCCCCGAACATCAACTCCTACAAGCGCTTCGCCGAGGGCAGCTTCGCACCCACCGCTATTGCGTGGGGCTTCGACAATCGCACTTGCGCGCTGCGGGTCGTCGGCCACGGCCACGGAATGCGAATGGAGAACCGAGCACCGGGCGGCGACGTCAACCAGTACCTCGCGGTGTCGGCGCTGATCGCCGGCGGCCTGCACGGCATCGAGCAGGAGCTCGAGCTGCCGGAGCCGTTGGAGGGCAACGCCTATACCAGTGGCGCCGAACGCCTTCCGACCACGCTGGCCGAGGCGGCGACGCTGTTCGAGGAGTCCGAGGTGGCGCGTGCGGCGTTCGGCGACGACGTCGTCGAGCACTACCTCAACAACGCTCGCGTCGAGTTGGCCGCCTACAACTCGGCGGTCACCGATTGGGAGAGGACGCGGGGCTTTGAACGGCTCTAGTCTCGGCGCGAGCAGACGTAAAACTGCCCGAAATGGCGGCTTAAAGGGCAGTTCTGCGTCTGCTCGGCAAGAGAAGATCCGCCCGGTCGTCGGGCTCACCACCTATCTGCAACAGGCGCAGACCGGCGTGTGGGATGTCCGTGCCAGCTTCCTGCCCGCGATCTACTTCGAGGGAGTCAATCTGGCCGGCGGGGTGGCGGTGTTGCTACCGCCTCAGCCTGTGGACACGGACGTCGCCGAATGCGTGCTCGACGGAATAGACGGCCTGGTTGTCACCGGCGGACGCGATGTCGACCCCGCGACCTATGGCCAGGTCAGGCACGCCACCACCGACGAGCCCGTTCAGGACAGCCGCATGCGTGACGCGTTCGAATTCGAACTCGTGCGAAAAGCGTTGCAGCGCGGGATGCCCGTGCTGGGCATCTGCCGCGGAGCGCAGGTACTCAACGTCGCGTTGGGCGGAACGCTGCACCAGCACCTGCCTGACGTCCTCGGGCACACCCGTCACCAGCAGGGCAACGCGATGTTCTCCACCTCGTCCGTGCGCACCGTGCCCGGGACCCGGTTAGCCGCCCTGATCGGCGAGTCCTCTGATGCGCAGTGCTACCACCACCAGGCCATCGACACGCTGGGTAAGGGCCTGATCGTGAGCGCGCGCGACTCCGACGGTGTCGTCGAAGCGGTCGAAATGCCCGGCGATGACTTCGTATTGGCGGTTCAGTGGCATCCCGAAGAGCGCCTCGACGATCTGCGATTGTTCGCCGCGGTGGTCGAGGCGGCAGGTTGGTATGCGACCGGGAAGGTACGAGCATGACGGCAAGTGAGGTGGTCAACCCGGCCACCGAGGAAGTGCTGCGCACCGTCGAACAGACCTCCGAGGCGGAGGTCGACGAGGCGGTGGCGCGCGCCAAGGAGGCACAGCGCCAGTGGGCCCGGCAGGCGCCCGCCGAACGTGCCGCGGCGTTGCGGGCGTTCGCCGCCACCGTCGATGCCCACGTCGACGAACTGGCAGCGCTCGAGGTCGCCAATTCGGGGCATCCGATCGGTAACGCCACGTGGGAGGCCGGCCACGTCCGCGACGTGTTGCAGTTCTATTCGGCCACTCCGGAGCGGTTGAGCGGCAAGCAGATTCCCGTCGCGGGCGGCCTGGACGTAACGTTCAACGAACCGCTCGGCGTCGTCGGAGTCATCACCCCGTGGAACTTCCCGATGACGATCGCGTCGTGGGGTTTCGCGCCCGCGCTGGCCGCGGGCAACGCCGTGCTCATCAAGCCGGCCGAGTGGACGCCGCTGACCACCATCCGACTCGGCGAACTTGCAACCGAGTCCGGCCTGCCCGCCGGCCTTTTCCAGGTGCTGCCGGGCAGGGGTTCGGTGGTGGGCGAACGGTTCGTCAGCCATCCGGACGTACGCAAGATCGTGTTCACCGGCTCCACCGAAGTCGGCACCCGCGTCATGGCCGGGGCGGCTCAGCAGGTCAAACGGGTGACCCTGGAACTGGGCGGCAAGAGCGCCAACATCGTGTTCGACGACTGTGACCTGGAGAAGGCCGCGGCCACCGCGCCCTACGGAGTATTCGACAACGCCGGCCAAGACTGCTGTGCCCGCAGCCGGATCCTGGTGCAACGCAACGTGTACGACCGGTTCATGGAACTGCTCGAGCCCGCGGTCAAGGGCGTCGTTGTCGGAGACCCCGGCTCCGAGGGCACCGAGATGGGGCCACTGGTGTCCAAGGCGCACTGGAACTCCGTCGCCTCGTTCGTGCCCGACGACGCCCCGGTCGCCTTCCGAGGCGACGCCCCGTCGGGGCCGGGGTACTGGTTCGCTCCGACCGTGTTGACGCCCCCACGAGACGACCGCACGGTGCGCGAAGAGATCTTCGGGCCGGTCGTGACGGTGCTGCCGTTCGAGGACGAGGCCGACGCGATCGCACTGGCCAACGACACGCCCTACGGCTTGTCCGGGTCGATCTGGACCGACAACCTGTCGCGGGCCGTGCGTGTGTCGCGCGCGGTGGAATCCGGCAATCTGTCGGTCAATTCACATTCGTCGGTGCGCTACAACACCCCGTTCGGCGGATTCAAACAATCGGGCCTGGGACGAGAACTCGGCCCTGACGCTCCGTTGTCGTTCACCGAAACCAAGAACGTCTTCTTCTCGATCGATGAAAACGGCCAGGAGGCACCGTAGATGGACCTGACCCAACGACTCGCAGGCAAGGTCGCCGTGATCACCGGCGGCGCAAGCGGTATCGGCTTGGCTACCGCCAAGCGGATGCGCGCCGAGGGCGCGACGATCGTCATCGGTGACATCGACCCCGCCGCGGGCAAGACCGTCGCAGACGACCTCAACGGAACCTTCGTAGCGGTCGACGTCTCAGATCAAGTCGCCGTGGACGCGCTGTACGACACGGCAGCCGAGACATACGGATCGGTCGACATCGCCTTCAACAACGCGGGCATCAGCCCACCGGAGGACGACCTGATCGAGAACACCGGCATCGATGCGTGGCAGCGGGTGCAGGACATCAACCTCAAATCGGTGTTCTTCTGTTGTAAAGCTGCACTGCGCCATATGGTTCCGCAGCAGAAGGGCTCGATCGTCAACACCGCGTCGTTCGTCGCGGTGATGGGCTCGGCAACGTCACAGATCTCCTACACCGCATCCAAGGGCGGTGTGCTGGCGATGTCGAGGGAGCTCGGCGTGCAGTACGCGCGGCAGGGCATACGGGTCAACGCGCTATGCCCGGGACCCGTCAACACGCCGCTGCTGCAGGAGCTTTTCGCCAAGGATCCCGAACGGGCGGCGCGCCGGCTGGTGCACGTTCCGGTCGGCCGATTCGCCGAACCGGACGAACTGGCCGCCGCGGTCGCGTTTCTGGCCAGCGACGACGCGTCGTTCATCACGGCGTCGTCCTTCCTGGTCGACGGCGGCATCAGCGGCCACTACGTGACCCCGCTGTAGACGACGGCTGCAGCCATGACCGCCGATCCGGACGTACCACTCGCCAGCGAGGCACTGCTGCGCCCGGTGCGGCCCGGCAACGCGTTCGAAGACACCGTCGAACGGCTACTGCAGACCATCCGGCTCGGCGTGCTGGCGCCGGGCGAATCCCTGCCTCCCGAACGGGAACTCGCGGCCAGGCTCGGGGTCAGCCGCGACACCGTCCGGGAAGCGATCAAGTCGCTGTCCGACGCCGGCTACCTGGTTTCGCGACGTGGCCGTTACGGCGGCACCTTCCTGGCCGAGGAGCTTCCCCAGCACACCGGGGCCACCGACGGAGTCACCCGCGCGGACATCGACGATGCGCTGCGGCTGCGCGAGATCCTCGAGGTGGGCGCCGCGCGCATGGCGGCTCACCGGACGCTGACCGCCCCCGAGCGCGAGGTCCTCTGGTCGCGGTTGACCGACGTGCGCGGCGCGTCGCCCGCCGCGTACCGGCGTCTCGACTCCCGGCTGCACCTGGCAATCGCGGAGGCGGCCGGATCGCCGTCGCTGGTGCCGCTGGTCGCCGAGAACCGGATGCGGCTCAACGGCTTACTGGACCAGATTCCGCTGCTGGCCCGTAACATCGCGCATTCCGACGAGCAGCACGAAGCGATCGTGATGGCGATCCTCGCCGGCGACGGGCAGGGCGCGGCTGACGCGATGCGGGCACACGTCGCCGGGTCCGCCGCTCTGCTGCACGGCTTTCTCGACTAGAGCGAGCCGAGACCTCGCACCGCTCATATCGCTCGACCTGCGGATTTCATCTTCTATTCACCGCCATCGAACGCTCGCTCGCCACGGTTGAGGAGTTCATCGGCTGCGCCGGCGACTTCACAGACATCTGGAGATGGGGATATGACCGAACTCAACCGACCTCGCACCGCGTCGATCGAGGTCCGAAACTACGTCGGGCGCGTCGGCGCGCTCGCGATCGCCCTTGGCGTGGGTGCCGCGGTTGCCCCCGCGCTGAGTGCGGCGCCGGTCGCCGATCCGGGCGTGTTGCTGGCCGCCACGGCACCCGCACCGGCGTCGCCTGCCTACCCGCGGCTGTCGCCAACTGCGCAGGCGGCTGTGCCCGCGGCACCCCCGACGCCGTCCACGGTTCCCGACAGCGCCATCTGGCTGACCCCACCTTCTTCTGCAGGACTCACGACTGGTACCCCGCACGTGATCCGGGCGGAGTTGTCCAGTCGAGGCTCCCGGCGCGCCGAGACGAAAACTCCACGCGGCCCGATGGTCTCGACGTTCACCATCGGCACTGGTGCACCGGCGACAGCGCGCATCGGTGACGGTCCGGCACCGTCCGCGCCCACCCGGGCGGGCCTGCAGCCTGGCCCGGGTGGCGATCCGCTCGGCGCGCTGATCGGTGTGTTCATCGGCAACGGGGACGAGCCGGGAGAGAACGGCGGGCTCTTGATCGGCAACGGTGCCGACGGCGGACCCGGGCAGAACGGCGGCCGCGGCGGACTTCTGTTCGGCAACGGCGGTAAGGGCGGCAACGGGCTGGACGGCCAGGCAGGCGGCAACGGCGGCAGCGCCGGCCTGTTCGGCAACGGCGGTGCGGGCGGTGACGGCGGCGGCGTCGTCACCGGCGGAACCGACGTCGCCACCGCGGCTGACGGTGGAAAGGGCGGCAACGGCGGCATCCTGTCCGGCAACGGGGGAGCCGGCGGTAGAGGCGGCTACGCCGCTTCGGCGTCCGGTGCGGCGCATGGCGGCAAAGGCGGCGACGGCGGCGCGTCCGGGGTGTTCGGCGACGGCGGCCAAGGCGGCAACGGCGGAGGTGGCGCGGGCAACTTCGGTACCGGTTTCGGCGGCGACGGCGGCAATGGGGGCGGGGCCGTCCTCGGCTCGGGCGGATCGGGCGGCACCGGCGGCTCCGGAACGAGCAACGAGGGTGGTGCGGTCGCAGGCAACGGAGGCGACGGCGGCGACAGTCAGGTGTCGGGCAGTGGCGGTGCAGGCGGTGCGGGCGGAAAGGCCAGCGGCGCCAAGGACCAGGTCTTCGCGGGATCCGGCGGAGTCGGCGGCGACGGTGGCGTGCTCGGCGGCCAGGGTGGTTCCGGCGGCAAAGGCGGTGACGCCGACACCAAGGCCGGCGGCGCGTACGGCGGCAGCGGGGGCATCGGCGGTCAAGGCGGGGTGAACTCCAGCGGCGGTACCGGCGGGCAGGGCGGCACCGGCAAGGCGACCACCGGAAACGGATACGGAGGCAGCGGCGGCACGGGCGGCAGCGGCGGACCGGGTGGATCCGGCGGCCAGGGCGGCGCAGGCGGCACCGGGACCACGAGCACCGGCTCCGACGGACAGGACGGATCCGACGGCTGACGCCGGCTGACGCGCCGTGCCGTACCTTTCGTGCGGCACGGCTCACCCGTGTGTGGATTCGGCGCCTTCATCGTTTCGGCGGACCCGTTGTGGTGAGATTGACGCAGTGAGCAAGCCAGGAAACGCAGCAGAGGTTGAGCGCGCGGCGTCGGCATTGGCCGACGTCGACACCGCCGGTTGGACGCGGCGCTTCGACTTGCTGTCCGACCCCCACCGACTCGAGATCCTCCTGACGTTGCACCGCGCGCCCGGCATCTGCGTGGGAGATCTCGCGGCGACGTTGGGGCGGTCGGAAAACGCTGTCTCACAAGCGCTTCGAGTTCTACGGCAGCAGGGGTGGGTCAGTTCGACGCGGGTTGGTCGCGCAGTGAGCTACCGCCTCGACGACGGGATCGTCCACGATCTGCTGCATTGGATCGGCGCCCGCCACGGCTGATCGGCGATGACGGTCGGATTCGGGTTGCTCGGCGACGTCGAGGCCCGCAACGCCCTTGCCGCCTATCTCCCGCGACTGCGCCAGTCCCTGCACCGCGCCCTGCTCGGGGCGGGCAGACCATCGCCGCTGAACGCGGCACAACGCGCAACGCCGGACCACGAGTCGATACAGCCGTAGAGCGGGGCGCAAGCCGTCGCCCGCGCGCGCACGGCGCAGGCTCGGAGTACTGACCAGGGCCGGTCAAACACCGTTTGACGTGGGCATTTAATAGCCGTTCAAGAGTCGCTGCACCGGTTCCGGGGACCGTTGTGGCGTTCCTGACATCGGGCGGCCGCCCGCGAACCTACGGAGATCATCATGAGCTATCACCAACGACTGGGCTGCAGCCGATTCGTCGGTCGCGTCGGCGTACTCGCAGTGGCCCTCGGGGTCGGCATCGTGGTCGCGCCCGCGTCAGCGGAGCCCGTCGAGCGGACACCTCGACCGGCCCTTCAGATGGCGGCTGCAGACGTCGCCCGACAGTCGGCACGGCCGAAGGGGTCCGAGGAGTCGAATCGGTTCGTTCGCGTGCTTTACCCGTCGCCCGTCTCAGCTCCGCCGCGCAGCCGGGCCCTTGTCATCAGCAACGGCAGCACCATGGCGGGGCAGCCCCGCGAATACCTGATCGGCGATGGCGGCCACGGAGCGCATCGTCTCAGGACCACGCCCGGGCAGGTTCGCACCCGCCGCACCGCGCTCATGGTGTCGACGCCCGTCGGTGGCCACGGTATGGCCGCTCGCCCAGATGCCGCGAACTTCCAACTGGCACAGGACAACGCGATCGCGGCGTTGATCGGGGTGTTCATCGGCAACGGTGATGAGCCCGGGGAGAACGGCGGACTATTGATCGGAAACGGCGCCGACGGCGGGCCAGGACAGAACGGCGGTAGGGGTGGCCTTCTTTTCGGCAACGGCGGTAAGGGCGGGATCGGGCTAGCCGGTCAGGCAGGCGGTGACGGCGGAAACGGCGGTTTGTTCGGCAACGGCGGCGCAGGCGGTGACGGTGGAAGCGTCATCTCCTCGGCACCCGGGGCCGCCGGGGCCGGCGGCAAGGGCGGCAACGCGGGGATTTTCGGCAGCGGCGGCGCCGGTGGAAACGGCGGCGGTGTTCTTGCCGGCGGCAGCGCGACCGGCGGCAACGGCGGGGCGGGTGGCAGCGGCGGGCTCGTCTCAGGCCAGGGCGGCAAGGGCGGCGACGGCGGCATCGCCATCAGCGACGGCAACGCGACCGGCGGCAACGGCGGCGCAGGTGGCGCAGGCGGATTGACCGGCAGCGGCGGCGCCGGTGGAAGCGGCGGCGATGGAAACACGGCCGACGGCGTGGCCAACGGTGGGTCGGGCGGCGACGGCGGTGCGTCGGGCGTCGTCGGCAACGGCGGCGACGGTGGAAAGGGCGGCAACGCCGACACCGACACCGGTACCGCCAACAGCGGCGCCGGCGGGCACGGTGGCGACGCCCAGGCCGCTGGCCAAGGCGGCGACGGTGGCGACTCGGGCACCGCATCCGCTCAGGACAACGGCGACGCCAACGGCAACGGTGGCGGAAACGGCGGAGACGGCGGCACATTCGGTGGTTCGGGTGGATCCGGAGGCAAGGGCGGAAGCACACACTCGCCGAACGGACCTGCGCAAGGCGGAACCGGTGGTGACGGCGGTGATGGCGGCCTCGGCTCACCCGGCGGCAATGGCGGCGACGGTGGTGACGCCACGTCGACGAATTCGACCGGCAAGGGCGGCAACGGCGGTAGCGGCGGCTCTGCAGGAGCAGGCAGCGGCACGCCTGGCACGGGCGGTACCGGCGGGACCGGAAGCGGCAAGAGCCCGGGCAGTTCCAACGGCACGAACGGTCAGAACGGAGGCTGACGCCGCGCCGAATTGAATGTCTACCGGCGGTGACCGCGGTGTTTCGATGGACACACCGCGGTCATCTGGTGAACGCTATACGGCGTGGCCGCGGAATTCAGGTTGCTCGGCGAGGTCGAAGCCTGCGTCGACGGCCAGCGGCTCGACATCGGCCACGCGCGCCAACGATGCGTTCTTGCGACGCTGCTGGTCGACGTCAACAAACCCGTTTCGGTCGACCAACTGATTGACCGGGTCTGGGCCGACGACCCTCCGCACCGCGCCCGCAATGCCTTGGCCGGGTATCTGTCTCGGCTCCGGACGCTGCTGGCCAATGACGGCGACGTGCAGATCACCCGCGGCCCGGCCGGCTACACCCTGGCCGCCGATGCGCTGTCCGTCGACCTCCACCTGTTCCGCGAACTGGCCGGCCGGGCCCGTGCGAGCAACGACCCAGACGACGCGGTAGGGCTGTACCGGCAGGCCCTCGCCCTGTGGCGTGGCGAGCCGTTCGCGGCGCTCGAAACGCCGTGGATCAACGACGTGCGCGCTTGGGCGCAGGCGCAACGCTTTTCGACTCAGTTGGAGTGTTACGACGCCGTACTGCGGGCCGGTAGGCACACCGAGGTGGTCGACGAGCTGGCCGCGGCGCACCAGGCGCATCCGCTGGACGAGCGGCTCGCAGCACAGCTGATGCTGGCCGAATATCGGTGCGGACGTCAGGCCGACGCGTTGGATATCTATCGGCAGATGCGTGAGCGGCTCATCGACGAGCTCGGCATCGACCCGAGCCCACCACTGCGGGAAGTACATCAGCAGATTCTGGGAAGTGAGCTCATCCCGCCGAATGCGCCACCCGGGCCGACCCAAGTCCGTGGACGACCCCCGGCAACCAACCTGCCGCGTCGCACAAAGCGCTTCATCGGTCGCGACGGCGAGGTGATCGCGCTGAGCGAGGCTCTCACCGAGAGCCCGCTGGTCACCTTGACCGGAGTCGGCGGCGTCGGAAAGACGCGGCTGGCGCTCGAGGTGGCCGATCGCAGCAAGGATCAGTTCGCCGATGGCGCATGGTTCTGCGAACTCGCGCCGCTGTCGGACCGTGACGCAATCGGTCATTCCGTCGCATCGGCGCTGCGGCTCAAGCAGACGCCGGAAAACGTCGACGAGGCGGTCATCGACTATCTGCGGACACGTGAACTGCTCCTGGTTGTTGACAACTGTGAGCATGTGCTTGATGCGGCCGCGCTCCTGGTCGATCGGATCGTGCGCCAGTGTCCCGGCGTGTCGGTCCTGGCAACCAGCAGAGAGCCTCTCGGCACCGAGGGCGAGCGGATCACGCCGGTTGGCCCGCTGCCTTCCGACGACGCGGCCGACCTGTTCGTCGAACGCGCGCGCGCCGCGCGACCTGACTTCGACGCTGACCGCGAACCCGTGGGCGCCGTGGCCGAGATCTGCCGGCGACTCGACGGCATTCCGCTCGCCATCGAACTGGCCGCGGCCCGGATGCGCGCGATGAGCAGCCTCGACGTGGCTCGCAGACTCGACCGTCTCCGCCTGCTCAGCGGGGGCGCCCGTGGCGTTCATCCGCGCCAACGCAGCGTTTCCGCCACCATTGACTGGTCGTATCGATTGCTCAGCGAGCCGGAGCAGTCCCTGTTCGAGCGATTGTCGGTTTTCGCCGGCGGGTTCGATCTCGAAGCCGCGCACGGCGTGTGCGCCGACGCGGAACAGAGCGAGGACGACATCCTGGATCTACTCACCGGGCTCGTCGACAAGTCGATGGTCTTCATTCGCAGCGGCTCCGGTGTGACGCGCTACGACGTGCTGGAGACGTTGCGGTCCTACGGGCGCGAAAGGCTCTGTGCAAACGGGCATGCCGACGACATCACGGGGCGACATGCTCAGTACTTCGTCGAACTCGTCGAGCGATCCGAGCAGGGCATGCACGGCGTCGACGAGCCCGCGTGGATTCAGCGGATGGCGCCGAACGCGTGCACGACATACTCCGCGCCCGACTTCGAGAACCTCCGCACGGCGTTCGATCACGTCATGGCCGTCGGCGACCTCGATGCCGCGCTGCGCGTCGTGACGTCACTCATCGACCTGATGAATCGCATCGGTTATCACTCAGCGCGCTGGGCATACCGGGTGGTCGAAATCGCCGACCGGGCCCACCCCCTGTTTCCGTCGGCGGTGGGCGTCGCAGCGCGGGCGGCCTGGGTGCTCAACGACTTCGCGCGCGCACGGTCACTCGTCGGCATGGTCGCGGGCCGTGCCGTGGATCCGAAGGTCTGTTACCTCGCACATCCCGGCGACGTGCTCGCCGAAGTGGACTTGTACAACGGCGACGCATCGGCGGCGTTGGCCTACTTCGAGGCCGAGCTGCCGAACGCGCGCAAGTCGGGGAACCTGGTCCGGGTGGTGGTGCTGCTGGATCGAATCACGTTGTGCCACCAGACACTCGGTTCGCCGGAAGCGGGGCTGCCCGCGGCGCGGGAGGCGGTCAGGGTCGCAGACACCGCGGGCAATCCCACCGCGCGTTCGCTGGCGCGCTGCTCCCTCGGCCGGGCGTTGGCGGACACCGACCCCGACCGCGCGCTGGCGCTCCTGCACCAGGCGACCGAGATCGGCGCGTCGGTGGAGAACAACTGGTGCACGGGGATGGCGGGCATGGAGGCCGCGGCCATCCGCGCCGTGCACGGCGATCCGGTTGCCGCAGCGCAGATGTTGATTTCCGTGCTCGACCACTGGCAGCGCGGTGGGCCCGGATTGATTCCGCAGCAGTGGGACACGCTCCGGCACGCGGCTCGGCTGCTCGTGCGCATCGGTGCGACGCACGAGGCCGCCACGTTGGAGCGGTCCATCATCGCCGCCGGCTGCGAAGCGCCGCTGAGCGATGGCGCGGGCGTCGGCGCGGACGGTGTCGTACTGAGCGACGGCGACATCGTCGAGTACGCCAGGACCGCACTGCGCCGGCACTGTCGAAACCCAGTCTGATCACGCGATTTCACGACTATCGAAGGTCTGCCCAACCGTCGGGCGACAACCTTGTGGCGACCGATCGACCCACCAAGGAGAGCAACATGATCAGCGTCGAGCCCGACCGAGAACTGAAGACCAAGCACCGCGCGCTCTGGGCGTCCGGCGACTACCCGGCGGTGGCCGCCGAGCTGATTCCCGAACTCGGTCCCGCGCTCGTCGACGCCTGCGGCGTGCAGCCCGGTGACCGCGTCCTCGATGTCGCGGCAGGCTCGGGCAACGCCTCGATTCCGGCCGCCGAGACCGGCGCGAGCGTCACCGCGAGTGATCTGACCCCCGAACTGTTCGAGGCCGGTCGGCGCATCGCCGCGCAGCGCGGCGTGGAACTGGAGTGGGCGGAAGCCGACGCCGAGGCGCTGCCGTTCGCGGACGACGCTTTCGACAAGGTCCTGTCCTGCGTCGGCGTGATGTTCGCGCCGCATCACCAGGCGGCGGCCGACGAACTGATCCGCGTGGTCCGGCCCGGCGGCACGATCGGGCTGATCAACTGGACACCCGAGGGTTTCATCGGCAACTTGTTCAAGACCATGAAGCCGTACGCACCGCCACCTCCGCCCGGCGCCAGCCCCGCGCCGCTGTGGGGTTCCGAGGACCACGTCCGTGGGTTGTTCGGCGAGCGGGTGAGCGATCTGACGATGCGACGCCGGACGGTGGCACTCGACCACTGCACGACGCCGACCGAATTCCGCGAGTACTGGAAGCGCAATTACGGACCGACGATCGCCGCGTACACCTTCACCGCCGGGACACCCGACCGGGTCGCGGCACTGGATGCCGACTTTCTGGAATTTCTCTCGACGTGGAACCGGGGCGACGGGCAGCGGGCGTGGTGGGAGGCCGAGTACCTGCTGGTCACCACGACGAAGCGGTAGCCGACCGGTGCCACATGAACATCTGTTCATCTAGACAGGTGTCCGTGTGGCCTCTAGGGTGATGCTGGTGACCGTCGACTCCGTTGCCATGCACATGAGCGACGGCATCGTCAACGCACCGATCTCGGTCGTCTTCGTTCTCATCGCCGTCGCCGCTGTCGGCCTCTGCGCCGTCAAGGCGCGCAACGAACTCGACGAACGCACCGTCCCGCTGGCCGGTCTCGTCGCGGCGTTCATCTTTGCGGTGCAGATGGTCAACTTCCCGATCCTGCCGGGCGTGAGCGGTCACCTGCTGGGCGGCGCGCTGGCCGCGATCCTGGTCGGCCCCTTCACCGGAGCCCTGTGCATCGCGATCGTGCTGGTGGTGCAGGCGCTGCTGTTCGCCGACGGTGGCGTCACCGCCCTGGGAACCAACATCACCAATATGGCGGTGATCGGAGTGGCCGCCGGGTACGGGACGGCCGTGTTGTTGTACGCGCTGGTGCGCAGGCGCACCGATGTCCCGGTCGCGGGCCTTGGCGTCATCGCCTTCGTCTCGGCTCTGATCGGCACGGTCTGCGCGGCAATGGGATTCGTCCTCCAGTACGCGCTCGGAGGAGCGGCGACGACGTCGGTGGGGGCGGTCGCCGGGTACATGTTGGGCACTCACGCACTGATCGGCGTGGGGGAGGGACTCATCACCGCGGTGACGGTGATGGCCGTCGCCAGATCTCGTCCCGATCTGGTGTACCTGTTGCGCGGTGCCCGTCAGGAGATACCCGTATGAGGTCGCGCCGGTTCTGGGTGGTCTTCGCCGTCGTGACATTGCTGATCGCCGGCGGGGTCTCCTACTTCGCCAGTTCGAGTCCCGACGGTTTGGACTCGGCGACGCTGCAGGGGTGTGAGGTCGTCGAGACGGCCGACGGTGAGAACCTCACCGGTGACTGCATCGCCCAGCACGCCGCCGAGCACTCCCTGTCGTCGTCGCCGCTGGCCGACTATGCAGTCGGCGGACGCGAGGGCACGGGAGGTATCGCGGGAATCGTGGGGGTGCTGGCCACCGTGGCCGTCGCTGGCTCGGCGTTCTGGCTGATCGCGCGCAGCCGGCGCGAAGACGCAAGTAAGCCCTGACCGATGGGCGCAGGCGCGCACCCGCTGTACCGGCACGGCGACTCGGTGGTGCACCGGGCACCCGCGGAAGTCAAGATCGTCTGCCTGCTGGTGTTCGTTCTGGCCGTGGTGGCCACGCCGCGAGAGATGTTCTGGCCGTTCGGCATTTGCGCGGCGATCATCGTCGCGATGTGGCTGCTGGCGCGCATCCCGGTGCGGTGGATGCTGCCGCGGATGTTGATCGAGGCGCCGTTCGTGGTGCTGGCCGTGCTGCTGCCGTTCGCCGAGGGCGGGCCCCGTGTCGACGTAGCGGGACTCGCACTCTCGGTCAACGGACTGTGGGCCGCGTGGGGCATCGTCGTCAAGGGCAGCCTCGGTGTCGGCGCCGCGTTGACCGTCGCGGCCACCACATCCGCCGCCGAGTTGCCGTCGGCGCTGAGCCGACTCGGTGTGCCCGCGGTCGTGACGTCGGTGCTGGTGTTGATGATTCGCTACGTCGACCTGCTGGCCGGCGAGGTGAGCCGGATGCGGATGGCACGCATCGCCCGAGGGGACTCGCCGCGGGCGCTGCACCAGGCGGGTGCCATCGCCAAGGGCGTCGGCAGCCTATTCCTTCGGTCCTATGAGCGCGGCGAGCGCGTGTACCAATCGATGTTGTCGCGCGGCTTCGACGGCAGGGCACCGGATTTGGCGGCCATCGGTGCCCCACCCCCCGCTGCCGCCACGCAGTGGGCGGTCGCGATGATTCCGGCCGCTGCCGCGGTCTGCGTTTCGCTGCTCGCGTGGGTGACGGTATGACGGCCATCCGGATCGAGGCGCTGCGCCATGTCTATCCCGACGGCCATGTCGCGCTCGACGGCGTCGACCTGACGGTGGCACCCGGCGAGCGCGTCGCGGTGCTGGGGCCCAACGGCGCGGGCAAGACCACTCTGATGCTGCATCTCAACGGAGTGCTGACCGCCACCTCCGGTTCGGTTCGGATCGGCGACGTCACCCTGAGCCGAAAGACGCTTCGCCGAGTCCGCGAGAACGTGGGCCTGGTGTTCCAGGATCCCGACGACCAACTGTTCATGCCGACCGTCGCGCAGGACGTCGCATTCGGGCCTGCCAATTTCGGGCTACGAGGCGACGCGTTGGCGGCCCGGGTGCGACGCGCGTTGGACGCCGTGTCGCTGACCGAACATGCCGAGCGCAGCCCCACCCACCTGTCGGCCGGACAGCGTCGCCGCGCCGCGTTGGCCACCGTGCTGGCCTGCGAACCGGAGGTGCTGGTACTCGACGAGCCGTCGGCGAACCTCGATCCGGTGGCGCGGCGGGAGTTGGCCGAAACGCTGTCGACGCTGGACGCGACGATGCTCATCGTCACCCACGACCTGCCGTACGCCGCGCAACTTTGCCACAGGGCCGTCGTGATGGACGGCGGCGTCATCGTCGCTGACGGCGCGATCAATGACATACTCTCCGACGCGAAACTGCTTGCCGCGCACCGCCTCGAACTTCCCTGGGGCTTCGTCGTCCCGGCCGGCTAGTGGCGCCGTGACAGGCAAAGTCGAATAAAGCCAGTCCTCCGTCGTGCCGACAACGATCAAGATTAAATGTTGACGCTCTTGACTTCTACGCGGGTAATCTTCAGCGTGGCATCCCTGAAACGAAACGTCGTGTCACGCAGCGCTGCGGAAGCCCCGTTACCGAATTCCTTCTTGCCGAAATCGCTTCCGTCGATTTTGGTGATGCCAATCGTAAATTCGGCGATCTCGTTCGGGTCACTCATGGAACGTCCTCTCAACGGTGGCAATGGATAACTAAAGTATCCCCGTGATGCCCCGCGCATTCGAAGTATCGGCGGACGGATTCACCGATCAACTCGCCCGCTTCGTCGTCCCGGCCGGCTAGTGGCGCCGTGACGGCGGCCACGGCGGTTCACCGCAGAGCGCCAGCAGCGCGTTCTCGATGACCTCCGGCAGCGCGGGGTGGATCCAGTACTGTCCGCGCGCCATGTCCTGGGCGGGCAGGTCGAAACTCATCGCCTGAATCAACGGTTGGATCAGGGACGACGCCTGGTGGCCCATGATGTGAGCGCCGAGGATCAACCCGGAGTCGTCGTCGACGATGATCTTCGCGATCCCGGTGGTGTCCTCCATCGCCCAGCCGTAGGCGACGTCGCTGTAGTCCTGGATCTTGACTCTGAGCGCCAATCCCTTTGCACGGGCCTCGTTCTCGGTCAGTCCGACGCTGGCGATCTGCGGGTCGGTGAAGACCGCCGAGGGAATGTAGCGGTGATTGGACGGCATCAGCGCGTCGGTGTCGTCCCAGTCCTGCAGCAGGTTGTGTTTGACCACGCGTGCCTCGTGGTTGGCGACGTGCTTGAGTTGGAAATCCGACGACACGTCGCCGAGTGCGAAGACGCCGCGCGCGGTGGTGCGCTGGAATTCGTCGACGACGACCTGGCCGCCTGCGGTCACCTTGATGCCGGCCTGCTCCGCATCGAGCAGGTCACCGTTGGGCACTCGGCCGGTGGCCACCAGAAGCGTGTCGCCGCGCAGTTTCGTTCCGTCCGTGCAGGTGATCTCGACACCGTCGCCGAGTGGTCGCGCGTCGGACAGTTCGTGGTGGTTACGGATCTCCCACTTCTTGGCGGCGATGTCGGTGAAGCGCATGGCGATGTCGTCGTCGTGACCGCGTAGCAGTGTGCTGCCACGGATCAGCAGCGTCACATGGCTGCCGAGCGAGGCGAAGATGTGGGCGAACTCGCACGCCACGAATCCGCCGCCGATGATGATCAGGTGGTCGGGCACATCGCTGATGCGCATGATGGTGTCGCTGGTGTGGTACGGCACACCGCATTCCGAGACGGCGTCGGGGATCACCGCCCGCGAACCGGCGGCGACGACGACCTTGTCGGCGGTGAACTCGTCGCCGTCGTCGGTGCGCAGGCAGTACCGGCCGTCCGGCCTGGTCGGCCCGAACCGGGTGTGGCTGTCGAACACCTCGACGTTCGGCGAGGAGCGCCGGTAGTTCTCACCGCCCATGGCGAGCGGATCGATGCGACCGAAGACCCGCGAGACGATATCGGGCCACCGGACGCCGTCGACGTGTGCGTCGATACCGAAACGCGCTGATTCACGGGCTGATTGGGCCACTTCGGCCGCGTAGACAAACATCTTCGTCGGTATGCATCCGACGTTGAGGCAGGTGCCGCCGAAGATGCCCTTCTCGGCCACTGCGATGCGCTTGTCCGAGTAGCGTTCGTCGAGAATGCTGTTGCCAGAACCCGTGCCGATGATGGCGATGTCGAAATGGGCCATGCGGTCATCCCCGTTCGGATTGGGTTGCAGAAGTCGATGTTTCGGCCAGATACCAGTCGAGCCAGCGGTCCAGCTCGGCATATGCGATCCGCCGTGGCTCGGTCACCGAGAGGAACACGTCGTGCTTGGCGTCGGGGATGGGGACGATCGTGGTGCGGTTGCCGATGCAGCCCGCCCATCGTGCGATCTGCTTGACGTCCAATACCGCGTCGCCACGCTGTATCACGTCCGGGTCGGCGATCTCGCGCACGCTGCGATCCGATCGCAGGATCAGGTTCGGCACGCCCACGTCCAGGCCGCGGTGCAGTTTGGCGTGCCCGCGCCGGATCGCGTGAATCCAGCCGAGCGTCACCGGGAAGCCACCCACCGGCTTCCACCTCAGGTCGTAGTCGAAGTCTCCGTGGTAGTCGCGATGCAGCGTGGTCCCGTAGCCGCCTTCGGTGGGTGAACGCACCACCATGCGCTTGCGCAACCGCGATATCGCACCCATCACCGCAGCCGTCGGCGCCGTGCGCAGGATCGCCGGGCCCTGCAGATCGAACCAGGGGCTGTTGAGCACCAGACCGCCGACGTGTTTGCCGCGGGTCGCGCCGCGGGCGCGCATCCGGTCCAGCCACAGCGACACGACGAGGCCCCCGGCGGAGTGCCCGCATACCAGCACCTGCGCAGGTCCCACGGCGGCGATGACGTCGAGGGCCTTGTCCAGTTCCCCGTCGTAGCGGGCCAGGTCGGTGGTGAAATGCGGCGTCTGGCCCTCGCGCCAGGACCGTCCGCACTTGTGCAGGTCCAGCGCGTAGAAGGCGAACCCCCGGGCGGCGAAGTGGTCGGCCAACTCGGTGTTGAAGAAGTAGTCGGTGAACCCGTGAACCAGCAGGACCGCACGCGTGGCCGACGGGTCGGGCTCGCCGCGGCGCACCAGGGTGGCGAAGAGGTCACCTTCGCCGTCGGGGTCCCGGCCGAGCGGGAATGTCTGCTGCCAGTAACCAGGCAGCACATCGGCCTCCCAGGCAGTCACGACAGCCACCTTAATCTCGCGGCGCTCGATGTCTGGGGTGGATGCCGGACCGCGGCCGGATTGAATTCCCCGGTTGCGGGCTAACCTTGGGACGTGTCGGAACCCAGCGCATCCACCAGCACCACCAAGACCGACGTCCTGCTGGTCGGCGCAGGCATCATGAGCGCGACGCTCGGCGCGCTGCTGCGGCTCATGGAGCCGGACTGGTCGATCACCCTGGTCGAGCGCCTCGACGGCGCAGCCGCCGAGAGCAGCGACCCGTGGAACAACGCAGGCACCGGGCACTCGGCGCTGTGCGAGCTGAACTACACCCCGCAGCAGTCCGACGGCTCGGTCGACATCACCAAAGCCGTCGGCGTCAACGAGCAGTGGCAGGTGTCCCGGCAGTTCTGGGCCTACGCGGTCGAGAACGGCGTGTTGGGTGACCCGCGCAGCTTCATCAATCCCATTCCGCACGTGAGCTTCGTACACGGTCGCGACAACGTCGACTATCTCAAGCGCCGCCACGAAGCGCTCGCCGGCAATCCGTTGTTCCGCTCGTCGGAGTTCATCGACGACGAGGCCGAGTTCGCCCGCCGCCTGCCCCTGATGGCCGAGAAGCGCGACTTCTCCGAGCCCGTCGCGATCAATTGGACCGACGAGGGTACCGACGTCGACTTCGGCTCGCTGTCACGCCAGCTTCTCGGCTACGGCGCGCAGCGCGGGATGACGACGTTGTTCGGCCACGAGGTCCGCGACCTTCGTCAGCAGTCCGACGGTTCATGGACGGTGAAGATCACCAACCGGCGCACCGGCCAGAACCGCAAGCTGGACGCGAAGTTCGTGTTCGTGGGAGCCGGCGGCGGCGCGCTGAACCTGCTGCAGAAGGCCGGCATGAAGGAGGCCAAAGGCTTCGGCGGGTTCCCGGTCAGCGGCAAGTTCCTGCGCAGCGACAAACCGCATCTGACCGCCCAACATCAGGCCAAGGTGTACGGCTTGCCGCCTGTGGGTGCACCGCCGATGTCAGTGCCGCACCTGGACACCCGGATGATCAACGGCAAGCCCTGGCTGCTGTTCGGGCCGTTCGCCGGCTGGTCGCCGAAATTCCTGAAGCAAGGCGACATCCTCGATCTGCCGGAGTCGATCACGCTGACCAACTTCGCGTCGATCGTCAACGTCGGTCTCACGCAATGGAGCCTGTTGCAGTACCTGGTCGGGCAGCTGATGCTGTCCGACGCCGAACGCATCGGTGCGCTGCGCGAATTCGCGCCCAGCGCAATCGATCCCGACTGGGAACTCAACGTCGCCGGGCAGAGGGTGCAGGTCATCTGCGGCTCGAAGGGCAAAGGCGTGCTGAACTTCGGCACCACGGTCCTGGCATCCGCCGACGGCCGGATCGCCGGGTTGCTCGGGGCATCGCCAGGGGCGTCGATCGCTGTGCCCGCCATGCTCGATGTCATGGAACGCTGTTTCGCCGAACACTTCTCGTCCTGGTTGCCACGCCTCAAGGAGATGGTGCCCTCTTTGGGCACCGAACTGGCGAAGGAACCGGAGTTGTTCGACGAAGTGTGGGCGTGGGGTTCCAAAGCGCTCAAACTCGACAAGTCCGCCGATCTCACCCCGGCGGGGTGAAAGTGCCCGCCCTATGACGGTCGCGCTTCGCCGCAGCTGGGCCAAGGATCTGGACGCCGCGACGCTCTATGAACTGCTCAAGCTTCGAGTCGAGGTGTTCGTCGTCGAACAGGCCACCCCCTATCCCGAGCTGGACGGGCGTGACTTGCTGGCCGAGACCCGCCACTTCTGGCTCGAGGGCCCCGACGGGGAGGTCATCTGCACCCTCCGCTTGATGGAGGAACACCCCGGCGGGCACAAGGGCTTTCGCATCGGGCGCGTGTGCACCAAACGCACGGCCCGCGGAAACGGGCACGCCAACCGGCTACTGCAGGCGGCGCTGGCCGAGGTCGGCGACTATCCTTGCCGCATCAACTCACAGACTTACCTCGCCGACATGTACGCCCGTCATGGATTCGTCCGCGACGGTGAGGAATTCCTCGACGACGGCATCCCGCACGTGCCGATGGTCAAGCCGTGACCTATCCGTTCAGCGCACTCGTGGGCCACGACCGCCTGCGCCTGGCACTGCTGCTGTGCGCGGTGCGCCCGGAGATCGGCGGTGTGCTGATCCGCGGCGAGAAGGGCACCGCGAAATCCACCGCCGTGCGCGGTCTGGCCGAGGTCCTGCGCGCGGCCGACGGCGCGTCGCTGGTCGAACTGCCGATCGGGGCCACCGAAGACCGTGTGGTCGGATCGCTGGATCTGCAGAAGGTGCTGCGCGACGGTGAGCATGCGTTCTCGCCGGGCCTGCTGGCGCGCGCCAACGGCGGCGTGCTCTACGTCGACGAGGTCAACCTGCTGCACGACCATCTCGTCGACGTGTTGCTCGACGCCGCGGCGATGGGCCGTGTGCACGTCGAACGGGACGGGGTGTCGCACAGTTACGACGCGCGCTTCGTACTGATCGGCACCATGAATCCCGAAGAGGGAGAACTCCGCCCGCAACTGTTGGACCGATTCGGGTTGACGGTCGACGTGCACGCCTCGCGTGATGTCGAGGTCCGGTCGGAGGTCATCCGGCAGCGAATGGCCTTCGAGGTCGACCCAAGCGGGTTCGCCTCGCGATACCGGGAGGAAGACGGCGCTCTCGCGCGGCGGGTGGCCGCGGCACGGGCAGCGGTCGGTTCGGTGACGTTGCCGGACAACGAGATACGCCGCATCGCCGCGTTGTGCGCAGCCTTCGATGTCGACGGCATGCGAGCCGATCTCGTGGTTGCGCGCACCGCGGTCGCGCATGCGGCGTGGCGTGGCGCGGACACGGTCGCCGAGGAGGACATCCGGGTGGCCGCCGAACTCGCGCTGCCGCACCGCCGTCGTCGCGACCCATTCGACGACCCGGGCCTCGACCCCGGCCAGCTCGACGAGGCCATGGCACACGCGGGCGAGTCGAGCGACTCACCCGGCTCCGACCCCGACCCGGACCCCGATCCGCAGCCGCCCGGCGGCGACGGGTCGTCAGCGTCGTCCGACGGCGCGTCATCACAACGGACTTCAGGCTCGGCGACGCGTCCCAGCGCTCCTCCGTCGGCGGTGTTTCGCACCCGTGCGCTGGTGGTTCCCGGCGTCGGCGAAGGCGCTCCGGGACGGCGGTCCCGAGCCCGCAACCGCACCGGCACGGTCGTGTCCTCGACCTCCGACGTCGAAATAGGGCATGGCGTACACGTATTCGCGACGCTGTTGGCCGCCGCCGGACGGCAGACCACGGCAGGACGGCCGCGGCCCGAGCCCGCTGATGTGCGTCGCGCCGTCCGCGAAGGCCGCGAAGGCAATCTGGTGATCTTCGTCGTCGACGCGTCGGGCTCGATGGCCGCCCGCGACCGGATGTCGGCGGTCGGCGGCGCCACCATGTCGCTGCTGCGCGATGCGTATCAACGGCGCGACAAGGTCGCGGTCGTCACCTTCCGGCAGGATCAGGCGCGGCTGCTGCTGCCGCCGACCTCCTCGGTCTACATCGCCGGGCGTCGGCTGGCGCGCTTCGACACCGGCGGCAAAACACCGCTGGCGCAAGGCTTGTTGGCGGCGCGCGACGTCGTGGTGCGGGAGAAGGCCCGCGACCGGGCGCGGCGCAGCCTGCTGGTGGTGCTCACCGACGGCCGTGCCACTGGCGGGCCCGATCCACTCGGACGCACCCGTGAGGCCGCCGCCCGCCTCGTCGCCGAAGGCGTTGCCGCCGTGGTGGTGGACTGCGAAACGTCGCATGTGCGATTGGGATTGGCCGAGCAGTTGGCGCACCAGTTGGGCGCCCCGGCGGTGCGGCTGGCGCACCTTCGTGCCGATAGTCTCACCGATGTAGTGCGTACCGCTGCCTGACGCGAGAGAGTCCTGCTATGCCCCAAGGCCAGCCGTTGACCGTCCCCGACGACGGGTTGACCACCCGCGCCCGCCGGAATGCTCCCCTGCTCGCGGTGCACACCGGGCCCGGCAAGGGCAAGTCGACCGCCGCGTTCGGGATGGCCCTGCGCGCATGGAACCAGGGTTTCGACATCGCGGTGTTCCAGTTCGTCAAGAGCGCGAAGTGGAAGGTGGGTGAGGAGTCCGCGTTCCGCGAACTCGGCCGGCTGCACGACGAGCACGGCGTCGGCGGACCGGTCGAGTGGCACAAGATGGGCTCGGGCTGGTCGTGGTCGCGCAAGACCGGCAGCGAGGTCGATCACGCCGCTGCCGCGGCCGACGGCTGGGCCGAGATCACGCGCCGTCTGGCCGACGAGCGCCACGACTTCTACGTGCTCGACGAGTTCACTTATCCGCTCAAATGGGGGTGGGTCGACGTCGACGAGGTCGTCGCCGTACTCGCCGCCCGTCCCGGCACCCAGCACGTCGTGATCACCGGGCGCGACGCGCCGCAGCCGCTGATGGACGCCGCCGACCTCGTCACCGAGATGACCAAGGTCAAACACCCGATGGACGCCGGCCGCAAGGGCCAGAAAGGCATCGAGTGGTGAAAGTGGCTCACGTTTCCCTGCCGAGCAGACGCATAACTGCCCGATATACCGTCGAATCGGGACACTTTGCGTCTGCTCGCGAGAAAAAGTGCGGACGGTGAGCGTTCCCGCGATCGTCGTTGCCGCACCCGCGTCGGGGAGCGGAAAGACCACCATCGCAACGGGTTTGATGGGTGCGCTGCGGCGGGCGGGCAAGACCGTCGCGCCGTTCAAGGTCGGCCCCGATTTCATCGACCCCGGCTACCACGCGCTGGCGGCGGTGCGGCCGGGGCGCAATCTCGACCCGGTCCTCGTTGGCGAGCACCTGATCGGCCCGCTTTACCGGCACGGCAGCACCGGCACCGACATCGCGGTCGTCGAGGGGGTGATGGGCCTGTTCGACGGGCGCATCAGCGAGCAGGCTGCGGGCGCCGCACTGGGATCGACCGCTCATGTCGCCGCGCTGCTCGGCGCGCCGGTCGTCCTGGTCGTCGACGCGCGCGGGCAGAGCCACAGCGTCGCCGCACTGCTGCACGGGTTCTCGACATTCGACACCTCGATCCGCATCGTCGGTGTGATCCTCAACCGGGTCGGCTCGCCGCGGCACGAACAGGTGCTGCGGCAGGCCTGCGAACACGCGGGGGTCCGGGTGTTCGGCGCGATTCCGCGTGCCGACGAACTCGCTGTTCCATCACGCCATTTGGGTTTGGTCACTGCCGTCGAACACGGCAGGCAGGCCCGCGCGGCCGTCGAGGCGATGTCGGCGTTGGTGGGCCGCCACGTCGACCTGGAAGGCATCGCCGCCGCCGCAGCCAGCCGAGTCGCAGGCGAGCCGTGGAGTCCCGCCGGGCCCATCGCGGGAAAGGTCACCGTCGCGCTGGCTGCGGGCAAGGCCTTTACGTTCGGCTACGCCGAACACCGTGAGGTGCTGTGCGCCGCGGGCGCCGAGGTCGTCGAGTTCGATCCGCTGACCGAGACGCTGCCGCCGGACACCGCCGCACTGGTGATTCCCGGCGGGTTCCCGGAACAGTTCACCGCTGAATTGTCAGCCAACGATGTTGTGCGCAAACAAATCAAGTCGCTGGCCTCCTCGGGGGCGCCGATACACGCCGAATGTGCGGGCCTGACCTATCTGGTCGACGAGATCGACGGCCATCCGATGTGCGGGGTGCTGTCCGGGGCGGCGCGGTTCACCGACCGGCTGACGCTGGGATACCGGGATGCGGTCGCGGTGGCCGACTCATCGCTGTACGCCACCGGCGATCGCACGGTCGGCCACGAGTTCCACCGCACCACAGTCACGTTCACCGACGCCTATCAGCCTGCGTGGGTGTACAGCGGTGGTGTCGTCGACCGCGTCAGGGACGGCGCAGTCGACAGGGGAGTGCACGCCGGCTATCTGCACACGCATCCGGCCGCGCAGCACCAGGCGATCACCCGCTTCGTCGCCGCCGCCACCACCACTAGGCTCGCCGGGTGACTTCGGAGAACGCCTACCTCGTCGGCCTGCGCCTGCACGGCAAGAAGGTCGTGGTCGTGGGCGGTGGCACCGTGGCACAGCGCCGGTTGCCGCTCCTGGTCGCCAACGGCGCCGATGTGCACGTCATCACCCGCAGCACGACCCCGGCCGTCGAAGCGATGAGCGGAATCACCTTGATCCTGCGCGAGTTCCGCGACGGCGATCTCGAGGGCGCCTGGTACGCGATCGCGGCCACCGACGATCCGTCCGTCAACGCGGCCGTCGTCGCCGAGGCGGAGTCGCGCCGCATCTTCTGCGTGCGGGCCGACGTGGCCGTCGAAGGCACCGCTGTCACTCCCGCGTCGTTCGAGTACGAAGGCCTTTCCGTCGGCGTGCTCGCGGGCGGCGACCACCGCCGGTCGGCCGCCATCCGCTCGGCCATCCACGAGGCGTTGCAGCAGGGCGTGATCGCCCGCGACACGCCCGGCACCCCCGGCGTGATCCACGGTGGCGTCGCCCTGGTGGGCGGTGGACCCGGCGACCCGGAGCTGATCACTGTGCGTGGGCGCCGCCTGCTGGCCTACGCCGACGTCGTCGTGGCCGATCGGTTGGCGCCCCAGGAGTTGCTTGCCGAACTGCCGCCGCACGTGGAGGTCATCGACGCCTCGAAGATCCCGTACGGCCGGGCGATGGCCCAGGACGCGATCAACGACGTGCTCATCGATCGGGCGAAGGCGGGCAAGTTCGTCGTGCGGCTCAAAGGCGGCGACCCGTTCGTGTTCGCACGCGGCTACGAAGAGGTGATCGCGTGCGCCGACGCTGGGATTCCTGTCACAGTCGTGCCTGGTGTGACCAGTGCCATAGCCGTTCCCGCGCTGGCGGGAGTTCCGGTCACTCACCGCCATGTCACGCATGAGTTCGTGGTGGTCAGCGGCCATGTTGCGCCGGGGCACCCCGAATCGTTAGTGAATTGGAACGCGTTGGCCGCGCTCTCGGGCACGATCGTGTTGCTCATGGCTGTCGAGCGCATCGAGTTGTTCGCCAAGGCGCTTTTGGAAGGCGGTCGACCTGCGGATACGCCGGTGATGGTCGTGCAGCACGGGACGACGGCCTCGCAGCGGACGTTGCGCGCCACACTCAGCGACGCGCCGGAAAGGATTCGGGAGGAAGGCATTCGGCCTCCCGCGATCATCGTGATCGGCCCGGTCGCGGCCTTCGCCGGTTAAAGGATTCTTAAGATTACTGTAAGGTAACCCGATATGACGGCTCTCAATGACGCAGAGCGTGCAGCCATGCGCCGTGACGCCGAGGGTGGGGCAAAGCGGGTGGAACCAGAGCACGTGCAACATCCTGGCGCGGAGCGAAGTGGCAGGTCTCCGGCCTGGTTGCCATCTCGACGCTTCTTCGCCGCGGTCATCGCGATCGGTGGCATGCAGCTGCTCGCCACGATGGACAGCACCGTTGCCATCGTCGCGCTTCCTAAGATTCAAGACGAGCTCAGTTTGTCCGACGCGGGGCGAAGCTGGGTGATCACCGCCTACGTTCTGACCTTCGGTGGGCTGATGCTGCTCGGCGGCAGGCTGGGCGACGTCATCGGGCGCAAGCGCACCTTCATCGTCGGTGTCGCGCTGTTCACCATCGCCTCGATCCTGTGCGGGCTCGCCTGGAACGAGACCACGTTGGTGGTCGCGCGACTGCTGCAAGGTGTGGGCGCGGCGATCGCCTCGCCGACTGCGTTGGCGCTGATCGCGACCACGTTCCCCAAGGGCCCAGCGCGCAACGCCGCGACGGCGATCTTCGCCGCCATGACTGGTATCGGGTCGGTGATGGGCCTGATCGTCGGCGGCGCGCTGACCGAGGTGTCCTGGCGCTGGGCGTTCCTGATCAACGTGCCGATCGGGCTGTTGATGATCCACCTGGCCCGCAAGACGCTGCGCGAAACCCACCGCGAGCGCCTGAAGCTCGACGCCACTGGCGCGATCCTCGCGACGCTCGGCTGCAGTGCGGCGGTGTTCGCGTTCTCGATGGGGCCCGAGCAGGGCTGGCTGTCGCCGCTGACGATCGGTTCGGGCCTTGCCGCCTGTACGTTCCTGCTGGCGTTCGTCTACGTCGAGCGCTCCGCCGAGAACCCGGTGATGCCCTTGGAATTGTTCAAGGACCGCAATCGCGTCGCCACGTTCGCCGCGGTGTTCCTCGCGGGCGGGGTGATGTTCACGCTCACCGTGCTGATCGGGCTGTATGTCCAGGACATCATGGGCTACAGCGCATTGCGGGCGGGCGTCGGCTTCATTCCGTTCGTGATCGCGCTCGGCATCGGGCTCGGTGTGTCGTCGGCTCTGGTGTCACGCTTCCCACCACGGGTGCTGGTGATCGCCGGCGGTGTGCTGGTACTGGCAGCGATGATCTACGGCTCCACGCTGCACGGCGACATTCCCTACTTCCCCAACCTGGTGCTGCCCATCACCATCGGCGGGTTCGGCATCGGCATGATCGTCGTCCCACTGACCGTCTCGGCGATCGCAGGTGTGGGCTTCGACCAGATCGGGCCCGTGTCGGCCATCGCACTGATGCTGCAGAACCTCGGCGGTCCCGTGGTTCTCGCGATCATCCAGGCCGTCATCACCTCGCGCACGCTGTACCTGGGCGGCACCAACGGCCCGGTGAAGGACATGGACTCCGCGCAGTTGCACGCGCTGGACCAGGGCTACACCTACGGCCTGCTGTGGGTGGCCGCGGTCGCGGTGATCGTGGGCGCCGTGTCGCTGTTCATCGGCTACAGCGCGTCGCAGGTCGCGCATGCGCAGGAAGTCAAGGACGCGATCGACCAGGGAGAGCTCTAGCTCGACATCGAACGAGGGAGAGCCGTAAGCACCTAGTTTCGGCTCTGGGTAGGCTGGCAAGCCATGTCTGCCGCGGGTGGTTCTTCGGAGTCGACGGGCCGCATTCCGACGTCTGCACAGCCGCTGGCGTCCTCGGTGCTCGGCGTCGCGATCTTCGCGATCACCGGCATGCAGCTGATGTCGACGCTCGACGGCACCATCGTGATCGTCGCGCTGCCGCGGATGCAGGACGAACTCGGCCTTTCCGACGCGGCCAAGAGCTGGGTCATCACCGCATATGTGCTGACGTTCGGCGGGCTGCTGCTGCTCGGCGGACGGGTCGGCGACGCGATCGGCCACAAGCGCGCATTCCTGTCCGGCGTCGGCGTGTTCACCATCGCCTCGCTGGTCTGCGGCCTGGCCACTGATCCCGCGACGCTGATCGTCGCGCGCGCCGTGCAGGGCGCGGGCGCAGCGGTGGCCGCACCGACCGGCCTGGCGCTGATCGCGACGACCTACGCCGTCGGGCACGCCCGCAACCGCGCCCTGGCGATATCGGCCGCTATGCAGGGCATCGGCTCGGTGTTGGGGCTGGTGCTCGGCGGCGCGCTCACCGTCATCTCGTGGCGGCTGGCGTTCCTGATCAACGTTCCTATCGGCATCGCGATCATCGCGGTCGCGGTCTACCGGCTGGCCGAGACGCATCACGAGCGACTCAAACTCGACATCACCGGCGCGCTGCTGGCGACGCTGGGCTGCACGTCGGCGGTGTTCGTGTTCACCCAGGGGCCGCCGCGCGCCTGGGTCGATCCGTGGGTGATCGGTGGGGCCATCGCGTCGGTCATCTTCTTCATCGCGTTCTTCGTCGTCGAACGCACGGCTGCGCACCCGATCGTCCCGTTCTCGGTGTTCGACAACCGCAACCGGGTGATGACGTTCGTGTCGCTGTTCCTGGCCGGCGGGGTACTGCTGACGCTGACGGTGATGATCGGCCTGCTGGTGCAGGACGTGCTCGGCTACTCGGCGCTCGAGGCGGGCATCTGCTTCATCCCGTTCGCCCTGGCGTTCGGCGTCGGCAGCGCCGTGGCGGCCAAGCTCGCCCCGCACGTCGCGCCGCGCTGGGTGCTCATCGGCGCGGGCCTGTTCGTGCTCGGCGCGATGCTGTACGGCTCCACACTCGACCGCAGCATTCCGTACTTCCCGGACCTGTTCGGCCCCATCGTCGTCGGCGGCTTCGGCATCGGCGCGATCGCGGTGATCCTGCCGCTGTGCGCGGTCGCGGGAGTGGGTCCCGGCGAGATCGGCCCGGTGTCGTCGATCACCCTGATGGTGCAGAACCTCGGCGGCCCTGTCGTACTGGTCGTCATCCAGGCGGTGCAGACCTCACGCACGCTGTACCTCGGCGGCACCACCGGCCCGGTAAAGGACATGACGCCCGCTCAGCTCGACGCGCTGGGCTACGGCTACACCTACTCGCTGCTGTGGGTCGCCGGCGTCGCGGTGATCGTCGGCGTGGCCGCATTCTGGATCGGGTTCTCGGCTCGCCAGATCGCTGCGGCCCAACACACCCGCGAGGCAGTGGAGGCCGGCGAGCTGTAGCGAAGCGGTGACTAAGGTTGTCGCTCGTGATCACCCGCATGTCCCAGCTGTTCCTGCGCACCCTGCGCGACGACCCCGCCGACGCGGAAGTGGCCAGCCACAAGCTGCTGATCCGGGCCGGCTACATCCGTCCGATCGGGCCGGGACTCTACAGCTGGCTGCCGTTGGGGCTGCGGGTGCTGCGCAAGATCGAAAAGGTCATCCGCGACGAGATCAATGGCATTGGCGGACAAGAGATTCTGTTCCCCGCGCTGTTGCCGCGCGCACCGTACGAGACCACCAACCGCTGGACCGAGTACGGCGACGGCGTGTTCCGGCTGCAGGACCGCCGCCGCAACGACTACATGCTGGGGCCTACCCACGAAGAGTTCTTCACGATGACCGTGAAGGGGGAGTACAGCAGCTACAAAGACTTCCCGTTGCTGCTGTTCCAGATCCAGACCAAGTACCGTGACGAGGCACGGCCGCGGGCAGGCATCCTGCGGGGGCGCGAGTTCGTGATGAAGGACTCGTACTCGTTCGACGTCTCCGACGACGGGCTTGCGGTCCAGTACCAGGCCCACCGCGACGCCTATCAGCGGATCTTCGAGACCCTGGGCGTGGACTACGTGATCGTGTCGGCGGTATCCGGCGCGATGGGCGGCAGCGCGTCCGAAGAATTCCTGGCCGAGAGTGAGATCGGTGAGGACACGTTCGTGCGCTGCCTGGAGTCCGGATACGCCGCCAACGTCGAAGCCGTCGTCACCACCGCTCCCGAAGCGCTGCCGACCGAGGGCCAACCCGAGGCCACGGTCTACGACACGCCCGGCACACCGACGATCGCCACGCTGGTCGAATGGGCCAACAGCATCCTCGAGCGCGAGGTGACCGCGGCCGACACGTTGAAGAATGTGATGCTCAAGACCCGCCAGCCCGGCGGCGAATGGGAACTGCTGGCCGTCGGGGTCCCGGGCGACCGCGAAATCGACGACAAGCGACTGGGCGCCGCGCTGGACCCCGCCGAATACGCGATGCTCGACGAGGCCGACTTCGCGAAGTACCCGTTCCTCGCGAAGGGCTATATCGGCCCGAAGGCGTTGCTGGCCAACGGTGTTCGTTACCTTGTCGATCCGCGTGTCGTCGACGGGACATCCTGGATCACCGGAGCCGACGAGCCCGGCAAGCATGTCGTCGGCCTGGTCGCGGGTCGCGACTTCGTCGCCGACGGCACCATCGAAGCCGCGGAAGTGCGCGACGGCGACCCGTCGCCCGACGGCGCAGGCCCGCTGGTGTCCGCGCGCGGCATCGAGATCGGCCACATCTTTCAGCTCGGCCGCAAGTACACCGATGCGTTCGCCGTCGACGTGCTCGGCGAGAACGGCAAGCCGGTCCGGCTGACCATGGGCTCCTACGGCATCGGGGTGTCGCGACTGGTCGCGGTGATCGCCGAGCAGCAACACGACGAGCTCGGCCTGCGGTGGCCGTCGTCGGTGTCGCCGTTCGACGTGCATCTGGTCATTGCCAACAAGGACGAGGCGGCGCGCGCAGGTGCCACCGAGCTGGCCGCCGAACTGGACCGCCGCGGCGTCGACGTACTGCTCGACGACCGGCAGGCCTCGCCCGGCGTCAAGTTCAAAGATGCCGAACTGCTCGGCGTGCCGCGGATCGTGGTGGTCGGCCGCGGCTGGGCCGACGGCGTCGTGGAGCTGCGCGACCGGTTCACCGGCGAGAAGCGGGAGGTCCCCGTGGCCGACGCCGCGACCGCCATTTCGACAGCGCTCACCGCGTAGCCCTCTCGATTACTCGGAGCCACCGGGGAAGGCGACGGTGACCGGCGAGACATTCAGCACCGTGCGCCATCTCGCCGCGGTCACCGCGCACTGCGTCAGCGCCTTGACCGCGAACGCGCGATCCTTCTCGCCGCCGCCCTGCTCGAGGACCGCCCGCCACGCCACGGCGGCGTCCTCCTCCATCTGCACCGCGAGTTTGGCCGCGTCGGTCGGCGAGTCCACGTCGCCGGGCAGCTGGTAACCGGCCGCGGGCAGCGGCGCCTCGACCGACCGCGCTTTCAGCATCGTCAGGGTCGCCTCCCGACGCTCGCGGTGCTCGGCCATCGCCGTCGACACCAGGTCGTTGTCCTCCGGTGTCGAATGCGCCGACACGATGCCGTATCCGTAGATCGTCGCGTGCTCGGTGGCCAGCGCGTCGAACAGCGCTCCGTCGGCCGGATTCGACGGGCGCGCCGGTCCGTTCGGGCCCGGCGCGGTCACGGCTTTCTCCCGGCCGCGGCCAGGGCGACGGTGGACGCCGCGGTGCACGCCGCCGCTATCGACCCGACCAGACCGGCGCGGTAGCCCGACAGTTTGGCGGCCAGCTCGCTCGCGGCTTCGGCCGACTCGCGCAGCGCCCCTACGACGTCCTTGGCCGTAGGGGTTCTCGCCGGTTCGGCGGTGGTGCTCGTCGGGGTCGCGGTCGGGGCCTCCTCGCCGCGCATCCTGACCAACTCGTCGACAAGGGCTTGCGCGTGCGCCGACCGTTCGCCGGCGACCGCGTTCAACGCCTCGACGATCGGGCCGCGTGCCTCGGCCGCGGCATCGGTGGCCAGCTGACTGTCGGTGCGGGCACGCTGGAGTTGAGCGGCGAGTTCGTCGACCTCGGGCGGAGGTGGTGCGGAACCGCAGGCCGCGGCCGTCACGCCGGCCAGCGCCAACGTCGCCGCTGTCACCAGCACTTGCCGCCTGCTGATCGGCGGCGGGGAGCTCAGCACGGGCAACATCTTGCCATCGCGGGTGTCGCGCGAGTCCAGCCATTACGGTGTCGATGCGCCGACGGGCGTTTGCCGCGTACGGCGGCGGGGCTGGCGTATCGTGGAGTGTTGGTTCTCCCGTTGCACCACGGGAGCCGCGCCGGAGACAATTCAAGATGAGGAGCTCGCCGTGACGGAGCGTTCTGCGGGATTGCCGACGCAGAAACTGGTGATCGAGCTACTCGACGGTGAGTTCGCGCGCGCAGGCTATGACATCGAGGACGTGGTCATCGACGCGTCCGCCCGCCCGCCCCGCATCACCGTGGTGGCCGACGGGGACAAGGGCCTCGACCTCGACACCATCGCGCAGCTGTCCCGTTCGGCGTCGGAGTTGCTCGACCGTGTCGACGACTCGGCGACGCCCTACGTCCTCGAAGTCACTTCACCCGGCGTCGATCGGCCCCTGACCACCGAGAAGCACTATCGGCGCGCACGCGGCCGCAAGGTGGAACTGACGTTGTCCGACGGCTCGCAGGTCACGGGCCGACTGGGAGAAACACGCGACGGCATCGCGCGACTGGTGGTGCGCGAAGGTCGGCATGCCGACTTCGCGGTGCGCGAGGTGGCGTTGGAGAGCATCGCTAATGCTGTTGTGCAGGTTGAGTTTTCACCTCCAAATCAGCGCGAGTTGGAGCTGGCCGGGCAATCTGGGAGGGAGGCTTCGCGATGAACATCGACATGGCTGCGCTACATGCCATCGAAGCTGACAAGGGCATCTCGGTGGACGTCGTCGTCGACACGATCAAGTCGGCTCTGCTCACCGCGTACCGGCACACGGAGGGCCACGAGGCGGACGCCCGCATCGACATCGACCGCAAGACCGGCGTCGTCAAGGTGCTCGCCCGCGAGACCGACGCCGACGGCAACCTCATCAACGAATGGGACGACACCCCAGAGGGTTTCGGCCGGATTGCGGCCACCACGGCGCGCCAGGTGATCCTGCAGCGATTGCGCGACGCGGAGAACGAGAAGAACTACGGCGAGTTCTCCGCCCGAGAGGGCGACATCGTCGGCGGGGTCATCCAGCGTGACGCGCGTGCCAACGCCCGCGGACTGGTCGTGGTCCGGATGGGCAGCGAGACCAAGGGCTCCGAGGGTGTCATTCCCTCGGCCGAACAGGTGCCCGGCGAGCGGTACGAACACGGCGACCGGCTGCGCTGTTACGTCGTCGGCGTCACCCGCGGCGCCCGCGAGCCGATGATCACGTTGTCGCGGACCCACCCCAACCTGGTGCGCAAGCTGTTCTCGCTGGAGGTCCCCGAGATCGCGGACGGCTCCGTCGAGATCGTGGCCGTTGCGCGCGAGGCCGGTCACCGCTCCAAAATCGCGGTCACCTCGCGGGTGCCGGGGCTCAACGCCAAGGGCGCCTGTATCGGACCCATGGGCCAACGCGTGCGCAACGTGATGAGCGAGTTGTCCGGGGAGAAGATCGACATCATCGACTACGACCCCGACCCGTCGAAGTTCGTGGCCAACGCCCTCTCACCGGCCAAGGTGGTGTCGGTGAGCGTCATCGACGAAACCGCCCGCGCCGCGCGCGTCGTGGTACCCGACTTCCAGCTGAGCCTGGCCATCGGCAAGGAGGGGCAGAACGCCCGGCTGGCGGCCCGGCTCACCGGCTGGCGCATCGACATCCGCAGCGACGCGGCGCCGGCCGGCAAGCCCGATGCAGCTCAGGGCGCGGTGCAGGACCGGTAGTCCCCAGGCCCGGCTTGCGTGGCCGTGGGCCCGGGGCGGCGCACCAAGTAAAGCCGTTTCGGTTCGCGAGCACGGGGGCGGTAGACTCAGCTGTGATCCAGCGCGAATCTTCGGTTTCGGCGCATAGACGACCAGATGGACCGGTTCGTACATGTGTCGGCTGCCGGAAACGAGAGCTGGCTGTCGAACTGCTTCGAGTGGTCGCCGTCGACGGCGGGAATGGCACGAGTGCCGTGATCGTCGACACGGCGAGAAAGCTGCCGGGGCGGGGTGCGTGGTTGCATCCCGATCCACAGTGTCTAGACGCAGCAATTCGGCGGCGAGCGTTCGTACGCGCGCTGCGGATCACCGGCTCACCGGACGCAACCGCGGTGATCGAGCACTTCAGCCCAGCTGAGAGCCCGAGCCACCCGCGCGAGAGAACAGGTAGCGAAGAACATGAGCACACCGTGAAGTCCCGATGACCATGCGTCATAGCTAAACCGAGGCGCGGCGCCTACCACCGCTGACGCCTCTAGAGATGGAGATGTAGTGGCAGGTAAGGCCCGCGTACACGAGTTGGCTAAGGAACTCGGTGTCACCAGTAAGCAAGTGCTCGCTCGACTGAGCGAACAGGGCGAATTCGTCAAATCAGCGTCCTCCACCGTGGAGGCACCCGTCGCACGTCGGCTGCGTGAGTCGTTCGGCGGCGGCAAGCCCGCGGCGGACAAGGTTGCCTCCGGAGGCAATGGTTCGTCGGCTGCGGCCGCCCCTGCCGCCGGGGCCGCCGCCAGTGCGCCCGCCAAACCGGCGGCGCCCAAGCCTGCAGCACCGGCCCCTCCGCCGCCCGTCGCTCCTCCCGCGGCGGAAAGTGCGCCGCCGCCGGCTCCCGCCGCGCCCCCCGCCGCTCCGACTCCCGGTCCGACCCCGGGTCCGCGGCCGGGCCCGATGCCGGGTCCGCCCAAGCCCGCCGCGCGGACTCCGCGCGTCGGCAACAACCCCTTCTCGTCACAACAGCCGGTCGACCGGCCGATTCCGCGTCCGCAGGCCCCGCGCCCCGGTCCCGGCGGTCCGCGCCCCGGTGGCGGTCCGCGCCCCGGCATGACGCCGAACAACATGCCGCCGCGTCCCGGCGGCCCCCGGCCAGGACCCGGCGCTCGTGGCCCGGGTGGACCCCGTCCAGGCCCCGGCGGCCGCGGACCCGGCCCGAGCACCGCAGGACGTCCCGGTGGCGGTGGTGGCGGCGGCGGCGGTAATTACCGCAGCGGCGGCCCCGGCGGTGGCGGCGGCGGCGCACCCGCGGGTGGCGGCGGCTATCGCGGCAGGCCAGGTGGCGGCGGACGGCCAGGACAACGTGGCGGCGCGGCCGGTGCGTTCGGTCGTCCCGGCGGCGCGCCCAAGCGTGGCCGCAAGTCGAAGCGGGCGAAACGCGCCGAGTACGAGAACATGCAGGCACCGGTCGTCGGTGGCGTGCGGTTGCCGCACGGCAACGGCGAGACCATCCGGCTGGCCCGCGGTGCATCGCTGTCGGATTTCGCGGAGAAGATCGACGCCAACCCGGCCTCGCTGGTGCAGGCGCTGTTCAACCTCGGCGAGATGGTCACCGCGACGCAGTCGGTCGGCGACGACACGCTGGAGCTGCTCGGCAACGAGATGAACTACGTCGTGCAGGTCGTGTCCCCGGAGGACGAGGACCGCGAACTGCTGCAGTCCTTCGACCTCTCCTATGGCGAGGACGAGGGTGGCGAGGACGACCTCGAGTTCCGTCCGCCGGTCGTCACGGTCATGGGTCACGTGGACCACGGCAAGACCCGACTGCTGGACACGATCCGAGACGCCACCGTCCGCGAGGGCGAGGCCGGCGGCATCACCCAGCACATCGGCGCCTACCAGGTCGCAGTCGACCTCGACGGCAACGAGCGCCCGATCACCTTCATCGACACCCCTGGTCACGAGGCGTTCACCGCCATGCGTGCCCGCGGCGCTAAGGCCACCGACATCGCGATCCTGGTGGTCGCCGCCGACGACGGTGTGATGCCGCAGACGGTGGAGGCGGTCAACCACGCCCAGGCTGCCGACGTGCCGATCGTGGTGGCGGTCAACAAGATCGACAAGGAAGGCGCAGATCCCTCGAAGATCCGCGGCCAGCTCACCGAGTACGGGCTGGTGCCCGAGGAGTACGGCGGCGACACGATGTTCGTCGACATCTCCGCCAAGCAGGGCACCAACATCGACGCGCTGCTCGAAGCGGTCATCCTGACCGCCGACGCGTCCCTTGACCTGCGGGCCAACCCCGACATGGAGGCTCAGGGCGTGGCGATCGAGGCGCATCTGGACCGCGGACGCGGCCCGGTGGCCACGGTGCTCATCCAACGCGGCACGCTGCGCGTGGGCGACTCGGTGGTGGCAGGCGACGCCTACGGTCGCGTGCGCCGCATGGTCGACGAGCACGGCGAGGACGTCGAGGCGGCGCTGCCGTCGCGGCCGGTGCAGGTCATCGGCTTCACGTCGGTGCCGGGTGCCGGTGACAACTTCCTCGTCGTCGACGAGGACCGCATCGCCCGCCAGATCGCCGACCGGCGCAGCGCGCGCAAGCGCAACGCGCTGGCTGCCCGCAGCCGCAAGCGGATCAGCCTCGAGGACCTGGATTCGGCGCTGAAGGAAACCAGCCAGCTGAACCTGATCCTCAAGGGCGACAACGCCGGTACGGTCGAGGCACTCGAGGAGGCCCTGCTGGGCATCCAGGTCGACGACGAAGTCGAGCTTCGGGTCATCGACCGCGGCGTCGGTGGCGTGACCGAGACCAACGTCAACCTGGCGTCGGCCTCGGATGCGATCATCATCGGCTTCAACGTCCGCGCCGAGGGCAAGGCCACCGAGCTGGCCAACCGCGAGGGTGTCGAGATCCGGTACTACTCGGTGATCTACCAGGCCATCGACGAGATCGACAGCGCGCTCAAGGGCATGCTCAAGCCGATCTACGAGGAGCGCGAGCTCGGCCGGGCCGAGATCCGCGCGATCTTCCGGTCGTCGAAGGTCGGCAACATCGCCGGTTGCCTGGTGCAGTCGGGCATCATGCGACGCAACGCCAAGGCCCGCCTGCTGCGCGACAATGTCGTGGTCGCCGAGAACCTGACGGTGTCTTCGCTGAAGCGCGAGAAGGACGACGCCACCGAGGTGCGCGAGGGTTACGAGTGTGGTCTCACGCTGACGTACTCCGACATCAAGGAAGGCGATGTGATCGAGACCTACGAGCTGGTGGAGAAGGAGAGGGTCTAGTGCCTGATCCGGCACGAGCACGCCGGCTGGCCAAGCGCATCTCCACCATCGTCGCCTCGGCGATCGAATACGAGATCAAGGACCCGCGGCTGGCCGGCGTCACCATCACCGACGCCAAGGTCACCAACGACCTGCACGACGCCACGTTGTTCTACACGGTGATCGGCAGCTCGCTGTCCGAGGAGCCGGACTACGCCGACGTCGCGGTCGGGCTGGAGAAGGCCAAGGGGATACTGCGTTCCAAAGTGGGCGCGGCCCTTGGCGTTCGCTTCACCCCGACGCTGGCGTTCGAGCGCGATATGGTGCCCGACGCGGCGCACCGGATGGAGGAGCTGCTGTCGCGGGCCCGGGCCGCAGATGAGGATTTGGCGAGAGTTCGGGAAGGCGCCAAGCATGCGGGCGATGCGGACCCGTACCGTGTAGCGGGGGCGGAAGGCGACGAAGTTTCGGGGGAGCCAGACGACTCTGAGGACATCGGTGACCGCAATCGACAAGACGACTGACGCCCTTGAGGTGGGCGACCGCGTCGACGCGCGCGGTGCTGCCGACTTGCTGTCCGCGGCGCGGATCGTCACCGTCGTGTGCCACGTCTATCCCGACGCCGACACGATCGGTGCGGGCCTGGCCCTGGCGCTGGTGCTCGACCATGCGGGCAAGGCCGTCGAGGTGAGCTTCGCCGCGCCGGCCCACCTGCCCGAGTCGCTGCAGTCGCTGCCGGGCGGGCATCTGCTCGTCGAGCCGGACGCGATGCGCCGCGACGCCGACCTGGTGGTCACCGTCGACATTCCGAGCGTCAATCGGTTGGGCGCCCTGCGCGAGCTCGCCGAGGCAGGCCGCGAAGTGCTGGTCATCGACCACCACGCCTCGAACCAGTTGTTCGGCAGCGCGAACTTTGTCGACGCGTCGGCGGACTCCACCACGATGCTGGTCGCCGACCTGCTCGACGCGTGGGGCAAGCCGATCGAGCAAGGCGTCGCGCACTGCCTGTATGCGGGCCTGACCACCGACACTGGATCGTTCCGCTGGGCCAGCGCGCGCGCTCACCGGTTGGCCGCCCGATTGGTCGACATCGGTGTGGACAACGCGGCGATCAGCCGTGCGCTGCTGGACACCCACCCGTTCGCGTGGCTGCCCATGTTGGCGCGGGTGCTGGCGTCGGCGCAGCTGATTCCCGAGGCCGCAGATGGTCGCGGAATGGTGTATGCCGTTGTACCACACCAGGAATGGTCCAAAGCGCGGCCCGAAGAAGTCGAAAGCATCGTCGACATCGTCCGCACCACGGAACAGGCGGAGGTGGCCGCGGTGTTCAAGGAGATCGAGCCGGCGCACTGGTCGGTGTCGATGCGGGCGAAGGACTACGACCTGGCCGCGGTCGCGAGCGCCTTCGGCGGTGGCGGGCACCGGCTGGCCGCCGGCTACTCGGCCACCGGCTCGGCCGACGACGTGGTGGCCGCGCTTCGCACCGCCCTTGGCTGAGCCGGGCCACGGCCCTCTTGCGCCGGCAACGGGCCGCCGCATTGCCGGATTGGCGCTACCCGCGCTCGGCGTTCTCGCCGCCGAACCCGTCTATCTGCTGTTTGACCTGGCGGTCGTCGGGCGACTCGGCGCGCTCGCCCTGGCCGGCCTGGCGATCGGCGGGCTGATTCTGAGCACCGTCAGCTCGCAGATGACGTTTCTGTCCTACGGCACCACGGCGCGCTCGGCCCGGTTCTACGGCGCCGGTGACCGCGGGGCGGCCGTCGGCGAAGGCGTGCAGGCGACGTGGCTGGCACTTGGCATCGGAGTCGCGATCGTCGTCGTGGTCCAGGCAGCGGCGGTGCCGCTGGTCTCCGCACTCGCCGCGGGCGGCGACATCGCTGAGGAGGCCCTGCCGTGGGTGCGAATCGCGATCGCGGGCGTGCCCGCCATCCTGATCTCGGCCGCAGGCAACGGATGGATGCGCGGGGTTCAGGACACCGCCCGCCCGCTGCGGTACGTCGTCGTCGGGTTCGCGGTGTCGGCGGTGTTGTGCCCGCTGCTGGTATACGGCTGGCTCGGGCTGCCGCGCATGGAGTTGGAAGGTTCGGCGGTCGCGAACGTGGTCGGGCAGTGGCTGGCCGCGGCAATGTTCGTGCGGGCGCTGGCGTTCGAGCGGGTGCCGTTGCGAATCCAACCCGCCGTACTGCGGGCCCAGGTTGTGATGGGTCGCGATCTGGTGCTGCGCACGCTGGCGTTTCAGACGTGCTTCGTGTCGGCTGGCGCCGTGGCGGCACGCTTCGGTGTCGCGGCCGTCGCCGCTCACCAGGTGGTGCTGCAGCTATGGAATTTCCTTGCGCTGGTGCTGGATTCGCTGGCGATCGCGGCGCAGTCGCTGGTCGGCGCCGCGTTGGGGGCCGGGCAACTCGCGCACGCCAAGTCGGTGGCATGGCGGGTGACCATCTTTTCGACGGTGGCATCGGGAGTGCTCGCCGGGGTCTTCGCGGTCGGCGCCTCGGTGTTTCCCAGCGTGTTCACCGACGACCAATCGGTGCTCGACGCGATCGGTGTGCCGTGGTGGTTCATGGTCGCGCAATTGCCGGTCGCTGGAATAGTTTTCGCGCTCGACGGGGTGCTGTTGGGCGCGGGCGACGCGAAGTTCATGCGCAATGCCACGCTGATCAGCGCGCTGGTGGGCTTCCTGCCGCTGATCTGGTTGTCGCTCGTGTTCGGCTGGGGTCTGGTCGGCATCTGGTCAGGGCTGTCGACGTTCATGGTGCTGCGGTTGGCCTTCGTCGGCTGGCGCGCATTCTCCGGACGCTGGCTGGTTCCCGGCACCGGTTAGGTGGCGCCTGGTGCAGGCGTCGCCGACCTGTTTCAGCAAACGGTCAGCTCTTGCCCGGCACAGGACTACCTGCTGCAATGTAGGTGAGGTGCCCGGCAAGGGGAATTGATGACCGCGTTACCGGAATGGGACATCGTCGACCCGCGCTCTACAGACGCGGAACTCGTGCGTGGTTCCATCGCCGGCGACCGAAGCGCCTTCGCACAGATCTACGACCGCTACGCCGACCGGCTGCACGACTTCTGCGTGGGCATGCTGCGCGACCGCGATGGCGCCGCCGATTGTGTGCAGGACGTGTTCTGCATCGCCGCGACCCGCCTGCCGACACTGAGGGAACCGGACAAACTGCTGGGCTGGCTGTACGCGATCGCCCGCAACCAAGCGCTGCGCCGGCTGCGTGATCAACGCCGCGAAATGCCATCGGATCAACTCCCCGACCTTCAAACCGATGACGCTGGCCCGGATGCGCTAGCCGTGCGCGCCGAATTGGCCGATCTGATCGCGGAGGCCGCCGGCGGATTGACCGACCGCGATCGCGCGGTCTTCGACCTGGCTTTTCGCCATGGTCTGACCGGTCCCGACCTGGCCGACGCGATTGGAGTCAGCAATAGCAATGCCAACAATGTGGTGCAGAGGCTGAGGCGGACGGTCGAACGCTCGCTCGGCGCGTTACTGGTGTCCCGGCGCGCCCGAAGCGCCCCGGGTGATTGCACGGAGTTGGATCGTTTACTCGCCACTTGGGACGGGCAGTTCACGGTGCTGATGCGCAAGCGCATTTCGCGGCATATCGAGTCGTGTCCAACGTGCGACGACAAGCGGCGGCGATTGGTCAGCCCCGCCGCGCTACTCGGCTCAGCACCCCTTCTCGTCCCGGCGCCGAAATGGTTACGCGAACGGACGCTGGGCGAAATCCAGCTCACCTCACACGGCAGTTCGATGCGCCCCGAGTGCGACAGTGCCTGCCTCTCTGGCGATGACGCCGGTGGACGCCGACGCGCCAGCAGGTTATTGGTGGCCGCCGCGTTGTTGCTCGTCGGGCTGGGCGCCTCGGTGTGGTTGACATTCGGCTGGTTGAAAGACGAGCCCGTCTCGATCACCCCAACCGAATTCAGTGAAATAGACCCTGAGCCCGCCAGCCAGGTGCCGCTCGACGTCCCGTCGCCGCCGCAAGCGCCTGCGGTCGGGCCGCCGACTCCCGTTCTGCCGGCGAAAACCCCGCCACCGGCCGCCCCGATCTACGGGCCACCGTCGGTGTCGGGCCCGACGCCCGAAGTGGCTCCGCCCATCGAGTCCCCGGATCCCGCATCGACGCCGGAAAAGTCGACGGTGAAGCCCCCAATGTCGTTCAGCCCGACAGTGACCGCTCCACCCGCCGCGCCGCCACAGCTGGGCGGGAATGACGGCCCCGACTCCGATCAACCGAATCGAGCAAACAGCGCACAGTGAGCCACTGACCTTTCGGCGCTACCTAGGGCACAGCCGAGCCGCCCGGCGCCGGATCGCCGCCGGGCACAACGAGATCTCCCGGTCCGGTGAGGTCCCCTCGCGGCCGCGGCGGCCAGGCCGGCCACTCCGGCGGCGGAAGGGGTGTGGGCTCAACGACCGCTGGCGGTTCGGCGACCGGCGGCGGTTCGGCGACCGGCGGCGCTTCGACGACCGGCGGCGCTTCGACGACCGGCGACGGTTCGGAGACCGGCGGTGCCGCGGGCTTTGGCGCCGGCTGCACCTGCGCGCTGACCGGCGGTGCGGCTGGCAAAGGGACCGACGTCACGCCGACAGCCGGGCCAACAGGCGGGGGCGGCGCCGGCGCCGTCGTGCTGATCTCAGTCGGTGTCGGGGACTTCTGGTTCAGCCCAAGGACGATGACGGCGGCCGTCGCGATCAGCGCGCCGACGAACAATGCGATCGGCAGAAGATAACCGGGTGTCTCCCGCCTCCCTGTCGCCTTCGCGCCGGGGGCGTCGCCGCGCAGCGGGTGTCTGGCCGACGCCAGCTGGATCTGGCTGAGCGTGCGTTCGCGCAGCCATGTCGGAGCCGGGACGAACACCGGTGCAGCGCCCAGCAGAGCGACCGGGCTCACCAGCCGTCGGCGCTCTTTCTCGCACACGCCGCATGAATCGATGTGACGCGAAATACGTTTGCGTATCAGGACATTGAAGTGGCCGTCCCAGCCGTCGAGTATCGCCGCCAGCTCACGACAATTCCGGGTGTTGCGGGCCCGCCGGGCGACCAGCAGTGCGCCAAGAGAACGCTCGATGGTCTGGCGCAACCGGTGCACGAGGGTGTTCGCGTTGGACGGCGAAACCTCCAGAGCCTCGGCGAGGTCTGGGCCGCTGAGGCCATGGCGGAACGCCAACTCCAGCACAGAGCGGTCGCGGTCGGACAGACCGCCCGTCGCATCGGCGATCAATTCGGACAATTCCGTGCGTGCCGCCACGGTGTCGGGGCCCGGATCGCTGGACGGGTCGTCGGGCAAATCATCGAACGGCGTCTCGCGGCGGCGCTCTCGGAACCGTCGCACCGCCTGATTTCGCGCGATCGAGTACAGCCACGGGCGCAATCTGTCCGGATCGCGAAGGTTGTCCAGCTCCGTCGCCGCGATGCAGAATGTGTCCTGCACGCAGTCCGCGGCGCTCTCGCGGTCGCGCAGCATCCCGATGCAGAAGTCGTGCAGCCGGTCGGCGTAGCGCTCGTAGATCGCCGCGAACGCCCGCCTGTCGCCGGCCGCCGCGGCTCGGGCCAGCTCAGCGTCGCTGCTGACCGGACCGTCGACGTCCCAGCTGGGTACCGCCGTCATGACCTCGACCTCGTCGAAGAGTTGGGCTGACTTCACGGCGCGACAACCAGCGGCGGAACGAAGACCGGCGGCGCCGGGTCCGGCTCGGGTTCCGGCTGAGGCGCCGGCGCCAGGAGCAGATCCGGTTGTGACACCGGCGGCTCGGGATCCGGGGCCGGTTCCGGCGACGTGAAATCGTCCACCACCACGGGCGGCTGCGGCGACGGATCCTGAGGGTTCTCCGGCTGCGGGTCCTGCGGCGGTTGCGGCTGCTGGTCTTCCGGCTTCTGCGGCGCCTCGTCGGTTTCGACCGGCTTCTGCGGGGCCGGAGGGGATGCCGGCACTGAGGTGTCTACGGTCACCATGTTGCCCGGCATAGCGATGTCCGCGGGACCGCGCTGGCCGCCGGGCGCGTCGGGTGTCGCCGTGCGCGGCGCCGAGGCCCTGGCGTCCGGGGTGATCACCACCGCAGGCGTCGGACCGGGCACGATGGCCGACCGGTCGAAATCAGAGAAGGTCAGCGCGACCGCCGAGCCAACGCCGATGCCGCAGGCCAGAGCCGCGGCAAGAACGGCGTGTTTGACGGCTCTCGGTGGGTCATCGGCTTCGGCGGCACGTTCGTTCTGGTCGCGCGGGGGTGAGCCCGCGAAGCCGAAGCCGTAGCGGGCGTCGTCCTCCGGCTGACCGAGAGGACTCGATGCCCACGCGGCGGCGACGGTCTGAATGTTTGACTCGGTGTCGTAACTGGTGGTCATGGCGCGTCCTTGGGCTGTGGCCGCCCGGGTTGGGTGGCAGTCACAGGTAAGAGCGCCGACGACGCGCTACTCGCACACTTTTTTCGAGATTACTTTTTCGCGGCGCGAGCGATAGCAGCCCATCCGTGTGGGTTGGTGCGCACCTCGACTTCGGCGAACCCGGCGGCCTCCAGACGCGCAGGCAGTGTCGCCGGGTCGACTGGGTTGTAGGTGTCGTCCTCGTGATGGGCTTCGAGTTCCGGGCTGGCCAGGCTGTCGCTGGCGACCAGCGCGGCACCCGGCCGCAGCACCCGGGCGACCTCCGCGAACAGCTGATCCTGCAGAGCAGGCGTCGGGACGTGGTGCAGCATCGTGAAGCACGCCGCGCCGGTGAACCGGCCGTCGGCGTAGGGCAGCGCCGTCGCGTCGCCGCGCACGATCTCCACATTCGGCATCTCGGCAAAGCGCTCGGTCAGCATCGCCGCGAGTTCGTCGTCGATTTCGACTGAGGTCAGCCGCGGCACCGATTCGCTCAGTACATCGGTCGTCGCGCCGTAGCCGGGTCCGACTTCGAGCACGTCATCACCCAGATCGGTAGTGCCCAGCGCCCACGGCAGGATGATCTCACGGATCGCCTGTCGCCATTCTTCGCTGCCGCACCGCTCGTGCGCCTTGTTCATCGAACCTGCTCCCTGCCTCGCTGCAACACCGCGTCGCGATTGGCGGCGATGTCGTCACCGCTGGCTTTGCGCATCCACTCCCGCGCCGATGCGGCTTCGATCCACAGCCCCTCGTTCGTCTGCGCTTCGTCGATGCGGTGATACGACCCCAGCAGCGCCCGCACGGCCTGCTGGTTGTTGCCGACGATCGACGCCGCGACCGCGCGCGCGGTCGGCAGCAGCTGGTCGTGGGGGACGACCTCAGTGACGAGACCGGCGCGCAACGCGTCGGCCGCTGACAGGTAGTCGCCGGTCAGGCTCATCCGCCGGGCTAGTCCGATGCCCACCTTCTGCGGCAGCCGCACCGACAGTCCCCAGGTGGGCAACAGCCCGACGCGGGCGTGGGTATCGGCGAACCGGGCCTGCTCGGAGGCGATCAGAATGTCGCAGTACAGCGCCAGTTCCAGGCCACCCGTCACCGCGGCGCCGTTGATCGCGCCGATCACCGGCTTGGTCAACGGCGGCCACTTCGGTGAGATGTCGGGCAGCTCGGTGGTGTCGCCGAGCTCTTTGAGATCCAGTCCTGCACAGAAGACCGGGTCCGCGCCCGTCACGATCACGACGTCGACGGAGTCATCGGACTCCACCTCACCCAGCGCCCGGTAGAACTGGCTGCGCAGCGCCGACGACAGCGCGTTGCGGAACTGCGGCCGGTTCAGCGTCAAGGTGCGGACTCGGTCGCGGGTGTCGATGAGCAGGATGTCGTCAGGCATGGATTGAACCTATCGTGGAGCCATGTGCCGAAATATCACGGAGCTTCGCGGACTCGAGCCTGCGGCCACCGACGAGGAAATCGAAGCGGCCGCGCGGCAGTACATCCGCAAAGTCAGCGGAATCACCCGGCCGTCGGCGGCCAACATCGACGCCTTCGAGGACGCGGTCGCCGAGGTCACCGCGACCACAACCCGGCTGCTCTCGAAGCTGCCGCAGCGCAAGCAGCCGCCGAAGACCGTTCCGCCGCTGCGTCGACCTGAGGTTCGCGCACGGCTCGGCATCGCTTGACCAAGGCGGCCTCTGATCCGCGTCGCGTTCACGTGATACCCGCCCTCAAGGAGTGGAGCGCGGCCGTTCACGCGCTGCTCGACGGCCGGCAGACCGTGCTGCTACGCAAGGGAGGCATCCACGAGAAGCGGTTCGCGGTGACGGCGTCGCGGTTCTTGCTGTTCCCGACCGTCGCGCACAGCCACGCCGAGCGGGTGCGAGCCGAGCATCGCGATCTCCTCGATGCGGCGGCCGGCGACAGCACCGACGACGCTATTACGATTCGGGCGGGCGCCAACGTCGTCGCGGCGATCGATGTCGTCCACCCCCACGCGATCGAAACCATTGCGCCGCTGCATATCTGGACCTCCGAGTCGGTGCGGGCCGACCGTCTTGACTTCCGCCCGAAACACCGGCTGACGGTCCTAGTCGTACAGGCCTGCCCGCTGGTCGAGCCGTTGCGGCTCGTGCGCGCACCGGAATACGGCGGGTGCAAGAGTTGGGTTCCGCTACCCGTCGACCCGGTGTGGGCAACGCCGGTGCACGACGATGATTACCTGCGCGATGTCGCCGCAACGGTGCGTCGGGCCGTCGCCTGACCGCATCCAGAAACGTGGATCGGTAGACGTACGGCAAGGCGGCCCGAAATAGCCGCCCTTTTGTGGCAATTAGTGCGCAATTCGATCAGCTCAGTCGGTGGACGGCAGCGCGGGCCCTGCTGGCAGGACGAGCCGCGACACCCCGCCCTCGCCGAGGTGCACCGTGTGCGTCGCCGCGACGACTCGGCGCCCGCTGGCCCACGGCTCGCCGGTGCCCAGGTTACGAGCGAACCGCGGATGCGAACCTCCCGCAATCATGACCCGGATCCGAGACCCCGCGCGGAACCGGTGCGCGGTCGGATCCAGTTCCAGGCGCACCGTGCCGGAAACGGTTGTGCCGCGGCGGTATCCGTCACTGACGTTTCGCGACACCCCTTTCGCGTCCACCTCGCTTACCCGCACGAACAGATCGTGATGCGGGTTGTCGCACGAATGGGTGAGCTCCATGACCGGGGTCCCGACCACATAGAGATCCGTCGGTAACCGGTCGCCGGTGAAGCACAGCACGTCGGACCGTTCGGCCAGCTTGGCGTCCTTGCGGTAGCCGCCTTCAGGCGACAGCAGTCGGCCGCCGATCGTCGGCGTCGGATCGGCGGGGTTGTATGTGAATCGAGTCGCGGGTGCGGTGTCCGGCGGCGCGGTGTCGCCGAGGCGCCCGGTCGGCTGCAGATAGAGCACGCGTTCGGGCATCGCCGGCGGCCACTGGTCAAGCTCAAGCCATCCGTGACCGTTGACCTCGATCCGCACTGGGCTGCGGTTGATCTGGCGGCCCCCCATGTGCGCACCGAGCCAGTCGAGCGACTCGCGCATGACGGTCGGCGAACCCTTGGTCATGATGTGGGTGTGCGTCCACGAGCCGATGGTCACGGCCACCTCCACGCCGCGCCGCCTCAACGCGTCGTACTGGGTCAGCGTCTGCTCGAGAAACAAATCTTGCCAACCGCCGATTAACAACACCGGAATCTCGGTGCGGTCCAGCGCCTCTCGCAGATTGCGATTCGACCAGAACGGGTCGTCGGGCTCCGGGTGCTCCATCCATGACTCCCACCACAGCGCACCGCCGCCGAGTAGCTCTCGCCCCGCGTCGCCGATGGGCAGGGCGCTCGTCGCCCGGGTGAGCGCTCGGCGTGCCCGCACCTGGCGGACCAACGCGCGCAGCTTGCTCGGCTCCTCCTGGTGTGCCACCAGATCACTCCAGCCGAGGAAGTCGTTGAGGCCGAAAGTGCCGGTGCCCCAGCGCGGGCCGCTGACGTCGTGCGGGCCGACCGTGATCACCGCGGCCGCCATCTCCGGTGGCGGGTCCATCAGCAGCGCCCACTGCGTGAAGCCGAGGTACGACAGCCCGATCGTGGCGAACGAGCCGGTGAACCACCGTTGTTCGCGAAGCCACGCCACGGTGTCCGCACCGTCGGCGATCTCGTATTCCATCGGGTCGAAGTCGCCGCCCGAGCCGAATGTGCCTCGCACACTCTGAAAGACCACGTGGTACCCCCGTGATGCGTACACACCCGCGTAGAGGACCGCGAACGGAAAGCGCCTGCCGTACGGACAGCGCACCAACAGCGTGCCCGCCGGATCGGAGGTCGTTGGCTCGTAATGGTCGGCGAGCAGTTCGACGCCGTCGCGCATCGGTATGCGTACTCGCCGGTGCACGACGTAGTCGCAGGAGTGCGACGGTAGTCGCAGCACGCGACTCAAGGCGTTGCCGGCGAACCGCAGGACTCTGGAGGGGGTCGACGGCCTGGTGGAAGCTACTGCAGTCACCTGGCCAGGCTACGCAGGCGGGGGATCGTCCTGGTCGATCGCCGCCAGCACCTTGGCCATCAACCAGCCGATCGCCCGCGTCGCCTCAGGTCCGTCGATGCCCCAGCCCCCCACCAGCCGTTCGTAGCTCGGCAGGTTCCACAGCACGTCGAGCAGGCCTGCCGCGATCCGCCGTTCGGCGTCCGACCAGTGCGGTGTCGCCTCCGACACGGCTCGCCGCAGCGCGTCGCGTCGGCGCTCATCGACGTCGACGAATGTGGAGTCCGGCGGACTCGCCACCGACTGACGCACTGAGAATCGTTGCAGCGAGGCGAATACCCGGCCGGTGACCTCCTGCAGGTTGGCCAGGTTGACGTCCTCGTAGGAGATGCCCGCCTCGGACTCCAACCGAGCCATGACGGCGTCGTGCAGATGTCGCTCGGTGGGGAAGTGGCGGTACACCGTGCGCTCGCCCACTCCCGCACGCTCGGCGACCGCGCGGAACGTCAGTTCTCGCCAGTTCCACGAGTCGAACCCGTGCACCAGTTCGCTGCCCGCGGTGATGATGCGCTCTCGCGTCTGCGCGGCCTTGTGCTGGCGCCCGCTGTTGTCGTAGCGGCGCCTGCCATCTATTGACGATTCGCCCACAATGGTGACAGTGTACTGTCACCAAAAGGGGAGAGGTGCACCGTGGCATCACCGGACGAGTTGATGGCCGCTGCCGTCGAGCGGACGGGGCTGGCGGACTTCGGCGACGACTCCTTCCGCGAAGGCTTGGAAATCCTGGTGTGTGCGCTGCGCGATGAGGCCCGCCTCAACGCCCGTGGCGACGCGTTCGTCCACCACCGGATCGGGCTGCACCTGTCCCAGCGGCTGCAGGTCGAGGACTGGTACCGCCGTCACCCGGAGATCGACGAAGAGTTGATCGACGGGCCGTTGTTCGGGCTGGGCCTGCCGCGCACCGGGTCGACGGCGCTGTCCTTCCTGCTGGCGCAGGATCCCGACGTCCGGTACCTACGCAGCTGGGAATCCGCGCAGCCCTGCCCGCCTCCGTCGACGGTGCAAGGTGACGATCCGCGCATCCCGCCCGAACTGCGCCCGCTCGTGGTGGGCAGCAGAAGCCATGTGCCCAACGACATCCACGGACCGATGGAGTGCCTGGACCTGATGGCACTGGACTTCAAATCGCAGATGTTCCAAGCCTTCGCGCAGATCCCGTCGTACTCGACATGGCTGCTCGACACGGCCGACTTCACGTCCACCTACGCATACGAGCGACGGGTGCTCAAACTGCTGCAGTGGGGTGAGCCGACGCGGCCATGGCGATTGAAGTCGCCGGCGCACGTCATCTCGCTCGGCGCTCTGGACCGGGTGTTTTCTGACGCGCGTTTCGTGATGACGCACCGCGACCCGACGGACGTGCTGTTGTCGGTCGTCGACGTGTACGCCGATATCGTCGGCGGATTCACCGACCACATCGACCGCCGCTATCTCGGCGAGCTCAACGTCACGCAATGGTCGACGGGAATCGACCGGGTGATGAAGTTTCGCGAGGACGGTGCCGACGATCGCTTCTACGACATCGACTTTCGCGCCATGCAGGCCGATCCGGTCGGCGAGGTGCGCCGGCTCTACGGATGGCTCGGTGAACCCGTCAGCGACGAGTTCGAGACACGTATGCGGACGTGGTGGGCGGACAACGCCGAAAAGCGCGAGCCGCATCCGAAGGCGGACCCGCAGGCATTCGGGTTGGACTACAAGGCTATTCGTCCGTTGTTCGCCGCCTACGTCGACACGTACCACAGGAGTGCACATGCCCGTTGACCTGACCGGCGGTATCGACCCCGCCTGCGAATACATGTTCGCCGAACGGCCGGACAACCCCGAGATGCGCGATTCGGTGAGCTTCTGGGTGTTCGACGAGCGCGGCGAGGTCGGGTTGCCGCGCGTCGGCATAGAAGCGGTTGCGTCCAACTGGGACGCGCACAACGTGCAGGTCAACCTCGCGTTTCCGGACGGGACGGTGTACCGGCTCCGCGAAGATGCGCCGAGTCGTCCCGCGGTGGGTCCCGACGGCAAGCCGACGGTGCTGGGCGCGGGCCCGCTGGCGCTGAGCTGCGTGAAGCCGTTCCGGCGGTGGACGATGTCGTTCGACGGCAGGGCGATTCAGACGTCCTCGGCCGATCTGATCGCCGGCCGCAAGGACGGCCCACTGGTCGATGTTCGCTTCGAGGTCGAGGCCCAACTGGCGGTCCCGCCGTGGGTGCAGGGGTCGTTGCAGTCCGAAGCCGGTGCGGCGCTGCAGAATTCGATCGAAGGAGACCTCATGGGCGGCCCGCGCTACGAGCAACTCTTCCGCGCAACGGGTTCGGTGCGCGTCGGGGACCGGCAGCACACCTTCGCCGGCAGCGGGTTGCGGATCCGTCGTCAGGGTGTGCGCCGGCTCGAAGGCTTCTGGGGGCACTGCTGGCAGTCCGCGCTCTTTCCGAGCGGACGCGCCTTCGGCTACATCGCCTACCCGCCCCGTCCCGACGGTCAGCCGACGTTCAACGAGGGTTACCTGTTCTCGGGGGACGGCGAGCTGACACCCGCGACGGTCGTCGAAGCGCCGTGGCTGACTCGACTGCAGCCCCTGGGGGAGGACGTCTCGCTCGTGCTGCAGACGGCCGAGGGCACCGAGCGCATCGAGGGCGAGACCGTCGTGTCGACTCACGACATCACCGACCCGAGCGACGTGCCGCCCGAGATGGCCGAACTGCTGGCGAACTGGACGTTCCCGGCCCTGCAGCAGGCCGGCGTGCGCTACCGGTGGAACGGGGAGGAGACCGTCGGCATGCTCGAACGGTCGATCCCAAAGGATCAGCTTCAGAACACGTAGTGCGGTATGAGCTCGTGCGCGCGCTGCAGATTGGTCTGCATGCAGTCGGGATCGGGGTTCGAGTAGATCGGCGAGTAGAAGATCGACTGTTGCAGCACGCCGTAGCTGGTGTCGAAGGCGATCATGCAGGTGATCCACCACCGGTTGTTCCAGTCGGTCGGCTTCATGATCCAGTACTGCGCGGCCCGGTGACCGGCGATGTCGATCTCGACGGCCTCGGGCGGCAGCGTTCCTTCGTACGTGCGCCAGACGATGGGCTCGATCGCCATCTGGTAGTTGCCGGCGTCGTACTTGCAGCGCAGCGAGTCCTCGGGGATCGGTGGAGTGAAGGCCAAGCCGAGGCCCGCGACCACGTCGTAGGGGATCTCTTTACAGGGATTGAACGGATCCGGGTCGGTGGTCTCGATCACCGGCCACTTGATCGACGTCGTCACGTTGGTCATCGGCAGGTCGGTGGCGCTCACCTGCAGTGGCTGGCCGGTCGGGTTGGCCTGCCACATCACCACCACCGCGGTGACCAGCGCACTCAACGCCGACAGCAAGCGCAGTCTGGCGACCATCACACCCCTTCGGTTCCATCGACCCTGTCGGAGTGTAGCCGCCCGCCGCAGCGGCACGGACGCGAAACGAGAACATGTTCTAGTTGCCCGGGGGAACCGCGCGACGCGCGCAAGTAGGCTGGTCGGTTGTGACACGCGAGCGCCAGCGCCCCACCCTATGGGCGATCAGCGACCTGCATACGGGTCACACCGGCAACAAGCCGGTCACCGAGTCGCTGTACCCGTCCTCACCCGACGACTGGCTGATCGTCGCCGGGGACGTCGCCGAGCGCACCGACGAGATCCACTGGTCGCTCGATCTGTTGCGGAAGCGGTTCGCGAAGGTCATCTGGGTGCCGGGCAACCACGAGTTGTGGACGACGAACCGCGACCCGATGCAGATCTTCGGCAAGTCGCGCTACGACTACCTGGTCAACATGTGCGACGAGATGGGCATCGTCACTCCCGAGCACCCGTTCCCGGTCTGGACCGACGAGGGCGGACCCGCGACCATCGTGCCGATGTTCCTGCTCTACGACTACACCTTTCTGCCCGCGGGCGCCGCTACCAAGTCCGAGGGCCTGGCGATCGCGCGTGAGAAGAACATCGTCGGCACCGACGAGTTCCTGTTGTCCGCTGAGCCGTACGCCACCCGCGACGCGTGGTGCCGCGACCGGGTAGCCCATACCCGCAAGCGGCTCGAGGACCTGGACTGGATGACGCCGACCGTGCTGGTGAATCACTTCCCGATGGTGCGCGAACCCTGCGACGCGATGTTCTATCCGGAGTTCGCGCTGTGGTGCGGCACCACGGCGACGGCCGACTGGCACACCCGCTACAACGCGGTCTGCTCGGTTTACGGCCATCTGCACATTCCGCGGACCACCTGGTACGACGGCGTGCGGTTCGAAGAGGTCTCGGTCGGATACCCGCGAGAGTGGCGGCGCCGCAAGCCTTATCGGTGGCTGCGTCAGGTGCTGCCCGACCCGAAGTACCCGCCGGGCTACCTCAACGACTTCGGTGGTCACTTCGAGATCACCCAGGAGATGCGCGACCACGCCCAGACGATGCAGCAGCGAATTTCGGAGAGGCAGTCGAGATGACCATCGCCGCCTCGCTGCTGTCCGGTGTGCTACCCGGCGCGTCGTCTGCGCTGGCCGCCTCCGAGGTGTACAGCGACCCGCCGGACTTGGCGCCGCTGCCCGAAGAGGAGCCGTTGGTCGCCAAGTCGGTGGCCAAGCGCCGCAACGAGTTCGTCACCGTTCGGTACTGCGCGCGCCAGGCGCTGCGTGAACTGGGCGTTGCGCCTGCGCCGATCCTCAAGGGCGACAAGGGCGAACCCTGCTGGCCCGACGGCGTCGTCGGCAGCCTCACCCATTGCGAGGGGTATCGCGGCGCGGTGGTTGGCCTGCAGGCGCAGGTGCGATCGGTCGGTATCGACGCTGAACCGCACGGCGTGCTTCCCAACGGCGTTCTCGACGCGATCAGCCTGCCGGTCGAGCGTGCCGAGCTGCGTGAGCTGCCCGCCGGTGTGCACTGGGATCGAGTTCTGTTCTGCGCCAAGGAAGCGACGTACAAGGCGTGGTTCCCGCTCACCCAGCGGTGGCTGGGGTTCGAGGACGCGCACATCGTGTTCTACGTCGACGACACGGGCACGGCAGGCGGGTTCACCTCGACCGTTCTGATCGATCCGGCGGCTGTGCACGGCCCACCGCTGGAAACGCTCTCGGGACGCTGGTCGGTGCGAGACGGCCTGACATTGACGGCAATCGTCTTATGACGGCAGCTGGTCTTGTCGTCGTGGACAAGCCGGCGGGCATGACGAGCCACGACGTCGTCGGTCGCTGCCGTCGACTCTTCGGTACCCGCAAGGTCGGGCACGCGGGCACCCTCGACCCGATGGCCACCGGTGTGCTCATCGTCGGGATCGACCGAGCCACCAAGATCCTCGGCCTGCTCACCGCGACGGACAAGTCGTACGCCGCCACCATGCGCCTCGGACAGTCCACGTCGACCGAAGATGCCGAAGGCGAGGTCCTGCAAGCGGTTTCGGCCGAAGGCCTCAACGATGCCCAGATCGAAGAGGCAGTCGGCGCGCTGCGTGGTGAGATCGACCAGATTCCCTCGGCGGTCAGTGCCATCAAAGTGAACGGGCAGCGGGCCTACAAGCTGGCCCGCGAGGGCCGGATGGTCGAACTCGCACCGCGCAGGGTCCGCATCGGCCGGTTTGACGTGCTCGCCATCCGACGCCACGACGGTCTGGTCGACGTGGACGTCGACGTCGACTGTTCGTCGGGCACCTACATCCGCGCGCTGGCGCGTGACGTGGGGGCCGCGGTGGGCGTCGGCGGACACCTCATCGCACTTCGACGCACCCGGGTCGGCCGGTTCGGCTTGGAGCAGGCCCGTTCGCTCGAGCAGCTGGCCGAGGAACCAGGGCTGTCCTACAGCCTCGATGACGCTTGCCTGCTCGCGTTCGCGCGCCGTGACGTCACGGCCGAGGAGGCAGAATCGGCAACTCACGGAAGGCCGTTGCCGGCCGCGGGTTTCGAGGGCGTCTACGCGGCCACCGCGCCCGACGGTCGCGTCATCGCGCTGCTGGAAGACGTCGGCAACCGCACGAAGTCCGTGGTCGTACTCAGACCCGCCACCCTGTAGTCACCCGCCGTCGAGCGCTTGCGATGCGTAGAGCAAGTGGGCGAGCAGCCGAGTCACCACGGACTTGGGTGGTCGTTTCGCGCGCGCTCGGCACAATGCTGTTTGCCAGGCGCTGATTCCGGGCCGGGTGCGGCGGCGCCTCGAGCGGACCGCCCATCTCGCCCCCGGCTTCACGGCAAGATCCGGTGGCCCGCCAGGCGTATCACTCGCGCATCGCCGGACACACCCGGAGCCAATAGTGCTCAGGCAGTCGGGCGAGCCGAGACTCGGCCCCCGAGAAGCGATATCAGACGTTGCCGCAAAGGTCGTTGAGCCGGGTCGAGTTGACCTGGTCTTCAAGAAAGCAATGGTGGTGCGTGGGGTTGCCCGGGTTCGTGCACGCGCCTTCGATCCGGCAGGGGTCGCCACCGTCGCTGAGATTGGGAGGTGGCGGTGGCGGCTCGACCGGCGGGTCCTCAGGCCTGGGTGCTGCCAGCTGGTTGGCAAGCTTCCGCGAAGCCGCCGCGGCATTGTCTGCTTTGGCTTGGCTGCGGACACCCGGTCTCACGCAGACGGTGTCGCCGCCAAACGCCTCCCGCCATACAAAGCCCTGCTTGCAGGTGTTAGGCCCATGCGCGCCACCGCCGGGTTGGACGTTCGAAGCGGCATTCGCGTTATCTTGGGCGGTGAGCGATCGAACTGATGGTGTGACGCATACCGTGTCGCCGGGGTAGGCCTCGCGCCAGACGAACCCCTGAATGCAGGTGTCCGGTCCATATGGCAATGGGTCGCCGTACGCTGGCACCGGCGCGGCGAGGCTGGCGACCGCTGCGATCGCCGTCGCCGAGCACGCCAAAAAGCTCAGATCTTTCCTGGAAATCATTGTGCCGCCCCTTATCCCGTGATGCCTATGACTGGCTTCCCGAGAATCCGACGGTAGTAGCTTTGGGGGCCTGTCAAATCAGGTGTTTCCCTACATTTCCGTCAAGAAAGCCCACTTCGAAGCATTCCGCGATCACCTCCGCCGCCGATAACGGGCAAGAGCCGACCGCTCGCTGGCGTCACGGGCCTGCCGTTTGATAGCGCCACCGCGACGGTGCCCACCCTCGCCGGTCGGGTGATCGATCCCGGATCCGGTCAACCCCTGCCGGGAACTTCTGCCGCGGGATGGATCAAATGCGATGCCCGCGGCGGCATCGGTGCGAATCGAAGCTGCGCACGCGAGACCGTCGCAGCGCTGCTCGGCGGGATGGAGCGCGGTTAGCCGACGATCCAGATCGCTTCTGCGGCAGGACTTCCCAGGTCAACCTTGGTGCCCGGCTCGTCCTCGCCGGCGTCGGCGGACTTGATGGCCACCGAGATCATTCCCGCGAAGTCGCGGCGGGCCAGCACCAGCAGGCGGGAGTCCAGGCTGATGCCGACGCTGTCGAAGTAGCGCAGCATCTCGGGGTCGGCGTCGGAGATGCGGGCCACGGTTCCGGTGTCGCCGTCGCGACAGACCGACAGCTGGCGGGCGTCCGGCGTCGGGACCCGGCCGTCGGCGGCCGGAATCGGATCGCCGTGCGGGTCGCGGGTCGGGTGTCCGAGCTTGGCGTCGATGCGGTCCAGCATTCGATCGGAGACCGCGTGCTCGAGGATCTCGGCCTCGTCGTGCACCTCGTCCCAGCTGTAGCCGAGTTCTCGGACCAGGAAGGTTTCCATCAGCCGGTGCCTGCGCACCATCACCAGCGCGGCGGCGCGGCCCGCATCGGTCAGCGTCACCGCGCCGTACTTCTCGTGATTGACCAACCCCTGGTCGGCCAGCTTGCGGATGGACTCCGACGCCGTGCTCGCCGACACGCCGATCCGCTCGGCCAGCATCTTCGTGCTGACCTTTTCATGCGACCACTCCTGGGCGGTCCAGATGACTTTCAGATAGTCCTGGGCAACCGCTGAGAGGTCACGCGCTTCGCCAACAGGATTCACAGTAGGAAAGTTTAGGCAATCGTCACCTCATCTGGGGATCTCGAGCAGCCGCGGCCCGGCGCGCGCCGTATCCTGGCGGCTGTGCAGCGCTGGCGGGGGCAAGACGACATCCCGACGGACTGGGGCCGGTGTGTGGTCACCATCGGCGTGTTCGACGGCGTCCATCGCGGACACCAGGAGCTGATCAACCACGCGGTGAAGGCCGGCCGGTCCCGCGGCGCGCCGACCGTGTTGATGACCTTCGACCCCCACCCGATGGAGGTCGTGTTCCCCGGCAGCCATCCGGCGCAGCTGAGCACGCTGACCCGCCGCGCCGAGCTGGTCGAGGAGATGGGCATCGATGTCTTCCTGGTCATGCCCTTCACCTCGGATTTCATGAAGCTCACGCCCGAGCGCTACATCCACGAGCTGCTGGTCGAACGGCTGCATGTCGTCGAGGTGGTGGTCGGCGAGAACTTCACGTTCGGCAAGAAGGCCGCAGGCAACGTCGGCATGCTGCGTAAGGCCGGCGAGCGGTTCGGATTCGCGGTCGAGGGCATGTCGCTGGTCGCCGAACACCACCGTGACGAGACCGTCACGTTCTCCTCGACCTACATCCGGTCCTGCGTGGATGCCGGTGATGTGGTCGCTGCGGCCGAGGCGCTGGGCAGGCCACACCGCGTCGAAGGAGTGGTGGTGCGCGGCGACGGCCGCGGCAAAGTGCTGGGCTATCCGACGGCGAACGTGGCGCCGCCGATGTACTCGGCCATTCCCGCCGACGGCGTCTACGCAGCGTGGTTCACCGTGCTCGGCCACGGTCCCGTGACAGGCACGGTCGTCCCGGGCGAGCGGTATCAGGCGGCGGTGTCAGTGGGCACCAATCCCACGTTCTCCGGGCGCACCCGCACGGTCGAGGCCTTCGTCCTGGACACCACCGCCGACCTGTACGGCCAGCATGTCGCGGTCGACTTCGTCGCGCGGCTGCGCGGACAGGAGAAGTTCGCCAGGGTGGAAGACCTGGTGACCCAGATGGGCGCGGACACCGAGCACGCCCGGACCATCCTGACCGCCCACTAGCAGCGATTTCGTGGTCGATGACCACGCTGTTAAACTTCACGCCGACATGATCGTGTGCTGCAGTTCGCGGCGGCCACGCTCGTTCGGCCTCACGGCCCCCAAGTTCGCGGACTGAAAAGATGGAGTTGATTCGTGGCGCTCACCGCCGAGCAGAAAAAAGACATCCTTGGCCAGTACGGCCTGCATGACACCGACACCGGCTCGCCGGAGGCCCAGGTCGCGTTGCTGACCAAGCGCATCTCCGACCTGACCGAGCACCTCAAGCAGCACAAGCACGATCACCACTCGCGGCGCGGGCTGCTGCTGCTCGTCGGTCGCCGCCGTCGGCTGCTGAAGTACGTCGCGCAGGTCGACGTGCAGCGCTACCGCTCGCTGATCGACCGTCTCGGCCTGCGTCGCTGAGCGGGCCGGCGTCGCGTCGGCAATTTCGGTCCTGTACCTGCTGAGTTGTAGGATAGGAACGTTCGCCAGCCGTGCGAACAACAGGTGCGGTTCTCGCAGCTCCGCGAGCATCGTTCCCGCGTGTCATATCGACTGTGACGGATCACAGACGTGCCTGATCGCGCGGTCTTCGGTAGTGGCTGCCGGGTGCTGAACTCCCGACAGCTTCGATCGATGGCCGTAGCCGCATCCAGGCCGGTGGTTCGAACGCTGTGACGACGCGAAACAGCTGAACAATGAACCCAGAGAGGCCATACGGACGTCCATGTCTGTAGTTGAAATCGAAGACGGTGTGTACGAAGCCACCGCAACCATCGACAACGGGAGCTTTGGCACCCGCACCATCCGTTTCGAGACCGGCCGGCTGGCCCAGCAGGCCGCCGGAGCCGTCGTCGCTTACCTCGACGACGAGACCATGCTGCTGTCCGCGACGACGGCCGGCAAGACGCCGAAGGACCACTTCGACTTCTTCCCGCTCACCATCGACGTCGAGGAGCGGATGTACGCCGCCGGGCGGATTCCCGGCTCGTTCTTCCGTCGTGAAGGTCGCCCGTCGACCGACGCGATCCTGACCTGCCGCCTGATCGACCGTCCGCTGCGGCCGACGTTCATCTCCGGCCTGCGCAACGAGGTCCAGGTCGTCGTGACGATTTTGAGCCTCGATCCCAAAGACCTCTACGACGTGTTGGCCATCAACGCCGCGTCGGCGTCCACGCAGATCTCCGGACTGCCGTTCAACGGTCCCGTCGGTGGCGTGCGCGTCGCGCTGATCGACGGCCAGTGGGTGGCGTTCCCGACCGTCGAGCAGCTCGAGCGGGCCGTGTTCGACATGGTCGTGGCGGGGCGTAAAGCAGAGACCGCGGGCACAAATGACGTCGCGATCATGATGGTCGAGGCCGAAGCCACCGACAACGTCATCGAGCTGGTCGGCGGCGGAGCGCAGGCGCCGACCGAAGCCATCGTGGCCGAGGGCCTCGAGGCCGCCAAGCCGTTCATCGCCGCGCTGGTCGACGCCCAGCAGGAACTGGCTAGCCGCGCCGCCAAGCCCACCGCCGACTATCCGGTGTTCCCCGACTACGCCGAGGACGTCTACTACGCCGTGGCGTCGGTGGCCACCGACGCGCTGTCGGAGGCGCTGAGCATCGCCGGCAAGCAGGAGCGCAACGACCGCACCGATGAAATCAAGGTCGAGGTGCTCCAACGGTTGGCCGACCAGTACGCGGGCCGCGAGAAGGAGGTCAGCGCTGCGTTTCGCTCGCTGACCAAGAAGCTTGTCCGGCAACGCATCCTGACCGACCACTTCCGCATCGACGGCCGTGGCATCACCGATATCCGCGCCCTGAGCGCCGAAGTCGCCGTCATTCCGCGGGCGCACGGCAGCGCGATCTTCGAGCGTGGCGAAACGCAGATCATGGGCGTCACCACGCTGGACATGGTCAAGATGGCGCAGCAGATCGACTCGCTGGGCCCCGAGACCAGCAAGCGCTACATGCACCACTACAACTTCCCGCCGTATTCGACCGGTGAGACCGGTCGCGTCGGGTCTCCCAAGCGCCGCGAGATCGGCCACGGCGCCCTGGCCGAGCGGGCTCTGATGCCCGTGCTGCCGTCCGTCGAGGAGTTCCCGTACGCCATCCGCCAGGTCTCGGAGGCGCTGAGCTCCAACGGCTCGACGTCGATGGGCTCGGTGTGTGCGTCGACCCTGTCGCTGCTCAATGCCGGTGTGCCGCTCAAGGCTCCGGTCGCGGGTATCGCGATGGGGCTGGTCTCCGACGACGTGGAAGTAGAGGGTGGTGGCGTCGAAAGACGCTTCGTCACGCTGACCGACATCCTCGGCGCCGAGGACGCCTTCGGTGACATGGACTTCAAGTGCGCAGGCACCAAGGACTTCGTCACCGCGCTGCAGCTGGACACCAAGCTCGACGGCATCCCGTCGCAGGTGCTCGCAGGAGCGCTGGCCCAGGCCAAAGACGCCCGAATCACCATCCTCGAGGTGATGGCCGAGGCCATCGACGAGCCCGACGAGATGAGCCCGTACGCGCCGCGCATCACCACGATCAAGGTGCCGGTCGACAAGATCGGCGAGGTGATCGGGCCGAAGGGCAAGATGATCAACTCGATCACTGAGGAGACCGGCGCGTCGATCTCCATCGAGGACGACGGCACGGTCTTCGTCGGCGCCTCCAACGGCGAAGCGGCGCAGGCCGCGATCGACAAGATCAACGCGATCGCCAATCCGCAGCTGCCCAAGATCGGTGAGCGGTTCCTCGGAACCGTCGTCAAGACAACCGATTTCGGCGCGTTCGTGTCGCTGCTGCCGGGACGCGACGGCCTGGTGCACATCTCCAAGCTGGGCCGGGGCAAGCGCATCGCGAAGGTCGAAGACGTGGTCACGGTCGGCGACAAGCTGCGCGTCGAGATCGCCGACATCGACAACCGCGGCAAGATCTCGCTGATCCTGGTCGCCGAGGACGGGGCGGAGGACGGTTCGACCAGCGAGCCAGCACCGGCAGATGCCGCAGCGGCCAGCAGCTAGGCCGCTGCGCCGCGGCATCGGCGGCGGTGAATCCTCGGTTGCTGTACGGCGCACGGTGCTGCCGGGCGGTCTGCGTGTCGTCACCGAGTACATCCCGTCGGTGCATTCGGCGTCGGTCGGCGTGTGGGTCGACGTCGGCTCCCGGGACGAGGGGCCGAGCGTGGCCGGCGCGGCGCACTTCCTCGAGCACCTGCTGTTCAAGTCGACGCCGACGCGCACCGCGGTCGACATCGCCCAGGCCGTCGATGCCGTCGGCGGTGAACTCAACGCGTTCACGGCCAGGGAACACACCTGCTACTACGCCCATGTGCTCAGCACCGATTTGGAGTTGGCCGTCGACCTGGTGGCCGACGTGGTGTTGCGCGGGCGGTGCGCCGCACACGATGTCGAGATCGAACGCGACGTGGTGCTCGAAGAGATCGCCATGCGCGACGACGATCCCGAGGACACACTCGGTGACATATTCCTGGCAGCGATGTTCGGTGCCCACCCGGTCGGCCGTCCGGTGATCGGCAGCGTCCAGTCCATCTCGGAAATGACGCGCGCGCAACTGCATTCGTTCCATGTTCGGCGCTACACGCCCGAGCGCATGGTCGTGGCGGTCGCCGGAAATGTCGACCACGACCAGGTGGTCAGCTTGGTGCGCGAGCATTTCGGACCGCATCTTGTTCGCGGTCGCAAGCCGTTGCCGCCCCGGAAGGGCACCGGTCGGGTCGGCGGCAAGCCGACGCTGCAGTTGGTGCACCGCGACGCCGAACAGACGCACCTGTTCATGGGCGTCCGAACACCCGGCCGTCACTGGGAGCACCGGTGGGCGTTGTCGGTGCTCAACACGGCACTGGGCGGCGGCTTGAGTTCGCGTCTCTTCCAAGAGATCAGGGAGACACGCGGCCTGGCGTACTCGGTGTACTCGACTGTGGACACGTTCTCAGACAGCGGCTCGCTGTCGTTCTATGCCGCGTGTCAGCCGGAACGGTTCGACGAGGTCGTTCGGGTGACCAGCGATGTGCTGGCCGACGTCGCGCGCGACGGCATCACCGAGGCAGAGTGCCGGATCGCCAAGGGCTCGATGCGCGGCGGGTTGGTGCTCGGTCTCGAAGACTCGGGTTCACGGATGAACCGCATCGGCCGCAGCGAACTGAACTACGGCGAGCATCGCACCATCGAGCAGACGCTGTCGAAGATCGATGCGGTCACCCTCGACGAGGTGAACGCCGTCGCGCGCAGACTGCTCACCAAGCCCTACGGTGCCGCGGTGCTCGGCCCGCAGCGATCGAAGAAGTCGCTGCCACAGCCACTTCGGGCCATACCGAGCTGACGAAAGCCGACGGTGCCGTCGAAGCTATCGCAGCGGCAGTGAGTCGTTGCGCTGCAGCACAAAGAAGTATGGGGCTTTGATCCCGCGCAGATCCATCGCGCCGAGCACGGTGTCACCGTCCAGTCGACGGAACACATCGTTGATCGGCAGCTGGTCGTAGATCATCGTGGCGCTGTCCACGCCGCGGTAACGCGTGGTGCGTAGCCGGGCTTTGGCGCTGCGCGCGCGCAAGGCAGGCTCCAGGCCGGCGATGATTTTCGAGAAGTCCTGCCGCTTCAGCAGGGGGAGCTTGGTGGCGAGTCCGAGACCACCGGAGGCCAAAGCGGGGTTGAGCGCCCACAGTGCGGAGCCGTCGCCGGTGCGGAACAGCAGCGGGTGAACCGTCTCGCTGTCCAGGAAGGCCTTACCCCACCATCCGCTGGCGGCGAGCATCCCGTCCAGGGGATGTCCGGTGGGCATCTCGGCGCCATGCCAGATGCCGATCATGGCGTCCGGTTCGACGGCCGGCAGTGAGTCGTACAGCGCCAGGACGTCGGCAGCGGCAGTGGGGGCGTCAGGGAGGATTTCGGCGAGATCGAGCATGGGGCCACTCTACGCGCAACGATCGAAAAAGTAGCTGCCGCAGCCACTTCGGGCCGTTTCGGACTGATCGGTATCCTGTGGCAATGCATCGACTGACCAGACGTGGAGTCCTGATCGGCAGTATGGCGCTTGCGGCAATGGTCGCAGGCTCCCCGAGCGTTGCAGTGGCCACGCCGCCACCCGTGCTCACCGTCGAGGTCCGGCTCGCGGGATTGGAGCAGGAGCACAACGCGCTGATCGGGGTGTACGCCGTCAATCTCGACTCAGGCAGGACCGTGGCGCACCGGGCGCAGGACTCGTTCTCGATGTTGTCTACGTTCAAGACGTACGCGGCGGCGCGGGTGCTGCAGATGGCCGAACGCGGTGAGCTCTCGCTCGAAGACAGAATGTTCGTCGATCCGGCGGCCATCCTCATCAACTCACCCGTCACGCAGGATCGGGCCGGACGGGAGATGACGCTCGCCGAACTGTGCCAGGCCGTGCTGCAGCGCAGCGACAATCTGGCAGGAAACATGTTGCTACAGCGGATCGGTGGGCCGCAGGCGATCACCGAGTTCGCCCGGAGCATCGGTGACGACCGGTCGCGTCTGGACCGCTGGGAGACCGAGCTGAACTCGGCGGTGCCGGGCGATCCGCGCGACACCTCGGCACCCGAGGCGATCGCCACCGGCTACCGTGCGCTACTGATCGGCGATGCGCTGGCGCCGCCGCAGCGCAGACTGCTCGACGACTGGATGCGCGCCAATCAGACGTCGAGCATGCGGGCCGGCTTTCCGCCCGGGTGGACCAGCGCCGACAAGACCGGTACCGGTGATTACGGAAGCACCAACGACGTCGGCATCGCCTACGGCCCGGCGGGGGAGCGACTGCTGATCGCGGTGATGACGCGGTCGGCCACCAACGACCCGAAGGCCCAAAATCTGCGCCCGGTGATCGGTCAGGTGGCTGAGCTGGTCATTTCGACGCTCACGTCGTGACGAGAACGTTCGACCAGGCCGCCCGGCCACCCCTCGCGGCCGGGGGCTCCTGGTTGCGCGGCTGTCCCCCCACGCCCTAGAGCGCCAGCCGCTGGAACTAAAGGTATGGCACGCGGCGGGCGCGAGGAATCGGGTGAAACCCTACGTTTTGAGCCCCCACGCCAGGGGTGACGGCGAATGGGTCGACGAGTCTTAGACCAGCAGGTCTGCCGGGTCGGTGAAGGGCAGGTCGAGGTCCGTGGCGACCTGCTCGGACAGCAGCGCTCCGTCATGCGTCGACAAGCCCCTGGCCAGCGCGGGATCGGCCTTGCAGGCGGCTTTCCAGCCCTTGTCGGCCAGCCGCAGGACGTATGGCATGGTCGCGTTGGTCAATGCGAACGTCGAGGTGCGCGGAACTGCGCCCGGCATGTTCGCCACGCAGTAGAACACCGTGTCGTGGACCGCGAATGTGGGGTCGTCGTGGGTGGTGGGCCGCGAATCCTCGAAGCAACCGCCCTGGTCGATCGCGATGTCGACGAGTACTGCGCCGGACTTCATCCCGGCGACGGTGGAATTGGTGACCAGCTTCGGCGCCCTGGCGCCGGGGACCAGCACGGCGCCGATGACCAGGTCGGCCCGCTTGACTGCGTCCTCGAGTTCGAGGATGGACGAGTAGCGGGTCTCGATACGGCCGCCGAACTCGGCGTCGACCTCGCGCAGCTTGTTGATGTTGACGTCGAAAACCGTGACATGGGCGCCCATTCCGGCCGCCACCCGCGCGGCGTTGTAGCCGGAGACGCCACCACCGATGACGACGACCTCAGCCGGCGCGACACCGGGCACACCGCCCATCAGGACGCCGCGGCCGCCGTGGCTGCGCATCAGGTGGTAGGCGCCGACCTGCGCGGAGAGTCGTCCCGCGACCTCGCTCATCGGAGCGAGCAGCGGCAGGGCGCCGTCGGCGGTCTGCACGGTCTCGTAGGCGATGGAGGTGGTGCCCGACGCCATCAGTGCGTCGGTGCAGGGCTTCGACGCGGCCAGGTGCAGATACGTGAACAGGGTCTGGCCCGCGCGCATCCGCTCGTACTCGGCTTCGATGGGCTCCTTGACCTTCAGCAGAAGGTCGGCTTCGGCCCAGACCTGGTCGGCGCTGGTGATCAGTTGAGCGCCGGCGCGCTTGAAATCAGCGTCGGAGATGGCGGAACCCTCGCCCGCTCCAGACTCGATGATCACCTCATGGCCCCGGTGAACCAGTTCGGCCACACCCGCCGGAGTGATGGCGACGCGGTATTCGTTGTTCTTGATCTCGGTCGGGATGCCGACACGCATGATCGCTCCTCGAAGTCGTAGCGGTTGGATCTAGTCTGAAGATTCTGCGCCCATATGGCAATGGATCTGATAATTCTTCGATACGCTGCGGCTATGAATGAACGATTGACCGATTCCGACGCCTTGTCGGTGCTGCCGTCGAAGAATGTTCGGCCGACTGAGCTCGACGAGGTCGATCGGCGCATTCTCACGGCGCTGCACGCCGACGCCCGGATGCCCAACAGCGCGCTCGCCGAACTGGTCGGCATCGCGCCCTCGACGTGTCACGGCCGGGTGCGACGACTCCAGGAGTTGGGCGTGATCCGGGGCTTCTACGCCGATATCGATCCGACGGCCATCGGGCTGACCTTGCAGGCCATGATCTCGGTGACGTTGCAGGCCCACGCGCGGGGCAAGATCCGCAGCTTCATTCAGCACATCCGCAACCGCCCGCAGGTGATGGACGTGTACTTCCTCGCCGGTGCCGACGACTTCATCCTGCATGTCGCCGCGCGCGACACCGACGACCTGCGGTCGTTCGTGGTCGAGAACCTCAACGCCGACGCCGACGTGGCCGGTACCCAGACGTCGTTGATCTTCGAACATCTGCGCGGCGCCTCCCCGCTGTGAGGCAACCCGACTGACGCTGTCCGCCGAACGGGCTGCGCCCGCCGAGCCGGCTCGAGCCGGCGGGGTGGATGACCCAGACCTATCGTGCGGGTCGAGTTCGACCGGGAAGCGAGCTCAACTGCCGTTGTGCGACCGGCCCAATCGCCATTTGGTCTTCTTCGGCGTCTGGTACGAATCCTGGGTCCAGGCGTCCCAGGTCGCCTCGGATTCCACTTGCACGGGGTTGTTCGTGACACTGTGTCCATACTTGACTATTTCCGTTGTACACCAGCGTATTAGCGATCCCTCTGTGCCGATCTCCTGCGCAAGAAGCACTCGCTCGTCGGTACTCAGCTTGTCGCTGAAGGCCTGCATGAGGTTCTTCAGACGCCAATAGGGCACCGCGTCGTCGCATTGGCGGCAGAGCTCCAATAGTTCCCTTCGCGCATGATCCAGGAGGGTCTTCGGTTCTTCGACCCCTTCGCTGGTCTCGGCGCCCGAGGCTTCCGTGACGTCCGCCTTGTGCTGCGATGCGGCCGGTTGATGACGGTGATCATCGACCAAATCCGCCATCTCGCGGTACTTCACGCGCAGCGCGTCAAGCTCGGCGGTAACTGTCTGGGCTCTATCCCGCCACCATGTGAGGTGATACTCCACCAGCTTCGCCTCACACGCCGAGCATGGCGCGACGTCTGTTTCCGCCGGGTCTAGCCTGGTCGGATTCCCCAGCGCAGTCCCGCAGAGCGTGTAGCCGTCGCGGCCGTTGAGGTAGTCCCCGTGGTGCACCACCGAAGCGGATGCGTCCCGTACGTAGGTGTGGGGCGGTTCCACATCGCGAACATAGTTCACCAGCAGTGACAGATCTGTCGGTTCCGCCTAACTGTGCGCGCTATCGGCGCGCCCGACGGGCCGCCGTCGAAACCTTGGATCGAATGTCAGTTCGATTCTCCGGCAACTTCAGCCGTCATGTGCAGACGACTAGGCTGCCAGCCATGCGTGTCGGAGTGCTGGGGGCCAAAGGCAAGGTCGGAGCGACGATGGTGCGCGCCGTCGAAGAAGCCGAGGACCTGACTTTCACCGCAGGCGTCGACGCCGGCGATCCACTGAGCCTGCTGGCCGAGGCGCAGACCGAGGCGGTCATCGACTTCACCCATCCCGACGTTGTCATGGACAATCTGAAGTTCCTCATCGACAACGGGATTCATGCTGTCGTGGGCACCACGGGTTTCACCGACGAGCGTCTCGACCAAGTCAGAACATGGCTCGACGCCAGGTCCGACGTCGCGGTCCTGATCGCGCCGAACTTCGCGATCGGCGCCGTGCTGTCGATGCATTTCGCCCAGCGGGCCGCGCGCTTCTTCGAATCGGTGGAGGTCGTCGAACTTCATCATCCGCACAAGGCTGACGCGCCATCGGGCACCGCGGTACGCACCGCTCGATTGATAGCGGCCGCGCGAAAGGAACTGCCGCCCAACCCCGATGCCACCAGCACAAGCCTCGACGGTGCACGCGGAGCCGACGTCGACGGCATTCCGGTGCACTCCGTCCGGCTGGCCGGGCTCGTCGCCCATCAGGAAGTGCTGTTCGGAACGCAGGGCGAAACGCTGACCATCAGGCACGACAGCATCGACCGCACGTCGTTCGTGCCCGGAGTCCTGCTCGCGGTGCGCCGGGTCGCCGAACGCCCCGGCCTCACCATCGGCATCGAGCCGCTGCTCGACCTGGAATGAGCGACGGCGCGCGCTCACTGCGCATCCAGCTGCTCATCGGCTTCATGTGCGTCGCGCTGGTCGTCTACTTCGTCCTGCTCGGCCGAATTGCGATGGCGTTCATCACGACCGGGGAGCCCGCGGCCGTGGGGTTGGGCATTGCCCTGCTGGCGCTACCCCTGATCGGAATCTGGGCGATGGTCAGCACGCTGCGAGCCGGCCTGACCCATCAGCGGCTCGCGCGGACAGTCCGAGACGAAGGCATGGAACTCGACGTGAACTCGCTGCCGAGAATGCCGTCGGGCCGAATTCAGCGCGACGCCGCTGACGAACTGTTTGCGAAGGTCCGCGACGAGTTGGAGAACGACCCCGACAACTGGCGACGTTGGTATCGCCTCGCGCGGGCATACGACTACGCCGGTGACCGCTCGCGCGCGCGTGAGGCGATGAAGAAGGCCGTCGAACTGGAGGAGCGCCGATGAGCAAGACGCTGCTGATCGTGCACCACACCCCATCTCCGCACTGCCAGGAGATGTTCGAGGCCGTGCTGGCCGGCGCATCGGATCCCGAGATCGAGGGCGTCGAGGTGATGCGGCGACCCGCACTCTCGCTGTCTGCGGCCGACGTGCTGGCCGCCGACGGATATGTGCTCGGCTCGCCAGCCAATCTCGGTTACATGAGCGGCGCCCTCAAGCATGCGTTCGACGTCTGTTACTACCCGTGTCTGGACGCGACGCGGGGTCGACCGTTCGGCCTGTACTTGCACGGCAATGAGGGCACCGAGGGTGCCGAGCGCGGCGTCGACACCATCACCACGGGATTGGGATGGGTGAAAGCCGCTGACTACGTGGTGGTGTCGGGCAAACCGGACAAGGCCGGGGTGGAGGCGTGCTGGAATCTCGGTGCCACGGTGGCGGCACAGCTCATGAGCGATCTCTAATCGACTGCTTCGCCGGAGACCACGTAACCGCCGGGTCATTGAGTTACGTTCTCGCCATGGCCGCCACGGGAACCTCGAACCGACTTTTCGATGCTGTGGCGCTCGGTTGCGCCCTGGCGATCATTGCTGCGTGCGGGACGCCGCAAACCGCGGATGCACCGGCTGCGACGTCGGCCCCCCACAGCGCCGCGGCGGCCCCGTCCGTCCGAAGCGTCATCGATCCGCGGTACATGAGTCTCGGTGCCCCGGACTGGGACTGGAAGGTGTTGAGCCATCACATCACCCATGACAGACAGGTGTTCGACCTCCAGCCGCCCGAGGAGACGTTCACGTTCCCGAACAAATGCCGAGGGTGCAATCATCCCGCGGCGACCGCCCGCCTGACCGTGTACGCACAGGGCGGGTACGACCCGGCTGCCGTGGTAACCGGGCAGGAGGTGACGGTCGACGCCGGAGAGGGCTACTACCTCCCGCCCCGCTGGCCGGCTGGCGCCGTGCTCGCGTGGGAGTACGACAAGAATGCGTGGGCCACCGCACAGGGCAGATCCCAGACGGCGGCCGAGTTGGGCTTGCTGCAGGAGCTCGCCACGCAGCTGAGGCCCGCCGAACGCATCCCGATCCGCTTCCCGGCGAGCCTGTCCACGCTGCCTGCCGACATGCCCTTGTCCTGGGCGGGCAATCAACTTCGCATCGACGACACGCAGCTGTCATTCGACGGGTGCGGGCAGGGCCCGTTCGATGTTCCGGTGGCCGCCTGCTCCGAACCCTCCGACAAATTGTCGATGAGACTGAACAGGGCCAACGAGTTCTCCTCTCACAAAGTGACGGAACGAGGACGGCAAGAGGTGTACACGGTCCCGGTGCAGATCGGCGGCAAGGAGGGCTTCATCAACGAAGGTCGGAGCACCGAGGCGGCCATCAAGGCGGCGCCGGGCGTGATCGTCGTCTTCGACTACACGGGTCCGGCCGATCGCTTCGCCGAAGTCCTCAAGAACGTGGTGTGGGCGCCGGACCTCATCGACGAGGCGACATGGCCGGCTGTCGCCGATTGGGTCAAGCAGCAGTGAGGGAGTCAACATGCCCGGAATAGCCGAACTCGCTTTAGGCGCAGCACCGATCGCCGGAGGGGCGCTTCTCGGTGTGGCCGCAGGCAACCTGCGGGGCCCCGACATTCGCGGCATGATCGCCAAAGACATGGACCTCCTGGAGCGTATCCCCGAGGATGCACCGGAGCTGAAAGCCCGTTTGCAAGAAAACATCAACCAGCGCATCGACGCCCTCATCACGACGAGTGAGAAGACGCGCGCGCTACGCGAAGCCGCCGTGTCCTACGCCGGAAACTGGCGCGACATAGTCGTTTTCATCTGCGCCATCTTGTTCACGATCGTTTGGTGGAACGTCAGCCACAGTCGGGCGAACTGGCTGGTGATGTTCATCGTGATGATCATCGCGTGCGTGGTGGCGGGTATCTACGCGGGTCGCGGTCTGCTGCGGTCGGTGAGCACGTTCCTGCGCCGGCGGGACGCCACACCTCAGTAGTGGTAGGTGTCCGACGGGGCGGGGATGTGCGCCGGATCGTCGACGTCGTCGAATTCCGACACCTCGATGCCGTAGGCGCGGGCCAGGTCCAGGATCTTGTTCGCCCTGGCCATGCGCGGCAGGTCGGACCCGTTGCGGATCTCGCCGCCGTCACGCTCGAACTCATCGAGGAATTCCTTGGCCCAGGCGATTTCGTCGAGTGACGGGGAGAGCCCCTCGTTCACGGTGGGGCACTGCTCGGGCGTCAGGCAGATCTTGCCGGTCATCCCGAACTCGGCCGATACCGCGGTCGCTTCGCTGAGCACCAGGGCGCTCGAGCCGACGGTCGGGCCATCGATCGCACTCGGCAAGTGCGCGGCCTTGGCCGCGATGGTGAATCGCGAGCGCGCATACGCCAGCGTCGTCGGGTGGTCGCCGAACCCGGTGTCGCGGCGGAAATCGCCGATTCCGAAGGCCAGCCGGAATGTGCCTTTGGCCGCGGCGATTTCGGTGATGCGCTCGAGGCCACGCGCCGTCTCCACCAGTGCGACGATCGGGACGTTCGGCAGCCGTTTGGCCGTTTCGGAGACGTGGTCGACCGACTCCACCATCGCCAGCATCACGCCGCCCACCGCGGTGCCCGACAGCATCTGCAGATCGTCGGCCCACCACGGCGTCCCGAAACCGTTCACGCGCACCCAGTCGTGGTTGCCGTCGGCCAACCACCTGACCACGTTGTCGCGCGCGGCCACCTTGTCCTTGGGTGCCACCGCATCTTCGATGTCGAGCACGACGACGTCGGCGCGCGAACTTGCCGCCGGTGCGAACCGCTCGTACTGGGACCCGTTCACCAGCAGCCAGCTGCGGGCGAGAACGGGATCGATGCGGAAGCCGACGTCGCTGGGTTCGGTCATCCGCCAATCGTGGCGGACAGATCAGTTGGGAAGCGCGGATTCGAAAAGTTCCTGCAGGGCGATCCAGTGCCGTTCGGCGGCCTCCTCGTCGTACGGCGGGTTGTCGGGCACGGCGAAGCCGTGTCCGGCGCGATAGAACTCGACGGTGTGCGTGACGCCCGCCGCGCTCAGCGCTTTGTCGAGCGTCTCCGCGTGCTCGGGGGTGAAGCCGTGGTCGTTCTCGGCGCCTGCGACGTACACCGTCGCCCTGATTTGCTCGGCGAGCAGGTGCGGGCTCGTGGGCTCGTCGGTGACCAGACCGCTGGCGTGGAAGGACCCCGCAGCCGCAACCCGGTCCGGCACGCGGCCCGCCACGTAGACCGACGCGCGTCCCCCCATGCAGTAGCCGCACACGCCGAACGCGTCGCCTTTGACTTCTGGCCGGCCGGCCAGGAAGTCGAAAAACGCCGTGGCGTCACTGGCCAGCATGTCCGGCGTGAGGCTGGAGATCATGCCGAACAGACGCTTGCGTTCCCGCTCGTCAGTGAAGGCCGTCGACATGTCGAATGGCGCCCAGTCGCCGTGGCGGTAATAGACGTCCGGCAGCAGCACAGCATGGCCGAAACCGGCCAGCCGTGCGGCCATCTCCTGGAAGGTGTCGCGCACCCCGCCGGCGTCGACGTACATGACGACGGCGGTCCACGGACCGCTGCCGTTGGGAGTGTGCAGGGTGACGGGGCAGGAGCCGTCGGCTGTGGTGACGGTGGCGGAGATGCTCGGCATGGCTACCGTTCTACTCGGCCCGTGTGGAAGTAAGCTGACCGACGTGCCGATTGCCACGCCGTACGAGGATCTGCTGCGTCTGGTGCTCGAGCGTGGCACACCCAAGTCGGATCGCACCGGGACCGGGACCCGCAGCCTTTTCGGGCACCAGATGCGCTACGACCTGACGGCCGGCTTTCCCCTGATCACGACCAAGAAGGTGCACACCAAGTCGGTGATCTATGAGTTGCTGTGGTTCCTGCGCGGTGACTCGAACGTTCGCTGGCTCCAGGAGCACGGCGTTACGATCTGGGACGAGTGGGCCTCGGACACAGGCGATCTGGGTCCGGTCTACGGCGTGCAATGGCGGTCGTGGCCGACGCCTTCGGGCGAGCACATCGATCAGATCGGCGCTGCGGTGGATCTGCTCAAGTCCGACCCCGACTCGCGGCGCAACATCGTGTCGGCCTGGAACGTCGGCGAAATCCCGCAGATGGCGCTGCCGCCGTGCCACGCGTTCTTCCAGTTCTACGTCGCCGAGGGCAGGCTGTCGTGTCAGCTGTACCAGCGCAGCGCCGACCTGTTCCTCGGCGTGCCGTTCAACATCGCCAGCTATGCCCTGTTGACCCACATGATGGCCGCTCAGGCCGGACTCGATGTGGGCGACTTCATCTGGACCGGCGGCGACTGCCACATCTACGACAACCACGTCGAGCAGGTTCAGTTGCAACTCAGCCGCGACCCACGGCCCTATCCCGAACTGGTTCTGGCGCCTCGGGATTCGATTTTCGACTACACCTTTGAAGACATCGCGATCGTGAACTATGACCCGCACCCGGGGATCAAGGCCCCGGTGGCGGTGTGAGGACTGCTCGCAGGTCCGCACCGTGTCAATGACCGTAGGGCTGATCTGGGCCCAGTCGACATCCGGTGTCATCGGTCGCGACGGCGGCATCCCGTGGCGACTGCCCGAGGACCAGGCCCGATTCAAGGAGCTCACCATGGGCCACAGCGTGGTGATGGGGCGGCTGACCTGGGAATCTCTACCGGCGAAGGTGCGTCCGCTGCCGGGACGCAGAAATGTCGTAGTGACCCGGCAAGCTGAGTACATGGCTGATGGTGCTGACGTGGTGGCGACGCTTGACGATGCTCTTCGCCCGAGGGGCACACCCGAGGACGGCGCGTTGTCCGACGACGAGTCCTGGGTGATCGGCGGTGGGCAGATCTACGCCCTTGCGCTCGCGGTCGCCACCCGGTGCGAGGTGACCGAGGTGGAGGTCGACCTGCCGCGCGAGGACAGCGACGCGATGGCTCCTGTGCTCGACGATTCGTGGCTGGGCGCGACGGGGGAGTGGCTCACCAGTAGTTCGGGGCTGCGCTACCGGTATCACAGCTACCGTCGCGCATGACCACGCTGACGGCTGCGCAGGCGCGCCGCATCGCCGTCACCGCGCAGGGCTTCGCCGAAGCGAGACCCGCCGGGCCGGTCACCCGTGCGCACCTGCGACGGCTGATTTCGAGAATTCAGGTCTTGCAACTGGATTCGGTATCGGTCGCGGTGCGGGCGCATTACGCGCCGGTGTTCAGCAGGCTCGGACCATACGACCGCGACGTGCTGGACCGCGCCGCGTGGAGCCACACCGCGAGGTCGCCACGACTGCTGGTCGAGTACTGGGCGCACGAGGCCGCGCTGATGGCCGTCGAGGACTGGCCGCTGCTGCGTTGGCGGATGCGCGAGTACACCCACGGCCGGTGGGGCACGCACATCGTCAAGAAGAACCCGAAGCTCGCCGACGACATCGTTGCCGCGGTGGCCGAACTCGGGCCGTCGACCGCGGGGCAGATCGAGGAGCATCTGGGCGCCGAGCAGCGCGGCAGGAAGGGTCCGTGGTGGGACCGAAGCGACACGAAGTGGGTGACCGAGGCGCTGTTCGCCGCCGGCGTGCTGACGACGGCCACCCGCGTCGGGTTCGCCCGCCATTACGACCTGACGGAGCGGGTGCTCCCGCCGGATGTGGTGGCGCGGGAGATCGACGACGAGGACGCCATTCGTGAGCTGACGTTGCGAGCGGCCTCCGCGCTGGGGGTGGGCACCGAGGCCGACATCCGCGATTATTTCCGATTGGCGGCGCAGCAGGTGAAGCCGGCGATCGCGAAGTTGGTGGCCGACGGCGTGCTGGAGAAGGTCGATGTCGATGGTTGGACGGCGCCGGCGTATCTGCGAGCGGGGCAGATCGTGCCGCGGCGCGATCGCGGGACCGCGCTGTTGTGCCCGTTCGACCCGCTGATCTTCTTCCGGCCGCGGGTCGAGCGACTGTTCGGGTTCCACTACCGGATCGAGATCTACACGCCGGCACCGAAGCGTCAGTACGGGTACTACGTGTGGCCGTTTCTGCTCGACGGGCGACTCGTGGGGCGTGTCGACCTCAAGGCCGAGCGGGCGGCAGGCGCACTGCACGTCGTCGGTGCCTTCGTCGAGCCCGGTGAGCAGCCGGCCCTCGTGGCTGCGGCGTTGGCGGGTGAATTGCGCTCGATGGCGTCGTGGCTGGGTCTGGCCGACGTCACCGTCGGCGACCGGGGCGACCTGGTGGGAAGCGTCGCTGCGGCGCTGAAGTGACGGTCAGACGCAGTCGGCGCAGACCATCCGGTCCCCGGACTGCAGGGCGAGCCGGCTGTGGTGTTGCACCAGGAAGCAGCTGGCGCACGTGAACTCGTCAGCCTGCTTGGGGATGACCCGCACGGTCAACTCTTCACCCGAGAGGTCGACGTCGGGAAGTTCGATGGGATCGACCGCATCGCCGTCATCGACGTCGAGCACCGCCACGTCGACCTGACTGCGCCGCCGAGCGGCGAGATCTTCCAGTGATTCGTCGACGGTGTCGTCGGTTTCCTTGGCACGCGGTGCGTCGTAGTCAGTGGCCATTCATCACTCCTATTGCGAACAGGTGCCTGGATAACACCGAAGGGGAACGGGTTGTTCCCTGTGTGCCGGGGCTCGAAACGCGTTCCCGCAACGTTAGGGTGAGCCGTGGCCGAGACCGCGCCGCTGCGCGTGCAACTGATCGCCAGGACCGAGTTCCAGGCACCCCCGGACGTGCCGTGGAACACCGACGCCGACGGCGGTCCTGCGCTGGTCGAGTTCGCCGGCCGGGCGTGTTATCAGAGCTGGTCGAAGCCGAACCCGAAAACCGCGACCAACGCGGCATACCTCCGCCACATCATCGATGTCGGCCATCTCTCGGTGCTCGAGCACGCGTCGGTGTCGTTCTACATCACCGGCATCTCGCGGTCCTGCACGCACGAGCTGATCCGACACCGGCACTTCTCCTACTCGCAACTGTCGCAACGCTACGTGCCCGAGAACGACTCACAGGTGGTCATCCCGCCGGGGATCGAGGACGACCCCGAGCTACTCGAGATCTTCACCGCAGCCGCCGACGCCAGCCGCGCCACGTATGCCGAGCTGCTGAGCAGGCTCGAAGCGAAGTTCATGGGCGATCAGGGCGGCGAACGACGGGCCGTGCTGCGTCGCAAGCAGGCCCGACAGGCGGCGCGCGCGGTCCTGCCGAACGCCACCGAGACGCGCATCGTCGTCACCGGCAACTACCGCGCCTGGCGCCACTTCATCGCCATGCGGGCCAGCGAGCACGCCGACGTGGAGATCCGGCGGCTGGCCATCGCGTGCCTGCGACAACTCATCGATGCCGCCCCGCAGGTGTTCTCCGATTTCGACATCTACACGCTGGCTGACGGCACCGAGGTCGCCACGAGTCCGCTGGCCACGGAGGCGTGACGCCGCCGGCCCGGTCCAGTCCGCCGAAGCGTGAGGTCGAGCGGGTAATCTAAGGACCCGTGAGCACCAGCGGATTCGACGTGACGGCCCGGTTGGGCACCGTGTTGACCGCGATGGTTACGCCGTTCAAGTCCGACGGCTCGCTGGACACCGGCACTGCAGCCAGGCTGGCTACCCACCTGGTCGACGCCGGCTGTGACGGCCTGGTGCTGTCCGGCACCACCGGCGAATCGCCGACGACCACCGACGACGAGAAGGTCGCGTTGCTGCGGGCGGTCCTCGAGGCTGTCGGCGACCGGGCCCGCATCATCACCGGCGCAGGCAGCTATGACACCGCGCACAGCGTCCACCTCGCCAAGGCCTGTGCTGCCGAGGGCGCGCACGGCCTGCTGGTCGTGACGCCCTACTACTCGCGACCGCCGCAGGCCGGCCTGCTCGCGCACTTCACCACGATCGCCGACTCGACACCGCTACCCGTGGTGCTCTACGACATTCCGCCGCGGTCCGTGGTGCCCATCGAATGGTCGACGATCCGCACCCTCGCCAAGCACCCCAACATCGTCGCGATCAAGGACGCCAAGGGCGATTTGCACGGGGGCGCTCAGATCATCGCCGAGACCGGACTGGCCTACTACTCGGGTGACGACGCGCTCAACCTGCCGTGGCTGGCGATGGGTGCTGTCGGTTTCATCAGCGTGTGGGGCCACCTGGCGGCCGGACAGCTCCGAGACATGTTGTCAGCGTTCAATTCCGGCGATGTCGCGACCGCGCGCAAGATCAATGTGACACTCGGCCCGCTCGCCGATGCACAGGCGCGCCTGGGCGGTGTCACGTTGTCCAAAGAAGGTTTGCGGCTGCAGGGCTTCGAGACCGGCGACCCGCGGTTGCCGCAGGTGCCTGCGACGCCCGAGCAAATCGAAGCGCTGGCCGCGGACATGCGCGCAGCAGCGGTGCTGCGGTAGTGAACGAAGAACTCAAACCGCCGGGGCCCTTGGCCCCGGGCGGACTGCGGGTCACCGCGCTGGGCGGCATCAGCGAAATCGGCCGCAACATGACCGTTTTCGAGCACCTCGGACGGCTGCTGATCGTCGACTGCGGCGTGTTGTTCCCGACCCATGACGAACCCGGGGTCGACCTGGTCCTTCCGGATCTACGTCTCGTCGAGGACCGACTCGACGACGTGGAAGCGCTCGTGCTCACCCACGCGCACGAGGACCACATCGGCGCGATCCCGTTCCTGCTCAAGATGCGTCCCGACATACCCGTGGTGGGCTCGAAGTTCACGCTGGCCCTCGTCGCGGAGAAATGCCGCGAGCACCGCATCAAGCCGGTGTTCGAAGAGGTCGGCGAGGGTCAGAGTTCGACCCATGGTGTCTTCGAGTGCGAGTACTTCGCGGTCAACCACTCGATTCCCGGCTGCCTGGCCATCGCCATCCACACCGGTGCCGGCACGGTGCTGCACACCGGCGACATCAAGTTGGACCAGTCCCCGCCCGACGGCGCGCCCACCGACCTGCCAGGCATGTCGCGACTCGGCGATTCCGGGGTCGACCTGTTTCTGTGCGATTCGACGAACTCCGAGATACCCGGAGTCGGACCGTCGGAGAGCGAGATCGGGCCGACCATGCACCGGCTGATGCGTGGTGCTCAGGGTCGCGTCATCGTGGCCTGCTTCGCGTCGAATGTGGCTCGTGTGCAACAGATCACCGATGCGGCCGTCGCGCTCGGCCGCAAGGTGTCGTTCGTCGGCCGGTCCATGGTCCGCAACATGGGGATCGCCAGGGAACTCGGTTACCTCAAACTCGCCGACAACGACGACATCATCGACATCGCGGCGGCCGAGATAATGGCGCCCGAGCGCGTCGTGCTCATCACCACCGGTACGCAGGGCGAATCGATGGCCGCGCTGTCGCGGATGTCGCGCGGCGAGCACCGCAGCATCACGCTGACAGCGGGTGACCTGATCATCATGTCGTCCTCGCAGATTCCGGGCAACGAGGAGGCCATCTTCGGGGTCCTGGATGCATTGGCCAAGATCGGTGCGCGCGTCGTGACCAATGCGCATGCCCGCGTGCATGTCTCCGGCCACGCCTACGCGGGCGAACTGCTGTTCCTCTACAACGGCGTCCGACCGCGCAATGTCATGCCGGTGCACGGCACCTGGCGAATGATGCGGGCGAATGCCGCACTGGCGCAGCGCACAGGGGTGCCGGAGGAGAACATCGTGCTGGCGGAGAACGGCGTCAGTGTCGACCTGGTCGCGGGCCGGGCCTCGATCGCCGGCGCGGTACCGACCGGAAAGATGTTCGTCGACGGTTTGGTCACCGGTGATGTCGGCGATGCCACACTGGGTGAACGGCTGGTCTTGTCATCGGGTTTCATCGCGATCACGGTGGTCGTTGACCGTGGGACCGGAAAGCCGGCAGCGCAGGCCCATCTGCACTCGCGCGGGTTCTCCGAGGATCCGAAGGCGCTGGAGCCCGTCGCGATCAAAGTGCAACAAGAGCTGGAATCCCTTGCCGCGAACAACATCACCGAAGTCGCGCGCATCGCTCAGGCGGTCCGCCGCGTGGTGGGCAAGTGGGTCGGGGAGACCTACCGCCGGCAGCCGATGATCGTGCCGACCGTCATCGAGATATAGCCGACGTTCGCCGGCTACATCTTCTCGGCGTACGCCGTCCACTCGAGATTCGACGCGCTCAGCGTGCGACCCGCGGGCCCGAGGTAGTGACGCTGGTAGAAGTCGGCCCCCGCCTGTTCGACGAGGCGCCAACCGTATTCGGCGAGGAACGAAGCAACGTCGGCACTGTCCAAGCCGAACTTCCACACCTGCTGACGTTGCCTGAACCGCTTGTACAAGGGCCCGGCGTCGTACAAATTCGCTCCGTCGATGAAGTCCCTGCGGACGTAGGTGAACGCCAGCCGGCTGCCCGACGCCGCTGTCTGCATGGCAGTGAGGGTGGCCCGGACCGCGTCCTCGGTCAGGTACTGCGTCACGCCCTCCCAGATGAAGAACGTGCAGTGCTCGGCCCGGTAGCCGTGACCAGTCAGTGTGCCGATCAAGTCGTCGCGTTCGAAATCCAACGGCACCAAATGAACCGACGGGGGCACCGATCCGATTGCGTGCTCTACGGCCGCCTTCTTCCTCGCGATGTTCACAGGAAGGTCGACTTCGAAGATCGGGATGTCGGACCTACGCGCGAGCCCGTAGGCCTTCGTGTCCATACCGGCGCCGAGAATCACGACACTCTCGATCGAGGCCAGCGCCTCGGCCAACCTGTCGTCGATGTACCGCTTGCGGCACGTGATGATCGACCACGCGCCGGCAACGGTTCTCTCGCCCGCCCACACTGTCAGGCGACGCAACGGCCGCCATCGCATGGCGCGGACCAGCAAGCGCTGGCCGGACGGCACGAACGATCCGGCGAGATCGTCGAAGACCAGGCGGCGTTCCGGTGGCTCGTATTGCTCGATGGCCACCTGCACCATCGGGCCGAAGGCGGTCTCGGCGGCGGGATCTCGTCGGGCCATCGGCTCAGCGCTTGTTGACCGAACCTGCGTCGACCGGCAGCGCGACCCCCGTGATGTAGCGGGCGTCGTCTGACGCCAGCCACGCCACCGCGTTGGCGATGTCCTCCGGTTGCAACACCTGCACCGGCAGCGCGTTGCCCATGTCCTGCGGTGACTTCTCGGCGATGCTGCCGAGCCACGCGCGCGTTGCGTCGTTGTTGATCATCGGTGTGTCCACACCCGCTGGATGCACCGAATTTACCCGAATACTGTGCTTAGCCAACAGGTTCGCGTAGAGGCGCATCAGGCCGACGATGCCGTGTTTGGCCGCGACGTAACCGATGGCGCCGGGGTCGTCGCTGCCGACGCCGATCAGCCCCGCCACCGAACTGGTCAGCACGATCGATCCGCCGTCGCCCTGCGCGACCAGGTGTGGCGTCGAGACTTCGACGGTGTGGTGTACACCGGTGAGGTTGACGTCGATCACATCGCGCCAGCCGTCGGCACCCGCCTGCATCGGCGCGATGCCGGCGTTGGCGACGACGATGTCCAGCCGGCCCAGCTCATCGAGGCCCGCCTGCAGCGCCTTGTTCAACGCATCCTGGTCGCGAACGTCGGCCTGCTGCGCCACGATTCGCGCTCCGGTGTCCTTGACCAGCTTGACCGTCGCGGCGAGATCCTCGGCGGATGCCAACGGATAGGGCACGGAGGCGATCTGCTCGCAGATGTCGACGGCGATGATGTCGGCTCCGTCGGACGCCAGCCGCACCGCCTCCGCGCGGCCCTGTCCTCGTGCGGCGCCCGTGATGAAGGCGACTTTTCCCTGCAAGCCTGCCATCAGGACCGGATCTGGCCTTTGGCCGGGTCGCCGGCGACCACCGGCTGCAGCATTTTGATGTCGGGCGCACCGTCGAGATGCTCACCGACGGTGCCGAACAGCGTCGCGACGGCCGGGGCGGTGCTGTGCGTCTTCAGCGCATCCTCGTCGGCCCACTGCTCGACGAACACGAAGGTGCCGTTGGCTTCGTGGAGCGCGTACAGCTGGCAGCCTGGCTCGTCGTGCACCGCCTCGATGGCCTGCTTGCACGCCTCGCGAACCGTGTCGACCGATTCGGGCTTGGCTGTCATGGTGGCGACGACGACGACGGGCATGCGCGAGAGCTCCTCGATGAGTTCCGGGTTGGACGAGTGCTCAGCCTACTCACGGTCACTCGACTGACGTCAGACCACGTCGACCCAGAACACGAATGCCGCGGTGGCGATCGACAGGGCGACCAGACCTGCTTTGTCGCCGATCGTCAGCGGTGTCGACGCCGTCCTTGCGATTCGCACTTCGCGGGCGATGAGGAACAGCGGGAACGTCACGCTTATCGCTACGACACATCCGCCGATGATGTACGCCCAGACGAACGCGACGCCGTGCTTGCGGGCCTCGACGACCATCAGGATCGCCGCGGCGAGCAGGAACAAGGCGATATCGGCGGTGATCGACCTCGCGGCCGCGTTCGCCTTTGTGTCAGCCCAGAACGCGACGAGGAACTGGCCGCCACGGTCGGAATAGGCGAGATTCTGGCTCCACGTCGCGATCAGCGCCGCGAGGCTGATCGCCGCGTACAGGGCGCACAGCACCTTGCTGGACGTGGGAAGGCTCGCGGTCTGGTCGGTTGTCGTCATTTCGCACGCTACGTCGCGTGCGAGTCTCGATCGATACGAATCTGTGACCCGTGTGGCAGATGGTGATTTTGGGGCATCTGCGACTACGCTTGCACGCATGGCTAGTAAGACCGTTGCCCGCTCGGGCGCCCGTTCGAGCAGGTCAAAGGCGGGCACTCGGGCTGGGTCCCGCGCGACACCCCGCCGCAAGCCCGCGCCGCGGCGCACTGCGTCGCCGGTTTCGTCCGCCGGCGCGACAGTGGGACGCGGAGTCAGGGCAGGTTGGCTGATGCTGGCCAAGGGCGCCGGGTCGACGGCGCGCTCGGTCGGCCGGGCCCGTGACCTCGAACCGGGCCACCGGCGGGACGGTATCGCGCTGGCCCTGCTCGGCTTCGCCGTGGTGATCGCGGCGAGCTCGTGGTTCGATGCCGCCCGCCCCGTCGGGGAGTGGGTCGACACGTTTTTTCGGGTGCTGATCGGTTCGGCGGTCCTGCTGCTGCCCATCGCGCTGGCCGCCATCGCCGTCGTGCTGATGCGCACCGAACCCGATCCCGACGCGCGGCCGCGACTGATCCTCGGCGCCGCGATGATCGCACTGCCCGCGCTCGGGCTGTGGCACCTGTGGGCCGGCTCGCCGGTCGACCCGACCGAACGGCAGCACGCGACGGGCTTCATCGGGTTCGCGATCGGCGGCCCGTTGGCCGACGGACTGACCGCGTGGATCGCGGCGCCACTGCTGTTCATCGGCGTGCTCTTCGGTGTCTTGTTGGTGACCGGCACGACGATCCGCGACGTCCCGTCGACCGTACGGACCCTGTTCTCTGCTCGAGCATTCCGCGGTGAGGACTACGACGAGGACTATTACGACGACGAGCCCGACGTCGTGCGCGAGCCCGAGGACTTCTCCGACGGCTATTACGACGACCCGGCCGCCCAGCATGATGAGGCGCAGCTTTGGCCGGCCGGCACTCCGATGGACAACTACCCGATCGAGGACGAGGCGCCGACGATCCCCGAGCCGGCGGTGCGGCCCCGGAAGAAGAAGCCTGCCAAGCAGCAGCAGACGATGTCGCTGGATCGGGTCGTCGACGGGCCGTACACGCTCCCGTCGCTGGACTTGCTGGTCGCGGGCGACCCGCCGAAGAAGCGCAGTGCGGGCAATGACCGCATGATCGAGGCCATCAGCGAGGTGCTCGACCAGTTCAAGGTCAACGCCTCGGTCACCGGCTGCACCCGCGGTCCGACCGTCACCCGTTACGAGGTTGAACTGGGCCCCGGTGTCAAGGTCGAGAAAATCACTGCGCTGCAACGCAATATCGCCTACGCCGTGGCCACCGAAAGCGTTCGAATGCTCGCGCCGATCCCCGGCAAGTCCGCGGTGGGCATCGAGGTGCCCAACGTCGACCGTGAGATGGTGCGGCTGGCGGATGTGCTGACCGATCCGGGGACCCGCGGGGACCACCACCCGTTGGTGATCGGACTCGGAAAGGACATCGAGGGCGAATACGTTTCGGCGAATCTCGCCAAGATGCCGCACCTACTGGTCGCGGGTTCGACCGGTTCGGGCAAGTCGAGTTTCGTCAACTCGATGCTGGTGTCGCTGCTCGCGCGGGCCACGCCCGAAGAGGTCAGGATGATCCTGATCGACCCGAAGATGGTGGAACTGACGCCCTACGAGGGCATCCCGCACCTCATCACACCGATCATCACGCAGCCGAAGAAGGCCGCCGCGGCGCTGGCCTGGCTGGTCGAGGAGATGGAGCAGCGCTACCAGGACATGCAGGCGTCGCGGGTGCGCCACATCGACGACTTCAACAAGAAGGTGCGCTCGGGGGAGATCACCGCACCACTGGGCAGCCAGCGCGAGTACAAGCCGTACCCGTACGTCGTCGCGATCGTCGACGAGTTGGCCGACCTCATGATGACCGCACCCCGCGACGTCGAGGACGCGATTGTGCGCATCACCCAGAAGGCCCGAGCGGCGGGCATCCACCTGGTGCTGGCCACCCAGCGTCCGTCGGTCGACGTCGTCACCGGTCTGATCAAGACCAACGTGCCCTCGCGGCTGGCGTTCGCGACGTCGTCGCTGACCGACAGCCGCGTCATCCTCGACCAGCAGGGCGCCGAGAAGCTCATCGGTATGGGCGACGGACTGTTCCTGCCGATGGGCGCGAACAAGCCGATTCGGCTACAGGGCGCCTACATCACCGACGAGGAGATCCACGCCGTCGTCGAGGCCACCAAGGCGCAGGCCGAGCCGGAGTACACCGAGGGCGTCACGACGGCCAAGACCACCGGTGAGCGGACCGACGTCGACCCCGACATCGGCGACGACATGGATGTGTTCCTGCAGGCCGTCGAACTGGTCGTGTCGAGCCAGTTCGGGTCGACGTCGATGCTGCAGCGCAAGCTGCGGGTTGGGTTCGCCAAGGCGGGTCGGCTGATGGATCTGATGGAGACCCGCAACATCGTCGGGCCGTCGGAGGGGTCCAAGGCCCGCGAGGTGCTGGTCAAGCCCGACGAACTGGCGGGAACGCTGGCGTTGATCCGCGGTGGGGCCAATGCCGATGGCAGCGAGGATGACGAGGAAGACTAGAGCGTCAACAGCATTCGCGTGTTACCGAGAATGTTCGGCTTCACATAGGACAGGTCGAGGAATTCGGCGACGCCGGTGTCGTAGGAGCGGCACATCTCCTCGAAGACCTCGGCCGTGACAGGTGTGCCGTCGATCTCCGCAAAGCCGTGCCGGGAGAAGAATTCGACTTCGAAGGTGAGCACGAAGATGCGCTGCAGATGCAGTTCGCGCGCCACGTCCAGCAACCGGTCCACGATCGCGTGCCCCACGCCACGGCCCTTGACTTTGGGGTGCACCGCCACGGTGCGCACCTCGCCGAGGTCGGACCACAGCACGTGCAACGCGCCGCAGCCGATCAGTTCGCCGTTCAACTCGGCGACCCAGAACTCCTGCACGGCCTCGTAGAGCGTGACCAGGTTCTTCTCCAGCAGGATCTTGCCGGAGTAGATGTCGACCAGAGCTTTGATCGCGGGAACGTCCGAGGTTCGGGCGCGCCGGACGACGACCCGATCGGACTCTGCGCTCACAGGTGGAGAATATCGGTTCGGGCAACGGATATTCTGTTGCGGTGCCGGGCCAACCCCATACCGATCCGGTGGTTCCGCGTGCTCGCGTCGCGAACATTGCGAACATGCTCACCGGCGTGCGTTTGGCGTTGGTTCCGGTGTTCCTGGCCGCCCTCTTCGTCGGCGATGGCCATGAAACCTTCTGGCGGGTAATCGCTTTCGTGATCTTCACCGTCGCCGTGCTCACCGACCGGCTCGACGGGGCGCTCGCGCGCAGCTACGGCATGGTGACCGAGTTCGGCACGCTGGTCGATCCCATCGCCGACAAGGCGCTGATCGGTGCCGCGTTGATCGGGCTGTCGATGCTGGGGGACCTGCCGTGGTGGCTGACCGTGGTGATCCTGGTCCGTGAGATCGGAATCACGGTGCTGCGGTTCGCCGTGCTGCGACGTGGCGTCATCCCGGCCAGCCGCGGCGGCAAACTCAAGACCCTTGTTCAAGCCGTCGCCATCGGGCTTTTCGTGCTGCCGCTCTCGGGTGCCTGGCTGGCCGGGGCGTGGGTGATCATGTGGGTGGCCGTCGTGCTGACGGTGGTCACGGGCGCGGATTACGTCGTATCCGCGATCAGGGACTCCCGTACCCGACCGGCGTCCTGACTGGAGTCCGTCGAGGCTCGCAAGTGATCTGCGCAATTCGGGAACCATCCTGACAAGTCGCAGCGTTGCCCTAGTACTAAGCAACACTGGGAAGGAGTGCACGATGACGGCATTGCTGCGCGAGGTGATCGGCGACGTGCTGCGTCGTGCCCGCACGGATCAGGGTCGCACCCTGCGCGAAGTGTCCGACTCGGCCCGGGTCAGCCTGGGTTACCTCTCCGAGGTGGAGCGCGGACGCAAAGAAGCGTCGAGCGAGCTTCTGGGTGCCATCTGCACCGCGCTGGATGTCCCGCTGTCGCGGGTGCTCTCCGATGCCGGCGAGCAGATGGCCACCCAGGAGCACAAGGCGTTCCTGCGTGCCAGCGCGGCCAACATCGATGCGGCCACCAAGGTCGTCATCCCGCAGGTCGTGTCCCTGGCGGTGGCCTGAACCGGTTTCGTCGGACGCGGTGGACGAGCCGCGTTGATGAGTCCACACGTACCAGGTGTGGCGATATGCGCCGACCCGATAGATTGGGCGGCACGAAAGCCGCACACCGATACGAAGGCGGAGTGAACTGACATGGCCAATCCGTTCGCCAAGGCGTGGAAATACCTCATGGCGCTGTTCAGCTCGAAGGTCGACGAGTACGCCGACCCGAAGGTGCAGATTCAGCAGGCCATCGAGGAAGCGCAGCGGCAGCACCAGGCACTGACGCAGCAGGCGGCTCAGGTCATCGGAAACCAGCGCCAGCTGGAGATGCGACTGAACCGCCAGCTCGCCGACATCGAGAAATTGCAGGTCAACGTCCGGCAGGCGCTGACGCTGGCCGACCAGGCCACCGCCGCGGGTGACGCCGCCAAGGCCACCGAATACACCAACGCCGCCGAGGCGTTCGCCGCGCAGTTGGTGACCTCGGAGCAGAGCGTCGAGGACCTCAAGGGTCTGCACGACCAGGCGCTGCAGGCGGCGGGTCAGGCCAAGAAGGCCGTCGAGCAGAACGCGATGATGCTGCAGCAGAAGATCGCCGAGCGCACCAAGCTGCTCAGCCAGCTCGAACAGGCCAAGATGCAGGAGCAGGTCTCATCCTCGCTGCGGTCGATGAGCGAACTTGCGGCCCCGGGTAACACCCCGAGCCTCGACGAGGTGCGCGACAAGATCGAGCGCCGGTATGCCAATGCCATCGGGTCGGCGGAGCTCGCTCAGAACTCGGTTCAGGGTCGGATGCTCGAAGTGCAGCATCAGAGTGTCCAGATGGCCGGGCATTCGCGACTGGAGCAGATCCGCGCGTCCATGCGCGGTGAGCAGCTGCCCGCGGGCGGCGCGCCGGCCGCCACCCCGGCAACCCCGGCCAGCAATCCGCAGGCAACGCCGGAAAACCCGCTCTCGCAATAGGTTTTTGGCATATGGCAGTGAAGACACCCGGAGGCAGGCCAGAAGCGTGGCGCTCGTTGGTGCAGCGCGGGGTCGACACGGCCGCTGACTGGTCCGACGTCGTGGCCAACAAGCTGAACGCGGCGGCCGATCCGCGGGCCAAGTTGCTGCGCAAGCGGCGCTGGGCGCTGCGCCTCGGGGTCTTCTTCGCCGTCTCCAGCGTCTTCTGGGTGGGGGTGACGGGGCTGCTGGCCTCGTGGAGCACGCCGGTATGGGCGCTGTTCATCCCCGCACCGATCGCGGCGGGCGCGGCCTTCCTGGCGACGTTGTGCTTCCTGCGTTATCGCTGGCTGCGCGGCGAGCCACTGCCGCCGCCGCGCTCACGCGCCACCCGGCGCCTCCCACCGTGGGGTTCTGCTGCGCGTCAGCCGATGGCCGCGCTGGCGGCATCGGAGCGCGGGTTGTTCTCGCTGCTGGGCGTCATGGAGCGGGGCCGGCTGCTGCCGGCAGACGAATTCCGCGAGCTGACCGCGGCGGCCAACCACACCGCCGCCACGATGGCCGCGACGGCCAACGAGGTGGTGTCGATGGAGCGCACCATCGGTTCCGCGCCGCAGGCGCGGGCGCATCTGACCCCGACGATCCAGGCGTTCACCGCCCAGCTCGAACACGGCGCGCGTCAGTACAACGAAATGGTCGACGCCGCAGCGCAATTGGTGTCCGCCGCCAACACCGGATCGATGTCCAGCTCACCGATGGCCCAGCAGCGTTACCGCGATCAGCTGTCCGACGCCACCGATCGGCTCGTGGGCTGGGCCCAGGCGTTCGACGAGCTCGGTCACCTTCGCGGGGCGTAAGCCGTCTACAGAGAAGCCCGCAAAGACGGGAACACCGTCGCGGCCAGTCCGCGCGCCGTCGCCTTGAGGAAGTCCAGAACGTCGAAATAGTCGCGCCACAGCGTGATTCGACCCGCGTGCACCTCGAAGGTCCCGCACACCCAGAACTGCAGGCGCAGCGGCCCGAACACCAGTGCGTCCGTGCGTTCGGTCAGCACGGCATTGCCTTCGGCGGCGATGCGGTGGATCTTGACCTCGAAGCCGGCCTTGCCCTCACCGCGGCGGAAGATGGCCATGATCCGCTTCCGGCCCCGCAGGGTGGGCCATCCGACGTTCTCCCAGACGATGTCGTCGGACATCAACTCCTGCGCGGTGTCGAAGTCCTCGTCCTGCAGCGCGTAGAGGAAGGTCTCGACCGTGCGCGCATTCTCGACGTCGGACAGGGGAGGGACAGTCTGGTCGGTCATGGCCTCCAAGCCTAGTGGCGGGGCGCTGTGGCAGGGTAGGCCCAAATGCGCGTCGCAGTGGTCGCCGGGCCCGATCCCGGGCACGCCTTCCCGGCGATCGCCTTGTGTCGCCGTTTCCTCGCCGCGGGCGATGCCCCGACCCTGCTGACGGGCACCGACTGGCTGGACACCGCCCGCGCCGTAGGCCTCGACGCGGTCGAACTCGCCGGCCTGGACCCGACCGACCTCGACGACGACACCGACGCCGGCGCCAAGATCCACCAGCGGGCCGCGCGCATGGCGGTGCTCAACGTCCCACGCCTGCGCGACATCGCGCCCGAGCTCGTCGTCTCGGATGTGATCACCGCCGCGGGTGGGCTGGCCGCCGAGCTGCTTGGCCTGCCGTGGATCGAGCTGAACCCGCATCCGCTGTACCGCCCGTCGAAGGGACTGCCGCCGCTGGGCAGCGGTCTGGCGCCCGGCGTCGGGCTCAAAGGCCGACTGCGCGACGCGCTGATGCGGGCGCTGACCGCCCGGTCGTGGCGCGAGGGGCTACGTCAGCGCTCCGCTGTACGCGTCGAAATTGGTCTGCCGGCAGACGATCCCGGCCCGCTGCGGCGCCTGATTGCCACGCTTCCCGCGCTGGAGGTGCCCCGGCCCGACTGGCCGCGCGAGGCCGTCGTCGTCGGTCCACTGCATTTCGAACCGACGTCATCGGTATTGGAGGTTGCGCCCGGCTCCGGTCCCGTCGTGGTTGTTGCTCCCTCCACTGCGACGACCGGCGCACGAGGGGTCGCCGAACTGGCACTCGAAACCCTCGTGCCGGGGGAAGTCCTGCCGGAAGGGTCGAGGGTTGTGGTGTCGCGGCTGGGCGGCGCGCACGTGGCGGTGCCGCCATGGGCGACGGTCGGCCTCGGTCGGCAGGACGAGCTGCTGGCGCAGGCCGACCTGGCTATCTGCGGTGGAGGGCACGGGATGGTGTCCAAGGCGCTGCTGTCCGGTGTGCCGTTGGTGGTGGTTCCCGGCGGTGGCGATCAGTGGGAGATCGCCAATCGCGTTGTGCGTCAGGGTAGTGGGCAGCTGGTGCGGCCGCTGACGGCCCCAGCGCTCGCGGCGGCCGCAGCGGAGGTGCTCTCGTCACCGCGCTACCGGGAAGCCGCGCAACGGGCCGGCGCGTCATCGGCGGACGTTGCCGATCCGGTACGGGTGTGCCATGACGCGTTGAAGGCGTCGGCGTAAGTTGGCCGCGTGCGGTTGACGGAATTTCGTGACCTCGTCGAGGGCCAGTTCGGGTCTGTGCGAGGCACGTCGCTTCTCGTCGACCATGTGTTGACTGCGCTGGGCGGGCGGACCGCGCAGCAGGCCATCGAGGACGGAGTGGATCCGCGGGACGTCTGGCGGGCGCTGTGCGCGGACTTCGACGTCCCACGCGATCAGTGGTGAGCCGCTAGCGCTTGTCCTCAGCGCGACCGGTACCCGCGGTGTGCGACGGGCCCGCCCGGTCGTCATCGCGGTCCGACTCCGGCATCTGCGACGCGGGCTGCTCGTCGGCCGGCGATGCGGTGGCCCCGCCCGGCGTATCGTCCGGCGACGCGGCCTTGTAGTCGGTATCGGTGACGGGCTTGACCGCCCCGCCGGTCCGTTCCCCACCTTCGTCCCCGCCGTCGGCCGGCTTGGCCGTGGTCTGTCGGCCCTCGTAGGGCGGTATCGCCGGTTCGACGTCTTTCGGTGGCTCGTTGGTGAAGCCCGTCTCGAAGTCGGGCTTCCCGCCGTCGTCGTGTGTGGGAACGGACTCGTCGCCCGTGTAGGTGCCCGACGGCCGGTCCACCGGCCCGCCCGATGGTTCGTCTGACCCGGTGCCGCGCGTGCCCCGTTCTTCCGGTTTCGTCATGACTGCTACTCCTCATCCTCGCCGCATCCGCTGCGGCGACGTCTAGGCGCGCTGGCCGAGCACCAGTGCCGTTTCGCGGTGCAATCGGCCGAAGTTGTAGTACGCCGCACAGGCACCCTCAGGAGAGACCATGCATGTCCCGATCGGAGTCTCGGGCGTGCACGCGGTGCCGAACACCTTGCACTCCCACGGCTTGATCACACCTTTGAGGACCTCACCGCATTGACACGCCTTGGGGTCGGCCACCCGCACGCCGGGCATCTCGAATCGGACTTCCGCGTCGAACTCGGCGTAGTCGCGATGGACCTTCAGTGCACTTTGGGAGATGAAACCCAGTCCGCGCCACTCGAAATGCGGCCGCAGCTCGAACGTCTCGGCCATCAGCTTGAGCGCCTGGGTGTTGCCTTCGGCACGTACCACCCGCGTGTACTGGTTCTCCACCTCGCAGCGCCCTTCGCGGATCTGCTGCAGCAGCATGTGCACTGAGGCCAGGATGTCGAGTGGCTCGAACCCGGCTACCACCATCGGCTTTCGGTACACCTCCGGGACGAACCGGTACGGCCGAAGGCCCACGACCGTCGAGACATGGCCGGGCCCGAGGAATCCGGACAACCGAAGGTCGGGCGACTCCAGGATCGCTTTGATCGGCGGAACGATCGTCACGTGGTTGCAGAACACAGTGAAGTTCTGCACGCCCAGGGCGCGGGCGCGCACCAGCGTCACTGCGGTGGACGGGGCTGTCGTCTCGAAACCGACCGCGAAGAACACCACGTGTTTGTCCGGGTTGTCGAGCGCGACTTTGAGCGCGTCGAGCGGCGAGTACACGAACCGCACGTCGGCCCCGCGGGCCTTGGCCTCGATCAGGCTGCCCCTGGACCCGGGCACCCGCATCATGTCGCCGAAGGTCGTGAAGATGACGTTTGGCTGCTCGGCCAGCCACATCGCGTCGTCGACGCGGCCCATCGGGATCACACACACCGGACATCCTGGGCCGTGCACCAACTCGACCGTTTCCGGTAAGAGGTGTTCGATGCCGTGCCGATAGATGGTGTGAGTGTGGCCGCCGCACACCTCCATGAACTTGAACTCGTCGGTGCCGGCGAGTTCGGTGATCGATTTGACCAGCGCACGTGCGGCCGCCGGGTCGCGAAATTCGTCTACGAACTTCATGTCAAGCCTCTCAGGCGATTTCGCAGGAGTTGAAGGCTTCGATCTCGTTGGCGTAGTCGGCGCCCATCTTCTGCACCTGGTCGAGCGTCAGTTTCGCCTCGTGTTCGTCGATCTTTGCCATCGCGAAGCCGACGTGCACCAGCACCCAGTCGCCGATCCGAAGGTTGTCGTCGGCCAGAAGGCGCACGCTGATGTTCCTGCGGACGCCGTTGACATCGACTTTGGCCAGCGACTGTTCGGCGTCGACGATGTCGACTACCTGACCGGGAATGCCCAGACACATGTCGTTCTCCTTCAGCAGATTCGCGGTAGCGGGTCACCGACGAGCATGTCGACGATCCGGCTGCCGCCGAAAGACGTTCGTAATGCCACGATTCCGTGAGGTTCGGGCACGATCTCCCCGACCACGGCGGCCTGCGCACCCAGCGGATGTGTCCGCAGTGCGGCGATCGCGGCGTCGGCCTCGGTGGCGGGGACGATGGCGACGAACTTGCCCTCGTTGGCCACATACAGCGGGTCGATGCCGAGCATGTCGCACGCACCGAGCACCTGTGGCTGCACCGGCAGTTTGTCCTCGTCGAGGATCAGCGCGAACGGCGAGTCCTTGACCAGTTCGTTGGCCACGGTGCCGACCCCGCCGCGTGTCGCGTCGCGCATCCACCGGGTCGACGGTGCGGCACCCAGCAGGATCTCGACCAGTTCGTGGACCGGCGCGGTGTCGGAGGCGATGTCGGCGTCGATGGCCAGGTCGCCGCGGGCGAGCATGACCGCCATCCCGTGCTCGCCAATGGTTCCCGACAGCACGACCTTGTCCCCGGCTTGGACGACTTCGCGGGACAGCTGCCTGCCCGGGGGGATCACGCCCACCCCTGCCGTGCAGATGTAGACGCCGTCGGCGGCACCTTTACCGACCACCTTGGTGTCGCCGGTGACGATCTGCACGCCTGCGCTCAGCGCGGCTTCGCTCATGTCGGCGACGATCTCGCGCAGTTCGGCGATTGGGAAGCCTTCCTCGATCACGAACGCCGCCGATAGCCATTGTGGGCGTGCGCCCGACACCGCCAGGTCGTTGATCGTTCCGTGTACCGCGACGTGGCCGATGGACCCGCCCGGAAAGCGTCGCGGGGAAACGACATACGAGTCGGTGGAGAACGCCAGGCGCTCACCTGACGGGGTGTGAAGCGCCGCAGCGTCTCCCAGCTGTTCGAGCTCGTCATTGCGGAAGGCCTCGAGGAACACGGCGTCGACGAGTGCCGCCGACGACTTGCCGCCGGCTCCGTGCGCGAGCGTCACCACGTCTTCGAGGAGCCTCGGCCTTCGCTGCCGGAACTTGTCGATCCGTTCCAGCACACGGTCTTCGCGTTCGGCGGCGCTCACGGCTCTTGTCATGGGGTTCGGGCTCCGTTTCTAGGACGCAGTGAATCCGGCGGACGGGCCACGTGTGCCTGTGCTACCGACCAGAGTTGATAGCCGAGCATGGCGTGACTCTCCTGGATGCGGTGGATGCTCTGGCTGTGCACGGTGAAGCAGTAGTCGAGATCCGCAGCGACGGCCATCCTGCCGCCGTCGTGGCCGGAGAATCCGATTGTCAGCAGTCCGCGCTGCTTGGCTTCGGTGATCGCCGTCATCAGGTCGTCGGAGTTACCGGACGTCGACAGCGCGATCGCGACGTCCCGGTCGCGGGCGTGGGCGATGATCTGGCGCTTGAAGATCAGCTCGAACCCGACGTCGTTGCCCAGCGCTGTGACGACGGCGTTGTCGGCGGCCAGCGACCATGCCGCGACGGGACGGCCCCGCGCCGGCCTGCTGAACAGCGACGCCAGCGTCGCGGCGTCGGTGGAGCTGCCGCCGTTGCCGAACGTGTAGAGGCGGCCGCCACGACGGAACCGGTCGGCCATTCGAGTGCCCGCCGCGGTCAGGGCATCGCCGTACTCGGCGAGTGATTCGCCTTGCAAGCGGGCGCTTTCGCCGGCCTTGGCCCTGGCCGATGCCGCGAGGTCGCCCAGCAGGCTTGTCGCGTCGGTCTCCTCGGAGTCGATGAACGGATACAGGAAGCCGGTGGCATCGTCGCCGGTCATCGGAGTACCTCCTCGGATTCGAGGCGTGCGATGGCGGCGCCGGCATGAAGTAGGACGAGGTCGTTGGGGTCGACGGCACCGAGCAGTGTGACGTCCACCCACTCCTCGCCGCTGTCAGTACGCACGAGCGCAGCACTCGAGCCGTCGGCCGGCGCCAGCAGCACCTCACCGAGACGGCCCTCGTCGCCGCATGTCACGCAGACGTCCTCTGTACACGCGGTCGGCTTCAGCAGTCCGGGATGCTCGAAGCAGACGTGTGTGAGCTCCCAAAGCAGGTGGTACATCAACACGAATGTGCCGGTGGCCGGCACCATCGGATCATCCGAGTCGACCCAGAGAACGTGGTTGGCGGCCCCCGCAGGTGGGCGCGGGCCCGAACCGATCCATATCGTCAACACGCCCCACGCCTGCGCGCGGCGCATGGCGTCGATGACAGAAGGCTCGTTCGCCGACGCGACCGCGATCAGCAGATCGCCTGGCTGACTTGCCACCCTCGCCTGGGCGACGGGGTCCGGTTCGACGAGTGCAACCGACGGCAGCGCCCGTTTGCCCATGACCACCGGATGCACGAACTCGACGGCGACGTGATGGGCGTGAGGTTCCCACTGGGGTGAGATCACCCAGAGTGTGGCTCCGTCAGCGAACCTGCGAGCCATATCCAGCGCAGCGGCAGCGAGATCAGCCGACAACCCGGCGTCGACGTATGATCCGCCCGGAGCGATTGTGGTGGTCATGATCGAACTCCTTGCTCGACATAGGAATTCACGAGTTCGAGCGTCGTGCGTGTGGAAGTTTCGAGCTCGGCGCTTTCGTCGTCGGACAGAGTTGCGCACACCCAGTCCCAGTGCGCGGAAACCGTCATCCCCGGTTCTGGCGGGGGCACCAGTGAAAGCTCCCCCTTCTTCCACTGGACGTTGTCAGGCCGCGGCTCGCCGAGTGTGAGCATGCCGTTGTCGAGCTGCAGCGGTCGGGACGCGATCACGACACGCTCACCCGTGACCGATTCGACCGTTCCCCACCGGATGCGACAGTCCTGCATGACACCCACGGCCGTGGCCGCGTCACGACCCAGGAATCTCACCCACGGATAGACGACGAAGACGTGGAAACTGTGGTGCGCCAGTACAAGCGCACTGGCGGGGACCGAATCCAGCAGCCCGGTGACCTGGCCGGTGAACGCGGCGCGCAGTCGGGGGAGCAACTCGGCGGGGTCCACCTTGGCCAGCGCTGGACCACCGACCCAGTAGCTGGTCACGACCTCTTCGTCGAGCGCATCGGCCGCTCCCATCGCGTCCGCAATCGCAGACAGGTAGGGCCAGGCACCGTCGAATTCTCGTGCGTGGGAGGCCAGTCCGGACATGCCGCCGCCGCTCGTCGGTCCGCAGTAGCCGAGCTCGTTCGGGGGATAGGCATACCGGCCGAACAATGCCTGGCCCGGGGACAGTCGGTCGGCGGTCATCCCGCGTTCCCCACCAGCAGCTGGCCCAATGCGATACCGCCGTCGTTCGGCGGCACGGCTCGGTGCGTGATCACCGGTAGCCCTTTGGCGTGTAACCGAGTCAACGTCATCTCCAGGAGCGACGCGTTCTGGAACACCCCACCGGACAGCGCGACGGGTTGTGTCACTTCAGCCTCGGCGCACGCGAGGTCGGCGACGAGGTCGGCGACGCCGCAGTGAAACCGCGCCCCGATCATGCCTGCCGACACTCCGGCCCGCCTGTCGCGGACCACGGCGTGCAGGACGGCAGTCGGGTCGATCAGCGCCGTGGCGGTGGAGCGGTCCAGGCCGAATGCGTAAGCGCTGTCGCCGCAATCGATGCCGCGAGTCAGGCTCTCCAACTCGATCGCCGCCTGCGCTTCGTAGTCAGCCACCTGTCGCACGCCGGCGAGTGCGGAGACCGCGTCGAACAGCCGGCCCATACTGGAGGTCGGCGTACAACCGAAGCCCGTCTCGAGCTGCCGGGCGAGGGCTTTGAGCTCGTCGGGGGGACAGGCCGACACCGGTGCAAGGTCGGGGTGCCATGAGATTCCTGCGTTCCACAGATGCGCCAACGCCATTCGGTAGGGGCGCCGGACGCTGATGTCACCACCTGCCAGCGGGGCATACTTCAGATGGGCGAGCCGATGAAAGCCCTTGTAGTTGGCCAGCAGCACCTCGCCGCCCCACACTGCGCCGTCCGGCCCGTACCCCGTTCCGTCGAAGGCGAATCCGAGGACCTGCGCGGAACCGTCGAGGCCATGCTCGGCCATCACCGACGCGATGTGTGCGTGATGGTGCTGGACCATTTTGACGGGGCGCCCCGCGGCGTTTCGACGCGCCCACATCGTGGAGCGGTACATGGGATGGGAGTCGGCGACGATCACCTGCGGCGTGATGGAGGTCAACTCCTGCAGATGGCGCTGCGCCGAGTCGAAAGCGGATAGCGTGGCCAAATCGTCCATGTCGCCGATGTGCTGGCTCAACCAGGCGTACCTGCCGTCAGCGACCGCCATGGTGTTCTTCAGGTCGGCGCCGACCGCCAGCGTCGGTGGCACCGGTGCCGGCAACGCGATGGGTAGGGGCGCGTATCCGCGGGAACGCCGGATCGGTACCTGCGCGACGTCGGGTGGCTTGTCGGCCGGGCCGACGGAAACCACTCGTATGACGGAGTCGTCGCAGGGAACCCTGATCGCGCGATCATGCATGAGCCAGGCGTCGGCGAGGTGTGAAAGCCGTTTGACTGCATCGTCATCGGTGAAGCAGATCGGCTCGCCTGCCAGGTTTCCCGAGGTCATCACCAGTACCGCGGGCCCGGGTTCGTCGCCGGCGAGACCGAACAGCAGTGCGTGCAGCGGCGTGTAGGCGAGAAGCACGCCGAGGTCGGGGTTGTGTGGCGCCACCGACGTTGCGACCGGAGCGTCGGGACGGCGGGGCAGCAGCACGATGGGCCGCTGTGGCCCACAGAGAATGCGTGCCGGCGGGTCGTCGATCTCGACCATGCGGCGCGCGGTCGTCATATCAGGCGCCATCACGGCGAACGGCTTGTCGCCACGACGCTTTCGTGTCCGCAGCTCGGCGACGGCGCGCTCGTCGGCGGCGTCGCACGCCAGGTGGTAGCCGCCGATGCCCTTGACAGCCAGGATGCCACCGTCGCGCAGCAACCGTCGCGCCTGTTGCAGCCCGGACTCGCCGTCCGAGGTTCGGCCCCTGCCGTCGCGGTAGGTCAGCGTCGGCCCGCAGTTCGGGCAGCAGACCGGCTGGGCATGGAATCTGCGATCGGCGGGATCGTCGTATTCGCGTGCGCAGTCGGCACACAACGCGAAGGGCGCCATGGTCGTGGCACGACGGTCGTAGGGCAGCGATTCAATGATCGTGAAGCGGGGCCCACAGTTGGTGCAGTTGACGAACGCGTGCCGATAGCGACGGTCGGCCGGATCGCGTTGCTCGGCTGCGCAGTCCGCGCACATGGCGACGTCGGGGGAGGTCAACGTGCGGCCGCCACCGGTCCGCGAGGTGCCTGCGATGACGAATCCCGTCCCTCCGGCGGGCGGAAGATGCGCTATATCAAGAGATTCGACCACAGCCAACGGCGGCGGATGCTCGCGCAGCCGGTTCAGGAACTCGTCGACGCCCGCCGCATCGCCCTCGATCTCGATGACCGCCCCGGCGCTGTCGTTGCGAACGGCACCGGTCAGGCCCAGCGCGGCCGCCGTGGTGTACACGAAGGGCCGGAACCCCACGCCCTGCACCACGCCGTGCACGCGGACGCGCAACCGACGCCGCGCGGTCATGGCGGATCCTCGGTGCTGCGGCCGCGGCCCATCAGCTCCAACCCCGCCATCGCGGCGTCGGCACCGGCCCTGTCGGTCTTGTCCACCACGAAACCCATGTGGATGATCACCCAGTCGCCGGGGGCGAAGGTCTCCTCGGGCAGCATGCCGACGTTGACCTTTCGGTGCTCTCCGGCGACATCGACGAGGGCCAGCTGATCGCCGTATCCCTCCACCATGGATACGACCTGGCCGGGAATCCCAAGACACACGCTTCAGCCCTCCGTGACCGCAGATCGAGCCAGCAAGTCGGCCACCACGCTCTCGACTGCCCGCACCGCTTCTCCCACGGCCGCCGCGACAGGCTCGGACAGCCCGATGCCCTCCTCGACGCTGTGGACCTCACAGCCGATCACCACTGTGTGGGGCGGGCTTCCGCCCAGTGCGTTCAGGCTGGCGAAGACCGCGGCCGGGTCCATCGCGTGCGCGTCCAGTCCCGTTGTGGTCGCGAGGCTTTCGAGGTCAGCCTCGATGATGTGGATTCTGCCCGGGGTGCCTCGCGCCGGAATGGCGTCGACGAGCACGAGAGCCTGGCACCCGTCGAGCAGGTCGTAGGCCAGGTGCATGCCCCTGATGCCGTAGTCCACGAGTTCGACGCGGGGACCGGCGAGACTCTGCGGCACACGGCGCATCACCTCGGGGCCGAAGCCGTCGTCTCCGAGGAAGATGTTGCCGAGCCCGGCTACCAGAATTCGGGACGTGAGGACACCTCGCTCGCGATCACATGCGTCGAATCTTCATGTAGCGTCGGGCATCCGGTATGGACCGGATGCCGATCACTGCTCCTGCCACTGCGACTACCGCCACTGCTCCGATAGCCACCCAGCCAACTACTTGCATCTCGAACTCCCTTCAACCACAGGTTCGACCTCGTCGGGTGCGAAGTACAGGTACCTGCCGTACCAGTCGTGCAGGTCGGCCGCGGGGTCGTCCTCGATGACCACGCCGATGTGCTGGTCGCCGTCGACGTCTTCGTGTACGGAGGTGACGCGAGCAACCTTGTCGGCGTAGAACAGATCTTGGGCATCGGCACGGCGGGAGGGCCGCAGTCGCACCCTGGAGCCCCGAGCGACGCGAGTGCCGTTGACCAGGACGGCGTCCAGATCCGGTCGTACTGCCTCGTCCGCCGCCGGATCCCACCACTCGACATCTGTGGGTATCTCCGGTATCAGCCCTGGTTCGACCGACGGCGCATGCGGATTGCGCAACACACCGTGTAGATCGAGCATCGCCTCGGGCGACATCGAATCGCAACGATCGATGATCGCCGCGGCGAGTGGATCGGTGGCGCGTGCCTGGGCCTTCTCGTCGTCGGTCATCGTCATGACCCGCAGAGTGAGGATCTCGTCGATCTCGGTGGAGTCGTAGAGCGCGCCCTTGCTCTGTTCAGCGATCTCGGGGTGGTCGTAGAGGATGATCGGCGATGCCAACACCAGGTCGCGGTGCCCTGAGGGCCCGGCGAGGACCGGGAAGCAGCGGTGCTGGCGACACCGCGCGACCGCGCCGGCGGCGGAATCCGGTGGTTCGAGCAAGGACACGAACTCGCCGTCGGCGACCTCGAGCAGCATGTGCGTGCCGATCATCGACACAGCGATCGCCTCGTCCCTGTCCGTGGCGGGCAGAGCCGTGTTGCGCACGTCGAATGTGAGCCGCAGGTAATCGCCGTCGCGCTGCGCGCAGATCTCCAGCCGGCCGTGTAACTGACGGCGACTGCGCACCAGCCTGCCGCCGTCGACGGTCTCCACCTCGGTGTGGCCGGGCACCGAGATGTCGAGCGTGCGGGGCAGGCCCATGACGGGGAACGGATCGATAGCGAACTCGCACTCGACGGCCTCGTCCCAGCTGACCCAGGTACTCGAATCCGCGACCAGTTCGCCGACGGGTTCGAAGCGGCCGTCACCGAGATCGCGTTCGACACTGCGGCGTTGTAACTGAAGGAATCGCACCACACCCGTGAGCATCGGAAGGCCGTGAGATGCGACCAGCACCTGGGTCGACAGCAAGGGGTCCTCACCGATGCCGGCCTCCGCCGCGCTGGACGGGCCCAACACGCCGAATTGCCAACGGGATTGGTTCTTGCTCGAGCTGGCTCGGTACGGGTAGAGCAGGTAGCCCTCGTAGAGCACTGCATCGGCGACGGCGCGCGCGTGATCCCAGTCAGCGGTCATCGAACCTCCTGCGCGGTGTGGATGGTCAGTAACGAAGTGATGGCGTCGTCGAAACTCAACAGGCCGCGTCCGGATTTGAACCGCGCCAGCGCCTCGAGCGTGTCGCGGGTCAACCGCAGCCAACCGGTGTTCGGATAGTGCAGCTGCATGAGGTCGTGCCACGCCGACACCGGTAGGTCGAAGTGGTCCTCACGGTCCCACGGCACCTGTTGTACCGAGAAATTGGTCTTGCCCTTGGTGAAGACTGTTCCGCTGAACAGGAATTGCAATGGGATCATGCCGTCACGCAGAGCATGGAAGTACTTGGCCGCGGTGACCTCGAAGTCATAGGTGCATTCCAGCGGGAGGTCGACCTGCGTCGTTCCGGTGAACCCCGGCACCATCGTGGTGCTGTGCTGCCAGAGGAAGTTGTGCTGGGTGGTGCCCCACCGTTCACGCGGGCCGAACAGGTCGAGCAATCCCGCCGCCTCGTCGTCGGTATACCCGCGACGCAACGGCTCGATGCGGACCTGGCAGCGCAGCGCGATGGCGTGCACAGGCTCGTCACCGTCGGTCGCGATACCGATGCGTGCGGTGAGTACCGGTGTCACGGCATAGGTTTCGGGCACCACGTCGAGTACCGCGAACGTCACCTCGGACACGGCGACACCGCCTTGCCGCGCGTACCGACGAGCTCGAAGAAGTCGTCGATGAACTCGCGCACCTGCTGACCACCGTCGAACCCGCGCCACAGCTGGCGCAGGCGGCCGACGAACTCGTAGCAGGCGTCGATCGGTACCAGATGGCATTCCGGCGGCCGGTCGTCGTCGGGCATCCGCACGATGAGCGCCTCGGTATCGTCGGCGAGCAGGTCCACCCTCGGATCGGACGACCGAATGTCGTTCCACGCGGACAGATCGAGCTCGGACTCCGTCGCTCCCGCAGGGCCGGGATAAAAAGCCACGGTGCGGCCCATCGCCGAGTTGCGGAAGAAGAACGCCAGCCCGACCGGGATCTGCAGCAGCTGCCACTCCCGGCGGCCGAGCGCGAAGTCCGGAAAGGAAAGGTAGCGGTCCGGCACGGCACGAAAGTGCAAGTCGGCGTTGGTATCGGTGAAGAGCAGGTAGCAGCCGCGGCACACGCACATCAGCTGGCGGCCTTCGACGTTCACCACGTGCTGGTGCTCGTCGGCGATCTGTTCAGAGCACATCTCGCAGCGCTCACCCGCCGGTGCGACAGCGCCGCGATCGGCCCGGATCCGTGCCAACACGTCGAACGCGCCGGTCATGACATGCCCGCCACAGTGCGCTGGGCCGTGATCGCGAGGGACAGGACCCCGTCGCGGTCGAGCAGGGGTATCGGATCGAGACGGGTCAGTGGGTCCGCGTTGTCGTCGACGCATGCCCCGGCGTGGACGACATCGAAGTGCGCACGACACCTCGGGCACCGCAGAACCGCGGCGCCGGTGGGCGAGCCCATTCGCCGATGCAGGGCGGCGCCTGCGAGCGACTCCCGGCACCTGCCGCACCGATCGTGATACGCGTACAACTCGTCTCCGACTCGGCACGCCAGGACCATGGTGCCCGCCACGCGGAATCCACCGACATCCCCCGGCGCGAGCTCGGCCAGCTCAGGAAAGGCATGCCAGTCCACCGGGCCGCGAGTGCTTTGGTGAACGCGATTCAGCAACGAATCCGCTGGAATCACATAGGCTTCCGGGGTCGCGTCGGCGGCGACAACTTTTATCGTGGCGATTTCTGGCGCTGCCGCCCGGACCGCGTCTTCGACCGTGAGCTCCAGGGTGACCGCAGAGGACGGGCAACTCTTGCAGCTGCCCGCGAACTGCAACCGGACGCTGAGGCCGTCGGGGTCGTCGACAACTCCGAGCAGCGTCACGTCACCGCCGTGGGAGCCCAGGTAGGGCCGGACACTGTCCAGCGCGTCCTCGATCCGCTTGGTGACGTCGTGCGGATGCAACCCGTGCACGAGCAGCAGACTGGCGACCAGAGCGTCATCGGCGAAGCGTTCGGCCAGCAGCGGGTCGACGCTCAAAGCGATGCGCAGCATCCGCTCCAGGCCCGCGCCGTAGAGATCGGTCACCTCGCCGACCAGTTGGACCGCCCGCTCGTAGGCTGCGGCGCCGCCCACCGCGGAGGCGTCGAGCAGGGTTTGTATCCGATCACCCGCCGTGCGCCACCGCGCCTCGTCCTCGATCTCGTGCGGGCCTGGCAGTGGTTGCGAGGCCATACCCTAATCCCCGGTGACGGATTGGGTGGGGGAGTGCAGGAGGTCCAGCGTCTTCCCCTCGCCCAGATACATGTGCACGCCGCACGGCAGGCACGGGTCGAAGCTTCGTATCGTGCGCATGACGTCGATGCCCTTGAAGTGTTCCCGGTCGTTCTCCTCGAAGATGGGCTGGCCCTGCACCGCGTCCTCATACGGACCCGGCGTGCCGTAGCTGTCCCGCGGGTTGGCGTTCCACGGTGTCGGCGGATACGGGTGGTAGTTGGCGATCTTGCCGTCCCGGATCACCATGTGGTGACTCAGCACGCCGCGGACCGCCTCGGTGAACCCGCAGCCGATGCCCTCGTCGGGCACCTCGAACTTCTCCCAGGTTTTGGTACGGCCGGCACGGATCTCCAGCAAGGCCTTCTCGGCGAAGTGCAGAGCACAGGCGGCGGCATAGGCCTGGAAGTACGTCCTTGCGCGGTTGCGCTCAAGCGTGTTGCTTCCGTATTGCGGTATCTTCCATTCGAATTCGACCGGTCCCTTGAGCGCGGTCTTGGGCAGGTTGATCTGCACACTCTGGCCGGTCGCCTTCACATAGCCGATGTCGACCAGACCTGCCAGCGCCGTGGACCACAGCCGTGCCAACGGGCCGCCACCTGTGTCGAGCGCCAGATGATCCTTGCCATCGAACCAGCGCGGCGACATCACCCAGCTGTAGTTGTTGTCGAAGTCGCGCTTCTGTGGCTGAGGATTGGTGTGCTGGTTCCACGGGTGCCGACGGTCCACGGGATTGCCCAGCGGATCGTTCTTGACGAACATCTCCTGGTCTTCCCAGTCGTCATAGTACGAGTGCCCCAACAGGATCCGAATGCCGAGGTTGATGTCCACCAGTGAATGCGTGTGCAACTTGCCGTCGATCACCACCCCCGGCGTGACGAACATGGCGTTGCCCCACTTCTCCATGTCCTTGTATTCGAAGTTGCACAACTCCGGATCCTGGAACGAGCCCCAGCAGCCCAGCAGTGTGCGTCGCAGACCCACCTGGTCGTAACCGGGCAGGGCCTCGTAGAAGAAGTCGAAGAGGTCGTCGTGCATCGGCACGACCTTCTTCATGAACTCCACGTAGCGCATCAGCCGAGTCATGTAATCGGTCATCAACTGCACGGTTGCCGTGGTGCCGATGCCGCCGGGATACAGCGTCGAGGGATGAACGTGTCGACCTTCCATGAGGCAGAACATCTCTCGGGTCCAGCGGCTGACTTGCAGCGCCTCACGGTAGAACTCACCTGTGAAGGGATTGAGCGAGCGCATGATGTCGGCGATCGTGCGGTGCCCGTGCATATCGGCGCGTGGCGCCTGGGTGTTCTCGGCCTTGGCCAGCACGCTCGGGTTGGTCTCGGCCACCATCTTCTCGCAGTAGTCCACGCCGACCAGGTTCTCCTGGAAGATGTTGTGGTCGAACATGTATTCCGCAGCCTCACCCAGGTTGATGAGCCACTCGCCGAGGTGCGGCGGTTTCACGCCGTAGGCCATGTTCTGCGCATAGCACGAACACGTGGCGTGGTTGTCGCCGCAGATTCCGCAGATGCGGCTGGTGATGAAGTGCGCGTCGCGAGGATCCTTGCCCTTCATGAAGATCGAGTAGCCGCGGAAGATCGACGAGGTGCTGTGGCACTCGACCACTTCACGGTTCTCGAAGTCGATCTTGGTGTAGATGCCGAGGCTGCCGACGATACGGGTGATGGGATCCCACGCCATCTCGACGAGTTGGCCGGGGTCTCGCTTCACGTGTGACGGTTGGGGAATGATCGTAGCCATCGAAATGTCGCTTTCGTTTTAAGAAAAGCGCCGCACGCTGTCTGACGGCGAACGGGCGGGTGTCGACCGCCCGGGTAGGGAACGCAACTACCAGGTGCGAGTCGCTCCGGTTGTGAGTTTGGCGCCAGGATGGCGCCACTTGGGTTCTTTATCGACAGTGCGGCCGGTGACCTTGCGCAGGTTCTTGATCACCGAGCCGTACAGACCTGAAGCCGCCGTCGACACTTTGCCGCCCGGCGGTTCGTCCATGAACGGCATGAACTTGTCCGGGAAGCCGGGCATGGTGCAGCCGATGCAGATGCCGCCGACGTTGGGGCAACCACCAACGCCGTTTATCCACCCGCGTTTCGGCACGTTGCACTTGACGACTGGACCCCAACAGCCCAGCTTCACAATGCATTTGGGCGACCCGTACTCAGTGGCGAAATCACCCTGCTCGTAGTAGCCGGCCCGGTCGCAGCCTTCGTGCACGGTGGCGCCGAACAGCCACTGTGGCCGCAATGCATCGTCGAGGGGGATCATCGGAGCTTGATCGGTGGCCATGTAGAGCAAGTACGTCAAGGTCTCGGACAGGTTGTCCGGCTGAATCGGACACCCTGGCACGCAAACGATCGGAATGCCGGCTTTGCTCTTCCAGTCCCAGCCCAGATAGTCCGGGACACCCATGGCGCCGGTCGGATTGCCTGCCATCGCATGGATGCCGCCGTAGGTCGCGCAGGTTCCTACCGCGACGATGGCGGTGGCCTTGGGTGCCAACCGGTCCAGCCATTCGCTCGTGGTCATCGGTTGGCCGGTGGCGGGGTCGTTACCGAATCCGCACCAGTACCCCTCGTCCTTGAGCTTCTCGTTCGGAATCGACCCCTCGACCACCAGGACAAATGGTTCCAACTCGCCTCTGTCGGCTTTGAAGAACCACTCGAGAAAGTCGTCGGCGCCCCCGTTCGGTCCGCACTCGAAATCGATCAGGGGCCAATGGACGGCGATCTTGGGCAAGCCGGGAAGCGCGCCTAGGGCGATCTCCTCGATGCTGGGTTGGGTGGCAGCAGTCAACGCCACCGAATCACCGTCACAACTCAATCCGGCGTTGATCCACAGAACGTGGATCAATGCCTCCTCTGCTTTGACTGCTGCCTCACTTGGCATGTGTCACAGCTTTCTGGGGGCCGGGCTGGGGCCCTCACGACCGGGAGCCGGGCTGCGGTTCCCAGCGTCACGGGTGACGCGACGCCGAATCTTCAGCGCTGATTCTCGGTTTACTCCCGGGACTATGTCTTGTCAACGGGTCGTAGCGACAAAGCAGAGTTTGCCTGAGTGTCGATCCAGTCGTACCAACCGGCGCTACCGTCACCCGTCGTCGCCGACATCGGCAAGATCTCTGCGCCCCGATTCATCGATCGCACATGCGCGCAACATTTTTCAAGATCGAAAGCGACATAGGGCAGTAGGTCGATTTTGTTCACGATCACCACGCCTGCCGCGGCGAACATGTGCGGGTACTTCAATGGCTTGTCGTCGCCCTCGGTCACCGAGATGATCACGACTTTGCTGTGCTCACCGAGGTCGAACAACGCCGGGCAGACGAGATTGCCGACGTTCTCGATGAACAGGATGGAATCGGGTTCGGGCTCGAGCGCCTGCAGCGCACGGTGCACCATGGCGGCGTCGAGATGACAGCCGGCGCCGGTGTTGACTTGCACAGCCCGCGCGCCGGCGGCGGTGATGCGGTCGGCGTCGAGCAATGTCTCTTGATCGCCCTCGATGACGGCCACCGGTCGGTCGCGGCTGACATCGCGAATGGTGCGTTCGAGCAGGGTTGTCTTGCCCGCGCCAGGAGAACTCGTGAGGTTGAACGCCAGGATGTGGCGTTCGGCCAGCCACTCGCGGTTTCGCTCGGCGAGCAGATCGTTCTTTGCGAGCACCTTCTGCTCGAGGGTGATCGTCTCGGTGTGAACGTGGTCGTGGTCATGGTCATGATCGTGGCCGTGATGGTGATCCTGGTCGTGATGGTGGTCGTGCGGATGGGCATGGCCCGACACGTCCGGTCGGCTCGTCGCACGAGCGTTCATCGCTGTGACGGTCGCCCCGTCGTCGCCGCAGCCGCAGGTTGCGCACACGTCAGCTCACTTCCATCGAGAGGATCTTCAGGTCCCGGCCCGCCACCACCTCGACATCCGCACTGCCGCAGGGGCACAACAAGATCAGGTCGGGTAGCAAGAAGTTCTCCCCGCAGGTGCGGCAGCGAGCCGCGCCGGGGCGGACGTCGACATCCAGACGCGCGCCCTCGGCGACGGTGCCCGCCGTCGCGAGTTCGAAGCAGAACTGCATCGAGTCGGGCACCACCGCGCAGAGCGCGCCGACCTCCAGCCTGACGCAGTGCACTCGACGTCCCTCGGCGTGCTCGCACACCGCGTCGACAACACTCTGGGTTATCGCCATTTCGTGCATGGGACCCCGTTTCGGCCGGGATAGATCCCACCATAGGCCGCCGTGACTTGCCCGGGTGAGCAGTCACAGAATGCCGCGCTTCAATCGGGCCCATGCGGGGCCCCGGATGAGGAACACTCCCCGGTCAGGGAGCGCCTTCCACCGGCACTCCACCGTGAGGAGAGTCCATGAGCGAGCACGCACCGATCCGTATCGAGAATTTCTCCCATGTCTGCATCGGTGTCTCGGACATCGACACGTCGCTGCAGTTCTACCGTGACGTGCTCGGCATGGACGTCGTGTTCGACGTGGCATTGGAAGGGCCCAGTCTGGCGGCGGTGACCGGCCGCGAGGGGGAGCGCGGCCGGATGGTCGGCGGCCTGATCGGCGGCACGATGGTCGAGCTGCTGTCGCTCGGCGAGGTTTCGCAGTATGCGCCGGGCCCGCACATCGGCTACACGAATATGTCGCTGCGTGTCGAGGACGCCGACGCCGCCTACGCGCAGCTCCAGGCGTTCGACGGGGTCGTGTGCAAGCCACCCGTCGACATCGGCGGGGTGCGCATGCTGTTCGTCTACGATCCCGATTCGACTCCGATCGAGCTGGTGGAACTGCCCGCCGGCGCGGCCACGACCGATCAGCTCTGGCGCCCCACGGCGCAGTGACACGCGCTCGGCGCGCCTCCTTGCCATCGAACACACGTTCGCTACTCTGGGCATTGTTCGACGGCTAGATGCTGGTCAAGGCGACTTGTCGGTGGCTGCCTCTAGCGTCACGGCCAACTGATCGAAACCGATCACCGAACACCCACGAGGACGGAGAACCCCATGGCGCCGCAGGCCCCTGACCGCGAAAAGGCCCTCGAACTGGCGATGGCCCAGATCGAGAAGAACCACGGCAAAGGCTCGGTGATGCGCCTCGGTGACGAGGTGCGCCAGCCGATCTCCGTCATCCCGACCGGATCGATCGCCCTGGACGTGGCGCTCGGGATCGGCGGGTTGCCGCGTGGCCGGGTTGTCGAGATCTACGGCCCGGAATCCTCGGGTAAGACCACCGTGGCACTGCACGCGGTCGCCAACGCCCAGGCCGCAGGCGGCATCGCCGCGTTCATCGACGCCGAGCACGCGCTGGACCCGGAGTACGCCAAGAATCTGGGTGTGGACACCGACTCGCTGCTGGTGAGCCAGCCCGACACCGGCGAGCAGGCGCTGGAGATCGCCGACATGCTGATCCGGTCCGGCGCGCTGGACATCCTGGTCATCGACTCGGTGGCCGCGCTGGTGCCGCGCGCTGAGATCGAAGGCGAGATGGGTGACAGTCACGTCGGTCTGCAGGCCCGGCTGATGAGCCAGGCGCTGCGGAAAATGACCGGTGCATTGAGCAATTCGGGCACCACCGCGATCTTCATCAATCAGCTCCGCGAGAAGATCGGCGTCATGTTCGGCTCGCCCGAAACAACAACGGGCGGAAAGGCGTTGAAGTTCTACGCCTCGGTTCGGTTGGACGTCAGGCGAATCGAGACCTTGAAAGACGGCACCGACGCGGTGGGCAACCGCACCCGCTGCAAGGTCGTCAAGAACAAGGTCTCGCCGCCGTTCAAGCAGGCCGAGTTCGACATCCTTTACGGCAAGGGCATCAGCCGTGAGGGTTCGCTCATCGACATGGGGGTTGAGCACGGTTTCATTCGGAAGTCCGGTTCCTGGTTCACCTACGAGGGTGAGCAACTGGGCCAGGGCAAGGAGAATGCGCGCAACTTCCTGCTCGAGAATATCGACGTGGCCAACGAGATCGAGAAAAAGATCAAGGAAAAGCTCGGTATTGGCGCCGTGGTGACCGATGACGAAGTCCTGCCCGCCCCAGTCGACTTCTGAGGTTCCCCGCGAGGAGCAGGCGCACAATCTGTGTCTGCGCCTGCTCACCGCGAGGGCCCGCACCCGCGCCGAGCTCGAAGGTCAGCTCGCCAAGCGGGGATATCCCGACGACCTCAGTGAGCGTGTACTCGACCGACTGACCCAGGTCGGGTTGGTCGACGACGCCGGCTTCGCCGAACAGTGGGTGCAGTCGCGACGGCGCACGGCCGGAAAAGGCAAGCGCGCGTTGGCCGCCGAGCTGCGCACCAAGGGCGTCGACAACGACGTGATCGCGGCCGCATTGGCCGATATCGACGCCGGCGCCGAACGGCAACGGGCCGAGGAACTCGTTGCCCACCGCCTCCGCCGGGAACGGCTCACCGACGACGACGCGAAGCTGACGCGTCGGCTGGTCGGCATGCTCGCCCGCCGGGGCTACGGCGACACCATGGCATTCGATGTCGTCAAAGTCGCGCTGGCCAACGAACGCGAGCGCCGGAGAGTCTGACGAGCGGTGCACACGCATGCCGACAGGTGTGCCACTGTGAAGCCATGCGGCTGACCAACGACTGCTATCTGGTGACCCTGCGGTTCGACTCGGGTGAAGAGCACTACTTCCGCGACGGGGAGCGGTGGACCAAAGTCACCGCCCGAGGGCGCAGGATGCCCGCCACCGCGGAACAGGTGATGAACCATCTGCTGCCCGCGCTGGCCGGCGTGAAGCCCGGTATCGCGGTCAACGTTGGGCATCGCGACCTCGACGGCGGCGCAGCCGAAACGCTGGACCGGTTGCGCAGCGCGCACTGACGCGCCGACTCAGACCGCCTTCGCGCCGGGTGCGCCTTCCTGTTCGACCGCCTGGGTCTCCAGCGGGGCAGGCCCGCGGCGCGACCGCCGCATCCGTCGCTCCATCCGGGTGGCGAACCACGACAGGGCGAAGTTGACGCTGATCATCAGGATGGCGATGACGATCAACGCCGGCAGGAGGTTGCCGTATGCGGCGCCCAATTGCACGCCTTGACGCACCATCTCGAGGAACGTGATGATGTAGCCGATCGCCGAGTCCTTGAGCACCACCACCAGTTGCGATATCAGCACCGGCAGCATCGACGTGATGGCCTGCGGCAGCAGGATCGCCCGCATCGTCTGGCCCCATTGCATGCCGAGCGCGGAGGCGGCCTCCGATTGTCCGCGGGGCAGCGCGTTGACCCCGGCCCGGACGATCTCGGCGATGACCGCACCGTTGTACAGCGTCAGACCCGTGATGACGCCCGCAAGCGCGAGGTGCTTGGAGGGGAAGACGTCGTACAACGCGTACAGCGAATACGCGAAGAGCATCATGATCAGCACCGGGACGGCACGGAAGAACTCGACGAACACCGAGCACGGCCAACTGATCGCGGGGTGGGTGGACATCCGGCCGACGCCGAGCACGAAGCCCAGCACCAGCGCCAGCGTGATCGACACCGCCGCGGCGGTCAGCGTGCCCTGAACGCCAGGAAGCACATAGGTGGTCCACAGGTTCGACGTCAGGAATGGTTCCCACTTGGCCGCGTCGAGCTGACCTTTGGCCGACAGCTTGGAATACACCACCCAGATCGCAAGCAGGACAACGAGCGCGGTGACGATGTTGAAGATCCAGTTTCGGGCCCGCGCCCGCGGTCCGGGTGCGTCGAAGAGAACCGATGCCGAGCTCACCTGGCCACCGCCCACCGCTTACCCAGCCACCCGAAGAACAATCCGGTGGGCAGCGTCAGGACGACGAAGCCGAGGGCGAAGATCGTTCCGACGGTCAGAATCGCCGCGGTGTTCTCGGTCATCTCCTTCATCAGCAGCGCCGCCTCGGCGACGCCGATGGCCGAGGCGATCGTGGTGTTCTTCGTCAACGCGATGAGCACCGACCCGAGTGGAATGATCACGGATCGAAAAGCCTGCGGCAGCAGAATGATCCGGAGATTCTGGCTGAACGTCAGACCCAGCGACCGCGCCGCCTCGGCCTGCCCCAGCGGCACGGTGTTGACACCCGAGCGGACGGTCTCACACACGAATGCGGCGGTGTAGACGGCTAAGCCCAGCACCGCGAGCCGGAAGTTGCTGTCCTCGATCGACGTCGCCGACTTTGGATCGACAAGGGTGATGCCGAGGGTCTGCGACAACCCGAACGAACAGAACAGAATGATCAGTGTCAGCGGGGTGTTGCGCACCACGTTGACGTACGTCGTGCCGATCCAATTGAGCATCGGCACCGGCGCCAGGCGCATCGCGCCCAGCGCCGTGCCGAGGATCAACGCGCCGATTCCCGAGTAGACCGTCAGCTGGATCGTGGTCCAGAACGCCCCGAAGATCTGGCCGCGATACTCGCTGAAAATCTCCACGTCGGCGTTGACCCGCTCAGGTCTGGTCGATCTGCGGCGGCGCGGGAGCCTGGATGCCGGCAGGCCCGAGGTTCTTGTCCCAGGCTGCTTTCCACGCCCCGTCCTTCTCCATCTTCACGATGGCATCGTTGATTTTCGTCTGCAGTTCGGTGTCGTCCTTCTTCAGACCGATGCCGTAGTTCTCTTCGGAGAAGGTTCCGCCGACGAGCTTGAACGCGCCCGGTGTCTGTGCGGCGTAACCCGCGAGGATGACCTCGTCGGTGGTGACCGCGTCGACGGCCCCGTTCTTCAGCGCCTCGATGCACGCCGAGTAGGTGTCGTATTGCTGCAATTGCACACCGGAGAATTTGTCCTTGATGCGCTGCGCCGGAGTCGAACCGGTGACCGAGCACAGCTTCTTGTTGTTCTGCAGGGAGGCCTCGCCGGTGATGTCGGTGTTGTTCTCGCGCACCAAGAGGCTCTGGCCGGTGACCAGGTACGGCCCGGCGAAGGCGACCTTCTCCTTACGGGCGTCGGTGATCGAGTAGGTCGCGGCGATGAACTTGACCTGATCGTTCTGTATCAGCGTCTCGCGCTGGCCGGACGGCGCTTCTTTCCACTCGATCTTGTCCTCGCCGTACCCGAGTTGCTGCGCGACGTACTTCGCGACATCGACGTCGAATCCGCTCATCGTGCCGTCCGGGTTCTTCAAGCCCAGCCCGGGCTGATCGAACTTCGTCCCGATTACGATGGTGTCCCCACCGCCACCGTCACCGCCGCCACCACACGCGGTCGCCGCCAACGGCAACGCGACGGCGAGAGCGACGGCACCTACGACGCGCCTTGAGAACGACAACATGGCCTGTTCCTTTCGATCAGTGGTGAAGGATCTTGCCGAGAAAGTCCTTGGCGCGATCGGTTTGTGGATTCGTGAAGAATTGCGAGGGCTCGGCCGACTCGACGATCGCGCCGCCGTCCATGAACACGACGCGGTTCGCCGCGCCCCGGGCGAAGCCCATCTCGTGCGTCACAACGAGCATCGTCATGCCGTCGGCGGCCAGCGACGTCATCACGTTGAGCACTTCATTGATCATCTCGGGGTCCAGCGCGCTGGTCGGCTCGTCGAACAGCATGACCTTCGGGTTCATCGCGAGAGACCGCGCGATGGCCACGCGCTGCTGCTGCCCGCCCGAGAGTTGCGCAGGGTACTTGTCGGCCTGATTGGCGATGCCGACCCGCTCCAACAGCTCCATCGCCTTCTCGCGTGCCTCGGCCTTCGACTTCTTACGCACTTTCATCGGCGCCAGGGTGACGTTCTGGAGAATCGTCTTGTGCGCGAACAGATTGAACGACTGGAACACCATGCCGACGTCGGAGCGCAGCTGCGCGAGTTTCTTACCTTCCGACGGCAGGATCTCACCGTCGATCGCGATGGTTCCGGAATCGATGGGTTCCAGCCGATTGATCGTGCGACACAGTGTGGACTTACCCGACCCCGATGGCCCGAGGACGACGATCACCTGTCCGCGATCGACCTCCAGGTCGATGTCCTTGAGCACATGCAGGCTGCCGAAGTGCTTGTTGACCGCCTGCATCGAGATCATCGGCACGGCTGACGGAGTCGGATCGACCTCTTTCACGTCCGACCCGGTGGGTTCCATGGGTGCAGACCTTACCCAGGGAATGCCCACCGTGCCCGGAACTCGTGAATCCGCTCAGGTCGCCCTGCCGGACCCTCCGTACCATGGGGCGCGTGACTTCCATGGTGACGCGAGAGGCGGGGGCAACCGACTCTCCCTCTGCCCTCCGGGCGGGAGGTGCCCCCACGCGCGAGCGCTCGGCGGCGACCGGCGCCGTTCGCCAGCAGCAGCGCACCTATCAGGTCCGCACCTATGGCTGCCAGATGAATGTGCACGACTCCGAGCGGCTCGCAGGGTTGCTGGAAGCCGCCGGATACCGCAAGGCCGCCGAGGGGTCCGACGCCGACGTCGTGGTGTTCAACACCTGCGCGGTGCGCGAGAACGCCGACAACAAGCTGTACGGCAACATCAGCCACCTGGCCCCCCGCAAGCAATCGGATCCTGACATGCAGATCGCCGTCGGCGGCTGTCTGGCACAGAAGGACCGCGACGCGGTGCTGCGCAAGGCCCCCTGGGTCGACGTCGTGTTCGGCACCCACAACATCGGATCACTGCCTGCGCTGCTCGAGCGCGCGCGCCATAACAAGGCCGCACAGGTCGAAATCGCCGAAGCTCTGCAGGAATTCCCGTCGGCGCTGCCGGCCGCTCGCGAATCCGCCTATGCCGCTTGGGTATCGGTTTCGGTGGGATGCAACAACACCTGCACGTTCTGCATCGTGCCCGCGCTGCGTGGCAAAGAGGTCGACCGCAGGCCGGACGACGTGATCGCCGAAGTCACCTCGCTCGTCGAGCAGGGCGTGCTCGAAGTGACGCTGCTGGGCCAGAACGTCAACGCATACGGCGTGTCGTTCGCCGACCCGGATCAGCCCCGCGATCGGGGCGCGTTCGCGAAACTGCTGCGAGCGTGCGGCGACATCGACGGGCTCGAACGTGTTCGTTTCACCTCGCCGCACCCTGCGGAATTCACCGACGACGTGATCGACGCGATGGCCGAAACCCCGAACATCTGCCCGACGCTGCACATGCCGCTGCAGTCGGGCTCGGACCGGATTCTGCGCGCGATGCGGCGGTCCTACCGCGCTGATCGTTACCTCGGAATCATCGACCGCGTGCGCGCAGCCATCCCGCACGCTGCGATCACCACCGACCTGATCGTCGGTTTCCCCGGCGAGACGGAGGACGACTTTGCGGCCACGCTCGACGTGGTCGAGCGGGCCCGCTTCGCGAGCGCGTTCACCTTCCAGTACTCCAAGCGGCCGGGCACACCGGCCGCCGAGCTCGACCACCAGGTGCCCAAAGACGTTGTGGCCGAGCGGTACCGCCGACTCATCGAGTTGCAGGAGCGAATCTCGCTGGAAGAAAATGCTGCGCAGGTCGGCCGGGTCGTCGAGTTGCTGGTCGCCACCGGGGAGGGCCGCAAGGACGCCAGCACCGCGCGCATGTCCGGACGGGCCCGCGACGGCCGTCTGGTCCATTTCAACCCTGCCGGTCGCGACGTCCGGCCCGGCGATGTCGTCACCGCGACGGTCACGCATGCCGCACCGCATCACCTGATCGCCGACGACGCGCCGCATACCCACCGCCGCACCCGTGCCGGTGATGCCCACGCCGCGGGACTGCGTCCGCGCACCGGAGTGGGGCTCGGCATGCCCGGCGTCGGCGTTCCCGCCCCACAACCGATGTCGTCCGGATGTGCGCGGTGACCGCAGGGGACTTTGAAGACTTCAAGGGCGACATCGAGGCCGCCGAACGCCGGGTCGCGCGCGAGATCGACCCGGGCGTCCGGGCTTTGGTCATCGCGATCGCGGTGTTCGTGCTGCTGCTGTCGTTCGTGCTCCCGCACACCGGCGGCGCCAAGGGTTTGGATGTACTGATCGGCAGCGAAGCGGCCGTGCGCGACGGTGTGTCGTTGCCGTCGCGGGTATTTACCTGGCTGGCATTGGTTTTCGGTGTCGGCTTTTCGATGCTGGCGCTGCTCACGCGCCGGTGGGCACTGGCGTGGGTCGCGCTGGCCGGCTCGATGGTGGCCAGCCTGCTCGGCTTGCTGGCCGTCTGGTCACGACAGACCGCGCCCGAACCGTATCCGGGTCCGGGCTTCGGGCTGATCGTCGCGTGGGCAGCGGTGATCGTCGTGACCTACAGCTGGGCCAGGGCGGTGTGGGCGCGCACCGCCGTGCATCTCGCTGCGGAAGAGGAACGCCGCAGGCAAGCCGCCGAACGGCAGCGCAAGGGCCTGCTCGACGACCTCGACGGCGACAGCGGCCCATCCGCGGACTAGTTCAGGCCGAGATGGAGCCGGCTCCGCGCTAGCGGCGCTTGCCCAGTGCCTCGGCCGCCGCGTCGGCCCACTGCCGCCACTGCTCGGCGTTCGCGCGCGCCTGCTCGGCGTCCTTGGTTCGGCCGGCCGCCTCGGCCTTCTCGGCCTGCTTCTCGTATTGTTCGGCGCGAACGCGGAACTGGTCGGCGCGGGCCTGCGCCTCCGGGTCGACTCCGCGAGTCGGTGCGTCGCGAATCTTCTTCTCCACGGCGCGCAGACGCCGTTCCAACTCGGGGCCCTTCTCGCGGGGCACCTTGCCGATCGCGTCCCATTTGTCACCGATTGCGCGTAGCGCCGCGCGTGCGGCCTCCAGATCGGAGGTGTCCAGCTGCTCGGCCTGTAGCAACAGCTTCTCTTTGGCTTCGGCGTTGGCCCGGAATTCGGCATCGCGCTCAGCGGTGATCGCGTTGCGCGCCGCGAAGAAGGTGTCCTGGGCTGCCTTGAATCGCCGCCACAACGCATCGTCGACGTCCTTGGCCGCTCGGCCTGCGGCCTTCCACTGGGTAAGCAGGTCGCGGAACGCTGCGCTGGTCGGACCCCAGTCCGTCGACCCGGAGAGCTCCTCGGCGCGTTCGCACAGCGCCTCCTTGGCCTGGCGGGCTCCCGCCCGCTCGCGGTCCAGCTCGGCGAAATGCGCACCGCGCCTGCGATTGAACGTCTCTCGGGCCGCGGAATAGCGCTTCCAGAGCGCGTCGTCGGTCTTGCGGTCCAGCCCGCTGATGGTCCGCCATTCCTCGAGGATGTCGCGCAGCCGGTCGCCTGCGGCCTTCCACTGCGTGGCGGTGGCGGCCAGCTCCTCGGCCTCCGCGGCCAGGGCTTCCTTGCGTGCGGTCTGGGCGGCGCGCTGCTCTTCGCGCTTGGCCTTGTCCGCCGCAGCGGTTTGGTCGGCGTGCTCGATGATGGTCGCCAGGCGCGCCGCGATCGCGTCGACGTCGCCAAGCACGTGCGCGGTCGGCAGGGTCTCGGCCAGCGCCGCGGCGGCCGACCGGATCTTGCGGGCGTCGCCGGTGCCGGACTCCAGGCGGCTCTCCATCAGCGCGACCTCGGTGTGCAGGTCATCGAAGCGCCTGCCGAAGTGGGTGAACGCCGCCTCGGCGTCTCCCGCCTGCCATGAGCCGATGATTCGCTCGCCCGAGCCGGTGACCAGCCACACGGTTCCGTCGGGGTCGACGCGGCCGAATTGGTGGGGATCGCTCGACGGAGGTACCGCAGCGGCGGGCGCCGGCCGGCCGGGGCGGGGGACGGGACGCGCCGGGCCGGGGCGTGGGCCCGGTCTGGGCATCGGGGACGGTTTCGGGGTTGCGTCGTTCTCGGATGCGGTCCCGGGCTCGCTGCTCGTCATATCCGTTCCTCGTACCTCCGCGCGGGAGTTCCGCGCACCTGCCGCGCGACGCGGCGCCTACTAGCTCGACCGCTATTCAAACAGGTCGCCGCCCCCAGTGCGCACGGCTTTCGCCATGCATTTGCCTACGCTCGTGTCGACGACGACGAAAGGACAACGATGATCGGCCTCGACGAGCGGGCGGATGCCGCTGTCCTGTTCGCCCTTGCGGCCGCTGTGTTCATCGCGATCGGCGACGTCATCCACCAGCGCCAGGCCCAAGACGTCACCGACGAGTCCGTCGGCCACTTGGCGCTGTTCAAGCAACTGCTGCGCAACCGTCGGTGGTGGCTGGGCAGCGTGGTGGCGGCGGGCGGCTTCGCGTTCCAGGCCGCCGCGCTCGGCCTGGGTTCGGTGCTGCTCGTGCAGGCGGTGCTGGTCACCTCGCTGCTGTTTGCCTTGCCGATCAACGCGCGAGTGTCACACCGCCCGGTGACGCGGTGGCAGTGGACGTGGGCGGCGTTGCTGGCCGCCGCCGTCGTCGTCATCGTCACGGTGGGCAATCCGACGGCAGGCCACTCCCGCGCCTCGCTCGAAGTGTGGACCGAGGTTCTTCTCGTGCTGGGGCCCGCACTGGTGTTGTGCGTCATCGGAGCCGGCATCTGGAAGGGCCCTGCCAGCGCCGTGCTGCTGGCCGTGGTGTCCGGCGCGCTATGGGGTGTGTTCGCGGTGCTGACCAAGGGCGTCGTCGACCAGCTCGACGACGGGGCCCTGGCGCTGCTGCGCACCCCCGAGCTGTACGCGTGGGCGGCGGTCGGAGTGGCGGGCACAGCTTGGCAGCAGTCGTCGTTTCGGGCAGGCACCATCACCGCGTCGCTGCCCACGATGACGGTTGCCGAGCCGGTCGTCGCGTCGGCGCTCGGCGTTGTCGTGCTCGGGGAGACGTTGCGGCCCGGTGAAGCCGGCTGGCTGACCCTGGCCGTCGCGGTGGCGGTCATGGTGGTCGCGACCGCGGCGCTGGCCCGCGGCGAGGCGGCCGCCACGGATCAGCCCCTTACGCAGCACTAGCGTGGTGACGTGCTGAGCGCCATCGCGATCGTCCCGTCGACACCGGTCATGATCGCCGAACTGGCCCGCGGCGTTGCAGCAGAAGTGGCCGATCTGCGCGAGGCAGCGGTCGCGGCGGCGGCCGCTCTGCCCGCGCGCTGGGTGGCGGTCGGGGTCGGACCCGCCCAGACCCACGTTCGCGACGACCGGACCGGCACCTTCGCCGGCTACGGCGTCGATATCCGAGTCACGTTGTCGCCGACCGCTTCCGGCTCACCATCGCCGATGCCGCTGTGCGCGCTGATCGCCGGATGGTTGCGCTGCCAGAGCGCGCCGCAGGCGCGAGCCGAAGTGCGGGTGTACGCAGCCGACTACGACGTCGACGCGGCGCTGGCGAGCGGCAGACAGTTGCGCGCCGAGCTCGACGCGGCCCCCGAAGCGGTCGGCCTGCTGATCGTCGCCGACGGCGCGAACACGCTGACACCACCCGCGCCCGGCGGTTATGACCCGGCATCGATTCCGGTCCAGGCGGCGCTGGACGACGCGCTGGCGGCGGGCGACATCACCGCCCTGACGCACCTCCCGGAGGCCATCGTCGGACGCGCGGCGTACCAGGTGCTGGCAGGCGTCGGCGAACCTCGGTCGGCCGAAGAGCTGTACCGCGGCGCTCCGTACGGCGTGGGCTACTTCGTGGGCGTCTGGCTTCCGGTGGGCAGTAGCGAAGCGACCGGGGTATCGACACGGTGAGGCCGATCGCGATCATCGGCCCGACCGGCACAGGCAAGTCGGCGCTGGCGCTCGCGGTGGCCGAAGACGTCGGCGGCGAGATCGTCAACGCCGACGCCATGCAGCTCTACCGCGGCATGGACATCGGCACCGCCAAGCTGACGGTCGAGGAGCGCCGCGGCGTCCCACACCATCAGCTCGACGTGCTCGACGTGACCGAGACCGCGAGCGTCGCGCGCTACCAGCAGGCCGCCGCTCGCGACGTCGAGGCGATCGCCGCGCGCGGGGCGGTCCCGGTCGTGGTCGGCGGCTCGATGATGTACATCCAATCCTTGCTGGACGAATGGACCTTCCCGGCGACCGATCCGGCGGTGCGGGCGAGATGGGAACAGCGGCTCGCCGCCGAGGGGGTCTCTGCGTTGCACGCCGAGCTTGCGCGGGTGGACTCCGAGGCCGCGGCGTCGATTCTGCCGACCGACGGACGTCGCATCGTGCGGGCACTGGAGGTCATCGAATTGACCGGCCGCCCCTTCGCGGCGTCATTCCCGGCGATCGGTGCCCCTCGCTGGGATACCGCGATCATCGGATTGGATTGGGAGCGAGAGCTTCTCGACGAACGGTTGAGAGTGCGCACCGACACCATGTTCGCCGAGGGACTGGTGCGGGAAGTGTGCTCGTTGCTGGGCCGCGGCCTGCGCGAGGGCGTCACCGCATCGCGCGCGCTCGGCTATGCGCAGGTGATCGCCGACCTCGACGGCGGCGGCGACGGCGCGGCGGCGAGCGAGCCGACCTACTACGGCACCCGCCGATACGTGCGGAGGCAGCGGTCGTGGTTCCGCCGCGATCACCGCATCACCTGGCTGGACGGCGGCGACGATGGACTCGTCGAGCAGACACTGCGGATCTGGCGGCACGTATCCTGAGCAGGTGAAGTTCGCCAAAGGCCACGGCACGCAGAACGATTTCGTGCTGCTGCCCGACCCGCAGGGCCAGCTGGCGTTGACGCCTGCCGCCGTATCGGCGCTGTGCGACCGCCACCGCGGCCTGGGCGCCGACGGGGTTTTGCGGGTGATCACCGCCGCGGGCGCGCACCGGCTGGGCGTCTTCGACAGGATCCCGGAGGGCGTCGCTGACGACGACTGGTACATGGACTACCGCAACGCCGACGGGTCGATCGCCGAGATGTGCGGCAACGGCGTGCGGGTGTTCGCCCACTACCTGCGGGCCAGCGGCCTGGAGAGTCGCGACCAGTTCGTCATCGGCTCACTGGCCGGGCCGCGGCCGGTGGTGCTGCACCAGTGGGACGCGACCTCGGCCTACGTCACCGTCGAGATGGGCAAGGCCAACCAGCTTGGTACCGGCGAGGCGATCGTCGGCGGGCGGTCGTTCGCGGGGCTCGCGATCGACGTCGGCAACCCGCATCTGGCCTGCGTGGACCCGAGCATGACCGACTCCGAACTCGGCGCGCTCGACGTCGCCGCGCCGGTATCGTTCGACAATGCGCAGTTCCCCGATGGGGTCAACGTCGAAGTCCTCACGGCGCCGGTGAAGGGTTCGGTGTTCATGCGGGTACACGAACGAGGCGTCGGCGAGACGCGGTCGTGTGGAACCGGGACGGTCGCCGCGGCGGTGGCGGCCCTGGCCTTCGAGGGTGCGACGACGGGGACGATGCAGGTGTGCATTCCAGGCGGCGAGGTCGCCGTCACGGTCACCGACGCGACCAGCTTCCTGCGAGGTCCATCGGTTCTGGTGGCACACGGCGACTTGTCAGAGGAATGGTGGGATGCTGCGCAACGTTAATTGGGGTGCATGAAAAGTGATTTACGTGCGAATCTCTATTCGCCTATGACGTATTCCGACGCTCCGCACCCCCACACCCCGAGCGCAGGTGAACTCGCGCTCGACGACCGCACGGCGCTACGCCGCGTAGCCGGTCTGTCGACCGAACTCGCCGACGTCTCCGAGGTCGAGTACCGGCAGCTGCGACTGGAACGTGTCGTGCTGGTCGGCGTGTGGACCGAAGGCAGTGCGGCCGATGCCGACGCCAGCCTCGCCGAATTGGCGGCACTCGCCGAGACGGCAGGCTCGGAAGTGCTCGATGGGTTGATTCAGCGCCGCGACAAGCCCGATCCCGCGACCTACATCGGCTCGGGCAAGGCGGCCGAACTACGCGAGGTGGTCTTGGCCACCGGCGCCGACACCGTGATCTGCGACGGCGAACTGAGCCCGGCACAGCTCACCGCGCTGGAAAAGGCCGTGAAGGTCAAGGTCATCGACCGCACCGCGCTGATCCTCGACATCTTTGCCCAGCACGCCACCAGCCGAGAGGGCAAGGCCCAAGTCACGCTGGCGCAGATGGAGTACATGCTGCCGCGGTTGCGTGGCTGGGGTGAATCGATGTCGCGCCAGGCCGGTGGTCGCGCCGGTGGCGCCGGCGGCGGCGTAGGAACCCGCGGTCCCGGTGAGACGAAGATCGAGACCGATCGGCGGCGCATCCGCGAGCGAATGTCCAAGCTGCGCCGCGACATCAAGGACATGAAGAAGATCCGCGACACGCAGCGCAGCGGCAGGCGCCGTAGCGAGGTCCCGTCGATCGCGATCGTCGGCTACACCAACGCGGGCAAGTCCAGCCTGCTCAACGCACTGACCGGCGCCGGGGTGCTGGTCGAGAACGCTTTGTTCGCCACCCTCGAACCCACAACGCGGCGAGGCGAATTCGCCGACGGGCGCCCGTTCGTGCTCACCGACACCGTCGGGTTCGTGCGCCACCTGCCCACCCAGTTGGTGGAGGCGTTCCGATCGACCTTGGAAGAGGTGGTCGGGGCGGATCTGCTGGTACACGTCGTCGACGGGTCCGATGCGAACCCGCTGGCTCAGGTCAACGCCGTGCGGCAGGTGGTCAACGAGGTGATTACCGGAGCCGCTCCGGCGGCGACATCCAAACCAGGGCACGACGGCCATCAAGTTCCGGAGCTGTTGGTGGTCAACAAGATCGACGCCGCGGGGGATCTGGCGATGGCCCAGTTACGGCGGGCGCTGCCCGACGCGGTGTTCGTCTCGGCGCACACGGGTGAGGGGCTGGACCGGCTGCAGCAGCGGATGGCCGAGTCAATCGCCCCGACCGACACCACGGTCGACGTCACGATTCCGTATGACCGGGGCGACCTCGTCAACAGAGTGCACGCCGACGGCCGGATCGACGCGACCGAGCACACCGCCGACGGCACCAGGATCAAGGCGCGGGTGCCGGTTGCGTTGGCCGCGAGTCTGCAACAGTTCGCCACCTTCTAGAGCCCGACGCCGCTTTCGCTCGTGGGCGCGACGAGGGCCGCGCTGTCCTTAATGCGAAGAGACGCCGACATTCGCCGCGCGCCGGGTTTGGGGGCGATGACGCAGGGTAGGCACCGCCCGACCACAAACAAGGTATGAGGCGTAGGAGTTGCCATGGCCAAGAGCACGATCTTTCATCAACTGCACGACGTGGGACTGGCCGCATGGTTCGGCGGAACCCTGGCGAATGCGGTCGCCCTGAATCCGGCCGCGTCGCAGGCCGGTGCCGACTCACGCGTCGGCGCGGTGGCGAACGAGGGTTGGGACCGGTGGACGCCGGTAAACGCCGCGGCGATCGGTGCCCACCTCGCGGGCGCGGTCGGTCTGGTGAAGCACGACCTGGGTCGCGCCAAGGTGCAGCAGGGCGTTCCGACGATGGCGGGGATAAAGACCGCGCTGACCGTCGCGGCTCTGGGCGCGACCGGCTACAGCCGGATGCTCGGCCGGCGGGTCTCCGAGCACGAAGCGGTGCCCGCGTCGGACGGCACCACACCGTCCATCGCCACTCCTCCCGATGTCGCGTCGGCCCAGAAACAACTCAAGGCGCTGCAGTGGGCGGTGCCCGCTCTCACCGGAGCGATCGTGTTGATCGGCGCCTATGCAAGCGAGCAGTACCGCCCCGAAGAGGTGTCGAAGGGCGTCCTGCAACGGGTACTGGGCTGACCGCGTGTCCTGGACCAGGGACCCGCACGGGCGCAGCGCCCCCACCCGAGGCATCCTGCCTCCGGTCACCCACGATCGCCCGGTCGAAGCCCGCGGCCGACGGCTGGTGCGCGTCGACGAGTTGGGCGAGCGCGGTGTGGTCGAGGTCAAGACCGACGACTACGGCGTGCTGGCGGTGGGGATGACTCCCGCCGGCGCGGCCTTCGCCACCGGCAATATCTGTCGGCACCAGTTCGCCAAACTCGGCCGCGGCCGGGTCACCGAGTCGGGCTGCCTCGAATGTCCGTGGCACCGTGCCCGTTACGACGTCACCGACGGCACCATGCGGGAAGGCCCTAAGGGCCGGGTGTTCGGCTTCAAGCCCTATTCGTCGGCCGTTGAGGCGTTGGGTCGGAGACTGAAGCTGACGACGTATCCCGTCGAGATCCGAGACGGTGTGATCTACCTGTCCGAGGCCGATTAGGCCGTCTCCGCGCCCTTCGCCTGGCAGCTCTACTGCTGCTCTGCCGCTTGCCGCTTTTCGGCCGTGTTGGCTGCGGCGCGAGCGCTCTCGGCCTCGGCTTCCTTCTGCGCCGCATTGCGCTGCGCTTCGGCCTTGTCCTGCTGGGCCTGGCCCTCGCGATACAGGTCGTCGCGTCCGGCCACCGCGCCGGCGACTTCCTTGACCTTGCCCTTGACGCCTTCGACGACCCCCTTGACTGCTTCCTCGGGGCCGCTGTTGTTCGACGACATTGCAGGTTCCTCCCTGTCGGTTACTGGTGACCAGGAGTTTCCCGCAATCCTCATCCACTAAACGAAACGCGATCACGGACGCGCGGCCTGGCCGATCAGCTGCCGACGATCACCGGAGGCTCGTGTGCCCGCACGGGTGGCAACACGCCGGTGAACTTTTCGATCTGCACCAGCGCGTGTGCGCCAGTACTGCCGTGCGCCAGCGACGACGTGCCGACGTCGGCGGTGAGCACATTCGGATTGCCGTGCACACACATCGCGTCCGGGTCCGCCGGATCGGCGGGGTCGAACCAGGCGCCGGTCGCCAGCTGCACCACGTAGCGGCGCAAGCGGTCGTCGATCACTACGCCCGCCAGGCAGGCACCGCGGTCGTTGAACACGCGCACGATGTCGCCATCGACGAGTCCGCGTGCGGCGGCGTCGGCCGGATGCATACGAATGGGTTCGCGACCCCGCACCTTGGAGGCCTGACTGACTGCACCGCCGTCGAGCTGACTGTGCAGTCGCGACGCGGGCTGATTTGCGAGCAGATGCAGCGGATAGCGCACCGCACGCGCACCCCCGAGCCATTCGTCGGGCGCATACCACTTCGGATGGCCCGCGCAATCCGGGTAGCCGAAGCCGGCGATAGCGGCCGAGAAGATCTCGATGCGCCCGCTCGGAGTCGCCAACCGGTGCTCGATCGGGTCTGCGCGGAAGTCGGCCAGCAGTGTCAGGCCGTCTTCGGTCGGCAGCCGCAGCCGGCCGCGTCGCCAGAACTCCTCGAACGTCGGCACCGCGAAATCCAGCCCCGCCGACCATTTTTCATACAGATGCGCCAACCATTGCCGCGCGGTGCGGCCCTCGGTGAACTGCTCGCCGAAGCCGAGGCGGTCCGCTAGCGCGGCGAAGGTCGTGTAGTCGTCGCGTGACTGGGCGTACGGCTCGGCCAGTTTGGGCATCGCCATCAACACGGGATCGTTTCGCGAGCCGGAGAAGTCGTCGCGCTCGAAGGAGGTGGTCGAGGGCACCACGATGTCGGCGTGCTTGGCCATGGCGGTCCAGTACGGCTCGTGCACCACGAGTGTGTCGACGCGTCCGAGCGCCCGGCGCAGCCGCGGAATGTCCTGGTGATGGTGAAACGGGTTGCCGCCGGCCCAGTAGACGAGCTTGATGTCGGGGTAGGTCAGCCGTCGCCCGTTGTAGTCGAACTGCTCCCCGGGGTGAAGCAGCATGTCGCTGACGGCGGCCACCGGGATGAACGTCCGCACCGGGTTCACACCCTGTGGCAGCCGCGGCAGGCCGAATCGCAGCGGCGGCAGGCCCGGCTCGTTCATCGAACCGTATCCGTGGCCGAAACCCCCTCCGGGAAGGCCGATTTGGCCCAGCATGGCGGCAAGGGTCAGCCCCATCCACGGTGCCTGCTCGCCGAACCGGACCCGCTGCAGCGACCAGCTCACAGTGACGATCGTCCGCCCCGCGGCCATTCGCCTAGCCAGTGCGATGAGGTCGTCGGCGGGCACGCCGCAGAACTCCGCGGCCCAATGGGGTGATTTCGGCAGGCCGTCGTCGAGGCCGAGAAGGTAGCGCTCGAAACGGTCGTAGCCGGTGCAGTAGGTGTTGAGGAAATCCCGGTCCGCCAGCGACTCGGTGGCCAGCACGTGTGCAAGGGCGAGCATGATCGCCACGTCGGTGCCAGGCACCGGTGCATGCCACTCGCACTCACCGTGTACGTCGTCGCGCAGCGGAGAGAACGAGACGATCCGCCCGCCACGTTCGCGGAAGCGGCGCAACGCATCTCGCGCGGGATGCGTTGTCGTGGCGCCGTGGTTGATCGCCGTGTTCTTCAACGCCATACCGCCGAAACACACCAGCAGATCGGTGTGCTCGACGATGACCTCCCATGCGGTGGACCGTTTGAACAGGTCGTCGTGGGTCCCGACGATCCGCGGCATGATCACTCCGGTTGCGCCAAGGCTGTAGGAGTGTCGGGAGAACGTATAGCCGCCGAGCAGGTTCAAGAAGCGATGAATCTGACTCTGCGCGTGGTGGAACCGACCGGCGCTGGCCCACCCGTAGGAGCCGCCGAAGATGGCCTCGTTTCCGTGCGTGTCGACAACGCGCCGGAGTTCGCCTGCGAGCAGCTCGGTGAGCTCGTCCCATGACACGGCGACGAATTCGTCGGCGCCACGCCGCGTCGTCGGACCTGGCCCGTCGCGCAGCCATCCGCGCCGCACGACCGGTGCCGCGATCCGCGACCGGTGCCGGATCGAACCGGGCAGATTGCCCAGCAGTGGTGACGGATCGGCGTCGCCGTCGATGGGCCGCACGGCGGCGATGTCGCCCGAGTCGACATCGGCGGTGAAGGCGCCCCAGTGCGTCAGGCTGGTTGGGGCGTCGGACATGGGCGCGAGTCTAAGTTCGGCCGACGACGGACAGTGGGGTCCACCGGGCGACCAACCATCCGGTTGGTATATCTTGGCCGAATCCAACACCCAGTACCGGAGGTAACGCCATGGGCGGCGTCGTCCACTACGACCGCACCCTGTTCGAGGCTGAGCACGATCTGTTCCGCGAGTCCTACCGGGCGTTCCTCTCCCGTCACGTCGCGCCGCACCACGAGCAGTGGGAGCAGGACAAGATCGTCGACCGCGGCGTCTGGTTGGAGGCCGGCAAGCAGGGCTTTCTGGGGATGGCGGTGCCAGAGGAGTACGGCGGCGGCGGCAATCCCGACTTTCGCTACAACACGATCATCACCGAGGAGACGACCGCGGGGCGCTACAGCGGCATCGGCTTCACGCTGCACAACGACGTCGTCGCGCCGTATCTGCTGCGGTTGGCCACCGAGGAGCAGAAACAACGCTGGCTGCCCCAGTTCTGCACCGGCGAGATCATCACCGCGATCGCCATGACCGAACCCGGCACCGGCAGCGATCTGCAGAACATCAAGACCCGGGCAGTCAAAGACGGCGATCACTACGTGCTCAATGGGGCCAAGACGTTCATCACCAACGGGATCAACGCGGACCTGGTGATCGTCGTCGCCTGCACCGATCCCGACAAGGGTGCGATGGGCTTCTCCCTGCTGGTGGTCGAACGCGACATGGAGGGCTTCGAACGCGGCCGCAAGCTCGACAAGATCGGGATGGAGGCCCAGGACACCGCGGAGTTGTCGTTCACCGACGTCAAGGTGCCCGCCGAGAATCTGCTCGGCGAGGAAGGCATGGGCTTCGTCTACCTCATGCAGAACCTGCCACAGGAGCGCATCAGCATCGCGGTGATGGCCGCGACCGCGATGGAGGCCGTCCTCGAGTCGACCCTGCAATATGCAAAGGAGCGCAAGGCTTTCGGCCGACCGATCGGCAGCCAGCAGAACAGTCGGTTCCTGCTCGCCGAGTTGGCGACGGAAGCCACGGTGGTGCGCGTGATGGTCGACGAGTTCCTCAAACTCCATCTCGAGGAGAAACTGACCGTCGAGCAGGCGGCGATGGCGAAGTGGTACTCGACCGAGAAGCAGGTGTACCTGATCGACCGGTGCCTGCAGTTGCACGGCGGGTACGGCTACATGCGCGAGTATCCGGTGGCCCGGGCATACCTGGACTCTCGCGTGCAGACCATCTACGGCGGTACGACCGAGATCATGAAGGAGATCATCGGCCGCAGCATGGGCGTCTGATCAACTCGGCGCCGGCGCGGGCGACACGCTCGAACATCGACGTCACGCAACGGTGCGATGGGTGACGCGCTAGCGTCGACGTGTCTTTGCGCCGACCGCCGGGAGGGTGAATGAGCAGGCAACGGGCCAGCGCCGTGCTCGGCTGCATAACCGTCGGGTTTCTCGCGTGCGCGGTGCTACTCGCCCCGGCTGCGGTGGCGACGCCGGAAAGCGAGGCAGGAGACGCCATCACGGCGGCGTGGACCGCCAATGGCGGCGACGGCGGTCCGCTGGGCCCGAGGAACGGCGACGTCTACCGGGTCGGCGACGGCTTCGGCGCGAACTTCGCCGGCGGCAAGATCTTCTTCACCCCGGCCACCGGCGCGCGTGTCATGAGAGGAGCCATCCTCGAGAAGTACGAATCGCTGGGCGGCCCGGCCGACAGCGACCTCGGCTTTCCGACCATCGACGAGGGCCCCGGACGGGCGCCGGAGAGCCTCAACACGACGTTTTCAGCCACCGACAAGCCCGTGATCTTCTGGACGCCCGCGACGGGCGCCCGCGTGGTTCGGGGTGCGATCAACGCCGCCTGGGACAAGCTCGGCGGATCCTCGGGCCCGCTGGGGGTGCCTGCCGAGGACGAGGCCTACCGCGGTGATGTGGTCACGCAGAAGTTCACCGGCGGCGAGGTGACCTACAACAGCGTCGACAAGACCTTCACCACGGTGCCGCCCAACCTCGCGGGGGAGTTGGCAGGCCTGGCAGTGCCCGACGACCCGACATCGGCGATCAACGCGGCCCGTCGTGCCGCGGGGGGAACGCTGGGGCCGCTGGGCGCCGCCAAGGGTGAGCCGTACAAGATCGGTTCCGACGGCCTTGGACAGGACTTCGCTCGCGGCAAGATCTTCTACACGCCGGCCACCGGCGCGCACGTCGTCACCGGTTTGGTGTTGGCGAAGTACGAGAGCGTCGGCGGGCCCCAGGGCGATCTCGGGTTCCCGACCACCGGTGAACAGGACGGCGGTCTCACGACGTCGAGCAAGGTGACCACCTTCGCGGCCGAGGACAAACCGGTCATCTTCTGGACACCCGATTACGGTGCGGTGATCGTGCGCGGCGCGATGAACGCCGCGTGGCAGAAGTTGGACGCCGCCAGGGGAACGCTGGGCGCGCCGATGGCCGACGAGTCTGAAAACGGCGAGGTCGTCACGCAGCGGTTCAGCGGCGGGGTGGTGTCGTGGGACCGGTCGAAGGGCACTTTCACCACCGAGCCGTCGAATCTTGCGGCCGAGCTGATCGGTTTGGAGGTGCCCGGCCAGACCCCGGAGTCGCCGGAGCAGCCGAAGGCAGCAGAGCCCAACGGCGACAAGTGGTTCGAGTGGAACTGGTGGTGGCTGCTGGGCCTCATTCCGATCCTGGTACTGATCGGCCTGGTGGTGTTCGCGACACGGCGCCGGCACGACGACGACGACCGCTTCGACGACCGCTTCGACGACGTCGGTTTCGGACGCGACGAGGCGGCCGCGTTCGCCCCGATGGGTGCGCCGGAGCACTCACCTGGTTCCGACGACTATTCCGCGGCGATGTTCGGCGACCGGTACGCGCGCGAGGGCCTGGGCGCCCTGTCGTCGCAACCGGACGACACCGGCACCGCGGACCCCGATGTGTGGGGTGCGCCGCCGAGCGCGGGCGACACGATTGCCGGAGCGCCTGCCGCCGCGCAGGACGAGGACGAGGACCCCGACAACGTCGACACCACCCCCACCCGTGTTCCTGTCGAGCGTGATCCGCTAACCGACACCGGGCGGCATGCGCGCATCGAGATCGACGAACCGGATCCGACGCCGCGCACCGCGTTTCGCCTGCCGCTCGACGATCCCGACGAGGCGCCCGAGGGCTATCCCATCAAGGCCGACACCAGATCAGGCCTGTACTTCGCGCCGGGTAGCGCACTCTATGACGCGGCCCGCGCCGAAATCTGGTTCGCCAGCGAGGAATTCGCCCGCACGAATGGATTCGTGCCCGGCGAGTAGATCCGCTAGATCTTGCGGATGACCGTCACGACCTTGCCGAGCACGGCCGCGTCGTTGCCGGGGATCGGGTCGAACGCCGGGTTGTGTGGCATCAGCCACACCTGCCCGCGCGTACGTTTGAAGGTCTTGACCGTGGCCTCACCGTCGATCATGGCCGCGACGATGTCACCGTTGTCGGCGACGTTCTGTTGCCGCACCACCACCCAGTCGCCATCACAGATGGCGGCGTCGACCATCGATTCGCCCACGACCTTGAGCAGGAACAGCGATCCCTCGCCCACGAGTTCACGCGGCAGCGGGAAGACGTCCTCGACGGCCTCCTCCGCGAGAATCGGACCACCCGCGGCGATGCGGCCCAGCACGGGAACGAACGTCGGCTCCGGTAGCGCGTCCGAGCCGGCCACGTCGGTGGCCACCACCGGGGCCGCGACCTCCTCGGCGGTGCGCACGTCCACGGCGCGCGGCCGGTTGGGATCACGTCGCAGGTAGCCCTTGCGCTCCAGCGTGCGCAGCTGGTGAGCCACCGACGATGTCGACGTCAGGCCGACCGCGTCGCCGATTTCCCTGATGCTCGGGGGGTATCCGCGCGTGGTGACGGATGCGCGGATGACGTCGAGGATGGTGCGTTGACGCTCGGTCAGACCCGTATCGAGTGCCCTGCGTCCGTCCGTGCTGTCCGTGCCCGGGGTATCGCTGGTGGAGTCCATGGCGCCGAATCTAACCCGCGAACAACGATTAATCAAACATGTGTTCGACGCGTGTCGCGGCCGATCTGCTGCTGTCGGCGCTGTCCGAAATTTGTCGGTGGGGTGCTCTAGCGTTTCGCAACAGTTCGATCACGTGTTCTACAAATCGAACGTGTGATCGAGTACTGTTCGAACACAAGAGCGAACGACCGCACCGGAAGGCAGGACAATGACGATTCTCGACACTCGGGACTTTCAGGCGTCACCCATGGTCAGGCCGGGCATCCGACCTGCGGACGGGCGGCGCAGGCCGCCCGTCCGCCGGCCCGGCGGGGCGCCGATGCGGTATCGGGGCACCGGCGTGCTGATGTCGCGCGCCTCGCACCGGCGGCGCCCCATCACGCCGGCCACCACGGTGCTTCTCGCGCTGGTCGCTGCGGGCATCACGTTGTGGCTGGGCCTGGTGGCACAGGTCGGCGGCGTGGTCGGCACGTCGGCGACGGTGCCGGGGGAGCTGGCAGTGGTGCAGGTCCAGACCGGCGAGACACTGCAGCATGTGGCCCGTCGGGTGGCGCCGGATGCGCCGGTGAGCCAGGTCGTCGAGCGGATCCGCGAACTCAACCAGCTCGACACCGCGGCGCTGGACGCGGGGCAGACGCTGATCGCGCCGATCGGCTGACGGCCGCCGTGAGCGGTGAAACAGTCTGTCGCACAACGGTTGTGTTCCACGCGCCCGCCGCGAATGCGCCAATGAGCACGACGATGAACCGACGAAGTACCGCGCAGGTACGCTCGAAGGCGTTCAGAGTCGATGTTGGTTGGTGCGGCGAAGGAGCGGTGATGCACTGTCCGTTCTGTCGTCATCCAGATTCCCGCGTGGTCGATTCCCGGGAGACCGATGAAGGTCAGGCGATTCGACGGCGCAGGTCGTGCCCCGAGTGTGGCAGGCGGTTCACCACTGTCGAGACCGCGGTGCTCGCTGTCGTGAAGCGCAGCGGTGTCACCGAGCCGTTCAGCCGCGAGAAGGTCATCAAGGGGGTGCGGCGCTCGTGTCAGGGCCGGCAGGTCGACGACGACGCGCTCAATCTGCTTGCCCAGCAGGTGGAGGATGCGGTGCGGGCCACCGGATCGCCCGAAGTGCCCAGCCACGAGGTGGGGCTGGCGATTCTCGGTCCACTGCGAGATCTCGACGAGGTGGCGTATCTGCGGTTCGCGTCGGTCTACCGCGGGTTCAACTCCGCCGAAGACTTCGAGCGCGAGATCGAGGCGCTGCGCGCACACCGACGGTCCCCGCAGCCCGCTCCCGGCTGATTACGACCTCGCTCAGTCGAGGTGCCTGATGCCGTCGTCGGCCACGCGACCGGCGACGCGAACCCAGCCCTCCGGACTCCACTCGGTATGAATCACCGACCCCTTTCCCTGCACGATCGTCAGGTCGCGGCTGAGGTAATCGGTGATGCGCACGGCCGCGGCGCCGGTGGCCTCGTCCTCGGGTACGCCTAGGTCGGTCGCGAACATTCGCGACCGCACCACCCCCTGCTCCTTGTCGGTCCACGTCCACAGGTAGTGGTTGACGTCGGCGGGAAAATCATCGGGGTCCGCGGCGAACAGCTCTTCGGTTGATGCCAGGGTGTAGATGGCGAACTCAGGCGCCCACTCCGAACGGGCGGAGACCGATGTCAGATCATCGGCATAGCTCACCTGCACGATGCCCGCGGGCACCTGCAGGGTGTGGACCGGCGTACCCCGGTCGCGCAGCCACCAGGCCGCGCCGACGGTCGGATGCCCGGCAAAGGGCAACTCCGTTGCCGGAGTGAAAATCCGTGCGTGTGCAGTGCCGGCGCCCGGCTGTGGCATGTCGATGAATATCGTTTCGCTGTAACCCAATTGCGCGGCGACACGCTGGCGGTCTCCTGCGTCCACCGTGCTCGCATCGACGACGCCGAGCGGGTTGCCGTAGTTGCCCTGAGGGTCGGTGAAGACACGCAACACCGTCACGTCGATGGCCATGGGCCGATGCTACTTCGTCGGACCCGACGATCAGGTGGCGCTGCGTTCGTCGGCGTCCATCGCGTCGAGCACGGCGACCCGGGTGTCGAACGACCCGGAGATTGCCGACTCCTCGATGCCGGTGCGCAGCAGTCCGCGCAGGTATTCCTGGTCGTACTCGGCGGGTTCGGTGGAATCGATGAAGCGCTCGACGACCTCGACGAAACGGTCCGGGTCGTCGCGGAAGGGAAAGTGCCCGGACCCGTCGAAGATCTCCAAGCGTGACCCCGGCATCGCCGAGTGCGCCATCCGCGCGTGGCTGACCGGGATGACAGAATCGCCGCTGCCCCAGATCAATTGCACCGGAACCGAACTGGTCAGGTAGCAGCGGTCCAGCATCGTCACCACCTGGCCGCGCCAGTCGACCACCGCGCGCAGCGTGCGTGCGAACGCCGATGACGCCGTCGGCTCCGGCAGGTCGGCCAGGATCCGTAGCATTTCCGGAAGGTCGCGGCCCAGTCCCGACGAGCCGAACGCCGCACCCGCCGCGCGCCCTGCGATTTGCAGCGCAGGCAGCACCAGCGGCAGGCGCAACAGCGCCAGCGCCTCGCTGGCTCCGGGCAGCGACGCGAACCGCAGCGCCACATTGACGTCTTTGGTCACGCCGCCCGCACCGACCAGGATCAGCCGATCGACGAGCTGCGGGAACTGATAGGCGAACTGCATGGCCACCCCACCGCCCAACGAGTGACCGACCACGGTGACCCGGTCGATGTCGAGCACGCTGAGCAGATCCCGCATGCCGTTGGCGTAGGCCGCCACCGAGTAGTCGGCGCGGGGCTTGTCGGACTTGCCGTGGCCCAACAGGTCCGGGGCGATGACGGTGAACCGCTGCGCCAGTTTGGTCTGCACCGTGCTCCAGGTCGTGGAGTTGTCCCCGATGCCGTGGATCAGCAAGATCGCGGGCCCGGAGCCGGCCACCCGGAACGCACGCCGGTATCCGTGGACGGTGCGGAAGTGCAGGGTGGGCGTGACCTCCCGCACCGGTCGCAGATTCGGTCGCGCGGCCATTGCGCCAACTTAGCCGCCGACCGGGGCGGGCGCTATTTGGAGTCGTCGCCTTCGTTGTAGCGGTCCTTGTGCTTGGTCTGCTGGGCCAAGAACCGTTCGAACTCAGCGCCGAGCTCGTCGCCGCTGGGCAAGTCCTCGTCATGGGCCAGCAGGGAACGGTTCTCCTGGGCCGAAACAAACGCGTCGTACTGGCGCTCGAGCGCGGCCACCACCTGCGCGACCTCGGCGCTGGCCTCGACCTGCTCGTTGATCTTGGTGAGTACCTCCGCACCCGCCTCGAACAGCGGGTTCAGCGGGATCTCGAGCGAGCCGCTCTTGGCGACCTCGGCCAGTAGCGCCTCGGCGGCGGCTGGATAGTCCGTCTGCGCCAGGTAGTGCGGAACGTGGACCGTGTACCCGACCACCTCGTGGCCGTGTTGCGACATCCGGAACTCCAGCAGGTTCGACGCGCTGCCGGGCACCTGCACCTCGCCCACCCAGGGCTGGTGGTCGGCGATCAGCTCCTTGTCGCTGGCGTGCGCGGTCAGCGTGATCGGGCGGGTGTGCGGCACGGCCATCGGGATGGTGCCCAGGCCGATGACCCGCCGCACGCCGAGGCGCTCGGCCAGCATGCGCACCGCGGTGATGAACCGTTCCCAGCGCAGGTCCGGCTCGAGCCCGGCAAGCAGCAGAAACGGTGTCCCGACGCTGTCGTGCAGCGCGTACAGGTTGAGCTCGGGCTCCTCGTAGTGGGTGAAGTGGTCGGTCTTGAAGGTCATCAGCGGGCGCCGTGACCGGTAGTCCAGCAGTTCGTCGATCGCGAACGACGCGACCAGTTCGGTGTCAAGGGTGTTTTTCAGGTGCTGGGCGGCCAGGCGGATCGCGTGCCCGGCGTCCGAGAACCCCTCCAGCGCGTGGATCAACACCGGACCGCGACCATCGGCGGAGGACAGTTGCGGCGCGGGGAACTCCAGCTCGTACATCCCGGTCTGCTCGGGCGTGTAGCGCTGCTCTGGGTGATCTGCGTCGTCCGCCATCTACTACCTCGCCTTCTTGCGGTGCCAAGCCATTAAACGCCCTCACCGTGACAACTCGTGTATCCCCTGCTGCGTTCCCGTCGTGGCCGTCCCCACACCACCTTGGCGCATGCAGGCAAAATCGGCGACATGCGCGTATCGGCGGTCGCCAGGACAGCTGTGGCGGCGGGATTGTTCGCCGCGGTCGCGTCATGCGGCGCCGGGCAGGAGCCGCCCGGTGCCCCGCCCACGGGCGGTCCCAGTGCCCAGCCGGCGCAGCCCCATGCGGCGGTCGGTGCGTTGTTCATCGGCGGCGGGCCCTTGCACACATGCAGCGGGGCCGTGCTGGACTCGCCGCGCGCCGACCTCATCCTCACCGCCGCGCACTGTTTGACCGGCGATCTAGACGCCACCTTCGTCCCCGGCTATGACGGCCAGGCAGGCGGTCAGGCAGGCGGTCAGCCCGAGTGGAGCATCGAGGCCACGTTTGTGGACCAACGCTGGGTGGACAGCCAGGACCCGCGCGCGGACTTTGCGATCGCGCGCGTGAGCCGCGATGGCGGCGGCTCCGTGCGCACCGAGGCCGGCGGCGGTCTGCCGCTGGGCCGGGCGCCGACGCCCGGCACGGTCGTCGCCGTCACGGGGTACCCGGTGGGCTTCGGCGGCGGGCCGATCAGCTGCACCGCGGCCACCGTCGCCGGACCGCGCGGGTTCCCGGCGCTGCCGTGCGACGGTCTGACCGACGGTTTGTCCGGCTCGCCGTGGCTCGCCGGCACTGCCATCACCGGGCTGGTCGGCGGGCTCGACGGCGGCGGGTGCGACGAAAGCGTCTCGTACACGCCGATATTCGACGATGCGATCAGTGCGCTGCTGGCGCGGGCCGAAGAGGGCGGATCCGGTGATGACGCACCGACCGCCTTCGGCGACGACTGCAGTTAGCCGCGGAACTGGATGAGCGCCCGCAGCTTGTTCATCACGTCGAGCGCGGCGACCTTGTAGGCCTCCGAGAAGGTGGGATAGTTGAACACCGCGTCGACGAGGTACTCGACCGTGCCGCCGCAGCCCATCACCGCCTGGCCGATGTGCACCATCTCGGTGGCGCTGGTGCCGAAGATGTGCACGCCCAGCAGCCTGAGGTCGTCGGTGGAGACCAACAGCTTGAGCATGCCGTAGGAGTCGCCGGCGATCTGGCCGCGAGCCAGTTCGCGGTAGCGCGAGACTCCGACCTCGTAGGGGATCGCGTTGCGGGTCAACTCGACTTCGGTGGCGCCGACATAGGACACCTCGGGAATCGAGTAGATGCCGATCGGCTGCAAGTCGGTCATGCCCTTCGCCGGTTCACCAAACGCGTGGTAGGCGGCCAGCCTGCCCTGGTCCATCGAGGTGGCGGCCAGCGCCGGGAAGCCGATCACGTCGCCGACGGCGTAGACGTGGTCGACCTTGGTGCAGAAGTTGCTGTCGACGTCGATGCGCCCACGCGAGTTGGTCTCCAATCCCGCATTGGCCAGGTCGAGGTGTTCGGTCTGGCCCTGCCGGCCCGCCGAGTACATCACCGTCTCGGCAGGGATCTGCTTGCCGCTGGCCAGGGTGGTGACGGTGCCCGCCGAGCCGACGTCGACGGCGGTGACCTCCTCGCCGAATCGGAACGTCACCGCCAGGTCGCGCAGGTGGAACTTGAGCGCCTCCACGATCTCGGGATCGCAGAATTCCAGCATGTTGTCGCGCTTTTCCACCACGGTGACCTTGGTGCCCAGCGCGGCGAACATCGAGGCGTACTCGATGCCGATCACGCCGGCGCCGACCACCACCATCGTCGAGGGCAGCGACTTCAGGTCCAGAATGCCGTCGGAGTCGAGCACCCGGTCCTCGTCGAACTCGACACCGGTCGGGCGGACCGGCGTGGTGCCGGTGGCGATCACGATGTACTCGCCGCTGACGGTGGTGCGCTCCCCGCGCGTGGGCTCCTCGACCAGGACCGTGTGAGCGTCGATGAATCGGCCGTGCCCCTGGATCAAGTCGATCCGGTTGCGCATCAACTGGGAACGGACGACGTCCTGCTCCTTGCCGATCACGTGCGACGTGCGCGCCAGCAGGTCGGCCGGCGTGATCTTCTCCTTGACCCGGTAGCTTGCGCCGTACAGCTCACGCTGGCTCATGCCGGTCAGGTAGACAACGGCTTCGCGCAAGGTCTTCGACGGGATCGTGCCGGTGTTCACGCAAACACCGCCGAGCATGCGTCCGCGCTCGATGACGGCGACCGACTTGCCGAGCTTCGCAGCCGCTATCGCGGCTTTCTGACCGCCCGGGCCCGAACCGATGACGACGAGGTCGTACTCCAGCATGGAAGCCATAGCGAAAGGTCTACGCCGGTTCGGTCTATCTCGCATGCCGACCCGCGTCACGACGATGTGAATTCATCCGTCGTTGGGGGAGCAGTGCCGAGACCCGTAGTTGTCCCCAATGGCGGATTCATCCCCAGGCGGGCGGGTGCAGCAGTAGTTGGTGACGATGCGAGTCGGCTAACCGCGAGACGGTCAGCCCATGACCAGATCGCAATCATCCGACTTCCATCTGAACCGGCCGGGCGTCCTGATCGCCGCCCTGCCTGCCGTACTCGGCTTCGTACCGGAGAATTCCCTCGTTCTCGTGACGGTCGACCGCGGCGAGATGGGATGCGTTATGCGCGTTGATCTTTCCGATGCCTTGGCCGACGAGGTCGGCCATCTCGCCGAGGTCGCCGCCGCTGCCGGGCCCGATGCGGCGATCGCGGTCGTGATCGACGAGGACGGGTTCACCTGCCGGATGTGCAAGGAGCAGCATCGACTGCTGGCCGCCACGCTCGCGGACGCGTTGGCCGAACACGGCATCGAACTGCTGGCTGTGCACGTCGTCGACCGTGTCGCTGCGGGCGGGCGATGGCACTGCGCGGACAACTGCGGCAGCGCAGGCACCATCGAGGATCCGGCGGCCTCGCCGCTGGCGGCCGCCGCCGTGCTCGACGGTCGAAGGCTCTACGCCAGGCGCGCTGACCTGCAGGCTGTCATCGCTGTCTCCGACCATGTCCGTAGCGCCGCGCTCGCCCGCATCATCGCCACTGCGGCCGACGACCGGTCCGATGCCGACGCAGGCAGCGATGTCGAGGCCGCCATGGCGGCGGCGGCTCACGTCGCCAACGGTGAGCAGCTCACCGACGACGTGCTGGCAAGGCTCGCGTGCGCGCTGACCGATCTGCGCGTGCGCGACACGCTCTACGCGCTGGCGGTCGGGGAGCGCTCCGAGCAGGCCGAGGCGCTGTGGGCCGAACTCTCCCGGACCCTGCCCGAGCCGTCGCGCGTCGAGGCGCTGGTCCTGTTGGCGTTCTCGGCGTACGCCCGCGGCGACGGTCCGCTGGCCGGTGTGTCTCTGGATGCGGCATTGCACTGCGACGCCACCCACCGGATGGCAGGCATGCTCGACACGGCGTTGCAGTCGGGAATGCGGCCCGAACAGATCCGAGAGCTGGCCGTCACCGGCTACCGGTTGGCCGATCAGCTCGGTGTGCGGTTGCCAGCCAGACGCGCCTTTGGCAGGCGCGCGGGATGACCGCGCCGAAAACCGTGCCGCCGCGTCCGGCGTGGGCCCTGCGGGTCAGACCTTTTCGACCTTGACGGCGTGTGCCATGTGGTGCGGCAGCTCAACCTGTTCGTGGCCGGGGATCACGATCGTCACGCCGCCGTGGTCGTTGGCTTCGACGGTCACCCGCGCGTTCGGTACGACGCCGGCTTCCTTGAGTCGGCCGATGAGGTCGGCGTCGCCCTGGACATGCTCGGTGAGCTGGCGCACGACGACGGCGACGGGCATGCCCGCGGGAAGTTCGGTGAGACGGACGAGGTTGATCTGGTCGCGCAACGGGGTGCTGATGAGGCCGAGTTCGGACAGACCGGGAATGGGGTTGCCGAACGGCGAGGTGGTGGGGTTGTCGAGAACCTGCACCAGCCGGCGCTCGACGTCCTCGCTCATCACGTGCTCCCAGCGGCACGCCTCGGCGTGTACTTCCTCCCACGGCAGCCCGATCACGTCGACCAGCAGACGTTCGGCGAGCCGGTGCTTGCGCATGACGGCCACGGCGAGCATGCGCCCCTTGTCCGTCAGCTCAAGATGGCGATCACCCGCGACGTGCAACAACCCGTCGCGTTCCATCCGCGACACGGTCTGGCTGACAGTGGGACCACTCTGGTCGAGACGTTCGGCGATGCGCGCCCGCAGTGGCACCACGCCCTCTTCTTCGAGGTCGTAGATGGTCCGCAGGTACATCTCGGTGGTATCGACAAGATCGTTCATGGGCAGCCCTCCGTCTGGGGCGAGTCTACCGGCCGGACGGCCTGAACTGCGTTGTTACGTCGCCGACACCAGTACCCGCGTGGAACATGACACGATCCCCGCCGAGGGGCCGGCGGGGATCGTGACGAATTGGGTCTAGCTGGCGTACGAGCGCAACCTGTCGGCGCGCTCACCGTTGCGGAGCTTGGCCATCACCTCGCGCTCGATCTGGCGCACACGCTCGCGAGACAGGCCGAACAGCTTGCCGATCTGGTCGAGCGTGCGCGGTTGGCCGTCGTCGAGGCCGAACCGCAGCCGGATCACCTGCTGCTCGCGCTCGTCGAGTGTGGCGAGCACGTGCCGGATGTCGGTGTGCAGCAGTTCGGAGATGACTGCGTTCTCGGCGGACATGGCGTTCTCGTCCTCGATGAAGTCGCCGAGCGGAGCCTCCTCGTCGCTGCCGACGGGCATATCGAGGCTCACCGGGTCACGGCTGTGCTCGAGCAGATCGTTGATCTTCTCCACCGGAATGCCCGACTCCTCGGCCAATTCCTCGTCGGTGGCTTCGCGGCCGAGGTTCTGGTGCATCTCGCGCTTGATCCGGGCCAACTTGTTGACCTGCTCAACCAAGTGGACGGGCAGCCGGATGGTGCGGCTCTGGTCGGCCATGCCGCGGGTGATCGCCTGGCGGATCCACCACGTGGCATAGGTCGAGAATTTGAATCCCTTGCTGTAGTCGAACTTTTCCATCGCACGGATCAGGCCGAGGTTGCCCTCCTGAATCAGGTCCAGCAGGGGCATGCCGCGCCCGGTGTAGCGCTTCGCCAGAGACACCACGAGGCGGAGGTTTGCTTCGAGCAGATGGCGCCGCGCCGCCTGGCCGTCGCGAACGACCGCAGCAAGATCACGTTTGCGGTTCTCGCCCAAGCGCTTCCGCGTATCGAGCAGATGTTGCGCATAAAGCCCTGCCTCGATGCGCTTTGCGAGCTCCACCTCGTCTGCCGCGTTCAGCAACGCCGTTTTGCCGATGCCGTTCAAATACACGCGTACGAGGTCAGCAGCCGGACTTTGGGCGTCCAGATCGCTGTCGGCGCGGCTGGTGGTGGCAGTTGCCATGACGGCCTCCTGATCGGGTCGAACTGTCACGAGCTACAACGCCCACGTGGGTCAAAGAGTTCCCACCCGCCGCCGGGTTCACACCTTCTGATCAGCGGTTTTTCGGCTCCGACCTGAGAATGTCCTTAGAAAAGAGACAGAAGCTTCTCAGCTGGGAACATCACGTTCACGGTGGTCGGCCTCGGGTTGCGGGGACACCGGAGCGCGCCGCTCGAGCGCCGGACGCTCGGCGGTGGGGAACAACGGGATTCGTCGTCGGGAGTCGTATCGCCGAGGCTCTTCGGCGGTGCGCGGCGGCCGGTCGTTGGCGATCAACACCGCCATCCACGGCAGCGGGACGGACACCAAAATGATCGCCAGGGAGACCAATCCGTTCTCCCAGATGCTGTAGGCGACCGCCGCGAGAATCAGTGCGGGAATCCGCCAGAACATCAGCTTCAAGTAGCGGCGCACGCGCTCGCGGTGCTGGTCCTCGTACGGCACCGCGGCGCGCGTGATGAGAACCGGCCGGCCATCGTCGTCGAAACTCAGCTCAGGGCTTTGTTTCATATCTCCACTGTTGCACAGAAGGCGTCTGCTGTACGTGTCGGATTTCTTACGGGCAAAATAGGTTTATGCAGACCCAGACGATCGAACGCACTGATACCGACGAACGCGTCGACGACGGGACCGACAGCGACCGCCCGAAGTTCTTCCACTACGTCAAGAAGGACAAGATCGCCGAAAGCGCTGTCATGGGTACGCACGTCGTCGCGTTGTGCGGCGAGGTGTTCCCGGTGACGAAAGCGGCCAAGCCGGGCTCGCCCGTCTGCCCGGACTGCAAGAAGATCTTCGAGCAGCTCAAGAGCTAGTCTCGTCGGCGGCCTGTGCGGCCGCGGGCGATGCGGCCTTGGCGGTGACGCCGTTGAGCGAGTCCGCGCGTTCCTCGAGCCACCAGCGCAAGCGCTTGGCGTGTGTGGCGCGTGCGGGCCACTCCTCTTGGACGGCCGCGTTGAGTTCGGCACCGATCATGATCGCGAACCCGAGGAAGAACGCGAACAACAGGAACGCGATCGGCGTTGCCAGCGCCCCGTAGGTGTAGCCAGTGGCGGTAATCGATGCCAGGTAGACCCGCAGCCCGAACGTGGTCAGCAAGAACACGAACGCCGCAAGTATCGAACCCATCAGCAGCCGGTGCGACGGCAGTGGCCGGGGCAGCGCCACCCGGTAGAGGATGTTCACCGCGGCGACGAAGCCGATGAACAGCACCGGGTAATACCCGAAGCGCAGCACGTGTTCCCAACTGTCAGGGACATACTGGGTGACCTTGCGGGGACCGAGCGCGATGAGCGGCGCCGTCGCGATCACGAAGACCAGCATCACGACGTAGAGGCCCAGCGCGAAGAACCGCTGACGCACGGGATGGCGCAGCGGGGTCTGGTCGTGCGCTTCGGTGATCGAGTCGACGAACGCCGAGATCGCCGAGGAACCGGCCCACAACGAGATCACGAAACCGACCGAAACGACTTCGCCCCGCGCGCCCTTGACGATATCGCGCACCGTCGGCTCGATGATCTCCCTGACGACGTTGGGGGAGAAGAAGCTGTTAGCCGTGTGGATGATCTGGCTCTCGATCGCGGGCAATGTGTCGGGCCCGAAAAGTGGCCCGATGTAGGCCAGGCTGCCGAGCATGCCCAGCAGCAGCGGCGGCAGCGACAGCGCGCACCAGAATGCGGCCTGCGCCGACTCCGAGAAGATCGAGTCGTCCCAGCTCTTGGACAGTGTCCGCCCGACGATGTGCCGGATGTGGTGGCGCGAGGGCTTGCGTGGCAGCGGCTGGGACTGGTCAGTCATGACCAGTCCAGCATTCCTGACGGAACGTGGTGCTGCCCAGCGAGGCCGCGCCGTCAGGCGTCGACCGGGCTCACTTCGATCACGGCAGCCAGCTCGACCAGCTTCGCCTCGTGCTCGTTGGCGTGGTGCTGGCAGAACAACAGCTCGGCGCCCGAAGGCAGCTTCGCGCGCACACGGGCCGCCGCGCCGCAACGATCGCAGCGGTCAGCCTTCGTCAATGCGGGACTGGTGAGCGTTGCGTTCATTGCGACCTCCGTTGTGCTTCGCGTGACTCCACTGTGTCAGACGTTTTGGGTTCCGGCCTTGTTCCCCAGGGGTTCACCGGTGTGTCGTGTCTCACGGATGCGTCGAGTTGCCCACCCGGCATGCTGGCGGTATGAACACTGCGCGGGCCGCGCTGGTCCACATGTGCAGCGCTGACGACTGGAAATCGGCTCTGGCCGAGGGCGAGCTGCGCCCCGCTTCGCTGCAGGAGTCCGGCTTCGTACACCTCTCGACGCCCGAGCAGGTGCACCTGCCGGCGAACCGGCTCTACGCCGGTCGCACCGATCTGGTTCTGCTCCGCATCGAACACGAACGTCTGTCCTCTCCCATTCGCTGGGAAGCCGGTATCCCGGCCGATCCCGATGGCATGGTGTTCCCACATTTGTACGGTCCGTTGCCGACAACTTCTGTGATAAGCGTCACTCCGTACCGGCCGGGCGCCGACGGCCGGTTCGCTCCGCTGGAGGACTAGTCGATCGGGTCGCCTGGGTCGTCGATGTACGCGTCGGCCTCGATCTCGACGAGCAGCTCGGGAGCGATGAGCGCGGCCACCTCGACCATGGTCGTCACCGGCTTTATCTCGCCGAAGAATTCGGCGTGCACGGCGCCGACCTCCCGCCACAGCGAGATGTCGGTGACGAACATCCGGGTTCGCACCACGTCGGACAGCGATCCACCTGCTTCGCGAAGGGCTACGTCGATGCGGTGCAACGCATCCCGCGTCTGCGCGGCGATGTCCGCGCCCGCCCCGGTGGTACCGGCCACCGCGACGAACCGACCGGTGCGCACGGCGCGCGAGTAACCGACGGACGCCTCGAAAGCCGACTCGGACGAGATGTTCATGCGGCGCTGCGGCATCGCTTCAAAGTAGTTCACGCCCGCGGTGTGGACCTGACTCCCTACACTTACACATCGTGGGCATTTTGTTAGGCCTCGCGCCTTGGATCGTCTATTGGGTTCTCGTCGGCAATGTCCCCTTCACCGTCGCGGTGTTGGTGGCACTCGCAGTCGCCGTGGGAGCGTTCACGCTCGGGCGCGTTCGCGGAGGTCCGGGCCGAACGTTGGAAACCGGTGGCCTGGCAACATTTTTGGTGCTCACGGTGCTCACGTTCGTGCTCGATCAGTCGTTCATGGAGCGATGGATGCAGCCGTTGAGCAATGCCGGCATCTTCCTCGTCGCCCTCACCGGCGCGCTGATCGGCAAGCCGTTCGTCCGTGAATTCGCCGAAGTGGGCCAGCCGGCACACATCGTCAAGAGCGACCTGTTTGCCAAGATCACCAACTTGCTGACCTGGATTTGGGTGGCAGCGTTCGGCGGCATGACGGTGTCGTCGGCCATCCCGCCCGTCGTGTACGGCGACGCGACGATCCTCGACACCAAGACGCCGCTGTCGTTCATCTGCTACTGGGTTGTCCCGTTCGCGCTGTTGGCCGGCGCCGCCTTCGCGACGCGCGTGCTGCCGGACCGAATCGCGGCGGGGGCCGACGACATCGTCCGCAAGACGTCGTTCGTCGCGTTCGCCGAGGCGGAGATCGACCAGCTGATCTATCTGGCCCGAGAGCACGCCAACCGGGAAGTGGGGCCCGGCAAGGAGGCGTACGACATCAAGATCGGCAGCAAGGGCATACCGCTGACGGGTGACGAAACCCGCGAGTCGTGGCCCTCGACGTACAAGGTGCGCGAGAAGAAGCGCTAGATCGGGGATGCCTCGACGATGGACACCGGGGTGACGGTGTCGACCACGCGGTCGAGACGGAAACCCGCTCGCTGAGCCCGGCGCGCAGCCGGTTGACCGCGCGGACCACGGGCGTCGCCTCTAGTCCGGCAACCGGCACAGTCGCCGCAGCGCCGCCAGCCCATCGGGCGTGCCGGGCCAGTGCCGAGCGAGCACGTCGGCGCCGACGGTCCGGGTGACGGAGCGCAGCACCAGCGCGACGATGATCGCGTCGTCTGCGTAGCCCAGTACCGGGATGAAGTCCGGTATCAAATCGATCGGTAATGCCAGGTAGCCGAGCAGCAACGCCAGCCAAACCCGAACGCGCCGTGGCAGATTCGGGTCGGCGGCCAATCGCTTGAGCAGGCGCAGGATGTCCGGCAGCAGCCGCAGTGCGTCGCGCAGGCCGCTGTCATCGGGCCGAGTGGTCCACAACGTGACCACCAGAACCAACCACATCACCAGCACGCCGCCGGCGATGCTCAGCGGGATTGACCACCAGTCGGACCACACGTGACTAATGTCGCGAGTGGTCGCCTAGTCCAGGTAGTCGCGCAGCACCTGAGACCGACTGGGGTGGCGCAACTTCGACATCGTCTTGCTCTCGATCTGCCGGATGCGCTCACGCGTCACGCCGTAAACCTGACCGATCTCGTCCAGGGTCCGGGGCTGACCGTCAGTGAGGCCGAATCGCAGCCGGACCACGCCGGCCTCGCGCTCGGACAACGTCTCCAGCACCGACTGCAGCTGATCCTGAAGCAGCGTGAAGCTCACCGCGTCGACGGCCACCACGGCCTCGGAATCCTCGATGAAATCGCCGAGCTGCGAGTCGCCTTCGTCGCCGATCGTCTGGTCCAGCGAGATCGGCTCACGCGCGTACTGCTGGATCTCCAGCACCTTCTCCGGCGTGATGTCCATCTCTTTGGCCAGCTCTTCTGGCGTGGGCTCGCGGCCCAGGTCCTGCAGCAGCTCACGCTGGATGCGGCCGAGCTTGTTGATGACCTCGACCATGTGCACTGGAATTCGGATGGTGCGGGCCTGGTCGGCCATCGCGCGGGTGATCGCCTGCCGGATCCACCATGTGGCGTAGGTCGAGAACTTGTAGCCCTTGGTGTAATCGAACTTCTCGACGGCACGGATCAGACCCAGGTTGCCTTCCTGGATCAGGTCGAGGAACGCCATGCCACGGCCGGTGTAGCGCTTGGCCAGTGACACCACCAGACGCAGGTTCGCTTCCAGCAGATGGTTTTTCGCGCGGTCGCCGTCACGGCAGATCCACATCATGTCGCGGCGCTGCGCGGCGGGCAGCTTCTCGCCCTTGTCCGCCAGCTCGGCCATGAGCTGGGTGGCGTACAGGCCGGCCTCGATGCGCTTGGCGAGCTCGACCTCTTCCTCGGCATTGAGCAGCGCGACCTTGCCGATCTGCTTGAGGTAAGCACGCACAGAGTCGGCCGATGCCGTGAGCTCGGCGTCCTTGCGGGCCTGGCGCAGCGCCTCGGACTCCTCCTCGTCCCAGACGAAGTCACCGGAGGCCTTGTCCTTGTCGCTGGGCTCGGGGATGTCGTCGTCCTCGACGACGGCGGGCTTCGCCTTCGTCACCTTGGCGGCCGGCTCGGCTTCGGCGGTGTCCCCGGCGCTGCCGTCCACGGCCGCGTCGTCGTCGACTTCGAGATCTTCCAGATCGATGTCGGCCTCTTCGACCTCGATGACATCGCCGGGCTCGGCTTCGAGGTCTTCGGTTGCCAGCTCGTCGGTCTCGAGATCGGCCGCGGTGGTGTCCGGCTCGCCCGACGTGGCCTTCTTCGCCCGGCCCTTGGGAGCGGCGGCGGCCTTGGTCTTCGGTGCGCGCTTGGCGGGAGCGGCCTTGGTCGCGGCCGTCTTGGCGGGCTTAGCCGCCGAACGGCTCTTCGCCGCGGTACCTGACGCGGGAGTCTTGGCGGCCTTCTTGGCTGGTGCCGCTCCGTTAGCGGCCTTGGCCGCCGAGGCCTTCTTCGCGGGGGTCTTGGTAGCGGTGCGCTTCACCGGCTCGTCGGTTGCCGGGCTTGCCTTTGTCGCTGCCACGTACACCCTTTCGTCTTGCTGGAATCCGGTGGGCATGGTCGTGCGCCATCAGAAAATGTCGGCTGTCGGATATCGGCGGTTTTGATGTCGCCGCTATCCGGGCTGCGGCCGCCGTTGACCATTGTAACGACAGTGTGTGCTGTTGCCGCCCTGAGCGGCAAATCCATGGGTTCCGCGCGTGGCTACTTGGCAGTAGCTGTGACGTCGACGTCGGCGGCCATCGCCGCACCGACGATGCCTGCGGTGTTCTGGAGGGCCGCCGCCACCACCGGTACACGGTTCTTCAACAGCGGAACCCACTTGTCGGCCTTGCGGCTGATTCCGCCGCCGGCGATGAACAGGTCGGGCCAGATCGCGTTCTCGATCGCCACCAGCACCTTGGTGACCTCCTGGGTCCAGCGCTCGTAGCTCCAGTCCTTGCGTTCCTTGACCGACGACGCCGCGCGATGCTCGGCCTCCTTGCCGCCGACCTCGATGTGGCCGAACTCCGTGTTGGGCAGCAGCACGCCGTTGTGGATCACCGCCGAACCGATGCCGGTGCCGAAGGTCAGCAGCACGATGACCCCGGTGTTGTCCCTGCCTGCGCCGAACTTCTCCTCGGCCAGTCCGGCGGCGTCGGCGTCGTTGAGGACGGTGACCGGCTGGCCGTCCAGCGCCGCGGCGAACGCGTCGCGCACGTTCACCCCGAGCCAGCGCTTGTCGACGTTGGCGGCGGTGCGCACGATCCCGTTGTCAACCACTCCGGGATAGGTGACGCCGAGTTTCTCGGTCCACCCGAACTCCTTGACCACCGCGGCGACGGTCTGGGCGACGGCGTCGGGGGTGGCCGGTTGGGGGGTCTCGAGCTTGAAGCGCTCGCCGATCAGTTGCCCGGTGTCCAGGTCGACGATGCCGCCTTTGACACCGCTGCCGCCCACGTCGATGCCGAATCCGCGGCGCTGACCCCCTCCGGTCGTGGCAGCGGGGGACTCGGTGGCGGACATCGGCGCTCCTTCAGTTCAGCCCGGCAGTGCGACGCGCAGCACAACCTTAGTGGCTCGATACCTCGTGTGCTGCGATAGAGCAGTGGTCGACATGGACACCGATCCCGTCTTGCTGCGCTCGCTTGCCGAGCGACTCGCCGCCGAGGCCGCGGACTTCGTGCGGCGCCGCCGTGCCGAGGTCTTCGGCGACGGGCACCGCGACAACCCCGCGTCGGCGGTGCGCGCCAAGAGCACACCGACCGACCCCGTCACGGTCGTCGACACCGAAACCGAACGGTTGCTGCGCGAGCGCCTGGCCGAACTGCGCCCGGGCGAGCACGTCTTCGGCGAGGAGGAGGGCGGCACCCCCGCCAGCGCCGACGGTCGGCTGACGTGGGTACTGGACCCCATCGACGGCACGGTCAACTTCGTCTACGGCCTCGAGATGTACGCGGTGTCGGTGGGTGTGCAACGCGAGGGCGTGTCGGTGGCCGGCGCGGTCGCCAACGTGGCGGCCGGCGCGGTGTACTCGGCCGCGGTGGGCCACGGTGCGCATCTGCTGCGGGCGGGTGTGACGACGCCACTGCGGACCACCGGCGCCACCGAGCTGTCGATGTCGTTGGTGGGCACCGGCTTTTCGTACGATCCCGCGCAGCGGGTCCGGCAGGCCGGGATCCTCGCCACGCTGCTGCCGGAGGTGCGCGACGTGCGGCGCATGGGGTCGTGCGCGCTCGATCTGTGCATGGTGGCCGCGGGCCAGATCGACGGGTATTACGAAGACGGCGTCCACGTCTGGGACTGGGCCGCAGGCGCATTGATCGCCGCCGAGGCCGGAGCGGCGGTGCGGCTGCCGCCCGCCGAGGGAGATGCCGGCTTCGTGGTCGCGGCCGCGCCGGGCATCGCCGACGCCCTCAACGAGGCATTGCTGCGCGCCGGCGCGCCCTAGGTCGATTCATCGGCGCTGCAACGACAGTCAGCATGCCGCGGTGTGAATCTCCGACAACAGCGCCCCGTCGGCGGCTTGCGTCGCATCCGGGCGGAGGCTGGCCAGCACCGCGTCGATGTCGTCGCCGCGACTGAGTTCGCTGAACCCCGTGCCGATCGCGAAGTCGACCGTGTCGTCGCTGCGTTGGTCCTGGTAGAGCTCGGTGCACGGGGCGACGAGCCAGACCGCCGCGGCGGCGGCGCGGCCCGACGGACCGAACCGGATCTGGCCCTGGCACTCGAGTCGGGCGTTGACATAGATGGGGTCGTTGGCCGCCGTCGGCTCGGCGAACCCGAGGTCGCGCAGCGCGCCGGCCACTTCGGCGGCCTGCCCACCCTGCCCGCTGGCGTTGAAGACCCGGATCCTCGTGTCGGCGAGCTTGGCCGGCATGACCTCGGTCATGTCGGCGCGGGACACCTGCTCGCCCAGTGCCGGGGGCGGCGCATTCGGATCGGTCGCCGCCGGCGGCGGGTTGCACACTGCGGCTTCCTGGACCTCGGCGGTTTGGTTCAGCGCGACGGTCCACACCAGGAGCGTGACGACGGCTAGGGCGACGAACATCAGGATGCCCGGCAGGAAATTGCGCCGGCGGAACGGTCGACCGTGCCTGTCGAAGGCGGTGCCGTCAGTGATTTGCGCGACCACGTGAGCACTCTACGGCGCTCGTAGCTGCACGCTTCCAGCGGCACCATCAGTGTTGTGACATAAATCACAGAAGAACGGGTACCAATACGGGCACGAATCATTTGGCGCATGCGTTCGACGCTGGTACAAAGCTCTGCTGCAAGGCTTCACGGAGGGGACGAGACGATGGCTACCGATTACGACGCCCCGCGGCGCACCGAGAGCGACGAGGTTTCCGAGGATTCGCTCGAGGAACTGAAGGCGCGCCGCAACGAGGCGCAGTCGGCGGTGGTGGACGTCGACGAGTCCGAATCCGCGGAGAATTTCGAACTTCCCGGCGCCGACCTGTCCGGCGAGGAGTTGTCGGTACGGGTCGTCCCGAAGCAGGCCGACGAGTTCACCTGCTCGAGTTGCTTCCTGGTGCATCACCGCAGCCGTCTGGCCAGCGAGAAGAACGGCATGATGATCTGCTCGGACTGCGCCGCCTGAGACTGCTAGTCCTTCAGGGCTGCCAGCACCCGGTCCGGGCGGCGGCAGCTCACCAGCCAGTACGGAGTCGGATCGTCGGGATCGTCGAGCACAAGCAGAACCATCGGGCCGACCCATGCCCGGTGCACGACGAACGCGGCCGGGTCGAGCTGGCGGCCCAGCGCGGCGGATTTCGCGCTCCGCGGCACCTCGGCCGAGCGCGACACGACACTGACCGGAAGATGCGCCGCGCCTACCCAGAGTTCGACGGCGTCGGTTGTGCCCATCACCCGCACCTCGGTCTTGCCCATCCACAGCAGTGCGACAGCCGCGACCGGCAGCAACACCGCATACGGCAGCCAGATCGGCAACGCCGGCACGCCCTGATTGACCTCGAGTGCGATGAGTGCGGCCAAGCCGAAGCCCGGCAGCCACCACCACCACGGCACCCACAACCGTTCGCGGTAACGCACGGTTTGCGACGTGGCGCGCGTGTCGGACACGCGGCCAAGAGTAATCTCTGACGTCGTGTCCACCACTCTGGCCGTCGTGCGCCTGGACCGAGAACTGCCGATGCCCAGCCGCGCCCATGATGGCGACGCAGGCGTCGACCTCTTCAGCGCGCTCGACATCGAACTCGCGCCCGGCGAGCGCGCGCTCGTGCCGACCGGGATTGCGGTCGCGGTCCCGCACGGGATGGTCGGATTGGTGCACCCGCGTTCGGGTTTGGCTGCGCGCGTGGGCCTTTCGATCGTCAACAGTCCGGGCACCATCGACGCCGGCTATCGGGGCGAGGTCAAGGTCTCGCTGATCAACCTCGATCCTCGTGAGCCCATCGTCGTGAGCCGCGGCGACCGGATCGCGCAGCTGTTGATCCAGCGGGTGGAGCTGCCCGAGCTGGTCGAGGTGACGTCATTTGACGAAGCGGGCCTTTCTGACACTTCCCGTGGCGATGGCGGCCACGGTTCCTCCGGCGGACATGCGAGTTTGTGATGGCATTCGGTAAGCGGCGCAACGACGACAAGGGCGACATCGGCGACGAGGTCACGACGACGCCCGACCCGGACGACGGCGACCTCGACGGTCCGTTCGACGAAGACGACTTCGACGATCCGGCGGCCGCGGCGGTCGGGCGCCTCGATCTGGGGTCGGTGTTGATCCCGATGCCCGAGGCCGGCCAAGTCCAGGTCGAGCTCTCGCAGCAGGGGGTGCCCAGCGCGGTCTGGGTCGTCACGCCCAACGGCCGGTTCACCATCGCCGCCTACGCCGCGCCCAAGACCGCCGGCCTGTGGCGCGACGTCGCTACCGAACTCGCCGACTCACTGCGCAAGGACGTCGGGAAGGTCAGCATCGAGGACGGTCCGTGGGGCCGCGAGGTCGTCGGCATCGCCGCGCCTGACCAGGGTGGCCAGACCGGCGTGGTGCGCTTCATCGGCGTCGACGGCTACCGGTGGATGATCCGCTGCGTCGTCAACGGCGCGCAGGACAAGATCGACGCGTTGGCCCAGGAAGCGCGAGATGCGTTGACCGACACCGTTGTTCGTCGCGGCGACACCCCCTTGCCGGTCCGCACGCCGCTGCCCGTGCAGCTGCCCGAGCCGATGGCGAATCAACTGCGGGCCGCGGCCGAGCAGGCCGCGGCCCAGCAAGCGCAGCAGGGCGACGCAGCGCCGGCGCCTCCCGAGCCGGCCGCGCGGCGAAGTGCCCAGGGCTCGGCCATGCAGCAATTGCGCACCATCACGGGCGGGTAGATCTCGGCGTCAAGGGCCCTGATGGGTAGCCGCCGCCTGTAAGGCCGCCACGCATGCTGCGCCGAGCACAGCCGGGTCGGCACCCATGTCGTCGAGTGTGACGGTGCGCAACGCGGCCAGGGGCGCGGCCGACACCCACTCCAACGCCACCTCGAGCGGGTGCACCGGATCGTCGGTGGCGGCCGCGACGCCCATCGGCACCGCGAGCCGCTCCAACGCGGCGCGGCTCGGCGCGACGTAAGCGGCGGCCTGCTCCATGGCCTCCGGCAGCGACGGCCACTGCCCGGCCCACGACCGGGTCAACTCGTCGGCGAGCCACTGCGGGCTCGACGCCCGCATCGCCGCGGTGGTCGCGCCCAATCCGTCGCGGCGCAGCGCCTCGGCGGAGTGGCGCGCCGTCAGCGCCGCCGGAGCGGACTGCGGCGCACCGGTCCACGCCGGCAACGCGGCCATCACGGCCACCGCGCGGCTCGGACGGGCCAGCGCCCATTCCACGGCCACCGCGGCGCCGATCGACACGCCACCGACAGCGATCGGCGCGGATCGTGCGGCTTGGTCGAGTGCCGCGCGGTAGCCGTCGACAAGGCGGTGCGGCTGCGGCGGCGGGGTCACAAGCGACGCGCCCAGTTCGTGCAGCGCGCCGGAAAAAGCGCGGAAGACGTAGTCGTCGTCGGAGCCGGTGCCGGGCAGCAGAACCGCCGTGACACCTCGGAGATTGACCGGCATCAGACGATCGTGCCCTGCCCGCGATTCGGTCGGCGTGGCGAGTCGCACCCCGCGTGGCAAATCGGAACCAACAGGTCTACCGTGGCGTTGGATTGGGTAGATCCATGGTGGATCTGCGGAAGTCAGGAGAGGCCATGGCCACGGCCGAAGGGTATCTGCGCCGGCTCACCCGCCGGCTGACGGAAGACCCGGAGCAGCTCGACGTCGAGGAGCTCAGTGACGAGGCGGCTTCCACCGGCGCCTCGAAGGCGATCGATTGCCGTCGCGGTCAGGAAGTGACCATGGTCGGCACCCTGCGCAGTGTGGAATGTAACGGCAAGGGCTGCGCGGGTGGTGTGAAGGCCGAACTGTTCGACGGCACCGACTCCGTGATGCTCGTCTGGCTCGGCCAACGCCGCATCCCCGGCATCGAATCGGGCCGCACCCTGAAGGTGCACGGCCGCGTCGGCAAGCTCGAGAATGGGACCAAAGCCATCTACAACCCCCACTACGAGATCCAAAAGTGAGCGACCCCGGAACCGAACCGGGGAAGCAGACTTCGAAAGCCCACGCCGTCCTCGAGCAGGCGGGCGGCGTCAGCGGGCTCATCTATTCGTCACTTCCCGTCGCGGCCTTCGTGCCGGTGTCGTCGATGTTCGGGCTCACGGCGGCTATCTACGCGGCGCTCGGTGTGGCCGCGGCCATCCTGGTGTGGCGCCTGGTCCGCCGCGAGACCATGCAACCGGCGATCTCCGGCTTCATCGGCGTCGGAATATGCGCGTTGATCGCCTATGCGACGGGGGAGTCGAAGGGTTACTTCCTCTGGGGCATCTGGATGTCGCTGCTGTGGGCCTCGGTGTTCGCGCTGTCGGTGCTGATCCGCCGTCCGTTGGTCGGCTACGCGTGGGCCTGGGTCAACGGTTCGGACCGCGACTGGCGTGATGTGCGCCGCGCGGTGCGCGCATTCGACATCGCGACGCTGTTCTGGGTGCTCGTTTTCGCATCGCGCTTCGTCGTCCAACAGCACCTGTACGACGCAGACCAGACGGGCTGGCTGGGGGTCGCGCGCATTGCCATGGGCTGGCCCCTCACCGCGGTGGCCGCGCTCGTGACGTATCTGGCGATCCGCGTCGCGCAACGCGCCATTCGTGCCCGAGCGCAGGGCGACGAAACCCCCAGTACCACAACCGAACACGGAGACATGGCCCAACCGGATGCCCACTGAGACCGGTGCCGACCGGCCGCTGATCGCGGTCGCCGTGCTGGCCTCGTTTGTGGCGTTCCTCGACGGGTCGGTGGTCAACCTCGCGCTGCCCGCGATCAACGACGAATTCGCGCGCCCCGGACTGGCTGGCCTCGCGCTGCAGCAGTGGGTGGTCGACGGCTACCTGCTGACTCTCGGCGCGCTGATCCTGGTCGCTGGGGCGATCTCGGATCAATTCGGCCGGCTCTCCGTGCTGCGGGTCGGGCTATGGGTTTTCGCGGTCGCCTCGGTTCTGTGCGCGGTCGCGACCGAAGGCTGGATGCTGGTCGCTGCACGCTGCCTGCAGGGCGTCGGCGCGGCCTTCCTCGTGCCCAGCTCGCTGGCGATGCTCAACGCCCGCTTCTCCGGCGCCGCGCAGGCCCGCGCGATCGGTACGTGGACCGCGTGGACCGGGACGGCCTTCGTGGTTGGCCCGCCGCTCGGTGGCCTGTTGGTCGACGCGCTCAATTGGCGGTGGGTCTTCGGCGTCAACATCGTGCCGTTGGTCGTGACGCTGTACCTGACGACCAGGCTGCCGGCCGACGAATTCGCTGCCGCGCCGGGCGGTTCGGGACGTATCGACGTGGTCGGGGCGGTGTTCAACGCGGCCGGGCTCACCGCACTGGTGTACGGACTGATCGAAGGCCAACGGCTCGGCTTCTCGCATCCGGCGGTGGCGGCAACCCTTGTCGCCGGGGCCGCGTGCCTGCTGGCATTCCCGTGGTGGGAGCGCCGCACCCCGCATCCGATGATGCCGCTGCACATCTTCGCCGCCCGCAATTTCGCCGTCGGCAACCTGGCCACCGTGTTCTTCTACGCGGCGGTGTCGCTGGGGATGCTGATCGTCGCGCTGTTCCTGCAGGAGACGGCGGGCCTGTCGGCCACCGAGGCGGGTCTGGCGACACTGCCGATTCCCGTGCTGTCGTTCCTTCTGTCGCGGCATTTCGGCATGCTGGCGGGCAAGCACGGCCCCCGCTTGTTCATGACGGTCGGCCCGCTGGTGGCGGCGGTCGGTTACGCGCTGATGGCCACCGTGCGCGAGCCGTTCGACTTCGCCACCCAGATGCTGCCGGGGCTGGTGGTGTTCGGCCTCGGCCTGACCATCACCGTCTCGCCACTGACCGCCGCGATCCTGGCCGCCGTCGATCCCGCGCAGAGCGGCGTCGGGTCGGCGATCAACAACGCCGTGTCCCGCATCTCGGGTCTTATCGCGATCGCCTTCGCGGGTGTGATCCTCGGCGGCGTAGCAGATTTCGAGGGCTTCCGGCAGGGCGTCCTTGTGACGGCCGGATTGTTCGCGGTGGCCGGACTCATCAGCGCGGTGGGCATCCGTAACGAGCAGTGCGACTTCACCCGTGTCTCGCCGCAATCGGCCGCCAACTGCCATGACCGGGCCACCCCTCCGCCGTCGTACGCGACGGGCTGACGCCCGCACGCCTCAACGGGTGTTGGCGTTGAGCAACAGGTCGCGCAGGTCGTCCTCGGCGTCGGCGATGACCACGAACAGCAGTTCGTCGCCGCCCTCGAGAGGTTCGTCGGACTCGGGCACGATCACGCGGGGCCCGCGCAGGATCGTCACGAGCGTGCAGTCGCGAGGCAGTTCGAGTCGCTTGACCGGCTTGCCGCCCCACGGCGTGTCGTCGGGCAGGGTGATCTCGACGAGGTTGGCCTGCCCCTTGCGGAACTCCATCAGCCGCACCAGGTCACCCACGGCGACGGCTTCCTCGACGAGGGAGGCGAGCATGCGCGGAGTGGACACCGCGACGTCGACGCCCCAGTTCTCGTCGAAGAGCCATTCGTTGCGCGGATCGTTGACGCGGGCCACCACCCGCGGCACGGCGAATTCGGTCTTGGCGAGCAGGCTGACGACCACGTTGGCCTTGTCGTCGCCTGTGGCCGCGATCACGACGTCGAACTCCTCGAGCCCCACCGACTCGAGCAGGCTGAGCTCGCACGCGTCGCCGAGGCGCCACCGTGCCGCCGGGATTGCGTCGACATCGATGTGGTCGGGGTTGCGCTCGAGGAGCGTGACGTCGTGGTTGTCGACCAGTTCGCGGGCGATGGACCGGCCGACCGCACCGGCTCCTGCGATGGCGACCTTCATTTCGCCTCGCTGTCCTCGCTCGGGGGCAGCGCGGCGATGGCCAGCGCCTCGGCGATGTGACCCGCGATTGCGGCCATGAAGACCTGATCTCCGGCCTGCACGACGGTCCTGGGGTCGGGGAGATGCCCGGCGCCGAAACGGATCACGAAGGCGACCCGGCCGCCGGTGGCGGATTCGAGATCGGTGATCCGGTGGCCCGCCCAGTCCTCGTGCAACGCCAGTTCGGTCAGGCCGACGTTGCCCGACGGGTCGCGCCATTTGGTGGTCTCGGTCTCGCGCGTCAGCACGTTGAGCAGACGGTCGGTGGTCCACGGCACGGTCGCGACGGTCGGGATTCCGAGCCGCTCGTAGACCGCGGCGCGCTTGGCGTCGTAGATGCGCGCCACCACGCGCTCCACCGCGAAGGTCTCGCGGGCCACCCGCGCGGAGATGATGTTGGAGTTGTCGCCGGAGGAGACTGCCGCAAATGCGCCTGCCTCCTCGATGCCCGCGCGCAGCAACACGTCGCGGTCGAAGCCCATGCCGAGGACGCGTTCGCCGGGGAATTCGGGGGACAGGCGGTGGAACGCCGTGCTGTCGCGGTCGATGACGGCGACATCGTGACCGATGCGCGCCAGACTGTCCGACAGCGAAGCACCCACCCGACCGCAACCCATCACCACTACACGCAACTGACGGTCCTTTCCGGCTTGAGCTTGAACTGTCGGTCCAACCCGGGCACTCGGAACGCTACAGCCAATCGCTCCTGCGCTTACCCTTGGCTCTCGTGTCCAAGCTTTCCACCGTCGCGCGCCGCCTTCTTCTCGGGAGGCCGTTTCGAAGCGACAGGCTGTCGCACACCCTCCTGCCCAAGCGGATCGCGCTGCCGGTGTTCGCATCCGACGCGCTGTCGTCGACGGCCTATGCACCCGAGGAGATCTTCCTGGTGCTCTCGGTCGCCGGGCTGACCGCCTACTCGATGGCGCCGTGGATCGGGCTGGCCGTTGCGGTCGTGATGCTCATCGTGATCGCCAGCTATCGGCAGAACGTGCATGCCTATCCGTCGGGCGGCGGCGACTACGAAGTGGTGACCACCAACCTGGGTGGCACCGCGGGGCTGACGGTGGCCAGCGCGCTGCTGGTCGACTACGTGCTGACGGTCGCGGTGTCGATGTCGTCGGCCATGGCCAACATCGGCTCGGCGGTCCCGTTCATCAACCAGCACAAGGTGCTCTTCGCCGTCATCGCGATCCTGTTGCTCGCATCGATCAACCTGCGCGGCATCCGTGAGTCGGGGACTGCCTTCGCCGTTCCCACGTACGCGTTCATGGTCGGCATGTTCATCATGCTGGGCTGGGGCCTGTTTCAGATCTTCGTGCTCGACACACCGCTGCGGGCGGAGTCGGCCGATTTCGAAATGCACTCCGAACACGGCGAGATCCTCGGCTTCGCGCTGGTGTTCCTCGTCGCGCGGGCGTTCTCGTCGGGCAGCGCAGCGCTGACCGGTGTGGAGGCGATCAGCAACGGGGTGCCTGCGTTCCAGAAACCCAAGTCGCGCAACGCCGCAACCACGCTGGCGCTTCTCGGCGCGATAGCGATCACGCTGTTCATGGGGATCATCCTGCTGGCCAAGGAGACCGGTGTGCAGATCGCCGAGCGGCCGCATGAGCAACTGGTCGGCGCGCCGCCGGACTACCACCAGAAGACGCTGATCGCGCAGCTGGCCGACGCGGTGTTCCACGACTTCCCGGTGGCGCTGTACCTCATTGCAGGCGTCACGGCGTTGATCCTGATCCTGGCCGCCAATACCGCGTTCAACGGGTTCCCTGTCCTCGGATCGATTCTCGCTCAAGACCGTTACCTTCCGCGCCAGCTGCACACCCGCGGCGACAGGTTGGCCTTCTCCAACGGCATCCTGTTTCTGGCGTTCGCGGCCGTCGCGTTCGTCGTCGCGTTCCGCGCCGAGGTCACCGCGCTGATCCAGTTGTACATCGTCGGAGTGTTCGTGTCGTTCACCCTCAGTCAGATCGGCATGGTCCGGCACTGGACGCGACTGCTGCGCACCGAGACCGACGCCGACGCGCGGCGAAAGATGATGCGGTCGCGGATCATCAACGGGATCGGGCTCACGTGCACGGGCACCGTGCTCGTCATCGTCGTGGTGACCAAATTCGTGTCCGGCGCGTGGATCGCCATACTGGCGATGGCCGCTCTGTTCGCTTTGATGAAAGCCATCCACCGGCACTACGAGACCGTCGCACGCGAACTCGAGAAGCAGGCGGCCGAAGCCGACGACATCGTGCTGCCCAGCCGCAACTTCGCGGTGGTTCTGGTGTCCAAGTTGCACCTGCCGACCCTGCGGGCGCTGGCGTACGCGCGCGCCACCCGGCCCGACACACTCGAAGCGATCACCGTCAGTGTCGACGACGCGGAAACGCGTGAGCTGGTGCACAAGTGGGAGGACAGCGACATCAGCGTGCCGCTGAAGGTGATCGCCTCGCCCTATCGGGAGATCACCCGTCCCGTGCTCGACTACGTCAAGCGCGTCACCAAGGAGTCGCCGCGCACCGTCGTGACGGTGTTCATCCCGGAGTACGTCGTCGGGCATTGGTGGGAGCAGGTCCTGCACAACCAGAGTGCGTTGCGACTCAAGGGCCGACTGCTGTTCGAACCCAACGTGATGGTGACGTCGGTGCCCTGGCAGTTGAGCTCGTCTGAGCGGCTCAAGACACTCCAGCCGCAGTCCGCTCCCGGCGACGCGCGCAGGGGCTTCCTGGAGTGAGCGATGCGTCTGCTGTGTCCGAGCTCGTCCTGACTACGGGCCCCGCCGCCAACGGCGGCAGCTGCGTCGCGCGCCACGAAGGGCGAGTCGTGTTCGTGCGCTACGCGCTGCCCGGTGAAACGGTGCGGGTCCGCGTCGTCAGCGATCGCGGATCCTATTGGCACGCAGATGTTGTCGAGGTGATCGATCCGTCGGTCGACCGTGTCGAGTCGATCTGCCCGATCGCGGGGGTCCACGGCGCCGGCTGCTGCGACATGGCCTTCGTCGAGCCGTCGGCCACCCGGCGGCTGAAGGGCGCCGTCGTCGCCAACCAGTTGGCGCGGCTCGGCGGCTACCCGTGGCGCGACGAGAGTGACGCGCAGGCTGAGCCGGTGGGCGACGTCGGCGCCACCGGCTGGCGGACCCGGGTGCGGCTGGACACCACCGACGACGGCCGGCCGGGCTTTCATCGCTATCACAGTGCGGAATTGGTCACCGACCTGAACTGCGCGCAGCTGCCGGCCGGCCTGCTCGACGGTCTGCCCGATGTGTCCTGGCCCGCCGGTGCGCACGTGCACGTGGTGGTCGACGACCACGGCAGCAGGCACGTCGTGCAGGCCGGCCGCGGGATGGCGACCCAGGTGGTCGAAGGCGAGTACGAGGCTGTGCAGCGGGTCGGGTCGCGAGAATGGCGGGTGCCGGTGACCGCGTTCTGGCAGTCCCACCGGGACGCCGCGAGGACCTACAGCGAGCTGATTGCCGAGTGGGCGCAGCTGCGTGCCGGTATGACGGCGTGGGACCTCTACGGCGGTGCCGGGGTGTTCGCGGCGACGCTTGCGGCGGCAGTCGGCGAAACCGGGGAGGTGATCACCGTCGACACGTCGCGCGGCGCGTCACGCTCGGCGAGGGCGGCGCTGGCCGACCTCCCGTGGGTGACGGTGGTGACCGACTCGGTGCGTCGCGCGCTGGCCGGGCTGCGTCAGCGCGCGGACGTCGCGGTGCTCGATCCGCCGAGAACCGGGGCAGGCCGCGACGTGATCGACCTTCTTGCCGCGGCCGACGTACCGCGAGTCATCCACATCGGTTGCGAGGCAGCCTCTTTCGCGCGCGATGTCGGCTTGTACCGTGGTCACGGTTACGTCGTCGAGGAGCTGCGGGTCTTCGACTCGTTCCCGTTGACGCACCACGTGGAGTGCGTCGCGGTGCTCACCCGCTGAAATCGGGGTACCCCACCGGGATGCAGACGTTTCTGCCGTACACCGGGTTCGTCGAGTCGGCCCGGGTCCTCGACACGAAACGACTGGGAAAGCAGCGGGTGGAGACCATCCAGGTACTCCGCGGCCTCACAGTCGCCGACTACGGCTGGCGCCACCACCCCGCGGTCGCCATGTGGGCGGGGTACGAGGAAGCGCTCGTGCGCTACGGCCTGGACATCTGCGCGGTGTGGTGCGAGGTCGGCAACGCCGACACGTGCGCGACCACGCTGGTGGCCGACCTCCTGGCGGCGACCGGATGCGAGGCGCCGCGGGACCAGAGCGACCTCGCGGCCGCAGGGGAGCTGCCACCGTGGCTGGGGCAGCAAGCCTTCCACCTCAGCCACCAGTCGGCGCTGGTGCGCAAGGATCCGGCGCACTATCGGCCGCTTTTCGGCGACGTGCCGGACGATCTGCCGTACGTCTGGCCCACCTCGGACCGGGAGCGACGCGTACCCGTGCGCTAGTGCTCAGCGAAGTGCCGCTGAAGGCGGCGGTGCCGGTGCCCGAACAGTGCGCGGACCCCGACGGCGATGACCGGCGTCAAGACCCGCAGCGGTGCACGGAGTTCGAACGTGATGCGATCGCGCACAACGGTTCTGCCGTCACCATCCGGTTCGAGAGTGCGCTCGTGGCGCCACAGCCGCATGGACAGCATCGTCGACTCCTCGTGAAAACCGCGGCCGGGCCACAGCTCGGCGATGGTGAGGTGGTCGTAGTCGAACGGCAGCACACCGAACAGGCGCATCCAGCAGCGCCCGACCGGCGTGCCCACCGGCACGGTGTCGACCGTCAAGTCCTCGGCGCCGCGCGGCATCGACATCGTCATCCACGGCCGCAGTTCGTCGTTGATGCCCTCCGGCGTTACCACCCGCGCCCATACCTGCTCGACGCGTGCGTCGACGGTGCTCAGCTGTTCGACGATCACGTCTTGAAGGTAGGCGGTGGCATCAGTTGTCGGGCCGCTACGTCTTCGATCGGGCTCGCCACCGGTCCAGCACCGCCGGTATCTCGTCGAGCAGGAAGTTGTAGAAGTCGCGCATCTCGGTGACACGTTGGCGGGCGAGGCTGCCGTCCTTCGTCGCGGCGACGCCCGCTTCGGCGGCATCCAAGACCGCAACGAGGGCCGCGTTCTGGTGGGTGTACTGCACTGCCCACGCGTTGTCGGGCAGGCGGAAGTGGTCGCGACGACTACCCGGCGCGGGTACCTGCTCCACAACGCCCACGGCGGTGAGCGTCTTCAGCGCCCCGGAGATGGCGCCCGAGCTTGCTTGCAACCGTTGTCCGAGCTCGCCCATCGTCATGGTGGGTTGATCGCTGAACAGCAGGGCAGCCAGCACTCGTGCGGTCATGCGTTGCATCCCGTGGGTCGACAGGACGAGGGCCAACTGCTCGGCCGCCGCCTGGTTGTCGATCGCCTCAGCCACGTGCCGAACCTCCGATAAAACTCTTCAGAAATTTCTGAAAGTTCAGTATAGTCACCCGCGGTGCTCCGGGAAGTCTGGTCGGAACTGGATTCCGTCTACCCGGAAGGCGATCACATGCAGGCCGTTACAGCGTCAGCGAGGTCCGCGGCACCCGCCGCCGACGTCATTCGAGTCCGCAATCTCACGTTCACGTATCCGAAGGCGACCGAGCCGGCCGTGCGCGGCATGGACTTCTCCGTCAGCCGCGGCGAGATCTTCGGATTTCTCGGTCCCAGCGGAGCCGGTAAGTCGACGACGCAGAAGTTGCTCATCGGGTTGCTTCGCGGCCATGGCGGTGAGGCCGCGGTATGGGGCAAGGACCCTCTTGACTGGGGGCCCGCCTACTACGAGCGGATCGGCGTCTCATTCGAGCTGCCGAACCACTACCAAAAACTCACCGCGTTGGAGAATCTGCAGTTCTTCGCGTCCCTGTACGGCGTGAACACACTGGATCCGATGGAACTGCTCGATGCGGTGGGCCTGGCGAACGACGCCCACACTCGAGTGTCCAAGTTCTCAAAGGGCATGCAGATGCGGCTGACTTTCGTCAGGTCGCTGATCAATGATCCAGAACTGCTCTTCCTGGACGAACCCACATCGGGGCTCGATCCGGTGAACGCGCGTAAGGTCAAAGACATCATCCGCGACCTCAAGTCGCGCGGCCGTACCGTTTTTCTCACCACTCACGACATGAGCACCGCCGACGAGCTCTGCGACAGAGTCGCTTTCGTGGTGGACGGTCGTATCGTCGCGTTGGACTCGCCCGCGGAGCTCAAAATCGCCCGGAGTCAACGTCGGGTTCGAGTGGAGTTTCGCGGCACTGACGGCGTGCTGGAGGAGGCCGAGTTCGCCATGGACGGCCTGGCCGACGACTCGGCGTTCCATGCCGTGCTACGAGACCACCACGTCGCGACCATTCACAGTCGCGAAGCCACCCTCGACGACGTCTTCGTCGAAACCACGGGAAGGCAACTGGCATGACGCGCTTGGTAACTGCGATGCGTCTGGAGGCCACACTTCAGATCCGGCAGAAATTTCTTCACGCGGCGGTCTTCTCGGGTCTGATCTGGTTGGCCGTGCTGTTGCCGATGCCGCACCGTCTGCGTGCGATTGCCGAGCCGTATGTGCTGTTGGGAGACATCGCGATCATCGGGTTCTTCTTCATCGGCGGATCGGTGTTCTTCGAGAAGCAGGAGCGCACTCTGAGCGCGGTGATATCGACGCCGTTGCGCTTCTGGGAGTACTTGAGCGCAAAAGTTGCCCTGCTGTTGATGATTTCGCTATTCGTCGCGCTGGTGGTGGTGTCTGTCGCGCACGGATTCGCCTACCGTCCGGTCCCATTAATCGTCGGTGTGGTGCTCGGAACGGTGTTGATGCTCCTGGTCGGGTTCATCACGTCATTGCCGTTCACGTCGGTCAGCGACTGGTTCATGTCGGCGACGATCCCGCTCGCGGTGATGTCGGGTCTGCCGGTGCTGTACTTCGCAGGAGTATGGGCGAACCCAGTGGTGTATCTGATCCCCACGCTGGGGCCGTTACTGCTGCTCGGTGCGGCATTCGACCAAGTGGCGCTGATGCCGTGGCAGTTCGCGTACTCGGTGGCGTATCCGATTGCGTGCGCCGCCGCGTTGAGCTGGGCAGCCAAAGCTCTGTTCGGACGGTACGTGGTAGCGAAGTCGGGAGGGCTGTGATGACTGCTCCGGCATCCGCGGGGAAGGTTCTTGCGGCCTTCGCCCGCAACGATATTCGTGGTTCGTATCGCGATCCGCTGCTGGTGATGATCGTCATCGCTCCTGTCATCTGGACCGCCGCGGTCCACATGCTGACCCCGTTGTTCACCGAGATGCTGGCTGCCCGGTACGAGTTCGACCTGACGCCGTACTACCCACTGGTGCTTACCGCTTTTCTGCTGCTGACCAGCGTCATCATCGCCGGGGGGCTAGCAGCGTTCCTGGTCCTCGATGAGGTCGACGCGGGGACACTCGCCGCGCTACGGGTGACACCGGTGCCACTGCCGGCCTTCTTCACTTACCGCGCGGTCACGGTCATGGTGGTCACGACCGTTTACGTCATCGCGACGCTGTCGTTCAGCGGCGTACTCCAGCCCGGTCTCCTTCCCGCACTGGTGCCGATCGGCGTGCTCGCCGGTTTGTCGGCGGTCGTGACGACCCTGCTGATCGTCGCGGTGGCCAACAACAAGATTCAGGGCATCGCCATGGTCCGCGCGCTGGGCATGTTGATAGCAGGGCTGCCGTGCCTGCCCTGGTTCATTGATTCCGCCTGGAACCTGGCTTTTGGTGTGCTGCCGCCGTACTGGGCCGCCAAAGCCTTCTGGGTGGCGAGCGAGCACGACGTGTGGTGGCCGTACTTCTTCATCGGCGTCGTTTACAACGTAGCCATCGCCTGGCCGCTGTTCCGTCGATTCGTCGCCAGAAACACGTGAATCCGCCGAGTTGCCAAGTGTCCGCGCGGATCACGACGTGACGTCGCGACGGTCATAGCCGACGAGTCCGATCAGGGCCATGACCGCACCGATGGCGAGCAGGGCAACTATTGGAGCCCAGCCGGGTGAGACCGACGGTACCGCTGCAATATGCACAAAAGGTGAGGCGTTGCGCAGCCAATCGGGAGCGCGTGTGCTCTCGGCGACGATGTTGACGAGGAAGCCGCCCACTCCCGGTACCGCGCCGACGGCTACCACCGCCGAAGGCAGCCACCCGAGAGCCAACGCCGCCGCACCCAGGGCCAGCCCGGCGATCGCAGCCGTGTTCAACGCACCCGCAGCCGCGTCCACGAGACGAAGAGGCGCGCCGGTGAGTGCGGCACCACCCCACATCGCCACCGCCGCCGTGGCGTGCAGAATGACGATTCCCGTTGCTGCCGTGACGGTCTCAACAACCAGTACGCGCACCCGCGGAACAGGCGAGGCGAAGACCATCGTCCAGTGACGTGCCTTCTCATCACCCGCCAAGGACCCTAGGCGGCTCGCGCCATACAACCCGGTCGGTATGGCCAGCAGACCGAACAACGCGGCGGCGAAGCCTTCCGCAGTGTCGAGTCCGGCGAAGCCGGCGCCCGCCGCCAGTTCTGCGAACCGAGGACTGCCTTCGAAGAATTCCAAGATGGAGGCGATCATCGCCCCGACGATCAGGAAGTAGGCGCCGATACCCGCGACCCATCCGACGCTCGGACGCACGGCACGACGAACCGCGAAACCTCCGACCGAGCCGAGCAAGCGGGTCCGCGGCGGCCGGTGCGTCGTGAGCGTGAGTAGACCGCCGCCCACATCCCGGTGCCTCGACGCGGCCATCGCAATCGTCGCGAGAACCACGGGATTGCACGCCAGGACCAGCAACGGCGCGACCCGGTTCTCGGCGTAGGGCGCCACGCGCGCAATCAGGCCAAGGGGGCTCAGCCAGGCTGACCACGCCATGGCCGCCATCCCGTCGGCGAGCATCCGAATCAGCAGTGCGACCGTGAGGTAGCCGGCTGCCAGGCCGACCGCTGATGACCTGCTCGGCATGACTTGAGCGGCGACCAACCCGACGGTGGCGAACGTCAGGGTCACACCGAGAACGCCTGCGGCGTAGCTCAGCGCGCCCAAGGTGTCGGTGCCGGCGAGCAGCAATCCCGCGCCGACACCCGCGCCGACCGCGGTCGCCGAAACAACCAGCGCGACAAGGCAGGACCGCAGGGCGTCAGAGGCGCGTAGTGTCCCGGCCAACAGAAGGCTCCACCGGCCCGCTTCTTCCTCCCCGCGGGTGATGCGGATGGATGCGAGCATGATCCAGACCCCGGCCAGCATGAGCAGGGGGATGCCGGTCCGCCACACCGTGAATCCGCCGGGGTCGTCCAGGGCGGCAGGAGTTCCGAAAAGGATTCGGATGGCTGGATTCTCGGTCAGCGCCCGCAACGCTGCCTGATCGAGTTCGCGCTCGAATGTGGACTTGTACTGGAAGGCCACCATTGCCGACATGACCGCGCACACCGGTGCCACCAGTAGCGTGCCGCGGCGAAGCTGTCGCATCGCGACCCGGGTGACCGCTGCGTTGGCACCCGGGACCACCGCCCGGTGTGCGGCGATCGTTCCTGCGGTCATCGTGACGCCTCGCCGTAGTAGTCGAGAAAGACCTCTTCGAGGGTCGGCTCGCGCATGGCGACGGCGGTGACGTCGACTGCGGCCAGCGCACGCAAAGCTGCCGCGGGGGAGCCGGACATGGTGAAACGCAAACGTTTCGCGTCGAGATGCTCAACATCGCCGACACCGGGGATGTCGGTGAGCAAAGGTTCTTCGTCGCGGTAGGACACCTCCACCACGGTTCGACGCAACCGGCGCAAGTCGGTGACCGAGTCGACCTCGACAACGTGCCCAGCCCGCAGGATCGCGACCGTGTCGCAGAGCGCTTCGACCTCACCCAGTTGATGTGAACTCAGAAACACTGTTTGACCTCGGTCGCGGGCGTCGATGACACACCGGCGAAACTCACGCTCCATCAGCGGATCGAGTCCGCTGGTCGGTTCGTCGAGGACCAGCAGCGGCGCCCTGGTCGAAAAAGCCGCCACCAGCGCCACTTTCTGTCGGTTTCCGCTCGAGTAGGCCCTGGCCGGCCGGTCGACGTCCAGCGCAAAGCGCGAGATGAGTTCGGCGCGGTACTCGCCATCGACACCGGGCCCCAAACGGGCCAGCAACTCCAGGATTTCTGCGCCGGTGAGGCTGGGCCACAGCGCGACGTCGGCGGGGACGTAGGCAAGGTGGCGATGGACGTTGCGAACGTCGTCAGCGCGCTCGCCGAAGATCGTCGCAGTGCCCGCGGACGGTCGGATCAGTCCGAGCAGCATCCGGATCGTGGTGGACTTGCCTGCCCCGTTGGGCCCGAGGAAGCCGAAGACAGCACCCGGAGCCACCGTGAGGTTCACATCGTCGACCGCGACGATCGACCCGAACCGTTTGGTGAGTCCGACGGCATTGATGGCGTGAGACGGATTCGCGCGCACTGGCGCGTGCGACATGGCATGCACAGGTTGCCCTTTCGAAGTCGGTCAATCGACAGCCGACCAGGCTTCCCGGCACACCTAGCGAGGAATGTACTCGCGCGAGCGTTGCCACACCAGACCCGTCGCCGCGTCTGTGTGGCGGTAATGGCATAGGGTTAGCGAGAGGTGTGCCGGGAAGTCTGGTCGGCGATTGCTTCAACGACCGCTAGCCATAGTTGGGACTTACCGTGACGGCCAATCCACTTCGTCGATTCGCAGGGCAAGAACTGTTCTCGCGGGGATCGTGGTCGGAGACGAACCGCGTCGCCTCGATCCTGCGGAAAGAAACCGTCGGCGGGGCGATCCTGTTGGTGGCAGCGGCCGCGGCTCTGGTCTGGGCCAACTCGCCGTGGTCGACGAGCTACTTCGGGTTGCGCGATCTCGAGATCGGTGGCGAGCCGTTCGGCTTGCATCTGACCCTCACCCTGGGCGCATGGGCGGCCGACGGGTTGCTGGCCGTGTTCTTCTTCGTCGTTGGGCTGGAACTCAAACGCGAGTTCGTCGCCGGTGATCTGCGCGACCCGGGCCGCGCTGCTCTGCCGATAGCCGCCGCCGTCGGCGGGATGGTGGTGCCGGCGCTGATCTTCGTCGCGGTGACAGCACACGTGGGCGACGGCGCGACACGGGGATGGGCCATCCCGACCGCTACCGACATCGCGTTCGCCGTTGCTGTTCTCGCCGTCATCTCCACGCACCTGCCTTCGGCGTTGCGCACCTTCCTGCTGACTCTGGCCGTCGTCGACGATCTTCTCGCGGTGACGGTCATCGCCGTGTTCTACACCGAGGACATCAACGTGGGCGCGCTGGCATTGGTGCTCGTGCCGCTGACGCTTTTTGCGTTGTGCGTGCAGCGCCGAATCCGGTCCTGGTGGTTGTTGCTTCCGCTGGCGCTCGCGACCTGGGTGCTGATGCACGAATCCGGTGTGCACGCGACGGTCGCCGGCGTCCTGCTCGGTTTCGCGGTGCCCGTGGTCCGGTCCGCGGCGGCCGGTGGGCCGGAGGCCGGACCCGGTCTCGCCGAGCATTTCGAGCATCGGATCCGTCCGCTGTCGGCCGGTATCGCCGTGCCGGTGTTCGCGTTCTTCGCCGCCGGGGTGAGCCTCGGCGGTGCCGAGGGTCTCACCCGAGCCTTCGCCGACCCCATCACGCTGGGCATCGTGCTCGGGCTGGTGGCAGGAAAACCCATCGGCATCTTCTTGACCACCCGGGTGTTGGCGGCGGTCACCCGCGCCACCCTCGACGCGTCGCTGCGCTGGATCGACGTGCTCGGCATCTCGATGCTGGCGGGAATCGGGTTTACCGTGTCCTTGCTCATCGGTGATCTCGCATACGGCATCGCGTCGAATCGTGACGAATTCGTGAAGATCGGCGTGCTCGCCGGATCGCTGATCTCGGCCGTGTTGGCCGCCGTCCTGTTGCGGCTGCGCAACAGGCAGTACCGGGCCATTTGGGAGCTGGAGACCGCCGACGCAGACCGCGACGGCGTGCCCGACGTCTACCAGGCTCGACAGGACTGACTACGACGGGCGTGCGTAGACTGGCGGGATGCTTGAACAGATCCGCGGCCCCGCTGATCTGCAGCACCTGACGCAGTCGCAGCTGAGCGATCTGGCGCAAGAAATCCGGGATTTCTTGATTCACAAGGTCGCTGCAACCGGCGGGCATCTCGGTCCGAATCTCGGCGTCGTCGAACTCACCCTCGCGCTGCACCGGGTGTTCGATTCGCCGCACGATCCGATCGTCTTCGACACCGGCCACCAGTCATACGTGCACAAGATGCTGACCGGGCGCAGCCACGACTTCGACACGCTGCGCAAGAAGGACGGGCTGTCGGGCTATCCGTCGCGCGCCGAGAGCGAGCACGACTGGGTGGAGTCCAGCCATGCCAGTTCGGCACTGTCCTACGCCGACGGGCTGGCCAAGGCGTTCGAACTGACCGGGCATCGCAACCGTCACGTGGTCGCCGTCGTCGGCGACGGCGCGCTGACCGGCGGCATGTGCTGGGAAGCGCTCAACAACATCGCAGGCGCCCGCAGGCCCGTGGTGATCGTCGTCAACGACAACGGCCGCAGCTATGCGCCGACCATCGGCGGCTTCGCCGATCACCTGGCCGCGCTGCGCCTCCAGCCTGGTTACGAGAAGCTGCTCGAAGGCGGCCGCAAGGCGGTCCGCGGCGTGCCGATCATCGGTGAGCTCTGCTATCAGGCCATGCACAGCATGAAGGCCGGCCTCAAGGACGCGCTGGCCCCGCAGGTGATGTTCACCGACCTCGGGCTCAAGTATGTCGGGCCCATCGACGGGCACGATGAGCACGCGGTGGAAACGGCGCTGCGACACGCCCGCGGTTTCAACGCCCCGGTGATCGTGCACGTCGCCACCCGCAAGGGCATGGGTTATGCGCCCGCAGAGAACGACGAGGCCGACCAGATGCACGCCTGCGGCGTCATCGACCCGGAGACCGGGTTGGCGACGTCGGTGCCGGGGCCGGGCTGGACGTCCACGTTCTCCGAGGCCCTGATCGGCTATGCCGGCCGACGGCGCGACGTCGTCGCGATCACCGCCGCCATGGCGGGTCCCACCGGCCTGACCGCGTTCCGTCAGCGCTTTCCCGACCGGTTCTTCGACGTCGGTATCGCCGAGCAGCACGCGATGACGTCGGCCGCGGGTCTGGCGATGGGCGGGTTACACCCGGTGGTGGCCATCTACTCGACGTTCCTGAACCGGGCGTTCGACCAGGTCATGATGGACGTCGCGTTGCACAAGCTGCCCGTGACCATCGTGCTGGACCGCTCCGGGGTCACCGGTCCCGACGGCGCCAGCCACAACGGCATGTGGGATCTGTCGATGCTGAATATCGTGCCCGGCATCCGGGTCGCCGCGCCGCGCGACGGCACCCGGTTGCGTGAGGAATTGGGCGAGGCACTCGACGTCAGCGACGGGCCCACCGCCATCCGGTTCCCCAAAGGCGATGTGGGCGAGGACATTCCGGCTCTCGAGCGCCGCGACGGCGTCGACGTGCTAGCGGTCCCGGCTGACGGATTGTCCGACGATGTGCTGCTCGTGGCCGTCGGGCCGTTCGCGGTCATGGCGCTCAAAGCCGCCGAGCGGCTGCGCAACCAGGGCATCGGCGTCACTGTCGTCGATCCGCGGTGGGTGCTTCCGGTGCCGGGCGCCATCGCAGAGTTGGCGGCCGCGCACAAGCTGGTCGTCACCCTCGAGGACAACGGTGTGCAGGGCGGCATCGGGTCCGCGGTGTCGGCGGCCATACGGCGCGCGGAGATCGACGTGCCGTGCCGCGACGTCGGACTGCCGCAAGAGTTCTTCGCGCACGCGTCTCGCGGTGAGGTGCTAGCCGAGGTGGGCCTGACCGACAGCAATATCGCCCGTCAGATCACCGGCTGGGTGGCCGCCCAAGGCGCACCGGTCGGCGAGCCCGAAGTCAGCGAGCGTCTCGACTAGCTAGCTCGCGCTCGCCTCATCTGCGCGAGCAGACGCAAATGGTCCCCCTTGTCGGCGTGCCGGGGCACTCTATGTCTGCTCGACCACGGTGGTGAGTGCCTCGGTCAACACCGGAACCGTCAAATCACGCTGCCACGGGCGCACTTTCGCCTCGCGGAGGAACTCCTCGATGACCGTCGAGGTCTCCTCCGGTGCAGCTGGCGACTGCCAGTCCCAGCACAGTCGGCGTACCACCTCAGGTGAGATGAGGTTCTCGGCAGGCACCGTGACGCGCTTCGACAGGTCGGCCAGGCCGGCGCGGGCCGCCTCCAGCCGAGCCGCGGCCTCGGGTTTGCGCCGCGGCCATCTGGACGCGGGTGGCGGACCGTTCGACGGTTCTGACGAGCTCGGCGGATCCTCGGTGCTGCGGGCACGCGCCAGCGCGTCGAGCCATACGTGCGCACTTCGGCGCTGCCTGTTTCCGCCGAACACCGGCAGCGCGGTCAGCTTCTCGACCGTGTCGGGATTGGCGGTCGCGGCGTTGATGATCGCGGCGTCGGGCAGGATGCGACCGGGCGCGATATCGCGCCGTCGGGCGATGTGGTCGCGGGTGGTCCACAGTTCGCGGACCGCGGCGAGTGTCTTCGGGTCACGCACCTTGTGGATGCCCGACGTACGGCGCCACCTGTCGCGTCGGGTCGGGGTACCTTCGAAGGTGCGCAGGTACTCGAATTCCTGTGCCGCCCAATCGGTTTTGCCTTGCTCCTCCAGTACGGAGGCGATGGCGTGACGCAGGTCCAGCAGCACCTCGACGTCCAGCGCCGCGTAGTTCAACCATTCGGGCGGCAGCGGGCGCTGTGACCAGTCGGCCGCGCCGTGGCCCTTCATCAACTGCAGGCCGAGCAGCCGCTGGACCATCGCGGCGAGATTGACCTTGTCGTAGCCGGCGAGGCGGCCCGCGAGTTCGGTGTCGTAGAGCGCTGTCGGTCGCATGCCGATCTCGGCCAGGCAAGGCAGGTCCTGATCGGCGGCGTGCAGCACCCACTCGTCGGTGGCCAGCACCTCGGCGACCGGCGCCAGGGCGGTCAGCGGATCGGCACCGTGGCTGACCGGGTCGATGAGCACCGTCCCGGCCCCTGCGCGGCGGATCTGCAGCAGATAGGCGCGGTTCGAGTAGCGAAAACCTGAGGCTCGTTCGGCGTCCACCGCGAAGGGCCCCCCGCCGGATGCCAGGAATTCGGCCGCCCTCGCGATCTCGCTGACGCTGACCGACAGCTCCGGCACGCCGTCGCGGGGCGCGAGCAGGGGAGTTGCCTCCGGTTCCGCAGGCTGATCGGCCGACTGTTCGGCCAACTGATCGGCCAACTGATCGGCCGCTGTGCCGGCCTCGTGGGGGTCGGCCATCGTCAGGCGCGGGTGCGTGAGCTCAGGTCGGTGACGCCGGTCGGGGGCAGGCCCGCGGCGTGCTCGAGCACCTCGCAGAAGGCCTCGACGTGCGGGCCCAGCTCAAGCGTCGTCGCCGTCCACGACGCCCGCAGCTCCAGCTGATGAGCGCGGGGCGGGCCGGAGATGTCGCCGTAGCGCACTGACGTGGTGGCGGTGACGGTGCCGCCGAGCGCGGTGACGTGTTCGGCCCGCGTGGCCAGCGCATCGACGAGCCAACTCCACGCCACCTCCGGGAGCAGCTGGTCGACGGCCTCGCTGGGATCGAGATCGGCCTGGATGTAGGCGACCAGCCGCATCGTCCCGTCCCACGCTTCGGCGCCCTCGGGATCGTGCAACAGGATCAGCCGTCCGAACGCGTCGCCCTCAGAGCGCTCCGGGACGATGGCGGTCTCGGGATGACGGACCTCCGCGCCCAGCGCGTAGCTGAACGGCGCGAGCCGCTGCGGCGGACGGATCGGGCCGAGCTCGATCTCCGCTCGCACGGTGGTGGCATTCATCGCCGCCACCGCTTCGCGGAACTGAGCCGGTTCGGCGGTGGTCACGGCGTTTGACGCTAGACCATTCGGCCAGCTCTGTGCGTGGGGCGCGCCGATTTCGTCCGGCGACGGTAGGGGTAGAGGTGAGACAGCGGCGGTGCCCACCGCACATGGCAGCATTGAAGTCGATGAGTACCCGTCGTGAGCTGCCCGATTCGCCCTTCCTCGCTGCCGCCAGCGGTCGCAAACCCAGCCGTGTGCCGGTCTGGTTCATGCGGCAGGCCGGGCGTTCGCTGCCCGAGTACCGCGAGCTACGCGCCAAAAACACCATGATGCAGGCCTGCTTCGACGCCGAGTTGATCACCGAGATCACCCTGCAACCGGTGCGAAGGCACGGCGTCGACGCGGCGATTCTGTTCTCCGACATCGTCGTACCGCTGCGAGCGGCGGGTATCGAACTCGACATCGTGCCCGACGTCGGCCCGGTGATCGATCACCCTGTGCGCACCCTCGCCGACGTCCAGGCGATCAGACCTTTGGAACAGCAACAGGTCGCGCCGGTAGCCGACGCGGTCACCCGGCTGGTGTCCGAACTGGGTGAGGTGCCGCTGATCGGGTTCGCCGGGGCACCGTTCACCCTGGCTTCGTATCTGGTGGAGGGCGGTCCGAGCCGTCATCACGAGCGCACCAAGGCGATGATGCTGGGTGAACCCGCCACCTGGCATGCGCTGATGACCGCCCTGACCGATGTGACGATCGCGTTCCTGCAGACCCAGATCTCGGCGGGAGTCGACGCGATTCAGGTGTTCGACTCGTGGGCCGGAACCTTGTCGCTCGCCGACTACCGCACGTATGTGCTGCCCCACAGCACCCGGGTGTTCTCCTCGCTGGCCGCCGCGGGCGTGCCGATGACCCACTTCGGGGTCGGGACCGCCGAACTTCTCGGTGCGATGGCCGAGGCGGTGTCTGTGCACGGCGCACCCGCCGTCGTCGGCGTCGACTGGCGCACTGCGCTGGCCGACGCGGCTACGCGGGTCCCGCCCGGTACGGCGCTGCAGGGCAACCTCGACCCGGTGGTGTTGCTGACGGACTGGGCGGTGGCTGAGCGCGCGGTGCGCGCTGTCGTCGAGGACGGCCGCCGCGCAGTCGACCACGGGGCGGGAGGACATGTGTTCAACCTCGGTCATGGCGTGCTGCCGAGCACCGAGCCCGAACTGATCACCGACGTGGTGGCTCTGGTGCACTCGTTATGACCGCATCGTATTGCGTTGTCGGTGGCGGCGTTTCAGGCTTGGTCGCCGCCTACCGGCTGCGCGTCGCGGCCGGACCGGACGCGTCGATCACGCTCTTCGACCCCGCGGACCGCCTCGGCGGGGTGCTGCGCACCGAGCGTGTCGGCGGGCAGCCGATGGATGTCGGTGCGGAGGCGTTCGTAGCGCGCAGGCCGGAAGTGCCTGCGTTGCTGGCCGAGCTTGGCCTCGCGGGCAGGCAGATCGGGGCGACGGGAGTGCGGCCGCTGATCTACAGCCAGGGGCGGCTGCATCAGATGCCAGCCGGCACGTTGCAGGGCATTCCGGCGCAGCCGACGGCGCTGGCAGGTCTGGTCGACGAGGCGACGATGGCGCGCATCCGCGACGAGCCGGCCCGCCCGCTCTCCTGGCGGCCCGGCGCCGACCCTGCGGTCGCCGACCTCGTCGGCGACCGGTTCGGCGAGCAGGTCGTCGCACGGTCCGTCGACCCGCTGCTGGCCGGCGTCTACGCGGGCTCAGCCGCCTCGATCGGCCTGCGGTCGGCGATCCCGGCGCTCGCCGTCGCACTTGACCGGGGGGCACGCAGCCTCACCGACGCGGTCCGCGACGCGCTGCCGCCACCCGTTACCGGCTCGGTGTTCGGCGCGATCGACGGCGGGTACGCGGTGCTGGTCGACGCGCTGGTCCGGCAAGCCGGCATCCGATGGGTCCAGGTGACCGTCGAACGGGTCGACCGATCACCGCGCGGATGGCAGCTGACTGACGACGAAGGCGCGCGTCATCATGCCGACGCGGTGGTGCTGGCGGTGCCCGCGCCGCGGCTGGCCCGACTCGTCGGCGACGTCGCGCCGCGTACCGCGGCGGCCGCGCGGCGCATCGCGGTGGCGTCGACCGCACTGGTCGCCCTCGCGCTGCCCGGTGGCACGCCGATACCGCCGCAGTCCGGGGTGCTGGTGGCCAGCGGAGAACAGCATGCCCGCGAAGAGCGCCGAATCCCGTTGCGCGCCAAAGCGATAACGTTGTCGACGCGCAAGTGGGGACAACGTGGCAACGTCGAACTGGTTCGCCTGTCCTACGGTCGCTTCGGCGACGACTTGGCCCGCAGCGCGGGCGACGAGGAGCTGCTGACGTGGGCGGGGCAGGACTTGGCCACGGCCTTCGGCGTGAACACCCAACCGGTGGACTGCCACGTGCAGCGCTGGATCGACGCGATGCCCCAATACGGGCCGGGGCACACCGCACTTGTCGCCGAGTTGCGCGCCGGACTGCCGCCCGACCTTGCGGTCGCCGGGGCGTACCTGGACGGCATCGGAGTGCCCGCCTGCGTGTCGTCCGCCACCAAGGCTGCGGCGTCGCTGGTCACCTCACGCGTGGCACGATAGGCACATGGCCAAGCTCGACTACGACACCCTCAACGCGACCATCCGATACCTGATGTTCTCGGTGTTCGCGGTGCAGCCCGGAAGCCTCGGCGCTGAGGACGGGGCGCGGGCGAACGTCGTCGACGAGACCGCGACCTTCCTCAAGCAGCAGGAGGACCGCGGCGTCGTGGTGCGCGGGCTGTACGACATCGCGGGCATGCGCGCCGACGCCGACTTCATGATGTGGACCCACGCGGAGACCGTCGAGGCGCTGCAGGCGACCTATTCGGACTTTCGCAGGACCACGACGCTGGGCCGAGCCAGCACGCCGGTGTGGAGCAACGTCGCGCTGCACCGCCCGGCCGAGTTCAACAAGAGCCACATCCCGGCGTTTCTGGCCGGCGAAGAGCCGGGCAACTACATCTGCGTGTATCCATTCGTACGATCGCTGGATTGGTACCTGCTGCCCGACGAGGAACGCCGCCGCATGCTGGCCGAACACGGCATGGCCGCGCGCGATTACAAAGATGTGCGCGCCAACACGGTGCCCGCGTTCGCGCTCGGCGACTACGAGTGGATTTTGGCGTTCGAGGCTCCCGAATTGCACCGCATCGTCGATCTGATGCGCGACCTGCGCGCCACCGACGCGCGCAGGCACGTGCGCGAGGAGACGCCGTTCTTCACCGGGCCGCGCATCGGAGTGGAAGAGTTGGTCAACAAGCTCCCCTGACGTTCGCGGCGGAAGGACATTCGTTGTCTGAGGCGAAAACCGGCCAGGACAGGCTGTTCGACGCGCTGACGACAAAGGGCACCGCGTTCACTCACGCCGAGCGTCGCAAGCACGGGATCCTCGGCCTGCTTCCCACCGCGGAGAAAACCCTCGAGCAGCAGGTCGAGCACAGCTGGGCCGAATTCTGTACTCGCCGTGAGGGTTTGGACCAGCACATCTACCTGCGTGCGCTGCAGGATCGCAACGAGACACTGTTCTACCGGCTGCTCAGGGAGCACATCGCCGAGACGATGCCGGTTGTCTACACCCCGACCGTTGGTGAGGCCTGCCAGCGATTCAGCGAAATCTACCGCAAGCCACGCGGATTGTTCGTCTCCTACACCGACAGGGAACTGCTGCGCGAGGTGCTGGGCAACCGACCGAAGTCACGGCGCGAGGTCGACGTGATCGTGGTGACCGACGGTCAACGCATTCTCGGACTAGGTGATCAGGGCATCGGCGGAATGGGGATCCCGATCGGCAAGCTCTCGCTGTACACCCTGATCGGCGGCATCGACCCTGCGCGCACGTTACCGATTGTGCTGGACGTGGGCACCGACAACGTCGAGTTGCTCGAGGACCCGCAGTACCTCGGCTGGCGACACCGCCGCATCGGCGACGACGAGTACTACGCGTTCATCGACGAATTCGTGACCGCGGTGCACGAGGAACTGCCTGACGTGCTTCTCCAGTGGGAGGACTTCGCGACCGCGCACGCCCAGCCGATCCTGGACCGCTACCGCGACACACTGCTGACCTTCAACGATGACATCCAGGGCACGGCCGCGGTCGCCCTCGGGGCTCTGCACGGCGCGGCGAACGTGGTCGGCCGTCCGTTGAAAGACCAGCAGATCGTGATGCTGGGCGCCGGTTCGGCGGGTATCGGCGTGCTCAACATGGTCCTGCGCGAGATGGTGTCGCAGGGAATTTCGGAAGCCGAGGCGCTGTCGCGCATCTGGGTTGTCGACGTGGCCGGTCTGCTCACCGACGACCGCACCGATCTGTCGGAAGGACAACGGAAGTTCGCCCAGCCCGCCGGTCGGCTGGGGGGCTGGGGGTTGTCGTCGGCCGCCCAGCTGACCGACGTCGTGCATAACGTCGATGTCGGTGTCCTGCTGGGGCTTTCGACCGCGGCCGGCGCCTTCAGCGAGAACATCGTGCGCGAGCTGGCCAGCAAGACCGAGCGGCCGATCATCTTCCCGCTGTCCAACCCGACCAGCAGGGCGGAGGCGCATCCCGCTGAACTCGACGAGTGGACCGGCGGACGTGCGCTGATCGCCACGGGATCACCGTTCGCACCGCTGCGGCGTGACGGCGTGGAGCGTCAGATCGCCCAATGCAATAACGCGTACATCTTTCCGGCGATGGGTCTTGCCGTCACCGCGGCTCAAGCGACTCGGGTGACCGACGACATGATGCGGGCGGCGGCCACTGCGCTCGGCGACCTGTCGCCGGCCCTCGTGGATCCCAACTCGCCCCTGCTGCCCGCATGGACGGATGTGCCCGAGGTCGCGGTCCGCATCGCGCACGCGGTTGCGCTCCAGGCCGTCAGCGAGGGCGTTGCCCCGCAACGCTCCGCCGAACAGCTCGAGGAGCGGATCACCCAGGTCCGCTGGACGCCCGATTACCCGCCCGCCTGAGGTATGGGATCCTGCTTTGCTGCCTATGCCTGACTGCGACCCGTTTCGAGCGCAGAACCTCGGCTGGCAACGTGGTGCGGATGGTCGTGACAAGGTCGTGCTCTAGTAAACGGCCCGACGATACTTAAACCGGCAAACGATGTGCAACTAGACCTGGAATTTCCCATGAGTGCAGTTATGTTGCTAGCCTGGGTATGTGGTGCATGTCGTCTGGGTCGCGGCCACGGCCACGACGGCAGCCGTTGCGCTTGTCGCGTGGCTGATCGCGGAATGGGGCGGACCGCAGACCACTGAGGCGGCAGCGATGATCGGTGTCCTGGCCTTTGCGGTGTTCGCTGCGCTGTCTGCGGTGTGGGCGGGTTGGTCATCCCGCGGCAGGCAGCGCCTCGCCTGGATGTGCCTGGCCGCCGGCCTGGGGGGATGGGCGTTCGGCGAAGCGCTGTGGGCCTACTACCGCCTGGTGCTGCACGCCGATCCGTTCCCTTCCATCGCCGATGTGGGGTACCTGCTCTATCCCGTGGGCGCCTGCGCGGCGCTGCTGTTGTTTCCTCTGGGGCACAGCGTGCACTCGCGCACCCGCCTGCTGCTGGACGGGTTGATCGTGGTCGGAGCCCTGTTCGTCGTCGCGTGGGTGACGGTGCTGCGATTCGTGTTCGGTTCGGGGTCCGAGAGCGCCTTTGCCGCCGTGCTGTACGTGACCTATCCGGCGACTGACGTAATCGTCGTCACGGTCGCCCTGCTGATCCTGGTTCGTGCCAAACGGCCGGCGCTGGTGCTGCTGACGCTCGGCAACATCGTGACTGCGCTGGCAGACAGTGCGTGGGTGTATTCCGACGCCAGAAATGTCTATATCGAGGGTGGCCTCGTCGATGTGGGATGGATCGTCGGGCTCCTTCTCATCGGCGTCGCGGCTCTGGCCAGCGGGCGGGGCGGCGTCACCGCCGAGGAGGTCCTCGGCCCGCCCAAGCGCGTGGAACTGTGGATGCCGTATCTACCGGTGGCCATCGCTGCGGCGGTCTGCGCGCCCTTCCTGTTGACCATGTCCGGCGTGCCGCCGCTCGTCGTCTCGTGGGCGCTGCTGGTTTCGGCGGTAATGGTGCGGCAGTTCCTGGTCGTCAATCAGAATCAGCGACTGCTCGCCATCGTGGCCGAGCAGGCCCTGCGCGACCCCCTCACCGGCCTGGCGAACCGGCTGCTCTTCCACGATCGCCTGAGCCATGCGATGCAACTGCAGAAGCGCGAGGGCGGGGCGGTAGCCGTGCTGTTGTTGGATCTCGACGACTTCAAGCGCGTCAACGACAGCCTCGGTCACCCCGCGGGCGATGCGTTGTTGGTTCAGGTTGCGCTGCGGATTGTGAGCTGTGTTCGCCCCGGCGACACGGTGGCGCGGCTCGGCGGTGACGAGTTCGCCGTTCTCACAGAGGGTGGACCCGCACAGTCGCGACGTATCGCGCATCGAGTGGTCCGCGCATTCGAAGAGCCCTTCGTCGTCGATGGCCATGCGCTGGTGATCCAGCCCAGCGCCGGGCTCGCCCTGGTGCCCGTCGATGACGACTCAGTCTCCATCGAGGATCTGCTGAAACGCGCTGATACCGCGATGTATTCGGCGAAGCGGTCCACGTCTGGCGGTCTGCAGACGTTCACTCCCGACATGTCCCACGTCGCTGCGAACAAGCGCGACAGCCAGGGCGGCCTTCTGCTTGAAGAGTTGCGCAACGCCATCGACAACGTCGATCTGACCCTCGCGTATCAGCCCAAGTTCGACCTGGACAACGGCGATATCGTCGGCGTCGAGGCGTTGATCCGGTGGCCGCATCCCGAACTCGGCGTGCTCGCGCCGGATCAGTTTCTGCCATTGGTACACCGGCACGGCTTGGTGCAATCGGTGACCGATCTGGTGGTATCCCGCGCCCTTGATGCGGCCGTCGAGTGGCGGGCCAACGGCGTCGCTGTGCCGATCGCGGTGAACATCTCGGCCCCGTCGTTGTCGGATCTGGACTTTCCGAACCGGATCGTGCGTGCACTCGCAGAACGCGGGCTGACCTCCGATGCGCTGACCGTGGAGATCACCGAGGATCTCCTCGTCGACAACATCGACCGCGCGCAAGCGGTACTCGAACGGTTGCGGGTGCGGGGGATCCGGGTCGCGATCGACGACTTCGGCAGCGGCTACTCCGCGCTGTCCTACCTGCGTGACCTACCCATTGACGAGGTCAAACTCGACAGACACTTCGTCAGCCCGATACTGACTGACACCCGCGCCGCGGCGATCGTCCGTGCGGTCATCGATCTCGCGCACGTTCTCGGCGTGACAACGGTTGCCGAAGGCGTCGAGAACGGCGAAACAGCCGCCAAACTGCAGGAATTCGGCTGCGACGTGGTCCAGGGCTACTACTGTGGCCCGCCGATCGACGCCGCGGCCATGCTCGATCTACTCCGCAGGCGCGGTCAGCGTTCTTCTGACGGGTCTTCTGCAGGGTGGGGCGACGCCGGGACCAGTCGCAGCGAAATCGAGTTGATGCAATAGCGCTGATCGGTGGGTGTCGGATATCCCTCGCCCTCGAAGAGGTGGCCGAGGTGGCTGTGGCAGTTCGCACACACGACTTCGACGCGGCGCATGCCCAGCGAGTCGTCGGTTCGCAGGATCACGGCATCCGATCTGGCGGGATCGAAGAATGACGGCCAGCCGCAATGGGATTCGAACTTTTCACTGCTGCGGAACAACTCAGCGCCACACGCCCGGCATTCGTAGACCCCGTCGGTCTTGGTGTCGGTGTATTCGCCGGTGAACGGCCGCTCGGTGCCCGCTCGGCGCAACACCGCGAACTCCTCCGGGGTGAGTTTCTGGCGCCACTCGTCGTCGGACAGTTCCACCTTGGGATGCGGAGTCGTCATAGGTCTACGCTAGCGGTCGCGGCGTTCGCACGGGTCTGGAACTTCTGGTGGTTTGCTGCAGCGGTGCGCCTTCGGGCGCTTGGCCCCCTGGTGAGCAACAGCAGCAATGTCGTAAAGCCGGTGAACCTCAGATGTTGCGCCGCAGATTCGCTGTAGGGGAATCAGGCGGCAAACCGGGGCGCCGTTCGGCCCGTTACGTATTTTGCTCTGTTCAGTATTTTGCTAGCCTCTGAGCGGTGTCCGAGGTCGCGAAAGTCGCGGGTGTCGCCACTACAGCAGCCGTCCTGTTTGCCGTATGGCTGATCGGTGGTTGGGGTGGCGTGTCGACCCTGCATGTCGTCGACGCGGTGGGCCTGATCGGGTTCGCGATCTTCGCGACGGGGTGTTCGGCACTGGCTGCGCGGTCGGCCTGTGGCCGCCAGCGCACGGCCTGGCGATGTATGACGGTGGGCCTGGCGGGATGGGCCGTCGGCGAGGTCATATGGGCGTTCTGCCGGATCGTCCTCGATATGGACCCCTTCCCGTCCGTAGCCGACGTGGCGTACCTGATGTATCCCGTCGCTGCGTGTCTGGCGTTGCTGCTTTTTCCCGCCGGATACACGAACCAATCCCGTACTCGCGTCATCCTGGATGGGTTGTTGGTCGCCGCGGCGCTGTTCGAGGTGTACTGGATACTCGTTCTGCGTGACATCAACGAGGCCAACGGCGTAAGCGGTTTCGCTGTCGGTCTATCGATCGCCTACCCGGTCAGTGATCTCGTCGTGGTCACCATCGCGGTGCTGGTGCTTATGCGTGCCCGCACCGCGCAACGCACCACTCTGATCCTGCTGACAGCAGGTAACGTGCTGAATGCCGTGTCCGACACCGCATTCGTGTATCTGACCACGTCGGGCGGATACGACACCGGAAACATCATCGACATCGGCTGGATCGGCGGACTGCTGTTGCTGGGCCTCGCCGCACTGCACAGCAGGCAGGCCAGTCAGGTAGAGGAGCAGACGCCCGTCGTGCCGTCGCGTCTGGAGATCTGGCTCCCCTATGTGCCGATCCTGTTGGCGGCGTTGGTGTGTGGCCCGGAGCTGATGCCGTTGTCGACTCTAGGCCCTGTCCTAGCCTCCTCGATCGTGCTGGTGGCTGTGGTGTTGGCCCGGCAGTTCATCGTGGTCGGGGAGAACCGTCGGCTGTTGGCCAACGCGGCCGAACAAGCGCTGCGCGACCCGCTCACCGGACTGGCCAACCGGGTCCTGTTCAACGACCGCCTGTCCCATGCCGTCCAATTGCACCAGCGCGACGACCAGGCGGTCTCGGTTCTGTCACTGGATCTCGACGACTTCAAGCTCGTCAACGACAGCCTCGGCCACCCCGCCGGAGATGTGCTGCTGGTCCAGTCGGCTCAACGGTTGATGGCGTGTGTGCGGAGCAGCGACACGCTCGCGCGTCTCGGCGGTGACGAATTCGCCGTGCTGTTGGAAGGCAGCGCCGATGACGCCCACGCCATCGCCCGCCGCATCAGTCGAGCGTTCGACGAGCCGTTCATCGTCGATGGGCAGGAGATCCTGGTTCGGCCCAGCGTCGGCCTTGCCGTCGCTTCGCCCGAAGGCCGCGAAACTACCGCCGAGGCGCTGCTCAAGCAGGCCGACGTGGCCATGTATTCGGCCAAACGGGCGCGCACCGGCGGCGTCCACACCTTCAGCCCGGACATGTACCTGATGGATCCGATCGAGGCCAACGGCGGCACCCGCCACGGCGCGATGGCGGTGCGCCTGCTCGGCGAATTACGATCTGCCATAGCCAATCTCGATCTGAGCGTAGTGTACCAACCGAAGTTCAACTTGCGTGGCGCCGAGATCGTCGGCGTCGAAGCGTTGGTCCGCTGGCCGCATCCTGAGCGGGGTCTGCTCGGCCCAGACCAGTTCCTGCCACTCGTCCGGCGACACGGATTGATGTGGTCGATGACGGAGGTTGTCTTGGCCCAGGCGCTCGATGACGCGGCCTGGTGGCGCTCGCGCGGCTTCAAGGTGCCGATCGCGGTGAACCTCTTCGCACCCTCGTTGAGCGATGTCGACCTACCAGGGCAGATCGTGCGTGCGCTGGCGAGCCGCAACCTGAGTCCCGAGACGCTGACCGTGGAGATCACCGAGGATCTGTTGCTGGACAACATGAGTCGTACGCGCAAGGTGCTGGACGCATTGCGCAGGCAGGGGATCCGTATCTCGATCGACGATTTCGGCAGCGGTTACTCGGCGTTGTCCTATCTGCGCGACCTGCCCATCGACGAGGTGAAATTGGATCGGCAGTTCGTCGCACCGGTGCTCGTCGACTGGCGGGCCGCGGCCATCGTGCGGGCCGTGATCGACCTCTCGCATGTCCTCGGGGTCACGACGGTCGCCGAGGGGGTCGAGAACGCCGAAACCGCGGCCCGCCTCCGCGGATACGGCTGCGACATCGCGCAGGGGTACTTCTACAGTCCGCCCTTGAGCGCGATCGAGATGCTCGAATTGCTGGACTCGGCATCGAAAGCGCCTGCCGCAGCGTCGCGCTGACTAGGCCGGCGCTGTTTCCTTGGTCTTCTGGAGCCACACTGGATCGATGCCCTCGTCAAGACGCCCTTCGGATTTCGCGTCCAGGTAGCGGAAATACAACACCGAGAACACGACGACCAGCATCAGTCCCCAGCCGTAGGTGAACTTCATGTACTCGAGGAAGCGGCCCGTCGTCGGCCAGTGTCCGAGAAGCCAACGGTCAGCGCTCATGAACCCGTAGATGGCCACCCAGGCCACCCAGTTGCGGAGCACTGAATTACGCAGCACCACCGTCATCAGGAACGGGAACAGCATCATCGAGTAGTAGCCCTGGCCCAACGAGAGCACCAGGAACGTCGCAATGAGCAGTACACCGGAGGACGTCAGCATCCAGAACAGCGGGTCCTGGGTCCGGTAGTACTTGTAGAGCAGCCACAGCGTGTAGCCGGCGAGCACCACGAAAGCGATGCGCAGCACCAGGATCAGCCACATGGGCAGGCCGTAGTAGATGCCGTTGCCCGCGATCGAGCTGTTGAAGTAGTCCCGCGTGGTGAGAAGGTAGGGCACCGTCCGCGTGATGAAGTTCATCGGGTCGCTGATCAACGGCCACGCCGCGATATTGAACACCGCAGGTACCACGACCGCGCCGACGAGTGGGCGCCACTGCCGGTTGAGCAGCGGCAGCAACAAGAGCGGGGCCAGGATCGGTTTGACGACGAGCGTCAGGCCGATGGCTACTCCCGCCAACCACTCATACTTCCTCTCGCCGGTGAGCAACCAGCGGAAGAAGAGCACCTCCAGCAACAGGAGGCACCCGTTGATGTTCCCGAAAACGAGTGTGTTGACGACGCTCTCGCTGATGAACATCGCAGCCAGCAACGCAGGCAGCGCCACGGAGTTCACTCCGTATCCGAACAGTTTCACCAGCAAGTACGCGGCCAGCACGATGGCGATCGTGTTGAACGTGATGAACCAGTAGCGCGATGCGTCGACGGGTAGATAGCCGAACGGCGCCATGATCAATGTGCCACCCGGCGGGTACAGGTAGTGCGGGTCGACATGATTGAAGTGCTCGTTGTAGATGTCCCAGCCCATCTTGAAGTTCACGACGGCGCGGTACACAGGTCCGTAGTCGTCGGTGATGTAGCCGTTCGTAGCCAGGACAAAGCTGCGGTGGATGATGAACAGAATCGCCAGCGGCCACAGGATGGACCGCAGCACCGTGGCCACCGAGGGCGGGGAGGTGCGGGGCCGGAAGGCGGCCAGGACAAGATCGCGCACCAGCGCACCGTACACCGATGGCGACGAGACGAGTCGTCAGGCCGGGCAGAACGTGTCGGTTTCCGGGAGCTTGCCGGTGTCGAGGTAGCCCGTCAGTGGGGGCAGCGCGCACGGCGAGTAGATGGCCGCGCCGTGGCCGATGCCCTGCCACATCACCCGCTTGTTGCTGGTGCCCGCGTTGAGCACGGTGGCCGCGACGGCTGCCACGCCTTCGTTGCCGACGACCGGGTCGTTCTGCGTGCCGAGCAGCAGCACCGGGAACTTCAGGTTCTGCGGCTCTTGCGGCGTCGCACCGCTGGGCCAGTTCAGGCACTTGACCAGATCGAGGGCACCGACCGCACCGAACTGCGGGTAGAGCTTGCCCCAGGCGACGACGAGTTCGCGGACCCGGTCCGGTGTCGGCCGGTTCAGCGAATCACTGCAGCCGTTGACGAAGTGACCGTCGGTGTCACGCAGCGCCTCGGCGTCGTTGATCAGGTTGGTCATCGCACTCCAATCGCCGGAGCGGGTGCCTGCCACCGCGGAGGCCAGGCTGTTCATGGCCGCGACGCGGTCGCCGCGCGGATAGGCCAGCGCGGTGGCGATGGCGTCGGCGACGGTGGCCACCGACCGCGACCCGAGCGAGTCGTACCCGCGTGCCTGATTCAGCACGGCGTCGACGGCGGCCTTGGGATCGGGCGCCAGTGGGCAGTTGGCGGCCACGCATTGAGCGGCCCACGCATCGAGTGCGGCCTGCTCGCCTTTGACGCGCTGCTCCATGGCGGCCTCGGCGGCGATGCCCAGCGGCAGCGGCGAATCGAGGACCAGGCGCGCCACCTTGGTGGGATGCGAGCTGGCGTACGCGAGTGCCACCTGGGCGCCGTTGCCGATACCGAGCAGCGCCAACGTCGGCACGTCCCACGTACTGCGCAACCGCTCGATGTCCTCGGCGGCGTGACCGTTGTCGTAGGCCGAGTCACCCGGGGCGATGGTGTCGGTGCAACTGGTGGTCGCGGTCTGCACGATCGCACCGAGGTTGGCGACCGGGTCGTCGCCGGACTGGAACTGCGCCTGGTCGGCCATCTCCTGGCGGTCGAAGAGGTCGCGACAGTCCAGCGCGCCCGACAGACCCATGCCGCGACGGTCGATCGCCACGACGGGACGCGTGTTGAGTACGTCGACACCCGACCGCGACAACCACACCGGCAGTTGTGTCGACGACGGCAGATCCGAACCTGTGGTCATCACCAGTGGTCCGGCGTCCGCCGGGGTCTGCGCGGACTTCGCCCGCACCACACCGATGCTCAGGTTGCCGGTCGCGCCGTTGATGGGATCGAGGTCGGCGTCGAAGGTGGCGCAGTCGAGCGTCACGGCGGGTAGCGGCGTGATGGCGGCCTCGGTGAACACCCGCGACGTGCAGTCGCGCCACGTCAGGTCGTTCTTCGGCACGTCGATCCCCGGCGTCGCGGCCGGCGGCGGGGCGGCTTGCGGCTGACCCTGCGGTTTGGCGCCTGAGTCGGTGGCGTAGCGCGGATTGGCGGCGAGGATCGGAGCGCAGGCAGCGACGAACACCGAGATGACGACCAGGCTCAAGGCCAGCTGAAGACGCCGCCGCATGCAGACCACAGTACTGATGCGTGACGCCTCAACCGCGCACGTAGCGGGTGTAGAGGTAACCCTCGTCGTCGGACAGCAGATGAGCCGGGCGCATCCGGTGGTGCACTTCGCCCGGGCCGGTGGCGATCCGCGGCGCCGCACCGCCGACCAGGAACGGTGCCACCGTCAGGCACAGCTCGTCGAGCAGTCCGTGTTCGATGAACAGGCTCAGGATGAGCGGACCGCCCTCGGTGAGCACTCGCAAGAGCCTGCGCTCAGCGAGCGTCTCGAGCACCCTCGCACCGTCTACCTGGTCGGGTGCGGATGCCGACGCGTCGATGACGTCGGCGACCGCACCCAGGCGCGCGCGGGTGGCCTCGAACGACTGGGTGCTGGTGAGTACCAGCGGCGGGACCTCGGTGCGGGTGAAGAACAGCGCGGTCGGGTCGAGGTCGCCGGAACGGGTGATGACCGCGATCGGCGGCACCTCCTGCTGGCCGCGACCCTGTCGGGCGCTGCGATGCGCGACGGGCACCTGCGCGCCGGAGTAATTCTCCGTGCGCACGGTGGCCGCGCCGACCACGATGACGTCTGCGGCGTAGCGCATCAGTGTGAACAGGCCGTGGTCGCCCGCACCGCCCAGTCCGGCGGTCTTGCCGCCCGAACTGGCCCCGCCGTCGACGCTGGCGATCATGTTGCCCCGCACCCAGCAGCGCTGCAGGCCCTCGGGGTATGCGTAGAAGTCCGACAGCCGGCCCTCGGCGCCGTCGATCTGCGGGCCGGTGGGCCCCAGCACGGTGTACTGCGCCCCCGCGGCGGTATCGGCCATGAACACGATTGCAGCACGCCGTTAAGGTGCCTGCATGCACGGGTCCAGTGGTGTCGGCCATCTGGTCGATCGGCACCCCGACGTCACCCCCGAGCGTCTGATCGCTCAACTCGTCCCCCCGCCGACGTTCGCCGACGTCAGCTTCGACAGCTACCTGCCCGACCCCGCCGAGCCGTCGCAGGCCGCGGCGGTGCAGTCGTGTGCGCAGTTCTGCGATCAGGCCGTCGAGCGTCGCGCGGGAAAAAAGAAGCTGTTCGGCCGTCGCGAGACGCTTCCCGGCGTCGGGCTGTACCTCGACGGTGGATTCGGCGTGGGCAAGACCCATCTGCTGGCGTCGTCGTACTACCGCCTGCCGGAACCGAAGGCGTTCGCGACGTTCGGCGAATTGACGCAATTGGCAAGCGTTTTCGGTTTCGTCGAGTGCATCGAGCTGTTGGCGGACTATGTGGTGGTGTGCATCGACGAGTTCGAGCTCGACGACCCGGGCAACACCACGCTGATCTCGCGTCTGCTGTCGCAACTCGTCGAACGCGGTGTGTCGGTTGCGGCGACATCCAATACGCTGCCCGAACAACTCGGCGAGGGACGCTTCGCCGCGCAGGACTTCCTCCGCGAAATCAACACACTCGCCGCGATTTTCACCACTGTGCGGATCGACGGGCCGGACTATCGGCATCGCGGTCTGCCGCCGGCGCCGGAGCCGCCCAGCGACGACGACGTGGTTCGTGGCGCCGCCCAGCGTCCCGGTGCGACGCTCGACGGTTTCGACGAGTTGTGTGCGCACCTGGCGACCATGCATCCGTCGCGCTATTCGACGCTGATCGAAGGGGTGTCCGCGGTGTACCTGACCGATGTGCACCCGATCGACGACCAGAATGTGGCGCTGCGGCTGGTGTCGCTGACCGACCGGCTCTACGACGCCGGAATCCCGGTGATCGCGTCGGGGGCCAAACTCGACACCGTCTTCAGCGAGGACATGCTCGCCGGTGGGTTTCGCAAGAAGTATCTGCGGGCGACGTCGCGGCTCCTGGCCTTGTCCCGCCAGGGCGACGCTTAGGCGCGAACGTTCCGTACCGCTCGAAATTCCGGCCACTTTTCGAGTGGTAAGGAACGTTCGGCCGGGGAGTCAGAGCGGACGCACCATCACGTAGTCGTTCTCGAAGCCTGTGCCGAGCCGGAAGCTTCTCGTGCCGGCGATGGTGAACCCGTGCTTGCCGTAGAACCGTTGCGCGCGGCCGTTCTGCTGGTTGACGCCGAGCCACACGCTCCTGGCGTCGAGATCACCGGCCCGCTGCAGCGCCGCGGTCATCAGCGCCGTAGCCGCGCCCGCGCCGTGACAGTCGGGCAGCACGTAGATCTTCGACAGCTCGACGGCCGGCCGGATCGTGACCGCACGCTGCACATCGCCGTCGTCGGGGACGCCACGAATCAGCATGGCGTATCCGATAATTCGGGTGTTCGACCGAGCGGCGAGCACCACCCGGTCGGGATCGGACAGGTAGCCCAGAAACCGGGCTTCGGACAGATGTTGGTCGATGAACGCCGCGATGTTGTCAGCCGTCACCGACGGGGGACAGGCGAGCGGGAACGTCTCGGCCGCGACGTCGGCGAGTTCTGCGATGTCGGCGTCGACGGCAGCGGCGACCTCAATGCGCAACGCGCGCTACACGTTCCACTGCGCCAGGTGTTCGCCGGTGACCTTGTCGACGAGTACGACGTTGGATACCAAATCGCGGTAGCAGTCCCACCAGACGCCACCGCTCACCGTGGATCCGGCGGGCGCGTTGAGCAGGGCGTACCGCAGCGCATCCGGCGCGTCGGAGTTGCGCGGTTCATACGCGTCGCCGGTCGGCGTGACTCCGCGGAAGGAGTAGGTGATGCTCTGCGCGTAGGGGGTGGGCACCTTGACCGGATGTACGGTCACCTGCGCGCGCCACACCTGATGACGAGGCGGACGCGGGGGGTAGCCGAACCCGGGCGGGATCGGTGATGGAGCGATGCTGTGCACCGTGATGTCGGCGACTAGGCCTTTGAAGTTCACTTGCAGCGTGTCGCCGAGACGCCCGATCGGCGCGGTCGCGGCGGAGACGGGCACGGCCGTGAGGCCGGCCACGGCAGCCATCGCGGCGATCAGGAGGACGAACCAGCGACGCATGCACGAATGATGGCACAAACTGAAACGTGTTACAGCCGCTTCAGGGCACCGAGGGGCCAACGCCGCCGACCTTGTCGATGCGGATCCGGGTGAGATAGCCCGGCGGCGCGCCGTCGGGCGGGAACTTCACCGCCGGGTTTGCCAACGTCTGGGCGAGCTGGTCGAGCAGTTCGGGCGCGCCGCCTTCGACGATGCGCGCGGTGCCGTTGATCGCCAGATACGGGCGCATCACCTCACCGGGTCCCTCCGGCGAAAGGATGGTCACCGCGACGCGCGGGTCGCGTCTCACATTGCGGACCTTCTTGTGCTCGGCCAGATGCGCGGTTACCAGTTCGTCGCCGTCCGGGTTCGACTGCAACGCCACCCATACCAGCGTGACCTGCGGGCTGCCGTCGGGGTTGAGCGTGACCAGCGTGGCGTCGGCGCCCGCACCGATGAGCGCGCGGGCGGCTTCATTGAGCTTCATGCGACGTTCTACCGCGTCGCGGACTGTTTCATTCCCTCAGGCGGCCTCGAGGTCGAGCAACGCCGACTTGGCCAGTGGTCCGCCGATGTACTGTCCGGTCGACCCGTCCGAGCGCACGACGCGATGGCAGGGGATCACCACCGGCAGCGGGTTACGCGAGCAAGCCGTGCCGACGGCCCGCACCGCCCGCGGGTGGCCGATGGCGGCCGCGACGGTGGCATAGGTCTCCCGATGGCCGTAACCGATGTCGCGCAGATGCTCGATGACGCTGCGCCGGAAGCCGTCAGCCAGGCGCATGTCGATCGGCACGTCAAAGGTGGTGCGGCGCTTCGCGAAATACTCCTCGATCTGGTGCGCGGCGGAATCCAGCCGTGCAGGCGCGTGCAGGACGCGTGGGCTCACAGCGTCGGCCAGCAGCGCGAGTACCGCGTCGTGCCCCTCGATGTCGTAGGCGACGCGAACCAGGCCGGCGCGGGTGGCGGCCAGCAGCAGGGTGCCCACCGGTGTGTCGAGGGTGCGGTAGGCGACGTCGAGCACACCCTCGCTGTCCGCGTCCTGCTCGAGCCGCAGGTGCAACCGCGCCAGTGTCTTCTCATCGGCGGCCAGGGAGTCGAAAAGGTTGCTCGTCATGCTATTTCGTCCTTCCGGTAAGTCTTGCGGAGCGTCTTGATGCCGTCGGCGGCGGCGCGGCGGGCGGCCTCGGGCGAGTTGCCGAGAAGCCTGGCGATGTCGGCGAACGGCAACCCGGCGATGTGGTGGTAGGCCACCGCCTGCCGCTGTTTGGTCGGCAGCCGCGACAGCGCCGACCACAGATCGGGGTCACGGGTTGCCGGGTCGGCTCGGGCGGCCACCCGTTCGGGCATGGCGTCGGTCGGTACCGGCGCGCGGGACCTCGCGCGCCCGACGTCGAGTGCGCGCCGGTGGGCGATGGTCACCAACCACGCTTCGACGTTGGCATCCTCGGACAAGTCCGGGTAGGCGCGCAGCGCTGACAGGAAAGTCTCCGACCAGGCGTCGTCAGCGTCCACCGGCCCGACGACGGCGCGGCAGACCCGCAGCACGGTCGCTCCGTGCGCGGCTACCACGTCTTCGAACGGTCGCACCCTCACATCATGTAGACGCCACAGGGCTCCGCGTTGTGAGATCAGCCCTTCACGAACGGCTCGAGCGCCTTGGTCAGGTCGTTCTCGAAGCGGTCCTTGTCGACACCGAGGCGGTGCAGGACGCCGCCATCGTCCTCGGCCTCGAACAGGGCCAGCACAATGTGCTCGGTGCCAACGTAGTTATGGCCCAAGCGAAGTGCTTGACGGAATGTCAACTCGAGGACCTTTTTCGACGCCGCATCGAACGGCGTCAGCGGCGGGAGATCGCACTCGGCGCGCGCGGGCAGCGTGACCGCACTCGCGACCTTGTCGCCGTCGATGCCTTGTCCGGCGAGCAGCTTGACCGCGATTCCGGTCGGATCTGCGAACATCGCCAGCAGCAGGTGCGCCGGGCTGATCTCGGCGTTACCGGCCTCCTGCGCCTTGTTTTGCGCCTCGACCACCACGTTGCGGGCGCGGGGCGTGAAGCGGCTGAACCCGGCCTCAGGGTCGAGCGCGGCCGAATCCATGGGTGACTTCGGTACGAAGCGCTTCTGGGCCGCCTGCTTCGTCACGCCCATGCACTTGCCGATGTCGGTCCATGACGCTCCCGACCGGCGCGCCTGGTCGACGAAGTGACCGATGAGATGGTCGGCGATCTCGCCGAGTGCCTCGGCGGCCAGCACCGCGTCGGTGAGCTGGTCGAGCGGCTCCGAGTGCACGTGTTTGATGACGTCGATGAGGTCGTCGAGGCGGACAGGATTGGTGATCTTCGCGGACTCGGTCATGCGTCAACTTTAGGTTGACGACGACGCTTTCGTCAACCTTGGGTTGACGATCTGGGGTAGCCGCGTCGGACGGTCCGGTCCAGGATGCCGAGAGTGGCGCGAAGGGCGGATTCGGAGACGACGGGAAAGATGTTCGCCTCGCGCCAATGCGGATCAATGTCGGACCAGTCGTAAAACGACGTGACGAGCGTGCCGTCGGCGACCGGTTCCAGTCGATAGCCATACACGTGGCCGATCTGCGGGCGGATCTGCCCGAGAATCGTCCACGCGATCAGGCGGTCCTGCTCGAACTCCCTGATGGACACGGTGACGTCGTATCTGCCCAGTGGGAAGTCGTTGAGCGACTCGCGGTCCATATGGACGACGAAACTGTCGCCGACCTTCCGCACTGGGTCACCGTCGGCGTCCTGGAGCATGCCTGTCGCGTCGATCGCGACGTGGCCCTGCGGGTCGCACAGCACAGCGAAGACGTCGGCGGCCGGGGCGGCGATGTTGCGCGCAATCTCGATGCGGTCGGTCATCGCTTGATCGTGTCAGGGTCGCCGCTGGCCGCGATCCAGTTTCACCGATCCGACTTCGGGTAATACCTCAGCAAATGCGTAGCCACGTCGAGACCACGAGATCGCAGCCACCGTTGCTGCAGCGCGCGATCGCGTTCATCGACGAGAACGCACGCCAGGACATCACGCTCAGCGACATCGCAGCAGCGGTCAACGTGACGCCGCGCTCGGTGCAGTACGTGTTTCGTCGGCATCTCGGCACGACTCCGCTGGAGTATCTGCGCCGGGTGCGCCTCGACCGTGCGCACCGTGACCTGCAGGCCGCCGATCCCACCGTCGACACGGTGACAGCAATCGCGGGGCGCTGGGGGTTCGGCCACGCCGGCCGGTTCAGCGGCATCTACAAAGAGACGTTCGGTCGGCCGCCGAGCCGCACGCTGCGCAGCTGATCAACCCTGCATTGAGGGTCGGGCCTCAGCGCGGGAAGAAGCCCTCCCGGGTGAAGAAACCGGGTTGCCACCCGCGAGTACCGAGGCACAGCATCGGTTTTCCGTCTGGTGACTGTGCCGCCGACTGCGGCTTCGGGCACGGCGCGCCCACTTCCTGGACGCCGAACAGCTCGTAGGACGCGACCCAGAAGCCGGTGTACACCGGGGGCCACTGGTTTTCGATCCAGCGGCATTGCAGCGTCTCGCCTCCGGGGCCCCGCCCGAACGTGAACAGCTCCATGTTGGTGCAGGGGCCGGCGAGATGGGCGTCGTAGTTCATGCCCGGCACGTCGGTGGCGTAGCGCCCCGGCTCGTCGAAATAGATCCGATCGTCGGCGGCGGCGAGCGGCGCAGTGCTGATGACGGCGCCGGCAATGGCAGCAGCGGCGAAGAGTTCGCGAATCACGTCCCACCCCTTGGTGTCATGACCGGTTGGCCTTCGAAAGAGCGTAGTAGGTGCAGCGAAGCTATCGAGTCCTTTTGCCCATAGGCCCGGCTCTCACCGGTCGCCGATGAGGACGTCGATGGCAATATCGACCCGTTCGTGCTGGCCGTCCAGGCGGAATGTATAGACATGCCGTCCACCCGCAGGCTCTATGGGCAGCACCATCTCCGGCAGGCGCATGAACAACATCGGCGTTTCAACCAGGAAGTTCGCGGTCTGCACGGCAGGCCATCGTTGCCCGGTGGGGCCGGCCGCGTCGACGAGCAAGGTTTGGTGGTGGCCGATGTCGTCGTGTCCGACGTCGCAAAGCACCACGGTGTAGCAGCTGAAGCCTGACGAACGCGGCGCGACCGTGGTGCTCGCCCAGAAACCGCCGTCGACGCTGAGCATGCCGTTCACGACGTCGGCACGGTTGGCAAAGAACGCTGCGCTGAGCCGCATGCATGGCAATCTAGTGGAATCTCTGTGCGCTCATCGACCGCGCCGGCGAAATGGCGATGATGTGAACCGCTCCGACTGTACGAATCGCCGTGTCCGGCTGGACATGTCTAGCCAGTGCGAACGCGCATCCAGCGAGGCGGCTATGCCGATCAGAACCGTACCGACTAGCAGGCCGACGATGGCCAACGCTCCGAGAAGTTCCATTGCTCACCGGCTACCCGAACACTTCAAAACCCACACACCTGGGAGATCGGCTGGTCTAATGGCGGCCGGCAACGTACGCCGCTCAACACGCTCCCCATGTGGAGGATCAGTTGCCGGCCGCCGCAGTGTTGATGCCCGGCCGCAGCGACGGCGAAACGCTGGTGTCGTGATTCACGCCGCTCTCTGTATCGTGGCGTCGGTGCACCGATAGTGCATCGATGAATGTCGAAAGTTGTGCGGCGCTCGACAGGCCAGGCTCGCTGCTGAACTCTCAGGGTCACCCCGTCGAACGCCTCACGCCGGACCGAAACGTGACCAATCCCAGAGCCGACGCTCAACACCCCGTTCCCGTCGCTCAGCTCAGCTAAACAGCCGGCCGATCAGCTGGTGCGGGGACGCGGTTTGCGAGCGGTGTAGTCCGCGCCCTTCAACGTGGCCTCCGGTTAACCCCCGAACCTGTCCCTGTAGTGGCGAGCGAACCGGCCGGGGGCCAACTGCAATGCCCGGGGGTCACATGCGCGACGAAGGCGATGTCGACCACGGTGATGTCGGCATGGGCGTTGCATTCGATGAAGTCGGTGGCGACGCGCAGCCACGGCGCGGGGGGCGGTTGGGCCAACCACCTCGATGTTCCTCGCGCATACCTCGGCTCTTCTTCGCTCGAAGTTGACGCGTTGAACCCTTTCGATGCACAAATGATGCAGCAATCGCGGCGGTGACGGCACGCCGCTCACTGCGCGGATGCTCTGTCGAGAACCGAGGTGCACGGTCGAGATGGGCGGCAGCCGAGCGGCCACGCCGCGGAACACCATTACTTGTCGGCGATTTCGGGACGCACGCGTGCCGGGAAGAATTTCTTCTGACAGTCGCCGCATTCCCAGAGTTGTGTTTTGGAACCTCGGGAGTCGTCCACTGCATAGGTGTCGGCGCTTCCGCACCGGGGGCAAGTTGTCACGAGCACATGCTGCCTCGGCTCGCGGCCCCTAACGGGGGCAGTCCTCGTAGTAGCAGTAGATACCCTCTCGGGTGAGCACCGTGACTTCGCCGTTCGTGGTCTGATATGCCGCCCGATCCTGCAGCGGTCGATGGCAGTCGGGGCAATTGTTGTCGGTATCGAAATACTCGTATCCCTCGATGGCCATCAAGGTCGACGGTACGCCTAGCGAAAACGGCCGTCGACAGCACGACCGATATCAGCTGTTTCGCGGGCGCTCCAAGACTGTTGCGCGCGACGGTCGATTGGGCGCAAGTTCAAGGCTTGCAGCGTTCGTCGTCGACGCTGGCAACGGCAGCCGGCGAGTACTTCAGCTCCGGCTGGCCGGCCCGGGGATCTACGTGCGCGATACTGGGATTGAACCAGTGACCTCTTCCGTGTCAGGGAAGCGCTCTCCCGCTGAGCTAATCGCGCTGGGTCCAACTTGGAGGTGGAGACGGGAATCGAACCCGTGTGCACGGCTTTGCAGGCCGTTGCCTCACCACTCGGCCACTCCACCGCTGGGGTTGATGCCACTGCACCTTCGAGCGGATGACGGGATTCGAACCCGCGACCCTCACCTTGGCAAGGTGATGCGCTACCAACTGCGCTACATCCGCGCGCCACAGACGACATTGCCGCCCGTCGCGAAGGACGACGATAGTCCACTCAAGCGTGGCCGCACAAATTTCGTCGACGCCCGACTCGTCGTCCAGCCCGTCGACCGTCAGAAGACTCGATATGCCTCTCGTGATATCGAGAAGCCGTGGCCCGATTCGCTATCGAGGCAGGTGATGCCGGACTGGGCACTTTCACAGCGCAGGCGGTCGGCGGCGATGGACTCCCCGTACGGCAGAACTTGATCCGCTCCGAAGGCAGTGTCGCCGGCGCAGACGAACTGAGCCCGCTCACCGGGCGCCAGCGAGATTCCCTGCCCATAGTCGAACTCGCAGTCCGGCGGTCGGGGTGGCGGCGACCAGTTGCGGTCGATGATGTCGCAGCGGGCCCAGGTGGCGTCCAGCATGCAGGCGACGTTGCCCGACGGGGAGATGAAGCCGGTCAGCTCCTGCACCTCCCGCTGGACAGCTGTCGGGCCGGGTGTCTTGTCCTTGTGCGAAGCGGTTTGGGACGTGACACTCTCAGCCACGACGCGAGGCGGCTCGCCGCAGCCTGCCAGCGCGACGGCCGCGGCGGTCCCGGCAATCACGGCCCCGAGCTGCCGAACGCGGTGAGCCACCGCGCGACCATAGCCCGGCAACCAGCCTGGGCCGCACGAAACGCGAGATCGCGACCGTTCACGCGCGTCGGCCGACCGCCCCGCGAGTTCGGGTCAAATGCCGCGATCGTGCTAGTCTTCGACGTCGTTCGGCCTGTCGGGTCGAGCACCCCGGTCTCGTAGCTCAGGGGGAGAGCGTCCGCCTCACACGCGGAAGGTCACTGGTTCGATCCCAGTCGGGACCACAAAGAATTACCTCAGCTTCGGCGGCTGACTCCGGACGCAAGACTCCCTAACTCCACCCTTTCAAGGTGTTCTATTGGGCCAAAATAGGGCCAACTGATAGTGCTCGTATGCCGGACGGTCATCGAGCGCGTCGAAAGCCGAACCCACATTGTCAAGCAAGTCGTCGTACATGTCGGTATAGATGTGCGCGGTCACGGTAGCCGAAAAGAGGGAAAACTGATTTCGTAGACCGCGCAGGCGCCTAACCTCTGGTTTGCGGGCCGCGTCGAGCAGCAGACCCCGAGTGTCCGACCAACAGATCGCGGGTTCGGGCGCGGCGACGCGATGGGTTCGGGGAGGATCTCTTGGCCGACGATCACACTGTGTTGGGCCGCGCGGTGGCGATCCTGGACTGCGTCGTCGAAGCCAACGGGCCGCTTCCGCTTGCAGTGCTCACCCGGCGCACCGGGATGCCGAAGCCCACGGTGCGACGCATCGCTAACGCTCTCGCTGAGCGTGGCATGCTCGAGCAGACCCCGGATGGCTACATGCCTGGCCAGCGGCTGATCGATCATGGAGTTCGGTCGGCGCACCGGCAGGGATTCGCAGTGACGGTCCAGCCGTATCTACAGGATCTGCATTCCAGGACGCGTGGACAGACGGCTTGGGTCGCCACGATGAATCAGGGACAACTGACGATGACCGGCGCGGCATTCGCCAGACCCCATCTCGAGGGGATGCGAAAGCCGTGGTTGACCTATTCGGCCATCGGTCCGGGAATGGTGCTGCTCGCCTCGGGTCGAATGCAGGCCGCTCACGATGCGGAACTGGCCGAGCAGGTTCTCGCAAGCCAGTTTCCGCCGATGACTCGCTACTCCGTCATCGACAAGTCGCGGCTGCGAGCACTGATCGAGGCAGCCAGGGACTCCGGTTATGCGCAGGAAACGGAGCAGGCGGTGCTGGGAAACAGTTGCATCGCCGCCGCGATGCGGAACTCGGCAGGAGACCTGGCGGGCATCATCGGCGTCGCCGGCCAGTGCAGCGCGATTGAGGCACGCGGTGTCGGGGCCGCTCTGATGCGATCGGCTCTGCTCCTGCAGCACGAAATCCGTTCGTTGTCATGCGAAGAAAATCTGGATATGTGGAACGCGCCGATCTTCAATCAGCGCACAGGCATTGGGTACACCTGGCCGACCGCTGACAACGGCGATCCGCGCTGAATTGGTCGCCGCCGCACGCATACGAATTGAAACGTTTCACTGAGTGACACGCTGCCGGTGCGCAGGAGAGCCCGCCGGTAGATGCTTGGCATAGCAAACATAATCATCCTTCCGATCGGGGAGGTTGCCGGGCGATATGGGGAGTTAGAGATGGCCGGACCAGGCAGAGACCGCGCCCACACAGAGGCGGGTCGCCATCGAAGCAGGGGTAACACCGCGTTGCGGCCGTGGTCGGCGGTGGCGCCCATGCTCACTACGGGGGTGGTGATCGTGGGCGCCAGCGTGCTGCTGGTCTCGCATTTGTCCGGGACACCCGGCGCCGGCGGGGGCGTCGACATTGAGGGGTTCGACGCACCGGCGCTCAGGACGGCCGCGGTAATGCCGGCGGCGGTGACGGTGCCCTGGTGGCCCGTGGGTGGCTCGAGCAGTTCCGCCGGCAGCAGCGGCGGGGGTCTGCAACGGCCCTCCGGCGGTGCGTCATTGGCCACCGATCAGGCCGGCGCGGTGCTCAACGCGTTCATTTCGGGACGCGCCCCCATGACCTCGACGGCCTCGGATGGGTCGACGTCGCTGCCGAGTCTGTTCAGTCCGAACACTCCTGACAACGGCCGATCCGCGGGTGGAGATGCGACCTCGGGTGCGGCGTCGCCCGGTTTGGCCCGAGCAGCGGCCGCGCCCAACCTCGCTGCGGCGAACCCCGACCTGATCGGTGCGCTGATCGGATTGTTCATCGGCAACGGCGCCGACGCCGCCGCGGACTGCACCGGCGCCGCCTGCAACGGCGGCGCCGGCGGCATCTTCTTCGGCAACGGCGGCGCGGGCGCCAACGGCGGCGCGGGCGGCAACGCTGGGCTGTTCGGCAACGGTGGCAACGGTGGCAACGGCGTGGACGCGTTCACCAACCAGGACGGCGATCGGGTCGCGGCCACCGCCGGTGGACCCGGCGGCAACGGCGGGATCTTCTCCGGCAACGGCGGCAACGGCGGCAACGGCGGCAACGACATCAACACAAACTTCGACGACGAAACTGACGCCGTCGGCGCGGCGGGCGGTCGCGGCGGCAACGCCGGCATCTTCGGCGGTGACGGCGGCTCCGGCGGCTCCGGCGGCAACGGGTCCTCAGCCGGTGTGAACGGCACCGGTGGTGCCGGTGGCGCCGGTGGATCGGGTGTCACCGGCGGTGACGGCGGCCAGGGCGGTGACGGCGGCGGCGCTGGGGGCGGCACCGGCGGGACCGGTGGTGCCGGCGGCAACTCATCGGGTGATGTCGGCGGCACCGGCGGCGATGGCGGCGACGGCTTTGGCGGCCAGTCAGGTAGCGCCTTTGCAGACGCCAGTGGCGGTGCCGGTGGGGCCGGCGGGTCCGGCGGCGGCTCAGAGGACGGCGGCGCGGGCGGTGCCGGCGGGGCCGCCAGCACCATCGCCGGAGATGCCACCGGCGGCACCGGTGGGGCCGGTGGTGTCGGCGGTGTCTCCGGGGGCACCGGCGGCGCCGGAGGCGACGGCGGCGGCGCGTCGACGATGTACGACGACGAGGGCACTACCGCTACCGGCGGCGGCGGCGGTACCGGCGGCGGCGGCGGATTCGCCGGCGGTGACGGTGGTGACGGGGGCGACGGCGGCGACGCGACCGGCGCTGAGACCAACAACGGCGGCGCCGCAGGTGCCGGCGGCGCCGCAGGTGCCGGCGGCAATGGGAGCCCCGGCAACACCGGCACTCCAGGCAACGGCGGCGCTTAGGTGAACGGCCGGCTCTACGGTTTTCGACGAAGCCGATGCCAGTTCGTCGCACCGGTCACGTCACGGACAACCAGGCGGGCGCTTATCGAGGAGCCAGGGTGTCTTGCCCAGGAAACACAGGAGGCGGTACTGGCAACAGTGACATCGCCGCCGCGATGCGGAACTCGTCACGACACTTGACGGGCATCATCGGCGTCGCCGGCCAGTGCAGCGCGATCGAGGCACGCGGTGACGGCACCGCTGCCGCGGCATCGGCGTCCCATCCAAATTCTCGACAAGTCACGTCCTATCATGAACTACTCAGCCAAATACGTTGCGCTACATAGCAACTAGTGCAACTCGCTCTCAATCGGTATGGCACACCTGCACAAGGTGTGCGACGTTGGAAGCAGCACACAATCGTGTGCCGCCTCGAACTCTGTGCCACAGGCGATCTCGGCGAGCGGCGGTGATCGACGTGTTGACGATCGCGAAGCTCTCACGCTGGTCGATCAGGTACTACAATGACACCGCCAACGCCGTCGGCCATGCCGTGAAGGATGGCCGGAAAGCCGCCGGCGGGCTGGGGAGTACTACACCGATCATGACACCCGCACCCCGGCTTACCACAACATTCAGCCGGATACGGGCCCCGCCAACGAGGCAACCGCGAAAGCGCCGCCGATGAGCGCGACGTGAGCCGCGCAGCCGATCGCCGGGACCATGACAGCACGCCGTCTCTTGGCCATGAACACGATCGCGATAACGATGTCGAAGAGCAGGAACGCCCCGTTGACCCACGTGCCAAGGAACATCGCGACCAATATCCAGTCCTCGTTGCCGCATTCGACGTAGCCGCACGAATCGGTGCTCATCGCGATGCCGATGTTGAGAAACAGCAGAAACAGCGCAAGTCCGGCGTGCACGAACAGCAGCAACACCGCTCCCACTCCGTCGCCGGGACTCCGCGGCCGTGTGTCGGTCACCGACTTCTCCATGTCAGTAAGTATGCGGCCCACGACAGTGCGATCCGGACATCAGAATTGATGCTGCGCGACCTGGTTTCCGCCACTGCGCTTCGCGGCGTACATGGCACGATCGGCTGCGTCGATGAGGTCGTGGATGGCCCCGCGCGACGTGTCGACGCAATGCAGTTCGGCGGTCGCGTGACCAACGCTGGCGGTCACCGAGTGTGACAGCCGGGCGATCGCCTGGCAGAGCAGCGCGGCGACCGACGATGCGTCGCGCGAGGGGACCGTCAGCGCGATGAGGAACTCCTCGCCTCCGGCGCGACAGATCGCGCCTGCGGATGGAATGTGTTGGCGCAGAAGGTTCGACACCGCCAGCAGCACCCGGTCTCCGGCGGCGTGGCCCTGGCTGTCGTTGATGCGTTTGAAGTCGTCGAGGTCCACCATGAGCACTGCCAGGTGGGTGTCGCCCGGCCTGGCGCCGGCCAGCACGCCGCCGACAGCCTCGTCGAAACCGCGCCGGTTCAGCAGCCCCGTCAGCGGGTCTTCGTCCGAGCGCACCGCGTACTGGCTCATTGCGAGGGTGGTTCCCCGAATGCCCAGGGGGACTGCGCTATTCAACAACCATATCAACCAGAAGGCGGCGAGCGCAGTCGCAATGTTGGTCTGCTCGGCGAGTCGGACCCCCGCCGCTACGGCGGCCGCGACGGCGATCGCGAAGTTGAACAAGAGGAGCTTGTTGGTGTGGAAGAACGCGATGTACCCACCGGTGACCGCCAAGGCGGTACACCCCAGAGCGGCGACCGCAGGACTCGGCTGGCCCAAGCTCCAGGTAGCGACGCAGATCGCCCCCAGAGCGGCGGTCAGCTCGGATTGTCGACGGGTCGGCCATCGCGAGAGCCAGAACCACATCATCCACATGCAGAACGCGGCTCCCGTGATGCCGATCGTCAAAGACACCACTGGGTTGCGGTGCTGCTGGCCAAGCACGGCCAGCGGCGCCAGACTCGAGGAGGCCGCGACGATGGCCATGATTATCTGTGCGGAACGCAGGAGGCCACGCCGGCGGAGGAAGTCAGTGACCCATTCGAATTGATCGGGTTGATTCCACCACGCAATCAGTCGCGCCATCAGCCGCCTCCGAGACCAGGATCTCGCTATCAGAGCAAACTCGAACAGCTAAATACTAGCCGGTATCGAAGGTTGCTCGAGGCGGTAATCCTCACAGAGACCCCCCAGCATGCATTTGCTGAGAACCCATGCGGGCAGGTGAAACGCAAAGGGCGCAAATCGGCGGTACGGCGGTTCTACTTGAAGGGGCGCGTACTGAACTCTAGCGCCGCCGCCGCCAGATCAGGACGCCAACTGCCAGCGCGATCAGCACCACAGCGGCAACCGGTACCGAGCGCTTCGGATTGTCGGTCGCCGCATGCTTGATGGTGTCGGCCTTCTCGACGACGGCCTGCTTGGTCTCGGCGGCCTTCTCGACAACGGCCTGCTTGGTCTCGGTGGCCTTATCGGTCGCGCGACCCTTGACGTCGAGTTTGTCCTGCAGCGCCTGGACCGTCTCGCCGAGCTCGGTACGTGTTTGCTCGATATCGGCTTCGATGTCGTCGATGTCGGCGTCTGGCCCCGGCTCGGGGCGGCCGGGATTAGCTGCGGTCATTTGCGCGCGTCCTTCAGTTCCTGGATGTCTGCTTTGACTGTCTCAACGGTCCGCGGTGCCGCGGGCGTGGCTTCCTGCGCTTGGTTACGCCCGACGAGCGCCGCGATGCCTGCGCCGATGAACAACACGGCGCCGACGATCAGCGCCGCCGCCCACACCGGCAGCACCAGCGACAAGGCCGCGATGGCCGCGGTGAGCACTGTCGCAAAACCGAAGAACGCCAGAAGTCCCGCGACGCTGAACAAGCCCGCCCCGATTCCGGCGTGCTTGACGGATTCGTGAAACTCCTTCTGCGCCAATCGCATTTCGTCGCGGACGAGCCGAGACGTCTGCGACGACAATTGGCTCATCAACTCACCGATTGAAGCGTTCGCGGCGGGTTTGCTATCCACACTCATCACTGACCCAACTTCTGACTTGCATTTGCATTGTCGCGACACGGATGCCCCCGGTGCGACCGGCCGAAACACCAGGGGTCGGGGAAACCAAAGTCAGGCGGCGCTTACCTCTGAGGGAATGGCAACTATTTTCCGATCCGGAATACTGTCCGCGTGCCAACGGCAGACGCCAGACCGCCCATCCTCTTCGTGCACGGTGTATTCGGCCGGCCCTCGCTGTTGCAGCCGTGGACGCAGTTCTTCAGCGCCGCCGGATTCGAGTGCCACGTCCCGACGCTGCCGGGTCGAGACCCCACCAGCGACGAGGTGCTGGCACGCACCGGCATCGAGGACTGCTTCGAGGTCGCACTGGCCGCCTACGACCGACTGGGCACACCGCCCATCGTGATCGGCCACAGCATGGGCGGCCTGCTGACCCAGAAGCTGGCGGCTGCTCGCACACCCCGCGCCGCGGTGCTGCTCGCGTCGATCCCGCCGGGAGTGCTGTGGACCCAACTTCGCGGCATGCCGTATTTGTTGCCGCTGTTGCCGCGCATCCTGGCGGGCAAGCCCTTCCTTCCGCCTGCGCGAACCATGCGCGAAGTACCGCTGAGCACGTTGCCCACCGCCGAGCAGGATGAGCTGATCCCGAAGCTGGTACGCGACTCGGGCCGCGTCTTTCGCGAGATGGCGCTCGGGGCGTCGTCGACCCGGGTGAACGCGTCCGACGTGACGTGCCCGGTGCTATGTGTCAGTGCGGGCCAGGATCGCAATGTCGCACAGTGGATTTCGCGTCGTATCGCCGCGCGCTACAACGCCGAGCACCAGGTGCACCCCGGCCTCCCGCACTGGATCATCGCGGGGTCTGCGGTCGACGAGGTTGCCCCACCGGTGCTTGCGTGGCTCAACAACACCCTCGGGCTGGCCGGCTGACGCGCTACCCGCCGTTTCGGTGTGACCTCGACACCAGGTCGGTCGCAATGCGGTGCAGCGGCACGTTCGAGTCCTGCGACAGCTTGCGCAAGACCTCGAAAGCCTGGACGGCGTCGACGCCGTAGCGCTCCATGATCATGCCCTTGGCCTGGCCGATGGTGTCTCGGCTGGCCAACGCCCGCTTGAACTGCTCGTCGCGGCGCGCCGAGCTCCACGCCACCGACGAGTGCGCGGCGAAGATCAGCCCCAGAGTCCTCGATTCCGCGCCGAACACATTCGGTTGTTCGGCATAGACATTGAGCGCGCCCATCGTCTCGCCGGCGATGAACAACTGGAAAGCCATGATCGACCGGATCGGCGTTTCGGCCAGAGCGTCCTGCCGATACCGCGGAAACCGCTCGTCTATTTCGAGGTCGGCGACATGGACGGTCTTCTCTTCCCAGGCCGCGGTGAGGCACGGGCCCTCCTGATGGCGCTGCTGGACCTTGTCCAGCAGCACCGGCCACATGTGCGTCGCGGCAGGGGTGTCGATGTGCTTGCCGTTGCGGGTGACGGTGATGCCTGCGTACTGGGCGCCGGGAATCTCGACGGCCGCATGCTCGGCGAGTTCGGCGATCACGGTGTCCGAATCGGCCTCGGGGCGACTGTATAACCGCTGCACAAGCTCGGCAATGCGCAGGTGAGTAGCTTCTACGACACTGGGCTCGTTCACCGTCACCATTCGTGATTCCTTCGTTAGGTTGTCCAAGACTACGCGCTGCTCACAGCGGAGGAGCTATGGATCAACCACGTCACACCCGCCGCCACACGCTGACGCGAAACGCCGCCGGGCCAGGCCTGGCCGAGGCATTCGTCATCATTGCGATCGCGACCATCCTGATCACTCGGCTCTACCTACGTTTGACGGGATATCCGCAGATCGGCGGCGGCGACCTGCACATTGCGCACGCCCTCTACGGCGGTGCCCTGATGATGCTGGCCCTGATCATCGGCTGGGCGACGCTGGGCTTCGGCCCGCGGGTGCTCTGCGTGGTCCTGGGCGGCATCGGATTCGGGCTGTTCCTCGACGAGGTCGGCAAGTTCGTCACCAAGGACAACGACTACTTTTACGGCCCGGCCGCCGAGATCATGTACATCCTGGTGGCCGTCCTGCTCGTCGGCGCCCGCATCATGCGGGACTTCCGGCCCCTCGACGCCCGCGAGTGCCTGGCCTCGGCGGCCGCGATCGCCGCCGACGGCATCGCGCGCGGACTTGCTGCCCGTCGCCGCGAACTCGGTCTGAGTCTTCTGGATCGGGCACGAGAAGGGGAAGTGGACCCTGCTGACGTGAAACACGTTGAGGCGCTGTTACTTTCGGCGGACTCCGCAACAGATCGGCTCTACTCCGCACAGCGCCGCGCCATCACGCTGATTCCCGACTTCTTCCGCAGCCCGCGGTGGGTGGCGGTGGTGGGCTGGATGCTGGTCGTCGGTTCCTTCTTCAGCGCCGCTCTGGGCGCCCTCGGCGCCGCACTGGGCGGCTACCTCTACGAGGACCACGACGTCCGCATCGAACTCGCCGGCCTCAGCGTCGCCACGATGATCCTGTTCGTCAGCGCGGCACTGACACTCGGCATGGCACTGCCCGCGATGATCGCCCGGCGGCGCAATGACGGGGTGGGGCCGCTGCAGTGGCTGCGCAACGCGGCATTGACGTTCACACTGCTCAACGCGCTGGTCGACTTCGCCACCGAAGGTTTCGGCGCGCTCCTCGGCCTGTCGGTGGGCCTGTTCGCTCTGGCGATCCTGTCGTATCACCTGGACCGTGCGGCTCGAAGCGGCGTCGCCGAGGCCGTTCCGGCTACAGCGCCCGAAGGTATCGCTCGGTGACGACCCGTTGGATCATCGACGTCACCGGCGAGGCCAACCGGCTCCACCAGGTCGCGTGGCGCGAGAAGGCGGTCACCTCGGCATAGACCTGCTCGGTGGCCGGGTCGTAGCGGACCAGGAACAGTTCCTCACCGCACTCTGCATGGCCGGGCAGCGTCCCGTAGGCGAAGCCGCGACGGTCAGGTTCGTCGACGACATAGACCACCCGACACGGCGCCTGCACCGGGCCGAGGTTGACGATCACCTCCGACCCCGCCTCCGCAAGCTCGGTCGTCGCCGCGACTCGTACCCCCGCGCCGCGCAGCATGCCCCAGCGCATCCCTGCCGCCGCCGCTTCGGAGAAGCGGCTTCTGCCGTAGCCGATGACGGCCGACTTCCGCACATGGTGGTAGCCGGCGGGCAGCGGGCCCGCCGTGGCGCCCACCTCCGGGTAGGTCAGCGGCAAGGCCGTCAAATCGCTCAGTTTCACCGGGCCAGACCATATCGCCCCTCAACACGTCACCGGCGTACGGTCGGAGAAATGAATTCTCCCGTCGCACAGGCATCTGGCACATTCACCTTCGGCGATCTGACGGTCAACCGTCTCGGGTTCGGCGCGATGCGGCTGACCGGAAAGGGAGTGTGGGGCCCGCCGACCGACCGCGACGAATGCATCCGGGTGCTGCGCCGCGCCGTCGAACTCGGCGTCAACTTCATCGACACCGCCGACTCATACGGTCCGTACGTCTCCGAGGAACTCATCCGCGAGGCCCTGCACCCCTATGACGGCGTCGTCGTCGCGACCAAGGCGGGGCTTCTGCGCACCGGACCCGACGACTGGACGCCGCTCGGCTTTCCGGCGTACCTGCGCCAGGAATGCGAGATGAGCCTGCGCCGTCTCGGCGTGGAGACCATCGACTTGTTCCAGCTGCACCGCATCGACGCGAAGTTCCCCGCCGAAGATCAGCTCGGCGAGCTAGTCGCTTTGCAGCAGGAGGGCAAGATCCGCCACATCGGTCTGTCCGAGGTCACCGCCGACGATCTCGCGGCCGCCCAGAAGACCGCAACCGTCGTGTCGGTGCAGAACATGTACAACGTGACCGTCCGTACCGCAGAACCAGTGCTGGAGGCCTGCGAAGCCCAGGGCATCGGGTTCATCCCGTGGTTCCCGTTGGCCGCCGGGCCGCTGGCCGCGCCCGACGGGCCGCTGCAGCGCATCGCCGCCGAGCACCACGCGAGCCCGTCCCAGCTCGCGCTGGCGTGGCTGTTGAAACGCTCGCCGGTCATGCTGCCCATCCCCGGGACGTCGAAGGTCAACCACCTGGAGGAGAACGTCGCGGCCGCCGAGATCGAGCTGTCGGACGAGGAATTCGCGACGCTGAGCAAAGCCGGGTCCGCCTAGGGCACAGGAAGCTAATACGGTGGTCGGGTGACCATCGAGCAGCAGGCGCCTCCCGGCGGGGGATTCAATCCGCCTGTCCCGACCACGCGTGGCGGACCGGACTACGGCCGGTTCATCGAGGCGGTCCGCACGCTGCAGGACCACGCCCGCGCGGCCGACGCGCCCGACGAGGTCATCACCGAAGCGGCTGACCTGGTGGAGAAGGTGTCGCAGCTGCTGGCGCCGTATTACGCCGACGAATGGGCGTCACCGTCGGGACGCCGGATGGATCTGCCCAACCGGGGCAACGTCTTGGCTGTTCCGCTCGACTTGCGCGTCACCGACGACCAGCGCGTCCGCGGCACGACACAGTTCCGGCGCTTTCACCTGGGCCGCAACGGTGCCGCCCACGGCGGCGCGGTGGCCATGTTGTTCGACTCGATACTGGGCTTCACCGCGTTCATGCTCAGCGGCAGCAAGGCCCAGCGCACCGCGTTCCTGCACGTCGACTACCGCAAGATCGCGCTCGTCGAACACGAATACCAGGTCGAAGCCGGTGTCGACCGGATCGAAGACCGCAAGATCTTCGTCTCCGGCCGGGTACTGGACGGCGAGACCGTGCTCGCCGAGGCCCACGCGTTGTTCGTCAAACTCAAGCCGGGACAGCCTTGAACGCCGCCGACGTCAAGAGGCGCTGGAAGCGCTGGCGCGACCGGCTGCGGGAACGTCCGACGGCCGATTTCGTCTACCGCATCGTGGTGGGCGTGATCGGTACGGCGGTCTTCGTCGTCGGCATCCTGGCGATCCCGTACCCGGGTCCCGGGTGGGCCATCGTGTTCATCGGCCTGGGCATTCTGGCCACCGAGTTCGACTGGGCACGTCGGCTGCTGGCCTACGCCAAGGAACGCTACGACAAGGCGATGGAGTGGTTCCATCGCCAGCCCGCCATCATCCAGATTCTCGGCGGGGTTCTCACCGCGCTCATCGTGGCGGCGACGCTGTGGTTGCTAGGCGCTCTCGACTGGACGGCCGAAGTGGTCGGGCTCCAATACGAGTGGCTGAACAGTCCGATCGGCATCGGTGACTGACCGCTCGCACCGATAGCATGGTCGCGTCCTGCATCCGATGAACGAACTGGAGACATCCCGATGAGCGCGCCCGCCAGCCCCGCCCCAGCAGCCCCGATCCGGGTCGCTGCCGGGACGACCGCCGGGGCGGCGGTCCGTGACGCCGGCCTGCCCAGTCGCGGCGCGCCGGACGCCATCGTGGTCGTCCGCGAGGCCGACGGCCGCCTGCGCGACCTGTCCTGGGTGCCCGACAGCGACGTCGAGGTCGTCCCGGTGGCCGCAGACACCGACGAGGGTCGCAGCGTCATCCGGCACTCGTGCGCGCACGTGCTGGCCCAGGCGGTGCAGGACATGTTCCCCGAGGCCAAGCTCGGCATCGGTCCGCCCATCACCGACGGCTTCTACTACGACTTCGACGTGGAACGCGCGTTCACCCCGGAGGATCTGGAGGCGCTGGAGAAGCGCATGCGCCAGATCGTCAAAGAGGGCCAGCTGTTCTCCCGGCGGGTCTACGAGTCCAAAGAACAAGCGCGCGAAGAGTTGGCGCGCGAGCCGTTCAAGCTCGAACTGGTCGACGACAAGTCCGGCGACCCCGAGGTGATGGAAGTCGGCCCCCCCGGCTCTGATGAAGAGCTCACCGCCTACGACAACCTCAACCCACGAACGCGCGAACGCATCTGGGGCGACCTGTGCCGCGGGCCGCATATCCCGACGACGCGCTACATCCCCGCGTTCAAGTTGACCCGTAGCTCGGCCGCCTACTGGCGCGGTAATCAGGACAACGCCAGCCTCCAGCGCATTTACGGCACCGCATGGGAGTCGCAGGAGGCCCTCGACCACCATCTCGAGTTGATCGAGGAGGCGCAGCGGCGCGACCACCGCAAGCTCGGCGCCGAGCTCGACCTGTTCAGCTTCCCCGACGAAATCGGTTCGGGCCTGGCGGTTTTCCACCCCAAGGGCGGAATCATCCGCCGCGAGTTGGAGGACTACTCGCGGCGCAAGCACATCGAGGCCGGCTACCAGTTCGTGAACAGCCCGCACATCACCAAGGCGGAGCTGTTCAAGATCTCCGGCCACCTCGACTGGTACGCCGACGGGATGTTCCCGCCGATGCACCTCGACGCCGAGCTCAACGACGACGGCACCGTGCGCAAGCCCGGCCAGGACTATTACCTCAAGCCGATGAACTGCCCCATGCACTGCCTGATCTTCCGGTCGCGCGGGCGGTCCTACCGGGAACTTCCCCTGCGGCTCTTCGAATTCGGCACCGTCTACCGCTACGAGCTGTCCGGCGTCGTGCACGGGCTGACCCGGGTGCGCGGGCTGACGATGGACGACGCGCACATCTACTGCACCCGCGACCAGATGCGCGACGAGTTGAGCTCACTGCTGCGCTTCGTGCTCGCGCTGCTCGGCGACTACGGCCTGACCGACTTCTACCTTGAGCTGTCGACCAAGGACCCCAAGAAGTTCGTCGGCTCCGACGAGCTGTGGGAGGAGGCCACCGGCGTGCTCGCCGAGGTGGGCGCCGCCTCCGGCCTCGACCTGGTGCCCGACCCGGGAGGCGCGGCGTTCTACGGACCCAAGATCTCGGTACAGGTCAAGGACGCGCTGGGCCGCAGCTGGCAGATGTCGACGATTCAGCTCGACTTCAACTTTCCCGAGCGCTTCGAGCTGGAATACACCGCCGCCGACGGCAGCCGGCAGCGACCGGTGATGATCCACCGCGCGCTCTTCGGGTCGATCGAGCGGTTCTTCGGCATCCTCACCGAGCATTACGCCGGCGCATTCCCGGCGTGGCTGGCGCCGATCCAGGTGGTCGGGATCCCCGTCGCCGACGACCACATTCCGTACCTCAACGGCCTTGCCACACAACTGAAGACGCACGGCGTCCGGGCCGAAGTGGACAGCAGCGACGACCGCATGGCCAAGAAGATCGTCAACCACACGAACCAGAAAGTGCCGTTCATGTTGGTCGCGGGTGACCGCGACGTGGAAGCCGACGCGGTCAGCTTCCGCTTCGGCGACCGTACTCAGCTCAACGGTGTGCCGCGCGACGAAGCGGTCAACCTGATCCTGCAATGGATTGCGGCCCGCGAAAACTCGACTCCCACAGCCGAACTGCTCAAGGCGGGCAACTCGTCGTGACTGCGAAGGACGACCACGCGATCGGCGATGAGCGCTTGCGCGAAGAGCGATCAATAGTCGACCGCGGCGCTGGTGACCCCGACCATCTGCAACGGCTGTGGACGCCGCACCGCATGACCTACATCGCCGAGTCGCCGATGAAGAACCCGGCCTCGGACAAGTCCAGCGAGCCGTTCAGCGAGATCCCTACCCTGTCCGACGAGGACGGCCTGGTCGTCGCGCGCGGCGAAACGGTGTACGTCGTGCTCAACCTCTATCCGTACAACCCGGGCCACTCGATGGTGGTGCCCTACCGGCGGGTGGCTGAGCTGGAAGACCTCACCGCTGACGAGAGCGCCGAACTGATGACGTTCACGCAGAAGACGATTCGAGTCATCAAAGCCGTCTCGAGCCCGCACGGTTTCAACGTCGGGTTGAACCTCGGCAAGTCCGCAGGCGGCTCGCTGGCCGAACATCTGCACATGCATGTGGTGCCGAGGTGGAGCGGCGACGCCAATTTCATCACCATCATCGGCGGCTCCAAGGTCGTGCCGCAGCTGCTGCGCGAGACGCGTGAGCTGCTCTCCACGGAGTGGGCGAACCAGTCGTGAGCAACCTCTACCTGATGACCAGGGCCGCCTACGAGAAGCTGTCGAGGCCGGTCGCCAAGGCGGCACTGCGGGCCGGCTTCACCCCCGACAGCATCACGATCCTCGGCACGGCCGGGTCGGTGCTGGCCGCGCTGACGCTGTTCCCCATGGGGCAGCTGTGGTGGGGCGCGTTCACCGTATGGATCTTCGCGCTCGCCGACATGCTCGACGGTGCGATGGCTCGCGAGAGCGGCGGCGGCACCCGATTCGGCGCGGTACTCGACGCCACCTGCGACCGGATGGGCGACGGTGCGATCTTCTGCGGGCTGCTGTGGTGGGCAGTGTTCGGGCTCGACAGCCCGTCGCTGGTGGTGGCGACGCTGATCTGTTTGGTCACCTCGCAGGTGATCTCCTACGTCAAGGCCCGCGCCGAGGCCAGTGGTCTGTCCGGCGGGGGTGGCCTCATCGAGCGGCCCGAGCGCCTCGGCATTGTGCTGCTCGGCGCAGGGCTGTCCGGCCTGCCGTTCCTGCACATGCCGTGGCTGATACACGTCGCGATGTGGTCGCTCGCGGTCGCGAGCCTGATCACCGTCGGGCAGCGGCTGCACTCCGTCCGAACCTCGCCGCGCGCGATGGATCCACTTGTCAAGCCGGACAACTCAGCCGGCGATGAGGAGCCCGAGGCGTGACAGCCGCCGCCTCAGAGCCGGCGTCGGGCATCTCGTTCGGCGGGCGGATCGCCGACTGGGGGTATGCAGCCGGCTGGCAGTTCGTCCGTGCGATGCCGGACCTTCTGGCGCGCAACGCATTCGACGTAGGCGCATACATCGCAGGTCGTAACGGCGGGCCTGAGCAGTTGCGCAGGAACCTGGCCCGGGTCATCGGTGTGCCACCCGCCGAGGTGCCCAACGGGCTGATGCGCGCCTCGTTGGCCTCCTACGGCCGGTATTGGCGGGAGGCGTTTCGGTTACCGACCATGGATCACGAAGCGCTGGGCCGCGAACTCGACGTGGTGGAGATCGACCGCGCGTGGGCGGCATTGGACGAGGGGCGCGGCGCGATCCTTGCGCTGCCGCACAGCGGCAATTGGGACATGGCCGGGGTATGGCTGGTGCAGAACTACGGCACGTTCGCCACCGTCGCCGAGCGGCTGAAACCCGAGTCGCTGTATCACCGTTTCGTCGCCTACCGCGAGAGCCTCGGCTTTGAGATCATTCCGACGACCGGCGGTGAGCGGCCCCCGTTCGAGGTGCTGACCGAGCGGCTACGGGACAACAAGCTGGTGTGCCTGATGGCCGACCGCGACATGAGCCGTAATGGAGTGCCGGTCGATTTCTTCGGTGAACCGAGCCGCTTTCCGGCAGGGCCCGCGAAGTTGGCCATCGCGACCGGTGCAGCCCTGCTGCCGGTGCACTGCTGGTACGAGGGTGACGGCTGGGGGATCAGGGTGTATCCCGAACTCGACGTCTCCTCGGGCGACGTCGGCGTCGTCACGCAGGCGCTCGCGGACAAGTTCGCCGAGAACATCGCCGCGCATCCCGAGGATTGGCACATGATGCAGCCGCAGTGGCTGGCCGATCTGTCCAAGGAACGCCGCGCTCAGCTGGAGACACGCTGATGCGTATCGGCATGGTCTGCCCGTACTCGTTCGACGTGCCCGGCGGGGTGCAGTCGCATGTGCTGCAGCTGGCCGAGGTCATGCATGGCCGCGGCCACGAGGTCAGCGTGCTGGCACCGACTTCTTCTGACGCGCACGGCGCACTGCCCGACTACGTGGTGTCCGGCGGCAAGGCCGTTCCGATTCCCTACAACGGCTCGGTCGCGCGGCTGAGGTTCGGTCCTGCCACCCACCGAATGGTCAAGCGGTGGCTGATGCAGGGGCAGTTCGACGTCCTGCATCTGCATGAGCCCAACGCGCCGAGTCTGTCGATGCTCGCACTGAACATCGCCGAGGGACCGATCGTCGCGACGTTCCACACGTCGACCACCAAGTCGTTGACGCTCAGCGTGTTCGAGCCGTTTCTGCGTCCTATGCACGAGAAGATCGTCGGGCGTATCGCGGTGTCCGACCTAGCGCGGCGCTGGCAGATGGAGGCACTGGGCAGCGACGCCGTCGAAATTCCCAACGGGGTCGACGTGGCCTCGTTCGCCGACGCGCCGCGTCTCGACGGATACCCGCGGGCAGGCAGGTCGGTGCTGTTCCTTGGCCGGTTCGACGAACCGCGAAAGGGCATCGCGGTCTTGCTGCGGGCCCTGCCCACGCTCGCCGAGCGGTTTCCCGACATCGAGATCCTCATCGTGGGCCGTGGCGACGAGGACGAACTGCGCGAGAAGGCCGGCCCCATGGCGGGGCACCTGCGCTTCCTCGGTCAGGTCGACGATGCGCAGAAGGCGTCGGCCATGCGCAGCGCCGACGTGTACTGCGCGCCGAACCTCGGCGGCGAGAGCTTCGGCATCGTGCTCGTCGAGGCGATGGCCGCGGGCACCGCGGTGGTGGCCAGCGATCTCGACGCGTTCCGGCGGGTGCTGGCCGACGGCACGGCAGGACGGCTGGTTCCGGTCGATGACGCCGACGGTCTGGCCGACGGTCTGATCGAGGTGCTGGCCGACGACGCCACCCGCGAGCGCTACATCGCGCACGCGACCGACGCCGTGCGCCGATACGACTGGTCAGTCGTCGCCGGACAGATCATGCGGGTCTACGAGACCGTCGCCGGGGCGGGCGCGAAGGTCCGCGTGGCGGGCGGCGCGCGCAGCGTGATGACCGGGGAGCCCCGATGACCTGGGTCGTCGTTGTCTCGCTCGTCGTCCTGCTGCTCGCGCTGCTTGCCGTCGGCGCGTGGGCGTACCAGACCGCCAACCGGCTGGACCGGCTGCATGTGCGCTACGACCTGTCGTGGCAGGCGCTCGACGGCGCGCTGGCCCGCAGAGCGGTCGTCGCGCGCGCGGTGGCGGTCGACGCCTACGGCCGCGCGCCGGAAGGCAAGCGGCTGGCGGCCCTGGCCGACGCCGCCGAACGTGCCCGACGCCCGGCGCGGGAGGCCGCCGAGAACGAGCTCACCGCGGCATTGGCCGCGGTCGATCCCGGTTCGCTACCGGTCGCATTGGTCGCCGAACTGGCCGATGCGGAGGCGCGGGTGCTGTTGGCGCGCCGCTTCCACAACGACGCAGTCCGCGACACGCTGGCGTTGCGTGAGCGTCCGGCGGTGCGCCTCCTTCGGCTCGGCGGAACCGCAGCGCTGCCAACCTATTTCGAGATCGCGGAGCGCGTCGAGGCCACGTCGGCGGTGAGCCGTCGGTTGTCGGCGCGCGTCGTGCTGCTCGACGAGGACGGCGCGGTTCTGCTGTTCTGTGGGTCAGATCCGGCGTTCGACGAAGACTCCGACGGCCCGGCACCGCGCTGGTGGTTCACCATCGGTGGCGCGGCCGAACACGGCGAGACGCTGGCGCAGGCCGCGGTGCGGGAACTCGAAGAGGAGACGGGGCTGCGCGTCACCACGGACGACATGATCGGACCGGTGTGGCGGCGCGACGCGGTGATCGACTTCAACGGCGCCGTCGTCCGCAGCGAAGAGATGTATTTCATCCACCGGACCACCCGGTTCGAGCCCTCGGCCGCCGGCCGCACCGGCTTGGAGCGGTCCTACATTCACGGGCACCGCTGGTGTGATGCGACAATGATCGGCGAGCTCGTTGCCAACGGGGAAACCGTCTACCCGCTGCAGCTCGGCGAGCTACTGGCAGAGGCCAACGCCTTGGCCGACGCGCGGGGCGGAGCACCGCGGCGGCAGCTGCAATCGATCCGCTGATGTGCGGAATAATCGGATTTGCCGCCGCCATTAGACTGGATCAGTAGCGATTCGGAGGAGATAGCAGTGGATACCGCACCTGACACAGGGTCGGTGACCCAGACCGGTACCGCCCGGGTGAAGCGCGGAATGGCAGAGATGCTCAAGGGCGGCGTGATCATGGACGTCGTCACCCCGGAGCAGGCGCGCATTGCCGAGGCCGCGGGCGCCGTCGCGGTCATGGCGCTCGAGCGCGTGCCCGCCGACATCCGCTCCCAAGGTGGCGTCGCGCGGATGAGTGATCCTGATCTCATCGAGGGCATCATCTCCGCGGTCACGATCCCGGTGATGGCCAAGGCTCGCATCGGTCACTTCGTCGAGGCGCAGATCCTGCAGAGCCTCGGCGTCGACTATGTCGACGAGTCCGAGGTGCTCACGCCCGCCGACTACACCCACCACATCGACAAGTGGAAGTTCACCGTGCCGTTCGTCTGCGGTGCGACCAATCTCGGTGAAGCGTTGCGACGCATCACCGAAGGTGCGGCGATGATCCGCTCCAAGGGCGAAGCCGGTACCGGTGACGTGTCGAATGCGACCACACACATGCGCCAGATCGGCGGCGAGATCCGTCGTCTCACGTCGCTGTCCGAGGACGAGTTATACGTCGCGGCAAAGGAATTGCAGGCGCCCTACGATCTCGTCGTCGAGGTGGCCCGGGCCGGCAAGTTGCCGGTGACGTTGTTCACGGCCGGTGGGATCGCCAGCCCGGCCGACGCGGCGATGATGATGCAACTCGGCGCAGAAGGTGTGTTCGTCGGGTCGGGAATCTTCAAGTCCGGCGATCCGGCAGCGCGCGCCGCCGCGATCGTCAAAGCCACGACCTTCTACGACGACCCCGACGTGCTTGCGAAGGTGTCACGCGGGCTGGGTGAGGCAATGGTCGGCATCAACGTGGAGGACGTCGCGGCCCCGCATCGGCTCGCCGAACGCGGCTGGTAAGACTTGCTGCTGTGATGAGCCGCTTGCGCGAAGAACCGAAATAATGGCGATCGAACAGATCCTTGATCTCGAACAACTCGAGGTCAACATCTACCGCGGAAGCGTGTTCAGTCCGGAGTCGGGCTTCCTGCAACGCACCTTCGGCGGGCACGTAGCAGGTCAGTCGTTGGTCTCGGCGGTGCGCACGGTCAAGCCGGAATTCCAGGTGCATTCGTTGCACGGGTACTTCCTGCGACCCGGTGACGCCAAGGCGCCAACGGTGTACACCATCGAGCGGCTGCGCGACGGCGGGTCATTCGTGACACGACGAGTCAACGCGATCCAGCACGGCGAGACCATCTTCTCGATGTCGGCGTCTTTTCAGTCGGACCAGAGCGGCATCACCCACCAGGACGCCATGCCAGCGGCGCCGCCGCCGGATGATTGTCCCGGGCTCACCGAGATCAAGGCCTTCGACGACGCGGGCTTCAACCAGTTCGCCGAATGGGATGTGCGCATCGTTCCGCAGGAGAAGCTGACGCGGTTGCCCGGCAAGGCATCTCAGCAACAGGTGTGGTTCCGGCATCGCGACCCGCTGCCCGACGACCATGTGCTGCACATCTGCGCGCTGGCCTACATGAGCGACCTCACGCTGCTCGGTTCGGCGCAGGTGCACCATGCGCGCGAGCGCAAGCATCTGCAGGTCGCCTCCCTGGACCACGCGATGTGGTTCATGCGCCCGTTCCGCGCCGACGAATGGCTGCTCTACGACCAGTCGTCGCCGTCCGCCTCGGGCGGTCGCTCGCTGTGCCAGGGCAAGATATTCAACCAGTACGGCGAGATGGTGGCGGCGGTCATGCAGGAGGGGCTGACCCGCTACAAGCGCGACTACACGCCGTGAGTTCGCCGCACGTCGGAGTCCTTGCGCTGCAGGGGGATACCCGCGAACACCTCGCGGCCCTGCGCGAGGCCGGAGCCGAGGCGTCCACCGTCCGCCGGGTGGAGGAACTTGAGGCCGTCGACGCGCTGGTGATTCCGGGCGGTGAGTCCACCGCGATGAGCCATCTGCTGCGCGAATTCGAACTGCTCGAACCGCTGCGGTCACGCTTGGCCGAGGGCATGCCGGCATATGGGTCGTGTGCGGGCATGATCCTGCTTGCCACCGAGATTCTCGACGCCGGCGCCGCCGGACGCGAGGCCACGCCGCTCAAGGCCATCGATATGACGGTGCGGCGCAACGCTTTCGGTCGTCAGGTCGACTCCTTCGAGGGCGATATCGCGTTCGGCGGTCTCGACGGGCCGGTCCACGCGGTGTTCATCCGCGCGCCGTGGGTCGAACGGGTCGGTCCCGACGTCGAGGTGCTCGGGGAAGCGGACGGTCACATCGTGGCGGTGCGGCAGGGCAAGGTGCTCGCGACCTCGTTCCACCCCGAGGTGACCGGCGACCGCCGGGTCCACAAGCTGTTCGTCGACTCGCTCTAAGTGGTGATTTCGGCGCGCTGACGATCGCTGAGCGACGGTTTGCGCACCGAAATAGCTAGCCCGCGGGCGCCGGACCGCAAACTGGATAGTCGTCGATCAACGGCCTGCTGCCGGCCTGGGTCAGCGGATGGGTAGGCCGGTTACCGCGCGACCGATCACCAGCCGTTGGATCTCGCTGGTGCCCTCGAAGATCGTGAAGATCTTGGCGTCGCGGTGCATTCGCTCGACCGGGTACTCGCGGGTGTAGCCGTTGCCGCCGAGGATCTGGATCGCCTCGTCGGTGACGTAGACGGCGGCCTCACTGGCGACGAGTTTGGCCATCGAGCCCTCGGCGTTGTCGAAAGTCTTGCCGTTGCGGGCCATCCAGCCGGCGCGCCACACAAGCAGTCGCGCCGCGTCGACGCGTGACTTCATGTCGGCCAGCTTGAAAGCGATCGCCTGGAATTCGCCGATCTTGCGGCCGAACTGTTCGCGCTGCAGTGCGTATTCCAGGGCGTACTCGTAGGCGGCGCGGGCGACACCGACCGCCATCGCGCCGACAGTGGGGCGGGTCCGCTCGAAGGTCGCCAGCGCTGCCTGGCCCTTGGACTTCCGGCCCTCGCGGACCCGGGCGATCCGTTCTTCGAACTTCTCCCTGCCGCCGACGATCAGGCGGCCCGGGATGCGGACGTCGTCCAACACCACCTCGGCGGTGTGCGACGCCCGGATGCCGTGCTTGAGGAACTTCTGGCCCTGCCGGAAGCCGGGCGTGTTCGGCGGGATGATGAACGTCGCCTGCCCACGGGTGCCGAGTTCGGGATAGACCGACGCCACGACGATGTGCACCTCGGCGATGCCGCCGTTGGTGGCCCAGGTCTTGGTCCCGTTGAGCACCCATTCGTCGGCGGCCTCGTCGTAGCGCGCCCGCGTGAGGATGGCGCCGACATCGGAGCCGGCGCCGGGCTCGGAGGAACAGAACGACGCGACCTTCGGATCGTCGACGGTGCCGAACATCTGCGGCAGCCACTCACCCATCTGTTCCGGAGTGCCGTTAGCCGCCAGCGACGCGGCGGCCAGACCGGTACCGAGGATCGACAGCGCGATGCCTGCGTCGCCCCAGAACATCTCCTCGAATGCGACCAGCATGCCGAGGCCCGACGGCTCGCCGGCCTGCTCGGCGAAGAATTCCATCGAGTAGAGGCCCACCTTGGCGGCCTCCTGGATGATCGGCCACGGCGTCTCTTCGCGTTCGTCCCATTCCGCCGCAGCGGGCCGGATCACGTCAGTGGCGAATTCATGTACCCAGTCGCGGATATGGACCAGGTCAGGAGAGAGCTCCAGCGAAAAGGACATGCCCATGATCTTACTCTGGAGTAAGTTCGGTGCAGAAGGGTTGTGTCTGAGCTAACAGCTGCTGAGATCGATACATGACGACAGTCGAGGTCGAAACCCAACCGCGCATCGACACTGTGGTCCGGCTTCCCGACGGCAGGGAGGCCCGTCACACGGAATACGCGGGCACGGCGTGGTTCGACGGCAAGCCGGTCATCCGCAGTGGGTCGCTGAGCCGGCCCCGGAACGCGCCGTGGGGCATCCGCAACAGCGCCTTCTCGACGTCGTTCTTCGTGCCGGACAGCCTGCCGTACCAGCGAAGCGGTCTGGGCGACGCCACGCTGTCGGCGTCGGTCACGCTGCGCGCCAGTGGCGGAGAGCACGACGCCGTCGTCCGTGCGGCCGCGATCTTCACCGACGATCCGTCCGGGGCGCCGACCTGGATCCAGTTGCACATCCGCGGCAACCTCGGTTGGCCTGCCGGCATCGGCTACCGGATCGTGGCCCTCACGCCGCCCGAGGCGGTTCGGTAGCGCTCATCGGTCCACGTAGACTCATCTACTGACTTTGCAACACAGAAAGCGAGTTGTAGCTGCATGAGCGGCCATTCCAAGTGGGCCACCACAAAGCACAAGAAGGCCGTCATCGATGCACGCCGCGGCAAGATGTTCGCCAAGCTGATCAAGAACGTCGAGGTCGCCGCGCGTGTGGGCGGTGGGGACCCGGCCGGCAATCCGACGCTTTACGACGCGATTCAAAAAGCCAAGAAGTCGTCGGTACCCAACGACAACATCGAGCGGGCCCGCAAGCGCGGCAGCGGTGAGGAAGCCGGCGGCGCCGACTACCAGAACATCACTTACGAGGGCTACGGACCCAACGGCGTCGCGGTGCTCATCGAGTGCCTGACCGACAACCGCAACCGTGCCGCCGGTGAGGTGCGTGTCGCCATGACACGCAACGGCGGCAACATGGCCGATCCGGGTTCTGTGTCATATTTGTTCTCCCGCAAGGGATTGATCTCGCTGGAGAAGAACGGACTGACTGAAGACGATGTGTTGACGGCGGTGCTCGAGGCCGGCGCTGAGGACGTCAACGATCTGGATGACACGTTCGAGATCATCTGCGAGCCGGGCGATCTCGTGGCGGTGCGCACCGCGCTGCAGGAAGCGGGAATCGACTACGAGTCCGCGGAGGCAGGCTTCGAGCCGTCGGTGACCGTCCCACTCGACGCCGACGGCGCGCGCAAGATCATGAAGCTGGTCGACGCGCTCGAGGACCTCGACGACGTGCAGGACGTCTACACCAACATCGAGATCTCCGACGACGTCGCCGCACAACTCGACGGCGATTAGCGCCTGCCGTTGCGGGACCGGGCCAACTCGTCGTCGTGATCGCCGAGGTGGTCATCGAAGGCCTTAGCGCGTTCGTCGGCCTCCGGGCTGCCGGAGAACAGACCTGACGAGACCCGCAACGTCTCATCGGCACTCCTGCTTCGCGCCGGCTGTTCGGGCGCCGCCTCGAAGTTCTCGATGCGCTGCGTCGGCAGTACCCGAGTGCGCCGTACCCAGTCGACCATGCCTTCGCGCACCGCACACCGTAGGTCGAACAGTGCGCCGGCGTTCGGTGCACTGACCACGATGCGGACCCTGACCACTCCGCCGACGGCGTCGGTCACCTGCAGAACGCCGCTGCGACCGTCCCACAACTCGTTTTCGGTCAGCAGGCGGTCCAATTCGGCACGCATGTCGCCGAACGGGACCGAGAAGTCGACGTCGAACTCGACGGTGCCCATGATCTCGGTGGCGCTGCGAGTCCAGTTCTCGAACGGTTCGGTGGTGAAGTAGGTGCACGGCAGAACCAGTCGGCGCTCATCCCATAGGCGCACCACGACGTAGCTCAGCGTGATCTCCTCGATGCGGCCCCACCATTGACCGTTCTCGAGCTGGACGACGTCACCCACCCGGATGGCGCCGGAGAACGCGATCTGCATGCCGGCGAACATGGCGCCGAGCGCGGTCTGCGCGGCGAGGCCAGCGACGACGGACAGCACACCGGCCGACGCGAACACCGTTGTGCCGATGTTGGAGAACGACGGGAATGTCATGAGTATCGCCGCGCCGCCGAAGACGATGACCACGGCAATGGCCAGCCTGCGCAGCACGGTGACCTGAGTGCGGACGCGCCGCCACCGGCGGTCGGCGTCGGAGATCTCCTCGCCGCCGCCACCGAACCGGGAGATCATGCGCCGCTCGGCGACCCGCACCAGGCCGGTCAGCAACCACGTGGCCGCGGCGATCATCAGGATCAGCAGTGTGTGGTCCACCCACGGACGCCACGAGTCCGCCCCGTCGGACGTTCGCTTGACCGCGATCGACGCGACGAAGATCATCAAACCCACCCGCAGCGGTTTGCGGGTCAGCGCTTCGATGTCCTTGAGCACCGCGCTGCGGCGGCTCGCCCGGCTCAGCACCCACGTCAGCAGCACCCCCAGCAGGTAGGCACCGGTGACGGCGCCGACGGTCCAGGCCAGTGTCACAGCGAGATTGGTGGCGGACTGCAGCTCGTTCTCGACGGGCATCGTGTGAGTTCAGCTCCCACGGGTCGGGGTCGGGATCTCTGGCGACGGTAGCGTCCATCGCCGCGGTCGTCACATTGACGCGGCCAAAGTCCGGTAAACGCCCGGATCTCGGGCGGTGGCAAGCAGAATAGGCGGGTGGCGGTACTGACAGATCTCAACGGCACAGTCTGGAACGTGTATCGCGACTGGTGGCCGTTCCCCGGTGACGTGACCGATTTCACCGACCTTTTCGAGCTGGTGATCGGAGCGGTCTTTCTGGCGCTCTGGCCGTTCTGGTTGTTGGGCAAATGTCTCGGCGTTCGGTGGGCGGTGGTGATCGAACGCGACGGACGCGAGGTCGGACGCGAAAAGGTGCGCGGCTTCGGCAAATCCAAGCGCCGAGTCAACGAACTCCTGGCCGAGGTCGCCGCAGGCGGCCGCAGCGGTCGTTTCGTCATCTAGCGATGGCCGCAGGGCGTGTCGCGTCCGCTGTCGTCGGGGGATCGGGTTAGTCTCTCGAACAAGTGTTCACGACAAGGAGCGGGCCCGTGCGGGTGATGGGTGTGGACCCCGGGTTGACACGCTGCGGGTTGTCCGTCATCGAGGGTGGCAAGGGACGGCAGGTCACCGCCCTCGACGTCGACGTGGTGCGCACCCCGTCCGACGAGGCGCTCGCCTATCGACTACTCACCATCTCCGACGCGGTCGAATACTGGATGGACACTCATCGGCCCGACGTGATCGCGATCGAGCGGGTGTTCTCACAGCAGAATGTCTCGACGGTGATGGGCACCGCGCAAGCCGGTGGGGTGATCGCGCTCGCGGCCGCCAAGCGCGGCATCGACGTGCATTTCCACACCCCCAGCGAGGTTAAAGCAGCCGTCACGGGCAACGGCAACGCCGACAAGGCGCAGGTGACGGCGATGGTCACGAGAATCCTTGCCCTGCAGACGAAACCGACACCGGCCGACGCCGCGGACGCGCTGGCGCTAGCGATCTGTCATTGCTGGCGGGCTCCGATGATCGCCAGGATGGCGGCCGCCCAGGCGCTGGCCGCCGAGCAGCAGCGCAAGTACAAGGCGACGATCAAGGCAAAGGCGAAGGCGGCACGATGATCGCATCTGTACGCGGCGAGGTTATCGACATCGCACTCGATCACGCCGTCATCGAGGCAGCGGGTGTCGGCTACAAAGTGATGGCGACCCCGTCCACTTTGGCCACGCTGCGCCGCGGCGCGGAGTCAAGGCTGATCACGGCGATGATCGTGCGCGAGGATTCGATGACGCTGTACGGATTTTCCGATTCCGACGCCCGCGACCTGTTTCTTACCCTGCTTGCCGTCTCCGGCGTCGGTCCGAAGATCGCGCTGGCGACGTTGGCGGTGTACGACGCGCCGTCACTGCGCCATGCACTTGCCGACGGCGACGTCACCGCGTTGACCCGGGTTCCCGGCATCGGCAAGCGCGGCGCCGAGAGGATGGTGCTCGAGTTGCGTGACAAGATCGGGCCGGTGTCGCCGTCAGGCGGGTCGGTGCTCAACGGACACTCGGTGCGCACCCCCGTCGTGGAAGCGCTTGTCGGCCTTGGCTTTGCCGTCAAACAAGCCGAAGAAGCCACCGACAAGGTGCTGGCCAACGATCCCGAAGCCACGCAGTCCTCCGCGCTGCGTGCGGCGCTGTCCATGCTGGGCAACAAATGAGTCGCTTCACCGACGACAGCGAGGAGTCCGAAGACCGGGAAGTGACGCCCGCGCTGACCGTCGGCGAGGGCGACATCGACGCGAGCCTGCGGCCGCGGTCGCTCGGCGAGTTCATCGGTCAGCACCGCGTCCGCGAGCAGTTGCAACTGGTCATCGAGGGAGCCAAGAACCGCGGCGGCACACCGGATCACATCCTGCTGTCCGGCCCTCCGGGCCTCGGCAAGACGTCGCTGGCGATGATCATCTCCGCCGAACTCGGCTCGTCGCTGCGCGTTACGTCGGGTCCGGCATTGGAACGCGCCGGGGACCTGGCGGCCATGCTGTCCAACCTCGTCGAGCACGACGTGCTGTTCATCGACGAGATCCACCGTATCGCCCGGCCCGCCGAAGAAATGCTGTACCTGGCGATGGAGGACTTCCGGGTCGACGTCGTTGTCGGCAAAGGGCCCGGCGCCACCTCGATTCCGCTCGAAGTGGCACCCTTCACGTTGGTCGGAGCCACCACGCGCTCCGGAGCGCTGACCGGGCCACTGCGTGACCGGTTCGGATTCACCGCGCACATGGATTTCTACGAACCCGCCGAACTCGAACGCGTGCTTGCCCGATCGGCCGGCATTCTCGGCATCGAGTTGGGCGGCGACGCCGGCGCTGAGATCGCCCGTCGCTCGCGCGGGACGCCTCGCATCGCCAACCGGTTGTTGCGCCGGGTGCGCGACTACGCCGAGGTGCGCGCCGACGGCGTGATCACCCGCGATATCGCCAAGGCCGCGCTGGCGGTGTACGACGTCGACGAACTCGGACTCGACCGGCTCGATCGCGCGGTGCTGACCGCACTCACCCGCAGTTTCGGCGGTGGCCCTGTCGGGGTGTCCACTCTCGCGGTCGCGGTAGGGGAGGAAGCCGCCACAGTCGAGGAAGTATGTGAGCCGTTCCTGGTGCGGGCGGGCATGATCGCCCGCACCCCACGGGGCCGCGTCGCCACCGCCCTGGCCTGGACGCATCTCGGAATGAACCCGCCTGTGGGCGTTGTGGGTTTCGGGCAGGCCGGCCTGTTCGAGTAGGAAGGCAATCGATTGGGCATCGGAACGATCAGACTCGGCGGATTCTTCGGGATCGCATGTGCGGCCACCGCCGTGCCGGCCTATGTCGTCGGCTCTCCCGAGGTGCCGAGGCAACCCGAGGTCGCCGCAACGTATTTCGACCGCGCCGACTCCTATCTGTTCAGCAACGGCACACTGCCGCTGCTGCACCTGTTGTTCGGTCTGCTGTTTCTCGCCGTCCTGATCTCCATGCTGCGCACGGCGTCCGGTCCGACCGGCGCGCTGTACGTCGCGTTGTTCGGTGGCGCCTTGTTCCTGACGCTCACCGGCGCCGGGTTGGCAGCTGAGGTCGCCGTACCGGCGGCGATCGTCCGATTCGGCGACCTCACGGTGACCGAGTTCTCCCAACCGTTCCTGAGCCTGGCCGTGTGGCTCTACCACTACAGCCACGTCGGTTCCGCTGCCTTGGTCTTCGCGACGGCCTATCTCGTCTGGCGCACCGCGGTGTTGCCGAAATGGTCTGCCGGACTTGCCGTTCTGGGTGTGCTGCCGGCCCTGCACACCTGGGTCGGTCTACCCGGCGCCTACAGCATGGTGGCCTGGCTCGCGTTGACGGGAGTGGTGATGCTGGCCATTCCGCCGGTCGTGCGAGTGGAAAGTGTAGGTGCGTGAATGGGATTCGTCGGGCTGTTCTTCGCCGTTCTGGCCGCGTTGCTGCACGTCTACATCTGGGTTATGGAATCGCTGACGTGGACTTCGGCGCGCACCAGGGCGACGTTCGGCACCTCTGAGGAGCAAGCCGTGGCCACTAAGGAACTCGCCTTCAATCAAGGCTTCTACAACTTGTTCCTAGCCGTCGTCACCCTGACGGGCATCGTCATCGCCGGCACGGGACGTCACGGTATCGGCCTGGCGCTGGTGTTCTCCGGCGTGGGTTCCATGCTCGCCGCGGCTGTCGTGCTCGTGTTGTCGTCGCCGGACAAGAAACGTGCCGCGGTGACCCAGGGCATCTTTCCGTTGCTCGCCATCGTGCTCATCGGGTACGGACTGACGCTGTAACCCCGCCCGGCTACAGCAGGCCGAGCAGCTGAAGGTCGGTGGCGTACTTGACGATGACCTCACGCGTCACGTGCGGAATGTCCTTGTCCGGACCGATCTTCGCGTCCTGCACCGCCTCGCGGAAGCGGGCCGTGGGCGCGATCGACCCGCGAATCGGCGTGGCCGGCTGCCGATAGCTGTGCAGTAGTGGCAGCAGCGAGGCCTGGCGTTGTCGTTCGGGCAGCGAGCGCATCGCGGTCTCGAACCGCTGCAGCCAGTCGGCGTAGCCGCCGACCCGGTCGATCCCGTATCCCGCATCGATCAGCCAGTCGACGTAGACGTCGAGCCCGATCCCGTCGTCGTACGGGTTCATCACGTGGTAAGTCTCGAAGCCGTCGGTCACCTGCGCCCCGAGCGTCGAGATCGCCTCTGCGATGAATTCGACCGGCAGCCCGTCATAGTGGGCTTCTTGCCGCCGGCCGTCGCCGTCGAGTTCGTAGAACGAGCCGGGCGCGATGCCGGTGGCGAGCAGGCTGAGCATCAGCCTGGTGAACATGTCAGGCACGTTGAGCTGACCCGCATATGTGGTGTCGGCCAGGATCATGTCGCAGCGGAACACCGACACCGGCAGATCGTAGAGTCCATGAGCTTCGCGCAGCAGCACTTCCCCCGCCCACTTGCTGTTGGAGTAGCCGTTCGCGTAGCTGTCGTCGACTGCACGGGTGGCGCTGATTTCCCGGACGTCGCCGTCCTCGGTGAACCGTCCCGGCTCGATGCCCGCGCCGACACCGATGGTCGACACGTAGACGAACGGCTTGGGCCTCGTGGTCAACGCAATTCGGATCAGCTCGGCAGTGCCGACGACGTTGGGGCCGAACAGTTGGCTGTAGGGCAGCACGTGGTTGACCAGAGCCGCGGGGTCCACGATCAGGTCCACCGTGTCGGCGAGTCGCCGCCAGGTCCGCCGATCAAGCCCAAGGTCGGCCTCGCCTTTGTCGCCGGCGAGCACCTCGAGGTGATCGGCGGCCAAATCACGGTAGTGGCTGAGCAATCGGGGGTCGCCGCTGTCGAAGGTCTTGTCCAGCCGGTCGCGGGCGGCCGTGTCATCTTTCGCGCGCACCAAACAGATCACCTTGCCGCCGACCAGGCTCATCCGCTCCAGCCACTCCAGTGCCAGATAGCGGCCGAGGAATCCTGTCGCACCGGTCAACAGCACCGTGCGCACCTCCGCCCGTGGCGCGGGAAGCGACGCCGCCGCGGCGAGCGTCTCGGCGTCGATGAACTTGTCGAGAGTCAGGTCACGCGCGTGCGCGACAGTCGCATCGCGGCCGTGCACCGACGCGAACGACGGTCGCTTCGCCGTGCGGCGGCGTTCGGTATCGATGTAGGCGGCCAGTGACGCCAAATCGGTTGCGGGACTGACGATGACACCGACCGGCACGTCGATGCCGTAAATCTCGTGAAGGAGATTGCCGAACGTCAGCGCCGACAGCGAGTCGCCGCCCAAATCGGTGAAGTGCGCCTCGGATTGCAGATCGGCGGTCGCGGCACCCAGCAGCGCGCCAGCGGCCTTGCTGATGGTCTGAAGCACCGGTAGGTCGGCCCCGTGCAGGCGAAGCTCGCGCAATTCGTTTGCCTGACTGTCGGCCAATTCGGTGTAGAGCTGTTCGAGACGTTGGCCGTAGTGCTCCTTGAGCTTCGGTCGCGCGAGCTTGCGGATGCCCGTCAGCAAGCCGTTTTCAAGCGTGAAAGGCGTTGTCTCGATGATGAAGTCGCGCGGAATTTCATATGACTGCAGTCCCGCGGCCCGGGCGATGTCCTGAAGGGACTCGGCGATCATGGGCCTGACTGCCTCGGTGCCGTGTCGCGCCAGGGCTTCTGACGTCGGCACGATGACGGCCAGCAGGTACGACCGTGCGCTGTTGCCGTAGACGAATATCTGCCGCACCAGCGGACTGTCGCCGAACACCGCTTCGAGCTTCGCGACGGTCACGAACTCGCCCTGCGAGAGCTTGAGCACGTTGTTTCGGCGGTCGACATACGCGAGCCGGTCCGGTGCGAGTTCGGCGACGATGTCACCGGTCCGGTAGTAGCCCTCGTGGTCGAACACCTGCGCGGTGATTTCGGGTCGCATGTAATAGCCGGGGAACATGGTCTCGGACTTGACCAGTAGCTCGCCCCGCGAATACGGGCGGTCGGTGCCGAAGTAGCCGAGCTCGGGAACGTCGGCCAGTTTGTAGTCGAGCACGGGTGGCCGTGCCACCTGACCGTCGACGAAGACCGCTCCCGCCTCGGTGGAGCCGTACCCGTCGGTGAGGTGCAGGTCGAGAAGCGACTCGACGAACTCCTTCATGTCAGCCGAGATCGGGGCAGAGCCGGTCATCGCCGAGACGAATCGCCCGCCGAGCAGGTTCTGGCGCAAGTCGGCCCGTACGTCCGTCTCGACCGCCCAGCGATCCGCACTTTCGGCGAGGCGACGATCTACCTCGCTCTGGTACTGCTGGAACACCATGTCCCAGATCCGCGGGACGCAAATCAGCTGCGTCGGTCGCACCATCTTCAGATCTTCGAAGAAGGTCGAAAGATCGCTGCGGGCAACGAAATACGCGGTACCGCCGGCGCCGAGCGTCGCGTAGAGGACACCACGACCCATCATGTGACTCATCGGCAGAAAGTTCAGCGTGATCGATGGGGCCGGAAGCCCTTCCGTGGTGTTGGCGTCGTCGCCGCCCCACATCGCCCGGCTCGAACGGCGCCACGCGCCGGCGACCATCTTCGCTAGGTACATCGCGCCCTTCGGCGTGCCGGTGCTGCCCGAGGTGTAGATCAGCAACGCAAGGGCGTCGTTGTCGAAGTCGAAGGCCGACGGGACCGGCAGCGCCGGCCCGCGGGTCAACATGTCACCCAATGTCTCGACCACAACGCGGTCGGCCAGGCGGCCGACCGCGGCCGCGAGCGCGTCGCGGTGTTCGTCGACTTCGGCGTGGAAGTCGAACACCACCAAACGGGTGGGGAGGCGGCCGGTCAGGATGAGTTCGACGGCGTCGTCGAGGAAGTCGACGCTCGATGCGATGGCCACCGGTTCGGTCTCTTGCAGGATCGGCCGCAGCTGTGTGACCGGTGCGCTCGTCTGCAACGGCACCGATACTGCTCCCAGGCGCAGCAGCGCCATGTCGACGATCGTGTAGTCGATGCTGGTGAAGCCGAGGATCGCGACGCGGTCACCGGGCCGAATGTCACTCGACGCGGCGGCGAGGGCGTTGACCCGGTCCGACAGCTCGCGGTAGGTGATGGTGTCGAAGCGGGGGAGCAGTTCGGCGACGGTGCGGCCGGTCGCAGCGTCGGCGACGAAATCGACTGCGCGCTGCCCGAGTGCCGGCCGATCCGCGTAGCCGTCGATGACCGTCTGCACGACTTGGGGCAGGCACAGGCCGGGCGCCTCGATCGCCGCAGCGACGGTGGCCAGCGGCCGGGCGTCGGCAAACTGCTGGTCGGTGGTGTGCAGTGCGGCGATGCGGCGGGCGAGCCGCTCGTCTCGGGTGTCAGTCGTCATCGTGATCCTCGGGAAGGCAGGAAGGTTGGCAGAACGCCTCATTGCGCCTAACTCGAATATCGTTAGGGAAGCTAAGGTTATTCCGGCGGGCTGCTGCCAGTTCGCTGTGAATCGGTCGAACAGCGGGTAGCTGCGTGCTACCTGATGGCAGGCACCGCGGCGGCGGGCGCGGCGCGCCCGGCGAGCACCTCGACAGCAGCAGTCGGGTCCGGTACAGCGATCAGCAGGTCACGCACCGCGGCGAGCGCCTCCGGTGACGGCTCGATCCCGCCGACCGCGTCGGCCAGGTCGAGCAGATGCACGGTGGCCTCCATCAGCGCCACTTCGGCGATCACCTTCATCGTGGTCGAGCCGACGACCGGGTACCGCAGCACGACATCATCTGCGATCGGGGCGGAGCGCAGGATCTGCGCGCATTCGCTGAACCGGCTCGCGGCCGCCTCAGGAGTCAGACCGGCGGCGTCGGCGACAGCTTGGTCGGCGAGATCGTCGGCCCCCGTGTGGGCGACCCCGCCGGGTGCGTTGAAGCGGCGCAGCAATTCTGCGGCGTCGGTGACCAAAGCGTCTTCGTCGATTCTCGCGGCGTCGAGTTCGTCGAACATGGCGGCGGTCGGGCAGACATGCGCCAGGAGTGCGGCGACATCCCAGGGACGACACCGCGTCGGCGTCGACCACTGATCGGGGGTGAGTTCGGCGCAGCGCCGCGCCCAGCGCTCCCACGCGTCGGCGAGCAGTTGCCTGAGGCCATCGCTGCCAGGACGCATGAGGTCACCCTATTCAGGGGCGTGGGTTACGCGCGCGTCAAGACGGGGTACTCCGTAACTGACCGAGGAGGTTTCATGACTGACACGCGTGCACGTGCCCGCGGCGGCCGGATGCAGATGCCGCGCAGCCGCGGTGCGTTGAGTGGTTTTCTCTTGATCTTGTTGGGCCTCTGGGGCGCGTTGATCCCGTTCGTGGGACCGCTTTTCGACTTCGCGTTCACGCCGGACAAGGAATGGACGTGGACGACGGGCCGCGGCTGGCTCGAGGTTCTGCCGGGGGTGGCAACCGTGATCGGCGGCCTGTTGCTGCTGAGTTCGCGCAATCGGGCGACCGCCATGTTCGGTGGCTGGCTGACGGTCATCGCAGGAGCGTGGTTCGTCGTCGGGCGCGCGTTGGCCGGACCGCTGGGTCTCGGTAATGCGGGTGCGCCGGTGGCGACGACCGACGACAAGCGAGTGTGGCTCGAGCTGACGTACTTCTACGGCCTCGGCGCGCTGATCGTGTTCCTCGGAGCCCTTGCGTTGGGCCGCATATCGGTTCGCAGCGTGCGTGACATCAAATGGGCAGAGGGCCCGGACGCTGCCTACCCCACCACTACCGCCGAACCGGTCGCGGCACAGCCGGCGCCGGTGATGGCCGACCAGAAGACAGAGGTCATCGGCCCGACGCTCGAGTCGCAGTCACAGTCGCAGGCGCAGCCTCAGCGGCGCCGCAGCTGGCGAGACAAGCTGCCGGGCAGGCTCGGCGGCAACGGTGACAAGCTGGCACACCGCTAGTCCAGCTCACTGACCACGAGATAGCGTTCCTGGTCGTTCTTCGCGAGGGGTAACGACTGGGGACGCTATTTCGGCATCTGCCAGGCTCACCGCCCGCGCCGAAATGGAATTCCCGGCTATCAAGCCACGGGCTTGAGCGCCGGGAATTCCATTTCGGCGAAAGCCGGGCTAGCCCGTGTAGGCCATCACATGCTTGATGCGGGTGTAGTCCTCGAAGCCGTACATCGACAGATCCTTGCCGTGGCCCGACGACTTGAAGCCACCGTGCGGCATCTCCGCGACCAGCGGGATGTGGGTGTTGATCCACACGCATCCGAAGTCGAGTGCCGCCGAGACCCGCAGCGCCCGCGACACGTCCTTCGTCCACACCGACGAGGCGAGACCGTATTCGGTGCCGTTGGCCCACGCGATCGCCTCGTCTTCGTCGGAGAACGACTGCACGGTGATAACCGGGCCGAAGATCTCCTGCTGAACCAGGCGGTCCTCCTGGCGGAGTCCGCCGATCACCGTCGGCTCGACGTAAAACCCCTTGTCGCCCTGGCGTCCGCCGCCCGAGGCGACGGTGGCGTGTGACGGCACGTCGCCCAGGAACGACAGCACCCGCTCCAACTGGTTGGCGTTGTTGACCGGCGGCACCCAGGCGTCCTCGTCGTCGGCGGGTTTGCCGTACGTCGTCGCTGCGCCCTTGGCCTGCTCGGCCAGCGCGTCGGTGAGGTCGGAGGCGACCTTCGAGGTGGCCAGCACCCGCGTCGCCGCGGTGCAGTCCTGGCCGGCGTTGAAATATCCGGCAGTGGCGATTCCTTCTGCGGCCGAAGCGATGTCGCTGTCGTCGAACACGATCACCGGGGCCTTGCCGCCCAGTTCGAGGTGCGTGCGCTTGAGGTGGCCTCCCGCGCTGACCGCCACCGCGCGGCCTGCGGCCACCGACCCGGTGATCGACACCATCTCGGGGGTGGGATGGGCGACCACCGCCGCGCCGGTGTCCCGGTCTCCGCACACGACATTCAGAACGCCGGCCGGGAAGTGCTTGGCTGCGATCTCGGCGAGCATCACCGTCGTCACGGGTGTGGTGTCACTGGGTTTGATCACCACGGTGTTGCCCGCCGCGAAGGCCGGACAGAACTTCCAGATGGCCATCATCATCGGGTAGTTCCACGGGGCTACCTGGCCGATCACGCCGACCGGCTCGCGGCGAATCCACGAGGTGTGGTTCTCCATGTACTCGCCGGCCGATTTGCCCTCCAACAGCCTTGCGGCGCCCGCGAAGAAGCGGATCTGGTCCACCATCGGCGGGATCTCTTCCGCCATGGTCACATGATTGGGCTTACCGGTGTTCCGGCCTTCGGCCTCGACGAGTGCCTGTGCGTTCTTCTCGATGTCGTCGGCGAAATCCAGCAGTGCCTTCTGCCGAGCCGACGGGGTGGAGCGCTTCCAGTCGGTGAACGCCTTCGACGCCGCGGAGTAAGCGTTGTCGATGTCGGCTTCGTTCGAAATCGGTGCGGTGCCGAACGTCTCGCCCGTCCTCGGGTCGATCAGGTCCATCTTCGCGCCGCTGACGGAATCGACGAGCTCGCCGCCGATGAAATTCTGAACGTCGGTCACATGAACTCCTTGTCGGTTAAAGGTCTTTGAGGACTTGTGCGAGAACATCGAGACCCTCGAGGAGTAGGTCGTCGGCGATGGCCAGTGGCGGTAGGAACCTCAGGACATTGCCGAATGTGCCGCAGGACAACACGATCACGCCCGCCATGTGGCAACCGACGCACAGCTTCATCGTCAGCTCGGCGTCGGGTTCGGTGGTACCGGGCTTGACCAACTCCATGGCGATCATCGCCCCGCGACCACGGACATCGCCGATGCGGTCGTCCTCGGCCTGTAGCCGTCCGAGCCGGTCCTTCATCAGCGTCTCGATCTGGCGCGCCCGCTCGACGAGTCCTTCGGACTCGATGGTGTCGATGGTGGCCAGCGCGGCTGCACAGGCGACGGGGTTGCCGCCGTAGGTGCCACCGAGCCCGCTGACGTGCGGGGCGTCCATGATCTCCGCGCGGCCCGTCACCGCAGAAAGCGGCATGCCGTCGGCGATGCCCTTGGCGGTGCAGATCAGGTCTGGTTCGACGCCTTCGTGTTCGCACGCGAACATCGCACCGGTACGGGCGAACCCGGTCTGCACCTCGTCGGCGATGAACACCACGTTGTTATCGCGGCACCATTCCAGGAGTGCGGGCAGGAACCCGTCGGCGGGAACGATGAAGCCGCCCTCGCCCTGAATCGGTTCGATGAGCACCGCGGCCAGATTGTCGGCACCGACCTGCTTCTCGATGACGCTGACGGCCCGCTTGGCCGCCCACTGCCCGTCGGTGGCCATCTCCTTGCCGAACTCCGCATCCCGGAAGGGATACGACAGAGGCGCGCGGTAGATCTCGGGCGCGAACGGGCCGAACCCGTGTTTGTAGGGCATCGACTTGGCGGTCAGGGCCATCGTCAGGTTCGTGCGGCCGTGGTAGGCGTGGTCGAACGACACGACCGCCGGCTTGCGGGTGTACGTCCTGGCTATCTTGATCGCGTTCTCGACGGCCTCCGAACCGGAGTTGAACAACGCCGAGCGCTGCTCGCCGCCACCGGGGGTGATCCGGTTGAGCGCCTCGGCAACCGCGACGTAGCCCTCGTACGGCGTGATCATGAAACAGGTGTGCGTGAATTCGGCGACTTGACGCTGCACCGCCTCGACGACCTGAGGTGCGGCGTTGCCGATCGTGGTGACCGCGATGCCCGAACCGAGGTCGATGAACCGGTTGCCGTCGACGTCTTCGACGATGCCGCCGAACGCCCGCGCGGTGTACACGGGCATGGTGTTGCCGATTCCGCGCGACACCGCGGCGACCTTGCGGTCGATCAGAGCCTGCGAACGCGGACCGGGGATTTCGGTGGCGAGGTAGCGGCTCTGTTCGAGGGTGCTCAATTCCGCCTCCTGGCTTATTCGGTCGCGGGGTCGCGTCGCAACCGAGCGTAGTCGGAGACGCACCGATCCGATAGAAAAGGGCGGTGTCTGCGGCCGGGTTCATTGGCCACAGCGGGCAATGGCAACGGATTCCGTTGAATGTGGTCAGTCTCGGTCGTGATGACACACCGCTTCGAGCATCACGCCGAAGGGGTCGAGCCAGAAGGTCGCGAAGTACGGCTGCGGATACTGCGGGAACACTCGCGGTTCGTGCAGCACCTGCCCGCCGAACCGGTCGGCCAGGCGAATGACGAGCTCGTGCACCGCGGTGACGGCGGATCGGGTGCGCACCATGAACGCCAGGTGTTGCAGGCCGGTCCGGTCGCGCGAGTAGTCCGACGCCTCGGCCGACGGGTAGAAGAACAGGTACGTCCCCGGCTTACCGCCGGACGGCCGGTACGCGAACTCGTCGCCGGCGTCGAGGAAGATCTCGAAGCCCAGCAGCGGCATGATCGCGTCGTAGTAGCCCCTGGCTGAGGACAGATCGGGCACATTGATGCCCAGATGACCGAGCACCCGATGACGCTAACAGCCGACGGGTCGAGGGCGGGGGCGCTCGGCGGTCGACGGCCGCAGTGGCACACTGGTCAACTACGAGGTCGCCTGACCTGGCCGTCTGGGCGCCGTGAATGAAGTACCTAACGAAAGATAGTTGTAGCCATGGATCTCGTAGTTTTCCTGCCCCTGATCATCATCATGGGCGCGTTCATGTGGTTCGCGTCGCGTCGCCAGAAGAAGGCCATGCAGGCCACCATCGACCTGCACAACTCCCTGGAGGTCGGCGACCGGATCCACACCACCTCCGGGATGGAGGGCACCATCACCGGTATCAGCGACGACAGCATCGACCTGGAGATCGCTCCAGGGGTCGTCACGACCTGGATGAAGCTGGCGGTGCGCGACCGCATCGTCGACGACATCGATGACGACGACGAGTTCGACGAGCCGGAATCGAGCGCGACCGAGCTCACCGAGAGACCGAACTCGAAGACTGACAGCTGAGAACTCAGCACCGGCACGTACCCTTTGCGGTGCTGACGAACTGATCTCGAGGAGACCTGAGGAACGTGGCATCGTCATCGGCGCAGGTGCACCCTGCCCGCTACCTGGCAGTCTTCGTGGTGTTGCTCATCGGTGCGTACGCCGCGGTCTTGCTGACCGGGAACAAGCAGGCCGAGCCGAAACTCGGCATCGATCTGCAGGGCGGCACGCGCGTGACACTGACCGCACGCACACCGGACGGGTCCGCGCCCACCCGTGAGGCGCTGATGCAGGCCAAGGACATCATCGAGGACCGCGTCAACGGTCTCGGCGTTGCCGGTTCCGAAGTCATCATCGACGGGAACAACCTGGTCATCACGGTGCCGGGCGACGACAGCAGCGACGCCCGCAGCCTCGGGCAGACCGCACGGCTCTACATCCGGCCGGTCAGCTACGTCATCCCCGCCCAGGGCGAAGGACAGCAGCCACCGCCGGGCGAAGGGCCGGCCGGGGCTCCGCCGGGGGGAGCTCCGCCTGGTGGTCCACCGGCCGTGCCGGGTCAGATCCCGGGAATGCCACCGCTGATCGCCCCGGCCGAACCCGGCGCGCCAATCTCCCCGCAGGAGGGCCAACCGCCGGCCGGTCAACAGCCACCGGCGCCTGCGCCCCAACCCCGGCCGTATCCACTGCAACCGGCGCCGCCCTCGCCGCCTGCGCCCACACCAGGCACGCCTGCGCCCGGGCCCGGCGCACCGGCACCCGCGCCCAATCAGCAGCAGAACCCGGAAGACGTTCCGCTGACACAGCGCATAGCCGACGAGAAGCAGCTGCGGCAGAGCACCGACCAGCAGATCCAAATCCTCGCGCTGCAGTTCCAAGCGACCCGCTGCGGCGAGGAAGACATCCTGGCGGGCAACGACGACCCGAACCTGCCGCTGATCACCTGCGGCGAGGACGGCAACGTCTATCTGCTGGACAAGTCGATCATCAGCGGCGAGGAGATCGAGGACGCCACCTCGGGACTGGACCAGCAGCGTGGCGAGTACATCGTCGACGTGCAGTTCAAGGGCGACGCCACCAAGACGTGGGCCGACTTCACCGCGGCCAACGTCGGCACCCAGACCGCTTTCGTGCTCGACTCCAAGGTGGTCAGCGCCCCCGAGATCCAAGAGGCCATCCCGGGTGGGCGCACCCAGATCACCGGTCAGTTCAACCAGGGGACGGCACGCGAACTGGCCAACGTGTTGAAATATGGATCGCTGCCACTGTCGTTCGAGTCCTCGGAGGCCGAAACCGTCTCAGCCACACTGGGATTGTCCTCGCTTCGGGCGGGCCTGATGGCCGGTGCCGCTGGCTTGGCCTTGGTGCTGCTCTACTCCCTGCTGTACTACCGGATCTTGGGCGTCCTGACAGCGCTGTCGCTGGTCGCCTCCGGCGCAATGGTTTTCGCGATTCTGGTGCTGCTCGGTAGATGGATCAACTACACCCTGGATCTGGCCGGGATCGCGGGTCTGATCATCGGTATCGGTATGACGGCTGACTCGTTCGTCGTCTTCTTCGAACGCATCAAAGACGAGATCCGCGAGGGCCGTTCGTTCCGGTCGGCGGTACCCCGCGGTTGGGCAAGGGCGCGCAAGACGATCGTGTCCGGAAACGCAGTGACGCTCCTGGCCGCCGTCGTGTTGTACGTCCTGGCGGTAGGCCAGGTGAAGGGCTTCGCGTTCACACTGGGCCTTACGACGGTCCTCGATGTGGTCGTGGTCTTCCTTGTGACCTGGCCCCTTGTGTACATGGCATCGAAGTCGACGACGTTGGCCAAGCCATCACTCAACGGCCTCGGCGCGGTGCAGCAGATCGCCCGGGAACGACGAGCGGCCGCGCACGCGACGGAACGGGGTTAACCACATGGCCGCCAGAAAAGCCTCCGACACAGTCGAATCGAGCGCCGTCGAGGCGCCCGGTCTCGATGCCGCCGGCGCGCCGCGGCACGGCTTCTTCGTGCGCCTCTACACCGGCACCGGTGCGTTCGAAGTCATGGGCAAGCGCAAGCTCTGGTACACGATCAGCGGACTGATCGTCGCCATCGCCGTCGCCAGCATCGTGTTGCGCGGCTTCACGTTCGGGATCGACTTCGAAGGCGGCACCAAGGTGTCGCTACCGGCGCAAGGCGCCAACGGCACCACCAGCGTCCAGCAGGTCGAGGATGTGTTCAGCAAGACGCTCGGCCGGGACACCGAGACGGTGGTCGCGGTGGGCAGCGGCGACTCGGCCACCATTCAGATCCGCTCCGAGACGCTGACCAACGACGAGACCGAAAAGCTGCGCACCGCGCTGTTCGACGCATTCCAGCCCAAGGGCGCCAACGGCCAGCCGAGCAAGCAGGCCATCAGTGACTCGGCGGTCTCGGAGACGTGGGGTGGCCAGATCACCGAGAAGGCGCTGATCGCCCTGCTGGTGTTCCTGGTGCTGGCCGCTATCTACATCAGCGTCCGCTACGAGCGCTACATGGCACTCGCGGCGCTGGCGACGCTGGTGTTCGACCTGGTCGTCACCGCAGGCGTCTACTCGATCGTCGGATTCGAGGTCACGCCCGCCACCGTCATCGGCCTGCTGACGATCCTGGGTTTCTCGCTCTACGACACCGTGATCGTGTTCGACAAGGTGGAGGAGAACACCAACGGATTCGAGCACACCACAAGAAGGACCTTCGCCGAGCAGGCCAACCTCGCGGTGAACCAGACCTTCATGCGCTCCATCAACACGAGCCTCATCTCGGTGCTGCCCATTCTCGCGCTGATGGTGATCGCGGTCTGGCTGTTGGGCGTCGGGACGTTGATGGATCTGGCGTTGGTCCAGCTCGTCGGTGTGATCGTGGGAACGTACTCGTCGATCTACTTCGCGACACCACTTCTGGTGACACTGCGCGAGCGCACCGACCTGGTGCGCACCCACACCCGTCGGGTGATGCGCCGACGCCAGGGAGTGACCGACAAGGCCCTCGACGAGGCGGGTGACGACGCGACCCGCGAGACCGTCGCCGCAACTCCGCTCAGGACGACGCCGCCGCCCGACAAGCCGAGCCCGGGTGCCAAGCCCGTCCGGCCCACCACCAGCAGGACAGGACGGCCGTCGGGTAAGCGCACCACCCGAGGACGGTAGGCCAGGTGTCGCGACTCCGCCGTGGCGCCGTCGTCGCAGTCGTGCTGTGCATGGCCGCGTCGATCGGTCTGTCGTCCTGTTCGAGCAGTCCCGCCGACAGCATCGACTACGCCGTCGACGGCACGCTGATCACGTACAACGTCAACACCGTCGCCGGGGCCGCGTCGGGCGGCCCGCAGGCGTTCGCCCGGGTACTGACCGGCTTCAACTACCACGGTCCCGACGGTCAGATCGTCGGCGATCACGACTTCGGCACGATCTCGGTGGTCGGCCGCTCACCACTGGTGCTCGACTACGAGATCAACGCCGACGCGGTGTACTCCGACGGCAAGCCGATCACGTGCGACGACATGGTGTTGGCGTGGGCGGCGCAGTCCGGTCGCTTCCCGGCGTTCGACGCGGCCAGCCGTGCCGGATACGCCGACATCGCGACTGTCGACTGCGCGCCGGGGCAGAAGAAGGCGAGGGTGTCGTTCGCGCAGGATCGCAGTTTCGTCGATTTCGGTCAGCTCTTCGCCGCGACCTCGATGCTGCCGTCCCACGTGATCGCGGACGAGCTCGGCATTGACATCACCACCGCGCTGCTCAACAGCGACGGGCCGACCGTTGACCGCGTCGCACGAATCTGGAACTCGACCTGGGACCTCAAACCGGACCTGGATCTCAAGAGGTTCCCCTCCTCGGGTCCCTACAAACTGGACTCTCTGACCGAAGACGGCGCGGTCGTGCTCGTCGCCAACGACAAGTGGTGGGGTGCTGCGCCCGTCACGCAGAAGATCACCGTGTGGCCACGGGGCGCCGAGATCCAGGACAGGGTGAACCAGGGCGAGTACGACGTCGTCGACATCGCGACGGGATCGTCAGGCACGTTGAACATGCCCGACGACTACGTGCGGAGCGATACGGCAGCGGCGGGTATCGAGCAGCTCATCTTCGCGTCGCAGGGTCCGATGGCGCCGGTGCCTGCGCGTCGCGCGCTGGCCCACTGCACGCCACGCGATCTGATCGCGCGCAACGCCCAGGTGCCGATCGCGAATTCGCGGCTCAACCCAGCCACCGAGGACGCCTACAGCTCCGCCGAAGGCGCGGTCGAGGCCGGCCAGTTCGCGGTCGCGAATCCGGACGCCGCCCGCCAGGCGCTCCAGAACCGCCCGCTGACCGTGCGCATCGGGTACCAGGCGCCGAATGCGCGGCTGGCCGCGACCGTCGGCGCGATCGCCAAGGCGTGTGCGCCTGCCGGCATCACGGTGCAGGACGCAGCTTCCGACACCACAGGACCATTGAGCTTGCGCGACAACCAGATCGACGTGCTGATCGCCAGCACGGGCGGCGCGGCGGGAAGCGGCTCCACCGGCTCGTCGGCGATGGACGCCTACGATCTGCACACCGGCAACGGAAACAACCTGTCGCGCTACTCCAACGAGCGCATCGACGGCATCATCTCGTCGATGGCTGTCACGTTCGACCCCAAGGAACTGGCCCGCCTGCTCGGCGAGGGCGGCTCGGTGCTGTGGGCCGACATGCCGACGCTTCCGCTCTACCGTCAACAGCGCACGGTGCTCACCTCGAAGAAGATGTTCGCGGTGAGCAGCAATCCGACGCGATGGGGTGCGGGGTGGAACATGGACCGCTGGGTGCTGGGCCGATGACGGACGACGTCGCGGCGCTGATCGCATCGCTGATGCGGGAAGTCCCCGACTTTCCCGAGCCGGGCATCCAATTCAAGGACCTGACGCCGCTGCTTGCCGACGCGCACGGTCTGGCCACCGTCACCGACGCGCTGGCGGCCACCGCCGAGGGGGCGGACCTGGTGGCCGGTATCGACGCGCGCGGGTTCCTGCTGGGCGCTGCGGTGGCCCTGCGGCTGGGCACCGGCGTGCTGGCGGTGCGCAAAGGCGGCAAGCTGCCGCCGCCGGTGCACAGCGAGACCTACAGCCTCGAGTACGGCACCGCCACACTGGAGATCCCCGCCGACGGCATCGACATCGCGGGTCGCACGGTGGCGATCATCGACGACGTGCTGGCGACGGGCGGCACCGTCGCGGCGACGACGGCGCTGCTGCGGCACTGCGGCGCGACCGTCACGGGCGCCGCTGTGGTGCTCGAACTGACCGCTCTCGGCGGGCGAGACGTGCTCGAACCGTTACCGGTCGCGTCCTTGTACACCGTCTGAGCTATATCCTCGTGGAGAGGAGGTGGCCATGGCTGACGATCCCGGCAGGACACAAGCCGTGCAGTCGCCCCCTGCCCTGAACCAGCCCGAGACCCAGCCGCTCGAGATCCCGCGCGGGCGCGACGAGCAGGGGCCACCGAAGACGTCGACGAGCGCCTCGCGGCGCGTGCGCGCCCGGCTGGCCCGGCGGATGACCGCGCAGCGCAGCACTGTGAACCCGGTGCTCGAGCCGCTGGTCGGGATCCACCGGGAATTCCACCCCAAGGCGGACCTGTCGCTGCTGCAGCGCGCGTACGACGTCGCCGAGCAGAGCCACGCCGACCAGTTGCGTCGCTCCGGTGACCCCTACATCACCCACCCGCTGGCAGTGGCGACCATCCTGGCCGAGTTCGGCATGGACACGATCACGCTGATCGCCGCGCTGCTGCACGACACCGTCGAGGACACCGGGTACACGCTCGAAGAGTTGACCAAGGAGTTCGGCACCGAGGTCGCCCACCTCGTCGACGGGGTGACCAAGCTCGACAAGGTCGCACTGGGCACCGCCGCCGAGGGCGAGACCATCCGCAAGATGATCATCGCGATGGCCCGCGATCCGCGGGTGCTGGTGATCAAGGTCGCCGATCGGCTGCACAACATGCGGACCATGCGGTTCCTGGCACCCGAAAAGCAGGCGCGCAAGGCCCGCGAGACGCTGGAAGTGATTGCGCCGCTTGCCCATCGGCTCGGGATGGCGACGGTCAAGTGGGAGCTCGAAGACCTCGCGTTCGCGATCCTGCACCCGAAGAAGTACGACGAGATCGTGCGACTGGTCGCCGACCGGGCGCCGTCGCGTGACACCTACCTGGCCAAGGTGCGCGACGAGATCACTACCGCACTGACCGCGTCGAAGATCAGCGCGACGGTGGAGGGGCGGCCCAAGCACTACTGGTCGATCTACCAGAAGATGATCGTCAAGGGCCGCGACTTCGACGACATCCACGACCTGGTCGGCGTGCGGATACTCTGTGACGAGATCCGTGACTGCTATGCCGCCGTTGGCGTCGTGCACTCGCTGTGGCAGCCGATGGCCGGCCGGTTCAAGGATTACATCGCCCAGCCGCGGTTCGGGGTGTACCAGTCGCTGCACACCACCGTGGTCGGTCCCGAAGGCAAGCCGCTGGAAGTGCAGATCCGCACCAGCGACATGCACAAGACCGCCGAGTACGGCATCGCTGCGCACTGGCGCTACAAGGAAGCCAAGGGCCGCAACGGCGTTCCGCACGCCAACGCCGCCGCCGAAATCGACGACATGGCGTGGATGCGCCAACTGCTCGACTGGCAGCGGGAGGCCGCCGACCCCGGCGAGTTCCTGGAATCGCTGCGCTACGACCTTGCGGTGCAGGAGATCTTCGTGTTCACGCCCAAGGGCGACGTGGTCACGCTGCCCAACGGTTCGACGCCCATCGACTTCGCCTACGCGGTGCACACCGAGGTCGGACACCGGTGCATCGGTGCACGCGTCAACGGCAGGCTCGTCGCCCTGGAACGCAAACTCGAAAACGGCGACCAGGTCGAGGTTTTCACGTCCAAGGCGCAGACCGCCGGGCCGTCGCGCGACTGGCAGACCTTTGTGGTGTCGCCGCGCGCGAAGGCCAAGATCCGGCAGTGGTTCGCTAAGGAGCGCCGCGAGGAGGCGCTCGAGTCCGGCAAAGATGCGATCGCCCGTGAGGTGCGCCGCGGCGGACTTCCGTTGCAGCGGTTGATGAATGCCGAGCAGATGGCGGCGCTGGCGCGCGAGTTGCGCTACGCCGACGTGTCGGCGCTTTACACGGCGGTGGGGGAGGGCCACGTCTCCGCGCGCCACGTGGTGCAGCGGTTGGTGGCCCAGTTGGGTGGCGACGAGGACGCCGCTGACGAACTCGCCGAGCGGTCCACCCCGGCGACCATGCCGGTGCGTCAGCGCACCACCGACGACGTCGGCGTCTCGGTTCCCGGGGCGCCGGGCGTGCTGAGCAAGCTCGCGAAGTGTTGCACGCCGGTGCCGGGCGACAACATCATGGGCTTCGTCACCCGCGGCGGCGGCGTCAGTGTGCACCGCACCGACTGCACGAATGCCACGTCGCTGCAACAACAGTCGGAGCGCATCATCGACGTGAAGTGGGCGCCCTCGCCGTCGTCGGTGTTCCTGGTCGCGATTCAGGTGGAGGCGTTGGACCGACACCGGCTGCTCTCCGACGTGACACGGGTGCTGGCCGACGAGAAGGTCAACATTCTGTCGGCGTCGGTGACCACATCGAACGACCGGGTGGCCATCAGCCGCTTCACCTTCGAGATGGGTGACCCCAAGCATCTGGGGCACGTGCTCAACGTGGTGCGCAATGTCGAAGGCGTCTACGACGTGTATCGCGTGACGTCCGCGGCGTAGACCCGTCGTGCGGGTGTCAGTCGAGCCGCACCGACTCGATCGTAACGTCCCGTGCGGGCTTTCCGTCGTCGGCTCCGCCGGTGACGCCGGCCGCGGCGACCTTGTCCAGCACCGCCATTCCGGTCGCGTCGATCGTGCCGAACACCGTGAACTTGGGCGGCATCACCGAGTCCTCGATCACCATGAAGAACTGGCTGCCGTTGGTTCCCGGCCCGACGTTGGCCATCGCCAGCGTGCCTCGCGGGTACAGCACCGGTGCCTGCAGCGCGGGATCGGTGAGCCGGAACTGGTTGGTGGGGTACTCGTTCGGGAACCGGTAGCCCGGTCCGCCGTCACCGGTTCCGGTCGGATCTCCGCAATACAGGACGTTCGTCCTCGGTGCGGCGTGCATCCGGTGACAGGTCGTGTCGTCGAAGTACCCCTGCTGAGCCAGGCTGGCGAAGTTGTTCACCGTGCACGGCGCCCGGCCGTTGTCCAACTGCATCCCGATGTTGCCGACAGTGGTCGTCATGCTCGCGCTGACGATCGCCGGGTTGGTGGGCACCCGGCCCGCGCGCGGCGGCTTGACGGGCTTGCTCGGCGGTTCGATGGTCAGCGGGTACTGGCAGTTGGAGCCGAGGGTCGGTGGCGGGTCGAACGGCGGCAGGTTCGCGGGCGCCGATGACGACCTCCCCGGCGAACCGGGTTGGCCCGGCGTCCCGTCGAACGACTCGAGGCTGCGGCCGACGGCGACGATGAACAGGACGCTCAGCACGACCACGAGGATCGTCAGCGCTGTGAGCACGTAACCGACGATCAGTCCGGCGATCGCCAGACCGCGGCCCTCCTCGCCGGTCTTCTTGATCTGCGACAGCGAGATGTGCCCGAACAGGATGCCGAGCGGCGCGATTACGAAGGCGCACACCAGGGCCGCGATGGCCAGCGCATTGGTCGGTTTCGGGTGCGGATAGCCACCCGGGTACGCGCCGTACAACGTTGGCGGGTACCCCCCGTACGGCGGAGGCGGAATAGTCATCAGAAGGCCTCGGGGGCAGCGCCGCGGTTGCCCGCGCCGCGCGCCAGGTACACAACGGAACCGACGATGCCCAATACCAGCACGGCGCCGCCGGCCAGCAGCCCGATGCGTACAACTGTCGAAGCCGGTTGTCCTGCGACAGTTTTCGGCGTCGAAGCCTCGAACGTCAATAGAAGTGGCAAGGGGTCGTGACCCAAGACGCTCGCGAGCGCCTTGGCGTCGGCGGGTTCGAACCGACCGGTGATCTGCAAGCGACCGCCCGGAATGGCCTCCATGATCACCGGAGCGCTGATCACCTTCGTATCCACCACGAACGCCGTCTGGTCGCCGACATTGGCTGCGGTGAACTCACCCCAGGTCTTGGTGCCCTCACCAGTGAATTCAAGGTCGACGACGGGCTCGCCTCGCTGCTCACTGTCTTCCCAATCGGCATTCTCTATGTGCTCGCCGCTCATGATCGCTTTGTCGAGGAGATACACCTGAGTGTTGTCCTGCGAACAGGTGACCAGCGGCAATTGCGGGTCGTCCTGTCCCGCCAGATCATCGTTGTCGGTGCAGCGGCTCGCTTGGAACTGCAATGCCAACAGCTGTATCTGCTGGTCGGTGCTCTGTCGCAACTGCCTCTCATTGGCGATGCGCGCCACCAGGTCCGGGGCCGGCGGCCGCGGGCTCGAAGGACTCGTCGACCCGGACTCAGCGGGAATCGCGTTGATCACCGGACGGATATACAGCTGTCCGACCTGACCGATCTGGCTGATCGCGGCGCCGTCGCCGGGTGCGGCGACGGTCAGGGTGTCGCCATCGACGACGACTTGCACACCCGAGAGCCCTAGTTCGTCTGCGCGCGCGGCAACCATTTCGCGGCCCCGCGACAGCGCATCAGGGGACGGGGACGAACCGTCCATCGCCCGCGCTGTGAACGTGACCTCGGTGCCGTCCTGCGGGGCGGTGCCCATCCACTGTGTTCTGGTCGCAACAGCGAGCAGCACGTACGCGGCGATCAGCACGACCAGCACACCCAGCACCAGAAAGGGCACAAAGGTTGACCTTCGCGCTGGCCCCGGCGGAGCACCGGGATAGCCCGGGTGCGGCATCTCGCTCATGGGGAACCTTGCGAGAGCACAGCAAGACTGTAGTTCTCCATGCCGCTCGGCGCGGTCACTCAGTCCAGGAGAACCGAGTTGATCTTGACGTCGGTCGCCGGCTTGCCGTCCCCGGCGCCGCCGGCCACTCCGGCGCCGCCGATCTTGTCCAGCGTGGCCAGCCCGGTCTCGTCGATCGTGCCGAACACCGTGTACCCCGGCGGCAGTTGCGAGTCCTTGTACACCAGGAAGAACTGGCTGCCATTGGTGTTCGGACCGGCGTTGGCCATCGCCAGCGTGCCGCGCGGGTAGAGCACCGGCTCGTTCAGCCGGGGATCGTCGGGCTGGAACTGGTTGGTGGGGTACTCGTTGGCGAACTCGTAGCCGGGCCCGCCCGTGCCCTCTCCGGTCGGGTCGCCGCACTGCAGCACCGACAGACCGGGCGTGGTGGTGAGTCGGTGGCACGGGGTGTCGTTGAAGTAACCCTGCTGGGCCAGGCTGGCGAAGCTGTTGACGGTGCACGGCGCCTTGGCGTTGTCGAGCATCAGCCCGATATCGCCCTGCGTGGTCTCCATGCTGGCGCTGACCTGGGCGGGCTCGGTCGGAACCTTTCCGGCGCGCGGCGGGTTGTTTGGCTTGCTCGCCTCGGCCGCCTTCGGATACTGGCAGTTCTCGCCGAGCCCCGCGGGCGCCGCGAACGGAGGCAGTTGACCCGGTTCTCCTGGGGCAGCCGGCGCGGATGTCGTGGTCGAGGCCGACGCGGTCTGACCGTCTGAGTCGCGGTTGGTGAGGACGAACGTCGCCACCACGGCGCCGATGACGATGAGCGCCGCTGCAACGGAGCCGACGATCGTGTAGATACGCCGCTTACGCGCCCTTTCCGCACGGCGCTCGAGCTGCCGTTCGAGTTTGCGCTTGGCCGTCGCACGCCGTTGTTCGTTGGTCGGCACCGCCGGTGTCCTCCTCGTGGGGGTGATCGGTCGGCAACGAGTGTGCCAGGCCTTGCTGAGAGCGGGCGCTGCGACCCGCTCCCGCACGGGATGGGAAACTGGACGCCGTGTTCATCACCGGTTTCCCGGCAGGCATGTTGGCGTGCAACTGCTACGTGCTCGCTCCGGCGGCCGGCTCGGACGCCATCGTCGTCGATCCCGGCCAACGTGCGATGGGCCCGCTACGCAAGATTCTCGACGAGCACCGCCTCACCCCGTCCGCGGTGCTGCTGACACACGGACACATCGACCACATCTGGTCGGCGCAGAAGGTGGCGGATACCTACGGGTGCCCGGCCTACATCCATCCGGAGGACCGGTTCATGCTGACCGATCCCATCAAGGACTTCGGGCCGCGCCTGGCGCAGCTCGCGTTCGGCGTGCTGTTCCGCGAACCCAAGCAGGTCGTCGAACTGGACCGCGACGGCGACAAGATCGATCTCGGCGGCGTGACGGTGACCGTCGACCACACACCGGGCCACACCCGCGGGTCGGTAGTCTTCCGGGTCGATTCGGCCATCGGCTCGGGACCGGGATCGGTGGCGTTCACCGGCGACACGCTGTTCCGCCAGTCGGTGGGCCGGACGGACCTGCCCGGCGGCAGCGGACGCGATCTGTTGGGCTCGATCGTCGACAAACTGTTGGTGCTCGACGACGACACCGTGGTACTACCGGGACACGGCGAGAAGACCACGATCGGCTTCGAACGTCGGACCAACCCATTCCTCGAAGGCTTGAGCAAGTGACTGACTTTCAGGCGCCCAAAGGCGTCCCCGATTACCTGCCGCCCGACTCGGCGCAGTTCGTCGGGGTTCGCGACGGTCTGCTCGCCGCGGCCCGGCGCGCCGGATACGGCGATATCGAGCTGCCGATCTTCGAAGACACCGCGCTGTTCGCTCGCGGCGTGGGCGAATCGACCGACGTGGTGTCCAAGGAGATGTACACCTTCGCCGACCGCGGCGACCGGTCGGTGACGTTGCGCCCGGAAGGCACCGCCGGGGTGATGCGCGCGGTGATCGAGCACGGTCTGGATCGCGGGCCGCTGCCGGTCAAGCTCTGCTATGCCGGACCGTTTTTCCGCTATGAACGTCCGCAGGCGGGGCGCTACCGCCAACTGCAGCAGGTGGGCGTGGAGGCCATCGGCGTGGACGATCCTGCGTTGGATGCCGAGGTGATCGCCGTCGCCGAAGCGGGTTTCCGCTCGCTGGGACTCGACGGGTTCCGGCTGGAGATCACGTCACTGGGCGACGACACCTGCCGCCCGCAGTATCGAGAGTTGTTGCAGGACTTCCTGTTCAAGCTCGACCTCGATGAGGACACGCGACGGCGCGCGGAGATCAATCCGCTTCGGGTGCTCGACGACAAGCGTCCCGCTGTGCGGGAGATGACCGCCGACGCACCCGTGATGCTGGATCACCTCTCCGACGTCGCCAAGCAGCACTTCGACACGGTGCTCGCGCATCTCGACGCGCTCGGCGTGCGCTACGTCGTCAATCCGCGGATGGTCCGCGGGCTGGACTACTACACCAAGACCACCTTCGAGTTCGTCCACGACGGTCTCGGTGCGCAATCCGGCATCGGTGGTGGGGGTCGTTACGACGGGCTGATGCGTCAGCTCGGCGGAAAAGACTTGTCCGGCATCGGGTTCGGGCTCGGCGTCGACCGGACCCTGCTGGCGCTGGCCGCCGAGGGCAAGACCGTCGGTGGGGCCACACGCGTCGACGTCTTCGGGGTGCCGCTCGGCGACCCGGCGAAGACGACGCTCGCGGTGCTGGCCGCGCGGCTGCGGGCGGCCGGTGTGCGCGTCGACCTGGCCTACGGCGACCGCGGGATGAAGGGAGCGATGCGCGCGGCCGATCGCTCCGGAGCGAAGATCGCGTTGGTGGCAGGGGACCGCGACATCGACGCAGGCACTGTCGGGGTGAAGGACCTCGCGACGGGCGAGCAGGTCGACGTGTCCGTCGACGACGTGCTGGCCGAAATACTCACCCGCCTCGGCCGCGGCTGACTTCTCCGTTGGATCCCGCGAGCGACCGTGTCTGCACGCGCCACGCCGCGCGATCCTGGACATCAACGGTCCTTCGCGTCACTACCGTAGTTCCATGTCGTTGATCGCGCTCGAGGAGCACTACGCCTCGGTGTCGGTCATGGCTGCGATGGGCGAGTCGCAGCGTTCAGCACGTCGTCGGCGTTGCCCACGCCACCGTCGAACGGGTTGCCGCGCTTGAGCACTTTGGTGCCACCCGGCGTTACCGCTACCAATTTCGGTGAGCTCGAACCGATCTGGAATCTCCGTGCGAACTGCACCTGGTCCAGCTGGATGATGGCGCCGCCACCGTAACTGAACAGGTTGAGCTTGCGGTCGAGCACCGCCACCGACCGGCACGTGTGCAGTGGCTGGCTGCGGCGCTGACGAAACTTTCGGAACACCACGAGAAGCAGGACCGCTAAAACCACCCCTGCGGCCAGGAAGACGGCGCCGACCGCTGCTGACGGCGTGGCTGTGAGGAGCGCGACGACGCCGAAGCCGCCGACGGCGAGCGTCAACACGCCGAGCACGAAGGCGGTCACTGCCAGCCCGCCCGTGCGGCGGTCGAAGATGTTGACCCTGCGGCCGTCGTCGGTGACGACGAGTCCGCCGGTATCGGTCAGCACCTGAGGTGCGGGGGGTGTGTCCACGCCTGAAGCGTGCCATCTCGTGCTCGGCGAGCGTGCGCAAACCGCCCGAACATCCGCGCGTGCAGACACGTACGCATCCGGCGCAGGGATGCCGCAGCGTGTAACGATCCGGTACGGTGCGGCGATGTGACGGACATGCGAAATGCTTCAGCCAGGGTCGGGGCGGCGTTCATGGTGGCGGCAGCGTCAGTTGCGGTGAGCCATGCGACAGCGGAGGCCCAACCGGCCGGTCATGTGGTTCGGTACACGCTCATCTCGGCAGGCGCTGCGGATTACAACCTCAACTATCTGACCGCGCAGCCCGCAAGCAAAGAGGCCTACAACGCCGACGCGTACTCCTACCTGAAGAAGGAGTCGGTGAACCTGGCCCCCGGTGTGCCGTGGGTGTTCGAGACCACGCTCGAGGATCCCCAGTGGGCGATTCTGACCGCCAGCACCGGCGTGCACGCCATGCAGGCACCGCCGAATCCGCACTGCGAGATCACGATCGACGGTCAGATCGCGGTGCAGCAGGACGGTCCCTACACCGTGCAGTGCCAGCTCGGTCAGTGGTGACCGACGGGTCCGGTCTCACACTTCGCGCAAGCGCTCATCGGGGTTGTCACTCTTCGCGCAAGCGCTCATCGGGGTCGTCACTCTTCGCGCAAGCGCTCATCGGGCGAACACGTAGACCCACGCCTGGTCGCCTGAGCGCAGCGGAACGGCGACGCGGTGGTAGTCGTCGACCTCGTACTCGTCGGCCGCGGCCAGTTCGGTCTCGCTGATCTCGAACACCGTGCCCTCGACAGCCGCGCCGGCACGGTCCGACGGCTTGAGGATCGGATGGCGGTCGCTGCCGCTGGTGGCGATCACCTTCGGGTCGGTGATCGTCACGTAGTGCACGTCGTAGCCGACGATGGCGTCCGGTCGCCCGTCGAGTTCGCGGCCGAACGTACTCACCTGGACATCGCGTTGACGCAGAGTGCCGTAGGAGAACAGAAGTTCCGTCACGGCGACAGTTAATCGCATGCCGCGGGCGGCGTCGCCTTGACATGTGATCGAACATAGGTTCGAATTGAACGGTGCGGTGGGAGGACCAGGGCGTCAGCGTCGACGACGGCGCATTGCCGGGTCTGCAGCGAATCGGGTTCGTGCGTAGTGTCCGCTCGCCGCAGTTCGAGGGCATGACTTTTCACGAGATTCTGTGCAAATCAGCGCTCAACAAAGTGCCCAATGCGGCGATGCTCCCGTTCCGCTTCACCGTCAACGGCTACCGCGGGTGCTCGCACGCCTGTCGGTACTGCTTCGCCCGGCCCACCCATGAATATCTGGATCTGGACTGCGGCACCGATTTCGACACCCAGGTTGTCGTCAAGACGAATGTCGCCGACGTGCTGCGGCGCGAACTGCACCGTCCGTCGTGGGCGCGTGAGACCGTCGCCCTCGGCACCAACACCGATCCATATCAGCGTGCCGAGGGCCGATATGCGCTGATGCCGGGCATCATCGGGGCGTTGGCCGACTCCGGCACGCCGTTCTCGATCCTCACCAAGGGCACGCTGCTGCGCCGCGACCTGCCTCTGATCACCGACGCCGCGCGCCACGTGGACGTCAGCGTTGCGGTGTCGTTGGCGGTCGGCGACCCCGAACTGCACAAGGACGTCGAACCGGGAACGCCGACACCGCAGGCGCGGCTCGGATTGATTTCGGCGATCACTGATGCGGGCTTGGACTGCCACGTGATGGTGGCGCCCGTCCTGCCGCACTTGACCGACTCCGTCGGACACCTCGACATGCTGTTGTCGCAGATCGCCGCTGCGGGCGCGACCAGCGTGACGGTATTTGGCTTACACCTACGGGGTACCACGCGAGGCTGGTTCATGGCATGGCTGGCACGCTCGCACCCTGAGTTGGTCGGCCCGTATCGCGAGTTGTACCGGCGCGGAGCCTATCTGCCGTCGGACTACCGCAAGATGCTGCACGACAGGGCCGCGCCGTTGGTCGCGAAGTACGGTCTCGCGCCGGACCGCCGGTCGTTTCGCGCCGCCGAGTCGCGCCAGGCGCCCGTCGCCGCGGCCGCCCAGCCCACGCTGTTCTGACGCGCCTACTGCTTGTTGCGCTTGACCTGATTGAACGGCACGCCACGGTCGGCCGCCGGTTCGCGCGGAAAGCCCAGCACGCGTTCGCCGATGATGTTGCGGGCTATCTCGGTGGTGCCACCGCCCAGGGCAGCGGTCTGCCGCGACAGGTACCGATCGCCGTAGCGGATCATGCCGTCGCCGACGTCGACGACACCCGAACTCGCGGAAAGCGCCAGCACGGTGTCGAATTCGAGATGGTGGATCTCGGCGTGCGTGATGCGGATGATCGAGCCCGCCGCCGGGGGCAGCGAGCCGTCGAGCACACCGTGATAGACGTGGTCGATGAGTTGTTCGCGGACGGCTCGGTGCACCAATGCGCGGCCTGCCATCTCCTGCGCCCGTTCACTGTGGGCTTGTCCGGTTGCCTCAAGCAGCGCGGCGTAGTCGATGGGCACGTCGGACTTGCCTTCGGCGCCAACGCCGCTGGCGAACTCTGATCCGCCACCTACGGCGCGTCGCTCGTGGTAGAGCTGACGCGAGGCGACGTGCCAGCCGCCGTTGACCTCGCCGACGACGGCGTCGTCATCGAGCACGAGGTCGTCGAAGAACTCCTCGCAGAACTCCACCGAGCCGTTCACTTGCTTGATGCGTCGCAGTGTGATTCCCGGACTGTTGATGGGCACCAGGAACATGGTCAGGCCCTCGTGCTTGGGCACATCCCAGTTGGTTCGGGCCAGCATCAAACCGTAGTCGGCGGCGAAAGCGCTTGTACTCCATGTCTTCGCGCCGTTGATCACCCACTTGTCGCCCTTGCGGTCGGCGCGGGTGATGACCCCCGCGAGATCCGATCCGCCGCTGGGCTCGGACAGCAGCTGCACAAGCACTTCCTCGCCGCGCAGTGCCGCGGAGATGTGCTTCTGCTTCTGCTCCTCGGAGCCGGTGTCCAAGATGGTCGCGGCGCAGATCGTGAACGTCGGGGTGTTCAGGATGATCGGCAGTTCGTAGCAACGCGATTCGTTGTCGAACGCCTTCTGATAGGCGAACGGCAGGCCGAGGCCGCCGTACTCGCGGGGAAAGCAGATGCCGGCGAATCCGCCGTCGTACAGCTTCTTCTGCAGTTCACGGGCCCGTAGCCACGGTTGTTCCTCGCCGCGGTCGTGCTCGGGCGGATTACTCGGGTCGATCGGCGGCATGTTCTCCGCCAGCCAGGCTCTGGCGCGGGCGGCGAATTCCTCGACCGACTCGGTTGTCTGTGGCGGTGCCGATGCCGTGTCGGTCATGGGATCAGCTCCAGCTCCTTGTTGAGCGCGTAGACGCGAAGGTTGTGCTCCTCGGGCGTGCCGAACATCGAGCGGTACAGCGTTACCCGCCGCAGGAACAGGTGCAGATCGTGCTCCCATGTCACACCGATGCCGCCGTGCAGCTGAACGCAGTCCTGCAGCATGCCTGGGGCGTGTTCGCCCAGATACGATTTCGCGACGCTGACTGCGATGTCGGCACCGGGGGAGCGCGAGGCGACCTCGGCGACCGCGGCGTTCGTCGTCGCGCGGCACGCCTCGAACCAGATCTTCAGGTCGGCGTACTTGTGTTTGAGCGCCTGATAGGAACCCAGCGGTCGGCCGAACGAGTGCCGGTCGAAACCCCACTGGATGGTGAAGTCCAGCACCGTTCGGAGAATGCCGACGACCTCGGCGCACTGCAGGATCATCGCGACCTGACTCTGCCGGGCGATCAACGCCTCGGTCTGCTCCGGCGAGCCGACTGCGGCGCTGCGGTCGACCTCGACACCGTCGAAATGCACTCGGCCGTAGGTCTTCACCATGTCGATAGAGGCCTGCAGCTCGATCCGGACTCCAGGTGCATCGGTCGGCACCAGGAACTGACGCAGCGCACCTTCGCACGTCGCCACCACGAGCAGGACCGAGCTGTCGGAGGCCGCCTCGACGCGGTCCTTCACGCCGTCGATGCGATAGCCGGTCGCGGTGGGTGTGGCGGTAACGGACGCCTCCAGTGGCGACCATGGCTTACTCGGTTCGTAGACCGCCCAGGACGCGACCGTTTCGCCGGACACCAGCGATTCGAGCATGTGCTCGTGCCCGTCGGGGGCCTCCGCCAGACCGGCCAGTACCGTGCTGACCGGATGCAACGGTCCCGGTGCGACGGTCTTGCCCGCCAGTTCGGCGACCATGGCCAGGTCTCGCACGCCGTCGCCGGAGACATTGCCTCCGCCGAGATTCTCGGGCACCAGCAGACTCGTCCAGCCCAATTCTGCTGCCCGACGCCACCAATCGGCCTCGAACGACGTGCCTGCCTCGTGCAGTTCGCGCAACCGGCTCAGCGATGCTTCCTTCTCCAGGAAGGACTGCGTCGTCGAGGCGAACAGCAGGACCTCGGGGTTCGCGGGGTCGGTCATGAGTCGGGTTCAGCCTCTTCGGGTTTGACGGCGCCGGCCGCCGACAGTGGGTCAGGCGGGGATGACGAGCGGAGGTACGTCGGGATTGTGAACGACCTCGTTGGGCACCTTGAACAGGTCGACCATGTTGCCGCCCATAATCTTTCGCTGCCCTTCCTCGTCGAGGGCCTGCAGGTCGTCGATCAGGTGCGTCGGCTCCGCCAGGCCCTCAGGGTGGGGCCAGTCGGATCCGAAGATGACGCGGTCGATGCCGCACAGGTCGGCCATCTTGGCGAAGTCGTCCTCCCAGAACGGGGCCACGTACACGGCGCGCCTGAACGCCTCGACCGGGTTCTCGGGGAACTCCTGCGGCATCTTCTTGTACACGCCCTCGAATTGCTTGAACAGGTACGGCACCCAGTCCGCCCCGTTCTCGATCGACAGGATGCGCAGATCGGGATTGCGAGTCAGGGCGCCGTGGCATACCAGCGCCGCCATCGAGTCCTCGATCGGGCGCTTGCCCATCGAGACCATCCGGAACGCCGTCGGCTTGAACGGCAGGTACTCGTCGGCGGGTTCCCAGTCGTTGAGGTACTCGGCGTATCCGGAGTCCGACGCGTGCATCGACACCGGGATGCCGGCCTTCACGCAGGCATCCCAGAAAGGATCGAACTCGGGCAGGCCGAATGACCGGCTGCCGCGGTAACCGGGCACCGGCGCCGGGCGCACCAGAACGGTTTTCGCGCCGCGTTCGATGCACCACTCGAGTTCTTCGAGGGCGCGGTCGACGATCGGCAGCGTGATGACGGGGGTGGAGAAAATGCGGTCCTCGTAGTTGAACTGCCACGTCTCGTACATCCACTCGTTGAGCGCGTGGATGACGTCGTGAATGAGTTCGGGGTCGTCCTTCATCCGCTCCTCGACGAGGCTGGCCAACGTCGGGAACATCAGCGAGTAGTCGAGTCCGAGTCCGTCCATGACCTCGAGACGCGCGGCGGGCTCGCGGAAGGCGGGAATGGCCTTCATGGGCTTGCCCATCACCTCACGAAAGCTCTTGCCGCCGCTGCCGTGCCGGAAGTACTCCTCCTGCGCGCCCGGCCGTGCGACGACCTCGAACGTCGGATTCGGGATGTAGTCGCTGACTTGGTTGCGCACCATGATCTTGGTGCGGCCACGAACCTCGATGTAGTCGATGACGTTCTTGCGGTGGTCCGGCAGGAACTTGGTCAACGCCTCTTTGGGCTCGTAGAAGTGGTTGTCGGCATCGAACACCGGATAGGGAAGCTTGCGGGTCATCTCGCCTCCTGAGAGTCTGGTTCTGCGCTGCTGGTAATGACATTACCACCACCCGACCAGCCAAAACAATGCGCAGGTCAGATGCGTTGGCCGGGTGCCCGTAGGGCGGCGAAGCAGAAGTCGTAGATGTGGTCGGCGGAGACCGGGACGCCGGTGAGCTCGGCTCCGAGCACCTGCAGCCGCATCGCCCCGAGCGCCGACTGCATGATCAGCGCCGAGCTGGCGTCGACGTCCAGGTCGGCGCGGAACGAGCCGTCGGCGATGCCGCGGTTGATGATTTCCTTGATCAGTTCGTGCAACGGGGACAGCACTCGGGCGTACTCACGTGGCAGCGTCTCGGACAGGTGGTCGTTGTAGTTGGTCAGGCCACGATTGACCTTGTCCTGCGTGGTCGACTCGGCCGGTGTGCAGATGTGGTCGATCAATATGCGCAGCGCGGCCGCGGCCGGCAGGTCGGCGGTGTCCTGCGCCCACCTGCGGGTCGACTCCGACATGATCTTGTCGATCAACGCGAGCAGCAACTCGTCCTTGGTGGAGAAGTGCTGATAGAACGATCGCAGCGACGTCTTGGACCGCTCGACCACCTCGAGCACCGTGAAGTCCGTGCGGCCCGTCTCGCCGAGAATCGCCAACGCCGACTTCATGAAGCGCTTGGGGCGTGAGTCCGGGTCCACCGCTGCCGCGGCGCTCGTCGCCTGCCGGGTGGCTCCGGCCGACGACTCTCCGCTGGACTTGGCCATGGGTGGCCCCTTCCGGATCGCTGGGTTGTCGGTAATGACGTTACCGCTTCCGCAGAACCTGGGTTACTGTGTTGCAGCGATGGCCGAATGGTTTCTGTTCCTGCCCCAGGTGCGGCTGGACATCCCCGCGATCGTGGAGCGCGCGCATGTCGCCGAAGCCAGCGGATTCGACGGCATCGCCTTCATCGACCACCTCGAGGCGCCGGGAACGAGTGGCCAAAGCATCTGGGAGGCAATGGCCGTCGCGACGTGGGTGGCCGCAAACACCGACCGGCTGCGCATCGGGCACCTTGTGCTGTGCGACGCGTTCCGCCACCCCGCGGTGCTGGCCAAGCAGGCGGTGACGCTGGCCGCCGCATCCGGTGGCCGCTTCGAATTGGGGCTCGGCTCGGGGTCATGGCCCCAGGAGTTCACCCGGTTCGGTCTGCCCGACGCCGACGACGCGGCCGCACGGGTCGCGCGGCTGGGCACGACGCTCGCGCTGCTCAAGCAGTACTGGAGCGACGGTGAACTCGCTCAGCAACCGGCGCCGGCGCAGCCGATTCCGTTGGTGCTGGGCGGCACCGGCAAGAAGATGATGGAGCTCGTCCGCAGTCACGCGGACTGGTGGAACATCCCGTCGCATCAACTCGACCGGCTGCCGGCCCTGCTGCCGACGGTCGGCTCGGCCCGCGCCTCGCTGCAGCAGATGGTCGGATTCGTCGGCAGAGGCGTGGATCGCCAGACGGTCACGGACGTCAGTACACGGCGGTTCGGTCATCTCGGCGACGGACTGGTCTGCGGCGACGCCCCCGAACTCGTCGACCACTTCGGGCGCCTGTCCGAGCAGGGCGTCGAGCGTTTTTACGTCTGGTTCGCCGATTTCGCGGCGCCGGACACACTTTCAGAGTTCGCCGAAACAGTGATCGCTTACAAGTAAGGGCAATTGAGGATGACAACAGATTCAGCGCAGGCGCAGTGGACGGTACAAGCCCTGCTTGACCTGTTCGACGTGCAGCCGGCGGGCGACGACACGTTTACGGCCGAGACGGGACCCGCTGGCGAGGACGAGCGACAGGTGGTCGAGGGCACGCAAGTGCTCGCACAAGCCATTGTGGCTGCGGCCAAACGTTTTCCGGACAAGTCGGTGCGGTCGGTGTACGCGGTCTTCGCACGGGCGGTCATGGTCGGCGCCGGGCCGGTCGAGTTGGAGGTCGACGTCGTCAGCGAAGGCCGGTCCACTGCCACCGCTGTGGTCACGGCCAAGCAGAACGGCAAACGGTGCATCACCGTGACGGTGCTGGCCGACGTCCCCACAAGTGATGTCATCCGCCATCACCTGCCGCGTCCCGATGTCGCGGGCCCCGACGAAGCCAACGTGTCGCAGATGCCGATGGACGGCCGTGAGGTACGCGTGGTCGACGTGGTCGACGTCAACAGCCCGGACGAGGTCGGGCCCCCGGAACTGTTCGCGTGGCTGCACTACGACCCGATCCCGGCGCGCGACGACCTGGCCAAGGCGTTGATTGCGTATTTCACCGGACACCTTGGCATTTCGACGACCATGCGTGCGCACGAGGGCATCGGCACCGCGCAGGCGCACCTGACCGTGTCGACGGCGCCGATGACGGTGTCGGTCAGCTTCCATGAGCCGGTGCGTTGGGATGGCTGGATCCTCTACACCCACGAGAGCACTCAGGTCGGCGCGGGCATGTCGTATGTGCGCGGCGCGGTGCACACCGAGGCGGGTGAGCTGATCGCGTCGTTCGCCCAAGACGGCCTGATCCGTCCGCTGCGCACCACCGACACCGCGATCAAGGAGCAGTCCCGCCTCTAATCCCGTGGGCGCGAACGTTCCGTACCGCTCGACAGTTCGCAGAAATGTCGAGCGGTACGGAACGTTCGGCGGGTTAGGTCTAGATCTTGAGGTAGCCCTTGTCGGCGGGGATCTGCGCCGCGGTCACCAGGGACGACCCCTCGCCGGCCAGCCAGACCACGATGTCGGAGATGAGGTTGGGGTCGGCCAGCGATTCGGTCGGCAGCGCGCCGGGCGAGAAGCTGTGGATGTAGGTCTGGTGGTCGGCGAACATCTGCCACATCGACGTGTCGTTGCCCATTGGGGTGTCGGTGCCGTACGGATGCACCGAGTTGACCCGGATGCCGAATTCGCCGAGCTCGACGGCCAGCGAATTGGTCAGTGCGACGACACCGAACTTGCTGGCGCAGTAGTGTCCGCAGCCCGGGACGGCCTTGATTCCCGCCGCCGAGCTGATGTTGATGATCGACCCGCCATTGCCTGCCTCGATCATCGGCGGCACGACCGCCTTGATCGTGTTCCACACACCGGTCAGGTTGACGTCGAGGACTTCCTGCCACTGTTGGGCCGAGATCTCCCACAGTCGACCCCAGTTCATGACTCCGGCATTGGCGACGACAATGTCGAGCCGCCCGAACTGTTCGATCGCATCGGCGATGACGCGCTGCTGACCGGCGGCGTCGCGCACATCGACCCGGTCGGCGACGATCTTGCGACCCTCACCCTCCACCAGGCTGACCGTTTCGGCGAGGTCCTCCGGCGTCGCCGGCGGATAGCCGTTGTGTTCGGCGACGGGTGCGCAGGCGTCGATCGCGACGATGTCAGCACCCGCACGGGCCAGTCGGACGCAATGCGAGCGGCCCTGCCCGCGCGCGGCACCGGTCACGTAGGCGACCTTGCCCGCCAGCGGGGTTTCGGGGTTCGTCATGCCGGAAGCTCCTGAGGTAGTCGGGTGATGTCAACGGCGGGACGACGCGAGAAGTCATAGTCGGCCAACGCGGAACGTTTCGCGAATCGCCTTGATCCCGTGATGGTTTGGGGGCGGTGATAAACGGTGTCGCGCTGCGAGTTCACGAAGTACGTGCTCAGTCCGGGGTTGCACGCGGTGAAGTACAGGTGGGCAACCCTGCCGTGGCGCCGCATGCGGTCGTTCCACCGGTTGAACGCCGACTGGCTCACCGCCACGACACCGGTGCCGCGCCGGCGCGCTTCGTCGATGACGCGCACCGCGTGCGCGGCCATCGTCTCGACGAAGTCGGGCCACGCGAGTCCGACGAATCCGAGCGGTCCGACGATCTCCCAGCGGTTCGGCAGTCGCGGGTGCGCGGTGCCGGCGTAGCTCTGCAGACCGTGGGCACGGTAGTACTCGGCCAGGTCGAAGCCGTGCGCGCCGACAACTGTTGCGGGCCGGTATGTTTCGGGATCAGTCCACAGTTCGTAGCCGGTGGCCGCCACGATCAGGTCGACGGCGCGTTCGACACCATCGGTCGTGCGGATGCCCGTCGGTGTAATCCGCTCGATGGGTGTGGTGATCAGGCTGGTGTTGGGATTGTTCAACGCGGGAAGGAAACTGCTGGAGATCACCGGGCGTTTAGCCAGGATTCCGTAGCGCGGCACCAGCGCCCTGCGGGTCGCGGGGTCGGCGACGGTGACCCTCAACAGCAGCCGGTACAGCGCCCGGCAATAGGCGTCGTACAGCGGCATGGCACGGACCAGCAGCCTGTCGGGCAGCCTCGAGAACAGGTGCACGATGGGCGCGATCATGAACAGGTCCATGGCGAGCCGACCGGCAACATTGACCGCTGGGTACACCCCAGGTAGCCGCAACGCTTTGCGCATCAACGGGGGGATGTCGAAGTCGACTTTCGGCAGCACCCATGCAGGCGTTCGTTGGTACACGTCGAGGCGGCCGGCTTGTTCCGATAATGCCGCTGCGATCTGGACGCCGCTCGAGCCGGTGCCGATGACCGCGACGCGCTTGCCGCGCGTGTCGTAGTCGTCGTCCCACGCATTCGGGCGCAGGATCGTGCCGCCGAAGTCCTCGACCCCGTCGATGTCAATTGCGCTCTTGGCGTTCACATAGCCGCCGACAGAACTGATCAAAAACCGCGCGGTCACGGTCGGCTTGTCGCGAATGTGCAACCGCCACATAGCCGCCTGATCGTCCCACTCCTGGCGGACGACCTCGGAATTCGGCTGCAGGTGAGGGTACAGCCCGAGTCGGCGCGCGGTGTCGCGCAGATACTGATAGAGCTCGGGCCCTGGCGCGAACAGTCGCGTCCAGTTTGGGTTCGGCGCGAACGACAGCTGATACCACAGCGTGGGGATGTCGACGGCCAACCCGGGATAGTGGTTGTCGCGCCATGTTCCGCCGAAGTCGGTGTCGCGTTCGAGGATCACGAAGTCGGCGATGTTCCTCTGACGCAGCAGATGTGCCGCGGCGATCCCGCCGGGACCCGCACCGATGATCGCCACTTCATAGGTGGGTTCAGCCATGGTGGTGACCTCCGGTCAGGCCGGCGACGATGTAGTCGGACACGAACCGCCGCACCGCGCGCGGACTGTTCAGGTTGACACCTATCGGGGGTAACAGCTCGAAACTCAACAACATTCGCACAATCCATTCGCTTGCCCGGCCGGGATCGACCCCGGCGTCGACTTCTCCGCGCTGCTGCGCCCGTCGTACCCGCGGCTTCCACTGGTCCACCGACCGTGCCATCAGGTCGTCACCGATGTTGCGCAGCAGCAGAACGAGAATGCTCTCGTTGATACCGCGGGGGGTCACAGAATCGGACTGCGCCCGATGAGCGCAGATGACGACCGCCGCCGCCGCGACCTGACCCGCGAGTGTCTCCTGCTTGTCGACTTCGGCCGAGATGGTCTCGATGAACCCCGACGCGAGGTGGTCGAGTGCGGTCTTGATCGCATGCTCGCGACTACCTAGAGCATTGTGAACGGTACCGCGGGAGACGCCGGCCGCCTCAGCGACGGCGGTCAGACTGAATTGTCGCGGCCCCAACCGCCGCAGTGTCGCGGTGGTGGCTGCCAGCAGGGTGGGGGACACCGGCCGCGGCTGCGTACGCATTTGAACACATTAACGGTATGTGTTCAACGCGGTCACCGGATTGGTCAGATCGGCTCGACACCCTCTGCAGTGTTCACAAGCCGGCGGCGGTGTCGAGCAGGCGAGTCGCTGCGCCCGATGGGATCGGTTCGCCGTGACCGAAGCATGCGGTTTCGACGTCGAGGCGGGCCATCCGGTGAAACGACGCGACCGCACGCGCACGGTCCTGATTGAACGTGCCGAGCATGACGTTGCCGACGTTGGCGATCGCGTCGCCGGTGAACAGCACCTTGTGCCGGGGCAGGTGTACCGCAATGCTGCCTTCGGTGTGGCCGGGTACCGACAGGATTTCGGCGCCGCCGCCGAAGTCGAGCACGTCACCGTCGCGCAGTTCGCGCTCCACTTCGACCGGTGGGGCTTCGGCGGGCAGGCCTGCCGAAACCCGCTCGTAGATCGGGATTTCCCAGTCCTCGAAGATCGGCGGCGCCAGGACTGCCTCGCCTCGGATGGCCGCCGCATCACCCGCGCCTGCATACACGGGGGCGCCGGTCCGCTCGCGAAGGTCGGAGGCCGACCCGACGTGGTCGACATGCCCGTGGGTGATCACGATACGGTCGATGCCAGGCGCCGCCGACAGGATCTCGGCCGCTGACCCCGGCGCCCCGGTGTCGATGAGAGTGACCGAGTCGCCGTCGCGCCAGAGGTAGACCTGCCAGCCGTTGACCCGCAACATGGTGAGGTTGGCCGTGACCACCGTGGTGTCCATACCGTGACGTTAGGTTGCCGCGGCCGTCCTCCCAAGCGAATCAGCTTGCGGCGAAATCCTGCGATAGAGCCGAGCGGAGCACGTCCAGCGGTAGTCCGCCCAGATCAAGTGCGCGGCTGTGGAATTCCTTCATCGGCAAGCCGCGGCCGACGAAGTCGTCGCGAAGCTGCTGCCAGATCCGCTGTCCGATGGCGTAGGACGGCGCCTGGCCCGGCCAACCGAGATACCGGTCCAGCTCGAACCCCAGATGCTCCTCGGTCATTGCACTGTGTGACAGCAAGAACTCCCACGCCGTGTCGGCGTCCCAGATCTTCCCGTCGGGCGTTCGCATCCTGCAGTGCACACCGATGTCGATGACGACGCGGGCGGCCCGGAATCGTTGGGCGTCCAGCATTCCCATCCGATCGCCGTCGTCGTCGAGCCAGCCGAGCTCCGCCATCAGCCGTTCGGCGTAGAGCGCCCAGCCCTCCCCGTGGCCGGACACCCAGCAGCCGAGTCTGCGCCAGCGGTTGAGCCGGTCGGCCATCACGACGGCTCTGCCGATCTGCAGGTGGTGGCCGGGTACGCCCTCGTGGAAGACCGTCGTCGTTTCCTGCCAGGTGTGGAAGGTGTCCGTGCCGTGCGGAATCGACCACCACATGCGTCCTGGGCGGGTGAGGTCCTCCGACGGGCCCGTGTAGTAGATACCGCCGGTGTGTGTCGGCGCGATGCGGCATTCCAGCCGGCGCAGCGGCTCGTCGATGTCGAAGTGGGTGTCGGCCAGTGACTGCACTGCCCGGTCCGAGAGGTCCTGCATCCACGCCTGCAGTGCATCGACGCCATGCACCAGATAGCGGTCCTCGGCGTCGAGCCGCCGCAGGGCCTCGGCGACCGACGCCCCGGGGTACAGCCGCTGTGCGATGGAACTCTGTTCGGCAACAACGCTTTCCAGCAGCCACAGGCCCCATTCGTAGGTCTCGTCGAGGTCAACCGACGCGCCGAGGAACGATCGCGACAGCAACCCGTAAGCCTCGCGGCCGTATGCATCGTCCAGCCGGGCGTACGGGGCGATGTCGTCGCCCAACATGCGGGCCAGTTCGCTGTAGGCCTGCGCGGCGGCCGCGGCGTGTTGTTGCAGTTCGTCGTGCAGGGTCTCGTTGTCGGGCACCGCGGTCGCAACCATGTTGGTGATCAACAGCTGGATCTGGCCGGCCTGCTCGATACCGCGGCTGACCTGCCGGACCGCGGGGGCATGTCCCGACGACACCGCGGTCCGCAAAGCCTCGGCGTACCCGGCCACCCTGTCGGGCAGCCGGGACAACCGTCGACTGATCAGCGCCCAGTCATCGTCGGTATCGGTGGCCATGAGGTCGAACACGTTGCGCATCGTCTGTAGGGGCGAGGCGATCACGTTCAGTTCGCCGACGTCGAGTCCGGCGTCGTGCAACTCGATCTGGGTGCCGAGCCGTTCTCGCATGGCCGCGATGGTGACGTGATCGACGGCGTCGACCGGATTGACTCCTTCAAGCTCGCGCAGGGCCGACTTCGCGGCGTCCACGCGGCCGGCCACTCCCTCCGGTGAATAGTCGGTGATGTCGTCATCGTGGCCGGTGATACCGACTTCGGTTGCGGCACAGGGGTCCAACGCGGCAAACGCTTCAAGATAGCGCTCGGCTACGGCGTCGACGGCCGTCGCTGGCCTACCCAAGGTTGTTCGTCGCGAACGTGTCGCACGCGTTCAGCTCACCGGTCCGGTATCCCTCGGTGAACCACTTCTGTCGCTGCGCGGCTGAGCCGTGTGTCCATGCCTCCGGGTTCACCCGGCCGGTGGCCGCCTCTTGGATCCGGTCGTCGCCGACCGATGCCGCGGCAGATAATGCGTCGGCGATGTCCTTGTCGCTCAATGGCTCCAGGAATGTGACGCCGGTGCTCTCCTGCTTGGTGATGGAGGCGTAGTGCGCCCAGACACCTGCATAGCAGTCGGCCTGCAACTCGGTGCGCACACCGCCGCCCGTCGCGCCCTCCGGGTCCTGCTGGGCGCGAGCGAGTGAGCCTTGCAAGTCCTGGAGGTGGTGGCCGTATTCATGTGCGACCACGTACTCCTGCGCCAACGGGCCACCGCTGGAACCGAATCGGTCGCGCAGGATGTCGAAGAAGCCGGTGTCGAAGTAGGCGGTCTGATCACCCGGGCAGTAGAACGGCCCCACGTCGCTGGTCGCCGCTCCGCAGGCGGTGTCGACTGAGTTGGTGAAGATCTCCATCCTCGGCCGCTGATAACCCTGGACCAACTGCCCGAAGATCGCATCCACCGAGTTGCCCGTCGCGACCACCCGGCACTGCACGATCGCGTTGGCGTCCGCGCCCGTCCTGCACTGACTCAGATCGAAGCCCGGAGTTTCGACACCCTCGGTGCCGATCTGCTGCTGCGGCACCACCGAACTGGGATCGACGCCCAGAAACATCGCCACGACGAAGATCAGCAGTCCGCCGATACCGCCGCCGACCGCGATTCCCCGGCCGGGGCCGCGCCCACCGCCGCTGCTGGAGGTGGTGCTGGTGTCGATCTGCATGCCTTCGCTGAAGGTCATCGCGGCCCTCCTCAATTCCCGGCGACTCCCCGGCGATCGCCGGTCCGGCAGCCAGGTGGGTCCAGCTTCGCACACTACGATTTGGTCGTGGCAGTCGTCGTCGGACATTCGACTCTCGCGCACACGGGGTTGGGCACGCTGCGCGGCACACGTGACGGCGGGGTCGGGGTCTGGCGCGGCGTACCGTACGCCGAGCAGCCGGTCGGTGAGCGCCGCTTCCTCGCGCCCGCTCCCGCGCAGCCGTGGTCCGGGGTGCGCGACGCGCTCGAGCACGGTCCGCTGCCGCCGCAGAGCAAGTCGTTCGTCGGCGGCGGGCGCGACGATCCGAAGGTTCGCGACGAGGCCTGTCTGACCCTGACGGTGTGGTCGCCGGACACCAGCGCGTCGCTGCCGGTGATGGTGTGGATTCCGGGCGGGGCGTTCGTCTACGGCGCCGGTCAATTCCAGCTGTACAACGGGTCGCGATTGGCGGTCAACGGCAACGTCGTGGTCGTGAACGTCACCTACCGGATAGGGGTGTTCGGCGGGTTCGAACTCAGCGACCTCGGCGACGGTTTCGACGACAACCTCGCGCTGCGCGACCAGATGGCGGCCTTGCGGTGGATTCAAGAGAACATCGCCGCATTCGGCGGCGACCCGGAACGGGTGACCGTCTTCGGAGAGTCGGCCGGTGCCACGTCGGTGCTGGCGCTGTTGGCGAGCCCGGCCGCCTGCGGTTTGTTCAGCCGAGCCATCGCGCAGAGTCCGGCGCTGCCTCTGATCGCCGATCGTGAGGTACGGGCCAGGCAGGCGCACGACTTTCTGCGACGGCTGGGGGTGCGGCCCGCCGAGGTCAAGGCCCTGCCGCAACGGCAGTTGCGCCGGGCGGCGGGCCGGATCCAGGGTAAGAGTGCGGCGACCTCGCCCACGCTGGCCTACGGATTGACCCATGGCGTCGACCTGATTCCGCAGCATCCGGTCGACGCCGCGCGTGCGGGCGCGTTGTCGCGCGTGCCGTTGATCATCGGCACCAACAGCCATGAGGCGTCGATGTTCGCATGGACGAAGCCGCCGATGCTGCCCACGACGCCGGCATCCATCGACGCGTACTTCGCTCGCGTCGCCCCCGATGCGAGGGACCGGGTGCTCGCGGCCTACCCCGATTACCCGCGTCGACGGGCTCTGATCGCATTCGGGTCCGACGTGATGTTCGGCGGTCCGGCGTGGGCGTTCGCCGACGCCTACAGCGCACATGCTCCCACCCACATGTACCGCTTCGACCATGTCGGGTGGAGTCTGCGCATGCTCGGGTTGGGTGCGACGCACGGCAGCGAGATCGTGCACGTCCAGCACAGCTACGGGTCGTACATCGGCCGCAAACTGCATCCGCTCGGGCGTCGGTTGCAGCCGCCCGTGGGTCGGCGCATGCAGCGCGCATGGCTCGATTTCGCGAGCCAGGGCTGGGAGAACGCGGATGATCGCTTGCGCGAAGGCCAGAGACCAGCGCCGATCCGGTGGTCCAGCGGCCAGCACTGGCCGATGTACGACGCGAAGGACCGGCTGACGCGCGTCATCCTGTCGGCACGCGACATGGTGGTCTCAGATCCCGACGGCGAGCGCCGCAAAGCGTGGGCGAATCTGTACTAGGCGGCGGGGAAGCGCTCGCGGGCGTAGTCGCGCAGGTTGTACAGGAACTTCTGGAACATCCAGCCCATCACCGGCCGGCCCAGCGACATACCCAGCTGTGCTGCAACACCATTCGGCTTCATCGCCATTACCCACGTGAGGTGGCAACCCTGGGCTGTTTCGACCACGCGATAGTCCTCGGCGAACGCCGCGATGCTTCCCGAAGAGGCTTCGTTGAACCGAAAAGCCATGTGCGTGAACGGTTCCCACGCGAGAAATTCCTCGTCGCCCACGATGCCGCCGCGCATGTGAACGGTACGGGTAGTGCCGATTCCGCGCGGCTCGGGGCTGGTCCACGTGACCTTGGTGATGACGGTCGCCCAGTGCGGCCACGACTCGGCGTCGGCGAGCACCTCGAACAATTGCTCGGGAGTAATAGTCAGATCGACGGTGCTGACGAAGCGGAACGGGGCGCTGTCGATGAAGTCGATGCCGACGCGCTCACAGGTGTGCATGGCCATACACAGTAGAGGATTGTGTCTAGCCGCTGTAATTGATCGCCGGGGCGAATCGCCCTTCGATGTACTTCCGCAGCTTCACCAACTGTCGGCGGGTCGCCCTCTTGATGACCGGTCGCGCATACAGCCGCATGAGCCACGAGGGCGGCTTGCGCGGCCGCCGCGCGGTGGACCACGTCAGCCTGCAGCCGCGCTCGGTCGTCTCGATGCGAAATTCCTCCGCGGACGCTCCGGTGTTCTGCCGGGAGCTTTCGTTCATGCGAAGAGCCAGGTGCCGGTACGGGTTCCACACGATGATCTCTTCGGTGGCCGCAAAGTGATTCAGCACCTCGATGGCGCGGATTCCGCCGACGCGTTGCGGTCCCGGGCTGCGCCATGTCGCCTTCGTGATGAGGGAATGCCATTGCGGCAACGTGTCGGCGTCGGTGAGCACCTCCCACAGTTGCTGAGGGCTGACAGTCAGGTCGATGCTGTTGCGCGACCGAAAAGGGGCGTCGTCGCCGAAGATCTCGAGGCCGACGCGCTCACACGGGAAGAGCCGGGGCACGGCTCGAGCCTAGCCAGGGCCGTCGCTCGCCGCGGCCAATAACGGCACGAGTACATCGCTGATCGGGGTGGCCAGTGCGTACTGGGCGGCCTTGCGGGCGATCACCCCGTTGCGGATATCCCATTCGAGCGGGCGATGCGCCTCCCGATCGGTCAGCATCGAGGTGGTGATGTCCTCGGGCGACGCGGCGAGCATGTCGATGATCTGCCCGATCACGCTGTCGTCGAGCGTGGCGCCGTCGGCACGCGCCACCGCAAGGCACTCTTCGAGGTAACGACGGCTCAGCGCGGCCACGTCGTCGCGGCGGAACATGCCCGACCGGCGTCCCGTCAGTACCATCAGCCCGACCACCGCGTTGACCAGTAGCTTGTGCCACGCCGCGGAGATGAAATCCGGGTCAAGGTCGACCCGCACGCCGGTGTTGCGGAACAACTCGGCCAGAGATTCGGCGGCCTCGGTGACGGGCAACACCAGTCGGGCCTGTGTACGCAGGCGCACCCAGCCCTGCGGCGTCGTCTCCGCCGAGATCCACACCGCGGCGGGCACCACCGTCGCGGTCGGGCAGTAGCGCCCTACCCGTTCGACCTGCTCGACGCCGTTCTGCAGTGCACACACCACGGTGCCCTTGTCGCACAGCGGTGCCAGCCAGCCGCCGGCATGCTCGTTCTGAGTGTCCTTGACCGCGAGCAGCACCACGTCGACAGGCGACGTGATGTCCGCCGGGTCGGTCAGCACGGGACCCCGCACGACGATCGACTCTCCGTCGTCGGGCCTGACCTCGATGGACTCTCGCGGCGTCCGTCCGCACAAAGTGATCGGATGGCCCGCGGCGTGAAGCAGAGCCCCGACTGTCGAGCCGATCGCACCGGGGCCGACGAGGGCAATGCGGCTGCTCACAACGCCAAGCTACCGTCGCGACCGGCCCCTCTAGACTGTGGCAGTCCTTTCGTCAGGCCATTCACAGGAGATTTCGTGCTGCGCAGTCATGCCGCCGGTTCATTGCGGCCCGCCGACGCCGGTCAGAGGGTGACGCTCGCCGGGTGGGTGGCACGACGCCGGGACCATGGTGGGGTCATCTTCATCGACCTGCGCGATGCGTCGGGTGTGTCGCAGGTGGTGTTCCGCGAGGCGGACGTGCTGCAGTCGGCGCACCGGCTGCGCGCGGAGTTCTGCATCGCCGTCGACGGTGTCGTCGAGGTCCGGCCGGAAGGCAACGCCAATCCCGAAATCCCCACGGGCGAGATCGAAGTCAACGCGACCTCGCTGACCGTACTGGGGGAGAGCGCGCCGCTGCCCTTCCAACTCGACGAGCAGGCAGGCGAGGAAGCGCGACTGAGGTACCGCTATCTCGATCTGCGCAGGGAAGGTCCGGGAGCGGCAATTCGCTTGCGCTCCAATGTTAATGCCGCAGCCCGCGAGGTGCTGGCCCGCCACGAGTTCGTTGAGATCGAGACGCCGACGATGACGCGTTCGACGCCGGAGGGCGCCCGTGACTTCCTCGTGCCTGCGCGCCTGCAGCCGGGCAGCTTCTACGCCCTGCCGCAGAGCCCGCAGCTGTTCAAACAGCTGTTGATGGTCGCAGGCATGGAGCGCTACTACCAGATCGCGCGCTGCTATCGGGACGAGGACTTCCGCGCCGACCGACAGCCCGAGTTCACGCAGCTCGACATGGAGATGAGCTTCGTCGACGCCGACGACGTCATGACGGTGTCCGAGGAGATCCTCAAGGCGTTGTGGGCGCTCGTCGGGTACGACCTGCCGACCCCGATCCCGCGGATGACCTATGTCGAGGCGATGCGCCGTTTCGGCTCCGACAAGCCCGACCTGCGGTTCGGCGTCGAACTCGTGGAGTGCACGGAGTACTTCTCCGACACCACATTTCGGGTGTTCCAGGCGCCCTATGTCGGTGCGGTCGTCATGGCCGGCGGTGCGTCGCAGCCTCGACGCACCCTCGACGGCTGGCAGGAGTTCGCCAAGCAGCGCGGACACAAGGGCCTGGCCTATGTGCTCGTCGCCGAAGACGGCACGTTGGGCGGTCCGGTGGCCAAAAACCTCACCGACGCCGAGCGCGACGGTCTCGCCGCACACGTCGGCGCCCACCCGGGGGACTGCATCTTCTTCTCCGCCGGTCCGGCCAAGACGGCCAGGGCGCTGCTGGGGGCCACCCGCATCGAGATCGCCAAGCGGCTCAACCTGATCGATCCCGACGCGTGGGCGTTCACCTGGATCGTCGACTGGCCGTTGTTCGAGTCCGCCGACGAGGCCGCCGCGCACGGCGACGTCGCCGTCGGGTCTGGGGCGTGGACCGCGGTGCACCACGCGTTCACCGCGCCGAAACCCGAGTCGGAGGGGACATTCGACACCGATCCGGGCACCGCGCTGGCCAACGCCTACGACATCGTGTGCAACGGCAACGAGATCGGCGGCGGGTCGATCCGTATCCATCGGCGCGACGTCCAGGAGCGGGTGTTCGCGATGATGGGTATCAGTCACGACGAGGCGCAGGAGAAGTTTGGATTCCTGTTGGAGGCCTTCACTTTCGGTGCGCCCCCGCACGGCGGTATCGCATTCGGATGGGACCGGATCACCGCGCTGCTGGCCGGCACCGACTCGATCAGGGAAGTGATCGCTTTTCCGAAGTCCGGCGGAGGCGTCGACCCGCTGACCGGCGCGCCCGCGCCGATCACCGCGCAGCAACGCAAGGAGTCCGGCATCGACGCCAGACCGAAGGCCGACTAGCCTCGCCAGTCGCAGCCGGTCAACTCGGCGGACAACTCCCACAGGCGACGGGCCGCGACACGGTCGGTGGCCTTGCGCCGCAGCTTGGTCACCCTCGGGGGACCGAACTGGTTGAAGCGTGGCGCGAAATACGTGCCACTGGGCAGATTCGTCGTCACCGCCTCGACAGTGGCGCGCGCGCCCTGGGCCGGGGTGTGCAACAGCCGCCGCATCCGTTGGTGTTCGGCCATGGTCATCGACCGGGTGATGTCGGTGTCCGTCGCGCCGGGATCCGATGCGTAGGACCGGATGCCGCGACGGGTCAATTCGGCGACAAACAGGAAGTTCGCCAGCTTCGACTGGGAGTAGGCGCCGATCCACGTGTACTTGCGCGTGCGGTAATTGAGGTCAGCGAAGTCGATGCGGCCGAACAGGTACATGGCGCTGGCCACCGAGACCACCCGGTCCTTGATCCTGCTGCCCAGCAGGCACGTCAGCGCGAAGTGACCGAGGTGGTTGGTGCCCATGTGCGCTTCGAAGCCGTCGGCTGTGCGGGTCAGCGGCATGCCCATCACCCCCGCGTTGTTGACCAGCACGTCGACGGTGTCGACGGACTCGGCGAACGCCCGCACGCTGCCCAGATCCGAAAGGTCGAGCGCGCGCACCTCGACGCGGCCCGCCATCTCGGCGGCCGCCTGCTGGGCCTTCGGCACGGAGCGGCACGCGATCATCACGTCGTGCCCGGCGGCGGCCAGCGCTCCGGCCGTGGCCTTGCCCACTCCGCTGTTACCACCGGTGACGATGACCCGCATGGTCCTCGATTATGCGGACTCGGAATAGAAGCGGCGACTCCTCGGCTGGACACACCATGACCGAGACCCCCGACATCAAGGCGTTCAACGCCGACATCGTCAAGGAGTTCCGCGCGAACGGAGGCAAGGTGGGCGGGCCGTTCGAAGGCGGCACGCTGCTACTGCTGACCACCACCGGCGCGAAGTCCGGCCAGCCGCGACTCTCGCCGCTGGCCTACCTGGAGATCGACGGCCGGATCATCATCGTCGGGTCGTACGCCGGCGCCGACCGTGATCCGGCCTGGGTGCACAACCTGCGGGCCGACCCGCGGGCGCACATCGAAGTCGGCAGCACCGAGTACGACGTGACCGCCCGCGAGCTGCCGCAGGCCGAGCGCGACGCGCTCTACCCGAAGGTCGTCGAAGCGGCGCCGGTCTTCGCCGATTACCAGGCCAAGACCAGCCGCGTCATCCCGCTGTTCGAACTCGCCAGAGTGTGATTTCGGTGCGCGGACGATCGCTGAGCGACTGTCAGCGCACCGAAATCGCCGGGGTCAGAGCCGCTCGATGATGATGGCGTTGGCCATGCCGCCGCCCTCGCACATGGTCTGCAGCGCGTAGCGGCCGCCGCGCTGTTCCAGAGCGTTGACCAAGGTCGTCATGATCCGCGCGCCGCTGGCGCCCAAGGGGTGCCCGATGGCGATCGCACCGCCGTTGACGTTCGTCTTGGCCAGATCGGCTCCGGTGTCCTCGGCCCACGCCAACACGACCGGCGCGAACGCCTCGTTGACTTCGAACAGGTCGATGTCGGCGAGCGACAGTCCGGCCCGTTTGAGCACCTTCTCGGTGGCGGGGATGACGCCGGTGAGCATGTAGAGCGGGTCCGAGCCGACGACGGTCGTCGTGTGAATCCGGGCCAGCGGCGGAAGGCCCAGTCGCCGGGCCGTCGCACCGCTGGTGATCAGGACCGCGGCACTGCCGTCGGACAGCGGCGATGAGTTGCCCGGCGTGATCTCCCACTGAATCTGCGGGAACCTGGCCTCGTAGGCCGGGTTGTAGAACGCCGGCTTCAGCCCGGCGAGGGTCTGGACCGTCGTGCCGGGACGGATGATCTCGTCGGTCGACAGTCCCGCGATCGGCGCCAACTCCCGGTCGAACAGGCCCTCCTTGGTCGCCTGGGCGGCCTTCTCATGGCTGCCTGCCGAGAACTCGTCGAGTTGCTGACGGGAGAATCCCCATTTCGCCGCCATCAATTCGGCGCTGATGCCCTGCGGCACAAGGCCTTCGGGATAGCGCTGCGCCATCGCGCCGAACGGGTCGCTGCCCGGCAGAACGCTGGAGCCCATCGGCACGCGTGACATCGACTCGACCCCGGCCGCCACGACGATGTCATAGGCGCCGGAGATCACCCCCTGGGCGGCGAAGTGGATCGCCTGCTGGCTGCTGCCGCACTGGCGGTCGACCGTGGTGCCCGGCACGCTCTCGGGGAATCCCGCGCCCAGCAGCGCGTTGCGCGCGATGTTGACCGCCTGGTCGCCCACCTGCGTGACCGCACCCGCGATCACGTCGTCGACCTGCTCGGGGTTGATCCCGCTGCGCGTGACGACCTCACGAAGGGAATGCGCCAGAAGGTCCACGGGCAGCACGTCGTGCAATCCGCCGTTGGCTTTGCCCTTGCCGATCGGTGTGCGTACCGCCTCGACGATGACCGCATCCCGGTCTCCGTATCCGGCCATGGTTGCCTCCTGATGCCTCGACGCTGAGTACTGCTTTCTATACTCAGCTATACCACCTGGGTATACTGGGTTCAACCCAGAGGGAGAGTGACGTCGATGACAGTGCTGCAGGGCAAGCTCGCCGACCGCGATGCGTGGTCGGCGATCGGGGAGTGCCCGATCGAGAAGACGATGGTCCTGCTCGGAACGAAGTCGGCGATGCTCATCATGCGCGAGGCCTACTACGGCACCACCCGCTTCGACGACTTCTGCCGACGCGTGGGCATCACCAAAGCCGCAGCGGCCGCCCGCCTCGGCGAACTGGTCGATGCTGGTCTGCTGCAGCGCAGGCCGTATCGGGAACCCGGGCAACGGCGCCGTGACGAGTACGTGTTGACCGAAGCCGGACGCGATTTCATGCCGGTGGTGTGGGCGATGTTCGAGTGGGGCCGGCGGCACCTGCCCAACCGCACGCCGCTACGGCTCGCGCACAAAGACTGCGGAGCCGAGGCCAGCGTCGAGATCCGTTGCGCAGACGGGCATCTGGTGCCACCAGACCAGCTCGCGATGCGCGTCGTACGACGCTAGCGCTCTGCCAAATACGCTTTCGCCACCGTCTTCGGCGCCTGGGCCAGCCACGCCTCGGTGATCAGTTCCTCCAGTTCGGGTATGCCGATGGCGGTCAGCCGCACGAGAATCGCCGGGTAGCCGTCGAAGTGCGGGGTGGTGAAGTACATGCTGGGATCGTCGGCGATCAGCGCGAACTTCACCCCCTCGTCGGCGACGCGGGCGCCCAGGATGTCACCGGCGGGCGCGTCGTCGCCGAGCGCCTCGTAGTCCGCTTTGCGCAGCGGGCGCTCCCAGACGACGAGCTTCTTGCGCACCCGCCAGTTCCGCGGTGAGGCTTCCGTCGTCTCGGGAAGTTCGCCCGCGATGCGCGCCACATCAGCCCAATCGGCCACCGGTGAAACGCTACCCTCAGCCGATGCTGCATCTGCGCGTGATTGTGCCCAACGATCTGCGTGAACCGGTGATCGACGTGCTGCGGGACAACCCCGGCGTGACGCATCTGGTCGTGCACCGCGATGCCGCACAGATACCCGCGGGTGATGAGATCACCGCCGACATCGCGCGGGAGTCGGCCAACGATGTCGTCGGCGACCTCAAGGCGCTCGGCGTCAAGCAACGCGGCGCCATCACCCTCGACTTCGTCGACACGGTGCTGTCCACGCGGGCCTACCGGGCGGAGGACGACGCCGAAGGCGACCCCGCCGACGCCGTGGTCTGGGACGAGCTGGCCATTCGCAGGACATCGGCAAACGCATCGAACGCGGGCTCGCGCTCACGTCGCTGTTCGAGGCGACTCTGACGACCGCCCACAGCGGAGGCGGAGAACAGACCATCACGGAGTCGGCGCTGGTGGTGTGCGAGTCGGCCGTGATCTACCGGCGCCGCACGCTGGGGCGAGTCAGCGTGGCGTCGGTCGCGGAACTGATGTTGTTCGACCTCGAGAACCCGCGCTCGTTGGGCTATCAACTCGAACGGCTGCGCGACGCGCTGAAGACGCTGCCCGGATCGGCTGGTTCGTCGCGACCTGAGCGCATGGTCGACGAGATCGCCACCCGTCTGCGCCGGGTGGATCCCGCCGACCTCGAAGAGGTCTCCGCTGACGGTCGGCGGCAGGAATTCGCGGGCCTTCTCGACGATGTGCATCGCGACCTTCGCGAGCTGGCCGGCGTGATCACCGCCACCCACCTGTCGCTGCCCGGCGGCATGCAGCAGCTGTGGGGACCGGGCGAACGGCGGCTCCTGGCATGACGACGCGCCGATATCGGGTGTCGCACCGGACCGTCTACCGGTACTCCTCCGACGTCACCAGTTCCTACGGCCGCGGATTCCTCACCCCGCGCGAGTCGGCGTCACAACGGTGTCTGTCTCACGAGCTGGTGATCGATCCCGAACCCGCCGACAGCTCGACCAGCCGCGACGCGTACGGAAACGTCAGCTCGTATTTTCATGTCACGCAACACCATCAGACGCTGCGCGTCACCAGCAAGTCGGTCGTCGAAGTCGACCCTCCCGCAACAGAGGTGTACGACGGCGGCTCGGCCCGAGCGCCGTGGGAGATCGCCAGGCCGGTCGGCCTCGACGGAGCACTGGCCACCGAGTTCACCCTCGATCTGCGCCAACCCGAGATCACCGAGAAGATACGTGCTTACGCCGCACCCAGTTTCGAACCCGGGCGCCCGCTGATCGAGGTACTGAGTGACCTTTCGTCACGCATCCACTCCGACTTCACGTACCGGTCCGGCTCCACCACGGTGTCTACACTGGTCAGTGAGGTTTTGGCGGCACGCGAAGGGGTATGTCAGGACTTCGCGAGGCTCGCCATCGCGTGCCTGCGCGCCAACGGGCTGGCCGCCAGCTACGTCTCGGGTTACCTCGCCACCGACCCGCCGCCGGGAAAGGAACGCATGATCGGCATCGACGCGACACATGCATGGGCGTCGGTGTGGACCCCGCAGAACGTGTGGCTGGGCCTCGATCCCACCAACAACCAGATGACCGACGAGCGCTACATCGTCGTGGGGTTCGGCCGCGACTATGCGGACGTGCCGCCACTGCGCGGCATCATCTACACCGACGCGGACAGCAGCGTGATCGACGTCGCGGTCGACGTGGCTCCCGACGACGGGAGTGCGCCGCATGCGTGACTTCCACTGCCCGGTCTGTGGGCAGCGGCTCGCGTTCGAGAACTCGCTGTGCCTGTCGTGTGGCAGCTCGCTGGGTTACTCCCTCGACGACAACGAACTGATGGTCATCGCGGTGGGGAAGGACAGCGAGCATGCCGGTGCCGTCGATGCCGGCCGGTATCGGTTGTGCGCGAACCTTCATCTGGCCGAATGTAATTGGCTCGTCGAGAAGGATCCCGATCAGGATGCCGCGGCACGGCTGTGCGCGTCGTGTGCACTCACCCGAACACGGCCCAACGACTCCGACACCAAGGCGCTGACCGCGTTCGCCGCCGCCGAGAAGGCCAAGCGCCGCCTCATCGCCGCGTTACGCGAGTTGAAGCTGCCGATCGTCGGCCGCGACGAGGACACCGAATACGGCCTGGCTTTCGACCTGCTGTCCAGTGAATCCGAGAAGGTGTTCACCGGCCATGCCAACGGGGTGATCACGCTCGACCTCGCCGAGGGCGACGACGTGCACCGGGAGCAGCTGCGCGTGGAGATGCAGGAACCGTACCGCACGCTGCTCGGCCACTTCCGCCACGAAATCGGGCATTACTACTTCTATCGACTGGTCGAGCCGTCGCAGGACTACCTGCAGCGGTTCAACGAGCTGTTCGGCGATCCGGACGCGGACTACCAGGCCGCATTGGACCGCCACTACAGCCAAGGTCCTCCCTCAGGGTGGGAGGACACCTTCGTCTCGTCGTACGCCACCATGCACCCCGCCGAGGACTGGGCCGAGACGTTCGCCCACTATCTGCACATCCGCGACGCACTGGACACTGCCGCTGCCTTCGGTTTCGCGCCTGCCGGTGCCACGTTCGAGCGACGAGCACTGGGGCCCAGCGGTTTCGACACCATCATCGAGATGTGGTTGCCGCTGTCGTGGGGGTTGAACATGGTGAACCGGTCGATGGGTAAAGAGGATCTGTACCCGTTCGTGCTGCCTCCGGCGGTGCTCGAGAAGATGCGGTTCATTCACACCATCGTCGACGAAATCACCTCGGACCCCGCCAAACTCGCCTCATAACGGCCAGCCCCACCGTCATCGCCCCGCGGCCGTCATGCGGAGATAGGCACGGCCGCGCGGCGACAAGCGGTAGCCGACATCGAGGCTGATCGTCAGCCCGAGCGATTTGAGTTGACGCACGCGGCGCTTGAACCGCGGGACGTCAAGCCCCAGCCGCGCAGCGAGGTCCGGCGCACGCACCGCGTCGTTGGCCGCGACGAGTTCGAGATACCGCCTCGTCCACGGCTCGGTGGCCGCGTCCCATCGATCGAGGCGAGCGGTGATGGCCCGCACGTCGTCGGCCGACAAGTCGTCCTCGGCGGCCAGTTCGGGCCGCTCGTCAGGCGCCAGATAGGACACCGCGATCGCATAGGTGTGCCGGGCCGGTCGGCGGTCCAACTCCCGCTGAGCGGCCGCTGCGCTCGGATAACCCGCCGCGCGGGCCTGGGCGGCGGTGACGCGGTAGCCGCCCGGGTACTCGGCGACGTCGTCGACGCGGATAGTGCCTGCCACGGTGCGCTGCGTGCCGCCCGCCTTGGCCCGCGGCGCGTCCCATCGGCGCAACACCAACGTGATGCTGCCGTTAGCGATTCCCTCGGCCGTGTCGCGGTTGAGCAGCACGCGTGTGACCCTACGATCACCCGGTGGCTGATCGCTATGGCACCGACGTCCTCGCCAACAATCCGCATCGCAAACCGCGTTCCACGGAGTGTCCGGTGGAACTCGGCATGGTCGTCGAGGACGCCGCGACGGGCTATGTGGGCGCCGTGGTGCGCATCGAGTACGGGCGAATGGAACTCGAGGACCGCCGCGGGCGCAGGAAGCCGTTTCCCGTCGGGCCGGGCTACCTGATGGACGGCAAACCCGTCATCCTCACCGCGCCGCGGCGGCCCGCGCCGATGACCACACGGACCGCGTCGGGTTCGGTGGCCGTACCCGGTGCGCGCGCGAAGGTCGCCCTGCAGAGCCGCATCTATGTGGAGGGCAGACACGACGCCGAACTCGTCGAGCAGGTGTGGGGCGACGATCTTCGCATCGAGGGCGTCGTCGTCGAATACCTCGGCGGTGTCGACGATCTCGCCGCGATCGTCGCGGAGTTCGAGCCGGGGCCGGGCCGTCGGCTCGGGGTACTGGTCGATCACCTCGTCGCCGGGTCGAAGGAGGCGCGCATCGCCGAGGCGGTGCGTCGCGGACCCGGTGGCGAGCACACGCTCGTCGTGGGACACCCGTTCATCGACATCTGGCAGGCGGTGAAACCGACGCGACTGGGAGTTCCGGCGTGGCCGGTCATCCCGAAGGGGGTCGATTGGAAGAAGGGCGTGTGCCGCTCGATGGGCTGGCCGCACTCTCAGCAGGCCGACGTGGCCAGGGCGTGGCAGCGCATCAGGGGCCGGGTCCGGGACTGGAATGACCTGGAGCCGGCGCTGATCGGCCGCGTCGAGGAGCTCATCGACTTCGTCACGCAGCCCCCCGGATCGTGACGGTGCGCCATCGCGTCGCGGCTTCGTGGTAAGCAGAGGGCGTGTCCGACGGTCTGTTTGACGTCCCCGGCGAGCCCGGGCCGACCGCGACCGGCGCCGTAGGGGCGTCGTCGCCGTTGGCCGTGCGCATGCGGCCGGCCACCCTCGACGAGGTGGTCGGTCAGGACCATCTGCTGCAGCCGAACTCGCCGCTGCGCAGGCTGGTCGAGGGGTCCGGAGCCGCGTCGGTCATCCTCTACGGTCCGCCGGGCACCGGTAAGACGACGCTCGCCTCGATGATCTCGCAGACCACCGGCCGCCGGTTCGAGGCATTGTCGGCGCTGTCGGCGGGCGTGAAGGAGGTCCGAGCGGTCATCGACGTCGCGCGTCGCGCCGCCGCCCACGGCGAGCAGACCGTGCTGTTCATCGACGAGGTGCACCGGTTCTCGAAGACGCAGCAGGATGCGCTGCTGTCGGCGGTCGAGAACCGGATCGTGCTGCTGGTCGCGGCCACTACCGAGAATCCGTCCTTCTCCGTGGTCGCACCGCTGCTCAGCCGGTCGCTGATCCTGCAGTTGCAACCGCTCGACGTCGACGCGGTGCGCACCGTCGTACGCCGTGCGATCGACGACCCGCGCGGTCTCGGGGGCAAGGTCAAGGTGACCGACGAGGCTGTCGACCTGCTGGTGCAGTTGTCGGCAGGCGACGCACGTCGCGCGCTCACCGCCCTCGAAGTCGCAGCCGAGTCCGGGCAGGACGTGACGGTCGAGACCATCGAGCAGTCACTCGACAAGGCCGCTGTGCGCTACGACCGCGATGGCGATCAGCACTACGACGTGATCAGCGCATTCATCAAGTCCATCCGCGGCTCCGACGTCGACGCCGCGCTGCACTACCTCGCCCGGATGCTGGTGGCGGGGGAGGACCCGCGTTTCCTCGCGCGCCGGCTGATGATCCTGGCTTCCGAGGACATCGGCATGGCCGACCCGACCGCGCTGCAGACGGCGGTCGCCGCAGCGCAGACGGTGCAGTTGATCGGCATGCCCGAGGCGCAGTTGACGCTGGCCCACGCGACTGTGCATCTCGCGACGGCGCCCAAGTCGAACGCGGTCACCACCGCGCTGGGCGCGGCGATGAGCGACATCAGGGCGGGCAAGGCCGGACTGGTGCCCGCCCACCTGCGCGACGGCCACTACTCCGGTGCGCAGAAGCTGGGTAACGCCGTCGGCTACAAGTACGCACACGATGATCCCGACGGTGTTGTGGCGCAACAGTATCCGCCCGATGAAGTGGTGGGCGTCGACTACTACCGGCCCACCACCCACGGCAACGAACGCGAAATCGCGGGCCGCCTCGAAAAGCTGCGCGCAATCATCCGCCGCAAGCGCTGAACCGGCGCGCCGAGACTGCGCACAGATCGGCGCCGTCGAGCGGACAGCGGTCTCACCGCAGTCTTGCGACACGAATTCGGCCTTGACACCGGTCGAACCGCCTCCTACCGTTGTAATCAACAAATCAGTTGATCAAACACAAGGTTGATAATGGGGAGTGGTGAGGATGCGGACGACCGGCTGGACCGTGCCTTCCTGGCGCTCGCCGACCCGGTGCGCCGAGCGATCGTCGCGCGGCTGTCCCGCGGGCCGGCCACGGTCAACGAGCTGGCGGCGCCGTTCGACATCACCAAACAAGCGGTGTCCAAGCACATCCAGGTGCTCGAGCAAGCAGGGTTGGTCACCAGGACCCGTGAGGCACAACGACGGCCGGTGCACCTGGACGCGGCCGCGTTGGAGCGGCTGACCGCATGGATCGACCGGTATCGGCTCGACGCCGAACGTAACTACCGCCGGCTGGACAGCCTGCTGGCGGTCATGACACAAGAGAAAGGAATCGAAAAATGAACGCACTCAACCTCAAGGCACCCGTCGACACCCTGGCGATGGAGTTCACCCGGGAGTTCGACGCCCCCCGGGAGGCGTTGTTCCGGGCACACGCCGACCCTGAACTGGTCAAGCAGTGGCTGGGACCGCGCGGGCTCGAGATGAACGTCACCGAGTGGGAGTTCAAGAACCACGGCGGCTACCGCTACGTGCACTCCGACGAGCAGGGGGAGTACGCCTTCAACGGCACCTTCCACACCGTCCGCGAAAACGAGTTCATCCTGCAGACCTTCGAGTTCGAGGGCATGCCCGACATGGTGAACATTGAGTACATGTGGTTCGAGGACCTGGGTGGCGGCCGCTCCCGGTTACGCGGCCGGTCGATCTGCCCGAACACCGAGGCGCGCGACGGGTTGCTGTCCTCGGGCATGGAGGGCGGCATGACCGAGGGATACGAGAAGCTGGACGAGCTTTTGACGAGGCTCTGATGGATTGGACGCTCGAAGTGGTGGTGGTCCCGGTCGGCGATGTCGACCGGGCCATCGCCTTCTACCGCGACCAGATCGGCTTCAACCTCGACTTCGATACGCGCACCGACCAGGAGCGCTTCGCGCAACTCACCCCGCCGGGGTCGGGATGTTCGATTCAGGTCAAGGAGCCGCCGCCCATGCCGCCCGGCTCGCTCAAGGGCCTGCAGCTCGTCGTCGCAGATGCCAGCACGGCGCGACGACAGATCCTCGACCGCGGGGTGGCGGCAGGCGAGATCGACGTCATCGACGAACGCGACGGCGGGACGCTGTTCGGGTTCGCTGACCCCGACGGCAACGAGTGGGTGGTGCAGCAGATCAGGGCGCGGGGGGAAACACCGTTGCTCCGGCGTTGAGAAGGGCGCAAACAAAGACGATCCCGGCTGAGGGGGTTCAGCCGGGATCGTCGAATGGGGGGCTTAGCGCAGCATGCCGCCGCGGCGTCGGGTGCCCATGGCGCCGGTGCGCCGACGACCCATCAGCGCCGCGACGAGCGCGACACCGATTGCGGCGACGACGACCTGGACGAGCAGTTCCAGCCAGTCGATGCCGTTGGTGGCGGTGGGGATGCCGATCGCGCGGGCGATCGCTGTACCGATGAATGCCGAAACGATGCCGACAAGGATCGTGATGAGGAAGCCGATCGGCTGCCGGCCGGGCAGTGCCAGCCGTCCGAGAACGCCGACCACGATTCCGATGAGAATTGCGGTGATAACGCCGGTGATCGTCATTTCTCCTCCAGAGATTTGGTGTCCAGGTGAGGTACCCCGACACTGACGTCAATAAACGGTTGCGCGACTGCGGTGCCGGTCAGGCCATCTCGGGCACCCGCAGGTGGGCGATCGCGAGCTCGAATTCGCCTACGTCGACGATGTCGGCGCCGAGTTCGCGGGTGCGGGTGTTGCGGAGTTCGGTGGCCTGATCCCGATTGCGTTCCATCGCGTCGCGGCTGTCGAACGTCGTCGATGAGACGCCTCGCCCGGTCGAGCGGTTGATCAGCAGACTTGCGCTGCAGAAGCCCTCGAGATCCTCCAGCGAAGGCAGTACCGAAGCCTTGTAGAACTCGATGGCGCGCCCGACCTGATCAGCCGGCATCCGCAACCATGCCGCACGTACGCACGCGCCGTCAGCCGATTGATGGTCGCGATGCATGACCCCGATCTCCCACGAATCGACGGTGGCATCTCCGCCGAAGATCTCGATTGCACGGTCTCGAAGAGGCGCTGCCCGCTCCGTGCTGATGCGTAACGCGTCCTCGGTGTCCCAAGCGCTGGTGGCGATGCAGCGGCCGGACTCGCGGTCGACCAACATCGACAGGCCGACGTAGGCGTCCATGTTCTGCAGCGCCGGCATGACCTCGTCGCGAACGTAGGCGATTCCAGCGTCGATGTTGGATGGTTGCGCCTGAATGCTGGTAGAGCGTGCGTACACGATCCACCCCCTAATTTGTTGGGGCGGCGCCCCGGTGGCGCCACCGGACCACTCTTAGCCTCCTCCCGCATCGCCTGCGGATCAATGGATGGTTCGCAACGCAAATTGCTTGGAACGTAGGCTGGATTCGTGGATTCCGACGTGCTCGACATCGACACGACCCGCCGTCGCGTCGTCGACCTCACCGATGCGGTGCGCGACTTCTGCCGTGCCCGTCAGGACGGCTTGTGCAACGTCTTCGTCCCGCATGCGACGGCGGGAGTGGCGATCATCGAGACCGGAGCGGGTTCCGACGACGACCTGCTCGACACGCTGGAACGACTGTTGCCGCGCGACGACCGGTACCGCCACGCACACGGTTCGCCCGGCCACGGTGCCGACCATGTGCTGCCTGCCCTGGTGTCTCCATCGGTGACCGTGCCGGTGCAGGACGGTCAACCGCTGCTGGGAACGTGGCAAAGTGTGGTCCTGGTGGACTTGAACCGGGACAATCCTCAGCGCACGGTGCGGTTGAGCTTTCTCGGCTCCTAGCGGACCCGGCGCGGCGCCGGATCGTTGCCTTTCATGCGCCGCAACGGTGACCGGTACTGTGGTGCGGTCGAATAATCGCAGGTATTGACACGGTAATGAGGACGAGAAAGTGCAGACACACGAGATCAGGAAGCGCTTCCTCGATCACTTCGTGAACGCGGGCCACACCGAGGTGCCCAGCGCATCGGTGATTCTCGACGACCCCAATTTGCTGTTCGTCAACGCCGGCATGGTGCAGTTCGTGCCCTACTTCCTGGGTCAGCAGACCCCGCCGTGGAACCGCGCGACCAGTGTCCAGAAGTGCATCCGCACGCCCGACATCGACGAGGTCGGCATCACCACCCGGCACAACACGTTCTTCCAGATGGCGGGCAACTTCTCCTTCGGTGACTACTTCAAGAAGGGCGCCATCGAGTTCGCCTGGACGTTGCTGACCAACCCGCAGGACCAGGGTGGCTACGGGTTCGATCCCGAACGGCTCTGGGCGACGGTCTACCTCGACGACGACGAGGCCATCGCGCTGTGGCAGGAGGTCGCGGGCTTACCGCTGGACCGCATCCAGCGCCGCGGGATGGCCGACAACTACTGGTCGATGGGCATTCCCGGTCCCTGCGGTCCGTCCTCGGAGATCTACTACGACCGCGGCCCCGAGTACGGAGTCGAGGGCGGACCCGAGGCCAACGAGGACCGCTACATCGAGATCTGGAATCTCGTGTTCATGCAGAACGAGCGCGGCCAGGGCACCTCGAAGGAAGACTTCGAAATCCTCGGTCCGCTGCCGCGCAAGAACATCGACACGGGCATGGGCGTGGAACGGGTGGCGTGCCTGCTGCAGGACGTCGACAACGTCTACGAGACCGACCTGCTGCGCCCGGTGATCGACCTCGTCGCCGGGCTCGCTCCACGCGGCTACGGGCAGGGTAACCACGATGATGATGTCCGGTACCGGATCATCGCCGACCACAGCCGTACCGCCGCGATCATCATCGGTGACGGTGTCAGTCCCGGCAACGAGGGCCGCGGCTACGTACTTCGGCGACTGCTGCGCCGGATCATCCGCGCCGCCAAACTGCTCGGCGTCGATCAGCCGGTTATGAGCGAGCTGATGACCACGGTGCGCGACGCCATGGCGCCGTCATACCCGGAACTCGCGACCGACTTCGACCGCATCCATCGCATCGCGGTGGCTGAGGAGACGGCGTTCAATCGCACACTGGCGTCGGGTTCACGGCTGTTCGACGAGGCAGCCCGCGCGACGAAGGCCTCTGGCGCCTCGGTGCTGTCCGGCTCCGACGCCTTCACGTTGCACGACACCTACGGCTTCCCGCTCGAGTTGACCCTCGAGATGGCCGCCGAGTCCGGGCTGTCGGTCGACGAAGAAGGTTTCCGTGGGCTGATGGCCGAGCAGCGGCGGCGGGCGAAGGCCGACGCCGCCGCGCGCAAGCAGGCCCACTCGGACCTGTCGGCATACCGCGACCTGGTCGACGCCGGGCCAACCGAGTTCACCGGCTTCAACGAACTGACGAGCGAGGCCAAGATCCTCGGCATCTTCGTCGACGGCCAGCGGGTGCCGGTGGTGAGCCACGACGCCCGGCAGGACCGCGTCGAGCTCATCTTGGATCGCACCCCGTTTTACGCGGAGTCCGGCGGCCAGATCGCTGACGAAGGCGCGATCACCGGCGCCGGCGCGTCCAGCGCCGCGAAGGCGGCCGTCACCGACGTGCAGAAGATCGCCAAGACGCTGTGGGCGCATCGCGTCAACGTGGAGTCCGGTGAGTTCGTCGAGGGCGACACGATCGTCGCGGCCGTCGATCCGCGATGGCGACACGGCGCGACGCAGGGCCATTCGGGCACTCACATGGTGCACGCCGCGCTGCGGCAGGTGCTGGGGCCCAACGCTGTGCAGGCCGGCTCGCTGAACCGGCCCGGCTACCTTCGCTTCGACTTCAACTGGCAGGGCGCGTTGAACGACGACCAGCGCACCCAGATCGAAGAAGTCACCAACGAGGCCGTCGAAGCCGATTTCGAGGTGCACAGTTTCACCACCGGACTCGAGAAGGCCAAGGCGATGGGCGCGATGGCGCTGTTCGGGGAGAACTACCCGGATGAGGTTCGCGTGGTTGAGATAGGCGGTCCGTTCTCGCTGGAGTTGTGTGGCGGCACGCACGTGCGCAGCTCGGCGCAGATCGGTCCGGTCACGATCCTCGGCGAGTCGTCGGTCGGCTCCGGTGTGCGCCGGGTAGAGGCCTACGTCGGATTGGACTCGTTCCGGCACCTGGCCAAGGAACGCGCGCTGATGGCCGGACTGGCCTCGTCATTGAAGGTGCCGTCCGAGGAGGTCCCGGCTCGGGTGGCCAACCTCGTGGAGCGGCTGCGCGCCGCCGAGAAGGAACTCGACCGGATGCGGCTGGCGAACGCGCGGGCCGCAGCCGCGAACGCCGCCGCGGGTGCGGAGGTACTGGGTAAGGTCCGAGTCGTGGCGCAGCGGATGGCCGGCGGTATGTCGGCAGCGGATCTGCGGACACTCGTCGGCGACGTCCGCGGCAAGCTCGGCAGCGACCCCGCCGTCGTCGCGTTGATCGCCGAGGGCGACAACGACACCGTGCCGTTCGTGGTGGCGGTGAACCCGGCGGCTCAGGATCTCGGTTTGCGCGCCAACGACTTGGTGAAGCCGTTCGGTGCACCGGTCAACGGCCGTGGGGGCGGCAAGGCCGATCTCGCGCAGGGTTCCGGTAAGGGGGCGGCGGGCATCGACGCGGCATTGGCCGCTCTGCGCGCAGAACTAGGCCGGAGCTGACGCGTGGCCCATACCGACCGGCGCGCACGCGAGGAGCGCAACGAGGTAAAGCCGGATCGCCCGGGGGGCTCGTTGAATCCTCCCGACCCCGGACGTGGCCGTCGGATCGGTGTCGACGTGGGCAGCGTCCGCATCGGAGTAGCGTCCAGTGATCCTGATGGGATCCTCGCGACACCCGTCGAGACGGTGGCCCGCGACCGCGGCAACAAGCACCTGCGCCGGCTCGCCGCGCTGGTGCACGAACTGGAGGCGGTCGAAGTGGTGGTCGGCCTGCCCCGTACCCTCGCCGACCGAACCGGTTCATCGGCGAAAGACGCCATCGCGGTGGCAGACCAGCTGGCGAGGCGCATCGCGCCGACGCCGGTCCGGTTGGCCGACGAACGACTCACCACCGTTGCCGCGCAGCGGTCGCTGCGAGAGGCCGGTGTCCGCGCCAAGGGGCAGCGGTCGATGATCGACCAGGCGGCGGCGGTGGGCATTCTGCAGAACTGGCTGGACCAGAGGCGTCGCGCACGCGAGGAGCAAGTGATCACGGCGCCGCCCACGCGAGCAGTAGGCGATCACGGTGCCGCGCACGGAGAGGTCGGGGATGTCTGACTACTGGGGTCATGATCGCGTCGAGCCCGTGGCGGTCGGCCCGCCACGGCGGCGGATGAACCGTGCCGAACGCATCCGCGAGGAACGTCGTCAGCGCAAACGCCGTATCGGCCGCGGCGTGACGGTGGTGTTGTTGATCGTCGTCGTCGTGGGCGCGGTGTTCATCGGCTCCAAGCTGTGGCACACGCTGTTCGGCGGCGGCAGCGACTTCGCCGGTGATGGGGTGAGCGACGTGGTCATCCAGGTCCACGACGGCGACTCCACGACGGCGATCGGCGAGACGCTGCAGGACGCCAACGTCGTCTCGACCGTCAGCGCGTTCGTCAACGCCGCGGAGAACAATGCCGCCATCTCGGCGATCCAGCCCGGCTATTACAAGGTGCGCACAGAAATTCCTGCGGCCAAGGCCGTTGAGCGTCTTGCTGATCCGCAGAACCGGGTCGGCAAGCTGACGATCCCCGAGGGGCGTCAACTCGATGACCTGCAGGACGTGAAGACCAACGCCGTCACCGACGGGATTCTGAGCCTGATCTCGAAGGCCACCTGCGTCGACCTCGACGGTGAACGCACATGTATATCGGTCGATGCGCTCAAGAACGTGGCGAGCACAGCCGCACCGTCGGAGCTGTCGGTGCCCGACTGGGCCATGGGCCCGGTCACCGAACTGGGCGACGACCACCGCCGCCTGGAGGGGCTGATCGCACCCGGCACATGGAACATCAACCCGTCGGCGCAACCGCAGGAGATTTTGTCGACCCTTATCGGTGCCAGCGCAACGCAATACGCGCAGGGCGGGTTGCTCGACACCGCGGCGGCGATGAATCTGTCGCCCTATCAGATCCTGACCGTCGGCTCGCTGGTGCAGCGGGAATCCACCCCGGAGGACTTCGCGAAGGTCGCCCGCGTCATCTACAACCGGCTGGCCGAGAACCGGACGCTCGAGTTCGACTCCACCGTGAACTTCGCACTCGACCGGATCGAGGTCGCCACTACAGACGCCGACCGCGGACAGATGACGCCGTGGAACACCTATGTGCGACCGGGACTTCCGGCCACCCCGATCTGCTCGCCAAGTCAGCCTGCGCTGGCCGCGGCCGAGGAGCCGGCGGCAGGTGACTGGCTCTACTTCGTCACGATCGACATGCAGGGCACCACGCTGTTCACCCGCGACTACCCGCAACACTTGGCGAACATCGAGCTCGCACGTCGCAACGGTGTCCTCGACTCCGCGCGGTAAGCGCGAATGAGACCGGCGCGCAGTGATGCGCGCAGGGCGGCGGTTCTGGGGTCGCCGATAGCGCACTCCCGTTCGCCGCAGGTGCACCTCGCCGCCTACCGGGCGCTTGGCCTGACCGGTTGGACCTACGAGCGCATCGAATGCACGGCGGAGCAATTAGCGCCTCTGGTAGCCGGTTTCGGACCCGAGTGGGTCGGCGTGTCGGTCACGATGCCCGGGAAGTTAGCGGCGCTGCGATTCGCCGATGAGAGAAGTGCCCGCGCGGAGCTGGTCGGCTCGGCCAACACCCTCGTACGGGCCGCATGCGGCGGCTGGCGCGCCGACAACACCGACGTCGAAGGTGTCATCGGCGCTCTGGGTGACGTGGGACCCGGCGCCCGCGCCGCCGTGCTCGGCTCCGGCGGTACCGCGCCCGCGGCCGTTGTCGGGCTCGCCGAGCTCGGGGTGCGCGACATCTCGGTGGTGGCACGCAACCAAGCCAAGGCCGAGCCGTTGTCGGCGCTCGCGCAGCGGGTGGGCGTCGACGCCAAATGGGTACCACTGGGCACTTCGCTCACCGATCTCGACGTGGTGGTCAGCACCCTTCCCGTCGAGGTCGCCGCGGAACACGCGCAGACGGTTGCGACCGCTTCGCTTCTGCTGGATGCCATCTACAACCCGTGGCCCACACCGTTGGCGTCGACGGTCGAGGCTGCAGGCGGCCGTGTCGTCAGCGGCCTGCAAATGCTGCTCTATCAGGCCTTCGCGCAAGTAGAGCAGTTCACGGGGATGCCTGCGCCCAGGGAAGCGATGAGGGCGGCTCTCGACGGCCCCTAGCCGAGCGCACCGCTCCAATGCTGGCAGCCGTCACGAGCCCGATTGCCAAATATCCAGTCGCCGTGAGGCTTTGGGCGAGCACCAGCCACCCGGCGAGGGCGGCTACGACGGGCGAGAGACACGTCAGGATCGCGAACGTCTCTGGAGGTAGTCGGCGCAACGAGGTCAGCTCCAATGAGTACGGGATCACCGAGGACATCACGCCCACGGTGACGCCGAGACCGATGATCTCCCATCGCAACATGCTGTCGAGGTCCACAGTGAGCGCGGCCAACGGCGCGACCACCAGGGCGCCGATCGCGGTGGCAAGGGCCAGCGCGTCGAGATTCGCGAAGTCGGTCGCCACCCGCGTGGAGGCCAGGATGTAGCCGGCCCAGCACACGCCGGCCACAGTCGCGAACAGCACACCGGCGGGGTCGAGGTACCCGTCCGGAAGCCCGGTCAATCCGAGCAGGGTCACCCCGGCGAACGCGAGGACGGCCCACAGCCACGCGCTGCGGCGCGGGCTGACGACGACGGACAGGATCAGCGGCCCGAGGGCTTCGATGGTCACCGCGACGCCGAGCGGTATCCGGGTCAGCGCGAGGTAGAACGCGAGGTTCATGGCGGTCAGCGACGCGGCGAGGGCAGCCACCGATAGCCAGGCCCGGTGCGAGAGGTCTCGCATCCGGGGTCGGACCGTTGCGCACAGGATGGCTCCTGCGACGAAGAAGCGGAGGAACACTGCGCCGACAGCGCCCGCCGCCGCGAACAAGCCGACCGCGAACGCCGCGCCCACCTCCTGGCTGACCGCCGCGAACACCACGAGCAGCGCCGGACCAATTGGTGAGCGTGGACGCACCGCACCGACGTTAGCCTCGATGAGTGGGGGTGGGGATCGCCTGCGGGTGTGCGCTGGCGTGGCTGACGGCGTTGAGCGTCTTCGACATCAGGCAGCGACGGCTGCCTAACTGGTTGACCGTGCCCGGGGCTGTGGTGGTGGTGCTGTGGGCCGTCACCGCGGGCCGAGGTGAACCTGCGTTGCTGGGCGGAGCGGCTCTGTTCGCCGGTTATCTGCTCGTCCACCTGTTCGCGCCTGCGGCGATGGGTGCCGGCGACGTGAAGCTGGCCGCGGGTGTCGGCGCCATGACCGGTGCGTTCGGCGTCGACATCTGGGCGCTGGCCGCGCTCGGCGCACCGTTGCTGACCGCCACCCTCGGGCTGGTGCGCCGCTCGGAATCGACTGTCCCGCATGGCCCGTCGATGTGTCTGGCGACAGCGGGGGCGACCGCTCTCGCGGTGGTCTAGGGAACCGCCGTCGGTGGCGGTTCGCCGGTGTCCCGCCGCCGGTTGGGGTCTGCGTGCGTGGGGGCTTGGCCGAAACTGGGCAGTCCGGTCGAACCGCCGGCAGCCGTGCCGCCTGAGTTATGTTCGGGCGCAGCGGATCCGCGCGATCCGCGGTAGTCCAGTTCGGTGTAGTCGGCGTATTGCGACGGCCGATGGGTGCGCTGCGCGCCCGATGTGGCCTGAGCGTCGGCGTAGGACTGCCCGTATCCGCTGCTGTATTGGGACCCCTCATGCGGGACCGGCTGAGCCTGCTGGCTGTAGTAGGTGCGGACCGCCTGGTTGTAGTAGTCGACGTAGGCCTCGTAACCGGCGGTTGCAGTGGTCGCCGTTTCAGGGCTCGTCAGCAGCGCGGCCACTGCGGCCGCCATCTGCAGAGCGTTGGTGACGACGATCGCGGTCATCGGCCATCCGGGCTCGGCGAGTGTCGAGATGCCGAGAGTTTCGGCGTAGGTGTCGCTGGTGAAAGCGCTCGACAGCGCGTCGAGGAACCCCATGGCAGCCAGCACGGCTATGACCAACGGAAGCGGCTTCTGCCGGGGCAGGAGACCGAACAGCGCGCACAATGCCGCCAGCACGGCGAACCGTACATTCCAGCCCGAGGCTCCGCTGCCGTTGATCATCGGACCGAAGCTGAGGCCGTAGGCCACCACGCCCAACGCCACGACGACATTGAGGAGCACCTTCGGCAGGCGATCCTCGGCAGTGGGCCGGCCGGGCGCCGGTCCGGTTTGGTGCGAGTACACGAGCACTCCTCTCAATCGATGCTGTCGGCCGAGGCCTTGAGGTAACGCATTTCGTCGTCGGTGGCGACCATGGTGACCACTGCGGACCCCGCTTTCGTACTGACTTTTACGGTGTCGTGGTCCAAGGAGATCAACTCCAAGGCGACGTCGGCTTCGGGCGTCGCAGGCGTATCCGGCGGCATCACCACCACCGTGGTGACACCGGCGCGCACCGGCTCCTCGGCCACACCGTCGAAGACCTCCACGGCGTAGTTGCGGTCGGACCCGGCCTGAATGGCGCGTCGGTTGAAGTCGGTCACCCACAACAGGTCGTGCCGCCCGACGACCTCGACCATGTCACGCCACATACCGGGACGACGACTGTGCACGAGCACGCGGGCACCGAGCGCCAGCGAGCGCAGCACCGCCTGTTGAGCGAGGTGCAAGGTTCCGCAGATCTCCACCCGGGTGATGTGGGGGCCGAACAGCGGAAGGGCGACGGCGCGGCCCTGTTCGTCCGCCCCGACCACCTGTCCGCACCCCGATGCAGGCACCGCGAAATCGCGCAGTGCCGCATCGCGCCGCTCGTAGGACCAGTGTCCGACCGGACGCGACGGAGGCGACACCGGCAGCGTCGACGCAAGGGCCGAGAACTGTAGTCCTCGAAGGTGCTTGAGGCCTTCCAGGTCGACGGGCACCGCGACGTCGCTGTCGAAGCGAGCCAGCCCTCGGATCTTGACCACGCCGTGGTCGGCATCGTCGCGCAGCGACAAGCACAACGTGGTGGAGTAGCTGGGCACCGTCCACAACAGTCCGAGGCCCGCGGTGGTGAGCAAGTCGGGTTCCACAGCAAAGCTGCAGAGCCGAAATTGCCCTTCGCGGCATGTTTCCCAGGTCTCTTCGACAGTGGTCAGGCTGACGCCGTCGCTGAGTTGGTTTGTGGCCGCCGCGATACCGCTGGCGGTGAGGATCTGTGGTCGCAGCCCGGATTCGGTGAGCCGGTTGGCCACCCGTCGGGTTGCGGTGGTGGCTGTGCGCAGGATGCCCTCGCGGCCGCCTCCGCGACGACGGACAGCCTGCGCGCACCGCGACGGATCGAACCGCACCGCGATCCAGACGCTGCGGTGCGCGATCGCGGGCAGCGGGCCGAGGACGGCGTCGTACACCGCGGCGATGTCGGTGTGGCCGTAAGACCTGGCGCCGTGGCTGATGATGTCGATGGAGTCGAGCGTGATGTCGAACTGGCGCAGCGAGTCGGTCAGCGAGCGGATCGGTACCGTCTCACCCGACACGGTCATCCCGGGCTCCATGACCGTCATCGCCTGGGGATTCGCGTCGATGTTGATCAGTGAGAGCAAAGTCCTGCCATCCCACCGGAATCCGATCTGTTCGCCGTCGGATGCCGTGATATCGAACGGATCGGGCTGCGGGGGCGCGCCGGCCCTTCGGCGCCGATCCCGCAGAAACTCCCAGCGCAACGCCGCCAGGCGGGCCAGCGTCGTGCCGCGAACCGGCGTCACCACGAGCAGTGCCAGCGCCAGACCCACCGCGCCGCCCTGCCAACCCCGTTCCCCGAGGTACACCGCGACGAGAATGCCGACAGCAACGAGGATCTCGAGCGCGAGCAGATCGGCGATCGGGATGAACCGCTCGGCGCCGACGGTACTTAGCTGAGGCGGGGCGCTCGTCGCTCGTCGAACCGCCTCTGACGGGCGGCGTCGCGCATCTGGCGACGTCGGCATTCTGTTCGCTGTTAAGGGCAAGTGGCGCACCGCGTTTCAGAGGTCTTGCTCAACGTGCTATACCCTACGTTGCACGCCTCGCCCGACCGTGATGGGAGCGGCCATGCCAGCGCAAGTTACCACGCGTGCGCAGGTGAACGGTTACCGGTTTCTGATCCGGCGGCTCGAACACGCGCTGATCCGCGGCGATTCGCGGATGATCCACGACCCGATGCGCGGCCAGATGCGCGCGTTGATCGTCGGCGCGGTGATCGCCGTACTCATCACCGGGGCCTGCGGCGTGCTGGCGTTCTTCAAACCATCCCCGAATCTCGGCGATGCCCAGATCCTGCTGAGCAAGTCCAGCGGCGCAACTTTCGTGCGGATCGGGGACCGTGTGCACCCGGTGCTCAACCTCGCGTCGGCCAGATTGATCGTCGGGGCCAACGAAACGCCGAAAGAGGTCGACGACAAGTTTCTCAACCCCCTGCCGCGTGGCGCGATGGTCGGCATCGTCGGCGCGCCGACAAGCATCCGAGGTGCCGACAACATCGGGATGTCGTCGTGGACGGTTTGCGACAGCCTGCAGACACCGGCCGTCACCGAAACCACCGGTACGGCAAGCCTGCACACAACGGCTCTGGCCAACGACCCCGTGCTCGATGCCGACATTCGGGCAGCGAGCTCGGCGGAGGCGATCCTGAGCGAGGTCGACGGAACCAGCTACCTGATCTACGACGGGGTGCGCGCGCCGATCGACTTGTCGGATCCGGTGCTGGTCAACGGACTTCATCTGCAGGGCGCCCCGGTGCGGCCGGTGTCCCCGGCGCTTCTGAACAGTTTTCCGCTCGTCGATCCGATCACCCCGATAGTGATCGACGGCGCGGGGCAGCCCAGCGCTGTGCTCGGTCTGGAGTATCCGATCGGATCGATGGTCAGGGCTGTCGACTCTCGGGGCGAGCAGGTCTATGTCGTGCTGCGAGACGGGCTGCAGCCGGTGTCAGCGGCGGCCGCGGACGTCATCCGGTACGGCTCCGAAGCCGTGGCCGACGCCAAAGACATCGCGCCGGCCACCCTGGCGGCGACACCGATCGTGCGTCAGTTGCCGGTGGAACACTATCCGACCGTCTCGCCGCAGATCGTGCCGACCGACCCGGACCGCGTGGCATGTATGGCATGGCAGCGAACCAATACCGCGGCGGAGGCCACGGTTCGCCTACTGGTGGGACATCAGCTGCCGGTGCCCAACGCGGCGCAGCCGGTTCGGCTTGCGACGTCGGACGGCAACGGCCCCGGTGTCGACTTCGCCTACCTGACGCCGGGCGCGGGTGAATTCGTCCAGGCCACCGGCGGAGGACGGGACAGCGAATCCGCAGGGCCGTTGTTCTACGTGTCCGATACCGGATTGCGCTACCACATCAAAGATTTGCCGACGGCCGAAGCGCTCGGTGTCACCGGCGTCTCGATGCCCGACGGACCGGCCAATGCGCCGCAACGCGCCCCCTGGCCGGTGCTGTCGCTGCTTCCACCGGGCCCGAGCCTGTCGCAAGAAGCGGCGCTGGTCGCGCACGACGGCATGGTCGCCGACCCGGACAGCGTCGCCGTCAAGCCGCCGGAATAACTAGATGCGGAGTTCGCGGAAGAAGGCGTAGAGCCGGATGATCCAGAAGCACAACGGGAACATCAAGCCGATCGCGACGTACTCGCCGATCTCGACCCAACGCCTGGCGACGGGGGAGAACTCGCGCCGCGGAGCGACCAGCCCGCAGGCGACGACGAGGGCCGTCAGCACAGCCAGCCCCACCAGCGAGCGGATTTGCCAGTCTTCAACGTACACAGCGGTTTTGACGATAACGACAATTGCGATGGTGAGACCGCTGCCGATCAGGACCGCCGACTGCACCAGATCATGGTGCCCGCGCCCGCGGAGGCAGAGCACGGTTGCCACCACAACGGCGAACGCCGTCCCTTGCCAGAAGAAGCCGTTACTCACATCGAGAGCGAGATAGCTACCCGCAATGCAGGCGAACGCCGCACCGACCAGGATGCCGGTCAGGTGCTCGTTGGCCCGCCGCACACGCCGGATCAGACCCTCCTCGGTGGGGATGATCTGTTTACCGATCGCGTTGACGCCCTCCACCGTGGTGCCGCCCTGAGTTTCAATGTCGTCGAGCGGTTCTCCGGCCGTCGGCACCCGCGGGATGGGCAGCTTCGACAGCGCGATCGTCACTCGCGGCGCAAGATAGACCACGATGACGGCTATCGTCGCCATGATCGCCCCGACGGTCCGAGGCGGCGGCTGCCAGAGCAACAGAGCCGTCGCGCCGACACCGCCGAATGTGCACCCGGCAATCACAGCCGTATGCAGCGCTCGCCCCGAGCTCGAGATCAGAAGCACGACAAGCGAGCTCAACGCGACAAGAGCAAACGCCATGGGAAGAGATGTCACGCCGAATCCGTCCGGCACAACGAACAACGACCCGGCAAACACCAGAGGCAGCGCGACGGTGGTGACCCAGGCCGAGTGGGCAGCCGCGGTCGGCCGAAACGCCAGGGCGCAGGCGAGTGCCACTCCCGCCAGGCCTAGGCCGAGCACGGCTGCCGGCACCACGGGATCGGCCGCCCAGCGCGGCACGAGGGAGGCGAGCGTGGTCGTCGCGCCCAGTCCCACACCGAAACTCGTCAGCGGGGTCGCCTCACGGACCAGCCAACTCCGGACGCCCTGCAATTCCGGCGGGCCGTCGTCGACGTCGTCGAACAACAGCGGACTCACCGGCTGCGCGACCTCGCGGACCATGATCAGGTCACCGTCGTAGACCCCGGCCTCGCTGAGGGAACGGTGTGGCTCGATGGGTTCGCCGTTCAGGCGGGCCAATGTCCATTTGTTGGCGGAGGCGTCAATTACCTGGCCGCCGACCGGATTTCGCATCGCGAGCTGTTCGTTCGCGATATCGATGACGTCGTCGACGTACTCGGCGATGCTGACCTCGGCGGGCAGGCCGACGTCGATCTTCAGGCTACCCACCACCAGGGTCAGCCTGCTCAATTCGTGCTCGGACTCCGAATCCGGATCGAGGTCCGACAGCGACGGCGGTAAGGTCAAATGCGGTCAGCCTCCTGCGAATTGGGTACGTCCTCGCTGACGATACCCATTCGCCGGTTCCGAAAGGTCGGGAGCAAACGGGTGAGCACGCAGGGTTTCGTCCGCCGCCTGCGGGTGGTGCCGCCCCGGATGCCCGGTGGCGAAGTCAACCTCGCGCCGCCACCCGAGGTTCCGCGCGCCATCCCGGGCAATCTCCTCATCCGGCTCATGCCGTTCGTGATGGTCGTCGCGGTCATCGGGATGATCGCGCTCATGATCACCGTCGGGGGCCGTGACCTCGCGCGGAACCCGATGTTCCTCATTTTCCCGATGATGATGGTCATGTCCATGGTCGGGATGTTCATGGGCGGAGGAGCCCGCACCGGCAAGGCTGCCGCGGAACTCAACGAGGAACGTAAGGACTACTTCAGCTACCTGGCGAACCTGCGCGAGGATGCGGACACCACAGGAGCCGAACAGCGCACCGCGCTGGAGTGGAGCCATCCCGATCCGCGTGCGTTGGCAGACGTGGTCGGGACCCGCCGGATGTGGGAACGCCGTCCCACGGACACCGATTACTGCCATGTCCGGGTCGGTATCGGAACACACCGGCTTGCGACGCGGTTGATGGCGCCGGAGACGGGCCCGCCCGAGGATCTCGAACCCGTGTCGACGGTGGCGTTGCGCCGGTTCGTGAAAGCCCATTCGGTCGTCCACGCCCTGCCGACCGCCGTGTCGTTGCGCGCGTTTCCCACCATCACCTTCGAAGGGGAGCGCAAGCTGGCACAGCAGCTCGTCCGGTCGATGGTGCTGGAGTTGTGCACGTTCCACGGACCCGATCATGTTCAGGTCGCGGTCGTCACCGCCAACCCCGACGGTGAGACGTGGAGCTGGATCAAGTGGTTGCCGCATGCGCAGCACACGACGGCCCGCGACGGAATGGGGCCCATGCGGCTGCTGTTTCCCACCCTCGACCTCATGGAGCACTCGCTGACGGCCGACTTGGCCGAACGTGGACGCTTCACCCGCGGGGCGCAGCCGACCCAGGGACTCAAGCAGTTGGTCGTGGTACTCGACGACGGGTTCGTCACGGGCGACGAGCGACTGATCACCGATGCGGGCATGGACAGCGTGACGCTGTTAGACCTCAACGGGCCACGCGACGGGACGACCGCACGGCGCAGCCTCCAGCTTGTGGTCGACGGCGACGATGTGGCGGCGCGAACCGCCGCCGGCGTCGAACGGTTCGCCACGCCCGACACCATCACACTCGCCGAGGCCGAGACCACTGCCCGGCGCATCGGCCGATTCCGTCCGGCGAATGCCGCCCACATCGTCAGCCTCGAAAGTGATTCGCGGGCGGTGGACCCCGGGCTGATGGCGCTGCTGAAGATCCCCGACGCGGCCGAGGTGGTGCCCGAGACGGTGTGGCGTCCGCGGTCCCCACGCGAGCGACTGCGCGTACCGATCGGGGTCACCCCGAACGGTCAACCGCTGGAACTGGACATCAAGGAAGCTGCCGAGGGGGGCATGGGCCCCCACGGGTTGTGTATCGGCGCAACGGGTTCGGGCAAGTCGGAGTTTCTGCGCACCCTGGTCCTGTCCCTGGTGGCCTCGCATTCCCCTGAGGCGCTCAACCTGATCCTGGTCGACTTCAAAGGTGGTGCCACCTTTCTCGGGTTCGAGGGCCTGGCCCACGTCGCGGCGATCATCACCAACCTCGAGGACGAGCTGACTCTGGTCGACCGCATGCGCGACGCGCTGGCCGGCGAGATGAACCGCCGACAGGAACTTCTGCGTTCCGCTGGAAACTTCGCCAAGGTCAGCGAATACGAACGAGCCCGAGCCAACGGCGCGGATCTCGAACCGCTGCCCGCCTTATTCATCATCGTCGACGAGTTCTCCGAACTGCTCTCGCAGAAGCCCGATTTCGCGGAGCTTTTCGTGATGATCGGCCGGCTGGGCCGGTCGCTGCACATGCACCTGTTACTGGCCTCGCAGCGACTGGAGGAGGGCAAGCTGCGCGGACTGGACTCGCACCTGTCCTACCGGATCGGGCTGAAGACCTTCTCGGCGGGCGAGTCACGCAGCGTTCTCGGTGTTCCGGATGCCTACCACCTGCCCAGCGTTCCGGGGTCGGCGTTTCTGAAATGCGATGCCTCAGAACCGACTCGGTTCAACACGAGCTACGTCTCCGGGGAGTACGTCAAACCGAGGGCACTGGTGCGGACCGGACGGGTATCGGATCTGGGCGCGCTGGCGCCTAAACTGTTCACCGCTACACCGGTCAAGAAGGACGCGGCGCCGGTGGCGCCGGTCGAACCGCTCGTCCGTGCCGTCGAACCCACACCCTCACCGACGAAGGCCACACTGCTCGACGTCCTCGTCGGGCGTCTGCAGGGACACGGACGTCCCGCGCACGAAGTCTGGTTGCCACCGTTGGACGAGAGCCCCGCCGTCAACGAGTTGCTGCCCGACACCGACTGGAGTTCGCCGCGCAACATCAACGGCGCGCTGTCCATGCCGATCGGTGTGGTGGATCGGCCCTACGACCAGCGCCGCGACCTGTTGATGGTCGACTTGTCCGGAGCGCAGGGCAATGTCGCGGTCGTCGGTGGACCACAATCGGGCAAGTCCACGGCGCTGCGGTCGCTGATCTTGGCCGCGGCTGCCACCCACACGCCCGAGCAATTGCAGTTCTACTGCCTCGACTTCGGCGGCGGCACCCTGGCCAGCCTGGCCAAGTTGCCTCATGTCGGTGGGGTGGCCGGACGCATGGATTCCGACGCCATTCGGCGCACCGTCGCCGAAGTGGCAGGCGTGGTGCGCGCGCGCGAACAACTCTTCCGCGACCTCGGCATCGAGTCCATGCGCGACTTCCGGCAGCGCAAGGCCCGGCTGGCGACGCTGCCGCAGGCAGAGGCGGCGCGGGATCCGCTGAGCCGCGACAACTTCGGCGATGTCGTGCTTGTTGTCGACGGGTGGGCGTCGATCAGAAGCGAATTCGAATCGCTCGACCCAGTGCTGCAGTCGCTGGCCATCCAGGGCCTGTCCTACGGGGTGCACCTCGCCGTCTCGGCGTCGCGCTGGATGGAGATCCGGCCGGCCGTCAAAGACATGCTCGGCACCCGCATCGAATTGCGCCTCGGCGATCCGATCGACAGCGAAGTCGGTCGCAGGTCAGCCGAACTGGTCCCGATCGGGCGGCCGGGACGAGGCATCAACCCAGAGAAACTGCACATTCTCGTCGCGCTGCCGAGGCTGGATTCCAGCTCCGATGTCGAGGATCTGCCCGCCGGAGTGGCTGGCGCGGTCGAAGCCATGCGGGCCCACTACGGCGAACGCGAGGCGCCGAGGGTGCGGATGCTGCCGCACGACGTCGATCGGCAGGCGGTCATCCGCGCGGCGCGCAACGCTGGCCAGTTGAGCAAGTCGCGCATCGCCATCGGGATTAATGAGGACGAACTCGCGCCCGTCGTCGTCGATTTCGATGCCCAGCCGCACATGGTGGCCTTCGCCGACACCGAATGCGGTAAGACGGGCCTGCTTCGCAATATCGCCGCCGGGGTGATGGAGAACGCCGGGCCTGCGGAGGCGAAACTCATCCTCGTCGACTTCCGCCGGTCGATGCTGGGCGTGATCGACGAGGACTACCTCGGCGGCTACGCCACCGCTCCGCAGTCGTGTGCCGAGCTGATGACCGCGCTGGCCGGCGCGCTTAAGGATCGACTGCCACCGAACGACATCACCCAACAGCAGCTGAAGGAGCGGTCGTGGTGGTCGGGGCCCGATCTGTTCGTGATGATCGACGATTACGACCTCATCCCCGGCGGCTCACTCAACCACCCCCTCGCACCCCTGGTCGAATACCTGCCGCAGGCCCGCGATATCGGCCTGCGCGTCATCGTTACCCGTCGCAGTGGCGGTGCGGGTCGCGCGATGATGGACCCGATCATCGGACGCTTGAAAGACCTGTCCTGCAACGGTTTGGTCATGAGCGGCAGCAGGGAGGAAGGCGCGCTTTTCGGTGGCTACAAAGCGACCGCGATGCCGCCCGGCCGGGGGATGCTGATCTCCAGGACCATGAAGGGCGGCGTCGTCCAGCTGTCGAGGATGCCCGATCTGTGACCGGGGTCAGTGAACTCAGGCACGTGCACGTGGTGTCCGCCGCCCCGGACATGGTTCGGGTGTCGGTCATCGGCGGGCGCACACAGCTCGATGTGGCACTGCCCGCCGACGTTCCGATCGCCGCGTATCTGCCTGAATTGGCACAGCTGATCAGTTCCCGCGATTCGCGCCGAGACGACGAAGCGAGCGGTCGCGACGAGCGGCGCACCTTCTGGGTGCTCACCCGAGTCGACGGAAACGCCGATCTGATGCCCGAGCAATCGCTGCGCGACGCGTCGATCACCAACGGCGAGCTACTGCGCATGTCCCAGCGGCCCGCTCTGTCGCCGCCGGCCCTTTTCGACGATGTGGTCGACGCCGCTGCCCGGCTCAACAGGGCGTCGTACGCCGGCTGGGATGCCACCGCGGCAGGGGTCATGGCGATCGCCGGCATGTGGCTGGCGACAGCGGTCTGGATGTATTTCCTCGTCACGGAGGCGTTGTCGGCACACCGAGGAGTGGTGGTCGTCGGTGCCGTGCTGACGCTCGTCACCATGGTCGGCGGTGCGACGCTCGTGCACCGCGCGCTGGGCCGCACAGATATCGCTGCCGCGGCCGGCGTGCCGACACTCGCGCTGACCGGAGCCATCGCCTGGACGCTCGGTCAGCCGCAGGACAATTACGTGCGGGCCGGAACGTGCGCGGTCCTGCTCATACTGGTCGCCGCCTACTACCGGTTGATACGCGCGGGCCGCTGGGCCTACATCGCGACTGCCGTGGCTATTTCCTTCGCGACGGCGGCGTTGCTGGGCTTCGCGCTCAGCGTGCCGGTCGACGTGCTGGCGACGGTCAGTGCGGTCGTAGCAACGCAGGGATGCCTGGTAGTCGCCCCTCTGACAGCCAGGCTGGAGCGTTCCCCGACGCCGACCGTCGACGACGATCGCGACGTTGATGAGCCGTCCAAGGCTATCGGCGACACCGACACCGGTGACGCGGCGACCATCCCGAGCGCAGAACAGGTCTGGGCGCGGGTGCGTTCCGCGGCGCTCGCTCGGGCAGGGCTGTGGGCCGGACTGGCCGCGGTGGCGGTCGTCGCATCGGTAGTGCTGCTGCGCGCCCAATCAAGTTGGGCCGCGCTGAGTTTGATTCTCATCTGCGCCGGCGTATTGGGCCTTCGAAGCGGTCGGGCTGCAACCGTGCCCGAGCGCGCGGCTCTCGGACTGCCCGCGCTCATGCTGGTGTTCGTCGCATGCGCGCAGGTACAGGGTGACGACGACTCGTTGCGGCTGACAGGTGTCGTTCTCCTGGCGGTGACCGCGATCGTCGCGATCATCGGCGGGCTGGTCATCGCGGGCGGGGGTGCTCCGCGGTGGATCGCTGTCGTCGCCGCCTATCTCGAATACCTCGCGGTGGCGTCGTTGGTGCCGGTGGCGTTATGGCCACTCGGCATCTATGAGCGGCTGGACTGGTGATGCGCGGTATCTGGCGCGGTGCGGCCCTCCTGGTTGTGGTGCTGTTGACGGTCGCGGCGGGCCTGGGGATGCCGTCTCATGCGTCGGCGATCACCCCCCCGGTCGTGTCGCCGGCGCCGCCGCCGACCGGTCCGGTGGGTCCGCCGATTCCGACGGAGCCGAAGGCGATCTGCGGGGTCCCGACGGGCGTGCTACCCGCCACCGACTTCACCAAACAGCCCAGCGCCGATGCCATGCTCGAATACCGCTCAGCATGGCGGTTCTCCCGCGGAGCGGGACAGAAGGTGGCGGTCATCGACACCGGAGTGAACCGGCACCCGCGGCTGCCGATGCTGGAACCCGGCGGCGATTATGTGTCGAACTCCGACGGGTTGCAGGACTGCGACGCGCACGGCACCCTCGTCGCGGGCATCATCGCCGCCTCGCCGTCGGCCGACGACAGCTTCGCCGGCGTGGCACCCGAGGCCGCGATTCTGTCGATTCGGCAGAACAGCGGGGCCTACGGACCCGTAGGGCCCTCGTCGGGACCCGACGACGACCCGAATGCCGTGTCAACGGGTTTCGGCGACACCCGCACCCTGGCTGTTGCCATCACTCGCGCAGTGGACCTCGGCGCCACCGTGATCAATCTGTCGGAAGTGGCCTGTGCTCCGGTATCGGCGGGCCTGGACGATGTGGCGCTCGGCCACGCCGTCCGGTATGCCTTCGAGCGCAACGTCGTCGTTGTCGCGGCTGCAGGCAACTTCAACGAACAAAGCATGTGCAATGCCCAGAACACGATCGCCGACCCGAATCAGCCGCTTGAAACCGCCTGGGACACTGTCGGCACCATCGCCAGTCCCGCCTGGTTCGCCGACTACGTGCTGACCGTTGGAGCGGTGACGACGTCGGCCGCGCCGGCCGACTTCAGCCTTCACGGTCCATGGGTCGCTGTCGCCGCGCCGGGGGAGCGGATCACCTCCCTGGACGCGAACGGACCGGGTTTGATCAACGCCCAACTCGGCCGCGACGGCCTCACCCCGATCAACGGAACCAGTTTCGCAACCCCTTACGTGTCCGGTGTGGTGGCGCTGATCAGGTCCCGCTTCCCGCAGTTGAGTGCCAAAGAGGTGATGGATCTCGTCAAACGGACCGCCCGCACGCCAGGCGACGGTCCCAACTTGGCCACCGGATTCGGGGTTGTCGACCCGGTCGCGGCGCTGACGTACCGGCTATCACCCGCAAATGGCAAACCGGACATCGGTACCGGCACGCCGATCAGCGGTCCACCGCAGCCCGATCCAGGAAACGTGCGGGCCCGTGCCATCGTCCTCGTCGTCACCGCGGCGAGCGTCGCGATGATGGCGGCGGCGCTTGCCCTTACCGCCATCCGCAGGCGCGCGCGGTGAGCAGGTACGTACGATCAGACTTGACCCCCAGCGCAGGACCGTGAGGAGAGGGATGGCGAACGACATGCCTTCGAACGGTGAGTCGCTCGACAACGGTCGCGACGAGGTCGACGCGCGGGCGGCGGCACTTCAGGACCGGATCGCGGCGGCCCGCGCCGATTCCGACGACGCTGCGCGGCCACCGGCACGTCGGCTGGCGCAGCCACCGTGGCAGATGCAGACGACCATCGGGACCAGGGCTTTCGCCGAACGGTTCGAACCGGATTCGCCGCCGCGCCGCCCCGAACCCGTTGATGCGGATCCCGTGCCCCGTCCCGACGAGGTGCCGACGGTCGACACGCCACCTGCGCCGGTGACCTGGCAGCCTGGGCCGCCACCGCCCCCGCCGACGGGATGGCTGCCGCCACCTCCACCAGGCTGGCTCCCGCCGCCACCGCCGCCGGGGTGGTCGCCGCCAGAGCAGCACGCTGGGCCTGTGGCACCGAATTTCGCTTCACCGCAACGATTTCGGAGTCCGCCGTCGCTCGATGAGGCCGAAATCGTCCACCGCGCCCGCAACGCCCCTCAGTCGGGGTGGCGTCGTGCGGTGCACCGCGCGAGCGGTGGCCACATCAACCCCGGCGAGTCGCGCAAGGAGCGAAGGAAAGCCGACCTTCTCGCCCAGATCCGCACGCCGATCGCCGGTGACTTCCGTATCGCGGTGCTGTCCATCAAGGGCGGGGTCGGGAAAACGACCACCACGTTGGGCCTGGGTTCTGTACTGGCCATGATGCGCAACGACCGCGTGATCGCCGTCGACGCCAATCCCGACCGCGGCACGCTGGCTGAGCGGGTGCAGGATGCCTCGACACAGTCGACGGTGCGTGACCTGTTGTCGGACCGCAACATCAAGCGCTACGCCGACGTGCGCGTCCATACCCGGATGGCGAGCAGTCGGATCGAGGTGCTGGCCAGCGAGCAGGAGCCCGCGGTGTCCGAGGTGTTCGGTGAGGCCGATTACCGCCGCACCGTCGAGATCCTGCGGCACTACTACAACATCATCCTGACCGATTGCGGCACGGGCATCATGCACTCGGCGATGGCGGGAGTCTTGGATCTCGCGCATTCGATCGTGCTGGTGAGTTCGCCGGCGATCGACGCCGCCCGCAGTGCGTCGGCGACCCTGGATTGGCTGATGCAACACGGCCATTCCGCTCTTGTGCGGGAGGCGCATGTCGTGCTCAGCGCGTCACGGCCGGGATCGGCCGCACTCAAGCTGGACAAGGTCTACGAGCATTTCGAAGCACGGTGCCGATCCGTGCACCTGATTCCCTTCGATCCACACCTCGCCGAGGGTGCGGACATCGACGTCAATTTGCTGAAACCCTCAACGTTCGAAGCCTATTTGGAGTTGGCGGGTGCGGTAGCGGAGAAGTTTCCCCGGTTGCGCGGCGGTCGCCACCGCCAGTAAATCGCCTACGGGTCAGGGGTGGTTGGCGCGCTCGCAAATACATCGTCGTGTCCTTAATGATTCGCGGGCAATGCATCGGTGAGCGAGTGTGTGCACGAGGACGCTGTTGCGTCGACCCTCCCGCAAAGTGTTGAGTTACGCGTCCTGCAGGTGGCGGCAACATCGTTACTATTTGACGCGCGTGCTCGAAAACTCAAGTATCCGAACAGGTTTCACAATATTTCCTTTGCGGTTCTCCTTCCGTCTGAGAGAATGTTGCGATTCCGTGTTCGGGCTGAGCCGCCGGTTGCGCGCGGCCGTCGTGAGTGAGGTGGTTTGACCAACGAAGCGCGGCGTCATCAGATGACCGAAGTGTTGGCCCTCGTGCAGGAGCAGATGGCCGACATCGCGGCAGTACAGCGCAAACAGGCTGAGCTCACGGCGAGCGCTGCCGTGGCCGACGGCATGGTCGAGGTGACCGTCAGCGCACATGGTCATGTCATCGCAACCGAGATCGACGAGTCCTATCTCGACGAATACGAACTCCAGGAATTGGGCGATCACATCACCGCGGCCGCGCAGCAGGCCGCTCGAACGGTCGCCGATCGAGCCGCCGAGATGATGGCCCCCATCGCCGACCGCCGCAGGTTCTTGCCCGGCCTGTCCGAGATCGTCGAGGGTGCACCCGATCTGCGTGACCTCGCGCCCCAGGCGTTGGACCCGTTCGCCAAATCCGAGACGAACCCACACGATGAGGACGACACCGCTGAATCAGCGTTTCCCACTGTGAGGAGATGAGCACAATGTCCGACCCACTAGGAGTGACGCCGCCCGAGCTGCGAGCAACCTCCCAACACCTCAACGCCGTCAGCGGCAGGATGAAAGAGGTGTTGTCTGCATTGCAGGCGAACCTCGGGGGCGAAGGAGCCGCGTGGGGCAATGACAAGATCGGTGACCAGTACGCCAACGGCGACGCCGGCTATCTGGCTCAGCAGGAGTGGGTCGACGGCTCGATCAACGCCAAAACGGGTCTCCTCGACTACTACTCGAAGGGCTTGAAACGCGCGGCGGATTCATTCGAGCAACAGGACGGGTCCTAGCTCCGGCGCGGCGGTGCTGCAGTTGTCGGCACCGACTCAGTTATGGATGTAGAGATACCGCCGTGGCTCCAGTGGGTGTCGTACCTGGCTGGGGGAGAATGGCCGCAGGGCAGCGAATCGGGGATGTTCCGTATTCAGGAGCACCTCGCCGCGGCGGCCGCTGAACTCGAAGACCTCATCCCCGAATTGAACAGGGTTCGCTCTGAGACGCTGTCGGTTCTCATGGGCGAGACCGCGGACGCTGCCGACGGGCAGTTCGCGATGTTGTTCGACGGCGACTATGCGGTAGACAAGCTGTCCGACGGTCTGCGGGCGCTCGGCGAATCGTCCGGTTACACCGGCAGCGAGATCGAATATTCGAAGTTGTCGATCCTGGTCGGGCTGGCGCTGGCCGCGGCCGAGATCACTTACGCCTTGTCGATGTCCGGTCCGACGTTCGGCGCGTCGACCGCGGCGATCCCGCTGATTGAATGGGCGACCGCGACAGCCATCCGGCAGTTGATCTCTCTGGTGATGAAGAACGTTGCCGCCAGGGTGCGCTACATGCTTTCCCAAACATCGGTGAAGAGACTTGTCTTCGAGGGCGTCCAGGAATCGATGCAAGAACTCGCCATCGCCGCCACGCAAGAGGGAATCGTCTACGGGATTCAAGGCGATCGTTACAACGTCAACGGCGAGCGGTTGCTGCTCAACGGGATCGCCTCGACAGTCGGCGGCGGCGCGGGTGGCGTGACCGCCGTCCCAACTTCACATTATCTTGGGCCCGCCAAGAGTCGGCTCTCGGCGGCGGGAAAGGGCGCCGCGACCTTCTTCACCGCGGGCGTGATCGGAAACATCGCGGGAACCGCCTCGGTCGGCGGCGAATTCGACCCTTTCATGATCCTTGTCAGTTCCTCAACGAGCAGCGTCGGCGGTCTCGGCGGTGCGGGTGTGTCGTCGGGCCGCGCACCCGACACATCCAATGGCCAGCAATCCGGTACACAGCCACCCGACGCAGGATCGGCACCGGAAGGGGATCTGCCGTCCGGCGGGCCGGACGATGGTGACACCGCTGTGGCGCAACCCGACGACGAACCCTCGATTGCCAACAGCAGCAATGGCAACGGCCAGGACCCGCACAGCGTCGACGGCGCCCCGGTATCCGAGCCGACCAATGGACAGTCCGCTCCCGAGGCCACGCAGACCGCCGTCGACCAGTCGCCAGGCGATAAACCGACGCAGGCCGATCCGCAGTCCACGCACATACGGGATGCCAGAGACACGTCCCCACAAACACCGGAAGGTGCCACCCTTTCCGGCGCCGGCACGGGCGGTGATCATTCGAGCAGCAGCCCCACCCAGGGCCTTCCGGTTGCGGACTCAGAGTCCGACCCGTCCCAGAACGGGCGGTCCGTCGCGAGCGTGCATGCCGACGCGCCGCCGTCGACAGTCTCGGATCCGGGCACTGAATCCGTTGTCGTCGATCCGATATCGGATTCATCACCCGCCACCACGCCGACGATCGCCGATAACGGGGCCCCGACCGACACTCCGTCTGTCGCCGACCCGCGAAGCCAGCCGCAGGCAAGTGCGGCCGTACCCCCGAGCGGGGTTGGCCCTTCCGCAGTGCCCAACGCACAATCCCTTACGTCGTCCGCATCGACGCCATCATCCGCATCGCCGCCATCGTCCACACCGGCGCCATCGTCCACACCGGCTACGCCTTCCTCGCCCACGACAGCCGCGTCCACACCTGCCTCCACGAGCCCGAAACCCACTGGCCAACAGCATGTCCCGCAGACGCCGAAGGCAACCGCGTCCGCATTCGAAGTCACCGCAACCCCCGCCGCGAGAGTCTTCGATATCACCCCTGCTCGGGCGAAACGGGGTGCACAGCAGGATGACGCTGGGGATCCTTCGCAGCCGGTCGACGCCCTGAACGACAGACAGGACGGTTCCGAACCTGTCGACTGTCTGGACAAGCTCGCCGCATGGCTGTCCGACAAGTTGCGCAGGCCGATCAGTCTCGCGGGCGCCCCGTCTCCGCAAGGCCGGCCCGCCATTGCGCTCTTCCAGGCCCTCGGGTCAGGCTCTGTGTTCGCCGACTACGCGGAAGTCAGACGAGTCCTGCGGAGAATGGAGGACGGCGCTTTCGCCGTCTTGACATCGGCCTGGGCGGGTGGGCCAACGCGCGGCGGGCACGCGTATCTCGCGATCAGAGACGGCGACACCGTCCGATTTGAAGATATCTCTAGCGAACTACCCCTGAATTGGGACGAAGGAGACGTTCTACGAACGGCAGTCGGGTACTTCCATGCCGACGGCCAAGCGGTCCAGCCGCTGCGGGGCGTCCGCCAACTTGTGCCTGCCGCTGCAATCGGCGAGGTTGCGGGGCCGCCGCTGGACGGCAACGGTGCGCTCGACAGCAACTCCAGCCCTGGCGACGAGTGGCAGGGCACGGTACCGCAGAGGATGGTGGCGCAGGCAGCACTAGAGCGCCGTGGTCTGACACTGGAGCAGGCCGGCGAATTGCGAAACCCGTCGGGCCTGATGGAGTTGGCCTCCGAAAGGGCGCGAGACAACGCCGCATGGTGGGACGCGCTGACGGGCGCTGAGCAACGTGCGCTGATCGAGACTATTCCCGACCACATCGGAAACGCTGAAGGCATTCCCGCCGCGGCCCGGCACGCCGCCAACACGCTTTCGTTGGAGCAGGACCGTGCCCGATTGCAGGAGTTGCGCGATCGCGGCATGCGGCTCACCAGGATGCAGCGCAACGAACTCGCGCGTCTTGACCGGGTCGACAAGGCGCTCGCCAGAGCAGCCGACGAGGCCAAGCAGGCCGGCGTCGGTGGGCCGCTGCTCTTGGCGTTCGATGCGATGGCCTTCGGGGGCGACGGACGGGCAGTGGTCGCATTCGGGTCCGACCCGACGAACCCGGACCCGTATCTGGCGGAGTCGGTGTCCTGGCATGTGCCAGGCCAGGGCGTCACGATCGATCAGATCGGCGCCTGCATGGGCGATGCGCTCAATCAACTGCAGTCCGTTCGTCACGAGAACTCAAATCTGAAGGCCGCATCGATCGCGTGGATCGGCTATGACACGCCAAGCGGAGCGAAAAGTTGGCGTGCTGCCGGGCACAAGCTCGCACGCGAGGGGGCCGCGATCCTCTACAGCGACATCAAAGCGTTCAACGCGGCCCGCGACGTCCGTGCGACTGATGGCACTCGTTTCCAAAACAACCACATCTTCGCGCACGCGTACGGATCTACCACCGCGAGCTACGCAGGGGAACGCGGACGGCTGGCCACGGATATCCGCACTGTCACACTCATCGGCTCAGCCGGCGCCGGCCGGATGCAGCACGCCGACGAATTCGGCATCGGTGCCGAAAACGTTTTTGTCGCCACGTCATCGCGGGATCCGTTCTCTGCGCTCGGCGGCCGAAGACCCGGGCGGTTCGGCCGGATATTCGGCATGGGGCTTGGCGTCGATCCCGCGATGGCGTCTTTCGGTGCACAACGCATCACGGCGGAGTTCTCAGCGGAGATGGACCGTGCGCGCAACCTTGGTACCCACAACGCGTACTACAGATTCGTCGACGGCACCGATGGCGTGCGCAGCGAGTCGCTTGCCAACTTCGGCCGGATCGCCGCCGGCCTCCCGAAGGAGGTCGAGTTCGAGGAGCATCGCACCGTCGACCAGCGGCCGTGGCACCAACTTGGCTGGCGCACAATCGAACCCGCGTCCGGACGTGCACTCAACCTCGATGGCGACACGGACGCACAGCAAGGGGACCGCGAAACGCGCAGGGTATGGAACCCGCGGTGGCGTGCAGAGCCGATCGAAACGGTCGAACCCGCCCAGATCGACGACAGCGGCGACAGCGGCGACAGCGGCGACCAGACCGACAATCGGGCACCGGCCGAGGTGGTGGCCGATGCGTTGGCTCAGCGGGGGGTGGACTCCGCTGAGGAGTTGATGAACCCTGTCAGCCGCAATAAGGTGCGCACCCCGCAGGCAAGGGCGAACGCCAGGCAGTGGAAGAAACTGACGCCCGAACAGCGGCAGGCGCTGACCATGAACGACCCGCAGCGGATCGCCCGCATGGTCGGGATTCCGCCTGCGGATCTCGGGGTGGCGCGGGCACGGGCCAATGCGCATTGGTGGCAAGGCTTGTCGCCTACTGAACGCACCGAGTTGATCAACGCACACCCGCGTGAAATCGGCAACTCGCTCGGCATCTACGCGACTGATCGGGACACGGCGAACCGGCGCATGCTGGAGCGCTATAAGAAGTTCGCGGCAGGGAAACAGGCCAAGCTGGACGCCGGTGAACGCCCCAGCGACGAAGAACTGAATTTGCTGTTGCGCGTCAACAGGATCGACACGGGACTGCGGGAAGCGGGATTGGCCACCGAACGAGCGGGGGTGGACCCGCCCCTGTTGGTGGCGTTCGACCCGCTCGAATTCGACCGCGACGGTCGTGCGGTGGTCAGCTTCGGCGACCCGGACGTGGCCGACTCCGTGTCGTGGCTTGTCCCCGGGATCAGAACCACCATCGACGACCTCGGTCACTTCCACGATCCAGCCTACTTCTACCTGCCGGGCGCACTCCAACATCTGCAGTCCACGCAGCGGGAGGCGGCCGAGAGGGGAGAGAGTCTCACGGCGGCGTCGATGCTGTGGATCGGCTACGACTCACCCAACGACTCACACGAATGGCGTGTCCTCGGAGACAAATTCGCACGCGACGGCGGCGACATCCTGCACGCCGACATCTGCTCGTCTAACGCGGCCCGCGACGTGTGGGCGGGCGACGGTAGCCACTTCTCCGGAAACTTCGTCTTCGGGCATTCCTACGGTTCCACGACTGTCAGCTTCGCCGGGCGCGATGGGCGGCTCGCCGACCACATTCGCGCGGCGACACTTCTGGGCTCGCCCGGTGCAGGCCCGCTGAAGCACGCCAGCGACTTCGGGATTGGCGCCGAAAACGTCTATGTGGCATCGTCGTCGACGGATCCCATCACCGCGCTGGGCGGCAGAACGCCCGAACAGACCGGCCGGATTCTTGGGCGCGGCCGTGGAATCGATCCGGCGATGGATTCCTTTGGCGCCGTGCGAATCACCAGTGAGTTCCCGGCGGCGATGAACACCACCGAAACCGCGGCGACGCACAGGTCCTACTACAGCGTGGTGGGCTCGACCTCCGGACCGCCCATTCGCACCGAGTCATCGGCGAATTTCGGACGCATCGCATCAGGGCACGGCGACCAAGTGCACCGCGAGATGCACCGCACGGTCGCTGACCGTCGCTGGTACCAATTAGGTTGGCGCACCGTAGAACCCGCTGCCAGTCGGCAACTGCGCCTGGACGGCGGTGCAGGTCCCGCGCATTCGGCGAACCGACACGTCCGGATCCGCGTCAATCCACGGTGGCGGTCGGCGGCCGCGACCGAGGCTGAGCGGCTCGAGGGTGAGCTAGACGCGATGGAGGCGGCCGAGAACCCGCAAGCCGCACCTGACCAGCCGTCGGTTTCGACCGGCCCATCACCCTTGGTCAACACCGGTGCGGTCACGGATGCTTTGGCGCTGCGCGGGGTGACCTCCGCCGACGAGCTGACGAATCCGGTGAGCCGCAGAAAGGTGCGCACCGAGGAAGCGAGGGCGAACGCCCGGTGGTGGGACGGACTGACACCGCAGCAACGCCAGACCCTGATCGAGAACGACCCGCAGCTGGTTGGGGGCAAGCTTGGTATTCCACCAGCGGATCTGGCGGAGGCGCGGGCGCGAGCCAACGCGGCATGGTGGGCGGCACTGAACTCTGACCAGCGCAACGAGTTGGTCAGAGCGTACCCGAAGCAGATCGGCAACTCAGAGGGAATTTTCGGCGAAGACCGTGACGCCGCGAACCGGCGTATGTTGCAACGGTATCGGGTGCGAGCGGCCGAGGTGCAAGCCAAGGTGAACGTCGGTGAGGTCCCCACCGATGGCGAAATCGATCTGCTCCTGCGGCTGAACAAGATCGACACGGGATTGCGCAACGTGGAGGTGGCCGCCGCACAGGCCGGGCGCAAACCCCCGCTCCTCTTGGCGTTTGATCCCCTCGAGTTCGGCTACGACGGTCGTGCGGTGATCAGCTTCGGAGATCCGCGAGAGGCTGACTCGGTTTCGTGGTTGGTGCCCGGGATCAGGAGCACCATCGACAGCGTCAACGGCTTCTACCTGCGTGGCGCACTCGCCCACCTGCAGTCCACGTTGCGTGAGGCCGACGCGGCAGGAAAGGGCAAGGACTTCTCGGCGGCGTCGATGTTGTGGATCGGCTATGACGCGCCGAATGATTCGCACGAGTGGCGGGCAACCGGGACCAAGCTGGCGCGCGAGGGCGGCGACATCCTCTACTCCGACATCCGTGCGTTCAATGCCGCTCGCGACGTATGGGCCGGCGACGGAAGTCACTTCTCCAACAACAACATTTTCGGGCACTCCTACGGGTCGACGACCACCAGCTTCGCTGGGCAGGAGCGGCGGCTCGCGAATCATGTCCGCACGGTCACCCTGATCGGCTCGCCAGGGGCGGGACCCATGCGGCATGCTCGTGATTTCGGGATCGGCGCCCACATGGTCTTTGTCGCGTCGTCGTCGTGGGACTTCGTCACCGCGCTCGGCGGCAGGCATGCCGATCAGGCCGGCCGAATACTCGGGCGTGGCCTGGGGATCGATCCTGCGATGGATGCCTTCGGCGCAGTCCGCGTGACATCGGAGTTCCCCGCCACGATGAATTCCTGGGAAAGCTATGCGACCCACCGGGATTACTTCGCCTACGTCGACACGGCGACAAATCCCGCCATCCGGACCGAATCCGCGGCCAACTTCGGCCGCATCGCCGCCGGCGAGGAACAACGGGTGCACCGCGAAGCGCATCGCACCGCAGAACAGCGGCCAGGACGCCCGGCGCGCACAATCGAACCGGCGGCCGGCCGGCCGCTGCGCCTCGACGGAAACACCGGTCACGCCTATTCGGCCGACCGGGATACGCGACAACGGTTCAACCCGCGCTGGGGTGCTTTCGACGCCGTGGAGGCGCAACGTCTCGCCGGTGAACTAGACGAGCTGGACAACATCGATGATACCGAACCCGCACCGGTCGACATCGAAGACGAACTGACGAAAGTTGCTGCGGGCGAGGAGATCGCGGAAGATGACGCCGAGACCGAGCCGGATATCAAGACCGAGACCGAGCCCTCGGGCGACACGGACGGCGACGACAAGACGGTGGCCGATAGGGCGCTGGCCAAGCGGGTGCCGCCAGTGCGGGCCGAGGAGTTGCGCAACACCCAGGCCGCCTCCGTGCAGGAGGCATCGGCGCGGGCGCGTAACAACGCCCGCTGGTGGGATGGGTTGACCGATCGCGAGAAACAGGCCCTTTTCGAGACCTATTCGCTGGACATCGGCAATTCCGAAGGTATCCCGCCGTCCGACCGAGATACCGCGAACCGCCAGACGTTGAGGGAACTTCGCGAACGCGCCGACGAAATACAGTCAAGGCAGGACAGGTTCGAGCGGACGACCAGGGCCGAACGCGCTTCGGTCAAGAAGCTGAACCGGCTCGAAGATGCGCTGGCCAAGGCGGCACGGGACGCCAATCGAGCCGGAGTCGAGGGTCCAGTCCTGCTGGCGTTTGATCCGTCGGAGTTCGGTGGCGACGGCAGCGCTTTGGTGGCCTTCGGCGACGACGCGTATATCGCGGACAAGGTGTCCTGGCATGTGCCCGGTGTGCAGACCACGCTGGATTCGCTGTTCGGCTTCTACACCACCTCTGCGCTGAACCATGCGGTGTCGGTTCGGGAAGCGAACGCCGCCTCCCCCGAGACATCAGCGCAGACAGTGGCCTCTATCGCGTGGTTCGGTTACGACACCCCGAGCGGGTCGAAGCTCTGGCGGGCGATGGGCACGAAGTTCGCCCGTCTCGGCGGCGACCGCCTTTTTCACGCCATCAGCACGTTCAACGCCGGCCGCGACGCCAACAACGGGGGCGACAGCCACTTCAAGGACAACGACGTCTTCGGGTACTCCTATGGCTCGACGACCACTGGATTCGCCAGCCGCGACGGGCGATTGAGCAACGATGTCCGCACAGTGTCGCTGGTCGGTTCGCCCGGCGCGGGCCCACAGAAGCACGCCAGCGACTTCGGGATCGGGGCCGACAACGTTTTCGTGCTGTCCTCCTCTCGCGACATGATCACCGCACTGGGTGGCAGGACGCCGAGCTCGGCAGGGCGAATCCTCGGCATCGGTCTCGGCATCGATCCCGCAATGGATTCGTTTGGAGCCGTTCGCGTTACCGCCGAGGCGGCACCGGAATTGAACCGCCCACTGATCCTCGGGACGCACCACACCTACTATCTCGGCGGCGAAGCGCTGGCCAACCTCGGAAGAATCGGCGCAGGCCGACACCAGGACCTCGAGCACGAACCGCATCGCAGCACCGGTAAACGGCGCGGGTTGCTTCGCACCGTGGAACTGGCGGGCGATCGGACCGCGCACCGGATCGGAAACCCGGTGTGGCTGCGCGGGCACAACTGCGCGGAATTGGTCGCAGGAGACCTTGCTGACCGATACGGGCGACCGTTCGAACTTTCATCGAAGCCGTCACGCAGAGGCATGCTCGCGCGTGCGCTTTTCGAAGCGGCCAGGACCGACGTCGACTTCGCGACCTACGAGGACGTCCGGAAGCGCCTGATCGAGCTCGGTCCTGGTTCGGCTGCTGTGCTGACGTCGCGGTGGCGCGGTGGCCGCGGTGGCGGCCACGCGTATCTGGCGATCAATGACGGCAACGAAATCTTCCTTATCGACCGCCACAGTCCACGGGCTCGCTCAGGCTGGCCGCCGCACTGGGGTCAGGATGCGGTCAGCCGCACGGTCGTCGGCTACCTCGATTCCGATGGCCGCCCGGTAGGGCGCACCGACGACGACGTTCCTCTGCAGTTGGACGCCGCAGACGAGATCGGCTTTGTTCGAGGAGCTCGAAGCGATCCCGACTTCGTTCGCAAGCAGCAGGAATACCGGGCCAAGGATCCGGCTACCCGCCGGGTGGACACCCGCTACGCCGATGATCTCCGCGACGTCGTCAACTTAGTTGACGACACAGCCAGGGCGAATCAACTGGCAAGAGATCTGTCGGGCTACTACGGGCGCTACCGAATTGAGTTCGAGGCCAATCGGTTCGGCAAAGAGGTCATGCTCACCGGCAAGATCTTCGACGGTGACACCGAAATCGGGGTCACCCAGCGGGTCTTCGACCTCGACGACGACGGCAAGCTGGTCGCCAGCCACACCGGGCTGGTGATCAAGGAAGAGTTCAAGCGCCTACGGGGTCAGGGGTTCTCTAGGTCGTTCACGTCCGAACTCGAGCGCTTCTACCTGCATTCCGGTGTCGATCGTATCGAACTGCGGACCCATGATAAGGGCGGCTACGCATGGGCCCGCCAGGGCTTCACCTGGAATCCGGCCGCCTCCAAACTGCGCGAGTCACTAGAAAGCATCATCTCCTCAGCCGCTGAGCTTTCTCGCCATGTCGACGCCGATGCTCAAGCGGAGCTTGCCAAGCTCGCGAAGACGCTGGATCCCAACAATCCTCGACTCCCCGAGCCCATCGACATCGCGACTCTCCGCACCGCCAGCGAACCCGAGCTGGGCCGCAAACTACTTGAGGGCGTCGGAAAGCGGGCGACCCACGGCATCAATTACGTCCGATATATGCCGAGCGCCGCGGATCCAGAAGCCGATTCGGGCAGTCGGTTTGGTGCCTGGCTGAAGCGCACGCTCGGCATAGGATCCGACCCCGACGCGAACTGCGCACAGGTCATCGCCGACGTGCTCTCGGCCAGGCACGAACGCACATTCCGCGTCCCGGTGCCGCGCCCGAAAATGGGAGTGCCGGCCTGGGCGGTGTTCGAGGCCGTCGAATCTGGCTCCCAATTCCAAACTTATGACGACGTGGAGGCAACGCTACTGCGACTCGGGCACGGGTCGTCGGCCGTCCTGGCGTCACGGTGGGCGGCAGGGCGCCAGTCCGGCCACGCCTACCTCGCGCTGAATGACGACAACCAGATCTATCTCTACGACCCGCACACCAGGCAGCGGTCGCCGTGGCCACCACCGTGGCACCCAGCCACCGTCGCCCGCACCGCGGTCGGCTACCTCCAACGCAACGGCGACGCCGAACGCCCGCTGCATGACGTGCCGCTGCAATTGGCCGCCGCCGACACCATCGGCGATGTCAGAGGCCCCGTTGATGATTCGAGTTTCTCGCGTCGCCAAGCGGACTACCGCAGACAGGATCCCGCGACGCGGCACGTCGAAGCCCGCTACGCCCAGCCGCTGGGCGAGGTACTGGCCGGCGTCAGTGTCAACCCTGCCGGCCCCGACCAGCTGGCTGCGGATCTGTCCGGGGTATACGGGCCGTGCCGCATCGACATGACGCAGGAACATTTCGATTCCGGTCCCGTCGAAGACCAAATGGATGCGATCGCCAGTGGTATCCCGCTGTTCGGCCCAAGCATCTACGGGGACGTGGTGTTCGAAGGCGAGAGGGTGGGCACCATCCACTGGGGGGTGAAACCCGAAACGCTGGGTGGGCTCACCGTCGAGCATCAACTGTTCATCGAAGGCGACGTTCCAATCAGGGAGCTCACCGACGCAGTAGCCCGGGAGATCGAGCCGTACCTGTTGCGCTCGGGTGTGGCGCGGGTCGACTCGACCGTGTCGGGGGTGGGCGCGTATGGCGCGGCCGCTCGCGGTGAGACATGGAATCCCGATCCGGATCTGCTGGCGCAGTCGCTCAACGAAGTGAAGCGGTCGGCCGATGAGCTGTGGGCGCTTGCCAGCGACGCGACGCGCGGGGTACTCGACGAGGTCGTCGCACGGTTGGATCCCGATGGCACAGACATTGCGACGCCTATAGAACTGGCCGCCCTATCCACACCTGACGAACCCGACCTCGGTCGTCAGCTGCTGGAGGGCACCGGGATCTACGATCGTTACGACGAAGAGATGGTGTCGGAAACACTGTTACACACCGTCACCGACCTGCGGGCAGATCGGTCCGACTGGCTACCCCCCGACGCGCAGGCCGAGGGCCGGCCTGAAAAAGGTGGGGCGCGATTCGATCCCGCACCAGCCGACGCGGGCGTCCCTGTCGTCGGGGACGTCAGGTTCGGCCCGAAGTTCGCGAGTCGGCAGGAGGATTACCGTTCCGACGACTCCACCACCCGCCGAGTTGAGCCGAACTACGCCGATCCTCTAGACGTCGTGGTTGACAGCTCGTCACCGGTGGCGGCCGCCCAGCTGGCCGCGGATCTATCTGGCGTCTACGGCGACTACCGCGTCGAGTTCGTCGTCTCGCCTACTCAGGATTCCGACAGAATATCGGTCTTCCTCGTGGGTGACATCCTGCGCGGCGACGACATCGTCGGGGGTATCGGCAGAACCTTCTATCGTGACGACCAGGATCGCCTTATCGTCGAAAACGATGCTCTGGCAATCTATTCCGACGATGTCGCAGTCGAGGACGTGGCCAGGGAGATCGATTCGGCACTCGAGCCCTACTACTGGCGGCACGGCGTTCATCACGTGGCAGAGGAGGTGGACGGCACCGGTCGCGCTGCCGTCGCACGCGGCTTCACCTGGGACCCCGATCCCGCCAAACTCGATGAATCTCTTGCCAATATGACGGAGAACGCCCGCGCGTTGGGGCGCGAGGTCGGCGACGAGGTCAGAGCGGTGCTCAGGTCCGTGGTGAAAACGCTGAACCCGACCCACCCGGATCTGCCTACGCCCGCATACCTCAACAGCTTCGACGTCGGTGAGAGGTTGCTGGCTGAGACCAACTGGTGGGGAGTCAAGTACCGGCCTCCGACCGATGCGATAGGGGCTTCCGCACCGACCTCCGACGCCGACCAGGAGTTCCTGTCAGAGCAGGCCGAGTACCGAATGGCACTTCCGAGTACCCGCCAGGTGGACGCCCGCTACGCACAACCGCTGGGCGATGTCGTCGACAACGCGTCGCCGGCCGCGGCCGCCCAGCTCGGCGAGGATCTCACCGGGCTGTACGGGACGTACGGCGTCGAGTTCGAAGGTTACGTCAACAGTTCGGGACGCGTCGTACTCGAGGGCGACCTTGTCAGTGACGGCGCTGAGATCGGTGCTGTCGCGTTCACGTTCGAGCGCGATGACGCGGGCAATCTCACCGTCCTACATGAATTGCACATCACAGCCGGACTCGCCGACGGCGCAGCCGCATCACAACGACTGATCGCCGAACTGGTGCCCAGTTTCATCGCGTCCGGCATCGATCGGATCGTGTCGACGACTCACGGACAGACCACGTGGGCCGCGATCGACCTCAGCGAAACATGGGACAGCGATCCGAAGAGGTTGCAGGACACCATCGCCAATCTCACGAGGTCGGCAAACCTGCTACTGCCCGAAGTTGCCGACGACACCAAGATCGTGCTGGAGGAGGTCCTGCAGGAGTTGGACGCCGGAGGTGACCGGCTTCGTTCCCCCGTCGCGCTGGCGAGCCTCGAAACGGACGGCGAGCCCCACCTCGGCCGCCGGCTGCTGGAAGGCACGGGCCTTGACCACGACGGCACAGGGGTCAGCACCGTCAAGACGCTGTGGAATTCCGACATGCTCACCGCGGGACAAAACTGCGGCCCGTGGGCGATCGCCGAGCTGTCCGCCATGTTCGGTGTGCCGTATCCACTGAACGTGACCGCTTCGGAACGCGGAATTCCGGCCCGGGCACTGTTCGAAGCCATCAAGTCTCGCGCCGATTTCATGACGTACACCGAGGTGGAAAGGCTGCTCTCTCAGCTCAAGCCGACGCGGCCGGGGGAGCGGGGCCCTGCGGCGCTCTTGGTCTCGTCCTGGGTTTCGGGTGCGGGCCACGGCGGGCACGCCTACCTGGCGGTCTATGAGAATGGCCGCGTTCAGCTCAGGGACGCGTTTACCGGTGCGCCGTCGCGGTGGCCTCCGTACTGGGGCGAGGGCGCCGTGCAACGCACCGCCGTCGGCGTCCTGAACTCCGACGGCACCGCGGTCATGGGTCTGGACGTGGGCACTGACCCTTATGCTGCCGCCGACGAGATCGGCTTTGTGCGGGGCGGCCCCGATCCGCTTGGACTGCCGCACCATTCGCCGGGGACGCTGTCCGATGCCGAGGCCCGCGCCGCATACATCGATGGCGAACGCAGGATGCAGGAACTGAACGAGCGGCTCATTAGCGAGGGCATCGGAATCGAAGAACGCGCCCGGTTGTTGTCCGGGCTGCGAGACGAGCTGCGCGCTTGGACTCGGGATCTGATGAGCAACCGGAGTGTTGCCGAGTTCCTCGCGACGTACGAAAGTAATCCCACCTTCGAGGAGCTGATCGCCCACAATGAGGCCAGGGGACTGGTCGGTGACGCGGTGTACGAAGCCGTCATCGCCACCGCTACGCACGGCCACCATGCACCGGGGACCCTGTCGGATATCGAAACCACCGCGCTGTACACCGAATTCGAGTTGCGGATGCGCGACTACAACGGGCGCCTCACTCGCGACGGCCTCAGCGCCGAACAACGCGCTCGGATCCTGTCGGAGCTGCGAAACTCGCTCCGCGCCTGGACACGGGACCTCATGAGCAATCGGGTCGTCGCCGAGTTCCTCACGGCATACGAGGGCAATCCCACCTTCGAGGAGCTGGTCAGCCACTATGAGGCGAAAGGACTGGCAGGCGACGCGGTATACGAAGCCATCATCTACAGCGCGAGCCACAGTCATTACGCCAAGGGCACCCTTTCCGACGACGAAACTCGCACGGTCTACACGACATTCGAACTGAGGATGGGTGAGGTCCACGCGCAGCTCCTCAGGGACGGCGCAGGAGCCGAGGAGAGAGCCAGAACCATGTATGGCATGCGTGCCGCACTTCGGAGCTGGACACGCGCACTCATGGAGAACCGTGAACTCGCCGAATATCTGAATGCGAACGAACCCAACCCGACGTTCGAGGCCCTGGTAGATAGGCAGCGCACCAAGAAGGGACTCACCGGTGACGCGATTTTCGAAGCGATTGTCGCCAGTTCTATGCGTAGCCGCTCGAGCGTGAACGAAGCACTCGGCATCGACCCAGAGAACCCACCCCCATTGCCGCCCATGCGAGGGGCGAATGATGGGGACTGACGCGGGAGAATTCACCTTATGAGCGACAACCAAGGCCTCACGCCATTGGGCTATGCCCAGTCGGGCCTCCGAGGAAAGCTGGCCCGGGTGCTCGTCGAGGAACCCACCGACGAAATCGATTGGCCTGCCGACCTACCGGAAGGGATCAAAACGGTGGTCATCCTCGATGATGCGCCGAATCCGCACCACACGCTGCGCGTCCATCCACCGGACGACCCCTCGCGGGTCGCCTTGGTGGTGTATGACCAGCTGGCGCTTTGCGAGGAACAGTGATGGATCCACGGCGAGTGGAGCTCAACCGGGTGCACAGCATCCAGATGGGTTTGCTGTTCGAACAGTTCCTGCAGACCCACCCTGGGGTGGAACCCGATGTCGACGAAGCAACGCTGACACCAGAGCAAGAGGCCGAGTGGACCGCGTACAGCGCGCAGTTGCTGGCCAGGCAGCAGGCGGAGCGATCAGCGCTTGCCGATCAGATCGAAGCAGAACAGCGACGGTCGTAGGGTATGACGAACGCACGGGAGGACAACGCAATGGAAGCGACGCAGGCGATCTCCTTGGTGTCGGACTGGATCCGGTCCCGCCGCCTGGACTACCCAACGGAGGGTTTGGCGGCCGATCGCTTCGAGGCCGGCTGGAGTGTGTACGCGCCGGTGGACGTCGACGAAAGCGATCCGATGGCGTTTCTCAACATGCCGGTCGGCCGGTCGGTGTTCTTGGTCGGCGATTCCGGCCGCATCGAAGAGGTGTCGTCGTCGGTGCCCCCGCTGCAGGCCCAGGCCCGCTTCGCGGCCGCCGAGCACGCCACCCAGGCGCCCAGCGCCGCCCGCACATCAAAGCCTGAGGCCGACGAGGCGGCGGAGTTCATGGCCGAGTTCGAGCGTCAGTTCAACCAAGCCGCGGCCGAAGGCCCGCCTGCAATCGCAGGTTTCACGATCGTCGACGACAAGCCGGCCGCGAACGGGGACGCGAAAGGCGGTGGCGAGGCAGCCGCAACGGCAGACGAGGCGTCGCAGCTGATCGATCCGATCGTGCAGCAACTGGCCCTGCTTGGCCCGCAGGAGTGGGACGAATTCTCGGCGGTGTTCGCGTTCACCGTTTCCTCGCAGATCGCCCAGCTACAGTTCTGGTCCAAGGACCGAACGGGCTTGGTGCCTGTGCCGCAGTCGGTAGCCGCCCTGGTCAGCCAGCAACGTGAGATCGCGGCACGAATGCCGGCAGGGCCGTGGTGGCGGCTCCTGCTGACTGTGAACAACAGCGGCGAGACGGCCGTCGAGTACGACTACGGCGACGAACCCTTCCCCGACGACCAGCTGGTCGCCCCTGAGCACTATCGCAACGACCTGGAAACCTATCCACGCGAACGTGTGCCGGTGTGGCTCGCCGGATATGTCGCTGGCCCCGCCGCGCAGGGCCGCGATCCGCGCCAGGCCGCCAATGCGGCATCGGCAGATGCCGCCGGACGCCGCGCGATCACGACTGCCGACATCCCCCCACTGGAGGACCTGATTGCCCGGTGGGCCGCGGTGTCGGCCGCCTACACCGGCGTCGAATCAGGCTGGGGGCCTCGCGTTTACCCCGGCTACTTCTGGTACGAGAGCGACCGTCGCAGCGGGTCGACCCTGTTCGTTCTCCCCGGCCACCGAGCGGTGCTGTCCGGCGGCAGGTGGGATTCAGAGCTGCTCGACGCCGCGTACAACGGTGGGCAACCGCTGCCGGATCTCTATGCAGGGGCGCCCGCCTGGGTCAACGACAGCGCTCTGAACACCCGCAATCGCAACGGCCTGTTGACGTTCTGCTATTGGTGGGTTGACGGTCAGTGGTTCCGGGGTGCTGTCGACACGTCGGGTGAACTGGAGGCCGCAATCCCCGCCATCCGGGCGCCGGAGGAGACCGTTCAGGCGATGATCGGTCAGACCGGCCCCGGATCTGAAGACGCCTGCGAAACGTTGTTGGCGGCGGCAGTGGCACGCAGCGCCACGTCCGGTGATGTCGCGGCCATCTTCGCTGACCGGCCCGATGCCGATGTCGCTGCGGCGGTCAACCAGCTCAGCCTCGCGGGAGTGCTGAGCTACTGACGTTCAGGCGCATGCGAGACAACGTTTGATCAGATCGAACTGAGCGAACGCGAGCTATCCGGTAGCCGAACATTCGGTGAATAGGGCCGTGCCGAGTAGCCCGCTGATGTCGAACGTCATAGCGTGAATTGTCGTGTCGCATTTAGGTTTTGACTGGCAGATATCCGGAGTCTGCCCGTGACGATCCAGATCCCGGGCTCTCTTCAGTGGGTGTCCTATCTGGTCGGGTCGGAATGGCCCGAGGGCGACGAAGACGCCATGTTTCGCATCGGCGACCAGTGGCATAGCAGCGCTGATCAAATGGCGGTCCTGATTCCGTCACTGAATCGAATGCGGGAGAAGACGAGTTCAGTCCTTCAGGGCGTGACGGCCGGCGCCGCTGATGATCAGTTCGCGTTGCTCTTCGACGGGGACGCGTCGGTCGACAAACTCGCCGAAGCGATGGCGGCCCTCGGTGACCTCGCGCAAAGTACCGGCAGGAGCATCGAATACACGAAGCTGCAGATTCTGACCTCGCTTGCGATCGCGGCGTTCGAGATTTCGTGGGCGCTGGCTCAGACATCCGTGACCGCCGGTGCGTCTGCTGCGGCCATACCTGTCATCGAAGGCGCCACGTCGGCCGCAATCCGTCAGATCGTGTCGTTGCTGCTCAAGCAAATCATGACCGATCTGGGCAACACGATGCGTAGGACGATGGTCCACAGAATCGTGAAGAAGGCCGGAGTGGAGTCAGCCGAGGCGGTGGGACAAGAACTGGCCATCCAAGGCATTCAGCAGTCCAACGGTCACCAAAAGGGCTATGACTGGCAGAAAGTCGGTGTCGTCGCAGCAGCGAACGCGGCAGGCGGAGCTGCTCAGGGGGCGGCGAGCGATGTCGGCAGGCGGGTGCTGGGTGACTCGACGCTGAAGGGTGCCGCAGTCGGATACGGCGCGGGCATGGCCAAGAAGATCGTCGGTGCGCTCGCCACCGGTCAACCTGTCGATCTGGTCGCCGTGCTCGGTTCAGCGCCGACAGCCGCGACCGGCGCGGTGCGCGGGAGGGCCACGGCCCGCAATGCCGGTCGCACGGACGCCGACAACGGTTCCGCGGAGCCCGAGTAGTGGACAACGAGACTGCGCGACACGACTTGACCGAGGCGCTCGCCCTCATGCAGGAACACCTGGCTGAACTCGCCGTGGTTGAGCGCAGACGCGCCGCGTTGTCCGCGACTGCCGCCTCAGCAGAGGGAACCGTCGTCGTGGCGGTCGATGCTCGAGGCGTCGTGTTCGAGGCGAATGTCGACGAATCCTATTTCGACGAACACGATTTGGCTGATCTCGGCGGATTCATCGCCGAGGCAGCTCAGGCGGCCGCGGCCGACGTGGCGCATCGATCGGCGGAAATGCTTGCGCCCCTATCGGAGCGGCGTGCGCAGTTCCCCTCACTGGCTGACATCGTCGACGGCGCACCCGACATCCGCAGTCTGTTGAGGCCGAACGCGGCTGCCGACCACAACGGCACCGACCCCGATCATTACCCCACCGTAAGGAGTTCGCCTTGACGGAGCCACTGGGTGTGACCCCTGGCGAACTGCGCGCGACCTCGACCTACCTCGCGTATGTCAGCGGCTTGATGCACGAAACGCATTCGGCACTCAAAGATATGCTCAGCGGTGAAGGCGAGGCTTGGGGCAACGACAAGATTGGTAACAGATTCGCAGACGGCGCACAGGGCTACCGCTCGCAATCTGATTGGGTCGACGGTTCGATCGACGCGAAGACTGAGTTGCTCGACTACTACGCGGAGGGTTTGCGGGTCGTCGCCGACGCTCTCGAGCAGCAGGACTCGACCTGGACCTAAGGTTCAATCACTGGTCGGACGTGGCCGGGGCAGGGTATTGCGGCTGCGTCGATTGCGACGGCCCGCCAGGCGTCGCGGAGTCCGGCTGCCACGAATTACCCCGCCCCGGGATTCGACGCCGAGTGGGCGCCGGCTGGTTTTCCTCGGGTGGTGGCGTCGGATCTGCACCGAGAACCGGTACCACGGCGCCGGTTTCGCCAGTGATTTCAGATCCGTTCTTCCGTGACTTGAGCACCTTGTTCGTCTTGTGCTCTTTTCCGTCGGCTCCGCGCTGGCCACCCCCTGCCGGTGCCCCACCCATGCCTGGTGCACCCACGCCGCCGCCCATAGCCGAACTGGCCGCAGGCACCGCGCCCCGCGCGCCGGTGGCCATGGTCGGCTGGGAGGAGAGCCGGGCGGACGGCTCGTTCACGCCGAGGCCGCCACCGGCGGCGCCACCACCACCCACGCCCTTACCCGCGCCGCCACCCACGCCTTTGGCGTCCCCCGGCTTACCGAGTCCGAGCGCACCCTCACGCAGGGACGGTGCGAACGGCTTCTGACCTGCGCCCGCTGCGCTCTGCGCCGCCTTGGTCGCCTGCCCCAGAGCGGAATTGAGTCCTTGCGACGCTGCATCGACCGCGGAACCAAGGCCTTTCGCGGGCGTCGATCCGATGGTGGACGGCAGCGACGCCTGCGGATCGCTGATGCCCGGCAGTTTCGATGGGTCGGTGGTCCCGATGCCGTCCGTGTCCAGGCCGGATATCTCAGGAGGTTCGAAACCGGCTGTGCTGAAGTCCGGCGTGCCGATCTTCGGCATCCCGCCACCGCCGATCTTCGGCATTCCGCCACCGCCGAGCCCTGGTCCTCCTCCACCGCCCAGCCCGGGCCCGCCACCTGGGTGGGTGGGCCCGGGACCCGGTGGCCCGGCCGGCTGAAACTTCAGGTTCGGCGGGGGAGGGAGGGTGGGGAAGTTCTGCGTCACCGCTGCGACGGTTGGTTCGTAACTATCCCGGAAGAGCTGTACGGCTTCGTGGTAATCGTTGATCGATTGTTGAATCCGGTTGCGCTCGGCGATCGCGCTCGACACATCCACGTACCGGCCGTCGCTCAGCAGCAGATGACCTTCGCTACTGAAATGAAATTTCGTGTTGAACTCTTGGACCTCATGATCGAGCATAGTTTTGTCGTAGGTATCGAACTTCTCGATCGTGTCGCGTCCGTCGGGAAACCGGCTCCTGATGTCTTCGAACGCGGCTTTCAGCACCGCGAGGCGGTCGGACAACGCGTCGGACGCTGGAGTGAAGTCGTAGATCGAGTTCTCGGTGACATGGTGGGACGCTTGCTCGGCGGCACCGGCACTCTCGCCAGACCACTTCCCGGATATGAGTTTCTGAACCGACTCCTTGAAGTCCTCGGAGCTCGTCTTGAGGGTGTTTCCGTGATTCGTCCACGCCGTTGACAGCGTTTGCAGCGCGCCAGGATTCAGCGAGTCCTTCTCGCCGCGCAACTCTCCGAATGTGAAGTCCTCCCAATTCAGAGCATTGCCGCCGGTGAGCTTGCCGGTGATCTCGTCGTGGACGGTCTGGTCGGGAATCAATCCCGGGGTCGTGCCCAGTTGCGATTCGTAACGACTCAGGTCGAATTTGTCCGCATCCTCCGGCGCGGAACCGTTCGACAACTCATCGATGTGCCCTGGATTCGTCTGATCGCGGTAGCTTTCGGGCTTGTCCCGCCCCATCAGGGCGTTCCATTCCTCGTTGGACCAGTTGTTCGCCTTCGACCCGTACATCGAGCCGCCGAACAAGGCGCCTACGTCATTCCCAAAACTGCCCATGATCTATGACTTCCTGCCCTGAGGTACTCGGCTAGTCGCCTTCGTTGGCCTCTAATGCGGCTGCGGCGTCGTCAGCCGTCTTCACGAAACCCCGAGCCTGCGCCAGCTGTTCCTTCAGGTACGTCGTCAACATTTCGCCGCGTCCGTTGAACGCGTTCTCCAGAACGCCGGCAAGCGTGTTCTTCGCTGATGCTCCGCCGAAGTACCCTGTGGTGTCGTCAAGCGCGTCACCGATCAGAGTTTCCAAGCTGCTCTCGTATGGTTCGAACGTAGTCTTGATCTCGTTGGCCACCCCACGCTCGAGATACAATTTGTCCTTCTGCGTGTCGGCATCAAGGCCGATCCAGGGATTGGTCATGGTTCTCCTCTTCCACGGTTGGCACTAACAATTACGCCTGCGTTGAACGCCACGGTCGCCTCTTTCTCGATACGAATGAGGACAGCTGCCGAATTGACGAAGTTCCCGGCAGAGAAGAGCATCACCAAATCGCCCACCTTGGCAACCTTTTCGTTCATGAGATAGCCGAGGTTGACGCAGAAATCCGATACCGTCAGGTGCCCGAATCGCTCCGCGAAGGACGCCAGACCCGGCGTGGGACTTAGGAACGATTGCTTCGCCAGCATGTCCGTGACGACGCTGGGCTCGATGAAAGAAGGTGCGAACCAATCGATCTCGCCCGGGTCCAGCCCAATGCGGCGATAACATTCGATCACCGTGTCGACGGCGCTCTGAAAGCTGGCCAGCCCATGGTCGGATGCCGATCCGGGGTGACGTCGACCATACTCCTCGAACCTAGTTATCCAGTCCGCCAACGCCGGAAATGACGGGTCGTCGATTCCCCGGTCTGCTCTGGTGCGCATCATGTCTGCAGCGGGATTGTATGAACGCGCCGCGACAGACAGTATCCGCGCGAAACCGTCGTGCCGGTTCAACACCGTGCAGAATGCGCTATCGCCCATCAACGATCCCTCGGTCATGGGGCTCGCCGCGTACGCGTATCGGTCGAAGAAGAAGTTGCTGTCGCCGCCGGTGACCATCGCATAGTCGCCCGTCCAACCGGCCTCGAGTACGGCATCGGCCAGCATGACGCCGTAAAGCCCACCGGAACAGAACTGTTTGATCTCTGTGGCAGCGCCTGCGGATTCTGAGCCGAGGACTGACTGTTGCAGAGAGTTCTGGATGGGCCAGAAGTGTTCGCCTTGGTACAGCGATCCGCAGTGGAACGACGCTGCCATGCTGCTCGCGGCCTTGGTGAGCAAGGAGGGATCGATCTGTCGCGCAGCGGCTTCCACCATCTCGTGGACGGAAAGCACTCCCGCTGATGAACTTGAAAGGTGCCTCGGTCGACCGTCCGTATCGGCACCGCCGGGTACGAAAGTCGACACCGCGCTAAGGAATGCCATTGTAATCTCGGTCCGAGCGAGCGGCCTTCACACGCCGTTCTGCCGCGTTCGCTTGCAGGTTCTCCACTTTCTTGAACGTGTCCAACAGGTTCGTGATCGACGCGGGGATGATCTGGAATGTATCGGTGCCCTCATTCACCAGATACGCGCCGTCGTCGGCAACGTTGATCAGCGTCAGATGGTTGGGGTCGCGGAGTTCGTAGTCGAGTGTGAAGTCCGCGGATCCGCTGAGCAGGATTGACGCCGTGATTGTCGAATCACCGAAAATCTTCGCCGGCGTCTCGTGCTCGAGGCGGGCGTCCTTGCGCGGCATGGTCCCAGGCTGGTAATCGGGCAGCGCCTCGAGAACGACCTGAGGAAAGTCGACGTTCGCGCACCCAATAATCTGAATGTCCTCGCCGAAAATGAGTTGCTCACTGGGATCCTGGGTGATGACAGCGCAATAACCGGTCGTGCCGATCGCGCCCAGCAGACGGAAGATCCGCAGGCCTCCCGCGTCGTCCTCGATCCGTCCGAATCCCTGCACCAGGAAAGCCGGGAATCTCAGCGCCTCCAGAATTCGGAGACGATTCTGCGTCATCTCCGCACGTTGGCGCGTGAGTGCAGCTTGGCGGTCGGACTCTACGTCTGCACGGTACTTTCTGCCCCGGTTCCGGTAAGCCAGCGGGAACGGGAGACGATCGAGTCCGAGCGCCTCCCATAGGCATCGGAAGTCGAAGCCGCTCATGAACCACGGCTCGACGTCGTGGCGCAGTGGCGCTACCTGATCGGTGATCATGCGTCGTGCCTAGCGTAGTGACCGAACCTGCGGCCAGAGCATCCGTCAGACGGATCGCGCCGCCCCGGCCGCAGTTCCGATACGCGATCTATGCGAAGCCGCCGGCAAGGTGCGCGTCGAGTGCGGCGGCATCTTCCTGAGACTGATTGCCACCAGAGCGGGTCTGCGTGATCTCGTTGAGCACGCTGTCCAGCATCTGCGAGATCTCGATGTGCTTCTGCTGCAACATGGCCGCGGCTTCACCTTCATAGACGCCCTGCAGCGCGGTGAAGACCTTGCCCACTTCGTCACGCAGCGCTTGCGCATCGTTGGTGCGGCCCTGGATGTCGTCCAGCGAGGCGTAGTTGGATCCGTAGTCGTAGCGAATGGTGTCGCTCACAGTCGAAGCCTTTCTTCTAGTCGGTGTCGTGGCTGACGAGTGTGCGGATGTCGTTCTTGCCCTTCTCCGCAACCTGGGTCAGCTGGTTGATGACGTAGTTGAAGTCGTCATTGTGTTGGGTCATGATGCCGCGGAACGTTTGCGCGCGGCCGCCCTGCCAGGAACTGCCGGTCATCGTTTCGGTGCTGTCCAGGATTCGGCTTGCCAGCGTCCTGAGGTTGTTCATCGCCTCGTCCACCTGGGTGATCTTGGTTTCGGCTTCCGCAGGCGTCAAACTGAGCGCCACAGTGTCCTCCTCGTGTTGGTTTCGGCGCGAATCGCCGAGCTAAGATTGGGAATTCGCAACTTGAGAGCTATGGACTAGAACTCCTCCCATCTGTTGGCGGAAAGCTCGACTAGCTGACCGATGGCCTGTTTGACGGCGTGGTCGGAACCCGGTTTGAGTGTCGTCCACCGTTGGCCACTCGGCGAAGCGCTGGGGGCCGCGACAATCCGGCCACGTTTTGTATAGAACACACCGACCGCCGCAGGGCAGCGGGCGATCAGATCCGCGTCCACATCGAGGGAGTAGTAAACGATCTCGGCGAAGGCGAGCCTGGATGCGAGCGCCGAGCCGAGCACCATGGCAGCGCGCGCATCGGCGCCGAGTGCGCGGATGCGATCGGAGAGTTGCGCCGCGTCGTGCGTGTCTGAAAGTGCCTGTGCCACGTTTTCCAGCGGCGCGCCGACCGGCTCGATCGCCGCCGGGCTGGCCGTGGGCAGCTGACGCAGCACCGCCCGGGCGGCCGCGCTGAGGTTTGGGTCGCCGAGAACGGCCTCGATGACGATCTCGTTGCCGACTCGGCGAACCGAAACGCATTGAACACCCCGACGTATGACGGTGAGCCTCGCGGCGCCGTCGGGTGTGACCAAACGCATCGCCAGTTCCCGGTCGGGTCGCTGCAGCGCCTGAAGGAGCGGCGCCAGCTCGGAAACCACTTCCCCGTCACGGATCAGCCCACGGTCGGTGAGCGCACGGGTGGCATGGTCGGTCGCGTCGAGCAGTGCGGTCTCGGTGCCATGCCGCGGCCGCAGATTCAAGACAAGGGGCAGCGCCTGCACGCCGACTCGAGAGGCGATGACCATCATCTCGTCGTCGGTGACGACGAATCGTTCTGTCAGCGAGGTCGTCACAGATTAAGCCCCCGGTCAACCCCGATCACCGGGGGCGCCACCCAGCGGTCATCCACTTGTTCGAGCGTGCGCTCCGGCTCCTCGGCGAAACCCTCCACCGTGGGCGTCTCGGGAACCACGAGTTCGTCGAAGACGGCGGTGTCGGGACCCCAGCTGACGCTCGAGACCATGAACGGGGCGTCACTCTGCTCGGCGGGCGGCAGCCACGATCCACCCGTGTCGGAAAGCCGTGCGCCTGATTCTCCTGCGCCGTCCAGTGCGGCCGCGGGCTGGGTCGACTCATAGTCGCTGTTCTGATCACCCCGGCCCATGGCGCCCACCGGGGCATAAGGGGCGTAGGGGGCCCCGCCCATTCCGGCGCCGCCGCCTGCGCCCGCAAGAGGGGTCTTCTGAAGGGTTTTCGCCTCGGCGCTGGGGTTCACTCCCTGAGCCGTCATCGGACCCAACGGCATCGCAGGCGCTCCGCCGCCCGCCCCGCCCGCGGCGGCCCCACCGCCGCCGCCAGCGCCCTCACCTTGGACGTTCCGCTCAGCCGCCAGCGAGTTGCCGTGTGACACCTGCGGTGGTGGGGGTTGCTCCCACGGCACAGCCAGGTGCGAGACCGCCTCCTCGTACTGGGTCATCACCGCCGCGGCGTTGGCCTGATCGGCGGTGGCCGCCTCGTCGAACTCCGCGAAGCGGCCGGTGATCAGCGCGCCGTTGTACGCAGACAACGAGGCCATCATGTCCTGGGCCGCCCTGGCCTCGACCGCCTCGGACACGCTGGGCATCGCCAGTACGGCGACGGTGTTGGCGACTGCGGCCTCCTCGGCGCGCTGGCCGTTGGCGGCCGCGCTCAAGCTGACCGCCTGCAGCCACTTGCCGAACTCCTCCAGGCGGTGCAGCGCCGCACTGGATGCCTGGCTTTCCCACACTGTCCGGAGGCGGGCCAGCAGCTTGTCGAAATCAGTTGACACGCCGGCCAACTCGTTGGCCACCCGTACCCAGGCGGCCCCAGCGCCGCCGACCGACGCGGGTCCAGGCCCCTCGGTGAGGTCGCGCGCGAGTTGCTCCGTGCTGCGTGATGACCACACAACGTTGGTGAAACCCACGCCAAGACCTCCCTTCGTCGATCAAACGGGTAACGCGACGTGCCGCGTCGGCGCTAGCGCACGAAGTCCTCCTCGGCGGCCGCGATGTTGCCGGAATGTGTGCGCAAGGTGGCGGCCACTTCGTGCATCTCGCCGAGGCCTTCATTCGACGACTTCGCGAATGCGGTGTGAACCTCGTTCAGAGTGTTGGCGATTCGCGTAGACACTTCGTCGCGTCCGGACGCGGTGACGGTGAGGTTCGGGGCCTCGGTCGCCAGCACGCGCTCGACACGAGCGGCGAGCTCGTCGAGTTGACGGCTGACGTCTCCGACCTCGGCGGGCTGGATCGACATTCCGGCGTTATCGGCCATGGGGTTCTCCTTCGGCGGCTTTACTAGATCCGGAGTTCGATGTCCGGAGGCTCGCTGGACTCGGCTTCGCCGAGTACAGGTGGTGTCGCGGTCCCGAGATCGCCGACGATCTCGCCGCCCTGGTCACTGGTGTGCAGAAATGATGCCGCGGTATGGCTGTTCGTCGCCGCGTTGGCGCCCTGACCCCCCATGGGGGCATACGGGGCGCCCATCATGCCTGCGCCGCCGGCCCCTGCGATGCCCGCGGCGCGCATCGTCGCCGATTGCGGGGTGGTCGATGCGCTCTCCGGTTGAACCATCGTGGAGGTGGGTACCGACCGCGGCCCGGAGGCGCCGACACCGCCGCCGCCACCCCCACTGCCGGCACCGACGCCCACCGGTGCCATGCCCACACCGCCCCCACCGACCGGTGCAACCACGGGATCCGTTGCGGGTACTGCAGATTGGTTGGCCGCTTGACTGGCTGCGGAGGCGGCGCCGGTGCCTGCCTGGATTCCAGCCTGGGCGCCCTTGGTTGCCATCGAGATCAGCGGCGACGCCATGCCTGCGAGCGGCGAGGCGCCCATCTGCGGGGCGGACGTGACGTCGACGGGCGCACCCGCGGCCATCACCTTGGCGGACTCCGAACCCATCGACGACTGCAGTTCGGTCATCACCTCAGCCGCCGACGTGACCGCCTTGTTGGCGGCCGCGATCGCCGCAGCCCAACCCCACGGGAAGATGATGGCGGGCCCGATCGCCGCGAGGGTCGCCTGAAACTCGGCGATGATGGCGATGATTCGGGCTCGTGCCTGCGCCACCTCAGCTGTTGCCGTCGTCAAGCTCGTCCGCAGCGCCTCGGACTGCGCACCGACCTTCGCCCCGTCGGCGATCGCGGTGGCGGTCTTGGTGGCTGCGCTGGATCCTGAGTCGCCCTGCCACGCGTCGTCGACCGCGGCCAGTGAATTCTGCAGCGAGCCACCGGTCGATTGGAAAGCCTGCGTGATCCCCTGCAGCATCGCGGTCGGATCGACACCGTCGAAGAGACCGGAGCCGAGTGTGCCGAGGGCATCGGTAACCGGACTGATCAGTGCACTCGGGTCCATCGGACTGGCTGCCGTCGGTGGCTCTTCCGGCGGACCGTCCTGCGGTGGCGTGCCGTCCTCATTTCGTGGCGCATTTTCATTCGCGGGCAATCCCAGGCGAGCCAGAATATCTTTGACTGGCAAATTGAGAAACTCTTGCAAGCTCTGCTCTTGAGCAGCAATTACCGGCGTTGGATCGTAGCTCGGCAGATTCTGAGCTAGTTCCGCTGTCGGGTTGACAGGGGAGGGGGGCAATTGCGCGGCCATGCGGTGTCAGCCGCGTCAGCCGTTATCGGCGGCGACGACCGCGGACTTGGAAGCGGCGGTGGCGGAGCTGACGCCGGCTTGGACGCCGCCGACCAGTAAGGTTCCCGCCAAATTGTTTGCCTGCGAAGGGCCATACGCCGCCAAATAGGTCGCACCAATGGGACCGAGCGCGCCCGCGGCGGCCGCGAGCATGGCGGCGGAGTCGGCCGAGCCGACTGTGGTGATCACCGCGGATGCGGCCTCGGTGGCGTCGGCGAATGCGGCCATACCGGCCGGGGCGGCGAGAAACGCTTCACTCATCGTGGCCAAGACCTTCCCTGACTCGGTGCTAGCGCTGCGTCGGCAGAAGCTCAATTACTATAACTGCGGATAACCGAGTCAGCTAATTATTTTTATTGGGAATCCCGCCCAACGGAATTCGTTGCAATAAATTGACGTGTGCTCAAATTGCTCGGCAAATTTTGTGTACTCGTCGTCGGCATCTACGTCGTTACACTCTCGGCCGGACATGTCCCGGCCGACCCGTTATGAACAGGGGACTTCTTTTCGCGCGCACGCTTTCTGCACCCGACATGCAGACCTTCTGGCGGGGATCGGTGAAAATTGACCATTAGCCGACTCGGCGGTCGGGGTGCTCGCTGCAGGTGTGATTCCCAGTCGACGACGTGTGTTTCGCGGCCGAGTTCTATCAGGCGCCGCAGCGCCCGAACGGCGGGGACCTGCGGCGTTTACGAAACCTCCTGGGCAGAAACAGTTTCCACGCGCCAGTGTCACCGATGGGGCAAGCGCGGACACATTTACTGGCTGCTCGCCATCAGCGACCGTGGTGCCGGCATTAGCGACCGTTTCACCTGCGCCGGGCTTAGGCGGTGTGCGCGTCGAGCAAACGGTTCAGTCGTTCGCAGGCTCGGCGCGTTCGAAAGCCGTTCCATCCCAACGCGTCAGCGGAGCCCGGTGCAACTCGCGCATCCGTTGGGCGAACTGCTCTGTCAGGTGTGCCTGTCGGTCCGCGGCCACTTTGGCCGCCACTTGAGCGGTCTCCACGATGAGTGCAGCCAGCGGATCAGCGCCGAGTGCGTAAGCGTTTGGCCCCAGCCAAAGCCCGGTCATCGCTCCGTAGCCGTCGACCTCGACGCTGACGTTCTGATCGCGGCTGGTGACGCGCGCCGAGATGGTTTTGCAGTGCTCGTCCATCGCCTGCATCAGGTCGCGCTGCTTGAGGACTCGGGTGATCAGCGAGTCGGCCAGCCCAGTCACACCGACCTCAACCAGGTGGGGGGCAGGTCCTCGTCGTTGCCGTACGCCTGTCCCTCGGCTCGGGCCAGATCTCCGTCGGTGGCCAGGTGCAAGGGGCGAATGACGCTGGCGTCAAAGCCATTTTCGGCGAGCTCGCGCCTGCGGGTCACCTGCGCGCGCGCCGCCGACACTCGGCACAAGGCCAGTATCTCGGCAGCGAGTTGCTGCGGCGGGCTCTGCAGCGCGGCTTCGCCGAGACGAAGCGCAAGCGGCAGCCCTCGTTCGGTGGTACGCACCGTGATGGCTCCATTTGCTGATCGAACCGGCGGCTGCGGCATACACATACGTTAGACAATCGAGGCGCGTTACAACCGCGGAACTTAGTACAATTACGGGCGATTCGAGCCTTCAGCTTCTCCCGGACAGGCGCACCGCGCAGTGAGGAGACAGGTCACCCACAATGAGTGGCACCAGCGACGCGCAACGGGTTTTCGACGCGGGCGTCCTGTCGCTCGGGATCCCGATCGACGGGCTCGAGACTGAGCGCGATACCGCCTATGCAGCGCTCGCCTTCAAACGGGCCACCGAGTACGACCCGGACATGTGCGACGCCTGGCTCGGCCGTGCCGCCGCCGGCGAAGCCAGTCCCGAGGTCATCTACCACCTCTACCGAACCAGCGCGATCTCCCTGCACCGCGAGCAGCGCAGGCTCGGACTGCCGCCGCGAGCGCTGAGCGGACGATTCCAGACCGGGTTGTATCTGGACTACCCGTTGAGTACCAAGACGGAGATCTGGCTTGCCCACGCGGCGAACATGATTGACGCCAGGGACTACGACGAGGTCGAACGGGTGCTCGACGAATTGGACCGTGCGCGCGCCGCATCGCCCGAGCGCGACGCCGAGGCCGCTGAGATCTGCGCCTATGTCCGGGGCGTGCTGCACTTCACGACGCAGCGCTGGCCTGATGTGCTTACGACGTTGAGCACTTCGGCAGCGTTCAAGGACGAGTACATCGCCGCGGGTGCGCACCTGATGGTCGGCTCCGCCTGTGCTCAGATGGGGTTGTTCGGCGAGGGCATCCGCCGCCTCGACCGAGCAATCGGCGGCCCCATTCCGGGGGCGCGGCGAGCGGCGGAGTTCTGCAAGGGGCTGACGCTGCGCGAGATGGGCAACGAGCAGGAGGCCCGCGTCATCTTCGAGCGGATCTACAGCGAGGAGCCGGGTTTCGAGGCCAATGCCACGGCGCTATCCGATCCGAAGTATCGCCTGGTGCTCACGTCGAAGGAGATCATCGACTCCCGCACCGACCGGTGGGACCCCGCCAGCGCGCCGAGCGCAGGCGACCTCATCGGTGACGACCTCTCGGAGCGCGGTAACGAATACCTGCGCGCAGCCCAGCAGGAATTGGACCGGCAGATCGGCCTGGCAGAGGTCAAGCTTCAGGTCGCGAAACTCAAGTCGACGGCGATGCTGGCCAAGGTGCGCGGCGACAAGGGGCTGAACTCCGCCTCGCGCACACTGCACCTGGCGTTCACCGGCCCACCTGGCACCGGCAAGACCACCATCGCTCGTGTGGTCGCGCAGACGTATTGCGGACTGGGCCTGCTGCGGACACCCAATGTCGTTGAGGCCAAACGCAACGACTTCGTCGGCCAGCACCTGGGCAGCACCGCGATCAAGACGACGGCACTGATCGACTCGGCGATGGACGGGGTGCTGTTCATCGACGAGGCGTACACGCTGATTCAGACCGGGCTCTCCGGCGGCGACGCGTTCGGTCGCGAAGCCGTCGACACCTTGCTGGCGAGAATGGAAGACGATCGCGACCGCCTCGTGGTGATCATCGCGGGCTACGACGCGGAGATCGACCGGTTCCTCGGCTCCAACGAAGGTTTGGCGTCACGCTTCGCCAAGCGCATTCGGTTTCAGTCCTACAACCCCCTCGAGCTGGGCGACATCGGCAGGCTGATCGCGCGCTCGCGGGACTCGGAGCTGTCCGAAGACGCCTACGAGGAACTCGTCTCGGCGGCGACCACGCTGTGTCAGGGCGAGGCGTTGGACGCGTCGGGCCAACTGCGTCCGCGCATCGACCTCGTCGGCAATGGGCGGTTCGTCCGCAACGTGATCGAAGCGGCGGAAGAAGAACGGGAGTACCGGCTCAGCGAGAGTTACGGCGCGAATCTCGCAGAGCTCGACGAGAAACAGTTGATGCGCATCGAAGTTCCGGACATGCAGGCAGCACTCAAGCAGGTGCTCGGCATGCTGACTCCGAACTAGGACGGGAGCGACATGAGTCAACCGTTTGATTCCGGCGACGACACGGGGCCAGTGCAGCTGGCAGGTTCCACTCCGTTTACGAGCGCCACGGCGACCACAGACGGCCCGCCGGTGCCGACCGATGGGGAACTCGGTCTCGTTCACCGGGATCCGCCGCCACGGACCGGATGGCGCAAGACGGTTCACCGGGCCACCGGCCTCAATCCGGGCGTCTCGGCGAGGGAAGCCGGCCAGCGCTCGTTGCTCGATCGCATCAATCAGCCGGTCCACGGGGGTCCCCACAAGATCGCCGTGCTCTCTCAGAAGGGCGGCGTCGGCAAGACGACGATCACCGTCGGGCTGGGTGCCACGCTCGCCGTGGCCAGGGGCGACCGCATCGTCGCGGTCGACGCCAATCCCGACTTCGGCACCCTCGCGCAGCGGGGTCCGGACGAAACTGATTCCACCGTACGAGATGTTCTGTTGGACGAGAACATCGTCCGGTACTCCGACATGCGCATGCACACGTCGCAGAGCACCAGCAGGCTCGAGATCTTGGCGTCGGAACGCGACCCCGCAACATCAGAAGCATTCTCGGAGAGTGACTATCGCGGCGTACTCGACGTCCTGCAACGGTTCTACAACATCATTCTGACCGACTGCGGCACCGGCCTTGTGCACTCGGCGATGGCGGGAGTGCTGGACGAGGCGGACATGGTCGTGGTGGTCGCCTCGCCGGCCGTCGACTCGGCGCGCAGCGCATGGGCCACCCTGCGTTGGCTCGAGCGCCAGGGGTATTCACATCTGGTGCCGGGAGCGACGGTGGTCTTCAGCGCATCCAGGCCAGGGGAGCTGGGGCTCGACATCAACCAGTTGGCCCGCCAGTTCCTGCCGCGGGTGCGTGCGATGCACGTCGTACCGTTCGACGACCACCTCGCCGAAGGATCCGAGATCGATCTAGACCTGCTGAGCAGGCAGACCCGCCAGGCATTTCTCGAACTGGCGGCCACCATCGCCGACGGCTTCTCAGCCTTGCACTTCGCCAACGGATACGCACGCGCTTGACGCGACACTTGCATACTCGCAGTAGGTAAGCGCATACTGCGGGTATGCAACTGACCCAGAATGACCTCAAAGCTCTCTCGGAGCGCTACTTCGCGGCGTGGGCGGCGCGCGATCCGAATGCGATTGCCGCCATGCATACCGATGACACCCGGTTCTGGACCCACACGGGTGCGGAGCCGGTTGTGGGCCGCGATGCCGTGCGCGCGACATTCGCCGGCATCTTCGAACAGTTTCCGGATTTTTCGTTCGAGACCTACCGCGTGCTCTACGGCGACGACCACTGGGTGCTCGACTGGGCGCTGATCTCCGGCGATCTGCGCTTCGACTGCATCGACGTCGTAAACGTCTCACCCGACGGGCTGGTCTGCCGTAAGGACACGTTCATCGACTCCGTGCAGCTGCAGGCAGCACTGAACGGGGTACCGGCATGACCTCCGCGATGGCAATCGATCAGCTGCCGTTGCTGACCGCTCTTCCTGCCGAGCACCTGTTCGACATGCACGTCAATCTGCAACCGGCACAACCCATTGCGACGCCCGTCGGTGCGCGCATGACTTTCATTACCACCGGCGGTGTGGTCGAGGGTCCCCGACTGCGGGGCGAACTGCTACCTGGCGGCGGCGACTGGCTGCTGGTCGGCAGCGACGGCGTAGGACGGGTGGACGTGCGGGCCACCATTCGCACCCACGACGGTGTGCTCATCCATTACGAGGCCCGCGGCATCATCAAGGTCCCCGCGGACGGGCTCGATCGCCTCAGCGCGGGCGACGTTCTGCCCTTTGCGGAAAGCTACGTCCGCACCACACCGACGTTCGAGACCGCCGACGAGCGCTACGCGTGGCTCAGCGAAGTCGTCGCCGTCGGCTACAACGTCCTGTCGCCGAACCACATCGACTACCGCGTATACCGCGTGCAGTGAGCGAGTAGTCGCGCCGATTTCGGTTATGGTCAGCCGGTGGCGACGAAGGTGGCGAGACGTACACAGGCCGAGCGGACCGAGGCGACCACCGCCGCGCTCGTCGAGGCCGCGCGCGAACTGTTCGCCCGCGACGGTTACGACGCCACCTCGCTTGACGCGGTCGCTGCCAGGGCGGGGGTAACCAAGGGCGCCGTGTACCACCACTTCGACGGCAAGCGTCAATTGTTCGAGGCGGTGTTCTCGCGCGAGGTCGAGCGAATGGTCGCACCGTTGGCAGCCGCGTACGGCCGCAAGAAGGATCCGTGGGACGCCTTCGGGGCGGCGTGTCGCGCCTTTCTCGACGAGTGCCTCGACCCGGGGTATCAGCGCATCGTGCTGCTGGACGCTGCCGCGGCGATCGGCTGGGAGCAGATCCGCCATCTCGAATCCCCGCTTCTGGAGCTGATGGAAGTCGCGATCGCTCGCGCCGCGGACGCGGGCCGGATCGCCAAGCGTCGGCCGGGCCCACTGGCCCACTTCCTCTACGGCGCGCTGTGTGAGACCGCAATGATCGTCGCCCGCTCCGACGACCAGAAGACCGCCCACCGGGAGGCGGTGACCGAGATCGGTCGCGTGCTCGGCGGCCTGGCCTCGACCTGACGGGCGAAACCGCAGGAAGCGGCCTGTGGGAAGATGGGACGCGTGTTGCGATGGACCACAGCTGGTGAATCCCACGGCCGCGCGCTGGTGGCCGTCGTCGAAGGCATGGTCGCCGGGGTTCACGTGACCTCGGACGAGATCGCGGCGCAACTGGCCCGACGCCGCCTGGGCTACGGGCGTGGCGCGCGGATGAAGTTCGAGCAGGACCAGGTGACGGTGCTGGCGGGCGTGCGGCACGGTCTGACGCTCGGCGGCCCGATCGCCATCGAAATCGGCAACACCGAGTGGCCGAAGTGGGAAACCGTCATGGCGGCCGACCCCGTCGACTCCGCGGTGCTTGCGGACAGCGCACGCAACGCACCGCTGACCCGGCCGAGGCCCGGCCATGCCGACTACGCAGGCATGCTCAAGTACGGGTTCGACGACGCCCGGCCGGTGTTGGAGCGGGCAAGCGCCCGCGAGACCGCGGCCCGCGTCGCGGCCGGAACCGTTGCCAGGGCCTTCCTCAAGGAGGCGCTGGGCGTCGATGTGCTCTCCCACGTCATTTCGATCGGCGCGTCGAAACCCTACGACGGCCCACCCCCGCAACCCGCCGATCTCGCGGCCATCGACGCCAGCCCCGTGCGGGCCTCCAGCGAAGCTGCCGAGCAGTCGATGATCGCCGAGATCGAGGCCGCCAAGAAGGACGGCGACACCCTCGGCGGAGTCGTCGAGGTCGTCGTCAACGGCCTGCCGATCGGCCTTGGCTCGTTCACCAGCGGCGACAACCGCCTCGACAGCCAACTGGCCGGCGCGGTGATGGGCATCCAGGCGATCAAGGGTGTCGAGATCGGCGACGGATTCGAAACCGCGCGCCGTCGCGGCAGCGTCGCCCACGACGAGATGTACCCCGGCCCCGACGGGGTGCTGCGCTCGACGAACCGCGCAGGCGGTCTCGAGGGTGGCATGACCAACGGTCAGCCGCTGCGGGTGCGCGCTGCGATGAAGCCCATCTCGACGGTGCCGCGGGCGCTGGCGACCGTCGACATGGCCACCGGTGACGAGGCCGTCGCGATCCACCAGCGCTCCGATGTGTGCGCAGTGCCTGCCGCGGGCGTGGTCGTCGAGACCATGGTCGCTCTGGTACTTGCGCGCGCCGCCCTCGAGAAGTTCGGCGGCGATTCGCTTGCCGAGACCCGCACCAACATCGACAGCTATCTGCGCGCGGTGGCCCAACGCGAGCCGTCCGCCCAACCGGTCCAGGCGTCGGGCTGATGGCCCCCAAGGCAGTGCTGGTCGGGCTGCCCGGGTCGGGCAAGTCGACGATCGGGCGCAGGCTGGCCAAGGCGCTCAACGTCTCGCTGGTTGACACCGACGTCGCGATCGAGGAGACGACCGGGCGCACCATCCCCGATATCTTCGCTATCGACGGTGAAGCGGAGTTCCGCCGCATCGAGGAGGAAGTGATCCGCGCGGCGTTGCAGTCGCACGACGGCGTGCTGTCGTTGGGCGGCGGGGCCGTCACCACGCCCGGCGTGCGCGAGGCGTTGGCCGGCCACACCGTCATCTACCTGGAGATCAGCGCGGCCGAGGGCGTGCGCCGCACCGGGGGTACCACGGTGCGACCATTGTTGGCCGGCGGCGATCGCGGCGAGAAATTCAAGGCGCTGATCTCGCAACGCGTTCCGTTGTATCGGCGGGTGGCGACGTTGCGTGTCAACACCAACCGCCGCAACCCCGGCGCGGTCGTGCGCTACATCGTCGCGCGGTTGGAGAACCGCGACGCACCGGACTCGGTGCGCCGACGTCGCCGACCACCGTGGCGCCGCGGACCGTCATCGCTGGCTCCCGAGCCAAGCGCAAAGAAACCACCGTCACCGGCGGCCGTCGCCGCCCGCAACCCAAAGGTGAACCGTGACTGAGCCGGTGACCGTCGAGGTCCTTGTCGATCCGCGTTATCCCGTGATCATCGGCACCGGACTGCTCGGCGATCTGGAACGGGTGCTCGACGGCAGGCACAAGGTCGCGATCCTGCACCAGCCGACGTTGGCGCAGACCGCCGACGCGATCCGCAACGCGTTGGCCGACCGCGGTATCGACGCGCACCGTATCGAGATCCCGGACGCCGAGGCGGGCAAGGATCTGCCCGTGGTCGGGTTCATCTGGGAAGTGTTGGGGCGCATCGGTATCGGACGCAAAGACGCGATCGTCAGCCTCGGCGGGGGAGCGGCCACCGACGTCGCGGGATTCGCCGCCGCCACGTGGCTGCGCGGAATCGACATCGTGCATGTGCCCACCACTCTGCTCGGCATGGTCGACGCGGCGGTCGGCGGCAAGACCGGAATCAACACCGACGCGGGCAAGAATCTGGTCGGTGCGTTCCACCAGCCGGCCGCGGTGCTGGTGGATCTCGCGACGCTGGAGACGCTGCCCCGCAACGAACTCGTCGCCGGGATGGCCGAGATCGTCAAGGCCGGATTCATCGCCGACCCGGTGATCCTCGACATGATCGAGGCCGACCCCGAGGCCGCGCTCGATCCGTCGGGACCGGTTCTCGCGGAGCTGATCCGGCGGGCGGTGGCTGTCAAGGCCGAGGTCGTCGCCGCCGACGAGAAGGAATCGCAGTTGCGCGAGATCCTGAACTACGGCCACACCCTCGCGCACGCGATCGAGCGGCGTGAGCGCTACCAGTGGCGACATGGCGCGGCGGTGTCGGTGGGTTTGGTGTTCGCGGCTGAACTCGGCCGGCTGGCCGGGCGTCTCGACGACCAGACCGCCGACCGGCACCGCTCGATATTGACCTTGCTCGGCCTGCCCGTCAGCTATGACGCTGATGCGTTCGCAGACCTGTTGGACAACATGGCCGGGGACAAGAAGACGCGGGCCGGTGTGCTGCGGTTCGTCGTGCTCGACGGGCTGGCCAAGCCGGGACGCCTGGAGGGGCCCGACCCGACGCTGCTGGCGGCGGCCTACGCCGAGATCGGAGCGCAGCGATGAGCGACCTGCACGACGAGGACCAGCAGACGACTGCAGGAACCGTGCTGGTGCTCAACGGTCCGAACCTGGGCCGGCTGGGCCGCCGCCAGCCTGAGGTCTACGGCAACACCACCCACGATGATCTGGTCAAGCTGATCGAACGCGAGGCCGATGCGTTGGGGCTCAAAGCCGTTGTCCGCCAGAGTGACAGCGAAGCCGAGCTGCTGAACTTGGTGCACGCCGCCGCCGACGCGGGGGACCCGGTGATCCTCAACGCGGGCGCACTGACCCACACGTCGATCGCGCTGCGTGACGCATGCGCGGAACTGCGTGCACCGCTGATCGAGGTGCACATCTCGAATGTGCATGCTCGCGAGGAATTCCGCCATCATTCGTACCTCAGTGCGGTGGCCACCGGCGTGATCGTCGGGCTGGGCGTGCAGGGCTACGTGCTGGCGCTGCGCTATCTGGCCGCTGCCGAGTAGACGTTCCTCCACGGCGAAAATGGGGTGAACACCTCATGTGCCGGCACCGGTCGGTGATGCACAGTTCGACTCATGCGTACCGCACTACGTCCATACATGACCACCGGCATCGCCCTTGTGGGCGCCAGCGTCATCGCGCTAACTCCGGTGACGGCGCCGCCCCCGCATATGCCGGCGGTCGAGGTCGCCGCGCCGGCCACTGCAATGCGCGCGGTGACCGCCGATGTGCAACTGACCGCGCTGCTCGATGACCTCGTCGCCGCGGTGCAGCAGTCGATCACCGAAACCATCAAGCTGTACACGCAGACCCTGCCGGACACCGCCGCAGACCTGGTCTCCGCGGGACGATTCGCGCACCTCGCGGTGCTTGCGGTCAACACCGCCTACCTCACTCCGCTGACGATCATCGCGCCGTTCGCCGTCGGCCTGATGCAGGCCATCCCCAAGCCTCTCGGCACCATGGACGGGGTGATCAACGAGGCGCTCAAGATGATCATCCAGACGCCTGCGGTGACCGGGGTGAGCATTCTGAGTCTGTTCGCCTCGATCATCGACGACGGTCTGTCGCCGTTCGATGCCGTCGTGGGGGCGTTCGGTTATCTGACCGAGGCGGTCACCAAGACGGTTGAGAGCCTTCAGAAGATCGCGACAACGTTGGGTGGCGCCTTGCCGATCGCCGATCTGGCCCCGCCGCCCGCAATCCAGGCGCGTCAACAGGCTCCCGCGTTGGCGACAGAAATTCCCGCTGTTCTGGACGACTCCAATGTCGTTCCGGCCAGCCTGAATTCGTCGAACGGGGAAGGCGCGATCGAGCCGCTCACAGCGACCGTCGCCGCGGATTCTGAGGACACCGAGGCGAACGGGCTGTCCGAGGCCGAGGATGAGACTGCCGACGAGTCGCAGGAAGACGTCGATGACGGACTGACGCCCAACGGCGGCACCGACATGTCCGACGGCAATCAGGCCGAACGCGGTACCGCGGGCGAAGTGGCCGCCGGCGATGACGAGCCGTCCACCGACGCTGCGGGTGACACCGTTGTCGATGCCGGCGACGACACAGGAGAAACGACGGCTGACGGGGACACCGAGTCGGGCGCGACAGGTGGCACTGAAGGACCCGCCGAATGATGTTGCCCGCATTCAGGTCCGGTGTTGGTGGACGAAGGCGGCGGCTTGGGTGCGGTTGCGCACACCGAGTTTCGACAGGATGGATCCCACATGGCGGTTGGCCGTCTTCGGGCTGATGAACAGGACGTTGGCGATCTCGGCGTCGCTGTGGCCGGCGGCCAGTAGCTCGAGCACGTCGCGTTCGCGTCGGGTCAGGCCTTGGGGATCGGCAGTAGTGTCCCTGCGCGCGTTCGCATCACGGCCGCGCAACTGGGCCAGCCGCTGCTGCGCGCGGCGGACGGCGGCGCGGGCGCCGAGACCGCGGAAGGTGTCCAGGGCCGCCGCGACCGCGGTAGCGTCGCCATGCAGTTGGGCGACCGCTGCGTCGTACGGGCAGCCCAGCCGCGTCCACTCCTCAGCGGCGGCGCGCCAATCGCCGCCTACTTCGAGACGGAACGGCGTGATGTTGTCGATGGTGGGCGCGTCGTCGGAGAGCTCGCCGGCGAGGTGCGCCCAGCGCCGTAGCTGACCCACTACCCACGGATCGGCGTGCGCGGTGGCCCCCGCCAGGCCGGCCTGAGCTTCCGCGCGTGCGGTGTCGTCGTCGCCGGCCAGCCAGGCGGCTTCGGCGCGGGCAGCCCACACCGGTCCGAGGCGGTACAGGTCGTCGGGTTCAGCGGCCTGCACAGCCTCTTCCAGCAGCGCCCCGACGGGGCCCTCGCCTCGGCGAGCACTGATCAATGCCGCTGTCACCAGCGGCATTATTCGGTGCAGCGGGGACAACCCGGGCCGTGTCAGCACATCGTCGGCGTGCGCGGCCGCGTCGGCCCACAAGCCGCGGTGCAGCGCGACGAGTCCGGCCGCGCCGGTAGCGAGAGGGTGGAACACTCCGAGCTCGTGCTCGGTGCAGTGCGTCCAGGTCCCGCGGATGTACCCATCGGCGTCGTCGAGGCGGTGATGCCGCGCGGCGGTCCAGCACAAGACCGCTCCGATGATGCCTGCGTGTTCGGGCGCATGGTCGTGTTCGATGGCATCGCGCCACACCTCTTCCAGCTGATCCCAGCCGGTGTCCGTGCGCGACACGGTGGACAGTGCGCGGTGGCAGCGGGCCCGCACCACCACGGAGGTGTCGCCAAGTGTCGTACCGAGGGTGATGGCGCGCGCCGCATACTCGTCGCACTGTGGGTCGTAGCTGACCGCGGCCAACTCGGTGAGGTTGACCAGGCACCACGCCAGCTGCGGGCAGGGCCCCAATTGCTCGAGCAGGCTCAACGACGCCCGCCCGACCTGGAGCGCCTCGCTGCTGCGCCCGAGCGCCCACAGCCAGTACGACAGCCAACGCAGGTCGTCGCCCTCGCCGAGACGGTCACCCAACTCATGGCGCAGCGTGGCCGCCTCGCGGAAGGAGGCCACCGCTTCCCGGCCGAGACCGCAGAGATTGCTGCTCAGAGCGTGTTGTTCGAGCCAGACAACCCGACGCCGGTCGGGGATCGCGTCGGCGTGGCGCAGGACCAACGCGTACAGCTCGGCTGCCTGACGGTTGGCGCCCAGTGCCGACGCCCGCTCCGCGGCGACGGGCCCGTAACGGATGACTGCGTCGGAATCGTTGGCCTGATCGGCGTGAAAGGCCAGCGTCGCAAGCAAATTGGGATTCACCGGTGGTTGGGACAGAAGGGTGAGCACTTGGCGGTGCAAGGAGCGGCGCTGATCAATCGATATCTGCTCGAGGGTGGCGCGCCTGGCCAGTTCGTGGCGGAAGTCGACTGCGTCGGCATCGGCGACGAGGACGCCCGTCTGCAGACATTCGACCAGGCCCTCGACCGCCGCGGGACACACCCTCATGAGCACGCCAAGTTCGGCCCTGGGACCGCTGACTGCTGTCGCGTAGGCGGTTTCGCGGCCCGCGGACGACAACCGTGCCAGCCGTGCCCGCACCGCGTCGGACACCGTCGGCGGCAGCTCGCCGGCACGAAGGACGTCGGGGCCCGCGGCCAGAACCTCGGTGACGTAGTAGGGGTTGCCGCCGGTAAGCCGGAACAACGCCTCCGCATTGACGCCGCTGCCCGCGGCCAGCTCGGCCACCGCAGAAGGACTCAAGGGCTTCAACTTGATTCGACTCACCGCCGCCGAGGTCGCCATATCGCCCAACAGCACCGCCAGGTCGTCGCCGACTTCGTCGTCGCGGTAAGAGCCCACCAGCAGCAGAGGAAGAGAACTCATGCGCCGGGACAAGAACCGTAAGAGATCAAGGGTCGCGCCGTCTGCCCAGTGCAGGTCTTCGACGACGCACACCCAGGGTGCCTCGGCAGCGGCGGCGCCCGCCAAGCCGTTGTAGACCGCGGTGAGATCCCCGGCATCGACGGCGGAGCGCAAGGCATCCGCCAGGCTGCCGGCTAGACCGGCGAGCATGTCGATCAGCGGGCCCAGCGGACGAGGCGCAGTCGTCGATTCGCACCATCCGCGCAACACCTGCGTCCGCTGCGGGAGTCCCTCGAGGAATCGGGTGATCAACGCGGTCTTGCCAACCCCGGCCTCCCCGCGGAGCAAGACGATACGCCCGCCCGTGCCGGCGGTGGTCCGCTGCCACCGCGACAGGTCGACCAGCGCCGTGTCGCGCTCGAGCAGCCGGTCCTGCGTGGTCACCGCTGCACGGGCGTCGAGGTGTTAGGCCTGCTCCTGGCGGCGCGTGGTGTCCGCGTTGTCCGCCTGGTCATCGCCTCCCGGATGGCGCACAGCCGCGAACACGTCGGTATCGGCACGGTCGTCGTCCTGATGGGTGTGCCGAACGAACTCGGGGGTCTTGCGGTCCACCAACCAGCGTCCGATCGCGACACCGAGGGTCGCCACCAGGAACACGAGCAGCGCTGTGAACGCCGCGAACGTGGTGAGCTCGTTGATCAGGCCCTCGACGTAGAGACTGTCGTAGAAGAGGTGGATGAGCCAGGCGACCGCTCCGCTGACGAGGCCGGCGAACAGGCCGGCCAGCAGCCAGGTCATCGCCAGATCGCCGCGGCGATCCGGATCCTGGTTGGCCCGTGCGTCGGCGCGTCCGTCGATCAGCCCCCAGATGAACACGAGGACGCCGTAGATCGCCACCAGCACGACGCTGATCAAACCGGCCTTGGTCTCCGCGGCGTTGATCAGCGCTCCCTGCAGTAACCGAAGAATCACCATCAGGGCCGCGAACACCAGTCCGCGCAGCAACCACTTACTCATGGGGCCACACCTTAGCGAGTAGGTTCACTAACCGTGACTCTTTCACAGCGTCGGAACCGGCTACGGGAACGGCTTGCCGCTGCCGAGTTGGACGCCATGCTGGTATCGGACCTGGTCAACGTGCGATATCTGTCCGGGTTCACCGGCTCCAATGCGGCGCTGCTGATCCGCACGAACGACGACACTCCGGTGCTGGCCACCGACGGTCGCTACCGCACGCAGGCCGCGCGGCAGGCGCCGGACGCCGAGATCGCCATCGAGCGCGCCTGCGGGCCGTACCTTGCGGGCCGCGCTGCCTCCGAGGGTGTGCAGCGGCTGGGCTTCGAGAGCCACGTCGTGACCGTCGACGCGTTCGCCGTGTTGACCAAGGCGGCGGGCGACTGGACCGAGATGGTGCGAGCGGCAGGCACGGTGGAAGCGCTGCGCGAGGTGAAGGACGCCGGCGAGATCGCGTTGCTCCGTTTGGCCTGCGAAGCCGCCGACGCAGCCCTGATCGATCTGGTCGAGCGCGGCGGCCTGCGGCCCGGGCGCTCGGAGAAAGAGGTGGGCCGAGACCTCGAAGCGCTGATGTTCGACCATGGAGCCGACGGCGTGTCATTCGAGACCATCGTCGCCGCGGGCGCGAACTCCGCGATCCCGCACCACCGGCCGACGGATGCGGTCCTGGCCGCCGGTGACTTCGTCAAGATCGACTTCGGTGCACTGGTGAGTGGCTACCACTCAGACATGACGCGCACCTTCGTGCTGTCGCCCGCCGCGCAGTGGCAACTCGACATCTATGACCTGGTCGCGACGGCGCAACGAGCGGGTCGGGAGGCGCTGGCACCGGGCGTGTCGCTCAAGGATGTCGACGGCGCATCGCGGCAGGTCATCGCCGAAGCCGGCTACGCCGACAACTTCGGTCACGGGCTCGGACACGGCGTCGGCCTGCAGATCCATGAAGCGCCGGGGTTGTCGGCGTCGGCCGTCGGTACACTGCTTGCTGGCTCTGCGGTGACCGTGGAACCCGGTGTCTATCTGCCCGACCGCGGCGGCGTCCGCATCGAGGACACGCTGGTCGTCGGCAGTGGCCCCTCGGACACCCCCGACTTACTCACCCGGTTCCCCAAGGAACTGGCCATCCTCTGACAGGAGACAACCGACCGTGGCATCGACCGCCGACTTCAAGAATGGGCTCGTACTGCAAATCGACGGCCAGCTGTGGCAGATCGTCGAGTTCCAACACGTCAAACCCGGCAAGGGGCCGGCCTTCGTGCGGACGAAACTCAAGAACGTGCTGTCCGGCAAGGTCGTCGACAAGACCTACAACGCCGGAGTCAAGGTCGAGACCGCGACGGTGGACCGCCGCGACGCCACCTACCTGTACCGGGACGGCAGCGACTTCGTATTCATGGACTCCCAGGACTACGAGCAGCACCCGCTGCCCGAGTCGCTGGTCGGCGACGCCGCCAAGTTCCTGCTCGAGAGCCTGCCCGTGCAGATCGCGTTCCACAACGGCGCACCGCTGTACCTCGAACTTCCGGTGACGGTCGAACTCGTGGTCACCCACACCGAGCCGGGCCTGCAAGGCGACCGGTCCAGCGCAGGCACCAAGCCGGCCACCGTCGAGACCGGTGCCGAGATCCAGGTGCCCCTGTTCATCAACACCGGAGACAAGCTCAAGGTCGACTCCCGCGACGGCAGCTACCTCGGCCGCGTGAATGCCTGATCGCCGGGGCGATCGCGGCCGCCATCAGGCCCGCAAACGCGCCGTCGACCTCCTCTTCGAAGCCGAGGCGCGTGGCCTCACCCCGGCCGAGGTAGCAGAGTCGCGGAACGCTTTGGCGGACACAGAATCCGACGTAGCTCCTCTCAACCCCTACACAGTCACGGTCGCGCAGGGCGTGACCGATCAGGCCGCGCACGTCGATGACCTCATCTCTGCGCACCTGCAGGGGTGGACGCTCGAACGGCTGCCTGCGGTGGACCGGGCGATCCTGCGGGTGGCGGTGTGGGAGCTGCTGCACGCCGAAGACGTTCCCGAGCCGGTCGCCGTCGACGAGGCCGTCGAGCTGGCCAAGCAGTTGTCCACTGATGACTCACCGGGATTCGTGAACGGAGTGCTCGGTCAGGTTATGTTGGTCACGCCGCAGATCAGGGCGGCGTCTGAGGCGGTCCGGGGCGCCATCCAGGAGACTTCGAACGGGACGTAGATGTCCGCCCCCAGGATCAGCTGCGTTCGGTCGTGGATCTGCCAATGATCAAGTCGTTCATCATGACTCGCGGCATCACCACCGACTCGTGGGGCGAGGCCGAGCGCGCAAACGACGAGGTGTCCGGCCCGCTGTCCCACCGACGCCGTAACTGTCGACAGCCCTACCTGATGCACTGAGAACACTGATGAAGCCGCCCCTGCTCCGCCTGGCCGCACTCGCTATCGGCTACCAGTCCAGGACCATCAACACCGTTATTGCAGGAACCCTGCTGCGGGCACAGGGCTATCTCGAACGTCGACTGGACGATATCGGCACGCGAACCGGCACGGTATACAACCTGACGTGACTATCTGCTTCGCGACGTGCTGCCTGCAAGGCAGCACCGTGGACAAGAGTCGAAGATATTTCATCGCAACCGTTTTCGGAGGCCGACCAGAGGGTGCTGGGTGCAGGTGTACCGGTGGATGCGGAAGCGGGCCTGGCCCCGGTAGATCGCATTCCGTTGCCCAATGGCGTGCACCGAGTTGTCGTCAGCTGACGCGAACGTCGGCCGTTAGCCGTCGAGCGCCTGATACGTGCGTCGCACGAACTTCGGCTGTGCGCCCTGCAGTTTCGCCAACGACGTGTTCCCCGCGATCGCGGCTGCGTCGGCGGAAAGGTTGGGCAGATTCTGGATCAGGTAGATGAGAATCAAGTCGGCACTGGGATCGGCCTGCCACCACGTTCCGTAGGCGCCAGGCCAGCTGAACGTGCCAAGACCGCCCGGGCCGAACAATTGCCGAGATTTCGCGGGATCGGTCACCACCGACAGGTTCAAGCCGAATCCGCGGCCCTGCCAGAACGGCATCCCGAGGAATGGGTGCCCCTTCTGTTCCTCGGTCAGCCGATTGGTGCGCATCAACCGCACCGATTCCTCGGACAGCACCCGCACTCCGTCGAGCGAGCCTGAGGCCAAAAGCATCTGCGCGAACCGCAGATAGTCATCGACCGTCGACCACAGCCCGGCGCCGCCGGTGCAGAACGGCGGATCGGTGATGGGAGGAGGACCCATCACGTCGTGCTGCAGTCTGTAATTCTCGTCGAGCTTGTACATCGTCGCCGCGCGTCGTCGCCCGGCCGCGCTCACCGAGAAGCCGGTATCGACCATGCCCAGCGGCTCGAAGATCCGTTCCGCCAGGACGGTGGCCAGTGGCTTGCCCTCGAGGCGGGACAGCGCGATCCCGAGAACGTCGGTCGCATGGCTGTACGTCAATCGGTCACCGGGTTGGTGCACCAGAGGCAGCTCGGCGAGCTCAGACAGCCAGCGGTCCTGCTCCTGGCGGAACGACATCTTGCCGTAGGCGCGGCTCAGCGGCCCGAGCACCGAGAACGCGTACGCCAGACCGCTGCGATGGGTCATGAGGTCGTCGATGGTGATCAGCCGTCGGGCCGGCTCGGTACGGTCGAGAGCGCCCTGCGGGTCGAGCAGCACCCGCATATTGGCCAGCTCGGGCAGCCATTTCGCCACCGGCTCGGTGAGCGCGAGCTTGCCTTCCTCCACCAGACTCATCGCGGCGGCGACCGTGACGGGTTTGGTCATGGACGCGATGCGGAAGACGGTGTCCCGCTGCATGGGCAGTTTGGCGTCGACGTCGCGATACCCCAGCTCGTTGACCTGGAGAATTTTGCCGTCCTGCCACACCATCGTGACTGCGCCGGCCAACAGGCCGGCGTCGATCGCCTCACGAATTGAGGTGTGGTTGCCGTCGAGATTCACCGGCGCCAGCGTACTGACCCATCGACGCGCTCCTCTGTCAAGCGGCCGGTCGACGATGTAGCCGGTCCGTATACGGGTGCTAAGCTCCCCGCAGTTTCGACATCCTTTAACGAGCCGTCCCGTGAGGCGGAGAAGGAGGTCAGGGTCACTTGGGCGCACCCCAAGACGCTCCAGGCACCGATCGGGAGTTGATGTCCGCGGCGGACGTCGGCCGCACCATCTCCCGTATTGCCCATCAGATCATTGAGAAGACCGCACTCGACGGTCCCGACGCGCCCCGCGTCATCCTCCTCGGCATTCCCACTCGCGGTGTGACGATCGCCAACCGCCTGGCCGAGAAGATCGAGGAATTCTCCGGCGTTACCGTTGCCTGTGGCGCCCTCGATATCACGCTCTACCGCGACGACCTCGACTCCAAGCCGCCGCGGCCGCTGGAGAACACATCGATACCCGAGGGCGGCATCGACAAGGCGCTCGTCGTGTTGGTCGACGACGTCCTCTACACCGGTCGGTCGGTACGTGCCGCGCTCGACGCACTTCGCGACGTCGGTCGGCCGAAGATCGTGCAACTCGCGGTGCTCGTCGACCGCGGCCACCGCGAACTACCACTGCGGGCCGACTATGTGGGCAAGAACGTACCCACGTCGCGCAGCGAGAACGTCAAGGTGCGCCTCGCCGAGGACGACGAGGTTGACGGAATCTGGATCGCACCCCACGGAGGGCCTCAGCGATGAAACATCTGCTTTCGGCGGGCGACCTGTCGCGCGGCGAAGCCGTCGCAATTCTCGACGACGCCGACAAGTTCAGCCAGGCGCTGCTCGGCCGCGAGGTCAAGAAGCTGCCGACCCTGCGCGGGCGCACCGTGATCACGATGTTCTACGAGAACTCCACCCGTACCCGCGTGTCGTTCGAGGTGGCGGGCAAGTGGATGAGCGCGGACGTCATCAACGTGAGTGCCTCGGGATCGTCTGTCTCCAAGGGTGAATCGCTGCGTGACACCGCGCTGACGCTGCGCGCGGCGGGTGCTGACGCGCTGATCATCCGCCATCCCGCCTCGGGCGCGGCGCAGCAGCTCGCCGAATGGACGGCCACCGAGGACGGCGGCCCGACCGTGATCAACGCCGGCGACGGTACGCACGAACATCCGACGCAGGCGCTGCTCGACGCACTGACGCTACGCCAGCGCCTGGGCGACATCGAGGGCAAGCGGGTCGTCATCGTCGGCGACGTCCTGCACAGCCGGGTCGCACGGTCCAACGTGCTGTTGCTGCACACGCTCGGCGCCGAAGTGGTTCTCGTCGCCCCGCCCACGCTCCTCCCGGTGGGAGTGGCCGGTTGGCCCGTGACGGTCTCGCACGACCTCGATGCCGAACTGCCGACGGCCGACGCGGTGCTGATGCTGCGCGTTCAGGCCGAGCGGATGAACGGCGGGTTCTTCCCCTCGGCGCGTGAGTACTCGACCCTCTACGGACTGTCGGAGAAGCGTCAGGCGTTGCTTCCCGGGAATGCGGTAGTCCTGCATCCGGGTCCGATGGTGCGCGGCATGGAGATCGCCTACTCGGTAGCCGACTCCTCGCAATCGGCGGTGTTACAACAGGTGTCGAATGGCGTGCACGTCCGCATGGCCGTGCTGTTCCACCTCCTGGTGGGCGCTGAAGAGGCGGTTGGCGCATGAGCACGCTCATCAGAGGGGTTCGGCTCTACGGCGAGGGGGACCGCGTCGACGTGCTGGTCGACGACGGGCAGATCGCCGACATCGGCGTGAACCTCGCCGAGCCTGCAGGACTCGACCACGACTGGGACGTCATCGACGCCACCGGTCAAGTCCTGCTGCCCGGTTTCGTCGACCTGCACACACACCTGCGCGAGCCCGGCCGGGAATACGCCGAGGACATCGAAACCGGTTCGGCTGCAGCTGCTCTCGGTGGCTACACCGCGGTGTTCGCGATGGCCAACACCAATCCGGTCGCCGACAGTCCCGTCGTCACCGACCACGTATGGCACCGCGGTCAGCAGGTCGGCCTCGTCGATGTGCACCCCGTCGGTGCCATCACCATGGGCCTGGCCGGAGCCCAGCTCACCGAGATGGGCCTGATGGCCGCCGGTGCGGGCCAGGTCCGGATGTTCTCCGACGACGGCATCTGCGTGCACGATCCGCTGATCATGCGTCGCGCGCTCGAGTACGCCACGGGCCTGGGTGTGCTCATCGCCCAGCACGCCGAGGAACCCCGGCTGACCGTTGGCGCGGTGGCGCACGAAGGCCCGAACGCCGCTCGCCTCGGGCTGGCGGGCTGGCCCCGTGCCGCCGAGGAGTCGATCGTCGCGCGCGACGCACTGCTCGCCCGTGACGCGGGCGCGCGGGTCCACATCTGCCATGCGTCGACCGCAGGGACCGTCGAACTCGTGAGATGGGCCAAGGAGCAGGGCATTTCGATCACCGCCGAGGTGACGCCGCACCACCTGTTGCTGGACGACGGCCGATTGGCCAGCTACGACGGTCGCAACCGGGTCAATCCGCCGCTCCGGGAAGCCGGCGATGCCGTGGCGTTGCGGCAGGCGCTGGCCGACGGGGTCATCGACTGTGTGGCCACCGACCACGCGCCGCATGCCGAGCACGAGAAGATGTGCGAGTTCGCCAACGCCAGGCCCGGCATGCTCGGGTTGCAGACCGCGCTGTCTGTCGTCGTCGAGACGATGGTCCGCCCCGGCTTGCTGACGTGGCGTGACGTCGCTCGGGTGATGAGCGAGAACCCAGCGCGCATCGTGGGATTGCCCGATCAGGGCAGGCCTCTGGAAATTGGTGAGCCAGCCAACTTGACCGTCGTCGACCCGGATGCCGTGTGGACCGTGGCGGGGACGGAACTGGCCAGTCGTTCAGACAACACCCCCTTTGAATCGATGGAGCTGCCAGCAACCGTCACGCTCACCCTGCTGCGCGGCAAGGTCACCGCTCGTGATGGGAAGAGCCCCGCATGAACACCGGAACGCTCGTCGCGTCGCTGATCATGGCCGGGGTGCTGGCGGTGGTGATCGCAGTGCTCATCTCGGTGATGATCCGGGGCTGGCGTCGGCGCGCCGAGCGCCAGGCCGAGTTGATCGGCACGCTGCCTTCGCTGCCCGACAGCGTCGGGCCCGCACTCATCCCCGCGACCCGGGGGTTGTACGTCGGCAGCACTCTGGCCCCGCATTGGAACGACCGTGTCGCCGTCGGCGATCTCGGTTTCCGCAACAAGGCGGTGCTGACCCGCTATCCCGAAGGAATCATGTTGCAGCGCAGTGGTGCCGGTCCGATCTGGATCCCCGACGAGTCGATCACCGCGATCCGCACCGAGCGCGGGATGGCCGGAAAGGCCCTTACCCACGAGGGCATTCTTGCGATCAGGTGGAGGCTGCCGTCGGGTGCCGAGATCGACACCGGGTTCCGGGCAGACAACCGCGCCGACTACGAGCCGTGGCTGGAGGCGGTATGACCAAGCCAGCGATGAGCGCCCGTCGCGAAGAGCAGAAGGCGCTGCTCGTCCTCGAAGATGGTCGCATCTTCACCGGCACGCCGTACGGGGCGGTCGGGCAGACGCTCGGCGAGGCGGTGTTCTCGACCGGGATGTCCGGTTATCAGGAGACGTTGACCGACCCGAGCTATCACGGACAGATCGTGGTGGCGACTGCGCCGCAGATCGGCAACACCGGCTGGAACCATGAGGACGCCGAGAGCCGTGGCGACAAGATCTGGGTGGCCGGCTATGCGGTGCGCGATCCGTCGCCGCGCGCGTCGAATTGGCGTGCGACCGGCACACTGGACGACGAGTTGGCCCGGCAGGGCATCGTCGGGATCGCGGGCATCGACACCAGAGCGGTGGTACGCCATTTGCGCAGCCGCGGGTCGATGAAGGCCGGCCTGTTCTCTTCAGAGGCGCTCGCCGAGGCCGACGTGCTGCTCGACAGGGTGCGCAACCAGCCGTCGATGCTCGGCGCCAACCTCGCCGGACAGGTCAGCACCGATGCCGCGTATGTCGTCGAACCCGACGGCCCGCAACGCTTCACCGTCGCCGCTATCGACCTGGGTATCAAGACCAACACTCCGCGGAACTTCGCGAGCCGAGGCATCCGCAGTCACGTGCTGCCGTCGACGGTCAGCTTCGCGGAGATCGACGAGCTCAAACCCGACGGGGTGTTCCTGTCGAACGGACCCGGTGACCCGGCCACAGCCGAACACATCGTCGGCGTCACCCAGAGGGTGCTCGAAGCCGGTATACCGCTGTTCGGGATCTGTTTCGGCAATCAGATTCTCGGTCGGGCGTTGGGCCGGTCCACCTACAAGATGGTGTTCGGGCACCGCGGCATCAACGTGCCCGTCATCGACCACGCCACCGGCCGCGTCGCGGTGACCGCGCAGAACCACGGGTTTGCGCTGGAGGGTGAGGCCGGAGAACAGTTCGACACGCCGTTCGGTCCGGCGATCGTCAGTCACACATGCGCCAACGACGGAGTGGTCGAAGGCATCAAACTCGCTGACGGACGTGCCTTCTCGGTGCAGTACCACCCGGAGGCCGCGGCGGGTCCGCACGACGCGAACTATCTGTTCGATCAGTTCATCGACTTGATGGCAGGGGAGAAGCAGTAGATGGTGCACGCTCGCGGTGGGTGTGACGAGGGGGGCCGGTAATGCCGAAGCGCGCCGACCTCAACCACGTGCTGGTGATCGGCTCCGGGCCGATCCTCATCGGGCAGGCCGCCGAATTCGATTACTCGGGCTCGCAGGCGTGCCGTGTGCTGCGCGCTGAGGGGTTGCAAGTCACGCTGATCAACTCGAACCCGGCGACGATCATGACCGACCCCGAGTACGCCGACAACACCTACATCGAGCCGATCACCCCTGCCTTCGTCGAGCGGGTGATCGCTCAACAAGCCGAGCGCGGCAACAAGATCGACGCGATGCTGGCGACTCTCGGCGGTCAGACCGCGCTGAACACGGCCGTCGCCCTGTACGAGAACGGCGTTCTGGAACGCTATGACGTGGAACTGATCGGCGCGGACTTCGACGCGATCCAGCGCGGCGAGGACCGGCAACGGTTCAAGGACATCGTCGCCAAGGTCGGCGGCGAGTCGGCGCGCTCCCGCGTGTGTTTCACCATGGAGGAGGTCCGCGAGACCGTCGATGACCTCGGTCTGCCGGTGGTGGTTCGGCCGTCGTTCACGATGGGCGGTCTCGGCTCCGGCATGGCCTACTCCGCCGAGGACGTCGAGCGGATGGCAGGCGACGGGCTCACCGCGTCGCCGAGCGCCAACGTTCTGATCGAGGAATCGATCTTCGGCTGGAAGGAATTCGAGCTCGAGTTGATGCGCGACGGCCACGACAACGTCGTGGTGGTCTGTTCTATCGAGAACTTCGACCCGATGGGCGTGCATACCGGCGACTCCGTCACCGTTGCACCGGCGATGACCCTGACCGACCGCGAGTACCAGACGATGCGCGACCTGGGCATCGCGATCCTGCGCGAGGTCGGTGTCGACACCGGCGGTTGCAACATCCAGTTCGCGGTCAACCCGGTCGACGGCCGACTCGTCGTCATCGAGATGAATCCGCGCGTGTCGCGCTCGAGTGCGTTGGCGTCCAAGGCCACCGGCTTCCCGATCGCCAAGATCGCCGCCAAGCTTGCGATCGGCTACACCCTCGACGAGATCCTCAACGACATCACCAAGGAGACGCCGGCCTGCTTCGAGCCGACGCTCGACTACGTCGTCGTGAAGGCGCCGAGGTTCGCGTTCGAGAAGTTCCCCGGCGCCGACGGCACCCTCACCACCACCATGAAGTCGGTCGGCGAGGCGATGTCGTTGGGCCGCAACTTCATCGAGGCGCTCGGTAAGGTGATGCGCTCGCTGGAGACCAGTCGTGCCGGGTTTTGGACCGCGGCGGACCCCGACGTGTCCGTCGACGAGCTGCTCGAGCGGCTCAGGACGCCGACCGACGGGCGGCTCTACGACCTGGAGCTGGCGTTGCGCGTCGGCGCCAGCGTCGAGCAGGTGGCCGAGGCGTCCGGCGTCGATCCGTGGTTCGTCGAGCAGATCGCCGGACTCGTCGCACTGCGGACTGAGCTGCTTGATGCACCCGTGCTCGACGAACACCTCCTGCGGCGCAGCAAGTACCACGGTCTATCGGACCGGCAGATCGCCGCGCTGCGGCCCGAACTCGCCGGCGAGGTCGGTGTGCGGGCGCTGCGTCAACGCTTGGGCATCCACCCGGTGTACAAGACGGTTGACACCTGCGCCGCGGAATTCGAGGCCAAGACGCCGTACCACTACAGCAGCTACGAACTCGACCCCGCCGCCGAATCCGAGGTGGCCCCGCAGACCGAGAAGCCGAAGGTCCTCATCCTCGGCTCCGGGCCCAACCGCATCGGCCAGGGCATCGAATTCGACTACAGCTGTGTGCATGCCGCAACGACGCTGAGTCAGGCCGGCTTCGAGACGGTGATGATCAACTGCAACCCCGAGACGGTGTCCACCGACTACGACACCGCCGACCGGCTCTACTTCGAGCCGCTGACGTTCGAGGACGTACTGGAGGTCTACTACGCCGAGTCTCTCTCCGGCGCAGACGGTCCCGGTGTTGTCGGGGTCATCGTGCAGCTCGGCGGGCAGACACCGCTGGGACTCGCCGAACGCCTGGAGAACGCCGGTGTGCCGATCGTCGGCACCAGCCCCAAGGCCATCGACCTGGCCGAAGATCGCGGCGCGTTCGGCGAGGTTCTCAACCAAGCCGGCCTGCCGGCCCCGCGGTTCGGTATGGCGACCAGCTTTGAACAGGCCCGTCGTATCGCTGCCGACATCGGCTACCCGGTGCTGGTCCGGCCGTCGTACGTGCTGGGCGGGCGTGGCATGGAGATCGTCTACGACGACGAGACGTTGGACGGCTATATCACCCGTGCCACCGAACTGTCGCCCGAGCATCCGGTTTTGGTCGACAGATTCCTCGAAGACGCGATCGAGATCGACGTCGACGCGCTCTGTGACGGCGCCGAGGTGTACATCGGCGGCATCATGGAGCACATCGAGGAGGCCGGTATCCACTCGGGCGACTCGGCCTGTGCGCTCCCGCCGGTGACGCTGGGCCGCAGCGACATCGAGTCGGTGCGGCGCGCCACGGAGGCGATCGCCCACGGCATCGGGGTGGTGGGACTGCTCAACGTGCAGTACGCGCTGAAGGACGACGTGCTGTACGTGCTGGAGGCCAACCCGCGCGCCAGTCGCACCGTGCCGTTTGTCTCGAAAGCGACGGCGGTACCGCTGGCCAAGGCCTGCGCGCGGATCATGCTCGGCGCCACGATCGCTCAGTTGCGCGAGGAGGGGGTGCTGGCCCGTACGGGCGACGGCGCGACGACTCCGCGCAACGCGCCGGTCGCGGTGAAGGAAGCGGTGCTGCCATTCCACCGGTTCCGCAAGGCCGACGGCTCGCAGATCGACTCGCTGCTGGGCCCGGAGATGAAGTCCACCGGCGAGGTGATGGGCATCGACCATGACTTCGGCAGCGCGTTCGCCAAGAGTCAGACCGCCGCGTACGGTTCGTTGCCCACCGAAGGCACCGTGTTCGTCTCGGTCGCCAACCGCGACAAGCGGTCGCTGGTGTTCCCGGTCAAGCGCCTGGCCGATCTGGGCTTCCGGGTGCTGGCCACTGAGGGCACCGCGGAGATGTTGCGCCGCAATGGTATTCCTTGCGACGAAGTACGCAAGCACTTCGAACAGCCCGGGGAGGGCAGGCCGCCCATGTCGGCCGTCGACGCCATCAAGGCCGGCGAGGTCGACATGGTGATCAATACCCCCTACGGCAACTCGGGCCCGCGCATCGATGGCTACGAGATCCGTTCGGCTGCGGTGTCGGTCAACATTCCGTGCGTGACGACCGTGCAGGGCGCTTCGGCGGCGGTGCAGGGCATCGAGGCCGGCATCCGCGGGGACATCGGGGTGATGTCGCTGCAGGAGTTGCACAGCGTGTTGGGTCCGTGACCGGGTTCGGTCGACGCCTCGCCGATGCGGTGACGCGGCGCGGACCGCTGTGCCTCGGGATCGACCCGCACCCCGAGTTGTTGCGGGCGTGGGACCTGCCGGTCGACGCCGACGGACTCGGCCGGTTCTGCGACATCTGCGTGGCGGCCTTCGCTGACCACGCGGTGGTCAAGCCGCAGGTGGCCTTCTTCGAAGCCCATGGGTCAGCGGGCTATGCGGTGCTCGAGCGCACCATCGGCGCTCTGCGGGAGACGGGCGTGCTGGTGCTCGCCGATGCCAAGCGCGGTGACATCGGCTCCACGATGGCCGCCTACGCCCAGGCGTGGGCCGGGGATTCTCCGCTGGCCGCCGACGCGGTGACCGCATCGCCGTACCTCGGATTCGGCTCGTTGCAGCCGCTGCTCGACACGGCCCTGGCCAATGGGCGTGGCGTGTTCGTGCTGGCCGCCACGTCCAATCCGGAAGGTATCGGTGTGCAGCGAGCCGAACGCGGCGGCCGAACCGTCGCGCAGGCCATCGTCGACGCCGCAGCAGCGGTGAACCGGGATGCACAGCCGGAGCCGGGTTCGGTCGGGGTGGTGGTCGGGGCGACGCTGGCCACACCGCCGGATGTGAGCGCGTTGGGCGGACCGGTCCTGGTGCCCGGTGTCGGAGCGCAGGGTGGCCGGCCGGAGGCGCTCGGCGGCCTCGGCGGGGCGCACCCCGGCCAGCTGCTGCCCGCGGTCTCGCGAGAGGTGCTGCGCGCAGGACCCGACGTCACCGCGTTGCGGGCTGCTGCCGACGCAATGCGCGACGCCGTCGCCTACCTCGCGTAGAGGACCCGACCTGGGCCTAGCAGGCTGTTAGCGGTTTGAATCGCGATGAGTCACAGCGGAATCCACAGACCGAACAACCAGAAGCCCCAGTTGTTGAATTGAGGATTGAAGACCGGTGTCACCCAATTGCCGTTGTAATTGAATGGCTGGCGGTCGATCCGTCCTTGATCGATGCCACGCCAGGCGAGCCCGGGGGGCGGGCCTGTTCGGCTCCGATCGCCGCCGATTGCCGGGCCGTTGTGCCCCCCCGGTCCAACGGGGCCCTGACAGGCCCCGAGCCCGCAGCCAGGCCCGGGTTGCGCGGCCGCGCTACCGGCGCCGGCGGTAAATGACGCAAGGCCGACGCCGAGGGCGACGGCGGCGGTACCTGCCAGACGGTTGAACTTCCTCATGGTGATCGCTCCTTCTGCTCCCGGGGTGGGAGGCTGGTCGACCCGACTGCCGAACGCTATGGCGCCCAGCTGTGCGCGGGCTGTCCGGCGGGTATGAGGGCGATAGGCGCCGCGTCGATCGTCACATCTGCACCATGTGAACCTCTAGAAACACCTGTAACGGGTGTTTCACCTGGCGATTCTTGCGACCGTTGTCCGGTCACCGGCGACACGCCCAAACGGCATGACCAGCGAAAATTTTTAATTTCGAGCCGCCCGAGGATGGCGTGGTGTGGTCCAGGTCACGTCCTGACGGTGTCGGATCGCCGTTCCGGCCCTCTGAAATGCCTTGATATGCAGGCAGTTCCAGCGGCCGCAGGTCGGGATCGGACGGTTCAGTGCCCGATCCGGACATGCCCCGACGGGTGAGCGACGGCCTAACACGCTGGGCTTTTAACGCTCAAAGCAGGGGGTGGGGTTCGCTTTCGTCAGGATGCGTGGGTACGGTCGTCGTCGCTGGCTGTTGACGTATCAGCCGAGACAAAACAGATGATGTGACGAGACGGAGGAACCCCGTGGCCCTTCCCCAGTTGACCGACGAGCAGCGCGCGGCAGCGTTGGAGAAGGCTGCTGCCGCACGTCGAGCACGAGCCGAGCTCAAGGATCGTCTCAAGCGCGGCGGCACCAACCTCAAGCAGGTGCTCAAAGACGCCGAGACCGACGAGGTCTTGGGCAAGATGAAAGTCTCTGCGCTCTTGGAGGCGTTGCCGAAGGTCGGCAAGGTCAAGGCGCAGGAGATCATGACCGAACTGGAGATCGCCCCCACGCGCCGCCTGCGCGGCCTGGGTGACCGTCAGCGCAAGGCGCTGCTGGAAAAGTTCGACCAGTCCTAGGCGCAATAAGTTGAGCGCCGGCCGAGGGGCCGGGCGGGTAGTCGTACTGTCCGGCCCCTCTGCCGTCGGGAAATCCACTGTTGTTCGCTGTCTTCGCGAACGCATTCCCGACCTGTACTTCAGCGTGTCCGTCACCACTAGGGCGCCCCGTCCGGGCGAGGTGGATGGCGTCGATTATTCGTTCGTGACCATCGAAAAGTTCCAGCAGCTCATCGACGACGGTGCGCTACTGGAATGGGCGGAGATCCACGGTGGACTGCATCGTTCCGGCACGCCGGCCCAGCCCGTCCGCGACGCCACCGCGGCAGGCAAACCAGTCCTCATCGAGGTCGATCTGGCCGGTGCGCGCGCCGTGAAGAAGGCGATGCCCGAGGCGCTGGCCGTGTTCCTGGCCCCGCCCACCTGGGAAGCGCTCGAGACTCGGCTGACCGGACGCGGCACGGAAACGCAAGAGGCGATGGAGCGCCGGCTGGCCACCGCGCGGGCCGAATTGGCCGCCCAAGGCGAGTTCGACGAGGTAGTGGTCAACAGTCAATTGGAGTCTGCCTGCGCCGAATTGGTATCCTTGCTGGTAACCGGACGTGATCAAGGCGCCTAACGCGGCGCGAACCGGAATTGTATTCATCTGAACTTCAGGAGATTTTCTACGTGAGCACCCCGCACGCCGATGCGCAGCTGACCGCTGTGAGCGACATCGACGCGTCCGCCGCAGCTGCCTACGACACGCCGCTGGGCATCACCAACCCGCCGATCGACGAGCTGCTGAACCGCGCGTCGAGCAAGTATGCGCTGGTGATCTACGCCGCCAAGCGCGCGCGCCAGATCAACGACTACTACAACCAACTCGGCGACGGCATCCTCGAATATGTCGGCCCGCTGGTCGAGCCCGGCCTGCAGGAGAAGCCGCTGTCCATCGCGATGCGTGAGATCCACGAAGACCTGCTCGAGCACACCGAAGGCGAGTAGCAACAGGGAGCGGCCCGCATGGAGTCCAAGCGGATCATCGTCGGCGTCGCCGGTGGCATCGCCGCCTACAAGGCGGCCACCGTTGTCAGGCAGCTCACCGAGGCGGGCCATTCCGTCCGGGTCGTGCCCACCGAATCCGCGCTGCGCTTCGTCGGCGCGGCCACCTTCGAAGCGCTGTCAGGCAATCCCGTGCACACCGGCGTGTGGGATGACGTGCACGAGGTGCCGCACGTGCGGATCGGTCAGGAGGCCGACCTCGTGGTCGTCGCCCCCGCCACCGCGGACCTGCTTGCGCGGGCCGTGGCCGGCCGCGCCGACGACCTATTGACCGCGACCCTGCTGACCGCACGATGTCCGGTGCTCTTCGCTCCGGCGATGCACACCGAGATGTGGTTGCACCCGGCCACCGCCGACAACGTCGCCACGCTGCGACGTCGCGGCGCGATCGTGCTGGAGCCGGCGTCGGGCCGACTGACCGGGGCGGACACCGGCGCAGGACGGCTACCCGAGGCCGAGGAGATCACCACACTGGCGCAGCTGCTACTGACCCGTGCCGATGCGCTGCCGTACGACCTGGCAGGCGTCAACGTACTGGTGACCGCGGGTGGGACCCGTGAGCCGATAGACCCGGTGCGCTTCATCGGCAACCGCAGCAGCGGCAAGCAGGGGTATGCGATGGCTCGGGTGATGGCCCAGCGCGGCGCCGACGTCACGCTGATCGCAGGCAACACCGCCGGTCTCATCGATCCCGCGGGAGTCCACGTCGTCCACATCGGGTCGGCGGCCCAGCTCAAAGACGCGGTGTCCAAGCACGCGCCGGACGCGCACGTGCTCGTGATGGCGGCCGCCGTCGCAGATTTCCGGCCGTCGCAGGTGCAGACCAGCAAGATCAAGAAGTCCAGCGACCCGGACGCGGCTACGCCGGGGATTGAGCTCACCCGTACCGACGACGTGCTCGCCGGCACGGTGCGTGCACGCACCGACGGTCAGCTGCCGAACATGCGGGCCATCGTCGGCTTCGCCGCCGAAACCGGCGACGCCAACGGCGACGTACTTTTCCACGCCCGCGCGAAATTGCAGCGCAAGGGATGCGATTTGCTCGTGGTCAATGCCGTCGGGGAGAATCGGGCGTTCGAAGTGGACAACAACGACGGATGGTTGCTCGCGTCCGACGGCACCGAGTCCGCCTTGGAACACGGTTCGAAGACTCTGATGGCCAGCCGTATCGTGGACGCGATCGCGGCCTTCCTGCAGAGCGGCGGCGAGTAACTCGGATCACGCGACTCGCTGCGGGTAAGGGTTGCGCGCCACCGGCGGGCACGCTTGGGTGCTCTAGGGCAGCAATATAATTCGATTAACTAAGTTTCGGAAGGATCACACCGTGAGTGAAGCTCGGCTGTTTACCAGTGAGTCGGTGACCGAAGGCCATCCCGACAAGATCTGTGACGCCATCAGCGACTCGGTGCTCGACGCGTTGCTCGCGGACGATCCCCGGTCCCGCGTCGCGGTGGAGACACTGGTGACCACCGGGCAGGTGCACGTGGTCGGCGAGGTCACCACCGCGGCCAGGGAAGCCTTCGCCGACATCACCAACACGGTGCGCGCGCGCATCCTCGACATCGGCTACGACTCGTCGGACAAGGGCTTCGACGGGGAGACCTGCGGAGTGAACATCGGGATCGGCGCGCAGTCGCCCGACATCGCCCAGGGCGTCGACACCGCCCACGAGACCCGGGTCGAGGGCGCCGGTGACCCGCTGGACGCCCAGGGCGCCGGTGATCAGGGGCTGATGTTCGGCTACGCCATCAAGGACACCCCCGAGTTGATGCCACTGCCCATCGCGCTGGCGCACCGGCTGTCGCGGCGGCTGACCGAGGTCCGCAAGAGCGGCGTGCTCGACTACCTGCGCCCGGACGGCAAGACCCAGGTCACGGTGCAGTACGACGGCACCACCCCGGTTCGTCTCGACACCGTGGTGCTGTCGACGCAACACGCTGCCGGCATCGACCTGGATGCGACCCTGGCACCGGATATCAGGGAGAAGGTCGTCAACACGGTGCTGGCCGACCTCAACCACGACTCGATGGACACCTCTGACTTCCGCCTCCTGGTCAACCCGACCGGCAAGTTCGTGCTCGGCGGTCCCATGGGCGACGCCGGCCTGACCGGCCGCAAGATCATCGTCGACACCTACGGCGGATGGGCCCGCCATGGCGGTGGCGCGTTCTCCGGCAAGGATCCGTCCAAGGTGGACCGGTCAGCGGCGTACGCGATGCGCTGGGTGGCGAAGAACGTCGTCGCGGCAGGCCTGGCCGAGCGCGTCGAGGTCCAGGTCGCTTACGCGATCGGCAAGGCGGCGCCCGTCGGGCTCTTCGTCGAGACGTTCGGCAGCGAGACCGTCGATCCCGCACGGATCGAGAAGGCCATCACCTCGGTGTTCGACCTGCGGCCCGGCGCGATCGTGCGCGACCTCGACCTGCTGCGCCCGATCTACGCCCAAACCGCCGCGTACGGCCACTTCGGCCGCACCGACGTCGAACTGCCGTGGGAGCAACTGAACAAGGTCGACGAGCTGAAGGCCGCGGTCTAGGTCCTACGAGGTGAACGCGTAGTCGTCGAGCGGGAATCGGCGGCTACGCCACATCGCCTCGAGCGTCGTCGTCGGCCGCAGCGGCGCATCGCCGTTCTTGTCGAAGTAGTAGCTGTTGGCCAGCTGGCAGCTGTCCTGCCAGAAGATCTGCCGATGCCGCTTGCGCATCATCTCGGCGAAGTAGCGGTCGTTGGCCTCCTGCGTGACCTCGACGCGACGGGCGCGCGTGCGGCGGGCCTGCTTCAGGCAGCGCACGATGTGGTGGGTCTGCGTCTCGATCAGCGCGAAGTACGAGGAACCGACGTAGCCGTACGGGCCGAACACGGTGAAGAAGTTCGGGAATCCGGGCACGCTGACGCCTTCGTATGCCTGTAACCGGTGCTTGTCCCAGTGCTCGCGCCACGATCGGCCGCCGGACCCGGTGAGTGGGAACGTGGGCATGTCGTCGGCATCCATCACCCGAAAGCCGGTCGCCAGGATCAGCACGTCGACATCGCGGGTCTCGCCGTCGACGGTCGCCACTCCCGATCCGGTGATCTTGTCGATCGGCTCGGTCACCAACTCGACGTTGTCGCGGTTGTACGTCGACAGGTAGGTGTTGTGGAAGCCCGGACGTTTGCAGCCGACGGCATAGCGCGGGGTGAGCTTCTCGCGGAGTTCGGGGTCGTGAACCTGCTTACGCAGATACGCCTCGCCGACCTTCGACATGTTCTTAGCCATCGGATTCACCGTGAAGTACTGCGCAGGCAGCGTGAACGTCAGCTCCACGTAGGCCTGACTGAGCAACCGCTGCACAGTGTTGCCTCCCGGCAGCCGCATCATTCGCCGCGCCGTGGGTGACAGCGGGACGTCAGGCTTGGGGAAGCACCAGATCGGCGTGCGCTGAAAGACGCTGAGCTGCTCGACGATCGGCGCGATTTCGGGAATGACCTGCACCGCAGACGCGCCCGTCCCGATGATCGCCACCCGCTTACCGGTCAAGTCCTGCTGGTGGTCCCACCGCGCGGTGTGCATCGTGACTCCGGCGAACGAGTCGACGCCGTCGATGTCGGGCAGATTCGGAGTGATCAGCACGCCGCAGGCATTGACCAGGAATCTCGCGGTCACCGTCCGGCCGCTGTCGACTTCGACGTGCCACAGGGCCTCGTCGTCGTCGAAGGCCGCCCCCAGCACCTTGGTGTTGAACCGGATCTTCGGGCGGAGTCCGTACGTGTCGACACAATGCTCGGCGTAGGCCTTCAGTTCGTTGCCCGGGGCGTATGTGCGTGTCCAGTCCGGACTCTTCTCGAAGGAGAACTGATAGGAGAACGACGGAATGTCAACGGCGATACCAGGATAGGTGTTCCAATACCAGGTGCCGCCGGGTCCGTCTCCTGCCTCAATCACGAGGTAGTCGCCCAGGCCGGCCTTGTCGAGTTTGATCGCGGCACCGATACCGGAGAATCCGGCGCCGACGATGACGGTCTCGTAGTCCGGCTTCATCATGAGGCCTCCCGTTCCTGCGCGATGACCCGCAGACCGTGTTTGGGCCGCAGCGTCAACGTCGCCTCCAATTCCACCGGAAAACCCGGTACGACGTCAAAGGTGAACCGCTGACTCAATGATCGCGGCGGTCAGCACCATTTCCCGACGTCGCGGCCCAACTCGATGTGCACCCGCGCACGCTGCGCCGCCAACTCGCCGACGAGGGCACATCGTTTCGCGCCCTGCTCAACGAGGCCCGCGCAACGCTGGCCGTCGACCTGTTGTGCAACGTGGTCCCGACCGTCGGTGAGGCGTCGAAACGCTTGGGCTACACCGACACGTCGACGTTCTGCCACGCGTTCAAACGCTGGTACGGCGTGCTGCCGAGCGCCTACCCGCGCAGGTCTACTCAGGCCAGCCGTTGTTGAGGATGACTTCGACGAAGTCCTCACGCACGAAATCCGGGTCGAAGTGTGCCAGCACGTCTGCGTTGATCGTGCCGTATGTGCTGTGTGGGCGGTGCAGGTTGCCGTCGGCGAACGCCCGCAGAATACGGCGTTTGAAGTCGGGTCGCGGGTGGGCTGTCGTGACGGCGTCGCGCGCCTCGTCGGGTAGGTCCTCGAGACCGACCCCGACAACGTCGACGGCCACGCCGGCGTGGACAAGCGCGATCTCCGGGTCGAGAAACTCGGGAACGCCCGGCGTGGTGTGCAGCGCAATGGACAACCAGACCTTGCGCACCACCGCGTCGTCGAATCCGCGGTCCCGCAGGAATTTCGCCGCTTCGTTGGCTCCGTCGACCTCGAAGCGAAGAGTGGAATCACCGAAGCCGGTGGTCAGGCCGATGTCGTGGAACATTGCCCCGACGTAGAGCAGTTCGAGGTCGGAGTCGATTCCCAGACGGCGGCCCTGCAGCGCGCCGAACAGAAACACCCGACGGGAGTGGTCGAAAAGCAGATCGTCCTCGACCTCACGAATGTACTCGGTGACTTCTCGCACCAGAGTGGTGTCTGGGATCGCGATTCCCGCGATTGTCTGTGTAGTCATGGCTTCAGTCTCGGCGCGAGGTGGCCGAGTCAGCCGTGTCCGTTGAGCCATCTTTCCCACAAAAAGAGACATAGAATGGTGGCATGGCCGACGAACGCTTCGTTGTATTCGTGGTCTTCGATCACATGAAGCTGCTTGATGCAGCAGGGCCGGCAGAGGTGTTCGCCGAGGCGAATCGATTCGGCGCGTCCTACCGCGTCGCCATGACGTCGGTGGACGGCAAAGACGTGACAACTTCGGTCGGCACGCGGATGGCGGTCGCGTCGTCGATCGGTGCGGTGGAAATGGCGGACACCGTGGTGGTTGCCGGCGGCGACGATCTCGTGGGCCGCCCGATCGATCCGCGATTGGTGGACGCGGTGGCCGATCTGCGGCCGCGGACCCGGCGTATGGCGTCGATCTGCACGGGTTCGTTCATCTTGGCCCGAGCCGGCATCCTCGATGGGCGGCGGGCGACCAGCCATTGGCGGCACACCGGCCTGCTGTCGCGTGCGTATCCGCGAATCCGCGTCGAACCGGACGCAATATTTGTGCGCGACGGCGATATCTACACCTCGGCCGGGGTTTCGGCGGGCATCGACTTGGCGTTAGCGCTCGTCGAAGAGGACTACGGCGCGGATCTCGTTCGTGACGTCGCCCGTTCGTTGGTCGTCTATCTGAAGCGGGCGGGTGGGCAATCGCAGTTCTCCGCGCTCGTCGAATCAGGTCCGCCCCAACGGCCTCAGCTGCGCGTGCTCACCGAGGCGATCGCCGCTGACCCCGGCGCCGACCACACCGTGAAAACGCTTGCGGCACAAGCATCTCTTAGCACAAGGCAACTCACCCGGCTGTTCCACAGCGAACTGGGAACCACCCCCGCCCGCTATGTCGAAACCATCCGCATCGACGTCGCGCGGTCGGCGCTCGATGCCGGTCGCTCGGTGGCGTACTCGGCGCAGGTGGCCGGGTTCGGTAGCGCCGAGACACTGCGGCGGGCCTTCGTAAGCCAGCTGGGTATCTCGCCGAAGGCCTATCGCGACCGGTTCAAGTCGACCGGCGCTTAGGTGTCATGACGTGGCGGCGGTGAGCCGCTGCAACTGTTCGAACGCTGCACGCTCGACGTGGTTGCTCAGCAGCTTCCCGTCCGCACGCACGGCCCACACGGCCGTACCGGTCATAGCGATCACCCGCCCATCGGGATCGGTACCCAGGTAGCCGTTGTTCTTCCCGGTCAGCAGCCACCTCGACGTGACGCGGCTGCCGTCCGCGTTCTGGAAGGATTCGAGGACCTCAAGATGCAGGTCGTCTACCGCGGCGAGGAAGTCGGCGACCCAGTTCTTGAAGTTCTCGCGACCGTGGAGCGGCTCACCGCCGGTGACGATCACGAAGTCGTCGACCACAAAGCGGTCGACAGCCTCCGCGTCATGCGCATTCCAGACCTGGTCCCAGAATGCGTGCACGACGTCAACTGCATTCGTTGTACGCATCACGAATGCAACGCATCACGCAACGCGGATAGTCCTCGCTCCATGGCCTCCGTGGCCGCGGGTACCACGCCCGCGTACCCGAGGTAGCCATGGATCAGCGTCTGCGCATTGTGCAACTCGACGGGCACACCCGCAGCGGTCAGCAGCTCGGCGTAGCGGATGCCGTCGTCGCGAAGGGGGTCATGGCCTGCCACGGCGATATAGGCGGGCGCGAGGTCAGCCAGTGTCTGTGCCCGCGCTGGTGCCAACGTCGCCGGCATGTCGGCCAGGTGCAGGTTGCCGGCCAGCTCACCCAGATACCAGCGGGACAACCCCGCTACTGCGCCGCCGCCGAGGATCGGGGCGTCGGCGTTCTCGGTGAACGACGGCAGCGACGTGTCCCATGTCGTCGCCGGATACCAGAGCAATTGGAATCGAATCGGCGGGCCGCCTGCATCGCGGGCCAACATCGCGACCACCGCGGCGAGGTTGCCGCCTGCAGAGTCGCCTGCCACCGCCAAACGCTCGGCGTCGACACCCAATTCGTCGGCGTGCGCGGCCACCCACTGCGTCGCGGCCCACACGTCGTCGACCGCGGCGGGGTACGGGTGTTCGGGTGCCAACCGGTAGTCCACCGACACCACCACAGCGCCCGCGGCCACCGCGTGCGTGCGCGCCTCGCCGTCGTAGGAGTCGAGATCGCCCACCGCCCAGCCACCGCCGTGGATGAACACCACTACCGGCGGTGGATCCTGTGATTCGAGGGGCGGCCGGTACACCCGCAGTGCGATCTTGCCTGCAGGCCCGTCGATAGCGCGATCCTCGGCCTGCACCTCCGGATGGAGCGGGCGGCGCGGCAGGTCGCGGAACCGCTTCCGTGCTGCCTCTACACCTCCATCGGTTGTCAAATGGAACGGCACCGCCTCCAGTACCTTCAGCAGGATGGCGTCTATGGGTTCCGGGCTGGCGGGCCCTTCATCGGCTGCGGACATGGGGACACCGTACGCAGCCCCACGCACGCGACGGTTGTGGGTGGCGGCCGCCGTCGTTGCGGCCTGCTATGGAGTCTTCCTGATCGTGACCGCGCTGCGCCTACCAGCGGGCTCCGAACTGACCGGGCAGTTCCCGCTGCAGCCCGCAGTCAAGGCGCTGGCCGCCGTGCTGCTGGCCCTCGCGGCGCTGACGCATCCGATTGCGCGAGAACGGCGCTGGCTGGTCGCCGCGCTGGCGTGCTCGGCCGCCGGCGACTACTTCCTCGCAATGCCGTGGTGGGAGCCGTCGTTCGTGCTGGGTCTCGGCGCGTTCCTCGTCGCGCACCTGTGCTTCCTTGCCGCGTTGCTGCCGCTGGCCACGTGGTCCGCACCCAGGCTCGCCGCCGCGGGACTCACCCTCGTGGCCTGTCTGGCACTGCTGGTGTGGTTCTGGCCGCGTCTGATCGCCGACGGGATGGCGGTACCCGTGACGCTCTACATCGCGGTACTCGGCGCGATGGTGTGCACGGCGCTGCTGGCCCGGCTACCGACGCCATGGACGGCGCTGGGCGCGGTCTGCTTCGCGGTGTCCGACGCCATGATCGGTATCGGCAGGTTCGTTCTGCGTTCCGAGTCCCTTGCCGTACCGATCTGGTGGGCGTATGCGGTGTCGCTGCTGTTGATCACCGCAGGGTTCTTCGTGGGTCGGGCGTCTGAGCCGTCTGCTACATCTGCGTAGGTGACGAGCATTCAGGCCGAACACGAGCCGATCGCGCGCGTGCTGCCAATGCTGACGGTGCCGCACCTCGACCGAGATTTCGACTACCTGGTGTCGGCCGAGCAGTCCGACGACGCACAACCCGGCGTCCGGGTGCGGGTGCGGTTCCACGGTCGACTGGTCGACGCGTTTGTGCTCGAAAGACGTTCGGACACAGACCATGTCGGCAAGCTGGGCTGGCTTGACCGAGTGGTATCGGCGGAACCGGTGCTGACGCCCGAAGTGCGCAGGCTGATCGACGCTGTCGCAGCGCGGTACGCGGGCACCCGCGCCGACGTCGTGCGGCTGGCCGTTCCACCGCGGCACGGAAGCGTCGAAAAGCAGGCACCTGCGGAACTCGCGCCGCTGGCCGCCAAGCCCGTTGACACCACCGCGTGGGCCGCCTACGCCCGCGGCGAGCAGTATCTAAGCGCTGTGCAGGACGGCCGCGCTGCCCGTGCGGTATGGCAGGCGCTGCCGGGAGAGCCATGGGCTCAGCGACTGGCGGAGGCCGCGGCGGTCGCGGTGAACTCGGGGCGCGGGGTGCTGGCCGTCCTCCCAGATCAGCGAGACGTCGACATGCTGCATGCGGCCGCGATCCAGACGGTCGACGAGACTCGGGTGGTCGCACTGTCGGCGGGTCTGGGTCCCGCCGCCCGCTACCGGCGGTGGCTTTCGGTGCTGCGCGGCAGCGCCCGGCTGGTGATCGGTACGCGCAGCGCGGTGTTCGCGCCTGTCGCCGATCTCGGCCTGGTGATGGTCTGGGACGACGGGGACGACACGCTGTCCGAACCGCGCGCGCCCTACCCGCACGCCCGCGAGGTGGCGATGCTGCGCGCGCACCAGCTTCGGTGCGCGGCGCTCATCGGCGGGTACGCGCGCACCGCCGAAGCCCAGGCACTGGTCCGCAGCCGCTGGGCCCACGACCTGGTGGCCCCCCGCTCGGTGGTCCGCGCGCACTCGCCGCGTGTGGTCGCACTCGAAGACAGCGGCTTCGCCCAGGAACGCGATCCCGCCGCGCACACCGCTCGCCTGCCGTCGATGGCGCTGCGCACCGCCCGCACCGCGCTCGAGAATCAGGCGCCGGTGCTGGTGCAGGTGCCGCGGCGGGGCTACGTGCCCGCCCTGGCATGTGCCCGCTGCCGGGCCGTTGCGCGGTGCAGGCACTGCACCGGTCCGCTGTCTCTGCCCGATCGGCAGACGGCCGGGGCGGTGTGCCGATGGTGCGGCCGCGATCAACCCGCACTGCGTTGTGCGCGTTGCGGTTCGGACGCGGTGCGCGCCGTGGTCGTCGGGGCGCGCCGCACGGCAGAAGAGCTCGGAAGGGCGTTTCCCGGCGTCACAGTCATCACCTCGGGCGGTGACGCGATGGTGGCCTCGGTGCCTGCCGAACCGGCCGTCGTCGTCGCGACGCCGGGCGCGGAACCGAGAGCCGACGGCGGCTACGGCGCGGCGCTGCTCCTCGACAGCTGGGCACTGCTCGGACGGCAGGACCTGCGTGCGGCAGAGGACACCCTGCGCCGGTGGATGGCCGCCGCCACTCTGGTCCGTGACCGTGGAGCGGGCGGGGCGGTCGCGGTGGTGGCCGAGACGGCGATCCCCACCGTGCAGGCCCTGATCCGGTGGGATCCCGTCAGCCATGCCGACGCCGAACTCGAGTCCCGCACGGAGGTGGGCCTGCCGCCCGCGGCGCACATGGCTGCCGTCGACGGTGCGCCCGACGCGGTGCACGCGATGCTCGAGACCGCCGAGTTGCCGGAAGCGGCGCAGCTTCTCGGTCCGGTCGACCTGCCGGTCGGCGCTCGACGGCCACCCGGCATGCCCGCCGACAGTCCGGTGAGTCGCATGCTGGTGCGGGTGCCGCGCGACGGCGGACTCGAGCTGGCGGCGGCGCTGCGACGGGCGACGGTGATCCTAAGCGCCCGGCACGACCAGCAGCCGGTTCGTGTGCAAATCGACCCGTTGCACATAGGGTAATTCGACGCAATGCGACACGTCGGACAGGAGTTGAGTATGCGGCGGATCCTCCTGGCCCTGATCCCTCTGGCACTGATCGCATTTGGAGTGCTGTGGCCGCTCGTTTTCCGCGGCGGGTCGGAGGCCTCAGACGTCGTTGATCCCGTGCAGTTCAGCAACTACCGCGCCGATTTCGTCGTCAACGCCGATGGCGATCTCGACGCGGTAGAGCGGATCACCGCCGAGTTCCCCGGCGGGCGTCACGGCATCTTCCGGTACTGGGACGTGACGAATCCGAACAGCCCGCACGTGCGGCAGGAGCCGGAGATCACCTCTATACAGCTCGACGGGGAGTGGGTCTCCTACCAGAAGCTGTGGGAGGACGCCGACCGCTTCGTCGTGGCGAAAATCGGTGATCCCGACAAGTACCTTTCTCCGGGCACGCACGAATTCGAGATCCGCTACATCGTCGACGGCGTACTCGATCCCGGGAGCACCGGCGCCGACAAGACCTTCGCCACGTCGACCGGTGAGCCGACCACTGTCGGGTCGGTGTTCTTCTGGAACGTCATCGCCCCCGCGTGGAACAACCGCATCGACGAAGCTGACATCTCGATAACGCTGCCCGACAACGTCTCTGGCGTACAGTGCTCTGTCGGTTACGGCGTCGGCAGGGCCTGCAGCGACCTGACGGTGCAGGGGGACACGGTCGTCCGACTGTCGGCGTCGAACATCCCGCCGCGCACCCCGCTGACAGTGCGGGCGAGCGTCGACATGCCGGCCCCGCCGCGCACGGAACTGCCTTGGTCGTATGAATGGGACCGCATCCTCGGACGGTCGATGACCGGTGTCCTCTGGGTCGCGGGATTGACGTTGGCGTTCGGCGTCTGCGCGGCCCTCTGGTACCGCACGACCGTCGAACCGTCGCCGGGGTTCCCGTTGCAGTACGGGCCACCACCGGGACTCGGTCCGGTGCAGACCGAATACATCCGCACCGAGAGCGTTCCGAAGAACGGCTTGACCGCCACGCTGTTCTACCTCGCCGATCGCGGGCTCGTCGATCTACGGCAGATCGGCGTCAAGCAGTGGAACGTTCGCGGCACGGCGGAGAAAAGCGCTTGGGCTGACGTCGATCCGGTGAGCGTGGCCGTCGGTTCGGCGCTCAAGGTGATGGGGCCCGACACGGAATTCGAGGCCGAACACACCGTCAAGGCGGGCGAGAAGCTCACCAGGGCCAAAAAGGACATGGCCGACGCCGTGGAGAACTGGGCTTTCGACAACGGCCTGATGGTCAAGCGCAAGAAGGAACTGTGGATTCGCACGGTCAACGCCCTCGCCTTCCTGGCAATGGTGTTCGGCTTCTTCTGCTGGCCCTTCCCGAACACGATGTGGGCGCTGCCCTTCGCCGCGTTCTTCCTGTTGTCGGTGGGGTCGTGGAAGGACGGCGTCGGCATGCGACGCACCGAAGCCGGACGCGAACTGTGGTCGCGCGCGGGCGGTTTCCATCGCATGCTGACGACCGACTCGGCCGAGGCCCGCTTCGACTTCGGAGCTCGCAAAGATCTCTACATGGCCTACGTACCGTTCGCCGTGGCGGCCGGAGCGGCGGCGCTGTGGGCGAAAAAGTACGAGGCCACCACCGGCGCCGCTGCGCCGCAACCGGATTGGTACCACTCGTCGTCGGCGACAAGTTGGGGTTATGTCGGCGGTTCGGGGCAGACGAATTTCGACAGCTTCGAATCGGCGTTGTCGTCGTCCATCGGCGCCTATACGGCGTCCCAGGCCTCGTCGTCGTCCTCGAGCAGCGGCAGCAGCTTCAGCGGCGGTGGCGGAGGCGGCGGTGGCGGGGGAGGTGGCGGATCGTGGTGAGTGCGCTTCTGATCATCGCGCTGGCACTGGCGGTGTTGGCGTTGGTCGTTGTCATCGTGGGCTACAACAAGATTCGAGCGGCAGACGTACGGGTTGCCGAAGCGCTGTCGGGTGTCGACGTGGAGCTGACACGACGCGCGTCGCTGATTCCCAGCCTGGTGCACACCGTGCAGACGTTCGCCGTCCACGAGAAGGGGATCCTCGACCACGTCACGAACGCCCGAGCTGCGCTTGCCTCTGCGACGACCGGCAAGTCGGTGGCCCAGCGCAGCGCCGCCGAAAAAGACCTCGACAGTGCGCTGGCGCCGCTGCTGGCGCTGGGTCAGAGCTACCCCCAGCTCAATTCGTCGAACAATTTTCTCAACCTGCAGGACAACCTGGCCGACACCGAGAACAAGCTGGCCTTCGCACGCCAGTACTACAACGACTCGGTGGCCGGCCTCAACCGGCTGATCGCGACCATCCCGTGGATGTTCGTCGCTCCGCTGACCGGGGTGTCGGAGCGGGAGTACTACCAGACCCCGCGCTGAACACGATCCCTAGACTGTGCCGGTGCGTCTCGTCTTCGCCGGCACTCCCGAGCCCGCAGTGCCCGCCCTGCAGAAACTCGTGGAATCGCCACGCCACGACGTCGTGGCCGTACTGACGCGCCCCGACGCGGCCTCGGGCAGGCGCGCCAAGCCGTCGCCGTCGCCTGTGGCCCGGTTCGCGATGGAACACGACATCCCCGTGCTGCGGCCTGCCCGACCGAACGCCGATGAATTCGTCGCCCAGTTGAGCAAGCTCGAGCCAGAGTGCTGTGCGGTCGTCGCGTACGGCGCGCTGCTGAGCGAGCGGCTGCTCGCGGTGCCCACGCACGGGTGGATCAACCTGCACTTCTCGATTCTGCCCGCGTGGCGTGGGGCAGCGCCCGTACAGGCGGCCATCGCGGCGGGCGACACGGTGACCGGCGCGACCACCTTCCAGATCGAACCGGCGCTCGACAGCGGCCCCGTATTCGGGGTGGTGACCGAGACCATCCGGCCAACCGACACCGCAGGTGAACTCCTTGACCGGCTGTCGATGTCGGGTGCGACGCTGCTCGCGACGACGCTCGACGGCATCGCCGACGGTTCCCTGACACCCGTGCCGCAACCGCAGGACGGTATCAGCGTCGCGCCCAAGATCACCGTCGACGAGGCAAGAGTGCGGTGGGACCTGCCCGCCCACGTCGTCGACCGTCGGATCCGTTCTGTCACACCGACCCCCGGTGCCTGGACGATGATCGGCGACCTGCGGGTCAAGCTCGGGCCGGTCACCATCGACGAGTCCGCGGATGCCCTGGCACCGGGAGCCATCCGTGCCGACCGCGACGGCGTGCACATCGGCACAGGGTCGCAGCCGGTGGTGCTCGGCATGATCCAGCCGCCCGGCAAGAAGCTGATGAACGCCGCCGATTGGGCCCGCGGCGCCCGTCTCGATGAATCGACGCGAGCCGAATGACGCGGCCTCAGGGCAGACGTCCGCGACGCAAACCGCTGGATCCCGCCCGCCGCGCCGCGTTTGACGTCCTGCGCGCGGTGTCGGAGCAGGACGCCTACGCGAACCTCGCCTTGCCGCCGATCCTGCGCGACCGCGGGATCACCGGTCGTGACGCCGCGTTCGCCACCGAATTGGCCTACGGTGCGTGTCGCACCCGCGGACTGCTCGACGCTGTCATCAGTTCTGCCGCAGGCCGCTCGACCGACGACATCGACGCGGTCCTGCTGGACCTGCTGCGACTGGGCACCTACCAGCTGCTGCGCACCCGCGTCGAACAGCACGCCGCCGTATCCACCACGGTCGAACAGGCCGGTGTCGAATTCGACTCGGCACGAGCGGGTTTCGTCAACGGGGTGTTGCGCACCATCGCCCGCCGCGACGAGAAGTCCTGGGTGGCCGAACTGGCACCCGACCCGACCGCCGACCCGGTAGGCCATATCGCCTTCGAGCACGCGCATCCGCGCTGGATCGCTCAGTCGTTCGCCGATGCGCTCGGCGCCCGGGCAGGCGAGCTGAACGCGTTGCTCACCAGCGACGACGAGCGGCCCACCGTGCACCTGGCCGCCCGGCCCGGCGTGTTGACCGCCGAGCAGCTGGCTGAACAGGTCGGCGGAACTGTCGGCCGTTATTCGCCCTATGCGGTCTACCTGTCGGGCGGCGACCCGGGTCGGCTCGCGCCGATCCGCGACGGCTCCGCTCTGGTGCAGGACGAGGGCAGTCAGCTGGTGGCACGGGCAATGACGCTCGCCGAGCTCGACGGGCCCGACTCGGGGCGCTGGCTGGATCTGTGCAGCGGGCCGGGTGGCAAGACCGCGCTGCTTGCGGCTCTGGCGGGGGAGGGCAGGGTGACTGCGGTCGAACCGGCAGCGCGCCGTGCCGACCTCGTCGAGCAGAACACCCGCGGGCTTCCGGTCGACATCGCGCGCGTCGACGGTCGCGACTCCGGACTGGAACCCGGCTTCGACCGCGTGCTGGTGGACGCCCCGTGCACGGGCCTTGGTGCTCTGCGGCGCAGGCCCGAGTCGCGCTGGCGGCGCTCGCCGGCCGACGTGCCGCAACTGGCGAAACTGCAGCGCGAGCTGCTGGCGGCCGCGATCGCGCTGACCCGGCCCGGCGGCGTGGTTCTCTACGCCACGTGTTCGCCGCACGTTGCGGAGACGGTCGGCATCGTGGCCGATGCAGTGCGCCGGCATCCGGTCACCGCCCTGGACACCCGGCCCCTGTTCGCGCCCGTCGACGACTTGGGCGACGGTCCGTATGTCCAGCTGTGGCCCCACCGGCACGGCACCGATGCGATGTTCGCCGCCGCGTTGCAAGTAGGGTGACGACCATGTCGAAGCCGCTGATTGCGCCGTCGATTCTGGCCGCAGACTTCGCCCGGTTGGCCGACGAAGCCGCCGCGGTGCCGGGCGCGGACTGGTTGCACGTCGACGTGATGGACAACCACTTCGTGCCGAATCTGACCATCGGCCAACCCGTCGTCGAGGCGTTGCTGAAGGTGACCGACATCCCGATGGACTGCCATTTGATGATCGAGAACCCCGAGCGCTGGGCACCGCCATACGCCGAAGCGGGCGCCCACAACGTCACCTTTCACGCCGAGGCGACGGACCACCCCGTCGGCGTCGCCCGCGATATCCGCGCAGCCGGAGCCAAGGCCGGACTGTCCGTCAAGCCCGGCACCCCGATTGACCCTTATCTAGAGATTTTGCCCGAGTTCGACACGGTGCTGATCATGTCGGTCGAGCCCGGCTTCGGCGGCCAGAAGTTCATTCCCGAAGTGCTGCCGAAGGTCGGTCTGGTCCGCCGCCTGATCGACGCAGGCGAACTGACCATCGTGGTCGAGATCGACGGCGGCATCAACGACGAGACCATCGAGCAGGCCGCCGAGGCGGGCGTCGACTGCTTCGTCGCCGGCTCCGCCGTGTACAGCGCGCACGACCCCGCCGCCGCGGTGCAGGCATTGCGGCGCAAGGCCGCCGCGGCGTCCAAACATCTGCAGCCATGAACCTCGACGCCGCGATGCGGTTGGCGATTCAGCACGCCGACGGCGTCAAGGGCGGCACCTACCCCAATCCACCGGTCGGCGCGGTCATTCTCGACCGCGATGGCGAGGTTGTCGGTGTCGGCGCAACCGAACCACCCGGGGGGCCGCACGCAGAGGTGCTCGCCTTGCGCCGGGCGGGGGAGCGCGCTACCGGTGGCGCCGCCGTTGTCACGCTCGAGCCGTGCAACCACCAGGGCCGGACGCCGCCGTGCGTCGACGCGCTTGTCGCAGCGGGTGTTTCAAAGGTGGCCTACGCGGTCACCGACCCGAATCCCGTCGCGGCCGGGGGAGCCAGCAGGCTCGCCGAAGCCGGAATCGACGTCGTTGGCGGTGTCTTGGCCGACGAGGCAGCAGGTGGTCCGTTGCGTGAATGGCTGCACAAGCAGCGCACCGGATCACCGCATGTGACATGGAAGTTCGCCACCAGCATCGACGGCCGCAGTGCCGCGGCGGACGGCACCAGCCAGTGGATCACCAGTGAGGCCGCCCGCGCCGACGTGCACCGCCGGCGCGCCGCGGCCGACGCGATCCTTGTCGGCACCGGCACGGTGTTCATCGATGATCCCTTGCTGACGGCCCGCCTGCCCGACGCCTCGCTCGCTGAGCGCCAGCCACTGCGGGTCGTTGTCGGTGAACGCGAAATACCCTCGGAAGCCAAGATTCTCAACGACGACACCCGGACGATGGTGATCCGCACCCGTGATCCGCACGAGGTCCTCAAGGCGTTGTCCGACCGCACCGACGTCCTGCTGGAGGGCGGCCCCACACTGGCGGGGGCCTTCCTTCGGGCCGGGGTGATCGACCGCATTCTGGCCTACGTCGCGCCCATCCTGCTGGGCGGGCCGATCACCGCGATCGACGACGTCGGGGTGCTGTCGATATCACAGGCCCAGCGGTGGCGGTACGACGGTATCGAGCCGATCGGACCTGACCTGCTGCTCAGTCTGATTCCGAGTTAGCCGGCGGCACGTCGAGCGGGCGGTGTTCGATCAGGTCGCGGACCCCGCCGACGCCCAACCGTTCCCGAAACGTCCGCACCGTGTAGCCGACGACCTCGGCATCGGTGCGAGCCCGCGCGGTCGCCGAGCGCGGCAGGTGGAACACCGGACCGATCTCGCCGAAGTAGTCACCGGCCGCCGCCACCCTGAGCAATTCCTCAGCACCGCTGGAGGATTCACGGACGATTTCGAGCTCGCCGTCGGACACGACGTATATCAAGTCGCCCATCGTGCCCTGTTCGAACAGCACGTCGCCTGCCGCCAACCGCGTGGTGTCCGGCGGCCGTTCGGTGGAAGCGAAATCGGGGACGAGTTCGACGACGCGGTCGGCCAACGGCAGAATTCGGCTGTCGTGCGTCGCGACGACAACCATCCGGTCACCTGAGGCGAGTTCCCGGATGAGACGCAACACCTCTTCGACCTGAATGAAGTCCAGGTGCGCGGTCGGTTCGTCGGCGAGGATCAGCGGCGGGTCAAGTGCGATCGCACGTGCGACGGCGACTCGCTGTTGCTGGCCGCCGCTGAGGTCGCCCGGTCGGTGGGTCATGCGCTCCTGGAGGCCGACGCGCGCCAAGAGTTGTCCAGCCCGTTTGTGCGCGGCGCGGCGAGACATCCCGGACGCGGTCAGCGGCACCATCACATTCTCAACAGCGGTCAGACTCGGGACGAGGTTGAACGCCTGGAATACGATGCCCACCGTCTGGCGGCGGTATGTCGACAATCCGCGTGCGTCAAGGGATGTGACGTCGACGTCGCCGAACTTGATTGCGCCTGCGCTGGGCCGCAGAATGCCGCCCAGGCATGACAGCAGTGTCGTCTTGCCACACCCGCTGGGGCCCATCAGGATGACCAGCGATCCCGCGGCCACATCTAGTGAAAAGCCGTCGATCGGACGCACGGTGTCCGCACCGCTGGAGTATTCGACCACCAGATTCTGAATGCTGAGATCACCCATGGGTCAGGGCCCCCCGAACGCGATCGCCGGGTCGACGGACACGGCTCGGTGCAGGCCGGTCGCACTGGCGATCAGCCCGATCACGACGGCGATCAACGGCAGGGCGATGAAGGCCTCCCCGGGCACGATCACCTGCATCGGAAACAGCGGCCCGAGCAGCATCGAGAGCCCGGCGCCGACGAGCGCGGCCAGCAGCGCGACGATCACGGCCTGCAGTGCCAGCCCGGCCGCGATGTTGCGCGTCGGTACGCCGATTGCCTTGAACACCGCGAAGTCTCGCAGTCGCTCCAGTGCGGACAGATAGATCACCGAGCCAACGACCAGTGCCGCCACCACCCAAAGCAACACGGCCACAATGGTGATCGAGTTGACCGCGACCCTCAGCGGCCGCAGGAGGTCGTCGATCGCCCCGGTTCTGTCGATTCCCCGGTAGCCGGGCGGAACTTGTGCAGGTGTACCGCGCACACCGATCGAGGCCACCAAAGGCTCGCCGCCGTAGACCAATTGCTGCGCGCCCTGCGTGGTAAGGAAGATGTTCGGCAGGTTGGCCAGAGCCGTCGAATTCTCGACGATGCCGACGATGCGCAGCTTCCTGGATGCGATCTCGATGTCGTCGCCGATTCTGCGGTCGAGCGTGCTGGACGCGGCGACCTCGTCCGGCGTCGACGGTGGGCGCCCCTCGGATACTGCAGGCATGCCCGGGCCGCGCTGCGGTGCACCGAACAGGTCGGCGTTGCGCGTCGAGTCGCCGAGCGTGACTGTGCCGCCGGCGTACACCAACGGCACTGCGGACTCGACGCCGGGTGTCTCGACCACCCGCTTGAGGTCCACAGGGGCGAACGGTGTCGCGCCGACGAACGGCCCCGATGCGCCGGCCTTCACCAGGAACAGGTCCACACCAAGGGAATCGACGGTCTTCTCGGCTTCGACACGGAACCCGTTCGCCAGGCCGGTGAGAACAAGGGTCATCGCGAAGATGATGGCGGTGGACAGGACCGCGATCACGAAACGCCGCCGTCGCCACTGCATGTCACGCAGGGCGGCAATGAGCATATGGGCGACGTTACCGAGGGGCAGGCGTCGGCGGGTCGAGTTCGGCTACGAATCGGCCTTCGAGAACGCGCCGACCAGAGCGTCGCAGAACGCCGGCAGATCGTCGGGCTTACGGCTCGAAATCAAAGTGTTTGGCCCGCGCGAACATTCGACCACTTCATCGTCAACCCAATTGGCCCCGGCGTTGACGAGGTCGGTCTTGACGCTCGGCCACGACGTCATCATGCGTCCCCGCACCACGTCGGCCTCGACGAGCGTCCATGGACCGTGGCAGATGACCGCGACGGGCTTGCCGGCCTCGAAGAAGCTCTTCGCGAACGCGACCGCGCCGGAGTTCATGCGCAGGTTGTCCGGGTTGGCCACACCGCCGGGCAACACGAGGCCGGCGTAATCGGAAACCGACGCGCTGTCGGCGGCTTTATCGGCCTCGAAGGTGTCGGCCGGTGTCAGGTGGTTGAAGCCTTGAACCTTGCCGACCTCGGTGGAGACCAGTTCCGGGGTTCCGCCCGCCTCTTCGATGGCCTTCCACGGCTCGGTGAGCTCCACCTGTTCGACGCCTTCGGGGGCGACCAGAAACGCAATTTTCTTGCCATTCAGTGAACTTGACATGAATTCTCTCCGGTGAAGTTGTTGCCTATCGCACGCATACCCGGCGCGGCGAGGGGCCAATCAGCGCGTCTGCGCCAGTAGACTCGGGGCAGTGGGTCTTACGGACCCGCTTGTCATATCGCGCTTTCACCGACGAGTTGCGCGCTTGGTGAGCACGAACAAAGGACACGAGCATGACTGCGTTGCAGGACTGGCTCAGCAGCACTATCGACCCTCGAAGCATCAAGGCGCTGATCTGGGACACGATCCGCGGTTCTGCCGACGACCAGCCCTCGGCGGTTGCCGAGGTGGCCGCGCCCCCGCTGATCCGCAGGGGTCTCGAGCGCTGCTGAGCCTCCGATCAGCCCGAGCGGTGCCTGCCGCCGGAGGTTTCCTGACCCCGAGCTGGATCGTTTGCACTGACATTGTCTGCGGGGGCCGCCGCTTCGTCGGCATGCTCGTGCTTGCCGCTGATCAGTAGCCCCAGCACCGCCCCGACGAGGCAGACCACCACGGTGACCAGGAAGATGTCCCCGTATTGCAGGACGTAGGCCTCGCGGTAGCGGTCAGCCTGTGCGGCCAGCCGCTCGGCCAAGGTGTCGGCGCCGCGGGGGAACGGCAAGGTCTGAAGGTGCTGGTTGAGGCGATACAACCCCCAGGCCGTCAGCGCAGCCAGACCAATCAACATGCCGATCATGCGGGCGACGACAACGGCCGCCGACGCGATGCCGTGCTGGGCGGCAGGCACCACCCGCAGTGTGGCTGATGTCAGCGGACCGATCACGAGACCGAGGCCGATGCCGGCGATTGCCAGGTCGGTGTCGAGAACCGGCAGGCTGACGAAGCCGAGGTCGTGGTACGCCGACAACAGGCCCACCGGCCACTTGGAGATCAGCCAGTAACCGCCCGCGGCAATGAGCAGGCCGGTGAACGCGACGATGCGGTCGCCGATGCGGCTGGCGATCCATCCGCCGATCACGGCGCCGATGGGCAGCGCTATCAGGAAGCGCAGCAGCAGCAGCACCGCTTCGGTCTGGTTCTTGCCGAGCACGCCCTGCCCGAACAGCTCGACATTGACCAGCGTCACCATCAGCGCGGCGCCGGCGCACAACGATGCGCCCAGGGCCGCCAGGAAGGGCCGGAAGTGCACGCCTGTCGGCTCGATGAGCCGCGTCTTCGCGAACCTTTCCCAGACGAAGAACGCCACAAGGGCGACGACGGTGCCGGCAAGCATGGGAAGTCCGTAATCGGGCAGGATCTTCTTCCCGTCGGGAGCCGGGTTGTAGAGGCCGATCACCGCCAGGCCGAGTGCGATGGCCAGCAGCACGCCGCCGACCACGTCGACCTTCTCGGGTTGGTCCGCCTTGAGGCGCGACGGCAGGCTGAAATGAATCAGCACCATCGCGAGGACTGCCAGCGGCACATTGATCCAGAACACGTCGCGCCAGGAGGTCAGAGCTGCGACCACAGCGATGCCGTACAGGGGTCCCAACACACTGCCGAGCTCCTGTGCGGCGCCGATCCCGCCCAGCACCGTGGCCCGGTTGCGGGTTGCCCACAAGTCAGCGGCCAACGCGAGGGTGACCGGCAGCAGGGCGCCGCTGGCGACACCCTGAATGGTGCGGCCGACCACCATGGGAATGAGGTCGCTCGACATCGCGGTCACCACCGAGCCCAGCGCGAAACCGGCCAGGCTGACCTGGAGGACCATTTTTCGGCCGAACCGGTCGGAGGCGCGGCCGAGCAACGGCATGGCGGCGATGTAGCCCAGCAGATACCAGGTGATGATCGGTGTCACCCGCTGGAGCTGATTGATCGCGATGCCGAGGTCCATGATGATGTCGCGGATGATCGCGACCACGACATAAGTGTCGAGCGCGCCGAGGAGTACGGCGAGACCGCCTGCGCTGATGGCGATCCGGCGATTGGACGTCGGTGCCGTGACGGCTCCGGTGTCGGGTGTCGCCACCCGAGCGGCTCCGGCGTTGCCTGCCTCTTCTGCAGTGGACATCAGACCGCAGGCTTGGTGACCGTGACCGGCTTACCCCACTCGGACAGCGTCATCGTGACGCTGTTGCCCGCCGAGGGCTCCAGCTTCACCTGCGCCAGTTTGTGGTCGCCTTCCTCGGCGATCCACGCGGTACCGGGAACCGGGCCGGTGGCACCGATCTGTGGGGCGATCTTGTTGACCGCATCGGCGCTGACGGTGCCGGTGACGCGGACCGCCTCGACGCCGTTGAGGGTCTCGCGGCCGTCGGCCTTGGGGTCGGAGAAGTTGGCGAGCACATTGGCCAGCCCCGTGTCGGGGTTCAGAATCGCCGAGGCGTCGTAGATGTCGGCAGCCGGGCCGAAGTCTTGAAAGGCGCTGCCTGGCGTGAGGGTGCCGTAAAGAATGCCGTCGGCGACGATGAATTCGATGCCCTCGAGCCGCTGGCCCAGGAAGATGATGTTGGCCTTGCCCTGCGCGGCGACCGCGGGGGTGTTGGTCAGGTCGCCCTCGAGGGATTCGATCGGCAGTTCCTCGATGGTGCCCTGCACCGTGAGCAGCATATGGACGCTCGTCTGGGCCTTTGTGGTCTCGCTGGACTGCTTCAGCAGCGTCGCGGCATCCGGCAGCTCCTTGCCCGAATCCTCGGACGACTTCGAACACCCGGCGACGAGGGCGATGACAGCGATGAGGGCGGCGAAGATCGCCACAAGGCGGGTCTGCATGACTGCATCGTAGAGGGTGCGGATGTCGTGGGGCTGTCCCCGCACTCGCGGTCGTCGTACTCGCCTAGCCTGGAATCCGTGTTCACCGGAATCGTCGAAGAATTGGGCGACATCGTCGGCAAAGATGACCTGGGCGACTCGGCGCGACTGGTCATTCGCGGCCCTATCGTCACCGCCGATGCCAGGCACGGCGACTCGATCGCGGTTAACGGCGTGTGCCTGACCGTGGTCGACGTGCTGTCCGATGGCGCCTTCACCGCCGACGTGATCGGCGAGACGCTCAATAGGTCGAGCCTGCGCGGGGTCGGCGTCGGCAGCAAGGTCAACTTGGAACGTGCCGCCGCGGTCAACAGCAGATTGGGTGGTCACATCGTGCAGGGCCATGTGGACGGCACGGGTCATGTCATCGCGCGCACACCGTCCGAGCGCTGGGAAGTGGTGCGAATCGCGCTACCGCTCGGACTGTCTCGATACGTCGTGGAAAAGGGGTCGATCACTGTCGACGGAGTGTCGCTGACGGTTTCCGGACTCGGTCACGACTGGTTCGAGGTGTCGCTGATCCCCACGACGATGAATCTGACGACGCTCGGTCAGGCCCAGGTCGGCGCGCAGGTCAACCTCGAGGTCGACATCATCGCCAAATACGTCGAACGCCTCCTCGCCCCCCAGTCGCCAACCTGAGTGCATCGCTTGCGCATCGACTGGATTTGCTTGCGCACGATAATACGTCGTACCTGACGTCACGTTTAGGGCGCTGAACAGCCCGTAACGGGTTTAGCGGGCTTGGCCGACTTCATTCGGGTGGTTTAGCTACCACCTGGCCGGGCTATCAAGCTGCCGTGAGCCGGGGGGCTGAGCAAATGCTCAACTGGTTCCGTCAACCAAGAGGAGTAGAAGCATGCGTAAATCACTCGTGATCGGCACGACCGCCCTGACGTTGTTGTTCGGTGGGGCTGGGGTGGCCAACGCCACCGAACCGACCGCACCGGCGACGACGACCATCGTCGCGCAGGAAACGGAGCACGAGGACGATGGCGGCGACAACGGCCTGTGGGGGCTCGCGGGCCTGCTGGGTCTGCTCGGCCTGGCCGGCCTGAAGCGACGCAAGGACGCCGACCATCCGGCTACGCGGGGCACCGCGGGTCCTGCGGGTCCGGCGGGTCCGGGTACTCCGCGCGCCTGACATCTACGGTGGCGGCCCCCGTCAGGACTGGTCCTGACGGGGGCCGCACTCTCTGCGACGCGCCATGAGGTGAGTTCTCCATCACACCGGCCTGCCGATCCAGCTGATGACTTGCGCGTTGAGCATGACGGGGCAATAAGGACCGTCCGTCAGTGGTTCATACTGATGTGATGACGAGGCTGGACTCGATCGAGCGGGCGGTCGCCGACATCGCTGCGGGGAAAGCCGTCGTCGTTATCGACGATGAGGATCGCGAGAACGAGGGCGATCTCATCTTCGCCGCCGAGAAGGCCACGCCTGAACTCGTGGCGTTCATGGTGCGCTACACCTCCGGGTACCTGTGTGTGCCGCTGGACGGTGCGATCTGCGACAAGCTCGGCCTGCTGCCGATGTACGCGGTCAACCAGGACAAGCACGGCACCGCCTATACCGTGACCGTCGACGCGAAAAACGGTGTCGGAACCGGAATCTCGGCGTCCGATCGCGCGACAACAATGCGCCTGCTCGCCGATCCGTCCAGCGTCGCAGACGATTTCACGCGCCCGGGCCACGTCGTTCCGCTGCGGGCAAAGGACGGCGGGGTGCTGCGCCGGCCCGGCCACACCGAGGCCGCCGTCGACCTGGCCCGGCTGGCCGGTCTGCAGCCGGCGGGGGCGATCTGTGAGATCGTCAGCCAGAAGGACGAAGGCGCCATGGCGCAGACCGATGAGCTGCGGATCTTTGCCGACGAGCACGACCTCGCGCTGATCTCGATCGCGGACCTGATCGAATGGCGCCGCAAGCACGAAAAACACATCGAGCGCATCGCCGAGGCGCGCATCCCCACCCGCCACGGCGAATTTCGGGCCGTCGGCTACGCCAGCATCTACGAGGACGTCGAACACGTCGCGCTGGTCAGGGGCGACATCGCCGGACCGCACAGCGACGGGCATGACGTGCTGGTGCGCGTGCACTCCGAATGCCTCACCGGTGACGTGTTCGGTTCCCGCCGCTGCGACTGCGGCCCCCAGTTGGACGCCGCGCTGGCCATGGTCGCCCGCGAGGGCCGCGGTGTCGTGCTCTATATGCGCGGACACGAGGGCCGTGGCATCGGCCTGATGCACAAGCTGCAGGCCTATCAACTGCAGGACGCCGGCGACGACACGGTCGACGCGAACCTCAAGCTCGGGTTGCCCGCCGACGCCCGCGACTACGGCATCGGCGCGCAGATCCTCGTCGACCTCGGTGTGCGCTCAATGCGGCTGCTGACGAACAACCCCGCCAAGCGGGTCGGCCTCGACGGCTACGGACTGCACATCATCGAGCGGGTGCCGCTGCCGGTGCGTGCGAACGCGGAGAACATCCGCTACCTGATGACGAAGCGTGACCGCATGGGCCACGACCTCGTCGGCCTCGAGGACTACCACGAGGCCGCGAGCATGGATTCCTACGACGAGGGCGTCTACCTGCTCGGTGATCGGCGGACCACCGACCGCGACCTCGGTGGCGCGCTGTGAGTAGCGGAGCCCTGAAGTGAGTGGCGGCGGCGTTCCCGATCTGCCCCATCTCGACGCCTCCGACCTCAAGATGGCCATCGTCGCGAGCACGTGGCACGAGAAGATCTGCGACGCGCTGCTCGACGGCGCCCTGCGCGTCGCATCCAACGCGGGCATCGACAATCCCACGGTGGTGCGTGTGCTCGGTGCGATCGAGATACCCGTCGTGGCACAGGCTTTGGCCGCCAGCCATGAGGCAGTCGTCGCACTCGGCGTGGTGATCCGCGGGGAGACGCCGCATTTCGACTATGTCTGCGACGCCGTGACTCAGGGCCTCACTCGTGTGTCGCTCGACGCTTCGACACCGGTGGCCAACGGGGTGCTGACCACCGACACCGAACAGCAGGCATTGGACCGAGCCGGGCTGCCGTCGTCGGCGGAGGACAAAGGCGCCCAGGCCGCCGCTGCGGCTCTGTCGACCGCACTGACACTTCGCGGTCTCCACTCATGAGTGACTGGGACGTCGAGATACGACCCCGTCTGACACCGTATTTCGCGTACGGCGCGGCGGCGGTGATTCTCGCCGCACACATTGCAGTTGGCGCCCTACTGAAAGTTGCGTCCACCGGTGTGATCTTCCAGACCGCCGATCAGGTGGCGATCGCACTGCTTGGTGTCGTCATTGCCGGGGTGGCGTTGTTGTTCGCCCGGCCGCGGCTGCGTGTCGGCGCTGACGGCATCGCCGTGCGAAATCTGTTGAGTTATCGGCTCATTCCGTGGTCGGACATTGTCGGCGTTTCGTTTCCGCGAGGCGCCCGCTGGGCGCGTGTCGACCTGCCCGACGACGAATATGTTCCCGTACTGGCCATCCAGGCCGTCGACAGGCGCCGCGCCGTCGAGGCGATGGACAGTGTCCGCGGACTGCTGGAACGCTACAAGCGCATCAATTCACGTTGAGGGTCATCGCGAGTTCACGACGGTTGCGGCTTTCGGCCGACGGGCTGAATCCGAGGCTCTCGTAGACCGTGCGCGCCGGAGTGTTGTCGACGGCGACCCGCAGCCGCACGGTGCGCGCGTGCCTGCGCTGCGCCCAATCCAGCGCAGCGACGACCAGCTGACGGGCCAGCCCGAGCCCGCGGGCCGACGGATCGAGCCACAGCGAGTACAGGTAGACAGTGTGGGTGTTCTGCGGCTGCGCCCCGATCAGCCCCACGGCGCGGTTTCCGATCACCGCGGCGAATTGGGCGTGATCCCGCAGCCGCCGACGCCATCTCGCAGCGGTGAAGGTCACCTCCTCGCGAAACTGCGGATCGTTCTCGCCGAGAGATTCGGTCAACGCCCGCAGGCGGACGGTGGCGAACAGCCGCCAGTCCTTCTCGGTGAGACGGACGATCCTGACGGTCACCGGGTGTCGCCCATGACCAAACCCTCGCGTCGTGGGTCGGCACCGCCGATCAGGCCGGGGTCGTCGCGGGCGATCGCCGAAAGGCCGCTCGACTGATCGGCCAAATCGACCTGGTGCCCGAGTTTGCGCAGGCCCTGCACGAGCGGGTCGTGGTCGCCGTTGTCGGAGATGTCGATGATCGGGTGCTCACCACCGACGTTGGTCTTCGGTGTGTTCGCCGCACCGAAATCGACGGATGACACCGCCTGCTGCGGGTTGAGGCCCCAATCCAGCATGCTGACAAGCGTTTTCACGACGAACTGAATGATCACCGAACCGCCCGGTGAGCCCAGAACCGCGTACAGCGGGCCGCGGTCCTGACCCGCAGCGGGCTGTCCGAAGACGAGGGTCGGGGCCATGGTGCTGCGCGGCCGCTTGCCCGGCTGGATGCGGTTGGCCACCGGTGCCCCGTCCGGGCCTGCGGGTTCTGCCGAGAAGTCGGTCAGCTGGTTGTTGAGAATGAACCCGTCGACCATGTGGAACGACCCGAACGCCGATTCCACCGTCGTGGTCAGCGACGCTGCGTTGCCCTGCGCGTCGACGATGCTGATCTGACTGGTGCCGTGCTCGGGGGTCGGCGGCGCCAGCGCGGTCGGCGGTCCGAACTCGCCCGGCTTCGCGGTGCCCATGGTGCGCTCCTGCGAGATCAGGGCCGCGCGCCCCGCGAGATAGTCGCTACCGAGCAGGGTGTTGGGTGAGCCGCCCGGCAGTGGCACGAAATCGGTATCCGCGACGTACTTGTCGCGATCGGCGTAGGCAAGGCGCTCGGCCTCGGCGATCAGATGCACGCCCATCACCGACGGTCTGCCGCCGTTGAGGTCCACGTCGGTGGGTTTGTGGTCGGCCATCGGGAAGCGCTCGAGCATCCCCAACGTCGCGGCCACGGCGATACCGCCGGACGACGGGGGAGGCATCCCGCAGACCTCCCGGCCGCGGTACGGCGCGCACAGGGGTTCGCGCTTCTTGACGGTGTATCCCGACAGGTCCTCCAACGCCAGCTGGCCGGGTGTACGGCCACCCGCGGCGTCGGCCGCGGCTCGGACGATCGCCCTGGCGATCTCTCCGCTGTAGAACGACTGTGGGTCGGTTGCGATGACGCCCAACGTTTTCGAGTACGCAGGGTTCGTCAGACGCGTGCCCGAAGCCTTCGGGCTGCCGTCCGGGTTGAGAAAGTATTCGGCGGCCTGCGGATCGACCTTCAACTGGGGCGCGGCGTCTGCGATGGCGGCCGCCAATCGCGGGCTGATGTCGAACCCGTCGTCGGCCAGCGTGACGGCGGGGGCGAACAGGTCGCGCCACCCCGTCTTGCCGTGCTCCGCGTGCACGTCCTGCAGCAGTCGCAGGATCCCGGGCACGCCGATGGATCGCCCGGAGGCCCTGGCGTCCGGTTTCGGTTCGGTGCGGTCGGTGTCGGAGATCCAGCGCAGGTAATTCTCGGTGGCCGCAGCGGGCGCGGTCTCGCGGCCGTCGTAGGCCTGCACAGCACCCGACGCGGCGTCGAAGTACAGCAGGAAGCCGCCGCCGCCGATTCCCGAAGCCTGCGGTTCGACCAGACCCAGCACCGCCTGTGCGGTAACGAGCGCGTCGGCGGCCGTTCCGCCGTCGCGCAGCACTCCGCACGCGGCCTGCGTGGCCAGCGGATTCGCGGTCACCACCGCATAGCGGGAGGTGCGCACGGCCGTCATGTCGGTGCGGTAGCCGGTAGCGACCTCAGGATTGGTGGAGATGTTGCGCGAGGGGGTCGGCCCCGACGTTGGCGCGGGCGCCTTCGACGTCGGTGTGCCGTTGGCGATGATCTCGCATGGTCCCGCCGCGGCCGGAGGCGGCGCTTCGGTGTCCTCGGTGCCGCAACCGGCCAGCACCAATACCGCCCCCGCCAGCGGGGCCATCAGCTTCTTCAGCGAGGAGATCCGCATCACTCGACCGTAGTTGATCGGAGCCGTCCGACGGCGGCAGTAACCTGAATCCGTGCCCGATCCAGCGACGTACCGACCCGCTCCCGGGTCCATTCCCGTCGAACCGGGCGTCTACCGCTTCCGCGACCCGCACGGACGGGTCATCTACGTCGGCAAGGCCAAGAGTCTGCGCAGCCGGCTGAACTCCTACTTCGCCGACATCGCGAACCTGGCCCCGCGGACGCGGCAGATGGTGATGGCAGCGGGCAGCGTCGAGTGGACCGTTGTCACCACCGAGGTCGAGGCGCTCCAGCTCGAGTACAACTGGATCAAGGAGTTCGACCCGCGGTTCAACATCCGCTACCGCGATGACAAGTCCTACCCGGTGCTGGCCGTGACGCTCAACGAGGAATACCCGCGCCTGATGGTCTACCGCGGGGCACGGCGCAAGGGCGTGCGCTACTTCGGGCCGTACTCGCACGCGTGGGCCATCCGCGAGACACTGGACCTGCTCACCCGCGTCTTTCCCTCGCGAACGTGCTCGGCCGGAGTGTTCAAGCGGCACAGGCAAATCGACCGTCCGTGCCTGCTCGGATACATCGACAAGTGCTCTGCACCCTGCGTCAATCGGGTGAGCGCAGAAGAGCACCGGCGGATCGTGCTGGATTTCTGCGACTTCCTCGCGGGCAAGACCGACCGGATGATCCGCGATCTGGAACGCCGGATGAACAAGGCCGCCGAGGAACTGGACTTCGAGCGCGCCGCCAGGCTGCGTGACGATGTCGGAGCGCTCAAGCGGGCGCTGGAGAAACAGACGGTGGTCTTCGGCGACGGCACGGACGCCGATGTGGTGGCGTTCGCCGACGACGAGTTGGAGGCCGCCGTCCAGGTGTTCCACGTCCGAGGCGGCCGGGTGCGCGGCCAGCGCGGCTGGATCGTCGAAAAGTCAGGTGAGCCGGGCGATTCCGACGGTCAGGAACAGCTCGTCGAGCAGTTCCTCACGCAGTTCTACGGCGACCAGGCCGAACTGGGTGGTGCTGCGGACGAGTCGACGAACCCGGTCCCGCGACAGGTGCTGGTGCCCTGTCTGCCCGGGAACACCGACGAACTGGCGACGTGGCTGTCGGGCCTGCGCGGCTCGCGGGTGTCGATCCGGGTGCCGCAGCGGGGCGACAAACGCGCACTGGCCGAGACCGTGAAACGCAACGCTGCGGGCGCGCTGGCCCAGCACAAGCTCAAGCGCGCCGGCGACTTCACCGCCAGAACTGCTGCGCTGCAGAGCATTCAGGATGCGTTGGGGTTGGCTGACGCGCCGCTGCGTATCGAATGTGTCGACATCAGCCATGTGCAGGGCACCGATGTGGTCGCATCGTTGGTGGTGTTCGAGGACGGGCTGCCGCGCAAGTCGGATTACCGGCATTACGCGATCAGGGAGGCGGCGGGCGACGGCCGATCCGACGATGTCGCATCCATCGCGGAGGTGACCCGGCGGCGGTTCTATCGTCATCTTCAGGACATCAGTCACCCGACAGAGCTTGCGCCGGAGGGCAAGTCGCGTAAGTTCGCGTATCCGCCCAATCTGTACGTCGTCGACGGCGGCGCGCCGCAGGTGAACGCCGCGCAGGCGGCGCTCGACGAGCTCGGGGTCACCGACGTCGCGGTGATCGGGCTCGCGAAACGACTGGAAGAGGTGTGGGTGCCGTCCGAACCGGATCCCGTGATCATGCCGCGCAACAGTGAAGGACTTTACCTGCTGCAGCGAGTGCGCGATGAGGCGCACAGATTCGCGATCGCCTATCACCGCAGCAAGCGATCGAAGCGAATGACCGCCTCCGCGCTGGACTCGATTCGCGGGCTGGGGGAGCACCGTCGCAAGGCCCTGGTGATGCATTTCGGGTCGGTCGCGCGGTTGAAGGAGGCTACCGTCGAGGAGATCACCGCTGTACCGGGAATCGGGGTGGCGACCGCCAAAGCCGTGCTCGAGGCGCTTGGTGTGCCGGTCGATTCCGATGCGCCAGAACCGGTTGTCAGCGATGATCACAGCAGGGCATCGGGATGACAGAGCAGAATATGCGCGACGACACGGGCGGGGAGGCGGGAATCAGCGCGGACGCCGAGTCGGGCATCGACGTCGTGCTCGTCACCGGCCTCTCCGGTGCCGGTCGCGGAACCGCGGCAAAGGTGCTCGAAGACGTCGGCTGGTATGTCGCCGACAATCTGCCGCCGGAGTTGATCGCGCGCATGGTCGAACTCGGACTGGCGGCCGGATCGCGGATCACCCAGCTAGCGGTCGTGATGGACGTCCGGTCACACGGTTTCACCGGTGACCTGGACTGGGTGCGCACCGAGTTGGCGACCCGTAACATCTCGCCTCGAGTGTTGTTTCTGGAGGCGTCCGACGACATCCTGGTGCGCCGTTACGAACAGAACCGTCGCAGCCATCCGCTGCAGGGGAATCAGACGCTCGCAGAGGGTATCGCTGCCGAGCGCGCCCTCCTTGCGCCGGTGCGAGCGGCCGCCGACCTGGTGATCGACACGTCCAAGTTGTCTGTGCCCGCATTGCGGGAAAGCATCGAACGGGCCTTCGGCGGGGAGACTGTCGCGGACACGAGCGTCACGGTGGAGTCGTTCGGCTATAAATACGGCTTGCCGATGGACGCGGACACGGTCATGGACGTGCGGTTCCTGCCCAACCCGCACTGGGTGGACGAATTGCGGCCCCATACCGGGCAGCACGAGGCGGTCCGCGACTACGTCCTGGGCCAACCGGGCGCCGTCGAGTTCCTCGACACCTACCATCAACTGTTGGACGTCGTCATCGACGGTTACCGCCGGGAGGGAAAGCGCTACATGACCGTTGCCATCGGCTGCACCGGCGGCAAGCACCGCAGCGTCGCGATGGCCGAGGCCCTGGCGGCTCGCCTGCAGGGCGGTGAGAATCTCACGGTGCGGGTGTTGCACCGGGATCTGGGCCGCGAATGAGCCCGCGCATCGTCGCGCTGGGCGGCGGCCACGGTCTCTACGCCACACTGTCGGCGGCACGTAGGCTCACACCGCACGTCACGGCCATCGTCACGGTCGCCGACGACGGCGGTTCGTCGGGCCGGCTGCGCAGCGAACTCGATGTGGTGCCGCCGGGCGATCTTCGAATGGCATTGGCGGCGTTGGCATCTGACAGTCCCCATGGGCGGCTGTGGGCCACCATCATTCAGCATCGATTCGGTGGCAGCGGAGCACTCGCCGGCCACCCGATCGGCAACCTCATCCTGGCCGGCCTCAACGAGGTGCTGGCCGATCCGGTGGCTGCGCTCGACGAACTGGGTCGCATTCTCGGCGTCAAGGGCCGGGTGTTGCCGATGAGCCCGGTCGGTCTGAGTATCGAGGCGGACGTGGCGGGCCTGGAGTCCGACCCCAGGATGTCGCGGGTGATCCGCGGACAGGTGGCGATCGCCACCACGGTGGGCAAGGTGCGACGGGTTCGGCTGCTGCCGGGCGATCCACCGGCAACCCGGCAGGCCGTGGACGCGATCATGTCCGCCGATCTGGTGGTGCTCGGGCCGGGTTCCTGGTTCACCAGCGTGATCCCGCACGTGCTGGTGCCGCAGCTGGCTTCGGCCCTGCAGTCGTCCCCGGCTCGGCGGGCGTTGGTGCTGAACCTGGTTGCCGAGCCGGGCGAGACGGCGGGCTTCTCCGTCGAACGCCACATCCACGTGTTGTCCCAGCATGCCCCCGCGTTCACCGTCCATGACATCGTCGTCGACTCGAGCCGGGTGCCCGGCGAGCGCGAGCGTGAACAGTTGCGGCGCACCGCGAACATCCTCGCGGCCCGCGTGGAGTTTGCTGACGTATCCAGACCTGGTACACCTTTACATGACCCGGCGAGGTTGGCCGCGGCGCTGGAAGGTGTATTGCTGCGCGGGTCGACGCCGGCCCCGGCCGTCCAGCAGCCGACCGTGCCCACCCCAGCGAATGGACCGAGAGGTGACGACCCGTGGCGATGACAGCCGAGGTCAAAGACGAGCTGAGCCGGTTGGTGGTCAACTCCGTCAGCGCCCGCCGGGCCGAGGTGGCCTCACTGTTGCGCTTCGCCGGGGGACTGCACATCGTCTCGGGGCGCGTCGTGGTCGAGGCCGAGGTCGATCTGGGCATCATCGCGCGGCGACTGCGCAAGGACATCTACGACCTGTATGGCTACAACGCGGTGGTTCATGTGTTGTCGGCCAGTGGCATTCGGAAGAACACGCGCTATGTGGTGCGGGTGGCCAAGGACGGTGAGGCGCTGGCCCGCCAGACCGGATTGCTCGACCTGCGCGGGCGACCGGTGCGTGGATTGCCCGCACAGGTCGTCGGCGGCAGCGTTGCCGACGCCGAAGCTGCTTGGCGCGGAGCGTTTCTGGCGCATGGATCGCTGACCGAACCAGGGCGGTCTTCGGCGTTGGAGGTCAGCTGCCCGGGCCCGGAGGCCGCGTTGGCGTTGGTGGGCGCTGCGCGGCGTCTCGGGGTGTCGGCGAAGGCCCGCGAGGTACGGGGCGCCGACCGGGTGGTGGTGCGCGACGGTGAAGCCATCGGCGCCCTGCTGACGCGGATGGGCGCCCAGGACACCAGGCTGACGTGGGAGGAGCGTCGGATGCGCCGCGAGGTGCGCGCCACCGCCAATCGGTTGGCGAACTTCGACGACGCGAACCTGCGGCGGTCGGCGCGAGCCGCGGTTGCGGCGGCGGCCCGGGTGGAGCGCGCGCTGGAGATCCTCGGCGACACTGTGCCCGACCACCTCTCGGCGGCGGGCAAGCTGCGCGTGGAGCACCGGCAGGCCTCACTGGAGGAGCTGGGCCGCCTCGCCGATCCGCCGATGACGAAAGACGCTGTCGCTGGCCGTATTCGGCGTTTGCTGTCGATGGCCGATCGCAAGGCGAAACAGGACGGCATTCCCGACACCGAGTCGGCCGTCACACCAGATCTGCTCGAGGACGCCTGACGCAGATGGAGACGTTGAGGGTCGGTGCAGCTTTCCCCGATCCGCCGTTCAACGGCATGCCGGACGACAGCGGCCTCGACATCGACCTGATGACGGAGCTGGCCAAAAAGCTCGGCGCCACAGTGCAGTTCATTCCTCACGAGGGCGCCGACTTCAACGGCATCTTCGATGCGCTCAACTTCGGCGCGTACGACTGCGTGGCCGCGGGCACCACGGTGACGACCGAGCGCGAGGGGCTGGCCGACTTCGTTCCGCCCTATCTCATCTCCGGTCAGTCCTTGGCCGTCGACACCAGGCGTCTCCCGCGCGTCATGTCGGTCAACGACCTCGATGGCCTGACCGTCGGCGTGCAGCGGGGCGACACCAGTCAGGCGATCGCCCAGCGCCTCGTCGACGACGGCAAAGCCGCCGCCGTGCGCGTGTACGAGTACGGCGCCATTCGCACCGCGCTGACCGACCTCACCGTCGGGGTTTGCGACGCGGTGATGAAGGTTGCCCCGGTGCTCACCGAGTTGGTCAAGCCGGTGAGCGGCGTCGAGGTCGTCGCGCGGGGCATTTCCGTCGAGAACATCGCCATTGCCGTCGCCCGGGGAAATCAGGTAATGCTCGGCCGGCTGACCGTCGCGCAGGCCGAACTGGAGGACGACGGCACGCTGCAGCGGATCCGCCGCAAGTGGCTCGGCAACCCCTACGCGGACCAGGCGCTGGCGGTGCACTGACCAGGCCGCACGTGGCGGTTGTCACACCACTAGGCTGGTCGGTGAGCATTTGAAGAGTCATCGACGAGGAGAGATCACGTGACCATCCGGGTAGGCGTCAACGGTTTCGGCCGCATCGGACGCAACTTCTTCCGTGCGCTGGCTGCGCAGAAGCAAGAGGGCAAGAGCGCCGACGTCGAGATCGTTGCGGTCAACGACCTCACCGACAACGCCACCCTTGCCCACCTGCTCAAGTTCGACTCGATCCTGGGCCGGCTGCCGTTCGACGTCTCCGTCGAGGGCGACGAGATCATCGTCGGCGGTACCCCCCTGAAGGGCCTGTCGATCAAGGAGGGACCCTCCGCGTTGCCGTGGGGTGACCTCGGGGTCGACGTGGTCGTCGAGTCCACCGGCATCTTCACCGCGCGCGCGAAGGCGCAGGGCCACCTGGACGCGGGCGCCAAGAAGGTCATCATCTCCGCGCCTGCCAGCGACGAGGACATCACCATCGTGCTCGGGGTCAACGACGACAAGTACGACGGCAGCCAGAACATCATCTCCAACGCGTCGTGCACCACGAACTGCCTTGGTCCGCTGGCCAAGGTGCTCAACGACGAGTTCGGCATCGTCAAGGGCCTGATGACGACGATTCACGCCTATACCCAAGACCAGAACCTGCAGGACGGTCCGCACAAGGATCTGCGCCGCGCCCGCGCCGCCGCGATCAACATCGTGCCGACCTCGACCGGTGCCGCCAAGGCCATCGGCCTGGTGCTGCCCGAACTGAAGGGCAAGCTCGACGGCTACGCGCTGCGCGTGCCGATCCCCACGGGCTCGGTCACCGACCTCACCGCCGAGCTGAGCAAGTCGGCGACCGTCGACGAGATCAACGCCGCGTTCAAGGCCGCCGCAGACGGGCCGCTCAAGGGCATCCTCAAGTACTACGACGCGCCGATCGTCTCGAGTGACATCGTCACCGATCCGCACAGCTCGCTGTACGACTCGGGGCTGACCAAGGTGATCGACAACCAGGCGAAGGTCGTGTCCTGGTACGACAACGAATGGGGCTACTCCAACCGCCTCGTCGACCTCGTCGCGCTCGTCGGCAAGTCGCTCTGACCGTGGCTGTCCGGTCCCTCGACGACCTTCTGGCCGAAGGAGTTTCGGGGCGCGGCGTTCTGGTGCGCTCGGACCTCAACGTGCCCCTCGACGACGACGACGGCACGATCACCGATCCCGGCCGCATCATCGCGTCGGTGCCCACTCTCAAGGCACTGTCCGACGCGGGCGCCAAGGTCGTCGTCACGGCGCACCTCGGCAGGCCCAAGGATGGTCCGGACCCGAAATACTCGCTCGCCCCGGTGGCGAAAGCGTTGGGGGACCAGCTCGGTCGACACGTCCAGCTCGCCGGCGACGTGGTCGGTACCGACGCGTTGGCGCGCTCCGAGGGCCTGACCGACGGCGATGTCCTGTTGTTGGAGAACATTCGCTTCGACAAGCGGGAGACCAGCAAGGACGATGCCGAGCGCGTGGCGCTGGCCAAGCAACTCGTCGAACTGGTCGGTGACGACGGGGCTTTCGTCTCCGACGGCTTCGGCGTCGTACACCGCAAGCAGGCGTCGGTGTACGACGTGGCTACACTGCTGCCGCATTATGCAGGCACCTTGGTGGGCGCCGAGATCAAGGTGCTCGAGCAGCTCACCAGTTCGACCGACCGGCCGTACGCCGTGGTTCTCGGCGGTTCCAAGGTGTCGGACAAGCTGGCGGTCATCGAGTCGCTTGCCGAGAAAGCCGACAGTCTGGTCATCGGCGGCGGAATGTGCTTCACATTCCTTGCCTCGCAGGGGGTTTCGGTTGGTAGTTCGCTGCTCGAAGAGGGCATGATCGACACCTGCCGCAAGCTGCTCGAGACCTACGGCGACGTGATCCATGTGCCGGTCGACATCGTCGTCGCTGACGAGTTCAAGGCAGACTCGCCGTCGGAAGTCGTTGCCGCCGATCGCATTCCCGAAGGGAAGATGGGCCTCGACATCGGACCGGAGTCGGTGAAGCGATTCACCGCGCTGCTGTCCAACGCCAGGACCGTGTTCTGGAACGGCCCGATGGGTGTGTTCGAGTTCCCGGCGTTCGCCGCGGGTACCAAGGGGGTCGCTGAGGCGATCATCGCCGCGACGGGCAAGGGCGCGTTCAGTGTGGTCGGCGGTGGCGATTCCGCGGCCGCCGTGCGTCAACTCGGCCTCGCCGAAGACGGCTTCTCGCACATTTCCACCGGAGGCGGGGCGTCGCTGGAATACCTTGAGGGCAAAACTCTGCCCGGCATCGAAGTCCTCGACTAGGAGACGCCGTGTCCCGTAAGCCGCTCATCGCTGGCAACTGGAAGATGAACCTCAACCACTTCGAGGCCATCGCCCTAGTGCAGAAGATCGCCTTCTCGCTGCCGGACAAGTACTTCGACAAGGTCGACGTCGCGGTCCTGCCGCCGTTCACCGACCTGCGCAGCGTGCAGACTCTGGTCGACGGCGACAAGCTTCGGCTCACCTACGGCGCTCAGGACGTGTCGCAGCACGAGTCCGGCGCCTACACCGGTGAGATCAGCGGTTCGTTCCTCGCCAAGCTCGGGTGCACCTACGTCGTCGTCGGGCACTCCGAGCGGCGCACCTACCACAGCGAGGACGACGCACTCGTCGCTGCGAAGGCCGCCGCTGCGTTCAAGCACGGACTCGTGCCGATCGTCTGCATCGGTGAACAGCTCGAGGTCCGCGAGGCGGGCGATCACGTCGCCCACAACGTCGAGATGCTGCGGGGCTCGCTGTCCGGGCTGTCCGCCGAACAAATCGGCCAGGCGGTCATCGCGTACGAGCCGGTGTGGGCGATCGGCACCGGCCGGGTCGCGAGCGCCGCGGACGCGCAGGAGGTCTGCAAGGCCATTCGCGGAGAGCTCGGCTCGCTCGCGTCCCCGCAAGTCGCCGCCGGCGTGCGAGTGCTCTACGGCGGATCGGTCAACGCCAAGAACGTCGGCGAGATCGTCGCGCAGGAGGATGTGGACGGCGCCCTGGTCGGCGGAGCGTCTCTGGACGGCGAGCAGTTCGCGACGTTGTCGGCCATCGCCGCTGGTGGGCCGCTTCCTTGACAGCCCCCTGCGGCCTGTAGTCTGGCGGCCATGGTTTTAGCCCTGCAGATCACGCTGATCGTCACCAGCCTGCTGGTGGTGCTGCTCGTGCTGCTGCACCGCGCGAAGGGCGGCGGCCTGTCCACCCTGTTCGGTGGCGGCGTCCAGTCCAGCCTGTCGGGGTCGACGGTCGTGGAGAAGAACCTGGACCGGGTCACGCTGTTCGTCACCGGCATCTGGCTGGTGTCCATCGTCGGCGTCGCGCTGCAGATCAAATACAGCTAAGCCCCGAATAGGCCCCCGGTTGGTGCCGACGGCCCTTCGGCGGGTGGGGCCATCTCGTCGGTCGGTTTGATGTCGTCAACCGCCCCCATTTCGGACACCTTGCCCATTTCTGAATCTGCTGGTCAGGGTTCGTCGTGCGAGGTGGTTGGCGGACGTCGATACTTGAGCGATGGTTGACGTCGGCGAACTCGAACCCATCGGTGCGGTTCAACGCACCCAGGTCGGGCGTGAAGCCACCGAGCCGATGCGTGAGGACATCCGCCTTCTCGGTGCGATCCTCGGCGACACCGTTCGCGAGCAGAACGGTGAGGCGGTCTTCGACCTTGTCGAGCGGGCCCGCGTCGAGTCGTTCCGGGTGCGGCGCTCCGAGATCGACCGTGCGGACCTGGCCGGCATGTTCGACGGAATCGACGTTCGCATGGCCATCCCGGTGATCCGCGCGTTCACCCACTTCGCGTTGCTGGCCAATGTCGCCGAGGACATCCACCGCGAACGCCGTCGGGCGATCCACGTCGCTGACGGCAAGCCGCCGCAGGACAGCAGCCTGGCCGCCACGTACGCGAAACTCGATTCGGCCGACCTCGATTCTGCGACGGTCGCTGAAGCGCTCGCTGCGGCGCAGGTCTCACCGGTGATCACCGCACACCCCACCGAGACCCGCCGTCGCACCGTGTTCGACACCCAGCACCGGATCACCGAACTGATGCGACTGCGCATGCACGGGCACTCACAAACCGATGACGGCCGCGACGTCGAACGCGAGCTGCGCAGGCACATCCTCACGCTGTGGCAGACGGCGTTGATCCGGTTGTCACGGCTGAAGATCCAGGACGAGATCGAGACGGGGCTGCGCTACTACCCGGCTGCGTTCTTCGACGTCGTCCCGAAGGTCAACGCCGAGGTGCGCGGCGCGCTGCGTGCGCGATGGCCGGACGCTCGATTGCTCGACGAGCCCATTCTGCGGCCGGGATCGTGGATCGGCGGCGACCGTGACGGCAACCCGAATGTCACCGCCGACGTGGTGCGACAGGCCACGGGCAACGCCGCGTACGTCGCGTTGGAGCACTACTTCGTCGAGCTCACGGGGTTGGAGCAGGAGCTATCGATGTCGGCGCGCCTGGTCTCGGTCACCGACGACCTGGTCGCGCTCGCCGACCAATGTCATGAGCCGGCCCGCGCCGACGAGCCGTATCGCCGCGCCCTGCGCGTAGTGCACGCGCGGCTCACCGCAACCGCGCGCGAAATCCTCGACAGCCAGCCGGAACACGAACTCGATCTGGGGCTGTCACGCTACGAGTCCCCGCACGACTTGCTGGCCGACCTCGACGTGATCGATGCGTCGCTGCGCGCCCACGGCAGTGCGGTACTTGCCGACGACCGGCTCGCACGACTGCGGGAGGCGGTGCACGTCTTCGGGTTCCACTTGTCGGGTCTCGACATGCGGCAGAACTCCGACGTGCACGAGGAAGTCGTTGCCGAGCTGCTGGCGTGGGCGGGGGTGCACGCCGACTATCGGTCACTACCCGAGCCGGAGCGCGTCGAGTTGCTGGCCGCAGAACTGGCCACCCGCCGTCCGCTGATCGGTGGCGGAGCGCAATTATCGGATCTGGCCCGCAAGGAACTCGAGATCTGCCGCGCGGCGGCACGCGCCGTCGGCGTGTACGGCCCGCGATCGATTCCGAACTACATCATCTCCATGTGCCAGTCGGTGTCCGACATGCTCGAAGCGGCGCTTCTGCTCAAGGAGGTCGGTCTCTTCGACGCCTCGAAAGACGCGCCTTATGCACCGGTCGGCATCGTGCCGTTGTTCGAGACCATCGACGACCTGCAGCGCGGATCGTCGATTCTCGAAGCGGCACTCGACCTTCCGCTGTACCGCGCGGCCGTGTCGGCGCGTGGGGACAACCAGGAGGTCATGCTCGGCTATTCGGACTCCAACAAGGACGGCGGATACCTGGCGGCCAACTGGGCGCTGTACCGAGCCGAACTCGACCTCGTCGAGTCGGCCCGCAAAACCGGGATTCGGTTGCGGCTCTTCCACGGTCGAGGGGGAACGGTGGGCCGGGGCGGCGGTCCGAGCTACGAGGCGATCCTGGCGCAGCCGCCAGGTGCGGTGAACGGCTCGCTGCGGATCACCGAACAGGGCGAAGTGATTGCTGCTAAGTACGCCGAGCCGCGGACCGCGCACCGCAATCTCGAGACGCTCCTGGCCGCGACACTCGAGGCCACGCTGCTCGACGTCGAAGGACTCGGTGATGCGGCGGGGCCCGCCTACGACGTGCTCGACGACCTGGCCGCACGAGCCCAGCGGGCATACTCCGAATTGGTGCATGAAACACCGGGTTTCGTCGACTACTTCAAGGCGTCGACGCCGGTCAGCGAGATCGGAGCGCTGAACATCGGCAGCAGACCCACGTCGCGCAAGCCCACGACGTCAATCAGCGATCTGCGGGCGATTCCGTGGGTGCTTGCGTGGAGCCAGTCGCGAGTGATGCTGCCCGGCTGGTACGGCACCGGCACCGCATGCGAGGAGTGGATCGCCGGTGGCGACGGGCGGCTGGAGGTGCTGCAGGACCTCTACAGGAATTGGCCGTTCTTCCGCACGGTGTTGTCGAACATGGCGCAGGTACTGGCGAAGTCGGATCTCGGTCTGGCAGCGCGCTATTCGGAGCTCGTCGATGACGAGAAACTGCGGCGACGGGTGTTCGACAAGATTGTCGACGAGCACCAACGCACAATCCGCATGCACAAGCTCATCACCGGCCAGGACGACCTGCTGGCCGACAACCCGGCGCTGGCGCGGTCGGTGTTCAACCGGTTCCCGTACCTGGAGCCGCTGAACCATCTTCAGGTGGAACTGCTGCGGCGCTACCGCTCCGGCGACGAGGACGAACTGGTGCAGCGTGGCATCCTGCTGACCATGAGCGGCCTGGCGACCGCGCTACGCAACAGCGGTTAGGACCTCGCGCGGTCGCGCGCCTGCTCGAGTTCTGCGATGAGTGCATCGACCTCGGCGCGTCGCTCCGCGGGCACCATCAGGGAGTAGAACGTGCCGACGCTGACGATCACCTGCAGCAGATGCTCTTTCTCACCGCCGAACAGCTTCTTGCGGCGGGTGAGCTCTTTGACCTCCGTCCCGGAGTACTGGTCCGCTGGGTTGCGGCCGCGCGAGGTATTGGCCCTCAGCTTCTCGACCCAGGCTCCGTCGACCACGATGCTCTCGCCGTTGATGCCGTCGATGCGAAACACCAGGCGATCCTAACGGCTGACTCGCCCTAGAGGCCGGCGGTCCGACGCATCCTGTTGACCGCGCCGCGGACGGCCTGCTCGGTCGCGGCCAGCGGCGTCATGACCGACTCGCCGATGCCCACAATGCGCTCGACGCGGTCGACGATGCCCTCCATGCGGTCGACGACCGCGTTGAGTCGCGGTGCGAGCTGGTTGATCTGGCTGATCGTGTCGTTGAACCGCTCAAGGGTCGCGTCCAGATTCTCGGTCGACTTGTTCAGGTCGACGAGGGTTTCGCTCAGACCCTCGAGGATGGTGTCGACCTGTTCGACGGTCACGTCGGCGTTCAGCGCCGCCTGCGCGAGCTTCCTGATCCGTTCGGAGCCGGTGCGTACCGGTTTGCCATCCTTGTCAGCCATGACGGTCATTTGATCACAGTCGCGGGAACCGTCGGGGCTGACTCGACGTCTGAACCAGGTGTGGGGAAGTGGGCAGGCGACGCGCCGTCGCGGCAGTGCGCAGCGGATCCCCGGCGGCGGCTCCGCGCGTCGGATTTTTCCGGGCGGACCGCCGAGTACGCGGCCGGGCTGCGCGACGGTGAGGAGGACCATCGGGCAGCCGCGCGTGAATGACGCGCTTTCAGTAGGACACGACGGGAGGCACGATGTCGCCGGTGCGTCAGCCGTGGTGGCTCAGAGCTTGCTGGCGGCCGACTCGTCCAACAGCCACACAGTTGCGTCGCCCCCGATCCCCCCTGCGGCGGGCACATCCACCGGATCGGCACCGTTGACGGCGGCGGCCACCGCATCGGCTTTGCCCTCGCCCGAGCAGACCAACCACACCTCGCGAGACCGCTGAATAGCGGGCAGGGTCAACGTGATTCGCTTCGGTGGCGGCTTTGGGGAGTCGGGAACGCCAAGCACGAACCGGCTGGTCTCCCGCACCGCAGGGGTATCGGGGAACAGTGAATTGATGTGGCCTTCGGGGCCGACCCCGAGCAGGTGCACGTCAAACGTCGGTGCCGGCTCGCCGTGTTCGGCGTTGGCGGCCAGCACCTGCTCATATGCCAGCGCTGCGGCGTCGAGATCATCGCCGTACTCGTCGTCCAGCGCCGGCATCGCATGCACGTTGGCCGCGGGGATGTCGATGTGGTCCAGCAGCGCCTCGCGGGCCTGCTTGTCGTTGCGCTCGTCGTCGTCCGCGGCGACGTAACGCTCGTCGCCGAAGTAGATGTGAACGTTCGACCAGTCGATCCGATCGGCGTGTTCGAGAAGCTTCTTCAGCATCCCGATCCCGGTTCCGCCGCCCGTCAGCACGATCGAGGCCCGACCGCGGAAGTCGGCAACAGAGATTATCTGCTCGGCCAGCCGCTCAGCCGCTGCCGTCACCAGCGCGTCGGGGTCGGCATAGGTGTGCACTGAGGTGTTCACACGTACTCCACTTTGTCGATGCCCTGCAGGGCCTCGTGATAGATCTCGTCGGGGTCAAGCCGGCGCAGATCCTCGGCGAGACACTCTTTGGCCTCCCTGCGCGCCAGCGGAATCAAGGCTTCCGGCCGGGACGTGCGGGTCAGCTTCGCCGTCGTCCCCTCCTGGGGACGACTCAACGTCACGGTCTCGCTGGACCGCGTCAATTCGACCTTCAAGTCGCCAACCGCCCGCTTCACGGGACCGTCGATGCGCGCGGCCAACCAGCCGGCCAGCACATCGAGAGACGGCTCGTTTCGCAGACCGGACACCAGTGCCGACGTGATCTGCTCATGCGGTTCCTGGTCGACCGCCGCGGCGAGCAAGGCGCGCCAGTAGGTGATCCGAGCCCACGCGAGATCTGTGTCGCCTGCGCTGTAACCCTGGAGGCGGCCCTTGATCGCGGCCAACGGATCAGTGCATGCCGTCGCATTGGTGATTCGTCGCTTCGCCAACCGGCCCAAGGGATCCTGGGCCGGGACAGCGGGTCCGCCAATCGGCCACCACGCCACCACCGGGGTGTCAGGCAACAGGAAGGGCAGCACCACGCTGTCGGCGTGGTCGGCGAGATCGCCGTGCAGACGCAGGGCAACGATCTCTCCGGCCCCGGCGTCGCCCCCGACGCGCAATTGCGCATCCAGCCGCGAGTCGGCACCGTCACGATCGCCGGGCACGACCACGATGACCCGGCAGGGGTGCTCGCGGCTGGCGAAGGCTGCCGCCTCGATCGAGTCCTCAAGCGATTCGTCGGAGTCAAGCGAGATCACCAACGTGAGCACCCGGCTCAAGGTAATGGCGCCGCCCTCTTCACGCAGGCCCGTGATCTTCTTGTTGATGTCGTTGGTTGTGGTGCCCGGCAGATCAATAATCATTGCTCGACTCCTCCGCGCTGCGATGCTCGCGCATGGTCGCCTTGCGGGCTCACGGCCGCCTCCATTCCCGACCCATGCGGTGCATCATCTCGTCGGCCGATGCCGGCCCCCACGTACCTGCTTCGTAGGCATCGGGTTTTCCTTGCGAGGCCCAATGGTCCAGCACCGGATCGAGTATTTCCCAAGACATTTCGACTTCTTTGTTCACCGGGAACAGTGACGGCTCGCCGAGCAGCACATCGAGGATGAGCCGCTCGTACGCCTCGGGGGAGTCCTCGGCGAACGCTGAACCGTACGAGAAGTCCATGTTGACGTCGCGGACCTCCATCGCGCTACCGGGGACTTTGGACCCGAACCGGGTGGTGATGCCCTCGTCGGGCTGCACCCGGATCACCAACGCGTTCTGACCGAGTTCCTCGGTCATCGTCTTGTCGAACGGCAGATGCGGGGCGCGTTTGAATATCAGCGCGATCTCAGTCACACGGCGACCCAGACGTTTCCCGGTGCGCAGGAAGAACGGGACGCCTGCCCATCGGCGGGTGTCGATCTCCACGGTGATCGCCGCATAGGTCTCCGTGATGGAGTCTTCGGAGAAGCCCTCTTCTTCGAGCAGTCCGACGACCTTCTCGCTGCCCTGCCAGCCCGCGGCGTACTGACCGCGAGCGGTCGTCTGATCCAGTGGCTGCATCGGCTGGGTGGCGGAGAGCACTTTGATCTTCTCTGCCTGCAGTTCCGACGGACCGAAGCTGACCGGCTCTTCCATGGCGGTCAGTGCGAGCAGCTGCAGCAAGTGATTCTGGATCACATCGCGCGCCGCGCCGACTCCGTCGTAATAGCCGCCGCGGCCGCCGAGTCCGATGTCCTCGGCCATCGTGATCTGCACGCTGTCGACGTAGTTGTTGTTCCAGATCGGCTCGTACAACTCGTTGGCGAACCTCAGCGCGAGGATGTTCTGGACGGTTTCCTTACCGAGGTAGTGGTCGATACGGAACACCGATTCCTCGGGGAACACGCTGTTGACGACGCCGTTGAGCTCCTGCGCGCTCTGCAGGTCGTGTCCGAACGGCTTCTCGATGACGACCCGGCTCCAGCGACCTTCCTGCGGACGGGCCAGACCGGATTTCTGCAGCTGCTCGCACACCTGCTGGAAGGCTTTCGGCGGGATCGACAGGTAGAAGGCGTGATTGCCGCTGGTGCCGCGCTCGGCATCGAGCTTGTCGAGCTGCTCGGCAAGCCGCCCGAACGCTTCCTCATCGTCGAAGGTGCCCTGGACGAACCGGATTCCCTCGGCCAACCGGTCCCAGACTTCCTGACGGAACGGGGTGCGCGCGTGCTGTTTCACCGCTTCGTAGACCACCTGGCCGAAATCTTCATGCTCCCAGTCACGTCGGGCGAAGCCGATCAGGGAGAAGCTTGCGGGTAGCAGGCCGCGGTTGGCGAGATCGTAGATTGCCGGCATCAACTTCTTGCGGGCCAGGTCGCCGGTCACGCCGAAGATGACGACGCCGCACGGTCCCGCGATGCGGGGCATCCGCTTGTCGCGCTTGTCGCGCAGCGGATTGACCCAGCCGCTCATTTCTTCGCGGCGTCGAGCTGGCCCTTAGTGGCTTCGAGCAGTTCGAGCCATGACTTCTCGAACTTCTCGACACCCTCGTTCTCCAGAACGAGGAACACGTCGGTGAGGTCGATACCCACCGACTCGAGCTTGTCGAAGACGGCCTGTGCCTCGTCGGCTTTGCCCGTGACGGTGTCACCGGTGATGACACCGTGGTCGGCTACGGCGTCAATCGTCTTCTCCGGCATCGTGTTCACGGTGTTGGGGGCGACCAGCTCGGTCACGTAGAGGGTGTCGGAGTAGTCGGGGTTCTTCACACCGGTCGACGCCCACAGCGGACGCTGGACGCGTGCGCCGTCACTCTTGAGCGCCTCGAACCGCGACCCACCGACGAAGATCTCCTCGTAGGCGGCGTAGGCCAGGCGGGCGTTGGCCACACCGGCCTGACCGCGCAGCGCCAACGCCTCGTCGGTACCGATTTCTTCGAGCCGCTTGTCGATCTCGGTGTCGACGCGGGAGACGAAGAACGAAGCGACCGAATGAATCTTCGACAGGTCGTGGCCGGCCTCCTTGGCCTTCTCCAGACCCTCGAGGTAGGCGTCCATCACCGCGCGATAACGCTCGACGGAGAAGATCAGCGTCACGTTGACCGAAATCCCCTCGCCCAGTACGGCGGTGATAGCGGGAACGCCTTCCTTCATCGCCGGGATCTTGATGAAGAGATTCGGCCGGTCGACGATTTTCCACAACTCGACGGCCTGTGAGATCGTCTTGTCCGCGTCGCGTGCCAGCCGCGGATCCACCTCGATCGACACCCGACCGTCGACGCCGTCAGAGTTGCGGTAGACGTCGGCCAGGACGTCGCAGGCGTCTCGGACGTCGTCGGTAGTGACGGTTCGGATCGTGGCGTCGACGTCCGCGCCTCGTTCCGCAAGCTCCGACACCTGCGCGTTGTACGCGTCACCCTTCGACAGCGCCGCCTGGAAGATCGACGGGTTGGTGGTGACACCGACGACGCTCTTGGTGTCGATCAACTCTTTCAAGTTGCCGGTCTGCAACCGGTCGCGGGACAAATCGTCGAGCCATACGGACACGCCCGCCGCGGACAGCGCCGCGAGATTCGAATTCTGTGCCATTTCTGTGCCTTTCAGGACTTGTCGATATCAGTTGTCTATGGAGCGTTCCGCCGCGGCCACCACGGCCTCGGGAGTGAAGCCGAACTCACGGAACAGCGTCTTGTCGTCGGCCGATTCGCCGTAGTGCTCGATCGAGACGATCTCGCCGGTGTCGCCGACGAGCTTGTACCAGCTCTGCGCGACCGCAGCTTCGACGGCCACGCGCGCCGACACGGCCGGCGGCAGGACGCTGTCGCGGTACTCCGCCGGCTGCGACTCGAACCACTCGACGCACGGCATCGACACCACCGTCGCGGTGATTCCCTTGTCCGCCAACAGCTTCTGCGCTTCGACACACAACTGCAGCTCCGACCCGGTGCCGATCAGCACCACGTCGGGCTTCTCGGCCGGGGCGCCGCCCAGCACGTAGCCGCCTTTCGCGACGCCGTCGGGATCGGTGCCCTCCAGCACCGGAATGCCCTGTCGGGTCAGAATGAAACCCACCGGCCCGCTGCCGTTGCCGCGCGCCAGGATGCTGCGCCACGCGTACGCCGTCTCGTTCGGGTCGCCGGGCCGCACCACGGAGAGGTTCGGGATGGCCCGCAGCGCCGCCAGGTGTTCGATCGGTTGGTGCGTCGGTCCGTCCTCGCCGAGACCGATCGAATCGTGGGTCCAGATGTAGATCGTGTCGATGTCCATCAGCGACGCCAACCGGACCGCCGGACGCATGTAGTCGGAGAACTGCAGGAACGTCCCGCCGAAGGCGCGCGTCGGACCGTGCAGCACGATGCCGGACAAAATCGAGCCCATTGCGTGCTCGCGAATGCCGAAGTGCAGCACCCGGCCGTACCAGTCGGCCGTGAAGTCGTCAGTCGAAATGGACGGCGGACCAAAGGACTTGACGCCTTTGATCGTGGTGTTGTTGCTGCCGGCCAGGTCGGCCGAGCCGCCCCACAGTTCGGGGAGCTTGGGTGCGACGTCGTTGAGCACCTGGCCGAACGCGGCGCGGGTGGCCACCGCCTTGGAGCCGGGCTCCCAGTACGTCAGGTCGGCGTCCCAGCCGTCGGGCAGCTCTTCGGCGGTGAGCCGGTCGAGCAGCTTCTTGCGCTCCGGTTCGCGCTCGGCCCAGGCGTCGAACGCCGGCTGCCACTTCTCGTGCGCCTCCCGGCCCCGGTCGACGAGTTTGCGGGTGTGTTCGATGACCTCGGGCCGCACCTCGAACGTCTTGTCCGGGTCGAAGCCGAGCACTTTCTTGGTGGCGGCGACCTCGTCCTCGCCGAGCGCCGACCCGTGTACCCCGCCGGTGTTCATCTTGTTCGGCGCGGGATAGCCGATGATCGTGCGCACCGCGATGAACGACGGCTTGTCGGTGACCTTTTTGGCCTCCGCGATGGCCTGCTCGATGCCGGCGACGTTCTCGCCGCCCTCGACTTGCTGGACGTGCCACCCGTAGGCGCGGTAGCGGGCCACCACGTCTTCGGAGAGGGCGATGTTGGTGTCGTGCTCGATCGAGATCTGGTTCTGGTCGTAGAACACGATCAGGTTGCCGAGCTGCTGGGTGCCCGCCAGCGAGGAGGCCTCGCTGGTGACGCCCTCTTCCATGTCGCCGTCGGAGGCGATCACGTAGATGTAGTGGTCGAACGGGCTCTCGCCGGGGGGAGCATCGGGGTCGAACAGCCCCCGCTCATACCGCGACGCCATGGCCATCCCGACGGCCGACGCCAGGCCCTGCCCGAGTGGGCCCGTTGTGATCTCGACACCCTTGGTGTGGCGGAACTCCGGGTGTCCGGGCGTCTTGGACTTGAACGTCCGCAAGGCCTCGATGTCGGACAGTTCGAGCCCGAAGCCGCCGAGGTACAGCTGGATGTACAGCGTCAGGCTGGTATGCCCGCACGACAGCACGAAGCGGTCCCGCCCGAGCCAGTGCACGTCGCTGGGGTCATGGCGCATCTGACGCTGAAACAGCGTGTAGGCCAGCGGTGCGAGGCTCATGGCCGTTCCCGGATGGCCGTTGCCGACCTTCTGCACCGCATCCGCCGCGAGCACCCGAACTGTGTCCACTGCAACCGAGTCCAGGTCGGTCCAGTCGTCGGGGTGATTGGGGCGGGTGAGGGCGGAGATTTCTTCGAGCGTGGTCACAGGTGCTACTCCTGGTCGGGGTCGAGCTCTTCGAGCTGCTCGTTAAAAACACCCTAGTGCGCATAGGTCATCCGCTGCAGGCTGCTGGGGGACGATTAGGCCGCCGTCAAGGCGCGGTCTACCATCGTCTGTAGTAGACGCCGCGCGCTGCAGCATCTTCTGCTCCTCACGTGCGCATCGCCATTTCGACAGGAGTTAACTGCGTGAGAATTCGCGAAGGGCACCTCATCGATAGGGCGCCCCGCCGATTCCGCGACACGCTCCTTGGCTATGTCTCGTTGACGAAACCGCGGGTCATCGAGCTTCTGCTCGTCACGACTATTCCCGCGATGCTGCTGGCCGACCGCGGAACCGTGGACCCACTGCTCATCCTCAACACGCTCGTCGGCGGCCTGCTGGCCGCCGCGGGCGCCAACACGCTGAACTGTGTCGCCGACGCCGACATCGACAAGGTGATGAAGCGCACGTCGCGACGACCGCTTGCGCGGGCGACGGTGCCGCGCAGTCACGCGTTGATCTTCGGCCTGGCGCTGTCGGTCGGCGCCTTCTTCTGGCTGTGGTGGACCACGAACCTGCTCTCGGCGCACTTGGCCGGCGCGACCATCGCGTTCTACGTGCTGGTGTACACCCTGCTGCTCAAGCGCCGGACGTCGCAGAACGTGGTCTGGGGCGGGGCGGCCGGCTGCATGCCGGTGATGATCGGCTGGTCCGCGGTCACCGGGACCATCCAGTGGCCCGCGTTGGTGATGTTCGCGATCATCTTCTTCTGGACACCCCCGCACACCTGGGCGCTCGCCATGCGCTACAAGGAGGACTACCAGGCCGCAGGCGTGCCGATGCTGCCCGTGGTGGCCACCGAGCAGCAGGTGACCAAGCAGATCCTGGTCTACACGTGGCTGACCGTCGTCGCCACTTCGGCGCTCGCCCTGACCACCGGCTGGCTGTACGCGGCGGTCGCGCTGCTGGCGGGGGCCTGGTTCCTGGTGATGGCCCACCAGCTCTACAGCGGCGTGCGCCGCGGCGAGGCGATCAAACCGCTACGGCTGTTCCTGCAGTCGAACAACTACCTGGCGGTGGTGTTCTGCGCGCTGGCGGTGGACTCGGTGCTGGGCCTGCCGACGTTGCTCGGGCACTAGGCACACCGGGCGGCTAGGGCACCAACACCACCGATCCGACCGTCTTGCGGCCCTGCAGGTCGCGATGGGCCTGCTCGGCGTCGGCCAGCGCATACCGCTCGCTGACCGTCACGTTGATGGTTCCGTTCGCGATCGCCTCGAGCAATTCGCCTGCACGCCACGAGAACTCGTCGGCCGTACGGGTGAAGTGCACGAGCGTCGGCCGAGTCAGAAACAGCGAGCCCGCCGAGTTGAGCCGCTGCGGGTCGAACGGCGGGACGGGGCCGCTGGACGCCCCGAACAGGGCCAGCGTGCCGCGGATGGCCAGGCTGGCGAGGCTCGCCTCGAACGTGGCTGCGCCGACACCGTCGTACACGGCCGCGACACCGCCGTCGGTGAGCTCCTTGATCCTGGCGCCGAACTCCGCCGGGTCTTCGGGATAGTCGAGCACCTCGACCGCGCCGGCCTGGCGGGACAACTCGGCCTTCTCCGGGGTGGACACCGTGGTGATGACGCGGACGGCCATGCTGGTCGCCCACTGCGTGAGGATCAGGCCGACACCACCGGCCCCTGCATGCAGGAGCACCGCGTCGCCTTCGGCCACCGGGTACACCGACTTCAGCAGATAGTGCGCAGTCATACCCTTGAGCAACGACGCGGCGGCTACCTCCGGGCTCACCGCGTCCGGCACGTAGGCAACGAAATCGGCAGGCGCAACGCTGTATTCGGCGTACGCGCCGTTTGCCTGCGCGGTGACGACCCGGTCGCCGACCGACAGCGCGGCGACGTCGTCACCGACCGCTTCGACGGTCCCGCACACTTCGCTGCCGACGATGAACGGCGTTTCGCGCGGATACTGTCCGGACCGGAAGTAGGTGTCGAGGAAGTTGACGCCGATGGCTTCGGCTTTGATCAGCACCTCCCCGGGACCGGGTGAGGGCTGTGGTTTCTCGGCGTAGGTCAGGACTTCAGGTCCGCCGGTCTCGGCGACTTCGATGGCGTGCATGCTCACATCCTCCCAATATCCTTGCAGTTGTGAAGCTCGCCCGGCCCGACGTGTTTCATCCGCGCATCGTGTTGGCGTCCTGCCCGGCGCTGCCCGACGGCGACGGGGACGACGCCGGGCTCGTGCCTGCGCTGCGCCAACGCGGCCTGCACGCCCGGTGGCTGCCGTGGGACGACCCCGCCACACTCGACGCCGACCTGGTGATCATGCGAGCCACGTGGGACTACATCGACCGGCTTGACGAGTTCCTCGAGTGGACGCGAAATGTCCGCAATCTCGTCAACTCCCGCGACGTCGTGGTGTGGAACACCGACAAGCGGTACCTGTCCGACCTCGCGGACGCCGGCGTGCCGACGGTGCCGAGTGAATTCTTCGCCCCCGGTGAAGACGTGGCGCTGCCGGGCGGCGAAGTCGTCGTCAAACCGGCGATCGGGGTGGGAAGTGTTGGCGCGCAGCGGTTCACCGACGGTGCTGCCGCTCGGCGCCATGCCTGTGAGCTTCATGCGAGCGGGCGCACAGTACTGGTGCAACCGTACGACGCGCGGGTGCAGGACGGCGAAACCGCGCTCGTCTTCCTCGGCGGCGAGCAGTCGCACGCGTTCACGAAGGGCCCGATCCTGCCCGCGGACGGTCGGCCGGACTTCGACGCGTCGGGCACCTACGCCGAGGAGACACTGTCGCCGGCAGAGCCGGACTTCGAGGTCTGGGATGTCGGTCATTCCGCGGTGGCCGCGGCGGCCGCGCACCTGCGGATCGATGTCGGCGAACTGCTGTACGCCAGGGTCGACGTCATCGGCGGACGCCAGGATCCGCGGCTTCTCGAGCTCGAACTCGTCGAGCCGTCGCTCGGCTGGCGTCAGCTAGATGCCGCCACGCGGGGGCGCCGCGAGCGGCAGTTCGTCGTCGGGGTCGAGCGCACCCTGGATCGGCTCGGGCTTGGTCCGCTCTCGCATCGACGCCCATAGTGCGGCGGTCGCCGCCGTACAGATCGCGGCCCCCGCGACGTGGACCGCGACCAGTGCTGCGGGCACATCGAGGGCGTACTGCACACGTCCGACGAGCGCCTGCACGGCGACCACCGCCAACAACACAGCGAGACGCCGCACGACATGGCGCGGCGCGGCGACTGCGCGCAACCCGAAGATCATCGCAATCAGCAGTGACAGATAGGCCACGAGCAACGTCGCGTGCAATTGCACGAGGGTGACGATCTCGACCTCGAGCCGCGGTACCGGGGCGTCGATGCTCTTATCTCCGGCGTGCGGGCCTGCGCCTGTGACGAGGGTGCCGGTGACCAGAACCGCTGCCAGCGCGAGGCCACTGAGGAAGGTCAACTGCCGCAACGGTTTCGGTACCGAACGGGTCGGGGCACCGTCGTCGGGCTCGCCGATCTTGACGAAGAGCAGTACCGACAGCCACACCATCGTCATGGAGGCCAGCAGATGGATCGCGACGGTCCACCACAGCAGCCCCGTGAGCACCGTGATGCCGCCGATCACCGCCTGGACGACCGTCGACGCCGGCATCAGCCAGGCGTAGACGAGCACCTCGCGTCGGCGCCGGGCGCGGACGACGACCAGCACCGCGGCCGCGGCCGTCAGCACGACGAGGAAGGTGATCATCCGGTTGCCGAATTCGACGGCCTGGTGCACGACGGGCACCTCGGCCACCGGCACCGGGGTGAAGCTACCGGGGAAGCACTGCGGCCACGTCGGGCAGCCGAGCCCTGAAGCGGTGACGCGGACGATCGCGCCGGTGACGGCGATGCCGCCCTGGGTCAGGATGACGAGAAGAGCGACGACGCGCTGGACCCGCAGACTGGGCAGCGGCAGAAGGTCGACCAGCCGCAAGAAGGCGCGACGCACACATCGATGGTAGAGCAGCGCAACTACAGCTCGTAGTAGCGGTCCGGACGAGGCGCGACGAATGGCACCAGGACATCGTCGACCAGCGCCACGATGAGCTCGTCGGTGATCTCGTCGCCGGTGATGAGCAGTCGATGCCACAGCACGCTCTGGCCCAGTTCGCGGGCGATGTCGACCGGTACGTCGGCGCGCACGTCTCCGCGGGCGATGCCCCGGTGCAGCAGCGCGGCCATTTCCTGCTTGCGCCAGCCGATGACGTCGTCCCGGAACGTCGCGGTGAGTTCCGCATCGTTGACGGCCGCGGCGGCGGCTGCCCTGATCACGGCTGCGTGGGGGCCGGTGAACAGCGCTGCCCAACCGCGGAGGACGGCCAGCATGTCTTCGCGGTAGCTGCCCGTGTCGTCATGAGGGATGGCGGCCGTGGCGACGCCGAGCAGGCTGTCACGCAGCAGGCTCGTCCGGTCGGGCCATCGCCGGTAGAGAACCGGCTTGCTGGTGCGCGCCTCGGCCGCGACGGATTCCATGGTCACGCCGCCCGGGCCGCGCTCGGCCAAGAGTCGCAGCACTGCGGACCGGATTGCGGACTCGAGTTCCTCGCCGCGGCGACGGCTCATCAAACCTCCCAGAAGATACGCTTGCGTATCTTATCGCACGGGTCTAGGGTCGGTGATATAAGAAACGAATTCGTATCTCGGGAGTCTCGATGTCTCGTCCAGTGCTCTATCCGCTGCGTTCCGTCGATACCGCCACGGTCCGGATCACGAACGCGCCCCACGGTCGCCGGCGGGTGACCATCGATCACCGGCCGCTGGCTGGGCTGACACCCGCGATGCTGCTGGATTGGTTCACCCATCTCGGCGGCACGATGTCTTACGGCGGCGAGATCATCGACCGCTACCTCGCCTGGCACCCGATCGACCACATCACATGGGAGCTCGCGCGATCGGCACCAGGCGGAGGAGCGGCCGAAGGTGCTCGCTTCCGCATGGTCGAGGCGTTCGGCGGCAGGCCCGAGTTCACGATCGACGAGGTCGCCCGCGTCGAGAAACTCGACGAAACGGGCATCCGGTTGGTCAAGCGCGTGGCCGGGGTGCCCGTCTTTCAGCTCGAGCACACCTGGTCGGCGGGTGCCGACGGGGCCCACTACGTCACGGTGATGGACCTGGGTCCCCGGGCTGCGGTGCTGGCCCCGGTCAACCGGATCGTGCGTCACCGGTTCCCCGACACCAAGGTCCGCGCCTGGGTGAAGCACAACATCGAAGAGGTCGGCCAGCTCGAATACCTGCTGCCGGCGCTGCACTCAGGTGAAGCGGAACCAGCGCAGCGCGCACAACCCGGCAACGGTGCCCCAGACCGCGAGTACGGCCAGACCGAACAAGTCCACTGACGGTGTCATGGCCTGAGACAGCGCTTCGGTGAGCGCACCAGAAGGCGTCAACCGCGCGACCCACTGCAGCCCGCTGGGCACCATGCCGCCCTCGAGCGTCAGTGCGCCGAGCGCGGCGAAGACGAACCACAGCAGGTTGGCCACCGCGAGGACGATCTCAGCGCGCAGTGTGCCGCCGAGCAGCAGACCGAGCGCGGCGAATCCAGCCGTGCCTAGAGCGATGATCACCGCGCCGAGAGCCAGGCCGATGATGTGCGGTCGCCAGCCGAGCGCAAACCCGATGGTGCCCAACAACATCGACTGCAGGAACACCACCGTCACCACGGCCAGTGACTTGCCTACGATGATGCCCCAGACCGGCAGCGCGGTCGCGCCGAGCCGCTTCAACGCGCCGTAGCGGCGGTCGAAGGCCACCGCGATGGCTTGACCCGTGAACGCCGTCGAGATCACCGCCAGGGCCATGATCGCGGGCACGAACGTGGCCGCTCGGTCCTCGCCGAAGTCGCCCAGCGGCAGCAGCGTCAAGCCGATCAACAGCGTGATCGGAATGAACATGGTCAGCAGAAGTTGTTCGCCGTTGCGTAGCAGCAGCTTCAGCTCCAACGCGAACTGCGCGGTGAGCATCTTCGCCACGGTCGCCGACCGCGGGTCGGGCGTGAAGGTGCCCGGCGCAAAGCGATTCGTCGTCACGACCGCAGGTCCCGTCCGGTCAAGTCCAGGAACACATCCTCGAGGCTGCGCGTCTCCACCCGCATGTCGGTGGCCAGCACGTTGAGCCGCGCGCACCATGCCGTCACCGTCGCAAGCACCTGAGGATCGATGTGGCCTTCCACCAGGTACTCGCCCGGCGCGGTTTCGGTGGCTTTGTAGGACTCCGGCAGCGCGGTTACCAGTAGGGAGAGATCAAGCATGCGCGGCGCGCGGAAGCGCAACTGGTTCTCCGCGCCACTGCGCATCAACTCCTCCGGCGTACCGCTGGCCACCGCGGCACCGTGATCGATGATGACGATGCGGTCGGCCAACTCCTCGGCCTCGGTCAGCTGATGGGTGGTCAGCACGACCGTCACCCCGTCGCGGCGCAGTCCATTGATCAACTCCCACACCATAATTCGAGCATGAGCGTCCATGCCTGCGGTGGGTTCGTCGAGGAACACCAGTTCCGGTCTACCCACCACCGCGCACGCCAGCGCGAGCCGCTGCTGCTGTCCGCCGGAAAGCCGCCGGTAGGTCGTGCGGGCGGCCTCGGTGAGTCCGAGTGTGTCCAGCAGCCACTTCGGGTCCAGCGGGTCGGCGGCATAGGCGGCAACCAGGTTGAGCATCTCGCCCGCCCGCGCCGCCGGATACGCACCGCCGCCCTGCAGCATCACCCCGATGCGTTCTCGGACGGCGGCGTTGTCGCCAACCGGGTCCAGCCCGAGAATCTCGATAGTGCCCGAGTCGGGTTTGAGGAAGCCTTCGCACATCTCGACCGTCGTCGTCTTGCCCGCGCCGTTGGGGCCGAGCAGTGCGAACACCTCGGCGGTCTGCACGTCGAAGTCGAGGCCGGCCACCGCGGTCGTCGACCCGTACCGCTTGCTGACCCCGCGCAGACGCACGGGGGTGGACGAGCGGGGGGTCACGGGGATTCAGCGTAGGCGTCGGACCTCACCGCGCGCGGCGGCGGTGGCTCTCGTGGCTCCGCGGCGTCGGCGGCTTCCGCCTCGCGGTCGCGTTGGTCGGATCCGGGCACCTCGCGCCACGGCAACCGGTGGTAGGTCATGCCGATGATCAGCAGCACGATGAGCGTGCTGGCCACTACGGCGAGCAGGATCTGGAACAACGTGAACCGGTCGCCGTTGGCAGTGGGACCAAAGATGCCGACCACCAGCGTCACCGCGATCGTCGTGCTGCGGAACGCGGGACGGGTGGCCCATGCGGCGAGGGGGATGACGGCCCACAGGACGTACCACGGCTGGACCACCGGGAACAGCAGCACGGTCATGCCGAGCACGACGCCCAGCCCGCCGACTGGGTGGAGCCGTCCGCGCAACACAGCGAACAGCAGCCACGTCACGATGATCGCGATGATGGACACGCCTATCGCACGGGTGAGGCCCAGGACCGCCGTCGTGTGGTCCCCCAGACCGAGCAGAATGCCCACCTGACCGGTGCCCAATGCGAGCAGGGTGGGCAGCGACATCCAGCTGCGCACCACGTTCGCGGTGCCGAGGGTGAACAGCCAGCCGAATCCGAGGCCGCTGGCCCAGCCGACGACGGCCATCACGGCGACGGAGATCGCGGTCAGTGAGCCGCCGGCGAGCACGAACGCCTTGAACGTCCCACCCCATCGACACGCCAGCGCCATCGCGACGAACCCGACCGCGAGCAGTGAGGGCAGTTTGACCTGCGACGACATCGCGATCAGCACCGTGCCTGTCACGAGCATCGTGAGTGGATACCAGCGCAACCAATCGACCCGCTCGCGCGGCCAGCGCAGCGGCCGGGGGAGAAGACGCACGCTGGCGTCGACACCGCGCAGCGCGAACTCGGTGCCCGCGAGCATCAGGCCGAGCATCAGCGCCTCGTTGTGGATGCCTGCGACCAGATGCATGATCAGAAGCGGATTGGCCGCCCCCAGCCACAGTGCGCTGACCTCGGCGACTCCGCAGCGGCGGGCCAGTCGCGGCGTCGCCCACACGATCAGGCCGACCCCGAGCAGCACCACCAGCCGGTGACAGAGCACCGCGGCGACGATGTTCTCGCCCGTCACCGCCGAGATGCCCTGACCGATCCACAGGAACAACGGGCCGTACGGCGCAGGCGTCTCGCGCCACATGTTCGGCACCGACAGCGTGAACACGTGGTCGAGACCGAGACCGGTGGCCGGGCCGACGCGGTACGGGTCAAGGCCTTTGATCGCGATCTCGCTCTGCGCCAGGTACGAGTACACGTCGCGGCTGTACATCGGCGGCGCGATCAGCAGTGGTAGCACCCAGAGCAGCAGGGTGCGATCCAGTTGGCTGCGCGTCATGCGCCGCTTGCCGAGCGCGAAGCGGCCGAGCATCAGCCAGGCCAGGGCCATCATCACCGCGCCGGTGGTCGTCATGGTCAGCGACACTGTCTGGATGCGCGAGGGAAGATTGAGCAGCCGCACGCCGAAGGTGGGGTCCTGCACCACCGGGCGGGCGCCGACGCCGAGCGCGCCGATCGTCATCACCACCGTGCCGGCGGCACCGAACAGGCGCGTGCGGCGCAGTGCCATCACTTCGGCGTCGTTGAGCGGGGAGCCCACCGTTCGCTCGTCAGCATGCCACGTGGCAATCGACGAGCTCAGGGACCGGACGCGGGCCATCAGTGCAGCGTAGCCGCCCGCAATATGGCAGTCGTCACCCGTTAGGGTGCCCTTGCTTTACCGGGTTTCGGAATTCCGTCACAATAGTGTTGTGAAATTCGATCCGGGCGCCGACCGCCACACGCGTGGCGCGATCGTCCAGCTTCTGCTGGAGTCCGGACCGGTCACGGCGGGCGAGATCGGCGACCGCCTCGGCATCTCTGCCGCGGGTGTGCGCAGACACCTCGACGCGTTGATCGACGCGGGCGACGCGCAGTCCAGCGCGGCGGCGGCGTGGCAGCACCATGGCCGCGGCAGGCCGGCCCGCCGCTATCGATTGACGGCGCAGGGCCGAGCCAAGCTGGACCACGCCTACGACGACCTCGCCGTAGCCGCCATTCGTCAGCTGCGCGAGATCGGCGGAGACGACGCGGTGCGGACTTTCGCGCGACGTCGCATCGACAGCATCCTGGCGGGAGTAAGTCAGGGGTCCGATGACGTTGAAAAGACTGCGGACAACGTGGCCGCGGCACTGAGCGACGCTGGTTACGCGACCACTGTGACTTCGCTGACACCGGCAAGCGGGCCGATCCACGGAATCCAGCTGTGCCAGCACCACTGCCCGGTGTCACACGTCGCCGAAGAGTTCCCGGAATTGTGCGAGGCCGAGCGCGAGGCGTTCGCAGACATCCTGGGTACCCACGTACAGCGGCTCGCGACCATCGTCAACGGTGACTGCGCGTGCACCACTCACGTCCCGCTCGTTGACACGAGCACCCAACAGCCCTCAAGCAAGCAAGGAGCGTCGACATGACGACCACCCCCGAGGTTCACAAGCTAGGCGAGCCGCTCAGCCAGGACGAGGCCATCGCCTCGCTGGGCCGGTACGGCTATGGCTGGGTGGACTCCGACGTCGCGGGCGCGGCCGCCGCACGCGGGCTGTCCGACGCGGTGGTGCGCGACATCTCGGCGAAAAAGAGTGAGCCCGAGTGGATGTTGGAGACCCGCCTGCGCGCACTGCGCACCTTCGACAAGAAGCCGATGCCGAATTGGGGCTCCAACCTCGAGGGCATCGACTTCGACAACATCAAGTACTTCGTGCGGTCCAGCGAGAAGCAGGCGGCCACATGGGACGACCTGCCTGCCGACATCAAGAACACCTACGACAAGCTGGGCATCCCTGAGGCGGAGAAGCAGCGTCTGGTGTCCGGGGTCGCGGCCCAGTACGAGTCCGAGGTGGTCTACCACTCGATCCGAGAGGATCTCGAGGCTCAGGGCGTCATCTTCCTCGACACAGACTCCGGTCTGCGTGAGCATCCCGAGCTTTTCAAGCAGTACTTCGGCACCGTGATCCCCGCCGGCGACAACAAGTTCTCGGCGCTCAACACGGCGGTGTGGTCCGGCGGTTCGTTCATCTACGTGCCGAAGGGTGTGCACGTCGACATCCCGCTGCAGGCCTACTTCCGGATCAACACCGAGAACATGGGCCAGTTCGAGCGCACACTGATCATCGTCGACGAGGACGCCTACGTGCACTACGTCGAGGGCTGCACCGCGCCGATCTACAAGAGCGACTCGCTGCACTCGGCCGTCGTGGAGATCATCGTCAAGCCGGGCGGTCGCTGCCGCTACACGACCATCCAGAACTGGTCGAACAACGTCTACAACCTGGTCACCAAGCGGGCCCGCGCCGAGGCCGGCGCCACCATGGAGTGGGTCGACGGCAACATCGGGTCGAAGGTCACCATGAAATACCCGGCGGTCTGGATGACCGGCGAGCACGCCAAGGGTGAAGTGCTCTCGGTCGCGTTCGCGGGCGAGGGTCAGCACCAGGACACCGGCGCGAAGATGCTGCACCTGGCGCCGAACACGTCGTCCAACATCGTGTCCAAGTCGGTGGCCCGCGGTGGCGGTCGCGCGTCCTACCGCGGCCTGGTCCAGGTCAACAAGGGCGCGCACGGCTCGCGCGCAAGCGTGAAATGCGATGCGCTGCTTGTCGATACGATCAGCCGCAGCGACACCTACCCCTACGTCGACATCCGTGAGGACGACGTGACCATGGGTCACGAGGCCACGGTGTCCAAGGTCAGCGAGGACCAGCTGTTCTACCTCATGAGCCGCGGCCTCACCGAGGACGAGGCGATGGCCATGGTGGTGCGCGGCTTCGTCGAGCCGATCGCCAAGGAGCTCCCGATGGAGTACGCGTTGGAGCTCAATCGGCTGATCGAGCTGCAGATGGAAGGCGCTGTCGGTTGAGTCATAACCTGACGACAGCGGTCGAGGGTCAGAACAAGGGCGAGCTCTTCACCTCCTTCGACGTCGAGGCCTTCGAGGTCCCCGGCGGCCGCGACGAGCTCTGGCGGTTCACGCCGCTGAAACGCCTGCGCGGCCTGCACGACGGCTCTGCGGTCGCCACCGGCGCCGCGACGATCGAGGTACAGACACCCGACGACGTCTGGGTCGATCGGACGAGCCGTGACGACTCACGCCTCGGCGAGGCCGGGGCGCCAGCCGACCGCGTTGCCGCGCAAGCGTATTCGTCGTTCGAGACCGCGACCCTGGTCGAGGTCCCGAAGGGCACGGTCGTGCGTGATCCGATCGAGATCACCGTGACCGGACCGGGTGAGGGCAAGGTCGCGTTCGGCCACCTCCAGGTGCGGGTCGGCGAATTGGCTGAAGCGGTCATCGTCATCGACCAGCGCGGCGGTGGAACCTATGCCGACAACGTCGAGTTCATCGTGGGTGATGGCGCAACGCTGCGGGTGGTGTCGATCGCCGATTGGGCCGACGACGCCGTGCACGTCAGCACGCACCATGCCGTCCTGGGCAAGGACGCGGTGCTGCGCCACGCTGCGGTCACCCTCGGTGGCGACGTGGTCCGGTTGACGGGACGGGTGCGGTTCTGCGCGCCCGGCGGCGACGCCGAACTCCTCGGGCTGTACTTCGCCGACGACGGCCAGCATCTCGAGACACGTCTGCTGGTCGATCACGCCCAGCCGAACTGTCGCTCGCACGTGACGTACAAGGGTGCGCTGCAGGGTGATCCGGCGTCGGACAAACCTGATACGCACACCGTCTGGATCGGCGACGTGCTGATCCGGGCCGCGGCCAGCGGCACCGACACGTTCGAGACCAACCGCAACCTGGTGCTCACCGACGGCGCCCGTGCCGACTCCGTACCCAACCTGGAGATCGAGACGGGTGAGATCGCCGGCGCTGGACACGCCAGTGCCACTGGACGATTCGACGACGAGCAGTTGTTCTACCTGCAGGCCCGCGGCATCCCCGAGGACCAGGCCCGGCGGCTTGTCGTGCGCGGTTTCTTCGGCGAGATCATCCAGAAGATCGCCGTACCCGCCGTGCGCGACCGCCTCACCGAGGCCATTGAACACGAACTCGAGTTGACCGAAGGAAAGTCGCAGCAATGACCACACTGGAAATCAAAGACCTGCACGTCAGCGTCGTCTCCAAGGAGGACGGGACCGACATCCCGATCCTCAAGGGCGTCGACCTCACCGTGAACTCCGGTGAGACACACGCGTTGATGGGACCCAACGGATCTGGGAAGTCGACGCTGTCGTATGCCGTAGCCGGCCATCCGAAGTACACGGTGACCTCGGGTTCGATCACGCTGGACGGCCAGGATGTGCTCGCGATGAGCATCGACGAGCGCGCCCGCGCGGGGCTGTTTCTGGCTATGCAGTACCCGGTCGAGGTGCCGGGCGTGTCGATGTCGAACTTCCTGCGCACCGCCGCGACAGCCGTCCGGGGCGAGGCGCCGAAGCTGCGGCACTGGGTCAAAGAGGTCAAGGGAGCTATGGAGGGCCTCGGGATCGAGCCGTCGTTCTCCGAACGCAGTGTCAATGAAGGCTTTTCGGGTGGCGAGAAGAAGCGTCACGAAATCCTGCAGCTGGCGGTGCTCAAGCCGAAGATCGCGATCCTGGACGAGACCGACTCCGGCCTCGATGTCGACGCGCTGCGCGTCGTCAGCGAGGGGGTCAACTCCTACGCCGCTGCCGAGAACGGCGGCGTGCTGCTGATCACCCACTACACCCGCATCCTGCGTTACATCCAGCCGCAGTTCGTGCACGTGTTCGTCAGCGGTCGCATCGTCGAGTCCGGCGGTCCCGAGCTGGCCGACGAGCTCGAGGAGAACGGCTACGAGCGGTTCACCCAAGCCGTCGGAGCCTGACCATGACGACCGCGGCGAATCTGGATGTGTCCGCCATTCGCGCGGACTTCCCGATCCTCAAGCGGGTCATGCGCGGGGGGCGTCAGCTGGCGTACCTGGACTCCGGTGCGACGTCGCAACGGCCGCTGCAGGTGCTCGACGCCGAGCGCGAGTTCCTGTTGACTTCCAACGGCGCGGTGCATCGCGGAGCGCACCAGCTGATGGAGGAGTCGACCGACGCCTATGAACAGGGCCGCGCCGACATCGCGGCGTTCGTCGGCGCCGACGTCGACGAGCTGGTGTTCACCAAGAACGCCACCGAGGCCATCAATCTGGTGTCCTATGTTTTGGGCGACAATCGATTTGAGCGCGCCGTCGGCCCCGGTGACGTGATCGTCACCACCGAACTGGAACACCACGCCAACCTGATCCCATGGCAGGAGCTGGCGCGTCGCACCGGCGCGACGCTGAAGTGGTACTCCGTCACTCCCGACGGACGCATCGACCTGGATTCGCTGTCGCTCGATGAACGCGTCAAAGTGGTTGCATTTAGCCATCATTCGAATGTCACCGGTGCTATCGCCCCAGTGGTCGAGCTGGTGAGCCGCGCGAAGTCCGTCGGCGCCCTGACGCTGCTCGATGCCTGCCAGTCCGTTCCGCACCAGCCCGTCGATCTTCACGAGCTGGACGTCGACTACGCAGCGTTCTCCGGTCACAAGATGCTGGGTCCGAACGGAATCGGGGTCCTCTACGGGCGGCGGACTCTGCTGGACGCGATGCCGCCGTTCATCACGGGCGGGTCCATGATCGAAACCGTCACGATGGAAGAGACCACCTACGCACCGGCTCCGCAGCGGTTCGAGGCGGGCACGCCGATGACGTCTCAGGTCGTCGGGTTGGCCGCGGCCGCGAGGTATCTGCGGGAGGTGGGCATGGATGCCGTCGCGGCCCACGAGGCTCACCTGGTCGAGAGGGCGCTGGACGGACTGTCACAAGTCGACGGTGTGCGCATCGTTGGTCCGCTGTCGATGGAGAACCGCGGCTCCCCGGTGTCGTTCGTGCTCGACGGAGTCCACGCCCACGACGTCGGTCAGGTGCTCGACGACGACGGTGTCGCGGTGCGGGTCGGCCATCACTGCGCATGGCCGCTACACCGCCGATTCGGGATCGCGGCGACCGCGCGCGCGTCGTTCGCGGTCTACAACACCCCCGACGAGGTCGACCGCCTGGTTGCCGGCGTGCGGCGGGCCGTTGAATTCTTCGGCGGGGACTGACGTGCGGCTCGAGCAGATCTATCAGGAAGTGATCCTCGATCACTACAAGCATCCGCACAACCGCGGGTTGCGCGAGCCGTTCGGAGCGGAGTCGTTCCAGGTCAGTCCCACCTGCGGTGATGAAGTCCGGTTGCGGGTCGCCCTGAGCGAGGACGGCGAACACGTCGCGGACGTGTCGTATGACGGCGTCGGCTGCTCGATCAGCCAGGCCTCGACATCGGTGCTCACCGATCAGGTGATCGGCCAGAGCGTCGGCGATGCGTTGCAGACGGTCGCCGCGTTCACCGAGATGGTGTCGTCGCGCGGCAGGGTGGACGGCGACGAAGACGTCATCGGAGACGGCATCGCGTTCGCCGGTGTCGCGAAGTATCCGGCGCGGGTGAAATGCGCGCTGCTGGGCTGGATGGCTTTCAAGGATGCACTCGCGCAGGCGAGCCAAGAACTGGAGGAAGACAATGAGCGACACCGCAGTGCCTGACGAAGAGATGATTGCCGACCTCGAAGAGGCGATGCGCGACGTCGTCGACCCCGAACTCGGGATCAACGTCGTCGACCTCGGCCTCGTCTACGGTCTGAACATCGAGAAGGGGGAGCAGGGCAACGTCGCGTTGATCGACATGACGCTGACATCGGCCGCCTGCCCCCTCACTGACGTGATCGAGGACCAGTCGCGCACGGCGCTGGTCGGCGCCGGGCTGGTCAACGAGATCAAGATCAACTGGGTGTGGAACCCGCCGTGGGGCCCGGACAAGATCACCGAGGACGGCCGCGAGCAACTGCGCGCGCTGGGATTCACCGTCTAGCTGTTTTTCGCCGGTCCGCCAGCACGGGATGGCGAAATGCGGACAATCACCGTGTGGTGACGGTTCCGGCGGTCGTCTGGCGAGGCGGCGCCGTGTGCAGAGCGCTCACGATCGGAGCGGTCGTCGGAATGTGCACCGGCGGGCTGGCATGGCTGGATTCCGGCGCCCTGCTGACCGGTGTGATCGTCTTTGGGATCGTCGGCACGTTCTATGGCGTCTGGATGCATCGACGGATGACGCGGTTCTGGCCCGGTGCCCGCAGGCTCACCGGCGACGAACGCGTGGTGGTCGCCCACACCGCACGCCGTGGTGAACGGGTCCCCGACGAACGGTTGGCGCAGGCCGTCACCGACTACGGCCGCGGCCTGCACGCGGCGGCCGAGACCGCGCGGCCGTTCCGCTGGGTGGTGCCGTTCGTTCTCGTGGTAGCGGTGGCGACGGCGGTGTGGGACGCGGCCATCGGCTCGTGGGGCAACGCCGTGGTGTCGGCCATCTACCTCGTCGCGCTCTTGGTCGAGGTGTTGTGGTGGCCGAAACGGCAACAGCTGATCCTCGACAACGCCGACCGCGCCTCAATGAGCGCCGAGCCGGACGAGCACGTCTGAGATCGAGGCGCCCCCAAGCAGATCCGCAATCTCCAGGTCGTGGTTGAACTCTGACTTGACGCGACGGCGGATCTCCAGCGCCTGAAGGGAATCGAGGCCGATGGCGACCAACGGGAGCGTGGTGTCGATCGACTCGACGCCCTGGACGCCGATGGTGCCCGCGACCAGGTTCATGAATCGCTGCGATACGTCGCCGTCGTCGCCGTCGTCGCCCCCAACCAGGTTGTCGGTGACCGGCGAACTGAGCTCCGACAGCAGCGACGCACGCCCGCAGATGTCGAGCACCGACCGCGCTCGTTCGAGGTCGAATGCCGCGACGATCGAGTTCTCCGGCAGGTGGCCCAGTCCCATCGCCAATGCACCGTCGGTTGCCATCGGCAGCAGACCGGTCGAGCCCAGGCGGTTCGTGTGCTCGGCTTCGGGATCGAACGTCACTGCCCAGTGGCCCCACTGCACCGCAACGCAATCCAGACCTTCGGCGCGTCGCCGCCGCGCCATCGCGTCGAGCATCCGGTTCGCCGCGGCGTACACGACCAGCCCGCGACCGCCGACATTGGCGCCGATAGAGGAGCAGAGCAGCACTCGGCACGCGGATGTCCGGGGGAAGCTCTCGAGAACCCGGGAGATTCCGACGACCTTGGCGCGCAGTGCTTCGTCGACCTTATCTGCAGTGATGTCACCCAGCTCGTTGCCGGTGAACACCACGGCGGCGTGGACGATCAGATCCGCAGGGGTGCTCAGGTTCTCGTCGGCCAACCGCTGCACCGCGGCTCCATCGCCGATGTCGCAGGCGCTGACCTGAATGGTGGTCGAGGCGGCAGAGCGGATGTGTCCGAGGCGCTCGGCGACTGCGTCGGTCTCACCGGATCGGCTCACCAGCGTGATGCGCCGCGCACCTCGGTGTGCATAGTGCTCGCAGACTTCGAGTCCCACGTTGCCGGTCCCGCCGACGATCAGGACATGCTCATAGTGGGTGGCGTCGGCTGCGGGGGAGTCGCGTTCGACGACGCGCTTGGCGTACACGGCGCCGTGGCGCAGCGCGAGTTCGGTCTCACCGTCGGTGTGCAGCGACGCCAGGATGTCGATGGCCGACGGTGCCGCCCCCGTCGGCAGGTCCAGGTGACGGAACCTGACGCCGGGGTGCTCGGCGCCGACACTGCGGAAGCCCGCGCTCGCCGCGGCCGCCAGCAGGTCCGGTGGCGCATCGTCGTCGAGGACGGATTCGCCGCCGGCGGTCACCAGCCAGCAATCCGTCACCGTCTCGTCCAGTCCCGGCCACCAGTCGCGCGCGCCGAAGAACGCCGCGACGTCGGCGGCGGCGGCGGAGTCGTTGGTCGCGGCCGACGGCGGAACGAGGATCACCAGTGTGTCGAACCCTGCCGTAGCGCCCCCGCTTTCGTCCGCCACCGGTCGGGCCGAGGCGCCGATGTCAGCGGCTGCCGAGCAGAGATCCGACACCAAAGCCGCGAAAGTCCCGGTGTGATCGACGACTCCGATCGTGCGCGGCGCCATCAGCGAGCGCCGGGACAGCCGCTGCCAGTGCTCGACGAGGAGTCGCGGCCGTGCCCCTGCCGCCGGTTGGCGCACAGGCTCGGCGGGCCGGACCGGTTCGACGCGGGTCGCCTGCGGGTTCTGGCCGGTGATGTACGGCAGCCATGAGACCGACGCGCGCATCGGCGAATTCGGGAAGTCGAGAAGCGGCAGCGGAGCGGGCCGGTCGGACTCGTCACCCAGGCGATCCCACGGGAAGTCCGCAATGTTGATGGCAGCGACCGCCAGGTTGCGGGTGAACTCGTCGAGGTTCCGGGCCGTACGGACCGATGTGCCGATCACGGTCGGCGCGCCGTCGTCGGCCAATGCGGCGAGATTCTGCTCGATCGCCACCTGCAGCGTCGGGTGCTCGGCCAGTTCGACGAACAGGCCGATTTCGTGCTTCCCGGCGGCTTCGATCGCCCTGTCGAACCGAACGGTGTTGCGCAGGTTGAGGAACCAGTACTGGTCCGTGGTGAACTCGTCGGTGAGCCGGCCGCCGAGAGTCGCACCGATGCAGGCGGTTTCGCTGTCGAGGAAGGTGCGGTTGTCCAGGTGGCGATGCATATCACGGCGCACGGTGTCGCCGATCTTGTTCATCAACACGGTGTGGGCGGGATACCGCACGCGGATGACGCGAGCGAAGACCCCCCGCTGCGTGAATGCCTCGACGATGCCCTCGATGACCGTAACCTCGCCCGAGATCCCCACCATCGTGGGCGAGTTGACCACCGAGAGTTGCGCCCAGCCGTCGGACCGGGCGAGCAGGTCCTCACAAGCGTCGCGACCCGCGGCCACAACGCCCATTGCGTAATCGCCCCCCGTGGACACGTCGACCGCCTGCGCCCGGATCCAGATGGCGCGGACGGCATCGGGCAGGGTCATGACCTGCGCCACATAGGCCGCGGCGATCTCACCTTGGCTGTGGCCCACGGTGACGCTGGGCGCGATACCGAACGACTTCCAAATCGCGGCCAGCCCGGCCATCTGCGTGAACAACGCGGGCTGGACCGTGGTGGCCGTGTCATCGACCGGAAACTGTTCTTCGAGAAGGTAGTTGAGCGGCGAGTGGCCGAACTGCTCCTCGAACACCGCGGCGCAGCGGTCCGCCTCGTCGCGGAACGCGGGCACCGACTCGTAGAACAGGCGTCCCATACCGGGCCGCTGGCTGCCCTGCCCGGGGAAGACGAATGCGGCGCGACCGGTCGCTGCGGGCGTGCCCGTACCCACGACCGCCGGATGGTCGCGGCCGTCGGCAACCGCGCGCAGTGCGGAGAGCAGGCCGTCGCGGTCCTCGACCATGCACAAGGCGCGGTATCGTCGCGGACCTCTGGTGCGGAACAACATGTCCGCGATGGCCTGCGGCGGTACCTGCGGATGATCGACGACATACGAGTGAAGCGCGGCGGCATCAGCGGTCAGCAGATCCGGGGCGTCAGCCGACACCAGTACGGGAACGGAGCCGTTCGGAAGCCGGTGGTCAAACGTTGTCACAGTTCTCACTCACTCGCTGGCATGGCGAAGATCGCGTGGGCGTTGGCGCCGCCTGCGCCGAATGACGACACCGCGCCGTAGCGCACACCGTCTTTCGGCTCCCAGGGGTGCAGCGTCGTCGCCAGCCGCAGCCCGGTCAGGTCCCAGTCGACCATCTTGGTGGGTTTGTCGGAAAACAGCGTCGGCGGAATATGTCCGTGCTGGCCGGCCAGGAGCAGTTTGATCACTCCGAGAATTCCCGATGCCGCCTGGGCATGTCCTGCATTGCTTTTCATCGAGCCGACGCGCGCGTGCGATCCGCCTGCGCCGTAGGTCTTCATCAGCGCGATCAGCTCCACCGGGTCACCGGCCAATGTCGCCGTGCCGTGCCCCTCGATCATGCCGATGTCGGCCGGATCGACACCTGAGGCGTCGATCGTCTTGCGCATCAGCTGTTCCTGGGCGCGTAGCCGGGGCACCAGGATCGGCTTGCCCTTGCCGTTGTGGTTGGTGCGAATGGCGCGGATACGTCCGTAGACACGGTGGCCGAGTTGCCTGGCCCGCGACTCGTGCTCGACGAGCACCATTCCCACACCCTCGCCCCAGAGAGCGCCCGATGCGCCTTCGGAATAGGAGCGGCTGTGCCCGTCCTGGGATAGCGCGTTCAGCCGCGCGAACTCGTAAAAGGCTGCGGGCGAACCCATCACACAGGTACCGCCGGCCAGCGCCCAGTCGCATTCACCCTCGCGCACAGAGGAGGCCGCCAGATGCAGTGCGGTCAACGACGAGGCACACGCGGAATCGACGGCCATCGACGGCCCGACAAGGCCGAGGCAGTGCGAGATCCGGCCGGCGGCCCCGAGCTGTCCGAGGTTGGTGATCCGATGTCCGCTGTAGTCGTCGGGCGTGCACGCGCGCGGGCCGTATTCCATGGGCGACATCCCGACGAAAACACCGCCGTCGGTTCCCGCCAGCGCGCCGGGATTGACTCCGGCGTTCTCCAGTGCCTTCCACGCGACCCGGATCGCGACGCGCTGTTGCGGCTGCATGACCGTCGCCTCGCGCTGCGTGATACCGAAGAACGCGGGATCGAATACGCCTGCGTCGTCGAGAAATCCGCCCGCGTCGCACACCTTGCCCCAGCCCTCGTAGGCGTCCAGTGAGAGCAGATCCTCGACGGGCCAACCGCGGTCGCGCGGGAAGGGGCTGATCAGTTCCTTGGCTTCGGCGAGTGCCGACCACATCTTGGCCGGGCTGTCGACGCCACCGGGTGCCTCGATCGCCAATCCTGAGATGACGATCGGGTCGTCATGCGGCGAATATCCGTTGCGGCTCACGCGATCTGTCCGGACATCGCACCCGGCACCAGCAGGTCGGCGACCGCCTCGACGTGCTGATTGACGAAGAAGTGGCCCCCCTCGAACATCGTCACCTTGAAGTCGTCGGTGTGCTTGCTCCAGCCGTAGAGGTCGGCCAACGTGATGAGGACGTCCTGTTCGCCGCCCATCGCGTGGATCGGCGCGCACACCTTGACGTCGTCGGGGCAGGAGTACACGTCGACGGCGCTGAAGTCGGCCCTGACGACGGGCAGCGTCCGCATCATCAGCTCACGGTTGCCCATCACGCCCGCGTCGGTGCCCTCGAGCGCCGAAAGGTGGTTCAACAGCGACTCGTCGTCCTTGGGGTGCGATGGCTTGGCCGCCGCCAGGTGCGGTGCCACGGTGGCCGCGACGTTGAGTTGTCGAACGTCGACACCGGCGGCCTCGGCGATGCGCACGAACTCGAATGCCACAAGGGCGCCCATACTGTGGCCGAAGACGACGAGTGGGCCACGGCGAATGTGCTCCGACGTCGAGAATTCGTCGAACGCTCCGGAAGCGATCTCGGGAAGCGTCCCCAGCAACGCTTCGCCGGCGCGGTCCTGGCGGCCAGGGTACTGGAACACGAGCACGTTGAACTTCGCGCTGAGCACCTTGGAGAACTCGCGGTAAGCCGATGCACCCGCCCCGGCGTGCGGGAAGACCAGTAGCGGGGGACTGTCAGGTCCGGCGGGCTTATGGAATTGCCGGATCCAGCCCAGTTTGCGCGCCATGCACAGACACCTCTCGACTTCCTCCGCCGCGACCGGCGCCACCCCATGCAAGTTAGCGAAGGCTAACATAAGGCGATCGTCGGAACGCCCTGTACCCGGAGCGTTCGCGGACCATCAGAGCAGCTCTCTTCTTCGGCAGATCGATATCGGCCATGCGACGGAACCCGGCTCCCTCGAACGCGCGGATCGACCGGTGGTTCTCTACGTCGGGTTCGGCGACGACACGGGAAGCGCGCGGGTCGGTCCTGAGCAACCAGCCGGAGACCACCTCGATCAGGGGCGCAGCCAGGCCTCGACCTCGAAACTCGGCGGGCCCCAGTAGCAGGTGCACGCCCGCGTCATGTGCGCGCGCCGGGTAGTGCTCGGCGAGCGGATCCAGGTCGGCCCGGTAGAGCTCCCAGTAGCTCATCGGTACGCCGTTGGCTTCGCCGACATGCGCGACGGAATGCGCGCTGTCGTGTTGGTCCCGCAGATAGGACGCGACCTTCGCGAGTGGCCATGCCATGTTCCAGAACTGCGCCACCTCCGGGTCGTTCAGCCAGGAGTGCAGCAGCGCGAGATCGCGATCGGGTTCCAGCCGGCGCAGCGAGAACTCGCCCGGGAAGCGCGGGGGGTTCAGCCCGGCACCTCCTGCGAAGAGTGTGGCCTTGCGCGACGGCGAGGGAGCTGCGCAAGTTAGCGAAGGCTAACATAATCTGCTGACCTGATGGTGGCGCTCATGACTCGGCCGAGAGCGTGGAACGGAAAGGGATCGTGCGATGCGCGTCGTGTTCTTCGGATTTCAGACCTGGGGCCGAAATACGTTGCAGGCTTTGATCGATCAGGGCCACGACGTACCGCTGGTGGTCACCCATCCGGCCAGCGCGCAGGGGTACAAGGCGATCTGGTCGGACTCCGTCGAGGAGCTCGCCCGTGACCACGGCATCCCCGTGCACCTCACCGAGCGCATCGATCCGGAGACGATCGATCTGGTCAAGCGGGCAGAGCCGGAGGTCAATGTCGTCAACAGTTGGTACACGCGGTGGCCCGCGGAGCTGTACGACCTCCCGCCGCACGGCACGCTGAACTTCCACGACTCGCTGCTACCGAAGTGCACGGGCTTCTCGCCCGTCCTCTGGACGCTGATCAGTGGTGAGTCCGAGTTCGGGCTGACGGTGCACCGAATGGACGACGACCTGGACACCGGCGACATTCTGATTCAGCACGCTCTACCGATCGGTCCCACCGACACCGGAACCGAATTGGTGCGCAAGGCCATGGAGCTGATCCCCGGGGTGCTTAAGGATGCGCTCGACGCACTGGAGTCCGGAACCGCGGTCTGGCGCCCGCAGAACCGAGCCGAGCGAACCTATTTCCACAAGCGATCGGAGCGCGACAGCCTGATCGACTGGAGCTGGCCTGCAGAAGATCTCGAACGGTTCGTCCGAGCGCTGTCAGAACCCTATCCCCGGCCCTTCAGCTTCTATCGCGGCGAACGGATCGAAGTGCTCGAGGCTCATGTGTCCGACGCCAGGTATGGGGGAACCCCCGGTCGGGTCATCGTGCAGGAGGGTGGAGGCGCAGTGGTCTGCGGCCTCAATGCCCATCGCGGGGGTAACCGCGCCCTGGTCGTCACCCGCGTCAGCAGCGCCGATGGCGTCGAGCACCGCGGATCCGAATTCTTCCTGCGCGGCGGGTATCTGGACGGCCAGTCCCGATGACCAACGATGCCCGCGACGTGAACGAACTTCGCCGGGAGTTGATGCGCAAGCGGCTGGCCGAACGGGGACTGAAGACGGCCAGACCGGTTGAACAGACGCGCTTGCGGGCAGGGCAGCGCTACCCGCTCTCGACCGGGCAGCGGCGGATGTGGTTTCTGCAGAACCTGGATCCGTCGGACACCACCCTGAACATCTGCATCGCCTACCGGTTGACCGGCGTCGTCGATGAGCGGCGTCTGCGTCGCGCGTTCACCGACGCGGTGGCGCGCCATTCGATTCTGCGGACCACCTACGGTGTCGATGCCGAGGGGGAGCCGTACCAGGTGGCCCACGAGAACATCGACATCGGTTGGCGGGAACGCGACCTGACCGAGCTACCCGACCCCGAGCGCGATCAGCAGCTCGAAGCGCTGGCCCGGGACGAGTTCGGAACGCCGTTCGCCCTGGTGGCGGATGCACCACTGCGCGTCACGCTGGCGCGCACGGCAGCCGACGAGGTCGTGCTGCTCCTCGTCGCACATCACATCTGCTGGGACGACGACAGCACGGCTGTGTTCCTGTCCGATGTAAGCGCGGCTTACAACGGCATCCGACGTAGTACACCTGCCGAGGACTTCGTCGTCGTCGGTGTTTTGAACGGCCGCGGTGAACCCAGCGAGACCGATGTCGAGTACTGGCGCAACGTGCTGCGGCCCCCGCCCGAACCGTTGGTGCTTCCCGGTTCGAGCGCGGCGTCGACATCGCGGCGGGCCGAACGCAGGACCCGTCCGCTACCCAGCCAATTGTGGTCCCGAATCGAGGCTTTCGCGCAGGAACGGCGCGCCTCACCATTCATGGTGCTGCTTGCCGCGTTCGGGGTGCTGGCCCGCCGCTACACCGGATCGACAGATTTTCTCATCTCCATTCCGGTCACCGAGCGCAGCGGCACTGCCGAAGGCGCGCTCGGCTACTTCGGTAACACCTTGCTGCTGCGCTTCGCTGCCGGCTCGCAGAACACCTTTGCCTCGTTCGTCGATTCGGTGCGCGAAACGTGCCTCGCCGGTTTCGCGCACCAATCGGTCGGCGTCGATCGCGTCGTGCGCGAGGCGAACCCGCAGCGATCGGTCGGACGCGACGGCATGGAGCAACTCGTCCAGTTGGGCTTCAGCATGCGTAAGACCGCCACCGAGCTTGCGTTGGACGACGTCGTCGTGCGCCAACTCGAGCTGGGCGCGGTGACGGCCCAGCTGCCGCTTTCCCTTGCCGTCGTACGGGATCCCGACGCCACCATTCTCGAACTCGAGTACCAGACGAGTGTGCTGTCCGATGCTCTCGTCGATCAGATGCTCAGTAATTTCGCGCACTTGCTCGATCACGCGCTCAGCGAGCCGGACCGGCGCCTCACCGCCCTGGAGCTGCTCGGTGAGCGTGAGCGGGCAGCGGTGCTGGCGCAGTCGCGAGGCGAGCTCGCCGCCACCCCGGCGACCACGATGGTCGCCATCTTCGAGGCGGCGGCCGACTCAGCCTCCGAGGCGATCGCCGTGGTCTCCGAGGAGCACCGACTCACCTACGGCGAGTTGCACCGGCGGGCGAATCGACTGGCCCGCTGGCTGATTGGGCAGGGGATCGGCGCTGAGGACGTCGTCGGCCTGCGCATGACGACGTCGACCGAGTTCATCGTCGCCGTACTCGCGGTGCTGAAGTCCGGTGCAGGCTATCTGCCTATCGACCCGGCCTATCCGGACGAGCGAATCGATTACCTGATTGCCGACGCGCGACCCGAACTCGTCATCGGGCCCGCCGACATGGCCGAAGCCGAGCGCGTGTCGGAGACGAACTCCGACGCGGCGCTCACCGATGCCGACCGCGTGCGCCCGCTACGGCCCGAGAATCTTGCCTATGTCATCTACACCTCCGGCTCCACCGGTACGCCGAAAGGCGTTGCCGTATCGCATCGCGCGATCGCCGAGCACGTCGTGAGCTTCGTCGCCGACTGGGACATGACCGCGCAGGACCGGTTGCTCCAATCGTCGTCGGTCAGCTTCGACGCGTCGCTGCTCGACATCTTCGTGACGCTCTCGATCGGGGCTCAACTGGTGGTGCCCAAGCCCGACGCATTCGCCGACATTCCGTACGTCGCCGACCTGATCGACCGGCACCAGGTCACGGTGCTGCACATGGTGCCGTCGATGCTGAGCACGCTGCTGCTGTTGCCGCAGGTTCGCCAATGGCGCCAGCTGCGTCTGGTACCGGTGGGCGGCGAGGCGTTGCCCAGCGAGGTCGCCGACCGGTTCGCCGACTATTTCGACGCACAGTTGCGCAACCACTACGGCCCGACAGAGGCGGTGGTCTGTTCGACGCACAAGCCGGTGCACGGGCCGCAGGGCAGCGCGGTCGTGCCGATTGGCGTACCGAACCGCAACGTATACGCCTACGTACTCGACGAGGAATTGCAGCCGGTCCCCAACGGGGTGGTCGGCGAGCTCTACCTCGGCGGTAACCAGTTGGCCCGTGGCTATCTGCGCCGGGCGGGTCTGACGGCGCAGCGCTTCATCGCCGACCCGTTCATTCCCGGTCGGCGGGTGTACCGCTCGGGAGACCTGGTGCGCCGCAACCTCTCCGGCGACCTCGAGTTCGTCGGTCGCGCCGACGAGCAGGTCAAGGTCCGCGGTTACCGGATCGAGCTCGGCGAGGTCGAGGCGGTGATCGCACGCCATCCCGCGGTGCGGCACTGTGTGGTTCTGGCGCAGGACGCCGAGGCCGGGCCGACACTGGCGGCATACGTGGTGCCTGCTGTCGGCGATGGCGGCATTGCGCCGCTGGATCTCGAGGAGGTTCGCGCCCATGCGGCGGCGGCGCTGCCGGACTACATGGTCCCAGGTGCGTACGCGGTGATCTCCGAGGTTCCGTTGACGGTCAGCGGGAAGCTGGATAAGCGGGCGCTGCCCGCGACGACGCGAATCGCGGCTCGGCGATATCGCGAGCCGACCACGGCGACCGAGCGCGGGGTGTGCGCGATCTTCGGCCGGCTGTTCGACAGCGAGGACATCAGCGTCGACGAGTCCTTCTTCGAACTCGGCGGTCACTCACTGCTGGCAGCGCGGTTGGTGGCTTTGATCAGAGCGGAATTCGACGTCGAGTTGAACGTGCGCGCGGTGTTCGACAACCCCACCCCTGCGGGACTGGCGGCTGCGCTGGCGCAGGCCGCGGCGACACGCCGGCCGGCGCTCGCCACCACGGTTCGACCGGACAAGCCGCCGCTGTCCTACTCGCAGCTGGCGATGTGGTTCCAGCACCGCCTCCGAGGTCCGAACGACGTCTTCAACCTTGCGCTGTCGCTTCGCATCAACGGTCCGCTCGACATCGAAGCGCTGACCGCGGCGATCAACGATGTGGTGGCCCGGCACGAGGCCTTGCGCACGACCTTCGCAGAAAGCGCGGGTGTTCCTTTTCAGGTCGTTCACCCTGGGTTGGCGGTGAAGTTGACGGTGGCGGAGAGCACCGCCGAGCATGCTGATGCCAAGGTGGCCGAATTGCGGCGCCACCTCTTCCCGCTGGAATCCGGACCGCTGATCAAGCCGACGTTGTTGACTGTCGCGCCCGAGTCGCATCTGCTGCTCCTGCTTGTCCACCACATCGTCACCGACCACACCTCACTCGGCGTGATCTTCGACGATGTCGTCGCCGCCTATCGCGCGCGAACGCGCGGCGAAACTCCGCAGTGGGACAACGTACCGGTGCAGTTCGTCGAGTACGCGGTGTGGCAACGGGAGGTGTTCGAAGCCGGAAGCGGCTGGGGTCAGGCCGAACTCGACTACTGGTCGGACGCATTGGCCGGGCTGCCCGAAGAGATACCGATGGCGGCCGATCATTCCCGTCCCCCCGTGCTGGGCACTCGCGCAGAGGTGACGACGTTCACGGTGCCGACAGCCCGGCGGGCGCAGCTCACGGCATTCGCCGAGCAGGTCGGGGCCAGCGAATTCATGGTGTACCAGGCCGCTTTTGCGGTGCTGCTGCACAAGCTCGGTGGCGGCACCGACCTGCCGATCGGCAGCCCGGTCGCATCCCGCAACGAGTTGGCGACGGCGGGCTCGAACGGACCGTTCGCCAACGTGGTGGTGCTGCGCAACGACCTGTCCGGGGATCCGAGCCTGCGCGCCACGGTGGTGCGCAGCCGCGACACGGTGCTCGATGCGCTGGCACACCAGGAACTGCCGATCGACCGGCTCGTCGAGGCGCTCAACCCGCGTCGGTCGACGTCGCGGAACCATCCGCTGTTCCAGAGTTCGATTCACTTCCGGGGTGACGATTGGGCACTCCGGCCGCGCACCCTCACCGACGAAACCAGCGTGGTGCCCGAGTCATTGGACTTCGAGGTGTCCCTGCTCGACCTGAATGTGGGCATGGACGTCAGGTCCGACGGCGGACTCGACGTGCGGGTGGTCGCCAACGCCGATCTGTACGAGCCCGAGACCGTTCGGCACCTCGGCGACGCGTTGGCCGCCGCGCTTGAAGCGTTCGCGACCACGCCCGACGCCGCCTTGTCCTCCGTGCAACTGCTGCCCGACGACATCATGGAGCGGCTGCTCGCGCCGCCGACGGCACGCACTGGCGAGGTGTCGCAGCCCATCGCCGGGGGGTCTGTCGAGACCGAGCAGGCCCTGATCACACTGCTCGAGGAGCTTCTTGACATCACCGACGTCGAACGCGACGACAACTTCTTCGCTCTCGGCGGCGACAGCATCATCGCCGTACAGCTGTCGGCGCGCGCGACCGCACAAGGGCTGGCGCTCACCCCGTTGATGGTGTTCGAGCACATGACCGTCGCCGAATTGGCCGCCGCCGTCGACGCCGGACTGGGACAGCTTGCCGAACAGGCTGATTCACCGTCTGAGCCTGTCAACGCATCCGGTCTGGACACCGACGCGCTGGCCGCGCTCACCGGGCGTGGCAGAACCAGACGTGAGGCGCCGATGACGTCCGCCCCGCCGCAGATCGAAGACGTTCTTGCGCTCACTCCCCTGCAGGAGGGCCTGTTCGCGCTGTACCGGCTGGCCGAGGACGGCGTCGACATCTACACCATGCAACTGCGGGTCGACATCGACGGTCCGGTCGATGTCGCACTGTTGCGCCGCAGCGCGGAGACAATGCTGGAACGCCACCCCAATCTGCGCGCCGCCTTCTGGGACCGTGATGTCCCGAAGCCGGTGCAGATCGTGCCCGCCAAGGCCGCGCTGCCGTGGACCGAACGGACCGCTGCGCCAGCCGAGTTCGACGCGATCGCACGATCTGAGCGGCGCCGTCGGTTCGACCTGAGTCGTGGTCCGGCGTTGCGCATCGTGCTGCTCACCGTTCCCGGTGAGACGAGACGGCGGATGATCTTCACCGCGCATCACATCCTGATGGACGGTTGGGCACTCGCGGTCTTCTTCACCGAGATGCTCGCGATCTACCGGGCAGGCGGATCGCAGGCGAGTCTGCCAGCGCCGCGACCATACCGCGACTACATCATCTGGCTCGCGCAGCAGGACAGCGACGCGGCGCTCGCCAAATGGACTCGGTATCTGGGTGCTCTGTCCGCGCCGCTGATGATCGCCGACAGCGCGGTGCCTGCGGGCGACGGCGTGCCGGTGACAACCCGGCTCGTGTTGACCGCCGAAGACACCGCCCGCCTCCGGGCGTGGGCGGGACGGCACGGACTCACGCTGAACACGGCGGTGATGTTCGCGTGGGGCGTTGTTCTGAGCCGACTCACCGACCGCAGCGACGTCGTTTTCGGCACCATCGTGTCCGGCCGCCCGCAGAGCCTCGCCGGGGTGGAGAGCATGGTCGGGCTGTTCATCAACAGCGTTCCGGTCGCGCTCGAGGTGAGCACCACGGCCTCCGTCGTCGATCAGTGTGTGCGGTTGCAGCGTGAGTCGTCGGCCATGCGCGACATCGGCTACCTCAGCCTGGCGGAGATTCAGCGGGCACACGGGCGGGGCACGCTGTTCGACAGCATGTTCGTCTTCGAGAACGCCCCGATCGACGACGCCATCGACACAATCACCACACCCGACGGCGCGAGCTTCACGCCGATCGAGGGGGAGAGCCTGACGCACTACCCGCTGACGGTCGTCTCCCATGTACTCGACGACACATTGGTGCTGCAGGTCGAGGTGCTGCCGCATGTACTGCCGCACCTTCCTGCGGCCGCACTCTGCGAGCGGTTGCGAAGCGTGCTTCTGCAATTGCCCGATATCGGCGACGAAACGCCCAACGGCCTCGACGTTCTCACCGCGGCCGAGCGTGCCCGGCTGCCGCGACCCGGCACTGCGCCGGCGCCCGTGGACACGATCTGGGAGGCTTTCGAGCGACAGGTCCGCGCGACACCGGGCGCCGACGCCCTCACCACCAGCGGTGGTGTGCGCCTCAGCTACGCGGAACTGCACGCCGAGGCGTGCCGGTTGGCTGGCGAACTGCGTCAGCACGGGGTGGGCCCGGAATCGACGGTGGCTCTCGTCCTTCCGCGTTCGGCGCGAGCGATCGTCGCCCTATTGGCCGTGCTCGCCGCCGGCGGTGCCTACGTGCCGATCGACGTCGCACTGCCGAACACGCGTATCGCGTCGATTGTGGCTCAGTCCGATCCGGTGCTCGCCCTGACTGAGCGGCGTCACTCCGGTCGTGTCGGTCGAGTGCCCGAGCTGGTACTCGACGACGCCGCTGTGGCGGAGCGGATCTCACGCCTAGACGCCGTCGCCGAGGCCATCCGTCGCCATCCCGAGCAGAACGCGTACATCATCTTCACCTCGGGCTCGACCGGAGAACCCAAGGGTGTCATCGGAACCAACGCAGCGGTCCTCGGCTACCTCGCCGACCACAGACAACGGGTGTATGTGCCTGTCGGAGAGCGGCTCGGCAGGCCGCTACGCATTGCGCACGCGTGGTCGTTGAGCTTCGACGCGTCCTGGCAGCCGATGGTCGGCCTGCTCGACGGGCACTGCGTGCACCTGTTCGACGCCGACGAGATGAAGGATGCGCTACGGCTCGTAAACGGCATGGCGTCCTTCGGTATCGACATGATCGACACCACTCCGTCCATGTTCGTCCAGCTGCACGCGGCCGGGTTACTGGATCGACCGCTTGCCGTCCTGGCTCTGGGCGGCGAAGCGGTCAATCCCGCGCTGTGGGCGCAACTTCGGGCGTTGCCCGACACGACGGTCTTCAATTGCTATGGGCCGACCGAGTCGACGGTCGAGGCGGTGGTGGCTCCGGTCGGCCGATACGAGGCGCCGACGATCGGCACGGCGAACGCCGGGACGTTCGCCTACATCCTCGACTCGGGATTGCGGCCGGTTCCCGACGGCGCGGTGGGGGAGCTGTACCTATCGGGTGTGCAGACGGCCCGTGGATATGCGAGCAGGCCCGATCTATCGGCGGCTCGATTCGTCGCTGACCCGTTCCGGGCAGGACACCGGATGTACCGCACCGGTGATCTGGTGCGCCGCCTGCCCCACGGCGGCCTCGCCTACCTGGGACGCGCCGACACCCAGGTCAAGATCCGCGGCTTCCGGGTGGAGATCGGCGAGATCGAGGCCGCGATGCGCGATCAACCCGGGGTGTACGACGCGGCGGTGTCGGTGGTACGCCGCAATGAAAGCACTAGCTTGGTGGGTTTCGTTGTGTGGCAGCGGAATACGACGGGCGAACCGTTGCTCGTACGCGCCGGGCTGATTGATCGGCTGCCGCCCTACATGGTTCCCGCCCGTGTCGTTGCTCTGCCGCAACTGCCGTTGAACGCCAACGGCAAGTTGGACGGTCACGCCTTGGACCGGTTGGCCTCCGACGCGATCTTCAGCGGACATGGTGACGGCGCCGCGTCGGCGTCCACCGCCACCGAGCGTGTGTTGTGCGACGTGTTCTCCGAGCAGTTCAACGCCCCCGCGCCGCACGTCGACGACGACTTCTTCTCGCTGGGCCTCGACAGCATTCTGGCGATTTCGCTCGTCACCAAGGCGCGCCGTCGCGGCCTGATGCTCAGTCCGCGAATGATGCTTGCGAGCCCGACGATCCGTACGCTCGCGGCGGCGATCGACGCCGGTGCCGAGTCGGAGGCGTTCGTCGACGGTGGCGACTTCGGTGAAGTGCTTCCGTTGCCCATGGTGTCCTGGCTTTGCGAGCACGGGAACTATCGCCGCTTCACCCACAATTTCCTGTTGCAGCTGCCATCCGACGTCGATCGGTCGACCATCGAGGCGGTGTTGCAACTGCTTCTCGACGCGCATGACACGCTGCGGTCGGTCATCGTGGAGACCGCCGACGGGCCGCGCCTGGCGACCCGGGACCGAGGCATCGTCAGCGCCTCGGACCTGCTCACCCGCGTCGAGTTGCCCGGTGCCGGCCGGCATGAACTGTGCTCGGCCATTGGGGAATCTGCGCGAAAGGTCATCGACGAGATCGACCCGCACACGGGGCAGATGGTGCGTGCGGTGTGGTACACCGGTGCCGAAAGCGGCGACGTGTTGCTGCTGACCGCGCATCACCTGACCGTCGACGTGGTGTCGTGGCACATCATGCTCGGCGACGTCGCCGAGGCGGTGCGGGCGCTGGGGGCGGGCGAGACGCCGAGGCCGCTGCCCGAGTTCACGTCGTACCGGCGGTGGTCGCAGATGATGTGGCAGCGCGCCGAACTGGCCGAGGTCAGGGACCAGCGCGGCTTCTGGGCCGCTGAGGTCCGCGGACCTGACCCGGCGCTGGGCCGCCGACTGCCCGACCCCACCAGGGACACATGGTCCACCCTTCGCGTCACCCGCGTCGTCACGCCGGCCGAGGTCAGCGAGCACGTGCTGTCGGCGTCGACGAAACGCGAAGGCGCACGCGAGATCCTGCTTGCCGCCACGGCATTGACCGTAGCGAGTTGGCGCCGCGATCGTGGACAGGACCCGTCGACCGGTGCGCTCGTCGCGCTCGAAGGTCACGGGCGCGCTGACGCCCTATTGGATGCGGACACAACCAACACTGTCGGTTCCTTCATCTCCTCGTACCCGATTCGACTCGGCGTGGGGGGTGCCGCCGACGTCGAACAGGCCGAACGCCGGCGAGGTTCGGCGCGAGCGCTTCTCGACACCGTCGTCGCCCGCCTCGACGCGATCCCGAACGATGGCCTCGACTACGGCCTGCTGCGCCATGTTGTCCGGCTGCCCGAACTGCAGGACGCCTCCGAGCCCCAGATTCAATTCAGCTTCCTTGGCCGCCTGGACCTCAGCGGCGCAACCGAACAGCCGTGGTCGCTGCTCACCGAGCCATACGTGGACGCGTTGCCGATCGCACCGGAGCCGGACCTTCCGCTGCGGTTCGCCCTACACATCAGCGCCGCCGTCGCGAACACCGGCCAGGGGTCGCAGCTGATCACCAACCTGCGGTGGAGCGACGCTCTGTTCTCGCCCGGCGACATCGACCACCTGAGCGCACTGTGGCAGCGCAGCATCGCCGCGCTGGCCGACGACTTGAGCCTCGTCCGCGACTGATCGATGTGGTAACTCCATTGCTGTGACCTTTGACGAGACCTACGCCGCCACCCGCGACCAGTTGCGCGGCGTCGCCGAGAGCCTGATCGCCGGCCCGCAGTACCGCGCGTCGAACACGATCCGGTTGGCCGTGCGCCCCGACGGTTTCGCCGGTGTAGCCCTTCCGGTCGCGGTGCGCGGAACCGACCTCGTCTTCCCGAATGGCACCGTCGCGCTGGCCGGGAACCTCGGCGCGATCGCCGAGGCTGCCGGCCTGGACGCCGGCCCGCCCGTCGGCGTGTACGACCTCGTCGACCCGCTGTCGACGGACACCGTCCTCGACATCGACGGCGCCGCCGCCGAGTGGATTCACCGCAGCCATTACGCCGGTGGGCACGCCCTCAAACAGGTTGTGCCTGCGCAGCATCCCGTCCTGTGGCCCGAGCACTTCGACGTCGCGGTCGTCGAGGACGAAGTGAACTACGGCGTGTCCGCGGGTGACTCGGTGCACCCGCGTCCGTACGCCTACGTCGGCCCCTGGGCCAAGCGCACCGGCCCCTTTTGGAACGCACCGTTCGGCGCGCTGTACGCGCTCGACCCCGCCGATGACGTCGACACGTTGACCGCCCGCATCGTCGAGTTCTTCGAGCGCGGCCGCGCCGCGCTCTGACGCGCGAGCCGGTTTGCCCGACCTCATTGTGGGAACACCCAGCTACAACCCGGCGTTAGGAAGATCGTGGCTACCCGAGACATCACCGCTGAACTGTTCAACGAAACCATCAACGACAACGACATCGTGCTGGTGGACTTCTGGGCGTCGTGGTGCGGTCCGTGTAAGGCCTTCGCACCTACCTTCGCCGCGTCGTCCGAGCAGCACCCCGACGTCGTGTACGCCAAGGTCGACACCGAGGCCGAGCAGCAGCTCGCCGCCGCCGCCGACATCCGCTCCATTCCCACCTTGATGGCATTCAAGAAGGGGAAACTGGTGTTCAACCAGGCCGGCGCACTGCCGCCGGCGGCCCTGGAGGAGCTGGTGCAGAAGGTCAAGGAGTTCGACATCGACGCCGCGATCGCGGCACAGGACAACGGTCAGCCGGAGTGACGGCGCGCACGCGATAGCGTGCAGTTCGTGACGGAGCACTCGAACCTGGTTCTTGTTGATCGACCGCGACCCCACGTCGCCCTGGTGACGCTGAACCGGCCCGAACGGATGAACTCCATGGCGTTCGACGTCATGGTTCCGCTCAAGCGGATCCTCGACGAGCTGACGTACGACAACGCGGTTCGCGTGATCGTTCTCACAGGTGCGGGCCGGGGGTTCTCGTCGGGAGCCGATCACAAGTCGGCGGGTTCGGTGCCGCACATCGACGGCCTCACGCGCCCGACCTTCGCGCTCCGATCGATGCAGGTGCTCGACGATGTCATCCTCGCGCTGCGCAAGATGCATCAGCCCGTCATCGCCGCGGTCAACGGCGCGGCGATCGGGGGTGGGCTGTGTCTGGCGCTGGCCTGCGACATTCGGATCGCCGCTGATGGGGCCTATTTTCGCGCGGCGGGCATCAACAACGGCCTGACCGCGAGCGAGCTGGGCTTGTCCTACCTGCTGCCGCGCGCGATCGGGACGTCGCGGGCGTTCGAGCTGATGCTCACCGGCCGGGACGTGCACGCCGACGAGGCCGCGCGCATCGGCCTGGTGTCGACGACCGTTCCGGGCGACCGACTACTCGACACCTGCTATGAGATGGGCGAGCGCATCGCCTCGTTCTCCCGGCCGGGAATCGAGTTGACCAAGCGCACACTTTGGAGTGGACTGGACGCCGCTAGCCTGGAAGGGCATATGCAGGCCGAAGGCCTCGGACAACTCTTCGTCCGCCTGCTCACCGCAAATTTCGAAGAAGCGGTAGCGGCGCGCGCGGAGAAGCGGGCCCCGGTCTTCACCGACGAGCGCTCGCGCGAAAAATCGACGAGCACCGACGACAAGTAACCCCGACGCAGAAGGAGAAGCAGCGTGATCACCGCAACGGACCTCGAGGTCCGCGCCGGGGCGCGCACGCTGTTGTCCACGGACGGGACCGCCATGCGCGTGCAGCCGGGCGACCGCATCGGACTGGTCGGCCGCAACGGTGCGGGCAAGACCACCACCATGCGGATCCTGGCCGGCGAGGGCGAGCCCTACGCCGGAACCATCACTCGTACCGGTGAGATCGGTTACCTGCCACAGGATCCCAAAGAGGGTGACCTCGACGTGTTGGCCCGCGACCGGGTGCTCTCCGCCCGCGGCCTCGACACGTTGATGTCCGACCTGGAGAAGCAACAGGCGTTGATGGCCGAGGTGGCCGATGACACGGCCCGCGACAAGGCCGTGCGGCGCTACGGCCAACTCGAGGAACGGTTCGCCGCGCTCGGCGGGTACGCCGCCGAAAGCGAAGCCGGCCGGATCTGCGCGAGTCTCGGCCTGCCCGAACGGGTTCTGACCCAGCCCTTGCGCACGCTGTCGGGCGGTCAGCGCCGAAGGGTGGAGCTGGCCCGCATTTTGTTCGCCGCATCCGACACCGGCGCCGGGTCCGCGACGACGCTTTTGCTCGATGAGCCGACCAACCACCTCGACGCCGACTCGGTGGGGTGGCTGCGCGACTTCTTGCAGCAGCACACCGGCGGCCTGATCGTCATCAGCCACAACGTCGACCTGCTGGCCGATGTCGTCAACCGGGTGTGGTTCCTCGACGCGGTGCGCGGCGAGGTCGACGTCTACAACATGGGGTGGCAGAAGTACCTCGACGCCCGGGCGACCGACGAACAACGCCGCCGCCGCGAGCGCGCCAATGCCGAGCGCAAGGCGACCGCGCTGCGTACCCAGGCCGCCAAGATGGGCGCCAAGGCCACCAAAGCCGTTGCCGCACAGAATATGCTGCGCCGTGCCGACCGGATGATGGCCGCGCTCGACGAGGAACGGGTTGCTGACAAGGTGGCCAGGATCAAGTTCCCGACACCTGCGCCGTGCGGGCGCACACCGCTGGTGGCCAAGGGGCTGACGAAGAACTACGGCTCGCTCGAGGTCTTCACCGGGGTCGACCTCGCGATCGACCGCGGCTCGCGCGTGGTGATCCTCGGGCTCAACGGCGCGGGTAAGACGACACTGTTGCGGCTGCTGGCCGGTACCGAGAAACCCGATGCCGGCGCGCTCGAACCCGGCCACGGCCTCAAGGTCGGTTATTTCGCGCAGGAGCACGACACGCTGGACAACCTCGCGACGGTCTGGGAGAACATCCGACACGCCGCACCCGACACCGGCGAGCAGGATCTGCGGGGACTGTTGGGCGCGTTCATGTTCAGCGGCGCGCAGCTCGAGCAGCCGGCGGGGACGCTGTCCGGCGGCGAGAAGACCCGCCTGGCGCTGGCCGGCCTCGTCGCGTCCACGGCCAACGTGCTGCTGCTCGACGAGCCGACCAACAACCTCGACCCCGCGTCGCGTGAGCAGGTACTCGACGCCCTGCGCAGTTATGTCGGCGCGGTGGTGCTGGTGACGCACGACCCCGGCGCGGCAGAGGCATTGAATCCACAGCGCGTGGTGCTCCTGCCCGACGGCACCGAGGACTTCTGGTCCGACGACTACCGCGACCTCATCGAACTCGCGTAATCCCGAAAACGAACCGTTTAACGAAATCGGTGCGCCAGGGTGTAGGCCATTCTTACGCTGGGTATGTGTCGGGGCATCGCGAGAGCGGGGAGGTGTGCCGATGAACAAGACAGACAAGTCAAGGGACGATCTGCTGACGGAGTTGCGCAGCGCTTACGAGGGGGGCGCGAGCATCCGGACGCTGGTGGCGTCAACGGGTCGCTCGTACGGCTCGATTCACAGCATGCTGCGTGAGTCGGGTACGACGATGCGCAGCCGGGGTGGTCCCAACCACCGCAGCAGGCGCGCAAGCTGATCAGTGCTGCGGCGAGGGAGTTTCTCGCGACCGCAGGGGCTCGTCTGCGCCTCGCGTCCGCAGTGAAGCTTCGACCAGGTCCAGTACGGCACTGAGCTTTTCGGGATCGTCTCCCGATGCGAGTCGCGCTACCAAGCCGTCGAGCACCAGGTCGAGGTAGGTCTGCAGGACAGCGCTGGGCACGTCGTCGCGCAGCCTGCCGGCCTGCTTCTGTCTGCGCAGGCGTGCCGTCGTGGCCGCCGACAGTTCTGCGGAGCGCTCCGACCAGCCACGGTGAAACGCCGGATCGTTGCGCAGCTTGCGCGCGATCTCCAAGCGGGTCGCCAACCAGTCGAACTGATCGGGTGCGGCCAGCATGTCCCGCATCACCTGGACCAGACCTTCGCGTGCGGCGACGTCGGCCATGCGTTCGGCGTCCTCGCGCGCCAGCTCGAAGAACAGTGTGTCCTTGTCGCGGAAATGGTGGAAGATGGCGCCGCGCGACAGCCCGATCGTCTGCTCGAGCCGTCGCACGGTCGCCTCGTTGTAGCCGTACTCCGCGAAGCACCGCCGGGCGCCGTCGAGAATCTGCCGACGACGCGCCGCCAGATGGTCGTCGGTCACCCGGGGCACGGTCAGGACTTCAGCATGTTGCGCAGTACGTACTGCAGGATGCCGCCGTTGCGGTAGTAGTCGGCCTCACCCGGTGTGTCGATACGCACCACCGCATCGAACTCGATGGTGTCGTTCCCGGAGTCGCCATCTCCCTGTTTCGTCGCGGTGACGTGAACCGTCTTCGGCGTCTTGCCCTCGTTGAGCTCCTCGATGCCGGTGATGTCGAACGTCTCGGTGCCGTCGAGTTTCAGCGACGCCGCGGACTCACCCTCGGGGAACTGCAGCGGGATGACCCCCATGCCGATCAGGTTCGAGCGGTGGATGCGCTCGAACGATTCGGTGATCACGGCGCGCACACCCAGCAGGCTGGTGCCCTTGGCCGCCCAGTCGCGCGACGAGCCGGACCCGTACTCCTTGCCGCCGAGCACCACCAACGGAATGTCCTGCGCCGCATAGTTCTGGGCGGCGTCGTAGATGAAGGCCTGCTCACCGCCGTTGGTGAAGTCGCGGGTATAGCCGCCGGACACGTCGTCGAGCAACTGGTTGCGCAGCCGGATGTTGGCGAACGTGCCGCGGATCATCACCTCGTGGTTGCCGCGCCGCGACCCATAGGAGTTGTAGTCGGCCTTGTCCACGCCGTGCTCGTCGAGGTACTGGGCGGCCGGCGTGCCCGGCTTGATGCTGCCCGCGGGGGAGATGTGGTCGGTGGTGACCGAATCACCGAGCAGCGCAAGCACTCTGGCGCCCGTGATGTCAGAGACCGCCTCCGGCTCGGCAGGCATGCCGTCGAAGTACGGTGGCTTGCGCACGTACGTCGAGTCCGGATTCCACTCGAAGGTGTTCCCGCTCGGGGTCGGCAGGTTGCGCCACCGGTCGTCGCCCTTGAACACGTCCGAGTAGTTCTTGACGAACATTTCGGTGTTGATCGCGCTGGCGATCGTGTCGTCGATGTCCTGCTGCGACGGCCAGATGTCCTTGAGGAAGACCTCGTTGCCGTCGGTGTCGGTGCCCAGCGCATCGGCCTCGAAGTCGAAGTCCATCGTTCCGGCCAGCGCGTAGGCGATGACCAACGGCGGCGACGCGAGGTAGTTCATCTTCACGTCCGGATTGATGCGGCCCTCGAAGTTGCGGTTACCCGAGAGCACCGCGGCGACCGACAGGTCGGCGTCGTTGACCGCCTTGCTGATGTCCTCGGGCAGCGGACCGGAGTTGCCGATGCACGTGGTGCACCCATAGCCGACCAGGTAGAAGCCCAGCTTCTCGAGGTACGGCCACAGCCCGGCCTTCTCGTAGTACTCGGTGACGACCTGTGAGCCCGGCGCCATCGTCGTCTTCACCCACGGCTTGGTGGTCAGGCCCCTGTCGACCGCGTTCTTCGCGAGCAGCGCCGCGCCCAGCATCACCTCGGGATTGGAGGTGTTGGTGCACGACGTGATCGCGGCGATCACCACGGCGCCGTGGTCCAGGATGCAGTCACCGCGTTCGGACGACTTGACCTCTACCGGGTTGCTCGGCCGTCCCGCCGAGCCGTTAGCGGCGGAGACGACGTCGACCGCGTCCTCCTCGGCGAAGGACAGCGACACCGGGTCGCTCCCCGGGAACGTCTCCTCCACCGCCTCGTCGACGTTCGAGTGCGCGGCGGAGTTGCCGTTCTCGACGTAATTGTGAATGTCCTTGCGGAACGCCGATTTCGCGTCGCTCAGTGCGATGCGGTCCTGCGGCCGCTTCGGACCCGCGATGGACGGCTCCACGTCGGACAGGTCGAGCTCGATGTACTCCGAGAACTTCGGCTCGCGCTCGGGGTCGTGCCACAGACCCTGTTCCTTGGCGTAGGCCTCGACGAGTGCCAACTGCTCCTCGCTGCGCCCGGTCATCTTCAGGTATTCGATCGTCACCTCGTCGATCGGGAAAATTGCTGCCGTGGAGCCGAACTCCGGGCTCATGTTGCCCAGCGTGGCGCGGTTCGCCAGCGGCACCTCGGCGACGCCCTCGCCGTAGAACTCGACGAACTTGCCGACGACGCCGTGCTTGCGCAGCATCTCGGTCACGGTGAGCACCACGTCGGTGGCGGTCACGCCGGGCTTACGCTCGCCGGACAGCTTGAACCCGACGACGCGGGGGATGAGCATCGAGACGGGCTGGCCCAGCATGGCCGCCTCGGCCTCGATGCCGCCGACGCCCCACCCGAGGACGCCGAGGCCGTTCTCCATCGTGGTGTGTGAATCGGTGCCAACGCAGGTGTCGCAGTAAGCGACGCCGTCACGCTCCATGACGACGCTGGCCAGGTATTCGATGTTGACCTGGTGCACGATGCCGGTGCCGGGGGGCACCACCTTGAAGTCGTCGAAGGCGCCCTGACCCCAGCGCAGGAACTGATAGCGCTCGCCGTTGCGTTCGTACTCGATCTCGACGTTGCGCTCGAAGGCGTCCGCGGTGCCGAACAGGTCGGCGATGACCGAGTGGTCGATCACGAGATCGGCCGGCGCCAGCGGGTTCACCTTGTCCGGGTCGCCGCCCAGCTCACCGACGGCCTCGCGCATGGTGGCGAGGTCGACGATGCACGGGACACCCGTGAAGTCCTGCATGATCACCCGCGCGGGGGTGAACTGGATCTCCACGCTCGGGTCGGCCGAGGGGTCCCAGTTCGCGATGGCCTCGATGTGGTCCTTGGTGATGTTGGTCCCGTCCTCGGTGCGCAGCAGGTTCTCCGCCAGCACCTTGAGGCTGTAAGGAAGTTTCTCGGTACCGGGTACCGCGTCGAGGCGGTAGATCTCGTAGCTGTTGTCCCCGACCTTCAGCGTGTCGCGGGCTCCAAAAGAATTCACCGAATCTTTGCTGCTCACTTCAACTCCCGGCTAGACATCGCCGCGACGGGCTGTGTCGGCGGCGCTCACAATCCTAACAGTACGCTTGTCCTGCAAAGAACTCAGGGCTGTTTTCAGTCTCGTCCCTCACAGGTCGTGCTGCCACCTGGTTACCCACTCAATGCAGTACCGTGCCGGTGTGACCGGACCGCACCTGCTCCCGTTCCCGCCTGCCTACATTCCGCCCGACATCTGTGGTCCTGTCGGGCAGGATCCCGCGACGACGCCGGTCGACGTGTGCGTTGACATGGTGCGCGCCGACGTCGCCGACGATGGGGTCAGCGCCGCGCCAACCCCCGAGAACGAGGGTCTGGCGGCGGTCGTGGCGGACGCGAAGCAGCAGGGCATCGACCTCAAGGTTGTCGTGGTCGGGGAGAACCCGGCGATCGATACGCCGCTGCGGGATATCGCCACCGAGATCGGCGAGGCGTTTCCGGATTCGACGGTGTTGGTGCTGAGCCCATCGGAGTCCGGCACCTACAGCGCGACCTACGACCGGGCGACGCTGGAGGCCGGCCAGGACGTCGCCGAGGGGCGCGGTCCGGTGCAAGGGACGAAGAATTTCGTCAGCCAACTGACCACTCCGGATTTCCCGTGGACCGCATTCACGATCGTGCTCGTATTGGGCGTCGCGGCCGCCGTCGTCGTTACCCGCGCGCTACAAGTGCGTAGTAGGCGCGCGCTATCTCGAGAGCCGTCGTAAAGGGTGCGCCAGCAGGCGTTTCAGAAGTAATTCGCGCATATTGCGCAATTACGAAAGTCACAGCGCGATAACGCTATTCGCAATTACACTGCTGTAATTTGTGACTAAAGTTTCTTTAGCGTCAGATGTGACGTACGGTGCAATCGGCGCCTGATGTTGTAGTTGTGCTTCTTGGGACTTCTGCGCACTCGCGCTGACCAATCTGCTGGCACGTTCGCGTTTGAGCCCGAGGAGACCTGAGTCGAATGAGACGCACCCTTGGCGCCTTGCGGACGCGAGGAGCCATAAAGCCATGGCGGACGCGAGGAGACATAAAGCCATGGCGGACGCGAGGAGCAGTAAAGCCGTCACGGCTGTGCGGGCGTCTGGGCGCGGCTTTGCTGGCGGTCGGTGTACTGGCCGCGACACCGGGACTGGCCACGGCTCAACCTGGAAGTCCTGACAGCCTGGCCTCGCTCGTTGCCGCTGTCGCCGATGCGGACCAGAAACTGCACGACCTCGGCGCGGCGATTCAGGCCAAACAGGAAAGCGTCAACAAGGCGATCCTCGACGTGCAGACGGCGCGGGACAACGCTGCGGCCGCGCAGCGCGAGGTCGAGGCCAGCGGTCAGCGGGTCGCGGAGGCCAACACAGCGATCACGGCCGCGCAGCAGCGATTCGACTCCTTCGCCGCCGCCACGTACGTCAATGGCCCGTCGGATTCCTACCTGACCGCCGCCGACCCCGACGACATCCTCAACACCGCCGCGGCCGGGCAGACGCTGTCGGTCAGCGCGCAGCAGGTGATGGACGATCTGCAGCGCGCGCGCACCGAACAGGTGAACCGGGACTCGGCGGCGCGGCTGGCCAAGCAGAACGCCGATCGGGCGGTCGCCGACGCCGAAGCGAGCCAGCAGACCGCGGTCTCGGCATTGGCCGAGGCGCAACAGACGTTCGGCGCCCAGCAGGCCCAATTGGACAAGCTGGCCGCCGAACGCGCCTCTGCGCAAGCCAAACTCGAGCAGGCGCGGCCCACCGTGAAATCTGCGGCGACCAACCCCGCGGCGGCACAGCCCGTGGCGGCCGAGACGGGCGACAACTGGGATCGTGCGCCCAAGCGCGCGTCGCCGGCGACCGGCAACTGGGCCACCGGATGGGACCCGACGCTGCCCGCTATTCCGAGCGCGTTCGTCAGCGGCGATCCGATCGCGATCATCAACACCGTGCTGGGCATGATGTCCACCTCGGCGCAGGTGACCCAGGACATGGGCCGTAATTTCGCGCGGAAGCTGGGCCTGCTGCCGACCCCCAGCGGCTACACCAACGGCGCGATTCCGCGCGTCTACGGCAGGCAGGCCACCGAGTACGTGATCCGTCGCGCGATGTCACAGATGGGTGTGCCCTACTCGTGGGGCGGCGGCAACGCCGCCGGGCCCAGCCGCGGAATCGACTCCGGCGCAGGCACTGTCGGTTTCGACTGCTCCGGGCTGATGCTTTACGCGTTCGCGGGCGTCGGCATCAAGCTCGACCACTACTCGGGTTCGCAGTACGACGCCGGTCGCAAGATCCCGTCGTCGCAGATGCGCCGCGGCGACATGCTCTTCTGGGGTCCCAACGCCAGCCAGCACGTCGCGCTGTACCTCGGCGACGGGCAGATGCTCGAGGCGCCCTACACGGGCTCGCATGTGAAGGTCTCGCCTGTGCGCACCAGTGGCATGACCCCGTATGCAACGCGACTCATCGAATGGTGACGAAAAGGAATACTTTGCGGTCCAGGCTCTTTCGGCTCCTGTCCGGCTCCATTGTCTCGGCGGCGGCGCTTGCCGTCGTTGTCGGCTTGTCCACCCCGGCCACGGCCGCACCCGACGACGGTCAGTGGGATCCGACACTGCCCAAACTGATCAGTTCGGGTGCGCCGGGTGATCCACTCGCGGTGGCCAACGCGTCACTGGCGGCCACCGCGCAGGCCACTGAGATCACGATGGATCTCGGCCGGAAGTTTCTCAGCGGCCTCGGCTTCGGCCCCGCGCCGACGGTCGCCAGCGTGGCTCCGGGTCGGGTCCGCGGACCCCAGGCCATCGAGTACGTGATCCGTCGCGGCGCGACGCAGATGGGTGTGCCGTACTCATGGGGCGGCGGCAAGCCCAACGGACCCAGCCGCGGCGTCGATTCCGGGGCCAACATCGTCGGATTCGACTGCTCGGGGTTCACCCAGTTCTCGTTCGCCGGCGTCGGCGTGCTCATCCCGAAGTACTCCGGCGATCAGTACGACACCGGGCGCAAGGTTCCGGTAGCGCAAGCCAAGCGCGGCGACTTGTTGTTCTGGGGGCCCGGCGGCAGCCAGCACGTGGCGCTGTATCTCGGCGGCGGCCAGATGATCGAGGCCTCCGGCAGCGCGGACAAGGTCACCGTCAGCCCGGTGCGGCGCGGCGGCCTGCAGCCCTATGCGGCGCGGATCATCGAATCCTGAGCAGCACCTGAGCGAATCGGCCAACGGTGCGGGCAACGTCGACGGATTCCGAACTGCCTGGAATAGTTGACCAGAAGCGTGCGGTCAAGACTGGCCAACGTGGCTCGGACCAGCGAGCTGACCAGCGAGTCGATGTGGAAGGAACGTTGATGACGTCACCGAGTGGGCCGTCGCAGGGCGCCGGAGGATATCCCGGCCAGGCACCGGCGCAGGGCTACCCGCAGGGCTCGCACTCCGCACCGCCCGCCCCCGCCAACAATGGCGGGCTGCAGCAGGAGGTGCACACCCTCGAACGGGCCATCTTCGAGGTCAAGCGGATCATCGTCGGCCAGGACCAGCTGGTCGAGCGGATGCTCGTTGGCCTGCTCGCCAAGGGCCACGTGCTGCTCGAAGGTGTGCCCGGCGTGGCCAAAACGCTGGCCGTGGAGACCTTCGCCAAGGTCGTCGGCGGCACCTTCGCCCGCATTCAGTTCACCCCCGACCTGGTGCCCACCGACATCGTCGGCACCCGCATCTACCGGCAGGGCAAGGAGGAGTTCGACATCGAACTCGGCCCGGTGGTGGTCAACTTCCTGCTCGCAGACGAGATCAACCGCGCGCCCGCCAAGGTGCAGTCGGCACTGCTGGAGGTCATGGCCGAGCGCAAGATCTCCATTGGCGGCAAGACGTTCCCGCTGCCCGCACCGTTCCTGGTGATGGCCACGCAGAACCCGATCGAGCAGGAAGGCGTCTACGCGCTGCCCGAGGCTCAGCGCGACCGGTTCCTGTTCAAGCTCAACATCGACTACCCGACGCCCGAGGAAGAGCGCGAAATCATCTACCGGATGGGCGTGAAGCCGCCGGAGCCCAAGCAGGTGCTCGCGCCGGGCGACCTGCTGCGCCTGCAGGACGTCGCCGCGAACAACTTCGTGCACCATGCGCTCGTCGACTATGTGGTGCGGGTCGTCACCGCCACCCGTGAACCCGAGAAGTTCGGCATGCCCGATGCGAAAGCGTGGATCGCCTACGGCGCGTCGCCGCGCGCCTCGCTGGGCATCATCGCCGCTTCCCGCGCGCTCGCACTGGTGCGGGGTCGCGACTACGTGATCCCGCAGGACGTCGTCGAGGTGATCCCGGATGTTCTGCGTCACCGGCTGGTGCTGACTTACGACGCGCTGGCCGACGAGATCTCGGCCGAGACGGTGATTAGCCGGATTCTGCAGACCGTGGGTCTGCCGCAGGTCAATGCCATTCCGCAGCAAGGTCATTCGGTGCAGCCCGTCGTGCCTGCCGCAGCGGCTGCGGCCAGCGGTCGGTGACCAGCTCCCGACGTAGGGTCGACCTGCCGTCGCTGAAGCGCGGGGAGATCCGCGACCCTGCGCTGTCGGCTGCGCTGCGCAAGCTCGAGTTGACCGTGCGCCGCAAGCTCGACGGCGTGCTGCACGGCGATCATCTCGGTCTGCTTCCCGGCCCGGGCTCCGAGCCGGGCGAATCGCGGATGTACCAGCCGGGCGACGATGTGCGACGGATGGACTGGTCGGTGACCGCGCGCACCACCCATCCGCACGTGCGTCAGATGATCGCCGACCGTGAGTTGGAGACCTGGCTGGTCGTCGATGTCTCCGCCAGTCTGGATTTCGGCACCGTCGAGTGCGAGAAGCGCGACCTCGCAGTGGCCGCGGCTGCCGCGATCGCGTTCCTCAACAGCGGCGGCGGAAACCGGCTGGGCGCCATCATTTCCAACGGCGACGCCACGCGGCGGGTCCCTGCGTTGTCGGGGCGCATGCACGAGCAGGAACTGCTCCGCGCCATCGCCACCACCCCCAAGGCGCCGCCCGGAGTTCGTGGCGACCTCGCCGCCGCGATCGACGCGCTGCGCAGGCCCGAGCGGCGGCGAGGTATGGCGGTCATCATCAGTGACTTCCTCGGCCCCATCGACTGGATGCGTCCGTTGCGGGCCATCGGCGCACGGCATGAGGTGCTGGGCATCGAGGTGCTCGATCCCCGCGACGTCGAGCTGCCGCCGGTCGGCGACGTGATACTGCAGGACGCCGAGACTGGCCGGGTCCGCGAATTCACCATCGACGAGCAGTTGCGTGACGACTTCGCCAAGGCTGCGGCGGCGCATCGGGCCGAGGTCGCGCGGACACTGCGTCGATGCGGCGCCCCGCTACTCTCGCTGCGCACCGACCGCGACTGGATTGCCGACGTGGTCCGGTTCGTCGCGACCCGACGGCTGGCGTTGGCCGGTCGCGCTTGAGAGCTTTTGACCTCGAAATGTTAGAGCGCACATGACGTTACCGTTGCTCGGCCCGATGTCGCTGTCGGGGTTCGACAATGTCTGGTTCTTTCTGTTCCTGCTCGCGGTACTCGGGCTGATCGCGCTGTACGTCGTCGTCCAGCTGGCCCGGCACCGGCGCATGTTGCGGTTCGCGAACATGGAGTTGCTCGAAAGCGTCGCGCCCAAGCGACGGGCCCGCTGGCGGCACGTGCCCGCGATCCTGCTCGTCATCGCACTGGTGTTCTTGACCGTGGCGATGGCCGGTCCGACGCACGACGTCCGGATCCCGCGCAACCGCGCGGTCGTGATGCTGGTGATGGACGTGTCCCAGTCGATGCGGGCCACCGACGTCGCGCCGAACCGGATGGCGGCCGCCCAGGAGGCGTCCAAGCAGTTCGCCGACGAGCTGACGGCGGGCATCAACCTCGGCCTGATCTCCTACGCCGGCACCGCCACCGTGCTGGTGTCGCCGACCACCAGCCGCGAGGCCACCAAGAACGCGATCGACAAGCTGCAGTTCGCCGACCGCACCGCCACCGGTGAGGGCATCTTCACCGCTCTGCAGGCGATCGCGACGGTCGGCGCGGTGATCGGTGGCGGCGACGAGCCGCCGCCGGCGCGCATCGTGTTGTTCTCCGATGGCAAGGAGACGGTGCCGTCCAATCCAGACAACCCGAAGGGCGCCTACACCGCGGCGCGCACGGCCAAGGATCAGGGGGTGCCGATCTCCACGATCTCGTTCGGTACGCCCTACGGCTACGTCGAGATCAACGACCAGCGCCAGCCGGTGCCCGTCGACGACGAGATGCTCAAGGAGATCGCCGACCTTTCCGGAGGCGAGGCGTTCACCGCGTCCAGCCTCGAACAGCTGCGTGAGGTCTATGCCAACCTGCAGCAGCAGATCGGCTACGAGACGATCAGGGGTGACGCGAGTGTCGGCTGGCTGCGTCTCGGTGCGCTCGCCCTGGCGCTGGCGGCGTTGTCGGCGCTGTTCATCAACCGTCGCCTGCCGAACTGATGCGCATGCCAAGGGGTGACGATCTGATATGACCCTTCCGCTACTGGGACCGGTGTCGCTGACGGGTTTTCAGCACATCTGGTGGTTCGTGCTGTTCCTGGTCGTCGTCGCGGGGCTGGTCGGGTTCTACCTCGTCGTCCAGCGCTCCCGACGGCGACGGTTGCAGCAGTTCGCCAACACCGAGTTACTCGACAGCGTGTCGTCGAAGCGTCCTTCCAAGTGGCGCCACATTCCGGCCGCGCTGCTGGCAATCTCGTTGTTGCTGTGCACGATTGCGTTGGCGGGCCCCACCCATGACCAACGGCTGCCGCGTAATCGGGCCGTCGTGATGCTGGCCATCGATGTGTCACAGTCCATGCGGGCCACCGACGTGGAACCCAACCGGCTCGCCGCGGCGCAGGAGGCGTCCAAACAGTTCGTCGACGAGCTCACCCCCGGAATCAACCTCGGCGTGATCGCCTATGCGGGCACGGCCACGGTGCTGGTCTCGCCGACCACGAACCGAGACGCGAGCAGACGTGCCATCGACAATCTGCAGGTGGCCGACCGCACCGCCACCGGTGAAGCGATTTTCACTGCCCTGTCGTCGATTTCGACCGTGGCGGCCGTAATCGGCGGGGGGGACGAGCCGCCGCCCGCGCGCATCGTGTTGTTCTCCGACGGCAAGGAGACCGCGCCGTCGAACCCGGACAACCCCAAGGGCGCCTTCACCGCGGCGCGCACGGCCAAGGACCAGGGGGTGCCGATCTCGACCATCTCGTTCGGCACCCCGAACGGGTCGGTCGAGGTGAACGGCGAGCGCGTGCCGGTGCCCGTCGACTCCGAGATGATGGAGAAGGTTGCGCAACTGTCCGACGGCGAGTCCTACACCGCGTCCAACATCGCCGAATTGAATAAGGTGTACTCCACGCTGCAGGACCAGATCGGCTACGAGACCGTCCGAGGCGAGGCGACGACGGGCTGGCTACGGCTCGGCGCCCTGGTCGCGGCTCTGGCGGCGCTCGCGAGCCTCCTGATCAACCGTCGGCTGCCGTTGTGAGCGCCGCGACTAAGGCGATTTCTTAAGAATGCTGTCCAGGCGATAGGTTGGCCGCATGACCGAGACTGCTGTACCTGAATCGGCCAGCCAGACCGACGTGGGCCGTCCGCCCTTCGTTTCCCGCTCGGTGCTGGTGACCGGCGGCAACCGCGGCATCGGCCTGGCCATCGCCCGGCGCCTCGCCGCCGACGGCCACAAGGTGGCGGTGACCCATCGCGGATCGGGTGCTCCCGACGGGTTGTTCGGCGTCGAGTGTGATGTCACCGACAACGAGGCCGTCGACCGCGCCTTCTCAGCGGTCGAGGAGCACCAGGGCGCGGTCGAGGTGCTGGTGTCCAACGCCGGCATCTCCGCGGACGCGTTCCTCATGCGGATGACCGAGGACCGTTTCGAGAAGGTCATCGACGCGAACCTGACCGGGGCGTTCCGGGTGGCGCAGCGCGCCTCGCGGAGCATGCAGCGCAAGCGGTTCGGGCGGATCATCTTCATCGGTTCGGTGTCTGGCATGTGGGGGATCGGCAATCAAGCCAACTACGCGGCCGCCAAGGCGGGCCTGATCGGAATGGCGCGCTCGATCTCCCGTGAGCTGTCGAAGGCCGGTGTCACCGCCAACGTGGTCGCGCCCGGCTACATCGATACCGAGATGACCCGCGCGCTCGACGAGCGGATCCAGGAAGGGGCGCTGCAGTTCATCCCGGCGAAGCGGGTCGGCACCGCCGAGGAGGTCGCCGGGGCAGTCAGCTTTCTGGCGTCCGAGGATGCGAGTTACATCGCCGGTGCGGTAATCCCGGTCGACGGCGGTATGGGCATGGGCCACTAGTCGGCATCGAACACAAGGACAGGACATTCATGACAGGGTTTCTCGAAGGCAAACGCATCCTCGTGACGGGGATCATCACCGACTCCTCGATTGCATTCCACATCGCGCGGGTGGCCCAGGAGGAGGGGGCCGAGCTGGTGCTGACCGGTTTCGACCGGCTCAAGCTGATCAAGCGGATCGCTGACAGGTTGCCCAACCCGGCGCCGCTGCTCGAACTCGACGTGCAGAACGAAGAGCACCTGAGCACGCTGGCCGACCGGGTCACCGAGGTGATCGGCGAGGGCAACAAACTCGACGGCGTCGTGCACTCGATCGGCTACATGCCGCAGTCCGGAATGGGAATCAACCCGTTCTTCGACGCCCCCTACGAAGACGTCGCCAAGGGCATCCACATCTCGGCGTATTCCTATGCCTCGCTGGCCAAAGCGGTGCTGCCCATCATGAACCGTGGCGGCGGCATCGTCGGCATGGACTTCGACCCGACACGCGCAATGCCGGCGTACAACTGGATGACCGTGGCCAAGAGCGCGTTGGAGTCGGTAAACCGGTTCGTTGCCCGCGAGGCGGGCGCCTACGGTGTGCGCTCCAATCTCGTTGCCGCAGGCCCGATTCGGACGCTCGCAATGAGCGCGATCGTCGGAGGTGCACTCGGTGACGACGCGGGCGACCAGATCAAGCTGTTGGAGGAGGGCTGGGATCAGCGGGCGCCGCTGGGCTGGAACATGAAGGATCCCACGCCCGTGGCCAAGACGGTCTGCGCGCTCGTGTCGGACTGGCTGCCGGCCACCACCGGCACTGTCGTCTACGCCGACGGCGGCGCCAGCACTCAGTTGCTGTAGTGGACATAGACGCGGTACTGCTGCTGTCGTTCGGGGGGCCCGAGGGCCCCGACCAGGTGATGCCGTTCCTGGAGAACGTCACTCGGGGCCGCGGCATACCGCGCGATCGGCTCGCCAGCGTCGCCGAGCACTATCTGCACTTCGGTGGCGTTTCGCCGATCAACGGCATCAATCGTGCGCTGATCGAGCAATTGCGAAGTTACGTCCACGTGCCGGTGTACTTCGGCAACCGCAACTGGGACCCGTATGTCGAAGACGCGGTGACCGCCATGCGCGACGAGGGAGTCCGCAGCGCCGCGGTGTTCACCACCTCAGCGTGGGGCGGTTACTCCAGTTGCACCCAGTACGTCGAAGACATCGCGCGCGGACGCGGCGCAGCGGGTGAACGCGCCCCGCACCTGACCAAGCTCCGGCAGTACTTCGACCACCCGCTATTCGTGCAGATGTTCGCCGACGCGGTGACCGTGGCCGCGCAAACCGTCCCACAGGGCGCCCGCCTGATCTTCACGGCCCACTCGATCCCGGACGCGGCCCGATCGCGTTGCGGCGCAAACCTGTACGCACGCCAAGTGGCATGGGCGTCCAAGCTTGTCGCGGCCGCGGCGGGGTATGACGACTACGACCAGGTGTGGCAGTCGCGGTCAGGCCCGCCGCAGGTGCCCTGGCTCGAACCCGATGTGGGCGACCATCTTGCGGCGCTGGCCGAGGCGGGCACCGAGGCGGTGATCGTCTGCCCGATCGGGTTCGTGGCCGATCACATCGAGGTGGTGTGGGACCTCGATCACGAACTGCGCCAGCAGGCGCAGGAAGCGGGCGTCGGTTTCGCGCGGGTCGCGACGCCGAACGCGGACCTCGCACGGGTGGCGGCCGACCTGCTCGACGAGTTGCGCACCGGCCGGGAGCCCCTCCGCGTGTCGATCGACGCCGAGAGCCCGCCCCTACAGGGGTTTTCCGTCGACGGCGCGCTATGCACGTCGATGTGCGAGTCGACTGTCGCGCGGCGCTAGTTCCGCCACGCCGAGTGCAGGATCGCGTTGACGGCGGCCAGCCGGGCCGACCGCACGACGCCGGTAAGCGGGCGAAGCGCCTCGTTGGCGATCTGGACCTCGGTCGAGCTGTGCAGGCCGATCGGGATCAGACCCGAGCTGACGGTGATGATCGCGTCGACGTGTCCCGCGTTCTCCAGTACGCGAAGCGCCCGCGTCGGTGCGTGGTCGGGAACCCGGTGTCCGCGTGCCTCTTCGAGAATCTGCTCGACGAGCCCGCGCGGATCTTCGACGTCAGCTCCCGCGGCGCCCGCGCGCAGGGTGCCCAGCGCCTCGGCGGCCGACCGGACCGCCGACCGCAGGGTGTATTCGGCCTCACCGAGATCGACCGGCTCCGCCGGGGGCACACCGGGCACCGAGTACACCGTCCAGGACAGAGCGCAGAGGGCGCTCTCGAAGTCGGGGTCGTCGTCGCCCTCGTCGTATTCGAAATCCGGCACCAAACCGACTGCCGCGGAGGGATCGCCCGTGACGAGGATGGCCTCACCGGCGGTCACTGCATCGCGCTGGAACTGTGTTCCTGCGGGTAGGCCGCGGACGTCGCCGGGCACCGGCAGTGCGACCGATATCGCGGGCACCGAGGCCGCTGTGCCCGCCGCTGTCCGCAGCGTCTGCAGCAGCGACACCGCACCGACATCGTTGAGATCCGGCCACGAGAGGCCGGTGCGCATCGCAGCGATCGAGTCGTACGCCGTGACGGAATGCCTTGGCGCCCACTGCGATAGCGCGTCCAACACGTCATCGGGCGCGGCCGCGCCGGCGAGCCAGGCGTTGGCCCAAATAGACAGCGAAACACTGGGACACCACATGATGCTCGCAGTGTAGTTGTAAGCCGCTCATCGGGCTGCTCGCGAGGATAGGCTGGGGCCATGCCCGTTTGGTTGATCTGGTTCATCGCCGCGCTCGGTCTTGCCGGGGCCGAGGCACTGACCGGTGACCTGTTCCTGCTCATGCTCAGCGGCGGGGCTCTGGCCGCCGTCGGATCGAATCTGATCTTCGACAACTACGTCATCGACGGCGTGGTTTTCCTGGTGGTTTCCCTCCTGCTGCTCGTGCTGGTCCGTCCGGCGCTGCGGAAGCGCTTCAACTCGGGTCCCGCGCTGCCGGACCGGGCCAAAGCCCTGGAAGGCAAGAACGCGCTGGTGCTCGACCGGGTGGCGCGCCACGAAGGTCAAGTGCGACTCGACGGCGAAGTCTGGACGGCGCGGCCGTACAACGACGACGATGTCTACGAACCGGGGGACCACGTCGCAGTCGTTCACATCGACGGCGCCACGGCCGTCGTCGCAAAAGTCGTCTAAAGAAGCCCGGACGAACAACGGAAGGACATCGGTCATGGAAGGTGCCGTCGCCGGCCTGATTCTGGTGGGTGTGCTGGTGATATTCGCCGCCATCATCGTCGCCAAATCGGTCGCTCTCATCCCGCAGGCCGAGGCCGCGGTGATCGAGCGGTTGGGTCGTTACAGCAAGACGGTTTCGGGACAGCTCACGCTGCTGTTGCCCTTCGTCGACAAAATCCGCGCCCGCGTCGACCTGCGCGAGCGGGTGGTGTCCTTCCCACCGCAGCCGGTGATCACAGAGGACAACCTCACGGTCAACATCGACACCGTCGTCTACTTCCAGGTGACCAATCCGCAGGCGGCGGTCTACCAGATCAGCAACTACATCGTCGGCGTGGAGCAGCTGACCACGACGACGCTGCGCAACGTGGTCGGTGGCATGACGCTGGAGCAGACGCTGACCTCACGCGACTCGATCAACGGGCAGCTGCGCGGCGTGCTGGACGAGGCCACCGGCCGGTGGGGACTGCGCGTGGCGCGCGTCGAGCTGCGCAGCATCGACCCGCCGCCCTCGATCCAGGACTCCATGGAGAAGCAGATGCGCGCCGACCGCGAGAAGCGCGCCATGATTCTGACGGCCGAGGGCAACCGGGAGGCGTCGATCAAGCAGGCCGAGGGCCAGAAGCAGGCTCAGATCCTTGCCGCCGAGGGCGCCAAGCAGGCGGCCATCCTGGCCGCCGAGGCCGACCGGCAATCCCGGATGCTGCGCGCCCAGGGTGAGCGGGCCGCCCAGTACTACCAGGCCCAGGGTCAGGCCAAGGCCATCGAGAAGACGTTCGCCGCGATCAAGGCGGGTCGGCCGACGCCGGAGATGCTGGCCTATCAGTACCTGCAGACTCTCCCGCAGATGGCCAAGGGCGAGGCCAACAAGGTCTGGCTGGTGCCGAGCGACTTCGGGGCCGCACTGCAAGGGTTCACCAAGATGCTCGGGGCGCCGGGCGACGACGGCGTGTTCCGCTATCAACCGTCGCCGGTCGAGGAGAACCTGCCCCGGCCGGAGGACGACAGCGACGAGGTCGCCGACTGGTTCAACACCCAGACCGATCCCGAGATCGCTCAGGCGGTTGCCGAAGCGGTCGCCGAGGCGCGCACGCCCGTGTCGGGTGCCATCGACGCACCGCCGCAGTACCCGCCGCTCAGCCAGCAGCAGCAGCCGCCGTCGAGCTATGCCCAGCCGCCGATCGCCGGACGCCACAGCGGCTCGACGGAGTTGTGAGCCCGGCCCTCAGCGGCTGACGGCAGGCTCGGTGGACTGTTCGAAGCCCTCGACCGGCGATCGGTGCGCGCGGCGGTGCGCGCGGACCTCTAACACCAGGCCCGCCACGCCGACGCTCGCGGTGCACACCGAGACGAGCACCAGGAGCGGGTTCACGTTGCCGGTCAGCGCGTCGCCGAGGATCACGACGGCGGCGGTGCCCGGCAGCAGACCCGCCAGAGTGGCGAGCGTGTACGGCAGGACCCTGACCGCCGACGCCCCGGCGGCGTAGTTCAGCACCGAGAACGGCACGGCGGGAATCAGCCGCATCGACACCACCGTCGGCCACCCGCGCTCGCGCAGCCGGGCGTCCAGCGAGGCGATCCGCGGGTGGCTCACCAACCGGTTCAGCTGCCACCCCGCGGCGCGGACCAGAAGGAGCGCGATGAGGGCACTGACGGTCGCGGCGCTCACCGCCAGCGGTACGCCGAGCGCAGGGCCGAAGAGGAGGCCGGCGGCCAGCGTGAATGCCGTGCGGGGGAACGGAAAGACGGTCACCACGATGTGGGCGGCGAGAAAGGCCAGCGGGAACCACGGGCCGACGGACCTCGCCCAGTCGCGCAGTTGAATCGCCGTCGGCAGCGGTACGAACACCGCAAATGCGACGAGGATCACAACGCCGGCCACGATGGTCACCACACGCCGCCGCGGCAGGCCGGCCGCCGTCGCCGCCACCGCGCCGGGTACGGCGCGCAGCGTGCTGACGACGGGTTTCACAGCTACCCACAGTACGTGCCGAGGCGCCGGTACTCCTGTCGGCGACGTAGTGAGTCGCCCGCCCGGCGGTCCGCGGCGTGACGCCGATCATTTAGCCTGATGAGCGGTGGGATGAACAACATTCAGCAGCGTTTGTCAGCTAGTGGGAGATGCCGGTGCCCGTAGAGAGCGCAGAGTCGGATCGCGAGCAGTGGCGGACCGCGGTTGCGGCCGTCCTGGCCAAGACCGCCCGCAAGGACCCGGCCGAGCTCGGCGCGGAGCCCGAGCAACTCCTCGACTCGCCCACGTACGAGGGCTTTCCGATCCGGCCGCTCTACACGATCCTCGACGCCCAGCCCGAGGCTCCGCTGCCCGGCCGCTGGCCGTTCACCCGCGGCGGCGACGCTCTGCGCGACGTGAAGGCGGGGTGGAAGGTCGCCGAGTCCTTCCCCGCGCCAGGGCAGGTGTCGGTGGCCGACGGAAACGGGGCGGTGTTGTCGGCGCTCACCGCGGGGACCGGCGCGCTGGTTCTTCGCATCGGACCTGATGACGGCGTGCCGGCCGACGAGGTGGACCGCCTACTCGAGGGCGTGTTCCTCGAACTGGTGCCGGTCGTGCTCGACGCAGGCGCCGAGTACACGGCCGCGGCCGACGCGGTCCTCGCGCTCACCACGGGCCTCGACGACGAACGCCGGGCCCGCCTTTCGGTCGATCTCGGGGCCGACCCACTGACCGCACCGTTGAGCCGGCGTCCTGCGCCGTCGATGGACGACGTCGCAGCCGTCGCCGCGAAGGCGGCGGGCTATGACGGTCGGGTCCGGGCGATCACCGTCGACGGCGCGGCGTTCCACGACCTCGGCGCCAACTCGTCGTGGGAGTTGGCCGGCGCTATCGCCGCGGGCGTGACGTATCTGCGACAGCTGAGCGAGCGAGGTGTGTCGGTATCGGATGCGCTGCGACAGGTCAGCTTCCGGTTCGCGGCTGACGACGACCAGTTCATGACGATCGCCAAGCTGCGGGCGGCCCGGCAGGTGTGGGCCAGAGTCGCCGAGGTGGTCGGTGCCGCCGAGGCCGGCGCGGCGACCATTCACGCGGTCACGTCCGCACCGATGATGTCGCAGCGCGACCCCTGGGTGAACATGTTGCGCACGACCGTCGCGGCGTTCGCCGCAGGCGTCGGGGGAGCGGACACGGTGCTGGTGCGCACATTCGACAGCGCGGTACCGGGCGGATTGCCCGGTACCGCACCGAGTTTTGCCCGGCGCATGGCGCGCAACACTCAGCTCCTGCTGCTCGAGGAGTCACACATCGGCCGAGTGCTCGACCCGGGCGGCGGGTCATGGTTCATCGAGGACCTCACCCGCGCACTGGCCGAGCAGGCTTGGGAACACTTCCGCGACATCGAATCCCGCGGCGGTTTCGAGTCGGCGCGCGACTACGTGACCGAGCAGATCACTGCGGTCGCTGAGAAACGCCGCGATGACATCGCGCATCGGCGCACGGCGCTCACCGGCGTCAACGAATTCCCGAACCTCGCCGAAGCGCCGCTGCCGCATACAGAGCCGGTGCCGGGCATCGAGCGTTACGGCGCGGCGTTCGAGGCACTGCGGGATCGCTCCGACGCCTACCTGGCCGAACACGGTCAGCGCCCCACAGCGGTGTTGCTGCCGCTCGGCCCGCTCGCCGAACACAACATCCGTGCGACGTTCGCGGCCAATCTGCTGGCCTCGGGCGGGATCGAGGCGGTGAACCCGGGGCAGGTGAGCGCCGACGACGTCGGCCGGGCGGTCTCCCAAGCAGGGACCGCCGTCGCCGTCATCTGCGGCACCGATGCGCGGTACGGCGAGGACGTCTCCGAGGTCGTGAAAGCCGCTCGCGGCGCAGGTGTGTCGCACGTCTACCTGGCCGGACCCGAGAAGGCGGTCGCCGACGCCGCGAACAAACCCGACGAGTACCTGACCGCCAAGATCGACGCGATCGCCGCACTGTCGACCCTGCTGACCCGATTGGGGGCCTAGATCATGACCGCCTTGGGACAGAACACCGGACAGAACACCGAACCCGCGAAGATCGAGAGCTTCGCCGACGTCCCGCTCTACGGCGAGAAGACGGCCGCCCCCGCCACCGAAGCCGCGGTGAGCGAGCAGATCGCGGCAGCGGCGCAGGCCCATGGCTACACGCCGGACCAACTCGCCTGGGCCACACCGGAAGGCATCGACGTCAAACCGGTTTTCATCGCCGCCGACCGTGACGCGGTCGCCGATGCCGGCTATCCGCTGGACACCTTTCCCGGTGCGCCACCGTTCGTGCGGGGGCCGTACCCGACGATGTACGTCAACCAGCCGTGGACCATCCGCCAGTACGCCGGCTTCTCGACCGCCGCCGAGTCCAACGCCTTCTACCGTCGCAATCTCGCGGCCGGCCAGAAGGGCCTTTCTGTGGCGTTCGACCTGGCCACCCACCGCGGTTACGACTCCGATCATCCGCGCGTGGCGGGTGATGTCGGAATGGCGGGTGTGGCAATCGATTCCATCCTCGACATGAGGCAGCTGTTCGACGGGATCGATCTGTCGACCGTGTCGGTGTCGATGACCATGAACGGCGCAGTGCTGCCCATCCTCGCGCTGTACGTCGTGGCGGCCGAGGAGCAGGGCGTGCCGCCGGAGAAGCTGGCCGGCACCATCCAGAACGACATCCTCAAAGAGTTCATGGTCCGCAACACCTACATCTATCCGCCCAAGCCGTCGATGCGGATCATCTCCGACATCTTCGGCTACACCAGCGTGAAGATGCCGAAATTCAACTCGATCTCGATTTCGGGCTATCACATCCAAGAAGCCGGTGCCACAGCCGATCTCGAGCTGGCATACACGTTGGCCGACGGTGTGGAGTACATCAAGGCCGGGCTGGACGCCGGTCTGTCGATCGACAAGTTCGCGCCGCGCCTGTCGTTCTTCTGGGGCATCGGCATGAACTTCTTCATGGAGGTCGCGAAACTCCGTGCGGGCCGGCTGCTTTGGAGCGAGCTGGTCGCGGAGTTCGGGCCGAAGAACGACAAGTCGCTGTCGCTGCGGACCCATTCGCAGACCTCCGGCTGGTCGCTGACCGCGCAGGACGCGTTCAACAACGTCGCACGCACATGCATCGAGGCGATGGCCGCGACACAAGGGCACACCCAGTCGTTGCACACCAACGCGCTCGACGAGGCGCTGGCGCTGCCGACCGACTTCTCGGCCCGCATCGCGCGCAACACCCAACTGCTGCTGCAGCAGGAGTCGGGCACCACGAGACCGATCGATCCGTGGGGTGGGTCGTATTACGTGGAGTGGCTGACCCATCAGCTCGCCGAGAAGGCGCGCGCGCACCTGCGTGAGGTCGCCGAGCACGGCGGCATGGCACAGGCCATCGGCGAGGGCATCCCGAAGCTGCGCATCGAGGAGGCCGCCGCACGCACGCAGGCCCGCATCGACTCGGGCGCCCAACCGGTGATCGGCGTCAACAAATACCAGGTGGACGAAGACCAGGAGGTCGAGGTCCTCAAGGTGGAGAACAGCCGCGTGCGGGCTGAGCAGATTGCCAAGCTGCAGCAGCTGCGCGCCGCGCGTGACGAGACCGCCACCCAGGCGGCGCTGGCCGAATTGACCCGCGCCGCAGGCGAACACGGGGTGGCCGGCGACGACGGCCTGGCCAACAATTTGATGGCCCTAGCCATCAACGCGGCCCGTGCGCACGCCACTGTCGGTGAGATCTCCGACGCGCTGGAAAGGGTCTACGGGCGGCACCAGGCCGAGATTCGCACGATCGCGGGCGTCTACCGAGATGAGGTGGGGAAGGTCAGCAACATCTCTACCGCAACAGAACTGGTCGAGAAATTCGCCGAGGCCGACGGCCGCAGGCCACGCATCCTCGTTGCCAAGATGGGGCAGGACGGGCACGACCGCGGTCAGAAGGTGATCGCAACGGCGTTCGCCGACATCGGTTTCGACGTCGACGTGGGCTCGCTGTTCTCCACTCCCGACGAGGTGGCGCGCCAAGCCGCCGACAACGACGTGCACGTGGTCGGGGTGTCCTCGCTGGCGGCAGGTCACCTGACGCTGGTGCCTGCGCTGCGCGACGCGCTGGCCGAGGTCGGCCGGCCTGACATCATGGTGGTCGTGGGTGGGGTGATTCCGCCCGGCGACTTCGACGAGTTGTACGCCGCGGGTGCGACGGCGATCTTCCCGCCCGGGACGGTGATCGCCGACGCCGCGATCGGCCTGCTGCACAAACTGGCCGACCGACTCGGCTACGACCTGGGCGCCACCACCTGACCTGGATGTCGGATCCGATCGCAGGCCTCGCCGCCGCCGTTCGCAACGGCGACCGCGCGGCCCTGCCCAAGGCGATCACCCTCGTTGAGTCGACGCGGGCGGATCATCGTGAGCAGGCCCAGCGACTGTTGCTGGAATTGATGCCGCAAGCGGGCAGCGCGCTCCACGTCGGAATCACCGGTGTGCCCGGCGTCGGCAAGTCCACGACCATCGAGGCCCTCGGCATGTACCTGCTCGAGCAGGGCCACCGCGTTGCGGTCCTCGCCGTCGACCCGTCCTCGACGCGGACCGGCGGGTCGATCATGGGCGACAAGACCAGGATGGCGAAGCTGGCCGTGCACCCCGACGCCTATATCCGCCCGTCGCCCACCTCCGGCACGCTCGGTGGCGTCGCCAAGGCCACCCGCGAGACCATCGTGCTGCTGGAGGCCGCCGGCTTCGATGTGATCCTCGTCGAGACCGTCGGTGTCGGGCAGTCCGAGGTGGCCGTCGCCAACATGGTCGACACGTTCGTGTTCCTCACCCTGGCCCGCACCGGCGATCAGTTGCAGGGCATCAAGAAGGGCGTGCTCGAACTCGCCGACGTCGTCGTGGTGAACAAGGCCGACGGAGAGCACGCCGTCGAGGCGACGTCCGCGGCGCGCGAGCTCGCCGGCGCTATCCGGCTCATCTATCCGCGCGAGACACTCTGGCGCCCACCGGTTCTCACGATGAGCGCGCTGCACGGTACCGGGCTGGCCGAGCTGTGGGAGACGGTGGTCAAGCACAGGCAGGTGCTCACCGACGCCGGGGAGTTCGAGGCGAGGCGACGCACCCAGCAGGTCGATTGGACGTGGTCGATGGTTCGCGACACGGTGCTGGACCGCGTGCTGTCGCATCCGGAGGTGAAGAAGCTCCGCGCGGAGGTCGAGCGCCAGGTGCGCGACGGGGAACTCACCCCGGCACTTGCTGCGGAGCGCATCATCGAAGCCGCTGACGTGCAGTGATCTAACAAATCGGTAACGCCTCGGTTATTTGCCGCGGGTGCAGGTAAATTAAATGCATTGTGACGCGTGTCAACTCCGAGCGCAGTGCAGCGCTCCCACACGGTGTTCAGGGCGCGGCGGATTCAAATTTCGCCTGCACCCTGAACGGTTTCTCGCAGCTTTTCCCTGGCCGCCGTTTCGGCGGCGGCGCGCTGGCGGTGTATCTGCACGGCGAGCCGGTGCTCGACGTCTGGACGGGCTACACGGACCGGCGCGGCACCCAGTACTGGACCGAGAACACCGGAGCCATGGTCTTCTCCGTCACCAAAGGGCTGGCTTCGACGGTCATCCATCGTCTGGCTGACCGTGGCCTGATCGACTACGACACACCGGTGGCCGAGTACTGGCCGGAGTTCGGCGCCAACGGCAAGGCCGCCATCACGGTCCGCGACGTGATGCGGCATCGCGCTGGCCTGTCGCAGCTCGGTGGGGTCAGCAAGGCCGAACTGCTGGACCACGTCGCCATGGAGAAGCGCGTCGCGGCGGCTCCGGTGAACCGGATGCTGTACGGCAAGCCGGCCTACCACGCGCTGACCTACGGCTGGCTGATGTCGGGTCTGGCGCGAGGAGTCACCGGCAAGGGCATGCGCGTGCTGATCCGCGAGGAACTCGCCGAGCCCCTCAACACCGACGGGCTCCACCTGGGCAGACCACCGGTCGAGGCGCCCACCCGTGCCGCGCAGATCCTGGCGCCGCAGGGCACGATTGCCAACCCGATCTTCAACTTCGTCGCTCCCCGCATTGCCGCGCTCACCTACTCGGGCGGCTTCGGGTCGATGTACTTCCCCGGTATGAAGTCCGTTGTGCAGGGCGACACGCCGTTCCTGGATTCCGAGATCCCCGCCGCTAACGGCGTCGCGACCGCCCGTGCGATCGCGAAGATGTACGGCGCGATCGCCAACGGGGGACGGGTTGACGGCACGCAGTTCCTGTCGCAGGAGCGGACCGCACTGCTTACCGGTAAGGCGAGCTACGTGCCCGACCGCAACATCTTCGTGCCGCTGAGCTTCCATCTCGGGTATCACGCGCTGCCGTTCCCGCCGGGTTTCATGCCGGGATTCGGTCACGCCGGGCTCGCGGGCTCGGTCGGCTGGGCGGACCCGGCCTCGGGCATGTCGTTCGCGTTCGTGCACAACCGCCTGTTGACCCCGATGCTGTTGGATCAGGCCGCGTTCGCGGGCCTTGGGGCACTCATCCGCAAGGATGCAGCCCGCGCGCGCAAGCGGGGCTATCAGACCGTCGCGGACCTCGGCGCGTCGTACCAGATGCCGCGCACCGTCGCCGGCTGAACCGCGCCGATCAGTGGTTCGCCCGGCTGAACCACCGGGTCTTGCGCCGCCAAGACTCCGCCGACGTCAAGGCGAACCCGGCGCCGCACATGCAGGCGAAGACCCAGACCCACGCGGTGCTGACGCCGCTCGTCTGAAGCGCAGGGACGAACGCGGTCACCAGGCGGGCGACGCACGCGGCGATTCCCGCGGCCGACGACACCAGGTAGATGTTCGCGATGTTGCGTGACCGCGGGTCCCTACGCAGCACCATCAGGGCGCGGCAACCGTAGCCCAGCAGATAGATGAGGATTCCGCACAGGATCAGCCAGTACGCGTTCAGCCAGGCATCCGTCGGCACCTGGAAGAAGTCGGGCTTGTAGATCTCTGCGCCGTTGCCGAACGAGAAGGCGACCAGCAGCAGCGGGATGCACAGGGTGGCGGGCAGCTCGACGTACTTCTTGAACGACTTCTGCAGCAAATGGTCGTCCTGCAGGCGACCGAGCGCGTTGTAGACCACGGCCGACGCGGCGACGATGTAGCAGTCGTGCCCGATGAAATCCTCGAGATTCCATTTACCGGTGAGTGCGTGCAGCGCGACGCCGAGCGTCTCGGAAGCCCAGGGCGACATCAACACCACGGCTACGCCCTGCAAAGCGATATTGAGAGTGGCGGCGACTTCCCAGCGAGACGACCACGTGACCCGGCGTATCCACAGGCTCCAGGCGATACAGCAAAGCGTGATCGCGATGAGGGTCGCCAGAGCCATTAACGTTGCCTTCGAGCCGCCGTGTACTCAGCAAAGTGTACGGCTTAGAGGGGCGGAGCGTCACTCCGCGGTCGGAGCTCGGACAGCTTCGGCGCGCGGGTGCGCGTCCTCGTCGCGTCGCGCAAAGCGGTCTGCGCGCCGCCCACCGATTCGAGGGCGTCGACGTAGTTCAACACTTCCTGCCGAGTCATCAAGCCGAACCTGATCTGCAAGTCCGGGTAGCTCAGGCCGAACCGGTCGGCCACTCGGCGCAGTTCTTCGGCGTCGGGGTAGTCGATCTCCTTGATACGCCGGTAATACGTGCTGCTCGAGGTCCCCAGTGCGTCGTAGATGTCCTTGGCTTCGACGTCACCGTCGAGTAGGTAGTCAAGCAACGCTTTGAGCTGTCTGCCGTTCTCGTCGGTCCGTGGCACCTACATACCATAAACCACAACTCCCGCTTTTGGGCAGTGGCATCCGCAAACTGGACGAGGTTGCCTTAATTGACACTGACGTCACAGTTTTGGGAGCTATCTCCCATTTATGGGACACCTGAGCTATCGTTGCTCACATGGTTGCCCCTTACCTGGTCTCGCCGGTATCCGAGGTTCTGAACCCGTTCGGCGATTTCGCGACAGCAACGGTCTCCGTGGTCGACTACGCGCTCACGGACGCTGGCCCCTGCGCTGCCACGGCGTGTGTCTCGACGCCGGCAGCCAGCGAGTTGACGGCCGAGCTCGACGGCGCCACGCAGTGGCTGGGCGTCGCTGCCGACGAAATCCTTCTGGCCGCGTTGGCGCGCACCATCGCGCGCACGCTCGGTGACGGGATCGTCCCGGTCGACATCGCAAGTGCGGGTCGCCCGATGCTCGATGCCGTCCCCGTTGCCTGTGCGGTGGCACAGCAGGCCGGCGCCACCGAGGTGCTCGGCAGTGTGCACCGCGTTCTCGCGGTCGCGACCGAACGTGCCGCCCACGGTCCGTCGGAGGTCTACTTCAACTACATCGGCGCGGTGGCCGACGGTCCCGAGCCTGTTCAGGAGACGCCGCCCGCCATGGGTCACGCCTTGGAGGTTCGTGTGTACCGCACCGGCGGACTCATCCATGTCGACTGGTGGTACGACACGAACCGTTTCGAGCGCTACACGATCGAGGAACTTTCCGAGCAGTTCCCGCTGTCGCTCTACGAGATGACGTCGGACGCGTTGCCCCCGGCTTAACTCGTTTGGACGGGCCACTAGAATCGACTGTCAACGGCACCGATCCGGCTATCACCGGGGAGCCTTCGGAAGAACGGCTGGCTGACAGCCAAGTAGAACCGAACGGGTAGGCCCGTCACCGCCTGAGATGAGCGGCGCACGTCGAGGTGCGCAAGCGGGGTGGTACCGCGGCGCTCGCGCACCGGCGCGACGTTCGTCCCCGTGCCGACATGTTGGCTTTCGTCCGGAGCCTCAACTTGGCACAGGAGCCGCGCAGTGACCGCCTACCCCAAACCGACCGCCGGCGCGCCGAACTTCCCGGCGCTGGAAGTCGATGTCCTGTCCTACTGGGAGAGCGACGACACCTTCCGCGCCAGCATCGAGGGCCGCGACGGCGCACCCGAGTACGTGTTCTACGACGGTCCGCCGTTCGCGAACGGCCTGCCGCACTACGGGCACCTGCTCACCGGCTATGTGAAAGACATCGTGCCGCGCTATCGCACCATGCGCGGCTACAAGGTCGAGCGCCGTTTCGGGTGGGACACTCACGGCCTGCCCGCCGAACTCGAGGTTCAGCGGCAACTCGGCATCAGCGACAAGGCCCAGATCGAAGAGATGGGCATCGAGAAGTTCAACGACGCATGCCGCGCCTCGGTGCTTAAGTACTCAGGCGAGTGGCAGGCCTACGTCACCCGCCAGGCACGCTGGGTGGACTTCGAAAACGACTACAAGACACTGGATCTCGGCTACATGGAGTCGGTGATCTGGGCGTTCAAGCAGCTGTGGGACAAGGGCCTGGCCTATGAGGGCAACCGCGTGTTGCCGTATTGCTGGAATGACGAGACGCCGCTGTCCAGCCACGAACTGCGCATGGACGACGACGTGTACCAGAGTCGGCAGGATCCCGCGATCACCGTGGGCTTCCGGGTCCGCGACGGGGCACTCGAAGGCGCCCATCTGCTGATCTGGACGACGACGCCGTGGACGTTGCCATCGAACCAGGCCGTCGCGGTCAACCCAGACGTCACCTACGTCTGCGTCGTCGCCCCTGACGGCAGGCGCTACGTCTTGGCCGAGGCGCGGCTCGGCGCGTATGCGCGTGAACTCGGCGAGGAACCCGAGATCGTCGCCACCTACGCCGGTCGGGACCTGCTCGACACCCGCTACGTTCCGCCGTTTCCGTACTTCATGGACGCGCCCGGTTCGTTTCGAGTGCTGCCCGCGGACTTCGTCAGCACCGAGGACGGCACCGGCATCGTGCACATGTCACCCGCATACGGCGAGGACGACATGGCGACCGCGCAAGCGGCGGGGATCACCGCCGTCACGCCGGTCGACGCGAAGGGGCGGTTCGACTCGACCGTCCCCGACTACGCGGGCCAGCACGTGTTCGACGCCAACCCGCAAATCATCCGTGACCTGAGGAACCAGGATCGCTCGGCGGCGGCCAACGGCGCCGTGCTGCTGCGCCACGAGACCTACGATCACTCCTATCCACACTGCTGGCGGTGCCGCAATCCATTGATCTACCGGGCGGTGTCGTCATGGTTCATCAAGGTGACCGACATCCGCGACCGCATGGTCGAGCTCAACCAGCAGATCACCTGGTATCCCGAACACGTCAAGGACGGCCAGTTCGGTAAGTGGCTGCAGGGGGCGCGGGACTGGTCGATCTCGCGAAACCGCTACTGGGGCACCCCCATTCCGGTATGGATGTCCGACGATCCGGAGTATCCACGCATCGACGTCTACGGCAGCCTCGATGAGTTGGAACGTGACTTCGGCGTACGGCCGACGAATCTGCACCGGCCCTACATCGACGCGCTGACACGGCCGAACCCCGATGATCCCACCGGAAAGTCGACAATGCGGCGCATCGAAGACGTGCTCGACGTGTGGTTCGACTCGGGGTCGATGTCGTATGCGCAGGTGCACTATCCGTTCGAGAACCAGGAGTGGTTCGACTCTCACTTTCCGGGTGACTTCATCGTGGAGTACATCGGCCAGACGCGCGGCTGGTTTTACACCCTGCACGTCCTGGCCACCGCGCTGTTCGACAAGCCGGCGTTCAAAACCTGTGTCGCGCACGGCATCGTGCTGGGCAACGACGGCCAAAAGATGAGCAAGTCGCTGCGGAACTATCCAGACGTCACAGAGGTCTTCGACCGCGATGGCTCCGATGCGATGCGCTGGTTCCTGATGGCCTCGCCGATCCTGCGCGGCGGCAATCTGATCGTCACCGAGCAGGGCATCCGCGAGGGCGTGCGTCAGGTGCTGCTCCCGCTGTGGAACACCTACACGTTCCTGGCGCTCTATGCGCCGAAGAAGGGCACCTGGCGCACCGACTCTGCGCATGTGCTGGACCGCTACATCCTGGCCAAGCTCGCCGAGTTGCGCGACGGGCTCACCGACGCTTTGGACGTCTGTGACATCTACGGCGCCTGCGATCAACTGCGCCAGTTCGCCGAAGCGCTCACGAACTGGTATGTGCGACGGTCGCGCTCGCGATTTTGGGACGAAGACCCCGACGCGATCGACACGCTCCACACCGTTCTCGAGGTGACCGGGCGGCTGGCCGCCCCGCTGCTGCCGCTGATCGCCGAGGTGATCTGGCGAGGCGTCACCGGCGAGCGTTCGGTGCACCTGTCCGAGTGGCCCGCCGCGGACGAGCTGCCGCACGACGCGGAACTCGTCGCGGCGATGGATCAAGTGCGCGAAGTGTGTTCGGCCGCGTCGTCACTGCGTAAGGCAAAGAAGCTGCGGGTCCGGCTGCCGTTGCCGAAACTGACGGTGGCGGTAGAGAATCCGAACCGGCTGCAACCGTTCGTGGATCTGATCGCCGACGAGCTCAACGTCAAGCACGTCGAGCTCACCGACGACATCGCGGCCTACGGCCGCTTCGAGCTGACCGTCAACGCCCGCGTCGCGGGACCGCGGCTCGGCAAAGATGTGCAAGCGGCGATCAAAGCCGTCAAGTCAGGCCAGGCCGTCGCCAACGCCGACGGCACGTTGACTGCGGGGCCTGCGGTGCTGCAGCCGGCGGAGTTCAGCTCGCGGTTGGTGGCGGCCGATCCTGAGTACACCGCTGCGCTGCCCGACGGAGCAGGGCTGGTGGTGCTCGACGGAACGGTTACTGCTGAACTCGAGGCCGAGGGCTGGGCGAAGGACCGTATCCGGGAGCTTCAGGACCTGCGCAAGTCGACCGGACTGGAAGTGTCGGACCGCATTTCGGTGGTGGTGTCGGTGCCCGCGGAACGCGAGGAGTGGGCGCGCACCCATCGTGAGTTGATCGCGCGCGAGATCTTAGCCACCACCTTCGAGTTCGGCGAGCCTCTCGAGCCCGCGGAGATCGGCGACGGGGTGAGGGTCACCATCGCGAAGGTATAAGGTCGCCTCATGAGCGGCCCGGAGTACGTGCTCGGGAGCGACGAGAACGAGATTGCTCGGCTGCAACGGCAAGCGGCGGCGATCGCCGAACCGACCGCGCTCCTGTTGCGACGGGGTGGGGTAGGCCCGGGGATGCGTGTGCTCGACCTGGGAAGCGGGCCGGGCGATGTGTCGTTTCTCGTGGCCGACATCGTTGGTCCGCACGGATCGGTGGTCGGCCTGGAACGCGATCCGGCACAGTTGGCCGTCGCCGAAAGGCGGTTGGCCGAACGCGATTCGCGCAATGTCAGTTTCCGCGGCGGTGATGCGCGGACATTTCAGGACGATCTGCCATTCGAGGCGGTGGTGTGCCGGCTACTCCTGATGCATCTGCCCGATGCGGCGGACGTGGTCGCCCATCACACCCGGCACCTGCGATCCGGTGGAGTGTTCGTCGCCGTCGATTACGACATGAGCGGCGTCAGGGCGGAGCCGCCCGTCGGGCTGCTGGCCGACGTCACCCGCTGGATAGTCGAGGGCTTCCAGTACGCCAAGGCGGACCCGTTCGTCGGGATTCATCTGCCCCTCCTGCTTCGCGATGCCGGATTGACCGACGTCGGTTCGGTTGGGCTGCAACAATACTGGCCATATGACGACCCGGAGGCACCCGAGCTGGTGACGGGTGTCGTGCGATCGCTGGCGCCGGCGATCATCGCGTCGGGTGCGGCCACCGCCGCTGAACTCGACATCGACACCCTCGCAAGCCGAATCGACGCTGCGGTCAGTGCCGCGGGTGCGGTATGGACGGGCCCGACCGTGGTCGGCGGCTGGGGTCGCCGGGGCTGACGCCTGCCGTCAGTAGTTCACGACGTGGTCAGCGCGACCCCTCGGCTACGCGGGCGGCCCGTCCTCCTACGGACACCGTGTCGCCGGGCTGCAGTTGGCGTCCTCGGCGGCGTTCGACATCGCCGTTGACCGTCACCTCGCCCTCGGCGATGACCGCTTTGGCATCCGCTCCGCTGTCGATGAGGCCGGCGAGCTTCAGAAACTGCCCCAAGCGGATCGAACCGTCTCGGATCGGGACGTCACGCGTCGGTTGCGTCATGGTCGCCACGCCGGCGACGTCGCTACGATCCGGGCTACATCGGCCCGTCCGCCGTAGTACGACTGCGCGAGGCCCGTGGCGACCATGAGCACCATCAGCTCGGTGCGCAGCCCCATCAGCCGACGCAGCCGTACGAAGGCGTGAGAACCCGCCGTGCGGGCCTGTTGGTCATGGGCGTCAGGCTAGCGCCCTAGCATCGGCAGGTGTGGACGCTCGGTGGGTCCTGCACCTCGACATGGACGCGTTCTTCGCGTCGGTCGAGCAGCTGACGCGTCCGACGCTGCGCGGACGGCCCGTCCTGGTCGGCGGTCTGGGAGGTCGCGGCGTGGTCGCGGGGGCCAGCTACGAGTCCCGAGTGTTCGGCGCGCGGTCCGCGATGCCGATGCATCAGGCCCGCAGGCTGGTGGGTGCCGCCGCAGTCGTGCTGCCCCCCCGCGGCGTGGTCTACGGTGTCGCGAGTCGGCGCGTGTTCGAGACGGTACGTACGTTCGTGCCTGTGCTGGAGCAACTTTCGTACGACGAGGCGTTCGGCGAACCGGTCGAGCTGGCCGGTGCGTCCGCCGCTGATGTCGCGGCGTTCTGCAGGGCCTTGAAGGCCAAAGTGCTCGAGGAGACGGGACTGATCGCGTCGGTCGGTGCGGGGTCCGGGAAGCAGGTCGCCAAGATCGCCTCCGACCTCGCAAAGCCCGACGGGATCAAGGTCGTGACCCGCGCCGAGGAACGCGAAGTGCTCGATCGGCTACCGGTGCGGCGCCTGTGGGGCATCGGGCCCGTCGCCGAGGAGAAACTGCACCGGCTCGGCATCGAGACCATCGGTGCATTGGCCGCGTTGTCCGACGCCGAAGCCGCCAACATCCTCGGCGGGACCATCGGCCCGGCGCTCCATCGGCTGGCGCAGGGTATCGACGAACGTCCGGTCGCCGAGAACGCCCCGGCCAAACAGATCAGCGCCGAGTCCACCTTCCCCGAGGACCTGACCACCCTGGATCAGCTCCGCGAAGCGTCGGGCCCCATCGGCGAGCACGCGCACAAGCGGTTGCAGAAGGACGGCCGCGGTGCCCGCACGGTCACGGTGAAGCTGAAGAAGTCCGACATGAGCATCCTCACCAGGTCAGCGACGTTGCCGTACGCCACCGACGATGCGGCCACGCTGATCGCCACCGCGCGCCGGCTGCTGCTGGACCCCATGGAGATCGGGCCAATTCGGCTTGTCGGCGTGGGCTTTTCAGGCTTATCCGACGTGCAGCAGGAATCACTGTTCCCGGACCTCGAGCTGACGACCGAGGAGGACACCGTCTCCGACGCCGGGCTGCCCCCGACCGTCACCGACCTGGCGGCCACCCCGCCGGCCTGGCGCGTCGGCGACGACGTGTCGCACACCGAGCACGGACACGGCTGGATCCAGGGCGCGGGCCACGGTGTCATGACGGTTCGCTTCGAAACCCGCGGGACCGGCCCAGGAGTCGCGCGGACGTTTCCCGACGACACTCCCGACGTCAGCCGCGCCAACCCGGTCGACAGCCTCGATTGGCCGGACTACGTCTCCGAGCTGAGCCGTCACCAGAGCTCGGCGGAGGAGTCCGAGACCCGGAGACCGTGATTGGCACAGGTCGTGCAGCGCACGACGGCCTGGGCTTCGACGGCACACGTCGCACCCCAGTTCTCGAGGGGGTAGCCCTTGGGAAGGACGTTGACGTCACGGGTGAACGACGCGGTGTCCGAGTGCCGGTACTCGGTTCCTCTCTATCAGCCCCACTGCGCGACCACGTCGGGGATGGCCGAACCCGCCGCCAACGCGGCCATCAGGAGCACTCTGGCTTGCGGTGGCCGCAGCCTCGGCATGAAGAGCGCCCCAGCATTGGCCATATCGCGCCCCGGCCCGTAACCGGGGCTGACCCGCCCGCCGGGCACCCGCGTCGACACCGCGACCGTCACACCGTGGCGGCAGTGTCGGCGCACGCCCTCGACCACCGCCGGACCCGCATTGCCCGAGCCGAGCGCCTCCAGCACGAGTGCGCGAGCCCCAGCGGCCACGCAGGCGTCCATCGCAATGGCGTCGCTGCCGGGGTACACCGCGATGACGTCCACTCGTGGGGCCGCCGAGGCCGCCGACGCGCCCAGAAACGGACGTCGCTTGCCCAATCGGAGGTCGAACCGCCCGTCGGCCACCCCGCCCACCGCCGCGCCGGTGAAGCCGCGTAGATCCGCTGTGGCGATTTTCTGCAGGCCCAGCGGCTGCCACACCGTATGCGCGAAGCTCACCAGCACACCGAGTTCGCGCGCCTGCGGACTGGCCGCCACGGTCAGCGCATCGCGCAGATTGGTCGGCCCGTCGGCGTCCGGCGCGTCGGCGCTGCGCTGCGCGCCGGTGATGACCACGGGAGCGGCGCCGTTGTAGGTCAGCTCGAGCCAGAGTGCCGTCTCTTCCAGCGTGTCGGTGCCGTGGGTGAGCACCACGCCGTCGGCGTCGGCCGCCGTGATCGCTGCCCGCATGCGGTCCCAGTCGGCCGGTGTGAGCATCGAGCTGTCCATCGACATCACGTCGACGACCTCGGCGTTCAGGCCGGACGTCAGGTCCGCACCAGTGCGCGTGGGCCGCTTCACGCCGTCGGCACCGGTGCTGGTGGCGATCGTGCCGCCGGTGGTGATCACGACAAGCCGCCCCATGGGGGAATTCTCGCTCATCGGAAGCTTTGGGATGATGGGGGAGTGACTGAGCAATCGTCGGGATCGGCGGACCCCGTGACCGAGCCCGAAGCGCCACCACCTGCGGTGAGGCGGCGGTTGCGGCTGCTGCTGAGCGTTGCGGCGGTGGTGCTGGCGCTCGACATCGTCACCAAGGTGCTCGCCGTCCGGTGGCTGACCCCCGGCCAGCCCGTGTCGATCATCGGTGACACCGTCACCTGGACGCTGGTCCGCAATTCCGGTGCTGCCTTCTCGATGGCCACCGGTTACACGTGGGTGCTCACGCTGGTCGCCACCGGTGTGGTGATCGGCATCATCTGGATGGGTAGGCGGCTGGTCAACCCGTGGTGGGCGCTCGGACTCGGAATGATCCTCGGCGGTGCGCTGGGAAACCTGGTGGACCGTTTCTTCCGCTCGCCCGGTCCGCTGCGCGGGCACGTGGTGGACTTTCTGTCCGTCGGTTGGTGGCCGGTGTTCAACGTCGCCGACCCGTCGGTGGTCGGCGGCGCGATTCTGCTTGTGGCGCTGTCGTTGTTCGGATTCGACTTCGACACCCAAGGGCGGCGCAAGCCGGACAAACCCGAGTGACAACTCGCTCGATGCCGGTGCCTGAGGGCCTGGCGGGAATGCGTGTCGACGCCGGGCTGGCGCGCCTGCTCGGGCTGTCCCGAACGGCGGCGGCCGCACTCGCTGAAGACGGCGGGGTCGATCTGGACGGGGCGCGTGCGGGCAAGTCGGACAAGTTGACCGCGGGCGCGTGGTTGGAGGTCCGGCTGCCGGAAGCGCCTGCGCCGGTGGAGAACACGCCCGTCGATATCGAGGGTATGTCGATTCTCTACTCGGACGCCGATATCGTCGCGGTCGACAAACCGCCGGGTGTCGCGGCCCATGCGACGGTCGGCTGGCAGGGACCGACGGTGCTCGGCGGCTTGGCCGCTGCCGGCTTTCGGATCAGCACGTCGGGAATCCATGAACGGCAGGGCATCGTGCACCGGCTCGACGTCGGCACCTCCGGGGTCATGGTGGTCGCGCTCTCCGAACGGGCCTACACGGTGCTTAAGCGCGCGTTCAAACAGCGCACCATCGACAAGCAGTACCACGCTCTGGTGCAGGGTCACCCCGACCCGTCGAGCGGAACCATCGACGCGCCGATCGGGCGCCACCGCGGTAACGACTGGAAGTTCGCGGTGACCGAGCAGGGCAGGCACAGCGTCACCCACTACGACACTCTCGAGGCGCATCAGGCCGCGAGCCTTCTCGACGTCGAGTTGGAAACCGGTCGCACCCATCAGATTCGCGTGCACTTCGCCGCTCTGCATCACCCCTGTTGTGGTGATCTGACCTACGGCGCAGACCCGACGCTGGCCAAAAAGCTCGGCCTGGAACGTCAGTGGCTGCACGCGCGATCGCTGGCGTTCGCGCACCCGGCCGACGGCAGGCGGGTGGAGATCACCAGCCCATATCCCTCCGATCTTCAACACGCCCTTGACGTGTTGCGGCACCAAGACCTGTGAACGACGCGCGCAGGTCCGGGCTGCTGTTCGGCGTCGGCGCGTACGGGATGTGGGGGCTGTTCCCCGCATTCTTCCCGCTGCTGAAACCCGCCAGCGCGCTTGAGATCTTGGCGCACCGCATCGTGTGGTGCTTCCTGCTGATGGTGGTGGTGATCGCCGCCGTGCGACGACTCGGCGATCTGCGCGCGATCACCGGGCGAACGTGGCTGCTGTTGACGTTGGCGTCGGCCCTCATCTCGGTGAACTGGGTCATTTACATCTATGCGGTCAACAACGGCCACGTGGTGGACGCCGCTCTCGGCTACTTCATCAATCCGTTGGTGACGGTCGCCCTGGGGCTGGTGCTGTTTCGCGAGCGCCTCAACGCCGCGCAGTGGGTGGCTCTGGTGATCGCGGTCGGTGCGGTGGTGGTGTTGACCGTGGAAGTCGGGGCCCTGCCGGTGATCGGCCTCGGCCTGGCGTTGTCGTTCGGACTGTACGGCGCGGTCAAGAAGGTGGTGCCCGTCGATCCGCGGGTCAGCGTCGGTGTCGAAGCCGCGATCGCGACTCCGTTGGCGCTCGCGTACCTCGTGGTGCTCCAGGTCGCCGGCGACGCCACGTTCGCCCACCACGGTGGTGGCCACGTCGCGCTGATGGTCCTGTCCGGCGCGTTGACGGCGTTGCCGCTGCTGTGCTTCGCCGCGGCCGCGCAACGGCTGCCGATGGTCACGATGGGCCTGCTGTTCTATCTGACGCCCGCCATGCAGCTGACGTGGGGCGTGGTCGTCGGGCATGAGCCGATGCCCCCGGCACGATGGCTGGGGTTCGGCCTGATCTGGCTGGCGCTGGCGGTCTTCACCGTCGACGCGTTTTTTCGGGGCCGTGTCGATCGAGCCTCGCTCGAATCGTCATACCGGTGAGAAGCGCTCGTGCGATGAGCGTTTGACACCACGTCAGAAAGGGCGCAGAACATGCGGTACTGCTTGTTGATGCACTACCAGGAAGGCTCCGAGGTCGGCCTGACCGAAGAGGACATGGCTCCCGCGATGGAGGCCTTCAAGGCCTACGCCGACGATCTGTCAGCTGCCGGAGTGCTCGTCGACACCGAGGTGCTCGAATCCGTGGTCGCCACCACCACGGTGACCGCCCGCAACGGCGCTCCGGAGGTGCAGGACGGTCCGTTCGCCGACACCAAGGAGAAGCTGGGCGGCATCTTCGTGATCGACGTCGACGACCTCGACGAGGCGTTGAAATGGGCGCACCGGAATCCGGCCAACGGCTGGGGCTCGGTCGAAATACGCCCGGTTGCAACGACATACGCGGTCGACCGCGGATGGTACAAGCCGTAATCGTCCGGCAGCGAGTGGCCGACCTGACTCGCACGTCCTACGGTCGGCTCCTCGCCGTGCTGGCGGCGCCGACACGCGACATCACCGCCGCCGAGGACGCCTTGGCCGACGCGATCGAACGCGCGCTGGCCAGGTGGCCCGACGAGGGGATACCCGCCAATCCCGAGGGCTGGATTCTCACGGTCGCCCGCAACCGGCTGCGTGACCTGTGGAAGTCGTCGGCCCACCGGCTCACCGGCCCACTCGACGAAACCCAGCACGCCCCGGTGGCTTTGGACGACGACACGTCACCCATTCCGGATCGGCGACTGGAGCTCATGTTGGTCTGCGCGCATCCCGCAATCGCCGAGAACGTCCGCACACCGCTGATGCTGCAGACGGTGCTGGGTGTCGAAGCGGCCGCGATCGCCGACGCGTTCATGGTGCAGCGGGCGACCATGGCGCAGCGGCTGGTGCGGGCCAAGAGGCGCATTCGTACTGCCGGGATCCCGTTCGTCCTGCCCGAACGCGCGAACCTCGCGGAGCGCCTGCCCGCTGTGCTGGAAGCCGTTTACGGCGCGTACGCGATCGACTGGCAGGCATCCGAGGCGCCGATCGATTCGCTGTCGGCCGAGGCCATGCACCTGTCGCTCGTGGTGGCCGAACTCCTGCCCGATGAACCGGAGGCCCTCGGCCTCGCCGCGCTGATGTGCCTGTCCGAGTCGCGGCGGCCCGCGAGGCGATCGGCCGACGGAGCGTTCGTCCCACTCGGCGAACAGGACCCCGCACGCTGGGACCGCGCGCTGATCGAACGTGGTGAGACGATGCTGCGCCGCGCACATCAGTTCGGTGCGCCCGGTCGATTCCAGTACGAGGCGGCGATCCAGTCCGCGCATTGTGCAAGAGCGGTGACCGGTCGCGTCGACGGCCACGCCCTGCAGAAATTGCACCGGGCGTTGCTGCGGACGGCGCCGTCGCTGGGTGCGGCGGTCGCCTCGGCCGCGGTCCACGGCGAAGTCGACGGGCCCGAGGCGGGACTACGGGCGCTCGGCGCGATCACCGACCCTGCCGTCGAACGGTTCCAGCCGGCGTGGTCGACGCGCGCGCATCTCCTTGCTGCCGCCGGGCGGACCGAAGAAGCCGTCGCCGCCTACCGGCGGGCCATCGACCTCGCCCCGCACCCGAGTGTCGCCGAGTACCTTTTGCGGCGTATGCGCTCAGCCCATGGTTGACCTCATAGCAGCAATGCCATAGCGTTTGCTCGTGGGGAGCGATTTGCAGCCTGGTCGGGGACGGGGCCGTCCGGTCGGGTCGGATTCGGCTGAGACGCGGGCGACTATCCTGCGCGCGGCACGCGAAGTGATCATCGAACGCGGGTACGAAGCGGCGACCTTCCAGGCAATCGCACAGCGCGCGGGCTTCTCCCGCCCGACGATGCACTACTACTTCAACACCAAAGAGCAGGTTTACGAATGCCTCCTGCAGGAGGCCTACTCAATGGTCTCCGACTGCATCGCGATAGCGCAGCGGGAAAATACCATGCTCAAACAGTTGTCGGCGTTCGTGACTGCCGCTCAGCGGTCGGATCTCAAAGACGGGTCGACCATGAGATTCATCATCACCTCGCGCATGGAACTGCACCGCAACCCCGGCCTTCGCGGCGGCAACACCCCGGCGACAAGGGCGGTCGCGGAGTTCTACGCCTGGATGGTCGACGACGCGATCCGGCGCGGGGAGATCTCCGCCGACATCGAGCGCGACGCAGTGGTCAACATGTTGTTCGCCATGTTCTGGGGGATGGGATTCTTCGCCGGATTCGTGCACGGGCGCGACGATGTGATGGCAGTAGCCAAGCAACTCCACAAGCTTTTCACGCACGGATTGCTGGAGTCGACGCAGTACGACCGTTACCCGCTCGGTGCAGTGGCGGGGGGCGCAAGCGGGCCGGACGGGATGTAGGAAAAGGTCCGATTTCTCCCGGCCCGTCCGACCTCTCCCGCGACGGCGGGCGGACAGGCAAAAGACACGCAGTGCGACACGCCGAGAAGTGTCGGAGCGCGCCCATAGACTGGCCACCCTATGAGCGGTTCGTCTTCGCGGTCCTTCGTGCACCTGCATAACCACACCGAATACTCGATGCTCGACGGCGCCGCGAAGGTCAAGCCGATGCTCGCCGAGGCGCAGCGGCTCGAGATGCCCGCCATCGGCATGACCGACCACGGAAACATGTTCGGCGCCAGCGAGTTCTACAACGCAGCCACCGAGGTCGGCATCAAGCCCATCATCGGTGTCGAGGCCTACATTGCGCCGGCATCGCGGTTCGAGACGAAGCGGATTCTGTGGGGCGATCCGGGGCAGAAGAGCGACGATGTCTCGGGTAGCGGCTCCTACACCCACCTGACCATGGTCGCCGAGAATGCGACCGGGCTGCGCAACCTGTTCAAGCTGTCGTCGCTGGCGTCGTTCGAGGGTCAGCTCGGCAAATGGGCGCGCATGGACGCCGAACTCATCGCCGAGCATGCGGCGGGCATCATCGCCACCACGGGATGTCCGTCGGGTGAGGTGCAGACCCGGCTGCGGCTCGGCCACGAGCGCGAGGCGCTCGAATCGGCGGCCAAATGGCGCGAGATCTTCGGACCGGACAACTTCTTCCTCGAGTTGATGGACCACGGCCTCGACATCGAACGCCGAGTGCGCGAAGGCCTGTTGGAGATCGGGCGAAAGCTCGACATCCCGCCGCTGGCCACGAATGACTGCCACTACGTGACCCGTGAAGCCGCGCACAACCATGAAGCGCTGCTGTGTGTGCAGACCGGCAAGACCCTGTCGGATCCCAACCGGTTCAAGTTCGACGGCGACGGCTACTACCTCAAGTCCGCCGCTGAGATGCGCACCCTGTGGGACGACCAGATACCCGGTGCGTGCGACTCCACGCTGTTGATCGCAGAACGTGTGCAGTCCTATGCCGAGGTCTGGACGCCGAAGGACCGGATGCCGGTCTTCCCGGTGCCCGAGGGACACGATCCGGCGTCGTGGCTGCGGCATGAGGTCGAGGCGGGCCTGCAGCGGCGGTTTCCGGGCACGGCGGTGCCCAGCGAGTACACGGAGCGGGCCGACTACGAAATCAAGGTCATCTGCGACAAGGGCTATCCGTCCTACTTCCTCATCGTCGCCGACCTCATCAACTACGCCCGTTCGGTCGACATCAGAGTGGGTCCCGGGCGCGGTTCGGCGGCGGGCTCCCTGGTGGCCTATGCGCTGGGCATCACGAACATCGATCCCATTCCCTACGGCCTGCTGTTCGAGCGCTTCCTGAATCCCGAACGGATGTCGATGCCCGACATCGACATCGACTTCGACGACCGTCGTCGGGGCGAGATGCTGCGTTATGCGGCCAACAAGTGGGGTCACGACCGCGTCGCACAGGTCATCACCTTCGGCACCATCAAAACCAAGGCCGCATTGAAGGATTCGGCCCGTGTGCATTATGGGCAGCCGGGGTTCGCCATCGCGGACCGGATCACCAAAGCGCTGCCGCCGCCCATCATGGCCAAGGACATTCCGCTGTCGGGCATCACCGATCCGCAGCATGAGCGGTACAAGGAGGCCGCAGAGGTCCGCGGACTGATCGACACCGATCCCGACGTGCGCACCATCTACGAGACGGCACGCGGCCTCGAGGGCCTGGTCCGCAACTCCGGTGTGCACGCCTGCGCGGTGATCATGAGCAGCGAGCCGCTGATCGATGCGATCCCGCTGTGGAAGCGCCCGCAGGACGGCGCCGTCATCACCGGCTGGGACTACCCGTCGTGCGAGGACATCGGCCTGCTGAAGATGGACTTCCTCGGTCTGCGGAACCTGACGATCATCGGCGACGCGATCGAGAACATCAAAGCCAACCGCGGTATCGACCTGGACCTCGATGCGGTGCCGCTCGACGACAAGGCCACCTTCGAGTTGCTCGGTCGCGGCGACACGTTGGGGGTGTTCCAGCTCGACGGCGGACCGATGCGCGACCTGCTGCGCCGCATGCAGCCCACCGGCTTCGAGGACGTCGTCGCCGTCATCGCGCTGTACCGGCCCGGTCCGATGGGCATGAATGCCCACAACGACTACGCCGACCGCAAGAACAACCGCCAGGCCATCAAACCGATTCACCCGGAACTGGCCGAACCTCTCGAGGAGATCCTCGCCGAAACGTACGGCCTGATCGTCTACCAAGAGCAGATCATGCGCATCGCGCAGAAGGTGGCCAGCTACTCGCTGGCACGAGCAGACATTCTGCGAAAGGCGATGGGCAAGAAGAAGCGCGAGGTACTCGACAAGGAGTACGAAGGCTTCTCGGAAGGCATGAAGAACAACGGGTTCTCCGCGGCGGCGATCAAGGCGCTGTGGGACACGGTGCTCCCGTTCGCCGACTACGCGTTCAACAAGTCGCACGCCGCGGGCTACGGCCTGGTGTCGTACTGGACGGCCTACCTCAAAGCCAACTATCCCGCCGAGTACATGGCGGGCCTGCTCACCTCCGTCGGCGACGACAAGGACAAGGCGGCGGTGTACCTCGCCGACTGCCGCAGGCTCGGCATCACGGTGCTGCCGCCCGACGTCAACGAGTCGAGCCTGAACTTCGCCTCGGTCGGCGAGGACATCCGCTACGGCCTGGGTGCGGTGCGCAACGTCGGCGCCAACGTCGTGGCGTCAATGATCAACGCGCGCACCAATAAAGGCAAGTACGTCGACTTCTCGGACTACCTCAACAAGATCGACATCGGCGCCTGCAACAAGAAGGTCACCGAGTCGCTGATCAAAGCGGGCGCGTTCGACTCGCTCGGGCATCCGCGCAAGGGGTTGTTCCTCGTGCACACCGACGCAGTCGACTCGGTGCTGGGCACCAAGAAGGCCGAGGCGATGGGCCAGTTCGACCTGTTCGGCGGCGCCGATACCGCCACCGATGCGGTGTTCACCATCAAGGTGCCCGACGAGGAGTGGGACGACAAGCACAAGCTGGCATTGGAACGCGAGATGCTCGGGCTGTACGTATCGGGGCATCCGCTCAACGGCATCGCGCACCTGTTGTCTGCCCAGGTCGACACCCAGATCCCCGCAATTCTCGACGGCGACGTCCCGAATGACACCCAGGTGCGGGTCGGCGGCATCCTGGCGTCGGTGAACCGGCGAGTCAACAAGAACGGTCTGCCTTGGGCCTCCGCGCAATTGGAGGATCTCACCGGCGGCATCGAGGTGCTGTTCTTTCCGCAGACCTACTCTACCTTCGGCGGCGAGATCGCCGACGACGCCGTCGTGCTGGTCGGGGCGAAGGTGGCTATTCGCGACGACCGGATTTCGTTGATCGCCAATGAGCTTGTGGTGCCGGACTTCTCGAGCGCCCAAGTGAATCGTCCTGTTGCCGTGAGCCTTCCGACGCGGCAGTGCACCGTCGATAAGGTCAGCGCGCTCAAGCAGGTGCTGGCCCGGCACCCGGGCACGTCGCAGGTCCATCTGCGACTGATCAGCGGTGAGCGCATCACCACGCTGGAGTTGGATGCGTCGCTGCGCGTGACGCCGTCCTCGGCGCTGATGGGCGATCTGAAGGAACTGCTGGGCCCCGGCTGTCTGGGCTGATGACGTTCCGCCGACTTCACGAGCAGGGCTGCTTCGTCATACCGAACCCGTGGGACGCGGGAACGGCGGTCGCGTTGGCCGGAATGGGTTTTCGGGCGCTGGCCACCACCAGTGCGGGCGCATGCTTCGCCCGAGGGTTGCCGGACACACCGACGGCGCTCGGCGTTGACGACGTCCTCGACAACATCGCCGAGATCGTGGCGGCGACCGACCTACCGGTCAACGCGGACTTCCAGGCGGGTTACGCCGACGATCTCGACGGGTTGGCGGCCAACATCGCGCGCTGTGTGGATGCCGGCGTCGCGGGCCTGTCGATCGAAGACGCCACCGGCCGCCCGGGCGATCCCTTGTTCCCTGTGTCCGTCGCGGTGGAACGGATTCGCGCGGCCCGCGCGGCCATCGACGGGTCCGGTGCCGACGTGCTGCTGACCGCGCGCGCCGAGTGCTTCCTGTACGGACAACCGGATCCTCTGCGCGAGGCCATCTCTCGGCTGCAGGCGTTCGCCGAGGCAGGCGCCGACGTGTTGTACGCACCAGGCTTGCGGACGCGTGACGACATCGCGACGTTGGTCGATGCGGTCCGGCCGTATCCGGTCAACGTGCTGACGGCATCCGACACCGGATTGCGAGTGGACGACCTCGCCGAACTCGGCGTCCGGCGTGTGAGTCTGGGATCTGCACTGTCGCGGGTGGCATGGGGTGCGTTCCTCGCCGCCTCGCGCGAGGTGGCCGAGCAGGGGTCATTCGCGGGATTGGCCTCCGCGGCACCTTTCGGCGAGCTGAACGGATTGTTCGCGGGCTGACAGTCGCTTCTTATCGGTGCCGCAGTTATGCCGCATGGCTTTACGGCGAACCCGAGCCGGGCGCAGACCCGGCTGCGCCGGCGGCGAAGGTGCAGGCATCGCCGCCCGCACCGTGATCGCCGCGGCGGTGGCTGGCGCGGCGGTGAAGGTGCAGCCGATCAGGCCTAGCCGGCATGGCGGGCACAGCAACTCTTCATCACCGGGTCCGGGGTTCGTAAACCTGACGGCGCACCAAGCTAAAATCGCACGCCAAGCATAGTGTTGTGTGTTTCGAGATCGCCTGCTGGCGAACGAGTTGGGCCGAAACGCCAAAATCTCTACTACCAGGAAACGCTTCGAACCGGTCTGTTTCTTCGCCGCCTTCGCAGATATCCCATCTCTCCCAGCCCTTCAGGACGTCGGAGCCGTCGTCGCCGTAGAGCCGATCTTTGCCCTCTTCGCCCGAGCGATAGTCGTCGCGCCTAATAGCGTGTCGTTGCCCTCGCCGCCGTAGATGTGGCCAGGAGCGCGGCGAACGCGACGGCTGCCGCTGCGATCAGCCGGGTGCGGCGATGAGTGGCGGTCATCAAATGCCTCTCGTTCCCGGCCTGTTCTGGTTGCTGGCGACACCAGCGCCGCTAACAATCCCGCGTCGCGTCATTATGATTACCCCTCCGTGGTCGATGATCTTGATTGTTGACTACGGGTGTGCGCCATGCGCTGGGAAATTCTTAGTAACCACGGCGCCGCCCTGCCCCAGACGTTGCGTCCCCCGCGGACTGTCGCCGACGTAGGCGCGCATGCAGTAGTGAAGTGAAGAGTCTTTGCAGCGAGTCGCTGTCACCACGTACTGCAGCCCTTCCGGGTGGGCCGAAGGTTGGCAGGATCAGCGCCACCAGGACGGTGTCTCGTCTGCATGGACGATTCGGCATGCCCGACGATGGGCTACGTCAAGGTCGTACTGTTCATACCTCCTATGAGGACGCGCCGCCCGGTCCATATGGGCCAAAGAAATGGCATGAAACAGGGTTTCTCGCGCAAGCTTCCCTTTCACGCGCCGCGGTGTCAGACGGAGGTGGAGGTGCCGCGGCCGCGGGCGCGGCCGGAGGCGGAGGGGGAGGCACCGCGCCGGGAGGTGGTAGGGCTGGCGCAGGAGCGGCTGCGCATCCCGTTCCGTCCATGTCAACGCAACCTGGAGGCCCACCTTGAGGCATAGGCGACAGCTCTGCCTGTGCCACGCCAGCTCCCAAACTGGCGAGTCCAAGCCCGCCAGAGATCAACAAACCTGTTGTGCACCCGACGATTCCTCGTCTCATGGTGTGGGTGGTGATCATTTGTTTCCTTTCCTCATACCGATCTCATCGTTTTGTAGGGACACAGGAGTGCAGTGATTGAGCAACAGTTTCGCGAACCTCAGCAAATCGGCTCACCCCTTCTGACGTAACTATCTGTCGGTCGCGACAATCATCAGGCCGGTCCGGCTCCCTGTGCGTCGAACACTGGCGTTCTGAGCCAAATCGCTGCCACCACTTGCTTAATACGTTCTGATGGGGCAACCGGTTGACAGTCATCCCGACGGCTGGGGCGGGCCGAACTGAGTTCCGTTGCAGATTTGACGGCTACCGCTGACTACCCAAGAGCACATCGCGGATCGTTACGGCCCGGCACCAGCACCTCGCAATTCACAGGGGGGTCCCACTCGCCTGCGACTGGGTACCAGTCGCTCTTGACGGAATCTCGAGTGGTCAGTCCCTTGATCGTCATTGGCCGGCCGTCGGGATAGTAACGAGGCACTGTCATGAATTGATGGCAGACTGTCCAGTCCCAGTTCACCTCTGTGAATCCTCCGGGGACTCGCTGGCCCGGACACCACGTGCCGTAGGTGGGTTCCGATCGATACAGGGGTTCTGCTTGGGCGATTCCGGCGCTTAATCCGCACGCGGCAAGAGCCATCCCGCCCGACATCAGTGCCGCCGCTACCGGTCCTGCGATGCGTCGCAACATGTCAAAATCACTCCTCTTTCACCGACCCTGCGCAGGAGAGTAGATGCTGGTTTGGCGAGAGGAACTAGGGTTTAACCCTAGTATTTGTCGTTTGCTACTTGCCGACCTACGACACGCATCCGGGCAGCCGCCTGTTCCGCACGCTGTGCCGCGCGACCGCACCCGTCGCCGAACGCAACAAACCCGCACCCATCTAACTTTTCAGCGTCGCGCGGTCCACGGTTCCTCGTTGCGCTCGCGACGCCGCGCTTCAGCGGCCCGGTCCTTGGTCCAGAAATCCTCGAATCGTTCCCCGGGGTGCACGTTGGGCATCCGGTTCATCAAGCGGCTGAGCCATTGTGGTGGGTGGGCCGGTTCCCACTGCGGCAGAACAGTGCTCAACGCATACAGCGTCTTGAGCACGATGAACAACCCGAACAGCGCGTTGGGCGCACCGGTGATCGCTGCAAGAAACAGTCCGAAGACAATCGTGAGGTGGACGACCACCACACGACCCAGGCCCCGGTACGCCGACTGCTCGACGCGCAAGAATGAATAACTGCGCACGCGGATCAAGTCGACGGCGAGATCGACGATGAGCAATACCAGGACGATGGTGCAGCCGATCGCGACGCTGCGCCAGTTGACCGCGGCGATCGCTCCCTCGCCATTGTGGTTGAGCAGAAAGAGGATCGCCCCCAGAAACACCCCGTGTGCCCCGCAAAAGGCGAGGCTCACGGTCAGGTATCCGCTCAGGAATGACGATGCCTTCGAAGCCTTGTTGTCGGCTGCCTGATAGCGAAAGTGCCCGCGCCGTGGCGTTACTCGCCGGTGAGCGACGATCAGCACGGCGATGCACAGCGTCGCAGCCACGTTCTCGAACCAGTACACCGCCAGCGTCGTACCGGCCGACCAGTGCTCGAGAAACCACCCTGCCGCGGGAACACCGTTGATCCCGAGCAGGGTCAGCAGCCGCGTCACCGGCATATCGTCGCACGGCTTGCCCAAAATGCTGACCGCCCTTGTGAACACGAGCGTGGCGGTGGGGATGGTTTCTGCGTCACGATGGGGGAATGGAATCCCGTCACATCAGCGTATGGATCGAGGCCGCACCAGAGGCCGTCTACGAGTTCGCCGCCGATCCGCAGACCTGGCCGCGGTGGGCCGCCGGACTGGCCGCCGGAGGACTGCGCCAGACCGCGGACGGGTGGGTGGCCGACTCGCCGATGGGCCAGGTGACCGTCGAGTTCTCGCCGCCGAACCAGTTCGGTGTACTGGACCACGTGGTGCGCCTGCCGTCGGGGGAGGCGGTCTACAACCCGTTGCGGGTGGTGCCCGGCGGCGTCGGTGAACCTCGGTGCGAGGTCGTCTTCACCGTGCGCCGACGGCCGGAGATGTCAGATGCGGACTTCGACGCCGACGCGCACGCAGTGGCCGCCGACCTGTCGACGCTGCGCAGGTTGATCGAGAACTAGCGACAGGTGGAACAGTAGGCGCTCAACGCGACCCACGTCAGCGTCCCGATCGCGGCGCCGGCCAGCACCGCCTGCGCCGCCGTCGCGGTCGCCACGCCGACCACCAGCGCCACCACAGCGCCCAGGACCAACGCGATGACCTTGTACGCCGGCCACGGCACCCCCGCGATGCTGACGTCGCACGCCACCCGCGCCGCCGTCGTGCGGAAGTTCCCTGCCGTGGTCATGTAGTCAACGATAGCTCGTAACCGAGGATTCGGGCAACCGAAACACTGTCTGAGGGTAATCTTTTTCACAACGGGTTTAAGCTGGTCACATGCCACTTTCCGGACCGTACGAGCCGAGCCCGTCGGACTGGGTTCGCGAGCACGCCGACAAGATCCTCAAGACCGGCACCACCGACGGCATCGACATGAAGGGCAAACCCCTCATCCTGCTGACGACGATCGGCGCCAAGACCGGCAAAGTCCGCAAAACCCCTTTGATGCGCGTCGAACACGAGGGGCAGTACGCCGTCGTGGCTTCACTCGGCGGTGCCCCCAAAAACCCGGTTTGGTACTACAACGTCAAAGCGCATCCTCGCGTCGAGTTGCAGGACGGTCCCGTGACCAAGGAGTACGAAGCGCGTGAGGTCTTCGACGAAGAGAAGGCCATCTGGTGGGATCGCGCGGTGCAGGCCTGGCCCGACTACGCGGATTATCAGACGAAGACGGACCGCCAGATTCCGGTCTTCGTGCTGACCCCGATTACCTGAAAACCGCAGGTTGGTGGCACCATTGTGCGGTGTCCGCTGAACTGAGTCAGACCCCTCGACGGTCGCCGCTGTCCGCGGCTGACATCGATGAGGCCGCTCAGCGAATTTCCGGCGTGGTGGCGCGCAGCCCGCTGCAGTTCAGTGAACGGCTATCCGAGGCGACCGGCGCGACGGTTTACCTGAAGCGCGAGGACCTCCAGGCCGTGCGGTCCTACAAGCTTCGCGGCGCCCACAACCTGCTCATGCAATTGTCCGCCGACGAGCTGGCGGCCGGTGTCGTGTGCTCCTCGGCCGGTAACCACGCCCAGGGCTTCGCGATGGCGTGCCGATCCATGGGTATCCGCGGACGGGTCTACGTGCCTGCAAAGACCCCGAAGCAGAAGCGCGACCGGATTCGCTATCACGGTCGGGAGTTCATCGAGCTGATCGTCGGAGGCAGGACCTACGACGATGCGGCGGCCGCGGCACTCGCGGACGTCGCGCGTACCGGTGCCACCCTGGTTCCGCCGTATGACGACCTGCGCACGATGGCCGGTCAGGGCACGATCGCCGCCGAGGTCCTCGACCAGCTCGACCGTGAACCGGATCTGGTGATCGTTCCCGTCGGCGGCGGTGGCTGCATCGCGGGCATCACGACTTACCTGGCCGAGCGGACGACCAACACCTCGGTGCTGGGCGTCGAACCGGCGGGCGCGGCGGCCATGATGGCCGCGCTGGCCGCGGGCCAACCGGTGACGTTGAGCGAGGTCGACCAGTTCGTCGACGGTGCCGCGGTGAACCGGGCAGGCGCCCTGCCGTATGCCGCGCTGGCGGCCGCGGGCGACATGGTGTCCATCACCACGGTCGACGAGGGCGCCGTGTGCACTGCGATGCTCGACCTGTACCAGAACGACGGCATCATCGCCGAGCCGGCGGGCGCGTTGTCGGTGGCGGCGCTGATGGAAGCCGGTGTGGCGCCGGGTTCGACTGTGGTTTGCGTGATCTCGGGCGGCAACAACGACGTCTCGCGCTACAACGAGGTGCTCGAGCGGTCGCTGGTGCACCTGGGCCTCAAGCATTACTTCCTGGTCGACTTCCCGCAGGAGCCAGGTGCGCTGCGGCGGTTCCTCGACACCGTGCTCGGCCCCGGCGATGACATCACGTTGTTCGAGTACGTCAAGCGCAACAACCGAGAAACCGGTGAGGCGCTGGTAGGGATCGAGCTGAGCTCGGCGGCGGACCTGGAGGGCCTGCTCGAACGAATGCACGCGTCCGACATTCATGTCGAGGAACTCGAACCCGGCTCACCGGCGTATCGCTACCTGCTCTAGGCGCCATGAACGAGTGTCCGCACTGCGGGGTCGATGACTGCGAGGCCACCTTCCACGAGTGCCTCGTCCGCGACTTCACCGATCCCGGCTTCGGAATCGTGCACCATCTGACCGTCGGTGCTTACATGCTCCAGCACAACGCATACACCGACGAGATGGCTTCTCACATGGCAGATTTCGTGTTGGAGCACCTTGACCGGCCGCCCGGTGAGACCGAGAAACACCGGCTTCGTGCGTGGACCGACGGTGCGCAGCGCGTCACGCGGCGTGGCGTGGCGCCCCCGCTCGCCCTGACTGGCGGTTGGCCGCTGACGATCGCTGACGTCGACGCGCAACACGCCGAGGCTTACTGCACGACGGTGCGTGCCTGGGCTCAGTCGGTGGCGCGGATTATTGCGAACGAGTGACCGTCCAGTCGCGTCGAATTCGCTCCGACGCTTGGCTCACCCCAGGACAGCACGACCTCGCCGGTTACCGGCACCTCGACCGATTCGGGGCCGAGGTTGCATGCGACGGCGAACACGCCGCGACGCATGACGATCCACTGCTGCGGCTCGTCGTAGTCGACCTGCAGGTGTTCCAGCCAGGGATCGGCCAGATCGGCCTCGTTGTGCCGCAACGCGATCAGTTCGCGGTAGATGTGGCGTAGCCGGCCGTGGTCGCCGTCGTCGACCTCGTCCCAGTTCAGCTTCGACCGTTCGAAGGTCGCCGGATCCTGCGGGTCGGGGATTTCGTCGGCGTCCCACCCGTGTTCGGCGAACTCACGCTTTCGACCCTCCGCCGTAGCCCTTGCCAGCTCGGGTTCGGGGTGGCTGCTGAAGAACTGGAACGGCGACGACGACGCCCATTCCTCACCCATGAATAGCATGGCGGTATAGGGCGAGCCGAGAGCGAGGGCGGCTTTGACAGCGAGCTGGCCCGACGTCAGGTTCTGCGATGGACGGTCACCGATCGCCCGGTTTCCCACCTGGTCGTGGGTCAGGGTGTAGGCAAGGAGCCGGGTCGCCGGAATGGTGGAGGTGTCCAGCGGCCTGCCGTGGCGACGATGGCGGAACGACGAGTACGTTCCTGCGTGGAAGTAACCGTTCTTCAGCGTGCTCGCCAGGGACTCCAGCGAGCCGAAGTCGCCGTAGTACCCCTGCCGCTCGCCGGACACCGCCGCGTGGATCGCGTGGTGGATGTCGTCGTCCCACTGCGCCGTCATCCCGAGCCCGCCTCGATCACGGGGCGTGATCAGCCGCGGGTCGTTGAGGTCGCTCTCGGCGACCAACGACAGCGGCCTTCCCAATTCTCGGGCCAGCGAATCGGTTTCGGCGGACAACTCCTCGAGAATGTGGATGGCTGTCGTATCGACCAAGGCGTGCACCGCGTCGAGCCGAAGGCCGTCGGCGTGGAAGTCGCGCATCCAGCGCAGGGCACAGTCGATGATGTAGCGACGGACCTCGTCGGCGTCGGCGTCGGCGATGTTGATCGACTCGCCCCACGGGTTGCTGCCCGTCGACAGATACGGCCCGTACTTCGGCAGGTAATTGCCCGACGGACCGAGGTGGTTGAACACCGCGTCGATCAGCACCCCGAGTCCGCGACTGTGGCAGGCGTCGACGAACCGGACCAACGCGTCAGGGCCGCCGTACGGTTCGTGTACCGCGTACCACAGCACGCCGTCGTAGCCCCAGCCGTGCGTCCCTCCGAACGCGTTGACCGGCATGAGCTCGACGAGGTCTACGCCGAGATCGACCAGATAGTCCAGCTTTTCGATCGCTGAGTCGAGAGTGCCGTCCGGCGTGAACGTCCCGATGTGCAGCTCGTAGATCACCCCACCCTCGATGGATCGGCCCGCCCATCCGGCGTCGGACCACACGTCCGGATCGGGTCGCCACAGCTGCGAACGTTCGTGCACACCGTCGGGCTGACGCGCAGAGCGCGGGTCGGGCAGGACCTTGGGGTCATCGTCGAGCACGAACCCGTACCGCGCGTCGGGCCGCGCGTCCACCTCGGCGCGCCACCAGTCGTCATCGCTGCGCACCATGTCGTGCAGCGTGCCTTCGACATCAAGCCGCACGCGTTCCGGACGCGGCGCCCAAACGCTGAATTCAGCCATCGGTGCGCTCCAGCAGCGCGACGGGAAGGTCGGCGAACAACTCGACGGCCATGACCTCGCCGCGCAGCTGCTTGCCGCTGACACGGTCGGTCCATACACCGGGGGGCAGCGGCAACGCGGTATCACCCCAGCCGGTCTCGCTGAGCAGCACGGTGTGCCTGCTGACCGCGGTCAGCACGTCACTGCCACGCAGGAAGGCCACCGCGTGCTCGGCGGCGGGGCCGGTCGCCAGCACCGGCGTGTAGCCGCCTCCGGTGAAACTCTCAGGCCGGTCGCGCCGCAGCTGCAGTGCCGCGGATACGACCCGCATCTTGGGGTGCCGCAACGACTTCAATGCTTCGCGCCTGGCGGCATAGTCCACGGGCCGCCGGTTGTCGGGATCGACGAGGCTGTCCTCCCACATTTCCGTGCCCTGGTACACGTCCGGTATTCCGGGCGCCGTCAGTGCGATCAGCTTCTGGCCCAGCGCATCGCTGCGGGCGTGCAGGTCCAGCCTGGCGACCAGCGACGTCATCTCGGCAGCCACGGGTCCGTCGAGGACGGTGTCGAGCCACGCGTGCACGGCCGACTCGAACTCGTCATCCGGATCGTTCCACGTCGTGCGGACCGCGGCTTCTCTGATGGCCTTCTCGGTGTAGGCGTGCAGCCGTTCCCGCAACTCGGCGGTGATCTCGCCGTCAACCGGCCACACGCCGAACATGTTCTGCCACAGGAAAAGTCCGGTGCCGGAATCCGGAGGCGGTGCGGCCAGCGCCCATTTGCCGACCAGCTCGGCCCACAGAGACGGCACCTGCGACAGCACCCCGATCCGCGCGCGGACATCCTCGCCGCGCTTGGTGTCGTGGGTGGACAATGTGACCATCGCATGCGGCCACATCTCGGCGCGGACCGCAGCGCGCTGGTGGAACTCTGCGACGCTGACACCGAAATGCTGTGGCTCACCGCCTACTTCGTTGAGGGAGACGAGCCGCGCGTCGCGGTAGAAGAGGCAGTCCTCCATGGATTTCGCCGTCGCGGCGCCGCACAGCTGTTGCAGACGAACCGCGGTTTCGGTGCTCACGGCCAATGCCGTGGCGATGATCGCCAGCGGGTTGGCCAACTCCGGCCGCTCGGCTCCAGCTTCGGCCAGCGCCATGGGCAGCACCGCCGACAGTGACGGGTAGTCGGACCGGTAGACCTCGACATGGCTGATCAGTGTGGCGAGAGCCTCTGGTAGCTCCGGATGATCGGCGCCGGTGGCGGCCGTGATCGTCCGGTGCAGGCGGCCCAGCTCGCTGCGCAGCGTTTCGGTGACGGCCTCGGCCTTCAGTAGGCGCGCCAGGTCGGGCATCGCCCGATACGATGCCCCGGTCGAGCCGAACAGGTTGGTCAGAGGTCCCTCGCCCGCGGGATCGACGAAGACGCCGCCGATTTCGCGCAGCGCGTCGTATCCGGTGGTGCCCGCGACCGGCAGCGTCGGATCCAGCGGTTCGCCGACGGCGAGGATCTTCTCGATCACGATCCAGGCCTGTGGACCGACGAGTTCGCGTAGCCACCGTAGGTACCCGGCGGGATCGGACAATCCGTCCGGATGGTCGATGCGCAGACCGTCGACGAGTCCCTCCGTGAACCACCGCTTCACCTCGGCATGGGTGGCGTCGAACACCGCGCGGTCCTCTTGGCGCAGTCCCGCTAGCGAGGTGATCGAGAAGAAGCGCCGATAGCCACAGATCCCGTTGCGCCAACCGATGGGCCGGTAATGGGTCTGGTCCTCGGGATAGTTCGGGGGAGCGTCATCCCCGTCGTCGCCCAGGACAGGCAACACGACCCGGCCGTCGGGGTCGAGATCCCAGTCGATGTCGAAATAGGTTGCGTAGGGCGAGGTCCGGCCGTTCTGCAGAACGTCCCACCACCACGGGTTCTGCTTCGGATCGTCGACACCGACGTGGTTGGGCACGATGTCGACGACCAGTCCCATGCCCCTGGCCTTCGCCGCCGCGGCCAGGCTCGCGAGTCCCTCGGGTCCGCCAAGTGCGGCCGAAACCGAGGTGGGGTCGGTGACGTCGTAGCCGTGCGTCGAGCCCTCGGCGGCCGTCAGGATCGGTGACAGGTAGAGGTGCGAAACACCAAGAGTGTCAAGGTAATCAACGAGATCTTCGGCATCGGCCAGGGTGAAGTTGTCACCGCGCATCTGCAGCCGGTACGTCGACAGCACTGGAGAAGACATGCGCTACGCGGTCTTACGCAGAACGAGCAACGACCGCGCCTGCAGCGATATCTTCTCGCCGGCCTGGACCACGAGATCGGTGGCGCCGGTGGGATCTGCGGTGTTCAACGCCGCGGTCCACTGCTTGGCATAGCCGCCCATCGGAGCGACGAAGTCCTGCACCTGGTCATAGGCGTTGAAGCACAGCAAAAAGGAGTCGTCGACCACGCGTTCGCCTCGTTCATTGGGTGCGGAGATGGCCTCGCCGTTGAGGAATACCGCGACGCACTTGCCAAGGCCGGTACCCCAATCCTCGAGCGTCATCTCCTGGCCCGCGGGCGTCAGCCAGGCGATGTCGCGGACCTGGTCGCCGGTGCGGATCGGCTTGCCCTCGAAGAACCGTCGCCTGCGAAAGACCGGATGATCCGTGCGCAGTTGCACGGCCTTGCGGGTGAATTCCAAGAGGTCGGCGTTCTTCTCGCACAACGACCAGTCCATCCAGGAGATCTCGGAGTCCTGACAGTAGACGTTGTTGTTCCCCCGCTGCGTGCGCCCGATCTCGTCGCCGTGCGAGATCATCGGCGTGCCCTGGGACACCATCAGAGTGCCCATGATGTTGCGCATCTGCTTACCGCGCAGCGCGAGAATGTCGGGATCGTCGGTGGGGCCTTCGACTCCACAGTTCCACGACCTGTTGTGGCTCTCGCCGTCGCGGTTCTCCTCACCGTTGGCTTCGTTGTGCTTCTCGTTGTAGGAGACCAGATCCGCGAGCGGGAAGCCGTCGTGGCAGGTGACGAAGTTGATGCTCGCGCTGGGCCGGCGACCGGTGGCCTCGTAGAGGTCCGAGGAACCGGTCAGCCGGGAGGCGAATTCGCCGAGGGTTGCGGGCTCGCCCCGCCAGTAATCACGCACAGTGTCGCGATACTTCCCGTTCCATTCGGTCCACAAACCTGGAAAGTTGCCGACCTGATAGCCGCCTTCGCCGATGTCCCACGGCTCGGCGATCAGCTTGACCTGACTGACGACGGGGTCCTGCTGCACCAGATCGAAGAACGCACTCAATCGGTCGACGTCGTAGAACTCACGGGCCAGCGTGGCCGCCAGGTCGAACCGGAACCCGTCGACGTGCATCTCCAGGACCCAGTACCGCAGCGAGTCCATGATCAGCTGGAGCGTGTGGGGGTGACGTGCGTTGAGGCTGTTCCCGGTCCCGGTGAAATCCTTGTAGAACCGCAGATCGCCGTCGAGTAGCCGGTAGTACGCCGCGTTGTCGATTCCGCGGAAGTTCAGGGTCGGACCGAGATGGTTGCCTTCGGCGGTGTGGTTGTAGACCACGTCGAGGATGACCTCGATTTCCGCCTCGTGGAACGACCGCACCATGGTCTTGAACTCCGCGACCGCGCCGCCCGCATGCTTGTTCGCCGCATATTGATAGTGCGGTGCGAAGAAGCCGAACGTGTTGTAGCCCCAGTAATTTGTCAGGCCGAGGTCGACGAGCCGGTGGTCATGCAGAAACTGGTGCACCGGCATGAGTTCGATCGCCGTCACGTTCAGCGACTTGAGGTGGTCGATGATCGCGGGGTGACCGAGCCCGGCATAGGTGCCGCGCAGTTCCGCGGGGATGCCCGGGTGGGTCTGCGTCATGCCCTTGACGTGCGCCTCGTAGATGACGGTCTCGTGGTACGGCGTGCGCGGCGCGCGGTCGGACGCCCATTGGAAAAACGGGTTGATCACGACGCTGGTCATGGTGTGGCCCAGCGAGTCGACGCGTGGCGGAGTGCCTCCGGACGCTGGGTCGTCGGCGGCCAGGTCGTAGGAGAACAGCGCCTGGCTGAAGTCGAACTCGCCGTGGAAGGACTTTCCGTACGGGTCGAGCAGCAGCTTGCTCGGATCGCAGCGATGCCCGGCCGCCGGATCCCACGGCCCGTGGACCCGGTAGCCGTAACGTTGGCCGGGTGTGACACCAGGCAGGTAGGAGTGCCAGACGTAGCCGTCGACCTCGTCGAGGTTGACGCGCTCCTCGCGGCCGTCCTTACCGATCAGGCACAGCTCCACCCGCTCGGCGGCCTCAGAGAACAGCGAGAAGTTGGTACCCACGCCGTCATAAGTCGCGCCAAGGGGATAGCTCGTTCCCGGCCAAACGGTGCGTACCGAGGCCGGCTCTGCCGACGACATCAGTCAACCCACCAGCCGGTGGCGGCGCCAATCTGGCGCCCGAGTTCTTCGGTCATCGTGCGCATGTAGGTCTTCGAGATGTGGTGGGCGTCGTGGTACAGGAGGACATTTCCCTCGACCGCTCGACAGATGTCCTTGCGGCACACCGCATCGCTCATATCGAGCGGCTTGAGCATCGGGAACTGTGTGACGAAGTCCAATGTTGGATTGCGAGCCGACAGTACGTCGGAACGCCTGACCCCGCAGGAGATCGCGTCGCCGCCGTCGGCCAGGCAGTCAGCGGCGAAGAAGGGTTTGCCACTGCGTGCCAGCCAGGGTGTGTCACGCATCGCCAGGATCGGAATGCCGTTGTCGGACAACGTCTGCCAGATGCCGAGGTAGGAGCCGGGCATCACATCGCCCGGCTTGATGTTCCACGGTCGCGTCGCGGTGGTGAACAGGAAATCCGGGCGGTCGGCGATGATCTTGGCCATCACCCGCTGGTTCCACTCATGACACTTGGGGTACGGGCGGTTGTCGCCCATCACCAGGGGCACTTGCTCGGTGGTCAGCGGGCAGCCCATCTTGAGGTAGGTGACGACCTTGAAACTGTGCATCCGGCCGAGCAGATCCAATGCGGTGATCCAATGCTCGGCGTGCGAGCCGCCGGCCAGTGCAATGGTGCGGGTCGCGGCCTTGTCGCCGTATGTGCAGTTGATGACGCCCACGTTGTCGAAGTCGCTGATGCAGCCGTCTTCGGTGGTCTGCGGAATATCGTTCTGTGCTTCGAGCACCGTCGGGCGCATAGGCAGTTTCGGCACCTTGGCCTGGTCGAGAATCGCATGGGCGCCCGGATAGCCGGTCATCGAAAGACCCGGCAGCTCTTTGCCTGTCGAACGTTCCACGGCGACGTGCTCACGCCAGGTGAACGATGTCGCGGTCAACGCCACTCCGAGCAGCGCGACCACCGAGCCGAGCACCACCGTCGACCTGCCCAGCCGCGTGCGCAGTGGAACGGCGGACTTCGTCGCGGTCGACGACCGGTACCGAAGCGGGTTCTCGATGAGCTTCGTGGTCAGCCACGCCAGCACGCCGGACAGCATCAGCACGCAGACGCCTTCGACGAAATTCGCATGGGCGTGTCCGCTGTAGGACAGCCAGAAGATCAGCAGCGGCCAGTGCCACAGATAAAGCGAATACGCCATGGCGCCCAGTGACACGAACGGCGCCGTCGCCAGCAGACGGTTCGGCGCGGGAATCCGCCCGTCGCAGTGCGGGTCGGCCACCCGGTTGGCGGCCGAGAGAATGAACAGGACTGTCGCGCCGACAGGAACCAGGGCCCACGGACCGGGGAACTCCTTGACACCGTCGATCAGGGCGCCGCAGGCCAAAATCGCGGCCAGTGAGATCACCGCGGCCGTGGTGCGCAGCCACATCGGCCAACGAACATAGGGCACCAGAGCGCCGACCAGCGCGCCCAGCAACAGTTCCCACGCCCGCGCAAAGCTGTTGTAGTACGCAGTGGCCTGGTCGGCGTTGTGCGCGACGACCGCGTAGACGAACGATGCGATGGTCAGCGCGCTGAGCAGAACCACGAACGCGACGCGCATGTGCTTCTTGAACACTCGGCGAAACAGCAAGGCGGACAGGAATATCAGAGCCAGAAACGCGATATAGAACTGCCCCTGCACCGACATCGACCAGATGTGCTGAAGCGGGCTGACCGCTTCACCGGCCCGCAGATAGTCCGACGCGGTGTTGGCCAGTTCCCAGTTCTGGAAGTAGCCGAGGCTGGCCAGGCTCTGGTCGGCGAACGCCTCCCAGCGGGTCTCCGGCTGGACGAGGATGGTCAGCACTGCCGACGCCGCGAGCACCACGACCAGCACAGGCAGAAGCCTGCGCACCAAGCGGGTGACCTCGGGAACAGGCCACAGGGAGGCGCCCGGCGTCATCGCCGTGCGCAGCAGGCGGCCGCCGAAGAAGAAGCCCGAAAGGGCGAGGAACACGTCGACACCGCCGGAGACCCGACCGAACCAGACGTGGAACACCGCGACCAGAGCAATCGCGATCCCGCGCAGACCGTCGAGATCGTGCCGATAGAACGCGGACGCACGCGCACCCTCTTTGGCCGACGGAGCGCGCGATGTGATGCCCGGCTTCGTGACGGGTGCCGGCCGGGCAGGGGCGAGGGTCATCATGGTCGACGGATAATCTACCGAAGGTGCCTGGTTTGACGCCCGCCGAGATCAGCGCGATCGATGCCGCGCACGTCTGGCACCCCTACAGCACGATCGGGGCGGAAGCGATTCCTCCGCTCGTCGCGGTGGGCGCGCGGGGCGCGCGGCTGACGCTCCACCACGAGGGTCACGACATCGAGGTCCTCGACGCGATGGCGTCGTGGTGGACGGCCATCCACGGGCACGGCCATCCGGTCCTGGACGCCGCGATCACCGGCCAGCTCGCCACGATGAACCACGTCATGTTCGGCGGGTTGACGCACGAACCCGCCACGCGGCTGGCTCAGCTGCTGGTGCAGCTCACTCCCGATGGGCTCGACACCGTGTTCTTCAGCGACTCGGGCTCGGTGTCGATCGAGGTCGCGACGAAGATGGCGCTGCAGTACTGGCGCAGCCTCGGCCGGGGGCGCAAGCACCGGCTGATGACCTGGCGCGGCGGCTACCACGGCGACACGTTCACGCCGATGAGCGTGTGCGACCCCGACGGCGGCATGCACGGGCTGTGGCAAGACGTGCTGGCCCAGCAGATATTCGCCCCGCAGGTCCCCGTGGACTACGACCGGACCTACAGCGAGGCGTTCGAAGCGCAACTGGCCGAGCACGCCGACGAACTCGCCGCGGTGATCGTCGAACCGGTGGTGCAGGGCGCGGGTGGAATGCGTTTCCACGATCCGCGCTACCTCACCGATCTGCGTGACATCTGCACCCGGCACGGCGTGCTGCTGATCTTCGACGAGATCGCCACGGGATTCGGCCGCACCGGCGAACTGTTCGCCGCCGACCACGCCGGCGTCCGCCCCGACATCATGTGCGTCGGCAAGGCTCTGACCGGCGGCTACATCACTCTGGCCGCAACGCTGTGCACGAGCGAGATCGCCCACACGATCAGCACACGTGAGCCCGGCGCCCTGATGCACGGCCCGACATTCATGGCCAACGCGCTGGCGTGCGCGGTGGGGGTCGCCGCGGTCGAACTGCTGATCGGCGCGGACTGGCGTGCGACGGTGCGCGGTATCGAGTCCGGACTGCGGGCGGGCCTCGCGCCTGCCGCTGCGCTGACCGGGGTCGCAGACGTCCGGGTTCTCGGCGCCATCGGGGTCCTCGAGATGGACCGGCCGGTTGACCTTCGGGTGGCCACCCCGGTGGCGCTGGAACACGGCGTGTGGCTGCGACCCTTCCGAAACCTCGTCTACGTGATGCCGCCGTACATCTGCACACCGGACGAGATCGGCCGGATCACCTCGGCGATGGTCGCGGTGGCGCGTGCATTAACCTGAACGGTGTTCAATTGTCGGCTCGGCCGCTAGGGAGGCACCGGTGACGCGCGCAGGTCTGTCGCCGCTGGCGTGGCTCGCAGAGGTCGAGCAGCAGCGGCGGGCCGCCGGACTGCGCCGGTCGCTGCGAGCGCGGCCCCCGGTCGGCGCCGAACTCGACCTCGCATCCAACGACTACCTCGGCCTGTCTACGCATCCGAAGGTGATCGACGGTGGTGTCGAGGCGTTGCGCACCTGGGGCGCAGGCTCGACCGGATCGCGCCTGGTGACCGGCAACACCGAACTGCACGAGGGTTTCGAGCGGGCGTTGGCCGACTTCGTCGGCGCCGAGTCGGCGCTGGTGTTCTCCTCGGGCTACACCGCGAATCTGGGCGCGGTGGTCTCGTTGTCGGGCGCTGGGTCCCTGCTCGTGTCGGACGCGCTGACGCACGCCTCCCTGGTCGACGCCTGCCGGTTGTCGCGGGCCCGCGTGGTGGTGACGCCGCACCGCGACATCGCCGCGGTCGACGCGGCGCTGGCGGCCCGCGACGAGGACCGCGCCATCGTGGTGACCGATTCGGTGTTCTCGGCTGACGGCGTGCTGGCGCCGCTGCGCGACCTGCACGAGGTGTGCCGGAGCCACGGCGCGCTGTTGATCGTCGACGAGGCGCACGGTCTCGGCGTCCGGGGACGCGGCGGACGCGGACTGCTGCACGAGGTGGGCCTTGCGGGGGCCTCCGACGTCGTGATGACCACGACGCTGTCCAAAGCGTTGGGCAGCCAGGGCGGCGTGGTGCTCGGCTCGGCTGCGGTGCGCGATCACCTCATCGACTCCGCGCGGCCGTTCATCTTCGATACCGGTCTAGCTCCTGCCGCCGTCGGCGCGGCGTGGGCGGCGCTGGACGTGCTGATCGCCGAGCCGTGGCGCGCGCAGTCGGTGCTGCGCCACGCCGGAGCGCTGGCCTCGATGTGCGGGGTGGCCGAGCGGCCCGACTCGGCGGTGGTGTCGGTGATCCTGGGTGAGCCGGAGGTGGCGCTGGCCGCCGCCGTGGCCTGTCTGGAGCGGGGCCTGCGGGTCGGCTGCTTCCGGCCGCCGACGGTCCCCGCCGGGACGTCTCGGCTGCGGTTGACGGCCAGGGCATCGCTGACCGACGACGAACTGCGCCTGGCTGAGGAAGTGTTCGCGGACGTGTTGTCGGCAGGCGCGTGACCGTCCTCGTCGTCACAGGAACCGACACCGGCGTCGGAAAGACGGTGGCCACCGCCGCGTTGGCCTGTCATGCGCGGCTGGCGGGCATCGACGTCGCGGCGTGCAAACCGGTGCAAACGGGCAGCCCCCGGGATGACGACCTCGCCGACATCGGCCGGTTGTCGAAGGTGACCGGTCTTCACGGCGGTTGGCGCTACCCCGAGCCGTTGGCACCGGTGGCCGCCGCCCACCGCGCGGGCATGGCCTTGCCGTCGCGCGCTGAGCTGGTGGCATCGGTGCGGGCGGCGGAGGCGGCGCTCACGCTCGTCGAGGGGGCCGGTGGCCTTCTGGTCGAGCTCGGCGCCGACGGGTCGACGCTGCGCGACGTCGCGGCCGAGCTGGGCGCGAGCGTGCTCGTCGTTGTCGCCCCTGGTCTTGGCACGCTGAATCACACCGCACTAACGTTGGAAGCGCTTGCCTCGCAGAATATTCCGTGCGCCGGTTTGGTGATCGGCGCATGGCCGAGCGCGCCAGGACCGGCCGAGGAGGGCAACCGCGAGACGCTGGGGAGACTGGCTCCGCTGCGTGCGGTCCTGCCATGGGGCGCAGGCGCGTTCACCCCGGCCGAGTTCGAGTCGATGAGCGCGTCAGCGTTCGATCCGAAGTGGGTCAAGGGCCTGGTCTAGGGATGGTGCACAGCATCGAGCTGCTCTTCGACCCGCACATCGAGGCGGCCGTGCGCCAGAGTTGGGACGACCTCACCGAAGCCGGGATCCGGAGCAAGGCCGCGCACACCTCGCCGAGTAACCGTCCGCACGTGACGCTGATCGTGGCCGAGGAAATGGACGACGCAGTCAACGTGGCGCTGCGACCGGTGTTGAAGCGGCTTCCCCTTGTCTGCACGGTCGGGGCCCCGATGCTCTTCGGCGGACGCGCCTTCATCCTGGTGCGGCTGCTCGTGCCCTCGGCCGACCTCATGGCGCTGCACGCCGACGTCCACGAATCGTGCCTGCCGCATATGCCGAAAGGGACTCTGCCGCACGCGAATCCGGGTCAGTGGACGCCTCATGTGACGTTGGCGCGACGCGTCTCGCCCGACCAGTTGCCAACCGCTCTCACCGTGAAGTCGGTGGCGCGTGACATCCAAGGCAGCGCAGTCGGGCTGCGGCACTGGGACGGAGACGCGAAGATCGAATATCCGATCAGCTGATCGTCGCGGCCACGCTTTTCGGCACGCACATCCGCCACGCGTCCATGATGAACTCGCGAAGTTCGTCCAACTCGATGGCGTCAAGCCGCACCACGACCCAGTTGTATCGCATCTCGGATTGCCGCGGCAGCATGAACTTCTCCGGCTCGGCGGCCACCAGCGCGGCGCGTTCCTCCTTCGGGAAGGCGAAGCCCATCACGGTCTCGTCGCGTGAGAACGCGAGGTAGACGAGCCGTCCCGCCCGAAACCTGATCTCGTCGCGGACAACGGCCTCGTAGGACCGGGGCAACGACAGGGCGATGGGCCGCACGTCGTCGACGGTGATCACGGCGGCGACGTTACGCCCGAGGTCCGACAGTGAACGCTGCCAAATGTGGCCGTCTAGTCGAACTCCCTCTGCAGAACGCGGATCTTGGCGCGGATGCCGTCGACGAGCAGCCCCAGCCCGAATGCGAACCTCGCCGAGGGGTCGTCGGCGAGCACCGACTGCGCTTCGGGCAGTTGGGCGCCTGCAGCGTCCCATTGCAGACGCGACTGCTCGTCTGCGGTGAATCCGAGCACGTAGTAGAGGACGGTGCGTGCCGCCAGCTCAGCGTGTGCGGCGTCCACTCCCGCTTCGGCGGCCGCATTGGTCAGCCGGGCCAGGATCTGTGTCATGGCCTGCGACTGCCCTGCCGCGAAGCTCGCCGATACCAGCTCCGCGCCGTCGGTGTGCGACAGCAGAGCGTCGCGCAGCTGCACACAGATGCCACCGATGCGCTCGCGCCAGTCGCCTGCGACGTCGCCGGCAGATATCAGGATGCGGTCGGCGACGGCGCCCAGCAGCTGTTGCTTGTTGGCGAAGTGCCAGTACAGCGCGCCGGGGGAGACGGCCAGCTCGCGGGCCAGCCGGCGCATGGTCAGGTCGGCCATGCCGTAGGTGTCCAACAGTGCCGTCGCCGCGTCGACGACGTCGCGTTTGTGGAGCTGCACGCCCGTACCCTAACCTGAACACCGTTCAAGTGTCGGCCCGGCCGACGTGTTCAGTACGTGAGGAGTAACGGGTGAGCGACATTCTGGCGGTGGCACGCGAGCAGGTGCTCGAGCGCGGCGAGGGTCTGAAGCAGGACCAGACGCTGCAGGTGCTGCAGCTGCCGGACGACCGCCTCGACGACCTCCTCGAACTGGCGCACGAGGTGCGCATGAAGTGGTGCGGCCCGGATGTCGAGGTCGAGGGCATCATCAGCCTGAAGACCGGCGGCTGCCCGGAGGATTGCCATTTCTGTTCTCAGTCAGGGCTTTTCGCATCTCCCGTGCGCAGCGCGTGGCTGGACGTCCCGAGCCTGGTCGAAGCCGCCAAGCAGACCGCGAAGACCGGCGCAACGGAGTTCTGCATCGTCGCCGCCGTCCGCGGACCCGACGAGCGGCTGCTCGCCCAGGTGGCCGCGGGCATCGAGGCGATCCGCAATGAGGTGGACATCCAGATCGCCTGCTCGCTGGGCATGCTGACCGCCGAGCAGGTCGACCAGCTCTCGGCGATGGGCGTGCACCGCTACAACCACAACCTCGAGACCGCGCGATCGTTCTTCACCAACGTCGTCACCACACACTCCTGGGAGGAGCGCTGGGACACCTTGCAGATGGTCCGCGAGGCCGGCATGGAGGTGTGCTGCGGCGGCATCCTCGGCATGGGGGAGACGCTCGAGCAGCGTGCCGAATTCGCGGCGAACCTCGCCGAACTCGACCCGCATGAAGTGCCGCTGAACTTCCTCAACCCCCGCCCGGGGACCCCATTCGGTGACCTCGAGGTGCTGCCCGCCGCGGAGGCGCTCAAGGCTGTCGCCGCGTTCCGGTTGGCGCTGCCGCGGACGATGCTGCGGTTCGCGGGCGGTCGCGAGATCACCCTCGGCGACCTGGGCGCCAAGAAGGGCATCCTCGGTGGCATCAATGCGGTGATCGTCGGCAACTACCTGACCACGCTGGGCCGGCCGGCCGAGACGGATCTGGAACTGCTCGACGAGCTGCAGATGCCCATCAAGGCCCTCAACGCCAGCCTGTAGAACCGTAGGTATGGCGTTCAACGTCTACACCGGAGAGCCCGACGGCACCGCGATGCCAACGGCGGCGCGGCTGGGACTGGAGCCGCCGCGGTTCTGCGGTGACTGCGGCCGCCGGATGATCGTGCAGGTGCGCCCCGACGGCTGGTCGGCCAAGTGCTCGCGCCACGGTGTCACGGACTCGAAGGATCTTGAGAAGCGATGAATGACATTGTCGCGCCGCGGGTTTCACGTCGTCGCGCCGCGCTCGTCGTGGCAGCTGGACTGGCGAGTGCCGGCGTGCTGGTCGGGGCGCTGTGGGCGTGGGTTGCTCCGCCGGCGCACGGCGTGGTCGCGTTGACCGAGAGCGGCGACCGCATCCGCGCGTACCTTGGCAACGACGCCGACCACCTCTTCGTCGCGGCGTTCATGGTCGTGGGCATGACATGCGTGCTGGCTGTGGTCGGTGCGGTGCTGGTGTGGCAGTGGCGCGCGCATCGCGGGCCCGTGCTGGTAACTGCCCTGACCATCGGAGCCGCGGCCGCCGCGGGCGCGGCGGCGGGTGTGGGCGCGTTGATCGCGCACTGGCGTTACGGGTCGATCGACGTCGCCGCGGCCCCGGTGTCGCCCGAGCACCGCGTGCATTACGTGGTCGAGGCGCCGCCGGTCTTCTTCGGGCACTCGCCGCTTCTGATCGCGATGACGTTCCTGTTTCCCGCGGCGACCGCCGCACTGGTCTACACCCTGATCGCGGTGTCGACCGCCCGCGACGACCTCGGGGCGTGGCCGCCACAGGAGCCGCCGGTGCCCGCCCCGCCGGTGCAGGCCTCACCGGCAGTGCCCGGCCTTCCTCACGCCGATGCGGCGGGCTGAAACAGCTCGATCGGGTTTCCGTCGGGGTCCTCGACCTGTATCTGCTTGCCTCCGGGACCCACCTCGAGCGTGTTGCGGAACATCGCCCCGCGCTCCTGCAGCGTGGCGATTCGCAGCTCCAGGTCAGACACTTCGAGCACGAGGCGGTTCGAGCCACCTGGGACCTGCGCCCGGCCGTCGGGCAGCGGGCGTGAACCCGAGCTGCCGGGTCCGCTGAGCAACAGTCTCAGTGGGTCGTTGGCGACGATTGCGACGGGCCCCCGCTGCTGCACCAGACGAAAGCCCAGCAGGTCGGTATAGAACGTGACGGCCCGGTCGACGTCTGTGACCTGATACCGGACGGTCCCCGCCCGGAAATCACGACTGTCCGAGCGTCCTGACGGCTGACTCATCCAACGAGCGTGCGCCACCACGGGGCGGCTGTATTGAAGAAATTTGACCTATTCGGTGACCGCGACGTGGTCGTCCTTCGTCGCGAGAGCGCGGCGAAGGACATGCTCGACGGGCGTCAGCCCCGACAAGGTCCGAAACTCCCGGATCATGTGGGATTGATCGGAGTAGCCCGACGCGACGGCGAGTTCGGCCCATGCAGGAACGTTGCCGGACTCGATGCGGGACAGGGCGCGCCGGAACCTGCGGATTCGCGAGAACACCTTCGGCGTCGTTCCCACGGTTGCGGTGAAGACGTCGATGAGCTGGCGATGGCAGAGGTCGGAGCGGGTCACCACATCGCGGATCGGGGGAGGCGAATCGTCTACCGACAGCGCGCGCACGGCGTCGACCACGGTGGCGCGCAGCTCATGGGCGGAGCGAAGCCGCGATACCAGTGCCGATTGCATGAGCGCAAGGCGTTCCTCGGCCGTGTCCGCTTCGCAGACCTGCGACCGCAACGTCTGTGCCCGTCTGCCCCACACGTGCTCGAGATCGACGTGTGAGTCCGCCAGTTCACTGAGCGCCATGGGCAGGAACGCCTGCGCGCCGCCGGGTTTGAAGTGAACGCCGAGCATGGTGGTGTGCGCGCTCGGGTCGATGTCGAACGGGCGGGTGTACGGGCCGCAGATCACCGCACCCGAGAACCGCCTGTCCTGTCCCGGTCGCCCGCTGTCACTGATTTTTATCTCGTCGTCACGCAGATTGATGACGAGTTCTGCCGCGCCACCGGGCAGTACGCGTTCCCTGGAGTGGGTCGGCCCTTCGTCCATGCACCAGACGAACTCCACCGCGTCGCGCAGCGGCGGTGACGGTCGGTGGCGCCGGTAGCGCATGCCGCTCACAGCGGTGTGCGCTCGACCTTTCGTCCGGTGACCACCTTCGCCGCGATCTTCACCAGGCGTGCCATGCCGACGTAGGTCATCGGGTTCAGCAGTGTGGGCCAGGTGGTGCGCACCAGATGCTCGTCGAGCGGCCTGCCCTCGAACCGGTCCCTGAGCCAGCGCAACGCCATCGGTGAGGACATCGGATGCAGCAGCATGTGCTCGCTGAACCTGTCGCGGTGGTACGTCACCGAGGCGCCGCCGGACCGGTAGACCTCGCTCAACTCGTCGATGTCGTCCACCGAGACGATCCGATCGTGTACCGCCTGCACGATCAGCAACGGAGGCGTCGGGACGGTCGTGCCGAGCTTGATGCTGTCGAAGACGTGCTGCACCTCGGGAGTTTGCAGGATCTGCTCGAGAGGGGCGTCGATCATCTTGCCCATGTCCATGCCGATCAACCGCAGGACGGCGTGCGCGGTGGTCATCTTCTGCACACGCAGCAGCATCGCCTTGCCGGTGTCGGTGGCGTGTTCCTGGATGACGCGGTCCAGGTCGGGGTAGACGTGCGACAACGCGGCCACCACCATCGCGGGCAGCCCGGAGTAGAAGCTGCCGTTGAGGCGACGGAATGCGTGGCCCAGGTCGGCGACCGGCGAACCCAGCACTGCGCCGACGACGTTGAGGTCCGGCGCGTAGTCGGCGTGCACCTCCGCGGCCCATGCGCTGGCGAGGCCACCGCCCGAGTAGCCCCAGAGTCCGACGGGCGCGTCGGGCGACAGGTTGAGCCGCTGGTACGTCAGCGCCGCGCGGACACCGTCGAGGATGTGATAGCCGGGTTCATAGGGGGCGCCCCAGGTGCCGTCGGGACCCTCGTGGTCGGGCACCGAGACCGCCCAGCCTTCGGCCAGCGCCGCGGCGACGAGCAGGAACTCCAGCTGGGCGAGGGCACCGATCGCCTTGGCGCCCCGGCGCAGCGCGTACGAAGGAAAACAGCGCCCGGCGACCGCGTCGATGGCGCACTGGTAGGACACGATCGGGGTGGGCCGGTCCGGGGAGCGTTCGGCGGGCGCGACGACGGTGGTCACCGTGGTGTGCGGGCGTCCGTGCATGTCCGTGGTCCGGTACAGCAGCTGGGTGGCCGTGAGCTTCTGCGGAACGAGGCCGACGAATGCCAGCTCGACGTCGCGGCTACGGAGCACCGTTCCAGGCTCGGCGTGTTGAAAACCCGCAGGTGGGACGTAGAAAGGGTCATCGGCGGGCAGTCGTGGGCGGTTACCCCGCCGCAGTTCCTCGTGCGGTGCGCATCCGATCCACTCGGCACCAGATGCGGGAGCCACGCTGCCCATGTCCATCCGGCCATTGTCGCTTAAGAGAGCGTTAAGATTCCAGTCGACTCACCCGGGCGGGCGCAATGCGGCGAATTCGTCGGTCACCCGGTAGCGGGATTCGATGAACTTGTAGAGCGCGGCGGGCCGGCCGCCGGTGCGGCCCGAACGGGCGGTGGTGCCCGTGCGCACGATGACATTGCGGCGCTCGAGTACGCGCTGCAGATTGGTCGCGTCCACCTGGTAGCCCAGTGCGGCGCTATAGATGTCGCGCAGCGTCGATAATGCGAATTCGGTTGGCGCCAAGGCGAACCCGATATTCGTGTACGACATCTTGGCGACAAGACGGGTGCGGGCGTGCTCGACCATGGTGCCATGGTCGAACGCCATCGGGGGCAGCTCGCTGACTGGGTGCCAGCGGGTGTCCGGCGGCAGTTCCGGGGTCGCGGGGGAGGGCACCAGACCGAGGAACGTCGAGGCGATGGTCCGCACCGCGGGCACTCGCAGCGGATCGGAGAACACGGCCAACTGCTCGAGGTGCGCGACTTCACGCAGGTCGACCTTCTCGGCGAGTTGGCGGCGCACCGAGCTGGTCAGGTCCTCGTCCGCGCCGAGCTGACCGCCCGGCAGCGACCACCGGTCGCGCTGCGGATCGCGGGCTCGTTGCCATAACAGCACGTGAAGTGCGGGTTTACGGGAGTCGACACCGCGCACCTGGAACACGGCCGCCAGCACTTCGTGCGCGGTGTTAGTATGAGGCATGTTTTCGATTGTAAGTCGAAAACCCCGACGGGACGAAGGAGTCGGCCATGACGGTTCTTGACCGTATGCCTGCGGACGACTTGAGCAGCCGGATCATCGATGGTCCGGGCGGCTACAGCGGTGTCGACGGCGACCAGGAATGGGCCGCCGAGATACGCCGGCTGGCAGACCTGCGTGGCGCGACGCTGCTGGCGCACAACTACCAGCTGCCTGCGATCCAGGACGTCGCCGACCACGTCGGTGACTCGCTGGCGCTGTCGCGGCTCGCCGCCGAGGCGTCCGAGGACACGATCGTGTTCTGCGGGGTGCACTTCATGGCCGAGACCGCGAAGATCCTGTCGCCGGACAAGACGGTGCTCATCCCGGACCAGCGGGCCGGGTGCTCGCTCGCCGACTCGATCACCGCCGACGAGCTTCGCGCCTGGAAGGCCGAGCATCCTGGAGCGGTCGTCGTCTCCTATGTCAACACCACCGCCGCGGTGAAGGCCGAGACCGACATCTGCTGCACATCGTCGAACGCGGTCGAGGTGGTCGCCTCGATCCCGGCCGACCGCGAGGTGTTGTTCTGCCCCGACCAGTTCCTCGGCGCGCACGTCCGGCGCGTCACCGGGCGCACGAATCTGCACGTGTGGGCTGGCGAGTGCCACGTCCACGCCGGCATCAACGGCGAAGAGCTGGCCGACCAGGCGCGCGCACATCCGGACGCCGAGCTGTACGTGCACCCCGAATGCGGTTGCGCCACTTCTGCGTTGTACCTCGCCGGCGAGGGTGCGTTCCCGGCGGACCGGGTAAAGATCCTGTCCACCGGCGGCATGCTGGATGAGGCCCGCGACACCCGGGCGCGTCAGGTGCTGGTCGCCACCGAGGTCGGCATGTTGCACCAGTTGCGTCGTGCTGCACCGGAAGTCGACTTCCGCGCTGTCAACGACCGCGCTTCGTGCCGGTACATGAAGATGATCACCCCCGCCGCCCTGCTGCGCTGCCTGGTGGAGGGCAAGGACGAGGTCGACGTCGACCCCGATACCGCCCGATTGGCGCGTGCCAGCGTGCAGCGGATGATCGAGATCGGCCAGCCCGGCGGCGGCGAATGACGCGCGCGGCCTGCGGCGGGGCCGGCTTCTGGCAGCAACGGGCCGACGTCGTGGTCATCGGCACCGGCGTTGCCGGACTGGTCGCCGCACTGGCGGCGCACCGGCGCGGGCGGAAAGTGGTGGTGCTGAGCAAAGCCGGTGAGACGGCTACGTTCTACGCCCAGGGCGGCATCGCGGTGGTTTTACCGGACGCCCTATGCGAAGACGGAGACTCGGTGGAGGCACATGTGGCCGACACCCTCGCCGCGGGTGCCGGGTTGTGCGACGAGGAGGCCGTGCGCTCGATCGTGGCCGACGGCTACCGCGCCGTCGCCGAACTGGTCGACGACGGTGCGCGCTTCGACGAATCCGGCCCTGGCCGTTGGTCGTTGACCCGCGAGGGCGGACACTCGCGGCGGCGCATCATCCATGCAGGCGGCGATGCCACCGGAGCCGAGGTGCAGCGAGCGCTCGACCACGCGGCGGCCCGGCTGGACATCCGGCGCAACCATGTCGCCCTGGAGTTGTTGCATGACGGCGGCGCCGTCACCGGTGTGCTGGTGCTCAACGACGACGGTGTGGGGATCGTGCACGCGCCGTCGGTGATCCTGGCCACCGGTGGACTCGGCCACCTCTACGCCGCGACGACCAATCCCGAAGGATCGACGGGTGACGGTGTTGCGCTGGCGATGTGGGCCGGCGTGCCGATCGTCGACCTCGAATTCATCCAGTTCCACCCGACCATGCTCTACGACGGGCCGGGTGGTGGGCGGCGACCGCTCATCACCGAAGCCGTCCGAGGCGAGGGAGCGATCCTCGTCGATTCTCGGGGCATGTCGGTGACCGAAGGGGTGCACCCGATGGGCGACCTGGCGCCGCGCGACGTGGTTGCCGCGGCGATCGACGCCAGAATGGCGGCGACCGGCGATCCCTGCGTGTATCTGGACGCCCGGGGTATCGCCGGCTTCGCACAGCGCTTTCCGACCGTCACCGCGGCATGCCTGGCCGCGGGCGTCGACCCGTCGCGCCAGCCCATCCCGGTGCTGCCGGGCGCGCACTACAGCTGCGGGGGAGTACTGACCGACGTGCACGGGCGCACACCGCTCGCTGGCCTGTTCGCGGCAGGAGAGGTGGCGCGCACGGGTATGCACGGCGCGAATCGGCTTGCCTCCAACAGCCTGCTGGAAGGTCTGGTCGTCGGTAGCCGGGCCGGAAAAGCCGCCGCCGCACACGCTTTCGGCGCCGATCCGGTGACCGCCCGACCGTCCGAGGCTGCGGTGCGCCGTGCGCTTCCGCGTCCGCAGTTGCAGCTCGCGATGTCGCGTGATGCGTCGGTCGTTCGCGACGGCGGCGGGCTGAGGCGACTGCACACCGAACTCGACGCCGCCACGCCGCGCAGGTTGACCTCGCGCGCAGATTTCGAAGACGCGGCGCTGACGGCCGCGGCGGGCGCTGTCGCGGCGGCGGCCCTGGCGCGCACCGAGTCGCGCGGCTGCCACCACCGCTCCGACTATCCCGACACCGATCCCGCGCTGGGCCGCGATCTCGTGCCCGCGGCGGCGTGCTGCTGATGAAGCCGACCGCCGAGGAGCTGACCGACGCGCGACGGGTCATCGCGCGGGCGCTCGAGGAGGACCTGCAGTACGGACCCGATGTCACGACGCTGGCGACAGTGTCTGCCGGCGCGACGACCACAGCGTCGCTGGTGTTGCGGGAACCCGGCGTGATCGCCGGTGTGGACGTGGCGCTGATGGTGCTCGACGAGGTGCTGGGCCGAGACGCCTACCTGGTGAAGGAGCGTGTCGACGACGGCGCGCGCCTGGACGCAGGCGGGGTGGTGCTCGTCCTCGATGCGCCGACCGCCGGGCTGCTGACAGCCGAACGCACCGTGCTGAACCTGCTGTGCCACCTCTCGGGCATCGCCACGGCCACCGCCGCCTGGGTCGACGCGGTCGACGGTACGGCGGCGAAGGTCCGCGACACCCGCAAGACGCTGCCGGGACTGCGCGCTCTGCAAAAATACGCGGTGCGCGTCGGCGGCGGGGTCAACCATCGAATGGGCCTCGGCGATGCGGCACTGATCAAGGACAACCATGTTGCCGCAGCGGGTTCGGTGCTGGCGGCGCTGCGTGCCGTGCGTGCAGCGGCGCCGAATCTGCCGTGCGAGGTGGAGGTCGACTCGCTGGAACAACTCGACGATGTCCTTACCGAACGCGTCGAACTCGTTCTGCTGGACAACTTCCCGGTGTGGCAGACGCAGATCGCCGTGCAGCGTCGCGACTCTCGTTCGCCTGCAACGAAACTCGAGTCATCGGGCGGCCTGGCCTTGGAGAACGCGGCGGAGTACGCTGGCACGGGCGTGGATTATCTGGCCGTCGGCGCACTCACCCACTCGGTGCGAGTACTCGATATCGGCCTCGATCTCTGACCGTCCGAGGGGCACGCGACCGATCAGCGCGGGACTCACCTGCCGAGATTAGCTGTCGACGCCGTATTGCCCGCTACTATCAGGTCCGTGAACGACGATGAACCGCGCCGCGTCAACATCCTGACCATCGTCGCCCTGGTCATTGCCATTGCGGCACTGGGCCTGGCGGGATGGACCTTCTACAAGACGGAGATGGCCAAGACCGAATATGACGCGACGCAGATCGCCGACGCCAAGGCGAAGGTCTGTGGCGCGATGGACGTCGTCCGACGGGGCGTGTCGCTCAACACCAACATGGCGCCCGCCGGCGGACCGCAAGACATCACCGGCGCTCAGGCCGTCGCCGCGAACGCCCGGTTGTCGCTCTACGACGGCGGGCAGTACCTGCTCGCGCGTCTCGACCCGGCTACTCCGGCGCAGCTGTCGGACCGCGTGCGCGCCTTCGCCAACGGGCTGATGGACATCGGGGCTCACGCCACGGCGGGTGAGACGAATGACGAGCCCGCCCAGGCCGCGCGGCTCAAGGAAGCCGACGAGGCCAACAACACCATCGGCGAGCTCTGCAAGTAGCCGCTCAGCCGGCACTGTCCGCGCTGTCGACGCGGAGCAGGGTTCGCGCCGCGGTTTTGGCGGCGTCCAGCGCGGCTCGATCGCCTGCGATCCGGGAGAGGATCAACGCCCCTTCGATGAGGGCGATGACGGCAAAGGCCGCCTGATCGGCGTCGGCAGTCGGCCAGCCGTCCGACTCCAGCCGGTCGGCGACCGCCTGGCGCCAGCCGTTGAACGCCCGCGCCGACGCCTCGCGCACCTGCGTGCTCGCGTTCACCGATTCCGTGGCGATCGGTTCGATGGGGCACCCGTCGCGCGGATCGGAGGTCAGCCCCGCGGCCATCAGGTCGATCCAGCCGTCGATGATGTCGGCGACCGACAGCCCGCTCTCGAGCATCGTGCGTAGCCGTCGCTCGATGTCGGCACCGACGGTGTCGACCACCGCGGCCGCCAATTCCTGTTTGCCGCTGGGGAAGTGGTGATACAACGAGCCCGCTTTGACGGCGGCCGTCTCGAGGATCTGGTTGACGCCCGTCGCGGAATAGCCTTGGCGGCGAAACAGCACGGCCGCGGAGTCGACCAAGGCCGCGCGGCTTCGATCTGGACGGGGCATGCCCTTGACTTTACTAGAAAGGTCACTCAAGAATACTTGAACGGCCACTAAAGAAGGGCAACGAGATGCGGCAGCTGATGTTCGAAGCAACGGGCACGTACGCGTGGCGGGAGGCAACCGGGCCGCAGATCACGGCGCCGGACCAGGCGATCGTCCGCCCGCTGACCGTCGCGTGCTGCGATCTCGATGTCGCGGTCGCCCAGGGACGGCTGCCGATGCCTCCCGGACATGCCGTGGGGCATGAGGGGGTCGCAGAGGTCGCGGCCGTCGGCGACGCCGTCACAAGAGTCAAGGTCGGCGACCGGGTCGTCGTGCCGTTCCAGATCAACTGCGGCGCCTGCGGGGCCTGTCGGCGGGGCGCCACCGGGTCGTGCGGATCGCTGCCGCTGATGGCCATGTACGGGATGGCGCCGCTGGCCGGTCTCGACGGGGGCGGTTTCATGGCCGATCTGGTGCTGGTGCCGCATGCCGACGCGATGCTCGTCGGTGTTCCTGCGGGACTCGATCCGGTCGCGATCGCGTCGATGTCGGACAACATCCCCGATGGCTGGCGCGGTGTCGGGCCCTACCGCGACGAACTCGCCGCGCTCGACCCCGCGGACCGGCGGGTTCTCGTGGTGGGCCGACTGTCGGTCGGGCTGTATGCAGTGGCCTCGGCAGCGGCGATGGGCGTAGAGGTCGACTACGTCGACACCGATCAGAGCCGCCTCGCCATCGCCGAGAAGCTGGGCGCCGCCGTGCACGACCGCAAGAAGCCGGACAGGGCCGCCGACCCGTATCCGGTCACCGTGCACACCTCGGCCGAGCCGGCCGTACTCGCCGCGACGCTGCGCGCAACCTGGCCCGACGGAGTGTGCACCGATACCGGGATCTACGCGCAGGGTTCGGTGGAGATGCCGTTGCTGGCCATGTACACCCGCGGCGTGCGCTTTGTGACCGGCAGGGTCAATGCCCGTGCGGTGATTCCCGACGTGTTGAGCCTGCTCACGGGTCGCGATCTGACACCAGCGGTGCAGCGAGTCGTGCCGTGGGACGAGGCGCCCGCGGTGTGGCCGACGATGACAGGCAAGACGGTCTTCACCCGAGCCGCCTGACGCACACGTGGGGATCAGCCGATGTCGGCGACGAAGATCGCCATCTTGTTGATCTGTGCACGCGCCATGAACGGCAGCCCCGGCTCGCCGCCACTGCCCGCGGGCAGGATGCGCGGATTGGTCAGGTGCAGGTCGCGTCGGATGAGGTGCAGATCGGCCTCTCCTGCGGCCATGACGTTTTTCACCCAGTCCGTTTTCCCGTGGCCGAGCGCGATCGCGACGGTGTCGCCCTTGCGGTAGGCGGTGACGATGGTCTCGTAGGGCTTACCGGACTTGCGGCCCCGGTGTTTGATGGTCGCCATTCCCGGCATCAGCCGCGACAACGGCCTGATCATCTTGTTCAGGTACTTGACTTGCAGGTTTTCGAACCAGGGCGGGAACACCATGGGCACGCCGGGTGCGTTGTTGGGGTGCTCGCTGGCTCGCATGACGCCTCCATTACCGATTTGTGCTGCTCTGGGACAATGGTCAGCGTGAATGTATCGCCAGGGCCGATCGCCCGCATCGACTTGCGCGACCGCTCGCTGGGCGCCGCGCAGTTGCGGGCCGCCCTGCCGAGGGGTGGCGTGGATGTCGACGCCGTCGTGCCCAGGGTCCGGCCCATCGTTGAAGCCGTCGCCCAGCGGGGCGCCGAAGCCGCGCTGGAGTACGGCGCATCGTTCGACGGTGTGCGCCCGGACTGGGTGCGGGTGCCCGCCGCTCGACTGAAAGCGGCGCTGGACGCCCTGTCTTCCGATGTCCGCGCAGCACTCGAGGTCGCGATCGACCGTGCCCGCGCCGTGCACGCTGACCAGCGTCGCACCGACTCCACGACCACGCTGGCGCCGGGCGCGACCGTGACCGAGCGCTGGGTTCCGGTCGAGCGGGTGGGCCTATACGTCCCGGGCGGCAACGCGGTGTACCCGTCCAGCGTGGTCATGAACGTCGTGCCCGCGCAGACGGCGGGCGTGGACTCGTTGGTCGTGGCCAGCCCGCCGCAGGCGGCCTTCGACGGCTTACCGCACCCGACGATCCTCGCCGCTTCGCATCTGCTCGGTGTCGAGGAGGTGTGGGCCGTCGGCGGGGCGCAGGCCGTCGCCCTCCTGGCATACGGCGGCACGGACACCGACGGCACCGAGCTCGCGCCTGTCGACATGATCACCGGCCCCGGTAACATCTATGTCACTGCGGCCAAACGGATCTGCCGCTCGCAGGTGGGCATCGACGCCGAGGCGGGCCCGACGGAGATCGCGATCTTGGCCGACCACACCGCCGACCCGGCGCACGTCGCGGCCGATTTGATCAGCCAGGCCGAGCACGACGAGATGGCCGCCAGCGTGCTCGTCACCCCCAGCGTCGAACTCGCCGACGCGACCGACCGCGAACTCGACAACCAGTTGCAGACCACGGTGCACCGGGACCGGGTGGCCGCGGCACTCGGCGGCAAGCAGTCTGCGATCGTCCTCGTCGACGACCTCGATGCGGGTGTCCGGACGGTGAATGCCTACGCTGCCGAGCACTTGGAGATCCAGACAGCCGAGGCCCGCGAAGTTGCAGGCCGAATCCGTTCGGCCGGAGCAATCTTCGTCGGGGCATACGCGCCGGTGAGCCTCGGCGACTACTGCGCGGGCTCCAACCACGTGCTGCCGACGGCGGGCTGTGCGCGCCACTCCAGCGGCTTGTCCGTGCAGACGTTTCTGCGGGGCATTCACGTTGTCGACTACGACGAGGTGGCCTTGAAGGACGTGGCGGGCTACGTCATCACCCTTGCCGAGGCAGAGAACCTGCCCGCCCACGGCGAGGCGGTCCGGCGGAGGTTCGAACGGTGACCCCCGGTGCCAAAGTGACGCTGAACGACCTGCCGCTGCGCGACGACCTGCGTGGCAAGTCGCCATACGGCGCACCCCAACTCGACGTCCCGGTGCGGCTGAACACCAACGAGAACCCGCACCCGCCGTCGCAGGCCCTTGTCGACGATGTGACGGCATCAGTCGCAGCGGTGGCAGGCGAACTGCACCGCTATCCCGACCGGGACGCCGTCGCGTTGCGCACCGACCTCGCCGCATACCTGACTGCGCAGACGGGTACCGCGGTGACAGTCGAGAATGTCTGGGCCGCCAACGGTTCGAATGAGATCCTGCAGCAGCTGCTGCAGGCGTTCGGCGGTCCCGGGCGAAGCGCCATCGGATTCGTCCCGTCGTACTCGATGCACCCGATCATCTCCGACGGCACGCAGACCGAATGGCTGGTGGCCAACCGAGCAGGCGATTTCAGCATCGACGCCGACGTCGCCGTGAGCGCGATCAAGGAGCTCACACCCGACATCGTGTTCGTGGCGAGCCCCAACAACCCCTCGGGACAAAGCGTTCCGCTCGACGAGCTGCGCACGATGCTCGACGCGATGGTGAGCGGGGTGCTGATCGTCGACGAGGCCTACGGCGAGTTCTCCTCGCAGCCCAGCGCCGTCACACTGGTCGACGAATATCCAACCAAGCTGGTCGTCACCCGCACCATGAGCAAGGCATTCGCCTTCGCAGGCGGCCGGCTCGGCTACCTGATCGCCGCGCCGGCAGTCATCGACGCGATGCTGCTGGTACGACTGCCGTACCACCTGTCGTCGGTGACCCAGGCCGCTGCGCGCGCCGCACTGCGCCACGCCGACGACACACTGGGCAGCGTCGCGACACTGATCGCCGAACGTAACCGCGTGGCAGAAGCGCTGTCCAACATGGGGTTTCGCGTGATCGACAGTGATGCCAACTTCGTGCTGTTCGGCGAATTCTCCGATGCCGCCGCCACCTGGCAGCGGTATCTCGACGCCGGCATCCTGATTCGTGACGTTGGAATCCCCGGATACCTGCGCGCCACCACCGGCCTGGCGGCCGAGAATGACGCGCTTCTGGCCGCGAGCGTCCGCCTGGCCACCACTGAACTCTCAGCCATAGGAGCATCGTGACACAGTCCAATCCCACGCCGCGCCGCTCGCGAATCGAGCGCACCACCAAGGAATCCGACATCGTTGTCGAACTCGACCTCGATGGCACCGGCGTCGTCGACATCGACACCGGCGTGCCGTTCTTCGACCATATGCTCACCTCGTTGGGCAGCCATGCCAGCTTCGACCTGACGGTGCGCGCCAAGGGCGACATCGAGATCGAAGGCCACCACACCATCGAGGACACCGCGATCGTGCTGGGGCAGGCGCTGGGCGAGGCCCTCGGCGACAAGAAGGGCATTCGCCGCTTCGGAGACTCATGGATTCCGATGGACGAGACGCTCGCCCACGCGGCCGTCGACGTGTCGGGCAGGCCGTATTTCGTGCACACCGGCGAGCCGGAGTTCATGGTGGAGTTCACCATCGCCGGTTCCAGCGCGCCATACCACACCGTCGTCAACCGGCACGTGTTCGAGTCGCTGGCGTTCAACGCCCGGATCGCACTGCACGTCCGCACGCTCTACGGTCGCGACCCGCATCACATCACCGAGGCGCAGTACAAGGCGGTGGCCCGCGCATTGCGACAGGCCGTCGAACACGACCCGCGAGTCACCGGTGTGCCGTCCACCAAAGGCACCCTGTGACAAAGAAAGTCGTTGTGCTCGACTACGGGTCGGGAAATCTGCGCTCGGCGCAGCGAGCACTGGAGCGGACCGGAGCCGACGTCGAGGTCACAGCCGACGCCGATGCGGCCATGAACGCCGACGGCCTCGTGGTGCCCGGTGTAGGCGCGTTCGAGGCGTGCATGGTGGGGCTGCGCAAGATCGACGGAGCGAAGCTCATCGCCGACCGGGTGGCGGCGGGCCGTCCGGTACTGGGGGTGTGCGTCGGCATGCAGATCCTGTTCGCCCGCGGTGTCGAGTTCGGTGTCGAGTCCTCCGGGTGCGGCCAATGGCCCGGCGCGGTGGTCCGACTGGACGCCCCGGTGATCCCCCACATGGGGTGGAACGTGGTCAACGCGCCCGCGGGCACCCAGCTGTTCAAGGGCATGGATGCCGACACCCGCTTCTACTTCGTGCACTCCTATGCGGCGCAACAGTGGCAGGGCAGTCCCGGCGCGCAACTGACGTGGGCCACCCACCACGTGCCGTTCCTGGCCGCGGTCGAGGACGGCGTCCTGTCGGCCACCCAGTTCCACCCCGAGAAGAGCGGCGACGCAGGTGCCGCCCTTTTGGGCAACTGGGTCGAGGGGATCTAAGTTGACGGCCGTGAAGCTGATTCTCCTTCCCGCCGTTGATGTGGTCGACGGTCGCGCCGTACGCCTGGTCCAGGGTCAGGCCGGCAGCGAAACCGAATACGGCTCGGCGCTCGACGCCGCGATGACCTGGCAGCGCGACGGTGCGGAGTGGATCCACCTGGTCGATCTGGACGCGGCGTTCGGCCGCGGAAGTAACCGCAAGCTGCTCGCCGAGGTGGTCGGCACGCTCGATGTGGCCGTCGAACTGTCGGGTGGCATCCGCGACGACGAGTCACTCGAGGCCGCACTGGCCACCGGATGCGCCCGGGTGAACCTCGGAACCGCCGCGCTGGAGAACCCGCAGTGGTGCGCCAAGGTCGTGGCCGAGCACGGCGAACGCGTGGCGGTGGGCCTGGACGTGAAGATCGACCCCTCCTCGCCTGACGGCGGGTTCCGACTCCGTGGCCGCGGGTGGGAGACCGACGGCGGCGATTTGTGGCAGGTGCTGGAACGTCTCGACCGCGAAGGGTGTTCACGCTTCGTCGTCACCGACGTCACCAAGGACGGCACGCTGAACGGGCCGAACCTCGAGCTGCTGTCGAAGGTCACCGAACGCACCAACGCTCCGGTGATCGCCTCCGGCGGCGTCTCCAGCCTCGACGACCTGCGGGCAATCGCGACGCTTTCCGACCGAGGAGTCGAGGGCGCAATCGTGGGAAAGGCGTTGTACGCCGGGCGTTTCACGCTGCCCGAAGCGCTGGCAGCGGTGGCGGGATAGTGGCGCTCGACGCGGCCGACCTTGGCGCGCTGGTCGCCGAGGCCGCCGAGATCCTGGACGCCGCCGCCAAGCCGTTCATCGCGGGGCACCGGGCCGACTCCGCCGTCCAGAAGAAGGGCAACGACTTCGCCACCGAAGTGGATCTGGCCATCGAACGCCAGGTCGTGGAGGCTCTGACAGACAAGACCGGAATCGGCGTGCACGGCGAGGAATTCGGCGGCGCGGACATCGACTCTCCGCTGGTGTGGGTGCTCGACCCGATCGACGGCACGTTCAACTATGCGGCGGGCTCACCGATGGCCGCGATCCTGCTCGGTCTGGTGCGCGACGGCGAACCTGTCGCGGGGTTGACGTGGGTGCCGTTCACGGGCGAGCGCCTGACCGCCGTCGTCGGTGAGCCGCTGCGCTACAACGGCGAAGAGCGACCCGCGCTGAAACCCGCCAAGCTGGACGACTCGATCATCGGGGTCAGCACCTTCAACGTCGACTCGCGCGGCGATGTCCCCGGCCGGTACCGACTGGCGGTGATCGAGAACCTGAGCCGCAGATGCTCCCGCATGAGGATGCATGGGGCCACCGGTATCGACCTCGCCTACACCGCCGCCGGAATCCTAGGTGGTGCAATAAGTTTCAGCGGTCACGTGTGGGACCACGCCGCAGGCGTTGCGCTGGTGCGGTCCGCGGGCGGCGTAGTCACCGACCTGTCCGGCAACGACTGGACGGTGAAATCGCCGTCGGCGTTGGTGGGCGCGCCCGGAACGCACGGTGAATTGTTGGACCTGCTGCGCTCCGTGGGTGTGACAGAGGACTTCTGATGGACCTCGCGGTGCGCATCATCCCGTGCCTGGACGTTGACGACGGCCGGGTGGTCAAGGGCGTCAACTTCGAGAACCTGCGCGACGCGGGCGATCCCGTCGAACTGGCCGCCGCATACGACGCCGAGGGCGCTGATGAGCTGACGTTCCTTGACGTCACTGCCTCCTCGGCGGGGCGGGCCACCATGCTCGAGGTCGTCAAACGCACCGCGGAGCAGGTGTTCATTCCGCTGACCGTCGGCGGCGGAGTGCGCTCGGTGGCCGACGTCGATGTGCTTCTGCGTGCGGGTGCCGACAAGGTCGCGGTCAACACCGCCGCTATCGCTCGGCCGGAACTGCTGGCGGAGTTGTCGCGCCAGTTCGGGTCGCAGTGCATAGTACTGTCCGTCGACGCCCGCACCGTGCCGCAGGGGCAGGGCTCAACGCCCTCCGGGTGGGAGGTCACCACCCATGGCGGCCGACGGGGCACCGGTATCGACGCAGTCGAATGGGCGACGCGCGGAGCCGAACTCGGGGTCGGCGAAATCCTGCTGAACTCCATGGACTTCGACGGCACCAAGGCCGGGTTCGATCTGCCGATGATCAAGGCGGTGCGCGGCGCGGTCAATGTGCCCGTGATCGCCAGCGGCGGTGCGGGAGCCGCCGAACACTTCGCGCCGGCCGTCATCGCCGGTGCCGACGCCGTGCTGGCCGCCAGCGTCTTTCACTTCCGCGAACTGACCATCGGTCAGGTCAAGGCGGCGATGGCGGCGGAAGGGATAGTGGTCAGGTGATGAGCGCTCGTGCGGAGAACGGACAGTCATGAGTCTCGACGCAAGCATCGCCGGGCGGTTGAAGCGCGACGCGAACGGGCTGTTCGCCGCGGTCGCGCAGGAGCGCGGCACCGGTCAGGTGCTGATGGTGGCGTGGATGGACGACGACGCCCTGGCCCGCACGCTGGAAACCCGTGAGGCGACGTATTACTCGCGTTCCCGCGGCGAGCAATGGGTCAAGGGCGCGACGTCCGGCCACACGCAGTACGTTCACTCGGTCCGCCTGGACTGTGACGGCGATACCGTCCTGCTGGAGGTCGATCAGGTCGGCGCGGCATGTCACACCGGCGACCACAGTTGCTTCGACGCCGATGTGCTGCTCACGCAGGAAATCTGAGCAATGGTGCGGTTGGCCGCGATAGCCGTCGTGGCATTCGGCGCCGTCGTCGTGCGCACCCGTCTGAAGGTGCGGGATGCGCTCACGGCAGTGGCTCCCGAACTGCGCAGCCCGCTGCTGCCGTTCACCGCGTTGCGGTTCACCGAGCGCAACCTGCCGATCATCCGGCGGGTGTTCGGGATCCGCGCGCGGACCGGTGGCGGCGTCGTAGTCGGTGAGCGTCATATCGGTCGGGTGCCGGTGTTGGTGATCACGCCCGAGAAGCATTCGGCGCCAAGTCCTGCGGTGTTGTGGATTCACGGCGGTGGGTACGTCGTTGGCAGCCCCCAGTTCGAGGCGGGCGGTGCCGCACGTCTGGCGCGTGACCTCGGGGCCGTCGTGGTGTCACCCGACTACCGGTTGGCGCCTGAGCACCCGTTTCCGGCCGGACTGGACGACTGCATGGCGGTGCTGACGTGGATGCGCACCAACGCCGCCGGGTTGGGAATCGACGCCGACCGGATCGCGGTCATCGGGGCGAGCGCAGGAGGTGGTCTGGCCGCGGCGGTCGCTCAACGCAGCCACGACGAGGGCATCCCGCTTCGGGCCCAGGTGCTGGTCTACCCGATGCTCGACGACCGCAGTGCGCTACGAGGAGACCACGGAGGCCGCGGCACCTTCGCGTGGACACCAGAGTCGAACGTCTTCGGGTGGACGGCGTATCTGGGCCGTCCACCGCGGATGTCGGACGCCCCCGATTACGCGGCCCCGGCACGGCGCACCGATCTGGCGGGCCTGCCGCCGGCGTGGGTCGGAGTGGGCCGACTGGACCTCTTCCACGACGAGGACGTCGCCTACGCCGAGAGGCTGCGCCGCGACGGCGTCCCGTGCGAACTCGTGGTCGTGCCGGGGATGTACCACGGCGCGGACGGAATCGCGATGAAGGCCCAGTCGATGATGGACTTTCGCGCAGGCATGCTCGCCCATCTGCGCACCCACCTCGCCGAGGAGGGCTAGGCGGACCGGTTCGCCGGGACGCTCACGGCCAGGACCGCGACATCGTCTTCGACACCGGTGCCGAGACTTTCGAGCAGTTCCTGGACTTGGGTCACGACGGCGACCGCCGTCGTCGGGGCGTGCGCCGATGCGAATTCGATCAACGCGTCCTCGTCGTCGTAGCGCTTCGAGTCGACACCGGTACGCGCTTCGGTCAGTCCGTCGGTGTAGAGCATCAAGGTATCGCCAGGCGCTAACCGCAATCGCGCGGAAACGAACCGCGCGTCGGTGGTGATACCGATGGCCTGGCCACCGGCCGTGCTCACGTAGCGCGCGCTGCCGTCGGCGGTGATCAGCAGGGCCGGCTGATGCCCTCCGCTTGCCAGGTGGACCTCGAAACCATCCCGGTCTCGGGTCAATACACCGAAAATCACCGTGCAGAAACGGAGTGCCTCGTTGAGCACCTCCTGATGAAAGACCACGTCGAGATTGCGCAACACCGTGGTCGGATTGTCGTCGATGGTTGCCGCGGCTCGCAGTGTGTAGCGGGTCAGTGAGGTCAGCGCCGCGGCATTGGCTCCCTTTCCACACACGTCGCCGAGGAAGAATCCTGATTTCTGCGCCGACAGCGGGAACAGATCGTAGAAGTCGCCGCCCACGTCGTCGGACGAGGCCGCGTGATAGTGCGCACGCGCCTGCAAGCCCTCCGGGGGTACGAGCGACGGCGGAAGCAACGAGCGCTGCAGTGTCCGCGCGAGGACCTGTACGCGCATGCGTTCCCGTTCGGCTTCTCTTCGCGCCTCGAGCAGTTCGCGTTCGTAGGAGCGTCGATCGCGCGCGTCCTGCAGGACGAACCGATAGAGCACCGCGTGTCCATCGTCGCCCATCTTCGCGTTCGCCGTGAGGAACACGGGCATGCGTGCGCCGCCCGCGGTGACCAGATCGACGGTGATGCCGGCGAATTCACCGGTCATGTGCAGCATGGGGCCGAAGTGGGTTTCGTAATGGATGCGCCCGCCGGCGCTGAACAGGTCGGTGATCTCGGTTCCCACCAGGTCCTCTGGCCGGTAGCCGAGCCACCGCGCCAGCGTCGAATTAACCGCGGCGATGCGCCGATCGGGGTAGGCCTCGACACACCCGCACGGCGCGTTGTCGAAGAAGTCGCCCGAGTTCACGTCGAACCGGCGAAGGTCGCGATCGCCCGCGCTGTCTCCTCCGGCGCACTGAGATGGGGGCAGTGGCCCGTCGTGTCGAGGGTCAGCAGTGTGCTCCCGGCGATCTGCTCGTGGACATAGGCGCCCACCTCGCGGGGTGCGATCGCATCGTGAGCGCACTCGATCACCAGCGTCGGCACCGAAACACGTTGCAGGTCTTCACGGTTGTCTGACAGGAAAGTGGCGCGAGCGAACACCCGGGCGCACGCGGGATCCGTGCGGCAGAACGAATCCGACAGTTCGTCGGCGAGTTCGGGGCGGTCTGGCGTGCCCATGATCACCGGCGCCATGGTGCGCGACCACCCGAGGTAGTTGCTCTCCAGCGACTCCAGGAGTTCGTCGATGTCGGCCGACGAGAACCCGCCGCGATACCCCTCGTCGTCGACATACCGCGGCGACGGCGTCAGCAGCACCAACCGGGCGAACCGGCGTGGATCGGCGGCAACGGCGAGCACCCCGATCATCGCGGCGACGGAGTGCCCGACGAGGGTCACGTCTCTGAGGTCGAGCGTTGCCGCGATCTCCAAGATGTCCTCGGCGTAAGCCTGCAGCGATTCGTAGCGCTGTGCATCCCAGGCGGCAGGATCGGCTGCGCCGGACCCGACGTGGTCGAACAGGACGACCCGGAAGTTCGGTGCCAGTTGCGGGGTCACCAGTCGCCAGAGGTTCTGGTCGCAGCCGAAACCGTGCGCGAGCATGATCGTCGGTCCACGGCCGGAACCGACGACGTTGACGTTGTTTCTGGTCAGTGGATCCACTAGGCCTTCTGACGCTCCCTCAACACGTCGAGCGCCTTGTCGGCGTGCGTGTTCATGTTGACCTCGCTGCCGATCACTGCCAGCACTGTCCCGTCGGTGTCGATCACGAAGGTGGTGCGCTTGACCGGCATGAACTTGCCCAACAGGCCGCGCTTGACGCCGAACTTGGTGGCGACGGCACCGTCGACGTCGGCCAGCAGCGGGTAGTCGAAGCCTTGCTTGTCGGCGAACTGCGCCTGCTTATCCACAGGGTCGGTACTGATGCCGACACGGCTGGCCCCCACGGCAGCGAATTCCGATGCCAGATCACGGAAATGGCAAGCCTCCTTCGTGCAACCCGGGGTCATGGCGGCGGGGTAGAAGAACAGCACGAGCGGACCGTCGGCCAGCAGGCTAGCCAGGCTGCGTCGAGTGCCCGTCTGATCGGGGAGTTCGAAATCGGCAACCTGGTCACCCCGCTCAAGATGTGTCATGGGTTCAAACGCTACGCCCAGACCCCATGAATTCGTTGGCAGGCTGCACCAAATCCATGCGACGCTGCCCTCCGATGATTGATCTGGATGCGTTCGTTGCAGACGGTTTCGCCAAAATCGAGCAGGCCGCCCCCCAGGGCGTCGCCGATTCAGCGCGCGCCGCGCTGTGGCATCAGATCGGATGGTCGCCGGAATCGCCCGAGGAATGGACGGAGCCGGTGAAGTGGGTGTCCGATATGACGGGCCAGGGCCCGTTCGGTGAATTGGCACGTAGCCCGCTACTCGGTGCCGCTCTGGATCGCATCTGTGGGGTCGGAAGGTGGGTGCCGCGCGGTGCGCTGGGCAACATCCCGGTCCGGTTCCCCGTCTCGCCGCCGAACGACGACCGGGGATGGCACATCGACGCGAACGCACCGCTGCCCGACGGCTCGTGGGTGGTCAGCGGGCGCCCGCAGACCGTGCTGCTGTTGACGCTGCTGTCCGAGGTCGGCGACGACGACGCGCCGACCAGGATTCGCGCGGGGTCACATCGCGACGTCGCCGCCGTCTTGGGCGAAGCCACGTTGGACCCTATGGAGGCGGGCCCGCTGGTCGACGAGGCGAGTTCGGGCCGACCGGTGCGCCACGCGACAGGCAGGCCGGGCGACATGTACGTCGTGCATCCGTTCACCGTGCACGCCGCCGACGAACACCGCGGGCGCGAACCGAGGTTCATGGCGCAGACGCCCGTCATGCTCACCAGCGCGGTCACCCCGGGCTCATCCTCACCCCTCGCGCGCGTCTTCCCGGGCTGAGTGCGGACCGGCCGGTCTGGGACAATCGTCGTTGTGCAATTGACCGCCGGACTCGCCGTCACCACCTCGCGCGAGGACTTCCGGGCGCTGGCCGCCGAGCATCGTGTGGTGCCGGTGACCCGCAAGGTGCTTGCCGACAGCGAGACACCGCTGTCTGCGTACCGCAAGCTGGCGGCCAACCGTCCCGGGACGTTTTTGCTGGAATCAGCCGAGAACGGGCGGTCGTGGTCGCGATGGTCCTTCATCGGAGCTGGGGCGCCCTCGGCGCTGACGGTGCGTGACGGCGAGGCGGTGTGGCTGGGCGTCACTCCGAAAGACGCGCCGAGCGGCGGTGACCCGCTGCGGGCGATCAGCGCCACGCTGGAGCTGTTGCAGACCGAGTCGCTGGCGGGCCTACCGCCGCTGTCGTCGGGTCTGGTGGGGTTCTTCGCCTACGACATGGTGCGCCGACTCGAGCGGCTGCCGTCGCTGGCGGTGGACGACCTCGGACTGCCGGACATGCTGCTGCTGCTGGCCACCGACATCGCCGCCGTCGACCACCACGAGGGCACGATCACGCTGATCGCCAACGCGGTCAACTGGAACGGCACCGACGAGCGTGTCGACTGGGCTTACGACGACGCCGTCGAGCGGCTGGACGTGATGACCGCTGCGCTCAGCGAGCATCTGCCGTCGACGATCGCGACGTTCAGCCGCCCGGCGCCGCTGCACCGCTCACAGCGCACGCTGGAGGAGTACAGCGCGATCGTCGACAAGCTGGTGGGCGACATCGAAGCCGGCGAGGCCTTCCAGGTGGTGCCGTCGCAGCGGTTCGAGATGGATACCGACGCCGACCCGCTCGACGTGTACCGGATGCTGCGGGTCACCAATCCGAGCCCGTACATGTATCTGCTCAACGTGCCCAACGACGCTGGCGGACTGGATTTCTCGATCGTCGGTTCGAGCCCCGAGGCGCTGGTGACGGTCAAGGACGGCAGAGCGACGACCCATCCGATCGCGGGTACCCGATGGCGTGGAGCGACAGAGGAAGAGGATCTGCTGCTCGAGAAGGAGCTGCAGTCCGACGAGAAGGAGCGCGCGGAGCACCTGATGCTCGTCGACCTCGGCCGCAACGACCTGGGCAGGGTGTGCACACCGGGCACGGTGCGCGTCGAGGACTACAGCCACATCGAGCGCTACAGCCACGTCATGCATCTGGTGTCGACGGTGACCGGTCAGCTCGCGGACGGCAAGACGGCTCTGGACGCGGTGACGGCCTGCTTCCCCGCGGGCACGTTGTCGGGTGCGCCGAAGGTGCGGGCGATGGAGTTGATCGAGGAGGTCGAGAAGACCCGCCGCGGCCTGTACGGCGGGGTGATGGGCTACCTGGACTTCGCCGGCAACGCCGACTTCGCGATCGCCATCCGCACCGCCCTCATGCGCGGCGGAACGGCTTACGTGCAGGCGGGCGGGGGAGTCGTGGCCGATTCCAACGGGCCCTACGAGTTCACCGAGGCGGCGAACAAGGCGCGCGCGGTGCTCAACGCGATCGCCGCCGCGGAAACGCTGACAGAGCCATGATTCGGGTGGCTCAGCTGGGTCTCGTGCTCGCTGCGGCGGGGCTGTGGGTGGCGTCGCGGATGACATGGGTCGAGGTGACCTCGTTCGATGGTCTCGGCCAGCCGCAGACGGTGGCTTTGTCCGGGGGCACGTGGTCGACGGTGCTGGCGCCGCTCGCCGTGCTGCTGCTGGCCACCGCCGCGGCTGCGCTGGCCGTGCGCGGGTGGTCGTTGCGGCTGTTGGCGGTCCTGGTTGCGGTCGCGAGCGCAGCGATGGCGTATCTGGCACTCAGCCTGTGGTTGGTCCGCGACGTCGCGGTACGCGCCTCGCATCTCGTCGAGGCTCCGGTGGCCAACCTGATCGACTCCGATCGGCACTACGGCGGAGCGGTGATCACCATGCTCGCTGCGGTGGTGACGCTCGCCGCCGCGGTACTGCTCATGCGGTCGGCGAAAACGGCCGGAGCGGCGCGCTACCAGCGCAAAAAGGTAGCAGCGCAAGTCCCCGAACCCGATGCCGAGATGTCGGAACGGATGATCTGGGACGCGCTCGACGAGGGACGTGACCCGACCGGTCCGGACAACAAGGGGCGGTGATCGACGGTGCTGTGGTGGCGGTTACGCTTCCCTGAAGATCATTCGGCGTCACCTGAAGGGAATGCGCACCCATGAGTTCGGCCACCGTGCTCGACTCCATCATCGAGGGAGTCCGTGCCGACGTCGCCGCTCGTGAGGCCGTCATTCCGATGGCGGAGATCAAGGAAAAAGCCAAGGACGCGCCGCCCCCGCGGGACGTGATGGCGGCTCTGCGCGAACCCGGTATCGGTGTGATCGCCGAAGTGAAGCGCGCCAGCCCATCGCGTGGCGAACTGGCCTCTATCGCCGACCCGGCGAAGCTGGCCCGTGCCTATGAGGACGGCGGCGCGCGAATCATCAGCGTGCTGACCGAGCAGCGCCGGTTCAACGGCTCACTCGACGACCTGGACGCCGTGCGCGCTGTGGTGTCAATCCCGGTGCTGCGCAAGGACTTCATTGTTCGGCCGTACCAGATTCACGAGGCCCGCGCGCACGGCGCGGACATGCTGCTGCTGATCGTCGCGGCACTAGAGCAGTCGGCGCTGGTGTCGATGCTCGATCGCACCGAATCGCTGGGGATGACGGCGCTGGTCGAGGTGCACACCGAGGAGGAGGCGGACCGCGCCCTGCAGGCAGGGGCCCGCGTCATCGGTGTGAACGCACGCGACCTCAAGACGCTGAAGGTCGACAGGGACTGCTTCGCCCGCATCGCACCGGGCCTGCCGAGCAACATCATTCGCGTCGCGGAGTCCGGTGTGCGCGGCACGGCGGACCTTCTCGCGTACGCCGGCGCGGGCGCCGATGCGGTGCTCGTCGGTGAGGGGCTGGTCACCAGCGGCGACCCCCGCAGTGCCGTCGCCGATCTGGTCACCGCAGGCACCCATCCGTCCTGCCCGAAACCCTCTCGCTGACACGGCGATGAGCCGCTTGCGCGAAGAGGATCGTTGATGGCCGATCTCAATGGCCCCGAGTTGCCGCGTTCGAGCGCGGCCGTCGCCGAACCCACAGTTCACGACCCGGACGAGCGTGGCCATTTCGGTGTATACGGAGGACGATTCGTCCCCGAGGCGTTGATGGCCGTCATCGAGGAGGTCACTGCCGCCTACGAGAAATCCCGCGGTGATCAGGCGTTCCTGGACGAACTGGATCGGTTGCAGCGCCACTACAGCGGGCGGCCGTCGCCGATGTACGAAGCCGAACGCCTCTCCGAGCATGCAGGCGGAGCGCGCATCTTCCTCAAGCGAGAAGATCTCAACCACACCGGATCCCACAAGATCAACAACGTTCTCGGGCAGGCTCTGCTGGCGCGGCAGATGGGCAAGTCGCGGGTGATCGCCGAGACCGGCGCCGGTCAGCACGGGGTGGCGACGGCGACGGCGTGCGCACTACTGGGCCTGGACTGCGTCATCTACATGGGCGCCGTCGACACGGCGCGTCAGGCGTTGAATGTGGCGCGGATGCGGCTGCTGGGCGCCGACGTGGTGTCTGTCGAGGCCGGATCCAAGACGCTCAAGGACGCGATCAACGAGGCGTTCCGAGATTGGGTCACCAACGCCGACAACACGTACTACTGCTTCGGCACGGCGGCGGGCCCGCACCCGTTCCCGACGATGGTGCGAGACTTCCAGCGGGTGATCGGCCTCGAGGCGCGAGCCCAGATCCAGGCGCAAGCGGGCAGATTGCCCGACGCGGTGACGGCATGTGTCGGTGGCGGCTCGAACGCGATCGGCATCTTCCACGCGTTCATCGATGATCCGGGTGTGCGGCTCATCGGGTACGAGGCCGCGGGCGACGGTGTCGAAACCGGCCGCCACGCCGCCACTTTCACCGGCGGAACGCCGGGGGCGTTCCAAGGCTCGTTCTCGTATCTGCTGCAGGACGAGGACGGACAGACTATCGAGTCGCATTCCATCTCAGCCGGTTTGGATTATCCGGGCGTCGGCCCCGAGCATGCGTTCCTCAAGGATGCCGGCCGCGCGGAATACCGTCCGATCACCGACACCGAGGCGATGGACGCGTTCTCGCTGCTCTGCCGCTCCGAGGGCATCATTCCTGCAATCGAATCCGCGCACGCCATCGCCGGCGCGCTCAAGCTGGGCCGCGAGTTGGGCTCCGGCGCCCTGATCTTGGTGAACCTTTCGGGTCGGGGTGACAAGGACGTCGAGACCGCGGCGAAGTGGTTCGGACTGCTGGAAGGTGCACCGTGAGCCGGCTGGCTTCGCTATTCGACTCCTGCCGGTCGGAGAACCGGTCTGCGTTGATCGGCTATCTGCCGACGGGTTTCCCCGATGTCGAAACGTCCATCTCTGCGATGACGACGATGGTCGACAACGGCTGCGACATCATCGAAGTGGGCATCGCATATTCGGACCCCGGCATGGACGGGCCGGTCATCGCGGCGGCGACCGAGGTGGCGTTGCGTGGCGGGGTGCGGGTGCGTGACGCACTCAAGGCGGTCGAGGCGATCAGCGAGGCGGGCGGCCGCGCGGTGGTGATGACGTACTGGAATCCGGTGCTGCGTTGGGGTGTCGAGGCGTTCGCGCGGGACCTGGCGTCGGCCGGCGGGCTGGGCTTGATCACTCCCGACCTTATTCCCGACGAGGCATCGGAGTGGTTGGCGGCTTCGGACGAGCACGACTTAGATCGGATCTTCCTGGTGGCGCCGTCCTCCACGCAGGAACGACTGGCCTCAACCGTTGAGGCCTCACGGGGATTCGTCTACGCCGCATCGACGATGGGGGTCACCGGTGCGCGGGACGCGGTGTCCAACGCCGCGCCGGAACTCGTGCAGCGGGTGAAAGCGGTGTCGGACATCCCGGTCGGTGTCGGGCTGGGAGTGCGGTCGCGGGAACAGGCGGCGGAGATCGGCGCCTACGCGGACGGGGTGATCGTGGGTTCGGCGTTGGTGTCGGCTTTGGGAGACGGAATCAGAGCGGTGGGGGAATTGACTGCAGAACTCGCCGACGGAGTGCGGCAGAGGGTCAGCGCGTGACGACGACGGTCCTGGCGTACATTCCCAGTCCGGCGCAGGGTGTGTGGCACCTCGGGCCGTTCCCGCTGCGGGCGTACGCGCTGTTCATCATCGTCGGCATCGTCGCGGCGCTGATCATCGGCGATCGTCGGTGGGAAGCGCGTGGAGGTGAGCGCGGCGTCATCTACGACATCGCTTTGTGGGCGGTGCCTTTCGGTCTGATCGGCGGCCGGCTGTATCACGTCATCACCGACTGGCGGACATATTTCAGCGAGGACGGCGCGGGTCTCGTTGGCGCGCTGAAGATCTGGGATGGCGGTCTCGGCATCTGGGGTGCCGTCGCCCTGGGCGGGGTCGGGGCATGGATAGCGTGCCGCCGCCGAGGTATCCCACTGCCGGCGTTCGGCGATGCCATCGCGCCCGGCATCGTGCTGGCCCAGGCGATCGGCAGGTTGGGCAACTACTTCAACCAGGAGTTGTACGGGCGGGCGACGACCCTGCCGTGGGGACTGGAGATCTATCAACGGCAGGATGCGACGGGAGCCGTGAGTCCGCATCTGGTCAACGGTGTGTCCACCGGACAGCTGGATTCGGTTGTGCACCCGACGTTCCTGTACGAGCTGTTGTGGAACCTGCTCGTCTTCGCGGTGCTGATCTACGTCGACCGCCGATTCCGGATCGGTCATGGTCGACTGTTCGCGTTGTATGTCGCGGGCTATTGCCTCGGCCGGTTCTGGATCGAATTGATGCGCAGCGACGCCGCCACAGTCATCGCCGGGATCCGGATCAACTCGTTCACCGCGACGTTCGTGTTCATCGGCGCGGTGGTGTACATCATGGTCGCCCCGAAGGGGCGCGAGGATCCCGCAACGCTGCAGGGCACCCCCCGCGGCGAACAGAGGTCGGTGGTCGGTGAGGAGCTGGCGGCCGTCGCGGCGACGTCGGCGGTGGTCGGCGCGGCAAGGGTGGCCGGCGAAAGCGATGGGGAGGACGCCAAAGCAGCTTCGGCGCAGGTGTCGTCTGCCGACGATCCTGATAAGCCGGAGGCCGCGATCGAAGCTGAGGCGCTTGCCAACGATGTTGCCGAAGCGCCTGACGAAGACATCGCGGAGGCTCAAGAGTTCGCCGCCGCCAAGGAAGAGGCGGAGCAGGCCGATGTCGCCGACGAAGCGGAGGAACTCGGCGCCGACGTTGCCGGGGTTCCCGCTGACGACGTAGCGGAGGCCGAGGCGTTCGCTATCGAGGGCGAAGAGCCCGAGGAAGAAGTCGAGGCGGAGAAGCCCGAGGCCGTCGTTGAGGCGGAGCAGCTTGCGGCGGACGTGGAAGCGGCTCCGTCGGAGGAGATCGAGGAAGCTGCGGAGTTCGCCGTCGCCGGTGAGGAATCCGATGACGACGAGGAGTCGGCCGAGCCGGTTGCTGTTGAGGGTGTCTCGGAGGCCGATGACGTAGTGGCCGAGGTGTCGGGTGAGCCTGATGCTGAGGATGTGGCCGAATCCGGGTCCGACGATGTTGGCGGTGTCGGTGCGGTGGAGGGTGAGGATGCCGCCCAGGCCGAGGAGTCGGCGGAGGATGTGCATGCGGTTGCTGTTGAGGGTGTCTCGGAGGCCGATGACGTAGTGGCCGAGGTGTCGGGTGAGCCTGATGCTGAGGATGTGGCCGAATCCGGGTCCGACGATGTTGGCGGTGTCGGTGCGGTGGCGGGTGAGGATGCCGCCCAGGCCGAGGAGTCGGCTGCGGAGGCTCACGCGGTCGCTGTTGAGGGTGTCTCGGAGGCCGATGACGTAGTGGCCGAGGTGTCGGGTGAGCCTGACGCTGAGGATGTGGCCGAATCCGGGTCCGACGATGTTGGCGGTGTCGGTGCGGTGGCGGGTGAGGATGCCGCCCAGGCCGAGAACTCGGCTGCGGAGGCTCACGCGGTCGCTGTCGAGGGTTCCGAGAAGGCCGACGACGTCGCCGCCGAGGTCGCCGCCGAACCCGAGGCTGAAACGCCCGACGCTTCGGAATCAGTTGTTGCCCACGGCGATTCTGCTGCTGACGTCGGAGGCGTTGGCGCTGTTGAGGGCGACGATGCCAGCGACGCGCAGGCCGCCGCATCAGAAGCACATGAGACTGCTGTCAAGGGCGTCGAGGAGGCCGAGGGCACCGCAGCCGCCGTCAATCCGAAGCAGTCGGAATTGCCTCAGGGCGATGGGTCCGGCGGCCGCATCCGTCGCTGGCTGCGTCAGCGCCGCGATCGCTGAAGCCGTTATCCACCGGCCCGGGGTCCCTGATAGTTGGCGGGTTTTCCTTACTACATGCGGGCGAGTTGTTCTGGCATGCTGTGTGCCATGACTGAGCCGCAATTCGGTGGCAGCGAGCACGGGACCCCGCCACCCCCGCAGCAGCCGGGGTATCAAGCGCCGTATCCGCCCCCACCCGGCCAATATCCGCCTCCGCCCGGGTCGTACCCGCCTGCGTACCAAGATCCGTCGGCCCCATTCGGCCGTCATCCGATGACCGGCGAACCGCTGTCGGAGAAGTCGAAGACAGTCGCCGGGCTGCTGCAGTTGCTCGGCCTGCTCGGCATCGTGGGTATCGGCCGGATCTACCTCGGCTATACCAGCCTCGGAGTCGCCCAGCTGGTGGTGGGTGTCGTCACGTGCGGCATCGGCGCCGTCATCTGGGGCATCATCGACGCCATCCTGTTGTTGACCGACAAGGTCCGCGACCCGGAGGGGCGCCCCCTGCGCGATGGCACATAGCGCCATATCCAGCCGTGGACGGCTGTACGGCGCACTCGGAACGGGTGCCCTTGTCGTCGGCGGCCTGGCCTATGTCGGCCTGGGCGACCCGCATAACCCCAGCTTCCTGTTTCCTGGCTGCCCTTTCAAGGCGCTGACCGGCCTCAACTGTCCGGGCTGCGGCGGCCTGCGCATGACCCACGACGTCCTACACGGCGACTTCGCCGCCGCCGTCACCGACAACGTCTTCCTACTCGTCGGCCTTCCGCTGCTCGCCGCTTGGCTTCTGCTGCGCTGGCGGCGCCGCCAATCTCTGATGACCAAATCGGCACTCGCCGTCATCATGGTCGCCGCCGTGGCCTGGACAGTGATACGAAACCTGCCCGGGTTTCCGCTGGTCCCGACGGTTCTCAACGGGTAAATATCAGCTGCGCTGATACAATTGCCCTTCGGGCCGCTGCAGTCCCGGATCAACTCTCTCCGGACTGCGAAGGGCCTTGCGATGCTCTATTCGGCGTACCCAGAACCTCAGGGCCTCTACGACCCCGAGAACGAGTCGGACTCCTGCGGCGTCGCCATGATCGCCGACATCCAGGGCCGCCGCTCGCACGGGATCGTCGCCGACGGGCTCGTGGCGTTGGAACATCTCGACCACCGCGGGGCTGCAGGCGCAGAGACAAACAGCGGTGACGGCGCGGGCATCCTCATCCAATTGCCTCGCGAACTTCTCCGCGATGTTGTCGACTTCGACCTTCCCGCTGCCAACGACGACGACTGCAACGCCTTCGCCGCGGGCATCTGCTTCCTGCCGCAGGACCACCATGCCCGAGCCGACGCCCGCGAACAGGTCGAGAGCATCGCGCGCGACGAGGGCCTCAAGGTCCTCGGCTGGCGTGAGCTGCCGGTCGACCCCGACGGGGCTGACCTCGGCGCGACCGCACTGAGCTGCATGCCCTACATGGCCCAGCTCTTCGTCGCGTCTCCCGACCACGTCGGCGGCATAGACCTCGACCGCCGTGTCTACCCGTTGCGCAAACGCGCCGAGCGCCACGGCGTCTACTTTCCGTCGCTGTCCAGCCGGACCATTGCCTACAAGGGCATGCTGACTACCCAGCAACTACCGCAATACTTTCCAGACCTGCGCGACGAACGCAGTCGCAGCGCCATCGCGATCGTTCACAGCCGGTTCTCCACCAACACCTTTCCGTCCTGGCCGCTGGCACACCCGTTTCGCTTCGTCGCCCACAACGGCGAGATCAACACCGTGCGCGGCAACCGCAACCGCATGCATGCCCGCGAAGCGCTGCTCGCCAGCGCCAAGATCCCCGGCGACCTGACCCGCCTCTCGCCGGTCTGCACCCCTGAGGCGTCCGACTCGGCATCCCTCGATGAGGTGCTCGAACTCCTGCACCTCGGCGGGCGCGACCTGCCCCATGCCGTTCTGATGATGATTCCGGCGGCATGGGAGAACAACACCACGATGGGCCTCGCCGAGCGGGCGTTCTGGCAGTTCCATGCCTCGCTGATGGAGCCGTGGGACGGCCCGGCCTGCGTGACCTTCACCGACGGCACGCTCGTTGGAGCGGTGTTGGACCGCAACGGATTACGGCCCGGGCGTTGGTGGCGCACGATCGACGACCGTGTCATTCTCGCCAGCGAGAGTGGAGTGCTCGACGTGCCGTCGGCCGAGATCGTCGCCAAAGGCCGCCTGCAGCCGGGCAGGATGTTTTTGGTCGACACCGCTGCGGGCCGCATCGTGCCCGACGAGGAAATCAAGGAGGACCTCGCCGGCCGGGAAGCCTACGGGGAATGGCTGCACGCCGGTCTGCTCGACATCCAGACCCTGCCCGACCGTTCCCGCAGTCAACCCAACCACGAATCGGTCGTGCGCCGTCAGATCTCCTTCGGCTACACCGAGGAGGACCTGCGCGTCCTTCTCACCCCGATGGCCGCTTCCGGCGTTGAACCGCTGGGTTCGATGGGCACGGACACCCCGAGTGCCGTTCTCTCGCAACGGTCCAAGTTGCTCTACGACTACTTCGTCGAACTCTTCGCCCAGGTCACCAATCCGCCGCTGGACGCGATCCGCGAGGAAGTCGTCACCTCGATGGCCCGCATCATGGGGCCCGAGCAGAATCTCCTGGAACCGACCGCGGCGTCGTGTCGCCAGATCGTCCTGCGCTGGCCCGTCCTCGACAACGACGAACTCAACAAGATCGTCCATATCAACGACGACGGTGAGCATCCCGGCCTCAAAACCGCTGTCCTCAAGGGCCTTTACGACGTCGAACGCGGAGGTGAAGGACTCGCCGACGCCATCGACGAACTCCGGCACCGCGCCTGCGAGGCAATCGCTGACGGTGCCCGCACGCTGGTCATCACCGATCGCGACTCCGACCACACCAGAGCGCCCATCCCGTCACTGCTGGCTGTCTCGGCCGTCCACCACCACCTGGTGCGCACGAAGCAGCGCACCACCGTCGCCCTGGTCGTCGAAAGCGGCGACGCCCGCGAAGTCCACCACATCGCCATGCTCATCGGCTTCGGTGCTGCCGCCGTCAACCCCTATCTGGCGTTCGAATCGATCGAGGACCTCATCCGCGAGGGCGAACTCACCGGCATCGAACCCGCCGCCGCCGTGCGGAACTTCTGCAAGGCGCTCGGCAAGGGCGTGATGAAGGTGATGAGCAAGATGGGCATCTCCACCGTCGCCTCGTACACCGCCGCTCAGGCGTTCGAGGCCGTCGGCATCGACAAGGACGTCGTCGACGAATACTTCGCTGGCACTCCGAGTCAACTCGGCGGCGTCGGGCTCGACGTCCTCGCCGAGGAGGTGAAGCTCCGGCACCGTCGCGCCTATCCGGAGAACCCGACCGAGCGTGTCCATCGGCGCCTTGAAGTCGGCGGCGAATACGCCTTTCGCCGCGAAGGCGAGTTGCACCTGTTCACTCCCGAAGTGGTTTTCCTGCTGCAGCATTCGACCCGCACCGGCCGCTACGACATCTTCGGTCAGTACTCCGATGAGGTGAACCGGATCTCGAAGGACGGCGGTACCCTGCGCGGCCTGTTCGAGTTCAAGAAGCTCAGGGCGCCGGTGCCGCTCGATGAAGTCGAACCCGTCGAGTCCATCGTCACCCGGTTCAACACCGGCGCCATGAGTTACGGCTCGATCTCGGCCGAAGCCCACGAAACCATGGCCATCGCGATGAACAACCTCGGCGGGCGATCGAACTCCGGTGAAGGGGGCGAGGACGTCGACCGGCTCTACGATCCGAAGCGCCGCAGTGCGGTCAAACAGGTGGCTTCCGGGCGCTTCGGCGTGACCAGTGACTACCTCGTCAATGCCACCGACATCCAGATCAAGATGGCCCAGGGCGCCAAACCCGGTGAGGGCGGCCAGCTTCCAGGTTACAAGGTGTATCCCAACATCGCCAAGACGCGACACTCGACACCAGGTGTCGCCCTGATCAGCCCGCCGCCGCACCACGACATCTACTCGATCGAGGATCTGGCGCAATTGATCCACGACCTGAAGAACGCCAACGACAAGGCGCGCATCCACGTCAAGCTCGTCAGCAGCGTCGGTGTCGGAACCGTCGCGGCGGGAGTGTCGAAGGCGCACGCCGACGTCGTGCTGATCTCCGGCCACGACGGAGGCACCGGCGCCGCCCCGTTGACCAGCCTCAAGCACGCGGGAGTGCCGTGGGAGATCGGGCTCGCCGACACCCAGCAGACGCTCATGTTGAACGGCCTACGCGACCGCATCACCGTCCAGTGCGACGGCGGGATGCGGACCGCCCGAGACGTCATGGTCGCGGCACTGCTCGGCGCCGAGGAGTACGGCTTCGCCACCGCGCCACTGGTGGTGTCGGGCTGCATCATGATGCGCGTCTGCCACCTCGACACCTGCCCCGTCGGCGTGGCCACCCAGAACCCGGAACTGCGCGCGCGGTTCAACGGCAAGCCGGAGTTCGTAGAGAACTACTTCCGGTTCATCGCCGAGGACATCCGCAAGTACCTGGCCGAATTGGGCTTCCGCAGTCTCGACGAGGCCATCGGGCACGCCGAGGTGCTCGACACCGCCGAGGGGATCGCCCACTGGAAGGACAAGGGCCTGGACCTCACGCCCATCTTCGCCGTGCCCGAGAACGGTCACACCGGTGAGCCCGCCGCGCGTCGGAGACTGCACGATCAGTACCACGCTCTGGACAAAGCCTTGGACCAGACGCTGATTCAACTGACAGAAGGCGCTTTGGAGGATGCGCGCCCCGTCCGGCTCGAGCTGCCGATACGCAATGTCAACCGCACGGTCGGCACGCTGCTGGGCAGCGAAATCACCAGGCGCTACGGGGCCGCCGGGCTTCCCGACGGCACGATCCACATCACGCTCAACGGGTCCGCGGGCCAGTCGATAGGCGCATTCCTGCCGCCCGGTGTGACGCTGGACCTCGTCGGCGACGCCAACGACTATGTGGGTAAGGGTCTTTCCGGCGGACGTGTCATCGTGCGGCCGCCCGACGACGTCCTGTTCCTTCCCGAAGACAACGTGATCGCCGGCAACACGCTGCTGTTCGGTGCGACGTCGGGCGAGCTGTACCTGCGCGGCCGTGTCGGCGAACGCTTCGCGGCCCGCAACTCCGGCGCGCTGGCCGTCGTCGAAGGCGTCGGCGACCACGCCTGCGAATACATGACCGGCGGTCGCGTCGTCGTGCTCGGCAAAACGGGCCGCAACATGGCGGCGGGCATGTCGGGTGGCATCGCGTTCGTGTTGGGCCTCGACCCCAAGCGGGTGAACACCGAAATGGTGGAACTGCAGCATCTGGAACCCGAGGACCTGGCGTGGCTGTGCGACGTCGTCGCCCGCCATGCACATCACACCGGCAGCGCGCTGGCGGCCTCGGTGTTGTCGGACTGGCCGAGGCGCAGCGCGCAATTCACAAAGATCATGCCCCGCGACTATCAGCGCGTCCTCGAGGCCACTTTGGTGGCCAAACGCGACGGACGCGACGTCGACACCGCGATCATGGAGGCCAGTCGTGGCTGATCCCAGCGGGTTTCTGAAGGTACCGAAGATCGAAGCCGCCAAACGCCCGGTCGACGAGCGCGTCGGCGACTGGCGTGAAGTGTACGAGCAGCAGGATCCGCACCATCGCGCCGACGAGGTGTCACAGCAGGCCCGCCGATGTATGGACTGCGGAATTCCGTTCTGCCACTCTGGAACTGCTGGCTGCCCGCTGGGCAATCTGATTCCCGAGTGGAACGACCTTGTCAGGCGCGGCCGCTGGGACGCCGCCAGCGACCGCCTGCACGCCACCAATAACTTCCCGGAGTTCACCGGCCGGTTGTGTCCCGCGCCGTGCGAGGCGGCCTGCGTGCTGTCGATCTCCGAGGAGCAGACCGGCGGCAGCGTCACGATCAAGCGCATCGAGCAGACCATCGCCGATCAGGCATGGACGGACGGCATAGTCGAGCCGCAGCCCGCGGCAATCACGACCGGTAAGCGCGTCGCCATCGTCGGCTCCGGTCCGGCCGGACTCGCAGCGGCGCAACAACTCACGCGCGCAGGTCACGATGTCACCGTCTACGAGCGGGACGATCGTATCGGCGGGCTGATGCGCTACGGCATCCCCGAGTACAAGCTGGAAAAGTCGAGACTGGATCGGCGGCTTGCTCAGATGCGGGCAGAGGGAACACGTTTCGTCACCGAGTGCGAGGTCGGGGTGGATCTGACCGTCGACCAACTTCGCGAGCAGTACCACGCCGTCGTCCTGGCGGTGGGGGCATTGCGGGCGCGCGACACCGACGTCGACGGCCGCGACCTCAAAGGCGTCCACCTGGCGATGGAGCACCTCGTTCCGGCCAACAAAGAGTGTGGGGGCGACGGCGCCAGCACCCTGTCGGCGAAGGGCAAGCACGTGGTGATCATCGGTGGTGGTGACACCGGAGCCGACTGCCTCGGCACCGCGCACCGCCAGGGTGCGCTCTCGGTGACCCAGCTGGACTACAACCCGGAACCGCCCGAGCAGCGCGACGACTCGCGCTCTCCATGGCCGATGTGGCCGATCGTGTTGCGCACCCGGCTCTCGCCCGCGCACGCCGAAGGCGGGGACCGCCGCTACGAGGTGGCCGTGCAGCGCTTCCTCGGCGACGATCGCGGGCACCTGCGAGCCATGCAGATCGCCGAGGTGAAGGTCGAGCGTGACGTGAACAGCCGCGACGGCAGGCGCATCATCACACCGGTGGGCGAGCCCATCGAGATCCCGTGTGAGCTGGCGCTGCTGGCTATCGGGTTCGACGGCGTCGAACGCATGCCGCTGCTCGACCAGCTCGGCCTCGAACTGAACCGGCGCGGCGCGCTTGCCTGCGGGTCGGACTGGCAGACGGACGCCCCCGGCGTCTTCGTGTGCGGTGACGCCCATCGCGGCGCGTCGCTGATCGTGTGGGCCATCGCGGAGGGGCGGAGCGCGGCGCACGCGGTGGACGCCCACCTGATGGGCGACTCCGATCTACCCGCGCCGGTCATCCCGGGCGCGCTCCCGCTAGCCGTCATCTGAATCGATCAACGTCTATGCTGGGGAGTCGTGAATAGACGCGGAAAGATCGTCTGCACTTTGGGCCCGGCCACTGGGACTGAAGACGCTGTCAGGGCGTTGGTCGAGGCCGGAATGGACGTGGCGAGGCTCAACTTCAGCCACGGCGACTACACCGACCACGAAGCCAGCTACAAGCGGGTACGCACCGCATCCGACCAGACCGGACGTGCTGTCGGCGTACTTGCTGACCTGCAGGGACCCAAGATCCGGCTCGGCAGATTCAAGGACGGCCCGACGTTCTGGGCCACCGGCGAAACGGTGCGCATCACCGTCGACGACTGCGAGGGCACTCCCGATCGGGTGTCCACCACGTACAAGCGTCTCGCCGAAGACGCATCGCCCGGCGATCGGGTGCTCGTCGACGACGGCAATGTGGGCCTGGTCATCGAGAGCATCGACGGCAACGACGTCGTCTGCACGGTCACCGAAGGCGGGCCCGTCAGCAACAACAAGGGCATGTCGCTGCCCGGCATGAAGGTCACCGCGCCCGCGCTGTCGGAGAAGGACCGCGAAGATCTGGAGTTCGCGCTCCGCCTCGGCGTCGACCTGGTCGCACTGTCGTTCGTCCGGTCGCCGGCCGACGTCGAACTCGTCCACGAGATCATGGACGGTGTCGGCAGGCGGGTGCCCGTCATCGCGAAACTGGAGAAGCCCGAGGCCATCGACAATCTCGAGGCCATCGTGCTCGCATTCGACGCGATCATGGTTGCCCGTGGCGATCTCGGCGTCGAGCTGGCGCTCGAGGAAGTTCCGCTGGTGCAGAAGCGGGCGATCCAAATGGCAAGGGAGAACGCCAAACCCGTCATCGTCGCCACGCAGATGCTGGAGTCGATGATCGAGAACTCGCGACCCACCCGCGCCGAGGCCTCCGACGTCGCGAACGCGGTTCTCGACGGTGCCGACGCGGTGATGCTCTCTGGCGAGACGTCTGTCGGCAAGTTCCCCCTCGATGCGGTCAAGACGATGGCCCGCATCATCAGCGCGGTCGAGGAGAACTCCGTCGTCGTGCCGCCGCTGACGCATGTGCCGCGCACCAAGCGCGGGGTGATCTCCTACGCGGCCCGCGACATCGGGGAGCGGTTGGACGCCAGGGCGCTGGTGGCCTACACCCAGTCCGGTGACACGGTGCGCCGCCTCGCGCGGTTGCACACGCCGCTGCCACTGCTGGCCTTCACGTCGTTACCCGAGGTCCGCAGCCAGCTGGCGTTGACCTGGGGCACCGAGACCTTCATCGTGCCGCACATCCAGACGACCGACGGCATGATCCGCCAGGTGGACAAGTCGCTGCTGGAGTTGGGCCGCTACAAGCGGGGCGACCTGATCGTCATCGTCGCAGGCGCTCCGCCGGGCACAGTAGGCTCCACGAATCTGATCCACGTGCACCGGATCGGAGAAGAAGACCTTTAGTCAGACGACGATCAAGCGGCGCCAGCCGCATTGAGGAGTCCGACAATCAGATTAGGAGGTTGTGTGTCGCCGACGGCAGATTTCACCGAACTGCTGGCGATACTCGACCTTCGGCAGATCGACGACGACACGTTCGTGGGTTCGCATCCGAGCAAGAACCCGGTGCGCACGTTCGGCGGCCAGATGATGGCGCAGTCACTCATGGCGGCGAGTCGCAGTCTCAAGCACGCGTTGCCGCCGAGCGCGTTGTCGGTGCACTTCATCGCGGGCGGAGACCCGGGCAAGGACCTCGAGTTCCACATCGTGCGGCTGCGCGACGAGCGGCGCTTCGCCAACCGCCGCATCGACGTCATGCAGGACGGCGAACTGCTGACCACCGCGATGGTGTCCTACCTGTCGGGCGGTCGCAGTCTCGAGCACGGGATCACACCTCCGGACCTGCCCGATCCGCTCTCACTGCCCTCGGTCGACGACCTGCTACGCGGGTACGAGGACGTTGTACCGCATTTCGTCAACGCACTGCGGCCGATCGACTGGCGCTACACCAACGACCCGGCCTGGGTGATGCGAGCCAAGGGCGAGACGCTCGAACACAACCGGGTGTGGATGAAGGCCGTCGCCGACATGCCCGACGACCCCGCGTTGCACGCCGCTGCGCTGGTGTACTCGTCGGACACCACCGTGCTCGACTCGATCATCACCACCCACGGTCTGTCGTGGGGGTTTGACCGCATTTTCGCGGTGACCACGAACCATTCGGTGTGGTTCCACCGTCCCGTGCGCTTCGACGACTGGGTCCTGTACTCGACGTCGTCGCCGGTGGCCGCGGATTCCCGCGGACTCGGCACGGGTCACTTCTTCGACCGGTCGGGTCAGCTCCTCGCGACCGTGGTGCAGGAAGGCATCGTCAAATACTTCCCCGCCAAGGGTTAAGGGGTCGGCGTCGGTGTGAGTGTGACGGAGAACTCGTCCTGGACCCGTTCCTGGAACTGGTTTGCGCACTGCTCCAATTCCTGCTGGTCGTTACCCGCCTGCGACACGCAGTCCATGTAGTCGGTGCCGCCGACCGAGTCGAACACTCCGAACCAGATCGCGATGAACGCCAGTGACACGATGACCGCCAGGATGCCCAGCACGATGCCGGCGATCGCGACGCCGCCGTTGGTGGCCTCTCCGCGCTTGACGCGGCCGCGCGCGATGAAGCCGATGATGACCGCGCACACGCCGAGGATGACCCCGCCAACCACGGTCCAGCAGAACACGAGCCCAACGATCGCGAGCACCAGCGCTGTGATGCCGAGGCCGTTCTTCGGGCTGGTCGGTGGCGGCGCGTACCCCGCGTACGGCACCGGCGGCGGCGGGGGATAACCACCGGGATAGGCGCCGTACTGGGGCGAAGGAGGAGGTGCCTGCGGCGTCTCGGGCCTGTCCGGTTCGCTCATGCGGCTGAGATTACCTCCCCGTTGGTCAGGTCGAGGGTCGGACAGCGAAGCTGGTCGGGCAGGTGGTGAGTTGCGACGACCACCGTGCGATCCGGCGGGAAAAGCCCACCCGGCGTAAGCAGTTCGGTCAGGATTTGTCGTCCGCTGTCCGCGTCGAGATGTTCGGTCGGCTCGTCGAGCAGTATTGTCCGCCCCCCGCAGATCAAGGCCCGAGCGAGTAACAAACGTCGGCGTTGCCCAGCCGAGACCGCCGCCGCGCCGCCGTCGAGAATCGTCGACAATTCGTCGGGAAGGGAGTCGAGCCACTCGCCAAGACCGACCCGCCGCAACGCATTACGCAAAAGCTCATCGTCAGCGTCACCTCGGGCCACCAGCAGGTTGTCTCGCACCGTGGTCGCGAACAGATGTGCGTCCTCGGCGAAAAATAGCGCCGCGGGATCGCTTTCGGCTGTCGCCATCAACAGCGTCGTCTTGCCCGACCCGCTGGGGCCGGTGACCGCGAGCCTGTCGCCGCGTGTCAAGTCGATCGGCGATGCGGGCGGGCGTGACCTCATTGTTTCACTGGGCTGGCTGAGTTCGCGCAGTCGCCGCGCGGCGATCCGGCTTCTGGTGAGCTGCACCGCGGCGGCAGGCAACGCGTTTGTGGCCTCGAACGCCGACAGCGGGAGCAGCATCATGATCGCTAGAGTCATCGGGGACACGGTGCTCGCGATCGAAAGGGCCGTGGCGACGGCGCCGAGCACACTGACGCCGATGGCGGCCGTGGGGGCGGCAGCGGCGAGGGCGCCGGGCCTTGCGGCCGCGTCGGCGGCGACCCCCCAGTCGCAGTGCCGACGCTCGGCTTCGGCAATGACGTCGTCGAGTCGGCTGCCGACCCGAAGCTCCGGTGCATGCTCCAAAGCGAGCATTACGGCGTTGTCCCGATCCGAATGATGCTGCACCGCAACTTCTTCAGCGGCGGCAGCGGCCCGCGACGCGAGCCACGGCGCCACGACACCCGCGACCGCCAGGCAGAGCGCGAGCACGACCGCCGCAGCAGGCGAGATGACCGCAATGGCGGCGACGGCAGCCAGCGACAGCACCACGGCGACGGTGATCGGCAACATCGCACGCACCAGAACATCGGCCAACTCGTCCACCGAGTCGCCGATACGGGCCACGAGGTTGCCACTGGAGAGTCGCATCGCGGTGTCTGCCGGTGCGGCGGCGAGCCTGCGGTACAGCAATTCTCGGGTCTGCGCAGCCGATCGCAGTGCGACATCGTGGGCCGTCAGTCGCTGACAGTAGCCCAGCACGCCGCGGGAGATGCCCAGCGCGCGGACCGCGACCACGGCGATCGTGAGGTCGAGAACGGGGGGCATCTGCCAGGCGCGGGTGATCAGCCACGCCGCGATCGCGGCGAGCGCAAGCGCGCTGCCCAACGCGAGCACCCCGAGCGTTGCCGCCAGCGCCAGGCGTGCCAATCGGGGACGGAGAAGCTCAAGCATCGGCCAGCACTCCCATGTGCAATACCCGGTCGCCGATCGCGCGTACCGGTTCGCGGTGGCCGACGACGAGCACAGTCGCACCCTCTCGCGCGCGTGCGACGAGCGCGTCGAGGACCTGGGACTCCAATTGTCCGTCCAGGTGTGACGTGGGTTCGTCGAGCAGGAGCACCTGCGCGGACGACCCGAACACCCGGGCGAGACCCAACCGTTGGCGTTGGCCCAGTGACAATCCGACGCCGTCGCGGCCCAGAACGGTATCTAGCCCCTTTGGCAGGTTTGCGAGCACTTCGGCGAAACCGGCTGTGCGGCAAGCTTCGGCGAGATCGGTCAGCGGGCCGAACAGCTCCAGGTTGGCACGGACAGTACCCGGAATGAGGACCGGTCGATGCGGCAGCCATGCCACCTGACGCCACCACTGCCGGAGATCGAGGTCGGTGACGTCGACGCCGCCGACACGGACGCGCTCTGCCGAATGCAGGCCGAGAATCGTGTGCAGCAGGGTGGTTTTCCCGACACCGTTGGGTCCGGTCAGCACCGTGACGCGGCCGGGTTCGAGGTCGGCGTCGAGCGCATCGAGGTGGATTGTGGCTCCGGTCGCAACGACGGACTGTCTTCCGGCGGGGGAGCAGGGCCCCGTGTCGAGCAGACGAAAAGCTGCTTCAGCGGCTGTCTTTCCGTCCGCAGCGGCGTGGAACTCGACCCCGACGCGGCGTAGGGGCCAGAACACCTCGGGGGCGAGCAACAGTGCAATCAGGCCCGCCGACAACGTCATCTCACCGAACACCAGCCGCAGCCCGATTCCGACGGCAACGAGCGCCACGCCGAGAGTGGCCAGCAGTTCGAGCACGAGCGCCGACAGGAAGGCGATTCGTAAGGTTGCCATCGCCGAACGCCGATGTGCGGCACCCAGTTCGACGATGCGATGCGCGGCGCCGTCGATCCTGCCCATTGCCCGCAGGGTGGGAATTCCGGCGGCCAGGTCGAGTAGCCGCGCCTGCAGAGTCGTCATGGCGGCCAGTGACGCGGCCGAGCGTTCGGCAGTCAGCAGTCCTATCAGCACCATGAAAATCGGGATGAGTGGCAGGGCGATCAGCACGATCACCGCTGACTGCCAGTCGTATACCGCGATCGCCAGCACGGCGGCGGGGGTGAGGATCCCCGCCGAGAAGAGCGCTGGCAGGTAGGCGGTGAAGAACGGCCGCAGGCCGTCGAGGCCGCGGGTGATCAGCGTGGCGGCCCGGTCGCGCTCGGCCGCGAGCCGCCGCGGCGGCAACGCCGAGACAGTGCGCAGTACCTGAGCGGACAGGTCGGCGATCACTGCTGTCGCGCCGCGTTGGGACAGGCGACCCTGCAGCCACACGGCGATGGTGCGACCCATCCACAACGCCAGCAGAAGACTCAGCGGCCCGGTCCAGTGCGCCATGGTGCGCGTCGCGGGATCGGTGATCACGCCGGCGACGATGTGGGCGAGCACGACGGCCGAGCCGATCGTCGCCGCCGCGTTGACGACGGCGCAGCCCACCGAAGCGGCAAGATAGGTGCGCATCGGAGGCGATACCGTCGCGACCCGCAACAGGTTCACGTCGACCGCCTCGCCAAACCGATGGGCGGCGGGATGTGCTCGGCCGAGATACGTTGCCGGAACACCCAATACGTCCAACCCTGATACATCAACACCAGGGGCGCGAAGATCGCGGCCGCCCACGTCATGATCTTCAGCGTGTAAGCAGTCGACGACGCGTTGTCGACGGTCAGGCTCCAGTCCGGATTCAGCGTCGACGGCACCAGGTTCGGATACAGGGCGCCAAACAACATGATGACCATTCCGGCGACGACAACCGCCGTGTAGCCGAACGCCCATCCCTCGCCCGCTCCGGTCCAGACCTTGGTCATCGCGCCCAGCAGGGCGACGATCATGACGGCCAGCACGAGCCATGTCCAGCTCTTGCCGTGTGCAAGCTGCGTCCACGCGCCGAAAGCCGCGACCACCACCGTCACCGGCAAGGCGAGCAGACCTCCGTAGCCCAACGCGTTGTCGCGCACCACGCCGTCGGTTTTCAGCGCCACGAAGACGGCGCCGTGCAGAAGGAACAGCCCACTCGTGGCGGCGCCGCCGAGAAGCGTGTAGACGTTGACGACGTCTCCGATCGACAGGTGGACGTGCTTGTCGCCATCCACGGGCAATCCCTGCACCAGGGCGGCGAAAATGACACCCCACAGCACTGCGGGAAGCCATGAGCCCACGGCGATCCCGACGTCAGCCCAGCGCCGCCAGCCGTCGTCGTCGATCTTGCCGCGCCATTCGATGGCGACCACGCGCAGAATCATTCCGAACAGAATCAGCAGCAGGGGTAGATACAACGTGGAGAACGTCGTGGCGTACCAGTCCGGGAAGGCCGCGAACATGGCACCGGCTGCGGTGATGAGCCAGACCTCGTTACCGTCCCACACCGGACCGATGGTGTTGAGCGCCGCGCGGCGGTGTCGTTCGCTGTCGTCGCCGCCGCTGCGCCCGAAGAACGCCATCAGCATGCCGACACCGAAGTCGAAACCCTCGAGGACGAAAAAGCCGCAGAACAGCGCGGCCATGACCGCGAACCAGATGTCCGGCAATCCCATGGTTTGCGCCTCCTCCTCAGTACGCGAACGACAACGGCGCCACTTCGTCCCTGCCGGGCGGCGCGGGTGGGGCCGGTTCGCTGTCGTGCTCGAGCGGACCTTGGACGACGTAGCGGCGGATCAACCAGAACCAAATGACCGCCAGCACTGCGTAAACCGCGGTGAAGGTCACCAGTGACGCGATGACCATGCCAACCGAGTGCCCCGACACCCCCTCGGCGACGGTCAGGTGGATCATCGGATCGCCCGTGGGGTTGGGCACCACAACCCAGGGTTGACGGCCCATCTCGGTGAACACCCACCCGGCGCTGTTGGCCAGGAACGGTGTCGGCAGCGTCACCAACGCGGCAGTGGACAACCAGCGCGCCCGTGGAATTCGGCCGCGGCGCATGAGCCACAGTGCCGCCATCGCGAAAAGCACTGGGACGGCTAGTAATCCGATCATCGCGCGAAACGACCAGTAGGTCACAAACAAATTCGGCCGGTAGTCACCGGGCCCGAACTTCTCTTGATACTGCTCTTGGAGGTCTTTCACGCCCTCCAGGCGCACGCCGCTGAACTGACCCTGCGCCAGGAACGGCAGCACGTAGGGCACCTCGACAACGTGCGTGACGCTGTCGCAGTTGTTGTGCGTGCCAACCGTCAGCACCGAGAAGTCGGGGTCGGTCTGGGTGTGGCACAGCGACTCCGCCGATGCCATCTTCATGGGCTGCTGTTCGAACATCAGCTTGCCCTGGACATCGCCGGTGAACACCAGGCCGACAGTGGACACCAGTGCCACCAGACAACCCATCACGGTCGCAGGCCGATACATCGTGCGTGCCTCGGGCTGGCCCTGACGGTGGGCGCGCATCATCCACCACCCACCCACGCCCGCCACGAACGTGCCCGCGGTCAGCAACGCGCCGAAGACCGCATGCGAGAACGCGGCGATCGCGGTGTTGTTGGTGAACAACGCCATGATGCTGGTCAACTCGGCACGACCGGTATCCGGGTTGAAGCGCGCGCCGACCGGGTGCTGCATCCAGGAGTTCGCGGCAATGATGAAGAACGCCGACGCGTTGACCGCGATAGCCACGACCCAGATGCAGGCCAGGTGGACGAGTCTGGGCAGCCTGGACCAGCCGAAGATCCACAGACCCAAGAACGTCGACTCGAAGAAGAACGCGGCCAGCCCCTCCATCGCCAGGGGCGCGCCGAACACGTCGCCGACGAAGCGCGAGTACTCGCTCCAGTTCATGCCGAACTGGAACTCCTGGACGATGCCCGTCGCCACCCCAAGCGCGAAGTTGATCAGGAACAACTTGCCGAAGAACCGGGTCAGCCGGTACCAGGCGCTGTTGTCGGTGATGAGCCATGCGGTCTGCATGGCCGCGATGAGGGGCGCAAGCCCGATGGTCAGCGGAACGAAAATGAAGTGGTAGACGGTGGTGATTCCGAACTGCCACCGCGAGACATCGAGCGCGTCCATCTCACCCTCTTTCGTGGCTGTGACTCCAGCCTACGACAGGGCGTAGTAGACGTCAGTGTGGGTTAGCTCACCGGCGCTTCTGTGGTCGGTGCTGCCGGGGCGGGGGCCGTCGCGCCGACGTTTCTGGAGGCCTTGCGGATGCCGAATGCCGACACGACTTCGAATACGCCCAGCACGATCAGCCAGATACCGACGACGACGGTCAAGGTCGCGATCGACTCGAACGGAGCTGCCAGCATGACGACCCCGGCGATCAGGCTGATGACGCCGATGAAAATCTCCCAGCCGCGCCCGGGCAATGTCGTGTCGCTGATTGCGGAAACCGCTGTCGCGACGCCGCGGAAGATAAAGCCGACGCCGACCCAGATAGCAAGCAGAAGGATCGACTCCTGCAAACTGCGAAAGCACAGCACGGCCAGAATCAACGCGGCGGCACCGCTGATGAACAGCAGCACCCGTCCGCCGGCCGATACGTGCACACTGAACGCGAGGATCACCTGGGAAATGCCGGTGACCAACAAGTAGGCGCCGAAGAGTATTGCCGCGATCACGATGGTGATGGCGGGCCACGTCAACACCGCGACCCCGAGGATGACGGCCAGAATTCCCGAAACGAGCGTGGACTTCCAAAGGTGCTGCAGCAGGCTTGGTGGCGCGGGGCTTTCCATGCGCGAAGTGTGGCATAAAGGTAAGTGGCAGACCGCCGATCTGCGTTATCGACGCGTCTTCGATAAGGCTCGCGCAAAGGCGTGGAAGTCGTCGCCGCAAATTGTGTCGCGCGCCGATCAGCGCCGGATTTCGTGTAACAGTTGGTCTGTTCGCTACGATGAGTATTCGTACGCCCTGGCTGAGCACAGCACAACGGCCTCTACGGGCAAACAAGGAGTGGAGATGACCAGGACCGCCGTCCGCCGCACGGGCAGAGCGACGATCGCCGCGTTGATGATTGCGGCCGGTGCCGCTGTGGCCTCGCTGACCGCCGCGCCCGCGTCGGCGCAGCCGTCGCCGGAGGAGAAGAACCAGATCTTCATGGACTTCCTGGACAAGAAGAATGTGCCGTACAAGAACCGGACCGAGGCGATCCGGATGGCCAAGGAGTTCTGTCTCGACGCCAAGCGCCAGGGCAATCCGGACTGGCTGGCCGGTTACAACCTGCAGTACAAGGGCGGCTGGTCGCAGACCGAGGCCGAAACTTTCGTCGAGGGCGCGGTATACGTCTATTGCCCGAAGGTCTGGGGAGTGGAGTAGCGATCCAATAGTCCTGCCGCCGCGGTAGGTCTCTACTACTGTTCCGTTACCGGCGCTTCGCGCCGATTCCACGAAGCAGAAAGTAGAGGCAACCGTGCTGGGTGAGTGTCAAGTCCGACGAGGGAAATATTGGCGCATCGTCGCGGTGTTTGCTGCGGCCGGCGCCCTTGCCTTCTCAGGGTGCGCGAGCGGTAGCGACTCCGGCGATTCGGACACCCCGTCAACACCGGCGGGCTCCTCTGAGAAGGTCGAGGAGATCGCCAATTCCGTTCCTGAGGCCATCAAGTCGTCGGGCAAGTTGATCGTCGGCGTCAACATTCCTTACAAACCCAACGAATTCAAGGATCCCAGCGGCAAGATCGTCGGCTTCGATGTCGACCTGATGAACGCCATCGCCGCCACCCTCGGCCTGACCCCCGAGTATCGCGAGTCCGACTTCGCCAGGATCATTCCCTCGATCCAGGGCGGCACCTATAACGTCGGCATGTCGTCGTTCACCGACACCAAGGAGCGCGAGCAGTCGGTCGATTTCGTGACCTACTTCAGCGCGGGCACCCTCTGGGCCCAGCGACCGGGCGCACCGATCGACCCAAACAACGCCTGCGGCAAGAAGGTCGCGGTGCAGGCCACCACCTACCAGGACACCGACGAACTGCCCGCCAAACGCAAAGCGTGCACCGACGCAGGCAAGCCGCCCATCGAGATCGTCTCGTTCGACGGTCAGGATGCGGCCACCAATGCGGTCGTCCTCGGTCAGGTGGACGCGATGTCAGCCGACTCGCCGGTGACCGCGTACGCAATCAAGGAAACCAACGGCAAGCTCGAAGCCGCCGGGGAGATCTTTGATTCGGCGCCCTACGGGTGGCCGGTGCAGAAGGGCTCACCGCTGGCGCAGTCGCTGCAGAAGGCGCTCGAGCATCTCATCGAAAACGGCAAATACGAAGAGATCGCCAAGAACTGGGGCGTCGAATCAGGAATGATCGATAAGCCGGTGATCAACGGCGCAGTCAACTAGGGCGCCGACATGACTGATGTCGACACGTCGTCACCCCCCACTCCAGCCGCCATCGATGCCGTCCCGCTGCGACATCCATGGCGGTGGGTGGCGGCGGTCGTCATCATCGCCCTTCTCGGACTGTTCCTCTGGGGAGCGGCCACCAACCCGGCCTATCGCTGGTCGGTCTTCACTGAATACCTGTTCAACGAACGGGTGTTGACCGTCGGCTTGCTCAACACCCTTCAGCTGACCATCTATTCGATGGCGCTGGGCATCGTGCTCGGCGTCCTGCTCGCCGTGATGCGGCTGTCACCGAACCCCATCTTCAAAGCGGTGTCGTGGGTGTACCTGTGGATCTTCCGCGGCACCCCGATCTACGTCCAGTTGGTGTTCTGGGGCCTGATACCGACGATCTACCAGAACATCCGGCTCGGAGTGCCGTTCGGCCCCGCGTTTTTCGAGCTCAACCTGCAGGCGCTGTCCATCCCGTTCCTGCTGGCAATCCTCGGTCTGGCACTCAACGAGGCCGCCTACATGGCCGAGATCATCCGTGCCGGAATAAGTTCAGTACCGGAGGGGCAGTTCGAAGCGTCGACGGCACTGGGCATGTCGTGGGGAATGACCATGCGAAGGACGATCCTGCCGCAGGCGATGCGGGTGATCATCCCGCCGACCGGCAACCAGGTCATCAGCATGCTCAAGACGACGTCGCTGGTCACCGCCGTGCCGTTCACCTTGGACCTGTACGGCATCACCTCCCGCGAGATCGCCGCCAGGACCTTCGAGCCAGTCCCGCTGCTTCTCGTGGCGGCGTTCTGGTATCTCGTGGCCACGAGCATCCTGATGGTCGGCCAGTTCTACCTCGAGAAGTACTTCGCCCGCGGCGCGTCGCGGAAGCTGACCACCAAGCAGCTCGAGGCGTTGGCCAAGGCGCAACTCAGTGAGAGAGGCGGTGCCGCCACATGACGCCGATGGTGAAGGCCGAACAGGTGTGTAAGAGCTTCGGAGCCTTGCGCGTCCTCAAGGGCATCACGCTCGAGATCGGCCGCGGCGAGGTGCTGTGCATGGTCGGCCCGTCGGGCTCGGGCAAGTCGACGTTTCTGCGCTGTATCAATCATCTGGAACAGGTCAACGCGGGCCGGCTGTATGTGGACGGCGAGCTCATCGGTTACCGGGAACGAGGGGGCAAGCTGCACGAGATGTCGCCGCGCGACGCCGCCAAACAGCGCCGCGACATCGGCATGGTATTTCAGCACTTCAACCTCTTCCCCCATCGCACCGCGCTGGAGAACGTCATCGAGGCGCCGATTCACGTCGCGGGGACCAAGAAGGATGCCGCGATCGCACGTGGCAAGGATCTGCTCGAACAGGTCGGCCTCACCGAGAAAGCCGGCGCGTATCCCGCCCAGCTCTCCGGCGGCCAGCAGCAGCGGGTGGCGATCGCGCGGGCATTGGCGATGAACCCCAAACTGATGCTGTTCGACGAGCCCACCTCGGCACTGGACCCCGAATTGGTGGGTGAGGTGCTCGAAGTCATGAAAAAGCTTGCCACGGAGGGTATGACGATGGTGGTCGTCACCCACGAGATGGGGTTCGCCAGAGAGGTGGCCAACCATCTGGTGTTCATGGACGATGGTGTCGTCGTGGAGAGCGGCAACCCGCGTGACGTGCTGAGCAACCCGCAGCACGAACGCACGAAGGCCTTTCTGTCCAAGGTGCTGTAACGCTGATGCCGGACACTGGACCGGATCCGGCGGCGCCGCTGTGGCGGGCCGCGCAGGTGTTCCGGCTGCTGAGTTGCATTTACGCGGCGGGCTTTTCGATAGCGGTCAACCCCGACCTGCAACAGCCCGGCGCCGCGTGGTTACTGTTCGCCGCGCTGATCGCATGGAGCGCGGTCTGCGCCGTCGCCTACCTTCAGGGGTTCGGCAGAAGGCGGTCATGGGTGCTGGCCGAGCTCATTGTGGTGGTCGCGTTGATCCTGTCCACCGAGTTGGTCGCGTCCGAGCAGTGGACGCTGGACAACCAGTCGCTGCCGACCACCCTGTGGGCCACCAACGCGACGATCTCGGCCGCAATCGTGTCCGGCCCGATCGCCGGCATGCTGACCGGGGTGGTGGTGATGATCGCGAGCACGGTGGTGAAGGGGTTCATCAACTACGACCTCGGTCGCAACGCGACGATCGTCATCGAACTCGCAGTCGGGCTCGCGGTGGGGATGGCAGCGCAGACCGCACGCCGGGCGCACGCCGAACTGGAGAGGGCCACCCGGCTTGCGGCATCGCAGCAGGAGCGGGAACGGTTGTCTCGTGAGGTGCACGACGGCGCGATCCAGGTGCTCGCGCTGGTAGCTCGCCGTGGCCGCGAAATCGGCGGGGAGACAGCAGAACTCGCCGAACTCGCCGGCCAGCAGGAGCGAGCGCTGCGGCGGCTGATCAGCTCGGCTGATGTGGAGCCGCGAGTCGGAGCCATGTCCGATGTCGGTGCGCTGCTGCGGCGACAGGCTTCAGACCGGGTGGCGGTGAGTCTGCCCGCCGAACCGGTGCTACTCGACGAGGCAACGGCCACCGAACTCGTCGCGGCGGCGACCAACGCGCTCGACAACGTCACGGCGCATGCCGGACCTGACGCGCGCGCCTACGTGCTGCTAGAGGACCTGGGCGATTCGGTGACCGTCAGTATCCGCGACGACGGTGTCGGGATCGCCAACGGTCGGCTCGACGAAGCGGTCGGTGAAGGCCGCGTCGGTATTGCGAAGTCCATTGTCGGAAGGATGACTTGGCTCGGTGGCAGCGCGACGCTGACCACCGCACCGGGAAGCGGGACGGAATGGGAGTTGACGGTTCCCCGACGGTGATGGTGGTCGACGACCATCCGATCTGGCGGGATGCGGTGGCGCGGGATCTCGCAGAGGACGGTTTCACGGTGGTCGCCACCGCCGAGGGGGTGGCTGCCGCGCGGCGCCGGGCGGCGGTGGTGACCCCGGACGTCGTGCTGATGGACATGCGACTCGCCGACGGTAACGGTGCCCAGGCCACCGCTGAGGTGCTCGCGGTGTCGCCGTCGTCGCGCATCCTGGTGCTGTCGGCGTCCGACGAGCGCGAAGATGTTCTCGAAGCTGTGAAGGCAGGCGCCACAGGATATCTCGTGAAGTCGGCGTCCAAGCAGGAGCTCGGCGACGCGGTGCGCGCCACCGCAGACGGCCGCGCGGTGTTCACGCCCGGGCTGGCCGGGCTGGTGCTGGGAGAGTACCGGCGCATCGCGCAATCCAGGCAGACGGGCGCCGCGGGAACGTCCGTGCCGAGTCTGACCGAGCGTGAGACCGAGATCCTGCGCTACGTCGCGAAAGGTATGACTGCCAAACAGATCGCCGGCCGGTTGTCGTTGAGCCACCGGACCGTCGAGAACCATGTGCAGGCCACGTTCCGCAAGCTCCAAGTCGCCAACCGAGTGGAACTGGCCCGGTACGCGATCGAGCACGGGCTGGATTCCGAATAGCCGAGTAGTCCTACTCATCCGCAATCGGCGCCATTGCTGCGACGATATCGGCCATGACCGAACCGCATCGCGCCGTCATCGCCCGGTTGTTGACCGACTTCGCCGCGATCTCTACGCAACTCGCGCGGGTCTCGACCGACTTGACGGAATTGGACCGGCTGCTGTCGGAGTCGCCGCAAGCCGCGGCGCACTCGCCTGCGCCCCCGGCACCGCAGTATCAACCGCCGACATATCAGGCACCGCAGTACTGGCCGCAGTACCACGCCCAGTACGCCCAGCCCCAGTACGCACCGGCCGCGCAATATCCGCCTCAGACGTCGCCTCCGCCGGTCGCTGCGGCCGTCCCTGCGGTGCGCAAGCCTCGCGGCGAAGGGTGGATCGGCAAGCTGTTGGCCGTCGCCGGGGTCGCGGTCACCCTGATCGGTGTCGTGCTGCTGCTGGTGCTCGCCGCACAGGCCGGCATCCTGCGCCCGGAATTCCGCGTCGCGGCCGGCGCCGTGCTCGCTGTCGCGCTGGTGGGTGCCGCGACCCGGTTGTCCGCGCGACCAGGCGGACGGGTCGGTGCCATCGCGCTGGCGGCCACGGGGATCGCCGCGGCCTACATCGACGTCATCGCTGTCACCACGATCTACGACTGGGTGAGCGCGCCCGTCGGTCTCGTCATCGCGGCAGTCGTCGCCGGCGCCGGGCTCACGCTGGCCCGCCGCTGGGACTCTGAGCACCTGGGCCTTTTGGTATTGGTGCCACTGATCGTGCTGGCGCCCGTTGTCGTCGGCGGTATCACGTTGTTGCTGGTCGGCTTCATGCTCGCGCTGGCCGCGGCGTCGCTACCAGTGCAATTCGGCAAGGACTGGGTGTGGCTGCATGCCGCGCGCACCGCGGCCACCGCGGCGCCGCTTCTGGTGGCGCTCGTTGCGGTGTACTTCGACGACCGCCATGACGCGTGGTTGGTCGGTGCCTGCGGCATCGCGGCGGTACTCGCCATCACCGGTGCGCTGATCCTGTTGCCCCGCACGCGGAACCGCGTCGCGATCGCGCTGATGACCGGTGCGGGCGTACTACCCGTGCTGTCCGCAGGGCTGGCCGTGGACCGGGTGATCGCCGCTTTGATGGCGGCCGCGCTCGCGTCGGCACTGCTGGGCATCGTGTCCATCGGCGATCGGCTGCCCGGGGTGGACGGCGCCGTCCGCCGAGTCTGGGCCGCGTTGTCCGCGGTGTCGGCGGTGATCGCCGTCCTCGTCGCCTTCAACGGCGAGGTTGCGGCGCCGCTGCTGCTGGCGATGGCGGCCGTGGTCGCCATCGGAGGTCGTCGCGAACCGGTCGCCCGGTGCGTGGCAATCGGTTTCGCGGTAATCGGCGCCGTGGTCTACCTCGCCTACGCATCGCCCAGCACCCTGGTCGAAGCGACCGAGACAAGCGTCCCGGATGCCGTCTCGATACTGATCGCCAGCCTGCTGCTCATCGGGTGTGCCGTAGCGATCGTATGGTCGTTCCCACACCGCGAACCTGCGGCCTGGGCAGGCGCGGCGGCGGTGAGCATCTACGCGGTGACAGCGTTCACAGTCACCGTCGGAGTGTTGATCGGCGGTGAGGGTGCAGGCTTCTTCGCCGGTCACGTCGCCGCGACCATCTGCTGGATCGCGATGGCCGCGGCGCTGTTCGGATACGCGGCGCGGGTCGCTCGCACCGAGCGGTCGGTGCCGATCGGCGGGGGATTGGCTCTGGTGGCCGCCGCGATGGCCAAGCTGTTCCTGTTCGACCTGGGAACATTGGACGGCATCTTCCGGGTCGTCGTCTTCATCGTCGTGGGCCTCGTGCTTCTGGGCATGGGCGCGGGTTATGCGCGGCTCCTGGAGAAGCAGGACCAGCAGAACGCGCCCGCAGATGTGACCGCTACCACACCGTAAATTGGAGTCATTCCAGATTAGATGACGTTGAGTAGAGCATGACCACTACAATTCGTCGCACCGAATCCGAAGTACAGGGCTTTCAAGCGTCGCCGGAACTGACCGCCAGCCTGCAGCGTGTCCTCGTCGACCTGATCGAGCTCCATCTGCAGGGCAAGCAGGCGCACTGGAACGTGGTGGGGTCGAACTTCCGCGACCTCCATCTGCAACTCGACGAATTGGTCGACTTCGCCCGTGCGGGCAGCGACACCATCGCCGAGCGGATGCGCGCGCTCGACGCCGTACCCGACGGACGGTCCGACACCGTGGCAGCCGGGACCACCCTTCCGCAGTTCCCGGCATACGAGCAGAGCACCGGCGAGGTCGTCGACCTCATCGCCGGCCGGATCTACGCGGCTGTCGACACCATGCGCACCGTGCACGACGCGGTCGACGCCGAGGATCCCAGCACCGCCGACATCCTGCATTCGCTGATCGACGGCCTGGAGAAGCTGGCCTGGTTGATCAAGTCGGAGAACCGCAAGGTCTAGTCCGGTCGGGCGCACACGACGTCAACTGTGGCGTCGATGAGTGCGTCGAGCTCATCTCGGCTTGCGCCCATTCGTGCGCGAACAGCGAGCGTGTTCAAAGCGGCGGTCGCGATACGGGCGAGCGCGTCGGGCGCGTGCGGAGAAAGTTCCCCCTGCCGCTCGGCGCGCTCGAATCGTTCGGCGAACGCCTCGGTGAAGGCGGTCATGGTCGCTTCGACCTCGATACGGGTCGCTTCATCGGCATTCGCTTCGGTGACCGCGGTGCCGATCAGGAAACACCCTCGCGCCCCCTGCTCACCTACCAGGTAGAAATCCCGGGCCTCGCGGTAAACGGCGCGAAGCCCGTCGCGCAAGGGCAGCGCTTCGGTTAGGGCGGATGCCAGCCAATCGCGCGAGTTCTGGGCGTAGTCGGTCACACACCGTCGGTACAGCGCGCGTTTGTCGCCGAATGCGGCGTAGATGCTTGGCCGGTTCATTTCCATGCGTGCCGCGAGGTCGTCGAGCGATGTGGCCGCAAAGCCGTTGAGCCAGAACGTGTCACGTGCCCGCCGCAGGGCGACCGCAGGGTTGTACGCGCGCGGCCGGCCCCGCTTGTTCGGAGAAGCTCTGGTCATGCACCGAATTTTATACTAATTTGAACAAAATGAACGTGTTCCACGTCGAGCAGGGCGAAGGTGAACCGGTTCTTCTGCTCCACGGATATCCGCAGAGTGCCTCTTGTTGGCGCCATCAGATCGACGCCCTGGCGCAGAATCACCGCGTAATCGCGCCCGATTGGCCGGGTTTCGGTCGTTCGGAGCCCCCGGATTCGCCGCCGACCTATGACAACGAGGTCGACCGGATCGGCACGCTGGCCGATTCGTTGGGGCTCGACCGCTTCAACCTCGTCGCCCACGACTACGGCGGTTTCCTCGGGCTGGGATTCGTGCTGCGCCACCCGGGACGGGTTACGCGGCTTGCGTTGCTGAACACGCGGGCGCACAACATCTTCCGGCCCTGGTTCTACCGCTTCTCGCAGGGTCAGCGGTGGGCCGCAATGAACGCGCCGTCGGTGCTGCGCAGGTTACCGCTGCGCCTGCTGCATCATGTCGCGCTTCGTCCGTACCGCCGACTCGGCTGTTTCGACGACGCCATGGAAGACGAGTACCTCGGATGGATGGACTCTGCCCGGGGAAGGCGCACGTTCGTCGATTTCTTCACCCATTATCACCTGCCGGCTGTGTCCGGTCTCGCCGACGGACTGCCGCACATCGGTTGTCCGACCGCGATCATCTGGGGTGACCGCGACCGATATATCCCCTTCGCCACCGCCCGGGAGCTGGCCGAGCGCATCCCGGGTGCGACGTTGACGCGGCTGTCGGGCGGCGACCACTACATCATGGAAGAACGGCCCACAGAGGTGACCGCCGCGCTGCGGGACCTGCTTGCGCGAAAACCGGTCCATTCCCGCGGCTAGGACCGCCCCGCCACAACGTCGCGTTCGACGGCGTGGCGCACCGCCTCGTCGTTGCGGCGCCCCACCAGGTACCAGGTGTGCATCAAGCCCTTGCCCTTCACATCGACCTCTCCACGCTCTTCTAGTACAAATGCGTGGTTCAGCCGTTCATACACGTTGTGGGGCACCTGAATTCGACCCTCGACATCGGTGGACTCCATGCGCGACGCGACGTTGACCGCGTCACCCCACACGTCGTAGAAGAACTTGCGGGCACCGACCACGCCGGCAACGACGGGGCCCGCCGCCAGGCCGATGCGCAGGGGCACTGCCCGCCCGCCGGGATCGGTGAGGTCGGCGACCGCGTCGGCCATGTCCAACGCCAGGCAGGCCAGAGCCTCCATGTGATCGGACCGCGGGTGCGGCACCCCGCTGACCACCATGTAGGAGTCGCCGCTGGTCTTGACCTTCTCCAAACCGTGCCGGTCGACCAACGCGTCGAGATCGGTGTAGAGGCGATCGAGGAAGCGAACGAGGTCGCTCGGCGTGGTGTCGCTGGCCCGCTTGGTGTATCCGGCGATGTCGGCGAACAGGATTGAGGCGTCGTCGTATTTGTCGGCGATGACGGTGCGGCTCGGATCCTTCAGCCGTTCGGCGATGGTCGCGGGCAGGATGTTGGTGAGCAGCCGTTCGGATCGCTCGTACTCGGCTTCCATCGCTTCTCGGGCCCGCCTGATCTCGCGCAGCGCGAAGCTCACCACCGCGACCACCATGATCCACGCGGTGACCACCGTCAGAATGAACCCGGTCTGGAACGACCAGTCAGGTTGCACCCCGGTGTTGTCCGGGACCAGCAGCTCGAGTGCGATCACGGTGGCGCCGCTCAGTGCTGCCAGGGCCCACGTCAACACCAGACGGTCGCTTCCGAGGATCAGCGCCATCAGGGTTGCCGCGACCAGGTAGTAGAACGGGAGACCGGAGCCGGTGCCCAGATGCCAGCACACCACAGTGATCGAGGCGTAGGCCGCGAAGAAGAACACCAGGGCGGGGACCAGCTCGCCGAACCGGTACAGCAGCGGAATGAGGTAGAAGACCGCGGCGCTGGCCAGGTTCACCGCGCCGATCCACCACTCGTCTCCCCGGTACACGAACACGCCCTGAACACCGAAGAAAGCGCTGACCACCGCCGCGATACGGCTCGTGACCGTCAGCAGCCGAAGGTGGCGGGCGGTTCGTTGCGCGTGATGACGAGTGCGAGCCGGGATGCGACTCTCCAGCGCAACCTCTGGCACACAGACCGGACGTACGCCCACAGGGCAAGCCTATCGCCGTACCGGGTGTCCACCTGGGGTTTTCGCCTGTTTGCTCGGACGCTGTCGCCGTCCGTTGTGGCGCAATCTGAGCTTTGCTTGATTGATCATTGCGTTAGCTTGTATTGCGGTTGGCTATCCGGCCCGCCGCGCTCTTGATGCGGCGGCTCGAACAGACGCAGCGACCGTGGCAGAAGTCGCTGCGAGTGGAGCCTGGCAACAACGAGAAGTTTGCGAGATTTCGCCCCTGCCGACGCGGAAATCCGGGACTACTTATTTGCACCAACGCTGATTATTGGTGAGCGCAAGGTTGCCTCGCTGCTTCTTGCGGACGCGGCTCCGCGGTCTCTGCGCATTCCTGGGCTGATATTTGACCTTGATATCAGCCCATTACGCAGTACTCCAGGGTGTAGCAGAACTAATTCCCAGTTTGTAGTAACGAAATGAGCCGATCGGTACGCAATTTTGCTCTGCGAGCACATTTGCGCTGTCCTCGGGCATGTTTCAGCGCAAAGGCTTGGATAATGAAGTCTCGGCGAGATGGGGCGATCGGCGTTGCAGAGTTTCTGCAATTGGGCCTGCTTCTTTTGACCGAATGGGCTAATTTGAGTCGGTCACACCCCAGACCCAGAACTGAAACAGGAGCGACCATGAGGCGCGACATCAAGCGTCGGATACGGCGCTATGCGATAGCTACCGTGATTGCCGCCGCCCCGGCCGCAGTCCTGTGCGCGTATGTCACTAATTTGCTCGTTCCCACGGAGCCGGTCCCGAGGCAGGTGAGCTACGAATACATCCCCACCGCGGTGATCAACGAGTCCAACGAAACCATCGGGATCGCGGACTCGGATATCTACGGCTTGTCACTGCCGAACGGCCAGATGGACACGGCGATGATCGACAAGCACCTCACTGAGATGCAGAAGTTGGGCGTCAACACGGTCCGTGTGCTGATTCCGTGGGCCGATATCCAGCCAGTACCGCCAGGTCAGTTCCCCACTCCCGAGTGGGAGGAGTCGATGTGGACCCGGTCGCAGTACATCATCGACAAGGCGTCGTCGCTCGGCATGGGGGTTCTGGGGGTACTGAACACGACACCGGCGTGGGGCGATGATCCGGACGAGCCGGGATACGGGATTTACACGCCCCCCGACCCCGATCTGTACGCGGCCTGGGCGGCCACGGTCGCGGAGAGGTTCCAGGGCAAGGTGTCGGCCTACGAGATCTGGAACGAGCCGAATTACGCCGCGTACTGGACGGCGGGGCCTGACCCGGCGCATTACACCGAGATCCTCAAGGCCGCGTACGCGGCCATCAAGGGAGTCGATGACGAGGCGCTCGTGGTCGCGGGTGTGCTTGGCACGGTGCAGAATTCGGGCGTGACGATGAACCCGGTGTCGTTCATCGAGCAGATGTACGCCAACGACGCCAAGGGGTTCTTCGACGCGCTGTCGATCCATCCGTACAACTACCAGGTCAAGTTCTCGCAGGGTCTCGACCCGACTAATCAGTGGCAGACACCGCTCGAGCAGCTCATTGCTATCCGTCAGCTGATGTTGGCCAACGGCGACGAAGAGCTAAAGATCTGGGCTACCGAATACGGTCTCAGCACCACCATCACAGATGAGGCGACGCAGGCGGCGTGGGTGAAGGACTTCCTCGACACCTGGAAGGACCTCGACTACACGGGGCCGGCCTTCCTCTACACCCTGCGCGACCGCCTGAACACCACGACTGAGGAAGGCTCGATGGGCATCTTCAGGTATGACTGGGGACGCAAGCTGGTGGCGGACGTCATCTGCCAGGCGACCGGCGCTTGCGAGGACCCAGGTGAAGAGCCGGGCGAAAACCCCCCGAACCCCGGTGAGGCACTCGCCCAAGCCATCCAGGCCATCGTTCAACAGCTGTATACGGTTGTCGCGCAGGCTTTCACGCAGCTCGCTAATCAGATCGTCAGCGCGATCACCGAGGCGCTCAGCAATCTGTTCTCTGCCGTCAATCCTGCTCCGGCCATCGCCGACGTGCCGACCGAGGCTCGGCTCGCCATCGCCAGCGCCGTCACCACGGCGACCGCCGAGGTGACGGGCGAGGAGACCCCGGTCGACGCGCTGAACACCGCGCCGGCCGGCGAACCGGCGCCTGATGCAGGCGAGGCCGAGGTGCCGCAGCCCGAGGTCACCGAACCCGAGGTGACCGAGCCCGTGCTGACGGAGCCTGAGGTGACGGAGCCTGAGGTGACTGAGCCTGAAGTGACTCAGCCTGAGGTGACTGAGCCGGAGGTGACTGAGCCGGAGGTGACCGAGCCGGAGGTGACCGAGGAGCCAGAGGCCACGGAAACCGAGGACCCGGTGGTCGACGAGGCCGACGAGCCTCTGACGTCGGACGAGCCCGAGACCTCCGATGAGCCGAAGGACGAGTCGGACAGCCGCGACGACAACGAGTCGCCGTCGGGCGGAGACGCGAAGGCTGACGACGACGCATCGGAATCCGACGGGCCGGGCAACGCCGACGCCAACGGCTCGACTGGAAACAACGGAGGGGCCGGTGCCAACGGATCAGGTGGCGGCGCCGGCTCCGGCAGCGGTGCGGGATCGGCGGGCGGTGCCGGATCGGGCGGAATCGGCGGTTCCGACGGTGGCGGCGGTTCAGGCGGAAGTGACGGCGGTGGCTCCGGCGGGAGCGACAATGTCGGCTACCTCGAACCTGGTCATGGCTACGTGATCAGCGCGGCTTAAACCGACGACATCCGGGCGGCGTCCCTGGCTCGCAGCGCAAGCCAGAGCTCGTGGCGGTCGTGTGCAGAGTCCAGCCGCCGCCCGGTCAGTCGCTCGATGGTGATCACGCGGTTGCGCATGGTGTGGCGATGGACGTGTAGCGCACCCGCGGCCGCACCCCAGTGCCCGTTGTGGTCGAGGAACGCGGTCAGATCGCGCAGCAACTCGTCGGCGCGACCGGCCGCATCGAGGCCGGCGGGTTGACCAGTCGCGAACTTCTGCACTGCTTGCGAAACCTCGTCGGGCTCAACGTCGTCGGCGCCGACATCGGCGAGGTGGCCCTCGCGCATGACCATGCCGAGATCACCGGCATCGCGGCGGCCCGCGTCGCGTACGAGTTGCTGTCCGTGCTGGCGGCGACGCCATGAACGGGTACCGAATGGAGGCGGCGATCGCGTGCGCACTGCTGCTCATGGTGACGACACGTTCGCCAACAACCGATCGACTGGGGCTCGGCGCAGCCGCGGTATGGACCATGAGACGCCGCCGAAGCGGCGGCCTAGCGTTCCGGTGCCCCTGGTGAGATTCGAACTCACACTGTCACGATTTTGAGTCGTGTGCCTCTGCCGGTTGGGCTACAGGGGCTTCCTGGTGCGGCACTCCACCATAGAGGATGCCCCGCGGTCGCTGAGCGCGGCCGCAACCGCCACAATGGCAGCCATGACCGACGCTGAAAAGCCACGCCGCGTTCTTATCGCCGAGGACGAGGCGCTCATCCGGCTGGACCTGGCTGAGATGCTGCGCGAGGAGGGCTACGAGATCGTCGGTGAAGCCGGTGACGGGCAGGAAGCCGTCGACCTGGCCGAGAGCCTGAAGCCCGATTTGGTGATCATGGACGTCAAGATGCCGCGCAGGGACGGCATCGACGCAGCGTCGGAGATCGCGGGCAAGCGCATCGCGCCCATCGTCATCCTCACCGCGTTCAGCCAGCGCGACCTCGTCGAGCGGGCCCGGGACGCTGGCGCGATGGCGTACCTGGTCAAGCCGTTCAACATCACCGACCTCATCCCCGCAATCGAGGTCGCGGTGAGCCGCTTCGGCGAGATCGGCGCCCTGGAGCAGGAGGTCGCGACACTGTCGGACCGGTTGGAGACCCGCAAGCTGGTGGAGCGCGCAAAGGGTTTGCTGCAGGCCAAGCAGGGGATGACTGAACCCGAGGCCTTCAAGTGGATCCAGCGCGCCGCGATGGACCGGCGCACCACCATGAAGCGGGTGGCCGAAGTGGTCCTCGAGACCCTCGACACGCCCGAGGGCGCACCGCCCGCAAGCTAAGAATTCGCCCCGCGCCCGTAAATATTGCGTTTCCGACGGCGCTGTTTGGGTTGATGCGGCGCCGATTGGACGCTACGCATTTTCCAACAGCACGCACCGCGGCCATGCGTTGGCTATGGTCGTCCCGAAGCATCGCCGCCCGAGCCGACCAGGTCAGGACCGGCGGGGCCGACAAACACATTGACCCGGAGGTGAAACGTGCGCGGTCGCGTGGCGCGGAGTGCATTTGCTATCGGTAGCGCGAGTTTGGTCGTGCTCGGCAGCGGATGGTTAGCCGGCTGCCAACAACAAGCCGAGCCCAGCGAGGGCGGAGGTGGCACGGCGCAGACGGACCTGAAGATCGTCGAACAGGTGCAGATCGATCAGAACGGCGCCGAGGTCAAGCCCGCGGAGGGCGCCAAGCCCGCCGCCCCCGCCGGCGACGGCAAAGCGCAGTGCCCGCCGGTGTCGCTTGCGATGGCCGGTGCGCTCAACGGACCCGATGCGGCGCTGGGCATCAACATCAAGAACGGCATCCAGCTCGCGGTCGACGAGCACAATGCCGCCAACCCCGGATGCCAGGTCCAGCTGAAGACCTTCGACACCGAGGGTGACCCGCAGAAAGCCACCCAGATTGCGCCCCAGATCATCAACGACGCCTTCACCATCGGCCTGATCGGCCCGGCCTTCTCCGGCGAGACCAACGCGACCGGCGACGTGTTCAACCAGGCCGGCCTGGTCGCTGCGACGGCCTCGGCTACCAACGTCACACTGTCCGAAAAGGGATGGAAGACCTTCTTCCGCGGCCTGGCCAACGACGGCGTGCAGGGCCCGTCGGTCGCGAACTACCTGAAGAACACACTCAAGCACCAGAAGGTGTGTGTGGTCGACGACAGCACCGACTACGGCCTGGGCCTTGCCCAGTCGATTCGGGAAACGCTGGGGCCGGTGGCGGACTCGGCGTGCAACATCTCGGTCAAGAAGGGCGACAAGGACTTCTCGGCCGCGGTGACCCAGATCAAGGGCGCCAGCCCGGATTCGGTGTTCTTCGCCGGCTACTACGCCGAGGCCGCACCGTTGGTCCAGCAGCTCAAAGACGGGGGCTATGAGGGCACGTTCGTCAGCGCCGACGGCACCAAGGACCCCGAGTTCGTCAAGCAGGCAGGCGAGTCGTCGAAGGACGCCCTGCTCGCGTGCCCGTGCGGTCCCGCCGTCGGCACCTTCGCCGAGGACTACACCAAGAAGTTCAACCAGGAGCCCGGCACCTACAGCGTCGAGGGGTACGACCTCGGCACCATCATGCTCAAGGGCATCGACTCCGGGAAGATCACCCGGCCTGACCTGCTGGAGTTCGTGCGCACCTACAACGGCCAGGGTGTCGGGCGTAACTACCAGTGGACCCCGAACGGCGAGCTGACGACGTCGCTGATCTGGATCTACAAGGTTCAGTAACCGCTGAGGCGAGACGCGTCCGAGACCGCAAGGCTCGGACGCGTTTTCGCTAAAACTCCCACCGCGCAAGGAGCAGCGCCCGGATGACACCCGCGTGCGTCGAGCAGTACGCCTGCCTGGCCGCCAACATCAATTTCAACCTGGAAGGTCTGCGGAACGGCTTCTGGCAGCTGACCATCGACGGTCTGTCGTGGGGCGCGATTTATGCGCTGGTGGCGGTCGGCTACACGTTGGTGTTCGGCGTGCTGCGCCTGATCAACTTCGCGCACTCCGAGATATTCATGCTCGGCATGTTCGGTGCCTACTTCTGTCTCGATATGATCCTGGGCTTCACGCCGAGCGGGAACGCCTACAGCGTCGGCCTGACGCTGACGGTGTTGTACCTGCTGATCGCCATGTTGTTCGCGATGTTGGTGTCTGGTTCTGCGGCCGTGGGGTTGGAGTTCGTCGCGTACCGTCCGCTGCGAAAACGGGGGGCGCGCTCCTTGACGTTCCTGATCACCGCGATCGGGATGTCGTTCGTGCTGCAGGAATTCGTCCACTTCGTGCTGCCCAAGATCATCCCCGGCTACGGCGGCAGCAATGCGCAACAGCCGATCACGTTGGTACAGCCCAAGACCCAGTTCGAGATATTCGGGGCCAGCGTCTCGAACGTCACGCTGGTGATCATCGGTGCCGCACTGCTGTTTGCGCTGCTGACGGACATGGCGCTGAACCGGACCAAGTTCGGCCGCGGCATCCGGGCCGTCGCGCAAGACCCCACCACAGCCACGCTGATGGGAGTCTCCCGCGAGCGCATCATCATGATGACGTTCCTGCTGGGTGGCCTGCTGGCCGGGGCCGCCGCGTTGCTCTACACACTGAAAGTGCCGCAGGGAATCATCTACTCGGGCGGGTTCCTGCTCGGCATCAAGGCGTTCTCGGCCGCGGTGCTGGGCGGTATCGGCAACCTGCGCGGTGCGCTGCTGGGCGGATTGCTGCTGGGCATCATGGAGAACTACGGGCAGGCGGTGTTCGGCACCCAGTGGCGCGATGTCGTGGCGTTCGTGTTGCTGGTCCTGGTGCTGCTGTTCCGGCCGACCGGAATACTCGGTGAGAGCCTCGGGAAGGCGAGAGTATGAGCACCACTGAGAAGCTCCTGGCGCCCGGTGACGCGATGCGCGGTTGGTGGGACAACCTGTCGCGAGTCGAGAAGTGGTTCTTCGGTCTCGTCGGCTTCGGGCTGCTGGCGCTGCTGCCGCTGTTCCCGCCGCCGTTCCTGAACACCCCGAACATCAGCTTCGGCGGCACGATGGCGCAGTTCGCGATGGTGGCGATCATCGCAATCGGCCTCAACGTCGTGGTCGGCCAGGCAGGCCTGCTCGATCTCGGGTATGTCGGCTTTTATGCCGTCGGCGCGTACACCGTCGCGCTGCTCACCAGCCCCAACAGCCCATGGAACAAGGTGGGTGCGACGGGCTGGTTCACCGAGGACTGGGCGTGGCTTGCGTGTGTGCCGCTTGCGATGGCGATCACCGCTCTGGCCGGCCTCATCCTGGGCACACCGACCCTGCGGCTGCGCGGCGACTATCTCGCCATCGTCACGCTCGGCTTCGGCGAGATCATCCGTCTGTTGGCCGACAACCTCTCCGACATCACCAACGGCCCACGCGGCCTCAACGAGGTGGCCTACCCGCGCGTGGGGGAGAGCGAGACGCTGCCCGAAGGCGTGTTCTCCAGCGGCAACTCGACGGGTGACGCCAACTACGGCACGTGGTGGTTCTGGCTCGGCATTGTCATGATCGTGTTGATTCTGCTTCTGGTCGGCAACCTGGAACGCAGCCGGGTCGGGCGCGCATGGATCGCCGTCCGTGAGGACGAGGACGCCGCGGAAGTCATGGGGGTCAACACATTCCGCTTTAAGCTGTGGGCGTTCGTGATCGGCGCGGCGATCGGCGGGCTGTCCGGGGCGCTCTACGCGGGACAGGTGCAGTTCGTCGCGCCGCCGACGTTCAACATCATCAATTCCATGCTGTTCCTGTGTGCCGTGGTGCTCGGCGGGCAGGGAAACAAGCTGGGTGTCGTATTCGGCGCGTTCATCATCGTCTACCTGCCGAACCGCCTTCTGGGGGTGTCGTTCCTCGGTATCAATCTCGGCGACCTGAAGTATTTGTTCTTCGGCATGGCCCTGGTCGCTCTGATGATCTTCCGGCCCGAGGGTCTGTTCCCCGCACGGCAGCAACTGCTCGCCTACGGAAGGGCCGCACGCAACCTGTTGCGGCATCCGGAGAAGGAGTCCGCGCGATGAGTATCGAAGAACTGGCGGGCGTCCACCGCGACATCGCGGCCGCTGAGGGTGAAACCCTGCTGCAGACACATGAATTGACGGTCAAGTTCGGCGGCCTGACCGCCCTGGACGCGGTGACCTTCGACATCCGCCGGGGCGAGATTCTCGGGATGATCGGCCCCAACGGAGCGGGCAAGACGACGTGCTTCAACGCGATCACCGGCGTGTACCGGCCGACGTCGGGCACGGTGTTGTTCGACGGTGCGCCACTCGGCCGGATCAAGCGCCACCAGATCACCCGCCGCGGCATCGCCCGGACGTTCCAGAACATTCGGTTGTGGGGTGAGATGACCGCACTCGAGAACGTCATGGTGGGCACCGATGCGCGGCATTTCACGTCGGTACCCGGGGCCCTGGTCCGCACGCCGCGGCATCGCCGGGAGGAACGGTCGGCCATCGAACGGTCCGCCGCTCTGCTGCATTTCGTCGGGATCGGCCACCGCGGCGAAGAGAAGGCAAAGAATCTTCCGTATGGCGATCAGCGAAGACTTGAGATCGCCCGCGCGCTGGCCACCGAACCGAAGCTGCTGTGTCTCGATGAACCGGCCGCGGGGTTCAACCCCCGCGAGAAGGCGGCACTGATCGAGTTGATCCAGAAGATCCGCGACGACGGCTACACCGTGCTGCTGATCGAACACGACATGAGGCTTGTCATGGGCGTCACCGACCGCATCGTGGTGCTGGAGTTCGGCCGCAAGATCGCCGACGGCCTGCCGGCGGAGATTCGCGAAGACCCGAAGGTCATCGCCGCATACCTGGGGGTTCCTGATGACGCAGTCGAGTGATCCGCCGAAGACCGAACGCCCGGTGCTGCTCGAGGTGCGCGACATCGTCGTGCAGTACGGACGCATCCGTGCGCTGCACGGCATTTCGCTACAGGTGCACGAAGGTGAGCTGGTGACCCTGCTGGGGTCCAACGGAGCCGGCAAGACGACGACGATGAGGGCGCTGTCAGGGTTGCTGCCGCTGACGTCGGGTTCGGTGTGGTTCGACGGCGAAGACATCTCGAAGGTCAAGGCACATCAACGCGTGGCGCGAGGTCTGGTGCAGGCGCCGGAGGGCCGCGGTGTGTTTCCCGGCATGACGGTGGTCGAGAACCTCGAAATGGGCTGCTATGCAAGGAAGTTCCCGTCGCGATCGGAACACACTGAGCGGCTCGACTTCGTCTTGACAACCTTTCCCCGACTGGCCGAGCGGCGCAGCCAGGTCGGCGGCACGCTCTCCGGCGGCGAACAGCAGATGCTGGCGATCGGTCGCGCGTTGATGGCCCGGCCGAGGGTGTTGCTGCTCGATGAGCCGTCAATGGGTTTGGCGCCGATGGTGATTTCGCAGATCTTCAAGATCATCGCCGACATCAACGCGCAGGGCACGACGGTGCTGTTGGTGGAACAGAATGCACAGCAGGCGCTGAGCCGCTCGGACCGCGCCTACATTCTGGAGACGGGCGAGGTGACGCATACCGGTGATGCGCGAGACCTGTTGAAGGATGACAGCATTCGCGCCGCCTACCTCGGCGTCGCCTAGCGCGGTCTGCCGCAGCGCGCCTCGATCGCATCGAGCACCCCGATGTGAGCGGGCGGAACCGTGACGCACATCAGCACATCGCCGCCATCCGATCCGAACTCGAATGCAAAGAAGGAGCAGCACTCTGATTCGCGGCGGGCAAGATCGCGGGCGGCAGCCTCAACGTGGCGGGGGAGAACCAGCCCCAATTGGGTCGGCCCACTTCGCTGCGCCCGCAGGACGAACGCGAACAACCGGTCGAATTCCGCGATGCGCAACGGTCTGTCGACGGTCGGCAGTGTGCAGGTCTTCGGTGCCCAGTCCTCGGACATGACCCCAGGCTAGCGCGCGACGACGACCGAGGAGCCGTGTCCGAACAGTCCTTGGTTGGCGGTGACGCCGACGGTAGCGCCGTCGACCTGTCTGCCGGTGGCTTGGCCCTTGAGTTGCCAGTTCAGCTCGCAGACCTGGGCGATGGCTTGCGCGGGGATGGCTTCGCCGAAGCAGGCCAGCCCGCCGGACGGATTGACCGGGATCTTGCCGCCGATGGTCGTGGCTCCGCTGCGCAGCAGGTGTTCTGCCTCACCCTTGGCGCACAGGCCGAGGTGCTCGTACCAGTCGAGTTCGAGTGCGGTGGACAGGTCGTAGACCTCGGCCAGGCTCAGATCCTCGGGTCCGATGCCGGCCTCGGTGTAGGCGGCGTCGAGGATCTGGTCCTTGAACACCCGTTCCGGTGCGGGCACCGCCGCGGTGGAATCGGTCGCGATATCGGGCAGTTCCGGCAGATGCTGGGGGTACTGCGGGGTCTGCAGGCTGACCGCCCGCACCGACGGCACGCCCTGGACCGAGCCCAGATGCTTTTCCGCGAACGACTTGCTGGCCACGATCAGCGCGGCCGCACCGTCTGAGGTCGCGCAGATGTCCAGCAGCCGAAGCGGATCGGACACCACGGGACTGGCGAGCACGTCCTCGATCGAGCTCTCCTTGCGGTACCGGGCGTTCGGGTTGTCCAGCCCGTGTTTGGCGTTCTTGACCTTCACCTGGGCGAAGTCCTCGAGCGTTGCCCCGTAGAGATCCATCCGCCGGCGCGCCAGCAGCGCGAAGTACACGGTGTTGGTCGCACCGATCAGGTGGAAGCGCTGCCAGTCCGGATCGTTGCGGCGTTCACCGCCGACCGGGGCGAAGAATCCCTTCGGGGTGGTGTCGGCGCCGATGACCAGCGCGACGTCGCAGAACCCAGCCAGGATCTGGGCCCGCGCGCTCTGCAACGCCTGCGATCCACTGGCACACGCGGCGTAACTCGAGGTGACCGGCACCCCGTTCCAGCCCAGCTTCTGGGCAAACGTCGCACCGGCCACGAAGCCGGGGTAGCCGTTGCGGATCGTGTCGGCCCCGGCTACCAGCTGGATCTGGCGCCAGTCCAGACCCGCCTCGGCCAACGCCGCACGCGCGGCGACGACGCCGTACTCGGTGAAGTCACGGCCCCACTTGCCCCACGGGTGCATGCCCGCACCCAGGATGTACACCGGCTCAGGACTCATGCCGCGCCGCCCTTCGTGCTCCTTGCGTCCGCGATCCTCCATGCGTGCACGACGCGTTCGACGCCCTCGTCGTCGACGTACAGCGTCATCGTCGCGAGCTCCATCTCCATGCCCACCTTCAGATCGGCGGCCAGCGTGCCCTGCACGACCTTGCCCAACACGATCACACCCTCATCGGCCAACTGCACCGCGGCAACGGCGAACGGCTCGAACGGATCCGGCGACGGATACGGCGGCGGCGGCGCGTAGCGGTTCTCGGTGTAACTCCACAGCGTTCCCCGCCGCGACAGCGGTACCTGCGCCAGCTCATCGCCGTCGCAGCCGGGATTGGGGCAGTTGTTGGCCCGCGGTGGGAACACATACGTCCCGCACTGATCGCACTTGCCGCCGATCAGGTACGGCGCACCGGAGTCATCCGTGGCGAACCACCCGTCAACAGCGGGCTGAGTTGAAGTTGACACGCCGGTCAGCGTACCGACTACCGATCGCGAAACTGAAACGTGTTCCAGTTTTTCCTGCATGAAGTTGCGATCGCCAACCGGCCGCTGATCGAGCGGCCGGTCGAACTAGGGGAGGAACTGGGCCCATCGCCGTCACCCCGCAACTGGGCGGCGGACTGGCGCCCGCGTGGCGCCTCGGGGGCGTGAGCCCCGCCGCCCGTGTCCTGGTTGCACTAGCCCGGGAACAACGCGATGTCAGCAGGGGTGCATAGAGTTAGGGCCGTGAGCCCCGCCAGCGCGACCGACAAGAAGAAGGCGTCCGACGGCCCAGTCGACCAGAAGCCCACACTCATGCTGCTGGACGGCAATTCGCTGGCGTACCGGGCGTTCTACGCGTTGCCCGCCGAGAACTTCAAGACCCAGGGCGGGCTGACCACCAACGCCGTGTACGGGTTCACCGCGATGTTGATCAACTTGCTGCGCGACGAACAGCCCAGCCACATCGCCGCCGCGTTCGACGTATCGCGTAAGACGTTCCGCGTCGACAAATATCCCGAGTACAAAGCGGGCCGGTCCTCCACCCCCGACGAGTTCCGCGGCCAGATCGACATCACCAAGGAGGTACTCGCCGCGCTCGGCATCACCACGCTGGCTGAACCCGGGTTCGAGGCCGACGACATCATCGCCACGTTGGCCACCCAGGCCCGGGACGAGGGCTACCGGGTGCTGGTGGTCAGCGGCGACCGTGACTCGCTACAGCTGGTCAGCGACGATGTCACCGTTCTGTACCCGCGTAAGGGCGTCAGCGAGCTGACGCGGTTCACCCCGGAGGCTGTGCTCGAGAAGTACGGGTTGACCCCGCAGCAGTACCCCGACTTCGCGGCGCTGCGCGGCGACCCCAGCGACAACCTGCCCGGCATCCCCGGTGTCGGCGAGAAGACCGCGACGAAGTGGATCGCCGAATACGGCTCGTTGCAGGCGCTCGTCGACAAGGTCGACACCGTCAAGGGCAAGGTCGGCGACGCGCTGCGTGCCAACCTGTCCAGCGTCGTGCTCAACCGCGAACTGACCGACCTGGTCAAGGACGTGCCGCTGGCCCACACACCCGACACGCTGCGGATGCAGTCCTGGAACCGCGATCAGATCCACCGGCTGTTCGACGATCTGGAGTTCCGGGTGCTGCGCGACCGGCTGTTCGAGACGCTGGCATCGGCCGATCCCGAGGTCGACCAGGGTTTCGACATCAGGGGAGGTGCGCTGGAGCCCGGCGAACTCGCCGCCTGGCTGGCCGAGCACAGCACGGGGCAACGCTTCGGGATGGCCGTCGTCGGCACGCATCTGGCGTTCGACGCCGACGCCACCGCGCTGGCCATCGTCGCCGCCGACGGCGACGGCCGCTACATCGATACCTCGACGTTGCACCCCGAGGACGAGAAGGCGCTTGCGTCGTGGCTGGCCGACCCCGGCCTACCCAAGGCGCTGCACGAGGCCAAGCTCGCCATGCACGATCTGCAAGGGCGTGGGTGGACGCTCGCCGGCGTCACGTCTGACACCGCGCTGGCGGCCTACCTTGTTCGCCCCGGGCAGCGCAGCTTCGCTCTCGACGACCTGTCCCTGCGCTACCTCAAACGCGAATTGCGCGCGGATAACCCCGAACAGCAACAGCTTTCGCTGCTCGATGACACCGACGGAGTCGACGACCAGGCGGTGCAGACCGTGATCCTGCGGGCCAGCGCGGTGATGGATCTGGCGGACGCGCTCGACGAAGAGTTGGCGCGCATCGACTCGTCTGCGCTGTTGGGCAACATGGAGCTGCCGGTGCAGCGCGCGTTGGCCGAGATGGAGACCGCAGGTATCGCCGTCGACCTGCCGATGCTGAGCGAGCTGCAGAGCGAGTTCGCCGACCAGATCCGCGATGCCGCCGAGGCGGCGTACTCGGTGATCGGCAAGCAGATCAACCTCGGCTCGCCCAAGCAGCTACAGGTGGTTCTGTTCGACGAGCTGGAGATGCCGAAGACCAAGCGGACCAAGACCGGCTACACCACCGACGCCGATGCGCTGCAATCGTTGTTCGACAAGACCGGCCATCCGTTCCTGCAGCACCTGCTGGCTCACCGCGACGCCACCAGGCTCAAGGTCACCGTCGACGGGCTGCTCAACTCGGTGGCCTCCGACGGTCGCATCCACACCACGTTCAATCAGACGATCGCCGCGACGGGTCGGTTGTCCTCGACGGAGCCCAACCTGCAGAACATCCCGATCCGGACCGAGGCGGGTCGGCGGATCCGGGACGCGTTCGTGGTCGGCGAAGGCTATTCGGAGTTGATGACCGCCGACTACAGCCAGATCGAGATGCGGATCATGGCGCACCTGTCACGCGACGAGGGCCTGATCGAAGCCTTCAACACCGGCGAGGACCTGCACTCTTTCGTCGCCTCGCGGGCGTTCGACGTGCCCATCGACGAGGTGACCGCCGAGCTGCGCCGCCGCGTCAAGGCGATGTCCTACGGGCTGGCGTACGGCTTGAGCGCATACGGTCTCGCGGCGCAGCTCAAGATCTCCACCGAAGAGGCCAAGGTGCAGATGGAGCAGTATTTCGATCGCTTCGGCGGAATCCGCGACTACCTGCGTGACGTGGTCGACCAGGCACGCAAGGACGGCTATACGTCGACGGTGTTCGGCAGGCGGCGCTATCTGCCGGAACTCGACAGCAGCAACCGCAATGTGCGCGAGGCCGCTGAACGCGCGGCGCTCAACGCGCCGATCCAGGGCAGCGCCGCCGACATCATCAAGGTGGCGATGATCAACGTCGATTCGGCGCTCAAGGACTCCGGGATGAAGTCGCGGATGCTGCTGCAGGTGCACGACGAACTGCTATTCGAGGTCGCCGAGGGCGAGCGCGAGGCGCTGGAGAAGTTGGTCGCGGAGCAGATGGGCAATGCCTATCCGCTAGACGTTCCCCTCGAGGTGTCGGTCGGTTACGGCCGCAGCTGGGACAGCGCCGCCCACTGACGGGTCAGCGCGCCTCGGCGACCAGACCAATGCCGAGCGCCACAAGCATCGCTCCCATGGCACGTTCGATGCGACGGCGAACGTTGGTTCGGCTCAACAGGTTTCGTGCCCGGTCCGCTGCCAGTACCACGGCCGCGCACCACGCGGTGTCGACCACCAACTGAATCACCGCCAGCACAAGCAGCGTCAGCAGGACGGGGCCGCTTGACGGCAGGAACTGCGGGATGACCGCGATTCCGAAGGCGGCCGCCTTCGGATTGGCCGCAATCGACAAGAGGGCGGCGCGAAAGGCGGCGGCGGGCGTGCGTCCGCGCGCAGGCAGCGGCACCTCGGTCGCAGCGGAATGGTCGGCGTTGCGCCATGCGCTGATGCCCAGCCAGATCAGGATCCCCGCACCGATGACGTGCAACGCCAACGACAGCGCCCGGTTGGCCATGAGCAGCACCGACAGTCCGGCGCCGCCGGCCAGGGTCCACCCGAATATCCCGATCTCGTTGCCGACGACAGCGGCCAGGCCCGCCGCACGGCCGTCGCGCACCGAGCGGTGCAGGAAGAGCGCCGTCGCCGGCCCCGGAAGCGCAGCCAAGATCACACACGCCACGAGAAATGCCGGCAGCACCTCGAGGACGTGGTCTAGCTGCATGTGCGAAGTATGGCCGACCAGCGCAATTGTTTTTAGCCGCCGACGAACGGCGCGCGGTAGCCGGCCAGGTGCTGCAGCATCGGAGCGGCGGCCCGCGCCGCGTGCACCGCGTAAGCCTCCTCGGTCTGCAGCGCGGCGACCCGCTCGTCGCCGAACCCGCGCTCGATCCGATCACGGACGAACGCCAGTTCCACCACCTGCGCCGCGAAACTCTTGACCGCCTTGCCGCCGGGTTTGCCGCCCACCCTCTTGGCTTCGCCGATGGCCAGCTTTCGGGTGCGGATCGAGCCCAACCAGGTGGCTTCGTTGGGTGTCACGAGCCCCGCCTGCACCATCCCGGGCAGCTTGGCGGCGACCACGCGTTGTTCGCGGCGGCGGCTCTGCACAGCGAGCACGATCGCCATCGCGAAGATCGGCACCATCCAGAACAGGTAGGTCCCGAAATACCACCCGATGCCCAACAGCGAGGAGCCGTTCCACAGCCCGTGCATCACGACCGCGCCGAGGTAGCCGAGCAGAAGGCAGATGGCCTTCGCGGCGACGCCTCGCCGGTGCAGGGCGAAGTAGACGCCGAGGCCGAACATCGTGGTGAACAGGGAATGCGCGAACGGCGCCATGACCAGTCGCAGGGCGGCGGTCAGGAGGGAGTCGCCCAGCGACTCGCCACCGGCGATGTAGAGGATGTCTTCGAGCCACGCGAACCCAGCCCCGACGAGGCCCGCGTACACCAGGCAGTCGGTCAGCGAATTGAGCTCGTTGCGGCGGCGGCCGGTCATCATGACCACCAGGAACAGGCCCTTGGCCGCCTCCTCGACCAGCGGCGCGCCGACGGCCACCGAGACCCAGCTCACCTCGTCGGTGGCCCCGCCGGTGATCAACGACTCGAGGTAGAGGCCGACGACCAGCGACAGGATGACGGCCACCGATGCGCCCCACAGGAACGCGAAGACCAGCAGCCGGGGCGGCTCCGGCTCCCACCGGTCCAGCCATATGTAGGCCAGGATCACCACCGCCATGGTCACGCTCGAAAGGACGAAGCCGATGCCGGCGCCGACCGGATTGAGCGCGGTCAGCAGGATGACGATCAAGCCCGCCACGGTGCCGAGCAGGATGAGCACCACCAGCGGCGCCCCCACCTTGCGTACCTTCCGCTGCAACGGCGGATACATAGGCCACGGTGGGTGGGGCGGCTGTGGCTGCTGAGGCGCGCCGGCGTAGGACACGTCAGGAGGGTAACTGCACGGGACGCCCGCCGGAGGGAGCGCCATGACGTGAATCGAGCTCGAAACACGCCGTCGCGTCCCACGCGTCGCCCACGCTCCCGTCGATCATGATCCCCAGTTGGGCAGACCGGGTTTGTCCAGCATGTGCACCGTCGAGTAACCTCGACGGGTACCCGTCTGTGCAAGATCGCGGGTGCACAGCATTAGAGAGTCGGCGTCCGCGCCGGAAGCAAAACCCAGATGTCCAATTCCCTACGACCCAACCTGTCCGGAGCAACCCACCACATGCCAAGTCCCTCCGTCACCTCGCCGCAAGTAGCCGTCAACGACATCGGCTCGGCTGAGGACTTTCTCGCCGCCATCGACAAAACCATCAAATACTTCAACGATGGCGACATCGTCGAGGGAACCATCGTCAAGGTTGACCGCGACGAGGTCCTGCTCGACATCGGCTACAAGACCGAAGGCGTCATCCCTTCCCGTGAGCTCTCCATCAAGCACGACGTCGACCCCAACGAGGTCGTCTCCGTCGGCGATGAGGTCGAAGCTCTGGTCCTCACCAAGGAGGACAAGGAAGGCCGCCTGATCCTGTCCAAGAAGCGCGCTCAGTACGAGCGCGCCTGGGGCACCATCGAGGAGCTCAAGGAGAAGGACGAGGCCGTCAAGGGCACCGTCATCGAGGTCGTCAAGGGCGGCCTGATCCTCGACATCGGCCTGCGCGGCTTCCTGCCCGCATCGCTGGTGGAGATGCGTCGGGTCCGCGATCTGCAGCCGTACATCGGCAAGGAGATCGAGGCCAAGATCATCGAGCTCGACAAGAACCGCAACAACGTGGTGCTCTCCCGCCGCGCCTGGCTGGAGCAGACCCAGTCCGAGGTGCGCAGCGAGTTCCTCAACCAGCTGCAGAAGGGCGCCATCCGCAAGGGTGTGGTGTCCTCGATCGTCAACTTCGGCGCATTCGTCGATCTCGGCGGTGTCGACGGCCTGGTGCACGTCTCCGAGCTGTCCTGGAAGCACATCGACCACCCCTCCGAGGTCGTCCAGGTCGGCGACGAGGTCACCGTCGAGGTGCTCGACGTCGACATGGACCGCGAGCGGGTGTCGTTGTCGCTCAAGGCAACTCAGGAAGATCCCTGGCGCCACTTCGCCCGCACCCATGCGATCGGCCAGATCGTGCCCGGCAAGGTCACCAAGCTGGTGCCGTTCGGCGCGTTCGTCCGCGTCGAGGAGGGTATCGAGGGCCTGGTGCACATCTCCGAGCTGTCCGAGCGCCACGTCGAGGTCCCCGACCAGGTGGTGCAGGTCGGCGACGACGCGATGGTCAAGGTCATCGACATCGACCTGGAGCGTCGCCGTATCTCGCTGAGCCTCAAGCAGGCCAACGAGGACTACACCGAGGAGTTCGAGGCCTGGAAGTACGGCATGGCCGACAGCTACGACGAGCAGGGCAACTACATCTTCCCGGAGGGCTTCGACTCCGAGACCAACGAATGGCTCGAGGGTTTCGAGAAGCAGCGTGAGGAGTGGGAGGCCCGCTACGCCGAGGCCGAGCGCCGCTACAAGATGCACACCACGCAGATGGAGAAGTTCGCCGCCGCTGAAGAAGCCGAAGTCGAGGCGGCGGGATCCAGGCCCAACGGCTCGTCGCGTTCCGAGGAGTCCCAGGCCGGCGGCTCGCTGGCCAGCGACGCCCAGTTGGCCGCGCTGCGGGAGAAGCTCGCCGGTAACGCCTAACCGGCCTACCGGAACGAACGCCTCGGCTCACCGGAGTCGGGGCGTTCGTCTTTTCGCGCTCCTGACACACTGGTGCGGTGCTGCGAATCGGTCTATCTGGCGGTATCGGCGCCGGAAAATCAACGGTGTCCGCCACATTCGGTGAGCTCGGGGGAATAGTCGTCGACGGCGACGTGATCGCCCGCGAGGTCGTCGAACCCGGGACCGAGGGCCTGGCCAAGCTGGTCGATGCGTTCGGCAAGGACATTCTGCAGGACGACGGGACGCTCAACCGGCCTGCGCTGGCCGCGATCGCTTTCAGCGACGAGGAAAAGCGAAAGACGTTGAACGGCATCGTGCACCCGCTGGTCGGCAGGCGGCGCGAGGAACTGATCGCCGCGGCCGCCGCCGACGCCGTGATCGTCGAGGACATCCCTCTGCTCGTCGAATCCGGTATGGCGCCGATGTTCCCATTGGTGGTGATCGTCCACGCCGAGGAAGACTTGCGGGTACAGCGTCTGATCGAGTACCGCGGGTTCAGCGAGGAAGACGCCCGTGCCCGGATCGCGACGCAAGCCACCGAGGAGCAGCGGCGCGCCGTCGCCGACGTGTGGCTGGACAATGCAGGCAGCCCGGAGGAACTCGTCGAGAAGGCTCGCGAGTTGTGGCACGAGCGGATCCTGCCCTTTGCGCACAACGTGCACGACGGGCGGCCCGCGCGCCCGGAACCGGTTCTGGTGCCTTATGACTCGACGTGGCCCGACCAGGCTCGGCGCGCCGTCGCACGGCTCAACACGGCGTGCCGGCACCGCGCCAAGCGCATCGACCACATCGGATCGACTGCGGTGCCGGGCATGGACGCCAAGGACGTCATCGACATCCAGGTGACGGTCGGCTCACTGGAGGTGGCCGACGAACTCCGCGATGCGTTGACCGGCGCCGGTTATGTGCACCGGCAGCACACCGCTGACGTGGGTAAGTCCGACGCGCGCAGCACCGTCGCGGAGTTCGACCGCACCAACGGTGAACACATGTGGCACAAGCGGCTTCACTGCTCGGCTGATCCCGGACGGCCGACGAATGTGCATCTTCGGGTCGAGGGCCGGCCGAACCAGCAGTTCGCGTTGCTGTTCGTCGACTGGCTCCGCGCCAACCCGTCCGCGCACAGCGACTACCTGGCTTTGAAGCGCCGGGTCGCGCAGCAGGGCCACGAGTCGACGGACAGTTACGCGGAGGCGAAGGAGCCCTGGTTCCTGGACAACTACCGGCGCGCCTGGGAGTGGGCCGACGAGACCGACTGGGCCCCCTAGACCTCAGGCTTGCGGAGGCGCCGGCTCCACCGGCGGCGCATTCGGATCGGCCGGCGGCACCACGTTCGGGTCCTCGGCCGGAATCAGACCGGCACTTGTGTCCAACGGCGCCCCGCACTGCAGCGTCCCGTACCTCGGATCGTCCTTGACGCGGAAGAATCTCGGAGCGATGAACTGGTCGGCCTGCGCGACGATCTGGTCGTCGACGAGGATCTCGCAGTGCAGGTTCGACCCGTACGGCCATTGGATGGTCACTTCCATCCCCGCCAGCTTGGGATCGTCGATGACCGTGTTGACCTCGAACGTTTGTCCGGGCAGCAGCGTGGGTTGCTCGCTGTTGACGTTCGTGTCGTCGATCTTGTACGCGACCACCGCTCCTCTGGACGTCCCGTCCGCGCGGGCGCGGTAGATCACGTTGTGCAGCACGTCGGACTCAGGCGCAGGCTGCTGCTCGATCTGTGGCTCGGCCGCCGGATCCGCGACGGCCGGCGCCGGAACCGCCGAGGAACCCGCAAGCACAGCCACGGTGGCCGCTACGGCGGTCCACCCGCGCTTGCTGGGACTCATGGAACCAGAGAGTACCGCCACCGGCGCGCGCCTCAAACTCACTATTGTTCTCATCACAATCAAGATCGATGGCGAACGGACGGCCGTTACGCGCGCCAGGTGAGGGTCATTCCTTCGGTGTCCAGCCACCGTTGGAGGTCATATCCGTGCCGCGACAGGCCGTCAATGGCCGAGACCGCCGTCTGAACCGCTTGTTCGCCGGTTTCGGGGGTGAGCAGACCGTGCCGGACGGCGGTGAGTAACTCGTCGACATCGCAGATCTCGACCTCGACGCCCGTGCGGATCACGAGGTCGAGGTAGTGGTCCTCGGCATGCCACTCGGTCGGACCCGGCGTGAAGCGTCCGACGTCGAGGTAGAAGTCCTGGTCCCGTTCGTGGCCCGGGTTGAAATGAAACACCGTCGCGCGCAACCCCAGTGATGGCAGCAGCCACGACTCTAGATAGTGGAACTGGGCGCGTCCGGGCGTCGGCCGAGCCATGTAGAGGCCCCACGGCTCGACGGAGTAGACGTCGACGGCCCGCACGATGCCTTTGGGGTCGGTGTTGGTGCGGGCGACCAGGTCGAATGTTTCGTGCTTGGGAGCGTGAATGGCCCCAGGATAGGCCGCGTCACGGTTCACCGCTGGCGGCGACGGCGCAGGTCGATGGTGAGCGGGCCCCGGCCCCTGGGGCGGGTGACGACCCGCAGGACCGCACCGACGATCAGCGACACCCAGACGCCGCTCCACAGCAGGCTCGCCGCGTCCCACCACGTGCACTGCTCGCTGGGCCCGAGACCGCTGTTATGCGCGCATGCGGCGCCCATGGCCTCGGCGACGGCCTGGGGACCCGGCTTGATCAGCAGCACCAGGCAGACGGCGCCGAGAACCAGCAGAACGAGGCCGAGCAGTCGCAGCGCGATCCGGAGAACTTCGGGCACCGCGCCAAGGTAACGCGCTCATCGTTCCGACGGGAATGAACTTGTCGGTGTCCGCGCTTAACCTGGTGAATATGGCTTTCGCTACCGAACACCCCGTACTGGCGCACTCGGAGTACCGCCCTGTCGACGCCATGGTGCGGACCGGGAACCGCTTCGAGGTGGTCAGCCCGTACGACCCCGCGGGTGATCAGCCGGCCGCCATCGACGAACTCGAGCGACGCATCCGGGCGGGAAAGCGCGACGTGGTGCTGCTCGGCGCCACCGGCACCGGCAAGTCCGCGACCACGGCGTGGCTGATCGAGCGGGTGCAGCGGCCCACTCTGATCATGGAGCCGAACAAGACGCTGGCCGCTCAGATGGCCAACGAGTTGCGAGAGATGTTGCCGCACAACTCGGTTGAATACTTCGTCTCCTACTACGACTACTACCAGCCCGAGGCGTACATCGCGCAGACCGACACCTATATCGAGAAGGACAGCTCGATCAACGACGACGTCGAGCGGCTGCGGCACTCGGCGACCTCGAGCCTGCTGTCGCGCCGTGACGTGGTCGTGGTCGCGTCGGTGTCGTGCATCTACGGCCTCGGCACGCCGCAGTCGTACCTGGACCGCTCGGTCGAGTTGAAGATCGGGGACGAGGTGCCGCGCGATGCGCTGCTGCGACTGCTGGTCGACGTGCAGTACACCCGCAACGACATGGCCTTCACCCGCGGCTCGTTCCGGGTGCGGGGCGACACCGTGGAGATCATTCCCTCCTATGAAGAGCTGGCGGTGCGTATCGAGTTCTTCGGCGACGAGATCGAGGAGTTGTACTACCTGCACCCGTTGACCGGCGACGTGGTCCGCAAGGTGGACTCGCTGCGGATCTTCCCGGCCACCCATTACGTGGCCGGTCCGGAGCGCATGGCGCAGGCGATCTCGAGCATCGAGAAGGAACTCGAGGAGCGGCTGGCCGAGCTCGAGGGGCAGGGCAAGTTGCTCGAAGCGCAACGGCTGCGGATGCGGACCAACTACGACGTCGAGATGATGCGTCAGGTCGGGTTCTGCTCGGGCATCGAGAACTACTCGCGGCACATCGACGGCCGGGGGCCCGGAACCGCACCTGCGACGCTCATCGATTACTTCCCGGAGGACTTCCTGCTCGTCATCGACGAGTCACACGTGACGGTGCCGCAGATCGGCGGCATGTACGAGGGCGACATGTCGCGTAAGCGCAACCTGGTGGACTTCGGCTTCAGGCTGCCCTCGGCGGTCGACAACCGACCACTGACCTGGGAAGAGTTCGCCGACCGGATCGGTCAGACGGTGTACCTGTCGGCGACCCCGGGCCCCTACGAGCTCAGCCAGTCCAGCGGCGAGTTCGTCGAGCAGGTCATCCGCCCGACCGGTCTGCTCGACCCGCACGTCGTGGTGAAACCGACGAAGGGCCAGATCGACGACCTGATCGGCGAGATCCGCAAACGCACCGAGCGCGACGAACGGGTGCTGGTCACGACACTCACCAAGAAGATGTCCGAGGACCTGACCGACTATCTGCTCGAGATGGGTATCCGGGTGCGGTACCTGCATTCGGAGGTCGACACGCTGCGGCGGGTGGAGCTGCTGCGGCAGCTGCGGCTGGGGGAGTACGACGTCCTGGTCGGCATCAACCTGCTGAGGGAGGGCCTCGACCTGCCCGAGGTCTCGCTGGTGGCCATTCTCGACGCCGACAAGGAAGGCTTCCTGCGGTCGCCCCGCAGCCTCATCCAGACCATCGGCCGCGCCGCCCGCAACGTGTCCGGTGAGGTGCACATGTACGCCGACACAATCACCGACTCGATGAAGGAAGCCATCGACGAAACCGAACGGCGCCGGGCCAAGCAGATCGCCTACAACGAGGCCCACGGCCTCGATCCGCAACCGCTGCGCAAGAAGATCGCCGACATCCTCGACCAGGTGTACCGGGAAGCCGACGATGTCGAGGTGGGTGGATCCGGCCGCAACGCGTCGCGCGGTCGGCGCGCCCAAGGCGAACCGGGGCGGGCGGTCAGCGCGGGGATCATCGAAGGGCGCGACACGTCCAACATGCCGCGCGCCGAGCTGGCCGACCTGATCAAGGACCTGACCGAGCAGATGATGACTGCGGCGCGGGATCTGCAGTTCGAGCTGGCGGCCCGGATCCGAGACGAGATCCACGATCTCAAGAAGGAACTTCGCGGCATGGACGCCGCCGGGCTGAAGTAAGCGGGCTTGACCTCAACGGAGGTTGAGCTCCTACCGTGACTGCGTGACCGACACCGTGACGACGCGCGCGGGCAGCTGGCGCGAACTGTTGGGCCCGAAGAACCTCGGCGCCTGCACCGTTCTGGCGGGCGGTGTCGCGCTGTATGCGACCAACGAGTTCCTCACCATCAGCCTGATGCCCAGCGCCGTCGCCGAGATCGGTGGCCAACGGCTGTATGTGTGGGTGACGTCGGTGTACCTGGTCGCGTCGGTGATGGCCGCGACGACGGTGCACTCCACACTGATGCGGCTCGGCCCGCGCATCGCCTATCTGTTGGGGCTCAGCGTGTTCGGCCTCGGAAGCCTGGTATGCGCGCTCGCGCCGACGATGGAGGCGCTGCTGATCGGTCGCACAGTCCAGGGCCTGGCGGGTGGACTGTTGGCGGGGCTGGGTTATGCGGTCATCAACACCGCTCTGCCGAACACGTTGTGGACCAAGGCATCCGCGCTGGTTTCCGCAATGTGGGGAGTCGGCACCCTGATCGGTCCGGCCGCGGGCGGCTTGTTCTCCCAATACAGTTCGTGGCGTTGGGCTTTCGGCATGCTCGTCATCCTCACCGTGGTGATGGTGGTAATGGTGCCGATCGCGCTGCCCGGACGCGGCGATGCCGGAGTCGACGTCGCCAGGACGCCGATCCCGGGGTGGTCCCTGGTTCTGCTGGGGTCAGCGGCGCTGGCCGTCAGCATGGCGGGGGTACCCCACGATGCCCGCTTCACCGCCGCACTGCTCGTGCTGGGCGCCGTGCTTGTCGCTCTGTTCCTTTTCGCTGACCGGCGACTGCCGACAACGGTGTTGCCGCCCACCGCGTTTCGGCCCGGCCCGTTGAAGTGGATCTACCTGAGCATCGGCGTGCTGATGGTCGCCACGATGGTCGAGATGTATGTGCCGTTGTTCGGTCAGCGGCTGGCCCACCTCACTCCGGTGGCAGCCGGCTTCCTGGGTGCGGGGCTCGCCATCGGTTGGACGGCCAGCGAGATCAGCAGTGCGTCACTGCGCGGGAATCGGGCGATCACGCGCACGGTGGCGGTGGCCCCGCTGGTGATGGCCACCGGCCTGGCGTTGGCTGCAGCGACGCAATTCAGCGATGCGCCAGTTGGTCTGGTCGCCGTATGGGCCGCCGGGCTCTTCCTTACCGGGACGGGAGTCGGATTGGCATGGCCGCACCTCTCGGCGTGGGCGATGAGCCGCGTCGACGACCCGGCGGAGGGTCCGGCCGCTGCCGCAGCCATCAACACGGTGCAACTGATCTGCGGGGCGTTCGGCGCCGGTCTTGCCGGCGTGGTCGTCAATCTCACGGAAACCGGCGGTGCGTCACCGGCGCGCTGGCTGTACGCCACCTTCGCCACCCTGGCCGCGGTCGGCGCCATCGCGTCGTTTCGCGCGCGGGCGGCGGGCGAACCGGGTTAGTCGGGGTCGTCGTCGAGCTGGCGGATGGCGGTGACGCCATCGATGCCGGCGATCACCGTTGGCGCGGTGAGGACGGCTCGACCCGCCAGGGTCAGCAGAACACCCGAGACGCCGGAGCCGGCGTGCTCACCGGGCGCGTCAACGGCCAGATCGGTGAGCTGCCACTGCCGTCGGTCACACGCCTGCAGAAGCCGACTCATCACGCCGCGGCCTTCTTCGTAGGTGACGTGCATGGTGACCGACCCACTGAGCCGTGACGCCAACCACTTCGCCAGCGGCATGAACCCGACGACGATGATGAAGTGCATCGCGGTCACCGTGACGGCGAGCAGGAGCAGGCCAGAGCCAGCGGCCATCCCGATGGCGGCCGATTCCCATACGGCAGCTGCTGTGGTCAGCCCGTGCACGGAACCGCGGCGGAAGATAATGATTCCGGCGCCGAGAAACCCGATGCCCGAGACGATTTGGGCCGCGACGCGAGACGGGTCGACAACGACGAGACCGTCCTGCAGTACGTCGGTGAAGCCGTACTTGCTGACCAGGAGTATCAGCGCAGCCGCCGTTCCGACAATGGTCTGGGTGCGCAGCCCCGCGCTCTTGCCCTGGATTTCCCGCTCGAGTCCGATCAGTGCCGTCAGCCCGAAGGCGACGAACAGCTCAACGAGTTGACGGGTGCCTTGCCCAGGCCCGCCGAAGAACGGCGGGTCGGCGGCCAGCCAGACGACCATGGCAACAAATTATCCCGGGACGACACGACGATGACTTTCGCCGCGCCGCGTGGTCCATACCTACGAGGCCATAATCCCGATCGAGTACGAGGAGTGACACCCAATGACCACGACTCTAGGCGCGTACCCCCCGGTCGCCACGCGCGACGACTGGCTGGCGGCCCGCAAGAAACTGCTTGCCCGCGAACGGGAAGCCACGCATCTGAAAGACGCCGTGAACGCCGAGCGGCGCCGGCTGCCGATGGTGAAGGTGGAGAAGGACTACGTCTTCGAGGGGCCGGGCGGCGAGCTGCGGTTGATCGACATGTTCGAAGGTCGACCGCAGCTCTACATCCACCACTTCATGTGGGTCGACTCGACCGACGAGGGTTGCCCGAGCTGCACGATGGCAGCCGATCTCTGCTTCACAGAAAGGGACCGTGCGCTGTTGCACGCCAAGGGTGTGACGTTCGCTGCCGTCTCGCGAGCGCCGTACGCCAGCATCGCGCGCTACAAAGGCAAGCATCCGGCGTGGACGTTCCCGTGGTACTCGTCGCGCGACAACGACTTCACCTACGACTACCACGTGACGTTGGATCCTCAGCGCGCGCCGGTCGAGTACAACTACATGACACTCGAGGAGTTGCATGCGGCCGGATTCGCCGACGACGTTCTGCGCGGTGACTGGCCGGGCGCCAGCGTCTTCGTACGACGCGGTGACGAGGTGTTCCACACCTATTCGACCTATGCACGCGGCCTCGACCACTCGTCGCCGGGATATCCATTTCTGGACCTGACGCCGTTCGGCCGTCAGGAGCCGTGGGAGGACTCACCGGCGGGATGGCCGCAGGGCAGCGATGCCGTCGGCGTACCGATGGAGTAGCGAGACCAGCGATCACGACGATTCGAAGGCTGGACCGGTGTCGGCCCCTGCGGCATAGTCGGCCGTGTCGCGGGTGTGGCTGAATGGCTAGGCACCGGCCTGCAAAGCCGTCTACGCGGGTTCGATTCCCGCCACTCGCTCGCTTTTCGTGGCGACTGGGGCGTCGTGCCTTTGCGCGACTGGACCACTGGGGCGACGGCGATGTCGGTTCGCAAATCGCGATACGCCGATTACGCTGCAAGGCAAAGCTATTCAGCGCATCTGGGCGCAATCGAGCGCGACGTTTGCCGGGCTGCACGGCGGCACGCCGACGATGGCGCTCCTCGAATCAACCTTGCGCTCGGAGATAAGATCTACTCGGGTCGGATGATTGAAATTGCTGCATTAGTAGGGGTTTTCATCGTGAACATGAAGAAGATCGGCGAAGCGGCGATCGTCGGCGCGTTAGCCGTGACGGCACTGGGCGTGGGCGCGGGTGTTGCCAATGCAGATGAGGCGATCGCCAGTTCTGCGGGTAACGCGTGGGCAATCGACCGCCCGGACTGGGACGACGACTGGCGCGGCCCGAAGTGGGACGACCGGCGTTGGGACGGTCCGCGGTACTGGAACGGGCCGCAGTACGGCAACTGCGCGTGGGTGCCGCCCGCGGTGTCGATGTGGGTCCCGCCGGCCGTCTGCTAGCGGCTCACCAGGCCCGCGGCGAAGCGTAAATCCGCGACCAGCCCGTCGAACGCCTTCTCTCGATCCTCCGGCGGACCGCGGAGAACCGACGACGGGTGGACGGTGACCGCGACCGCGGGATCGACGTCGAGGTCGGTGAAGTCGGACGGGATTCGGAGCGCCTCGCCGCGGTGGGCGGTGAGCCGGAATGTGCCGCCCATCAGAGCCTGTGCCGCGGTCGCGCCCATCAACACCACGACATCCGGTCGCACGGAGTCCAATTCGGACAACAGCCACGGCCTGCAGGCCACGACCTCGGTACGGCCGGGCGTCTTGTGGATGCGGCGCGTTCCGCGCTCGGGCAGGGTGAACTTGAAGTGCTTCACCGCGTTGGTGACGTAGGCGCGGCTGCGGTCGATTTCCGCGGCGGCGAGTGCCTTGTCGAGCAGCTTGCCCGCAGGGCCTACGAATGGCTTTCCGGCCTTGTCCTCCTGATCGCCGGGTTGCTCACCCACGAGCATGATGTCGGCCTTCGGTGTGCCCTCGCCGAACACGGTCTGGGTCGCGTTGAGGTACAGGTCGCAGCCCTTGCAGGACTGCGCGGCGTCCGCCAACGCGGCGAGATCTGCTGTGTCGGGGACGTGCTCCGCGGCGCTGCTTTTCGCGGCCATGACGAGCGAGTACCCGCCTCAGCCGCGCTCACGCATCGGGCGTTTAATTGACGTCCTTTGAATTTCACCGCGGGCCCGCTGAACGGTGACGCGGCATACCTTCTGCGCCAACGATTTTGTCGCCGGATCGCCGCGCCGCCACAATCCGGAATTCGTCGTGCGCCGCCCGGTGTAGGCGAGGTCACGTACTGCGGGTCCAGGTGACGTTGCCTGTAGAAGTCCACGAAATAGCAGGCAAATGGGGTCTGACGGGTTACTGTCTCGGGTGGTGTTGAAAAAGACTCTGGGAGGATATGAATGAGTGCCTACAAGACCGTCTTGGTTGGCACGGACGGATCGGATTCATCGCTGCGCGCGGTGGAAAAGGCTGGTCATATCGCCGGAGAGGACGCCACGCTGATCGTTGCGACGGCCTACTTCCCCCAGTCCGAAGACCAGCGAGCCGCTGACGTGCTCAAGGACGAGGGCTACAAGATGGCCGGCAACGCCCCCATTTACGCGATCCTTCGCGAGGCCAGGGATCGCGCGCACCAGGCGGGTGCCAAGAACGTGGAGGAGAAGGCGATCGTCGGGGCGCCGGTCGACGCGCTTGTGGAACTGGCCGAGGAAGTCAAGGCCGACCTTCTGGTGGTCGGAAACGTCGGGCTGTCCACCATCGCAGGGCGCCTGCTCGGTTCGGTGCCGGCGAATGTGGCGCGGCGGTCCAAGTCCGATGTGCTGATCGTGCACACCACGCCGTAAAGCTCAGCACCGCCGCCAGGACCACCCAGTCGCCGAGGCGCTGATAGACGGTTGCTTGCGACCCCAACGGGATGTCGACGATCATCACGCCGCGCTGCGCGGCGGGCAGCCACCCGAGTTCGCGTCCGCGCGCGTCGAAAGCCGAACTGACGCCGGATATCCCGGCATGTACCACCGGGCGGCCGACTTCGACCGCGTGCACCGCTGTCATGCCGGCCAATTGCGGCTGCGCCCAACTGCCCTGGTACGACGACGTCGCACTCTGGTAGGCCAGCAGGGCGGCGCCGCGGTCCACGACGCGGCGAGGGAGGTCCGAGAACGTCGCCTCGAAGCTGATCAGGGGTCCCACGGCCCCCGCGTCGGTGTCCAGCACGACCGGTCCGTCACCACGACGGCGGTCCTCGCCGGCGGCCGGAGTGTGCCGGGTGACCCAGCCGAGCAGCCTCCGCAACGGCACATATTCGCCGAACGGCACCAACCGGCTCTTCGCATACGCGCCGCGCGCACCGTTCTCACCGATGAGCACCGACGACTTGTAGATACCGCCGTCAGCGGCCCGCGCGTCGACGTTGACCAGTAAGTCGGCGCCGACCCGTCGTCGCAGGGCCACCAGGTCGGTCATCACGTCCGGCCGGGTGGCCAGGTCGACGCCCACGCTGCTCTCGCCCCAAACCACCAGGTCGACCCGGTTGCCGGTCAACCCGGCAGTGAGCGCCTCGCCGGCGGCTTGACGAGCGGTCGCGTCGACGATGTCACCCGGTTGCACCAGCGCGACCCGCACGGTCGGGCCGGCCGACGGCGCTGGCCCGATCCAGTACCAGAGCGGACCGATCGCGGCCAGCACGACGGGTAGCGCGATCGCCAGCGCCGAGCGCAGCAGAAGGGCGCCGACGACGGCGGTGTTGACTGCGACGACCAGGAAACTGACCAACCACACCCCGCCGATCGACGCCGGCGACAGCGTCGCCGACTGGTTCCACTGCGACGCACCGAGCAGCGCCCACGGCCCGCCGAGGCGGTGCCACGACCGCACGGTTTCGGCGATCACCCAGGCCGACGGAAGGACCAGCACCGCGACCGATACCCGGGCCGGCGTGAGGTTCCCGGCAAGCAACCGCTGCGCCGCCCAACCCCACGGCAGCCAGAGCACCCCGACCGCGAACGCGAACACGACCAGCAGCGGACCCGCGCTCGGCCACAGCCAGTATTGGGTGACCAGGACGAAACCGGCCATCCCGGCCCACGCCCGGACCGCACCCTGCGCACCGGTCGGCGCGGCGCGGACCACGAACAACAGCGGGACGAGCCCGGCCCACGCCAGCCACCACCACGATGGCGCGGGAAAGGCCAGCGCGGGCAGCGTGCCAGCAGCGGCTGCCGCCGCGACGCCCCGGAAGGAGATCAGGTAGCCGACGCCTTGGCGATGCCGGCGATCGCCGCATCGAGGGTCGCGTTGAACTCCTCGTCGCTCTGCTGCGCGGTGAGACCCTCCGTCAGCGCACGGGAGAAGCTCGCGATCACGCCGTTGTTGCGCGAAAGCTTCTCGTTGGCGTCGTCGCGGCTGTAGCCGCCGGAAAGCGCGACCACACGCAGCACCTTCGGGTGATCGACGAGCTGCTTGTAGAGGTTGTCGGTGTCGGGCAGCGTCAGCTTGAGCATGACGACCTGGTCGTCCGGAAGGTTGTTGACGCCCTCGAGCAGTGCGTCGTTCAGCTGGTCTTCGGCCTCGGCCTTCTTGGGGCTCTTGATGTCGACCTCGGGCTCGATGATCGGCACGAGGCCTTTGGCGAGCACCTGCTGCGCGATCTCGAACTGCTGCGCCACCACTGCGTCCAGGCCGGCGCCGGGCAACTTGATGACCGACCGCTCCTTGGTGCCGAAGATGCCCTTGGCGACCGCACGGTCCAACAGGTCATCGAGGCCGGGCATCGGCTTCATCACCTGCGCGCCGTCCTTCTCCTCGGCGAGGCCCTTGTCGATCTTCAGGAAGGGCACGACGTTCTTGACGTTCCACAGGTACTCGGCGGCTGGACGGCCGTCGAACTCACGGTCCATGGTCATCTCGAAAAGGATCGCGCCGAGGATGCGGTCGCCGTCGAAGGCGGGGCTCGTCACGATGCGGGTGCGCATCTCGTGCACGAGATCGAACATCTTGTCGTCGCCGGAGTACGCGTCCTCTTCGATGCCGTACAGCTTGAGCGCCTTAGGGGTGCTTCCACCGCTCTGATCGAGCGCCGCGATGAAGCCTGCGCCGCTCTTGGCCTTCTTTAACTGGTCCTCATTCATCCCTGTCTCCTCAACGACTTCCCGCGATCAGATTAGGACAGTGAAGTCATGGCGTTGCCCGTGCCCACTGCATATGTCACTGGAGAACCTAGCGAAGTACTCGGGTGAACTGCCTGATCGGGTGGACGCCGTGCAAGTCGCGGTAGGACGGCGGCTGACGGTCCCCGTCGTCCTTGATGCCGTACTCGACCGCCAATTCCGCCCCGATCAGCGTCTGTCCGCTCTTGTCCATCAACCCGGGGTCGTTGAACAGCGCCCAGATGAGGTGTCCGGTCAACTCCGGGGTCTCGGAGTTCGCCAGCAGGTGGTCGAACTTCTCCGGGGCGGCGGCGACGAGATTCTTGAATCGCTCGGTCAGAAGCACGCCCATCCAGATTGACAGCGCCGCGATGCCGTGGTCCCTGAAGTCGACGGCCATGTCCGCGGCCATCTTGTCCATACCGGCCTTGTGCACGCCGTACGCCGGGCCGAAGACGTAATGCGCTGCGCCGGGTGCCGAGGTGAAGACGACGAGTCCGCGGCGTTGCGGAACCATCAGCGGAGCGGCGTGCACCGTCGCGACGTATCCGCTGCGCAGACCGACGTCGAGCGTGTCGATGACGTTGACCGGCTTCTCCCAGAACGGCCTTCGAGCCATCACCTCGTCGCGGATGATCGCGGCGTTGTTCACCAGGATGTCGAGCCGGCCCTGTTCGCGCCCTACCCGTTCGAACAGCGCTTTGGTCTGGGCGTCGTCAGAGTGGTCGACGCGCACGGCGATGCCGGTGCCACCGGCCGATGTCACCAGCTCCGCGGTCTCGTGGATGGTGCCGCCCAGCGGCGACTCACCGGCGCTCTGCGTGCGGCCGGTGACGTACACCGTGCACCCGTGGCTGCCGAGGGCGTGCGCGATCCCGAGCCCCGCGCCGCGGCTGGCGCCCGTGACAACGGCGACCGGGGTGCCGGTGTCGTCTACCAACCGCGTTCTCTCCACTCGCTCAGATGCGGACGTTCGGCGCCCAGCGTCGTGTCGTCGCCGTGGCCCGGGTACACCGCCGTCGCGTCCCCGTAGACGTCGAACACCCGGCTGGTCACGTCGTCGAGCAGCTTGTCGAAGTCGCCCTCTTCCCACGTCTTGCCGACGCCGCCGGGAAACAGGCAGTCGCCGGTGAACAGGTGGGTCGTGTCGTCCGCGCCGTCGAGCGCCAGCGCCACCGACCCGGGGGTGTGGCCCCGCAGGTGGATGACGTCCAACGACAGCTCGCCGATCTCGACGGTGTCGCCGTGGGCGAGCGTGCGGTCCGGTTTCACCGGCAACGGATCGCTATCCAACTGATGTGCGGCGGTCGGGACGCCGGTGGCCTTGGCCACCTGCTCCAACGCCAGCCAGTGGTCGGGGTGCTGGTGACTGGTGACGATCAACGACAGCGTGGGCGCGTACTTGTCGATCAGCTCGAGGAGGATCTCGGCGTCGTTGGCGGCGTCGATGAGTAGCGTCTGGCCGGTCTGGGAACACGTGACCAGGTAGGCGTTGTTGTCCATCGGGCCCACTGAAGCCTTGACGATCGACGCGCCGGGAAGGGTTCGCCGAGCTGCGTTTCCGGGTTCGACGTGGCCGGTGTAGTTGTCGTCGACGACGGTCATGGTCCTCACCGTATCGGGCTTGGCTGAGGCTTGTCGGTGGGTCGACATAGCATGGGCCTCAACTATGTCTTCGGAGGGAATTACCGGGTGGCTGACCGCCTGATCGTCAAAGGTGCGCGCGAGCACAACCTGCGTGGAGTTGATCTTGACCTGCCCCGCGATGCGCTGATCGTCTTCACCGGCTTGTCCGGTTCGGGTAAGTCGTCGCTGGCGTTCGACACGATCTTCGCCGAGGGGCAACGTCGCTACGTCGAGTCGCTGTCGGCCTACGCCCGCCAGTTCCTGGGGCAGATGGACAAACCCGACGTCGACTTCATCGAAGGCCTCTCGCCGGCGGTCTCCATCGACCAGAAGTCGACCAACCGCAACCCGCGGTCGACGGTGGGCACCATCACCGAGGTCTACGACTACCTGCGTCTGCTGTACGCCCGCGCGGGCACCCCGCACTGCCCGGTGTGCGGTGAGCGCATCGCTCGCCAGACCCCGCAGCAGATCGTCGACCAGGTGCTCGCCATGGACGAGGGGCTGCGTTTCCAGGTGCTCGCACCGGTCGTGCGAACCCGCAAGGGCGAATTCGTGGACCTGTTCGACAAGCTCAACACGCAGGGCTACAGCCGCGTGCGGGTCGACGGCGTGGTCTATCCGCTGACCGAACCGCCGGTTCTGAAGAAGCAGGAGAAGCACGACATCGAGGTGGTCGTCGACCGGCTCACCGTCAAGGCCAGCGCCAAGCAGCGGCTGACCGACTCGGTCGAGACCGCGTTGAATCTCGCCGACGGCATCGTCGTGCTGGAATTCGTCGACCGCGAAGACGACCATCCGCACCGCGAACAGCGGTTCTCCGAGAAGCTGGCCTGCCCCAACGGCCATCCCCTGGCGGTCGACGACCTCGAACCGCGCTCGTTCTCGTTCAACTCGCCCTACGGCGCCTGCCCGGAGTGCACCGGGTTGGGCATCCGCAAGGAGGTCGACCCCGAACTCGTCGTCCCGGATCCCGATCTGACGCTTGCCGAGGGCGCGATCGCGCCGTGGTCGATGGGACAGACGGCCGAGTACTTCACCCGGATGCTGTCGGGGCTGGGCGATGCGCTCGGTTTCGACGTCGACACCCCATGGCGGAAGCTGCCCGCGAAGGCGCGCAGGGCGATCCTCGAGGGCTGCGACGAGCAGGTGCACGTGCGGTACAAGAACCGCTACGGCCGAACTCGTTCGTACTACGCCGATTTCGAAGGCGTGATGGCGTTCCTGCAGCGCCGTATGGATCAGACCGACTCGGAGCAGATGAAGGAGCGCTACGAGGGCTTCATGCGCGACGTGCCGTGCCCCGAATGCGAGGGCACGCGGCTCAAGCCGGAGATCCTCGCGGTCTCGCTGACGGCAGGCAAGTTCGGTCCGAAGTCCATCGCGGACGTCTCCGAGTTGTCGATCGCCGACTGCTCGGAGTTCCTGAACGCCCTGACGTTGGGTACCCGCGAGCAGGCCATCGCGGGGCAGGTGCTCAAGGAGATCCAGTCACGGCTGGGCTTCCTGCTCGACGTCGGTCTCGACTACCTGTCGCTGTCGCGCGCGGCGGCGACGCTGTCCGGCGGTGAGGCACAACGTATTCGACTGGCGACGCAAATCGGGTCGGGCCTCGTCGGCGTGCTCTACGTGCTTGACGAGCCGTCGATCGGACTGCACCAACGCGACAACCGCCGACTGATCGACACGCTGGTCCGGCTGCGGGACCTGGGCAACACGCTGATCGTCGTCGAACACGACCTCGACACCATCGCGCACGCCGACTGGGTGGTCGACATCGGCCCGGCGGCGGGCGAGCACGGCGGCCAGATCGTGCACAGCGGACCGTACGACGAACTGCTGAAAAACCCGGAATCGTTGACCGGCGCCTATCTTTCGGGCAAGGAGGAGATCGAGGTCCCGGCGATCCGCCGGCCCGTCGACAAGAAGCGCCAGCTCACCGTGGTCGGCGCGCGCGAGCACAACCTGCACGAGATCGACGTGTCATTCCCGCTCGGGGTGCTGACGTCGGTCACCGGGGTATCCGGATCCGGGAAGTCGACGCTGGTGAACGACATCCTGGCGTCCGTGTTGGCCAACAAGCTCAACGGGGCTCGCCAGGTGCCAGGGCGGCACACCCGGGTGACGGGCCTGGACAAGCTCGACAAGCTGGTTCGGGTCGACCAGTCGCCGATCGGCAGGACACCGCGCTCGAACCCGGCGACCTACACCGGGGTGTTCGACAAGATCCGCACGCTGTTCGCGGCCACCACCGAGGCGAAGGTGCGCGGCTACCAGCCGGGCCGATTCTCGTTCAACGTCAAGGGCGGCCGCTGCGAGGCGTGCTCGGGCGACGGCACGATCAAGATCGAGATGAACTTCCTGCCCGACGTGTACGTGCCGTGCGAGGTCTGCCAAGGCGCCCGGTACAACCGCGAAACGCTCGAGGTGCACTACAAGGGCAAGACCATCGCCGAGGTGCTGGACATGTCGATCGAGGAGGCCGCGGAGTTCTTCGCGCCGATCACCTCGATCTACCGCTACCTGCAGACCCTCGTCGACGTCGGACTCGGTTACGTCCGGCTCGGGCAGCCCGCGCCGACGCTGTCGGGCGGCGAGGCGCAGCGCGTGAAGCTGGCGTCGGAACTGCAGAAGCGGTCGACGGGTCGCACCATCTACATTCTCGACGAACCCACCACCGGCCTGCACTTCGAGGACATCCGCAAGCTGCTCAAGGTGATCAACGGCCTTGTGGACAAAGGCAATACGGTGATCGTCATCGAACACAACCTCGATGTGATCAAGACGTCGGACTGGATCGTCGACATGGGTCCCGAGGGTGGGGCCGGCGGTGGCACCGTGGTCGCGACGGGGACGCCGGAAGAGGTCGCGACGAACGTCGAGAGCTACACCGGGCACTTCCTCGCGCAGTCACTGGGTGTGGCGCGGCCCACGCGCAACGGACGTAAACGCAACGGGCGCAAGGTTAGCGCCTAATAGCCGATCGACGGCAACCAGGCGCCCTGCGGCTCGTTGTACAGGCCGAGCGTCATCAGCGTCGACTGCTGAACGATAGTGAGCCCTGCCTCGAAGCACCACGTCATGAGGGCGGTATTGCGCGACGGTACGAGGAAGCCGAGGCCCATGAAGGCGTCGGCGGAGTTGAGCAGAGCGATGAGGGCGTCGTTGGTGGTGCCGACGGCGTGTCCGGTATAGCCGAATCCGGTTGCATACCCGACGATTTCGTTGTCGCGTTCTACCACCCGCGCGGTGCCGGCGTGGATCCAGTACAGCAGTTCGCCGTGCCGGTCGTGACCGTGGACCAGCCGGCAGATCCCGTCGCAGGCGTCGACATCGTCGGGCGTCGCGGCCCGCACCGTTGTGGCCGCCACCGACGCGGCCGGTGTCGAACCCGCAAATACCGACAGCGGCTCGCGCACCGCGAAGCCGAGCTTGGCGTACAGCGACAATGACCGGTAGTTGTAGGCCGTCTGGACCAGCCGGACGCCGGCCACCCGACGCTTGTGCGACCGCCGCAGAAGGCCCTCCATCAGGGCACGGCCGGCCCCGGCGTCCGGAACAGCCGGGTCGACGCTGACGGGGCCGACGCCGACGATCGTGCCGCGCTCATCCTGCAGCGCACTGCCGACGATCCCGTCGTCCTGCTCGGCGACCAGGCCGAAGATTCCTGGGGTGCCCAACATCGATTTCATCTGGAAGTCGGTTGACTCCGGCGTGCCCGGTTCGACAGGGAACGCATGACGGCTGGCGAGGCACTCGAACGCGTCGAACATGATGCGTGCGCAAGTGGCCGCGTCACCTACGGTGGCCTGGCGAAGGTGAACATCCGTCATCTGCCAATCGTGCGCCCGGCTCGACTCAGCCGCTGCCTTTTGACAGCGGCGACGGGAACCGCGGGCTGACCCGCACACCGTTCAGCCAGTCGGTCAACTCGTCGGCGCGACGCTGCAGGGCTTGCTGCGCCGAGCGGCCGACGCTCTCGAGCAGGCGAACCTCGACGCGGCCGTCGTCGTCCTGACCCCACCCCCCGACGATCCTGCCGTCACACCATGCCGTGGGCCCGCCGTTGCCGTTGGTGTCGAACACCTGGGCGCGATGGCCGCCGAGATACCAGTCGCGGTCGAACCAGCCCATCGTCGTCACGTCGAGACCGGGCAGTAGCGCGCACCACGGTCCGGGATCCGGTTCGGCGTCCAGTTCGTCGGGCAGCACATAGCCCGGGGCGCCGTCGAGATCGACCTCGACGGCGTCGACATCGCGCAGCGCGTGGCGCGCCCACGTCAGGGTGTTGCCGAACCACCACTTGACGTCGGTGAGCGTGGCGGGACCGAACGCCCGCAACCACCTGCGCACCATGTCGGCGCGGGCCGTCTCGGGATCGACAGCGTCGGCAGCGGGCACCCAGTGCGACGCGGAGACCCAGCGGGGTCGCGACGTCGTCCACCTGCCCTCGTTCGGTCCCCGCATGATGTCGCCCCGTGCCGACAGGACAGTCAAAATCCTTGGCCCCAAGGGGGTTTGTCCGCCCCACCGCTTTCCGGGCGCAGGATCGTAGGTGCCTGACAACTGGGGCAGCGCGGCCCGAAGGTCCCGTGCGTTGGTGGGCCCGTTCTCTGAGAGGTGCCGCAGCACCGCGGCGCAGGCGGTATCCAGCCACCCGTCCCCGTCGCTGCACACTCCCGCTTTGAGCGCATCGGCGATGAGCCTTCGGCGCTCGTTGTCTGCCACCCGGTCGCTCGCAGCGGACTGAATCAGCGGCAGGTCGCCGACGCGCACCATCCACAGAGTGCGCCGCATCGCCAGGTGTTTGACCAGCACACGCTGCTCATACAAGGCCGCATCGAGGTCGGCGACCGTGAAGCCGGGCCGCCGCGCCCATAGCGACAGATAGGGCGTCGCCGGGTCGGTGGCGTGCAGTCCGACGAGGCTGCCGGCGATGTCGGCGATGGACGGGGCCGGCTCAGCGAAGTCAGCAAGGAAGTGGCGCCGCGCCAGGCGGGCCCGCCGCTCGGCAATGGTGAAAGAGCGCATCGCCTGCGAACCGTACCTGCGCGGCCCGACAAAGTTTGGGATCGGTAGCGCTGCGGCATGGCTTGACTGCTCACAACGACGCCAGCGGGGCGGCGTTCGAACGAAAGGGAAACACATGAATCGAGTTGTCGCGGGTGTGGTCGGGCTGACGGTCGGCGTCGCAGTGCTGGTCGGCTGTTCCGATGACAAGGGCGAGCCGGCGCCGAGCCCGGCCGCTGGGCAGTCGCAGGTCAGCACGAGCGGCTCGACCGAGGTCAAGGTCGGCGGCTCGGATCTGCCCGGACTGGATCTGAATTCGGTGACCTGCGTCAAGCAGGGCGGAAAGATCAACGTCGCGAGCGCGGCGATCAACGGGCAGGCGGGCCTCGCCGTCGTCATGAGCGACGCGAACCCTCCGGCGGTCGAGTCGCTCGGCCTGACCGTCGACGGCAACGCACTCGCCGTCACCAACACCATGGGCGCGAAGGTCGGCTCCGCCGAGGTCAAGGTTGACGGCAGCACCTACACAATCACCGGCGAGGCCTCCGGCGCCGACATCAAGAACCCGATGGCGGGGATGATCAACAAGCCATTCAGCATCACGGTGACGTGCAACTGACCGGCCAACAACCGAAGTGGCGGACGTGCCAGGCGCGTCCGCCACTTCCTATGATTGCGCCGTGACGATCTCCGGCGACCTGGAGCGCGCCCGTCACCTGGCCTTCAGGGCCGACGAGGACGCGGCCAAGGATCTGCTGCTGTCACTGGTCCCGCGCATCGAGCAGGAGGACCGCGACGACCTGCTGATGGAGGTGTACGCGCAACTCGGCGAGATCTACCTCGTGCGCACCGCGTACGACGGCGTCGAGGAGTGCATGCGCCGAATCCGCGACTGCCTGGCCATCTACTCGGCGATACTCGCCGGCCTGATGCCCGAAGCGGCCGAGCAGGTCACGATGTCGGACGCCGAGGTCCGTCACATGGTGTGCCGGTATACCCGTCGCGCCCAGTTCCTCGAGACCGGTCTTGCCGCGGCGCACGGTGATCACGAGGCCGCCGAGGCGGCACTGCTGCGCCTGACCGACGACACCGCCGCGTTCCCGGACCTTTCCGAAGAGCACCGGTACCTCATTGTCCATGCCCAGATCCTCTGCGCGATCGCGCTGTGCGACGACGACCTGCACGTGCGCTCGGTTCCGTTGTGGGAGCGAGTGATCGATGCGATTCAGCGGGTGCGCAGCGACAGCGAGTCCGACGACTATCTGCTGGTCACCGGCGCCACCTGCTACGGCCGGTTCTGCGTCGAGACCGGCAGGCTGTCAGAGGCCGAGCCATGGCTGCGGCGTGCGGGAGCGCGCGCGCAAGTCCGCGGCTGGGACCTGGCGACGTCGAGAACCCAACTCGAACGCGCCACCGCGGCGTGGACCGCCGGTGATCGGCCCCAGGCGCAGACCCTCGTCCACGAGGCCTACCCGGCGATCGCCGAACACGCCCGCGCTCACGACGTGTCGCGGTGCTGGCTGTATTTCGGCCTGATCGCGATCTCCGTCGGCGCGCTCGACGATGCCGACGAGCGACTCAGCCATGCCGAGCGGCATTGGCGTGAGATCTCCAAGCCCCTGCACATCCACCGGATTCTGTTGCAGCGCAGCTGGGTGGACATCTTTCGGGGTGACTTCGCGGCCGCCGTCGAGCGGGTCGCGCAGGCGCGTGAACTCCTGGACTCATGGCCACGGCACAGTTGGCTGCAGTACGCCCGCCTCGACGACCACCTCGGCAACATCTGGCGGGCCGACGCACTCGCCGACCCCGACCGCGCGGCCACGAAACTGGAACAGGCAGCCGAACTGAAGGTGCCCGCCGCTCTCGCGGTCGACTCGGTGCGGCACACGATCGCCGACGCGGACGCGCGGATGCGGTGGGCCACCTACGTGTCGGCCCCCATCCTGGCCGGCGCGTTCGCCGTGGCGTGGGAATGGGGCAACACCGAACTTGTCAGTGAGCTCGTTGAATACCACAGTGCGCGAGGGAGTTTCAGTACCGAGCCACACGCGCAGCCGGCGGACTGGAGCGCGACGGCCACCGCTGCGGTGCCGGTGGACACAGCCGACGACTACGCGCTGGTGGCCGCTGGCCCGCCGTTGGAAGGCGGTGGCGCCCTGACGCGCCTCGGGCCGCTGCCACCACTGCGAATGGATCCCACGGCACCGCCGATCATCAGCCGGTACCGCACGCTGGCGTTCGAGCGCTACGGGCGTGATGTCACGGCGGACGAGAGCCCGTGGTCCACGTGGCCCTGACCCTGGTCCTGCGGTTCGCCGACGTCGGTGTCGCCACTTACGTCAGCCTGCGAGTGGTCGGGGAGCCGTCGCGAACCGTCACGTGGGTGGTCGAGGAGCCGGCGCTGGTGTCGACCCTCGGCCAGCTCACGAGCGCGCTGCCCGACACGCAGGGAACCGAGACGCAGCGCGACGCCGTCGAGCGTGCGGTGAGCAGCGGCCCGTTCGCCGAGCCTGACACCGAACGGGCAGTGGCGCGTGCGCTGGGGGAGAAGCTCATCGCCGCCGACGCCTGGCGACTGCTGACCGAATGCGCGACCTCGCCGCGCGCCACGTTGTTCGTCTCGCCGAGCGCGCGATTGGCCCGGGTGCCGTGGAGTCTGGTGGCGCAGCCCGGCGACAGCGACGATCGCCTGATCGATCTGGTCGACGTGCTGATGGCAGCGCCGCCGAACATCGTGCACGCGCCACGGGCGTCCGTCGGATGGGACGAGCGGCGCGACGCCCCACGACTGCTGGTCGTCGACCCGAGGGTGCCCGGGCAACGTCCCGACTCGGCGCTCGGATCGGTGCTCGGCAGACCGTCCGCGGAGACGCCGTTGGCGCGCCACCTCGCCGAGCTCATGGCGCGGCAGCCGGTCCTGCCGCCCGTGAACGCCGCGGTCGAGTTGTTTCGTCGCACCGACGCCGACCGGTTGTGGCTCGCCGACCTGCTGGCGGAGGCGCCGAGCCGGCTCTTGTACATCGGTCACGCAACCGCGGCCGACGGCGATGTCGGTCATGCTGCGCGCTCAGCGCTGCACCTGGCGGACCCGCACCCGCTGAGCGCCGCGGATCTGATCGCAATGCGGCTGCCGATGCCGCCGAGGGTCGCGATGCTGGCCTGCGCATCCGGCGCCGACTACCGGTTCGACGAGGCCACGGGCCTGGTGGCCGCGATGATCCTGGGCGGCGCTCAACTGGTCACCGCAACCCTGTGGTCGCTGCCGACCGCGGCCGGCTACCGGCAATTCGCCCCCGGTGCGGGCGACTTCGACCCGATGGCCGACGCGATCATCGCCGTCGACCGCGCACACGAGGCGCCCGACGCCGGACGCGAGCTGAACCGTTGGCAGCGCGAGCGAATCGGGCAGTGGCGCGACGGCGATCCGCAGGCCACCCCGCTGTATTGGGCGGCGCTGGTCAGCTTCGCTGTCGACGGCGCCCGCTGAGGGGTCAGCCCGGCGGGACGCACACGACGACCGCGGACTCGTCGTCGGTCCGGTAGTACGTGTCGATGACGCTGCCCGGCAGCACCTTGGTCAGCGACGACGCCGGAATCAAGGCCCTCTCGTGCGCGGGGAACTGCCCACCTTCGGGCCGTTTCACCATCACGTCGAGCTCCACCTCGCGATGGTCCTCACGAGCGGTTCCCGTCGGCCGCATGCCGGTGACCACGGCGTGCGACTTTGTGCCGAGGCGAATCACCTTCACGTGCTCGCCGGTGAGCAACCCCTTGCTCACCAACATCCGGTCGAAATCCATGCACGCGGCCAGGATGTCTTCGGCAGTGGCCAGGCGCTCGCCGGCCTCGTCGGCAGTCGACGCAGATTCGGTGCGAGTCGGATGTAACAGAGTCGACGCCGTGGCGATGAAGAGTGTGAACAGGAACGCGTACAACACCGCTGTGAACATGACTCAAGGGTCGGACGGCCAATTGCCTACCGAACCCAAGTTTGTGGCTGTCTCCACGCCGTCTGAACTCCTATCCTGTTCCACGTGAGCACCGAGGCGGTAGTCGCCGTCACCCATCCGCGCCGCGCAGTGATCGATCGCGCCTGGCGCGCGATCGGGCCGGGTGTCGAGGTTCTCAGCAGCGACGACGGTGGGCCCTTGCGCCGCACCGTCAAACGGATCATCGACCCATTGGTCTTGCGTCTGCGATCGAACAACCAATTCTCCGCGCCGTTCGTCGGCGCCGATGTCGCCGACGCGATGCATCGGCTGATCGTCGGCCATGGTGACCAGTTACGGGCCGCAGCAGCGTGGTTCACCCTGCTGAAGACCCAACGGCGACGCTTGCGCATCACCACCGGCAACGCCCAGGAATTGTACTTTCCCGTCTGCTTCGAGTTGGCGGTGACGAAAGGCGCTCCGGGACAACAGGATCACGACTCGGCCGAGGCGGTGCTGCGGGATATCCACGCCGATCGCGACCGCACGGCGATCGAGGTGCTCAACCAGTACATCGCGGATGGGCGCATCGTTGAGGCGTTGACGGCGCAGCTGCGGCGTAGTTGGAGCGACATCCGGGCCGGCACCGAGATCACCGGTCCGTTCCTGGCCGGACTCACCACGGTCCTCGGGCCGGCCGACACGCACAGCGCCGCGGCGGCGCGGCAGCGGGTGTGGAGGGCACTCATCGCCGACGCGGCGCCGTACAACATGGGCGCGAAAGCGCACCACGACGTGTCGGACCTGCCATGGTCGATCGTCGGCGTAGGCCTCAGTTCCGTTGAACCGCAACAACCTCCTGCTGTGCTGTCCGAAGCCGATGGTGATCGCCCGCTGAACCGCACCGTCATCGAGCGGGTGCGAGCGACCCTGCGCCGCGGCTTGGACCGCGAGGACCTGCCCGACATCCCCACGCTCTGCGCCGAGGAGGTCGACCGATCGTGCGCGCCGTGGGGTCTACTGGCCGAGGACAAGCAGGCGGCGTTGATCGCGGGCATCGAGGTCGCCGTCGACCTCGCCCCCCTGACCGATACCGTCCGACCGCGGTACACACTGGCGTCTGCGCTGCAGGCCCGGCTGCGCAAGGAGGCCTACGTGCTGCACGCGCGCCGCTACCTGGCCGACGGCGGGCCCATTCATCCGCGGCAGCAGCAGGTGATCGACGACCTCGCGGCGTTCTCCCGGCCGTATCTGAACCGGCTGTGGGCGCGACTGCACGGCCGCGACGTCTGGCAGGAGCCGTGCGACGACGTCGATGACGTCCGGTCGCTGCTGGAAGGGGTGGCCCGGTCGGTGAGTCTGGATCACCGCCAGCGGATCAAGTCGATGCTGGAATTGCAGGTGGCCGGATGAAGCTCGTCGCCGACGCCGGTCTATGGAGCACCGGTGCGACGGTCGAACCGGCACCGTTGGTGGCCGTGCTGGAAGTCAGCGGCGCCGTCCTGGCCTGGACGGTCGATGAACCGGACCGTGCCGCAGGGATCACGTTCACGGATCCGACTCGCGCCGACTGGCTTTGGCGGGTCTTCGGCGAAGCCGGGCACACCGCCGTGGCCGCCGCGGTCGACGGGCGCTCGCCCGACCCCGCCCAGACCGTGGACCTGACCGGAGTGAGCGTGTCCTCGGACGCGCTGCGTCCCCTTCGTCGTCTGGCGCTGGGGCACTGGCTTCGTCGTTGGTGGCCTGCCAGCGAGCGCGACGGTATCGCGGCCCTGGACACGGCGCTTCTCGACGCGGAGATCGCGGTGCTGACGGCCGCCGCCCAGGATTTCTTCACCGACGACACCTTTGATTCGGAGGTCACTTCTCTGCTGGCCCCGCATGCGGCGGCGCTGGCCGCACACGCCCGCGACGGCGATCCGCGGGTGGCCGACCTCGTGGAGCGCTGCGGCGATCTCGCCGACGACGTCGGCATCGCCATGGACGCGGACGCGGTATCTGCGACTCGGCGCGACGATTACGCGCTGGCGGCCGGTCCCCGCGCCGGAGGAGCCGGTTCCGGTGCCATCGCAAGTGGCGTCGATTCGGTCAACTGGGCCGGGGTGCCTCCCGGGATCTTCGACGCGGCCGAGCAGACGGTCGAATGGCGAATCGAGGCGCGAAGCTCTGTGGAATCCGTTGTGCGCGTTGCACTGTCAGGATTAGGTTCACCCAACGGCATCGCCGTGAATCTGAGCTCCGGAACCGTCACCGGGACGGGCGTTCTCGACGCCGACGGCCGCGCGACGTTCCCGATCGTCGACGCGCAGCACCGCCCGTTGACGGAAACGGCCGCCTGGGGACATGACTGGCAGGACACCACAGTCGTAGTGGGCGCCAGGGTCGACGAGTCACCGCAAACGCGTGAGCGCATCCGCACCTTTGCGCGGGCCAGGCTCAGTGCGCCCCCGGGTGATGCGTTCCTGGCGGAGATCCTGGCCGCCGAGTCCGACTACTGAGACTCGCCGGACTGCTTGCGCATCTGCTCGCGGATCTGGTCAAGTCGTTCAGCGGCGGCGCGCTGCCTCTCGTCGTACTGCTCGGCGACGCTGCGGCCTTCCGGGGTTTCCGCATCGAGTTCTGCGGCGCCGATCGAGGCGCCGTAGCGGGTCTCGATCTTCTCGCGCACGGACTCGAATGTCGGCACCCCACCGGGGGTGTAGCCGGTGTCGACCGGCTCGACGGGCACGGTGGACTCGGGCTTCGGTTCGACGATCTCGGCGTCGACGGCGGGTTCCGGCTCGGGGATGGATTCGTCCGGCATGCCGCTCACCGTACCCGGCGATCGGCGGCCTCCAGCGTGTTCGGCGTTTCGAGTTGCGCCGCCATCCACGGCAAGGCCGTCGCGAAGGCGTGTGCCGCATATGGCCAGTCGTGCTTGCCGGGCGAAACCACGACCGTGCAGCTGACACCGTTGGCGGTGCCCAGCGCACACAGCGAGTTCGCCGCCGAGTTCTGGGTGGCCGGGGCCTGGCTGTTGATGTCGAAGCGGCCCGTCACACCTGTGTACCTGCCGTGCCGGGTCATCACGGTGGTGGGGTCGAATGCGGCGTAGGCGGCCGCGTTGCCGCCGAACAACCTGTCGATGGTCTGCGCCCTGGTGCCCGAGTTCGGGCTCAGGTCACCGGCGATGTCGTCGAAGACGCTGAACATGTCGGGGTGCATGGCGGCCAGGTCGACTGCACATGTGCCGCCCATCGACCAGCCCACGACGCCCCAGTGCGCGCGACCGGCGCTGACGCCGAAATGCGAGACCATATATGGGACAACGTCTTTAGTGAGATGATCGGCGGCGTTGCCCCGGGTGCCGTTGACGCATTCGGTGTCGTTGTTGAACGTTCCACCCGCATCGACGAACACCAGGACCGGAGCGTTGCCCCCGTGGGAAGTGGCGTAGTCGTCGGCCGTCGACACGGCGTTACCGACACGCACCCAGTCGGCGGGCGTGTTGAACTCGCCGCCGATCATCATCACCGTGGACAACCGCGGCGGCGGGTTCGTCGCGTACCAGGACGGCGGCAGGTAGACCAACTCGCCGCGGTGTTTGAACCCCGACGCCGCATCGCTGATGGTCACCGGCACGACAGTGCCCTTCGCCGGAATCAGATGCCGCCTCTGCATCGCGGCGACGGTCACCGCGTCGGTCTGATCGGGCAACGGGCCCGCGGTCAACTGGTTCCACGCGGTCTGCACGGTGGGGAAGTAGCCGACCCACAGGTTCAGCGTCAACGCCGCGCACAACACGCATAGCGGCACCGCCACCAGCGAGACACCCCGCCGCCACCACCGGGCGCCACGCCAGCCCGCGATGAGCACCGCGGCGGCGACGCCGGTCAGTCCGACCCACAGCCACAACGTCGGCGGCGCGGGGTTGCCCGCCAGACCCTCGGCCGCGATATAGGAAAAGGTCGCGAACGCCAGGGCGCTGCCGCACAGCAGCGACCACGGCAGCCACACCAGCCGCCACCGGCGGGTCCGCCACCCGACGGCGGTGAGCACCGCGACCGCGGCGACGATCTGCACTGTCACCGGAATCCAGCCGTGCATCAACGAGAGGTGCTGAGGGAACCAGTCGGACACGACGTCATGGTGACCGCAGAAGCTGGTAGCCGGCTGTGAGTTACCCGTCGTCCAGCGCTCGCTTCCGCGAACGTTCCGTACCACTCGACATTTCGGACACTGGTCGAGCGGTAAGGAACGTTCGCGCGGCGGAGCTAGCGGGGCTTGGCCAGCGGGAAGGGCAGCGTCTCACGGATGCTGCGTCCGGTGATCAACATGACGACCCGGTCCACCCCCATGCCGAGGCCGCCCGTCGGCGGCATCGCGTACTCCATCGCCTGCAGGAAGTCCTCGTCGAGTTCCATGGCCTCCGGATCACCGCCTGCGGCCAGCATCGACTGCTCCTGCAGGCGTCTGCGCTGCTCGACCGGGTCGGTCAATTCGCTGTAGGCCGTCCCGAGTTCGACGCCCCACGCCACCAGGTCCCAGCGTTCGGCGACACCGGCGATGCTGCGGTGCGGCCGGGTCAGCGGCGACACCGAGGTAGGGAAGTCCTTGTAGAACGTGGGCTCTTCGGTCCGGTCCTCGACGAGATGCTCGTAGAGTTCGAGCACCACCGCGCCGGTGTCCCAGTGCGTCAGATACGGAATGTTCGCACCGTCGCACAACTTGCGCAGCGTCGCCAGGTCCGTGTCGGGGCCGATCTGCTCACCCAGCGCCTGCGACACGGCCTCGTGCACGGTCTTGACCGTCCACGTCCCCGAGATGTCAACGGGTTCCAGCGTGCCGTCCGGGCGCGGACGCATGAACACGTGCGCCCCGTTCGCGGCCTGCGCTGCGTTCTGAATCAACTCCCGGCAGCCGTCGATCCAGACGTTGTAGTCGGCGTGTGCCTGATAAGCCTCCAGGAGCGTGAATTCCGGGTTGTGGCTGAAGTCGACGCCCTCGTTGCGGAAGGCGCGGCCCAGCTCGAAGACCCGCTCGACGCCGCCGACACACAATCTTTTGAGGTAGAGCTCGGGTGCGATCCGCAGGTACAGATCGAGGTCGTAGGCGTTGATGTGGGTGAGGAACGGCCTGGCGTTGGCGCCGCCGTGGATCTGCTGCAGGATCGGCGTCTCGACCTCAAGAAACCCCTTGCCCACCAAGGTTTCGCGGATCGCGTGCAGCACGCCGCTGCGGGCCCGGATCAGCTCGCGGGCCTCGGTGTTGATCGCCAGGTCGACGTAGCGGGCACGTACCCGTGCCTCCTGGTCGGTCAAACCCTTCCACTTGTCGGGCAGCGGCCGCAGGCACTTTCCGATCAGCCGCCAGTTGAGCACCAGCAGTGACCGCACGCCCTTCTTGCTGTAGCCCATCGTGCCGGACACCGCGATCAGGTCGCCGAGGTCGATAGCTTGGGTGAAGTCCGCCGTCGTACCCGCATCGAGCAGCGAATTGTCAAGCAGGAGTTGCACTTCTCCCGACCAGTCGCGCAGCTGGGCGAACAGCACTCCGCCGTAGTCGCGGATCCGCAGCACACGGCCTGCGACGGTCAGGGTTGCCGCCCCTTCGGAGTCAACCGCCTGCGCGACGGTGTGGCTGGGCTGTTCGCCGACGGGGTAGGCGTCGATTCCGTTGTCTTGCAGAGCCTTCAACTTGGCCATGCGGACCCGCACCTGCTCGGGCAGCCGCTGCCGCTCCTCGTCGGGCAGGTCACCCTCCAGTGCGCCGACGTCGGGGGCGCTGCCGTCATGGTGCAACACGCCGCTGGACACCAGGTTCTGCGGTGCCGCGATGTGCTGGCCGGTGTGCTGCTTGTTGCGTCGCGAGAAAGGCAGCACGAGAAACCCTTCGGCGATCACCGACGCGACACCGACGCGGGGGAGCAGCCGGGCGTCCTCGTAACACGCGTAGCGCGGAACCCATTCCGGCTGGTATTTCATGTTCGACCGGTACAACGTCTCGAGCTGCCACCATCGCGAGAAGAACACGAGCAGGCCGCGCCACAGCCGCGCCACGGGACCGGCGCCCAGCTGCGCACCCTGCTCGAACGCCGACCGGAACATCGCGAAGTTGAGCGAGATGCGGCTCACGCCGATGCCTTCGGACTGCATGCACAACTCGCTGACCATCAGCTCGATAGTGCCGTTGGGCGACTGCGGTGAGCGCCGCATCAAATCCAGCGACACCCCGTTGGTGCCCCACGGAACCAGCGACAGCATCGCGACGACTTCACCATCCCCGGCGCCGGCTTGTACCGCCTCCACCAGGACGCAGTCGCCGTCGGCCGGATCGCCGAGCCGGCCCAGCGCCATCGAGAAGCCGCGCTCGTCGTCGGTGTCGCGCCACGCGTCCGCTCGTGCGATCACGTCGGCCATCTCGTCGCTGTCGATGTCCCGATGCCGGCGGATACGCACCGAGGTGCCCGCCCGCCGGGCCCGGGTGACCGCTTGGCGCACCGCGCGCATGTCCGGTCCGGACAGCCGGAAGTTGTCGGGGTGCAGTATCGCCTCGTCGCCGAGTTGCAGCGCGCTGAGACCTGCGGCCTGGAACGCCTGTGCGGCCGAGAAACTCGCGCCCATCACGCCGGGTGCCCATCCGTAGGTCTCGCACAGCGCAAGCCACGCCTCGATGGCCTGAGGCCAAGCTTTCGGATCACCGACAGGGTCGCCGCTGGCGAGACACACACCGACCTCGACGCGATAGGTGATTGCGGCGCGGCCGGTGGGCGCGAACACCACGGCCTTGTCGCGCCGGGTGGCGAAGTAGCCCAGGGAGTCGTTCTTGCCGAAGATCTCAAGCAGACCGCGGATCGCCGACTCGTCCTCTCCGGTGAGTGCGTTATCGGCGCGCTGCGACCGGAACAATACGATCGCCGCAGCCATCAGCGCGAGCGCACCGAACAGGCCCAGCAGTGCGTTGACGAACACGTGGGGGTGCCCGGAGAACGAGTCCGACGACGCGCCCGCGAATGCGCTCACCCGGTTCAACGCGTAGAGGAAGCGGTCGTCGCGCGCCAACGACCCGGGGAAGAGTTCGAGCAGCCCCCAGCCGACGAGCGTGCCGACTGCCATCGCGGCGACCAGCGTCGCGGCGGCCTTGACCAGAGCACCGCGGCGCACCTTGGCCCAGAACTCTTTACGGGCCAGGACCAAGAATGCAATCGCGGCGACGTGGAACACCAGGCCGATGGACTCGCCGCTCTCTTGCATCCAGGTCTCGTCGCCGGTGGCGAGGTCGCCGACGTTCCAGCCGATCGCCGCGACCATGTACACCAGCAGGATCAACCAGGCGATGCGTTTGCGCGCCGCCAGCGCGGCGGCCAACAACGCCAGAACGAACGCCCAGGCGAAGCTGGTGTCAGGAAAGTTGAAGATGTAGTCGTTGACGAACTCCCTCGGCACCCTGATGACCGAGCGCACCAACGGCGAGACACTCGCGATCAACGACAGGGTGGCGATGACGCCGACGGTCCATCCGGCTGCGGCGGGAACCCACGCGTGGGTGGCTCTTCGGCCTGCCCTCGAAGCATTGCTGGTACCCGCCGGGCTAGTGACCGTCATAGGGCGCGAGGATATGCGCTCAACCCCCGAAATACGTGCTACTCACGACCAGACGGGGCCTGTGTACTTCTCACCGGGGCCGTGGCCGGGTTCCTCCGGTTGCGCGCTGGCTTCACGGAACGCCAACTGCAGGGTCTTCAGTCCGTCGCGCAGCGGACCGGCGTGCGGTCCCAGGTACTCTGCGGAGGCGGTCACCAGACCGGCAAGCGCGGTGATGAGCCGGCGTGCCTCGTCGAGATCTCTGCGCGGGCTGTTGTCGGGATCGGACTCGGAGAGGCCGAGTTTCTCGGCCGCGGCACTCATCAGCATCACGGCCGACCGGCTGATCACCTCGACCGCCGGGATGTCGGCCAGGTCGCGCACGGCCGAGCCGGGCAGGTCGGGTGTGTTCGGATCCTCGGTCATGGCTGCTAGACTGGCATGCGCGACCGTCCCGGCGTACGCCAGGGACAGCAAGTGGAGTCCCACTCCCACCGCTGACCATACCGGTACAGCGGTCCGGTCACAGGCATCTGATGCCTGTCCTGGTCGGCATTGGGCCCTGCTTCCAGCAGGGCTTTTCCGTTCGGAAGAGCGGATTGCTGGTGGGTGTTGGACTCCTGGAGGACAACATAGGAGGCCCCATCAGCACTGAGACCCGCGTCAACGAGCGCATTCGAGTACCTGAAGTCCGCCTGATCGGACCGGGTGGCGAGCAGGTAGGCATCGTGCGCATCGAAGACGCCCTCCGCGTCGCCGCGGACGCCGATCTCGACCTTGTCGAAGTAGCGCCGGACGCCAAGCCGCCGGTCTGCAAGATCATGGACTACGGCAAGTTCAAGTACGAGACGGCTCAGAAGGCACGCGAGTCTCGCAAGAATCAGCAGCAGACCGTCGTCAAGGAACAGAAGCTCCGGCCGAAGATCGACCCACATGACTACGAGACCAAGAAGGGTCACGTCGTTCGCTTCCTGCAAGCGGGGTCGAAGGTCAAGGTCACGATCATGTTCCGTGGACGCGAGCAGTCGCGGCCCGAACTGGGCTACCGACTCCTGCAACGGCTGGGCGCCGACGTCGCCGACTACGGCTTCGTCGAGACGTCGGCCAAGCAGGATGGCCGCAACATGACGATGGTGCTGGCTCCGCACCGCGGCGCGAAGACTCGCGCCAAAGCGGCGCACGACGCGGACGCACCGCCCGCGCAGCGCGCAGGTGCGCAGCCCAGCGAAGCACAGACCGAAACACCACAGAACTGAGGACAGATATGCCCAAGGCGAAGACCCACAGCGGCGCTTCAAAGCGGTTCCGTCGCACCGGAACCGGAAAGATCGTGCGCGAGAAGGCCAACCGTCGGCACCTCTTGGAGCACAAGCCGAGCACCCGTACCCGTCGGCTGGAAGGACGCACTGACGTCTCTGCCGCCGACACCGCCCGCGTCAAGAAGCTGCTGAACGGGTAATTCGGCCCGAGCACGTACGACCTGAATGGAATAGGACACTCTCATGGCACGCGTGAAGCGCGCAGTCAACGCCCAGAAAAAGCGGCGCACAGTACTCAAGGCCTCCAAGGGCTATCGCGGTCAGCGGTCGCGGCTGTATCGCAAAGCAAAAGAGCAGCAGCTGCATTCACTGAACTACGCCTACCGGGACCGGCGTGCCCGCAAGGGCGAGTTCCGCAAGCTGTGGATCTCCCGCATCAATGCCGCGGCTCGCGCCAACGACATCACCTACAACCGGTTGATCCAGGGCCTGAAGGCCGCCGGTGTCGAGGTGGACCGCAAGAACCTGGCCGAGATCGCCGTCAGCGATCCTGCCGCCTTCACTGCGCTGGTGGAGATCGCACGGGGTGCGCTGCCCGAGGACGTCAACGCACCGTCGGGCGAGGCTGCCTGACGTTCACCGAACGCTCTGCCCGGGTGGTGGCTGCGGTCAAGCTGCACCGCCACGTAGGACGACGCCGCGCCGGACGCTTCCTCGCCGAGGGACCCAACCTCGTCGAGGCGGCGTTGCGGCGCGGACTCGTCTGCGAAGTGTTCGTCACCGAAGCGGCGGCTGACCGTTTCGGCGAAATGCTCACCGATGTGCCGTTGCAGCTGGTGAGCGACCGCGCGGCAAAGGCGCTGTCGGACACCGTGACCCCAGTGGGTCTCGTCGCGGTGTGCAACGTGCCCGAGACATCCCTGGCGGACCTGCTGGCCGGCACTCCCCAGCTGGTGGCCGTTGGCGTGGAGACTTCTGAACCCGGCAATGCGGGCACCTTGATCCGCCTCGCCGACGCCATGGGTGCGGACGCGGTTGTGCTGGCCGGGCACAGCGTCGATCCGTACAACGGCAAATGCCTTCGGGCCTCGGCAGGCAGCATCTTCTCGATACCTGTTATCTCCCAATCGGATTCGGCTGCAGCGGTGTCAGCGCTCGCCTCAGCGGGATTGCAGACACTGGCCACAACGGTGGACGGGGAGCTTCTGCTCGACGATGCCGATCTCGCAGCGCCGACGGCGTGGTTGTTCGGCCCCGAGGCGCACGGCTTGTCCGCGGAGCTGGCGTCGGCCGCGACACATCGGGTGCGGATCCCCATGCCGGGCAACGCCGAAAGCCTCAACGTGGCGTCTGCCGCGGCGATATGCCTCTACCAGAGCGCGCGGGCAGCGCGTCGCGCCTCCTAGCGCGAGCAGACGCAAAACTGCCGTGAATCCACCGAAATCAGGCAGGTTTACGTCTGCTCGCGAGAAAAAGGTGGCCCCTCAGCCGCTGAGCAGACCTCGTGCGACGTGGGTGATCTGAACCTCATTGCTGCCGGCGTAGATCATCAGCGACTTGGCGTCGCGGGCCAACTGCTCGACGCGATACTCGGTCATGTATCCGTTGCCGCCGAACAGCTGAACGGCGTCCATCGCCACCTCCGTCGCGGCCTGCGAGCAGTACCACTTGATCGCCGAAGCCTCGGGCAGCGGGATCGGCTTACCCTGCTCCGCAGACTCGATGACGCGAAACAGGATGTTGCGCACGTTCATTCGAGCGACTTCCATGTTGGCCAGCTTCAGCTGAATCAGCTGGAACTGGCCGATCTCCTGGCCCCACAGCGTGCGGCTCTTGGCATAGTCGACACACAGCCGCAGGCATTCCTCGATCACGCCCAACGACATGGCTGCAACCCCGATGCGCTCGGCGGAGAAGTTCGATCGCGCGCTGTCGCGCCCGTCGCCCCCTGAGCTGTCCTCGGTCTCGCCGAGCAGCCGGTCGCGGCCGAGTCGGACATTGCTGAAGAACAACTCACCGGTGCGCGAACTGTGAATGCCCATCTTGCGGAACGGCTTCGACTGGACGAAGCCCTCCATGCCACGGTCGAGAACGAAGGTCAGCACCTTGCGGTCGCGTTTGTCGACCCCGGGTTCATCGAGCTTGGCGTACACCACCACCACATCGGCGTCCGGTCCGTTGGTGATGAACGTCTTCTGGCCGTTGAGCAGGTAATCCTCCCCGTCGCGCACGACGTAGGACTTCATGCCGCCGAACGCGTCCGAGCCGGAGTCGGGTTCGGTGATCGCCCACGCGCCGATCTTGTCGTAGGTCACCAGATCAGGGAGCCAACGCTCCTGCTGGGCGAGGGTGCCGCGGCCCATGATCGTCGGGACGGTGAGGCCCAGGCTGACCCCCATGCCGGTGACGATGCCCATCGACACCCGGCACAACTCGCTGACCACCACGAAACCCATACCGCCGGAACCGTCGCCGAACATCCCGCCGCCCCCCGACGCCGAGCCCGATGACGAGGTTCCGTCGCGCAGCTTGGCGAGCCTCTTGTTGAGCGAGTCCCGGGCCATGTCGGTGATGCCGAACGTCGCGAAGAGCTTGCGGATGATGGGATAGGGCTCCATCTCGCCGCTTTCCAGCGCGTCGACGTGCGGACGTATTTCCTTGTCGACGAACTCGCGCACGGCATCACGCACGGCGATATCGACGTCGGACCATTCGAGCATGCGTTCAGGCTGCCTTATCGCGTCCGCGCGCCGGCCGCAGGCCCGCCAACGAGAACGTCGTGTGCACCAGCGACCCGGCGCGGTCGAGCAGCGTCTTACGCGTCGGCTGGTAATGCATCGGCAGGCCGCGGCGGTCGCGCGGCGGCGCCACGAACGACGGCGCCTCGATCAGCGGAGCATCGGCGGGAATCCGACCCTCGGCGCGCCGATAGGCGGCCAACGCCCGTGGGTGCAGGCGTATTTCGTCGGGCACCGCGACGAAAGCCAGTTCCACGATCTTGCCGAACAAACGCAGCAACACCTCGTCGCCCGGCGTCCACCGCATGCCGGCCTTCTCACGCACCGCGTCGTCGAACAACCCCGCCGCGATCCAGCGCTGCGCGCCGATCATCGGCCGGAACAGCTGGTCCCACACCGGTGTCGGCATCAATACGAACCACGGCTTGGGAATGCGGATCTTGAAGATGTCCAACGTGGCGCGGTTGATCTCCAGCTCCTCGCGGCACTTGCGGTCCCAGTACGCGCAGAAGTCTTCCCAGCTGTCGGGCACCGGCCGCATGCTCATGCCGTACATCCGGTACCACTGGACGTGTTCTGAGAACAACTGGCGCTTCTCGGCGTCGGTGAGGCCGCCACAGAAGTATTCGGCCGTCTTGATGATCAGCATGAAGAACGTCGCGTGCGCCCAATAGAACGTCTCGGGGTTGAGCGCGTGATAGCGACGGCCCGCGCTGTCGGTGCCCTTGATCGTCTTGTGGAAACCCTTGATCTGCGCGCCCGTCTGCGCCGCCCGGTCGCCGTCGTAGACCACGCCCATGATCGGGTACACCGAGCGCGCCACCCGCTGCAGCGGTTCACGTAGCAGTATCGAGTGGTCTTCGACGCCTGCACCGAGCTCGGGATACATGTTCTGGATCGCGCCGATCCATACGCCGAGCATCCCGGTTCGCAGGTCGCCGAAGTACTTCCAGGTCAACGAGTCGGGTCCGAGCGGGCGACCGGCGTGGGCGGTGCCTGCGGTCGAAGCGGTCATCGGTTCGCCATGTTCTGCTCCTCGTGCGCGGATTGCGGGCCGCGGCTGTCTCTCCACGATAATGTTGACAACGTGTGTTGTCTATGATTCGGCGGGCGCGTCGCGACAGGCATCGCGTACGCAACGCACGCGACCGGCAAATCGACAGCAGGATGACCGGCCGCGGCAGAAGCCGACTGTGAGCAGCGCCTGGATCAAAGGGTCGCTGTCACGACCAGCGGCTTCGCAAAGCTCGATTGCTGCCCGCCCGGCCCATTCCCTAGGCTTGAGCCGTGAATGCCGAGCCGTTCGACGAACGCGCCCGCAGCATCGGAGAAATCGACGAGGTCCCCGACGGTTCTCACCGGCCTGCGGGTCCTCGACCGGTGAAGTGGCTGAAAAAGCCCAACCACAACCGCGACGTCGTCGCCCTCCTGCGGCGGATGCGCCGTGCCCTTCCCGGCGATCCCGAGTTCGGGGATCCGCTGTCGGCGACCGGTGTCGGCGGTCCGAGTGCCGCGGCGCGCGCGGCCAACCAGCTGCTGGAGCGTGACGCGGTGTCGCGGGAGGTCAGCCTCGGCGCCCTTCAGGTCTGGCAGGCACTGACCGAACGGGTGTCGGGTAAGCCTGCCAACCCGGAGGTCACATTGGTCTTCACCGACCTGGTCGGGTTCTCGGCGTGGTCGCTGAGCGCGGGTGACGACGCGACGCTCAAACTGCTGCGTCGGGTGGCCCAGGTCGTCGAGCCCCCGCTGCTGCAGGCCGGCGGGCAGATCGTCAAGCGCATGGGCGACGGGCTGATGGCGGCATTCGCCGAGCCGGCGACGGCGGTGCGGGCGGCGATCGCCGCCCGCGAGGCTGTGAAGGCGACCCAGGTGGACGGTTACCAGCCCCGGATGCGGGTCGGCATTCACACCGGAAGGCCGCAGCGGATCGGTTCGGACTGGCTCGGGGTCGACGTCAACATCGCGGCGCGGGTAATGGCGCGAGCCACCCGCGGCGAGCTGATCGTGTCGCACGCCACACTGGAGCGCATCACCGACGAAGAGTTCGACACGCTCGGTGTCACCGCCAAACGGCTTCGCAGGCAAGTCTTTACCGCCAAGCAGGAAGGCGTGCCCGCCGATCTGATCATGTACCGGCTGCGAACGAACCGGCATCCAGTGTCCGACGACGACGAACCCGGGGACGAACCGGACGAGTAACGGCCATCGCGTACGATCGCCGGGTGGCTGAGCAGCCCATAGACCTGTCAGACGAGGCGTTGACCAAAGCCGTCAGCGCGGCCCGGCATGCCTTCGATCTGGCGGGGGACCTCGACGCGCTGGCGCGCGCGAAGACCGAACACCTCGGTGACCGCGCGCCGATCGCATTAGCGCGGCAGGCCCTGGGGGCGCTGCCGAAAGCTGACCGAGCGGATGCGGGCAAGCGCGTCAACGTGGCGCGCACCGAGGCGCAGCAGGCCTACGACGAGCGCCTCGCGGCGCTGCGCGCCGAACGCGACGCCGCGGTCCTGGTCGCCGAGCGCATCGACGTGACGTTGCCGTCGACCAGACAGCCGGTCGGCGCGCGGCACCCGATCACGATCCTTGCCGAGCGCATCGCCGACACGTTCGTCGCGATGGGGTGGGAACTCGCGGAAGGACCGGAGGTCGAGACCGAGCAATTCAACTTCGACGCACTGAACTTCCCGCCGGATCACCCCGCACGCAGCGAGCAGGACACCTTCCACGTCGCGCCCGACGGCTCGCGGCAGGTGCTGCGTACGCACACCTCGCCGGTGCAGATCCGGGCGCTGCTCGAGCGTGACCTGCCGGTCTACATCATCTCGATCGGGCGCACCTTCCGCACGGACGAACTCGACGCCACGCACACTCCGGTGTTCCATCAGGTGGAGGGTTTGGCGGTGGACAAAGGCCTGACGATGGCGCACCTGCGCGGCACCCTCGACGCGTTCGCCCGTTCCGAGTTCGGCCCGGAGGGCCGCACCCGTTTCCGTCCGCACTTCTTCCCGTTCACCGAGCCGTCCGCCGAGGTCGATGTCTGGTTCGCCAACAAGAAGGGCGGACCCGGCTGGGTGGAGTGGGGCGGCTGCGGCATGGTCAACCCGAATGTGTTGCGGGCGTGCGGCATCGACCCCGAGATCTACTCCGGTTTCGCGTTCGGTATGGGACTGGAGCGAACCCTGCAGTTCCGCAACGGGATTCCCGACATGCGCGACATGGTCGAGGGCGACGTGCGGTTCTCGCTGCCATTCGGAGTGGGAGCCTGATGCGGGTTCCGTACAGCTGGCTGCGCGACGTCGTCCAGGCCGGCGCACCAGGCTGGGACGTCTCTGCCGCCGAGCTCGAGCAGACGCTCATCCGGATCGGTCACGAGGTCGAAGAGATCATTTCGGTCGGTCCGGTCACCGGTCCGTTGACCGTAGGCAGGGTCGTCGAGATCGAGGAACTCACCGAATTCAAGAAGCCCATCAGGGCCGTCAAGGTCGACGTCGGCGAATCTGACCCCCGCGACATCGTCTGCGGGGCAACCAACTTCGTGGTCGACGATCTGGTCGCGGTGGCGCTGCCAGGCACCGTCCTGCCGGGCGGGTTCACAATCGGCAGCCGCAAAACCTACGGGCGTGTTTCCGACGGAATGATCTGCTCGGCATCGGAGATGAACCTGGGCGTCGACCATTCCGGCATCCTGGTGCTGCCGCCGGGCACGGCCGAGCCGGGCGCCGCGGCCGTCGACGTCCTCGGCCTCGACGACGTCGTGTTCCACCTCGCAGTCACCCCGGACCGCGGTTACTGCCTGTCGATGCGCGGAATGGCGCGAGAGATCGCGAACGCCTACGACCTCGACTTCGTCGATCCGGCCGACGTGCCCGCGCTGCCCGTCGACGGCGAGGCGCTGCCGTTGACCATCCAGCCCGGCACCGGCGTGCTCCGGTTCGGTCTGCGACCCGTCACCGGTATCGATCCGAAAGCAGTGTCGCCGTGGTGGATGCAGCGACGGCTGCTGCTGTCGGGCATCCGCGCCATCTCGCCGGCGGTCGACGTCACCAATTACGTGATGCTCGAGATCGGCCACCCGATGCACGCCCACGATCGCAGCCTGATCACCGGCGGTTTCGAGGTTCGCTTCGCCGAGGCCGGGGAGACCGTGGTCACCCTCGACGACATCGAGCGCCGCCTCGACCCCGGTGACGTCCTGATCGTCGACGACATCGCCACAGCCGCCATCGGTGGCGTGATGGGAGCGGGCACCACCGAGGTGCGCGACAGCACCACCGACGTCCTACTCGAGGCTGCAGTCTGGGACCCGGCCGCGGTGTCGCGCACTCAGCGCCGGCTTCGCCTCTACAGCGAGGCGGGCCGGCGATACGAGCGGACAGTCGACCCGGCCATCTCGGTGGCAGCGCTCGATCGTTGCGCGGCGCTGTTGGCCGAGATAACGGGTGGCACAGTCGAACCAACGTTGACCGACTGGCGCGGTGACCCGCCGCGCGAGGACTGGTCGCCGCCGCCGGTCACGATGGCCGTGGATCTGCCTGACCGCATCGCGGGTGTCGACTACGCGAAGGGCACGACAGAGAAGCGGCTGACCCAGATCGGCGCAAACGTCGTGGTCACCGACGGTCAAGCGACCGCCACACCGCCGAGCTGGCGGACCGACCTGCGCCAGCCCGCCGACCTGGTGGAAGAGGTGCTGCGGCTCGAGGGGCTCGAGGTCATCCCCTCGGTGTTGCCGCTCGCCCCGCCGGGACGCGGGTTGAGTCCGATCCAAAAGCGTCGTCGGGCTATCGGAAAGTCCTTGGCGCTCAACGGATATGTGGAGATCCTTCCGACGCCGTTCCTGCCTGCGGGAGTGTTCGACCGGTGGGGCCTCGAAGCGGACGACCCGCGCCGGTCGACCACAGAGGTGCTCAACCCGCTGGAGTCGGACCGTCCCGCGCTCGCCACCACGCTCTTGCCCGGGCTGCTGGAAGCTCTGACCCGCAACGTATCTCGCGGAGCGGTCGATGTAGCGCTGTTCGCGATCGCCCAGGTGGTCGAACCGACGGCGGATACCCGTGCCGTCGAACGCATCCCGACCGATCGCCGGCCCACTGACGATGAGATTGCGGTTCTCGACGCATCGCTGCCGCACCAACCCCAGCACGTCGGTGTGGTGCTGGCCGGTCTGCGTGAGCCCGCGGGGCCGTGGGGGCCCGGCAGGCCGGTGCACGCCAGCGACGCGTTCGAGGCGGTCCGGGTGATCGGTCGGGCCGCCGGTGTCGAACTCACGCTGCGGCCGGCGCAGGTTCTGCCGTGGCATCCCGGCCGGTGCGCCGAGGTCGTGCTCGGCGATACGGTCGTCGGCCATGCCGGTCAGCTGCATCCCGCGGTGGTGGAGCGGTCCGGACTGCCCAAGGGCGCCTGCGCCGCGGAACTGGACCTCGACGCCATTCCAATCACCGACGCGGCGCCCGCTCCCTCGGTGTCGCCGTTCCCGGCGGTCTTCCAGGACGTCAGCCTGATCGTCGAAGAAGACGTCGCCGCCCAGCGCATCGTCGATGCAGTCCGCGACGGCGCCGGCCCCCTGCTCGAGGACGTGCGGTTGTTCGACGTGTACACGGGCCCGCAGATCGGCGAGGGCCGGAAGTCGGTGACGCTCGCGCTGCGCTTCCGGGCCGAGGACCGCACGCTGACCGAGGATGAGGCGAGCGCCGCCCGCGACGCCGCCGTCGTCACGGCCGCCGAACGTGTAGGGGCCGAGCAGCGCCGCTGACCGTAAGATAATGGATTTGCATCGAGTTGCATAACCATGCAGACTTCATGCATGGTTTCCATCGCGGTGGCCGGTGCCAGCGGGTATGCCGGGGGAGAGATCCTCCGGTTACTCCTCGGGCATCCCGCCTATGCCGACGGTCGACTGACGATTGGTGCGCTGACGGCCGCGGCGAGCGCCGGCTCCACGCTGGCCGAACACCATCCACATCTGCTGCCGATTGCCGGGCGGGTGCTGGAGGCCACCGATGCCGCAACACTTGCCGGCCACGACGTCGTGTTCCTCGGGTTGCCGCACGGCCACTCCGCGGCGCTGGCCGACCAACTCGGTCCTGACACTCTCATCGTCGACTGCGGCGCCGACTTCCGGCTCACCGACCCGGTCGCGTGGGAACGGTTCTACGGCTCCGCGCATGCGGGCAGTTGGCCGTACGGCCTGCCCGAACTCCCAGGCAACCGCGACCGGTTGCGAGGCGCCAAGCGCATCGCCGTGCCGGGCTGCTACCCGACGGCCGCGTTGCTCGCGCTGTGGCCCGCGCTCGCGGAGGACCTCGTCGAGCCCTTGGTCACCGTCGTCGCCGTCAGCGGCACGTCGGGGGCGGGCAGGTCGCTCAAGGCCGACCTGCTGGGCGCGGAGGTCATCGGATCGGCGCGGGCCTACAGCGTCGGCGGCAAGCACCGGCACACCCCGGAGATCGCTCAGGGCTTGACGGCCGTCGCCGACAAGAGCGTCACGGTCTCGTTTACGCCCGTCCTCATTCCGACGTCGCGAGGCATTCTTGCCACCTGTACCGCACGTACCAGTGCGCCGGTGTCTGAACTGCGCGCTGCTTACGAGAAGGCCTACGACGCCGAACCATTCGTCTATCTGTTGCCAGAAGGTCAGCTGCCGAAGACCGGTGCGGTGGTAGGCAGCAACGCCGCACAGCTCGCGGTCGCGGTCGACGAGGATGCACAGACGTTCGTCGCGATCGCCGCCATCGACAACCTCGTCAAGGGCACGGCAGGCGCGGCGGTGCAATCGATGAACCTGGCGCTGGGCTGGCCCGAGACCGAGGGCCTGTCGACGGTCGGAGTGGCGCCGTGACCGGGGTCTCGGAGGGCACCCGCTTGGTGCGCACGCAAGGCGTCACCGCGCCGGCCGGCTTTCGGGCGTCCGGAATCGCGGCGGGTATCAAGGCTTCTGGTGCGCTGGATCTGGCGTTGGTGTTCAACGAGGGCCCCGACTACGCCGCCGCGGGTGTGTTCACCCGTAACCAGGTCAAGGCGGCGCCGGTGCTGTGGTCTCAGCAGGTGCTCACCACCGCCCGCCTGCGCGCAGTCGTTCTGAACTCGGGCGGGGCCAACGCGTGCACCGGCCCGCAGGGCTTTCAGGACACGCACGCCACCGCGGAAGCCGTTGCGGCGGCGCTATCGAACTGGGGCACCGACACCGGCGCGATCGAGGTGGCCGTCTGCTCGACCGGGCTGATCGGCGATCGGCTGCCGATGGACAAAGTGCTGCCGGGCGCGCAAGAGCTGGTGCACGAGATGGCAGGCGGTCTCAGCGGCGGCGAGGAAGCCGCCCGCGCCATCATGACTACCGACACGGTGCCCAAACAGGTTGCGCTGCACCACAGCGACAATTGGACGATCGGAGGGATGGCCAAGGGCGCGGGCATGCTCGCACCGTCACTGGCCACCATGCTGTGCGTCATCACCACCGACGCCGTCGCGGATGCCGCCGCGCTCGACCAGGCGCTGCGCAGAGCGACGGCGCGGACCTTCGACCGTCTCGATGTCGACGGCAGCTGCTCGACCAATGACACCGTGCTGCTGTTGGCGTCCGGAGCCAGCGAAACCGCGCCCAGCCAAGGCGATCTCGACGACGCGGTGCTGCGGGTGTGCGACGACCTGTGCGCACAACTGCAGGCCGACGCAGAAGGCGTCACCAAACGCGTCTGCGTCACGGTGACAGGCGCCGCGACCGAGGACGACGCGGTGACCATCGCCCGGTTCGTCGCGCGCGACAGCCTCGTCAAGACCGCACTGTTCGGCTCCGACCCCAACTGGGGCCGTGTGCTGGCCGCCGTAGGCATGGCGCCGGTGCGGCTGGAACCTGACCGGATCACCGTGTCGTTCAACGGTTCTGCGGTCTGTGTCAACGGCGTCGGGACTGCCGGGGCACGCGAGGTCGACCTGTCCGGCGCGGACATCGACGTAACCGTCGACCTGGGGATCGGTGGCGAGCGCGCGTCGATCCGGACCACGGACCTGTCCCACGGCTACGTCGAAGAGAACTCGGCCTACAGCTCATGACCCTCGCCGCGCCGAAGAAGGCGCAGATTCTGGCCGCGGCCCTGCCGTGGCTCAAACAAATGCACGGCAAGATCGTGGTGGTCAAATACGGCGGCAACGCGATGACCGACGACGTACTCAAGGCCGCGTTCGCCGCTGACATGGTGTTCCTGCGCAACTGCGGCATCCATCCGGTCGTCGTGCACGGCGGCGGACCGCAGATCAGCGCGATGCTCAAACGGCTCGGTATCGCAGGCGATTTCAAGGGCGGCTTCCGGGTGACCACGCCCGAGGTGCTCGACGTGGTGCGGATGGTGCTGTTCGGTCAGGTCGGCCGCGAGTTGGTCAATCTGATCAATGCGCACGGACCGTATGCCGTCGGCGTCACCGGCGAGGACGCGCATCTGTTCACCGCGGTGCGTCGCAGCGTTCTGGTCGACGGGGTGGCCACCGACATCGGCCTGGTCGGCGACGTCGAGCGCGTCGACGCCGACGCGCTGCGCGATCTCATTGCGGCAGGACGCATTCCGGTCGTTTCGACCATCGCCCCCGACGTCGACGGGGTGGTGCACAACATCAACGCCGACACCGCCGCCGCGGCGCTCGCCGAAGCCCTCGGCGCCGACAAGTTGGTGGTGCTCACCGACGTCGCCGGCCTCTACACCCGGTGGCCGGACCGCGACTCGCTGGTCAGCGAGATCGACACCGCGTCGCTGACACAGCTACTGCCGTCGCTGGATACCGGCATGGTGCCCAAGATGGAGGCATGCTTGCGTGCCGTGATGAGCGGGGTGTCGAGCGCGCATGTGATCGACGGCCGCGTCGAGCACTGCGTGCTGGTCGAACTGTTCACCGACGAAGGGACGGGCACGAAGGTGGTGCGTCCGACAACGACGCCGGAGCGAGGTTCGAACTCCGTTGAGGCGTCGGACCGGAAGGGCGAAGCGTGACACTGCAGAAGCGCTGGGAAGCCGTCATGATGAACAACTACGGCACCCCGCCACTGGCGCTGGCCAGCGGTGACGGCGCCGTGGTCACCGACACCGACGGCAAGACCTATCTCGACCTGCTCGGCGGAATCGCGGTCAACATCCTCGGCCATCGCCATCCCGCGGTCATCGAGGCGGTCACCCGTCAGATGAACACGCTCGGACACACGTCCAACCTGTACGCCACTGAGCCGGGCGTCGCCCTGGCCGAGGCGCTCGTGGGGCTGCTCGGCGCACACGCCCGAGTGTTCTTCTGCAACTCCGGGGCGGAGGCCAACGAGGTCGCGTTCAAGATCACTCGCCTGACCGGGCGCACGAAACTCGTTGCTGCACAGGGCGCTTTCCACGGCCGCACCATGGGATCGCTTGCGCTGACCGGGCAGCCGGCCAAACAGGAGCCGTTCGCGCCGCTACCCGGCGACGTCACGCACATTCCCTACGGTGACGTCGGCGCGTTGACCGCCGCTGTCGACGACCGGACCGCGGCGGTGTTCCTCGAGCCCATCATGGGGGAGGGCGGCGTCGTGGTCCCGCCCGCGGGTTATCTCGCGGCCGCGCGCGAGATCACCGCGCGCCACGGTGCGCTGCTGGTGCTCGACGAGGTGCAGACCGGGATGGGCCGCACCGGAGTGTTTTTCGCCCACCAGCACGACGGGATCACCCCCGACATCGTGACGTTGGCCAAGGGACTCGGCGGCGGTCTGCCTATCGGCGCGTGCCTGGCGGTCGGCGCGACCGGCGACCTGCTGACTCCGGGACTGCACGGCAGCACGTTCGGCGGCAATCCGGTCTGCACGGCCGCAGCACTGGCGGTGCTGGGCGTGCTCGCCGACGAGGACCTGATCAGCCGCGCCGATCTGCTCGGCAAGGCGCTGCACGACGGGATCGAATCGCTGGGCCATCCTCTAATCGACCACGTGCGCGGTCGCGGTCTGCTGTGCGGGGTCGTCCTCAACCGTGATGCGGCGAAGCAGGCCGAAGCCGCCGCTCGCGAGGCGGGATTCCTCATCAACGCGGCGGCACCTGATGTCATCCGATTGGCGCCGCCACTAGTGATCACCGAAGCGCAGATCGAGGACTTCCTCGGTGCGCTGCCCGACGTCTTGAACACCGCTGCCGGCGGGGGCAATGGCGTGGTCGGCTCATGACGCGCCACTTTCTGCGCGACGACGACCTGACTCCCGACGAGCAGGCCGAAGTGCTCGCGCTCGCCGCCGAACTCAAGAAGGCACCGGTCAGCCGTCGTCCGCTCGACGGTCCGCGCGGTGTGGCGGTCATCTTCGACAAGAACTCGACGCGCACCCGGTTCTCGTTCGAGATCGGCATCGCGCAACTGGGCGGGCACGCCGTGGTGGTGGACGGCCGCAACACCCAACTGGGCCGCGAGGAGACGCTCGAGGACACCGGACGGGTGCTGTCCCGCTACGTCGACGCCATCGTGTGGCGAACGTTCGCCCAGGAACGCCTCACCGCCATGGCGTCCACGGCTACGGTGCCGGTGGTCAACGCCCTGTCCGACGAGTTCCACCCGTGCCAGGTGCTCGCCGACCTGCAGACACTCGACGAACGCCGTGGCACGCTGAACGGCTTGCGGCTCTCCTATTTCGGCGACGGCGCCAACAACATGGCGCACTCACTGATGTTGGGAGGGGTGACGGCGGGAATACATGTCACGGTCGCCGCTCCCGCCGGTTTCGAGCCGGCCCCGCAGTTTGTCGCTGCCGCCCGAGAGCGTGCGGCAGACACCGGTGCCTCGGTGACCGTGACCGGCGACGCGCAGGCGGCCGCCGACGGCGCCGACGTGCTCGTCACCGACACCTGGACGTCGATGGGACAAGAGGACGACGGGCTGGACCGAGTCGGACCGTTCCGGCCCTTCCAGCTCAATACGCAGCTTCTTGCCAGGGCTCAACCGAACGCCGTTGTGCTGCACTGCCTTCCTGCGCATCGCGGTGATGAGATCACCGACGAGGTGATCGACGGTCCGCACAGCGCCGTGTTGGACGAGGCCGAGAACCGGCTGCATGCGCAGAAAGCGCTGCTGGTGTGGCTGTTGGAGCATCAATGACCTCGGCGGCCACCAGGGCCGGGCGGCAGGCGCGCATCGTGGCGATCCTGTCGTCACAGTCCGTGCACAGCCAGACCGAACTGGCGACCATGCTCGGCGCCGAAGGCATCGAGGTCACCCAGGCCACGCTGTCACGCGACCTCGAAGAACTCGGCGCCGTCAAGCTGCGGGGCGCCGACGGTGGCGTCGGCGTATACGTTGTCCCCGAGGACGGCAGCCCCGTGCGGGGAGTATCTGGTGGCACCGAACGCGTGGCGCGCCTGCTGGCCGACCTGCTCGTATCCACCGACGCCAGCGGCAATCTCGCGGTGCTGCGGACACCGCCGGGCGCGGCGCACTACCTGGCCAGCGCGATGGACCGCGCCGCACTGCCCTATGTGGTCGGCACGATCGCGGGCGACGACACCATCCTGGTGATCGCACGCGAGCCGATGACCGGCGCCGAACTGGCGGCCAAACTCGAAAGCATTCAACTAAAGGAGATCAGCTAAATGTCCGAGCGCGTCATCCTGGCGTATTCCGGTGGTTTGGACACCTCGGTGGCGATCAGCTGGATCGGCAAGGAAACCGGCCACGAGGTGGTGGCCGTCGCCATCGACCTCGGTCAGGGCGGCGAAGACATGGAGGTGGTCCGCAAGCGCGCCCTCGACTGCGGCGCGGTCGAAGCCGTTGTGGTCGACGCCAAGGACGAATTCGCCGAGCAGTACTGCCTGCCCGCCATCCAGTCCAACGCCCTCTACATGGACCGCTATCCGTTGGTGTCGGCGCTGAGCAGGCCGTTGATCGTCAAGCACCTGGTGGCGGCGGCGCGTGAACACGGCGGCGGTATCGTCGCACACGGCTGCACCGGCAAGGGCAACGACCAGGTCCGCTTCGAAGTCGGGTTCGCCTCGCTGGCACCAGATCTCGAAGTCCTCGCACCGGTGCGCGACTACGCGTGGACACGGGAGAAGGCGATCGCCTTCGCCGAGGAGAATGCAATTCCGATCAACGTCACCAAGCGCTCGCCGTTCTCGATCGATCAGAACGTGTGGGGCCGGGCCGTCGAGACGGGATTCCTCGAGCATCTGTGGAACGCGCCGACCAAGGACGTCTACGACTACACCGAGGACCCGACGGTCAACTGGAGCACGCCCGACGAGGTGATCGTCGGATTCGAACGCGGCGTTCCGGTGTCGATCGACGGGCGGCAGGTGACTGTGCTGCAGGCCATCGAGGAACTCAACCGTCGCGCAGGCGAGCAGGGCGTCGGCCGGCTCGACGTCGTCGAAGACCGGCTGGTGGGCATCAAGAGCCGCGAGATCTACGAGGCTCCCGGCGCCATGGTGCTCATCACCGCGCACACCGAACTCGAACACGTCACGCTGGAACGCGAACTCGGGCGCTTCAAGCGCACCACCGACCAGAAGTGGGGCGAGCTGGTGTACGACGGGTTGTGGTACTCGCCGCTGAAGACCGCGCTCGAGGCATTCGTCGCACACACTCAGCAGCACGTGTCCGGTGAGATCCGAATGGTGTTGCACGGCGGGCACATCGCGGTCAATGGCCGCCGCAGCCAGGAATCGCTCTACGATTTCAACCTTGCCACCTACGACGAAGGCGACACGTTCGATCAGTCGGCCGCCAAAGGATTCGTCCACGTGCACGGTTTGTCGTCCAAGATCTCGGCGCAGCGGGACCTCGCCGGCCAGTGAGCACCAACGAGGGTTCGTTGTGGGGTGGACGGTTCTCTGAGGGGCCGTCGCCCTCGCTCGCGGCGTTGTCGAAGTCGACCCACTTCGACTGGGTGCTCGCGCCTTACGACGTTCGTGCCTCCAAAGCCCATGCGCGAGTGCTGTTTCGGGCTGGGCTGCTGACCGAGGAGCAACGCGACGGACTGCTGGTGGGGCTGGACAGTCTGGCGAACGACGTCGCCGACGGCACCTTCGCTCCGCTGGTGACCGACGAGGACGTGCACGGTGCGCTCGAGCGCGGTCTGATCGACCGCGTCGGAGAGGATCTCGGCGGTCGCCTGCGGGCGGGGCGGTCGCGTAACGATCAGGTGGCCACCCTGCTGCGGCTCTGGCTTCGCGACGCGGTCCGCCGTGTCGCCGATGGCGTGCTGTCGGTCGTCGACGCATTGGCGACTCAGGCCGCAGCACATCCGACCGCGATCATGCCCGGCAAGACCCACCTCCAATCGGCCCAGCCGGTGCTGCTGGCACACCACCTGCTGGCACATGCGCACCCGCTGCTGCGCGACGTCGATCGCCTAGCCGACTTCGACGGGCGGGCCGCGGTGTCGCCGTACGGGTCCGGTGCGCTGGCCGGGTCGTCCCTCGGCCTCGATCCGGACGCCATCGCGCAGGAGCTGGGCTTCGACGCGGCGGCCGACAACTCCATCGACGCCACCGCGTCGCGGGACTTCGCCGCCGAGGCGGCCTTCGTGCTCGGATTGATCGGCGTCGACCTTTCTCGACTGGCTGAGGACATCATCCTCTGGAGCACAACCGAATTCGGATACGTCATCCTGCACGACTCCTGGTCGACAGGCAGCTCGATCATGCCGCAGAAGAAGAACCCCGACATACCCGAACTGGCCCGCGGAAAGGCGGGCCGGCTGATCGGCAACCTGACCGGCCTGCTGGCCACGCTCAAGGCCCAGCCGCTGGCCTACAACCGCGACCTGCAGGAGGACAAGGAACCGGTCTTCGACTCCGTGGCCCAACTGGAGCTGCTGCTGCCCGCCATGGCGGGCCTGGTCGCCACATTGCGCTTCGACGTCGAGCGCATGGCCGAATTGGCGCCGCTCGGCTACACCCTGGCCACCGATATCGCCGAATGGCTGGTTCGCGGGGGAGTGCCGTTCCGCGTCGCGCATGAGGCGGCAGGCGCTGCGGTGCGCGCGGCGGAAGCCCGCGGTATCGGTCTCGAGGAACTCGACGATGCCGAGCTCGCGGGCATTCACCCGCAACTAACGCCGCGGGTGCGTGACGTGCTCACCATCGACGGCTCGGTGAACTCTCGGGACGCCCGCGGGGGCACGGCCCCCATCCAGGTCGCCAAGCAACTCGGGGTCGTGCGCGACACCGCCGATCGGTTGCGGCTGCGCCTGCGGCGATAACCGCGACGTGCCGCTCTCCCACAGCGGGCCGAACAGGTACCACAGTCCGACAACCGCCCATGCGCGGCCGATCCACGTCCACAGGCGACTCTGATCCTCCGGCGCGGCGAAGAACAGGATCATCACGACGAGTACCGCTGAGGCGATCGCGACCGTGCCCAGCACGCGGTACCACTCGCGCATCAGGTGTGTCACGCGTTCCGGCCCGTGCTTGGGGGCTTTTCGTGGCGCGGGGCCGCCGGCGAATCGGTGGGCGAACCGCACGTCGGCCCACCGCACGATCGCGGGACCGAACGCGAGGCTCGAACCGAGGTAGAAGCCTGCGAGCACATGTACCAGTCCGACGTCGGCGCCCAGGTGAAGGTCGATGGCCGTGGCGATGACCAGGACAACGTCCAGGAGGGGTATGCCCGCAAGGACCACCGTGCTGGTGCGGCGTAGCCGCACGATGTAGCGCAGCACCATACCGAGGCCCAACAGCACCCATAAACCCACTTCGCAGCCGATTATCACTGCCGCAACGGGGTTTTCGGCAAAGTAGGCGGGCATCGAACCTCAACTCCTGACTGTTCGTAGCACGATTGTGCTAATACACAAAGTAGCACAGTCGTGCTAACATCGCCACGTGCCCAAGCTGATCGACCACGACACCCGCAGGCATGAGATCGCCGAGGCGGTATGGCGGATCGTGGTGCGCGACGGGGTGTCGGCCGTGTCGATTCGCGACGTCGCCGCCGAAGCCGGCCTAGCCGTCGGATCGGTACGGCATGTCTTCGCCACCAAGGCCGAGTTGCTCGAATACTCCATGGCGCTGATCTACGAGCGGGGCGGTGAGCGGGTCCGACGCCACTTCGGCATGAAGGACCCGCGCAAGCTCGCCATGGCGGTCCTGAGCGAAATGCTCCCGCTCGACGAGCAGCGCCGCATGGAGATGGCGGTCAACATGGCGGTGGTGACGGAGAGCCCGTCCGACCTGTCACTGCGACGGGTCGCCCTCACCGCCCAGCGGGGGCTCGCCGAGGCGTGCGCCTCGGTGCTGCAGATGCTGCAGACCAACGAACTCGTCCGTGCCGAAGCCGATCTCGCGTACGAAACTCAACGACTGCACGCGCTGGTCGACGGCCTGGCACTGCACGCGCTGACGGCGGATCCCCAGGACCTGCGGCCCACGTCGATCCTTCGCGTGGTGCGCAATCACCTGGCCGAGCTGGAGCCTGCCTAGTCGTCGGCCGCGGCCAGCCAGGCCTCTTCGAGCGACTCCTTGCGGGCCGTGAGCTCGCCCAGCTCGCGGCTGAGCTCGCCGAGGCGGACGTGGTCGGCCGCCGCTTCGGCCATCGACTCGTGCAGCGCCGCGATCCGGTCGTCGAGCTTGGCGAGCTGCCCTTCGATGCGCGCCATCTCCTTGCCCGCACGCCGCTCCCGCGCCGACGCCGTCTCACCTCGCTCGGGCTCGGTCTTGGCGGTCGAACGGGACGGTGCCGCGCGGTCGGCCAGGTACTGATCGATCCCGCCGGGCAGCAGATCGCAGCGCCCGCCGCCGGTCAGCGCGTACGTGACATCGCTAACGCGCTCGAGAAAGTAGCGGTCGTGCGTGACCACGATCAAGGTGCCGGGCCAGCCGTCCAGATAGTCCTCGATGACGGTCAGCGTGTCGATGTCGAGGTCGTTGGTAGGCTCGTCGAGCAGCAGCACATTGGGCTCGTCGAGCAGCAGGCGCAGGAACTGCAGGCGTCGCTTCTCGCCGCCGGACAGGTCGGCCACCCGCGCCGTCAGCTTGTCGCCGGTGAACCCGAAATCCTTGAGCAACGTGTCGGCGGTGAGTTCGCGCCCGCCCGCCAGTTCGGTGACGCGACGCCGGTTCTCGACCGCGTCGAGCACCCGGTCAGCGCCGCCCAGTTCGATCAACGCCTGGCTGAGGTAGCCGATCTTCAATGTCTTGCCCCGCTTGATGGTCCCTGCAGTCGGCTGCAGGGCACCGGTCAGCAGCTTCAACACCGACGTCTTGCCGGTGCCGTTGACCCCGACCAGTCCGATCCGCGCGCCGGGCCCGATGGACCAGTCGACGCCGTCGAGCACGACGTTCGGGCCGACCTCCAGCCGCACCCGATGCAGGTCGAACACGTCCTTGCCCAAGCGGGTAGTCGCGAAGCGTTGCAGCACAAGCGAATCGCGTGCGGGCGGCTCATTGGCGATCAACTCGTTGGCGGCCTGGATGCGAAACTTCGGCTTCGACGTGCGTGCGGGTGGACCTCGACGCAGCCATGCCAGCTCCTTGCGCATCAGGTTCTGCCTGCGTGCCTCGGACCCGGCCGCCAATCGGGCGCGCTCGGCGCGGGCCAGCACGTAGGCCGCGTAACCGCCGTCGTAGCCGTCGACTGCTCCGCCGTGGACCTCCCACGTCCTTGTGCACACCGCATCGAGGAACCACCGGTCGTGGCTGACCACCACCAGCGCCTTGGCCCGCCTGGCGGTCAGATGGCCGGCCAGCCAGCCGATCACCTCGACGTCGAGATGGTTCGTCGGTTCGTCGAGCACCAGCACGTCGTGGCCGGCGATGAGCACCGCGGCCAGCGCCACGCGCCGCCGCTCGCCGCCGGACAGCGCCGAGACCCCGCGGTCGAGATCGACGTCGGCCAACAGATTCGACACGACGTCGCGGGTGTCCGGTTCTGCCGCCCAGACGTGGTCAGCTCGTCCGCCGACGATCACCTCGCGCACGGTCGCCCCGGCGAAGTCGTCGCTTTGTCTGAGGTATCCGACTGACAAGCCCGAGGTGTGGGTCACCCGGCCCGAGTCCGGCTCGCGCATACCGGTCAGCACCTGCAGCAGGGTGGTTTTGCCGTCACCGTTGCGGCCGACCACGCCGATCGCGTCACCCTCGTCCACACCGAGGCTGACCGCGTCGAGCAAAGTGCGGGTTCCGTAGCCGACCGTCGCGCGCTCGACGTTGATCAGGTTCGCCATCAGCACCCGATGGTAGGTGGGCGCTATGCCATGATGACGACGGCATTCGGCGGAGCGGACGTCGCGACAAAGGGGAGCGTGCGGTGGTGGACTTGTCGGCGATAACCCGGCCTGTGGGCCGGCTGATGGCCACCGCGCAGAACGGGCTCGAGGTGTTGCGCTACGGCGGCCTGGAGACCGGTGCGGTGCCGTCGCCGTTCCAGATCATCGAGAGCGTCCGGATGTACCGGCTGCGCCGCTACTTCCCGCCCGACACCCGTCCCGGCACCAAACAGCCCGGGCCGCCGGTGCTGATGGTGCACCCCATGATGATGTCGGCCGACATGTGGGACGTCACCCGCGACGAAGGCGCCGTCGGCATCCTGCACAAGGCGGGCGTCGACCCGTGGGTGATCGATTTCGGGTCGCCAGACAAAGTCGAGGGCGGCATGGATCGCAACCTCGCCGACCACGTCGTCGCGCTCAGCGAAGCGATCGACACCGTCAAAGAGGTCACCGGCCGCGACGTGCACCTGGCCGGCTACTCCCAGGGCGGCATGTTCGCCTACCAGGCCGCGGCCTACCGCCGGTCGAAAGACCTCGCCAGCATCATCGCGTTCGGGTCGCCGGTCGACACGCTCGCCGCGCTGCCGATGAACCTGCCCGCCAGCATGGCGCCCGCCGCGGCCGACTTCATGGCCGACCACGTGTTCAGCCGCATCGACATCCCAGGATGGTTGGCGCGCACCGGATTTCAAATGCTCGATCCGATCAAGACCGCGCAGTCGCGGTTGGACTTCCTGCGCCAACTGCACGACCGCGAAGCGCTGCTGCCGCGCGAGCAGCAGCGCCGGTTCCTGGCGTCCGAGGGTTGGATCGCCTGGTCCGGTCCGGCGATCGCCGAACTGCTCAAGCAGTTCATCGCCCACAACCGGATGATGAGCGGCGGCTTCTCCATTCACGGCGACCTCGTCACGTTGTCCGACATCGACTGCCCCGTGCTGGCGGTGGTGGGGGAGGTCGACGACATCGGCCAGCCGGCGTCGGTGCGGGGTATCAAACGCGCCGCCCCGAAGGCCGATGTGTACGAATACCTCATTCGCACGGGTCACTTCGGACTCGTTGTCGGCTCCAAAGCTTCGTCGCAGACGTGGCCGACCGTCGCGCAGTGGGTGAAGTGGATCGACAGCACCGGCGAGCTGCCCGAGGGCGTCGACCCGATGCCGCTGCAGCCCGAGGAGACCAGCGAAAGCGGAGTGTCGATCACCTCGCGGCTCGTCCACGGCGCCACCGCGGCGACCGAGATGGCGTTCAGTGTGGCCCGCTCGACGGCAGGCGCGGTGGTCTCCGCGAACAAGTCGGCGCGGGCACTGGCCGTGGAAACGGCCCGGACCCTCCCGCGACTGGCGCGACTGGGGCAGGTCAACGAGCACACCCGGATTTCACTGGGCCGCATCATGAGTGAGCAGGCCCGAGATGTGCCCAACGGCGAAGCCCTGCTGTTCGATGGCCGCGTCCACACCTACGAGGCGGTCGACCGCCGCATCAACAACGTCGTGCGCGGCCTCATCGCGGTCGGGGTACGCCAGGGCGTGCACGTGGGCGTGCTGATGGAGACGCGACCCAGCGCGCTCGTCGCCATCGCCGCGCTGTCGCGGCTCGGCGCGGTCGCGGTGCTGATGCCGCCCGACGTCGACCTGGCCACTGCAGCGCGCCTCGGCGCGGTGGCCGAGATCATCGCCGACCCGACCCATCTCGACGCCGCGCGCCAACTCGACATGCGCGTACTGGTCCTCGGCGGCGGCGAGTCGCGCGATCTCGACCAGCCCGAGGACGCCGATGTCGTCGACATGGAGAAGATCGACCCGGACGTGGTCGACCTGCCGGGCTGGTACCGGCCCAACCCGGGCCTCGCGCGCGACCTGGCGTTCATCGCGTTCAGCACGATGGGCGGCGACCTGATCGCCCGTCAGATCACCAACGCCCGGTGGGCCATCTCGGCGTTCGGCACCGCGTCTGCGGCGAACCTGAGCCGCAGCGACACCGTGTACTGCCTGACGCCGCTGCACCACCAATCCGGCCTCCTGGTCGCGCTGGGCGGCGCGGTGGTCGGCGGCTCCCGCATCGCGCTGTCGCGGGGACTGCGGCCCGACCGATTCGTCCAGGAGATCCGCCAGTACGGCGTCACCGTGGTCACCTACACGTGGGCGATGCTGCGCGACGTGATCAATGATCCCTCGTTCTCACTGGTCGGCAGCCACCCGGTGCGGCTGTTCATCGGATCCGGCATGCCAACCGGGCTGTGGAAGCGCGTCGTCGAGGTGTTCGCCCCCGCGCACGTCGTCGAGTTCTTCGCGACCACCGATGGCCAGGCGGTGCTGGCCAACGTGTCCGGGGCGAAGATCGGCAGCAAGGGCCGTCCATTGCCCGGAGGCAGAGAGCTCGCCCTCGGGGCCTACGACCCGGAGGAAGACCTCATCCTCGAGGACGACCGCGGGTTCGTGCGCAGGGCCGAACCCAACGAGATCGGGGTCCTGCTGGCCCGTCCACGCGGACCGGTCGACCCGACCGCGTGGGTCAAGCGCGGCGTGTTCGCCCCCGCCGACACCTGGGTGTCCACGGAGTACTTGTTCCGGCGCGACGAGGACGGCGACTACTGGTCGGTCGACAACCGCGGACTGGTCGTGCACACGTCACGCGGTCCGGTTTACGCGGCGACGGTCAACGATGCGGTCGGGCAACTCGGTGCGGTCGACCTGTCGGTGACGTACGGCGTCGACGTCAACGGCAGGCAACTCGCCGTCACGGCGCTGGCACTGTGTCCCGGTGGCAGCGTCCCCTCGGCCGATCTGTCGGAGGCGTTGACCGACCTGCCGCTGGGCTGTCCGCCCGACATCGTGCACGTGGTGCCGGAAATGACGCTCAGCGCGTCGTACCGGCCGCAGATCGCTCCCCTGCGCGACGCGGGCATTCCCAAGCCGTCGCGTAACGCCTGGTATCTCGACCCCGATACGAATCGGTACAAGCGGTTGACCGTCGCGGTCCGGACCGAGATCGCTGGTGGGCAGTCGCGATGAGCGCGCCGTGCGATGCGTTCACTGTTAGGCTCCCCGTCGGCGGCAGGTCGTCGCCGGGTCGGGCAGTCAGGGTCTACTGAAGCCACCGTGCTGGAGGATTGATGACATTGCAGACCGATAGCGGTCGCCTCGCGTGGCGCCGCTTGCTCATCGGCGGTCTGGCCAGTGGCGCTGTGGTCGCCGGTCTGTGGTCCGGCGCCGCCGCACCGGTGGTTTACGCCCAGCCCGACGGTTCGACCGCCGAGACCGAGGCGCCCACCGCCGAGGCCGATGCGCAGAAGCGACCCTGCACGGGCGATGACTGCAAGAACGCCGAAGAGTCCGCGCCGAAGGTGAATGCCGATCAGGTGCTCAACGCGATCTACAGCGAATACTCCGTCGGCGACGGCGGCGGCCAAGTCTCCAAGCTGATCGACGACGCGATGAAGTTGCGTGCGCAGGGGTTCCGCCCCTCCAACACGAACGCGGTCGCTCTCAAGGACGCTCTGGAATACCGACCCAATCAAACTCCGCTCGTGGAGGCACTCAAGGCGACCATCGCCTACCAGCGCAAGCTGCAGGCGCAGGCCGCGATGTCCACCGCGGAGGGCCCCGTTGCCGGCGCAGTGCCGAAATACACTCCGCCGACCGGCGACATCAGCGTGCCCGTGGCACCCGGCGGCGATGCCGGCATCACGATTCCCATCGGGTAGATGCTGTGACGGTTGACGAGCGACTTCTGAGCATCCTGGTGTGCCCGCAGGACCGCGGGCCGTTACTGCTCGCCGACGACTACCTGTACAACCCCCGCCTGCGACGCGCGTACCGCATCGAGGACGGCATACCGGTCCTGTTGGTCGACGAGGCCGTGGCCATCACCGACGACGCCGAGCATCAACGGCTGCTCGAGCAGGGGTCAGGCGAGCCCGGGTAGATCCCCGGTGAGGTAATGCTGCAGGTTGGGCCCGATCGTTTCGGCGATCTGCTCTACGGGCAGCGATTTGAATGGGTCCAGTTCGAGGATGTATCGGGCCATCACCACACCCACCAGTTGCGAGGCCACGAACTGCATCCGGATCTTCCCGCTGCCGGGAGGGTTGTCGACGCGTGAACCCACCTCTTTGGCGACGACCTCCTGCAGAAACGATCGCACGAGCGAGGTGTCGTTGCCGGCCAGGATCGAGCGCAGCGTGGCGATGAAACCCTTGCCCATCTCGGAATCCCAGAGCGGCAACAGAAGTGACGGCAGGGTCAGCCCGATCTCCTCGACAGGAATCTGCTGCAGCGGACCGATCACCTGCATCGGGTCGATCGGGATGTGGATGGCGGCGGCGAAAAGCTGGGTTTTGGTGCCGAAGTAGTGGTGCACGAGCGCGGGGTCGACGCCGGCTTCCGCGGCGACTGCGCGGATGGATGTCTTATCGAAACCGTTGCGCGAGAACAAATCCCGTGCGCCGACCAAGATGCGTTCCCGGGTGTCGGACGGTCCGGGCGGCCGCCCGGGGCGCTTGCGTTCCGCGTTGGTGGTCAAAGCCGTTACGGTGTCCTTCGTCGTAGTGTGGCCGCGGCCAGGCACAGCGCCAGCACCGCGAATCCGACCACGACGGCGATGTCGCGGACCGCGACGAACGTCGGTTCGGGATACGCGCCAACCTCCTGCAGTGCTTCCAAAGCGTAACTCGCGGGCAAGACGTTGCTGATCCACTGCAGCCAATCGGGCAGTAGGTCGCGCGGGACGATGATCCCGCACAGCAACAGTTGCGGCGCGATCACGACCGGCATGAACTGGACGGCCTGGAATTCGGTGCGCGCGAATGCGCTACACAGCAGGCCAAGACCGACGCCCAGCACCGCGTTGATGATGGCGATGAGGAAGACCAGAACGGGGCTGCCTTCTGTGTAGAGACCGAGGAACCAGTAGGAGACGACGCAGGCCAACGTCGCCTGCGCCGCTGCCGCAATGGAGAACGCGGTGCCGTAGGCGGCCAACAGATCCAGGCGACGAAGCGGCGTCGTCAGGATCCGCTCCAGGGTCCCCGAAACCCGCTCACGCTGCATGGTGATCGACGTGATGAGGAACATCACGATGAGCGGGAACACGCCGAGCATGATCAGGCACGCATTGTTGAACGGCGACGGAGCGCCCGGCCGGTGCGGCGCGTTCTGGAACATGAAGTACATCAACGTGATGATCAGGCTGGGCACCACCAGGATCATCGCGACGCTGCGGTGATCGGCGAGCAACTGGCGCAGGATGCGGCCGGTCGTCGCGAGGTAGGCCTGGGGGCTCAGCCGGCTGCGGCCGCGGTGCTGCGCCGGATGACGGACAGAAACGCTTCCTCCAGTGAGTGACATCCTGTTTCCTCCCGTAATTTCGTGGGTGTCGTGTGGGTGAGCAGACGGCCTTCACGCATGAGCAGCAGGTCGCCGCAGTGATCGGCCTCGTCCATCACGTGGCTAGACACCAGCAATGTTGTTCCGCGACGGGCGATCTGGTGGAACTGATCCCACAGATCGACGCGCAGCACCGGGTCGAGGCCGACGGTCGGTTCGTCGAGGACCAGGAGATCGGGATGCGATACCAGGGCACACGCCAGCGATACCCTGGTGCGTTGGCCGCCGGAGAGGTTGGCGCACAACGCCGTCCGGTGAGTGTCGAGGCCGACCGCGGAGATCGCCTCGTCGGCGGCCTGCGCATCGGCTCCGTAGAGCGCGCCGAAGTAGCGCACGTTGTCGATGATCCGCAGGTCGTTGTAGACCGTCGCATCCTGCGTGACATAACCGACCCGATGCCGTAATTCGGCCGACCCAGCGGGACGACCGAGCACGGTCACCGTTCCGCCCGCGACGATCTGCGTTCCGACGATGCTGCGCATCAGCGTGGTCTTGCCGCAGCCGGATGGCCCGAGCAGGCCGGTGATGGTTCCGCGCGGGATCTGCACGGAGACGTCGTCGAGGGCACGGCGCTTACCGCGGATCACCCGCAGCTCCCTGACGTCGACAGCGACGTCCACATCCTGCAACAGTAATTCATCACTCGATGAACTCATCATGTGATGAATATTGCTCCCCGGTTCGGAGGGTGTCAAGGGCGGGCGGCAGAATCGCTGCGGTGGGTCCCCGTCAGCTGTCCGTCGATCCGCTCACCGCGGCGCGCAGACTGCTCGGGGCGTCACTGACCGGGCGGGGCGTCAGCGCGATGATCGTCGAGGTGGAGGCGTACGGCGGTCCGGCGGACGGGCCGTGGCCCGACGCGGCGGCGCACTCCTTCCGGGGGCGTGGTGGGCGCAATTCGGTGATGTTCGGACCGCCCGGCCGGCTGTACACGTATCGCAGCCACGGCATTCACGTGTGCGCGAACGTGGTCTGCGCCACCGACGGCGTTGCCGGTGCTGTGCTGCTGCGCGCTGCGGCGATCGAGGCGGGTTTCGATGCGGCTCTAGCGCGACGGGGCGAGTCGATGCGCCCGGCCGCGCTGGCCCGCGGGCCCGGCAACTTGTGTTCGGCGCTTGGCATCACCATGGACGACAACGGGATTGACCTGTTCGACCCGAGCAGCTCGGTACAGCTGAGGCTCGGCGAGGAGTATCCGATGCAGGAGGGCCCGCGGGTGGGCGTCAGCAAGGCTGCCGATCGCCCGTGGCGATTCTGGCTCGCCGGCCGCCCCGAAGTGTCGTTGTACCGCCGCAGTCCGCGGGCACCGGCTCCCGGCGACAGCGACTGATGCGCAAGGATCGGCGTGTGACTGTTACGGGCACGCCGAACATCCTGGACGAACTGGACTGGCGTGGACTGATCGCGCAGTCCACCGACCGGGACGCGCTGGCGGCGGGTCTTGCTGCCGGACCCGTCACCGTTTACTCGGGCTTCGATCCGACCGCGCCGAGTTTGCACGCCGGGCACCTGATCCCGTTGTTGACACTGCGCCGTATCCAGCGGGCCGGTCATCGACCGATCGTGCTGGCGGGCGGCGCCACCGGGATGATCGGTGACCCTCGTGAGACGGGGGAACGCACACTGAACACCGTCGACGTGGTGGCGGACTGGGCTGACCGCATTCGGGGCCAGCTCGAGCGGTTCGTCGAGTTCGACGAGTCGCCGACCGGCGCGGTGGTGGAGAACAACCTGTCGTGGACGGGGGAGTTGTCGACGATCGAGTTCCTTCGCGATGTCGGCAAGCACTTCTCGGTCAACGTGATGCTCGACCGCGACACCGTGCGGCGTCGTCTGGAGGGCGAAGGCATCTCCTACACGGAGTTCAGTTACATGCTCCTGCAGGCCAACGACTACGTCGAACTGCATCGGCGGTACGGGTGCACGCTGCAGATCGGCGGTTCGGACCAGTGGGGCAACATCATTGCCGGGGTCAGGCTGGTGCGCCAGATCAACGGGGCGACGGTGCACGCGCTGACCACGCCGCTGGTCACCGACTCCGAGGGCAGAAAGTTCGGCAAGTCGACCGGCGGCGGCAGCCTCTGGTTGGACCCGGAAATGACCAGCCCGTACGCCTGGTACCAATACTTCATCAACACCGGCGACGCCGACGTGGTCCGGTACCTGCGATGGTTCACCTTCCTGGACCCCGATGAACTCGCCGAACTCGAGACCGCGACGGTCGAGCGGCCACACGAACGGGCCGGTCAGCGACGGCTCGCGCGCGAGCTCACCACCCTCGTGCACGGCGACGCGGCGACGCGGTCGGTGGAGCATGCGAGTCAGGCGCTGTTCGGACGCGCCGAGTTGTCGGAGTTGGACGAGCCGACGCTCGCCGCGGCTCTGCGTGAGGCCTCGGTGGCTGCGCTGTCGCCCGGCGGGCCCGACACGATCATCGATCTCTTGGTGGCCAGCGGGCTCTCGCCGAGTAAGGGGGCGGCGCGGCGTACGGTCGGCGAGGGCGGGTCCTACGTCAACAACGTGCGTGTCGACAGCGAGGAGTGGACGCCGCAACCGTCCGACTTCCTGCACGGCAAGTGGTTGGTGCTGCGACGGGGCAAGCGGAATATCGCTGGCGTCGAGCGCGTTTCGTGAGCGGACGGAGTCGACGCACCGGCAGGTGCTCGCGGTAGGCGACGAATCGAAAGACACGCCGAGCAGCCCATTTGACTCCGAGTTATCCCTCACGTAACTTATCGGAGTCGCTGCGACACGGGGCCAACCCCGAAGAGCGCGGCGGCTCCCAGAGGGAAACACCAACTTCGGTTGGGTTCCTGATTGTCCGCTCTACTTGTCCGCGGCCTATTGGCCGCGGGCTCGTTGCGCGGCCGAGTGGGTGTGTTGTTTGAGAACTCAATAGTGTGTTTGGTGGTTTTTGTTTGTTGTTGTTTTTTGCC
>NZ_JAODWD010000004.1 GCF_025345615.1 Mycobacterium deserti
GCAAACGTCCTCGGCCTCACCCACGTCGGCACCGAAGACTCCTTCTTCGAACTCGGCGGCGACAGCATCCTGGCGATGCAAGTCGTGGCGCGCGCACGTGCCGCGGGTGTGACGTGTCGGCCGCGCGACATCTTCGTCGAGCAGACCGTCGCGGGCCTGGCCCGCGTCGCCGGTCTGGCCGACGGCCAGTCGGTCGCCGACGACGGTGTCGGCGAGGTGCCGACCACACCGATCATGCGGTGGCTACAGGCCGTCGAAGGACCTGTCGGACAGTTCAATCAGACCGTGTTGCTGCAGGCGCCGAAGGACGCCACCGAGGCGGACGTGGTGGCGCTCCTCCAAGCCCTGCTTGATCGGCACGCGATGCTGCGACTGCAGGTTGACGAGGACGTCTCGGGTGGGTGGTCGTTGCACACCCGCGAAGCGAAAGCAGTGGCAGCCGACGCGTGCGTACAGTCAGTCGACCACTTGTCCGACGAAGCACTGGTGGCGGCCAGGTCCCGCTTGAACCCGGCAACCGGAGTGATGCTCAGCGCACTGTGGATCGCCTCGCCGGGTCACCTGGTCCTGATCATCCACCACCTGGCCGTTGACGGAGTGTCGTGGCGAATCTTGTTGCGCGATCTGTCCGTAGCGTGGAATCAGCGTCGCAGTGGGCAAGAGGTGGCGCTCCCCGTCAGCGGTACGTCGTTCCGGCAGTGGGCCGCGCTGCTCAACCGCTACGCGCAGACGCCGGAGGTGACGTCGCAGGCGCAAGCCTGGAAGCGGGTGGTCGACGTGCCGGACGCGCTGCCGTCGGTTCGGCCTGCGGTGGACACGTTCGCCGCCGCCGAGCAGCTGGCGACGCTGTTGGACAGCGAGACCACCGGCACCCTGCTGGCCGAGGCGCCTGCGGCGTTTCATGCAGGCGTGCAGGACATTCTGCTGATCGCCTTCGGGCTCGCGTTGGCGGAGTTCCTCGGCAAGAGTGACGCGCCGGTCGGCGTCGACGTCGAAGGTCACGGACGCGACGAGGACCTGGCTCCTGGACTGGACCTGTCGCAGACCGTGGGCTGGTTCACGGCCAAGTACCCGGTCTCCCTATCCGCGAGAGAACTGCGGTGGTCGCAGGTCGTGGCGGGCGATGCGGCGCTCGGCGACGTCGTCAAGGATCTCAAAGAGCAGCTCCGTGCGGTACCAAACGGGCTGACCTACGGCGCGTTGCGCTACCTCAACCCCGGAGTCGACCTGCCACAAACGGACCCGCAGATCGCATTCAACTACCTCGGCCGCCTTGGCGGGCTCGGTCAGGACACCACGGCGGACGGCTGGCAGATCGGCCACTGGGGTTCGTTGGTCGCCGCGGGTGACGGACTGCCGATGCCGCTGATGCACACCCTGACGCTCAACGCCGCGACCGTCGACACCGACTCCGGTCCGCATCTGCATGCCGACTGGATATGGGCGCCATCGACACTCGATCGAGATCAGATAGCCCGTCTCAGCCAAATGTGGTTCGAAGCCCTCCGTGGTATCTGTGTGCACGTCCGGGCCGGCGGGGGAGGACTGACACCGTCCGACATCGCACCTGCTGTCCTGACTCAGCGTCAGATCGATGAAATGGAACGGCGGTACCGGATCGCCGACATCCTGCCGCTGAGCCCGTTGCAGCAGGGTTTGCTCTTTCACGCCGACGCCGTCTCGGACGCCGCCGATCTGTACACGGTGCAACTCGACATCGCCTTGAACGGACCGCTCGACAGCGGCCGTCTACGGGAGGCGGTCCGCACCGTGGTAAGCCGCCATCCAAACCTGGTGGCCCGCTTCTCGACCCAATTCGACCAGCCGATCCAAATCATCGAACGCGATCCGGACTTCCCCTGGCAATCACTGGATTTCGACGACGAACATCAGATCGGACAGCTGTGCGCCACCGAGCGCGCCGCGGTGTGCGACCCCACTGAGCAACCGGTCTTTCGAGTAGCGCTCGTCCGAACCGCACCCGAACGCCACCGGTTCGTGCTCACCGTTCACCACCTCACCGTCGACGGCTGGTCTATGCCGATTCTGCTCGGCGAAATCGTCGCCGAATATCGTGGGGAGCGGCTACCCGCCGCGGGTTCCTACCGGAAGTACCTGCGTTGGTTGGCCGATCGCGATCGCGATGCCGCCCGCACCGCCTGGAGCGCAGTGCTCTCCGGGCTCGACGAGCCGACACTGGTCGGACCGCCGGACCGGCTACGGCTGGGCTCACGCGATGCGCTCTCCTTCCGCCTTCCGCCCGAGACCACCAAAGCAATTGCCGAGCTGGCGCGGACACACCACACGACCGTCAACACCGTGCTGCAGGCCGCATGGGCGCAGGTGTTGATGACGGTGACGGGTCACGACGACGTCGTATTCGGCACAACGGTTTCCGGCAGACCCGCCGAGGTGGCCGGTGCCGAATCGATGGTCGGCCTATTCATCAACACGGTCCCGGTGCGGGCGCGTGCCACCCCGGCGACCACCGGGGCTGAACTGCTGCGCCAACTCGCGGACATCGCCCACAAGACCCTCGAACACCAGCATCTGCCGCTGAGCGAAGTGCACCGCATCGCCGGGCATGAGACGTTGTTCGACACCCTATTCGTCTACGAGAATTACCCGATCGACAGGGACCGGCTGAACAGCGCCGACGAGCTGTCCATCGGCGCCGTTCGCATTCACGAAACCACGCACTACATGCTCGTGGTGCAGGCATCTCCCGGCGCGGAGCTGGGCATCACGGTCGACTACCGCGCCGATGTGTTCGACAGCGCGATGGTCGAAACGCTGTGCGCGCAGTTGCGCAAGGGGCTGGCCGAGATCGCTGCCGACTCGGCGCGGGCGTTGTCGTCGATGGCTCTGCTCGACGGAGTCGAGCAGGCCCGGCTGGTCCGGTGGGGCGACCGCAGGTCCACGGCGCGACCCGCGGCGGCCGAGGTGTCGATACCGGAGGCGCTCGCCGCCCAGGTTGCGCGGACCCCGGATGCGCCCGCGCTCAGCTTCGGGGCCGAGTCCTTCACGTACCGACAGTTCGACGATGCGTCGAATCAATTGGCGCACATGCTATCTCGGTACGGTGTCGGTCCAGGCGATTGCGTGGCGCTGCTGTTCGAGCGGTCCGCCGCGGCGATCATCGCCATGGCGGCTGTCCTGAAGACCGGGGCCGCCTATCTACCGATCGATCCGACGCTGCCCGCCGCCCGCGTCGACTTCATGCTCGCCGACGCGCAACCCGTCGCCGCGATCACCACCACCCACCTGACCGATCGGCTGAACTCCGACATTCCGATCGTCGTGGTCGACGACCCACGCATCGCCGACTGTTCGCACACCTGGACGGCCGCGCCTGCGGGCGACGACATCGCGTACATCATCTACACCTCCGGCACCACCGGTGTGCCCAAGGGTGTCGCGGTGACTCATCGCACCGTGACCGGACTGCTGGATTCGCTGACCGACGACCCTTCTGGACAGGTGTGGTCGCAGTGGCATTCCTATGCCTTCGACGTCTCCGTCTGGGAGATCTGGGGTGCGCTTCTGCGCGGGAGCCGACTTGTCGTGGTGCCCGAGGCGGCGGCGGGTTCGCCGGCCGACTTACACGCTCTGCTGATCGCCGAAGACGTCGACGTCGTGAACCAGACCCCCTCTGCCGCAGCGATGCTGCCATCTGACGGGCTGGATTCGGTGACGCTCATCGTCGCAGGAGAGGTCTGCCCGACCGAGCTGGTCGACCGGTGGGCACCCGGACGCAAAATGGTGAACGCCTACGGGCCGACCGAGACGTGGTATGCGTCGATGAGCGCGCCGTTGACAGCCGGGTCGGACGTGGCACCTATCGGCGCACCGGTGCCGGGCGCGGCCTTCTTCGTTCTCGACCGGTGGCTGCGGCCGGTGCCCGCCGGGATGGTGGGCGAACTGTATGTGGCAGGTCGGGGCCTCGGCATCGGATATTGGCGTAGAAGCACGTTGACGGCGGCACGTTTTGTACCGTGCCCGTTCGCCGGATCCGGATCGCGGATGTATCGCACCGGTGATTTGGTGCGCTGGGGTGATGATGGACAGCTGCGGTTCGTGGGCCGCGCCGATGAGCAGGTCAAGATCCGGGGATACCGCGTCGAACCGGCCGAGGTCGCCGCGGTGTTGAGCGAGTCGGACGGTGTCGAGGCCGCGGTGGTGATCGTCCGCGAGGACCGTCCCGGCGACCGGCGCCTGGTCGGCTATGTCACGGGGCCGGCCGATCCGGCACCGTTGCGTGCGAGGCTTGCCGAGCAACTCCCGGTGCATATGGTGCCCGCCGCGATCGTCGTCCTCGACACGCTGCCCTTGACGGTCAACGGCAAGCTCGACACCCGTGCCCTACCGGCGCCCGACTACAGCGACGCCGAGCGGTATCGACCGCCTTCCACACCGGTCGAGGAGATCCTGGTCGGCATCTACGCCGAGGTGCTCGGAGTCGACCGCGTCGGGGTCGACGACTCGTTCTTCGAACTCGGCGGTGACTCGCTGTCGGCCATGCGGGTGACCGCCGCCGTCAACGCCAGCCTGGGCACCCGTCTGTCCGTGCGTACCTTGTTCGACGCACCGACGGTCGACGCGCTCGCGAGCCGGGTCGAGACCTCCGAGGGCGGCCTCGAGCCGTTGGCACGCTACGACAGACCGACGACCATCCCGCTGTCGTTCGCCCAGAGTCGGCTGTGGTTCATCGACCAATTCCAGGGTCCCTCCGCGGTATACAACATGTCGGTAGCGCTGCGCTTGCACGGCGCGCTCGACGAGGACGCCCTGAGGGCCGCAGTGTCGGACGTGGTGGACCGCCATGAGAGCCTGCGAACCCTCTTCATCGCTGACGAAGGCGTCCCGCAACAGGTGGTGTTGGCGCCTGGAACCGGCGTCGGCTGGCAGGTCGCCGATGCCACCGGGTGGCCGTCGGACCGTCTCGAGGAGGCCGTCGCCGCCGCGGCCCGGCACGAGTTCGATCTTGCGACCGAGATACCGCTGCGCGCACAGCTTTTCCGCATCGATACCGACGAACACGTCTTGGTGATGGTGGTCCACCATATCGCCGCCGATGGCTGGTCGGTGACTCCGCTGGCCCGCGACCTGGGTGCGGCCTACGCCTGCCGGAGCGCGGGGCATGGTCCCGACTGGACGCCGCTGCCGGTGCAGTACGCCGATTACACACTGTGGCAGCGCGAACGACTCGGATCCGCAGCCGATCCCCACAGCCGTCTCGCCGCGAAGCTGCGGTTCTGGGAAACGGCGTTGGCAGGCGTACCGGAGTACCTGGAGCTACCCACCGATCGGCCCTATCCGCTCGTGGCCGATCACCGCGGTGCCAGCGTGAGCGTCAACTGGTCCGCGGAGCTGCAGCGGCGCGTGCGCGAGGTGGCCCGCGAACACAACTCCACCAGCTTCATGGTGATCGAAGCCGCGCTCGCGGTGCTGCTCTCACGCCTCGCCGCCAATGACGATGTCGCGCTGGGCTTCGCGATCGCCGGACGAGACGATCCAGCGCTGAACGAACTCGTGGGCTTCTTCGTGAACACTCTGGTGCTCCGCGTGGACCTCGGCGGCGACCCGACAGTCGGCGAGCTGCTGGCACAGGTGCGCCAGCGCAGCCTGGCCGCATACGAGCACCAGGACGTGCCATTCGAAACACTCGTGGAGCGGCTCAATCCACCTCGTTCCAGAACCCACCATCCGCTGGTGCAGGTTTTGCTGGCCTGGCAGAACTTCGCCGGGTCTCTCACCGACCCAGCCGCCCATCTGGCCCTGGGCGATCTGACGATCACTCACATGCCCCTCGAGACCCACACCGCCCGAATGGACCTCGCATTGTCTTTGGGCGAACGCTTCACCGAGGCCGGTGAACTCGCCGGCATCGGCGGGGCAATGGAGTTCCGCACCGACGTATTCGAAGAGGCCACGGTCGCCACGCTGATCGACCGGTTGGAGAAAGTGCTTGCGGCGATGACCGCCGACCCGACCGGACGGCTCTCGTCGATCCGACTGCTCGACGACTCCGAGCGCGAACGAGTCGACGGGTGGACCAACCGCGACACCCTCACCGGACCCACCCGGGACACGGGGTCCATCCCTGCGGCGCTGGCCCAACAGGTGCAACGCACGCCCGAGGCGCTGGCGTTGGTGTGCGGCGACGCGGCCATGAGCTACCGAACATTCGACGAGGCGTCCAACCGGTTGGCGCATCTGCTGCGTGGCCGAGGCGTCGGACCCGGCACCCGAGTGGCATTGATGTTCCCGCGCTGCGCCGACGCGGTCGTGGCCATCGCAGCAGTGCTCAAGACAGGTGCGTCGTACGTGCCGATGGACCCCGCGCTTCCCGCTGCGCGGATCGACTCCATCGTCGCCGACGCAACCCCTCTATTCGCGATCACCCGCGCGGACGTCGCCGACCGATTGGACGGGTGCGGGTTGCCGACCATCGATGTCAACGACCCCGGCATCCAGGGGTATCCATGTACCGGGCTCAGCCTGCCCGCGCCCGACGACGTCGCGTACCTCGTCTACACCTCGGGCACTACGGGAATGCCGAAAGGTGTTGCCATCAACCATCGCAACGTCACGCACATGGTGGCATCACTGGATGCTTCGCTGCCCCGGGCCGGCGTCTGGGCACAGTGCCACTCCTATGCGTTCGACGTCTCGGTGTGGGAGATCTGGGGCGCGCTACTCCGCGGCGGACGACTGGTGATCGTCCCCGAGGAAGTGGCCGCATCGCCGACCGATTTCACCGATCTGCTGATCAGCGAACAGGTCACCGTGCTCGACCTGAGCCCGTCGGCGGCGGCGATGCTGTCGCCGGAGGGGTTGGACGCGCTGACTCTCGTCGTCGGCGCGGAGGCGTGTCCCGCGGCGGTCGTCGACCAATGGGCCGACGGACGCCTGATGATCAACGCCTACGGCCCCACCGAGACGACTGTGGACGCCACCAGAAGTGCGCCGTTGCGACGTGGTTCGGGCGCACCCCCGATCGGGACACCGGTGCCCGGCGCGGCGGTGTTCGTGCTCGACGAGCGGCTGCATCCCGTTCCACCCGGTGTCGTTGGCGAGCTCTACATCGCGGGAAACGGTGTGGGAATCGGCTATTGGCGACGGTCGGGGCTGACGGCGGCGCGGTTCGTACCGTGCCCATTCGGAGCGCCCGGGTCGAGGATGTATCGGACCGGCGACCTTGTTCGGTGGGACGACGAGGGGCAACTGAGGTTCGTGTCGCGCGCCGATGAACAAGTGAAGGTCCGGGGCTTCCGGATCGAACTCGGCGAAGTGCGCTCAGCACTGAGCGAATTGGACGGCGTGGACCAGGCCGCGGCGGTCGTCCGAGACGACCTGCCAGGCGGCCCCCGACTGGTCGGTTACGTCACCGGCTCGGTCGATACCGAGCATGCGCGCGCACGCCTGGCCGATCGGCTACCGGCCTTCATGGTGCCCGCCGCCGTCGTCGCGATGGACAGCCTGCCGCTGACGATCAACGGCAAACTCGACGTGCGCGCCCTGCCTACCCCCGGATTCACCGAGGCCGATCACTACCGCGCCCCCGCCAGTGCCGCAGAAGCGGTCGTCGCCGGCATCTACGCCGAGGTGCTCGGCCGACCCCAGGTCGGCGTCGACGACTCGTTCTTCGACCTCGGCGGCGATTCGCTGTCGGCGATGCGCGTAATCGCCGCGCTCAACACCTCGCTCGATGCCGACCTCGCGGTACGCACGCTGTTCGACGCACCGTCGGTCAGAGACCTGTGTCTGCGGTTGCACACCGAAGACGGCTCGGCCGAGGCTGTTTCGGCCGCGAGTGACGCACGCTTCGATTCCGTCCACGGTCACGCCACCACGACGCTGCACGCCGGCGATCTCACCCTGGACAACTTCATCGACGCGCCGACCCTGTCCACAGCTTCGGTACTGCCGGGCCCCAGCGCCGAGGTGCGAACAGTCCTGCTGACCGGGGCCACCGGATTCCTCGGGCGATACCTGACCTTGACGATGCTCGAGCAGATGGAGCGTGTCGACGGCAGCTTGATCTGTTTGATACGCGCCGACTCCGATGTGGATGCGCGCCGCCGCCTCGAGAAGACTTTCAGCGGTGACCCTGGACTGTCGCGATACTTCCGTGAATTGGCCGCCGGCCGTCTCGAGGTCATCGCCGGCGACAAGAGCGCGAATAACCTGGGCGTGGCGCAGCAGACATGGCAGCGACTCGCCGAAACCGTCGATGCGATCGCCGATTCCGCAGCGCTGGTCAACGGCGTGCTGCCGTACCGCGAACTGTTCGAGCCGAACGTGGTGGGCACCGCTGAGCTGATTCGCCTGGCGCTCACCGCGAAACTCAAGCCGTACGCTTATGTTTCCACGGCGAATGTGGGCGACCAGGTGGACCCGTCGGTGTTCACCGAGGATGCGGATATCCGCGTCATCAGCCCCACCCGCCAAATGAATGCGGGACTGTCCAACGGCTACGGGAACAGCAAGTGGGCGGGCGAGGTCCTGCTGCGTGAGGCCAACGACCTGTGTGGGCTACCGGTCGCCGTGTTCCGCTGCGACATGATCCTGGCTGAGCCCACGTACGCCGGCCAGCTCAATCTGTCCGACACGTTCACCCGAATGGTGTTGAGTGTGCTGGCAACCGGCGTGGCACCGAAATCCTTCTACCGGCTCGATGCGCACGGCAACCGGGAACGCGCACACTTCGACGGACTACCCGTCGATTTCGTCGCGGAAGCGATCACCACGCTGGGCGTGCAGGTGGTCGACGGGTTCGAGACGTATCACGTGATGAACCCCCACGATGATGGCGTCGGGCTGGATGTGTTTGTCGACTGGCTGATCGAGGCCGGACACCCCATCGAGCGAATCGACGACTTCGGGGAGTGGCTGCAACGCTTCGAGTCCGGACTGCGCGCCCTGCCGGAGAAGCAGCGACGTCATTCGGTGCTGCAGATGCTGCTGCTGCGTGACCTCACCGAGCTGCGGCCGCTCACGCCGACCCGCGGGGCCTATGCGTCGACGGACCGATTCCGGGCCGCGGTGCGGGAGGCGAAGATCGGCCCCGACCAGAACAGTCCAGATATCCCGCACGTGACTGCGCCGATCATCACCAAGTACGCCGCCGAACTACGACATCTCGGACTGTTGTAGGCCGCTCAATGCTGACCCTGCTGCGCGCTCACAAATTGTCGATGACCGTGAGCCTTCTGCTGCTCGCGGTGGCGACCGTGCTCATCATGCTCCAGCCGCTCCTGGCCGGTCGTCTCGTCGACCGGGCAGCGGATGGCGCGCCGAGTGCGGCATGGGTGATGTCGTTGCTGGCCATGCTTGTCGGGCAGCTGGTCTTGGAAGCGCTCGCGCAATTTCGGTTAGACCGAACGGGGGAGAGGGTGGTCCTGCAGTCGCGCGCCGTCTTTACGACGCATGTCGTGCACCTCCCGATCGGCGTGCTGGACGCGAGCCGCACCGGCGGCCTGCTTGCGCGTGGTACCAGCGATGCGAGCCTGCTGCGCGACATGCCGCGAGCCGTCGGCGATCTGGTGTTCGGGTCGCTGACGCTGCTCGGGGCCGGGATCATCATGCTGTCGATCGACGCGATCACCGTCGGCGTCGTGGTTGTCGTCATGGCCGTCGCATTCGGTGCGGGCAGCCCGCTGCTGTCCCGAATCCAGCATGCGTCGATGAAACGTCAAGCGGCGCTGGGTGACTACACGGCAGGGTTGGACCGAACACTGGGCGCGGCGCGCACCGTCAAACTCTTCGGCGCCGAAGATCGCGAAGTGAAGTCCATCAGCACCGGCGCGCACGCGGCCTATGAGGCCGGCGTCCGCATCGCGTCGGCCACCGCGGGCAATCGCCTCCTGGTACGTCTGGGCGTCACGGGAGCCTTCCTGGCCATCATGATCATCGACGGACGGCGCGTCACCAGCGGCGAGTTGTCCGTCGGGCAGTTCGTCAGCATGTTCGCCTTCGCCATGTACGCCGTCTTTCCCATCACCGCCGGGTTCAGCGCCCTTGCGACGCTGCGCACCTCGGCCGGCGCGTACCACCACCTGGTCGCCGTACTGCGCGAACTGCCGGAGGACGACGCGTCGCGACTCGACAGTGAGCCCGCCCCCGTCGCGTCGCGGTCGGCGGGTCGACCTGCGCCGTTGGTCGAGTTCGAGCACGTCTCGTTCTCCTACGGCGACAATGCTGTGCTGTCGGACGTCTCGTTGCGACTGAACCGAAATCAGGTGACCGCGCTAATCGGACCGTCCGGCGCCGGGAAGAGCACAATTCTCGGACTGTTGTGCCGGTTTCACGACCCCGCAACCGGCACGGTGCGTTGGGATGGCCAGGACATCCGCTCCATGTCCCTCAAGGACCTCCGGGGAAAACTCGGCCTGCTCGAACAGGATGCGCCGGTGCTCAACGGCACCATCCGCGACAATCTGCTCATCGCCGATCCGGGCGCGACCGACAGCGATCTGTGGCGGGTACTGGCGCAAGCCAACATTGTTGACGAGATCGCCATGATGCCCGCACAACTCGACACACCCGTGCTCGAACGAGGTCGCAGCCTCTCCGGTGGCCAACGCCAGCGGCTCGCGTTGGCACGGGCGTATCTGTCGAAGTCCGAGCTGATCCTGATGGACGAACCGACGGCGCACCTCGATCGCGCCAACGAGTACGACGTGATGGCCAACCTCCTGGAGGCTCGTGGGCAGCGCAGCCTGCTGGTCGTCGCCCACCGGCTGTCGACCGTCACCAGCGCAGACCAGATTCTCGTGCTGTCGCACGGGCGTATTCAGGCAGCCGGCACACACAAAGAACTGTTGCGCCTGCCGATCTACCGCGAACTCATCGAGCACGAACTCGCCGATCGCTGACATCAACGGAGGAAGTGTCGTGCTGACCGCAATCGCCCGGCTGGCGATCGCCGCGCCCCGCCGGGTCATCGCCTTAGCGGTGCTGGTGATGATCGGCACCGCGCTCTTCGGCATCCCGGTGAGCAAGTCGCTGGCCGCAGGCGGGGGGCTCGATCCCGGCTCCGAATCGTCAGCCGCCTCGGCGCTGCTCGCCGAGAAGTTCGACCATGGCGGCATGGGAATGGTCATCACCGTCACCGCTGAGGACGGGGCCCTCCGGCCAGCAGCCAGCAGGGTGGGATCCGATCTCGTTGCGCGACTGCGAGACTCGCCGCACGTCCGGCAGGTGCAGTCCCCGTGGACGCTCCCACGCGCCACGGCGCGGTCGTACCTCAGCGAGGATGGCAAGACCGGGCTGATCACAGCGTCGCTGTCGGGCGGCGACAGCGATGCGCAGCTTCACGCCAAACGATTGTCCGAGGAACTCGTGCGGGATCGCGATGGCGTCACTGTGCGCGCCGGCGGCGAAGCCGTCGTCAACTGGCAGGTCAATGAACAGACTGGCGAAGACCTGTTGCTCATGGAGTCGCTGGCCTTGCCGTTGAGTTTCCTCGTCCTCGTCTGGGTGTTCGGCGGACTGGTGGCCGCAACGCTGCCCGTGGTGGTCGGCGTCTTCGCGATTTTCGGTTCGATGGCGTCGCTGCGCGCGGTGGCCCTGTTCACCGAGGTGTCGGTCTTCGCGCTGAACCTGAGCGTGGCGATGGGCTTGGCGCTGGCCATCGACTACACGCTGTTGATCCTCAGCCGATTCCGAGACGAGTTGGCCGACGGACGATCCCGTGACGCGGCATTGATCAGGACCATGGCCACTGCCGGCCGCACCGTGCTGTTCTCGGCGACGACGGTGGCGCTGTCGATGGCTACGATGGTCCTGTTTCCGCAGTACTTCCTGAAGTCCTTCGCCTACGCGGGGGTGGCGGTGGTCGGTTTCGCCGCAGCGGCGGCGATCGTCGTGACGCCGGCAGCGATCGCACTGCTGGGCGGCCGCCTCGACGCGTGGGACGTGCGCCGGTTGACACGCCGTCTTTTCCGGCGCCCCGAGCCGCGACCCGTGCCTGTCGAGCAGCGGTTCTGGTATCGCTGGACGAGGGCTGTCATGCGCCGAGCCCTGCCGATCGGCTTCGGCGTCGTCGCGCTGCTTCTGCTGCTCGGAACGCCGTTCCTCGATGTGCGGTGGGGATTCGCCGACGATCGGGTGCTGCCGACGTCCACTTCGGCGCGCCAAGTCGGCGAGCAGCTACGTAATGAATTCCCGCACAACGGGATTGCTCCTGTCACGGTCGTCCTGCCCGATGCAACCGGTCTGACATCCCGCGATCTGGACGTCTATGCCGCCGCGCTTTCGCGCGTTCCCGACGTGTCGTCGGTGTCATCGCTCGGCGCGACGTTCGTCGAGGGCAAACGATCAGGGCCGCCCGCTGCGCCGAATGGTCACAAGGACGGCAGCGCCTTCCTCACCGTCAGCACCACCGCGCCACTGTATTCGGCAGCGTCTAATGAGCAGCTTGACCGTCTGCATGCCGTGCCTGCCCCCGCGGGCAAGCCGGTGCAGCTGACCGGAGCGGCACAGAGTAATCGGGACAGTGTGAACGCCATCGCCACGCGCCTGCCACTGGTGCTCACGCTGATCGTCGCCATCACGCTGCTGCTGGTCTTCCTGCTGACCGGCAGCGCGGTCCTGCCGGTCAAGGCTGTGGTGATGAACACGCTGTCACTGACTGCGGCATTCGGTGCGCTGGTGTGGGTGTTCCAGGAAGGCAACCTCGGCGGGCTGGGCACCGCGGCCACCGGCACGCTGGGTGTTCAGCTACCGGTGTTGTTGTTCTGCATCGCTTTTGGTCTCTCCATGGACTACGAAATATTCCTGGTCTCGCGAATCCGGGAGTATTGGCTGACATCGCATCAAGGCTGGGGCGCGAATGAGGCGAGTGTCGCTCTGGGCGTCGCTCACACCGGGCGGGTGATCACGGCCGCCGCGCTCATCATGACGATTTCCTTCGCAGCGTTGATGGCCGCGAAAGTGTCATTCATGCGGCTGTTCGGCTTCGGGCTGACAGTCGCCGTGTTGGCAGATGCCACGCTGGTCCGGATGCTTCTGGTCCCCGCGTTCATGCGGGTGCTCGGCCGGCGCAACTGGTGGGCGCCCAGATGGCTGGTCGGCCTCCATGACCGGTTCGGTTTGAGCGACAGTGCCCGTCGCTGACGACTAGTTCGCCGACGGCATTCGGCGGTGCGCGTATGCCGCGGCCTGGGTGCGGTTGCGGACGCCGAGTTTCGACAGGATCGCACCGACGTGGCGGTTGGCGGTCTTGGGGCTGATAAAGAGGGCAGTGGCTATTTCGGCGTCGCTGTGGCCGGCGGCAAGTAGTTCGAGGACGTCGCGTTCGCGTTGGGTGAGCCCGTGCGGATCGGCGATGGTGGCTTTGCGCCGGGCGTCCGGATTCCGGCCGCGCAGTTGGGCGAGTCTCTGCTGAGCGCGGCGCGTCGCCGCGCGTGCGCCGAGGCGGCGGAAGGTGTCGAGTGCGGCGGCCACGGCCGCGGCGTCGCCGCCCAGCTGGGCCACGGCCGCGTCGTAGGGGCTGCCGAGACGCGTCCACTCCTGCGCCGCCGCTTCCCAGTCGCCGCTGACTTCGAGGCGATAGGGGGTGATGCTGTCGGCGGTCGGTGCGTCATCGGGCAGATCGCCGCCCACACGCGCCCAACGCCGAAGATGACCCACCATCCACGGGTCGGAATGTTGTTTGGCAGCGGCAATTCCGATCTGTGCTTCGGCGCGCGCGGCGTCGTCGTCACCGGCCAGCCAGGCCGCTTCGGCGCGAGCCGCCCACACCACTCCGAGACGCGCCATGTCGCCGGGATCGGCAGCGGCCAGGGCCTCGTCCAGCAGCGCGGGGACCGGCTCGCCGCGACGGGCGTGAACCAATGCGGCGGTCACCAACGGCAGGATCCGCGGCGGTGGAGGCAGGGCGGGTCGGCTCAGCACCTCTTCGGCGATGGCCAGCGCGTCCGTGAAGTCACCGCGATGCAGGGCGACAAGGGCGGCGGCGCCGCTGGTGATCGAATCGAACATGCCGAGGTCGTGAGCCGTGCAGAAATCCGAGGTTTCGTCGATGTAGCCCGCGGCGCGGTTTAGCTTGTAATGCACGGCGGCGAACCAGCAGATGAGTCCGCCGTTCAGGCCGCCCAATTCGGACAGGCCCTCGACGGCCATCGATTCGCGCCAACAGGCCTCGAGCTCATCCCATCCGTCGTCGGTGCACAGGACGGTGGCCAGCAACGCGAAGAATCTGGCCCGCACCACCGCGATGCCGAACCCGGTCTCGGTCCCGAGTGCCACGGCGCGCGAGGCGAACTCATCGCACGCCGGATCGAAATCAAACGCCGTCAGTGCCGCCATCGTGGCCAACGACATGGCGAGCTGGGGGGAGGGCTCCATGACCTCGAGTAGCCGCAGCGACGCCGCGGCAGCGTCGATGGCTGCCCTGGTATGGCCCAGCAGATACATCTGGTGTGACAGCCAGTGCAGATCCTCGGCTTCGCGCATGCGGTCGCCCAGTTCGTGACGCAGGGCGATCGCGTCCTGCCAGGATGACACCGCCGCGTCGGCGAGTCCGCTCAGATAGCCGCAGAATGCGTGTTGCTCAAGCCATGTCACCCTTTGTTCGGCGGGCACGGCGTCGGCGTGGCGCAACGCCAGCGCGTAAAGTTCAACGGCCTCGCGGTTGGCGCCCAACGACGACGCGCGCGCGGCTGCGGTGGGGGCATACTCGAGGACCGCGTCGGTGTCACCGGCCTGTTCGGCATGAAAGGCCAACGCTGCCAATGTGTTCGGGTCCACTGGCGCGTCAGCCAAGGCCGTCAGCGCACGCTTGTGGAACGTGCGCCGCTGGAACGCGGGGATCTGGTCCAGTGCGGCACGTCGGGCCAACTCATGCCGAAACCCGACCGTGGCCGCGTCGGCCACAAGGACACCGGCGTCAAGGCACTCCACGAGCCCATCCGCCGCGTCGGGGCAAACCTCGGACAACAGTGTCAGACTCGCGCGCGGACCGCAGACCGCGGTGGCATGGGCAGTCTCGCGCCCGGCAGTCGACAGCCGGGCCAGCCGACCCCGCACCGCGTCAGACACGCTGTGCGGCAAGCCGCCGTCGAGCACGGCCGCGGAACCGTCTGCCAGTACCTCCGTGACGTAGAACGGGTTTCCGCCCGTGAGTTGATGCAACACCTCGGCATTGACCCCGCTACCGGCCGCCAGTCTCGCGACCGCCGACTCGCTGAGCGGATCAAGTTTGAGCCGGCTCACCGCCGACGACGTCGTCAAGTCGCCCAACAACACCGCCATTGGGTGATGGTCACCGATCTCGTCGTCGCGGTACGACGCCACCAGCAGCAGCGGCAGAGATTCGATTCGTCTGGTCAGAAACCGCAGCAGGTCCAGTGTCGCGCCGTCAGCCCAGTGCACATCCTCGACGATGCACACCGATGCGGTTCCGCGGCCGAACATCCCGACGAACCGGGTATAGATCGCCTCGACATCGCCTGCGTCGACGGCGGCTCGCATGTCCGCGGCATGCTCGCCGGGCGTTTCGGCCAGCATGTCAACCAGCGGACCCAGTGGGCGCGGGGCCGTCAACGGATCGCACCATCCGCGGAAGACACGGGTACGCGGCCCCAGGCCGGCGACGAAGCGCGCCATCACCGTGGTCTTCCCGACGCCGGCCTCGCCGCGCAGCAACACCACTCGCCCACGCCCGCGCGCCGTTTCGCGCTGCCACTTGTCAAGCTTTGCGAGCGCCGTTTCGCGCTCGAGGAGTCTTTCCTCCGTGGCCACGGGCCACCCCCTTCGTCACCGGCCACGGTTCGCGGCCGCGCATTTGGCCCGAATATGGGGTGAACACCTCATGCGCCGAGGCGGGGCGGTGCTGCACAGTTCATGAGCGTGCGCGGACCGCTGCCTCGGCATGAGCACACCGTCATCTGGCCAGATGCGGTCAAAAGCTTAGCCCGGCAGCTCCGCCCACGCTTGCAATCGCAACCACGTAGTAGTGATGTCGGAAAGGACGGACAATGAGTACTGCAGGCGCGGTTCGGCGACGACCACTGCCGAGCCTGGCCCGCCTCTTGCGTTCATGTGCCCCTGAGCAACCGAGCAACCACGGATAACAGTCGCCTGCCGATGCGTGTGCTTGATAACTGCGCCACAACAAGATCACTTATCCGACGCGCGCCGATCCCGCGTGCTATAGAAGTCCAGTCATATTGCGCCCCTGAACATAAGAGGAGTTACGTGCGCACCACATCCGCTCGATACCGTCGAGTCGGCGCGATCGCCGTCGCGCTGCTGTCGATGTTGACCACCGTGTCCGCCCCGGCCGCAGTCGCACAACCCCCGCAGGGCGCGCACATCACCGGCATCGAACACGTCACCGATCGGTGGGACAAGGTCTCGGTTTACTCGCCGTCGATGAATAAGGTGATCGTCAACGATGTGTTCAAAGCCCCGGAATCCGGTGCGCCCGTGTTTTATCTGCTTCCCGGCATCGACGGCGGGGACGACATCGCGGGCGGCGGCATCGCGCCCGGCGCGAAAAGCTGGTTCGGGATGACCGACATTCAGGGTTTCTTCGCCGACAAGAACGTCAACGTCGTCTCGCCGCTCGGGGGTCAGTTCAGCTGGTACACCGATTGGATCGCCGATCCGGGCAAGCAGTACCAGACGTATATGACGCGCGAGCTGCCTCCGCTGATCAACGAGGAGTACAACGCTAACGGCCAGAACGCCGTTGGCGGCTTGTCGAGCACCGGCGGTACCGCACTCGACTACGCGATCCAGGTTCCCGGCATGTATCAGGCCGTCGGCTCGTACAGCGGCCTGCTCAACCCGTCGGACAATGCTCAACAGGTGCAGTTGACGCTCATGGGCGGTGGCGCGAACGCCGAGGCGATGTGGGGTCCCTTCGGCGGACCGTTATGGGTGGCGCACGATCCGACGAAGAACGTCGCCAAGCTCAACGGGGTTGCGGTTTACGTTGCCGCATCCGCCAGTGGCGGCGTGGGCGCGGTCGACCGGTTGCCCGCAAACTTCGGACCGAATATCACCGGGGGGCTCATCGAGCGCATCGTCGCCGACAGCACACGCGTGTTCGCCGACGCCGCCGCGGCGGCCGGAGTGCCGGTGAACTACGTCGTCCGCCCGGACGGATCGCACACCTGGGGTCTCTTCGAATCGGAGATGCAGGAATCGTGGAACACCACCATCGGTCCGGCCCTGGGGGTCTGACTCCTACGATGGAGTGGTGAGCGATCCGGGCGTCACCGACGACGGCCATTATGTCGTCATCGACGGCCGTCGGTGGCGGGCCACGGATCCGTTGATTCCCGAGCAGCGCCGGACTGAACTGGTCCACATCCTGATGGCGTGGCGCCGAGAAGTGCGCCGTACCAAGGGAACCGCGCAGGAGGCGGCATCTCGAGCGGGCGTCAATGCCGCCAAGGTCGCCCTGGGGGAGCGGGGCACACCGCCGTGGTGGGACCAGACCGTCGCTCAGCGGCAAGCACGGTGGGACGCCGAGGTCACCGGGCCAGACGATCGGGTGACGGAATAACAGCGCAGGCTAGTCGCCAACGCGCTCGAACGTGTCCTCGAAGTCGCCGCCGCCGGGGCACGCCCCGCCGGGGGCCACGGTCTGTTTGCCCCGGCCGGTCAGCAGCGCGATCGGGTCGTCGAGTTGCGACGGCATGGGATATTCGGCGGTGATCGTCATCTGCGCCGTCCCGCCCGCTGCACACGGCGAGATGCCCGTCTCGTTGCGAGTCCACTTGTCGTTGGCGAACATCAGCGTGACGATGCCGTCGGGGCCGTGGAAAAGGCTCATGCACCGGTCGCCGGTCCGAAGGCAGTAGGTTTTGGTTTCCAGAGTCGCCCCCGAGAGGACGTTGCCGGTGGCGAAGGTCGTGGTCTGGCGGTATCTGCCTCTGAGGCCTTCGGCGGGGGTGACCGACCGCGGCGGCAGGACCTCCGGGTCTGCGACCTTGTTCAGGTCCGGGTCGCCAGTACGAGTGAACTTAACGGTTCGTTTCGCGGCGCAGACGCCGTTTGTCGAGGCCCTGACCGTTTCGCCGGAGAGTGTGCCGTCCGGCCGCGGTTGCAGCGTGAACACCACCCACAGTTCCTCGGGCGTGTCCGAACCGCACTGTGCCGACGCCAGGCCGACAGCCACCCAGGCGCCGCCCAACTGATCGAATGTCAGGTTCGACAACAAGGCCAGCCCGGCGCCGCTGACGTTGGCCGCGGTGGCCACGCACCCGCTCGCGCCACACGCTGAGCGGACGGCCCAGTTGCTCGTCGTCGCCGGAGCGTTGGGCACCGGCTTGCCTTCGAGATCCGTTCCGGGGCCGTAGTCGGCACGATAGGTGCCCGTGAACTCGCTGTCCGCCGTCGGCGCCGAAGGGGAAGTGGCGGCGGGCCCGTCGTCCCGCGTGAGACCCACGATGGCGATGAGACTGCCCGCGACGAGAACGGTGACCAGAAAGACCAGTGCGCCGATCAGCACACCGTGGCGTCGTCCCGCCGACTTCGGGGCCGGGGGCGCCGGGGGCAGATGGGCTCTCGGCACGCTCAACTGCGTGGCCACATAGGGCGATGCGCCACTGCCCGACGGTCCGGGCTGTGTCCAGGCTTGATGCGGCCACGCCGGCGTGCTCGGATCGCGGGGACCGACACACATCTGCGGCGTGGGTCCGATGGCGTCGGGCTGACTGGACTGGGTGATGACTTGCTTTGCGGCGGTAGCCATGTCGACGGCGGTGGGATACCTATCCCCGGGTTGTTTGGCCAGGCCGGTGGCGATCACTTCGTCTAGCGCGGTCGGGACAGTGCGACTCTTCTCCGACGGCCTCGGGGGCGGTGTGAAGATGTGGCCGCTGGCGATCTGCTCGAGCGTATTGCCGGGGAATGGCTGTTGGCCGGTGAGGCATTCGTAGAGCACACACGCCAGCGCGTAGATGTCGGAGCTGGGATGGATTTCGTCGGTGTTGAAGCGCTCGGGCGCCATGTAAGCCCACGTGCCGATCGCGGCACCGGTGACCGTCACTCCTGTTTCCTCAGCAGTGCGGGCGATGCCGAAGTCGATCAGATACGCGAAGTCGTTCTCATCGAGCAGGATGTTCGACGGTTTGACGTCGCGGTGCACCAGCCCGGTTCGGTGTGCGTTGTGCAGCGCCGATGCGATCTGGTCGATGATCGAAACGGCGCGCTGGGTTTCGAGCGGACCGCTTCCGATCAGCGTATGCAGGTCGGTGCCGGTGATCAGCCGCATCGTCACATACAGCCGGCCGTCGATCTCGCCGACGTCGTAGATCGGCACGACGTGGGGATTGTCGAGACGGGCGGCCGCGCGGGCCTCTCGCCGGAAACGCTTGTCGTAGTCGGGGTCCTGCGACAGGTGAGGCAGCAGCATCTTCAGGGCTACGACACGGTCGATCGCCGTATCGTAGGCGCGCCACACCTCGCCCATACCGCCGCGGCCCAGCAGATCGATCAGCCGGTAGCGGCCGAATGGCGTGCCATCCACCGGCTAACGATAACGGCCCGCCGCGAGAGCGTCAGCCAATGCGCGAGTCCTTCGGTAGCGTCATGCCGGTGACGGTGTACGCATTGAACCTGTTCGACATCGCCGACCGCGACGAGTATCTGGCGTACTCGAAGCGCTCCCCACGGGAAGTCGCCAGACACGGCGGGCGCGTGGTTGCCCTCGGACAGTTCCGGCAATCGATCACGGGCGACGTCGAACCGCGGAAGGTGCTCATCCTCGTCGAGTGGGATTCTAAAGACGCATTCGACAGCTACTGCGACGACCCGGATCTCGCCGACCTGCACGCGCACCGCGAGAACGGAGCTTCCTCCTACGTCTGGCACCTGTTCGACCGTCTCGACGATCTACGACCGCTGCTGAAGCTGGGGTGAACCGCCGCGTATCCAGCGGCGTCTATTCCGACATCCACTCGAGCAGTGCCTCGTTGACCTCATCGGGCCGCTCTTGCTGTATCCAGTGCCCGGCCCCGTCCAAGAGAACTTCGCGGTAGGGGCCGCTGACGACTTCGGCGAAGCGGTCGGTTGCGGTGAAGGTCAGAACCGGGTCGTCGGTGCCAGCGATGAACAACGACGGCACCGCGATCGTGCTGGCCGGGGTATCCGCGGTCAACTCCCAATTGCGATCGAAGTTGCGATACCAGTTCAGGGCACCGGTGAATCCGGTGCGGGTGAATTCGGCTATGTAGTACTCGAGTTCGTCTCGCGTCAGCCAGTGCGGCAAACCGTCGGGATCCGGCAACCGCTCGACGTAGCCTTCAGGGCCGGGCCGCATCAACCGGGTGGCCAGATCTGCGGGTCGTGACGATGCGCCGAGCGTGCGCCTGATGGTCGTAGTTGGGTCGCGGCCCAGATCCGCATCGGCGACACCAGGCTCCTGGAAGTAGAGGATATAGAAGAAGGCATCGCCAAACTTCCTGCGCCAGGACTCAATCGGCGGTCTGCGGGGCCGGGGGACGGGAGGCCCACTCAGGCCCGCCACCCTCTCGACCCGGTCGGGATACAGCAACGGCACAGCCCAGGTGACGATCGATCCCCAGTCATGGCCGACGAAGGTTGCGCGGTCAGCGCCTGCGTACTCGAGCAGCCCGATCAGGTCGGCGGTCAACTCGATAATGGTGTAGGCGTCGACCGCAGCTGGGCGTGAGGATCCACCGTAGCCGCGTTGGTCGGGCGCGAGCACGTGGTAGCCCGCTTCGGACAACGTCGTCAGTTGATGCCGCCACGAAAATGCGAGCTCCGGAAAGCCGTGGGCGAGAACGACCAGCGGATCGCCAGGTCGGCCGGCCTCGAGAGTGCGCAGCAGGATTCCATTGCTTTCGACAACCCGCTCGGTGAACCCGCCGACCATGGTGGAACTCAACCACAGCGCTGCTGACCGCCGCGCCGCTTCGGCGCTGCTGCTCGACAGCTCGCCCAGTACCGTTGCGGCACAGAGTCAACGCGATGTTCCATACCACCTTGACCTCAAGTATTGTTGAGGTTCTACGGTTCGGTCATGAACATCACCGATTCGAGAGTCACCACGCACATCCCCGGGCGCGTACAAGCGGCGGATGTGGGATTGCTGCTGTTGCGTGTCGTTTTCGGAGGGCTTCTGGCTGCTGCCGGCCTGCAGAAGCTATTCGGCTGGTTCGGCGGCCAGGGATTGGCGGCGACGGGGACCGTCTTCGAACAGATCGGTTACAGCCCAGGGGTTTTCTTCGCCGCGGTCGCCGGCATACTCGAAACCGCCGGAGGGCTGTTACTCCTGTTCGGGTTGTTCACCCCGTTGGCCGCCTCGATCGTCGTCGGCGTGATGATCAACGCCGCGAGCGCCACATTCTCAGGTGGTCTTTTCGGCCCGAGCGGCTATCAGATGGCGCTGCTTTACGCCACTGCGGGCGCGGTCATCGCCTGCACAGGCGCAGGAGTTCTGGCCTTGGACCACGGGCGCCCCTGGCAGCGGGAGGGTGCGCCGTGGGCCGTGGCCAGCATTGCGACGGGCATAGCCGCAGCTGTGGCCGTGCTACTCGCCAACGCGGTGTTGTAGCCGCCGAAGCAGAGGTCAGTCAGTACCGGCTTGCGCGCCGCCGCCTCCGCTGCCGCCTGCGCCGCCGGCACCGCCGCCTGTTCCGACGGAGCTGCCGCCACCCTTGCCGCCAGAACCGGTGTCACCGGCGTTGCCGCTGCCGCTAGCACCACCCTTACCTCCGGCACCGCCGGTGCCGCCCTTCCCGCCCGTGCCGTCGTCACCCTTGTCTCCCGGCGGCGTGTTGGGCAGCGTCCCGCCGCTGCCACCGGTGCCCCCCGTTCCGCCGATGCCACCGGAGCCGCCCGTGCCACCGTCGCCACCGGCGCCGGTGGTGCCGCTGCCGAGGCCGCCCGAGCCGGCCGCCCCGCCATTGCCGCCTGCGCCACCGGTCCCGCCCGTGCCGCCGGTGCCTCCGTTGCCCCCTACGCCGCCGTCGCCATTACCGCCGACGGAGCCCTGCGGGTTCTGGCTACCGCCACTGCCGCCACCGCCGCCGTTGCCGCCTACCGCGCCTTTGCCACCCTGGCCGCCTTGGCCACCGGTGCCGCCGTCGCCGCCGACGCCCAACAGGCCGCCCTTGCCGCCCGCTCCGCCGCTGCCCCCGGCCGTGCCGTTTCCGCCGGTTTTACCGGTGGCGCCGTTTCCACCCGCACCGCCGTCGCCTCCAGGCCCTTGCGAAGGACTGTTGTCGCTGCCGCCGTTGCCGCCCTTACCGCCGTAGCCGCCGTTCGCCGTGGCATCCCCGCCTTTGCCGCCGTCGCCGGCACCGACGCTGTTGGTGGCCGCGGCACCGTCGCCGCCTTTCCCGCCGTCTCCGCCGAGATTGCCGCCCTTGCCGCCAGTGCCACCGTTGTTGCCACCGACACTGCCCGGCACGCCGTTGGCGCCGGGGCCGCCGTTCTGCAAACCCGAGCCGTTCTGTCCGGTGCCCGCGGTGTTCGACGTTGCAGGGTTCGCGGCGTTGGCGCCGGCGCCACCCTTACCGCCAGTGCCGCCGGCACCGCCGTTGCCGATGAGCGTCGCTCCGGCGCCGCCGTTGCCACCGTTGCCGCCGGAAAGTGTGGCGTTGCCGTTGGCGCCCTTCCCTCCGGCGCCCCCGTTGCCGAGGAAGAATCCGGCATTGCCGCCGTTACCGCCGTTGGCCCCTGCGGCAGTGGGGCTGTAGCCGTCGCCACCACTGCCGATGAACATTCCGCCGTTGAACCCGTTCGGATGCGCCGCGGTGCCGTCGGCGCCGTTACCGATGAAGGCGTTGAGCACCGGTATGGCACCGGCGACATCGAGGAAGGGGTCGAAGAGCGCCAACGAATTTCCGAGGCCACCGGCGAGTCCGAGGCTGTCAGCGGCGAGCAGGTTGCCGCTCGCGACGCAGCCGTTGCCCAGTGGGTCGGAGACGCATCCGGGCAGGTCTGCTGGAAGGTTTGGGGCGGCGTGCGCTGCGGCGGGGGCGAGGAACGCCGCGGCGGGAGCAGCGAGCACGACGCCGGCTCCGCCGACGGCCGCGGCGGTTGCCACCATTGGGCGCACCCTGTTCCGCGACTGCCGATCGATCACTCCTCGACGGCTGCTGCGTTTGGACACGTGAACCACCCCTTCGTCGTTCGCTCGATCGCTGGAGGAAGTGTGCTGGATAGGCGGGGCTCGACACATGAGGCGTTTACCTCAAATTCGCTTCCGCGCGTGGGGCCGAGGTGTCCCCGGGCACGGCGACGCTTATGGCGATCGCGTAGGGTGGTTATGCCTGCTAAGTATCCGTTCGATCAATGCTGGAGCCGTGCACATGCCCACGATCAGGACCACCTTGTCCGCCGTCGCAGTCGCTGGCGGGCTCACCGCGTCAGCGCTGGGCATTGGCGCAGCAGTGGCGGGCGCCCAGCCGCCGCCGCCGCCGCTTCCAGCGGAACAGGGTGAGCCGGTACCGGCCTGGGCGCCGCCGAAGCCCGCCGAGGTGTGGAACGGGAAGCCCGTCGTCTGGTTCTCGGGTTGGGGCGGGCGCTGGGGAGTGTGGATCAACGGGGCCTTCATGCCATTGACGTCGAATCCGGTCACCGGCGGCGGGTAGCACGCTGGGGGAGTCGTCTCGGGGCAGAAGGAAGCGCCACCATGATCCTGCCGAAGATCCGGGACCCTCGGTTCGTGACCATCCGCCGCGGCGGAACGCTGACTGATTCGGATCACCATCTCCTCGCTCTTTGGGCGGCATCGTGCGCGGAGCACGTCCTACACAACTTCGAGTCGGTTCGGCCCGACGACCCGCGGCCGCGTCAAGCGATCGGGCTCGCTCGCGCCTGGGTGCGGGGTGAGGTCAAAATGACCGAGGCTCGCGCGGCGGGCGGGCATGCAATGGGCGCGGCTAGAGACTTGCGCGGCGCGCCACGGCATGCCGCGTACGCTGCCGGCCAGGCCGGAGCCGTTGCACATGTGGCCGCGCACGAGCTCGGTGCGGCCGCTTATGCGATCAAGGCCGCTCGTGCTGCCTCGCCCGAGGGACAGCGCGATGCCGCAGGGCGGCGCGAGTGCCAGTGGCAGCGCGACCAGCTGCCAGAAGAGATTCGCGAGCTGGTGCTCGACGACCAGCGATTACGGAACGACATCTGCTGGTTCGTGTTTGACTGCTGACGCGCGATCGATGACTACTCGCGCTAACCGTTGGCACGCCCTTGCAGAAACTCGGCGAGCTGGCCCGCGACGCCTGCCCAACCGCTGTGATATTCGTCGAAAGTGTTCGGGGGCAGGAGGGAATGCTCGATGGACATGAGCGTCTGCCCGTCTATCAACGGCTCGAAGGCGACATCGACGACGCTGACCGCTGTGGGATCCGGAAAGTCCGAGGCGCTCCACGTGAAGCGCAGTCGATGTGGGCGATCGATCTCCAGAAATCGTCCAGTGATCAGCACCCGGGTCCCCGCGTCATCGATGTCGAACTGCACGCTTCCGCCCACGCGCGGCTCGATGGTGAGGGCTACCACGCGTACAGGACGTGGACACATCCAGTCCGCCAACGATTCTGGATCCAGCCATTGGTCGAACACCTCTTCCGGCGCAGCAGGCATGACGCGCCGTACCCGGACGACCGGCGTTTCGTTCATCGGCCACGCGTCTTCCGGCGCAGCCGCTCCGACAACGCGTCCGCACGTGTTGACCAGAATTCGGTCTGCTCGTCGATCCACTGCTGCGCCATCGTCAGGCCGGCTGGTCGAAGGGAAACCCAGTGCTCGCGGCCGCGCACCTCGCGCTGCACAAGCCCGGCCGATTCCAGCACACCGATGTGGCGCGATACGCCGGCGAACGTCATCGGAAGCGGAGCGGCCAAGTCGGTGATGCGGGCGTCACCATCGCGCAGCGTCTCCAGCAACCGGCGGCGTGTCGAATCGGCTAGCGCGGCGTACGCCCGATCGAGCACCTGATCTTCAACCATCTTGTTGACTATAACGGGCGCGCATGATGAGCTGGTGAAGCGATATTCAACCGAAACGTTGAACGATTACGGTCCGTGATCGCGCGGCTCGGCGAAAACCGTTGCATCACAAGCGGAAGGAAAAACGCATGAGGACGCCTCCCATCCTGTCGGCCGACGAGTGGAACGTTGAACGCCAAAGAATGTTGGTGAAGGAGAAGGAGCATCAGCGTGCCCGCGACGCGCTGGCGGCGCAGCGCCGCCGGATGCCGTGGATGGCGGTGGAGAAGGACTACGCGTTCGACGGGCCGGGAGGCCGACTGACCCTGCTCGACCTATTCGACGGACGCCGTCAACTCATCATCTACCGCGCGTTCATCGAACCCGGTACCAGCGATGGCGACTGGCCCGAGCACGGGTGCGTCGGGTGCTCATTGATGGCTGACCACGTTGGCAACCTGGCCCACCTGAATGCGCGCGACACGACGCTGGTGTACGCCTCACGCGCGTCGCAGAGCGACCTCGAGCGGATGAAGGCCAAGATGGGCTGGCAGCACATCCCGTGGTTCACCATCACCGACGACTTTCCTGAGGATTTCGGGTGCGACGAGTACCACGGCACGAACGCGTTCATCCGCGACGGTGACCGTGTGTTCCGGACCTATTTCATCGACGGGCGCGGCGACGAGGTGTTTGTCAATACCTGGAACTTCCTCGACATGACCGCGCTAGGGCGACAGGAGGATTGGGAAGATTCCCCGGAAGGCTATCCGCAAAGCCCGCCATATGAGTGGTGGAACTGGAGCGACCGGTACGGCGAAAAGGAGCGGTCGCGGTAGTTCGGTGATTGCGCGAAAGGGTCGCACCCCTTCCACTTTCAACATATAGCGCACTGGGGGGCTTGCGGCAAGACCCAGGTAGTGCCGCAGAATCGTGCCCCTGTCGTTCCGCCGGGAGGTGCCTCCAGGCCGAAGGCAGGACCTGCGGAATGAGAGGGGCGAAGTGACCGATCATGCGGTGGTGATTGTTGGAGGGGGCCCGACGGGTTTGATGTTGGGGGGTGAGTTGGCTTTGGCGGGGGTAGACGTCGCCATTGTCGAGCGGCGCGCCAGCCAAGATCTCATCGGCGCACGCGCACTCGGCTTCCACTCCCGCACGATCGAGGTTCTCGACCAACGTGGAATCGCTGGCCGGTTCCTGTCGCAGGGGTACACGGCCCAAGTCGCTGCGTTCGCCGGAACTCCTCTTGACATCAGTGACTTTCCGACCCGGCACCCCTACACACTCGCGCTGCCCCAGAAGCACATTGAGCGGCTCCTGGCCGACTGGATCGGCGAGTTGCGTGTACCGATCTATCGCGGACGCGAGGCGACAGGTATCGCGCAGGACGACACTGGTGTCGACGTCCAACTGTCCGACGGCCCGTCGCTGCGGGCGGGATATCTCGTCGGATGCGACGGGGGAGGCAGTCTGATCCGCAAGGAGGCCGGCATTGAGTTCCCAGGATGGGATCCGTCGACGAGCAGCTTGATCGCCGAGATCGAGATGGCCGAGGAGCCGAAGTGGGGCATCCATCACGATGCTCTGGGTGTCCACGGCATCGGCAGGCTCGACGATGACGGGCCTATCCGGGTCATGGTCACCGAGAAGTTTTTCGGACCCACGACCGAGCCGACTCTGCGCGACCTCAGCGAGGCGCTCGTCGCCGTGTACGGAACCGACTTCGGGATTCACAGTCCCACCTACATATCCAGATTCACCGATGTGGCTCGCCAGGCCGCGGCCTACCGCGACAGACGGGTTCTGCTGGCCGGCGACGCCGCACATGTGCATCCACCGGTGGGTGGTCAAGGCCTTGGCATGGGTATCCAGGATGCCGTGAATCTGGGATGGAAGCTGGCTCAGGTTGCCAATCAGACTTCACCGGACAGCCTGCTTGATACCTACCATGCCGAGCGCCATCCGGTCGCTGCCCGCGTACTGCGCAACGCGGTGGCGCAGACCACGCTTCTCCGCTCAGACGATCGCCTCAAGACGGTGAGCGACATCATCTCCGAACTCCTCAGCAAGGACGAGCCACGCACCCGGTTCGCGGGGATGATGACCGGCTTGGACATCCACTACGACCTCGGTGAGGGCCACCCGCTGCTCGGACGCCGCATGCCCGATCTCGAGCTAGCGACGGTCGACGGTCCGCTGCGAGTCTTCAGGCTCCTCCATGATGCCCGGCCGGTACTGCTCAACCTGGGTGAGCCCGACGTCTTCGATATCGCTCCGTGGCGGGAGCGGGTTCGGTTGATCGACGCAAAATATGCTGGCGTGTGGGAGCTTCCGGTTCTTGGCGTGGTCGCTGCGCCCGCTGCCGTGTTGATCCGACCCGACGGATACGTTGCCTGGGCGGGGGACTTGACCGACGAGGAACTCCCCGAAGCGCTCACCACGTGGTTCGGGCGAAGCCTGGTTCAGGAAAGCCGAGTCTGTCCCTCCGGATAGCACGGCGCAGCGGATGTTCTGCGACTAGATCGCCCCAGGCGTTCCCGGAAGGCTGAGTGTGCCGTCGGTGTTCGGCACCATCGACGGGGCCGGTATTCCCCCCTCCGCGGCATTGTCACCGGGTATCCCGTCATCTGGCGGCGACTCGAAAGCGCCTCCAGCGCAAAGCGGATGCCGCCACCCGAACATCTCGCATCCCGGATCATCTTGGAGGGCGAGAGACACGGACATGCCCGCACCCGCAGGGCCTGCAATCGCAGGGACGGTCGCGCCCATCACGGCTACGCCGGCCATGGACGCCGCTACCGCAGTTCTGCACAGCATGCCGCGCACCCTCATGTGTCGCTCCTTCAACGCTTCACCGGTTGCCGTTGTCGAATCTCCAGAGGATAAGACTGTCGTCGCGCCGATTCGGGGGAGTCGGCGCTTCGATCCAGCCCGGCCCGGGAGTCGTCAGAAATCCCAGACAGCCGGGACGAAACGGAAGGCATCGCCGGCGACCGCCACGTGGCAGACCGACGGGAACGGCAGGTGAGTGGCCACCAGTTGCTCACCGCTCGCCGCCAGCTCCTTCAAGAGACGGACGCGAACGCGGGCTGATTCCTCGGGGTCGTGTTCGAAGCCGTTGTGCCACTGAGGTTGGTCGAACCCGGGCTGGAACACTGCGTCGCCGGCGAAGGTGAGTCGGTCACCGCCGGACTCCAAGCGGACGATGCTGTGGCCCGGTGTGTGACCGCCGGTGCGAACAACCATCACTCCGGGCGCCACCTCATACTCGGTCTCGAACGGCTGCAACTGGCTGCGGTACACGTCCAGGAACAGGGAGGCGGTCGATCGAAGCACGTCCGGCACCGGTGCCGGCATGTTGGTACGGGAGAAATCTGGGGCTTCCCAGAACTCGGCCTCGGCGGCCGCTAGGTGGACCCGCAGATCCGGGCGCAGCCGGCCCCTCAGCCCATCGACGAGCAGGCCGCCGATGTGGTCCATGTGCAGATGGGTCAGCACCACGTCGGTCACGGAGGCGGGATCGATCCCGGCGGCATCCAGTCGCATGGCCAACTGCCCGGCTCGGGGAAAGTCCGGGAACTCGGTTCCCAGCCCGGAATCGATCAGGATCGTCCGGCCTCCGCTGCGCACCACGGCGACATTCAATGGCCAGTCGAGCATGTCCGGCGGCAGGAACATGTCCTTGAGCCAGGCCGCCAAATCGGCTGGGGCGGCGTTGGTGGCCATCGTGACCGCGGGTATCGGCAGCACCCCGTCACTGATCACCATCACGTCGATCGCGCCGACCTGCAACGCGTAGCGCGACGGAACCAACTCGTCGAGCCCCGGCCCGCCGGAATGTGGGATGTCGACCAAGCTCATGTTCTGATCCTCCTGAGCGCCGTAACCGAAGACAGTGTGGGAATCACCCGTCTTTCTCGTGGAACGGACCCGGCATCGAAGATTCATCCGGCGCACCGAATCCGAATTGCGTACGCCCGGCGAAACCCACCCTGGTCCGCCCGGCCGGCGGCGGGCGGTCGTCACAAACCCGCGATGATGTCCTGCCGCTTCGTCGCGTACTCGTTTTCGGTGATGCCCCCGGTGGAGCGCAGCGCCTCGAGCTCCTCGAGCCGCTGCGTGGTCGAGGTCTGCGGCGCCCCAGGTGACTCGGCCACCGCGGTAGAACCGGCCGTCGCCCGCACAATGGATGGCTGCCGCGCCGCAGCCATGCGGACGACGTCGCGGACCTGTTGGCGAGCGGCAGGGTTACTCTGCAAGTCCATCAAGTTGTTCATCCCAATGCCGTGGGCCATCAGGATCCGCAGGACCTCCATCAGGGGCTCGACCTGCCCGCTGAGGTCGAAGGTACGATCGTCGCCGGCAAGGGTGAACGTCGCAGGGATTATTCCGCTGAGTAACGCGCTTCTCTCCCAGTCGATTTCGTACTTGCTGGTCGCGGGGTCGACCAGCGCCACCAATTTGCGGCTGGTGATCATGGGGAGGCGGGCGATCGACGCGAGCACCCGGTCTTGACTGGTGAACGGTTGCAGGCCGGGCCCGGAGATCTGCAGATCGAGCTTCACCAACGGTTGGTCGTTGATGTGGGTTCCTGTCTCGTGAATGTTCACGACGTGGGCTAACGCCAGCACGCCGCTCCGCTCGAGGGCGGCGAGTCGTCCGGACAACCTCTCGCGTTTGGCCGTGATCACCACCGCGGCCACCACGTCAGCGACGGTGACCACGAGCCCCGACCAGAAGAACCAACTCATGAACGAGTCACGGTCGGACGCAAAGTACAAGAACAGAAAGAAAGGTCCGATCGCGCCGCACAACAGAACGTATGCCTGAACCTTCAGATAACGCCACAACATTCGCTGCTCCTACTCCCTGGCCGAACTGTCGTCAGCCGAGCCTCGGACCCGGGACACCCGGAGGGCATGGCCCGGGAAGAAACATCGCCCAGCACATGCCCGGCGGAAGAGGCGGCGGCCCGGGACGCCAGTACTGGTTTGCCGGCGGCCCTGGCGGATTCGGTCCATCCCAGATGTTCTGCGCGACGTTGCCCTGCCCGTGGTAGACCCTCCAGTACTCGTGGCAGATGCTTTCGTCCCAGCGCACCGGGTTGATCCTGTTGTTTCCGGTTTGCACCGGAGGATCCCCCGGGCACCAGGTGTATGGGCCACCCGGAGGGGTTTGTGCCTCGGCAACACCGGTGGACAAACCCAGGCCGGCTATCGCGAGGCTGGCGGACATCAGTGCTCCGGCGATGATCCGCTTTCGGTTGTGAGTGGACATATTGTGCTCTTTCTGGTCGTAGGCTGCGTCGTCTGCGTCGTTCAGGCAAGGTTCACAAGGGCGCGTGCTCGCCGATCCCAAGTTCTAGTTCTGCGTGTCGCACTGCCGCACACGTGATGTCGATAGTTTGCGAGGTCCGCCCTCTCGGGCGCATGAGGTATACACCCCATATTCCGACTGCCGGCTGCCGCTCCCGAGAGACCCTCGCTCACGCACTTAGCCAATCGCCGCGCGCGTCGACGTGAATATGCGGCGATCACCTCATGCGTCGGGCAACGGTCTTCGCCACACTTTTCCTCATCACGCGACATGTCGAGGGGAGTGCGATGCGCAGCATCCGGCTCAGGCGGCACCGGTGCCGCAGCCTGGCACGTGGCAATTCCTGGGCGGGCGTAAGTGGCCGTGCCGTGGCGGGCCTCATATTGACCGGTGCGTTGGCTGCGTGTCCCGACGGCGGTTCCGCTGGCGGGGCGCCGTCGAGCGCTTCGAGCCCAACGCAGCCATTCGGTTCGCGTTGAGGGTCACTGACCGGACAGGCAATCCGAGAAACGCCGCAGTGATTTCCCTTGAGCCCGTTCCTGACCTCGGTGTCGAGACGCTCCTGGACCGTGAACTGGCCCGCCAAATCGAATTCATCGATGAAGAGGAGCGGGCCTCGATGACGACGACGCGAACCGCCGTCTGCGGACTGAAGGCGCAGAAGACGGGCTCGACGGAACACCAGATACGGCTCAGCTACCAGCTTGGATGTCGTGACAAGAGCCGCTGGGCAGGCCTACATCGCGGGGGTCACCGTCATTACCATGGACGGCAACGCGACATACCATCGCGATGCCGAGACGATACTGGCTGGGTTCCAGGTATTGCCGCCGGCCGCGGCGTAGCGAAATCCCCGGCGACACCGCAACGCGTGGAAGGCGGGGACCGACAAGGATTCCGCAACGCGTCGTGGTGCAGCCGGATCGCAACCCTGCGATATGGTCAAGCCGAGGCAGCCTCCTGGCACGCTGCCTGTGCAATCCGCGCGGCGAGCGGATCGAATGTTCAACCTCTTCTTCCTGGCCGTCCCTGGCGCCCGACCTTCATCCGTTATCCGAGACCGTCTGCCGCACCGGGTTTATGTCTCGCAGATCGTTCGATCGATACGGCACGGCCCTCAACCGCACAACAGAATGGAATGAATGCTGATGACCAACAACCGGATTACCAACGGCACTGAGCGGGCGATCATCGAAGACATGCTCGATCGCAACCGCGAAGCGCTCATGGCGACTGCGTGGGGCCTGTCTGAGGCCGACGCCCGCCGACAACTCGTCGCGTCATTGACGACGCCGATCTCATTGATCAAGCATGCCGCTGCTGCGGAACGGATTTGGTTTCAACGGTTCTGGGCGGGACTCGAGGAAGACGAATGCGACGGATACTCGCGTCGCGACGAGGGCACCTTCGCCGTTGCCGATAACGAATCGTTGGCAGACGTGCTCGCCGAGTTCGAGCGCGCAAGCCAACGATCACGAGCGATCGTGTCCCGCTTCGACCTCGACGACACCAAGGACAATCCCCTCGAGGGAAGAGTCAGTATGCGATGGACCCTGCTCGCCATGATCGAAGAGTTTGCCAGGCACGCAGGCCACGGCGACATCCTGCGCGAACAGATCGACAAGCTCGCACCGCAACAATCGACCTCACGAAGCGCCGCCTCCACAAGCACCAACTAGGCGCCGCTACGGTGTTCGATCACGAACTGGCGGATGTAGGCGTTCACCTCATCGGGGACCTCGGATGGCAGCGCGTGTGAGGCGTTGGGCCACAGGCGATATCGCCACGCGGGCACCACCGATTGAATCCGCTCAAGCCCTTTCCGTGAATCGTGAACTGTGTTGCCCGCCAGAAGAACTTGGACCGGTAGGTGTACTGAACGCAGCAGACGATCACTGGGGAAACGCAGCGGCGGCGTGCGCAAGGGCGGCGCGAAGGCAGCGAACCCGGCCACAAACAGCCGGGCAAGCATATCGACGGAACTGCCGGGTGCGGGGTGTCCCGCAATCCACGCCGCCGCGCGTCCAGCTTGCGCGGAACGCGGCCGCCACAACAGGACCGCAAGACTTCGCCAGAACCTTGCGGAGGTCCGAGCCACCGTGCTGGCCGGATCAACCAGGGTCACCGTCGCCAACCGGCGGGGAGCGAGCGCTGCAGTGTGGGTGGCAAGCCAACCCCCGTAGGAATGCCCAACCAAATGCACATCACGTAGCCCTAGGCTCTCCAGAACCGCGTCAATGCAACGCGCGGAATCCGCGGGAGTGAACATCGCTTTCGACTGCATACTTGCTCCCGGCTGGCCCAACATATCCACGGCATAAACAGTGAAATCGGTTGTCAAGCCCGCGGTTTGGCCCCACCACATGGCCGAGGTCAAGAAGAACCCGTGTATCAGTACGACAGGCACACCACGGTCTGCCCCGTACTGATACACCCGCACAGTGCCGAACTTCGTTGGGACGTCGTGCATGACATCCGGCCGGGGGCTGAGCGCATGTAACTCGTCGTACACGGCCAGATAGCGTCGACGTGCTTCCGAGTTCTTGAATCCGCCATGAGCCAAGCCCATCAAGAACCTCTCCGGTCAACGCGGCGGCGCACTACCGAGGTCGTGGTAGGCAGGGGACCGGCAGCCAGTCGATCAACCCTATCCCAGCTGGGATTACGGAAATATAGCTCTCGCTCTGGGCAAGCACTACTCGGTGCCCGGGTGGATGAATTGTTCGACGAGCAGTTGGACGCGGTCCGAGTCGTGGCCTGCGCGTAGGCGCCCGGCAGGGTTCAGGGTGGGCACGCCTCCATCCAGCACATTGGAGTGATGCATCACCGCAGGCAGCGACGTCGCGAGCGCTCGGCCAACGCCTTGGCTCGAGGTGCCGGCTGCCGGCTGGGAAAAAAAATGAGGTAAAAGCCTCATGCGCGAGGACCGGTCAGCTGGCACGCTATGTGCAGCGAAAACCGCACATCAATGCCATCGGGGTGGCATCCGACGAGAGGAAACGTCATGCACCGACCCGTTGTCGCGGGGTTTGCAATTGCGGCATTCTTTTCCGGAGTCATGAACGTCGCAATTATGGGACTAGCCCCAAGTCCTGCTCAGGCCGCACCGCTGTGCTCGCCGTCTGAGGTGAAAGAGCCGCGGTGTGCACCGCCGGAGGGCCCCCCGTTCGGGTGTGACGCATTCGGCAATTGCGCCCAGATATGGTGTCCGGCGTCGGGGATGGAGGGTCTCCCGCACTGGGACATGAACGGTCCCTGCCATACCTTTTGGTTCGACCCCAACGCCCCGTTGACCGATCCGGTCATGATCGAAGGCCGGCCGCCGGGCCCGCCGCCGCCTCCGCCGCCGCCGTGCATACCACTCGTTAACTGTCTGCCCGGGTTGACGCACCCGTTGCCATAGGCCTCGCCCCGGCCACAATTCATTGTGGCCGGGGCAGAAGCGATGGCTCAGCGAGAGCGGGCAGCGCGTTACATGCGATGAGAGCTGATTCATCTGACGACCACGGCAAGCATAACTTGACATAATGTGGCTTATCGGCACAACTTATCGCGGGTGGCCGGTGATGCACGAAGTCGCTTCTTGCCGGGTTGATCACGTCGGCAGGTGGAAAACCTCTTCATGCGGGTGTCTCCGCTGGCTTGGCTCTCTGGAGCGTTGCCCGTTTCATCGATCCAGTAGTCAGCGATTCCAATATGAGTGAGGCCGCTCATGGCCGCCGCGCTCGGTCTCGCTCGTCGTTGCCCGCCCGAAGTTTCTTCGGTCTCCCGCCCTGACACCACCCCCGGGCACCCATTACGTCACAGTGACGTTTTGTGGTCCGATGGCGGTGCCGGTGTATCCACTGAGTACGCCGACGGCACAACGTAATTCATCACGTGACATTTCGATCGCCCGGCGCTGTCCTCAACGTATTCGCTCGCCCGATGCGCCCGCGATGAGTTCCAGCCAGATTGCGAGTCTGTTCCGGTGACCGATGCGCGTCGTCGTATGACACTGCGCGAGACACCACGGAGGCCAGCATGACAACCGCGCCGAGTGACCCGACCGCCGCGCTGCCGGGTCGACCGCCCGTGGTCGACCTGGCAACCTGGCAGGTCGCCCGTGACGAGCTGATGGTCCGCGAGAAGGTCCACACACGCGAGGGCGACGCCATCGCCGCGGCCCGCCGCCGGCTGCCGATGGTGGAGTTCGACGGCACCGTCCAGGTCGTCGGACCTGACGGCCCGGTACCGTTCCTCGACCTGTTTCAGGGTCGTGACGAGCTCGTGGTCTACAAACACATGTGGTACGACGGAGCGCCGCACCAGGGGCAGTGCGGGGGCTGCACCACGACGGCCTGGCACCTGAAGGACGCCGTCTACCTCAACGCCCGCGGCGTCTCGATGGCCATCCTGACCACGGGCCGTTGGGACGAGGTGGCATCCTACGTCGAGTTCATGGGTTACACCCAGCCCTGGTACTCGGTGCGCGACACGGCCGCACCGGTCGGCGACAGCATGGGCTCCATCACGTCCTTCTTGCGCGACGGCGACCGCGCGTTCCTCACCTACTCCACGACGGGCCGCGGCAACGAGCCGATCAACGGGTCCTTGGGCCTACTCGACATGACGCCGTACGGCCGCGGCGAGGCGTGGGAGGACAACCCCGAGGGCTGGCCCGCGGGGCGCCACTCGTGCTGGTTCTGGTGCTCGGACGCGGACGGGAACGCCACGTGGGGTCCGACAAGCCGCCCCGTGCCGCAGTGGACCCGCCCCGGCGCAACCCCGGTGAAGAGCCTCGGCCGGCTTGGGCCACCTTCGTGAAGCCATGATCTGGATCGCCCCAGGCACTCCCCGCCCACCTTCCCAGGGGGCTGCCGCTCGGCAATACGTCACTGTGACAAATCCGTGTCGCAGAGCCCCAGACCCGTTACAGAACAACAGGTTAGGCGCCCCCGCTATCGCACCCATCCGACCAATCGGCCCCATACCGTCACTCTGACAATTCCGTTGTGTGCGTTTTTCTTTGGCCAAGCTAGCCGGTCCGGGTGCATGTTCGCCGATCGTCAATCGGGTGAACGCACGCCGACGAGGGGTCCCCTCGACCTCGGTACACCCGCTCCAAAGCGGGTAGTCGCACGGCATGGCGGAATACACCAAGCCCGAACTCAGAGAGCGCATCAAAGAACAGATCAAAGCCTCCGATAAGGGCGGCAAAAAAGGACAGTGGTCAGCTCGCAAGAGCCAATTGCTGATACAGGAGTATGAACGGCAAGGCGGCGGTTACAAGGGACCCAAGGACAAGCGTCAGAAATCGCTCGAGAAATGGCAGCACGAGGAATGGCAAACAAGAGATGGCGACGCTCGAGCGCGTGGCGAGGGCGGTGAAACACGGCGCTACCTCCCGAAAAAGGCGTGGGAGCAGTTGTCCGAGGCCCAGCAAAAGGCGACCGACGACAAGAAACGCAAGAGCTCAAAGTCCGGTGAGCAGCACGTTCCGAACACCGCGGCGGCCAAAGCCGCAAGAACGATCGGTCGGCTGGACGAAATGCCCGTGGCGAAAGCGCTGAAACTCGTCGGTGACCTCGACAAACGCCAGCTCGCCGCAGCGCTCAAACGCGAGCGCGCCGGCAAAGGTCGCAAGTCGCTGATCTCACGTCTGGAGGCAGAACTCAACAAGCGCTGACACAAGCACGCCGCGCCGTCGAAAGCGGCGACCGGACGCAGGTGAAAGCCCGTAGACGCTAGCATCGAATATGTGACCGAACGCGAAGCTCCGTCCAGGGACTTCGACTACGCGTCCGATGACCTCGACGACGATGGCGGCTGGTTCGGTCATGCTCCTTTCGTCCAGGAACACCACACCGAACCGATTCCGCTTGCTGCCGAACTGGTGGACTCGCCGACCCAGCCCGACAACGGACAGTCGGACTATTACGGAGAGCCCGAGCAAATCTCCGTGCACCCGGATCTGATCGAAGACCCCGCTTTGGAATACGCGGCCGCCGACGATCCCTACCCGGTCGGCTCCGACGAAGCGGCGGCGCCGGCCGAGCCGGGCCTCAACGGATCGGTGACTCATCCCGATTTCGCACCCGCCGCCGACTACTACGAGCCCGTGGCTTCGCCGGCCGAACCACACGTCAACGGCACGTTCGCCGACACCGAATATGACGCTTCAACGGGCTACGACGAGCCAGGGTACGAACCCGAGCCCGAGTACATCGAGCCCGAGTCCGAGTACAGCGCAGACGATTTCGCCGAGTCGGCCCCAGCGCTCGTTGCACCAAATCTCAGCGGCGCTCACACGCCCACCGCATACCAACCGCCTGAGGCGTCTCACGAACCCGAGCCCGAGCACGAACGCTTCGACGCATACGACGCCGCACCGGACGAACCTGAGCTCAATGCGGTACCTGTCCCCACTGAGCGAACCAGTCCTCGAACCGATCCGGCGTGGACGACCAACGGCCAACTGCGCCTGACCGAGATCAATCCGCTGGACTTCAAGAGATCCACCCGGCCGCCTTGGTATCGCGGCAGAAGGGCATTGGTCGGCCTCATCGCGGCTGCCGTCATCGTTCTGTTCGTGGTCATCGTCTCGCTTGTGATCGGCAACACCGGCACTGAGGAGACGACGGGGCCTGCGCCGGCACCCTCGACTACTCCCGCGCCGGCGACAAGCAGCGCGCCAGTGGTTCCCAGTGCGGTCCAACCCGCCCTGACCAGCGCTCCCGCGCCACCTCCGCCGCCGCCGCCACCGCCTGCTGCACCGCCGCCGCCCGCGCCGGTACAAGACAATGCGCCGGCATACACACCGCGGTATCAGCCCCCACGCTCCGATCCGCCAGCTGAGCGGAAGCCAGATACCGGCGTGACCCGTGCACCGATCAGCGTCGCGCCGGACCACAAGGCGACACCCTCAGGACCCGAGGTCGGCAAGCACGGCGCCAACGATGGCGGAACGGGCTGGGGCTAGCGGCGAGGCCCTACTCGTAATTCAATTCGCGCACAGGGAAGTTCCTGTTAGTGAAGTCGATCTGCGCGGCGGGATTCGCAACGGCCGTCGTCATCCCGGTGCCGAACGGACCCTCGCGGTCGAACAGAGTCGCCGTTCCGACCGCGATTCCGTCCGCCGCCCAATGTGAATCGCCTTGAATGCCGATCCAGTCGTCGACCGGCAGGCGAGACAGAGCCACTGTCAGGTCGCCGTTGATGTAGCCGATGCCCTGCGTTCCGAGGTTGGTCACCAGGCTTGTCGCCTCGGCGAGCATGGCCGCCTGTACGAACGGCGAGTTTTTCTCCCCCGCAACCACACTGATGCCACTGTTGAAGAAGCGTTTGCGCGATGCGTTCTGATGCCCAGCGGGTGAGCGCGTCCAGTCGGCGCCGTCACTTCCGATGTAGGGCAACATCGAATCGTCGGGTGTAGGCAGCGTCGGAGGATCGATCGGCGCGACCCATTGGCGACCGGGCGGCGCCGACGAACGGCGGTACTGAACCAGCGTCGCACGCGCCACCGCTCGGCCGTCTTGCAGTACATCGCATTCCGCGTTGCGGACTCGACGGCCGTCGCGCACCACCCGGACTTCAACCGCCGTCAGGACACCGCGCGCGGCTCTGAACAAGTCGACGGTGAGCCTCGTCGGCATGAATTCCTCTGCCCCGCACTGGGCCTCGAGCGCGCGTGACGCCAGTCCCACCACCGCCGGTCCGTTGAGGTGATCGTCGCCCCAGTGGCTGTGCGCAAATCGAGTCGGCAGATACCCGCCGTCGTCGGCTGGCGTGAAATGCGCCGGTTCCGTTGCCATCCGCGCATCCTCGCACAACGGTGGCCCGCATCCTCAGACAGGTGTGGGCGGCGACGGGCTCAACTGGCCTGAGGCGCGTCCTCTTCGTCTGAAGCATTCTCTCCGGCGTCCTGGGTGTCACGGCGTCTTTCACGCAAGACGAAGGCGGCCAACGCCAGAACCAGAACCACCCCGCCCAGCACACCGATCTCCACCACCGCGCGAGCGAACTGCGGACCCTTTTCGAGCAGGGTGGCCGCCTCGACGGACAGCACGACGATCTCTTTGATACCGGCCAGGATTCCGACGATGAGGAACGGTTCGGCGACGATCTCGTGCGACCTCAGGCACGACCGCACCGCATACAGCAACTCAACGAAGATGAAGATCAGCAGCAGTCCGTCGAGAACCTCGAGCATGACTGTCTTGGCCGCCGCGTCCCGCAGATGCAGCATCGTGTTGAACTGGGCGACGAGCAGGGCCGCTGAACCGATGACGAGCACGACCGCGATGGCCCAGTACACCGCGTCCTCGAGGAAAAGCAGAACGCGGTCGGCGAAGCGCTGACGGTCCCCCTCGTCCTCTTGGGATTCCGTCTCGGTCTTCTTCGGCACGCGCCACCTCCTGGAAGTTTGCAACCAGGTACCCCACGGCCGACATCGCGAACCCTCAGGACCGAATTGCGCTGACCGTCCAGACCCCTCCCCGTCCGGTTTCCCCCTCGCCGACGTCGACACTTTCAAACCCCATCGTGCGGCATTGCGCCGCAAAGGATTGCGCCTGGTCGCGAGTCCATCCGTGGCTTGCGACGCCGGTCGCCCCCGGTTCCACCTGGCGTTCGACCGCAAGCAACCGTCCGCGCGGGGCCAGCACGCGGTGCGCCTCACGAAGCCCCGCCGCGACGTCTTTCCAGTGGTGCACCGTGGCCAGTGACCACACAACCGTCGCCCAACCGTCCTCGGCCGGTATGCGCTCGGCCGCGCCCCGTACCCACGTGACGCGCGCCGATGTTCGTGTGACGAGGCGCGCGACGCGCAGCATCGCAGGCGAGGGATCGACACCGGTGGCCTCGGCCCCGCGGCGCAGCGCCTCTCGTACCGCACCTCCCGGGCCGCAGCCGATGTCGATGACGCGGTCGTCCGCCGACACCTTCGCGACCTCGACAGCCAGCCGGGCGTTGGCTCGTCCGACCAGGAGGAAGAACAGACCAAAGAGCATCCCGGTGGCGCCAGAGAAGCCCGGATGGTCGGCGTGATGATTGACCGGCAGCGGATTCGAGGTGTCCATGACCGAACCTTGCCGGTTCAAGTCGGCTTGAAGTCAAATGACGTTATGGATCTGATCTCGATCGGCGAGGCGGCCGCGCGGCTGGGCTTGACGACATCGGCGTTGAGGTACTACGACGAACGGGGGTTGGTGTCTCCCCGAGTTCGCCGAGCGGGCAAGCGGATGTACGGATCCGAGGAACTTCGCCGCATGGCGTTCATCAAGATCTTCAATCAGCTGGGCCTGCCGCTCGAGACGGCAGCAGCGGTTCTCGATGCGCCCGGCCCGCATTGGCGAGACGTCGTCCGCGAACAGATCGCACACCTGGACGAGGTGATCGCCCAGGCGCAGGGGGCGCAACGCTTCCTCACCCATGCGCTGCACTGCCCAACCGACCACCCCGCCCGTGAATGCGCCACCATGATGGGCGCGCTGGACCGGCTGGTCGAGGGGATGTCGGTCGATCAACTCGCCGGGGAGCACGCCGAGGAGCCGTCGGCGCGACCGTCGTCGATCTCGTAGCCGCGCGCACGGATCCATGGCCAGGTCATCGCCGCCCACACCGCGAATACGAGCGTCGCGCCGACGACCAGGTACCAGGGCCACGAACCGAAGAGATCCAACAGCGAGGCAGTCGACGGTTTGCCGTTCAGGAAGCCATAGTTCGACCCGGCGAGGCTGTTGAACGACATCGTGATCGCCGCCCACCCAACGGTGACCGCGACAACGAAGCGGTAGTCGCGCCAGCGCGGCCGCATCCCGCGGCCCCAGGTCAGATACACGGCGGCCCAGACGACGAGCAGATGGATCGACCAGAAACCCAGGTACGGCAGGCTGGGAAAGTCGGGCCCCGTCAGCGCAGGCGAGATCAGGGCCTGCACGCTGAGCACCAGACCCCAGTAGTACGTCAGGACGTACGCCCAGTGTTTCTGTGACCACCACGCGTACGCCGCCACCACAGTGGCCAGGTCAGTGAGGTGCAGCGGCACCGACCAGCGCACGTCGAACGGAATCAGGGCGTAGACGAACGCCGCCAGGTAGATGACCGCCGTCACCGCACCGACGATGCGACCGAACCGTCCGGCCGCGGCGGCGGTCTGTCGGCGACCGAGCCACACCAGCACCGCCGCCACCACAGCGAAAAGGGCGAGCACGGCCCAGTGCGACGGTCCGTACGTCGTGAATTCCTGTGCGATAGCGATGTCACAATTCTGACCGCTGTCCGCGTCTGGTGTGTATCTGCTCCCACCGACATGAAAGGCAGCACGATGAAGGAGATCCTCATTCTCGGCGCCGGGTACGCCGGCATGGCTGCAACGATGGCGCTCAGCGGCCGGTTGAAGGGCCGCGAGGACGTTCACCTCACGCTGGTCAACCCGCAGACCCGCTTCACCGAACGGCTACGGCTGCACCAGACCGCATCGGGTCAGACGCTGACCGACTTTCAGATCCCCCACCGCCTGGCCGGCACCGGTGTCGACTTCATTCAGGGCTGGGTCACCGCGATCGACGCCGATGCGCAGGTCGTGCGGGTAGACGATGCCCGCACGCTGCGCTACGACACCCTGATTTGCGCGCTGGGCGCCGTCGCCGACACCGCAACGGTGCCCGGCGTCGACGAATTCGCCTACACGCTCGACAGCGTGCAGGACGCCGAAATGCTGGCTCAGCAGCTGGCCCGGCTGTCCGACGCGCCGGTCGTCGTGGCGGGCGGCGGGCTGACGGGAGTCGAGTCCGCAGCCGAGATCGCCGAGCAGCATCCCGATCTCGACGTGGTCCTTCTGAGCCGGCAGGAGCCCGGGCACATGATGGGTGAAAAGGCGCGCGCCCGACTGTGCACCGGGCTGGAGCGTCTGGGAGTCCAGGTCCGCTCTGGCGTCGAGATCGTGAAGGTGACGCCGGACGGGGTGGCCCTCGACGACGGCGAAGTGGTGCCAGCACAGGCCGTGCTGTGGACGACGGGTGTGCGTGTGTCGCCGATCGCCGCGGCCGCCGGTCTCGCCGTCGACGACAAAGGGCGCATCTTGACCGACCCCGCCCTGCGGTCCGTCTCGCACCCGAACGTGTATGCCGTCGGTGACGCGGCGGCGGCGCACCAGCGCTACGGCCCGTTGCACGGCACCTGCCAGAGCGGAATCCCCACCGCGATGCACGCGGCCGCCTCGATCGTCCGAGAGTTAAAAGGCAAGCAGCCGAAGCCGTTTCGATTCGGATATGTCCACCAGCCTGTCAGCCTGGGTCGCCGCGATGCCGTCATCCAATTCACCCGCCCCGACGACGCTCCTGGCCGGTTCTACTTGGCCGGTCGGATGGCCGTGACGTACAAAGAGACGGTGAGCTCCAGCCCGTGGCCGACCTACCGCCTGCTCAAGGTGGTGCCGGGATTCGGCTCGACGATGTGGCGTCGCGGCGGTCGAGCGACGAAATGAGCAGCGATCAACAGACGTTCGCCGATCACCGGAACTTGTTGTTCGCGGTCGCCTACCGCCTACTCGGATCGGCCGCCGACGCCGAAGACGTGGTGCAGGACGCCTGGTTCAAATGGTCGGCCGACGATCGCTCGCAGGTGGCGGACCCGAAGGCCTACCTCGCGCGTATCGTCACCAACCTGTCGATGGAGCGCCTGCGCTCCACCAGGCGCCAGCGTGAAACGTATGTGGGGCCGTGGCTTCCAGAGCCGATCCTCACTCAGGCCGACGCCGCCGAGGACATCGCGACCGCCGAATCGATCTCGATGGCGATGCTCGTCGTGCTCGAAACACTGAGTCCGCTGGAGCGTGCGGTGTTCGTCCTCAAGGAGGTCTTCGCGTTCAGCTACGGCGAAATCGCCGAGGCCGTCGAGCGGTCTGAGCCAGCTGTTCGCCAGGCGGGACACCGTGCGCGCGAACACGTCCAGGCCCGGCGGCCCCGGTTCGAGGCGGACCGCGTCAAGAAGCGCGAGGCCACCGAGCGGTTCTTCGCGGCCACGATGGGCGGCGACATCAACCAGTTGATGGAACTGCTGGCTCCCGAGGTCACACTGTGGACCGACGGCGGTGGCAAGGTGCGCCAGGCCATGCGTCCGATCATCGGCGCGGCGAACGTCGCCCGCTGGCTGGCGGGCAACGCCCAGCGGCCGTACGAAGGCGTCGAAATATCCGACATGGCTGCCGAACTCGTCGACATCAACGGCGGCCCGGGAATAGTCATGACCGGTGCGGGACGCGTCATCGCCACCATCACCGTCGACCTCGGCGCCGACGGCCGCATCGCGGCGGTGCACAACGTCGCCAATCCCGACAAGCTTCGCGCCGTCGCCGAGGGCGCAAAGCGCGTGTGACCCCGACACGGACGGCGTCGCGCTAGCGTGGCGTGATGGCCACGGACTGGCAGGTGCGCGCCGGCGGCGTCGACGATCTCGACCTCATCGAGCCACTGTGGGTCGCCGTTCATCACTGGCACGCGCAGACCATGCCCGAGCTCGCACCGTATGTCAGCGATCACCAGACGTGGCGGGTACGGCGGACTCTGTACGAATCCTTGCTCGCCAAGCCGGACACGCTGCTGCTGATCGCCTCCGTCGCCGAGATGGCCATTGGGTACGGGCTGGCGCATGTCGCGGCGGTAGACGATACCTGGATACCCGACACGTGGCGAACGGGTCCGCGCATCGGTGAGATCGAATCACTCAGTGTCACAGCGGAATACCGCGGCAGCGGCCTCGGATCCGAGTTGCTGAGCCGACTGGAGGACCACCTCGCAGCCCAGGGAGTGCAAGACTTGATGCTGGGAGCGCTGGCGGGCAATCGCGAAGCGCTTCGCCTGTACGAACGCCGAGGCTACCGGCCGACCTGGCTTTACTTGACACATTTTCGGGGTAGACAGTGATCGCACAAACCACAGGGGGACCGCTTTCGTGAGCGAAATGAAATTTCTGGAGATACACGGCGACCGGGTCGCCTACCGCGACGTCGGTAGCGGTGACGAGGTGTTGCTACTGCTCCACGGGATGGCCGGCAGTTCCGAGACGTGGCGCGCGGTGATTCCGCAGCTGTCACGCAGGTATCGCGTGGTGGCTCCCGATCTGCTGGGCCACGGCCAATCCGACAAACCCCGCGGCGACTACTCCCTCGGTGCCTTCGCGGTGTGGCTGCGCGATTTGCTGGACGAACTGGGCGTGACCCGGGCGACGATCATCGGCCAGTCGCTCGGCGGCGGTGTGGCCATGCAATTCGTCTACCAGCACCCGGACTACTGTCAGCGGCTGATCCTCATCAGCAGCGGTGGCCTCGGACCCGACGTCGGCTGGACACTTCGGCTGCTGTCCGCCCCGGGCGCCGAGTTCATTCTGCCCATCATCGCTCCGCAACCCGTGCTGACCGCAGGCAACAAAATCCGCACATGGCTCTCGGCGGCCGGGGTGCAGTCGCCGCGCGGCGCGGAGATGTGGAGCGCCTACTCGTCGCTGTCCGACCCGAAGACCCGCCACGCGTTCCTGCGCACGCTGCGCTCCGTCGTCGACTACCGAGGGCAGGCGGTGAGTGCGCTCAATCGTCTGCACGTCGCGTCCGAGATTCCGACCATGGCCATCTGGGGCGACCAGGACCGCATCATCCCCGTCGATCACGCCTATGCGGCGCTCGCCGCGCGGCCGGACAGCCGCCTCGAGGTGCTCGAAGGCGTCGGCCACTTCCCACATGTCGAGCGGCCAAGCGACGTGGTCGACCTGATCGACGATTTCATCAACACCAGCAGCCAACCCAGCGACGCACAGCACACGCAGCCGTAACCCTTTCTGAGACAACACATTCGTCGAATCGCACAACCGGCGTGCAGCCCGGACGCGCCGAGGTGACATAGTCGAGATCACCGAACGGCGACGACGAGGAGGGCCAGAGGCAGTGGTCGAGACCGACGCGACGCGGTCGGCCGCTGCTGAGCACTCGCCGATCCGACGGCCACGACTGCTGGTCGCCGGGCTCAGCATCGTGGTCTTGACGGTCGCGGTCCTGCAGACCGCCGTCGTCCCCGTCATCGGCGTCATCGCCGACCAACTCGACGTGTCCACCGTCGCGGTCAGTTGGACCGTGACCGCCAACCTGTTGGCGGCAGCGGCGGCCACCCCGCTGCTGGGCAGGTTGGCCGACCTGCACAGCAAGAAGCGCGTGCTGGTTGCCGTGCTCATCGTGGTCTTGATCGGGTCGGTCCTCGCCGCGGTCACATCGTCGCTTCCCCTGCTGATCGCGGCGCGCGTCCTGCAGGCGGCGTCGTTCGCGCTGTATCCGATCAGCGTGGCGGTGCTGCGGGAAGAACTGGCGCGGGAACGACTGATGCCCGCCATGGCGGTGATGTCCGGGACGTTGGGGTTCGGCGGCGGGGTCGGACTGGTCGTCGTGGGGCTGCTGATGGCCGGCGACGCGGGCTATCACCGGGTGTTCTGGTTGACCACCGCGTTCACCGTGCTCGTGCTGGCCATCGTGGTGCTCATCGTCCCGGCCCGTCCGCGACGTGTCGTGGGCACTATCGACTGGCTCGGCGCCGCCGGACTGGCCGCCGGGCTGTCGGCGGTTCTGCTGGCCGTCACCCAGGGCAACTCGTGGGGCTGGGCGTCCCCGGCCACCATCGGCTCAGCCGCGTCGGGCCTCGGCGTGCTCGTCGGCTGGTGGGTGTGGGAACGTCGGACCCGTCATCCGCTGGTATCCATCGAGATGCTGACCCGCAGGCCGATCATGCTCACCAACCTGGCCACCATATTCGTCGGGATGGGCCTGTACTTCGCGTTCCTCGGCCTCACGCAGTTCGTTCAGATACCCCGAGACGCAGCAGGTTACGGCTTCGGTGCCACTGTCCTCGAGGCCAGCGTCGTCTACCTGCTGCCCGGCGCGCTCGCCGGCTTCCTGATCGCGGTGTTGAGCGGACGCTTCGTCGACCGGTTCGGCGCCCGACCGGTGCTCATGGTTGCGGCGCTGGCGGGGATAGCAGGGTTTCTGTTCATCGCACTCGCCCACTCGGCCTCGTGGCAGGTCGTCGTCGCCGGGATCCTTGCGAACATCTACATCAGCCTGGGGTACGGCGCGCTGCCCGCGCTCATCGTCAGCGAAGTCGACGCGGGCGAGACGGGCGTGGCGACCGGCATGAACGCGATCGCCCGCACGATCGGGAGTTCGACGGCCGCCGCGGTCGTGGCCGTGCTGCTCAGCCGGATGGTCGCCGGAACCGGTGTGCCGGTGGAGAGCAGCTTCGTCGCGATCTTCGTCGGCGGCGCGACGACCGCGGCCCTCGCGATGGGGCTGATCGCCCTGTCACGTCCGCGGCCACGCACGATGGAATCCGTGGAGGCACGGTGCGAATCCCGCGCCATGAACCACGAGTGGGGTTAGCGCAGTGCCGCCAGGTTGGCGACCGACTTCTTCACGTCTGACTCGAGAACCCTCGCGACCAGCTTGCCCACCGGGGTGCTGAGCACACCGCCGGACAGGTCGGCCAGAACCTGGAAGGTGGAGCCGGGCTTGTCGTCGCGCACACACAGCGTCAACGCGATTCGGATGCCCGGTCGGCCCCTGCCGACCATCTCGATCTGCTTCGGTTCGTCGTAGCGGGTGACCCGCCAATGCACGGTGTTGCGAAAGCCTTTGACCTTGATGCACGAGGACACGCAGGTGCCGACCTCGATCTGCGGAGGCACCTCGCTGCGCCACCCATTGAAGATCGTCAGCCATTCGTCGAAGCGCCGCAGATCCGATGCCAGCGCCCAGGCCTTCTCCGGGACCAGATCCGACGACACCGAGACATCCACCGTTGCCATGTCTTCTCCACTACCCGGTGTGCAGGGCCGCATAAACGGGTCCCGGGGTTCGACCAATACGGCGGGCTCAGGCTGCGAAACTGAACCGGCACGCTCCCACCCCGTCAGCCGACCGCTGCCAGACCGGCGGGGTCCACTACCCGAGCAGCGGATTCTTGCGGTATCCCTCGCCTGTGACGAAGGATTCCATTGTCGAAATGTAAATTCGTTGCGGAATCGCTTGCGAAGGGGCGTGTGATCGGCGATTGTTTACCCACAGCATCGGGGGGTGTCTGGAGGAAGGATCTGCCCTGACCGGCTCACATACCACGGCTATCGACACATCGGCGGGACACGACGCGACCGGCCGCGCCCCTGGCGGCCCCGTCATCGAAATCGACAACGTCACCAAACGCTTCGGCGACTATGTCGCCGTCGCTGAGGCGGACTTCTCGATCGCGTCAGGCGAGTTCTTCTCGATGCTCGGGCCGTCGGGCTGCGGTAAGACGACGACGCTGCGGATGATCGCCGGGTTCGAGAGCCCCAGCTCCGGCGCCATCCGACTCGAGGGCACCGACGTCTCCCGGGTGCCGCCGCACAAACGCAACGTCAACACGGTGTTCCAGCATTACGCCCTGTTCCCCCACATGAGCGTGTGGGACAACGTCGCGTACGGCCCCCGCAGCAAGAAGGTCGACAAGGCACAGGTCCGCAAGCGCGTCGATGAGCTGCTGGAGATCGTGCGCCTGACCGACTTCGCCGAGCGCAGGCCGGCCCAGTTGTCCGGTGGCCAGCAGCAGCGGGTGGCGCTGGCGCGGGCGCTGGTCAACTACCCCAGCGCGCTGCTGCTCGACGAACCGCTCGGCGCGCTCGACCTCAAGCTGCGCCAGGTGATGCAGTTCGAACTCAAGCGCATCCAGCGCGAGGTCGGGATCACGTTCATCTACGTGACCCACGACCAAGAGGAAGCGCTGACGATGAGCGACCGGATCGCAGTCATGAACGCGGGCAACGTCGACCAGATCGGGACGCCGACCGAGATCTACGACCGGCCGTCCACAGTGTTCGTGGCGAGCTTCATCGGACAGGCGAATCTGTGGCCGGGCCGCCAGACCGGTCGCATGAACAGCGACTTCGTGGAAGTCGAGGTGCTCGGCACGACGTTGAAGGCCCGCCCCGGGGAAACCGCGATCGAACCCGGTGGCCAGGCGACGCTGATGGTGCGTCCCGAGCGGGTGCGGGTGTCCATGGACGTGCCATCGGGTGACGTCGCGACGGTGCGGGCGACGGTGCGCGACCTGACATTCCAGGGTCCTGTCGTGCGGTTGTCGCTGGCCGCACCCGATGACTCGACGATCCTCGCGCACGTCGGCCCCGAGCAGGACCTGCCGTTGCTGCGTCCCGGCGACGAGGTGCATGTCTGCTGGGCGCCCGACGCCTCGCTGGTACTTCCCGCTGCCGACATCCCCACCACCGAAGATCTCGAAGAGATGCTCGACGACTCCTGACTGCCGCCGGCGGCGCATCCGATCCCGGTCGGCCGTCTCCCCCTCCCTCCATCGACGAAAGGCTCAGTCGCCATGCCCAATGAATTCGATCCCCGACTCTTCTCGCGGCTCGCGACGAACCGCACCTCGCGGCGCCGGTTCCTCGGCGGTGGCGCCGCCGCCGCAGCGGCGCTTGCGCTGGGCCCGTCGGTGCTGGCCGCCTGCGGTTCGGACAGCGGCAGCTCCGGAGAGACGTCGACCAGCCAGGACAGCGGGCCGGCCAGCGGCACATTGCGGATCTCGAACTGGCCGCTGTACATGGCCGACGGATTCGTCGCCGCCTTCCAGACCGCGTCGGGCATCACGGTGGATTACAAGGAAGACTTCAACGACAACGAGGAGTGGTTCGCGAAGGTCAAGGAACCCTTGTCGCGCAAGCAGGACATCGGCGCCGACCTCGCGGTGCCGACCACGTTCATGGCCACCCGGCTGCACGGCCTTGGCTGGCTCAACGACATCAGCGACTCCGGATGGTCGAACAAGAAGAACCTGCGTCCCGACCTTCTCGAGGCCAGCGTCGACCCGGACCGCAAATTCAGCGCGCCCTACATGTCGGGCCTGGTCGGCCTCGCGTACAACCGGGCCGCGACCGGCCGCGACATCAAGACCCTCGACGACCTGTGGGATCCGGCGTTCAAGGGACGGGTCAGCCTGTTCTCCGATGCCCAGGACGGTCTCGGCATGATCATGATGTCGCAGGGCGGCTCACCTGAGAGCCCGAGCACCGAGTCGGTGCAGAAGGCCATCGACCTGGTGCGCGAACAGAAGGACAGAGGCCAGATCCGCCGGTTCACCGGCAACGACTACGCTGACGACCTTGCCGCGGGCAATATCGCTGTCGCCCAGGCTTATTCGGGTGACGTCGTGCAGCTGCAGGCTGACAACCCCGATCTTCAGTTCATCGTTCCGGAATCCGGTGGCACCACCTTCGTCGACACCATGGTGATTCCCTACACCACGCAGAACCAGAAGGCCGCCGAGGCGTGGATCAACTACATCTACGATCGGCCCAACTACGCGAAGCTGATCGCCTTCACCCAGTTCGTCCCCGTGCTCGCGGACATGACCGACGAGCTCAACAAGATCAACCCCGGGGTGGCAGGCAACCCATTGATCAACCCGCCGAAGGACGTCCTGGACAGGTCAAAGGGCTGGGCGCCGCTGTCCGACGAGCAGACGATGGAATACAACACCGCCTACGCAGCGGTCACCGGCGCCTGACGAATGGCGCTGCGGACGCGAGGAGCATAATGGCGGGAGTCGCCACCAGCGGTCGACAGCGCAGCAGGATCGCGCCGTATCTGATGATCCTGCCCGCGCTGGCCTACCTCGCGGTCTTCTTCGTCGTGCCGTTCTTCTCGCTGGCACGCACGTCGCTGTCGTCGACGGCCGGTTCGGTGTACATGCCCACCCTGACGTTCTCATGGAACTTCGGCAACTACACCGACGCGTTCACGCGGTATCAGGACCAGATCCTGCGGTCGTTCGGCTATGCGATCAGCGCGACGCTGCTGTGCGTGCTGCTCGCCTTTCCGCTGGCGTACGTGATCGCATTCAAGGCCGGTCGGTTCAAGAACCTCATCCTCGGGTTGGTGATCCTGCCGTTCTTCGTCACGTTCCTGATCCGCACCATTGCGTGGAAAACCATTCTCGCCGACGACGGTTGGGTGGTCAGTGCCCTGGACGCCATCGGGGCGCTGGGCAGCGACGGCAGGTTGCTGTCGACAAGCTGGGCGGTGATCGGCGGACTGACCTACAACTGGATCATCTTCATGATCCTGCCGTTGTACGTGAGTCTGGAGAAGATCGACCCCCGGCTCATCGAGGCCTCGAAGGACCTGTACTCGTCGAACACCCGCAGTTTCACCAAAGTGATTCTGCCGCTGTCGATGCCGGGCCTGCTGGCCGGCAGCCTGCTGGTCTTCATCCCGGCGGCGGGCGACTTCATCAACGCCGAGTATCTGGGCAGCACGCAGACAACCATGATCGGCAACGTCATTCAGCAGCAGTTCCTGGTGGTCAAGGACTATCCCGCGGCGGCGGCGTTGAGCATGGTGCTGATGCTGATCATTCTCGCCGGTGTGCTGCTCTACACGCGGGCACTGGGCACGGAGGACCTCGTATGACCGCTCAGGCGGTGGAGGCCGCCACCCGCGGGACTCCGGCAAAATCCGTGAAGGGCAGCCCGAAGTGGGGTGATGTACTGCTCCGGATCGTCGCGGGACTGGCACTCGTGTACCTGTTCCTGCCGATCTTCGTCATCGTGCTGTTTTCGTTCAACGACCCCAAAGGCAAATTCAACTACACCTGGCAGGGTTTCACGCTCGACAACTGGGCGGACCCGTTCAAGTACCCCGCGTTGACCAACGCGATGAAGCTGAGTTTGAACGTCGCGGCGGTCTCGACGCTGGTGGCGCTGGTACTCGGGTCGCTGGTGGCGATCGCGCTGGTACGCCAGCGTTGGCGGGGTCAGCGGGCCGTCGACACGTTTCTGATACTGCCGCTCACCGCACCCGAGGTGGTGATGGGCGCCGCACTGCTGGTCCTGTTCCTCGACATGGGCCAGCCGACCGGCTATGTGACAATTGTGCTGTCGCACATCGCTTTCGAGGTGAGCTTCATCGCGATGACGGTGCGAGCGCGGGTACGGGGGTTCGACTGGACCCTCGAGGACGCGTCGATGGACCTCGGCGCCAGCCCGACGCGAACCTTCTTCCGCGTGACGCTGCCGCTGATCATTCCCGGCATCGTGGCCGCGGGCATGTTGTCGTTCGCGTTGTCGCTCGACGACTTCATCATCACCTACTTCGTCAGCGGGTCGTCGGTCACGTATCCGCTGTACGTCAACGCCGCGGTCAAAGCGGCCGTCCCGCCGCAGATCAATGTCCTCGCGACCGCGATCCTGGTGGTGAGCCTGATCCTGTTGGCGCTGGGAACCCTCTACCGGCGCAAGCGAATCGCTACCTAGTCAGCGAGACTCGCACCGACACCCGGCCCTGAGGGTCTCGGTCTGCCACGGCGTGCGCGATACGGTCTCGTCGGTCGAGTCCGAGCACTGTGATCGGACCGCCGTCACCGAGGAAGTTGCGCCACCACGTCTTGGCGTCGGGTGCGGCGACGCCGATGACGATGCCGTCGGCGCAGCGCCGGTACCCGACCGGCAATTCGAACGTCTGACCCGATCGGCGGCCGACGTAGCGGATCTTGACCAGGCCGCGTCCGAGTACGCGACCCACCACCGGCGCGTCGAGAAGAGCGACGGCCACCGCGTTGACGGTGCGGACGAAGACCGAGTCGGACATTCTCGATGGCATGTGGACTCCTTCGGTTCACAGACTCGTCGCAGCAGAGGCATTCTCAGGAGCCGACTTCGGCCGGTATCGCCGGCGCTGCCCTTGCGCCGGTTCTCGCCGCACCGACCCCGGCGATCACCACGAAGCAGATGCCCACCACGCCCGCCGAACCCGGCACCTGGTTCAGCACGATGAATCCGACGATCATCGCGAACGCCGGTTCGAGCGCCATGAGCGTGCCGAACGCCGCCGTCGTCAGCCTGCGCAACGCGAGCAGTTCCAGTGCGAACGGCACCACGGGGAGCAGGATCGCCAGGCCGATACCGATCAGCAGGATTTCGAGGGTCATGCGCTCGAACACCGCGGGGCCCACGGTGAGAGTGGCCACGAGGCCTGCCACGGGCATCGAGACCGCAAGGCCGTTGATTCCGGCGACCGCGTCACCGACCCGCTGGGTGAGCAGGATGTAGGCGGCCCAGCACACCGCCGATGCCAGCGCGTAGAGCACACCGACCGGATCGACCGTGCCGCTCCATGGCTGGGTGAGCAGCACGACGCCCGCGGCCGCCAAGCCCGGCCACGCCACGCGGTGCCAGCCCTTGCCGTGGGCTACCGCGACGCTGAGCGGCCCGAGGAACTCCAACGCGCTGGCGGTTCCCAGCGGAATCCGGTCGAGCGCCGCCATGAACAGCAGCGTGATGCCCGCAGTGACCACGCCGAGCAACGCGCACATCGCAAAGCTGCTGCGGGTGAACGCACTTCGCTTCGGCCGTACGAGGAGCAACAGGATGATTCCCGCCCAGGCCAGGCGAAGCCAAGCGGCCCCCTCCACCCCGATGCGTTCGATCAACGTGACCGCGAGCGCCAGACCGAGTTGGACGCACAGCATGGACACCATCGCCATGAGCGCGCCGCTTCGGGCCTGGTCGGTCGTCACTCCTGCATTGAACGGCACTGCGATCGTTCACGTCCACGTGAATAACCTGGACATACCGTTCACCTATCGTGAACAATCACCGCCGTGGACACTCGCCGCCTGCAGTTGCTGTTGGCGTTGTCACGGCTCGGGTCCATGCGTGCGGTTGCGCAGACGCACCACCTCACCACGTCGACCGTGTCCCAGCAGTTCGCCGCGCTGGCAAGGGAAGCCGGTGCGCAACTGATCGAACCGGAAGGACGTCGTGTGCGGCTGACGCCCGCCGGACGGCGCCTCGCCGACCACGCGGTGACGATTCTGGCCGCAGTCGACAGTGCGCGACTGGACCTCGACCCCGACGCCGAACCCGTCGGCACAGTGCGGATCGGTGGCTTCGCCACCGGGATCCGGGTCTCGCTGTTGCCCATCGTCGCCGAACTGGCCGAGCGGTATCCGAAACTGGAATTCGTCATCAGCGAGTACGAACCGATTGAGGCTTTCGCGCTGCTGACCGATGACGATCTCGACCTCGCGCTGACCTACGACTACAACCTGGCACCCGCGTCACCTGGACCGGTGCTGGAAAGTGTTGCGCTGTGGTCTGTGACATGGGGTCTCGGCGTGCCCGCGGACACGACCGACGGACCCGCTGACATCGCGGCGTATGCGGATCGGACGTGGATCGTCAACTCCCGCAATACCGCCGACGAGGACGCCGTGCGCACCCTCGCGGCGATGGCCGGCTTCAGCCCGCGCATCGCCCACCAGATCGACAGCCTCGATCTGGTCGAGGAATTGATCGTCGCGGGCTACGGCGTAGGACTGCTGCCGATCGGACGCCCGACCGGCAGCGGCGTGAAGGTGCTTCCACTGCGCGAACCGAAGGCTGTGCTCACCGCGTACGCGGTGACCCGGCGGGGTCGCGCGGTATGGCCCCCGCTGCGGGTCGTGCTCGACCGGATGCGGCCCCCTCCTGGCCGGGAGCTTCCCCGGCCACAGTGGCCGCGCCCGGAAGCCGACTGACAGCTCACTGGCCCAACGTCAACCGCTGCGCGGCCAGGTATCGGTCGAACACCTGCGGCGTAGGGTCCGCGGTGTAGGTCGACGACTCGCCCGCCGACCACGTCGGTGGTGAATCCTGTTGAGACAGCGTCCAAGCCGCCTGCCGCGCAGCCCCAAGCGCGACATATTCCGCCGGTGTCGGAACGTGCACGGGAGCACCCCAGATCGCGGGAGCAAGGCGCCGGACCGCCTCCGACCGCGCTCCCCCACCCACCAGGATGATGCGTCGCACCTCGACGCCCTGCGCGACGATCTTGTCGATGCAGTAGGCCATCGAACAGAGCAGACCCTCAACTGCAGCCCGGGCAATGTTCGCGGACAACAGGTTTCGCGTGGTGATGCCGTGCATGGCTCCCGCAGCGCCGGGAAGATTCGGGGACCGTTCACCGTCGAAGTACGGCACCAGCGTCAACCCGTCCGCGCCCGGCGCCGAAGAAAGCGCCAGTCGGTCGAACTCGTCGAAATCCACGCCGAGCATGGCGGCCGCGGCGGCCAGGACGGGAGCGCCGTTGAGCGTGCAGACGAGCGGCAGTTGCCGACCTGTCGCGTCGGCGAATCCGGCCACGATGCCTTCGGGGTCGCGCGGCGCAGTCTCACCAACGGCGCTGACCACCCCTGACGTTCCGAGTGACACCACACAATCGCCCGGCTGTGCCCCCAAACCCAGTGCGGCCGCCGCGTTGTCACCCGCGCCAGGGCCCAACTCCGCGCCTGTCGAGGTCTGCCCTGCCGAATCACGTGGACCCAGCACCTCGGGCACGGCCGGACGCCTACCACGCATCGCCGTCTCGAGCACGTCGAACTGGTAACAGTCGGATGCCGCCGAAAAGTACCCAGTCCCGCTGGCGTCGCTGCGATCGGTACGCAGGTCCCCCAGGTCGTGTGACCCGCGCAGCCGCCACGTCAGCCAGTCGTGCGGCAGGCAGACCGCCGCCGTCGCGTCGGCGTGCGCTGGTTCGTGGTCGACGAGCCAGCGCAGCTTGGCCGCGGTGATCGCCGCGACCGGCACGACCCCGACACGGTCGGCCCACACGTCGGCTCCGCCCATGTCGGTAACGAGTTCGGCAGCCGCTTCACTGGACCGAGTGTCGTTCCACAACAGAACATTCCGCACGACGGTCCCATCAGCGGCCAGGCACACCATTCCGTGCTGTTGCGCCCCGACCGACACCGCGGCAACGTCGTCGAACCCGCCCGCGGCTGTGATGCTGGCCTGCAGTGCCGACCACCACAGTTCGGGGTCGACCTCGGTGCCGTCGGGGTGGGGTGAGGATGCCGATCTCTTCACCTCGCCACTGTCGGCGTCGCAGATCACCACCTTGCTCGACTGTGTGGACGAGTCGATTCCCGCAACGAGAGGCACGACTGCGAAGTTACTCCGGTCAGCTCGGCGTGCGAGCGATGTCGATGTCGATCTGCTCGAGGACCTCCGCAGCTACCGGCCGAACCGGACCGACGACGCAACGGGGATGACGGGCTAGTTCAACCAGGTCGCCGCCCAGGGTGGGCGCAGTGAATGCCGGCGATTGTGCACGGCCGACTGCCGATGCTGAGAGAATCGGGGTGTGGACATCGAGCACCCCGGTGCCGATAGACGGTGGGACGACAGCCGCGACGAGACGGAAGCCCAACGCCTGGATCGAAATTGGTCCAGCCTCCTGCAGGAGTTGCGGGTCGCTCAGACCGGCGTGCAGCTCCTCACCGGGTTTCTCTTGATCCTGCCGTTTCAGCCACGGTTCACCCAGCTCGACGCCGCCATGCGCACGGTGTACCTCGTCACGGTGTCCTGCTCGATCGGCGCGACGGTGTTGCTGGTGGCCCCTGTCAGCATGCACCGGCTGCTGTTTCGCCGGCACCGCATGAAGACGTTGGTGGCCACCACACACAAGTACGCGATCGTGGGGACGCTGCTGCTCGGGACGGCGTTGACCGGAGTCGCCGTCGTCATCTTCGACAGCGTCGTGGGCCGAACCGGCGCGTGGATCGCCGGGAGTGTCACGGTGGCTGCCCTCGCATTGTTCTGGTACATCCAGCCGCTGCGGGACCGCGGTGCGCGGGACACCGGTTATTAGGGTTTGCATGGCCATGAGCAGGGGAACTCACGCCGCATGTTGATCCGACGTTTAGCGCGCCCGATGCTGTCAGCCGTCTTCATCTCCCGGGGCGTGGACGCCCTGCGTAGCCCCAAACCGGCGGCGGATGCCGCACGGCCCACGCTGGAAGGCCTGAGCAAGCTGCCCGATCCCGTCGGCCCGAACGTTCCGAACAACGCCGAGACGGTGGCCCGCGTCAACGCCGCCGTGCAGATCGGTGGGGGCCTGCTCTTGGCGACCGGCAAACTGCCGCGAGTCGCGTCGGCGGCGCTGGCGCTCAGTGTCGTACCGGGTAGCCTTGGCGGACACGCGTTCTGGAGTGAAAGCGATCCGCAGCGCAAGGCCGATGAGCGACGCGCGTTCCTCACCGACATCAGTTTGATCGGCGGCCTGATCATCGCGGCGGTCGACACCGAAGGCAAACCGTCTCTGGGTTGGCGCGCTCGTCGGGCGGCCGGGAAGGTCAGCGCCGCGCTGCCCGTCGGAGCGGCGGCCGGTGGCAGCCTCGCCGACAGCGCGTTCGCCGAGAAGGTAGGCCACGGCCTGCAGGTCGGCGCCGAGCGCGGCCGCGAGATTGCGCATGTGGCCCGCGAGCGCGGTGCCGAACTGGCCGATGTTGCCCGCGACCGCGGCCCGGAGCTGGCCGAAGTCGCCCGGCGGCGCGGCCTCGAGCTCGCCGAAGTGGCTCGCGAACGGGGCGCCGAGATCGCCGACGTCGCGCGCGACCGCGGCCCCGAGTTGGCCGAAGCGGCGCGCAGGCGCAGCCTCGAACTCGCCGAAGCGGCGCGTGACCGGGCGCCGGAGCTCACCGATACCGCCCGCGACCGCGGCGCCGAACTCGCCGAGGTGGCGTCCAAGCGTGCCAGCGACCTGGCTGATACCGCGCGCGCTCAGGCGAAGTATCAGGCCAAGCAGGCAAAGCGCCAGGCCAAACAAACGAAGAAGAACGCCAGCCGTTGGGGCTGACCCTTCGTCTCACAGCGCGATAAATCGTTCTCCTGCACAGGTGGTGGCGGTACATTGACACCCCACCTTCCTGTGTAGGAGAGCGATGCCATGACCACCGGCGATTTCCAGTCCCAACCCGGCCAGTACGGCGAGCCCGGCTCCTACCCCCCATCCGGTGGTTATCCCCCACCCGGTGGCGAAGCGGGCGGATTGGCGATCCGGTTCGCCGCCCGGCTGATCGACGGCGTCCTCGTCGGCGTCGTCAGCTGGATCCTGATCTTTGCGACCGACTCGCTGTCCAACTACTTGGTAACCGGGTTGTTCACCGGCTTGCTGACGTTCGTGTACTTCCTCGTCTTCGAGACGACACAAGGGTGGACGCCCGGCAAGAAGCTGCTGGGCCTACGGGTGCACGGACCGGGCGGAGCGCCGAAGCCGACCCCCGCGCAGTCGGCTATCCGCAACTCGTGGACCGTGCTGCCGATCGTCCCTTTCATCGGCGGGTTGCTCGGCGTGATCGCGATCATCGTGATCGCGGTGACCATCAACGGCAGTCCGACCAAGCAGGGCAAGCACGACGAGATCGCGGGTGGCACTCAGGTCGTCAAGGACTGACCTCTCGCTCGGGCGTCAGACCACCACCCACAACGCCAGGCTGATCAGGAATGCCGTGAGCCCGAGCGTGGTCTCCATGACGGTCCATGTCTTCAGCGTCGTTTTCACGTCCATGCCGAGGAAGCGACTGACCAGCCAGAAGCCCGAGTCGTTCACATGTGACAGCACAGTCGCTCCCGCAGCGATGGCGACAACGAGCAGGGTCAGTTGGAGGCTGCTCAGATTCGCGTCCGCGGCCGCAGCGCCGAGCAATCCCGCTGTGGTCGTCAAGGCCACAGTCGCAGAGCCCTGCGCCACCCGAAGCAGTGTGGCGATGATGAAGGCCTGCAGAATGAGGGAAATCCCCAGACTCGACAGCGAACTGCTCAGCGCATCCCCGATACCGCTCAAGCGCAGCACGCCGCCGAACATGCCACCGGCGCCGGTGATCAGGATGATCGAACAGATGGGTCCGAGGGCATCGTCGAAGATGCTGCTGACATCGGCCATCGACCGGCCCCGCAGTCCCAAGACGAGTGTGGCCACGATGACCGTGATGAGCAGTGCCACCGAGGTTTGACCGAGCAGCTTGAGGTACTCGGCCCACGAGGCACCCTCCTCGATCACTCCCGCAGTCATGAGGGTGTCGAGCACGGTGTTGAAGGAGATCAAGACGAACGGCAGCAGCAGAACTGCGAGGACCGTCGTGAAGGCCGGCGGCGCCGTACGGGTCTTCGATGCCTGCGCGGTGCTGCGGCTTTCGGCTGCGCCGGTACCGAGTGCGCCGTCGTCGATTCCCTCGTCGCGTCCACCGTTCATCTGTCCGAACAACGCCTCAGGAATGTCGACATACACCCGGCGACCCATCATTTGGGACACGAGATAAGCGCCGACGTACCACGAAGCGACGGCGATGGGCGTCCCTACCAGCAAGGTGAGGCCGATGTTGGCCTCCAGCGCTTCGGCGGCTGCCACCGGTCCCGGATGCGGGGGCACCAACGCATGCATGGCCGCGAAAGCGCCTGCGGCCGGGAAGGCATACAGAAGGAGCGAGCCGCCGAATCGCCGCGCCACCGTCATGATGATCGGCAGGAAGACGACGAAACCGGCGTCGAAGAAGATCGGGAAGCCAAAGATCAGCGCGGCGACACCCAGTGCTAGTGGAGCGCGCTTCTCACCGAACCTGTTGATAAGCGTGTCGGCCAGAACTTGGGCCCCGCCGGTGATTTCGAGAAGTCGGCCGATCATGACCCCGAACCCGACGAGTAGGGCGACCGAGCCGAGCGTGTTGGAGAAACCGAAAGACAGCGCATCCGGGATGTCGACCACCGGGATACCAGAGGCCAGTGCCGTCAGCACGCTGACCAACACGAGCGCCAGGAACGCGTGCAGCTTCAGCTTCATGATCAGAAACAGCAGGACGGCGACGGCCACGGCCGCGATCAACAGCAGCGTGGTGGCACCGTAAGCCGGCTCAATAGCTTCCACTAGTCCTCCAGTTCATTGGCGTCCCTGTTCGGTCGTGCGCGCTTCAGCTGTGTCGACGTAGTTTTCGACGATCGAGTCGATGTTCTGGTCCACGTCGATGGCAACTCCGAACTCATCCGGTTCGAGCGGTTCGAGGGTCTGAAACTGAGATGCCAGAAGGGATGCCGGCATGAAGTGTCCCGGCCGGCTCGCCTGCCGCCTGCTGATGACTTCGAGCGAACCGGCCAGATGGACGAATTCGACCTCGGCGCAATGGCGGCGCAGCTGATCGCGGTACTTGCGCTTGAGCGCCGAGCAACTCATGACTCCGCCGTCGCGGTGGGCACCCAGCCACTCACCGATCGCCTCGAGCCAGGGATGACGATCGTCGTCGTTCAGCGCTTGCCCGGCCGTCATCTTCGCGATGTTCGCCGGTGGATGGAAGTCGTCGGCATCGGCGAACGGCACACGCAGACGCTGAGCGAGCGCAGCCCCGACGGTCGACTTTCCGGAGCCGGACACGCCCATGACGACTATCGGTGACGCCATTCCCTCCACCTACCCGGTTGTGTTTGGCGTCACATAGCTTGCCGTAATCGTCATACGTTTGCAAGGTCGAATCCAATTCATATGTTTTTAGACGCCTCAGCAAAGCTATGACAAGATGTATCCGTGGCTGCTCAACCACACGTCGGCGCATTGCACGACAGTTTGCTCACCGCACTGGGCACCGGAATCGTGTCTGGTCGATACCCGATGGGCCGAGTCCTCACCCTGGACGAGGTCAGCGCGCAGCACGGCGTCTCGCGCAGTGTCGCCCGCGAAGCGATTCGGGTGCTCGAGTCGATGGGCATGGTCGCGTCACGCCGACGGGTCGGCATCACTATTCAACCGTCTCAGGAGTGGAATGTCTTCGACCCGAGGCTGATTCGCTGGCGTCTGGACTCCGGTGACCGCGCAGCGCAATTGGTCTCGTTGTCGGAATTGCGGCGTGGATTCGAACCCGCCGCCGCGGCGCTGGCCGCGCGGCGTGCCGACCCCCATCAGTGCCGCATCCTCGCGGCCGCGGTCTCCGATATGGTGGTGCACGGCCGAAACGGCGACCTCCAGTCTTATTTGTTGGCGGACAAGATCTTTCACCGGACGCTGCTCGAAGCGAGCGGCAATGAGATGTTTCGCGCACTCAACGGCGTCGTCGCCGAGGTCCTCACCGGACGTACCCAGCACGGCATGATGCCCGCGACGCCCAACCCGGTCGCAATCGAGTTGCATGACGAGGTCGCACGCGCGATACGGATGCGTGACGAGTCGGCGGCCGAGCGCGCCATGCTGGGGATCATCGACGAAGCAGCGTCCGCGGTTACCTCGGAGGCGTCGGAACCGGCTTCAGATCGGTAGTAGATCGAAGTTCATCAACAAGCCGTCGACGTTGTTCACCGCGACCGTGCGTCGCACCGCGGCCCCATCGGACGTCACGTCGCAGTGGGCGGTGGCACCGACAGTGCCGTCCAGACCGGTTTCGCATGTCACCGAGTCGACCCGCGCACCCGTCTCGGCGACCAGACGCGAGACCGTCTGCTCGAGTTGTTCCTTGGACACCGCGGGTGTCATCTCGTAGTCGATCTTGTTGCCGTCGACAGCGGTGATTGTGACGACAGGCTCGAAGCTGTTGGTCGGGCTGATGACGACCTCGCACCGCGCGCTGCTGCCGACCTCGCCGATGAGGTCTTCCTTGCACGTGACCGATTGGGGCTTCTCACCCGCTGCGGCGAGACGGTCGGTGATTTCACTTTGCAGAGCGTTCTTTGAAACCGTCGGCGAAGGGTTCACTCTCGCGTCGAAGTCACACCCACAGACCAGCGCAACCGCGGCGACCATGGCCGCGAGGGCCGTCGTCTCCGTTCGCATCACCGCTCCCTGGGACGTTTGCTGTTGATTGCGCACCGAATGTTGGCTGGGACCATAGCAAGTCGGCAACCAGAGCAATGGTTAACTGCCAAAGTGGGCAGACAACACATGCTGGCGCGTCGCTTCTTCGATCGTCTCGAACCGGTGCACGCCGTCACCTACTTTGCACCAGAGGCGCGCGCGGCGCTCGACGGCCTTGGCTTCAAGGGATTCTGGATGGGCTACTTCGCGGCTCGTTCGGCGCCGCTGGGTGTGGTCCCGCCGCACGTCGTTACGGCGCTGTTCTACAACTTCTCCCCGGAACGCGTCGCGAAGGCCCTGCCCGCCGTGTGGGACATCGCCTCACCGGCCGATGCGCTGCGCGCGCGGGCGGAATCGGCCGTCGCGGCGCTGCGCCGCTACGGCGTCGACGACGGAGACGATGTGCGCACGGCGGCCGACCTGGCGGCCAAGGCGGCACGTGCCGCGTCGATGGATGGCCGACCGCTGTTCGCGGCCAACGCGGCGCTGGACTGGCCCGACGACCCGCTGGCCAAGCTGTGGCATGCGGCCACCCTGCTGCGTGAGCAGCGCGGCGATGGCCACGTCGCGGTGCTGTCGTCGCTCGGCATCTCCGGTCGCGAGTGCAACGTCCTGCACGCGGCCGCCGGCCGCGTGCCGAAGGAGATGATCATGCGCAGCCGCGACTACGACGAGCAGCAATGGTCTCGCTACCAGGACCGCCTGGCCAGCCGCGGCCTGCTCGACCGCGACGGCGAACTCACCGAGGCCGGCCGCGACCTCAAGCAACGTGTCGAGGACACCACCGACAGGCTGGCTCTTCCGACACTCGACGTCCTCGACGATCGTGAGGTGGAGGCACTGTTCCAAGCCCTCACGCCGATCACCCGGAAGGTGGTTGCCGGCGGCGACATCCCGGCCGCGACGCCGATGGGCCTGAGCCGCGACGACCTCGACGACTCCAGCGCGCACCTCCCCTAGCCCCCTTCGCGAGAGTCGTGATGATGCTGAAGTCGATCGCCTTGTTCTTCCTCGCGGCGCTCCTCGAGATCGGCGGCGCGTGGCTGGTGTGGCAGGGATTGCGCGAACATCGGGGTTGGCTGTGGATAGGGGCGGGTGTGATCGCGCTCGGCGCCTACGGATTCGTCGCGGCGTTTCAGCCCGACCCGCACTTCGGCCGGGTACTGGCCGCATACGGCGGCGTGTTCATCGCGGGGTCCTTGGTGTGGGGAATGATAGCCGACGGATTCCGGCCGGACCGCTGGGACGTCGTGGGCGCGCTGATCAGTCTCGTCGGCGTCGGGATCATCATGTACGCCCCGCGCTGACTAGGGCTGGTTGCGGTTCCACTCCACCCAGCCGACGCCGCTGCGTCCGTCGGCGGTGTCGACGACGACCCAGGCCCGCGGGAAGTGACTGATCCGCCCGTCGGGCGACGTCAGCAACACCGGCGCGTGGCCGCGCACCTCGATGTTCGCTGTGACGTCACCGGGCGTCAGGGTCAGTGTGGTCTGCACCGGTAATCCGTTGTCCGCGAACGTCGCCCGGTCCGTCACCGTCTGCAGTTCGACCAGCGGTGCGGCTGGATGCTGCAGGTAGCCGATCCCGAACGGCGGCGCGCCCGGGATGCGGATGTCGACTCCGTGCACGTGGGTGCCGTCGTCGAGATGTAGCGCACTCCACACCCAGTCCATCGCCCACCAGTCGCGCACACCCCACGAGTGATCGCGTTGGCCCGCGACGGCGCGCACGACGAACTCGCGGCCGTCGACGGTGACGGTGCCCGACACCGTGCACGGGATCTCGTAGCGCGGCGTGATGCGGTACAGATACGGCGTTCCGGCGGTCGTCCACACCAGATCCATCGCGATGTCGACGGCCCGGCCGGATCCGTTGTCCAGCAGCGCCGCCGGGTCGTCGTACGCCTCGCCCTGTCCGCGCATCACCACCCGGAAGGTGCGCAACGGGTCGGTGGCATCCATCGTCAGTTCGATCGCACCGGTGCCGTGCACGTCGGCGAGCGCGTAGGTGGGCATGTTCGGGCCGCACACCAGACCGTGGATCCACGAGTTCTCCTGATTGGGATACCGGCCGAGCCGTATCCACCCGCCGACGTCCTGGGACGGGTCGACGAAGTCGAAGTACCAGCTCTCGTTCCACAACGGCTCGTCGCCGGCCTGGTGCTCGCCCTCGTCGTCGACGCTCGGCGTGAGCGGTTCGGGCAGAACGGGTTCCGGCAGCGTGCGCAAGGCATCGGTGTCGAGCACATGCTGGCAGTGGCGCTCGAGCATCACCATGAACATGGCGTCGCCGCGTTCGGTCCGCTCGACGAGCATCGACGAGACGATCGCCATCATCACGCCGAAGAAACTCTGCCTGCGCACGCCGTCACGGACGTCATCGAGGGTCAGCGTCGCGTCTCGGCCGAGCGCGTCGTGGTAGGCGCCGAGCAGCGCGTCGTAGTGCTCGCGACGCGTCTCGTCGGCCAACGCGCACCCGAGGAAGTAGGCGACGTCGGTCACCGCGGGGCCCCAGGTGACTGTCTGCCAGTCGACCACGGTCAGCGGTCGGTCGGCGCCCGCCTGGCCGAACAACATGTTGTCCAGTCGGTAGTCGCCGTGAACCAGACCGTGCACGCGGTCTGGCCCACCTTCGGCGGCGAGGTAGGCGTCGAAGGAGGCCACCAACTGTTCGCACACCGCACGATGCTCTGCGCGAATGCGGGCGCCGTACCGATCGGAGAACCCTGCCCAGAGTTGACCGATCAGCGCCTGGTTCATGGGGGATTCGCGGTTCAGCCACGCGGCACTGGCCATCGCTGCGTTGCCGAGCAGAGGGCCATGCAGCCGCCCCAGCTCAGCCAACGCGAGCAGCGCCTGTTCGGTTGTGGCGCCCCGGATTTCGTCACCGACGACGGCAGGAGTCGCATCGCCCAGCAGTAAGTGGAATGCGCCGGTTGTCTCGTCGAAGCCGGCCTGGTAACACGGCGCCACCGGGCCACCGAGGTCTGGCGCGACGTCGGTGTAGAAGCGCACCTCGCGTTCGTAAAGCCCCAGCGCCAGTCCGGTCTGCCTGCTGGCTGCATCGGTGGCCGCCACCTTGAGGACCACCGACGCGGGACCGGCGCCCCCGTCGGCGTACGACAGCGCGACCCGATAGCACTCGCTCATCTGACCGGTGCCGATGCGCTCGAACGTGAAGTCGGCGACCGGCGCTCCGATCGCCGATCCGAGCCAGTCCGCGCTCAGATCCGAAGGCCGCTCGATGATCTCAGTGGTGGGCACTCGTCGTCTCCGTATGACACTTGTCGGGTGGGGTGGCCACCGCGTCCAGCCCCGGATTGCGGTCGAAGAAGCTGAACGGCTTGAGCCAGAACGACACCCCGTCGACCGGCATCACCGGCCAATCCTTCGAACGCGTGATGTCACCGCTGAGAGAGTCCAGGGGATGCGCCACGCGATCAACAAACCACATCGCAAGTGCAGGCGCAGCCGATCACGTATTCCAAAGCGGCTCAAGGCGCGGCGAGCGAGAAGCCCTCCCAGGCCTGGCGACGGTCGGCGTGCGGGTCGTATTCGATGCGGGGCCTGCTGTCGAAGACCCGCACCGCCCTTTCGGCGCTGGTGTACGCCGGCCAGTTCTCACCGGGCACGCCGGTACGGGAGAACTCCCGCCAGCGCGACTGCACGTCGTCGCTCACCCGCAGCGCCGAGCGGCGGTCAGCGGCGGCGGTGAGCAGACGCCCGAATGTCGTGCGATAGGTGTCGAAGACGGCGAACAGTTCGGTCGCGTGCGTGGCGCCCAGACCCGACCAGCGCAACGTCCGCGGCGCGTAGTCGTAGCGGTACAGGTACGTCGGCGCGTGCCTGCTGTGCGCCTCGGCGATCTGCCACGCCGCCGACCCGAACGCGAAGTCTCCGCCGAACTGGATGCAGGCCGCCGGGTTGGGGTAACCGGGATAGGCGGCGGTAAGCCGTTCCCGTTCCTCCGGTTGCGCCGCCGACAGCAAGCGCTCGATCATCGGCTCGCTCATCGGCAGCAGCTTCAGGAACCGTCCGAAGAGCCTGGCTTCCTCGGCGTTGGTGCCGACGATCAGCGGCACGCGGTGCGCCGTGCCCTCGCGCATCGCCACGACCGGATCCAGCGGCAGGTAGTCGGTGGAGTGGGTGGGTCCCGCCGCGAACGCGCCGATCATCTCCCGCTGCCCCGCCACGAGCAGCCGGCCGAACGCCTGAACGAGTTCGTCGGGCCGGGCCGCCATCACGGCGCGCGCACCGTCGTCCTCGTCTGCACCGAGGAGGGCGGCGAACCTGGTGGCGTATTCGGAGGCGATCTCGGGTGAGCGAACCATTCCGGCGGCCGGACTCTCCGAGATGGCCTGCGCGAAGAGTCCCTCGGCCGCCGGCACTGCGAGCAGTGTGGCGACGGCATGCGCGCCGGCACTCTCACCGAAGATCGTCACCTTGGCCGGGTCCCCGCCGAAGACCTCGATGTTTTCCCGGACCCAGCGCAGCGCCATCACCAGGTCGCGTAGGTAGAGGTTGTCGTCGAAGGTGATGTCGCCGCGCGACAGCGACGACAGGTCGAGGCAGCCCAGCGCGCCGAGCCGGTAGTTCACCGAGACGTACACGCACCCTTTACGGGCCAGCGCCGCACCGTCGTAGATCGGGGTGGCCGAACTGCCCATGAAGTAGCCGCCGCCGTGGATGAAAACCATGACGGGCAGCTTCTCCTCGCGCGGCCGCTTCGGAGCGACGACGTTGAGCGTCAGACAGTCCTCGCTCATCGGCTGGTACTTGCCGGGTCCGAGCATCGTGTACATCCGCTGCTGGGGCGAGCAGTACCCGATGCCGTGGCAGTAGCGCACGCCCCGCCACGGCTCCACCGGCTCGGGAGCGCGCAGTCGCAACTTGCCCACCGGCGGGCGCGCGTAGGGAACGGCCCGCCATCGGTGGACCCCGTCGCGGGTAAAGCCTTCGATCGTGCCGGAGGCGATGGTCGCGCGGACGGTGTGTTCGTGCATCACCCGACGTTAGCGAATGTCGCCCCACGGCCGCGCCTGGCCGGTATCGGAGTGTCGGCCCGCTAGCCTGGCCCGTATGCGAATGGCTTTGGTGCTGATCGCGTCGGTGCTGGTAGCGGGGTGTTCGTCAGGGCGCGACGAGCAGGCAGAACGCATTGAACCGATACCGCCTGCACCCTCGGTGACCACCACTCCCCCCACCACGACGACCTCGGCAGAGCCCACTGCGCCGCCCGCGCCGGGGGCAGCCGTCGGAGACGTCATCGCCTGGATCGAGGCGGGTGATGCGGCCGACGCCGCCCAGTATCACGTCGCGACCCGCGACGGTGTGGCCACACAACTCGGCGAGGACGTCGCCTTCACCACCCCGGCAGGCAAGACGGACTGCATGACCGATGCCACGAACAGCCCTGGCGTGCTGGCCTGCCTGGTCGACCTGGTCGACCCGCCGCCGCGCCCCGAGGACGCGTACGGGGAGTGGAAGGGCGGTTGGGTTGATTACGACGGGGCCAACGTGGCCGTCGGTTCCGTGCACGGTGATCCCGGGCCGTTCACTGCGGGCACCGGGCCCGAACTGCCCTACGGTCAGGTGCTGGCCTTCGGCGACTACCGCTGCCGCGTCGACACGGTCGGCCTGTTCTGCGCCAACTACGCCCGCCAGACGGCGGTGCGGTACAGCGATGCGGGCATCGAACCGTTCGGTTGCCTGCAGCCCGTAGCGGCGCCGCCGCAGATCGGCGAGATGTTCAGCTGCTGACGGCCGCGGTCCAGCGACCCCTTTCCGGGCTTCGGCGACCCGCCGCCCGGCAGTTCACCCCAGGTGAGGTACGTGTCGCTGACGAGGTAGCGCGACCCGCGGGCCTCCGAGCACCGCTGCAGCGTCGCGGTCTGCTGCGCGGCCAGCGTCGGATCAGCCCCTGCAGGTGTGACCGAGCACGCCCGCAGGGGCCGTTGAGCGACAAAGGTATTCGGCGTCAGCCGAGCCGGAAGCTTCCCGTGACCAACGTCGGCGTGACGTCTCTGCCGTTGATCTTCGAACTCATGGCGCCGTTGGACAGGCGGGTGATCTGGTCGGCCTGCTGGATCAGACGCCTGTTGCGCACCTGGCTGCGGAACGCGGCATCTTCGAGCTGCTGAATTTCGGCTTGTGTGATGTCACCGACACTGCTGGCGCTGAACTGGACGCCGATCGCCGAGCCGTCCTGGCGGACCACCCACGACGCACGCACACCGTCCGATTCGGCGGTGTACATGCCGGCTTGGCCGGTAGCCGGTGCCGCGGTGAACTCGTAGGCGACGCCGTCCATGGTGAGGTCGCCGGCGACGTCTGTGCCGTTGAATTCGGCGCTCAGAGTGTCGCGGAACCTCGACTTCAGATCGATCTTGCCGTCGGCCTGGTCTCCGAAGAACCAGGCCTCGTCGTTCGTGCCGTTGCACGCGTATGCCGCGACTTTGGTTCCGTCGACCGAGATTCCGATGGTCATTGTCTTGCCGTCGGCCGCCTTCATGTCGGCGACGAATCGTGCCGACTGCGGGAACGCCGACGCGGTGGCAGTTGTGGTGCCTGGCTCGGATGAGGACGTGGCCTCGGGAGAGGATCCGCCGGAGCACGCGGACAGGGTGCCCAACGCGACCAGCGCGCTGACTCCCACGAGGAGTGTGCGGGTGAGCTTCTTCATGTGATCAGCATGGATGGCTGCGCGGCGCCGCACATGAAGATTCTCTGGAGATTACGTGGAGATCCGTCAGCAAATGATTCGAAGCCCGATGGGCCGACTTCTGCGCGGATACGCTCTGCTGGTAAGCCGCGTCTTCCTGGGGGTGATCGTGGACAGTTCAGTCACCGCACCGGCTGTTGAGCAATCAAACATTCCGACGCCGGACGCGATCATGAGGCTGGGTACGGCGTTCTGGGGCTCGAAGACCCTCCTGAGTGCAATCGAATTGCGGTTGTTCGGAGTCCTCGTCGAAGCCGGGCCGCTGGCTGCCGAGGACCTCCGCGAACGCCTTGGACTGCACGCACGTGGCGCACGGGATTTCTTCGATGCCCTCGTCGCGCTGGGCATGCTCGAGCGTCACGACGGCCTGTACTCCAACACGGCCGAGACAGGGCTGTTCCTCGACCCGGCGAAGCCCTCGTACATGGGCGGGCTCCTGGAGATGTTGAACGCACGCCTGTACGGGTTCTGGGGGTCGCTGACCGAAGCCCTGCGGACTGGGGAGCCGCAGAGTGAGATAAAGACAGGCGGCAATTTCTTCGAGACGCTTTACGCCGACCCGGGCAGGCTCGCGGAGTTCACGCGGGCAATGAGTGGGCTCAGCCGCGCCTCGGGTGATGCCATCGCCACCAAATTCCCCTGGGCGCAACACGGCAGCGTGATCGATATCGGTTGCGCGCAGGGAGGCGTGGCGGTCGCTGTCGCCGCTGCCCACCCTCACCTCACGGGTGGCGGATTCGACCTGCCGCCGGTGCAACCCATCTTCGAGGCCTACGTCCGCGAGGCCGGCCTCGCCGACCGCCTGCGCTTCACTGCCGGCGACTTCTTCACCGATCCTCTGCCGGGCGCCGACGTCCTCATCATGGGCCACATCCTGCACGACTGGGATATGGACGGGAAGCGCCTCTTGCTGGACAAGGCTTACGCGGCGCTGCCGCGAGGCGGGGCACTCATCGTGCATGAGGCGCTCATCGACGACGAGCGGCGCGAGAACGCATTCGGACTGCTGATGAGTCTCAACATGCTGATCGAAGGCCTCGGTTTCGATTTCACCGGCGCCGACTGTCGCGGCTGGATGGCCGACGCCGGTTTCACGAGCAGTTACGTCGAACCCCTGGTGGGCCCCGACGCAATGGTGGTCGGGATCAAATAGCGGACTCGCTCACACTGCGAGGAATGCGCCGAGTTCGTTCCGGAACACCTGCCAGGCCGGTTCCGCTGCTGTCAACAAGTGGTTGTTGCTCGCCAACGCGACCAGCCGCGAATCCGGAATGAGCGCCGCCAGTTCCTCACCGAACCGCATCGGAACCCGGTGGTCGTCGCTGGAATGCATGATCAACGTCGGGCAGGCGACCGAACGAGCCAAGTCGCGCACGTCGATCCGGCCGAACTCCTCGAGGAACCGCACGGCGTTCTCCGGTGACGTGGTGCGCCGTTGCAGTTGGTCGAACGCCGCCCAGTCCGAGCGAGTGCCATCTGGCAGAAACTGAGCGGCGAACACCTGCCTGAATGCCGGATCGTCACGGCCCCAGCCCACCCTGGCCAACTCGAGATCCAATGCGGCGGCGCGCTTTTCGTCTTCGTTCGCCGCTCGCACCGCGCGGCCGCGCGCGTAGGCGCCGCACAGCACCAACTTGCTGACCCGCTCGGGGTGGCGGGCCGCGTACGCCACCGCGACGGCGCCGCCCTGCGACACTCCGAGCAACGGAAAGCGTTCCAGTCCCAGCGCTTCGACGACCGATTCCAGATCTGCGACCCAATCGTCGAAAGTGAAGTCCGTTGCGTCCCAGTCGGAGAGGCCGCAGCCGCGCTCGTCGTATCGGATGAACTTGTGCGACAGGGACAGGTCGCGTACCCAGTGCTTCCACACCGGGCTTTCGATGTCGTAGCCGAGGTGGGTCATCCAGTTGGCCGCACGGACCAACGGCGGGCCGTCGCCGGCCACCGCGTAGGCCAGCCGTACTCCGTCGGCCGCGCGGCAGAACGCGATGTGCTGACGCGGTGCCGCAGGCTCGACCACCGGCTCCGGCTGCACGACGGCGGGCGCGTCTGCGATGAGCGTGCCGACGAACTGATATCCGCGACCGCGGACCGTGCGGATGTAGCGCTGGGACTCGCCGTTGTCACCGAGCGCGCGGCGGGCGGCTTTGATGCGACTGGTCAGCGCGGCTTCGCCGACGAAACGCCCACCCCAGACCGAATCGAACAACTCCTCTTTGGACACGAACCGGTGGTGGTTGCTCACCAATTGGGTCAACACGTCGAACACCTGGGGCTCGACGCGGATCACTGCATCATCACAGCGCAATTCGTAGCGCTGCGCGTCGAGGACGAAGCCGTCGAACCGCCACACACTGGTGGGGGTCATCTCAGGGGTGGACAGCGTCACGGGGGTTCCCATCAGGCGGTTCGTTGCTGGTCATCGTAACGACGAGGCTGCCCCCGCGAGGGTTCAGTGACGTTCCGATTTATCGCCAGCCGTCGGCGGCCTTGGCCGCGCGCAACAGGGCCTGGCACAGATCCCGCAGCTCGGCGCCCCCGGCCCCCTCCTCGACCGCGATCGCCACGTCTTCGGCGGCGCAACGGACCTGGTAGATGCGGTCGGAGAGCTCGGCGGCCTCGTCCGCGCTGAGCACCACCGAATCGGGAGCGAGCGACGTGCCCTTGACCACGGCCCGCTGCTCGTAGGCCCGCTGCCTGCAGGACTGCCTGCAGTACTGCCTGCGCCTGCCCAGCCCTGCGTCGGCAACCTCGCGGCCACACCAGCGGCAGGGTTGCGGACGGGTCTTCAGAGCGCTGGAACGGGTCACGGACAGACTGTAATCCGGCGTGCCTGCGAATCCCGGTATCATCGAAGGTCGAGTCGGGAACTCCGCGCGGGTTCGCTGCGTTGACCATCCGGACGAAATTGCGCTAATTGAGGAGTGTTGACGATGGCTGATCGTGTCTTGAGGGGCAGTCGACTCGGAGCCGTGAGCTACGAGACCGACCGCAACCACGACTTGGCGCCGCGTCAGGTCGCCCGCTACCGCACCGACAACGGCGAGGAATTCGACGTTCCGTTCGCCGACGACGCCGAGATCCCCCACACCTGGCTGTGCCGCAACGGTATGGAGGGCACCCTGATCGAGGGTGATGCTCCCGAGCCGAAGAAGACCAAGCCGCCGCGTACCCACTGGGACATGCTGCTGGAGCGTCGTTCGGTGGAGGAGCTCGAGGAGTTGCTCAAGGAGCGCCTCGACATCATCAAGACCCGCCGCCGGGGCTGACTCGGCGGCTCGGCGTCTACCGCCGGGTTAGCCCACCACGCCGCGGGCCCGGTCCAGGCGCCCGCGGATGCCCCACTCCGCGACCTTGAACAGGGCTTCGCGGATGTTGGACCCGCTCATCTTGGACTGACCGAACTCGCGTTCGGTGAACGTGATCGGCACCTCGATGACAACGAACCCGTTGTTGATCGACCGCCAGGTCAGGTCGATCTGGAAGCAGTACCCCTTCGAATCGACGGCCGACAGGTCGATCTTCTCGAGCACCTCGCGTCGGTATGCCCGGTATCCGGCGGTGATGTCGTGGATGTCGACGCCGAGCAGGATCCGGGAGTATCCGTTGGCGGTGCGGGACAGCACCATGCGCCTGCGCGGCCAGTTGCGGACCTGTCCCCCCGGCACATACCGCGAACCGATCACCAGATCCGCGCCGCCGTCGATGCCGTCGAGCAGGCGGTGCAGCTGCTCGGGCGGATGGCTGCCATCGGCGTCCATCTCCACCAGCACTGAGTACTCACGACCGAGTCCCCACGCGAACCCCGCGAGGTAGGCGGCACCGAGGCCGCCCTTGGAGGTGCGGTGCATGACGTGCAACCGGTCCGGGTCGGCCAGGGCGAGCTCGTCGGCAAGCACGCCGGTGCCGTCGGGGCTGCCGTCGTCGACGACCAGGATGTGCACGTCGGGCTGGGCTTCGTGCACGCGCCCGACGATCAACGGCAGATTCTCCCGCTCGTTGTAGGTGGGGATGATGACCAGCGTTCGCTGGCTTGGGCGCTCCCCCGGGCCCCGGCCCGTCGTCATGTGGCTCCTCTGTCTTTCGTGGCCGCCCGCCGGCGACGCGCGAAGTGTCCATTGTGCAATACCGCCGCCCCCAAGGACCCCAGACCGACGGCGAGGAGCAGGGCCTCGATCAGTGGCCCCCACCGTGTGGCCGGCGTGAGCTGCGTCTTCAGCCGCACCTGGGTGTCGAGGTAGGCGGCTTCGAAGAACCCGGTGCGGACCCGCTCACGGCCGTCTGGGGCGATGACCGCGCTGATTCCGGTTGTCCCCGCGACGATGGTGTAGCGGTCGTGTTCGACGGCGCGCAGCTTGGCGAAGGCGAGCTGCTGCTCGCTCATGGCCTCGGTGAACGTGGCGTTGTTGCTGGGTACGGCCAGCAGCTGGGCGCCGTTGCGCACCGATTCGCGTGAGGCGCGGTCGAAGATCACCTCCCAGCAGGTAGTGATGCCGACGGGCACGTCGGCGGCCCGCACCACCCCGCTACCGTCGCCGGGCAGGAAGTAGCCGGCGCGGTCGGCGTACGGCGAGAAGTGCCGAAAGAAGCTCCGCCACGGTAAATACTCGCCGAACGGCTGCACGATCTGCTTGTCGTGGCGGTCGGCCGGGCCGGTCCTGGGGTTCCACACGATCACCGAGTTCGTCGACACCGGGTTGTCCCTGCTGTAGCCCGGCGCCGCGACCACGCCACCGACCAGGATCGGCGCATTGATGGCCGCGGCGGTGCTCGAGATCTGCGCATTGGCGTCCGGGTTCGCCAACGGGTCGATATCCGATGAATTCTCCGGCCAGATCACCAGAAGCGGCTGCGGCGCCCTGCCGGCCCGCACGTCTTCGGCAAGGCGCAGCGTCTCGCGCACGTGGTTGTCGAGCACGGCGCGGCGCTGGGCGTTGAAGTCCAGGCCGAGGCGCGGCACGTTGCCCTGCACGACCGCCACGGTGATCGTCCGGTCTTCGCCCGCCCCGACCCCCGACTGGCGGATGTGAGGCCACGTCAGCGCGGTCGCCAGCAGCACGGCGCTGATGCACAATCCGGGCACGACCACCGCGGACGGTCCGACGCCGGCGGCCTCGCGACGCCACCGCCGCGCGACTTCGAAGGTGAGCGCGGCCGCGCTGAACCCCGTCAACACCACCGCGAAGGACAGCAGAGGCGCTCCGCCGAGGTGGGCGATCGACAGCAGGGGCCCGTCGGTCTGGCTGTATGCCACCACGCCCCAGGGGAATCCGCCGAACGGAACGGTCGATTTCAGCCATTCCAGGGCGGCCCACAGCCCCGCGAACCACAGCGGCCAGCCCGGCAGCCGACGCACGACCACCGCCAGCGCGCCGAACAGGCCGGGATACAGCGCTTCGACGAGCGACAGACCGATCCACGGCACCGCGCCGACGAAGCCGCCGACCCACGGTAGCAACGGAAGATAGAACGCGGCGCCGAAGAGGAAGCCGTAGCCGAAACCCCCTGCCACCGTTGTGGTTTCCCGGGTCAACACCCACGCGAACACTCCGAAGGCGGGGAACGCCAGATTCCACCAGCCGAACGGCGGGAAGCTGACGCACAGCAGCATGCCCGCGGCGACGGCCGCCCCGAGCTTGGGCAGCCGGTCGATCGTTCCGGCGCCGACTTTTTTCGCGCGAGCAGACAGAAACTGTCCCGAAAATCGGCGTGTCGGAGACGTTTTGCGTCTGCTCGGCCCAGCGGGCTCAGCCATAGACGACGGCGCCTCGGTGGACGGTCTGCCTGCAGCGCGGCAGCGGGCCGTCGAGCCGGGGCAGCGCGGGCACCCGCGAGCGCCGATCCGTCGACCAGCGCTGCACCGCGTCGGCGGGTGCGCTCACTTCCAGATCGTCGGCCTCCCATACGGCGTACGAGGCGGCGGCGCCGGGCACCAGGGTGCCGGTCACGCCGTCGTTCACACCGGCGGCGCGCCAGGCCCCGCGGGTGGCGGCCGCGAACGCCGCCCGGGCCGACAGCGCACTGCCCGGGGTCTGGTGACGGGTGGCCGCGCGCACGGTCGACCAGGGATTCATGCTGGTGACGGGGCTGTCGGAGCCGAAGGCGATGGGCACGCCATGGGATGCTAACAGCGCGAACGGATTCATCGCCGCGGCCCGTTCGGCGCCGAGACGCCGGGCGTACATGCCGGACGCACCGCCCCAGAGCGCGTCGAAGTTCGGTTGCATGCTGGCGAACACGCCCCACTGTCCGAGTCGGCCCGCCTGCTCCTCGGTGATCATCTCGAGGTGCTCGAGGCGGTGTCCGCAACGGGCCACCGCAGGCGCACCGAACCGCTGCACCACGGCCTCGAGCGCGTCGACCACCGCCCCGACGGCCGCGTCCCCGATCACATGAAATCCGGCCGGAATCCCCGCCTCGGTACAGGCGTGCAGGTGAGCGGAGATCGCCTCATCGTCGAGATAGGTGTTGCCGCGGCAGTCGGGTGCGTCGAGGTAGGGCTCGTGCAGCGACGCCGTGCGTGATCCGATCGCTCCGTCGACGAACAAGTCGCCAGCCAGCCCGCGCGCGCCGGTGCGCTCGATCAGCGCGCGCGCCTGCTGCGCACTTGCGACCTGCTCACCCCAGTAGCCGATGATCTCGACGCCGTGTTCGATGCGGCGGATCTCGTCCCAGTCGTCGAGACCCCCGATGGCCGGGCCCCCGCATTCACACACGGCCACGATGCCGTGCGCCGCCGCCGCGTCGAGCGCGGCCAGCCTGGCCGACCGGCGCTGCGCGGGAGTCAAGCGCTCACGAGCCGCCGCGCGAACGAGGTGGTGCGCATCGCTGGTCAACGGCTCTTGCAGGGAAAACCCTTGTGCGGCAGCAAGATCTGCAACCATATGACGTAACCCCGTCGACGCTGCCGCCGAGTGGACGTCCACGCGGCTCAGGTATACCGGCCGGGCTCCGACGACGCCGTCGACGTCGTCGGTGCTCGGCGCGACGCGCTCCGGCCAGTTCGACTCGTCCCAGCCGTGGCCCCAGATCGGACCGGCGGGGTGCGCGCGGGCGTAGTCGTCGATGAGTTGCAGGCAGTGCCGCAGCGAGGTGGCCGTCCGCAGGTCGAGGCCATCGGTCGTCAATCCCGTCGCGGTGAGATGCACATGGCTGTCGATGAAGGCGGGCGCGACGAAGGCGTTGCCGAGGTCGACGACCTCGGCGTCCGGAAACTGTTGCCGTCCGACGGAGTCGCTACCGAGCCAGGCCACCACACCGTCGCGCACCGCCATCGCAGTGGCGTCGGGCATGGCCGGGCTGTGCACACGCCCGTTGAGCAGAAGGGTGGTCACTGCTCCCTGTTGTGCTCCTCGCGTGGGCGGTCGGGTCGCTCCAAGGCCTGCGACTCGGCGCCGGAGACGTCGACGACTTCGCCGTCAATGTAGTCACCGCGTCTGGCACGCTGGGCCGCTACCCCGGCGACGGTGATCAGCGGGGCTCGGCGCGCCGCCATCGCCGTGACCACGGGCCGGGCGACCGCGCGGGTGGGCGGCAGCAGCAGCAGCGCACCCAGCACGGAGCTGGCCAAGCCGGGGATGAACACCAGGACCGTCCCGAGCGCGACCAGCACGCTGTCGGTCGCCGCGCCCTGCACGGTCGCCGCGTTCAACCCGGCCCGCAGCCGGCGAATGTGGCGTTTGATCTGCGATCCGGCCAAGGCGATGCCGACCGCGAAGACGCCGGCGACCAGGAGAAGGGTCCATCCGAGCCCGATGGTCGAGACCAGCGCCAGGATGACCGCCAGTTCGACGATCACATAGAGGACAAACAGCCGCATTGCCATGTGGGTGCAACGTCTGAAGAGGCCGTCATGGTTCCGTAGATTGACACCCGTGACGACAGTCAAGATCGATGCGCCCGGCGGTCAGATTGACGCACTGCTCAGCGTGCCTGACGGCGACGGACCCTGGCCGGGTGTGGTGGTGATCCACGATGCGATCGGTTACGCCCCCGACAGGGAGGCGACCTCGGCGCGCATCGCCGCGGCGGGTTTCGTCGCCATCAGCCCGAACCTCTATTCACGCGGTGGCCGGGTGCGCTGCATTCGTGGGATCTTCCGCGATCTGCTCGCCCAGCGTGGGCAGGCTCTGGACGACATCCTTGCCGCCCGCGACCACGTGCAGAACATGGCCGAGTGCACCGGGTCGGTCGGGATCGTCGGGTTCTGCATGGGCGGCCAGTTCGCCTTGGTCATGGCGTCCAAAGGTTTCGGCGCGTCGGCTCCGTTCTACGGCACACCGCTGCCCCGCGACCTCGCCGCCACCCTGGACGGCGCCTGCCCAATCGTGGCGAGCTTCGGCCGTAAAGACCCGATCGGCAGGGGCGCACCTCCGCGTCTGCAGTCAGTCGTCGACGAGAAGGGCATTCCGGCCGACATCAAGACCTATCCCGACGCGGGCCACAGCTTCGCGAACAAGCTGCCCGCTCAGCCACTGCTGAGGATCACCGGGTTCGGCTACAACGACGCCGCGACCGACGACGCCTACCGGCGGGTGTTCGCCTTCTTCGCCGAGCATCTGGCGAGTTAAGACGGGGCGGTCACCTCGATCGCACTGTGCACCTTGTCGATGCCACCGCGGATGATCGACTGCGGAACCCACCACCACGCATGCCACCAGTAGCGTTTGGTCACCATGTCGAAGACGCGGCGGGTTTCGGACTTCGGCAGATTGCGGGCCATGGCCTCCACCGGTTCGCCCTTCGGCTTGCCCAGCACGCCGCACTTCTGGATCGTCACCCGCGGTGTGTTGTTGATGCGCTTGGTCTTCCACGATCCGTCGTCGGTGATGATGACCAGCTTGTCACCGTCGGGGACGCCCCACACCGGCGTCGGCTTCGGCCGTCCGTCTTTGGTGAAGGTCGTGAGCAGTAGGTACTTCTCGCCGTAGACGTCTTTGAAGGTGGCGGCCATGTCACACCGCCTTGAGTTCGATGGTCACGTTGTTGTCCATACCGCCGCGCAGTTTGGAGAAGAAGTTGAACGTCTTGCCCAGTAGTCCATAGCGCTTGCCGATCGCGTCGTAGGTGGCGCCGTTGGCCGACTTGTCGAGGATCGTGGCGACCGCGTCGACGGCCTCGCCCTTCGGGTTGCCCCTGCGGTCACACGGGGCGATGGTGACCCGCGCGGTGTTGCGGATGCGCTTGACCTTCCAGGACTTCTCCTGCGTGATGGCCACCAGGCCGTCACCGTCGGCCGCCGCCCAGATCGCGGTCGGCTTGGCTCGGCCGTCCTTCGTGAACGTGGTCAACAGGATGTACTCGGACTTCGCGACGTCGGCAAAGGTGGCAGGCACGACACCAACTTAGCCTTCGAGGTCGCCCTCCGTCTCCAGCAGAACCTGGCGAAGCCCGTCGAGCGTGGCCTGCTCGGGCTGCGCCCACATGCCGCGACCTGCGGCCTCCAGCAGGCGTTCGGCCATGCCGTGCAGCGCCCACGGATTCGATTCGGCCATGAACTTGCGATTCTCGTCGTCGAGCACGTACTCCTGGCTCAGCCGCTCGTACATCCAATCGGCCATCACACCGGCGGTCGCGTCGTAGCCGAACAGATAATCGACCGTGGCGGCCATCTCGAACGCGCCCTTGTAGCCGTGCCGCCGCATCGCCGTCATCCACCGCGGGTTGACCACGCGGGCGCGGAACACCCGGGTGGTCTCCTCCGACAGCGTGCGGGTTCGCACGGCGTCGGGACGGGTGTTGTCCCCGATATAGGCGGCCGGTGACTGTCCGGTGAGCGCACGCACCGTGGCCACCATGCCGCCGTGGTACTGGAAGTAGTCGTCGGAGTCGGCGATGTCGTGCTCGCGGGTGTCGGTGTTCTTGGCTGCAACCGCAATCCGGCGGTACTGGCGGTTCATGTCGTCGGCTGCGGGCGTCCCGTCGAGGCCGCGGCCGTAGGCAAACCCGCCCCATGCGGTATATACCTGCGCGAGATCGGCATCGTCTCGCCATTTGCGGCTGTCGATCAGCTGAAGCAGGCCGGCACCGTAGGTTCCCGGCTTGGATCCGAAGATTCTTGTGGTGGAACGACGTTGGTCTCCATGCTCGGCGACGTCGGCCTGCGCGTGCGCGCGCACATAGTTGTCCTCGGCCGGCTCGTCGAGCGCCGCGACAAGTTGCACCGCATCGTCGAGCATGGTGACCACGTGCGGGAAGGCGTCGCGGAAAAAGCCGGAGATGCGCACCGTGACGTCGATGCGCGGGCGGCCGAGTTCGGCCAGAGAAATCGGCTCCAGGTTCACGACGCGTCGCGACGCGTCGTCCCACACCGGCCGGACACCCAGCAGCGCAAGCACTTCGGCGATGTCGTCGCCCGCGGTGCGCATGGCCGAGGTCCCCCATACCGAAAGACCCACCGATTGCGGCCACCGACCGTAGTCGGTGCGGTAGCGCTCCAGCAGTGAGTCCGCCATGGCGACACCGGTTTCCCACGCCAACCGTGAGGGGACCGCCTTCGGGTCGACGGAGTAGAAGTTGCGGCCCGTGGGCAAGACGTTGACCAAGCCCCGCAGCGGCGACCCCGACGGCCCGGCGGGGATGAACCGACCGTCCAACGCACGCAGGATCGCGGGCACCTCGTCAGCGGTGCCTGCCAGTCGCGGCACCACTTCGGTCGCAGCGAAATTCAGGATCGCGGCGACATCGGCGTTGTCGGTCAACGTCTCGACGACCGTGGCGTCCCACCCGGACTTCTGCAGTGTGGCAACGAGTTCGCGGGCTTGCGCCTCGGCGGCGTCGACGGCCGAGCGGTCGTCGGTCCCGTCCTCGGCGAGTCCGAGCGCCTGCCGCAGCCCGGGCACCGTTGCCTCGCCACCGAACAGCTGGCGTGCGCGCAAGATCGCCAGCACCAGGTCCAGTTCCGCTTCGCCGCTTGGCGTCTCGCCGAGCACATGCAAGCCGTCGCGGATCTGGACGTCCTTGATCTCGCACAGCCAGCCGTCCACGTGCAGCAGCATGTCGTCGAACGAATCCTCGTCGGGCCGGTCCTCCAGACCGAGATCGTGATCCATCTTCGCCGCCCGCATCAGCGTCCAGATCTGCTGGCGGATGGCGGGCAGCTTGCCTGGGTCGAGCGCCGCGATGTTGGCGTGCTCGTCGAGAAGTTGCTCCAACCGCGCGATGTCGCCGTAACTTTCGGCGCGCGCCATGGGCGGGATGAGGTGGTCGACGAGCACCGCGTGCGCGCGCCTCTTGGCTTGCGTGCCCTCGCCCGGATCATTGACCAGGAACGGATAGATCAATGGCAGATCACCCAATGCGGCGTCGGTGCCGCATGCCGCCGACATGCCGAGCGTCTTGCCCGGCAGCCATTCCAGGTTGCCGTGTTTGCCCAGGTGCACGATCGCGTCCGCACCAAAGCTGTGGTCGATCCAGCGGTAGGCAGCCAGGTAGTGGTGACTGGGCGGCAAATCCGGGTCGTGATAGATGGCCACCGGGTTCTCGCCGAATCCCCGCGGCGGCTGCACCATCAGCACGAGGTTGCCCGCCTGCATGGCGGCGATGACGATCTCGCCCTCGGGGTCGTTACTCCGGTCGACGAACACCTCGCCCGGCGGCGGGCCCCAGTGCTCGACGATCCCATCGGTGAGCTCGGTCGGCAGCGTGGCGAACCAGTCGCGGTAGTCCTTGGCGGAGACCCGGATCGGATTGCCTTGCAGCTGACCCTCGGTGAGCCAGTCGGGATCCTGACCGCCGCGCTCGATCAGCGCGTGGATCAGCGCGTCCCCATCGCCGGAGGCGATGATTCGGTCCAAGTCGCCGGAGTCCAGTCCCGCGACGTCGCCGACCTCGTAGCCGGCCCGGCGCATGGCCCGTAGCAGGGTGACGGCGCTGGCCGGGGTGTCGAGACCGACGGCGTTGCCGATGCGCGCATGCTTGGTCGGATACGCCGAGAAGATCAGGGCAACTCGCTTGTGCTCCGGCGCAACGGCCCGCAGTCGCGCGTGCCGAACCGCCAGTCCGGCCACGCGCGCGCACCGTTCCGGGTCGGCCACATAGGAGATCAGGCCCTCGTCGTCGATCTCCTTGAACGAGAACGGGACGGTGATGATCCGGCCGTCGAACTCCGGCACGGCGACCTGAGTCGCGACATCGAGCGGCGACATGCCGTCGTCGTTGTCGTGCCACTGCGATCGCGAGCTGGTCAGGCAGAGGCCCTGCAGGATCGGAATGTCCAGCGCGGCAAGGTGTGCAACGTTCCAGTTGTCGTCGTCTCCGCCCGCGGTCACGGTCGCCGGTACGGCCCCACCCGCGGCCAGCACGGTGGTCACCATCGCGTCGGCGGTGCCGAGCAGCTCGAGCAGGTCGGCGTCCGCGGTGCGCAGCGACGCGCAGAACACCGGCAGCGCACGGCCACCCGCGGCCTCGATCGCGTCGCACAATGCCTCGACGTAGGCCGTGTTGCCTGCGAGGTGCTGGGCGCGGTAATAGAGCACCGCAACGGTGGGGCCCTCGTCGTTCGTCGACGTCCGCTCGAGGTGACCCCAGGTCGGCGTCGCTGCCGGCTCGGCGAAGCCGAAACCGGTCATCAGCAGCGTGTCGGACAGGAACGCGTGCAGCTGCCGCAGGTTCGCCACCCCGCCCTGGGCCAAATAGACGTGCGCCTGCAGGGCCACCCCCGCAGGCGTCGTCGACTGGCCCATCAGTTCCGCGTCGGGCGCCTGCTCACCGCTGACGACGACGGTCGGCACACCGCTGCCCGTCACCGCGTCGATGCCCTCCTGCCACGCGCGGTAGCCGCCGAGAATCCGGACGACCGCCACGTCGGCGCCGTCGACCAGCTCCTCGAGCTCGCCGTCGACCAACCGCGACGGGTTGGCCCACCGATAGCCGGCGCCGCTCGAACGGGCCGTGATCAAGTCCGTGTCGGACGTTGATAACAGCAGGACGGTGGGTTCTGGCACTCACCATTCCTACCGCACGCCGCTGGTGGACCGAGGACTAGCGTTGAAGGGGTGAGCGCCACCTTCGCCAGCGCCAGCCCCCACGCGTCGCTGCGTGGCGTGGCCGTGCGCTATGAGGGATACGAGGAACGGGCCGCCGGACCGATCCAGTTCCGTGAACTGCCCACCACGGTCGTGCCGATCATCATCGACCTCGAGACCGGCTGGTCGGTTTCGCATCGTCAGCACGCAGCGCCCCTGAACCTGGGGTCCTTCGTGGCCGGCGTCACCGACGGACCGGTTCTGGTGGGTCATGGCGGAACAGCGCGCTGCCTGCAGGTCGACCTGACACCGCTGGGCGCCCGACAATTGATCGGGATACCGATGAGCGAGCTGGCCAATCAGTCAGTGCCGATCGATGACGTGCTCGGCCGGTTCGGCCGCGACCTGGTGCAGCGGGTCGGTGAGACGTCCGATTGGCCGACCAGATTCGCCCTGGTAGACAGCGCGCTCCGGGCCCGGCTCGCCGAGGCTTCACCGGTCGATCCGGGCGTGGCGTGGTCACTGCGCCGCATCACGGCCAGCGGCGGCGCGACGACGATCGGACATCTCGCCGGTGAACTGGGCTGGAGCCATCGACGCCTGATCGCGCGCTACCGCGATGCGGTGGGACTGGCGCCGAAGCTGGTTGCGCGCATCGTGCGCTTCGAGCGACTGACGGATCTGCTCACGGCGAATCCCGCGGCCGATTGGGCCGGAGCGGCAACCGCGTGCGGCTACTTCGACCAGGCTCATCTGGCCCGCGAAGTACGTGGACTCGCCGACATCACACCGACCGAGTTGCGCGCGCAAACAGTAAATTCCGTCCAAGACGCGGGCGCACCGTCGACCTAGCGTCGTGCCCATGAGCGAAACACTGACAATCAACGGGGCGGTCCCGATCGTCCCCTTCCGCGATCCACGCGGCGCGATCGGATGGCTCGAGCGCGCTTTCGGGGCGGTCGCCACCTTGGTCGTTCCTCCGGAACCGGACCAGCCGCTGAAGCACGCCGAGGTGAGAATCGGCCATGGGCTCGTAATGGTCGACGACGCCGACTGCACCGACAGCCCCTTCGCGTTGCCCGGCCCGGTGGTGGTCTATGTCTCGGTCGACGATCCGGACGCCCTACATGAACGGGCCGTCGCGGCGGGCGCCGCAATCGTCATGGGGCTGACCGACCAGGACTACGGCTCGCGGGAGTTCGCGGCCCGCGACCCGCACGGCAACGTCTGGAGCTTCGGCACCTATCGGCCGAGCCTCGGCTAGCGCCTGTTCCAGCGACCGTGGGTGGTCTCGCCGTAGGGCAGGCCGAGCGCGCCGATCAGCACGGCCAGCAGGACGCCGAAGAAAACCAGTTCGAACATCGTTGTTCCTCTCGTGATTTCCGCTTACTACACACGCGTGTAGTAGGGCGAACGTACGACGGAACCAACCGGAAAAGCGCAACTTGTGTGGCACGGATCACTACCTACCGCAGTGTGACGACCGTCACTAACAAGCTATTGGGCCGTGACGAAACCCCTGGCCACCATCCAGTCGCGGGCCACGACGGCGGGGTCCTTACCCTCGACGTCGACCTGCTTGTTCATCTGCATGATGGCGTCGTTGGTCAGTGCGGCAGTTACTGGCGCGGTGACGTCGGCGATCTGCGGATGCGCTTCGAAGAACTCGCGCTTCATGGTGACCGATGGGTTGTAGTGGGCGAAGAACTGCTTGTCGTCGGTGAGCACGACGAGGTCCAGCGCAGCGATTCTGCCGTCGGTGGTGAACACCTCGCCGAAGTCGCATTGCGACCCGTCGGCGGTGGCCTGATAGATGATGCCGACCTGCAGCACGGGGGTCTGCGCCCGCCCGGGGTCGAATCCGTACGCGGCCGCCATCCCGGGGTAACCGTCTTGGCGCGCGCGGAACTCGGTGTCCACACAGGTCTTGGCCGCAGCGGGATTGCGCTTGACCAGATCGGCGTACTGCGAGAGGTTCTCGACTCGGGTGCGCGCGATGGTCTGCCGACTGGCGGCGAGCGCGTAGGTGTCGTCCATCGGACCGGGGTTCAGCCAGACCATGTCGTTGCGTTTCAAGTCTTCGTCGCGAACGGCCTCGTACTGCGTCCTGGCGTCGGGTATCGGCTTCTCGTGGCCGAGGTAGTTGATCCACGCGTTGCCGGTGAATTCGTAGGCGACGTCGACCTGGCCCCGCAACTGCGCTTCCCTGGTGCTGCGGGAGCCGACGATGCCGGTGAGATCGCGGACGTCCGCGCCGGCCGCGGCCAGCGTGTATTCCAGGATGTAGCCCATGATCACCTGCTCGGTGTACTCCTTGGAGCCCACCGTGATCTTCACGCCTTCCAGCGCCCGGTTGGGGGTGATCGATCCGGGCCCGACCATGAACGGCATGGCGCCGCCGGCCCCGAGCCCGCAGCCGGTGAGAAGCAGGGTGCACGCGGCGGACAGCGCCGCGATCTTGCGCCGAATCATCGGAGCCCCTTGGGGTTCAGGAAGTGTTCGGCGAGACCGCCGAACCAGTCGACCAGCAGAGCCAGGCACACGGCGAGCACACTGCCCAGAATCAGCGTCACGTTGTCCTGCAGCTTGTAGCCGGTGTCGATGAGGATGCCGAGTCCGCCGGCGTTCACCAAGAACGACAGCGTCGCCGTTCCGACCGCGAGCACCAGTGACGTGCGCAGGCCGGCAAGGATGTACGGCACCGCCAGCGGCAGTTCGACCCGCGCGAGCAGTGCCTGCCGCGACATGCCCTGGCCGAGACCGGCGTCGATCAGCGACCGGTCGACCTGTGTGATGCCGAGGATCGTGCTCGCCAGGACGGGTAGCAGGGAGTAAAGCGCGATCGGCAGCACGCCTATCCAGAAACCCGTCTTGGCCGTCAGAAGGAACAGCAGCACCAGCAGACCGATCGCGGGCGCCGCCTGCCCCACGTTGGCGATACCAACAAACAACGGCCGCAACGCCTTTGCGCCCGGACGGGTGACCAGAACACCGAGCGGCACACCGATCGCCAGTACGATGGCGGTGACGGCGAAGGTGATCAGAAGATGCTGCCATATCAATGTGGCGACGTTCGCGACGTTGATGTTCTCCTTCTGGGTCGCAGTCAAGTCACGGTTGAACGCCCAGAACAACACCGCGGCGGCGACGATCAGCACCAGCACGGGTTGCACGAACAGCCGGCTACGCTCTCCCGGCGTCGCGCGGACGGTATCGGCGGCTGTCGTCACGGTTGCCCTTGCGCCGCCGCCGCGCTCGCGTCCGCCCGCAGCTTGGTGATGGTTTCAATCAACGTGTCCAAGGTGACCACACCCTCGTACCGGCTGCCCGAGCCGGTCACCACCGCCGAGGCGTGCTGCTCGGCCAAAATCGCCTCGAGCGCGTCCTCGAGGGTGGACTGCGTGCTCACCACGCCGAGCGACTCGGTCGCGTCAGCCAGAGCCGTCGCGTGCGCGAGCCTGCTCTCACGTACCCAGCTCACCGGGCGGTCCCGGTCGTCGAGCACGACAGCCCAATCGAACTCGCTGCCGGCCAACACGTTTCGCACCTGCTCGACGGAGTCGTCACGATGCACCGACGGATGTGACTGCAATGTCACGTCTTTGATCCGCATCAGCCCGAGTTGCTGTAACGACGCGCCGGAACCGACGAACCCCGCGACGATGTCGTCGGCGGGGTTGGCGAGGATGTTCTGCGGAGTGTCGTACTGCAGCACCTTGGATTGCTGACCGAGGACGGTGATCCGGTCGCCCAGCTTGACCGCCTCACCGAAGTCGTGGGTGACGAACACGATGGTCTTGCGCAGTTCGGTCTGCAGTCGCAACAGTTCGTCCTGCAGGGTGCTGCGGGTGATCGGGTCGACCGCACCGAACGGTTCGTCCATCAACAGCACCGGCGGGTCGGCGGCCAGAGCACGGGCCACGCCAACGCGCTGCTGCTGCCCGCCGGACAACTGGCGCGGATACCGGTCGGCATACTGTGTCGGCTCGAGGCCGACGAGGTCGAGCAATTCATCGACCCGATCGGCGGTGCGCTTGCGGTCCCACCGCAGCAGTCCGGGAACGAGGCCGATGTTCTGCCGGATTGTCATGTGCGGGAACAGGCCTGCTTGCTGGATGGAGTATCCGATGGACCGGCGCAACTCTGTGGGCTTTATCGACAACGCATCGTCGTCGCCGATCAGGATGCGGCCCGACGTCGGCTCCGAAAGCCGGTTGATCATGCGCATCATCGTGGTCTTGCCGCAGCCCGACGGCCCGACGAACACCACGATCTCACCGGCCGGAATATCGAGCGACACGTTGTCGACCGCGGGACGGTCCGACCCGGGGTACACCTTGGACACTCCGTCGAGGACGATGCGCACGCCGGTGTTGCCCTGCGCGTCCGTCTCCGATGTTGCCGATTGCGTTGTCATCGAATGCCTTTCGATGTGGTAAGCCGGCCGACGAGCACCAGCGCGGCGTCGAGCGCAAGAGCGAGGACGACGATCAGCAGCGTTCCGGTGAGCGCCATGGGGATCGCCGTGGGACTGCCGACCCGCGCCAGACCCGCGAAGATGAGGTTGCCCAGGCCGGGACCCTTGACGTAGGCGGCGATCGCGAGCACGCCCATCGACATCTGTGTACTGATGCGCATCGCCGACAGGATCGACGGCCATACCAGGCGCAGCTCGACCCTGGCCAGGGTGTCCAGCCGGCTCATCCCGATTCCTCGTGCCGCATCGGTGAGCGCGGGGTCAAGCGCGTTGAGCCCGACGATGGTGTTGCGGATGATCGGCAGCAGAGAATAGAGCACCAGGGCCGCGACGCTGGGCAGCACGCCCAGTCCGAACATCGGAATGAGCAGGCCCAGAAGCGCGAACGCCGGCACGGTGAGGATCACGCTTGACGTCGCCGTCGCGAGGTTCGAAGCCAGCGGATTACGGTAGGTCGCGACCCCGATGGCGACTCCGACGAGCGTGGCTATGAGCACGCTTTGCACAACCGCGCTGACGTGTTGGTAGGAGTCGAAAAGCAACTGCGAATGGTGGGCGGTGATGTACTCCCACAGCGCGCGCACTGCGCCTTTCTACCCGATCATGATCGCATCGAAACCCTTTTCGACTTCGATTCGTGCTGAGTGAAAAACTTGTCCGGGCGGGCGCGAATGGCCATCGTGTCGAGAATGCAGGTGATCAAGCTCGGCGCCCACATCGGCGCCCGCATCGAGGGTGTGGACCTCGCCGCAGGCATCGAGTCGGCAACCGCGCGGGCCATCAATGCGGCCCTGCTCGAACACAAGGTGATCTTCTTCCGCGAGCAGCACGACCTCGACGATGCCGGACAGTTGGCGGTGGCCCGCCTCCTGGGCACTCCCACGACGGCCCACCCGACGGTGACATCGCGCGGTGAGCGCCTGTTGCCCATCGACTCTCGCTTCGACAAAGCCAACAGTTGGCACACCGACGTCACATTCGTCGACCGGATCCCCAAAGCCTCGCTACTGCGCGCGGTTACCCTGCCGCCGTACGGCGGCACCACCACCTGGGCGTCGACAGAAGCCGCCTACGACCGGCTTCCCGCTCCGCTCAAGGCTTTGACTGAAAATCTGTGGGCGGTGCACACGAATCAGTACGACTACGTCGGCCTGCACGACGAACCCAACCGGGCGCCGACCGACGAACAACGGGCCTACCGTCAGGAATTCGTCTCCGACCGCTACGAGACCGAGCATCCCGTCGTTCGCGTGCATCCCGAGACCGGCAGGCGCGTGCTGTTGCTCGGCCACTTCGTCAAGAAGTTCGTCGGGCTGGACCCTAGCGAGTCGGCCACGCTGTTCAACCTCCTGCAAACACGAGTCACCAAGCTGGAGAACACCGTTCGGTGGAATTGGCAGCTGGGCGACTTGGCAATATGGGACAATCGTGCCACTCAACATTATGCGGTGGCCGATTACGACGACCAGTACCGAAGGCTCAATCGCATCACCCTCGCAGGTGACATCCCGGTGGACGTCTACGGTCAGCGCAGCCGCGCCGTCGTCGGTGACGCGTCGCGTTATTCCGATGTGGTCAGCCCCGTTCCGCTGGCCAGTTGAGTCCTTGAGTCACAGCCGGTCCTTCTCGCGCGACATCAACGCGTTCTCGAGGTACACCCGCCGTTTCGGATGAGGCCGCGGCGCGGGGGGCTTCGCGGCGGCGACCATCCAGACGCCGATCCCGCACAACGCAGACACGATCGCGCCGGTCCAGTGAGGACTCCTCGCCGACGGCAGCGCCACCGCAGCCGCGGTAAAGACACGCACCTGCTGTTCGGTGATCAGCGTCGGCGCGTTGATCACCGGGGTCAGCGCAGGCGCCGGGCATTCGCACGTGCGTACCGCGCTACCTGTGTTTGTGGTTAACACTCACGAAATACGCAGGTGAGAGGCGCGTGCAGGCGAAACCGGTCGCCTGTCACCGCGTTGGGTGGCGCCAGCAACGCGGGCGTACGGTGAATTGGTGGCCCGTACCCGTGACCAGGACGCCTGCCCCGGCGCGCTGCAGGTGCACCAGGCCGCAGACGGCGGCCTGGCCCGAGTCCGGCTGCCCGGCGGCATGCTCACCGCCGCCCACCTCGCGGCGCTCGCGCAGGCGGCCACCACATGGGGTTCGCCCGCAATGGAGCTCACCTCCCGCGGCAACATCCAGATCCGCGGCATCGACGGGGCCGAGGCCACCCAGGCGCTCGCCGACGCGATCGCCGGAGCCGGCCTGCTGCCCTCGACGACGCACGAGCGGGTCCGCAACATCGTCGCCTCGCCGCTGTCCGGGCGCGTCGGCCCGTATCCCGACGTCCACGCCCTCGTGACCGATCTCGACGTCGCGATCCGCTCCGAGCCCTCGCTGGCGACCCTGCCGGGCAGGTTTCTGTTCGGAATCGACGACGGCCGCGGCGACATCTCCGGCCTGGCCGCAGATGTGGGTCTCCACGTCGTCGACGAATCCGCGGCCCTGCTGCTCGCCGGCCGGGACACCGGCGTGCGCGTGGCCATGACTGACGCGGTTGCGACGCTTGTCGGCGTCGCGAACCGATTTGCCGAATGTCGCGGAACAGCCTGGCGCATAAGCGAACTCGATGACGCAGCATCGGTCTTGGGCGATCTGGTGGCCACTGCGCAGCCCGGAAGAACGTGGGAACCGATCACCCGCCCACCGGTCGGCTGGATCGAGCAGAACGATGGCAGGGTGACTCTGGCCGCCGCCGTGCCGCTGGGCGTGCTGCAGGCGCGCACCGCCGAATTCCTCGCCGCGATCGAGGCACCCATGGCCGTCACGCCGTGGCGTTCGGTGCTGGTCTTCGACCTCGAGGAGGGGGTCGCCGACGTGGCGCTGCGCGTCCTCGCCCCGCTCGGGTTGGTGTTCGACGCGAATTCGCCGTGGCTGTCGGTCAGCGCGTGCACCGGGCGGCCCGGCTGCGCGCACTCCGCCGCTGACGTGCGGGCGGACGCCGCCGCGGCGCTTGAGGATCCGGCCGACGGCCACCGGCACTTCGTGGGTTGCGACCGCGCGTGCGGTAGCCCGCCGTCCGCCGAGGTGTGGGTGGCAACCGGGAACGGATACGTGCGTCGCGCACCCGTAGGGTGAGCACGTGCTCGACTACATCCGCGACGCCGCGGAGATCTACCGGCAGTCGTTCGCGACGATCCGCGCGGAGGCGGATCTGGCCCGGTTCCCCGATGACGTGGCTCGCGTCGTGGTGCGGTTGATCCACACGTGCGGGCAGGTCGACGTCACCGAGCACATCGCCTACACCGACGACGTCGTCGCCAGGACGCACGCGGCGCTGGCCGCAGGCGCCCCGGTGCTGTGCGACTCGTCGATGGTCGCCTCGGGCATCACCCGGTCCCGGCTGCCGGCGGACAACGAGGTGGTGTCCCTGGTCGCCGACGAACGGGCCGCCGACCTGGCAGGCCGCCTCGGCTCGACCCGCTCGGCCGCGGCTGTGGACGTATGGGCCGACCGCCTGGGCGGAGCGGTGCTGGCGATCGGCAACGCGCCGACCGCGCTGTTCCGGCTGCTCGAACTTGTCGACAACGGTGCCCCGACCCCCGCCGCGGTGCTGGGCGGTCCGGTCGGCTTCGTCGGCTCGGCCCAGTCCAAGCAGGAACTGATCGAACGGCCGCGCGGAATGGCCTATCTCGTCGTGACGGGTCGTCGCGGCGGAAGCGCAATGGCCGCCGCGGCCGTGAACGCGATTGCCAACGAGCGCGAATGAGCAAGCAGGGAACCCTGTGGGGCGTCGGGCTGGGACCCGGTGACCCCGAACTGGTGACGGTCAAGGCGGCGCGGGTGATCGGCGAGGCCGACGTCGTCGCCTACCACAGCGCACGCCACGGCAAGAGCATCGCGCGCAGCATCGCCGAGCCGTATCTGCGCGACGGGCAGGTGGAGGAACACCTGGTTTATCCGGTCACCACCGAGACCACCGATCATCCGGGCGGCTACGCGGGCGCTATCGAGGACTTCTACCGCGAGGCCGCCGAACGCATCGCCGCGCATCTCGAGGCCGGCCGCGACGTCGCGCTGCTGGCCGAGGGCGATCCGCTGTTCTACAGCTCCTACATGCACATGCACACGCGGCTGACGCAGCGCTTCAACGCGGTGATCGTTCCGGGCGTGACGTCGGTGAGCGCGGCGTCCGCGGCGACCGGGACGCCCCTCGTCGAGGGCGACCAGGTGCTGACCATACTTCCCGGCACGCTGCCGGTCGAAGAACTCGAGCGCCGCCTCGCCGACACCGACGCGGCCGTGGTGATGAAGTTGGGTCGCTCGTATCCGGTTGTCCGCAAGGCGCTTTCGTCAGCGGGGCGGCTGGACGACGCGTTTTACGTCGAACGCGCCAGCACCCCGCGTGAGCGGGTCCTGCCCGCAGGTGAGGTCGACGAGTCGTCGGTGCCCTACTTCTCGCTGGCGATGCTTCCCGGCACACCGCGCCGCGAGACTGCCAACGGCAGCGTGGCGGTGGTGGGCCTCGGTCCAGGCCACACCGAGTGGATGACACCGCAGAGCCGCCGCGAGCTCGCCGCGGCCACCGATCTGATCGGCTACGGCCCCTACCTCGACCGAGTCGGCGCACGCGGCGGGCAACGCAGGCATCCCAGCGACAACACCGACGAACCGGCCCGCGCCCGGCTGGCCTGCACGCTGGCCGAACAGGGCGGCGCGGTTGCCGTGGTGTCCTCCGGTGACCCCGGTGTCTTCGCGATGGCGACCGCGGTGCTCGAGGAGGCCAAGCAGTGGCCCGGGGTCCAGGTGCGCGTCATCCCGGCGATGACCGCAGCGCAAGCGGTCGCGAGCCGGGTCGGGGCGCCGCTCGGCCACGACTACGCCGTGATCTCGCTGTCCGACCGGCTCAAACCCTGGGACGTGATCGTCGCGCGGCTGACCGCCGCCGCCGAGGCAGACCTCGTGCTGGCGATCTACAACCCCGCGTCGAAGAGCCGCACCTGGCAGGTCGGCGCGATGCGCGACCTGCTGCTCGAGCACCGCGATCCCGGCACCCCGGTGGTGGTCGGCCGCGACGTGTCGGGTCCGGACGAAGACATCAAGATCGTGCGGCTCGCGGATCTGGATCCGGCCGACGTCGACATGCGGTGCCTGCTGATCGTCGGCTCCTCTCAGACGCAGTGGTACGACGATCGGGTGTTCACGCCGCGGCGCTACCCCACCTCGTGAGGGCAGTGCTAACGTCCGGCGCGTGACCATGGGCATTCCGCGCGGACCCGAGGATGTAACGGCGGCCTGGCTCGGTTCGGTGTTGGGCACCGACGTGCGCGACGTCGAGGTCGTTGCGATCGGCACCGGGCAGACCGGCGCGACCTACCGGGTCGTCGCGACGTACGCGGCCGACCGGCCGGATCTGCCGAAGTCGTTCGCGGTCAAGCTGTCTGCGCAAGACGACGAGGTGCGCGAACGGGTCGCCCTCGGATACCGGTCGGAAGTCGAGTTCTACTCGCGCATCGCGGACAAGATGCGAATTCCGGTGCCGCAGAACTTCTACTGCGAGATCTCCGCCGACGGAGCCGACGTCGTCCTGCTGCTCGGCGATATGGCACCCGCGGTTCAGGGTGACCAGATCGCAGGATGTGCGCCGGCCGAGGCGCGGCTCGCGGTGGAAGCGCTCGCCGGCTTACACGGCCCGAGCTGGTGTGACTCCCAGTGGATGGACCTGTCGGCGATCGTGATGCCGAAACCCGGCGACGATGATGCGGCCAAAGGGCTCGGCGACGTGTCGAAGATGGCCGCCGACATCGTGATCGACCGGCTCGGTGCGAAGATCAGCGCGGACGACCAGGAAACTCTGGTCGCCGCAATGGGTTCGGTGACCCCTTGGCTGCGGGCCGAGCCGAAGCGCTACGCGTTGATGCACGGCGACTACCGGCTCGACAACATGTTGTTCGACCCGGACCGGACCCGCATCACCGTGGTCGACTGGCAGACCGTGGGCATCGGCCTACCCGGCCGCGACCTCGCATACTTCACCGCGACAAGCCTGCTGCCAGAGGTACGAGCCGAGATCGAGAGGGATCTCGTCGCGCGGTACCACGAGGCGCTGCTGGGTTACGACGTCGGCGACTACGACCTCGAGACCTGTTGGCGCGACTACCGGCTCGGCGTTGTACAGGCGCCGCTACTCGTCGCCCTCGGTACGGCCTTCGCGGCGACGACCGAGCGCGGCGACGAGATGATGCTGGCCATGCTCAGCCGCGGCTGCCAGGCCATCCGGGAGCTCGAGACGCTCGAACTGATCGCGTCCTATACCTAGGAGTCGCCGGTGAAGGTGGGGGTGATCGGCTGCGGGTTCGCTGGGCTCGCGGCCGCGATCGCCTTCCGCCAGGACGGGCATGACGTCACGCTTTTCGAGCGATCCACCCACGTTCCAGAGACAAGCGCAGCCATCTCGCTGGCCCCGAACGCACTGCGATGCTTGGCGATTCTCGGCGTGCGCGACGAGTATCCTCCGAGCCCGGTGTCCGGGCAGATAGCGACGATACGCAACGCGTCCGGACGAGTGCTGACGCGCCGCACTCTGGCGCAGTTCGCCGGAGGCGGCGAGTACACGTTGGCCCCGAGGTCGCACCTGCTGAGATCACTTATGGCACAGCTGCCCGAGCAGAGTGTGCGGTGTTCCAGCCCGGTCACTCGTGTGCTGCCCACCGGCGAGGTCGAGGTGAACGACATGCGTCACCGCTTCGATTTGATCGTCGCCGCGGACGGCGTGCGGAGCGTCAGTCGCCGAGATCTGTGGCCCGACGCGCCAGCACCGCGACGCACCGGTATCACCACGTGGACGTGGATCGTCGATCGCCGGTGCAGCGACGGGTACGGCGCGATCTGGGGTCGATTCGCCGAATTCGGAATACTGCCGCTGGCCGACGGGCGCACCTACGTCTGGGGCGGCGCACGTCCGGGCCATGCCGAACTCGGCGCCTACCGCCATTGGCCGGATCCGCTGCCGCAGTTGATAGAAGCAGCGGAACCGACCCGAATGACCACCGTGGAGCTCAGCGAAGTACCACCGCCACGTCGGCTGTCCACCGGGCGCGTGGTACTCATCGGGGATGCCGCTCATGCGATGCGTCCGATTTTCGGGCAGGGCGCGGCTCTGGCCATGGAGGATGCGATCACCCTCGCGCGCGGGGGCATTCGGCAGCTGTCTCGTCGACGGCTCCGCATGAACACCCTGTTCTGGATGTCCAGGAGCGCCTCACTGGTTTCGATGCCGCGGTACCGAGTCCTAGCCGCTGTGCGGGATGCGGGACTCAGACTCGTTCCCGACGGGCTGTTCTCGTCGTCCGTCGGCTCGGTCAGCCGATGGTCCGTCCCGACGCAATCGTCCTGACCCAGGCGACGGCAGCGTCAACCGAGGCGACCGCCTCGATGCCGGGTGGCAGCGGGGGCCGGTCCACCATGACCACCGGCACCTGCAGCGCCGCAGCCGCATCGAGCTTGGGCCGGGTCATCTGCCCGCCGCTGTTCTTGGTCACCAGCGCGTCGATGCGGTGCTCGCGAAGCAGCGCCAACTCACCGGAGTAACGGTAGGGACCCCTGGAGAGCACCAGCTGATGACGACGCGGCAGCGTCGGCTCGTCGGGCGCCGTCACCGCGCGGATCAAAAACCACGCGTCGACGTCCGCGAACGCCGCCGTCCCCGACCGCCCTGTGGTCAGAAACACCCGCGAAAAACGCATATCAGCAACCGTTTTTGCAGCTTCTCTGTCGGACCCGACCACGATCGCGTCGCCAGGATCCCATGCGGGTCGCGCGAGTATCAGGTGTGAAAGCCCGAGTTGGCGACTTACCGTCGCCGCATGGGCGGTGATCGTCGCGGCGTACGGGTGCGTCGCGTCCACCAGGCCGTCCACCTCCGTGTCCTGCAGCCAGCGCCGCATCCCCTCCACGCCACCGAATCCGCCGATCCTCACCTGCCCCACCGGCAGTGCCGGATCGGGGACCCGGCCGGCCAGCGAACTGATCACATCAACGCTTGGGCTGAGCTCGGCGGCGAGCGCGCGCGCCTCAGAAGTACCGCCCAGCAACAGGATCCGCATCAATGCCTGCCTCGACGGACCCGTCCTGACGAGTAAAGGTAGCTGTCCGAGAAGCCCTCCGCGGCTAGGACGTCGCCGACGACGATCACGGCCGTCCGTGTCACCTTCGCGGCGTGCGTCTCGGCAGCGAGGTCGGCCAGCGTGCAGCGCAGCACCTGTTGCTGCGGCCACGACGCGAAGGCGACCACGGCGCATGGCGTTTCGGGACGGTAGCCACCCTCGAGCAGCTGCGGCACGATGGCGTCGATCTGCGCGGCCGCCAAGTGCAGCACGAGGGTCGCGCCCGGTGATGACAACGCCGTCAGGTCTTCACCCGGCGGCATCGCGGTCGACAACGTCGCGACCCGCGTGAGGGTCACCGTCTGCGCGACGCCGGGGACGGTGAGCTCGCGGCCCAGCACCGCCGCCGCGGCCGCGAACGCCGGTACGCCGGGCACGATCTGGTAGTCGACACCAATCTCGTCGAGACGCCTGCACTGTTCGGCGAGCGCGCTGTAGAGCGACGGGTCGCCAGAATGCAGCCTCGCCACGTCGAGGTTCGCGGCGTGTGCGTCGGCGAGTTCGGTGATGATCTGCTCCAGCGTCAGCGACCCGGTGTCCACCACGCGAGCATCGGGCGGGCACAGCGCGAGCAGGTCCTCGGGCATGATCGAGCCCGCGTAGAGGCACACCGGGCATTTTTCGAGCAGCCGCTGGCCACGCACTGTGATCAGGTCCGCCGCGCCCGGTCCGGCCCCGATGAAATAGACCGTCATGCCTTGGTCACCGACCACTGCGTGACAGGCATCGCGGGCCGCCATCCGGTGAACCCGCCCACCGGCTCGGCCCTGTAGTGCTGGAACCTTCTCAGCTCGCCGCCCTCTCGCGAATACCACTGTGTGAGAACAGCTTCCGATTCAACCGTCACCGCATTGGCGACGAGTCGGCCACCTGGCCGGAGCCGGTCCCAGCACGCCGCCATCAGGCCCTGCTGACTGATCCCCCCACCGAGGAACACCACGTCGGGCGGCGGCTCGACGTCGAACACGTCCGGCGCGCCGGACCTCACCAGGACGTTCACGCCGAAGCTCTGCGCGTTCGTCTCGATTCGTTTGCGCCGTTGTTCATTGCGCTCGAAAGCGATGGCGCGGCAACCGGATCCGCTGCGGCACCACTCGATAGCGATGCTGCCGGAGCCGGCGCCGACATCCCACAGCAGCTCGCCGGGTCGAGGGGCGAGCGCAGCCAAGGTGACGGCGCGCATCGACTGTTTGGTGATCTGCCCGTCGTGGGCGAACTGGTCATCGGGCAGCACCCCGAAGCGGCGCTCGTCGGGTAAGTACCGCACCGCAATGACATTCAGATCGTCGACGTCCGCAGGCGGTCGCGCAGCCCATTCTTTCGCCGTCGCGGATCGACGCCGCTCCGCCGGACCGCCGAGTTGCTCGAGCACCGTGATCTGTGAGTCTGCGCGGCCGGTGTCGGTCAGCAGCCGCGCGAGCGTCGCGGGGGTCGACCCGTCGCGCGACATCACCACGGCCTGCCCACCCTTGCGGACCGCGGCGTACACCTGGTCGGTGACGAGGCTGATGATCTCGGTGTCCTGCACGGCCCAGCCCACGCGGGAACACGCCAAAGTCACCGACGACACGTGCGGCAGCACCGCGACCTGATCGGCTCCGTAAATCCGGATCAGCGAGCCGCCGACCCCGTGCAGCAGCGGGTCGCCGCTGGCCACGACGTGGACGTCACCTTCGACGCCGTCGAGCAGTGTGCGCAGAGCCGGAAGCATCGGCGTCGGCCACGGGCGACGGACCGCGGTGACGCTCTCGTCGAGCAGATCTAGCTGTCGTTGCGAGCCGCAAATGACTGTGGCCCCTGCTAACTCGCGTCGAGACGCGGGGGCGAGGCCGTCCATGCCGTCGGCGCCGATGCCGACCACGACGATCACCTGGGCAACCTCCGCCAGATCGGCGCGGGCAGCAACCGCATCGCGACGAACACCGGGCGCAGGATCGGCGGCACCCAGACCGTGCGGCGTCCTCTACTCAACGCGCGCACGGCGGCGTCCGCGACCTGTGCAGGTGTGCTGGAGAACGGCGCGGGTTTCACGCCCTCGGTCATTCGCCCGATGACGAAGCCGGGCCGCACTACCAGCAGCCGTACCCCGGATCCGTGCAGGGCGTCGCCGAGGCCGCTGCAGAATCCGTCGAGCCCGGCCTTGGCCGAGCCGTACACGTAGTTGGCGCGACGCACGCGCACGCCGGCGACCGACGAGAACGCCACGATCCGTCCGCTATCTTCGGCGCGCATGGCCGCCGCGAGCACGGTCAGCAAGCTCACCTGCGCGACGAAGTCGGTGTGGACGATGGCCGCGGCGTGGGCCGGATCCTTCTCGGCCAGAGCCTGGTCGCCGAGGATGCCGAACGCGAGCACCGCGGTGCCGATCGGCCCGTGCTCGGTGACGATCGCGGAGACCAATGCGGCGTGCGAGGACAGGTCGTCGGCATCGAAGTCGCGGACATGCACGGCGGCGGCACCGGCCGCGTGCATCGCGTCGACCTCCGCCCGCAATTGGTCGGGACGGCGGGCCGCGAGAATCACCGTGGCACCCGGCGCCAGCCGCGCGGCCAGCTCGAGCCCGATCTCACTGCGGCCGCCGAATACGACGATCGGATCCGTGTCCTCCACGGGAGTGATTATGGCCTGCGCTAGCGTGGGGCCCGATGGCAAAGGCAACCACCCGTCTCACCAACGACGCGTTGGCGTTCCTCACCGAGCGGCATCTGGCGATGCTGACGACGCTGCGCTCGGACGGGTCACCGCACGTGGTCGCGGTCGGCTTCACCTTCGATCCGGCGACGCACATCGCGCGCGTCATCACCAGCGGCGGGTCGCAGAAGGCCGTCAACGCGCAGCACCAGGGGGTCGCCGTCCTCAGCCAGGTCGACGGCGCGCGGTGGCTGTCGTTGGAGGGCACGGCCACTGTCAACACCGATCCCGACGCCGTCCGCGACGCCGAACTGCGGTATGCGCAGCGCTATCGCACGCCCAGGCCGAACCCCAAACGCGTCGCGATCGAGGTCCGCGTCGAGCGCGTCCTCGGCTCCTCAGACCTGCTGGACCGCGGCTCGGACTAGGCAGGACTACTCCGCGGACACGACCACGAGGTCGTGCGGGCGATTGTTGACGGCCAGCGCGCCGTCGGCGGTGACGATCACGATGTCCTCAATGCGGGCTCCCCACTGGCCGGGAAAGTAGATACCCGGCTCGACGGAGAACGCCATACCCTCCTCGAGCGGCAGGGCGTTGCCCGCGACGATGTAGGGCTCCTCGTGCACCGACAGCCCGATCCCGTGGCCGGTGCGGTGTACGAACGCCTCGGCGAGGCCGTCGGCGGCAAGCACATCGCGGGCGGCCGCGTCGATCTGCTCGGCGGTCGCGCCGGGACGCACCGCGTCGACCGCCGCACGCTGCGCGCGTTGCAGAACCGCATAGCGCCGCGCCACTTCCGGATCCGGTTCACCGATGCTGTAGGTGCGGGTCGAGTCGGAGTTGTAGCCGGGTTCATACGGGCCGCCGATATCGACGACGACGATGTCACCCGACCGCAGTTCGCGGTCCGAGCATTCGTGGTGCGGGTCGGCGCCGTGGGGTCCGGACCCGACGATGATGAATGCGACCTCCGAATGACCCTCGGCGACAATGGCTTCGGCGATATCAGCCGCGACGTCGGCTTCGGTACGGCCGGGCACAAGAAAGTCCGGAACGCGCGCGTGGACACGGTCGATCGCCGCGCCCGCCTTGCGCAGCGCGTCGATCTCGGCGGCGTCCTTGATCATCCGCAGGCGCCGCAGCACGTCGGTGGCCAGCACCGGCACCGCGCCGAGGACGCCGGCGAGCGGCAGCAGATGCAGCGCGGGCATGGAATCGGTGACGGCGACCTGGACGGCCTGCGGTCCAGACGACTCCGCGGTGCCGCCACCGAGCGCCTGGCTCACCAACGCGTACGGGTCCTCACCGTCGGTCCAATCGCGCACTGCGAGGCCCAGTTCGGTGACCGCGGATTCCTTGAGCGACGCCAGCTCCAGCCGCGGGACCACGACCGTCGGCTCGCCGTGGGCGGGCAGCACCAGCGCGGTCAGCCGTTCGAAGGTTTGGGCGCGCGAGCCGACGAGGTAGCGCAGGTCGTAGCCGGGCGTAACGACGAGCCCGGCCAGACCGGCGTCGGCGGTGGCGGACGCGGCGGCGCGCAGCCGCTGGGCGTAGACGTCGGCGCTGAATCGGCGGGAGGTCATTGCACCGAGGTTAGTCGGCGCCCTGGCAGGATGACGAGATGACTTCTGCGGACGTGAGGAGCACCAAATGACTTCTGCGGACGTGAGGAGCACGAAATGACTTCTGCGGACGTGAGGAGCACCTAAATGTCATTAGTGCTGCTCGATGGCGCCAGCATGTGGTTCCGGTCGTACTTCGGTGTGCCGTCGTCGATCACGGCGCCCGACGGCCGGCCGGTCAACGCGCTTCGCGGATTCCTCGACGCGGTGGCGACGGTGATCACCCGCGAGCAGCCGACCCGGCTGGTGGTCTGCCGCGACGACGACTGGCGGCCGCAGTGGCGGGTCGACGCGATCCCGTCGTACAAGGCGCACCGGGTGCTCGAGGAGAACGCCGGTGGCGAGCCCGACGTCGAGGAGGTGCCCGACGAGCTCACTCCGCAGGTCGACATGATCTTCGAGATGCTCGACGCGTTCGGCATCGCGACCGCCGGCGCGCCCGAGGCCGAGGCCGATGACGTGCTCGGCACGCTGGCCGCCCGCGAGAAGCGCGACCCGGTCGTCGTGGTCAGCGGCGACCGCGACCTGTTGCAGCTCGTCCGGGACGAGCCGGTGCCCGTGCGGGTGCTCTACCTCGGCAGCGGACTGGCGAAAGCCACCAAGTGGGGCCCGGAGGAGGTCGCCGAGAAGTACGGCGTGCCGGTCGACCGCGCGGGCCCCGCCTATGCCGAGCTGGCACTGCTGCGCGGCGACCCGTCCGACGGCCTGCCCGGTGTGCCCGGGGTGGGCGACAAGACCGCGGCGACGCTGCTGGCACAGCACGGCTCACTGGAGGCCATCCTCGCGGCCGCGCACGACCCGAAATCGAAGATGTCCAAGGCCTATCGCAAAAAGCTGCTGGCCGCCGGCGACTACATCGAGGCGGCGGGTCCGGTCGTTCGGGTGAAGACCGACTGCGACATCGACTGGTCGAAGAAGTCCGATGCCCTCCCGCTGATCGCCGAGCATCCGCGCAAGGTCGTGGGACTCGCCGAGGCGTTCGGCGTGACGTCATCCGTCGGCAGGCTGCAGAAGGCCCTCGACGGCCTGCCGGACTAGCTGAAGGCTACTTGGGCCTGCCGACCTCGTACGTGCCGTCGTCGTCCTGGAACGTCACGGTCACCTGTCGCTTGGTCCCGTCGATGCTGACCTCGCACTCGAAGGTCCCGCCCTTCTCGACCGTGGGGTTGGCGCCGTCGTTGCACTTGATGTCACCGACGTTCTTGGCGCCGTAGCCGTTGGCCTCGTCGGTCAGGATCTGCTCGACACCGCTCTGCGCGGCGTTGATGTCGAGCTTCTTGGTGACGAAGAAGCCGGGCGTCACGAAGCCAAGCACGATGACCGCCACGACGACGATCGCGAGCAGCAGGCCGACGATGCCGCCGATCAGCGCAAGCGACCGCTTCGAGCCCTTTTCGCCTTCGGGCCCTTGCTGACCGTATGGCGGGTATTGCGTGTATTGGCCCGGCTGCTGCCCGTACTGGCCCGGCTGCTGTCCGTACTGCTGGGGGTACTGGCCCGGCTGCCCGAACTGGCCGGGGGGCGGGTAGGCCTGCGGGTTGTACTCGGTGGCGGGCGGCTGGCCGAACTGCTGCTCGCCCTGCGGGTACTGCTGCGGCGGCTGATAGGCCGGCTGCTGATACTGCGGGTACTGCTGCGCCTGCTGCGGGTCGTACGCCGGCGGCTGCCACTGCTGCGGCGCGGCCTGCGTCGGTTCGCTGGTCGGTTGCTGCCAGGGCTGGTTGGCCGACGGGTCGCTGGACGGCTGGCCGGTCGACGGGTCCGGCTGCTGGCCGGGGTACGGCTGCGTCGGGTCAGGTCCCTGCGGTCCGCTCATCTCTCTCCTTGATCTGAAGTGCCTCAGACACCCTACCCCGCATCAACGGCCACGACGCCGCGTCGAATGTCGCTGATCGCGCGTTTCGCGCAGGCCCGCAGCGCCGGTGTCGGTGCGGCGTTGCGCACCTGGTCGAGTAGGTCGAGCACCTGGCGGCACCAGCGCACGAAATCGCCCGCGGACAGCGGCGAACCGGAGCCCGTGGCGTCGGAGGCGGCCAGCGCGCTGGTCAGATCGCCGGTGGTGGCCCACCGGTAGACCGCGGGCACGAATCCGTCGTCGGGCTCGCGGCTGGCCGTGATGCGGTGGCGCTGCTCGTCGGAGCGCAATTCCGTCCACAACCTGCGCGTCTGGTTGAGGGCGCGGCGCAGCTTGCCGGTGGGCGCGTCGACACCCTGCGGCGCGCCTGGCGTGTCGCCGCGGGACTCGTAGAGCACCGACGACACCACCGCCGCCAACTCCGGCGCGTCGAGTCCCTCCCACACGCCGCTGCGCAACGCCTCGGCGACCAGCAGATCGCTCTCGCTGTAGATGCGGGCGAGCAGCCGACCGTCGTCAGTGACCTCAGGCTCGCCCGAACTGGAGTCGATGAACCCACGTTCGGTGAGCAGCACGACGATCCGGTCGAACGTGCGGGCCAGCGAGTTGGTCGCGGCCGCCACCTTCTGCTGAACCTGCGCGTTGTCGCGTTCGATTTTCAAGTACCGCTCGCCTAGCCGCGCCTTCTCCTCGCGATCGGGCAGCTGGTGGGCCGGGTGGCGGCGCACCTGTTCGCGCAGAGACGCCAACTCTGGGTCGATATCGGGTTCCGCGGCGGTCGAGCCGGCACTGCCCCGCCCGCTGCGCTTGTTCTTGCTCGAGGGGACGGCGAGCCGTTCCGCCGCCGACAGCAGTGCCGAGGTGAGATCGCGCCGCGCCCGCGGGTTGCGATGCTCGACCCGCTTGGGCAGCGTCATCGACCCGAGCGGCTCTGCGGCTCCCGAGTAGTCGGCCGTGGAGATCCGTCCGGCCCAGCGGTGTTCGGTGAGCACCAGCGGCCGCGGGTCGTCCTCGTCGCGGGCCGGTTCGAGCACGACGGCCAGACCGCCGCGCCTGCCGTTGGTGATGTTGATGATGTCGCCGCGGCGCAGCGCGGCCAGCGCGTCGTTGGCCGCCTTGCGACGCTGCAGTCGCGACGCACGTGACTGCGCGCGTTCACGCGACGAAATCTGTTGCCGCAGACGGACATAGGCCAGGATCGGTGCATCTGTGCCGCCGAACTCGGCGGCGATCTCTTCGAGCATCCGATTGCCGCGCTCGATGCCGCGGACCAACCCCACCACCGATCGGTCCGCCTGATACTGCGCGAACGAACTCTCCAGGAGGTTGTGCGCCTGCGCCGGGCCCATCTGGTGCACCAGATTGATGGTCATGTTGTACGAGGGGGCGAACGAGCTGCGCAGGGGGAAGGTTCGGGTCGACGCAAGGCCGGCCACCTCCGCGGGCTCGACATCGGGAGTCCAGAGCACCACGGCGTGGCCTTCGACGTCGATGCCGCGACGACCGGCCCGTCCGGTCAACTGGGTGTACTCCCCCGGCGTCAACGGCATGTGCTGCTCGCCGTTGAATTTCACCAGCTTCTCGAGCACCACCGTGCGGGCGGGCATGTTGATGCCCAACGCCAATGTCTCCGTGGCGAATACGGCTTTGACCAGACCTGCGGTGAACAGCTCCTCCACGGTGTGGCGGAACACCGGCAGCATCCCCGCGTGGTGCGCCGCCAAGCCACGCAGCAGCCCCTCGCGCCATTCGTGATAGTCCAGCACCAGCAGGTCGGCTTCGGGCAGGTCGGCGCAGCGGCGGTCGACGATTTCGGCGATACGCGACCGCTCCTCGTTGGTGGTCAGCCGCAGCGGCGAGCGCAGGCACTGCTTGACCGCGGCGTCGCACCCGGCCCGCGAGAAGATGAACGTGATGGCGGGTAGCAGTCCTTCGCGGTCCAGCGTGCCGATGACCTCGGGCCGCGGCGGTGGACGGTAGAAACCCGACCGACCGCGATTCGGGCCGCGATTCCGGCCGCGCGGCTGCCAGTCGGTCAGCCGTTCGGCTTCGCGTCGATGCGCGATGTGGCGCAACAACTCCGGATCCACAAGCAGCTCGCGGCGCTCCGCCCTTGAGACGCCGGCGGCGCGCGAGGCCCGGTAGTCGAACAGGTCGAAAAGTCGCTTGCCCACCAAGACGTGCTGCCACAACGGAACCGGGCGGTGTTCGTCGACGACCACCGCGGTGTCCCCACGCACGGTCTGGATCCAGCCGCCGAACTCCTCGGCGTTGCTCACCGTCGCCGACAGGCTCACCAGCAGCACGTCGTCGGGCAGGTGCAGAATGACCTCTTCCCATACCGCGCCGCGCATCCGGTCGGCGAGGAAGTGCACCTCGTCCATGACCACGTACGAAAGACCCTGCAGCGAAGCACTGTTCGCATAGAGCATGTTGCGCAGCACTTCGGTGGTCATCACGACGACGTCGGCGTCGCCGTTGATCGACTGGTCACCGGTGAGCAGCCCGATCTTGTCCGCGCCGTATCGGCGGACCAGGTCGTTGTGCTTCTGGTTGCTCAACGCCTTGATGGGTGTGGTGTAGAAGCATTTGCCGCCCGAGGCCAGCGCCAGGTGCACGGCGAATTCTCCTACCACGGTCTTGCCCGCCCCTGTCGGAGCGCAGACCAGCACTCCGTGCCCGTTGTCCAGCGCTTCGCAGGCTCGGCGCTGGAAGTCGTCGAGCTGGAAGGGCAGCTGCTCGGCGAAGTCCGCCAGCCGGGCGCTAGGTGGCGTCGTCATCGACCACGAGCCGTGACGGCGTCGGCACGGCGGCGGGCGCTTCGACGGGCTCCACGTCGCCGATCGGTGCCGCCTCCTCGTCCGGAACGTCGGTGAGTGCGGCGCGCCGCGCCTTGCGTTTGTCGTGGAATCTGGCGATCTGGATGGCCATCTCGAGCAGCACCGTCAGGGCGAACGCCAGGGCGAGCATGGAGAACGGATCGGACCCCGGGGTGAACAACGCGGCGAAGACGAACAGCGCGAAGATCAGTCCGCGGCGCCACGCCTTGAGCCGTTCGTAGGTCAGCACCCCGACCAGGTTCAGCATCACGATCAGCAGCGGAAACTCGAAGCTGAACCCGAACACCAGCAGCAGGTTGATCAGGAAGCCGAAGTACTGGTCGCCTGAGAGCGCCGTCACCTGCACATCGCTGCCGACGGTCAGCAGGAAACCCAGAGCTTGGGACAGCACCACGTACGCCAGCACCGTGCCGCCGATGAACAGCCCGGCGCCCACGACGACGAAGGCCACCGCGAACCGGCGCTCCTTCTGGTACAGCCCCGGGGTGATGAAGGCCCACACGTGATACAGCCAGACCGGGCAGGCCATCACGATGCCTGCCGTCAGGGCGACCTTGAGGCGCAGCATGAACTGGTCGAACGGGGCGGTGGCGAGCAGCCGGCACTGACCGTCCGGGGCGATGGTGGCCCGTGCCGACTCGGGCAGCGCGCAATACGGTCCGCGCAGCCAGTCGCCGAGGCTGGGCAGCCCGAACACGCCGTGGGTGTACCAGAGGAACCCGAGGATGGTCGTCAGCACGATCGCGGCGAGCGCCAGCAGCATCCGGTTGCGCAGTTCGGCCAGATGTTCGACCAGCGACATCGTGCCGTCGGGGTTGGCCCGCGAGCGGCGTCGCCGGGGATCGAGCTTCTTGAGTATTTCTGGGGTGCGCACGGGCTATCGACGCCGCATCGAGCAGCGGCCAGTCAGCAGTCGGACGTCAGGCCGGGCGTTGGTCCGACCGCGGCTCGGCTGTCGGAGCCGGCGGCGTGTCGGCGCGCTCGGATGCGATGGGGGTAGCGGGATGAGCCTCTTCTTTGGACTCCGCCTGCATCTCCTTGATCTCGGACTTGAAGATCCGCATCGACTTGCCCAGCGAACGCGCGGCGTCCGGGAGCTTCTTGGCACCGAACAGCAGCACGAACACGGCAATGACGATTACCCAGTGCCAGGGTTGTAGACCACCCAATTTGGTCACCTCCAGACGACGCGGCCAGTCTACTCGGTGCCACCGTAAGCGCTCAGTGCGGCGGTGGCCGTTTCGCGCACCCGGCGTGCCAGCGACTCCGGTTCGAGCACCCGCACCGCCGAGCCGAACCCGAGGACGAAGCGGGTCATCCAGTCTTCGGAGGCGTATGTCATCGCGGCGTGGCAGGCGCCGTCGGGGAGTTCGCGGATGACCCGCAGCGGGTAGTAGTCGAACATCCAGGACGCGGACCGGTCGATCAGCAGCGTCGCCGACGGCAGCGACGGGTCGGCGTCGAACAGGGACGTGTCCGGTTCGGCGGCCACAGCCGGCGGTGGCGGCGAGGACGGTTCGTCGAGCACGCGGGCGTCGACGATTCTGTCGAAGCGGAACAGCCGCACCCCCTCTGCGGTGCGGCACCACGCCTCCAGGTAACTGTGGTCGGCGACCAGGACCACCCGAATAGGGTCGACGACGCGGCTGGTCAGCATGTCGTGCGACGCCGAGTAGTACTCGATGGTCAGCGCGCGGTTCTCGCGCACCGCCCTGCGCACCGCGGCGGCGGCCTCGCTCTCCGCCGGAGCGGGCTCGTCGACCGCGGCCTCCGCGCCGTGGCTGACGGTGCCTGCGGCCGACTCGATCTTGGCGATCGCGCTGCGCGCGGCTTCCGGATCGAGGATTCCCGGGACGTCGACGAGCGCCCGCAGTGCCACAAGCACGCCGGTCGCCTCCGGCGATGTGAGCCGCAGCGGATGGTCGATTCCCGCCGAGAACGTGACTTCGATTGTGTCGCCAGAGAATTCGAAGTCGATGAGGTCGCCCGGCCCGTAGCCCGGCAGCCCGCACATCCACAGCTGGTTGAGATCCTCGCGCAATTGCTTCACGGTCACCCCGAGGTCCGACGCCGCCTCGGCGTAGGTGATCCTCGGATTGGCCTGGAAGTACGGAACCATGTTGAGCAGCCGCACCAGCCGTGTCGATACGGCACTCATGCCCGCACCCCATCAGTCAGCCCGGCCTGCGCCCGCAGCCTCGACATCACATCGTCTCGCAGCGACTGCGGTTCCAGCGCCACGGCGTCGGGGCCGTAGCTGGCGACTTCGCGGGCCAACCGGTCGGTCATGCCGATGTCGACGGTGATTTCCTCACCGGCGCGCCCGTTCAGTGTCAGTGGGCCGACCACATTGGCCCGGCGGCGCAGCGCGGTCGCGCGCCCGTCGGCGACCCACACCCGCGCCTGCGTTCCGGTGGGCGGGTCAGCGACCACACGGCCGACGATCTCGCGCAGGTCGACCTCGGCGGGCGGCTTCACCACACCGGGCGGGCCGATCGGTGTCACCTCCGCACCGATACGCGACAGCCGGAACGTCCGCATCGCGTCGCGGTCCCGGTCGTGCCCGACCAGATACCAGCGACCCTTGTCGGTCACCACGCCCCACGGCTCGACCGTGCGCACGGTGTAGGGCTCGCTGCGCGATGGCCGGTGCGGGAACTGCACGGCTTGCCCCGAATCGATGGCGGACAACAGGATTCCCAATACTTCCTCGGAACCACGCAGGCCCGGCAATGCGGCGGTCGAGGTGATGGCGACGTCGCTGTGCGGTGCGTCGACGTCAACGCCCGCAGCCCGCAGCTTGAGCAGCGCACCCTGGGTGACGGTGATGAGTTCCGGCGACTCCCACAGCTGGGTGGCGACCGCCACGGCAGCGGCTTCATCAGCAGTCAACTCCACGGCAGGCAGCGCGTACGCGTCGCGGTTGATGCGGTATCCCTCGGTCGGGTCGAACTGCGACACCCGACCCGTCTCCAACGGGATGCCGAGGTCGCGCAACTCGTTCTTGTCGCGTTCGAACATGCGCGAGAACGCCTCGTCGGAGGCGCTGTCGGAGTACCCGGAGACGGTCTCGCGGATCCGGTCGGCCGTGATGAAGCTGCGCGTGGACAGCAGCGCGATGACGAGGTTCATCAGCCGTTCGACTTTGGAGATCGCCACTCGTAAGAGCTTAGGGTGAGTCGTGGGCTCTCGTTGGCAGGACACCTCGGCGCCCCGCGGCGACGACTACGACGCGCGCTGGCGAAAGCTGGCCGCCGAGGGCAGGAGCATCCACGGCGAGGCCGACCTGGTCGCTTCGCTGCTCGGGGCGTCGGGCGGGACCCGTGTCCTGGACGCGGGGTGTGGCACCGGCAGGGTAGCCATCGAACTCGCCGCCCGCGGATTCTCGGTGATCGGTATGGACCTCGACGCGCAGATGCTCAGTGCCGCCCGAGCCAAGGCCCCGCAGCTCACGTGGATCGAGGCCGATCTGAGTGAGGCGAGCGCGCATCTGGACACCGACTTCGACGCAGTGGTAATGGCGGGCAACGTGATGATCTTCGTCGAGCGCGGTTCCGAAGGCCGGGTCGTCGAGCAACTCGCCGGCCGGCTCGTCCCCGGCGGCCTGCTGGTCGCGGGATTCCAGCTCAGCACCGGACGGCTGACGCTCGACCGGTACGACGACCACGCGACCGCGGCCGGACTAGAGCTGGTGGACCGCTGGGCGACGTGGGAGCGGGAACCCTTCCGCGGCGGCGACTACGCGGTATCGGCGCACGCGAAGCGCGGGTAGTCCCGGCGTATCGAGCTACATCGAGGCGATGAGGCGTTTGACCCGCTCGTCGACCGACCGGAACGGGTCCTTGCACAGCACGGTCCGCTGAGCCTGGTCGTTGAGCTTGAGGTGCACCCAGTCGACGGTGAAGTCCCGGCCGGCCTCCTGGGCAGCGCTGATGAACTCGCCGCGCAACTTGGCCCGCGTGGTCTGCGGCGGCGTGTCGACCGCCGCCTCGATGTCCTCGTCGGTGGTGACGCGGGTGGCCAGACCCTTGCGCTGCAGCAGGTCGAAGACGCCGCGGCCGCGCTTGATGTCGTGGTAGGCCAGGTCGAGCTGGCTGATCTTGGGGTCGGACAGTTCCATGTTGTAACGGTCCTGGTAGCGCTGGAACAGCTTGCGCTTGATCACCCAGTCGATCTCGGTGTCGACCTTGGCGAAATCCTGGCTCTCTACTGCGTCGAGCTGACGGCCCCACAAGTCGACAACCTGCTCGATCTGCGAATTCGGCTCGCGGCTCTGCAGGTATTCGACGGCGCGCGAGTAGTACTCGCGCTGGATGTCGAGTGCGCTTGCCTGTCGTCCACCGGCGAGGCGGACCGGGCGCCGGCCGGTGAGGTCGTGGCTGACCTCGCGAATGGCGCGTATCGGATTGTCCAGGGAGAAGTCGCGGAACGGCACGCCGGCCTCGATCATCTCGAGCACCAGTGACGCGGTGCCGACCTTGAGCATCGTGGTGGTCTCGGCCATGTTCGAGTCACCGACGATGACGTGCAGCCTGCGGTACTTCTCGGCATCGGCGTGCGGCTCGTCGCGGGTGTTGATGATCGGACGGCTGCGCGTCGTCGCGCTCGAGACGCCTTCCCAGATGTGCTCGGCGCGCTGGCTCAGGCAGAACGTGGCCGCCTTGGGGGTCTGCAGCACCTTGCCCGCGCCGCAGATCAGCTGGCGGGTGACCAGGAACGGGAGCAGCACGTCGGAGATTCGGGAGAACTCGCCGGCGCGCACGATCAGGTAGTTCTCGTGGCAGCCGTAGGAGTTGCCCGCCGAGTCGGTGTTGTTCTTGAACAAGTAGATGTCCCCGCCGATGCCTTCGTCGGCCAGCCGTTGCTCGGCGTCGATCAACAGGTCCTCGAGCACCCGCTCCCCTGCCCGGTCGTGGGTGACCAGCTGGATGAGGCTGTCGCATTCGGCGGTGGCGTACTCGGGGTGGCTACCGACGTCGAGATACAGGCGTGCGCCGTTGCGCAGGAACACGTTCGAACTGCGGCCCCACGACACCACCCGCCGGAACAGATACCGGGCGACCTCGTCTGGGCTCAGCCGGCGGTGACCGTGAAACGTGCAGGTGACACCGAATTCGGTCTCGATGCCCATGATTCGTCGCTGCACCTCATCGAGACTACTGGTTGCTCACCGGGCGCGGCGCGCAAGCCGCGCCGAAGCGTCGCCAAAGCCTGTGGATAACCTCGGCGCTCACGCCCGCTTCGATGCCACGATGAGGCATGGCGACGAGGCCGACCGTTTCCGAAGCGCAGGCCTGGAACCCCGACGCGCTGCGCGACGCGGCGGAGCAGTGGGACGCGGCCGCGACGCAGATGTACGCGGCCGTCGACTCGGTTCTCGACGACGTCGAGCGCGCCTCCGCCGAATGGCTAGGTGCGGCCGCCGATGCGGCACGGCGCGAGGTGCGCGCGGCGGCCGCGGCCTCGGACGACGTCGGTCGAGCGGTGGTGATTACGGCGGTCGCGGCCCGCGAAGGAGCCCAACAGATCGCGGTTGCCCGCTCGGACGTGCTGGCCGACGTCGAGGAAGCCCGCGCCGAGGGCTTCGACGTCTCCGACGACGGGTCGGTCGCGGTCCGCGCCGCACCCTCCGACCTTCTCGTCGCGCTGTCCGGCGGCGACGCCCGCGTGGCCCATGAATACCTGGTCGTGCGGGCGGCTGAGCTGACCCGCCGCATCACCGAGTCGCTTGACCTGCTCGGCGCGGCCGATGCCGATGCCGCCGCCGACATCGCCGAGGCGTTCCCCGGACCGGCCCACCCGGCGATGACCGTTTCAGCACCTTCGAATGGCGGCGCGGTATCGGGCTGGCCCACCATGGGCCAGGCCCGCATCGCGGAGCAGATCGCAGCGCTGAGCCCCGGGCAGCGCAGGCAGCTGATCGCCGATTTTCCCCACCAGGTCGGCAACACCGACGGCGTGCCGTGGGACATGCGGATCGCAGCAAATCGGGTCAACATCGCGCAGGCGGTACTCGACGCGCCGCAGGGCGAGCGCGCCGCCTTTTACCGGGGCCTGCTCGGCGAGGTCGACGACCCCGGCGGCCACCGCGTCGACCGCCAAATCCTGGCTTTCGACCCCGGCCGGTCGAGCTTGATCGAGCTCAACGGCAATCTGTCGACCGCGAGCAGCCTCGCGGTGTTGATCCCCGGGCTGAACACCACGATCGAGGGCTCGGCGGCCAACACGCAGACCATGCGCCGGTTCGTATCGGCCACCCGCGGGGAGGTCGCCGCGATCACCTACCTGGGCGGGCCGTTCCCGCACGGCGACAACCCGGCGGCGGCGCTGATCGACGCGGCGAACCCGCGTTTCGCGCTGGAGATGGCGCCCCGGCTGGTCGCCTTCAGCGAGGATGTCGATCGCACTGTCGACGCGCTGGGCCGGGGTTCGGTCCCGGTGACCTATATCGGCCACTCCTATGGCGGTTCGATTCTCGGCACCGCGGAGGTGTTCGGGCTCACCGCCGACCGCACGCTCTACCTCGCGGCGGCGGGCGCCGGAGTCGGCGTCGACGATCCCGGCGATTGGCACAACCGCAATCCCGATGTGGAGCGGTACTCCATGACCGCGCCCGGCGACTTCATCCAGGCGGTACAAGGCATACCCGGTGGCCCGCACGGGGCCGATCCTGACCACATGCCTGGCGTAATCCGTTTGCCGACAGGCTATTACGATGACGGCCGGTTGATGGGTGGCTGGCAATCCCACTCCGACATGATCAATCAGCCGTCCGATTCGTGGCGCACTATCCTGGCGGTGATCACCGGGGATCCGGAGAGCCTGCACCGGGCCGGGTGACGGGGAGCCTCATTCGCGCTCGACCCAGCCGAGGCGCCGGCTGACGGCGTCGGCCGCAGCGACGACCAGCTTCGCGATCTCGGTGAACCGGTCTTCACTGAGGCGATACGACGGACCCGAAACGCTGAGCGCCGCAACAACTTGCGATCCTGCGTCACGAATCGGAGCGGCCACGGCGTTGAGACCGACCTCCAGCTCCTCGGTGACGAAGGACCAGCCGCGGTCGATGACGTCGGCCAGCTCACGTTGCAGGTTCTCGATGTCGACGACGGTGTTGTCGGTGAACGACTCGAGCTTTTCGGCCAGACGGGCCCGCAGCTGCGCCTCGTCATGGCAGGCCAGCAACACCTTGCCGCTGGATGTGGCGTGCGCGGGGCAGCTCTGGCCGACCCACGTCTGCAGGGCGATCTCACCGGGTCCGCTGGCTTCGACGATGTTGACGATGCGGTCGTCGTCCAGAATCGCGACGTTGGCCGTCTCCCCGACCTCACCGGCCAGACCGTCGCAGATGTCCTGGCTGAGTTTGACCAGATCGAGTTGCGCGCTGCCCGCACGGGCCAGCCGGGCGACGGCGAAGCCGAGTCGGTACTTGCCGCGCTCGGCCACCTGCTCGACGTAGTTGCGGGACTCCAGCACCGCGACCAGTCGCGACACGGTGGACTTGTGCACGCCGAGTTCGGCGGCGATCTCGGTCACCCCCGCCTGCCCCAGCGCCGCCAGGATTTCCAGCACCTGCAAAGCGCGATCCACGGACTGCACTGCGGCGGCGGGCCGGTCGTCGTCCTGTTTGGCCATCGTGCGACAACCCTATACGCGGGGCATTCCAAAATCGCCGACCCGCCGTCGCACCGCGGCGATCTCGCGGAGCCCGTCACCGAGCAGACTGCGGTTGAGCGGCGAGAGCTCCGACATGGTCACGACGTCACCGGGGGTGTGACCGGCCGCCAACTGCTCCACCTGGTGAGCCATCCGCAGCCGCTGCAGCATGACGAAGACATCGCCGAGGGTCTGCGCGTCCCGGTCGCTGATCGCGCCGGACTGCGCGGCCGCGGACAGCCGTACCGGTGTGGTGGCCGACGTGACGTCGGCGGTCAGCCCTCCCCAGCGGGCGAGGTTGACGATTGGCACGACGGCGTGATTCTTCAGGTCGAAGGTACCGCCGCGCCGGGACAGCACATCGCGCAGAGACCGGGTGCGCACCTTCGACGAGAGCGCGTCAAGGCGTTGCAGCCGCAGCGTGTTCGGATGTTCTTCTCGCATGCGGCGGTAGGCCGTGGGCACAGTGTGCAACGTGGGGTCCCCCCAGACCACGCGGCCGTCGATCAGCAGTGACGACAGGATCAGGCCGCGGTCACGTAGCGGATGCTCCAGCCAGCCTTCCGCCGCGGCCAGCCAATCCGATTGCGAGCGAGCGAAACTCGCCGCAGAGGCCACCGCACCGTTACGATCCGACGGCAGTCCGCAGCCGTCGAGGATGTCATGCACACGCACCGCGACCGATCGAAGTTGCGGGATTGCCGCTGCGAGGTCGTCGCGCCACGACAAGGCACTGTCCACGTCGGACGACGGCATCGCCTCGCGGCGCGCCACACTACCGAGGGTGAGCCACGCGAAACCGTCGCTCGGCGCGTCGGTTTCGGCGAGGGCGAGTTCAAGTGCCTTGCGCACCAGGCTGTCGATGACGACCGAGAGGATGGCGCTGGTCGCCGACGCCTTCGTCCCGTTCTGAAACAGTTGACCCGCGACCCCGGCGACGCGCCGGCCCACGCGCTGCAGATCGGCCACCGTGCCCGCCTGACCGATCGAACGACGCAGCACGAAGCTCTGCCGCGTCGACGCGGCGAGCAGGTCGGCGTCCTCGAGCACACCGATCACGTCGCCCCGCGGAGTCAGCACGGGCATGTGCCGCAGCCCGCGTTCGAGCATCTCCATCAGCACGATGTCAGCGGTCAGATCCGCGGTGACCGTGTGTGCGGGCGCGGTCATGACCCGGTCGATGCGGGTGTCCAGCGGCTGTCCGGCCGCAACCACCCTGGTGCGCAGGTCGCGGTCGGTGAAGATGCCCAGCGTGCCGTCCGGCAGTCTGACCAACGCACAACTGGCGCTCTGCTCGGTCATGTCGCGCACCGCGTCGCGCACCGAGGTATCGGGTCCGAGGAGCAGAACCGCCCCGTGCACGAGTTCGCCGACAGGCCTGCTGTCCGTGGCCGCCGCGATCGTCGGCCGGTCGGCGGTTCCCACGTTCCACGCCGAGGATGCCAGGAATGCCAGCCCCGCCGGCTTGGCGAACTGGGTCCGCATTGGAGCGCCGGGCAGGCGAATCAGCGTGCTGGGGCCCATGGTGCGCGCGTCGAAATCCAGGCCCGCCCCGGTGAGCAACGGCATGTAGCCGAAAATGCCGCCAGGGCCGACGGTGTCGATGACCGTGCCGTCGGTCGTCGACCGCAGTACCACGTGTCCGGTGTAGACCATCCATACGTCGTCGGGGACACGGGCCGAGTAGTCGGCGATCACCGTTCCGGGCGCGAACTCCTCGACCACGGCCTTGGTCGCGAGCGACGCGAGTTCCTCGTCCGCCATCGCCTGGAAAGGCGTGTGCCGGCGGAGGAACGACGTCAGTTCATGCTGATCGGATGAGGTCGGCACACTTCTCCGCCATCGTCATCACGGTGATGTTCGGGTTGACCGACGGTAGTTTCGGCATCGCCGACGCGTCAACCACCCGCAACTTCGACACCCCCTTCACGCGCAGTTGCGGGTCGAGCACTGCCATCGGATCACCGACGGCGCCCATCCGTGCCGTCGCCGCCGGGTGGTAGACGGTGTTGTGGCACTTGTGGATGTAGTCGAGCAACTCGTCATCGGTCGTCGCGTCGGGTCCCGGTGCCAGTTCGCGGCCCACCCAGGCCGCCAGCGGCGGCTGTTCGGCGATCGTGCGCGCCAACCGAACACCGGCGAGCATGATGCGCTCGTCGTATCCTTCGGGATCGGTGAAGTATTTCGGATCCACCCGCGCCCGGTCCCGGAAGTCGCGCGTGCGCAGCCGCACCGTGCCGCGGGATCGGCCCTGAGTCACGTTGGGGGTCAGGCAGAAACCGTTGTCGGTGGTCGGGTAGCCGTGCCGCAAGGTGTTCATGTCGAACGGCACGCTGCCGTAGTGCATCATCAGATCCGGCTGCGCACCACCCTCGTCGACACACGTGAACAGGCCGATTTCCCACCACTGCGTCGACGTCGTCACCATGGGTCGCGACGCTTCCCAGAACACCAATCCCTCGACGTGGTCGTCGAGGTTGGCGCCGACGCCGGGCGAGTCGACGCGCACGTCGATGCCGAACTCGCGAAGGTGCTCGGCGGGCCCGATCCCGGACAGCATCAACAACTTCGGCGTGTCGATCGCACCCGCGGTGACGACGACTTCACGGCGTGCGGACACCGTGTCGTAGCCGGACAGGTCGGGCCGTTGATAGCGCACGCCGGTGGCTGCGTTCGCATCGTCGAAGACGATCTCGGCGACCCAGCATTTCGTGCGGACCTCGAGGTTCGTCCTGGTGTCGAGGATGGGGTGCAGGAAGGCGTGTGACGAGGAGAGACGGTTGCCGTCGCTAGCGGCGTTGATCTGGAACCACCCGGCGCCGTGGCGAACCGTCTCGCCGCGGTTGAACGCCACCGTCGGCATCCCCACCATGGCTGCCGCCTCGAGAACGGCGGCGCCGCAGGGATCTTCGGGCGGCACGTCGCGCAGCCGCACCGTCTGCGTGAGGCGCTCGGTCAGCGGAAGCACCTCCGCGGCACTCCAGCCCGCCGCGCCCATCTGCACCCACTCGTCGAGCGCCTCGGCGGGCGGGTGGAATGCGATGCACGAGTTGTGCGACGAACATCCGCCGAGCACCTTGGCGCGCGCGTGCCGCATGAACGAGTTGCCCCGCTCCTGCGGTTCCACCGGATAGTCCCAGTCGTAACCGGAGTCGAGCAGATGCATCCACTCCGACAGCACCAGGATGTTGTCGTCACCGACGTCGGAGGGGCCGGCCTCGATCAGGCATACGGTGACGCCGGCGTCTTCGGACAGCCGCGCTGCCAGCACACAACCGGCGGTGCCGCCGCCAACGATGACGTAGTCGAATGCGTCTGGCCCGTGGGGAGAGTCGGCACCAGCCATCAGGGCTGTTCCACCGCCTCGGATGTGGTTGTGGCGGCGTGTGATTCGAGGCAGCCGATGTGATGACGGCCCTTGACGAAGTACCACAGCAACCCGGCGCCGACAATGACGCCGATGTAGACGAACGCGCCCCAGGTGTTGTACCAGGGGTCGCCGTACACCGCCGAGCGCGGCCAGGCCAGGTTCAGCGACATCCCGATCCCCCACACCACCGCCACGATGTTGACCAGCAGCCCCCATCTGCCCATCGTGAAATAACCACCCTTTTTGAGATCCTTCGGCGGCCACTGGCCTTGCAGGCGCTTCTTGAGCATCGGTCCGGTCACCATGAGGTACGCCAGGTAGATCATGATGATGGCGATCGAGGTCAGCACCGTGAAGATCTTCGGTTGACCGATGTTGATCACCAGGATGACCACCGCGATGACGCCGATGGTCACCGCAGGCACGATGGGCGTCTGCGTCTTGGGATTGACCGTGGCCAGCTTCTCACCGAAGGGCAGTGCGTTGTCCCGCGCCATCGCGAAGGTGAGCCGGATGGCCGCGGTGTGCACCGCAAGGCAGCAGACGGTCACCGCGATGACGATGCAGACCAGGAACACCTTGCCGAGTGGTCCCCACATCACCTGCTCGACGATGTACTGCAGGCCGCCGGAGCTCTCGCCGAGCGCGGGGTCCTCGAGATTGGGCGCCGCCATCACGGCGAAAACGAGGATGGCGCCACCGATCACGAACGACGCCAGGATCGCGCGGGCGATGGCCTTCGGCGCTGTCCGGCGCGGCTCGACGGTCTCCTCCCCCAGCGAGCTGGCGGTGTCGAAGCCGTACATCACGTAGCCCGAGGCCAGTGACGCGATCAGGAAGGCACCGAGGAAGCCCATGGATTCGTCGGTGCCGTACCCGTTGGTGGAGAAGAAGATATCGGGCCCGCGATCGATGTTGATCGCCAGTAGGAACGCGATCAGCACCGCGGCGATCAACTCGATGAACACGCCGGTGCTGTTGATGCGCGACATCAACTTGACGCCGAGCGCGTTGATCAGCGTGGTGAACGCGATCAGCACCGTGCCGAGCAGCACGGCGTTGGCGGCATAGTCGTATTCACCGGTGCCGTCGCCGACGATCTGGAACCCGCTCCACAGTCGCGGCAGATTGAGCTGGTAGGCCAGCGCCACCGCGGAGATCGTGACGATCGACGCGGTGAGCATCAGCCATCCCGACGTCCACCCGACCAGCCGGCTGGCCAGTTTCTTCGACCAGTTGTACACCGACCCCGCCACCGGATACTTGGCGGCGAGTTCCATGAAGCACAGCGCGACCGCCATCTGCCCGACGAATACGATCGGCCAGGACCACAGGTAGGCCGGGCCCGCGGTGCCGAAGCCGAAATAGAACAGTTGGAACGTGCCCGTCAGGATCGAGATGTAGCTCACCCCGGCGGCGAAGCTCGCGAACTTGCCGATACTGCGGTCGAGTGACTCCCGGTACCCGAAGTCCTCCAGACCGCTGTCGGCGTGTGACTCTTTGATCACCATGTTGCCTATCCTTTGAACCAGCCCGCGGGTGTGGGCGCCGTGTTGTGCCAGATGTGTTTGATCTCTTGATATTCCGTGAGCCCGGTCGGGCCGAGTTCGCGACCGTTGCCGGACTTCCCGAAGCCTCCCCACTCGGCCGCGGCGGTGTAGTAGCCGAAGTCGTTGAGCCAGACCGTGCCGTGCCGCAACGCACGCACCACACGTTCGCCTCGCGCCGAATCGGATGTACGCACACCCGCCGCGAGGCCGTACTGCGTGTCGTTGCCCAGCGCGATGGCTTCGGCCTCGGTGGTGAAGCGCTCGACGGTGAGGATCGGCCCGAAGGTCTCTTCCTGAACGATCCGCATGGAACGCTGGCATCGGTCGAAGATCGTCGGCAGGTAGAAGCTGCCGGCCGCAAGCGCCGGGTCGCTGGGTCGCGCGCCGCCGGTCACGAGTTTGGCGCCCTCGGAAACCCCCTGCGCCACATATTCTTCGATCTTCGCGCGGTGTTGTTCGGAGACCAGAGGCCCGGTCTCACTGGCGGGGTCCATTCCGTCGCCGATCCGAATCCGCTCGGCACGGCCTGCGAGTTCGGCGACGAAGTCGTCGGCGATGGACTCCTCGATGATCAACCGGGTGCCCGCCGAGCAGACTTGGCCCGAATGCAGGAAGACACCCGTCAGCACATGGTCGATCGCGCTGTCGGCGTCAGCGTCGGCGAAGACGATGTGCGGATTCTTGCCGCCCAGTTCGACGGCCACCTTGGTGACATGCTCGGCGGCCACCTTGCTGATGGTCCGCCCGGTGCCCAGTCCGCCGGTGAACGAAATGAAGTCGACGTCGTCGGTGTCGGTCAACGCGGTCCCGAGTGCCGCGCCGCTGCCCTGCACCAAGTTCACCACCGAGGGTGGAACACCCGCCTCCTCGAGCAGGTGGGTGAACGCGATGGTGGACAACGGCGTCACCTCGCTGGGCTTGGCGACCATGGTGCACCCGGCCGCCAGCGCGGGGGCGATCTTCCACGACATCTGCAGCAGCGGATAGTTCCACGGAGCGATCAGGACGCACACGCCGATCGGTTCGCGAACCACCCGGCTGATGACCGCCGGGTCTCCGACGTCGACGATGCGGTCGGCTTCCGCCCCGACCAGCCGGGAGTAGTACCGGAAGACCGATGTCACGTCGTCGATGTCGATGTGGCTCTCGGCCAGCGTCTTTCCGGTGTCGACGGTCTCCAGACGCGCGAGGTCGTCCTTGTCGCGTTGCAGCAGGTCGGCTACCCGGTCGAGCAGCTCCGCGCGCTCGGTGACGGCAGTGGCACGCCAGGCACCGTCGTCGAAGGCAGCCCGCGCCGCGGCGACGGCGTCTCGGGCGTCGTCGGCGGTCGCCTCGTCGACAACGGCGGCGACTGTACCGTTCGCGGGATTGATGACGTCGCGCGTCCCGCGGTCCGCGGCGTGACGCCAGGTCCCTCCGATGAGGAGATCCGGTTCACCGTTCATCGAGATGGGACACTACCCACTCATGGAACTCCGCGATGTGGTGTTCGGCGGGGACGAGTATCCCGCCGTTGCGGTAGGCGCGCGACGCCATGGCGGGTTGGGTGCGTTCGCATGCCTCGAAGTCCTGCTCGTTGACCCGGTGGAACAGCTCGACCGAGCGCGAGACGTCCCGGCCCGACGCCACGACGTCGGCGCTGTAGAGCCAGTCACATTCGACGATGGTTCGCGTCGGTGACATCGGGAACATGCGATGGAAGATGATGTGGTCGGGAACGAGGTTGATGAACACTGTCGGCTTGACGGTGATCGCGTAGTAGCGGCGGTCCTGTTCCTCGGTGATGCCCGGTAGCCGGTCGAAGCCGGCCGTCCCGTCGACCGTGAAGCCCGCTGTGTCCGAACCGAACTCCGCGCCCAGTCCGACGTTGGCCTGCGCCGCCACGCCGCGCGCGAATTCCGGTAGTACGCCGACGAGTTCGGGATGGATCGAGCTGCAGTGGTAGCACTCCATGAAGTTCTCGATGATCAGCTTCCAGTTGGCCGCCACGTCGTAGACGATCCGCTTGCCCACGTCGAGGCCGCCGATGCCGTAGCGATCGATCGCGTCGGGATCCCCGAGCGTCCTGGTCGCCTCCGCGACCACGTCGTCGAACGGCGGCGGGGTGTCCGACAGGCACACCCACGCGTAGCCGAGCCACTCGGTCAGCGCGACAGGAACGAGCCCGTAGCGATAGCGATCGATGGCCCCGCCGGAGTCGTCTGTGAGCGAGCCGATGTTGGGTGCGGCCATCAGCTTGCCGTCGAGGCCGTAGGTCCACGAGTGGTAGGGACAGCGGAAGCTGCGCTTCACCTGCCCTTCGGACTCGGTGCACAATTGCGCCCCGCGGTGGCGGCAGATATTGAGGAAGGCGCGCAGCAGCCCGTCGCGGCCGCGGACCAACAGCACGCTCTCGCGGCCGATCTGCAGCTTGCGGAACGCGCCGGGCGACGCGAGGTCCGATGACCGCACGGCGCAGACCCACAAGTTCTCGAAGATGGCATCCTGCTCGGCGGTGAACACCGCGTCGCTGACGTAGTAGTCACCGCCGAGTGTCGTCCGAAGGCCTGTCATGTGGTCACCAGCCGTCGTGGGTCGAACAGAGCGATGGGATGGCCGGTCTGGCCGTCGATGGCGAGGTCGGCCAGGATCTCCCCGACGACGGGGACGAATTTGAAGCCGTGGCCGGAGAATCCGCACGCCACGGTGATGTTCTGCGAATCGGGGTGGCGAGCGATCACGAAGTGCTCATCGGGGGTGTTGGAATACATGCACGTCGCCGAGTGCACGCAGGGGCCGTCCAGGGCGGGCAACAGTTCGCTGACCCGCGACCGCATCTCGGCGATCTCCCGGTCGTGGACTTCGCGGTCGATGGTCTCCGGCGTGCAGACGATGCCCTTGCGGAAGAACGCCACCTTCACTCCACCGTCGGGACCGTCGATGGCGGGGAAGCCGTAGATCTGCTCGCCGGCGGCGTTCTCGTCGATGAAGATCGGGTGGTCGACGAACGGCCCGATGCCGTCGATCGGGTTGAGCCAGTAGAGCACCTGTCGTTCGACGGTGATCGGGATGCCGAATTCCGCCAGCACTTGTGGTGCCCATGCGCCGGGGCAGATGACGAGTTGGCCTGCGGTGTAGGCGCCGCGTTCGGTGCTGACAGTCACGCCTGCCGAGGACTCGCCCCACTCGACCACGGGCTCACCGAAATGCAGTTCTGCGCCTGCGTGTTCGGCGAGGTCGATGTGCGCCTGAACCGTCATCTCGGGTCGGGCGAAACCAGCCTTGGCCTCGTAGAGTGCGATGTCGTCGGGGCGTGGCCTGAAATTCGGGTAGCGGGAGCGGATCTCGGTGGCGTCCAGGATCTCGTGCGGTAGATCCCATTGCCTGCTGGCGCGGAGACTGCCGGCGACGGTGAGGGAGTCGGGCGCACCGATGAACAGCCCTCCGGTGAGCCGGTACACCTCTTTGGACGTGTCGGCCGCCAGCTTGTCCCAGAGTTCGTAGGCGCGCAGCAGCAGCGGCACATACACCGGGTCCTCGAAGTAGGACTGCCGGATGATGCGCGAGCCGCCGTGGCTTGATCCCCTGGTGTGCGCCGGACCGAACTTCTCGAGCCCGAGAACTCGCTGCCCGCGGGCGGCGAGGTGGTAGGCGGCTGCCGACCCCATGCCGCCGAGGCCGATGACGATGACGTCGTAGTTCACTGTCACCTCTTGATCTTGGTCATCTCGGGATCCACGACGGGTTCGCCGTGAACCCTGGCGTTGTGCCTGGCGCCCCGGTAGTCGACGCGCAGGACGTCGCCTGGTGCGGCCCCGGCCGGCAGCCACGCGTAGGCGATGGTCCGCCCGATGGTCGGCGAGTAGCCGGCACTGGTGACATAACCGACGCACTCATCGCCGCGGTAGACCGGCTCCTTGCCCATGGCCACGGCCGTCGGCTCGTCGAAGACGATGCTGCACAACCGGTTACGAGGCTCGGATGCGCCCGTCAAAGCGGCCTTCCCGATGAAGTCGTCCTTGTCCATCCGCACGGCGAACGCGAGCCCGGCTGCGGCGGGCCGATGTTCGGCAGTCATGTCCGTGCCCCACGACCGGTAGCCCTTCTCGATGCGCAGGCTGTTGAACGCGATGCGGCCGGCGGCGATCACCCCGTGCTCTCGGCCGGCGTCGAACAACAGGTCCCACAGCGCGGCGCCGTATTCGGCACTGGCGTAGATCTCCCACCCCAGCTCGCCGACGTAGGACACCCGCAGCATGGTGACCGGGATCGCGCCCAAGTAGGTCTGCAGGGCGCGGAAGTACTTGAACGCGCCGTGGGACAGATCATCTGAACACAGCGGCTGCACCATGCCGCGAGCGAGCGGCCCCCACACGCCGATGCAGCAGGTGGCGCCGGTGATGTCGCGCAGCGTCACGTCCCGGGGCAGGTGGCGATGCAACCAGTCGTAGTCCATGGGCGAATTCACCGCGACCTGGAAGGTGGTCTCGGCCAGTCGGGCGACGGTGATATCGCTTCGGATACCGCCGGTCTCGTCGAGCAGCAGGGTGTAAGTCACCGAACCGACGCTCTTGTCGATGTTGTTGGTGGTCATCTGCTGCAGGAACGACACAGCACCGGAACCGGCGATTTCGTAGCGGGTCAGCGGCGTCATGTCGTACATGGCGACGCGTTCGCGCGTGACGTGCGCCTCGGCGATCGAGATCGGTGACCAGAACCTCGAGGCCCACTCATCGCGCTGCGGGCATGCGAGACCGTGGCTGAAGAGCTGTTGTGCGAGTGCGTGGTTCGCCTCGTACCAGGCCGGCCGCTCCCAACCCGCGCCCTCGTAGAAGTACGCGCCGAGTTCCTGCTGTCGATGATGGAACGGACTTGTGCGCAGGCCGCGCAGCGCGGTGCGGAACTGCGCAGGGTGGACGATGTCGTAGACCTCGACGAAGGCCTGTGAGCTGGTCGTCATGATGAACTGCGGGCTGCGGGCGACATCCTCGAAGCGATACAGGTCGCATTCGTGGACATCGGTCGACGGGGTGCCGTCGACGATCCATTCGGCGGTGGCCTTCGCGACGCCGGCCGAATGCGTCACCCACACTGCTTCGGCGACCCAGAACCCCGACAGGTCACGGTGTTCACCCATGATCGAGAAGCCGTCCGGGGTGAACGAGAAGATCCCGTTGAACGCCTCCTCGACCTTCGAGTCGCCCAGCGCGGGAAGCAGTTGGCAGGCTTCGCGCCACGCGGGCGCGAAGTCGTCCTCGGTGAACGGCAGCATCGACGGCATGGGTTCCCCCGCGGACTCGGCCAGCAGGGCCGACATGTCCACGGGCATCGGTTTGTGGCCGTAGTTGCCGATTCCGATGCGGTCGCCGTGCTCGCGGAAATACAGGTCGCGGTCTTGGTGCCGCAGGATCGGCAGGCCGGCCTCGGCCAGTTCGCTGTTGCGTCCGACGAGCGGCGCGATCTGGCCGGTCCGCGCGTACTGGTGGGCCATCGGCACCAGCGGTAGGACGAGGCCGACGCCTTTGGCGAACTGGGCACCCCAGAACCCGGCGGCACAGACCACGATGTCGGCGTCGACGATCCCGTCACCGGTGCGGACCCCGGTGACCCGTCCGCCCCTGTCGACGACACCGAGCACTTCGGTATGCGGCCGGAAGGTGGCGCCGCGTGACATCGCCTGCCACGCTTGGGCTTCGGCGGCCCGCACAGCCTTGGCCAAACCGTCGGCGGGGGTGTGGAACCCGCCGAGGACACGCTCGCGGTCGAGCAGCGGATGCAACGCCACACACTCGACCGGGGTCAGCAGCCGGCCCTCGATGCCCCACGCCGCGGCCCAGCCGGCCTTGCGGTGCAGGTCCGCCAACCGCTCCTCGGTGGTCGCGATCTCGAGACCGCCGACGGGGTTGAACGCCCAGCCGCCGGGGTGGGTCAGTGCGTTGAACTTCGCCACGGTGTAGCGAGCGAATGCGCTCATCGTCTTGGACGGGTTGGTCTGGAACACCAGGCCGGGCGCGTGCGAGGTCGACCCGCCCGTGGCGAACAGCGGTCCGCGGTCCAGGACGGTGACGTCGGTGTACCCGCGCGCGGTCAACTCATCTGCCAGCGAGGTGCCGACGATGCCGGCACCGATCACCACGACTTTCGGCATGCGCCGGACTCCTGGATTGTTGCGCAGAACGCAACGCGTTCTGTATTACGCAACTCATGCTCCTCCGCTGGACATGCGCCGTCAACACGAACACGCAGAATTCACGGTGCAGAAATGTGCGGGGCTGGCCGCGGTGCCGAATGTAGCGCCACGGTGACCTTCGGCCTGACTTCGCGGCCTGACGTTACGGTCGGCGTGCCCTAGCCGTCGGAGTCCTGTTGCGACTCTTCGGTTACGGGAAGCAGGGCTTCCAGCGCCGGTCCGGTGATGCGCCGGAACGCGCGACGCGGGCGGTTGACGTCGAGAACCGCCACCTCCAGCGTCGAGGGGCCGAGTGTGCGCGGCTCCCCACCGCCGCCGTTCTGAGCACCGGCCTTCAGCGCGTCGATTGCGATCGTCGCGGCGTCGGACAGCCCGGCATTCTCGGTGAACGACTCGTTGAGCTTCTCGATGATCGGTTCGGTGGTGCCGCCCATCACCACGAAGTGCGGCTCGTCGGCGATCGATCCGTCGTAGGTGATCCGGTACAGCTCAGGGGGTTTGGTCTCACCGTGGTGCGCCACCTCTGCGACGCACAACTCGACCTCGTAGGGCTTGGCCTGCTCGGTGAAGATGGTGCCGAGAGTCTGGGCGTACACATTGGCCAGCTGGCGGCCGGTGACGTCACGCCTGGCGTAGGCGTAGCCGCGGGTGTCGGCGTACTGGATCCCTCCGCGACGCAGGTTGTCGAACTCGTTGAAGCGGCCGACGGCGGCGAAGCCGACACGGTCGTAGAGTTCACTGACCTTCTGCAGCGAGCGCGACGGGTTCTCGGCCACGAAAAGCACACCGTCGGCATATGCCAGCGCGACGACGCTGCGGCCGCGGGAGATGCCCTTACGCGCGAGCTCCGAGCGCTCGCGCATCGCCTGCTCGGGCGAGATGAAGTATGGAAAGCTCACGAGTCTCCCCGCGCGTCATGGGACTGATGTGCCGAATCCGGGCCGAAGGTGTCTGAGCGCGAACGGCTTTCGATCACCTGCCGGGCGAAGTCCGCGATGCGTTGTTCAGGGACCTCTTCTGCGCCGTCGGCGCTGATCACCACCGCGGTCGGGTAGATACCGCGGACCAGATCCGGCCCGCCCGTGGCGGAGTCGTCGTCGGCTGCGTCGTAGAGCGCCTCGACCGCCACCCGTAGCGCCGAATCCGCATCGGAAACTTGCGTGTACAGCTTCTTGATCGAGGATTTGGCGAAGATCGAGCCCGAGCCGACGGACTGGTACCCCTCCTCCTCGATGTTCCAGCCGCCCGCGGCGTCGAAGGACACGATGCGGCCCGCGGCCAGCGGGTTGGGGTCGTTGAGGTCGAAGCCCGCGAGCAGTGGCAGGGCGATGAACCCCTGCAGGGCGGCGCCGAGGTTGCCGCGCACCATCGTCGCGAGCCGGTTGACCTTGCCTGCGAAGGTCAGCGCCACCCCTTCGAGCTTCTCGTAGTGCTCGAGTTCCACGGCGTACAGGCGCGCGAATTCGACGGCGATGGCGGCGGTGCCCGCGATGCCGGTCGCCGTGTAGTCGTCGGTGATGTACACCTTCTGCACGTCGCGGCCGGCGATCATGTTGCCCTGGGTCGAACGGCGGTCACCAGCCATCACGACGCCGCCGGGATATTTCAGCGCCACGATCGTGGTGCCGTGCGGCACTGCATCCGTCGGGCCGACGGCCTGTCGGTTCACCGGCAGGAGTTCGGGCGCCTGGCGGGCCAGGAGTTCAGAGAATGACGACAAGTCCACAGGTACGGAGGGAGCTCCAGGAAGGGGTGAGGGGAAGGCCAGAGGTTCGCGGTGCGACCAGGTCACTGGCCACCCTTCTGGACATACGCCCGGACGAAGTCCTCGGCGTTCTCCTCGAGTACGTCGTCGATCTCGTCGAGCAGATCGTCGGTCTCCTCGGTCAGCTTCTCGCGACGCTCCTGGCCGGCCGCCGTGCTGCCGGTGGGATCGTCGTCCTCGCCGCCGCCACCACCACGCTTGGTCTGCTCCTGAGCCATCGCTGCCTCCTGCGAATGTCATCGGCGGGCTCACTGCTGCCCGCCGTTACTCCACACTACCGGTCAGGGCGCAGATTGCCGGGGATAGCACGCCCTGACGAGGTGGTCGGCCTTGCTCAGGTGGTGAGCTGTTCAACCAGTTCGGCTGCGCTGTCCACCGAGTCGAGCAGAGCGCCGACGTGGGCCTTGCTGCCGCGCAACGGCTCGAGGGTCGGAATTCTCACGAGCGAATCGCCGCCGAGATCGAAGATCACCGAGTCCCAACTCGCGGCGGCGATGTCAGCGCCGAACCGGCGCAGGCATTCGCCGCGGAAGTACGCCCGCGTGTCGGTCGGCGGGTTGTCGACCGCGTCGAGCACCTGCTGTTCGGTGACCAGTCGCTTCATCGATCCGCGCGCGACCAAGCGGTTGTAGAGCCCCTTGTCCAGGCGCACGTCGGAGTACTGCAGGTCGACCAGGTGCAGTCGCGGAGCCGACCAGCCGAGGTTCTCCCGGCTGCGGAAGCCCTCGAGCAGCCGCAGCTTGGCCGGCCAGTCCAGGATCTCCGCGCACTCCATCGGATCGCGCTCGAGGAGGTCGAGGATGTTGGCCCAGGTCTCGACGACGTCGGCGGCGCGCGGATCGGGGTCGCGGCTGTCCACCAGCTTGGCCACCCGGTCCAGGTAGATCCGTTGCAACGCAAGCGCGGTCAGCTCACGTCCGTCGGCCATCGCAACGGTGGCGCGCAGCGAGGGATCACGGCTGATCACGTGGACGGCGTGCACCGGCCGCGCCAGCGCCAGGTCGGTCAGGTCCACGCCCTCTTCGATGAGGTCGAGAACCAGCGATGTGGTGCCCACCTTGAGATAGGTCGACGTCTCCGACAGGTTGGCGTCGCCGATGATGACGTGCAGCCGCCGGTATTTGTCGGCGTCGGCATGCGGTTCGTCGCGAGTGTTGATGATGCCGCGTTTGAGCGTCGTCTCCAGGCCGACCTCGACCTCGATGTAGTCCGAGCGCTGCGACAGCTGGAAACCCGGCTCGTCGCCCGAGGGCCCGATACCCACTCGGCCCGAGCCGGTGACCACCTGACGCGAAACCAGAAACGGCGTCAACCCGGCGATCACCGCAGAGAACGGCGTCTGGCGCGACATGAGGTAGTTCTCGTGCGAGCCGTAGGAGGCGCCTTTGCCGTCCACGTTGTTCTTGTACAGCTGCAGCTTGGCGGCGCCGGGCACGCTGGCGACGTGCCTGGCGGCGGCCTCCATGACCCGCTCGCCAGCCTTGTCCCAGATCACCGCGTCCAGCGGGTCGGTGCACTCGGGCGCCGAGTACTCCGGATGCGCGTGATCGACGTAGAGCCGCGCACCGTTGGTCAAAATCATGTTGGCCGCGCCGACTTCGTCGGCGTCCACCACTGGTGGCGGTCCCGCCGACCGGCTCAAGTCGAACCCCCGCGCGTCGCGCAACGGCGACTCCACCTCGTAGTCCCACCGAGTGCGCTTGGCGCGCTGGATCCCTGCGGCCGCTGCGTAGGCGAGCACCGCCTGGGTGGACGTCAAGATCGGATTCGCGGTCGGATCGGTCGGCGAGGAGATGCCGTACTCGACCTCGGTTCCGATAATCCGCTGCATGTCGCTCAGCCTAGGCGACGCACCGCAGTAGCCTGCGACCGTGCCATCTCCAGACCGAGGGCCGGCCGCGTCCGCGAGCCGGTTCGTGACCGAGCTGGGCGCGACGATGTCGGCGGCGAACTACCCGGTCACCATGGTGCGCGACGTGATGGGCGCGACATCGAAGGCCTACGGCCTCGATCACCAGTTCCTCGCACTGCCGAACTATGTCCAGGTCGGCGGCGCCGAGGGAAACGGTCTCTACATCGCGAACCCCGACTTCGACCTGCGTTACGACCAGTCCTTTCCGCTGGCCCAGTTGGTGGCGCGGGCGCCGACGGGTACGGTCCAGCCCGCGGAGGGCCTGGCCGAACTCGCGCGAATCCGCAGTCTGGACAGGCGGTTTCCGGTATGGCTCACCGTGCTCGGGTATGCGGTGCAGAGCACCGGACTCGCGCTGATCCTGCAGCCGACCCAGTGGAGCCTTGCGGGGGCCGCGGTGCTGGGGCTGCTGGTCGGCGTCCTGGCCGTGGTGGGCCGTCGCATCGACGCGGTCGGCTACATGCTGCCGACTCTGTGCGCGTTCCTCGTCGCATTGGCCGTGTTCACTTTTGAAAACCACTGGCACGTCGGCGTCGACAGCCTGCGCGCGCTGGCGGCGCCGCTGGCGACCTTCCTGCCAGGCGCGGCGATCACATTGGCGGTCATCGAGTTGTCCACCCGCCACGTGGTGTCGGGGGCCAGTCGGCTGGTCGCGGGTTTCATGCAGATCGTCCAACTGGCGTTCGGCATCCTGATCGCCGCGCAGGTGGCCGGTATCGCCGATACGGACCTCGTCACGACAGAGATCAACCGGCTCGGCCCGTGGGCGCCGTTTCTCGGTGTGCTGGTCTACGGGCTGGGCGCGATGCTGTACTTCGGGCCGCCCACCCGCTTTCTGCCGTGGATGGTGCTGATGCTCTACTCCGCCTACGCCGGACAATGGGTCGGCAACGCGCTACTGGGCAGCTATGCCAGCGGGTTCGGCGGCGGACTCACCCTGATCCTGTTCGCCTTGGCGATATCGCATCGCCCGAACACTCCGCCGACGGTGTCGCTGGTGCTGCCCGGCTTCTGGTTGCTCGTGCCCGGCTCCTTGGGCTTCATGGGCGTGACGCAACTTCTCGGCACGCACGACACGGCCATCTTCACGGCGACGCTGATCTCGATGATGTCGATCGCCGTGGGGGTGCAGACGGGACTTCTGTTGTGGCGGGCCGCTATTCAGCTGACCGATGCACCTCACCGGCGCGCGTTCCACGACTGACGCGACGCCGCGCGGCGGCGTGTCGCCCGAGGGGACACGCACGCTCGCGCGGCGGAGAGGCTAGAGGTACTGGCCCAGGTTCGATTCGGTGTCGATCGCGCGCGACGCGCTGCTGCTCTTGCCGGTGACCAGCGTGCGGATGTAGACGATCCGCTCGCCCTTCTTGCCCGAGATCCGCGCCCAGTCATCGGGATTGGTGGTGTTGGGCAGGTCCTCGTTCTCGGCGAACTCGTCGACGATCGAGTCGAGCAGATGCTGGATGCGCAGACCGGGTTGACCGGTCTCGAGCACCGCCTTGATCGCGTTCTTCTTCGCTCGGTCGACGACGTTCTGGATCATCGCGCCGGAGTTGAAGTCCTTGAAGTACATGACTTCCTTGTCACCGTTGGCGTAGGTGACCTCCAGGAACCGGTTGTCGTCGATCTCGGCGTACATCCGGTCGACGACCTTCTCGATCATCGCCTTGAGGCACAGCGACTTGTCCCCGTTGAACTCGGCGAGGTCGTCGACGTGCACCGGCAGTTCCTCGGTGAGGTACTTGCTGAAGATGTCCTGCGCCGCTTCGGCATCCGGCCGCTCGATCTTGATCTTGACGTCCAGGCGACCGGGCCGCAGGATCGCGGGGTCGATCATGTCCTCACGGTTGGACGCGCCGATCACGATGACGTTCTCCAAGCCTTCGACGCCGTCGATCTCGCTCAGCAGCTGCGGGACCACCGTGGTCTCCACGTCCGAGCTCACACCGGTGCCGCGGGTGCGGAAGATCGAGTCCATCTCGTCGAAGAACACGATCACCGGCGTCCCCTCAGACGCCTTCTCGCGCGCCCGCTGGAAGATCAGCCGGATGTGGCGCTCGGTTTCGCCGACGAACTTGTTCAGCAGCTCCGGACCCTTGATGTTGAGGAAGTAGCTCTTCGCCTCGCGGGCGTCGTCACCACGGACCTCTGCCATCTTCTTGGCCAGCGAATTGGCCACCGCCTTGGCGATCAGCGTCTTACCGCACCCGGGCGGGCCGTAGAGCAGCACGCCCTTGGGCGGACGCAGCGAGTACTCGCGGTAGAGCTCCTTGTGCAGGAACGGCAGTTCCACCGCGTCGCGGATCTGCTCGATCTGCCGGCCCAGGCCACCGATGTCGTTGTAGCTGACGTCGGGCACCTCCTCCAGGACCAGGTCCTCGACCTCGGCCTTGGGGATGCGCTCGAACGCGTAGCCGGCCTTGGTGTCCACCAGCAGCGAGTCCCCGGGACGCAGCTTGCGCGGCCGCAGATCGTCTTCGTCTTCTTCGGCGTCGGGTTCTGCCACGATGTGCTCGGCGGCCACCAACGGCTCGGCCAGCCACACGATGCGCTCCTCGTCGGCGTGCCCGACGACCAGTGCGCGGTGCCCGTCGGACAGGATCTCGCGCAGTGTGCTGATCTCACCGACGGCCTCGAAGTTGCCCGCCTCCACGACGGTCAGCGCCTCATTGAGGCGCACGGTCTGGCCCTGCTTGAGCACGCTGGTGTCGATGTTCGGCGAGCACGTCAGCCGCATCTTGCGGCCGGAGGTGAACACGTCGACGGTGTCGTCCTCCTGGACCGACAGCAGCACGCCGTAACCGCTCGGCGGCTGCCCCAGACGATCGACCTCCTCGCGAAGGGCGAGCAATTGCTGACGGGCCTCTTTGAGAGTCTCCATCAACTTTGCGTTACGGGAAGCGAGCGAGTCGATTCGGGCCTCGAGTTGATGCACATCGCGAGCGCTGCGTAGTCCGCTCTGCGGTCCTACCGCGTTCTCCAACTGCTCGCGCAAGAGCGCCGCTTCCCGCCTCAGCTCCTCAAGCTCGGCGGCGTCCTCGCTGGACATGCCTGATTCGTTAGTGTGGAAGCCGTCTGAAAAAGCTTCAGAACGCTCGGACTCACTCATGTTGCGCCCCTTCCCGCACCGGATGTTGGTGCAGTAACAACTTCAACGCTACCGGCGATTCAGCCTTTGTGTGCGGTGTAGGAATTCGACACACCAGCAACACTGTTAACCTCTCTGGAGTGCTGGGCCGATCGAAAGGACAATCGTGACCCTGAAAACCCTCGTTACCGGCGTAGCGGCCATCGGAGTCGTCGGCGCTGCGGCAGCAGGTGTGACGTCTCTTGTGTCGCCTGCTGTGTCGGCCGCGCCCGCTGTGCAGTCGGTGGTGTGGGACACCCCCATGCCGCTGCAGCCGATGCCGTGCAACGTGACGCCCGACCAGCTGCGTTCGGTGATCGACGGGCTGCTTGCTCCCGGCGTGCCGGCCCGCACCGGCAAGAGCGACCTCGTGGAAGGCGGTGTCGGTTTCAGCGACGGCGCACTCGCCGATAGAGCGATCAAGAAGGCCTACGCCAACGGGTCACTGCCCGTCGCGTACGACGTGTCGGCGCCGGTCTGCAACGGTCCCACCGTCAGTGCGACGCTGTCGGCCAAGGGGCAGACCATGAACGCCGCGTTCGTCCCGGGCGGCCGCTTCGGATGGTCACTCTCACGGGCTTCGGCCACGCAGGCACTGAGCCTCTTCGGCTGACTTTCTGCGGTTGCCTTCTTTTAGCACCAAGGTCCTGAGCGCCGTCGCGATTGCGGCGGCGCTCGGGCTTGGTGCGTGCAGCGACGAGCCCGAACAGGCCCGTCCCGCGGCATCAGCGACGACACCGGCGCCGCTCGAGAAGCCGCCGACGCCGACAGCCCCCTTCGGACCCGAGCCCTCGACGGTTCCGCCGGCCGACATCGCCCCGCTGCCTGCCCCTGAGGCGCTCACCGACGTGATGGTGCGGATCGCCGACCCCGCGGTCCCCGGTGGGGACAAGCTCAACCTTGTCCAGCACGCCACGCCTGCCGACGCCGAGGCGCTGGACCGCTTCGGACGTGCGCTGGCCGACGGTGGTTACACGCCGCTGACGTTCGAAGCGCACGAGTTGGTCTGGTCCGCCGAGAACCGCGGCAACGTGCTGGCCAACATCGTCGTCAAGACCGCGAATCCGCAGACCGGCGAGTTCGCCTTTCCCATGGAGTTCAGCCCCACCGACACCGGGTCGTGGCAGCTGACCCGGGAGACCGCCGACATGCTGCTGCAATTGGGCCAGCCGGCGCCGACACCTCCCGGCTGAGCACGCCGCGATGTGGATCGGCTGGCTCGAATTCGACCTGCTGCTCGGTGACGTGCGATCGCTCAAGCAGAAGCGATCGGCCGTGCGGCCCGTGATCGCCGAACTTCAGCGCCGTTTCGCCGTGTCGGCGGCCGAAACCGGTTCCCAGGATCTGCACCGACGCGCCAACATCGGTATGGCGGCGGTGGCCGCCGACCGTGGGCATGTCGTCGATCTGCTCGACGCGGCGGAACGACTGGTGGCCGCCCGGCCCGAGATGGAGCTGCTGTCCGTACGCCGGGGCCTACGGCGCAGCACCGACGATTAGACGCCCCCGCCGAGCTGACGCTTGCGCCGCAGCGGCATGGGGGCCACGGTGCCCGGTGCCAATTTGCGCACGCTGATCAGAAACGCGGTATGGCCACGCATCGTGTGTTGCGGGCGCACCGCGAGCCCGACGACGTGCCAGCCGCGCTGCATGCTCTCCCAGGCCCTGGGCTCGGTCCAGCACTGTTGTTCGCGCAGCGCCTCCACCGCCCGCGACAGCTGGGTCACGGTCGCGACGTAGATCATCAGCACACCGCCGGCCACAATGGCGTTCGCGACCGCTTCCAGGACTTCCCACGGCGCGAGCATGTCGAGCACGACGCGGTCCACTTCCGGGCCGTCGTACTGCGCGACATCCGCGGTCACCAGATCCCAGTTCGCCGGGCGCTCGCCGAAGAACGTCGTGACGTTGCGCACCGCATGTTCGGCGTGGTCCTCGCGAATGTCGTAGGACGTCACCCGGCCGTCAGGCCCGACGGCGCGCAGCAGTGAGCACGTCAGCGCACCCGATCCCGCGCCGGCCTCCAGCACACGAGCGCCGGGGAAGATGTCGCCCTCGTGCACGATCTGGGCGGCGTCCTTGGGATAGACGACCTGCGCGCCGCGCGGCATCGACATCACGTAGTCGACCAGCAGCGGCCGCAGCACGAGGAACAGGTCGCCGCTGGTGGACTTGACCACGCTGCCCTCCGGCAGGCCCACCACCGCGTCGAGACTGATGATGCCGCGGTGGGTGTGGAACTCCCCGCCCGGCGCCAACACCATCGTGTAGTGGCGGCCCTTGGCATCGGTGAGCTGCACGCGATCGCCGACGGCGAACGGTCCGGACGGGAACCTTGCTGGCACGGCACACCAGCCTGCCAGTCGGCGCGCCGCTGTGGGTGCGCGGGGTTGTCGGAGTGTCGCCATACGCTGGCCTCATGACTGACGAACCGCCTCCGGTTCGACGGCCGGCACTGTCCCCGTCGCGGGCGGCCGACTTCAAGCAGTGCCCACTGCTGTACCGGTTCCGCGCCATCGACCGGCTGCCGGAGCCGTCGTCGACGGCGCAGGTGCGCGGTTCGGTCGTGCATGCGGCGCTGGAGCAGCTCTATTCGCTGCCCGCCGCACAGCGCGACCGCGACACCGCGCTCACGCTCGTCGATCCGGCGTGGGAGCGGGTGATCGCCGAGCGGCCGGAGGTGGCCGCCGACATCGAGCCCGAACTGCGCGCCGAAATGCTCGAGCAGGCGCGGGTGCTGCTGTCGGGGTACTACCGGCTAGAGGATCCGACGCGGTTCGATCCGCAGAGTTGCGAGCAGCGGGTCGAGGTGGAACTCGAGGACGGCACGCTGCTGCGCGGGTTCGTCGACCGCATCGACGTCGCCCCGACCGGTGAGCTGCGGGTGGTCGACTACAAAACCGGCAAGGCACCCCCCGAGGCGCGGGCGCTGGCCGAATTCAAAGCCATGTTCCAGATGAAGTTCTACGCGGTGGCGCTGTTCCGGTCGCGCGGAGTGCTGCCCGCCCGGCTGAGGCTGCTCTACCTGGCCGACGGGCAGGTATTGGATTACTCCCCCGATCTCGACGAACTGCTGCGCTTCGAGAAGACGTTGATCGCCATCTGGCGTGCCATCCAATCGGCCGGCGCTACAGGCGATTTCCGCCCCAGCCCGTCGCGGTTGTGCGACTGGTGTGCCCACCATTCCCGGTGCCCGGTCTTCGGCGGCACGCCGCCGCCGTACCCGGGCTGGCCGGATCATCCCGACGAGGGATCCGCGGCGGAAGCCGATGTCGTGCTGAGGACTTCGGAGTCGGCTGCGTGATCGATTGTCATTACCGTCGGGTCGGCACCGACGGTGAGGGTGAACTGTTCGACCCCACCGACGGCACACGCAGCAACTGGGATTCGGGCATCCAGCACGGCTCGCCGCCGCTGGCGTTGATGACCAAGCTGATCGAGGAACTCGCCGCCGAGTCGAACCTGCGCGTCGGCCGTCTCACGCTCGACATCCTCGGCGCCATACCGGTGGCCCGTGTCCGGGTGCGCGCATGGGTGCAGCGTCCCGGCACCCGCATCGCCATGCTGATCGCCGAGATGTCGGCGGCCCGTCCCGACGGAACGCAGCGAGCGGTCGCGCGGGTGACGGCCTGGCTGCTTGGCACCAGCGACACCGCCGACGCTGCGAGCGACCGCTATTCGCCGATGATCGAGGGCGAGGCGGTCCCGGTGCCACACAGCTGGCACGGCGCCACGGGCTACCTGGATACGGTCGACTGGCGCCGCCAACCGGACTCTGGCGGAACCGGAAACGAGGCATGGCTGAGTCCGCTTGTGCCGCTGGTGGATTCGGAGCCGACGACTGACCTGCAACGCCTCGCGATGGTGGTCGATTCGGCCAACGGGGCCGGTGCCGCGCTGGATCCCGAGGAGTTCATGTTCATGAACACCGACACCGTCGTGCATCTGCACCGGCTTCCGGTGGGCGGTGATTTCGGTTTGCGGGCACGGGGATCCATCGGCCCCGACGGTATCGGCGTCACCACCGCCGAACTGTTCGACCGGCATGGCTTCATCGGCACATCCGCGCAGACTTTGCTAATACAGCGCCGCTCATGACCGATGACCTCCTGTACCAGTTCGACCTCGCGTGGGCGCTGGCCGACCTGCACCTGTCGGCACTGAGTGAGGATGACTTCCTCGCAGAACCCGCAGCGCTGTGCTGGACCGTGCGACCCGATACGGACGGGGTGTGGCGACCGGACTTCGCTGACACCGAACCCGATCCGATTCCGGTGCCGACGGTCGGCTGGCTGACCTGGCACATCATCTGGTGGTGGTCGGCCACGATCGACCGGGTGACGGGCGCGATCCCGCGCGGGCCGGACGAGGTGGCATGGCCCGGTGACGGCGCAGCCGCGGTGCAGCAGATTCGGGACCTTGCCGCACAGTGGCGCGATCACCTCGCGGCGTTGGGCTCCGAACACACACGCACCGCGCTGTGGCTGAATGTCGAACTGACGAAGAACATCTCGGAGATCGGGCAGCTACGCCTGCTGCATGCCGCCGGCCGCTAACTTTATTCGCTTGCATCTATATAGATCATCTGCAATGCTGCTGGGATGGATGTCTTCGAAGCGGTCGCCGAACCGAGTCGGCGCGCCCTGCTCGACGCATTGATCGAGGGTGAGCGCACGGCGGGCGAGCTCGTGGCCACCCTGCCGGGACTGACTCAGCCGACGGTCTCTCGGCACCTGCGCGTGCTGCGCGAAGTCGGCCTCGTCGAGGTCCGTCCCGATGCCCAGCGCCGCATCTACGCGCTGCGGGCGGACGGTCTGGTCGCCATCGACGAGTGGATCGACCGCTACCGGCAGTACTGGGCCGCCCATCTCGATGCCCTCGAACAGCACCTGCACCGCAAGGCGAAGGAGTCGCAATGACCGATCGCGATGGCCGACTGACGGTCGAAGGAGACCGCGCGGTACTGAATTTCGAACGTCGCCTGCCCTTCCCGATCGAGGCCGTGTGGTCGGCGATCACCGACGCAAGCGAGCGCGGGCAGTGGTTCGGAGAGACGACGCTCGACGCCCGCGAGGGAGGCGCCATCGAGATGGTGGCCACCGGGCCACCGCTGCCGCCGGAACGCAAGCGGATGACGGGTCGCGTTCTCGTCTGGGACCCACCGCACGTGTTCGAACACGAGTGGAAGCAACCGATCGTCGAAGACGGTGTGGTGCGATACGAACTGCGCAGCGACGGGGACGGCACGTTGCTTCGATTCAGCCACCGGGGGCTGAGCGTCCGCAACGCCGGCGGATTCCGCTCGGGCACTCACGCGTTCCTGGATCGGCTGCAGTGTTACCTCGCCGGAGAGCCGTTGCCGGACTGGATTACTCGCAGTCAAGAGGTGGCGGCGGCGAGCCGTCAGTCAACAGGCTTGAGTTCCTGAAGCATCGTCGGCACCAGTTCGCTGACTGTCGGGTGGATGTGCATGGTGCGCGAAATCGCCGTATAGGGCAGCTTGGCGGTCATGACGTCGAGGATGTCCTGAACCACCTCGTCGCCGCCGACACCCAGAATCGCCGCGCCGAGAATCTGCTCGGTCTCGGCGTCGACCACCACCTTCATGAAGCCCTGGGTCTCGCCCTTCTCGACGGCGCGACCGACCCGCGCCATGGGCCGCTTGCCCACCAACGCCTTTCGACCTGACTTACGCACCTCGGCGACGGTCAGGCCGGCCCGCCCGAGCGGCGGATCGATGTAGAGCGCGTAGGTGGGCACCCGGTCACTGATGCGCCGCGGATCGTCGTCGAGGAGGTTGGCGGCCACGATCTCGAAGTCGTTGTAGGACGTGTGGGTGAACGCGCCGCGTCCGTTGCAGTCCCCCATCGCCCAGATGTGTTCGACGTTGGTCCGGCACTGGTCGTCGACGACGATGTTGCCGCGGGAATCGGTCTCGACGCCCGCGTTCTCCAGACCGAGGTCGTCGGTGTTGGCCCGTCGCCCGATCGCCAGCAACACATGGGTCCCGGCGATGGGGTCGGCGCCGTCGCGCGGGATAACCTCGAAACCGTTCTCACGCTTGCGGAACGAGATCGCCGACGCATTGAGTTCGACCGCGATGCCCTCGTTCTCGAGGATGTCTCTGATGGCGGCCGAGACGTCCTCGTCCTCGCGTGACGTCAGCCGCGGCCCCTTCTCGACGACGGTGACCCGGGCGCCGAAGCGGCGGTACATCTGCGCGAACTCCAGCGCGATGTAGCTTCCGCCGATGACGACAAGATGCTCGGGGATGACGTCCAGGTCGAGGATGTCGACGTTGGTCATGTAGTCGATCTCGGACAGTCCCGGCATGTCGGGAACGACGGCGCGGCCGCCCACATTGAGGAAGATGCGGTCGGCCTCCAACACGCGATCGTCGACCCGCAGTGTGTGTGGGTCTTCGAAGCGGGCATGGCCGCGCAGGAAGGTGCATCCGTCCATGCCGTCGAGCCACGATTCGAGGCCATGGCGGTCGTCGAGCATGATTCTGTCCTTGCGCGCCTTCACCTTGCCCATGTCGACGGTGATTTCGCCTGTGGCTACGCCGTATTCGGCACCGCGGCGGGCGAGGTGGGCGGCGTGGGCACTGGCGACCAGGGTCTTGGTCGGAATGCATCCGTAGTTGACACACGTGCCGCCGACGAGTTTGCGCTCGACTACCGCTACCTTGTGGCCCGCCTCGGTCAGCCTGCCCGCGAGCGGCGGGCCTGCCTGGCCTGCACCGACGATGATCGCGTCGAATTTCTCTGCCACCGAACGACGCTCAGATCACGCTGACGAGGAAGGCGAGCAAAAATCCACCGCCGACGGCGACAATGTCCTCGATGATCGCGCCGGGACGGTCTTGTCCGCCGCGCGCCGAGGCCAGCCGCTGCCTGGCCTCCGCGCCTGCCAAGGTGCCGAGCACCGCGCCGACGATGCCTGCGCCCAACGCGCTGAATGTGTGGAAGAACGCGCTGCCGATCACCGCACCCGCGAATCCACCCATGAGCAACCGGGTGATGAACTGCGGCGCCGTCTTGCGGCTCGGTGTCTTCGGCAGCTGATCGGTGACCAGCTCCAGCAGGAGGAAGATGGTCAGAACCGTGACGGTGATGGGATGGGCGATCCACTCCGACCACTTGCCGTCGACGTCGATCCAGCCGAGAAACGCACCCCACGCCACGACGGCCGGCGCCGTCAGCGCACGGAGGCCGGCGATGACGCCGATCCCCAAAGCGAGCACGATAACCAGGACCTGCGTCATGCGAACCTCCCGACCGGCGTAAACGTCCTGCAGGACGCTAACACGCAGCCCGCAAACCGGCCGGACAACTAAAAGCGGCAGAACCGGATGTCAGACGCCAGGATCGCCTTGGCCCCAATGGCGGCGATCTCATCCATGATCCGGTTGACGTCACGGCGCGGCACCAGGGCACGCACTGCCGCCCAGTCAGGGTCGGCCAGCGGCGCGATCGTCGGCGATTCCAACCCCGGCGTCACGGCGGTCGCCGCCTCGAGGACGCTGCGCGGGCAGTCGTAGTCGAGCATCAGGTACTGCTGGCCGAACACCACGCCCTGCACGCGGGCGGCCAGTTGGTCGCGCGCGGCGGCGTTATCGTCTGAAGCGTCGTCACGCTCGATCAGCACAGCTTCCGAATCGCACAGCGGATCACCGAACGCGACAAGGTCGTGTAGGCCAAGGGTGCGACCCGAACCCACGACGTCGGCGATCGCGTCGGCGACGCCGAGCTGAACCGAGATCTCGACGGCGCCGTCGAGCCGGATCACCGTTGCGTTAATACCTCTATCCGCCAGATCTTTTCGCACCAGGTTCGGAAACGCGGTCGCTATCCGCTTGCCTTCCAGATCCTCGACCCGCCATTGCCGACCAACGGGTGCGGCGTAGCGGAAGGTCGACGAGCCGAAGCCGAGCGCAAGCCGCTCGCGTACCGGCGCGTCGGATTCGGCGGCCAGATCGCGGCCGGTGATGCCGAAGTCCAACTGCCCTGACCCGACGTAGATAGCGATGTCCTTGGGCCGGAGGAAGAAGAACTCGACGTTGTTGGCGGGATCGACGACAGTGAGGTCCTTGGGGTCGGTCCGACGCCGGTAGCCGGCCTCCGAGAGGATCTCGGCGGCTGGTTCGGACAGCGTTCCTTTGTTGGGAACCGCGACGCGCAACATGCTCACAGCTTCTCGTAGACGTCGTCGAGGGTCAGGCCGCGCGAGATCATCAGCACCTGCGTCCAGTACAGCAACTGGCTGATCTCCTCGGCCAGTGCGTCGTCACCCTCGTGTTCGGCGGCGATCCACACTTCGCCGGCCTCCTCGAGCACCTTCTTGCCGAGCCCGTGCACCCCGCCGTCCAACGCGGCGACAGTGCCGCTATCGGCCGGCCTGGTGCGTGCGCGTTCGCTGAGCTCAGCGAACAGGGCGTCGAAAGTCTTCACGGCACGCGATTGTTTCACGCTCCCGTCGTCGCGGTCATCCCGGTTTGCCCGTCGAGCTCGGAGTACACCCGGCGAAGGTCATCGGCGACGACGCCCGACAGCGAGGTCAGGTGGCGTCGTCGCGGCCCCGGTGGCACCGCCACGTCGTTGGGCACCACCAGCACCGCGCAGCCGGCCTCCTCGGCCGCGGCGGAACCGGTCGCCGAATCCTCGACGGCCAGGCACGCCGACGGTGCCAGCCCCAGTAACGCCGCCGCCCGCTGGTACGGGTCAGGCGCCGGCTTGCCGCGCGGCACCTCGTCGCCGCACACACTTGCCGAGAAGTAGTGCCTGCCGATGCTGTTGAGTGCGCGTTCGGTCAGTTCCCGCTGCGTGTTGGTGACCAACGCCATCGGAATGCCTTCGGCCGCAACGCTGTCGAGTAGCTCTTTTGCACCCGTGCACCATGGCAGGCCACCGTCGAACAGATCCGCGGTGTAGGAATGCAGCCAGCGGTCGGACTCGGCCATGGCCATCGGGTCGGGATCCAGGCCCAGATCCGCGTAGATGGTCCGAATGGTGTTCTCCGCCGAACTGCCCACCAGCGACGCCCGCACCTGGGGGCTCAGCGTGCCGCCGAGTTCGTGATACAGCGCTTCCAGCGAGATGTCCCACAGCTTTTCGGAGTCGACCAGCGTCCCATCCATGTCCCACAGCACCGCACGCACCGGCCGATTCTGCCATGCGCTAACGGGTCGAGCGTCGGTGCGCACCCGGTCGCACACCGTGGGCCTGACCGACCCCCAGTTCCAGGTGCTGCGGCTGGACCCGTGGCGGGTGCAGGTCCACCGGATGGCAGAACTCGCGGCGGGCTGGCCGTCGCGGATCTGGCGGGCCGACAAGGGCTAGACGGCGAAGTACGTCGCTGGGTCAGTCCTCTGGGTTGTAGCCGAGGTTGGGGGCGAGCCAGCGCTCGGCCTCCTTCAGAGTCCAGCCCTTGCGCCTCGCGTAGTCGGCGACCTGGTCCTGGGCGATCCGGCCGACCACGAAGTACTGCGACTGCGGGTGCGAGAAGTACCAGCCGCTGACGGCGGCACCGGGCCACATCGCCATCGACTCGGTCAGCTCGATACCGGTCCGCTCCTTGACGTTCATCAACTCCCAGAGCGTTGCCTTCTCGGTGTGCTCCGGGCAGGCCGGGTAGCCGGGGGCTGGGCGGATTCCCACGTACTTCTCACCGATGAGCGCCTCGTTGTCCAGCTGCTCGTCGGGCTGGAATCCCCAGAACTCCATGCGGACCCGTTGATGCATCCGTTCGGCGAACGCCTCTGCCAGTCGGTCGGCCAGCGACTCCAGCAGGATCGCGTTGTAGTCGTCGTTGGCCGCCTTGAACTCGGCGATCTTGTCTGTAATGCCGAGCCCCGTGGTGACGGCGAAGGCCCCGACGTAGTCAGCCAGACCGGTGTCCTTGGGCGCGATGTAGTCGCCCAGGCTCCGGTTCGGAATGCCGGCCCGGTGCTCGCCCTGCTGGCGCAGGTTGTGCAGCGTGGTCAACACCTCGGTGCGGGTGTCGTCGGTGTAGACCTCGATGTCGTCGCCGACCGCGTTCGCCGGGAAGAAGCCGATCACGCCGTTGGCGGTCAGCCACTTCTCCTTGATCAGGGTGTCCAGCATCTCCTGGGCGTCGTCGTACAGCTTGCGTGCGGTTTCGCCCGAGACCGGGTTGTTGAGGATGTCGGGGAACCTACCCTTCATCTCCCAGGCGTTGAAGAACGGCTGCCAGTCGATGTACTCGCGCAGCTCGGCGAAGTCGTAGTCGGAGAACTCGCGCACGCCGAGGCCCTGGGCGGGCACCGGCGGCGTGTAGCCGTCCCAGTCGATCGGCGTCCGGTTCGCCCGGGCCTTCTCCAGCGTCAGCATCGGCCGCTCATTCTTCTGGGCGTGCCGTTCGCGAAGAGACGCGTAATCTTTCTCGGTGGCCTCCAGCAGGGGACCCCGCTGCTTGTCGTCGAGCAGCGCCGCAGCGACCGGCACCGACCGCGACGCGTCCTTGACCCAGACCACCGGGCCCTTGCGGCGCGGCGCCACCTTCACCGCGGTGTGGGCGCGCGAGGTCGTCGCACCGCCGATCAGCAGCGGGATCTCCAGCCCCTGGCGCTCCATCTCCGCGGCGAAGTTGACCATCTCGTCCAGGGACGGAGTGATGAGGCCGGACAGCCCGATGATGTCGGCGTCGTGCTCTTTCGCCGCGTCGAGGATCTTGCTCGCGGGCACCATCACACCGAGGTCGATCACTTCGAAGTTGTTGCACTGCAGGACGACTCCGACGATGTTCTTGCCGATGTCGTGGACGTCGCCTTTGACGGTCGCCATGATGATCGTGCCGTTGGTGTCCTTACCGGCAGCGGCGCCGGACTCTACTTTCTCCGCCTCGATGTACGGCAGCAGGTAGGCCACCGCCTTCTTCATCACCCGGGCCGACTTCACGACCTGGGGAAGGAACATCTTGCCTGCGCCGAAGAGATCACCGACGACGTTCATGCCGTCCATGAGCGGGCCCTCGATCACCTCGATGGGGCGACCACCAGCGGCGGCGATCTCGGCCCGCAATTCCTCGGTGTCTTCATCGACGTTGGCGTCGATGCCCTTGACCAGAGCGTGCGTGATCCGCTCGCGGACCGGGAGGCTGCGCCACTCCGCTGCCACCGGATCGTCCGCTTTCTCCGAGCTGTTGAACCGTTCGGCGATCTCCAGGAGCCGTTCGGCCGCGTCCTCGCGACGGTTCAGCACGACGTCCTCGATCCGCTCTCGCAGCTCGGGGTCGATCGAGTCGTAGGGCACCAACGCACCCGCGTTGACGATGCCCATGTCCAGGCCGGCCTTGATGGCGTGGAACAGGAACACGGCGTGGATCGCCTCGCGGACGGGGTTGTTGCCCCGGAATGAGAACGACACGTTCGAGATACCGCCGGAGATGTGCACCCCGGGAAGGTTCTCCTTGATCCAGGCGCAGGCCTCGATGAAATCGATTCCGTACGTCGCGTGCTCCTCGATACCCGTCGCCAGCGCAAAGCAGTTCGGGTCGAAGATGATGTCCTCGGGCGGGAAGCCGACCTCTTCGGTCAGGATCCGGTAGGCGCGCCCGCAGATCTGGATGCGGCGCTCCAGGTTGTCGGCCTGACCCTGCTCGTCGAAGGCCATCACGACGACGGCCGCGCCGTACTTGCGGCACAGCCGTGCCTCGCGGATGAACTTCTCCTCGCCCTCCTTCATGGAGATCGAGTTGACGATCGGCTTGCCCTGGACGTTCTTCAGGCCGGCCTCGATGACCTCCCATTTGGAGGAGTCGATCATCACCGGGACGCGACTGATGTCCGGCTCGGCAGCGATCAGCTTGGTGAACCGGTCCATCGCGGCGACGCCGTCGATCATGCCCTCGTCCATGTTGATGTCGATGATCTGCGCACCGACCTCGACTTGCTGCAGGGCGACCGTCAGGGCGGTGTCGTAGTCCTCGGCCTTGATCAGGTTGCGGAACCGGGCGGAGCCGGTGATGTTGGTGCGCTCACCGATGTTCACGAACAGGGAGCCGTCGGTGATGTCCAGCGGCTCCAGGCCCGCGAGCCGGGTGGCCACCGGGATCTGCGGCAGCTCGCGTGGCGGCTTGCCCTCGACGACCTTGGCGATCTCGGCAATGTGCGGCGGCGCCGTTCCGCAGCAGCCGCCGACCAGATTGACCAGGCCGGCCTCGGCGAACTCGGCGAGGTAGCCGGCCTGACGCTCCGGGGACTCGTCGTACTCGCCGAAGGCGTTGGGAAGACCGGCGTTCGGGTAGCAGGAGACGAAGGTGTCCGCGATGCGCGCCATCTCGGCGATATAGGGCCTCATCTCCGGCGCACCAAGGGCGCAGTTGAGGCCGACCGCGAGCGGCTTCGCGTGCCTGATCGCGTTCCAGAATGCTTCGGTGACCTGACCGGACAGCGTCCGCCCGGAAGCATCGGTGATGGTGCCCGAGATGATCACCGGCCAGCGGCGTCCGCGTTCCTCGAACAGCGTCTCGAGGGCGAACACCGCCGCCTTGGAGTTCAGCGAATCGAAGATCGTCTCGATGATCAGGAGGTCGGCGCCACCGTCGACCAGGCCGTTGGCGGCTTCGAGGTAGGCGGCCACCAGCTGGTCGTAGGAGACGTTGCGGGCTCCGGGGTCGTTGACGTCCGGCGAGATCGACGCGGTCCGCGTGGTGGGCCCGAGGGCGCCCGCGACGTACCGGGGCTTCTCCGGAGTGCTGTACTCATCGGCGGCCGCCCGCGCCAGGGCGGCGCCGGCGTAGTTCAGCTCGTAGCTCAGCTCCGCCATGTCGTAGTCCGACAGCGAGATCGCGTTCGCGTTGAACGTGTTGGTCTCCAGGATGTCGGCGCCCGCCTCGAGGTACTCGCGGTGGATCCCTTCGATGATCTGCGGCTGCGTCAGGTTGAGCAGGTCGTTGTTGCCCTGCAGATCACTCGGCCAGTCCTTGAACCGCTCGCCGCGGTAGCCGGCCTCGTCGGGCCGGTCCCGCTGGATCGCCGTACCCATTGCACCGTCGATCACCATGATCCGCCGGCTCAGGGCAGCCGTGAGTTCGTCGGTGCAGTCGGGGCGGATCTTCGGCGCCAGAACGTTCGGGTCAGGGGCGTTCACGTGCACTCCTTCCTTAGCGGAAGGCGTCCTTGACTCTGCCGAGCGTGGCGGATACCGGAAGGGCACTGGGCCCGCCCAAATAACCGTTGCAACGCCTCTCGACCGGACAAGTCTACGTCGACACCCGATCGACGTCTGGACGCCAAGCTGATCACCGCGACCGACCTCGACCTGCTCGGTGATCGCGGTGCCCTGAGCGCAACCTCGCGAGTTCTGTCGGCAATGTCGTTGTCACCAGGGTTAACCAGATTGCAGCCGAACGTATTTCGCCTCGATCACGTCAGGACGCGTGTCGTTGAGGACCTCGTTGTAGCTCTCGAGATCCTCGAAGTCGTCGAGCCTCAGATCCGCGGCCCGTAGCTCGGTGCCCATGGCGCCGTCGCCCACCACAACCCGCGTCGACGAGGTGTCGCGCAAATCGGTGTCACGCGCGCGATAGTTCACATCAGCCACGCGTACAGGGTAGTCGCCCGACGCAAACCAACCCGTGTGGCGATGGCGCTCCTAGCCCACCCGAAGGGCTTACGCTGGCATGGTGACCCCGTCGGATGCGAGCGGCCGTAAGCCGTCCGACCTGCCCAAACTCAACGACACGATCATCGTGGCCGCCTTCGAGGGCTGGAACGACGCCGGCGATGCGGCCAGCGACGCGCTGGAACACCTCGACGCCATCTGGGAAGCCGACACGATCGTCGAGATCGATGACGAGGCCTACTACGACTACCAGGTGAACCGCCCGGTGATCCGCCAGGTCGACGGCGTCACCCGCGAGCTGGTCTGGCCGTCGATGCGGATCTCGCACTGCCGTCCGCCCGGCTCGAACCGCGACATCGTGCTGATGCACGGCGTGGAGCCGAACATGCGCTGGCGGACCTTCTGCGCGGAGCTGCTCGCGATCGCCGACAAGCTCAACGTGCAGACCGTCGTCATCCTGGGCGCGCTACTGGCCGACACGCCGCACACTCGGCCGGTGCCGGTGTCGGGTGCGGCCTACTCTCCCGACTCGGCCAAGACGTTCGGCCTTGAGGAGACCCGCTACGAAGGGCCGACCGGCATCGCCGGCGTGTTCCAGGACGCCTGTGTGCAGGCCGGCATTCCGGCGGTGACCTTCTGGGCGGCGGTTCCGCACTACGTGTCGCAGCCGCCGAACCCGAAGGCAACGGTCGCGTTGCTACGCCGCGTCGAGGACGTCCTCGACATCGAGGTGCCGCTGGCCGATCTGCCGACGGCCGCCGAGGAGTGGGAGCAGGCGGTCACGGAGATGACGGCCGAGGACGACGAGATCGCCGAATACGTGCAGTCGCTCGAGGAGCGTGGCGATGCCGAGGTCGACATGTCCGAGGCTCTGGGCAAGATCGACGGCGACGCGCTGGCCGCCGAGTTCGAGCGCTACCTGCGCCGCCGCGGCCCCGGATTCCGCGGTTAGGCCTTCACTGCTTGCGGGGGCTTCCAGGTGCCGTTCAGGGCGTCGGGTTTGGGCCAGTACAGCCGCAGCACCATCTGGAACGGTCCCTTGGGCGCGGGCAGCCAGTTGGACTCCTTCTCGATTCCCGGCGACGCGTTCTGCACATAGATCGTGTAGCCGCCGTCGGGATCGGGCACGAGGCTGGACAGCATCGCCGAGTTGATCAGGTAGCGGCTGATGGGGTTGGCAACAAGCAGGCTGGCAGGCATCTCGTACATCGTCAACGACCAGAACGCGTTGACCGGCGGCAACTGGCCCGACGGGAACTTGACGATGTAGTTGTTGGCACCGGTCAGCGGCGCGCCCGTCGAGTCGTTCGACAGACCCGGATAGAGGGCCTCGGCCGCCGTGTTGCCGTAGATGCCGAACACCGCGCCTGCCATCCGGTAGAGATAGTTGCCCTTCAAATCGGCGGCGGTGCCGAAGAACTGCGCCGAACCGACCTCGCCCGTGTCGATCTTGTCCTTCCTCAGCTGGTCGAGCTCGGCCCATGCATCGGCCATACCGCCCTCGATCGCCGCGCGCATCTCGGGCGAAAGCTTGTCCGCCTCGAAGGTGCCGTCGGGGCCGATCCCGATACTGGCGAAGCGATCCCGGATCTCCTTCTCGTCGGGTCGCACCGCTGCGAATCGCAATGCGAATGAGAGGATTTCGAAGAATTGCGGCGACGTCCGCTCCTGCTCCGGCGTCAACGGTGGCACGAAGTCAATGGGCGGGGCGGGGGCGGGCGCCGGCTGTTTGAGGTATACCGACAGCGGTTCGACCTGGTAGCCGGCCTGGATCTTCTTGACCTGGTCGATGTCCGATGGGCCCAGCAGTTGAGTGCGGTACAGCACCAGCGCCAGTTCGGTGTCGGACTTGATGACCTCTTTGATGCCTGCGGGTTTGGGGCCGGACCAATTGGGGCCCGCAAGAAGGTATTTCCCACCGCCATTGCCGGTAGTGCGGCTGCCGACGTAGGCGACGTTGTAGGTGTAGAGGTCGACGAACTGCAGCGAGTAGTAGCGGTTCTGTTCGACCGGCGGCACCGTCAACACCAGCGGCTCGGTGCGCAGGTCAGCTCCGAGGGCGGAGTACGGGGTATCGGAGTTCGGCGTCTGAACCGTCCTGTCCTCGGGAGTGAACACTCGCGCCGCGCTGTGGATTTCGTTCCAACCGCCCTTGTAATCCTGGTCGTCCTTATTGACGAAGTAGGAGTACATGACTCGGTAGTTGTCCACCAAGGGGAAGCCGTAGATGTAGGCCTCCTTCGCGATCGCACGGGCCTGATCCGAGGCGACAGCGTCAGCGGTCGGTGGTGGCGGCGCCGAGGTGGTGTCCTCTGGTCCGCCGGTACTGCAGCCCGCCAGCAGCACGAGGGCCGTGATGACGGCAGCGATCCGCCGCATCAGCCGTTCTCCAACGCCTCGTTGCGGGCGCTCATCGACCGGCCCAGTGCCGCCACTTCCGCGTCCATCCTGGGCAGCAATTCGGGAATGGACTTCGACGATGTCTTGTCTCCGAGCCGAGATGTCAGAACCGGCTTGAGCCACCTCATCGCACCCACCCACCGTGGGCAATTGACGTTGCGTGCCCGGGACTCGATGCCCTTGACGAAGATCTGCCCGCACTTCTCCACCGAGGTGGTCTTGCCCAAGGGGCCGGGGAGCTTTCGCAACATCTCCTGGAAAGCCGGCGAGTCGGCCAGCCCCTCGCGAACCATCGGCGTGTCGATCCACAGCATGTGCGCCGAACCGACGTCGACGCCGCGGTAACCGACCTCGAGGCGCAGCGCGTTGGCGAAGTGCTCGGCCCCGGCCTTCGTCGCGTCGTAGGCCGCCATGCCGGCCGACGGTGCGTACGCCGCGGCCGACGACACCACCAGTACGTAGCCCCGGCGATCGAGCACCGAGGGCAGCGCCGCGCGCACCGTATGGAAGACGCCCAACACATTGACGTCGATCAGTGTCTTGAAGGCGTTCGGATCGACGGCGAGGACGGACCCGGCGGACGCGACACCGGCGTTGGCCATCACGATGTCGATCCCGCCGAACCGTTCGACGCCCGCGGCGACAGCGTTTTCCATGGCGGCCAGGTCACGCACGTCGGCAACGGCGGACTCCACCCGATCGGCATCCAGTGCGCCCACCACGTCCTTGAGTGCGCTGTCGTCCAGATCGATCAGCAGCAGCTTCGCACCCTTGGCGTGTAGGCGGCGGGCCACCTCGGCGCCGATGCCGTTCCCGGCGCCGGTGATCAGCGCGACTTTACCGTTCACGGATCTCATGGCCGTCAACGTACCGCGCCGGGTAAAGGAGTGGGCCGTTCTACAGCTTGACACCAAGCAGCGCGTCGATCACGGTGGCGACGGTCTGCCCGGCGAGCGCGTCATGACCACCGTAGGTGAGGGCGTCCGTCGCCCAACCATCAATGGCGGCAAGGGCTTTCGGCGTATCCAAATCATCGGCGAGGTAGCGGCGCACGCGGGCAACCACATCGGCCGCGTCGGGAGCGGCCGGCAGCGCCGTCGCGCTGCGCCAGCGGTGCAGGCGGTGGTGTGCCTCGTCGAGCACCGCGTCGGTCCACGACCGATCCTGGCGGTAGTGGCCGGCCAGCAGCCCCAGGCGGATCGCGGCGGGGTCGGTGCCGTCGGCGCGCAGTCGCGATACCAGGACCAGATTGCCGCGGCTCTTGCTCATCTTGTGCCCGTCCCAGCCGATCATCCCCGCGTGCACGTAGTGACGCGCAAACCGCCGCTCACCGGTGACGGATTCGGCGTGGGCCGCCGAGAACTCGTGGTGCGGGAAAATCAGGTCGCTGCCCCCGCCTTGGATGTCGAGGCCGGTGCCGATGCGGCTGAGCGCGATCGCCGCGCACTCCACGTGCCACCCGGGCCGGCCCGGGCCGAACGGAGAGGGCCAGCTGGGCTCGTCGGGACGCTGGGCGCGCCACAGCAGCGCGTCGAGTTCGTCGCTCTTGCCCGCGCGATCCGGGTCGCCGCCGCGTTCGGCGAACAGCCTGCGCATGGTTTCGCGGTCATATCCCGACTCGTAGCCGAACTGCGCGGTGGCCTCGGCCCGGAAGTACACGTCGGGATGGTCGGGGTCGTCGACGACGTATGCCGCGCCCGAGGCCAACATCTTCTCGACGAGCTCGATGACCTCGGCGATGGCCTCGGTCGCCGCGATGTACTCGTGCGGCGGCAGCACCCGCAGCGCGGCCATGTCCTCTCGGAAGAGGTTGGTCTCGCGATTCCCCAGCTCGCGCCAGTCGAGGCCGTCACGCTGCGCCCGTTCGAACAGCGGGTCGTCGACGTCGGTGATGTTCTGCACGTAGTGCACGCGGTGGCCGGCGTCCAGCCACAGGCGGTGCACGAGGTCGAACGCGAGATAGGTGGCGGCGTGGCCCAGATGGGTGGCGTCATACGGCGTGATGCCGCAGACATACATCGAGGCCGTCTGGCCCACGGTCACCGGACGCACCTGCCGGTCGGCGCTGTCGTACAGCCGAAGCGCAGGGCCGCGGCCCTGCAACTCCGGAACAGTCGGCGACGGCCACGATTCCATACGTTCGACTTTAAAGTGCGCTGACCGACCGCCCACATTCAGCGGTGGCGATACGCCGAGGCGATACCGTCGAGCAGAGCACCGGCCAGCTCCGAGCGACACATCACGAAGTCGGGCAGATACGGGTCGCGCCGGTTGTAGATCATGGGCGAGCCGTCGAGGCGGCTCGCATGCAGACCGGCCGCCCGTACCACGGCCATCGGAGCCGCCGAGTCCCACTCCCACTGGCCGCCGGCGTGAATGTAGGCGTCGACGTCACCGCGCACGACAGCCATCGCCTTCGCCCCGGCCGATCCGATGCGCACAAGCTGGATGTCCATCTTCTCGCGCAGCCACCACAGCACCGCGGGTGGACGGCTGGCGCTGGCCGCGATGCGGATCGGGCCGTCGGCACGCGGCGGTGGTGGCGTGACCGTGTCAGTCCGGTACATCTCGCCTCGGGCCGGAAGCGCGACAGCGGCGTCGGTGATGCCGCCGGCGGGACCGCCGCTGCGCTGCCACAGTGCGATGTGCACCGCCCAGTCCGCACGGCCCGGCAGCGAGAATTCGTGGGTCCCGTCGACCGGGTCGACGATCCAGACCCGGTCGGCGTGCACCCGTGACACATCGTCGACGGCTTCCTCGGACAGCACGGCATCGTCGGGCCGGTCGCGCGCAAGTCGGTCGAGGATCAGGACGTTGGCGCGCTTGTCCCCCGCGTCGCCGAGGTCGTACGGGTCGTAGAAGCCGAGCTCTTCGCGCACCGCCAGCAACAGTTCACCGGCGTCTGCAGCCACCTCGGCGGCCAGCGCCGCATCGGTCAGGCTCACCGGGCAAGTACATCACGCGCGCGAGCTCGAACCAGTCCGGAGGTTTAGCATCGACCAACGGTGGAATCCACGGCCCGGTGAACTCGACAGCCGCCGACGTGCTGGCACACGTGGGATTCCTGCGGGGTCTCGACCCCGCCATCTACTCGACCTTGGCTCCGCAGCTACGGCTGGAAGAGTGGCGGCGCGGCAAGGATGTCTATCGCCAGGACGAGTTCGCCGACGGTCTGCACATCATCCTTCGCGGCAAGGTGAAGGTTTGCAGCCGGGCTGTCGACGGGCGGGAGAAGCTGATGGAGATCAGAGGCCCGTCGGATGTCCTCGGCACCGTCTCCGCGCTCGACCGCGGGCCGCGCACGGCCACCGCGACCGCTGTCACCGATGTGTGCACCGCGGTCGTCGACGACGAGACGCTTCACCGCTGGATGTCCGAACGGCCGGAGATCGCCGCTCAATTGCTCAAGTACATGGCCAAGCGGCTGCGGTCGGCCAACAACCACCTGCTCGCCATGGTTTTCGACGACGTGCCCTGCCGGGTCGCCAAGGAGTTACTGCATCTGGCGCGACGGTTCGGCAGTCAGCATGGCGAGTTCCTGCGGGTGCGCCACGACCTGACGCAGACCGAGCTGGCCCAACTCGTCGGCGCTACCAGGGAAAGCGTCAACAAGGCGCTGTGCGACTTCGTCAACCGCGGGTGGATCACCACGGACGGCAAGATCACGATGATCAATCAGCCGCATCTGCTCGCGCGGCGCGCCGGCTAGAACGCCGGCCAGGGAATGGGCCTGCGCCGGTCCGGCGTCGGCATCACAGGGTTCTTCAGCAGGTCAACGGTTCTCGCGTGCAGTGCCGAGACCTCGCGGGCCGTGATGTGGTCGCTCAATTCCTCGGCCAGCCCGTTCCGAAGCTGATCGCGCAACCGGACCACATCCCCCAGGGTCTCGTCGTCGACGGGCTTACCCGCCCATCCCCACAGCACGGTGCGCAGCTTGTCGTCGACGTGCAGGCTCACCCCGTGGTCGACGCCGTAGACATGTCCGTCCACGCCGCACAGGATGTGGCCGCCCTTGCGGTCGGCGTTGTTGATCAGGACGTCGAAGACGGCCATCCGGCGCAGCCGCGCGTCGTCGGCGTGCACCAGGGTGACTTCGTCGCCCGCGTAGTCGTATGCCTGCAGGATCGGCAAGAACCCGGACGGAATGTGATCGGCGGGCAACAGGTCCACGAGGTCGGGTCCGGACGACGGCTCTTCGTCGACCTCGTCGCCCGGCTGGTCCACCCACAGCTGCAGCATTCCTTCGCCCGCGGGTCCGTCACGAATGATGGTGTACGGCACGATGTTCCAGCCCAGTGCGGCCGACACCAGATAAGCACCCAGCTCCCGGCCCGCAAGGGTCCCGTCCGGGAAGTCCCACAGCGGGGCCTCTCCCGCTATCGGCTTGTAGACGCAATGTGCTTGCCGCTCACCGAGATTGACTTCGCAGAGGAAGGTGGCGTTGCTCGCGGAGCGGATCCGTCCGATTACCGTCAGCTCACCGCGCTGCAGCACCTCATTATCAGTCGGTGTCATCGTCGGACTCGGCGAGGGCGCCGCGCCGGTAGCCATTGGTGCGCACGCAGATGTGGCCCTCCGGGTCCAATGGCTCGTCACACAGCGGGCAGGGCGGACGGCCGGCCGAGATCACCCTGTTGGACCGCGTCGCGAATTCGCGGGCCGACTCCGGGGTGAGGAAGACCCGCACCGCGTCGGGGCCCTCCTCGGCGTCGTCGAGTACCACCGAAGCGTCGAATTCGGTCTCGGACACCGCGAGCAGTTCGACCACGACGGTCTGCGCTTCGGAATCCCAGCCGAGGCCCATGGTGCCGACCCGGAATTCAGCGTCCACCGGCGTGATCAGTGGGCTGAGATCCTCGATCTCGCCGGTGTCCGGCGGGACCGGGGTGCCGAAGCGTCGGTTGATCTCCAGCAGCAGGGCCGCGATGCGTTCGGCCAGCACGGCAACCTGCTGCTTCTCCAGCACGACCGACACCACGCGCTTGTCGTGGACCGCCTGCAAATAGAAGGTCCGGTTGCCGGGCGTCCCGACAGTCCCGGCCACGAAGCGGTCGGGGGTGCGGAAGACGTGAATTGCGCGGGCCATGGCAATTTCCAAAATACCGGTTAGGGCTTGTCAGCCGTAATCGTGACTAGCCGGTCGACCCGCCGACGACGGCGTCCTCGGGCGGCACATCGTCTGCCTGCCCGTCGGTCTTGGCTGGCTTGGGGAGCAGGCCCGCTGTCAATTGGTCTCCGGTGTGGTTGACGTGGATGACGAAGGGCCGAACGGCTGTGTACCGGATCACACTCATGGACGCCGGGTCGGCGGTGATCCGCTGGAAGCTGTCGAGGTGGGTGCCCAGCGCGTCGGCCAGCACGGCCTTGATCACATCGCCGTGCGTGCACGCCACCCAGAGCGCGTCGCCCTCGTTCTGTTCGGCGATGCGCCGGTCGTGTTCGCGGATCGCGGCCACCGCACGGGCCTGAACTGACGCCAGCCCCTCGCCCTCGGGGAACACCGCGGCACTGGGCTGCTGCTGCACCACGGCCCACAACGGCTCCTTCACCAGATCGCCGATCTTGCGTCCCGTCCACGCGCCGTAATCGACCTCTGAGATGCGTTCGTCGACGATGGGCTGCAGCCCCAGCGCGGCGGCCAGCGGTTCGACCGTGCGCTCGCAGCGCAGCAGCGGTGAGCGCACGATCGCGCGGATCGGCAGCGAGGCCAGCCTGTCGACCAACCCTTCGGCCTGTTCCCGCCCCTTGTCGTCCAGGTCGACGCCATCGGAGCGGCCGGCCAGGGTGTGCGCGGTGTTCGACGTGGAGCGCCCGTGGCGCAACAGGATCACGGTCACGTGGCCGCCACCACCCCGGTGCCCAGCAGAGCAAGGACGACGACGCCCAGCACAACGCGGTAGCCGACGAACCAGTACATGCTGTGCCGCGTCAGGAACCGCAGGAACCAAGAAACCGCGGCGAACCCGACGATGAACGCGATCACGGTCGCGACCAACAGCTGTGCACCCGTTGCGCTCATACCTTCACCGACCGGATGAAACGCGTCCGGCAGGGAGAACAACCCCGAGGCGAACACCGCGGGAATCGCGAGCAAGAAGCCGAAACGCGCGGCCAGCTCGCGGTTCTGGCCGAGGAACAGGCCGGCGCTGATGGTGGCCCCGGAGCGCGACACGCCGGGCAGCAGCGCGAGGCACTGCGCCAAACCGACGATCACGCCGTCCTTCCACGTCAGCTGCTCGACGCTGCGGGTCTGCTTGCCGTAGTACTCCGCGGCGGCGATCACTGCGGAGAAGACGATCAGCGCGATCGCGATCGCCCACAGATTACGTGCCCCCGTGCGGATTTCGTCTTTGAACAGCAGGCCGAACACGCCGATCGGGATGGTCCCGATGATGACCCACCAACCCAGCCGGTAGTCCGCGGTGCGCCGCGCCGCGTCGAACAACCCGCCGAACCACGCCTTGACGATGCGGGCGATGTCGCGGGCGAAGTACAGCAGAACCGCGGCTTCGGTGCCGAGTTGGGTGACCGCGGTGAACGAGGCACCTGCGTCCTCGTCGAAGAAGACTCGCGAGGCGATGGCCAGGTGACCGGATGACGAAACCGGGAGGAATTCGGTGAGACCCTGCAGCACCGAAAGGACGATGACCTGCAACCACGACATCGCCGCCACGTCCATCACGACGACGACCGTACCGTGGGGTCGGTGTCAGCGCCCCGGGCGAGGTACCGGCTGCGCGGCGGCGATGGCGTCCCGCACGGCCGCCGAGATGCTGCGTTCGTCGTTGAGGTCGAGATCGACGAGCTTGCGAGTCGCGATCGCGACGATGTCCTCGTCCTGAGGGACGGGACCGCTCAGCCTCGGACGGTAGATCTCGACGACCAGGTTGGGCCGCTCGATGTGGAAGGAAAAGCTCCGCCCATCGCCGGTCTGGCCAAACCCGCTGGCGTGTAGACCAGTCCAAATGTCCTCGACAGCAAACCCCTGAACGCCCAGATCCCGGTGTGTGGCTAGGCTCATGACCGAACCATACCGCCGCATTCGGCACCCTCTGCGCGGGCGCGACGAGCGGCGGGGAATTCGCGGTGAGCGGCCTGCCTAGACTGGCCGTTCGTCAGCCATTCGATTCGCACGATCCGAGAGCTACCCTTTGCCGCTTTTGCTAAACATTCAAGATCAGCTGGTTCGCCTCGGCGCAGGCGTAGCAGCGTTCCTGCTCGGCGTGACGGGCTGCTCGTCGAACCCCGCCGAGGCTCCCCCGCCGACGATAGCCCCTGCGCAAGCAGCGGTTTCGCCGTCACAGTCGATGACGCCGCCGGGGGTGGTGCGCCCGTTGACCGGGCCCGCGCAGGAGGCCGTCTTCGACGCCGCCACCGCCACTCTGGCGGTGTTGACTGCCGGCCCCGCAGGTCAGTCGGCGGTCACCACGCTGGCCGGGACCGGCGCGCCGAGGCCGGTGACACTGCCGGCCGCGGCGACCGCGATGACCGGCGACGGCGATGGTCACGCTTACGTCGCGACCAGAGGCGGCTACTTCGTCGTCGACCTTGCGGCGAGCACCGCCCGCAAGGTCGACGTCGAAGGCCGGCAGACGACCGACTTCACCGCGATCGCGCGTCGCGCCGACGGCAAGCTGGTGCTGGGCAGTGCGGACGGCGCGGTCTACACGTTGGACTCCGAATCCACCGCCGCCGCCGAGCTGAAGATCTTCGCGCGGGTGGACGACCTTGTGGCGCAGGGGAACACGGTGGTCGTACTGGACCGCGGACAGACGTCGGTGACCGCGCTGTCCGAGAGCGGAACCGATTCGGAGCAGGCGCTGCGCGCCGGGGAGGGCGCCACGACGATGGCGGCCGACGCGGCGGGCCGGATCCTGGTGGCTGATACGCGTGGCGAGGGGCTTCTGGTGTTCGGGATCGAACCGCTGATCCTGCGTCAACGTGCGCCGGTGCGCGACGCACCCTACGGGCTGGCGGGGTCGGCGCAGCTGTCGTGGGTGTCGCAGACGGCAAGCAATACCGTTGTTGGCTACGATCTGGCAACCGGCATCCCCGTCGAGAAGGTGCGTTATCGAACCGTGCAACAGCCGAATTCCCTGGCCTTCGACGAAGCGTCTGGCACGCTGTATGTGGTGTCCGGTTCGGGAGCAGGTGTGCAGGTGATCGGCGATGCGGCGGTGAGTGGCTGATGTCGGCCGTCCGCGGGCGTGAGGGCCAGCCGGATTGGCACCGAGGCCGGATGCCGCCGGGGTGGGAGGACGCCATCTCGGCCGATCCCTCCGACGATTACGAGTGGATACCGCTGCGGTTGCCTCCGGATGTGACCCGGGTCAGCGCGTCGACGCGGCTGTCCATCGAAGCCGAGTACCGCGGATGGGAACTCACCCGGGTCCGGCTCTACACCGACGGTAGCAGGCGGGTGTTGTTGCGCCGCAAGAAGTCTCCCGCGGACAGGCGCAGCATCGCGGACCAGCCCGGCTTGTGATGTACCGCGCGCTGCGGCGGGCGCTGTTTCTCGTTGCACCCGAACGTATTCACACTTGGGTGTTCGCGATGCTGCGCGCCGTCACCGCGGTGCCGGTGACGCGCCGGATGCTGGCGCGCTGGCTGGCCCCGCGTGATCCCGTCCTGGCCAGCACGGTGTTCGGGGTGCGCTTTCCCGGTCCACTCGGGTTAGCCGCCGGTTTCGACAAGGACGGCCGCGGGCTGCACACTTGGGCGGCGCTGGGGTTCGGCTACGCCGAGGTCGGCACCGTCACCGCGCAGGCTCAGCCGGGCAACCCGCCGCCGCGCATGTACCGACTGGCCGACGATCGGGCGCTGCTGAACCGGATGGGGTTCAACAACCGGGGATCGGCCGAACTCGCGCGCCGGCTGGCCTCAGGCATTGCGGACATGCCGGTCGGCGTCAACATCGGGAAGACCAAGGTCACACCGCCCGAACAGGCCGCGGCCGACTACGCCGAAAGCGCCCGGCTGCTCGGGTCGTTGGCATCGTTCCTCGTCGTCAACGTCAGCTCGCCGAACACGCCGGGACTACGTGACCTCCAGGCCGTCGAGTCGCTGCGACCCATCCTCGCTGCGGTCCGCGAGGCCACCTCGGCGCCGGTGCTGGTGAAGATCGCGCCGGACTTGTCCGACGAGGACGTCGACGAGATCGCGGATCTGGCAATCGAATTGGGGCTGACCGGCATCGTCGCGACCAATACGACGGTGTCCCGCCGGGGGCTGGCCACCGCCGGCGTCGACGCGCTGGGGCCCGGCGGGATCTCGGGACCGCCGGTGGCGAAGCGGGCTGTCGAGGTGTTGAAGCGGGTGCGCAGGCGCGTCGGCGATCGGCTGGTGCTGATCAGCGTCGGCGGCATCGAGACCGCTGACGATGCGTGGGAACGCATCACCGCCGGTGCGTCGCTGCTGCAGGGCTATACGGGTTTCGTGTACGGCGGCGGGCTGTGGGCCAAACACATCCACGACGGCATCGCCCGCCGCCTGCACGAAGGTGGCTTCGCGTCGCTGGCCGACGCGGTCGGATCAGCCGCGCGCGACTAGTTCTGCTCGTAGGTGCCGTGGATGACGGCCCGTCCGATCGCATTCATGAACAGATTGAAGCCCAGGTAGGCCGGGCTGGCGTCGCCGTCGAGCTCGAGCTTGGGAACCTTCACGGCGTGTACCGCGACGAAGTACCGGTGCACTCCGTGGCCTGCGGGCGGGGCCGCGCCGATGAAGCGTTTCGGACCGGCATCGCTGCGCAGAGTCAGTGCGTCGCCGGGCAATCCGCTGCCGTCGCCCGCACCCGCGGGCAGGTCGGTAACGGTGGCGGGCAGGTTGGCCACCGCCCAGTGCCAGAAGCCCGACCCGGTCGGCGCGTCGGGGTCATACATGGTCACCGCGAAACTCTGTGTCTCCTCGGGGAAGCCGGACCAGGACAGTTGCGGTGAGGTGTCGGATCCGCCCGCACCCATGATGCCGCTGACCTGATCGTTGGAGAACGCCTGACCGTCGGTGAACGACTCGGAGGTCAGCGTGAACGACGGCAGCTCGGGCAGGAACTCGTAGGGGTTGTAGTCAAACGCCATGATTGTCCTTTCGACGGGAGTGTCAGCAGTGCAGCAGGAAGTGTTCGAGAACCTGGGTGCCGAATATCAGCGCATCAACGGGTACCCGTTCGTCGACGCCATGGAACAACGCGGTGAAGTCCAACTCCGGCGGCAGCTGCAGCGGAGCGAAGCCGAAACACCGAATGCCCAGGCGCATGAACGCCTTTGCGTCGGTGCCGCCGGAGAGCATGTACGGCACGAGCCGGGCGTCGGGGTCGACCGACAGAATGGCACCGTTCATCGCGTCGACCAGGTCGCCGTCGAAAGTGGTTTCGTAAGAGGGTAATTCGGTAACCCATTCCCTGGTCACGTCGGGGCCGATCAGCTCGTCGATCTCGCGCTCGAACGCCGCCTGGCGACCGGGCAGAATACGGCAGTCCACCACGGCTTCAGCCGAGGCCGGAATCACGTTGGCCTTGTATCCGGCCTTGAGCATGGTCGGGTTGGCCGTGTCGCGCAGGGTCGCGCCGACCACGCGGGCAATGGGTCCCAGCTTAGCAATGGTCCCGGGCAGATCCGGCGAGTTCAGATCGAACGAGTATCCGGTCTCCTCGGTGACCGCCTCGAGGAACTGCCCGACGGCGTCGGTCATGACCAGTGGAAACTCGTGGCGGCCCAGTTTGGCCACCGCCTCGGCGACCGCGGTAACCGCGTTGCTGTCGTGGATCATCGACCCGTGGCCGGCGTGGCTGCGCACGGACAGCTTCATCCACATCATCGACTTCTCGGCGGTCTCGACGAGGTACAAGCGCCGCTCGCCGCCGTCTTTGCGAGGGACGGTCAGCGAGAATCCGCCGACCTCCCCGACCGCCTCGGTCACGCCCTCGAACAGGTCGGGCCGGTTGTCGACCAGCCACTGCGACCCGTACTTGCCGCCGGCTTCCTCGTCGGCGAGGAACGCGAAGATCAGATCCCGCGGCGGCACGATGCCGGCGCGTTTGAAGTGCCGGGCGATCGCGATCAACATCCCGCACATGTCTTTCATGTCGACCGCGCCGCGGCCCCAGACGTAGCCGTCGGTGACCGCGCCGGAGAAGGGGTGCACGCTCCAGTCCGACGCCTCGGCGGGCACGACGTCGAGATGGCCGTGCAACAGCAGCGCGCCGCGGTTCGGATCGGCACCGCGCAGGCGGGCGAACACATTGCCCCTGCCGGGCGCGCCGGATTCGACGTATTCGGTCTGATAGCCGACTTCTTCCAGCTGCTGCGCCACCCAGCGGGCGCACTCGGCCTCGCCCTTTGTGGTCGAGGGCTCACCGGTGTTCGACGTGTCGAAGCGGATGAGCGAGCTGACGAGGTCGACCACCTCGTCTTCGGCTTTGGCGGGAGGTGTCACAGCCCTATTCGTACCATTGAGACCGCGGCCGGGTTTGGGTCCGGGCTGCCGAATCCGATAGCCTAAGCTGCCCAGAACTGGTCCGAGTGGCGGAATGGCAGACGCGCTAGCTTGAGGTGCTAGTGCCCTATTAACGGGCGTGGGGGTTCAAGTCCCCCCTCGGACACCAGTGGCGGCAGAAAGACAGCGGCCATGACGGATGAATCAACAACCTTCGGCAAGCCCGCGATCGTCGACCGGGCCGCTTTTCAGACCGAACTCGACAGACTGCGCGCGCGGGAGAAAGCCCACACCCGAGAAGGCGACGCGATCGCCGCGGCCCGTCGGCGCCTGCCCATGGTCGAGGTCGATCCCGCCGTCGAGCTGATCGGACCCAACGGTCCGCTCACCCTGCTCGACGCGTTCGAAGGGCGACGGCAGCTCATCGCCTATTACTTCATGTGGTGGCCCGGCCGGCCCGCACCCGAGCAATGCGAAGGCTGCACGCTGTTCCTCAGCCAGGTCGGCGAGCTGTCCTACCTGCACTCCCGTGACATCACCTTCGCGGTCTTGTCCGAGGGCCGCAACACCGCGTTCGGCCCCGCCGACGCACAGCTGTCCTACGACGAGAGCCTGCGCTACCGCGAGTTCATGGGTTGGGACATGCCCTGGTATTCGGCGCAGCCCTCTCTCGACGCGCTCCTCGTCGGTCGGGAGCTCGGCCTGTTCCACCTCGTGTGCTACCTGCGCGACGGCGACCGCGTCTTCGAGACCTACTGGACGAAGCGCCGGGGCGTCGAGGCCATGGACTACAGCTATTCGCTCATGGACCGCACCGTCTACGGACGCCAGGAACGGTGGGAGGACTCACCCACCGGCTGGCCACAACACTGCTCCATGAGGAGTGACGGTGGCTCGCCCACTTGGCCGCCGGTACTCCAGGAGTGGGGCGGACGCCCCGTCGCCCAGTGGCCGCGACTCGACGCCGGACACTCCGACAATCTCGCCGTTGAACCCTGACGTCAGTAGACGTCGCGCACGTAGCGCTTGTCGGCCACCAGCTCGCGCTTGTAGGCGTGGGCCTTCTCGTGTGACATGCCGCCGTGGCGTTCGATGATGGTCGTCAGCGCGGCCTCGACGTCGCGGGCCATCCGGTTCGCGTCCCCGCAGACGTAGAAGTGAGCGCCGTCCTCGAGCCAGCCCCACAACTCGGCGCCGTTCTCGAGCATCTTGTGCTGGACATACACCCGCTCGGCGTGGTCGCGGGAGAACGCGAGGTCCAGCCGGTCGAGCAGGCCGTCGCGAACCATATCCTCGAAATCGTCTCGGTAGTAGTAGTTTTCGGCGCGGTGCTGCTCGCCGAAGAACAACCAGTTGCGCCCCCTATGACCGAGAGCGCGGCGCTCTTGCAGGAAGCCCCGGAACGGGGCGACCCCCGTACCCGGACCGACCATGATCATCGCGGTGTCGCCGTCGGCAGGCGGACGAAAGTGCGGCGACCGCTGCAGGAACACCGGCACCGGAGCCGACGCACGGTCGGCCAGGTAGGTCGAACACACGCCGCCGCGACCGCGGTAGCGCACCACCGACACCGTCAGCTGCACCTCCCGGGGACTGACCAGCGGACTCGACGAGATCGAGTAGCTGCGCGGCGTGAGCCGCACCAGGACGTCCTGCCATTCGACGGGGTCGGCGTGCACGGCGAACTCGGACACCAAGTCGATGCCGTCGCGATGCTCGAGCCAGCGCTTCAATTTGTCTGACGAAGCCCGCAGGGGGCGCGCGTCGCGACTGTGCTCGGCGATGAAGCGCACGAGGTCGGGTGTCACCTTGCGAATGTCGTATGAGTTGGTCAGTGCGTCGCGGAGGTGTTGCTCGGCGCCGTCGACCTCGATGACGTGGTCACCGCGCAGGCCGGTCGCGGTCAGCCACGCGTCGACGACACCCACATCGTTGCGCGCGAACACGCCGAGGGAGTCGCCCACTGCGTAGGTGACGTCGTGCTCGGAGATGTCGAATCCGAACTGGCGCACTTCTTTCGCCGAAGCGGGCCCGCTCAGGACGGTGTTGCGGGCCAGCGGAGCGAGTACGGGCTTGGCGCGGGTGAACGGTTCGGCGAGGGCGACCGGGCGCGTGACGGCGGCGGTGCGGCCGCCACTCGGCGAACCCGGCGCCGGTGCGTCGGACAGCAGCCTGGCGACCTCATCGGCCCACTGGTGCATCGGCTCGTCGTCGTAGACCTCACATTCGGCACGGTCGAGCAGTTTCGTCGCGCCGAGATCGGACAACCGCGAGTCCAACGACTTGGCGTGGCCGCAGAAGTCGTTGTAGGAACGGTCACCGATCCCGAGCACTGCGTAGCGCACTCCGTCGAGCGCGGGCGCGTCGCCGTCGCGCAGCCGCTCCCAGAAGTCGGCGCCGTTGTCGGGCGGACCACCGTCACCGAATGTGCTGGTGACCACCAGGACGTCTCGCGCCGCGGCGAGGTCCGACAACGTCACGGCGTCCATGTTGATCAACTTGGCGCCTGCGATTCGTTCGGCCACCGAGCTGGCAAACTCTTCTGCGTTGCCAGTTTGGGACGCCCACACCACTAGCGGGCCACCGGAGTCGGCGCCGGGCGCTGGTGGCACCGCATCTTCGTCGGCCCCGGCGAAGCGGCCCGCCAGCAGCCCGTTCACCCACAGCCGCACATCGACACGCACCGGCGCATTGGCAGGCAGCACCGGAACCCTGGCAGGTTCGTTACCGATGCCGGTGAGAAAGCCTGCCAAATAGAGCTTCTCGTCTTCGGTAAGCACAGGGCGTTGGGCTGCGCCCAATCCGAGTTCGGCGGCGACGGGGTGGTTCGCGGCAGCGGAGTCCACCGCCTTGACCGGTCGCAGACTCACCGCGCAGACCTTGAACTCTGGTTGCAGAGACTCAGGATCGACGGCGTCGTTGGTCAACGCGTTGATCGTCAGATATTCGCCGTGTTCGTCGTTCCAGTGGAACGGCACGAAACAACTGCCGGGCCGGACCCGATCGGTGACGACGGCGGGCATCACCGCCCTGCCCCGCCGCGACGTGAGTTCCACCGGCTTGCCCTCGGTGATGTCGAGGGCCACCGCGTCCACGGGATGCACTTCGACGAACGGCCCGCGGTCGAGCTTGTTGAGCTTGTCGACCCTGCCGGTCTTGGTCATGGTGTGCCACTGGTGTTGCAGCCGGCCGGTATTGAGCACAATCGGATAATCGGTGTCGGGCAGTTCGTCGGCGTCGACGTGCGGGCGGGCAAGGAACACCGCACGCCGAGACGGGGTGGCGAATGCGAGTCGCGGCCGGTGGCCGTCCTCGTCCGCGAAGAGATGCTGACTGACACCGTCGTTGAGGTACCGGATCGGATGCCGGTCCTCGTCCCCCCCGGCGGCGCTGCGCGGCGGCACAGGCCACTGCAGCGGCGTCTCACGCAGCCGCTCATAGCTGGCGCCGCGGACGTCCCATCCGGTACGCAGATTGGTGAATTCGCGTATCTCGTCGAAGATCTCGCTGCTGTCGCGGTAGGCGAAGTGCTCGCCGAAACCCAGTTCGTCGGCGATCCGGCAGATCAGCTGCCAGTCCGGTAGGGCCTGGCCGGGCGGCCGGATCGACTGCTGCAGCAAGGTGATGGTGCGATCCGAGTTGACCATCGTCGCGTCGGATTCGGCCCATAGTGTGGCCGGCAGCACGATGTCGGCGTAGCGGTTGGTGGCGGTGTCGCGGTAGGTGTCCTGGGTGATGACGAGTTCGGCGGCTTCGAGGCCCGCGATGGTGGTTCTGCGATTGGGCATGGTGGCCACCGGGTTGGTGCAGATGATCCAGCAGGCCTTGATCTCGCCGGCGGCCAGGCGTTCGAACATGTCGACCGCCCCCGGGCCGAAGTCGGTGCGGATGGTTCCCGGCGCCAAATTCCACTTGTGCTCGACGAAGGCTCGGTCTTCGACGGACAGCACCGATCGTTGGCCCGGCAGCCCCGGTCCCATGTAACCCATTTCACGACCGCCCATCGCGTTGGGCTGACCCGTCAACGACATCGGCCCGCTGCCCGGTCGGCAGATCGCACCGGTGGCCAGGTGCAGGTTGCAGATGGCGTTGGTGTTCCAGGTGCCGTGCGTGCTCTGGTTCATCCCGACCGCCCAGCACGTCATCCACTCCCCGGCGTCGGCGATCATCGCGGCCGCCAGACGCAGGTCGGATTCACTGACGCCGGTGATCTTCGAGACGTCGGCGGGCGGGTAGTCGGCCAGGAACGCCGGCATGGCGTCCCAGCCCTCCGTGTGTTCGGCGATGAACCGCTCGTCGATGTGACCGTCTTCGACGAGCAGGTGCAGCAGACCGTTCAGCAGGGCCAGGTCGGTGCCCGGTTTGATCTGCAGGTAGAGGTCGGCCGCCTCAGCGGTGGCCGTCCTGCGGGGGTCGACGACGATGAGCTTGGCGCCGGCCTTGAGGCGGTCCGCCATCCGCAGGAACAGGATCGGATGACAGTCGGCCATGTTCGAGCCGATGACGAAGAACAGGTTCGCCGTGTCGAAGTCGGTGTACGAACCGGGCGGGCCGTCGGAACCGAGCGACTGCTTGTATCCGGTGCCCGCGCTGGCCATACACAGCCGCGAGTTGGATTCCATGTACTTGGTGCGCAGGAACCCCTTCGCCAATTTTGTTGCGAGATACTGTGATTCGAGCGACATCTGGCCTGACACGTAGAACGCCACCGCGTCAGGACCGTACTTGTCAATGATTGTCCGTAGGCGCCGGCCGGCCTCGGCGATCGCATCGTCGACCGGTGTGGGCACGGGTTCGTCGTCGCGGCCGGGTCGCAGCAGCGCTGAGGTGAGCCTGCCGTCGTCGGCGCGCATCATCTCGGCGTGGGTGGCGCCCTTGGTGCACAACCGCCCGAAATTAGTCGGATGCAGCTTGTCCCCCGACACGCGCGCGATCACCTGGCGGCCGTTGTCGGACGTGGTTTCGACGGTGATGCCGCAGCCGACACCGCAGTACGAACACGCTGTTCGGGTCACGGCCATGGGTCCATCGTGGGCACGTCGTGTTCCGGACTGTTTCCACCCGCGTTATGGCCAGGAAAACTGATGCTCACCCCGCCGGTGCCGCCGCGGTGAGCACCGTTTGCCCAGCTCAGCTGGTAGGTGCCGGCTCGGGTGACCGGCCGATCAGTTCGCCGGTCCCGACTCGGGCACTCTGGATGCGCAGGAAAACCAGCCAGGTGACGATGGCGCAGATCACATAGAACGCCATGAACACCCAGAACGCATTGGTGGCCGACTTGGCGTCTCCGACATAGGAGGCGCGTAACACGATGTTGATGAAGACACCGCCCAGCGCCCCGACCGCACCGGCGAAACCGATCAACGCTCCCGACATGCTGCGTGACCATGCCGCCTTCTCGGCGGAATCCCACTCGTCGTGACCCTGGGCCTTCGCCTCGAAGATCGACGGGATCATTTTGTACGTGGAGCCGTTACCTATGCCCGACAGAATGAACAGCAAGATGAATCCGATGACGTAGCAGACCATCTGGGCGCCGGTGGGTGCGCTGGCCGTGCTGTCGTCGAGGATGCCGGTGGTCACGAGGATTCCGGCCGCGAACGTCATCGCGACGAAGGTGTACAGGGTGATTCGTCCACCACCGATGCGGTCGGCGAGCTTGCCGCCGAACGGCCTCGAGATGGACCCGAGCAGCGGTCCGACGAACGATATCTGCGCCGCGTGCAGCGAAGCCTGGGCTGCGGTGTCGCCACCGGCCAGGAAATTGATCTGAAGGACCTGCCCGAAGGCGAACGAGAACCCGATGAACGACCCGAACGTGCCGATGTACAAGAAGCTCATCACCCAGGAGTGCTTGTAGCGCAGGGCCTCTGCGAGCGCCCCGAGGTTGGATCGCTGGTTGCCGAGGTTGTCCATGAATAACGCGGCTCCGAGCGCGGCGCACGCGATGAGCACCAGATAGATCGCGCACACGATCTCCGGGGCGGTGTTGGAGACGGCCGCGATCACCAACAGGCCGGCGAGTTGGATGACCGGCACTCCGATGTTGCCCCCGCCGGCGTTGAGCCCCAGCGCCCAGCCCTTGAGCCGTTGGGGGTAGAACGCGTTGATGTTCGTCATCGACGAGGCGAAGTTTCCCCCGCCGAAGCCGGCGAAGGCCGCCACGATCATGAAGGTGGTGTATGACGAACCGGGACTGTTCATCACCCACCACGTCAGCACCGTTGGGATAAGCAGCAGCAATGCGCTGACGATGGTCCAGTTTCGGCCGCCGAACTTGGCAGGTGCGACGGTGTAGGGAATCCGCATGAAGGCGCCGACAAGAGTCGGGATGGCCACCAGATAGAACTTGCCCGCGGCATCGATGCCGTAAATGTCCTGCGGCATGAACAGGACCATCACTGACCAAATCGACCAGATCGAAAAGCCGATGTGCTCGGCGAATATCGACCAGACGAGATTGCGCTTGGCGATGTCCTTGCCGGGCGTCCCGCCTGTTCGACCTTCCCAGGCGTCGACGTCTTCGGCGTCCCAGTGTGCGAGATAGCGGTCGCGACTCATGGATTCTGTGTACCGGCACCGCATTCTGTGCGGATTGCACCCGCGTGTCCTTCGTGTCAACAGCGGCTCACAGCCTCTGCACGGGTGCTCTGCGCGAGGCGAATTCCGTCCGAAGCGTGCCGGAAACCACCCGGAAACATCTGCGCCCTACCTTCCGAGAGGGTGAGCGACGGCAGCATTCCCCGATTCCTGCAGGGTCCCTTCGAATTCGAGGGCAACGGTCTGGACAAACCGTTGCTGATCGACGAGTCGTTGCGCTATGTGGTGCCCGCCGGCTCGGTGACCCAGCCGGTGTACTTCCGCGGCGGTAACTCAAGCGACGACATGGTGACCGTGGTGCTGTTCTGCGACGGAAAGCCGATGCGCTACTTCCCCATTGCGGCCCGTGGGGCGACTCACGTGGCATTGCGTGTGGTCGAGGACCTGCTTGGCGACACGGTGCTCGAGTTGTTCGTGGCCGCGCCGGCGGGCTGTGCGGGCACGGTCGTCGTCGACCTCGGACTCGTGGAGGTCTGAGGTGGCGCGCAGATTGGTGGTGGTCGGCAACGGCATGGCCGGGGTGCGGGCGATCGAGGAGGTGCTCGCCCGTGGCGGCGGCGACCTGTTCGACATCACCGTCTTCGGCGACGAACCGTACGGAAACTACAACCGGATTTTGCTGAGCAACGTTCTTGCGGGTAGCGACGACCCCGCCGAGATCTATCTGAACGCAATGGACTGGTACGCCGAGAACGCGATCGACCTGCGTGCGGGCGTGCGGGTCGTGCGAATCGACCGCTTCGCGAAACTGGTCCACGCCGACGACGGCACGCTCACCCGCTACGACGAACTGCTTCTGGCGACCGGCAGCCGGTCCTTCTTCCCGCCGATGGCCGGCCTGTGGGCGGACGACAAGACGCTGACCGACGGCGTCTTCGGGTTCCGAAGCCTCGACGACTGCCTCGGCATGATCACCCAGGCCGAGCACCGCAAGAAGGCGGTCGTCATCGGTGGCGGGCTGCTCGGACTGGAGGCCGCGCGCGGGCTGCAGAACCGGGGCCTGACAGTCGACGTTGTGCACGCCGCGCCGGTGCTCATGAATGCTCAGCTTGACAACACCGCCGGAGCCATCCTGCGCCGCTCCGTCGAGGCGCTCGGCATCACGGTGCACACCGAGAAGCGCACGACCGAGGTATGCACCGACGACGCGGGCCGGCTGTCGGGAATCGTGTTCTCCGACGGCACGTCGGTCGACTGCGACATGTTGGTGATCGCCGCGGGGATCCGGCCGAACGTCGGTTTGGCACAGCGGGCCGGCCTGACGGTCGAACGCGCGATCGTCGTCGACGACCACATGCGCTCGGTCGACGACGACCACATCTATGTTGTCGGCGAATGTGCTCAACACCGCGGGCACGTCTACGGACTCGTCGCGCCGCTCTGGGAGCAGGCGGGTGTGCTCGCCGACCATCTGACGGGCTCCGACACCTCTGCCGCCTATCACGGGTCGCGCACCGCCACCAAGCTCAAGGTCGCCGGAGTAGACGTTGCAGCAATGGGTTTGAAGGCCCCCGAGCTACCCGACGATGAGTTCGTGCAGTACTCCGAGCCGCGGCACGGTGTCTACAAGACCATCGTCATTCGTGACGGCAAGCTCGTCGGAGCCACTCTGCTCGGCGATGTGAGCAAGGTGTCCTTCCTCACCCAGGCGTTCGACAGCGGGCTGCCCCTCCCCGAGGAACGCGTCTCACTCATGTTCGACATCGGAACGCCGGAGGTCGCGGTCGGGGTGGCCGAACTCTCCGACGACGCGCAGATCTGCAACTGCAACGGCGTCAACAAGGCGACGCTGGTCGGTTGTGTGCAGGACGGTGAGACGTCGATCAGCGGGGTGATGGCCAAGACCAAGGCGGGCAAAGGCTGTGGTTCCTGCAAAGAGCTGGTGGGCCAGGTCGTCGAATGGGCCGCAGGCGGTGCGGTCACCGAGGACGCATCCGCATCGTGGTACGTGCCGGCGATTCCCTACGACAAGCCGACGTTGATGAACCACATCCGTGAGCTGAAATTGCACTCTGTCTCTTCGGTGTTCGCAGCGCTGGCCCCAGACGGTAAGGAGGATGCGACGTCGAAGATGGCGCTGGCCTCCCTGCTGGACATGATGTGGGCCGACGAGTTCGTCGACGAGCGGGATGCGAGGTTCATCAACGACCGGGTGCACGCCAACATCCAGCGCGACGGCACGTTCTCGGTGGTGCCGCAGATGAAGGGCGGGGTGACCGACGTCAGGCAACTGCGCAAGATCGCCGACGTGGCGGAGAAGTACGACATCCCGATGATCAAGTTGACCGGTGGCCAGCGCATCGACCTGCTAGGCGTGCGTAAGGAGGATTTGCCCGCGGTGTGGGCCGATCTCGACATGCCGTCGGGCTATGCCTACGGCAAGAGCTTTCGCACCGTGAAAACCTGTGTGGGCAGCGACTTCTGCCGCTACGGCCTCGGTGACTCGACGGCGTTGGGCATTGCGATCGAGGAGCGCTATCAAGGCCTGGCCAGTCCCGCCAAGATGAAATTGGCTGTCACCGGATGCCCGCGCAACTGCGCGGAGGCGTTGTGTAAGGACCTCGGCGTCGTGGCTGTCGACGGTGGCCAGTGGGAAATCTACGTGGGTGGCGCGGCCGGTGCGCACGTCCGCAAGGGGGACCTGCTCGCGACGGTCGACTCGCCCGAGATGGTGATGACGCTGACCGGACGCTTCCTTCAGTACTACCGGGAGAACGCGAACTGGCTGGAACGCACGTACGCGTTCGTCCCGCGCATCGGAATCGACAGGATTCGCGCCGTCGTTGTCGATGACGCCGACGGCATCGCCGATGCGCTCGACGCGAACATGCAGAAGTCCGTCGACGCCTATCGCGATCCCTGGCGGGATGGTCGGCAACCCGTGACGCCCGGGCAGTTCCGCTCATCTCTGCCCCTGTTGCCGCTTCCGCAGGTGCCGGTCCGATGAACGACGTCGACCTCGGGTCGGTCGACCAGATCCCCGTCGGCGAAGGACGGACGTTCGCAGTCGGTGACGGCCAGATCGCGGTGTTCCGGTTGCGCGACGGTTCGCTTCGCGCCATCGACGCGCTCTGTCCACACAAGGGTGGGCCGCTCGCGGACGGGCTGGCCGACGACCGGGTCGTCGTGTGCCCGTTGCACGGCCACACATTCGACCTGTGCACCGGCAACGAGACCGGCGCCGACCCGATGTCGGTGCGGAGCTACCCGGTGTCGGTGGTGGACGGCACGCTGCGGGTAAAGGCTTAGCCCGCGGCGGGCTTGACCGCCAGGATCGGTTTGGGGCATTCCAACAGCAGCTGCTGAGCCACACTGCCCATCAGCAGCTTGCCCACCGGGTTGCGATGCCGGACGCCGATCACCAGCAGCTCGGCGTCTGGTCGCTCCATGGCACGCAGGAGTTCACCAGCGGCGTCGACGCCGACCGGCTGGGTCAGCTCGAAGGGCACACCACACCCCGTCAGCTTGTCCTCGACGTCGTGCACTTCCCGCTCCTGGGCGAACCGCTTGTCGACGTAGGACTCACCGGACGTGGCGTTGATGACCAGCACGCCGGTGTCCCTCCGCTTAGCCTCGGTGATGCCGTGTTCCAGTGCGGCGCGGCCGAACTCGTCCGCCGAGTAACCGATGACGATCATGACTGTGCCGCCTTCGCTTTCTGGTCCTCATCGTCCTCGACAATCAGCAGGGACTCCTCGCTGCGGTGCATCAACTTGAGGATCAGCGGCATGATCAACAGCACGGCCATGAGAATGTAGGTCACGATGGCGACCGGCTCGGTGAACAGGCTGGTCCAGTCGCCACCTCCGAGCTGGAGGCTCTGGCGCAGCTGACGTTCGACGCGCGGGCCGAGGATCACCCCGATGATCAGCGGCAGCACCGGCAGTCCGAACCGCCGCATCATCAGGCCGAGCAGCCCGAAGACCAGGAGCAGCGCCAGGTCCAGCGGTTGGACGTTGACCGCGAGCGCGCCGAGCGTGGCGAAGAACAAGATCCCGGCGTAGAGGTACGGCCGCGGCGTGCGCAGCAGCTTGGCCCACAGCGGTGCCAGCGGCAGGTTGATCAGCAGAAGCAGCAGGTTGCCGATGAACAAGCTGGCGATCAATGTCCAGATCAACAGCGGCTCCTTCTCGAAGAGCGTGGGGCCGGGCTGAATTCCGTATGACACGAACGCAGTGAGGATGACGGCCGCAGTGGCGTTGGTGGGCAGGCCCAGTGACAGCATCGGCACCAGCGTGCCTGCCGCCGAGGCGTTGTTGGCGGCCTCGGGCCCGGCCACGCCCTCGATGGCGCCCTTGCCGAACTCGGCGTCGTGCCCCGTGCGTTTCGCGAGCTTCTTCTCGGTGATGTAGGACAGGAACGTCGGCAGCTCCGCACCTCCTGCGGGCAGCGCGCCGAACGGGAAGCCGAACGCGGTACCGCGCAGCCACGGCTTCCAGGACCGCCGGAAGTCGTTGCGGCCCATCCACGGTCGGCCAACGGGAATCACTTCGGCCGGGCGGCGGCGCAGGTGCGCGGCGACCCACAGCGCCTCGCCGACGGCGAAGATGGCCACGGCGATGACCACGATGTCAATGCCGTCGGACAGCTGCGGCAGGCCCAGCGTCGCGCGGGGTTGGCCGGTGAGGAAGTCGATGCCGACAACGCCGATCGCCAACCCGAGGAACAGTGAGATGGCGCCGCGCAGCTTGGAGGCGCCGAGCACCGCGGTGACCGCGACGAGCGCGAAGATCATGATCGCCAGATAGGACGGTGCGCCGAGCGAAACGGCGAATCGCGAGATCGGCGGCGCGAACGCCGCCAGCAGGGCGGTGCCGATCGCACCCGCGACGAACGAGCCGATCGCCGCGGTGGCCAGTGCCTGTGCGGCGCGGCCGGCCTTGGCCATCTTGTTGCCCTCGATCGCGGTGATCACCGACGACGATTCACCCGGGGTGTTCAACAGGATCGAGGTGGTCGAACCGCCGTACATGCCGCCGTAGAAGATGCCGGCGAACATGATGAAGGCTGCGCTCGGGCTGACGTTGTAGGTGATGGGGAGCAGCAGCGCGACCGTCATCGCGGGCCCGATTCCGGGCAGCACGCCTACCGCGGTGCCGAGCAGCACCCCGATGACCGCGTAGAGCAGGTTCATCGGGGTCGCCGCTTCCGCGAACCCCTGGAGCAGCCAGTCGAAGTTGTTCATTTACAGGATCCCGTCCAAAATGCCTGCGGGCAGCGGGATACCGAGCCCGGAATAGAACGCGTAGAAGCTCACCAGCGCGAGCACCACGCCGATGGCGATGTTGCGGACGTAGTGGCGGTTACCGAGAATCGTTGCCGCGGCCGCAAACAGGAACGTCGACATGATCACCCAGCCGAGCGGTTCGACCAGCACGATGACGACGATGAACACGCCGACGAGCAGTCCGACGGTGCGCCAGTCGCTCGGTGCGTCCGGATCGATGTCCTCCCCGGCGTCGGCCTCGCCCATCGATCCGCGCGGGATGGCCACCGCCAGCACGATGGCCAGCAGGATCAGGACGATGCCGATGACCATCGGAAAGGCCTTGGGCCCCACCGGGTCGACTTTCGCGAACCCCGGCTCCAGCGACACAGCGCCGTAGATGAGGAAGGCGCCGACCGCGACGAGCACGGCGCAGACGAGGTACTGCGCCTTGTCGGTGGGCCGTTCGGCGTCCGTCGGTGTGGTGACATCGGTCTTGGTCATAGCAGCCCCAACTCGGTCAGGGTCGACGAGACCCGGTTGTCCTGCTCGATGAGGAATTGCTCGAAGGCTTCGCCGGTCACGAACGCGTCGGTCCAGCCGTTCTTGGCGAGGGCTTCCTTCCACTGCGGAGTGTCGTGCAGGTCTTGGAGGACCTTGATCATCGACCTTTTGGCTTCTTCGGAGATGCCCGGTGGCGCAAGGACTCCGCGCCAGTTCGCGAACGTCAGGTCGATGCCCGACTCTTTCAGCGTCGGCGCGTCCACGCCTTCGACGCGGTCATCGCTGGACACCGCGAGGACGCGAAGCTGACCCGCTTCGATCTGATCTATCAGCTCCCCCGGACTCGATGTGCCGACGGTGATCTTCTTGCCGAGCAGAGCGGTCAGCAGGTCGCCGCCGCCGTCGTAGGTGACGAAGTTGACAGCCCGCGGGTCGACGCCGACGGCGCGAGCTACCTCCATCGGGAAGAGGTGGTCCGGCCCGCCGGGTGAGGAGCCGCCGCCGATCGTCACCTTGGACGGATCGGCCTTCCACGCGGCGACGAAGTCCTGCACGGTCTTCAACGGTGAGTCGGCGGGCACGAAGATCGCGCCGGGGTCTTCGATCAGCTTCGCCAGCGCGGTCGCGTCGGAGGCCTTGATCTTCGAGCCGTTGGTGTAGGTCGCGCCGACGACGCCGAGCCCCATCGTCATCATGAGGTCGTCGTTGCCCTTCTCGTTCATCAGCCGCGCCATCGCGACGGTGCCGCCGGCCCCGATCACGTTGAAGACCTCGACGCGTCCGGTGATGTCGTCGTCTTCCATGATCTTCACGGCGGTGCGGGCGGTCAGGTCGTATCCGCCGCCGGGACTGTTGGGCACCATCATGCGCAGCCGGTGCAGCCCCTCGTCGCCACCGCGGGTCACGCCGCAGGCGGTCACGAGCAGCATCACGACGGCCGCGATGACGAGCATCGGCCGGGTGTGCGTTCTCAACACGTCTCCCCAATCACTTCGACTGTGATGCTCAGCAATACTGGACCAGCGCAGTGATGCAGGTCACGCATGAGTACGCAAAGGACGTTTTGATCGTTGTGAAACTTCTCAAGTCGCCGACGCGGGGCTTTCGCAGCCTGGCGGGCCAGTTCCTGGTCTTCCAGCTGGTGGTGGTCGCGGTGGTGTTGGTCGCGGTGGCGGCGGTGTCGGTGGCCCAGTCGACGCGCGAGTTCCGCGACGTGCGCGGCGCGCGCATGATCGCGGTGGCCGAGAACATGGCGTCGACACCGATCGTGCGCGACCGGTATGGCGACGTCGGTGTCGCCAAGGTGCTCGCGCCGGAGGTCGACCGCGCGGTCGCTCTGTCCGGGGCCGGGCTGGCCGAGATCATCGATCCCGGCGGAACGGTTCTCGTTTCGTCGGATCCGTCCCGAACCGGCAGCCAGGTGGACCTGGGCCCCAGCCGCGCCGACGAAGGCCGAGCCTGGTTCGGTGACCTGTCGATCGACGGAGTGCACAGCCTCGTCGGTGAGGTGCCGATCCTCGCCGACAGCGGTGACGTGGTGGCCATCGCGTCGGTCAGCGAGCGCTACCCATCGTTGTGGGAGCTGATGGGTGCATCCGGCGAGCGCCTGCTGTTCTACCTCGGCCTCGGGGCGGCGCTCGGAATGCTCGCATCCTGGCTGCTGTCACGGCGCATCAAGAGGCATACGCGCGGACTGGAGATTGCTGAGATAGCGAGTCTGGCTGACCATCGAGAAGCGTTGTTGCACAGCATCCGCGAAGGTGTTGTCGCGGTGAACAACGAGGGTGACATCACGTTGCTCAATGACAGCGCGCAGGAATTGCTGGGTCTGACGGATGACGCCGTCGGCTCCCACGTGACCAGCGTCGGCCTGGACCCCGCGGTGGCCGACTTCCTGCTCTCCGGTGAGGACGGCCGCGACGTCGTCATCGTCACGCGCACCCGGGTGCTGGCGCTCAATCGCAGGGCCGCAACGAGCCAGGGGCAGCGGATCGGCACGGTGACAACGATGCGTGACAGCACAGAACTGGCCGCATTGCAGGGACAGCTGTCGTCGCACAAGAGCGTGACGGACACGTTGCGGGCGCAGACCCACGAATTCGCCAACCAGTTGCACACCATCTCTGGACTCGTCCAACTGGGCGAGTACGACTCGGTGCGCGACCTGGTGGGCACGCTGACAAGACGCCGCGCGGAGATCAACGATGCGGTGACACAGCGGATTTCCGACCCTGCCGTGGCTGCGTTGCTGATCGCCAAGACGACGCTGGCGGCCGAGAGCGGCGTATCGCTCGAGATTGCCGACGACTCCCATCTGTCGGCGTTGTCGCCCGCACTGGCGACCGATGTGATCACGCTGCTCGGCAATCTCATCGACAACGCGGTCGATGTCTCGATCGGCTCGAGACCTGCCACGGTGACGGTTGGCTTGGACGACGGCGATGGCCTCGGAATCTCCGTTACAGACTCCGGACCCGGTGTCCCCGAACATCTTCGGGAGGCGATCTTCTCGCGCGGTGTCACGTCGAAGCCCGAGGTGCCCGGCGGACGAGGTATCGGCCTGGCGTTGGTGCGACTGGTCACCGCGCAGCACGGCGGGACCGTGGAGGTGACCGACGGACCGACCGGCGGAGCGCTCTTTCAGGTATGGCTGCCGACCGCGGTGACGGCGAGGAAGGCCGCCAATGCGTGAGGTGCTCATCGTCGATGACGACTTCATGGTGGCCGAGATCCACCGGCGGTTCGTCGAACAGGTCGACGGCTTCCGCGCGGTCGGGGTGGCGCGTAACGGCGCTGAGGCACTGGCGTCGGCACGCGACCTGCGGCCGCACCTGATTCTGCTGGACGTCTACCTGCCGGACATGACCGGCCTCGACGTGCTGCAGCAGTTGCGCTCGGACGGCGACCGCGTCGGCGTCATCATGATCACCGCGGCCCGCGAGTTGGATACCGTGCAGGGCGCACTTGACGGCGGTGCGGCCGACTTTCTGATCAAGCCGTTCGAATTCGCCCAATTGAAGGCCAAATTGGAGGCATTCGCGACTCGCGCCGATGCGCTGGAGTTTGCCGGTGGCGTCGACCAGTCGTTGATCGACTCGCTGTTCGGACGCGGCCGCACGGCTTCGCAGGAGGTGTTGCCGAAGGGACTCGGCGTCGAAACCGGACGGTTGGTGCTGGCGGCCGTGCGCGAGGCCGGTGAGGTGTCGGCCGCCGAATGCGCTGACCTGGTGGGTATCTCGAGAGTCAGCGCACGCCGCTATCTCGAGCACTATTTGAGTAGTGGCGCCCTGGATCTCCGGCTGCAATACGGCGTCGGCCGACCGGAACGCCGGTACCACCTACGCGGCGTGTAGGTCGGTGAGCGCGACGCCGGCCCGAGGTCGAGCCGAAGGATGCTATCGAACATATATTCGACTGTAGATCAGGGGTCTGACAATTCCTGCGCGACCGCGGCGTGGACGGCCGTTTGCACTCCGTATCCGGCGATCGTCATCGGCTCGACCGTGCGCAGCGTGCGACACAGCACGAACGCCCCCTCAAGGGCCGTCAGCGTGATCGTCGCCAGGCGGCGACTCTGATCCTCGGTGATGTCGAGTTGCCCGAACCACTCCGCGAGTCGGGTCAGCCAGGCCTCGAAGACCTCGGCGGCCTCCCGCCGCAGCCGCTCGTTGGTGCTCGCCACCTCGAGGGCGATTGTCTCGATCGAGCAGGCCTCGGTGTAGTCCTGCGCTTCCAACAACTTGCCCGCGTCCTCGAACAACGTCGGGATGCCGTCGATGGGGTCGATGTCCGCCAGCTGCGCGCCGACGAACTCTCCATAGCGGATCCCCTCGCCACGGATGACCTCGGCGCTGATGGCCTCTTTACCGCCAGGAAAGTGGTGGTAGATCGAGCCGAACGGCGCCTTCGCAGCACTGGAGATCTGCTTCAGGCCGGTAGCCGACATGCCTTGGCGCCGGTAGAGCTCCGCAGTTGCGTCCAGGATCCGGGCGCGGGTACCGGAATCTGCCATGGCGTCTCCTTCTTGCGCGACGTGCTCGGACAGCATATCGTTTCGCCAAGTAGAACGATCTATCTAGGAGCGTCAATGCCGTCAGTAGAGTTGCCCGCGGGTCCCATCGCCTATCAGGACACCGGCGGCGACGGACCGGTCATGGTGTTCGGTCATGGTCTGCTCATGGACGGCAGGCAGTGGCGCAAGGTGCTCCCACTTCTGCCCGAATACCGTTGCATCACGCCAACTCTCCCCCTTGGCGCCCATACGGATCCGATGAACCACGACGCGGATCTGACCGAGACCGGCGTCGCCTGCATTCTCGCCGACTTCCTCGACGCCCTGGGTCTCGACGACGTGACCCTGGTTCTCAACGACTGGGGCGGCGGTCAGTTCATGATCTCCGAAGGCCGCGACAAACGCATCGGAAAACTGGTGCTCGCTTCCTGCACAGCGTTCGACAATTACCCGCCCAAGCCCGCCCGTCCCGCCGCCCTACTGTGCCGAATGCCGGGCGGCGGTTGGATCCTGACCAGAATGCTCGGCACCAAATTCTTCCGCCACAACCCCAAAGCCTATGGTGTCCTGAGTAAGTCGGGCATTCCGGACGCATTGTTCGACGAGTGGTTCCGACCCGCTGTCGAGGACGCCGCGATACGGCGCGACCTCGTCAAGTTCGCGACGGGCGCTCCGTCGCGCCGCCGACTGCTCGAGATGAGCGAGAAGATGCGAACGTTCACGCGACCGGTACTCGTCGTGTGGGCACGGGAAGACCGGATGATGCCGCTTGCGCATGCGGACCGGCTGGTCGACCTGTACCCCGACGCGACGAAGGTCGTCATCGACGACTCCTGGACGCTCATTCCCGAGGATCAGCCGCAAGCGATGGCTGATGCGTTGCGAGTGTTCGCCTCGCAGAAGTAGTCGCTGTCAGCACTGCGGCGGCGCCGATCGCCGCGGCGGCGCTCATGGCCGTGGCGAACCATCCGAACCATTCGACGGCGGCCGCTCCGAAGGCGGTGCCGAGGCTTCCACCGACGAAGTACACCACCATATAAGCGCTGTTGAACCGCGCGGGCGCGGCCGGATCGATTGCCAGGACGGTGCTCTGGTTCGCGACCTGGGCGGCGAACAGTCCGGCATCGAAAATCGCCAGACACAGCAGCGTGGCCCCAGTGCTGTCGAGGACGACCGCGGCGAGCGCCGCGGCGCACACGGAGGTCGAAAGGCCCAGCAGGATGACCTTCTGCGCACCGACCCGGTCGGTCCAGAGCCCCGCAATCTGTGTTGCCGCAAGGCCCGATAGACCCGCAAGGGCGTAGAGACCGATCCGCTCAGCCGAGTACGAGTACGGAGGCTCGGACAGCGCCACCGCAAGTGCCGCCCACAGCGCGCAGAACGCGAAGAACCACAACGCCCCGCGCACGGCCGCCTGTCGGAGCGCGGCGGACCGCACCACCAGCATCGGAAGGGAACGGAGATCGGCGAAGTAGCCGCCGTCGGCGCCGCCGCGGGTGGCCGGCAACAAGGCAAGGCAGCATAGCGCCAAGGCCGCACAGGCCGCCGCGAACAGCAGCAACATGGCGCGCCAGCCCCATTGATCGGCTAGCCAACCGCCCACGAGGCGGCCCGCCAGGATGCCTGCCGAGATACCAGCGGTGACGATTCCCAGGGTGGTCGCTCGTCGATGAACGGAGGCGAACCGGCCACCGATCGAACTCATCGCTGCGCCGACTGCCGAGAAGGCACCTGTCACCGCCATGACCGCTCCAAGCAGCCCCACGTTGCCTGCCGCAGCGGTGATCGCCAATGCAGTTGCAAGCGTGCCGAACTGCGCCGCGAGCACGCGACTGGGGGCGAATCGATCCACCAACGGAACCAGGACCGCAAGGCCCACCATGTAGCCGATGGGCCCGAGAGCAAGCGCAACGCCGACGGCGGAGGTCCGCGAGGCCAGCGAGTCCGCGACATCGGCAACCGCCGGCTGCAATACGTAGATTGTCGAGGTCCCGAGCCCCGCAGCAACCGACATGAACAACACCAGCAGGCCGCTGAGACCCGTTGCCCCAGAACATTTCGTCGTCATCCAATCGACGCTAGAGACGTCCGATCGTCACCGCTGGCGGGAATCCGACGCCAATGTCTACAACCTGCGCTTGAGCCGATCGCGATACGAACGCCCGTCCGGATCGTAGAGAAACCGGTATGCGGGTTCTGCCCACAGCCGGGTGAGCGGCCCCAATTCCTCGGGTCGGTGTGGCCGCAACCGCCCCGGCGGCCTGGCTCCTTTACACCCGGACTCGTACCATGCGTCCAAATCCTCTGCCGCAGATATGATTTCGGCGACTGCGGTCTGCGGGTCGGCGAGTCCGCCGTCTTCGCTGCCGTCGTCGGCCCGGTCCAGATGCTCTCGCATCAATCGCAACCGCAGGTCCCGAGCGAAGACGCCCTCGGAGTCGAGTACGGCACAGGACAACTCGCTGTCGTGGGTCCACGATCGGCGGTTGAAATTGTCACTGCCCACCGACGCCCAGATGTCGTCGATGACGCACACTTTGGCGTGCACGTACACCGGCGTCCCCTCGTGGTTCTCGACGTCGAACACGTGAACCCGGTCGGGCCCGGCCGCCCGGCACACATCGATCGCATGGCTTCGACCGATCATGTTCGGCGGCAACGCCAGTCGGCCGTCCACATCTGGATACCGCGGAACGACCGCGACCACGTGCAGATCGGGGTTCTTCTGCAACGCCGCAGCGAAAAGCCGCGCGACCCGCTTGGACCACAGGTACTGGTCTTCGAGGTAGATCAGCCTGCGCGCACGGTGAACCGCTTTGGTGTAGCCGCGGGCGATGCTGCGCTCACCACGCGGTGCGAAGTCGTACGAGAAGTGCGCGTCCGGATAGGTGCGCAGCACCTGCACGGAGTGTGGACCGCACGGCGGTGGGTCGGGCGGCTGGTCCGGTAGCCGTCCCGCCGTCAGGTCAGCGTTGCGCAGTTTGTCCATGACCCACGCGATCGGCGACATCATGTCCAGCGACGAAGAGTCGTTCCAGCGTTCGCGAAAGGTGGCGTCGAGCGCGCCGACCGCCGGACCCTGCACGCGCAGTTGCACGTCATGCCACGGCGGACGGTCTCCGTAACGCGGCGACATCTGCACCGCTTGCGGGTCGCCGCGATGTGAGGCGTCGTCACGGCGCGAGTGACACAGGTCGATGCCGCCGACGAACGCCACGTCGCGCTCGGGCGCTGCCGGGTGCCGGATGACGACCAACTTCTGGTGGTGCGATCCGCCGATCCGGACTCGCTGGTCGAGCAGTACCTCGCCGCCAGCCTCCTCGATCGCCTCCCCTAGATGCTGGTTCTCTTCCTCGCTGTACGCGAACTTGTCCAGATGCGAGCGCCACACAAGTCCCTTGACGACGACGCCTCGTTCGGCCGCCTTGCAGAAGAGTTCGGCAATGGTCGGTCCGGCGTCACGGACCTTCTGGTCCGGGTCCCCCCGCCAGTCGGTGAAGAACACGTAGTCGCCTGACGACAGTGCGTCGACCTCGGTCGCCAACCGATCGAAGTACGTCGACCCGTGAATCAACGGCTCCGTCCGGTTGCCCTCACACCAGGTCGGAATGTCGGATGCCGGGTTGCCACGCTCTGCCTTGGTGAGGAACCACTCGGTCAAGTCCGGCATGCCTAGGTAATCCCCGCATCGACGTCGGCGAAAACCCAACGGAGCGGTGGTGGGTACCCGGAAGCCTCACGGCCGAACTGAGCAAATGCCTACTCTACAAGATCATGCAGTTTCAGCAAACACTGCCGTGGAGCCTCTCCGGCCCGCGGTCGCCGCATTCGGGGGTCGATCTGCGAACCACCATCCCTCGCTCGGTTGACACCTGTTCATCAACTGTTCACACTTAGCGATAACCGCCTGCCAGACAATGAAATTCGGCGGTTACTCCGCCGACACGCCTACCGACAGCTAGCAAACAATGCCAGAAGTTGACCATAATCTCCCTGTGAACCGACGACGCAGTGCGCAGCACACCCAGTCACCCGCGACCGTGTTGGACGAGATGCCCGCGCGCGTCGTGCTAGAACGGATGCCGGTTCCGGTGCTGGCCATCGGCGAAGACGGGTCTCTGATGTTCGCCAACGCCGCATTCGCCGAGATGCTCGGCCACAGTGCCGAGACCCTCGCAGCGCTGAAATTCCACGAGATCTTCCAGGCCGCCACACGCGACGAGCCGCCCGTGTCATTGGTGCACGCCTACGCCGGCGAAATCGTTGCGTTGATGCACGCCGACGGCTCCGTGGTGCGAGCCAAGATGAGCAAGTCGGCGCTGCTTCGGGAGAACGAACTGATGGCCTTGGCTACGTTCGATGATCTCACCGAGCAGCTCTGGACGCAGGGCCGACGCTAGGTCGCCGACGCGTTCAGGTGCCGGCTCGCCTGCCGCGCGATGAACTGACCGAAGAACGGGACCGACGCCTCGGGCACGAGTGTCGGAAGAAGAAGCTCCCATGCCTTTAGCACCCGGGTCACGATGTCGGAGCCGTCTTCCAGGCACGTCGAGAACACATGCACGCCCAAAAGGGCGCCGACAACGAAATGGCCCACGGAGTCGGGATCGAGATCGGCACGCACATCGCCTTCGACCTGCGCCTTCTGGATCTGATCGACCGTTTCGGCGATCCAGCTGCGGTAGTGACCCGCGGCGAGCTCGTTGAACTTGGCGAAAAGTACCAGTAGGTGTCCGCCGGTCCGCGCCAGCTTGTCAGTGCTGGCGAGTTCCGCGGCCACGAGCGTGCCTTGGATCAAGGTCTCAAGTGCCGGCGACGACGCCGACGAGAGCTTGTAGGCCGCAAACATCTTGCGGACGGCCTCTTCGATGATCGCGACCGCCAATGACTCTTTCGAGTCGAAATGGTGGTACAGCGCGCCCTTGGTCACGTCGACCCGGGTGATGATGTCGCCTAGATTCGTGCTCGCGTAGCCGACTTCGTCGAACAGATCGACGGCGGCGTTGATGATGTTGCGCCGCGTGATCTCAGATCTGGGCTGGCGAGCCACCGTCGTCGGCCTCCCCCGGAACATCGCGATCCATCAAGCGTGACCTCGGCACAACGCCGACGTCCGGCCAGGCCAGCGTAGCAGTGTGCAGACCTTGACGCGGGCGATGCGCGCCGACGACATCGTCAATATCGGCGGTTTCAGCAACTTTCTGGCGCTCGCCCCGCGAGTTCGACTCACCAAGATCAGCGAACTTCCTCCGGACGGGCGACTGTTAGGCAGGCCACACTTCCCAAATCATTCTAAAGGTATGTACTATCCCCTCTATGCGTTCCATCGGTCGGTTATTCGGCGGCTCAGTGCAGCTACCCAGAATGACAGCCCCAGCGACTGTGGGCGGCGAACCTCGCACCGTTGGGGCCTGTCGCCGTCGCCGGAACGGTGAGCACGTGGTTCCGCAAATCAAAGCCATGGCTATGAATGCGCCGACACGCATTTCTGGCGAAGGCCTCGCAACCCGGTCGTCGACCACGCCGAACGGCCCGAAGGAGTAGATGATGAAGGTAGTCCTGTTCTGTGGCGGCTACGGCATGCGAATGCGAACCGCCGAGAGCGACGTGATCCCCAAGCCTCTGCAAATGGTGGGTCCACGCCCGTTGCTGTGGCACGTGATGCGCTACTACGCACACTTCGGCCACAAGGAGTTCATCCTCTGCCTCGGCTACGGCGCCGAGAAGATCAAGGACTTCTTCCTCAACTACCGCGAGACCGAGTCGAACGACTTCGTCATGCGGGGCGGCGATGTCGAACTCTTGTCCTCCGACATCGCAGACTGGACAGTCACTTTCGTCGACACCGGCCTGGAATCCCCGATTGGTGAACGGCTCCGGCGTGTGCGGCCCTATCTCGGCGACGACGAGTATTTCCTGGCGAACTATGCCGACGTACTGACCGATGCGCCGCTGGACAAGATCGTCGATCGAGTCGTCAGCGCGAAGGCTGCCGCCTCCATGCTGATCGTCCCGCCGCAGCAGTCCTTCCACTGCGTCGATGTCACCGAATCCGGTGAGGTCAAAGAGATTCTGCCGGTCAGCCAGTTCCCGGTCTGGGAGAACGGTGGCTACTTCGTGCTGAGCCAGGAGGTCATCGACCTCATCCCACCCGGCGGCGACCTGGTCGCGGACGCCTGCGGCGCGCTGACCGGCACGGGCAGGCTCATCGGGTACCGCCATGACGGGTTCTGGAAGCCCGCAGACACTTTCAAGGAGCGTGCCGAACTCGACGCCGGCTACAACAGTGGCGATCGGCCCTGGATGGTGTGGGAGACCGAGGATCGCGCAGCGCTGGCCGGTACACCGGCATGATCGAGCTGTCGACCGGCTCGCTGTCCAGCGTGGCGGTGATCGGCGCGCACTGCGACGACATCGTGATCGGTGCAGGCGCCACGCTGCTGCAGATCACCGAACGTCATCCCGACATCGAGGTGCACGCCCTGGTGCTGACCGGCGCCGGGACCGAGCGGGAAATCGAAGAGAAGGCTGCGCTGACCGCATTCTGCGGCGAGGCGGGCGTCCGGCTGACGGTCGCCGACCTGCCCGACGGGCGGCTGCCCGAGAACTGGTCACGCGTCAAACGGATATTGGCCGAGTTTCGCCGTGGCTGCGATCCCGACGTCGTCTTCGCGCCGCACCGGCACGACCGGCATCAGGATCACCGGCTGATCGCCGAAATTGTCCCGACCGAGTTTCGCGATCACCTGACGCTGGGCTACGAGATTCTCAAGTGGGAATCCGACTTGCCGAATCCCCATATCTATCAACCGATCTCCGAGACCACCGCGCGGCGCAAGGCTGCACTGCTCGACCTGTACTACCCCTCGCAGGCCGGCCACGACTGGTTCGACGAGGAGTCGTTTCTCGCCATCATGCGAGTGCGGGGCGCGCAGTGCCGCAGTCGCTACGCCGAAGCATTCATCTGCGAGAAGGCCACGTTGGCCTTGCGCGCCGGTGACCCGACAGCCAGGAGCTGACATGCGCATACTCGTCACGGGCACAGAGGGCTATCTCGGCGCTCTGCTCGCACCCGAACTGATGGCCGACGGACACGAGGTCGTCGGTCTGGACACCGGCTACTACAAGGCCGGCTGGCTGTACAACACCAATTCCTCGACACCACACACCCTGGCGTGTGATCTGCGCGAGGTCACGCCTGACGATCTGCGCGGCTACGACGCCGTCGTGCACATGGCCGAATTGTCGAACGACCCGATCGGCTCGCTGATCGGCGACGTCACCTACGACGTCAACCATCTGGGCAGCGTGCACCTGGCCCGGTGCGCGAAAAGCGCTGGAGTCAAGCGGTTCGTGTACATGTCTTCCTGCAGCGTGTACGGCATCGCGGAGGGGACCGTCGACGAGGACAGCCCGATCAATCCATTGACCGCCTACGCCAAGTGCAAGGCACTCGTCGAGCGGGACCTCACGGCCATGGCCGACGACGACTTCTCGCCGACCTTCCTGCGCAATGCCACCGCGTTCGGCGCGTCACCCCGAATGCGTTTCGACATTGTGCTCAACAACCTGTGCGGGTTGGCCTGGACCGAACACCGCATCGCGATGACGAGCGACGGAACACCGGTGCGGCCACTGGTTCACGCACTCGACATTGCGCAGGCCATCCGGTGTGCGCTGCGCGCCGACCGCGAGCGGGTGCACGCGTTGGTGGTCAACGTCGGATCCGACCAGGCCAACTACACGGTCCGCGAAATCGCCGAGACTGTGGCGCGCGAATTCCCCGGCTGTGACCTGACATTCGGGGAACCGAGTGCAGATGAACGCAGCTACCGCGTCGCATTCGGAAAGATCCGCGAGGTTTTCGGCGACTTCGCGGCCGCATGGGATGTCGCAGCGGGCGCGCAGCAGCTGCACCGGATCTTCGACAACATCGCGATGGAGCCGGAGACGTTCTACGGCCGCGGTCACACGCGGCTCAAACAAATCGAGTATCTGCTCAAGACCGGTCAGGTCGACGACCAATTGTTCTGGAAGGCATAACCGTGAGGTATACCCCCACCGAAGTCGACGGCGTGATGATCGTCGACATCGAACCACACCACGACGCCCGCGGTTTCTTCGCCCGGTCGTTCTGCGCGGACGACTTCGAGAGCCACGGACTCGACGAGGCTGTGGCGCAGACCAACATCTCCTACAACCGCGTGCGGGGCACGCTGCGCGGCCTGCACCGGCAGATCCCGCCGTACCGGGAAGCCAAGCTGGTGCGCTGCACCCGCGGCGCCATCGTCGACGTGGCCGTCGACGTCCGGCCCGAGTCGCCGACCCACGGACGACACGTGAAGGTCGAACTGACCGCGGAGAACCATCGTGCCCTGTTTTTGCCGCCGTACGTTGCGCACGGCTTCCAGACACTGGTCGACGACACCGAGGTCGTCTACCAGGTCAGCGGTCCCTACGCACCCGCAGGTGAGCAGGGCTTCCGTTACGACGACGAGGATTTCGGGATCACCTGGCCACTACCCGTGGCAGTCATCTCCGATAAGGACGCCAACTGGCCGCTGGTCGCGGAGCTAAGGAGTGCAGCACGATGATGATGGGTATCGACGCGCTGCTCGCGGAGCGGGCGCGGCAGGGCAAGCCAATCCAGGTGGCGATCGCCGGCTGTGGGTTCATGGGCCGCGGTCTGGTGAACCAGATCGTCAACAGCGTTCCGGGGATGCGGCTCGCGGCGATCGCCGTGCGCAACGTCGAACAGGCGATCAAGGCGTGCGGCGAGGCCGGCATCGACGAAGTCGTGGTCGCCGACAGCCTGCACAAGCTGGAATACGCAATGCGTTGCGAAATCCCGGTTGTGACAAATGATTTCGAGCTGATCACCAAGGCTGACGGCATCGATGTGGTCATCGACGTCACCGGCGCGGTGGAGTTCGGCTGCCACCTGGCGCTCAACTGCTTCTCCAACGGCAAGCACCTGGTGCTGATGAATGCCGAGGTCGATGCGACCGTCGGCGCCGAACTGGGACGCCGAGCCGACGCCGCCGGCGTGGTATTCACCGGGTGCGACGGCGATCAGCCCGGCGTGCAGATGAATCTCATCCGGTTCGTCCGCAGCATCGGTGTGACGCCGCTTGTCAGCGGAAACATCAAGGGTCTGCAGGATCCGTATCGCAATCCGACCACCCAGGAGGGGTTCGCCCGCCGCTGGGGCCAGGACCCCTGGATGGTCACGAGTTTCGCCGACGGCACAAAGATGAGCGTTGAACAGTCGATCGTCGCCAACGCGGTCGGGATGTCGGTGCACAAGCGCGGCATGCTCGGGCGCGACCACGAAGGACATGTCGACGAGCTGACCGATTGGTACGACATCGAGGAACTGCGCTCCCTCGGCGGAGCGGTCGACTACGTCGTCGGCGCCAAGCCCAACCCCGGGGTGTACTGCCTTGGCACACATGATGATCCGAAGCAGCGGCACTATCTCGAGCTCTACAAGCTCGGAAAGGGCCCGCTGTACAGCTTCTACACCCCGTACCACCTGTGCCACTTCGAGGTGCCCATCACGGCGGCGCGCGCGGTGCTGTGGGGTGAGGCCACTGTGCGTGCGCAGTCGACGCGGTACGTCGAGGCGGTGGCCACCGCCAAGATCGATCTCAAAGCGGGCACGGTGCTGGACCGGCTCGGCGGATACCACTACTACGGGGAAGCCGAGAAGGCGCACATCGCCCGTGAGGAGCGGTTGCTTCCGATCGGAGCGGCCGAGGGTTGCCGACTCGTCCGGGATCTGCCGAAGGACTCGGCGATCACCTACGACGACGTCGTCCTCCCGCAAGGACGCCTGGTTGATCAGCTTCTCGACGCGCAGTCCAGGCTGCCCATCGGCAGGCCGCCCGGTCTTCTGACGGGAGCGTGAGGTCGCCGTGACCGACGCACGCGCCACTGTGGCCGTACGAATGGCCATCCGCGGCAACATCATCGAGCGCCTTGATGTCGACGACGTCATCGACGTCGTCACCACCCGGTTGAAGGGGGGAATCCCCCGCGGTCTCGCGGTCGGATCGGTCAACCTCGACCATCTGCATCACTTCGGCGACGACAGTGCATTGGGTGTACAGCCGGGCCCGGAATGGCTCTTGCTGGCAGACGGCATGCCGATCGCGTGGCGCGGCCAGCTGCTGACATCGGCACCGTGGCCGCGGGTGACCGGCGCCGACCTGCTGCCGCGCATCCTGCAACTCGCCGAGCAGCGTGGGCACCGGATCGGGTTCCTCGGCGGGACAACCGAAACGCTCGGGCTGCTGTCCGAGCGGCTGGCCGAGCAATACCCGCGTATCAAGATCGCAGGCACCTGGTCCCCCGATCCGGACGAGCTGGAGGCACGTTCGGCGGACATCGCCGCCGAGATCCGAGCGGCCCGCACCGAGATCCTCGTGGTGAGTCTCGGCAAGCCGCGACAGGAACGCTGGATCGTCAAGTACGGAACCGCAACGGGCGCCGACGTTTTCCTTCCCTTCGGCGCCGCGGTCGACTTCTTCGCAGGCACTAAGCGCCGCGCGCCAGGATGGATGCAACGCGTCGGGCTCGAGTGGTTCTACCGGCTCAGCCGCGAACCGCGCCGGCTCGCCCGCCGATACCTGATTCAGGGCCCCGCCGCGTTGGTCCAGGCGGTGCGCGCCAAACTGATCCACGCGCCCGGCGTCTACTACGCCGCCGCTCCCACAACGCATGACCCGTCCCGCAGTGCCCCTCTCCCCCAACGAGTCACTGCCGGCGAGCGACGCGCCGTCGGTGCCGACTCGCGCCGATGACCGATTCGACCATGACCGCCCCCGGGCCGGTATCGACGTCACGGATCGCGCACGCATTCTCGGTCCAGCTCGTCTGCCGGATCGTCGGGATGGTGGCCTCGGTGGTGTCGGTCGCGATGACGGCCCGGTACCTCGGCCCGAACCTGTACGGCCAGTTGACAATCGCCGTGGTGTTCATCGGAATGTGGACCTCGCTGGCCGATCTCGGGATCAATACCGTCATCGTGCGGCGGGTGACATCAGGACGAGGTCAGCTCGAGCGTCTGGTCAAGGTCAACAGCGGCCTGTCGGTGGTGTACTGCGTCCCGCTCGCGGCTCTTGCCGCGGGCACGGGCCTGCTCATCTATCCCGACGCGGACGTCAAGGCGATGTTGGTCGTCATGTCGGCGCAGCTGCTGATGATGACGATGACGGCACGCTTCGAACCGGTTTTCTTGACCAGCGTCCGCTTCACCGCGGTGGCGCTGTCCGACGTCGTCAGCCGCCTGGCAATGCTGGGATGCATCGTCTCGCTGGTTCATACCGAGCAGAACATTCTCTGGTTCGCCGCCGCCCAGCTGATTCCGCCCGCCCTGCAACTGCTGGTCCAGGGCGTCGCGGCGTCACGGCACATCTCGTTGCGGCCGGTGTTCTCCCCTACCGAGGCCGCGGATCTGCTGCGCGAGAGCCTTGCCCCGATGGGCGTGATCGTCATCGCGATCCTGTACTGGCGCGCCGACGGCGTGATTCTGTCACTGCTCAGTTCGCATTCCGAGGTCGGCGTGTACGGACTCGCCTACACCATCGCGTTCAACATGGTCATCTTCTCGACCTTCTTCCTCAAGTCGACGCTGTCGACCGCAACCGATCTGTTCGCTCGCGACGTCCCGGCCTTCACGGCCTTCATGCAGCGCAGCGTCGAGACGATGTACTTCCTCGGGATTCCGGTGGCCGCGGTGGGCGTGCTCCTGGCCGGACCTCTGATCGGATTGCTCGGCGACGACCAGTTCGTCGAGCGCGGCGCGCCCACGCTGGCCCTGCTGTTCATCGCCGTCGCGCTGCGGTTCGTCACCGGAACGCTCGGGCAGGGACTGCTCGCAAGTCACCAACAGAGGTTCCTGTTCCAGCTGTCCATCTGGACGCTGGCGATCAACGTCGCGCTGAACGTGGTGCTGGCGATCAGCTTCGGCGCTGTCGGTGCGGCGGCAGCGCTGGTCTTCACCGAGGTTTTCGGCATGGTCTTCGCCAGTGTGCGGTTGAGGGAATGCGGCTACCGGACCCCATTCGGGTTCCTGCTCAGGACGCTCGGGCCCGTCGCGATGACGGTGATGGTGGTCATCGTGCTGCGCCATCACCATGTCCTGGTCGCGGGCACCGTGGCCATCGCCACCTACCTGGCGGGCAACCTCGCGCTCGGCCCGGTCCGCATGTCGACGTTGTCAGCTCTACGACGGGGGAACGAAAATGAAGACGCCTGAAATGGATCGGGCGTACTTGAAGACGCCCGCGACCCCGGTGGCCACACGGCTGTACACCGCGGAACATCAGCTGGCGGTGGCCATCGTCACGTATCGCAGCCATGAGCTGCTGGAGAAGTGCCTGGCTCAGGTCGCCGAGCACATGCCCGAATTGCCGGTCTACGTCTACGAGAACAGCGGAGACGACTACCCAGGCCGCGATGAGCTGGTGGCGCGCAATCCCCACGTGCACTGGGTGGTCGGCAAGACGAACATCGGCTTCGCCGCGGCCTTCAACGCGCTCGTGGAACACACGCCGCCGGACGCCGACCTCCTGCTGCTGAATCCCGACGCCAAGCTCCTCGGCCCCTTGACACGCACGCGGTCTCTCATCCGGGCGCCAGGCGTCGCGGCGGTGTCACCCCTGTTGTGGGACAACCACGGTCCGGGTTCGCAGCCCTGGGACGTCGCTACGCGCCGGCGTACGGTGACGCGGGCACTGGTCGCGGCAGCCGGATACTCCGACAGGTTCCGCGGTACCCCGCTGTCGCACCTCTACCGCACGAAACCCGCTGAGTCTCAACAGATCGAGGGTTACCTCGGGGGCGCCTGCCTTGCCATCAACCGCGACACCTGGGACTCCATCGGCGGCTTCGACGAGGAGTTCTTCCTCTACGGCGAGGAAACCGACTGGCAGAACCGCGCCCGCGCGGCGGGATGGAAGATCTTGCTGGCCGACGAAATAGGCGCCGACCACCGTGGCGACACGGAGGACGCCCCGGCATCCGGGGCACCGGCGCGCGGCCGCTCCTACGAACTGCTGCGCGCCAACACCGCACTGCTGCTCGAACACGAGCACTCGGTCCACCACGCCGACGCGTACCTGGCCGGAACGACGGTGCTCGACCGGCTGCAGCGGTCCAAGCGTGACATTCGCCGCCGTGCGACGGCCGGCGACGACACCGGGCGGCCACACATCGTGATCACGACGAATCGCCTGGTCTACGGCGGCGCCGAGAGGCAGAAGGTCCTGCTGGCAACGGAATTGGACCGGCGCGGCTATCCGGTCACGCTGGTGTGCATGCAGCGGTTCGGGCCCTTGATCAAGGAGGTGCCGCCGAGCGTGCGGGTTGTGCGCCAGCCGTGGTGGGCGCCACTGGTCGACGGGCCCGAGGGCCCCGCCGTGATCATCACCGGTGACACCAACACCGAGGCGGGGTTCGGCACGCTGTGGCGGGCCGCAGGTGCCAACCGCCGCTGGCTGGTCGGTGCACACGAACCTCCCGAAGACGATCGACCGATTTACTCCCGTGGGCTGGCCGCCGCGATGCGCAGGGCCGACGGGTTCGTCGCCCTCGCGCAGCGGCACTGGCAGATGCTCACCGAGAATCACCGGATGGGTGACACCTGCTTCGTGGCTCCCAACGGCGTCACCCCCGTCGCCCCACCGCCTCGCCGTCGCGATCCGGGCGCGCCGGTCCATCTCGTCATGCTCTCGCGCATCGTCGAGCACAAGAACCCGCACGTGTTGATAGACGCGCTGGCGCATCTGCCCGAATTGCCCTGGCGACTCTCGATATACGGCGAGGGCCCCGACCGGGCCGAGCTGGAGGCACGCACTCCCTCGTACCTTCGCGACCGGGTGGCCTGGCGAGGCTGGTCCCGCGGACCGGATCCGGCGCTGGGCGATGCCGATCTGCTCTGTGTACCCAGCAGGTCCGAGGGTTTTCCCCTGGTGATCGTCGAAGCGATGGCCCGCGCCGTCCCGGTGGCGGCGTCCGCGGTCTGTGCGGTGCCGGAGATGCTGGACCACGGCCGGGCCGGATTCGTCGTCGACGACGTCACAGTGAAGGGTTGGCGGCACAAACTCGCCGAGATCCTCGCCGACCCCGGCATGTTGCCCGAGGTCGGCTACCGCGGATTCGAGCGGATGAGCAGCCGGTACACCGTCGAGGCGATGACCGACGCGTACCTCGAAGCGATCGGCGCAGTGCTGTGAATCCACTTCGGGTGCTGTGGCTTTCGCCATGGATGCGGCCGCTGGCTCGGGTCCACGTCGAGGCGTTGCGCCGTCGAAATGTCGAGGTGCTGCTGGTGACGTCCGACCAGCACCCGGAGTCCGACAGCGCCCGCGACTACGAGATCGTGCTGGATCCACGCGTCCGCACCGCCTCCACCTGGGCACCGACGGCCGCCGCATGGTGGCGCATCCGCCAGTGGCGGCCGAGTGTCGTGGTGACCGAAATCGTCCGCGACCCACGCTGGATCGCGCTCGCGGGCCTGGCGCCGCGTGTCGAGTTGGTGCACGACGACCGTGAGCACGACCCGGACGAGCGCCGACCCCGCTTCGAGCAGGCCGTGTTCGACCGGTGGGGTGCGCGCGCCAAGGCCACCGTTGCGTTCAGCGATCATGTGGCGGCAGCGCTACGAGGCCGGCCCGACGTTCGCCGTACACCGGTGCACACCGTGCCGCTGACCAGTGACCTCGACCAGGCTCTGGTGCCCGCACCAGAGCCTGCCGCCGCCCGTCGCGACTTCGTCCTGGTAGGGCGCCTCAACCCTTACAAGAACATCGACGTCGTCCTCGAAGCGTGGCGCGCCCACACCGCCGGACGGTATTGGCGTGGCGACGAACTCGTCCTGCTTGGCGATGGGGACGCCCTTCCGGCGATGTTGCCCAAGCACGTCGTACACCGGGCCGGTGGGTATCGGTACCGCGACGTGGTGAGCACCATCGCCGCCGCGAAGGGCAGTGTCGCGCTCTACCGGCGAGCGTCGCAGAGCGGTGTGCAGGTGCTGTCGATGCAGTTGGGCGTCACCCCTATCGTCTCCCCCGTCGGCGCGCTGCCGGAATTCCAGCCACCCGGATGCGACCCCATCGGAATCGACGACGTCGACGGCCTGATCGCGTCGTTCGACCGATTGGCCGATCCCGAAGTCGCGGCGCGCGACGGCGCCGACGCCGCGCAACACTATGCGGACGGGTTCACCGCCGATCACGCCGCCGGGCGCCTGCTCGACGTGCTCCTCGACGTGGTGGTGGCAGCATCGTGACGATACTTCCGTTGCGGGTCATGATGATCGGCCCGGCCCCTGCGGGCCCGAAGAGCCGAGGCGGAATGGCCACCGTCGCCGCCCTGATGGCCCAGCACCCGGACAGCCGCTTCGAGGTCGCTGTGGTTCCCACCTTCGTCGACGCCGCCGCATGGCAACGGCTGTCGGTAGGCGTGTGCGGAATGCTGCGCGGCACATGGGCCGTGCTACGGGGACGTGTCGACCTCGTCCACGTGCACCTCTCGCACGGTGGCAGCGTCGTCCGAAAGGCTCTCCCGCTGCTCGCCGCCCGGCATGCTGGTGTCCCTGCCGTGATCCACGGCCACAGCTTCGACTTCGGCGGATGGTTCGACGGCCTGCCACAACTGGCACAACGCGTCGTTCCCGCGGTGCTGCCCGCCGACCGCTGGTTGGTCCTCGGCAGCAGCCACGTCGTGGAGTATCAGACTCGGCTCGGGATACCTGCCGACCGTATTCAGGTGCTGCACAACGCCATCCCTCTTCCCGAGCACGCCGTGCCGCAGACCGCCAGCGAGCGGGTTCACGCGGTGATGGTGGGCCGGCTGGGCGAACGAAAAGGCAGTTATGACGTGGTGGCGGCCGTGGCCGCACTCGACCCCGACATCCGTCGGCGGTTGCGGGTGACGCTGGCAGGTGACGGCGAGATCGACGGCGTCGCGGCGGCGGTGGCCGCTGCCGGGTTGAGCGACACCATCCACATCGCCGGCTGGCTCGACGAGCGGTCGCGTGACGACCTGCTGGCGAGCGCACAGATCTTCCTGTTGCCCAGCCGCGACGAGGGATTACCGATGGCGCTGCTCGAAGCGATGGCGTGGGGGCTGGCGCCGATCACGTCGACGGCGGGCAGCATCGGCGAGGTGATTACCGATGGCGTCAACGGTCTACTGGTCGACGCAGGCCGCCGGCACCAGATCGCCGCGGCGTTGCGCACCCTCGTGACCGATGCGCCGATGCGGGCACGCCTCGGTTCGGCTGCCCGCGAGCACGCGACCGACTTCTCGCTCAACCGCTGGTATGAGCAACTGGCGACGGTGTGGACGTCGCTGGCGGCGACGTTCGGCCGGGTCGACCGAACGCCATCGCAGCGCCCACTGCCATCCCGAGAACCAGTGAGCTAGCCGGCTCCAGTGGCAGCGGGTTCACGACGCAGATCGTCAGCAGCGCCAACAGCACCGAGGCGCTGATCTTTGCCGGCACCGTCGCGGTCCGCAGCGCAGAAAGCACCGGCGGCAGTGCAAATAGCGCGAACGCGATCATGCCGACCACTCCGGCCTTGGCCAGCCACCACAGGTAGAAATTGTGCGCGTAGGTCGTGCCGAGCGTCGCGGTGAACGATCCCGCCTCGCCGAAGGGCAGTTGGTAGGCGAAGCCGAGGCCGTGCCCTAGTAGAGGTGAATCCTCGATCGCCGTCCGCAGGCTGACAGTCTCGTGCAGTCGCGCGATCGTTGAGGAGTCGACACTGAGCGCTGATGCCGACACGCCGCCGAGCACCCGGTGGCTGAAGGCCTGCACCTGTTCGGCCAGCCACTCCCCCGGCCCGGCCCCATGGAGGAGGAACAGTGACAGTGGAACACCTACGGCCAGGGTCACGACACCGGCCGCGACGAGCGTCGCCGACCGCCGCATCGCCGCCCAGCCGATACTCGTGAGAAATGCGACGCCTGCGCCGACCGCGACCGCTATCAACATGTGCCGCGAGAACGACAACAACGAAATGGCAAGTGCGGGAGGGCCAAGCATCAGCCATGTTGAGAGCCGTGCGCGCCCGACGATCGATGCGGCGACCAGTGCGGTCAACACAACGAGCGCCGGAGCCTGTGTCGCGGTGAGGATCCGGATCGCCTCCGAGCCCGTCTCGCTCCGCAGGCTTTCCGCCCGGCCCGCCAGCTTCAGCCCGGTGACCGAACTCGCCAGAATCATGCCCGCCGAGAACCACAGGACCAGGGCCATCACTCGAACAGCCTGCGAGACAATGCCGGTACGTATGATCACGACCGCCAGCACACAGCCGGCGACCGTTTCGTAGAGGAAGGAGGCCTCACGGGCGACGTCGACCGGATCGTGCCCGGCCATCGTTCCGGCTGCGGCGAAGAACGTCACCGCCAACGCGAAGACGAGCGGCAGGACGAACCGCGAAAAGTGCAGTCCCGCACGCGACATCAGGAACACGATGGCCAACACCACCGCGGCCTGGTGCAGATAGATCGACACGGGCCCGATCACCTTGCCGACGTACAGGGCGGCAGGCAGTGACGCGAACGCCAGGAACAGCGCGATCCACACCATCCGATGCGGTCCGGTCAGATACACCACCAGGCAGCCCAAGGCGCCGATGAGAATCAGCCCCTCGGTCGTCGACCGGACCGCGAAGACCCCGACCGTGAAGCACGCCAGCAGACCCGCCGCGACAACCGAAGCCGAGGCGAGGCGCCCCTCCGGAGCAAGGATCATTGCTTCGCGTGGCTGCCGCGTGACACCTTCGACGCGGTGTCGCCGGCCATCTCGCGATAGGCCACGATCGCGTCCTTGGTGCGCCGCGGCACCGGCGCGTCGGTGAGCACGGCGCCGACGACGTCGCCACCGGCCGCGCGCAGATTCTGCAGCGCACCGTCGATCTCGTCGACCGTGGTCACCCCCGACCTGACCACCAGCACCGTCGCATCGACGGCGGCCGACAGAACTCCGGTGTCCGCGCTGATGAACGAGGGCGGCCCGTCGATCACGACGCGATCGAAGTTGGCGAAGAGTTTCTCCAGAGCCGCCGACAGCAGCGTCGCGTTGGCTTGGCGCTTGATCTGTGACGACTCGGTGGCCGCGAGCATCCACAGGCCGGCGTGCCGCGTCGGCTGAACGGCGTCGTCAAGCAACTGAGGATCTGCCAGTACGTCGGCCAACCCCAGCGGCGACTGGAGTCCGAGCAGCTTGGCGATGGTTGGTCGGCGAGGGTCACCCTCGATCAACAGCACCGCCTCGTCGACCGCGGCGAACGACTGCGCGAGGTTGAGGGCGGTCGTGGTCGCGCCTTGCCCGACACCGGGAGCGCTGATCAAAAACGACCGCGGGGGCGTGGACGATCCGCCGAGTAGGCGGGTGCGGAGCCCGCGAAGGCCTTCGTCGACCACCAGCTCGGCCGGAGTGGCCGCTCGCTTCGCCCCCGCCGCGGAAGCGCCGGGGCCGGGCAGCTGCGCGAGGACGGGCAGACCCGAACTCGCTGTGACCGCGTCACCGCTGCGAACGGTGCGGTCGGTGGCGTTGCGCGCCAACGCAAGTGCGATGCCGAGCAGTATCCCGGCCAGCAGGCCGAGCACGACGTTGCGCGCGGGGACCGGGCTGACGGGCTTCTCGGGCACGGTCGGCGGCTCGACCACCGTTGCCTGCGCCGCCGCCAGTTGTCCGCCGTCGTCCTCGGCGCCCGCCGCGGGACCGGAGGGCTGCGCGTCTGCCACCCCGGCGTCGACCTGCGGCACGAGAAGCGCGAACTGGTCAGCCATGGCGGTGGCCAATGCGGCGGCACGCTGCGGGTCCGAGTCGGTGACCGAGAGCCGGAACAGCATCGACTCGGGGGTGTAGCTGACCTCAGTGGACTTCACGAGATCGTCGGCCGTCAGCGGGGCCTTGAGTTCGTCGAGCGCCCGCGCAGCGACCGTGCGCCCGCCCGCGATCTCCGCGTACGACGACAGCCGCTGTTGGGCGGCCTGCGTCGCCGCGTACGCGTCGTTGATGGACGTCACGCCGGGGAACGAGACCAGAACCTTCGCTGAGGCCTCATAGGTCTTCGTCTGCAGCACCGTGACCGCGACCGCGCCCACCAGGCAGGCCACGATTGCTGCGATGACAATTCTCCAACGCGTCTTGATGATGCTGGCGAAAGTGCGCAAGTCCATGGCGGCCTCTACTTCACTAGATGTCTCGGGGGCAAATCCGACGATAAGTATGCACTAGTCGACGGAAACATGCCAGTAGTACGGTATCCGAGTTCGCTGCGGCGCTCCCGGGAGTGGCTTGTCCCAGCTGTAATTCACGCGTGTACTGCGTGAATGCCGTCGATTCCCGGTTTGATCGGGCGGTTCGAAACCTTCCGGTATGGCGCTGGGGAACTGGTGCCGCAATCGCCTCGACACCGTCGGAGCGACCGTTCCAGCGGTTGCTGGCAAGCTCCTGGCCCATCGGCGTGCCCGCTTCGCACCCTTGCGACCGTGTTGTTGCGGTGACTCCGCGAGTCGTGCGCCGTCGCATTTGCCAGAAGTTAGGATGCTTCGCGACCGGCACGTTCACCGACGCAGGTCAGGAGGATGATGGGGATCTGGCGTCGAGCGTTCCAGCCGAGTTGTCGGGGTCTGTTCGTCGACAAAGGCGTTCTGTACGCGCAGCGAGATGTCACCGAGCCCGCATTCCGGACTCTCGCCACCGACGATGAACGGCGCGCGTTCCTCGATCCCGTCGCGGTACCGCTTCAGAATGCCCGCGTCTTCCTCGACATCGAGGTCGGATCCCGCCGACCCGTCGAAGCCCCCGAGGGCGCGACCGTGCACTGTCCCGCCGCTGCGCCGCGAACCAAGGGCGACAAGTTCTACACCATCTCGGTGCACACCGAAAGCAACGACGTCTTCGTCGGCTATCCCGCCAGCGGCGGGGAGGCGCGCAACGTGTTTCGCGCGATCGAGAAGCTGGTGACCTCCGCCCGTTAGCATGCGGACGTGCTCAAGCGCCTCGCCGCCGCGGTCGCGACCCTCGCGCTGCTGACCGGCTGCACGTCCGGCGTGCTGCCATCCGCGACACCCACTACTTCTGCCGACACCGCCAAGGCCGACGCGGTGAGGCGCATCGTTCGCGACACGATGACGGAAAAGCACCTCAAGGCCGTCATCGTCCGCGTGACGATCGACGGCGAGGAAGTCCTCACCGAGGCGGCCGGCGAATCGATGACCGGCGTGCCCGCGACGACAAACATGCACTTCCGCAACGGAGCGGTGGCGATCTCCTACGTCGCGGCACTACTGCTCAAGCTCGTCGACGAGAACAAACTGCGCCTTGAGGACAAACTCTCGACGTGGTTACCCGAGGTTCCTCATGCCGACCGGGTCACCCTCGGCCAGCTGGCTCAGATGACCTCGGGATACGCCGATTACGTGATCGGCAATCAGCAGATGAACGACGCATCGTATGCCAACCCGTTCCGGCGGTGGAGTACCTCCGAACTGTTGGGCTACGCCACCTCCCGCCCCCTGCTGTACGCGCCGGGGACCAACTGGAACTACGCGCACACCAACTACCTGCTGCTGGGCCTGGCGCTGGAGAGGGCGACCGGCCAGACGATGGCGAAATTGCTGTCCGACAAGGTGCTTCGCCCGCTCGGACTCACCAACACCGTCGACTCTCTCAGCGCGGAGATCCCTGCGCCCGCACTACACGCGTTCACCTCGGAGCGCCGCGAATATCTCAAGATCCCCTCAGGCACACCGTTTTACGAGGAGTCCACGTTCTGGGACCCGTCATGGGCCATCACGCACGGCGCAATACAGACCACCAACATCTACGATCTCGAGGCCACCGCGGTCGGCATCGGTTCGGGCCGACTCCTGTCCAAAGACTCGTACGAGTTGATGGTGTCGACCGCCCTGCGGGGCAAGACGCGCGCACTGCCGGGCTGCCCCACCTGCGCCGCGATGGGTGAGGGCTACACGTACGGCCTCGGCGTCGTCATCTCGGGCAACTGGCTCCTGCAGAATCCACGGATGTCCGGATATGCCGCTGTCGAGGCGTACTTGCCCTCGCAGAAGATTGCCATCGCGGTGGTGACCACGTTCGCCCCCCGAGCCTTCGATGATCATGGCGATTACCACAACGAAGCCGAAACCCTGTTCCGCCGGATCGGCGCGGAGTTGGCGCCCGACGACGCGCCGCCGATGCCGCCGCAATAATGGCTCCCGTGACCCCCAAGGTGCTGTTCGTCTACAACGAGCACCTGGCCACCGAGGGCCTATTGGGTGAGGCCTTCGTGGCGGGAGGCTTCGACGTCGACACCTTCACGGTGGTGCCCGCCGAGCGCGTCGACGATCCCGCGTGCGACGTGGTCTTCCCCGATCCGCGCCACTACGACGTAGTCGTGCCGCTCGGCGCGCGCTGGCCGGTATACGACGACGCGCTGCGACGCACCTGGGTGGGCGCCGAACTGCAGATGTTGCGCGCAGCAGCGGACGCGGGTGTGGCGCTGCTCGGGGTGTGCTTCGGTGGCCAGCTGCTCGCCGAGGCGTTCGGCGGGTCGGTTCAGCGCTCGCCGGCACCCGAGATCGGCTGGTACGACATCGACACTCGCGATTGCGCCCTGGTGCCCGGCGGGCCGTGGTTCCAATGGCACTTCGATCGCTGGACGCTGCCGCCCAGGGCCATCGAGATCGCCAGCTGCGGCAGCACCTCTGCGGCGTTCGTCCTCGGCCGCACACTGGCCCTGCAGTTTCACCCGGAGATCACACCGGCGCTGCTGGCCTCTTGGCTCGCCGACGACCGTGACGGGGAGGTCGTCGAATTCGGCCTCGTCCACCACGAGTTACTCTCTCGCACAACCGAATTGCGCGACGACGCGGCGGCGCGGGTCCAGAGGCTGGTCCGCGGCTTCGTGTCACACGTCGCGCGTCAGCCGTGCCCGAGTTCGTGAGCGAGCGCGTCGTCGACCAAGGGGCGTCGAAAGCGGTGCCCCAGTGTCTCGAGCTTGGTGGGCACCACCCGTTGGTTGGCCTCGGCGAGCTCACGGGCGCCGCGGGCCCCCAGCAGCAGCCGCGGGCCGAGTGAGGGCACCGGCAGCATCGCGGGCCGGTGCATGACCCGGGCCAGCACCTTCGTGTAGTCGACGTTGCGGACCGGGTTCGGCGCCACGGCGTTGACGGGGCCGGTGAGCCGGTTGTCGTACAGCGCGCGGTGGTACACGTCGAGCAGGTCGTCCAGACCGATCCAGGACAGCCACTGCTGCCCGCCGCCCAGGCGTCCGCCCAGCCCCGCGGCGAACAACGGGCGCATCAGCCGCAGTGTTCCGCCGCGCGCGGACTGCACGATGCCGGTGCGCACGGCGACGGTCCGCAGTCCCGCTTCGATGGCCGGGGTGGTGGCGGCCTCCCACTCGGCGACGACGTCGGCCAGGAAGCCGTCACCGCGAACGCTGGCCTCGCACAGCAGCGCGTCGCCGCGGTCGAACCCGTAGACGCCGATCGCCGACGCGCTCACGAAGACTTTCGGCCCGTCCTCGGCGTCGGCGGCGACCTGGGCCAGGCGGTGGGTCGGGCCGATCCGGCTGTCTCGGATCGCGCGCTTGCGGGCGTCGGTGAAACGGCCCGCGATCGACGCACCCGCCAGGTGCACCACCGCGTCAACCCCCGACAGCAGCTCAGGCGACGGCCGGTCAGGTTCCCACTGGCGTTCGTCACTCCTCTGCGCCGGCCCCCGGACCAGTCGGATGACCCGGTGTCCACCGGTGCTCAGGAACGCTGTCAGCGCCGAGCCGACGAGCCCGGAAGCACCGGTGACCGCGACGACGAGCGGCCGCGCGCCGGCCGCGCGTGCATCGCGGTGCGCGGCAAGATCATCGGCCAGCTGGCGGCTGCGGTAGACGAACGTCGACCGCAGCGCGGCGCGGGGCACCGGGGTGTCGACGTGGTCGTAGACGCGGGTGCCTCCGGGCACCTCGCTGAATTCGTGAGTGTGGGTCCAGCGGGCCACCACTCGTGCAGGCCACGACGTCGGTCCCTGCGAGGACAGCACGTCGACGAAGCGGTGCGGCGGGTCGTACCGGGTCGGGTCGTGTTGTGCGACCCAGCGCAGCCCCGCCGGGAGACCGAGCACTGCCCGTCCGTCGGCCAGCGATTCCGCCTCGGCCACCACCTTCATCGGTTGCCATGGCGGCACCAGCCGCCTCATCGCACCCGGGCGCTCATGCCAGGCGAAAACCTCGGTCAGCGGATGATCGACGACGCTCTCGTACTCGATTCCCATAGGAAGATATTCGTCGCCGTCGCACCGATGGATTGCGCCCGGGTCGGGTACTCACGGTCAAGAGGCTCAATCGTTTCCCGAACCGAAATTCAGTGATGAGCGGATGGAGCGGACTCGCCCGACGACATGCGAGGCGCGTGTTCCGGGACCGCCGGCAGGCCGGTGAGGTCCTGGCGCAGGAGTTGGCGTCATATCGCGGTAGGAATGATCTACTCGTGCTCGGGCTGGCCCGCGGGGGCGTGCCGGTCGGCTGGCACGTCGCCGCCGCGCTGAAGGCCCCTCTGGACGTCTTCCTCGTCCGCAAGCTCGGTGTGCCGCAGTGGCAGGAACTCGCGATGGGGGCTATCGCGACCGGCGGGGGTGTGGTGATCAACGAAAGCCTGGTGCGCAGCCTCGGCATCAGCGACGAGCAGTTGCAGGCCGCGATCGCGCGCGAGACCGAGGAGCTTCGCCGGCGGGAGCAGGCCTATCGAGGCGGCCGTCCGCCGCTCGACATGGCAGGCAGGACCGTGGTGCTGGTCGACGACGGAATCGCTACCGGGGCAAGCATGTTGGCTGCGGTGCGGGCGGTACGGGCGGTGGCCGACGGCCCAGCGAGTGTGGTCGTCGCGGTGCCGGTCGGACCGCCGTCGGTGTGCCGAGAACTCGCTGCCGAAGCCGACGACGTGGTGTGCGCGACCATGCCACCGGGATTCGAGGCGGTGGGCCAGGTGTTTGACGACTTCCACCAGGTCACCGACGACGAGGTGCGCGAATTGCTTTCGAGCCCAACGGTTTAGCGGTTGCGATCCTCTTGAGGGACCTCATCGTCGGCTTGCTCGACGACGGTGGTCTCAGCCTCAGCGCTCTCGTCGGCGGGTACTTCTTCTGGATACTCCTCGTCGAACTGTGAGGTGTCTTCGGCTTGATCGTCGGCCCGACCGGCGCCGCTCTGGCCCCGGCTACGGTCCCGCACCGCGTCGACGATGAGCAGCACCACACCGAGGACGCTGGCCCCGATGCACACCCAGGCGATCAGCTCATTGCTGGTGGCCACCGCGGTCACCAGTGCGGCGAGGCCGATGACAGCGAGGACGAGCGCGACGATCAGCATGGATCAAACCCTACGGTCGGAAGGTCCCGTGCGGGAGCCGACGCTAGTTGTTACCCCGGTTGAACTGGTTGAAGCCGCTGCCACCGTCATTGTTGGCACTGGAGTCCACCGGTGCGGCCGAGCCCCGCTGGCCGAGCTCCTCGAGCTGCGACTCCAGGTAGGTCTTGAGGCGGGTGCGGTATTCGCGCTCGAAGGTACGCAACTGCTCGAGCCGGCCTTCGAGCACCGTGCGCTGCTGGTTGATGGTGCCCATGATCTCGGAGTGCTTGCGTTCCGCGTCGGCCTGCAGCGCGTCGGCCTTCTCCTGCGCCTGACGCAGCTGGGTTTCGGACCGTGTCTGGGCGTCGGCCAGCATGGCGTCGGCGCGCTGACGGGCCTCGGCGACCGTGGTCTCCGCGGTCTGCCGGGCCTCGCTGACCATCGCATCGGCCTGGGCGCGAGCGTCGGCGAGCAGCTTCTCGGACTCCGCCTTGGCGGTGCTGGTCAACCGGTCCGCGGTGTCCTGCGCCAGGCTCAGCACGCGCGCCGCCTTCATGTGCGATTCCTCGCTGGCCGGAGCGGACTGCTGCGGCGGGGGCGGCGGCTCGTAGGCCGGTTGCGGCGGCGGAGTGGGCTCCGGCGCGGGCTGCTCGTAGAGCGGAATGGCTTGGGTCGACTGCGCTCCGCCGCCGGCGCGGGCCGCCGACAGCTCCTGGTCCAACTCCGAGACGCGCTGACGGAGATCGGCGTTCTCTTCGATGAGGCGGGTCAGCTCGTTCTCAACCAGATCGAGGAAGGCGTCGACCTCATCCTCGTTATAGCCGCGCTTGCCGATGGGTGGCTTGCTGAACGCGACGTTGTGAACGTCGGCTGGTGTGAGCGGCATTGTCTGCCCCCTTGGAAGTCTGGACCGTCAACCGATCTCAAAGTGTAGAGCCTTAGTGGAAGGTAACTGGCGTCCATCCTGTCACACCAGACCCGGCGGTCGCGTGCGAGGCCGATAATTAAGAGCGAATTTCAATGTTTCCTGCGGCGGCCCTGTGAGATTTGCCAGGCCGAATTCCGCCCGGGCAAACCATGAGCGAAGGGCCGTCAGGCAGCCGCGCCGAACGCCAGCTGCATGCCGATGAACGCGACGAGCAGCAGCACCATGATGGACAGGTCAAAGCGCACCGCACCGATGGTGAGCTGCGGAATAAGCCGACGCAGCAGCTTCACCGGCGGATCGGTCACCGTCATGATGATCTCCAGGATCACCACTGTCGCGCCCTTGGGATTCCAGTCGCGGCTGAAGGACCGGATGAACTCGACGACGACCCGGGCGATCAACAGCAGCCAGAACACGAACAGGGCGAAACCCAGGATTTCGAAGAAGAGCGCCAACGCCGGTCGTCCTCACTACAGGCAGTTTGTGACATTCGATACACGCAAGTCAGCGCACTCGACGAACCGCCGAGGCGCGACGCCAGCCTACCTGTCGCGGCGCGGCTGTCCGTGTGAGGAGATCGGCTTGGCGAGAACGCCTACTGGTAGGCGTAGTACCCGGCCTCGGCGATGCGCTTGCGCTCCTCGGCGGAGACGTCGATGTCGGCGGGCGAGAGCAGGAACACCTTGGTCGCCACCTTGTCGAACGAGCCTCGCAGCGCGAACGCCAGGCCGGCGGCGAAGTCGACCAGCCGCTTGGCGTCGGCGTTGTCCATCGACACCAGGTCCATGATGACCGGGGTGCCGTCGCGGAACCGCTCGCCGATGGTGCGCGCCTCGCTGTAATCCTTCGGGCGCAACGTGGTGATCTTCGACAGCGGACTACCCGCCTCGAAGAGCTCGGCCATCCGCCGCGGGTCCATTGCCAGCGCGCCGCGGGTGGCACCCCGCATCGCGCCGAATCGCGGGGCGGGTCGCTCGAACTCGCGCGGCGCGCGCAGCCTGGGCTCGAACCGAGGTTCGTCATAGCCGGCGCGGTAGGCGGCCGGCTCGTTGTAGTCACGATCGTCGTAGCCACGGCCGTAGCCGTCTTCGTCGAACCGGTCCTCCCGGGGCCGGCGCGCGTACCCGCCGCGGGCGGGGCTGCGATCGTCGTCCTCGTAGTACTCGTCGTCGTAGTCCTCCATCGGCGCCATCCCGAAGTAGGCCTTGACCTTGTGCAGTGTGCTCATCGCGCGACCCTTCTGATGACTCTGGCTTTGGTGTCTGTGATGAAGATGTGACTGGAGTGACTACTCATGGTGACGTTAGAGGACGTTGCCCCATTAGCGCGGTACCGACACGCACACACGTGGAGCCGTGTTTGACCGCCACCTCGAGGTCGCTGGACATTCCCGCGGACAGTTCGAGGCGCTGGTCGTAAAGCCGCTGTACCCGGGCGAACTCGCTGCGCAAACGCGCAAAGGCCGCGTCCGGGTCGGCGCCCAGCGGTGGAATGGCCATCAGCCCGACGAAGGCAAGCCCGTCGGCGGACTGCACCGCAGAGCTCAGTTCGTCGATCACGTCGGTTCTGGCGATATCGATGCCGCCACGCTTGTCATCTCCGTCGAGACTGATCTGTAGGTACACCCGCAGCGGTCCTGTGCGCTGACCCTCGGCCAGCGCCCGGCTGGCCGCGCGGTCCAGCGCGTCGATCACCCGCGCGCTGTCGACCGAATGCGCCGCGTACGCCCACTCGGCGATCGAACGGGCCTTGTTGCGCTGAATCCGCCCGACCATGTGCCAGCGAACCGCCTCGGGGCCGAGGATTTTGCTGACTTCGGCGGCTTTATTCGTCGCTTCCTGTTCGCGGGATTCGCCGAATTCCGTGCACCCTAATTGCGCGAGAATGGTGACGTCGGTGGCCGGAAAGAATTTAGTGATCGGCAGCAATTCAATTTCGTTGACATCGCGACCGGCGGCCTCGGCGGCCGCGGCGAGCCGGGCACGCACAGCGGTCAGTGCCTCTGTCAGCTCGCGTTCGCGAGTCCTCGCCGCGGTGTCGGTCATTCCATCCACACCACCGACGCCAGTCGTCCAGTCGGAGCACCGCGCCGGTGGCTGAACAAGTTACGGTCGGCCACTGTGCAGCGCGGGTCGATGTCGATGGCGGTGACGCCCAGATCCGTTAACTGTCTGGCGATTCCGGCCCGCAGATCCACACCGGGCGTATTGCGCGCAGTGGTCGTGCGGCTGCCAGGGAGGTGGGCCTCGACTTCGGCGGCCATCTCGGCGGGCACCTCATAGTTGCGCCCACTGACAGCGGGCCCCAGCAGCACCGAGATGTCCTCGGCGTGCGCCCCGAGGTCCAGCATCGCCTCCACCGCACGGATCACGATGCCCCGCTGCGCGCCAACGCGGCCCGCGTGCACCGCGCCGACCACCCCGGCGCGCGCGTCACCCAATAACACGGGGACACAATCGGCGGTGACCACCGCCAAGCCCAATCTCGGCCTGCGGGTGACCAATCCGTCGGTATGGTCGACCGGCACGCCGCCATGGGGCGGACCGTCGACGACGGCGACTTTGTCACTGTGCACCTGATTCATCCAAACCACACCGTCGTCGCCGAGGCCCGTCACGGCGGCCAGGCGTCTGCGGTTGGTCGCAACCGCCGCCGGATCGTCGCCGACGTGGTCGCCGAGGTTGAATGTGTCGAACGGCGGCGCGGAGACGCCGCCGGCTCGGGTGGTCGTCACGCGCCGAATGCGAACCGTCACGGTCGCCAGTATTGCCGCCGACGAGCCGCGTGCGCGAAGAGCATCGGTACAGGATCAGTGACGCATGAAGGGTGGCACATCGACGTCGTCATCGTCGTCCCCGCCGCCGATGCTGACCGTCGCGCCGTTGGTGTGCACGGGCACGCTGGCCGGGTCGGCCGGTTCGAACAGCGGCGAGGTCACCTTGCCCGCGCGCGCCGCTTCGATGGTCTGACCGCCCGATCCGACGACAGGCTTGCGGCCGGGGCCGCTCGCGTCGAATCCCGCGGCGATCACGGTGACCCGGACCTCATCGCCCAGAGAATCGTCGATGACGGTGCCGAAGATGATGTTCGCGTCCTGGTGTGCCGCGTCCTGAACCAGCGATGCCGCCTCGTTGATCTCGAACAATCCGAGGTCACTGCCCCCGGCGACCGACAGAAGGACGCCCTGGGCGCCTTCCATCGACGCCTCGAGCAGTGGCGAGTTGATCGCGATCTCAGCTGCTTTGAGCGCCCGGCCGTCGCCGCGTGCCGAGCCGATGCCCATCAGCGCGGTACCCGCGCCGCTCATCACGCCCTTGACGTCGGCGAAGTCGACGTTGATCAGACCGGGCGTGGTGATCAGGTCGGTGATGCCCTGCACACCGTTGAGGAGGACCTCGTCGGCGCTGCGGAATGCGTCCATCAGCGACACCGCGGCATCGCCCATCTGCAGCAGGCGGTCGTTGGGGATCACGATCAGGGTGTCGCAGCTCTCGCGGAGCGAGGTGATGCCCTCCTCGGCCTGATTCGAGCGCCGCTTGCCCTCGAAGGAGAACGGCCGGGTCACCACACCGACGGTGAGCGCACCGAGCTTGCGGGCGATGGTCGCGACCACCGGTGCGCCACCGGTGCCGGTGCCGCCGCCCTCGCCGGCCGTGACGAACACCATGTCGGCGCCGCGCAGCAGCTCCTCGATGTCGTCCTTGGCGTCCTCGGCGGCCTTTCGGCCGACTTCCGGGTCGGCGCCTGCGCCCAGACCGCGGGTCGAGTCGCGTCCGACGTCGAGCTTGACGTCGGCGTCGCTCATCAACAACGCCTGGGCGTCGGTGTTGATGGCGATGAACTCCACGCCCTTGAGGCCCTGCTCGATCATCCGGTTGACGGCATTGACGCCGCCGCCACCGATGCCGACCACCTTGATGACGGCGAGGTAGTTGTGCGGGGGGGTCATCGCGATCGCCCTTCCTCCTGGTTGACTGTGCGACACGCGGAGACTGGCAAACTCTAAACCTCAACCAGAGGGTTATAGTTATGTCAGGTTGTTCCGCGTAAACCAAACGGTAGGGCGAGCCCGCAGCGCAGCCATGCAGGCGCGCCGACGCGCGCGTCAGGAATTTCGGGGATTTTCATGACCTCGCACCCGGGCCGATCTACTTGACCGTCGGCAAATCCGGGCTCGACACATCGTAGGTGCGCCCCGGCTGAGTCAGCAGCGCTGCGAGCTTGAGCGCTTTCTCTTCGGTGCGGTCGGTGGTCCCCCACACCACCTGCCTGCCGTCGATGAGTTGCAAGGTGATCGCCGCGACCGACGGCGCCCCGACACGGGCCACCTGTACGGCCACCTCCGGACGCAGCGACGTCATCACCGCGAGCGCGGCCCTGGTCGGCGGGTCGTCCGGGCCGGGATTGTCCGCGTCGAGGTACGGCACCCCCGGCGGCGGCGGCGCGATCGCGAAGTCCACGCCGTCGCGGTCGAACAGGTGCGGCCCGTCCGGATAGTCCTTGACCACCACCGGGACCCGCTCCACGACGGTGATGCGCAGCGTCGACGGGTACTGGCGCTGAACCCGCGCACTCGCGACGCGCCGGATCTCGGCCACCCGTTCGGCCACCGAGTCGGTGTCGATCTGCAGCAGCGGCGTGCCCGGCCTGACCGCCGCCGATGCGACCACCTCTTCCTGGGTCACCACCGAGAGCCCGGTCACGACGACGTCGCGCGCGGACATGATCGGCGTGAAGTACAGCAACAGGCCGACTCCGACGACGAGCACGCTAACAAGGGCTGACCACATCAGCGCCTTGAGGCCTCGAACCGCGCCGCGGCCAAGCCTTTTCGTCTCGTCGCCCTGCTTGCCCATCGTGCGCCGCTTGGCCTCTCGCCTGGCCTGCTCGATCGCGGTGGCACGGGCCTGCGCGGCGCGCCGTTCCTCCCGTTCGCGGCGCGCCTGTCGCCTCGGCCCCTCGAAGTCGGTTGGCGTAGCGGGCGTGTCCTTCGCAGGCTCCCGTGGCTCGGCCTGTTCCTCCGCCAATTCGCCGGCCTCGGTGTCGCGCGGCTCGGTCATCGCGGCGCCGTCCCCGGCGGCCGGCCCGGCGAACTGCGGTTGGCCTTCACCTGCAGCGCCAGAAGGATTTCGGCGCCCAGCATGGTGACGTCACCGGCGCCCATCGTCACGACGACGTCGCCGGGCCGCGCCGCCTCGGCCACCTTCTCGGCGACAGCCGATAACTCGGGCACGTAGGTGACCGGCACGCTGACGTGCTCGGCGACGATCGCTCCGCTGACGCCGGCGATCGGTTGCTCGCGGGCCGCGTAGACGTCGAGGACGAACACCTCGTCAGCGCCGCTCAACGACCGTCCGAACTCAGCCGCGAATACCTCTGTGCGCGAATACAAGTGGGGTTGGAACACCACGATCGACCGGCCGCCGTCACCTTGATCGGTGACCGCACGCACCGCACTGAGCGTCGCGGCGACCTCGGTCGGATGATGCGCATAGTCGTCGAACACGCGCACCCCGTCGGCTGTGCCCACCAACTCGAACCGCCTGCGCACACCCTCGAAACCGGCGAGACCGTCGAGAATCGCGTCCACGGGTGCGTCGACCTGCAGCGCCGCCAGCAGAGCACCCAACGCGTTGAGCGCCATGTGCCTGCCCGGCACCGAAAGACGCATCACCCGGGGATGCGTCTCCCCGGCCAGGTGGATGTGCGCGACCGCCGCGGTGCCCTGCTGTTCCCAGCTCATCAGCGTGCCCGCCAGCGGTTGGTCGGGGTCACTGCCGTAGCGCAGCACCCGCAGGCCCAGCGCCTCGGTGCGCTCGGCCAGCGCCGCAGCACCCGGGTCATCGATGCAGACCACCAGCGCGCCACCGGGTCTGAGCCGCTCGACGAAGGCGTCGAACACCGCGGTGTAGGCCTCGGCGCTGCCGAAGAAGTCGAGATGGTCGGCTTCGATGTTGGTCACCACCGCGACGTCAGGGTGGTATTCCAGCAGTGACCCGTCGCTCTCGTCGGCTTCGGCGACAAAGCAGTCGCCGCTTCCATGGTGGGCGTTGGTGCCCGCTTCGCCGAGGTCGCCACCGACGGCGAAGGACGGGTCGAATCCACTGTGCTGCAAGGCCACGATGAGCATCGACGTGGTGGTGGTCTTGCCGTGGGTGCCGGTCACCATCAGCGTGGTGTGGCCTGCCATCAGCTTGGCCAGCACGACGGGCCGCAGGATCACCGGGATGCCGCGCCTGCGCGCCTCGACCAGTTCGGGGTTGGTCTTCGGGATGGCGGCGTGCGTGGTGACGACGGTCGTCGGCCCACCCGGCAGGAGGTCGAGCGACGACTCGTCGTGGCCGATACGGATCGCCGCACCGCGGGCGCGCAACGCCACCACACCGCGAGACTCCTTGGCGTCGGAGCCCGAGACCAGGCCGCCCCGGTCGAGCAGGATGCGCGCGATGCCCGACATGCCCGCTCCCCCGATGCCCACCATATGCACTCGGGCCAGTTCCTCCGGCAGTGAATTATCGGTCATCGCTTGCTTTTTCGGTTCGGTGAGCGTGCAACATCAAGGGCGACCTCTGCAACGCGCCGCGCGGCGTCCCGATGTCCGGCAAGGGCCGCGGCAGCCGTCATGGTCTGCATCCGGCCGGTATCGGTGAGCAGCCCGACGACGGTCTCGGCCACGAATCCCGGGGAGAGGTCGGCGTCGTCGACGATCAGCCCGCCGCCCGCGTTGACCACGGGCAGAGCGTTGAGTCGCTGTTCGCCGTTGCCGATGGGCAGCGGGACGTAGACGGCGGGCAGCCCGACGGCGGTGACTTCCGCGACGGTCATCGCACCGGAGCGGCAGATGGCCAGATCCGCGGCGGAATACGCCAGATCCATCCGGGTCAGATAGGGCACCGCTACGTAAGGAACCCCATCGGTCGCGGAGTCGCCGATGTCGAGTGTGTTCTTCGCACCGTATGCGTGCAGCACCGAAACACCGGCCGCAGCAAGGTCTTTGGCTGCCGCCGAGACCGCCCGGTTGAGCGACTGGGCGCCTTGGGACCCGCCGAACACCAGCAGTACACGGGCGTCGGCGTCGAAGCCGAAGTACGCGCGTGCCTCGGCGCGCAGCGCGGCCCGGTCCAGCGATGTGATCGCCGAGCGCACCGGCACGCCCACGACCTCCACGTCGCCGAGGCCCGGGTCGTCGACGGCGGACAGGACGCGGCGCGCCGAACGCGCGCCCACCCGGTTGGCCAGGCCCGCGCTGGCGTTGGCCTCGTGCACGACTACCGGCACGCGACGCCTGGCCGCGAGGTAGGCGGGTAGAGCGACGTAACCGCCGAACCCGATCACCACGTCGGCGCCGACGTCGTCGAGCACGGCTCTGGTCTGCCGAACTGCCCGGCGTACCCGCATGGGTAGGCGCAGCAGGTCTCCCGACAATTTGCGCGGCAGCGGAACCGGGGTGATGAGCTCGAGGTGGTAGCCACGTTCGGGGACCAGTCGGGTCTCGAGCCCGCGCTCGGTGCCAAGGGCGGTGATGCGTACGTCAGGATCGAGCGCGGTCAGCGCATCGGCCACTGCCATCGCCGGTTCGACGTGCCCCGCGGTGCCGCCACCTGCGAGCACCACCGAGATCGCCCGCTGACGTGATGGGGCACGGTCGTTCACCCGTAACGCTGACCTTCCAATGTGCGAGCCCGTCGGCCCGTCGATCCCCGAGCGCCTCCATGATGCCTTGCACTGCGATCCGGTCGATCAGCCGTATGCGGTTTGCGTCGGCTCGGCGCCTTGCGCGGCGATGCCTTGGACGCAGATTTCGCCGGCTTGCCGCGCTCGCTGTTGGTCCGGAGCCGGTCCCGCAGCGCCTCGGTGCGCGTCGGCACGTACGGCGCGGGCAGCGGCAGGCGCAGCAGACGATTCACCCGGTCGTCGCGGCCCGCTCGCAGCGCCGCCACCGCCTCGGGCTCGTGTCGCGCGGCGTTGGCCATGATGCCGATCATCAACAGTGTTGTGGCCGTGGACGTTCCACCGGCCGAGATCAGCGGCAGCTGCAGGCCTGTGACCGGCAACAGTCCGACGACGTAGCCGACGTTGATGAACACCTGACCCATCACCCACAGCGTCGCGGTCGCGGTCAGCAACCGCAGGAACGGATCGGCCGAGCGGCGGGCGATGCGCATCCCGGTGTAGGCGAACAACCCGAACAGAGCAAGCAGGCCCGCGGCGCCGACGAAGCCGAGTTCCTCGCCGATGATCGCGAAGATGAAATCGTTGTGGGCGTTCGGTAGATAGTTCCATTTGGCGCTGCCCTGCCCAAGACCGTCGCCGAACACCCCGCCGTTGGCCAGTGCGAACCGGGCCTGGCGCGCCTGATATCCCGACCCCTGCGCATCGGCCGCTGGGTTCAGCCAGGACTGCACGCGGGCGGAGCGGTAACCCTCCGCCATGGCCAGCACCCCCGCCGAGACGACGACCGCCAACAGCGACGACACGAACACCCGCAGCGGCAGGCCCGCATACCAGAGCAGGCCGAGCAGGATGATGCCCAGCGACACCGTCTGTCCCAGGTCGGGCTGGGCGACGATCAGCGCGAGGGCGATGACGGCCGCGGGCACCAGCGGGATGAGCATCTCGCGCAGCGACGCCCGTTCCAGTCGACGGGAAGCCAGCAGATGCGCACCCCAGATCGCGAATGCGATCTTGGCCAGTTCCGAGGGCTGCATCGAGAATCCCGCGACCACGAACCAGCCACGAGATCCGTTGGCCACCTTGCCGATTCCCGGTATCAGCACCAGGACGAGCAGGATGATCGTGACGGCGAATCCGGAGAAGGCCAGGTTGCGCATCATCTGCACCGGCATCCGCAGCGCGGTATAGAACGCGATCAGCCCGATGAGGGTCCAGAGCACCTGCTTGCCGAAGACCACCCACGGTGAACCGTCGGTGTCGTAGGAGTACACGCCCGATGCCGACAACACCATCGTCAGGCCCAACATCACCAGCAGGGCGGACACCGCGATGATCAGGTGGAACGACGTCATGGGCCGGCCGAGCCAGGCGCCGAAGCGGGTGCGCGGGCCGCGCGCCGTCTCGCCCGCGGGTGCCTGGTCCGCCGGGCCGGTTCTGCGGTGCCGCAGCCGGCCCAGGATGTTGCTCATCGGGTGCTACCGGGACAGCGCGCGCACGGCGGAGGCGAATGCGTCGCCGCGGTGCGCGTAGCCGGTGAACTGGTCGAAGGATGCGCCCGCCGGCGCCAGCAGCACAGTGTCGTCCGGTTTCGCGAGGTTGCGGGCGGCGGCGACCACGGCCGACATCACGGCCTCACCGGTCACCGCAGTCACAGAAGTCTCATTTGACTCATTTACCTCAGGCACCCCAAAATCCTCCCCTGTCACAAGCTGAACGACGGGGACATCCGGGGCGTGTCGCGATATCGCATTGGCGATCAGTTCCCGGTCATGGCCGATCAATACCGCTCCGACCAGGCGGTTCGCCACCGACGCGACCAGTTCTTCCACCGACGCGCCTTTGAGCAGGCCGCCGGCGATCCACACCACGCGCGGATATGCGGCAATCGATGCGCCCGCGGCGTGCGGGTTGGTGGCCTTGGAGTCGTCGACGTAGGTGACGCCGTCGACCGTGGCGACGACCTCGGCGCGGTGACGGCCGACAGCAAATCCGGCGAGTGCGTTGGCAATGGCCTCCTGTGGCACGTCGACAGCGCGGGCGAGCGCGGCGGCGGCGAGCGCGTTGAGCACACCGACCGGACCTGCGATTCCGATGCTCGACGCCTCGGCCAGGGGGACCTGCTCGCCGAACGCGTTGTCGATCAGAACGCCGTCGCGCACACCCAGTTCACCGGCAGTGGGCTCGCCGAGCCGGAAGCCCACCCGCACCGGAGCGGCCGACGTCGCCAGCAGCCCGGCCGCCATCGGATCGTCGAGGCCGGCGACGGCCACGTGTCCGTCGAGCACGCGCGCCTTGTCCCGCGCGTACGCCTCGAGCGTCCCGTGCCAGTCCAGGTGGTCCTCGGCGACGTTGAGCACCACACCGGCCGCCGGCCGCAGCGACGGCGCCCAGTGCAGCTGGAAGCTCGACAATTCGACGGCGAGCAGCTCCGCCGGTTCGGCCAGCACGTCGAGCACTGGGTTGCCGATATTGCCGCACAGCACCGCGCGCCGTCCCGCCGCGGTCAGCATCGCGTGCAGCATCGACGTGGTCGTCGTCTTGCCGTTGGTGCCGGTGACGACCAGCCAACGCCGCGGCGGCCCGAACCGGCCCGCGCGATCCAGGCGCCACGCCAACTCGACATCGCCCCAGATCGGCACACCGGCCGCCGCCGCTGCGGCGAGCACCGGCGCGGTCGGCGGGAACCCCGGACTCGTGATCACCAGCGCGTAGTCGCCGATGTGTGCCTGGGCCTCTGCGGTGGTGACCACCTTCGCCGGGGTGATGAGTCGTTGCAGCGCCAGCGGGTCGTCGTCGCAGATCGTCAGCCGCACACCGGTGGGCTCCAGGACGGCGCTCACCGAGCGGCCGGTGATGCCCGCACCGGTCACCAGGACCCGCGCCCCGGGGACCAACGCGTCGAGTTCGATCACGTCGTCACGCACCGACGGTCGTCAGCCACTCGCTGTAGAAGAGCGCCACGCCGAGACCGCACGCGATCGCGGTCAGCAGCCAGAACCGGATGATCACCGTCGTTTCCGCCCAGCCCACCAGTTCGAAGTGGTGGTGGAAGGGCGCCATGCGGAACACCCTGCGGCCCGTGGTGCGGAACGCCAGGATCTGCACGACGACCGAAGTCACCTCGGCGACGAACAGCGCGCCGAGCACGACCGCGAGCATCTCGGTGCGACTGGTCACCGACAGGCCCGCGATGATGCCGCCGAGGGCCAGCGATCCGGTGTCGCCCATGAAGATTTTGGCGGGCGCGGCGTTCCACCACAGGAAGCCGATACAGGCGCCGGCGGTCGCCGCAGCGATGATCGCCAGATCCAGCGGGTCGCGCACGTTGTAGCAGCCCACCCCCGGGCTCGTCGCGCAGGCGTTGCGGAACTGCCAGAACGTGATGAGCACATACGCCGCGCACACCATCGCCATCGCGCCCGCCGCCAAACCGTCGAGTCCGTCGGTGAAGTTCACGGCGTTGGACCAGGCGTAGACGACCGTCACGCAGAACAGGACGAACAGCGCCGGAGGCAGTGTGACCGTGGCGATCTCGCGGACATACGACAGTTCGGGGCTGGCCGGGGTGACCCCGTCGGCGTTACGGAACTGCAGCACCAGAACGCCGAACAGCACGGCCGCGCCGATCTGGCCGACGGTCTTGGCGGTCTTGTTCAGGCCGAGGTTGCGCGAGCGACGGATCTTGATCAGGTCGTCGACGAAGCCGACGGCGCCGAGCGCGGTTGCCAACCCGAGTACGAGAAGCCCGGACGCCGACGGGCCCTTGCCGTCGATCACGACGCCGACCAGATGGGTGACGAGGTAGCTGGCCCAGATGCCGGCAATGATCGCGACGCCGCCCATCGAAGGGGTGCCGCGCTTCTTGTGGTGGCTCGGCGGCCCGTCCTCGCGGATCTCGTGGCCGAAGCCCTGCCGGGTGAACAGCCGCACCAGCGCGGGCGTGAGCAGGATGGAGACCGTCAGCGCGATGCCGACGGCTATGAGGATCTGCCTCATCCGCGCGCATCCCCGCCGTCGGCGAGCAGCGCGTCTGCCAGGCCGGACAGTCGCGCGGCGTTGGAGGCTTTCACCAACACCACGTCGCCGGCCCGCAGTTCGGCCCGCAACAGTGCCAGCGCAGCGTCGGCGTCGGCGACCATGGTGGCCTCAGGCCCCCACGATCCCTCCATCACCGCGCCGTGGTGCATGGCGCTCATGGTCCTCCCGGTTCCGACGACGACGAGTCGTGACACATCTAATCGCACCGCCAACCGGCCGATGGCGTCGTGCTCGGATATCGCGTCGTCGCCGAGCTCGGCCATCTCTCCGAGCACGGCCCAGCTGCGGCGCCGCTCGCCTGCCTCACGGGACATCCATGCCAGTGCTTTCAGCCCGGCCCGCATGGAGTCGGGGTTGGCGTTGTAGGCGTCGTTGATCACGGTGACGCCGTCGGCCCGGGTGCTCACCTGCATGCGGTTGGCCGACACCGGTCCCGCCGCGGCCAGCGCCGCGGCCACCTGCTCGAGCGTGGCGCCGCATTCCAGGGCGACGGCCGCGGCGCACAGGGCGTTGGACACCTGATGGTCACCGTGCACGGCCAGCGCGACGTCGACCTGGTCGTCGCCCGCGTGCAACGTGAACCTCGGCCGGGCGAGCCCGTCGAGAGTCACCGGCCCGGCCCAGACGTCGACGTCCCTGGCGCCGGGCTCCCGGGAGACCCGGATCACACGAGCCGGCGTCACCTCGGCCATCGCGGCCACCGCGGCGTCGTCGACGTTCAACACCACCGAGCCGGTCGGCGGAACTGCCTGCGGTAGTTCAGATTTCGTTGCCGCGATGGCTTCTCGCGAGCCGAACTCCCCGAGGTGGGCGGTGCCGACGTTCAGCACGACGCCGATGGACGGCGGTGCGATCTCGGCCAGCGCGGCGATGTTGCCCGGGTGCCGGGCCGACATCTCCAGCACCAGGTAGTCGGTGGACTCCCGCGAGCGCAGCACTGTCCAGGGATGGCCCAGTTCATTGTTGAACGAGCCCGGCGGTGCGACGACCTCACCCAGCGGGGTGAGCACCGCGGCCAGCAGATCCTTGGTCGACGTCTTTCCCGACGACCCGGTGACTCCGATGATCGTCAGCCCGCTCTCGACCAGTTCGGCGGCCACCGCTGAGGCCAACCGGGCCAGCGCCGCGAGCACCGCGGCACCCGAACCGTCGGTGTCGTGTTCGAGCACGCCGGCGGCCCGGTCTGCGCCCGCCGCTGCCGGCGCGATCACCGCCGGTACCCCGACCGGCCGTGCCGCCAGCACCGCGGCGGCACCGGCCGCCGCGGCAGCCGCGGCGAAGTCGTGTCCGTCGGAGCGCGCGCCGGGAAGGGCGAGAAAGAGCCCGCCGGAGGACACGGCCCGAGAATCGAACTCGACGGTGCCGGTGATGCGGGTGGCGGCGGCCTCCTCGGGGGTGATGTCGGCCAGCCGGCCGCCGACGATCTCGGCGACCTGCGCAACCGTCAGGTCGATCACGCGCGGCGTCCCAGCGCGTCCAGCGAAGCGGCCAGCTCGTCGCGGTCGTCGAACGGCCGGGTCGCGCCGCAGCTGGTCTGGCCCGCCTCGTGGCCCTTTCCGGCGACGACGACCGCGTCTCCGCTGCGCGCCCAGGCCACCGCATAGTCGATGGCCTCGCGGCGGTCGGCGATCTCGACGATCTCTGCGCAGGTCGCCGCGGCTGCCTCCGGTGTGACGCCGGTAGCGCCCGCCATGATCGCCGCCCGGATGGCCGCGGGGTCCTCGTCGCGCGGGTTGTCGTCGGTGATCACGACGAGATCGGCGAGTTGCGCGGCCACCCGGCCCATCGGTTCGCGCTTGCCCGGGTCGCGGTTGCCGCCAGCACCGAACACGACGGCCAGCCGCCCGCTGCGCTCGTGACGCATCGTCTCCAGCACCGCCTGCAACGCGCCCGGCTTGTGCGCGTAGTCGACCAGCGCCAGAAAGTCCTGGCCGCGGTCGACCGACTCCAGGCGCCCGGGGACGGTCGCGGTGCGCAATCCAGGCGCCGCCTGCTCGGGTGACACCCCGACGACGTCGAGCAGCGCGGCCGCGAGGAGGCAGTTGGCAACGTTGTAGCGCCCTGGCAGCCCGATGCGCAGCCCGTGATGGACCCCGGCCGGGTCTACGGCCACGAACTCCTGGGCCCCGCGGTCGACCGCGCGGATGTCCTCGGCCCGCCAGTGGGCGTGTCCGGTGACGCTCACGGTGACGGGGTCGGTAGCCAGCCCGGCCATGGCACGGCCCGCCTCGTCATCGACGCAGATGACCGAAGCGCTTGCGTGCGTCGCGAATTGAGGCGCGAAGAGCCGGGCCTTGGCGTCGAAGTAGTCCTGCATCGTCGGGTGGAAGTCCAGGTGGTCACGCGACAGGTTGGTGAACCCGCCGACCGCGAACGTCACGCCGTCGACGCGGCCAAGTGACAACGCATGGCTGGACACTTCCATCACCACGGTGTCAACGCCCTGTTCGACCATCACCGCAAGTAGCGCCTGCAGGTCGGGGGCTTCCGGTGTGGTGAGCGCGCTGGCCTGGTCACGGCCGTCGATCCGGATGCCGACCGTCCCGATCAGCCCGGCCACTCGGTCGGCGGACCGCAGGCCGGCCTCGACGAGGTAGGTGGTGGTGGTCTTGCCGGAGGTGCCGGTGACGCCGATGACGCGCAGCTTGTCCGACGGCCGCCCGTAGACGGCCCCGGCCACTTCGCCCAGCACCGCGCGTGGCGTCGGGTGGATCAGCACGGGCACCCCGACGTCGTGGCCGATGTGGGCCGCGCCGTCCGCGTCGGTCAGCACCGCCGACGCACCGCGCGACACCGCGTCGGCGACGTACTGCCCGCCGTGCGACGACGCGCCGGGCAGCGCCGCGAACAGGTCACCCGGCTGGGCGTCCTGACCGCGCAGCGTCACGCCGGTGATAGTGACGTCGGGGACTACGGCGCCGACGGCGGGCACGGCCCGTACCAACTCGGCCAGCGGCCGCAGGGCATGGCCGACGGGGTGCGAGGGTCGCAGGTTCATGGCGTTGACACAGTACCGGCCTCGCGTCCGCCGATTTCCTTACGCTCAGGTGGCTTGCAACGTCAGCGGCGGCCCGGTGTCGGGCGACAGCGGTACGTTCTCGCGTTGCAGCAACCACGCCGTGATGTTGTGGAACAGCGGCGCCGCCGTCGTTCCGGGTTGCCCGTCGGCGGTGCGTTGTGGGTGGTCCATCATCACGCCGACCACATAGCGCGGGTCGTCGGCGGTCGCCATGCCGGCGAAGGTGATCCAGTAGACCTCGTCGTAATAGCAGCCGCAGGCCGGGTTGATCTTCTGCGCGGTGCCCGTCTTACCCGAGATCTGGTAGCCCTCCACAGCGGCCTGCGATCCGGTGCCCTGCTGGTCACCGGTCGGATCGCGTTGCACCGTCGCCCGCAGCATCTGGCGCACAGTCTGCGCCGTCTGCGGCGACACCACCCGCACCCCCTCGGGACGGGCCTCGTCGGTGCGGCTGCCGTCCGCGGCGATCGTGGACTTGATGATGCGCGGCGGAATCCGGACGCCGTCGTTGGCGATGGCCTGGTACATACCTGTCATCTGCAGCAGCGTCATCGAAAGACCCTGTCCGATAGGCAGGTTCGCAAACGAACTGCCCGACCACTGGTCGATGGGCGGGACGATTCCCGCGCTCTCGCCGGGTAGCCCGACGCCGGTGCGTTGGCCGAGGCCGAACTTTCGCAGCATGTCGTAGTAGCGCTCGGGACCGAGACGCTGCGCCAGCATCAACGTGCCCACGTTCGACGACTTCCCGAAAATACCCGTGGTGGTGTACGGCATTGTGCCGTGCTCCCACGCATCGGAGACGGTGACGCCGCCCATGTCGATCGAGCCGGGAACCGCAAGCACCTCATCGGGATTGGTCAGTCCGTACTCGATGACCGAGGCCGCGGTGACGATCTTGTTCACCGAACCGGGCTCGAACGGCGACGACACCGACGGGTTGCCGAGTTCGCGGTCATCCTGGCGGCCGAGGTCCTGCGACGGGTCGAAGGTGTTGTCGTTGGCCATGGCCATGACCTCACCGGTCTTCGCGTCGAGCACCACGGCCGACACGTTCTGCGCGCCCGACAGGTTCTTGGCCTGCTGAACCTGCTGCTGGACGTAGAACTGGATGTCGTCGTCGAGCGTCAGCACGACCGTCGAACCGTCGACCGCATCGTGGCGGTTGCGGTAGCTGCCGGGAATCACCACCCCGTCGGAGCCCCGGTCGTAGGTGACCGACCCGTCGGTGCCCGCCAATACTGCGTCCAGTGAATCTTCGAGACCGAGCAGGCCGTGCCCGTCCCAGTCGATCCCGCCGACGACGTTGGCGGCCAGCACCCCGCCGGGGTACTGGCGCAGATCCTGGCGCTCCGAACCCACTTCGGGAAACTTCGAGGTGATCGCGTCCGAGACCGCCGGGTCGACCGCGCGCGCGAGGTAGACGAATGTCTCGTCGCTCTTGAGCTTCTTGAGTACCGCGGCGGCATCGGGCTTGTTGTTCAGCCGAGTCGCGACCTCGGCGGCGATGTCGCGCAGCCTGCGGTCGGGGTCGGGGGCCTCGGGAGACTTCGCCTTCGCCTCGGCCAGTTGCTTGCGGACCTTGACCGGCTGGAAGGTCAGCGCGCGGGCCTCGATGGTGAACGCCAGCTTGTCGTTGTTGCGGTCCACGATCGCGCCGCGCACCGCCTTGTCGACGTCGGTGACCTTGAGCTGGCCCGCCGCCTCGGCCCGCAGCCCCTCGGCACGCGGCACCTGCAGGTTGAACAGCTGCCCGGCCGCGACGATGAGCACCAGGAAGATCACTGCGTTGCCGACGCGATGGCGGAACACGAATGATGCGCTGCGCAAACCGTTTTCGGTCGCCACCGTACGAGTGCGACGCGCCTTGGCTGACCGCTCCTGCGTCTTGGTCGTGCGCTTGGCGGGACGCTGCTTCGGCGCGCGGCGGGTGTCCTTGCCGCGGCGGCTCATGCCGGCGCGCCGGCGACCGGACCGGGCAGCGGCGCCGGAACGGCCGCGTGCGGTACCTCGGCGAGCGGAATCGCGGGCCCGGTGACCCCCGCGGGCAGCGGCGCTGGCAGTGCGTGCGGCACCTCCGCGCCGGGCGCCGGTGGCGGTGCGATGGGCGCAACGGGTGCGACGGGTCCTGCGGGCACTGGACGTTCGGCGCCCGGCAGTGGCGCCGGGGCCACCCTGGTCGGCATCCGGACGGTCAACTCACGCGGTTCTACGACGCGCGGCGCGGGGGGCGCGGGAGGCGGCGGTGGCGCCTCCTCGGGTAGCGGGGTGTTCAGCGGCGGCGGCGGAACGCCTTCGGCTGGTTTCGGGGTGCCCACGACGATCCAGTTGCCCGCCGGATCCTGCACCAGGTGCGCGGTGTCGCGCGACGGGATCATGCCGAGGTCGCGTGCGGCCTCGGCCAGCGCGGGCGCGGCCTGGGCTTCGAGGACATCGCGTTCGAGCGCTTCCTTCTGCTGCAGCAGCGCCTCGTTGGTCTCCCTGGCGGCGCCCAGTTCGTAGGAGCGCTCTGCGGCGTCGGTGGACAGCCAGAGCGTTGTGCCGAGGCCCACCCCGAGCGATCCGATCACCAGCACCACGAACGGGACACGGGCGACGAGCGTGCGCGGATTGAGGTCGATCGACGCCAGTCTGACGATGATGCGCTCGCGCAGAGGCGGCCGAACGACCTTTGGCGCCTTGGCTTTGCGTGCCTTCGCTCGAGCCTTTGCCTGGCTGGCGTTCTTGGCGCGCGCCGGTGCGTCCTTCGGCCGCGGGATGGGGCCGGTCTGCGGCGCCGATCGCTGCGGCCGCTGCTCGCGCGTCGGTCGCCGGCGCGGCGGCGACTCGGCGGGGCGGCGCTGGCCGTTACGTGCGGCGCGGCGCCGCTCGTCGCTGCCGCGCGCGGGTGCTGTCCGCTTCGCCTTTGCCTTCATTGCTCCCCCACCTTCTCCAGTGCTCGTAGCCGCACGGGTGCGCTACGCGGGTTCGACGCGATCTCCTCGGCGCTTGCGCGCTCGGCGCCACGCGTCAAGGCGACGAATTCCGGTCCGTGTCCGGGCAATTCGACGGGTAGTCCGGGCGGTGTGCGGGAAGCGGTCGCAGTGGCGAACTCGCCCTTGACGATGCGGTCCTCCAGCGACTGGTAGGCCATCACGACGATGCGGCCGCGGGGGGCCAGCGCGTGAAGTGCGGCAGGCAGCGCCTCGCGAAGCGAGTCGAGCTCGCCGTTGACGGCGATGCGCAGCGCCTGGAATGTCCGCTTGGCGGGATGGCCGCCGGTGCGACGCGCGGGTGCGGGAATCGCCTGGTACAGCAACTCGACGAGTTCACCGGTGGTGGCGAACGGTTGGCGGGCGCGGCGGCGGGCGATCTGCGCGGCGATGCGGCTCGCGAACCGCTCGTCGCCGTACTCGCGCAGTACCCGGGCCAGCGCGCGCTCGTCCCAGGTGTTGACGATCTCGGCCGCCGTCAGCGGTGCGTCTGGGTCCATGCGCATGTCCAGCGGCGCGTCGGCCGCGTAAGAGAACCCGCGGTCGGTGCGGTCCAGTTGCATCGACGACACGCCGAGGTCGAACAGGATGCCGTCGACCGCGGGTGTGTCCTGTGTCCCGTCGGCGAGCACCCCCTCGATGCCGTCATACCGGGCCCGGACGAGCCGCACGCGGTCACCGAAACCGGACAGTCGCTCGCCGGCGATCCCCAGCGCGGTGGGGTCGCGGTCGAGCCCGATGAGGCTCAGGCCACCGAACTCGGTGAGGAAACGCTCGGCGTGGCCGCCCGCCCCGAGGGTGGCGTCGAGAAGAACGGCGCCGCTGCCGTCGGGGCTGTGCCGCGTCAACGCGGGGGTCAGCAGGTCGACGCAGCGGTCGAGCAGAACGGGAACGTGTCCGTGTGAGTCTTGCGCCATCGCAGCCCCTCCGGTGAGGGCCCTTGCATCGAGGTCCCTGCCCGAGAGCGCGGGCCTGGCGTCGGGGAAGTACGCCAGGGCCGGTTCGGACAGAGGCCACGAGGCACGGGCGGTGTGCCGGTCAGTTGCCGCGCAGAGTTTCATCGCTGGCCGTCGAGAAGTCTTCTTCGTGCGCTTGCTGATAGTCGTTCCAGGCTTGCGCGTCCCAGATCTCCAGGAATCGGACGGATCCGATGACGACGCACTCCTTGGACAGGTTCGCGTACCGGCGGTGATCGGCCGACAGCGTGATTCGGCCTTGTCCGTCGGGATGCTGTTCGTCGGTGGCCGCGGCCAGGTTCCGCAGATAGGCGCGCTTCGCCGGGTTGACCCGCGCCTCCTCTGCGGCTTCTTCGGCCACCTTCTCGAACTCCGCGCGCGGGTAGACGGCAAGGCTGTGATCTTGGCTCTTGGTGACCATCAACCCTCCTGCCAGCGCGTCGCGGAACTTGGCGGGCAGTGTCAGCCGCCCTTTGTCGTCGAGCTTCGGCGTGTAAGTGCCGAGAAACATCTCGCCACCTCCGCTTCACTCCGGAGCCCCGGCCGCTCCGTTGTCCGCCACTTTACCCCACAACGCCCCACTTCTCTCCATTTGGCGGCAAACATTCGCGGTATGTCCGCACGTCGCGCCACCCCTCGCGCGGCGCCCCCGCGGTCGCCCCGACAAACCCGCAGGTCGCAGGCGTGGGGCGAAGTGGGGGCCCGATGGACACCGAAGGCGGCTACGGAGCCGAGCACGTATCCCGGGAGGGACTCCGCGGCGATTCGCCGCCGAACGGACAAGCGACTTTCGTCGAAATCAGGCAAGTGGACGCCGACGAAAGCGCGGTGGGGCGGGTGTGTGGGGCGAAGTGGGGGCCGGCCTCAAAGCACAAAGAAAGGGGCAGCCCGTACGGCTACCCCTTCTTCGGTCAGACCGGCCTTATTCGTCGAACCGCCTGCGGAACCGGTCCTCCATGCGACTGGTGAACGAACCGCCGGATCCCTTGACCCGCTTCTGGCGAGGCGCACCCGCCTCCGGGACGCCCTTCTCGCGCGCGCCTGCGACCCGCGGACCCGTGATGGCGAAGACGACGCCGCCGAACATCACCAAGAATCCCAGGACGGACAGGATCGGGAAGCCACCGATCTGGGTGGCGGGAATGGCGACTCCGGACACGAGCAGCGCGAGACCGAGAACAAACAGCGCGACGCCCTGCAGGCGACGCCTGGTCGAGGGCGCGCGCAGAGTCCCGCCGCGAACGCTCGACGCGAACTTGGGGTCCTCGGCATAGAGCGCGCTCTCGATCTGGTCGAGCATGCGCTGCTCATGGTCGGAGAGTGGCATTCGTCCCTCCCTCACTACCGGGGGCCGCCACGGCCGTCTCAAACTTCGAAGTCTTGTATGCCCGCATCGAGAGGCACCTAACAGTCATGATACGAGGTCAATCTGAGCCGTACCACCTAGTTCGACGGTCGATTGTATGACGTGGGCCGCCTCTGGTTGGCAGTAGGACACTCACCCGATAATGGTGGGAGCAACAACCGCACGACACCGCACCACGATCGCGGAGGGGCAGAGACACATTGGCGGCCTTTCTCGTTGATCTGTCGCCGAGCGATATGCAACGCCGACTTGCAGACGCGCTCGCCGTGTACGTCGATGCGATGCGCTATCCGCGCGGCACCGAGGACCAGCGCGCGGCGATGTGGATGGAACACACCCGCAGGCAGGGCTGGAAGGCGGTGGCTGTCGTGGAGCCCGCGGAGCACGGCGAATCAGGCGACTGCGATCTGATCGGGGCGCCGTTGCTGGGCATCGCCTACGGCTATTGCGGGGCGCCCGACCAGTGGTGGCAGCAGCAGGTCGTCGCCGGTCTGCACCGGGTGGGGGCCGACCGCACCCGTATCGCGGAGTTGATGACGAGCTACTTCGAGCTCACCGAACTTCACATCGCGCCGCACGCGCAGGGCCGCGGCCTCGGTGAGGCGCTGACCCGCCGCCTGCTCGCCGACCGGGCCGAAGCACACGTGCTGCTGTCGACGCCGGAGATCAACGGCGAGGCTAACCGGGCATGGAAGCTGTACCGCCGTCTCGGCTTCACCGACGTGATCCGCGGCTACCACTTCGCCGGTGATCCACGGGCGTTCGCGATCCTGGGCCGGGCGCTGCCACTGTGACGCGGCGCCTCTGGCACGATGACCTCGTGCCCGCCGGCAACTCCCGACGCAGCGCAACGCGGCTGCTCGCTCTCGTCGTCCTGCTGTTGGTCGTCGTACCGATGGCCGCCGGGTGCGTACGGATCAGGACGTCGATCACCGTCTCGCCCGACGACCGGGTGTCGGGTCAGATCGTCGCGGCGGCCAAACCCCGCGACGTCAACGACAAGGGACCGCAGCTGCTCAACAGCCTGCCGTTCGCCAACAAGATCGCCGTGTCCGAGTACAACCGCGACGACTACGTCGGCTCGCAGGCGGTGTTCTCCGACCTGACCTTCGCCGAACTCCCCCAACTGGCCAACATGAACCGCGACGCCGCCGGTGTCGACATCTCGCTGCGCAGGGCCGGTGACCTCGTGATCCTCGAGGGACGCGCGGACCTGACCTCGCTGTCGGACCCGGAGGCCGACGTGACGCTCTCGGTGTCCTTCCCCGGGGAGGTGACCTCGACCAACGGTGATCAGGTGTCGGCCGAGATCGTGGAGTGGAAGCTGCGGCCGGGCGTCGTGTCATCGATGAACGCCCAGGCGAAGTACACCGATCCCAGCGCCCGCTCGTTCATCGGCGCCGCGATCTGGCTGGGCGTCGCGGCCTTCGTGGTCGCCGGGATCATCGGCGGGCTGGCCTATCACAACCGCGACCGAACGCCGCGGGTCGGCGAGCCCGCGGAATAGGCTCTACTGTCGATGCACTCGGGGGCGAGTGACGCACAGAGAAAGGGGCGCCCGCTGAGCCTGTATGCAGCGGCACCGTCAGCGATCGAGTTGGCCAGCGCCGTCACCGAGCAGTTGCGCGGCTACTTGAGTGAGCGCCGCCGCGACTGCGCGTACATGGGTCCCGACTACGGCGAGCTGACCGCAGCACTCGAGGAGTTCGTGCTGCGGGGCGGCAAGCGGCTCCGCCCGGCGTTCGCATACTGGGGCTGGCGCGCGGTCGGTCCAGCCGAACCCGGCCCCGACGCGCTGCGGCTGTTCGCGGCGCTCGAGCTCCTGCAGGCCTGCGCGCTGGTGCACGACGACGTCATCGACGAGTCGGCGACGCGCCGCGGCCTGCCGACCGTGCATCGAATCTTCACCGACAAGCATCGCCACCAGAACTGGCACGGTTCGGCCGAGCAGTTCGGCATCTCGGCGGCGATCCTGCTCGGCGACCTGGCCCTGGTGTGGGCCGACGACATCGTCGCGACGGCCGACCTGCCGCTCGACGCGCACCGGCGGGTGCAGCGGGTGTGGGGCGCGATCCGCACCGAGGTGCTGGGCGGTCAGTATCTCGACATCGTCGCCGAATCCAGCGGCGCGGAGTCGGTGGCGTCGGCGATGACGGTGAACATCTACAAGACGGCGTCCTACACGATCTCGCGGCCGCTGCAGCTGGGCGTCGCGGCCGCCGCCGATCGCCCCGACGTGCTGGCCGCCTTTCACGAGCTGGGTACCAACCTGGGTGTGGCGTTCCAACTGCGCGACGACGTGCTCGGTGTGTTCGGCGACCCGGCGGTCACCGGTAAGCCGTCCGGGGACGACCTGCGCTCGGGCAAACGCACCGTGCTGCTCGCCGAGGCGGTCCGACTTGCCGAGAGGCACGACCCCGTCGGCGCCAAGCTGCTGCGCACCTCGATCGGCTCCGAGTTGACCGACGCCCAGGTCAAGGAGCTGCGTCTGGTGATCGAATCGGTAGGCGCCCTTGCCGCCGTGGAAGACCGCATCGACACGCTCACCCGCCGGGCGCTGCTCATCCTGAACTCCGCGGCGATCGACGCGCAGGCCAAAGCCGGCCTTGGCGAACTCGCCCGGCTGGCCGCCAACCGGTCCGCCTAGGAGCATGACGACATCGACGCCGACCAGTAGGTCGAAATCTGTTTTGTCGCAACATCTTTCACGACTGGCATCCTTCGCGATGTCGCCCCAAGCGCAACCGGCCTGGCTGGGCTTCCTCGGCGCGGTGCTGGTCACCGCGGGCGGATTGGGCGCGGGCAGCACGAGGCTGCACGACCCGGTGCTGGAATCGATGCACCTGTCCTGGCTGCGCTTCGGCCACGGGCTGGTGCTGTCGTCGGTGCTGCTGTGGGGCGGCGTCGCACTGATGCTGGTCGCCTGGCTGCGGCTGGGCAGGCGGGTGATCGACCGCAGCGCCACGGAATACACCATGGTCGCGACGACGGGGTTCTGGCTGGCGCCGCTGCTGCTCAGCGTTCCGGTGTTCAGCCGCGACACCTATTCCTACCTCGCCCAGGGCGCACTGCTGCGCGACGGCTTCGACCCTTACGCCGTCGGACCGATCGAGAACCCGAACTCGTTGCTGGACAACGTGAGCCCGATCTGGACCACCACCACCGCACCCTACGGGCCGGCGTTCATCCTGATCGCGAAGTTCGTCACGATGGTGGTCGGCGACAACGTCATCGCCGGCACGATGCTGCTGCGGCTGTGCATGCTGCCTGGTCTCGTGCTGCTGATCTGGGCCGCGCCGCGGGTCGCCCGCCACGTCGGCGCCAGCGGGGTCGCAGCCCTGTGGATCTGTGCGCTGAATCCGCTGGTGATCATCCATCTGATGGGCGGCGTGCACAACGAGATGCTGATGGTCGGCCTGATGATGGCCGCGATCGCGCTGACGTTCGGCGGCCGCCATGTCGCCGGAGTCGGACTTGTCGCAGCCGCTGTTGCGGTGAAAGCCACTGCCGGACTGGCCCTTCCGTTCATGGTCTGGGTGTGGACGCGTGATCTGCGACATCGCCGCGGATATGCTCCGGTCAAGGCGTTCGCGGTTGCCACGGCGGCATCGGCGCTGATCTTCGTCGTGGTCTTCGCGGTGTTGTCGCTGCTGGCCGGTGTCGGTCTCGGCTGGCTCACGGCGCTGGCCGGTTCGGTGAAGATCATCAACTGGCTGACCCTGCCGACGGCGGTGGCCAATCTGGTCAACGTCGTCGGCGGGCTCTTCCTACCGGTCAGCTTCTACGCCGTGCTGGACATCACGCGCATCGTCGGCATCGCGGTCATTGCGGTCGCACTCCCGTTGTTGTGGTGGCGGTTTCGCCACACGGACCGGGACGCACTGATGGGCATCGCGCTGGTGATGGGTGTCGTGGTGTTGTTCGTGCCCGCCGCACTGCCCTGGTACTACACCTGGCCGCTGGCGGTGGTGGCGGCGCTGGCGCAGAGCCCGGCGGCCATCGCGGTGATCGCCGGGCTGTCGACCTGGATCACTGTGATCTGGAAGCCCGACGGCGCACACGGCATGTACTCGTGGGGCCACGTGCTGTTGGCGACGGCGTGCGCCGCGGTCGCCTGGTACTCGCTCTACCGCGTGGCCAAGACTAGTAAGCCATCGCCTGGGCCCGACGTACCACCTCACGGGCCTGATGAGAGTGCAACGCATCAACCGGCCGGGCATTAGCCTGCTGATCGGACGCCCCGTCCCGGCTGATGGTCAGTGACGGGTCAGGGGTGAACAGCCAGCGCACGATCTCGGTGTCGTCGTATCCCCCGTCGTGCAACACGACGAGCAATCCCGGCAGGCTCTTCACCACATTGCCGGTGTTGTCGAAGAAGGCTGTCGGCACCACAGGCGTGCCGCCGCGTCGGACGGCGAGGAGATGGCCGTCGCGCAATTGCTGGTGCACTTTGGTCACCGGTACACCGATCAGCTCGGCGACGGTCGGCAGATCGTAGACGGCTTCCTCGGGGTCGAGGATGTCGTCGGCGGCCGGAATGCTGCTCACCGCATCGAGTCTAGGACTCACGCGGCGTCCCGACGCGCATGGCCGTCGACTCGAACTCCGTAACATGTCTTCGGTGGACGCCTACCGGCAATTCGACCCGTTGGCCGGGTCGGTACTGGATGGGCGGTACCGCGTCGACACGTTGATCGCCACCGGCGGCATGTCCGCGGTGTACCGCGGACTGGACCTCCGCCTCGACCGGCCGGTCGCGTTGAAGGTGATGGAGTCGCGGTACGCCGGCGACACACAGTTCCTCACTCGGTTCCAGCGCGAGGCGCGCGCCGTCGCCCGGCTCAAAAACCCCGGCGTCGTCGCGGTGTACGACCAGGGCATCGACGGCCAGCATCCGTTCCTGGTGATGGAACTAGTGGAGGGCGGCACGCTACGCGAACTGCTGCGCGAGCGCGGCCCGATGCCCCCGCACGCAGTCGCCGCAGTGCTGTCGCCGCTGCTGGGCGGCCTCGCGGTGGCGCACCGCGCCGGTTTGGTGCATCGCGACGTCAAACCGGAAAACGTGCTGATCTCCGACGACGGCGACGTCAAGATCGCCGACTTCGGACTGGTCCGCGCGGTGGCCGACGCCAAGATCACCTCGACCAGCGTGATCCTGGGAACGGCGGCCTACCTGTCGCCCGAGCAAGTCAGCACGGGCGACGCGGGACCACGCAGCGACGTCTACGCGGTGGGTGTGCTCGCCTTCGAATTGCTCACCGGTGCAACGCCGTTCACCGGTGACACCACTCTTGCGGTGGCGTACCAACGGATGGACAACGACGTGCCAGCACCGAGCACCCTGATCGGCGGCGTGCCCGCACAGTTCGACGAACTCGTGCTCACCGCCACCGCGCGCGACCCGGCCGATCGCTACGCCGACGCCCAGGACATGGGCGACGAGCTCGAGGCCATCGTCGAGGAACTCCGCCTGCCCGCGTTCCGCGTTCCCGCGCCGCGCAATTCGGCTACCCACGCCTCAGCCGCGCTGTACGACAGCCAAGGTCGTCAGCAGGCGACGACCGAGCACCTGGCGCCTCCGCCGGTCGGGCAGGTTCCGCGTCAACCGACGCGCGAGCTCCCGCGCGACGACCGGCAACCGGTCGAGCCCGAATACTCAGGCGTGGCAGGACAATTCGCCGGCATCGACGTCGACGAATTTCACTGGGCACGCCAGCGCGCGAAGCGGGTGCTGCTCTTCTGGGTCGTCGCCGTGCTTACGCTGACCGGACTCATCGCAGCCGGGGCGTGGACACTCGGCACCAACATCGGCGCGTTGATCTGACGCGCGCCCCGAAGACGGACCTAGTCCCGCAGCATCTCGGCGACGAGGAAGGCCAGCTCGAGGCTTTGTTGGGTGTTCAGGCGTGGGTCGCACGCGGTTTCGTAACGGCCGGCCAGGTCGGTGTCGGAGATGTCCTGGGCGCCGCCGAGGCATTCGGTGACGTTCTCGCCGGTGATCTCGACATGGATGCCGCCCGGATGGGTGCCCAACGCGCGGTGCACCTCGAAGTAGCCCTGCACCTCGTCGACGATGCGGTCGAAGTGGCGGGTCTTGTACCCGGTCGACGACTCGTGGGTGTTGCCGTGCATCGGATCGCACTGCCAGATCACCTGATGCCCGGTGGCTTGGACCTTCTCGATGATCGGCGGCAACAGGTCGCGCACCTTGTTGTTGCCCATCCGGGTCACCAACGTCAGCCGGCCCGCCTCATTGTTCGGATCCAGGCGCTCGACGTACTCCACAGCCAGTTCCGGGGTCATGGTCGGGCCGAGCTTGACCCCGATCGGGTTGGCGATCACCTCGGCGAACCCGACATGGGCCCCGTCGAGCTGACGGGTCCGCTCACCGATCCAGACGTAATGGGCCGACAAGTCATAGAGCTTGGGCCCGGACTCGGTTTCGGAAAGCCGCAGCATCGCGCGCTCGTAGTCGAGCACCAATGCCTCGTGGCTGGCATAGATTTCGGCGGTCTGCAGATTACGGTCATCGACACCGCAGGCACTCATGAACGTCAGCGCCCGGTCGATCTCACCGGCCAGCGCCTCATAGCGGGCGCCCGCGGGCGAGGTCCGCACGAACTCGCGGTTCCAGTCGTGCACCAGATGCAGCGAGGCAAGTCCCGATGCGGTCAACGCGCGCACCAGGTTCATCGCCGCGCTGGCGTTGGCATAGGCACGGACCAACCGCGACGCGTCGTGTTCGCGCGCGGCAGCATCGGGGGCGAACCCGTTGATCATGTCGCCGCGGTAGGACCGCAAACCCAGTGCGTCGATGTCGGCCGAGCGCGGCTTGGCGTACTGCCCGGCAATGCGCGCGACCTTGACCACCGGCACACTGGCCCCGTAGGTGAGCACCACCGCCATCTGCAACAGCGTGCGGATGTTGGCCCGGATGTGCGGTTCGGTGTTGTCGACGAAGGTCTCCGCGCAATCGCCGCCCTGCAACAAGAACGCCTTGCCCCGGGCCACATCAGCCAGCTGACCCTTGAGCCGCTCGATCTCGGCGGGCACCGTCACCGGCGGCACACTCTCCAACACCGTGCGCATGTTCTTGGCCGCATCGGCATCCCAGCTGGGCTGCTGCACCGCAGGCCGGGCCAAGGCAGCATCAAGGCGCAACCGCAACTCATCGGGCAACGGCGGCAAAGGCGGCAGCTGGTCGATAGGCACATCGACGGTCCAGTTCACCCATCCATGGTAACGGCCGCCGAGGTGTGGTTTTCACCGCCGGGCGGCTGGTCAGCCCGTCGTCATCACCTGGAACCGCAGCAGATTGTGCCGCGCGTCGACCAGGGCGTCGTGCGCGTCGCGCGGCCGCGGTGGCATCCGCGGCGATCCGCGGTCTTCCCAGAATTGCCGCAGTTCTCTGGTGAACCGCGGTATCGCAGGCGGCAGGTCGGCCATCGGCCCCCACAGCTGGCACAGCACGACGTGGTCGTACGCCCCGACCCACGCCCACATCTCGATCGGCTCGTCGCCGTCGATGCCCAGGAAGTCCTCCAGGTCCGAGCGGATCTGCCTGCGCGAGCGCCACAACGGCGACGCGGGCGACGGCAGCTTTGGCAGGACGTGCTTTCGAACCCAGCTGCCCGCCCGTTCGGGATCGAATTCGGTTGATACGGCGTAATATTCGCGTCCGTCCTCAGCGGCGACACCGATGGAGATCAACTCGATCGTGCGGCCGTTGTCGATGAACTCGGTGTCGTAGAAGTAGCGCACTAGGCCACCTGCTCCGGCGCCCGTTCCGACGGTGCAGGTGCGGCGTGGATCTCGCGGTCGAGCTGTGCGTCGACCTTGGCGTCGTCGGGGAACCTGGGCATGCCGGCAATCGCGTCCTGCAGCCACAGTTTGGCCTGGACCACCGGCCTGCGCAGCCAGCGCTCCCGTTCCAGCGCACGATGCATCTTGCGGGGGCGTTTCGTGTACCGCCAGCGCGCCCACGGGGCATGCGGACGCGACAACCGGATGGCCCCGACCAGCAGCAGCGGGGTGATGAACATGCCGACGAGTCCGGTCCACACCTTGCCCTTGAGCAGCACGACGACGGCCAGCAGCAGGGTCAGCACTGCGATGACGACGACGCCGGCGCGGGCCAGCAGGGTGTGGTCGCTGCGCCAGATGTTGATGTCGAAAAAGGACAGCGGGTTGAAGCCGAGTATCAGCAGGCCCGCGACGGCCACCGCCGCGAACACCGCGTCGACCGACGTGCGGCCGTCCTCGGCCCAATACACGTCCTGAAGATGCAGGATCAGTGCGAACTCGTCGAGTACCAGCGCTGAGCCGACGCCGAAAAAGATTGCGGCGACGGTGAATTCGGGTACTCCGCCGTCGACCGCCAGCGTGACCATCGTCACGCCGGAGACCATGACCAGAATCACACCGATCACGACGTGGTGGAGGTGCAGCCCAGCCCCCGGTGTCCCCGAAACCGAGATGTTGCGGGGCTGCCACCATTTGCGCGGCGCATCGCTGTCGGCGTGGGCACGGATGTACCGCACGATCGTGCGGGTCACGAAGAACGTCGCGATGAAGGCCACCAGGCAGAAGGCGAGCGGCAGGCGTCCCGGTGGAATGGCGAAGTCGAAATCGAGGTCCGCGCGCACGCGAAGAACTTACGCCGACCTGCGCGTGTCGTGGCCGGGATACCCTCCGACGCGCCGAGACGCCCCGATAGTGTGGTCGGCGACATGAGGATTTGGCGGTCGCCCGACGGGCGTGGTTGGGGGCCGACGCTCGGCTGGCGACTCTTCCAATTGCTCACCGCCGCCGCGGTCGCGTGGGCGGGTTGGCGCCTGCTGGGGCACCTTCCGTACCGCATCGACATCGACGTCTACCGGATGGGCGGACGGGCCTGGCTCGACGGCCGCCCGCTGTACGCCGACGGGGTCATGTTCCAGACCCGCGGCGGGCTGGACCTGCCGTTCACCTACCCACCGCTGGCCGCAGTCGTGTTCTCCCCGTTCGCGCTGCTGTCGCTCGACGTGGCCAGCATCGCGATCACGCTGACCACCCTGGTACTGCTGGTCGTCGCGACGACCATCGTGCTGACCCGCCTCGACGTGTGGCCGGACCCGTCCGGCGGCAAGAGCACGGTGACCGGGGAACCCGCCTGGCTTCGACGGGCATGGCTGGCCGCGGCAATCGTCGCGCCCGCAGTGCTCTTCCTCGAACCGATCCGGTCGAACTTCGACTTCGGGCAGATCAACGTCGTGTTGATGACGCTCGTCATCGCCGACTGCGTGCCGCGCAGAACCCCCTGGCCGCGGGGCATGCTGCTGGGTCTGGCGATCGCGCTCAAACTCACCCCGGCAGTGTTCCTGTTGTACTTCCTGCTGCGCCGGGACACCCGCGCGCTGCTCGTCACCGCCTTCTCCGCGGGGCTGGCCACGCTGACAGGGGCGGCGTTCGCGTGGCGCGACTCGCTCGAGTACTGGACCGAGACGGTGCGCAACACCGATCGCATCGGCGCCGCGACGTTGAACACCAACCAGAACATCGCAGGTGCGCTGGCGCGCCTCGGCCTCGACGAAGGCGTGCGGTACGGACTCTGGCTCGTGGCGTGCTTCGCGGTGCTGGGCCTCACGGTCTGGGCGGTGCGACGGGTGCTCAACGCGGAGGAACACGTGCTGGCGTTGATCTGTGTGGCGATGTTCGGTCTCGTGGTCTCGCCGGTGTCGTGGTCGCACCACTGGGTCTGGGCGCTGCCCGCCGTCGTGGTCACCGCGATCATGGGTTACCGGCAACGCCATGTCGCGCTGGCCTTGGTGGCGCTGGCAGGTGTCGTGCTGATGGTGTGGACGCCGATACCGCTCATGCCCGAGCACGAGGAGACCGCGGCCTCGCTGTGGCGCCAGCTGATCGGGGCGTCTTACATCTGGTGGGCCCTCGCGGTGATTCTGGTGTCGGGCACGGTTCGGGCGCACGTCGGCCGGCGCACCACCGCGGGCGTGAACGCCGCGCCGGTGCCCGCGGTGAACTAGCCGGCGGCCACAGCGGGCATGCGCGCGGACGGCTTCGCCGTGTCGTCGGCCTTGCCGTCCTTGATGTCGGCGGCGTAGAGGTCGACGTACTCCTGCCCGGACAGCTGCATGAGCTCGTACATCACCTCGTCGATGACCGCGCGCTCGATGAACCGGTTTCCCGCAAGGCCCTCGAAGCGGGTGAAGTCCATCGGCTTGCCGAACTTCACCTTCACCCGGCCGAACCGCCACATCTTGCTGCCTGGCGGGTTGACGCTGTCAGTTCCGATCATCGCGACCGGAATGACCGGCACACCGGTCTCCAGCGCCAGCCGGGCCAGCCCGGTCTTGCCCTTGTAGAGTCGCCCGTCGGGCGACCGGGTGCCCTCCGGATACATACCGAGCAGCTTGCCCTGACTGAGGATGCGCGCGGCGGTGTTCAAGGCGCTCTGCGCACTGTCGGCATCGGCGCGGTCGATCGGCACCTGTCCGGCCGAGGTGAAGAACCAGCGCTGGAACCAGCCTTTGATCCCGGTCCCGGTGAAGTATTCGGCCTTGGCCAGGAAGGTGATCCTGCGGCTCTCCACCAGCGGCAAATAAAAGCTGTCCGCAACCGCGAGGTGATTACTCGCCAGAATGGCAGGACCAGACCGTGGAACATAATCCAGCCCTTCGACTTTCGGCCGGCCCAGCAACGACAGCAGAGGCCCCATGAAGATGTATTTGAACAGCCAATACCACATGGACCCTCCCGATGATCGAACACGACAAGACGGTGTTCTGCGACAACTGTACCCACGCGCTGTGAATGCGACCACAGACGCGCCTACTCCTCCACGGTTACCGGGATGTGCTGGTACCGACTCGCTCCCGACGGGGCCGGGCCCTGCGGTGGACCCTCCGGCGGAGGCGGCGGACCTTGCGGCGGCGTGCCGTCGGGCTGCTGTGTGTCCGCGTCCAGGATCGCCCGAACCACCGCCAGCAGCGCGACGCTGTGCTCGGCGACGACGGTCAACAACGGATGTTGTTCCCCGGACGCCAGTGCGGCTATCGCGCACACCGGGCACCACACCTGCTGGCATTTGCCCGGCCCGTCACCACTGCCCGCCAGCGCCGCGGCCGACCGCACGGCGGGATCGAGCCTGTCGAGGATCATCTGCGCCAGCCTCCGCAGTTCGGGACCCAGATCGGGATGCGCACTGCTCACGCTGGCCACACCTCCGGATTCGGTCGAAACCGCACTGTCAGCTCACTGCCCCGCAGCGCGGCGTCCACCACGATGCACCGACGCAGGACCGACGCCAGCCGCACGCGGCGCCGCATGCCGCCTGCGCCGATGATCAAGTCATCGTCGACTCGGCCCAACGTCAGTGCGCCGGAGTCGACCTGCGGCAACTCTAGCCGCAGCCGGTAGACGGCTTCGAGGCCCGTGCCCGATTCCCGATCCACGACCGGACGCAGCGGCCCGGGCGGCGGTGAACCGTCGCGTCGACGGGCGCTGTCGAGTAGTTCGCCCAGCGCTTTGGGGCCGATCGGCTCGCCCGCCAGATGCGGCACCAGCACCAGCCGTACATCGCCGATCCTCTCGTCGAGATCGGCCAGCACCGCGGCCTGCTCGGCGATCCGCTCGGAGTACCAGTCAAACGCCGGGTGTTCGGGCAAGTTGCGATACTCGAACGAATCATCCTGCACCAGAATTTGATTGACGATGAGCTCCTGCACAGCCACGCCCATCAACGCCAGTGAGCCCAGCGTGCGCACCGCCTCGGCGGCCACCACGCGCTCGGCGGTCATCACCAGGTGCGCGCCGACCCGCGACCCGTCCGTCAGCAGCGAACTGAGCTGCTCGACTCCCCCGCCGATGCGTTCGACGAGCTCGACGACCGCTGCCGTGCGGGCGTCGTCAGTGGCCGACAGCCGCCGGTGCCGCGGCCAGGCCCGCTCCAGGTACAGCCCGAATGTCGCGGGCAACGTGAGCATGCGCAGCGCATCAGCTGTCGATGCGCAGTCGACCACCACGCGATCCCACCGGCCCGAAGCCGCCAACTCGCCGACCTCGTGCAGCCCGAGCACCTCTTGAATACCGGGAAATGCCGAGAGTTCCTCGGGTGCAACGCTTCCCACATCAGATTCTGGGAACCTATCCGACAACACCCCGGCGGTGTCGCGCCACCGCTGCGCCAACAGCGCCAGCGTGTCGAGTGCCAGCGCGTCCAAGGATCCGCCGCCGGCATCCGCGTCATCGGCGAGCACTCGGGTCGGCTCGCGGTGTCCTGTCGGCGCGACGTCGGCACCCAGCACGTCACCGATCGAGTGCGCCTGGTCGGTGGAGACGATGAGCACCCGCAGACCCGCACGCGCATCGCGCACCGCGGTGGCGGTTGCCAACGTCGACTTACCTACGCCGCCCTTGCCGACGAACAGACTGATCCGGGCGCCGCCCGGGGACTCAGTCAGCCTCGACTCGTTTCTTGAGGTCCTTCAATGCGGTGTCGGTCAGTCTGCGTTCGGCCTTTCGCTTGAGCAGACCGATCATCGGGATGACCAGGTCGACCGCCAGCTCATAGGTGACGTCGGTGCCGGATCCCTTGGGAGACAGCCGGTATGCCCCGTCCAGCGCCTTCAACAGCGAACTGGACACCAGCGACCACGTCACCGAGCCGCTGTCGACCTTGTTCCAGTCGTATGCCAATACCATGGTGTCCTTGAGTACGGCCGCGTCGAGCACCAACCGGGCCTTTTTCGGAAAACCGGACGGGTCCGCTTCAAGCACCTCGCAGTCCTTGTACTCGTTGACCCATTCCGGATAAGACTCGATGTCGGCGATGACGTCCATCACCGTCGAAGGATCGGCATCGATATAGATCGTCTGCGCCGTCTTGTCCGCCACGTCAGAAATCTACCCTTCTTTGCACCGCTTAAGCCGATGGTTCACGCGCGCGGGGAAACCCCGACCGGGCGCGACGCTTCGAGCGCGCGTTTCACCTCGAAGGCCATGTTCTTACCCGCCACCCGCCGTCGGTGGTTCATCTTCGGCAGGTTCATCTTCGCCAACTGCCACGCCGCCGCGCCCGCCGGTTCGGCGTGCAGGAAGTAGTGCAGCACCACCCCGTCGAGAACCGGCTCCAGCCAGACCTCCATGGTGCCGATCAGCGCACCGGTCACCGTCCAGCGGTGCCCCACCGCCCCGCGGTCCTCCACGACCGTCAGTCGCAGGTCGGGCCACCACCGCCGCCAGCTCGCGGGATCGGCGACAGCCCGCCCGACCTCGGCCGGATCGGCCGCGACGAACGTCTCGTCGGCGATCTGGATGCTGTTCATGGCCTACAAGCTTCACACATGCGCCGCTTTCCGCCACACGGGGCCGACTAGGCTGGCAGCGGCAAAGCCGCTAGTCGAGAGGCCATAACCGTGCGTGAGTTCACCGTTCCCGCTTCCTTCCCCGTGGGTGAACGCGACAACATCGTCAGCTCCGTGTTCGAACACGAGCGCGACGATCCCGACCATGTGGTCTTCCAGCGCCTCGTGGACGGCACATGGACCGATGTGACATGCAAACAGGCCGCTGATCAGATCCGCGCCGCGGCGCTGGGGCTGATCGCCGAAGGAGTCGCGCCCGGCGACCGGGTCGCCCTGTTCTCCGCGACACGCTACGAGTGGCCACTGCTGGACCTCGCGATCCTCGCGGTGGGCGCGCTGACGGTGCCGATCTACGAGACCAGTTCGGCCGAGCAGGTCAAATTCGTGCTGGAGGACTCCGGCGCCGTGCTGATCTTCGCCGAAACCGACGCGCACGCCGACAAGATCGAGCACCTCACCGACGAGCTGCCCCAGCTGCGCAAAGTTCTGCGCATCGACGGCTCCGGCACGCCCGCGCTCGACGCGCTCGCCGAAGCGGGCCGTTCGGTGGACGTCGCGCAACTCGACGAGCGACTCGCCGGCCTGAAGTCCGCCGATCCAGCGACCCTGATCTACACCTCCGGCACCACCGGCAGGCCGAAGGGCTGCGAGCTGACCCACGCGAACCTGGTGTACGAGATCCGCGGGGCGTCGGACTGCTTTCCCACGCTGCTGGCCAAGGGCGAGCGGATGCTGGTGTTCCTGCCGCTGGCGCATGTGCTGGCCAGGGCGATCACGCTGGCGTGCTTCACCAACAAGGTGACGCTCGGATTCACAAGCGACATCAAGAATCTCGTCCCCACCTTCGGGGTGTTCAAGCCGACGCTGGTGGTGTCGGTGCCGCGGGTGTTCGAGAAGGTCTACAACACGGCCGAACAGAACGCGCGCAACAGCGGTAAGGGCGCGATCTTCGAACGGGCGGCCGACACCGCCATCGAGTGGAGCAGAGCCCAAGACACCGGCGGGGCGGGTTTGCTGCTGCGGGCCAAGCACGCGCTGTTCGACCGCCTCGTCTACGGCAAGTTGCGCGCCGCACTCGGTGGCGACTGCCGGGGTGCGATCTCGGGCGGCGCGCCGCTCGGGGAACGGCTGGGCCACTTCTACCGCGGTGTCGGCCTGACCATCTACGAGGGTTACGGCCTCACCGAGACCAGTGCCGCGATCACCGTCAATCGGATCGACGACGTCAAGGTCGGGACGGTCGGAAAGTTGTTGCCGGGCAACAGCATGCGCCTCGGCGACGACGACGAGCTGCTGGTCCGCGGCGGCGTGGTGTTCAGTGGCTACTGGCACAACGAGGAAGAGACCGACGCCGCCTTCACCGATGGCTGGTTCCACACCGGCGACCTCGGCGCCATCGACGACGACGGCTTCCTGAAGATCATCGGCCGAAAGAAGGAGATCATCGTCACCGCGGGCGGCAAGAACGTCGCGCCCGCGATCCTCGAGGACCGGCTGCGCGCGCACCCGCTGATCAGCCAGGCGATGGCGGTCGGCGACGCGAAGCCGTTCATCGCGGCGCTGATCACGATCGACCCGGAGGCGTTCGACGGCTGGAAGGAGCGCAAGGGCAAGAACTCCGGCTCATCGGTGGGCGATCTGGCCACCGACCCCGACCTCACCGCCGAGATCGACCTGGCGGTCAAGGAGGCCAACCAGGCGGTGTCGAAGGCCGAGGCGATCCGCAAGTTCCGCATCTTGGCCGTCGACTTCACCGAGGACACCGGCGAGCTGACACCGACGATGAAGGTCAAGCGAAAGGTCGTCGCCGAGAAGTTCGCCAGCGAGATCGACGCGCTGTACGCCGGCTGAGCCGGCAATCAGACATGCGCCGGCTGAGCCGGCTAGAGCAACTCGGCCAGTCGCTGCGCCTTGGAGCGCCACTGCCAGTTCTCGAGCACCCACTGCCGGCCCGCCGCACCCATGCGCGCCGCCCGGTCGGGTTTGGCGAGCAGGTCACCGATAGAGGCCGCGATGGCGCCGACGTCCCAGCCGTCGACGACCACGCCGGTCTCACCGTCACGAACGGTTTCGGGCGCCCCGCCGGAGCGTCCGGCCACCACGGGCACACCCGTCGCCGACGCCTCCAGATAGACGATGCCGAGACCCTCCACGTCCAGCCCCGCCCCGCGGGTGCGGCAAGGCATCGCGAACACGTCGGCCATCGCGTGGTGGGCGGGCAGTTCGTCGCCGGGCACCCCGTCGGTGAACACCACGTGCTCGGCGACGCGGAAGTCGTGCGCCAGCCGGTGCAGGGCTGACCGGTACGGTCCACCGCCGACGATGACCAATGCGGCGCCGTTCACCCGCTCGCGGATCGCGGGCAGCGCGCGAATCAGCATGTCCTGGCCCTTGCGCGGCACCAGCCGGGACACGCACACCACCACCGGCCGACCGCCCAGCCGGTACCGAGCACGCAACTCGGCCCGTGCGACCTCGTCTGGTGCGAATCTGTCCGGGTCGACCCCGGGCGCCAGATGCTCGAGCGCCGCCTTCGGCCCGAATGCCGACGCGAAGCGATTGCGCGTGTAGTTGCTGACGTAGGTCACCACGTCGGTGTGAGTTCCGATGCGGCGCAGCGCGGTTCGCGCACCGGGCAACATCGACCAGCCAACCTCGTGGCCGTGGGTGCTGGCGATGACGCGACCGGCGCCCGCATCGCGGGCCAGCGGGGCCATCAGCGCAAGGGGCGCGGCCGCACCGAACCAGACCGTCTCGGCGCCGTGGCGGTCGATGAGCCGCTTCATCCGATTGGCCACCGACGGCACGGGAAGCATCAACGTGCCAGGGTGCCGCACCACGGAATATCCGCCGCTGGCGTCTGCATCGAATTCCTCGGCGCCTTTCCACGCGGGTGCGTACACCGTGAGCGTGTGCCGGCCGGTATCGACCAGATGGCGCACCAGTTCGTGTAGATACGATTGGATGCCGCCGCGACGCGGCGGAAAGTCGTTGGTGACCAGCAGAACCCGACTCACAACCACTGCCGCCACTGCGCCAGCACGGTGTCCAGGTCGGTACCGAGAGTGTCGCGCACCGCGGTCGTCACATCGGGGTGGCGGTGCCCGCATGCGCGCATGTACAGCGCGCGCAACGCTGCCGGACCGTATCGTTCGGCGACGAAGCGACTGAACAGCCACGCGCGGTCATAGGCCGTCGAGCGTTCCGGCCCCGCAGCGGCCAGATCGGCGTCGGTGGGCAGCACCATGAGTTCGTCGGCGAGCGGCGGAATGTCCGTCGCGGGCCTGGCGACGTAGTCAGCAACCCCTTCGGTCAGCCACTGCGGGGCGTCGACGGCGGTGTCGGCCCGCGCGGCGAAGTGGAACAGTTCGTGGCGCAACACGATTCGCAATGAGGTGTCGTCCATGCCGGCCGCGCCCGGTGCGAACATGATGCGATCGACGGTGGTGGTGGCGGCGGTATCCGCAGTGCCGCCGGCCAGGGTGGCGAACTGCTCCGGTGAGGCCGCCGCCACGATCACGATGTCACGCGGCCAGTCCGGGCCCCAGAAGGCGGTGACGGCCGAGACTGCGGCGTCGAGGTGGCCTGCGACCCGGCTGAGCAGCGAAGCGCTCTGCGCCCCTCCGAGCGCGATGAGGCGCACTGTCCGTCCGTCGGTCAGCTCGACGCTCGTCGCGGGCGCGGTAGGCGTGGTGAGCGAGGCGGGTGCAGCCAGCGTCGGCCCGGGGGGTGCCGCATCGGAGCGCCCGATCAAGAAGAGCGCGCAGATCAGCTCGGCCAGAAGGAACGCGGCGAGCCGTCGACGATCAGTAGCGGCGGACGTTGTAGATCGGCGCATTGTCGACCGGGGCGACTCGCACCGGCGTGCCGTAGGTCGAGGCGTGCACCATCATTCCGTCACCGATGTAGATGCCCACATGCGACGCATCGGAGTAGTAGGTCACCAGGTCGCCCGGTTGCATCTGGTCCCTGGACACCGCCTGCCCGCCTTCGGCCAGCGCCTGGCTGGAGTGCGGCAGCGAGATGCCGGCCTGCTGGAACGACCACATCACCAGCCCGGAACAGTCGAAGGCGCTCGGCCCCGATCCGCCCCACGAATAGGGCGATCCGATGCGGCTCAGCGCGGCCTGGATGACGGTGGACGAATGTCCCGACGGAGGTGCCATGTCTCCCGGCGGGATGCCGCCCGGCGGCACGGGGCCGGGCGGGGCGGCCAGAATCGCGGGGTCGCCGGCCGGTGGCGGCGCGGGCGCGGGTGGCATCGCGGCCAACGCTTCGCGCTGGTTCGGCGTCAGCGCCTCGTACTGCGATTTGACGACCGCGATCTGCACCTGCAGCCGACTTTGCTTGCTCTGCAGATCCGCGCGCACCGCGGCGGCCTGCTCGGCGGCGGTCTTCGCGTCGGCGGCGGACTTGGCGGACTCACGTTCGGCGACTGCGGCGCGCGCGCCGACCTCGCGGTAGCCCTTCATCTGCGCCGACATCTCGGCAGCCATCACGCGCTGCACCGACAGTTGATCGATGAGGCCCTGCGGCGACGGGGCGGTCAGAATCGCATCCAGACCATTGGCCCTGCCGCCCATGTACTGGGCCGCGGCGACCTTGTCGACGGAAACTTGGAACTTGGCCAGCTCCGCGCGTGCGGTCTGCGCAGCCGCGGTGTCCGCCGCGTGCTTGGCCTCCGCCGCCTGCTGGGCTGCCAACTTGTTGTTGAGGTCGAGCTGAGCCGAGTGCATCGCCTCGGTGGTCTGCTCGGCTTGGCGCGAGAGTTGGTTGAGCTTTGCCAGCGCGTCGTCCGCCGGGTCCGCGGCCACATTCCCAGAGAGGAATCCTCCGAGCACCGTTAATCCGGCTATGACAGTGATGACGGATCGCCTGAACCGGCTTATGCGCCGGTCGGTGCGGTCAAAACTCAAGATTTGCGTCCTTCAAGTGCCTGACGAAGCCGCGTCGAAGTGCTCTGAGGTCTCAGATAGGTTACGAAACGGCATCGGCCTTGTCCAACAGAAGCCGCAAATTTAACAGCAGTCTCAGAAATAGTTATCGCGGCCGTCGTAAACGCGTGTCGTCAGGCCACCCCCGAATCGCGGCCGCGGTGGATCGGCACCAGCCGCAACCGCGGCGCGAGTCCGACGTCGGCGAGTACCTCGAGAGCCTCCCGCTCGTCGTCGAGCAACGTCTCGGGCGTGCCCAGCAAAACACTCACCACGCAGTCCTGACAGCCCGGTCCGCGCACTGCGCAGTCGTCGCAGTCAATCTTCACCGTGCCCACAATGGCTCCTCTCGGTCGGTGCTGTCCGCACCGTATCGGCGGGCACCGACAAGCGAGCGCGCCGCGTGGCAACCGCCGGCTGTCGGTGCCGTTGCCTACCTTCAGCGCATGGGCCAGCTCAGCTTCGCTGACGTGAACCCGCAAGCCGACGTCTCCCTGCGGGAGACCACGTTCGTCGTTGTCGACCTCGAGACCACCGGTGGCCGCGCCAGCGGCGAGGGCCACGACGCCATCACCGAGATCGGCGCGGTCAAAGTCCGCGGTGGTGAGGTGCTCGGCGAACTCGCCACGCTCGTCGACCCGGGGCGCTCCATCCCGCCGCAGATCGTCGCGCTCACCGGGATCACCACGGCCATGGTCTACAACGCGCCGACCATCGAGTCGGTGCTACCCGCGTTCCTGGAGTTCTCCCGCGGCGCGGTCCTGGTCGCGCACAACGCCGGATTCGACATCGGATTCCTGCGGGCGGCCGCCGAACGGGCGCAGATCGCCTGGCCGCGGCCGCCGGTGCTGTGCACGGTGAAGCTGGCCCGCCGCGTGCTCTCTCGGGAGGAGGCGCCGAGTGTGCGGCTGTCCGCGTTGGCCCAACTGTTCAATGCCGCAACGACTCCCACGCACCGCGCACTCGACGACGCGCGCGCCACCGTCGACGTGCTGCACGGGCTCATCGAACGGGTCGGCAACCAGGGCGTGCACACCTATACCGAGCTGCGCTCCTACCTGCCCGACGTGACGCCGGCCCAGCGCCGCAACCGCCACCTCGCCCAGACGCTGCCCCACCGCCCTGGCGTGTACCTGTTCCGCGGACCCAGCGCGGAGGTTCTCTACGTCGGGACGGCGGTGGACCTACGCCGCCGCGTGGGGCAGTACTTCAACGGGGCCGACCCGCGAACGCGCATCAAGGAGATGGCGTCGCTGGCCACCGCCGTCGACCATGTCGAGTGCGCGCACGACCTCGAGGCCGGGGTGCGCGAGTTGCGGCTGCTCGCTGCGCACGCGCCGCCATACAACCGGCGGTCGAAGTTCCCGCACCGGTGGTGGTGGGTGGTGCTCACCGACGAACCGTTCCCCCGCTTCGCCGCGGTGCGGGCACCGAAACACGATGTGACGATCGGTCCGTTCCGGGCCAGGGCCGACGCCGTCGAGACCGCGGCGCTGCTGGCGCGCTACACCGGGGTGCGGACCTGCACGGCGCGTCTCGCCCGCTCCGCGCTGCACGGCCCGAGGTGCCCCGAACGCGAACTCGCGCCGTGTCCAGCGCCGCGGGAGGTCTGCGCCGTCGACTACGCCGCCGCCCCGGCGCGCGCCGTCGAACTGATCGAGGGCCGCGACGGCCGCGCGCTGGCCGAGGTGCTGTCGCACATCGCCGACCTGGCCGACCGAAGCCGCTACGAGACCGCGGCCCGGCTGCGGGACCACACCGCCACCGCCATCGACGTCCTGTGGCGGGGCCAACGACTGCGCGCGCTCGCCGCCGTCACCGAGATGGTGGCCGCGCGCCCCGACGGGAGCGGCGGCTGGGACCTCGCGGTGATCCGGTGCGGTCAGCTGGCGGCAGCGGGCTGCGCCCGCCGAGGCGTGCCGCCGATGCCTGTAGTCGACGTGATATGCGCTGGCGCACAACATGTTCTGCAGGCCGAGGCGCCGCTGGGCGGGGCCCTGGTCGAGGAGACCGCGCTCATCGCGCGCTGGCTCGCGCAGCCCGGTGTGCGCATCGTACGAGCCGACCCCGGCTATGCGTCACCCGTCGCGGCCGCCGGCCGGTGGTCGTCATGGGCCGCGACCGCGCGCTCGGCGCGGCTGGCCGCCAAACAGATCGAGGACTCAGAGCTTCTGAGTGAACCGCACCCAACGCGCGAGCAGCTGTTCGGCCGCCCCCGAGTCGATCACCTCGGTCGCTCTGGCCAGACCGGACTCCCAGGCGGGCACCCATTTGGCGTCGCTGGCTAACCCAGCGTGCGCCACCATGGCCCCTGCGGCGTTGAGTACCACCGCGTCGCGCACCGCCCCGGTCGCCCCGCCGAACACCGACCGCACCTCCGCGGCGTTGGATTCAGCGTCGCCGCCCACCAATTCGGACAGCTCGGCCCGTTTGAACCCGAACGCGGCCGGGTCGAACGTCAGCCGTTCGACGGTGCCGGCCTGCACCCGCCAGATCGTGCTCGTCGTCGTGGTGGTCAGCTCGTCGAGGCCGTCGTCGCCGTGGACGACCAGCACGCTCGAGCGGCGGGCGGCGAACACGCCCGCCATCACCTCGGCCAGATCGCCCCATGCGCAACCGATGAGGCCGGCCCGCGGGGAGGCCGGATTCGTCAGCGGCCCAAGCAGATTAAAGACCGTCGGCACCCCGATCTCGCGCCGCACCACCCCCGCGTGCCGATACGAGGGGTGAAACTGCGGGGCGAAGGCGAAGCCGATGCCCACCTCGGCCACGCTGCGCGCGACCTGGTCGGGGCCGAGATCGATGCGCACGCCCAGCGCCTCGAGCGTGTCGGCGCCTCCGGACAGCGACGACGCGGCCCGGTTTCCGTGCTTGACCACGGGCACACCCGCGGCGGCCACCACGATCGCCGCCATGGTCGACAGGTTCACCGTGTTCGCGCCATCGCCGCCGGTGCCGACCACGTCGACGGTCTCGTTGCCGATCACGTCGGTCGGCACCCGGCGCGCGTGCTTGAGCATGATGTCGGCCAGCTCGGTGACCTCGGCCGATGTCGGGCGCTTCATCCGCATCGACACGCCGAACGCCGCGATCTGCGCGGGGGTCGCCACGCCGGTCATGATCTGGTCCATCGCCCACCCCGCCTGGCCGGGCGCCAGGGCCTGACCAGTGGTGAGGCGACCGAGGACCTGCGGCCAGGTGGGAGCGTCAGCGGAAGTCACCCCGAGATTATGACGAATTGCTCGACCCGGGTGGAGTTCATCAACTACAAAGCGTCATACTTGGTTCTGTGACGAGCGCTGTAGGGACCTCGGGAACCGCAATCACGTCGCGAGTACATTCGCTGAACCGACCGAACATGGTCAGTGTCGGCACGATCGTCTGGCTGTCCAGCGAGCTGATGTTCTTTGCTGGGCTGTTCGCGATGTACTTCACCGCGCGTTCGCAGGCCGGTGGGGAGTGGCCGACGCCGCCCACCGAACTGAACCTTGTCCAGGCGGTGCCGGTGACGCTTGTGCTCATCGCGTCGTCGTTCACCTGCCAGATGGGTGTGTTCGCCGCCGAGCGTGGCGACGTGTTCGGCCTTCGCCGGTGGTACGTCATCACGTTCCTGATGGGCCTGTTCTTCGTGCTCGGCCAGGGCTACGAGTACATCCAGCTCGTCCACCACGGCACCACGATCTCCAGCAGTGCATATGGCTCGGTGTTCTATCTGGCCACCGGCTTCCACGGCCTGCACGTCATCGGCGGGCTCATCGCGTTCATCTTCCTGCTGGCCCGCACCACCATGAGCAAGTTCACCCCGGCGCAAGCCACCGCGGCGATCGTCGTGTCGTACTACTGGCACTTCGTCGACATCGTGTGGATCGCGCTGTTCGCCGTCATTTACTTCGTCCGATGATCGCTTCGATCGGTCCGATGAGAAGGGGTTCGATGACCGACAAGTCTCGCCGTCGGCTGCGCCGGCGCCTGTCAGCGGCACTCTTGCTGCTGACCGGACTGGCAGTCGCCGGTGGCCTGGCGGCCACCCTCACGCCGACGCCGCAGGTGGCGGTCGCAGACGAGTCGCAGTCGGCGCTCCTGCGCACCGGCAAGCAGCTGTTCGACACCTCGTGTGTCACCTGCCACGGCGCCAACCTGCAGGGCGTGGCCGACCGCGGACCCAGCCTGATCGGCGTGGGCGAGGCGGCCGTCTACTTCCAGGTGTCCACCGGCCGTATGCCTGCGATGCGCGGCGAGGCCCAGGCACCGGACAAGCCACCGCAATTCGACGAGGCTCAGACCGACGCCATCGGCGCCTACGTGCAGGCGAACGGCGGCGGGCCGATCGTTCCGCGCGACGAGAACGGCCAACTCGCGCAGGAGTCGCTGATCGGTGACGACGTGGCCCGCGGCGGCGACCTGTTCCGGCTGAACTGCGCGTCGTGCCACAACTTCACCGGCAAGGGTGGGGCGCTGTCGTCGGGTAAGTACGCCCCCGATCTGGGGGGCGCCAAGCCCGCACAGATCTACACCGCGATGCTGACCGGTCCGCAGAACATGCCGAAGTTCTCCGACCGGCAGCTGTCGCCGGAGGAGAAACGCGACATCGTCGCCTATGTCACGGAGTCGGCGGAGACGCCGAGCCCCGGCGGCTACGGCCTCGGCGGCTTCGGCCCCTCGTCGGAAGGCATGGCGGCCTGGATCATCGGCATGGTGGCCGTCATCGCGGCGGCCCTGTGGATCGGAGCCCGAGCATGAGTGACGCCGCGGACAACACGCCGAAGGGCACCGATGCCCCCGGCCACGCCGGGGTTCCCGGCCAGCCCAGCGACGCCGAACTGGCCAAGATGTCGCGCGAGGAGCTGCTGGAACTGGGCGGCAAGCTCGACGGCGTCGAGACCGTCTTCAAGGAAGACCGCTGGCCGGTCGCCGGTACCAAAGCCGAGAAACGCGCGCAACGCTCAGTGTCGTTCTGGCTTCTGCTCGGCGGCTTTTCGGGCTTGGCGCTGCTGCTGGTGTTCCTGTTCTGGCCGTGGGAGTACCAGCCCTACGGCTCGGAGGGCGAATTCCTCTACACGCTGGCCACTCCCCTGTACGGGCTGACCTTCGGGCTGTCGATTCTGGCCATCGGCATCGGCGCGGTGCTGTACCAGAAGAAGTTCATCCCCGAGGAGATCTCGATACAGCAGCGCCATGACGGCCGCTCCCCCGAGATCCAACGCAAGACCGTCGTCGCCAACCTCTCCGACGCCCTGGAAACCTCGACCATCAAGCGGCGCAAGCTCGTCGGGCTGTCGCTGGGCGTGGGGCTCGGCGCGTTCGGGCTCGGCACCCTGGTCGCGTTCGCGGGCGGGCTAATCAAGAACCCGTGGAAGCCCGTCGTACAGACCGCAGAAGGCAAGAAGGCCGTGCTGTGGACGTCGGGATGGACACCGCGCTACGCCGGCGAGACCATCTACCTGGCGCGCTCCACCGGCAAGCCGGGTGAGTCGCCGTTCGTCAAGATGCGCCCCGAAGACATCGACGCGGGCGGCATGGAGACAGTGTTCCCATGGCGCGAATCCGACGGCGACGGCACCACCGTCGAATCACATCACCATCTGGCCGAGATCGCGATGGGCGTGCGCAATCCCGTCATGCTCATCCGGATCAAGTCGCAGGACATGCCGCGCGTCGTCAAGCGCAAGGGTCAGGAGAGCTTCAACTTCGGTGACCTGTTCGCCTACACCAAGGTCTGCTCCCACTTGGGTTGTCCCGCATCGCTGTACGAACAGCAGACGTATCGCATTCTGTGCCCGTGCCACCAGTCGCAGTTCGATGCAATGCATTTCGCGAAACCCATATTCGGCCCGGCTGCGCGCGCGCTGGCGCAGCTGCCCATAACCATCGACCAGGACGGGTTTCTGGTCGCCAACGGGGACTTCATCGAACCCGTTGGACCGGCATTCTGGGAACGGAAGACAACATGAGTCCGACACTGCCTAAACCGCCGAACATGGCTCAGATCGCCGCCGGACAGGGCGACGCGATCGACTCGCGTTACCACCCGTCGGCCGCGGTGCGGCGGCAACTGAACAAGGTCTTCCCCACCCACTGGTCCTTCCTGCTGGGCGAGATCGCCTTGTACAGCTTCATCGTGCTGCTGCTCACCGGCGTGTACCTCACCCTGTTCTTCGACCCGTCGATGGCCGAGGTCACCTACGACGGTGTCTACCAACCGCTGCGCGGTGTGCAGATGTCAAAGGCCTACGAGTCCACCCTCGACATCACCTTCGAGGTCCGTGGTGGGCTGTTCGTCCGCCAGGTACACCACTGGGCGGCCCTGTTGTTCGCCGCATCGATCATGGTGCACCTGGCGCGAATCTTCTTCACCGGCGCGTTCCGCCGCCCACGCGAGGCGAACTGGGTGATCGGGTCGCTGCTGTTGATCCTCGCCATGTTCGAGGGCTACTTCGGCTACTCGCTGCCTGACGACCTGCTATCGGGCATCGGACTGCGGGCCGCACTGTCGTCGATCACACTCGGCATGCCGGTCATCGGAACCTGGTTGCACTGGGCGCTGTTCGGCGGCGACTTCCCTTGTGGCGGTGTCGGTTACGAGTGTATGACGGACGGATTCTTCATACCTCGAATGTATGCGCTGCACATTCTGCTGATACCGGGCATCATGTTGGCGCTCATCGGACTGCACCTGGCACTGGTGTGGTTCCAGAAGCACACGCAGTTCCCGGGGCCGGGCCGCACCGAGACCAACGTCGTCGGTGTGCGCGTCATGCCGGTGTTCGCGGTGAAGTCCGGCGCATTCTTTGCGATGACCGTCGGCATCCTCGGCCTGATGGGCGGTTTGCTGCAGATCAACCCGATCTGGAACTTGGGCCCCTACCGGCCCTCTCAGGTGTCGGCGGGTAGCCAGCCCGACTTCTACATGATGTGGACAGAAGGCTTGGCGCGCATCTTCCCGCCGTGGGAGATCTACCTCGGCAACTACACCATTCCGTCACCGGTCTGGGTCGCGTTGGCCATGGGCCTGATCTTCATCCTGCTGCCGGCATGGCCGTACTTGGAGAAGAGGTTCACCGGCGACGACGCGCACCACAACCTGTTGCAGCGGCCACGTGACGCCCCGGTGCGCACGGCGATCGGCTCGATGGCCATCGCGTTCTACATGGTGCTGACGCTGAGCGCGATGAACGACATCATCGCGCTGAAGTTCAACATCTCGCTGAACGCGACCACGTGGATCGGACGCATCGGCATGGTGGTGCTGCCTGCGATCGTGTACTACATCGCCTACCGGTGGGCCGTCGGCTTGCAGCGCAGTGACCGTGCGGTGCTCGAGCACGGCGTCGAGACCGGCATCATCAAGCGGCTGCCGCACGGTGCCTACATCGAACTGCACCAGCCGCTGGGCCCGGTCGACGCGCACGGGCACCCGATTCCGCTGGAATACCAGGGCGCGGCCGTCCCGAAGCGGATGAACAAGCTGGGTTCTGCCGGTGCGCCGGGTACCGGCAGCCTGCTGTCCGCCGATCCGCTATCCGAGCACGAAGCGATCACCGAGGCGGTGCACGCCTCAGAACGCCGGGCTCTCACCGCTTTGCGCGAGCACCAGGAGCGCAACGGCTCGTCCAACGGGCACGGCAACGGCTCGTCCAACGGGCACGGCAACGGCCAGACGAACGGGCATCACTGATCCGACTGCGCAGCTGCGCGCCCTGCTCGGCCTACTTGTCGAGCAGGGCGCGCAGCTCGCGCAGGAAGTACCACGGCACTGCAGCCATGGCCAGCGTGACGAGCCCCGCCAGGACCAGAAACACCCACGCCGCGACCGTGCTTCCGACCGCCATCAGATAGGTGCCGACACCAATAGCCACCGTCGCGATGCCGATCGCGCACGCGATGGCGAGCGCGCAGCGCAGCGAAAGCTGATCGGCGGCAGCGGTTGTCGGCGATGCCGGGGCGCCGGCCAGCACATTCACCGGCGCTGCGGCACTAGGACGGCCTATCACCGGTCCCCCGGCCCGCAACGGTGCAGGCGCGACGCCCGGCTCGGGCGGTTGGCTGCGGCCGAGTGACGGGCGTGGGTCGAGCCGCTCCTGCGGGTGCACGTCTGCCGCGGCCTCCCGCCGCGCACGCAGCAGCAGCGGAACGGCGCCGATGATGACGATCGCGGAGATCGCGATGACGGTGTAGAGCAGCCAGGGTGTATCGGAGTCGGCCGACGACGCGGTGTCGCCCGAGGCCAGGTCGACGAGGGCGACCGTCGCGGCGACGCCGGTGCCCAGCGCCACCAGCCAGATGCCGGCGCAGGACCCGAGCAGGATGCGGTCGATTCGGTCGAATTCGCCGGTGTCCAGGCGGGGACTCAGCCTCGACCGGCCCGTCGTGTCGGTGTCGTAGGTCATCAGCAACTTGTCTGTGCGGCGTTGTTGGTGTTCGAGGACAGCACCTGGCCGTCGCTCGTCGTGATCGAGCAGTTGAGCCGGCTGGTCAGCAATACGCTCTGAGCCTGCACCGAGCCGACTTCGGACTGCGAGATGGGCGTCACCGTGATCGACCACGGGATGTAGACGTTGCGCTGCGTGCGGCTTCGACCGGAGGCGTCGATGTAGGTGATGTTGATGATGTCGAACGGCGCCTTCGTCCCGGTCACCGAATAGGTGACCTGACGCGGACCGGACCTGGTCGTCGTGGTCGGCGGCGGTGACGGCGGCGGCGCGGTGGTCTCCGGCGCGGGCGGCGGAGGCGGCTCGGCGGGCGCCGGCGGCGGTGGAGGAGGCGGGGGCGGCTCCTGCGTCACCGTCACGGTCTCCGGCGGCGGTGGCGGGGGTGGCGGCTCCGTCGTGGTCGGTGGCGGCGGGGGCGGCGGCGTGGTCGTGGTGATCTCGTCCTGCACCGGCGGCGCGGTCGACGTCGACGTGTCGGGATCTGCGAGGTTGTCGGTGTCGGTGCGGGTCACCAACACCGAGACGGAGGCCACCAACGCGATGGCGGCGATGATCGCCGCGACCCCGACCACCCACGGCCACCGGGGCGGCGGGGCCTGCTCGACCACTTCAGGAGTCTCGTAGCTGTCGTAGTCGTACAGCGACGAGTCGGCAGGCACATATGGCCCGCTGGTGAACTGCTCGGACTCAGGGGCCGAGTAAGCCTGCGAATACATGTCCGTTTCGCTGGTCTCCGGCCCGGAAGCACTGCTGCCCGGCTCCTCACCGGGAAGCCCGGCCCCTTCGTTCTCCGGGGGGTTCGGCCCGCTCATCTACGCCTATCCTTCTCGACAACTTATCGGCGCGACACGCCATAAGCGGCAAGACCGTGCCTCGGCAACACTACCCAACCGCAGGGGCAGCAACGAATTCCGCGGCACGTTGCGGGCGAAGTGGTGTCCCGATTGTGACCTAGTGCTTCTCGGGGCCCGTGTAGTACTCGAACACCAGGCCCCCCACTGTCGCGAGGACGAAGCAGACGCCGGCGACGATGAGCCAGGGCAACCAGAGCGCGACGCCGACGGCGGTCACCGACGCCGACAGCGCGATGAACACCGGCCACCAGCTGTGCGGACTGAAGAAGCCCAACTCGCCCGCGCCGTCGCTGATCTCGGCGTCCTCGTAGTCCTCGGGCCGGGTGTCCAGGCGCCGGGCCACGAACCGGAAGAACGTGCCGGTGATCAACGTCAGCCCCGCGGTAAGCACCAACGCGGTCGTTCCGGCCCACTCGACGCCGCCGTACTGGAACACCGCGGTCAGGACCGCGTACACGACAGCGGCGAGGACGAAGAAAGCGGTCAGGAACTCGAACAGCCTGGCTTCGATGTGCATGTGGTCCCTACTTACTGGCCTGCGGCACTTCGGGGGCTCCCTCGCCGCGCCGCGTGTCGAACGGTCTGGTCGTCTCGGCGGTGGGCGACTGATTGATCGCCTTCAACGCCTGGGCGTTGGTCCGGCCGGCGCGACGCTGGTCGAGATAGGCCTTGAAGTCGTTGGGCTCCACGACGCGCAGCTCGAAGTTCATCATCGCGTGGTACGTGCCACACATCTCCGTGCAGCGGCCGACGAACGCGCCGGTCTGGTTGATCTCGCTGACCTGGAACGTGTTGTCGGAGTTGTTCGCCTCCGGGTTCGGGATGACGTCGCGCTTGAACAGGAACTCCGGCACCCAGAAGCCGTGAATCACGTCGGCCGAGGCGATCTGGAATTCGATGCGCTTGCCGGACGGCACCACCAGGACGGGAATCTCGGTGGACGTGCCCAGTGTCTCGACCTCATCGAACGCCAAGTACGAGCGGTCCTCGGGGTTCTTGCCGGCGATCGCGCCGTATTCGCCCCCATGTTCACCTTCGACGCCCTCGGGCCCCGATGCGACCGCTTCCTGGCGCTCCGGCTGACCACCCTCGTAGGTGTAGGTACCGTCGGAGAAGTTCACACTCTGGTAGCCGAATTTCCAGTTCCACTGGAAGGCCGTGACGTCGACGACGACTTCCGGTTCTTCCTCGTGCAGCATCCGCTCCTGCACCACCACCGTGAAGTAGAACAGCACCGAGATGATCAGGAACGGCACGACGGTGAGCACCAGTTCCAAAGGCATGTTGTAGCCGAACTGACGCGGTAGCTCCGTGTCGGTCTTCTTGGCCCGGTGAAACGCTGAGGCCCAGAAGATCAGGCCCCAGACGATCACGCCCACGACCAGCGACGCGATCACCGAGCCGATCCACAACTCCCGGTTGATGTGCGCCTCGGGCGTGATGCCCTTGGGCCAGCCCAATCCAAGCACCTCGGACCAGCTACAACCGGTGAGCAGCAACGCTGTAACACCGAGGACGAGCGATAACGCCACCACCCTCACACCGCGAGGTGTCACGCTGGCGCCTCCTAGAAGTCGGTAGTGCAAGCCGAATACTACGCAGCGTAGACCACCGTCGGACGCCGGTCTCGACACACCTCCGTCATTCGATCCCTAGCCGCGCGGCTACTTCGCTTCTCGAGCGCACGAGCCGATTCGGCATACTGGCGCCGTGTGCGGACTCCTGGCCATGCTGACCGACCCGTCCGGTGGAGTCTCCCCCGCGTTGGTGGACACCGTTTCCGGCGCGTCCCACCTCATGCGTCACCGCGGCCCCGATGAGCCGGGCACATGGTCCGACGGCGAGGTCGTGCTGGGCTTCAACCGGCTGTCGATCATCGACATCGCGCACAGCCACCAACCGTTGCGCTGGGGCCCACCCGAGGCCCCCGACCGTTACGTCCTGGTGTTCAACGGCGAGATCTACAACTACTTGGAACTCCGCGAAGTACTGCGCTCCGAGTTCGGTGCCGTGTTCGCCACCGACGGCGACGGTGAAGCCATCATCGCGGCATATCACCATTGGGGCACCGAAGCACTGACCCGTCTGCGCGGCATGTTCGCGTTCGCGCTGTGGGACACCGTTGCCCATGAACTGCTCTGCGCTCGCGATCCGTTCGGCATCAAGCCGCTGTACATGGCGACCGGCCCCGGCGGTACCGCTGTCGGCAGCGAGAAGAAGTGCCTGCTCGACCTCGCGGAGTCGATCGGCTTCGACGCCTCGCTGGACCGCCGCGCCGTACAGCACTACACCGTTCTGCAGTACGTGCCCGAGCCTGAAACGCTGCACACCGGGATACGCAGGCTGGAGTCCGGCAGCTACGCCCGGGTTCGACCCGGCACGCCGCCGGAGGTGACCCGCTACTTCACGCCGCGGTTCGACGCGAAGCCGTTCGGCAACGGTGAGCAGGCCCGCTACGACGAGATCACCGCGGTGCTCGAGGACTCGGTTGCCAAGCACATGCGCGCCGACGTGACCGTTGGGGCGTTCCTGTCCGGTGGCATCGACTCGACCGCGATCGCGGCGCTGGCAATGCGGCACAACCCGCGGCTGATCACCTTCACGACCGGGTTCGAACGCGAGGGCTTCTCGGAAGTCGACGTCGCCGTCGCGTCCGCGGAGGCCATCGGCGCCCGGCACGTGACGAAGGTGGTCAACCAGGCCGAGTTCGTCGCCGCGCTCCCCGAAATCGTCTGGTATCTCGACGAACCCGTCGCCGACCCGGCGCTGGTGCCGCTGTACTTCATCGCCCGCGAGGCCCGAAAACACGTCAAGGTGGTGCTCTCCGGAGAGGGCGCCGACGAGTTGTTCGGCGGCTACACGATCTACCGGGAACCGCTGTCGCTGAAGCCTTTCGAGTACCTCCCCCGGCCGGTGCGGCGGTCGCTCGGCCGGGCGTCGCGGCCGTTGCCGGAAGGGATGCGCGGCAAGAGCTTGCTGCACCGCGGATCGCTGACGCTCGAGGAGCGCTACTACGGCAACGCGCGCAGCTTCTCCGACGCGCAACTGCGCGCCGTGCTCCCGGACTTCCAGCAGGAGTGGACGCACACCGACGTCACCGCACCGGTCTACGCGTCATCAAGTGGCTGGGACCCGGTGGCGCGGATGCAGCACATCGACCTGTTCACCTGGCTGCGGGGCGACATCCTGGTCAAGGCCGACAAGATGACCATGGCCAACTCACTGGAGTTGCGCGTGCCGTTCCTGGATCCCGAAGTGTTCGCGGTCGCGTCGCGACTACCCGCCGATCAGAAAATCACGCGAGTTACGACGAAATTCGCGCTGCGCAAGGCGTTGGAGCCGATTGTCCCGGCGCATGTGCTGAACCGACCCAAGCTGGGCTTCCCCGTCCCCATCAGGCACTGGCTGCGGGCAGGCGAGCTGCTGGACTGGGCGCACTCGATGGTGGGTTCGTCACAGGCGGGCGACTTGGTCGACCTCGCGGGGGTGCGCACGATGCTCGACGAACACCGCAGTGGGGCAAGCGATCACAGCCGGCGGCTGTGGACGGTGCTGATCTTCATGCTGTGGCACGCGATATTCGTCGACGGCACCATCAGCCCGCAGATCAGCGAGCCGCACTACCCCGTGCAGCTCTAGGCGAGCGCTTGTGCGATCTCGTCGCCGGCATCGGCGCCGTAGGCGTCGGACAGGCGGCGCACGGCCTCTTCGCGGTCCCAGCTCCACTCCTGCGGTCCCGGCGCCTCGAACACCAGCACGGCCACCAGCGAGGCCAGCTGCGCCGACCGCTCCAGGCTCAGCCCGGCGCTGCGGCCGGTGAGGAAGCCGGCGCGGAACGCATCGCCGATGCCGGTCGGATCGGCCTGATGCTTCTCGGGCACCACGTCGACGTGGATGAACGTTCCGTCGGAGCTGACCAGATCGACGCCCTTGGGCCCGAGAGTCGTGACACGCAGGCCGATCTGGCCCATCACCTGGGCCTCGCTCCAGCCGGACTTCTGCAGCAGCAGATCCCACTCGTAGTCGTTGGTGAACAGATAACTGGCCCCGTCGATCAGCCTGCGGATCTCCTCACCCGACAGCCGGGCCAGCTGTTGGGACGGATCAGCGGCGAACGCAATGCCGAGCTTGCGGCACTCCTCGGTGTGCAGGAACATCGCCTCCGGATCGTTGGCGCCCACGATCACCAGATCCGGCGTGCCGATCCGCTTCGCGACGTCGGCCAGCGAGATGTTGCGGGCCTCCGACATCGCCCCGGGATAGAACGACGCCAACTGCGCCATGTCCTCGTCGGTGGTGCAGACGAACCGCGCCGTGTACGCGCTGTCAGAGACGAGCACGCTCTCGGTGTCCACCCCCACGGATTCCAGCCAGCTGCGGTAGTCGTCGAAGTCCCGTCCGACCGCGCCGACGAGCGCGACGTCTCCGCCGAGCACACCGATCGCGAAGGCCATGTTGCCCGCGACGCCGCCGCGGTGGATCACCAGATCGTCGACGAGGAAGCTCAGCGACACCTTCTGCAGGTGTTCGGGAAGGAGTTGTTCGGAGAATTTGCCGGGAAACCGCATCAGATGGTCGGTTGCGATTGATCCGGTCACGGCGATCGTCACGAACTGCACTCCTCAATAGTTAAACCGTCTAGATAACAGTACCGGGGCCACATTTCGCGTTTGTCGCCGACGCGCTGCGGTGCGCTAACCTGCCTACAAGTGCCCGTTCGGTCACTGTAGACAGGCGAATTCCGACCCACACCCTTGGGGAGCAAATCCATGGCTGGTCCGTACCCGCCCCAATACGGCGCTGGACCGCAAAGCCCGCAAATGTACCCGGAATATCAAGGGGGGGTTCCCTATCCGGAGAACGTCCCGTCGGCGTACCCGGGCATGCTGCCTCCGCCGGTGCACTACCCCAAGAAGCGGCGCTGGCCCCTGATCGCCGGGGCGGTGCTCGGCGTGGTGGTGTTGGCTGCGGTTGTGGCCGGCATCATGCTCGCGGGCCGCGGCGACGACGCATCCGGATCGACCGGGCTGACCGACGCCTCGGCGAAGGCGGCGATCCAGGAATACCTGAACGCGTTGAGCGACGGGGACGATGAGACCGTCGCGCGACACACCCTGTGCGGACTGTTCGACGCGGTCAAGGAGCGCCGCTCGGACCTGGCGCTGGCCGGGCTCAGCGGCGACGCCTTCCGCAAGCAGTACGACGGCGCCGAGGTGACCTCGATCGACAAAATGGTGATGTGGTCACCGAGTCAGGCCCAGGTTCTGTTCACCATGAAGGCCCTACCAGCGGCCGGGTCCGGCGCCGACGACCCCGCCGCAGAAGAACACCAGGGCGTCGCGCAACTGCTCACCAACGGTGATGAGGTTCTGGTGTGCTCGTACCTGCCGCGTACCTCGGGTCAGTACTGACCCGAGGTCGAGCCGCAGGTCAGTTGAACGAATCGCCGCAGGCGCACGAGCCGGTGGCGTTGGGGTTGTCGATCGTGAAGCCCTGCTTCTCGATGGTGTCGACGAAATCGATCGTTGCGCCCTGCACGTACGGCGCGCTCATCCGGTCCACGGTGAGTGCGACGCCGCCGAACTCCGCGGTCAGGTCGCCGTCGAGGGACCGGTCGTCGAAGAACAGGTTGTAGCGCAACCCGGCGCACCCGCCCGGCTGCACGGCGATGCGCAGGGCAAGGTCGTCACGACCCTCCTGATCCAGCAGCGCCTTGGCCTTGGTGGCAGCGGCATCGGTCAGGACCACGCCATGGGTGGCGGTTCCGGTGGCCGACTCTTCCTGAACTGTCATTACGTCTCCTGTTAGGCCTCATCGTGTGGGGCTTACAGAGTCAACGGTACCCCTTCTCGCCGCTATTCCCGACTTTGTCCACAGGTCGCCACCGGACGCCCGTCCCGGGTGGAAGTAACCTGGCAGGCGTGAACCTGCTGGGCCGTAAGAAGGACAACCCGCAACCTCCGGACGCAGATGCCTCCGATGACACCGCGGACGCCGGCCCCGACGACGCCGGCAGCGGACGTCGAACCACCGCGCCGAAAGGCAGGCCGACACCGAAGCGCACCACCGGCAGGCGTGGTCCGGTCGCCCCCGCCCCGATGACCGCCGCCGAAGCACGTAGGCGCCGCAAAGAAGTCGGCGGGCGCAAGCTCACCCGACAGGAGCGCAAGGCCGAGCGCGTCACGCGCCGCGCCGTCATGGCCGAACGGCGCGAGAAGATGATGGCGGGCGAGGACGCCTACCTGCTGCCCCGCGACCGCGGTCCCGTCCGGCGGTTCGTCCGAGATGTGGTGGACGCGCGGCGCAGCGTGCTCGGATTGTTCATGCCCGCCGCGCTGGGCCTGATCTTCGTGATGCTGTCCGTGCCCTCGATTCAGGTGCAGCGCCTGATTTCACCCGCGATGCTGGTGCTCGTCCTGATCATGGTCATCGACGGCTTCATCATCGGACGCAAGGTCAACCGGCTGGTGGACGAGAAGTTCCCCGACAACACCGAAACCGGTTGGAAGCTCGGCTTCTACGCGGCCAGCCGCGCCTCGCAGATTCGCCGCATGCGGGCGCCGCGGCCGCAGGTGGATCGCGGCGCTCAGGTCGTTTGACGGAACCCGGGCCTACGGTGCGCATCCTCGTGCTCGGCGGAATCAGATCGGGCAAGTCCCGCTGGGCCGAAACCGCCATCACCGGGTGCACCGGCGACAGGTCGCCCGTGCGCTACCTGGCCACGGGTCCGGCACCTGCCGACGACGCCGAATGGTCGGCGCGGGTGCAGGTACATCGCCGCCGCAGGCCGTCCATCTGGTCGACGGTCGAAAGCGCCGACGCCGCAACGATATTGCGATCCGAGAGCACGGCGACCCTGGTCGACGACATGGGAATGTGGCTGACTTCGGCCATGGACCGGGCAGGTGCGTGGGACGGCGGCTCGGTGTCGGCCGCCACTGATGACCTGCTCGACGCGGTGCGCAACTTCGTCGCTCCCCTCGTCCTGGTCAGCCCCGAGGTCGGCCTGACCGTGGTGCCCGCCACGGCGGCCGGACGACGTTTCGCCGACGAGTTGGGCAGCCTGAACCAACGGTTGGCCGAGCTGTGCGACCGGGTGGTGCTGGTGGTCGCAGGCCAACCGGTCACCGTGAAAGAGCCTGTGCGGTGAGCGACGACGAGCTCGACGCCGCCGCCGGATTCCCCGCCATCGTCCCGCCAGACCCCGAGGTTGCGACCGCGGCACGCGCCCGTCATGACCGATTGACCAAGCCGCCCGGCTCGTTGGGCCGCCTCGAGGACCTCGCCGTCTGGGTGGCCTCCTGCCAGGGCGCATGCCCGCCCCGTCAGTTCCAGCGGCCGCGCGTGCTGGTGTTCGCCGGCGACCACGGCGTCACAGCGGATGGTGTGTCGGCGTACCCGGCCGAGGTCACCGCGCAGATGGTCGCCAACTTCGCCGCCGGGGGCGCGGCGATCAACGTGCTGGCCGAAGCGGCGGGCGCCACCGTCCGCGTACTCGACATCGCCGTCGATTCCACAGAGCCGCTGTCCGCGTCGATCGGCGCGCACAAGGTGCGCCGCGGCAGCGGAAACATCGCCGTCGAAGACGCGATGACCGAGCATGAGACGCTGGCCGCGATCGACGCGGGACGGCGGACCGCCGACGAGGAGGTCGACTCCGGCGCCGACCTGCTGATCGCAGGCGACATGGGCATCGGAAACACCACGGCGGCAACCACTCTCGTCGCTGCACTAACGGACTCCGAGCCGGTGGCGGTCGTCGGCAGGGGTACGGGCGTCGACGACGCCGGCTGGGCGCGCAAGACCGCGGCGGTGCGCGACGCTCTGTACCGGTCCCGTCGATCGACCGCCGATCCCGTTGCCCTGCTGCGGATCTGCGGTGGCGCCGATCTGGCCGCGATGGCCGGTTTCTGCGCACAGGCCGCCGTGCGCAAAACGCCGTTACTGCTCGACGGCATGGTGGTCACCGCAGCAGCACTGGTCGCCGAGAAGCTCGCGCCGGGCGCGCGGCACTGGTGGCAGGCGGGTCATCGCTCCACCGAACCCGCCCACGCGGTGGTACTGCGGCGGCTGGAACTCGAACCGATCGTCGACATGCGGATGCGCCTCGGCGAAGGCACCGGCGCTGCGGTGGCGCTGCCGGTCGTGCGCGCCGCGGTGGCCGCACTTGCCTCGATGGCGACGTTCGACGAGGCCGGCATCTCGACATGATCGCCTCGGTCGCTGGGGCGTTCGCGTTCGGCACCGTTCTGCCGGTGCGCACCCAGGCCGCCGTCGGCCGCGGCGCACTGACGGCGCTTCCGCTCGTCGGTGTGGCGCTGGGCGCGCTCGCAGGAGCCACGCTGTGGGTGGCGGCGGAGGCGTTCGGGCCCGGTCACCCATTGGGCGGCGCGCTGGCTGTGGCTGTGCTGCTGCTCGCCACGCGAGGCCTGCACGCCGACGGGTTGGCCGACACCGCCGACGGTCTAGGCTGCTACGGGCCGCCGCAGCGCGCGCTGGAGGTGATGCGCGACGGCTCCGCGGGCCCGTTCGGCGTAGCCGCTCTGGTCGTGGCGATCCTGGTGCAGGCGTTGGCATTTGCCGAGCTCGACGCTCTCGGGGCGATCACCGCGGTGACCGCGGGCCGGGTCGCGGCCGTCATGGCGTGCCGCAGAAATGTGCCCGCCGCGACCGGAAGTTCGCTGGGCGTGCGCGTCGCGGGTACGCAACCGGCCATCGTCGTGGCGGCGTGGATCGCGGCGGTCGCGACGCTGGCGGTCTTCGCCGGAGCCCGACCGTGGCAGGGCCCGCTGGCCATCGTCGTCGCCATCGTGGGCAGCGCGGTCCTGGTGGCGCACTGCGTACGCCGGTTCGGCGGCGTCACCGGCGACGTGCTCGGTGCCGCGATCGAGGTCACGACGACGGTGACCGCCGTCGGCCTCGCCGTCGGCCACCCCTGACCATCGGCTCAGCAGCGTCAGCTGAGCCGGGCCATCCAGCCGTGAGTGTCGGCGAACGTGCCACGCTGGATTCCGGTCAGCGTGTCGCGCAGCGCCATCGTGATCTCGCCCGGCCCGCCGTCGGCGATGGTGAACTCGCCCTCGGCGTGCTTGACCCGCGCGACCGGTGTGATGACCGCGGCGGTCCCGCACGCGAACACCTCGGTGATTTCGCCCGCGGCTGCCTTCTTCTGCCACTCGTCGACGTCGATCTTGCGCTCCTCGACGGCAAAACCTGCGTCGGTTGCCAACTGCAGCAACGAATCTCGCGTCACACCTGGCAGGATCGACCCGGACAACTCCGGCGTGACGAGCCGGGCCGACCCGCCGCTGCCGAAAACGAAGAACAGGTTCATGCCGCCCATCTCCTCGACGTAGCGGCGTTCGGCGGCGTCCAGCCACACCACCTGGTCGCAGTCGTTCTCGGCGGCCTGGGCCTGGGCCAGCAGTGACGCGGCGTAGTTGCCGCCGAACTTGGCCGCGCCGGTGCCGCCGGAACAGGCGCGCACGTACTCCGTCGACAACCACACGCTGACCGGCTTGATGCCGCCCTTGAAGTAGGCACCCGCCGGCGAGGCGATCACCATGTACCGGTACTCGGTCGCGGGCCGCACCCCCAGTCCCGGCTCGGTGGCGAACACGAATGGCCGCAAGTACAGCGATTCCTCACCGCCCGCGCGCGGCACCCACTGCTGGTCGGCGGCGATCAGGTGCCGGAGCGACTCGATGAAGACTTCTTCGGGCAGCTCAGGAATCGCCAACCGCTTCGCAGACGTCCGCAGCCGTCGGGCGTTGGCCTCCGGGCGAAACGACACCACCGAGCCGTCGGCCCAGCGGTAAGCCTTCAAACCCTCGAAGATCTCCTGCGCGTAATGCAGGACAACCGCCGACGGGTCCAGTTCGATGGGGCCGTACGGAATGACCCGCGCGTTGTGCCAGCCGTCACCGTCGACATAGTCGATCGACACCATGTGGTCGGTGTGGAACCGGCCGAAGCCGGGATTGGCCAGAATTGAGGCCCGTACCTCGTCGGTCGCCGGATTCGCGTTGCGCTCAACCGTGAACTCGAGGGGGCCGTCAGTCATGCAGCGATTGTATATCCGCTGACTAGCGAGTTTTCGCTTCCACGAACGGTGGCCTGACCACTTCGCATTCGAGCGCGCGGCCGCGGACGTCGACCGAGACACGCTGGCCGTCGGCGACATCGGCGTCGGTATCGATCAGCGCGAGTGCGATGCCGACTTTCAATGTGGGAGAAAAGGTTCCCGAGGTGGTCACTCCGACCGGCCGGTCGCCGTCGGAGACCGTGAGGTCGCCCCGCAGCACCCCGCGCCCGACGGCCTTGAGCCCGCGCAGCAAGCGGCGCGGGCCTGCCTCCTTTTCGGCCAGCAACGCCTCGCGCCCCCAGAACGCGGGCTTCTTCCAACCGATGGCCCAACCGCTGCGGGCCTGCAGCGGAGAGAGGTCCTCCGACAGTTCATGACCATGCAGCGGGTAGCCCATCTCGGTGCGCAGCGTGTCGCGCGCCCCCAACCCGGCCGGCTCACCCCCCGCGGCGCCGACCGCGTCGACGAGCGCGTCGAACACCACGTCGGCGCGATCCCACTGCGGCAACAACTCGTAACCGTGCTCACCCGTGTAACCGGTGCGGCATACCCGCACAGGCACGCCGCGGAACTCGGCATCGGCGTAGCCCATGTAGTCCATGTCGGTCGGCAGCCCGAGCCCGCCGACGACGTCGGCGGATCTGGGTCCCTGCACCGCGAGCACCGCGAAGGAGCGGTGCTCGTCGGTGACGGTCAAGCCGTCAGGCGCGCGCTCGGCCAGCGCCGCGACGACCGCAGCGGTGTTGGCGGCGTTGGGCACGAGAAAAATCTCCTCGTCGGACACGTAATAGGCGATGAGATCGTCGATCACACCACCGGAATCAGTGCAGCACAATGTGTATTGCGCTTTGCCGGGCCCGATGCGGCCCAAGTCGTTGGTCAGCGCGGAGTTGACGTACTCGGCGGCGCCCGGACCGCGAATGAGCGCCTTGCCGAGGTGGCTTACGTCGAAAAGACCGACGGCTGTGCGGGTCGCCGTATGCTCGCTGACCGTCCCCGCGTACGAAACCGGCATGAGCCAGCCGCCGAACTCCGCGAAGCTCGCGCCCAGTTGGCGGTGACGTTCCTCGAGGGGGCCGTGCAACACGTCGCTCACGGGAAACCACCCTAACCGCGGTGTTCTCGCTGGCAGACTCGGGTCGTGGTCGATTTCGATGCGCTGGCTGCGGCCGGAATCGCCGACGCGCGCGGTCGCGCCGGGCTGATCGAATACCTGGACTCGCTCGGGTTCACCGCCGAGGAGATGGTCGAGGCCGAACGTCACGGCCGCCTTTTCGGGCTCGCCGGCGACGCGCTGCAGTGGTCGGGACGCCAGACCTACACGCCACGGGCTGCCGCCGAACATCTCGGCGTGGCCCTGGCCGACGTCGAACGCGCGTGGGCGGCGCTGGGCCTTACCGCCGCCAAGCCGGACGAGCTCGCCCTCAGCCAGGCCGACATCGATGCGCTTGCCACCTGGGTCGATCTGAAGAAGTTCATCGGCGACGAGCGCGCGCTCGGGTTGCTCAGGGTCATCGGCGCCACCCTGGGCAGGCTCGCCGAGGCGCAGTCCGCCGTCGTCCGCGCCGGCTGGCCGGAGATACAGCTCGAACACACCCACGACGAGCTGGCCACCGCCAAGGCGTATCGCGCCATCGCGGAGTTCATTCCCCGCACCGGGGCGATGATCGACACGCTCCTGCGCCACCACTTGGTCGGCGCGAGAACGCATTTCGAAGGCGTGATCCGGGATACTTCGGAGAGTGTGATGTGCGGGGTCGGCTTCGCGGATCTGTCCGGTTTCACCGCGCTGACGCAGCGGCTCACCCCGACCGAACTCTCGGAGCTGCTCGTCGAGTTCAGCGGAGCGGTCAGCGACGTGGTGCACGCTGACGGCGGCCGGGTGGTCAAGTTCATCGGCGACGAGGTGATGTGGGTGACCTCGACGCCTGAGCTTCTGATGAAGGTGGCCGTCGACCTCGTCGAGCATCCACGCGCTCGAGAGACGGGCCTGCACGTCCGTGCCGGTCTGGGCTTTGGTTCGGTGCTGGCGATCGGCGGCGACTACTTCGGCACTCCGGTCAACCTGGCCGCCAGGCTGGTCGGCGCCGCGGCGCCAGGCCAGATCCTCGCCGCGGCCGGTGTACGCGAGGAATTGCCCGACTGGCCTGCGACCCGACTGGACCCGTTGACGCTCAAAGGCTTCGACGGCCCCGTGACGGCCTACGACCTGCATGTCGGCGGCTGAAGCTAGGGTGAAACCCCGTGAGCCATGCATCTGCCGGTTACCAGGCCCCCAGCGTCTCCGTCGCCGCATCGCTGCCCAAACGCGCAGACGACGCGACGGTTCTCATCGTGCCCATCGTCAACGGCACCGACGACGACGCGACCGCGGCCGTCGTCGCGAGCTCGTTCCTCGACGCGAAGGCTGTCACAGAGATCGAAGGCGCGTTGAAGGCGCTGGGCGCCAAGGGCGGCACCGAGCAGGTCACTCGCGTCGTCGCACCGTTGTTGCCGGTCGGCAGCGTGCTCGCAGTAGGCCTCGGCAAGGACCGCGAAACGTGGACGCCCGAGGTGATCAGGCGCGCCGCGGGTGTCGCGGCCCGGTCGCTCAACGGCACCGAGGCGGTTGTCACCACCCTCTCGGGCCTCGACCTGGAAGCCGCAGTCGAGGGCTTGATTCTCGGCTCGTACCGGTTCACCGACTTCCGTAGTGACAAGACCGCGCCGAAGGACGCCGGCTTGCGGGCGATCACCGCGTTGACGGCGGACACGAAGCCGAAGACAAAGGACGCAGCGTCGCGCGCGGCCGACATCGCGACCGCGGTGGCCACCGCCCGTGACTTCGTCAACACCCCGCCCAGTCACCTTTTCCCCGACGAATTCGCAAAGCGTGCAGAGGCTTTGGGTAAGGCCTTCGGACTCGACGTCGAGGTACTCGACGACAAGGCGCTGGCCAAGAACGGCTACGGCGGCATCATCGGAGTCGGCAAGGGTTCGTCGCGCCCGCCCCGGCTGGTGCGGCTGGCGCACCGGGGCGCCAAGCGTAAGGGCAAGAAGGTCGCACTCGTCGGCAAGGGCATCACGTTCGACACCGGCGGCATCTCCATCAAGCCCGCGGCGAACATGCACCACATGACCTCCGATATGGGGGGCGCCGCCGCGGTGATCGCGACCGTGGTCGTGGCGGCCAAGCAGAAGCTGCCGCTCGACGTGATCGCCACGGTGCCGATGGCTGAGAACATGCCGTCGTCGACCGCGCAGCGGCCCGGCGACGTGCTCACGCAGTACGGCGGCATCACGGTCGAGGTACTCAACACCGACGCCGAGGGCAGGCTCATCCTGGCCGACGCGATCGTGCGGGCCTGCGAGGACAAGCCCGACTACCTGATCGAAACCTCGACCCTCACCGGTGCTCAGACCGTCGCACTCGGTGCCCGCACACCCGGCGTCATGGGTAGCGACGAGTTCCGAGACCGGGTGGCTGCGCTGTCGCAGGAAGTCGGCGAGAACGCCTGGCCGATGCCGCTGCCGGAGGAACTCAAGGACGATCTCAAATCGACGGTGGCCGACCTGGCCAACGTCAGCGGTTCGCGGTACGCGGGCATGCTGGTGGCGGGCACGTACCTGCGCGAATTCGTCGCCGAAGGGGTGGCGTGGGCGCACATCGACATCGCCGGGCCCGCCTACAACACCGGCGGCCCGTGGGGCTACACCGGCAAGGGCGGAACGGGCGTGCCGACCCGCACGATGTTCGCGGTACTGGAGGACATCGCCGCGCACGGCTGATCGCCGGCCCGGACGGCGCGGCTATACGACGTTGGCACGCGCGGTGCTGCGCATCACCGGTGGCAGCAGGTGGGCGACGCCGTACACCAGGTAGGCCTCGGGCGCGACGGGCCGGATCGGCTTGTTTTTCTTGACTGCCGAGACGATGGCCTTGGCGACCTTCTCCGGACCGTACCGGCGCGCCGCGAAACCCTTCTCGATCTGCTTACGGCGCGCATCGACGCGACCGGCCTTCTCGATGGGCACGTCGAAACGGGTGGTGTGCACGATGTTGGTGTTGATCACGCCGGGGCACACCGTGGTCAGCCCGACGCCTGCCCGGTCCAGTTCGGCCCGCAGACAGTCGCCGAACATGAAGACCGCCGCCTTGCTGGTGGCATAGGCGTTCATGGATTGCTGGGGCGAGTAGGCGGCCATCGAGGAGATGTTGACGATGTGCCCGCCGAGGCCGCGGTCGACGAGCCTGCGACCAAAAGACCTGCAGCAGTTGACCACTCCACCGAAGTTGATGGCCAGCACCCGGTCGTACTCTTCGCGCGGCGTGTCGAGGAACAGTCCGGCCTGACCGACGCCGGCGTTGTTGACCACGATGTCGGGCACCCCGTGCTCGGCGCACACCTGCTCGGCGAAGGACTCGACGGCGTCGGGGTCGGAGACGTCGACGGTGTAGGCGTGCGCGACACCTCCGCGGGCGACGATCTGCGCCGCGGTCTCCTTGGCGGTGGCTTCGTCGATGTCGCTGACGACGATCTCGGCGCCTTCACGGGCGAAGGCGAGCGCCGTCTCACGCCCGATGCCGCTACCGGCGCCGGTCACCGAAACCATTGTGTCGCCGAAGTATTCGCGGGGGCGACCGACCTGGGCGCGCAGCAGTTCGCGCGCAGGCGGCTGGCCGTCGAGGTGGTCGACGAGTTCGCGTACGGATTGCGCGAGCACGTGGGGATGCGACATCGGAGACCAGTGACCGGACACGATGTCGCGGCGCCACAGCCGCCCCACCCAGTTCTTGGTGTCCTCGTAGACATAGGGGCGCACGAACCGGTCTTTGAGGTTGACGATGAGCTGGACGGGCACGTCGACGTAGTGGTCGTCGCGGGCCCTGGTCATCGACCGCAGGTAGTTCGCGGCGTACACCTTGATCCCGTTCGCCGCGTCGACGGGCAGATCGGGTGAGAGGTTGACGCGGTCGGCGGGAACTCCGTCACTGTGAGTCAGTACGCGCTCCATAGCGCCCGCACGGAAAGCCCAGCGGGCGAGCACCGCAGGCAGCACCGGGATGGATAACAGTCCCACGTATGTGAGGCGCAGCAGCTGGGCGAGCGCCCGCGCGAACCGTCGCGGTTGATATGGGCGCATCAGGTTGCCGGTCACGTATCGGTTGAGATGGTCGGCGCTGGGCCCTGAAACGGAGGTGAACGACGCAACGGACTCACCGGCGTTCGGCCGGGCGAGGTACTCCCATATCGCCGTCGAACCCCAGTCGTGGGCCAGCACGTGGACGGGCCCACCCGGGCTGATCTCGGCGATCACCGCAGCGAAATCGTCAGCATAGCGTGCCATCGTGTAAGCCGAAACACGTTTCGGCACAGAGGAATTGCCGACCCCCCGATTGTCGTAGCGCACGATCCGGAAGCGGTCCGCAAGCAACGGCACCACGCTGTCCCACAGCACGTGCGAGTCAGGCCAGCCGTGCACCAACACCAGCGTGGGGCCGTCGGGGTTGCCCTGCTCGTAGACCGCGATGCGCACGTCCTCGCCGCTATCGACGTAGCGCTCGGTGATCACCCGCATCACACCTCCCGAGAGTTAGTAGGACCACCGGTACCGTATCGGGGCTGTTGCCTCGTCGGGCCGGTGCCGATCAACGTTCCTCGAGCTCCTGTCGGGCGGCGCGGCGACGTTCGATGCGTCTGCGTTCGTCGTAGTCACGCATGCGCTGGGGGTAGCCGACCTTCTGCACGTCGTACACGGGAATGTTGAGCCGGTCGGAGAGCCGACGCGCGCCGGCGTCTCCCCCGGCGCGCCGCCTGGTCCACTCGCCGTCGGCGGCGACCAGCACGACGGTGACGTCGGTGACGGTGGTCTTGGGTTCGACGAAGGCCTCGACACCGTGGTGCTCGGCGACCCATTGGCGCAGATACTTCAGATCGGCGGCAGGATCACTGCCTCCGGTGCCCCCGCGGCGTCCTCCACGCCGAAGCCTGTCGAACAATCCCACTGAAACGCTCCACTCCTGCCCGCTCACGTGGGCACTGACTCCTTCGATAGTGCCAGAGGAGCGGGTCGGACGGTCTGCGGCGAACTGTGCGCGCGGACATGACAGGATGGGCACAGCCGACCGTTGAAGGTACTGCTGACTGACCGTTCACGAGAGCGAGGGAGTCGACACCCATGGCCACATCCGTTCAGATGCCGGCACTCGGTGAGAGCGTCACCGAGGGAACAGTCACCCGGTGGCTCAAACAAGAGGGTGACACGGTCGAACAGGATGAACCGCTACTCGAGGTCAGCACCGACAAGGTCGACACCGAAATCCCCTCGCCCGCCGCGGGTGTGCTGAAGAAGATCGTCGCGCAGGAAGACGACACCGTCGAGGTGGGCGGTGAGCTGGCCGTGATCGGCGACGCCGACGAGGACAGCGACAGCGACAGCGACAGCGACGGCGACGACGGCGACGGCGACGGCGACGACGATGCGCAGGAAACCGAAGACCAGGACGAGTCCGCGTCCGACGAAGATTCGGCCGACGAAGAACCGGCCGACGAAGAACCGGCCGACGAAGAACCGGCCGAAGAGGAGAAGTCAGACGCCGAGGACTCCGACGCCGAAGAGTCCGAGGACCAGGACGACGAGCCGGAGCCGAAGAAGTCCAAGCCTGCCGCGTCCGGTGGTGGCGAGTCGACGTCGGTGAAGATGCCCGAACTCGGCGAATCGGTGACCGAAGGCACCATCACGCGCTGGCTGAAGAAGGTCGGCGACTCGGTGGAGGTCGACGAGCCGTTGGTCGAGGTGTCGACGGACAAGGTGGACACCGAGATCCCGTCGCCGGTCGCGGGGACGCTGCTGGAGATCTCCGCAGAGGAGGACGACACCGTCGAGGTGGGCGGCGAGCTGGCCAAGATCGGCGATTCCGACGCGGCGCCGTCGGACGAGCCCGACTCGGAACCCGAATCCGAGCAGGATTCCGGGGAAGAAGAGCCGGAAGAGGAACCGAAGGAAGAGGAAGAGGAACCGAAGGAAAAGAAGGAAGAGCCGGAGCCCGAACCCAAGGAGGACGCTCCCAAGGAGGACGCTCCCAAGGAGGACGCCCCGAAAGAGGAAGCTCCGAAAAAGGAGGCTCCCAAGTCCGAGCCGACGCCTACGCCGCAGCCCGAGACGTCGCCGACGTCAGCCGAGGCGGGCCCCTACGTCACGCCGCTGGTGCGAAAGCTGGCCGCCGAGAACAATGTCGACCTCGCTTCGGTGAAGGGCACCGGTGTCGGCGGCCGGATCCGCAAGCAGGACGTACTGGCGGCGGCCGAAGCGGACAAGGCGCCGAAGTCGGACGAGCAGGCCGCAGAAGCACCGGGCAAGGCACCGGCGGCGGCCATGGCGTCCGCGGACGCCAACGCGTCGTCGTCCCCGCTGGCTCACCTGCGCGGCACCACGCAGAAGGCCACCCGCATCCGGCAGCTGACCGCGAAGAAGACACGCGAATCCCTGCAGGCGACAGCGCAATTGACGCAGACCCACGAGGTCGACATGACCAAGATCGTGGCGCTGCGGGCACGCGCGAAGAAGGAGTTCGCCGAGCGCGAGGGCGTCAACCTGACGTACCTGCCGTTCATCGCACGCGCGGTGATCGACGCGTTGAAGGCCCATCCCAACGTCAACGCCAGCTACAACGAGGACACCAAGGAGATCACCTACTACGACGCCGAGCACCTCGGCTTCGCGGTCGACACCGAGCAGGGACTCCTGTCGCCGGTGATCAAGAACGCCGGCGACCTGTCGCTGGCCGGGCTGGCCCGGGCGATCGCCGACATCGCCGCGCGGGCGCGCTCCGGCGACCTCAAACCCGACGAGTTGTCGGGCGGGACGTTCACGATCACCAACATCGGCAGCCAGGGCGCGTTGTTCGACACCCCGATCCTGGTGCCGCCGCAGGCGGCGATGCTGGGCACCGGGGCGATCGTCAAGCGGCCGCGGGTCATCGTCGACGAGGTCGGCAACGAGTCGATCGGCGTGCGCTCGGTGTCCTACCTGCCGCTGACCTACGATCACCGGCTCATCGACGGCGCCGATGCCGGACGCTTCCTCACGACCGTCAAACGCCGCCTCGAAGACGGCGCGTTCGAGGCCGACCTAGGGCTGTAGAGGGGCTGAAAAACCAGCGTGTCCAATGCCGTCATCGCCATAGCGGGCTCCTCGGGGCTGATCGGCACGGCGCTGGTGTATGCGCTGCGCGCCACCGACCACCGGGTGCTGCGCATCGTGCGCCGGGCGCCGTCGAACTCAGAAGAGATCTTCTGGAACCCCGACACCGGCGACTTCGACCCGGGCACGCTGGCCGGGGTCGACGCGGTGGTGAACATGTGCGGCGTCAACGTCGGGCAGAAGCGCTGGTCGGGGGCGTTCAAGCAGAGCCTGCGCGACAGCCGCATCGGGCCGACCGAGGTGCTGTCCACCGCGGTCGCCGAGGCCGGAGTGCCGGTCCTGATCAACGCCAGCGCGGTCGGGTTCTACGGGGACACCAACGGCCGCACGGTCGACGAGACCGCCCCACCCGGCGAGGGCTTCCTCGCGCAGCTGTGCCAGGACTGGGAGGCGGCGACGGCGCCCGCCGAACAGGACGGTGCGCGCGTGGCCTTGGTGCGCTCCGGCCTGGTGCTGGCGCCGTCCGGCGGAGTGCTCGGCCGGCTCAAGCCGCTGTTCTCCTTCGGCCTCGGCGCCCGCCTCGGCGACGGCCGCCAGTACATGCCGTGGATCAGCCTGGAGGACGAAGTTCGCGCCTTGCTCTTCGCGATCTCGTCCGACGAGCTGTCCGGTCCGGTGAATCTGACCGGACCCGCGCCCGTCACCAACGCGGAGTTCACCACGGCGTTCGGTCGCGCGGTGAACCGGCCGACACCGCTGATGGTCCCCGGATTCGCGTTGCGCGCGGCGCTCGGCGAGTTCGCCGACGAGGGTCTGCTCGGCGGTCAGCGGGCGATCCCGGCCGCGCTCGAGCGCGCTGGCTTCGAGTTCCACCACAACACCATCGGTGAGGCGCTACGCTTCGCCACGGCGCCTAACGGCACGTGAGAGTAGCCTGAAAACCGTGGTAGCACCGTCTATTCGAGCGTCGACGGCACCGATCGACATCCGGCGGATGGGCACGGTCGACTACGAGCAGGCGTGGCAGCTGCAGCGCGAACTCGCCGACGCCCGAGTGGCAGGGGGGTCCGACACGCTCCTGCTGTTGGAGCACCCGTCGGTCTACACCGCGGGCAGGCGCACCCTGTCCGAGGAACGGCCCGCAGACGGCACCCCGGTCGTGGACACCGACCGCGGCGGCAAGATCACCTGGCACGGCCCGGGCCAACTGGTCGGCTATCCGATCATCGGACTGGCTGAACCGCTCGACGTCGTGAATTTTGTTCGGCGCCTTGAGGAATCACTGATCAGGGTGTGCGCGGACTTTGGCCTCGAGACGGGCCGGGTCGACGGCCGCTCCGGGGTCTGGGTGCCCCCGGACGCCGCGCGCCCGGCGCGAAAGATTGCCGCCATCGGTATCCGGGTGTCCCGGGCGACGACGCTGCACGGCTTCGCACTCAACTGCGACTGCGACCTGGCGGCGTTCTCCTCGATCGTGCCGTGCGGCATCACCGACGCGGGCGTCACGTCATTGACGGCCGAACTGGGGCGTCGCGTCGGCGTCGAGGACGTGCTCGGGCCGGTGGCCGAGGCCGTGGCTGCCGCGCTCGACGGGCGGCTGAGAGTAGCGTTGACGCAGTGAGCGTGACTCCCGAAGGGCGAAAGCTGCTGCGTCTCGAGGTGCGCAATGCCGAGACTCCGATCGAGCGCAAGCCGCCGTGGATCAAGACCAGGGCAAAGATGGGTCCGGAGTACAAGGAGCTCAAGGCTCTGGTCCGGCGCGAAGGCCTGCACACCGTGTGCGAGGAGGCCGGCTGCCCCAACATCTTCGAATGCTGGGAGGACCGCGAGGCCACCTTCCTGATCGGCGGTGAGCAATGCACCCGCCGCTGCGACTTCTGCCAGATCGATACGGGCAAACCCACCGAACTCGACCGCGACGAGCCGCGCCGCGTAGCCGAGAGCGTGCAGGCGATGGGACTGCGCTACTCGACTGTGACCGGCGTTGCCCGCGACGATCTGCCCGACGGCGGCGCGTGGCTGTACGCCGAGACGGTGCGCGCCATCAAGGAGCTCAACCCGAACACCGGCGTGGAATTGCTGATTCCCGATTTCAACGGCGACCCGGCACTTCTGCGGCAGGTCTTCGAGTCACGCCCGGAAGTGTTGGCGCACAACGTCGAAACGGTACCCCGGATCTTCAAGCGGATCCGGCCGGCATTTCGCTATGAGCGCAGCCTCGAGGTGCTGACCGCGGCTCGGGCGTTCGGTCTGGTCACCAAGTCGAATCTGATCCTGGGCATGGGCGAGACAGTTGAGGAGGTCCGCACGGCGCTGGTCGATCTGCACGACGCGGGCTGCGACATCGTCACCATCACGCAGTACCTGCGACCGTCCGTGCGTCATCACCCCGTGGAGCGCTGGGTGCGACCGGAGGAGTTCGTCGAGCACGAGAAGTTCGCTCAGGAGGTCGGCTTCGCCGGAGTACTGGCCGGACCGCTGGTGCGTTCGTCGTACCGGGCGGGCAGGCTGTATGCCGAGGCCGCCCGTTCGCGACCTGCGGGAGCCGCCGCGGCGGCGACATCCGACTCCGTATCCTGATCCAATGGCGAAGACCCGCAAACCTGAGGCCGTCAAGGCCGCCAAGGCCGAGGCGAAGGCGGCCCGCAAGGCAGCCTCGAAACAACGTCGCGGCCAGCTGTGGCAAGCGTTCCAGCTCCAGCGCAAAGAGGATAAACGCCTGCTGCCGTACATGATCGGCGCGTTCGTGCTGATCGTCGGCGCGTCGGTCGCACTCGGAATCTTCGCCGGCGGGTTGACGACCTATCTCATGATTCCGCTCGGCATCGTGCTCGGGGCTCTGGTGGCGTTCATCATCTTCGGCCGCCGGGCGCAGAAGTCGGTGTATCGCAAGGCCGAGGGACAGACCGGCGCGGCGGCGTGGGCGCTGGAGAATCTGCGCGGCAAGTGGCGTGTGACCCCGGGTGTCGCGGCCACCGGACACTTCGACGCGGTGCACCGCGTGATCGGCCGTCCCGGCGTCATCTTCGTCGGCGAAGGCTCACCCAACCGGGTGAAGCCGCTGCTTGCGCAGGAGAAGAAGCGCACCGCGCGGCTGATCGGTGACACTCCGATCTACGACATCGTGATCGGCAACGGCGAGGGCGAGGTGCCGCTGGCCAAGCTGGAACGCCATCTCACCAAGCTGCCCTCCAACATCACCGTCAAGCAGATGGACTCGCTGGAGTCGCGGCTGGCCGCACTCGGCACCAAGGTCGGGCCGGCGGCGATGCCCAAGGGCCCGCTGCCGGCGCAGGCCAAGATGCGCGGCGTGCAGCGCACCGTCCGCCGCCGCTGAGTCGCCCCCTCTGGGCGCGAACGTTCCTTACCACTCGAGAAATCGCCGAAGATTCGAGTGGTACGGAACGTTCGGCGAGTTACTGTGCGGGGGTGTCAGCGGCGGACGACGGCGGTGTTGGTGAAGCGGTCCTGATAGCCACGGAAGTCGCTGTCGGTGAACAGCGCCGGAATGACCAGGAACACCAGCAGCCCGCGAACCGTCGCGCGGCCGATACCGACATGCATCCGGTTGTCGATCGATGCCACCCGTAGCCCGAGGGCCAGTTGGCCTGGGGTGAATCCGAACATTCGGACCGAGATGACGCCGAGCAGCACCCACACCAGCGCGATCGACGTCGACCCGAACTGGGTGTAGAGGAAGTCCTGCCGACTGACCAGACCGACGCCGACCGCGAGCCCGACGAGGCCGTAGGCGATGAACCAGTCGATCAGCAGCGCAGCGATTCGTCTGCCGAACCGGGCGATGGAGCCGGGGCCGGATTCGGGCAAACCAAGACGCTGGCCAGGGTAATCGTTGGGTCCAACGCCGCTGTCCGGATCGGACCCCGACATCCAGGACCCCAATGTGCGGGCCATACTGTCAGGATATGCGGGACGCGACCGGGTCCACCGGCCGCCGCCGACACCGGTATTGCGTAACTTCGGCGCAACATGCGGTTGACCACCGTGCAACATCGTGTCCATAGCGTCAACGCGCGGGTTACCAGATCTAAGGAGAATCTTCAGTGGCAGAAAAGACCGCCGACGACATCATGAAGTTGATCAAGGACGAGGATGTCGCTTACGTCGACGTCCGGTTCTGCGATCTGCCCGGCGTCGTCCAGCACTTCTCGATCCCTGCGTCGGCATTCGACGAAAGCGTGTTCGAGGACGGTTTGGCGTTCGACGGTTCGTCGGTGCGCGGCTTCCAGTCCATTCACGAGTCGGACATGATGCTGCTCCCCGACCCCGAGACGGCGCAGATCGACCCGTTCCGCGCGGCGAAGACGCTGAACCTCAACTTCTTCGTGCACGATCCCTTCACCCGTGAGGCGTACTCGCGCGACCCGCGCAACGTGGCCCGCAAGGCGGAGAACTACCTCGCCTCCACCGGCATCGCCGACACGGCATTCTTCGGCGCCGAGGCCGAGTTCTACATCTTCGACTCGGTCGCGTTCGACTCGAAGATGAACGGGACCTTCTACGAGGTGGACTCCATCTCCGGTTGGTGGAACTCCGGTGAGCCGGTCGAGGCCGACGGCAGCCCCAACCGCGGTTACAAGGTCCGTCCGAAGGGCGGCTACTTCCCCGTCGCGCCGTACGACCACTACGTCGACCTGCGCGATCAGATGTGCTCCAACCTGATCAACGCCGGGTTCGTACTCGAGCGCGGCCACCACGAGGTGGGCACCGCCGGCCAGGCCGAGATCAACTACAAGTTCAACACGCTGTTGCATGCCGCCGACGACTTGCTGCTGTTCAAGTACATCATCAAGAACACCGCGTGGCAGGCCGGCAAAACGGTCACGTTCATGCCCAAGCCGCTGTTCGGCGACAACGGCTCAGGCATGCACTGCCACCAGTCGCTGTGGAAGGAAGGCGCTCCGCTGTTCCACGACGAGTCTGGCTACGCAGGCCTGTCGGACACCGCGCGCCACTACATCGGCGGCATCCTGCACCACGCGCCGTCGCTGCTGGCGTTCACCAACCCGACGGTGAACTCCTACAAGCGCCTGGTTCCGGGCTACGAGGCACCGATCAACCTGGTGTACAGCCAGCGCAACCGGTCGGCGTGCGTGCGCATCCCGATCACCGGCAACAACCCGAAGGCCAAGCGCCTCGAGTTCCGGTGCCCGGACAGCTCGGGCAACCCGTACCTCGCGTTCTCGGCGATGATGATGGCCGGCCTCGACGGCATCAAGCGCAAGATCGAGCCGCAGGCGCCGGTCGACAAGGACCTCTACGAGTTGCCCCCGGACGAAGCCGCCAGCATCCCGCAAGCGCCGACCTCACTCTCGGCGGTCATCGACCGGCTCGAGGAGGATCACGAATACCTCACCGAGGGTGGCGTTTTCACCGAGGACCTGATCGAGACCTGGATCTCCTACAAGCGGGAGAACGAGATTCTGCCCGTGCAGATCCGTCCCCATCCGTACGAGGTCGCGCTCTACTTCGACGTGTAAGCGCAAAACGCACGACGCGGGGCAGGGGTTTTCCTCTGCCCCGCGTTGCCGTTCGTCGTAAGGTCAGCCCATGACGACCACTCTGGACGCCCGCTTCGCCCGCTACTCCTCCCCCGCGCTGAGCATCTTCCGGATCATCTTCGGTCTGCTGTTCACCCTGCACGGATCGATGAAACTGTTCGGCTGGCCGCTCGGAGAATCGATTCCGGTCGGCACCTGGCCGGCCTGGTGGGCCGGACTGATCGAACTGGTCACCGGCCTACTGATCACCGTCGGGCTGTTCACCCGCATCGCGGCATTCATTGCCGCTGGCCACATGGCTGTCGCCTACTTCTGGATGCACTGGCCACCGCTGGAGGGGCCGTCGTCCAGCTTCTGGCCCTATGACGCGGGCATGGGCGGTAACGGCGGAGAGGCCGCGATCATGTATTGCTTCGCCTTCCTGCTCCTGGCCGCGCTGGGCGCGGGCGCGTGGTCTATCGACTCCAGGCGCCGCCCACGGGCAGGCCGGGTCGCACCCGGCGGGGTCACAGGCACCGCGGCGCCCGGCGGTTATGCGACCGGCGACGGTTATGCGACCGGCCAGCCCGTCCGGCGGGGCGGACTGCTCAGCCGCTTCCGGCGATAGCGCAGCGATGCGCAATCCAATCCTCGTCGCTGCCGCGGTGATTGCGGTCACCGCGGCAACGTTCGGACCCTCTGTCTCGCCCGCCACCGCGCAGGCGGCTCGCCTCGTCGTGATCACCACCGGGGGAACGATCTCGACTAGCACCGACCCCAGCGGCGTCCGACGTCCGACAGTGGGCGGCACCGAACTCGCGGCGGGCCTCGACGTCGAGGTCGTGGACCTGATGAAAAAGGACAGTTCGCAGCTGACGCCGGCGGACTGGGACGCCATAGGTGCGGCGGCCAAGAATGCGGTGGCCAACGGCGCCAACGGCGTCGTGATCACCCACGGCACCGACACGATGGAAGACACCGCGATGTGGCTCGACGTCACCTATCAAGGCGGCCCACCGATCGTGTTGACCGGAGCGCAGCGCAGTTCCGACGCCCCTGACGCGGACGGACCGAAGAACCTGCGCGACGCCCTGACGGTCGCCGCCAACCCGGCGGCGCGTGATCAAGGGGTGTTGATCGCGTTCGACGGCAAGGTCTTTCAGGCCCTGGGAACCCGGAAGTTGGACACCGCCGGGCTCTCGCCCTTCGGCGGCACAGCGCCGATCGGCACGGTCAGCGGCGACGCGTTCACATTCCTCCAGCCGGCGCGGCGGCCGTTCGTGGCCGACGTGTCGGCGGCCGGCGCACCGCGCGTCGACATCGTCGCGGCCTATCCCGGCGACGGGCCGGGGCCCATCGACGCGGCGGTGGCCGCGGGCGCCCGCGGAATCGTGTTGGAGGCGTTGGGAAGTGGCAATGCCGGCGAGGGCGTCGTAGACGCAGTGCGTCGGCATGCGCCTGCGGGCGTGGCTTTCGCCATCTCCACCCGGGTACCGAACGGACCTGTCGTCGCCGAGTACGGGCCGGGCGACGACATGGTGAAGGCAGGGGCGGTGATGGTGCCGAATCTGCGCGCGAGCCAAGCCCGAGTGCTGATGATCGCCGCCCTGGCCAGCAATCAGCCGGTGGGCGACGTCATCAGTCGATGGGGTTAGCGCTACACCACGTCGTCGAGCACGAACTCGAGCGGGACGACCGTCCCCTTGCTGAAGTTGGTGACGAACAGTCGACTGCCGTTCGGGCTGGCCGCGATCACGTTGAAGACCTGCCCCAGCGTCGCGGACGGCTCGGTGTCGAAGACGAGGCCATCGACTTCTACCGTATTGGGGTCGATATCGAGCACTTCCTGGTTGACGGTGTCGATCACCCAGATGGTGCCCGTGCCGGCGTCCACGACGTAGGCGAGGCTCTTATCAGGGCTGAATGCGACGTTCACCGGCAGGTTTCCGGTCGGCAGATTGGCGACGATGACGGGGTTGTCGGGGTCCTGCACGTCGACCACGTTGACCGAACCGGTGACCTGCGAGATATCGGTGTCCTGTGTCGGGTCGAAGCCGTTCATCGTCAGCGCCGGAACGTAGAGGTACTTCCCGTCGCTCGACGCGAAGTAGCCGTAATCGCCGTCGAGCGGAAGCGGGGTGCCGACCACTTCATTGGTCGTCGTATCGATCGTGACGATCTCGCCGGAGTATCTGAAATCGGAGATCGCGAAGGTCGTGGTGTTCTGCGTGTACGCCTGGCCATTACGAACCAAGTACATCCGCGTCCCGTCGGCGTTGAACGCGGCGCTGAGAGGGAACTGGGCACTGACCGTTCTCGTCCCGTCGCCGTTGTCGACGACAGTCGGACTGTCAGCCACGGCGATCTCATCGATGACCGTGTGGTAAGTGGTGATGTTCGCCGGGTCGGTGTCGACAACGAAGATTTTCCGCGCCTGCTGGTTGATCACGTAAAGCGTCTTGCCGTCAGGACTGGCGATCGGAACAGCTGCTCCGGGTTGGCCAAAATCGATCGGGGCTAGAAGCGCGTTGTCGTCGGCTTCATCGATCGGGTCCGTGCCGTCGATGTCGATCACCTGCAGCGAATTGCCAGACGCGATGTAGAGGCGATCGCCCGACTGGGTGAGCAACATCGCGGTGCCGCCGATCGGAATCTCGTCGATCACCTGCAGGTAATCCGCCTTATCCGGATCCGCTCCGATCACGGACAGCGTGGGGGTACCTCCGGCGAGCAGATGCGAGCTCAGGGCATAGGCGTACCGATCGGTGACCACGACGCCGGCCGGATAGGACTTCTCGGGAGCCGCATCGTCAGGACTGGTGAAGACGGGATCGCGGACTTCGAAGTGGCCGGCGGGTACGTCCGGCAGGTTGATCGTGTAATCCGGCTCTTCAGCCGCCGCCGCGAACGATGCGGACCGCAGCGCGAACGTCTGAATCGTCTGCGTCTCGGTGGTGGTGACCGCGAGACCCAACGAGTCGGTGGTGTCGAGTCCGAGAGAGGCTCGAAGCATGCCCGCCTGCGTGGGCGTGAGGACGACCTCGTATTCGCCCGTCTCCGCGTTGTAGGTCTCCTGGTACGTCCAGTACTTCGGTTCGAAGCCCGGCGCAACGGTCACGTTGGTCACCTTGTCCGGGTCGAACTGCAACTCCGCCTCGGCGGTGCCGTCCTCGTTCTGGACCGGCGGCTGCGGGTTTTCCGGCTGCGTCGGGTCGCCGTCGTCGGGGGCGACGATGTCGATCGTCACCGTTGCGGACTTACGGTTGTACCCGAACAGCCCACCGGGGTCGCTGGCGGTCAGCGTGAACGCGTCATCGCCGTCGAAGTCCTCACCCGGCGTGTACTTGAACGTGTTCGCGCCCGTCTTCTCGACGGTGCCCTCGGCTCCGTCGCCGGCGCTGAACGTCAGAGCATCGCCGTCCGGATCGCTCGCGTCGGAAGGTCGCACCGTGACGGTGAACGAGCCGTCGTCGTTCTCGTCAACCAGCGCACCGGTGATGATCGGCGCTTGGTTCGAGAAGGTGCGCTCGAAGGGCGCGAATTGCCTACGCACAAAAGCTAACAGCCCGAGAAACAACGGGTTTTCGCCCGGAGGCATGTTCGGCCCGCCGGCGATCGATGTCAGCACATCGCTCACGATGCGAAGGGGCAGCGTGAACAAAGCACTGATCGGGTTCTGAGGTGCCGGTGCGGCTTGGGTGAGCGCATGCACGCTGAATGTCTCGGTCTCGACGGTTGGATCGGCGAGTGCGGTGGTGCTGAACGATGGGATGTCAGCGGAGTTGTCGTCGGCTCCCCCGCCGGCCAACCGCTGCGCACCCGCAACATTGCCCGTGTTCGCGGCGTTCGACATGACCGGTGGCTGAATGTTCGCAGTGTTCGACGGCGGCGCAGGTGCGCCAACAGACCCGTCGCCTTGAGCCCCGCCCAGGCCGCTCTTATCGGTCGCGTTTCCGTCCCCGTCGACCAGACCGTCGGTGACGTCGGTGCCCTCGGATTCGTCGATCCCGTCTTCGGTTTCCTCGTCGACGTCGCCGCCGGCGTCCGCTTCGTCGATGACGACGGTGTCGTCGTCGTGCGTCCCGGTGTCCACCGTTGAGCCGGAGACTTGCATGTCGGGCGGGTCGGTCACCTTGTTTTCGTTGTCGGTCCCGCCGCCGGATCCCTCGGCGGCGTTTTCTGGCTGGTCAGCGGGTGGACTCGACGGCGCTTCGGCGCCTGCGGGCGAGCCGTTCGACTCGGTGTCATCGGCTAATGCGATACCCGGACCGGACGCGACCGCGGCCCCGATTCCCAGAGCGACGGCCAAAGCCCCGACCCGCCCGATGTACATCGAATACTTCATGCCGATTCCCCCTAGACCACGATGACTGCGTTGCTTGCAAACGCTACGAGTCAGCGGGCGTCGAGGAATCGGGTGTTTCCCTAGAGTTGCCCCTTTGCTCAGTCGAGGGTCAGGTCTTTGCGGAACCTGCGCATACCGTCGATCTTCTCGGCCAGCGACGCCTGCGGGCCTGCGTAGAACATCCACGGCATCGTGATGATGCCGGTGATCCCGCTCGCCTGAGCGTGCTCGTAGTGCTCGGGGGTGAAGGCGTCGGTCAGCGGCGTCAGCACCTCGAAGCCGTCCATCGACAGGCCCCGCTCCGCGCGCAGCCCGCGTAGCTTCTCGACGCGCTCGATCGCACGCTCGGTGGTGATGAGGTCACCGATCCAGCCGTCGTGGCGGGCCGCACGGCGAAGCGCGATATCGGACAGTCCGCCGACGTAGATCGGGATGTGCGGCGGCGTCGGCTCCATCTCCAGCCGGGGCGTCGCGTAGAACTCCCCCTCGAACTCGGTCCACCCCGGCTCCCAGAGTTCCTTCATCAGTTCGAGCATCTCGTCGGTGCGCTTGCCGCGGCGGTCGAACCGTTGCCCCATCAACGTGAACTCTTCCTCGCACCAGCCGACCCCGATGCCGAGCTCGAGGCGCCCACCCGCCAGAACCGCTGCCGTACCAATGGATTTCGCGGCCGAGTAGGGATCACGCATCGCGGGCAGATAGACGGTTGTCACGAATCGCAACCGGCTGGTTACCAGCGCGATGGCTCCGATCATCACCCACGGGTCGGGCCAGTCGGTGAACGCCTCCCAGCGCCTCTTGCCATCCTTGGTGTACGGGTATGGCGTGTTCAGCGTCTCGAGATTGATGACATGGTCGGGGATGCCCATCCCGTCGTACCCGAGATCGTCTGCGGCCTTGGCAATTTCAACCGCTTCTGCGGTGTCGAGGAACGCAGTGCTGACATAGAACTTCATCCGGCGTCTCGCGCCCACACAGGCTGAATGAACACCCCTTCGGCCTCGACAGTCGTTCCGTCGGCGTCGCGCAGGAAGCCGCGCGCGAACGTCTTCACTCCTTCGACACGGTCGATGTACGCCTCGGCACGCAACGGCCCCAGCGGCGTGCCGCGCAGATAACGCAGCGTGATGGTGCCGGTGAACTTCGGTTTGGTCAGGCCGTCACTGGCCGCCTCGCCGAGGATGTGGTCGAGCACCAGCGCGCAGATGCCACCGTGTACCCATCCCGGCGGTCCTTCGTAGGCGCCGCTGAGGCTGAAGTCGCTCCAGGCGCGGCCGTCGTCCTCGTGGTGGATGACCATCGGCGGGGCGATCGCATTCCGCAGTCCCACAGCGGGATTCGCCCACGCCAGCGGGCGTCCGGTGTCCTCGTGACGCAGTGTCGTCGTCACCGTCCGTCGCTTGCCCGCGAGCAGTTCGGTCACCGCCTCGACGGCGGCCTGAGCCTCACGGGCCGTCGCCTCGTCGACGTCGGTGTGGATGCCCGCATCGATCAGGTTGCGGATCGCCGCGGTCAACGGCTCATAGAGCACGCGCTGGCGCTCGTACTCCTTGGCGCTGATGACATCGAACCCGAAATCCATGCTCATGCGCCGAAAACCTTTCGCACCACCGCTTTTGCCCGGCGGGTCACTCGTAGGTAGTTGTCAAGGAACTCGCCACCGTCGTCGGTGTCCCAGCCCGCGGCCAGCGCGACCGCGTTGAGCTGACGGCCCGGTCCCGGCAGCTGGTCGATGGGCTTGCCGCGCACCAGCACCAGCGCGTTGCGGGCCCGGGTGGCGGTCAGCCACGCCTGCCGCAGCAGATCGACGTCGCCTTCTGCGATCAGCTCGGCGGCGCCTATGGCGTCGAGCGACGCAAGCGTCGACGTGTTGTGCAGCGCGGGCACTTCGTGCGCGTGGCGCAACTGCAGCAGCTGCACGGTCCATTCGATGTCGGCCAGGCCGCCGCGGCCCAGTTTGGTGTGAGTGTTGGGGTCGGCGCCACGTGGCAGGCGCTCGGCGTCCACCCTCGCCTTGATCCGCCGGATCTCCCGCACAGCCTCGGCCGACACCCCGCCCGGCGGATAGCGGGTCTTGTCGATCATCTTCAAGAATCGCTCGCCCAGGTCCAGATCGCCGGCGACGCGATGGGCGCGCAGCAGCGCCTGCACCTCCCAGACCTGGGCGTAGCGCGTGTAGTACGCCTCGTAAGAGGCAAGCGTGCGCACCAGCGGCCCGCTGCGTCCCTCGGGCCGCAGATTGGCGTCGACCTCCAGCGGCGGGTCGGCGCTCGGGGTGCCCAACAGTGTCCGAATCTTCTCGGCGATCGACACCGACCACCGCACCGCGACCGACTCGTCGACTCCGTCGTTCGGTTCACACACGAACAGCACGTCGGCGTCCGAGCCGTACCCCAGTTCGCCACCGCCGAGGCGGCCCATGCCGATCACCGCGATCCGCGCGGGCACGCCGGACTCCGGCGTGTTGTCCCGGATCACCACATCGAGCGCGGCCTGCAACACCGCGACCCACACCGACGTCAACGCCTGACACACCTCGGTGACCTCGAGCATGCCGAGCAGGTCGGCAGAGGCGATGCGGGCCAGCTCCCGCCGGCGCAGGGTGCGCGCAGCTGCGATGGCGCGCAACGGATCCGCGTGCCTGCCCGCCGAGGCCACCAACGCCCGCGCCAGCCCGTCGGGCTCGACGTCGAGCAATTTCGGACCGTCGGGCCCGTCGGCATAGGACTGGATGACCTCGGGTGCGCGCATCAAAAGTTCCGGTACGTACGCCGACGTGCCCAGCACCCGCATCAGCCGTTTGGCGACGGCACCCTCGTCGCGCAGCGTCGACAGGTACCACCTGGCTTCCGACAGCTCCTCGCTGATGCGCCGGTAGGACAGCAGGCCCGCGTCGGGATCGGGGGTGTCGGACAGCCAGTCCAGCAGCGTGGGCAGCAGCACTTGTTGCACGCGGCCGCGCCTGCCGCTGGCGCTGGTCAACGCGGTCAGGTGCGTCAGCGCGCTCGACGGGCCCTCGTAGCCCAGTGCGGCGAGCTGACGTTCGGCGGCTTTGGTCGTCAACATCGCCGGCTGACCCGCCGACTCCAGCAGCGGCTGATAGAACAGCTTCGCGTGCAGCCGCGAGACGCGCAGGTTCTGCCGCTTGAGCTCTTCGCGCAGCACCCCTGGGGCGTCGTGCCTGCCGTCGGGGCGCATGTGCGCCGCGCGCGCCAGCCAGCGCATCGCCTCGTCGTCGTCCTCGTCGGGCAGCATGTGGGTGCGTTTGAGCCGCTGCAGTTGCAGACGGTGTTCGAGCAGCCGGAGGAACTCATAGGACGCGGTCAGGTTCGCCGCGTCGTCTCGGCCGATGTAGCCACCGGCGCCCAGCGCGTGCAGCGCATCCACCGTCGACGCGACGTGCAGCGATTCGTCGTTGCGCCCGTGCACCAACTGCAGTAGCTGCACGGCGAACTCGACGTCGCGCAGTCCGCCGGTGCCCAGCTTGATCTCACGCACCCGCACGTCGGCGGGCACCAGTTCTTCCACCCGACGGCGCATCGCCTGAACCTCGGCGACGAAGTCCTCGCGCTCCGACGCCGTCCACACCATCGGCATCAGGGCGTCGATATACTGCCGGCCCAACTCGAGGTCACCGGCCGCGGGCCTGGCCTTCATCAGCGCCTGGAACTCCCACGTCTTGGCCCACCGTTGGTAGTACGCGACGTGCGACTCCAACGTCCGCACCAGCTGGCCGTGCTTGCCTTCGGGCCGCAGCGCCGCGTCGACTTCGAAGAACGCGTCGGCGGCGAAGCGCATCATCTCGCCTGCCACCCGGATAGTCACGGAGTCGGCGTTGTCGGTGACGAAGATGACGTCGACGTCGCTGACGTAATTCAGTTCGCGCGCACCGCATTTGCCCATCGCAATAATTGCGATCCGCGGCGCGTCGCCGCCCACCTGTCGCAGCGCGACAGTCAGGGCGGCGTCCAGCGCCGCATCGGCGATGTCGGACAGGTGCGCGGCGACATCGACGAACGGCACGACGGGTTCATTCTCCACCGTGGACGCCAGATCGAGGCCCGCGAGCACCAGCAGCCGGTCACGGTAGAGCCTGCGCAGTGGGTGCAGCGCCGACGTTGCGTCCGTTGTCTTTTCAGCCAGGTCGATGAACATGCTCCGCAACTCGTCGGCCGACGGCAGCGTCACGTCGCCCGAGAGCAAATGCCAGCTGTCCGGGTTGGCGACCACGTGGTCGCCGAGCGCCAGCGACGACCCCAGCACCCCGAACAGCCTGCCGCGCAGACCCTTGTCCTTGAGCAACGCGTCGCGCAGCTGGGCCCAGTTGGCGCCCAGCGCCTCGGTCAGCCGGACCATGGCCTTGAGCGCTTCGTCGGCGTCGGGGGCACGCGACAGTGACCACAGCAGCTCGACGTGGGCTTCGGTGTTCCACCCGAGCCGGTCCAGGTCTGCGGGGGCGGTCGGTTCGACGAGCCCGAGCCGGCCTGCCCTGGGCAGCTTCGGGCGCTGCGTCGCAGGTTTGGCCACAGCTCGACGTTAGCGCACTGCGTCAGGGCGACACGGCCCTAGAGGGACAAGTAGGCCTTGAGTTCGAACGGCGTGACGTGGCTGCGGTAGTTCTCCCACTCGGCGCGCTTGTTGCGCAGGAAGTAGTCGAACACGTGCTCCCCCAACGCTTCTGCGACGAGCTCGGAGTTCTCCATCTGCTCCAGCGCGGCGCCGAGGCTGCCCGGCAGCGCGTTGTACCCCATCGCGCTGCGCTCTTCGGGGGTCAGGTTCCAGACGTTGTCCTCGGCCTGCGGCCCGAGCACGTAGTTCTTCTCGATTCCGCGCAGTCCGGCGGCCAGCAGCACGGCGAACGTCAAGTACGGATTGCACGCCGAGTCGGGGCTGCGCACCTCGATGCGGCGCGAGGAGGCCTTGCGCGGGGTGTACATCGGAACCCGCACCAGCGCCGAGCGGTTGGCCGCACCCCACGACGCCGCGGTCGGTGCCTCGCCGCCGTGCACCAGCCGCTTATAGGAGTTCACCCACTGGTTGGTGACAGCGCTGATCTCGTTGGCGTGCTCCAGGATGCCCGCGATGAACGACTTGGCGACGTCGGAGAGCTGCAGCACGTCGTCGGGGCTGTGGAATGCGTTGGTCTCACCCTCGAACAGGCTCATGTGGGTGTGCATCGCCGAGCCCGGGTGCTCGGCGAACGGCTTGGGCATGAACGACGCGCGCACCCCGTCGCCGAGCGCCACCTCCTTGACCAGGTAGCGGAACGTCATCACGTTGTCGGCCATCGACAGCGCGTCGGCGTAGCGCAGGTCGATCTCCTGCTGCCCCGGCGCGCCTTCATGGTGGCTGAACTCGACCGAGATGCCCATCTGCTCGAGCGCGTCGATGGCGTGGCGGCGGAAGTTCGGCGCCGAGTCGTGCACAGCCTGGTCGAAGTAGCCGCCGTTGTCGGCAGGCACCGGCGGCACGTCGTCGTCGCCGGGCTTGAGCAGGAAGAACTCGATCTCCGGGTGGACGTAGCAGGAGAAGCCCAGGTCGCTGGCCTTCGACAACTGGCGGCGCAGCACATGCCGCGAGTCGGCCCACGACGGCGAGCCGTCGGGCATCGTGATGTCGCAGAACATCCGCGCGGAGTGGTGCTCGCCGGCACTGCTGGTCCATGGCAGCACCTGGAATGTCGACGGGTCGGGCCGGGCCACCATGTCGGCCTCCGACACCCGGGCGAAGCCTTCGATCGCGGAGCCGTCGAACCCGATTCCCTCTTCGAACGCACCCTCCAACTCGGCGGGGGCGATGGCGACGGATTTGAGGTAACCGAGCACGTCGGTGAACCACAGCCGGACGAAGCGGATGTCGCGTTCCTCCAGCGTGCGCAGCACGAATTCCTTCTGCCGGTCCATGTCCGCAGCGTAGGTCCGTGCTGTTAATTCTGTGTTACACGCCCGCTGCCGTAAGGGGTCTGCGCCTCGCGTGCGCGGTCAACAGCGTAGCCCGGCGGGCGGCGCGCCCGAGCCGACGAGGAACCCGACCACCGCGGTGTCGACGCAGGCGTCCCCGTTGAACACCACGGTGTGCTGGGTCCCGTCGAACGTGATCAGCGAGGCGCCCATCTGGCGCGCGAGGTCGACGCCGGCCTGATACGGCGTGGCCGGGTCGTGGGTGGTCGAGACCACCACCACCTTGCCGGGGCCCGGCGACGACGCGGGTGCCGGCGCCGACGTCGGCGGCACCGGCCACAACGCACACCCGTCGCGCGGGGCGAAGCCCGTGAAGGTGCCGTAGGACATGAACGGCGCGGCGGCGCGCTCGCGGCGGTCGGCGGCGGACCACGCGGCCGGATCGGTCGGGAACGGCGCGTCGACGCACCGGATGGCGGCGAAGGCGTCCTGCTGATTCCTGTAGTGGCCCGACTCGTCGCGCTCGAGATAGTCGTCGGCGAGCAGCAGCAGGTCGACGGCGTCGGTACCGCGCTGCAACCCGAGCAGTCCGCTGGTCAGGTAGGTCCAGAAACGCCGCGAGTACAGCGCGTGGACCGTTCCGGTGATCGCATCCTGGTAGCTCAACCCGCGCGGGTCCGACGTCTGGGCGGGCTTGTCGACCAGCGGATCCACCAGTTGGTGGTAGCGGTTGACGAACTGCGTCGGGTCGGTGCCGAGCGGACAACCCGGCGACTGCGCACAGTCGGCCGCGTAGTCGTCGAAAGCCGTTTGGAAGCTTGCCAATTGGCGTTCCCGGCTCGCGACCGGGTCGAGCAGCGGGTCGACCGCACCGTCGAGCACCATGGCTCGCACGCGGTCTGGGTGGCGTTCGGCGTAGGCCGCGCCCAATTCGGTGCCGTAGGAGAAGCCGAGATAGTTGATCTGCTGTTCGCCGAGGGCCTCCCGCACGACGTCGATGTCGCGGGCCGAGGAGGCGGTGCCGACGTTGGCCAGAAAATCTGCGCCCACCCGATCGACGCACAACTGCGCGAATTCGCGGTGCAGGTCCTCGATGTGCGCGACACCCGCGGGGCTGTAGTCGACCAGCGGCTCGCGGCGGAATGCGTCGAACTCGGCGTCGGTGCGGCAGCGCACCTCCGGTGTCGAACGGCCGACGCCGCGCGGATCGATGCCGATCAGATCGAAGCGGCGGCCGATCTCGGTGTCGGCGAGCGCCGTGCCCATCCCCGCAACGGTGTCGACCGCCGACGCCCCCGGCCCGCCCGGATTGACCACGAGCACGCCGATTCGGTCGCCACTGGCGGGTACTTTGATGACGGCCAGTTGTGCTTGCGCCGCATCGGGATTCGCATAGTCGACCGGTACGGACACGAACCCGCAGCGGGCCGACGGGGAGGCCTTGGCGACGAACTGTTCGCAGCTACCCCATACGGGCGGCTGCCCGTAGCGCTGAAGCGACTGCCCCTCAGGGGACGCCGACGCTGTCGGACCCACGACCGCCGATGCCAGAAGGATCGCGAGCGCGGTCGAGGAGCCCACCCGCCACATGGCTGACATGGTTGCACGCGCACCCGTCAGCGGTCTGCGGTCGGAACACAACGGTGACCTGGTTGTGATCAGGCGTCGAGTTCGCGGCCCCGATGCCGTCGTAAAGTCGCTGCGCTCTTGGGTTGTCGGGGGCGGTGTGGCATCCCTCGGCCGGGCTGGCGATCAGCGCGAGTGCCAGCGCGGTGAGCCGCTCGTCGAACGGCGAGAGCCGATAGAAGTCGCAGTACGCCCGCACCATGGGCAACAGGTCGGGCAGGTCGGCGGTGCCGGCAGTGGTCAGGAGCACCGGGTGTCCGGCGGCGGGACCGTCACGTCGACCAGGTAGCGCGCGGCGATGTCGTCGACGCACGGGTTGCCCTGAAATACGACGGTGTGCTGGGTGCCGTCGAACGTCAGCAGGGTGCCCTTGAGTTGCCTCGCGAGGTCGACACCGGCTTGGTACGGCGTCGCGGGGTCGTTCGTCGTCGACACCACCAGTAGCGGCGGCAGCCCGTCGACGTTGATCTCGTGCGGTTGGCTGGTGGGCGGCACCGGCCAGAACGCGCACGTGCCCAGCGGCGCGTGCCCGGTGAACTCGCCGTAGTTCATGAACGGCGCCACCTCACGCACCCGCCGGTCCTCCTCGACAATCTTCGCGCGGTCGGTCACGGCGGGCTGGTCCACGCAGTTGATCGCCACCCGGGCGTCGGTGGAGTTCTTGTAGTGCCCCTGCTCGTCGCGGCCCATGTAGAGATCGGCCAATGCAAGCATCGTGTCGCCGGTGCCCTCCTTGAGCTCCGACAGACCCTGGGTCAGATGCCGCCACAGGTTCGGCGAGTAGAGCGGCAGAATCGTTCCGACAATCGCATCGGAGTAGCTCAGCCCGCGTGGATCTTCGGTTTTGACCGGGTTTTCGACGAGGGGGTCGACCAGGCTGTGATAGACGTCGTTGGCCTTGGCGGGGTCGGTGCCCAGCGGACAGGCCGGGTCGGTCGCGGCGCAGTCGGCCGCGTAGTCGTTGAACGCCGTCTGGAACGCGGCGGCCTGGCGGATGTCGGCCTCGATCGGGTCGGCGTTGGGATCGACGGCACCGTCGAGAATCATGGCGCGCACCCTGTCCGGATAGGCCTCGGCATAGCCGGATCCGATCCGGGTGCCGTAGGAGTAGCCGAGGTAGGTCAGCTTCTCGTCGCCGAGCGCCTCCCGCATCGCCTCGAGATCCTTGACGACGCTGGCGGTCCCGACGTTGGCCAGGAAGTCCTCACCCATCTTGTCGACGCAGCGCTGGACGAAGTCCTTGGTCTCCTTCTCGATGTGCGCAACACCTTCGGGTGAGTAGTCGACCTGGGGGTCGGCGCGCAGTCGGTCGTTGTCGGCATCGGAGTTGCACCACACCGCCGGAGTCGAGTTCGCCACGCCGCGGGGGTCGAAGCCGATGAGGTCGAAGCGCTCGCGCACCGACTGCGGGATCCTGCTGACCAGCGATGCCGCGGCCTCGACGCCCGACTCGCCGGGCCCGCCGGGATTGATGACCAGCGACCCGATCTTGTCGCCGGTCGCCTTGAACCGGATCATCGCGATCCGCGCGACGTCGCCGTCGGGCTTCTCGTAGTCCAGGGGGACCGACAACATCCCGCACTCGGCGCCGGGCGCGATCCGGGACTCGTCGGCCGGGGCGGCTGCCTCGCACGTGGCCCACTGGATCGGTGAGCCGGGTGGGGGCACCGCGATGACGGCGCGTCCGTCGACGACAGTGGCGCAGCCGGCAACAAGTGACAGCGCGGCGAAAGTCGCGAGGACCCCGGCTTTGAGGTTCATGGCACCACATGCTGCCATGAACCGGCATCGATGCAGGCGGGGCGGGTTGCGCCGTTACCGCGTCGCGTCGAGCAGTTCGTCGAGGGCGACAGGGAAATCGTCGGCCAAGTCCCACAGGTCAGGCAGTAATTCGGGGCACGACACGATGCCGACGTCGAGCTTGCCGTTGAGCGACATCACGGTGATGTTCAGGCCCGAGCCGTGGAAGATCGGCCCCAGCGGATACATCGCCTCGACCTCGCAGCCCAGGTAGTACAGCGGCATCTGTGGGCCGGGGACGTTGGAGACCACGAGGTTGTGTACGGGCTTGGCGCCGCTGAGCCGGCTGGCGGCATAGACGCGCATCGCGATTCCGAACACCGCGGGGGCGGCGAACTGGCTCCAGTCCTGCAGCAGAGTCGCTCCGATGGCCGAACTGTGTTGCTTGGCAACTGAATTCGCATCCGCTATCGACTTGAGGCGTTCGGCGGGGTCCTCGATGTGGGTCTCGAGGCGGGCGAACATCCCGGAAACCTGGTTGCGGCCGGGCCGGTCGGACTCGTCGCGCACCGAAACGGGAACCATTGCCACCAACGAGTTCTCGGGCAACTCACCGCGGCTGCGCAGGAAGGTGCGCAGCACGCCGGACACCAGCGCCATCACCACATCGTTGAGCTTTACGCCGAAGTGGTTCTTCACCTTCTTGACGTCTTCGAGGTCCAGTTGGGCGAAGGCGACGTTGCGGTGGCCGGTGACGTTGGTGTTGAACGCCGTCTTGGGAGCGGCGAACGGCGACGCCATCGTCAGGCCCTCGCGGGCGCGTTTGACGGTGTCGAGCACGCTGGACACCGTCACCGGCAGCGCGTTGACCAGCCTCAGCGGCCGGGTGGCGAACCGAAATGCACCGGTGAGCGCGATCTCGATCGCGTTGGCGTCACCCGGCCCGGCGACGGGTTCGGGCGGCGGGGCGTCGGGTTCGGTGCTGCACAACTGCGACATCAGGTTGGCACCGCTGACCCCGTCGACACCGGCGTGGTGCACCTTCGTCAGGACCACCAGGCGGCCTCCCTCACGTGGATCGGTGCCGTCGACGCTCTCGATCACCCACTTCTCCCACAGCGGGCGGGTGCGGTCCAGCGGCAGCGAGGCGATGTGGCCGCAGATCTCCGCGAGCTCGCGTCGTCCGCCGGGGGCAGGCAAGCCGATGCGATGCAGGTGGCGGTCGACGTCGAAGTCCTTGTCGTCCACCCACACCGGGTGATCGAGGTTGAACCGGTTGTCGGCCAGCTTCTCGCGGAACTCCGGCATGGCCTTGATGCGCTCGGACAGCAGATCTCGGAACTTGTCGAAGGCGTAGCCGCCCGGCATGGTCGAGGTGTCGAGCTCGAGAATCGAGCACACGTGCAACGGCTGCGCCGGGGTTTCGAGGTAGAGGAAGCTGGCGTCGAGTCCGCTGAGCCGTTGCATGCCGCCGAGCTTAGGCGCGACGGTCTGGACTGTGAGCAAATCCACTCAGGCGGCTTTCCACAACCGTCGGTCGAGGTGGCACACTGGTGCACGTCAGACGAACCCGGGGACCGTGACGGCCTCGAGGATTCGACCCGACTCACCCTCTGGGGGACAACGATGTCTGAGCAGACTGTCTATGGAGCTGCCGAGCCCGCACCGCGGACCTCTTCCGAATCGTCCGCACCGCGGACCTCTTCCGAATCGTCCGCACCGCGGACCTCTTCCGAATCGTCCGCACCGCGGACCTCTTCCGAATCGTCCGCACCGCGGACCTCTTCCGAATCGTCCGCACCGCGGACCTCTTCCGAATCGTCCGCACCGCGGACCAAAGTCCGCACGCTTCACCTGCAGAAATGGAAGGCCGAGGGCCACAAGTGGGCCATGCTGACGGCCTACGACTACTCCACCGCCCGGGTGTTCGACGACGCGGGCATCCCGGTGCTGCTGGTCGGTGATTCCGCAGCCAATGTGGTGTACGGCTACGACACCACCGTGCCCGTCAGCATCGACGAGCTCATTCCGCTGGTGCGCGGCGTGGTCCGCGGCGCACCACACGCGCTGGTGGTCGCCGACCTGCCGTTCGGCAGCTACGAGGCCGGCCCGCAGCAGGCCCTGGCCACAGCGACCCGCTTCCTGAAGGAGACGGGCGCGCACGCGGTGAAGCTGGAGGGCGGCGAGCGCGTCGCCGAGCAGATCGCCATTCTCACCGCGGCGGGCATCCCCGTCATGGCGCACATCGGGTTCACGCCGCAGAGCGTCAACGGACTCGGTGGGTTCCGCGTGCAGGGCCGCGGTGACGCGGCCGAGCAGACCGTGCACGACGCGATCGCGGTTCAGGAAGCGGGCGCGTTCTCGGTGGTGATGGAGATGGTGCCCGCCGAGTTGGCGACGCAGATCACCGGCAAGCTGACCATTCCCACCATCGGCATCGGCGCCGGACCGAATTGCGACGCGCAGGTGCTCGTGTGGCAGGACATGGCCGGCCTCACCAGTGGCAAGACCGCCAAATTCGTCAAGCGGTTCGGCGACGTCGGTATCGAATTGCACCGTGCCGCAACGCAATACGCGGACGAAGTCGCCAGCGGCGTGTTCCCCGCCGACGAGCACTCCTTCTAAGCGAAGTCGGCCTTGCGCTTCGCAAGGAACGCGTCGACGCCCTCACGGCCGTCGGCCGACCGGGCACGCTCGGCAATCAGCCGGCTCTCGAGCTCCATCTGCTCCTCGAGGCCGTTGCCGAACGTTGCGAGCAGCAGGTTCTTGACGCCGCCGTTCGATCCCGCTGCGGTGGCGGCCATTTGATCGGCGAGCTTGCTGGCACGGTCGGCCAATGCGGCGTCGGGGACCACCTCGGTGACCAGACCCCACTGCGACGCGTCCTGCGCTGAGAGGGTGCGGTTGGTCAGCATCAGTTCCTTGGTCCTGGTGATGCCGATCAGGCGCGGCAGGTAGTACGACGAGCTGCCGTCCGGACTCAGCCCCACCCGGGTGTAGGCCATCGTGAACGAGGCGGATTCGGCTGCGAGGACCAGATCGCCGGTCACCGCGATGGAGAAGCCCGCCCCGGCGGCTGCGCCGTTGACCGCGGTGATCAGCACCGCGTTCATCCGCGCGAAGCTGGATATCGCCCGGTGCAGATCGTCGGCGACTGCCTTGATCTGCGCGCCCCGGTCCGGTGCCGAGGCGAACTCCTTAAGATCGCCCCCGGCGCAGAAGAAGCGTCCCGTTCCGGTGAGGACGACGACCTTGGTCGTGTCGTTGTCGGCGCGCCGCGCGGCATCGGCGAGCTCGCGAGTCATGGTGTGATTCATGCCGTTTGCCGCATCGGGACGGTTGAGCGTGATTCGGGTGATGGGCCCCGACGCTTCGAACGTGATGGTCTGGTATTCGGTCACATCGCCGACCTTAGCTGTGGCGGTGATCTCACAGCGCAGTGCGCCCGCCCCCGCGGGTTGTTCACTTCGGTATGGCAGTCTTTTCGGCACCATGGGTAAATCCGCTGAACGGTCGAAGTCGACGTATCTGGAGGTCGAGCGGAAGTTCGACGTCGTCGATGCGACGGTGGCGCCGTCGTTCGACGGCCTGTCGTCAGTCGCGCGGGTCGAGCGCTCACCGGTGCAACAACTCGACGCGGTCTACTTCGACACCCCGAACCATGACCTGGCCGCGCATCGCATAACGCTGCGCAGGCGCACGGGTGGCCCCGACGCCGGTTGGCATCTCAAGTTGCCGGCCGGGCCGGACGCCCGCACCGAGGTGCGGCACCCACTCGGCTACGACGGGGACGACGAGGTCCCCGAGGCGTTGCGAGACCTCGTGCTGGCAATCGTCCGCGACCGCCCGCTGGCGCCGGTGGCGCGCATCTCCACCACCCGCACCGTCGACATGCTCTACGGGCACGACGGCGCCGCGCTAGCCGAGTTCTGTGATGACCAGGTGACCGCGCAAGCCGGCGAGGACGGACCGGAGCAGCGTTGGCGCGAGTGGGAGCTGGAGCTGGCGGACGGCGTTGGCGACAGTGAGCTGCTCGACCGGTTGGCGAACCGCCTGCTCGACGCAGGGGCGGTGCCGGCCAGTAGCGGTTCCAAATTGGCGCGGGTGCTCGAGACCGACCCCGAACCGACGGCCGACCGTCCCGCCGACCCGGTGCACCGCGCGGTGGCCGAGCAGGTCGACGAGCTGCTGGTGTGGGACCGCGCCGTCCGAGAGGACGTGTACGACTCGGTGCACCAAATGCGGGTGACAACGCGCAAGATCCGCAGTCTGTTGCAGGCTTCGGAAGGCGCGTTCGGGATCTCCGATGACGCCTGGATCCTCGACGAGCTGCGCCAGTTGGCTGGCGTGCTGGGCGTGGCGCGCGACGCGGAGGTGCTCGCCGAGCGCTACGAACACGCGCTCGACGAGCTACCGCCGGAGTTGGTGCGCGGTCCGGTGCGGGAGCGGCTGGTCGAAGGAGCGAAACGGCGTTACGCGTCGGGGCTGCGACGGTCACTGATCGCGATGCGCTCGGAGCGCTACTTCCGGCTGCTGGACGCGCTCGAAGGGCTGGTGGCCGCCGAGCCGGCCCCGGTGCAGCCCGGCGAGGAGGAGCGCGGGCCGGTCACCATCGACAGCGCGTACAAGAAGATCCGCAAGGCGACCAAGGCCGCGGCGGCCTCAGATGACGACCACGACGAGGCGCTGCATCGAATCCGCAAGCGCGCCAAGCAACTTCGCTACACCGCGTCGGCGACGGGGCAGGCCAAGGTGTCCGATCGGGCGAAGAGCATTCAATCGTTGCTGGGCGATCACCAGGACAGCGTCGTCAGCCGCAGCCACCTGAGCGAGCAGGCGTGGGCCGCCCACGCGGCCGGTGAGGACACGTTCACGTACGGGTTGTTGTATCGGCTCGAAGACGACGTGGCACGCCGCGCAGAAGAACAGCTCGACGCCGCGCTCAAGAAACTCGACAAGACGGTGCGCAAGGCGCGCTGAGCGCCCGCAGGGCGGATGAGTTGGCCTGTAAGCCGGATTCTGTTCCTCGCCACCGCGGATCACCACGGCGACGAGGCGGCGACCATCCATCTGGACACACCGTTGCCGGGTGCCTCGAGCGGCCTACCCGCAGGCTCGGGCGAGCAACCCTCGAGCGCCTGCGCGACCGCACCGGGTGCGGTCTTCTTGGCCTTGCTTCGGGTGGGGTTTGCCTAGCCACTCCGGTCACCCGGACTGCTGGTGCGCTCTTACCGCACCGTTTCACCCTTACCACCGCGAGGTGGCGGTCTGCTTTCTGTGGCACTTTCCCGCGAGTCGCCTCGGATTGCCGTTAGCAATCACCCTGCTCTGTGAAGTCCGGACTTTCCTCGAACCGATAGGTCCGCGGCCGCCCAGCCAACTCATCCGCTCCATAAACTTAACGCATGACCCACGTTCCACCGGCCCGTTATCTGCTGCGGGCCAAGGATCTGGTCGACGCGCGCTACGCCGAGGCGATCACGGTCGACGACCTCGCCGCCGCGGCCGGACTGTCGCGTGCGCACTTCAGCCGGATGTTCACCCGCACTTTCGGCGAGTCGCCGCGCGCCTACCTGCAGACCCGACGGCTCGAACGCGCCGCCGCACTGCTGCGCCACACCGACCGTTCGGTCGCCGACATCTGCGTGATGGTCGGACTACGCAGCGTCGGGTCGTTCACCACCAGCTTCGCCCGGGTGTACGGCAAGACGCCTGCCGCGTACCGGGCCAGCATGCCGCCCGCAGCGATCTACGCGCGCGTGCCCAGTTGCATCCTGCAGCGCGACACCCGCCCTCGTGCCGACAGTCGCGTGAAGACAGCACACGGGGAGAAGACGGGCACCGCTGACCGACCGTAGCGTCGTTGCCATGATGAAAATCGGCAGCGCCCACCTGTGGGTCCATGATCAAGAAGTGGCACTGAAGTTCTGGACTGAGAAGGTCGGTATGGAGGTGCGTGAAGATGTGTCGTTCCCCGAGGAGATGGGCGACTTCCGTTGGCTCACAGTCGGTCCGCGCGGACATGACGACGTCAGCCTTGTGCTGATGGCGGTGCCTGGCGAACCGGTGATGGACGAGGCGACCCGCAAGCAGGTGCTCGACCTCACCGCAAAGGGTTTCGCGGGCACGGTTTTCCTGGTCACCGACGACATCGAGAAGTCGTATCAGGAGATGACGGCGCGCGGCGTCGAGTTCACCGAGCCGCCGAATCAGATGCCCTACGGCATCGATTCGGGATTTCGCGATCCCTCGGGCAACAGTGTGCGTCTGACCCAGCTGAACCCGAGTTAGACGGGGCGCCTCAGAACGGTGGTGGGTCGTTGTTCTGGGGCGGTGGCGGGTCGGTGTTCCGTTTGAGGTCGGCGCGTTCGCGTTGGGCTTCGGCGATGATTTGGGCGCGTTGTTGGCGTTCGGTGGTGATGCGGTCTCGGCGGTCTTGTTCGCGGGTTTGTCGGCGTTTGGGGCTCATCGCGCAGCGATCGGTCCCAGATGGGGGTGGCGGGTCGGGCAGATCCAGGGTGCCGGTGTTGCGGCACAGCGCGGGAAACAGGGTGGCGCCGTGGGGTTCACGACGGTAGGAGTGTCCGCTGGGGGTGCTCAGCACCAGATCACCGTTGGGCAGCTGATAGTCGTCGAACCCGGGACAGAACGTCTTGACCAGATGATGGATGCGGCAGTAACACTTGGTGTTCGACGGATGAGTCGGGCCGTAGGGCCAAGCCCGCGTGTGATCGATGTCGGATTTCATCACCGGCCGGTCACAGCCGGGCCAGCGGCACGTCAGATCGCGCCACCGCACGAAATCGGCCAACCCCGCACTGGGCCGATACCCCGGCTCAGTCGCCGCGTCGGGTGCGGGCAGGGCGACCGGCGTGAGTGTGGCGGTGGTGGCGAGTGCCCGCACCGATTCGGCCGGCAGGATCCCGAACCCGGGCAGATAGCCCGGGTTATCACTGGAACCGTCGAGGGTGGACTGCTCGGCCAGCACATGGATGATCGCCGTCGCCGACGCCGCACGCTCGGCGGCCGCCGGGCAGTCATCGGATCCGCACCGACACGCCAGCGTGGCCTCCCCGCGCCCCAACGGCCCGCACGCATCAGCGCGGCGCTGCGACGTGGTGCGCGGATCCTTTTCGCACACCGTGGCCGCCAACGCGTCCAGCCGCTGAGTCAGCGCGGCGCCGTCTTCGGCGCGGATATTGCCCGACACCCCGGCCATCCCCACCTGGGTCGGCTCCACCTCCAGGTAGCGGCTCTGTTCCACCTGCGGGGTGACCCGCACCCCGGCCGGATCGAATTTGGTCACCCACTGATCGATCCGGTCGCGCAACTTCGGGGTCGACAGCTTCATCCACTTCATCGCATGCTGCGCGATCGCCTCATCAAGCTCGCCGATCACCACGTCATCGACGTTCTCGGTGCGCGCGATGATGGTGGCCACCATCCGGTAATCGATCACCCCGGACCGCAACTCCTGAGCCACCCGCGGCAACCGATGCCGCAACGTGATCGCGGTGTGAATCTGGCTGACTGCCCGGGCATGGCTGATGTTGTGTACCGGAGAAATCTCGGCAGCCACCGCAGCCACCGCATCAGCACAATGCAAATCCAACACCTCCAGCTCCGGATGCCGCCGCGCATACAACTCCCCCACCAACGCCAACCGCCGCCCCACCGCCGCCGCCTCCTCGCGGGCCTCCTCACCCATGAAGGTGATCAACTCCGAATCAGAGGTCTCGAACATACGTTCGATTATGGCTAATGGGTCCGACACCGCCCGCGACCCAATCTCACGAAGCGGCATGTCGCGTCGTCTACACAGTGAGGAAAGGACGGCACATGACGAGACGACATGCGATGGTCGACAGCGCGCTCGGCGAACTGACACTGGTGGCTGACGACGGGGCGCTGACCGGCGTCTACTTCGACAAACACTGGTACCGCCCCGCGCACGACGGGCTCGGCAGGCGGGTCGAGGCAGACTGCGACGACGTCCTCGACGCTGCACGCGATCAGGTGACCGACTACCTGGCGGGCCGCCGTACCGACTTCGACCTTCCGCTCACCCTGCGCGGCACCGAAGATCAGCGCCGGGTGTGGCAGATGCTGAACACCATCGAATACGGCGCCACCGTCACCTATGGCGCACTCGCCACCGCGCTCGCCGACGGCACGACCGCCCAACAGGTGGGACAGACTGTCGGCCGCAACCCGCTGAGCATCGTCGTCCCCTGTCATCGGGTGGTAAGTCGCGGCGGGCGCCTCACGGGATACGCGGGCGGGCTGGCGCGCAAGCAGTTCCTCCTCGAACTCGAAGAGCCCACCGACAGGACAGCGGCGAGGCTGTTCTGATGGCTGCGGCGAAGTGGCAACATCGGGTCGAGTCGGGCGATTGGGACGCGATCACCGCCGAGGTCAACGACTTCGGCGGCGCCATGCTCCCCCAACTACTCACCTCGGCCGAGGCCGGGCTGGTTCGCGACATGTACGCCGAGGACGGGCTGTTCCGCTCGACGATCGACATGCGCCGCTACCGCTTCGGCGAAGGCGAGTACCGCTACTTCCAGGCGCCGTACCCCGAACCGATCGAAGGGCTGAAGCAGGCGCTGTATCCGCGTCTGCTGCCGATCGCCCGGGACTGGTGGCACCGGTTGGGCCGCGTGCCTCCGTGGCCAGACACCCTCGACGACTGGCTGGACATGTGCCACGCGGCGGGTCAGTCGCGGTCCACGGCCATCCTGCTCCGCTACCGCGCGGGCGACTGGAATGCCCTACACCGAGATCTGTACGGCGACTTGGTGTTCCCGCTGCAAGTAGTGATCAACCTGAGCGAACCCGGCGTCGATCACAGCGGCGGCGAGTTCCTGTTGGTCGAGCAGCGTCCGCGCGCGCAGTCCCGCGGTACTGCGACGCTCCTGCCGCACGGCCACGGATTCGTGTTCACGACCCGCGAGCGGCCCGTGCGGTCGACGCGGGGTTGGTCGGCGGCACCGGTGCGCCACGGCGTATCCGCCGTGCGCTCGGGTGAGAGGTTCACCTTGGGCCTGGTCTTCCACGACGCGGCGTGATCGGTGAAGCGCTACAGGCTCATCGACGGGCGCCACAACGCCTACTGGTCGATCCAACCAGGCACAGTGGGCGGCCATCGCGCGGCAAAGATCTACGGGCGCCTGGACTGTGCGTCCGCACGCCGCGCGATCGCCAACGGGGGCTACGTCGCGCAGCGGGTGTTCTTCGCTGACGAAGCCACCGCCGTCGTGGCTGGTTACCGGCCGTGCGCGCGATGTCTGCCAGACCGGTACCGCGCCTGGAAGGTCACCGCCGGCGCAGGACGATGACGTTGTCGATCCACGTCACCGTCTCACCGTCCGGTCGTGCCACTTCCCGTTCGACCGACGAAGTGCGCGCCTGCTCCCATTGCGCCTCAGGGAGATTCAACCCCTGCACGACCTCGTCGGCGCTCGGAAAGTAGTGCTCGTGGTCGAGCTTTGAGGCCCATGGTGGGGGTCCGCTGTGATCGACGATCAACAACGTTCCGCCGGGGCGGATCGCCTGTGCCGCAAGCCCCAGAATCCGTGGCCGGTCGAGCGGCAACTTGGAATGGAAGAATTGAGCGCTCGCCAGGTCGAAGCTGCCCTGCGGGAACGATTCGGCCAGGTCGTGCTGCTGGAAGTCGATCCGCTCACTCACACCGCGCGCCTCGGCCGCCGAGCGCGCGCGTTGCAGCGCCGTTTCGGAGATGTCGACAGCGACAACTTCCCAGCCCCGTTCGGCCAGCCAAACCGCGTCGGCACCCTCACCGCAACCGAGGTCAAGGGCCCGGCCGGGCGTCAGCGCCGATGCGATCTCCGCGAGGCGCACATTGACCCGTCCGCTCCACACCCGCTCGCGTTCTCCGTAGTGTTGTTCCCAGTGGGCCTTGGCATCAGGCGTTGACATGTCGTTTCCCTTCAGCATTCGCGAAACCATGATCGTCGGCGAGCAGGCTCTGCACCACCGCCGCAGCGGCGAGTGATCCGCTAGCCACCGCCGCGGCCACCTGCGGCATCTGCACGCTGAGATCGCCAGCGGCAAAGACGCCGGGTGCGGCCGTGCGGTACATCCCGTCCACCGCGACGGGGTCTTGCGCGACAGGAGTCGGATCGCCGACTTCCGCGCCGAGTTGCGCGGCCAGCGCTGATCGCTGATGCATTGTGGTGGCGACGAGCAGCCCCGTACGCGCGAGCGAGGTGCCGTCGGTGAATCCCACAGCCGTCAATTCGCCGTTCTCCGCGACAAGTTCGGCGACCTGCCGCTCGTCGACGGTGATGCCCGCGGCCGCCAGCCGGGCGCGGTCCTCGTCCTCCAATTCGGCGGGCCCGTCGGTAAGCAGCACGACGTCGTCGCTCCAGCCCCCCAGCAGCAACGCCGAGTGCACCGCGCGCGCTCCGCGGGCGAGCACGCCCAGCGGCCGATCGCGCACCTCCCAGCCGTGGCAGAACGGGCAATGGAACACCGAGCGACCCCACAACTCGGCCAGTCCCGGCACCGCCGGCGGACGATATTCCATACCCGTCGCCAACAGCACTCGCCGGGTGCGCTCGCGCGTGCCGTCGGCGAGTGTCAGCACGAACACGTCGTCGCCCCGTTCACCCGACCGCACCTCACCGGAGCGCACCTCGACACTCGGATACGCCGCCAGCTCTTGCCGGCCCATCTCATAGAGTTCCGCGGGCGGACGACCGTCGTGGCCCAACAGGCCGCCGATGCCGTGTGCGGGCAGATTGCTCTGTGTCCCACCGTCGATCAGCAGCGTGCGCCGTCGCGCCCGGCCAAGCACCAGCCCGGCGCTCAAGCCCGCCGCGCCGCCGCCGACGATGACGCAGTCCCATATCGATTCCATGAGTCGAGCTTGCCGAACCCCGGGTACTTCGTGCAAACTCCTTTGCCATGCAGGCAAACGACGACGTGGACACGCGGGTGCGCAAGCGGCTTCGTCAGCTCCGGTTGCAGTACGGCCTGACGCTGGAAGAGGTCGCGAGCCGATCGAACATCGACGTGTCGACTCTGAGCAGACTGGAGTCCGGCAAGCGACGCCTTGCGCTCGATCATCTCCCCCGCCTCGCCGGCGCATTGTCGGTCACCACCGATGAGCTTCTGCGCGCCCCTGAGGCAGAGGATCCGCGGGTGCGTGCGGGTTCGCACACGCACCACGCCATCACCTACTGGCCGCTGACCCGGCAGACGGCAGGTGGCCTGCACGCGTTCAAGATCCGGATCAGCGCGCGCCGCCGCAAGCCGCCCGCGGAGTTACCCGTGCACGAAGGACAGGATTGGATGTATGTACTGTCCGGACAGTTGAGACTTATCCTCGGCGAGCGCGATTTCACCGTTAAACCCGGTGAGGCCGTAGAGTTCTCGACCTGGACGCCGCATTGGTTCGGCGTCGTCGACGGCCCCGTCGAGGCCATCACGATCTTCGGGCCGCACGGAGAGCGGCTTCACCTGCACGACTAGTGCGATGTCCTGGGCTCGGTACCGTTGAGCGCGCATCGGCCCGTTAAGTGAAAATGCTGCTCGAAGGCTCCATTCGCCGGTATTGCCGGCGACCCGGAGCGCGGAGTCTACGACGTCGCCGTCGGTCCACAGTTCACGGTCGCCGATCAGTACTGACCGCAGACGACGATGGCTGCTAGTCCAAATAGGCGGTCTGATTGACCAGGCGCACCGACGCCGCGCCGTCGGGATAGAACTCGGCGATCGACAACGACGCCAGGTCGAGGTGCAGCCGATAGAGGATGGTGGGTCCGGCGTCCAGCGCGGCCCGCAGCAGCGTCTTGATCGGCGTCACATGCGATACCACCAGCACCGTCTCACCCGGGTGCTCGGAGATGATGCGCGATCTGGCCCGCCCCACGCGTTCGGCCGCGGCGTCGAAGCTCTCCCCGTCCGGCGGGGACACCCTGGTGTCGCGCAGCCACCGCTTGTGCAGCTCCGGATCCCGTTCGGCCGCCTCGCTGAACGTCAACCCTTCCCACCCGCCGAAATCCGTCTCGATCAGGTCGTAATCGACGACGACGTCGAGGCCGAGTACCTTGGCCGCCGCCTGGGCGGTGTCGTACGCCCGCTGCAGCGGCGAGCTGATGACCGCCGCGACGCCACCCTTGCGCCCCAGGTACTGTGCGGCGGCCTCTGCCTGTCGTCGTCCGAGTTCGGTCAGCGCGGGATTGCCGCGACCCGAATACCGGCGCTCGACGGAAAGTTCAGTCTGCCCGTGGCGCAGCAGAAGGAACCGGGTCGGCGCTCCCTGTGCGCCGGTCCACCGCGCCGGACTCGACGCGGGTACAGCCGTCGATTCGGTTGCGGGCGTGACTAGTTCGGCGGCGGCATCCATCGCTTCGTTGGCCAATCGGTCGGCGTGGCTGTTCTTCGCGCGAGGAATCCACGTGTAGGTCACGCGGTCGAACCGCGTCGCCAACGCGGTGGCCTTCTGGTGCAGCGGCGTGATGTCGGGATGCTTGACCTTCCACCGGCCCGACATCTGTTCCACCACCAGCTTGGAGTCCATACAGACGTCGACCGCAGTGGCGCCGACCTTGGCCGCCTCCTCCAGCCCCGCGATCAGCCCGCTGTACTCCGCGACGTTGTTGGTGGCACGGCCGATCGCCTGCTTGTTCTCGGCCAGTACGGCGCTGCGCTCCGCGGTCCACACCACCGCGCCGAAACCCGCGGGCCCCGGGTTGCCGCGTGAGCCTCCGTCTGCTTCGACGATGACCTTCATGCGCCGCCCTTGACCCGCAGCAGGATTGCGCCGCATTCAGGACAGCGCAGCACCTCGTCCTCGGCTGCCGCGGAGATCCTGGCCAGCTCGCCGCGATCGATCTCGATTCGGCAGGCGCCGCAGCGCTTACCCTGCAGTACTCCGGCGCCCGCGCCGCCACCAGCCCGCTGCCGCTCGTACAGCGCGATCAGCTGCCCGTCCATGGCGGAGATGAGTTCGTCACGGCGCGACAGGTATTGGTGTCGCAGCTGCGTCAGTTCGACTCGCTCGGCATCGCAGGCCGTCTGCGCCTGGCTGAGTTCGCTCTGCAGCTCGTCGATCTTCGTCAACTCGTTGGCTTGGTCGGATTGCAGTTCCTCTCGGCGCTGCATGACTTCCAGCAGCGAGTCCTCCAGACTGGATTGCCTCCGCTCGAGGGTCTCCAGCTCATGTTGGATCTCGGTGAGAGCCTTGGCGTCGACGGCTCCTCCTGCCAGCAATGACCGGTCGCGCTCCTCGCGTTGACGCACCCCGTCGATCTCGGATTCGAATTTCGCCACCTGCTCGTCCAAATCGTCCAGCGCGATCTGCAGCGCAGCAAGCCGGTCGTTGGCCTGGCGATGCGCGGCTTGCACCTGCTCGAGCCGCGGCTGCTCGGCAAGGTGGTTGGCCCGGTGGTCGACGCGGCTGAGCCGGGCGTCCAACTCAGCCAGCTCGAGCAACGAACGTTGTTGCACTACTTCTGCTTTCATGCTTCCGTTCTCTCCACGTTCCACGGATCGGTACGTACCGCCGACACCCGAACCGGCAGCGCGTCCCCGAAACGGCGTCGCAGCACCTGCGCCGCCTGGGCGCACCACGGGAACTCGCTGGCCCAGTGCGCGACATCGATCAGCGCCACCTCAGAGGCGCGCCGGTGCTCGTCGGCGGGGTGGTGGCGCAGATCGGCGGTGACATAGGCCTGTACATCGGTGCGCGCCACCGCGCTGAGCAGAGAGTCCCCCGCACCGCCGCACACCGCGACCCGTGACACCTGTGCGTCAGGGTCACCGGCAGCGCGCACACCCCACGAGGTCTGCGGCAGTGCAGTGCGGACTCGAGCGACGAAATCCGACAACGGCTCCGGCTGCGGCAGCGAACACACGCGCCCGATACCGACATTGTCGGGAATGGGCTCGAGCGCGACGATGTCGAACGCCGGCTCCTCGTAGGGATGCGCCGAGCGCATCGCGGCGAGCACATGCCCGCGTAGGCGCGACGGGGCGATCACCTCGACGCGGTCCTCGGACACCCGCTCGACGCTGCCCACGCTGCCGATAGCCGGTGACGCGCCGTCGTGTGGGAGGAACTGGCCGGTGCCCGTCACGCTCCAACTGCAGTGCGAATAGTCCCCGATGTGCCCTGCACCTGCGCCGAACATCGCCTCCCGCAACGCGTCCGCATCCTCGACGGGCACGAAGACGATCCACTTGTCGAGGTCGGACCCGCTGCGCACCGGGTCGAGGACTTCGTCGACCCGCACGCCCAGCGCGTCGGCCAGCGCATCTGACACACCGGGCGCCGCCGCGTCGGCATTGGTGTGCGCGGTGAACAACGCCCGCCCGGTCCTAATCATCCGGTGCAGCAACGCCCCCTTGGCCGTGTTGGCGGCGACGGTGTCCACCCCCCTCAACAGCAGCGGGTGGTGCGCGACGAGCAGGCCCCCGTCGGGAATCTCGGCGACCACATCGGCGGTGGCGTCGACGGCGACGGTCACATGGTCGACGGTCTCGGCCGGATCACCGCAGACCAGTCCGACCGAATCCCAGTCCTGAGCCAGCGCGGGCGGGTACGCCGCGTCCAGCACGTCGATGATGTCGCGCAACGCAACGCTCACTGCAGCACCTCGGCCATAGCTTCGACCAGGACCGGCCATTGCCGGCGCACTGCAACGCGCAGGTACTGGTCCTCGAAGCCGACGAAGGTATCGCAGCGCCGCACTGCAATACCCTTGTCAGCCAGATGTTTCCGCATCAATTCGGCGTCTGCCACTGAGAACAGCACGAACGGGGCGCATCCGTCGACGACATCGACGCCGATGCTAGCCAACCCCGCCACCATGCCGGCGCGCAGTGTGGCTCCCTCGCGTGCGCTGCGGTCGGCCTCGGCCACCGCGTCGGGTGAACTGCACGCGGCGATCGCCTCGAGTTGCAGGGTGCCCAGGGGCCAGTGGGGCCGCCGGGCTGACAGGCGCCGCAGTACGTCAGCGGGACCGAGCGCATAGCCGACGCGCAGCCCTGCCAGCGCCCAGGTCTTGGTCAGGCTCCGCAACACCACCACGTCGCGTAGCGCCTCACCCGCGAGCGACTCGGGCTCGCCGGGAATCCCGTCGCTGAACGCTTCGTCGACCACCACGATGCGGCCCGGCCTGCGCAACGCCAAGATCTGTTCGCGGGTGTGCAGCACCGACGTCGGGTTGGTGGGGTTGCCCACGACGACAAGGTCGGCCTCGTCGGGCACCGACGGATCGGACAACTCAAACGGCGAAGGCAGCACGACGTGCGTCACCGGCACGCCCGCGGCGGTCAGTGCCGCTTCCGGTTCGGTGAAAGACGGCGAGATCAGCGCGGCCAGCCGCGGCCGCAGATCGGCCAACAGCGAGAATCCCTCGGCCGCCCCGGCCAGTAGCAGCACCTCATCCTCACCGCGGCCGTGGCGTTCGGCTACCGCCGCGACGGCGCGGCGCTCGTCGGCCGCGCTGGGGTACCGCGCGAGGTCGGCCAGACGGCAGCGCAGGCGCTCGAGCAGCCACCGGGGCGGCTCGTCAGCGCGGACGTTGACGGCGAAGTCCACCATGCCCGGTACCGCGGCCTGATCACCGTGGTAGCGCGCGGCCGCGCGGGAAGGTCTTGCCACATCACGACAGTAGTGGGCCGTCGGGGACAATGAGATCGTGACGGCACGCCCGCAACTGGTGATCTTCGACCTCGACGGCACCCTGACCGACTCGGCTCAGGGCATCGTGTCGAGCTTTCGCCATGCACTCGGCTCAGTCGGCGCGGTCGTGCCCGATGGTGACCTCGCCAACATGGTCGTCGGCCCGCCGATGCACCACACCCTGCGCGACATGGGCCTCGGCGACCAGGCCGACGCGGCGATCGCAGCCTACCGGGAGGACTACCTGACACGCGGGTGGGCGATCAACCGGCTGTTCGACGGCATCCCCGGCCTGCTCGAGGACTTGCGGGCCGCCGGAATTCGCCTGGCCGTCGCCACCTCGAAGGCGGAGCCGACGGCGCAGCGGATCCTCGCGCACTTCGGACTCGACCAGCACTTCGATGTTATCGCCGGCGCCAGCGTCGACGGCTCGCGCGCCGCCAAGGCCGATGTGGTGGCGCACGCGCTGGCACAACTGGACGAGATTCCCGACCGGGTGTTGATGGTCGGCGATCGCTCGCACGACGTTGAAGGCGCCGCCGAACACGGCATCGACACCGTCGTCGTCGCGTGGGGATACGGCAGCGGGGACTTCGACGAACCGACTGGTGCCGCCGCGCTCGCCCACGTCTCGACCGTCGACGACCTGCGCGAGGTGCTCGGTGTCTGATGTCGCCGGCCGGGCGGCTCCGGTGTCTGATCCCCTGCACGTCACCTTCATCTGCTCCGGCAACATCTGCCGCTCGCCGATGGCGGAGAAGATGTTCGCCCACCAGATCAACGAGCGAGCGCTCTCGAGCGCGGTCCGGGTGACCAGCGCCGGCACCGGCGGTTGGCACGCCGGCGACGGGGCCGACCGCAGGGCCTGCCACGTACTGCGCGAGCACGGCTATCCCTCCGCGCACCGGGCGGCGCAGATCGCCGACGACCATTTGTCGGCCGACCTGATCGTGGCGCTCGGACGCAACCACGTCCGCATCCTGCGCGACATGGGTGTGCCGGACGAGCGGATCCGGATGCTCCGGTCGTTCGACCCGCGCTCAGCGGCGCACCCGCTCGATGTCGAGGATCCCTACTACGGCACCCAGGACGACTTCGAGGACGTGTTCACCGTCATCGAGTCGGCGTTGCCGGGCCTGCATCAGTGGGTCGACGAACAACTCGCAAGCCGGGGAATGGCGAGCTGATGCGGCGCTGGGCCTTTCTGCTGCGGCCGTCCTGGCTGGCGTTGTTCGTGGTGGCGATCGCGTTCGCCTATCTGTGCTTCACGGTGCTTGCGCCATGGCAACTCGGCAAGAACACCGAGACCTCTCGGGAGAACTCTCAGATCGCTTCCTCGTTGGACGCCGATCCCGTCCCGGTGACAACGCTTCTGCCCGAACAGGATTCGTCGGCTCCCGATGACCAGTGGCGCAGGGTGACCGCGACAGGGCGGTACTTGGCCGAGGCTCAGGTGCTCGCGAGGCTGCGGGTCATCGACGGCGAGCCCGCGTTCGAGGTGCTGGTGCCGTTCGCCGTCGACGGCGGTCCAACCGTATTGGTCGACCGTGGCTATGTGCGGCCGGTGCAGGGATCTTCGCTGCCGTCCATTCCCCCGCCGCCCACCGGGCCGGTGACCGTCATCGGCAGGCTGCGCGACTCGGAACTGCTCGCGCAGGGCAAGGAGCCGTTCCGCCAGGACGGCGCGCAGCAGGTGTACTCCATCAACACCGCTCAGATCGCGTCGCTGACCGGGGTGCCGCTGACCGGTTCGTATCTGCAACTCATCGACGATCAGCCCGGGGGGTTGGGCGTCATCGGCCTGCCGCACCTCGAGGCCGGGCCGTTCCTGTCGTACGGAATCCAGTGGATCGCGTTCGGCATACTCGCGCCGATCGGGGTCGGTTACTTCGTGTATGCCGAGGTGCGTCAGCGCCGACGGGAGAACGCCGCGCGGGAGGCGGCCGAACCCGGCGCGCCGGTCACGGCCGAGGCGAAGCTCGCCGACCGCTACGGCCGACGGCGCTGACCGTCACCGCAACGCCGACTGCGGCCGTCTGTACTGCGCGGGACAGCCGCACGGCCCGCGCGAGGTCGGCGATCTGTGGCGGCGGGCCTTCGCCCAGGGTCGGCCGGATTTCGAGTTCGTGGGCGTACTGCGTCGGCCCGCCGAGGCGCACCCCCAGAGCGCCGGCGAAGGCGGCCTCAACCACCCCGGCGTTGGGGCTCGGATGGCGCGCGGCATCGCGTCGCCACGCCCGCACGGCACCCGCAGGCGAACCGCCGACGAAGGGGGCGCACACCGCCACCAGAACCGCGGTCACGCGCGCCGCGACATAGTTCGCGGCGTCGTCGAATCGGGCTGCGGCCCATCCGAATCGGGCGTAGCGGGGTGAGCGGTTGCCGATCATCGCGTCCAGGGTGTTCGCACCTCGGTAGACGAGCACCGCGGGTATGCCGCCGCGGGCGGCCCACAGCAGAGGCGCCACGTGGGCGTCGGAGGTGTTCTCGGCGATGGACTCCAGGGCGGCACGCGTGAGGCCCTCCGTATCGAGGACTGAAGGGTCGCGTCCGCACAGCGATGGCAGCAGTCCCCGGGCCGCGTCGACGTCTCCGACGGCAATCAGGGCGGCCATCCGGTCGCCCGTGCGGGTCAGCGACGTCCCGCCCAACGCCACGAACACCGCCACCGCGTTGGCGACCGTTGCCGCCAGGTGCCCTCGCCGAGCGGTCGCCCGCTCAACGGCGAGTCCGGCGACCGCGAGTGCGCCGAGCAACGTGGCGGTGTGCAGCACCCCCGCCCGGCGGTTGTCGACATAGGTAAGCCGCTCGAAAGCCGCTGCGCCACTTCCAAAGACGGCCACAGGATGACCCTGCTGGGGGTCGCCGAGCAGCCGATCGGCAAGCCAGCCCGCCGCGATTCCGACGATGCGAGCGCGGCGGGCTGGGGTGAACACCACGGCAGCGTCTCACAGCCCCGAGCGCACCACGGCAGGCGAGTCACTGTGACCCGCCTGCCGTGGCTCCCCTCGATTTACGCGGCCTTCTTACCACCGGCCTTCTTGCCGCCGGTGCCGCCCGTCGAACCCGACGAATCCGTTGAGCCGGTCGACCCGGAATCCGTCGAACTGGTCGACCCTGTCGTACTGGTGGATCCAGTCGACCCTGTCGTGTCCGTGGTGCCCGTCGACTCGGCCGGAGCCGTCGACTCGGCCGGAGCCTCCTCGACCGGGTCCGTCAATGACTCGGCAGCAGGCTCGTCCGTGCCGCCCTCCGGCGCTGCGGTGAGTTCCGGCGTCTGCGCGACCGGCTCGACCGTGGTCGGCTCGACCGTGGTCGGCTCGACCGGGGTGGGCGCCGCCAATGCGGTAGTCGGCACCTCGGTCGCCTCCATCGGGGCAACGGTCATCGGCGCAGTACCCGCGGTGGTGACCTCCTGCGTCGGCGCAGGTGCCACAGTCGCCTCTTCCAAATCGGCGGTCATGGCCGTGAGCGTGACCGCGTCCGGCACCGTCTGCGGGTGCATCGTCGTCCAGTTCTGGATCACATACGCCGCCTGCTTCCAGGTCCAGTCGTCGCGCAGCACCCCGAGGGTCTCGTCGGGCGTGGTGCCCTCGGTGTTGCGGTCGCGCGTGGTGTAGATGAACGACGGACCCGTGTAGTCGTAGGTGCTCCACGTGGTCAGATAGTCCTGAATGAAGGCCGCTTGCTGCGCCTCCGTGGCAACCGACGTCGGCTCGCCGTATTCGGTTGTCCAAATTAGCTTTTCGCCGTCTCCGTTGGCCACCATCAGGTCATGCATGATCTCGAGTTGGCGAATCGGTGAGATGTCGCCATACGGCCTGCCCTGAGAGAACGGCAACGTGTAGTGGTACGGGTGGTACGACAGTGCGTCGAAATAGCCCTGTGCGCCCGCTTCGTACATCCCCTCCACGTAGTTCGCCGGACTGTAGGCGAGGCCCGGTACGTCGTTCACCCATCCGACGACGCCGCCGACGACGGTCGCGTCCGGATCCGCCGCCTTGATCGCCGGGTACGCGGCTTGCAGCAGCTCGGTGTAAGCGGCCGGATCCGGTGCGGGCGCCCAATAGAAGTAGGCGTTCGGCTCGTTCCAGACCTCGTAGGCACCGACCTGGCCCGCGTAACGTTCGGCCACCAGCCCGACGAACTCCGCATACTCCGCGGTGTCGGCCGGCGGGCTGATCACCGCAGGCATCCCTGGTTCGGTCGCCCACGCCGGCGTCGAGTTCAGCACCCCGAGGATGCCCATGCCACGACTGTCGGCCGCTTCGACGACGTAGTCCATGGTGTCCCAGTAGTAGTAGTCGTCCGCCAACTCGATGCCTGCCCACGGAATCAGAACGCGGACGTTGTTGACCCCCATCGCCTGCATCTCATCCAGGGTGCGGTCGATGTCCTCGTGAGTCATTCCGTACAGATCCGAATCGGCGAAACCGACCGTGGTGTTCGAGGTGTTGACCGCCGCCGTGAGAGCAAACGGCAGCGTCACCACATCGGCGGGTTGCCCCACCATACTGACGGCCCCGGCGGACATCAGCGCCGAAGCCGTCACAGCTAAACCGATCTTGATGAGCGGCCGCTCAGGCCGCCCAAGTTCTCTTTGCCGCATCAGTATCTCCATTTCGTATTCACACCCTCCCCGGCCCCCGCACCGGACTCATCGATACATTCATCTTGTTCCCAGCAATCTTGATCACCAATCGCAAATGAATCGAAAACTCCGTTTTCACCTGCGCGTTCACGTCGAAGCTGCGCTCCAGCGGGCGGCCTTGAGTAAACAGCTGCAAGTTTGGCAAATTTAACGTAAGCGTTAGTTATATGCCCTAGAAAAACGTCTAAAGTGGGTAAATCGCGTTTGCTGGACAGCTCGCTACCGCATTTCGTGTCGACGAACTGCAAACCCACTCGACTCTTAGACCACCAAAGTGATTTCCAGGTCGGAAAACGAATGTTCTCCGAAGGACGCGGCAACAGCCGATGATGAACGGTGAGGCGGACCGGCCCCGCCGCCAGTGTGTCCGGCGTACTTCGAGGAGTTCAGATGACCTTTCCGGCACTCAACCACGTGGCTCTCACCGTGCACGACCTCAACGTCAGTGGCCCGTGGTACCGAGAACTGATCGGCGCCGACCCGGTACTTGATGAGCACACCGAAGCCGGCTTCCGCCATCTCGTGTGGCAGTTCGACAACGGCACGCTGTTCGGTATTCATCAACACGACCGGGCCGTCGGCGCAGAGGATTTCACCGAGTTCCGCGCCGGCCTTGACCACGTCGGGTTCGGCTGCGCCACCCGAACAGAGCTCGAGCAGTGGGTCGCCCGGCTCGACAGTCTCGGGGTCGGGCACGGCGGCATTGTCGACGCGCCATACGGGTCGGGGCTGTCGTTCCGCGACCCCGACGGCATCGCGCTGGAGTTCTTCGCTCCGCCGAGCTAGGAGAAGGTGGTGGGCGCGGACGGTATCGAACCGCCGACCGGCCGGAGCAGCAATTCGGGTTGAGCTTACGTACGCGCCATGCCGCGACGGGCGGCGACGTGAGCGGCCATGCGGACCGGGGCATCGGCAAGAGGGCGGCCGCGGTAGTCGCCGCGCCGCTCGACGATCTCGAAGTAGACCTGGGACCCGATCACCGTGGTGTACGCGTGCAGGTATTCCCCGTCGGCGTTGCGGTCGTAGAGCACGTTCAGCCGCCGGATCCGGTTCACGAACTCATCGGTGAGATCCAGGCGAGCCTGCAGATCGACGTAGTAGTTGTCGGGGATGCGCAGGACTGGGGCATCCGCCGGCAGCGCGCTCAGGGTGCCGAGGATGTCGTCGGTGAGGAACGCGATGTGCTGCGGGGTCTGGACGCCCGGCGTCCACTTGCCGCGCCGCAGCAGCGGACCATCCAGCGCCACACCGAATCCGGACGGGTGCGGCGCGCGGAGCAGATGACTGCGCACCAATCCGTAGGGCCCGGGATACTCCGCCACCTCGTCGGTACGCATCCCCAGCACCGAGCGGTAGAACAGGACGCACTCGTCGTACCGGTCGTAAGGCGCGGTGACCGACACGTGGTCGATCCCGGTGATGCCCGCGCTGGTGGCGACATCGGTCGGCGGCACGGGCTCGAAGTCGCGGCGCCAGTCCAGATCGTCGCCCGCGGTGGAGACGAAGAAGATCGACACGCCGTCGGGTGCCGCGACAGCGGGCAGGTCGGCCTCCCCCGGCCGGACCACACGTGGCAAGGCGGAGACGTTCAGGCCCTCGGCCGACGCAGCGAAGCCCGTGGGGTCCTCCGCGTCGAACGCGATGGCGGCGATTGCCGAGGAGTCGTCCTCGGGCGCATCGGTCGTGACGGTCACCAGGATGGTCGCATCGGACTGCGTCCATGCCGTGACGCGCTTTGACCGGTGCGTCGCGGACTGCGTGAATCCCAGCGCGGACAGTGCATGTTCCGCCGAGGCGAGATTGGTCGGCGTGACGCTCATTTCGACGAATGCCGCCTCGAACCGCTGTCGCGGCAGCGCATCGTCGAGTCCGGCTTCGAGTGCGCCCAAAGAGCGCACCGCGTCGATGGCGGTTCGCACTGGCGCTGACTGGCGGAAGACGTCGTTGAACACTTCCAGCGACAGGGGACCCCGGTATCCGGCGCCCAGGACGGCGGCGGTGAACTCGACGAGGTCGAAGGCTCCCTCACCCGGGAACAGCCGGTAGTGCCTGCTCCACTGCAACACGTCCATGTCCTTGTGCGGTGCGTCAGCGAGCTGGAGGAAGAAGATCTTGTCGCCTGGGACTTCGCCGAGTTCGGTGATGGTGGAGGACCTCGACAGGATGTGGAAGCTGTCCAGGCACAGCCCCACTGCGGCATGGTCTGCCCGGCGGACCGCGTCCCACGACTGCTGCCAGAGATCGATCCTGCGCCCCCAGGCCAGGGCCTCGTAAGCGATTCGCATCCCACGCCGCTCGGCGAGTTCCCCCGCCGCGCGCAATTGCGTTGCCAGATCATCCATGTCGGCGACTGCGTCCGCGGACGCGTTGGAGCAGACCAGGATCAGGTCGACGCCGAGTTCAGCCATGACGTCGAACTTGCGGTCGAGCCGGACCAGGTTTCGTTCGAACTGCGCGGGGTCGGTGCTGTCGAGGTCCCGGAAAGGTTGATACAGGACGATATCCAGCCCGAGTTCCTCACACCGCTTCCGGACCTCTGCCGGACTGGACGTCGATGAGACGAGATCGGGTTCGAACAGCTCGATGCCGTCGAAACCGGCATGGGCGGCGGCCACGAGCTTGTCGTCCAGCGTTCCGGACAAGCAGACCGTCGCGATGGTCTTGTCGTGGCGGGTGGGCGTGAGAGTCATTGCCAGTGGCCTTCTTTCGCGACAAGGGCCCTGATGGCCCATTGATAACCAGCCGTACCCAGACCGATGACGATGCCGACGGCTGCTGGTGCGACGTAGGAGTGCTGCCGGAAGGGCTCCCGCTGATAGATGTTCGAGACGTGCACTTCGACGACGGGAAACTCGACAGCGACGATCGCGTCGTGCAGCGCAACCGAGGTGTGGGCGAACGCGCCGGGATTGAACACCGCGCCCAGCAGTGATCCGGATCGGTGTTCGGCGCCTGCGGCGTGGATCCTGTCGATCAGTACGCCCTCGTGGCTGGACTGCAGGAAGTCGACGTCGACACCAACGTCGTGGCCCACCTCTCGACAGAGTTCCTCGACGTCGGTGAGGGTTTGCGACCCGTAGTGGACGGGTTCGCGCGTGCCCAGCAGGTTCAGGTTGGGCCCGTTCAGCACGAGGACGGTCGGCACCGGCTACTCCTCCACGCGCCGGAGCGTCGGATCGAGACGTTCCTGGAGTTCGGCGAACGAGACTCCGTAAGTGGCGATCACCCGGATCCCGTCGGCGCCGACCGCGAAGGTCGCCAGTTCGGTGTACACCCTGCTGACACACGCCAGCCCGGTGAGCGGATATGTGCACTGCGGCACCAGTTTCGGAGTTCCGTCCCTGGTGAACAGCGACATCATCACGAAGACGTCCTTGGCGCCGATCGCCAGATCCATGGCGCCGCCGACGGCGGGGATCGCCCCGGGCGCCCCGGTGTGCCAGTTGGCCAGGTCGCCGTGCTCGGACACCTGAAAGGCTCCGAGGACGCATACGTCGAGGTGTCCGCCGCGCATCATCGCGAACGAGTCGGCGTGGTGGAAGTAGGCCGCACCGGGCAGTTCGGTGACCGGGGTCTTGCCGGCGTTGATCAGATCCGGGTCGATTTCGTCGCCGACGGCCTCGGGCCCCATGCCCAACATGCCGTTTTCGGTGTGCAGGACGATCCCACTGTCGGGGGCCAGGTAGTCGGACACCTTCGTGGGTTGTCCGATCCCCAGGTTGACGAACGATCCGGGTGGGATGTCGGCGGCGACCGCTCGCGCGATCTCGTCCCGTCCGAGTGGTCCACGGTCGACGTTCTCGACGGTGTTCGACACGGTGAGTGCGATGGTCACGAGGCCTCCGTTACCGAGGTGGTCGCCGCGCTGAGGTCCAGGACCCGGTCGACGTAGATCGACGGTGTCACCACGACTTCCGGATCGATGCTGCCGGTTTCGACGACGGCGGACACCTCGACGATGGTGAGGTCGGCCGCCGTCGCCATGACCGGTCCGAAGTTCCGTGCCGTCTTGCGGTAGACGAGATTGCCCATCCGGTCACTGCGATGGGCGCCGATCAGGGCCACGTTCCCCCGGATCGGATATTCCAGAACGTAGTCGCGCCCGTCGATCGTGCGCGTTTCCCTGTTCTTCGCGAGGTCGGTGCCGAAGCCGGTAGGACAGAAGAACGCGCCGATGCCGGCGCCTGCGGCCCGCATCCGTTCGGCGAGGTTGCCCTGCGGGACCACCTCGAGGTCGATCCTGCCCGCGCGGTACAGCTCGTCGAACACATAGGAATCGGATTGCCGCGGAAATGAACAGATGATCCGGCGCACCCTCCCTGCCGCCAGCAGCGCGGCCAGTCCGGTGTCGCCGTTGCCCGCGTTGTTGCTGACGATGGTCAGGTCGGTGGCGCCGTGGTCGATGAGCGCGTCGATCAGCACCGTGGGCATGCCGGCCATGCCGAAGCCGCCCACCAGCACGGTCGACCCATCGGCGATCCCGGCCACCGCCTCTCCTGCGTCACCGGTGATCAGCGTCATCGGGCACCGCCCTTAGCGTCGTAGTCGGACAGCACGTCGGCGGCGATCCGGAACGCAGAGTTCGCGTCCGGGACGCCGCAGTAGATCGCGGTCTGCATGATCAGCTCCTTGATCTCGTCGTTGGTCAGGCCGTTGCGGCGTGCGGCGCGCAGGTGCATCGCGAACTCCTCGTGGTGGCCGCGCGCGATAAGGGCCGTCAACGTGATCATCGAGCGGCTGCGGCGGTCAAGACCGGGTCTCGTCCAGATGCCGCCCCAGGCGTACTCGGTGATCATGCGCTGGAAGTCGGAGGTCAGGTCGGTGGTGGCGGCCACGGCCCGGTCGACGTGCGCGTCGCCGAGCACCTCGCGGCGTACGTCCATGCCGGCCCGGTAGATGTCATCGACGGTGTCGGGGGAGCTTGACCGCGACAGCCCGACGTTCTCCGCGACCAGTGCGGCGACCCGGTCGGGCGCCTCCGCCGGCGCGAGGTGGCCCACGCCGTCGAGTACGACGAGCTCGCCGTCCGTGACTTCGGAGGCGATGCGCTGCAACGACTCCGGCGGGGTCGGTACGTCGTCGCGGCCTGCGACCGCAAGGACGGGTGTGACGATCTCGGGTAGCCGTTGCACGACGTCGAAGTCGGCCAGCGCCTCGCAGGTTTTCGCGTAGCACTCCGGATCCGTGTGACTCAGACCGTCGAGGAGCGCTGCCGCGACGCCCGGGCGCCGCTCGACGAAGCCGGGGGCGAACCAGCGCTCGGGCGCGGCCGCGACCATCGGCGCGATGCCCCCGGCGCGCACGGCGGCGGAGCGTTCGTGCCACCCGTCCGGCGTGCCGATCACCGCACCGGTGCACAACAGCGTCGCGCTACTCACCCGGTGGGGGGCGTCGAGGGCGAGCTGTAGACCGACGGCGCCGCCCACGGAATCGCCCGCGTAGTGGAAGGTCTCGGCACCAAGTCGGTCTGCGAGCGCGAGTACCGCGGCGGCGAGGTCGGCGATGGTGAACGCGTCGGCCGGTCCGCTCCGGCCGTGGCCGGGGAGGTCCCAGCCGATGAGCCGGGCCCGCGCGGTGAGCCTGTCGGCGACCCCACCCCACAGCGTGGCCGCCGAGGTCCCCAGGGACGGTCCGAGCAGGATCAGCGGTGCGTCGCTGGGTCCGCCGAAGTCGACCGCGGCGAGAACGGGAATGGTCACCGGGCCTCCTCGATGAAGCGGCGGGCCCGGCTCAGCACCGCGTCGACGAAGCGATCAGCCGCGCCCGTGTAGTCGGGAAGCGCTGTCCTGCCGGTCAATTCGCTCATCGATCGTTGTTCGGAGAGCAGGCCGTCGGCGGCGGCGAGGTTGGCGGCGGCGCGGGAATCGTCGATCCGTAACCCGGAGACGAGTTCGGACGTGTGCGCGGCGGCGACGACGGTGTGTCGCGCCAGCGTCCGCAGCGTGGCCCACTCCGCGTGCCAGGCGCCGTCGGAGCGTTCGTCGACGCTCGCGGCCGACGCGGCGTGCAGCGTGGCGCCGAGCGGGCCAGCGGTGATCGCGGCCCGCCGGATCAACACCGAGCGCACCGGATTGTTCTTGTGCGGCATGGTGGACGACCCGCCGCCGCTCCCCTCGGACAGTTCACCGACTTCTGGGCGGCTGCCCGTCGCGACGTCGGTCGAGATGTGCCCCCACGCGTCGCAACAGGTCACCAGCGCGTCCCCGATCCGGGTGATCGTGGACCGCGTGGTGTGCCAGGGCAGCGCGGGTGCCAGTCGGACTCGCTCGGCCAGCGCATCGCTCAGAGCAATGGCGTCGTCGACCGATCCCGCGAGTTCCGTAGACGCCGCGAGGGTCCCCACCGCGCCCCCTACCTGAACAGGCAGCGATGTCCTCAGGCCGGCCAGTGGCTCCGCCGCGTCGAGCACGCCGTCGAGCCAGCGGGCGATCTTGGCGCCGAGCGTGCTTGGCAGCGCCGCCTGGGTGAGCGTTCGCGCCAGTGCCGGTGTGCTGCGGTGCCTTTCGGCAAGGTCGGCGAGCGCCCGGACCTGGGCGGCGCACTCGACGCCGATCCTGATGAGCACGTCACGCACGCAGATGATCACCGCCGTGTCGAGCACGTCCTGGCTCGTCAGACCGCGGTGCAGCCACCGCGCGGTCGACGGCTCCGATCGGCCCCGGAGGATCGCGACCAGTGCGCTGACCGGGTTACCGTCGACGTCGGCGTGGCGGGCGACGGCCTCCGCGTCGCCGTCCGAGACAGTCAGGTCGGCCAGGGCGTCCCGCGGGGCGATGCCCGCGTCCACGAGAATGCCGAGCCACGCCTGCTCCACGGCCACCATCGCAGCGAGGAAGGCGGCATCGCTCATCAGGTCGCCCGCGAGGTGGTCCCCCGGCCAGTACAGATCCGTCACCGCTGGTGCCCGGGGTAGCGCAGAAAGACTGTCTCCGGTTTGCCTGGCGCGTCCTGCAATTGGATGTCGAAGCGCAAGCCTCCTGCGTCGCGAGTGGCGATCAGCGTCTCTCGGCGGTCGGGCGGGAGCGAGGCCAGCAGCGGGTCCTCGCTGAGGTGTTCGCCGGGTACGTAGGCGCGGGTGAACAGCCGGTTGAGTAGTCCGCGGGCGAAGACGGTAACCAGGATGAACGCAGCGGCTCCGGGTCGGGACGGGCCGGGGATCACGGTGGAGAAGGAGTACCGTCCGTCGTCACCCGTGCTCGCCCGGCCCCACCCGGTGAAGGTAAAACCGTCCCGGCGCAGCGAGCCGCAGGCCTTGGGAACCCCACCGTCGGCGTCGGCCTGCCAGATCTCCAGCAGTGCGTCGGGGACGGGGCGGCCGTCACCGTCGGCGACGATCCCCCACAACTGGACGGCGTTGGGCGAACCGGACGGCACCAATTCGTGGCATCGGTCGAACGGCAGGGCGTAGCCGAAGAAGGGCCCGACGGTCTGCCCCGGGGTGGCGGTCAGAAGGGGGCTCATCAGTGCTCGCTCTCGATCGGCGTCCGCGTTGTGCCGGCGAGCACGATGTCCCAGCGGTAGCCGGTGGCCCACTCGTGGGTCGTGACGTCATGGTCGTAGGTGGCCACCAGCCGGTCACGCGCCTTGCGGTCGGTGATGGCCTGATAGATCGGGTCCAGGGCGAACAGCGGATCGTTCGGGAAGTACATCTGGGTGATCATTCGCTGCGTGAATTCCGTTCCGAACAGCGAGAAGTGGATGTGCGCAGGCCGCCAGGCGTTGCGGTGGTTCTTCCACGGATAGGGTCCCGGCTTGATGGTGGTGAACCGGTAGGTGCCGTCGTCGTCGGTCAGACAGCGGCCGACGCCCGTGAAGTTGGGGTCGATCGCGGCGGGGTGCTGGTCGCGCTTGTGGATGTACCGGCCGCCCGCATTGGCCTGCCAGATCTCGACGAGTTGGCGACGGACGGGTCGGCCAGCGCCGTCGACCACCCGACCGGTCACCACCATCCGCTCCCCGATGGGTTCGCCGCCGTGCTGGACCGTGAGGTCGGCTTCGAGCGGGTCGACGTCGCGTTCGGAGAAGCACGGCGACCACAATTCGACACCTTCGGGGTCGGCGTGGTGCGGATCCTTGGTCGGGTGCCGGAGCAGGCTGCTGCGGTAGGGCGGGAAGCCCAGGCGCGGCTGCGTCTCCTCGACCCCCGAGCGCTCGTAGTCGGACGCGATCGTCGCCATCTCCGCGCTGATCGCCTGCTGGGTCGCTGTGGCACTGTCGGAACCGATGTCGATAGTTGCTTTCGTGTCGTACACGTCGGTGGACTCCTGCGGTCTCAGGGAAGAGAAGGTCATCGGTTTGCGCTCAGTGACGGACGAGGGTCTCGGCAGACCCCGGCGACTTCTCCCCCAATAGCGTGGTCGGGACGTCCTTGGTCTCGCGTGCGGTCAGCGCCGCTGCCGATGCGATGAGGCACACGACCGCGGTGAAGACGCTGATGACCACCCAGCCGCCTTCCTCCACACCGCCCAATGCGGTGACGATGGCCGGCGCGAAACCGGCGAGCAAGAAGCCCAACTGGGTCCCGATGGCCAGCCCCGAGAAACGGACTCGGGTGGAGAACATTTCGCCGTAGAACGACGGCCATACCGCATTGGCTGCGGCGTAGCCGAACGAGAAAGTGGCGATTGCCAGTGCGAACATCAACAGGTTGTTGCCACTGCTCATCGAGAGCAGATAGAACGGCATGAGCGCGGCCGACGACAGTGCACCGTAGATGTACACCGGCTTGCGGCCGACGCGGTCAGCGAGCTTGCCGAACAGCGGCTGGGTAAGCAGCGCAACGATGTTCGCGACGACGACCAGCCACAACGTCACGTCCGAGTCGAGGCCCATCTTCTTGCCGTAGGCGATGGCCAGGTTGGCGAATACCGTTGACACGGCGGCGATGAACGCGCAGAAGATCACGCGGATGACGTCACGCCAGTGGTTGCGCATCAGCGGCATCAACGGCATCCGCGCGATCGTGCCCGCCGCCTTGGCGTCCTCGAACTCCGGGGTCTCGTGCAGCCGGCGCCGGATGAAGTAGGCGACCACCACTACGACGGCACTGAGCCAGAACGGAACTCGCCAACCCCATGCGTACAGGTCCTCGTCGGGCAGCGCCACGATCGGTATGACCACGAGCGAGGCCAGGATCAGACCACCCTGGGTGCCGGTGAGCGTCCAGGAGGTGAAGAAGGCACGCTGGTCGTCCGGTGAGTGCTCCAACGTCAGCGAACTCGCGCCTGCCTGCTCACCCGCAGCGGAGAAGCCCTGCAGCAGGCGGCATGTCACCAGCAGGATGGGAGCGAGCACCCCGACCGACTCGTATGTCGGCAGGCATCCGATGGCGAACGTCGAGACGCCCATGAGAAGCAGCGTGAACATCAGTACGTTGCGGCGGCCGATCCGATCACCGAAGTGTCCGATCACAAAGGCGCCGATCGGCCGGGCGATGTAGGCGACACCGAGCGTTGCGAACGACTGGGCCAGCGCAACGGTCTCGTCGCCCTCGGGAAAGAAGACCCTCGGAAAGACCAGTGCGGCAACGAATCCGAATACGAAGAAGTCATAGTATTCGACGGCGCTACCCATGAAGCTGGCCAGCGCAGCCTTCTTCGGCGTCCGTTCGGGTGCGCCCGCGGGCACACCATCTGGCGGATTGCTGTTCGTGATACTCATCGGCTTCTCCTGCATTCCTCGTTGAAGTGGGTTTTGCCTGCTGATCTACTCGGCGAGACTTCGGAAGTGCCGTGACATGCGCTCGGCGTTCGGGGTGATCCCAGTGATGAGTTCGAAGGCGGTGCTCGCCTGGTGCACGGCCATGTAGCCGCCGTCGAGCGTTGCGCAACCGGCCGCCCGCGCAGCGGTGAGCAGCGCGGTGTTCAACGGCCGGTAGACGATGTCGGCTACCCACAGGCCGGGGTGCAGAAGCGCTGCGTCGAACGGGATGCCCGGGTGGTCGGCCATGCCGGTGGGTGTGCAATGCACGACACCGTCGCTGTGCGGCAACAGAATCGAGAGCTTGTCGAACGCCGACGCATCGACGTGCGTGCCGCGATGTCGCGCCGCAAGTTCACCGGCCAGGACGGTGGCACGGTCGACGTCGAGGTCGACGACGGTCAGATGCTCGGTGCCCAGGTCGAGCAGCGCGTGTCCGACCGCTGCTCCCGCGCCCCCCGCTCCGAGCAGCACCACGTTCGACGTCGCGGCGCGGGGCAGACCTTCCACGAATCCGATGCGGAATCCCGGTGCGTCGGTGTTGAAGCCGACCGTGCGGCCATGCTCGAAGACCACGGTGTTCACTGCGCCCAGCGCTGCCGCCTCGTCGTCGAGCGCGTCGAGGTGCGGAATCACCAGTCGCTTGCACGGGTGCGTGACATTGAGCGCGTCGAATCCGAGTGTGCGCGCCCACGTCAGGATGTCCCCGATCCGCTCAGGTGCGAGGCCGACGGTGTTGAGGTCGATGGTGCGATAGACGTAGTCGAGGTTGTTGGCACGGCCCTCGGCCATGTGCAGCGCAGGGGTCAGGGACGGACCGACTCCCTGGCCGACGAGACCGACCAGATATGCGCTGGGAGCCACCCTCCACCGTCCTTGCTTAATGTACTAACTAGTACGTTCGTAGCTCAGTACAGCATTGTGGCCTACGCCTCGTCAAGGAAATCAAGTGAGCTGAGTCGCAGATCAGATGGAGGTCAGCCAACCGATGACGATGTCGCCGATCATGCGGCGCAGGTGGGCTCGTTGTGTGACCTCGGTGAAGTCCACGTCAAAGAGGAAACCAAAGGTGTACCGGTTGGCGACCTGGAAGACGCAGTAGGAACTGATCAAGAGGTGCACGTCGAGAGCCTCGACGCCGGTGCGGAAGACGCCCTGCTCGCGGCCTCGGGCCAGAAGTTCATCCAGCAGCGCCGTCGCAGGCTGCGCCAGGCTCCGAAGGGAGTCGAGACGGCTGATGTACTCACCCCGGTGGATGTTCTCGATCGCCACCAGGCGAATGAAGGCCTGGTGGTCGAGGTGGTGATCGAAGGTCAGTTCGGCCAACCTGCGCATCGCGATCACGGGATCGACGTGGTCGACCTGCAGGCGCTGTTCGGCCTCGCGAATCCCCCGGTAAGCGTTCTCCAGCACGGCCATGTACAGGCCCTCTTTACCGCCGAAGTAGTAGTAGATCATCCGCTTGGTGGTGCGGGTGCGTTCGGCGATCTCGTCGACCCGAGCGCCCGAGAATCCCGACTCCGCGAAAACCTCCGTGGCAACTGCGAGCAGATCGGCGCGGGTGCGCTCGGCGTCGCGCTGCAGCTCAGGGCGGGGTTCGCCGGTCACGCCGCGAGCTTACTGGCGTCCACGACGGTCGCCGAGACATTCCGCGCCGACAGACGACCGGCCTACCCATGCCATGTGGTTCGTCAAACCCGTGGGTCGCGACGCGTCGGAGTGGCCCCAAGCCGTCGGGTCCGGTCGATCGACGCTGGCACAATCTTGGCACCACGGGGGTTCGGCAATCCCCATTCAAAACACCCTGACCGGCGCCGACGATGGTGGGCGCGGACGGTATCGAACCGCCGACCGCTGGTGTGTAAAACCAGAGCTCTACCACTGAGCTACGCGCCCCTCGCCAGGCAAATTACACGCCGACGACGCGCGGCACGAAATCCGTCAGCCCGCCTTCAGCGCCGCTAGCGCGCCGGTCCACGCGGCTTGGTCGCGCGACTCGCCCGGCTGCTTCATCTCGGCGAACCGGATCACGCCCGACGTGTCGACCACGAAGGTGCCGCGATTGGCGAACCCGGCGTCGTCGTTGAACACGCCGTAGGCCTTGGCGACTTCCCCGTGCGGCCAGAAGTCGGACAGCACCGGGAACGTGAAGCCGCTCTGCGTCGCCCAGACCTTGTGGGTGGGCGGCGGTCCGACGGAGATCGCCAGCGTCACCGTGCCGTCGTTCTCGTATTCGGTGAGATGATCCCGGATCTCGTCGAGCTCGCCCTGACAGATACCCGTGAACGCCAACGGGAAGAACACCATCAGCACGTTCTTCTGCCCGCGGAAGTCGCTGAGTGTGACCGGCTGCCCGTTCTGGTCCTTGAGGGTGAAATCCGGCGCTTCGGTTCCGACCTCGAGCACTATGGCCTTCCGTTCTTCGCGCCAGCGCTCATCTATCTTCTTCCCGCCGCCTTCGACTTGGGCTGCACCAGGCGGCTGGCGATCCAGCCGCCGAGGTTGGCCGAGGATGTCTGCATCAGCCCCGCCGTCGGCGCCGACTCGGCGATCTCGGCGGGCTGCACATGCCCGGGCTTTCCCGTCTTGGGTGTGACCACCCAGATAACCCCGTCGTCGGCCAACGGAGTGATCGCATCCATCAGGGTGTCGACAAGGTCGCCGTCGCCGTCACGCCACCAGAGCAGCACCACGTCGATGACTTCATCGGCGTCCTCGTCGAGCAGGTCGGCGCCGCACGCCTCTTCGATGTCGACCCGGATGTCGTCGTCGGTGTCCTCGTCCCAGCCCAACTCCTGCACAACCTGATCTTTTTGGATGCCCAGTCTGCGGGCGTAGTTCGGGGCGTCGTCGTCCGCCGCGACCACCGTCGGTCCTCCTTCAGCCAGCTCGGGCGCACCGTGCGCACCTCACATGTTCGGGCCCTATCGTCGCACGCCGAGGCGCCGGAGCCGACGCCTGACGGCAAGTTAGTCAATATGCGGCGTCGCAGAGATTCAGCGCGGTGGTCTTCGTGTCGTTCAGCCGGGTGATCGCGACGTTGAATTCTTCGGGCCCGTAATTGCCCGCGACCGCGGTGGCAACACCCCGAGCGGCGTCGACCCAACCGTTCATCGCATCCTTCAATTCGGGGGGTAACGGGTCCGTCAGGCTTCGCGCCACCTCATCCGCGCTGTGGTTGAGCGCGTCGGTCGCCGGCCCCGCCTTGGCGGCCGCATCGCTTGCGCTCGCGTTGAACGCGTCGACGTAGTCGTTGACCGCGGTGATCGCCTCGACGCTGCTGGAACTGAGCGATTCGCAGGAAGAGTGGATCGCTTCGGTGGTGAGCGACTCCTGGCGCTCGGACTCCTTGGCGCTGGAGCTGGCTTCCGATTCTTCGATGGATGCCGAGACCGATGCCCGGTACACCGGCGCCTCGGCCGCGTCGACCTGCGGCGCGCCTTCGGTGACATTGCTGCAGCCCACGATGACCATCGCCGCCGCGGCCAGACTGCCGACCACCAGCGCGGCGACTCGCAGCCGCTTCCGCCCCAGCCGACCCCTGCGCACGGCTGGAGACGTTACCGGTTCGCCCGCCGATCGGCGGATCATTGCCCTCGTCACCCCCGACGATGCATTCGGCGCAGGAAAAGAGAAGGATGGAGAAATGCGCACGCTCGGGCACAGAAAACCTCTGCGCCCACCGCGTCCGCACCTGCAGCACTCAACCGCCTGATAAGGAGCGGAAGTTGACCACCGAGTTCGTGCGCCAAGACCTGGCTCAAAACTCCGGCACCGCAGCAGAACCCGACCGGGTTCGAGTCATCCGCGAAGGTGTCGCGTCGTATTTGCCAGACATCGATCCCGACGAGACCAGTGAATGGCTGGAGTCGTTCGACAACATGCTGGAGCGCTCCGGGCCTGCACGGGCGCGCTATCTGATGCTGCGGCTGCTTGAACGCTCCGGTGAGCAACGCGTCGCCATCCCCGCGTTGACGTCGACCGATTATGTCAACACCATTCCGACCGAACTCGAGCCATGGTTCCCCGGCGACGAGGACGTCGAGCGGCGTTACCGCGCGTGGATCCGATGGAACGCCGCGATCATGGTGCACCGCGCTCAGCGTCCGGGAGTCGGTGTGGGCGGCCACATTTCGACCTACGCGTCGTCTGCTGCGCTCTACGAGGTCGGCTTCAACCACTTCTTCCGCGGCAAGAGCCATCCCGGCGGAGGCGATCAGGTCTTCATCCAGGGCCACGCCTCGCCGGGCATCTACGCCCGCGCCTTCCTCGAGGGCCGGCTCACCGCCGAACAGCTCGACGGTTTCCGCCAGGAACACAGCCACCCCGGCGGCGGGCTGCCGTCCTATCCGCACCCCCGCCTGATGCCGGACTTCTGGGAGTTCCCGACGGTGTCGATGGGCCTGGGTCCCATGAACGCCATCTACCAGGCCCGGTTCAACCACTATCTGCACGACCGCGGCATCAAGGACACCTCGAACCAACATGTGTGGGCCTTCCTCGGCGACGGCGAGATGGACGAGCCGGAGAGCCGGGGCCTCACGCACGTCGCCGCGCTCGAAGGACTGGACAACCTGACGTTCGTCGTCAACTGCAACCTGCAGCGCCTCGACGGACCGGTGCGCGGCAACGGCAAGATCATCCAGGAGTTGGAATCGTTCTTCCGCGGCGCCGGCTGGAACGTCATCAAGGTGGTGTGGGGCCGCGAGTGGGACGCGCTGCTGCACGCCGACCGCGACGGTGCGCTGGTCAACCTGATGAACACCACGCCCGACGGTGACTATCAGACCTACAAGGCCAACGACGGCGGCTACGTCCGCGACCATTTCTTCGGCCGCGATCCGCGGACCAAGGCGCTGGTCGAGAACCTGTCCGACACCGACATCTGGAACCTCAAGCGCGGCGGCCACGATTACCGCAAGGTGTACGCCGCCTACCGCGCAGCGATCGAACACAAGGGTCAGCCGACGGTGATCCTGGCCAAGACCATCAAGGGCTACACGCTGGGCAAGCACTTCGAGGGCCGCAACGCCACGCACCAGATGAAAAAGCTTGCGTTGCAGGACCTCAAGGATTTTCGCGACGCCCAGCGCATCCCGATCAGCGACAAACAACTCGAGGACAACCCGTATCTGCCGCCCTACTACCACCCGGGGCCGGAGGCGGCTGAGATCCGCTATCTGCTTGAACGCCGACGCGCTCTCGGCGGGTTCCTGCCCGAGCGTCGGACCAAGGCCAAGACGTTGACGCTGCCCGGGCGCGACACCTACAAGGTGTTGAAGAAAGGTTCGGGCAAGCAAGAAGTGGCCACCACCATGGCCACCGTCCGCACATTCAAAGAACTTCTGCGCGACAAAGAGATCGGCAAGCGGATCGTGCCGATCATTCCCGACGAAGCCCGCACGTTCGGCATGGACTCGTGGTTCCCGAGCCTCAAGATCTACAACCGCAACGGTCAGCTCTACACGTCGGTCGACGCCGAATTGATGTTGGCGTACAAGGAAAGTGAGATCGGCCAGATCCTGCACGAGGGCATCAACGAGGCCGGCTCCACCGCGACGTTCACCGCGGCGGGCACCTCATACGCCACCCACAACGAGCCGATGATCCCGGTCTACATCTTTTATTCGATGTTCGGGTTCCAGCGCACCGGCGACGGGCTCTGGGCGGCAGCCGACCAGATGGCCCGCGGCTTCGCGCTGGGCGCGACGGCAGGACGCACCACGCTGGTCGGCGAGGGTCTGCAGCACGCCGACGGGCATTCGCTGCTGCTGGCGGCGACCAACCCCGCCGTCGTCGCGTACGACCCGGCCTTCGCGTACGAGATCGCCTACATCATCGAAAGCGGACTGCACCGCATGTACGGCGAGAACCCCGAGAACGTGTACTTCTACATGACGATCTACAACGAGCCGTACATCCAGCCGGCCGAGCCGGACGGCCTCGATGTGGAAGGCCTGCTGCGTGGTATGTACCGCTACCAGCCCGCGAAGGAGAAACGCGCCAACACCGCGCAGATCCTGGCCTCGGGGGTGGCGATGCCGTCGGCGATGAAGGCGGCCGAACTGCTGGCCGACGACTGGGACGTCGCCGCCGACGTCTGGTCGGTGACCAGCTGGGGTGAGCTCAACCGCGACGGCGTGTCCATCGAGAAGGAGATGCTGCGTCACCCCGAGCGGCCCGCGGGCACGCCCTATGTGACGCAGGCGCTCGCCGATGCGGCCGGGCCTGTCGTCGCGGTGTCGGACTGGATGCGGGCCGTGCCCGAGCAGATCCGACCCTGGGTCCCTGGCACCTACATCACGCTGGGCACCGACGGGTTCGGGTTCTCCGACACCCGGCCCGCCGCGCGCAGGTACTACAACACCGACGGCGAATCGGTGGCGGTCGCCGTGCTCGAGGGCCTGGCCCGCGACGGCAACATCGACCAGTCGGTGGCGGTCGAGGCGGCGCGCAAGTACGAGATCGACGACGTGATGGCGGCGCCCGAGCAGACGTCTGACCCCGGCGTCGCGTAACCGCTTGGAGGTTTCCGACAGAGCCGTCCCGTACTCTTTAGGGATGGCCGACAATCGGTTCGTTCCTCCGGCGTCGACCGTCGAAGTTCTCGAGACGGTGCCCGACTCGGTGCTGCGCCGGCTGCAGCAGTATTCGGGACGCCTGGCCACCGAAGCGGTGCACGCCATGGAGCAACGGTTGCCGTTCTTCGCCGAACTCGAAGCATCGCAGCGCTCGAGCGTGCAGTTGGTGGTGCAGACCGCCGTGGTTAACTTCGTCGAATGGATGCGCGATCCGAAGAGCAACGTCGGGTACACCGCGCAGGCGTTCGAGGTCGTGCCGCAGGACCTTCGGCGACGCATCGCCCTGCGACAGTCGGTCGAGATGGTCCGCATCACCATGGAGTTCTTCGAGGAAGTGGTGCCGCTGCTGGCCCGCACCGAAGAGCAGTTGACCGCGCTGACGGCCGGGATCCTGCGCTACAGCCGCGATCTCGCGTTCGCTGCCGCCAGCGCTTACGCCGATCAGGCCGAGGCCCGCGGCGCGTGGGACACCCGGATGGAGGCCAACGTCGTCGATGCGGTGGTCCGCGGCGACACCGGACCCGAACTGCAGTCGCAGGCCGCCGCACTGAACTGGGACGCCACCGCGCCCGCCACCGTGATCGTCGGCCTGCCGCAACCCGATCGCATCGACCTCGTCAGCGACGACATTCGCGATGTCGTCAGCCGCAACGGGCGCGCGGCGCTGTCGGACGTGCACGGCACCTGGCTGGTCGCCATCGTGTCCGGCGTCCTGTCGCCCACCGACCGCTTCCTCGCCGACATGGCCCAGGTGTTCGCTGACGGGCCCGTGGTGGTCGGGCCGACCGCGCCGACGCTGGGGGCGGCTCACCGCAGCGCCACCGAGGCGATCTCGGGCATGAACGCCGTCGCAGGGTGGAGCGGGGCTCCGCGGCCGGTCGCAGCGCGCGAACTACTGCCCGAACGCGCGCTGCTCGGGGACGCGACGGCGGCGGCGGCCCTCGAGCTCGAGGTGATGCGACCACTGGCCGATGCCGGCCCGGCGCTGACTGAAACGCTCGACGCCTATCTGGACTCCGGCGGGGCCATAGAAGCCTGCGCTCGCAAATTGTTCGTTCATCCAAACACCGTCCGCTACCGCCTCAAGCGGATCGCCGACTTCACCGGCCGCGACCCGACCGTGCCGCGTGACGCGTATGTACTTCGCGTCGCCGCAACCGTCGGCAGGCTCGGCCGTCAGGTACATCACACGAGCACGGCAAACGCCAGAGCCGACCCGTCCGCCGCGGCCCGTTCGCCGGCCGCGAGCCGTCATCGTGCGGGTTAGTCCCGTCTGCACACATCGCGGCGAGGTATCAATGGAGTCCCATCACATGCGGTTTTGTGGAGACTGTACAAAAACATAAGACGAGGTTCATAATCTCTTACACCGCGCAAAACCGTCTTCACAGTGTTCTCTTAAATACGTGCTTGCACTCCTCGCGCCCGGACAGGGCTCACAGACTCCCGGCATGCTCGCCGCTTGGCTCGAGCTGCCCGGTGCTGCCGAGCGCTTGGCCGCCTGGTCGGAGATCAGTGGACTGGATCTGGCACGTCTGGGGACCACCGCGACCGCTGAAGAGATCACCGATACTGCGGTGACGCAGCCGCTCGTCGTAGCGGCCACGCTGCTGGCGCACGGGGAGCTCACCAAGCGCGGCCTGCTCGCGGGTAAGGACTCCGTGGTGGCGGGCCATTCCGTCGGTGAGATCGCGGCATACGCGATCGCGGGTGTCATCTCCGCCGACGACGCGGTCAAGCTGGCCGCGACCCGCGGCGCCGAAATGGCCAAGGCCTGCGCCGTCGAGCCCACCGGCATGGCTGCAGTGCTCGGTGGTGAGGAGAGCGATGTGCTCGCCCGCCTCGAGGCGCTCGACCTGGTTGCCGCCAACCGCAACGCAGCGGGGCAGATCGTCGCTGCCGGTGCGGTCGCAGCGCTGGACAAGCTGGTCGAGGATCCCCCGGCGAAGGCGCGGGTGCGCAAGCTCGCCACCGCAGGGGCGTTCCACACGCACTACATGGCTTCGGCACTCGACGGCTACGCCGCTGCGGCGCAAGGTGTAACGCCGTCCGAACCGACGACGACGCTACTGTCGAACGCTGACGGCGAGAAGGTGGCCTCGGCCGCCGACGCGATGGGCAAGCTCGTCGCCCAGATGACCCGGCCCGTGCGCTGGGATCTGTGCACCGAGACCATGCGTCAGCTCAACGTGACCGCGATCGTCGAGTTCCCGCCCGCCGGGACACTCGCCGGAATCGCGAAGCGCGAACTTCGGGGGGTACCGGCGCACGCCGTCAAGTCCCCCGCTGACCTGGACGGGCTGGCGCAACTTTAACGCCCCGCCCGACCAGAACAACCACATAAGCACGTCAATCCCAAGTAATAACAACCCAATTAGAAGGAGCCATTGTGGCCGCCAGTCAGGACGAAATCATCTCGGGTCTCGCTGAGATCATCGAAGAGGTCACCGGTATCGAGCCCTCCGAGGTCACCCCGGAGAAGTCGTTCGTCGACGACCTGGACATCGACTCGCTGTCGATGGTCGAGATCGCCGTGCAGACCGAGGACAAGTACGGCGTGAAGATCCCCGACGAGGACCTCGCCGGTCTGCGTACCGTCGGTGACGTCGTCAACTACATCCAGAAGCTCGAAGAAGAGAACCCGGAAGCCGCCGCGGCGATCCGCGCTCAGATCGAAGCCGACCGCGCATGAGCAGACCTTCCACTGCTAACGGCGGTTTTCCCAACGTCGTGGTGACCGCTGTTGAGGCCACCACGGCCCTCGCTGCGGACATCGAAAGCACGTGGAAGGGTCTGCTGGCCGGCGACAGCGGCATCCGCATCCTCGAGGACGAGTTCGTGTCCAAGTGGGATCTGCAGGTGCGAATCGGCGGTCATCTCGTGGATAACGTCGACGACCACATGACCCGCATCGACATGCGTCGCATGTCCTACGTGCAGCGTATGTCGAAGCTGCTGGCCGGTCGGCTCTGGGAAACCGCGGGCAAGCCCGAGGTCGATCCGGACCGATTCGCCGTGGTGATCGGCACCGGTCTCGGCGGTGGCGAGAAGATCGTCGAGACGTACGACGCGATGAACGAGGGCGGGCCCCGCAAGGTGTCCCCGCTCGCCGTTCAGATGATCATGCCAAACGGCGCTGCCGCTGTCGCAGGTCTCGAGTTGGGCGCCCGCGCCGGGGTCATCACCCCGGTGTCGGCGTGCTCATCCGGATCAGAGGCCATCGCCCACGCATGGCGCCAGGTCGTCATGGGTGATGCGGACTTCGCGGTCTGCGGTGGCGTCGAGGGCGGCATCGAGGCGCTGCCCATTGCGGCGTTCTCGATGATGCGCGCGATGTCGACCAACAACGAGAATCCGGCAGGCGCGTCGCGCCCGTTCGACAAGAACCGGGACGGCTTCGTGTTCGGTGAGGCCGGTGCGCTCATGATCATCGAAACCGAGGAGCACGCCCTGGCCCGCGGCGCCAAGCCGTTGGCCCGGTTGATGGGCGCGGGCATCACCTCCGACGCGTACCACATGGTCGCGCCGGACCCGAACGGTCTGCGGGCCGGTCAGGCCATGAAGCGTGCAATGGAGACCGCGGGGCTCGACCCCAAGGACATCCAGCACGTCAACGCGCACGCCACGGCCACGCCGATCGGTGACACGGCCGAGGCCAACGCGATTCGGGTGGCAGGTGTCGAGCATGCCGCGGTGTATGCGCCGAAGTCGGCGCTGGGCCACTCCATCGGTGCCGTCGGCGCCCTGGAGTCGGTACTCACCGTGCTCGCCCTGCGTGACGGGGTCATCCCGCCGACGCTGAACTACGAGACGCCCGACCCCGAGATCGATCTCGATGTCGTTGCGGGTGAGCCTCGGTATGGCGACTACCAGTACGCCATCAACAACTCCTTCGGCTTCGGTGGACACAATGTCGCCCTGGCCTTCGGGCGCTACTGAGCGAAGGGAAATTTCGGGCAGTAATGGCAGGGTTGGCTACCGGGAACGGGTTCCCCAACGTCGTCGTCACCGGCATCGCCATGACGACGGCGTTGGCGACCAGTGCTGACGAAACCTGGAAGAGGTTGCTGGACGGCCAGAGTGGCATCCGCAAGCTCGAGGATCCGTTCGTCGAGGAATACGACCTCCCGGTGCGCATCGGGGGGCACCTGCTCGAGGATTTCGATTCGGAGTTGACGCGGGTCGAACTGCGTCGACTGTCTTACCTGCAGAAGATGTCGACCGTGCTGAGCAGGCGGGTGTGGGACAACGCGGGTTCGCCCGAGGTCGACCCCAAGCGCCTGATGGTGTCGATCGGCACGGGCATGGGCTCGACCGAGGAACTCGTCTTCAGCTACGACGGCATGCGGGCCAAGGGCCTGCGTGCGGTATCCCCGCTGGCAGTGCAGATGTACATGCCCAACGCGGCGGCTGCCGCGGTGGGACTTGAGCGCAAGGCCCGCGCCGGGGTGGTCACCCCGGTGTCGGCCTGCGCGTCGGGCTCGGAGGGCATCGCGCACGCGTGGCGCAACATCGTGCTCGGCGAGGCCGACGTCGCGATTTGCGGTGGCGTCGAGACGCGCATCGAGGCGGTGCCGATCGCCGGGTTCGCACAGATGCGAATCGTGTTGTCCACCACCAACGATGACCCCGCCGGCGCGTGTCGGCCGTTCGACAAGGACCGAAACGGGTTCGTGTTCGGCGAGGGCGGCGCCCTGATGGTCATCGAGACCGAGGAGCACGCGAAGGCCCGCGGCGCCGAGATTCTCGCCCGCGTCATGGGCGCCAGCATCACGTCGGACGGCTACCACATCGTGGCCCCCGACCCCAACGGCGAGCAGGCCGGGCACGCGATGTCGCGGGCCATCGAGCTCGCCGGGTTGCAACCGAGCGACATCGACCACGTCAACGCGCACGCCACCGGCACCAGCGTCGGCGACGTGGCCGAGGGCAAGGCGATCAACAACGCGATGGGCGGCCACAAGCCTGCGGTTTACGCCCCCAAGGGCGCGCTGGGCCACTCGGTCGGCGCGGTCGGTGCGGTCGAGTCCATCCTCACCGTGCTGGCGCTGCGCGAGGGCGTGATCCCGCCGACCCTGAATTTGAAGAACCTGGACCCGGAGATCGACCTCGACGTCGTTGCCGGCTCGCCGCGACCCGGCAACTATCAATACGCGATCAACAACTCGTTCGGATTCGGTGGGCACAACGTCGCGCTCGCGTTCGGCAAGTACTGACATCCCCGCCAATCCCGGCGCTACAGGAGGTTCACCCGTGACGATCATGGCCCCCGAGGCCGCCGCCGAATCGCTGGACCCCCGCGATCCGATGCTGCGCCTATCCTCGTTCTTCGACGACAACAGTGTCGAACTGCTGCACGAGCGCGGCCGCTCGGGCGTGCTGGCCGCGGCGGGCACCGTCAACGGCGTGCGCACCATCGCGTTCTGCACCGACGGCACCGTGATGGGTGGCGCCATGGGCGTGGAGGGCTGCGCGCACATCGTCAACGCCTACGACCAGGCCATCGAGGAGCAGAGCCCGATCGTCGGCATCTGGCACTCCGGCGGTGCGCGGTTGGCCGAAGGCGTCAAGGCGCTGCACGCGGTCGGCCTGGTCTTCGAGGCCATGATCCGCGCGTCCGGTTACATCCCGCAGATCTCGGTCGTGGTCGGGTTCGCCGCGGGCGGTGCCGCCTACGGTCCGGCGCTGACCGACGTGATCGTGATGGCACCGGACAGCAAGGTTTTCGTCACCGGCCCCGACGTGGTCCGCAGCGTCACCGGTGAGGACGTCGACATGGTGTCCCTCGGCGGTCCCGACGCCCACCACAAGAAATCCGGCGTGTGCCACATCGTCGCCAACGACGAACTCGACGCTTACGAGCGTGGACGCCGGTTGGTCGGGTTGTTCTGCCAGCAAGGCCATTTCGACCGCAGCAAGGCTGAAGCCGGTGACACCGACCTCAAGGCGCTGCTGCCCGAGTCGGCTCGGCGCGCTTACGACGTGCACCCGTTGGTCGAGGCTCTGCTCGACGAGGGCGTGCCGTTCGAGGAGTTCCAGTCCCGATGGGCGCCGTCCATCGTGGTCGGCCTCGGTCGACTGGCCGGGCGCACGGTTGGCGTGATCGCCAACAACCCGCTCCGTCTCGGCGGCTGCCTGAACTCCGAAAGCGCTGAGAAGTCAGCACGTTTCGTGCGGTTATGCGATGCGTTCGGCATCCCGCTGGTCGTCGTCGTCGACGTGCCCGGCTACCTGCCCGGTGTGGACCAGGAGTGGGGTGGCGTGGTTCGTCGCGGCGCCAAGCTTCTGCACGCGTTCGGCGAGTCCTCGGTGCCGCGTGTCACGCTGGTGACCCGCAAGATCTACGGCGGTGCCTACATCGCGATGAACTCGCGATCGCTGAACGCCACCAAGGTGTTCGCCTGGCCCGAGGCCGAGGTCGCGGTGATGGGCGCCAAGGCCGCGGTCGGCATTCTGCACAAGAAGAAGCTGGCCGCCGCCCCCGCCGACGAGCGCGAGGCGCTGCACGAGCAGTTGGCCGTCGAGCACGAGAAGATCGCCGGCGGAGTGGATTCGGCGATCGAGATCGGTGTGGTCGACGAGAAGATCGATCCGGCGCACACGCGCAGCAGGCTGACCCAGGCGCTGGCCGAGGCGCCCGCCCGCCGCGGCCGACACAAGAACATCCCGTTGTAATTCGCGATTTCGGCGCGCCTACGTTCGCTGAGCGACGGTTTGCGCACCGAAATCGCTAGTCGATCGTGGCCAGCATCTCCTCGGCGGCCGCTGCCGCCCGCTGGCGGTCGGCGTGGACAAGGCCGATGCGGGTACGGCGATCCAGGATGTCATCGGCCGTCAGTGCGCCTTCGTGCGTCACCGCGTACTCGAATTCGGCTCTGATGACGTCGATGCCGTCGGCCACCGGTTCAGTCGGCCGCTCGCAACTTGCCGTGGCGATCACATTCGGCGCCTCGGCACCAAAGCGGGCCACCAACGACGACGGCAGATCCGCCGAGGACCGCAGCGTGGCAACGGGATTCGGCGGCGCCCCCACCAGCGGGAGGTTCCGGGTCCGGCAGGGGCCGGCCGCCAACCCGCGCAGCGCCACGGTACGGTCGAGGACGTCTTCGGCCATGTAGCGATACTCGGTCAGCTTGCCGCCGATGACGCTGATCACGCCGGCGGGCGACGCCGTCACCGCATGTTCGCGCGACACGTCGGCGGTCCGGCCGGCGCCGGCGTCGATCAACGGTCGCAGCCCCGCGTACGCGCCCCGCACGTCTTCGGGACCCAACGCCGCATCGAGCGCGGTGTTCACGGTGTCGAGCAGGAAGGTGATCTCCTCGGACGTCGGCTGTGGCACATCCGGAATCGACCCCGGTGCGTCTTCGTCGGTGAGCCCGAGGTAGACGCGGCCGAGCTGTTCGGGCATCGCGAAGACGAACCGATTGATCTCCCCCGGGATCGGAATCGTCAGTGCGGCGGTCGGATTGCCGAACGCTGCGGCGTCGAAGACGAGATGTGTGCCGCGGCTCGGCCGCAACGTGATCGACTCGTCGACCTCACCGGCCCACACGCCCGTCGCGTTGATGACCGCGCGGGCCGAGAGGTCGAACGACTCCCCGGTGCGCTGGTCGGTCAACGTCACTGACGTTCCCGTCGCGTCCGACGCCGCGACGCGGGTCAGGATGCGAGCACCGTGTTGCGCCGCCGTGCGCGCGACCGCGGTGACCAGTCGCGCATCGTCGATCAACTGGCCGTCGTAGGCGAGGTAGGCCCCGTCGAGGCCGTCGCGGCGGACGGTCGGCGCCAACTCCTGCGCGCGGTGCGCGTCGATCCGTCGCGACCGTGGCAGCGTCGAGGCGGGCGTGCCCGCCAGCCGACGCAGTCCGTCGCCTGCCGCGAAGCCGAACCGCACGAGGGCACGCGACGCGGTGTTCATCGACGGCAGAAGCGGCACCAACTGCGGCATCGCCGTGACCAAGTGAGGAGCGTTGCGCGTCATCAGGATTCCGCGTTCGGCGGCGCTGCGCCTGGCGATGCCGACGTTGCCTGTCGCCAGGTAACGCAGACCGCCGTGAACGAGCTTGGAACTCCACCGGCTGGTGCCGAAGGCCAGGTCGTGCTTCTCGACCAGAGCGACGCTCAGCCCACGCGTCGCGGCATCCAAGGCGATGCCCGCACCGGTGATGCCCCCGCCGATCACGACGACGTCGATGGTGCGCCCGTCGGCCAGCGCGCCGAGGTCGGCGGTGCGGCGGGTCGCTGTCAGTGCAGTCGAGCCCGTCACGGCGCCAGGTAACCGTTCAACGACCGGGCGAGTTCGACGTTGAGCGCCTTGCGGTCCAGCAGCATCTCGACCATCTGCGCCGACTGGATGGTCGACTGCGTGATGAGAAGGCACATCGCGCCCATCTCATGCGGATCGCCGGGCCGGACACTGCCCTCGACCTGCGCGGCCTTGATGGCCTCGGCCAGCGCGTCGATCAGGATCTGCTGGCTGGTGCCGAGGCGTTCGGCGATGTAGACCATCGCCAGGCTCGGCGCGTTGCGGATGACCGACTGAACGATCTCGTCCTCCCGCAGATGCTCGGCGACGAGCACCACACGGTCCACCATCGCCTCTCGACCGACACCGCGGTCGGGCACGTCGTCGAGCACGCCGGCGATGCGGACGGTCAGCAACTCGGCGATCACCCAGCGGATGTCGGGCCAGCGACGGTAAATGGTCGGCCTGCTGACCCGGGCGCGCCGCGCGATCTCCGTCATCGTCGTCCGCTCGACGCCGAAGGCCAGGATGCAGGCGGCCGCGGCGTCGAGGATGCGCTTCTCGACCGTCGCATCTGAGTTACGGATTGACGACATGTGTAATACTGTAACGCATGACTCGCCCGGAGGCTCATCAGACCGTGCTCGAACCCCCGATGAAATGGAACGCATGGGGCGATCCGGAGCAGGCGAAGCCGCTGTCGGACGGAATCCGCGCCCTGCTCGAACAGGCGCTCGGGGTCGAGACGTCCACCGCCGCCGAACTCGGGGCCGACGAGGTCCGGTTGCGCCCGTCAGGGCTTCCCGACGCCGACCGCGACAGCCTGGCCGCGATCGTCGGGGCGGACTACTGCCGGGTCGACGACCTCGGCCGCCTGCTCCGGGCAGGCGGAAAGTCCACGTTGGACCTGTTGCGGCGCAGGGATTCCGGCGAGCAGGACGCACCGGATGCCGTCCTGCTCCCGCGTGACGAGGACGAGATCGCGGCCATCCTGCGCTACTGCACCGACCATCGCATCGCCGTGGTGCCGTTCGGCGGGGGCACCAGCGTCGTCGGCGGGCTCGACCCCATCCGCGCCGACTTCCCCGCACTGGTGTCGCTGGATCTGCGGCGCCTCGACGAGCTGCACAGCATCGACGAGGTGTCCGGGGAGGCCGAACTCGGCGCGGGGCTGACCGGTCCGGACGCCGAACGGTTGCTCGGCGAGCGCGGTTTCTCGCTGGGCCACTTCCCTCAGAGTTTTCAGTTCGCGACGATCGGCGGGTTCGCCGCGACCCGGTCCTCCGGCCAGGATTCCGCAGGGTACGGCCGCTTCAACGACATGGTCCGCGGACTGCGCGCGGTGACCCCAACAGGTGTGCTGGACCTCGGCCGTGCGCCGGAATCGGCAGCCGGTCCGGATCTACGGCAGCTGCTGATCGGCTCGGAGGGCACATTCGGAATCATCACCCGGGTACGCGTTCGGGTCCATCCCGTGCCGCCCGCAACGCGCTACGAAGCGTGGTCCTTCCCCGATTTCGCCACCGGGGCCGACGCGCTGCGGGCCGTCGTGCAGACCGGCACCGGCCCCACGGTCATCAGGCTCTCCGACGAAGCCGAGACCGGAGTAAATCTCGCCACCACCGAGAACATCGGCGAAAAGCAGATCACCGGAGGGTGTTTGGCGATCACGGCGTTCGAAGGCACCGAAGCCCATGTCGCAAGCCGTCATGCCGAGACCCGGGCGGTGCTGCAAGCCGCGGGTGGGACATCGCTGGGTGAGGAACCAGCACGAGCCTGGGAACACGGCCGCTTCGGCGCACCCTATCTGCGCGATTCGCTGCTGTCTGCGGGCGCGTTGTGCGAGACGCTGGAGACCGCCACGAATTGGTCCAACGTCCCGGCGCTCAAGGCCGCGGTGACCGAGGCGTTGACGAATTCGCTGGGTGAATCGGGCACGGCCGCGCTTGTGCTGTGCCACATTTCGCATGTGTACCCCACTGGCGCATCGTTGTACTTCACCGTCGTCTCCGCCCAGCGCGGCAATCCGATCGAGCAGTGGCGCAAGGCCAAAGCCGCGGCGTCGGACGCCATGATGCGCACGGGCGGCACCATCACCCACCACCACGCAGTGGGTGCCGATCATCGGCCCTGGATGCGCGATGAGGTCGGCGATCTGGGTGTGGCGGTGCTGCGCGCCGTCAAGGCCACACTGGATCCGGCAGGAATCCTCAATCCGGGCAAGCTCATTCCATGACCATTGGCCGGGTCACGGTACTGACGAATCCGGCGTCGGGGCACGGCAGCGCGCCCCACGCCGCCGAGCGCGCCGTCACGCAGTTGCATCGCCGCGGGGTCGACGTGGTGGCGATCGCGGGCACCGACGCCGAACATGCGCGCCGACTCGTCGAGGGTGCCCTCGAGCGCGGAATGGACGCGCTGGTGGTTGTCGGGGGCGACGGCATCATCTCACTGGCGCTACAGGTGCTTGCCTGCACAGAGATCCCGCTGGGGATAGTCCCGGCAGGCACGGGCAATGACCATGCGCGCGAATTCGGTATCCCTGCAAGGGATCCTGGCGCCGCGGCCGACGTGATCGTCGACGGCGTCGTCGACACCGTGGACCTGGGCCGGGTCACGGCGGCCGACGGCGCCCAGACGTGGTTCGGCACGGTGATGGCCGCGGGCTTCGACTCGCTGGTCACCGACCGGACCAATCGGATGAGGTGGCCGCACGGTCGCATGCGCTACAACCTCGCGATGGTGGCCGAGCTGTCCAAGTTGCGGCTTCTGCCCTTCCGCCTGGCCTTTGACGGACGTGAGCTGGACACCGAACTGACACTGGCCGCATTCGGTAACACCCGCAGCTACGGCGGCGGCATGTTGATCTGCCCGAACGCCGATCCGAAGGACGGGATGCTCGACGTCACGATGGTCTCCTCGGCGTCGCGCACGAAGTTGATCCGGTTGTTCCCCACCGTGTTCAAGGGCACGCATGTCGATCTCGACGAGGTTCGCACCGAGCGGGCGCACACGATCACCGTCGACTCCCCCGGAATCAACGCTTACGCCGACGGCGAGTACATCTGCCCGCTGCCGGTCGAGGTGGCCGCGGTCCCCGGCGCGCTGAGGATCCTCCGGCCCCAAGCTCCCTAGCGCGAGCAGACGTAAACATGCCCTTTTCGCCCTGATTTAGGGCAGTTTTGCGTCTGCTCGCGGAAAAGAAATCAGCCGACTCCGCGGTTGAGCCAGCTGACCTCCGCGGTGTCCCCACCATCGCGATACGGCTCCAGCGCCTCGTCCCAAGCCGTGCCCAGCACCGAGTCCAGTTCGGCGGCGAGCATGTCGGCGCCCGAGGCCATCAGCGAGCGCAGTCGCATCTCGCCGACCATCACGTCGCCGTTGGCGCTCATCGCACCGCTCCACAGACCCAGCTGCGGGGTGTGACACCAGCGGTGGCCGTCGACGCCCGCACTCGGATCCTCGGTCACTTCGAACCGCAGCACCGTCCACGACCGCAACGCGTTCGCCAATTGCGCGCCGGTGCCCACCGGGCCCAGCCAGTTGGTCACCGCCCGCAGCTGCCCCGGCATGGCCGGCTGTGGGGTCCACTTGAGGTTCGCCCTCGACTGAAGGGTCGACGACAACGCCCACTCGACATGTGGGCACACCGCAGCGGGCGAGGCATGGATGTAGACCACGCCCGTCGTCGCTTCGGCGAACTGGTTCGACGCACGCATTGCTGCTCCTTCGGCTCCACGAGGGACGTCTTCCCCAAGCGGCCTCTTGAAACCGAATTACAGCTGTGTCGTGCGTGTCTATTGTGCCTCGTGTGGCGGCTGTTGCGCTAGTCTGCGGCGAATTCTCTCAGGACTTCGTCAGACAAGGCCGGCCACGGCTCATAGGCCCACTCCCCGAATTCGCGGTCGGTCAGCACCACCAAGGCCAGATCGGCCTGCGGATCGACCCACAAAAACGTCCCTGACTGGCCGAAATGCCCGAACGTCTCACCCGAGTTGTCCGACCCGGTCCAATGCGGCGACTTGCCGTCGCGGATCTCGAAGCCCAATCCCCAATCGTTGGGCCGCTGGCTCCCGAACCCGGGCAACACGCCGGCCAGCCCGGGAAACTGAACCTCGACCGCCTGCTCGTGCATCTGCTGCGACACCGTCGACGGGCGCAACAGGTCGCCGGCGAACGCGGCCAGGTCGGACGCCGTCGACGTCACCCCGAACCCCGCAGCGGAGGCACCGCCGTCCAGCGAGGTGTCGGTCATGGCGAGCGGCTCGCACACCGCCTCCGTCAGGTACTGCCCGAACTCGATGTCCGAGGCCCGCTCCAGTGTCGTCGCCAACACCTCGAAGCCGTAGTTCGAGTACACCCGGCGTTCGCCAGGCCCGGCCATCGTCTTCGCCGACCGCATCGAGTAGCCCGAGGCGTGGGCGAGCAGATGCCGCACCGTGGACCCCGGCGGGCCCGCCTCGGTGTCGAGTTCGACGGCACCCTCCTCGACGGCGACCTGCACCGCGCGGGCGGCGAGCAGTTTGGTGACCGACGCCAGCGCGAAGCGGCGAGCGCTATCTCCGTGTTCGGCCAGAATCCCCGACGGCCCGACCACCGCGGCGGCGACTGCGTCGACGGGCCACTCGGCCACCGCATCCAACGCGCTCATTGCGCACCGACACTACTTCCGCGCGATGTAGTAGTTGTTGAACGGGTCGGATTCCGCCTCGCGAACCGTCACGTCGGCGAAGCCGGCGTCGGCGAGCATCGAGGTGGCCAGTTGGCGGCCCCAGCACGTGCCGAGCCCGGCGCCGTCGAGCCCCAGCGACACGCTCATGCAGTGCATCGTCGACACCGTATAGAGGTACGTCGCCAGCGGGACACCGACGTTGTCCTCGAGGTGCGACGACGCCTTGATGTCGACCATCAGCAGAATTCCGCCCGGCCGGAGCATGCGGTGAATGTTGTCCAGCACCCGCGCCGGCTGCGCCTGATCATGGATCGCGTCGAAAACGGTGACCACGTCGTAGGTTTCGGCCACATCGAGGGCCGCGACGTCCGCCGCGACGAATTCGGCGTTGCGCAGACCCATCTGTGCCGCCTCGGCCCGGCCGACGCCGAGGCCCTCGTCCGAGAAGTCGATGCCGGTGAACCGGCTGGCCGGGAACGCTTTGGCCATCACATTGACGGCATGGCCACTGCCGCAACCGATGTCGGCCACTTCAACGCCGGCGCGGAGCAGGTCGACCAACCCGTCGGCCATCGGCAGGATCGCGTCGACCAACGCGGCGTCGAACACCTCACCGCTCATCTCGGCCATCAGCGTGTGGAAGCGCGGATACTCGCTGTACGCCAGGCCGCCACCGCGAACGAAGCAGCCGATGATCTTCTGCTCGACCTCGCCGAGCAACGAGATGAACTGTGCGACGCGGGCGAGGTTGTCGGGTCCGGCGGCGCGGGTCAGCACCGCCGCGCGATGGGCAGGCAGTGCATATGTCCGTGTGGCCGCGTCGTAGTCGACGACTCGGGCCGATGCGACGCCTCCCAGCCACTCCCGCACGTAACGCTCGTCGAGTCCCGCCGCGTCGGCGATCTGGCCGCTGGTGGACGGGGGCAGTCCGGCGAGAGTGTCGAACAGCGTGGTTTGGTGTCCGATCGACAGCAGAAGAGCGAGGCTGGCGGCATCGACCGCGCCCGCGATGCGTGCCGCGAACTCCTCTCCTGTTTCGGTCGTGGAGCTGTCATTCAGTGTCGTCATCGATGACTCCTCGGTGTCTTGCGCGCCCTTGTTCGGTCGACACAACGGAAACGACCCCGCGGGCGGTTCAATCTTCGCGCATTTGAGCTATTAGGTTGTACGCATGAGTCAAACGGTGCGCGGTGTGATCTCCCGAAAGAAGGGTGAGCCGGTCGAGGTGGTGGACGTCGTCATCCCCGATCCGGGGCCGGGCGAAGTGGTGGTCGACGTCATCGCGTGCGGGGTGTGCCATACCGACCTGACATACCGGGAGGGCGGCATCAACGACGAATTCCCGTTCCTGCTCGGCCATGAGGCCGCGGGCACAGTGGAATCGGTGGGGTCGGGCGTGACCAACGTCGAGCCCGGTGACTTCGTGATCCTCAACTGGCGCGCGGTCTGCGGCCAGTGCCGGGCCTGTAAGCGCGGCAGGCCGCACCTGTGCTTCGACACCTTCAACGCCGCGCAGCCGATGTCGCTGACCGACGGGACCGAGCTGACCGCGGCACTGGGCATCGGCGCGTTCGCGGACAAGACGCTGGTCCACGAGGGGCAGTGCACCAAGGTCGATCCGGCTGCGGACCCCGCGGTCGCCGGGCTGCTGGGGTGTGGCGTGATGGCGGGCATCGGCGCAGCGATCAACACCGGCGGCATCAACCGCGATGACACGGTCGCGGTGATCGGCTGCGGCGGAGTCGGTGACGCGGCCATCGCGGGTGCTCGACTGGTCGGCGCCAAGCGCATCATCGCCGTCGACACCGATGACAAGAAGCTGGACTGGGCCCGCGACTTCGGCGCCACCCACACCATCAATGCCCGTGAGCTCGATCCGGTGGAGACCATTGCCGACCTCACCGACGGAAACGGCGCCGACGTGGTGATTGACGCGGTGGGCAGACCGGAGACCTGGAAGCAGGCCTTCTACGCACGTGATCTCGCGGGAACCGTTGTGCTGGTAGGTGTTCCAACGCCGGACATGACGCTCGAGATGCCCCTGATCGACTTCTTCTCGCGTGGCGGGTCACTGAAGTCGTCGTGGTACGGCGACTGTCTGCCCGAACGGGACTTCCCCACCCTGATCAGCCTCTATCTGCAGGGTCGGCTTCCGCTGGAGAAATTCGTGTCCGAACGCATCGGACTCGATGGCATCGAGGAGGCGTTCCACAAGATGCACAACGGCGAGGTGCTGCGATCGGTGGTGGTCCTGTGAGCAACCCCATCGAGCGCGTCGTCACCCACGGCACCTTCGAACTCGACGGTGGCAGTTGGGAAGTCGACAACAACATCTGGGTCGTCGGCGACGACTCGGAGGTCGTCGTGTTCGACGCGGCCCATGACGCCGGCCCGATCGTGATGTCCGTCGGCGGTCGCCACGTGGTGGCGGTGGTGTGCACCCACGGCCACAACGACCATGTGACGGTGGCTCCCGAACTGGGTAAGGCGCTCGACGCGCCCGTACTGATGCATTCAGCCGACGAGGTCCTCTGGCGGATGACGCATCCCGAGAAGGACTTCCGCGCTGTCAGCGACGGCGACTCCCTCCGTGTCGGCGGCATCGAGTTGCGCGCGCTGCATACGCCGGGCCACTCGCCGGGATCGGTGTGCTGGCACGCGCCCGACCTCAATGCGGTGTTCAGCGGCGACACGTTGTTCCAGGGTGGCCCCGGCGCGACGGGTCGCTCATACTCGGATTTCCCGACGATTCTGGAGTCGATCTCAGGTCGACTCGGCAAGTTGCCGGGCGAGACCATCGTCTACACCGGCCACGGGGACACGACGACCGTCGGCGACGAAATCGTGCACTACGACGAATGGGTCGCTCGCGGGTCCTAGTCCCCTAGCTGCCGCTGTGGCCCCATTCGAGGATGCGGCGTTTCTCCGCTTCGAACTCGTCATTGGTGAGCGCGCCGGAGTCTCGCAGCGCCGCAAGCGTCTTCAACTGCTCGAGCCGCACGCCCTGGTCGCTCGGCGGATAGCTGACTGTCGGCGACGGCGCCCACGTCGGCGTGTCGAGGGTGGACAGCTCCTGCGGCGTGAGCGGCCTGGTCTTCTTGCCTGCCCTGCCCGCCCACATCAACGACGCGGTCAACTCCAGCAGGCCTATCCCGAACAGCCCACCGAACACCCACAGCAGCCAGTACATCGAGCCGTCCTTGCCGAACGCCAACCTCGGCTGGATGTAGCCGCCGACCTCGCCGTCGGCGACGATCCCGTAGGTGCCCGCCTCGTAGACCTGTGCCTGCCACACCTGAACGCGAGCGTCGTTGTTGACTGTCGTTGTGCTGCCGAAGCTCTCGGCCAACCGCGGATCCGGGGCGCCTTCGGGCGGGGTGATCGACAGCTGCAGATCCGGCACCGGCAGCCCTCCGCCGGAGGGACGACCCGTGATCAACGTGTGAAAGCTGATCGTCACCTCGCCCTCAGGCAGTTCGACCGTGCCAGCGCCCGGGATCGCGACCTCGCCGTAGGCGTCGTACTCGTCGAGCACGAACGCATTCAGGATGATCACGACGACGAAGCCGATGATCGCGGCGACCAGCGTCAGGACCGAAGCTCCGATGGCGATACGCGGCGCGAGCGTCATGGGCGAATTTTGTCACAAGGACGGCGGCGCCCGGCCGGTGCGAGGACTACCGTCGCAGGTGAACGTCAGCCCGCACACCCCGGAGGTCACGATGCCTGAGTCAAGCATCGTCGTGCGGCCCCAACCGTTGGAGAGCGAGTCCTACACGGCGAGTTCGCGACTGCAGGCCGCAGGTCTGCGGCCCGCGATCGCGCTCTTCGAGGAAGCGGCCGCCGAGGTGCCGCTGCCGACACCGCCGCAACCCATCGTCATCGCCGACTACGGCGCGTCGACAGGGCACAATTCCCTACTGCCGGTGTGTGCCGCGGTCTCGGTGCTGCGCAAGCGTACTCGGGCCGACCATTCGATCCTGGTGGCCCATACCGATGTGCCGGGAAACGACTTCACCGCGATGTTCGCCACACTGTGTGACGATCCGGACTCTTACCTGCGCAAGGATGCGGCAACGTTCGCCTCGGCCGTCGGCCGGTCGTTCTACTCGCAGATCATTCCGTCCAACAGCGTGAATCTGGGCTGGAGCTCCTGGGCCATCCAATGGCTCAGCCGGGTGCCCGCCCCCATTCCCGACCACGTGCAGGTTGCCTACAGCCACGACGCGAAGACCCGCGACACCTACGCCAAGCAGGCGGCCCGCGACTGGCACGAGTTCATCGCGTTCCGCGGCCGCGAGCTGTGCCCTGGCGGGCGGCTGGTGATCATGACCATGGCCGTCGACGACGACGGCGACTTCGGCTACCGCCCTGTGCTGGCCGCGTTGATGGACGTCATCGACGAATTGACCTCCGAGGGTCTGCTCACCGCCGACGAAGCGCACCGGATGTGCATCCCCACCGTCGCGCGCCGCGAGGCCGACTTTCTGGCCCCATTCGCACCGAAGGGCCGCTTCGAGCGGCTCGAGATCGAACACCTGGAGTTGTTCGACGCCGAGGACCGGTACTGGGAGCAGTATCGAAAAGACAAAGATGCGAAGGCATTCGGAGCGCACTGGGCCGCTTTCCTGCGGGCGTCGGTGTTCCCGGCGCTGGCAAGCGCGCTCGAAGGCGGCATCACCGGCCCGCGGACCGCACAGTTCTTCGATCGGCTGGAGGCCGGTGTCGCGGCGCACCTGGCCGCCGCGCCCGAGCAGATCCAGATTCCGCTGGCGCACCTGGTGTTGGTCAAGCGGCCGAAGTAGTCAGCCGGCCAACCGTGCGCCCTCCTTGTTTCGCTCCTCGCGTGCGCCCTCTTTGTTTCGCTCCTCGCGTGCGCCCTCTTTGTTTCGCTCCTCGCGTGCGCGGAAAGTTGTCCGGTAGCTCTGCGGCGCAACGCCCGTGAGCCGCCGGAACTGCTCGCGGAAGTTCGCCGGCGAACTGAAACCCACCTGCATGCCGATGCGTTCCACACCGTACGGCGTCGTCTCGAGCAGCTGCTGCGCGTGCCGGATCCGGACGCCGGTCACCCACTGCATCGGCGTCTGCCCCGTCTCGGCCTGAAATCGCCGGTTCAGGGTGCGGATACTCATCGCGGCGCACTCGGCGATGTCGCGCAGTGTCAACTCCCGGTGCGCCTCCCGCTCGATCCAAGCCAACACGTCGTCGAGCGACGTGCGTTCGGCAATGTGCTTGATGGGCGCGCGATTTCGCATGATGAACTGTGCCTGTCCGCCGCTGCGATGCAGGGGCGCCACCGCCATCCGGGCGGCGTCCGCCGCGACCGCCGAGCCGTAGTCACACGCGATCATGTACAGGCACAGGTCCATTCCTGCCGACGCGCCCGCCGAGGTCAGCACCTGCCCTTCGTCGACGTAGAGCACATCGGGGTCCAGCTGCACCGCGGGAAAGGCTGCCCGAAAGGCATCCGCGGCAAGCCAGTGCGTCGTCGCCCGTCGGCCGTCCAGCAATCCGGCGCCCGCCAGTGTGAACGCCCCCGTGCAGATGGAGGCGATCCGCGTGCCCGCGACGAACGCCGACTTCAGCGCGTCGGCCACATCGTCGCCGAGCCCAGCGGAGACGGTGTTGCACCCTGGTACGACGATGGTGTCCGCATCCGCCAGGATGTCCAGGCCGTGGTCGGTGGCGATTCGCATCGGCCCAGCGGAGACCACCGGTTCTGTCCCGCACACCACCACCCGGTAACCCCTTTCGCCGCAAGCCAATTGAACCCGACCGAACGTCTCGACGGGCAGGCAGAGGTCGAAACCGATGACGTCGGGAAGGGCGAGCACTGCGACGGTGTGCATAGCTGGACGATAACAGGCGCGGTGGCAATATCCCGTCGCTTGCTGGCGATCTGGCCACTAGCCTCGGACGGCGGATCCCCGAGACGATGACCGGGTGTACGCGCAAATCGCCTTGTTCGACGGCTTCGACCCGTTTGATGTGATCGCGCCATTCGAGGTGCTCGCCGCCGGCGGCGACACGGTGGGCGGCGACCTCGACGTCGAGTTGGTGACCGCCGAAGGGCCGCGGCCGGTGATCAGCGGTACCCGCGGCCTGGTGCTGCAGGCCACTGGTCGGCTGGACCCGTCCAGGGCGGGGTTCGTCATCGTGCCGGGCGCGTCCGGACCCATCGACGGCGACCCCGACGAGGTCGCGACCATCCCGGTGTTGCTCGCCCGATTCGGTGAGACGGCCGCGATCCCGTTGATCCGCGAGGCAATGGTCAATCCGGACATCACCGTGGCGACCGTCTGCGGCGGCTCGCTGGCGCTGGCCATGGCCGGACTCATCGAGGGGCGTCGCGCGGTGACCCACCACCTCGGCATGGATGTCCTCGAGGCCACCGGGGTCGATGCGGTGCACGCCAGGGTCGTCGACGACGGCGACCTGGTCACGGCGGGTGCGGTCACGTCGGGCCTCGACCTCGGCCTGCACCTGTTGCAGCGGACGTACGGTGCCGACGTCGCGCTGGCCGTCGAGTCGCTGTTCGGCTACGAGCGGCGCGGGACGGTGTGGTCACCGTGAGCATCGGCGGCGACTGGGACGTAACGATCAAGACGCCGATCGCCTCTCTGGCTGTCGTCTACACCTTCAGCGAGATCGACGGCCGCGTGGACGGCACCGCGACAGGCAAAGGTGAAACCGTGCCGCTGCGCGACATCGTCGTTGCGGGACAACGAGTTACGTGGCGCCAGTCCGTCACCAAACCGATGAGACTCAACCTGGATTTCGATGTCGTCGTCGACGGTGATCGGCTCACCGGCCACTCGCGCGCTGGTCGGCTGCCGCGATCGCCGGTGACTGGAGTGCGCAGGCCTCAGGGAGCCGGCGGCGGCTGAATCGGCGCAGGCACAAACGGCAGGCCCGGAATCGTCTCGTACGGCAGCGTCGGAATCAGCGGCGGCTGCGTCGTCGGAGGCGGCGGCGGCGGGGGTTCCGACGTCGGTGGCGGCGGGGACGGACTCTCCGGCGGGGGCGGCGGAGGCGGCTCCTGCGTGGGCGGCGGAGCGGTGGCCGTCTGCCGCGGCGGCGCCTGATACACCGTCCTGGTCCGCGGCGGCGGAGCCTGCGTCGCCGGCGGAGGGGCGGGCGGAGGGGGCGCAGCGGACGTGGCAGGCGGAGCCGCCGTCGTGGTGCTCACGGGTGCGGTGGTCGACGCAGGCGTGGGCGCCGTGTCGTCGCGCATGACGTACAGCGCAGCGGCCCCGAGCGCTGCCACCAGCACCACCAGGCCGGTTCCCATCGCCACCGCCGGACGGCGGTACCACGGGATCGGGGCGGCCGGCGGATCGTGAGGTTCGCGCTCGAACTGCATCTGAGGGCGAACGACGTCCGCCCCGGCGTCGGCCGGCGCCGAGTAGTCATAGGGGTCGGTCGGCGAGACGTCGGGAACATCGTCGGCGTCCGACCACGCGAGCGCGCCGAACGTGCTCGACTGCGGCGCCATCTCGTCAGCAGCGAGGCCGACCTCGGGCGCCATCATGGTGGCGGCCCCTGCGGCGGCAGCAACACCGGGTGCGGCGGCCATCGCGGTCATCCCGTCCTCGGCTGTGCCTCGCGCGGCCGCAAGCCCGCCGCCGATCGCCGCGGACAGTTCGGGCTGCGCCGTCGTGACGACGGGAACCTTGAAGGTCTCAGACAGGGCGGTGGTGACGATCGGAATGCGCGCACCGCCACCCACGGTCGCGACCGCGGCAAGCGCACCGCCTCGAATTCCGCTGCGGTCCAACGTTTCCTGCAGTACAACGATGAATTCGTCGAGGGGCCGGCGGATCACCTCGTCGAGTTCATTACGCGTCAACCGGAGTTCGCTCCGGTGCCCCGGCAGCTCGGCCACCAGCGAGGTGACGCCCGACGTGCTCAGCCGCTCCTTGGCCCCGCGGCATTGCGCACGCAGCCGCGACAGCGACCCGATGGCCGACGTCCCGGTCAGGTCGATGGTGCCCGCCGACGACAGGTCGTCGATCACGTGCGTCAGCAGCGCCTGATCCACTAGGTCGCCGGAGAAGTCGGTGTGGCGTACCGTCGGCGCGACCGGCGCGTATCCGTTGGCGGCATCGACCAGCGTGATGCTGGTGCCGGTGCCGCCGAAGTCACACACGGCGATGACGCCCCGCGTGGGCAGTCCGGGGTCGTCCTGCAGGGCCTTGACCGCCGCAGCGACGTCGGACAAGACGGGCGCCGCCTTTGGCCGCTGGAATTCCGGGATCGCCGACAGGGCGTTGCGTAGCGCGTCGACGGCGGCGGGACGCCAATGTGCCGGATACGTCACCGCGACGGGGTCGGTGGGTGGCCTGCCGCTACCGAGCGTGATCAGCAGCGCCCGCAGCGCGTCGGCGAGGACTCCGTCGGCGCGGTGCGAGGACCCGTCGGCGGCGACGATGTCGACGGGGTCACCGACCCGGTCGACGAAGTCGGTGATGATCAGCCCACGCTCGGTCAGGTTCGGGTTCTCGCTGGGCACTCCGACCTCGGGCGCCCGGTGCGCGAAGCGCGTCAACACCGGCGAACGCGTCACCGCGGTCCGCCCCACTACGACGGCTGCCAGCCTGGTCGCTCCGACCGACAGCCCTACCCCGTCAGACATGTCTTCCTGTCCTGCTCGATCGCCTATCCGGTTATCCATCTGATCGGCCGACAATAGTGTTACTCAGCGAATGGTTCCCTTGCCAGGTATCAGTGGCAAATCGAGCGCGGTGACCCAACCCGGCGAGAGCCCGTTGACCGCCGGTACCGCGTTGAGCGCGCGCAGGCCGGTCGCCAGGCAGCCCGCCGCGGCGGCGTCGCGGCCAGAGCCGTCGGTGAAGCGGAACGCCGTCTCCTGAAAGATGCTCGGCGTCCCCTCGATCTCCACGCGGTACACGTCGTCCTGGTTGCCTGTCGGCCAGTCGGGCGCGGCGTCGCTGCCGATCCGGTTGACGTGTTCCAACTGAATGCGGGTCTCGCCTCGGTAGACGCCGTTGATGGTGAAGCGGACGGCCGCGACGTTGCCCGCCTCGATGACGCCCTTGGCGGCCTTGCGGTCGGTGGGTGTCACCCACTTGTCCCACGTCGTGGTGATCTCGTCGAGCATGATGCCCGCCGCGTGTGCGATCATCGGAACCGTTGCGCCCCAGGCCATTATCAATATGTCGGGATGCTCGAGCAGCGGCTTGTAGTCGGGCGACTTGCCGATACCCATCTCGAAGTCGTAGTCGCCCGTGTAGTCGGTGTAGTCCAGCAGTTCGGACGCCCGCACCTTGCGCACCTCGGAGCACAGGCCCATCAGCGTCATCGGAAACAGGTCGTTGGCGAAGCCGGGATCGATGCCGGTGGTGAAACACGACGACTCGCCCAGTTCGCACGCCGTGGTGACCGGTTGAATCCAGTCGGGCGGGTTGAGGTGCATCGTCGGCCACACCCACGGAGTCATCGCGGTCGAACACACGTCGATGCCGGCGCGCAGGAACCGGGTGATCGTTTCGATGTTCGCGCCGGCCTGCGCCGCGGTGGGGCCGTAGTGCACCAGCGCGTCGGGTTTCAGTGCGATCAGGGCGTCGATGTCGTCGGTGGCGGCCAGCCCGAGTGAATGTCCCAGGCCGCAGATGTCGCCGACGTCGCGGCCCACCTTGTCGGGATTGCTCACTCCGACACCGACCAACTCGAACAGCGGGTGCTTGACGATCTCGGCGATTACCATCGTGCCGACGAATCCGGTGCCCCACACGACGATGCGCTTCTTCGAAGAGTCAGTGGCCACGCGTCGACCCTAACGGGAATGATCGCCGTGCAACCCGCATTGATGGTGGCAGTGCTGAGCACCCTCACAGGTTGATCGGGTCCGGTTCATGCTCGGTCGTCGTGCTGTCGGCCAGCGTGGCCTTGAACTGCATGACCCGGTAGGGCCACCCGGCGACGGTGTGCCACTGCGACACGATCAGCCCCATACCGCCGTCGAGGTCGAAGCGCGATCCCGGCAGCACATAGCCGCCGTACAGTTGCGCAACCGCACATTTCTGATGGTTCTCGCAGTCCCATGCGCACCCGACAACCGGCGACTGGATCGCCGCGGTGTGCATGTTGGCCACTGGTGAGCTCACCACCCGGTACCCCAGCGCGTAGTGCGAGGCCAGGAACCCCCCGAGAACCCACTTGCCTTGCTCGATCCGGCGAAACGTCAGCTCCCCCCACCGTTCCCCTGCCGGGGTGATGGGCGTCGCCGTCGTTCCCCACTGCCAGCGGCCGGAGATGAATCCCCAACTGGCATAACGGCTCCGGTTCCCGATGTCATCCGGCCGGACCCGCATCAGGACAATGCCCTTATCCCGTCGAAATGAGGTGGCGACCACGTATACCCAGCCGTCGTCGGGGTCGTAGTCCCACGACCAGCACTGGCCGAGCCCGCCATGCAGGTTCGCCGGGAACTTGGCGCCCTCCCCCATGTGCGTCCACGAGATCCCGCTGTCGTCGGAACGCCAGATCTCGGTCCAGATGACCCGGGGAAACCCCCGATTGACCATCGCGTGCAGATAGATCGAGTCACCCACGCGCAACAGGTCCGACGGAAGCACGGTGCTGATTCCGCCGCGGGTCCACCCCGGCGGGGCGTCGTGAATGTAGTGCCAGAGCTGATGGGCGTAGTCGGGATCCGCCCCACCGGCGCGTTCGTAAACGATCGCGTGGTCAGCGTCGCCGGTGCCGATCAGCACGACAGGCGAGCGCCAGTCGCCCTCGCCGACCTTCGGTCCGGAGAACGTGTCGCCGAAGACCGACACCAGCTTGCCGTTGGGCGCCACCACCGACGGCCCCAGGTCGGTGCAGGTCACGCCCCACCGGTCGGTCAGGCCGGGACCGGTCAGGTCGACGACCTTGCCGTCGGGCACTTCACGAACCGTCGCACACTAAAAGCAGCGTCGGAGCCCACCGGGCTCACATATCAACGGGTAGCGATCGACCGGAATCGGCAGCTGTCCAGACCTGACGAGGGTGAACGGGAAGTCGGTCATCGACGGTCGCAGGTTGCACTCCGGGTTGGCGGTGGTGAGCACCTTGCGCGTTCCGGTCAACGCGATGGGATCGAACTTGATGGTCTCGGTGACCTGCTCCCAACTGCCGTCGGGGCACTGGATTCCTTTGCGTTTGGGCGTGCTGAATTGCCACACCCCGCTGGTCATCACCGCATTGCCGCCGGTGACGTCTTCCGACGGAGCGACGTGCAGGGTGCAGCCGACAGGAATGTAGAGCGGCTCGCGCAGATCCCCGACCGTGGGCACGCACGTGGGATAGATCTCCCAGGTGCCGATCTTCTTGCCGTTCTCGATGTAGTCGTAGGCACCCTCCAACACCTGGGGGTGCGGCGGCGGGTTGTCGGCCGCGGCGGGACCTGCGAGCCCGACCGAAGCGCACGCACTGATCGCGACTGCGGCGAACGTCCGGATGATCCTCACGATGCGCATCCCTTTCACCGGCGAGCTTCGACAGCGTCGTGGAGAGTATCCCAGTGTCCACCAGCGGCCGTCACCGCTTTTGACGGCTCGGCGTTTCGGCGAGGGCGCCCAGCGGGTAAGCGCCACCCGGCGGACGAGTTCACAGGTGGTGGCGATGAGACGACCGGCGGTGGTTGCCGCGGTCTCGGGCATCGTCGCGCTGGTCGTGTCGCTGACCGGTTGCTCGACCGGCGAACGGGTGGATCTCGGCGGCGGTTCTGCGGGTCTCATCGCCGCGATCGCGGGTGAACCCGATCAGCTCGACCCCCACAAGACCAGCGCCTATTTCTCGTTCGAGGTGCTCGAGAACGTTTTCGACACCCTGGTCGAGCCGGATGCCAACCTCGAGATGCGCCCGGCACTGGCCGAGTCGTGGGACGTCAGCCCCGATCAGCTCTTGTGGACATTTCGTCTGCGGCGCGGGGTCACCTTCCACGACGGCAGCCCGTTCACCGCCGACGACGTCGTCTACTCCTACCGCCGGATCATCGACGAGCAGCTGACGAATGCCGACAAGTTCAGCGCCGTCACCGACATCAGCGCACGCGACCCGGTCACGGTGATGATTCGGGTGAAGCAGCCGACGCCGAACCTGCTGACCAACATCGGCGGCTTCAAAGGTATGGCGATCGTCAACCGGCGCAACGTCGAGAGTGGTCAGATCGCCACCAATCCGATCGGCACCGGACCGTTCGCGTTCGCTAGCCAGAAGAGCGGTGACTCGATCACTCTGAAGGCCAACGGGTCGTATTGGGCAGGGCCGCCGAAGATTTCGGGCGTCACGTTCCGGTTCATCTCCGAACCGTCCACCGCGCTGTCGGCGCTTCAGGCCGGCGAAGTCGACTGGACCGATTCGATTCCCCCGCAGCGGGTGGCGCAGCTGAAAGACGACGACTCGATCAGGCTCGCGGTGACCGCCAGCAACGACTACTGGTACCTGGCGCTCAACGAGGCGCGCAAGCCGTGGAACGACGTGCGGGTCCGTCAGGCGATCGCCTACGGCATCGACCGCGACGCGATCATCGCCGCAACGACTTACGGCACCGCGGCCGCCAACCAGCTCGCAATCCCCGAAGGGAACCCCTGGTACACCGACTATCACCGGTACCGTTACGACACCGACGAAGCCAAACGCCTTCTGGCGCAAGCGGGCGTCGCGGGCGGGGACCTCGACATGCTCGTCACCAGCGAGTACCCCGAGACGGTGACGGCCGCACAGGTCATCGCCGATAACCTTGCCCCGCTTGGCATCACCGTCGACATCCGCACCGTGGACTTCGCCACCTGGCTCGACGAGCAGAACACCGGCAACTTCGACATGCTGATGATGGGCTGGCTGGGCAACATCGACCCCGACGACTTCTACTACGCGCAACATCGCACCGACGGCACGAGCAATGCGCAGAAGTTCTCCGACCCCGAAGTCGACCGACTACTCGACGCCGGACGCACCGAAACCGACCGTGCGGCGCGTGCCGAGATTTACCGCAGGGCGGCCACGATCATCGCCGACAAGGTGAGCTATCTCTACCTGTACAACCCGTCGGTGATCCAAGCGTGGGCGACGAACCTGTCGGGCTACGAAGCGCGCCGCGACGCGGCGGTCCGGTTCCGCACGGCGGCGCTTGGCCGGGACGACAGCCGATGACACGGTGGCTGACTCACCCGATCGCGCGCTTTTTGGCGCGCAGGCTGCTCTACTCGGCGGTCGTGCTGGTCGGTGTGTTGATCGTCGTGTTCGCGCTCGTGCATCTGGTTCCCGGCGATCCGGTGCGGATCGCGCTGGGGACGCGGTACACGCCCGAGGCCTACGAGGCGTTGCGCTCGGCGAGCGGGTTGGATCGCCCGTTGATCGAGCAGTTTTTCGGCTATCTGGGTTCGGCGGTGACCGGTGATCTCGGCGTCAGTTTTCGCAACGGTGACCCGGTGACGGTGATCCTGCTCGAACGCCTGCCCGCGACGATGTCCCTGGCTCTGGCCGGCATCCTGATCGCCTTGATGATCGCGCTGCCCGCCGGAATCTGGTCGGCGCTGCGGGAAGGACGAGTCAGCGACGCGATCATCCGGATCGCGAGCCAGTTCGGCGTCTCGATCCCCGACTTCTGGATGGCCATTCTGTTGATCGCGTTGTTCGCCTCGACACTGGGCTGGCTGCCCACCTCGGGTTATCAACCGCTGCTGGACAATCCAGCCGGCTGGCTGCGGCACATCGTGCTGCCCGCGGTGACGGTTGGCCTGGTGGCCGGCGCCATCATGACGCGCTACGTGCGCTCCGCGGTGCTCGAGGTCGCCGCGATGGGCTATGTGCGCACGGCACGGTCCAAGGGGTTGGCGCCGAGCGTGGTGACGTTCCGCCACACCGTGCGCAATGCGCTCATCCCGGTGCTCACCATCGCCGGAATCCAGCTCGCGACGATCCTGGGCGGCGTCATCGTCGTCGAAGTGGTGTTCGCGTGGCCGGGGCTGGGGCGGTTGGTGTACAACGCCGTCGCTGCACGGGACTATCCGGTGATCCAGGGCGCAGTGCTGCTGATGGCGGCGTTGTTCCTACTGATCAACCTGATCGTCGACGTGCTCTACGCGGTCGTCGACCCGAGGATTCGGCTCCAATGACCACCAACACCCGGGTCTCGTCGTGGCGGCTGCTGATGGGCAACCCGGTAACGGTCGTCAGCGCTTCGATACTCGCCGTAATCGTGTTCGTCGCAGTGGCCGCCAATTGGGTCGCTCCGTACGGTGTCAACGACGTCGATGTGCCCAACGCCCTGCGCCCGCCCAACGGCGAACATTGGTTCGGCACCGACGAGTTGGGCCGCGACGTGTTCTCGCGCGTGCTGGTCGCCACGCAGGCCTCCATGCGGGTCGCCGTCGTGAGCGTGCTGTTCGCAGTGGTGGTCGGCGTGGCGATCGGCGTGGTGTCCGGCTACCGCGGCGGCTGGGTTGACGCGGTGTTCATGCGGATCGTCGACGTGATGTTCGCATTTCCGGTGCTGCTGCTCGCGCTGGCGGTGGTGGCGATCCTCGGCCCCGGCATGACGACGACGATCCTGGCGATCGGCATCGTGTACACGCCGATCTTCGCACGCGTCGCGCGGGCGAGCACCATGAGCGTGCGGGTGGAACCGTTTGTGTCGGTATCGCGCAGCATGGGCACCGGCCACCTTTACATCCTCGGCCGTCACATCCTGCCGAACATCGCCGGACCGCTGATCGTGCAGACGTCGCTGTCGCTGGCGTTCGCCATCCTCTCCGAGGCGGCGCTGTCGTTTCTCGGGCTCGGCATTCAGCCGCCGCAGCCGTCGCTGGGCCGGATGATCTTCGACTCGCAGGGCTTCGTGACGCTCGCGTGGTGGATGGCGGTATTCCCGGGCGCGGCGATCTTCGTTGCGGTGCTGGCATTCAATTTGCTGGGCGACGGCCTTCGCGACGTGCTGGATCCGAAGCAGCGCACCATGATCGAGGCCCGGCGACAAGGGATGCAGCAGTGAGTGACCCGGTGTTGAGTGTGGCCGATCTGCGGGTGCGCATCGGCAGCCGTGAGATCGTGCGCGGCATCTCGTTCGACGTGGCCCGCGAACAGACGTTGGGCATCGTCGGCGAATCGGGGTCGGGCAAGTCGATGACGGTCCTCGCGGCAACGGGCCTGCTCGACGCCCCGGGCGCCAAGGTCACCGGAACCAGCACACTGGCCGGTCCGTCGGGCGGGACTGCGCTCGTCGACGCGTCGGCACGGCTGCTGCGCACGGTCCACGGCGGCCGCATCGGCTTCGTGTTCCAGGATCCCGGTACATCGCTGAACCCGCTGTTGACGCTGGAACGGCAGATCACCGAATCACTGGAGACTCACCGTCATTCGACGCGCAGACAGGCACGCACGCGGGCGCTAGAGCTGTTGGAGGCTGTCGGCCTGCCCGACCCCGAGTCCCGCTTGCACGCGTACCCGCACCAACTGTCGGGCGGACAGAAGCAGCGGGTGATGGTCGCGATCGCCATGGCGTGCGACCCGGAACTCCTGATTGCCGACGAGCCGACAACCGCGCTCGACGTCACGACGCAGGCGCAGATCATCGAACTGGTGCGCACGTTGCAGCGCGACTTCGGCACCGCGGTGGTGTGGATCAGTCACGACCTCGGGGTTATCGGGCAGGTCGCCGACGAGGTCACCGTGCTGCGGGAGGGCCAAGCGGTGGAACAGGCGGCGATCGGCAGCGTCTTCGACCGCCCGCAGCACGAGTACACCCGAGAACTGTTGGCCGCCAGGCCGATCGTCGGACGGCCAGGACCGCAGCCCGCGCCCGCCGACGCCGAGGTGCTGCTGGAGGTGAACGGTCTCGACGTACGGTTCGACGTGACGACGCCGGTCGGCAAATCAACCGTGCACGCGGTCAGGGACCTGAGCTTCGCCATCCGGCGCGGCGCCACGCTCGGCCTGGTCGGCGAATCGGGGTCGGGCAAATCGACGGTCGCCGGCGCGCTGGTGGGTCTGATCCGGCCCGAGGCGGGCACCGCCACGCTGGACGGCACCGACGTGCTGGGTGTGCGAGGTCCGGAGCGCAAGATGCTTCGTCGGCGAATCAGCCTGGTGTTTCAGGACCCGTTCTCGTCGCTCAACCCGCGGGCCCGGGTAGGCGACGCGATCGGTGAACCGCTGTCGGTGCACCGGCTCACCAAGGGGAGACAGGCCCGCCGGGCGCGGATCGCCGAGCTGCTCGAAGTTGTGGGATTGCCAACGTCTTTCGCAGAGCGCTACCCGCACGAGCTGTCTGGCGGTGAGCGTCAACGGATCAGCATCGCACGCGCGCTCGCCGGTGAGCCGGACCTGGTGATTCTCGACGAAGCGACTGCGTCGCTGGATGTTTCGGTACAGGCGCGCATACTTGACTTGCTGACGTCATTGCAACGCGACCTGGGTCTGACTTTTCTGTTCATCGCACACGATCTGGCGATCGTGCAGCAGATGAGCCATGACGTGCTGGTGATGCGCGACGGTCGAGCTGTCGAGTACCGGCCCGCAACCGAGTTGTTCGCCACGCCCGAACAGGAGTACACCCGCGCGCTGCTGGCCGCCGTTCCGCCCGAGCGACCGCGGGTCACCACCTGAGCAGCCGCATGAGAGAGTCATGCCCATGACTCAGCTCAGCGGCAAGGTCGCGTTGGTCACCGGCGCATCGTCGGGTCTCGGCGCGGTCGTCGCGCGGGTATTCGCGCAACGCGGCGCATCGGTATTCGGCATCGCGCGCAGCGCCGACCAGATGGCCACGGTGTTCGAATCGGTTCCCGGCGGCAAGTACGCGTCGGTGGACATCACCACCGCCGACGCCTGCAATGACGCTGTTGCCCAATGCGTCGCGGAGTTCGGCCGGCTCGATGTGCTGGTCAACGTCGCCGGGTTCCATCAAATGCGCCACACCACGACCATGACCGACCAGGAGTGGAACCACGACCTGGCCGTGAACCTCAACGGGCCGTTCTACTTGTGCCGCGCTGCCTTGCCACACCTGCTGCAAAGCGCAGGCAACATCGTCAATGTCACCTCCATCGCGGGCGTGGAGGGCGAGGTCTACTCGGCCGGTTACTGCGCGGCCAAGCACGGACTCGTCGGGCTGACGCGCGCCCTGGCGGTCGAGTACACCAAGGAGAAGATCCGCGTCAACGCGCTGTGCCCGGGCGGCATGCCGACGCCGCAGGCGACGGAATTCACCGCACCCGACAACGCCGACTGGGACCTCATCATGCGCATCGCGTCGCCGCGTGGGTTCATGGAGACCGAGGACGTCGCGAAAGCGATCGCGTTCCTAGCCAGCGACGACGCCGCGGCAATCCACGGTGCGGTGTACCGCGTCGACAACGGCAAGGGCGCCGGATAGCGGAGCTCGCGCTCGATGACATGCGGCTTGCGCCGGCCACAGCGAATCGGGTGTGCCCGAGCCGCAACACGATTCGCTCGCCGGCCGGCTGGGCTTCTTGCGCAGACCCGAGCACACCACCTCGGTTATCACCCCGGTCCCGGACAGAGGAGTAGCGCCCCACCGTCTCCCATCGGCGAGGCGCTACTCGTGAATATGGCTCAGTGCTCCAGCCGGCGACGCCCGAGGAAGAACGCCCCACCGAGAGCGGCGAAGCCCAGCGTGCCAACCACTCCGGCTGCGACGTAGAGGAACACGTCACGCCCGGACAGTCCTGCGGTCGACGACTCGTCTGCGGCAAGCCGCAGCGGGTAGTCGCCCGGCAGAGGACCGTGCGCCGGCGCGTCCAGACCCGGGAACTGCTGGGTCTTGTGCACCTCAAATTGCCGCTCACCGGTTGCTGTTTGCGTCCACTGGCCCCACGCCGGGGTGACGCCGTCGAGCAGCACCTTGCGCTCGCCGTACTGTGCGTCGTCACCGACGTCGACGATGCGCCGCACCCGGAACGGCTCGTAGGTCTGTTGCGGATAGCGCACAAGCACCGGGACGTTGTCGTAACGCAGCACCCGCGGCGGCGGTGGCGGCAACGGCAATCCGAACCGCGGAACGAATCCGCCGCCGAAGAAGCTGCCGACCGCGATGTTGGCCGCCGTCTGCACCACGTCCTGTGCAAGATCGATCGCGGTGTTGATCGGGTTGAGGACCAGCGCGGTGAAGCTGTACGCCGCGTACCGGGCGACGTCGAGCACGATCCGGGCCAGCGGTGGGATGTAGACGATCCGCGGGGCGAAATCGTAGATGTAGACGATGCGCACCGGTGCCCGGAACGGGTTCATCAGGATCGGCCGGTAGAACTGGTCGTACTCCACCCAGTCGGGCCGCCACTGCCGGACCTTGCGGCCCCACTCCCAGTCGCGGTCACGGTCGACGCCGACGCGGAAGTCAGCGTTGGCGCCCGCTTTGATGCCGTCGCGGCCGCCGAGGCCCAGGCTCAGGTTGACCGAGCTGGCGAAGTCGTCGACGTCCTTGGCGGCGGCCGGGGCCGGCTTCTCCTCGATCACCTTGGCGGTCTTGGCCACCTCGATGTCGCGCTTGTCGGCCTGCAGCGTCTCGGGCTGCGCGGTCTTGAGCACCCGCGCGGCCTCGGGCCCCTGCGGCGTCGCGCTCTCAGAACCCGACGAGTCCTCGGCCTCAGTGGTCGCCTCCGACTCCTCGGTGGCCGAGCCGCTGGTCGGCTTTTCGGTGGCGCTCGACGGCGCATTCTCGTCTGCGGTCGCCGGCGCGAGGGCTTCCGACGGCGGCACAGCAGTGCCAGACGGCTGTGGGACATCGCCGGCTTCGGCCGGGGTTTCTGCCGGCGACGTCGCCGTCGGCGCATCGGACTCCGTGACCGGCGCGCGGCGCGCGGTCGACGGCTCGGGCTTTGAGGTCGCGGTCTCTTCGCTCGGCGCGGCCGGAGCACTCGGGGCGGCAGGCTCGACGCTAGTCACCGGCGGACGAGCGGGTGCCGCAGGCGCCTGCGACTGCTGTTCGGGTTCCGGCTCAGCGACGGGCTCGGGTTCGGGTGCGACGATCGGAGCCGGTGCGGGTTCCTGCGTCTGCGGCGGGGCCTGCACCTTCGGGGCCTGCACCTTCGGGGCCTCCTCGACCGCAGGGGCGGGCCGCGGCGCAGCGGGCTCGGGAGCAACGACATCGGGCTCGGGTGCCGGTGCGACCTCTTCGGGCTCCGGCGCCGTCACTTCCGGTGCCGGAACGACGAAGGTCGTCGAGGGCACAACCGGCTGTTCGTCGTCGGGTTTGGCGAACGCGGGAGCGATTCCACCGGTGAGTGCCGTCAGGGAGATCACCACTCCCGACGCGAGCACGGCGACAACGCCGCGCTTACGGCATATTTCAAGCGGTGAACCCATAGTGCGTGGCTCCTTAACAGTCCCGCGGCAGGTGTAACTCCCCCAACGCTGGTGCCTGTTCCAGCAGTTGCCGCGACGCTCAGGAGATAGATCGCTTACCCGGCCAAAGTAGTTACAGGGCCACCGCGACAGTTCGGCGCGACCGCTACAGCGGCGGTTGATTGCGTCCGCGCCAGGCGCCGACGGCCAGCGCGATGCCGATGATCGCGATGATCGGCCCGAGGATCGACCACGTGGTCGTGTTACTCATCGGACTACCGCCGACGGCGCCAAGCCCCTGGAAGGTGAACAACAGACCGGCCGCCGCGACCAGGACACCGAGCACGACAATGGCGATGCGCATGGCTCCACCCTAGAGGCCGGCCGGTGAAAGATACCGGCAGCTCGGCGGGCCGCTTTCAGTTTGGCGTAGTGGTCCATGCCACATCGCGATTGAATCCTGCTCAGTCGGGAATGGGTGTGTCATGACCGAGCAAAGTAAGGCCGACGAGACTCGTAAGGGTTTCGTCGATTCAATCAAGGGCAAAGCGAAAGAAGTCGCCGGAGCCGTAACCGGCAACGACTCACTGACCGCAGAGGGCCAACTCGAGCAGACGCAGGCTCAGCAGCGCAAGGAAGCGAGTCGCGCGGAGGCGATCGCCGACGCTGAAGCCGAGCAGGCGCGTGCCGACATGGCGCAGACGCGACAGCGGGCCGCTGCGGCGCGGACCGAGGTCAACGCCGACGCCGCGGCCGCCGAGACCGAGATCCGGGCCGAGGCAGCCGCGCAGAAGCAGGCGGGAATGCAGGCCGCGCACCAGGACGCCGCGCGGCAGAAGGCGCAAGCCGAAGTCGATGCGCAGCGCAAAATTCAGGAAGCCAAGGCCGAGGAGCATCAGGAAGTCGCCGAGGCCTCTGACGAAGTGGTCGACGCGATTCTCGACCAGAAGGCCGCAGATCAAGCCGCCGAGAGTGCCCGAGCCGAAGCCGACCGCATCCGCCGCCAGGTCGAGGACAGGAGCTGACCATGCCGATCACCGATATCCCATTCGCCGTACTTCGATTCCAGTACCAGATTGCGCGGCTACCGCTGCAGGTCATCGAGGACCGTGTCGTCGCGCGGTTCGATGCCGAGGCACCCGCGAGACTGTTCTACGAGCGCACGCTGGGGACGCTGGACGCGACCGTCGGCGGCGTGCTGCGGGACCAGCAGTTGGTCGAGCGGGGCGCCGAGCTCATCGAGCGCAGTGACGCCCTGAGCAGGGCCGCCCGTCTGGACGCCGCTGCTGAGCGGACCGAGCAGCAGGCGGAAGCCGAACTGAAGGCGACACGCGAGCAGGCCAACAGGGAGCAGCAGGAGGCCCGAGCCGAGAAGGAGCGCGAGGCCGAGCAGGCTCGGACTGAGGCCGAGAACCGCAAGCAGGCCGCGGTGGAGACCGCCCAGAAGCGCAACGCGGCGGTGTCCAAGCAGGCCGAAGACGCCGCTGCTGCGCGGGTGAAGGCGGTCGAGAACGAGAAGCGGCAGAAGGAAGCCGTCACTCGTGCGGCCGAGCGCGCGGCCGCCTCGGCGGCTGATGCCAAGCTCGACGACGCAAGCGACAAGCGCACGACGGCCGCGACCAAGCGCGCCCAAGCCGATGCGGTGGAGAAGCTCGCCGATTCCGAGAAGGAGAAGCGCAAGGCAGACCGCGGCTAGCGCGCTGCGTACTGCAGGACCGACTCGTTGGTGTCGACCCGGCCGAAGCTGATGATTGTCAGCCGGTCGGGTCGCACTTCGTAACGGGTGCCATCAGCGGGGTTGACGACGTCGTATCCGCCGCCTGAGGACGGCACCGCTCCGGCGAGTTCGATGTTGGCCCCGTCGCGCAGGCGCTCGCCCCGGTAGTAGTAGGACCCCGACGCGGTTTCGCACACCACCGCCAGCGAATTGGCGGTGCGGACCATCGCCGCGGGTGAACTGCCGGAGTCACAGCGAGCCGAGTGCCCCACGAAGCCCTGACCATCGGCGCCGGTTATCCCGGGTGGCGCAGTGCCGGTTGTGGTCGGCGTGGTTGTCGGGGTGGAAGTCGGAGTCTTGGTGATGGTGGTGGTCGACGGCGGCGGAGCCTCGACCGTGCTGCTGCTCGGCGGAGCCTCAGCCACCGTCGTCTGCGAAGAGTTGTGATTGCCCAGCACCAAGACGGTGGCGAGCATGGCCGCGGTGCCGAACAACACGATGACCGCCGCGATCAGCGTCAGTTGCGTCCGACTGAACCGCGACTTGCGCGGCGGGGGCGCAGGGGCAGGTGCTTCGCGATACGGGGTGTACCCCGTCGCGGCGGGACTCGGATAAAGCGTCGAGAACTGACGAGTGTGCGTTGGCGGAGCAGGCGGAGCGGGCGCTGATGGCGGCGGGGCCGCGGCGGCCGCGGCTTTCGCCGCCTTCGCCAGCGCACCGGCGGTCGGGAAGCGCGCGGCGGGATCCTTGGCCATGCCGCGGGCGACCACGTCGTCGAATGCGCGGTTGACGCCGCGGGCCATGATGCTGGGACGCGGCGGCGGCGAGAACATATGGGCGCTCATCATCTGCCGCAGGTCGCCGGCCTCAAAAGGCGGCCGGCCGGTGAGGCATTCGTAGAGCAGGCAGGTCAGCGAATAGACGTCGGATGCGGGTCCGACCTGGCCCCCGCTGAACCGTTCGGCGGCCATATACGCCGACGATCCGATGACCATGCCCGTCGAGGTGACGCTGGCGTCGCCGCCGACGTGGGCGATACCGAAGTCGACCAGATAGGCGAAGTCATCGGAGGTCAGCAGGACGTTCTCGGGTTTGATGTCGCGATGCACGAGGCCGTCGGCGTGCGCGGCGTCCAGCGCCGCCGCGACCTGCGCGATGATCGAGGCGGCGCGTTGCGGCGGCAACGGGCCGGTGCGGAGCAGTTCGTCCTTCAGGCTGGGGCCCTCTACCAGGCGCATATCGATGTAGAGGACGCCGTCGATGTCGCCGAAGTCGTGCACGGGGATGACGTGCGGTTCCTGCAGCCGGGCCGCGACTCGCGACTCGCGCCGGAATCGTTCCTGAAAGCCCGGGTCAGCGGCCACTTCGGTGCGGAGCAGCTTGACCGCGACGGTGCGGCCCTTGGTCGTGTCGTACGCGCGGTAGACCTCACCCATGCCACCGACGCCGATCAGGGACTTCAGCTCATAGGGGCCGAACCGGGTGCCGAGGCGAGAGCCGCCCTTCGGCGAGACCATCTGCGTTCCCTTCATTGCATTCCCCGACACAGTCTTGTCGCCGCCGTCAACATTGACGAGCAGCTCCGGTCCATGTTCCCAGTTTGGCGCTCGACTAACGCACGCTGCGAGTTCGCAAGCGGCACAAGCTAATTGTCACCACAATACAGACGTTCTGAATCCAAGTTGGGATCGGTAGCACGGCCAGCGATGTGAAATGCGTCAGCAAATACCGACCGGAAGGCATCAAGCCGATGAAGTGCAGACTCGCTTTGATCGCGGCGGCGGTCGCCGTCGTCGCGCCTGCGTGTTCGACAAACGCGCCGGAGGCGGCACCGACTGCGTCCACGGTCACCGTGACCGCGCCGGCGCCCAGCGGTCCGACCACCGCGGCGCCGAGCAGTTCGCCGACCGCGCCCGTTTCCTCTGGGGACGCCGGATGCCCGGTGAATCCGGCGAATGCGCCGGTGCCGACCGTCGAGCGTTACGACACGGTGCCAGAGGCCGATCAGGTGTCGGTTGCGCTCGGCGGCCTAGCGTCGGACACGGTCCGGCCCGGTGCGGCGCCGATCGAGTTCGAGGTGACGGTATGCAACGACTCGCCGGTCTCCTACCCGTCGGTCGGCCTGACGGTGTTCCTGGAGCAGTGCAGTTGCGCACCCGGCCCGCTGCCGATCGCGCGAGGTTCGGTCGAGACGCTCGACCCGGTCACCGGGACGTGGACAGCCTCGGACTACCCGTCGGCAGGCACGGGCATGGACTACCTCGGCGCGTTCATGAACGTGCAACCGTTGCCGAAGGGCAAGGCCTTGACGCTGCGATACCGGTTCGCACTGGACGCCAACATGGTCGACGGTGAGGGCGGTGTCGCCGCGACGGCGGTCACTGCCGACGGCACGCTGAACGGGTTGGGCACGGCACGCCGGCCGTTCACGGTGTCGACCAGTGGCTGAACCGCGTTAACCTGACCGCGTGAGCAGCCAGAAAGTACCCGGCGGAGTGGTGCACAAGCTGCCGGCGGACCTGCGCACGGCGCTCATCGGCAATGACTCGGCGCTCGCGGCATGGAAGGACATCACGCCGCTGGCGCGCAACGAATTCATCTGCTGGGTCGAGGACGCCAAGCAGGAGAAGACCCGCGAGCGCCGCATCCGCCGGACTCAGGAGGAATTGGAAGAAGGTATGCGCCGGCCCTGCTGCTGGCCGGGGTGCAAGCACCGCGAACGCAACGGCAAGTAGCGCTCAGCGCCTGCCTGCGAAGTACTTCTGATACGCCTCGGCTGCGGTGGCCAGTTCCGGTCTGGCGTCGAGCACCTGCTGCATCTTCTTCTTGGCTTCTTCGCGCTTGTACGGCACGAACTCGGTCGGGAAGTCGCCTTCGTGCGGGCGATAGCTCCGTAGCACGCGACGGGCCACCGTGGCCTTGTGCACCTCGTCCACGCCGTCGGCGATACCCATCGTCGGAGCGCCGGCGTACATCGCCTGAATCGGCGTGAGATCGGTGGTGCCGAGCGACCCGAGGATGTGCAGCGCGTTGAACGACACCTCGCGCAGCACCTTCGCCATCGTGAACTTGACCGCGGAAATCTCCGTGCGGGCTTCCTGCGTCGAGGTGTTGTCGATCTTCCACGCCGTTTCGAGAACGAACAGGCGCAGCATCCTGATCATCGCGTAGGACTCGGCGATCTTCTCCTGCACCATCTGATGCTCGGAGATGACCTTGCCGTGCGACTGGCGACTCAGCGCACGCTCACACATCATGTCGAAGGCCAGGTTGCACTGCGCGATCGTACGCATCGCATGGTGGATGCGCCCTCCGCCAAGTCGTCGCTGCGCCAACGTCTTTGCGCCGTCCTCAGGACCGAGCAGATGGTCCAGCGGGACGCGCACGTCGCGATAGACGATGTGGTTGTGGTTGCGGGGTTCCGGCATGATCTCCACACCGGGCGTTTTTCGCGGCACGACGAACATGCCGTTGGTGCACATCACGAACAGAATGTCGGCGACGCGGCCGGCAGAGGTGAACCACTTCTCGCCGTTGATCACCCACTCATCGCCATCGCGCACAGCATGAGTCTTGAACAGATTGGGGTCGCTGCCGCCCTGAGGTTCGGTCATCGAGTAGGCCGAGAACATGTCCTGGTTCAGCAGCGGCTCAAGCCATCGCTTCTTCTGTTCTTCGGTGCCGTAGGCGGCGAGCATTTCCATGTTGCCGGTGTCGGGAGCCGACGCACCGAACATGTGCGGGGCGCCCGCGTAGCGCCCGATGATCTCGTTGAGCAGGCCGAGCTTGAGCTGTCCGAAACCCGGGCCGCCGAGGTCCTTGTCGAGGAAGATCGCCCACAAACCTTGGTCTTTGACTTCCTGCTGCAGTTCGCGCACATAAGCCTTGACCGCCGGATCGGGTGAGCGCACCGCATGCGGGAAGACGTGGTCGAGCGGTTCTACCTTTTCCTCACAGAACTGCTTGACCCAGTCGAGCTTTTCCTGAAACTCCGGTTCGGTGCTGAAATCCCACGCCATGCTCGCAGTGTGTCATCTTGATCTCACACCGCGATGCAGGTCTGCGCATTGGGGCCGCAATCCACGGCGGCGGAGGCCGCAGCAGGTGCATGAGCCTTTTTGCTCGTGTTCGACGGCATTATGCTGGCTCCATTGCTACCAACCCCGGGACCGTCCATCAGGCGACGCTGCTCGTCGACCCGGAAGACTCGGCGCGGTGAGCGGACTCCGCGCGGCAGGGCGCCAACGCGCCTCATTGATGCTTCCCGCCGTCTTGTGCGCACTGCTCGGCTGCACGGACAGTGCCCCGCCCGCACCCCCATCCAGCGCGACGGTGACGGTCCCCGCGATTACCCGGGCGCCCGCGACGACCGCACCTCCCGCAGCGACGACCGCCGCGCGAGCGCAGCCCCAGATCTCGCCAGACCCAACGAGACTGGCCGACGACCTCGTCGCCGACGAGCGGACGCTGCGTGATCCGTCGGCGCCGGAGTCGGCGTTGGTCGCCGCCGCACGCCGCCAGCAAGCGGCGTACCGAGCCATCGGGCGCCACCCCGACTGGGACGCGATCACGCGGCCTCGAATACCGCCGGAACTTCTCAAGATCTACGACCTCAATGTCGACGCCCGACGGCAGCTGAACGTGTTGACGGAGGTCAAGGACACGCTGCCCGCGTGGCGGATCGTGGCGCCGGCCCCGGCCGATACGTTGTTGGCGCACTACCGCGAGGCGGAGGCGGCGTCCGGTGTCGGCTGGAATTATCTGGCCGCGATCAATCTGATCGAGAGCCGGTTCGGCAGCATCGAGGGCCTCAGCACGGCCGGTGCGCAAGGCCCCATGCAGTTCCTGCCGTCGACGTTCGAGGCCTACGGCAACGGAGGCGACATCCGCTCGCCCCGGGACAGCATCATGGCGGCGGGCCGCCACCTCGCCGCCAACGGCTTTGCCGAAGATCGCGATCAGGCCATCTTCCGGTACAACAACTCGGACCACTACGTACGCGCGGTCAACGACTATGCCGCCGTGTTGGCCGCCGACCCCGCCGCGTTCGTCGGTTACTACCGATGGGACGTCTACTACCGCACAGCCGCCGGTGACGTACTGCTGCCCATCGGCTACGAGTCCACGTCGCCGATCCTGGTCGAGGAATACCTGGCCGAGCACCCGCAGTAAGGGTTCACCGATGTCGCCCGGACGACGGGGAACCGCACCGCGGCGGTGGCCGCCGGTGACCAGGTTTTCCATAGGCCTGCCGCTCGTTGCATACAACTCGATAGCCGGCACTCGCGATTCCTCGCGCCGCGGCGTTGAGCTGGCGCCAGATGGTGTCGGGGTCACGTCGATGCCGACCCGATGCTGCTGGTGGGCCTCGGGGTGTCTGCGCTAGCTCACCTCAGACGCCAGCATGAACTCGACCCCCTGAGGGGAAGATGCCTGCTTGCTGCGGGGTAGGGCGCTTGCTCAGCGGGCGCCCAAGGCGCCCGTGCTGGGTGTCTTGACACCGCCGAATTGGCAGTGAACTATGAACATCGTTCACTGAACATGGTTCATCAAACTTTAGGGAATACGCGAGTGGTGCCGAGGGCCAGCGATAAGGAGTCGAGGCGGCGCGACATTTTGCGCGCTGGGCGGTCGCTGTTGCGTGAGCAGGGGCTCGCGGCGCTTCAGATGCGTGAGGTGGCGCGTGGCGCGGGTGTGGCGCTGGGCACCGTCTACATCTATTTCCCAACCAAGGAGTCGCTATTCGTCGCGTTGTTTGCTGAGCGGCTAGAGCAGATGTCTGCCGAACTCGCTCCGACGCTGGCAGCAGTGACCGACCTCGAAGAGTTGTTCGTCGCAGTCGCGACGAGCTACCGCGACGTCTACGTTGATTCTGGCGGGAACCTTGACATTCTGGCCGCGATCAATGACGGATCGCGGCTCAAGCCGGAAATCCGCGACCGCCTCGTCGAAGCCACCGGCCGTGTGCTCGATGCGGTCCGTGTGATCGTCGAACGCGCACTCGCGCAGTTCGAACCTGCTGACGCGCCGGACCCTGACCTGGTCCTGTCGCTTTTGTGGTCGACGGTCAGCGGCCTGGCCGATCACTTCACCAGCGTCCGTCATCTCATGCATCGCTACACGTGGGACGACACGGTGCGATTTACCGCCCGGACAGTGATTCGCGGGCTGCTCTCCGACGGCGTCGCCTCAACCGCCAATCGATATCCGGATGAAACCACATCAACTCCCCGCTTCGGCCACTCATGACCGCTGAGCACCATCTCGAAGGTAGGCAACATGGTTCAAGTCGACGTCTTCTGGTCCTACGCCATCGGCGCCGGTTTCGCCGTCGCGGCCACACGTCAAATCGCTCGTGCCGGCCGCAACAATTCCGCGTCCAGCCCGGCGCCGAACCGCTGGGTGCGGTTCAGCTCCCCGCATCGAGCCGTCACACTGCTGTACTGCGCGGTGCTGTTCGCCGCGAGCGGGATATACCTCTTGTGGGCGTTCCCGGATTGGGAAACCATGCAGGTCGCCACCGATCACGAATCGATACCTGCCTGGTTGGTGACGCTGTTCGCCATCACGAACGTCACGCAGGGGCTGCTCGGGTACTGGGTCGCCGAGCGGCTGATCCTCGCCGGGCACCGCTACGCAGCGCTCCTGCAAGCCGGCCTCGGATACTTCGCCATGTTCTTCGTTCTGGTCCACGGCTGGGACGGACGGGGCTACCAGCGGTTCTTCTCTGCGGACCAAGAAACATTCAAGACATGGCCCGCCGATCCGTCCTTCGGCGAAGCACTCGACAGAATAGGCCGCTGGCTCACCTCACCGGTCGCCTTCACCTTGGCCGCCATGAGCGTCATCGTCATCGTGCTGCTATGGGTGATGCTCGATTCGCTGCGGGAGGGGTACCGCGACGCCGGCATTCACCGTGAACCCAGCACCGCACTACTGCTTGTCACTCTGCTGGGCATGGTGTTCGGGGTGTGCGTGCTGTCGGCGATCGTGGCCAGTGTGCTTGTCCACCTGCTGGGTTGGTTCATGGGCGTTCTCGTCGCTGCGGCAGCAATCTGGGTGGCCGTGGTGTGGCCACGAACCGGTGTCGCCTACCGACTGTTTCGGCTTCTGCGCCTCGACGACACCCCGGCCGACGAGCCGTCACGGCCAGTTGCGGCGAGGGCCTGACCGCCAGATCCGACACGCTCCGGTTCTCGGCGGCGGACTCAGCCGGTGGAGGGGAAGAACTCAGTCAGGTGATCGGGCTCTGCGCTGTCGCAGGGGAAGATCCGCGATAGCTCAGTGAGCTCCACCTCGACCGTGAACGTAGCCGCGCCAGCCTCACAAACACCACTGCGGAATCGGGGTTGACGCCGCAGTTTTCGCGACGCACTGGACCTAGTCGAAGATCCACAGGCTGTACCGCGATGGTTCGAAATTAGTCCGCCGCCATCTCAACCAGACGTTCTACAAGCGGTTTCTACATCGATGACCTCAAGGTCGCCAACACACGAGAAGACACTGCTGTTCGCTGAGATTTGCGCCGCGGCGGACTCGGCCAGCCGGTCCGACATCAGGCAACAAGAAAGCCCCCGCGCCGTGCGAAGGCTTTCTCTCATTCCTCGACAGACCCACTCACCTTGTCGGACCTTTCCGGTCAAGGGTTCGAGGCCTGTGAAGTGGGGCGGGCGGGGCTCGAACCCGCGACCAATGGATTATGAGTCCACGGCTCTAACCGACTGAGCTACCGCCCCCAGCGCGATATGCGGCCACTATGGTCGCACATCGGCAATCGCCTATCCGGGCGCTCACCTGCCAGCCCCGCCGGCGCCCTCACGCGATGTCGGCGTACACCGTCTGCCCATCCGCATCGACCTCGTATCGCTCCGTGCCGTCGGCAACCCGCGGCGCGTCGGCACCCAGCGACACCGCGATCTTGTTGCACGCGTTACGCATCACATCCAGCGTCAACTCGAACGCCTGTTCCTCGGAGAAGTGCTTGCGCATGCCTGCCGCGACTTCGGCCGAGATCTGCGACGGCGTCCAGATCAACGCGTCCACGTAGCGCAGCGCCGCCTTGTGCGCCTCGCTCAGATCGGCCGCCGACTCGTAGGCCTCGATCTGCTCGTACATGTCCTCCGACCCGCCCGCGTCCAGCGCATGGCCCTCCCGCAACGACCTACACAGCCGGCAGTTGTGTTGCGCCGCCCCGCGCAACCGCACGACTTCGGTCGTCACCGGGTCCAACGTGCGCAGCCGCGCGACCGCCGGGACGAACCCGTTCAGCAGCGCGTCGATCGGATCGCCCGCATGGTCCCAGGACACCGCCGACCCGTTGCCCGGTCTCCCCAGCCCGAGCGCCTCGCAGCCGGCCCACACCCGGGGCACGAAGTCGGCGATGAAGATCGCCACTACCGTGCGAAATGCGTTGTCGCCCAACGCCGACATCAGACACGCCCGTTGATTGTCGCCGATCCGCGACACATCTACGGCGAACTGCTCAGCGAACGCCGCCACCACCGCGTCGGTGTCCGAGGCCCCGTCGGAGACGTCTTCCTCCGGCGGCAGCGGCGGCAGGCACAGCGCCCTGCCACACGTCAACCGGATCACCGTGTCGAGCCGCCCATTGCCCGAGGACATCGCGACCAGCCCGGCCAGCCGCTCGGCCAGTGTTTCTTGCCCCACGCAAGGATTATTGCGCCTGGCTGACCGAAGACATGTGAAAGTCAGGTATTCGCAGCGTCGGCATCGCCGCCCTGGTCGCCCAGTCGCCCCATTCGCGCGGCAGCGTGGTCGTGCTCTGGCCGGCCTCGGTCGCGCGACGCAACAGATCCAGCGGGCTCTCGTTGAACCGGAAGTTGTTGACCGCCGCCGTCACCTCACCGTCCTCGACGAGGTACACGCCGTCGCGCGTCAGCCCGGTCAACAGCAGCACCGTCGGATCGACCGTCCGGATGTACCACAGCGTCGTCAGCAGCAGACCGCGCTCAGTGCGAGCGATCATGTCGGCGATGTCGGCCGACCCGCCCGTCATCAGCAGGTTGTCGGCGGCCGCCGCAACCGGCGCGCCGAACTCCGCCGCCGCGGCGCGCGGATACGCCAGCGCGTTGATCACCCCGTCCCGGATCCAGTCGACCCGACCGATGTCCATCCCGTTGTCGAACACCGACGCGCGATCCGACGAGCTGGCCGTCACCACGAACGGCGTGCAGGCCAACGCCTGGGCAAGCGGATCGGAATACAGCGTCAAGGGCAGATCGGTGAGCTTCTCCCCCACGCGCGTCCCGCCGCCGGGCGCCGAAAGCGCAGTACGTCCCTGCTGGGCGCCCCGGCCGTCCATCGACCACGTCAGGTAGATCATCAGGTCGGCCACGGTCGACGGCGGCAGAATGGTCTCATACCTTCCGGCAGGCAACTCGACGCTGCGCTGCGCCCAGCCCAGCTGTGTCGACAGTTGCTCGAGCATCGAATCCGTTGACACGTCCGCGAAGTCAGGCGTGCTGATCCCCGCCCACGCGCTGGCTCGGTCGCGTTTGGCGTTGATCTCCACCGAGCCCGTCGGTTGCGTGTAGCGGCGCCGCAGTCCATCCGACGTGGCCACGAACGTCGTCTCCAGAATGTGGCGGGCGTAGCCGTACAACTGATCAGCGCCACGGAACCCGTGTTCGGCGAGACTACTGGCCACCGGCAGGAACACCTGCGCTCCGGTGGTGGGCACCGGCGTATCCCAGTCCCCAGGCGGATCGCCGCCCGGCAGTGGTGGCGCGCTGTCCGTGGCGTCAGGTGCCGACACCGCTGCGTCCTGCGACGCGGCCACGAGCCCGCCGAGCGTCGACGGATCCACATCGCTGGACCGCACAGATCCTACGCGCGCGTTGTTACCTTGCCGCACAACCGATATCACCGTCGTGTGCCGACTCACCGATTCGCCGTTGGTGGTCATCGAGTTGCCGGCCCACCGCAGCGAGGCATCCGACCGGTCGGTGACCAAGACGATCGTCTCGTCGACCTTGCCCAGCCGACCGGCTTCGGCCAGCGCGATATCGACGACTTGCTGTGCCCCGATCACTGCCTACCGCCCCGCCTCTGCCTGCGTGTTGAGCACGTTCACTGCGCGGAACAACGCCGACGGGCACCCGTGGCTGACCGGGGCGACCTGCCCCGGTTGCGCCTTACCGCAGTTGAATGCACCACCGAGACGCCACGTCGACGGTCCCCCAAGCGCTTCCAGCGAACCCCAGAAGTCTGTCGTGGTCGCCTGGTAGGCGACGTCGCGCAGCTGTCCGTCCAACCGGCCGTCACGGATGCGGAAGAACCGCTGACCGGTGAATTGGAAGTTGTAGCGCTGCATATCGATTGACCACGACTTGTCGCCGACGATGTAGATCCCGTCCTCGACGCGGGCGATGAGGTCGTCGGTACTCAAGCCGTCGGAGCCCGGCTGCAGCGACACGTTGGCCATCCGCTGAATCGGCACGTGGTGCGGCGAGTCGGCATACGAGCAGCCGTTGGACCGCGCGATGCCCAACCTCGGCGCGAACACCCGGTCCAACTGATAGCCGACGAAGACACCGTCGCGCACCAGATCCCAACTCTGCGTGCGCACGCCTTCGTCGTCGAAACCCACAGTGGCCAGACCGTAGTCGACAGTGCGGTCGGCGGTCACGTTCATGACCGGCGAGCCGTATCGCATCGATCCCAGCTTGTCGGGAGTTGCGAACGAAGTCCCGGCATACGCCGCCTCATACCCGATGGCGCGGTCGTATTCGGTGGCGTGGCCGATGGATTCGTGGATCGTCAGCCAGAGGTTCGACGGGTCGATCACCAGGTCGGTCGGTCCCGCGATGACGCTGGGCGCCTTCGCCTTCTCCGCCAGCAGTGCCGGAAGCTGCGCCAGTTCCGCCGACCAGTCCCACACTTCGTCGCCGGCGACGTATTCCCAGCCGCGAGCGGTCGGCGGCGCCAGCGTGCGCATCGTCTCGAACGTTCCGGCGGCGGCGTCCACGGCCACCGCATCCAGCGACGGCTGCACCCGCACCCGCTGCTGGGTGATCGACGAACCGAACGTGTCGGCGTAGAAGGTTTGTTCCTTGACCGCGTGCAGGCCCGCCGACACGTGGTCGACGCCGTCGGCGGCCAGTAGGCGCTCGGAGTAGTCGCCGAGCACAGCGACCTTTTCGGTCGACGCGACGCTGAACGGGTCGACGCCGTAGTCGGACACCCAGCTCACGTCGGAATACACCGGTTCGGGTGCCAGTTCGATCCGCTCGGCGTTCAGCGGCGCCAGCGTCGTCGCGACCCGCACGGCCCGCCTCGCGGTCTCGGCCGCGACGTCGGCGGTCAATTCGGCGTGGGAGGCGAAACCCCACGTGCCGTCGACGATGACGCGCACCGCCAGGCCGATCTCCCGGTTGACGACCGCCGTCTCCAGATCGCCGTCGCGCAACTGCACGAGTTCCTCGGTGATCGCGTGGATACGCAGGTCGGCATGACTCGCACCGGAGGCCACCGCGGCCGACAACGCGGCATCGGCGAGGTGGTGTCGCGGCAGTGCGAGGAAGTCGGCGTCGACGCGTCGGCTTGCTGTCACGTCCACCAACTTAGTGCTGGCCCCTCGACAAGAGCGCAGCCAGATCCTCGCGCGTGGTGGTACCGGTCTTGGCCATCGCACGGTAAACGTGGCTTTCGACGGTACGAATGGACAGCGTCAGGCGCGCCGCGATGTCGCGATTGGACGCTCCGCTGCCCAGCAGCATCACGATCTCGCGTTCCCGATCGGTCAGCGGCAGAGGCGCGACGACCTGCCGCAGTGCAGGGGTATTCGCGGCGCAACATTCGGCGAGGAACTGCGCTCTGGTAGCGCTTTTCAGCGCCGAACCACGTAGGTTCGCGCGCCGATAGGCCAGCGAGGCATGCGCGCTGCAGTCGAGCGCCGCGACGACGTCGCCCATCGATTCGAGGTCGACCGAGACCGCGTGCAAGCCGTCCCCGTCGCCGGCGTGCAGCGCTTCGGCGAACCGGGCGACAAGACCGACGCGTGGCCCCTCAACCACATCCGCGAGTTCGCGTAACCGGCTCGCGCAACGCCCGTCGCCGAACTGCACAGCGGCCTGCAAGCACATGACCTCTACGGCGAATCGGCCTCGTGCCCGCGCAGTTTCGGCGGCGCTCAACACCGTGTCGACGGCTTCAGACACGACTCCCTGGAGAGAAGCCACCCAGGCTCGGGCGATGGCTAACTCGTAGTCGATGAAGCCCCAGCCCGGATGGCGGTTCTGGTCGAGCCGTCTGAACTCGGCCGCCGCGGCGTGCGCCTCTCCGCGTTGAGCGGTGGCCAGGGTGAGCGTCAGCTGGTATCGGTACAGGAAACCGTTGGTGTCGCCGGCCGAGATCGTGCGGTCTATGGCAGGTTTCAACAGCACCTGCGCCTCTTCGAGACGACCTGCGGCCAGTGCCACCCGGGCTGAGACGGCCGCGGCCATGGCCTGCGCACCGCCGGGCAAGTCGGCCGCATCGCGTTGGAGTTCTGCTGCGACTGACCTCGCGTTGTCGAGGAGTCCCGCCTGCAGCAGGACACCAACATGCCTGTCTGCAATGGCGAACCGAACCTGCGGAGCGGCGAGGTCGCGGCGGACGATTGCATATCCGGTACCGGCGGCCCCGAGCGCTTCGGTTGTCCGTCCGCGATCCCCGGCCGCGACGGCGAGTGCCCATGCTGTCAGGCCGCCGATGTCGCTGGGTATTTCGGACAGATCGAGTCGGGCGGCGGTGTCTTCCACCTCGTCGGGCCTGCCGATGGTCGCCCAGTACATGGCCCGCAGCGCGTCAACCCAGACGCTGCCGCCCGGCCCGGTTGCGCTGGCCGCCTCGTCGAGGAGTCGCTTGGCTCGTTGTGGGTCTCGTAGCCCCCACAGGATGTTGACCACGCGGTGAGCCAGGAGCATCGGTTGGACCTCGGCGCCAAGCGCATTCGCCGGCATGCTCGCCACGACTTCTTCCGCTTGCTGAGGCCGGCTCATCCAGCTCAATGCGAAGGACCGCAACAAGTGTGCCTCACCCGTGGCTCCGGCCTGGACCGCCGCCGCGGCAAGTTGATCCGCCAACGGCATGTCGGCCATCGACAAGGCACCCCTGGCGGCGCGCACGAGTAGGCCTGCGTCGGGTGGAAGGTCGGAGTCGATCCACAGCGTCGCCCGCCGCACCACGGCACGCAGATCGTCGGCATCGGGCGCGTTCGCGAGCTGCTCGACCACCAGTCCGCGTAGCCGCCGCAACCGGATCGGCGACGCCCGACGTCGTCTGACTTCCCCGTAGAGCGGATGAGACAGCCGGACGGACATGTCGGTGTCGGTGCGATGCGCGGTAATCAGTCCCCGGTCGTCGGCCTCCTCGACGGCTCTGGATTCGGCGATGCGGATCAGCATCTCGAGCGGTAGGGGTTCGGCGACCGCGAGGAGATCGACGACCTCGCTCACGGCCGGGCCAAGGGCTCCCATCCGTGATTCGATCAGGTCGGCCAGATCCGCTGGCACAACGGGTTCGTCGAGCCATCGCCACCGACCGGTACGGAGCGCCAGTCGGCCTGCCGCCAACTCCTGTTCGACGAAGGTCCGCACGTACAAGGCGTTGCCGCGGGTCAGTCTCCACAGCCGCGCTACATCTTCGGCATCCACCAGGCCGCCGAGGGCGGACTCCATCAGCTCGGCAACCTCCTGGCGGGCCAGCGGCTGCAGCACAAGCCGCTCGAACCTGTTCTCCTTCCATAGATCTCGCGCAGCCTCAGGGACCGGATCGCCGTCCCTGATGACGAGCACCACCTTCGCGGCGCGCCGCGCGATGAGCTGCTGCACGACGAAGATCGACATATCGTCGAGCAGATGCGCATCGTCGACTGCGACGATCAGCGACGTGTCGGGCGCGCCGGACGTGAGACTGTCGATCAAGCCGCGGACAAGCTGGACCAGTGGCACCGACTCGTCGAATAATTCGGTGGCCCAGTCGCTCAACGCTCCGAAAGGAATTGAGCGCGCGGCGGTCGACCCGGTGATCCATTGCGTGACGAACCCGTGCACCGCCGCGGCTTTTGTTGCCTCCTTGACCAACCGGCTCTTACCGACGCCTGCGCCCCCGCCGACGACGACGCCCGACGTGCCGGGATCGCAGAGTGCGGCCTCGATGAGACGCATCTCCTGTTCCCTGCCGGTCAGCGCCCAGTTGCATGGCACCCGTACAGCGTAATCAAGCACGTGTTCGCGCTACGAGCATTGGACATGCTCAGTAGGTGACCGACGGCAGATAGGCGCCCTCCGGTTCGCGGTACCATCCGATGCTCATCAGGTTCATCATCTGCACAACGCGCAGACCGTGATCCAGACACCAGTGCAGCAGATCCGCGTTGCGCAACGGCAGCAGGAAGCCTGGACCGCCGAAGCCCGGGGCCGCTCCGATGAGCGCCTGCATGTCCGTGTTGGTCTCGGCAACCGAGTGCCCGAAGAATGCGATTCCCGTGCTGTAACCGGTGATACGACCGTCACGTTCGACGACCGTCGCAGTCCCCCGGTCGAGCGCATCGCCGAGTTCACCGGATCGTTCGTGCCCATGCACCCGTACGCACAGTCGACTGGCGTCCTCGAGGTCGTTCCGGTGCGCCGCCCGGACGTCTGGTCCGCCGGGCAGACCCCCGAGAGGTGGGCCCTGCAGGACGGCGACGGGTTCGCGCACGGCGAAGCCCAGCTTGGCGTACAGGCTCAGCGACCGGTTGTGGTAGGCGGCCTGCAGCAGTCGCACCCCTTGGGCCCCCTGATCGTCGCTGTAGTCGAGTGCCGCGGCCATCAACGCGCGGCCGACGCCTCCGTCTTGGATGCCGGGGTCGACGGTGATCGGCCCGAGCCCGTGAATCGGTGACCGCACGTCGAGGAAGTTGCTGCCGACGATCCTGCCGTCCAGTTCGGCGACGAAGCCGACGAAACCGGCACTGTTCGTCAACTCCCCGATCACCCCGATGGCGGCCTCGACCGCCGGGAACTCGCGCGGGAAGCGATGAGCATCGGCGATGGCACCGAACGCGTCGTAGCAGATCCGCCCGCAGTGCTCGACGTCGGCCGACGTCGCCCGACGAAGCTGGACACCCATGTAGCACCCCTTCCGATTCAGTAGAGCCTCAAGGATTTCATGCGCGGGCCCCGTATTGCAGTAGTGCACCACTGAGACGGCCGGCGGAACAGAGCATGACGATGAGGTGCCGACCGACGTTTCCACACGGTCAGCCACCCGACGTTCCGAGCGGAGGTCTCATGGTCGACAAGTCGTGGTCGGACGAATCGACGCTGCGCCGGTTGCCGCTGCCGTACTCGCTGGCGCTGCGACTGCGGGCCTCCGGGGCCGCCCCTGAGGTCGTCAGTGAGTACCTCGACCTCGATCTCGATCACCTCGACGGGTTGTACCGCATGGCCGAAGCGAAGTTCGAGTCCGTCCAGACGGCTACCGCACGTGAAGGGCGACAGCCCGAGTGAGCCGGTCAGGAAGCGGACCGACACGCCGAACGAGGAGAATCTGATGCCCGCCCCCGTGATGTCCGACCCGCCTATGGATCGCGCAAGCGCCGTGGACACGCAGGGAACCGCCCTCGTGCGGGCAATTCTTGTGGCGACGGCAGCCGGGGACGACGACGTGACGCACACCGTTGTCGCATGTCTGATCGTCGATGCCGTCGACGCGCTGATCGCTTTGGGACGCACCACGGACGCGCACCGGCTCGTGGAACTCTTGGAGGGAGACGAAACACAGCCGGCGTGGACGGCGGCGATCTGCGCGCGGTGCCGGGCGACCATACTGGCGCATCAGGGACGCCTCGACGCCGCGCTGGCCGCGGCACAGCATTCGGTGGCCATGCACCGGACCATCGTGATGCCCTTCGAGCGGGGCCGCGCGCAGCTACTGCTCGGGCAGCTGCTGCGGCGTCGCCGCCGAAACACCGCCGCGGCGGCGGTATTGGCCGACGCGGTTGCCTCCTTCGAGGAGGTCGACGTGCAGCCGTGGGCCGAACGCGCCCGAGCGGAGCTGAACCGGGCCGATGTGGTTCGCAATCCCGACGGGATCACGCCGACAGAGCAACTGGTTGCCGAACTGACCTCCTCCGGCATGACAAATCGCGAGATCGCCGCGCAACTGTTCGTCAGCACCAAGACCGTCGAGGTGAACCTCACCCGCATCTACCGCAAACTCGGAGTTCGTTCCCGCGCGCAACTCATCGGCTACATGAGCCGCAACGACATCAGCGAAGTCCGCGCCTCTCAGCGCAAGCTCAGCGCGTGACGGCGCTGGTGCCCAACACCGTCAGCTCCAACGCGAGGGCGACACCACACACCACGAGCACGAGCAGAAACGCCCACCCGTCAATGGCTTTGGGCCGCGACGGCGCCGCTGAGATCTGACCCGCACCACCACGTGCGGTGATCGCGTCGCCCATCTCGTCGGCGCGTCGCAGCGCCACCGTGATGGCGGCCGCCAGCAGGTCGATCACTTCGATCAACCACCGTCGCCGCCGTGCGCGCCGCGACGTCAGCACCTCTTTGGGGCGCAGCCTGCGCGCGGCGTAGAGAACCCGGAACTCGTCGATCAGCATTGGGAACGCCCGCAGCGCCAGCGCCAGCGACACCGCCCACTCGTCGACCGGGATGCGCAAGGGCCGCAGCGGCCTGCCCAAAGTCGCGACGGCCGGGGCGATTTCGGCGACATTCGTCGTCCACGACACCATCGCGCCGAGCCCGAGCAACACGATCGACAACGTCGTGATTCGCAGGAAGTTCAACAATCCCCCGAGACCGACCTCGACAGACCCCAGGTCGATGACGGGACTACCGCCGGCGAACGTCGCGGTCAGGCCGCCGAGAAAGACGAGGAAGATCAACCAACCCGGAACGGACGGCAACGCACCACGCGGCACGCGGGCCAATCTGGCGGCCACCAGCACCAGCACGCCGACCGCGCCGATGGGAACCCACCCCGGGTAGAAGGTCAGCAGCACGCCGATGGCCGCCACCACAAGCAGTTTGGTGCCCGCCCACAGTCGGTGCACGACGCTGTCGCCGGGCACGGGCCGCAGCAGCACCACGGGCCTGCGCTGCTGTCGGGTCCCGCGCGCGCGCTGAGCACCGGCTTGTGAGCTCATGCCATGCCTCCCGCCGCCGTCGACGCCGGCATCAACACGCCGTTCTCCAGATGCAGTGTGCGCGGACACAGATCGTCGAGGCCCGAGAAGTCGTGGGAGATGACGACGACGGTCAGGCCGGCGTCGCGTCGCAGTTCCTCCAACAGCCGCAGCAGCCCACGCTGACTGGCCGCATCGAGACCGGCCAACGGCTCGTCGAGGATGATCGCGCGCGGCGCGCGTGCCAGCAGACCGGCGAGCACAACGCGCCGCATCTGCCCTCCGCTGAGCTGGTCGATGCGCCGCTTGGCCAGCCCCCCATCCAGGCCGACCATGGCCAGCGCGTCGACCACCCGGTCGCGGTCGCGGTACGAAAAGCCCGCCGCTGAGGCGATTTCCAGATCGACGCGGCTGCGCATCAACTGCAGACGCGCCGCCTGGAACGACAGGGCGACCGCCCCCACCTGATCGGAAACCGGCGCCCCGTCGAGCAGGCAGGTGCCCGACGTCGGCTCGGCCAGGCCGGCCATGATCCAGGCCAGCGTCGACTTGCCCGAACCGTTCAGGCCGTGGATCAGCAGCCCGTCGCCCTCGTTCACCGTGAACGTGATATCACGCAGTGCCGTTGTGGCCCAGGGTGTTCCGCTGCCGTACTCGTGGCTGACATCGGTCAGCTCGAGTACCGGCGCGTGGCCGCGGTGACTGGAGTTGACCGTCGCCTTCGGCGCCGCCGCCGTCTCCACCATCTCCGTGTTGTCGGCGGCACCGCCGTTCCCGCTGAGATTGACGGTGCGGTCGGCGCTGTCCGCTTCGTCGTTGTAGTGGGTGATGTGCACGAGCGACATCTGATGGTGCTCGGTCAACCCGGACAGCACCGCCATCAGGCCGTCGCGGCCATCCTGGTCGACCATGCTTGTCACCTCGTCGGCGATCAGCAGCGACGGTTCGCGCGACAGCGCGGCGGCCACGGCAAGGCGCTGCAATTCGCCGCCGGACAGGCCGCCGGTGTCGCGTTCGGCCATCCCGTCGAGGCCGACCTCCGCGAGCAGTCGGTGCACGTCGGTGCTCATGCCCGGCGGTAGTCCCCAGACCACGTCGTCGGCGACGCGGGTGCCGAGGACCTGACTCTCCGGATGCTGCATGATCACCGCCGTGCCGCCCGGCTTGCCCAATCCGACGGCACCGGGCCGCTGGACCGAGCCCGCGGTCGGCTCACGCCCGGCCAACACCAGCATCAGCGTCGTCTTCCCGGATCCGTTGGCGCCGGTGACGGCCAGGTGCTCGCCGGGTTCGACGGTCATGGACACCGGGCCGAGCGCGTCGTGGTCGGCGGTGGGATAGCGGAACCGGACGTCGTGCAACGTTGTCGGAACGGGAGCGACCGGCGCAGAGTCGGCCGAGGACTCAAGCTTGTGCACGTCGGGCACGCCGAGCAGCCTGCCCAGCACACGCGACAGCGCCCACCAGCCGACCAGGCTGACGAAGGCAATGGACAATATCGAGGACCCGAAGAACACGTACGGCCAGTACTCCAGCGCGGTGGCAAAATCGCTCTTGAGCCGGTCGGCGGCGCCTTGCATGTCGGGGAAGCGGGCGAGTACGGCGGCGACACCGTCGATGTTGGCGGTCACCGACTCGAAGATCAGATGGCGCAACCGGGCCAGGACGGTCAGCGCCGCCACGACGGCCACCCCGAACAGCGCGCCCGCCACCAGCGACGCCAGGATCACCGTCGGGGTGCCCCGGCCGCGGCGCTTGACGATGCCGGTCAGACCGCCGATGTAAGCGCAGTTGATGACGGTCATGAACCCACCCATGCCGGCGATCAGGAACGCGATGATCCCGCCCGCCACGGTCGCGGTGATCAGCACCCGCAGCCGGTAGCGGTATGCCAGCAGGCCCATCGGGACGGTGCCCAGCAGCGACAGCGCCGCAGCGAACGGAACGACGACGGCAATGATCGCGGTGGCCGCACACAGCGCCGCCATCACCGAGGCCTGCGCGAGTTCTCCGGGACGCAGACGACCGGATCGTCGAGTCTGGCCCCCGGTCGCGGTCATTGCACGATTCTGCCAGTCGCGGGATAAGCGCCTGCACGGCGACGCCGTGACCGGCGACTGCGCCCGGCCCCAGTTGATCTACATAGTGAACCTATGTAACCATGGGCGCATGTCTCAGACGCTCGGCGCCGACCTACTGTCCGTCGTCGCCCGGATCAATCGACTGGCCACCCAGCGGGCGCGGATGCCGCTCGGCTTCGCTCAGGCTCGGCTGCTGTCGACCATCGAGGACGAGGGCGCGACGCGCATCTCCGACCTGGCCGCGCTCGACCACTGCTCGCAGCCGACCATGACCACCCAGGTCCGTCGGCTCGAGGACGCGGGCCTCGTATCGCGCACCACCGATCCCGGCGATGCACGCGCGGTGTTGATCCGCATCACTTCGAAGGGCGTCGAGACACTGCGGCAAGTCCGATTGGACCGCGGTGCGGCCATCGACCCGTATCTGGAGCGGCTGGATGCCGCCGACCGCGAGACGCTCGGTGAGGCGGTCCTGGTACTGCGCCGACTGCTCGCCGATGCCGCCGTCCCCAAATCCACCAGCAAATAACGACGTAAGGAGTCATCGCCCTTATGTGGCGTCAACCCAAAGCCGTTTGGGCCGTTGCTTTCGCGTGTGTTGTGGCGTTCATGGGCATCGGCCTGGTCGATCCGATCCTCAAGCCCATCGCCGAGAACCTCGACGCGTCTGCGTCGCAGGTGTCGCTGCTGTTCACCAGTTACATGGCGGTGATGGGTGTGGCCATGCTGATCACCGGCGTCGTCGCGAGCCGCATCGGGCCCAAGCGGACCCTGTTACTGGGCCTGGCGGTGATCATCGCCGGCGCGGGGCTGGCCGGAATGTCCGACACCATCTCCGAAATCGTTGGTTGGCGGGCACTCTGGGGCCTGGGCAACGCGTTGTTCATTGCGACCGCGCTGGCGACCATCGTCAACAGCGCGCGCGGCTCGGTCGCACAGGCGATCATCCTCTACGAGGCCGCACTGGGGTTGGGCATCGCCGTCGGCCCCCTCGTCGGCGGACTCCTCGGTGAGATCTCCTGGCGCGGGCCGTTCTTCGGCGTCTCGGCACTCATGGCCCTCGCACTCGTCGTCACGGTGTTCCTGCTCCCATCCACTCCGCGCGCCGCGCGCGCAACCACATTGGCCGACCCGTTCCGCGCACTGCGCCACCGCGGCCTGCTCGGTGTCGCGGTCACCGCGCTGCTGTACAACTTCGGCTTCTTCACCTTGCTGGCGTTCACCCCCTTCCCACTCGACATGGGCGCCCGCGAGATCGGACTCATCTTTTTCGGCTGGAGCGTCGCGCTGGCCTTCACGTCGGTCGTCGTCGCACCGCGATTACAGCTCCGCTTCGGGACCGTCCCAACGCTGCTGGTCAACCTGCTGGCGATGACCGCGACGCTGGCGGTGATGGCCGTCGAGACGCAGAACAAGGGCGTGCTGGCGACGTGCATCGTCGTCGCGGGTCTGTTCATCGGTATCAACAACACGCTGATCACCGAGACCGTGATGAAGGCGGCGCCGGTCGAACGCGGGGTCGCCTCCGCGGCGTACAGCTTCGTGCGCTTTTCCGGGGCTGCCCTAGCGCCGTGGCTGGCCGGCGTGCTCGGAGAGCAGGTCAACATGCACATGCCGTACTGGGTCGGGGCAACGGCCGTGCTGCTCGGCGCCGGTGTACTGGCGCTGACGTGGCCGCACCTGCGCGGCATCGACGCCGACGAGGAGCTCGACGAGATCGCCGAGGCCGAGGCAATCACCGTCGGCAGCGACAGCTAGAGCGCGAACGCCACGAACTGGGTGACCTGCTGCGGCGAGAAGTTGTCGTCGCTGACCAACAGCAGCGACTGACGCCCGTCGGGCAACTGCGGTCCCAGGGTGATGCCCTCGATGTTGTCCAACTTCTCGACAGTCGCCGTCAGATCGGCGAGCAAGGTCTTGGTCATGGGCCTCGCCCCGGCCAGCGACGGCCGCGCCAGCACGTCCTCGGCATCGCCGACGCTCACCCGGTAGAGGCGCGCCGCGACGTGCGTGCCGTAGCCGCGTTCGACGGTCAGGAACGTCTGGTCGTCAAGTGCCACCAAATCCGTCAGGCCGTTGTCGCCGTCGGGTCCGGCGCTCACGCGGTCGACTGGGTAGGCGTATTGCGCTGTTGCCGAACGAGTTTCGACGTCGAGCTGGGTGACGCGGGTGAGGGCGCCGTCCGCTTCGGTTGGCAGCGGTCCGTCGGGCGAGCCGGGGCCTTCCATCGCCACCCACAGGTACCGCCCGCTGGGCGTCAACGCGAGTCCCTCCAGTGCGCGGTTCTGCCGGGGGCCCGCCTGACCTGCCGACACGTGCAGCGACGGCGGCAATGCGAATTCTCCGACGTATGCACCGTCGAGCGTGGCGATGCGCACCCACGGATCGAGCAACGCCTCACCCTCCCGCTCGCCCTCACTGGACCAGTACAGGCGCTGCCGCCCGCCGTCGAACGCGATGCCCTCGGGGTCAGGCGGCACCACCGGCGGCCGCGTCGCGGTGTCGAGCGGCGCAAACGGTCTGCCGTCCACGTTGCGCCACGGGTGCGTCGAGACGAACTCAACGCCGTCGATGCCGTTGTCCGACAGCGTGATGCGCGCCGTGTAGAACCTGGCGGGATTCTTGGCGGAACGGTCGTCGCTGACGATGTAGTACAGCCTGCTACCCGGGTCGTAGCTGATGCCCGACAGGCCGCCGACCGCCGTCCCATCGAACGTCTCCCCGGGCGTCAGACGCTGCTGGCCCAGATACGTCGGCCCGTCGGGCGGGGGCGTCTCGGCCGTGGCACAGGCGCCGAGCACCAGACAGCACGCCAGAACGGCGCCGCGCAGCATGGCCCTAGGTTGTCACAGTGCCGACGAGCATGCCGACCACGTAGGTGGCGGCGACGGCCACCGCTCCGAGCGTCAGCTGCCGCATCGACGCGAACCACAGCGGTTTCCTGGTGAAACGTGCCGCCAGCGCCCCTGCCACCACAAGGCCCAGCGCGCCGAACAGCAGGCCCAGCCACAGACTCTCGAGACCGATCAGATAGGGGATCAGCGGGGTGACCGCGCCGAGAGCGAATGTGACGAACGATGAGATCGCCGCCACATAGGGCGACGGCTTCTCGCGCGGGTCGACGCCGATCTCCTGGACGAGGTGGAAGTTGATCGCCCGGTTCTCGTCACGATGGATCTCGTCGGTGGCCCGCGCCGCCGTCTCCTGCGTCATGCCCATGTCGGTGAGCATGTCGGTGAGCTCAGCGCGTTCGGCCTGCGGATGCCTCCGGAACGCTCGCCGCTCGACGCCCACCTCGGATTCGATCTGCTCGTTGGCGGTCCGCACCGACGTGAACTCGCCGAGCGCCATCGAGAAGGCTCCGGCCACCAGGCCTGCGAAACCGCTGAGAATCACGGTGTGCGCGTTGGCGACCGCGCCCACCCCGGCGATCAGCGCGGTGTTTGACACCAAACCGTCCATGGCGCCGAACGTCGCCGCCCGCAACCAGCCCCCGCTCACGTCACCGTGCCGGTGGTCGAACTCATGCGGTCGCCACGTTCGGAGTTCCCTGGGGCGATCACCCTGCGTCATGGCTCGATTGAACGCCTACCAGTTGTGACGGATCTACTCAGGATCACCTGGGTTTGCGACATCACAGTTTGCCTGGCCTGATCCCGGGCTACCGTCGAGGTATGACCACCACTGCGGAGCACCTACGCAACACGCTCGACGGTCGCTGGCGCGACGTGAAGAACAGAATGCGGAACGAACTCTCCAGCGAGATCTTCCGTCCGCACTACACGCCCAACACTGTGATCGCCCGCACGAAGGTGGGCGAGCAGATGAGGATCATGGCGGCACAAGGCGCCGCCGAGGACGGCTTCAAGAAGGAGTACGGCGGCAACGGTGACGTCGGCGCTGCCATCACTCAGATCGAGATGCTCGCGATGTCCGACCTGTCGTTGATGGTCAAGGCAGGTGTGCAGTGGGGCCTGTTCGGCGGGGCGGTCGAGAACCTCGGCACCGAACGCCACCATGAGGCGTACGTCCAGAAGATCATCGACCTCGATCTGCTGGGCTGCTTTGCCATGACCGAGACCGGTCATGGCAGCGACGTGCAGGCGCTGGAGACGACTGCGACCTACGATCCGGACACGCAGGAGTTCGTCATTGACTCCCCCACCCCCACGTCGCGCAAGGACTACATCGGCGGCGCCGCTGAAACCGCCCGCGTGGCCGCTGTTTTCGCACAGCTGATCACGCAGGGCGAGGGTCACGGCGTGCACTGCTTCGTCGTGCCGATCCGCGACGACGAGGGCAACGACCTGCCGGGCGTGACCACCTCGGACTGCCATTACAAAGGTGGGCTGCCAGGTGTGGACAACGGCCGCATCCAGTTCGACAAGGTCCGCGTCCCGCGGGAGAACCTGCTCAACAAGTACGCCGATGTGGCCGAGGACGGCACCTACTCGTCACCGATCGAGAATCCGGGCCGCCGGTTTTTCACCATGCTCGGCACGCTGATCCGGGGCCGCGTGACGGTCGGCGGCAGCGCGGGCGCCGCCGCGCGCGTCGGGCTCGATATCGCGACACGGTATGCGCTGAAGCGCAGACAGTTCGAGGCGCCGGGTGACGACAAAGAGGTCCTGCTGATGGATTATCTGGTCCATCAGCGCCGACTGCTTCCGCTGATCGCGAAGTCGTATGCGTTGCAGTTCGCGCAGAACGAGTTGGTGGCCAAGTGCCACGAACTGCAGACCGCCGAGGAACCCGATCCAGAAGAGCAGCGGGAGTTGGAATCCCGCGCCGCGGGCCTCAAGGCGGCCAACACCTGGCACGCCACCGCCGCGATTCAGGAGGCGCGTGAAGCATGCGGCGGCGCAGGCTATCTCGCCGAGAACCGCCTGATTGCGCTGAAAGCCGACACCGATGTGTTCACCACCTTCGAGGGTGACAATCACGTCTTGACTCAGCTGGTGGCCAAAGAGCTGCTGACCGCCTACGCCGACGACATCAAGGGCATGAGTCCGGTTGAATGGGTGCGGTTCGCCGCGAACTTCGCCGGCGAGCGGGTGCTCAAACGCACTGCGGCCGAGACGATCATGCAGACCATCCTCGACACCCGACAGGACAACGAAGAGGAAGGCAGCCTGTTCAACCGCGGCACCCAGGTCCAGATGTTCGAGGATCGCGAGCAGTACATGCTGGCCACGGTGGCACGGCGCCTGCAGGGCAAGTCCAAGGAGATGAGCGCGTTCGACGCGTTCAACTCCGTACAGGATCACGTGCTGCACACCGCGCGGACGCACATCGAGCGAATCATTCTGGAGGCGTTCGTCGCCGGTATCGACTCGTGCGAGGACGAGGAGGCCCGCAAGATCCTGAACATGGTGTGCGACCTGTACGCGCTGTCGGTGATCGAAAAGGATCGGGCATGGTTCATGGAGCACCGTTTCCTGTCCACCGAGCGCGCCAAGGCCGTCACCCGGGGCATCAACGAGCGGTGTCGCAACCTGCGTCCGTACGCCGAGATGTTGGTCGACGGTTTCGGCATCCCCGAGCAGCTGCGTTACGCGGAGATGCTGCACCCGGAGAACATTCCTGACGCCGATGAGCACGAAGAGAAAGACGCGACCAGCGCGGGCACCATCGGGCCGAAGTAGCGTCGGCCGCAGCAGTTTCGCGACGTGTGATTACGAGTTCGGGATCGGGTCAAGCGCCTTGAGTTTGCCGTCCTCGATCGAGAAGCGCGCCTGGCCGATACCCGTCGGACAGCACGCCGGCTCCTGACCCTGGCGCCACTGGTACTGAACGGTGGCGTTGTCGTTGCCCGTGGGCGTCACGGTGATGTACGGCCGCGGCTCGGGCGTCGGCGTGCCGATCGGCGTGCTGCGGTCGAAGAACAACACCTGCTGGGGACTGTCGGAAGCATCTCCCCCGGCGACCACCACCCAGTGCAGACGGCAGTCGGCCGCGTGACCGCGCGACGCCTCCCGCCACTGTCCGGCCGGCAACCGATTGATCTCATCGGAGATCGCATCCGCAGTCGGACCGTCGGCCGGGGTGCAGGCGACCGACGTCGTCGGTGACGCCGACGGCGGGCTCCACCCGCAGCCGACGCAGAAAAGGGCGCAGAGCAGAACCGCGGCGATGATGCCGATACGTCGCATGGCGCCAAGCCTACGGGCGGTCATCGCGGCATAGCCCTGAACCGCTCCGAATCACGGGTCGTCAAACCATAGGGGAATCCCTAATTCAAATCATCGAGTCGCTGCTTACCGTCGATTCACCGCCGCAGTGCGGAACTGGTGAGGGGAGCGAGAATCCGATGAGCAGACTCAAGAAGTCTTCGACGGTGGGGCTGGCGGCCTGTGTATCGATGGTGGTCTTGGCGCCCTATGCCTCCGGCGCGCCCCTCGATCGCGGTGACGCCGACGGGGACGGGATCGTCAACCACGTCGAGATCAACCAGTACAAGACGAATCCGGACAGCGCGGACAGTGACCGGGACGGGACGAACGATGCGGACGAGGTATTTCGACATCGAACCGATCCGAACAATCCCAACACCGACGGCGACGGGGAGAGCGACACGTTCGAAATCGCTACTGGCACCGATCCGTTGGTGAGCAACCTCGCGCCGAGACCGACCAAGTCGATCGGAAAGAAGCCCCCGCCGACCGAAGAGCGCCCCGACCGGGACGGTGACCAACTGTTCGACAGTGACGAAACAGAGGTGTACGGGACCGATCCGGACAACCCGGACACCGACGGCGATGGGATGCGCGACGGCGAAGAAGTCTGGGTCGGCTCCGATCCGACGGGCTAGGCAAAGGGTTGCGATGAGCTGAGGAGAAACGATGACGACTGCTACCGCCTCCATCTCGATCACCCGCACCGTGGTCGCGGCAGCGACCGCAGCTGCGGCACTCGCGTGGGCCGGCCCCGTTCACGCACGGCCACCGTTTCCGATCGTGCAGCCCGTCGGGGTGGCCAACTGCACCCAGCCGGAGGGACAACTGTGTCCCGGCATATCGTCCGCGCCACCGATCGACCCCCGAACCCCCACCGTCAAAGTCGATTTCAGCGCCAGCTCCGACCACTGCTCGGCCATCATCGCCCACATCTTCGTCGACGGAAACGAGTGGGGCAGCAACGTCGTCGCACCCGGTCAAAGCGACGGTGGCCACGAGATTCCGTTGGGCCCCGGCCAGCACAACATCGGCGTACAGGCCGAGGGCGTCACCGGCGGCTGCAATACCGGAAGGCTGGCCTCATGGGGCGGCACTCTGCGCATCGAAGAGATCGGCGATCCGTACCGCGGCGACGGCATCTTGCCGCCTCCGGCGTAACCGCCCGCTGACACCCGACAACACCCAATCCGACAGGAGCCCGGCATGACTCATCCACCCGCGGTGCGGTTCGGCATCGCTGCCGCAGCTGCAACCGTTCTCGTCGTTGCCGTCGGCGTCAGCCCGGCCGCGGCCCAGTCGCTTCCCGCGCCGAAGCTTCAGAGCCTGCGGTTGGAAGGCACGCAAGCCTACGTCGCGTTCCAGGACCTGAGCGAGGAGGAGAGCGGCTTCACGATCACCGTGCGAGAACGCGACAATCCGGACCGAGTGGTCCTCGACCATGCCCCGCTGCCCGGCGGCGGCGCTCCCGGCAGGAACCGCGTCGTCACCCAGCAGGTCGGCAACCTGCCGTCGGGAGTGCCGCTGTGTGCCTCCGTCCAATCATGGGGGTTGAGCACCGACGGCGGTGTCGCTGAACTCGCCGGGCTCGAAAGGGTTTCGGGGCCCTCGAACACCGTTTGCGCCGATCCCGCGACCGCGGCCAGCGCCACCGATCTTGCGCTGGAGAACATCAGGGGCAAGGCAGAGCAGCAATGGACGACGGTGCAGAGTCAGGCGCCCGCCTATCTCGTGGCAATCCGCAATCCCGGCGGGGACGCCACCGGCATCACGGTCGACGTCAGCACCTCGGGCGTGGCGACGCTGTCCGATCAGAGCGCTGGAGCCGGGGGCTGGACGGCGGCTGGCTTCGCGTGCGCACCCCGCGCCCCCTCTGGGGGTGAGACGGCGGCATTGCGCTGCACGGGAGGCAAACTCGCGAAAGGTCAAACGACCAGTCCGGCGGTGATCGTCAGGTTCACCGGGCCGGGTAACGGGACCATTCACGCGTCGATCAGCGGACCCGGCGCCGACGCCAATCCCGGCAACAACGGCACCGCGCTCAGCGTCCGGGTTCTGTGAGAGTTCGCAACGACGGCGAAGCCGTTCACTGGACCGATCGATGAACGGTGTTCCTAGGTGCGCAACCGCACGTTCTCCAGGATGATCGTCGTGACCATGCCCATCGCAGGCTTGGCGCTCCAGTCCGCGCGCAGCAGTCCCATATTGGCGGCGTTGACGTCGGACTCGGTGTTGTCCTTGATGGTTTGTATGAATGCCGGTCCGGCGAACGCGAGGTTCCGCCAGGTCCGCAGGAAGTCACCGATGAATGCGGCCTGACTGTCCTCCGACACCAGGTGCGAGGGTTGACCGTATTCGGTCGCCCAGATCTTCTTGTTCCCGTCGCCGTTGGCCACCATCAGCTTGTAGATCTCCTTGGCCTGCCACAGTGGCGCGTTGATGGTGCTGCCGCCCTTCGAGAACTGCAGGCTGTACAGGTACGGATGGAACGACAACGCGTCGAAGTAGCCTGCCGCGCCCGCGGCGTACATCTCCTTGACGAACCGGACCGGGTTGGCGGTGAGGTTGAGCCAATCGATGACCGAAGCGACCGAGCCTGCGATCACGACCGCATTCGGGTCAGCGGCTTTGATTACCGGGTACGCGGCCTTGAGGATCTCGGTGTACTGCGCGGCGTTGGGGCCCGGAGCCCAGAACCCGACGTAGTTCGGCTCGTTCCAGATCTCGTAGGCCGAGACCTTGCCGGCGTATCGCGTCGCGACCATCCCGGCGTACTCGGCGAACTCGGCCGGGTTGGCCGGCCGGCCGGTGAGTATCGGAACGTTGGGCACCGAAGCCCAGATCGGCGGTGAGTTCAGCACCGCGAGCACTTCGATGTTCCGTGCGGCGGCGCCGTTGACCGTCCGGTCGACCGCACCCCATGACCACCAGTCGTCGAAGGCTTCGACGCCCATCCACGGCACCAGGATCCTGATGTTGGTGACGCCGGCCGCCTTCAGCAGATCGAGGGCCTTGTCGGTCTCGGCCTGGGTGAAGAAGTACATCTCCTGTGCCGTGACCGCGATGGTGGTGGAGCGCTGGTCCATGGCCGACGTCAGCGGCGGGGCCACCTCGACCGTGACCGTCACCGAGGTCTTCACTCCCAGAGCATCGGTGACACTGACGGTGAACATGTCGGTGTCGACACCCGCGGTGGCCGCGGCGGCGTACCGGGCGTCGACATTCGGCACGTAGACGAATGTCCCGGCGGCCGCGTCGACTTTCACCAGGCCCTTGGCCGGCCCCGCTGCCACGGTGTAGGACACGCCGGTGGCGGGGTTGACCGCCGTGATCTTGCCGGTGACGGTTCCGATCGCGAGTGTCGGATTGGCGGCCTGGTACCCGCTGTTCGCGGGCATCGCCGGTGCGACGGTCAGCGTCAGCGTCATCGTCGCGGTGCCGCCGTATCCGTCGGTGACCGTGACCTTGACGGTGTCGGTCTTGGTTGCGGTGGTGGCCCCGGGCGCCGCGGCGGCCTGACGCGCGGGCGCCGTCGGTGTGTAGCTGAACGAACCGTCGGGCTGCATCGTGAGCGTGCCCTTCGCCGCCGCCGTCGCCTTGTAGGTCAGCGTGTCGTTGTCGATATCGGCGAATTTTACTGTGCCCGTTACCGTTCCGGTGGCGGTGTTGGTGGAGGAGCCGATGGTCGGCGTGCTGGGTATCGAGTTACTGGGCCTGATGCTCACCGTGACCGTCTTGACCACGACCCCGCCGTGCCCGTCGTCGACGGTGACGCTGAATGTGTCGACCTTGGCATCTGCGGGTGCGCCGAGTTTGGCGGCTTGGTGGCGTGCGGTCGCGGTCGGCGTGTAGGTGAACGCCCCGGTGGCGGTGTTGACGACGACTGTTCCCTTCAGCGGGGACGCGGCCGCGGTGTAGGTGCGGACATCGTTGTTGCCGTCGGTGGCGCTGACCTTGCCGGTGACGACGCCGGTCGTGGTGTTGGGTGTGCCCACAGTCGCCGAGACGACGGGAGTCTTGTTGGCGGGCAGGATATTAACGGTGACCTGGGCGATGGCCGTCGCGCCCTTGAGGTCGGTCACGGTCACGGAGAACGTGTCTGCGGTGACGTCGGTGAGCGCGCCGACCTTCGCTGCCGCGTGCCGGGCCGCGGCGGTCGGGGTGTAGGTGAAGGTGCCGTCCGCTCTGACGCTGAGGGTGCCCTTCTTCGGGCCCGTCGCCACTGAGTACTTGAGCACGTCGCCGTTGTCGGGGTCGGTCCCCTGGACCTTCCCCGTGACCACACCTGTCGTCGGTATGGGGGCACTGAGGTTCGGGGGGCCGACCTGCGGTGCGCTGTTGGTTGGCGGTAGCGAGACGACGTGCACCGCACCGGAGGCTGAGTCGGTGACGTATAGCTTTGTACCGTCTGCGCTCTGGACGGCTCGCGGAGCAGTCGAGGGCGTCGCTGTTGGGGTCCGGGTCGCGAACGAGCCGAGCACTGCCCCGGTTGTCGTGTCCAGCGCCCTGACCGCTCCCCGGGCATCGGTGACGAACAACGCACTGCCGTCACGGCTCACCGTGACGCTTGCGGGCACACCTCCGACGGTGTGGGTGGCGAGGACGGCCCGCGTGGCGGCGTCGACGACCTTGACCGTGCCGTCCGCCGAGGCGACGTACAGCCGCTTGCTGTCGCCGCTGATCGCCAAAGACGTTGGTGTGCTGGAGAATGTCGCGATCACCGCCGAGGACGAACTGCCGACAAGCGCCACCGTACCGCCACCGGCGGCGGTACCGCTGATGACATACAGCTTGGTGCGGTCGGGGCTGATGACGATGTCGGTCGGTCGCGCTCCCGTCGGCAGTTTGACGGTGGCTGTGGTCCAGTAGGTCAGGTTGATTTTGCGCAACGTGCCTGCGTCCAGGCTGGTGACGTAGAGGACGGTTCCATTGGGGTGGATGGTGACGGCGCTCGGCGTCGCGATCGAGAGAGTTTTCACGACGGCGCCAGTCGTGGTGTTCACGACCTTGACGGTGTTGCCTTCCAAGCTGGAGACATAGATTCGCGTTCCGTCGTGCTTGACGGCGATGCCGTCGGGCGCGGCTCCGACCGCGATGGTACGGATCACGGCGTTGGTGACCGTGTCGATCACCGTGACGGTGCCCGCTGCCTTATTGGTGACGTAGGCACGAGTGCCACTGATGGCTATGGCATGTGCGCCGCCGACGCCGCCGATTACTGCCGCTCTGTTGAGCGGGTACGCGCTGACCGGAATGTTGACGACGGTGGCCACGCTGTTGGCGCCGTCGGACACGGTGACGGTCATGGCGATGGTGGCGTTGCCGGTGAGCGCAGCTGCGATGCGCTGGGAAATGGTTGGCGTGTAGGTGAATTTGCCTGTGCTGTTGTTGAATACCAGTGCTCCGCCGTTCGGAGGCGTGGTCACGGCGTAGGTGGGCGTGCCGCCTTCAGGATCGACGGCGACGACTTGGCCGGAGACGGCGCCCGTCGCGACGACGGGTTTGCCGAGGACGACCTCGACGTCCGGCGGACTGTCGGCGGCGGCGGCAAGGCTCAAGAGCGCGGGCGCCGATTCCGTCGCCAGCGTGAGGCTTGGCGCGTCGACCCCGACCTGGCGGCGGGCTACGGCCAGCAGCGCCCAGCCGAGGGGCGAGCTGTCCGGGCCGCCGGGCAGCGCGTCGAAGACCCGCGACAGGATCGGCGTCAGAACGGCTTGCAGCATCGCGTTGATCGTCGTGACGGGCGTTGCCGCGATCGGCTGTGTGCTCGCTCGCGACGGGTTGGGTGCGCTCAGCACGACGCTGGCCGTCTCGGAAGGCTTGTCTATTTCAATCGCGGGGACGACGACCTCGGCGGTGTCGGCCCCCACGGCCTCTACGGTCTGTGCGCTTGTCTGCGTCGCCGGAGAATCGATGGAGGACGGGATGTCCTGGTCGACCTGGTCGCGGCCGTCCGTGTCGGGCACCGCGTCGTCGTCGGCCGGTCCCGGCGAGGAGTCTGTGTCTTCGAGTTCCTCTTCGTCGTCGGTCGAGGTCTGAGCTCCGCCCGAGTTCGACACCACGACTCCGGGTGCGACCTCGACTGTCTGAGCCGACGGGGATGACGACGGCTGCGGTGCAGGATCCGCTGCGGGGTTGCCTCCGACGTCTGTGGGTTCACCCACATCAGTGTGTTCGCTTGCGGGACCCGCGGGAGCGTTCGCGGCGGCGCCGACGGAGTCGACCGAGGCCGTGTCCGAATCGCCATCCGCGGACGGAGCGGACGCGTCCGTCGTCTCGGCGAAGGCGATGCCGGCCGGCGGTGCAATAGCGCACCCGATTCCCAGTGCCACAGCTAAAGCGCCGACGCGTCCGATGTGTTTGCTATATCCCATTTCTGGAACCCCCGCTTGCTGAGAGTTTCGTGCGTGTACCGCGCCGAGCCGGGGCGGTGGCGTGCAATTAGTGAGACTGCAAAATTAACTTCTGCGCAAACAAAATAACCCCATTTCAGGAGGGTTACAAGGTGATCTTGTTTGCGCGATCATGATCAGATCTGCGGGATGCCAATCGTTACATCGGCGCGCGAGTTAAGCAAAGTTCTTTGCTACTCGAGGGCCCCATAACCTGGCTTATGGATGATTTTGTCGTCGAATTAGCAAACATCGGAAAGATATGTATTTCCTAATGCCGTCAGCAAAGCCAATCCACGGCACGGAACGGTTGGCTTGAGGCGGCAGGCGGTCGGGGGTTGGCGGCACAGCCGACTCAGGGCACTGGGAGGGCCTTATCTCGGCGCCAGGCCCCGACAGTCACCTGCGCATCCGAGCGGCGATGCTGAGTGATCGCCGGGTCACGAGAGCTACCGGGTGTTGACCGAGGGGAGAGATACCTCGCCGGGTCCCGGTAGCCCGCCCAGGTCGTGCTCGCTCATGCTCGCGGTGAGCAGCGCGAGGTAGAACGGTCAAATCGTGGTCAGCGATCAGAACTTCGGTTCGGTTCGCGAGTCATCGATCTATGTGGACCTCGGGACGCCCCCGGGGCGCGTGGCTGCGGCGGCTAACAAGGGCATGCCGATAGCGTGTGCGTCAGCAGTGGCGGCGTACACGTAGCGGTCGGGCCGGACAACCACAAACTTCACGCCGTGGGAGCACATGACGTCCCACAGCTGGCCCGTTGGATCGCCGAGTTCGTCACGTTCGACAACGGAGGTACCGGGCCGAATCGTGAAGAATCGCGCCCCATAGCGCTCCCACGCATCCATGGCGGCCGCTGACATCGCCGTTCGCGGGTCCTCGTCGAGCCCGAGGATGGCCCACCCCGGCCCGAGGGCCTCGTCGATGGAGGTCATGTGAGTTCCGGGTAAGGCAACCCGCGATGGTGCGATCAGGTATCCGACCAGTGCGTTCCGCCGTCCCGCGCGCGCAGGCATCCTGGCCCCAGAGGCGTCGGCGCGCCGAAGCGGCGTAGGAGCGCTGCCATGACTCCCGGAATCTTCGTGGCGGCACGAAACGCTCTGTCGCGCAACCGGGCTATGGTGTGATTCGATGTCATGACGATGCGGCCGAAGGTCACGGCGCGGTGGGTCATCGCGTCGTGGTGAGGTTCGCGTTCGGTCTGATAGGTGTCGAGCAGGTCGTCGCTGGCTCGGCCACGCACCACGGCCTCGAGTTTCCAGACGACGTTCGCTGCGTCGCGGAATGCACCCGATATGCCCTGACCGGCAAAGGGTGGCATGACGTGGGCGGCATCGCCGAGTAGGAGCACCCGCCCCACCCGCCACTGCTGGGCCTTCCGGACGTGGAACGTGTACGACCAGGTGCGGGCGATGTCGACGTCATCGGGGGTGACCCCCTCTTCGGCGAGCAACTTCCACACGTTGTCCTCGTCGAGCATGGCTTCGGCGTCCTCGCCCGGGTTGACCCTCCACTCCCATCGGTAATAACCACCGGGGCACGGGCACCGCACACCCGGGCGATCGGGCGAACAGACGAAGTCGAAATGCGGATCGCGGTGCAGGGGACGCTTGACGAGCGCCTGCACGTCTATCCACTGCTCCGCGTACGACGTCCCGGCGAAAGCGACGCCTAATTGCTTTCGCAGAGAACTGCTACCACCGTCACACGCCAGCACGTACTGCGCTCGCACGTCCCGTCGATCACCATCGTCGTTGCCCAACCGAAGTGTCACCCCATCGGAGTCCTGGTCGACGAACTGAGCGGTCCAGCCCGCTTTGATCTCGACCGCGGCATAGCGCTTCAGGCCGTCCCGCAGGGCGCGCTCCAGTGACGGCTGGTGAAAGAAGTTGGTCAGCGAATGCCCGGTGTATGCAGTCGGCTCCGCCGGGGTAGCCAGAAACGGTTTTCCGTCCAGCCCGACGAACCTGGCCGTCACACCCAAGTGCATGTGGGCGGTGACCTCGTCGTAGAGACCGAGCCCGCGAATCACCCGCAATGCCTCGTCGTCTAGGGCGATCGCCCGCTGGCGCTCAAAAATGGCGAGATCGCGCTCGATGACCAAAGTGTGCAGGCCGAGGCCCCCCGCAGCGTTAGCCGCGGCCGCCCCAGAGGGGCCGAAGCCGACGATGACGACGTCGTACACGCTTATTTCGCTGGACATGACCACGACCTCTCGTCCTCACGCGACCCGGCATCGCACGGCACACACCGATCAGCAAGTGAGGAAATCGTCACATGCGACTACAGCGTCAGTCAATCACCGGTCTGCGCGCAGATCTCCAGTGCAGGTCAACGGGACGACGCCACCCGGCGATGAGCTCGGCCGCGTAAAATACGACCCCCGAATGCCCTCTAACACAATTCTTCATTAGTGAGGATTTCCTCAGCAGACTTGACTGATCATCAGCTCGTATGTGACGATTTCGTCACTGCAGGTGGAGGAGGTGTCAGTGTTTACCACGCATGCGGATGCCCACAGTGATATGCATTTCGACCAGGGGGCCCTGCCTGGCGAACATTCGGGTCGTTCGAAGAATCCGATCATCAAAGTGCACGACCTGGCGTGGCTGGAGTTCGAGAAGCCCGATCTGACGCGGGCGGCGACCTTCGCCCACGACTTCGGCTTCGGCATCACCCTGCAGACCCGCGATGAGCTGCATCTGCGCGGCACCGGCGTCGGAGCGCCGTGTGTCCTCATCCGGCGGTCTAATCGTTCAAGGTTCGTCGGCGCAACATTCGCCGCCCAGGACGCGGCGGACGTGGTCACGCTGGCGAAGGCGACCGGTACCCGCACTCAGCCTTTGCCGGAAACTTTGGGCGGTATCGCCGTCGAACTCACTGATCCCAGTGGATTGCCGGTTCGGGTGGCTTCGGGTATGCACCAGCTCTCAGCGCTGCCCACCCAGACCCCGCACACCTTCAACTTCGGCGGCAAACTTCACCGCACGAACGCGACGCAGCGCCCACCACAGACGCCGGCTACGGTTGAGCGGCTCGGCCACGTGGTGCTCCAAACGACCAAATTCCAAGAAGCGTTGAACTGGTATCTCGATCACCTCGGGCTGATCGTCAGCGACTTCCTCTACTACGCCGGGCAGCGCGAGCGTGGCCCCGTCATGAGCTTCATCCGCTGCGACCGCGGGCAATCACCCGCCGACCACCATTCCCTGGCGATGGCCCTGGGCCCGCGCAACCGGTACGTGCACTCGGCCTACCAAGTCTGCGACCTCGACGCCATGGCAGCAGGCGGGGAGTACCTCAAAGACCGCGGCTACCAACATTCGTGGGGCATCGGCCGTCACATCCAGGGCAGTCAGATCTTCGACTACTGGCGCGACACCGACGGCTTCCTGGTCGAGCACTTCAGCGATGGCGACATGTTCGACGACACACTGGAACCGGGCTGGGCGCCGATGGCCGCCTCCGGCCTCGCGCAATGGGGCCCCCCGGCCACCAAGGACTTCCTGGGCATCGCGCCGGGGCGCGAAGCCCTCGATGAACTCAAGTCCATCGTCACAGCCATCCGCAACGACAACGAATTCGACCTCACCCGCCTGCGCGGCCTAATGAAAGTTGCCACCTCGTGACCGTGTCCATCATGAGAACCGCCGAAGCCTGGTGGGTACTGACCCCCACCGGCGCCGCCAAAGTCGACACCAACGCGCAGACGACCGCGCAGCTCCTGGCCGAGCGCACCGCCATCAGCGATGCCGCGGCGCGCGGCCACACCGTGCCCGTCGACGAGCTACATCTACTGTCGCCGATCACCGCGCCATGCCGGGTCGTGGCACAGATGACGAACTTCGTCTCCCACGTCGTCGATGCCAACATGAACCCGAAAACCGTGCCGCTCACCTTCTTCCGCAAGACCTCCGGTTCGATCAGCGGACCATTCGACGACATCATCAAGCCCAGCCACGTCACCCTGCTCGACTACGAAGTGGAAGTCGGCCTGGTCATTGGTCGCGACATGCCCGTCGGATCGTCCCTCACCCAGGCCAATCTGGCTGAGTACATCACCGGCCTGGTGATCACCAACGACGTCTCCGCGCGCGACGTCCAACTGTCGAAAACCCAGTTCTTCGAGGGCAAGTCGTACCCGACGTTCACTCCGGTCGGACCGCGGTTGGTTCTCATCGACGCCGAGGAACTGCGACGCTTCACCGACCTGCGCCTGCAACTGTGGGTCAACGGCGAACCCCGCCAAAACATGACCGTCGCCGACATGATCTACCCACCGCTACACACACTCCAGGCACTGGCCCGCTTCCAGCACCTGCAAGCCGGCGATCTCGTCCTGACCGGAACGCCGGTGGGTACTGCGTTGAGCGCGCCGCCCAAACCCGTCGAGAAGATCGGCGCCCTGCTGCCACCTGAGCTGAAGTGGAAGGTCTTCTTCAAAAAACAGGCCCGAAACCCCAAGTACCTGAAGCACGGTGACGTCGTCGAACTTGCAATAGCCACCGACGACGGGGCCCTCGACCTCGGCCGGCAACGCACGGTGGTCAAAGACGCGTGAGCCAACAGCTCCACGAGGAGTTGCTGTGGCCGCGCTACGCCGGTCCCAATGACCTCGCCGACATCGAGGCGATGCCCTCGGCCGGCGCGGATTACTCGGCTGACCCACAGGACTAACCCATGCCCCTCTCCTCGGAGTCATCCCGCGTTCCTGTTGTCATTGTCGGCGCCGGGCCAACTGGCGTGACCGCCGCCATCCTGCTGGCCCAATACGGCATCAAGAGTCTGGTCCTCGATCGCTGGGACGACGTCTACCCGCAACCGCGCGCGGTGCACCTGGACGACGAGGTCTACCGGATACTGGACCGGCTCGGATTGGCCGAGTCCTTCGCGGCCATCTCCCGGCCGGCGCGCGGACTGCAACTGCTCGACAAACACTTGAACGTTCTCGCTGAGTTCCAGCGGGACAGCGCACCCGGCCGTCAGGGATTTCCACAGGCCAACATGTTCGACCAGCCGGAGCTGGAATCCCTGCTGCGGGCCCAGATGAAACGCCATGCCGCCGTGACGTTCCGAGGCAACGTGGAGGTGACCAGCGTTTCACCCGACGAGTCGGGACCCGCACGAGTGCTATTCACCGACAAGGACACCGGCACCGAGCACGCGGTGCGCGCGGATTTCGTGCTCGGGTGCGACGGCGCGAACAGTCTCGTCCGATCAGACATCGGCGCCCACATGGACGACCTGCGGTTCGAGCAACGATGGCTGGTCATCGACGTCGACACCGACGCCGATCTGGGCCAGTGGGAGGGTGTGCACCAAGTCTGTGACTCGACCCGCGCCGCCACCTACATGCGGATCGGCCCTACCCGTTATCGCTGGGAATTTCGCCTGCTCGACGAAGAGTCGGCCGCCGACTTCGACGCGATCGAGCGCGTCATGCCGCTCATCACACCGTGGGTGGCAGACACGCCCATCGATCGACTAGATCTGATTCGGGTCACCGAGTACACCTTTCGTGCCCAGCTCGCGAGTCGGTGGCGGAGGGGCAACGTGTTCATCTTGGGTGACGCCGCACACCTCACCCCACCGTTCATCGGACAAGGCATGGGGGCGGGCGTTCGCGACGCGATGAACCTCACATGGAAGATCTCCGGCGTGCTGGCGGGCACCCTCTCCCCCACGGTGCTCGACACGTACGAGCAGGAACGAAAACGCCACGTCCGTGCACTCATTCGACTCACCCTGGCCATCGGATGGACGATGACCGCCGGCGGCGACATCGGCGACCTCATCCGTCGAGCGGTGGTACCTCGGCTCCATCTCCTACCCGGGCTGCGGACCCGCGTCGTGGACAGCCGAACTCCACCCCTGCGCCGGTCGGCACTCGTCGTCAAGACCCCGGCATTTCGTCCGTTGGCGGGCACTTTGAGTCCCAACGCCGTAGTCGGACCGAATGTTCGGCTCAACGACGTAACGTCCAACCGCTTCGCCCTGGTCTCGAAAGCGCTGCTGGACTCACGAGAGCGCGAGATGTTGGAACGTCGAGGTGCCGTTGTCGTTCACGCGGATTCCGGTAGCGAACTCGCCGAGTGGCTCGACCGTGGCCACGCAACCGCGGCCATCATTCGCCCGGACATGACCGTGATGCGCGCCGGACGCAGCGTCGCAACGTTGTGCCGACGTGTGCCGGTGTTCACGCCCCCACCACCGCCCCCGACCTCCACTGCCGACAGCCCCGAGTCGAAGCGAGTCGCCGATGCCTAAACGCCGGAACGTCCCGTCCTACCGCCCGGATATCTACTCGACCGAGGCCATCCTGGACCCCTACCCGCATTACGCACGCCTGCGGGAACTCGGTCCCGTCGTGTGGTTGTCCAAACAACGGGTCTACGCGCTACCCCGCTACGCCGAATGCAAGGCCGCGCTGCGCGACGACAAGACGTTCGTCTCCGGCCGCGGGGTGGCCCTCAACCCGTTCACCAACCGCGGATCCCGTGGCACCACACTGACCAGCGACGGCGACGAGCACAACAAGCGACGCAAACTCGTCGCACACCGCCTGACACCCAAGGCACTGCGCACCATGTCCGACGCGGTCGCCAGCCAAGCAGAGCAGATAGTGGATGCGGCGGTTGCCAAGCGCACCGTTGACGGAGTCCGAGATCTCGCGACCGCACTGCCCCTGGCCATTGTGCCCGACTTGGTCGGATGGCCTCGCGATGGCCGCGACCACCTCATCGAGTGGGCCGGAGCAACGTTCGACGCCCTCGGCCCGCTGAACAAAGTCAGCATCCGAGCCATACCCGCCACCCTGCAGATGCTGCGCTTCTCGCGCCGGGTGGTCCGCGAGCGATCCGTCCTCGACGGCAGCATGGGCCACGACGTGATGGCCGCCGTCGACGCCGGCACCTTGGACAAGTCTGAAGTCCCCCCGCTGATGATCGACTACCTGGCCCCCTCGCTGGACACCACCATCAGTGCGATCGCCAGTGCCCTGCACCTCTTCGCCGCCCACCCGGATCAATGGCAGGCGGTACGCGCCGATCCCAGCCTCATCCCCAACGCAGTGAACGAAGTGTTGCGCATCGAATCCCCGTTGCGCGCCTTCTCCCGCAGCACCACCCGCGACGTCGAATTCGCCGGCACAACCATCCCCAAGGGCGCCCGAATATTGGTGATCTACGCCTCGGCCAACCGCGACGCACTGGAGTGGACCGATCCGGACACCTTCGACATACACCGTGACGCCACCGGCCAGCTCGGCTTCGGTTATGGGACTCACGGCTGTGCGGGTCAGGGCCTGGCACGGATGGAAACGCAGGCGATCTTGACCGCCCTCGCCGAGCGGGTCGAGACCATTCGAGGCACCGCAGAACCAATCTGGGCGGTCAACAACGTCATTCACCAGTTCGAGCGACTCCCGCTCGAGTTGATTCCCGCTGGAGAGGAAAAGTCATGAAGGTCAACGTCGACTTTGACCGCTGCGAGGGCCACGGGTTGTGCGTGACGCAAGCAGCCGATGCCTTCTCGCTCAACGACGACGGGGAGCTGGACTACCATTTCGACGGTGACGACGTGCCAGCCGACATGGAGGACGACGTTCGCGCGGCGATCGGCGTGTGCCCCGTCGCAGCGCTGAGCGAATCGCCCTGACCCATGCCTCAGACTGTGCGCGGAACGATCAGCCCGAGTAAGAAGCAAGCCGTCGAACTGGTCGACATCGTCATCCCCGACCCAGGCCCGGGCGAGGTGGTGTGGACGTCATCGCCTGCGGCGTCTGCCACATCGATCTGACCTACCGCGAAGGTGGCATCAACGACGACTACCACTTCCTGCTCGGATACGAGGCGTCGGGCACCGTGGAGTCGGTGGGCCCCGGCGTCACGGCCGTGGCTCCCGGCGACTTCGGTGCTGAACTGGCGCGCGGTCTGCGGCCATTGCCCGGCCTGCAAGCGGGGACGGCCATGGTACTGCCTCAACACATTCACCGCCGAGCAGAAGATGACGCTCATCGACGGCACGAAACTCACGCCCGCCGTGGGCATCGGGGCCTTCGCCGACAAGACCCTCGTCGCCGCCGGCCAGTGCACGAAGGTCGAGCCGCAGGCCGACCCCGCGGTCGCCGGCCTGCTGGGATGCGGCGGCGCGGCAATCGCGCCCTGCGCACCAAACTGACGAAAGAATCATGACTGATTCCGTGGCTTAAACTGGTCGCAAACGTGGAGGTGTCACTGGTGAACGACGGACAGAATCAGCCGCAGAACCGGCTGGCGCGACGGAAGCAACGCACCCGCGGGGCGTTGCTCCAAGCGGCGCAGGCATTCATCGCCGCGGGCAAGCTCAATGCTCCGATTCTGGAGATCACCCAAGCCGCCGACGTCGGCATGGGATCGTTCTACAACCACTTCGAATCCAAGGATGACCTGTTCGCGGCCGCAGTCACCGACGTCCTCGACTCCCAAGGCGATCTGCTGGATCAACTCACCGAGACGTTGACCGATCCGGCGGAGAGATTTGCCTGCCGATACCGCCTGTGCGGGCGACTCTTCCGGCAGCAACCGCAGGAAAGTCGCATCATGTTGTCCATCGGATTGTCATTGCTATCCTCCGACCGCGGGCTCGCCCCCCGTGCCAAGCGCGACATCGTCGCCGCGTCGAACGCTGGCCGCTTCAAGGTGCACGATCCCGACATTGCACTCGCCGTTGCCGGTGGTGCGCTACTGGGACTGGGACAATTGCTGCTCGAACAGCCCGACCGAGACGACGCTCACGCCACCGACGAGGTCGCACGAGACGTCTTGCGCTTGTTCGGCATGACGGCCAGGCAGGCTCAACAGCTCACGTCGCAGCCCCTGCCCGACATCGCCGCGAGCGACGACGCAGGGTCAGCCGCGTAAAGCCCACAGCGGCGGACCCCTTCGAATGCGCGCCAAGCGCACCGACCCCCTTCACGGCGTGCGCTGCGCGGGCACCGCCGCCAACCGCCTGGCACGTCAGCGAGCCGCAAATCACCGTGCCGTGGACCCTGCCCGATAGGCGAGCCGCGGCGGCGGCACGCACCCTCGATGCCCGAACACGGTGAGGGGTCACCAGACAGACGACCACGCTTTCCCGTCGAAATCGCTCGCAGCGGTTCACTCATATGCAGGCGACCGGTTACCCGCTGCGACTGCAGCACATCCCGCACCGTCCACACGGGTCGGTGCGGGCCTTATGTTGTTTCTTCAGTCGCCCGGCTGTTTTGCCGGCCGCCGCCGAGTCGAGCCGTCGGTGCGGTCGCCGTGTGGCGTGTAGCGCGTCATTAGAGCGAGCGCGGCGAGGATGCACACGCTTGAGATGACGGAGAAGCCGAGGACGATGCCCAACTGGGCGCTTCGCGGCTGGATCACGACCTCATCGCTTGTCGCCGAGAGGAAACCGCTGGCTGCGAGCACGAAGCCATAAGCCCCCGCTCCAGCGGCCGCTGCAGTGGTCTCACCGGCCGACCACAGTCCCACCAGCACCCCGGCGCGCCGCTGGCCCGACTCACCGGCGTCATCGGCCAAGGTGTCAGCCAGCATCGTGGTGGGCAGTAATTGCGCACCGGCGAAACCGATGCCGGCCATCAGAAAAGCGGCCCAAGCGATGGAAAACTTGCTCGGGTCGGCAACCCAGGGCAGGGCAGTCACCGTGAACGTCCCGACTCCGAAGATGGCCAAAGCGACCTGCAAGCAACGCTTCTCACCGTATCGGCGCGCGGAGCGACTCCACACCGGCATCGTCAGCAGCATCGGCCCCAGGACGCACACGAACAGCGGTGCAACCGCCTCTGCGCTACCAAGAATCTGTTCCGCCATGTAGGGCAGACTTGCCAACGCAACCGAGATGATCACCTCGATGAGCATGAACACACCGAAGAGAACACAGAACGGTCGATTGCGGCGGGCCGCAGCCAATGCTTCCCGCAGAGATCCGGCCCCCTTCGGCGCTGCACTTACCGTTGTGCGGGCTGGACGACGCGCGCTGTACAACGCGGCGCACGTGCCCAGGAAGACCACGCAGCCCATCACGACCGCCATGACGCGATATCCCTCCCGCCCGCCACCATCGACCGCGGTGATCAACGAAGCGACAGCGGCCGCCCCCAAGATCGCCACACCAAGGAAAGCCATGCGCCACGCCGTCATCGACATTCGTTCCTCGGTGCTGGCCCCGAGCTCAGCGGGAAGCACGCCGAAGGGGACGACGAACGCTGAGAACCCCAGCCCCGTCAGCGCCAGAGCGATCGCGACCCACCACGCAGCCGCAACCCCGGTGAACGGCGAGAAGAAGATCGACCCGAATCCCAGCGGAAACGTGATCATCCCAGCGATCATCCACGGTCTCCGAGGCCCCAGTCGGGACACCGTGGAATCGGACAACCTGCCAACAATCGGGTTGTACACGACATCGAGGAGCTTGGGCAGGAAGACCACGAACCCCGCCGCCGCGGCTTCGACTCCGAGCACGTTCGTCAGGTAGTAGAGCAATACGAGCCCCGGCACTACGGCATAGGTGGCCGTCGCCAAGGACCCAGCGCCGTATGCGACCCGTTCGGAGGTGGACAGGGCGAAGACGCCGCCGCTCCGGAAGTCCGTCGTGGTCACGGTGCAAACTCCCAGCGCTGTGCGTTGTCCTGATCACCAAGTCGAATCTGATGGTACGTACGGTGATGACGTGATCGTCAAACGCGAGCTATGGCTCAGCCATCGACCACCCCCAGGTCTGCGCCGCGCTGGGACTCGCCGACCGTGGCGGGCCGGGCAGCATTGAGCTGGCCATGATCCGAAGCGGCAGCACGCCTGCAGCATTCACGCTGGTGCGACCCAGAGTCGTCGTCAGTGACTCCATCGTCGTGGCCGTCGCCACTTTCCGCCTGCGACTCCTCGATTGGTGGTGCCATGGGACACGCCCCGGCCTGGCGAAGTCTGCGCAAAAAGCGTCCAACCGCGCCCGAATGATTGGCTGCTTCCGTCTCCCGCGTCACCTCGTTGACCGTGCGCACCACCTCGCCCAACACACCGTCAAGCGGATTGCCCGGGTGGCACCCGGTCGGACTCAATAGTCAGCCGAAGCGGGGTCCAGCATCTTCTTAACAAAAGATCCTGCGCCTGCTGTGGGATTCCGGCTCTCCCGATAATGTTCTTGCGGTACAGCAGCATCCCGGTCGTGACCGGCTTGGCCAGCTCAATCGCCGCGAGCCACCGCTTGCTACGGCTCTGCAGATTGATTCGAGGACGGTACGTCCGGACGCCCGCAAGTCGCCGGCACGACGCGACACGAACTCGGGTCCAACGTTGTGCAGATGTTGTGCACAATGGGCGACTATCGCCTTGACCTTGCTCCCCCGGCTGGACTCGAACCAGCAACCCTTCGGTTAACAGCCGAATGCTCTGCCAATTGAGCTACAGGGGATTGCCCTTCCCGCGAAGCGATGTCCACGGACCGAGGGATGACTCTAGCGTACGTGCCGGTTGGGTCGCCAATGTGTTGCCGCCCGGCGCGCACCCCTGCGGGTGAGGCAGGATGGAGTCGAACGAACCGTCGTCTGGGAGGGGTCCTGTGATCCGGTATCTGGCCGTGTTGGCCGTCGGCTACGTGATGGGCACCAAGGCCGGCCGTCGTCGATATGAGCAGATCGCGGGCACGTACAAGGCCGTGACCGAGAGCCCGGCCGCCAAGGCCGTGCTGGACGCAGGACGCCGCAAGATCGCCGACCGGGTGTCACCGGACGCGCCGATGGTCACGCTTACAGAAATCGACCCCGGGACCGCAGTGATCGGTCCCGAGGCCGGGCAGAACAGCGCGACGCGCAGGTCCTAGGGGTTGCCGTAGATCCGGCCCGGGAACAGCGGCCCGGTGCTGATGCCCGCGCCGTCCGGGCCCCACAGGCCGAACTCAGGGGTTCCGACGTTGACCCCGTTGCCGTTCGAGTAGGACAGGCACTTGCCGTCCTCTTTGTTGCCGAACCACGCCAGGCAGGCCGGGCCCGCCAGATCCTCGGACACACCGCTACCAGTCAGCGCTGCCGCGAAGGGCGCCGCGATGGCGGCCGCCGCGAATGCGCCCGCGGCGATGATCCGACGTGCGCGGATGTTGGTCGATGTCACGAGAGTGCCTTTCTGACCGTTCCCCGACGGTGGTGAGCGGGTCTACCTTAACGCGCCGACGCCGATCACGCAGTAAGGTCGTCGCCGCTGGCCTGTTCGAGCAGGCTGCGCCGATAGGCCTCCATCGCGACGAGGTCGCCGAACAGGGCGTGGTACTCGTCGCCCTGGTCCACCGGCGACATCCGCTGAAGCTTGGATTTCACCTCGGCGATCTGCCGGCCCACCCATACCTCTTGCAGCCGGGCGAGCACCCCGGAGATGTAGCGCGGCAGCCTCTCGTCGTCGTCGACGTTGATGGCTTCCACGCCCAGTTCGTTGATCAGGTTCGCCGCCGCCGGTGACGCGGTCTGGCCGCGCACGGTCTCGATCCACTCCGCGCCCGACTTGCCCGCCGACGTACCGCCCGCCCCGTCGACCGCGGCGCGGACTGCCGCGTACCCCGGGTGGGTGAAACTCTCGATCGTCAGCGAGTCGAACACCGGCCCGGCCAGCGCCGGGTACTGCAGCGCGGACTTCAACGCCTCGCGCTGCGGCCACAACGTCGGGTCGGCGGGGTCAGGCCGCGAGGCCGGATCCTGGCGGGCCCGCTTCGTCTGGGCTTCCGCGGCCGTCCGGCGCCTGGCCCGCTCCGGCAGCCCCTGCTTCTGCGCTTCTTCGCGGACCCGTGACAGGACCTGAGCGTCGTCGGCCCAGCCGACCCAACCGGCCAGCCGCCGCGCGTACTCGTCGCGCAGCATCGGCTCCTTGATGCGCGCCACCATCGGGACACACCGCCGCAACGCGTCGACACGGCCCTCGGCGCTGTCGAGATCGTGTTCGCTCAACGCAGTGCGAATGGCGAACTCGAACAACGGAGTTCGACGCGCCACCAGGTCGCGAAGTGCACCGTCGCCCGATGCCAGGCGCAGGTCACACGGGTCCATCCCGTCGTCGGCCACCGCCACGAACGATTGGCCGGCCAGGTTCTGCTCACCCTCGAACGCCTTGACCGCCGCCGCCCGGCCGGCCTCGTCGCCGTCGAAGACGTAGATCAGCTCGCCGCGAAAGAAGTTGTCGTCCATCATGAGTCGGCGCAGCATCGACAGGTGCTCGTCGCCGAAGGCGGTGCCACAGGAGGCCACGGCCGTGGTCACTCCGGCCAGGTGCATGGCCATCACGTCGGTGTAGCCCTCGACCACGACGGCCTGGTGGCCCTTGGCGATGTCGCGCTTGGCCAGGTCGAGGCCGAACAACACCGCCGACTTCTTGTAGAGCACGGTCTCCGGGGTGTTGATGTACTTGGCTTCCATCTGGTCGTCGTCGAAGATGCGGCGCGCACCGAATCCGATGACCTCGCCCCCGCTGGCCCGGATCGGCCACAGCAGCCGACGGTGGAAGCGGTCCATCGGGCCGCGACGACCCTCTCGTGAAAGCCCGGCGGCCTCGAGTTCCTTGAACTCGAATCCCTTGCGCAGCAGATGCTTTGTCAGCGTCTCCCAACCCGAGGGGGCGAACCCGCAGCCGAATCGCGCGGCAGCGTCGGCGTCGAAGTTGCGGTCGAGCAGGTACTGCCGAGCCGGCGCGGCCTCCTCGGACTGCAGTGCTTGCGCGTAGAACTCCTGGGCGGCCGCGTTGGCGGCCAGCAGCCTGCTGCGGCTACCACGGTCGCGCTGGACGGTCGTCGACGACGCCCCTGTATAGGTGATCGTGTGCCCGACGCGGTCGGCGAGCAGTTCGACCGCCTCGACGAAACTGACATGCTCGATCTTCTGGACGAACGCGTACACGTCGCCGCCCTCGCCGCAGCCGAAGCAGTGGAAGTGACCGTGATTTGGCCGCACATGGAACGACGGAGACTTCTCGTCGTGGAACGGGCACAGGCCCTTCATCGAATCGGCGCCCGCGCGACGCAACTGCACGTAGTCGCCTACGACCTCTTCGATGCGCACGCGTTCACGGATGGCCGCGATATCGCGATCAGAGATTCGGCCGGCCACCGGCCTAGTCTAGGCCGGGCTCGATGCGCTCCAATCGGCCTTCTGTGAACGACGCGATCTGGTCGATGACCACCCGCATTCGCCCGCCGTCGTCGGCCGCGCCGTTGAACGCGGGCACGAAGATCGGGTCGAGCGTGGCGGGCGCGCCCGCCAGTAGCCAGTGTGCGACGGTCTGGACACGTTCACGCTGACGCGCCTGCAGTTCCAGATGCCGCGGGTCGGACATGATGAACTGCAGCGCGAGGATCTTCAGCACCGCGACCTCGGCCCTGACCAGCTTGGGCACCTGCAGGTCCGCGGCATACCGAACGAGTGGCAAGCGTGCTGCGGATTCCTTGGTCGCCGTGATGGCGGCCGAGGCGAACCGTCCGACCAGCTCGCTGGTCAGCCGCTTGAGCGCGACGGACGCGGCCAGGGTTCCGTCGTACTTACCGACGGCCGCCACGACCGGCAGATCCGATAGTCGCGCCGCCGCGGCCACCAGCACGCCGGCGGACAGACCCGCCCCCATCCCGCTGGACTCTCCGAGTCGGCCCAGCTCGGCCGCTGCGTCGTCGTCGGCCAGCACCCGCAGGTCGATACGGCCCGACACCACCCCGTCCTCGACGTCGTGCACCGAATACGCGACATCGTCGGCCCAGTCCATCACCTGGGCCTCCAGGCACGGCCGGTCCGTGGGCGCGTCGTCACGTACCCACCTGGCCGCGACCGTGTCGTCCTCATAGAATCCGAACTTGCGCGCCCGCGTGCCGCGCCGCCACGGATATTTGGTCACCGCGTCCAGCGCGGCCCTGGTGAGGTTGAGTCCGGCGCTGTGACCTTGTGGGTCAAGCACTTTCGGTTCCAGGCGGGTCAGTATGCGAAAGTTCTGCGCATTGCCTTCGAAGCCGCCGTGCTCGGTGACGATCTCGTCCAGTGCCCGTTCGCCGTTGTGGCCGTACGGCGGATGACCGATGTCGTGCGCCAGGCCGGCCAGGTCGACGAGGTCGGGGTCGCAACCCAACCCGATGGCCATGCCGCGGCCGATCTGGGCCACTTCGAGCGAGTGCGTCAGACGGGTGCGCGGCGTCTCGCCCTGGCGCGGTCCGACGACCTGGGTCTTGTCGGCGAGCCGGCGCAACGCGGCGCTGTGCAACACGCGGGCCCGGTCGCGTGCGAACGCGGTCCGATGCTCGGTGTCGGTACCGGGCAGCGCAGCACCCTTGCGCGGTTCGACCACCGGGCGCTGCCGGTCGAACTCGCTGTATGGGTCTTTATTCGTAGCCACCGTCGGACAGTCTGCCAGGATGGCGACCATGCGCCTCGCCCGTCTGCAGAGCCTCGTGCTCGCGGTGCTCGCTTCTCTACTCCTGCTGGCGCCCGCGGCAGGCGCTGAACCGCCGTTTCGGGTGCCGGACTATGTCACCGACAACGCGCGCGCATTCACGAGCGGCCAGCGCGCCGAGGTCGAGAATGCCGTCGAGCGGCTGTACAACGACCGGCGGATCCGGCTCTGGGTCGTCTACGTCGACAGCTTCGGACAGGACCCCGTCCGCTGGGCGCGAACCACCATGCAGATCAGCAGCTTCGGTGACTACGACGCTCTGCTCGCCGTCGCCACCGAGGAGCGTGCGTTCGCGTTCCAGGTACCGACCACCATCGCCGACCAATCCGAGACGACGTCGTTGCAGCGCAACGAGATCGAGCCGCACCTGCGCCAGAGCGATTGGGCCGGCGCGGCCGTTGCCGCGGCCGAGGGACTGAATACGGCGTCGGCATCGACGGGTACGGGCGTCACGTGGGTCGGGATCACCGTTGTGCTGGGGATCATCGCGGTGCTCCTGCTCGTCCAGGTCTTGTGGACCCGTCGGCGGCGACGCAATCGACGCGAGGCCGAGTTCGCTGCGGCGCGACGGATCGACCCCACCGACCCCAACGCCCTGGCATCGGTGCCGATCGAGGCGCTCGACGACCTGTCCAAGGCGATCGTCGTGGACGTCGACAACGCGGTACGCACCAGCGACAGCGAGTTGGGTTTGGCTGTCGAGGAATTCGGCCCAACGCAGACCGAACCGTTCAGCCGGGCGCTCGGCAACGCCAAGACGACGCTGGCGCAGGCGTTCAACGTCCGGCAGATTCTCGACGACGCCGCCCCCGAGTCCCCGCAGCAGCGACGCGATCTGTTGATCCGGGCGATCGTCGCCGCGGCCAAGGCGGACCGCGAACTCGACGCGCAGACCGAGGCCTTCGACAAGCTGCGGGATCTGGTGATCAACGCCCCGTCCCGCCTCGACGCGCTGACCCAGCAGATGGTCGACCTCACCGCGCGACTGGGCCCTTCCGAGCAGGCGTTGGCAGCGCTGCACAACCAGTTCGCGGCCGCTGCATTGACGTCCGTCGAGGGCAATGTCGAGACCGCCAGGCAACGGCTGTCGTTCGCCGATCAGAACATCACGAACGCCCGCAGTTTGGTCGCGCGCCCGGCGGGTCAGCAGATGGGACTGGTCGACGCCATCCGCGCGGCGGAGTCGGCACTGGGGCAGGCTCGTTCGTTGCTCGACGCGGTGGACAGCGCAGGTTTCGACATCAATCGGGCCGTAGCCGCGCTGCCGTCGGCCATCGCCGACATCCAGAACGGCATCAACGCGGCGACTGGTCAACTGCAACAACCGAACACGCCGAAGCAGACCGAGCTCGCGGCCGCGCGCGACGCCGCAGTCGCCGCGGTGGCCGAGGCGCAAAAAGACGGCGGCAACGATCCGCTCGGCGCGTTCACACAACTGACCAAGGCCGACGCGGATCTGGATCAGCTACTGGCCAGCGTCGCGGAGGAACGCGAGGCCGCCAATCGGCTCAGCAGGGCGTTCGATCAGGCGCTGTTCACCGCGCAGGCACGCGTCAAGGGGGTGTCGGATTTCATCGACACCCGCCGGGGCAGCATCGGTTCTGAAGCGCGGACCCGGTTAGCCGAGGCGGTGCGTCAACTCCAAGCCGCACAGGACAAGAAGTCGACGAATCTGGCCGAGGCGATCGCGCACGCCAACGGCGCGTCCATGCTTGCGGCGCAGGCGCAGTCGCTGGCCAACGACGATGTGCAGGCCGCGCAGCAGCTCTACACCTCAGGCTGGGGTGGCGGTGGTGGCAGTTCCGACATGGGCGCCGTCATCGGCGGCATCATCATCGGCAACGTCCTGAGCGGCGGGTTCAGCGGGCGCGGCGGATTCGGCGGAGGCTTCGGTGGCTTTGGGGGCGGCTTCGGCGGTGGCATGGGTATGGGACGGTCGACGTCGTTCGGCGGATCCTCACGCTCGTCGAGCCGCAGCTACAGCGGTGGCGGCGGCCGCTTCTAGCAGCCCTTGAGGCGGGCGGCGAGATAGTCGCTGACGTTGTCGAGGCCGACGCGGTCTTGAGTCATGGCGTCACGCTCGCGGATCGTCACCGCCTGATCGTCGAGCGTGTCGAAGTCGACCGTCACGCAGAACGGTGTGCCGATTTCGTCCTGGCGGCGGTAACGCCTGCCGATCGCGCCGGCGTCGTCGAACTCGACGTTCCAGTTTCGGCGCAGTTCGGCGGCCAGGTCACGCGCCTTCGGCGACAGGTTCTCGTGCCGCGACAACGGCAGCACCGCCGCCTTGACCGGCGCCAGCCGGGGGTCGAGCCGCAGCACGGTGCGCTTGTCGACGCCGCCCTTGGCGTTGGGCGCCTCGTCCTCGGCGTACGCGTCGACCAGGAAGGCCATGAACGACCGCGTCAGCCCCGCGGCCGGCTCGATCACATACGGCACGTAACGAGTGTCGGTGGCCTGGTCGTAGTACGACAGGTCGGCACCGGAATGCTTGGAGTGCGTGGACAAGTCGAAGTCGGTGCGGTTGGCGACACCTTCCAGCTCGCCCCACGTGCTGCCCTGGAAGCCGAACTTGTACTCGATGTCGACGGTGCGGTCCGAGTAATGCGACAGCTTCTCCTTGGGATGCTCGTAGAGCCGAAGGTTGTCGCGATCGATACCCAGATCGACATACCACTGCAGCCGTTCGTCGATCCAGTACTGATGCCATTCACGCGCGGTCGACGGTTCGACGAAGAATTCCATCTCCATCTGCTCGAATTCGCGCGTGCGGAAGATGAAGTTGCCCGGCGTGATCTCGTTGCGAAAGCTCTTGCCCGTCTGGGCGATACCGAACGGCGGCTTGCGCCGCGACGTCGTCACCACGTTGGCGAAGTTGACGAAGATGCCCTGCGCGGTCTCCGGCCGCAGATAGTGCAAACCTTCCTCGGTCTCGATCGGCCCGAGGTAGGTCTTGAGCATCATGTTGAAGTCGCGGGGCTCGGTCCACTGCCCCTTGGTGCCGCAGTCCGGGCAGGCGATCTCGGTCATCGGCACCGCGTCGGGGTCATCGAGGCGCTTCTTCTCTGCATATGCCTCCTGCAGGTGGTCCTGCCGGTGCCGCTTGTGACAGTTCAGGCATTCGACCAGTGGGTCGTTGAACACCTCGACGTGACCTGAGGCCACCCACACCTCGCGCGGCAGGATGATCGACGAGTCGAGGCCGACGACGTCCTCGCGGCTGGTGACGACCGAGCGCCACCACTGGCGCTTGATGTTCTCCTTGAGTTCCACCCCGAGCGGGCCGTAGTCCCACGCCGACTTCGTGCCGCCGTAGATCTCGCCGGACTGGTAAACCAGACCGCGACGCTTGGCCAGGTTGGCGACGGTGTCGATGATGGAAGCCACGGGCACACAGCCTAGCGACCGGCCGGGCCGGCGTTGACATGCATGGGTCCGCATGTATTGTTGGCGTCATAATGGAAATCGTTTCCACTTTGCCTGAGACCGGCCACGAACACAGCGGGGCGCCGTACCCGGAGCTGCCGGAACGTGAACTGCTCGACACCTCCGGCGATCTGCTGCGCGCACTGGCCGCGCCGGTGCGCATCGCGATCGTCCTTCAGCTGCGGGAGTCGGCGCGCTGCGTGCACGAACTCGTCGACGCGCTGGCCGTGCCGCAGCCGTTGGTCAGCCAGCACCTGCGCATTCTCAAGGCCGCGGGTGTCGTGGCCGGTGAACGGTCGGGGCGCGAAGTGATGTACCGGCTCGTGGACCACCACCTCGCCGACATCGTCGTCGCGGCAGTCACCCACGCCGCCGAGGGCACGCAGTGACCCAGCCCGCCGTGCGCGCGACCCGCCAGCGCGCAGCGATCTCCGCGCTGCTGGACAAGATCGACGACTTCCGCTCGGCCCAGGACCTGCACGACGAGCTGCGCCGTCGCGGAGAGGGCATCGGGCTCACGACCGTCTACCGAACCCTGCAGCAGATGGCCGCCGCAGGTGTCGTCGACACCCTGCGCACCGACACCGGCGAGTCGGTCTACCGCCGATGCTCCGAGGACCACCACCATCACCTCGTATGCCGGGCGTGTGGATCGACGGTCGAAGTGGTGGGCCGCGAGGTCGAGAAGTGGGCCGCCGACGTCGCCCGCAAGCACGGTTTCTCCGACGTCAGCCACACCATCGAGATCTTCGGGATCTGCGGCGCCTGCACCAAGGCCACGCCGACCTGAGCTCCGCCGCGTCAGCCGGCTAACGCGCGCCGCACATCAGCCCCGGTGGCCAGCACCATGAGCACCAGCGTGCGCAGCGCGTCATCGGTCAGGCCGGCCGCCGGAAAGTTGTACCGCAACAACACATCCGCGACCTTCTTGGAGTTGCGCTTGGCGCCGGCGGCGATCTCCTTGTGTCCGCTCTTGGCCGCCAGCGAGACCGTGCCGAGCATGGTGGCGTGGGCGTGATCGGCGACCTTGGCCCGCAGCTTGGCGTCCAACGGCAGATCCCACGCCAGGATCTGGGTGAGCGACACCAGGTCGAGCCCCTCGGCGACGGTGACCACCCGCAGCGACGCGAACGTGCCGTCGTGGTGCACCGTCACCGCGCCGTCGTCCTCGCGCTGAACCGTCAGCACCCCGTCCAGGACGGCGACCAGCCGCTCCTGCAAATCCATCAGGCCCAACCGCTCAGATACATCATTCGGCTCTGCCGAAGCGCCGGTTGCGGTGCACGTACTCCTCGCAGGCCGCCCACAGGTCGCGACGGTCGTAGTCGGGCCACAGTTTGTCCTGGAAAACGAACTCGGCGTACGCGGCCTGCCACAGCAGGAAGTTGCTGGCCCGCTGCTCCCCCGAGGTCCGGATGAACAGGTCGACATCCGGAATATCGGGCCGGTGAAGGTGTTTGGCGAACGTCGCCTCGCTGATCCGACCCGGATTGACCTTGCCGTCGACCGCCGCCTGTGCGAGCTCGCGGGTCGCCTCGACGATCTCGGTGCGCCCGCCGTAGTTGACGCAGTAGTTGATCGTGATGACGTCGTTGCCGACCGTCATCTGCTCGGCGATGTCGAACTCCTTGATGACGCTGCGCCACATCCGCGGCCGCGAGCCGACCCAGCGCATGCGCACGCCCATGTCGTTGAGGTTCTCACGGCGCCGGCGGACCACCTCGCGGTTGAAGCCCATCAGGAACCGGACCTCTTCAGTGCTGCGCTTCCAGTTCTCGGTGGAGAACGCATAGACCGTCAGGTGCTTGATACCGATTTCGATGGCGCCGCAGGTGATGTCGATCAGCACCGCCTCACCCATCTTGTGGCCTTCGGTGCGGTGCAGTCCGCGTTGGGTCGCCCAGCGGCCGTTGCCGTCCATCACGACGGCCACGTGCTTGGGCACCTGGTCGGCCGGGATCTCCGGCGCGGCCGCCATGGACGTGTGTTGGGGCGGACGCGCGAATCGGCCGTTGCTGCGCGGCGGCAGCTCCGGGAACACGACAGGCCACGAAGACTTGTCGGGGAAGGTGGGATAGTCCTCAGGCGCCGGGGGCAGCTGTGGGTAGGTGCGCTTGCTCACCCGTCGCCCGCCGGTTCTCGCTGCCATGGCGCATATCATTCCCGACCAGAGCCACCCGCTGGTCAGCGACCGTCCTATCGACCCGGTAGACGCGCTCCACCAGCGGCAATGTTCGCAGCTGCCGTTCCAGATGCCATTGCAGATGCGCAGCAACCAGACCGCTGGCCTGGCTGCGGTACGACGACGGCGACGCCTGGGCGTGCTCCCAGTCTCCGTCGTGCAGTGCGGTCATCAGGTCCAGCACGCCCTGCGGCGGTGTCACCGAACCCGACGGCCGGCAGTGCACACACACGGCACCGCCCGCCGCGATGTGGAACGCCCGGTGCGGGCCCGGCGTGGCGCAGCGGGCGCATTCGGTCAGCGCGGGCGCCCACCCCGCGATCCCCATAGCGCGCAACAGGTACGCGTCGAGGACAAGCTCGCGCGGCCGGCTTCCGTCGGCCACCGCCCGCAGAGCGGCCACGGTCAGCCGGTGCAGTGCGGGCATCGGCGCCCGCTCCTCCCCGGCCAGCCGTTCGGCGGTCTCCAGCACCGCGCATGCGCAGGTGTAGCGGCCGTAGTCGCAGACGATGTCGGTGGCGAACGCGTCGATGGCCTGCACCTGGGTGACGATGTCGAGGTTGCGGCCGGGGTGCAGCTGAACGTCGATGTGCGCGAACGGTTCGAGCCGGGCGCCGAACTTGCTGCGGGTGCGGCGCACACCCTTGGCCACCGCGCGCACCAACCCGTGGTCGCGGGTGAGCAGGGTGACGATGCGGTCGGCCTCGCCGAGCTTGTGCTGGCGCAGCACCACCGCCCGGTCCCGATACAGCCGCATCAGTACAGTCTCGCACTGTGTTCTGACAGAACCCGGAACGCAGCGCCGATTATCCTCCTAAGCGATGGTTCATTCTTCCCGCTTCCCCACCCTGACTCAGCAGCTGTTCCAGCTGGCGAGCGGCACAGTCACGTCCGAACAGCTGGTCCGGCGGTCGCTGGACGCGATCACCGCCAGCCAGCCGTCGCTCAACGCCTTCCGGGTGGTGCTGCGCCGACAGGCTCTGGCCGACGCGGCCAAGGCGGACCGCAAACGTGCGGCAGGCCAGGATCTTTCACAACATCCCCTTTTAGGGATTCCGATCGCGGTCAAGGACGACGTCGACATTGCGGGTGTGCCGACACGGTTCGGCGCCGACGGGAACGTGCGTCCCGCGGCGGCCGACGCCGAGGTGGTGCGCCGGCTGAAGGCCGCGGGTGCGGTGATCGTCGGCAAGACCAATACATGCGAGTTGGGCCAATGGCCGTTCACCAGCGGGCCGGCGTTCGGACATACCCGCAACCCCTGGTCGCGTGCGCACACACCGGGCGGATCGTCGGGCGGCAGTGCGGCGGCGGTGGCCGCGGGCCTGGTGGCCGCGGCCATCGGATCAGACGGTGCGGGCAGCGTCCGCATTCCCGCCGCGTGGACCCATCTGGTGGGAATCAAGCCGCAGCGCGGACGCATCTCCACCTGGCCACTGCCCGAGGCGTTCAACGGGATCACGGTCAACGGGGTGCTGGCGCGGACGGTCACCGACGCGGCTCTGGTCCTCGATGCCGCCTCCGGCAACGCCCCGGGTGACCTGCACCAACCACCGCCGGTGCGGGCCACCGACTTCGTCGGCCAGGCGCCCGGTCCGCTGCGGATCGCGATGTCGACGAAGTTCCCGTACACGGTGTTCCGCGCCAAACTGCACCCCGAGATCCGCGCCGCACTCGAAACCGTCGCCGGTCAACTCCAAGAGCTGGGGCACACGGTCAAGCCGCACGATCCCGACTACACCCTGGGCATGTCGTGGAACTTCCTGTCCCGGTCCACGTCGGGGCTGGTCGAGTGGGCCGACCGGCTGGGCCACGACGTGGAGCTCGACAAGCGCACCCGAGCCAACATCCGCACGGGCTGGTTGTTGTCGCAGAACGTGTTGCGCAAGGCCCGCGCACACGAAGCGCGTGCGCACCGGCGCATCGGGTGGACGTTCAACATCGCCGACGTCGTGCTGGCGCCGACGACCGCGCAGCCGCCGCCGCCGGTGCACGACTTCGATCGGCGCGGCGGGCTGTCGACCGACCGCACCATGATCAAGGCGTGCCCGGTGACGTGGCCGTGGAACCTGCTGGGCTGGCCGTCGATCAATGTGCCCGCGGGCTTCACCTCCGACGGCCTGCCGATCGGCGTTCAGCTGATGGGCCCGGCCAACAGTGAGCCGCTGTTGATCTCGCTGGCCGCGGAGCTGGAGGCGATCAACGGCTGGGTGAACAAACAGCCCGAGGCGTGGTGGTTTCCGACCCCCGCCGACGTAACTCCGGTCCACGAGGAGCGGTCCGACGAAGTCGCGTAATGTCCTCGGTCATGAGAGCGCTGCGCTGCGCTTATGCGCTTCCGGCACTGGCCGTCCTCGGCGGTGCGGTTCTGGGGACACCCACGGCCGTCGCCGACAACAAGCGTCTCAACGACGGGGTCGTCGCCAACGTCTACACCGTGCAGCACCAGGCCGGCTGTGACACAGACATCGAGATCAACCCGAAGTTGCGGCTGGCCGCGCAGTGGCACACCAATGACGTTGTGAACAACCGCGCACTCAACGGCGACATCGGTTCTGACGGGTCGACGGTCACCGACCGCGCGCGCAAGGCCGGCTACGACGGCGCGGTGGCCGAGACGGTGGCGACCAATCCGGCGCTGGCCATCAGCGGCGTCGAGCTGATCAACCAGTGGTATCACCGGCCCGACTACCACGCGATCATGGCCGACTGCGCGAACGTCGACATCGGAGTGTGGTCAGAGAACCTGATCGACCGCACGGTTGTCGTCGCGGTGTACGGGAAGGGCGACAGCGCGCCGCCCGCGCAGGGCCCGGGTCGTGCGTTCGGTCAACCGGGCTAAAAGCCCAGTCGGCCAAGCTGTTTCGGGTCGCGTTGCCAGTTCTTGGCGATCTTCACCCGTAGGTCGAGATACACCTTGGTCCCCAGCAGCTTCTCGATTTGCGTGCGCGCGGCGGTGCCCACCTCACGTAAACGCGCACCGCCCTTGCCGATCACGATGCCCTTCTGGCTGTCACGCTCGACGAACAGGATGGCGTGCACGTCGATCAGGTCGTCTCGGCCTTCACGCGGGCTGACCTCCTCGATGACGACGGCAAGTGAGTGAGGCAGCTCGTCGCGCACGCCTTCGAGGGCGGCCTCCCGAATCAGCTCAGCCATCAACGTCTCCTCGGGCTCGTCGGTCAGCTCGCCGTCGGGATAGAACGCCGGACCGGGCGGCAACTGCTCGACGAGCACGTCGGTCAGCACATCCAGTTGCTCGCCGGCGGTCGCCGACACCGGCACGATCTCGGTGTCCTGGCCGACGAGCTCGCTGACCGCGAGCAGTTGCGCGGCGACGCGGTCCTTGGCCACCTTGTCGATCTTGGTGACGACGGCCACCAGAGTGGTCTTCGGCGCGACGGCGCGGATCTGCTCGTAGATCCACCGGTCCCCCGGTCCGACCTTCTCGTCGGCCGGGATGCACAGTCCGATGACGTCGACCTCGGAGTAGGTGTCCTTCACCAGGTCGTTGAGACGCTGCCCCAACAGGGTGCGCGGCCGGTGCAGACCGGGGGTGTCGACGAGGATGATCTGGAAGTTCTCGCGATGCACGATGCCCCGGATGGTGTGGCGGGTGGTCTGCGGCCGGTTCGACGTGATGGCGACCTTGGCGCCGACGAGCGCGTTGGTCAGCGTCGACTTGCCGGTGTTCGGCCGCCCCACGAAACAGACGAAGCCGGAACGGAATTCGTCGTTCATTTCGCACCGAGACTGCGGGGAGGTCGCGCTGTGACGCGATTTCGCGATCTGTGCGCAGTCTCGACGCTCATATGCGCTTGCCCGACCGGTCGGTGACGATGACCGTCGCGTCGGCCGACAACTCTCGCACCGCGGCCACGCCCGCGTCGTCCTCGGCACCGCCGACCAACACCGCAGCCTCGAGCCCGGTGGCGCCGCTGGACACCGCGGCGGCAACAGCAGCTTGTAAAGCGCTCAGCTGCAACGCTTTCAGCGTCACCGGCGCTCCGGCGTAGGTGCGGCCGTCGGCGTCGCGAACCGCCGCGCCAGTGCTCGCTTCGGCCCGGCCCATGGCGCCGCGGGCCAGCGTCACCAACTTGGCGTCCTCGGCGTCAAGATCCGTCATGTGTCTCCTCGGACCCCGGCTCGGTCGGACTGACCAGGACCGTACCGATGCGCACCCGGCCGCGATGGTCGGGCCCGCCCTCAGCGCGAAGTCGCAGACGGTCCCACGTCACCTCGGCTCCAGGCAGCGGGACGCGACCGAGTTCCAGCGCGACGAGTCCGCCGACGGTGTCGACGTCAAGGCCCTCGTCGAACTCGATGTCGTACAACTCGCCGAGGTCCTCGATCGGCAGCCGGGCCGACACCCGGTAGCTCTCGTCGCCCAACTCCTCGACCGGGGCGACTTCGTCGGTGTCGTACTCATCGGCGATCTCCCCGACGATCTCCTCCAACACATCCTCGATGGTGACCAAGCCCGCAATCGCACCGTATTCGTCGACCAGCAGCACCATGTGCACGCGGTCGCGCTGCATCTCTCGCAGCAAGGCGTCGAGCGGCTTGGAGTCCGGCACGAAGACCGCGGGTCGCATCAGATCCGAGACCTTGGTGTCCCGGCCGCCGTTTCGCGAGTAGTACGTCCGCTGCACCAGGTCTTTCAGGTAGACCACACCGACGACGTCGTCGACGTTCTCACCGATCACCGGGATGCGCGAATGTCCACTGCGCACCGCCAGCGACGTGGCCTGTCCTGCCGTCTTGTCAACTTCGATCCACACCATCTCGGTGCGCGGCACCATCACCTCACGCGCCGGGGTGTCGCCGAGCTCGAACACCGATTGGATCATCCGGCGCTCGTCGTCAGCCACCACCCCGCTCTGCTGCGCCAGGTCGACGACCTCACGCAGCTCGATCTCGGAAGCGAACGGCCCATTGCGAAAGCCGCGCCCGGGCGTCAGCGCGTTGCCGATCAGGACCAGCAGCCGGCTGATCGGGGTCAGTAGCACCGAAATCGCCTGCAGCGGAAGCGCGGCCACCAGCGCGAACGAGTAGGCGTGCTGGCGGCCCAACGTCCGCGGACCGACACCAATCGCGACGAAGCTGACCACAGTCATGATCGCGGCCGCGGCGGTCAGACCCCACGCCACGCCGAGCAGGCCGTCGAGATACGCGACGAGCAGCACGGTCGCGGTGACTTCGCAGGCGATGCGCAACAGCACGATCAGGTTGATGTAGCGCGGCCGCTCGGCCATCACCCGTGCCAACCGCACCGCGCCTGGGCGCTCGTCGCGCATCAACTCCTCGACGCGCGCCACCGACACGGTGCTCAGCGCGGCGTCTACGGCCGCGAAGAGTCCACCGAATGCGACGAGCGCAATCGCGCCGAACAGCGGGGCGGTCCCGTTCATGGCTCGTCGAAATATCGGGACTCCAGCAACCGCCGGTCCTTGTCGGACTGACGGTCCTGGTGGTACGCCTCGACCTGCTCGGCCACCCACTCCGCGAGGAGCTGGCGCTGCAGGGCGAACATCTCTTTCTCCTCGTCCGGCTCGGCGTGGTCGTAGCCCAACAGGTGCAACACCCCGTGCACCGTCAGCAGGGCCAGCTCCTGACCGAGCGAGTGTCCGGCCGCAGTGGCCTGGGTAGCCGCGAACTCCGGACACAACACGATGTCGCCGAGCAACGACGGTCCAGGCTCCGGCGCGTCGGGCCGGCCACCCGGCTCGAGCTCGTCCATGGGAAAGCTCATGACGTCGGTCGGACCCGGCAGGTCCATCCATCGCATGTGCAGGTCGGCCATCGCGGCGGTGTCGAGCAGCACCATCGACAACTCGGCCGCCGGATGCACCTTCATCTTGCGGATGACGAATCGGGCGACGCTGATCAACTCGTCTTCGGAGACGTCGATGCCCGATTCGTTGGACACCTCAATGCTCATCGCGGTCTACCGTCGCGGCCGGTTGCCCGAGGCGCGACGCTGCGCGCGGTTGGCCAGCGCAGGGTCCTCGACTCTGGCGTAAGCGTCGACGATGTCGGACACCAGCCGGTGCCGAACGACGTCGGCACTGGTGAGCTCGGCGAAGTGAATATCGTCGATGCCGTCGAGAATCCGCATCGCGGCGCGCAATCCGGACTCCGCACCACCCGGCAGGTCGACCTGCGTGATGTCGCCGGTCACAACGATTTTCGAGCCGAACCCCAATCGCGTCAGGAACATCTTCATCTGCTCAGCGGTGGTGTTCTGCGCCTCGTCGAGAATGATGAACGCGTCGTTCAGCGTCCTGCCTCGCATGTACGCCAGCGGCGCGACCTCAATGACACCGGCGCTCATCAGCTTGGGAATCAGCTCGGGGTCCATCATGTCGTGCAGCGCGTCGTACAGCGGCCGCAGGTACGGGTCGATCTTCTCGCTGAGCGTGCCGGGCAGAAAGCCGAGGCGTTCCCCGGCCTCGACCGCGGGGCGGGTTAGGATGATCCTGCTGACCTGCTTGGTCTGTAAAGCGCTGACCGCCTTCGCCATTCCGAGGTAGGTCTTTCCGGTGCCCGCTGGGCCGACTCCGAAGACGATGGTGTGCGCGTCGATCGCGTCGACATAGCGCTTCTGGTTCAGCGTCTTCGGTCGGATGGTCTTGCCGCGCCGCGACAGGATGTCGAGGGTCAATACCTCGGCGGGCGATTCATTTCCGGTGCCGGTGAGCATCGCGACGCTGTGGCGTACCGCGTCGGGCCTCAGGGTCTGGCCGCTGTTAACGACCGCGATGAGTTCGGAGACCACCCGTTCGGCCAGCGCCACGTCAGCGGGCTCGCCGACGAGGGTGACCGCGTTGCCGCGGACGTGGATGTCAGCGGCCAGGAGGCTCTCGAGTGCGCGCAGATTCTCGTCGGCGGAACCCAGTAGGCCCACGACGAGGTCGGGCGGAACATCGATGCTGCTGCGAACGAGAGCGTCCGAGTCAGCGTTCGTTTCGCGAGGCGTCACGTGGGGCTTTCTGCCTACTTTCTGGGTCGTGGCCTGGTGGTTTGCTCGTGAGTACCCACTTTACCGTCGGGTGCCTACCCAACCCAATGCTTATCTGCGCAGGTCAACTCACATCCACCGGTTCGTCAAGACGCCCAGCGCCCCTAACGCGACGGCCGCCGCGCTCGACGTTCGCAGCACCGTGGGGCCCAACCGCGCCGCGACGGCGCCCGCATCCGTGAGTGCGGCCACCTCGTCATCGGCTATTCCGCCCTCAGGCCCGATCAGAAGCATCAGCGAATGAGCTTGCGCCACAGGAAGATCGGCCAGCGGTCGGGTCGCCGACTCGTGCAGTGCGACCACCAGCGCGCCGCGAGCGTCGCGGATGCGCTCCACCAACTCGGGGGTCTTCACCATGCCGGTCACGGCCGGGATGTGCGGGCGGCGCGACTGCCGAGCCGCCGACCTGGCCACCGCCTGCCACCGCCGCAGCCCCTTGTCGACCTTGGCTGGGCTGTCCCACCGCGCCACGCAGCGCGCGGCCTGCCACGCGACGAACGCGTCCGCGCCGGCTTCGGTGGCCAGTTCGACGGCCAGTTCGGCGCGGTCGGACTTCGGCAACGCCTGCACGACGGTGACCTTCGGGATCGCTTCTCCGACGGTGAAGCGCTGGAGTACCCGCGCGGTCAACCGGCCTTTGCCGGTCTCTTCGACGACGCAGTGCGCCAAGGCGCCGGCGCCGTCGCTGAGGTCCACTCGCTCCCCCGTCCGGATCCGGCGCACATTCGCGGCGTGGAAGCCCTCGTCGCCGTCGACGACGGCAAGCTCACCGGTCGACGGCAGGGCGTCGACGTAGAACAGCGTGCCGATCACGCTGGCCTAGCGGCCGGTGAAGGTTTCGCGCAACCTGCTGAAGAAGCCGCCGCCCGCAGCGCCCTGGCTCTGCGTCGACCGCACCTCGGCCACATCGCGGGCCCGCTTCTCCTTGAGCTTGCGCAGAATCTCGATATCGTCGTGGTCCAACCGGGTCGGCACCATCACGTCGACGTGTGCATGCAGGTCGCCGCGCACGCCGGAGCGCAGGTGCGGCATGCCGTGCCCACGGATCGTGATGACCGCCCCGGGCTGCGTGCCCGCCGGGATCTCGACCTCGATAGGGCCGTCGAGTATCGCGTCGACGGTGACCGAGGCGCCGAGCGCCGCGTCGACCATCGGCACCGAGATCGTGCAGTGCAGGTCGTCGCCGTCGCGCACGAACGTGTCATGCGCCTTCTCGTGCACCTCGACGTAAAGGTCACCCGCGGGGCCGCCGCCGGGTCCGACCTCACCTTGGGCGGCCAAGCGCACCCGCATCCCGTCGCCGACACCTGCGGGGATCTTCACGCTGATCTCGCGCCGGGAGCGGACCCGGCCGTCGCCGCCGCAGCGGTGACACGGATCCGGGATGACCTCGCCGACCCCGCCGCACACCGGGCACGGGCGTGCCGTCATGACCTGGCCCAGCAGTGAGCGCTGCACGGTCTGCACCTCGCCGCGGCCGCCGCAGGTATCGCAGGTGACCGGGGTGGAATTGCCGTGGGTGCCCTTGCCCTGACACAGATCGCAGAGCACCGCGGTGTCGACGGTTACCTGCTTGGTCACTCCGGTGGCGCACTCCGACAGGTCCAGCCGCATCCGAAGCAGCGAGTCCGACCCCGGCCGCACCCGCCCGATCGGCCCGCGAGACGCGGTGCCGCCACCGAAGAACGCCTCGAACACGTCACCGAGGCCGCCGAAGCCGCCGCTGAACCCGTTGCCCGCGGCCCCCGCCGTCTCGAGCGGATCGCCGCCCAAGTCGACGATCCGGCGTTTCTCCGGGTCACTGAGCACCTCGTAGGCGACGCTGATCTCCTTGAACCGCGCCTGCGCCTCTTCGTCGGGGTTGACGTCGGGATGCAGTTCGCGGGCCAGCTTGCGATAGGCGCGCTTGATCTCGGATTCACTCGCGCCTCTGCCCACCCCGAGCAGCCCGTAATAATCGCGTGCCACGCTGACCTCGCCTGTCTTTGCTTACTGGTCTCTAGCCGACTAGCGGCTACCTAGGACTTCCCCGATATAGAGAGCAACCGCAGCGACATTAGCGATAGTTCCCGGATAGTCCATCCGAGTGGGACCTAACACACCCATGCCGCCGAACACCGTGCCCGAACTGCCGTACGTGGTGGACACCACCGAGGTGCCCGCCATCTCCTCGGCCTCCGTCTCGTGGCCGATGCGCACGGTCACCTTGCCTGCCTCCTGCTGGGCGGCCAGCAGGCGCAGCACCACCACCTGCTCCTCGAGCGCTTCGAGCACGGGCCGCAGGGAGCCCCCGAAGTCGGCGGTGTTGCGCGTCAGATTGGCTGTGCCGCCGAGCAGCAGACGCTCCTCGCTGTGTTCGACCAGGGTCTCCACCAGCACCGTCGCCGACCGGCCGACGGCGTCGGCGAGACCGCCGTGGCCGTTGAGATTGGTGGCCAGGTCCGACACGGCGACCGACGCCGCAGTCAGCCGCTTGCCTTCGAGGGCCTGGCCCAGCAGGTCTCGCAGCTGTGCCACCTCGTGCTCGTCGAGCGTGTCGCCGAGTTCGACGATGCGCTGGTCGACGCGTCCGGAGTCGGTGATCACCACGAGCAGCAGGCGCGCAGGCGTCAGTGCGACGACCTCCAGGTGGCGCACCGTCGACGCCGACAAGGTTGGGTACTGCACGATCGCGACCTGGCGGGTCAGCTGCGCCAGCAGCCGCACCGCGCGGCGCAGCACATCGTCGAGGTCGACGCCGGACTCCAGGAAGCCCAGGATCGCGCGGCGCTCGGCCGCCGACAGCGGCTTGATGTCGTCGAGCCGGTCGACGAATTCGCGGTAGCCCTTCTCGGTGGGCACGCGACCCGAGCTGGTGTGCGGCTGGGTGATGTACCCCTCGGCCTCGAGCACCGCCATGTCGTTGCGCACGGTGGCACTGGACACGCCGAGGTTGTGGCGCTCGACGAGTGTCTTGGAACCGATCGGCTCCTTGGTGGCAACGAAGTCGGCGACGATGGCCCGCAGCACCTCGAAGCGACGGTCGTCGGCACTACCCACTGTTCACCTTCCCTTCCCACGCGAGACAGGGTTTCATTTTACGGTGTCTAACTGGGCCGATGTCGCCCGAGAGGTGGTTAGCGTGGCGAACAGCCCCGTGACGACTAGCCTTCGCAGGGTGACGCCTTTTCCCGGGGGGATGATGCGGGGGAGGTCAACCCGATGATTTTCAAAGGGGTCCGCGACGGCAGACCCTACCCGGACCACGGGCTGTCGCACCGGCAGTGGGCGCGAATTCCGCCGCGCCAAATCCGGCTCGACGAGTTGGTCATGACCACCACTGTGCTCGCCCTCGATCGCCTGCTGTCGGAGGACTCGACGTTCTACGGCGATCTGTTCCCCCACGCCGTCCGGTGGAAGGGCATCGTCTATCTGGAGGACGGGCTGCATCGCGCCGTGCGGGCGGCGCTGCGGAACCGGACCGTCCTGCACGCCCGGGTCTTCGACATGGACGTGCCTCTCGGTCAGCAGATCTGACGGCTTCTGCCGTGCCGCGCCGACAACAGCACGGCGGCGCTCAACAGCTGCCACCCGATGATCGAATACACCGCGGTGCGCTCAACGGCGCCGAGCGGCGCGATCGGCCACACCGCGTAATTCGCCATGATCACGACGGCCGCGAACGCCGTCAGCGCTATCAGTAACGACACGGCGCGGTACCACCACCGCACCCCCGCCGCGCGGGCGACGACCGACGATCCGGCGATGATCGCCGCGTTTCCGCACAGGAACACCAGGAAGGCACCGGCCGTGTGCCAGCGCATCCCGTCGCCTTCGGCCAGCGGTGAGCCACCGTGGACCGTCGCCACCAGAAGGTTGCCGACCGTGTTGGCGGCGGCGAGGACCAGAAACACGACCGCGCGCCGGCCGGAAACACGGACCGCCAGATAGGCGCCGACGAAGTACAACAGGCCCTGCATGACGAAGCCCGCGTTCATCAAGTGCGCCAGCGGCGACCACGCGGGCACCCCCAGCGCGCTGATGTAGGCGTTGGCGTAGCTGTAGGACGGTTCGACCGCCGCAGCCGCCACCGCCTCGATGATCAGATAGCCGATGCCGCCGACCAGCCACGCCGCAGGGCCGACCCAAGCGGATGCCCGCCTGGTCGTTTCGATCGTCGCCACGGCTCCTAACGGTAGGCCACCGCGCGTCGGTCAGTCGTTGGCCGTCACCTCTTCGCGCGAGCGCTCATCGGAAGCCGTCACCTCTTCGCGCGAGCGCTCATCGGAAGCCGTCACCTCTTCGCGCGAGCGCTCATCGGAAGCCGTCACCTCTTCGCGCGAGCGCTCATCGGAAGCCGTCACCTCTTCGCGCGAGCGCTCATCGGAAGCCGTCACCTCTTCGCGCGAGCGCTCATCGGAAGCCATGGCTTCGCGCAGACTCCGCGGGCGCATGTCGGTCCAGTGCTGCTCGACGTAGGCGACGCATTCGGCGCGCGTGCTTTCGCCGAACACCACCCGCCAGCCGGCCGGCACATCGACGAAGGTCGGCCACAGGCTGTACTGCTCCTCGTCGTTGACCAACACGACGAAGGTGCCGTTGTCGTCATCGAATGGGTTGTTGCTCATCGCTTCTCCTGTGTGCGGAATCGACGCCCGCTTCTGATGGTCGCTCGGCCAAGCCTCGCTCCGTGCTCGATGGTCGCTCGGCCAAGCCTCGCTCCGTGCTCGATGGTCGCTCGGCCAAGCCTCGCTCCGTGCTCGATGGTCGCTCGGCCAAGCCTCGCTCCGTGCTCGATGGTCGCTCGGCCAAGCCTCGCTCCGTGCTCGATGGTCGCTCGGCCAAGCCTCGCTCCGTGCCGAAGTCCGCGCCGAGGATCCGGTCCGACAGCAAGCCGAGGCACGACAGATTGGGGAACCCGGGCCCCTGCGTGAGCCCGGACAAGCCGGGCAGGAACAGCTTCGGCGTCACACCGGCCAGGGCGAGGTCGTAGCCGATGTTCTCCGCTAGCGCATCACCGGTGAGTTCAGCGCCGATGCCGAGTTCGATCAGGTCTCTGGTCTCCTGGCCGAGCAGTGGCACGAACCACAGCCCGTCGGCGCCCGATCCGTCGATCACCAGATCGAAGCCGTGGACCGTCTCGAAACTTTCGCTGCCGCGATTCGTGCTCAGCGTCAAGCGAATTCGGTCGTCGAGGGCGACGGCATGGGCGACTCGGCCCCGCAGGTGCCGGATCCGGTCATCGGCCAGCAGCGCCTCCTGCACCCGCGCTGAGAACACACCGCGGTCGGTGCGCAACATCGCGTCGCGCCGCTCCGCCAACGTCAGGCTCGACCAGTGCGTGGGATCCGAGTACAGCGTGTTCTCGAAGAATCCCTCGCCGCGGGTGAACAACGTGACCTGCGGCGAAATCACCGTGATCATTGAAACCCGGTGCCGGAACAACTCGTTGAGCATCGACGCCGCTGTCTCGCCGCCGCCGATGACCGCGATCCGTTCGGCACTGAGCAGTTCGTTTCCCGCGGCGCGTTCCCAGAACTGGGCGATGGACAGCACCCGGGGATCGCCGGGCAGGATCGACCGCTCCGCCCGTCCCGGGCCGGTGATCATCACCGCGTCGGCATGCACAGTCACGTTGTTCGCGTGCAAGGCCCACCGCTGATTCTCGACCGCGATGCGCTGTACCTCACCGTCGATGACCCGCATGCCGATGTTGCCTGCCACCCAACGCAGGTACTGGCTCCACTTGCGGTGCGCCGGCGATGGCCTGCCCCGGTCGATCCACTCGGCGAACTGCCCGGTGGCGATCAAGTACGACTGCCAACTGTGCCGGGTCATCCGCTCGTCGAGTTCGGCGTTGCGCCTCGGCACCAGCGACGACCGGTACGGAAAACCGACGTCCTTCTCCGGGCTGGTACCAAGGCGGTGCTGGCCGTCGGTCCAGCCGCCGCAGGCCTGCCAGTTGGCGGCCACCGCGGTGCGTTCGACGGAAACCACCTCGGGCACGTCGACGCCCATGGCGCGCAACTCGGCCGCCTTGGCGGCGACCGCGATCGCCTTCGCGCCCGCACCGACGACCGCGAGCGTGGCGGTCACAGCACCCCGTCCCGTTGAGCGTCGTGTCGCGACAGCCCGCCGACCGATCGTGTCGCCACGACGTACTCGAGCTGACCGGCCGTAGTCCACCTGGCCCGTTTGTCACTCGGACGCAGTCGAGTACCGCCGTGCTCGTCGGGCACATGGTCGTACACGTCGCCGACGGCGTTGATGGCTACCGGGTCGCGCCAGCGGTCGAGCACGCTGACACCGTTCGCCACGCTCAGTTCCCACACCGCACGACGCTCCTCGCGGTCGGCGATCTGCACGTCCCGCAACCGCTGACCTGGATCGTCGGCGAACGCCTGCAGCACCCGGTTCAGCCAATCGGCGAATCGTTGCACGGTAGCGCGTCGATACAGGTCGGTGCGGTAGATGACCTGACCGCGAAAACCGTTGTCGGCCGCAGAAAACAGCACGGCCAGATCGGCGTGGGTGCCCTCGATCGGCGGCTCGAGCGCGGAGAGCATCGTCACGCCGTCGACGCCCGACTCGACGAGCTGGTTCTTCGGCAACGCATCCCACATGTGCACGACGACGCCGAACAACGGGTCGCGCGGCGAGGTCGGCACCGGGCCGACGACGTTGGCGACGTGGTCGAACGGCAGATCGGAATGGGCGTAGGCCGCCAGTGCCGTTTCGCGGGTGCGCCGCAGCATCTCGCGGACCGTGGGGTTGTCACGCAGATCGTTGCGCAGAACCACGAGATTGCCGAAAGAGCCGATCAGCTGGTCGAGTTCGGTTTCGGTGCGGCCAGCGACCGGTGCCAACAACGGGATGTCGAACCCGTCACCGGCCTTGTGCAACGCGACGGCGACCGCCGTCTGCAGGAGCATGAAATCGGTGATGCCGAGCTGCCTGCTCAGCTCGGTCAGGGTTCCGCGGGTGGCCTCAGCGACGGTGAACTCGACGTAATCCGCCGCATCGGTCAACACGGGCGGACGGGCCAAATCCGGGCTCAGGCCGGTCTGCGGCAGCTCGGCAAGCTGATCGCGCCAGTAATCTCGTTGCGCCGCAACGATGCCGTCTGTGTCGGCCAGATGGGCCGTCTGCCACGCCGCGAAGTCCGCGTATTGAATGTGCAGAGGCGCCAGCCTGGGCGCCCGGCCCGCACGCCGCGCCCGGTAGGCCGCCACCAGCTCGGAGAACACCACGGGAGCCGACCAGTGGTCGGCGGCGATGTGGTGAACCACCAACGAGACCACGTGCTCGGCAGGCGTCGACAACACCGCCGCTCGCAATGGGGTTTCACGGTCGAGGTCGAAGGCACCCCCGCGCTCTCTGGCGAGTTCGGCGTTCAGCCATTCGCGATCGTCGCCGTGTGCCCGGCGCACCGCCACGGTGTCGGCGTCGTTGACGATCTGGTGTGGTACGCCGTCGATTTCGCAATAGGTCGTCCGAAGCACCTCATGGCGGGCGACGATGTCGCGCACCGCGGCGACGAACGCTTCGACATCGCATGGCCCGGTGATGCGTGCGGCGAACGGAATGTTGTTCACCGCGTCGGGACCGTTGAGGCGGTGATGGAACCACATCCGTGATTGAGACGCCGACAGCGGCTGCGGCCCGTCGTGCGGCGCCGCGACCAGCCGCGGCCGCACCGGGCAATCCGAGGTCGCCGAGTCGATGCGCTCGGCAAGGCTCGCGACCGTACCGAGTTCGAAGACGTCCCTGACGCCGATGTCGACGTTGAACAGGTTGCGCACGGCCGCAACGAAACGTGTCGCCAACAGGGAATGACCTCCGAGTTCGAAGAACGAGTCATTGGCCCGTATTCCGTTGCGTTGCAGCAACTCCGCGAACAAGTTCGCGACTCGGCGTTCAGTGCCCGCCGCCGGCGGCCGGAAAGTGACGCTTTCGTTGTGGGAGGGCGCCGGCAGTGCCGCGCGATCGATCTTGCCGCGGTTGGTGATCGGGATCTCGTCGAGCACGACGTAGAAAGCGGGCGTCATGTATGCGGGCAGCGCGGCGGCGACGCGGGCCTTGATGCGGCCCACGTCGACCTGTGCCGCAGCGCCGTTGGCAGGAGTGAGGTAGGCAACCAGACTCCGCCCGGTGCCCGGCAGATCTCTGGCGACGACCACGGCCTGACCGACGCTCGGGTCAACGCTGATGGCCGCGGCCACCTCCCCGCACTCGATGCGGAAGCCCCGGATCTTCACCTGATCGTCTGCCCGGCCGACGAATTCGATGTCACCGTCTGCGTTGCGCCGGGCCAGGTCACCCGAGCGGTAGAGCCGACCGCCCGGGTTGAACGGGTCGGCGACGAACCGTTCGGCGGTCAGCCCAGGCCGGTCGTGGTAGCCGCGCGCCACGTGTGACCCGCCGATGTAGATCTCGCCGACGACGCCGACCGGTACCGGCTGCAGCGCGTCGTCGAGAAGGTGGATCTGGGTGTTGATCTTGGGCGTGCCGATCGGGACGGTGCGGTGGCCCTGCTTGCCCTCGACCCGGTAGCGGCTTGCGTTGAGCACGGTCTCGGTTGGCCCGTAGAAGTTGTGCAGCAGCGAATCGAAGGTCGCGTGGAACCTGTCGGCCAGCTCGCCGGGCAGCGCCTCCCCTCCGATCGGTATCCTTTGCAGTCCGCGCCACTGGTTGACGCCGGGCAGGGACAGCAGCAGGCCCAGCAGCGAGGGCACGAGGTGCATGGAGGTGATGCCCTCGTCGTGCAACAGCTCGGTCAGGTATCCGACGTCGCGCAATCGCTCGGAGCGCGGAACCACAAGGCGCCCACCGCACGCCAGCATTCCGAAGATCTCACCGATCGATACGTCGAAGCTGGGTGAGGCGACCTGCAGCAGACGTTCGCGGTGGTCGATCGCGTATTCGCCCTTGAACCAGACGAAGTATTCGGCGATCGGCTGGTGAGGTACCGACACACCCTTCGGCAGCCCGGTGGATCCCGACGTGTAGATCAAGTAGGCGGCGTTGTCGGGTCGAAGTGGCCGCACCCGGTCATCGTCGCTCGGGTTGTCGACGCGTACGCCCCCAAGCGCGCCGACCTCCTTCCGTATCACCATTTTCGGACCGGAGTCGGAAAGGATGAAGTCGATCCTGGCGCCCGGATCGGCGGGGTCCACCGGCAGGTACACCGCGCCGGCTTTTATGACCGCGAGCGCGGTGATCACCAGTTCGGGTGAGCGGTCGAGCAGGACCGCGACGCGGTCCTCGGTGCCGACGCCCTGGGCGATCAACCAGTGGGCGACGCGGTTCGCCGATTCGTTGATCTCTCGGAAGGTGTAGCTGCGGCCCTCATGGACGACGGCCACATGCTCCGGGGTGCGGGCGACCTGGTCTTCGATCAGGGCTACCAATGTCGTTGCCGGAGTGCTGAACCGCTCGCCTAGCGTGGTCTTGTGCAGCCACTCGGCGTCGACGGCGTTCATAATGGTGAGCTCCCCGACCGGCCGGTCGGGGTTCTCCAGCGCGTCACCGAGGATCACGGCGAAGTGCTCGAGCATCTGGTGAGCCAGCGCACGGTCGAGCACCTCGACGAGGAACTCGGCTTCCACCACCGCTGCGCCCTCGGCGCCGTCGAGTTCCAGCATGAATGCCAACGGCAGCTGGGTGTACTGACCGCGCAGTTCCGCTCTTCTGCAGACGATCCCGGGCGGACTGAAGCCCTCACCGTCGCTGCCTCGGACACCGAACGCCACCCGGGTGAGCCGGTCGACGCCGTTGCGGCGGTCCGGATTGAGCTCGCGGACCACCCTGTCGAGGTTGGTCCTCTGGTGGGCGAATGCTCCCACCGCGGTGTCCCGGGCCTGCAGGATCGCCTCGCGGAAGGTCTGGCGGGCGCGCGGACGCAATCGCAGCGCGACAGTGTTGCCGTGATACCCGATGGCGTCTTCGGATCCGACGGAACGGTTGAGCACCGGTGAGGCGACCAGGAAGTCGTCGGAATGGGTGTAGCGGTGGATCAGCGCACCAAACGCGGCGAGCAACACGATGTACGGTGTCGCGCCGCAGTCCTTGGCCACGGTTGCGACCCGCGCCATCGTCTCACTCGACAACGTCAGCGTGGTGCGTTGCGATCGCCAGTTCGTCGGAACGGTGGAGCCGTTCGGCCCAGGAAGCTCCAATGGCTCGGGCAGGTCCGCGAGCACAGAGCGCCAGTATTCGAGGTCGGCCCCCTCGTGATCGACGGCCGCCACCTGTGCGGACTCCGACGGGACGAGGCGCTCGCCGAGATAGGCGCGGGTGAGGTCGTTGAAGAACACCGGCCAGCAGCCGTCGTCCCAGGCGATGTGGTGGGCGACCAGCAGCAGAAGATGTTCCTGTGCCTCGGTGCGGATCAGCGAGATACGAAGTGGCGCATCGGTGGTCAGGTTGAACGGAGTGTTGAATTCGCGTTGGGCCAACACTTCCAGGCGCAACCGGCGGGCTGGGTCGGACAGTCCCGACAGGTCGTGTTCGGACCAGCCCGGGGTCAGGTCGTCGTGAACGGTGAGCCGCGGTTCGCCGTTCACATCGGCGTGATAGGTGGTTCGCAGCATGCGGTGGCGTGACGCGACGGCGTTGACGGCGTTGCGCAAACGCGTCGCATCCAACTGCCCGGTGATCTGGTAGGACAAGCAGATGTTGAGGATCACGCCGGTGGGGTCAGCCATTTGGACGAACCACATCCGGCGCTGCCCGTCGGACAACTCCGTCGTCACCGACGCGTGAGCGACCTCGCGAGTCGACCGCAGGCCCTGCTCGGTAAGCCTGCGTCGCAGGAGCTCGAGCCGGTGCCTGTCGACATCCTCACGAGTATCGGCGGTGTCAGTCACGCGTGGTCTTCACCTCTCGGACCTGGCTCACGAGATCTCCGTCATCACTCGGGCGCCGGCTGCGCCGTGGGTAAGGGTAGCCTATCTTCAGTCGTGCTCAGTCGCATACATGGGGCGCGAATCGGCCCCCGGCGCCGTCCATCCACCCCGGTAGCGTGAGGGGTCGGTGATCGGGAAGGGACAGCGCATGGATCTGGCAGGCGTCGGTGTATGGACCTCGCAACTGCGATACGGCGATGCGGCCGAAGCGGCCGACGCGGCGGCGGAGTTGGAGGAACTCGGCTTCTCGGCGCTGTGGATCCCCGACGTCGGCGGCCCGGTACTCGACTCGGTGGCGAATCTGCTGGGGTCGACCAAACGCGTGGTGATCGCCACCGGCATCCTCAATCTCTGGATGCAGGATCCCGCGGAGGTCGCCGCCAGGCACGCATCGCTGACCACCGAGCACGGAGACCGGTTCCTGCTGGGCATCGGCGTCAGCCATGCGCCGCTGATCGACTCGAAAGAACCCGGCCTGTACCGCAAGCCGTTGGCCGCCACCCGGGCCTACCTCGATCAACTCGACGCGGCCGACCAGCCCGTGCCCGTCGGCAGTCGTGTGCTGGCCGCGCTCGGTCCGAAGATGCTGCAGCTGGCCGCCGACCGTTCCCGTGGCGCCCACCCGTATCTCGTCACGCCGGACCACACTCGTTATGCCCGCGAGGTGCTGGGCGAGGGCCCCTTGCTGTTGCCGGAGCAGACGGTGCTCCTGACCGAGGACCGCGACGAAGCCCGAACTCTCGGGACCGATTGGCTGCGGGCCTATCTGGCGCTGCCCAACTACGCAAACAATCTGCTGCGCTCCGGCTTCACCGAGGACGACATTTCGTCGGTAAGCGACCGTCTGTTCGATGCGATCATCGCCTGGGGCGACGAGAGCGCCGTCCTGGACAGGGTCAACGCCCACCATGCGGCAGGCGCCGATCACGTCTGCGTTCAGGTGCTCACCGCAGATCCGAGGGAGTTCCCGCGCGAGCAGTGGCGCCGCCTGGCCGCCGCGTTACGCTGACGACTCCAGCTCGGACAGCACGTCTGCGCTGTCCATGTCCGCGACCTCCAGGTACACCTCGGCGACCATGTCCAGGCGTTCGCGGCCCGCTTCGCGCGCGATCAGCTTCTCGCTGAGCGCCGACACGCGCCGCGCAGCGAACATGTCAGTCACCATCGCCGTCGGGGTGTCCAGCCAGTCCCTGATCCGCGCGACCACCTGCGTGGCGAGCACCGAGTCTCCGCCCAACGAGAAAAAGTCGTCGTCAACCCCGATCCCCTGCGGTTCGATGTCGAGCACCTCGCCGACGATCGCGGCCAGGGCCGACTCCAACGGGGAGGAGGGCGCCCGAAATGTTTGCGCGGCAGGCACTTCCGCCTCGGCCAATATCCGCGCAGCCGCGGTGCGATCGATCTTGCCCGCAACGGTGAACGGTATCCGGTCGCTGACAACGACGATCTTCGGAATCATGTGGGCCGGCACCAACTCGGTCATCGCGGCCGTGACGGCGCGCGAGTCGACGGTGGGGTCGCCGACCCGGACCAGCGCGGCGAGAGTGTCGCGCTCCCCCGGGATCACCGCGGCGACCGCCGCGTCGACGCCCGGTGCGCGTTTGAGCGCGGCTTCCACCTCACCGAGTTCGATGCGATAGCCGCTGATCTTGACCCGATGGTCGATACGGCCGAGGAACTCCAGTGTGCCGTCCGGCAGGTATCGGACGAGATCGCCGGTGCGATACCAGATTCGGCCATCGTGTTCGACGAATTTCTCGGCGGTCAAGTCGGGCCGCCCGCGATACCCGCGTGCGATGCCGCGGCCCGTGAACCACAATTCGCCGGGGACCCAGTCGGGACAGTCGGAGCCGTCGGGGGCGACGACACGGCAGGCGTTGTTCGGAAACGGGGTGCCGTACGGCACCGACGTCCAGTGCGGCGGCGGGTCGTCCACTTCGCAGATCGTGCCGTGCACGGCGGTCTCCGTCGCCCCACCCAGGCCGGCCGCGCGGACGTCCGGCGCACAACGGCGAAGTCCGCGAATGAGCTCCGGGCGCACCCAGTCACCGCCGAGGAGCACGGTTCGTAACGTCGACAGGTGGGCGCCGCCGGCTTCGAGCAGCATGTCCAGCCAACCGGGCATCCAGTTCAAGAACGTGACGGAATGCGCGGCAATCAGGTCAGCCCATGTGTCGGGGTCACGCCGCTGCTGTTCGTCGACGACCACGACCGCACCCCCGGCACGCAGGATCGCGAAGATCTCCAGCACCGACATGTCGGCCTCCAACGAGGCCAGCGCGAGGCTGCGGTCGGCGGGCCCGAGGGCGTAGCGGTCCGCCACGAACTCCACGGTGTTCATCACCGCGTCGTGCGTCAACTCGACACCCTTGGGTTCCCCCGTCGAACCCGAAGTGAACAGCACGTAGGCCAGCGCCCCCGGATCCGTGGCCTCCGGCGTCGGGTGTGCGTCGTTGCGGACGGCATCGGCCACCGTGATACGCGCCGCCGCAACGGCATTCGCATCGAACGCGCCGCATGTCAGCACCGCGGCCACGTGGCTGGACTCGAGGATGCGCGCGGTGCGTTCTGCGGGCTGGTCGGCGCCGATCGGCAGGTAGGCGGCACCTGCGGCCAGGATGCCGAGCACCGCGGGTATCTGCTCGGCACACTTCGGCCCGATCAGCGCGACGAGATCGCCCGGACGAATCCCATTGTCGCGCAACGTCGCCGCGACCGACCGCGCCTGCGCGGCCACCTCACCGTAAGTCAGGTCACCCGCGCTGCTGAACACCGCAGGGGCGTCGGGCGTCGACTTTGCATTGCGGAAGAAGCCGCCGTGCAGGGTTTCGCCGCTGGGTGGCGCGGCGGTGGTGTTGAGCGCTTCGCGGACGTCGCGCTGCGACTGCGGCACCGCGGGCGGATCGGCGGTCTCCCATGCCGAGTCGTCGGTGGCCAGCCGGGTCAATTCGGCGAGATGGTATTCGAACATCGCGTCGGCGACACCGGGCCGGAACGCGTCGACACGGACGTCCCAGTTGATCATCAGCCCGGTCGCCAACGGTGTCGCCTGGGCATCGATCAGGACCTGCGGGCCCTGCGAGATCGTCCACACCGGGGCGCCGAACTGGTCGGTGACCTCGCCGGCGAACAGGTCGCCGAGGCCGAGCGCGCTGGTGTACACGATGGGCGCCAGAACCTGGTTGCCGCGGTGCCTGCCGAGGTCGCGCAGCACCGACAAACCCGAGTAACTCGAGTGGCGGGCGGTGCCGTGCAACGTCTCCTGCACCGCGCGGGTCCGCGCTGCGGGCGTGTCGGCGCCGGTGAGGTCGATGTCGAGCATCAGCGACGAGGTGAAGCAACCGACGAGCTTGTCGACGTCCGGGTGGAACGGCTCACGGCCGAACATCGGCAGGTTGAGCAGGAAGCGGGATCCGCTCGACCACCGGGCCAACGCGTTGGCGTACGACGCGGCCACGGCCATCGCAGGGGTGAGTCCCCGGCGGTGCGCTGCGGCGAACAGCGCATCGCGGGTCGGCACGTCGAAGATGTGCCAGAGCCGCACACTGCGCCGAGGATCGGCTTGTTCGGCCGGCGGAACCAGCGGCAGCGCCGGCGGTTCCGGCAACTCCGGCACCCGCTCGGCCCACCACCGGCGGTCCTCCTCGGACGGCCCGGGGTCCGATGCGGCGATGGCGGCCCGGTATTCGCGGTAGGTGTAGCCGAGGTCGGGCAGGTTCCCACCGCGGTAGAACACCGCGAGGTCGGCCATGAATTTGCGGTAGCTCACCGCGTCGGCGGCGTTCATGTCCATGTCGACGTGCAGCCGGGTGCGCCCGTCGGGGCACAGCGACAGGCTCAGTTCGAGCACGTCACCGTCGAGGAGCTGATGTGACTTCTCGTGCCGAATCTGTTCGAGACGCTCCTCGGCCGCGTTTCCGCTCAGCTCACGGAGGTCATAGACCGTCACGGGAAGACCGCGGTCCCCGATTCGCTGAGTGCCGTCGGGAAGGATCTCGACACGCAACATCGGATGGCGCGCAACCAGTCTCGTTGCAGCGTCGCGCAACCGGTCGGGGTCGACGCCCGCGCCGTCGAACTCGACGTACAGGTGTGCGGCCACGCCGCCGAGTTGCTGATCGGCGTTGCGCCCCAACCACATCGCGTGCTGCATCGGGGCCAACGGAAACGGCTCGTCCGCGTCGGCGGCGTCGCTGTCGGCTGGTGTGGCGGACTGGACTTGCTGCCTGACCGAGGATCGCTCGGCCACCAACGCCGTCCACGCCGCGACGGTGGGCGCCTCGGCCAGCGCCGCGAAGTTGATGTCGATGCCCTGCTTGCGCCACCGTCCTGACAACGACATCATCCGGATCGAATCGAGACCCGAGGCGATCAGGTCGGCATCCGGGTCGACATCGTCGGGGCTGACGCCGAGAAGTTCGGCGACCTCGTCCCGCACCGTCGCTGATGTGGTCCCACCGCCCACACGTTCCTCCAAATTAGTAGAGGCTGCCCTAACTAACTCGGGTGGACGCTACCCTATCTTCGATTTGCCGGACACACCTACCCGACAGGGGCGATATCACCCATGAGCACCGGTTTCGAGTCTCATCTCGATGACCTGACGGCTGGTTTCGTGCCGTTCCCCGCCGACCGTGCCGACGAGTATCGCCGCCTGGGCTACTGGATGGATCGTCCGCTGGACTCGATCCTCACCGACGCGGCGGCCACGTGGCCGGACCGCACGGCAGTGACGGACCCGAATGTCAGCTACACATTCGCCGAACTCTTGAAGCGGGCCGACGGGGTCGCCGCGGCGCTGCGCCAACGCGGCATCGCCACCGGTGACCGCCTGCTACTGCAGTTGCCCAACACCTGCCAGTTCGCGGTCGCATTGTTCGGTGCGCTGCGGGCGGGTGCGGTTCCCGTGATGTGCCTACCGGGACACCGCGCGGCTGAACTCAGCCACTTCGCCGGGGTCAGCGGAGCCGTTGGCCTCATCGTCGCCGACACCATCGCCGGCTTCGACTACCGGCAACTGGCCCAGGAGCTGGTCGATGCCCACCCTGGGCTACGTCACGTGTTCGTCGACGGCGATCCCGGACCGTTCGAATCCTGGTCGGCGCTAGCCGATCTCGACGCACCTGCGGCCGAGCGCGAGCCGGTCGACCCGAACCTGCCCGCGCTGCTACTGGTCTCGGGCGGCACGACCGGCTTGCCTAAACTGATCGCCCGCACCCACAACGACTATCTCTACAACGCTGTCGCTTGCGCGCAGGCCTGCGAGCTCAGCGGCGACGACGTGTACCTCGTCGCGCTCCCAGCCGGGCACAACTTTCCACTGGCCTGCCCGGGCCTGCTGGGTTCGATGACGGTGGGCGCCACAACGGTTTTCACCACCGACCCCAGTCCGGAATCGGCGTTCGCGCTGATCGACCGGTACAAGATCACGGTCACCGGACTGGTCAACGCGCTTGCCAAGGTGTGGACCCAGGCGTGTGAATGGGAACCGGTGCTACCCACATCGCTTCGCCTGGTGCAGGTGGGCGGATCACGGATGACACCCGAGGAAGCCCGATACATCCGAGACGGGCTGACGCCGGGACTGTCGCAGATCTTCGGAATGGCCGAGGGGATGCTCAATTTCACCCGCCTCGGCGACCCAATCGACGTCGTGGTGAACACGCAGGGCAGACCGATGTCGCCGCATGACGAGATGCGCGTGGTGGACGAAGCGGGCGCGGAGGTGGCACCCGGTGAGGAGGGCGAGTTGCTGGTCCGTGGGCCCTACACCCTCAACGGCTACTACCGGGCCGACGAGGCCAACGCCCGGTCGTTCAGCCCGGACGGCTTCTACCGGACGGGTGACCGGGTTCGCATCTTCGCCGACGGCCCGCGGGCCGGCTACGTCGAGGTGACCGGACGCATCAAAGACGTCATCCACCGAGGCGGTGAGACCGTATCCGCGTCGGATCTGGAGGAGCACCTGTTCGCGCATCCTGCGATCTATGCCGCCGCGGCGGTCGCATTGCCCGACGAGTACTTGGGCGAGAAGATCTGCGCTGCCGTCGTGTTCAGCGCTGCACCGATCACCTTGGCCGAACTGAACCAATTTCTCGACGAGCGGGGCGTGTCCGCGCACGCGCGTCCCGACGTACTCGCGGCGATGCCGACGCTGCCCAAAACGGCGGTCGGAAAGGTCGACAAGAAGAAGGTCGTCGCGCAGCTCGCGTCGGGCTGAGGACGGGGGCTGCGGCACGGGCGCCGGTCAGGACACCTCGACCTCTTGCGGTTCGGCAGTAGTCGCGAGTAGTTCAGTAATCCGCGCAGCAACCGCCGTCGCCGTCGGGTACTCCCACAGCAACGTCGGCGGCAGTGGCAGACCCGTCTGCTTCTCCAACTGCCGCAGCAGCCCAACGGTCATGATCGAGTCGACGCCGATCTCCACCAACGGCAGGCCCGTGTCGACATCGCCTTCGGACAATCCGAGCTGTGCGGCAACCGCCGTGCGGACAACGGTCGCCACCCGCTCCCGATCCGGTTCCCCGTCGTCGCCGACGAGAGCACGGGCGTGCGCCTGCGGCTGCACGGTGTCCTCGGCCTCGGCCGGTGCCACATCGGCGAGCATCGGCACCGCGGCGGCAGCCGGAAGCACAGGCAGTACGACGACATTCGGCTGGTCGCTGCGCATGGCCAGATCGAGCGCCCGCACCGCCTCGTCGGCGCCGATGGTGCCCATGCCCAGCGCGTCGAGCTGCGCGGCGACGAAGCCGGAGGTCGACCCCATGCCCAGGCCACGCCACGCCGTCCACGCCACGCTGACGGTGCGGTCGCCCAGGCTGCGGCGGTGCCGGGCCATGACGTCGAGGAACGAGTTCGCACAGGCGTATGCCCCCTGACCGGGGAAGCCGGCCAGGTAACCGCACGACGAGAACAGCACCATCCAGTCCAGCTGCTCGGGCGGGAAGACCTCGTGCAGGGTCAGCGTTCCGTCGACCTTGGGCCGCATCGCCGCCGCGACGTCGTCCGCCGTCGTATTGACCAGTAGCGCGCCGGCTTCCACGCCTGCGGCGTGGATGACACCGCGCACCGCCGGCAGGTGCCGCAGTTCCGCCCGCAGTGCGTCGGCGGCGTCGGGTGCCGCGATGTCGAGAGCGACGACGTGCACCGACACCCCGCGCTCCTCGAGTCCCGCGACGGTTCGCACGAGTTCGGTGTCGGCCTGCCAATTTGACCGGTCGGGCATTCCGCTGCGAGATAACAACACCAACCGCCGCGCGCCGATGTCGGCGAGGCGCTGGGCCATTCGCAGCCCCAGAACGCCGGTTCCGCCGGTGATGACATAGGTGCCACCCGCTGAGCACTGCATCGGCGCCCCGTAACCGGGACCCGCGGATGCCAGCCGGGCGACCTGCGCGACGCCCTCGCGCAGCACCACAACGGAATGGCCTGGCAGCGAGGCGAACGCGCCCACGGGAAGATGCGCATCGGCCAGATCGAGCACGCCGCCGAAGAGCGCCGGGTGCTCGGCGGCGGCCACCCGCGCCAGGCCCCACAGCGGCGCGTGTGTGACGTTCGCACCCTCGTGCACACGATGGGTGAGCACCCACAGCCGCGCTGTCGCGCCCCGATCGAGAAGGTGTCGCAACGTGCGCATCACTAGGTCGACCGCCGTCGCCGGCGCCTCGTCGAGGCCCGGGAGAACGAGTACCACCGCGTCGGGGTCGAATTCCGCTTCTGTCGGGACGATTTCGATGGGATCGGTATATGCGAGGTACGGGACCTCGGCGGTCGCGAGATCTCGGGCGACGAAGCCGCGGGTCTCTGCGTCGCCGCCGACGAGGATCACCGCGCTCGGTGGGCTGCCCTGCCGCCACGGCACGGAGTGCCAGGTCACGTGGTGCAGCATCCGCGAAACGTCGTTGCCCGTTGGGCTTTCCAACTCCTCGAATGACATTCCGGTCAGCGCGGCACATACGCTACCCGACTCCTCGGAGATCAGGACGTCGGTGGTCGTCGTTCCCGGGCGGCGCCGGACCTGCAAGAGCGCCAACGAGGGTGGCTTGCCGTGGACCCGCACCCGTTCGACCCGGGCGGGCATCCGCAGCCGCGGCGGACCGTCGAACACCGTCGAAGCGGCCGAGGTCGCGGCGTCCAGGAGCGACGCCCAGGTGTCGGGCTGCGACCTGTTGGTGTGTGCGGCAACGCGGGCGATCAACTCACCATCACCTCTGTGCAATTGGACTACTTCCCAGGGGAAGCCCATCGCCGCGACGCCGAGGGTGGCCAGGGTGTCCACCACGTGCCCGGACGGTAGCTCCTCGGCGCACCGCCGTCGGGCGGCGCGCTCGTCGAGCACCTGCCCGAGGAGATCCCCGATGTCGTCGTCCGCGGCGGCGACCGCGCTGCTGTGGGTGAGCCACCCGCCGTCGTCGGCCGACTCGTCATCGTCGACCAGACGCGTCGACAAGGTCAGCCCCCGGTCCTGCAGCACCACCTGGACATCGCGGGTGCGGCTCGGCGCCACTGGTGTCCGAAGTCGCACGTCGACGAGGTCGGTGCCGGTCTTCAGATCCGCCGCGGCGGCGAGGAATGTGTTGAGAATGACTGCCGCAGGCACGATTTCGGTGTTCTGCACGGGATGGCTACCGGGGTAGGGCCGGGTGGACAGGTCGAGCCGGGTCTGCCACATTTGCGACGCGACCGCTCCGGTGACCTCGATCCTCCCCCCGAGCAACGTGTGGCTGTCGACGTCGTGCACGCCACGCCCGCCGGGTGGCGGTGTGGGTGTGCGCCAGAAGCGGCGATGCTGCCACTGGGTGACAGGCAGATCGGATGCCCACCGCGCGGAGTCCACCGTGCCGTGGCCCACGGTCGCGCCTGCGCAGTGAAGTGCGGCCAATGCGATGGCGATTGACTGCAGTTCAGGGCGGTCGCGTCGAAGCAGCGGAACCACCGCGTTCTCCTCGATCCCCGCTTGCGTCAACGTCTCCACAATCGAGTGCGCGACGACCGGATGCGCGGACACCTCGAGGAAGCGCCGGTGACCGTCTGCCGCCGCGGCACCGACCGCCTCTGCGAACCGAACACGGTCACGCAGGTTCGCCATCCAGTACCGGTCATCGCGCGGCGCTGTTGACCGCGGATCGGCCAGTGCCGTTGTGTACAAGGGTGTTTCGGCGGCTCGCGGTGTCGGCAGTTGTGCCGTGAGGCGGCCCAATTCGCTGGTGAGCGCATCCATCGCCGGGCTATGGAACGCGACGTCGGTGTTGACCCGACGCACCATGACGCCCTGGTCGATCCAGGACGTGCAGATGTCGTCCACGGCGGCGACCGCGCCGGAGATCACCGTCGACTGGGGTGAGGCGCTGATCGCGGCGACCACGTCGGCGCGTCCGTGCAGCCGCCTCTCGGCCTCGGTGAACGGCAGGCGAACAAGGGCCATGGCACCCTGTCCGGCCACCGACTGAAATCCTCTGGCCCGGTAGCACGCCACCGCCGCGCCCACCGTCAGGTCGAACACGCCTGCTGTCACGCAGGCGGCGACCTCGCCGACCGAGTGCCCGATCACCGCGGCGGGAGCCACACCGCGTGCGCGCAGCACGGCGGCCAGTCCGACCTGCATCGCGAATGTCAGCGCCTGGACGCGGTCGGTCCCACCGAGCTCGCCGGAGGTGAATGCGTCACGGGCGCGAAATCCTAACTCGCGCAGGAATACCGGGTCGATCTCGTCGATCACCGCCGCGAACGCCGGCTCATGGTCGAGCAGCTGCCCGCCCATGCCCTGCCAGTGCGAACCGTGGCCGGAGAACACCCATACGGCGCCATCGGTCGCGGCGGGCACCGCGGCAGCGGTGACGACCGCGGGGTCGGGCACGTCGTTCGCGAGCGCATCGAGGCCGGATACCAGCCCGTCGAGATCCTCGGCGACGACGGCCGCGCGCACAGGTTCGTGCGAACGACGCAGCCACATCGTCGCGGCCACGCGATCCAGCGAATCCTCGGTCGTGCGTAGGTGTTCGGACAGCGAACGGGCGTGCACGCGCAGTCGGGTCGCCGAGCGCGCGGATATCGGGATCACCGCTGGCGACGAGGTGCAAGGCGCGCCCTCGGGCGCCGGTCGCGTCGGCGCTTCCTCGAGCAGGACGTGCGCGATGGTGCCGCCGTACCCGTAGCTGCACACCGCCGCACGCCGCGGTGCGGTGTCCGTACGGGGCCACGGTTCGACGTCCGTGGGCACCCGCAGCCCGCTGTCGGCCCAGTCGATCGCGGGAGTGAGCCGCCGGACACCTGCCGTCGGCGGGATCGCCTCATGGTGCAGTGCCAGCGTCGTCTTGATGAGACCGACCACTCCTGCGCCACCTTCGAGGTGGCCGACGTTCGGCTTCACCGAACCGATGCGGCACAGGTCGTCGGCGGGCCGGTCGGCGCCGTAGACATCGGCGAGCGCGCGCACCTCGGTGGGGTCACCGGTCGGCGTGCCGGTTCCGTGCGCCTCGACGAAGTCGACACTGGTGGGCGCGACGCCCGCGGAAGCGCATGCGCGACGGAACATGTCGGCCTGGGCATCGCCGTTGGGCGACATGATGCCGACCGTGCGGCCGTCCTGTGCGACGGCGCCTCCGCGCACGAGGGCCAGCACGCGGTCGCCGTCGCGCATCGCGTCGGCGAGGCGCTTGAGCACCACCACGCCCGCGCCTTCGCCCCGGCCGTAGCCGTCGGCCGCGGCGTCGAACGTCTTGCACCTGCCGTCCGGAGCGGTCGCGCCCGCCACGTCGAGCACACGCGTCAGCCCGGGGCCGATGAGCGCGCTGACCCCACCCGCCAGTGCCAGCGACGTCTCCCCCGCACGCAGCATCTGACACGCTTGATGGACCGCGACCAGCGACGCGGCGCAAGCCGCATCGAGCGCGACACTGGGCCCGCGCAGGTCGAGCAGGTGTGAGACCCGGTTCGCGATGCCGCACAACGAGGTACCGATGCCGGTCCACGCCTCGATGCCCGGTAGATCCTCCATGATCAACTTGCCGTAGTCGTCGGAGTTGACGCCCATCAGCACGGCCGTATCGCTGCCCGCGAGGGACCGCGGAGGCACACCGGCGTGTTCGAGTGCCTCCCAACTGACTTCGAGCGCCAGCCGCTGCTGCGGATCCATCAACTCCGCTTCGCGCGGGGACACTCCGAAGAACTCCGCGTCGAACCCGGCGAGATCGTCGAGGAACGTCCCAAACCGGGTGGTGTCCTTGAGCACCGCCGCGTTGCGCGGGTCGCGGCGCAGGTACGGCTCCCAGCGGTCAGCGGGGATCTCGGTGACATGACTGCCGCCGTCGAGCAGGAACTGCCAGAACTTCGCTGGGGTCGTGATGTCACCGGCCAGCCGGCAGCCGATGCCGACGATCGCGATCGGTTCGGACGCGTACTCGGTCACGTCAGCGCGGCCCCGATCCGGGCCAAGTGTGCTTAGCCTTCCCTAAGGAGCCGCTCGCCATGCGGGTAATACTCGCACAGGCCGGGAGCCGCCGGAGACCTACCAGGCGTTTCGCGCCATGGCGTGGCACACAACGGCCCGTCACACAGAGGCAACCGCCAACGGTTGATCCGTCCCGGAGACCCGGATGTCGACCGTGCGGATCTGCGGCGTCGGAATGCTGGTGGCTGCCGAGAGTCCGGTCGCCTCGTCTCCAGCCGGCTTCCACGACCCCACGACGGTCTGCCTGCCGTCGTCGGTCGTGACGACGATGTCGTAGCTGTCGACGTCGCGCGACCAGTCCTTGGTGTACTCGCAGGCCCAGTTCAGCTCGGTGCCCCACTTCTTCTCGCTGACGGCGAGTTGCGCGGTGAGTCCCTCGCGCGCACCGGGTTGCATCGGTGCCATCGCCACCGTCTGCACCGCGGGTGTGCGCGGGAACACGGTCGCCCCGACGACGCCACCGATGATCGCCAGCCCGGCGGCCGCGGCGACCGCGACCCCAAGCCCGGCGCGCCGCGATCGCCGGTGCCGCTTGGCCGCCGCGTGCGCCAGCGATGCGACATCGTTGTCAGCCGCGGCCGCTCCGCTGTCGTCGAGGCCGGCCAACGCCACGGCCTCGTCGCGACTCAGCGCGTCGAGAATGGCGGGCATCCCGGCCAGCTCGGTCAGTTCGGAGGCGCGAGACGGGTTGGCGGCGAGATAGTCCTCGTAGGCGCGTCGGTCCTCCAGGCTCAATGCACCGAGAACATAAGCGGCGTCCCACTCGGCAAGGTTGTCGTCGGGCAGATGGCTGGTCATTGCACAACCCCCCTCTCCTGCAATGCAATTCGTAACGCGCGCAGCGCGTAGTGAAGCCTGGACTTGACCGTTCCCGGCGGGATCTGCTCGTGGCCGGCGATGTCGGCGACCGTCTGGCCGAGGTAGTAGGCGCGGACGATCACGGAGCGGTGATCGGGCGACAGCGACTTCAGCGCCTCGGCGAGCACCCACTTGTCGACGGCGGGCCCAATCGCGTCGAGTGACGGCCGCTCGGGGACGTTGTCGCTCTGCAGTTCCCGGGCGTATCGCGCGCTGCGCCGGTCGTCGATCACGAGATTGCGGGCGACGGTGAACAGCCATGCCCGCGCCGACTCGCTCGACTGCTCGAGGATCTCCGGCTTACGCCAGAGTCGCAGCAGCGACTCCTGCACCACGTCCTCGGCGAACGGCATGTCTCCCCTGGTGAGTCGCAGTACATAGCGCAGCAGGTCCCGGCTGTGGGCGTCGTGGATCGCCCGCAGAAGCGCGGCCTGCTCGTCAGCGCTCATCGATGCACCTCGCGTGCGCAGTCATGTGCCGTGCACCCGAACAATCCTCGCTCTCCGTCGTCGTCACTGCTCACAACGGAACACCACCGGTCAATCGTTCAAATCGCAGGAAGATTCTCAGTCAAGCAGAGTGCGGACCACCGCGTCGGCCAACAAGCGACCGCGGTCGGTGAGGATTAGCCGGTCGGCGTCGCGGGTCACCAGCCCATCTGCGATCACGGCCTCGGCCCGCCGTCGTTCGGCGCCGCTCAACAGCGCCAGCGGCAGGCCGTCGCGCATCCGCACCCGCAGCATGACCTCCTCGGTGTGCGCCGCGACCTGGTCGAGTTCCTCGAAGTCGGCCACCGGCAAACTGCCGTCGCTCAGCAGGTGGGCATAGGTGCTCGGATGTTTGACGTTCCACCACCGCGTCGCGCCCACATAGCCGTGGGCGCCGGGTCCGGCGCCCCACCACTGCCCGCCGTTCCAGTACCCGATGTTGTGCCGGCACTCGCCGCCGGGCCTGCTCCAGTTCGACACCTCGTACCAGTCCAGGCCTGCCGCCCGCAGGCGGGTGTCGAGCAGTTCGTAACGCTGCGCCAGCACGTCGTTGTCGGGCATCGCGATCTCACCCCGCCGCACCCGCCTTGCCAGCGCGGTTCCGTCCTCGACCACAAGCGCGTAGCCCGACACGTGGTCGACGCCGGCCTCGAGCACCACGTCGACGGAGCGCAGCAGATCGTCGTCGGTTTCCCCCGGCGTGCCGTAGATCAGGTCGAGGTTGACGTGGTCGAATCCGGCCGCGCGCGCCTCACGCGCCGCGGCCAGCGCCCGGCCCGGTGAGTGCACGCGGTCCAGCGCCGCCAACACATGCGGCGCGGCAGATTGCATGCCGAGGGAGACGCGGGTGAAACCGGCGGCGCGAAGACCCGCGAACATGTCCGGCGATGTGGACTCGGGATTGGACTCGGTGGTGACCTCGGCGTCTGCGGCCAGCGTGAAGTGCGTGCGCACGGCGTCGAGGACCGCCGTCAGGCCGGCGGCACCGAGCAGCGACGGCGTTCCGCCGCCCACGAAGACGGTGTCGACGGACGGCGGTGAGTCCAGTCGAGCGGCCGCAAGCGCCAACTCGACGCGCAGCGCTTCGAGCCAGCCGTCGGGATTCGCCCCGCTCAGCTCCGCGGGTGTGTAGGTGTTGAAGTCGCAGTATCCACAGCGCGTCGCGCAGAACGGGACATGGATATAGATGCCGAACGCGCGCCCTGGCGTGACTGCCTGCAGTGGCAGTTCCACAGGCGCGGTGCGGGCGGTCATTCGACCAGTCTCCCAGAGCGGACTTTTGCTCACCCTGAGCGCAAATCTCGGCCGGTTAGGGCATACGCCGACGGTCGTGGCACAATTGGACGCGTGACTGCCACCCGCGGCTTGACCCAGCGTGTCTCGCTGGTGGCGCGGCTGCATGTCGACTTCAAGCGCGTATGTACCTGTTGCTGTCTGCCTTGACGTCGTAGACCTGCCCACCTGATTTTCAGTTTGGCTGCCGGATCTGCGCCACCGGACAGCCCCCCGGTGATCCGCGCGATCCGGCTCCACGAAGGAGCCCAAACATGACCACCGCAAAGCCCGTCAAACGCCCGCGCGGCGAGGGCCAATGGGCGCTCGGCTACCGCGAGCCGCTCAATCCCAACGAGCAGTTCAAGAAGGACGACGACGCGCTCAACGTGCGCGCACGAATCGTCGACATCTACTCGAAGCAGGGCTTCGACAGCATCGACAAGCAGGACCTGCGCGGCCGGATGCGGTGGATGGGCCTGTACACCCAGCGTGAGCAGGGTTATGACGGCACCTGGACCGGCGACGAGAATGCCGACATCCTGGAAGCCAAGTACTTCATGATGCGGGTGCGCTGCGACGGCGGGGCACTCACCAGCGCCGCGCTGCGCACGATCGGCGAGATCTCCACCGAGTTCGCCCGCGACACAGCTGACATCAGCGACCGCGAGAACGTGCAGTACCACTGGATCCGCATCGAGGATGTCCCCGAGATCTGGGACCGGCTCGCCGCGGTCGGCCTGCAGACCACCGAGGCGTGCGGCGACTGCCCACGCGTGGTGCTGGGTTCGCCACTGGCCGGCGAGTCGCTTGACGAGGTCCTCGACCCGACCTGGGCGGTCGACGAGATCGTTCGCCGATTCGTCGGCAATCCGTCGTTCTCCAACCTTCCGCGCAAGTACAAGACCGCGGTGTCGGGTCTGCAGGACGTCGCGCACGAGGTCAACGACATCGCGTTCATCGGGGTCAACCATCCCGAGCACGGACCCGGCCTCGACGTATGGGTCGGCGGCGGACTGTCCACCAACCCGATGCTGGCGCAGCGCCTCGGCGTCTGGGTGCCGCTGGACGAGGTGCCGGAGGTGTGGGAGGCCGTGACGTCGGTGTTCCGCGACTACGGCTACCGCCGATTGCGCAGTAAGGCCCGGCTGAAGTTCCTGATCAAGGACTGGGGCATTGGAAAATTCCGTGAAGTTCTCGAACAGGAGTATCTGGGTCGCAAGCTGATCGACGGTCCCGCACCCGAACCGCTGAAGCATCCGATCGACCACGTCGGTGTGCAGAAGCAGAAGAACGGGCGCAACGCCGTCGGCGTCGCTCCGGTCGCAGGCCGCGTGACCGGCACCATCTTGACCAAGGTCGCCGACCTCGCCGAGGCCGCGGGCTCCGATCGGATCCGGCTCACGCCGTATCAGAAGTTGGTCATTCTCGACGTCCCCGACGAAAAGCTCGACGAGCTGGTCGCGGGCCTCGACGCGCTGGGGCTGCCGTCGCGTCCGTCGTCGTGGCGCAAGAATCTGATGGCCTGCACGGGCATCGAGTATTGCAAGCTGTCGTTCGCCGAGACGCGCAACCGCGCGCAGGTGCTGGTGCCCGAGCTGGAGAAGCGGCTCGAGGACATCAACGGTCAACTCGATGTGCCGATCACCGTCAACATCAACGGTTGCCCGAACTCCTGCGCCCGCATTCAGGTGGCCGACATCGGCTTCAAGGGCCAAATGGTCGACGACGGCGACGGCAACTCCGTCGAGGGTTTCCAAGTCCATTTGGGCGGCAGCCTCGGGCTGGACAGCGGATTCGGCCGCAAACTGCGCCAGCACAAAGTGGTGTCGACCGAGCTCGGCGACTACATCGACCGGGTCGTTCGCAACTTCGTGAAACAAAGAGAGCAGGGCGAGCGTTTCGCTACGTGGGCGATACGAGCAGACGAGGCGGATCTGAGGTGACGGAAGTGATGGCCGAGAGCGACCTGCAGGCGCTGGCCGAGCGCGGCGCCGCCGAACTGGACGGCGCTAGCGCGGCGGACCTGCTGCGCTGGACCGATGAGAACTTCGGTGGCAACTACATCGTCGCGTCGAACATGCAGGACGCGGTGCTCGTCGACATGGCCGCAAAGGTGCGCCCCGGCGTCGACGTTCTGTTCCTCGACACCGGGTACCACTTCGTCGAGACGATCGGGACCCGCGACGCGGTCGAGGCGGTCTACGACGTCAACATCGTCAACGTCGGGCCCGAGAACAGCGTCGCCAAACAGGACGAACTGTTCGGCAAGGACCTCTTCGCCCGAGAGCCCAACGAGTGCTGCCGGATGCGCAAGGTGGAGCCGCTGTCCAAGGCTCTGCGCGGATATTCCGCATGGGTGACCGGCATCCGTCGTGTCGAAGCTCCGACGCGCGCCAATGCGCCACTGATCAGCTGGGACAAGGCTTTCGGACTGGTCAAGATCAACCCGCTGGCGGCCTGGACCGACGAGGACATGCAGACCTACATCGACGCCAACGGTGTTCTCGTCAATCCTCTTGTCTACGAGGGCTATCCGTCGATCGGCTGCGCGCCGTGCACGTCGAAGCCCGTCGAGGGCGCCGATCCGCGCAGTGGCCGTTGGGCGGGGACCGGCAAGATCGAATGCGGGCTGCACGCGTCGTGACGCTCGTCCTGGCCGCCCACGGCAGCGCCGATCCGCGGTCGGCCGCGGTGACGCACGCGGTGGCGGGCCGGATCCGGCGACTTCGGCCGTGGCTCGACGTCCGGGCGGCCTTCCTCGAGAAGGACGCCCCGAACCTGCCCGACCTGCTGCGCGACCTGCCCGATGGCGGTGTCGTCGTTCCGTTTCTGCTCGCCGACGCCTACCACGCGCGAACCGATATACCGGCAGCGATCGACGAGTCAGGCGCCGTAATGGAACAGGCCCAGGTGCTCGGCGAGGATCCCGCACTGTTGACCGTGCTGCGACTGCGACTGGCCGAGATGGGCACCTCCCCGGACGACACGGGCCTCGGGGTGATCGTCGTCGCCGTCGGCTCGTCTGACGCGCGCGCCAACGCGCGAACCGCCACCGTCGCACAAGCGTTGCGGACCGGGACCCGTTGGGCCGGAGCCGAAGTCGCGTTCGCCACCGGACCGCATCCCGGCCTCGACGAGGCGGCGGTACGGTTGCGCGCCGTCGGTGCCCACCGGCTGGTAATCGCACCGTGGTTCCTGGCACACGGGCGTATCACCGACCGGGTGGCGTCTTACGCCGTGGCACACGGCATTGCGATGTCCGAACCGCTGGGTTCGCACAATCTTGTCGCCGCGACCGCACTGGATCGCTTCGACGCAGTCGCCGAGGTCCGTACCGCGGCGTAGTCACGGCATGCGCCACGCCCGACTTCGAAGCAGACGTAACCCATTCAGCGCCACCAGGATCGTCGACCCTTCATGCCCTGCCACGCCGAGCGGCAGCGGCAGATTCCCGAACAGATCCCACGCGACCAGGACCGCGATGAAGGTCGCGGCGATGACGAGGTTCGCAATGACGACTCGGCGAGCCCGTCTCGCGAGGGCGACCGCTGTCGGGATGGCCGCGAGGTCGTCCCGGACGACGACCGCGTCGGCGGTCTCGATGCTCAGATCCGCGCCGGCGCAACCCATCGCGATCGAGGAGTGTGCCGCGGCCATCGCGGGCGCGTCGTTGACACCGTCGCCGGCGAACAGCACCTTGGCCCCCTCGGCTTGCAGATCGCGGATGGCATCGACCTTCCGGGCCGGAAGCAGGCCCGCCCGGACATCGGAAATCCCGACTTCGTCCGCCAGCCGCGTCGCCGCCTGACGGTGGTCGCCAGTCAACAGAACGGGTCCGGTCGCGGTGAGACGGCCGATCATCCGCACGGCGTCGGCCGCGTCCGAGCGGGCGTCGTCAGCCAGACCCATGACGCCCGCCGGGCACCCGTCGACAGTGATGACGACGACTGTCTCGCCGCCGTTCTGCATGTCCGAGACGACCGCCGGGTTGCCGCTACGGGCGGGGCTCAGAACCTCGATTCGGCGGCCGTGGACGGTCGCCCGCACCCCGCGGCCCGGCAGCGCGATGAATTCCTCGGCGCCGGGCACCGCCACGCCGCGTTCCTGCGCCGCCGCGACGATCGCCCGGCCGAGCGGGTGCTCACTGGAACGCTCGGCCGCGGCGGCCACCGCCAACAGACCGTCGGCGTCGAAGTCTCTCTGCAGGAGGACGATTCGGGTCAGGCGGGGCCTGCCGCGAGTGAGTGTTCCTGTCTTGTCCAGTGCCACGACCGAGACATCGGCGAGCCGTTCCATCGCGACTGCGGACTTGACCAATACGCCATGGCGGCCCGCGTTGGCGACGGCGGACAGCAGGGGCGGCATCGTCGCCAGCACAACTGCGCACGGCGACGCGACGATCATGAACGTCATGGCGCGCAGCAGGGTCGACTCGAAATCCGCGCCCAGCGTCATCGGAACGACGACGAGGGCGATCGTCGCCGCCACGACCGCCGCCGAATAGCGCTGCTCGACTTTCTCGATGAACAACTGTGTCTTGGCCTTGGTGGCGGAGGCATCCGCGACCATGGCGACGATGCGTGCCACTACCGTCTGCGACGGATTGCGCGAGACCTCGATGCGCAATCCCCCACTGCCGTTGAGAGTTCCGGCGTAGACCTCGTCGCCGGTCGCCTTCTGCGCGGGCATGGATTCGCCGGTGATCGACGCTTGGTCGACGTCAGAGTATCCGGACACCACCACGCCGTCTGCGGAGATTCGCTCACCGGGCCTGACGACGACGACATCACCGATTCTCAGGTCATCGGCCGAAACGACCTCTTCGCCGCCGCCGGGCCGAATCCGCGCCGTCCGATCGGGTGCCAAGGTCAGCAGGCTCCTGACCGAGTCCTCGGTGCGTCTGGTCGCGAGATCCTCCAGAGCGCCCGACGTCGCGAAGATGACAATCAGGAGAGCGCCGTCGAATATCTGCCCGATGGCGGCCGCGCCGATAGCCGCAGCGATCATCAGCAGATCGACGTCAAGACGCTTCGCGCGCAACGCTTTCAGGCCCTCGAGGGCGGACTGCCACCCGCCGGTCAGGTAACACGCCAGGTAGCACGCCCACCACACTGCGACGGGCACTTCGAGAAGCTGCGCTGCCAGCCCGACCAGGAACAACGCCAGCGCGGCGGCCGCCCAGCGCACCGAAGGCACCGACCACGCCACAACCTGCCAGGTACTGGCCGGCCGTTGGTCGCGTGCGGACAGTGCACTGCCGGCAGGCGTCGGCGTCCTCGTCGTCATACTTGTCTGTATACATGTAGAGATGTAAATGTGTCATCTGTCTGGGTGAAACGGTGTTTCAATGGACAGATGGGCCACGGAGTGGAAGGTCGGTCGGCGCCCCCGGCGACGTTGGACCCGTCGTCGGCGGCCAAAGTCGCAGAGACTCTGCAGGCCCTGGCCTCTCCCAATCGCCTGCTGATCCTCACCCGGTTGCGTCACTCGCCATGCTCGGTCACCGAGTTGTCCGCAGCGGTCGGGATGGAACAGCCGGCGGTCTCGAACCAACTCCGACTGCTGCGGACCCTCGGGCTGGTGACCGGTGATCGCAACGGGCGCACCATCATCTACCGGCTGTACGACAACCACGTCGCTCAACTGCTCGACGAGGCCGTCTACCACATCGAGCACCTGCGTCTCGGCGCGCGCGACGCGACCGCTTGACCGCGCTCCAGCGGTTACCTAGGCCCTCGTCAACGCCTGGTCTTCGTCGGCCTCGTCGGACTTCGGGATGTCGGTGCCGCCCGGCAGGGTCGGCACCCGGGTCGCCCGCACGTAGACGGTGTCACCCTCCCTGAGCCCCAGCGCCTCGGCGTCACCGCGGGTGATCTGCGCGGTGAACGATGTCTTGTCGGCTGCGTTGGTCAGCTCCACGCGAACCTCGAAGCCCAGCATGACGATTCGGTCGATCGTCGCGCGCAGAACGCCGGTCGCCTGAACGGTGTCGTCGGTGTTCGCGATCGCCATGTCCGGATTGCGGCCCACCCGGATGTCGTGTGGCCGAACCAATGTGCCGTTCAGCGACGCGACCGCGCCGAGAAAAGACATCACGAACGCATTGGCCGGCTTGTCGTAGACATCGGTCGGCGAGCCGACCTGTTCGATGCGCCCCTTGTTGAGGACCGCGATTCGGTCAGCCACGTCCAGCGCCTCCGCCTGGTCGTGGGTGACCAGGACCGTGGTGACGTGCACCTCATCGTGAAGTCTGCGCAGCCACGCCCGCAGGTCTTCGCGAACCTTGGCGTCCAGCGCCCCGAACGGTTCGTCGAGCAGAAGCACCTGTGGGTCTACGGCCAGTGCGCGGGCCAACGCCATGCGCTGACGCTGGCCGCCGGACAGTTGGTTCGGATAGCGCGTCTGAAAACCTGCCAGTCCCACTACTTCCAGCAGATTGTCGACCTTCTCGGTGATCTCGGACTTCGGCCGCTTGCGGATCCGCAGGCCGAACGCGACGTTGTCGCGGACCGTCAGATGCTTGAACGCGGCGTAGTGCTGGAACACGAAGCCGATGCCGCGCTGTTGCGGAGGCACACGAGTGACGTCCTGTCCGTTGATCGTGATGGTGCCGGTGTCGGGCTGGTCCAGGCCCGCGATGGCGCGCAGCAGCGTCGACTTGCCCGACCCGCTCGGCCCGAGGAGGGCCGTCAGCGAACCCGCAGGGACGTCGAAGTCGATGTTGTCCAGCGCGGCGAAATCGCCGTAGTGCTTGTTCGCGCCGCGAACGGTGATGGCGTTGTTCATGTCAGGTCTCCTTGCGGCTTACTTGCCGGACTTCTCGCGACGGGAGTCGAGGATCACCTGGGCGATCAGCACGATCACCGCCACCGCCATCAGCAGTGTCGAGATGGCGTACGCGCCGTATTCGGCACCGCGGGCGTGGCGGTCCGACACCAGCAGCGTCAGGGTCTGGGAGGTGCCCGGCAGGTTCGACGACACCATGATTACCGCGCCGTACTCACCGAGGGTGCGTGCGACGGTCAGTACGACGCCGTACATCAGTCCCCACTTGATCGACGGTAGCGTGACCAACCAGAACGTCTGCCAGGAGGTCGAGCCCAGCGTGGAGGCCGCTTCCTCCTGGTCGGTGCCCAGCTCGTGCAGGACCGGTTCGACCTCGCGGATGACGTACGGGATCGTGACGAAGATGCTGGCGAGCACGATGCCGGGAATGCCGAAGATGACCTTGAGGCCCAGGTTGTTCTCGACGAATCCGAGAGCGCCCGCACTGCCCCACAGCAGGATCAGCGCGACGCCGACGACGACCGGCGACACCGCGAATGGCAGGTCGATCACGGCCTGCAACACGCTCTTGCCGCGGAATTTGTTGCGCGCCAGGACCAGAGCGGTCGGAACTCCGAAGACCACGTTGAGCGGCACGACGATGGCGACCACCAGCAGCGACAGTTGCAGTGCCGAGATCGCCGCTGGTGTGGTGATGGAGTCGACGAAGGCGCCCACGCCCGGCTCGAATGTGCGCCACAGAATCAACCCGACCGGGACGACCAGCAGGAAAAGCAGATAGGCCAAGGCGACGAACCGGAGCAGTAACCGCGTCGCGGGTTTCAGGATCACGACTCGAGCTCCTCACGCTTGGCCGCCCGCGAGCCGATGGTGCGCAGGATGAACAAGATGACGAAGGAGATCACCAGCAGCACAATGGAAACCGCCGCCGCACCGGTTCGATCGTCGAACTCGATGAGCTGACGGATGTACTGCGAGGACACTTCGGTTTCACCGGGCACCGCGCCGCCGATCAGCACAACCGAGCCGTACTCGCCGATCGCGCGCGAAAAAGCCAGTCCGGCACCGGAAAGCAGGGAGGGCAGCAGCGACGGCAGGATCACCAGCCGGAAGATGGTGAAGTTGTCGGCGCCCAGCGACGCGGCCGCCTCCTCCACTTCGCGGTCCAACTCCAACAGCACCGGCTGCACTGAGCGCACCACGAACGGCAGCGTGACGAACAGCAGGGCGACCGCCACGCCCCACTTCGTGTGTTGAATGTGGACGCCGACCGGGCTGTTCGGGCCGTACAACGCCAGCATCACCAGGCTGGCGACGATGGTGGGCAGTGCGAAAGGCAGGTCGATGATCGCGTCGACGAATCGCTTGCCCGGAAACGCGTCGCGCGTCAGCACCCAGGCCACGAGCAGTCCGAAGAACAGGTTGATCACGGCGACGCCCACCGAGATCGTCAGCGTCACCCGGAACGACTCCAGTGCCGCGTTCGACGTGATCGCCTGCCAGAAGGCCTGCCACCCACCGCCGGTGGACTGCCACACGATCCCGGCGAGGGGCAGCAGGACGATGACCGACAGCCAGGTCGTGGCGACCCCGACGCGCAGCTTTGTGCTGCCGTACCGGCTCTTGAAGAAGCCCCGCGGCGGCCCGTCCGATGTCGACCGGGCCGCCTCGGGATCAAGAGCAGTTGTCATCCGGTCGCCTGCTTGTAGATCCTGGTGATCGAGCCGTTGTCCTTGTCGAACAGGGCCGGATCGACCTCGCCCCAGCCTCCGAGATCGGCGATGGTCCACAACTTCTGCGGGGTCGGGAAGTCGTCGGCGAAGTCCTCGGCGACCGACGGGTCCACCGGGCGGAAACCGGCTTCCGCCCACAGCTTCTGACCCTCAGGGGTGTAGAGGAAGTTCTTCAGGGCGTTTGCCTTGTCGACGTGGGCGCTCGAGGTCACCACGGCGACCGGGTTCTCGATCTTGAACGTCTGCGGCGGGTTGACATGCTCAACCGGCTTACCCTGCCGCTCGATGTTGATCGCCTCGTTCTCGTAGCTCAGCAGCACGTCCCCGGTGCCCTGCAAGAACAGGTCCGTGGCCTCGCGTCCCGACCCCGGCCGGGTCTTGATGTGCTCGCCGACGAGCTTGTTGACATAGTCCAGTCCGGCCTGCGTGTTCTGACCGCCGTTGCTCTTGGCCGCATACGGCGCCAACAGATTCCATTTGGCCGAGCCAGAACTCAGGGGACTCGGGCTGACCACCTCGAGCCCCGGCTGCAACAAATCGTCCCAGTCCCTGATGTTCTTCGGATTGCCCTCGCGGACGACCAGAGAAACCACCGACCCGAACGGCACACCGCCGGTGACATCGGCGTTCCAGTCCTGCGCGACCTTGTTCGCCTTGACCAACCTGGTGACGTCGGGCTCGACGGAGAAGTTCACGAGGTCCGCGGGCTTGCCGTCGACGACGCTACGGGACTGGTCACCGGAGGCGCCGTAGGAGGTGGTGACCGCCACGCCCTTACCTTCCTCGGTGGCCGCGAACGCCGGGATGATCTTGCTCCAGCCGGGCTCGGGCACCGCGTAGGCGACCAGCGTCAGGGTCGTCTCGGCCTTGCCCTGGTCACTGCCTCCGGCGACGTCACTCGACCCGCCGCCGCAGGCGGCCAGGACGGTGGCCGTGGTGGCCAGTACGGCGGCAGTGCGCCACGACTTACCGATAGCGGGCATTGATGACCTTTCTTTGAGGGGACTTGACTACGAGTCCCGTCACGTCGAAAGGAGAAGGTTTCAGCGTCTGGACATCACACAGCCGCTACCGACACCACACCACGGACGGGTTTGGAGTCAGCGACAACAACAAACATCAGCGACAGCGGAGAAACCCACGGCAATGAGGGCCAAGATGTGGCCACTCTTGTTGCCGGACGCTGTCTGCATGGCGGGAAGAATAACAGAGTCGGCCAACCCGCTCATGTCGAGCGGATCGGTCAGCGCGTCAGCAGCCACGCGACGATGACCAGCACCACCAGCAGGACGAGCGCCAGCGTCACCCGCGATCGCGGCAGCCCGCTCACTCGACGTCCTCCTCGGAGTGGCGCGCCCGGTGCAACAACCGGATGCCGTTGCCCAGCGCGCCGTCGAGTACCACCGCAGTCCCATAAGCCAAGGCCAGCACCACGGGCATCACCACCGCGGTCTGGGCGATGAACGGCAGGCCGGAGAGCCACAGTTCCACCCCGTCCCACCAACTGAGGAAACGGCCCACCCGGCCAGCCTATTCGATGCCGCGTTCCGGCCTCGACGGCGCTGACCGGCAAACCGTAGACACGCTGCTGGTCGAGTAGACGCCGGGCACCCCAGCGGTCGATGATGTCCGAATGCTGCAACACACCGAGCCGACCGACGGGTCCCCGTCCGCTGCGGCAGATCTGCGGCGTGAGGCCCCACTCACCACGACGGCTCCCGTGCCTTATGCGCCCGCTGCGTCGTTACGGAACCCGTTTCCGCCGATCGCCGACTATGCGTTCCTGTCGGACTGCGAAACCACCTGCCTGATCTCGTCGGCTGGATCGGTCGAATGGCTGTGCGTTCCGCGGCCGGACTCCCCGAGCGTGTTCGGCGCGATCCTGGACCGCGGCGCGGGCCATTTCCGGCTGGCGCCGTACGGCGTATCGGTACCGGCCGCGCGGCGCTACCTGCCGGGCAGCTTGATCCTGGAGACCACCTGGCAGACCCACACCGGTTGGATGATCGTGCGCGACGCGCTGGTGATGGGTCCGTGGCACGACATCGAGACCCGGTCGCGCACCCACCGCCGCACCCCGATGGACTGGGATGCCGAGCACATCCTGCTGCGCACTGTGCGCTGTGTGAGCGGCACCGTCGAGTTGGTGATGAACTGCGAGCCGGCGTTCGACTATCACCGCATCGCCGCCACGTGGGAATACTCGGCGCAGGCGTACGGCGAGGCGATCGCGCGGGCCAGCCGCGACCCCGATGCCCACCCGACGATGCGGCTGACGACGAACCTGCGACTGGGACTGGAGGGCCACGAAGCCAGGGCACGCACGCGGATGAAGGAAGGCGACAACGCCTACGTGGCGCTGAGCTGGTCGAGGCATCCGGCCCCACAGACCTATGACCAGGCAGCCGACAAGATGTGGCAGACCAGCGAGTGCTGGCGGCAGTGGATCAACATCGGCGACTTCCCCGATCACCCGTGGCGGGCGTACCTGCAGCGCAGCGCGTTGACACTCAAGGGCCTGACGTACTCACCGACCGGCGCGTTGCTGGCGGCCCCAACGACGTCACTACCGGAAACCCCTCAGGGCGAACGCAACTGGGATTATCGCTACGCATGGGTGCGCGACTCGACGTTCGCGTTGTGGGGCCTGTACACGTTGGGTCTCGACCGTGAGGCCGACGACTTCTTCGCATTCATCGCCGACGTGTCGGGCGCGAACAACGGTGAGCGCCACCCACTTCAGGTCATGTACGCGGTAGGCGGGGAACGCAGCCTGGTCGAAGAGGAACTGCACCACCTGTCGGGCTACGACGGCGCACGTCCGGTGCGGATCGGCAACGGCGCCTACAACCAGATGCAACACGACATCTGGGGCACGATGCTGGATTCGGTGTATCTGCACGCCAAATCGCGCGAGCAGATCTCCGACACGCTGTGGCCGGTGCTCAAGCAACAGGTCGAGGAGGCCATCAAACACTGGAAAGAGCCCGACCGCGGCATCTGGGAGGTGCGCGGCGAGCCGCAGCATTTCACCTCCAGCAAGATCATGTGCTGGGTCGCACTGGACCGCGGCTCGAAACTTGCTGAGCTGCAAGGCGAGAAGTCCTACGCCCAGCAGTGGCGGGCGATCGCCGAGGAAATCAAGGCCGACGTGCTCAAGAACGGCGTCGACGCTCGCGGCGTGCTCACGCAGCGCTACGGTGACGACGCGCTCGACGCGTCTCTGCTCCTGGCCGTGCTGACGCGCTTCCTGCCGCCGGACGATCCGCGGGTGCGGGCCACCGTCCTGGCCATCGCCGACGAGCTGACCGAGGAGGGGCTCGTGCTGCGCTACCGCGTCGAGGAGACCGACGACGGGCTCTCCGGCGAGGAGGGCACATTTACAATCTGTTCGTTCTGGCTGGTATCGGCTCTGGTCGAGATCGGCGAGTTTCACCGGGCCAGACATCTGTGCGAACGGCTGCTGTCGTTCGCGAGCCCACTGCACCTGTACGCCGAGGAGATCGAACCGCGCACCGGAAGGCACCTGGGCAACTTCCCGCAGGCGTTCACCCACCTGGCGTTGATCAACGCCGTTGTGCACGTGATCCGCGCCGAGGAGGAGGCCGACAGTTCCGGCGTGTTCGTGCCGGCTAACGCTCCGATGTAGGGGCGGTTGCGCTTCAGGATCATCGTGGGCGGATGTCTTGGCGGTCGCCGGTCCGTCACCGACCATGGCATTCATGAGCTACCGCACGTCTCGCACCCATGACACCTCGCGCAAGGTCATCGACACCGCCATCGGCGTCCTGGTCGGTCTACGCGGCTGCACTCCGGAGGTTGCGTTCGCCGAATTGGTGCAGGTCGTGCGCCAGACGGGAATCGGCATCGGCAGCATCGCCGCCGGATTGGTCGCGGTGGCCAGCGGCACCGCGTCGGCCGACAACGCCGAGGCCTTCAATGCCTGGGGCGAGCTGATCCGCGAACGAGTGGTCGCGCTGGCCTGACCGATCCGCCGGTCAGTCGGTCGTGAGTCCCACTCGGGCCGCGGCCTCGAACTCGTCGTCGATCAGCACCACATCGCGGCCGCGGTCATCGAGTATCGAGGCCGCGATGGAGGCCCGGTAGCCGCTGGCACAATGCACCCAGATCTGGCCGGCAGGCAGCTCGTCGGCACGGTCGGTGAGTTCGTGCAGCGGCACGTTGACCGCGCCCGCGACGTGGTTCTCGGCGAACTCGTCGGTCTGCCGCACGTCGAGCACGTGCACGGAGGAGTCGGCGACCTCGCGGCCCAGTGCGGCGAAGTCAGCGACACGGTAGGTGCGCATGGGCGCTGCGGCCGACAGCGCGGTGATCGGGCCGACCGCGGCGCCGGCCACGTCGTCGACCCCGATTCTGACGAGTTCGCGGCGCGCCTCAACGATCTGCTGCTCGTCCTCGCCGATGAGCGTCAGCGGGACCGCCCGGTCGTACAGCCAGCCCAGGTAGGTCACGAACGACCCGGACAGCTCGAAACTCAGTGTGCCGCCGAGATGTCCGGCGGCGAATGCGACCCGGTGGCGAAGGTCGACGACCCACTCACCCGCGGCGATCCGCCTCCGCAGGCCAGCGGCGTCGATCGGTGATGGCAGCGAAAGGTCAACGGCAGTCGGACCATTGGCATTGATCACTCCCATGTGGGCGTAGTAGGAGGGGAAATCCGACAAACCGTCGAGCAGCTCGTCGACGAAAGCCTGCTCGGTCTTCGTCAAAGCCGGATTGCTCCGCAGTTCTTCGTCGATGGTCGACGCGTCACCCGTCGCGGGCGCAGCCGAGCAGAAACTGCCGAACCCGTGCGTCGGGTACACGGCGGCATCTCCCGGCAGCTCGTCGGCGAGCCGCCGGACGGATCGAAATTGCGCCCGGGTGAGCGATCGGGTGTGCTCGGGGCCGAGCAGGTCGGTGCGGCCGGTGCTGCCGAAGAGCAGCGAGCCGCCGGTGAACACCCCGGCCGTGGCGCCCGCCGCGTCGCGTAGCGCGTAGCTGACATGGTGCTCGGTGTGACCCGGCGTGTGAATCACGCCCAGCGACATCGCATGCGCGTCGATCACGTCGCCGTCGTGCACTCGCCGAGGCCGATAGCCGAGCTCGTCGCCTGCGGGCACCACGTACTCGGCTCCGGACGCCCGCGACAACTCGAGCCCGCCGGTGACGTAGTCGTTGTGGATATGCGTCTCAAGCACGTGCGTGATGGAGGCGCCGCGTTCGTCGACGACCGCCAGCACCCTGTCGATGTCGCGCTGCGGGTCGATGACCACAGCATTGCCGTCACTGGTGACGACGTAACTGCGGTCGCCCAATCCCGACGTCTCGATCACCGATACCTGCATGCCGGCCTCCACCCTCACGTCACCGTCACGTCGCGTCGGCTGGCGCACGCGTTGCGCTCGCGCTGATCAGAATGCCACCGCAGGCCGATTGACCGGGTGCAACGCCTACTTCTCCGCGTTGGCCACGATGTCGGCAGCGATCGCGGCCGCTTCGTCACCGATGGCGTAGCTGCACGCCCACGCCTCGACGGTCAGATTGGACACCACCGACAGCGCGTGCTGGCACGCCCATCCGTCGGCGTCCTCTTGCGTCGACGTCTGGGTGATCAGGGTGTCTTCCGTCGTGACGTTCTCCAACCGCCACAGGTAGGTCGAGTCGCCGTCGTTCACCGAGATCGTGTCGCCCCCGCAGTTCTGCCACATCGACTGGGACATGGCGAAGAAGTCCTGCGCGTCCTGCGCGGTCGGGTAGAGGACCGCGGTCTGCTCAACCCAGTGTTCGTTGTTCTCGTCGGGTTCGCGCGCCACCTGGTCGCGCATCGCCGTCCATCCGGTGCCGGCGTACACCGGCTCCTCGGCGCCGTAGATCGCGCCCAGGCAGTCAGGATCGGACACGTCACCGGAGTGGTCCGTCATATCTTCGAGCTCACTGGTGATCGTCATCGTGGTCGAGCCCATGATGCCGTTGAGTTCGCCGACCGACAGCAGCACACGATCGAGGTCGGACTCACGCAACGGCGGCGCATCGATGGGGGCGGCGTTCTGCGCGCGCTCCGCCTTGCCCGAAACGGTGCTCACGCATCCGGTGAGCAGGACGGCCGACGCGAGCGCACCGGTCAGCGCACATTTTCTGACGTGAATCACTCACACATTGTGGCGTAGCCGCTGACGACGCGGAGTGTCGCAACGCAAATCGCCGGCGCGCCGTTAGGGCGTGCCGACCTTCTGCAGCATCAGATTGGCGACGGCAACGGCGTCGGGCGCACCACCCGATGCACCCGCGACATCGGAAACCTCAACATCGACAACATGATTCGTCGCGAAGCCGAGTGCCCGCTGGATCGTCGAACCGTCGTCGTGCATCACGACCGCCGACACGATCCGGTCGTCGACCACGACATCGGCGATCCTGCTCGACCCCTGCGCCTCGCGCCCCGCCTGGTGCAGCACCAGTGTCTGACCGTTGCACCGGTGCCACTTGTCGGCCGACGCGGCGAAGAAGGCCTGCGCATCATCGGCGGTGGCGAACTCGACGGCGCCGAAGTAGCCCGAGGCCGACGGCCCACTGGCGTCGCCACCGGCCCACGGCCGGCTGGCCACGCCGAGCACCGGGCTCGACTGGTAGACGACCTTCTGCAGCCGGTAACCGGTGCTCACGCAGTCCGCGGGCGTCGCGTCCGCCTCCTTCACGCCCTGCAGCAGCATGTCGGCACCGCCGTCGACGAGTTGTCCCATGAACCCTGCGGCGCCGAGGATGCTGGACAGTTCGTCGGCGGTCGGCAGGACGGAGTCCAACGTCGGTGACGGCGCCGGCTTGGCGGCCTCAGCGATCGTGACGGCCTGCGGTTCGGCGGCCGGAGTGCCCGAGCAGCCGGCGAGCGCCGCGCACGCGCTCAACACAGCACCCGCGGCGGCCGATGGACGCAGCACCGCGGTTACTTCTTGGCCTTGTCGGCGGACGAGTCGGTCGACAGCGCGGCGACGAACGCCTCCTGGGGCACCTCAACGCGCCCGATCGTCTTCATCCGCTTCTTGCCTTCCTTCTGCTTCTCCAGCAGCTTGCGCTTGCGCGTGATGTCACCGCCGTAGCACTTCGATAGCACGTCTTTGCGGATCGCGCGGATGTTTTCGCGAGCAATGATCTTGGATCCGATGGCCGCCTGCACCGGAACCTCGAACTGCTGACGCGGAATCAGCTCCTTGAGCTTGGTGGTCATCTTGTTGCCGTAGGCGTACGCCGACTCCTTGTGCACGATGGCGCTGAACGCGTCGACGGGCTCGCCCTGCAGAAGGATGTCGACCTTCACCAGCTCGGACTCCTGCTCACCCGCCTCCTCGTAGTCGAGGCTCGCGTAGCCGCGGGTGCGGGACTTCAGCGCGTCGAAGAAGTCGAAGATGATCTCACCCAGCGGCATTGTGTAGCGCAGCTCTACTCGTTCGGGCGAGAGGTAATCCATGCCGCCGAGCTCGCCGCGGCGCGACTGGCACAGCTCCATGATCGTGCCGATGAACTCGCTGGGCGCGATGATGGTCGTCTTGACCACGGGTTCGTACACCGTGCGGACCTTGCCGTCCGGCCAGTCGGACGGGTTGGTGACCACGATCTCGCTGCCGTCCTCCTGCTCGACGCGGTACACGACGTTGGGCGCCGTGGAGATCAGGTCGAGGTCGAATTCGCGCTCGAGGCGCTCACGGGTGATCTCCATGTGCAGCAGGCCGAGAAAGCCGCTGCGGAAACCGAATCCGAGCGCGACGGACGTCTCCGGCTCCCACGTCAGGGCAGCGTCGTTGAGCTGAAGCCGTTCCAACGCGTCGCGCAGGTTCGGGTAGTCGGAGCCGTCGACGGGATACAGCCCGGAGTAGACCATCGGTCTGGGTTCGCGGTAACCGGTCAGTGCCGTAGTGGCACCGTTGCGCGCCGAGGTGACGGTGTCGCCGACCTTCGACTGCCGGACGTCCTTGACCCCGGTGATCAGATAGCCCACCTCGCCGACCCCGAGCCCTTCGGTGGCTTTGGGTTCGGGCGAGACGATGCCGACTTCCAGCAGCTCGTGGGTCGTCCCGGTGGACATCATCTTGATTTTCTCGCGCGGCGTGAGCTTGCCGTCCACGACGCGGACGTAGGTCACCACGCCGCGGTAGATGTCGTAGACCGAGTCGAAGATCATGGCCCGTGCCGGGGCGTCGGCCTCGCCGACGGGCGGCGGAACCAGCCGGACGACCTCGTCGAGCAGCTCTGTGACGCCCTCCCCCGTCTTGCCCGACACCCGCAGCACGTCGCTGGGCTCGCACCCGATGATGTGAGCGATCTCGCCGGCATATCGATCAGGATCCGCGGCCGGTAGGTCGATTTTGTTGAGCACCGGGATGATCGTCAGGTCGCGATCGAGGGCCAGATACAGGTTGGCCAGCGTCTGCGCCTCGATGCCCTGGGCGGCGTCGACCAGCAGCACCGCACCCTCGCACGCCTCGAGCGCACGGGACACCTCGTAGGTGAAGTCGACATGGCCCGGGGTGTCGATCAGGTGCAGAACGTAATTCTTCTCGTCTTCGCCCTCTCCGACCTTCCACGGCAGCCGTACGTTCTGCGCCTTGATGGTGATGCCGCGCTCGCGCTCGATGTCCATCCGGTCCAGGTACTGCGCCCGCATGTCCCGGTCGGCGACCACGCCGGTGAGCCCGAGCATCCGGTCGGCAAGCGTCGACTTGCCGTGATCGATGTGGGCGATGATGCAGAAGTTCCGAATCTGCGCCGGCGCAGTGAACGTCTTGTCGGCGAAGCTGCTGATGGGAATCTCCTGATGCGCGGTCCGATGGTCGCTCTGCAACCGTCGCTTTCGAGGGCGTCGTGTGCGCTACCAGGGTATCGAGGTCGGACCCCGTCGACACAATCGCGCGACATTGCCTTCACTTATGCTCGGATTCATGGCCCCGCCGTGGAAGACGTTCCAGCGCTTCGCGGGACACCTCGTCTTCAACGAGGCGCCGAAGTTGATCCGCCAGATCGGGCAGTCCGAAGCGGTGGCACGCGGGATCCAGCAGGGAATCAAGATCGGGATCGACGCCCTCGCGGGCCCACCGCGCGAGGACACTCCTGCCATCACTGAGGGCCGCCCCGTCAGCAAGCACTTCGTCCCGACGGCGCACCGCGCGCGCAAGGTCGTGTACGCCCCCGACCTCGACGGCCGGGCCGATCCCGGCGAGATCGTGTGGACGTGGGTGGTCTACGAAGACGACCCGACGCGCGGCAAGGACCGCCCGGTACTGGTCGTCGGCCGCGACCGGTCCACGCTGCTGGGCCTGATGTTGTCGAGCCAGGACCACCACCGCGACGACCCCGACTGGGTGGGCATCGGCAGCGGCTCGTGGGATTACGAACAACGGCAGAGTTGGGTGCGGCTGGACCGCGTGCTCGACGTCCCGGAGGAAGGCATCCGCCGCGAGGGCGCGATCCTCGAGCAGGACAAGTTCGAGGCAGTCGCCATGCGCCTGCGCGCCGAATACTCCTGGAGCTAGCCCGGGTGACCTACCGTGGCTGTCGCCACATCGGCTCTACCGTGGCTGTCGCCACATCGGCCACATGCTGGGGCCGCCGTCAGGCAGCGTGATCTCGCCCATCACCTCGAAGCCGAAGCGTAGGTAGTACGACTCGTTACGGGGGTTGCTGTTCTCCAGATACGCCGGCACGCCCTCGGCGTCGCAGCGGTCCAGCCGCGAGCGCATCAGCGCCTGTCCGAAGCCCGCCCCGCGCACCGACGGATCGCTGCCGATGACCATCAGGTACCAGTGCGGTTCCTCGGGGTGGTGTTCCTCCATCAACTCCATCACCTGCACGCTGGCGGGAACGCGGGACCGGAACGCCCACAGCATCAGCGGCAACATCGTGAGCTCTTCACGTCGGGAGGCTTTGCGTTGCCCCGGCGGGTCCCACAGCGTGGTCGCGCCGAGTGTTCCGCCACTCAGGCCGACCTCCGAGCCGCCGCGCGACAGGAAATGATGGCGGGTCAGCCCGGCGAACGCGCGGGTCAGCGACTTCAGCCTCGAGCCGTCGTCAGGCAGCATCCAGGACATCACCGGATCGTCGTAGAAGGCCTTGGCCAGAACGCGGGAGATGTCCCGCACGTCGCCGCGCTGCGCGGGACGGACGTCGATCTCAGCCACGGGTGATGTAGGCCTGCAACTGCTCCTGCTGCGTTTCGAGTTCCTGCATCCGGGTTTTGACCACGTCGCCGATGCTAACGATGCCCGCGAGCCTGCCGTTCTCCATCACCGGGACGTGTCGCACCCGGTTCGTGGTCATCAACGCGCTGAGGCTGTCCACCGAATCGCTGGGGTCGCACGTCGCGACCAGCGTCGTCATGATCTCCGAGACGGGCCGCGTCAGCACGTCACCGCCCTGGCGGTGCAACGCGCGGACGACGTCGCGCTCCGAGACGATGCCGACCAGCCCGTCGGGCGACACCACGACCATCGCGCCGATGTTGTGCACGGACAGCTCGGTGAGCAGCCCCGCGACCGAGGTCTCCGGGGTGATCGTGGCCACCGAAGCGCCCTTGTTCCGCAACACGTCCGCGATTCGCATCATGCCTCCGCTCGTGATCTGCCTCACACCAGGCTAGGGCTTCGATCGCGCTGCGCGGAAGCTTTGGGATGAAGTGTCCGGAATAGATGCGCGCACGTCTCGGCTGCACGACGTGTCCCCCACCGACGCGAAGGAATGAACATGTCAGCGACCAACTCTGTGCCCGCGGTCAAGCTGGGCGACGAACTGACCGTCAGCGCAATCGGTTTCGGAGCGATGGCCCTCACCCCGGTGTACGGCGACGTCGACGACGCCGAGTCACTGGCCACCCTGCACCGCTGCGTGGACCTCGGTGTCACCTTCATCGACACCGCGAACATCTACGGCGGCGGCAACAACGAGAAGCTGATCGCCAAACTGCTCGCCGACCGCCGCGACGAGGTCACGCTGGCGACGAAATTCGGTATCACGGGCAATCCCGCCGATCGCGGCGCCGGCCGACCGGGTGCGCGCGGCGACGCCGCCTACGTCCGCCAGTGCGTCGACGAGAGCCTGCAGCGACTCCAGACCGACGTGATCGACCTCTACTACATGCATCGCCGCGACGTGAATGTGCCGATCGAGGAGACCGTCGGCGCCATGGCCGAACTCGTCGCGGCAGGCAAGGTCCGCCACCTCGGCCTCTCAGAGGTGACGGCCGACGAGCTACAGGCGGCCGTCGCGGTACACCCGATCGCCGCGGTGCAGAGCGAATGGTCGATCTGGAGCCGCGACGTGGAGCGCAACGTCGTACCCGCGGCGGCCGAACTCGGCGTCGGCTTCGTGCCGTACTCCCCACTGGGCCGTGGCTTCCTGACCGGCACCGTGCGCTCCGCCGCCGACCTGACCGGTCCGAACGACTTCCGACGCGGTCTGCCGCGATTCCGTGAGGGCGCCCTGGACGCCAATCTCGCGGTGGTCGAGGTGGTGCGCTCGATCGCGGGCGAGCTGGGCGCGACACCGGCCCAGGTGGCGCTCGCCTGGTTGCGGTACCGCGCCGACGCGCTGCGCATCGCGTCGGTGCCGATCCCGGGGACCCGTCGAGCGGCCCGCGTCGAAGAGAACCTTGGCTCGCTGACCGTCGCGCTCACGACCGACCACCGCGCCGCGCTCGACGCAGCGGGAGCCGCGGTGTCCGGCAACCGGTTCGAAGACCTCAGTTGGGTGTCGGCGGGGCGCGAATAACGCCCGCGAGGCGGGCCCGAGGGGTATACCTGGGCCATGATCGAGGTCACGCTGCTCGGCACCGGCAGTCCCATTCCGGACGCGCGCCGGGCGGGACCGTCGACGCTGGTCCGGGCGGGCGGGCAGACGTTCCTCGTTGACTGTGGCCGTGGTGTGCAGCAGCGCCTGACGGCGGCAGGCGCCGGCGCCAACGGGCTGACCGCGCTGCTGCTCACGCACCTGCACAGTGACCACATCGCCGACCTGGGCGACGTGTTGATCACCCGCTGGGTCACCACCTTCACGCCCGACGCCCCGCCGTTGCCGATCATCGGACCCCCCGGCACGGCCGAAGTGGTCGACGCGACGCTCAAGGCATTCGGCTTCGATATCGGCTACCGGATCGCGCACCACGCCGACCTCACGGCTCCCCCGCCGGTTGACGTGTACGAGCACACCGCCGGCGTGGTGTGGGACCACGACGGCGTGACGATCAGCGTGGCGCCGACAGACCATCGGCCCGTCGCGCCGACGATCGGATTTCGGGTCGAGCACGCCGGTGCGTCGGTCGTGCTGGCCGGTGACACGGTGCCGTGCGAGACCCTCGACCAGCTCGCCGCCGGCGCGGGAGCGTTGGTGCACACCGTGATTCGCAAAGATTTGATCGAGGCCATGCCGATGCAGCGCATCCGCGACATCTGCGACTACCACTCGTCGGTGGAGGAGGCCGCGGCCACCGCGACCCGCGCGGGCGTCGGCATTTTGGTCCTGACCCACTACGTACCGAGCATCGAACCTGGCAAGGAAGACGACTGGCGCGCATTGGCGGCGACGGCGTTCGATCGGCAGATCGAACTGGGTGACGACCTGCATCGGGTCGAGGTGCATCCGGGTGTCTGCCGCAGGGCTTAGCCGCGCTCATCCGAACTGTGACGTTTACGGCGATGAATAACGAGCATCCGTAACGTTGCACTGTCGACCGACGACGTACCGAGCAGCTAGCGCTGCATCACGACAGTGCTCGAAAAATGCGGCAGATGTGAAGCAGCGGCATCTGAACCGGCAAGCGCACAGCGCGTCGGCCCGCCATCCGAAAACCGAACCGCACCAGATGCGGTCGTTCTTAGAGGTTATGAGATGACACTCCTGAACACATGGGTTCGCAGGCTGATGGCCGGAACCCTTGCTGCCCTGCTGTTGCCGGGACTGATCACCGTCGCAGGTGGTTCGGCTACCGCAGCGGCCTACTCGCGTCCCGGTCTTCCCGTCGAGACCCTGATGGTTCCTTCGGCGGCGATGGGCAGAGACATCCCGGTCAGGTTCCAGGGCGGTGGACCGCGCGCGGTGTACCTGCTCGACGGTCTGCGCGCACGCGACGACAACAGCGGGTGGGACATCGAAACCGCTGCGTTCGAGAACTACTACCAGTCGGGTGTGTCAGTGGTCATGCCGGTCGGCGGTATGTCCAGCTTCTACACCAACTGGCAGGGACCGGCAGTCGGCAACGGCACCACCTACAACTACCAGTGGGAGACGTTCCTGACCTCCGAGTTGCCTGCGTACCTGTCGGCGAACAAAGGCATCTCGCCGAGCGGCAACGCCGTCGTCGGTCTGTCGATGTCGGGTAGCTCGGCGCTGATCCTGGCGGCCTACTACCCCGGGCAGTTCAGCTTCGCGGGCTCGCTCTCCGGCTTCCTCAACCTGTCCCAGGGCATCTGGCCGACGCTGGTCGGATTCGCGATGCGCGACTCCGGCGGCTTCGACGCCACCGCGATGTGGGGACCGGGTGGCGGTCCGGCGTGGCAGCGCAACGACCCGACGCTTCAGGCAGGCACGCTGGCGGCCAACGGCACCCGCATCTGGGTGTACACCGGTAACGGCAGGCCCGGCGACCTCGGCGGCGGCGGCGACATCCCCGGCCAGGTGCTCGAGAGCATCACCCAGGACAGCAACCAGGCATTCCAGCAGGCGTACCTCGCCAGCGGTGGAGGCAACGGCACCTTCAACTTCCCGCCCAACGGCACGCACGGGTGGGGCTACTGGGGTGCACAGTTGAACGCGATGAAGGGCGACATCCAGCGCACACTGGGCGCCTGATCCCACCCCGATCCTGCCGAACGTTCCTTACCGCTCCATATTTCTCGTGAACTTCGAGCGGTAAGGAACGTTCGCGGGCTGAGCGTCAGGCGAGTCGGGTGATCTCGACGACGACGTCGAGATCAGTCGACCCCTCACCCGAGTAAATCCCTTTCAGCGGCGAGACGTCGGAGTAGTCGCGACCGACCCCCACGCTGACGTACTGCTCGTTGATGTCTGCGTCGTTGGTGGGGTCGTAGCTCCACCACCCACCGGTCCACGCCTGCACCCAGGCGTGGCTCTGCCCGTCGATGGTTTCGCCCACGACGGCGTCCTTGTTCGGATGCAGATACCCCGACACGTAGCGGGCCGGAATACCCATGCTGCGCAACAGGATCAGCGTCAGATGGGCGAAATCCTGACAGACACCCTCGCCCTCGCGGTGCGCGTCCAGCCCCGAGGAATGCACGCCGGTGGTGCCCGGTACGTACCTCAGCTCGCTGTGCACCCAATTCGCGGCGGCGATGACCGCCTCGCGCGGATCGTGATACTTGACGATGCGCTCACCCACCCGCGTGATTCGACTACTCTGCGGCGTGTAGTGGCTGGGCGAGAGCACCTCGTCGAACCGGTCGATCACGGCCTCGGCGCGCAGATCCTCCCACCCGGCCTCCGTCTCGGGCATCTCGCCGCGCTCGGTCTCCACCACCGACGACGACGTCACCTCCAGCTCGGTGTGCGGGGCGTGCAGGTCGAAGGCCGTCACCGCCGTGCCCCAGTAGTCGACGTATCGGTAAGACCGTGTGGCAGGGACGGTTTCGACGCGGTTCAGGATGACGTTCTGCCGTGAGTCCGATCGCGGTGTCAGCCGCGCCTCGTTGAACGACGCGGTGACCGGCGACTTGTACGCATAGCCCGTCGAGTGCACGACCCGCAGCCGCCACATCAGATCTCACCCTCTTCGATGACCAGCGAGCCGCTGCTACTGGTCTCGTGCCAGGCCACCCACGGCGCCGAATGGAAATACTGCAGCGACAACGCTTCCCCGACGTCCGAGCAGGTCTTCTGCAGCCCGGCCAGCCGCTGCTCGAGCGACTCCAGCAGCACACCCGGTCGCAGGAACTCCAACTCGCTGCGGGCGCGGCCCAGCAGTCGCTGCGCCTCGGCCGTCGCGCCGAGCCGGTTGCTCGGCCGGTTGAGCAGTTCTTCAAGGCTGTGTTCGGCAAGGCGCAACGAGTAGAAGATCGACCGCGGGAACAATCGGTCCAGCAGCATGAACTCCACGACGCGGCCGGCGTCGAGCACACCGCGGTAGGTCCGCAGATACGTGTCATGTGCTCCGGCGGAGCGCAACAACGTGACCCACGCCGGCGAGGACGCGCTGTCGCCTACGCGGGACAGCAGCAGGCGCACGGTCATGTCCACCCGCTCGATGGCGCGGCCCAGGACCATGAAGCGATACCCGTCGTCGCGCGACAGCGTGGAGTCGGCCAGGCCGGCGAACATGGCCGCGCGACCTTCGACGAAGGACAGGAACTCATGCGGCCCAAGCCGTTTGGCGGCGCGCTCACGTTCCGACAGTGCGTTGTAGGTCGTGTTGAGACACTCCCAGATCTCGGTGGATGTGACTTCCCTTGCGCCGCGGGCGTTCTCGCGTGCGCCCGAGATCGCGTCGACGATGGAGCCGCCGTGGGCGCCGCGGCTGAACGCGACGATGTCGGTCAGCGACCACACGTCCAGCGGCTCGTCGGGCGGGTCGATGCCCAGCACCCGCAGCAGCGTCCGCGACGCCTGGTCGGGATCGACGCTGGAGTCCTCCAACAGTTGGTGCACGGTCACGTCGAGGATGCGCGCGGTGTCGTCGGCGCGTTCGACATACCGGCCGATCCAGTACAGCGATTCAGCGTTGCGCGCCAGCATCAGGTGTCACCCGCCTCACTGCTGTTGCTGTTGCTGTTGATCCTGCGTCTGCCCGTCGCTGCCGTCGGCTCTGCGCCCCTTGGCCGCCTTGGGCAGCGCGCGCACCACTTCGGCCGCACCGAGTTCGCGGTCGGCGACCGACGTGCGCGATGCCATCACCCAGGTGTCTTTCGATCCGCCGCCCTGGCTCGAGTTGACCACCAGCGAGCCCTCGGGCAGGGCGACCCGGGTGAGCCCGCCGGGCAGCACCCAGACGTCGTCGCCGTCGTTGACCGCGAACGGCCGCAGGTCGACGTGGCGCGGCGCCAAGGTGTTGTCGATCTTGGTGGGCACCGTCGACAGCTGCATCACGGGCTGCGCGATCCAGCCGCGGGGGTCGTTGCGGATCTTCTTGGTGATGGCGGCCAGTTCCTTGGCCGACGCGTCGGGTCCGAAGACGATGCCGTAGCCGCCGGACCCCTCGACGGGTTTGATCACCAGTTCCGCGACGCGATCCAAGACTTCCTCGCGCTCGTCGTCCAACCAGCAGCGGAAGGTGTCGACGTTGGCCAGCAACGGTTTCTCACCGAGGTAGTACTCGATGATCGTCGGTACATAGGTGTAGACGAGCTTGTCGTCGCCTACCCCGTTGCCGACGGCGCTGGAGATCACGACGTTGCCGGCCCGCGCGGCGTTGAGCAGCCCCGCGACCCCGAGTACCGAGTCGGGCCGGAACTGCATCGGGTCGAGGAACGCGTCGTCGATGCGCCGGTAGATGACGTCGACCTGTCGCTCCCCTTCGGTGGTGCGCATGTAGACGGCGTTGTCGCGGCAGAACAGGTCGCGGCCCTCGACGAGTTCCACGCCCATCTGCCGCGCCAGCAGCGAGTGCTCGAAGTAGGCCGAGTTGTAGACACCCGGCGTCAGCACCACCACGGTCGGGTCCGCGACGTTGTTGGCCGCCGCGTTACGCAGCGCGCGCAGCAGGTGCGACGGGTAGTCCCCGACCGCCCGGACGCGATGGGTGGCGAACAGGTTGGGGAACACGCGCGCCATCGTGCGGCGGTTCTCCATCACATACGAGACCCCGGACGGTGAGCGCAGGTTGTCTTCCAGCACCCGGAAGTCGCCCTTGGCGTCGCGAATCAGGTCGATACCCGCGACGTGGATGCGTACGCCGTTGGGCGGGACGATGCCCACGGCTTCGCGATGGAAGTGCTCACAGGAGGTGACGAGCCGGCGCGGGATGACCCCGTCGCGCAGGATGTCCTGTTCGCCGTAGATGTCGTGGAGATACATCTCCAGGGCCTGCACCCGCTGGCGGATGCCCCGCTCGAGCCGCGTCCACTCCGCGGCCGAGATGACCCGCGGCACGAGATCGAGCGGGAACGGCCGTTCCTGGCCCGAGAGCGAGAAGGTGATGCCCTGGTCGATGAACGCACGGCCGAGCGCCTCGGCGCGTGCTTCGAGTTCGGAGGCGTCCGATGGCGCGAGTTCAGCGAAAATTCCCTTGTAGGGCCCGCGCACGTTGCCCTGGCCGTCGAACATTTCGTCGAAGGCGGCCGCATAGCTGCCCAGGCTGTTGTAGCCGTCGAAAACGCCCTGGTGCTGTCTGGACCGATTGGCTGGAGTGCGCGCGGGGCGCGCCGCCTCGTTGGGCTGTCTTGCTACTCGCGTGTGCGGCGTCCGCAGGCTCACCAGGGACATGCTGCACCACCGGCCGTGTTTCGGCAGGCCAGCCACGTCACTTTGGGCATTTACCCACCGCGCTGGTAACCTGAACCCTCGCTGCCCGCTCGCCGGGCGCCCACCAACTTTTGTGCAAACCCAGCTGAGATTTACGAAGGACTACACGCGTGGCCAACATCAAGTCGCAGGAAAAGCGCATCAAGACCAACGAGCGCCGCAGACTGCGCAACAAGTCGGTGAAGTCGTCGCTTCACACGGCGGTACGTGGCTTCCGCGCGGCAGTCGAGGCCGGCGATAAGGAGAAGGCCGGCGAACTGCTGGCGTCGACCAACCGCCAGCTCGACAAAGCCGCCAGCAAGGGCGTCATCCACAAGAATCAGGCCGCCAACCGCAAGTCGGCGCTGGCCCGGGCGCTCAACAAGATCTGAGTCTTAGCCGTCGGCTAGTTCGGCGACCTTGCGCACCGTCGCTTCCAGCGCGTAGTCGGCATCGGCTGCCGCCCCTTTGACATCGGCGTTGAGCGCCGCCACCAGACGCATGGCTTCGGCCACCGAGGTGCGCGACCACCGGCGTGCCTGCTTCTGCGCTTTCTGCACCCGCCACGGCGGCATGCCGAGTTCGGACGCGAGCCGGTACGGGTCGCCGGACAGCGGGCCGACCCGTGCGATCGCATGAATGGCCTCGGCCAGCGCGTCGGCGAGAACGACATGCGGCTCGCCGCGCATCATCGCCCAGCGCAAGGCCTCCGCGGCGCCCGCGACGTCACCGACGACCGCCTTGTCCGCGATGTCGAAACCCTTCACCTCGGCCTTGCCGGAGTGATAGCGCCGCACGGCGGCGGCGTCGACCGCGCCGCCGGTGTCGGCCATCAGCTGCGAGCACACGGCCGCCAACTCGCGGATGTCAGAGCCGACCGCGTCCAGGACGGCGGTGACGGTGTCGTCGCCGACTTTGGCCTTCAGCGCGCGGAACTCGCGACGCACGAAGTCGGCGCGTTCGGCGGCCTTGGTGATCCGTGCACACGGATGAACTTGCGCGCCAACCTTTTTGAGCTGATCGGCGAGCGCCTTGGCGCGACCGCCGCCGGAGTGCACAACGACGAGGATGGTGCCGGGAGGCAGGTCGGCCGCGGCGTCGGCGATCAGCGTGACCGCCTCCTTGCCGGCCTCTGCGGCGGCTTCGAGGACGATCACCCGTTCGTCGGCGAACAGCGACGGGCTGAGCAGTTCGGCGAGCTCGTTGGTGCTGACCTCACCTGCGCGCAACCGGTCGATCGGAACATCCTGTGTGCCGGCACTTTTGCGCGCGGCCCGCAGCACCGCTGCCACGGCACGTTCGACAAGCAGTTCCTCGTCGCCCAGCACCAGGTGCAGGCGCGACTCCTCTTGGCTCACCCCCCGATCGTGTCATGCCCGCCCGACAGTCCTGACACCGTCCATGCGAGCAGGCACAGCGTGGTCGCGCACGCCGCGACCCGGAACCAGTGCCACCGCCACGACATCACCGCGCCGATGCCGGCCGCCGCGATGGTGCCGACGCCGAGCAGTCCGGACGGCACGGGCAGCACCGCGCCTGGCACGACGGCCGCCCACCGCGCCACGCTCAGCAGCCACCACAATTCGGGACCGGTGAACCGGACGAGCAGTTCGGCGCCTGCGGGCCACAGCGGGCACAGTGCCGCGGCGGCCGTACCGACGACGGTGATCGGCGCGATCACCACGGCCACTGCGAGGTTGGCGGCGACCGCGGGAACGCTGAAGGTGCCCGCCATGCCGGCCACCAGCGGTGCGGTGACAAGCTGCGCGGCGACCGCGACGCTGACCGCGTCCGCGAGCAGTTTGGGCCAGCCCTGGCCGACCAGACGGCGTGACCAGACCGGAGCGATGACCACGAGCGCCGCCGTGGCCGACACCGACAGCGCGAATCCGAGGTCAACGGCCAGCTCCGGCGCCGCGATCAGCAGGGCCAGCACGCTGGCCGACAGCGCGGGAATCGCCTGTCGCCGGCGGTGTGAGGCCACGGCGAGCAAGGTGATCGCACCCATGACCGCCGCGCGAAGCACGCTCGCCGACGGCTGAACCACGACGACGAACGCCACCAGCGCCACCGCGGCGAGTCCGACCGCGGCCCGTGGACCGATCAGGCCCGCCGACAGCAGTACGGCCCCGCACACGATGGTGACGTTGGCGCCCGACACGGCGGTCAGATGGGTCAACCCCGCGGCGCGAAACTGCGCGCTGGTCTGCTGCGCCACGGCCGACGTGTCCCCGAGCACCAACGCGGGCAACATCGCCGCTTGGTCCGCGGGCAACGCGCGCCTGGCCGCGTCGGCGAAGCCGGCCCGGACGTGGTGCGCGGCGCGATGGATCGGCGCGGCGTCGCCCCACACCGGCCGCCCCGAGGCGGACAGCACCGCCACTGTCAGATCGCGCCGCATCGGCTTGCCGATCCGCGCTCGGAAGCCGACCGGTCGCCCCGCCGTCAGTAATGCGAAGTCGGTGGCCGAACCGAGAACGACCACCCGACCGTTCATCTCGTGTCCGTCGAGTGCCTGCACGGTGCCGCGGAACATCGTCCGGTTGCCCCCGAGCGCGCGGGGACTCTCGCTCGGAGTGACGACGACGGAGGCGATCGTGCCGTACCGCTCGGCGATCGGATGGTCGCGCAGTTCGTCGACGCGCACGCCGACCGCGACGGCGAAGCCCACGCCCGCCAGAGCCGCGGCGACTGCCGCCGTCACGACCGCCCGGCCGGAGCCGCCGCTACGGCGGACACCGCACCGCCCCGCCAGCGCGGTGCCGAGCACGCACAGCCCGATGGCCGCCAACGACCCCGCGACGTGCCATAGGATGCCGGACGCCGTCACCGCCCAGCCCGTGAGGGCCGACGGCACCAGCCGGAGGTCCGCCCCGACCGGGCCGGGTGGTGTCGCGGTCACACACGCACGAGTGCGCGCAGCTTCTCCAGCCGCGCCGGCCCGATACCGTCGACGTCGCCCAATTGATCGACGCTGGCGAACCGCCCGTTGGCGTCGCGCCAGGCGACGATGGCGGACGCGGTCACCGGGCCGACCCCGGGAAGTGTGTCGAGTTGTTCGACGGTCGCCGTGTTGAGATCGATCAAACCGCCCGGCGCCGTGGGGTTTTCGGAGGTGGTCGCGCCGGACGTCGTCGCCGCGTCCTGATCGGCCGCGACCGAACTGCCCATCTGTGTCGGCTGTCCCGGTGGGGCGGCGATTCCGACCACAATCTGCTCACCGTCGGCGACGCGCCGAGCCATGTTGAGGCCGATGAGGTCGGCGCCGTCCAGTGGCCCGCCGGCCGCGGTGAGGGCGTCGGCGATCCGGGCGCCGGAGTCCAGCGTGACCAGGCCGGGCTTGTGCACAAGGCCGACCACACTGACCACGACCGGCCCTTCGGGCGCGGGCGGCGCGCCCGGGGTCGGGCCTGCTGAGGAAACCATCTGCACCGGCGGCAGTTTGGCCGACACCACCGGCGGCGGTTTGTCACGAACCACGGTGAAGACCGTGACCAGTACGGCCAATACTCCGACGACGCCGAGAGCGATGACACCGGCGCGGCCGGGATCGGCCCGGATGGTGGCGAGCCAACCGGCAGTGCCCGACGGCTTGGTGTCGGGCAGCCAGCGTGACAGCGAGGTGTCGGACTGCTCATCCTCGTGCTCGCCGTCCGGCTCTGATCCTTCTGCGCTGAGGCGGCGGTGCAACCGCTGGGCGGGCAGTTCGGTTCGCATGCGGCCGACGGTAGGCGCGTGACCCGACCGGACCGGCCGTGAACGCGACGCGCCGCAACGGTCTGTGGATCAATCACGCATTGGGGATAACCAGCAAATTACGATGAGCCTCACGATGAATCGTCGCCTCCCGATGATCGCCGGCATCGCCTTCGCGGTGCTCTACGCCGCGGCGTTGCTCGCGGTGCCGACGCTGCCGGGGATCGACAAACCGGGCTCCGACGTCGTGGCCTATGTCAACGAGCATTCCAGCGCGATGCGGGTTCAGGTCCTTTTGATGGCGTTCGGTTCGCTGGCGCTTGTCGCCGTGCTCGCATACGCCCGCGACCGGTTGACCGGCCCGCCCGCATACGCCTTCACCATCGGCTCGGCCATCGTCCTGGTGGAGGTCAACACCGCAATGTGGTTCGTCGGCGGACTGTCGTTGCATCCCGACCAGCTCGGCTCGGCCACCGCGCGCACCGTGACCGACATCGCGATCATGTGGGGACCCGTGCTGACCGTCGCCGACATCATGGTGGCGGTGCCAATCCTGTTGGCAGCCAACGCCGGTCAGTTCCCACGTTGGCTGGGCATCATCGCCGCGATCTTCGCCGTCGAGCAGCTGATCGAAACCATCACCATCATCGGCCCGCCCGGTAGTTTCATCTCGCCCGGCGGCCCGATGAACCACTACCTGGGCGGCCCGCTGTTCATCGCGTTCTTCGTCGCGCTCGGGGTCGCCCTGTCGCTTCCGGAGGAATCAGGCCCGGCCGAGTCGACGGCGCCGAAGGCGGACGCCCGCGAGACCGACCCGCCGCTCGAGGCCGAATAGCGGCTGAAGCACCCGGCCGCTCCGAACCGACGCACTAACATTCCCCCGGTGGCGACGTTGCAGCGATACACCGACCGTCGGGTGCTCATCACAGGGGCGGGATCGGGCATCGGCCAGGCGACCGCTCTGCGGATCCTCGACGAAGGGGGCACGGTCGTGGCCGCCGACGTCAGCGAGACGGGGCTGGCCGACACCGAAACCAAGGCGAGCGAATCGGCCGATCGGCTGACCACGCTGGTGATGGACGTGGGCAGCGAGGACTCTGTCACCGACGGTGTGGCGCGCACAGTGGACGCGATGAACGGCTTGGACGCGGTGGTCAACGGTGCAGGCATTCTGAGGTCGGCGCATTTCGCGGACACGACGCTGGCCGACTTCGAGCAGGTCTTGCGGATCAACCTCATCGGCACGTTCCTGGTCATCCGGGAAGCCCTGCCCGCGCTGCGGCGGGGCAATACCCCCGCCGTGGTCAACTTCAGTTCCACATCGGCGGATTTCGCGCATCCGTACATGTCGGCGTATGCGGCCTCAAAGGGCGGTATCAAGGCCATGACACACACGCTCGCCCTGGAGTTCAGCAAGGAAGGCATTCGCTTCAACTGCGTGCAGCCGGGGTCCATTTCATCCGGAATGACCGACGGCACAGGCCAATCGAAGCAGAGCATCGGTCCGGGCCTGCCACCCGATGCCGACTACTCGTTGTTCGGCAAGATCACCCCGACGCTGCCGGTCGAGGGCGGCGGCATGTTCGCCAAGCCCGATGCGGTGGCGGCCGTCGTCGCCATGCTCGCCGCTCCCGAGGCCTATTTCGTCACCGGGACTGAGGTCCGCATCGATGGCGGCACCCACATGTAGTTCATTGACACCGAGGAGATTTGATGGCGACACCTGACCGGCCGCTTCGCGTCGTCCAGTGGACGACCGGCAACATCGGCAGGCGTTCCCTGCACGCGATCATCGGCCGCGACGACATGGAGCTTGTCGGGGTCTACGCACACGGGGCCGACAAGGTCGGTGTGGACGCCGCCGAGTTGGCCGGCTGGCCGGAACCCACCGGCGTGACGGCGACCAACGACATCGACGCGCTGATCGCACTGCAACCCGACGCATGCTGTTACAACCCCTTGTGGCCCAACGTCGATGAGCTCATCCGGCTGCTCGAGTCCGGCGTGAACGTCTGCTCCAGCGCGGCGTGGATCACCGGCGGCAAACAGACACCGGAGGACCTCGAAAGAATCCGAAAAGCCTGTGCGAACGGCAATTCGACGATCTTCGGCAGCGGTGCGCATCCGGGAATGACCAACATGGTGGGAATGGTGCTGTCCGGCGCCTGCGAACGCGTCGACGAGATTCGCATCACCGAGTCGGTGGACTGCTCGACCTACGAGTCGGCGGGCACGCAGACCGCGATGGGTTTCTCCCAGGACCCGGACACTCCAGGGCTGGCGGAAAGCGTCCGGCGGGAAAGCGAGGTGTTCGCCGAATCGGCCGCCATGATGGCCGACGCGATCGGCGCCCACCTCGACCGGATGACGTTCGATGTCACCTTCACCGCCGCGACGGGCGACTCCGATCTGGGCTTCATGCAGATTCCGAAGGGCACCGTGGGTGGCGTTTTCGGCTATCACCGCGGCTGGGTGGGCGACCGCAATGTCGTCAGTGTCGGATTCAACTGGACCATGGGCGAGCACGTCACTCCGCCCAAGCCCCTCGAGCACGGTCACGTCATCCAAGTGTTCGGACTGCCCAATATGCGCACGGTGCTGCACTGCCTGCCGCCGAAGGATTGGACCGAGCCGGGGTTCATGGGGCTCGGCATGATCTACACCGCCATGCCCGTCACCAACGCCGTGCCCGCCGTCGTGGCGGCCGAGCCCGGCATCGTCACGCTGAAGGACCTGCCACCGGTGGCTGGCCGAGCGGCACGGTGATTCGCCGCTCCGTCATTCAAAGGCGTTGCGCCAACTGGGTTTTGCCCGGTCCGTCGAGGTCGTCGAGTGCCGCGCGGCGACCGGCCATCGCCATCAGCAGCGCCTCACCGGGACCGCGAACTTCGGGACCCTTACCGTGCGACCAGTTCACGTCGACGGCGTCGAGCCGGAATCCCCTGGATCGCACGGCGCCAAGCAGTCGAGGGGCCCACAGCGTGAAGTCCAGGGCGACCAGCAGGCGTTCCTGGTCGATGGTGCGCGGTATACCGAGCGGCCTGCGAATGTCCTGCTGATGAATCATGCCGTCGGTCAACGCGATTTTTCCGCCGAAACCTGCTGTGAGGCCGCGTGGTTCGGCATAGCGGCGTACCAGCGAGAGCAATTCCGAGGGCGGCGTGTCGGCATACGCGGCGACGCCGACCGCGTTGGCGCCGCCGGAGGTGAACAAGCCCTTCGCCAAGAGGCCGAGCAGTTGCCGACGGGTCAACGGGTCGTAACCGATTGCGTGAGCGACGACGTCGCGCACCCGCCACCGGTCGCACAGCGTAGGACTATCCCACTGCTGCGGAGTCAGCCCTTCGAGCAGCGAGGCGAACTCCTCACGTTCGGCGCGCGCCAGCTGCATAGTGGACGTCATACGGCCTCGAACAGCGTGCCGTAGCGGTTGAGGTAGAGCGGCCAGCCCGCGTCGCCGCCGACCCCGGACGCCACCGCTTCCCAGCCGTCGCCGTGTCGCTCGATATGGCGGTGTTCAAGTTCGACGCGCGTGCGCGATTCTGACTCGGCGAGGAAGCGCACTTCGACTTCACTGCATCGGGCGGGGTCGGATTCGACCTGCCACGTCGGACCGATGTCCCAGGTGAACATCAGTCGGTTCGGCGGCTCGAAAGCGACGACGCGGCCCCAGGTACAGACGCTGCCGTCGACACCGCGGTCGTAGATGGTGCCGCCGACCCTTGGCTCGAAGACCGTTTCGTCGATCGGGACGGCCAGCAGATTGTGCTCGCGGGGCTTGAAGTCACCGAACTGGTCGGTGAAAACACGAAACGCCCGCTCCAAAGGTGCGTTGACGACGATCTCGTGACGAATGGTCCCGAGGTTGGTCTGAGTCATGTGTGGTCTCCTTCAAGACGCTCGACGGTTTCTTTGAAACCGGCCAGGGTCTGAGCCCAGAACCGGTCGAGGTAGTCGCGCAACGCCATCAGTCCGGCCTCGTTGACGCGGTACAGCCGTCGGGTACCTGCGACTGATTCGACGACGAGATCGGCGTCCTTGAGCACCCGCAGGTGCTGCGAGACGGCCGGTCGCGAAATGGGCAGCTGGTCGGCGAGCACGCCCACCGCCACCGGGCCGTCAATGAGCTTCTCGAGTATCGCCCGGCGCGTCTTGTCACCGAGCGCATCGAGGACGGCGGAGGCGGATGCGGGCACACCGGTAAGCGTGCACTAACGGTAAGTGACTGTCAACCGTTAGTTAGAACTTACTGATGTACCTGCACCGCAACCCCGACCGCACCGCCGCCGACATGGACCGCCAGTACCGGTCCCATATCGGCGACGGTCAGGGACTCGATCTGCGGAAGCCGCGCCGTCAACGCCGCACCAATCTCGTCTGCGGCGTCATGGTTGTCGACGTGGTGGACCGCGACGCTCGCCTGCCGGTCGCCGATCACCTCGGCGACGCGATCCAGCAGCGCTGCGTGCGCTTTCGACACCGTGCGGATCCGCTGGTCGAGCACTAGCCGGCCGTCGACGTCCAGGCACAGCAACGGCTTGAGCGACAGCGCCGTACCCAACCACGAAGCAGTGGTTCGTATCCGACCGCTACGCCGCAGGTTGTCGAGGCGGTGCACGACGACGAACACGTGGCTGTCGGTGATCGCCGCGCGGGCCGCGGTCTCGACGGCGTCGAGATCGACGCCCGACGCCGCAGCCCTGGCCGCGGCTTGAGCCACGAACCCGACACCCATCGCCGCCGTGCGCGAGTTGACCACGCGCACCGACGGACCGAACTCCCGGGCCGCCTGCACCGCCGAACTGTAAGTGCTCGACAGCGCCGCCGAGATATGCACTGCGACAACCCCGTCGCCGTCACTGTCCGCCAGCGCCTGCCGGTAGGTGTCTGCCAGGTCCACCGGCGCGGCGCCCGCGGTGGTCACGCGCGGGCGCTCGTGCACGTCGTAGGGCACCTCGTCGATCCCGTCGCGCAGATCCTCGCCGTCGAGCAGAACGTGCAGCGGCACCTGCCGGATGTCGCTCTGCTTCAGTTCATCTGACTGCAGGCGACACGACGAGTCGGTGACGACGATCACGGACATGGAACGCCGGCCTCTGCCAGTGCTTTGAACGTCAGGTCCGCCACGGCTTGATGCGCTTCGAAGTTCCAATGGATGCCGTCGGGATTGCCATTGCCGGTCAGGATGTGTTCAGCTACCGCCGCTTTCTGGTCGACAAGCGGAATATCGTGCTGCTCAGCCCATTCGGTGATGGCCCTGGCCGTCCCCTCCCGGCCGTGATGGGCCTTGCCATAGGTCTCGGCAATGTGCACCGCGGGTAGCGACGCCACGATCGGGATGCCGGGCCGGTTGAAATCGATCGCGCTGCGCGTCATCTCGAGATACTCAGCCGACAGGTGCGGCGGCAGCGCAGAGCGCGACACCGGCGACAGGCGCGGCTGCACCCATCCGTAACCGTCGCGCACCCAACGGCGCAGCCAGGGTGGGCGCACATAGCGGATCAGCTCGCGCAACGCGGTCGGCAGCGGAGACGGAAGCGAGTCCATGCCACCGGTCGCGAAGATCACCGCGCCCGCCCGCGGCAGCGCCGCCCACGCGCGTGGGTCCTGCGTGGCGGCCCACCAGACGTCGCGGCACGTCCATCCGATGCGCCCGATGACTTCGACATCCCAATCCAGTTGCTTGGCAACAATATTGGGCCAGATGCGCGGATCGTCGGACGGCAGCCCGCCGGTAGGCCCGTAATAGGACAGCGAATCGCAGAAGACGAGCAGCGTCGGGCGGTCAGAGGACATCGGTGGCCACCTGCGCGGAGGCGTTCCATACATCGAGGCGCCAGCGGATGTCGGCCGGCGCGGCATCGGGCTCGGAGTGCCCTGCCAGCTGCACCCAGCTGGCGTTGCCCATGCCGCCGAGAATCGGCCACTTGTCGACGGGCAGGCCGAGCACCGCCGCGGTCAACGCGGCGATCAGACCACCGTGCGCCACAAGCACCACGGGTCGCTCGGAGTCGACTCCCCACTCGGTCTGCTCGGTCAGCAGTTCGTGCACCAGCGGCATGCCGCGGGCGGCGACATCGACCCGGCTCTCCCCGCCGTGCGGAGCCCAGCGGGCATCGTCGCGCCACGCCAGCCGTGCGCCGGGTGCCACCGCGTCCACCTCGAGATGCGTCATCCCCTGCCAGTCGCCCAGGTGCGTTTCACGAAGCCGGGTGTCGACGGCCACCGGCATCCCGGCCCGCTCGCCGAGGGCGACCGCGGTGTCGAGTGCACGTCGCAGATCCGACGAGACGATCGCCAGCGGCTGACGCTTGGCCAGCACCTCAGCCGCGGCGACGGCCTGCTCCCTGCCGAGGTCGGTCAGCTCGGTGTCCAGCTGGCCCTGCATGCGGCTGCCCGCGTTATAGGCGGTCTGGCCGTGGCGCAGCATGACCAATCGGCGGATCCTCACGGCCCGTCGCCGTCCACATCGACCGGCAGGACCGGGCAGTCGCGCCACAACCGATCAAGCGCGTAGAAGTTGCGCTCGTCCTGATGCTGGATGTGTACGACGATGTCGACATAGTCCAGCAGCACCCACCGCCCCTCACGGGTGCCTTCGCGACGCGCGGGCTTGTGACCGGCCAGGCGCATCTTCTCCTCGACCTCGTCGACGATGGCGCCGACCTGCCGCTCGTTGGACGCCGATGCGATGACGAAACAGTCGGTGATCACCAGCTGCCCCGATACGTCGATCACGACGACGTCGTCGGCGAGTTTGGACGCGGCCGCGCGCGCGGCGACCGTCGCCATCGAGATGGCGTCGTCAGAGGCCGTCATGGGTGGGCTCCTGGGTTGTCAGGCTGGGCGTCGCATAGAGATTGCGCTTGGCCACGTATTGGACGACGCCGTCGGGCACCAGGTACCAGATCGGTCGACTCACCCCGGCGCGCTCGCGACAGTCGGTCGACGAGATCGCCAGCGCCGGCACCTCGACGAGGGTCAGCGCATCGGCGGGCAGTTCACGCATCGCGGCCGCGATGTGTTTGCCGTCCAACTCGTATCCGGGGCGGCTGACGCCGACGAACTTGGCGATCGAGAACATTTCCTCCCAGTTCTGCCAGGACAGGATCGAGGCCAGCGCGTCGGCCCCGGTGATGAAGTACAGCTCGGCCGCGGGGTCGAGCGCGCGCAGATCCCGCAGCGTGTCCTTGGTGTAGGTGGGACCACCGCGGTCGATGTCGACGCGGCTGACCGAGAACCGCGGATTGGACGCGGTCGCGATCACCGTCATCAAGTAGCGGTCCTCGGCGGCGCTGACGTAGCGCTGATGCTTCTGCCACGGCTGTCCGGTGGGGACGAACACCACTTCGTCGAGGTCGAACAGGTCGGCGACCTCGCTGGCCGCGACGAGGTGGCCGTTGTGGATGGGATCGAACGTCCCGCCCATCACTCCCAGCTTGCGTCCAGCCACGAATAGCCAGCTTACGGCAGCGTCATCGGATGATCAGAGCAGGCGACCGCTCTATCCACCGGCTCCGCGCACCCCGAAATCCGACTTTTGTAGGCGCCCACTCGCACTTTTCCTGCAGAAGTCGGATTTCGGGGCGCGGGAGATCTGCGCGGGGCGCGGGAGATCTGCGCATGCAGGTGCGTGCCGGTGCGGCCTCAGACCGGGAGCAGCTGGTCGATCACCGAAGCCAGCTGCTTGGCCGAGCGGCATTCGTGCATCGTGATGACGTCCTGATAGCGCGGCGCCGCCGAGTCGCCGCTGCCCCACAGATGCTTTGGCTCGGGATTGAGCCAGTGTGCGTGCCTGGCGGAGTTCACCATGTGCGACAGCAGATCCAGCTCGGGGTTGCGATAGTTGTTGCGCCCGTCGCCGAGCACCAGCAGTGAGCTGCGCGGCGAAAGGGCGTTTGGCCACCGGTCCATGAACGACGCGAAAGCATGGCCGTAGTCGGAGTGCCCGTCGCGGGTGTAGACGCCCGCTTCGCGGGTGATCCGCTGCACGGCGACCGCTAGGTCGGCGTCCGGGCCGAACAGCTCGGTCACCTCGTCGGTGGTGTCGATGAAGGCGAAGACGCGTACCCGCGAGAACTGCTGGCGCAGCGCGTGCACCAGCATCAGGGTGAAGTGGCTGAATCCCGCCACCGAGCCGGACACGTCGCACAGCACCACCAGCTCCGGTCGCGCCGGGTGCGGCTTCTTCAACACCACGTCGATCGGCACACCGCCGGTGGACATCGACTTGCGCAGCGTCTTGCGCAGATCGATCTCGCCGGACCGCGACCGTCGCCGCCGCGCGGCCAGCCTGGTGGCCAGCATGCGCGCCAGCGGTTTGACCACCCGCTGCATCTGGCGCAGCTGCTCACCGGATGCGCGCAGGAACTCGACGTTCTCCGCCAGCTGCGGGACGCCGTACATCTGCACGTGGTCTCGGCCCAGCTGCTCGGCGGTGCGTCGCTTCGTCTCCCCTTCGACCATCTTGCGAAGCTGTGTGATGCGCTGCGCAGCAAGGGCTTTGGCGATCTGCTCTTGAGTCGGTGTCGGCTCGTCGCCGTAGGGCGCCAACAACCCCGCCAGCAGCCGGCCCTCCAGATCGTCGAGGTTCATCGCCTTGAGCGCCTGATACGACGAGTACGACGGGCCGCGGCTGGAGTTGTATCTGCCGTACGCCTCGACGATCTGGGCGATCATCGCGGCCAGGCGCTCGTCCAGATCGGCCAGCTCGGCGTTGTCGGAAAGAAGGTCGAGCAGCGCGGCACGCATCGCCTCGACATCCTCAGGCGGCAGGCCCTGCGGGTCATCGCCCGCCTCGTCGTCGTCCAGCACCGTCTTGGCCCCCAGCGCCGCGGGGAACCACAGGTCGAACAATGCGTCGAAGGTGTCGCGGTGGTCGGGACGGCGCAGCACCGCGCAGGCGATGCCCTCCCGCAACACCTCCCGATCGCCCAGCCCCAGCACCGTCATGACACGGCCGGCATCGACCGTCTCCGACGGCCCCACCGAAATCCCCTGCCCGCGCAGTGCTTCGACGAACTCGACCAGGTGGCCGGGGATGCCATGTGGCGCCAGCGGTTGTTGGGGACGGACTCGGCGGGGGGCCATCAGTGCTCCTAGTTGAGGCGGAGTTCGCCGCTGACCTTGATCTGATCGGATTGGTGCTTGAGCACGACACCGAGGGTGGCCGCGATGGTCGCGTCGCTGATGGTGTCCATGCCCAGCGCGAGCACCGTGCGTCCCCAGTCGATGGTCTCGGCAACCGATGGCAACTTCTTGAGCTGCATGCCGCGCAGGACGCCGATGATGCGCACGATCTCCTTGGCGAGGTGTTCTGGTAGCTCGGGGACCCGCGACAGCAGGATGCGCCGTTCCAGGTCGGCGTCGGGGAAGTCGATGTGCAGGAACAGGCATCGGCGTTTGAGCGCCTCGGACAGTTCGCGGGTGGCGTTGGAGGTCAGCACGACGAACGGGGCGCGCTCGGCGGTGATGGTGCCCAACTCCGGCACCGTCACCGCGAAATCGGACAGCACCTCCAGCAGCAGACCCTCGATCTCGATGTCGGCCTTGTCGGTCTCGTCGATCAGCAGCACCGTCGGCTCGGTGCGCCGGATCGCGGTCAGCAGTGGACGCGACAGCAGGAACTCCTCGGAGAACACATCGGTTTTGGTCTGATCCCAGTCCTGCGAGCCGGCTTGAATGCGCAGGATCTGCTTGGCGTGATTCCACTCGTAGAGCGCGCGGGCCTCGTCGACGCCCTCGTAGCACTGCAGCCGAACCAGACCCGAACCCGTCGCCTGCGCAACCGCACGGGCCAGTTCGGTCTTGCCGACGCCGGCCGGACCCTCCACCAGCAACGGCTTGCCGAGCCGGTCGGCAAGGAACACCGCGGTGGCGGTGGCGGTGTCGGGCAGGTAGCCGGTTTCGGCCAGCCGCCGTCCGACATCGTCGATATCGGCGAACAACGGCGCCGGACGTGCGGGGACGCTCACGAAGCGGCTCCAATCCTGTTCGCGCAAAGGCTCATCGGTTCTCCTGTTTCATGCCGGGCGGGTGTGGCCGTCTCCCCACACAATCCACTTGGTTGACGTCAGTTCGGGCAGCCCCATCGGGCCTCGGGCATGCAGCTTCTGCGTGGAGATTCCGATCTCGGCGCCGAAGCCGAACTGCTCACCGTCGGTGAACGCGGTCGAGGCGTTGACCATGACGGCCGCCGCATCGACGCGATCGGTGAACCGCTGTGCCGCAGCGAGATCGGTGGCCACGATGGCCTCGGTGTGGCCGGTTCCGTATTCGTTGACGTGCTCGATCGCGGCGTCGAGTCCGTCGACCACCGCCAGCGCGATGTCCATCGAGAGGAACTCGGCACGCAGCTCGTCGTCGGACGGGTTGTCATGCACACTGACCCCCGCGTCCTGCAACGCCTTCCTGAGCCGGGGCAACGCGACGTCGGCGATCGACGCGTCAACGAGAACGGACTCGGCCGCGTTGCACACACTGGGTCTGCGGGTCTTGGCGTTGAGCAGAATCCGTTCGGCCATCTTCAGATCGGCCGATTCATGAACGTACACATGGCAATTGCCGACGCCGGTTTCGATGGTCGGCACCTGGGCGTCGCGCACCACCGCGTCGATCAGTCCGGCGCCACCGCGCGGGATGACGACGTCGACGAGGCCGCGTGCCTGGATGAGATGGGTGACGCTGGCGCGGTTCTCGCTGGGCAGCAGTTGCACGATGTCGGCCTCGAGGCCCTCGCCTACCAGTCCCCCTCGCAGCGTGGTGACGAGCGCGTCGTTCGACCGCGCGGCCGACGAACTGCCGCGCAGCAGAACGGCGTTGCCCGACTTCAGCGTCAGTCCGAACGCGTCGACGGTGACATTCGGCCTGCCCTCGTAGACGATGCCGACGACGCCGAGCGGCACGCGCTGCTGACGCAGCCGCAGGCCGTTGGGCAGCGTGCGACCGCGCAGCACCTCGCCGATCGGGTCCGGCAGGCCGGCGACCTGACGCAGACCTGCCGCGATGCCGTCGACACGTTGCGGGTTGAGCGCCAACCTGTCGAGCATCGCCTCCGGTGTGCCCGCGGCGCGCGCGGCCTCCAGATCCTGTGCGTTGGCGGCGAGGATCTCGTGTACCCGCGACAGCACCGCATCGGCGGCGGCGTGCAGCGCGCGGTTCTTGGTCTCGGTGCTCAGCGTCGCCAGGCTGCGCGACGCCCCACGGGCCCGGCGGGCGGCGTCGTGCACCTGCTGGCGCAAGTCGGCGATTGACGGAGCTTCCACGCTCATCGATCCAGCGTATCGAACGTGCCTGCGACGTTGGACACGTGTCAGGTAGCACGGCTCGGCTAGCGTTGACGACATGGTTCGGGTCTGCGTCGTCGGCAGCGTCAACGCCGACCTGACCTTCACCGTCGATGCGCTCCCGCGGCCCGGGCAGACAGTTCTGGCGTCGTCGGTGTCGACGGCACCCGGCGGCAAGGGCGGTAACCAGGCGGTGGCCGCGGCCCGCGCAGGTGCGTCGGTACAGCTGGTCGCCGCCGTCGGAACCGATTCCGCGGCCGACCAACTGCGAGCTCACCTACGCGGCAACGAGGTCGGTCTCGACGCGATGGTCTCCCTGCCGGGGCCGAGCGGTTCGGCGGTGATCACGGTCGACGCCGGGGCCGAAAACACGATCGTCGTCGCGCCTGGCGCCAACGGACACCTCAGCGTGGCCGACGCCGACGTCCGCGCCGCGATCGCCGACAGCGACGTGGTGTTGCTGCAGCTCGAGATCCCGATCGGCACCGCAATTGCCGCGGCACGCGCGGCACAGGCCGCGGGCGCGGTCGTCATCGTCAACGCCTCGCCGGCCGGAGCGCCGCCACATGAGCTGCTCGCGCTGTCCGAGCTGGCCGACGTCGTCGTCGTCAACGAAGCCGAGGCGCGAGAATGGCACTGGCCCGTTCCGCACCTGGTCATCACCCGCGGCGCGCGTGGTGCCAGCTATCTCGGGCAGGACGAGCGATTCGACGTGCCGGCACCGACCGTGGAGGCCGTGGACACCACTGGCGCGGGCGACGTGTTCGCAGGCGTGCTGGCCGCCAGCTGGCTCGACGGCCACGAAGATGCGCTTCGGCGTGCGTGTGCGGCGGGCGCCTTGGCGACTCTGGTACCCGGGGCGGGCGATTGCGCGCCCTACGCGGAGGCCATCGATGATGCTGTGCTCAATCGAAAGGCGGGAGAATCACACCGATGACGACCTCGACGCGCCCACCGGAAGGCGACTGGCTCGGCACGCCGTATCTGCGTTTCACCAGGGAGGGCCCGTTCGGGGTGTGCACCCTGGACCGGCCGGAAGCCCGCAACGCGATGACGCCTGCCATGTACTTCGGCATCCGGTATGCGGTCCGCCACGTCGACGCCGACCCCGACCTCGCGGGACTGCTGATCACCGGCACCGGTGACGTGTTCGCTCCCGGCGGCGACATGGGCGGCGGCGACGGAAGCGACAACTGGCTGACGTTCGGATCGGCGCTCGGCATGGATGTGACGCCGTTCGAGACGTTGCGGCAGTCGGTGAAGCCGGTGGTGTCGGCGGTCAACGGACTCTGCCAGGGGGGCGGTCTGCAGATCGCGTTGTGCAGCGACATGGCGGTGGTCAGCGACCGGGCCACGTTCCGAGTGCCCGAACTGTTGCGCGGCATCGCCGACACGTACTACAGCCAGATGCTGGCGCGGTTGATCGGTCCGGTGCGCACCCGCGACCTGATGTTCACGGGACGGACGCTGACCGCGGCCGAGGCGCTGGACTGGGGCATGGTCGCGCGGGTCGTCCGGCATGACGACCTGCTCGACGCCGCCCGCGAGGTGCTGGGTCAGTGCTGCCGTACCGCGCCCGGCGCACGCAGCCTGATCAAGTCGAGTCTCGACAACTATCTGGGGCTGTTCGACCGGATCGGCATGCAGGCCAGCTACTCGTCGGCGGAGGCGCTCGAAGGCTTCCGTTCGTTCAAGGACCGACGGTCACCGGAATGGGTGCACCCCGACTTGCGCAAAGATGGCCGCCTCTAAGCGATATTCAGTGATTTCTGAATACAGAATTTGATGTACTGTCGGTCGTATGCCGACCGCCCTGCACAGCGACGCGCTCACCCGGTTCGGCTATGCCTTGTCCGACCGCACCCGCACCGAGATCCTGCTGACGCTGCGCGACGCGCCCGGGTACCCCTCCGACCTCGCCGACGCGATCGGCGTCTCGCGGCAGATCCTGTCCAACCACCTGGCATGTCTTCGCGGATGCGGCCTCGTCGTCGCTGAACCCGAAGGCCGGCGCAGCCGATACCGCCTTGCCGACGAGCGGATCGGGCATGCGCTCGACGACCTGCTCGGCCTGGTGCTGACCGTCGATCCGGCTTGCTGTCGCGCCGCCGAAGACGGCTGCTGCTGATGTCACCTGTCACCCGACAAGCGAGACTGACGCGCCGCATCCGGCTCTTGGTGGCGGCGACCATCACCTACAACGTGATCGAGGCGACCATCGCCTTGGCTGAGGGCACGCGCGTCTCGTCGTCGGCGCTGATCGGCTTCGGGCTCGACTCGTTGGTCGAGATCGCCTCGGCCGCAGCGGTTGCCTGGCAGTTCGCCGCGGCCGACCCTGAGACGCGCGAGAAGACCGCATTGCGCTTCATCGCGTTCTCGTTCTTCGCGTTGGCGGTCTATGTCAGCGTCGAAGCTGTCCTCGCCTTCTCGGGCGTGCGCGAGCCGCGCCCATCGACCATCGGCATCGTGCTCGCCGCACTCAGCTTGGTGATCATGCCCGTGCTGTCGCTGGCCCAGCGCCGCGCTGGCCGGGAGATCGGTTCACGGTCGGCGGTCGCCGACTCCAAACAGACACTTCTGTGTACCTACCTGTCCGCGATCCTGCTGGCCGGGCTGGCGCTGGGGCACCTCGGCTGGTGGTGGGCCGACCCGGTCGCGGCGCTGGGCATCGCCGCCATCGCCGTCCGCGAAGGCGTCGACGCGTGGCGCGGAGACCCATGCTGCTGACGAGAGGAATCGTGATGCCCGTCCTGGCGCTCGTTGTCTTCGCCGTCTTCGCGATACTCGGGTTCGGTTGGCGCAGTTGGGAACAACGGCGTCGAACCGGATCGACGGGCTTCCGCGGCATCAGTGGCCGCCCGGGGTCGACAGAGTGGGCCGCCGGCGTCGGCTTCGTCGTCGCGATGGCCGCCGCGGTGATCGCACCGGTCCTGCAGTTGCTCGGATTCGTCGCGCCGGTGGCCGTCCTGCACCATCCCTGGATCCAGGTCGGCGGCGCCGTCATCGCCGTCGTCGGGATCATCGCGACGGTGTACGCGCAGCTGGACATGGGCGATTCGTGGCGCATCGGCGTCGACCACCACGAGACGACCACCCTGGTGCGCACCGGCGTCTTCGGCATAGTGCGCAATCCGATCTTCACTGCGATGCTCGTGTTCGGCCTCGGAATGGCTTTGCTGACACCGAATTTCGTCGCCATCGTCGGCTTGTTGCTGCTGGTCGTCACCATTGAGCTGCAGGTTCGCGTCGTCGAAGAGCCGTACCTGCTGACGGTGCACGGCGACACGTATCGTGACTACCTCGCCACTGTCGGCCGGTTCGTCCCCGGTGCCGGACGCAAGCGCCGTTAGTCCTCGGGGATTTCGCGCTCGATCTCGTCGAGCCAGGTGCGGGCGGACATGTCCGACGGGGCCCGCCAATCACCGCGTGGTGAGAGCGATCCGCCATGCGAGACCTTCGGCCCGTTCGGCAACGCCGACCGCTTGAACTGGCTGAACGAGTAGAACCGCTGGGCGAAGACCTGCAGCCAGTGCCGAATCTCTTTGAGGGAGTAGTGCGGTCGCTTGTCCTCGGGGATGCCGGAGGGCCAGTCGCCGCTTTCCGGATCGCTCCACGCGTGCCAGGCCAGGAAGGCCACCTTCGACGGGCGGAAGCCGAACCTCAGCACCTGGAACAGCGAGAAGTCCTGTAGCACGTAGGGGCCGACTTTGCCCTCGCTGCTCTGGATCTCCTCATCCTCGCCCGCAGGCACGAGCTCGGGACTGATCTCGGTGTTCAGTACGTCCTGCAGCACCTCGTTGACGGTGTCGTCGAACTGTTTTGAGGAGATCACCCAGCGAATCAAGTGCTGTATCAGTGTCTTCGGGACACCACCGTTGACGTTGTAGTGCGACATTTGATCGCCGACACCGTATGTCGACCAGCCGAGCGCCAACTCCGACAGGTCACCGGTGCCGAGCACAATGCCGCCGCGCTGGTTGGCGAGCCGGAACAGGTAGTCGGTGCGCAACCCGGCCTGCACGTTCTCGAAGGTGACGTCGTAGACCTTCTCGCCGCGGGAGAAGGGGTGGTCGATCTCCTTGAGCATCAGCTCGGCGGTCGACTTGATGTCGATGGTCTCGAACGTCACCCCCAGCGCGTCGGCAAGCCGGGTCGCGTTGTTCCTGGTGCGGTCACCGGTCGCGAAGCCAGGCAGCGTGAACGCCAGAATGTCGCTGCGCGGTCGCCCTTCCCGGTCCATCGCCTGTGCGGCCACGATCAGCGCGTGGGTGGAGTCGAGGCCGCCCGACAGCCCGAGGACCAACTTCGGGTAGTCCAGCGCACGCATCCGCTGCTCGAGCCCGGAGACCTGGATTCGGTACGCCTCGTAGCAATCCTGTTCCAACCGCTGCGGGTCCGATGGCACGAACGGAAACCGTTCCAGCTTGCGGCGCAGGCCGATATCGCCCGTCGGCGCATCGAGCCGGAACTCGACGCGGCGGAACGAGTCCGCGCTGATGTCGTGATGCTTGCGGTTGTCGTCGAAGCTGCCCATCCGCAACCGCTCGTTGCGCAGCAATTCGACGTCGACGTCGGCGACAGACCGCCGCGGTCCCTTGGGGAACCGTTCCGACTGCGCCAGGCACTCGCCGTTCTCCCAGATCATCGTCTGGCCGTCCCAGGCCAGATCGGTTGTCGACTCACCCTCTCCGGCCGCGGCATACACGTAGGCGGCCAGGCAGCGCGCCGATGCCGAGCGCGCCAGCAGGCAGCGATCCTCGGACCGACCGATGGTGATCGGACTGCCCGACAGGTTCGCCAGAACCGTCGCCCCGGCCAGCGCCGCCTGCGCGCTGGGTGGGATCGGCACGAACATGTCCTCGCATACCTCGACGTGCAGCACGAAGGTGGGCATGTCGGTCGCGGCGAACAGCAGGTCCGGGCCGAACGGCACATCGGCGTCACCCATCCGGATGACACCGCGCACGTCGTCGCCGCCGGCCATCTGCCGTTTCTCGTAGAACTCGCGGTAGGTCGGCAGGTAGGACTTGGGCACGACGCCGAGCACACGGCCGCGATGAATCACCACCGCGGTGTTGTAGATCCGGTTCTGGTAGCGCAGCGGCGCACCGATCACCAGCACGGGGATCAGGTCCGCGGACGCGACGACGACGTCGAGCACCGCGTCCTCAACCGAGTCCAGCAGGGCGTCCTGAAGCAGGATGTCCTCGATGGAATATCCCGACAGCGTCAACTCGGGAAAGACGGCGAGCGCGACGCTGTCGTCATGGCAATCGCGGGCCATCTGGAGTACCGACTCCGCGTTCGCGTGTGGATCGGCCAGCGTGGTCTTGTGGGTGCAGGCGGCCACGCGCACGAAGCCGTGGTTGTACGCCGAGTAGAAGTCCATCGATTCCTATTGTTGCCCGAAAACGTATCGGGGTATGCAAGTCGCTATGAGTGACGTTGCCCTACTGGTCGTGGACATGCTGAACACCTATAGACATGAGGACGCGGACAAGCTGGTCCCGCAGGTGAAGGAGATCATCGACCCGCTTTCCGGGCTGATCTCCACCGCGCGCGAACGCGACGACGTCGACCTGGTCTACGTCAATGACAACTTTGGCGACTTCACCGCCGATTTCGACGACATCGTGCGCGCCGCCCTCGACGGCGAGCGACCCGACCTCGTCGAGCCGATCGCGCCAGACGAGGACTACTTCCGGGTACTCAAGGTGCGCCACAGCGCGTTCTACTCCAGCTCGCTGGATTACCTGCTCGGCCGGCTTGATGCCAAGCGACTGATCCTGACCGGGCAGGTCACCGAGCAGTGCATCCTCTACACCGCGCTCGACGCATATGTGCGCCACTTCGAGGTCGTCGTGCCATCCGACGCCGTCGCCCACATCGATCCCGAACTCGGTGACGCCGCGTTGACGATGATGAACACGAACATGCATGCCGACGTCATGCCCGCCGCCAAGTGTCTGTCGTGAGGCGCGCTGCAGTCGACCAGGAGCCCCCGGCCGCCTGAACTACCCTCGAAGGTGTGGAGGCACCCGAACTCGTCGCGTTGTTGCGCGGCCGGCGCGTCGCGGTGCTGACCGGGGCGGGCATGTCCACCGACTCCGGCATTCCCGACTACCGCGGGCCCGATTCGCCGCCGAGCAACCCGATGACGATTCGGCAGTTCACGTCCGACCGAGCGTTTCGCCAGCGGTATTGGGCGCGCAACCACGTCGGCTGGCGCCACATGGATCAGACGTTGCCGAACGCCGGGCACCGCGCGCTGGCCGCGCTCGAGCGCGCCGGCGTGGTGTCCGGACTCATCACTCAGAACGTCGACTTGCTGCACACCAAAGCCGGCAGCCGCTGCGTGATCGATCTGCACGGCACCTACGCACGGGTGATTTGCCTGGCCTGCGGCCACACCATGGCGCGGTCGGATCTCGCCGACATGCTGGAGGCGGCCAACCCCGGCTTCGCTGAACGCGCCGCGGCCGTCGGCGGCATCGCGGTAGCGCCGGATGCCGACGCCGTCGTCGACGACACCGCCTCTTTCACCATCATCGACTGTCCGGTCTGCGGGGGCATGCTCAAACCCGACATCGTCTACTTCGGCGAGAGTGTGCCCAAGGAGCGAGTCGAGCGGGCGTACGAACTGGTCGAGCGGGCCGATGCGCTACTGGTGGCCGGCTCGTCGCTGACGGTGTTCTCGGGCTACCGGTTCGTGCGCCACGCCGCCGCGGCGGGCATGCCAATCGCGATCGTCAACCGCGGGCCCACCCGCGGCGACGACCTCGCATGGGTCAAGATCGACAGCGGGTGCTCGCCGATGCTGGCGCTGCTGGCCGACGAACTGCCCGCCGTCGCGAGAACGGCCTAGATGCCCGACGACGCGTCCTGGCTTCGGGATCTGCTCGAACGCAGGCGGCCAGATCCCGGACCCGTCTCGGGGAGATGGGCGCTCGGCGTCGGCGACATGATCGCCGACCACTCCCTGACGCCGGACAAGCTGAGCGGACTGCTCCGCATGCTCAACCACTTCGGTGGCGTCGCGATCAGTGAGGACGGCGTCGAATTCGACGGAGACGAGGTCCGCTGGGCCGACGTCGAGGAGATCCGCACCCGAAGCCTGATCGAATACCTGTTCACCGGCGGCGTGGACAAGCAGATCGATAAGCTGCCGCTGCCGTGGTTCCCGTTCCGCCGCAAGGTGCTTGGAGCAGTGTCGCGCGCGGCGTTGACGCTGCTGCTAGCCGCCGCCAAACAACAGCTCGAAGGTGGTGCGCTCGAAATCCGGATACCCGCGGAGGTCCGCTACGACGGGCTGCTCTTCGACCGCGAACTCGCTCCGGGGATGCTCGCGGCGGTGGTACTCGCCGATCCGGCCGTTCGTCAGTGTCTCGAGTCCACCGCGCGGGCGCACGGCGTCGCGGTCAACCCGGCGGCAGACGACGTGATGGCCGACGCCGACGAGCGCGCCGAGCAGATCAAGTCCATGCTCTCGGCGATTTCGGCGCGCATACATTCGCCTGGCGACGGTTGACGCGCCGAGATCGCGGTCAGACGGCGACCAGGTCGTCGGCATGCACGGCGGGCCTGCGCATCTCGGCGGGCAGATCGGTCGTCGACCGGCCCAACATCGTGGCCAGTTCGGAGTGGTCGTAGGCGACCACGCCACGCGCCACCATCGTCGCGTCTTGCGAGCGCAACTCGACGACGTCGCCGCCGTAGAAACGGCCCGACAACGCCGTGATGCCTGCGGGCAGCAGCGAGCGTCGTTGCCGCACAACGGCTCTGACGGCACCATCGTCGAGCGTCAGCGCGCCTGACGCCTCCGCGGCGTAGCGCACCCAGAACCTGCGCGCCGACATCCGTTCAGGCCGCGGCGCGAACACGGTGCCCACCGACGCGTCGGCCAGCGCCGTCGAGGCGTCCGACGCGGCAGCCAACAGGACCGGTACCCCGGCGTCGGCGGCCAGCAGTGCCGACGACAGCTTCGAGGCCATTCCGCCGGTGCCCAGATGGCTGCCCCGTCCGGCGACCACACCGTCGAGGTCGTCCGGTCTGGCAACTTCGGTGATGAAGCGCGCGTTGCCTTTTCGCGGGTCCGAGTCGTACAGGCCGTCGACGTCGGAAAGCAGCACCAGCGCGTCGGCGCCGATGAGATGGGCCACCAGCGCCGAGAGCCGGTCGTTGTCGCCGAACCGGATCTCGTTGGTGGCGACGGTGTCGTTCTCGTTGACGATCGCGACCGCGTGCAGCGCGCGCAGCCGGTCCAGTGTGCGCTGAGCGTTGGTGTGCTGCACCCGCATCGAGATGTCGTGCGCGGTCAGCAGCACCTGGCCGACCGTGCGACCGTACCGGGCGAACGCGTTGTTCCACGCATTGATCAGCGCGACCTGCCCGACGCTGGCCGCGGCCTGTTTGGTCGCCAGGTCGGCGGGTCGTTTGGTCAGGCGCAGCGGCTCGATGCCCGCGGCGATCGCGCCCGACGACACGATCACCACGTCCGAGCCGGCCTTCATCCGGCCCTCGATCGCTTCGACCAATGTGGCCAGCCGGCTCGCGTCGAACACCCCCGACGGGGTGGTCAAAGCGGTGGTGCCGATCTTGACGACGACGCTGCGCGCGGAGCGGATCGCCTCGCGGTTCGCGCTCACGACTCGTGCGCTCCGGGACGCCTGCGTTCGCGGCGTGCGGCCTTGCGCTCGGCGGCGCCCACCCGATCCGTCTGCTCCAGGCGCGCGTCGGTGCCGCGGCCCGACAGCGGGACGTCCACCCCGGCCGGCGTCTGCGGTTCCCAGTCGAAGGTCACGTCGCCGATGGTGACTTCGCAGCCAGGCCGAGCGCCGAGTCGCAGCAGTTCGTCTTCGACACCGAGCCGCGCGAGCCGGTCACCGAGATAGCCGACGGCCTCGTCGTTGTCGAAGTTCGTCTGGCTGACCCAGCGTTCCGGGCGGATACCGCGGACGATGAACCCGCCTTGGCCGTCAGGTTCGACCGAGTAACCGCTCTCGTCGACCGGCACCGGCCGGATGACTGGCCGCCGTGGAACGAGCGCCGGCTGAGCCTCGCGGTACGCGGCGACCATGTCCCACAGCGCGAACGTCAGCGGCCGCAACCCCTCTCGGCTGACCGTCGACACCTCGAAGACCGGCCAGCCGAAGCGGGTGCCGACTTCCTCGCGAACGAAGTCGGCCAACTCGCGTGCCTCGGGCACGTCGATCTTGTTGAGCACCACCGCTCGTGGTCGTTCGGCGAGGTCACCTAGAGTCGTGTCGCCTTGCAACGTCGGCGTGTATGCGGCCAGTTCGGCTTCCAAAGCCTCGATGTCGGACACCGGGTCGCGGTCGGGTTCCAGCGTCGCGCAGTCGACGACGTGCACCAGCACCGCGCATCTTTCGATATGCCGCAGGAATTCGAGCCCGAGTCCGCGGCCCTCCGATGCGCCCGGGATCAGCCCGGGCACGTCGGCGACGGTGAACGTGTGCTCCCCCGCCGACACCACTCCGAGGTTGGGCGCGAGCGTGGTGAACGGGTAGTCGGCGATCTTGGGTTTGGCGGCCGAGATGGCCGATACCAACGAGGACTTGCCTGCCGACGGGAAACCGACCAACCCGATATCGGCGACGGTCTTGAGTTCCAGGGTGAGATCGCGCGCCTGCCCCTTCTCGCCGAGCAGCGCGAAGCCCGGCGCCTTGCGCGCACGTGATGCGAGCGCCGCATTGCCCAGTCCGCCGCGACCGCCCGCCGCGGCCTCGAAGCGGGTGCCGGCGCCGACCAGGTCGGCGAGCAGTCGACCGCTCTCGTCGAGCACAACCGTGCCGTCGGGCACCTTGACCTCGAGGTCGGCGCCCGCGGCGCCGTCGCGGTTGCTGCCAGCGCCCTGCTTGCCGGACGGCGCGACGACATGCGGGTGGAAGTGGAAGTCGAGAAGGGTGTGCACCTGCGGGTCGACGACGAGCACGATGCTGCCGCCCCGGCCGCCGTTTCCGCCGTCGGGGCCGCCGAGGGGTTTGAACTTCTCGCGGTGGACCGAGGCGCAGCCGTTACCGCCGTTACCGGCTCGCGCGTGGATCACGACGCGGTCGATGAAGCGCGGCATTGCGATGAACCTCCGAATGTAACGTCGTGGCGGGAAGAGGCTTGCGATCCCGCCGTGTCGTTACAGTCGCGAAGCCTAGGCCTGAGGAACGGACGGTCGCACGACGTTGACCGTCTTGCGACCACGCTTGCTGCCGAACTCGACCGCACCCGGAGCGGTGGCGAACAGCGTGTCGTCGCCGCCGCGCCCCACGTTGACGCCGGGATGGAAGTGCGTGCCGCGCTGGCGGACGAGGATCTCGCCGGCCTTGACGATCTGGCCGCCGAACCGCTTGACGCCCAGCCGCTGGGCGGCGGAGTCGCGACCGTTGCGTGAGCTGGAAGCGCCCTTCTTGTGTGCCATCTGAACGCCTTCCTACTTGATTCCGGTGACCTTGAGGACCGTCAGCTGCTGACGATGGCCCTGCCGCTTGTGGTAGCCGGTCTTGTTCTTGAACTTGTGGATCCGGATCTTGGGGCCCTTGGTGTGCTCGAGCACCTCACCGGTGACGGCGACCTTCTCCAGCGACTTGGCGTCGCTGGTGACCTTCGAGCCGTCGACGACGAGGGCGACGGGAAGCGACACGGCCGCACCCGGCTCCGAGTCGAGCTTCTCCACCTTGACCACGTCTCCGACGGCGACTTTGTACTGCTTGCCGCCGGTCTTGACGATTGCGTACGTCGCCATCGTGCTGCCACTCCTACGTCGTTCACTGGGCGCGCGCTATTTGCCGCTGCGCTGGTCTGGGTTTCGACTGTCGCCGGCCATGCCTGGCGACAACTGGTCAAGGGTACGTGACCAGCGGGTTGAGGGTCAAATCACCGCAGGTCACGGCTCGTGGACGGTGCGCTTGGCCGGGTACCACTGCTCACCGGCGGGTTCTCCGGCCAGATTCCAGCTCCACGACACCTTCGGGGTGATACGGCTGTACAGGCCGGGGCCCATCAGTCCGGTGCGCTCGACCGGCGGGTCCGCGTCTCCGTACACGCGCATCGACCGCGCGACGAACGGGTCGACCGACAGTAGGTCGTCGACGACCAGCGACACCTTGGTGCGCCCCGCCCCGATGTTGCGGAATTTGCGGGTGGTCAGCACCGCGGCACCGACGCCGCCGATCCAGATGTGGTCGTCAGAGACTTCGAATGCCACTGGCACGACGTCGGGCTGACCATCGGCATTGACCGTGGCCAAGCGCGCAATCGGCTGTGACCGCAGGAAGGCGACTTCCTCGTCACTGAACGCCACGATCAGCTTTCCTGTGCAGGCGGTCCCGCTGGCCGGGCGGCGGCGCGCCGGCGATGGCGACCGACGGGGCGGACGGGCTCGTCCTCGAAGTCGTCGTCGTCGGAGTCGGACTCCTCGTCATCGTCATCATCGGACTCGTCGTCGGACTCCTCGTCATCGTCATCATCGGACTCGTCGTCGGACTCGTCCTCCGAATCGCCGTTGATGACCTCGATGTCGTCGTCGATGTCGTCGTCCTCGTCATCGGTGAGGTCGATGTCGTCCTCATCCGCCTCGTCGTCGGAGTCCTCGTCTTCGGAGTCCTCGTCGTCGGAGTCCTCGTCGAAGTCGTCGTCGAGCTCTTCGTCTTCGGTGACGGCGGCGCGGATGGCATCCGAATCAGCCTCGGCGACCTCTTCGACGGGCTTGTTCTCCTCGGCGCCTTCGTCCTCGTCGTCGTCGTGGCGGCCGTTGGCGGCGGCCATCGCCTTGAACATCGGATGCTCGCCTGCGGGATGCGCGGGCAGCTTCACGACGGGGACGTCCTCGGTCTTGCCCGCCTTCTTGCCGCGCTTGCCTCGGCGGCCGCCCGATTCCGACTTGCGGCCGTTACCCGATGCCGAGTCGACGGGATCGCCGTGCAGCAGGATGCCGCGCCCGCCGCAGTGCGTGCACGATGTCGAGAACGCCTCGATCAGGCCGGTGCCCAACTTCTTTCGGGTGAGCTGGACCAGCCCGAGTGAGGTCACCTCGGAGACCTGGTGCCGGGTGCGGTCGCGGGCCAGGGCTTCGGTGAGCCGCCGCAACACGAGATCGCGGTTCGACTCGAGCACCATGTCGATGAAATCGATGACGACGATGCCGCCGATGTCGCGCAGCCGGAGCTGGCGCACGATCTCCTCGGCGGCCTCGAGGTTGTTGCGGGTGACGGTCTGTTCCAGGTTGCCCCCGGAGCCGGTGAACTTGCCGGTGTTGACGTCGATGACCGTCATGGCCTCGGTCCGGTCGATCACCAGCGTGCCGCCCGAGGGCAGCCACACCTTGCGGTCCATCGCTTTGGTGAGCTGCTCGTCGATGCGGTGCACCGCGAACACGTCCGGACCATCCGGGCTCGCTGGCTCGTACTTGTTCAGCCGCGGAAGCAGATCCGGCGCAACTGCTTTCACGTACCCGTTGATCGTCTCCCAGGCGTCATCGCCGGACACGGTCAGCCCCGTGAAGTCCTCGTTGAAGAGGTCGCGGATGACCTTCACCAGAACGTCGGGCTCTTCGTACAGCGCGACGGCGGCACCGGCGGCCTTCTTCTTGGTCTCGATGGCCCGCGCCTCGATCTCGGTCCAGCGTTCCTGAAGGCGGTTCACATCAGAGCGGATGTCCTCTTCCTTCACGCCCTCGGAGGCGGTGCGGATGATGACTCCGGCGTCGGACGGGACGACCTCGCGCAGGATCTCCTTGAGACGCTGACGCTCGGTGTCGGGGAGCTTGCGGCTGATACCCGTCGACGAGGCGCCGGGCACGTACACCAGATAGCGGCCCGCGAGCGACACCTGTGTCGTCAGTCGGGCACCCTTGTGGCCGACCGGATCCTTGCTGACCTGCACGACGACGTAGTCGCCCGGCTTGAGGGCCTGTTCGATCTTGCGGTTCTGGCCGCCGAGGCCCGCGGCCTCCCAGTTCACTTCGCCGGCGTAGAGCACGCCGTTGCGGCCGCGGCCGATGTCGACGAACGCCGCCTCCATCGAGGGCAGCACGTTCTGCACGATGCCGAGGTAGATGTTGCCGACGAGCGAAGACTGGGCCGCCGAAGTCACGAAATGTTCGACAAGGACGCCGTCTTCGAGGACGGCGATCTGGGTGTAGCGGGCACCCTCATGCGGCGGTTCGGAGCGGACCTTGTCGCGCACCACCATCATCCGCTCGACGGCCTCGCGACGAGCCAGGAACTCGGCCTCGCTCAGGATCGGCGGGCGACGCCGACCGGCGTCCCTGCCATCCCTGCGGCGCTGCCGCTTGGCCTCCAGCCGGGTTGACCCGCTGATCCCCTGGATCTCGCCGTCGCCACCACCCTTGGCGGACTTGTCGCCCTTGCCCGATTGCCGCGGCTCGCGTTCGTGCACAACGGTGTTGGGCGGATCGTCGGGCGATGACCCGTTGTCGTCGTTACCGGAACCGGACTTGCGACGACGGCGGCGACGGCGGCGACGCGTTGTTCCGTCACCGCCCGTGCTGTCGTCATCGCCGTTGTCGTCGTCGGCGTCGTTGTCGTCGTCGGCGTCATCGGAGTCCTCATCGCGCCCACCGTCCGGCGAATCGCCTTCGCCGTCGATGTCGTCGCCGTTCTGCTCGCCCCGCCCCCGACCGCGGCCGCGGCGACCGCGACGACGGCGGCGGCCCGACGGCCGCTCGGACTGGTCCTCGTCTGCGTCCGGGCCGGCTTCGTCGGCGTCTTCGGTGTCGTGGTCGTCGGTGTCGTCGTCGTCCTCGTCGTCATCGTCGTCGGCGCCGGCCTCGTAACGGGCCACGACGGGTTGCGGCGCAACGAAGAGCGGGAGATAGTCAGCCGGTTCTGGCGCGCTCTGCGCGGGTGTCTCCAGGATCAGCCGCGACTCAGGCTCGTCGCCGTCGACCGCCGTCGGCTCGTCGGCGTCGAGAGGCTCATCGGCGGGCGCAGCGAACGACTGGAACCTCAGCTCGCCGGACTGGCTGGAGTCCTCATCGTGCTGCGTCTCTGCTGATTCATCTTCGGTTGGGGCTTGAGAATGGTCACTGTCGGCCACGAATTCTCCTCTAAGCCCCCGGGCGCGTCGTATCTGACGCGGCCACGCGAGGGCTTCCGCTATGGGCCCGGGCTACTTCTCCCGAGCGTGTTGTGGTCTTGCTCCGAGCAGTTCTTGTTGAACCAACCCAGTGCCGGTCTGAATGATGGCTGGACGGTCGGCGCCGCACGCGCACGCGAGGAGCACAGGTGGGCACCCCGCGCGTGGCGATGGTCGCGCACGTCTAAGTCTTCATCCGGGTGTCCGGCCCTGGTTGAAGGCCGGCTACCCGCGTTCAGTATCCCACATCACGCCGCCGGCCCCGACCAGGCTGGGGTCAGGCGTCATCGCGAGGCTAGGCGCCGGGGAACCAGAGATCGATTTCGCGCGCGGCCGACTCGGGCGAATCGGAGCCGTGCACGAGGTTGTCCTGGGTGACAAGTGCCAGGTCACCACGGATTGTGCCCGGCACGGCCTTCTCGACGGGATCGGTGCCACCGGCGATTTGGCGGAAGGCCGCAACGGCGCGTGGGCCCTCCACGATGGCCGCCACGACGGGTCCGGACGTGATGAACTCCAGCAACGATCCGAAGAACGGCTTGTCCTCGTGTTCGGCGTAGTGCCGACGAGCGAGGTCGTCGCTGACGTCCTTGAGCTGCAGGGCCGCGATCGACAGGCCCTTGCCTTCGATCCGGCGCAGGATCTCTCCCACCAGGCGACGCTGGACACCGTCCGGCTTGATCAATACGAGGGTCCGCTCGATCGGCTCATTCACGGCCGACAGCCTAGCGGCCCGGCGTGACTACTCGGGAGGAAGCTGCTGGCCGGGCAGCAGCCCGTGCTTCTGCCTGCGCAGCACCTCGGCGCGTAGATAGGCGATCAGCAGCCAGACCGCCAGGAAGATCACCCCGAGGATGCCGATCGCCCCTTGCACGAAGACGCCGGCAATCAGCGCCAGTTGGATGGCCACGTTCACCCAGATCGCCCACGGCCTGCCCTGCACACCGCACAGCAGCACCAGGACGACTGCCAGACCGACCAGGTACCCGCCGCTGAGGGCGGTGAGCCCGCCGCCGACCCGGGCCACCACCGGCAGGGCCAGTAGCACCACGATGGCCTCGAGAATCAGCGTGCCCGCCATGACGCCGCGAAAGCTCTTCCACGGGTCTGGCGGCGGGGGTGCGGTCATTCGGGATCCTTTCCGAACAGCGTGCGCGCCGCTCCGGCGGTGACCACCGAGCCGGTGATGATCATGCCCGCGCCGCCGAATCCCTCGCCCTCGAGCCCGGCATCTTCCACCAGCGCGGTGGCCGTCTCGATTGCGTCAGCCAGCGTCGTGGCGACGACGACGCGCTCCGGCCCGAACCGCTCCTCGGCCCGCAACGCCAGCGCCTCGACCTCGAGCGCGCGCGGTGACCCGTTGTGCGTCACCACGATCTGATTGAGCGCGGGCTCGAGGGCGGACAGGATGCCGTCGACGTCCTTGTCGGCCATCACCGAGACGACGCCGACAAGGTGACGGAAGTCGAATTCCTCCTGCAGTGTCTGAGCGAGCGCCGCCGCACCGGCGGGATTGTGCGCCGCGTCGATGAAAACGGTTGGCGCGCTGCGCATCCGTTCGAGCCGGCCGGGGCTGGTGACCGCCGCGAAGCCTTCGCGCACCGCATCGATGTCGAGTTGGCGCTGCGCGCCCGCGCCGAAGAACGCCTCGACAGCGGCCAACGCGACGACGGCGTTGTGCGCCTGATGTTCGCCGTGCAGCGGCAGAAAGATGTCGCTGTAGACCCCGCCGAGGCCTTGCAGTTCGAGGACCTGGCCGCCGACTGCGACCTGCCTGCCCAGTACCGCGAACTCCGAATCCTCGCGGGCCACAGCCGCATCCGCGCGCACCGTTTGGGCCAGCAGCACCTCCATTGCCTCGGGCACCTGGCGGCCGATGACGGCGACCGTGTCGGTAGGCACCAGGTCGTCCTTCTGCTTCTTGATGATTCCGGCCTTCTCCCCGGCGATCTCGGCGATGGTGTCGCCCAAGTAGTCGGCGTGGTCGACCCCGATCGGCGTGATGACCGCGACCGGCGCATCGACCACGTTGGTCGCGTCCCAGCGGCCACCGAGGCCGACTTCGACGACGGCGACGTCGATGGGTGCGTCGGCGAACGCCGCGAAGGCCATCGCAGTGACCACCTCGAACTTGCTCAGTCGCGGTCCCTGGCCACCGAACTGCCCGGCCTCGGACTGCTGGTCGACCAGGTGCACGAACGGTTCGATCTCCCGGTAGGTCGCGACGTACTGCGCCGGTGATATCGGCTTGCCGTCCAGCGAGATGCGCTCCACCGCGGACTGCAGGTGCGGACTTGTGGTGCGGCCCGTGCGGCGATGCAGCGCCGTCAGCAGCGCGTCGACGATCCGTGCCACCGACGTCTTTCCGTTCGTACCGGCGATGTGGATCGACGGGTAGCCCAGTTGCGGCGAGCCGAGCATCTCCATCAGCGCCGAGATACGGACCGTGCTCGGTTCCAGTTGGGTTTCCGGCCAACGCTGGTCGAGCAGATGCTCGACCTGCAGGAGCGACGCGATCTCGTCCGGTGTTGGGACGGGCTCGCTCATGTCAGGCCGGCCAGCCGGGCCGTGATGCGGTCGACCTCCTCGCTGGCCACCCGCTGGCGGGCGCGGATCTTGTCGACGACGTCGGCCGGGGCTTTGGCCAGGAAGGCGTCGTTGCCGAGCTTGCCTGTCGTGCCGGCCAATTCCTTCTGCGCCGCTGCGAGATCCTTCTCGAGGCGTCTGCGCTCGGCCGCCACGTCGACGGTGCCCGAGGTATCCAGTTCGACGGTCACAGTGGCCTGCGACAACCTGACCTCGACCGCGGCAGACGGGGTGAAGCCCTCTTCCGCCGAGGTCAACCAGGCCAGCGCGCTGACGGCGGGGATGTGTGCGTCGAGGTCGGCCGTCGCGAGGCCGGACAGCCGGGCGGGCACCTTCTGCCGGTCGCCCAGCCCCTGATCGCTGCGGAAACGGCGGACCTCGGTAACGAGTTTCTGCATATCGGCGACCCGCACAGTCGCAACCGGATCCACGCTGATGCCGGACGGTTGCGGCCAGTCGGCGATCACGAGCGACTCACCACCGGTCAAGGTCTTCCACAGCACCTCGGTGACGAACGGCATCACCGGGTGCAACAGCTTGAGCAGGGTGTCCAGCACCGCGGCGAGCACCGCGGTGGTGTGCTGCACGACGCGTTCATCCGGGTCGGCCAGTTGAACCTTCGCCAATTCGAGGTACCAGTCGCAGAACTCGTCCCAGGCGAAGTGATACAGCGATTCGCACGCGCGGCTGAACTCATAGGCATCAAACGCCGAATCCACCTCGGCACGAACCTCTTCCAGCCGGCCCAGAATCCACCGGTCGGCGTCGGTGAGTTGGGTGATCGCGGGCAGATCGGCCGGGGCGGCCCCGTTCATCAACGCGAACCGGGTCGCATTGAACAGCTTGGTGGCGAAATTGCGCGACGCGCGGGCGTGGTCTTCACCGATCGACAGGTCGCCACCCGGGCTGGCGCCGCGGGCCAGGGTGAAGCGCAACGCGTCGGCGCCGAACTGGTCGACCCAGTCCAGCGGATCGATGCCGTTGCCCCGAGACTTGCTCATCTTGCGGCCGAACTCGTCGCGAATCAGCCCGTGCAGGAAGACGTTCTCGAACGGCACCTGCGGCCCGCGTGCACCCTCGAGGGTGACGGCCGGGTCGTCGGCGACGAAGTTGCCGAACATCATCATCCGCGCCACCCAGAAAAACAGGATGTCATATCCGGTAACGAGAACAGTTGTCGGATAGAACTTCTCGAGCTCACGCGTGCGCTCGGGCCAACCCATGGTCGAAAACGGCCACAGCGCCGAGGAGAACCACGTGTCCAGGACGTCGGGGTCCTGTTCCCAACCCTGCGGCGGCGTCTCGTCGGGACCGACGCACACCATCTCACCGTCGGGGCCATGCCAGATCGGGATGCGGTGGCCCCACCACAGCTGACGCGAGATACACCAGTCGTGCATGTTGTCGACCCAGGCGAACCAGCGCGGTTCCAGGCTGGGCGGATGAATTACGGTGCGGTGTTCACGCACCGCGTCACCTGCGGCCTTGGCCAGCGTCTCGACCTTCACCCACCACTGCAGCGACAGCCGGGGTTCGATCGGTTCTCCGCTGCGCTCAGAGTGCCCCACGCTGTGCAGATAGGGTCGCTTCTCGGCGGTGACCCGACCTTGCTGCGCCAGGGCCTCGCGAACCTTCACACGCGCCTCGAACCGGTCGAGGCCGTCGAATTGCGTTCCGGTGTCGGCGATTCTGCCTTTGGTGTCCAAGATCGTCGGCATCGGCAGCTGATGCCGCATGCCGATCTCGAAGTCGTTCGGATCGTGTGCGGGCGTGACTTTGACTGCCCCCGTACCGAATTCCGGATCTACGTGCTCGTCCGCGACGATGATCAGCTCACGGTCGACGAACGGGTGCGGCAGGGTGGTGCCGACCAGATGGCGGTAACGTTCGTCGTCGGGATGCACCGCGACCGCCGTATCTCCGAGCATGGTCTCAACGCGGGTGGTGGCGACAACGATGTGCGGTTCGTCGTCGTTGAGCGACCCGTACCGGAACGAGACCAGTTCACCCTCGACGTCCTCGTACTTGACCTCGAGGTCGGACACCGCGGTCTCGAGCAGCGGCGACCAGTTGACCAGCCGCTCGGCGCGGTAGATCAAACCGGCGTCGAACAGCCGCTTGAAGATGGTGCGGACGGCGCGCGACAGGCCCTCGTCCATGGTGAACCGGTCACGGCTCCAGTCCACGCCGTCGCCCAGGCGACGCATCTGCCCGGCGATGGTGCCGCCTGAGTCGTGCTTCCAGTCCCACACCTTTTCGATGAACAGCTCGCGGCCGAAGTCCTCCTTGGTCTTGCCGTCGACGGCGAGCTGCTTTTCCACAACGCTCTGCGTCGCGATTCCGGCATGGTCCATGCCCGGCAGCCACAACACCTCGTAGCCCTGCATGCGCTTGCGCCGGGTGAGCGCGTCCATCAGCGTGTGGTCGAGCGCATGCCCCATGTGCAGGCTGCCGGTGACGTTCGGTGGCGGAAGCACGATCGAGTACGGCGGCTTGCCGCTTGCGGCGTCGGCAGTGAAGTAGCCGGCGTTGACCCAGCCTTCATACAGGTCGCTTTCCACCGCACCCGGATCCCATGACTTGGGCAGGGCGTCGGCGGACTGGAAGCTGGCGGGCACCGCGCCATTCTATGGAGTGCGCGGTCAGCACTGCCCAACCGGATTACCGGGGCAGGTTCGGGACTACTTCTTGCCGCCGGGTAATCCGCCGAGGATGTCGCCAAACCCACCGCTGGTCGGCTGGGCCTGCGACTTGGCAAAGCGATGCCGTCATCGCCACCGAGGACCTCCGCGACCGCAGTGATCTTGGCCCGACGTTCGCCGCAGGCCGATCAGTCGAGCCTCACGGTCTCCAATGCGACTCCGGCAGCCGGGAATCGAGCCATCAACGCGTCGCCCATCGCCGCTGCGGGAGTCAGCACGCCGCGCAGGTCGGAGAGCCGGTCGCGATCCATTGCGAGCGCCAGCCCGCTCTCGCCCAGCAGCACCGACGTGGCCTTGTATCCCGGGTCGCCCTTCTGCGACATGGTGGCCCGGTAGCGCGCACCCGTGCTCGTGGTGGTGTATGTCTCAACGGTGTAGTGACCCTTTTCGCGGGTGCGCTCGCTCGGACCGGTGCCCGGCTTCGGAAGGATTCGCTCAACGGCCTTGCGCGGCAGCCGGTTGAAGTAACGGCTGCCCAGCGCCATCGTCGCGGCGTTGCCTGCCGCGCCCAACGCGGCGGCCACCGGCGCGACCGCGGACCGCCCCATGCTCATCTGCTCGCCGTACTCGAGCCGACGCCCGTAGGCGTAGTCGAGCAAGGCGTTGCTGCGCCGCACGATTCGGGTGTTGACCGCCGCCATGACGAACGGGCCCACCCAGAAGCCGTCGAGTTCCGGAGCGATATCGCGACCCCGCCGCCAACGCAGGTCGGGCTGACCGCCCAGTTCAGGCTCGGCGCCACGGTCCGGCGACAGCGTGTACGGGTCGTTCATCAGCCGCCGCGCCTCCGGGTCCGACGAGGCCGCGCGCATCACCTCAACCATCGAGGCGGCGGTGCCACCGGAGATGCCTGCCGCGAACGACCGCACCACGAGATTGGTGTCGACGAGTTGGCCCGCGCCGTCCTGTTCAGCGCGTCGGTGCAATGCGAATACCGTGAGATCGGAAGGGATGGAATCGAATCCGCACGAATGCACGATGCGAGCGCCGGTGTCGATGGCTTGTTTGTGGTACTGGTCGACACTTTCGCGGATGAACAGCGTCTCGCCGGTGAGGTCGGCATAGTCGGTTCCGGCAGCGGCGCACGCAGCCACCAACGGTAGCCCGTAGTGGGCGTAAGGCCCGACCGTGGTGACGACGACCCGGGTCCGGGCTGCCAGCGCATTGAGCGTGGACGGCTGTGCTGCGTCAGCTGTGATGAGCGGCCATGACGCCGCCGTCTCCCCCAGCGACTCGCGCACCGCCAGCAGCTTGTCCTGCGAGCGGCCGGCGAGGGCGATTCTGGCGCCCGACGCTGCACGAGCCAGGTATTCGGCGGTCAGCTTGCCGGCGAATCCGGTCGCGCCATAGAGAACGATGTCGAATTCACGGTCGGCGCTCATGAAGGCGACGCTACCCGAGCGTCTCGGGTAGTCCGGCGTCCTCACCCAGCACTTGGCGGGCCAGGAACGCCGTCACCACCTGGTACCAGATCTTGGCATGCTGCGGTGAGAGTACCCAGTGGTTCTCCGACGGGAAGTAGAGAAAGGCGTGCGGGCTGTCACCCCCGGCATCGGCGGGCAGTGCGGACTCTGTCAGCAGCTCGTACCACAGGCGCAGCGCCTCGCCGATGGGCACGCGGTAGTCCTTGTCGCCGTGAATGACGAGCATCGGTGTGCGGATCGCATCGACGTGACGATGCGGAGAGTTCGCCATCGCCATGTCCCGAGTCATCTCTCGGAGCCAGTAGTACGACGCGTCAGTAGTGGCGCCGAACTGGTCGAGAGCCCACAGGCTGGCATGGGTGACGATCGCGTCGAAGCGGTCGGTGTGCCCGGCGATCCAGTTGGCCATGTAACCGCCGAACGAACCGCCCATCGCCGCGGTCCGGTCGGCATCGACGCGCGGATGTGCGCACGCGGCGTCGACCGCGGCCATCAAATCGTGATATGGCGCGTCTCCCCATGCGCCCCAACCTCTTTGAATGAAGGACTGACCGTAGCCGGTCGACAGCGCCGGATCCGGCAGCAGCACCGCGTACCCGCGGGCCGCCAACACCCACGGGTTCCACCGCCAGTGCCAGCTGTTCCAGCTGCCGAGTGGTCCGCCGTGTATCCACAGCAGCAGTGGCGCCTGCGCGGGGCCGGCGTCCTCGTCGGGCAGCACCAGCCAGGAACGCACCCGGGTCCCGTCGGTCGCCGTCGCCTCGATCTCGGACACCGTGCCGGGGACCTGCGGTGGCTCGACGCACGGCAACTCATTGACCACGCCGCCGGAATCAATGCGTACCGGGTGCGGCGGCGCCGCGTATGAGCTGCGGAGCGCGTAGATGACGCCGTCGGGAGCGACGTTGACGTTGGTGTACGCGTAGTCGTCGAAGGTCACCTGCGTCACAGCGTCGTCGGCGAGGTCGATCCGGAAGATCGGGCTCCTGCCGTCTTGATCGGCGGTGACGAACAACGCCGAGCCGTCTCGCGACCACGTGACCGACGTCGGCCAGCGATCCCAACCCGGCGCTATCGCGGCTGGCCCTGCGCCGAATCTAGTGCAACACAGGCTGATTCGCGGCGCATCGTCTGGGGTTGAGTACGACTCGCGAACGTAGGCCACCGCCGACCCGTCCGGCGCGACCACCGGATTCCACAGGTCGGCGTCCGGATCGTCGGCGATCACGGTCCGCTCGCCGGTGTCGGTATCGATGCGGACAAGCACGGCGTGCCGTGATGCGCCGGGCGCGGGATCCTGCCAGTGCGTGACGGTGAAGCGGCCGTCGTCACTGACGTCGAACTCGGCGTCGCGCAGGGCACTACCCGGCGCGACGGTGAGGTCGGTGGGCGGCGCACCCGCCGAATTCGTGACGAACAGATGGGGTTCGGCTGGGCCGAGATCGCTGTCCCAGTGCCGGACCGGATATCCGGTGTGCAGGATCGCGGTGATTTTGTTGTCCTTGCGCAGCTCCCGCAGGCGGCGGTCGTCGTCGACATTGCGCGCCGACGGCAGCATCGGCCCGCGCACCACGGCCACGTCGGCCCCTCGGGCGGTACCCACCGCCTCGACACCACCCGGCAGCGACAGCACTTGGACCGCCTCTCCCCCTGCCGCCGGCAGGCGCCACACCGTCGCAGGCGGCTTGTCGTCGTCCTCGCTGGGACGCGCCGCGACGAAGAGCAGATCGCCGTCGACGGTGAACACGGGCGCCGACTCACCCTTCGCGCCGCGCGTCAGCCGGCGGGCCGGCCGTTGGCCGGCGGTGTCGAGCTCCCAAACGGCACTGACGTATTCGGTGCGCTTGCTGTTGAGTTCGGCCACCGTCGTCACCAGGCGCGATCCGTCGGGGGCCAGCGCGAGCCCGGACACGCGCGGCAGCGCAATGAACTCGTCGAGGTCATGGAAGGGCGTCGCCATGCCTGTAGTTCGTAGCACAGTCGTTGTGAGTTTGACTTTCAAACTGAGTCTTGTCAGGCTGGTGTCATGACCACGGTGGGCCTGGAGCGATTGCCCGGCCGGCCCTGTCCGATCGCCGCGGCGCTGGAACTCGTCGGTGAGCGGTGGGCAATGCTCGTCGTCCGCGAGATCGCCCTGGGTGCCACGCACTTCGGTGACATCGTGCGTGGCACGGGCGCTCCGCGTGACCGCATCGCCGCGAGGCTGAAGGCGCTCGAGGCCGCGGGGGTCATCACCCGGTCGCCGTACCAGAGCTCTCCCCCGCGCCACGAATATCGGCTCACCGCATCCGGGGAGGACCTGATCCCCGTCCTCGACGCACTGCTGGCGTGGGGCAAAGCCCACGCGGTCGCCGCCGACGACCCCGCCCGCCTGCCCCGCTACCGCCCGTTGCGCGACCTGAAGGGATCCCGATGACTGTCGAACTGTCGAAGACGTCCGACCGCGCCGACTGGGGCCCGCAGCGCTCGCGGACCGTCACCTGGCACGACCCCGCACCCACGACCGCCAAGGGCCTCGCCATGGCCGGCATCGACTATCTGCGAGCAATGGCCGACGGCGTGCTGCCGCAACCGCCGATCGCAGGCCTGATGCTATTCGAACTCGGCGACGTCGAACCGGGCCGTGTCGAATTCACCTGTGTGCCCGATGAATCGGCGTACAACCCGATCGGCGCCATCCACGGCGGCCTGATTTGCACGCTACTGGACTCGGTGACAGGCTGTGCGATCCACAGCACCCTGCCGCAGGGCAAGGGCTACACGTCGGTCGAGATCAAGGTGAATTACCTGAAGGCGGTCCGGCTCAGCAGCGGCACGCTGACCGCGACGGGCACGGTGGTGAAGTCCGGTTCGCGAATCGGGTTCGCCGAAGGCACGGTGACCGACTCCTCCGGTTCCGTTGTGGCCACCGCCAGCAGCACTCTGTTGATCTTCGACCTGTAACTCACCGCCGTCGGCGCGATACGTTCGACGGATGTCGAAGCGCATCCTCGTGGTCGGGGCGGGCATCTCGGGGCTTGCGGCCGCGGTGGCACTGCAACAGCGCGGACACGACGTCAGCGTCGTCGAAGAACGCACCGACACTTCGTCGGGCGCGGGAATCAGCATTTGGCCCAACGCGCTGGCCGCCCTCGACGAGATCGGCCTCGGTGACGCCGTGCGCGAGGCCGGAGGCAGGATCACCGCGGGCGCAATGCGCTGGCGTGACGGCACCTGGCTGCGCCGTCCGGCACGGGAGCGGCTCGTGAGGGCGTTGGGCGAACCCCTCGTGGTCATCCGCCGCTCCGCGCTGACCTCGGTGCTCGCCGGCGCCCTCGCCAGCAGTTCGCTGCACGACGGCCGGTCCGCGCGCGAGATCGTGGTCACCGCCGACGGCGTCCGTGTCACGCTGTCGGACGGCTCGACGTGGGAGGCCGACGCGGTTATCGGCGCCGACGGCACCCGGTCGGTGGTGGCCCGCCATCTCAACGGCGCACTGACCGATCGGTACGTCGGCTACACCGCCTGGCGCGGGGTGGCTGACTGCGCCATCGACCCGGATCTCGCCGGCGAGGTGCTGGGGCCAGCTACCGAGTTCGGTCATGTGCCGCTCGGCGCCGACCGCACCTACTGGTTCGCCACGGAACGAACACAGGAAGGCGGGACGGCTCGAGGCGGCGAGCTGGCCTATCTGCAGGAGAAATTCGCCGCCTGGACCGATCCCATCCCTGCCGTCCTTGCCGCGACCGACCCCGACGGAGTGTTGCGTAATGACCTCTACGACCGCGACCCGGCCCGGCAGTGGGCGCGCGGGCCCGCGGTGGTGGTCGGCGACGCCGCACACCCGATGCGCCCGCACCTCGGGCAGGGCGGATGCCAGGGCTTGGAGGATGCCGCGATCCTGGCCCGATTCGTGGCACTGGCCGACGACCTACCCACTGCGTTCGCGCGTTTCGCGGCATTCCGTCAGCCGCGCGTGCGGGCGCTCGTCCGCGAGTCGGTGGTGATCGGCCGCGTGATGAACACACCACTGCTCAGCACGCTCGCCGGCCGGGCCTCGGTGCTGGCGCCCGAGGCCGTGGTGACCCGACACCTGGCGTCGATCGCGGCGCGCTCGGCGTTCACGCTGCCGACCGAGGCCAACGTGCTGCCGGCATGACGCTGCGACTGGGACCGCTCGTCGTCGACTCCGTGAATCCGGGTGCCATGGCGCGGTTCTGGACCGCCGCGCTCGGAGTCGGCGCCGCCCGGCAGCTGCTGACGTTCCGACCCGAGTCCCGGCCCAAGACGGTGAAGAACCGCGTCCACCTCGACCTCTACGTTCGCGACACCGCACCGCTGCTGGAGCTTGGCGCACGAATACTGAGCGAGCACTCCGGCTGGGTGACGCTGGCCGACGTCGAGGGTAACGAGTTCTGCGCGTTCCCGAACCCCGCGGCGGCGCCGGATCCGCCGGCCGAGGCTTTCGCCGTGTGCACCGACAGCGCCCGGCCCGAAGAACTCGCGGCGTGGTGGGCACGACAGGTCGGCGCCGACGTGCGCAACGGACCGGACGGGACGCCGCGCTGGCTGTACGGCGCGGCCGGCTGGGAACAGTTGATCTGGAAGTTCGTTCGGGTGGAGGACGAGCGGGTGGCCCCGAATCGCTGGCAGTGGACCGTCGATTCAGGCGCTGGGGTCGATCCTCAGCGCAACGAGTTCAGCGGGGTGCCGCCAGCGCGCCGAACGGGTTGAGCAGCGCCGAGCACATCTGACGCGGGTTGATGAACCCGAGCAAGCCCTTTGAGGGCATTGCGGCGCAGCCGCCCGTCGCCGCCGGTGCGGTGGGCGTGCCGGGCTGGCGCCAGACCGCGGGGGCGCCGGCATTGGCGCCGCACTTCGGCCAGGCCTTCAGGCCCTGCGTGCGAAGGACGTTCTCGGCGACGCGGATCTGTTCGGCACGGGACGCGGTCGCCGGGTTTCCGACGCCGCCATTGGAGGCCCACGTCGCGGGCTTGAACTGGAGGCCGCCGTAGTGACCGTTACCGGTATTGATGGCCCAGTTGCCGCCGGATTCGCACTGCGCGATGGCGTCCCAATTAACGGAATCGGCCTGGGCGGTCGCCGTCGAGAGCGCCATCGGCACGATGGCGAGTACGGCGGCAATAGCGGTGGCCCAGAGGCCTTTGATCACGGCATTACACATGTTCATCACTGCGGTCCTTCCCCGACCGTTTGACACAAGGCCCGCAGGTGACTGCTGCTTCACACGGCGGTTATCCGGTGTGTCGGGTGATGAACATCACGTGTTACTGCCGTGTCGAAAGTTTTAATCGTTACTTATCTGGCGTAAGAGGCTCCTGAGAAAGTAGAGACGGCGCCGGGCCCGAGGACCCAGCGCCGTCTCCGATCGCTTTGCGCGGTGCTTAGCCGCGGCCGCCACAGGTCGGCCACGCGCCGATGCCCTGGCTGTCCAGGACGTTCTCGGCGACGCGAATCTGCTCTTCGCGGCTGGCGTTGTGGGGCGACCCCGAGCCACCGTTGGACTGCCAGGTGCCCATGGTGAACTGCAGGCCGCCGTAGTAGCCGTTGCCGGTGTTGATCGCCCAGTTGCCGCCCGACTCACAGGCCGCGACGGCATCCCAGTCGACGCTCTCCGCATTGGCGGTGCCGGTCGCCAGCGCCATCGGCGCCACAGCGAGCGCGCCGGCAATGGTGGCCAGACCAAACGTCTTGCGGATGTTCTTCAACTTCGATCCTTTCGCCAAGCGCGCGCCATCAGCACCCGCGCAGGGACGCGCAGGCGCAGCTGCCTTCACAGGCCAGAAGTTAGGGCCGCACCGTCTCGGTCAGGTGCGGCAGCGGGAGGCCGAGATGCCCCACCGGGTGTTGGACCCGGCGGCCGCAGAAGGTGAAACCCACCTTCGCAGCCCCACTCACACGCAGGTTCGTGGTTTTTGAATTATTTGCTCCGTTTGGAGCCGCTTCGGACCGTACAAACCGATTCGGTGAAAGTCATTTCGGTGAAGAACGTGTCGCGACAAGATCACGGGCAGATCACGACGCCGAATGTGTGTCGTCCACGCAGGTCACCCCGGCGATTGACGGGCCTTCAGGATGGCGACGCAGGGCGTGTCGTCGTGACTCATATCACGGCCTTTTTGTGACGTGGCACACTCGCTTTTCACGTTTGATCATGGCGGCGCGGCCCGTGAAACCTGCAGCGCCGGTTGATGAATCGATGCGTCGCGACTATTTGCATATGCAACCTAGGTTCGCTGTTGTCTTCCGAGGCACAGCGCTATTGCGAAAACTACTGCTCCACAATGTGTTCGAGAGATTCAGCGATTGTCGCACCGACCGCTCAATCCTTTGCAAGATCAAGACGGGGCACGTAAGTCGTCAATATCGTTGTGGGATAGCAGTTTTACGGATCACTCGCGGTGCCGTATCGAAGGCGGAATCGGCGCAAGTCCGAGGAATGCCACTCCCGATGATGGGGCGTGCCCCTGCGGCAAGGGAATGCGCCAGGAGTCGACGGAGGCGTTATACAGGCCAGGACTCGCACTGAAACGCTTCCTGAACCGGCCCGCGATAGCCGAAATCTCACGAGACATGCTGCGGACCAATGCTTTTAGCGCCACAGCTTATGAGGTTGGCGCCTGCACCTGACCACCGTGATTTGCCCAGTTGCCGCCTTTGATCACGGTCCGCTGCCGAACGAATCGCTTTGATCGACCGTGCGAACTAGAAAAGTGATTTAGGTGCGCGCAATTGCGAGTTTGCTGGCTCTGCCCGACGGCGTCGCGCGGCCGAGATCTTCGGCCGTATTCACGTTGGTCAGAGACGGTTGCTCGGGCATCACGATCCGATGGGCGTCGACGGTGTCAATCAGCGCTCTCATGCTTCGTGCGCCGGCCTCGACCAGCGCGGCGACCCGGTCGGCCAGGGCGGTTCGGTAGATCCCAGCCAAATAGTGATCCCGTCCGTCCCAGGGCAGAACCACATCGGCACCGAGGCGCCCAGCGGGACCGGCGAGTTCGTCGAACAAGTCGACGGACAACAGCGGCATGTCGACAGCGCACACGAAGGCGTGCTCGATCCCGGCCTCGCCCGCCGCTCGCAAACCACGCCCCGTCGCCAGCAACGGTCCGACGCCGCTGATCTCGTCGCGCAGTACGTCGGCGTCCAGCGCAGGCAGCGCCTGGCCGGGTGCGGCGATGACGAACACCGGCGCGCAGCGGGGACGCACGATCGACACGATGCGTTCGACCAACGTGGTTCCGTCGTACGCGAGAGTGGCCTTGTCGCGGCCCATCCGTCGCGACGCGCCTCCGGCGAGCACAACGCCGGCCAGGGGTATGGGGGATGTCACACCCGTGACGTTAGTCGACGGTCCAGGTGTCTTTCCCGCGAAGCAGCGACTGCAGTGCCGCCGTGTCGTGAGGTTTGGCGTCGATGGCCGACCGCACCTGCTGGCGGGCGGCGTCGTCGTAGGTCGGCTTGCTGACCTGACGGAAGATGCCCATCACCATGTGCTCGAGATTCTGCTCGGACAACCGCGACAGCGCGAACGCGTACGCCGGGTCGTCGACCCGGGCGTTGTGCACAACGATCTCGTCGGCTGCCACGTCGGCGGTCTTGGCGACTTCGAGGCCGTACCCGGACTTCACCACGCAGTACTCACCGTCGGCGCCGAAAACGATCGGCTCACCATGGGTGACGCTGATCAGCCGCTCCTCGGCACCTTCCTTGCGCAGCGCGTCGAAGGAGCCGTCGTTGAAGATCGGGCAATCCTGCATGATCTCGACCAGAGCCGCGCCGCGATGCTGTGCAGCCCCGCGCAGCACCTCGGACAGACCCTTGCGGTCCGAATCCAGCGCGCGACCAACGAACGTCGCCTCCGCGCCCAGCGCCAGCGACACCGGGTTGAACGGGTAGTCCAGTGAGCCCATCGGTGTCGACTTGGTGACCTTGCCGACCTCGGACGTCGGCGAGTACTGACCCTTGGTCAGGCCGTAGATGCGGTTGTTGAACAGCAGGATCGTGATGTTGATGTTGCGGCGCAGCGCATGAATGAGGTGGTTGCCACCGATCGACAACGCGTCGCCGTCGCCGGTGACGACCCAGACCGACAGATCCTCGCGCGCCAGCGCCAGACCGGTGGCGATGGTCGGCGCGCGCCCGTGGATCGAGTGGAAGCCGTACGTCTCCAGGTAGTACGGGAAGCGACTCGAGCAACCGATGCCGGAGACGAACGCGATGTTCTCGCGGCGCAGCCCCAGCTCGGGCAGGAAGTTGCGGATCGTGTTGAGGATGACGTAGTCGCCGCAACCGGGGCACCACCGGACTTCCTGATCGCTGGTGAAGTCCTTGCCCTTTTGTGGCTGGTCGGTCTTCGGCACTCCACTGATCTTCGTCAGCGGGGTCAACCCGAGATCGTTGCCGAGCACGTCTGTCATGCGCCTGCTCCTACGCCAGTCGCGTCGGCGTCCACCTCGATGGTGGCTGCTGCCAACCGCGCGAACTTGGCCTTGTCGATTTCCCTGTCGCCCAGCGTTCCATCCAGAGCGGCATCGATGATGCCCTCGACCTCGTCGGCCAGGAACGCCATGCCTTCCACTTTCGTCACCGACTGAACGTCGACGAGGAACCTGCCGCGCAGCAGCAGCGCCAGCTGCCCGAGGTTCATTTCCGGCAGCACGACCTTGGGGTAGCGCCGGAGCACCTCGCCGAGGTTGGCCGGGAACGGATTGAGGTTGCGCAGCTGCGCGTGGGCGACCTTCAGGCCCCTGCGCCGCGCGCGTCGGCACGCCTCGCCGATGGGGCCATAGCTGCTCCCCCACCCGATCATCAGCAGGTCGGCGTCGCCGCTCGGGTCGTCGACCTCGAGATCCGGGACTGCGATGCCGTCGATCTTGGCCTGCCGCAGTCGCACCATCAGATCGTGGTTCTTGGGCTCATAGGAGATGTTGCCCGAGCCGTTGGCAGATTCGAGTCCACCGATGCGGTGCTCGAGACCGGGAGTGCCGGGGACAGCGAACTGGCGGGCCAGGGTTTCGGGGTCACGGGCGTACGGCTGGAACCGCTCGCCTGACTTCGCGAAGATGTGCTCGATCGCGGGGTAGGTGCTGACGTCCGGAATGCGCCACGGCTCAGAGCCGTTGGCGATCGCGCCGTCGGACAGGATCATCACCGGCGTGTGGTAATTGATCGCGATGCGTACCGCTTCGATCGCGACGTCGAAGCAGTCCGATGGCGAACGCGGCGCGAGGATCGCGACCGGCGACTCACCGTTGCGCCCGAACATCGCTTGGAGCAGGTCGGCCTGTTCGGTCTTGGTCGGCAGCCCGGTCGACGGTCCGCCGCGCTGCACGTCGATGACGATGAGCGGAAGCTCGGTCATCACGGCCAGGCCGATGGCCTCCGACTTCAGGGAAATGCCCGGGCCCGAGGTGCTCGTCACGCCCAGCGCGCCACCGTAGGAAGCACCGATGGCCGCACCGATGCCGGCGATCTCGTCCTCGGCTTGGAACGTCATGACGTTGAAGTTCTTGTGCTTGGACAGCTCGTGCAGGATGTCCGACGCCGGCGTGATCGGGTAGGTGCCGAGCACGATTTGCAGATCGCCGAGGTGACCGGCGGTGACGAGACCGTAGGCCAGCGCGGTGTTGCCCGAGATCTGGCGGTACTCGCCCTCTTTGAGCTTGGCCGGCGACACCTCGTAGGTCGTGCCGAAGGCTTCGGTGGTCTCGCCGTAGTTCCAGCCGGCCTTCAGTGCCAGCACGTTGGCCTCGGCGACGTCGGGCTTGCGGGCGAACTTCTCGCGGATGAAGGCCTCGCTGTGCTCGAGCTCGCGACCGTACATCCACGACAACAGGCCGAGGGCGAACATGTTCTTGGCGCGCTGGCCGTCCTTCTTCGACGCGCCGATTGATTCCACCGCACCCAGCGTCAGCGTGGTCATCGCGACCGGTTGCACGACATAATCGGAGAGTTCTTCGGTCTCCAGTGGATTGGCTTCGTAGCCGACCTTGGCGAGGTTGCGCTTGGTGAACTCGTCGGAGTTGGCGATGATCAGGCCGCCACGGGGCAAGTCGGAGACATTGGCCTTGAGCGCGGCGGGGTTCATCGCTACCAGCACGTCGGGGCGATCGCCCGCGGTCAGGATGTCGTAATCGGCGATCTGAATCTGGAACGACGACACACCCGGCAGCGTGCCCTGGGGCGCGCGAATCTCGGCGGGGTAATTCGGTTGTGTCGCAAGGTCATTGCCGAACAAGGCGGCTTCCGACGTGAAGCGGTCACCCGTGAGCTGCATACCGTCGCCGGAGTCACCGGCGAACCGGATGACGACCTTTTCGAGCTTCTGCCGAGGCCCTGCAGTTCCGGGACTGACAACGTTGTCTTTGGCCCCCACTACGCCTGCCTTCCGTCTGCTTGCGCCCTGCGCCAGCGAATGTCGTTCGCGTCGCGGTCATGCTGACGCGCCGTCGGTGGACACTCACCGAAGTTTTGATGTCACTGCCAGTACCGATTATTGCACTTCTCTTAGGTAGCCCTTTACCGAGACGATGGCGAGCGAACCGTCGGTTGTTGACCGAACCCGCTGATCAGGCGATGTGCGACCACCTGCCATGAGACAAAACTGTGGTGTTCGTCACGTCTGCGAGACATCCGATTCTAAGGAAATAGTTACCGATCAGTAGCCAGTTGCTAGCACCTAGAGCGGCAGGTTGTACGGGGTGACGACCTGGATGGGCGCCGGTCGAGTCGGCTCGGCCGGCAACGCGCCGCGTTCCTGCAAAATCAGTCGCATCCCGAGTCGAGCGTCCGCCCGCAGGTCGTTGTGCAGTACCGCTGAAATGCGGCCCTCGCGCAGCAGCCGCCGATTGTCGGCGTCGAGGTCGTGGGCGATGAACACCTGACATGCCCGGCCGAGCCGGTCGAAGGCGGCGACGGTGGCGGTGTTGCCGCCGCCGACGGAGTAGACCGCCGAGACGGCTGGGTTCTGCTCCAGGGCCTCGAGCACCAGGCGCTCGTTCGTTGCGTCGATGCCATCGCTGTCGCTGACCTCGACGATCGTGCGTCCGGAGCCGCGCAAGGCCGTGCGGAAACCGACCTCGCGCTCCCCCTCACCGCGGAAGACCGTGCGACTGAGCGTGATGAGGACATCGGACGGAGTGGAACCGAGCCACTGACGCATGAGGTACGCCGCGGTCAGCCCCGCGCCGTGGTTGTCGATGCCGACGTACCCGCACCGCGAACTCGTCGGCACGTCGGTCGCATAGGTGACGACGGGGATGCCGGCCTCGACGAGGCCGTCGATTGCTTCGACGACGTCGGGTGCGTCCTGCGCTTTGAGGACCACGCCGTGACTGCCGCGAAGTCCGTGGAGTACTTCGACCATCTGATCGGTCGGTCCGGACTCCCAGAGGTGAAACCGCGCCCGGACCATGGCGGGCGCGAACGCGGGCAGTTCGGCCTCGATCGCCGCGCGAAAGGCATCGGAAAACCGGTGCGGGGTCTGCATGACGACGTCGATCAGGTAACGCCGCCCGTTGAGTCGCAATTGCGCGCGCTGCTTGTCGAGATCGGCGATCGCCTGTTCGACTTCGGCCCTGGTGTTCTCGCGCACCCCCGGGCGCCGGTGCAGCACGCGGTCGACCGTCGCCTCACTCAGGCCGGACTGCTGTGCAATCTCCCGGACTTTGTAGCGGTGCGGCATCGTGGTCCGTTCTGAGGTGTTTATGAGGTGTTTCTGGTGTGACGCTGGCTGTCCGGCCCACAGTAGCGGCTCTCCGTCCCGCCAACGCGGTATTCGCGTGGTGTCACTGCAAATTTCGAGTAGCCGGCTACTCACGCCGTGAGGCGGCTGCCGACCGACGATGCCCTACGTACAGCAATGCCGCGGGCGGACGCTCGAGCTGCCGGTGGCAGGAACTCTTGAAGGGGGAAGTTCAGGTGTCCAATCGAAGCAAGCGAGGTCCGGGCTCGCATCGTTCATCGAAGTCGCATCGTCGCGTAACTACTACGGCGGTCGCGATCAGCGGCGCAGGCATCGTGCTCGCCGCACCCGCAGCGGCGTTGCTCGCCGCTCCCGCAGCGCATGCGCTGCCCGAGGAGTCCGCGCCTGTGGCTTCATTCTCGTGCGCCAACAGCAGCCTGTTCGGCTGCGCCCAGCTGGGCAACTCCCAGGCTCTCAATGACGCGTTCGCCATCGGTAACCCGGCGGACATCGAAGCGTTCCTGGATATGGCCGGGGCGATCCCGGTCCTGAATCTGTTCATCGGCAACGGCGCAGACGGCACCGCGGCGCATCCGGACGGCTTCGCCGGCGGAATGTTCGCCGGCAGCGGCGGCAACGGCTTCAGCCCGACCACCGCCGGGGCCAATGGCGGCAAGGGCGGCAACGCCGGATGGTTTTACGGCAACGGCGGCAACGGCGGCAAGGGCGCCGACGGCAATGCCACCCTCGCCGGGGGGAATGGCGGCGACGGCGGCAACGGCGCCCTGTTCGGCATCGGCCAGGGCGGGTCCGGTGGCGCCGGCGGCAATGGCGGCACCGGCGCCCCCGGCAAGAACCCAGTGACCATGAACACGGCTGGCACCAATCCCACGACCGGCAACGGCAACGACGGCGTCGGCGTTCAAAACGGGGGTCCAGGCGCCGACGGCACGGCCGAGTTCGATGGCAGCACCGCTGGCGGCAACGGCGGTCAGGGCGGTACGGGCGGCGGCAACGGCGGAATCGGCGGGGCCGGCGCTGATGGGACGGACTCCAATTTGGCGAGTGACGGCGGCAACGGCGGTAACGCCCTCGGCGGCGGCGGCAACGGCGGCGCGGGCGGTGACGGCGGAGATGACCCGACCGGTCTCGACTACAGCGTCGGCGGCAACGGCGGCAACGGTGGAAACGGTGCGGCCGGTGTCACCGGCGGCACCGGCACGGCCGGCGGTAACGGCGGGAAGGGCGGCAGCGGCGGGTTCCTCGGCGTTGGGGGCGACGGCGGCGCTGGCGGCCAGGGCGGCCAAGGCGGTACCGGAGCGACTGGCGGCAGCGGCGGTGCAGGCGGTGACGGCGGCGACACCGAGATCGGGCCAGGCGGCGACGGCGGCGACGGCGGCGACGGCGCCGCGGGCGGCACTGGTGGCGCCGGAGGCGAGGGCGGCAACGGCGGTTCAGCCGGAACCGGTGGCGGCGGCAGCGGAACCGACGGCGCAGGTGGCACTGGCGGCCAGGGCGGAACCGGCGGCACCGGCGGCAAGGGCGGCACGGCCGGGTCGGCCGGCAGCGGTGATACATCCGGCACGGCCGGAGAGAACGGCGACGGCGGCAAGGGTGGCACCGGTGGCGTCGGCGGAGCAGGCGGCACCAGCGGCGACGGCACCGCGGGCCAGCCTGGAAAGGGCGGCACCGCAGGCGCGGGCGGCATGGGCAGCTCGGGCGGCCCCGGAGGCGGCGGCGGAGCCGGCGGTGCCGGTGGCGACGACGGTGGCGTCTGACCGGCCGGACCGCAGGACTGCTCGCTAGTCCGCGCGATTAAGGCTCAGGGGCATCGGTGATCCGATGCCCCTGAGCGTCGTCGGCCGTGAGGTATTTTTGATGGATTCATGCCGTTGCCTGAGGCCACTGATACGGCAAGACTGAACGACATGGCGGCACCCGTGAGCTCGGCGAATCGAGCTTGGATACACGAGGCTGATCTCCGGCTCGAGGACTTCCGCGCCGAGGTGCTTCGCGAGACCGATACCGCGGCCTACCCACACGCCGAGGGCGTGCGGGACAACGTGCTTCTCTACACGGCCGACGGGTTCGCGCGCGCCGACCGACGCGTGCTGCAAACCGAGCTGATCGGCGCGCTCGCCGACGGGCCCGGGGTGGTGCTGGTCGAAGGCGCGTTCGCCGCAGACATCGTCGACCGGGCCAGCGCCGCGTTCTTCGCGATCATCGACCGACAGCGCGCCGAAGACACGGCGGCCGGTGATCACTTCGGCGAACCGGGTGCCAACGATCGGATTTGGAACGCGGCACAGAAGCTGGCCCTGCACTCCCCCGCGGTGTTCGCCGACTACTACGCCAACGACGCCGTCGCCGTCATCTCGCAGGCCTGGCTGGGCCCGCGCTATCAGCTCACCTCTCAGGTCAACGTCGTCAACCCGGGCAGCGCGCCACAGGTCCCCCATCGCGACTATCACCTGGGCTTTGTCCCCGACGAACATCTGGCGCACTATCCAGCGCACGTGCACCGCACGTCGCCGGTGTTGACGCTGCAGGGCGCGGTGGCCCATTGCGACATGCCTGTGGCCAGCGGTCCGACGATGCTGCTACCCCATTCGCAGAAGTTCGCGGGCGGCTACCTCGCCTTCAACCGGCCGGAGTTCATCGACTTCTTCGCCGACCATCACGTACAACTCCCCCTCGCCAAAGGCGATGCGGTGTTCTTCAACCCGGCGCTGTATCACGGTGCAGGATCGAACGTTTCGGCCGGCATCCGCCGAATCGCGAACCTGCTGCAGGTGTCGTCGCCGTTCGGCCGCGCCATGGAGGCGCTCGACCGCACCGCCATGGTGCGAGCGGTCTATCCAGATCTCCTCGCGATGAAGACCGCCGGGCGACCCGATCGCGATCTAGTCAACGTCGTCGTCGCCACCGCCGAGGGTTACGCCTTCCCGACCAACCTGGACCGCGATCAGCCGATCGGCAGCCTTGCTCCGCCCAGTCAGGTCGACACGGTGCTCGCGGCGCTTGCCGACGAGCTGAGCCCCGAACAACTCGATCTCGCGCTGCGCAACCAGAACGAACGGAGAATCCCATGACCACCCTCGGCGTGATCGGGCTCGGCCGCATCGGTGCCTTCCACACCGACACCCTCTGCGGGCTGGACAACATCGACGGGCTGGTGGTCACCGACGATCGCCCGGAACTGGTGGCGGCAGTCGCGGTCAAACACGGTGCGAAGCCGGCGGCCTCAGTGGAGGAACTGCTGGCCTCGGGCGTGGACGGCGTGGTCGTCGCGGCCGCCACTCCCGCACATGCCGAGCTGACGCTGGCCGCGATCGAACGGGGGCTACCGACCTTCTGCGAGAAACCAATAGCGTCGACCGCGGCCGAAAGCGCCCGGGTCGCCGAGGTCATCCTGCGCGCCGGCGTGCCGGTGCAGGTCGGGTATCAGCGGCGGTTCGATGCGGCGTTCGCCGCCGCGAAACGCGCCGTCGACGACGGCTCGCTGGGCGCGCTGCACACCGTCCGCAGCACGACGATGGACCCCGCGCCACCCCCGATGGAGTACATCGCCGGCTCCGGCGGGATCTTCCGTGACTGCGCTGTGCACGATTTCGATGTGATCCGATGGATCACGGGGCAGCAGGCAGTCGAGGTCTATGCCACCGGCAGCGTGCAGGGCGACCCGATGTTCGCCGAGTTCGGCGATGTCGACACCGCCGCGGTGGTCGTGAAGTTCGACGGCGGCACGCTCGGACTGGTGTCCGCGGCCCGCTACAACGGCCACGGCTACGACTGCCGGCTGGAAGTCCACGGCTTCCACGGCACGGTCGTCGCCGGATGGGACCAGGGCGCACCGGTGCGAAACGTCGACCCCGACAACGAATTTCCGGCCGGTCCGGCGCATCACTTCTTCATGGACCGCTTCACCGAGGCGTTTCGTGCCGAGCTGTCCGCGTTCGTCGACGTCGTCAACGGCGCCGCCGCCCCGGCGTGCACGGTGGCCGACGCGGTCGAGGTTGCCTGGTTGGCCGAAGCCGCCACCGAGTCGCTGCGACGCGGAGGCCCCGTACGGATCGACGAAGTGAGGTCTCGATGAAACTGGCTGGTGCTCCCATTTCGTGGGGTGTCTGCGAGGTGCCCGGTTGGGGCTATCAACTCGGCCCTGAGCGCGTGCTCGCCGAGATGCGCGACCTCGGGCTCTCCGCCACCGAACTCGGGCCGGAGGGTTTTCTGCCGTCGAATCCCGCGGCGCTGACGACTCTGCTGAACTCATACGGACTCACCTGCGTCGGAGTCTTCGCGCCGGTGCTGCTGCACGACGCCGGGCACGATCCCGCGACGGACATCGCCGGTCCCGTCGACGCGCTGATCGCCTGCGGCGCCGAGGTTCTTGTGATGGCTGCGGCAACAGGAGCTGAGGGGTACGACTCGCGTCCCACGCTGGACGACCGGCAGTGGACCGCACTGTTGACCAACCTGGATCGGCTCGCCGCGATGGCCGCTGACCGCGGAGTGCTCGCCGTGCTGCACCCGCACGTGGGCACCATGGTCGAGACCCGCGAGGACGTCGACCGTGTGCTGGCGGGGTCGGGCGTGCAGCTCTGTCTGGACACCGGTCACCTGCTGATCGGCGGCACCGACCCGCTACAGCTGGCCCGAACCGTACCCGGGCGCATCGCCCATGTGCACTTGAAGGACGTCGACGCGACGGTGGCCGGCCGCGTACAGGCCGGCGAGCTGACGTACACCGAGGCGGTCCATGCGGGCATGTACACACCGTTGGGCTCCGGTGACGTCGATATCGCAGGCATTGTCACCGCGTTGCGCCGCAACGGTTTCGACGGCTGGTTCGTCATGGAGCAGGACACGATTCTCGACGGCGAACCCACCGACGAGGGGCCGGCGCGCGACGTCCGCGCCAGCGTGGACTTCATGGCCGGGATTCACGCTCCGGTATGACCCTTCGAATCGGCGTGCTCGGCGCGTCCCGAATCGCGGAGTTGGCAATCGTCGGACCCGCGCACGAACTCGGGCATCGACTCGTCGCGGTCGCCGCCCGCGATCCGCTACGGGCTGAGGCGTTCGCCGAGACGCACGGTGTCGAACGCGCGCTGCACACCTACGAGGACGTCATTCACGATCCCGACGTCGACGTCATCTACAACCCGCTGGCGAACGCACTGCACGCTCCGTGGAACCTCGTCGCGGTCGCGGCCGGAAAGCCCGTACTGACCGAGAAGCCCTTCGCGCGTAACCGCGCCGAAGCGCAGCAGGTCGCCGCGGCCGCCGACGCAGCGGGAGTCACTGTGCTGGAAGGCTTCCACTACCTGTTTCATCCGGCGACACGGCGCGCGCTGGAACTCGCCGGCAACGGCACTGTAGGTGACCTCCTGCATGTCGAGGCGCGGATGGCGATGCCCGCTCCCGAGGCCGACGACCCGAGGTGGTCGCTCGAGATGGCAGGTGGAGCGTTGATGGACCTGGGGTGTTACGGCCTGCACGTCATGCGGCAGTTCGGTCATCCGTCCATCGTCCGCGCGCACGCCAAGGAACAGAGCCCGGGTATCGACGCATGGTGCGACGTCGAGATCGCGTTCCCTGAGGGCGCAACGGGATTGAGCGCCAACTCCATGGTTGCCGACGATTACTCGTTCACCCTCCGAATTGTCGGCACGCGAGGAGATGTCGTCGTGCACAACTTCATCAAGCCCCAGGACGACGACCGACTGACCATCCGCACACCGGCAGGCGTCTCGGTAGAACATCTGGGCACGCGCCCGTCGTACACCTACCAGCTGGAGGCATTCGCCGCCCACGTGCGCGACGGCGCTGCGCTACCGCTGGACACCGCTGACGCGGTGGAGAACATGGCGTTCGTTGACGCGGCCTACCGAGCCGCCGGAATGGCGCCGCGCTAGGAGCGCCCGTCGCGCAGTGTCTGCGCGCGGCGCTCATGCCAGCGCAAGCGCAGAAGTAGCAGGCCTCGGTGCGCCCGCCATCCTGCCGACAGCGGGTCACGCCAGACGGGAGCGTGGCGGTTCAGATCGGGTTCGGTCTGCACGCACCCATTGTGCCGTCTCCGTCGGACACCGACCTGCCTGGCGCGCTGTCCCACGGTGTCGACCTGGTGAATTGGTGCCGAACTCGAGTCACGTGGTTGTCGTCCGGATGTAGTGTTCGACGATTTCGTCGGCGGTCGTGACCCACACTCCTGGGTGATTGACGACATACTCGAGCGCTTGGTCTAAGTACTTGACCCTGAAGGGCTGTCCCGTCACGAACGGGTGCAACGCCAATGCCATCACCCGTCCGCTGTGCTCGGAGTCCACATACAGCTGATCAAGTTGGTCGCGGACGATCTGATTGAACTGAGCTCCGCCGAGACTTTTGCCCACGAAGAGCGGAATGTCGTTCAGTTCGACGGAGTACGGAACGCTGAAGAGGCCCGGCACATTCAGGGCATAGGGCTGGTCATCGTTGGTCCAGTCCAAGGTGTACTGCAGCCCGGCTTCCGCCAACAGTTCGGGTGTATGAAACGTCTCGGTGAGCGCAGGGCCCAGCCAACCCTTCGGTCGCCGGCCTGTGGCGGCCTCGATCGTCGCGATGACGTCGTGCAGGTAACCGCGCTCGACGTCGCGGCCCATGCCGGACTGCAGTGTCGAGTTGTTCTTACCGTGCGCCAGCCACGCCCAATCGCGCGCGCATCCCGCCGCTATGACCTGCGGATAACGTTGCACGACATCGGAGTTGAGCAACACACTCGGCCTGATTCCATGTTTGTCGAACACCTCGATCAGACGCCAGATGCCCACTCGCGCACCGTAGTCGCGCCAACCGTAATTCAACGGATCAGGAACGAGTTGGGCGGTGTCGGAGTGGATGCTGGTCGACGGACGGTCGATTTCGAAGTGTTCGACGTTGAGGCCGATGTAGAACGCGATGCGGGCGCCGCCGGGCCAATTCAACTGTGGGCGCTCGGTTATCGGTGTGTAGGTGATGAGATCGCTGTCCATGACCTATGCTGAAACCTTCACACCGATGTGAAGGTCAACGAGACAACCGTGTGAGGTGGGCCACATGCGCATCGGCGAACTGGCGCGCCGGACAGGCGTCTCCACGCGTCTCCTGCGCTACTACGAGGAGCAGGGGCTCATCGTGCCTGCGCGATCGGCGAACGGATATCGCGAGTACACCGAGGCGTTCGCGGATCAGGTCATCCAAATTCGAGGGCTGCTCGAGGGAGGCTTGCCGACCCGGGTGATCAGGCAGGTCCTGCCGTGCTTGAAGACGCCGCGGGACATACACTTCGCCGACGCCTCGCCGGAAATCATCGCCGTCCTGCTCCGCGAACGGGACCGCATGACCGACCGCATTGACGCGATGACGCGCAACCGCGACGCGATGACGGCCTACCTCGATGAGTTGCGCAAGTGTGCGCGACCGCAATGAATCAAGCGGCGCGACCCGGCCGGCTCACGCACCGTTACCCCGCAATTCGTGTGAGAGCGCCTCGAGTTCGTCGCCGCCGGCCATCTCCTGGGTCAAATGCTCCAGCGTGATGTCGTCATATGTGCAGTCGAGCTTCTGCTGGCCACGATTGAGCAGTACGAAGTGGTCACCCACCATGTGCGCGTGGTGAGGGTTGTGCGTGATGAACACCACCCCGAAACCCGCCTCTTTGGCCGCGGTGATGTATTTGAGCACCACTCCCGACTGCTTGACGCCCAGTGCGGCCGTCGGCTCGTCGAGGATGAGCACACGGGCGCCGAAGAACACCGCCCGAGCGATGGCCACGCACTGCTTCTGGCCGCCCGACAATGAGCCGATCGGCACGTCGACGTCGGGCAGGTCGATGCCCATCTTCGACAATTCCGTCAGGGTGGTGGCGCGCATCGCGTTGGAGTCCAACGAGAATGGAAACGTCTTCTTCCGAATCTCCTGGCCGAGAAAGAAGTTGCGCCACACCGGCATCAACGGCACGACGGCCAGGTTCTGATACACCGTCGCGATGCCCTTGCTCAACGCATCTTTGGGCGAGGTGAACCGGGTCGGCTCACCATCCACGAGCAATTCACCGTCCGTCGGCGGATGATAGCCGGCGATGATCTTGATCAACGTCGACTTGCCTGCCCCGTTGTCACCGAGGATGCCGGTCACCTCACCCGCATGGACACGCAGCGAGATGTCGCTCAGCGCAGTGATGTTGCCGTAGGTCTTGCCAATGCTCTTCAACTCGACGAGCGGCACTCGGCCGCCGGACGGAGCCTCGTCAACGGCCGGGTCAACTGTTGCGGTCACGGGTCACCTCTTCGCGGCGTAGTTGCGGAATGCGTTGTTGGCGATCACCGCGAAGAGCAGCATCACGCCCATGAAGAACTTGAACCAATCGGGATTCCAGCCGGCGTAGACGATTCCCTGCTGCGCCATACCGAAAATGAACGCGCCGATGGCGGCGCCGATCGCCGTGCCGTATCCGCCGGTGAGCAGGCATCCGCCGATGACAGCCGCGATGATGTAGATGAACTCGTTCCCGACGCCCTGGCCCGACTGCACGGTGTTGAACGTGAACAGCAGGTGCATTCCGGCGAACCACGCCGCGAAGCCGACGAACATGAACAGCCCGACCTTCACCATGGTGACCGGAACACCTACAGCGCGTGCGCTTTCCTGATCACCACCGACGGCGAAGATCCAGTTGCCGATGCGTGTCTTGAACAACACGTAAGTGGCGGCAGCGGTGAACAACAGCCACCAGAAGACCGTGATGCGCACCTCGACGCCGAAGATGGGCCAAGACGACGCGAATACCGTCTGCGCGGAGTCCCAGCCTTGCATGTCATTGACGCTCGGTGTGGCAACCTGGCCTGAAATCAACTTCGTGCCTGCGAGATTGATACCGGTGAGCATCAGCAGAGTGCCGAGGGTGATCAAGAAGCTGGGGATCTTGGTCTTCATCACCAGGTAGCCGTTCAAGAAGCCGACCGCCAGCGCGACTATCAACGCCAGCGCGGCGCCGGCCCAGAGGTTCAAATGCAAGTTGTACGCCAGCATCGAGGCGGCTAGTGAACTCGTGGTCACGGCCACGCCCGACGACAGGTCGAATTCACCCCCGATCATCAACAAAGCGACAGCACACGCCATGATCCCGATGGTCGAGCTCGCGTACAGCACGGTGGCCAGGGCCTCCGGCGTCCTGAACGGCGGGGCGACGACGAGGAAGAAGACGAAGATGCACACCGCGCCGATCGCCGCACCCATTTCGGGCCGGATCAGCAGCCGCTGCGCCCGGTTTCGTTCCTTGACGCGTTCGTCGCGGACAATCTTGTGGCCGCCGATGTCCAGGCCGGTCTGTGTACTCATGTTGTGCTCTCTTCCGCCGCGGGCTAACGGGTCCCGGCCTTGGCCAGTTCGGCGACCGAATCGATGTTGGTGTCGTCGATGAACGACGGACCGGTCAAGGTGGCTTGGCCGCCGCCGATCAGGTTCTTGTTGTTCAGGTACAGCCACAGCGAGTCGATGGCCAGATAGCCCTGGAGAAACGGCTGCTGGTCCACCGCCCACTTCACATCGCCGGCTTTGATCGCGTCGACGAGCGCGGCATTGGTGTCGAAGGTGACCACCTCCGCGTCGCTTCCTGCGTTGCTGACCGACTGAACGGCAGCCAACGCGATGGGCGCACCGAGGGCGACGACATGGTCGATGGACGGATCCTGCTGGAGTTTGGCGGTGATCGTCGACTCCACCGACGGCATGTCCTTGCTGTTGACGTTCAGAATCTCGGACTGACCTTTGAAGCCCTGACGGACACCGGCGCACCGCGATTCGAGCGCCACCTGACCCTGCTCCTGGATGACGCAGACGACCTTCTTCGCGCCGTCCTTCTGCAGACGCTCACCCGCCGAGATCCCGGCCAATTTCTCGTCCTGGCCGAAGTACTCCTGCACGCCCATGGTCTTCCAGTCGTCAAATCCCGAATTGAACGCGACGACTGGGATGCCCGCGTCCAACGCGGCTTTCACCGCAGGTGCCATCGCATCCGGTTTGGCCAGCGTCAAGGCGATCGCGTTGACCTTGCTGTCAATCGCGGTCTGCACCAGGTTCGCTTGATTGGGTGCCTCGGGATCGTTCGAGTATCGCAACTCGATGTTGTCCTTGTCGGCGGCGGCCTGCGCGCCCTTGCGGATCAGGTCCCAGAACGAGTCACCCGGTACTTCGTGAGTGATCATCGCGACGACCGCGCGCGGGGTGTCAGCGGTACCGGCACCCATGCCGCCACCCGTCTCACGGGGCTTGCCCCCGGTCGAAGAGCACGACGCGATCCCGAGCACGAGCGCGCTCGCCCCGGCAACCGCCGCGAGCCGACTGAACTTCATCATTCCTCCGCTCTGCGCGTGCGACGCAGCACGCTCAGGAGTCGATGTAATACGCCTCACACCGGAAAGTCAACACTTTGTTCGGACATTAGGACTGCATATCAAATGCTAGAGTCCGTCCCACCTGGTGAGGTGGTGGAGGTGTGCGTGAACGGGTTTGAGCTCGCGGTGTGCTCCGAGATGGTGTTCACACACCTGCCGATCGTTGAACGCGTGCGCCGGATAGCCGGCATGGACTTCGCGGTGGAGATCTGGAGCTGGCATGACAAGGACCTGGAGGCGCTGGCCGCGACCGGCGCCCGATTCTCGTCGATGACGGGATACCTGATGGGAGACCTCGTCGATCCCGACACCGCGGAGCAGGTGGTACGAACAGCGGAGCTGTCGATCAAGGCCGCTGAGACACTGGGGGTTTCACGACTCAATCTCCACACCGCCGAGCTCGTCGACGGTCAGGCCGCACGCCCCCGACTGCGCTCGACCGGTCAGATGTGGGTGACTGCAATTCGGACGCTCGAGCGTATCGGCGAACTCGGGGCCGCTGCCGGTGTGACGTTCTGCCTAGAGAACCTCAACACGATCGTCGATCACCCCGGAGTCCCGCTGGCCCGGGCCAAGGACACGCTGGCGTTGGTCGAAGGTGTGGGCCATCCGAACGTGCGGATGATGCTCGACCTGTACCACGCGCAGATCGGCGAGGGAAACCTCATCGATTTGATACGCCGGTGCGGCGATGCGATCGGCGAGATCCAGGTGGCCGACGTCCCCGGCCGCTGTGAGCCGGGCACCGGCGAGATCAACTACCCCGCCATCGCAAAGGTGTTGCGCGACATCGGGTTCACCGGGACCGTCGGCATGGAGGCATGGGCTTCCGGCGGTCCCGAACACAGTGAAGCCGCCCTCTCGTCGTTCAGGGCGGCTTTCACACTCGACTAGTCAGGCGTTCGCCGCCTCGCGCTCCAAACCCTCGGCCTCGACCGGTCCTCCAGTTCCTCGAGCGTGGTGCCCTTGGTCTCGGGCACCGTCGGCGGACGAACACCCACGAACCGACGTTGACGGCCACAAAGAGAGGAAGGTGCCCGTCGATCCGAGCGCCGAGTTCAGCACCGGGAACGCGAACAAGATGATCGCGTTGGTGCACCACAGCACGAAGACTGCGATGCCCATGGCGAACCCGCGGATACTGAGCGGGAAGATTTCCGACAGCAGAAGCCACACACACGTGCCTCACCAACTCTTCGGGGCCATGCGGCGTCACAAGATACTCACCGAAGACAACGCCGTACCCGGCGCTCACAACGAGGCAGCCGGCGCTGCCGCGGCTCGCGAGATACTCAAGAGCACCTCGCTTCCGACAGCCGTGCTCGCAAGCAGCGATAGATGCGCACTCGGACTGCTCGACGTATTCACCCGGGCGGGTGTTGAGATACCGGGTGAGCGCTCACTGATGGGCTACGACGACGCCCGCCTGTCGGACAATCCGCGGATCGACGTGACCACAGTTCACCAGGAGCGGCCGCGCTGGCGCGACACGCGGTCCAGTTGGCGGTGGCGATGCTCGAGGGTGTCGACGACGTGAAAACCGACGTCGTGCTTCGACCGAGCCTTGTGATCCGCGGACCACCGCAGCGCCGACCTATCGGTCGACGAGCGTGGTGTCGAAGTAGTACCGCGAGGCACGGTAACAGTGTGTACCGAACTCAACCGCCGCGCCCGAGTCGTCGAACGCCGTGCGAGCCATCGTGAGCAGCGGCGCGTTGACCTTCTCGCCGAGCAACCGCGCTTCGTTTCGGGTCGCACCCTTCGCGCCGATGCGCTGCCGTGCCAACCGGATGTGCACACCTCGCGATCGCAGCGACTGGTACAGGCCATTCATCTCAAGCTCGTCCGGCTCGGGCGCAATCTCCTTGGGGAGATGATTGATCATCACCGCCAGCGGCTCACCGTTGGCACATCGCAATCGTTGGATCGCCACCACCTCGCGGTCCGTGGCAATCGACAGCTCGCGAGCTACCTCTTCGTCGGGCGTACCAACCCGGTAATCGAGAAGTTGGGTGGATGGCTCCTGTCCCGCCCGCGCGAGATCGTCGAAGAGACTGGTCAATTCGACGCGGCGGTGTACCGGATTCTGTACGACCTGGGTGCCGACACCACGCTTGCGCACCAGCAGCCCTTTATCGACGAGTTCTTGAATCGCTCGGCGGGTGGTGGGTCTGGAAAGCGTCAGCCGCTTGGCCAACGCGAGCTCGTTTTCGAAGCGGTCACCGGGCACGAGTTCGCCATCGCGGATCGCAGCTTCGATCGCCTGGGCGAGCTGATAGTAGAGGGGAACAGGGCTTGACCTGTCGAGCTCCACCGTCAAAGGCACGTTGTCTCCGATCTCGGGGCGGGCCAGTCGAACCTTAGCTGCATCGTAGCATCGCGGTGTCAAAGGTTAGAATGTCAGGACAAACTATTGACATATCTGAGTGGTGGCGGGCACAGTCGTAGCAGTCGTTCCCAACTTCGCGGAGATCTTGATGACCACCCAGCCTTTCGACGTACTCGCCATCGGGCGATGTGGCGTCGACATCTACCCACTACAGACCGGTGTCGGCTTGGAGGAGGTCGAGACCTTCGGCAAATTTCTTGGCGGCAGTGCCGCCAATGTCGCTGTGGCCGCAGCGCGTTTGGGTGCGCGCACCGCACTGATCTCAGGTGTCGGCGACGACCCGTTCGGCCGCTATGTCCGCAAGGAACTGGCCGAATTAGGTGTCGACAGTGGATTCGTGACGACGCACGGCGAGTACCCCACCCCGGTGACATTCTGCGAGATCTTTCCGCCCGACAACTTCCCCCTCTACTTCTATCGTCGTCCCAGCGCCCCGGACCTGCAGATCCGGCCTGAGGAGATCGACACCGACGCCGTGCGCTCTGCTCGGCTGTACTGGTCGACTGTTACCGGTCTTGCCGAAGAGCCAAGTCGCAGCGCGCATTTTACGGCTTGGGATGCCCGCGATCGTCGGCCGCTGACAGTACTGGACCTCGACTACCGTCCCATGTTCTGGGCATCGCCGGCCGCCGCGACCGAACAGGTGCAGCGCGCCCTGCGCCACGTCACCGTGGCCGTCGGCAACCGCGAGGAGTGCGAGATCGCCGTTGGCGAGTCCGACCCGCGCAAGGCCGCCGACGCCCTGCTCGACTTCGGCGTCGAACTGGCGATCGTCAAGCAGGGCCCGCGCGGCGTGCTCGGCAAGACCCGGCACAGCGCGGTGACCGTGGCGCCCAACGAGGTCGACGTGCTCAACGGCCTGGGCGCCGGAGATGCGTTCGGCGGCAGCCTTTGTCGCGGGCTTCTGCACGACTGGCCGCTGGAGCGGACACTTCGCTACGCCAACGCCGCAGGCGCCATTGTCGCCTCGCGACTCGAATGCTCAACGGCCATGCCCACCGCTGAAGAAGTGGCCGCGCTCGCCGAACAGACCGCTGTGGAGGCTGTCAATGTCTAGCGCGCTGTGCACGGATTACGCGGCCGTGACCAGCCTGCGCGCCACCGATCCCGGCGCCATCGCCAAGGCGTGGCAGCGCCGCATCACGCGCCCGGTGGTACGCGGCGACGGACGCCTGATGATCGTCGCGGCTGACCATCCGGCACGCGGGGCGCTCGCCGTCGGCGGTCGCCCGACGGCGATGAACAGCCGCACCGATCTGCTCGACCGGTTGCGCGCCGCGCTGGCCGACCCGGGTGTTGACGGCGTCCTGGCCACCTCCGACATCCTCGACGACCTGCTGCTGCTCGGCGCACTCGACGACAAAGTGGTGTTCTCTTCGTTCAACCGCGGTGGACTGGCGGGCGCCTCGTTCGAACTCGACGACCGGATGACGGCGGCCACTCCCAAGTCGACCGCCGCGGCGAAGATGAACGGCGGAAAGATGCTGTGTCGCATCGATCTCGACGACCCTGCCACCGTTTCGACCATGACCGCCTGCGCACGGGCCGTCGATGAACTGGCCGACAACGGTCTGATCGCGATGGTGGAGCCGTTCATGTCCAGGCGGGTCGACGGCAAGGCGACCAACGACCTGTCTCCCGACGCGGTGATCAAGTCGATCCACATCGGCCAGGGACTCGGGTCGACGTCGGCCTACACCTGGCTGAAGCTGCCGGTGGTCGAGGAGATGGATCGCGTGATGGCCGCGACGACCCTCCCGACACTCTTGCTGGGTGGCGATCCGGCCGATCCCGACGAGGCCTTCGCCAGTTGGGAGAAGGCACTTGCACTGCCATCGGTGCGCGGGCTCATTGTCGGGCGCACGCTGCTCTACCCGGCCGATGACGACGTCAGTTCCGCGGTAGCGACCGCCGTAGCGATGGTGAGGTGAAACTTGTTCAGCAAGTACTACATCCCCGCAGGCAGCGCGGCTGCCCCGTACACCGTCGACATCACCCCCGAGTCGGCGGGATGGTCGGAGGCCAGCCTTGCGGTGGTCGAGCTTGGCAGCGGCCAGAGCGTCGCGCGCCAGACCGGTGACACCGAGGTGATGATCCTTCCCCTGGCCGGCGGCGGCACGGTGGAAACCGGCGGGGATGTGTTTGAACTGTCCTCGCGCGCTTCGGTTTTCGACGGGCCCGCCGATATGGTCTACATCGGCGTGCAGAACTCCTACACACTCACCGGCGAGGGCCGCATCGCGATCTGCGCGGCGCGCGCGAAGCGACAGCTGCCGAACCGTCGCGTGGCCGCGGCCGACGTGCCTGTCGAACTGCGTGGCACCGGCAACTGCAGCAGACAGGTGCACAACTTCGGCACTGCAGGAGTGTTCGAGGCCGACTCGCTGATCGCGTGCGAGGTGATCACGCCGGGCGGCAACTGGTCGAGTTACCCGGCGCACAAGCATGACGAGCAGTCAGCGGTCGAGTCCGCGCTCGAGGAGATCTACTACTTCGAGATCGACGACGGACCGGGCGGGTCACGCGGATTCGGCTACCACCGGGTTTACGGCACCCCTGCACGTCCCATCGAGGTGCTCGAAGAGGTCCGCAGCGGTGACGTGGTGCTGGTCCCCCACGGCTTCCACGGGCCGTCTGTCGCCGCGCCCGGCTACCACATGTACTACCTGAACGTGATGGCCGGACCTGGGGACGAACGTGCGTGGAAGATCGTCGACGATCCCGAACACGCCTGGCTGCGCGGCACCTGGGAGAACCAGGACGTCGACCCCCGTCTGCCACTGCATTCACGAGGAGCGGAACGTGGTTTCCAAAGCTGATATGACCTCGGCCAAGACACCTGACGTCGAACCGACCGTTCGCCTGACCGTCGCGCAGGCGACGGTACGGTTCTTGGCCAACCAGTATGTCGAGCGCGACGGCGAACGGGGCAAGTTCTTCGCCGGCTGCTTCGGCATCTTCGGTCACGGCAACGTGGCCGGCGTCGGACAAGCGCTCCTGCAGGACGAGGTCGAAGCTGCCGAGGCCGACGCGGCACCGCTGCTTCGTTATGTGTTGGGCCGCAACGAACAGGCGATGGTACATACCGCGGCGGCCTATGCCCGGCACAAGAACCGCCTGCAGGCGTGGGCGGTGACGGCAAGCATCGGACCCGGCTCGACGAACATGCTCACCGGAGCCGCACTCGCCACTATCAACCGGCTTCCCGTGCTGCTGCTCCCTTCCGACACGTTCGCGACGCGCGCCAGTGCGCCGGTCCTGCAGCAACTCGAACAGCCGTATGACGGCGAGATGACGGTCAACGACGCGTTCAAGCCGCTGTCGCGATTCTTCGACAGGGTATGGCGACCCGAGCAGCTGCCCTCGGCGCTGCTGGGCGCGATGCGGGTGCTCACCGATCCGGTGGAGACCGGCGCGGCGACGATAGCCCTCCCCCAGGATGTCCAGGCCGAGGCGTTCGACTGGCCCGAATCGCTGTTCGCCGAACGGACCTGGCACATCGCCCGCCCACTTCCCGAGCCTTCGGTTGTCGCGCGCGCCGTGGACGTGATCCGCTCGGCTAAACGACCGCTGATGGTGGCGGGCGGCGGCGTCGTCTACTCGGGCGCCACCGACGCGTTGGCTGCCTTCGCCGAGCGGACCGGCGTACCTGTCGCTGAGACGCAGGCGGGCAAGGGGTCTCTGCCCTACGACCATCCCCAAGCGGTAGGTGCCATCGGCTCGACGGGCAGCACCGCCGCCAACGCGCTTGCGACAGAGGCCGACGTCGTGATCGGCATCGGCACCCGCTACAGCGACTTCACCACCGCGTCGCGTACCGCGTTCAACGGCCCTGACGTCCGGTTCGTCAACATCAACGTGGCGTCGTTCGACTCGGTGAAGCAGGGCGGGCTATCGGTCGTCGCCGACGCGCGGGAGACGCTCGAGGCCCTGTCGGCCTCGTTGAGCGGCCACGCTGTCGAAGCGAACTATCGCACGCGGGCAACGGAACTGGTGCGCGAATGGGACGACACCGTGTCGTCGGTCTATCGCGTGACCGATGACGGCACCGCGCTCAATCAGAATCAGGTCATCGGCTTGACCAACACGCTGTCGGATCCGCGCGATGTGGTGGTGTGCGCAGCCGGCTCGATGCCGGGCGATCTGCACAAGCTGTGGCGGACCCGCGACGCCAAGGGGTACCACGTCGAGTACGGATATTCGTGCATGGGCTACGAGGTCGCCGGTGGTATCGGTGTGCGGATGGCCGATCCAAGCCGCGACGTCTTCGTCATGGTGGGTGACGGTTCCTACCTGATGATGGCGACCGAACTGGTCACCGCGGTGCAGGAAGGCATCAAGGTGATTGTGGTGTTGGTGCAGAACCACGGCTTCGCATCCATCGGTTCGCTGTCGGAATCGCTCGGTTCGCAACGGTTCGGCACGGCCTATCGCTATCGCACCGCCGACGGCCGGCTGGACGGCCCGAAACTGCCGATCGATCTCGCCGCCAACGCAGCCAGCCTGGGCGCGGAGGTCATCCGCGTCACCACCGGCGCCGAGTTCGCTGACGCCGTGAAGGTTGCGAAGGGCAATGACCACACCACGGTCATTCATGTCGAGACCGACCCCATGATCTCCGCACCCGACAGCCAGTCCTGGTGGGACGTGCCGGTGAGTGAAGTGTCCACGCTGAGTTCCACCCGCGAGGCGTACGAGACGTACGCCGAGTGGAAGAAGATCCAGCGTCCCCTGATCAACCCATCAGACCGATAGGACGAATTGTCTTGAGCACCATCCTTGTTGGATCTGCACCCGACTCGTGGGGGGTCTGGTTCCCTGACGACCCCGGCCAGACGCCGTACACCCGATTCCTCGACGAGGTCGCCGCCTCCGGCTACGAGTGGATCGAGCTCGGCCCGTTCGGCTACCTACCCACCGATCCAGAGCAGCTCGCCGACGAGCTCGCCAAGCGTGACCTGAAGCTGTCGGCAGGCACCGTCTTCGAGCACCTGCATCAGGAGGACTCGTGGGATGCGGTGTGGACCCAGATCGAGGACGTCGCCAAGCTGACCGCGGCCGTCGGCGGCAAGCACGTCGTCGTCATCCCCGAGATGTGGCGCGATCCGTCTACCGGGGCAGTCCTCGAGAACCGCAGGCTGACGGCCGAGCAGTGGCGCAGAAAGACCGAGGGCATGAACGCGCTCGGCAAAGCAATGTTCGAGAAGTACGGTGTGCGAGCGCAATACCATCCACACGCCGACAGTCACGTCGACACCGAAGAGAACGTGTACCGCTTCCTCGATGGCACCGACGGCGCATTCGTCAATCTGTGCCTCGACACCGGTCACATCAGCTACTGCGGCGGCGACAACATCGCGATCATTCGGCGGGCACCCGAGCGCATCGGTTACCTGCACCTCAAGCAGGTCGATCCTGAAGTACGGGCCAAGGTCGAGGCGGAGGACTTGCCGTTCGGTGAGGCGGTCAAGCTCGGCGCGATGATCGAACCGCCACTGGGCATTCCGGAGATACCACCGCTGTTGGCGGAGATCGACAAGCTCGGTGTCGACGTATTCGCGATCGTCGAGCAGGACATGTATCCGTGTGCCGTCGATGCGCCGCTGCCGATCGCGCAGCGCACCCGCTCTTACCTCGGAACGTGCGGGATCTCGTCAGTCCGTTTCAACTAGTCAGGAACGAACCAACATGTCCGATCTACGTATTGCCGTTCTGGGCGTCGGAATGATGGGCGCCGATCACGTCGCCCGGATCACCTCGAGAATCGCGGGCGCTCGGGTCTCCGTCGTTAACGACTACCTGGCCGAGAAGGCCGAGCGGGTCGCGGCGACGGTTCCCGGTTGCCGCGTCATCGGTGACCCACTCGACGCGATCGCCGACTCCGACGTCGACGCCGTGCTGTTGGCCACGCCCGGGCCCACGCATGAGAAGCAGTTGCTGGCCTGCCTCGAACACCGCAAGCCGGTGCTGTGTGAGAAACCCCTGACGACCGACGTGGCAACGTCTTTGGAGGTCGTCAAACGGGAAGTCGAACTCGGGCACAAACTCATTCAAGTCGGCTTCATGCGTCGTTTCGACCACGAGTACGCCCAGTTGAAGGCACTGCTGGACGCGGGTGAACTCGGAGCGCCCTTGGTGATGCACTGCGCGCATCGCAATCCTTCCGTGCCGCCGAATTTCGACAGCTCCATGATCGTCAAGGACTCGCTAGTCCACGAGGTCGACGTGACACGGTTCCTCTTCGGTGAGGAGATCGCTTCGGTGCAGATCATCTGCCCGGCAGCCAATTCCGTCGCGCCGCGGGGATTGCAGGACCCCCAGATCGCGATCTTCAGAACGCAGTCGGGCAAGCATGTCGACGTCGAGGTGTTCGTCACGACCGGCGTCGCCTACGAGGTGCGCACCGAGGTCGTCGGCGAGCGGGGCAGCGCGATGATCGGGTTGGATGTCGGCCTGGTACGGAGGAGCTTCCCGGGTACCTGGGGCGGCCAGATCACGCCGAGCTTCAAGGAACGGTTCGGCCAGGCATACGACACCGAGGTGCAGCGTTGGGTCGACGCGGTGCGATCCGGAGCGAACGTCGACGGACCGACCGCATGGGACGGCTACGCGGCCGCGGCAGTGTGCGAGGCGGGTGTGCAGTCACTGGAGAGCGGCGCGCCAGTCGCCGTCGAACTCGCAACAAGGATCGGATCATGAAGATCGCGTTGGATCCGACACCTTTTCACCACAGCCATGACCTTCTCGAATTCCCCTCGCTGGTGGCCGAACTCGGCTACGAGTACCTCCAGCTCACCCCGCATCGGGACTTCATCCCGTTCTACAACCACCCGAGGGCCGACGACGACCTGGTCGCCGAGTTCCGCAAAGCCTGTTCCGAGGCCGGCGTTGGCATCGCGTCCGTCCTGCCGGTGCTGCGATGGTCGGGACCCGACGAGGATGCGCGCGAAGCCGCCGTGCGCAACTGGAAACGCGTCGTCCAGATCACCGTCGACCTCGGCGTCAATGTGATCAACACCGAATTCTCCGGCCGGCCGGAAATGCCCGAGGAGTCCGAGCGGGCCTTCTTCCGCTCGATGGAGGAGCTGCTGCCGATCTTCGAGCGCGAGGGAATCGACGTCCGGATCGACCCGCATCCAGACGATTTCGTCGAGGATGGCCTTGAGGCGCTGCGCATCATCCGCGGCCTCAACTCACCGAACGTCGGGATGGTGTACGTCGCCTGCCACACGTATCACATGGGTGGCAACATGATCGAGATCATGCGGGCCGCGGGCGACAAGCTGCGCCTGGTCCACGTCGCGGACACGATGGACCATCACCGCAGCCATGGTCTGCGCTACATCACCAATCCCCCAGGCAATTCGGCCCGGGTGCACCAGCACCTCAAGATCGGCGACGGCGACGTCAACTGGGACGAATTCTTCGGCGGTCTCGCCGCGCTCGGCTTCTACGACCGCGAAGACACCGTGATGGTGTCCTCGGTGTTCGCCGAGGACGAGGCCGCGCACGACGTGTCCCGCTACCAACTCAAGACCATGACCGAATACCTCTCAAAGCACGGAAAGCAGCGATGAGCACGAGCATCACCCACTGGGTCAACAACACGACTTTCTCCGGCAGCAACGAGACGACGCAGCCCGTGACGAACCCGGCTACCGGCGAGATCACCGGCGAGGTGACACTGGCGACGGTCGAGGATGCCCGAGTCGTCATCGACGCCGCGGCCGCGGCCTTTCCCGCCTGGCGCGACACCTCACTAGCGAAGCGCAGCGCGGTGCTGTTCAACTTCCGTGAACTACTCAACGCGCGCAAGGGCGAACTTGCCGAGATCATCACCAGCGAGCACGGCAAGGTCGTCTCCGACGCGCTCGGGGAGGTCAGCCGCGGCCAGGAGGTCGTCGAGTTCGCCTGCGGCATCCCGCATCTGCTGAAGGGCGGTTTCACCGAGAACGCCTCGACGAAGGTCGACGTCTACTCGATCCGCCAGCCGCTGGGACCGGTCGGCATCATCAGCCCGTTCAACTTCCCGGCCATGGTGCCGATGTGGTTCTTCCCCATCGCGATCGCCGCGGGCAACACCGTGGTGCTCAAACCCAGCGAGAAGGACCCGTCGGCGTCGATCTGGATGGCCGAACTGTGGGCCGAAGCCGGCCTTCCGCCAGGGGTGTTCAACGTGCTGCAGGGCGACAAGACCGCCGTCGACGAAATACTCACGAACAAAGCCATCAAGTCGGTGTCGTTCGTCGGGTCCACCCCGATCGCGCAGTACGTCTATGCCACCGGCACCGCCGCCGGTAAACGCGTGCAGGCGTTGGGCGGTGCCAAGAACCACGCGGTGGTCCTTCCCGACGCGGACCTCGACCTGGCGGCCGACGCCATGGTCAACGCCGGATTCGGTTCGGCGGGCGAGCGCTGCATGGCGATCTCGGCGTGTGTGGCAGTCGGACCGGTCGCCGACGACCTGGTCGCCAAGATCGCCGAACGCGCCCGCACCATCAGGACCGGCGACGGCGCCAAGAACTCCGACATGGGCCCGCTGGTGACCAAGGCCCACCGCGACAAGGTCGCGTCCTACATCGACGCCGGCGAGGCCGACGGCGCAAAGATCATCGTCGACGGCCGCGAGGTGACGCCCGACGGCGGCGCCGACGGGTTCTGGTTGGGCCCCACGCTGATCGATCACGTCACCCCCGAGATGAGCGTCTACACAGACGAGATCTTCGGCCCCGTCCTGTCGGTTGTGCGCGTCGAGTCCTACGACGACGCACTGCAACTGATCAACGACAACCCCTACGGCAACGGCACCGCAATCTTCACCAACGACGGCGGCGCAGCGCGCAGGTTCCAGAACGAGGTGGAGGTCGGCATGGTCGGCATCAACGTGCCGATCCCGGTGCCCATGGCCTACTACAGCTTCGGCGGCTGGAAGGCCTCGCTGTTCGGCGACACCCACGCGCACGGTATGGACGGCGTGCAGTTCTTCACCCGCGGCAAGGCGATCACCAGCCGATGGCTCGATCCCAGCCACGGCGGCCTCGAACTCGGCTTCCCGCAGAATAAGTGACGGTGCGCTAGTCGGGGCGCACCGTGCTCAGACAGAACGGATGGCCGACGGGGTCGAGCAGGACCCGCCACCGGTCCGGTGCAGTCTGGTGCGCGGCCTCGGCAGCGCCCAGTTCGATCGCCGCTGCCACCGCAGTGTCCAGATCGTCGACGCCGACGTCGAGATGCATCTGCTGCTTCTGCGGACCGTTGGGCCACGACGGCGCGACGTACTCATCGACCCGCATCAGCGTCACCATCGGTCCCGCCCCGGAGAGCGACACCACGCCGCGGTCGGGCGTCGCGAACGCTTCATCGAGCCCCAACAGGCCCCGGTAGAACGGCGCCAGCGCGTCCGGGTCGGGACAGTCGATCGAGATGGACCCGAGAAATCCGATCGCCGCGGTCATGAAATCACCCTAGATCGCGCGTGCGGCGTCGGTGGCACGACATGATCAGCCGAGCTGGTAAGACTCTTGCGACACTCGGAAGAGATGACCGGTACTGGAGTCGGAGCACGTCACCCCGGAAGGCTCGCTGGCGCAGGTGATAGGGCCGACGGTGTGGGTCTGCCCATAGGCCAACGTGCCCGGCAGATATGGACCAGAGAAGAAGATCTGATTCATCACAAAGCCCGTGCACGCGGCCCTGCCCTGGCGAAGCTGGAAGTCATCGGCCGGTTCACCGATGGCTCCGGTCACGTTGGCTACAGGACAGATCGTGTCCGTCGGTGCAGCCCAGCTGTGGTCCCGGATCTTGCACCACGCCTCTGCCGTGCCGTCGAAGTGTTCGTCCATCTCGCAGGCGATGTTTCCCGACGGTGAAACGAACTGGAACATCTGACTGGGCTCGGCGTGAGCGGTTGCCGGCAGCGCAAGAGATGCCACGGTCGTCGCTGTTGCGATCAGCGCAAGCTTCGTAGCGTTCATCGTGGTCATCACGTGGGTCCATTCTTTCGGGCGCCGCTCACCGCGACGGTCATGGGAAATGACATCGCACTCGCACCGATACCGATCCCAACATCAGCGGCTGGCGCTCCATCGGATGATTGCCCCGGACGGATCAACGTGCCTCCCCTCGAAACTGGGGTTTAGGGGTGTCGCGTTAGGCGGTCGCCTACCCCCCGTCAGGCGGTTGTTCTTTCAACTTCCGTAGGGAGGACCTTGGCGCGCGTGCACGCAGTGCGCACCGATAGCGGGCGTGTCTGCATGTGGACAAGCACGCTCGCGCAGACTGGGGGGATGACGGATCGGCGACTGAAGGCGGGAATGGTCGGCGGCGGGCCGGGCGCGATGATCGGCACGGCGCACCGCCACGCAATGTGGCTGGACAACCAATACGCCCTGACAGCAGGTGTTTTCAGCCGAGACGAAGCCACGTCACGCGACTTCGCCGACACCCTGGGTGTCGAGCGGTCCTACGCCGACTACCGGCAGATGGCCGAACAGGCGCACGAGCTCGACCTGGTCGCGGTCGTCACACCCAACGATTCGCACTTCGAGATCGCCGCCGCGTTCCTCGAGAAAGGCGTGGCGGTGGTGTGCGAGAAGCCGCTGACCAACGATTCGGCGTCGGCGGCGGAACTGGTCGCGCTGGCCGAGGCCAACGGAACGTTCCTCGCGGTCCCCCACATCTACTCGGCATACGCGATGGTGCGCCACGCGGCCCGCATGGTCCGTGACGGCGAACTCGGCCGGGTGCGGTTCGTCGCCGCCGAGCACGCCTCCGGCTGGGCCTCGGCTCCGGTCGATCAGTGGCGCATGGACCCTGCCAAGGGTGGCGTCGCCACTGCCGTCGCCGATGTCGGTACCCACGCCTACCACCTACTGCGCTACATCACCGGCATGGAGGCCACCCGCATCTCGGCAGAGCTCAGCATCCTCGTCGAAGGCAGGCCCGTGTTCGACAACGCGACCGTCCGGCTCACGATGTCCAACGGCGCTCCGGCCACTGTGTGGGCCACGATGGCCGCCACTGGGCAGGAACACGGGCTCCGGATCCGGGTATTCGGCGACGACGCGAGCATTCAGTGGCACCACGAGGACCCCCAGCACCTGACCGTCCGCCACCCCGACGGCGGCGTCACCATCCTGGCGCACGGCATGTCCACGCTGTCCGACGACGCCGCACGCCTCACCCGCGTCGGGCTGGGCCACCCGGAGGGCTTCCTCGAAGCGTTCGCCAACTTCTACACCGATCTTTCCGAGATCCTGCGCACCGGGCGGCAGCGCGAATTGTCGATCCCCACCGGGGTGGACGGCCTCAGGGGCGTCCAGTTCGTTGAAGCGACAATCGCGTCGCATGGCGCCGACGCTGCGTGGGTGGCCCTGCCGCAGTAGCCGCCGAGTGTGGGGGCGCGGGTCACCAATGCCCACATGTTGCGGACACGACCCCCACACTCGACGACGTCGTCAGAGTTGTCTCACAGGATGTAGAGCATCTCCTGGTAGGTGGGCAGCGGCCACAGGTCGTCGGCCACGACGCCCTCCAGTGTGTCGGCGGCCATCCGCACCGCATCCATCAACGGCAACAGGCGCTGCGCGTGTGCGGCTTCCTCGGCCGCGGAGTCGCCGCCGTGCTCGGCCATCGCCGCTTTGAGCGTCGAAAGCGCAGCGGTCAGGTCGGAGATCGGCATCGAGACCGCTTCGAGCAGCGTCGTGTCCGGCTCCATGCCCGCCGCCTTGAGCGTCGCGACATTCTGTGCCAGCTCGGTCTGGTAGCGCATTGCCGCAGGGAGGATCACTGTGGAGCCGACCTCAAGCGTGAGCTTTGCTTCGACGGCGACCGTAAGGGCGTACATCTCGTAGCGCACCTCGACGCGGCTCTCCAGCTCGCGCGCGTTGAAGACGCCGTACCTTTCGAACACCTCGATCGCTTCCGGCTTGACCAGCTCCGGAATCGAGTCGAGCGTGGTCTTGAGGTTCGGCAAGCCGCGCTCGGCGGCCTCGAGTTGCCAGTTCTCCGAGTAGCCGTCACCGTTGAAGACGACGGCGCCGTGCTCGGTGATGATCTCGGTCAGCAGCGTCTGCACGGCCTTGTCGAAGTCCTTGCCCTCGTCGACGGCCTTCTCCAGCACAGTCGCCATGTAATCGAGCGAGTCGGCCATGATCGTATTGAGGATGATCATCGGCACGTTGATGGTCTGCCCGGAGCCGGGTGCGCGAAACTCAAAGCGGTTGCCGGTGAAGGCGAACGGGCTGGTGCGGTTGCGGTCGCCCGGCTCCGTGGGCAGCGGCGGCAGGGTATCGACACCGATGATCATCGTTCCCTTGCCCTTCGACGACGTGGCCGCGCCCTTGGCGATCTGCTCGAATACGTCGGCCAACTGATCGCCGAGGAAGATCGAGATGATGGCCGGCGGAGCCTCGTTGGCGCCGAGGCGGTGGTCGTTGGTGGCCGAGGCCACCGACACGCGCAGCAGGCCGGAGAACTTGTGCACGGCCCGGATCACCGCTGCGCAGAAGACCAGAAACTGGGCGTTCTCATGAGGGGTGTCACCGGGCACCAACAGACTGCCGAACTGCGCGTTGCCCATCGAGAAGTTGACGTGCTTGCCCGACCCGTTGACGCCGGCGAACGGCTTCTCGTGGAAGAGGCACTCCATGCCGTGCTTTTTGGCGATGGTCTTGAACGTGGTCATGAGGAGTTGCTGATGGTCGGCGGCGATGTTGGCCCGCTCGAACATCGGCGCGATTTCGAACTGGCCCGGCGCGACCTCGTTGTGGCGCGTCTTGGCCGGAATGCCGAGCTTGAACAGCTCCCGTTCGGTGTCCATCATGAAGCCGAGCACCCGCTCCGGAATGGCACCGAAGTAGTGGTCGTCGAACTCCTGCCCCTTGGGGGGCTTTGAGCCGAACAGGGTGCGGCCGGCGTTGATCAGGTCGGGACGCGCCAGGAAGAAGTGCCGGTCAATTAGGAAGTACTCCTGCTCGGGACCGCAGAATGACACGATGTGGTCGAAGTTCGCGTGACCGAACAGCTTCAGGATGCGCTCGGCCTGCGCACCCATCGCCTGCTGGCTGCGCAACAGCGGCGTCTTGTAGTCCAGCGCCTCACCGGTCATCGAGACGAACACCGTCGGAATGCACAGTGTGTTGCCGTTCGGGTTCTCCAGGATGTAGGCCGGACTGGTGACGTCCCAGCCGGTGTAGCCGCGCGCCTCGAAAGTGCTCCGCAGCCCGCCTGACGGGAAACTCGATGCGTCCGGCTCGCCCTGGATCAACGTCTTGCCCGCGAACTCGGCCAGCGTCTGGCCGTCGGACACCGGCTCGAGGAAGCTGTCGTGCTTCTCGGCCGTCAGCCCGGTCATCGGGTAGAACACATGCGCGTAGTGCGTCGCACCCTTCGACAGCGCCCAGTCCTTCATGACCGAGGCGACCGAGTCGGCCACAGCCGGGTCGAGCTTGGCACCCTTCTCGATCGTCGCGACCACGGACTTGTACACCGACTTGGGCAGTCGCAGTCGCATCTCCGCCAGAGTGAAGACGTTCGCGGCGAAGATCTCGCCGGGTTCCTCGGCGGGGTCGAAGCTGATCGCAGGCGGCACATACGCCTCGACGTTGTTGATCGCCTGCAGACGTACTGCGTTTCCGCTCACTTGGTTTCCTATCGCCGCGCAGTCCGCTCTCTGCGGACGATGCCCGACCCACCATAGGAACGGCTGATGCCATTCTTGTTACGCCGCCGTCACCGACAGACTGCGTTTGCTCACTGAGCTACCCCCACCCGCTTGCGAAGGTCACCGTGTGGGTAGCCCTGCCGTAGGACAACCACGACCTAGGCTGGGCATATGCGGTTAGGCAGACGACGCGACGTCACCCGTGACTTCGACGCACGCTATGACGAGCACAGCGCTGTCGCGACCGGACGTGAGCGGGAAGCCGCCGGGGTCAAGGCCGTCATGGTGTCGTTGCAGCGCGGACTCAAATCGATGGGGCCGTGGCGGACTGCGACCTCCCTGGTGCGGCTGAACCAGCGCCACGGATTCGACTGCCCCGGCTGCGCGTGGCCCGAGGAGCAAGGCGGCCGCAAGTTCGCCGAGTTCTGCGAGAACGGCGCCAAGGCGGTCGCCGAGGAGGCCACCAAGCGCGTCGTCACCCCCGAGTTCTTCGCGCGGCACTCGATCTTCGACCTCGACGGCAGACCTGAGTACTGGCTGTCGCAGCAGGGTCGCCTCACCCATCCGATGGTGCTGCGCGAGGGCGATGATCACTACCGTCCGATCAGCTGGGACGACGCCTACCGGCTGATCGCCGACGAGCTGCGCTCCCTCGACGACCCGAACGGCGCGGTGTTCTACACCTCCGGTCGGACAAGCAACGAGGCGGCGTTCCTCTACCAGCTCATGGTCCGCAGCTACGGCACCAACAACTTGCCGGACTGCTCGAACATGTGTCACGAGTCCTCGGGTGCGGCCCTGACTGACCAGATCGGCATTGGAAAGGGCTCGGTCACGGTCGACGACATCACCCAGGCCGACCTGATCGTCATCGCCGGGCAGAATCCCGGCACCAACCATCCCCGCATGCTGTCGGTGCTGGAGAAGGCGAAAGCCAACGGCGCCAAGATCATTGCCGTCAATCCGTTGCCTGAGGCCGGGCTGATCAGATTCAAAGACCCGCAGAAGGTGCATGGCGTGGTCGGGCACGGCGTGCCGATCGCCGACGAATTCGTGCAGATCCGTCTCGGCGGGGACATGGCGTTGTTCGCCGGCCTGGGTCGCTTGCTGCTGGAAGCCGACGACCGCGCACCGGGTTCGGTCGTGGACCGCGATTTCGTCGACAAGCACTGCGCGAACTTCGCCGAGTACGAGGCGCAGGCCCGCACCGTCGACCTCGACACGGTGTTGGAGGCGACCGGTATCGGCCGCGAGCAGCTCGACAAAGTCGCGCAGATGTTCATCGATTCGGAGCGCACGATCGCGTGCTGGGCCATGGGGCTGACGCAACACCGGCACGCGGTGCCGATGATCGCCGAGATCACCAACGTGCTGCTGATGTGCGGCATGATAGGCAAGCCCGGCGCCGGATTGTGTCCGGTGCGAGGACATTCGAACGTGCAAGGCGACCGCACCATGGGCATTTGGGAGAAGATGCCCGAGACGTTCCTCGAAGCACTGGACAACCGCTTCAGCATCACCAGTCCACGTGAGCACGGCGTCGACACCGTCGGAGCGATCCGCGCGATGCGTGACGGCACGGCCAAGGTCTTCATGGGCATGGGTGGCAACTTCGCGACCGCGACACCGGACACCGCGGTCACCGAGGCTGCGCTGCGCAATTGCACGCTGACCGTGCAGGTGTCGACGAAACTGAACCGCAGCCACATCGTGCACGGCAGGACGGCGCTCATCCTGCCGTCACTCGGGCGCACTGACCGCGACGTCAAGAACGGTGTCAAACAGCAGGTCTCCGTTGAGGATTCGATGTCGATGGTGCACTTGTCGCGCGGCAGCCTCAATCCGCCGTCCGACGACGTCCGCAGCGAGGTCGCGATCATCTGTCAATTGGCCCGCACGCTGCTGGGCACCGGCCACCCCGTGCCGTGGGAAACATTCAACATCGACTACGACGCCATCCGCGACGCAATCGCCGCGGTGGTGCCGGGCTGCGACGACTACAACGCCAAGGTGCGTCAGCCTGACGGCTTCCAGCTGCCGCACCCCCCACGCGACTCCCGCGAATTTCCCACCCGCACAGGCAAAGCCAACTTCGCGATCAACCCGCTGCAGTGGGTTCCCGTACCCGATGGCCGACTCATTCTGCAGACGCTGCGCAGTCACGACCAGTACAACACCACCATCTACGGCCTCGACGACCGCTACCGCGGCGTGAAGGGCGGGCGCCGGGTGGTCTTCGTCAACACGGCCGACATCGAACGCTTCGGTCTGAGCGAGGGCGACAGGGTGGATCTGATTTCCGAGTTCCCCGGCCGCGACGGTCGACTCGAGGAGCGTCGGGCGAAGGACTTCATGGTCGTGCCTTATGAAACGCCGGTCGGCAACGCCGCGGCGTACTACCCGGAGACCAACGCGCTCGTGCCCCTCGACCATGTCGCGGAAAGATCGAATACACCGGTGTCGAAGGCCGTCGTCATCCGGTTGGAGCGCTCGACAGGCGTGCGGGCAGAAGATCGGGTGGTCACCTAGTGGGCCGAGTGACGTCACGACGTCGGGTGCAGCACGTCACCGCCGACGAGGCCGTCGCGCGGCCGGAGACCCTGGTCGTCGAGGAGCCGCTCGAGCTCCGGGTCAACGGCACCGCCATCACCGTGACGATGCGCACCCCCGGATCTGATTTCGAGTTGGCGCAAGGCTTTCTGCTCACCGAAGGCGTCATCGCCCACCGCGACGACGTGCTCACCGTGCGGTACTGCCGAGGAGCAGGCCCGGACCAGCTGAACACCTACAACGTGCTCGACGTGACCCTCGCGTCCGGCGTCAAGATGCCCGACGTCGACGTCACCCGCAACTTCTACACCACCTCGTCGTGCGGGGTCTGCGGCAAAGCATCTCTGGATGCGGTGCGAACGATCAGCCGCCACTGCCCCGGCGACGACCCGTCGACTGTCGCGGCGGAAACATTGTCGGCTTTGCCCGCCAGACTGCGCGAGGAGCAGAAGGTGTTCGCCAGCACCGGCGGCCTGCACGCGGCCGCCCTCTTCGACGCCGACGGGACCTGTTTGGTGGTCCGCGAGGACATCGGGCGCCACAACGCCGTCGACAAGGTCATCGGCTGGGCGCTGGAACAGCATCGGATTCCGTTGGCCGCGACGGTGCTGCTCGTCAGCGGGCGCGCGTCATTCGAGTTGACCCAGAAGGCTGTCATGGCAGGCATCCCGGTGCTCGCCGCCGTGTCGGCGCCGTCATCACTTGCCGTCGACCTGGCCAGCCAGTCAGGTCTCACCCTCGTGGCGTTCCTGCGGGGCGATTCGATGAACGTCTACACCCGGCCCGACCGCATCCTGCGGTAGCTCGCACGCCTCCTACCTGCAATCTCCACACGATCTCCAGACAACCTCCAAGCTTGGGCCGCGTCGGTGCCAGAGCATCTTTCCCATGCCAGAAATACTCGTCGTCTCGCTGTCCCCGGTCGGTCACTTCGGCCCACTGCTCAATGTCGCCCAGGATCTGGTCGACCGCGGAGACCGCGTCACCATGCTGACGTCGGCCGCCCACGCCGCCAAGATCCGTGGCGTTGGCGCCATCCCGGAGGCCATGCCCCTCGAGGCCGACCTCGACCTGACCCGCCTCGACATCGATCTTCCCGGCCGCGCAGAGACCTCAGGCATCAAGCGGGTCAATTTCGACATCGTGCGCCTGTTCCTTCAGCCGATGCCGCACCAAGCTCGCGTGCTCTCAGAACTCACGGCGCGCACCCGGTTCGACGCGATCATCCTCGACGCGGGGTTTTTCGGAATTCTGCCGTTCCTGCTCGGCGACCGCGCCGGCCGGCCGCCGGTGCTGGCGTACTCCACCACACCGTTGATGATCAGCAGCCGCGACACCGGCCCGAGCGGAATGGGGCTACCGCCGTCGTCATCGACGCTCGGCCGCCTGCGCAACCGGGCCTTGACCGCGCTCTCACAGAAGGTGCTGCTGCGTGAATCGCAGAAGGCTGCCAACCATCTGCTCGATCAGTTGAACACCCGGCCGCTGCCGATGTTCGTCCTCGACTCCGGGGTGCTGGCCGACCGGTACATCGCACCGACTGTTCCGGAGTTCGACTATCCCCGGAGCGATCTGCCGGCCAACGTCTGTTACGTCGGCGCCGTGCACCCGGGTGCGTCGCGAGGTTTCGTCCCACCACCGTGGTGGTCGGCGCTCGACGGCGACCGGCCCGTCGTGCACGTCACTCAGGGCACCGTCGACAATGCCGACCTGAGCCGGCTGTTGCAACCAACAATCGATGCGCTCGCCGAGGAGGACGTCACGGTAGTGGCCACCACCGGTGGTCGCGACATCTCCGAGGTGAACCATCCGTTACCACCGAATACGTTTGTCGCCGAATACATTCCACATGACCTGCTGCTGCCCAAGGTCGACGTCATGGTCACCAACGGCGGCTTCGGCGCGGTGCAGCGGGCGCTGTCGATGGGGGTACCGCTGATCGTTGCGGGCAACACCGAGGACAAACCGGAAGTCGCCGCTCGGGTGGCATGGACCGGTGCCGGAATCAATCTCAAGACCGGTAACCCGAGCTCGGGTGCGGTGCGGGCTGCGGTACGCGACATCCTCAACAACGACGTGTACCTGCGAAATGCCCACCGCCTCGAGGCCGCATTCGCCCGTCGCAACGGCGTGGCCGAGATCGCGACGCTGGTCGACGAGGTGATCGCCGAACGCCAGACAGTGACGTCATGAATCCCTGCGTCGACCCGTTCTGCCGCCCTTCCATCGATCCCCGCGACGCGGCCGAATGGCGTAGTCGGCTACGCGTGCGCACGGTCGAAGCCCACGGGAGCCTCGATTCATGGTTGCCGAGTTGCAGTTCCTCGCCACAGCGGCATTTCTGATCTGGTGTCTGACCTGTTCCGTCACTGGATTGTTCGCCGACGATCACGTCGCTGGACCCCGGCTGGTGCAGCGCGAGCACAGACCGCCCGACGAGTGCCGACGGCGCGTTGCTGCCGACGAATCCCCGCCGCAATCTGCGTCGAAGTCGTTTCCGAGCCGCACGATCCGGTGAACTGAGCACACATTGCGAATGTTGCGTATGCACGTATTCAGCGACGCGCGCAAAGCATCGGGCAAGATCAAAAGCGGCTAGTACACGCGAAATGCGCGTCAAGTAGGAAACATCGAAAGCGTTTCGTTATTTGTGCTGTTTGCGGTGTCAGCTAATTGTAATCTGTCCCACATACTGTCGCTGGGGAAAATTCGGCACGCCCGGAGGCCGAAGTCGGCGCACGGTATTGAACCGAGGGGGTCGCACCATGGGGCAGACACGTACATCGAGCAGGCACCGCGCGGATGTGACGGCGCGACGACGTACGGCCGCCAAGCGCGCTGCCAGCACCGCAATCGTCAGCGGTGCGTTCGCCGCCGCGCTGGTCGGCGGCTTCGGCAGCACGGGCACGGCATCGGCGGCGCCGTGCGAAGGGTTCTTCTGCGATGTGCTCGGTGGCGGCACACAGACGGCGATCGGCGGGTTCGACGCGGGCACCGCCGCCGTCGTGGGGGCCGGCCAGGCCGGGATCTCCATCGGCAACGCGATCGCGGCGCCGGTTCTCGCCAATCCTCTGACGTACATCTTCACCGGTGGCCTGGTCGGGAACGGCTTCCTGCCCGGCATGAACGGCGGCTTGCTGATCGGCAATGGCGCGCCAGGCGTGCTGCCCGGTCAGAACGGTGGCAACGGCGGCTTCTTCTTCGGCAACGGCGGTGACAGCCTGTTCGCCAACGGTGGCAACGCGGGCCTGATCGGCAACGGCGGCAACGGCAGCTTCCTCGGCATTGCAGGCGGACTCACTGGCGGCAACGGCGGCAACGGCGGGCTTCTGCTCGGCAATGGCGGTAACGGCGGCACGAGTTTGCTGGGCGGGGCCGGCGGTAACGGCGGTAATGCCGGACTGATCGGCGACGGCGGCGACGCTGGAAACGGCGGCCCAATCATTGGCGGTGCCGGCGGCACGGGCGGCAACGGCGGAGCCCTGCTCGGCAATGGCGGTGACGGCGGCGACGGCGGCGGCGTCATCGGTGGCGGCGTGGGCGGCGACGGCGGGGACGCCGGACTGCTCGGCAGCGGCGGCGACGGTGGCAACGCTGATCCCAACCTGCTCGGTACCGAGTACGACGGCGGCGCCGGCGGCAACGGCGGAGCAGTCTTCGGCAATGGCGGCGACGGCGGCAACGGGGCCTCTTCGACCAGCCTCGGCAACGCCAATGCCGGTGAAGGCGGCGCCGGCGGCAACGCCGGACTGCTCGGCAACAGCGGCGACGGTGGAAACGGCGGCGCAGCTACCGGCGGTACCGGCGCTACCGGTGGCACCGGCGGCGCCAGCGGCAACGCCGGATACCTGGGCGACAGCGGCGACGGCGGTGACGGCGGTAACGGCACCGCGGTTATTGGAAGCGGAACCGGCGGCAACGGCGGTAGCAGCGGTAGCGGCGGTGCGATCGTCGGCAACGGCGGCGACGGCGGCGACGGCGGCGACGGCAAGGCCACGGTGGTGGGCAATGGGACCGGCGGGACCGGCGGCGTCGGCGGAACGGGCGGTGCCATCGTCGGCAGCGGCGGCGAAGGTGGCGACGGCGGCGACGGCAGCGGCCGCGGCTTCGGCAACCAGGTCGGTGCTGGCGGCGACGGCGGCGACGGCGGCGACACCGGCGCTCTGCTCGGCGGCATAGGGGGCAACGGTGGTGACGGCGGCAATGGAACGGAGACCGGTCTAGGCGGCACGGCCACCGGCGGCGACGGCGGCGACGGTGGCGACCCAGGCGGCCAAGGTGGGTCCGGCGGCAGCCCCGGCGGCTCCGACGGCACCGACTGACGTTCCGCGCAACGAAATCGCCCCGACATTCTGTCGGGGCGTTTTCGTTCTCCTGGAGCAGTCCTGGATTCCTACAGCAGGTCGGCCACCCGCTTGCTGGCGGTTTCGGCGTCGCGCAGTCGGGCCGCCTGCATCGGCTCGTGATTGCCGACGCCGGCGAGCGCGTTCATCGCGATGTCCTCAAGCACTTCGGCGAAGGTGCGGACCGCGTCTGCAAGTTCCGGCGGAACGGCCGGATCGATGCGGGACCGCAGGTACGCACCACCGGCCGCCATCGCCAGGCGGGCGTTGGCCGCGACCGCCGTTGCCGCAACGGGATCCTTGCCACCGTCGGCGTGGGTCTGCAGAAGGAGCGCCTTGCGAACGGTGTCGTAAGCGGTTCGCAGTCGCGCTATGGCGTCAGACGTCCTCTTGTCATGACCCGGCTTCGACATGGCGGCGTTCGACCCTGAGCGCCGGGACTTAAGCGCTCTTGTCGCGCCGCTCGGGGCGAGAAGGCTTGCGCGGCACGATCGTCGGCAGGACGTTGTCCTCCACGGTCTCCTTCGTGACGACGACTTTGGCCACGTCATCGCGGCTCGGGATGTCGTACATCACCGGCAGCAGGACCTCTTCCATGATGGCGCGCAGACCACGGGCGCCGGTGCCGCGGTGAATGGCTTGATCCGCGATGGACTCGAGCGCGTCGCCGGTGAATTCCAATTCGACGCCGTCCATTTCGAACAGCCGGGTGTACTGCTTGACCAACGCGTTCTTCGGCTCGGACAGGATCTTGACCAACGATTCCTTGTCCAGGTTGGTCACCGATGCTACGACGGGCAGGCGGCCGATGAACTCGGGGATGAGCCCGAACTTGATCAGGTCCTCGGGCATGACCTCGGCGAAGTGATCCTGGGTATCGATCTCGGCCTTGGAGTGCACCTCGGCGCCGAAGCCCAGCCCGCGCTTGCCGACGCGGTCGGACACGATCTTCTCCAGCCCGGCGAAGGCACCAGCCACGATGAACAACACGTTTGTGGTGTCGATCTGGATGAACTCCTGATGCGGATGCTTGCGACCGCCCTGCGGGGGCACCGAAGCCTGCGTGCCTTCGAGAATCTTCAGCAGCGCCTGCTGCACACCTTCACCGGACACGTCGCGGGTGATCGACGGGTTCTCGCTCTTGCGCGCGATCTTGTCGACCTCGTCGATGTAGATGATCCCGGTCTCGGCGCGCTTGACGTCGTAGTCGGCTGCCTGGATCAGCTTGAGCAGTATGTTCTCGACGTCTTCGCCGACGTAGCCGGCTTCGGTCAGGGCGGTGGCGTCGGCGATCGCGAACGGAACGTTCAGCATCTTTGCCAGCGTCTGCGCGAGGTAGGTCTTGCCGCAGCCGGTGGGACCGAGCATCAGGATGTTGGACTTGGTGAGTTCGACAGGCTCGGCGCGCGAATCACGCATCTTCTCCGAGGCCTGGATGCGCTTGTAATGGTTGTAGACCGCCACCGCCAGCGTGCGCTTGGCGGTGTCCTGACCAATGACGTAACCCTCGAGGAAATCCCGAATTTCGGCCGGTTTCGGCAGTTCGTCGAGTTTGACGTCGTCGGCGTCGGCGAGTTCCTCTTCGATGATCTCGTTGCAGAGATCGATGCACTCGTCGCAGATATAGACGCCGGGGCCGGCGATGAGCTTCTTAACCTGCTTTTGACTCTTGCCGCAGAACGAGCACTTCAGCAGGTCACCGCCGTCTCCGATACGCGCCATGGTGGTGGGGTCCTACTTCCTGTTTGCAGTCCGTGGGAAACTTTTGTCGGTCACCTCAGGTGTTGAACCCGACGCTACCCGCTTGCTCCGGCGCGGTGCGACCGATAAAGGCGAATCGCGTCGGTGGTATTCATCTGTGGTTGCGCCAACATATCGCCTGACAACCCCTTGAACCCTCCGGACGCGCTGGCGTGTCGTCGCCGTTACCAGACCGAGAGACCGCCCGCTGTCGCCCACGATACCGCCGGCCCAGAGTGCGGTTGTGGGTACCCAAATCGCGAAGAGACCCCCGAACCACCGGGCGCCCGGCGACCGCTAGGCCGTCTGGGCAGAGAGCTTGCGGTACTCGAGGACGGTGTCGATCACGCCGTAGTCCTTGGCTTCCTCGGCAGTCAGGATCTTGTCGCGATCGGTGTCCTTGCGGATCTGCTGTGCGTCTTTGCCGGTGTGGTGGGCCAGCGTCGTCTCCATCAGCGTCCGCATCCGCTCGATCTCCTTGGCCTGGATCTCCAGATCGGAGAACTGGCCCTGGATCACGCCCGACAGCGCGGGCTGGTGGATCAGGATGCGGGCGTTGGGCAGCGCGAGGCGCTTACCGGGCGTCCCCGCGGCCAGCAGCACCGCGGCGGCCGACGCAGCCTGGCCCAGGCAGACGGTTTGAATGTCGGCCCGCACGTACTGCATGGTGTCGTAGATCGCCATCAGCGAGGTGAACGAGCCACCGGGCGAGTTGATGTACATCGTGATGTCACGGTCGGGATCGAGCGACTCGAGCACCAGCAACTGGGCCATGATGTCATTCGCCGACGCGTCGTCGACCTGCACACCGAGGAAGATGATGCGTTCCTCGAAGAGCTTGTTGTACGGATTGGATTCCTTGACGCCGAAGCTGGAGTGCTCGATGAACGACGGCAGGATGTAGCGCGCCTGCGGCGCAAGACGGGGGTCCGTGTGGTCGGTCATTTGTCTAGTCCTGCTCCTGGTCCTGAGCCGTTGATGCTGGCGCTGGTGATGATGTGGTCGACGAAGCCGTATTCGAGGGCTTCCTGCGCGGTGAACCAGCGGTCGCGGTCGGAGTCGGCCTCGATGCGCTCGAGCGTCTGCCCGGTGAACTCCGCGTTCAGCCGGAACATCTCCTTCTTGATGACCGTGAACTGCTCGGCCTGAATGGCGATGTCGGCGGCGCCGCCGGTGATGCCGCCGAGCGGCTGGTGCATCAGGATCCGCGCGTGCGGCAGCGCGTAGCGCTTGCCCTTGGTGCCCGCCGCCAACAGGAACTCACCCATCGACGCGGCCATGCCCATCGCGTAGGTCGCGACGTCACACGGCGCGAGCACCATGGTGTCGTACACGGCCATCCCGGCGCTGATCGAGCCGCCGGGCGAGTTGATGTAGAGGTGGATGTCCTTGGTGGGGTCCTCAGCAGACAGCAGCAAGATCTGAGCACACAGCTTGTTGGCGATGTCGTCATCGACCTGCGAGCCGAGGAAGATGATCCGCTCGGCCAACAGCCGCTCGTAGACCGAGTCGACAAGGTTGAGGCCTTGTGAGGCGCCACGCATGTAGGTCACGACTGGATACCTGCTTTCTTCACGTCCGATACTCATCGACACTAACCAACCTGCGGCGCCGCACACTCCCCAGACGGGGCGCGTTCGCTCACAGCGTCACTTGGCGTCGGCTGACTCCGCGTCGGCTTCCGACTCGGCCTGCGCATCATCTGATGCTTCCTCGGCGCTGTCGGCGGCCTGGTCCGGCCGACCGAAGAACTCCGAGGTGTCGATCACGTTGCCGTTCGTGTCCTTGACGGTGGCGCTGTCGACAACGGCGGCCACGGTCAATCCGCGGCGCACGTCGGCGAACATCGCGGGCAGTTGGTTGTTCTCCTGCAGATACTGCAGCAGCTGCTGCGGCTCCAGGCCGTACTGCTGCGACATCAGCACCAAACGCTCGGTCAGGTCGTTCTGACCGACCTGGACGTCGAGCTTGTCGGCGATCGCATCGACCAGCAGCTGGGTCTTGATGGCCTTCTCGGCGTTCGTCTTGTTCTCTTCGTCGAACTTCTCGCGGCTGCTGCCCTGGGCCTCGAGCGTCTCGGCGAAGCGCGCCTCGTCGTGGTCGAGTCCGTGGATCGCGTTGTGCAGCGTGTCGTCGATCTGCGCTTGCACGACCTTCTCGGGCAGCGGCACGTCGACCTGCTCTAGGAGTGTCTCGAGCGCCTTGTCGCGGATCTGCTCGGCCTGCTGGACACGCTTCACGCGGCTCACCTGTTCGGTGAGGCTGTTCTTCAATTCCTCGATGGTGTCGAATTCGCTTGCCAACTGCGCGAACTCGTCGTCCGGCTCAGGCAGCTCGCGTTCCTTCACCGAGTTGACCGTGACGGTCACCTGCGCTTCCTTGCCGGCGTGGTCACCCGCGGCGAGCGTGGTGGTGAAGACCCGCGTCTCCCCCGCCGTCAGGCCGATGATGGCGTCGTCGAGGCCTTCGATCAGTTGACCCGAACCGATCTCGTGCGACAGACCCTCGGTCTTAGCCTCCGGGACATCCTCACCGTCGACTGTGGCCGACAGGTCGATGGAGACGAAGTCACCGCTCTCGGCGGCCCGCTCCACGCCGGTCAGCGTGCCGAAGCGCGCGCGCAGCGACTGCAGTTCGGCGTCGACGTCCTCGTCGGTCACCTCGATCGGGTCGACGGTGATCGTGAGCCCTTCAAGGTCGGGCAGGTCGATGTCCGGCCGGATGTCGACCTCGGCGGTGAACTGGAGATCCTCGCCGTACTCCTTCTTGGTGATCTCGATCTCCGGTTGGCCGATGGGGCGGACGTCCGAACTCGTCACGGCCTCGCTGTAGCGCGCGGGAAGGGCATCGCTGACCACCTGGTCGAGCATCGCCTGCTTGTCGATGCGCTGTTCGAGGAGCTTCACCGGAACCTTGCCGGGCCGGAAGCCGGGCAGGCGCACCTGCTTGGCCATCTGCTTGAGGGCTTGGTCGAAGTCGGCTTCCATTTCCGTGAAGGGCACCTCCACGTTGATGCGAACCCGTGTCGGGCTCAACTTCTCGACGGTGCTCTTCAAGGTCATGCTCCTCGTGTTCTTCGTGTGGTGCTTGTGGTGCGTGTTGCAGTCGGGGTGACAGGATTTGAACCTGCGGCCTTCCGCTCCCAAAGCGGATGCGCTACCAAGCTGCGCTACACCCCGCGCCCGTGCGGCCGACCCAAAAACACAAGCCGACCACGCGAGATACTACGGGCTGGACACGCGACGCCTTCAATTGGATTTGAATCGGGTGCCGCCGGTACGATTTGCTCTTGCTGTACACGCGGGCGTAGCTCAATGGTAGAGCCCTAGTCTTCCAAACTAGCTACGCGGGTTCGATTCCCGTCGCCCGCTCCAACAGGACTTCAGCCGGTCGCGCCCGGGCGCAGGTCCGTCGGCGTTCGACCAAGGGGCCAGGGAGTCGGTGACGCTGCCGTCCACCGTTCACATTCCGGCCGCTGACAAGAAAAATGGGCAAGGAGCCATCTCCTTGCCACTACTAACTTATAACGCACAGGGGGCTTGCGGCAAGGCCCCGGTCGTGCCTCAAACTCGCTGTCCTGACCCGAAACTCGAGAACTGGGAGTGCGACTTGCGTGTGCTGTTGTCGACGTACGGATCGCGCGGCGACGTCGAACCGATGGTCGCGTTGGCCGAGCGACTGCGGGCCCACGGCGAGCAGGTCCGACTGTGCGCACCGCCTGACTTCGCGGAGCTGATCGGCCGCGTCGGAGTGCACCACGTACCGGTCGGACAATCGGCGCGCAATCTCGCGACGGGCGCGCCGGGCGACCTGTTCGCCGACCAGTTCGCTGCGGCGAATGCCGTCGTCACGGCCGCCGAGGGCTGCGACGCGTTCGTCGCGACCGGCATGATGCCCGCCGCGGCCGGGGTGCGGTCGGTCGCCGAGAAGCTCAAGGTCAGCTTCGTGTATGCCACCTTTCAGCAGCTCATGCTGCCTTCGCCGCAGCAGCCGCCACTGCTGTATCCCGGCAGGCCCTTCCCGCCCGAGATGCCCGGCGCCGCGAATGTCAACGCGATGTTCCGCGAGGCGCTCAACACCTTCCGCCACTCCCATGGCCTTCCGGCGGTCGACGATGTCCGCGACTTCGTCCGCGAGCAGGTCATCGGCGATCGCCCGTGGCTGGCGACCGATCCGACCCTCGACCCCTGGCGGCCTGCGGCCGGCCTCGACGTCGTCCAGACCGGCGCGTGGCTTCTACCTGACGATCGGCCACTCAAAGCGGATCTCGAGGCGTTCCTCGACGCCGGTTCGCCGCCCGTGTACGTGGGCTTCGGCAGCATGCCCATGTCGGCGGACGTCGCCAGGGTGGCCATCGAAGCCGTCCGGGCAGAAGGCCGGCGCGTTTTGCTGTCACGCGGATGGGCCGAGCTGATCCCGATCGACGATCGGGACGACTGCTTCACCGTGGGCGAGGTCAACCAACAGGCGCTGTTCGCGAAGGTGGCCGCCGTCGTGCATCACGGCGGAGGCGGAACGACGACCACCGCGGCCCGCGCCGGCGTGCCCCAGGTGGTGGTGCCGCAGGCTGCCGACCAGCCGTACTGGGCCGCTCGCGTCGCCGAACTCGGTATCGGGACGGCACACGACGGTCCGATACCGACCGTCGCATCGCTGTCCGCCGCGTTGAACGCTGCTCTTGTTCCTGACGTGCGCCGCCGCGCGCAGGCTGTGGCCGCCGATGTTCGCTCCGACGGGGCGACGACCGCGGCCAACCTGCTCACCGCCGGAACAATCGACGACGAGCTGCAGTCCGAGCGCACCTACGTCGCGGGCCTGTACGCCAAGCTCGACGCCGAGCGCGAGCGCGTGCGGAACCGGTACCGCGCGGCGATGCGCAGCCCGATCGACGCCCAGGACGGCGGCACGCTCGTCGACCGCGACGCCGAGGTGCGGGCGACTGCCAAGCAGATGAACCGGCTGAGCGTGGCCGACAACGGGCTGTGCTTCGGCCGGCTCGACAGCCAAACCGGCGAGCGGTCCTACATCGGCCGCATCGGGCTGTTCGACGAGGCCAACGACTACGAACCGATGCTGCTCGACTGGCGCGCGCCTGCATCGCGGCCGTTCTACGTCGCGACCGCCGCCAACCCGGAGAACATGCGGCGCCGACGGCAATTCCACAGCCGCGGACGTCAGCTCGTCGACTACACCGACGAAGTGTTCGGTCGGCCCGGCAGCGACGAGCGCGGCGACGCGGCGTTGCTCGCAGCGGTCAACGCGCCACGGGGCGAAGGCATGCGCGACATCGTCGCGACGATCCAAGCCGAGCAGGACGAGATCATCCGACTGGACCACAACGGCGTGCTCGTCATCGAAGGCGGCCCGGGCACCGGCAAGACCGTCGTGGCGCTGCACCGGGTGGCGTACCTGCTTTACACGCAACGCGAGCGGATGGAACGCCACGGCGTCCTCGTCGTCGGTCCCAACGCCGCGTTCCTCAACCACATCGGCCGCGTGCTTCCCTCGCTCGGCGAGACGAATGTCGTCTTCATGACCGCCGGTGACCTCGTGCCCGGGCTGCACGCCACCGCCGAGGACAGTCCCGACGCCGCGCGGCTCAAGGGCTCGCTGAAGATGCTCGACGTGCTCGCCGCGGCGATCGCGGACCGGCAGCGACAACCGGCCGAGCCGCTGCCGATCGAACTGACCGACGTCACGGTGCGCATCGATGCCGAAACCGCGCAGTGGGCCATCGAGGAAGCGCGGGCCAGCGGGTTGCCGCACAACGAGGCTCGTGCGGTGTTCGTCGACATCATCACCTACGTGCTCACCGAACGCGGGATCGCCAGGATCGGCAAGGGCTGGCTGACCCGACAGGACAGCGGCGCCTGGGAGAACCTGCGGGAAGACCTCGTGCGCGAACTCGCGGACAACGAACAGTTCGCCGCCGCGCTCGAGGAACTTTGGCCCCTCCTGACGCCCGAATCGCTGTTGGCGCAGCTGTACCAGTCGCGCGAGCGGTTGCGCGCGGCGGGCGCCGACGAAACGCTTTGGCGCGCAGACGGTGATGCGTGGACCGTGTCGGACGTGCCGCTGCTCGATGAGTTGGTGGACATGCTCGGACCCGACAAGCCGGACGACCGGACCGCCGAGCGCGAACAGCGGGCGGAAGCCGAATATGCAGCGGGGGTGCTCGACCTGATGCAGAGCCGAGAAGACCTGATGGACGACGAGGACCGTCTGCTCGCGACCGACCTGTTGTATGCCGAGGATCTCGCGGAGCGGTTCGTCGAGCGTGATACCCGCGATCTGGCCGAACGTGCTGCCGCGGACCGTAATTGGACCTACCGCCATGTGGTGGTCGACGAGGCGCAGGAGCTGTCCGAAATGGACTGGCGGGTACTGATGCGGCGGTGCCCGAGCAAGTCGTTCACCATCGTCGGTGACCTCGCCCAGCGCCGGTCGGCCGCAGGCGCGACGTCGTGGGACGCGATGCTCGAACCGTATGTCCCGGGTCGTTGGATCTACCGGCCGCTGTCGGTCAACTACCGCACGCCCGCCGAGATCATGGCCGTGGCCGCAGCGCTGCTCGCCGAGATCGCGCCGGATGCCGAACCACCGGAGTCGGTCCGCGCGTCCGGAGTGCAGCCCTGGTCCCGACATGTCACCGACGACGACTTGCACACTGCTATCGAGGAATTCAACCGCGCGGAAGCAGGCCGGGAAGGCACCAGCGTCGTGATTGGTCCGCCGGACGTGCCGGGTGCGGTACCGCCGTCACAGACCAAGGGTCTGGAGTTCGACGCCGTGCTGGTTGTCGAGCCGGACCGGATTCTGGCCGACGGGCCACGCGGCGCGGCAGAACTTTACGTCGCACTCACCCGCGCGACGCAGCGCCTCGGAGTGTTGCACCGCGCACCGCTGCCGGAGGCCCTGGCCGGGCTCACCGAGACTCCGCTCTCGGCGTAAACGCGGCCCGTTCGCGACCCGATTTCCAGGACTTACGCTAGGTACGCTGGGCATCATGAATGGCGTTCTGCTCGTCCTTGTGGTGCTGGTCGTCGTCGCGCTCGGGGTGGTGATCTACGCCGCGATGAAGGCCTCGGACCGGCGGAAGGCCGCTTCGCTCGACGATGCGAAGGCCGATGCGCGTCGCGTCATCGAACGCCTCGGTGGTCAGGTGTTCAACCTCAGCGGCTCCGACGACGCGTCCAAGCAGGCGCTGGCCGACGCCTCCGAGCGCTACACCGCTGCGGGATCGCAGATCGAGCAGGCCACGACGGCCAAGCAGGCGTTGCTCGCAAAGGAGAGCGCACTCGAAGGCCTCTACTACGTACGGGCCGCGCGGGTGGCGATGGGCATGGACCCGGGGCCGGAGTTGGAGACCCTGGCCGGGCAGCGGTCGGCAGGCGCCGTCACCGAAGACCGTCGTGTGGAATTCGAAGGTCGCCAGATCGAGGCGTCGCCGGCCCCGTCGGAGCGCACCCCGAACTATTACCCCGGCGGTCGCGTCGCGGGCCGTCCCGTGCCCGCAGGCTGGTACTCCGAGCCGTGGTGGAAGCCGGCGCTGGTGGCCGGCGCTTGGGGTCTGGGTTCGGTGCTGCTGTTCGACGCGATGTTCTCCGGCATGCATGGCAGCGGCTACGAACAGGGTTTCGCGCAGGGGCATGACCAGGGCGCAGGCGATAGCGGCAGCGGCGATGGCGGCGGAAGCGACTGGGGCGGCGGCGGAAACGACTGGGGCGGCGGAGATTTCGGCGGCGGCGGCGACTTCGGCGGCGGCTTCTAACCCCTCTGCGGCGAACGTTCGTTACCGCTCGAAGTTTCGCCGGAATTGTCGAGCGGTACGGAACGTTCGCGCTGAAGAGCGCTGGACTAGAAGCGGCTCTCCAGGCGCGCCGACACGCCCGCCTCCTGCAGGTCGAGACGTTCGAGCATCCACCGTACGGCCTCGTCCTCGATGCGCCCGGCGTCGCGTTCGGCGATCAGCGCGGCCCGCTGACTGGCCAGCACATCGCGATACAGCGCGGTGAACACCTCCGACCGTTTGGTGTGCGCCTCCGGATCGGGCATCTCGTCGGCGTCCTGCGAGTGCCGTGCCACGATCGCCTCGATGTCCTCGACCACCCGCGGACTCAGGTTTCGCGGCGGGTTGGCGCGAAACTGCGCCAGTACCTCGTCGGCGGCGTCATGCACCAGCCGTTCGGCCTTGAGTTCCTCCTCGCGGTCGGCGGCGTGGTCATCGGAGAAGCGCGACAGGTGCAGTCGCCGGATCAGCAGCGGCAACGACCATCCCTGAATCAGTAGCGTGCCAACGCTGACCACGAATGCGATCGCCTGGATCGTCGCCCGCTCTGGAAACGGCTCGCCGGTGATGGTCGTGGGTGGAATAGCCGCTGCCGCAGCCAAAGTCACCACACCACGCATGCCGGTCCACGACACCACGACGTTCTCCCGCCACGACAGCGCGCGACGGTCGATCCGCGACCGCCATTTGCCCTGCGGCTTGTCTCGTCGCCGCGTGCCCAGCGCGCCGCGGCCACCGGCGGTCGGGACCGGCACGCTGAACTTCGTCTCGACGTGGCGCGACAACTTGTTGCGGCCGAAAATCGCGAACACCGACAGCGGCCGGATCACCAACACGATCAACAACACGATGACCGACGCGACCGCAACCTGGCGCAGCGATTCGTGGGCCTCGCGAAGGTCTTCCAGAACGAACCGCAGATGCAGTCCGATGTATGCGAACACGAACGCCTCGAGCAGCACGTCGACCGAGTTCCAGACGTACCGCTCCTGCAGACGGGTCTGGTAACCGGCGCCCAGCGTCCCGTTGCCGACGACGAAGCCCGCGACGACGACGGCCAGCACCCCTGAGGCGTGCAACTCTTCGGCGGCGAGGAAGGCCGCGAACGGCACCGCCAGACCCTGCACCGTCTCCAGCCCGGGATTGGCCAGTCGCTTGCGGATCCACAGGGTCACGTAGCCCAGCGCCGCACCCACCAGCGGCCCGATGACCGCGCTGTAGCCGAACAGCATGAAGGGGTTCTCGATGAACGTGTGACCACCGGCGACATGGCTCACCGCGATGGTGAACAGGGTCAGCGCGGCGGCGTCGTTGATCAGGCTCTCCCCCGTCAGGATCGCCATCACCCGCTTGGGCAGACCCAGTTTGCGGCCCACTGCCACGGCGGTGACGGCATCAGGCGGCGCGACGATCGCGCCGAGCACCAGCGCCGTCGCGAACGTCAGCGGCACCACGACCAGCCACGAGGAGATCGCGGCCACCGTGAACGCGGTGACCACCACCAGGCCGACGCCGAGACCCATGATCGGGCGGATGTTGCGCAGGAACGTCGGGAACGAGAAATCGAGCGCGGCCGAGTACAACAGCGGCGGCAGCACCACGGTCAACAGGATGTGCGAATCCAGTTCCGGCGCCTCGAACTCCGGCAGGAACGACACGGCGCCCCCGATGACGACGATGATCAGCGCCGGTTCCAGCCCGCGGCGGTGGGCAATGGCGGTGACGACGATCGCGCCGACGACGACGAGGATTAATTCCACTCGCCGATTGTCCCGGCAGCGCCTACTTCTGGCAGTTCGGGCACCAGAAGAGGTTCCGACCCTCAAGCACCGCGGTGCGGATGCCGGTGCCGCAGATCCGGCACGGTTCGCCGGCGCGCCGGTACACGTAGGTGCGCGGCCTGCCCGGCCGGTACGACGGGAACCCGTGGTCGTCCTCGCGCCGAATGGTGATGATCTTGCCGCGGCGGAGCCCGACTCTCATCAGCTCGACCAGGTCGACCCACATCGCGTCGAATTCGGACTCATCGATCCGGGTGCCCGGCCGGTACGGGTCGATGCGGTGGCGGTACAACAACTCGTTGCGGTAGACGTTGCCGACGCCGGCCAGCACCGACTGATCCATCAGCAATGCGCCAATCGGCCTGCGCGACTTTCGAATCCGCGCCCAAGCGAGCGAGCCGTCAGCGTCCCGCCGTAACGGGTCGGGTCCGAGCCGCGCCACGATGTCGTCGATGTCAGGCACTTCGATCACCTCGCACACCGTCGGCCCGCGCAGGTCGGTGCCGTACTCCGTGCCGATCATCCGCATGCGCACCTGGCCGACCGGAAGGGGCATCGGAACCGGCGCTTCGTTGAATGTCCCGTACAGGCCCAGATGCACGTGTACGACGCGGCCACCGTCGTAATGGTGAAAAAGGTGCTTGCCCCACGCGGTGGCCTTCTTGAGTACCCGGCCGTTGACCGCCGCGGCTCCATCGGCGAATCGGCCCTGCGGACTGGACACCATGACCGGCTCGCGCGCGAAGCGGCGCTGGTGCAACCGGGCCAGCCGGTGCAGGGTGTGGCCTTCGGGCATGCCTTACGCGCCGGGCACCGGTGGCGCGTCGTGCGTCCGCTCGTATTCGGCGATGATGTCGATACGACGTTGGTGCCGCTGCGCTTCCGACCACGGCGTCGACAGGAACGCGTCGACGATCGCAAGCGCCTCCTCTTCGGTGTGCATCCGGCCGCCGATGCCGATCAATTGCGCGTTGTTGTGCTCGCGGGCCAACTTCGCCGTCTCGATGCTCCACCCCAACGCGCAGCGCGCGCCAGGCACCTTGTTGGCCGCGATCTGCTCGCCGTTGCCCGACCCGCCGAGCACGATCCCGAGGCTGCCGGGATCGGCCACCGTCTTCTCGGCGGCCGCGATGCAGAACGCCGGATAGTCGTCGTCGGGATCGTTGACGAAGGCGCCGCAGTCGATCGGCTCGTGGCCGTTCGACCGCAGATGCTCGATGATCCGCTGCTTGAACTCGAAGCCCCCGTGGTCGGCTCCCAGGTAGACGCGCATGGCGGCCATTCTGGCAGAGGACGGCGGCCGGTCAGTGCACGGCCGACGTACTCAGTCGAACACGACCGTGAGCGGTCAATCGAATTCAGGGCGTTCGGTGCGGGTGCGCTTGAGTTCCCAGAAGTGCGGATAGGACGCGAACGTCACCGATGCGTCCCACAGCTTGCCGGCGTCTTCGCCGCGTGGGATGCGCGAGAGCACCGGTCCGAAGAATGCGACGCCGTTGACGTGGATGGTCGGGGTTCCGACATCCTCGCCCACGGGATCCATGCCTTCGTGGTGGCTCTTGCGCAGCGCCTCGTCGTACTTGTCGGAGGTGGCCGCCTCGGCCAGTTCGGCGGGCAATCCCGTCTCCTCGAGCGACTCTCTGATGATGAGGTCGAAGTCTTCGATGCCCTGATTGTGGATCCGCGTGCCCATCGCCGTGTACAGCGGGGCGAGGATCTCTGGGCCCTTGGCCTGCTCGGCGGCGATCGCGACGCGCACCGGCCCCCAGGCCTTTTTCAAGCCTTCGCGGTACTCGTCGGGCAGGTCGTCTTTGTTCTCGTTCAGCACCGCCAGGCTCATCACGTGGAAGTTGACCTCGACATCGCGAACCTTCTCGACCTCGAGGATCCACCGCGAGGTGATCCAGCACCACGGGCACAGCGGATCGAACCAGAAATCAGCGACGGACTTCTCAGCCATGGGTGTCCTCTCGATCGGCGGGCAGATCTGCGTTCAGCACAACGGCGTGCCCAACAATCATGTTCCCGAAGCACGCGACGGAGACGCAGCGGCATAAGAAACGCCTTAATGTGCAAACGGTTATCAAACCGTGTTTCGGATGTGACTGTTGTGAACAATCGTTACCAAAGTGAACAAACACCTTGATCGAACAGCCCGCGCACTCGCGCTAGGCATCGGCATCACGACCGCTGCGGCGATGTTCGCCGCGCCCGCCCACGCAGATCCGCTTGACGACTCATTTCTCCGCGCGCTTCGCGACGGCGGTATGGCGTACAACAACCCGGTGAACACGGCCGACCTCGGTCGGTCCGTGTGCCCGATGCTCGTCGAACCGGGCAAGTCGCTTGCCAGCGTCTACTCACAAGTGTCGAACAACGGTGTCCCACCGCAGATGGCCGCCTTCTTCACCGGTATCGCGATTTCGATGTACTGCCCGCAGGCCATGTCCTCGATCGGCAACGGCACCTTCCTGGACTGGCTCCCTGCAGCGCGGGCCATCCCGGGCCTGTAGCCCCGGCGGCCTATAGGTTGGTCGGGTGGCACTTCCCAACCTGACCCGCGACCAAGCCGTCGAACGCGCCGCGCTGGTCACCGTCGACAACTACCGCATCGAGCTCGACCTCACCGACGGCACCGGAAAGCCGGGTGAGCGCACGTTCCGTTCGGTGACCACCGTCGAGTTCGACGCGCAGGTCGGCGCCGACAGCTACATCGACATCGCCGCCGACACGATCCGGAGTGCGACGCTCAACGGGCACGCCATCGACGTGTCCGGCTACGACGAATCGACCGGCATCCCGCTGATCGGGCTGGCGGAGCACAACGTGGTCGTGGTCGATGCCGACTGCCTTTACTCGAACACCGGTGAGGGCCTACACCGGTTCGTCGACCCGGTCGACAACGAGGTCTATCTGTACTCGCAGTTCGAAACCGCCGACGCCAAGCGGATGTTCGCGTGCTTCGACCAACCCGATCGCAAGGCGACGTTCGACGTCACGGTGACCGCGCCGGCGCACTGGGAAGTGGTGTCCAACGGCGCCACCGTCAGCGTGGAGGACTCCGGCGACGAGGCCAGGGGTAGGCGCCATACCTTCGCGGTCACCCCGAGGATGAGCACCTATCTGGTGGCGCTGATCGCCGGCCCGTACGCCCGCTGGGACGACACCTACACCGACGACCACGGCGAGATCCCCCTGGGTCTGTTCTGCCGAAAGTCGCTGGCGGAGTTCATGGACGCCGAGCGGCTCTTCACCGAGACCAAGCAGGGATTCGGCTTCTACCACAAGAACTTCGGCGTGCCGTACGCGTTCGGCAAGTACGACCAGTTGTTCGTTCCGGAGTTCAACGCCGGTGCGATGGAGAACGCGGGTGCGGTGACGTTCCTCGAGGACTACGTTTTCCGCAGCAAGGTCACCCGGGCCTCCTACGAGCGGCGCGCGGAGACGGTGCTGCACGAGATGGCGCACATGTGGTTCGGCGACCTGGTCACCATGCAGTGGTGGGACGACCTGTGGCTCAATGAGTCGTTCGCGACCTTCGCGTCGGTGCTGTGCCAGGCCGAGGCGACCGAATACACCGAAGCCTGGACGACGTTCGCCAATGTGGAGAAATCCTGGGCCTACCGGCAGGACCAACTTCCGTCGACGCATCCGGTGGCGGCCGACATTCCAGACCTTGCGGCCGTCGAGGTGAACTTCGACGGAATCACCTACGCGAAGGGCGCTTCGGTTCTGAAGCAGCTCGTCGCCTACGTCGGGCTGGAAGAATTCCTCGCCGGTCTTCGGGACTACTTCCGCGACCACGCATTCGGCAACGCGACATTCGGCGACCTGCTCGGTGCGCTGGAGAAGGCGTCGGGCCGTGACTTGTCGGGGTGGGGCCGGCAGTGGCTCAAGACCACGGGCCTGAACACATTGCGCGCAGACTTCGACGTCGACGCCGACGGTCGATTCACCCGGTTCGGCATCACGCAGAGCGGCGCCGCACCGGGCGCGGGCGAGACGCGCGTGCACAGGTTGGCTGTCGGCGTGTACGACGACGACGGGTCAGGCAAGCTGGTCCGGATCCACCGCGAGGAACTCGACATCGAGGGCGAACACACCGATGTGCCCGCGCTGCAGAGCATTTCGCGTGGCAAGTTGATCTTGGTCAACGATGACGATCTGACGTACTGCTCCCTGCGGCTCGATCCCGACTCGCTGCAGACCGTGTTGACGCGTATTTCCGACATCGCCGAACCACTGCCGCGGACGATGGCGTGGTCGGCGGCGTGGGAGATGACGCGCGAAGCCGAGCTCAAGGCGCGCGACTTCGTGTCGCTGGTGTGCGGCGGTGTGCACGCTGAGACCGAAGTCGGTGTGTTGCAGCGGCTCTTACTGCAGGCTCAGACCGCCTTGAGCTCTTACGCCGAGCCGCAGTGGGCGCTCTCGCAAGGCTGGCCGGAATTTGCGGACCGACTGCTGGAGCTGGCGCGCAGCGCCGACGCCGGCTCGGACCACCAGTTGGCCTATGTCAACGCGCTATGCGGTTCGGTGCTCAGCGGCCCGCACGCAAGGGTCCTGCGGGCAATGTTGGACACCGACCCCGCCGACCAGGGATTGCCTGGCTTGGTCGTCGACACGGAATTGCGCTGGCGCATCGTTGTGGCGCTGGCGGCGGCGGGTGCGATCGACGGCGACGGGGCGGCGACGCCGATGATCGACGCCGAGGCACAGGAGGATCCGACAGCTGCGGGCAGGCGACACGCCGCCGCGGCGGCAGCGGCCAGGCCGCAGACGCCGGTGAAGGAGGCGGCCTGGCAGCAGGTGATCGAGGACGACACCCTGGCCAACATCACCGCGCGTTCGGTGATCGGCGGGTTCGTGCGGCCAGGTCAGCAGGAGCTGCTCAACCCGTTCCGGGACCGCTACTTCGGCGCGATTTCCGGTGTGTGGGAACGACGCTCGAGTGAGGTCGCCCAGACTGTCGTGATTGGTCTGTACCCGTCGTGGGACATCAGCCAGGATGGCCTCGACGCCGCGGACCGCTACCTGTCCGATCCGGATGTCCCGCCGGCGTTGCGCCGACTGGTGATAGAAGGCCGCGCAGGCGTGGAACGCTCGCTGCGGGCCCGCGCCTTCGACGCCGGCTAGCGCAAGCGGTGGTTCCTGCTGCGCGACACGCCGCTCGCGAACAGCGACGTGCGCACGCAAGCGCGGCATGCTTTCGAAATGGCCGTTAGCCGAAGTCGAAAAGCGCGTGCGGCGCGCAGACGTCAGCGCCGAGTCAAGGCGGTCGTCAACGACTTGACGGCTTCTCAGTGGGCGGCGATCAAAGCGGCGTGGCAAGGTTGTGCGTACTGCGGCTCGACCGACAGCGTCCTTCAACGCGACTGTGTCATGGCGATTTCCCGCGGCGGGCGGTACACACTCGACAACGTCGTGCCGGCATGCGCAGCGTGCAACACGAGCAAGTGCAACGACGAGGTCACCGGGTGGATGCGGCGCAAGCGTCTCGACGAGCGAAGATTTCTGGAGCGCTACGTCCAGATACGCGCGTCGCTGCTGCGAGACGCCTCGCTATCACCCGCCGACGAAGTCGCCGGCGCTTTCGCGCAGGTCGACTAACCAGCCGAGTCCAATTCTTCGCGCTTCAGCTGACACGGTGTCACGCCGGACAGCACCGCGACGTCGCCCTGAGTCAGGTCTATCGCGCCGCCGGCGCCATCGCTCACCTTGAGTCCGCTGACATAGCCGACGCCGAGGCTCGACGCACGGTCGCGCACAACCTGATGGGCCGCGGCCCACTTGTCACCGGGAATCGGTTCATCGGCCACGAGATGACGGGTGCGCATGTGCACGGCTGAGGTGTCTTCGAATTCACCCTCGCAGCCGAAACGACTGGTTCGCCGCTCCCAGCGCCATGTCAATCCCGGCTGTTGAACGGACAACTCGTCGGCGATCTGCTGCATCACCGTCTCGTAGTGGCCCACCGCGTCCTCGACGGCGCCGCGCGGCCGCAACGTGTCCTCCAACGCCGCAATCGCGGTGAGTTCCTCGGGATCGAGCTGTTGCTGATCGGTGTAAATTCCGATCCCTAAATAGAGCGCGCCGGCGAGGACGACAAACCCTCCGGCGATCCATTGAACCCACGTCGGAAGCTCGAGGCCCTCGTCCTGCTGCCAGGAGTTCTGAACCCATCGCGACCATAGGCTCACCGGACGGCTCAGCCGTCAGGGTGGGGAGATACTGGCACCCATCACGCGCACCGCGCTGATGAGACCATCCATCAGGTTGCCTTCTTTGAACGACGCTGCTGCCGCCGAAACACCAAGTGGCGCAGCCTCTTCGATTCCGCGGCCCTTGACCTTCATGCCGTAGACGACCTCGATCGCATGCTGATCGGGCGAGACCGCCAGCAGCACAGCGTTATCCGGCGTCGGCACCTGACGAAGGATCTGGCGAGCGGTGGCCGCCGTGTCCGCGCCGAGGTCGCCGATGTACACCGCGAAACGCGCTTTCGCGGCGCGCGACCCGTACTTCAGCGCGTCGTCGAGCACCACCAGGTCCTTGACCGGGAACGGATAGTCGACCGACACCGTGCCGGGCTCGGTAACTCCTGAGATGCGGCCGCTCGCGGTGACAACGAAGCCCCTGGGCAGGTCGGCGTGCTCGACCGCTGCCCGGTGCCCGCGTACCGCAACTTCACCACTTGCCACTTGCGCCGCCTCCAATCGCCACCGAATGTGACTCGTGCTCGCCTACGTTTCCGCCGTGGGCGGCGGAGTCGGCCGCATAACTCTGCCCCGTGTTGTGGCCGTGATCCATCGGCTCTTCCGACGCCCACAGGATCGGGGAGTGCTTCCAGGGTTCGGACAACTTGTAGCTCGCCGGGTGCGGGCCCTTGGTGCGCCAGATCAGCAAGATCAACACCAATGTCAGCCCCAGCGGCACCAGAACGAGTAGCGCGTGTGTCAGTGCGGTGCTCACAGAAGCAAACCCTATCGCAACGCGATGAGCGCCTGCGCGAAGCGCCACCGACGCGGACTACGCCGCGCCCTCACCCAGGTATCGCGCCCACGCCGGGTCGAGTTCCTTCACGCTCGACAGCAGCCGCCAGTGCTGCCCCTTCGGCGGGAGGGGTGTGCTCCGAAGCGTCCACCCCAGTTCGGCGAGCAAACGGTCCGCCTTGCGGTGGTTACACGTCGAGCAGGCCGCCACGCAGTTTTCCCAGGAGTGGTCGCCGCCACGGCTGCGGGGCACCACGTGGTCGACGGTGTCGGCCTTCGCGCCGCAGTATGCGCACCGAAACCGGTCGCGGTGCATCAATGCGGCCCTGGTCATCGGGACACGGGCCCGGTACGGCACCCGCACGAAGGACCGCAGCCGGATCACGGTCGGGACCACGATCGAGCGGGTCGCGGAGTGGATGACGGGCCCGCCGGGGTCGTCGTGCACCACATCGGCCTTGCCGCACATCAGCATGATGACCGCTCGCCGCATGGGCAGAGCGGTCAACGGTTCGAACGTCGAGTTCAACAGAAGGACTCGACGACGGCCCCAGATCGAGCCGTCGCTGATACCCGGCGGATGGATCTCGACGCTGTGAAGGACACGCGACTGCACTGGCGTTGCCGGCCCGGCGCCGTGCCGGTGGCTCTTTTTCCGATGCGCCATACGTCCTCCGAGAAGACAGTCCACCATGGATTTCCGCCGCTCGCACGACAATTCTGCACGTGTTCGCAGGTCAGTCCAATGAACATCGTGTGACGCGACCGGTGACCAGCCACATCCGGCGACCAAGCACAATGGTGGAGTGACTCAGCCGCAGCGTTCGTTCTACGACGAAGTCGGTGGCCACGAGACGTTTCACGCGATCGTGTCGCGCTTCTACGAATTGGTGCGCGAGGACGAGATACTTCGTCCGCTCTATCCCGACGAGGATCTCGAGGCCGCCGAGGTCCGGCTGCGGATGTTCCTCGAGCAGTACTGGGGCGGGCCGCGGACCTACTCCGACCAGCGTGGGCATCCCCGGTTGCGGATGCGCCACGCACCGTTCAAGATCGGGTTCATCGAACGCGATGCCTGGCTGCGCTGCATGCACACGGCCGTCGCGGAGATCGACTCGGAAACGCTCGACGACGAGCACCGCAGGGAATTGCTCGCCTACCTGGAGATGGCCGCTCACTCGATGGTGAATTCAGCGTTCTGATGCCCCACCCTGGTCCGGCACCCTGGTGGTCGCGCGCGCTGTTTTATCAGGTGTACCCGCGCTCTTTCCGCGACAGCAACGGCGACGGGTTCGGCGACCTCGACGGCGTGACCGCCAAGCTGGACTACCTCAAGACACTCGGTATCGACGCCATCTGGCTCAACCCCGTGATGGTCTCCCCGATGGCCGACAACGGCTACGACGTGGCCGACCCGCGCGACGTCGACCCGCTATTCGGGGGCTTGGCCGCACTGGATAGGCTGACCGAGGCCGCCCACGCACTGGGTATGAAGGTCACGATGGACCTGGTGCCCAACCACACCAGTTCGCAGCACCCGTGGTTCCAGGCCGCGCTGGCCAGCAGTCCCGGCAGCGACCAGCGCGAGCGCTATATCTTCCGCGACGGCACCGGCCCCGACGGCCTGCACCCGCCGAACAATTGGGTGTCGATCTTCGGCGGCCCCGCATGGACGCGCATCGTCGAGGCCGACGGCAATCCCGGACAGTGGTACCTGCACCTGTTCGACGCCGAGCAGCCGGACCTCAACTGGGACAACCCTGAGGTCTTCGATGACCTCGAAAAGACGTTGCGGTTCTGGCTCGAGCGCGGCATCGACGGCTTCCGCATCGACGTCGCGCACGGCATGGCCAAGCCGCCGGGCCTGCCCGACATGGAAGGCGTCAAGGCCGAGATGCTGCTGGCCGACATGGACGACGACCCGCGCTTCAACAACGACGGCGTACACGAGATCCACCGCCAGATCCGCACGGTGTTCAACGACTATCCGCACTCCGTCGCGATCGGTGAGGTCTGGGTGTACGACAACGAGCAGTTCGCCCGGTATGTGCGTCCTGATGAGTTGCACCTCGGCTTCAACTTCCGCCTGTTGCGCGCCGAGTTCGACGCCGCCGACATCCGAGGGGCGATCGAGAACTCGATGGCCGCAGCGGCGATCGCCGACGCGACACCGACGTGGACGCTGGCCAACCATGACGTCGACCGCGAGCCGACGCGCTACGGCGGCGGCCAGGTCGGCCTCGCCCGGGCACGAGCCATGGCGATGGTCATGCTTGCGCTGCCCGGCGCCGTCTTCCTCTACAACGGCGAGGAACTGGGTCTGCCCAACGTTGACCTGCCTGACGAGGCGTTGCGCGACCCGGTGTGGGAGCGGTCAGGACACACCCGGCGTGGGCGCGACGCATGCCGCATCCCGATTCCCTGGGACGGCGACACTCCACCGTTCGGATTCTCGGACACGCCCGACACGTGGCTGCCGCTGCCGCCGGAATGGGCTGCGCTGACGGTCGAAAAGCAACTTCACGACGCCGGCTCGACGTTGTCGTTCTTCCGCCGCGCGATCGAGATACGGAGCAGCCGTGGGGAATTCGACGGCCGGTCCATCGAGTGGCTGAACTCCCCCACCGGGTGTCTGACGTTCCAGCGCAGTGGCGGCTTGGTCTGCGTGCTGAATGCCGGCGACACCGCGGTACCGCTGCCCGGCGGCGAATTGCTGTTGGCCAGCGACGAGGTGATCGACGGCCACCTACCGGCCAACGCCGCCGCCTGGCTGGCCTAGCGCAGGACCAGCGCGGGGTCGCCGCGGCGACGGTACACCGAACCGAACCGCGCGTCGATGCGCAACCACGAGGGCATCGCCCGCACGCGCACGATCTCGTCGGCGGCGACGGCCTCACCCGTCTGCGGCAGAAATCCCATCGCGGTCAACGCGAATACGCACCGCATCGGGATGCCGACGCTGGCCTCACCCGAGCTGACGGCCACCACCTCCTGATCGAGCAGCGACGCCGGCGGCCCGTGCGCGCTCGAATGTTCCTTGGCCAACGCCACTCCACGCTGCGCCAGGTCGAGCACCACACGGGCGGGCACGTCGTCGAGGTGGACGAACCCCGCCTCGGGCGGCAGCCCGCCGCGCCAGGCGGAGTCCATCGCGAACCCGGGCTCCACAAAACCGTCGCGTTGCATCGCGGCCAACCCGGCTGCGAGCGCGTCGGCACCGGCTGACAAGTCGGCCGGCTTGAGCCTGCCTTCGACCACGCGACTGGCGAGCACGTCGAATCCCGTCGACACCCACGCCACGACGAGCCCGCCCTCGCGCTCCCGTAGCCGGATTACCGCCGCCTCGTCGAGGCGTAGCGCCCGCTCCACGAACGCCGCGAGGTCCTCGCGATGGCTCGAGTTGTCCAGCCACAGACCGCGCTCGCTCATCGTGTCCAGCGTTGCAGATACTCTCGCTGCTGCGTCGAAAGTCGTTCCAGACGTTGCTCTTTGATGTGCACCGCCGCCAACTGCGTCTCGGCAATGACCGCCGGCTTCGACTCCGGCGACGCGCCGACCGACCGCACCTCGTAACCGATGGTGAAGTCGACGGCACGAACCCGCTTGGACCACATAGTCACCTGCAGCGGCGAATCAATGAGCCGCAGTTGTGCTTTGTAGGAGATTCTCACGTCCGCGATGAGCAGCCCGATCGTTTCGATCGACGGACCGAAGGGCTCGCGCAGGAACGGAATACGAGCCTCCTCGAGCAGGGTGACCATGGTGGCGTGATTGATGTGCTGGTACATGTCGATGTCCGACCACCGCACATGCACCGGTGCTACAAAACCCGTCACCCAGATGTCCCCGTTCCACTCGTCCGTGTCATGCTGCGGATTTGGCGGGCCGCGACCGACAGCGTCGCCAGATCCTGCTCTCCGCTCTCGTAGATCTCGGAAAGCGTCCGGCGAGCGCGGCCGATGCGCGCGCTGTTCGTCGCCTCCCACTCCTGGATCTTCTGCTCACCGCTTTCGTCCGGCTCACCGACGGCGAGCACGTCGAAGCACAATGACCGCACCGAACTGTAGATGTCTTCGCGAATCGCCAAGCGCGCCAGCGAATGCCAACGGTCATCGCGCTCCAGGTGCGACACTGCGGTCAGCAGGGAGTCGGTATTGAGGTGGTCCATCAACGCGAAATACGTATCGGCGACTTCGTCCGGCTCTCGGTCGACGATGTCGGCGATGTCGATTACGTCGAGCAGGCTGTACTGGTACAAGCCCGTTGCAACCATGTACGCCAGGTCTTTCGGGACGCCGTGCGAGCAGAGGTCGTCGGCTTCCTTGGTGACGATCGCCTCGTCGTCGCCGCGAAGCCACTCCGACATCCGTGGCGTCAGTGCGGCCACCTTCTTGGCGAACCGGTTGATCTCGGCGCCGACGGCCAGCGGCTGCGGACGGTAGTTCAGCAGCCAGCGGCCGGCCCGGTCGACCAACCTGCGCAGGTCGAGCGTCATCCGGTCGGCCAAGGCGACCGACACGTCCGCCGCCCGGATCTGGCGCCACACCTCACCGATCCGGAAAATGGCGTCGGTCGCGACGTAACTTCGCACTGCGTCCACCGGTCCCACGCCGACGTCCTCGGTGATCCGGTAGACGTAGGTGATGCCGCTGGTGTCGACCAGGTCGTTGACCAGCATGGTGGTCACGATCTCGCGGCGCAGTTGGTGTGCTCGGATGTCGGCACCGAATTGGTCGCGCAGCGTGGTCGGAAAGTACGAGGGCAGGCGCGCGGCGAAGGCCTCCTGGTCGGGCAGGTCGCCGGCGAGAACATCGTCTTTGAGCGCCAGCTTCACGTGGGCCATCAGCGTCGCGATCTCCGGAGACGTCAAACCGAGACCGGCCTCGATGCGCCGCCGGATCTCCTTCTCCGACGGCAACGCCTCGAGTTCGCGGTTGAGCCCGCGCTCGGCGACGAACTCCTTGATCATCCGGGCGTGCACCGGCAGCAGGCTGGCCGCGTTGGCGCGGCTGGTACCCATCAGGTCGTTCTGGTTCTCGTTGTCTTTGAGAACGAGGCGGCCGACCTCATCGGTCATCGACAGCAGCAGATCAGTGCGATCCTGCAGGCTGACCTTGCCCGCGGTCACCAGCGAGTCGATGAGGATCTTGATGTTGACCTCGTGGTCGGAACAGTCGACCCCGGCCGAGTTGTCCAGTGCGTCGGTGTTGATCCGGCCGCCGGCGAGGTCGAACTCCACGCGGCCAAGCGACGTGACGCCGAGGTTGCCGCCCTCGCCGATCACTTTGGCGCGCACCTGGTTTCCGTTGACACGAACGGGATCGTTGGTCCGGTCGCCGACGTCGGCGTCGGACTCCGTCTCGGCCTTGATGTACGTCCCGATGCCGCCGTTGAACAGCAGATCCGCAGGCGCCCGCAGAATCGCCTTGATCAGGTTCGGCGGCGTCAACTCCTCCACCCCGCTCTCGATGCCGAGAGCCGCGCGCGCCCGCTCACTGAGCGAGATGGACTTCTGCTGACGGCTGTACACGCCGCCACCTTCGCTGATCAGTGAGCTGTCGTAGTCCTCCCAGCTGGATCGCGGGAGGCCGAACAGCCGCTTGCGCTCCTCCCACGATCGCGCCGCATCGGGGTCGGGGTCGATGAAGATGTGGCGGTGGTCGAATGCGGCGAGCAGCCGAATGTGCTTGGAAAGCAACATCCCGTTACCGAAGACGTCGCCGCTCATGTCGCCTACGCCGACGACGGTGAAGTCCTCGGATTGGGTGTCGACGCTCATTTCGCGAAAGTGGCGTTTGACCGCTTCCCACGCGCCCTTGGCGGTGATACCCATCGCCTTGTGGTCGTAGCCCACGGACCCGCCGGACGCGAACGCGTCGCCGAGCCAAAACCCGTAGGACTTGGCCACCTCGTTGGCGATGTCGGAGAACGTCGCGGTGCCCTTGTCGGCCGCGACCACCAGATAGGCGTCGTCGCCGTCGCGGCGCACCACCTCGGGCGGGGGTGTCACCTCGCCGGTGGCCTTGTCCACGTTGTCGGTGACGTCGAGCAGTCCCGCGATGAACAGCTTGTAACACGCGACGCCCTCGTTGCGATGGGCGTCACGGTCGGCGGCGGCGTCACCGGTTGGCACCGGCGGTGACTTGAGAACGAATCCGCCCTTCGCGCCCACGGGAACGATCACCGCGTTCTTCACCGCCTGCGCCTTGACCAGCCCGAGGATTTCGGTGCGGAAGTCTTCCCGGCGGTCCGACCAACGCAGTCCGCCACGAGCAACATGCCCGAACCGCAGGTGCACGCCCTCGACCCTCGGCGAGTAGACGAAGATCTCGAATTTCGGCCTCGGCAAAGGAAGTTCGTCGATCAAGCCTGGGTTCAGTTTGAATGACAGCACGTTCTGCTGGCGCGCCGACTCGGACCGGCTGACGAAGTAGTTGGTGCGCAAAGTCGCCTGGATCATCGACGCGAACGCGCGGAGTACCCGGTCGGTGTCCAGGCTGACCAACGCGTCGATGTCGGCGGCCACCGCGGCTGCGGCGGCTTGCGCGTCACGGCGCTTCGGCGCGCCCTCCGACCCGTCGGTTGTCGGCGAGAACAGCGCTTCGAACAGCTCGACCAGCGACCGCGCGGTATTGGCGTTGTCATTGATCACCGACTCGATGTGCGACTGACTGTACGGAAACCCCGCCTGCCGTAGGTATTTCGCGTAGCTGCGCAGGATGGTCACCTGCTGCCAGGTGAGACCGGCACGCAGCACCAGTTCGTTGAAGCGGTCGATCTCGGCGCGACCGTGCCAGATGGCGGTGACGGCATCGGCGAACCGCTGCGCGGTGGCCTCGCGCTCGGGCCCCTTGGGCGCTTCGGGGATACCCCGGTGAGGGGAGACCTTGAACTGGTAGATCCACACCGCCAGCCCGTCGGGTCTGGTCACAGTGAAGGGGCGCTCCTCGAGCACGATGACGCCCATCGACTGCAGCATCGGCAGTAGCTGGCTCAACGACGCCGAACGGCCACCGAGATACCAGATGAGGTGAGAGACGCCTTCCTCGTCGCCGTCGGCGAGCACAAGTTTGACCGAGTTGTCCTGCAACTTCTCGATGATTGCGATGTCGCCGATCGCGTTCAGCGGCGGGATCGCCTGCTTGTACACCTCGGGGAACGCGGTGGCGTAGTGCTCGGCCGTGCGCTGATCGATCGAGCCTGTCTTGACTGCACCGATCAGCCGATCGCCCCACGTCCTGGCCGCTTCGGTGAGCTGGTCCTGAATCCGGCTTTCGTTGCCCAGGGACGTGTCGATGTCCTGCGGACCGGAGTCCGCCGGCATACGAACCGTGAAATGCACAACAGCCCAGGGTGATTCGCTCACCCGCGCCGTGTACTCGATGCTGACGCCGCCGAGTTCACGGACCAGGATGTCCTGCATCTCCAGCCGCACCGCGGTGGTGTACCGGTCACGGGGCAGATACACCAGACATGAGACGAAGTGGGCCAGCGAATCCGCGCGCAGGAACAGCAGCGTCCGGCGCCGCGATCCGAGGTCGACCACGGCTTTGACCATGTCGAGCAGCTGCGGCGCCGACAGCGCGAACAGCTCCGACCGGGGAATGGTCTGGATGATGTCGAGCAGCAGTGGGCCCGGATGGCTGGGGTCGCGCTGGGCCAGCGCCAGCGCCTCGTTCACCCGCCGCGAGACCAGCGGGATCTCGAGCACGTTGGAGTTCATGGCCGCGACGGTGAACAGCCCGACGAACCGATGCTCGACGGCGTTGGGGCCAATCCGCTCGCGGACCACGACGATGTAGGGGTAGGCGCCGTAACGCAGATAGCTGGGAATCGTCGCCTGGGCCAGCGCCAGTAGATCGTCGTCCTTGGTGAGCTGCGGCAGCACATCGCGGCGCATTCTCAGCACGCCGAGCCGGCTGGCCGGATCGACCGATGCCTGCCCGTCATGGACCGCACAGCGCTGATATCCGAGCAACACGAAGTGCCCGTCGGCAAGCCAGCGCAGGAGCGCCGCGACGTCCCTGCGATCCGGCCCGGGAAAACGGCCCTCGGGATCGGCGTCGAGGGCATGGGCCAGCCCCCGCAGCGTCGACGACAACGCCCCCGAGTCGAGGGCGACCTGGTGCGCGTCGGCGAGCACACTGGGCAGCATCTGCGCCACCTCGGCCACTGCCTTCACGTCGGCGGTAGCCGACAGCTGGACGTGAATCCACGCCTCGTCGATGCCGTCCCGCGAACCGCCTGCGTCGACGAGCGGGCGCACATCGAGCAGCTCTCCGGCCGGACCGCGGTGCACCCGGAACACCGGGTTCATCACCGCGGTGTACGCAATGCCGAACCGGTGCAGCACGACGGTCACCGAGTCCATCACCATCGCGGTGTGGTCGGTGACGATCTGCAGCGCAGGCCCGAATCCCGCCGGGTCGTCGGCGACGTACACGGCCACGCGGGTATCACCCACCGGCCTGTGCCGGGCCAGCCGCAGATGGCCGGTCACCATGGCCGGCGAGACCACGCGGCCCGCCGACATCTGCACCGGCATCGTGACTGCCGCGTCGGCGGCGGGTGCGTCGGCGTGCGGGCCGCGGTAGGTCTCCATGAAGGCCCGCGCCATGCGCGCGACGGCCTCCTGGCTGAGCACCGGGTCCCCATGAACACCGGCTCCGGTGCCCGGATTCACCGACATGCGACGCTCCTCGACTCAGGCACGAACCATCCCGTAGTGGATGTCGCCGCGGGGCGGCTCCTTGAGACCATGTCGCCGCCGGCGCGGCTCCGTGATCCGCACGAGCGACACTAGTCGCGTGTGAGCCGCCGGTGGGTCACCCTGTGCGGACGAGCCGCTTCAGCACCTAGGCGTTCCACCTTGTTCTCCTCGTAGCCACCGAAGTTGCCCTCGAACCAGAACCACTTGGCCTCGTTGTCGGTGTCGCCCTCCCACGCCAGGATGTGCGTGCAGGTGCGATCGAGGAACCACCGGTCGTGGCTGATGACCACCGCGCAGCCGGGGAAGTTGCCCAGTGCGTTCTCCAGCGAGCTCAGTGTTTCCACGTCGAGGTCGTTGGTCGGCTCGTCGAGCAGGATCAGGTTGCCGCCCTCTTTCAGGGTGAGCGCCAGGTTCAGCCGATTGCGTTCACCGCCGGACAGCACACCGGCCGGCTTCTGCTGGTCGGGCCCCTTGAAGCCGAACGCCGATACGTAAGCGCGGGACGGCACCTCGTTCTGGCCGACCTCGATGTAGTCCAGCCCGTCGGAGACGACCTGCCACACCGTCTTTTTGGGGTCGATTCCCGCGCGACTCTGGTCGACGTAGCTGAGCTTGACCGTCTCGCCGACCTTGACAATGCCGCTGTCCGGCTGCTCGAGCCCGACGATGGTCTTGAACAACGTGGTCTTACCGACGCCGTTGGGGCCGATGACGCCGACGATGCCGTTGCGCGGCAACGTGAAAGACAGGTCCTTGATGAGCTGTCGGCCCTCGAATCCCTTGTCGAGGTGCTCGACCTCGACCACGACGTTGCCGAGCCGCGGCCCGGTCGGGATTTGGATTTCCTCGAAGTCCAGCTTGCGGGTCTTCTCCGCCTCCGCAGCCATCTCCTCGTAGCGGCCGAGGCGCGCCTTGTTCTTGGCCTGACGCGCCTTGGCCCCGGACCGGACCCAGGCCAGTTCCTCTTGCAGTCGCTTCTGCAGCTTGGCGTCCTTGCGGCCCTGAACGGCCACGCGCTCGGCTTTTTTCTCCAGGTACGTCGAGTAGTTGCCCTCGTAGGGGTAGGCGCGGCCGCGGTCGAGTTCAAGGATCCACTCGGCCACGTTGTCCAGGAAGTACCGGTCGTGGGTGACCGCCAGGATGGCGCCCTTGTAGTCGGCGAGGTGCTGCTCGAGCCACAGCACGCTCTCGGCGTCGAGGTGGTTGGTCGGCTCGTCGAGCAGCAGCAGGTCCGGTTTGGACAGCAACAATTTGCACAGGGCCACGCGGCGCCGCTCACCACCGGAGAGGTGGGTAACCGGCTCGTCGGGCGGCGGGCAGCGCAGCGCATCCATCGCCTGCTCGAGCTGCGAATCGATGTCCCACGCGTCGGCCGCGTCGAGTTCCTCCTGGAGCTGACCCATCTCGTCCATCAGCTCGTCGGTGTAGTCGGTGGCCATCAGCTCCGCAACCTCGTTGTACCGGTTGAGCTTGCCCTTGATCGCCACGCCGTCTTCGACGTTCTCGCGGACCGTCTTGGTCTCGTCGAGCTGCGGCTCCTGCTGCAGGATGCCGACGGTCGCGCCCGGCTGGAGCATGGCGTCGCCGTTGTTGGCGGTGTCCAGTCCGGCCATGATCCGCAAGACGCTCGACTTGCCGGCCCCGTTCGGACCGACGACGCCGATCTTCGCGCCCGGAAGGAAGTTCAGACTGACGTCGTCAAGGATGACCTTGTCGCCGTGCGCCTTGCGGACCTTCCGCATCGAATAGATGAATTCGGCCATGCCGTGATGTTGCCTTTCGAATATCGCGAGTATCGGTGATGCCCGCGGACCATCGTAGGCGTGGCCGTCTGAGCACAGCCGACAGAGCTACTCAAGTGGCTACTCAAGCGGCTCTGTCGACCGCGTGCCGGCGCTACGCCGTCAAGGGCAGCGCATCGCCGGACTGCTCCGCCTCATCGACCTCCGGGTCCCCGGACTCGTCGTGTTGATCTGTGGACTGTTGATCGGTCTGCTGCTTGGCACGGTCGATACGTGCAGTACAACGGGCCAGGTCGGGTCCGACGGACGTCGCACGCACCTCGACCGACGAGCGCCGGTTGCCGTCGCGATCGTCGTACTCGCTGGTGTAGACGTGCCCCACGACGATCACGGGGTCGCCTTTGACCAGAGCCGCACTGACTCCGGCCACCACCCGCCCCCAGCAGTTCACCGTCACGAACAACGAGTTGCCCGGCTCCCATGTTCCCTCGGCGGTACGACGGCGCGAATTGCTCGCGACGCGGAACCTCACCGTCTCCTGGTCGCCGACCCGACGGTGGATCGGGTCGGTGACGATGTTGCCGACGATGGTGAACGGTGTCTCGAACATGTTGTCTCCTTCAACGTGTTTCCTTGACGACGCCCGGGAGCCCGGTTCGTCGTTGACACCGCCATTGAGCGCCGAGGCGCTGACACCCGGCGCCGTCACGCCGCCTATCGACGAGCTGGCTGTGGATGAATTGTCCGTTGTGGACAACCGCTTGATCAGAGCTGAACCGGCGTGCGAGACCTCACCGTTCGTTGCGGCGGGCCAGTGCGGCGAGCATCGCGTTGTACGCCGCCAAGTCCGCGTCGTCGTCTCGGTCGGCGGCACGGTCCAGCCGCTTGGCCGTGCGCTGATCGCTGCGGCGCCACTGGATCAACAACGCGAGCATCACCACAACGAGGGGGACTTCGCCTGCGGCCCAAGCGATTCCACCACCGGTGCGCTGGTCGCCGAGCAGGTCGGTGTGCCAACTCAGCTGCAGCGACCGGTAGAACGTCTCCCCCAGGACTGTCTTCATGCCCATCAGCACGACGCCGAAGAAGGCGTGCAACGGCAGCGACGCGAACACCATGGCGACCTTGCCCAGCTGCGGGATCTGCCGCGGCGCCGGGTCGATGCCGATCACCACCCAGTAGAAGAGGTAGCCACTGAGCAGGAAGTGGAGGTTCATGAGCACGTGCGCGGCGTGGTCGTCGACCGCGGCGTCGAACAGGCCGCCGAAGTACAGGCCGTAAAAGCCGGCGACGAACACCACTGTCGCGACGATCGGATTGGTGAGCAATCGCGACACCTGCGAATGCAGCGCCGCCAGCAGCCATTCCCGCGGACCCGGAGCATCATCGCGTCCCGCCGCCGGCAGCGCCCGCAGCGCCAAGGTCATCGGCGCGCCGAGCACCAGCAGAATCGGTACCAGCATCGAGAGCAGCATGTGCGCGATCATGTGCATCGAGAACATTGCGGGCATGTAGCGCCCGAGCCCCGACGAGGTCGCGAACAACAGCGCCGCGCAGCCGAGCAGCCAGCCCAGTGTGCGGCCGACGGGCCAGGCGTCACCGCGACGGCGCAGACGGCGTACCGCCAGCAGGTACACCACCGCCATGACGATCGCGGCGGTGCCGAAGATCAGGTCGAACCGCCAGTCGAACAGCACCCGCGCCAGCGTGGGCGGACCCGCGAAGTCGTATCCGATCGCCACCTCGGTGGGGCTGGGTTCGCGCTGCAGCGGCGGTGGAGGTGTGCGGCTCAGACCGACGGCGATGCCGAACGTCGCACCGAACACGACAGCCTCGACCAACGCCAGCCGCAGCAGGGGGCGCCGAGCGTCCGGGTCGGTCTGCAGGGCCGCCACCCCGACGCGGCGCTGCTGCCATCCCAGGACGCCGAGCAGGCTCAGCGCGACGACCTTGGCGACGATCAGCCAGCCGTATTCGGTGCGCAGCAGATCGGCAGGCGTGACCCGAACCGCCGCGTTGATGACGCCGCTGACGGCCATCGCGATGAAGCACCAGAGGGCGAGCGCGGAGAAGCGTCGGGCGGTCAGGTCCGCGTGCGACCCGCCGCGCAAGGCGTGCGCCAGCAGTGCGAGCAGCCCACCGGCCCACAACGCCCCGCCGCCGAGGTGGATGAGCAGGCTGTTGGTCGCGAGGTCGTGCGCGCCGCCGGTCGAGGAGTGGCCGGTGAGTCCGAGCGGCACCAAGGTGGCCAGGGCGCCGACCAGCAGCAACGGCGTCCATGACCATCGCAGCACGGAAAGGCTGGCCAAGGTGACGGCCGCGGCGAGAAAGGCCGTCCAGCGCCATGCGCTCGCGATGTCGACGAGCCCGGCCGCCGACCAGATGGCGAGTGGGTTGAGGTTGTCGCGCAGCGGTTGGCCCGACACGTCCGACACCGTCAACGGCACCAACATCGCCGCGCATACCGTCCACACGGCCGACGCGCCGCTGCCGAGGCGCAGCGCGCGGTATCCGCTCGCGTCGAGCACACCGTTGCGCTGCGGCGGGCTCAGAAACGCCGCGAAGAGGAACGACCCGACCGCGACCACTGCGGCAATCTCTCCGGCGGCCCGGACGAACGGCAGCCCGTAGGTCGTGACGGCTCCGGGATCGGGCAGTCCGGTCGCGGTCAGCGCATCTGCCAGCGACAGCGCGCCGATGCCTGCGGCTACCGCGCCGGCCAGCGCCGCGACGCCGGCCAGCGTCGGCCACACTGCGCTGCTGCGCACGCCCGACGCCACGGTGGTCACAGGACCAGCGTATGGCGTCTGTCAGACGGGGCCGCCGGGGACGCTTCGCCGTGCGCGTTCGCGCGCATAGAACTGTTCGCGCGAGATCTGATCGACCTTGTCCATGTCGCGCAGGATGGCGTGCAGTTCGTCACGAAACGCGGTGCGACGCTCGGCGAGGTCGGCTGCGGACGTCAGCAGTTTTTGGTCGGCGGCCACCTGGCGAGCCGTCGCGAACAGCAGCGCCGAAACCGACTCATTGCTCTGCACCCGGTGCTGTGCGACGTACTGGTTACCCAGGCCCAGCGCCCTCTTCGTCAACTCCTTGTCGTCGATCTCGTCAGGCGCGTCGCGCAGCACGTCGGCGACGATCTCGTAGGCCTCGAAGAACGGTCGCAGCATCGCGCCTGAGATCATCGGCTTCTTGGCGCGCAGCAGCACGTCGACGTCGCCGGCGACGACCCGCGTCTCCCAGTCGTCAAACCAGGACAACTCCTCGGCCACGTGCTCGCGGAACGCCGCGGAGTCGGCGAAGTAGAAGTCGAACTTCAGCAGATCCCGCAACCGCATGGCCTGGTTCCAGAACGCCTCCAACCGATCCCCGTCGGCACGCGCGGCACTCGTGAGCGCCAATTCGACGATTGACGTCTCGAGGAACGCGTCGATGAGAGTGTTGCGGTAGAACGCGGCCTCATGTTCGTTCTCGGGGGTGATCCGCCAGACCGGCTCCCTGCCGCCCTCCACGCATGTGACGGGATGTCCGTTGGACAAGGCGTCGAGCGCCGCCCGCACGCCATCGGGAGTCCGCAGCCGCAGCGCGCTGTTGGTCATCGGTGTCTGCTTGCGCTCCAGATAGTCCATCGAGTCCTGCAGCGTGTGGTGCAACTGGTCCAGCGTCAGCGCCACCCCACGGGTGGTCAACAACAGCGCCGACACCAAAGCCGTCGCGTTGACCGGGGTGGCCCGCAGGATGCGCCACGAGACCTCGAAGGCCATCTTCTGCAAAGCAAGGCGTTTCGCCGCCTCGTCCTCGGCCATCGGCCCGTGTGGCACGCCGAGGTATTCGCGCATCGACACCGCCTCGGGGAAGCGGACGTAGATTTTGCCGTAGTTACGCTCCCCCTGCGCCTTGATGAAGTTGTACATCCACGACAGGCTCTCGGGCGTCTTCTCACCGCCGCGGGCATAGGCCGCGTACTCGGCCGTCTCGTGGAGCTGGTCGAAGCTGATCGACACCGGCTGCAGCAAGATGTCCTCGCTCCGCCCGTCGAGGTATGCGTCGGCGACGTAGGCGAGCAGACCGAGCTTGGGAGGCAACATCTTTCCGGTGCGCGACCGGGTGCCCTCGATCGACCAACTGAGGTTGAACCGCTTCTCCACGATGTAGCCGACGAACTGCCGCAGCACATACTTGTACAGCGGGTCGTCGAGCTTGCGGCGCAGGAAGATGACACCGGAGTGGCGCATCAGCGGGCCCATGAAGCCGAAGGACAGGTTGATACCGGCGAACGTGTGGACAGGCGGCAGCCGGTTCTCCTGCATCGCCACCGGCACGATCACGCCGTCGAGATAGGACCGGTGCGAAAACAGCAGCACCGCAGGGTGATTCTCCAGGTTACGCCGCATCGCCTCGACCTCGTCGCGGTCGTAGTCGATGTTGGGATCGAAACCGCGGCTGAAGATCGCTCGCCCGAGCGACGGGATGAGGTCGACCGAGAACCGGCTCCACCCGGTCGAGAGCTCGTCGAGCATCTCACCGGCTTTGTCCAATTCGGCACCGGGAATCTGGGACAGCCCATCGCGGAACCGCGCCGACGCCAGCAGTTCGGGCTTGATCAGCCGAGGCGACTTGTACTCGGGACCGAGCAGACGCAGTTCGACCCGCTCGATCGCGAGAATGGCACGTCGAATGACGAATCGGGCGAATTCCCTTGGGTTCTCGGCGACGGTGGTGTCCGTCCACTGCTGGCGCAGTTCGGACACCTTGGCTGGTTCGCCGGCGACCACCCGGGCCCGTGACGGGTCTTTGCGCAGGATTCGGCGCTGGAGGATGTCGGGCGGTCGGTAGGTGTCGCGGCCGGACAGCAGCGCCACCACCTTCGAACGCGTCGGCAGGCCGCCGGGCACCCAGAACACACGCACCGGTACCACGGACCGGTCCTCGTCGGCTTTCAGCCCGGAGACGAGCTGGGCCAGCACACCGGGCGGCGGGTCGTCGTCAGGCAACTGCAGCACCTCGACTTTGGCGTCGGGGTGTTCGTGTCGCTGCTGCTTCAGCCACTGGTGCAGCAGCTCCTTTTCGGCCTGTGATGACACCGACGCCAGCACGAGCGCATCATCGGTCGGTGTGAACGGGGCGTAGTGGTCAGCCGAGCGCTTCACGACTTGCGTTCTCCAGCAGCCTTTTTAGCCGGCCTTTTGGCCGGCGCCTTCTTGACGGCTGTCTTCGCGGCTTTCTCGGCCGGCGCTTTCTTGGCCGGCGCCTTCTTTGCGCCGTTGCCTGCGGCCTTCTTCGGCGGTTTCTTCCTTCGTGTGTACAGCTCGGGTGTGGGCAACTCGTCGTGTGGCCAGTCGGTGAGCGTGTCGAGGTAGAGCTGGCGCACTTCGTCGATGCGCTCCTGCAGGTTGTCTTGTGTCCAGTCGTCGACGGGTATCGGCGGGTACACCACGACGTCGACGCGGCCGGGATTGAATACGCTGGAGTCGCGCGCGGCGATCACCTCGGCGTTGCGAATCACGATCGGCACGATGGGAATTCCGGCTGACATCGCGATGCGGAACGGCCCCTTTTTGAACGGGCCGACCTCGGTGGTGTCGAGGCGGGTGCCCTCCGGCGCGATCAGGATGGACAGGCCCTTGCGGGCGAGCTCCTCGACCTTCTTCAGACCCTCCACGGCCTTTCGCGGATCCTCCCGATCGATGAACGCCGCATCCATGATCTTGCCCAGCGTGCCGACGATGGGGTCCTTCTCCAACTCTTTCTTCCCGACGGAGGTGAAGTTGGTCTCGACAAGTCGCCCCGCGATGAGCGGGTCGGCCTGGTTCCGGTGGTTGAAGATGAACACCGCGGGCCGCTGCGCGGTCAGGTTCTCCCTGCCGAGAACCTGGAGGTCGACACCGATGGTGGTCAACAGTGTCCGGCCGAACGCGGAGGTGAAGAAGTTGACCCCGGTGCGCCGATTACGCGTCAACACGCCGAGCCCGAGGGCTCCCGCGGCGATCGGCGCCATCGAGGCGATGCCTGCCGCGGTACGGAGCTGCGAAAGTGGGCTGCTGCCACTGCGACTGGTGAACCGCAGCACCGGCCACCCGCGCTTCGCGGCGACCGCCGCAAGCTTGCCCGCAGGATTGGTGGGTCGCGGGTTCCCTACGAGGTACATGAGCGCGACGTCTTCGTCGCCGTCTGCGTAGAAGTAACTCTTGGATAGGTCGACATCGTTCTCGGTCGCGAACCTCTGCACGGCCCTGGCCTTGCCGGGCCCCCAGATGATCGGTTTAAGGACTTCTCCGGTGAGCAAGCCGTTCTCGTCGGTCTCGAATTTGTTGCTCAACACGTTCCCGATGCCGAGGAATCGCGCAACCGGCTCGACCTGGACGGTCAGCGCGGAGGAGCTGAGCACGACGGTGTGTCCGCGGGCCATGTGCGCACGGACCAGCTCACGCATCTCCGGGTAGATGCGGCTGACGATCTTCTGGACGAACAGCCGCTCGGCGAGTTCATCGATCTCGTCGAGAGAGTTCCCGCGCAGCATGCGGGCGCCCTTGCCGATGAGATCCTCGAATTCGGAGCGGCCCAGCCGGTGATTCAACCCCGCCTGCACCATGCCGACGAACTCGCCGACCGACATCTGCCTGCGGCGCAACCGATCCTGCGTCATGACCACCCCGGTGAACCCGGCGACCAGTGTGCCGTCCAGATCGAAGAACGCGCCGACCTGTGGGCCCGCCGGGCTCGCCTGGATCTCGGCGACAGAGCCGGGCAGGCGCATGGTCCTGCGATTGTTCTGCCGCGCTTCGCCGTTTCCCGAAGTCATTGCTGCGCACTTCCATTCGATGAGATGGGCGGGGGTGCGGGTGCGTCAGTGGTGAAGGTAGCCGGAACGGCGCGGCCGTCGCCGCCGAGTGCGAGCACTTCGTCGAACCCCGACAGCAGGCACCGGGCCCACAGGTCGGGATCGGTGATCGCCGCACGGTCGTATCGCGTGGTGATCGTGCAGTAACCTGCGCGCGAGACCAGAACGACCATCATCGCGACCCCAGGCAGCGGGCCAAGGCCGTACTGCCGCAGGATCTTCGCGCCGGCGATGAAGGTGTCGCCCGCGTACACCGGTACGTTGCTGGCCTGCACGTCGGAGTTGACGATCGATCCGGCCATCGACTCGAGGACGGAGTCGGGCAACAGGCTGATCAGCGGTGCGATCGCGCCGACCATGTCGATGGCGCGTTCTTCGCGCTTACGCGTCATCTGCGTGCGAATGTTCTTGATGCGGACCTCGGGGTCCAGAAGACCGATCGGGGCCGCGAGATTGACTCCGGCGAAACGGTTTCCGCCCGCCGGGTCGGCATCGGACCGCAGGTTGACCGGCACAGCCATCGGCAGGGTGTCGATCGGGATGCCCATCTCGTCGTGGTAGAGCCGCAGTGCGCCGCAGAGCCCAGCCAGGTAGGCGTCGTTGATCGAGCCACCCGCGGACTTGGCCGCCTTGTGCAGATCGCCGAACTCGATGTCGATCGCCTCGCTGCGCGACGACAGGCTGCGCCGTCGCAGAACCGGCGAGGGTTCGGCGACCGGTCCCATCACGCGGGCGCCCGACACGGCGTAGTCGACGGCGCCGCCCAATCGATGTACCGGATCCCGGACGACCTCTCCGACGACGTGCGCGGCGCCGAACAACGCGCCTCGCATGCGGCCCGCGATGGTGCCGGGCAGCCGGCTGATGCCTTGGCGCATCAAGTCGTTGGGCGAGAGATCCTGCGGGATCGGCAGAGGCGCCGGAGCGGCCGTTTCCGCATCGCGTTCGAGGTCGTAGATGTTGGCGAACATATCGACGGCGCCGACTCCGTCGGTGACGGCATGGCTCAGGTGCATCATCACCGCCGCTCGCCCGTCCTCGAGTCCTTCGATCAGGGTGGCCGTCCACAGGGGCCGGGAGATGTCGAGTGGCGACTGCACGGCGACCTCGACGAGGTCCATCACTTGACGCATGGTGCCGGGCTCGGGAATGCGGATTCTGCGGACGTGGAAGTCGAGGTTGAAATCGGGATCGATGACCCACCGCGGCGCGACCGTCGGCAAGGTCGGCGTCACGACTTTCTGCCGTAGCCGCAGCACCTTCCGCGAGGCGTTGTCGAACCTGGCCCGGAACCGCTCCCAGTCGGGCGTGCCATCCAGGATCTCGAGCGTCATGATCCCTGAGCGCGTACGCGGGTTGCCTTCTCCGCGATGCAGGATCTGGTCCAGCGCACTGAGTTCTTCCGGGAGTCCCGCGGCGTCGAGGTCCGGCACGTCGCTCATGGGTCGTCGCTCCCCTCCATTCGACGGTGAAGTAATGACGTCACCACGCTAGTCCGCCACCCGGCGGCACGAGGGACCTTTAATAGCTGAGGGCACGTGCCCAGGCGATAGACTCTCTGGCGTTGCCTCCGTAGCTCAGTTGGATAGAGCATCGGCCTTCTAATCCGAATGTCGCAGGTTCGATTCCTGCCGGGGGCGCTGATGTGGCGCCGACCTGCCACCGGGTACACAGGACGCGATGCCAAGCAACGATGCCTACCGGCGGCTGAGTCCGCGTCCCGATGCCGGCTACGTGTACCGGACCTCGTGGCCCGTTCCGACCGGTGACATCGACGGCGACTTGCGACTACGCCTCGACGGAGTGGCCCGCTACATCCAGGAGGTGGGTGCGGAGAATCTGCTCGACGCCGGTGAGGCCGAAGAACATCCGCACTGGCTCGTCCAGCGCACGGTGATCGACGTGGTCCAACCCATCGAGTGGCCCAATGAGGTGTCGTTCAGTCGGTGGTGTCCGGCGCTGTCGACCAGGTGGTGCTCCATGCGCGTCGACCTCGTCGGAAGCGACGGCGGCCGTATCGAGACCGAGGGCTTCTGGATCGCCATCAACGAGCGCACGCTCACCCCGCAGCGGGTCTCCGACAGTCTGATCGAGAAGTTCGCGAGCACCACCGAGGTGCACCGCCTCAAATGGCGGCCGTGGCTGGCGGACCCGGCCGACGCGGACGTCACAATGCCATTCGCCTTGCGTCGCACCGACATCGACGTTTTCGAACACGTCACCAACACTGCGTACTGGCACGCCATCCACGAAGTGATGGCAGCACAGCCCGAGATCTGCAGACCGCCGTATCGAGCTGTCGTGGAATATCGCAAGCCGATCCGGTATGGCGAAGAGGTAATGCTGCGGTGGGCCCGCCGCGACGACGATGTGCACATCGCCATAGCTGTCGGCGAAGAGGTCCGTGCCGCGGCGCTGCTCCGCAAGCTCTCGTGACGGCGACTGGACCGCCGCGACCTGGAAGGATACGTTTGCTACACGACCGACGGGGAGGAATTGAGATGGTGCGACCGGGCAGAAAGCGCGGGACGCGATTGGCGATGGGCGTCGCGGCCGTCGGCGTGGCGACCAGCGTCGTAGGCGTTGCCGCCACACAGCCCGCATCGATCTCTTCGCCCCTGGTCGACCTCACCGCGCTGATCGCCGTCGGCAGCTCGACCAACCCCTCCGGCGCCGGTGTTCAGGACTTCTTCGGAGGACAGTTCAGGGATCCACAGTTCACCGGCCCATCCGGCGACGACATCACCACCGTCAACTTCCTTACCGGCCCGTGGGGCATCGGCCAGGCGCTGCAAGCCAATAGTGACGACCCGAGGAACGCCGTCGTCGCCTCGGGCTGGGGCGCCGCGAACGCGAGTTTGCTGTTGGGGCAGCTGGCGCAGCGCAACGATCCCGTCGTGGGCAAGACCGTCTGGGTACTCGACAACAACGTGTCGGCACCCGATGGCGGCTTCGGCACAAGGTATCCGTGGTTCGCGCTGATCGGGGTCAACCCGTTCCCCACGCCGACCGACACGGGCGCGACGGTCATCGTCACCGCCTATCAGTACAACTACAACTCCAACGCTCCTGCCGACCTGTTCAATGGTCTGGCCCACCTCAACTCGCTGGTCGCCTACCTGTACGGGTATCAGGATCAGCAGCAGATCGACCTGCCGGTAGACGACCAGGGCAATCCGACGTGCGGTTCGAGCACATGCACGGTCTCCGAAGACGGTCGGGTCATCGCATACGTCGTTCAGAAAGGCAAGACGACGTACGTCACCTACACGACCGATCAGTTGCCGCTGGCGCGGTTGATCCGCGACGTCGTACCGTTCGGCATCGGCGACATGATTGCCGACCGCGCTGAACCGCTGTTGAAGCTGATCGTCGACTCCGCCTACTACGGCGGCAATCCCATCCCGGCAGATCCGAGCCAGTACAAGCCGGCGCGGCTCTTCCCGTCGCCCGCGGAGATCGCCGACACGATCTCGAAGATTCCGGGTGCGGTCCAGGAAGGTTTCGCGCCGATCCCGCCGGCCGAGTCGACTGTCGATGACGCCGTGGTCTCCACTTCCGCCGACGATCAAGAGCAGACCATCATCGAGTCGGGGGAAGAGCCGGAGAAGGCGACCAAGCCGCTGACCAACGTGCAGCGCCAGAGCGACAAGTCCGTGCCGGGAAAGATCGGTGAGGACGAGTCGGAAACCCCTGACGTTGCGCAGGATTCAACGATCACCCAGCCGGAGACGCCCACGCAGAATCAGGATGACGCCGATCCGGCGGCCGCCGATCCTGGCACCGCAGGCGACGACCCTGACAACGGCGACAAGGGCGACAACGGCGACGAGTCGTAGCGTGGCACAGTCGTCGGCATGACGGCCGACGGCGAGTACTGGAACCACAACGCCGCATATCACGGATGGCTGGTAGGAATCGCCATGAGGCACCACGGCGACGTCCTGGATGCCGGGTGTGGGGAGGGCCTTCTCGCGCAGCGTCTGGCCGCGGTGTCACGGTCGGTGACGGCGATTGATCCCGACCGGTGGGCGACTGAAAAGGCCACCGAGCGCCTGGCGACGCTTGATCACGTATCCGTCTCCCATGAGACGTTCGACGACTTCGACGCCGAGGGCCGGAGGTTCGACCTCGTCACCTTCGTCGCCACGCTGCACCACATGGATCTGCGGGCGTCGCTGCAGAAATCGAGAGACCTTCTGACACCCGGCGGAGAAATAGCAGTCGTGGGCGTGTCGGCGAACAAGACGGTGCGCGATTGGGCTTGGGCAGTGGCGTGCGTGCCTGCGGCGCGGCTGGGGTCGTGGTGGCACCGAGAGATCCGCGACGTCGGCGTGCGGGTGGCCGAGCCGACGGAAGGGCTCGATGACATTCGCCGCACGGTTGACGACGTTCTGCCGGGCGCCTGGATCCGGCGCGGCCTGTACTACAGATATCGCATGCTGTGGTCGAACGGGCGGGTCCCGTAAATTCACCTGCGCCACGAGTGAACCGACACCACCACCCCCGGCAGTACCTGCTGCCGACGACGGCGAAACCGCCGATTAGCCCCCGCCGAACTGGCTACACTCACGGCGTGAAGCCAGGCCGGCGCGCCACCCACGCACCTGCGGTCATCGCAGCATGGGTGCTGCTGGCGGGTGCCATGGCACCGGCGGCTCACGCCGGCCCGCCCAGCTACGGCAGCAACGGCGTGTTCAACGTCGTCACCAACCCTCGCCCGGGATGGACGACGGCCTCGATCGAACCGGGCCGCTACCGGGTCGACCAAGCACCGAGCATGTACCCCTATCAGAGCGCGCCCGGTTTCTGGTACCGGTGCCACAACTTCCCCTGCAGCGCGGGCTTTCCCGGCAACGTCATCGCGAGCGGCCCCGCCGTTCGCGACGTCCCGACATTCATGGACGTCCTACCCAGTGACGTGGCGGTGGCGCTGGCCAACGTCACGCTGACGGTCGCCAACTGAACGCTGTCACTAGGCTGAGCCTCGTGTCCGAACCGGTACTGGTCCATGTCGAGGATCGCGTCGCGCTGCTGACCGTCAACGACCCCGACCGCCGCAACGCGGTGACCGCGGAGATATCGGCGGCTCTGCGCGCCGCCGTCGATGCCGCCGAAGCCGACGCCGACGTCCACGCCCTCATCGTGACCGGCGCGGGCAAGGCGTTCTGCGCCGGAGCCGACCTGACCGCGCTGGGTGCGGCGACCGAGGATGGCCTGCGCAAGATCTACGACGGATTCCTTGCGGTCGCCAACTGCACGCTGCCGACGATCGCCGCCGTCAACGGTGCGGCCGTCGGCGCCGGGATGAATCTCGCACTGGCCGCCGACGTGCGTATCGCAGGTCCGGGGGCGCTGTTCGATCCGCGTTTCCAGAAGCTGGGCATCCACCCGGGCGGCGGCGCCACGTGGATGTTGCAGCGTGGTGTCGGCCCACAGGTGGCTCGCGCGTCGCTGCTTTTCGGCATGCGGTTCGACGCGCAATCCGCCGTCCGGCACGGCCTGGCTCTCGAGATCGCCGACGATCCGGTCGCGGCCGCCCGCGCACTGGCCGCCGGCCCCGCCTCGGCGCCCCGCGAAGTGGTGCTCGCGACGAAGGCGTCGATGCGGGCCACCGCTAACCCGGGCTTCGTCGACACCGAACAGCACAGGCTCGCGGTCGACACCGAACTCGGCCCGCAGGCCCTGTCAATCGAGTCGCCCGAGTTCGCGCGTCGCCTCCAAGCCGCGCAGCGCAAGTGATTTAGAGGTCGAGCAGCGCCAGTTCCGGTGACTCGATGAGGTCGCGTACCTCGCACAGGAACGCCGCGACCTGCGCGCCGTCGACGATGCGATGGTCGAACGCACACGTCAGCGACATCGTGGGCCGTGCGACGACGTGGCCCTCGACCACCACCGGCCGCGGCTTGAGCGAGCCCATCCCCAGGATGGCTGCCTCCGGATAGTTGATGACGGGCACACCGTCGTCCAGACCGAGCGCGCCGAAGTTCGACACGGTGAACGTCGAGCCCTGCAACTGCGCCGGTGTCAGCGTGCCTGCCCGCGCATCGTCGATCAATCGACCCACCACCGCCGCCAGTTCGCGGGTGGTCTTGTCCTGTGCGTCCTCGATGACGGGAACCAGCAGCCCGCGCGGGGCCGCCACGCCGAAACCCAGGTGCACCCCCGAGTGCAGACGAACCTGGGGACCCTCGGTCGTCTCGACCCACGTCGAATTCAGGGCCGGGTGTCGCCGCAGCGCGATCGTCAACAACCGCAAGGTCAACACGAACGGTGTCACCGCGTCTTCGCAGCTGTCCCGCAACAGGTCTCGCAGCCGCAGTAGTTTCGCGCCGTCGACCTGCACGCCCGCATGAGCATCGGGGATCTCGCGGCGCGACAGCGTCATTCGGCGTGCCATCTCCGCTTGCACGCCCCGCACCGACACCGTGTCCGGATCGGTTGCCGACCGGCCTGCCGCCACCATGACGTCCTCGCGGGTGATGACGCTGTCTGGGCCGGAAGCCGTCACCGCATGCAGGTCGACGTTCAGGTCAGCGGCCAACTTGCGCACCGGTGGTTTGGCCCGCGGCCGCGTCGCAGGTGCGCCGTTGGCCCGCCTGCTGCTGTCCATCGCGTCGTCAGCGCCGTACCCGACGAGCACCGGAGTGCGCTTCGGTTCGGCGCCCGCAGCGGCAGACGTCGATATGCGAACCAACACGGATCCGACGGCTAGCGTCTGCCCTTCAGCGCCGCCGAGTTCGACGATGCGCCCGGCATACGGGCTCGGTATCTCGACTTCGGCTTTGTTCGTCTCCACCGTGCACAGCGTCTGGTTGAGTTCGACGACGTCACCGACCGCTACCTCCCACGCGGTGATCGTCGCGTCCTCCAAGCCTTCGCCGAGATCGGGAACGAGGAAGTCCCGCACGCCGCCGCTCATGGTTGCCTCAATGTCCGCTCGACGCAGTCGAGAAGTCGGTCAACGCCGGGCAGCCACACCTTCTCCAGCCGCGCCGGCGGATAAGGCGTGTCGAACCCGGTGGCACGCAACACCGGTGCTTCCAGGTCGTAGAACAACTCCTCCTGGATGCGGGCGGCAAGTTCGGCGCCGAACCCCAGCGTGCGCGGGCCCTCGTGCATCACCACGACGCGGCCCGTCTTGCGCACCGAATCCGCGACCGTGTCGAAGTCCAGCGGGTTCAACGACCGTAGGTCGACGACCTCGATGCTCCAATCATGCTGCTGCGCCGCCAGTTCCGCGGCGCTCAACGCGGTGGCCACCAGCGATCCGTACGTCACCACGGTGGCATCGGCTCCAATGCGCCGAACCGCGGCCCGTCCGAACGGAAGGCCGGGCACATGCGTATCGACCGCCTCCCGCGCCCAGTACCGACGCTTCGGTTCCAGGTACACGACCGGGTCGCGGCTTGCGATCGCCTGACGCAGAAGCCAGTAGGCGTCCGACGGCGTCGACGGCGCCACCACCTTCAGTCCTGCGGTGTGCAACCAGTAACTCTCGGTGGACTCCGAATGATGTTCCACCGCACCGATTCCGCCGAAAGACGGAATCCGGATCGTCACCGGCATGTCCACATCCCCGTGGGTGCGCATCCGATATTTCGCCAGGTGGCTGACGATCTGGTCGAACGCCGGTGCGGCGAACCCGTCGAACTGGATCTCGGGCACCGGTACCAGTCCCCGCAGCGCCATGCCGATCGCGATGCCGATGATGCCGGACTCAGCCAGCGGCGTGTCGAAACACCTCTCGACGCCGAAAGTTTCGGCCAGTCCCTCGGTGACGCGAAAGACACCACCAAGGGTTGCGACGTCCTCACCGAACACCAGCACCCGGTCGTCGGAGGCCATCGCATCGTGCAGCGCCCGGTTGATCGCCTGCACCATTGTCAGCGTCGACGCGGCTTGCACCTCGGTCAGCATGGGACCGCTCGGTTGGTCCTCACCGGGAAAGGCGGACCGCTCGATGATCTGCGTCATATCGCTCCTCGCGTGCGCTGCGTCATATCGCTCCTCGCGTGCGCTGCGTCATATCGCTCCTCGCGTGCGCTGCGTCATATCGCTCCTCGCGTGCGCTGCGTCATATCGCTCCTCGCGTGCGCTGCGTCATATCGCTCCTCGCGTGCGCTGCGTCATATCGCTCCTCGCGTGCGCTGCGTCATGTCACGCCTCCTTCGCCCGCTCGGCGCGCAGCTGCTCGCGCTGAGCGACCAGGTCCGGGGTGATGTCGTGGTAGACGGTGTCGAACATCTCCGTGACGTCGAAGTCCTCGGCGCCGACGATCGCGTCGCGCAATTCGGCGCGTAAGCGTTTGGACCTCGCCCCGACTCGCTCCTCGAGTCTGTCGCTCCACACCCCTACCGACTGCAGATACGTGCGGTAGCGCGTAATCGGATCGCGCGCGGCCCACTGTGCCACTTCGTCGTCGGATCGATACCGGGTCGGGTCGTCGGAGGTCGTGTGCGGACCCATTCGGTAGGTGAGCGCCTCGATCAGCGTCGGCCCGCCGCCGTCGCGAGCCCGCTTCGCGGCTTCCGACGTCACCGCGAAACAGGCCAGCACATCGTTGCCGTCGACGCGCACGCCCGGCATGCCGTAGGCGACGGCCCGATGCGCGATGGACGGCGCCGCCATCTGGTGGCTGACCGGTACCGAGATCGCCCACTGGTTGTTCGTCACGAAGAACACGCACGGCGCCTTGAACACCGCTGCGAAGTTCAGCGCCTCGTGCGCATCGCCCTCGCTGGTGGCCCCGTCGCCGAGGAACGCCAACGTGACCGAGTCTTCGCCGAGTCGCTGTGCCGCCATTGCCGCACCCACCGCATGCAGTCCGTGGGTGCCGATCGGGATGGCGATGGGCGCGACGCACTTGTCGGTGAAGCCGAGCCCGCCGTGCCACTTGCCCCGCCATACCGCGCCGATCTGCGCAGGCGTGATGCCGCGCAGCAGGAACGCGCCGATCTCGCGATACTGCGGGAACATCCAGTCGGTCTTGCGCAGGCACGCGGACGCACCGATCTGCGCGGCCTCCTGGCCGCGGCACGACGCGAACAACGCCAACTCACCCTGTCGTTGAAGGTTGACGAACTCGACGTCGAGGTCGCGGGTGACGACCATCGACTCATAGAGCCAGGCCAGCGTCTCGGGTGGGAAGTCTCGGCGGTAGGGATCCGCCGTGCTCGTGGTGGTCGGCGTCCCGTCCGGGGCGACCAGTTGAACCGGCTCCATCTCGACGTCGACCGACGTCAGGGGTGCCGAAACCGACCCTGCCATACCGCCTCCTTGGGTCACTGACGGCGGGTCGCGCCGTCAGGCGACTGAGGTGCTCAGTACGGAGGCGGTCAGAGCAACCCCTGGTGGGGGGGTCCGTCCGTCAGCTGCCGGGGTGTGGCGCCAACGCGACGATGCACTCTGCTCGCCGCAGAACTGGGGCATCCACCATTATGCCCTCGAATGCGAAGACGCCCCGCTGATCGCGGGCCGTGTCGAGAACGCGTCGCGCCCATTCGACCTGCTCAGCGCCGGGCGTGTAGCCCTCGCGGATGACCGCCACCTGCGACGGGTGGATCGCGACTTTCACGTCGAAGCCGACCGCGACCGCGTCGTCGACCTCACCGCGCAACCCGTCGAGATTCTTGATGTCCAGGTAGACCGAGTCCAAGGCCAGCCGCCCGTACGCCTTGGCCGCCAGCAGTGTCGCCGACCGCACGTGGCGGGCCACCTCGCGATAGCTGCCGTCGGGGTACCGGTTGGCGGTGCCACCGGTGACCGCGAACAGGTCCTCGGCGCCCCACATCAGCGCCATCGCATTGTCCATCCGCGCCAGGTCGTTGACGGCCAGCGCGCCCAACGGCGTCTCGATGAGCACCACGACGTCAAGGGGTGCAAGGTCGCGCACCTGTTGTGGGTCTTCGGTTTTCGCGAGCATGACCGTGGCGTAGGACGTCTTCGCCAGCGCCTCGAGGTCGAGTTGGTGGTCGGCGGTGGCGCTGGGGTTGACCCGCACCACGGTGCGCGCAGGGTCCAGCGGCGTGTCGATCAGCGCGGCACGCGCGGCTTCCCTGTCCTTCGCCGCGACCCCGTCCTCGAGGTCGAGGATCACCACATCGGCTGCCGCAGCCGCCTTTTCGAACCGCTCCGGCCGGTCGGCCGGGCAGAACAACCATGCGACACCGGGCTGGTCGAGTGCCACTATGCCTCCCCCGCCGGCTTCTTGCGCACCATCGTCTTGCGTGAGGCCGTCGCGACGATGTCGCCGTGCTGATTGCGACCGGTGTGCGCGAACGTGACGATGCCTTCGCCGGGTCGGCTCTTGGACTCGCGCTTGTCAGTCACTTCCGTCTCGGCGTACAGCGTGTCGCCGTGGAACAGTGGCTTGGGAAAAGCGACCTCACCGAAGCCCAGGTTGCCGACGATGGTGCCCTGCGTCAGCTGCGCGACCGACAAGCCGACGAGCGTCGACAGCGTGAACATCGAATTGACCAGCCGCTGGTTGAACGGCGGCAGGGCGTCGGAGAACGCCGCGTCCAGATGCAGCGCCTGGGTGTTCATCGTCAGCGTGGTGAAGAAGACGTTGTCCGCCTCGGTGATGGTGCGGCCGGGTCGGTGTTGATACAGCACGCCGGGTTCGAATTCCTCGAACCACAGGCCACGCTGAACGACAACCCGCCTGTCCTCGCTCACAGGCCCGCCTCACGTGCAATCAGCATCAGCTGCACTTCCGTTGTCCCTTCCCCGATCTCGAGGATCTTGCTGTCGCGGTAGTGCCGGGCCACCGGATACTCGTTCATGTACCCGTAGCCGCCGAACACCTGGGTGGCATCGCGGGCGTTGTCCATCGCCGCCTCGCTGGCCACCAGCTTGGCCACAGCGGCGGCCTTCTTGAAGGGCTTGCCTGCCAGCATCAGGGCGGCGGCGTCGTAGTAGGCCGTACGCGCGGCGTGCGCGCGCGCCTCCATGCGGGCAATCTTGAACGAAACGGCCTGATAGGTACCGATCTTCGCGCCGAAGGCCTCGCGTTCCTTCGCGTACTTGACGCATTCGTCGACACAGCCCTGCGCGGCACCGACCGACAACGCGGCAATCGCGATGCGGCCCTCATCGAGGATGCGCAGGAAATTCGCATATCCACGGCCTCGCTCGCCGAGCAGGTTCTCCTGCGGCACGCGCACGTCGTCGAAGCTCAGCGGGTGGGTGTCCGACGCGTTCCAGCCCACCTTGTTGTACGCCGGTTCAGCGGTGAACCCGTCGGTGGGAACCGGCACCAGAATCGACGAGATCTCCTTCTTTCCGCCCTCGCGTTCACCGGTGACCGCGGTGACGGTCACCAGCTTGGTGATGTCGGTGCCCGAGTTGGTGATGAACTGCTTGGTGCCGTTGATGACCCAGTGCCCGTCGTCCAGCTTGGCCGTCGTCTTGGTGGCGCCTGCGTCGGTGCCGCCGCCCGCTTCGGTCAGTCCGAACGCGCCGAGCGCCTTGCCACTTGTCAGCAGCGGCAGCCACTCCTGCTTCTGGTCCTCGTTGCCGAAGCGGTACACCGGCATGGCGCCCAGCGAGACCCCGGCCTCCAGCGTGATCGCGACGCTCTGGTCAACTTTGCCGAGTTCCTCCAGCGCCAGACACAGCGCGAAGTAGTCGCCGCCCATGCCCCCGTACTCCTCCGGGAACGGCAGGCCGAACAGACCCATGTCGGCCATGCCCGCGACCACCTCGTACGGGAACGAGTGCTCTTCGTCGTGCTTTGCCGCGACCGGCGCGACCACGCTCTGGGCGAAGTCGCGGACCGTCTTGGCCAGTTGCTCGTAGTGATCGGGCAGCATGCCGGTCGCCAGGAATTCAGAGGACACGAGCTTCCTTTTCTTCGTTCTGCATGGGGGCGGCCTCGACGACGACTCGCGCCAGCGGCTGGCCCACCTTGACCTGATCGCCAACGGCGACCAGCAGTTCCACCACGCCCTCGACCGGTGCGGTCAACGCGTGTTCCATTTTCATCGCCTCAACGGTGACGACGGCCGTCCCCGCCTCGACGCGCTGACCGTCGGAAACGCCGATGGCGACAACCGAACCGGGCATCGGGCTGGTCAGCTCGGCGTCACCGCTGTGTGCGTCGTCGGGCCGGACCGGAGCCTCGCGCAGCTCCTCGACGACAGCGATGTGGCCACCACCGGCCAGCCAGATCTGACCGTCGGCGCAGGCGACGTGGTAGTCGGTGCGCAGTCCGTCCAACGTGATCACCAGCCTGCCGTCGACGAGAGCCGCAGTCAGCGCACGCTTCTCGCCCTCCTCGACCACCGCGGTCGCCGACGACGGCGAGCCCGTGAGGTGCACGTGGTCGGTGCGCTCGCCGGAGTGCAGCCGGTACGTCGTCGGTGCCAGCTCCCCCATACGCCATCCGGACGGCACCGCCCACAGGTCGCCCGCGGGTGTCGGCCACGCGTGCAGCCATTTGTACGCTGCCGCGGCGATCAACTCGGCGTCACCGGCTTCGGCGGGATGGAAGTCCGGCATGCGACGATCCAGCAGGCCGGTGTCGAGACGGCCCGCGGCCACGTCGGCATCGGCCAGCAGGAAACGGAGGAACTCGATGTTGGTGGTCACGCCGAGCACGGCGGTCTCGGCCAGCGCGCGGTCCAGGGTGCGGAGGGCGGTGGTCCGGTCGCCGGCGTGGGCGATGACCTTCGCCAGCATCGGGTCGTAGTCGCTGCCGATGACGAATCCGCGCAGAAGCCCCGAATCGATGCGCACACCGTCGGGTTCGACGAGGTCGAGCACCCTTCCCCCGGTCGGCAGGAACCCGCGTGCCGGGTCTTCGGCGTAGACCCGGGCCTCGATCGCGTGGCCGCGCATCGTGACGTCGTTTTGAGCGATGGGCAGTTTCTCACCCGCCGCGATACGCACCTGCTGTTCGACGAGGTCGATACCGGTGACAAGCTCCGTGACCGGATGTTCGACCTGCAGCCGCGTGTTCATCTCCATGAAGAAGAACTCGTCGGGACGGTCCGCTGACACGATGAACTCGACCGTGCCTGCGCCTGTGTAGTTCACGCTGCGGGCCGTGTCGCACGCCGCGGCGCCGATGCGCGCGCGGGTCGCCTCGTCGAGCAGCGGCGATGGCGCCTCCTCGATGACCTTCTGATGGCGGCGTTGCAGGCTGCATTCACGCTCCCCGAGGTGCACGACGTTGCCGTAGCTGTCGGCGAGCACCTGCACCTCGATGTGGCGGGGATTCAACACGAATCGCTCGATGAAGAGCGTGTCGTCGCCGAATGCGGCGGCTGCCTCGCGTCGCGCACTGGCCAGTGCGGCGGGCAACTCCGAAGCGTCGTGGACGACCCGCATCCCCTTGCCGCCACCCCCGGCGGAGGGTTTGACCAGTACCGGATAGCCGACATCCGCGGCGCCGGCTACCAGGTCGTCGTCGGTGAGGCCCGGCCGCGAAACCCCGGGAACGACAGGAACTCCGAAGGCCGACACCGCGGCCTTGGCCGCGATCTTGTCGCCCATGGTCTCAATGGCAACCACCGGCGGACCGATGAACGCGATGCCCGCCGTCTGCAGCGCCGCGGCGAATTGCGGGTTCTCCGAGAGAAATCCGTAACCGGGGTGGACGGCCTGAGCGCCGGTACGCTTGGCCGCTGCGACCACGGCTTCGATGTCGAGGTAGCTCTCGCGCGCTGAGGCCGGTCCGATGTGCACCGCGACGTCGGCCTCCCGTACGTGGCGAGCGCCTGCGTCGGCGTCGCTGAACACGGCGACTGACCGGATGCCCATCGCACGCAGCGTCTTGATGACGCGGACGGCTATCTCCCCGCGGTTGGCGATCAGAACAGTATCGAAGGTCATGTGCACATCACATCCGGAAGACGCCGTAGGAGACGGACTCGAGGGGCGCCTGCCCCACCACCGAAAGCGCAAGGCCGAGAACCGTTCTGGTGTCAGCCGGGTCGATGACGCCGTCGTCCCACAACCGTGCGGTCGAATAGTACGGGTTACCCTGGTCCTCGTACTGCTGGCGGATCGGCGCCTTGAACCTCTCCTCCTCCTCGGGGGTCATGTCGCCGCGGACCGTGGCCAGCACGGACGCGGCCTGCTCACCGCCCATCACCGAGATGCGCGCGTTCGGCCACATCCACAGGAAGCGCGGCGAATACGCACGCCCGCACATCGAGTAGTTGCCCGCTCCGTAGGAACCGCCGATGACAACGGTCAGCTTGGGCACTCGCGCGCACGCGACCGCGGTGACCATTTTCGCCCCATGTTTGGCGATGCCGCCGGCCTCGTAGTCGCGCCCGACCATGAAGCCGGAGATGTTCTGCAGGAACAGCAGCGGCGTCATGCGCTTGTCGCACAACTCGATGAAATGCGCACCCTTGAGCGCGGATTCGCCGAACAGCACCCCGTTGTTGGCGACGATGCCGACGGGGTGGCCGTGAATGCGCGCGAACCCGGTGACCAGTGTGCTGCCGTATTCCGCCTTGAACTCGGAGAACTCTCCCCCGTCGACGACCCGGGTGATGACTTCGTGCACGTCGTAAGGCACCCGCGAGTCGACGGGAACCACGTCGTACAACTCGGACTGGTCAGCGATCGCGTCGACCGTCGGGGCGACCTCCCACGGAACCGGCTCGCGCGGGCCGAGCGTGGCCACAATCCGACGGACGATGCGCAGCGCGTCGCGGTCGTCGTGCGCCAAATGGTCTGTCACGCCTGAGGTTTTCGAGTGCAGGTCACCACCGCCGAGTTCCTCGGCCGTCACGACCTCCCCCGTCGCGGCCTTCACCAGCGGTGGACCGCCCAGGAAGATCGTGCCCTGGTTGCGAACGATCACGGCCTCGTCGCTCATCGCGGGCACATACGCCCCACCCGCCGTGCATGAACCCAGCACGGCCGCGATCTGCGGGATGCCCTCGGCCGACAGGTTGGCCTGGTTGAAGAAGATGCGACCGAAGTGCTCACGGTCGGGGAACACCTCGTCCTGCCGAGGAAGGAATGCTCCGCCCGAGTCGACGAGGTAGATACACGGCAACCGGTTCTGCCCGGCGATCTCCTGCGCGCGCAGGTGCTTCTTGACGGTGACCGGGTAGTACGTGCCACCTTTGACCGTCGCGTCGTTGGCCACGATCATGCATTCGCGCCCCGAGACCCGACCGATGCCGGCGATCATGCCTGCGCCGGGGCACTCGTCGTCGTACATGCCGTCGGCCGCCAACGGCGCCAACTCCAAAAACGCGCTGCCGGGATCGAGCAGGCCGTCCACCCTGTCGCGGGGAAGCAGCTTGCCGCGGCCGACATGCCTCTCACGGGCGCGCGCCGGGCCGCCGAGCGCCGCCGTCGCCAGCTTTTCGCGCAACTGGCCGACCAGTGCGAGGTGCTCCTCGCGATGAGTCATTGGTGACCGTTCTTTGGAGTTAATGACGACTAACTGATGGTATGTTAGTCACGATTAACCGAAATGTCCATGGCGGGTTGGAGGTGGCATGGCTCCTGCTGCGATGCCTGCCCCGGACTCGACGCGCCGCAGCAAGGCGAAGTCCGATCGCCGCTCACAACTGATTGCCGCGGCCGAGCGATTGGTGGCCGAGCGGGGTTACCTCGCGGTGCGGTTGGAAGACATCGGAGCTGCAGTGGGTGTCAGCGGCCCGGCCATCTACCGCCACTTCCCCAATAAGGAGGCACTGCTGGTCGAGCTGCTGGTGGGCATCAGCACCCGGCTGCTGGCCGGCGCTACGAATGTCGTTGCCGGCGCGTCGGACCCGGCCGCGGCTTTGGACGGTCTCATCGACTTCCATTTGGACTTCGCATTGTTGGAGTCTGACCTGATCCGCATCCAGGATCGCGACCTCGGGCACTTGCCGCCCAACGCCAAGCGGCAGGTCCGGAAGTCGCAGCGGCAGTACGTGGAGATCTGGGTGGATGTGTTGAGGCAGCTGGACGATTCGCTCGGGGAGCAGGACGCCCGGGTGATGGCGCACGCAGCGTTCGGCTTGTTGAATTCGACGCCGCATTCGGTGAAGCCGGGTACCGCAAAAACGGCCGAGGCCAGTTCGCGTACCGTCCTTCGCGCGATGACGGTCGCTGCACTGACCTCGGCCGGTGGAGCTGTGAAGCGCTAGTACCAGACTTTTCGACCACCGACGGGTCGCCCGACGGAGCCGAGGATCCAGAAGACCGCGCCGATGACGAGTAGCACGACACCGATGTAGGTCAGGATCGACATCTTGAGCAGTAGCCCTAGCACCAGCAGGATAATTCCGAGGACGATCACGATGACTCCTTTACTTTTGAATTGTTCACTGCCAGTCGACTACTGGCTGGGTTCAGGCAGATTGCAATTGGTGACTTTTGGATTGACACCTGCGTAATTCAACGGGCCGACAACGACGGTGAGCGCGATGCTCCCCGCTGTCGCGCAGTTCGTCGAGCTGTTGGTGAAGTAATCGCGTTGATAGGCCGCGACCACGCCGATGAGCAACCACACGAGCACAATGACGCCTAATATTCCGCCGCCTCGCATGCTGCGCCTCCATCCCGGTTAGCGCCATTTACTGACGCGTGCAGCAGTGACTTTACCCTTGGGACAATTTCGTCAAACCTGTTCGATGGCAACAGTTGGGTCACGAGTTAGCTGAGGGCGTGAAAGCCGCAAGCAGCCACTCGCACATGGCTTTGACCAGCACCGCGCGGTTCTCGCGCTTGTCGATCTCGTGCCCGTCGTCGTCGAACATCAACAATTCGGCAAAACGACCCCGCGCGCGCAAGGCGTCGAACATTTGCTGCGATTCGGTGGGCGGAACGTTCGTGTCGTTCGCGCCGTGCACGAGTAGCAGCGGCGCTGTCAGCGCGTCGACCCGTTGTAGCGGCGACAGATCCTCCAGCAGTTGGCGGTCGCTGACGGGATGGCCGTATTTGGGATATGCCGCAGCCGCGATCCACGGTTCGGTGGTGTGGTACCAGGTGTTCAGATCGCTCATCCCACAGATGCTGATACCCGCGGCGAACAGGTGCGGGTGGAACGTCAGCGCCGCCTGGGTCAGGTAGCCACCGTAGGACCATCCGCAACACGCGATCCGGTCCGCCGGGGCCACGCCGTTGACCGCGAGGAATTCGACGGCATCGGCGACGTCGTCGATTGCCGCATAACGGCGTTCCTTGTCGTCCGCGTGCATGAACGACCTGCCGAAGCCGCCGGAACCCCTGACGTTCGGCAGGAACACGCTGATGCCCGTTTTGAGTAGTGCCGGGAAGAACTCGTTGTATCCGGGCCGGCCCTGCCCCTCGGGGCCGCCGTGCAGGAACAGCATCGCGCCGATCGACTCGATGCCCTCGGGCGGACGGAACAGCCAGCCGGTGAACTTCATGCCGTCGCGCGCCGTGACGGTCTCCAGCGTTGGGTCCGCACTCACCGGCCCGAGGCTGGGCTCGCGGTCGACGGGCTCCCACTCACGCGTCCGCGGATCCACCAGCTCGACCGTCGGCGGCGTCGACGGCCCCTCGACCGTCATCGCCAACATGGAGCCGCCCGCGCTGATGCTCAGCTCACTGGCCACCATGCCGGGCAGCGGGATCGGCTCGTGCAACGTGAAGTCGGCGAGTTCGAGTACTTGTAACTCACTGGCGCCGTGGATGTTCCACAACATCGCCACAGTGGACAAGTCGTCGCTGACGGTGAACTCATCGAGTTCGCAACCAGGCCGCTCGGCCACTACCTGGTAGGAAACGCCGTCGGCAGTCGCGGTGACTTCGAGTAGACGGGCGTGCTCGGTGCCGTTCTCACTGCGGATCAGCGCGCGAACGTAACCCGCGGTGCTGTTCACGTCGAAATTCGTGGCCGGCTGGTACAGCTCGGTAGTGTCGCCCTCCATGCCAGTGCGCAACCGCCGCGGACCGTGGTCGTCGAGAATGATCCCGAAGTCCGTCGTCGAACCCGGATCGTATGGCAGCAGCGCGGTTTCGGTCCGGCCACGAAGCAGGATCAAATCGCGGTAGCCGCGCGGCCCCACGCGCACCAGAGCGGCGCCGGCCCAGGCGTCGACGAGACGGCCCGCAGATCGGCGGTCCAACACGATCTGGTCGCCGGTCGCCGGGTCGATGAGGCAGGAACTGCCGACGCCGTTCTCGTCGGTGAGGATCGCCGCGACTTTGGTGCCGTCCCAGCTGATCAGCTCGGCGGTACCTTCTTGCACACCGACAGGCCACCAATCAATCCGACGGGCGGCGCGATCGTCGGGATCGGTTGTGACGACCCAAATTTGACTGCGGGTGCCGCCTTCGGGCGCAACCTGACACGCCAGCCAGTGACCGTCAGCGGAGTGCAGCACACGGGTGACCGGGCCTTCGACGGGCAGTTCGACGTCGCGCGACGAACTAGCCCGCCAGCCGCGAAGGAAACGCTGCACCGCCCGGGGGTAGCCGCCGTCGTCGACGAGGTGTGCGAACGCGGTGGCGTCCGGCGACATCGAGGCGCCGTAGATGCGACGAACCTGATCTCCCACGCGACCAATTTTGCACAGACCCCACCTCTTGCGCTGAACAGCCTGCCCACCGGCTATGCGGCTGCACCGGTACCCTCGCAGCCATGAGGTGGGTATGACCGACAGACCGCGCCGCGAGGAGCAGTCAGGCTGGAGCGGACGCGAGGAGCAGTCCGGGCCGTACGGCGACGGCTACTCCGGATATACCGACCCGGCGTATGCGGGGCAGGCCCCGTACGGCCCCACCTACCAGCCCCCCGCCGGGCCGGCGCCGACCGAGCGCCTGTCCGATACCTCTCCCTACGGCTACGACCCCTACGCGGCCGGCCAGTACGGTGCGCCCTACGCGCCCGGCGAGCCGCAGGACGAGGAACCCAAGTCGCCGCGCTGGCTGTGGGTGCTGGCGGCGGTCTCGGTGGTGGCGGTGATCGGCCTGGTGATCGCGTTGGTCATCGTCAACAGCGGACGCCAGGAGACGGTGGTAGCGCCGCTGCCCTCGATGCCGGAACCGGACATGTCCACCTCGACGCCTGCGACGACGTCGCGCACGCCGCTGCCACCCGTCGTGCCCGTCCCCACCGCGCCGAGCAGGCCGAGCAGCCCGCCAACCACCGGAACCACCGCGCCGGGGGCGACGCAGACCGTCGTCTACGACGTCAGCGGCGACGGACGCGCCATCAACATCACCTACGTAGACGCGGGCGGGGTGCTGCAGACCGAGTTCAACGTGATGCTGCCCTGGAGCAAAGCAGTCCAATTGTCCGCTCCGGCAGATGCTTCGGCGAGCGTCAGCATCATCAACGTCGGCCGCGAAGTGAACTGTTCGATCTCGATCGACGGGGCCGTGGTGCAGCAGCGCAGCGGTGCCGGCCTGACGGTGTGCACCGCGATCGGCTAGTTCGGCCGGTGCGGCACGCGCACCGCGAGCATGGCCAGCAGCCCGGCGAATAGCACGACACACAGGCCCGCCATGCCTGCGCGGTCGGTGCCGAACGCGTAGACGAACGCCGCGAACAGTGACGGAGCGAGGAATGACACCGCCCGCCCCGTGGTGGTGTAGAGGCCGAACGCGATGCCTTCCTTACCCTCGGCCGACAGGTGCAGCATCAGGGTCCGCGCCGACGACTGGCTCGGCCCGATGAACAGGCACAGCAGCAGACCGCAGATCCAGAACGCGAGGACGCCGGACAACGTCATCAGCGTCGTACCCGCGACGACCATTGCGGCGAGCGAACCGACGATGACCGCCTTGGACCCCAATCGGTCGTCGAGGAACCCGCCCAGCACGGCGCCGATACCGGCCACGACGTTCGCCGCGACACCGAACAGCAGGATGTCGGCTCCCGACACGCCGTAGACGCTGACGCCCAGAAGCGCACCGAACGTGAAGATGCCCGCGAGCCCGTCGCGGAAGACGGCGCTGGCGAGCAGGTAGTAGACGACATGGCGATCCCGCCGCCACTCGCCCAGGACCTCCGACCACAACTTGCGGTAGGCGCCGATGAAACCGATGCGTTGCAGCCCCGCATCTGGCGGACGGGCGCCGCTGGGCACCGCAACGAGCACCGGAACGGCGAACAACCCGAACCACACCGCGGTCAACAGCAGCGCAGCTCGCACGTTCTGCCCCTCCGCGGCGGGTATGTCGAGCAGACCGCGGGTGTCGCCGTCGCCGGAGGTGAACCCGGCGTATATCAGCAGCAGAAGCACTACGGTGCCGAGATAGCCCATGCCCCAGCCGAATCCCGAGACCCGGCCCGAGGTCTGCGGCGTCGACAACTGGCGCAGCATCGCGTTGTAGGGCACGGTGGCCAGTTCGGTGCAGGCCGACGTGACGGCGAGCAGGATCAGACCCGCGACGAAGTAGCGGTAGTCGTCGCGGATCAAGTACATCGACGCAGTGAGTAGCACCGAGACGCCGGTCAGCGCGGCCAGCATGCGCCGCCGTCGCCATTCGGCGTCCACCCAGATGCCGGTCACCGGGGCGAACACCGCGATCGCCAGCCCGGCGACGAACAACGCGACACCGAGCCACACGCTCGGGCTCGTGTCGGACGGCAGGTCGTCGGCGACGGTGTCGGTCAGATAGATGTTGAAGACGAACGTCACCGCGATGGCGTTCAACCCCGTCGAGCCGCAGTCCCACAGCGCCCACGCGAGTACCTGCCGCCGGTTCGTCGCGCGTGTCGACGGCCGGCCTGAATCGGGTGGCTCGCTCATGGTCCGCCCACGATATAGTCCGGCCCATGCCAGTACCCGCACCCAGCGCGGACGCCCGTGCTGTCGTCACCGGCGCCTCGCAGAACATCGGCGAGGCGCTGGCCATCGAGCTCGCCGCCCGCGGGCACAACTTGATCATCACCGCCCGCCGCGAGGACGTGCTGCGCGCGTTGGCCGACCGGATCACCGCGCAGTACGGAGTGACGGTCGAGGTGCGGGCGGTCGATCTCGCGGACCCGACCGAGCGCACCAAGCTCTGCGAGGAATTGGCCACGCGCGACATCTCCATCCTGTGCGCCAACGCGGGAACCGCGACGTTCGGCCCGGTGGCAGCCCTCGACCCGGCGGGTGAAAAGGCTCAGGTGCAGCTGAATGTGCTTGGCGTGCACGACCTCGCGCTCGCCGTGATACCGGGCATGGTCTCGCGCAAGTCCGGCGGCGTCCTGATTTCCGGTTCGGCGGCGGGCAATTCACCGATCCCGAACAACGCCACCTATGCGGCAACCAAGGCGTTCGTCAACACGTTCAGCGAGTCGCTGCGCGGTGAGCTCAAGCGCCAGGGCGTGCACGTGACGCTGCTGGCACCGGGTCCGGTTCGCGAAACACTGCCGTCGCAGGACGAGCAGTCGCTGGTCGAGAAGTTGATTCCCGACTTCTTGTGGATCTCGACCGAATACACCGCGAAGCAGTCGTTGGACGCGTTGGACCGCAACAAGATGCGGGTGGTGCCCGGTGTGACTTCCAAAGCGATGTCGGTGGCCAGTGGCTACACGCCGCGCGCGGTCGTGACGCCGATCGTCGGCGCCGTCTACAAGAAGCTCGGCGGCAGCTAGCCCCCCATTGCGGGGAGGAGTCAGCGGCGGCGACGGCGGCGACCGGTGCCGAAGATGCTGCGAGTGATCTCGCGGCCGATGACGGTGCCCGCCGAGCGCATCGCGCTCTTGAACGCGGGGCTGTCCATCACCTTGTCGAACAAGCCCGGCCCTTCGGGCTGCACGGGCGCGGGCATCGGCGGCACCTCACCATGAGGGGGCGGTTCGGCGTCCGGGGGCGCGGCGGGCTCGATCTTCTCCGGTGGCGCCAGTCTGGTGGCCAGCCGCTCGTAGGCCGATTCGCGGTCGATGGTCTGGCCGTACTCGGCTTGCAGAGGGCTGGCTTTCGCGGTCGCCGCGATCGCGTCGGGACCGATGGTGTCCATCAGCGAGCGCGGTGCGCGCATCCTGGTCCACGCGACCGGAGTGGGTGCGCCTCGCTCGGACAGCACAGTGACCACCGCCTCGCCGATGCCGAGTGACGTCAACGCCGACTCGAGGTCGTAGACATCGGTTTTCGGATACGTGCGCACCGTCTTGGCGAGTGCCTTCTGGTCGTCGGGGGTGAACGCGCGCAATGCGTGCTGGATGCGCGCACCCAGTTGCGAGAGCACGTCATTGGGCACGTCCGTCGGCAACTGCGTGCAGAAGAACACACCGACGCCCTTCGACCGGATCAACTTGACGGTCTGCTCGACCTGCTCCAGGAACGCCTTGGACGCGTCGGTGAACAGCAGGTGCGCCTCGTCGAAGAAGAACACCAGCTTCGGCTTGTCGACGTCGCCGACCTCGGGCAGCGTCGCGAAGAGATCGGCCAGCACCCACATCAGAAACGTGGAGAACATCACCGGCCGGGCGGCCTGCTCGCCGACCTCCAGCAGCGTGATGATGCCGCGGCCCTGCGCGTCGACGCGCATCAGATCCTCGGGCTCCAGTTCGGGTTCGCCGAAGAACGTGTCGCCGCCGTCGGCCTCGAGGTTGACCAGTGCACGCAGGATGACCCCGGCCGTCGTCGTGGACACGGCGCCCAGCGCCTTGAGTTGGGGCTTGCCCTCGTCGCTGGTGAGGAATTGGATCACCGAGCGCAGGTCCTTCAGATCCAGCAACGGAAGGCCCTGCTGGTCGGCCCAGTGGAAGATCAAGCCGAGCGTTGACTCCTGAGTCTGGTTGAGCCCCAACACCTTCGACAGCAGAATCGGGCCGAAGCTGGAGACGGTGGCCCGCACCGGTACGCCGATGCCGCTGGTCCCCAGCGACAGGAACTCGACGGGGCAGGCAGTCGGCGTCCAGTCGTCGCCGGTGTCCGCGGCGCGTTGTGCGGTCTTGTCGGCGGGCTCCCCCGGCCGTGACAGCCCGGACAGGTCGCCTTTCACGTCGGCCATCAAGCACGGCACGCCTGCGGCCGACAGTTGCTCGGCCATCAACTGCAGCGACTTCGTCTTGCCCGTGCCGGTGGCGCCGGCGACCAGCCCGTGCCGGTTGACCGTGGCCAGCGGGATTCGGACCTTCGCGGTCGGGTCGGCGACCCCGTCGACCACGACGGCGCCCAGTTCAAGGGCCTGTCCCTCGGCGGCGTAACCGGCGGCGATCTGCTGTGCGGGCGTCGCGCTCGACTCGGTGGTCATGATCGAAAACAGTACTGTGATCGTCGGAGGCGAGCGAAGCGACGGGAAGAGCAAGCGTGGTTGACGAACTGGTGTGGATCGACTGTGAGATGACGGGGCTGGACCTCAAGAACGACCGGCTCATCGAGATTGCGGTGCTGGTCACAGACGCGGACCTGAACATCCTCGGCGACGGCCTCGACGTGGTCATCCACGCCGATGACCAGGCGTTGTCGTCGATGATCGAGGTCGTGCGGGACATGCACAGGCGGTCGGGACTCACCGAGGAGGTGCGCGCGTCGACCGTCGACCTCGCGGCCGCGGAGGAGCAGGTGCTCGACTACATCCGCACACACGTCAAGCAGGCCAAATCCGCGCCTCTGGCCGGCAACTCGATCGCGACGGACCGCGGCTTCATCGCCCGGGACATGCCCAAGCTCGACGACTTCCTGCACTACCGGATGATCGACGTCAGCTCGATCAAGGAGCTGTGCCGCCGGTGGTATCCGCGCATCTACTTCGGCCAGCCGGAGAAGGGTCTGGCCCACCGGGCGCTGGCCGACATCCACGAATCCATCCGTGAGCTCAAGTACTACCGCCGCACGGCCTTCGTCGCGCCTCCAGGGCCTTCGACCAGCGATATCGCCGCGATCGCCAGCGAATTGGGGCCACCCGGCGATGAAGACGGAGCAATGGATTCGGCCGCGGAGCCCTCAACCGGTTAATATCGACGACGCCGCTTGCGGCAATGGTGGCTGTAGTTCAGCTGGTAGAGCACCAGGTTGTGATCCTGGAAGTCGCGGGTTCGAGCCCCGTCAGCCACCCCACCAGAACGAAAGCGGCCCCCGGCAATCACGTCGGGGGCCGCGTTCGTCGTCACGTCAGATGTTGGCGTTGCCGGCCTTCCACTGTTCCCACGGGATGTTCCAGTCGCCGAGCCCGTCGGTGCCGGGAAGTGTCGACCCGACGGTGTTGACGATCTCGACGATGTCGCCTCGCTTGGAGTTGTCGTAGAACCACTGGCCATTGCTGGTGCTCACGTTGATGCAGCCGTGGCTCACATTGCTGTAGCCCTGGCTGCCCACCGACCACGGTGCCGCGTGCACGTAAATGCCGCTGTAGGAGATCTGGGTGGCCCAGTCCACTTCGGTGCGATACCCGTTGGCCGAGTTCGTCGGCACGCCGTACGTCGAGGAGTCCATCACCATGTGCGACCGCCGGTCGCCGACGATGTAGGTCCCGTTGTTGGTGGGCGTGCTGTTCTTACCCATCGACACCGGCATCGACTTGATGACCTCGCCGTTGCGCTTGACCGTCATCGTCTTGGTGTTGTCGTCGACTGTGGTGATCACCTCGTCGCCGATGGTGAAGTGCGTCTTGACATCCTCCTGGCCGAACAACCCGTCGCCGAGATCGACGCCGTAGGTGTTGACCTCTACGTCCACCGTGGTGCCCGGCTTCCAGTAGCTGGCGGGCCGCCAACGCACTTCTTGGTTGTTGAGCCAGTAGAAGGCCCCCTCAACGGGCGGGTTGGTCTTGACGGTGATAGCCCGTTGCGCCGCCACCCGATTGGTGATGTTCTCGTCGAATCGCACCGCGACGGGCTGACCGACGCCGACGACCTCGCCGTCGTTGGGCAGCACGTACGGCATCGTGAGGTTCTCCGGCGAATGCGTCTCGAAGGTCATCTGCCGGCTGGTCGCGCCGCCGAGGCCCAACGCCTCGGCCGTCAACGTGTACTCCTCGTTGTAGCCCAGCGGCTCTGCGGTGGACCACGTCAGGCCGTCCGGGCTGAGCTTGCCGGCGACCGGCGCGCCATCCTCGTTGGACATCGTGACCGCGCCGAGCACGCCGTCGCCCGCGCTGACGGTCACCGGGGATTCAACGCTGACTCCGACTGCGCCGTCGGTGACCGACGAGATGAGCTTGGGCACCAATAGATCGCCGAACGGCGTGCCCTTGTCGCTGATGACTTGAGGCTGGGGCGGGGCGGATTCACCACCACAGCCGCTGAGGCCGAGTACCACGGCGGGCACCAGTGCGATGGCGGCCAGCCACGCACGACGACGACGCGGACGGGTCGCGGATTGGACCTGCCACATGTTCTGCTCCACCTCGCACATCACGGATTCGACGATTCCTGGCAACAGTCTAAGGGCAATTCGGACAAGGGGCGCGACCGCGACGGCGCTGCACGGTCCCCGGCGAAAGGGATTTCACCCTGTGCCGTGACGCCTGTTATTGTCGCACACGCGCGCCGTTAGCTCAGTTGGTAGAGCAGCTGACTCTTAATCAGCGGGTCCGGGGTTCGAAACCCTGACGGCGCACTCAGACTGGATTTTCGGCCGGGGGGATCGTGGCGATCGTCACGTTCGCCCGTCGGCCTCGCCACGTTGCGGCTGACGTTACCGTCAATTGCGGGCGCTGACCTGGGCCAACGCCGCCGATGGTGTGCTACACCGCCTCAGTTTGCTGCCGACCCCCGGTGCCGCCGAGTCCGGCGATTGTTGCGGACGCAACACGATCCGCCGGTCGTCAGGTTTCGAACAGCGGTTAATCGGCTATCAATGTTAGAGTTCAGTTAGCTGACGCGTCGGGATCCTCCGTCGCGCGGGGGGCAGCAGAAGAAGCGAGGACTTAGCTGATGTCGCAGACGAGCGCATCGTTCGCAGCGGGCACAGGGGGCGCCCAAGCGAATGGTGAGGTAACTGCGCAGGTGCCGGTCGCGGTGCACAGCTGTAGCCGCATCGGCCGCGTCGCCAACCCCCCCGGCTTCTCGTTCACCGAATGGTTCCGCTCCGCCCGGCGGCGTTGAGCGGGCGCCTCAGCGTCGCCTGATCCCGCGAACCACGAGTATCAGAACCACCGCGCCGGCCAGCGACGCGATCACAGCTGGCTTCTGCGCGAACCGCAGCACGCCGGACTTCACGTCGTCGGCGATCCTGCGAGGGTTCGCGCGTTCGGCGAGGGAGTCGACGGTTAACGCCAGCTGGTCACGAGCCTGGTCGATGTCCCGCTTTATGGTGTCGGGATCACGGTCCGCCACTGGTTCCTCCCGGGCCCTGAAAGTCGTATGCGCTGTCGCACTACCCTAGATCAGCCCGTGTTCAACCGAGCGAACCGGTCGATCAGAAGGGATGGTCCACGTGGCAGCGACTCCACGTCTCGAGGTGGGCGACAAGGCCCCGACCTTCAGCTTGTCCGACGCCGACGGCAACACCGTCCGGCTGGCCGATTTCAAGGGCCGCAAGGTCATCGTGTACTTCTACCCGGCCGCCTCGACACCGGGGTGCACCAAGCAGGCGTGCGACTTTCGCGACAGCCTCAGCGAGCTCAACGACGCCGGACTCGACGTGGTCGGCATCTCCCCCGACAAGCCGGAGAAGCTCGCGAAGTTCCGCGACAAGGAAGGGCTGACCTTTCCGCTGTTGTCGGATCCCGACCGCGAAGTGCTCACCGCGTGGGGCGCTTTCGGCGAGAAGACGATGTACGGCAAGACCGTTCAGGGCGTCATCCGGTCGACCTTCGTCGTCGACGAGAAGGGCAAGATCGCCGCGGCGCAGTACAACGTCCGGGCCACGGGGCACGTCGCCAAGCTACGGCGCGACCTGTCGGTCTGAGCCGAGGTTCGCCAACAGCAGCGCCTCGGCTGTCGCGGCCCGCTCGAGCACACCGAGGTGCAGGCTCTCGTTGACGCTGTGTGCCTGTGTCGCAGGGTCTTCGACCCCGGTTACCAAGATCTTCGCCGCGGGGAACGCCTCGGCGAACTCGGCGATGAACGGGATCGAGCCACCCACGCCGGTGTCGACCGGATCGTGTCCCCACGCGTCGCGGAAGGCCGCCCTTGCCGCGTCGTAAACCGGACCCGTCGCGTCGATTACGTACGGCTGGCCGAGGTCGCCCGGCGTGACCGTCACCCGCGCGCCCCACGGCGCGTGCTGTTCGAGATGCCGGGTCAACGCGGCCAGATGTTCTCGTGCGTCACCCCCGGGTGCAACGCGCATGCTGACCTTCGCGCGGGCACGCGGAGTCAGTGTGTTGGAGGACTGCCCGATCGGCGTGGTGTCGATACCGATCACGGTGATCGCCGGCTTGGCCCAGAGCCGTTGCGGCACTGAGCCCGAACCGATCTCGGACACACCGTCGAGCAGACCCGCCTCTTCACGGACACGTTCGGGTGGGTAGTCGACGTCTGCGGCCGTGGCCTCGTGCAGGCCGTCGACGGCCACGTTGCCGTCGTCATCGTGCAGGCTGGCCAGCAGCCGCACCAATGCGCTCAGCGCGTCGGGCACCACACCGCCCCACAGCCCTGAGTGCAGCCCGTGATCCAGCGTCGCCACCTCGACGACGCAGTCGGCGAGGCCACGCAGCGACACCGTCAGCGACGGAATCTCGGTGCTCCAGTTGTCGGAGTCGGCGATCACGATGACGTCGGATGCCAGCGTGTCGCGGTGGGTCGCCAAGAGCCGGGACAACGAGGGCGAACCCGACTCCTCCTCCCCCTCGACGAACACCGTCACCCCGACCGGCGGGTTGCCGCCGTGTGCGCGGAATGCGGCGAGATGTGTTGCGATACCAGCCTTGTCGTCGGCGCTGCCTCGACCGTATAGGCGCCCGTCGCGCTCGGTCGGCTCGAACGGCGGCGAATCCCACTGGCGGTGATCGCCCTCCGGTTGCACGTCGTGGTGGGCGTACAGCAGCACCGTCGGCGCGCCGGGCGGCGCGTTGTGCCGGGCGATGACGGCGGGCGCACCGCCCTCGCGGACGATGCGCACATCGCCGAACCCGGCCTCCGACAACAACTTCGCAACGGCGTCGGCGCTGCGTTCCACTTCGGGACGACGGGCCGGGTCGGCCCACACTGACTCGATGCGCATCAGGTCTTCGAGGTCGCGCCGCACCGAGGGCAGCACCTCACGCACGCGCTGCACGAGTTCACTCATGGCCACGAGGCTAGTCGCAGGCTCGCGCGGAAGTCGGGGGCTAGCGCTCTTCGAGGACGGCGACCGCGGCGGCGGTGTCGGCCTCGTGCGTGAGCGACAGGTGGATGGTGACGTTCTTCAGATGCTCGGCGATCGCGCCGGTGAGCCGCACCTTCGGTCTGCCCCACATGTCGGTGATGACCTCGATGTCGCGGTGGATGCCCTCCGGCAGCACCGGTCGTTTGGCGAAGCGCGAACCGGACCACGCCTTGATGACGGCCTCTTTGGCCGCCCATCGGGCCGCGAGATGGCGGGCCGCCGACGAACTCTTGTCGGCGGCGTCCCTGCGCTCACCGGGTGTGAACGTCTCGGCGAACACCGTGCCCGGCTGGTCGACCTGCTCGGCGAAGTCGGGGATGGAAACCAGATCGATCCCAACCCCGACTACCGCCATGGGCAGAACGCTATCTCAGTGCTGACGTTCATCGCGCAAGCGCTCATCACCGGACGTAGACGTCACCGTCACCGAGCCGCGACGCCGGGTCGAGCAGCATCTCGGCCTCCTGCCGCTTCTCCGGCGCCTCGTCGCTGAACCGGCGGTCGGCCGGCTTCTCGTACATCGGTCGTCCACCGGCGATCGCCGATGCCAGCCTGCGCTGGCCGGCGAGCACGCGCTCGCCGGCGCGCTGCTTGTACGACTCCCGCTGCTCGGGGGTCAGCGCCGCGAGGAACGCCTGCGGATGCACCAGCGCGACCATGCCGGACACGTGTCCGAAGCCGAGGCTGGTGACCAGGCCCGCCTTCAGCGGGAACTTGTCGCCCAGTCGCAGGGTGTCGCGCAGCCAGACGAAATGCGCTGCGCCGGCCAGTTCGTCGTCGACACAGTCCAGGCTCCGGTTCGGCGGAATCACGCCGTCGCGCAGCATCTGACACATCCCCATCATTTGGAAGGCCGCGGCACCACCCTTGGCGTGGCCGGTGAGGCTCTTCTGCGACACCACGAACAGCGGCGCGCCTTCGGAGCGACCCAGCGAGTCCGCGAGACGTTCGTGCAACTCGGTCTCGTTGGGATCGTTGGCCAACGTCGAGGTGTCGTGCTTGGACACCACCGCGATATCGTCGGGCCCAACGCCGAGCTTGGCCAGCGAGCGCGCCAACTGCGACTGCCTGCCGCCGCGGCCCGCACCCAGCGCACCCAGCCCAGGAGCCGGAATCGAGGTGTGCACACCGTCGCCGAAGGACGACGCGTAGGCCACCACCGCAAGCACAGGCAGACCCATCTCGACCGCGAGGTCGCCTCGGGCCAGCAGGATCGTGCCGCCGCCCTGGCTCTCGACGAAGCCGAGCCTGCGCCTGTCGTTGGCGCGGGAGAATTTCGAATCGCTGATGCCCTTGGCGCGCATCATCTCGGTGTCGGCGGTGGCCGCCATGTCACCGAAGCCGATGATCGCCTCGAGCGTCAGGTCGTCGTAGCCGCCCGCGACCACGAACTCCGCCTTGCCCAGTCGGATCTTGTCGACGCCCTCCTCGACCGACACCGCGGCCGTCGCACAGGCGGCGACCGGGTGGATCATCGAGCCGTAGCTGCCGATGTAGCTCTGAACCACATGTCCGGCGAAGACGTTCGGCAGGACCTCCTGCAGGATGTCGTTCGGCTTGTTCCGGCCGAGCAGGTTCCCGTGGTACATCGTCTGCATCGACGTCAGGCCGCCCATGCCGGTGCCCTGCGTGCTGGCCACCAGGCTCGGGTGTACCCAACGCATCAGCTCGGTGGGCGTGAAGCCCGCCGACAGGAACGCGTCGACGGTGGTGACGAGGTTCCACAGCGCCACTCGGTCGATCGACGACGCCATGTCGGGCGTGATGCCGTAAACCATCGGGTCGAAGCCGGTCGGAATCTGTGCGCCGACGGTGCGTGACAGCTTCACCTTGCGCGGCACCCGGATCTCGGTGCCCGCCTTGCGGGTTACCTGCCAGTCCGAGCTGTCGGGCACCGGCGCGATGACCGTGTGTTCGGGATCGAACTGCATGAACGCCCGCGCGTCGGCCTCCGAGGACACCACGAAGGTGAAGTCCTTGTCGAGGAACACCGACACCAGCAGCGGGGCAGCGTGATCCGGGTCGATCGCACCGTCGTCCACCCACTCACGGATGCCGACGCGATCGACGACGGCGTCGTGATACCGCTCGACGAGTTCGCCCTCGTCGACCAAGTCGCCGCTTTCGGTGTCGTACCATCCCGGCTTGGGATCGTCCTCCCATTTGACCAGGCCGGTCGTCCACGCCAGCTCCAGCACGCCGGCCGCCGACAGCTCGTTGTCGACCTCCATCTCAAAGCGGGTGCGCGACGAGCCGTACGGCCCGATCTCGGCGCCGCCGACGATGACCACCAGGTCAGCCGGATCGACATCGAGGTCGTCCCATTCAGGCGGCGGTGCTGCCTTGTAACCACGAGGCGGCGACGGCAGCGCACGGATGGTGCCGTGGTCGTCGGCCTCCTCCGTGGTCTTCTCGGCCACCATCTCCTCGCGGGCCTTCGTCGCCAGTTCGGACAGGTCGAGCTCGACCTCGGCGAGACCACCGGTGAGGTCCACCTGAAGCGGTTCACGCGCCGCGGCGACCTTGGACTCGATGTCGCACAGGTCGAGCAACATGCTCGCCATCTCGTCGGTGGTGTAGGTGGTCACGCCGGCTTCCTCGACCGCCCCGACTATGGCGTCGTTGTGGCCCATCAGCCCGGTGCCCTTGGTCCAGCCAATCAGCGCATGTGCCAGCGAAACCCGCTGCGCCCAAGACGATTCGGCCTTCCACCGGGATACCAGCGCGTCCAGCGCGGACTTCGACTCGCCGTAGGCGCCGTCACCGCCGAACATGCCCCGGTTCGGTGAGCCGGGCAACACGACGTGCAACCGTGCGGCGATGTCGCGCTCGGCCCCGATGTGCGACAGTCCGCCGATCAACCGCTGCACTGCCCACAGCAGCACCTTCATCTCCATCTCGGCGCGCGAACCGGCGTCGGACAGATCACCGCTCACCCGCGGCGCCGCGAACGGGAACAGCAGCGTCGGTGTCTGGGCGTCTTTCAGGTGAATCGACTGCGGCCCAAGGCTTTCGGTTTGCTCTGAACCGACCCAGGAGACCAGTGCGTCAATGTCGGTGTAGGACGCCATGTTGGCGGGCACCACCCACAGCTTGGCGCCGAAGCGGGCGCTGTCGCGGTAAAGCGTGCGGTAGAACGCCAGCCGATCGTCGTCGAGCTTGGACGTGGTCGCGATCACGGTCGCCCCACCGTCGAGCAGCTTGGCGACCACCGATGCGGCGATCGACCCCTTCGAAGCGCCTGTGACAACGGCGACTTCGTCGTTGTACCGGCCCGTTCCGGGGTTCTCGGCGCCCGCCGCGGCGCGGCCGTACAGCGAGGCATGGACGTTGCGGCCCGTCGCCAGCGCCTTGCCCTGCCACCAGGTGGCCTGGGTGCCGACGATGTGCCCGGCGCCCTCGAAGCGCTCGGACAAGCGCTGCCAGTCCGCGTCGATCTCGCTCTCGTCCATCAGCCACAGCTTCGCGAGGTCCTCGCGGGCGCTGGCCCAGCGGTCGTCGAACAGCACCGCCTTGCGGCCGTCGAACGCCGGTGCCACCAGACGCGGCCAGTCCGAACCCAGTTCGGCGGTGACGAGATCGATGAGCTCGGCGTCGGAGGCCTCCGGTACAACGACGGGAGTCTCGAGGCCCAGCTGGCCGAGGATCAGACGCGCGGCCGACGCGAGCACGCCGTTGCGACCCGTGACCTGCTCGGCGAACTCGCCCAGCGCGGCGGAGTCCACCACGCCTCCGCCACCTCCGGCGGCCGACGGCAGCGAGACCGAAACGCCTTGGCGCGCACCCACTGCCGAGACTGCGCCGTCGATCACCTTGTCCACGGACGCCACGTCGGCCAGCGCACCGTCGTGCAGACCTCCGAGCGCCCCACCGCGCACACTGGAGCCCTCGCGGGTGCCCAGTGCCACCTCGACGGTCACGTGCTTGACCCAGCCGTCGCCGAGCTCCCAGGTCTTCTTGACCCGCTCGGCGATGTAGGCCGGCCGCTTGCCGGACGGCCCGAGCACCGTGCGCAACTGGTCGTTGATCGCATCGGAAAGCACGGGGCCGTAAGGCTTGTAGGTGCGTGCCAGCTTGGTGACCTGACCCTTCAGCCCGGACAGGTCCGCCTCGGCCGCACCGTCGATGGCGCCGAGGTTCAGCTCGGAGCCCAGGTCGACCAGCAGCTGGTTGCGCCGCGAGGAGGCACCGTCGGTGATCGACTCGATCGAGTCCAACGGCTCGATCTGGTCGATCCGCATCTTGGCCGACAGCGCGATCAGCGCCATCGTGGCATCGGCAGCGTCGAAGGTGAGGTCGTCGGGCCGGGGACCGCCGCTCGGCGCGGCGGGCGCCGGAGCCGGCGCCGCAGCGGGAGCCGCCTCGGCCGGGGCCGCCGCGACGGCTGCAGGTGCGTCGTCCTCCTCCGCCTCCGGTTCCGGGTCGGTATCGGTGGCGAACAGCACCGCCGCGTCGCGCTCGGAGTTGAGCACCTCGGTGGTGTTGTGCGAATACTCCGGCAGCTTCAGCGTGTTCGTCGCAAGCCCGGCGACCGTCGGAGCCGATTTCACGCCGATCTCGACGAACCGCTCGATCCCGAGACCACCCGCGGCCTCCTCGATGAACAGCAGGTCCTGCGTCTCGATCCATCGCACGGGGCTGGCGAACTGCCATGCCAACAGCTCGATGACGACCTTGCGGCAGAGCTCACGCGGCTTCTCGTTCCGCCAGGTGTCGTAGTCGGCCAGGATTTCGTCCAGCGGCTCGGCGGGCACCAGATCGCGGATCTCCTGGATGAAGTCGCGGTCGAGCGTGAACGGCCGCGGCACCAGGTTCGGGATGTACTTGCCGATGATCAGGTCGGGATCCTGGTCGCGCGGCATGACCCGCTCCAGGGACCGGCGGAAATCGCCGACGCCGACACGCAGCACCGACGAGTGGAACGGCACGTCGATGCCGGGCACCAGGATGAACGACCGCTTGCCGCCGCTGATCTCGCGACGGCGCTCGACCTCTTCCTCAAGCGCTTCGAGCCCACGGACGGTGCCCGCGATCGCGTACTGCGAACCGCGCAGGTTGAAGTTGACGATCTGCAGAAACTCGCCTGTGCGCTCGGCGATCTCGTCGATGAAGTCGGTGACGTCGTCATCATCGAGGTCGATTTGCGACGGTCGGATGGCGGCCAGCCGGTAGTTGGACCGGCCCAGGTGGTCGCGCGGCACGATGTCGTGCATCTTGCTGCCCCGGTGGAACACCACTTCGAGCAGCGCCTCGAGTTCGTAAACCCCGCTGACACAGGCCAGCGCGGTGTACTCACCGACGGAGTGCCCACAGGCGATCGCACCTTCGACGAACGCCCCCTGCTCACGCATCTCGGCGACCTGCGCGGCGGCCACGGTCGCCATGGCGACCTGCGTGAACTGCGTCAAATACAACACCCCCTCGGGGTGCTGGTAGTGCACGCCGGACGCGATCAGGCTGGTCGGGTTGTCACGCACCACGTGCAGCACCGAGAAGCCCAGCGTCTCGCGGGTGAACTTGTCAGCGCTGTCCCACACCTTGCGGGCGGCCTTGGACCTGGCGCGTACCTCCATGCCCATGCCCTTGTGCTGGATGCCCTGGCCGGGGAACGCGTACACCGTCTTCGGTGCGGCCAGCTGAGCCGTCGCCGACATCACGAGGTCGCCCGCGACCTTCGCGGTGACCTCGACGATCTCGGCGCCGCGGTCGATGCCGACGCGGTCGACGCGGAAGTCGATCTCGTCGCCGGGCAACACCATTCCGAGGAACCGGGAGGTCCAGCCGACCACGCGGGCCGGCGGGGCCGGCTTGCCGTCGGTGGCGGTGACGACGTGCTGCGCAGCCGCCGACAGCCACATGCCGTGCACGATGGGCGATTTCAGCCCGGCCAGCAAAGCGGCGGCGCGGTCGGTGTGAATCGGGTTGTGGTCACCGGACACCACGGCGAAGGCGCTCATGTCGGTCGGCGCGGTGACCGTGACGTCGCGGCGACGGCGCCGCGGCGTGTCGGTCGCATTGTCAGTGATCGCCCCGCCGGCCCGCGGCGGGTCGGCGAGTTCGGCGCCGCCGTTGCGGCCGCGGATCGCGAACCGCTCCTCGAGGGTGGCCAGTACCGCCCCGTCGACGTCGGCGATCTGCACCTGCACCGGGATGACGCGGCCGTACTCCGTGTCCGTGGCCGCCGAAGCGGTTGCGGTGACGGTCAATTCGGCTGTCGTCTTCGGCATGGGCGCCAGCAGGTGGGCGGCGTGGTCCAGGTGCACCAGGCTGAGCAGGCCCTCGACGACGGGGAAGCCGTCATCGGTGAGCGCGGCACCGATGGCCGCGAAGACCGCGGGCCAGCAGTGGCCGACGAGCGCGTCGGGCACCAGTGTCAGGCCCGGCGCCAGCGGAGCGCCGAAGGTGGCGGTCACGCCGGTGTGGTCGGCGACGGTCTCCGGGTCCCATGCGACGGACACCTTCGCGGTGTTGTCGTGCACCGGCGGCAACGACTCCGGTCCGTCGACACCGGCCGCAATGGCCAGCACGGACCGCATCGCCTCCGACGCGTCCTCGACGGTGACGACCGGCATGCCGCCATCGACCGTGCAGGACGGCAGCGTGAAGCGAATCGTGATCCACACCTCGGACAACGGCACCGACAGCGTCACGACGTCACCGGAGCGCTCCAGCCGTGAACCCGTGGAAGGGTGTGTGGCGGCCCGGTTTTCGTTGACCTGCCACTCGTCGGGCGGGCCGATGCGGTGCACCGGGTTGATGGCGGTGCGACCGGCCCACAACACGTCGGGCGAATCGAGGACGACGGCGAGCGGACCGGTGATGTCGACCCTGGCCTGACGGCGCGAGACGACCGGGGTCGGCTGCGCACCGGAGGCCAGCACCTCGTCGATCGAGGCCTGCTCGAAGCGGTCGAGCAATTCGCCGACCGGCTCGTCGACCCGGGTGATGCCTGCGACGGCCTGCGTGCCGGGGATGATGCAGACCTGATCCGCGGTGTAGCGCGCGTCGTGCGCCTGCCACAGCGAGTCGCTGCGCCACCAGCGCCGGACGTCCTTGTCTATGACCGGCACGAAGTTGACCGGCTTGCCCGGCGTCTTGCACAGCGTGACGAAGAAGGGCACGTCGGCCGGGTGCAGCTTGACGGTCTCGGCGTCCGGATAGCGCTCCAGCAGCTTGGTGATGGCCTGGCCCGGATTGTCCAGCAGTGTCTGGCCTTCGGCGCTGTCGTCGAAAGCGGTCAGGATCGGGCCGGAGTCCAGCGGGTGCAGTCGCGCCTCGGCGCGCTTGAGCATGTCGGCGAAGCGGTCACGCCACGTTTCGGCCAACCAGGGACTGCCGGCCGACGCGGTGTCGGCGGTGCTGTCGCCGGCACCGATGGACAGCTCGACGTAGCGCTGCAGCCACTGCAGGTAGGTCATGTCGCCGACGTCGCCGAAGTACGGCTTGCAGGTGTCGGCCATCGCGGCGATGATCTCCTCGCGCCGCGCGGCGACGGCGTCGGCGTCGCCGGCGACCTCGTCGAGCAGCCGGCCGCACCGCGAGGCGGTGTTGTCGATCTCGTGGATGTCGGCGCCGAGCTGGCTGCGCGAAGACGCCATGCCGCCCTGGGCTTTCCCGGCGCTGATCCACTGGTCGGTGCCGGTGGTCTCGACGAGCATCTGCTTGACGGCAGGCGAGGTCGTGGCCTCCGCGGTGGCCATCGCCGCGGTCCCGACGAGGATGCCGTCGACCGGCATGGCCGGGAAGCCGTACTCCTCGGCCCAACGGCCCGACAGGTAGTCGGCGGCCCGCTCGGGCGTGCCGATCCCACCGCCGACGCAGACGGTGATGTTCGTCAGTTTGCGCAGGTCGGCGTACGTCGAAAGCAGTAGATCGTCGAGGTCTTCCCACGAGTGGTGCCCGCCCGCGCGGCCGCCCTCGATGTGCACGATCACGTCCTTGCCGGGCACCTCGGCGGCGATCTTGATGACCGACTTGATCTGCTCGACCGTGCCCGGCTTGAACACGACGTGGCTGATGCCCACACTCTTGAGCTCTTCGATCAGTTCGACGGCTTCCTCGAGCTCGGGGATTCCGGCCGACACCACCACGCCATCGATCGGCGCGCCCGACTGACGGGCCTTCTGCACCAGTCGTTTTCCGCCCACCTGCAGTTTCCACAGGTACGGATCGAGGAACAGGGTGTTGAACTGGATTGCCCGGCCCGGCTCGAGGAGCTGTGTCAGTTCGGCGATGCGGTCGTCGAAGATCTCCTCGGTGACCTGACCGCCGCCCGCCAGCTCGGCCCAGTGACCCGCATTGGCCGCCGCGGCGACGATCTTGGCGTCAACGGTCGTCGGGGTCATGCCGGCCAACAGGATCGGCGAGCGGCCGGTCAGCCTGGTGAACTTCGTCGAGAGCTTGACCTTGCCGTCGGGCAGCGTCACCGGCGTCGGCTTGTAGCTCGACCACGCGGGCGCGACCTCGGGCTCGGCGCCGACGGTGAACAGGTTGCGTTGGCCCGCGCGCGTGGCGGCGGGCACGATGCCCACGCCGAGGCCGCGGATCACCGGCGCGGTCAACCGCGTCACGGTGTCGCTCGGGCCCAGGTCGACGATCCACTTCGCGCCGGCCTGGTGCAGCCGCTCCACCTCGGACACCCAGTCGATGGGCCGCACGAAGATCGACTCCGTCATCTCGTGGGCCATCGCTGCGTCGATGCCGCACTTCTCGGCCCAGCGGTCGACCACCTCGACGCCGTCGGCCAGCCGCGGCGTGTGGAAGCCGACCTCGACCTGTACGCCGTGGAACACGGGGCTGAACACCGCGCCGCCGCGCAGCTTGTTCTTGCGCTCGGCTTCCTCCTTCTCGGTGATCTTGGCGCAGTACAGCTCGAACCGACCCAGCTGCTCCGGGGTGCCGGTGATGACGACCGAGCGTCGTCCGTTGCGGATGGACAACACCGGCGGCAGCACGGTGCGCACGTCGGTGGAGAACTCCTCGAGGAGCTCGGCGATGCGGTCGGGGTCGACGTTGGTGACCGAGACCATCGGCGACTTGTCGCCCCGGCCAACCATCCCGCGCCGCCGCGAGACCAACGAGCCGGCCGCGCCGATGAGCTGCAGGAGCGCCAACAGCTCTGCGTCCTTGACGCCCTTGGCCCGCAGCGACTCGCAGGCCATGACGCCCTGTGAGTGTCCGGCCATGGCCACCGGCGGGGTCTCGTACAGATCCAGTCCCTGACGCGTCAGCGCGCGAATGGCGGCCATCTGGGCCAGCAGGATGCCTGGGCCGGAGATCGCGGCAGTGATCAGTTGCTTGGTGGCGGGCAGCGGCTCCTCGGCGGCCAGCGCGCGGACCCACTGCATGGGCTGGAAGCCGATGGGCCGAACGACCACCAGCTCGCGCGCGACCGGCTCGAGTAACAGCTCGGCCTCACCGACGACGGCGTTGAGTTCCGACTCGATGCCCGCCGAGCTGACGAGCTCTTCGAGGTTCTCCAGCCACGCGCCGCCCTGGCCACCGAACGCCACGGCATAGGGTTCGCCGGCGTTCAGGCGATCGACGAGGGCGTGGGTACCCGCCATGTCCGAGGCCTCGGCGGTGCGGTCGCTGGACACTCGGTGCTGCTCGTTGATCGTCACGTCTTGCTATCTCCCTCGGTACCGTCTCGCGCGTTTCGCTCGTCGTCTGTCGGCTGTTCATCGGTGCTCCGTCGGCCCGTTTCCTGCGGGCCCGGCGATTCGGCGTCGAATCCAGCTGGTCCGTCGCATCGCGACCACCAGGCGGGGCACTCCAGCCGTACTAAGAGTGGCATAAGAAATGCACCCTCTTCGGGGCCTGAAATGGTTACTGATGAGTTCTACGCACGGGTAACCGCTTTCTCGATAACGCGCGGTAACGCACCCGCAGAAGCCATCCGGGACAAACGTCCTGCATGCGGGTGGTTACGGCTGAGTAAGGTAACTGCGCTGATCAAGGCAGTATTGTTATCTAATCGTTATGTGAATTTTCTCGGCTCTCCTGACCAGCGATGTCGCGACGCTGGGAGTGGACACGTGGTCCAAATGTGTCTCGTCGCCCGCACCGGTGCGGCCAAGGAGTTTGCTGTCTCTACTTACTGATCGGTAAGGTTTAATCCCACTGCCCGAATCGGGGCTTGAGGATGTGGTTGATGTCCACGCCCACACCCCCGACTGAGCGCTTGTCGATCTCGACCTGATGAAGGTGTGCGGCCGGATGGGCCACCCTGCCGGGCGACCCCCAGTTGTGCTGCCAGTAATACGAGCCCAGCCCGTCCTGCAGCGCCCACTCGATGGTCTTGGAGTTCGCATAGACGCCCACTCGCTGACGGCCCAGCACCGCTTCCCAGCCGCGCAGGAACGGCGCCACCTGCTGCTTGTACTGCTCGAACGTCGGGTCGTCGTCGATCGATGCGTAGATCGGCGCCCCGTACGAGCCGCCGGCGGCGACGTGTAGTTGCCAGCCCCGTTTCGCATGCTGGACGCCGGCGTTCTGACCGCCGAGCCAGTCCGCGGTGTCCTGCTTGCCGTATTGGTAGCAGGACACGATCTTCAGGCCGCTGTTGTAGAGGTCGCGCGCTTCGGGCAGCGCAATGGGCTTACCCAGCATCCATGCCCCACCCGGTCGCCGGTCCGAGACGTAGCGGATGGCGCCCAGTGCGCCGGACGCGCGGATGTCGGAGGCTTTGATGACGCCCGCGGCGTAGTCGAGCAGCACGCCCATCGGTGCGGCTGCGGCCTGCGCCGGAGCGACCGCCGACGCCAGGGTCTGCAGACCGGTCCCCGCGGCCAATACGGCCGGCGCCGCGAGCGCGCTCCTCAAGACGTCGCGCCGCGTTATTGACACGTGCCACAGAATACGACAGCGGCCCCAAAATTCACGGCAACGCCACTGGTAACAGTGACATCACAATTCACCCTCGAAGCACCCTCAAAGCACCCTCGAATCCCTGCGCTGTCGCCGGTTCCGTTCCTACGATTGGCCATGCCTTCCGACGCGGTCCGCGACGCCGCGCCGGTGAACAGCGCGGCGGTCGACGCGACACAGGTCGAACTCGTCGGCGTCCGCAAGGAGTTCGGCAAGACGGTCGCAATCGCGGGTGCGGACCTGACGGTGGGGGACGGCGAACTGTTCGCGCTTCTCGGCCCTTCAGGGTCCGGGAAGACCACGGTCCTGCGCCTGATCGCGGGCTTCGAGCGGCCGACCGCCGGAGTCGTCAAGCTCGGCGGCCTCGACGTCACCGGGCTGCCGGCACGCCGCCGCGACGTCAACACCGTCTTTCAGGAGTACGCGCTGTTCCCACACATGACCGTCGGGCAGAACGTCGAATACGGGTTGAAGGTGCGCGGCGTGCCGAGGACCGAACGCCGGCGCCGCACCGCCGACGCGCTGGACATGGTGCAGCTCACCGAGTACGCCCCGCGGCGGCCGTCGCGGTTGTCGGGCGGCCAGCGTCAACGCGTCGCCCTGGCACGGGCATTGGTCGGCCGGCCGCGCGTGCTGCTGCTCGACGAGCCGCTGGGGGCGCTCGATTTGAAGCTGCGCGAACGGATGCAGGTGGAGTTGAAGGCCATTCAGCGCGAGGTCGGGATCACCTTCGTCATCGTGACCCATGACCAGGACGAGGCGCTGTCGCTGTGCGACCGTCTCGCCGTCCTCAACGACGGCCGCATCGAGCAGGTCGGTCGGGCGCGCGAGGTGTACGAGAATCCGGCGAATCGGTTCGTCGCCGACTTTGTCGGGACGTCGAACGTGCTCGACGGCGCCGCCGCCGAAGAAATCCTGGGCCGCGCGGGGACGTTCGTGGTGCGCCCCGAGCGCATCGGTGTCTTCGCGCAGGGAACCGACGCGGTGTCCGGCGTGCGGGCCGTCGAGGCGACCGTGTCCGAGGTCATCTATGCCGGCGCCACCACCCGCATCACCGCCAGGACCACTCGCGGCGTCAATCTCACCGCGACCGTCCTCACCGCCAGCAGCAAGTGGCTGCCGCCGGATCTCCATCACGGAAGCGCCATCACCCTGGCATGGCCCGACAAAGCCGTGTATGCCCTCTCGTCCAACGAGGAGTGATCGATGCCCTTACTCGCAGTGCGCAGCGCTCTTGCGGTCACCGCGTGCGCCGCCCTGGCAGTCGCCTGTTCGGGCTCCCAACCCGGCGACAGCGGTGAGACGCCGCCGCACATGGAGCCGCTCACCGCCGTGGGCGACGGCGAGGGCCGGTTGAACCTCGTCGCGTGGGCCGGATATGTGGAGGACGGCTCGAACGACGACAGCGCCGACTGGGTGACCCCGTTCGAGCAGCGAACCGGCTGCCAGGTCAACGTCAAGATCGGCAACACCTCCGACGAGATGGTGCAGCTAATGAGATCCGGTCAGTACGACGGCGTCTCGGCCTCCGGCGACGCCACGCTGCGGATGATCTACGCCGGCGACGTCGCGCCTGTCAACACCGATCTGGTGCCCAACTACGAGACGATCTCGTCGTTCCTGAAGAACAAGTCGTGGAACTCCGTCGACGGCCAAATGTACGGCATCCCGCACGGCTGGGGCGCCAATCTGCTGATGTACAACATCGAAGTCGTCCGCGATGCGCCTAATTCGTGGGCGGCGGTGTTCGACGACGCGGACAGGTACAAGGGCAAGGTCACCGCCTACGACTCCCCCATCTACATCGCCGACGCCGCGCTGTATCTGTCCAAGACCAAACCCGATCTCGGCATCTCCGACCCGTACTCGCTGCGACCCGAACAACTCGACGCCGCTGTCGAACTACTCGAGAAGCAACGCGAGAACATCGGCGAGTACTGGTCGGACTACACCAAGGAAGTGCAGGCGTTCGAATCCGGCACCTCGGTCATCGGCACCACGTGGCAGGTGATCGCCAACGCCATCGGCGCCGACAACAAGGTGCAGGTGAATACTGTTCTGCCCAAGGAGGGTTCGACGGGATGGTCGGACTCTTGGATGATCGCGTCGAAGGCCGCGCATCCGAACTGCATGTACAAGTGGATGGACTGGATCTCCTCGCCTGAGATCAACGCCCAGGTCGCGGAATACTTCGGTGAGGCGCCCGCGCAGACCAAGGCGTGCGAGTTCACCAGCCAGCCGGATTTCTGCGACATCTATCACGCGACCGACGAGGAGTTCGCCGCCAAGATCCGCTACTGGACCACTCCCCAGACGCAGTGCGTCGACGGCAGCGGCGACGATTGCACGGCCTACAGCGAGTGGGTCGACAGGTGGCAGCAGATCAAGGGCTGACGTCGTCACGCGCGACGTTGCCTCCGTCCCTGGCCCGCCGGATCGGCCTGGGGCTGCTGCTGGTGCCGCCACTGGCGTGGCTGACCGTTGCCTATCTGGGTTCGCTCGGGGTGCTGTTGGTTTCGTCGTTCTGGACGACGAACGCGTTCACCGGCGCCGTGGTGCACACCTTCACCACCGACAACGTGATACGTGTACTGACCGACGCGGTGTTCCGGACCGCGACGCTGCGGACGGTCTCGGTGGCCCTGGCGGTCACCGCATTATGCGCCGTACTCGCGGTGCCGTTGGCGTTCTTCATGGCCAAGGTGGCCTCGCCTCGCCTGCGACTGGCACTGGTGGTCGCGGTGACCACCCCACTGTGGGCGAGCTATCTCGTCAAGGCCTATGCGTGGCGGATCGCGCTCTCACCCGAGGGGCCGATGGCCTGGGCGACGGGCTACAGCCCCGGCTACGGTCTGACAGCGACCATCGTGACACTGACCTATCTGTGGCTGCCGTACATGGTGCTACCGGTGTTCGCCGCGTTTTGGCGGGTTCCGGACTCGCTGCTGGACGCGAGCGCCGACCTCGGCGCCTCTGACCTCTCGACGTTGCGAATGGTGGTGGCGCCGTTGATTCTTCCCGGGCTGGCCGCGGGGTCGCTATTCACCTTCTCACTGTCGTTGGGCGACTACATCGCGGTGACGATCGTTGGCGGCAAGACACAGATGCTCGGCAACATAATCTACGGTCAGCTCGTCACTGCGAACAACCAGCCGTTGGCCGCCGCGCTGTCGCTCATTCCCCTCGTGGCCATCGTGATTTACCTGCTGGCGGTGCGGCGTACCGGTGCGTTGGAGAACATCTGATGTGCGCCAACGGTGTTCGCCGCGCCGCAGGTGCGTGGACAGTGGCGGTGTTGCTGTTCCTGTACGCCCCACTGCTGCTGGTCGTCGTCAACGCGTTCAATGCGTCACGCACGTTTGCGTTCCCGCCCACCGGATTGACGCTGCGGTGGTGGGCCGATGCGCTGCGCAGCGAGGGCATGTGGCAGTCGCTGGCGAACTCGGCGCTGGTCGGTCTGGCGGCGACGCTAATCGCGCTGGTACTGGGCTCCATGGCCGCATTCGCCGCCGCCCGCTACGACTTCTTCGGCAAACAAGTGGTGAATCTGCTTGTGGTGCTGCCGATCACCCTTCCCGGCATCGTCACCGGCATTGCGCTGAATGCGACGTTCACCTCGGCGCTGGGCGTCACGCTCGGGTTGGCCACCGTCATCGTCGGGCACGCGACGTTCTGCATCGTCATCGTCTTCAACAACACCCAGGCCAGACTGCGTCGGCTGGGCGGCGACCTGGAGGACGCCTCCGAAGACCTCGGCGCCTCACGCTGGCAGACCTTCCGCTACGTCACGTTCCCGATGATGCGCGGGGCGCTGGTGGCCGGCGCGGTGCTGGCCTTCGCACTGTCCTTCGACGAGATCGTCGTGACGACGTTCACCGCGGGCCCGACGGTGCAGACGTTGCCGATCTGGATCTTCGGCAACCTTTTCCGGCCCAATCAGGCACCCGTCATCAACGTGGTCGCCGCGGCGCTGACCATCGCGGCGATCGTCCCGGTGTGGCTGGCCCAGCGTCTCGGCGGTGACCCGCCGACGGCCCGCGGTTAGCGCGCCACGTCGTTTTTCGGTTCGAGCTGCCGGCTGACCAGCACGTCCGCCGTGTACTCCGACAGCGCGGTGACCATCTGCTCCTGTAGCGACTTGTCCAACCGGTCCCGCACGACGCGCCTGCCGAGGTCGCGGTAGTCCTGCACGATTCCGGTCAGCTCGTCCATCTCGTCGGGCCGGGGAACGTAGTTGGGCCCGAACCGCGCGGTCACACTCTGTGTCAGCGCGTGCACGAACGCGCTCGCCACGTTGTCGACGGCGGCGCGCGTGCCTTCGAAGATCCGCAGGAGCGCGCGCACGTACAGCATGTGGCTGCCGGCCCGCGCCACGATCTCGGCCATCGTCGGGTCGACCAGCACGACGGCATTGTCGATGACCTCGGCCAGCTCGTAGGAGATCAGCGTCCGCGCTTCGTCGCTGTCGGGGCTGATGTCGAGCCCACGTCCCCCGGCAGGTGGCGCGGGCGACGAACCGTTCTTCGCGACTTCGACGCCCGTGCCGCCCTGCGGTCCCAGCACGGCACGCTGAATGCCCAGGATGTCGGCCAGGTCGGCGCCCTGGCGCATGCTGGTGAAGAACTCGGCTATGTGCGCTGAGTTGAACCCCCTGCGCAGCAGCTGGTTGATGGTCCGCAGCTGCGACAGGTGATAGTCGTCGTAGTACGCCGACCGGCCCACCCGCCGCGGTGGGTCCAGCAGCCCTCGCTCGCGGTAGGCGCGGATATTGCGGGCGCTCACGCCCGAGACACGCGCAAGATCGTCAAGCCGGTACTCAGCCACCGCAACGCTCCCTAGGCGGGCATGGGGTGCACGTCCACTTTGCACCGCAGCCAAGCCCGTCGCATACGAGCGAATTCTTGTGCCTCATGGCGCGCCCTCGGATTTCACCAGTTATATGTACATCGATCTGCAATTTTAAACAATAGTATGTTTCTTACCTCACGTTAGCATGCGTTTACAGCCAACTTGTTTGACCCGCACATCAAGAAGGTGGTGAGTGAGTTCACCAGGCCGGAATTAGCGTCTGGCCGACGAGATGCGTGAAGATGAACTGACAGACATTAAGACAAACTCGGCGAGAGGTTCGGTGTGCGTCCCTGGATCGTGTGGGCAACGGGACTGCTCGCCTACATCGTCGCGGTGCTCGACCGCACCACGCTCGGAGTGTCGGGATTGGACGCGTCGCAGCGGTTCGGCGCGAGTCCCGGCGTGCTGTCGACCTTCGTCGTCCTTCAGGTCATCGTCTACGCCGGTGCACAGGTGCCCGCGGGCCTGCTTCTCGACCGGTTCGGCTCGAAGGCGCTGATCCTTACCGGTGCGGGCCTGATGGCGGCGGGACAGTTCGCCCTGGCCTTCACCGAGTCGCTGCCCGCCGCCATCGCCGCAAGGGCTGTGCTCGGCCTCGGCGACGCGGTGACGTTCATCTCCGTTCTGCGGTTGGTGCCGCAATGGTTCGACGCCCGCCGGGTTCCGCTCGTGACGCAGCTGACCGGCATCTGCGGTCAACTCGGTCAGGTGCTGTCGGCGGTCCCGTTCTTCGCGCTACTCGCCGGAGCGGGATGGACGACGGCCTACGTGGCGGTCGCCGCGCTGGGCGTGGTGTCCATGGTCCTCACGCTGGCTTTGGTCAAGGACACCCCGAATGGGCGCGTCGTGGCGACGGATTCGACGTCGGTGCACGAGGTGCTCAGCAGCGTGAAGACCGTCTGGCTGCGGCCGGGAACACGACTGGGATTCTTCACCCACATGGGCACGCAGTTCTCCGTCACGGTGTTCGCGTTGATGTGGGGCGTCCCGTACCTCACGGCGGCCCAGGGCCTGTCGACAGCCGTCGCGGGAACGCTGCTGTCCCTTTCGGTCGTCACCGCCATCTCGGCGGGCGTCGTCATCGGCATCTTCACCGGCCGCCACCCGCATCGCCGGTCGCGCCTGGTGTTGGCGATCATCGCTAGCAACGCCATTGCCTGGACCGTGGTGCTGGCATTGCCGGGCCGGTCGCCTCTGTGGCTGCTGGTACTGCTCGTCATCGTGATCTCGGTCGGCGGACCGGGGTCGATGGTCGGATTCGACTTCGCGCGCACCTTCAATCCCAGCGCCACGCTCGGCACGGCACAGGGCATGGTGAACATGGGTGGGTTCGTTGCGTCCCTGCTGGTCATGCAGGCGATGGGCGTCATACTCGACGCAGCGGGTGACCTGTCAACCGAGTCGTTCCGGCTGGCGTGGACGGTGCAGTACGCGGTGTGGGCGCTTGCCACCGCCGGGATTCTGATCACCCGGCAGAAGGCGCGGCGGGCCATGCGCGCCGCGGTTGGCTCACAACCCGCAGGGGGTGACCGGATGCTGTTGGAGGCCTTCGAGACCCGGTACGCGGGTCGCTAGCGGTTGCGCGCCGACTCCCGGCGATTGGCCTTCTTGATCGCCGTCACCAGGTCGTCCTTGCTCATGGTCGTCCGCCCTCGGATGTCGAGCCGGCGAGCGATCTCGAGCAGGTGCTTCTTCGTCGCATTGGCGTTGACGCCTTCGGCCGACTCGCCTTTGGCATTGGGCCCGCCGCTCCCGGCTCGCTGATCCGAAGGACCCTTCTCCGACTTGGCTTCCCAGTGGTCGCCGACCTTCTCGTAGCTGTGCTTCAACGCGCTGTAGGCGGTGCGGTGAGCCCGTTCCCCTTCGCCGTACTCGTCGGCGGCCGCGTCGTGAGCCTTGGCGAAAGTGCGCTGTGCCTTGGCGTCTGACTTCTGCAGTGTGCTCGGCAGCTCACTCTTCTTGGCGTTGCCGCTGTTCGTCGTCTTCGGCATCGCCGCTCCTTCCAGGCCACTTAAAGTGGAAGCCGCCGAGGCGATCACGAGATCCGCAGCACGCAGAGCGTGAACCGAGGCCGCTTTTTGACCGTACGGAACGGGGTTGCTCGCAGGTGCGAGGGAGGGTACTGCGTTCCCTTACTCGATCGCCTCGAACGGCTCACTAAGTCGTACCCGAGACGCGAGCCGCTGAAACCGCGTGGGGTGACTAGCCCTGCTTGTTCACGCGCGCAACCGCGTCGGCCGCGCGCCGATGGCCCACCAGTTCATAACCGATCACCGTCACCATGGGCGCCAAGGTCACGACCAACAGGCAGTTCGCCATCGAGAACCCGGCGTTGGCCAGGAGCACCGCGACCACCAGCACCACCGCGGTCACCGCGATCAACATCAGATGGAACCTCTCGACGCGTCGCACGATCGCGGTGTAGAGGACATAGAGGGAGACGATGTAGATCCCGACCGGTACGGCTACCGACAACACCGTCCCGACCGAGCCGAGCTTCGAGTGGTGCTCGATGTAGTACGCCGCGGTGTGCAGCCCCGCTCCCGTCGCAACGATCGCGCCGAACATCACGATGGGCAGATACCCGAACCAGAATGAGCGTTCGCGGTGGGCATGCAGCAGCTCGGCCTGTGGCACCACGAAGTACGACCACCACATTCCGAAAGTCAGCCCCACCCCCGCCACCACGACGAACACCGCGTCGGAAGTCCAACCTTGCGCCGACACGACCGCCGACAGGGAGGCGACCGTGCCGACCACGCCCTCGCCGAGCGCGATGATGGCCAACAGCCCATAGCGTTCGGCGATGTGGTGCGCGTGCCACGGCGTGCGGATCTTCCGTTCGGCCAGGACGGGCCCCAGCGTCTCGACCCCGATCAGCAGCACGATCACCGCGACCGTCACCGGGACCGAGGTGTCGAGAACGAGGGCGGCGACCCAGCCCACCTGTGCGATGGTGACCCACATCGCGTAGGTCAGACAGGCCGGACGGTGTTCTGGGTCCTGTTTGGCCGCGCGCAACCACTGCCCCACTAGAGCGATGCGCATCACCACGTAGCCGGCGACCAGGACCCTGTTGTCGACGTGATCGCCGTGCTCGATCGACGCGTACATCGGCGGGAAGCCCAGTGCCATCACGATGACGCCGACCATCTGCAGCATCGTCATCAACCGATAGATCCAGTCGTCGGTGTCGTAGGCCGACGCGAACCAGCTGAAGTTGATCCATGCCCAGCACACCGAGAACGTTGCGATCGAGAAGGCGATCAAGCCGGCGCCGACGTGCTCCTCGGCCAGCATGTGCGCGAACTCGTTCGCCGAGATGCCGAACGCGATGACGAAGGTGAGGTCGAAGAGCAACTCCAGCGGCGTGGCCGCCCGGTGCTCCTCGTGCGGGTCGCGTCCTGTCATCCGACGGATCCCACGCCGACTGGTGGTCGACGGCCGGTCGTGCGCCTCAGTCATTGCAACATGTCCTTTCCCCGCTACATCGAACCTCATGGCCGCGGCGGTGGGCGCGATGGATGTGGGTGGTCCCCGAGAAAGGAGTAGTGCACTACGCATGCCTGCGGTCGGGCGAAGCCAGACGATCGATGAGTGCAACAGTTCAACGTGCAACTACTCGGCGAATTCGCAGTTCATGACGGTGATCGGCCGGTCGAGTTACCACCGGCCTGCCAACGACTCGTCGCACTTCTAGCACTCAAACGCCGTCCCGTCCATCGCCTGTGGGTCTGTGCCACGCTGTGGCCGCACGCCCAGACGCGACGGGCAGTGGCGAGCCTGCGCTCGGCGATGTGGCGGCTGCGACCGGCAGGCGCCGAGCCGCTGCTGCTGATCGACCCGCAGTATTTGCAACTGTCACCGGATGTCGCGGTCGACTGGCACGACGCCGTCGACGGCATCGAACGGCTGCTCCGCGGCGACCTGGATCCCGACCTGGTCGCCGAGCTGCTTCCGCTGCTGGGGGCCGGAGAACTGTTGGACAAGTGGGTTGAGAGCTGGGTCGCCCAGGAGCGCACGCGCTACCACGACATGCGATCGCGCGCGTTCGAGGCGCTCGGTCACGGCGCCGACAAACAAGTCGTCCACTCGGTGTGCGGTCCCCTCCGCCGCAGCCATCCCGACCGCGCAGCCCAGCCGAGACGGCCGTGAACGCGTTGACGATGGTCTGCGCCGCTGCCGGAATCACGCTGCTTGCGATCGGGCTGCACCACCTGCAGGCCCACCTCGAGCAGTGGGACTACAACCGGCACGCGGAGGACTGACGGTCGACGGCTCGGGCCGGCGCGTCCTACCGTGGCCGGATGGACCACTTGACCGATGACGTCATCGACTTCCTGTCCGAAGGCACCCGCACCGGCATGCTCGGCTACGTCGCGTCCGACGGCAGGCCGCTGGTGGCGCCCGTCTGGTTCGTCGTCGACGATGACGAACTGGCGTTCAACACCGGAAAGTACACTGCGAAAGGCCGTGCCCTGGCTCGTGATTCACGGGTTGTGCTGTGCGTCGACGAATCGCGGCCGCCGTACTCGTTCGTTCAGGTGCAGGGCGTCGCGTCGATAAGCGAGGATCCCTGCGACCTTCTCGACATCGCGACCCGCACCGGCGCCCGGTACATGGGCGCGGAGCGGGCCGAGGAGTTTGGAAGACGAAACGGCGTGCCCGGCGAACTTGTGGTCCGCATCAGGCCGACCAAGGTGATCGCGACGTTCGACGTCGCGACCTGACGCCCCGTCAATCCGGCAGGATCACTGCGCGCGAGGCGCGTTCGACCCGCCCGCCGAAGCCAAGTCCCAGTCGCGCCAGCACCGGCAGCATTCGAACCGCCTGGTTTCGTGCCAGAATAGCGGTCCGCGAAGCGGGCAGTAGGGCTGTCAACCCGCCGGTCGCCAAGTCCTGGTTCTGTGTGACGGTTTGTCGAAAACCGCTCTCCCACAACGCCAATGCCTCCACTGGGTCTGCCGTGTTCGAGAGATGGTGCGCAAGCAGATAGGCGCCGATCAAGGCCAGCGAGGTACCTTGTCCGGACATCGGCGACGGCCCGAACCCAGCGTCGCCGAGCAAGCCGACCCGCCCCTTCGACCAGTACGGCATCTTCACCTGACTCATCTCGTCGAAGTAGAAGTCGTGGGCGTGGGGCAGAGCATCGATGAGACGTGCTGTCTCCCAGCCCATTCCGTCGAAGCGCTCCCGCAGAAGCGCCCACTGCATTCCCGGATCGCCGAAGTCGATGTCGAGAGGCCGGCTGCGGAACAGCAGAACCGCCTTCGCCCGCTCGTTGCCGCGCACCGTGAACATCGCAGCGCCGCGGCCGGGCTCGTTGTACAGCACCGCCTGGTCGGCCAGCCCGAGGGCGTTGTCGAGCGTGTAGATGGACAGGTATGCACCGAGGTGGGTGGTGAACCGGTCTTCGGGCCCGAAAGTCAGCTCGCGAACGCTTGAGTGATGCCCGTCGGCACCGATGACCACGTCGACTTCGCGCGGGGAGCCGTGCTCGAACTCGACGGCCACGCCGCCGTTCTCGTGTGGCGCGATGGCGCACAGCCAGTCGCCGAAGACCACCTCGACGTCCTCGGCGATCGCGTCGAACAGGATGCGCACCAAATCGTCACGCATGATCTCGACGTCGTGATCGCCACGCGTCTCATGCGAGGGACGCAGTCGTATGTCGTAGGTGCGACGCCCGTCGGGGCGCACGACCGACAGCGTGTCGATCTGCGTCCGCGCGTCGCGCACGGCGGACACGAGACCCATCCGGCGGACTACCTCGAGCGCGGTGCCGCGGATGTCGACGGCATGCCCGCCGACCCGCAGTTGCGGCATCCGCTCGACCAGAATCGGACGGTGCCCACGCCGGTGCAGCCAGTACGCCAGCGCCGGACCGGCGACACCGACGCCCGAAATGAGAATCGTCAGGGGGCGTCGCACAATGCCAAGATACGAGGGTGAGCACACCCGTGGAGCCCTACGCCGTCGGGGTGGTGCTGGCCGCGGGTATGGGCACCCGGGTCGGCGCCGACGGCAACAAGGCGTACCTGCAGGTTGCGGGGCTCTCGATGGTGTCGTGGTCGCTGGACACGCTGGACCGATGCGCCGACGTGGCGCGCGTGGTCCTGGTGTTCCGGCGCGGCGAACGCGAGCTGGCCGAGACCACGGTGAGGCGGGAGTTGCCCGCCGCCGCTGTGGAATTCGTCGAGGGCGGCGACAGCAGACACGCCTCGGAGAACAACGTGCTGCGCTATCTGGCCGCTGACATCGATTCCGGCGCCGTCGATGCCGTCCTGATCCACGACGCCGCACGACCGGTCGCCGAATTGGACATGTTCGCCACCGCGCTCGCGGTCGCCCGCGAATTCGGCGGCGCGATCCCCGCGCTGGCCGTCCCGGACGTCGTCTGGGCGACGGGCGCCGAAATCGCCGCCATGTCTGGCGCCGGTGCGCCGGTGCGGGTACAGACACCGCAGGCGTTTCAGGCCGGCCCACTGCTGCACGCGTATCGGGCGGCGGATCGAGACGGCTTCGAGGGCACCGACACATCGTCGTGCGTCGAGGCCTACACCGACGTCGAGGTGCGCACTTTCCCCGGCGAACCGCGCAACCTCAAGGTCACCTACGCCCGCGACATCGCCGTGGCCGAACGCCTTCTCATCGACCGTGCCCAGCGCCCCCGGCGATGATCGCCTCGACGAACTGCGCGTCCCGGGGAAGGTCGGCGCACAACGCCTCGGCATCCCCCTCGACCGCGGTGAGCGGAACGCCGGCGCGGAGCGTCTCGTCGAGTTCGTCGAACTCATCGGACGCACGCTGCGCAAGTAGCTGAGTGAGGATGTCGACGGCGAAGCCGCGCGGATACTGCACCGCGCGTAGGGTCGCCCGATCGAGTGTGCCGCGCACGGTGCCGCGCGCGTCGACGACCTTGACGCTGTCGGTCAGCGGCAGGACGGGCAACACGACGGCGGCCGACCCGAGGGCCGCGATCACCCGGGCGCACAGTTCGACGGGCGTCAGCGGTTGCCGGACGTCGCAGAGCAGCACGCTGTGGGCCGGAACAACGTCGCCGGCAACGAGTTTCAGCGCCGCAGCCACGCACTCCGCCCGCGACCCGGACTCCGCGGCGACCGCGATGCGCACCTCAGGCAGCTGATGGCCGGCAAGGAACTCGCGTACGTCGTCGGCGAGCGGCGCGGCCACCGCGACGACGATGCGGCTCTGCTCGATTGCAGCGTCGAGCAGTGTGTCGATCAATCGCACCAAGGGTGGCAGACCCGCTAGCGGGGCGAACACGGCCGCTCTGTTGTCCGCCACCGAGAGCGGGAGCGACACGATGGCCGAGACAGCTTGGTCGCGCCGGTTGTGCACCGCCGACCTACACGGGGTCGAACGCCGAAATCAGCCAGCGGTCGTCGCTCTTGGTCAAGGCCACCTTCACGCTGCTGGCCGCGAAGGCGCCGTCCGGGTTCTCCTTGCTGGTGGTCGTCTGGTTGATGAACAACAGCACCACGGCCGACTCGGGCTTGATCTCCGCCAGCGCCGCCTGGGCGATGGACGCCTCGGTCTTGACCTGCTTCTCCTTGGCGGCTGGGGTGACGATCTGCTCGGTGAATTGTGTGTAGTACGTAAGGAATTCGCCGGTCAACCGTTCCTTCGCTGCCGCGAAGTCCTGGTCGAGGCTCTCCGGTGAGTACGACAGCAACGCGACCGCGCCGGACGAAGCCGCGTCGATCGCGACCCTCTGGGCGTCGGCATTGGTCTGCTGGTCCGGCCGGTACTGATTGAAGTACATCCAAGCCGCCACGCCTGCGGAGGCGAGCAATGCGACCGCGAGCACCACGGGTAGCGCCCACTTGCGCACGCCGCCGCGCTTCTTGGCGACGGGTTCGGTCGCGGTCACCTCGTCGTGGGCTTCGGTATCTTCGGCATCGAGCTCGATGGCCGACGATTCCGCCTCGGCCATGTCTGCCTTGTCGTCAGCGGTCACGGTACGAACTCAACTTTCGACATCTTGATCCGGTCGCCGTCGCGGTCCAAATCGACGAGTAGACGCCACGATCGTGGCTCCCTGTTGGCCCCTGCACTGTTGGTGACGTGTGAAGTCGCCGAAACCAGTACCTGCGCCGTGTCGTCGTTCATGGTCTTGACTGCGGCGATGTTGACGTTCGCCTCGGTGATGACCTTCGACTGGCGCGCCACTTCGGCGAAATCGCCTGCCTGACGCTCGAATTCATCCCGGAACTGTCCGGTCGTGTTGTCGATGATCCGCTGCACGTCTTCCTGCGCGTTGTTGAAGTCCAGCGACATCAGCGTGACAACGCCCTGGCGGGCCGCTGCGGAGTACTCCGCCATCAGACGCTGTTCCTCGAGCTGGTTCTTGTGATCCAGGTACATCAGCACGCTGGCCACCACACTCAGCACGATCAAGGCGACGGTGCACAGGACGGCCAGTACGGCCGCAAGGGTCTTCCACCTGATGCGCGGGCGCCGCCTCCGGCGCGCCTTCCCGGCCACGCCGTCAGTGCTGTCGCCGGCATCACCTTCTGCTGCGACGTCCGCCGCAACTTCGGGGTCGGTCGACGTTGCCGTCTCGGGCTCTTCGGCGGTGGTGGCCTCGTTCTCGGTGTCGGTCGCGCTCTCGGCGGCCACCTCGGACGCCGGTTCGGCCGGTTCGGACGCCGCGGCGGCCTCTCGGCGCAGTCTGATCGCGCGGGCCTTGGCACGCGCCGCGGCGGCGACCGCTTCCGCCTCGGCAGCCTCGGCCTCCGCCTCTTCGGCGAGCGCCAGGGCGTCGCTTGCGTCGGCGGGCGCGTCAGGCTTCTTCGGCGTCTTGTCGACGTGGTCGGCGTCGATCACCGATGCGCGGCGCCTGAATGACGGCACGGCGACCTCCTCCCTGGATTGGTCCGTTAAGCACCTTGCTCAATGAGAATGACATTTTCTTTTTTGACTATTGGTGCGACGATACCGCATCCACAGACCGCCCTGAGAACACATCTCGCCTGCGGAAATGGTGTTTACACGCTGTGCGTACGCTCAGCGCGGCGCGCTGTGTAATTGGTCTTTCATCACTTTGCCCGTGGCATTCAACGGTAACTGTTCGAGAAATTCGACGGATCGGGGAACCTTGTAACCGGCCATTCGGGCGCGGCTCCACTCGATCAGTTCCTCGGCAGTGACGGCGTCGGTCCCGTCCTTGCGCACGATGAACGCCTTGCCCACCTGTCCCAGACGTTCATCGGGCACACCAATCACCGCGGCCTGAGCGACCGCGGGGTGTTCGAGCAGGAAACCTTCGATCTCCGCCGGGTAGGCGTTGAAACCGCCGACGATGAACATGTCCTTCTTGCGGCCGACGATGCGCAGCCGCCCGGCGCCGTCGACGGTGCCCAGGTCGCCGGTGTGCAGCCAGCCGTCGGCGTCGACCGCCTCCGCGGTAGCCTCCGGGTCGTCGAGATAGCCCTGCATCACCGTGTAGCCGCGGACCAGGACCTCGCCGTCGTCAGCGATGCGCATCTCGACGCCATCGCACGCCACGCCCGCGGTGGTGGCGATGTCGTGGAACGAGTCCCCGGGCCGCGAGAGCGTCACTGTGCCGGCCTCGGTGAGGCCGTAGCCGGTGGCGAGCGTCTGGAACGGAAGTTCTTCGTGGACGCGGCGCACCAGTTCGACGGGGATGTCCGCCGCACCGGTGACTGCGGCCCGCAGCGTGGCCAGCCTGCTCTTGTCGGGCACGGCCAGCAGCGAGTGATACAGCGTCGGCGGGCCAGGCAGCATCGTGATGCGTTCCCGCTCGATGAGGTCCACGACCCGGTCGACATCGAACACCGACACCGGCAGCATCGTCGCGCCACGGATGAACGACGACAGCAGCCCGGCCTTGTAGCCGAAGGTGTGGAAGAACGGATTGATGAGCAGATAGCGGTCGCCTTGCCGGAGGTCGGCGAGCTCACACCACTCCTCGTACAACCGCAGGTTCTGAGCGTGGTTCATCATCACGCCCTTGGGCCGGCCCGTCGTGCCCGAGGTGAAGATGATGTCGGAGATATCGCTGCCGCTGATGTCGCGTCGCAATGGCGAACCAGTGGAGAGGAATTCGGACTTCAGGTCGATGACCGGCACACCCGCCGGTGCGTCGTAGTCCAGGCCGAGGAAGTCCTTCTGCACCAGGACGGCCTTGGCTCCGCTGCGGACGATGATGTCGGCCGCTTCCTCCGCTTTGAATCTCGTGTTGACCGGTACCAGCACGCCGCCGGCGGTCAGCAGCCCGAACGCCGCGATGACCCACTCCGCGGAATTCGGCGCCCAGATGGCGACGCGGTCCCCCTTGCCGATCCCAAAGTCCGCGAATGCGCCTGCAGCGCAACGGATCCGGTCGATGAGCTCGACAAAGGTAAGGCGCAGCGGACCGTCGACGAGCGCTTCCGCATCGCCGAACCGGTCCGCTGCGCTCAGCACCATCTCCGGGATGGTGTCCCAACGCGGTTGGTACGTCACGTCGTGACGAGACGCCCCAGGTTGCCGCCCATGATCTTGGCCTGGTCCTCGACGGCCAGATGCTCGAGCGCCGTCACATAGTGTGTCGGCTCGGCCAGACCTTCCGGGTGCGGCCAGTCGGAGCCGTAGAGCACCTGGTCGACCCCGATCAGGTTGATCAGGTCGTCGATGCCCTCCTCATAGAACGGGCTGACATAGATGCGATTCTTGATCTCTTCCATCGGATTGCCGAGGAAGGCTTCCGGCGCCTTCTTGTACACCTCGGCCATCGAGTCCAGCAGAGGGAACATCCACTTCGACCCGGCCTCGACGATGCCGACCTTCAGCTTCGGGAAGCGGAACAGCGCACCGTGAATCACCCAGGAGGCCACCGCATCCTGGATCGGGCGCCACTCGTTGAGGATCGACATGGCGTTGGTCTGGAACGGCAGCATCTCCTGGGCGGCACCGTCCCATTCGGAGGTGTAGCGGGAGTAACCGCTGTCGCTGGAGTGCATACCGACGAAGACGTCGTGCTCGACGCACCGCTCCCAGAACGGGTCGAACTCGGGCAGCGCGAACGACCGCGGGCCGCGGAAACCGGGCACCGGCGCCGGACGGATCAGGATCGCGCGGGCACCGCGCTTGACCGCCCACTCCAGCTCCTCGATGGCCTTCTCCACGATGGGCAACGTGATGACCGGCGTGGTGAAGATGCGGTTCTGGTAGTTGAAGCCCCACACCTCGTGCAGCCACTCGTTGAGTGAGTGGATGACGACGTGGATCGCGACGGGATCGTCGGAAAGGCGCTCCTCGATGAGGCTGGCCAGGGTCGGGAACATCAGCGACCGCTCGATGCCCAACTCGTTCATCTTCTCGATGCGCGGCTCGGGTTCGAAGAACGCCGGGATGGCGCGCATCGGCTCGCCGAACAGTTCGCGCTTGCTCTTACCGTCGGGGTTGCCGAACTTGAAGTACTCCTCCCAGGCACCCGGCTTGGCGACCACCGAGAACGTGGGATTCGGGATGTAGTTGCTGATCTGGCCCTTCAGGGCGATCTTGGTCCGCCCGTTGACCTCGACGTACTGGACGACGTCCTTGTACTCCTTCGGAAGGTACTTCGTCATCGCCTCCGGCGGCTCGTACAGGTGGTTATCCGCGTCGAACAGCGGAAATGGTATGTCGACCCGATGCGACAGCTGTCCCATGAAACACTCCTTATCCTCTTAAGAGAATCCTATTCTCATCTGCGCTAAGTGGCAATCCCTTGCCGCATTACTCCCGAATGCTCTGCCGAACGACGAACTTCTGCACCTTCCCGCTCGCCGTGCGCGGGTAGTCCTGACCTTCGGGTACCCGGTGCAACTCCTCGGGCCACTTCTGGATGGCGACGCCTGCGGCCTTGAAGTGCGCGCGGACGTCGTCGAGCGTGGGCATCGCGTGCCCGTCGCGGACTCGCAGGACCGCGGCGGTGCGCTCACCGAGGCGCTCGTCGGGCGCGGCCACGACCACGGCCTCGGCGACGCTCGGCATACTGAGCAACACCTCCTCGACCTCGAGGGCGCTGATGTTCTCGCCACCACGGATGATGACGTCGGCTTTGCGGTCGGTGATGGTCAGGTACCCGTCGTCGTCAAGAACACCGACGTCGCCGGTGTGGTACCAGCCGTCGTCGTCGAAGGCGCGCGCAGTGAGCGCATCGTCGGTGTAGCCCAGACACAAATCCGGTCCGCGGGAAAGGATTTCGCCGTCCTCGGTCAGCTTGATCTCCACGCCGGGACGCGGATCGCCGTCGGTGTAGAGCCGTTTGTCCTCCGGCGCGGTGGGCCGCGATCCGGTGATCGAGGGATGCTCGGTGCTGCCATAGGAGCGGAACACGAAAAAACCCATCTCCGCGAGCCGGCGCGTGACCGCTGCGGGCACCGTTGAGCCACCGAGGCCCACGGTGGTGAAGCGCGCGCGGTGCGCGTCGGTGCAGTCGGGATGGTCGAGCAGGCTGGTGACGAAGTACGGTGGGCCGCCGCCGATCGACATCCCCTCGCTCTCCATGAGTTTGAGCACCCTGCCGGGATCCCAGACATCGACGAGGTCGATCGGCGCGCCCTCGAGAACCGGGATCAGGAACGCGCCGAGCATGCCGATGAAGTGCCCGACGGGAGTCGCGGTGAGCTGACGACCGCGGTCCTTCGGGTAGTTCTCCAGCAGCTGCCGGGTTTCGAAGCCGAGCGTCTGGTGGCTGTGCACCACGCCCTTCGGATTACTGGTGGTGCCCGAGGTGAAGGCGATCAGCGCCGGGCTGGCGGGGTCGGCCGGCAAGGTACCGACCAACGGTTCGTCGTCGAGCAGGTCCTCGAAGCTGCGCGCATGCTCCTCATGCGAGCCTTCGTCGGCGCCCACCAGGGCGACGACCGGAACCTCGGCCGCCAGATCCGGCTCGAACTTCATCCGGCCGAACTCCGGGGTGGTGATGAAGACTTTCGGCCGCGCGGTCGACAGGATATGGCCGAGTTCCCTGCGGCCGTAGAAATGCACGATCGGCACCACGACAGCGCCAAGGAACGTCGACGCCCAGAACGTCACCGCGGCTTCCATCCAATTGGGCAGCTGCAGCGCCACCACATCGCCCGGACCCACACCGCGCCGGTGCAAACCGGCGGCCAGTCGGCGAGCCCGCAGCTCGACGTCGGCAAAGGTCCCTGTGAACGGCCGGACATCGGAGTGCACGCGAAATCCGGTGTCGGGGTTGGCCCGCAAACTGCGCGCGATCAACTCGCCAAGGGTGTCGCGCGTCCACCACCCCTCGTCTTCGTACCGTTTGGTCAGCTCTTCAGGGATCTTGCGCATCGACTCCCCACCGCTCGGCCGCACCTCCGACACGGAGCCGCTCGGGGGCGACTTCCGACTCGCTGGCGATGCTATTCTCCGAAAGCGAGAATGCCAATACCGCAGATGGAGAACGATTCGTGGTCGACCTCGAGTGGGACGGTGGATTGGCGGTCGTCACCATTGACCGTCCGCAAGCCCGCAACGCGATCGCGCCGGAGACCATGGAGCAACTGGACAAGGCGCTCGACGGGGCCGAGGGCGCAACGGCATTGGTGCTCAGGGGAGCAGGTGACAAGGCCTTCGTATCCGGCGGGGACCTGAAGCAACTCGCAGAGCTTCGAACCGAGGACGACGCCGCAGCGATGGCGTGGCGGATGCGGGCGGTCTGCGACCGCATCGCCGACTTCCCTGCGCCGACCATTGCCGTGCTCAACGGCCACGCCCTCGGCGGAGGCGCCGAGTTCGCGGTGGCCGCCGACATCCGGCTGGCCGCCGACGACATCAGGATCGGCTTCAACCAGGTGACGCTCGCCATCATGCCCGCGTGGGGCGGAGCCGAGCGGCTGACGGAATTGGTCGGCTACAGCAGGGCATTGCTGCTCGCGGGTACCGGCACCATCCTGCAGGCCGCCGAAGCCGAGCGCATCGGCCTGATCGACCGGGTGCTGCCGCGCGGGTCGTTCGACGACGACTGGCGGGCTATCGCGCGCCAACTCGCCGGCCGACCCGTAGGCGAGATCAAGCGTGTGATGAAGGGCGTCTCCACCACCGAGGCCGTCCAGGCATTCGCGCGGCTGTGGGTCGCCGACGAGCACTGGGCCGCGGCCGATAAGGCGATGAAGCGCACCAAGTAGTCGTCAGCCGCCGAGGACGCGAATCGGCTCGGCGCCATCCCAGTTGGCGGCCGTGTCACGGATGAACGTCCCCATCCCGGCCGTCATGTCGTTGAGTTCCATGATCTCGATGACTGTCGCCACGGGCACGGCGCCGGCAGGTGGTTCGACATAGGCGAAGCGAGTCCCGACGTCCTCGCCGCCCGCCCAGACCACCGGCCAGCCGGCCGCGTGCACGGCCGCCATCGTCGCCGCGAAATCTTCGGACCAGTAGGCCAACTGATGGAATCCCCCGCCTTGGGTGGCGAGGAATTCGGTGAAGATGCTCGGCGTCTTGTCCTCCTGCTGGATCAGCTCCACCTGCAGTTCACCACTGTTGGCCAGCGCCAGCGACAGCGTGACCTCGCACGGCTGGCCGCGGTAGGTGACGCGCTGCGCCAGGCTCCGCATCACGAACCAGGGCCCGACACCGAGCTGCAACCAGTTTTCGATGGCCTGGTCGAGATCGGTGACCACGTAGCCGATCTGGCGGATCTGGCCGGGCAGTACCGTCATGAGGCGTCCGGATGCACGACGACGCGCGGCGGGCCCTGCCCCTTGCGCACCTGGTCGATGGCTTCGGGCACCTCGTCGAGACCGATGGCGCGGCCGATGGCCGGTGCCGGGTCGAGGCGCCCGTCGGCCACCGCGTCCAGCGTGCCGTACCAGTCCTGCGGGTGGGGACCGCCACCGAATTGCATCGTCACACCCTTATGCGTGGCGTCGGTGCAGTCGATGGTGCCCGCGTCGTACCAGCCGCCCGCGGCGTAGACGCGCGCCAGGAACTCGCAGTTGTCGACGACCGTCTGTAGCAGGCCGTTGGCCCCGACGCATTCGAAGATCACCTGTGTGGTCTGGAAGTTGTTGGCGCGAAACGTCTCACGCCAAGCCTCGTACGGATCGCGGGCGCTCGGATTCACCAGAACGTCGGCGCCGAACGTCTCGGCGTACGCGAGTCGGTCATCGCTGTAGTCCGAGACGACTATCGGACCGACGCCGCGAGTCTTCAACGCGGCAACGGTCGACAGGCCGATCGCACCTGCCCCGATGACGAGCGGCAGTTCGCCCGGCCCGATGCCCGAGCACCGAACGTAGAACTCCCCCACCGCAAATGCGTCGACGAGTGCGACCGCGTCATCGGGCACCCCATCGGATACCCGACGCGACATCACCTCCGACACCACCATCAGCTCGCCGAATGCGCCGTGCGCGTCGGGATGGTGCCCGATCACCAACGGCTCCTGGCCGGCACGGACCAGGATCGGCATGCTGGTCACGCGACTGCCGACCGGGAAGTCGCCGGAACAGCTGGGTCCGTGGCCGACCACCTCGCCGATGAACTCGTGCCCCATCACGGTGTCGCGGTCGGGATCCCACACGAACCGCGGCGCCGAATTCGGATGGTCCATGTAGTGCACGTCCGACGCGCATATCGCGGCGCTGCGCGGACGGATCAACAGCTCGCCCGGTCCGGGAACGGGATCCGCGGTCTCGCGGACCTCCAACCTCCCACCGCGAAGCACCACCGCGCGCACGTCAGGCCTTCCTCTTCTCGGCGAAATCTCGTGAGGCCAAACTCATCATCTCCACCAGCGAGCGCCGGTCGATGGTCCATACCGCCGAGGCAGCCGCCCGGTTGTTCTCCCCGATGACGCAGACAGGCCCGTTGCCGAGGTTCTCGATGATCTCGCTGGCGACGTCCTCAGACAGCATGTGCGCCGCGGGGTCGAAGTCGACCCCCATGCGCTGCAGCGCGGGCGTGTACGTCATACCGAGGGGAGTGCAGCACACGTCAACGCCGCGCGGCGAGAGTTCGGCCCACAGTCCCTCGGCGAGGGTGAGCTGAAACGCCTTGACTGCCGAGTACATCGCCAGCGTCGCCGAACCGGCGAGGCAGGCCAACGAGGCCACAATGACGATGCCGCCGCGCCCCCGTTCGACCATGGCGGGGCCGAAAAGTCGCGCCAGTGCTGTCGGCCCTATGCAATCGAGTTGAATCTGCTTCAGCGAGTATTCGTATCCGTTGTCCAGGAACTCCGACGTGCGGTCCGATGCGCCCGCGTTGTAGATCAGCAGGCCCACGTCCAGTTCGGCAGTGGCCGCGCCGAGGACGGCCGCCACCTCTGGATCTGTGAGGTCCTGCGGCAGCACTCTGGTCTGCACACCGTGGTCGGCACGAGCCTTCTCCGCAACGTCTTCGAGCAGCTTCTCGTTGCGGGCGATCAGCACGAGATTGAGCCCTCGCGCAGCCAACTGGTCGGCCAGAGCGGCGCCGATACCTTCGGACGCGCCGGCGATGACGACCCACGGCCCGTATCTGACTGCGACGTCTTCGGTCAATGCGCTGCGCCGGCCGCACTCATGACCCGGGCGATGTTTGTCGTGCGCTTGGAGATTCGCCATCCGTCGTCGGTTCGGGAGAGTTCGTCGTCATAGTGGCCGAGGGCATCGATCCAGCTGTTGGCGTCGCCCGGGACAGCCATCAGAACCGCGTGGACGTACGAGCGCGCCGCGGCCCGATCTCCGTCGACGTCGATGACCGCATTGGAGATTCGGTGATACGTCGGCCCCATGCCGTGGTGGACCTGCTTCATCAGCGCGGTGAACTCCCCCGCGTCGGTGAACCGTCCGAGATCGCCGTAGTCGATGTCGACCTCGTCGGTCCAGCAGGTGCGGAACAACGCCCAGTCCTTGGAGTCGATGCCGGTGGCGTAGCGAATCAGGACCTCTGCGATCTGCGCTTTGTCGGCGTTCACATCGGCAGGCTAACGATAAGTTAGACTCCGGTCAACAATGTGTCCACCAGAAAAGCGTTGGTAATGACGAAATTAGCGCGCGGTCGTGCTGCTGACCAGGGTCAGCGCCGGGCATCGTTTCAACAGGCGCGATCGCACGCGACGAAGCAGGCGCTGGTGCAGGCTGCATTAGCGCTGTGGCGCACCAATGGGTACGCGAAGACGACGGTGGCCGACATCTGCCGGGCGGCGGGCGTGTCCAAGGCGTTGTTCTACTTCTATTTCCCGCGCAAGGAAGACGTCCTCTTCGAAGTGGGCCTGCTGTCGACCGACGCGGCACACGAGAAGGCACGCGAAGCGATGCGCACATCCCACGACGTCCCGACGGCGATCGGTTCGATGCTGGCCAGCCTCGAGGACACGATGCGCACGAGCTCGCCCGAACTGCTACTGGAGGCCATCCTCGAGGGGTACCGGCAGTCGGCCGCGGGGCAGGACCATTTGGAGCGCACCTCGGTGGTCTTCGCCGAGATATTCCAGCAGGCCCGCGACAGTGGTGCACTGCCTGAGGAGTTCGACGTCGAGCACGTCGCCGTGGTCGCCCAGTCTCTGGTCAGTGAAGGTGCCCGGCACTGGGCGAGCGGCGCTTACGGCAACCGGTCGTTCGCCGATGTCGTGGGCCGCGACATCGTCGCGCTGGTCACCGGCTACAGCATCGGATAACCATCTACGCGGCGGTCGCGGATCTCGAGCTCCCGTGTTCGAGACCTGCCCGGGGCGGCCCCGCGTCCTTGTCGACGCCGGACTGACGTCCCGGTTCTCTCTAGACGAGAACGTCATTTCCGATTATGGTCAATCGCGTGCCGACACAACAGGTTGCACTCGCCCCCGAAATTTCGACCTGGCCCGACGACGATCCGCAGTTGATCGGCAGCCGATGCGGCGCCTGTGGCGCCACGGCCTTCCCGGTCCAGCGGCGTTGCCCCAAATGCAGTGCCGGCGAGATGTCCGACGTCACGTTGCCGCGGCGCGGCACGCTGATCGCCTGGACGACCCAGGGGTTCCCGCCCGGCGCGCCGTACAAGGGACCGACCGGCAAGGACTTCGTGCCGTTCGGTGTCGGACTCGTCCAACTCGACGACGTCATCCGCGTCGAGGGCCGGCTCACCGAGAACGACCCCGCCAAGCTGCAGTTCGGCCAACAGGTCGAGCTGACGATGGTGCCGTTCACCACCGACGACGAGGGCAACGAAGTCATTACCTTCGCGTTCAAGCCCGTTTAGACCAGGAGGTCTTCGATGACGAACGATGTGGCCATCATCGGCGTGGGACTGCACCCCTTCGGCCGGTTCGACAAGACCGCGATGGAAATGGGCGCCGAGGCCATCCAGGCCGCACTCGAAGATGCCGGCGCCGACTGGAAGGACATCCAATTCGGTTTCGGCGGCAGCTACGAGGTGTCGAATCCGGATGCGGTGACCCGCCTGGTGGGGCTGACGGGCATCACGTTCACCAACGTGTTCAATGCCTGCGCCACCGCGGCGAGCGCTATTCAGCAGACTGCCGACACCATCCGGCTCGGCAAGTACGACATCGGCATCGCGATCGGACTCGACAAGCACCCGCGCGGCGCGTTCACCGACGACCCGGCCAAACTCGCGCTGCCGCAGTGGTACGCCGAGAACGGTCAATTCGTCACGACCAAGTTCTTCGGGATGAAGGCCAACCACTACATCCACAAGCACGGCATCTCGCAGGAGACGCTGGCTCGGGTGGCCAACAAAAACTTCCGCAACGGCGTCAAGAACCCAAACGCCTTTCGCCGCAAGGAGATCTCCGTCGACGAGATCCTCAACTCGACGGTCCTGAACTACCCGCTGACGCAGTACATGTTCTGCGCGCCCGACGAGGGGGCCGCCGCTGTGATCATGTGCCGCGGGGACATCGCGCACCGCTTCACAGACAAGCCGGTGTATGTGCGGGCCACCGAGATTCGCACTCGGACATTCGGTGCGTACGAGGTGCACGCGACGTCCGCGCCGCTGGACGAGGACGCCTCGCCGACGGTGTACGCCGCGAAGGCGGCCTACGACGCCGCCGGGGTCGGACCTGAGGACGTCGACGTCGCGCAGTTACAGGACACCGACGCCGGGGCGGAAGTCATCCACATGGCGGAGACTGGCCTGTGCGCCGACGGTGAGCAAGAGAAGCTGCTGGCCGACGGCGCCACCGAGATCCATGGTTCGATGCCGATCAACACCGACGGCGGGCTGATCGCCAACGGCGAGCCGATCGGCGCATCGGGGCTGCGCCAGGTCCACGAGCTGGTCCGCCAGCTGCGTGGCGAGGCGGGCGACCGTCAGGTCCCCGGCGAACCGAAGGTCGGTCTGGCGCAGGTCTACGGCGCTCCCGGCACCGCATCGGCCACGATCCTGACGACGTGACGGGATCACAGATTCGGCTCCCATGTCGAAAACCGCGTTCTAAAATTTGGAAATGATGTTCCCGCCAGCAGGTGGCCGTAACGCCCGCCGGGTTGTGCACGCGTTCGTGTCGACGGCGGTGCTGGCTGCCGCCTGCACCATGGTCACCGGCGTATCCGCGCACGCCCAGCCGCCGCCGCCACCACCCCCGATGCCGATACCGATGCCGATGCACCAGGTCAAGTACACGGTGTTCGCCGAGCAACCGTTCTTCGTCGACATCTACTACCGCGACACCGACCCGCCGAACTGGGCGGACTACAGCCACAACCCGTATCTGTTCAGCCCGAAGGTCGAAGCTCAGGTCGGCCCTGCGCAGCAGTGGGTACTGGACGTCACGCTCGCCAATCCCGATCAGTGGGCGATGGTGACGGCGACCAGTGGGCCGTCCGACGAGACCCCCAACATTCACTGCGTCCTTGCGGTCGACGGTGTCGTCGTCTCCACCGATGCGGGCCCCAAGGGTGCGCTCTGTTCCATCCGCAGTTGGTGAGTGCTCTGCACCGGAAGCGGATCCCCTTCGAGCCGACGAATCCAGCGCTCGCAATACTCGAACGCCTCAGCGTGGCCGGTGGTCATGCCGAGAGCCCGTTCCATCACCAGAAGCTGCGAGACGCCCGTCGCGAAGACGGTCCACACGACGGGCGGGACGTCGTCGCCCTCGAATCCGTATCGGCGCAGTGCAGCAGAGATGGCCTCGTTCTGCTCCTCGCGGAACCGCTCTGCGTAATAGACGATTTCGGCCCGCAGCGCCTTGCGGTGATTCGCAAGACCCATGAACTCCATCGTCAGCCGGGTGGCTTCGGGTTGGGTGCTGAACCGCCACAGCGACCACAGCGGCTGAGGCGAGGCCAAGACCGTCGTGAGCACGCGCAGCCCCGCCTCGGCCATCCGTCGAAACACCGCGAGGAACAGGTCCTCCATTGTGCGGAAGTAGTAATGCACGAGCTGTGGCTTGAGCCCGGCCTTCTCGGCTACCCGGCGCGACGTCACCGACGCGTAGCCCTCTTCGAGCAGCATCTGCTCGGCCGCGTCGAGCAGAAGTACGCGGTTCTTCGCGTCCGGCGCCCCGATCCGACGCGCAGATGTCATGCGATCACTTCTCTTCCTCGACGCCCAGTAGTGCGACACGCCGATCGTAATGGCCTGCCGTCGCCCAATCTTGACCCTGACCTTAACCCCATGCTAAGCAGGTGCTCAGCATATTCCGCCAATGGCAGTCAACGAGCGGTCGTCTCCGCTCATCACCACCACGTGACGAAGCGTCGAACTCGAAGGGCAACCAGACCATGACCACGGATTTCGATTCTGTCGACTACTTCACCGACCCTGCGCTGGTCCCCGATCCCCATCCGTACTACGACCATGTGCGGGCCAAGGATCCGGTGTGTTGCCCGATCAGCAACGGCGTGTTGGCCGTGACCGGCTGGGAGGCGGCCAACACCGTCTACAAGGACAGCGAGAACTTCTCGTCGTGCGTGGCCGTGATGGGTCCGTTCACGCCGATGCCGTTCACCCCCGAAGGCGACGACATCTGCGCTCAGCTCGAGGAGCATCGCACCGAGATCCCGATGTTCGAGCACATGGTGACGATGGACCCGCCGCGGCACACCGATGCGCGGTCGATCCTCTCGCGGTTGCTGACGCCCAAGAGGCTCAAGGAGAACGAGGACTTCATGTGGCGGCTCGCCGACCGCCACATCGACGAGTTCATCGCCGACGGCAAGTGCGAGTTCCTCGCCGCCTATGCGAAACCCTTCTCGCTGCTGGTCGTCGCCGACCTTCTCGGCGTTCCCGAAGAAGACCACGAGGAGTTTCGCGAGGCCTTCGGCGCCGAGCGGCCCGGCTCGAACATCGGCGGCCTCGACCACGAGGTCATCGCGACCAATCCGTTGGCATGGGCGGACGACAAATTCGCCCGCTACATCGTGGAGCGCCGGGAGTCACCCCGTGACGACGTGCTGACCTCCATCGCGACCGCGAAGTACCCGGACGGCTCGACACCCGAGGTGGACGATGTGGTCCGCACCGCGACGTTCCTCTTCGCCGCGGGCCAGGAGACCACCGCGAAGCTGCTCGGCGCGGCGATGCGGGTGCTGTCCGACCGACCCGACATCCAACAGAAGCTGCGCGACGACCGCAGCCTCATCCCGGTATTCGTCGAAGAGTGCCTGCGCATGGACAGCCCGGTGAAGAGCGTGTTCCGGATGGCCCGCAAATCGACCACCCTCGGCGACACTCCGGTGCCGGCGGGCACCACCGTGATGGTGAGCCCGGGTGCGGCCAATCGCGATCCACAGCGGTTCGATAACCCGCACGAGTTCTCGCTCGACCGCAAGAACGTCCGCGAGCACATCGCGTTCAGCCGCGGCGTCCACTCGTGCCCTGGCGCCCCCCTGGCGCGCGTCGAGGGCCGGGTCTCCATCGAACGCCTCCTCGACCGCCTCGGCGACATCACGGTCGACGAGGACAAGCATGGACCGATCGACGCCCGTCGGTACGTCTACGAGCCGACGTTCATCCTGCGCGGGCTCACCGAGATCAACATCGAGTTCACGCCCATCGGCTGAGCGCGCTCGCGCCGAAACTGCGGGGAGATCGAACTTTCCGCGGTTTCGGCGATCTGTGCGCAGTCTCGACGAGTCGCCGGAAGTGCCGGCGGCCTAGAGGTCGCCGCGCTCCCAGTAGCTTCTGCCGTCGCGGGCCACGCAGGTGAGGAAGAGGCCGTCCGGCGCCTGGGCGACTTCGCCCTCCAGCGCCGGGCACAGGTCGTTCTCGAGCTTGACGCCGTGCATCTCCGGCGAGCGGAACCAGCGCGGTTCGTACCGCCGCGGCGACCCGCAGAACACCAACCGCCCCCACGAGGTCACACCGAACGCATAGTACGTGTGGTTGTTGCAGTACGAGCCGAGGACGATGTTCGGCCGGATGCCCGGGGTGCAGTTCGGGTGATTGCACTCGGCCCCCGGCGGCGGCAATGGCGGCAACGTCGGCTGGGCGACCGCAGGGGGTGCGGCCGTGACGAACGCGAACGCCATCAGGGCAGCGAATACAGCGACTGTAGACCGCACGCCAACCATTCTCACACAACGCGGGAACCAAATTCTCTCTTTTGGAGAGGATAACTACCAGCCGCGATAGGCTTGCGCCATGCGAGGAGTCGACGTGGCCGCGGGTGCTGCGGCAATCGCTTTGGCGGCAAGTGTAGGCATTGCCCCACAGGCACACGCCCAGGATTTCGGCATTTCCCTCAACGGCACGTACCGCGTGCTGTCCGACGGCGAATGGGCGAAGAAGGGCGCGGCTCCCGGTGGCGGCGAGGTCTTCTACGACCAGCAGACCGTGGTCGAGACGTGGAACGTCAGCACCAGTTGCGTGAGCCCCATCGAATGCACGGGCACGGTCACGAGCGACCGGGGCTACACCGCGTCGATCAGACTCGACGACTTCTGGTACGTCGATCACGACATTCCCAACTGGTTGCCCTGTCCCAACGGGACCTTCGCGCCCGGGCATCAGAAGTTCATCCTGTGGGGTTTCGACCCGGCGCGGAACGAACGAATCAAGACCACAGAATTCCTGGCCGGCCGCAATATCACGAAAAGCCCGAGCGGCGCCTGTGGCCGCAATCAGCCCCTCGTGATCGAGATGCCGGTGCGCATGGAACGAGCCTGAGCACCGCACGCGCTTAGCTCGGCATCAAGTCCTGCCACGTCTTGGGTGGGTCGCTGGCGAGGTTGGTCTGCTGCAGCAGCCCGTCGGGCGTGATGAACTCGCCGGTATTCGGATCGTACTGCGCCGCAGCAACCGACGCGCCGCCCGTTTGCGCACCCTCGCCGCCATAGGCACTCGGCGCGGCCGGCACCGCACCCGCAGGCGCAGCAGGCGGAACGGCCGGAATCGGTGTCCCGTTGATGGAATTACCCGCTGGGGGCGGCGGGGCAATCGGAGCCTGCGCCGGCGCCGGTGCGGGCGGGCCGGGCACCGGGGTGACCACCGGCGGCCCGGGGGGAGCTCCGCCTGCTTCGGGCGAACCGGGTGCGGGCACACCCGGCGGCGTTCCCGCCGGAGCCGCGCCGGGCGGCAACGGCGTGCCTTGCAATGGCGCATAGATCCGGTCCTGGAAGTCAACCCGATCGTCGGGCGGAACGCCCTGCCTGATGAGGTTCGGGTCGAGCGGATAGGGCCCGAGAGTGTGTTGACGAATCGCCAGAGGCTGATATCCCTTTGGGTCGTTGCACAACTCGACAGTCGGCGCACGCTTGCCCGGGATACCGATACAGGGGTAGTTGCGGGCACCGCGAACGCTGATCGGAGAGTCCTGCGGCAGCTTGCAATACAACCCGTCGGGGGTGTCGATCGAGGTCATGTCCTCCGGTGACCGCCATTGCGACGGCGGGATGAAGCCAACAGAGCAGGGCGTCGGATCGCTGATGGTCAACGCGAAGTCACCCATGGGCAACCCGGTGGGGTTGTTGCTCGGAAGCCCGAACGACTGCTGCGCGGCGATGATTCCGGGGAAGATCACCAGCAGTTGCTCGATCGACGGGTTGTATTTGAGCAGGACCTGCTCGACCGTGGTGAGATTCGCGAGCAGAATCGGCAGCGTCGGCTTGATGTCGTTCATCAGCTGCGAAACCTCTTGTGCGAAACCGGGTCCGCGCTCCAGCAACGCCCGGATCTCCGGATCGTTCTGCTCGAGTTGGCCGGTGACTCCGGCCAGGCTGCGCGCCCACGTCCGAATCGCGTCGGTGGTCTCGGCCTGCGAATCGAGCAACGGCCCACTGTCGTCGATCAGCCCCCGCGTCTGGTCCGAGACACCGTTGACCTCATCGGTCACCTTCGAGGCGGAGTCCAGCAGCGACTGGAAGTCCGGACCGGCGCCGTTGAAAGCCTTGAACGACTCGTCGAGCAGATCGGCGATCCTGTCTCCCGGAAGACTGTCGACGAGCTTGCTCATCTGGTCGAGCATCGGCCCGACCTCTTGTGGAAGCGTGGTGTCGGCAGCCGGGATTCGAGCTCCATCTTCCAGATATGGTCCCGAGTCGGTGCGCGGCCGAAGGTCGACGTACTGCTCGCCGATTGCCGAGACGCTGCGGACCTCAGCCTGCAGGTCGGCGGGGATCTTCGGCGAGGTGTCCAGCGAAAGCTCCGCTTCAGCACCGTTTTCGGTCAGCTTCACGCCGGTGACTTTGCCGATCTGGACACCGCGATAGGTCACGTTGCCGAAGCGGTAGAGACCGCCGGCGGCGGGCAACTCCAGGGTCACGGTCAAGCGGCCGAGGCCGAGCAGGGTGGGCACCTGCATGTAGGCGAACAACATCACGGCCACACCGACGACCGATGCGATCGTGAAGATGATCAACTGGTTTCGGACAAAGCGGGTCAGCATCAGCCACCACTCCCTGTTGCTGGAACCTCGGCCGGCAGTGCCGGTGGGGCCGGAGCGGCCGGGGGCGGCGCCTCGGCGCCGTACGGTCCGGCGAAGATCTGCCCCGTCGTCGTCACCCCGGCCTGAGGCAGCCACGGCGCGGCGGGCGGCGGCGGCGCTACCGGCAGCATCGGACCGGTCGCCGACGGCGCCGGCGCACCGAGCGCGGGAGGCGGCACCGCGTCGGGCGGCGGCGCGACTCCGAGCGACATCGGGCTGTAGCTGTAGTTCATGTAATACGGATCGCCGGGCGCGGGAATGAGTTTGGCGTTCTCGTCGCCCCAACGGGTGCCGAGCAGCAACGTCTTCTTCAACCGCGGGTAGGTGATGTCGAACGTCGCGAACAAGTTGATGTAGTCACCACGGGTGATTCGGTCGGCGAACGTCGGCCCGTACGGGAAGGCGGTGGCCCACAACAACGCAAGGTTCAAGTCGGGCCCGATGTCGGCGAGCGCGCCGAGTGCGGGACCCAGGTTCTCCAGATCCTTGACCAGATCGTCGCCGGCGTCGTTGACCAACGCGGTGGCGGTATCGCCGAACTGGCCGAGCTTATCCAGCGCGGTCGTCAAACGTGGCCGTTCCTTGATCAGCACGTCCAGCGCGGGCGGGATGTCGGTGAGCGCGCGGTCGATCACATCCTGCTGTTCGGCGAACGTGCCCGCCACGCGCCTCAACTGTTGGATCGAGGCGATGATGTTGTCGTGTTGCGCATCCAGTACCCCGATGAAATTGTCCAGCCGCGTAAGCAATTGGCGAATCTCGGGTTCGCGTCCGGCCAGCGCCTCGTTGAAGTTGTGGACGACGTCGCCGATCTGGCCCAGTCCGCCGCCGTTGACCACGGTCGCCAGCGAGGACAGCGTCCGTTCGGTCGACGGATAGGTCGTTGACTCGTTCAGCCCAACGGTTGCGCCTGGTTGCATTCGGCCCGAGGGCTTTTCGCCGAGCGGTGGGTTCAGTGCCAGATGCATCGACCCGAGCAGACTCGTCTGTCCGACCGTCGCGACAGCGTTACCCGGCACTGTGACCTCGGGCTTGACCGAGATCTCGACGTCGGCGTGCCAATCTTTGACCGTCATCTTGCGGACGCTGCCCACGACCACGTCGTCGATCAGCACCGGCGAATTTGCTTCGAGTGTCGCGACATTGGCCACTTCGACGTGGTAGACGACGGCGTCCGGCCCGCGGCCCTCCGCGCCGGGCAACGGCAACGAGTTCACACCCTGGAACGCGCAGCCACTGAGCGTCATCGCGAGACACGACCCCGCGACGGCCACTCGCCTGAACATGTGAATCATGACGGCCCTTCCGCGGGAAGCAGCGGTGCATCGGGAGGTAACGGCGCCGGCGCAGGCCCGGCGGGTGCCGGTGTCGGTGGGAGCAGCATCCCCTCGACCGTCGGTGGCCCGGCGGGTACGTTGCTCAACACCCGAGGCGGACCCGGAATCGGCGCGCCGGGGTACAGCGGCGGCGACGGAATGGCAGGTGCGTCGTCGTCCGGCGTGTACAGCCCCTGCGGACCCGGCGGCTTCGGTCCCCAGCCCGGCGGAGGCGGGATGTCACCCTGACCGGTATAAGCCGACACCGTCGGGGGTGGTTCGGGCGGATCGCCCGGTCCCGCACCGCCGGGAGCCAGTTTGGGGTCGGTGTAGATCAGCCGGTCCGGGTTGACCGCGGGCCTGAGATAGGCGTTGATCGGTAGCGGAATGTTGTTGACGCTGAGGAGTCGCACCGCCGGACCGAGGTACTGCGCGCACAGTTTCGCGGTTTCGGGCGCCGTGGTGTTGGCGACGCCGCCGATCAAACCGCAGACGAACATGAGCGGGTTCGCGAAGTTCACCAGCGCGAAGGCCCCGGTGACGGAGCCGCCGTTGGGATAGAAGATGTTGTTGAAGTTGGCAATCGCGTTCGGCATGATGTGCAGGATGTTCTCGAGGGCCATCTTGTTGTCGACAAGCACCTGAAGGACATTGCCCAGCCGCCGTACCTGCTCGGAGGTCTGATTCCGGCTGCCGGCTACGAAGCGCTGCACCTCGCCGACCGCCACCGACAGGTTGGACAGCGCGGCGTCGAGATCGGATCTGCTGTCGTTGATCACACTGGTCAGGGTGGCTAGCCGGTTCTGGAACAGGACGATCTGTTCCTTGCTGTCGCGCAGCGCGGAGACGAAGACCTGCAGGTTCTTGATGATGTCGACGATGTTGCCGCTGCCCTCGGCGAAAATCCTTGCCACACCGGACAGCTGGGACAGGGTCTGGCGCAACTTCTCACCGTTGCCGCCCATGGCGTTCGCGGCGCTGTCGACGAACCGCGAAACCGACGTGCCGTCCACGCCGGTCTGCGGGCCCAATTCGGTTGACAGACGCATCAACTGGCTCTTGACCTCGTCCCACTCGATGGGGACGGCGGTGCGGTCGCTGGCGATCACCGCACCGTCCCGCATGGTCGGCCCGTTACCGTTGCGGTAGGCCGGCGTCAGCTGGACGTAGCGGGCGGCGACCAGGTTCTGCGCGACGATGACCGCCTTCGCATCCGCAGGGATCGGCACGCCGCGGTCGACCTTCAGGGTCATCTTCGTCTCGGTGCCCTCGGGCTCGATGGCCTCGATACTGCCGACCTGCACGCCCGACACCCGCACCTCGTCGCCGGGATAGATCGCGGTGGCCGTCGGGAAGTAGGCCGTGATGGTGTTCGGTCCGAAGAACACCTGGCGCACCAGGAACACCGCGCCCGCAAGCAGGACGACGGCAAGGATGGCGGCCGTCGCGGCCGCCAGTCGCTTACGGGTTGCCATCATCGGGAAGGTCTCCTGGCTGCGGAATGGCGTTGACGGGGAAGGGCAGTTCGGCTCGCGGCCCGGCGTTGTCGGGCGGCTGGCCAGCGTCCATGCCGCGCCGGAAGCCGAACGCGTAGTCGAAGAAGGGCTGAATGAGCTGCGCGGGCTGGAGGTTGGGCACCAGCGCGTTGTAGTAGGCGCCGTTGGAGACGATTTCGCCCTGCGTCAGGTAGTACTTCGCGCCGCCCGGCAGCATCTTGGCCAGGTTGTCGCGGTTCTTCTCCAACATCGCCGTCACGGTGTTGAGGTGTTCCAGCGTCGGAGCAAGTTCCGCCTCGTTCTCTGCGACCACGCCGATGAGTTCCTGCGAGACCGCCGACGTGGCGTCGAGCAGACTGGTGATCGCGTAGCGACGTTCGTTGAGCACCGCGAGCAGGTCGTTGGAGTTGAGGATCAGCTGGTTGACCTGCCGACTGCGTTCGGAGAAGATCTCGGTGACTTCGCCTGCGGTGCGCAGCAGCTCGGCCAGGCTCTCGTTGCGGTTGTTCAGCGATCGCGACAGCCGGGACAGACCGTCGAAGGTCGGCCCCAACTGCGGCTGGACCTGGTCGAGCGTCTCGGCAAGGGTGTCCAGCGACTGGTTGAGCGAATCGGTGTTGGTTCCTGCGGTGTTGGCGGTCAGGTCACTGACTGCGTCGGTCAACGAGTACGGCGACGTCGTGCGCGTCGTCGGAATGGGCTGACGACGGTCGAGCGTGCCGCTGCCTTCGGACTCCAGCGCCAGGACCCGCTCGCCGAGCAGGGTCCCGGTGCGAATGTGTGCGGTGGTGTCGGAGCCGAGCGCGTACTTGCCGCTGATGGTGAAGCCGATGAGGGCATCGCCGTTGACGAGTTCGACCGACGAGACCGACCCGACCTTGATGCCGGAAACGGTCACGTCATTGCCGACCGTGACGCCACCCGCTTCGGTGAACACCGCCTGGTACCTCAGGGCGGTCGCCCACGACATCAGCCGTTCCGGCTGCAGGCCGACGGCGATGACGAGGATGATCAGAACGACGCCGATGACGCCGGCCCTGACGAGTTGGGATCCGCGGTACCTGTTCATCTACTCGTCCACGCACCTTCCCGTTTCCTGCTTGATCCACGGGAACACCACCGTGCGACCCTCGAGGTCGCTGGCTCGGAAGGTGATGCCGCAGATGTAGTACGGGAACCACGCGCCGTAGGAGCCGACTCGCGCGAGTTTGCGGTAGATCTCCGGCAACCGCTGGATAGTGGCATCGAGACGCTCCAGGTCGTTGTTGACGTTCGGGGCGAGTCGGGCGAGCTCGTCGATGGTGTGGTTCAGCGGGGGGCGTGCGCGACCGAGCAGATCGGCCAGCGACGTCGTCCCGTTGTCCAGCGATTCGATGGCCTCACCGATCGGATCGCGATCGGAGGCCAGCCCGGTCATGAGTTGCTCGAGCCGGTCGATCGCACCGGAGAACTCATCGCCGTCCTTGGCCAAGGTGTCGAGCACCGTCCGCAGATCGCCGATCAGCTCCTCGATCACCTGGTTGTTGTCCGCCAGTGAGTTGGTGAACGACGCCGACTTCGAGAACAGCGACTCGAGTGTTCCGCCCTGGCCCTGCAGGATCTGGACCAGCGACGAGGTCAGCGCGTTCACGTCCTGCGGGTTGAGGCCCTGGATAACGGGTTTCAGGCCGCCGAGCAGAAGGTCGAGGTCCAGTGCGGGTGCGGTGCGGTCCACCGGTATCTGGGCGCCCGCCGGAAGGATCTTCGCCGACCCTGGGGTGTCGATCAGCTCGAGGTAGCGATCCCCCACCAGGTTGAGGTAGCGAACCGCGGCCTTGGTTCCGGTGGTCAGAACGGTGTTGCGCTCGGTGTCGAACTTGATCAGCACCTTCCTGTCGGCCAGCAGCGAGACGTCTTCGACGGTGCCGACCCGGATGCCGGCGATGCGCACGGAGTCGCCCGACTTCAGCCGTGAGGCGTCGTTGAAGACGGCCGAATAATCTTCCGTCGCACCGGTTCTGGATTCGCTGAAGACCAGAAACAGGAACGCGGTCAGCATCGCCATGATGACCCCGAAGATGGAGAACTTGACGAGCGTGGCGATTGATCGTGTCATCCGGGCATCCCGATCTGAGCGGTGTTGCGTGGCGGCCCGTCGAGCGGTCCGAACAACCAGTTCTTGAGTCCCTCGGAGTTCAACAGGATGCCGGCGTTCCCGTACTGCGAAGGATTGGAGCCGACGTCGCCGACGATCATCGGTGGTACGTATTCGGGCGGCAGTTCCGGCAGGCCCAACTCCCTGCAGTAGTCCTTTCCACCGCTCTTGGCGGCGACCTTGGGTAGGTCACCGGGGTAGCGGTAGCGCTCGACGCCGAGGGTCAGTCCGGCGTTGACCATGACACCGGAGAACTGCGGCGGCGATTTCGCGAACGGAATGAGCCCGCCGATACCGCACCACAGCGATGCGCGGTAGGTGTTCAGCAGCTCGGCGGTCGGCACCAGCGTTTTCAGCGTGTCGGTCAGCCCTTGGCGGTTTCCGCCGATGACCTCATTGCCGATGTCCGCCAGACCGATTGCGCTGACCAGGAATTCGTCGAGATTCTGCTCCTGGTCGACGATGGAATTGCTGACGCTCGTTAAGCTCCGGATCGTCGACATCAGGTCCGGCGACGCGTCGGCGTAGGCGGTGAACGTCGGCACGGACGCCTCGATGTCGTGGGCCAGATTGGGCAGGCTGGGTTCGATCTTGGCCAGCAGCGCGTTGAAGTCGACGAGGGTTTGGCCGAGCTTCTCCCCGCGGCCGTTGAATGCCGTCGCGATGGCCCCCAGCGTCTCGTTGAGCTTGGCCGGGTCGATCTTGTCCAGCACATTCACCAGGTTCTGAAAGACGGTGTTGACCTCGGTGGTGACGTGGTCGCCCTGCAGCACCTGCCCTTCCCGCAGCGGGTCGGGCGACGGCTTCTCCGGCGCCTCGAGTTGCACGAATTTGGCTCCGAACACGGTCGAGGACGCGATGTCGACGTTGACATTGGAAGGAATCAGGGGGATCTGAGAGGGATCCATGTCGAGCTTCAGTTCGGCCGTGCCGTCGGGCCGCGATTCGATGGAGGCCACGGTGCCGACCTGCACGCCGCGCATCTTCACTTTGGCGTCGGGGTTCATGACCAGGCCCGCGCGGTCCGAGATGACGGTGACTGGAACGGTTTTGGTGAAGTCACCACGGAACAGCGCGATCGCCGTGACGATGATCAGACCGATTGCGACGACCATCGCAAGACCGGTCAGCGGACGTACTGCGTTGGATTTCATCGGCTGCCCCTAGCCCGACAAGTTGAAGTTGCCGTTGGAACCGTAAATGGACAGTGACACCAGCAAGGTGACCGAGACGACCACCACCAGTGAGGTGCGCACCGCGTTGCCCACTGCCACACCCACACCCGAGGGACCGCCGGAGGCGAAGTAGCCGAAGTAGGTGTGAATCAACAGGATCGTGATCGCCATCAACACCGCCTGCAAGAACGACCACAACAAGTCGATCGGGTTGAGGAACGTGTTGAAGTAGTGGTCATACAGCCCGCCGGACTGGCCGAACAACACCACCGTGGTGAACTGGCTGGCGACAAACGACAGGATCACCGCGATCGAATACAGCGGGGTGATCGCGATCATCCCGGCGATGATGCGCGTCGACACCAGGTATTCGATGGGCCTGATCGCCATCGACTCCAACGCGTCGATCTCCTCGTTGATGCGCATCGCACCCAACTGAGCGGTCACCCCGGCGCCGAACGTGGCGGCCAACCCGATGCCGGCCACCACCGGCGCGGCGATGCGCACGTTGATGAACGCCGCCAAAAAGCCGGTCAACGCCTCGATGCCGATGTTGCCCAGCGAGCTGTAACCCTGCACCGCCAGCGTGCCGCCGGCGGCCAACGTCAAAAAGCCGACGATCGCCACGGTGCCACCGATCATCGCCAACGTGCCCGCACCCATGGAGATCTCGGCGATCAAGCGGATGATCTCCTTGCGGAAATGCACCCCGGCATGCGGCACCCCGGCCAACGCCCGCAGGTAGAACAGCATGTGATCGCCGATGCGCGACAGCAGGTCCACCGGACGCCGCGACACACTCGTCAGACGCGGATAGGTGCTGCGAAGAACTTGCAAGGTACCCATCGCGTTATCCCGTCGTCATTCGAATACCGATGGCGGTCACCAACACGTTGATCACGAACAACGCCATGAACGCATACACCACGGTCTCGTTGACCGCATTGCCCACCGCCTTGGCGCCACCGCCGCTGATCATCAGCCCGCGATAACAGGCCACCAACCCGGCGATCAACCCGAACAGCGCGGCCTTCACACACGAGATGATCACCTCGGGCACACCGGTCAACAACGTGATGCCCGCGGCGAACGCACCCGGGTTCACATCCTGGATGAACACCGAAAACAGGTAGCCACCCAGAATTCCGATGATCACCACCAGACTGTTGAGCAGCAGAGCCACCAGACCGGCTGCCAACATCCGCGGGGTCACCAGCCGCTGCACCGGGTTGATTCCCAGCACCTCCATCGCGTCGATCTCTTCACGGATCGTGCGCGATCCCAGGTCGGCGCACATCGCCGTAGAACCCGCACCCGCCACGATCAACACCGTCACGATCGGACCGACCTGCGTCACCGCGCCGAAGGCCGCTCCGGCCCCACTCAGATCGGCCGCACCCAGCTCGCGCAACAGGATGTTCAGCGTGAAGCTCACCAACACGGTGAACGGAATCGCCACCAACAGCGTCGGCGCCAACGAGACCCGCACGATGAACCAGCACTGCTCCAAGAACTCCCGGCCCTGGAACGGCCGCCGGAACACGAACCGGACCGCATCGGCCGACATCGAGAACAGTCCACCCACGGCCTGCATCGGCCCCGAGAAATTCCTCAGCGGCGCAAGACCGGCCGACCACCGCTCCGGCCCACTACCGCGCGCCATGGCCTGATCCTTCCAAGATCGTGACAGCCGACACCGCGGTCGGGCCACCGATGTTGTGCGCCAGAGCGACTCGTGCGCCGTCCACTTGGTTCACCGCCTCCCCGCGGAGTTGTGCGAATAGCTCGACGCACTGTGCCACACCAGTCGCGCCCGGCGGGTGGCCTTTGCATTTCAGGCCACCGCTCGGATTGACCGGCAGCGACCCACCGATGGTGGTGGCGTCGGTCTCGAGCAGCTTGTGAGCGCCGAAGCGATCGGCGAAGCCGAGGTCTTCGTAGCTGATGAGTTCGATGCCCGTGAAGTAGTCGTGCACCTCGGCGACATCGATGTCGGCCGGGGTGAGACCCGCCATGCCGAACGCCTGCTTCGCGGCGCGCACGGTCGCGGTGAAAGTCGTCATGTCCGCCTTGTGCTGATGCATCACGGAATCCAGGCCAAGGCCGACGCCGCGGATCCAGACCGGACGATCGGTGAACCGGTCGACGACATCCTCGGCCGCCAGCACCAGCGCCGCGGCCCCATCGCTCTGCGGCGCGCAGTCATAGACGTGGAACGGGGTGACCACGGTCGGCGCATTGAGCGCCTGCTCCATGGTGATCTCGAAGCGCAGTCGCGCCTTGGGGTTCTTCACCCCGTGGCGGTGGTTCTTGACCGCCACCATCGCGAGATGTTCCCGGGTTGCCGGGGATTCGTGCAGGTACCGCCGCACGTGCAGCGCGCATCCCGCGGTGGCGACACCGAGCGGATAGTCCCACGCGGAGTCGCGGGCCATGGCTTCCCACTCCCACAGCACATCTCGTGACGTAGTGTCGCGGAGCTTGTCGGCACCCATCACCAGTGCGACGTCGCACGCGCCTGACGCAAGCCCGAACACGGCGTTTCGGATCGCGTCATGGCCGGTGGCACAGGAGTTCTCGACCCGGGTGACCGGTACCTCGGGCAGGCCGAGGACGTCGGCGAGGATGCCGGACGGCAGTCCGTCCGCGGTGCCCATCGCGCCGAACCACGCGGCCTGCAGGTCACTCTTCGCCAGGCCCTTGTCGACGCTGGCCGCGCAATCTGCGAACGCGATCGGCAGCAGATCCTTGATGCCGAGCGCGAAATGCTCGGCGAACGGCGTCATCCCGGCGCCGACGACGGCGACTTTCCTCATGCGCGGTCCGCCGGCATCTCGCAGACCCTCATGCTGCCGCCGCCGGTTCGAACGCGTAGCCGTAGTCGGGCACCCCGGACCGGATTGCGACCCTGCGCAGTGCGAGCCTGCCGCGGTCACCGATGTCGACCGACCCCGGTTCGGTACCGGTCACCTTCACCAGCGCCCGCACGCCCACGTTGTCGAGTTCGACGATCACAAGCGAGTACGGCGAACGCAGCCCGGGTACCGGTAGATGCACCGTCGTTTCCGTGTACACGGTGCCGGTGCGCGGCAGCGGCACCAACTCGTAGTCGGTGGTCAACGCACCGCCGTCACCGACGCGATAGCGCGGAGGGAAGTCCAATTCCTCCGAACCGGCGAACTGCCCTGCCTCCCAACGGACCTTGGCCTCGAACGCCCGCTCGTATGCCGCCAGGGAGATGGGTAGATCGACATCGGTGACATAGTCGCCCTCGGGCAGCGGCCGTGCCGACGGCTCCCGGCGGTGCGTCGCCGCCGCGCCGCCCGCGACCGTGATGCCGGACAGGATGGCCTGCTCGACGGCGACGAGGGGCCCGAGGGAACCGGCATCGGCCATTCCGGCGAGTGCGAACAGACTGGAACTGGCCCCCGAGGTCGGCAGGGCGGGCGGATTGCCGATGCACAGGTCAAGCGCGCGACGATGATCGACACCCGCAACCGCGGCGGGGGTGTCCAGCCACGCCGCCTCCAGGGAGGCGATCAGGCCGCGCTGATGCAGCAGCCGCGGATCGCCGTAGTCGTGCACGTCTCCGGTCGAGTTGCGGGTGCGCACCGGAAGGCTCCGCGAGATGCGGGCCGCCGTGCGCACCTGCAACCCGCGGTCGGAAGTAACGACGGCGGCGGCACCCGCGGGCTCGACATCGCTACCGATGATCAACGTCCGGGGCCGTGCGGAGCTCAGCGCGTCCAACGTCGCCGGCGCACCGCCGAGACGCTCGTCGACCTCCAGTTCGGGGTCGAGCCCCAGCCCGGCGAGCAGCACTGCGGCGTTGCTGCTCTCCAGCAGTGGCAAGTCCCGGCTGACCAGCACCACCCGCTCCACTGCCCCACCGCCGGCCAGCGCGGCGCGGCCCGCCTCGACCGCAAGCGTGATCGCGTCCTCGTCGTCGCCGGGCACCCGGTGCTGGGGGGTTCCCCAGCACGGCAGGTAGGTGCCGATCGAAGCGACATAAGGCATTGCGCGGTCTCTTTCGACTTAGGTGACGGCGCCGGCCGTCTTGAGCTCGATGATGCGGTCCCAATCCAAGCCCAGTTCCAGCAAGATTTCGTCAGTTTGCTCCGCGAATCCCGGAGCGGGTCCGGTTTCGGGAGCGCTGACATCGAATTGAACCGGGTTCGCGACCAATTCGAGCTCGCCGGCCTGTACCAGGTATTCGTTGGCGCGGATCTGGGTGTCCTCGACCGCCTGCAAGGTGTCCTGCACCGGCGCCCACGGTCCGAGCAGGCTCGAGAAGCGCTCACTCCACTCGGCGAGCGGGCGCTTGGCCATCGTCTCCTTGAGGATTTCGGCAGCCGCCTCGGTGTTCTCGGCGATCGACTCGACGGTGGCGAACCGCGGGTCGTCGGCGAGCTCGTCGAGACCCATGTGCTTGCACACGTCGGCCCAGAACTTCGTGGGCTGCATCATCACGAAGGAGATGTAGCGGTCGTCGGCCGTCGGATACAGACCGACGAGCGGATTGATCGGCGACCCGTGCACCCCGGGCGGGAAGGCCTCCATCCGCTGGCCGAGGTGTTTGGTCAGCGCCACGGTGTGTCCGAGCGACCACAGTCCGCTGCCCAGCAGCGACACATCGACCACCGACGGCTCGCCGGTGCGTTCGCGCTTGAGCAGCGCGGCGGCAATCCCGCCGGCCAAATTGGTTCCTGAAATGGTGTCGCCGTAGGCGGGTCCGGGCGGACCGACCATGCCCGGCGTGCCGGGCGGCGTGATCGTCGCGGCCGTGCCTGCGCGGCACCAGAACGCGGTCATGTCGTAGCCGCCCTTGACCGACTCTTCACCGCGCGGCCCGAGCGCACTGCCCCTGGCGTAGATGATCTTCGGGTTGACCGCCCGAACATCGTCGACGTCGATGCCGAACCTCTCTCGATGGCCGGGCAGGAAGCTGGTAAGGAACACGTCTGCCTTTTTCGCCAGCTCCAGCAGCACCTGCTTGCCCTCGGGCACGGACATGTCCAGACCGATGCTGCGCTTGCCGCGGTTGGCGTGCTCGATGTTCGGGTTCGGGTCTCCCTCGACGCGCAGCAGCCCCGTCTGCCGCAGACCGCGCTGCGGGTCACCGGTCACCGCGTGCTCGACCTTGATGACGTCGGCACCCCACTCGCGCAGCACCGCACCGGCCGACGGGACGAACCCGTACATCGCGACCTCGAGAACGCGAATGCCCTCCAATGGCCTACTCATGGCACTCTCCTCTTCGCGCGAGCGCTCATCAGCCGCCCACCACCGTCGCAAATGTCTTGCTCTCCAGGAACTCTTCGAGTCCTGCCGTGCCCATCTCCCGGCCGATCCCCGACTGTTTGAAGCCGCCGAAGGGCGTGTCGGGGCTGAAGTAGTTGCCGCCGTTGATCGAGAAGGTTCCGGTGCGGATGCGGCGGGCCACCGCGAGCGCCCGATCCTGACTGCCGAACACGGCGCCGGACAGTCCGTAGATGGAGTTGTTCGCGATGCGGACGGCGTCGTCGTCGTCGGAGTAGGCGATGACCACCAGGACCGGACCGAACACCTCCTCCTGGGCGATCTCGCTGTCGGGGTCGACGCCGGTCAGCAGCGTGGGGGTGTAGAAGTATCCCGGATCGACCTTTTCGCCGCCGGTGACCAGCGTGGCGCCGGCGTCGACAGCGCGCTTCACCATGCCGTCGACCTTGTCCCGCTGTTTCTCGCTGATCAGCGGGCCCATGTACGTGCCTTCCGCGGTCGGGTCGCCGTAGCGCACCAGGCCGAAGTTGTTCTTGACCAGCTCCACGATTTCGTCGTGATGCTCGCGCGGCACCAGCAATCGCGACGTCAGCGCACAGCCCTGGCCGGCGTGGGTGACCATGCTGAACGCGGAGAAGAGCGCAGCCATGCTGAAATCGGCGTCGTCGAGCACGATCGCCGCCGACTTGCCGCCGAGTTCGAGGAAGACCTTCTTCAACGTGTCGCTCGCAGCCGCCATGATCCTGCGGCCCGTCGGCGTCGAACCAGTGAACGTGACCATGTCGACGTCGGGGCTCGCGGTCAGCGCCGCGCCGACCTCCGGGTCCGCACCGCTGAGCACGTTGACCACGCCGGCCGGGATGTCGGTGTGGTTGGCGATCAGTTCGCCGAGCGCGAGCGTGACCAATGGTGTGTCCGGAGCGCCCTTCAATATCACTGTGCAACCCGCGGCGAGTGCCGGAGCGAGCTTGGCCAGAGCAAGCTGGTTCGGATAGTTGTAGGCGATGATGGCGGCCACGACACCGGCCGCCTCCTTCTCGACCCAGCGGTGGTGCTGCATGCCGCGACTCTCGATGTTGCCGAGATCCTCGGTCATCGGATAGCTCTTCAACAAATCCGCGTAGTAGCGCACGATGTCGATCGGCCCGTCCAACTGCGCGCCCGCGATCAGTGCAGGGGTGGCGCCGACCTCGGCGATGGTGAGCGCGGCAAGTTCCTCGCGATGCTCGACGAGCGCCGTGTGAAACTGCTCGAGGCACCGGATCCGTAGCTCGGTGTTGGTAGACCAGTCGGTCGTGTCGAAGGCGCGCCGCGCGGCGGCGATCGCGGCCTCGGCGTCGCCGACCGTGGCGTCCGGCGCATGGCCGAGCACGAGACCGGTGGCGGGGTTCACCGAGGGAAACGTCCGTGGGGTCTCGAGCAGCCGGCCGTCGATCAGCAGGCGACGCTCGACACGCGCTTGCGCGGTGTCGGCTTGTGCGCTCTCGCTCGAGATGGTGGTCGCTTCCTGCATCATCCTCCTCAGCGCGCGGGCAACGTCCGTCGGCAAGGTCGTCGGCCTGCGCTACGTCCCCCAATATGATGGAAACTTCATTCTCATCTTCGGCGAATCATACATTCGCGACAAGAGAACACAAGCAAATGGACAGAACTGCCGCTGCCTGCAATTAACGGTGCGACAATCGACCGTCGAACGTCTCACCAGTGCGAATCGCGCTCTGTTCTTGTCTTGCACAATTGCAACGAGCGAGAGTACGGTTCTCATAATCGGAAGGATGATTCTTGAACGCTGAAGACCTGGCGGCGCAGTGAAGAGCGCTGTTGTGACCGGCGGCGCCTCGGGCATCGGCCTGGCCGTCGCCCAGAGGCTGCGCGCCGACGGCATGCATGTGGCCACGCTCGATCTCAATCCCACCGACGACGAGTTCGCGTTCACCGCCGACGTCACCGACCGGGGTCAGGTGGACGAGGCGCTGGGCGCGATCCGCGCGAAACTCGGGCCGGTCGCTGTTCTGGTCAATGCCGCGGGTCTCGAATCGTTCAAGCGCTTCTCCGAGATCGAGTTCGACCGTTGGCAGCGCGTCATCGACGTCAACCTCAACGGTGTCTTCCACTGTGTACAAGCCGTGCTGCCGGACATGATCGAGGCCGGATGGGGCCGAATCGTCAACATCTCGTCGTCGAGCACGCATTCCGGGCAGCCGTTCATGTCGGCCTACGTGGCCGCGAAGTCGGCGGTCAACGGGTTGACCAAGTCGCTCGCGCTCGAATACGGGCCCCACGGCATCACCGTCAACGCGGTGCCGCCTGGATTCATCGACACCCCGATGCTTCGGAAGTCCGAAGAACGCGGGTATCTCGCTGTGCAGCAGAGCATCGAGTCGACTCCGGTGCGCCGGATCGGTCGGCCCGAGGACATCGCCGCGGCGTGCGCTTTCCTGGTCTCCGAAGAGGCCGGGTACATCACCGGACAGATCCTGGGCGTCAACGGCGGCCGGAACACGTAGGCAAGCAGTTCAGAAAGGACACCTCAGTGGGACGGGTTCAAGGCAAAGTCGCTTTCGTCACCGGCGCCGCTCGCGGGCAGGGCCGCAGTCACGCGGTTCGATTGGCCGAAGAAGGCGCCGACATCATCGCGGTTGATCTGTGTCAGGACATCGAGACAATCGGATATCCCATGGCGAAGCCGGAGGATCTCGAGGAGACCGCGAAGCTGGTCGAGAAGACCGGACGCGGGGTGTTCACCGCGCAGGCCGACGTTCGCGAGGCCGCCCAACTGCGGGCGGCGCTCGAGGAGGGCATCTCGCAATTCGGTCGCCTCGACATCGTCGTCGCCCAGGCCGGGATCGCCGGTATGAAGGGCAATCCCCCGCTGCAGGCCTGGGTCGACGTCATCAACACGAACCTGATCGGCACCCTCAACGCGATCAACGTGGCGCTGCCGCATCTGTCAGAGGGCGCAGCCATCGTGGCCACGGGGTCCACCGCGGCGTTGATGGACACCCACCAGAAGAACGATCCGGGCAACGATCCGGGCGGCATGGCCTACGTGCACTCCAAGCGGGCGCTGTCGAACTACGTTCACGACCTCGCGACCGAGCTTGCGCCGCGCGGCATTCGGGCCAACGTCGTTCATCCGACGAATTGCAACACCGACATGCTGCAGAGCGAGCCGATGTACCGGTCGTTCCGGCCGGACCTGGAGAAGCCGACGCTTGCCGACGCAGAGCCGGTGTTCTACGTGCAACAGGCGATGAAGGTGCCGTGGATCGAGCCGATCGACATCAGCAATGCGGTGTTGTGGCTGGCATCCGACGAAGCCCGCTATGTGACCGGGATGCAGGTTCGGGTCGACGCCGGCGGCTACCTCAAGTGGTACGACTACCACATCTGATCGGAGACAACGCAAGTGAAGGTTTCTGTCGACTCAGGGCGGTGCCAAGGCCACACGCTGTGCTCGATGATCGCCCCGGATTCCTTTGAGCTCAGCGACATCGACGGCACGGCGTCGCCGGTGAACGAGGTGGTCCCGCCGGATCAGGAGGACGCGGTTCGCGAGGCCGTGCAGTCCTGCCCGGAGCAGGCCATCTCGATCGAAGAGTGACCGACCAGAGCACAGGGAGATCTATCGTGAGCAACGTCGACGACATCGCCGGCGATGCAGCCGCTGACAGCGATCGCAAGAAGAATCGGTACCACTTCGATCGCCACACGCCGGAGTATCGCGAACAGTTCGAGAAGATCACCGCGGAGATGCAGTCCCGGTGCCCGATGGCGTGGACCGACACCTACAACGGGCACTGGGTCGCCGCGGACAGCAAGCACGTGTTCGAACTGGCCCGTTGTCCGGCGGTGTCCAACGACCACGACATCAACAATGAGCGCAGGGGCTATCAGGGCATCACCATCCCGAAGGCGCAGCGCGCCACCGTCGTCCGCGGGGGAATCCTCGAGATGGACGAACCTGAGCACAGCATCTACCGAGGTGCGCTGAACCCCTACCTGTCCCCCGCGGCGATCAAGCGGTGGCAACCCTTCGTCGACGAGATCGTCCGCGCGGCCCTCGACGAGAAGATCGAGTCGGGCCGCATCGACTTCGTCGACGACCTGGCCAACATCGTTCCCGCGGTCCTCACGCTGGCGATGATGGGCATCGAACTGCACAAATGGCCGGTCTACAGCGAGCCCGCACACCTGTCGGTGTCCACCCCGGAACACTCACCCGACGCGCCGCGCGTCGCGGAGATGAACCGGCAAATGGGCATCGACATGATCAACACGATGATGGAGGTCCGCGAGAATCCGCGGCCCGGGCTCATCAACGCACTGCTGCAACTGCGCATCGACGGGGAGCCCGCCCCTGACCTCGAGATCCTCGGCAACCTGGGGTTGATCATCGGCGGCGGCTTCGACACCACAACGGCGCTCACCGCGCACGCACTCGAGTGGCTTTCGGAGAACCCGGACAAGCGGGAGCTGCTCAGTCGCGAACGCGATACGCTGCTGAACCCGGCCACCGAGGAGTTTCTGCGCTTCTACACTCCGGCTCCCGGCGACGGGCGCACCTTCTCGGCGGACGTCGAGGTCGAGGGCCAGCGCTTCAAAGAGGGCGAGCGCCTCTGGATCTCCTGGGCGATGGCCAACCGCGATCCGGCGGTGTTCGAGAAACCCAACGAAATCATCCTCGACCGAAAAGGCAACCGGCATTTCAGCTTCGGTATCGGAGTGCACCGCTGCGTCGGGTCGAACGTCGCGCGCACCGTGTTCAAGTCGATGTTGACCGCAGTGCTCGACCGGATGCCCGATTACGTCTGCGACCCCGAGGGCACCGAACATTACGAGACCATCGGCGTCATCCAGGGCATGAAGCATCTGCCCGCGACGTTCACCCCGGGCAAGCCACTCGGACCCGGGCTCGACGAGACACTGAAGAATCTTCAGCGCATCTGCGACGAGCAGCAACCGGCGCGGCCCATCACCGAGCACAAGGACGCCGTCGTCATTGATTGATCCGAACCGGACTTCGCGGCGAGGTGATTTGATGAGCATCGGTGAGAGGTAGGAGGGGACGGCGATGAAGTCCTTCAAGATCATGACCGCTGCCGTGCTGATGGTGGCCGCGGCAATCGTCGCGCCGCCGCCCGCGCAAGCGATGATGAAGCTCGGTAATTACGACCTGCTCACCAACAGGTATGACCGACCCGCGTCGGCCTCGTGGTTCTGGTACGTCCGCAACTGTTGGCCGGACAAGCAACCGGACTGTGTGCACGTCGCAGCGCGACCGCGGCGTGCGTTCTACCGTTACTACGAGGGCAGCGCGCAACTGGTCAACGGCCGCTACACCATGACCGTTGACGTCGTCGACGGCTTGATCTGCCCTGATAATCGACGTCTGCCCACTCGCGAGACATACTCGTGGGACGAGGTGTCGCTGGCCGGAACCATCGAATCGCATTACAGCGTCGGTTGTTTCAACGGTCCGCCGGGAATGCAGTTCTGGACGTTCGCGCTGGTGCGGCTGTAGACGAGTCACACCCCTGGCGGGGGGGCGAAACCGCCGAGGACCTCCTCGATACACCGTGCCACCGCCAAGGTCGTCCGATCCTCGAGATACGGCCCGACGACCTGAATGCCGACGGGGAGCCCGGTGGCGGTCTGGCCGATCGGTACCGCCGTCGCGGGAAGATACGCCACCGTTGGTAGGCCGACCCAGCCGAGAAGGTCCAGATACGAGCGGTTTCCGTCGACCAACGTGAGGATCCGGTCGGCCATGGGCTCAAGGTGGTCATGGGTGATGGCGGGCACTATGGCTACGGGCATGAGAAGCGCGTCGACGTGCCGGAAGAACTCCGCCATCTTGGCGCGGATGCGCTCGCGCCGCTCATTGGCCGTCAACCAGTCCCGGTGGCGCAGGGTCGAGGACGGATCCATCAACGGGTACAGCAACTCCATATGCAGCCCGACCACCGCAGGCAGGCTCACCGGCGAAGGAGCGTCGACGACGTTCGCGCCGGCGTCCACCAACGCATCCACCGCGGATTGCAACACGACCGCGACATCCTGCTCGACCGGATACGCCGGGTCGTCCAGCCAGGTGGCCACTCGCAACTGAGTCAGAGCCGTTGCCCGTGCCTGCGGCAGGTCGAGGCGCCACGCGATGGCATTGGACGTTGCCGGCCCGGCCAGAACTGTCAGAGCTAGTTCGAGATCCGTTACGGAGCGGCCCAGCGGTCCCATCACGGCGAGGTCGGCGGCTGACAGGGCACCCGGCGGCGGGGGTAGATGGCCCCGCTGCGACACGATGCCCCAGCTAGGTTTGTGCCCGCACACTCCGCACCAATTCGACGGCATGCGTATCGATCCCGCGATGTCGCTGCCGAGCTCAAGAGCTGTCATGCCGGCCGCGAGCGCTGCGGCGGCCCCACCCGACGATCCTCCCGGGCTACGCGCGCTATCCCATGGGTTGTTGGTGGTTCCGAAGACCGGGTTGTAGGTCTGCCAGTCGGCCGCGTAAGCGGGCGTGTTCGTCTTGCCGAAGATCACTGCGCCCGCGGAACGCAACCTCTGCACGGCGTCGGCGTCGCGCTCAGGTACGTGATCCCATGCCGGGACCCCACACGTGGTGCGCATACCCGCCGTCTCGTAGGTGTCCTTGACCGTCATCGGCACACCGTGAAGGGGTCCGATGGGCTCACCTTGGGCCAGAACCGCGTCAGCGGTGTCCGCCGCCCGACGCGCGCCGTCGACGTCCAGCGTCACAACGGCATTCAGCGCTGGGTTGAGCAGGGCGACGCGGTCCAGGTAGCCATCGAGAAGCTCGCGACTGGAGAACTCGCGCCGACGGATGCCTTCGGCCAGGCGATGGGCGGGCCACAGGGCCGAGTCGTCGGTCACCATCGCACCGTAGCGACATCACAGTCGGTAGCGCTGACGAATTCCGTTGAACCGCTCCCACATCTGTGCGGTCCGCTGTTCGGGAGTCACCGTCGCGGTGTCCGGCGGCAGCACGTCTGCCAAGCCTGTCCGCTCGATCAGTCGGGTATTCAGCGCTGCCGGTTGACCTTCGAGCATGTGACGGTAGGTGACGTTGCCGCGTTCGAAGCCCTGGGTGTCCATCCAGTTGTGATAACCCGGGTCGTCATGCGACAGGATGATCCGGACCCTGCCGTCACTGTCGACTGCTGTGCGACTCGGGGTGTAGCTCACCGGCCGGTACAGGAAATCCATGCTGGTGAAGAAGACGCCCATGTTCGTCAGACTCCACAGCCCGTCGTGCGCGTCGAACTCGACGATCAGTGCCTCGTCGGGCGCGAGCGCCCAGTGCATGTTCACCGCTGCCCGGCCACGTTTTGCGTCGGCGCCGGTCGACGCGACGGCGGGAAAGCGATTCGGATGCTCGGCATCGACCCCGCCATAGGTGAACGGGAACTCGGGCCAGTCGTCCATCAACCCGGTGACGAAGTGGCCGGCCCACTCGATCGCCTCGATCATCACCGCGGGTGTTGGCGCCGGTTTGGGCGAGCCCATGTCCACCCGTTCGATGCGTAGTCGAGCCGGCGTCTCGTCCCATGCGTCGAATCCCTGCCGAATGAACACCTTCCGTGAATCCGCGGTGGTCGGCAGCCAATTCGGCCCGCGCCGCGGTCCGCCGACGAAGATCTCGAAGTCGCCGTCGGGCGCTACCGCCAGGTCGGCACCCGGCAGGTTCGCTTCGGGCACGTCGCCGAACGGCTCGTGCAACACACCATCCCCGTCGGGGCGCCGACCCTGCACGGTGATGTTGAAGAACCGTGCGGTGCCACGTGTTCCACTGATGCGGTAGACGGACTCACCGTCTATCCACGCCTGGTGGTAGGTGAAGTCGGCACAGTCCCCCCCGAGCTTTCGCGTGGGAGTGCAGAACGGATGCACAAGCGGATATCGGGTATCACGAGTCTCGAGGGCCAAATCGAACGCCTGACCGAGGTTCTGGGTGAGAAATCGGAAACCGTCGACGCGTTGGATGCCCAAGGCGGAGTTGTGGTCCTTGAAGACGCGGTCCCCCGCAGCCTTGAGCCGGTCGCAGAAGTCGGCCCACGCCGCGGCGAGTGCGATGTCGTCGCCGCCGTCTCCGAATGCCATCGGCTACCTTTCTACGCGCCGAGCCGTTCGAGCATGACCGAGACCGTGTCGCAGGCCCGCCGGGCGGCCGCCAGCCGGCCCTCCTGCTCGATGCGCGGCCCGATCAATTCGAGGTCGAATCCTTGTGAGTAGCCACCGGCGAGCACCTGGGCGAGGAACGGTTCGATCGGTATCGCGCCGTCGCCCGGCACCGCACGGGCGGGAAGCGCGCGGTCGCCGAGCACATAGTCGCTCAGCTGGATCTGCTGAGTTCGGGGTAGCGCACGGTCGACGAGATCGGCGAAGCCCGCCTCGGTCCAGCAGTGGAACAGGTCGATGCAGATGCCGAGGCCGGCCATCTCGGCCAGCGCGATGGTGTCGCGCAGCGTATGGGCGATGTGGATGTCGGCGTAGAGGCCTGACGCGTTCTCGATGGCGAGCGTGAGGCCGGCCTGCTCGGCCTCGCGCACGCAGGGTGCGATGGCGGTGCAGAACCGTTCGGCGGCCTGCTCCCACGTCAGCTCACCACGCCCACCGGTGAGCATGTAGACCGTGCGCGCGCCGACCGACGATGCGGCCTCGATGACGCGTGAGAGGCCCTCGGGTGTCGCGAACAGGTGGTAGACGGTGTCCACCGAGAATCCTTGAACGAGTTGCGGCAGTTCGGGTTCGGTCAGCTGCGCGTCGATGAGGCTCAGGCGCGCAAGGCCTAGCGCGTCGCAGTGCGACCGTAGTTCGGGCAGCGGGGCGCCGATGAACGTCACACTGTGGACCGATAGTCGCTCGTACACGTCAACCGCGCTTTTCAATCTCAACCCCGAACCGCTCGCGGAACGGCCGGAACTCCTCGTGCAGCGCATCCAGGTCTTCGCCGATGTCGGTGAGGACCTTCGTGGAGTAGACGAACTTCCCGTGCCGGTCGCCGGGGTTGTTCGCCAGATATGCGCGCATCGCGGCGGCCGCGTCATCGGTGAGCGCGCGTCCGCAGAACGCGTAGTAGCGGCCGACGGTGCCGACGGGGTCGGCGACGAAGTCCAGGTAGCGCACGTGCTGGATCCGCGGATCGTCCACCATCGGGTGGGTCATCGTGTTGTCGATGCTGGCGCGGGTCAGATCAAGGTGCGTCTTCGCCGCCGCCTGTAGGTCGATCGGACCGACTATGCCGTCGGCGATGTCGGCCATCATCATCGTGCGCGACGCTGCGACCTGAACAGGATCACGGTGCAGCCACAGTAGATTCGCATCCGGATAGGCCGCGAAGAACTCGGTCAGCCGAAAGCCGTGAAATCCCTTGAGCACCCAATACTTCGTCGGCCGTCGATACTGGAGATGCTGCAGCATCGCCTTGTGGATGCGGTACTGCGCAGCGGCGTCGGTCGGCAGGCCGCCCACCACCGTCTGCATGGGCACCCGCCACCACGCCGTCGGCGTCATCACGCGGAAGTCGAACGCCCACGTGCGTTCGTCCTCGGGGAGGCCGTCGCCGAGCATGTCGTTATAGGGATGGCTGTGCAGCCATTTGGGCATCTTGGCGTTGATCTCGCGCCAATCGGCATCGGCCCGAGCGCGCCGGGGGTCGTGGAAAGACGTGGCGGCGCCCGGTGGTGGGGAGGGGTACATCACCTCCCAGAAGCGCAGCGCCCTCGCGTGCGGGTCGACCGACATCATCGCGTGCGCCAGCGTGGTGCCCGAGCGCGGTTCGCCGGTGACGAACATCGGCCGCTCGATCGCCTCCTCGGCGATCGGATAACGGTTGCGGTCCTCGAAGAACTCCAGCCGCGACGTCAGCAGCCAGTGGCAGACCTCGGCCGCCGCCCGTGCGCCGTCGGCGTCCAATGCGCAGCCGTTCAAGAGTTCGACAGCGGCGCCGAACCGGTGCGGCAGGGTCGGATCGCCGAAGTCGTCCAGTCCGGTGTCCGCCCGCGCCAGGGCCAACATGTCCGCCGCGTCGAGCTGTGCGGTCATCGCATGGTCCCGCATAGGGTCTCCAGTTCGTCCTCGGCTTCACGCACGTTGTCAGCGGAAGCTGCGGCGTATCGCAGTCCCGCCATGGCGCCGTAGTCCAGGATCTTCGGGACTCGCAGGCCCGCGTCGACGAATGTCTTCACGACGCCGGCGACATGTTTGGGCGTGCCGTGCGGAACCACCGCGAGAATCATCTCCGGTTCGACACGGTCGAGGAAGTCGACGATCCGCTCACGGGTGAGCACCGCGGGGTCTATGTCCTGGTAGCCGCGCCAGTTCTCGCCCATCGGGTGCGCAAAACCAAAGTCGCGCAACATCTGCGCGGAGACCTGCAGCAGGAAGGACTTCACCAGCGGCGCGTCGAGGATCTCGGCGATCGCGGCGTCGTCGCGTCCCAGCAGGCATACCTGGATGTAGCAAGGGGTGATCCCGGACGGGTCGCGGCCGGCCCGTTCGGCGGAATTCCGCACAACGGCGAGCTTTTCGGCGTAGTCCTCCGGTGTCCACGCACCGGTCGGCCACCAGCCGTCGGCGTACCGCCCGACGATGTCGAGTGTGCGCGGCCCGCTGCCACCGATCCAGATGCTCGGAAAGCGGCCGTTGTAGGGCTCGGTGTCCAACCGTGCGTGCGCCAGACGGTAGAACCGGCCTTCGAAGTCGATCGGGCCCTCGCTCTCCCACAACAACCGAATGACCTGCAGGGCTTCCTCGAACCGGCTGACGGGCGTGGCGAAGTCGAATCCGTACGGCACGGTGTTCTCGGTTTCGCCGCTGCCAAGACCAAGAATGAACCGACCTTCCGCGAGGTGGTCAATGGTCAGCGCGCTCTGCGCGAGCAGTGACGGGTGGCGCCGCACCGTGTCGACGACGCTGGTGGCCAACGGTACGTTCTCGGTCAGCACCGCCGCCGCCGCGGCGACGGCCATTCCGTCGAGATGGCGGTGCGGTGACGGGGAAACCGTTGCCAGGTCCGTGAATTCCGGAGTCCAGATCGAGTCGGGCCAGAAGCTGACCATGTGGTCGGGCAGCCAGATGGAGTGGTAACGGCCGCTGTCGAGCGATTCGAGCACCGACAGGTCCAGCGGCAGCGTCGTCCGCAGATACGCGGCCGGCTGCACTCTCATGGTTGTTGCCAGCCGATCTCCCGCAGGAACGGCTGCGTGTGCGCGATGCGTCCCGTCAGCGACTTCGGGTCACCGGTGCACAGCACGAAGGCCGTCTGCGTGATCAGAGAGATGTCTTCGGTGTCGGTCTTGGCAAGATCCAACGTGCCCGCGCCGGGCGTCGCGACCGGCTGGGACGGTGCCGCCGCATTGACCGCGATACCGTCCTCGTACAACTCGGCGGCAAGGCTTTTCGTCAGCCGGTTCAGCGCCGCCTTCGCCGTGCCGTAGATGCCGAACCCCGCCGTGCGGTCGAAGTCGTCGAATGGCGGGCCCCCGGGAAGGTCACCACCCACCGACGTCACGTTCAGCACCCAGCCGCAGCCCCGCTGGCGCATGCCCGGGATCGCCAGCTGGGTCAGGTGCAGCGGGGCGAGCACGTGCATCTCCATCATCAGCCGGACTCTGCGGTCCGGAAACTCGTCGAGGGGACGCAGGAAGGTCACTGCTGCGTTGTTGACCAGGATGTCCGGCGCTCCGACTCGGTCGACGACTTCGCTGAAGAGTCGTTCTCGTTCTTCGGGGTTGGACAGGTCTGCCGTGACCGCGATCGCCGATCCGCCTGCGTCGGTGATCTCCTGCAGCGTCTCTTGCAGTGAACCTTGGTATTTCGGATCGGGCTCGGCCGTGCGGGCGGTGAGCGCCACCGTCGCCCCCTCGCGGGCCAATCGCTGCGCGATGGCCTTGCCCAGCCCGCGGCTGGTGCCGGTCACCAGTGCGACCTTGCCTTCACAGGACATCGAAGCCCTCCCTGTCAGGTACGCGGTATGCCCGCGAGCTTGTCGGCGAACTTCGCCTCGGCGGCTTCCCGCAGCCGCAGCAGATGTTCGGACGGAAACCCATCTGGCGCGGGCTCGACGTCCTTGAGCAGCAGCCGCGCGAGCGTCACCTTGTGCACCTCGGTGGGTCCGTCGGCCAGCCCGAGGACGAACGATTCCGTCAGATACTGCACGAAGGGCATCTCATGCGACGTGCCCAGCGATCCGTGCAACTGCAGTGCCCGCGCCGACACGTCGTGCAACACCTTCTGCATCATCGCCTTCACCGCGGAGATGTCGCCACGCACGGCCTTGTAGTCGTTGTATTTGTCGATCTTCCACGCCGTCTGCAGAGTCAGCAGACGGAATGCCTCGATCTCCATCCACGAGTCGGCGATCATCTCCTGCACCATCTGCTTGTTCGCGAGCACCTCGCCCTGGGTGTAGCGCGAGACCGCGCGCTCGGTCAGCATGTCGAAGATCCGCCGTACCAGGCCGACCGTGCGCATGGCGTGGTGAATCCGACCGCCCCCGAGCCGGGTCTGCGCAACCACGAACGCGCCGCCACGCGGGCCAAGCATGTGATCGGCAGGCACGCGCACGTTCTCATACCGGACGTAGCCCTCGCGCCCTCCCCCGCCGAGCGGCTGATAACCGAGGCCGACGTCGCGCAACACGTTGATTCCCGGTGTGTCACCCGGTACGACGAACATCGAATACCGTTGATACGGCGGAGCTTCGGGGTCGGTCATTGCCATAACGATGATGAACGAGGCCATCGAGGCGAACGAGGAGTACCACTTCTCGCCGTTGATCACCCAGTGATCGCCGTCCGCAGTCGCGGTGGTGGTGAATACCTTCGGGTCAGCGCCGCCCTGCGGTTCGGTCATCGAGAAGCACGAGACGATGCGGTTGTCCAGCAGCGGTTCGAGGTAGCGCTGCTTGAGGTCGGGAGTGCCGTAGTGTGCCAGGATCTCGCTGTTTCCCGAGTCGGGCGCGTGGCTGCCGAACACGATCGGTGCACATTCGGAGCGGCCCAGAATCTCGTTGAGCAACGCCAGCTTCACCTGCCCGAACCCCGGTCCGCCCAGATGCGGGCCGAGGTGGGTGGCCCACAGGCCGCGCTGTTTGACGATCTCCTGCAGCGGCGGGATCAACGCCTGGCGCACGGGGTCGTTCAGGTCGTGCGACTCCTTGACGATGTAATCGATCGGTTCGCACTCGTTGCGCACGAACTCCTCGACCCACTCCAGCTGTCGCGCCCACTCGGGGTCCGTCGAGAAGTCCCAGCCCACTGCGGATTACCGCCTTTCCGTCGTCATCGCGGCCGCCGTCGCGCCGCGGCCTCGTCGGTGGCATGGCTGAGCACCTGATTACGGTTCTCCAGTTCCAGAGCCGACGACAGCCCCGGCGCGTCGGTGTTCACCTGCAGCGCCCGCTTGGTCAACTGTGTGCCGAACGGGGACAGATCGGAGATCGTCGAGGCCAGTTCGAGGGCACGCTTACCCAAGCGCTCCGGTTCGACGAGTTGGCTGACCAGTCCGCGGCGGTCAGCCTCCTCGCCCGACACCGTTCGCCCTGTCATCATCCAGTCGGCAGCGACGCTGGTGCCGACGATGCGGGGCAGGTGATAGCTCATTCCCATCTCGGCGCCCGACAGCCCCAGCAGGATCGCGCCGTTGCCGAATGTGGCGGCCGTCGAGCAGATCCGGATATCGGCAGCCAGACACAGGGCGAAGCCCGCTCCGACGCAGGGGCCGTTCACCGCCGCGATGACGGGCTGCGGCAGATTCCGCACCGCCTCCGGAAGCGCCGCCATGGCCTCCTGGAACCGCAACCGGTCGATCGCGGGATCGTCGGCCTCGACGGCTTGTGAGCCGAAGTTGCGCACGTCGATGCCCGAGCAGAACCCACGACCAGCACCGGTGATCACGACGGCGTGCACGCCGGCGTCGGCACCTGTCGCCGCCAACACCCCGGTCAGCTCGTCGCGCATGACCTCGTTGATCGCGTTGAGCTGCCTGGGCCGATTGAGCTGCAGTACAACGACTCCGGTCGTGCCCCGGTCGACGATCAGCGTTTCGGGCACCGGACTCAGCGCCGCGGCAGGCCGAGCACTTGGGTGGCGATGATGTTGCGCTGGATTTCGGAGGTTCCTCCGGCGATCGTGCCGGAGAAGCTTCGCGCATATCGCTCGAACCAGCTGGCGAAGTAGTGGTCGAGGTTCATGTGCTCGTAGCGCCCCGTCGTCGTCGGATGGATCAGCCCGTCGGCACCCGACGCGGTGAACGCCGTGTCCATCGCCCGCATCTCGGCTTCGGAACCGAACAGTTTGAGCACTGACACCGAGGCGGTGTCGGCCTCTCCACGCGAGGCCCGTGCCAATGCCGCCGAACCCATCGCCCGCAGCGCCTGGTAGTCCATCACCGTCGAGGCGTACTGGTCGCGCTCCAGCGGCGTGCGCGGCCGGAAGTCGCCGATCATGTTGTCGATGCGATCGGCGAAGCCGAGCCACATCATCGTGCGCTCGTGACCGAGCGACCCGTTGGCCACACCCCACCCGCCGTTCAGCGGTCCGACGAGGTTCTCCGCGGGCACCCGGGCGTCGGTGAAGAAGACCTCGTTGAAGTCCTTGTTCTCCTCGCCGCACAGGTCAGCGAACGGCCGGCACACCACGCCGGGGGTGTCGGTCGGGATGATCAGCGCGCTGATGCCCCTGTGCTTGGGCGCGTCCGGGTCGGTGCGCACGAACGCCAGCAGGAAGTCGGCGTCGTGGGCACCCGACGTCCACACTTTCTGGCCGTTGACGACGAAGTGGTCCCCGTCGAGCACGGCACGAGTGCGCAGCGAGGCCAGGTCGGACCCCGCGCTCGGCTCACTCATCCCGAGCGACGCGGTGAGCTCCGCCTTGAGCACCGGCACCGCCCAGCGGTGCTTCTGCTCGTCCGACCCGAACGAGATCAACGACGCCGCAACGATGTTCACACCCTGCGGGTTGAAGCTGTGGTAGATCCGTCGTCGGCACAGCTCGTCGAGGTGTACGAACTGCTGCAGGACGGTGGCATTACGCCCGCCGAACTCCGGCGGCTGGGCGGGCAGCAACCATCCGTTGTCGAACAGCAGGCGCTGCCAGTCGCGGGCCCACTGTGGCATGTGCGACACCGAGCGCGGCCGCTCCAGCGTCTGCGCCGCCGACGGGAGATGCTCGTCGAGGAACGCGGCGAACTCGGCGCGGAACTCCTCGACGTCGGGATCAAAAGTCAGCTGCATCGAATTCCTCCGCGATCAGCGCTCGGTGCTCGGCGGCCCCGCCGAGCAGCAACTCGCCGGCCTTGGCGCGTTTGAGCGCGAACTGCAGATCGTTCTCCCACGTGAATCCCATCGCACCGAACAGCTGAAGGCCGTGGCGGAACACCACGCCCTGCGCCTCCCCCGCTGACGCCTTGGCCATCGCGGACGCCAGACGCCTGCGCGGGTCGTCGGCGGAGATGGTCAGCGCCGCGAAATACGCCAGCGCCCTGGCGCGCTCGGTCGCGATGTGCATGTCGACGGCCTTGTGCTGCACGGCTTGGAAGGTGCCGATCGCGACGCCGAATTGCTGACGCTGCTTCACATGCTCGAGCGCGAGGTCGAGGATGCGTTGGCAGGCACCGACTGTGGTGATCGCCAGGCCCGTCAACGCGACGTGGCGGGCACGCTCGGAGTCCGTGGCGGACAGCCGGTCGGAATCGGGAACATGCACATCGGCGAAGGACACCTCGGCGATGTGCAGCACCGGGTCGAACACCGGGCTGCGGCGCGCGGTCACCCGGCTCGCGTCGACCAGGAACACCCCCGCCTCGGTGACGACAGCGAGCTTCTCGGCCCGGTCGCCGTCGAGCACATGGTGCGCAGTGCCGTTGAGTACCCACCCGTCGGCGTCGCGGTGTGCTGCGACTCCGCCGTAGACGGCGGTGCCGGCCTGCTGCGGGTCGAACCGCTCACCCGCCAGCGGGGCGAACTGCGTCATCGTCGCCAGGAACGGCGTGGGGTCGGTTGCACGGCCCAGTTCCTCGAGCACAATGGCCAGTTCGACCGCGTTCTCCGGATCAGTCAGCTCCGTCCAACCGGCGTCGACATAGGTCTTCCATAACGGCGTCGGGTCGGCGCCGTCCTCAGCGACGCTGCGCACCAGAGTCGGAGGGCACTGTTTGGCGATGGCGTCGCGCGCCGTCTCCTGCCACAGCCGCTGATCGGCGTCGAACTCCAGTAGCACCATGCCTCCCGTGGGCGTCGTGGCGGATGCGGTCACGTTTCGCACGAGAATAACATTCTCCTTAGATGCTGTAACCGTTCTCAGGAAACGCCTACCCCGTTTCGCCGCGTCGACGCCGTGCAGTTGACCAGCGCACACCCTGACCTGCGAAGAGATAAGCGTTTTGTTGAGAACTCGATTCTTGCTATCGAAGAACAACGCTTTACACTGGGAATGTTGGGCGCTCTCGTACGGCGCTCGCGCGACGGCGGGAATGCGCCGGGAAGTTCGGAGGACAGCCTTGGTGATGCGACACCCGGACGGGACCACGACGCCGGTCATCGACGCCAGCGTGCACATCTTCAGCCGGTCGAACAAGGACCTGCGCAGCTTCCTTCGCGAGCCGTTCAAGAGCCGCGGGTTCCCGGACTACGAGATGGACTGGTACGGCGCTCCCGGTGGCGAATATGCGCCGAAAACCGACGGCGGCGGCACCGATCGCCGCTATCCCGGGTCGGACCCCGAGTACGTCGGCGGCCAGATCTTCGACGAGCGCGGCGTCGACGTGGCGATCCTGCATCCGATGACGCGGGGCATCATGCCCGACCGTCATCTGGGCACCGCGATCGCCGCCGCCCACAACGAGTTGATGGTGTCTCGCTGGCTCGACGACAACCCGTACGCCACCCGGTACCGCGGCACCATCCGGGTCAACCCCGACGACATCACCGGGGCGCTACGCGAGATCGCCAAGTACAAGGACCACCCCAGGGTGGTGCAGATCGGCGTCCCGCTGCAGTCCCGCGAGGTGTACGGCAAACCGCAGTACTGGCCATTATGGGAAGCGGCGGTCGAGGCGAACCTGCCGGTCGCGGTGCACATCGAGGTCGGCGCCGGCATCTCGTTCGCGCCAACTCCGTCCGGCGTGCCCCGCACGTACGAGCAGTACGTCAGCTTCATGGCGCTGAACTTCTTGTACCACCTGATGAACATGATCGCCGAGGGGGTGTTCGAACGGATGCCCACCTTGAAGTTCGTGTGGGCGGACGGGGCCGCCGACATGCTGACGCCGTTCATGTGGCGCATGGACTGCTTCGGCAGGCCGCACCTCGAGCAGACCCCGTGGGCGCCGAAGATGCCCAGCGATTACCTGCCGGGCCACACCTTTTTCATCCAGGGTGCGATGGACGGTCCGGGTGACACCGAGTTCGCAGGCGAATGGCTGGGGTTCACCGGTAAGGAAGACATGGTGATGTACGGCTCGAGCTACCCGCACTGGCAGCTCAACGAGCTCACCGTGCCCGCGGCGTATTCGGTCGAACAGCGCGACAAGCTGTGCTGGCGCAACGCCGCGCAGCTCTACGGCATAGACGTCGGGGCGGGTGTCGGCGCACAGTGAGAGAGAGCCTGGTGATGGCCGCGCACGCGAGGAGCACAAATATGGCCGCGCACGCGAGGAGCACAAATATGAAGGAGCCACGATGACGATCACAGTGACCGAGCGCAAGCCAGCGGCAGAGCGCGTCGCCGTCCGCTGCGTCGACTCCGATGTGCATCCGACGCCCAAGAGCGGAGTGCTGACGCAATACATCCCGGAGCCGTGGCGCAGCAAGTACTTCACGACGCGCAGAATCGGCGACCAGATCTACTACGACGCGCCGGACTACGCGCATGCCTATGCGATGCGGGTCGATACGTTCCCGTCCGACGGCGAGTTCGCGGGCAGCGATCCCGATCTGGCCTTTAAGCAGCTGATCATGGAGGCCGGCGCCGACATCGCGATCCTCGAACCCGCCGCCTACCCGGCGCGCTTCCCCGAGGTCAACCACGCGATGAGCTGCGCGCTGAACGACTGGCAGGCCAACCACTGGCTCGACAGCCACAACAACTGGCACGAGCGGTGGCGCGGCTCCATCTGCCTGGCGATAGAGACTCCGGAGGACTCCGCCAAGGAGGTCGAACGGTGGGCCGGACATCCCTACATGGGACAGATCCTGATCAAGGCAGAGCCCCGGCCGGCGTGGGGTGATCCGAAGTACAACCCGATCTGGGAAGCGGCGACCAAGCACGACATCACGGTGAGCTGCCACTTGTCGCGCAGCCACCACGAAGAACTGCCCATCCCGCCGGTCGGGTTCCCCAGCTACAACCACGATTTCATGGTCACCTACTCGCTGCTGGCCGCAAACCAGGTGATGAGCATGGTGTTCGACGGTCTCTTCGACCGCTACCCCACGCTGCGGATCGTGTTGGTGGAGCACGCTTTCAGCTGGATCCTGCCGCTGATGTGGCGGATGGACGCGATCTACGAGGCCCGCAAGTCATGGCTGGACATCAAGCGCAAGCCGTCGGAGTACGTCAAGGACCACATCAAGTTCACCACCCAACCGCTGGACTACCCCGAGGACAAGACGGAACTGACTCGCGCGTTCGAGTGGATGGAGTGCGAGAAGATCCTGCTGTTCAGCAGCGATTATCCGCACTGGACGTTCGACGACCCGCGCTGGCTGGTCAAGCACCTGCCCGAGCATGCCCGCGAGGCCGTGATGTTCCGCAACGGCATCGCGACCTACCATCTGCCAGAGACGGTGCCGGCCCTCGAGGGTCAGGTTCGGGTGTTCTGAGTTGTCCGAGGAGCAGAAGACGCCCCCGGCTGGCCCAAAAAGATTGGCACAGGGGCGCGAACACGTCGTGGCCACGGTCGACGAGATTCCGCCCGGTAAGCACAAACTGGTGCCGATCGGCCGGCACGGCGTCGGTGTGTACAACGTCAACGGCACCTTCTACGCGATCGCCAACTACTGTCCGCACGAGGGTGGGCCGCTGTGTTCGGGCAGGGCGCGTGGCCGCACGATCGTCGACGAGGACGTGCCCGGTGACGCGGTGATGGTCCGCGACCTGGAGTACATCTACTGCCCGTGGCACCAGTGGGGCTTCGAACTGGCTACGGGCACCACCGCGGTCAAGCCGGAGTGGAGCATCCGCACCTACCCCGTCCGGGTGGTCGGCAACGACGTGCTGGTCCAGGCATGAGCGATACCGGGTCGGCGGTGCCGACGCTCAAACGGGGCGAAAAGACCTTCGAGGTCAATGGCGGCAACGTCGTCTACGAAATCCTGGGCAAGGAAGGCGAATTCATCGCCCTCACTCCCGGCGGGCGGTTCAGCAAGGATATCGAGGGGCTGCGACCGCTCGCGCAGGCGCTGGTCAAGGGCGGGTACCGGGTTCTGCTGTGGGACAGACCGAACTGCGGCAAGTCCGACGTCCAGTTCTACGGCCAAAGCGAATCCCACATGCGCGCCGAGACGCTGCACGCCCTGATCACCGGGCTCGACATCGGGCCGTGCATCATCGCCGGTGGCTCCGGTGGGGCGCGCGACTCGATGCTCACCACGATGCTCCATCCCGAAATCGTGCGAAAACTCGTGGTGTGGAACATCGTTGGCGGGGTCTACGGCTCGTTTGTGCTGGGGTCGTACTACATCGTGCCCAGCATTCTCGCCGTCCGCGGCACCGGCATGAAGGGCGTAGCCCACGTCGATGAGTGGAAGCAGCGCATCGCCGAGAATCCGGCCAACCGCGACCGCATCCTCGGCCAGGATCCGGACCAGTTCCTCAAGCTGATGCTGCGCTGGCTGAATGCTTTCGTGCCCAAGCCCGGACAGACGATTCCGGGGGTCGAGGACGAGATGTTCGACAACATCAAGGTGCCGACGCTGATCATCCGCGGCGGCGAGAACGATCTCGACCACCCGAAGCGAACCTCCCTCGAGGTCAGCTGCCTGATCAAAGGCTCGAAGCTGATCGACCCACCGTGGCCGGAGGACGCCTGGGAGCGCGCCAGCGAGGCTCGCGCTTCAGGAAAGGTCAAGCGCTTCAACATGTTCGATACGTGGGTGCAGGCGGCTCCCGCGATTCTCGAGTTTCTGGACGGCTAGATGAGCCGGATGTGCACTTCGCTGTTGAGCGACGCTTCCAGTGCGGTGTGGACGCGGCTCTCCGGGACACGCTCGAGGTCGGCCTTGCGCAACGTCACATGCACCACGTCCCAGCCGTCGTCTCCGGGCACGCGGTCCACCTCTCCGGTCAGCCCGAACCCGGCCAGCACGCCGTGGGCGTCGTCGTCGGTGCCACGACTGATGAACGTGAGCACACCGGGTACCGGTGCGGTCCCGAATGCCTCGGCGCACAGGCCGACTGCGATCTGCTGGAGTTCGGCCGAATCGTCGCCGTCGATCAACAACTCCACCTCGCGACGCTGCGGCGGCATGGCGGCCAGGTTGTTCTGCACCACCTCGACACCCGCCGGGCCCGCCATGTCGCGCAGCCGCGCCATCCCGTCGGTCAACTGCGCGGGCGACAGCTCACCTGACAGGTCGACCCCGACCCGCACCACCGCAGTCCTCATGCCCGCCAGCCTATCCACGGGCAGGAAGTAGCAGTGATGAACTCCACCGCAACCGATCTCATTGTCGCCGCGTGGCCCGACTGCGCGCCGCGACTGCTGCGCGCCACGTCCCGACCAGAAGATTGCGCTGACTACACGCACGCCGGCGGCTACCGGTCCGTCGGCGACGCGGAGGAACTGCTCGGCCAGGTCAACCTGTCCGGGCTGCTCGGACGCGGCGGCGCGGCTTTCCCGCTCGGCACCAAACTCCGCACCGTTCGCGACGCTCACCTGGGCGGCTCCGAAACCATCGTGGTCGCCAACGGCGAAGAGGGTGAACCCGCCTCGGTCAAGGACCGCTGGCTGCTGCGCCACCGACCACACCTCGTCCTCGACGGGCTGCGGCTGGCTACCCACGTCACCGGGGCGAAACGCGCGTACCTCTACGTCTCCGACGACCGGGCGGCGGCCGCCGTGTCAGGCGCGTTGGCCGAACTCACTCCCGACATCTTCGGTGACGTGACCGTAGACCTCGTGACGGTCGAACCCGGCTACGTGGCGGGCGAAGAGACCGCGGCCGTGCGCCGCATCAACGGCGGGCCCGCCAAACCGTCCGATAAGCCGCCAAGGCCGTTCGAGGAAGGCGTGGCGGGCCTGCCGACAATGGTGAGCAACGTCGAGACACTGGCCAACCTGCCCTACATCCACGAACATGGCGCGCAGCACTACCGGTCCGTCGGTACGCCGATGTCGCCGGGCACATTTCTGGCAACCGTCACCGGTGGCGGCAAGCCGCCTGTCCTCTACGAGATTCCGCATGGCGCAGCGGTTTCGGACCTGTTGCAACTACACGGGGTGGCGGCCGAGGAGGTGCGAGGCGTGTTGGTAGGCGGCTACTTCGCAGGGCTCGTCAACACCGACATCCTCGACGCCACGCTCGACCACGAAGCGCTGCGCCGCCTCGGTAGCGGACTGGGATGCGGTGCACTGTCGATTCTGACCGACGACTGTCCTGTCGCCGTGACCGCCTCGGTGATGTCGTATTTCGACCGCGAGAATGCGGGCCAGTGCGGATCGTGTTTCAACGGCACGGCGGCCATGGCGGCGGTCACGTCGGCGTTGCGCGACGGCGTGGCGACCGAGGAAGATCTCGCGCGCCTGGAACGGTGGGCGGTGGTGTTACGCGGCCGTGGCGCGTGCGGGACCCTCGACGGCGCAACCAACGTCGCCGCGAGTCTGCTGCGGCAGTTCCCTCAGGTGGTGGCCCGTCACCTTGCGGACAACTGCCAGACATGCCGCAGCGGCGCGTATCACGCCGAACGGCCCTACGAAGTGGAGGCGGTGGCTCAAACATGAGTGACGGTCTGAAGATTCGCCTCGATCGAACGCTCTGCGACGGGTTCGGTATCTGCGCCAAACACGCGCCGCAGTACTTCTCGCTCGACGACTGGGGATACGCGTCGTTGATCGGCGACGGCACGGTGCCCGAAGAAGACCGCGACGCGGTGATGCGGGCGCTGCTCGACTGCCCGGTGCACGCGATCATCTACATGGGCGAACATCGCCCGGCCGGCGCCACAGCGCCGCAGCATGGAACCGAGCAAATGCCGCCGGAGCCTGAACCCAAAGGTGAGGACAACGAGGCGATTTCGGGATTTGTTCGGTGACGCGGCCCCTTCCGGAGCTGACGTTTGCGAACGAGTTCTTCTGGACCGCGGGCGCTGACGGCGTGCTACGCATCCAAGAGTGTCAGAGCTGCAATGCGCTGATTCACCCGCCGCAGCCGGTGTGCCGCTACTGCCGCAGCACCGACGTTGGCGTGCGCGACGTCTCGGGTAAGGCAACGCTGTCGGCGTTCACCGTCAACCACCGGTTCGGCTTCCCGGACCTGCCGCCGCCCTACGTCATCGCGCAGGTGGCGGTCGCGGAGGATCCACGAGTCCGCCTGACCACCAACATCATCGACTGTGACCCCGACGAACTCGAGCTCGGACAGACCGTTGAGGTGACGTTCTTGGAGCTCGAGGATGTGTGGCTGCCGGTCTTCCGGCCGACCGCCGACGAGCCGGGTCCGCTGCCCGACGACGAGATCGCGCCGGAGGATTTCGGCCGGCACGTGCGTCCACCGTTGACCACCGAGAAGTTCGAGGACGCCTCGGCGATCACCGGTATCGGCGCGTCCCGACTCGGGCGCAGGCTGATGGTGTCGCCGCTGTCACTCACCATCGAGGCGTGCACGGCCGCGGTCGAGGACGCAGGGCTGACCTTCGACGACATCGATGGGCTCTCCACCTATCCGGGGCTCGACATCGCCGGCATGGGCGAAGGCGGCGTCACGGCGTTGGAAGGCGCGCTCGGGCTCCGGCCCACCTGGATAAACGGCGGCATGGACACCTTCGGGCCCGGCGGATCGCTGATCGCTGCGATGACGGCGGTCGCCACCGGCATGGCCCGTCACGTGCTGTGCTTCCGCACGTTGTGGGAGGCGACGTTCCAACAATTGATGAAAGAGGGCCGGATGGCCCCGCCCGGCGGCCCGCGCACGTCGAGCTGGCAGATGCCGTTCGGCGCGATGTCGGCGGCGCATACCCTCGCCCTCAACGCGCAGCGCCACTTCCACCGCTACGGAACGACGCGCGAGACTCTGGGCTGGATCGCGCTGAACCAGCGCGCGAACGCGGCACTGAATCCGACGGCCATTTACCGCGACCCGATGACCATGGACGACTACCTGAACGCCCGGCCGATCACCACGCCGTTCGGGCTGTACGACTGCGATGTGCCGTGCGACGGCGCTGTGGCGGTGATCGTCTCGGCCGTCGACGCCGCCAAGGACATGCCGCGCACGCCGGTGTTGTTCGAAGCGGTCGGCACCCAGATCATCGAACGCACCGACTGGGACCAGACCACGATGACGCACGAGCCACAGGTGCTGGGCCAGTCTGCCCACCTGTGGACGCGAACCTCTCTGCGCCCCGACGACGTCGACGTCGCCGAGTTGTACGACGGGTTCACGTTCAACTGCTTGTCCTGGCTTGAGGCACTCGGCTTCTGCGGCATCGGCGAGTCGAAGGACTTCCTCGACGGCGGCAAGGCCATCGCGCGCGACGGCACGATACCGCTGAACACCCACGGTGGTCAGCTGTCGCACGGCCGCACCCACGGCATGGGGCTGATCCACGAAGCGGTGAGCCAACTGCGTGGCGACGCCGGGGAACGCCAAGTCGCCGACGCCCGCGTCGCCGTTGTCAGTAGCGGCGGCCTGACACCCAGCGGCGTACTGCTGCTGCGGACGCAAACATGAGCCCAGCAGAAGTGCGTCCGCGCGTCGTTCTCGTCGACGGCGTGCCGATGTCGGGCCTGACGGCTGCCGTAGACGCGCCGCGGGCCGTGATCGTCGCGTTCCACGGAGGGGCCAGCACCGCAGCGTATTTCGATTGCCCCGGCCATCCTCGGCTGTCGTTGTTGCGCACCGCGGCCGCGCTCGGCTACACCGCGATCGCCTTGGATCGGCCGGGCTACGGCAGTTCGGCGCCGTATCCCGATGCGATGGACCATCCCGAACAGCGCGTCGCACTGGCGTACGGAGCGATCGACAAGGTCCTCGGCGACTCAGCGCGAGGGGAAGGCGTGTTCGTGGTGGGCCACTCCGCGGGCTGCGAACTCGCCGTGCGGCTGGCCGCCGACGAACGCGCGGACGACGCGAACGTCATCGGTCTCGAACTGGCGGGCACCGGCACGCGCTACAGCCAGGTGACCGCCGACATCATGCGGTCCGCGACGGCGACTCAGCGGCCGACGGGCCTGCGGGAAGTACTGTGGCAGCCCGCGCACCTGTATCCGCCGGACGTGCTGTCGGGTATGACCAATTCGTCGGGCGGGGCGCGCTACGAGGTCGATACGACCAGAAGCTGGCCGCGGCAGGACTTTCCGGCGCTCGCGGCGCGGGTGCGCGTGCCGGTGCAGTTCAGCTGCGCCGAGCACGAGCGGGTGTGGCAGTCCGATTCCGAGACCCTCGCCCAGATCGGCGCCATGTTCACGGCATCGCCGCGGTTCGTGATCAACGAGCAAGGCGGAACCGGGCACAACATGTCTCTGTCGATCAACGCGGCGGCCTACCACCTGAAAGTGCTCTCGTTCGTCGAGGAGTGCGTAGTCGCAACCACATCAACGAAATTGGAGGCGGGCTGATGCGCGTCGGATTCATCGGACTGGGCAGCCAAGGCGGCCCCATGGCACGACGGATCGTCGAGGGTGGATACGAGACCACGCTGTGGGCGCGCCGGGCGGCAAGCCTTGAGCCGTACGCAGACACCGCGGCGAAGACCGCGGGTTCGCCCGCCGAGTTGGGTGCCGCCAGCGACCTCGTGTGCGTCTGCGTCGTCGGCGACGACGACGTGAGGGAAGTGCTCTACGGCGACACCGGCGTGCTGGCCGGACTGGCGTCGGGCGGCGTCATCGCGATTCACAGCACCGTGCATCCCGACACCTGCCGCGAGATCGCCGAAAAGGCTGGTGCGCAGGGTGTTTCGGTGATCGACGCACCGGTGAGCGGCGGTGGCCCCGCGGTGGAGGAAGGCAAACTGCTGGTCATGGTCGGCGGCGACGAGGACGTCGCCGAACGGTGCAGGCCGGTGTTCGCGACGTACGCCGACCCGATCGTGCACCTGGGCCCGCTCGGCAGCGGCCAGGTCACCAAGATCCTGAACAATCTGCTGTTCACCGCCAATCTCGGCAGTGCACTGAGCACCCTCGAGCTCGGCGACTCCCTCGGCATCCCCAGGGTGCGGCTCGCCGAGGTCCTCAACGGCGGGTCGGCGACCAGCAAGGCGCTGGGCAGCATCGCGATGTTCGGCGGCACCGTCGAGGCGCTCGCGCCGATCGCGGGCGCACTGTTGCAGAAGGATGTTCGTCACGCGGCCAGCATCGCTGCCGACGCGTCGGCGCCGGAAGGTTCGGTGTTCACGGCGGCCGACACCGCGCTGCGCGAGATGGACCACCCGCGGTGACGCGCGTCGGGTTCGTCGGGGCTGGGCGGATGGGTGGGCCCATGATCGGTCGCCTCGTCGAGTCCGGCCACGAGGTGCAGGCACTCGGTCGGTCCGATCAGAAGTCCCGCGTCGTCGAGGAACTCGGCGCGCGACCCGTCGCCGACGTGACCGAGGTGCCCGACGGCGCCGACGTGGTGATCGTCTGCGTCTTCACCGACGAACAGGTGCGGACGGTCTGCCTGGACGACGGCCTGGTGGCCGCGATGCGAGCCGGTTCGACACTGGTCCTCCACACGACCGGCAGCCCACGCACCGCGCAGACGGTTGCCGCGCAAAACCCCGCGATCGCCGTGGTCGACGCACCGGTCAGCGGCGGTCCGCACAACATCGCCGCCGGTGAGGTGACGCTGTTCGTCGGCGGCTCCGACGACGCCGTTGCGCACGCGCGGCCGATCCTCGGCGCCTACGGCGACCCGATTCTGCACGTCGGCCCTCTTGGTGCCGGACAGGCCGTCAAGCTCGTCAACAACGCGGTGTTCGCCGCCCAGATCGGGTTGCTCGGTGAAGCCGTCGCCCTGGGCCGACGGCTGGGTGTGGACGAGCCGAAGCTGCTGTCGGCGATCAGCAACGGCAGCGGGGCCAGCCGGGTGGGCGGCTTCGTCGCCGCGGCGGGATCGGTCGCGACCTTCGCCGAGGCGACGCAGGAATTCGTAAGCAAGGATGTGGACGTCGTCCGTAAGACGGCCGCGGACTTGGGTAGCGACCTGGGGCTGCTCGACGCGGTCATCGATGCCGGAATTCGACCATGAAACCGGCGATTTCGCCTCTTCGAGACCAGCCCCTGAGGCATACTAGTGCCGTTACACAATTGCAGCCTCGCGTAACGGATGCGGACGCTGGCCCGTCGCGAAAGAGGAGATCATGACCAAGCCGAAACTGAAGTTCAACCCGTACTCGCAGGAGTACTTCGACGATCCCTACGAGATCTATCGGCGGATGCGCGACGAGGCTCCGATTTACTACGACGAGGAAGACGACTTCTACGCGCTGACCCGCCATGCGGACGTCGCGGCGGCACTCAAGGACCACGAGTCGTTCTCGTCCACCCGCGGGTGCCACCTGTCCATGGTTCGCTCCGGCCAGGGCTTCCAGAAGTCCATCATCTTCATGGATCCTCCCGAACACCGCTTCATGCGCAGTCTTCTCAACAAGGCGTTCACTCCACGGGCCATTCAGTCCCAGCGCGACACCGTCGTTGAACTCGTCGAGCACTACCTATCCACCGCGGACCCCGACCACTTCGACGTCGTGCAGGACTTCTCCGGCCCGTTCCCGGTCGAGGTGATCACCCGGATGGCCGGTGTGCCCGAGGAGTTCCGCCAGCAGGTCCGGCACTGGATCGACAAGGGCCTGGAAGTCAAGCCGGGTCAGATCGAACTGTCCGACGAGAACATGCAGGCCAATATCGACGCGGGGGTCTACTACTACGGCCTCGTGCAGGAGCGTCGGGAGAACCCGCAGGACGACATGATCAGTCGTCTGATCGCCGCCGAGATCCCGGGCGAGAACGGCGGAATGCGCAAGCTCGACGACGTCGAGATCACCGGCTTCGTCGCGCTATTGGGCGGCGCCGGCGCCGAGACGGTCACGAAGTTGGTCGGCAGTGCGGTGGTCGAGTTCGCGCGGCATCCCGAGCAGTGGCAGATGCTGCTCGACGACCGCAGCCTGGTGCCCGCCGCCGTCGAGGAATTGCTGCGCTACGTGGGCCCGGTGCAGTACAACGTGCGCTACACCCTGAAGGAAGCCCAAGTGCCCAACGGCACGATTCCCGCGAACAAGCCGGTGTTCCTGATGAAAGCCGCCGCCAACCGCGACCCGCGCGCCTTCGACGACGGCGAGACATTCGACATCACCCGCGACCGCACGCAGGCCCAGAACCTGGGTCTGGGCTACGGCATCCACAGCTGTCTCGGCGCTGCGCTGGCCCGATTGGAGACGGTCATCGCCCTCGAGCATCTGCTCGACTTCATGCCGCGTTACGAGGTCGACTTCGACGGCTTGCAGCGCGTGCACATGCAGAATGTCGCCGGCTACCACCATGTGCCGGTGAAGGTCTTGCGATGAGCAAGGTCGAAGTCGACTTCGGGCTGTGCGAGAGCAACGGGGTGTGCATGGGCATCATCCCGGAGGTGTTCGACCTCGACGACGAGGATTATCTGCACGTGCTGCAGGACGAAGTGACCCCGGAGAACGAACAACAGATCCGGGAAGCCGTCCGCCAGTGTCCCCGCCAGGCGATCTCGATCCGTGAAGAGTGACGCCACCACGGAATCGGGCCGAGAAGGAGATCTTTTGACCACGTCCCAGCTTGTCTTCGACCCGTTCTCCGAGGAGTTCTTCAACGGGCCGTGGGAAACGTACCGGCGCATGCGCGAAGAGGCTCCGGTGTATTACAACGCCGAGCACGACTTCTATGCGCTGTCACGGCACGAGGACGTGGCCGCGGCGTATAAGGACTTTGGGACCTACTCGTCGGCATACGGGCTAGATCTGGCCACCGTGCGATCGGAAGAACCCATCGCCGCGAAGATGATCATCCTCATGGACCCGCCGGAGCACCGGCAGATGCGCAGCCTGGTCAACAAGGTGTTCACGCCGCGGGCCATCGAGGCGATGCGGCCGATGGTGACCGAGACCATCGACCGTTATCTGTCCAGGGTGAACCGCGACCGCTTCGACGTGGTGCAGGATTTCTCGGCGTTCTTCCCCGTCGAAGTGATCACCCAGATGCTCGGTGTGCCTGAGGAATACCGGCAACAGGTCCGGGAATGGGTGGACACGTCGCTGCACCGCGAACCCGGCCAGATCGACATGTCCGAGGAGGGCATGCAGGCGATCGGGGAAGCCATGGGGCTGTACTACAGCCTTATTCAGGAGCGTCGGGCCAACCCGCAGGACGACATGTTCAGCCGCCTCGTCGCCGCCGAGATCGAACGCGAGGACGGCGAGAAGGAATCGCTGGATGACTTCGAGATCGCCGGTTTCGCAACGCTTCTGGGCGGAGCAGGCGCCGAGACCGTCACCAAGTTGGTAGGCAATGCGGCCGTGACGTTCGCACGCTTCCCCGACCAGTGGCAGAAGCTGCTCGACGACCGCAGCAAGATCCCGGCAGCAGTCGAGGAATTGCTGCGCTACGAGCCACCCGTGCATTACAACGTGCGGCGGTCGATGCGCGAGGTGAACCTGCACGGGGTGACCATTCCGGAGGGCAAGCCGGTGTTCCTGCTCGGTGGTTCGGCGCATCGAGATCCCGAAGCGTTCACCGACGCCGACTCATTCGACATCGACCGCGACCGTACCGAGGCGCAGAACCTCGGTTTCGGCTACGGGGTGCACAGCTGTCTCGGTGCGGCGCTCGCCCGCATGGAGAGCGCGATCGCGCTCGACCGGCTCCTCGACTTCATGCCGCGCTACGAGGTCGTCTGGGACGAGTGCCAACGGGTGGCCATGCAGAACGTCGCGGGCTGGTCACACGTCCCCGTGAAGGTGCTGACCTAGGCGATGCGATTCGTCCTCGTGCACGGCGGTTTTCACGCCGCGTGGTGCTGGGATCGAACGCTTGACGAGCTGCGGACGCTCGGCCACGACGGGACGGCCGTCGACCTGCCCGGCCACGGTGCGCGGGCCGACGAAGAGTCGACCCTGGCCAACCGCCGCGACGCGATCGTCTCGGCGCTGCAACCGGGCGATGTCCTCGTCGGGCACTCCGGCGGCGGATTCGACGCCACCCTGGCCGCCGACGCGGCGCCGGATCTGGTCAGCCACGTCGTCTACCTCGCCGCGGCGCTGCCTCGTGAGGGCAGGACGTATCCCGAGGCGATGGCGATGCGTGACTCAGAGGAGGGCGAGTTCGACGCCGACGTCGGAGAGATGCTGAGCTATCTGAAGTTCGACGACGACGGCGCGATGTGGTTCGCCGACTTCGACGGTGCGTGGCGCTACTTCTACCACGACTGCGACGAGGCCACTGCGCGTTGGGCGTTCGAGCGGCTGGGCCCCGAACGCTTCGGCGACACCACGGTGACGCCGGTATCGGTGCCGCGATTCTGGGCCGCCGATCTGCCCCGCAGCTTCATCCGGTGCCTGCAGGACCGGTCGATGCCGCAATGGCTGGCCGACACGGTGACGCGCCGACTCGGCGTGGAGCAGTTGAGCATCGACACGTCGCACTCGCCGTTCCTGTCCCGGCCGCGCGAGCTCGCCGAACTGCTCGTGCACGCCACCACGACGAAGCCGACGGGCCCACTCGTCCCCCACTGATCTCGCCGAGCAGACGTAAACTTGCCCTTCTGCCGCCGAAAACAGGCAGGTTTGCGTCTGCTCGCGGAAGTTATCCACAGCTGCGCGTGCCCGCCCTTTCCCGGGCGGCTCCTACGATCGACGATCGAGAAGTGTCCCCGGACGAGCTGTTCGCCCGCAACGGTGGATTGGCGACGACCTCGCAGTTGCTCGACACGATGTCATATCGCACCCTTGCCAGGCGTGTCCGGACCGGAAAGGTCATCCGAGTCTGGCATGGGGTCTATGCCCAGCATCCGCCTAGCACGATCGACCGGCTCGCGGCGCTCGATGTGCTATCCGGTAAGTCCATCGTCGCATGCATGAACACCGCCGCAGAGCTCTATGGCTTCGGCACCGAGAATGGCCGCCGCATCCACATCCTCGATCCCGGCGTTCGCATGCGTCCCGTAGGCGAGTTGATGGTTCACCAGCGAATTGGGGCGCCGCTGAAACGCATTCAGGGGCGGTTGGCTACCGCGCCGGCGTGGACGGCTGTCGAACTCGCGCGCTCATTGCGACGCCCCCGCGCGCTGGCCACCTTGGACGCCGTGCTGTTCAAGGGGCTCTGCACGCCGACAGACCTGCGCGCGACGATCGACGAGCAGAAGGGGCGACGGGGAATTGTGAAAGTACGCGAGCTGATGGAGTACGTCGACGGTCGCTCAGAGTCGCCTATGGAAAGCGAAGCGCGCCTTGTCTTCATCGATGGCGGACTCCCGATGCCCGAGGTGCAGTACGAAATAGTCGATAGGTGCGGCAAGCTCTGGCGCGTGGACTTCGCCTGGCCCGACGCGATGGTGGTCGCTGAATACGAGAGTATGGAGTGGCACGCGACGCCGGAAGCGCTGCGGCACGACCGCATGAAGGTCGCCCGATTACAGGAATGCGGTTGGATGAGCATTCCCTTGGTGGTCGACGATGTACGGCGACATCCCCTTGATCTGGTGGCACGCATCGCCGCGCACGTGGACCAAGCCGGCTGAGCAGACGCAAACATGCCCAAAATGGGCACAAGTCAGTCAGTTTTGCGTCTGCTCGCGATAGAAAGGGCTATCCCAGGCCGTGCAGGATGACGCCGTTGCACTCGGCGGCGGCCTGCCGCAGCTTGGCGGCCTCCTGGTAGGCGTCGGAGTAATACCACTCGCGGGCCGCCTCTTCGGACTCGAATTCGAGCAGCACGGTCTGGGTGCCGTGCCAGGTGCCCTCGATGACCTCGGCCTTGGTGTCGAACGACAACAGCGTCGCGCCTGCCATCGCCTGGCTCGCGAGCTTGCCGTACTCGGCCATACCGGCCGGGTCCTTGACGTCCTCGGTGATGAGGATGTACGCCTTGGCCACTCGAAACTCCTTCTTATCAGTCGATTTCGCGGATAGCTCGTTCGGGACAGTTCGCTATCGCCTCGCGCGCAGCGGATTCGAATTCCGCAGGCACCTCTTCGGGATCCGCGACCGCCCAGCCGTCGTCGTTCAGGTCGAACACCTCGGGGCACAACGTCAGGCACATGCCGTGGCCCGCACAGCGATCCTCGTCGACGGTGACCTTCATCGCCGGTCACCGCCCGCCACGTCGAACTCCAGGTGCAGTGAGGTGAGCCCACGCAGGATGTACGTCGGAATGTATTGGTAGCGGCGATCTCCGGCCGGACCGTGGTGCGCCTCGCTGATCCGGATGTCGGTGGTGCGATCCAGCAACCGCTCGAGTCCGACGCGGGTCTCGGCGCGGGCCAGCGGAGCACCCGGGCAGCTGTGGATGCCGCGGCCGAATGCCAGGTGCTGGCGCGCGTTCTTGCGGTCGGGGTCGAACGTGTCGGGATTCTCGAACCGGCGCGGATCGCGGTTGGCCGCACCGTTGATCACCATCACGGTGCACCCGGCTCCGAGCTGCTGCTCGCCGACGGTCGTGGGCACCCGCGACAGCCGGAAGTCACCCTTGACGGGGCTCTCGATGCGCAGGCACTCCTCGATGAAGTTCCCCAGCAGGCTGCGGTCCTCGCGCAACCTGCGCTGGATGTCGGGCTGGTCCCCCATCACCTTCAGCGCGGTCGACAGCAGCCGCACTGTCGTCTCCTGTCCTGCTGAGAAGACGTTGGTGGCCACCCGGACGACGTCACCGACCTCGGGCGTCGTGCCGTCCGGGAACGTCGCGGTGGCCAGGCCCGTGAGCACGTCGTCGCGCGGTTCGCGCCGGCGATCCTCGACATACTCGGCGAACACCTCGTACAGGTACTCCAGGGGCGTCTTGTTCATCGTCTTGTCGGCATTGCCCACCGCGCTGCCGTGGGTGCCGCGTGCCAGGCGCTCGAGTAGCTCCGCGCGGTCCTCGTCCGGTACGCCGAGCAGGTCAGCGATCACCCGCAAGGTGAACGGCGCAGCGAATCCGGTGATGAATTCGCCCTCGCCCGGTGCGAGGAAGTCGTCGAGGATGTCGTCGGCGAGCGCCCACATCGCGTCCTCGTTCTCCTTGAGGCGCTTGGGCGTGATCAGCCGCATCAGCAAGGCGCGGTGATTCGTGTGCGTCGGCGGGTCGAGCGTGGGCAACTGGTCGCTGAACGGAATCTCGTCGCGGTGCTTGACGATCAGATCGGTGACATCGTCCCCCTCGAGCGGCACCGGGAAACCGGGGAACGGCCCGGTCACCGAGATGCAGGACGAGAACGTCTCCGCGTCGTTGTAGACCTCGACGGCCTCCTGCCAGCCGGTCACCATCGTCACGCCGTAGTGGTCCTCGCGGCTGACCGGGCACTTGTTGCGCAACGCCTCGTAGAACCGATACGGGTCATCCGTCAGGCGACTGTCCCGAAAGAAGTCGACCGAGGTCAGGTCCTCCGCCATGCGTGCTCCATTTCAACGGTCCCAGGGCCACGAGAACGTGATTCTCATATGCGGGTATCAGATTTCCATAGTGGGTACGTCGGCGTCAACGACGGTGCTAAGCGCCCGCCCAGCACGAACGCGGGGAAACTACTGAATCGGCTCGTCGCCGAGCACCGTCGTGCGCAGCATCTCGCGCGGTGAATCCGGGTCGTACGGCGCAGCGCGGTGCAGGACGCCGTTGTTGTCCCAGATGACCGTGTCGCCGACGGACCAGCTGTGGCTGTACACAAGCTCCGGCGCGGTAGCCCGGTCGAGGAGGTCGGCGAGCAGTGCCCGACCCTCGTCGAGATCCATGCCGACGACGTAGTCGGCCGACGCGCCCAACACCAGCGACTTGCGGCCGCTGCGGTGAGTCCACACCAGCGGATGCTCGTGGGTGGGACGCGACCGCCACCTGGCCACCAATTCCGGCGACGGATCGGGATGCACCCGGCGCTGCGAGGCCTCGAGCGAATGCACCACTCGCAACGACCCGAAGCGTTGTTTCTCCTCGTCGCTGAACGCCTCGTAGGCGGCGTACGAATTCGCGAACTCGGTCTCGCCGCCGCTATCGGCCACCTGCTTGGCCGACAGCACGGTCGCCTTCTGCGGGCACTCGTCGTTGGTCGGGGTACATCCGTCGATGTGCCAGTCGAATGTGGCACGCAGGTAGGCCGCCGACGAGTTCTTGGACTTGTCCAGCGTCACCGGGTAGATGCCGGCAACCGGATGATGGCCGTCGGACGAGTGGTCGATCTCGCCGAGGCGCCGGCAGAATGCCACCTGCGCCTCGGGTGTCAGTCCGAGACCGGGAAACACCAGCACGCCATTGTCTTCCAGCGCGTCGAGGACCGCGGAGCCCAGCGCATCGTCGGACGCCAGCACCTCGGAGTCCAGGCCTGTCACCTCCGCTCCGACCGATGCGGTGAGCTTGTTGATCGTCAGCAGACTCATATTTGTCGTCCCGTCCTCATGGCACCGGCGCGCTGACGCGGTCGATCACGGCATCAGCGGAGTCGGCGGGTTTCTGGGTACCGAAGACCTCGACAGCCATCGAGACCATGATCATCGAATAGATCAGATGCAGGAGATTCAGCGCATCCTCCGGCACGTCGTCGAGCGGAAACTTGTCGCAGTAGTCGATCGCCTCTTCGAAGCGCGGCGAGAACGCGTCGTAGAATTCGCGGATTTCCGGCATGGGAGTTGCCAGCCGGGTGGCCCACCGTTCCGGTTCGGTTGCTAGACACCATTTCTCGGCGAACGGCTCGAACTCGGCGAAAGCGCTCGGCAGTTTCGGCGACATGTCACACCCCCACCGGGCGGCGCTCGTTGCGATACTCCTCAACCCAGTCGACCGAGACCTTGTGCAGGTGGCGCACGAGGATTTCCTGATCGCTGAGCGGGTAGTCGTCGACGACGTCGTACTCCAACGCGGCCTGGGTGCCGCCGAGCATGCCGGCGTCCTGAAGTGCGAACTCCTTGAGCACCACGGAGGCGACCTCGTGTTCGATCCGCTCGCGGACGGTACGTGCTGGGTGAAAAGCGTTGTACGCCTCGAACTTGTGGGTGTTGTGCGACGTCGGCCAGTAGCGGTAGAGCAGGTACCACCCGTGGTAGATCAAGATCTCCAGGTTGGGGAAGATCTGGAAGTTGGTGATGCCCCACGGTTCGATCCCGCCGGGATTCAGCCCAGCGGAGAAGTGCGTCTCCGGCGTGCGCCACGGCCCGACAAGACCGCTGCGCGTAGCCCTTTCGACCGGATACATGTACTCGGGGGCGAGCAACCAGCGGCGGGTGCCCGCCGTGGACACCAGGCGGTGCGGCCCGTCGATCTGGAAGTGCCCGCACTCGAACGTCGCGTTGGGCTGGCGCACCTCGGTGGGCACCTGTTGGCTGTGCAGCGACGGCACGTGGTAGTACTCCTGGAACGCATCCGCGAAGATCTTCCAGTTGCTGTTGTTGTGCGCGACGAAATCGTATCGCTCCGTCATCATTTCGAACGGATAGTCGTCGAGGGCGGTGATCATCGGGCCGAGGAACTCGCGAAGACTCCACCGAGGTTCGGGATCGAAGTTGATGAAGATGAACCCGTTCCACACGTCGCACTGCACCGGCTTCAACCCGTACTGTGCGCTGTCGAGGCCGAAGAACTCCCCCTCCTGCTGCACGAACGTCAGGTCGCCCTTGAGGTCGTATCGCCAGCCGTGGTACTTGCACGTGAACTGCCGACAGGTGCCCTTGACCTCTTCGTTGGGAAAGTCGTTCCACACCAGCTTGTTCCCGCGGTGGCGGCAGATGTTGTAGAAGGCACGGATCTGCTGGTCCTTGCCCCTGACCACGATCACCGAAGTTCGTGCGGCGTCGATCTCCTTGGTGAGGTAGCTACCGACGCGCGGCAACTCCTCGACGCGGGCGACGTTGAGCCAGGCGCGTTTGAAGACGGCCTCGCGTTCGAGCTCGTAGAACTCCGGGGAGATCGAGTCGCGGAACGAGACGGGCCCGGTCCCGAGGTCCGGGTAGTGCTCCGTCCAGGTGCCCTCTGCTGGTTTAGGCCACTTCGCCATGCGAACCTCCCTGTCTGAGTTGCGAACTCGTGCAGAACGACGTCATCACATCACCGACCCGCCGTTGACGCCGAGCGTCTGACCCGTGATGAAACCGGCCTCCTCGGAACACAGGAAACCGACGGCGGCGGCGATGTCGTCACCGGTGCCGAGGTGACCGAGCGGAACGCTTGCCGCCATCTGCTCGTTGGACGGCAGATGTCCGGCCGCCTGGCCGGCATGCTGCATCGGTGTCTCGATGGCCGAGGGCGGAATGTTGTTCACCGTGATACCGGTCGGGCCATACTCGCGGGCGAGGGATCTGGTCAGCGAGAGCAGCGCGCCCTTGGAGGCGGCATAGTGCGCCATCCCCGGCGAACCGCGCTGGGCACTTGACGACGAGATCATCACGATGCGGCCCCAGCCGGCTTCGAGCATGTCGGGCACGGCCACCTGGCAGCAGTGGAACGTGCCGGTGAGATTGACATCGATCAGCCGCTGCCAAGCCTGCGGGGTGATCTCGGTGAACGGCGCGAAGTCCACCGCACCGGCGCTGGTGACCAGGATGTGCACCGGGCCGAGCTCGGTGCGCACCTTCGCGAACGCTTCCTCGACGACCGCGCGGTCGCTGACGTCGGCAGCCACCCCGAGGGCGGTCACCCCTTCGGCACGCAGGTCCTCGGCCACCCTTTGCGCCGCGTCGCCGTTGAGGTCGAGCACGGCCACCTTGTGACCGCGCCGACCGAGCTCATGGCAGGTCGCCTCACCCATGCCGGAAGCGCCACCGGTCACCACCGCGACACGGGTCAAACGAAAGCGTCCCATCACAAAACCCTCTTGTCTCTACTCATAGACCACGTGCACTGTTCGGGTTGTAGGTAGAGACTGGCACGTCAACACCCAACCCTCGGCCACTTCGTCGTCATCGAGTGCGTCGTTGTTGAGCATTCTGGCCCCGCCGGAGACGATGCGCGCCATACATGTTCCGCACGAACCGGTCTCACACGACGACGGCGCCCGTAGGCCGGCGATCCGGGCCGTCTGCAACAAGGTGTTGCCCGCCCGGTAGCCGGCGGTGACGGTCTTGCGATCGAGTTCGATCACGATTTCTTCTGTCTGCCCAGAGGCGTCGGCGACGTCGGCGGGTACGGGTTCGATCGAGAAGCGTTCGAGGTGGACACGTTCTCGCGGAACGCCGGACTCGAGGACCGCGGCCTCAACGGTGTCCATGAACGGCCCGGGACCGCAGATGTAGTAGTCCGCCGCACCGGCGCCGGAGATGAACGAGCCGACCGCCGAGGGCGTCACCACTCCGCTGTCGTCGTCGATGTGGTGCGCGACCGTCAGACGGTCGGCGTTCTCCTTCGCCAGCCGCTCGAGCGCGGCAGCGAAGATCACCGAATCGCGACTGCGGTTGGCGTAGAACAACCGGACGCGCCGCGAAGAATTCGCCAACGCCGTCCGGAGCAGCGACATGATCGGCGTGATGCCGCTGCCGCCCGCGAACGCGACGACCTCGTCATCGGTGTCACGCAGACAGAACCGCCCCTCCGGCGGGGCGGCGTGAATCTCGACGCCTTCAGAGACCGTGTCGTTGAGCCAGTTGGACACCACTCCGCCGGGGTCGCGCTTGACGGTGATCTGCAGGTCGTCCTCGACGGGAGCCGACGACATCGAGTAGCAGCGGCGAAGGTCCTGACCGTCCACGGTCACGCGCAGCGTCAGGAATTGGCCGGCGCGGTAACGGTACTGCGCCGAGCAGTGCGCGGGCACGTCCAGCACCAGGGAGACGGCGTCGGACGTCTCCCGTACGACACGCTTGACGCGTAGGGGCGCGAACCCGTCGTCACCGTTGCTCTCGGCCATCGGGTCCACTATATCAAGTACTTGTCATTCATCTCAAGTACTTCATACGGCCCCTAGGAATCGATGTGGTCGGCGTGCAATTCGTGGCCGGTCCCCTGCTCAACGACGCGCGACAGCAGATCACGCAGGGTTTTCTGCTCGGCCTTGCTCAGCACGCCGAAGACCTTGTCGTGCGCGGCAATTGCATCGTTGACGACATTTTCGGCCACTTTGCGGCCCTGGTCGGTGAGGAACGCCTGAAGAATCCTGCCGTGCTGGGGGTCCTGTTTACGCTCGACGAGGCCGCGCCGTTCGAGTGCGGTCAGAGCAAGCTGCACGCCTTGCGGGCTGATGAGCATGCGCCGGGCCAGGTCGGCACCTGACAGGCCGGGCTCGGTCGACAGCTGGCGCAACACACCGATCTGCGCGGTGCTCACGCCGTGCTCGCTCACCGCGTCGTTGACCGTTGTCAAAGAGAAGTACCAGGCCTGCTTGAGCAGCCACAGGATGTTGTCGGTTTGTTCCACGCTCGCTCCTCTCGGTCTGGGCGCTAGCGCTTGTAGACCACACCGTTCTTCATCACGAACCGCACGTCCAGTGTGACGGCGATGTCGCGCGACGGGTCATCCGGCACGGCGACGATGTCGGCGAGGTAGCCCGCAGCGATGCGCCCCAGGTCGTCGTCGGCCTCGATGAGCTCGGCGCTGGTGATGGTCGCGGCCCGCAGTGCCTGCATGGGTGTCATGCCGCGAGAGACCAGCGCGCACAGTTCTTTCGCGTTCTGCCCGTGCGGAATCGCCGGCGCGTCCGTTCCGCAGGCGATCCGGACTCCGGCGGCTATCGCCTTCGGCAGCATCGCCTGCGCGCGGGGAAATACCTCCTCGGCCTTCTTGCGCAGCTCCGGAGCGATGCGGTCGATGGCCATCGCCTCGGTCAGGTAGGTGGTCGACACCAGGAAGGTGCCGGTGTCGGCCATCAATTTGATCGTGTCGTCGGTGGCGAGAAACCCGTGTTCGATGCAGTCGATCCCGGCGCGGATGCACGCGCGAATAGCGCTGTCCCCCACCGCATGCGCAGCTACCCGCACACCCGCGCGGTGCGCCTCGTCGGCGATCGCGGCGAACTCGTCGTCGGAATACTGCTGCGCACCGGGCGCGGTGCTGTGGGACATGACGCCACCCGAAGCGGACACCTTGATCAGCTTCGCCCCGTGCCGGATCTGATAGCGCACGCACGCTCGCACGTCGTCCACCCCGTTGGCGATGCCCTCCGCCACCGAAAGCGGCATGATCCCGGGCGCGAGTCGCTGGAAAACCGTCGGATCGAGGTGTCCGCCGTAGGGCGTCACCGCATGCCCCGCCGGATAGATCCGCGGACCGTTGTGCCAGCCCTGCTCGATCGCGCGCTGCAGCGCGACGTCGAGAAGGTAGCCGCCGGTCTTGACCATCAATCCGAGATTGCGCACCGTGGTGAAGCCGGCCTCCAGGGTGGTACGCGCGTTCACCGCACCACGCAGCGTGCGGTAGGCGGGGTCGTCCTGCACCCCGTGCATAGGGCTCGGCAGACCTTCGGGACCACCGGGCCCGCCGATGAGCAGGTTGAGCTCCATGTCCATCAGACCCGGCAGCAGCGTGACATCGCCCAGGTCGATGTCTTCGGCCGGATCCTGCGGCACCTCAACGGGGTTGACCGCCGTGATCCGATTACCCTCGATCACCACTACCGCCGGTGAGCGCACCTCGCCGGCCTCGACGTCGGCCCAGCGCGCCGCGCGCAGGACGGTGATCGGACCGGTCACGGCACGGGTTCTGACACGCAGTCCAGCGTCGTGGCGCCTGAGTCGGGCACCTTCGGTTGCTTCCAGCACTCGACCGGAAACGACGCCTGGATCATCGAATAGAGAAGGTGCATGAGGTTCAGCACGTCCTCCGGCATGTCATCCAGCGAGAACTTATCGCAGTACGAGATGGCCTCCTCCGCACGCGCGGTGATCGCGTCGTAAAAGGCTTGTATCTCCTGCATCGAACTGTCCAGCCGCTTGGCGTACCGTTCGGCCTCGGTGGGCAGGCACCAGTCCGAGAACACCTCGAGGTCTGCGAACTCGGGCGGCAGTTTCGGTGCGCGGGAGGAAAAAGATTCGGTTGCGGCGGTCGTCATCTCACACTCCCGCAGTCTTGCGCCGGTAGTCGTCCACCCATGCCGCGGTCTCGCTGTGCAGATGGCGGATGAGCACCTCCTGGTCGCAGAGCAGGAAGTTGTCGAGCACGCGTGACTCGACCATCGTCTGGGTGGCCTCGAGGGTGTTGGCATCCTGAAGGCCGTACTCCTTGAACGACACCGCGGCCAGTTCCTGCGCTATGCGCTCACGGGGCGTTCTCGGCTGCGGGAAGTACACCGTGCCCTCGAAGATGTGCGTGTTGTGCGACGTCGGCCAGTAGTGGTAGGTCAGGTACCAGCCCTGCCCCCAGAACAAGATCACGAAGTTGGGAAACAACTGGAACGAATCCAGGCCCCAGGGATCGCATTTCGCGGGATTCAAGCCCACGGGCATCTCGCCGAGATCCGGCTTGTCCCACGGGCCGAAGAGTCCGCTCTGACAGATGTCCTCGATCGGCTTGCGCATCTCATCGGCCATCTCCCAGGCCTTGATGCCCGAGGTGCTCACCAGACGGTGCGGGCCCTCGATGCGATAGTGCGGCGCCTCGAAGCCGGCTTCGGCCGCCGCCTTCGAATAGGCGGTTGGTGATTGGTTCGCATGCAGGACAGGTGCGTGGTAGAACTCCTGGAACGCGTCCATGTAGAGCTTCCAGTTGGCCTTCACCTCAGACCGGTAGTAGAACCGCGAGGTCATCTTGTCGAACGGATAGCCTTCGAGATTCGTGATCATCGGGCCGAGGAAGTCGCGCAGCGACTGCTCCGGCTGCTCGGCGAAATTGACGAAGATGAAGCCCTCCCACACCTCGCAGTGGACGGGCACCAGACCGTAGCGGCTCTTGTCGAGGTCGAAGAACTCCCCCTCCTGCTGAACGAACGTGAGGTTTCCGTCGAGGTCGTAGCGCCAGGCGTGGTACTTGCAGGTGAACTGCCGGCACACACCGCTGGTCTCCTCCAGCGGCATGTCGTTCCACACGAGCTTGTTGCCGCGGTGCCTGCAGATGTTGTGATACGCCTTGACTTCTCCATTGGTGGTCCGTACCACGATGATGGAGGTGTTGGCGACCTTGAGTTCCTTGGTGAAGTAACTGCCCTTGCGTGGAATCTGTTCGACGCGACCGACGTTCAGCCACGCGCGGCGGAACACCGCCTTACGCTCGAGTTCATAGAACTCGGGATCCACGGAGTCCTCGTAGGACACGGGCCCGGTGCCCAACTGTGGGTAATGCTCGGTCCAGCTGCCTTCCGGCGGTTTGGGGAATCGAGGCATCGGCTTCTCCTGTCCACGTGGTGGTCTAGTCATACCGCACGCGCCGTTGGTCTTTGGCGCAATCTGCGGGAGCCTTCTGCGCCGACGGTATATGCTCCAGCTCATAATCGCAAGTAGTTGATATTACCCGGGTGACCGGGGTGCAGAAGGAGTCGGACACGTGCATTCGGATGAGCTGTTCATCGGCGGCAGTTGGCGTGGAGCGAGCACCGAGCAGCGCATCGAGATCGTCTGCCCGCATACCGAGGCAACGGTCGCGTCTGTCGCCGCCGCGGCACCTGCCGACGTGGACAGGGCGGTCGAGGCCGCCCGGGCCGCGTTCGACACCGGCGCCTGGCCGCGATTGGACCCCGCCGAGCGCATCGCCGCGGTCAGAGGGCTGGCCAATGTCTATGGCGAACGGCGCCCTGAAATGGCCGATGTCATCACCTCGGAGATCGGTGCACCGATCAGCTTCGCTCAACGCGCTCAGGTGGCACTGCCGTGGACGATGATGACCGCTTTCTGCGACCTGGCGCAGAACTACCCATGGCACGAGTCCAGACCCGGCAGGTACGGGTCCGACATCCATATCCGACGCGAGCCGGTCGGCGTCGTCGCGGCCATCGTTCCCTGGAACATGCCGCAGTTCCTCATCGTCACCAAGTTGATTCCGGCACTTCTGGCCGGCTGCACCGTGGTCCTCAAACCCGCGCCGGAGTCGCCGCTCAACGCGCTGCTGCTGGCGGAGATGGTCGCCGAGGCGGGTCTGCCGCAGGGTGTGGTCAGCGTGCTTCCGGGCGACGGCGCACTCGGCGGATATCTGGTGAATCATCCTGGTGTCGACAAGGTTTCCTTCACCGGTTCCACAGCAGCGGGTAAGGCCGTCGCCGCCGCATGCGCGACGAATCTGCGGCGCGTCAGCCTCGAACTGGGCGGCAAGTCCGCCGCGATCGTCCTGTCCGACGCTGATCCCGCCGCCGTTGCGACCGGCGTCCGATCGGCCAGCCTGAGCAACAGCGGTCAGATCTGCAACGCGCTGACCCGAGTTCTGGTGCCGTCCGGACGTGCCGACGAGTTCACCGATGCACTGGCCGCTGAGATGACGTCGTTGGTGGTCGGCGATCCGACCGACGCCGCAACACAGGTCGGACCGCTCGTCGCCGAGCGTCAACAGCACCGGGTGCGCGGCTACATCGAGACAGGGCAGACGGAGGGCGCCCGCCTGGTGGTGGGCGGTGCCGAGATGCCTGACGGCCTCGACCGCGGTTGGTTCGTGAAACCCACGCTGTTCGACCGCGCCGACAACACGATGCGGATCGCGCGGGACGAAATCTTCGGGCCCGTGCTGACCGTCATCCCCTACGCCGACGAAGAAGACGCGGTGGCGATCGCCAATGATTCCGACTACGGCTTGGCGGGATCAGTGTTCACCGCAGACACCGACCGGGGGCTCGACATCGCCGCCCGCATCCGCACCGGCACCTTCGGCGTCAACCAGGGCTACACGATGGACCCGTTCGCACCGTTCGGCGGCGTCAAGGACAGTGGCTACGGACGCGAACTCGGTCGCGAGGGTATCGACAGCTACACCGATTCGAAGTCGATATCTGTTGCAGCAACGCAGGATCCGGCCGCAGCGACTGCTGGCAAGGGGGCGTGACGCCCGATAGCTACGGCAGCTTGATCGCCGAGACGTACATTTCGATGACGGGCCGGTAGAGGTCCACGTCGTCGAGTTCACTGCCCAGCACGACCGAGTCACTGGTCGCGACGAGGACCTGGGCGAGAGTCTTCGCTGGAATCAACAAGGCGCCACCGAGCCTGTCGATGCCTTCGGTGATAAACGTCGCGAGCGCTTCGACGACCTCCGTCCTTTTCTCCGCCACCCGCTCGCGGACATCAGGATTGCGAAGAAGGTAGAGGGTGAATTCATGCCCCAACGCGGCGTGCTCGGCCCCGCGGTCACGGCTCAACTGGCGCCATCGCGCGGCGATCTCGTCGAGTTCGCGTGACCCGACCTGCTCGGCAGAGGACATCACATCGGCGAAGTTGTCGAAATAGCGACGCCAATACCGGTCGCTCACGGCGAGGAAGAGATCCTCCTTCGTGGCGAAATGCTTGTAAATGGCGCCTTTCGTATAGCCCGCCGCGTTGGCGATGTCGTCGAGAGTCGCTGGTGCGAAACCTTTCTCGGCGAACACGTCTTCCGCGGCGTCGAGCAACAGAGAGCGTGTGTGCTCGAGACGTCGTTCCCGTGTCCAGCGCTCGACCATGAAAAAAGTGTGCCACAGAATCTGAGAACCCCGTTGGATAGTCAGATACTCGCTGGTATCTTCTCGATGAGCGCGTGTGCGCGAAAGTTGCAGGAGGCGTCTTGAGCGAGTCGAACAAACGGACATCCGCAGTCACCGAACCGGTGAGCGGCACCGCCGGCCTAGGCGCGGCGACCCCGCGTTCGTCGAATGCCATCAAGATCTGGGCGACCGTCGGCACCGTGTTCTTGGCAATGACGCTGTATCTCGTCATTCGGTGGGTCAGCGGACCCTACTTCGAGCCGGTAGCGGGCGGCCCTAGCGAGCCACCGCTGTACATGAAGATCCCGTTGATCGCCAACGCGGTCGTGCTCTGGATCGGCCTGCCATTCGCGCTCTGGTTCTTCCTCATCCGGCCCTGGGTGCGGGAGAAGCGCATCACGCTCGACGGCATGCTGCTGATGTCGATGAGCCTGATGTGTTTCCAGGATCCGATGCTCAACTACTACAGCACCTGGTGTACGTATAACGCCTGGCTGTGGAACCGGGGATCCTGGGCACCGTACTTCCCCGGCTGGGTGGCACACGAGGAACCGGGTCATACCGTGCCCGAGCCCCTGCTGACCAACATTCCCGGCTACATGTACGGGGTGCTGCTGCTCACCATCGTCGGATGTGCGGTCATGCGCAGGATCAAGAAGCGGTGGCCGGGAATCAGCAATCTGAGGTTGGTGTTGGTCACCTATGCGATCGCCATCGTCTTCGACTTCATCATGGAGGGACTCATCCTCCTGCCGATCGGCTTCTATTCCTACCCCGGTGCGATCCAGTCGTTGTCGATCAACGCAGGCACCTATTACCAGTGGCCGGTCTACGAGGGGTTGATGTGGGGAGGCGTCCAGGCCGCGCTGTGCTGTCTGCGCTTCTTCACCGATGACCGGGGACGCACCGTCGTCGAACGCGGGCTGGACAGCATTCGCGGCGGTGTCGTCAAGCAACAGTTCATCCGCTTCCTCGCGATCTTCGGGGGTGTCAGCGCATGCTTCTTCCTCTTCTACAACGTGCCCGCGACCTGGCTCGGCATGCACGGCGACCCCTGGCCCGAGGACGTGCAGAAGCGCTCGTACTTCAATCCGGGGATCTGCGGTGAGGGGACCGACCGACCGTGCCCGAATCCTGATCTTCCGATACCGACCAAGCACTCGGGCTACATCAACCACGACGGCGAACTCGTTCTGCCGGAAGGCGCCGGGGTGCCCTCACCCGTACCGATCGACCACGGGCAATGACCCCGTCAGGGCATCTTGACGGCCGACACGTACATCTCGACCACTGCCTGGTACAGGTCGACATCGTCGAGGTGGCTGCCAAGCTCGACGGCGTCCGTCGTGGCGATGATGATGTGAGCGAACGTCGATGCAGGGATCAGCAGGGTCGCACCGAGACTGTCGATGCCCTCGACGATGTACGTGGCAAGCTGGTCGACAACCTCTGATCGCTTGGCCGCCACGCGTTCCCGCGCCTCCGGGTTACGTAGCAGGTAGAGGTTGAACTCGAGACCCAGCGCCGCATGTTCGGCGCCGCGGTCACGACTGAGTTGGCGCCACCGATCGCCGATGTCTTCGATTTCGCGCGCCCCGATGTGGTCCGACGACGACATCACCTCGGCAAAGTTGTCGAAATACCGACGCCAGTACCTGTCGCTCGCCGCCAAGAACAGTTCTTCCTTGGTGGCGAAGTACTTGTAGATCGCGCCCTTCGAGTAGCCGGCCGCCTTGGCGATGTCATCGAGAGTCGCAGGGATGAAACCTTTTTCGGCGAACACCTCCTCGGCGGCATCCAGCAGCAGTGAGCGCGTGCGCTCGAGACGTCGCTCGCGCGTCCAAGGCTCGACCATTCGGCAATTTTGCCACAGCATTTCCAACTATTGGCCATGCAGATACTCACTGGTATATTTTCGACGCATCGGCCACTTTCGAGGGGAGCTCTGAGTCCATGGGATCGACAAGTGCGGAGAAGGCGGTGTCATGAGCGATCTGTCGAGCAAGAAGCCCGTCCTCACCGAATCGCTGAGCGACGCGGCGCTCGGTACGCAGCCGCAGAAGAAGATCACGCCGGTGAAGGTCTGGGGCGCGGTCGGCGGTGTCATTCTCGCCTTCCAGCTCTACGTGTGGATCCGCTGGATCACCGGGCCCAACTTCGAGCGAGTTCCCGCAGGCCCGACAGAGCCACCGATGTTCATGAAGGCGATCCTGTTCACGTGGACAGCCGTAATCGTCGTCGGCCTGCCAATTGCCATCTGGTGGTTCCTCATTCGGCCGTGGCGCCGTGAGCGGCGAATCACCCTCGACGGCATGCTCTTCGTGTCCTGCGGGCTGCTGTGGTTTCAGGATCCGCTGCTGAACTACTTCAGCACGTGGAGCACCTACAACACCTGGATGTGGAACATGGGCTCGTGGGTCCAGGACATTCCGGGTTGGGTGTCGTTCGGGGAACCGGGCGCCATGATGGCAGAACCGGTCCTGATGAACGCCCCGGGTTACTTCTTCGTCCTGCTGTGCACCATGTTGGGCTGCTGGGTCATGCGCTTGGCCAAGAAGCGTTTTCCGAATATCAACACCTTCGGTCTCATCGGCGTGGTGATCGCCTGGACCTTCTTCTTCGATTTCGTCATCGAGGGCCTGTTTCTCATGCCGATGGGCCTGTTCACCTATCCGGGCGCCATCCAGGCGCTGTCGGTCAATGCCGGCACCTACTACCAATGGCCCCTCTACGAAGGGCTCATGTGGGGCGGTGTCCAGGCGGGCCTGTGCTGCATGCGTTACTTCACCGATGACCGTGGCCGAACCTTCGTCGAGCGCGGACTCGACAGCGTCCGAGGCGGTTTCGTCCAACAGCAGCTCACCCGGTTCCTGGCGATCTTCGCCGCGTGCAGCGCCTTCTTCTTCGTCTTCTACAACATCCCGGCACAGTTCTTCGCCATGCACCAGGACCCGTGGCCGGATGACATCTTGAAGCGCTCGTACTTCCTGATGGGCATCTGCGGTGACGACACCGATCGTCCGTGCCCCGACCCCGCGCTACCGATGCCGTTGACGAATTCCGGCTACATCAACCACGACGGTGAGCTCGTCCTCCCCGAGGGCGTCAAGCTTCCCGAAAACGTTCCGCTCGAGCGAGGAGAATAAATGCGCAACAGTACGTCCGCGGTGGTCACCCCCGTTCCGAACGCGCCGTTCTACCGAGCGGTCGGCGACGAGGTGGAGGTCTTCCGCGCGGCGGCTCGCCGAGGCCTGCCGGTGCTGTTGAAAGGCCCTACGGGCTGCGGGAAAACACGATTCGTGGAAGCGATGGCGCATGCGCTGGGCCGGGATCTGATCACCGTCGCCGGCCACGAGGACATGACGTCGGCGGACCTCGTGGGCCGATTTCTGCTCAAGGGCGGTGAGACGGTCTGGGTGGACGGGCCGTTGACCCGCGCGGTGCGCGAGGGCGCCATTTTCTACCTGGACGAGGTGGTGGAGGCCCGCCAGGACACCACTGTGGTCATCCATCCGCTCGCCGATCACCGCCGTGAGCTGCCCGTCGACCGGCTCGGCACCACGCTGCAGGCGGCGCCCGGATTTCAGCTCGTGATCTCTTACAACCCCGGCTACCAGAGCGTCCTGAAAAACCTCAAGGAGTCGACCCGCCAGCGATTCGTCGCCATCGAACTCGGCTACCCGTCGGCAGAAATCGAGACTGAGGTGGTTGCCTACGAAGCCGGGATCGACACCGAGACCGCACGCGCGTTGGTCAAGCTCGCCTACGCCATCCGCAACCTGGATGGCTCACCGTTGCGCGAAGTGTCCTCCACTCGCATGTTGATTCTCGCCGGTGGACTCGCGGCGGAAGGGCTGAACCTGCGCAGTGCCGTCCACGCGGCCGTCGTCCAAGTGCTCTCCGACGACCACGATGTCATCCGCGCCCTCGATGAACTCGTCAATACCGTCCTGCCCCAGACGTGACCGACGTCGCCGTGCCGCTTCCAGTCGCTTCCGATCCCGGCAATCCTGACCGGTTCCGGTTCCTCGCCACCTACATCGCCGGCAGGTCCGTCGAAGTCACCGAGGCGCCGGCCGGCCAGCCTGCACACACGAACGGCCAATTCATTTTCGTCACCGCCGGTGGCACCGTCGACGAGCAGCGCCGCGAGATGGTCGTGCAGGCAGCACTTCTCGGTGCGGGCAGCCTTGACCCGCGGTTGGTGAAGGGATTGCGGGCACGGGCCACGATGGCACGCCGATACTTGGCGGTCGAAGGCCAACGGGCTCTCGCTCAACTCGCCCGACAGATCCCACTCGACGCCGCGCTCGTTCCTGACGGGCTTCCCATTACCGCGACCGCCGAAGAGTCGCTCGAGGTGGCCAAGAGCCGAGCCGAGCTTGCCGACCCACCGGTGTGGTTCGGTGTCATCAAACCCTCCCGGTTGATGGCGGCGTCCGCCGGACCCGGCGGGCAGGCCACCAACAAGGACCTGAAATTGCAGTTCGATCCCATCGACATGCCGGAGTCCGAGGACGACGAAGAAGACGAAGACGAGGACGGTGGAAAGTCCGGCGAGAGCAAGATCCTCAAGCTGTTCGAGAGCCCGATCTTCAACAACCAGTCGATGTCGGACTACATGCGGAAGATGTTCGGCGGTTCACGTTCTCCCGGAGAGGGTGCCGCGGGCGCGGAGATGACGGTTCGCTCCACCCGCCGGGTACAGGAGATCGGAGCCAATGCCCGGCCCCTCCCGACGCGGATCCAGTTCACCGATGACGGCAAACCCGGTGCTGCGGTAGGCGTTGGCGGCGCCTTGTATCCGGAGTGGGACGTCTTCAATGATCGGTACAAGCCGGACTGGTGCCGGGTGATCGACTTTCCACTGACTGTCGCCGCCGACGTCTCCGATGCGGGTGTCGCGCACGACGATGTGCTGCGGCGCCGCCTGGCCCGGGTCGGGCTCGGCCCGAAGGTCCTGCGCGGCCGTGCCGATGGTGACGACCTCGACATCGAAGCGCTCATCGACCTCTTCGTCGATCTGCAATCCGGCTTTTCCGGAGCCGAGCACGTCTACCTGGAGCGCCGCAAACTTGCCCGCAATCTCGGTGTGCTCATCCTGATCGACGCCTCCGGGTCCGCCGTCGACGCCGATTCAGACGGTCTCGCAGTGCACGACCACCAGCGAAGGGCGGCCGCCACCCTGGCCGTCACACTCGAAGAGCTCGGTGACCGCGTCGCCGTGTATGCGTTCCGGTCCCAGGGCCGCCACGCAGTGCATCTGCCGGCCATCAAGACGTTCGACCAAAATTTCGGCGCTGTCGGACGGGCCCGGCTCAACCAGCTCGAACCAGGAAGCTACACCCGTCTCGGCGCCGGAATCCGCGGTGCCGGTGAAGTTCTCAAGAATCAGGCCGGCACGCCGAATCGGCTGTTGCTCGTCCTTTCCGACGGTTTTCCTTACGACGACGGCTACGAAGGTCGTTACGCGGAAGCCGACGCCAGTAAGGCCCTCGAGGAGCTCCGCGCCGACGGCGTTGCGTGCCTGTGTCTTTCGATCGGCGCGTCCACGGAAACCGATGTGCTCGAACGCGTCTTCGGCGCCGCCAGCTTCGCCAGCGCGCCGACCTTAGCCGACTTGAGCCCGCAGATGGACGAGTTGTTCATGTCGTCGCTCGCCGAGCTCGCCGCCCCGAAACCAGTGGGGGCGTAAGGCCCTCGGGCACCGCCCGAGTCCAACCGTCACACCGATCAACGGCACGCAGGGAAAGTCCGATAACGTCTCTGCTGAACGTGGATACCGTGACTCGCGGTGAAGGCCGCTGACGCGAATCCGATGCGTCGGCTCTACCCCGACGGCTGATCGAGCGAATTCCAGAACCGGGTCAGCGCCACGGCACCGCGCGTCGGATCCTCCACCATCCACCAGTGTCCCAACCCGTCGAGCACCTCAGTCCGGGCGCCGGCTCGATCGGCCGCCCGACGCCGCATCTCCTCGGTACCGACGAAGTGATCCTCGGTAGCCAAGAGCGACAGCCCCGGCCTGGCCGCCGCGTTCTCCAGCGCTCTCCCGGCATCGGCCAGCGCCGGTTGGCATGCGGAGCGGTAGACCGCCAGAATTGCCCGCGCCATCTCCGGACCTTGCGCCGCGGCGAATGACATCGCCACGTCGTGGGGAACGCCGAAGCCGGCCAGCTGCTGCGCTCGTTCCTCTGGCGAACCGTCCTGCATCAGCGCGACCAACTGCTCGCCAACGTCCGGGGTTTGGAACCCCTGGGCCATGTCGTGCCACACGTAGTCGCGGTCAAACAGGCCGACGACGTCACTCGCCCAGCTGCGCACCAGTTCGGGGCGATGCATCACGACGTTCACGACATGGCAACCGCCCCAGTCGTGACCGACGAGGTCGACGGGTTCATCAATGCCCTCCAGCTCGTCGACCAGCCAGTCACGGTAGGCGAGATAGGTTGCTGGAAAGGTGTCGGGCAGCGGGGCACCGAACCCCGGTGGCGATAACCGCACCACATCCCTGCGGCCCAGAGCATCTACGAGGGGGACCCAGACTGTGTCAGTCTCCGGATTACCATGCACCAGAACAACAGTCACGATCACCATCCTCGCACGGCGGAGATGAAAATGTGTCTTGCCGTGGACCATCGGCACGGCACCAGCGATTCACGTGTCGCCCACCGATCGCGCGTACGTGTCACGAGACGGACTATCCCAGCAGCGCTCGATAGACCGACGGTCGGATGGCGTGTGCGTCGGGCAGGAACGCGAAGATGCCCCAGTCGTGGATGAGATCGCGGCGCAGGTCGAATGTGAAATTGGTGTAGCCGCCTTCGGCCACACGCTGCTGCAGGCGCAAGGTGTCTGGCGTGAGCAAGTCCAGCGAACCGGAGAAGCCAGTGATAGGCGGTAGGCCCTCCAGCGAGCCGTAGAGGGGGCTCGCGTACCGGTGTAAGGTACCCAGTTCGCCGGCCCAATCTCGGCCTGCCTGTTGCAGATTGGGCACATCCAGGAGTGGGTCACCGGGATCGAGCGCCGAGCTGAGCGAATTGCCGACACCGGCGTCGAGCCACGGCGCGAAGAGCACCATGCGCGACGGCACCGCTGACCCACGCACGACCAGTTCCTGGACGGCGGCCAGCGCAAGTCCACCGCCCGCAGAGTCGCCGATGACGCTGACGTTTTGTGCGCCGCGCTGGGCGATGAGCTGTTCGATGAAGTCAGCCGTCTTTGGAACCGCGACGCTCGCGGTGCCGCCGTCGGGCACCAGCGGGTAAAGCGGGACGACCACCGTCGCGCCGGTCTCGCGCGCCATGTCGGTGTAGGTCCACCAGTGAAACAGGCTGGCCTCGGCGACATAGGCGCCACCATGGAGCGCGACGATGTATTCGTCGGTCGCGTTCTTCGGTTGCAGCGTCCACACAGGCATGCCGTCGAACTCGGTCCGCTGCACGGTCAGTCCGTGTCGCAAGAAGAACGGTGGGACGCCGTCGGTGAAGAACGGCACCTTGAGACTGGTGAACTTCAGCAGGCCGCCGAACGGCTTGAGCACAACGTCAACCACGCGCAGTCCGGCGACGACCAGCTGGTGGATAAGCGTCGGCGCACCCACGTACTGGTCCTCCCAGTTCGCGGGCAACGGCTCCTCGGTCACGACCGTGGCAGCGACGAGCGGTCCGACGCTGCGCGTGTCGCCCGCTGTCACACCTATTTCCCGACGCGCAGCCGCCAGCAATGCCCATTCCGCAGGCGTGTGGACCGGTGCTCCGGGTGCGGCATCGGTGACAGCATCGGTCGCCTCCGCGACCGGCGCATCAGCGGCGACGTCGTAGATCTCACCCTTCGGTAACACCACTTCGGTGGTGGTGAGTTCTGTGACCACCTGAGCTTCGGCAGCGGCTTGCGCGGCGAAATCTGTTGTTTTCGAGACCGGTTCGTTGTCGGTCTCGCCGGCTGGTGACTGATTCGGTCGATCGCTGTCCCCCGAACGAGACTTCGGCGTCGAGTCTTTGCGCTCCGACTCGTCTTCGCCGACGGAGCTGAGTTCGTCATCGCGGCCGGTCCGATGCTGGGGCCCGTCGGAATCTTTCCCGTCCGTTTGGGCCGTGTCTTTGGCCGAACTCGCTTGTCCCGCGGTCGAAGGGGATTTGTCAGAAGCGGAGTCGCCGGAACTCGGCGACCCGGTGTCGGCCGGGTCGGCCGTGGCGACGGCGCACCCCCATCCGCTCACAACCGCAATGCCGATGCCTGCCGCGACGACCGGCACGCCCGCCCACTTCATGAGCATTGTCGACCCCTTCGATTGCGAATACTCATCGCACCGCCCCGACCGTAGCCTGCTGAGCAACCGCTCAGCAGGGGATTACGATATTCGATCATTCGACATACAGCTGTGGTCGCCGCTTTCGCGGAATTGGGCATCGCGCCGCAGCGGTCGCCGCCCAACATCAGCGCGCCGGCAGACCGAGAACGCGCTGGGCGATGATGTTGCGCTGAATTTCCGACGTGCCGCCGGAAATGGTGCCCGCGTAGGTGCTGACATAGCGCGTGAACCAGCTGCCGCTGTAGAGGTCTGCGTTGTACGGGTTGTACGGCGCCGTGAGCGCGGGATCGAGCAGGCCGTCGGCACCCGCGGCGTCCAATATGTGTCTGGCAGCATGCTGTTCGGCTTCCGACCCGAACACCTTCAGCACCGAGATGCCGGGCACATCGCGTTCTCCGCGGGCCGCCTGGCCCAGCGCGACCGAGCCGAGAAGGCGCAACGCCTGATAGTCCATGGCGATGGTCGCATAGCGGTCGCGGTTCACGTCACCGGTTGGGCGGTAATCCTCGAGCATCTGCTGCAGACGGTTGGCGAACGCCATCCACATCATCGTGCGCTCGTGGCCCAGCGATCCGTTGGCCACCCGCCAACCTTCGTGCAGCGGCCCGACGAGATTCTCGGCGGGCACCCGCACGTCGGTGAAGAACACCTCGTTGAAGTCCGGATTGTGCCGGTCATACACCGAGGCGAATGGGCGACGCTGCAGGCCCGGCGAGTCGGTGGGAATGAGGAGCGCGCTGATGCCCTTGTGCTTCGGCGCCTCAGGGTCGGTGCGCACGAACGTCAGAATGACGTCGGCGTCGTGCGCCCCGGATGTCCATACCTTCTGCCCGTTGACCACAAAGTGGTCGTCTTCGAGAACGGCGCGAGTGCGCAACCCCGCCAGGTCGGAGCCCGCACCCGGTTCACTCATGCCCAGCGACGCGGTCATGTCGGCGCGCAGGATCGGCACAGCCCACTGCCGCTTCTGTTGCTCGGTGCCGAACGACAGCAGCGACGCGGCGATGATGCCGACACCCTGCGGGTTGAACGCGTGATAGATCCGACGCCTCGCCAGCTCCGCACGGTGCACGAACTGCTGCAGCACACCGGCGTTGCGACCGCCGAACTCCGGCGGGTTGCCGGGCAGCAGCCAGCCGTGATCGAACTGCACCTGTTGCCATCGACGCGCCCACTGCGGAACGTGCGACGTGGAGCGCGACCGCTCGGCGGCGGCCTCGGCCTCTGCGGGCAGGTGCTCGTCGAGGAACGCGACGAACTCCGCGCGGAAAGCCTCGACCTCGGCGTCGAAAGTCAGCTGCACGAGTCCAACATATCAAGTACTTAACATTTGCGGATCGGTGCGCTATGACTGAAGGATGCTCACTGGAGAGAAGGTCCTCATCACAGGAGCGACCGGCAAGATCGCCTTCCCGATCGCGCGCGCACTCGCCCAGCACAACGAGGTGTGGGGCGCCGCGCGACTGCGGGACCCGGCGGACCGCGACCGTCTGTGCGGCGCCGGCATCACCCCCGTGGCGCTGGATGTGAGCACCGGCGACTTCTCCGCCGTGCCGGACGACTTCACCCACGTGTTCCATGCGGCGGTGGACACCGGCCAAGGGGATTGGACACAATGCGTCGACACCAATGCGCAGAAATCCGGCGACCTGCTGTACCACTGCCGTGCCGCCAAGGGCTTCGTATTCTGTTCATCCGGTTCGGTTTACGGTTACCAGGGTCAGCGTCCGCTGCGTGAGTCCGACCCACCCGGCGTCCCACTGCGGGCCAACTACAGCTTCTCGAAGATCGCCGCCGAGGCGGTGTGCACCTGGATCGCCAAGCAGCACGCGATACCGCTGACGATCATCCGCATCTGCTCGACGTACGGCCCAGAGGGCGGCGCGCCCGCCGATCGGCTCGCGATGATGTTGGCAGGCAAACCGATTCGGCTCTACCCCGACAAACCCAACAACTACAACCCGATCTACGAGGACGACTACGTCGAATTGGGAATCAGAGCCATGGAAGTGGCCGCCACGCCGCCAGTGGTTGTCAACTGGGCGGGTAGTGAGACGGTGAGCGTCGAGGACTACTGCACCTACATGGGGGAAATCGTGGGTGTCGAACCGACGTTCGCCTATACACCGGATGCCCATACCCCACTGTGGCCAGACGTCACCTACATGCACGAGGTCCTCGGACCGACCAAAGTCCACTGGCGCGACGGAATGCGCCGCATGATCGAGGCACGCCACCCCGACATCGCGCTGCCGTCGGATCCGACGGCTTGAAAGGATGAAATGACGCTTCCCGGAACGCCGTCAGACGAGGTCGACGATGTTCTCGCCGCAGGACGCGGCGATGTCACCACGTTGTTCGTCTCCATGGCCAGGCGCCATCCGGATGGCACTGACGCCGACTACCTGCGCTGGCACACCCTCGACCACCGCCCCGAGCAGCACCGACTGTCCGCTGTGCGCGCGTCGCTGCGGTTGGTGTCGACTCCGCAATGCCGGTCGGCGCGGGCCGCGAGCCCGGCGCCCTACGACGAGATCGACCACGTGATGACGTACTTTTTCACCGAACCCGCCGGGATGGAGTCCTTTCTGGCACTGTCGAAGGCACTCGGCGACGCGGGTCGCAAGCTCCCCCTTCTGCCGCCTGTCGAGCGCGGGGTCTACGACGTGTCCGGCCGAATCGCGGCGCCGCGCATCAAGATCGGTGCCGACGTCCTTCCGTGGTGGCCCACCCACGGCGTCTACCTGCTGCTCGAACACGGCGACGCCGCCCCCGACCCGCTGCTGGAGATCGATGGGGTCGCCGGAGTGTGGACGGCGACATCGCTTCCCGTCGGGGCCCGCCTGGCGAGCGCTTCTGCCGGACAGAAGGTTTCGTACTGCTTCCTCGACGACGACCCGGTGCTGACCGCCGAGCGTCTGCAACCCGTGCTGCATGAGCGCTGGCGCCGAGACGGCGTAGAGCCACTGCTGGCCGCACCGTTCCATGCGGTGGTGCCGCATGAGTGGGACCGCTATGTGCCGTGAGGAGAAGCAATGAGAATCGGCTTGATGGTCGGCTCCGACAAGGAGCGTTCCCGCGCGGAGCGGCTCACTGGACTGATCGACGACGGAAGGGCCGCTGAGAACGAGGGTTTCGCGTCGTTCTGGATGCCGCAGGTGCCCGGTTACCTCGATGCGATGACGGCCGTAGCGCTGCTCGGACAGGCCACCGAAAGGATCGAGATCGGGACCGCCGTCGTCCCTATTCAGACCCGGCACCCGCTGATCATGGCGCAGCAGGCGCTGACGACGGCGGCCGCCTGCTCCGGCCGGTTCACCCTCGGGGTCGGGCCGTCACACCACTGGATCATCTCCGACCAGCTCGGTCTGCCCTACGACCGGCCTGCCCGGTTGGTGCGCGACTACCTCGAGGTGCTCGACGCGGCGCTCGGCGGGCCGGGCACCGTCGCCATCGACAATGACTCCTACCGGGTACGAAGCCCGGTGGACGTGACCGACGCCTACGAGGTGCCGGTGCTGGTGGCCGCATTGGGGCCCACGATGCTGCGGATCGCAGGTGAGCGGACCGACGGCACCATTCTGTGGATGGCCGATGAGCGCGCCATCGGCGACTATGTCGTGCCGCGTCTCACTTCCGCCGCCGAATCGGCCGGGCGTCGCGGAATCCGTGTTGTCGCAGGCGTTCCCGTCGCACTGTGCGCCGACAGCGAGGTCGACGGCGCCCGCGACTATGCGAGCGAGGTGCTCGGGCACGCCGACTTCTCCCCCAATTACGTCCGACTGCTCGAGCACGGCGACGCCGAGGACGTCGGCGACACCATGGCCGCGGGTGGAGAGGAGACGATCCTGGCCCGGTTCCGCCGTTATCGAGACGCCGGGGTCACCGACCTCGCTGCCCGGGTTGTGCCGCTCGGCGAGGACGCCGGTCAGCGGCAGCAGTCCCGCAGCCGCACTCAAGCGTTCATTTCGTCGCTCGCCGCGGAGTTTTCCTCCGGCGCTGCGTAGGCACGAACTTCGACAGACTTCGCCTTCTCACGTCGCCGGATCCGCCCGGTTCCGCAGCGTCTCCACTGTAGATAGTTAGACAGACGTCAACTATATGCATGTGTCAATCCGAGTGCTAGATTGCAGAAATGCCGAGAAACAGCGCGTTGACGGCCGTCGGCGACGGTCAGCGGCGGGCGTCCTATCAGCGCGCTCGGTCGCACGAAACGAAGCGTGCGTTGGTCCAGGCGGCCATGGCGTTGTGGCGCACTAGCGGCTACGCGAAGACGACGGTCGCCGACATCTGCCGGGCCGCAGGAGTATCGCGCGCATTGTTCTACTTCTACTTCCCCGCTAAGGAGGACATCCTCTTCGAGGTCGGGCTGCTCTCGACCCGCGCGGCGCGCAAAACCGTCCAATCGCTGCTCGACACCGATTACGACGTCCAGGCCGTCGTTGCCAAGGCGTTGCGCAGCCTCGAGCGGTCGATGGCGCGCAATCCGCGAGAGCTGGTCATCGAGACGATTCTCGAGGGATATCGGCATGAACACCGCATCATGGCCGGCGCCGAACAGACCGACGAGGACGCCGACATGTTCGGCGAGCTGTTCGCCAGAGCTCAGCTCGACGGCAAACTGCATGCCGACGTCGACGTTGCGCATCTGTCGCATCTAGCGGGGATGCATGTCAGCGAAGGCGTGCGGCACTGGGCCGGAGGCAGGTTCGGCGACCGCTCCTTCGCCGACGTTGTCAGCGAGGACATCGCCGCACTGATCACCGGATTCGACGTGCGAGCACGGCGATGAGGGTGGCCATGGTGACGGGACCCGGGCGCACTGATGTGGTCGAGGTGCCCACCCCTACCGTCGGCGCCCGCGACGTGCTCGTGAAGATACGTGCATGTGGCATCTGCGGTTCCGATGCCCTCTACATCGCCATCGGCGGGTTGCGAGATGGGCACACGCCGCTGGGCCATGAACCCGCGGGTGAGGTGAGTCAGGTCGGCAACGACGTCACCGACATCTCGGTGGGTGATCACGTCGTCGTCAACCCGATGGTCGCCCCCAGCGGGATCATCGGCAACGGCGGTGCGAGCGGCGCGCTGGCCGACTACCTGCTCATCGAGGACGCTGTCCGCGGCGAGAGTCTCGAGATCATTCCCGACCACATCCCGTTCGAAGTGGCGGCGCTGAACGAACCGATGGCCGTAGCCCGCCACGGTGTCAATCAATGTCGGCCGATCCCGTCGGACAAGGTAGTGGTGTTCGGCGCGGGCCCGATCGGGCTTGGTGCCACGATAGCGTTCAAATCCCTTGGTATAGCCCACGTTGCTGTCGCCGATCTGGTTACCACTCGACTCGAGAAGGCCCTGTCGGTCGGCGCGGATGCGGTCGTCAACGTTGCCGACGAGGACCTTGTGCGACGCTTGATCGAACTGCATGGCCCCGGTGAGTCGATGTACCCGGGCAAAGCAGGCACCGACATCTATTTCGACGCCGCCGGGGCACCGTCGGTCATCAACACCGCCTTGTCTGCGGCCAAACGCGGAGCCCGCCTCGGCATCGTCGCCGTGCACAAGGAGCCGGTGCCGGTCGACTTCCTCTCCATCATGACCAACGAGATCACCGTCGTCGGGTCGATGGGTTACCCCGACGAGATCTTCGAAGTGACCCGCGACATCGTTGCCGACTGGGAGAAGTACGCCCTCATTGTCAGCCACACCGTTGCGTTCGACGATGTCGACGAAGCGCTCCGTCTCGCCTCGACCCCTGGCGCCGCCGACAAGGTCGTCGTCACATTTCCCTGAAAGGAGCCCCCGATGGCGTGGGATTTCGATACTGAACCGGAGTACCAGAAGGTCCTGGATTGGGCGGACGAGTTCGTCCGGGAAGAGGTCGAACCGCTGGATCTCGCCTTCCCGGATCAACAGTTCGTGCCGCTGGAGGGGAAGCGACGCGAGGCGGTCGATCCACTCAAAGATGAGGTACGCCGACGCGGACTGTGGGCCACCCACCTCGGGCCGGAACTCGGCGGCCAGGGCTACGGGCAACTGAAACTGGCACTACTGAACGAAATCCTCGGCCGGTCGCAGTGGGCGCCGATCGTGTTCGGTTGTCAGGCCCCCGATACGGGCAACGCCGAGATCATCGCGCACTACGGAACCGAAGAGCAGAAGCAGCGCTATCTACATCCGTTGCTGAGTGGCGAACTGTTCTCCTGCTACTCGATGACCGAACCGCACGCCGGCGCAGACCCGACACTGTTCAAGACCTCAGCGGTGCGCGACGGGGACGACTGGGTGATCAATGGGTGGAAGTTCTTCTCGTCCAACGCCGCCACCGCGTCGTTCCTGATCGTGATGGTGGTGACGAACCCCGACGTCAGTGCCTATCAGGGCATGTCGATGTTCCTGGTCCCGACCGACACCCCCGGCGTGAACATCGTCCGCAACATGGGCCTGTACGGCGAACCCGAGGGCGAGGGTTCCCACGCGCTGATCCACTACGACAACGTGCGCGTGCCGTCCGACGCGCTACTGGGCGGTGAAGGACAGGCCTTCGCGATCGCGCAGACGCGGTTGGGCGGCGGACGCATTCATCACGCGATGCGAACCATCGGGCTTTCGCGCAAGGCGCTGTCCATGATGTGCGAACGTGCGTTGAGCCGCGAGACGCAGGGCAGCAAGCTGTCGGAGAAGCAGTTCGTGCAGGGCTACATCGCAGACTCCTACGCCCAACTGCTTCAGTTCCGGCTGATGGTGCTCTACACCGCGTGGGAGATCGACAAGTACAACGACTACAAGAGGGTGCGCAAGGACATCGCCGCGGTGAAGGTGGTGATGCCGACAGTACTTCACGACATCGCTTGGCGGGCAATGCAAGTCCACGGTGCGCTCGGCGTGACAAACGAGATGCCATTCCTCGCGATGGTCACCGGTGCGGCCGTGATGGGGCTGGCTGACGGGCCGACCGAGGTGCACAAGACCACGGTGGCCAAGCAGGTGCTGCGCGACTACCAGCCCACCGATGATTCATGGCCGACGGAGTGGACACCACGCAAACGTGAAGCGGCGCGGGCGAAGTACGCCCGATACCTGGAGTCTGCCATCGAAAATGAGGTCGGCAACCTGTGAGCGCGCCGCAGATCGACACCAAGAGGCTCGCTTCCTGGATGGACGGCGCCTCACTGCCCGGCGCGGGTGAGCCACTCGAAGCCGAATTCCTGTCGGGCGGTACCCAGAACGTCATCTACAAGATCACCCGCGGCGAGCACGCCTGTGTGCTGCGCATGCCGCCGCCGGACGCCCCGCCCGACCGCGACAAGGGCATCCTGCGGGAATGGCGGATCATCGAGGCCCTCGACGGTACCGAGGTGCCGCACACCGCGGCGGTCGGAGTGTGCCCGGACGCGGATGTACTCGGCAGGCCCTTCTATCTCATGGGATTCGTCGACGGCTGGTCGCCGATGGACCTCGAACAGCGACGCTGGCCCGCGCCGTTCGACTCCGATGCCGCTGCCCGCGCCGGGCTGTCCTATCAATTGGCCGAGGGGATCGCGCTGCTGTCCAAGGTGGACTGGCGGGCCAAGGGTCTGCAGGATCTCGGCCGCCCCGACGGCTTCCACGAACGTCAGGTCGACCGGTGGACCGCATTCTTCGAGCGGATAAAGGGCCGCGACATCGACGGTCTCGACGTCGCCACCGACTGGCTGCGCAATCATCGTCCGCTCGACTTCATCCCAGGACTGATGCACGGCGACTACCAGTTCGCCAACGTCATGTACAAGCACGGCGCACCAGCACAACTGGCGGCTATCGTCGATTGGGAGATGGGCACCGTCGGTGATCCCAAGCTCGACCTCGGCTGGATGGTGCAGAGCTGGCCGGAAGACACGAGCGCGCCGGGCGAGTCGGAAATGAACTACGTCGACATGCGCGAAATGCCGTCTCGCGCAGAGGTCGTCGACCACTACGCGAAGGTGTCCGGGCGCCAGGTCGACGATCTCGACTACTACCTGGTGCTGGCGAAGTGGAAGCTGGCGATCGTGCTCGAGCAGGGTTTCCAACGTGCCGGCGACAACGAGAAACTCCGTGCCTACGGGCCCGTCATCGTTTCGCTGATGCGCTCGGCCGCCGACCTCGCCGAGTCCAGCGACTACCGGTGAGAGCAGCGGTCTGCCCGGCGTACGGCCCGCCGGAAATGGTTCGCATCGACGAGTGCGCCTCGCCTGCCATCGGCGCCGGTCATGTGCGAGTGCGGGTGCACGCGGCCGCGGTGAATTACCCGGATGTGCTGCTGGTAGCGGACCGGTATCAGATCAGCGTGCCCGCCCCGTTCGTCCCGGGCAGTGAATTCGCCGGCGAGATCGTCGAAAAAGGGCCTGCCGTCTCGGATTTGGCCGTCGGCGACCGAGTCGTCGGCACCGGACTCTACGGCGCCTTCGCCGAAGAGGTCGCCGTACCGGCGAGTGAACTGGCACGTATCCCGGAGGGCGTCGACGACCGCACCGCTGCGGCCTTCGGCGTCGCGTACCGCACTGCGTACCACACCCTGCGGTCGATGGCCCGGGTGAAGGCCGGCGACGACGTAATTGTCCTCGGCGCCGGCGGTGGCGTCGGACTGGCGGCGGTCCAGCTGGCCGCGCAGCTGGGCGCTTCGGTCACCGCGGTCGCGTCATCGGGCGAAAAACTCGCGGCTGCCACCGGATACGGTGCAGATCACGTCGTGAATCATCGGTCGGGTGATCTGCGCGGCGCCCTGAAGGAGGCCGTCCCGGGCGGCGCACACGCCGTCGTCGACCCGGTCGGCGGAAAGTTGTCCGAACCCGCGCTGCGCTCCCTGCGCCGCGGCGGACGCTTCGTCACCGTCGGTTACGCCTCCGGCGTCATCCCCACCATCCCGCTGAACCTGATCCTGGTCAAAGGTGTTCACCTGCTGGGCTTTCAATTCCAGGACGTGCCGCCCGACGAATTCGCCCGCAATGAGGACGAACTGCGCGACCTGTTGATCAGCGGACGGGTGCGCCCGCACGTCGGCGCGGTCTACCCGCTCACCGAAGTCGTGCAAGCGCTACAACATGTCGCCGACGGACGCGCTGTCGGTAAGGTCCTGATCGACCTCACCTAGCTTGCCGGCACCAGATCCGCGGCGACCGAAGCCAGCATTCCGCACCGGAACGTCTCGGTGCCGCCGACCGAATTGGCTGCCGAATCGTTAGCCGCTGCCAGCGCGCGGGCCTTGAAAGCCCTTGCCGCAGCGCTCAAGTAGTGCTGCGCTGAGTCGACGTCGTGATCAAGTTCGGCGGGTACAGACTCGCCCCAGAGCGTGACCTCCGTTGCGCCCTGATCGAGCGCCTTGCGCACGTGAGCCAACACGCGCGGGTCCCGCTCGAAGTACTCGGCCGCGACGGCGACCGTCTGCGGGTGGGGCCGCGACTCCCATGTCGCGAGCACCGACTCCAAGTCGAGCGTCTCGGCGCCGAGGATCTGCAGCGGCCGCAGGTCGTCATCGTTGCCGAGCAGCACGGTGACATCCCATCCCGCCATGACCCGGTCATAGATCCAGCCGCCCGCGGACTTCACCGCATCGAGCGCCGTCGGGGCGACGACGTCGAGCCGGTATCTCATGTCGAGCTCCGTGGCGCCAGCTCGCGTCCCAGCGACTCCGCGTATCCCTTGAACACCTCTGCCAACTGGATTGAGGGATCGAGCAACCATAGGGTCTCCATTCCATAGATAAAGGCGAGAATTTCCACGGCCTTGCTGGCCCCATCGATATCGGGGCGGTACTTACCGCTTCGCTGACCGCGCTCGATGATCGCGACGATGATCTCCACCGCCGACTGATAGCGGTTGAGCAGGCGATCGTGCAGGGGCGCTTCCGGGGCGATGTTCTCCACCAGCAGCACGGTGAACGTGCCGACCAGCTCGGGGGCCCGGTCGAACCGTTCGGGCACCCGGCCCAGCTCGGTGACCAGGTCGCCGGAGCGGTAGTCCGCATGGATCTCGTCGTCGGCGTCGCGGGCGTCGAGGACGGCGTTGAGCAGGTGTTCCTTGGACTCGAAGTGGTGCAGCAGGCCCGCCGGGGTGACGCCTGCCTCCTTGGCGATCTGCGCCAGCGAGGTGTTGCGCCAGCCGTTGCGCGCCAGCAGTCGCTCGGCGACGCCGAGAATCCGCTGTCTGCGGTCCTCGCCTTTGGCGAGGAGAGACGCGTAGGGCCGTGAGGCCAACGGCTCCGGGGCTGTCACGGGGCTCCTTCGTTGAACCAACCTAGTGAACACACAGTAGGTAGGTTGCTCCGCTGTGACAAGGGTCTCAGCCGGTTTATTTTTTGACGCGTGTCCCACCTCGGCAAATGCGGCGGCGCGTTCACCTCAGACGTGCGCGGGCATGCTGTCCCAGCCCCGCACGGTCGACGACGACGAGAACACCGCGTTCTCATGGTCGATCTCCCAGTCGGGAAAGCGGCTCAGGATCTCATCGAGGGCGATCCGGCCCTCGATCCGGGCCAAAGCGTTACCAAGGCAATAGTGGGCACCGACGCCGAAGCTCGCATGCTGGCGCGGCGTGCGGTTGATGTCGAAGTGCTCAGCGTCGTCGCCGAAGCGGCGTTCGTCACGGTTGGCTGCTCCGAGCAGCGTCAAGATGGCGCTGCCTTCGGGCACCGTCGTGCCGTGGAACTCGACGTCCTGGGTGACGAAGCGGCCGGCCTGCAGCGCCGGCGGCTCGAATCGCAGGATCTCTTCGATCGCTGCGGGCAGCAGCGACCGGTCGGCGACCAACTGGCGCCGTTGATCGGGGTGTTCGGACAGCAGCTTTCCCGACCAACCGATCAATCGCGTCGTGGTCTCCGCGCCGGCGACCGCGACGAGGTTCATGAAGATGAGCAGTTCGTCGCGGCGCAGTTTCCGGACGACACCCGTTTCGTCGGTGAATTCGGCGTTGAGCAGTTCGGTGGTGAGGTCGTCCGCGGGATGGTCGATCCGCCAGTCGATGAACTCGGCGAACACTTCGCCGTCGCTCAGCGTGCCCTCGGGGTTGTCGGTCATCCGTCCGCCCCGCTCGGTGCGCACGTGTCGGTCACCGTCCTGCTGCACGCGGTGCTGATAGTCCTCCGGGATGCCGAACAGCATGCCCACCACCCGCAACGGCATGATCGCCCCGAGGTCCTCGACGAAATCGAAGTGATCACCGCCCACGACCGCGTCCAGACACTTCTTGGTGAAGTCGCGGACTTTGGGTTCGAGGGCGTTCATCTTGCGGGGCGTGAACGCCCGTGCGAGCAGGCTGCGGTGGATGTCGTGGGCCGGTGGGTCTTCGAATACCAACAAGCCCGGCGGTATCGCCATGCCTGACTTGATGATCTCGAGCACGGCGCCGCGCGCGGAGGAGAAAGTCCGGAAATCGACGAGCGTGCGGTTGACGTCGTCGAAGCGGCTCACCGCGTAGAAGTCGTGAACCTCGTTGTAGTACAACGGCGCTTCATCGCGGAACCGCTTGAACATCGGATAGGGATCGGCATTCAGGTCGGCATGCCACGGGTCGTAATACAGCTCGCCGGTTGCACTCGCCGTCATGGGTTCTGCCTTTCCTCGTCAGGCAATATGGCGCTGCCGGGGGGCGGCACCAACCCCCAGGTGTCGCAGGCGGCCGCCAACATCGCATACGTGCCGACGACGAAGATGACCTCCATCGCCTGATGTGTTCCAAGTTCGGCGACAAGGCGTGTCCACGTCGAGACGCTGGCCCGCCCGTCTGCGAGAATCTCGTCGGTTGCTTCGAGGACCAGTCGGTCGACACCGTCGAACTCCGCGTTGCCTTCCGCGAGCCGGCCGATGTCGTCTTCGGACAAGCCGCCGGCGATGGCGATCCGGACATGTTCGCCCCAGAAGAACACCGAGCGGCGGGTATAGGCCAGCCGCAGAATCGCCAGCTCCCGCAGCCGCAGCGGCAGTTCACCGCGCTGTAGCAGAAACCCGTTGTAGCGCAGAAAGTCTCGTGCCATCGCGGGATGGCGTGCCAGCACGCCGAGGATGTCGAACTTCGACGGGTCCGCTGCGTGGCCGGATCCCGCCCGCGGCACGTCTTCTCCAGGAATGCCGAACAGCTCCCCGACGGCCGCGTACTCATCGGGGCCCCACTCTTGTTCGGGTACCGGCGCCAAATAGGGCCGTTCGGCGCCGATCTCGGTCATGACGGGCCTCCGGGCGAGTGGATTTCGGCGAGCGCGTGGATCTGCTCGAGATAGTGCTCCAACGAATGGTGGACGAACCGTGCGGACACCACCGTGGTGCCCGCGGCCGCCATGGCGTGCAGCGTGTCGAGTGTCGCTTCCGGGTCGTTCACCGGATCGAGCGGCCGGTCGGCAGGTAGCACCACGTCGAATCCTGCGGGCACGTCGCGATCGCGCAGCCACTCCCCCGCGGTAGCCACCGTGATGCCGAACGGGCACCAACCGTCGGCGAGCGTGAGGGCACGCCGTAGCGAGCGCTTCGTGCGACCGCCGACCCAGAGCGGCAGATGTGGCTGCAGCGCACAGGGGTCGACGGTCAGATCCCGAAACGAGTAGAACTCGCCGTCATAGGCCGGCTCGTTCGACGGCAGAGCGGCTCGCAAGGCCCGCAGGGCGTCATCGCCCCGTGCGCCGCGATCGTCGAACGGTGCGCCGAGAACGTCGAATTCTTCCTTCAGCGATCCGACGCCGACGCCGAGAATCACCCGGCCGCCGCTGACGTGATCCAGCGTGCCGTAACGCTTCACGATTGCCAGCGGGTGATGGTATCCCAGCACCAGCGTCATCGTTGCGAGCCGAATTGTGCTGGTGCGCGCGGCGATATAGCCCAGCGTGGCCAATGGATCCCAGTACCTCGAGCCACGCCGATCGGCTTCGGACACAGGAATGCCGATGTGCTCGCTGCACGTCAGATGGTGGTAACCCAGTTCGTCCGCGGCCTCGGCGACACGGCCGATGTCCTCGACGGTGGCGGTCTTCTCCCAGGTCAGGGCCGCCCCTGCGACGTTGGTGACGACGGGCGTGGCGATGGCGAGTTTCAATTCAGGGGTTCTTCCCCGGCCAGGATCGTGCGGTGCATCAACCGGCCGCTGTCCGCGGCGTAGGGCAGCGCACGGTGCATGGTGCCGGTGTTGTCCCAGATCAGCAGGTCGCCGACCTGCCACTCGTGCCGGTAGACGTACTGCGGCTGGGTGGCCCAATCACGAAGACGGGCAAGCAGAGCGCGACTCTGTTCGACCGACATCCCGACGACGTAGTCCGCGGTCGCGCCGAGGAGCAGCGACTTGCGGCCGGACTGGTGCTGCCAGACGATCGGACACACCTTTGTCGGCGAGTTCTGCCAGAAGCTGACCTCCTCGTAGCTCATCTCCGGGGTCACGTAGTACTGCGAACGCTCGGCACTGTGCACCACCCGAAGGTCGGCGATGAGGTCCTTGTCGGACTGCGGCAGATCGTCGTACGCCGCGTAGGTGTTGCAGAACTCGGTCTGTCCCCCGGCGTCGGACAGCTTTATCGCGTGCAGCACAGTGGCGAGGTTCGGGTAGGGCTGCAGTGAACCGTCGAAGTGCCAGAACAGCGAGCCCTTCAGGTACTGGGCGCGCTTGTTCACGGTGCTGTCCAACGAGATCTTGTAAATCCCGCCTTCGCCCTCGGTGGCCACGGTGGTGCCTAGTGTCTTGGCGATGGCGACCTGCTGTTCGTCGCTGATCTCGAGCCCGCGGAAATAGACGACCCCCCGCTGCTCGAGGACCTCGCGGATCCTCGGGGCTTCGCGCCCACTCAGCAGGGTCTCTACATCGGTTCTGATCTCGCTGCCGATGCGCGGGGCGACGTCGATGATCTCGAGTTGGGTCGCAGAGATTCCCATGGCGTCAGCTCACTCTCGTGAGGATGGTGTTTGCAGAGTGCTTCACCCGTGGCTGGTGCCACAGTTCGACCGCGAGCGAGACCGTGATCAACGAGTACAGCAGGTTGCGCAGGTTCGCGACGTCGTCAGGCAGGGGTTCGGCGTAGTCGAACTTGTCGATATAGGCGACGGCCTCCTCGGCGAAGGGGAACACCTGGTCATAGAAGGCCTTGATCTCGTCCATGGAGCTGTTGACCCGCTTGACGTAGCGGTCGTGGCCATCCTCGATGGCCCATTCGTCGACCAGATGCTCCAATTGCGAGAACTCCGACGGCAGAACGGCGCTCATCAGTCGCCCGCCTTGGTCTTCTCGCCGGCCACTCCGGAATTCACGTAGTCGCCCACCACCTTGTGAAGATGGCGCAGCAGGATCTCCTCGTCGTTCATGGTGAAGTGGGTCAGGGCGCCGCTGTTCAACATCGCCTGCAGCCCCTCTGACGGGCTGGCGTCCTCCAGGATGATGTCGTTGAGGAACGTCACGGTCAGTTCCTGGCCCAGCCGCTCCTTGTGCGTCTTCGGCGGGTCGTAGAACATCTCGACCTCGAACACGTGCGAATGCGGCCCGGTGGGCCAGTGCGTGTGGGTGGTGAACCCCGACGCACCGAAGATCAGAACGAAGTTGGGGAAGAACTGGAAAGAGTCGAACCCGTACTTCTCTGCGCGAGCGGGATTGAATCCAGGCGGCAACGGGCCGCGATCGCTGCGCTTGTTCCACGGTCCCGCCGCGCTGGCCTCCATGACGCATTCTGTCGGCTTCGAGTACGGAGTCCTTCGCGACGGCTCACCGGCGAAGGAGAACATCCGGTGCGGGCCCTCGAGTTGGTACGCCAGCGCATCAGTGAACGGATTCGGTTGATCCAGCGCTTCTTTGGCCTCCGCGGTGAGGTTGCCGAACGAGGAGGCGTGCAGGTACGGGCCGTGGTAGCTCTCGGCGAAGCCGTCGACGAAGATCTTCCAGTTGCACGCCAACTCGACCTTGAACTCGTACACCTGATGCGGCCCGTCGAACGGGTAACCCTCGATCCCGTGGGCCAGCGGACCGAGGAAGTCCCGTAGCGATTCGGTGTTGTGCGGGTTGAGGTGGATGAAGATGAACCCCTCCCACACCTCGCATTGGATCGACGGCACGCTGCAGGAGTCGGCGTCGAAGTCCAGCAGCAGGTCCTTGCGAGTAGCCGAGTGCAGTGAGCCGTCGAGGTTGTATCGCCAGCCGTGGAATCGGCAGTACAGCAACGGTGCCCGGCCCTGCACCTCCTGGAACGGGTCGTCCTCCCACAGCATCTTGTTGCCCCGGTGCGGGCAGATGTTGTGAAAAGCCCGGATGACGCCATCCTTGCCGCGAACAATGATGACCGAGGTGTTGAGAAACTTCAGTTCGCGGGTGAAGTAGCTGCCGGTGCGCGGAACCTTCTCGACGCGACCGACATACAGCCACGTCTTCTTGAATACGTGCTCGCGTTCCTGCTCGTAGAACTCCGGGGAGACACAATCCTCGAGCGAAACCGGCCCTCGGCCGAGTTCGGGATAGGCGTCGGTCCAATGTCCGCTTGCGGGTTTGGTCACCAGGCTGTTGTGACTCATGAGGCCCTCCTTCGGGCCGACGCTAACAGTCAGTTGATCCGTCGAAATAGGTGCAGAACCGCAACACCCTGTTGCATATTTGGAACAGCGCATCCGACGAGCACAGGAACACCCCATGGAGCAGAACCTGCCGTTCGACGTCGACGCCCTGCTGGTATTCGGCAAGGTGGTCGAGTCGCGCAGCCTGTCGAAGGCGGCAGCGTTGCTCGGGATGCCCAAATCGACGGTCAGCCGCAAGCTGGCCAAGCTGGAGTCCGACCTCGGCATAAAGCTGCTCCGCAAGAACACCCACCAGATCACCGTCACCGACCTCGGCGAGCAGGTGTATGCGCACGCGACCACCATCCTCACTGAAGCCAACGGGGTGCGCGCGCTTGCCGAGGCCAGCAGGCAGGAACCGCAGGGCGAACTGCGCGTCGCGATTCCGGTTTTCGTCGGCATCGACTACGCCTCGCGGGTCGGCGCGATGTTTCTGCAGCGCTATCCGCAGTCCCGGCTGGACATCCGACTGGTGGACCGCATGGTCGACCCGATCAAGGACGGCTTCGATGTCGTGTTCGGCACCGGCCCGCTGCAGGACTCGACCCTGATCGCCCGCAAGGTGTTCAGTCTCGAGTTGTTCCTCTGCGCGTCACCGGATTTCGTGTCGCAACTGGCGACGCCACTGACCGAGCCCGAACAGCTCGACCGCCTGCCCTTCATCGATTTCGGATTCTCCGGCCCGCGCAGGCTCACCGTCGGAAAGGGCGCCCGCCGCTACGAACTGTCGTCGCAAGTGCGGGCGCGCGCCAACAACTTTCAGGTATGCAAGCAGTACATCTTGCAGGGACTCGGCATCGGCGCCATGCCGACACAGATCATCTGCACCAACGAACTTCACGATGGCACCATCGTGCCGGTCCTGCCGGAGTGGAAGCCCGACCCGCTGGACGTGCACATGATCTACCCGTTCGAGCTGTCCTACTCGACACTCATCAGCGCCTTTTACGAGGCGGCCTGCGACATCATCGTCGAGAACACCGCCCGGGCGTGACTTCAGCTAGAGGCCAAGCGATTTCGCGATGATCACCTTCATCACTTCGCTGGTGCCCGCATAGATCCGGGCCACCCGGGCGTCGGTGTACAGCCGGGCGATCGGGTACTCCATCATGTAGCCGTAGCCACCGAACAGCTGAAGACAGCGGTCGACCACGCGCTGCTGCATCTCGGTGCAGAACAGCTTCACCCGCGCCGCATCGGCCGCCGACAGCTCACCGTCGACATGCAGCGCCACGGCACGGTCGAGCATCGCCTGAGCGGCTTCCACCTCCGTTGAGCAGGCCGCCAGCTCGAACTTCGTGTTCTGAAACGACGCCACCGGCGTGCCGAATGCCTTGCGGTCCTTGGTGTAGTCGATGGCCGCGGCGATCGCCGAGCGTGCCTGCGACACCGATCCGACCGCGACCGTCAATCGCTCCTGCGGAAGGTTGTGGCCCAGATAGCCGAATGCCTCGTCCTGCTCGCCCAGCACGTTGGCCGCGGGCACCCGCACGTCGACGAATGACAGCTCCGCGGTGTCCTGCACCTTGCAGCCCATCTTCTCCAGCTCGCGACCGCGGGTGAACCCTTCCATGCCGTCCTCGACGACGAACAGGGTCAGCCCCTTGCGCCGGTTGTCCGGATCCGTCGAAGTCCGCGCGACGACGATCACCAGATCGGCCTGCATGCCGCCGGTGATGAACGTTTTGGCGCCGTTGAGGATCCAGTCGTCGCCGTCACGCACCGCGGTGGTGCGCATGCCGGCAAGATCGGAGCCGGTGCCGGGCTCGGTCATCGCGACGGCGGTCAGCAGTTCGCCCGCCGCGAGGCCCGGGAACCAGCGCTTGCGTTGCTCGTCGTTCGCATAGTGCAGGAAGTACGGCAGGATCACTTCCAGCTGTGTGCGCACGGTCGACAGGGTCACCAGCGCCCGCGCCGCCTCTTCCTGAAGCACGACGTTGTAGCGGTAATCGGGCATGCCCGCGCCGCCGTACTCCTCGGGGATGGCCATCCCGAGCATTCCGAGCGCCCCCATCTGCTGGAAGACCTCGCGAGGCATGCGTCCGCCCTTCTCCCAGTCGGGATAGTGCGGGACGACCTCCTTCTCGACGAAGTCGCGGGCGAGCTCGCGGAATGCCTCGTGGTCTTCGGTGAACAGGTCTCTTTGCACGCGTCGTCCTCTCGGGTGGGCAGGGCGGGAACCAGCCTCGTCTTAGGCGATGAGCTCGACAAGGGTGGCGTTGGCCGTGCCGCCCCCCTCGCACATGGTCTGCAGTCCGTACCGAAGTCCGTTGTCCCGCATGTGGTTGATCATGCGCGTCATCAGCACTGCGCCTGACGCTCCCAGCGGGTGCCCCAGCGCGATGGCGCCGCCGAGCGGGTTCAGCTTCGCCTCGTCCGCGCCGGTCTCGGCCAGCCAGGCCAGCGGCACCGGCGCGAACGCCTCGTTCACCTCGAAGACGCCGATCTCGTCGATGGTGACACCCGCTTTGTGCAACACCTTCTCGGTGGCCGGGATCGGCCCGGTGAGCATCAGGACCGGGTCGGCTCCGGTGACCGCTCCTGCTCGGTAGCGCACAATCGGCCGCAGCCCCATCGTGATCGCGTTCTCGGCGGTCATCACCAGAAGTGCCGCGGCGCCGTCGGAGATCTGCGACGAGTTTCCGGCGTGGATGACGCCGTCGTCTTGGAACGCCGGCTTGAGTCCGGCCAGCTTTTCGACCGTGCTTCCCCGCCGCACGCCCTCGTCGGCGACCACCGGATCGCCGTCGGTGAACACCGGCATGATCTGGGTTTCGAACGCGCCGTCGTCCTGCGCCTTCGCAGCGAGCTCGTGGGACCGCACGGAGTACTCGTCGAGCCGGGTCCGCGAGAAGCCCCACTTCTCAGCGATCAACTCCGCCGAGATGCCCTGATTGAACGAGAACTCCTTATACCGGTCAAGCACTTTCGGGCCGTAGGGCATGCCCGTCGAGCGTGCCGAACCGAGCGGCACCCGGCTCATCACCTCGACGCCGCCGGCGACGACGACGTCCTGCTGGCCCGACATGACGGCCTGCACCGCGAAGTCGAGCGCCTGCTGGCTGGACCCGCACGCCCGGTTGACCGTCGTGCCCGGGATGTTCTCCGGCCAGCCCGCGGCGAGCACCGCATATCGACCGATGTTGCTCGACTGGTCGCCGACCTGCGAGACGCAGCCCCACACCACGTCGTCGACGATGTCCGGGTCGACCCCGGCCCGCTCCACCAGCGCGTTGAGCACGATCGCGGACAGGTCGGCGGCGTGCATGTCCGACAGCCCGCCGTTGCGCTTGCCGACGGGCGTTCGCACCGCCTCGACGATCACGGTTTCACGCATCGTATGTCTCCGATCTCGATAGGGCCCACCGGCCGGTGAACGCCGCCGCGCGCCTCTCGGCGAAGGCGGCGTACGCCTCTGCCGAGTCTGCAGTGGCGAAGTTGTTTGGTTGTGCGCGGGCCTCGTTGGCCAGTGCCTCGGGCAGGGTCGCGTCGGCGCCGTCGTTCAGCAGCGCCTTGCTCTGCGCCAGTGCGACGGGCGGGCCCGCGGCGAGCCGGCCGGCCAACTCGGCCACGAAATCGTCGATCTCATCGGCCGCCTTGACCCACGTCACCAGGCCGAGCGCGCGCGCCTCCTCGGCGTCGATGGTGTCGGCGAGCAGCACGAGCCGCTTGGCCTGTTGGAGCCCGACGAGCTTGGGCAGCAGCCAGGATCCGCCGAGGTCTATCGACAGCCCCCGCTTGGAGAAGATCTGGCAGAACCGGGATTCGGGGGTGGCCACCACGAAGTCGCATCCGAGCGCGAGGTTCCATCCGGCGCCGACGGCGATGCCGGTCACCTTCGCGATCGTGGGCACCGTCAATTCGTGCAGGGCGAGCGCGACGTCGGTGAGTCTGCGCAGCTTGTGCCGCGGATGAATGTCCTCCGGCGTGGCGATGTCGGCGCCCGAACAGAAGGCGCCGCCCGCACCGGTGACGACGAGGGCGCGCAGTTCGGTGTCGCGTGCGGCCCCGCGCAGCGCATCGGCCAACTCCTCCCATAGCGCAGCGTTGATCGCGTTCTTGCGGTCCGGTCGGTTGAGCGTCAACGTGCGGACCCCGTCGTGGTCCGAGGTCAACAGCGCACTCATGAGTGGGCCGGTCCGATCACTCCGGCGGCCCGCAGTCGCTCGATGTCGTCGGCACTGAGACCGAGTTCAGCCAGGACGGCGTCGGTGTGTTCGCCGAGGCCGGGCACGGGTCCCATGGGCTGTTCGAAGCCGCTGATGACCGGGGGCGGACGCAGCGCGCGGATATCGCCTGCAGGCGTGCCGACCGTGCGCCATCTGTCCCGCGCGGTGAGTTGCGGATGCACCACCACCTCGCTGGGCCGGTTGTAGCGCGAGTTGCCGATGCCGGCGTCGTCGGCGATCTTCTGGATCTCAGCGAGATCGTGCTGAGCACACCAGGACCCGATGGCCTCGTCCAGGATGTCGCGATGCGCGCATCGGCCCGGGTTGGTACCGAAGCGTGGATCGTCGGCGAGGTCGGGGCGCTCGATGATCTCCCGGGCCACGCGCTGCCACTCGCGGTCATTGGTGGTGCCGAGCACCACTGTCTGGCCGTCGCGGGTCGAATAGGCGCCGTATGGCGCGACGGCCGGCGAACCGACACCGAGCGGCTCCTGGTCGATACCGGAGTGCTGGGTGTAGGTCAGCGCGTAGCCCATCACGTCGGTCATCACGTCGAACAGGCTCAGTTCCACCGAGGGCGCCGCGCCCTCAGTCGTGCCGCCCTTGCGCGCGAACAGCAGCGCCAGGATGGAGATCGCGGCATAGAGGCCCGTGGTGAAGTCCGCCATCGCGGGTCCTGGCTTGGCGGGCATGCCCGGATAGCCGGTGATCGCGCACGAGCCCGACTCCGCCTGCACGAGAAGGTCATAGGCGCGCTTGTGCGAAATCGGCCCGCCCGGGCCATAGCCGTCGATCTCGACGGGGATCACGTGGGGATGGCGCTGCGCGAGGTCGGCCGGGGCGATGCCCAGGCGCGCGGTCGCGCCGGGCGCGAGGTTGCACACGAACGCGTCGGCGCGCTCGAGCAGCCGGTGCAGTAGGTCGATTCCCTCTGCCGTCTTCGTGTTCAACGTGACCGATTCCTTGCCACGGTTACACCAGACGAAATGTGCTGCCAGCCCACCGGGCCCGTTCACGACATCGTCGTAGTGACGCGCGAAGTCACCGCCCTGCGGGTTCTCCACCTTGATGACGCGGGCACCGAAATCGGCGAGCACCCGAGTACACATCGGTGCGGCGACGGCCTGCTCCATGGCGACGACCGTGACGCCGGCGAGAGGCCCACGCGTGCGCGGCGTCACATGACCATTCCGCCGTCGACCGGGAGCACCTGCCCGGTGACGTAGGACGCCGCGTCGGAGGCCATGAACACGAACGCGCCGGCGACCTCTGATGGCTCCGCCCAGCGCTTCATCGGTATGCGGTTCATCATGTTCGCGGCGAATTTTTCGTTGGTGCGGATGGTTTCGGTCATCGCGGTGGCGGCCAGCGGCGCCAGCGCATTGACCGTGATGCCCTGGGTGGCCAGTTCCCGCGCCAGCGACTTGGTGATCCCGATGATGCCCGCCTTGGCCGCCGAATAGTTGACCTGACCGAGGGTTCCGGTGAGTCCGGCCGCGGAAGTGACGTTGACGATCCGGCCGGTGCCGTCGGTGGGGATGTGGGGCAGTGCGGCCTGCGTGACGTTGAACGCACCCATCACGTGAATGTCGAACAGCAGCCGGAACGACTCCTGGGTGGTCTTGGCGAACATCGCGGGTTTCGTCACGCCCGCGTTGTTGATGAGAATGTGCAGCTTGCCATCGCCGAGCGCTGCCGCCCGGGCCGCGGCCGCGTCGGCCGAGTCGCGGTCCGAGACGTCGAGGGCGGCACTTTCGGCTCTGCCCCCTGCGGCCGTGATCCGCTCTGCCACAGCGGCGGCCGCGTCCTTGTCGAGGTCGGTGACGAGGACCGCGGCACCCGCCTCGGCCAGCGCCGCGGACACCGCGGAGCCTATACCGCCCGCGGCACCGGTCACCAGCGCCGACCGTCCGGTCAGGTCGAAGTACCGGCGGGGCTGGACGTGGGGGGAGGATGTAGTCATCTCAGTAGCTCCTGGGAAGGCCGAGCACGTGTTCGCCGAGGAAGTTCAGGATCATCTCTTGACTGACCGGGGCGATCTTCATCAGGCGCGACTCACGGAAGTACCGCGACACGTGGTACTCCTCGGAGTAGCCCATGCCGCCGTGCAGCTGCAGTGCCCGGTCCGCCGCGCCGAAGCCGGCGTCGGCGCAGAGGTACTTGGCCGTGTTTGCCTCGCGCCCACAGGGTTTGCCGTTGTCATAGAGCCACGTCGCCTTGCGCAGCACCAGTTCTGCGGCGTCGAGGCGGGCGAGCGAGTCGGCCAGCGGGAACTGAAGGCCCTGGTTCATGCCGATCGGTCGGTTGAACACGACGCGCTCGTTGCCGTACTTGACGGCTTTCTCCAGTGCAACCCGTCCGATGCCCAGCGCCTCGGCGGCGATCAGCATGCGCTCGGGGTTCAGTCCGTCGAGGATGTACCTGAAGCCCTGGCCTTCTTCGCCGACTCGGTCCTCGACCGGCACCATCAGGTCGTCGATGAACAACTCGTTGGAGCTCACCGCATTTCGGCCCATCTTCTTGATGGGGCGGATGTCGACGTGGTCGCGGTCGAGGTCGGTCAAGAACAGAGTCATGCCGTCGGTCTTCTTGGTCACCTCGTCGAACGGCGTCGTGCGGGTGAGCAGCAGGATTTTCTCGGATTCCTGCGCCTTGGAGATCCACACTTTCCGGCCGTTGACCCGGTAGTGGTCACCCTCACGCCTGGCGAAGGTGGTGATGCGCGAAGTGTCCAGCCCCGCACCGGGTTCGGTCACTCCGAAGCACACATGCAGGTCGCCGTCGACGATCCGCGGCAGCGTCGCCTTCTTCAGCTCGTCGGAGCCGTGTTTGACCACCGGCTGCATGCCGAAGATCGTGAGGTGGATGGCGCTGGCGCCGTTCATCGCCGCCCCGGAACGCGCGACCTCTTCGAGCAGCAGCGTGGCCTCGGTGATGCCGAGACCGTGTCCGCCGTACTCCTCGGGAATGGTCATGCCCAGCCAACCGCCGGAGGAGATCGCGTCGTAGAACTCTTGGGGGAATTCGTGCGCCAGGTCCTTCTTCATCCAGTACTCGTCGTCGAACCTGCTGCACAATTGCGCGACGGACTTGCGAATGATCTGCTGATCCTCAGTCAGCTCGAAGCTCATTCCCCCGGGCACGTGTCTCTCCTGTCAATCGAATGGCGCAGACCGGTGCGCCGGCGCGTAGACGGATCTTCCGCACCGGCGCAACCATCTGTAGTTGTCGCCGACTCTGGAGCCGGCAGAGGCGGAGCTAGTCCTTGTTGCCGGTCAGTTCCTTGGCCGCAGCGGCGAAGTCGGCGAAGTTGGCGCCGGTCTTCTCCTTCTTGGACAACGCTTGGATGGAGACGTCGTGGCCTTCAGCGGCCTTCCGTAGTGCTCCGACGGTGGCTTGTTCTTTGGTGATGTGGGTGAACGGGTCGAAGTTGTACCAGCGCATGGCGTTCTGGTAGGTCATCTTGTTGATCTCGACGTCGGGCACGTTGTTGGCCTTGAGCACCTCGTCGAGTTGCTCGGGCGCCCCGGGCCACATCGAGTCGCTGTGCGGGTAGTCGGCCTCCCAGCAGATGTTGTCAACGCCGATCTCGTTGCGCACCGCGACTCCGACCGGGTCGGCGATGAAGCAGGTCAGGAAGTGATCGCGGAACACCTCGCTGGGCACCTTGTCGCCGAAGTCCTGACCGGTCCACGTGGAGTGCATCTCGTAGGTGCGATCCACGCGCTCCAGGAAATACGGTATCCATCCGGTGCCGCCTTCGGATAAGGCGATCTTCAGGCCTGGGTATTCCTTGATCGGCTTGGACCACAACAGATCCGCCGCGGCCTGCACGATGTTCAT
>NZ_JAODWD010000005.1 GCF_025345615.1 Mycobacterium deserti
CCTCGGCGGCGCCGGATGGATGCTCGACCTCATCGCCGGACTGCACCCCGACGGCATGCGCGTGGTCGCACCCCCAGACCGCTACCGAGTCAAAACGGACTGGAAGGTGGCGTCGGAGAACTTCTCCGGCGACCTCTACCACCTCTCGAGCCTGCACCAGAGTGTGCACGAAGTCGGCCTCGTCGCGGCGTTTGACGACAACTGTGAATTGGGCCGCGCTTATGAGTTCGAGAACGGCCACAGCTTCATGGGCCATGACTGGGCCAGCGTCATTCCGGGCTTCGTCCTCTGGGGTTACCCGCCGCACATCAAAGAAAAATTCGATCTCTCTGGCATGGACGAGGCGCAGACGTATGTCCTCAACAGCGGCGTACCGACGGTGGGGACGATTTTCCCGAACTTCAGCTTCATTCGCATCTTCGCGGTTTCCAAGCCGGGGGGTGCCATGGAGGTGATGACCAGTTTCCGGCAATGGCAACCGGTCGCGCCGGGCGAGATCGAGCTGTGGAGTTGGGTATTGGATTGGAAGTTCCGAGCTGACGAAGACGTGCAGCGCCAATACGACATCTCCCAGTACAACTTCGGCTCCGGAGGAATCTTCGAGCAGGACGACACCGTGGCATGGGAGGGGCCCGCGCGGGCCGCGGCCAGCCCCTGGGCGAAGAAGACAGCGTTGAAGTTGCACTTCCAGCAGGGCAAGAACTCCTCGGTCGACCAGGCGCCGGATCCGACCTGGACCGGGCCCGGAATACATCGCCGGACCGGCTTCGGTGAGCACAATCAGCTGGCCTTCTACCGGGAATGGCTACATGGGATGCGCGGGAAGGTCCCGGCACTAGTGACAAGCGCGGTGAACTGAGATGACCACAACCATCAACAACGACGTCGTAACCTCCGAACTCCTCACCAAGGTGACCCAGTTCCTGAACAAGGAAGCCCGCCTGCTCGATGAGGGCCGCGAAGTGGAGTGGCTGGAACTGCTCCACGACGACCTTTCGTACGTCATACCTGTACGGCAAGCCACCGAGCCGCGGTCAAAGGAAATCAGCCGCACCGGCTTTCGTGTGAGGGACGAAAAGATTCATGTCATAAAGCGTGTTGAGCGACTCAACACCGGTCATGCCTACTCCGAAGTACCACCGTCGCGCACATTGCGCGTGGTCGGCAGCGTCGAGATCACAGGTGTGGACGGCGATGTCGTCGACGTGGCCAGCGCATTGCTGGTCTACCGCCAACGGGGCATCGACCAGCATTTCGACCTCATCCCGGCCCGCCGGTACGACCGGATCAAGTTCGGTGGTTCGGGCCCGCAGCTGCTGTCACGCGAAATCATTCTCACCGAAACTACCCTGGCCACACCGAACTTGGGGATATTCCTGTGACTGTCCTCTCGTTGGCGCCGACAGGCGTAGACGGGGCTGCGGAGGACCGCTGACGTGCGAGTCCTACGCAATGTCGTGGTAGTCGGCGCATCTGCCGCCGGGCTCGCCGCCGCGGATGGGTTGCGCGCCAACGGTTACGACGGAGCGATCACGATTCTGTCCGCCGAGTCGTTCGCGCCTTACGATCGGCCCGCGCTGTCAAAGGGTCTGCTCGAAGCAGAGGAGGATCTACCGCTGGGCGCGCTGCGCGCGGAATCCCACTATGCGGCTTATGATCTCGATCTCCGGTTGGGCCAGGCCGCTGTCGGTCTGGATATCGATCGGCGCTATGTGATCACCAGCGATGGTGAACCGCTTCCTTACGACGCGGTCGTCATCGCGAGTGGCGCGCGGGCGCGGCGAATGCGCACTCCGCAGGGCGACATCCTCCCGGTGTTGCGCACGGCCGCCGATCTGGCTGCGTTGCGTCTGGCGGCCAGAGTCTTTGATGACATTGCGGTGATCGGCCTGGGCTTCATCGGCTTGGAGATCGCCGCCGCACTTCAACCGCGCGGTGTGCAGGTTTCGGTGTTCGGACGCAGCGGCTTGCCTTTGAGCCGCGTGCTCGGAGCCGAGGTGGCGCAGGCGGTGCACCACGCGCATGCCGACCACGGTGTCGCGATGTACACCAACAGTGAAGTAGTCGAAGTCAGTGGCCAACCCGGCTCCTACACCATCCGCACCGCTGACGGGCAGACGTACCGCGCTGCCCATGTGGTCGCCGGCGTCGGAATTGAGCCCAATACCGACTGGCTGGCACGCTCCGGCGTGGCTGTCGATCACGGCGTCTTGTGTGATCCCGACGGGCGGTCATCGGTGCCGGATGTCTTCGCCGCCGGCGACGTCGCGCGTTGGCGGAACAGCGGCCCGCATGCGCACGGAGGTCACTGGATGGACGCCATCGGTGCGGGGCGGCTTGTCGCCCACAACCTGCTGCGCGAAGAGCACAAACCCTTTGCGGCAGTGCCATATTTTTGGACGACACAGTACAGCCGCAAGTACTGCTGCTACGGCCGGTGGCGGCCGGGGGACGAAACGATTGTCGTCGACGGCGACCTCAACGGCGACTTTCTGGCCCTGTTCACCGATGGCGCGACGCTGCACGGTGTCGCGGCGTGTGGTCGAGAACGTCTGCTGGCTGGGTATCGAGAGCTTTTGCAGCGCAACGCCGGGATCACCGAAGCTCTCGAAGTTGCCGGGCTGACAGAAACCTCGGCTGCTCCGTCGACGGACTGATGGCAGCGCCCATTTCAACGAAGGGAAGCGGTGTCGATGCTCGAGAATCATGTGGTGCTTGTCCTTGGCGGCGGCTCCGGCCTCGGCCGCGGCTTGGTGCGCAGTTTCCGCAACGAGGGCGCAGAGGTTGCGGTGCTGGAGGTATCGGCGAGCAAGGTTGAAGAGTTGCAGACCGAATTCGGTGATGACGTACTCGCGGTGCAGGGCGATGTGACCGTCATCGGCGACCTCGAGCGCTGTCGTTCAGTGCTGTTGGAAAGGTTCGGCAGGCTCGACGCGCTCGTCGGATGTGTGGGCGTCTTCGACGGTAACGTCTCGCTGCACGACACGCCGCTCGACAAGATGCCGGCGCTGTTTGACGAAATCTTTCACATCAACGTGTTGGGAAACATGCTGGCTACCAAGGTGTTCGTCGATCTGCTCGACCAATCCGGCGGTGCAATCGTGCTGACGACCTCGACGGCTGCCTATGCCGCCGATGGTGGCGGACCGACCTACACCGCTTCCAAGGGCGCCGTGAGCAGTCTGGTCAACCAGCTCGGTTTCGAACTGGCGCCACGGATCCGGGTCAACGGCGTGGCCCCGCTGACCTTTGCGAACAGCAGGCTGCGCGGGCCGGCTGCGCTCGGCATGGACGGGTGGGATCAGTCGCAGGTTCCGGTCGAGGACATGGCCAGCGCATTCGAGCGGCTCATTCCGCTCAGTCAGATGTGCGAGCCTGAGGACTACGCACCGGTCTATGCCTTTCTCGCGTCGCGGCACAACAAGATCATGACCGGTCAGAGCGTGATCGCGGATCAGGGTATGTTCAATCGCGCACTCATGAGCGCATAACCGCTCTCAGCCCAGTTACGGCTGATCTGCTGCGAGTTGAAGCAGGCGGTCGCGCAGCCAGCGGTTGCCCGGGTCTCGGTCGCTTCGGGGGGTCCACACCAGGATCTCGGTGATGGGTTGAAGTTCTATCGGTGGGTCAAGGAGACGCAAGCTGTTGTCGAAATCGATGACGCGCGCGAGTCTTTCGTGGATCAACGTGATCAGTGCACCGTCCCGGATCAGCCAGTTGGCCAGACCGAACCCGGCGGTGACGTGTGTGTTGCGGGCGACGCCGAGGAAGTCCAGCTGCAGTTCGGCCAGCGACGGAGCTCCAGGGGCGTCCGTTGCCAGATAGGGCAGGGTACTGAACTGCTCGAGGGTGATTGACTCACCCACTTCGGTATTGGCCGCGTCCACGGCGCACACGAACCGGTCTTGGTAGAGGACCGCATGCGGAAATCGGCGGTGCTCAGCGAAAACCTCGCGGGGAATGATCATCACGTCGGCCTCGCCGCGTTGCAGTCTCGTGGCGTAATCCGTGCTGGGCGGCGTGATTTGCAGCCTCACGTTAGGGGCCTCGCGGTGAAGTCCGTTGATCAGTGGGTGCAGAAATGTCAGGGTCGTCCGGTCGGTGGCAATGATTGAGAACGTCCGTTGGTCGGTCGCCGGATCGAAGCCGCGATGCTGGAACAGTAATTCGATGCGTGACAGTGCATCCCGCACTGGCTCGACGAGTGATTCGGACAGCGGCGTAGACACCATCGTGCGGCCTTCGCGTACGAGAATCGGATCACCCAAGAGCTTGCGCAATCGGCCCAGCGTCGAACTCATTGCCGATTGGCCGATGTTGAGGCGCTCTGCAGCCTTCGTCACGCTGCGGTCGGTCATCAACGCATCGAAGGCCACCAGCAGGTTGAGATCCATTCGCTTGAGATCCACCACCGCGAGCCTCCTGCGAAACAACATTGCTACCGAATCACCGTGACACCGACGGAGATGCGGGCAAAGGGGCCGGGGCACACGTTGGCGGCGTGGGACGTCCTGACGTTAAACGCTAGAACGGCCACCGCATCAAGAGAAACGGACGAAATCGATTGCTCGCATTGTCGTTCTCAATAGATGCCGTTGACGGCCTCTATTGGTCGAATCAATGGGACGTATCGAAAATCATTGCTTCCGCTAATGTGCGCATTTTCGTAGCCTCACAGGGGCGGCGTCGCCCGTGTCACCGTCGGGAGCGGAGCCTGAGTGTGAAAGTTACAGTCTCAGTTCGCGGCCGTGAGCTCGGCCGCCAAATCGGTCAGGCGCTGGCGCAACCACCGATGGGCGGCGTCGCCGTCGGTTCGCTTCGTCCAGACCATCAATTCGGTGGTGGGACGCAGACCCTCGATCGGCGGCTCGAGAAGCTTCAGGTTGGCCAGGTCGACAAGCGAATTGGCGAGCCGTTCGTGCAGGACGGTGATCATTCGGGTGCCACGAAGCAAGAACGACGCGATGCCGAACTCGGTGATCACCTCCACGTTTCGGGGAACTCCCAGCAGGTCGAGCTGATTCTCAACCGGCGATCGTTGATGGCCCGACCACGTCGCCAGATAGGGCAGCGTGCAGAACTGCTCGTAGGTGATCTCATCACCGATCTCTGGATGGTCTCGGTCGGCCGCGACGACGTAGCGGTCACTGAACAGGACACGGTGCGGCAACACCCGGTGCTCCGGGCAGGCCTCCCGCGGCACGATCAACAAATCGATCTCGTGGCGCGCGAGACGCTCAGCGAAGTCGTCGGAAACCGGCTCGATGTGCAACCGCACCCGCGGCGCTTCGACATCCAGACGTGCCAGCAGCGGATGCAAATACGTGTACGTCAGGTGGTAGCTCATCACCAAAATCGAGAACGTACGGGCGTCGGTGGCCGGCGTGAAGGCGTCCCGCTGCGCCAGCACCTCCTCGATGTCCAGCAAGATGGCGCGCACGGGTTCGAGCAACGACTCGGCCAGGGGCGTCGCGACGAGTTTGCGCCCGTCGCGCACCAGCACCGGGTCATCGAGCAGCTTGCGCAGACGCGCGAGAGTGGAACTCATCGCCGATTGCCCAACGCCAAGCCGGGTTGCGGCACGGGTGACTCCGCGTTCGGCGACCAACGCCTCGAACGCCACCAACAGGTTCAGGTCGATCCTCCTGAGATCGACGCGGGTGGTCGCCATACGCAGATGCTAATCGATGGCGTCGATGGTTCCGGTCAGCAGCGGTCTTTCATTTCGGGAACGGCGACGCTCCCGTGCGTCGCCGCACCGTTCGGTCACCGAACACAGCTGACAAGGCTCCGCTGGTGATCTCGGGTTTGGCTGCTAGTGATGAGATCGGCAGGGAGAATGCTGAATTGAGGCGACTCGTCGCGGCGCTCCAGCATCTGTCCAGCCTCGCCGTGCAGGACGCCGGCCTCGAATCCGTCGCCGAGTTCGTCGCCGAACGCATCGACACCGCGGTCGCCGTGGTCGATGACCAGCTGACCCTGCTGGCGGCCTCGGGCGGATCCGAGTCCGACGCTGCACGGTACTTCAGTGATCCCGCCCGGCGTACCCGCCTGGCCCAGGTCCTCGCCGTCGCCGCTCCGACGCGGAGGGCACTGCGCATTCCCGGCGTGGCCGGGGTCGAACCCATCATCGTGGCGCCGGTACCTGTCGGTGACACCGTACCTGCCTTTCTGCTGACCCTCGACGTCGGCGATTTCGGCTCAGGTGAGGACCTGAGGCTGCTGCTCAGCGAACACGCGGCCACGATATGCGGGGTCATTCTGGGGCGCGCGCGGGTGCTCGCCGCGGCCGCGACCCAGGCACGCGGCGACCTCATCGAGGGCCTGCTTGCCGGAGCGGGCAGCGATGCCGACGAGGTGCGTCGCTGGGCGGCTCACCTCGGCTATGACGAACACCGTAAGCATCGGGTCGTCTCAGTGGTGGTGGTCGATGCATCCGACGGCGAGGACGCCGCACGGCTGCCCGCGGCCGTCGCTCGATTCTTCAATACCCAAGCACCAGACGCGATCACCGCGCTGCGCGGCCGCGAGGTGGTGGTGGTACTGCCCGAGCAGGACGACGCGACGCAGCGCGCGTTGCGGCTTGCTGAACGGTGCATCGGCCGGATGAGCGAAACATTCGGCGCCGCACCGATCAACGCCGGGGTCGGCGGAATGTGTAGCTCCTCAACCGAAATCGCACGGTCCTATGACGACGCGCGCCGCACCGTTGACATCGTCTGTCGCACGGGTCATGTCGGCACATCCCTTGCCGTGGAACAATTGGGCATTCACCGTCTACTGCTGCAGGTCGCCTCCAGGACACAACTACGGGCGTTCGCACGCCAGGTGTTCGGCGATCTGCTGGTGCACGGCAACGGCACCACGACGGAGTACCTGTCGACCTTGGCCCGCTACTTCCGAGCGAACAACAGCCCGCAGGCTGTCGCACGAGAACTTCACATGCACCGCAACACCGTGATCTACCGGATTCGGCGCATAGAGGAGATGAGTTCGTTGGACTTGCGCAACTATCGGGACCGTCTGATGGCCCAAGTCGCGCTCGAGATCCTCGATATGGTCGACCTGGAAGAGGCGATCTCGTGACCGCCTTTCTGGACGCCCTGAATCAGCGGCTGGTGGTGTGTGACGGGGCGATGGCCACCATGCTGCACGCGGCGGGCAATTCACTGGACCGCGCGTTGCCCGAGTTGAACGTGTCCAAGCCGGACGCGGTAAAGACGGTTCACGACACCTATGTCGATGCCGGCGTTGACCTGATACTGACAAATACATTCGGCGCAGGCCGATTGCGGTTGGCCGAGCACGGTGCTTCGGACAACGTCGTTGAAATCAACCGCGCAGGTGTGCAAATCGCGCGTGACGCCGCGAATGCTACGGACAGGCAAGTTTTCGTCGGCGGATCGATCGGCCCCGCGGTGAGCGCTGCGCAACGGCCGCGCATTCCGGATGTCGAACGAAAAGACGTCATAGCCGAGCAGATCTGCGCTCTTGTCGAAGCACGTGTCGACGTCCTCGTCTTGGAGACGTTCGGCTTTCTGGCCGAGCTGGTGGAAGCGGTGCACACAGCAGCTGGCATCACCGATCTGCCTATCGTGGCGCAGGCGACTTTCACCACCGAGGGAAAGACACCGGGAGGAGATACACCGCGTGACGTCGCGGTGGCGTTGTCGGAATTGCCCGTCGCGGGTCTGGGTGCCAACTGCACAGTAGGCCCGCAACGGATGCACGACATCGTCAGAGAGTTGCGTCGGTGGGGCACGCTACCGATCAGCGCCCAGCCGAATGCAGGTCTGCCGCGGCGCCTCCCGGACCGCCGGTTCGAGTACGCCCTCGACCATGACTACTTTGTGCGCTACGCCCGTCGATGCATTGAAGCCGGTGCGTCGATGGTCGGTGGCTGCTGCGGAACCACGCCCATGCACATTCGTGCGCTTACGGCCAGCGTCAAGCAGGTGCCGTCCCATGATCCGCCGACGCGGCCGTCGGCGACAGCCGGTCTGAGCTGGCGTTCTGCCGGACGCGACTTTGTCGTCGCAGCGGAGATCACACCCCCTGGTGACGGCACATCACACGGTGCTATTCAAGCTGCCGGTGCGCTGCGGGCCGACGGCTGCGACGTGGTACTCGTGTCAGCCGTGCAAGGAGCCCAGGCCCAGCTCTCCTCGACCAGCCTGGCATTACACCTGCAGCAAGAGACCATGATCGGCACCATCGCCACCATCACAACCTGGGACAAGACGATCATGTCGTTGCAGGCCGACTTGCTGGGCGCGCATGCACTGGGCACCCGAACAGTGTTGTGCGAGACAGGGAATCCGCCGCTTCTTGGTGACTATCCCAACGCTGACGGCATCTGGGAGGTCGATTCCGTTGGTCTGATCGGATTGCTGTCTGGGCTCAACGCCGGGCGAGATTGTCACGGGCTGTCGCTGGCAACCAAGACCGAATTCGTGATCGGCGCACGGTGCAACCCCGGTGCCGAAGACCTCGATGCGGAGATCGAACGAACACGCGCAAAGATATCCGCAGGAGCGCAATTCCTGATCACCCGGGCGGTTTACGAAGTGGAGGGTCTGCGCCGGCTCGTGTCCGCGCTCGGCGAGAACCGGGTGCCGGTGCTAGCCACCGTGTCAGCGTTGAGTGGCTTCGCTGAGGCTGAGTACCTCGCGTATGAAGTCCCAGACGTCACGATCCCGCCGGAGAGTCTGGCCGAGCTTGCCGCGGCGGGAACTGCACAGCGTGATGTCGGCACACAGCTCGCCACCTATCTGGTTACCTATCTGGCTACGCACGCTCGGTCGTTGGCAGACGGCATCGTGATTGGCGCGAGCGACGATCCTCAGACGGCCCGCGCCCTACTGATGGCCGCTCGCAGGTAGGTGTTGTGCTGAGGCACAGAAACACTCACCGATTGTGAGTCAACGCGGTCGGACGGGCATCCCGGTACAAGAAGATGATCCGATTCACTGTCCTGTGGCCCGATGTAGTCGGGCCGAACGGCGCATACCGTCACGGAGGTAATAGCAAGAGCCTCCATCAATCGGAAGTGACGGCGGTCAAGTGGATGCTGTGACGACGTACTCGTGGCCTAAGCCATATCGGCCGCGGATACCGGCACGATGGGCCTACCGCCTTCATTCGGTGCTTGTCGAAAATCGGTTCTATCGTTGGCTGGCGCGGGCCCTGGAGCGGCGGGACAACGCATACCGCGTCTTCACCCTGGTCGAAAAGAAGTCGAAAGAGCGCCTATTCGGTTGCCAGATGTGCGGTCAATGTGAGCTACCGACAACTGGCTACGCCTGCCCCATGACTTGTCCGAAGCAATTGCGAAACGGTCCGTGTGGAGGTGTTTCCGCCGACGGCCGCTGCGAGGTGCATCCTGATGTGCGGTGCGTATGGGTGCTCGCCTACGAACGTGCGGTGGCGACCGGACACAGTGCCGATTTCTCGCTTCTGCAGCGGCCAGTCGATCACCGCGAACAGGGCCGCAGCTCCTGGATCAACTACTGGCAGGGCCGTGACGACGAGATGGCTGCCGATCCATCCGCGAATCCGCGGATGGTGAAACGAGACGGCACGGTGGCCGCGCGATGAGGACCAACAGTATGTCCGGCGGCGGCCTGAAAGCCGCCTTGTCGTCTGGGCGGTTCGCCATCACGGCCGAGCTGGGCCCGCCACGAGGTGCCGATGCAGACGCGATCAAGCGGAAGGCCGCCTACCTGCGCGGTTGGGTCGACGCAGTCAACGTCACAGACAACCAAGGTGCACGAGTGCGGATGTCGAGCTTGGGCGGGTCGGTGCTGGCACAACGCGAGGGTCTATCGCCGGTGATGCAGCTGACGTGCCGTGACCGCAACCGGATGGCCTTGCAGGCCGATCTGCTGGCCGCAGGTGCACTCAGCATCCCGCACGTGCTGCTGTTGACGGGCGATCATCCGCGCGCGGGCGATCATCCGGAGGCCAAACCGGTGTTCGACGTCGACGGCGTGCAGCTGACGTGGATTGCGCGCACGCTTCGAGACGACGGCGTTTTGATGTCTGGCGAGGATGTCTCGGTAACGCCGGAATGGATGATCGGGACAGTAGAGAACCCCTTTGCGCCACCGGTTTCCCTTCGGGCGGAACGGCTGGCGAAGAAGGTGGCCGCCGGGGCTGAATTCGCACAAACCCAATATGTGTTCGACCTCGATGTCTTCGTCCGCTGGATCACGTCTCTGCACGAAATGGGCATCACGCAGAAGTGCGCGGTGTTGGCCGGGGTAGGTCCGATCCGGTCGTTGAGAATGCTCGAGTTCTTGCGCAGCGAAGTGCCCGGCGTGAACGTGCCACGGGCAATCGAGCGGCGCCTGCGAGGTGTGCCTGCGGACAAGGTTGGGGAGGAGGGCATGCGGTTGTGTGCCGAAACGATCCAGCAGCTCTGCGAAATTCCCGGTGTAGCGGGGGTTCACGTCATGGCGTTCGGGTTCGAGCACGGCGTACCCGAGATTCTTGACCGCGCAGGTTTCGCACCGCGGCCGAACCCGACGGTGTCGTGCGGCGTGGAGGGCGGTGGGCATGCTGATTGATTTCCGGCCGCATAGCCGTCTGCGCGCCGAGCGGCCGGCTGATCTGGGCGCGTCGGTGTTGCCGGTTGTCACCGCCCTGAGCGAGAGCACGACCGACCTGTCGAGGGTCCGTGTCGTGTGTGACTGGGTGCAGTACCGCAACAACTTTCGCGATGTCGTGGAGATCCGTCCGATACTGCGTAGCTCCTCGTTCGATGTAGTGCCGAGGACGAACGGGGCACCGGGCGGCGACATCGAAATAGCGGTCGATGTGCGGCGCGCTCCAGACTCACCGCTGAGTGAGGTGACGTCGTCACTGCTGCGAGACGAAGCCGATCGAGTGTATCTCGAGGAGTGGACAGCAGGTCGCCGAAGCTGCATATGGCAATTCAACGCACTGTACTGGTCGGCACTGGACCTATGGGAAAAGGCAACCGGCCGCGGTTACGAGCAGGCCCTGCCGGGCGGCGAAAGCGATGCGCGCAACCGAACTGCGGCCGCTGATCTCATTGGCGAACTGATGGCCATATGGGATCGTCTGGATAAGGTCAACGCACTGCCCGAAGAGCTCTATGTCGTTGAATTAGGGGTCGGTAACGGCAACCAGGCCAAAGTTTTTCTCGACGAGTTCCGCGAGATGGACGTCAGGCATGGCAGAGGGTACTACGAACGACTGCACTACCTGATGTGCGACTACTCCGCACACGTCCTCGAACTGGCGCGCGAGACGGTCGCAGACCACAGCGAGCGCGTAAGCACGCTCGCGCTCGACGCGACTAAGCCAAGAACGGCGCTGAGTTTCCTTCGCGGCAAGGTATTTCTCGTCTACATCTCCAATGTGTATGACAACCTCCCCACCGACGAAGTCGCACAGTTGGGCGGCCGGACCTATCAGGTGCAGACGCGCGCATACCTTCCGGACGAGAAGGCCGCCGAACTTGCCGAGTCGGTGTCGATCACCGTCGAGAAACTGCCCGGCTTGGTGGACAAACTGCTGCGGCTGGGCCCAGGACTTCTCGTGGACGCTTGTCCGGCAAATTTCTCGGGGCTGGATGCAGCCGTGCGCTTTTGGCAGGACATCTGGGGGGCTTTGCGGCTCGAGGAGCGATATGTGCCGCTCGAGGGACTCGACACCTACCAAGTCACCGAGACGCTGACAGGTGAGGTCCTGCGACCAATGTTGGAGTCGGGCACCGATGTGCGGATGCACGTCAACAACGGGGCCGTCGCAAGCTTCGACGACACCCTCACCTTGCTCCATCCGTACGGCAAGCTGGTTTGTCACGACCTTTTCGTAACCGATGTCGATGGCTACCACACAACGTTCCGGGGCCCAGGCAAGTACGACGGATCCGTAGTCAACTGGGTCAATGGACCGCTGTTGTCGCACATCGGGCGGCGTCGCGGCTTCGACATCCACCTGGAGCCGTTCCGGCATCGCGGCGGCAACATCGTCACGATGACAGCTCAGCTGAGGGATTGATATGGACTACCACCTACCGATTTTGCCCACCACGGTGGTCGGCTCCTACCCGGTTCCCGAGTGGATGGAGCGATTGAAAACCGATAGCCTCCGCGGCCGGATAAGCGAGACGCAATTGGCCGAAGTGCACGAAATGGCGATCAAGGCTGCGTTGCGAGATCAGGAACTGGCCGGCATCGACATCGTCTCCGACGGGGAACTGCGTCGCGACAATGATATCGACTACTTTCTCTCAAGGCTGCCTGGCGTGGAGATCGCGCACCGCGCTAAGGATTTTTACTTCGATTACTACGATGTGATCCTGTCCCGGCCGCTTCCATCCGCAGACGGGTCAGAATTCATCTGGCTAGCAGACGATTTCAGTTTTATCTTGTCGCAGACCAGCAGGCCCATCAAATTCTCGTTCACCGGACCGTTCTCACTAGCGAGTCGAATAAGGAACAACGCCGGTGTCGACCAGCACGATCTGATGGTGGCGATCGCGCACCGGCTCAACGCTGCTGCCCACGCGTTGGCTGACAAGGGCGCCTCGTTACTGCAGATCGATGAACCGTTCCTCGCGGGTTACCCCGACCAGGTCGAAAATGCCATCGCTGCAATCAATGTCGTAACAGCTGGGGTAAGTGTGAACTGGGGACTGCACGTCTGCTATGGCAATCGCTATGCCCGGCCTTCGTGGGAAGGACATTACGACTTCCTGTTCCCTGCGGTGCTCGAGGCCAAGGTGGACCAGCTCGTTCTCGAGTTCGCACGCAAGGGATACGCAGATCTTCCCGTCATCGAGAAGTTTGGGTGGGATCGCAAGATAGGCCTCGGCGTCATCGACGTGAAAAGCCAGCAGGTAGAGACCGCGGAAAAGGTGGCTAGCCGCATCCGCGCAGCGCTGGACCTGGTACCCGCCGAGCAACTGGTGATCAATCCGGACTGCGGACTTCGCAACTTATCCACCGCCGTCGCTCGCGGCAAGCTCGCGGCCATGGTGAACGGAACCGCGGAGGTCCGCCGTTCGCTGGCCCCCTTATCGATCGCCGAGTCAACCCTCACCGCTGAAAAACTGACCCAAGGAGCATGAGAATGGCGCAATCCGACGCGCACGAATTCCTCTTCACCTCTGAATCGGTGACCGAGGGACACCCCGACAAGATTGCGGACGCAATCTCTGACGCCGTGCTCGATGCGGCGCTGTCAAATGATCCTTACTCACGGGTGGCATGCGAAACACTCATCACCACCGGGATGGTGGTATTGGCGGGTGAGATCACCACGCCACAGATAATCGACTACACCCAGATCGTGCGGGACACGGTCAGCCGCATCGGCTACGACAACGGTGACTACGGTTTCGACGGGCATAACTGCGCAGTGCTGGTAGCACTAGACAAGCAGTCGCCAGACATCGCGCAGGGCGTCGACCAGGCACACGAGACTCGAAGCGGCAGCTCTGTCGACGAATTCGACCTGGCCGGCGCCGGCGACCAGGGCATGATGTTCGGCTACGCCACCAATGAGACGCCCGAGCTGATGCCCATGCCAATTGCGCTGGCACATCGGCTATCCCGTCGTTTGGCCAGCGTGCGCAAGGATGGGACGCTTCCATACCTGCGCCCAGACGGCAAGACACAAGTGTCGGTCCGCTATATCGACGGAGTGCCAATCACCGTCGAGCGGGTGCTGATCTCGACGCAGCACGCAGAGAATGTCACCACCGAGCAGATCCAGGAGGATCTGTGGAATCAGGTGATTTCCACAGAATTGCCCACTGGTTTCTACGATGCCGATCAGCTACGTGCAGACTTGCTGGTGAACCCTACCGGCCGGTTCGTGATCGGTGGGCCAGTGGGCGACGCCGGGTTAACCGGTCGAAAGATCATCGTCGACACCTATGGTGGATTCGCCCGTCACGGCGGAGGGGCGTTCTCGGGCAAGGATCCGTCCAAGGTCGACCGCTCGGCGGCCTATGCGGCTCGTTACGTGGCGAAGAATGTTGTCGCGGCCGGTCTTGCCGAACGCGCCGAAGTGCAGGTGGCATACGCAATTGGGGTTGCCCGACCGGTGTCGCTGCTCGTCGAGACGTTCGGCACCGAGCGGATTGACCGCCGCCTCATCGAGAAGCTCGTCGGTGAGCACTTCGACCTTCGGCCAGCTGCGTTCCGGGCGTATCTCGAATTGCATCAACCCATCTATTCGGCGACTGCTGCTTACGGCCACTTCGGCCGTACCGACGTGGATCTGCCCTGGGAGCGCACCGACCGCGCGGCCGCGCTGCGCGAAGCCGCCAATCTGACCGAAACCACTGTGGCCAAGGGAGGCCGAGCATGACGATGACAACTGAGCAGCAGTCGGCAGCCATCCTGACTGCCGATGTGCGCAATGGCGTCGATTTCAAGGTGGCCGACCTGTCGCTGGCCGAGTTCGGCCGCAAGGAGATCCGGCTCGCCGAGCACGAGATGCCCGGCCTGATGGCGCTGCGCCAGGAGTACCACGATGTGCAGCCGCTCAAGGGAGCGCGGATCTCGGGGTCGTTGCACATGACCGTGCAGACCGCGGTGCTGATCGAGACCTTGACGAGCCTCGGTGCTGAGGTGCGATGGGCGAGCTGCAACATCTTCTCCACCCAGGACCACGCGGCCGCGGCCGTCGTCGTCGGACCCAACGGCACACCGGAGGACCCCAAGGGCACTCCGGTCTTCGCATGGAAGGGCGAGACGCTCGAGGAGTACTGGTGGGCCGCCGAGCAGATGCTCACCTGGGAGGGCTCGCCGGCGAACATGATCCTCGACGACGGCGGCGACGCCACGATGATGGTGCTGCGCGGCGCCCAGTACGAGAAGCAGGGCGTGGTTCCGCCCGCCGAGGACGACGACCCGGCGGAGTGGAAGGTGTTCCTGGGCGTGCTGCGGGAGCGCTTCGAGACCGACAAGACCAAGTGGACCAAGATCGCGCAGGCCGTCAAGGGCGTCACCGAGGAGACCACCACCGGTGTGCTGCGGCTCTACCAGTTCGAGGCCGCCGGCGAACTGCCGTTCCCGGCGATCAACGTCAACGACTCGGTCACCAAGAGCAAGTTCGACAACAAGTACGGCACCCGGCACTCGCTGATCGACGGCATCAACCGCGGCACCGACGTGCTGATCGGCGGCAAGAAGGTGCTGATCTGCGGCTACGGCGACGTCGGCAAGGGCTGCGCGGAGTCGATGGCCGGCCAGGGCGCGCGCGTCGCGGTCACCGAGATCGATCCGATCAACGCGCTGCAGGCGCTGATGGACGGTTTCGATGTGGTGACCGTCGAGCAGGGCATCGGCGAGGCCGACATCGTCATCACCTCGACCGGCAACAAGGACATCATCACCCTCGAGCACATGCGGGCGATGAAGGACCAGGCGATTCTGGGCAACATCGGCCACTTCGACAACGAGATCGACATGGCCGCGCTCGAGAAGTCCGGCGCCAAGCGCCTGAACATCAAGCCGCAGGTCGACCAGTGGATCTTCGATGACGGCAAGTCGATCGTCGTGTTGAGCGAGGGCCGGCTGCTGAACCTGGGCAATGCGACGGGGCACCCGTCGTTCGTGATGAGCAACAGCTTCTCCAACCAGGTGATCGCGCAGATCGAGCTGTGGACCAAGAACGACGAGTACGACAACGCGGTGTACCGGTTGGCCAAGCACCTCGACGAAAAGGTGGCGCGCATCCACGTCGAGGCGCTGGGCGGCACGCTGACCAAGCTCACCAAGGAGCAGGCCGAGTACATCGGCGTCGATGTCGAGGGCCCGTACAAGCCGGACCACTACCGGTACTAGGGATTTTTCGATGACAATTACTACTGCGCTGCCCCGCGCCCACGGCGCGGGCAGAGAGGAGTCGGCCAGCGACGTCGGGCGACTCGTCGTATCGTGCCCGGACGGCCCTGGAATCGTGGCGAAGGTAAGCACGTTCCTGCATCGCAGGGGCGCCAACATCATTCAGTCTGATCAGTACTCCACCGGACCCGTGGGGGGTAGGTTTTTTCTTCGGGTGGAGTTCCATTTGCCTTGCCTGACCAGCCAATTGGCCGAACTGACAGGCGATTTCGCGACAGAGGTCGGCAGTGCGATTGGCGGCACCTTCCGATTCCGCGACGCGGGAGCCGTTACCCGGGTGGCCGTGTTCGTGTCACGGTACGACCATTGCCTGCTGGATCTGCTGTGGCGGACTCGCCGTGGTGAGTTGCCGGTGGAAGTCGTTCAAGTGGTGTCGAACCATTCCGATCTCGCCGCTGATGTGGCCGCGTTCGGGGTGCCGTTCGAACGTGTGCCGGTGACCCGGGAAACCAAGCGGAGTGCCGAACATCGCCAACTGGAGCTGTTACGTGGCCGGGTGGATCTCGTAGTGCTCGCTCGATACATGCAGATCCTGTCTGCCGAATTCCTTGACACCATCGGAGTACCGGTGATCAATATCCACCACTCATTTCTGCCCGCATTCGCCGGCGCAGGACCGTATGAGCGGGCCAAGGAGCGAGGCGTGAAATTGATCGGCGCGACCGCTCATTACGCCACTGAGGATCTCGATGAGGGCCCGATCATCGAGCAGGACGTCGTGCGCGTTTCGCATCGGGCCACCAGTGCTGAACTCAGTCGCCGCGGCGCTGACATCGAGCGCACGGTCCTCGCGCGTGCCGTCAAGTGGCATTGCGAGGAGCGCGTCTTGGTCGACGGCCGAACCACCATCGTCTTCTAGAAAGGCTCTGCCCCATGTCAATTGGAACGATCGCCGTTACCGGGTCCATCGCCACCGACCATCTCATGCGGTTTCCTGGGCGGTTCGCCGAGCACTTCGTCGACACCCACCTCGACCGATTGTCCTTGAGCTTTCTGGTCAACGATCTGGTGGTCCGTCGCGGCGGGGTGGCGGCCAACATATCTTTTGCCCTCGGTGTGCTGGGCCAGCGCCCGATTCTTCTCGGTGCCGTCGGCCCCGACTTCGACGAATATCGCGCCTGGCTGGAAGGCCACGGCGTTGATTGCTCGCACCTGCATGTTTCCAGTACCGAGCACACAGCACGTTTCACCTGCACAACCGATGACGACCAGTGTCAGCTCGCCTCCTTCTATCCCGGGGCGATGAGCGAAGCGTCCCGCATCTCACTCGATTCGGTGACGAAGGCCCGTGAACTCGGCCTGGTGGTCATCGGTGCCAACGACCCCGAGGCGATGTGCATCCACACCGAGGATGCCCGTCGCCTCCGTGTGCCGTTCGCTGCCGATCCTTCGCAGCAATTGCCGATGCTGGACCGGGACTGCGCCCGGATGCTGGTTGGAGGCGCGAAGTATTTGTTCTGCAACGAGTACGAGTGGGAATTGCTTACCCGCAAGACGGAGTGGAACGCGCGCGACATTGCTGACCGAGTGGAGCTGCGCGTCACGACGCTGTCCAATAAGGGCTGTGTTCTCGTAGCGGGCGACGGCTCGGAAGTTCACGTACAAGCTGTGCCTGCACGAAACATCGTCGACCCGACCGGCGTTGGTGATGCGTTCCGCGCCGGATTCCTCGCGGGGGTGGGCAGTGGGCTCACCCGGGAGCGTGCCGCCCAACTCGGTTCACTGATCGCCACGCTGGTGATCGAGACCGCGGGCACGCAGGAATGGCGCCTAGATGTCGAGGACGCCGTCGGTCGGCTCGCGGAGACCTACGGCGCGGCAGCCGCGGGTGACATCCTGACCGTGTTGCGGGCGCCGGCGGCGGCGCAAGCCATATGAGTGCGACATTGATCGACGGCAGGGCGGTCGCAGAGCGGATACGCAAACAAGTCGCTGCCGACGTCGGTGCTCTGGCCACGTCACCCGGGCTGGCCACCATCTTGGTCGGCGACGACCCCGCCTCCGCAATCTATGTCGGCAACAAACGCAAGCAGTGCGTCACGGCCGGGATGCGGGATCTGCACCGGCACCTTCCTGCCGACGTGCCCCAGGCGGCCGTGGCCGATGTGATCGACGAACTGGCGGCTGAGCCGAGTGTCGACGGGATCTTGTTGCAGCTTCCGCTACCGAAACACCTCGACGCCGTGGCACTGATCGACCGGATCCCGCCCGACAAGGACGTCGACGGCCTCACCGAGGTCAACGCGGGAAGGCTGACATTGAACCGGCCAGGGTTGCGGCCCTGTACCCCCGCTGGGGTGCTGGTCCTGCTCGACGAGGCAGGTATCGAACTGGGCGGCGCCCATGCGGTGGTCGTCGGCCGTTCTGATCTGGTCGGTAAACCCATGGCGCAGTTGCTATTACAGCGCAATGCTACCGCTACCGTGTGTCATTCGCGCACGCGAGAATTGGCCTCCGTATGCCGTCAAGCGGACGTGCTCGTCGTCGCGGCAGGAGTGCCTCGGCTCATCGGCGCTGACGCTGTGCGGCCCGGCGCCACCGTGATCGACGTGGGAATCCACCGGACGGACGACGGCTTGTGCGGTGATGTCGACCGCGGTGTCAATGAAATCGCCGGGGCGCTGACACCCGTTCCCGGCGGCGTCGGTCCCATGACCATTGCGATGCTCCTGCGAAACACCGTATTCGCCGCTACCCAAGATTTCACCTGAGGCACATGCGGTAGGAGGACCAGCGATACGAGTCACCAGCTGGTTCTGGATGGTTACGAGCGCATCATCTTGCGGTGTCGGTTTGGCTCCCGTACCTCGGCGGTAGCGACTTGGTCAACGGTCGCCAGATCGCCGGGCGCCTCACGATGAAATGCGAGATCGACGCGCGCCGAGGAGCACCAATCGTGACAGATAGTCCTCCGACAACTCGAAATCCATGTCCTGCCACACTTGTCAATACGTACACCGGGCATGCTCTTCACGCGACTGGCACGAGAATCGTGTTCAGTACCGAAACGGGCCGACTGCCCAATTCATCGATGCGGTCGATGTCACTGACCGAATATGTTCGCTTGCAAGGATGCAACCTTCTATCTACCGCTGATCTCACAGCCTCGATCGTGCGCCTCGCTAGCCGTATTTGAAATGTACGGAGGGCATCAGGAGTGGGTGGACGGAGAGCTGATCGGTAGTGACACAAGCAATAAGGCGTGCGCTAGAGCGCTGATTCGCGACGATGCGACTGTGCGGGAGGCGTTTGATGGGGCACCAGTCTCTAACCGTCGTTCTACGTCCCGCTCAGAATGGTCGTCTCGCGGATGGGAGCGTTGTCCGGGACGAATCAGGCTGGTCCGTATACGAAAAGCGGATATGGATAGTGTCGCCGTGCTGATCATGGTTGCTGCGATAATGTCAGCGCCGCCGACGGTGTTAGAGAATGCCCATTCGACTGTACCGGCCGACGTCGCGACTGGTCGGTTCGCTTGATGGCAATGATCGGAGAACCTCGCTTGCAAGTCTGCGGCAACCGTCCAAGCGTCATAGGGCAGAAAGGCTGCGACGGGCTCGCTGCGGAGCTCAGGCGCCTCGGTCGCGTGATGCAAGGTGGCCGCGCATCGCTGAGAAGCCCGCAGAGGGTGATCGCGGGATCCCTTGGGTAACAACGGTTGAATATCGATAGGCAGGCGCGAATAGCCGAAGTCGACGCTTCGACGACAATTGAGCTCCAGATCCTCCACAGCGCGATTGGGTGGTTGCGCTGACTTCTGCAAGCCAAAGCGTCCCGCCGGAGGCAACGCCCGCTAATTTTTTGACGTCGACGGACGAGTCGTCGACGTCTCGAGCGCCGTCGCCACGAGGGCGTACCGCAGGATCGAGGCGCTGGGGTCCGGTGCGTATGGTTGATTCCTGGCACTGAGGCAACAGTGGCCGCGTCTCGGCCCCCCGTCTCGGCTACAACTCACTGTATTCCTGGCGGTTGCGACTTCATCTGGTTGCTGTGCTGCAACAATTGGCCCCACAGCCTCGCTGTGGCGCGCGGGCCGAATACAGTTCATAGCTATTTCCTGGACGCAGCCGATACAGCCCGGGCACACGGCACGGGCGGCTCAGCGACCTCATTGCTATACGGGCCTCATCCTCCCTGTCAACACGAGAATGATTAGTCCCGCGCTGCACGTCGACCGTGAGAACTCTCGTTGGACAGGATGGTCAGGCGCCCCACACCCGTTCGGCGACGGAAGCGACCAACCGCAGCTTGTCGCGTTGGGTGGTCGGTAGCACCCGGCGGTCTTCTGCGGTGACGGCTTCACTGGCGAAGCCGCACTGCGGCGCGATGGCCAGCTGCTCCTTGGGGTGAAATCGGGCCGCGTCCTCAATGCGGGCGACCAGCTCGTCTTCATCCTCGAGAACCGACCACTTCGTCGACACCATTCCCAGCGCGGCGACCTTGTCGTCGGGCAGGTGCTTCAACGGCGCGAAGTCCCCGGAACGTTCGTCGTCGTATTCCATGTGGAAGACGTCGAAACCGTCGAGGCGGCGGAAGACCTGCTTGGTGAACTGACCGTAGCCGCCCTCCGCCAGCCACCCCTGGGTGTCGTTACCTCGGCACACGTGAATGCCTTTGCGTACTCCTGGCAGATCCAGTGAGCCCAACGCGGTGAGCAATTCCGTGCCCATGCTCAGAAAGCGGTCGGTTGAAATGCCGTTGGCCTCATACTGCGCCCGCACGCTGTGGTCCACATATACCGTGGCCATCTCCGGTGCGTCGATTTGGATGTAGCGACAACCTGCCGCCGCCAACTGGCGCATCCACTGCTGGACTGCCGACGCGGCATCGGCCGCGAAGTCGAACGGGTCGGGGTAGGCGTCGCGTGACGCGGGACCATAGAAGGACAGTGCCAGCATCGGGCTGGGCAGGGTAACCTTGAGAAGTCTGTCGGTCCGTTGCGATGCATATGAAAACTCCGCGACTCCGGGGCATTCCAGCGCCTTGACCGGCCCCGTCACCGAGAACGGGAAGACGAATTTGCGGTCCTCGCCGTCTTTGCGGTGAAACGTCATCGTCGCGGCCGGCTCCATACTCAGCCCGGTCATTCCGCTGATGAAGAAATCCACGAAGTTGTCGCGTCGCATCTCACCGTCGGTGAGTACCTGCAGACCAGACTCCTCCTGCAGCGCCAGCGCCTCGTCCACCGCGGCGTCCTCGATGCGCTGGTAATCCTGCGGAGCCAGCGTTCCGGAGCGGAATTCCGTCCGCGCCTGAATGAGTTGTGCCGGTCGCTGCAACGAGCCGACGACTTCGGCGTGATGGACCGTTTCGGTCAGGTTCTCCGTCATTGGCATGGTGGTCCCACCTTCCTGTGGCTTCAAGTGCGCTGTAACGCGCGGGAATGGGTCGCATCCACCTAGCAAGGGCGTGTCCGCTGTCGACACGGTCAGAGCTAGGCGGACGGGCCAGGCCCGATTTCAGCACACTGATCGCTAATGTGCAATGCGTTGTGCATAATCGACAAAACTGCTAACTTGAGGCGCGCATCACACCCAGCGCGAAAACGAGGCGGGTATCACACCGGAGGTTGCGCAGCGTGGCTCTCACCCCATATGCCCCCGACAGCAGGGACGGACGATGACATCACCGTTCTATGCTGTGACGCCTCTCCGGGCCGTCGGTGGATTCTTCGCGATGTCCCTGGATGCACTCGTCCTGATGTTTCGACCGCCGTGGGCGTGGCGCGAGTTTCTGCTTCAAACGTGGTTCGTGGCCCGTGTGTCGCTCTTGCCGACAATCTTCATGGCGATCCCCTTTGTCGTGCTTGGTACGTACGTCCTCAACATTCTCTTTGTCGAGTTCGGCGCTGCCGACCTTTCGGGAGCCGGCGTAGCCATCGGTGTGGTGACTCAGGGCGGGCCAATCGTGACAGTACTCGTGATCTCGGGAGCCGCCGCGACCGCGATGTGCGCCGATCTCGGTTCGCGCGCGATTCGCGAAGAGTTGGACGCGCTCAGCGTGCTCGGTATCAATCCGATCCAAGCGCTTGTGGTTCCTCGGATTCTTGCCACCACCGTGGTGTCAATACTGTTGGCAGGCATCGTCACGATGGTGGGGATCACAGCGGCGTACTTCTTTTCGGTATACCTACAGAACATCACGCCCGGGGCGTTCGTAGCCGGCCTGCCGCTGCTCGTCGGGATACCCGAGGTCGTCATCTGCTTGTCCAAGGCGGCGCTCTTCGGTATGGCCGGCAGCTTGATCGCCTGTTACAAGGGAATATCCGTGGGCGGCGGACCAGCCGGCGTCGGCAACGCGGTCAACGAGACTGTCGTGTACACGTTCTTGGCCCTGTTCATCATCGACGTCCTCGCTACTGCTGTCGGAGTCAAGGCAACCTAATGGCATCTTCTGCGCCGAGCACACTGCATCCCGGCCCGCGCCGACTCGCTGCCAACACGACCGCAAGCTGGAATCGCCTGGGACGGCAGGTCCAGTTCTACGTCGATACGATCACGGGTTGTAAGACTGCGGTCCTCAGATATCCCAGTGAACTACTGAAACTCATCGCTGAGATGAGCCTGGGAGTCGGCGCCTTGGCGATGATCGGCGGCGCCGTCGTCATCATCGCATTCCTCACGATGTCAACAGGTTCGATGATCGCGATCCAGCTGTACCCCCAGCTGCAGGAGGTAGGCGTCGACGCGCTCGCCGGATTCATTTCGGCGCTACTCAACACCCGATTCCTCGGGCCGCTGGTATCCGGAATCGGGATGGCCGCAACCATCGGCGCCGGGGCGACAGCACAACTGGGCGCGATGCGGATCAGCGAGGAGATCGACGCGTTGGAGGCGATGGGTATTCGGGCAATTCCTTACCTGTGTTCGACCCGGCTGGTGGCCGGTGTCATCGTCGTGATGCCGCTGTACACCATCGCGGTGCTGATGGCCTACGTCGCGACACGAGTTGGAACTACCACGGTTTACGGCCAATCCAGTGGAGTTTACGACCACTACTTCAACACGTTCCTCAATCCGATGGACCTCGTGTGGTCCTTCCTACAAGCCGTTGTAGTCGGCCTGGTCGTGATGCTTGTGCACACCTACTACGGGTTCACCGCCAGCGGCGGCCCCGCAGGCGTCGGTGAAGCCGTGGGCCGCGCGGTGCGCACGTCACTGGTCGCGCTGGTCGTTGTCACATTGTTCGTATCGCTGGCAATCTATGGCCCGTCGGGCGATTTCAACTACTCGGGTTAGCGCGATGACTACCGATACCAATCGCCGGATTCACCCCGCCTGGTGGTCTTTGATTCTCATCACCGCAATAGGTGCGTTCATCTTTCTCACGCTGTCCCGCTTCACCGGAACGTTCGATTCCTCGGTGCCCGTGGTGCTGACGTCCGAGCGCGCCGGTCTGGTCATGGAGCCGGGCGCGAAGGTGAAGTTGCGTGGTGTTCAAGTCGGCGAGGTCAAGAACATCAGCAGCAGCTCAGACTCCGCACATCTCGACCTGGTGATCGACAGAGATCAGCTTCAGTACATTCCAGCCGACGTCTCCGCACAGATCCGGGCCACAACGGTATTCGGCGTGAAGTACGTCGATCTGATCTATCCCAGCAACCCGAGTTCCGAACGGCTGACCGCGGGCGCAGTAATCCGCTCGCGCAACGTATCCACCGAGGTGAATACGGTGTTTGAGAATCTTCTCGACTTGCTGGACCACATTGATCCGGCGAAGCTCAACAGCATTCTGTCCGCATTCTCCGAAGGTCTGCGCGGGCAAGGCCCACGAATGGGGGAGGCCATCACCAGCGCGGATCAGGTGCTGTCCGAACTCAATCCGCGCGCTGACACAATCCGGCGGGACTATCAATCGCTCAAGGGATTCAGCGACACCTACAGTGCTGCGGCGCAGGACATCGTTGCAATCTTGGCCGCTGCGAGCACCACGAGTACGACAGTCACCGACCATGCCCGTGACTTGGATCGGTTTCTAGTCAACGTCATTGGTATTTCACAAGCGGGGATCGACCTGTTCGGGCCGAATAGGGACAACTATGTGAAGGCCGTCAACGACCTAGAACCCACCACCGCGCTACTGCTCAAGTACAACCCGGTCCTGACCTGTTCGCTGGTCGGCTCTCAAGTCTTGTTGGACAAATACCATTGGCGCGAGATCAACGCCGGTAACGGGTACGCCGGCACCATCTCGGGCAGCTTCCAGTTCGGCAACGATCCCTACAACTACCCGAGGAACTTGCCGATTACGGCTGCCAAGGGCGGCCCGGGCGGAAAACCCGGATGTGGTTCGTTGCCCGACGTAGGAGCGAACTGGCCAGTGCGCCAATTGATCACCAATACCGGATGGGGCACCGGAGTGGAATGGCGACCAAACCCGGGCATCGGATTCCCGGGCTGGGCAAACTACTTTCCCGTCACGCGTGCGGTACCCGAGCCGCCGAGCATCCGCTACCCCGGTGGCCCCGCTCCGGGACCTGCTCCGGCGTATACGGGCGGGCCGCCCTACGGCGCACCCTGGTATGGACCGGATGGCGCACCGCTGTTCCCGGGTTTACCCCCCGCCGCGCCTGCACCGCATGGCGCCCCGGTGAATGCGGGCCCATAGCAAATGAACGGGTGTAGGCAATGAGAACAGGTCTGACGGGTGTTCTGTGGCGACTGGGTATCTTCACGTCGGTCGCCTTGGTGTTCCTGGCGCTGATGGTCGCGATCTTCGGACAACTGCGTTTCGCTCGGGAGTCGATGTATTTCGCCGAGTTCGCAAACGTATCCGGGTTGGAGGAGGGCCAACTCGTTCGTATCGCGGGCGTCGAAGTCGGCAAGGTCAAGAAGCTTTCCTTAACGCCGGATTCGACCGTTGCGGTTCAGTTCACCACCGAGGAATCCGTGGTGCTGACGCAGGGGAGCAGGGCCGTAATCCGCTACGCCGACCTGGTAGGCGGGCGTTACCTGGCGCTCGAGGAAGGCGCTGGCAGGGGTGGTCGACTCCAGCCGGGCGGCACTATTCCACTGTCGAACACGTCGCCGCCGCTGGATCTCGACGCCCTTATCGGTGGATTCAAGCCACTGTTTCGCGCCTTGGATCCCAATCAGGTCAACGCGCTGTCGAGCCAACTCATCGACGCGTTCCAAGGTCAGGGCCAGACGATCAATTCCTTCTTCGAACAGACAGCTGCCCTGACGACCATGCTCGCCGACCGCGATCGACTGGTCGGTCAAGTCGTCACCAACCTCAACAGCGTGCTGGGTTCGTTGGGAGATCAAAACACCGAATTTGCCAAGGCTGTCGACTCGTTGGTGCAGCTGATGGCGACGATGGCCGATCGCCAAGAGGACCTGCGCGACGCGGTGGACTCCGGTAACGCGGCTGCCGCCTCGATCTCGGATCTGCTAGTGCAGGGTCGTTCGCCGATGAAGAAGGTATTCCAGGAGACCGATCGCACGGCGGGCATCGTCGTGGCCGATCACGAGTACGTCGACAACTTGTTGGCCACGTTGCCCGACGCCTACCGAATCCTGAACAGGCAGGCCATGTACGGCGACTTCTTCGGCTTCTACATGTGCCAGCTGCTTTTCAAGGTCAACGGCAAAGGAGGGCAACCGGTGTACATCAAGGTTGCAGGCCAGGCGAGCGGGCGGTGCACACCGCAGTGAGGTCCTTCTCAGAGCGCAATCCTGTCGCCATCGGAGCGATCGGGCTCGGGTTGACGCTGGGTATCGCAGTGATCTCGCTGAACTACGATCGCTTGCCCTTTGTCGACGACACCACGGAATACACGGCATACTTCGCTGAAGCAGGCGGCCTGATTCCCGGTGCACCAGTGCAGGTTTCGGGGCTCGAAGTCGGCAAGGTCGATAGTCTCAGCCTGGATGGACCGAAGGTTCTGGTCACGTTCAACATCCAGCAGGACGTTGGGCTCGGCGATCGCAGCGAGGCCGCGATCAAGACCAAAACCGTTCTCGGAGCCAAAGTCTTGGAGTTGACGCCGCGCGGCGATGGTCACCTGACGGGGCCGATCCCCCTCGATCGAACACAGTCCGCCTACCAGTTACCAGACGCCCTGGGTGATCTGACGATGACCATCAGCGGACTGAACACGGAGGAGATCTCGCAAGCGCTGTCGGTGCTATCCGAGACGTTCAAGGACACACCGCCCGCATTGAAGGTTGCGTTGGAAGGCGTCACTCGGTTCTCCGACACCCTCAACCGGCGCGACGAGAATCTGCGCACGCTCTTGGCCAACGCGAACAAAGCCACTGCCGTGTTGGCCGAGCGCAGCGATCAGGTCGCCGGGCTGATCGCCAACGCCAACGCAGTATTGGCCCAGCTTCTCCAGCAGAGCGCGGCGCTCGACGAAGTCTCGAACAACGTGTCGGCGCTCGCGCAGCAAGTCAAGGCGTTCATTGACGACAACCGCGACACTGTGAATCCCGCCTTTGACAAGCTGAACGGGGTCCTCACCACCGTCGACAACCGCAAACAGCAGGTACAAGAGTCGATCACCAAAATCAACTCCTACCTGATGTCACTCGGCGAAGCCGTGTCCGGCGGCCCGTTCTTCAAGGCCTACATCGCCAACATCGCTCCGGGACAATGGCTACAGCCCTTCGTCGACGCCGCGTTCTCCGACCTCGGCCTCGACCCCAATGTGTTGCTGCCCTCCGAGCGCACCGATCCTCAGATCGGCCAGCCTGCAACGCCGGCGCTGCCGGTGCCCTACCCACGTACTGGACAAGGTGGTACGCCGAATCTGACCCTGCCGGACGCGATCACCGGCAACCCCAATGACCGGCAGTGCGGACCACCTGGCATTCCACTGCCCGGCCCCGGGTGCTATCCGTACCGCGAACCGCTGCCTGCCCCGCCACCGGGTGGGCCGCCGCCTGGACCGCCGGCCCCTTCACCGCCGGAGTTGCAGGCGCCACCCACGCCGGCGCCGTCACCGGTGTTTCACTCGCCACCTGCTACGCCCACACCGCCCGAGGGGACAGAACCATGACCCGACGCTTGCGAGTTGGACTGGCCACGACGCTGGTGGCGATGCTGGTAGCAGGGCTGCTCATTGCCCTGGGGACCGACGGCCCGCTCAATCGCACCCATGTGATCGCATATTTTGACAACAGCAAAGGCATCTACGTCGGCGACGACGTCCGCATACTCGGCATCCGGGTGGGGGAGATCGACCAGATCGAACCCCAAGGCACGCGGGTGAAGATCAGCTTCTGGTATGACGCCAAGTACAAGGTGCCCGCCGAGGCGAAGGCGGTCATCCTGTCGCCGTCGTTGGTACCTGCCCGCGCGATTCAGCTGACACCGGCCTACACCCAGGGGCCTGTGATGACCGATCAGACCGTCATCCCGCAGGGCCGTACTGCGGTGCCGATGGAGTACGACGATCTGCGCACACAGCTCGAAAAGCTGACCGAATCATTACAACCGACAGAGCCCGGTGGGGTCAGCACCGCCGGCGCCCTCATCAACACTGCGGCCGATAACCTGCGCGGCCAGGGCGCCAACATGCGGCAGACGATCACCGCTATGGCACAGGCATTTTCGGCGATCGGCGACCACAGCAGCGACGTCTTCAGCACCGTGAAGAACCTGTCGATTCTCGTCACTGCGCTTCAAGGCAGCGCAGACATCATGCGGCAGTTGAACCAGCGGCTCGCCTCCGCGACGGGACTGTTGGCCAATGATCCCGGTGAAGTCGGCAACGCGGTGCGCGACATCAACGCGGTAGTCAACGATGTGGCGAAATTCGTCGCGGACAATCGAGAAGCACTGGGGACCACCTCGGACAAATTCGCGTCGATCAGCAGCGCGGTGGTGGCCAGCCTCGACGACCTCGAACAAACTCTCCACATTGCGCCCAACTCCATTCAGAACTTCGTCAACCTCTACCAACCGGCGAAGGGAGCAATCGCCGGGGCCATGGTGATGAACATGGCGGCCAACCCGATCGCGTTTGTCTGTGGGGCAATCCAGGCCGCATCGCGGCTGAACGCCGAACAGTCAGCGAAGCTGTGCGTCCAGTACCTCGCTCCGATCGTCAAGAACCGGCAATACAACTTCCCCCCGCTCGGCGTCAACCCGTTCGTCGGCGCGATGGCACGCCCCAACGAGGTGACCTACAGCGAGGACTGGATGCGACCCGATCACAGGCCGACACCGCCGGGCGCGGGTGAATCTCCCGCCGGTGGGCTGCCACCTGCGCACGCACCTCTTGCCGCCGAGGCGACGCCGCCAATGCCCCTGCCCGCCGAAGCGCAGCAGACCAACCCCGCCGACGGGTTACTCGGCATGATGACGCCGCCCGGAGGTGGATCATGATCGTCCGCCACAAATTCCCCATGGCGGCAATGTCGCTCGCCGTCGTCGTCGTGTCCGCCGGATGCGCCTGGCACGGCGCCAACTCGCTGCCCCTTCCGGGAACAGAAGGGCGCGGAGACGGTTCCTTCACCATTCAGGCCCAGCTCGCCGACATAGACAACATCGAGCGCAACTCGCGGGTCCAGGTCGGTGACGTCACGGTCGGCACCGTCACCGACATCGAGCGACAAGGCTGGCACGCGTTGGTCACCATGACCCTCAATGGCGACGTCCGGCTGCCCGCCAACGCAACGGCCACTGTCGGCCAGACCAGCCTGCTGGGGACCCGGCATATCGAGCTGGCGGGACCCAAAGATGCTCCCCCACAGGGCAGTCTGAGCAACGGATCGCTGATCCCGCTGTCATCGGGCGGTGCCTATCCCACCGTGGAGCGAACCCTGGCGGCTGTTTCAATGCTGTTCAACGGTGGTGGAATTGGTCAGATTCAAGACATCACCCAGGCGCTCAACACCGCCTTCGCCGGTCGAGAAAGCGAGCTGCGCAGCCTCATTCAACAGGTCGACACATTCGTGACCTACCTCAACGATCAGATCGACGACATCATCGCGGCGACTGACAGCACGAATGCATTGCTCAGCCAGCTTGCCCACCAGAAGCCGGTGCTCGACAAGGCGCTGAAGACCATTCCCGAAGCGTTGGCAGTTTTCAGCGATCAGCGCCAGAACTTCGTTGACGCCTTTGACACCCTAGGCAAATTCAGTGCACTGGCAGCTGATTCGGTGAACCAGACCAAGGAGAGTCTGATCAACGAATTCAATCAACTGGGTCCGGTACTGCAATCGCTGGCTGACTCTGGTTCCGCACTGACCCGATCGATGAGTGTGCTCTCCACCTTCCCGTGGGTGAAGGAGAACCTGCCGAAGTGGTTCAGGGGTGATCTGGCGAACGTGATCACGATCTTCGACTTCACACTTAGCAGGATCGACACGGCGATGTTCACGGGCACGCGTTTCGAGGGCGATCTGACCGAGCTGGAACTGCAATGGGGTCGCACGATCGGGCAACTACCAAGCCCCTACACCGCGGGCAATCCATTGGTGGTCCCCTACAACTTCAACCAGGGGCCATGACATGCCAGCACTGCATATCAGGAGAAGGACCCGCATCCAGTTGGCGGTCTTCGCCGCGATCAGCATCGCCGCAGCCCTGGCCATGGCGCTGGGATACATGCGGTTGCCGCATCTGCTGTTCGGTGCGGGCCACTACGAGGTAACTGTTGAATTGCCCTCTACCGGAGGACTTTACCCACGCGCCAATGTCACCTATCGCGGCACAGAGGTCGGTCAGGTCCGAGACGTCCGGCTCACCGACGACGGTGTCGAGGCCGTGCTGTCGCTTCGCTCGAATGTGGCGATTCCTTCGAACCTCGACGCCGAGGTCCACAGCCAAACCGCCGTCGGCGAGCAATACATGGATCTGTCGCCACGCAATGACAACTCGCCACCGTTGAGGAATGGTGATGTGATCCGACGCGACCAGACGTCAGCTCCCCCAGATATCAACTCGCTACTGGACGCGACCAACCGTGGTTTGCAAGCGATACCGTCCGACAATCTGCAGACTGTCATCGACGAGGCCTATACCGCCTTCGGCGGGCTGGGACCTGAGATCACGCGGATCGTCAAAGGATCGACTGCCGTCGCGATAGATGCCCGAAAGAATCTGGCCGACTTGACCAATCTGGTCGACAACTCCGCTCCGCTGCTGGACACCCAGACGGAAACGTCGGATTCAGTACGGGCCTGGGCGGCGCACATCGCGGCCATCACAGCTGAACTACAGACGCACGACGACGATGTCGCCGGAATACTTCGCGACGGTCCCGCGGCAGCCGAAGAAGGCCGGCTATTGCTCGACCGATTCCGTCCGACCCTCCCCGTGCTGCTCGCAAACCTCACCAGCATCGCCCCCGTGCTGGTCACCTACCAGGCCAGCCTCGAGCAGCTCCTGGTGCTGCTTCCGCTGGCAGTCGCCAACACACAAGCGACTGTTCTGGCCGACCGCGACAATCCCTCACCGTATAAGGGATTTGGTTTGAATTTCAATATGAACATGAACTTGCCGTCACCCTGCAACACTGGTTATCTGCCACCGCAACAAATGCGGCCCGCCAGCAGTTTGGACCAACCCGAACGGGCACCGGGTGACCTCTACTGTCGCATCCCCCAGGATTCCTTGCTCAATGTCCGTGGAGCACGCAACATTCCATGCACGACCCGACCGGGTAAGCGGGCGCCCACGGTAAAGATCTGTGAAAGCGATGAGAACTATGTGCCGCTCAACGACGGTTACAACTGGAAAGGCGATCCCAACGCGACGCTCTCCGGACAGGATGTCCCGCAATTGCCTCCTGACTCGCCGCCGCGGGCAGACGCCGTCGCCGCCCCGCCGCCGATAGCCGTCGCCGAATACGACCCCGCCACCGGGCGCTACATCGGTCCGGACGGGAAGGTGTACACCCAAGGCAATCTCGACCAGAGCGCTCAGTCTGGCCAGACGTGGCAAAGCATGCTGGTGCCACCGACAGCTCCGTGAATCCCGGGGTCACTGAAAGGGATGCGTATGACCGTCGACACCGACCGCTCCGAAGCCGACACATCAGCAGTAGCACCGCCGTCGCGCACAAGCGGTGAATCACGCACTAAACCAAGGGTATTCAGGCCGGCCACGCCGACGCCGTTGATAGCCGGAACCGTGGTCGTGCTCGTGCTGGCCGCGCTTGTGGGTTGGCTGGGCAACCGGGCATATCAGGACCGGCGCGATGAGCAACAGCGGGCGGCGTTCCTTCAGGTTGCGCGGCAGACGGCGCTGAACCTCACGACCATCGATCACACGCGTGTGGATTCCGACGTGCAGCGCATCCTGGACTCGACGACAGGCAAGTTTCACGACGAGTTTCGTGACGGTTCCCCGCCGTTCATCGAAATGGTCAAACAGGCGCAATCCACCACGCAGGGCACGGTCACCGAGGCGGCCATCGAGTCCGCGGACGCCGGGGGCGCACAAGTGATCGTCACGCTATCGGTCAAGACCTCGACTCCGAAAGCGCTGGAACAAGAACCACGCACATGGCGGATGCGCATCGTCGTCGACAAGACCAGCGGCAGCGACAAAGCATCCGAGGTGCAGTTCGTGCAATGAGGCCGAGTCGGCGAAGCAACGAAAGAGAGGGACGGCAGCCATGGTCGACAGCAGCGAGGACGCCGACGCACAACAAGGCAGCAGGCGGAATCGGCTGGGGCGAGCCATCGCGTTCGCGGTTCTGCCGACGTTGGCGTTCCTGCTTACGGCGTCGGCCGGCTATCTCAAGTGGCAGAACACGTCCGTTCGTGATTCACAGTCCGCCGCAGCGCAATCCGTGCAGGCCGCCAAGGACACCACCATCGCGATGCTGTCCTATCAGCCCGACACGGTCGGCGAAGACCTCGGATCCGTCAACAACCGGCTGACCGGACAGTTCCTCGAGTCCTATACCAGCCTGGTCAACGAGATCGTGATTCCCGGCGCCAAGCAGAAGCAGATCGCCGCGGTCGCCTCCGTGCCGGCGGCCGGTGCGGTGTCGGCAACCGAAAGCCACGCCGTGGTACTGGTCTTCGTGAATCAGACGACCGTCATCGGCAGCGACCCACCGACGGAAACCACGTCGAGCGCGCGGGTGACCCTGGACAAGGTGAATGGGACATGGCTGGTATCGCAGTTCGAACCCATCTGAGGGTGCTCGCCGGCGCGCTGGCATCCGCGGCGGCCGCCGGCGGCCTGCTCGGCGCCGCAGCGGCTCGCGCCGACGCCACGGCGTACCTGGTCAATGTGACTGTTCGGCCGGGCTACAACTTCGCCGACGCCGACGACGCATTGCGATACGGAGAGGGCATCTGCGACAAGGTCACTGGAGGTCGCACCTACGCCGACGTCGTGGCCGATGTGAAGGCAGACTTCGCGTTCACGGACGAGTACTCCGCGTCCTACTTGATCACGCAGGCCGTCAACGAGCTCTGCCCCGCGCGAATTTGGCAGCTACGACAAAGCACTGCGCAGTATCCGGCAATCGGGCGATGAGGAGAGGGCAATGACGACCGAAATGCGCTGGCCGGTAACAGTATCCGCGGCTGGTCTGCTCATAGCGACCACCATGTGGGCGGTGCCGTTTGCGCACGCCGACAACAATCGCCTCAATCGGAGTGTGGTTTCCAACGTCTATACCGTCCAGCGTCAGGCGGGCTGCACCAACCCCTTGACGGTCAGCCCGCAGCTACAGTTGGCCGCTCAGTGGCACACCCGCGATGTGCTGAACAACCGAGTTCTCCAAGGCGACATCGGATCGGACGGCTCCACGCCACAGGACCGTGCGGCCGCCGCTGGATTTCATGGCGAAGTAGGCGAGACGGTGGCGATCAACCCCGCGCTGGCCATGAACAACCTCGAGATCATCCGCCAGTGGTATTACGACCCCGCCGACTACGCGGTCATGTCCGATTGCGCGTACTCCCTGATCGGGGTGTGGACCGAGAACATGCTGGACCGGACCGTGGTGGTAGCGGTATACGGGGATCCCAGCCCTCCCGGCGCCGACTGAGCCGCGCAGACGGCATACCCGGTCTGGCGCCGCCCCGACGACACGGCGACATACGGAACGCCGAGCGCAGCCGGCCGCTATCGCGTATGCATACATTTGAAGGTTGGCTTTAGTCTTAGGATGGATTTCTCATGGGTTACAGGATGACCGGCGGCACAGCATGAGCGAACCCGATCTCAGTACCGGTCCGCGGACCGTCTCGAAAATGATCGCCGAAGCGTTGCGGGGGCGGATCCTCAAAGGCGAGATCCCGACTGGGGCGCGGTTGCAGCAAAACGATGTCGCCGCGCAGTTCGGGGTCAGCAGCACCCCGGTTCGAGAGGCGTTCGCCGAACTCCGTCGGCAAGGCCTGGTATCAGCTTCCGAGCACCGCGGGGTGCGGGTGTTTCGGCCCACGCTGGCCGATGTGATCGAGGCATCGGAGGTTCTCGAGCTCCTCGAGGGCCCTAGCATCGCAGCGTCCGCGCCGTTGTTGACCGACGAGGATCTGGCCGCCGCGCGGCGGCTGATGGAAAAGCATCGGCGGGTGGGAGCCAACCAGTTTGAACGCCGCCTGCAACTCGACACAGAGTTCCACATGGCGTTGCTGGTCCGCTGCCCCAACACCAAGCTCAGGAACCTCGCCGAACAGGCCCACCGCGACACCGTCGTGCACAAAATGGTGCTGGCCGCCATCGAGGGGGAGCATCTGATGGCGACGATCTACGAGCAACACGAAGCCATCTGGGATGCGTGCGCGGAACGAAGCGGAGAAAAGGCGGCCGCCCGTACGGTCGATCACATTCGGTGGGGCGGGGAAATTTCCCGGCAGAATCTCTCCTGAGCAGCGGCCAGGAGAGCTGCGCTCCGCGGTGGAGGATGAAGATCCTGCCGAGCGTTGGGTTGTTGCACGCGAAACCGCCTTGTGGCGTGACACAACCCAACACTCGCCGCCGCCCTGGTTCGCCGGTTGCCGAACCCCGACGTCTACTCGGCGGCTTGCCACGTCCCGACTAGACATTCCTGCAGCGCGCCCACGAGCAGGTTGAGCAGATATCCCAGCGCCCCGACGAGGGCCAGTACGCCGAAGACCCGCGCGGTCGCGAAGTTCTGTTGGGACTCCATCAGCAGGCGGCCCATGCCGGGTAGCGAGCTCAGCATCTCGACCAACAGCACCACGATCATGATGATCGGTGCCGCGACCCGCAACCCGAGCGAAACGCCGGGAACCAGACTGGGGAGAACCACCTTGCGGACCGTGGCCGCCTTCGACAGGCCCAGGCTGCGCGCAGCGTCGAACCGAGATGGTGGGATTGCGCGCGCGGCGGCGCCCGCGTTGAAAACCACGGCCCAAATTGACGTCACCGTGGTCAACAGGATGGCGGTCGCGGTGGTGGCGCCGAACAGCAGCACCGCCAGGGGCACGAGCGTCGGGGGCGGAATCGTTCGAAACACCTCGATGGTCGGAGACAGCGTGCGCTCCAATCGCGGCGACGTGCCGAGCAACGCGCCGAGCGTCGTCCCCACGGCGATCACCAGTATCACCGAGATCGCCATTACTTGAAGCGTCGCCGTAGCAGCAGGAACGAGAAGACCTTTGGCGTGCATGACCTGCAGCGCGGTCCACCACGTAGATGGCGGCGGCAAGTAGGGCGACCGCGCGTCGCCGAGCACCTCCCATAGTGCGAGCAACAGCAGCGTTACCGAGAGCCCCCGAAGCGGCGGCCGCGCAATCATGGCCGCGCCCGGATCGGTCTGGACAGGGAAAGCAGCATCGCGTTGAGGATCAACCCGATCACCAGTACGACCGCCACGTAGGCGTACATCCACGCGGGCTGGATGGCGTTCTGGGCGCGAACCAGCCCGTAGCCGATGCCTGCGGGATTGCCCACCATTTCGGTGGTGACGGTCACGAGGAGGCTTACCGTCATGCCTATTCGCAGTCCCGCGACAATCGCCGGGGTGGCGCCCAGCAGGGCGATTTTGACGAACACCGCCCATCGGGACAAGCTCAGGGTGCGGCCCACGTCGTAAAGCAGCGGATGTATCTGACGGACCCCGCCGGCCGTGTTGAGGAGTATGGGCCAAGTAGCGGCGAACGCCGCCACCACCATCTCCGCGGTGCCGGAGAGGCCGAAGATCATCAACGCCAGGGGCACCAGTGCGATGGCGGGCAGTGAGCGCAAGATATCGATCGTCGCGCCCGACCAAGTCCAGAGCCGGGCAGACAGGCCGGAGACGACACCCGCGCCGATCCCCACGACCGCAGCGATCAGCAGCGCACCGACCACCACCGAGACTGTGTGCGCAACGCTGGACGCCAGTTCTCCGCGGTCGGCGAGTTCGACCAAACCGTGCCCTATCTGTACGGGGCTGGGTAGGTAATCGTTGTGGACGACTCCTAGGTCGGCCAGCAGCTGCCAGATGACGACGAGGGCGACGAGGACGGCCAACCCGGGCCAGTTGAACGCTCCGCGGGCAGGCCGTCGACGCCGGCGTCGAGGCTCGACCTCAAGGATGCCCGGCCCGGTCATCGGTCTTCGTCGCCGTGGAGCGCCAGGGCCAGCTGATGACGCGCCTCCAGGAAGCGAGGCGATTCCCGGGTCTGCAGTTGTCGGCGCGGCCGGGTCAGGCCGGTGGTGATGATCTCGGAAATCGTGCTTGGTTGTTGCCCGCCCAGCAGCACGACACGGTCACTGAGGTAGATCGCCTCGTCGATGTCGTGGGTGATGAAGAGGATCGTGGCACCGGTCTGCTGAGCCAGGTTCAGGAGTGAATCCTGCAAGTTCGCCTTCGTCATCGCATCCAGCGCGCCGAACGGCTCATCCATCAGTAGCACCTTGGGCCGGCGCACCACCGCCCTGGCGATCTGAACCCGTTGCTGCATTCCGCCGGACAGGTGTCGCGGTCGATCGAGGTCTCGGCCCTCCAACCCAACCATGCGTAGGGCTTCGTCGACGCGTTCGTTGCGTTGTCGGGCACCCATCCGGCCCTCCAGGCCGAGCGCCACGTTGCGACGCACGGTGCGCCAGGGCAGCAGCGCGTTCGCGTAGTCCTGGAAGACGACGACCGCGTCCGCCGGAGGGCCGGTCACCGCATGGCCGTTGAGGAGGATCGTGCCCCGCGTGGGCCGAAGCAACCCCCCGAGCACCCGGAGCAACGTGGTCTTGCCCGTGCCGGAACGCCCGACGATGCTGACGAACTCACCAGCCGCCACACTCAACGAAAGATCGCGCAGAACCGGACGGAGCCCGGTCTTGGTGGCGAAATCGACGCCCACCCCGCGCAATTCGAAGATCGGCGGGTCATGGTCCGATTGTCGGGCGTTCTGCTCAGCCACGTCCGTGGTGTCTTCTGTCATGGCCGGAACACCATCGAGTCGGCCTCGGGCAGCTGACCGTCGGGGGCGGCGTCGAGGTAGGCGAGCAGGTCTAGCCAGGGTTGCAAGTCAGCGGGTGCGACCCTGGTGCGCCAGCCGAGCAGCCGCAGGGCCCCGGCCGCCGCGCTTGGGAGCCCGGCGCCCCGCACCAGAGTGTCCCGGGCCTCTGTGTCGTTGGCGGCTATCCAGCCGTGGGCCTGCTCGATCGCCGCGACGAAAGCCGCGGTTTTCCCGGGGTTGTCACTCAGCCACCCGCTCGTGGCAGCCCACACGCCGACGAGGAGGGGATCTCGGATGGCGAGGTTCGGATCACCCAGCGATCGATATTCGGGATTCTGCAGGATGCCGGCTGAGAAGGGCGCGACGCTCAACGCCGCATCGACGACTCCGGCGTTAAGCTGCGCGGCGACGTAAGGGAAGGCGACCTGCACGATCGTGACATCGCGCGCGGTGAGACCCGCCTGCGCCAGGCTGTTCAACAGCGCCCAGTACACGGCCCCCGACAGCGACGGAGCGCCGATCTTCAACCCCCCAAGTTCCCGGTAGAAGCCGACATCGCTGTGCGCGATCAGATCGAATTGTGGTGTGGCGCTGCTGAACTCGTATGCGCCAGCGAAAATCTGGACATCGCGACCGTGGGCGTCCGCCAGCGAGACGTCGGTAACCGTTCCCGAAACGACGTCGAAGCTGCGACCAAGGGCCTGCACCGCCGTCGGCGGATTGGACACACCGGTCAACTGGACGTCGAGGTCGTGTTCAGCGAAGTACCCGCGCTGTCGGGCGACCAGCACCGGCAGCGCGGCAACGGTGTCGAGGTAAGCGACGCGCATCGGTGCTGCGCATGCGGATTCACCGCATGTCGCGCCGGTGGTGCTGCACGCGGCAAGGACGAGGGCGGCGAGCACAGCCAATGGCGCAATGAGCGCCCCTGGGCGCATGCCGCGGACAGCGCCGGTGCGGTTGGCGGCCGTGCGGCCCCATGTGGCCATGAGGGCATTATGCATAGTTAGCGGTCACCGTCTACAAGCATTTGGGAGAACTGGGCCGCTTTGCCTGCCGACCAGTTACGCATCCGGGGCCGCCGTAGGCGGTGGTACTAGATCAAGTTTGTGGTTCATCTTGTCGTGTTTGGTGCGCAGATACCGCACATTGTGCGGCGTCGGAACGGTCTCTATCGAGACGCGTTCGGCTAGCTCGAGTCCGTGACCTTCGAGGCCGCTGTACTTGGCAGGGTTGTTCGTGAGCAGCCTGATGCGACGGATCCCGATGTCAGCCAGTATCTGGGCGCCGACACCGTAGCGGCGTGAATCGACCGGCAGCCCTTGAGCGGTATTGGCTTCGATGGTGTCCATGCCTTGGTCCTGCAGGGCATAGGCACGGATCTTGTGCGCCAGTCCGATACCTCGTCCCTCCTGCCCGCGGAGGTAGACGATGGCGCCGCAGCCCTCGGCGGCGATGGCCTTGAATGCCTGCTGGAGCTGTGCGCCGCAGTCGCACCGCAGCGAGCCAAGGATGTCGCCGGTCAGACATTCGCTGTGCACGCGGACCAACGCCCCCCGCGCCGACCTGCCCGCAGCGGCAACATTGCCGAGGACAAGGGCGAGGTGCTCGGTGCCGTCCAGAGTGTTGCGGTAGGCGACGGCCCGGAACGCGCCGAACTCGGTGGGCATGGTGGAGGTGGCAACCCGCTCGACCATGCGCTCCGTGGCCCGTCGGTAGCGGACCAGGTCCGCGATGGCCAGCAGGGGCAGGTTGTGCTCCGCGACGAACTGCCTGAGGTCGGTACCGGTGCGCATGGTCCCGTCGTCGGAGACGAGTTCACCGATGACGCCGACGCCTGAAAGCCCGGCCAGGGACAAGAGGTCGACGGCGGCCTCGGTGTGTCCGGCACGGACGAGAACTCCGCCGGGCCGTGCGCGCAGGGGAAAGATGTGGCCGGGCCGGGAGAGCTGGTCGGGCCGCAGAGCAGGGTCGGCCAAGGCGCGGACAGTTGCGGTGCGTGCCGCCGCCGCGACGCCGGTGCCGGTGCCGACCATATCGACCGAAACGGTGAAGGCCGTGCTGTGCGGCTCGGTGTTCTCGGCCACCATCGGCGGCAATCGCAGGTCGTCGGCGCGCGCCACCGACATCGGAGCGCAGACTATACCTGTGGTGTGGCGGACCAGGAAGGCCATCTGCTCGGTCGTGATGAGCTCGGCGGCCGCGACGAGGTCACCCTCGTTTTCACGGTCTTCGTCGTCGGTCACGACGATCATCCCGCCCGCTGCCAACGTTTCCAGCGCCGCGGCGACTGCTTCGGCAGCCATCACGCGGGTCATCGGTCTGCCTCGGCGAGCGCGGCGTGGGTGCCGAAGACCCGGCCATGGTAGGTGAGGGGGGAGATCGGCACGGAGTCGGCCGTCAGTACCAGCCCGAGCACGATGACGTGGTCGCCGCCCTCGACGAACTCGGTGACTTCCCCGACCAGGAATCCGGCCACATCGGTCAGTCGCGGCACGCCGCCGTCGACCTCCCATGGCACACCGGCGAACTTGGCGACACCACCCTTGCGGGCGAACGTCAGCGCCTCCGCAGACTGGGCGCTGCTGAGCACGTTGAGGCCAAAGAGTTTGGTGGCCCGAATCATCTCCAACAGTTCGGATCCGCGGTCGAGTGACACAAGCACCATCGGCGGATCCATCGACAGCGACGCGAAAGCGCTGACTGTCGTGCCGTGCGGTTGTTGGTCGGCCATTGCGGTGACGATCGACACTGGGGTGCAGACGCCAGCCATCACCTCACGGAAACCGGCCTGGACGGAGTGTTGCTGCGGTGGCTTACCCACCGGGGTGATGCCAGCCATATCGGCCTCCGGGGTGATCGGGTATCGAATTTCGCACGGCAACTGCCGCAGCGGATTTGGAGAGCGGGACCTGCGCCGTGCGAGGACGTGGCCGACGCAGGTCCCGCCACTGGTGGATCCGGCGCCGACCGGATCCACCATGACCGTGGGTTACGGGCAGATGACCGTACTTCGGTGATTGGCAAGGAATTTGGGCCCGTAGGTAAGGAAGTCACCGACAACCTCGGCGAACGCTTCCGGCCGGTCGCCCTTGAGATCGTGGGCGGCGTCGTAGACCAGCAGGAAGTAGCAATCGGTGATCAGCTCTTTGTAGAGTCGGCCTTCGTTTGGATTGATCACCAGGTCCTTGGTGCCGAACAGGGCAAGCACCGGCATCTCGAGTGTTTGCAGCGCCGTGACGAGTTCTTCATCGCGGTCGGGACCCATGATCTTGGCGTACAACTCAGCAGGGACATTGGGTGTGAAGTTCTGAACCCACGGCTTGCGTTCGGGGCGCGCATGGAATGCCCGGATGAACACCGCGCGATCCGTCATCATGTTCTCCGGCCGCGTCGTGCAGATGCGGAACGCGGCGGGCGCCTCCAGCACGACCGAAACGACGTTGTCGGGATGGTCCGCAGCCATCCACAAGGCCACGATCGCGCCCATCGATGTGCCTGAGACGGAGTACTTTTCCACACCCAGAGCGGCGACCGCGCTCGCTACCGTCGCCGCCATCTGGCGCCCGTCCTGCGTGCGGGTGTTCGTTTCGGATTGTCCGAAGCCGGGTAGCTCCACCGCGATCACCCGATGGTTCTCGGCGAGCAGTTCCAGTGCACCTCCGCCGTTGCCGTCGGGGCCTCCGGCACCGTGGATGACCACGAGCGGTTGTTCACCCTGTCCGCGCTCCCAGTAGCGAATTGTGAAACCGTCGGCGTCGACCGAGTGCTCGGTGAAGCCCAGGAGTTCTGGCATGGTTGCTGTCATTGGTTCACTTTCTCCCTGGTGGGCGGGCCCATTCAGACGGCTGCGGCGGCGGTGGCCGGGGCGGTCGTGGGTAGTTTGTGTACTTCGGGTAGGACCTCTTTGGCGAATAGCTCGAGGTTCTTTTGGCGAGCTCGGTGGGTAGGCCGAAGCCGCCGAAGCTGAAGTCGATGGCGCCGACTCCGAGAGCGTGGTAGTCGCGGATGGTGTCGAAAACCTGCTCAGGTGTGCCGATGAATTTGGGTAGTCCCCAGCTGCCGGGGGCCTTGCCCAGGGTTTCCTGGGTGGCGCCGGCTTTGGCGTAGCCACTGTTGATGGTGGACTGGTAGATGTCGGCTGCGCCCTTCGTGGGTGGGCGGAAGAAGTCCATCGACCCGAAGCCGTGTCGTTGTGCCTCTTCGCGCGCACGTTCCTCGGTTTCGGAGACGTACACGAAGTTGCGGTACAGAACGTTGGCCGGGCCCACAGTGCGGCCCGTGGCCGCCGCTCCGGCGTTGAAGCGTTCGATGGATCCCGCGACGGTTTCATAGCTGCCGTAGCTGATAGCGATGTCGGTGTTCAACGACAACGCGAAATCGACGGATTCAAGGCTGTTGCCCGACAGCATGACTCGTGGGCCTGCCGCGTCAAGAAACTTCGGCCAGACGGCGATGGTCCGGTAGCGGTAGTGCACGCCCTCCCAGCCAAACGGCTCGGGTTCTTGCCACGCGCGCAAGATCAGCTGGACGCTTTCCTCCCACACTGCCCGCGATTCGACGGGGTTGTTGTAGTAGGTGATGACCTCGTTCGGCGTGCCGCGCAGCAGCGCGACGCCGTAGATCTTGCCGTCGGTGAGCAGGTCGAGTTGGGCGACCTCTTCGGCGATTCGCACCGGGTTGTTCATCGGTAGGTTGGGGCCGAGCAGGGCGATCCGCGCGTTCTTCATCCTGGGGGCGAGCGCGGCGGCGGTGACGTGACAGTTGGGCTCTAGCCCGGGTCCGCCGTAGTGATGCTCGGAGACGGTGACGAAGTCAAGACCGACGTCGTCGGCCAGTTCGTACATCGCCATCGCGTCCGCGTGCGCCTTGCGGGCGAGGTCTGGCTCGCAGAACCGTGGCCGACGCGGCCATCCGTGCGGCATACGAGGGCTCTGATAGTCCGCGCCGCCGAAGATCCCAATCTCCATGAGCCTGGCTTCCTTTCGTCTAGGTAGCGCCACGCTTGAGTCGGCAGCGCCAAGGTGTGCGTCGCGTTCGACTCCTCATACGAGTCCGTCCCGTGAACCAACAGTCCTGGATCGCGTGCGCCACCTCGAAGACTAGCCATGTTAAGCACAAACGACAAGACATTATGCATAATCCACGTCAATGGGTTGGTTCGACGAGCGCAACGGCTTCAAGGCAATCGCGCCAGACAAAGGTGTCGACAGGGTGGCAGCAGCCTCATTCGCCACCGCCTTGGGTTTACCGGGGCGCCCTCCCACAAGAAACCTGCGGCCGGTCGACGCCTACGACATCGAGAACGCCAGGCGGATCTGCGCGGCGCAATGAACGACCCCCGCCCTGTCGTTGTCGGCCCGACGTCCATCGCTGTGTTGCTTAAGCGGTTCGCGTCGCTCCGGATCAGCTGAAATGACGGTGTCGGTAGGTTCCTCGACGGTGGCTAGGCGGTCGTCAGCAGACGACTGACGCGCATGAGATCGCGCGCCGTCGCGGCGTCACGGCGTCCAAGCCCGCAGGGGGCGGCGATGTCGACACGGCGCCCGACGGCGGACTCGACCATCGTGAGGACGTCACGGAGTTGATCGGCCGGCAGCGCCTCATGAACGAAGCCTGCTACCAAGCGCGTGTCAGTCGGCAGCGACAGTTTCGCCAATGGCGCGTAATAGGATTCCGCCAGGCTCGGGGGATCCTCTCCGGCCGCCAGCGGGATGTGCACATAGGTCAGCGATGTGTGCGACGGCCACCTCGCAATGATGGCATTGGTCAGCTCAACAGCGGGCGCGCAGGTCGCCCCCGCTTTCAGATGCGCGCGGTGGTTGAGGTCGCCGAAGCACAGGTGGATACCCATCTTCGTCCCCCCGGGAGCCATGTGCGCCAGCTCAACCGAGACGCCGGCCATCCATCGCGCCATTGCCGGACGTAACGCCCGCGGGGCTCGCGAAACAGTGGCTAGCTCGACAGGCACCTCCAGCTGGAAGACCACGTCTTTGTCGACATCGTTGTCGTCAGCATTGTCGTCATCGTTGTCGACAATGCTTTGGATAGATCGCATTTCGCGGCTGGCTGCCGAGTTGAATGCTCTTCGGTAACGCAGCGCGCCGACGAGACCGAAGGCCATCAGCGCTAGGTCGAAACCGGAGGCAATGCCGACCTGGTATACCGCGGCTTTCAATCCGTGTTTGGATACCAGTCCATTGAGCACGGGCTGAGATTCCCGTAGCGCCTCGTCGTAGCCCAGCTGCAGCTGATCGGGGTCCAGTGTCGCCCCGCGGCGCACGCGGTAGTGGGGCCTGTCGTTGTAGTCCGACCAACGGCCGTCTCGCTTCAGCACCAAAGCGGGATGTTCGCGCAGGCCTGTGATGATTGAGGTGACCCATTGGCGGCGCGGCCCGGTTTCGCCGTCGGGTATGCACATCAGCGTGGGGCCCAGTTCATTCAACGCAAGTTCGACTGCTTCACGGGCATCAGGAGCCGGGATGCTGCCTACCAACAAGGTTTTACGAGAGTCCGGCAGTGCGGTGACTGGTTTCATCTATTCCCCGTTCAGCGGCGAAGTCACGGCGTCGGATTCTGGTCCCAGGAGTTCTGGCATGGTTGCTGTCATTGGTTCACTTTCTCCCTGGTGGGCGGGCCCATTCAGACGGCTGCGGCGGCGGTGGCCGGGGCGGTCGTGGGTAGTTTGTGTACTTCGGGTAGGACCTCTTTGGCGAATAGCTCGAGGTTCTTTTGGCGAGCTCGGTGGGTAGGCCGAAGCCGCCGAAGCTGAAGTCGATGGCGCCGACTCCGAGAGCGTGGTAGTCGCGGATGGTGTCGAAAACCTGCTCAGGTGTGCCGATGAATTTGGGTAGTCCCCAGCTGCCGGGGGCCTTGCCCAGGGTTTCCTGGGTGGCGCCGGCTTTGGCGTAGCCACTGTTGATGGTGGACTGGTAGATGTCGGCTGCGCCCTTCGTGGGTGGGCGGAAGAAGTCCATCGACCCGAAGCCGTGTCGTTGTGCCTCTTCGCGCGCACGTTCCTCGGTTTCGGAGACGTACACGAAGTTGCGGTACAGAACGTTGGCCGGGCCCACAGTGCGGCCCGTGGCCGCCGCTCCGGCGTTGAAGCGTTCGATGGATCCCGCGACGGTTTCATAGCTGCCGTAGCTGATAGCGATGTCGGTGTTCAACGACAACGCGAAATCGACGGATTCAAGGCTGTTGCCCGACAGCATGACTCGTGGGCCTGCCGCGTCAAGAAACTTCGGCCAGACGGCGATGGTCCGGTAGCGGTAGTGCACGCCCTCCCAGCCAAACGGCTCGGGTTCTTGCCACGCGCGCAAGATCAGCTGGACGCTTTCCTCCCACACTGCCCGCGATTCGACGGGGTTGTTGTAGTAGGTGATGACCTCGTTCGGCGTGCCGCGCAGCAGCGCGACGCCGTAGATCTTGCCGTCGGTGAGCAGGTCGAGTTGGGCGACCTCTTCGGCGATTCGCACCGGGTTGTTCATCGGTAGGTTGGGGCCGAGCAGGGCGATCCGCGCGTTCTTCATCCTGGGGGCGAGCGCGGCGGCGGTGACGTGACAGTTGGGCTCTAGCCCGGGTCCGCCGTAGTGATGCTCGGAGACGGTGACGAAGTCAAGACCGACGTCGTCGGCCAGTTCGTACATCGCCATCGCGTCCGCGTGCGCCTTGCGGGCGAGGTCTGGCTCGCAGAACCGTGGCCGACGCGGCCATCCGTGCGGCATACGAGGGCTCTGATAGTCCGCGCCGCCGAAGATCCCAATCTCCATGAGCCTGGCTTCCTTTCGTCTAGGTAGCGCCACGCTTGAGTCGGCAGCGCCAAGGTGTGCGTCGCGTTCGACTCCTCATACGAGTCCGTCCCGTGAACCAACAGTCCTGGATCGCGTGCGCCACCTCGAAGACTAACCATGTTAAGCACAAACGACACCGCATTATGCATAATAGGTAATGCTTGGTGGGGCGGTATGACGCCGGTTGTGAAACCCCAATACTTCTGGACCTGCGAAGTTTCGAATCGATGGTCGCAGCGCCGCACAGCGGGATAGGAGGCCGGGCTGGTGGTCGGTGATGATCCCGCTGCAGAGACGGTAGTTACGCCGCCCCGACGGGGCCGCAACCTCGATCGCACCCGCGATGCCGAAATTCTCGATGCTGCATTGGAAGTGCTCGTCGCGACGGGCTACCTCGGCTTGACGGTCGAAATGGTGGCCGTGCGGGCCAACTCTGGGAAAGCGACCATCTACCGCCGCTGGCGGTCGAAGGATGAGCTGATTCTCGACGCCGCTCAGCGAATGCCGAAACTGGCCGAGCTCGATCGGATGCCGGACACCGGCACACTGCGGGGTGATCTGCTCGGCCTGTTCGACGCGCAGTCTATTGACAAGAGTGAGCAAGTTCGAAGGATGACGGGCGATCTGGCCGCCACGGTGAAAACCCGGCCCGCGATTGCCGCCGCGGTTGATCGTGCGGTGATCGGGCTCTGGGTCGCCGCGCACCGAAGGCTGATCGAGCGTGCCGTCGACCGCGGCGAGATCTCTACTCCTGCCGAACTCGACACCCTATGTCACGTCGTGCAGCGATGACGATCTACCGATGCCACGTTAGGCAAAAGGTGTTCGATCGGGATTTCCTCACCGCGATGGTCGATGGCGTTCTAATCCCCGCGCTCCGAGCGAAACCGAGCATGCTGTCGTAAACCTGCTTAGACCAAGAGAATCGAGCGCTCTCAGAGGAGGGGCAAGGAAATGAAGCTGCGGCCACTGGGACGGACGGGTATTCAGGTAAGCGCCTATTGCCTGGGCACCATGATGTTTGGCACAGCGGGTGGCACCGACTCCGATGACTGCGTGCGGATCATTCACCCGCGCGTTGGATAGCGGGATAAACTTCATCGATACAGCCGATGTTTATTCCGACGGTGAGTCAGAAGAGATTGTGGGCAAGGCTCTCTAGGGGTGCCGCGACGGGGTAGTAGTGGCCACAAAATTCAGCGGCCCGATGGGCAAGGATCCCAACTGCGCCGGCGGGTCACGCCGCTGGATCGTTGCCGAAGTCGAGAACTCGCTGCGGCGCCTACAGGTCGATCATATTGACCTGTACCAGATGCACCATCCTGACCCTGGCACGGACATTGAGGAGACGCTATCGGCGCTGACAGACCTGATGCAGGCAGGCAAGGTCCGTGCCATCGGATCATCCAACTTTCCCGCCACAACTATTGTCGAAGCTCAGTGGATCGCCACCGAACGAGGAACTCGCACGCTTTCGCGCTGAGCAACCCCCGTACTCCATCCTCAATCGAGGTATCGAGCGCGAAGTACTGCCGGTCTGCCAGCAATTTGGCATGGGTGCCTTGGTGTGGAGCCCACTTTCGATGGGCCTGCTGTCGGGTAAACACAGCAAGAACCACCGGCCAGAGACGCCGCGTCAGAACGAGCGCTGGGTGCCCAAGCATATGAATGACGACCGCACCCTCGACGTCGTGGTCCAACTGACCGACCCAGCCAACGAGGCAGGTATCTCGTTGCCAAACATGGCCGTTGCATTCGTGCTCGCTCATCCCGGCGTGACGGCTGCCATCATCGGGCCACGCGTGATCGAGCATCTCGAGAACTTGCTGGTCGGCGCGGACACCCTGCTCGACAACGACATCCTCGACAAGATCGACGAGATTGCGCCACCTGGCGCCGATATCGGACCACTCGACGTACGCTATGACCCGCCGGCGGTCGAAATCTCCGGGCTGCGTCGGCGTCCAGCTGAGAACCGATCTGCGAGCGCCGGACGTGGGGCCGTGTCAGCTCGCTGATCCAGGGTTGGCGAGTCGGCCACCTGGCGAGGAGCGGTCTACCGTCGGCCCAGCCTGACTAGGCTGGTGATCGATGGGAAAAAGCGACAGCTCGACACCAGAACTGAGGCGGCGCCACGCCCGCATCGAATCGATATTGGATGCAGCCGCCGAGCTGTTTGCCAGCGCCGGTTACGAACACACCAGTCTGAGCGACGTGGCTGACAGAGTGGATCTGTCCCCAAAGGCGCTCTATCACTACTACTCCTCGAAGCGCGCGCTGTTGGAGGCTGTACTGATTCGCGAGTTCGATTATTTCGAAGCATCAAGGCTCGCCGCAGCGCGGGATCGGCTGGCGGGGTTGGCGTTGGTCGACGCGTTGACGGAAAGTGTCGTCGACGGCCTGCGAGAGCTGCTGATGCACGGCAACTTACTCTTGGTGTCGTTCGCCGAAGGAACGCGCGACGGCGATGTCATCAGGCAGCGACACAACGAATTTCGACAGAACTGGTCCGATCACATCGCGGCGATCGTGGAAGCGCACCCCGACGTGCCGGCGCACCGCCGGGCCGAATTCACCCAACGGCTGCTGTGGCTACTTTTCGGAACCGTCGTCGATACGGTGCTGTGGCCGCAGCCAGAGGTAGCGCGTGGTACCGAACCGTCGCGCTCGTTCGCGCGCTCGGTGGTTATCGACCTGCTCGACGGCCTCCGTGCTCCGCAGCCTTCAGTGGCTCGAACTCGTCGAGAGGCTCGCGCTGCAGAGTCTCGAACTACGACGTCGAAACCAATGCAGACCCGCAGCGGTGCATAGATTAGGACAGTGCGGTGATCTTTAATGCCGCGACCGGGCAGGCCGATACCGCGTTGTGCACAGTTGTTTCGCTGCCCGCTGGCACGATCTCGGCGACCACGGTGAGCGTCCCCTCGTCGTCCACGGAGAAGAACTCCGGTGCGAATGCCTCGCACATGGCGTGACCTTCGCACCGCTCCCTATCGAGGTCGATCCGTATCACTGTGCCCCGCCGTTCAAGAGCACTGGAAGTGATTCGACTCGGCGGAACAAGTCACCCTGGCATTTCACCCACTGCGCATCTGGCGCGAGCCGCATATGGGGATAGCGGTCCAGCAGGGCACCGATGGCTTCGACCGCTTCGATCCGTGCGACGGGCGCGCCGATACACGTGTGGATTCCGCGGCCGAAAGCAATATGGGCGGAAGCGTTTGCCCGGTCGAGCTGGAACTGTCGGGATTGCTCGCCCCAGGTCGCTTCGTCGTGATTGGCCGACTGGATGTTGAGATAGACCTTCTTGCCGGCAGGCACCGGGATGTCGCCGACGCAGACGTCGCTGGCGACGGTACGAACCATGAACTGGAGCGGCGAGTCGAAGCGCAATGATTCCTCAATGGCCTTCGGAAGCAGGGCTCGGTCGGCCAGCACCGCGTCCCACCGACGGGGGTCTTCGAGGAGTCGGTACAGGCAATTGGTGATCAGTGCACGGGTCGTGTCCGTCGCAGCGCCGATCAACTGAATTGTGTGGATAACCACTTCCGTGGTGGACATATCGGACTCGCCGGGCTCGGCGAAGCACAGATTATCCAGAACGTCCTCGGTTCGGTTGTCTGCGTTTGCGCGGCGCTCCTCAACGAGGGCTGCGATGAAGCCCGAAAGTTCTATGAACTCGGGTAGATGAACTGGCGTACCCGGCAGCTGCGCCACCAGGATGTCGGAGAGATTCTCGACGTACGACCACGACCCCTCGGGAATTCCGATCAGCGCATACAGAGCCGCCGTCGGAATGTAGCGGACGTAGTCGGAATACAGTTCGACGCGGCCGGCTTCGGGCAGCGATGCGATTGCGTCGGCGACGATGCCGGAAATCCGTGGTTTCAGCTTGCGTAACCGGGCGGGTGACAGGTTCTTCAGCAGTCGTGCACGCAGCGCGGTGTGTACCGGCGGATCGGAGATGTTGACGGCTGGAAAGGGCAGATCGAAGTCGTCGTCGTAGATGGTGAAGTTGCCCTTGCTGGAGAAGTTCTCGTTGTCGCCGAATACCTGTCGCACCGTCTCGTCGGAATTGACCGTGTAGAGAGTCTCGCTGACCTGAGCGACGGGGCAGGCCTTACGAGAGGCTTCCAAGTAGTCATCGGGATCTGCGATATGGGCGGGATTCAACGGGTTGAAGAACTCGTCTGCTTGTGTCGGCGTGGTCATACGCGGTCCTCCCTGTGTCGCGGCCGCCGGGGCGATTGAGCTCTCTCCGATGACCTTTGAGGGCGAAGCTACAGCCAATTTGACCAATGGTCAATAACTGACCCACGGTTGAGTTGGTCTGGTCCTGGCCACGCCTGCGCCCCGGTTCGACCAGAATCCGTTCGGATACACCTTTTCCATACAGACAACGGACCTGCTTCGGCAGAAGCAGGTCTTCCGCCGAAGCAGGTCCGGGTAAGCAGAGACGGTCAGGACTTGATGTGGGTCATGCCGTCCGGATGGGCACAATCGGCCGACAGCTCGGCCCACGCGGCGAATTCAGCGTCTACCGCGGAACGCGCCTCCATGACCAGCGGCATCGCGTCGGCACCAATCAGGAAGTGACCGGGCGGATTGGCCTCTTCCAAGATGGTGAGGACGGCCTTGGCGCCCTTTGCGGCATCGCCGAGTTGATAACCGTTCATCGCATTACGTCGTTCACGGATGGGATCGAACACCTCGGCGTAGTCGGGAATGCTGCGCTCAACGCGGGTCATCGAGCCGCCGGCCCAATCAGTGCGGAAGGATCCCGGCTCCACAGTGATGACCTGGATACCCAGGCCGGCGAGCTCGGCACGCAAGCTGTCAGCGATGCCTTCGACGGCGTATTTGGTGCCGTGGTACGCCGACAGGCCGGCGAAAGCACGCAAGCCGCCGATCGACGAAATGAACACGAGCTGGCCGGATCGCCGAGCACGCATGTGTGGCAGCACGGCGCGGGTGACCTCGACCAGCCCAAAGACGTTGACCTCGAACTGCTGACGCCAGACGTCCGGAGGGGTCTCCTCGAAGGTCCCCTCCACCCCATAGCCGGCGTTGTTGATGAGCACATCGATCGGTCCGATCGAGGACTCCACATCGGCGATGATCTTGGGGATGCTGTCGTAGTCGGTGACGTCGAGAAGTCGTCCATGGGCGCTGCCCGGCTTGAGCGCCTCGAATTCTGAAATCTGGTCTGGCTTGCGCACCGTTCCAACGACGGTATGACCGGCCTCGAGCGCGGCTTCTGAAAAGGCGCGGCCCAATCCCTTGCTCACGCCTGTGATCAGGAAGGTTTTCGTCATGCGAGTTGTGCCTCTTTCTGGTATCGAATTTGCAGATGCGAGAGGCCGCTTGAACTTCAGGTGTCCAATCGGCTGAAGTTGGGGGTGGGCCGAAGCAGAACTTAGGACCACTACCGCGTATCTACTATGCATAATGTACCATGCACAGAGGCGGTGTCTACCGCCGACGGAATTGAAATGACGACGAGGTGACCATGCCGGGCGGCGGGACCAGGGCGCGAGAGTTGCTGACCAGGCCATGGGACGTCGTTGTCATCGGTGGCGGCAATGCCGCACTGGTAAGCGCGTTGTCAGCGCGGGAAAACGGCGCTCGGGTCTTGCTGCTGGAGCGTGCCGACCCGGTCTTCCGCGGCGGCAACAGCCGACACACGCGAAACATCCGCTGCGTGCACGACGACGCGAGTGCGTGGAACACCGGCGCCTATGCACGCAGTGAATTGTGGAAGGACCTCTGTGGTGTCGGCCGTGGACCGAGCAATGAGGCACTCGCAGACCTGACGGTGCGCGAGTCGGAGTCGGTCCTACCATGGATGACTGCACACGGTGCGCGATTCCAACCGGCGCTCGCCGGAACGTTGCATCTCGGCCGCACGAACACGTTCTTCCTCGGCGGCGGCAAGGCATTGATCAACTCGTACTATCGGCGAGCCGAGCAAGCCGGCATCGAGATCATCTACGAAGCGCGGGTAGACAGCCTTGACTTCGAGGGAACACGTTGCACCGGAATCAACGTCGATCTCGCCGAGACCAACGCCCGCGTCACCGCGAAGAACGTCGTCGTCGCAAGCGGCGGTTTCGAAGCCAATATCGAATGGCTGTCCCGGTATTGGGGCGATGCCGCGCTCAACTACCACATCCGTGGGCCCAAAACCAACGACGGGTCCATGCTGGCTCGGCTGCTCGAAGTCGGCGCAGCCACTGCCGGGGAGGAGCGTGGCTTTCACTCGGTCGCCGTAGATGCGCGAAGCCCGAAGTTCGACGGCGGCATCGCCACCCGATTGGACTCGATCCCGTTCGGTGTTGTGCTGAACAAGCACGGCGACCGATTCTACGATGAGGGCGAGGACGTCTGGCCCAAGAGATACGCGATCTGGGGCGGCAACATCGCGCGCCAGCCCGATCAGATCGCCTACAGCTTCTGGGATTCCAAGGTGCAGAACATGTTTCTGCCGCCGATGTATGGGGCGTACTCCGCACCGACCATTGATGAAGTCGGTAGGCAGATGGGGATCGACGGCGCCGCGGCCGCCCGCACGGTCAAAGCCTTCAACGCCGCCGTTCCGGCTGACGCCGGCGCTCGATTCGATCCGGCCGGCTTGGATGGTGTTGCAACAACTGACATCTCACCGCCGAAGTCGAATTGGGCGTTGCCGCTGGACACACCGCCATACTTCGGAATAGCGATGCGTCCCGGTATCACCTTCACATACATGGGTGTCGAGGTCCGCGACGATGCTCGAATCCAAAGGGTCGATGGATCGGTGTTCGAAAACATCTATGCAGCAGGCGAAATCATGTCGGGAAACATCTTGTCAACTGGATACATGGCAGGCTTTGGAATGACCATCGGAACGGTGTGGGGACGCATCGCGGGTAGAGAGGCGGCGCTCAATGGCGACCGTTGATCTTGGGATTCCTCCGGTCAGCTCCTTCCCAGAAGGCCGGCGTCAGCTGAACATCTGCAACTCGTGTCGCTACTGCGCAGGCTATTGTCCGGTCTGGCCTGCGCTGGAACGGCGGGTCGACCTGACGCCGGCCGACGTCACCCACCTTGCAAATCTCTGCCATGACTGCCGCGATTGCTACGTGGCCTGCATGTACACGCCGCCGCATGAGTTCGCGGTCAATCCACCGGAATTGTTCGCTCAGGTCCGTCACGAAACCTATGAACGGTTCGTATGGCCGAGTCCTCGACCACGATGGCTGCGTGGCCGTGCGGCAATGGTTGGCGCGCTTGTCGGTGTGAGCGCCCTGCTGATCGCGTTGAGCATTCTCACCACCGGCGGCGCGGCCTTCCGGGCTGGGGTGGGGTCACCATACGACTTCATCGAGCATTGGGTGCTCATCGGGGTAGCTGCGGCCCCAGCGGTATTCGCGGTCGTCGTGCTGTTTTGCGCCGCGCTGAACTACTGGCGCTTCACCCACGGTCAGTTTCGGCACCTGTTCAATGCGCGGGCTTGGTTGACTGCGCTTGGACAAGCGGCGACGCTACGCCATCAGGCAGGCGCAGACGACGGATGTGCATACCCTAAAGATGCGCCGTCGCGCGCGCGTCGTGTGTTTCACCAGATGGTGGTCTATGGCTTCGGCTTGACACTGCTGTCGACGACAGCGGCGGCGTTCCAGCAAAACGTCCTAGGCATGTACCCGCCCTATCCCTATCTGTCTGTTCCCGTAGTGAGCGGGACAGTCGGCGGAGTGATGCAAGTGGTGGGTTGCATCGCGCTCATGGCGATCAAACGACGTAGCGCACGCGACCAGACCATCTCGAGCATGTGGCGGGCTGACTACGCCTTCCTCTGGGCGCTGTTGATTCTCAATGTAACTGGGCTCTTGGTGTTGGTGCTGCGCACCACGGCGCTCTTCGGCACGACGCTCGTCATTCACCTAGCCGCGGTGCTGGTGGCGTTTGCGATCGCCCCGTACACCAAGTTCGTTCATTGGATATTCCGACTGCTCGCGATCTATCAGAACGCCCTGGAAGTCGATGCAGCGAAGGAAAACTCACGGCGATGACAGCTGGCGTTCGCGGAACTAGGTCTGAGGGGAATAGCCGTGGGCCGCTATGCGGGCTAGTGGTCGTAGATCTCAGCCGAGCCTTGGCTGGACCGCACGCAGCAATGATGTTGGGTGACCTCGGTGCTGAAGTCGTGAAAGTGGAGAACGTCAACGGGGGGGATGACACCCGCGGTTGGGGTCCCCCGTTCGTGGACGCGTCTGACGGTGGCCGCGAATCCACCTATTTCCTCTGCGCAAATCGCAACAAGAAATCGGTGACCCTCGACCTGAAGTCCCCTGACGGCCGAAACTCGCTGGAAAGACTGCTCCGCTCGGCCGATGTCTTGATCGAGAACTTCCGCACCGGAGTGCTGGATCGCCTCGGATTTTCGTTGCGTCGGCTTGCTGAACTCAATGAGCGTCTGGTGGTGCTGTCAATCAGTGGTTTCGGCCACGACGGCCCAGAGGCATGTCGTGCTGGCTATGACCAGATCGCCCAGGGCGAAGGCGGTCTCATGTCCGTCACCGGATCCTCGGCGGCTGACCTGCAGCGCGTCGGAGTGCCCATCGCTGACCTGCTCGCCGGCATGTACGGCGCCTTCGGCGTCCTTGCCGCATTGCATGAGCGCCGGCACACCGGAAAGGGGCAGGTGGTACGAACCTCACTGTTGGCTGCGATGGTTGGGGTGCACGCCTTTCAGGGAACTAGGTGGACGGTGGCCAAACAGGTCGGCCAGGCCACAGGTAATCACCACCCGTCAATCTGTCCCTACGGACTCTTCGACACCGCCGACGGCGCAGTGCAGATCGCCGTGGGCAGCGAGAACCTGTGGATCCGACTCTGCGAAGGCTTCGGTCTGGATGCCCTGGCACCCGGCATGGCGTCCAATCCGGAACGCGTCGAGAACGCTGCGGCCGTGCGAGAACTCGTCCAGAAGGTCTTCCTGCAGTACTCGTCTGATGAACTCCTGGCAAAACTCGACGCAATCGGCGTGCCGGCCGGGCGAATTCGATCAATTTCTGAGGTCTACGAGTGGGAACAGACACTGTCGCAGGGCCTGCTGATCGACGTTGACCACAAGACCCTGGGACCGATCCGGTTACCCGGGCCACCGTTGCGGTTCTTCGACACCGACGGCAGCGAGCGCACCCGCACGCGGCACACGGCGCCGCCCGTCCTGGGGGCGCACAACGACCTCCTGGAGTCGCCGCAGCCATTCAAGACATGACGAGGCCCGCAAGTCTCAGTGCTCGGCAGTTGATCGACGAGGTCACTGACCCCCTCAGTTGGCGATCTTGGGACGAGCCGTTGGACGAGCCTGCAGCGAGCGGCTGCGAGTATCGCGCTGAGCTGGTATTGGCGGCCGCGCGGGCCGGAATCGACGAATCTGTGATGACCGGGAGCGCGGTCATCAACGGCCATCGGGTCGCGATGGTGGTGAGTGAATTCGCCTTTCTCGGCGGCTCCATCGGATCAGCGGTCAGTGACCGAATCACATCGGCAATTCACCGCGCTACCACCGAGCGGCTGCCGTTGTTGGTCGCCCCTTGCTCCGGCGGCACGCGCATGCAGGAGGGAACGGCAGCGTTTCTGCAGATGATCCGCATCACCGCGGCGGTGGAGCGTTTCAAGTCGACGCAGCTGCCCTACTTGGTGTACCTGCGTCATCCGACGACCGGCGGGGTCTTCGCCTCGTGGGCTTCGCTGGGGCACATCGTGCTGGCAGAGCCCGGCGCGCTCGTCGGGTTCCTGGGCCCGCGGGTTTACCAAGCGCTGACGGGAACCCCGTTCCCGCAGGGTGTTCAGACATCCGAACACCTGTACAGTTGCGGCCTCATCGATGGTGTATATCGCGCCGACCAACTGGCGAACGTCGTGTCCCGCATTCTCGACATCGTGTCGCATCCTTCTCCCACCATGGACAGTCCGATGGTGCCGTCCGTGCCGAGCGACAACCACGCGGGGTCCGCATGGGCGTCGGTTCTGTCCACCAGGCATCCGAACCGTCCGGGTGTACGGGAATTGCTCGATACTGCAGCACAGTTGGTTCTCTTGCACGGCACCGGAGCGGGTGAGGCCGATCCGTCGGTGGTCGTCGCGCTGGCGTGATTCGGTAAGGTGTCCTGTGTCGTGGTGGGCCAGGACCGCAGATCGAACAGCACCGCCGCTGCAGCGCTTCGGCAGGCGCGACGGGGGATGCAACTGGCCGAAGAACTGGGTGTGCCGCTGGTGACGGTCATCGACACCGCCGGCGCAGAACTGTCCCGGCGTGCCGAAGAGGGTGCGATGGCTGGTGAGATCGCAAGATGTATCCGCGATCTACTTTCACTGGAGGTACCGACGGTGTCAGTGCTCTTGGGGCAGGGGACCGGCGGTGCAGCACTGGCATTGCTTCCCGCCGATCGCATCCTCGCGGCGCACGACGGATGGCTGTGTCCGCTGCCTCCCGAAGGTGCAAGCGCAATCCTGCATCGGACAACGGGGCGTGCCGCCGAACTCGTTGCAGGACAGGGTATTCGCGCCGCCGACCTGCTCCGTTGCGGCGCGATCGATCACATTGTCGCCGACACTGCGGACGCCGGCCTGGAACCAGACCGGTTCAGCATCCGAGTTTCCGCGGCGATCCAGCGGGAGGTCATGGTGGCTTCCCGGATACCTGCCGCCACGCGTCTGCGTGATCGGACCGAACGATTCGAGCGGCTCGGCCAGGCCTCGGCGGCCACGGAATCACTCCCTGTGCGAAGCCCCATGCCTCACCTCTGAGTCGGCTGGGCGTAGGAAAGTGAAATCCCCGCCCATTCCTCCCAGAGCGTCGCCAAAGCCGAGTAATCCAAACGTCGAAGTCCCGTACGGTCGGCGATCTCGTAAACGGTGTGAGCGCCCTGGATGGCGAACAGCGGAAGATCGTAATGCTGGGCCATCTTCAGGGCGAGCACGGAGTCCTTGCGGGCGGCTTCCATCGGCATGCCGCCATCGAAGTCAGCGCTGGCGACACGCTCCATCACACGGTGGGTCAGCGGCCGAACCAGCCCGCCATCGTCGGACTGCAGGATCTGCGCGATCATGCCAAGGTCGATCCCGCTCGCTGCGGACATGGCCATTGCCTCGACGAGGACGACCATGACGGCGTGTGCGACAGCGTTGTTGACCACTTTGGCCGCCGACCCGGCGCCGAGCTCACCGAACACTTGCCGGTTGGGGGCGAGCGCCTCGAGGATGTGCTCGGCGCGTGCGAGGTCGGCGCGCGAACCGCCGACCAGCAGTGTCGACTTACCGGCAGCCATCAGTCCGACACCGGAAAGGATCGCGGCGTCCACCAACCCAATCCCCTTGGCGTTGAGGACTCCCGCGCATTCCAAGACATCGGCCGGGGTGGCCGTGCTGGTCTCGATCACCAGCGCGCCGTCGTCAAGGATCGTGCTGAGCTGTCGGCAAACCGTCAAGGAGATCGCGGGCGTCGGCAGCGACAACACAACCGATGACAGGCCGCGCAAGGACTCCATGGAGTCAGTTTTGGTGACACCGTCGATCTCGTCGGCGGCGATACGACGGTCGGCACTGGGATCGTAGGCCAAGACAGGACCGGCGGTCGCCAACCGAGTGGCGACGGCGAAGCCCATGTTGCCGAGGCCGCACTGACCGATGACATTGGCGGAATTGGTCATTGAGATATGCCTTTCTAGGTCTGGATCGAGAACGGGTCGCGCACAGAGTCCGAGAGATCAACCATGACGTTCTTGGTCCGCAGGTACGGGTCGATTGCCTCAAGTCCTCTTTCGCGTCCGTATCCCGACTTCTTGACACCTCCGAAGGGAGCTTGTGCAGCGCTGGAGCGGTAGGTGTTGACCCACACCATGCCGGCGAGAAGTTCGCGTGCAACTCGATGCGCGCGACTGAGGCTCTCGGTCCAGATACCCGCAGCCAGGCCAAATTCGGTGCCGTTGGCGATCGATATCGCATCGGCTTCGGTGTCGAATCGGATGATCGACAACACCGGGCCGAAGATTTCCTCCTGCGCGATGCGAGAGGCCGGATCGACGTCAACGAACACAGTTGGTTCGATGAACAGGCCGTCAGGCAGCTCGGGATCCCGGACCGCGCCGCCCCCGCAGGCGAGCTTGGCGCCCGAGGACAGGCCGACCTCGATCATGCTCAGTATTCGCTTGTGCTGGGCCATATTGGCTGCCGGACCCATTTGCGTCGTGTCGAGCGCCGGATCACCGACCCGGATGGTGCGAGCGCGTTCAGTGACATGCTCGACCACTTCGTCGTAGACGTTCGACTGCACCAGCAATCGGCTTCCGGCTATGCAGGTTTGACCACTGGCCGCGAATATTCCCGCCACCGCACCGATGACCGCGCGATCCAGGTTGGCATCATCGAAGATGATGTTCGGCGATTTTCCACCGAGTTCAAGGGTGACCGGCACCAGGTTCTTGGCGGCGGTCGCGGCGATCGCCTGACCGGTGGCAACGCTTCCGGTGAAGCTGATCAGCCCTAACCGGGCGTCAGCAGTCAGCGCGGCACCGGCCTGGTGTCCGCCCGTGATGACGTTGAAGACTCCGGGCGGGAAGCCTGCCTCTTCAATGAGTTCTGCCAACCGAATGGTGCTGCGCGGCGCCAGCTCTGACGGCTTGACCACGACACAGTTTCCTGCGGCGAGCGCGGGCGCGAGCTTGTTCGCGAGAAGCTGCATGGGGGAGTTCCATGCGGTGATCAGCGCCGCGACGCCGACGGGTTCGCGCAGTGTGTAGTCGAATGTCGACAGATTGTCCATCGGGATGGTGCGTCCGGTGAGCTTGTCGGCGATACCGGCGAAGAATCGGTAGTTGCGCGCCGCAAACCGTGCCTGCATCGTCGTTTCGCGTAACAGCTTGCCGTTGTCTGCGGTCTCGAGGCCACCGAGTTCATCGGCGTGCATGTCGATTAGGTCGGCGAGGCGGTGCATCAGTTGGGCACGTTGCGAGCCGGTGGCGTACCGCCACGTTTCGTCGAAACCATGCTGTGCGGCGCTTACCGCGTCGTGGACCTCGGCCGGTGTGGCATCGGAAACCAGGCCGAGCAGGTCCCCGCTGAGCGGGCTACGCACCTCCAGGGCGCGGTCGGGATTGACCGGCGGGCGGTGATTGCCGATCACCATCGGATAGGTCAGGGGGGACACGGGACTCCTTCGATTCGTTGGCGCGCGTCGACGCGTTCGGGGTGTCAGAAGTGCGCGGTGCTTCCGAGTCCGCCGTCGACCAGGATGTCCTCACCTGTGATGAACGACGCCAGCGGAGAGGCCATGAACAGCGCGACGTTGGCAATGTCCTCCGGTGCACCGAGCCGCGACAGCGGGGTCTGAGAAATGGTCGGTGTGGCGTGCTCGGGATCGGCGAAATAGGTGTCGTTGAGGCCGGTGACGATGACGCCGGGGCTGATCGAGTTCACCCGGATGCCGCGCGGGCCCAGCTCTCGTGCCAGCTGTCGGGTGAGCGCGAGGATTGCGCCTTTGGTCGCACTGTAGGCCGGATAGCGGTATCCGAGATGTGCTGTGATCGAGGCAATCTGGATAATGGCCGACCCGTCGGGCATGTGGGGGGCGATCGCTTTGAGCACATTGAAGTACCCGGTGAGATTGACCGAGATGACGCGGTTCCAGTCGTCCGGCGATGTCTCGGTGAGGTCTTTGCGGATCATGACTCCCGCTGCGTTGAGCGCAACATCAAACGCCATGGTTCCGACGGCGGCCTGCACCCTTGATAGGTCCGCCACATCGGCGACAGCGGTCGTGACGTTGTCGACTTCTGCGTAGGACTTCTCGAGGCCCGCGGCGTCGGCGTCGAGCGCGACCACCTCAGCGCCAGCGTGGGCCAACAAGCGCGCGCAGGCTCTGCCGATCCCTGATGCGGCGCCGGTGACGATTGCTGATTTGCTAGAGAAATCAAGGAGATTGGTGGTGTAAGTCGTCATTACGAGCTCCGTAGGTTGATATTCGGTGGTTCGGTGGTGCGGCTCGTCATCGGATCGTGCGACAGGGAGTCCGGCAACCCGTTTGGTGGCCAGCTGAATACGATCTTGGCCATGCTGCCTTGATCGGCGTCGGACATGGCGTCGCGGAAGTGCTCGATGGACGTAACCCTGTCCACTGTCCGCATCAGGTCGATGTCGTTGCGCAGGACGAAGTCGAGGATATCGGGCCAGTCTCTGACGCCGAATATCCATGAGCCCCTTACGCATAGTTCGCGCAGGATGATCTCGCGCGTCGGCCCTATCGAGCTGTTCGCACCGAGTCCGACGAGGACAATCGTGCCTCCTCGGTGTGTGACCGTGGCTGCTTGGTGGTGAACCGCGGTCGCACCGGTCGTCTCGATGACCGTATTAAATCCCGCGCCGTCGGTACGGTCGAGCAGTATGTCGGTAAGCTCCGGTTCTGAGCCGTCGACCACCTCGCAGCCGAGCTCGGCCGCGGCCTCGCGTCGCTCGCCAGACAGGTCGATACCGACGGTCCGCAACCCCATCAGGTTGGCGATCACCACGGTGTTGAGGCCAACCGGGCCCAGACCCCACACCGCGAGTGACGATGGGGGTGCGCTCGTCTGCTTGACCGCGGCCCACGCCGTACCGAAGCTGCATGCCAGGACGGCGCCTGCCTCGAAACTCACTGAATCGGGCAGCGGCAGCGCTTGGCGCTCATGGACGACTACGAACTCGGCGTTGGCGCCGTCGCGACTGCGCTGCATGACGTGCTGCTGCGCTTGCGGACAGTCCTTGAACCGGCCACCGTCGCACGCGGAGCAGTGTCCGCATCCGCCGACGTGGTACACCACGACCCGGTCCCCGAGTGAGACCGTTCGGACGTCAGCGCCAACCGCTGCGACGACGCCGACAGGTTCGTGGCCACAATAGAAGTCAGCTGCCGCGCGGCGTTCTTGCGCGGATTGGCGGTAGTAGTGCAGGTCGGATCCGCAGACAGCAGTCGCACGCACGCGGACAAGAACCTCGCGTGGCCCGCAAACCGGGGTGGGTTTGGTCAGGAGCGCGATCTGTCGGTCGCCGCGGAATGCGAATCCACGCAAGGAAGTAGCCCTTCTCGTGCGTTCGGTGGTGGCGCTCCACCGTCAGCTCATGCAACCCTCGACGATAGGTGACATTATGCATAATCGTCAATGTGCGGGGCGGCTCGGCTCTGATTCACGCCCCGCTGTGCTGGGGCGTCGGTGCCACATCGAGCCTGGTGATGAGTTCATCACCGTCCAGAGTGGGGTAGCGAAGCGCCGTTTCGGGGTCGTGGCCCAGCACGATGTGATCGGGCCCCGGCGCCATGCGGTCGATCGTGGCCGAGGCCGAGCAGTAATCGTCGACGCTGATGACGACGGGAAAAGGAACCCCGGTTGCGTCGCATCCGCAGTCGTTGCGTGCGAAATGCCGGGCGTCGGAGGCGAGGACGACGGACCCACGCTTGGTTGCCACACGGACGATCTGGGTGCCCGGCGTATGTCCGCCGACGTGGTGGATGCTCAGTCCTGGTGCGAGTTCCTCTTCGCTTCCGGTGAAGCTCACCCGCCCTTCGAAGAGGAGCTCGACGACGTCCTGCAGCTGGCGGGTGTCGAACGGCCGACGCAGGTAGCGGTGTTGCATCGCGGGTCCGGTCACAAACCGGAATTCCTCAGGGTGCAGGTGGATTCGCGCGTTGGGAAAAGAGGACAGGTTACCGGCGTGGTCCCAGTGCAGGTGAGTCAGGATGATGTCGTCGACGTCAGCTGGATCGATGCCCATCAGGGTGAGGGAGTCCAGCGGCGATCGTTCGAAAGTCACCCCCCGGGCTGCGGCGGTGATCTCGTCGCAGCCGGCATCGATCAGAACTGTGCGGTCGGCCGATCGGGCCACCCAGCAGTAACAGAAGAGGCGATGGTCTCGCTCGTGCGGAACGAAGTTGCTGGTGGGCATGTATGACCGTGATGCATCCCAGCCGTGATTGATTCCGTAACGCAGCGCGTACAGCGCAAAGGTGGGTTCGGCCATCACAACCTCCTGGCTGGTGCAGAGGGCGGTGGACGCTCGTTCGTCCAGGCTGTCAGGGCGCCTGCGATTGCACCGATCCCTCGGGTTTTCGTGGAACTGCCCGACGGGCTGCTGTAAGGTTAATGCATAATGCATTGCACATTCGAGCGAGGACGTCGGACTGCGGCGGGGCGAATGACGACTCTGCCGTCGCGGCCGGCTGGAGCTGAAGGTCGAGTGGTGCTTGAAAGCGTTGTGTCACAACCACAGTGAGGGGGCAGCTGGATGGCTGCTATGGAGTTCATTCGTCCGCTGGACGAGGAAAAGACCTACGACACGCCATTTCGTGGGTACCGTCAGCAGATTCTGTCCAATCTGGAGAGCGGTCTCATGTTGGCCAGCCATATCCGCGAGGGCGGGTGTGGCCCCAGCCTGCACTACCACTACGTCGACCAGATCTACTACATGATCAAGGGCACGACCAATGTGCGACTCGGCGACGAGGTGCACATTGCCGGGCCCGGATCGGTGGTGTTCATTCCCGCCGGGCTGGCACACTGCAACTGGAACGACGGGCCCGGCGAGGAATCACATTTCGAGATGATGGTTCCCCAGACCAGGCCGGTCGATCCCCTGATGTGCCCGGTCGACAGTCCCGATGATGTGCCCGTCGAACGTCGGACCAATCGTCGGGGATATGTCCTGACTCCCGTGCCGGACGCGGCCACCGAGCCGATGCCGGGCTTCCGGATGACACCACTGGCCACGCCGGCGATGGGTTCTGATCATGCGGTGGTCACCGTCGCCGAGGTCGACGCCGGAAAGGGCGGCCCCGGTACCCATGTGCACGAGTTCGACCAGTATTACTTCGTTCTCGACGGGGAGTTGACCATCGAGGTCGCGCTGCAGAAGCACGTCGTGGGTCCGATGACGTTGGTGATCCTGCCGGCCGGTGTGCCCCATCGTCAGTACAACGACGGTGCGGTCGCGGAAAAGCACCTGTCGATCATCATCCCGGCGCCTGAGGAGGGTCGGCCCTGGGACGTGGGCATCGACTTCCACCTAAACGGCAAGGAGAGCTACGGATTTCCGATCCGGCAGGGTGTGTAGACCTCGGTATGACGTTCGAGTGCCAGCGGATTGTCGTTCTGGCAGACCAAGGTGATCCGACCAACGGGGCGAGGAGACGCCATGAGTGACACTAGGACGGCGGCAGGCGACGTCGAGGGCACGTCCCCGGCGATGTCGTGGCCGCGAGAACGGTTGCGCCACTTCGGGCCACGGCAAAAAGGGTTGATTCCGGTTCGTGCCGGCCGGATGGACCTGTCCGGTGATCTGACCGCGCTGGGGACACTCATCGGGGACTACCCGTTGCCGGCCATTGCGGAGAATGCAGAGCAGCCGTGGCGAGGGATAACCACCGACGGTGACGTGATTGCCGGCCTGTATGCCCTGGCAGACCATGGCTTCGACTGCGCGCCGGCGGCGGCGGCTGCTCGCAGCTTCTTGGCGTCGTTGCCCAGTGACGTGCGTGCGACAGCACTGCATCCCCTGGATTCGTCGGCATGGCGGAAATGGTCGAATGCCTTCCCCGACTGGGAGCCTACCGGAGTCTGTCTTCAGGAAGTCGATTCGGACGCCAGGAACGCTGGAATGCGTTTGATGGAATGCAGCCTGAGCGACGCGGGATTTCGGACGGCTCGTGGTGTGATGCGCCTGAACCGCACATGCGGCGAGCTGGTCGACGATTACGCAGACACACTGACCGAATGGATGTACTTTCTGACGATCTTCGGTGAGCCCGATACGAGCCAGCCATGGGGCTGGCAGCTCTCCGGACACCACCTCGACATCAACTGCGTGTTCGTCGGCGGGCAGATAGTGCTGACGCCGACCTTCATGGGAGCCGAGCCGTGGTTCGCGGAATCGGGTTCCTTTGCCGGCACGGAGGTGCTGGCCGCTGAGCGGGCGGTCGGATACGACTTCTTTGCGTCGCTGTCGCCGAGCCAACGCGCTCAAGCGACGCTGTACCCGTCGATTCTGAGGCAAGACCTACCGCATGACTTGGCCGGACCGATCGATGGAAGACACCTCTCCGGAGCGGGTCAGGATAATCGTCTAATTCCTTATACAGGCTTGCCGGCAAAGGACTTATCGGAGCAGCAGCGTGCACGACTACGCGACGTCGTCGCGCCGTATCTGGAGCGGCTTCCCAACGGGCCGCGCCAGGCCAAATTTGATGAGGTGGACCGCTGGTTGTCGCAGTCTTGGTTCGCCTGGATCGGAGGCGACGATCCGCACGGGCCGTTTTACTACAAGTTGCACAGCCCGGTCATCCTCATCGAGTACGACAACCACGGTGGAATCTTCTTCGACAACGACGAAGCCGAACCGTTCCACACCCACACGATTGTGCGCACGCCGAACGGCAACGACTACGGCAAGGACCTCCTGCGTCAGCATTACGAGCAACACCACCACACGCAGGCGGATCAACCCTCCAATTGAGGCATGCCGGCTCGCGGCGCCTCAGCTATCGGTGCTGCCTCCCTCGCGAATCGAAGTGCCGTGGGAACGAGGCGATGTGAAAGCGCGAGCGTGATGCGCACAGCGAAAACATTGATTTCGACGGACAAGAGGGTCGCTGATCGGTCGGCGCGTTCGAGTCCTCTTGGCAAGTCAAGATCTCCTCGCCTGAGCGGTAGCAGTCTGGTGGATGAGCAGGGGACGGCGCCGTGTCGGCTAGCCGCTGCTAAGCCGGCGTGGCACCAGGCGTTCCCGGGCCAACATACTTATGGATTATGCATTGTGCAATCAGCGATGTTACCGTAACGTGCAAGCAATGGGCTGCGCGGGCAGGTGCGTTGCGAGCCCGTGGCCACCGTCATCGCCGTGCATCTCCTGCGAGCTCAGGGCGGCTTGGCGGCTGGCCAGTCCAGAAGTGTTGGCACTGTAGAGAATTCAAGGAGTAGCAAGCATGCGTATCGCCAATGTCGATGGTCGGTTGAAATTGCTGGTCGGTTCTGGTGTCGTCGACGTTGAAAAGAGCAGTGACGCCAGGTTCTCTTCCGACCCGCAAGCCATCTACGAAGAATGGGCGGATTTCCGCGCGTGGGCGGCGACGGTCACCGAGGCCACCGAACCCTTTGATCCGGACAAGGCCGGCCCGCCGGTCCCGTCGCCGCGGCAGTGTTTCGCCATCGGGCTGAACTATCGTGAGCATGCCGCCGAGGCCGGCGAAGAGGCTCCCGACAAGCCGATCGTGTTCACCAAGTTCGTCAGCTCCTTCTCGGGTCCGGTCACTGAAGTGGAATTGCCGCCAGGCACCGTGGACTGGGAAGTCGAGATGGTGGCGGTGATCTCGAAGACGGCGCGTAACGTACCGGCCGAAGCCGGCTGGGATTACGTCGCGGGACTGACTGTCGGACAAGATCTTTCCGAGCGTGCCCTACAACTGCACGGCAACTCAGCGCAGTGGAGCCTGGCCAAGTCGCTGCCGGGGTTCTCACCGCTGGGCGCCACGCTGGTGACGCCGGACGAGCTCGAGGATCGCGACAATCTACGGATCGGCTGCGAGATCGACCAGGAGATCGTCCAGGACAGCACGACAGGGCTGATGATCTATCCGGTCCCCGAGCTGGTCGCCTACCTGTCAGGGCTGCTGACTCTCTACCCCGGCGATGTCATCTTCACGGGAACGCCGCCAGGGGTCGGTGTCGCACGGAAGCCACAGCGTTTCCTCCAGGTTGGTGAGCATCTGCGTAGCTGGGTTGAACACCTCGGCACACTCGATCAGCGCTTCATCGCGCCCAAGAGCTAGGCGTTCGCGCCGACGGTCGGCAGCAAGGGCTCCAACATCGACGTCGTCCGCACGGAATCTAGAAGGAGAAACGAGTGTTAGGCCATCTCGCAGACGTCCACTGGATCGGCGTCGTCGTAGCCACCACCGCATTCGGGGCACTCGGTGGGATCTACTTCGCCGTGCTGTTTCCCAAGCAGTACGCCTACGCGATCGGCCGTGAGAACCAGTCCAACGACGAGCGAGCGGGCGGCGCCCTCTTCTATGCCGGCCCGCTGGTGTGCGCGCTTGTCGTCGTCGTAGCGGACGCCCTTTTCATCAGCGCGCTCGGCATCGGCACGGTCGGCGGTGCAATAGTGTTCGGCTTGGTCACCGGTGTGGGCTTTCTGGTGCCCATGGCTTTCAACATCGCGATCAATCCGCTATTTCCCCGTCCGTTGGTTTACGGACTGCTCAATGCTCCCTACTTCGTGATCGGAAACGTCGTGGCGAGTGTTCTTGTGGTGGTCATTCCGTGGTGAGCGGATCCGCTTGGTACTGGACCAACTCCAAAGAGCTCCTGTGAAAAGACGTACGCCGGGCAACCGCATATGCAGTGTGCAGGTAACCAACAACCAGAGAGGTTGAAAGATGACCGTCGATCCTAGCCGCAATTTCGCGACGCTGCTCGTCACTTTCCGGGTAGACCCCGCTCACATCGAAGACCTGCAGAACATCCTCGTTGAATCCAGTCAGCATCAGCTTGGCCGACCGGGATTCGTCGCCTGCACGCTTCACCGGAGCGCCGACAACACCACCATTGTGGAGTACCTCCAGTATGAAACGAAGGAGGATCTCGCGGTGATGCAAAAGGCCACCGAAGGCACACATCAGATGCCGCCCTTCCCAATCGAGGTCGATCACACGCTGCTCGACGTTGTCGATGTCCTGCACGCCGTTCAGAAGCCGTAACGCCCCCGCAGCTTGCTGAACCTTTCACCGCACGAAACGTCGACAGCACCGGGCAGACGAACGCGACACCGTTGAGATAATTGATCGACGCGCACGACGTCGTCGCCGCCGGGTATCTGACATCGGTCCTTAATTGCCTGACTGCGCTGGAGGTGACGAGCGGCCCGCCCGCAGGCGTATCCGGGTTAGTCGCGGCCTTCCCGGCCACGACGCGGCCGCAAGCTCGAGGACACGATCACGTCGTGAATCAACAGCACCGGATCAGGGTTCGGGCGCTGAGCCTCAGCCCCAGACTCTTTCGGCGACCGACGTCACCAACTGCAGTTTGTCGCGCTCGGTGGTCGGTAGGACGTGACGATCCTCGGCCGTGGCGGCCTCGCTGGCGAAGCCGCATTGCGGTGCGAGAGCCAACTGCTCCTTGGGGTAGAAGCGGGCAGCGTCTTCGATGCGCGCGACCAACTCATCGGCATCTTCGAGGTCAGCTCGCTTGGTGGAAATCAACCCCAGCGCGGCGATCTTGTCATCAGGCAGATGGGTAAGGGGAGCGAAATCGCCCGAGCGTTCGTCGTCGTACTCCATGTGGAAAACCGTGAATCCGTCCAACCGCTGGAATACCTGTTTGGTGAATTCGCCGTAGCCTCCCTCGGCCAGCCAGCCGCCAGTGGCGTTACCACGGCAGACATGAATACCCTTGCGAACTCCAGGCAGATTGAGAGAGCCGAGTTTCGAGAGCAGTTCGGTTCCGACGGACAGGAACCTGTCCGTCGGTATGCCGTTGGCGTCGAACTGAGCCCGCGCACGCTCATCGACGTAGACCGTTGCCATCTCGGGCGCGTCGATCTGAATGTAGCGGCATCCAGCATCGGCCAACTGGATCATCCACTGCTCGAGGACGTCGGCGACGTCCGCTGTGAAGTCGTAGGGATCCCGATAGACGTCCCGCGACGCTTCCGCGTAGAGACCCACCGCCAGCATCGGGCTCGGAAGGGTGACTTTGATCAGCTTGTCGGTGCGATCCGCGGCGTAGCGAAACTCGGCAACGCCGGGACACTCGCGGGCCGTGACCTTTTCGGTGACCGTGAACGGAAAAACGAACGCCTGATCGCTTCCATCCTTGCCATGAAACGTCATCGCGGTCGAAGGAACCTCACTGAGACCATTCATACCGGTGAAGAAGAAGTCCATGAAGTTGTCCCGGCGCATCTCACCGTCGGTGAGAACTTCCAGTCCTGCGTTCTCTTGCATCTTCAGCGCATTGTCGACGGCGCCGTCTTCGATCTTCTGGAAAGCCTCGGCCGAGAGAGTTCCATCGCGCAGTTGTGCGCGCGCGGCGATCAGGTCGGCCGGGCGTTGCAATGAGCCGACCACTTCCGCGTGCAGAATCGTATCCATGAGTTCCTGATCAGTCGTAGGCATCGCCGCCTCCTCGTCATAGGGAAAGCGATCGCCGCGAACTGTTCGGAAGGTATCCGAACTCGCTTGAGACTTTCGAAGAGTCGGCCCTACGGGGTGCATTCTTTGTCGGGCCAGGCAGCGGCGACCGTGCCCATCACATCACACCCGGGATCTATCGTCAATGCGTTATGCATAATTCAACTGCGTCACCGAAAGCCGCCGTTCGCTCATTCAGTCGAAGCTCATCGTGCCCTGGGCTATAGAGGGATGTGAGAGTTCGTTTGACGCCTGACCATCCCGGCGTTCGCTGTCCCGGGCGAGCGAGCCCTAGTCGCCCTGGGTGAGACTTGGAACGATTACCTCGTCAATAAGGGACTCGAGAGTTGTGCGCGTTGGAGCGCGCCCCGAGATGACGGACCGGAATAGGAGATAGCCGGGCAGCACGTCTCGAAGGGTTTCGCCGATTGAACCTTGTGGGACTTCGCCGCGGTTCATGGCTTTGTCGAGAGCAAGACCAATCAGCGCGTTCCGGTGGTCGAGGAGCAGGCCCTGAACCGCATTACGAAGGTCTTGGTTGCGCGACGCTTCGAACGTCAGCGCACCTATAGCGCTTGCTTGCGCGCACACCAACTCGCCGATTCGTAGCAAGTCGCCGCGCAGCGTGCCCGTGGCGGGCGCGGCCATGGTGGAGCGGCATCCTTCTGTGAAAGCAGTGAGCACTAGCTCCGCCTTCGTTGGCCAACGCCGATAGATGGTCGCCTTGCTGGCTTTCGCGGTGGCCGCTACGGCATCGAGCGTCAGTCCGTCATATCCGCGTTCCCTGACGATTTTCATTGTTGCGCTAAGTAGTTCGGCCTCGCGGGGCGTCCATGGCGAGTGTCCGTCAGGCGCTTGAACGGCGCCTGTCACGGTGCGTCGATCGGTCGAGGGTAGGAATACATTCGCTTAGCGCGCAGGCCATCGGCTCGGCCCTGCGGCTTCGGGACCTTGATGATAAGGTCACCGAGCTCATCAAGCATGATCACCCCATTACGGACGGGGTTGCGCACGAGTTGGGGGCCTCTCAGGCCGCTGTGGCACCATTGATGTCCACGGCCGCCGCCAGGTTCGGTTCGACTACGACCGCAGCCATGTCTTCCGTTGAATAGTCGGCGCCGGCGGTCACCGCTGGTGCTCGGCCAGGTCTGCGAGTCGGTCAAGCGATGCCCGCAGCATCACGGTCGTCGTGGCCATTGCTCGCTGCAATCGATTCTGGTCAGTGAGCGCAGTCCAGTCGTAGGTGTGGATGGCTCGCGTATGCCATGCGTCTATGGGCGTGAGTTCCCAGCGCCATAGATGTCCGGCCGGCGCGCTGCCCGCGTCGGCCGGCATCCAAGCGATGCGCCTACCTTCCTCGAACTCCACGACATGATTCTCACGGATGTTGCCTGACGTGGTCGTCATCGTGAAAACCTCGCCGACCGCGCGTACGCGTTGTCCGTCGGCGGCGCCGCCTAGGTTGCTGTTGCCGTCCCAGCGGGGCTGCTGTGCTGGATCGGCGATCAACTCGAAGATCTGATCTGCAGAGGCTGCGATGTCGCGTACTGCGCACACAACGCGTGGGATGTCAGCGTTCCCCGTCATCCCGTATCTCCATTCTCTCTGGAAAATGACACGCGAAACCCAGCGGCTCGGCTCGTCGAGAACCCAACGAGGGAGAAGCGCGCAAGGTATCACTCACGATACATTATGCATACGATGGCGCGGGCCTCCGGAGGTGGCTTCGTCGGCTCAAAATTCGGCGACAACTCCCGCTAGATGACCGTCAACCACGCTGCCGCAACGTGGACCGACGGCTGGAGCCTCCCCCGCCCATCCTCGGAGCAAGCGGCATCAATGCATCGGGAGACTCGGTTCGTGCTGCACAAAGTCTTGGACCTGACCGACGGCCGCCGCCATACTGGGTTCCAGTGTGATTGTGCCTAATTGATTGTCAACAACTGTAATCCGTCGAATTGCCGTCGTGGGCGGCCGTGTGTCGAGCGGGTGCCCCGCGCCGGTGGGAAATTGGAGAAAGGAACCTCTTTGCCAAGACGAATGATCGACAGCGTGCTATCGCAGACGCGTACTGTTATCGGTAGGTTTCCCTTCCCTCATTGGGCATCGGTTCTCTTGAATAACCCGATCCGGCGGGCGCTCGAGCGCCCGGATTCCACGATCGACAAGATCGGACTTGATGGCCACGAGCACGTACTCGAATTGGGCCCAGGACCCGGATTCTTCAGCGTCCCGTTGGCGGGCCGCCTGCCGCGTGGCCATCTCGATTTATTCGACATACAGCCCGGGATGCTGGATAGGGCGAGACGCAATCTCGAGCGGGCAGGTCATCGCAATGTGGGTTACCACGTGGGTGAAGCTGATGTTGAGCTGCCGTTCCCAGACGGTGCGTTCGACGTCGCTTTCTTGGCTGAGGTGATCGGAGAGGTTTCCGATAAGACTGCTTGCCTCAGGTCGCTGGCGCGCGTCATCAAGCCTGGCGGCGTCCTTGTCTTCCGCGAGGCGTTCCCCGATCCTGATCGGTTGAGTGTGGCTGAGCTACGAAAGTTGGCTGAACCTAACGATTTTGCGTTCGCCGACGCAATTGAAGGTCGGTGGGGCGACGTAGTTCGATTCCGTAGAAACCACTACGGCATACAAACCAAAGATATCTAGGTGGAGCATCGTCAGCGCAGATCGGCTGTTTACCAGCGAGGCGGTCACCGTAGGACACCCCGACAAGACTGAAGGCGGCAGGTGCACTGGGAGGCAGCGTGAGGCCGCCGCCTGACCGAGGTCCGCAAGGTCGACATCATCGACGGTGACCCTCGGATGGATGCGAGACTTTCCGCGCTTAGGCTCCAGAACCGGGTCGAAAGTTGAAGCTCCGTTCGTTGTTCCGCGACTTCGACGGGAACGCCACGGCGCGCCGGGCAGGGCGTCGCCCTCGACGACGGGGGCGAGAAGGGTGTGGGTGTGAGCGCCCTTGGGCCCCAATGACTCGGCGAATGTGGGCATCCACGTGAGCAACGCCTGGCTCGCCGTCACCAGTGCGCCATAAAGAGAAGCGTTGCAGTTCAGGGCTGTCGCCTGGGCGCCGAGTTCGGCGGCGATTCGGGTGCAGCTCGTGGCGGCGAAATCCTCGGTGAAGCACGTGCCTGGCAGGCTTCAGGTGATCGCGCTCTGGAACAGTCCCGAACCGGTCGGCATGGTGAGCAGTGCAGCGACGCTGCCGCCGCCGGCGGATTGACGGAAGACGATTACGTTTGCGGCGGTGTCTGCCAAAGCCGCGATGTTGTCCTGCACTCATTGCAGGGCGGCGACCTGGTCGAGCAGGCCCGCGGTTGTTCGGGGGCGCTGTCGATGTGGGCGACGCCGTCCGCGCCGACGCGGTAGTTCGAAGGCCCTCCAGAAGGCGTCCGCAGTGAATCCAGACCATGACGGGCAAACCCGCGCTAACCAGGTCCGAGGACCAGCCAGCCAGTGTCGATGCCAGAGCGTCCAACGCCGGACTGGGGCGCCGGCGGCCCAAACTGACCGTGTCTCGGACGCCGTCCAAGCGTGGGGGTCGGGCCGACCGCGCGAAGCGGTCGGCCCGACGGGTGGTTGTAGGGAATGGCGCGGAACACCGCGACCGCTTTTCCCCACGTGCCACGCACGGTTCCGGCCGCCGTAGGTGCTTGGGGGTCAGGGCGGCCACAGTCTGGCTTCATCACGGTTCTGGTGGTGACGAAGTCTCTGGACAGATTCGATTGTCCACCGGCGGCGCGAATGCTTACCGTCTCACCTATGCCTGCGGACGCACCCAACATCGTTGCCACACAGGTGGCATCGCCGCGAGTCGGCGCACTCGGTTTGCCTTCACCGCGATGATCGATTTCGCGGTCGAGCTCTCCGGTGTCACCAGGCGGGCTCTGCGCCTGTTCATTGGCTTCGGGCAGTGGAGGACATAGCGGTGCTGCACTACGATAAGAGGCCGAACCCCTCGCCTTAGATTGACATCCCTCCGTCGATCGGTAACACAGTTCCAGTTATGTAGCCCGCCTCGTGGGACGCAAGAAACCCTACTGCGAAAGACATTTCGCGTGGATCTGCGAACCGTCCCATCGGAATGCCAGCAGTGAGCTCGGCCTTATTGTCCTCCGGAATGGACGACACCATGCGGGTCAGGGCGTTCGGCGATATCGCGTTCACCGTCACGCCGAATCGCGCTAGTTCCTTGGCCGCAGTCTTCGTAAATCCCACGATGCCCGCCTTGGCGGCCGCATAGTTCGCCTGTCCGATGTTTCCGCGCAGCCCCGTGTAAGAAGTTACGTTGATCACGCGACCGAAGTTCTGGGCACGGAAATGCGCGACACACGCACGGGTCATGCGGGAGGTTCCGCCGACGTGGATGGCCATGACTTGTTCCCAGTCGTCGTCAGTCAGTTTCCAAAGCATCTTGTCGCGCAGGATTCCCGCGTTGTTGATTAGAACGTCGAGCCGCCCGGTATGCGAGATGATCTGGCGCACGGCTAAGTCGACCTCATCAGTTTTGCTGACATCTGCGCCGATGGCGATCGCGCCGATAGCCGCGGCTGACCTACTGGCTGCGGCCTGGTCGTAGTCAACGATGAAGACATGGGCTCCAGCGTCACAAAAGAAGCGACTTAGCTCTAGCCCGATCCCTTGGGCACCACCCGTGACGACGACCGTTTGGCCCCCGAAGTCGTATGCAACGTTCAACGTGCAAACCCTCTCGACAGTTACTCGGCGGTGATTCAGATCGACAAACCGCGCCTCATCAGGCCGGCGACGATGCTCGCCCGCGAGTCGGCAATCCTCTGCCGCTCGGTTGCCCATAACGTCCCGGCGCCAAGGCACACACCGGTTCGCCGGACTCCCGCATAGTAGGATACCCATCCTGCTATACAGGACACGCCGCCGGTCTGTCCAAACGCTTCCGAAGGAGGGGCGCGTGGGCGATTGCGTGTGGCCCGAGTCCACGGGAGCATCGGTGCAGTAGGTGCCGTTGACGTGAATCCTGATATGTAGTTATATACTCCTATAAAACAGGACGTCGAGCCCGTGGCGGTTCGGCTGAGAGATCACTGATGCCCTGGCGTGGCATCACCGGCCATGACGCAACACGACGTGTATGAACAGTTTTCAAGAGAGAGCTTGCGCCAACCATGCGATATCTACGCCCGTTTGACGACGCAAAGACCTATGACACAGGGTTCCCGCACTATCGTGCGCAAATCTTGAGCCGGTTGGAAAGCGCGATGATGCTGGCGAGTCACATCGGCGAGGGCGGGTGCGGACCGCAGCTCCATTATCACACAGTTGATCAGGTCTACTACATGATGTCGGGGTCGATGAACGTTCGGCTCGGGGACCAAATCCATCAGGTCGGGCCTGGCTCGCTGGTCTTCATTCCGGCTGGGACCGCGCACTGCAACTGGAACGATGGTCCAGGCAGCGAAACGCACTTCGAAATTATTGTTCCCGCACCGTCTCCGGTTGAGCCGATCGTGTACTTCGTAGACAGCCCAGCCGATGTCCCCGCGGACTTTCGTGCACGGCAAAGCGGCTACGTCTTAGCAAGGCAAGACGCTGAGACGAGCGAGCCGATGCCCGGATTCCGAATGACACCTCTGGCAGCGCCGGTGACCGGGTCCGATCACATCGTCATCAGCGTCGCCGAGATTGAACCCGGTAAGTCCGGGCCAGGCACTCACATTCACGAATTCGACCAGTATTACTTGGTTCTCGAGGGCGAGCTGACAGTGGAGGTGGCACTGCAACGCCATGTGGTCGGTCCGCAGACTTTGGTGATACTTCCGGCTGGCGTGCCGCATCGCCAATGGAACGAGGGCAACACCATCGAGACACATCTCGCGATCCTTGCACCAGTCCCGGAAGAAGGTCGCCCGTGGGATGTCGGGGTTAGATTCGAAGTCAACGGCGAAAGCCATGATGGCTTGCCGATCCGAAGTGCGGTCGAGTCAACGAAGTGACAGGCATCCGGCGTTTCCTCACGGCGACACGTGATTATGCGATGTGCCGCGATGAAGCATCAAAGTTGATCGGTGAAGAAGGCCGAATGGATATAACGCTGTGACAGTGCCGCTCTTAGCCCGACGGGACATTGATTTCTTTCTGTTCGATTGGCTGAAGGCACACGACCTGCCCTGTCGGAACAGATATGTTGAGCACTCACATGAAAACTTCAGTGCGTTTCTCGATCTGTGTGAAGATGTCGCGGCGCGCTACTTCGCGCCTCATAACAAGAAGGGCGACGCCGAAGAGCCGCAGTTCGACGGCGAGTCAGTCACGGTGATTCCTGAGGTTAAGCAGGCGCTCGATGCGTTCGTTGGCGCCGATCTCCTCGGCATCACAATGGATTACGAGGTAGGCGGGTCCCAACTTCCCAGGACAGTGGCAGACGCTGGCCTGGCATGGTTCGCGGCGGCGAACGTCAGCACCTATGCGTACCTCATGCTCACCGCGGCGAACGCGAACCTTCTAATGGCGCACGGCTCAGCGGAACAGATTGAATCCTTTGTGAAGCCCATGCTCAAAGGTGAGCATCTGGGCACGATGTGCTTATCAGAGACGGAAGCTGGTTCGTCGCTGGCGGACATCACGACGCGTGCCGAGCCGGCACAGGGAGGATGCTACCGCCTCTTCGGTTCGAAAATGTGGATCTCCGGCGGAGATCATGAACTGAGCAACAACATCGTTCACCTGGTACTGGCCAAGATCTCAGGTGGTCCAGCTGGTGCTAAAGGGATCTCACTGTTTGTCGTCCCGAAATTTGTCGTTGCTGCCGATGGTACCTATCAGCGCAACGACGTGACCTTAGTCGGTCTCAACCACAAGATGGGCTACCGAGGTACAACCAATACTGTTCTGGCCTTCGGGGATGGGGCACATAACCCAGGAGGCGCCGCCGGTGCGATCGGATACCTGGTCGGTGAGCCCCATTACGGACTGAAATACATGTTCCACATGATGAACGAGGCGCGACTGGCTGTCGGCATGGGCGCAGTCGCTTTGGGTTATACCGGCTATCTAAAATCGGTCGCGTATGCGAAAGAGCGGCGACAAGGCCGAGCAGCGAAATCCGCTGGTGTGTCCGCTGCGCCGGTCGCCATCATCGAGCACGCGGACGTCAAGCGCATGCTCCTAGCGCAGAAGTCATACGTGGAAGGCGCTATGGCCCTCGCGTTGTTCTGCTCGCGGCTGGTGGATATTGCCCAGAGCCCGTTATCACCGGACGAAGGCGTGTCTGCCGAGCTCATGCTCGACGTTCTCACACCCGTAGCGAAAAGCTGGCCATCTCAGTGGTGCCTGGAAGCCAACCATCTGGCGATTCAGGTCCACGGAGGTTACGGATACTCCCGTGAATACGACGTTGAGCAGCACTACCGAGACAACCGACTCAACGCGATACATGAAGGTACTTACGGAATTCAAAGCCTTGATCTGCTGGGGCGCAAAGTCGGTCAACTAGACGGTGCCGGTCTGGCGGTTCTCGATTCCGCCGTGCGGAATACGATTGCCGAAGCGGCGGCTCACGGGGGAGAAGTGGGGGTTCACGCAACTGCGTTGACAGCTGCGTGGACAGATCTCCTGTCGGTTACCGAGGTTCTGCTGGTGCACGACGATCTCGAAGTGTCGTTGGCTAACAGCGCCATCTATATGGAGGCATTCGGCCATATCGTGGTCGCGTGGATCTGGCTGCAGTTGCTGTGCGTCGTTGGCGCGCGCGACGGCGAATTCTTCGACGGTAAACGGCAGGCGGGCAGCTTCTTCTTCCGCTACGAGCTACCGAAAACCGGTGCGCAGCTAGCACTTCTGCGCAGCAAGGACCGGACGACAGTAGACATGCGGCCCACATGGTTCTAGGTCTTCGTCTACGGTTGCGGCGACGCGTTGACGATCGCAGCAGCCGGCTAGTGGCCGACCCTGTCAACATAGAGATCAATCTGCTGGCGATCAGCTTATCTGTTGCGCTAGAGGTTCCTCCCGACTTCGCGGCTCAAGAGGGTATGGCGTGGTACGGATGCAATGGCGTCTCGGCGAAGCGATGGACTAAGGCCTTGTTAGGCCAACGACGGACCGGCGCAAGTATTCATGCTGGAGCGCGCCGCCTCCACAGACATGTCTGTCCGAGGTCATCGATGCCCTACGTAGCCGTTGTTCCATACAAGCAAGTCAGCGCTGCCGATCAGTATCCGCCCAAATGCCGGAGATCTGACAGGGATTGGAAACCGCTCGTGATGAGCGGATTCGTGCCGGCACGCGCCCGCGCACTCGCTATGGCTGTCGGCTGTCGCGAGCGGCGACAATGCCGCACCGCGCAGAGACCGCTTTAGTGAGTGCAGCTTCGCGAAGAGATGCGCCTGACGATTATACGAAGGCTCACACCGCAGCCCGCCATGGTCAAACATCGCAGAGCGGCGCCCAAGGGCGGCCACAGAGCAGTTTCGCCACTCCTACGAGGCGCGAACGTACGCAGATGTGTTTGTGCGTCGTGATGACCGGTAAGCCGCGATTCGCACGATTGTTACGGCTGGTTCTATGGCGGTGCTCTGAGGTGTGCCAGTGGTTGGTGGTGAGAACAGGCGGCTCAACTAGCAGTGTGCTGGCGAACGTTTACGCGTCGCAGCGACAAGCGGGTTGCTCGACCGATATTCACGCCACCTCGTCGTCGCGGTTGGCTGCTCAGTGGTCATGCGAAGGACGTCTCATTAGATGGTCTCGGTCCGGTGACGTTGGAACGCACGGCGCGACCGTTCGGGCCCGTGCTGATGCGGCCGGCTTCCACGGGAAACCAATCCATCTCATTGCCATCAATCGTGCGCACGAGACCAACGACCTCGACGTTGTGAAGCGATGGTTCCGACTACCCAGCCTCACACACAATCTTGTTGGCCGCAAGAACTTTGAGGTCGGTGCTTGGTCCGAAGAAGGTCGGAATCGCGGTGCGTCGTCGGCGTTTTGGTCAACCTGCGAGCACTCGAACTATGAGCTGCCAGATCGCCTCTAACTATCGAACACAGATGAGGACAGGAGATGCCGTATGAAAGCTGTGCGACTGTTTGAGCATGGAGGTCCGTCTGTGTTGAGGTACGTAGAGGTGCCGGAACCGGACGTCGGTGACCACGATGTCTTGATTCGGGTGCGGGCGACGGCGGTCAATATGTGGGACTTGCGATATCGCAAAGGCATGCTGCCGCCGCCGTTACCGGGCCGTCCGGGCTGGCCTCTGCCGTTCCAATTGGGCCGCGATGCCGCCGGCGAGGTCGTCGCGGTCGGTGCCGCAGTTGAGAAGTGGTCCGTGGGCCAAAGAGTCGTCCAGATGCCCCACCCGGCTTGCGGGGGTTGCCCGATGTGCTCTCGCGGAGCCGACAACCTGTGCATTAACACCGCCTATCCCGGTCATCAAATATTCGGTGGCTACGCACAACTCATCACCCGTCCCGAGGATGCGATCTTGGGTATTCCCGATGGTGTTAGTTTCGAGAAAGCGGCTGCCACTCTCTGGTCTTACACCACCCCGATGAATTGTGCCCGCCGTCGCGCACCTGTCGGTGTCGGGGACACAGTGGTCATCACCGGAGCCAGTGGTGGTTTGGCAACTGCGGCTGCCCAGATCGCGCGGTTGTGTGGGGCAACCGTTATTGGGACGACTACCAAACCTGCGCGCCGTGCGGCCTTAATTAACGCCGGGTTCGATCACATCGTCGACTCGGCAGGAGCGGAGGCACCGGACGAGATCAGGGCGCTGACCGGCGGTCTGGGGGCCGACGCGGTCTGGGACTCTGTTGGCGGATCTTCGTTCTTGGCGCTGGCATCAGCCTGCACACGCTTAGGAGGCAAGATCGCCATCCTCGGGGCACCGCTCACCGAGACCGGGTCGGCGTTGTCCACGAATGCGCAGGCGCTGGTGTTTGGTGAACTTGACATAGTCGGTGTGCGGGGGGCCACCCGCGATGATCAGCGGCGCTGCGTCGATCTACTAAGTGATGGAAAGATTGACCCGGTGATTGCTCGCGCATTCCCATTGAATGAGGCTGCCGACGCCCACGAATTCGTCGAAAGTCAGCAACACATCGGGAAGGTACTGCTGATACCAGAGCACTCTTAGCGAAGAGACCGCGCGGCTACTACGAGGACCGTAGTAGTGGCCGCGTCCTATTCCCACCAATCGCGTTGATTTGGGCGGCAATGAAATCGCCGACTTTCACGACAGTTGGGATCGCATCGATAGGCGGCATCGGGTGACTCACGTTAGAACCGATCAGCATGCCACTCTAGGAACGGCTGACGCAGCCAAGAGGGCGAGCTACTTCGTCGCCGCCTGCCGGCTTAAGTCTGCTGAGTTTTTGACGCTTCGCTGCGCTGTGGAAGTGAACCGTCGTTCCGCCGGGGTCAACGGGGGTGACTCCTGTCGGCGTTGTGACTGAGTGATCGATGTGTTGGAGCGGTAGGTCGCGGCGACGTGGCAACTCAGCTCCGAGGCGGCGGATCTCATACCCCTCCTCGTATTCGTGTGATGCCCGGGAAACTCATGCGCCGGTCGCACTCTACTGACCCAGTCCAATCCAGAGAAGGGCTCCTGCTATGCAGGTCATCACTACAGCGACACCGATTCGCCGCTTGCCAGAGGAAGAAACTCAGTGCCGGCTGGACTGAGCTTGCTCAGGATGTCGGAGTGCAAATCGCGGTGCGGCTTGGCGAGTCCGCCTTGGTGGATGGGTATTACGACCTTCGGCGCGACCAATCGCAGGTAATCGACAGCTTCTGCGAGTTTCATCCACGGGCCGCCGATGGGTAGGAGTAGGACGTCTACCGCCTGGGACGGATACCAGAACGCGTCGCCAGGGTGAAGCAGTCGACCATCGAAAAGGTAGGTGTTGTTGACGGGGTGTGGCAGCTCGCAGTGAATGGTGGCGTGAGGAACCTTCGTGGCAACAACGTCGACACCGGCGACATCCAGCTTTACCCCCGCGGCGTCGTCGGCCACCGTCACATTGGTGATGTCGGCATCAGCTAGCACCCGGTCCGAGTCGGTGTCGGCAACGATCGTCCGCGGCATCCTCGTGTGAATGAGCTCTTGAACGGTGGGCAGGTGAAGGTGATCGATGTGGCTGTGAGTGAACAAGATCGCGTCGATGTCGCCACTGGACCGCTGTGGCTCACTCATGCTGCCGGGGTCGATGAGCAACCTGCTCGCGTTGGTTTCGACAAGCACGCAGGCGTGACCAAAATGGGTGATTTTCACGTGTTCTCCTTCAGAGGTAGTAGACATTAGCATTCCTGATATACACTCTCAACGTCCTAACTAATAGGATGATCCGCATCGCACGTGGTGCGATGCGCGATTGGTACGGGTTACCGATCCCGCCTCAACGGGGTTACCGGCACTGCAGTGTCACGCTCAGGCGGGATTCATGGGGAACGCATCGGCGGATTTGCCGCGGGCCGCGGATCTTCCGAGTGGCTCAAGTGCGCATGCTGGAATCTATCCGCGGTTTGCCTCCCGCGGTGCGTGCGGTCGCCGGCGACGTAAACCGGACGGTGCTTGACGCGTCGGTTGGGGCGATTCGTGGCCTGCATAGACCTCGTCGAGACCGCGCACTCTGTGCGTTTGTCGTTCGAACTGGGGGCACGTACTACCCGTCAATGCGGGAGCTGCCGCCAGGTACTGCCGGCATGGGCTCCCTAGAATGAAGTCGCTCCCGTACTCAACGCGACTCCGTTCGAGCGCTTCAGAAGTCGAACGCTCACTGACTCAGCAGTGTTGCAGGCCAGCTTCGCTCAGAGCCGTAATGATGGCCTAGCTGTGTCGCAGGCGAACTCGATGAGCATATGTTGGTAGGGGCGGCGCCCATCTGCAATTCCTGCCGAAGCGTTATTGCTGCGGTCAGCGCTGCAGCGTTGGCTGCCCGAGTAACGCGCCCTCAATCGAACCGATTACGAAGCCGTTGAGGCGGCTGCCGCCCACATCTCGACACAGCTCTGGGAGAAGACAGATGTGTGCAGCCGGCCCGCCAGAGATGGTGAAACCTTGGCCGATCCACAGTCGGGGGTGGGTGTCAGGCGACAGCGACTGTCACCCGGTAATCGCGCAGCCCGCCGCCGCCGACCAATCGCAAAGTGCGAACGATCGCACTCAATTGCGTCCTGTTATTCAGGGATCTAATTGCCTATATCAGGACATCGCTGTACGGTCGAAACACGCGCGAGCGGGGCAGCGCTTCGCGACAATGGGGCCAGATGGGAGTCTGAACGATGTCAGGGTCGACAACACACCTGCGGCGTTTCGAATCGGACGTCGACCTCTTCTCTCGCGAGCAGGTCGACAACCCATACCCGGTGCTGGCTGAGTTACGCGAACTCGCCGGCGCCGTTTACATGACTCATAACGACTTCTGGTTGCTGGCGCGCTACGACGACGTCAGGGCTGCATCTATGGACTGGCAGACCTACACGTCCGCCAAAGGGGTCGGCCTGATGGACTGGTTCAACCAGTCTCTCGCCGGGTCGGTACTGGCCACAGATCCGCCCGAACATGACGGTCTGCGCTCCGTACTATCCGAGAAGCTCGCTCCCCGTGCGTTGAAGACACTTAGCGATGACATCCGGGGCAAGGCAGACGACCTGGTCGACGAACTGTTGCGTCGCACGGAATTCGACGCGGTTGAGGACTTGGCCCGAGTCTTCCCGATCAATGTCGTCGCTGACCTCATCGGGTTGCCCACCGAGGGCCGCGAGCGCCTCCATCCCGGAGCCGACGCCATGTTCACCGCCTTCGGGCCGGAGACGCCTGAATTAGCCGAACGGCTCCCGGCGATCCAGGCGTATATGGAGTGGATGAGCGAGGTTGCCTCCGGCGGTCGTCGATTTGCACCTGGCAGCTGGGGGGAAGCAGTTATGGACTCGGTTGCCGAGGGTACCTTGACCGAGGTGGGTGCGCTGAGCACACTGGGCGCTTATCTCACTGCGGGAATGGATACGACGGTCAACGCGATCGGTTCACTGTTGCGGCTTTTCGCTGTCGAGCCGGATGTGTGGACAATGGTGCGTAAGGAGCCGGCTCTCGCGCGCGAACTCTTCGAGGAGGTGCTCCGATGGGAGTCACCATTGGTCGGGTTCTTTCGCGAGACGACCCGTGACGTCGAGGTTGACGGCGTCAGCATTCCGGACGGCTCGCGTGTGATGCTCAATCTCGCCGCTGCTAATCGCGACCCACGCCACTACGCGAATCCCGACGTTTTCGATCCAAGGCGTCGGCCGTTCGATCATTTGGCGTTCGGATACGGCGTCCACGCCTGCGCCGGTCAAGGGTTGGCACGGTTGGAGGTCCAGGCCCTCGTCGAATCGCTCATCCCCAGGGTGTCACGTTTCCACCTGCAAGGACACGTTGAGCGCCGTTACAACCCTGTGGTTCAGAGCTGGGAATCGATTCCGGTGACCGTGGACAGAGTCGAAAAGTGACCGAATTCAGGGTGATCGCCGACCGCGCATTGTGCGAGGGGCACGGGTTGTGTCAGCAAGTGGCCCCCCAAATCTACTCGCTTGACGAGGAGGGAACTGTGCACGTGGAACTCGATCGCATCGATGAAGGGCTTCGCACTAGTGCGATAGATGGAGCCCAGGCGTGTCCGGTTGCAGCACTGACTGTTACCGCGCTTCCCGGGTCATCCGAGTAGGCAACCGTGATCGTGCGTGATACCTCGTCGCCTTCCCGTTTACCGCCGAACCGAGAGTGGTCCTTGGTCGAGAGGAACTCTTGCTCGGCCGCGCCAGCAATAGTCTGGGGCGCCACTCGGTGGCGGACTGACGACATGATGATGCGCTTGAGCAGGTCAGCGGCGCACGCAGGGTGTGATTATGGGCGGCACGTAGATGCCGAGGAAATCCAGTTTCAGATCAGCGGTCGTCGGCTCCTCACCACCCAACGCGACACGTTGCTACTCGAGCCGGGCGATGTCGTACGCGTCCCGGTCGGAGTCGCGTCCGCTAGCACCAATACCGGTCCTAGCGCCCACATCACAGTGGCTTCGCGACGGCCCGTCAGGCGACTCGCTGATGGCGTACGAACTGCTGGTGCCCACCGACCTGACGGATATCAGACGCCTACGTGCTCGGTGTTGGGCGACCGGTGATGCGGGACTCGCCGATGGATGATCGTAGTCGAGGAGTGAATACTGAAGCGGCGGAGACGGTATCGGCATCGCGCGCGCTCGCAGTCAGCGGACAAGGCGATATGGTTTGGGGACACGTCGCCGTGCGTGACGGGCGCGGCCGGGGTATCTGGATAAAGGCGCCTGGGTGGGGTTTGGAGGAAACTCGCGGTGACCGAGTTCAGTTGGTGTCCTTCGATGGCGAAGTACTCGTGGGCAGCGGAGCTCCGCACAAGGAATGCCACATTCACCTCGAGTTCTTTCGGATGTACTCCGACCTGCAATGTGTCGCGCATACACACGCCCAAGCGGCCATCGCATTCGCCGCTTTGAATACCCCGTTGCTGCCCATCTCGCATGATGCCGCCATCTTCGGCGGTGCGGACGTCCCGCGCTTCGACATCACAGGGGGCTTGATCAACACCCCTGAACTCGGGGTGGCCTTGGCTCAAGTCCTGGGTGAGTCCCCGGCGGTGCTGATGCCGAAGCACGGCCTCGTCGCTGCTGGCCGATCGGTACCAGCGGCCGTGATGCACGCAGTGCTGCTTGAACGTTCCTGCGCATTGCAGCTTCGCGCAATGGCGGCCGGCCCGATTGACGTCTACTCCGACGCGGCCGAGGCGCGGATTAAGCGTGAACAGTGTTGGCCAGAAAGCCAGCTCGTAGCGGGATGGAATTACCTTTTGCGTATGGCTGATGCGGCAACCGCGGATGCTGTCATTCGCCGAATGCACGACTGACATCCCCGCGAGCCGGTCGGAATTCCTCAATACTGCCGTTGAGTGTGGAAAGGGAACGTCGTGGTGGCATCGGAACCGGTCGTCATCGTAGGAGCCGGGCCGACCGGACTGATGATGGCATTATTGTTGGCACGTCAAGGGATTCGTTCTGTTCTGCTGGAGCGCACCACCCTCGAGCCTCGAGCGCCTAAGGCCCATGTGCTCAACCCCAGGAGTCTGGAGATAGCCCGCGCGGCCGAACTTGATGTCGAGCGGATGCGGGCGTCCGCAACATCACCAGAAGACGATCGGTGGGCGTTGTTCGTAACGACGATGACCGGAGATGAGATCGGCAGATCGCCATACGAACGGCAGGACGACACTCATACGCCACTGCCGCGCATTAACATCGCCCAGCCCCGCCTCGAACAGATACTCATCGACGCGATCCGGACGAAATCTTGCATCGAGTTGCGCATCGGCCACCAGTGGCTTTCGGCAGAGCAATCGGCCAACGGGGTCGTCTCAAGAGTAAGGACCGACAACGGGTCAACCTACCTTCTCAGGGCGTCATATCTATTGGGCGCAGACGGTGCGGGCAGTACTGTGCGGAAGGCGCTTGGCATCGAGTTGGAGGGAACCGAAGACGTCAGCCGCTGTCTGACAATCCATTTCGAAGCGAACCTTCGTCCATTGGTGGTCGATCGGCCTGCGATGTTCTACTGGGTGATCGGAGCGCCGATTCCGGGAATCTTCATCGCCTACGACATCGACAACACTTGGGTGTATCTGTCGTTTAGCGCTCCAGAACATCTGCCCACGACGGAGGAAGTGCTCGATCTTCTGCGCTCAACGATCGGCAAAGATGATCTAGACCTCAAGGTTCGTCACGTAATTCCGTGGAACCTCGCCGGACGCGTGGCAACACGCTATCGCAGTGACCGAATATTCTTGGTTGGCGATGCCTGCCATAGCTTTCCGCCCGCCGGAGGTTTAGGAATGAACACCGGCATTCAAGACGCCCACAATCTCGCCTGGAAGCTCGCTGCGGTGATCCACGGATGGGCCGATCGAGACCTGCTCGACACATATGAGGCTGAGCGCAGGCCGGTAGCGCTGCGCAATGCCGAACAAAGTCTGAAGAACGCCGAAGGTATCCCGGCGGTGTCCGCTTTGAGCGATCAGTCATCACCGGCTGAAGTACAAGCGGCAGTTGACGGGATGTTCGACAATTTCAACAGCCTGGCGATGCAGATCGGCTTCACTTATGGGAATGGTCCGCAGCAATCGCAGGTATCGGTTTATCAACCCTCAGGTCGGGTCGGCGATCGCATGCCGCATGCCTGGATCGATACCGCCGACCGAGGCCGCATTTCGTCACTCGATCTCCTCGACGACCAGCGATTCACGCTGTTGACACGGTCTCCGCATTACCGATGGAAACTCATCAACCCGCGTATCCCGATGATTCACGTCTGCGTCTCCGAACGTTGGCATGTACCTCATGAGTGGTTAGAGACAATGATGTTGACTAGGAACCGCGGCGTTTTGGTCCGTCCCGATGGTCATATCGAGAGCCATCTCGGCCCTGACGACTTCGAGATGTCCTTCCAGTTGACGACATCGTTGAGCAGCTGACGGCGATGAATCAACCGGAATCGCCGCCAGATTCGACCGCTATCCGTAGAAGGTTTCATGATTTCTCGCCGCGCGAGCGAGGACTGATTCCGCTCCGAAACGGACTTCTCGACGTGACGGGCGATCTGCGCGCCCTAGGCGAGTTACTGGGCGATCATCCGATGCCGCCGGTCCTGGAGAACGCCGAAGAGCCGTGGCAGGGAATCACAGCTGATGGCGACGTCGTTCCAGGACTTTATATCCTGGAGAACAACGGATTTGACTGTAGCCCGGCTGCAGCTGCAGCTTCGGCCTTGTTGAACGGATTGCCTAGGAATATCCGAAGCAGGGCGAATCTCCCGTTAGATTCGGCCTCATGGCGGACGTGGTCGAACGCGTTTCCCACGTGGGAGCCGCCTGGTGTGTGTCTGCAGCACGTCGAGGAGAAAACGCGCGAGGCGGCCATGCGATTGCTGGAAACGAGTCTGAGTCATTCGGGGTTTCGGACGGCACGAGACGTGATGCGCCTCAACCGAACCCTGGGGGAACTGGTTGACGATTATGCAGACACGCTGACTGAGTGGATGTACTTTTTGACGATCTTCGGTAAACCGCACACGAGTGACCCGTGGGGGTGGCAGATCTCGGGACACCATCTCGACATCAACTGTGTGTTTGTCCACGGACAAATGGTGTTAACACCGACCTTCATGGGCGCCGAACCTTGGTTCGCTGAGAGCGGGTTGTACGCCGGCACCGAGACGTTGACCGCCGAAAGGGCTGGCGGTTTCGCGTTCTTCTCGGGTCTGTCGAGTTCACAACGCGCCGAGGCCACGTTACATTCGTCGACACTCGCCCGCGACCTGCCTCACGAGTTGAGCGGGCTGGTCGAGGGTCGACATCTGGCTGGCGCGGGACACGACAACAGGCTTATGCCGTATTCCGGGCTGGCGGCGAAGGATCTCTCGGCTGCCCAGCTTTCCCGGCTGCGCGGTGCCATTGAACCCTACCTGGACAGACTTCCGGACGGACCTCGCGCTGCGAAACTCGCCGAGGTCGACCGTTGGATGGACGAGACCTGGTTCTCCTGGATCGGTGGAGACGATCCTGACGGCGCGTTCTACTATAAGATCCACAGCCCCGTGATCCTGATCGAATACGATAATCACGGCGGCATATTCTTTGACAACGACGAAGCTGAACCGTTCCACACTCATACGATCGTGCGCACACCAAACGGAAACGACTACGGCAAGGACCTATTGCGGCAGCATTACGCCCTTCATCACCAGCCCGGAAGTGGGCCTTAGGCTGCGAATTCGAGATCGCTAATCCTTGAAGCCCGAATATCGCCATGGAGCGCTGAGTCTCAGATGAGACTGACAGATCAATTCGGTGGCAGCAACATCGCCTGCCATGTCTTATTCACGTCTGTCTGGGCCAGGTCTGTCTGCGCGTAGGTCTGGCCGTCGGGTCCGATGTACATACCGGTGGCAGGGTCGTAGGGTGCGAAGGCAACGGGGGGTGGTGGCGCAGCTGGCTCTGGCGGTGGTGCAGATTCAGGACGTAGCTGAGGAATCGCCTGTCCTGACAAGGTGGCGTTCGGATCACCCTTCCAGTTGTCACCGTTGTTGAGTGGGACGTAATTCTCGTCGCTCTCACACATCTTCACGGTTGGTGCTCGCTTGCCGGGCACCGTAAGGCAAGGCAGGTTGCGTGCACCGCGGACGTCGTTGGACGCGTCCTGGGGGATTCGGCAGTAGAGGTCGCCCTCCGGACGGTCCGGGTAGTCGATCAGCGCGGGGGTACGCCGCTGCTGAGCCGGCAGGAATCCTGTCGTGCAGGGTGGCGGGAGATTCATATTCAGGTTGAAGTCCAAGAACGTTCCGGCGTAGGGGCTTTTGTTGTGCAGGTTCGGAACCAACGATGCAGCGACGCTCGAGGTCGCCTGTGGAAGCAACACAAGCATCTGTTCGATCGCTGGCTGATACGCCAGTGCGACCTGCCCCCCACTGGCGAGGTTAGCCAGCAGCAGCGGCACGGTGGGCTGCAACCGATCGAAAAGCAGTTTCGCCTCTGCGGCCGCTGGTCCAGCTCCGTCGATGAGGCTGCCGAGATCGTCGTCTCGATCCTTGAGCTGGGTGCTGATGTCGGCGAGATTCGCCGCCCAAGCCTGGATAGCGCCAGCGGTATCCGCCTGCGATTGCATAACTTCGGGTGCCTTATCGATGAGAGTGGTCATCGACTCGAGGTTTGCGTTTGCGTCGGCGGCCAATGCGATCGAGCCGTTGACGATGCGTTGCAGCTCGGGCCCCAGCCCTCCGACACCTGCAGCAAGTTCGTCAACGACAGTCTTGAGGTTGTCAGGAGGGATCGCCTGCAGTCCACGATTGGTGGCATCCAGCAGCATATTGATGTCGGGGGGCACAGCTGTGTCGCTGGCCGTGATGATGTCGCCGTTCTTCAACGGCGGGCCACCGCCGTCCGCGCGCGGCTGCAGCGCGACGTAGAGTTCGCCCACGGCGGACACGCTGCGGACTTGCGCCTGAACATCGGACGGAATGGGCACATCGGAATTGAGCGAGAGTACGGCATCAACGCCGCGGTTTGTCAGGTGCACGTTGTCTACACGGCCAACTTCGACACCTTGATATGTGACGTTCCCGTTTGCGTACAGCCCAGCGGATTGCGGCAGTTGGACGGTGACGGTGTACTGGCCCAGACCAAAAAGAAGCTGCGGCAGGCGAATGTAGTTGAGCGTCACGTATGTTCCGGCCACCGCTGCCACGATGAACAATACGGCGAGTTGGAATTTGATGCGTCTTGTCGTCATCGGTCACCGACCTTGATCAAGGCGATAGGGAGCCACCAGCGGATTGACTTGGGTGGCCGGGCTCGGTTTCTGGCCAATGGTTCGGCCCCATTGCAGTTCCAGTTCGGTGAGGTTCCCTTCCCACCGCGTGCCAGTGAAGAATCCCGCATCGAGACGGCTCAAGGTCAGGTCGAAAATGAGACTGACGTTGAGGAAGTCGCCGCGGAAGATGTCTTGGATGGTCTCCTTCGGCCACGGAAACGTCGAGAGCATGCTCAGGGACCGGGTAAGTGCTGGACCGGCATTGGCCAGCGATTCGAGCACGGGTCCGACGTCTTTGAGTTCCTGCACGAGTGCGTCTTTTGTTTGGTCGACGGAGTTGGCAGTCAGCGCACTGAGCTTGCCGAGATGAGCGAGGGCCTCGACGAGGTTGGTCCGCTCCTCGCGAAGGACGGCGAGCGCGTCAGGAAGGGTGCGCAGGGCGTTGTCGAGGATCGGCTTTTGTTGGGCGAACTCGCTTGCGAGGTTGTTCAGACTCGTCGTTGCGGCGAAGATGTCCTCAGTTTGATCGTTGAGGCGGCCCATCAGCTGGTCAAGCTGTCCAATGAGGTGCCGAATGACATCCGCGTGGCCCCCGAACGCAACCGACAACTCACGAGTGATGTCCTGGACTTGTCCGATTCCTCCCCCATTGAGGAGCATGGATACGGCGGCCAAGGTGTGTTCGACGGTTGGGTACGTCCCTCCGGAGGACAAGGGAATCAGTGAACCCTCGTGCAGCGATCCCTGTGGCGGAATACTTTGTGGTGCCGCAAGTTGGATGTGTGGGGTACCTAGGAGGCTGGTCTGACCGACCTTCGCGGTGGCGTTCTCGGGCAGGCGCACATCGCCGTCAAGTCGCATGGTCACCAGGGCGTGCCAGGCTTGCCTTTCGATCTTGGTTACGGTGCCGACAATGACATCGCCGATCTGCACTCGTGAGTTCGGCTCGACCTTGTCGACGTCTGGTAGTTGCGCCTGAACCAAGTAAGAACCGGGTCCACCACCCGCCGTACCTGGCATCGGCAGGCTGTTGAGGCCGCGCCAGCCGCATCCCGTGCTGACGGCAATGGTGACGATGATCATCATCACCACGCGAATTCTGCGACCAATCATGAGCCGGCTCCGGGGGGGATCATCAAGCCGGGCAGGCCCGCTGCCGGGTCGGTAGCAATAGCGGCGGGACTGGTGATTTCGGGCTGCGCAGCAGCCGCATCTGGTTGAGCTTCAGCGGCCAGGGGAGGCGGGGGTGGATCTCCGGGATCAGGCGCCGCTGAGCCCACAGGTATGGGGCGATAGTCGGGACGCAGCCGATCCTCGCTGTAGGTCACCTCGTTGGGGCGTGCCTGTGCACCCACGATGGCTGGTCCAAACGGACCGAACCCGATGGGCGGAAAGTTGTACTGTCGATTCTTAATAATGGGGGCGAGGTATTGTGCGCAGAGCTTCGCTGATTGTTCTGCGTTGAGGCGTGAAGCGGCCTCGATCCCGCCGCACAAGAACGAAATTGGGTCAGCGAAGTTGTTGACTGCCAGGCCGCCCGTCATGGCTCCTCGCGCGGGGCTGTAGGAGTTCGCGAAGTTCTGCAGCGACGTCGGCGTAACGTGGAGTATCTGTTTGATGCTGTCGAGGCTTTCGATCAACGCAGTGGTGACCCCGGTGAATTTGTCTGAAAAGGTACCGATGGATTCACGGTTCTCGTTGACGAAACTGGTGGCGTTAGCCACTGCCGCGTTGAGGTCGGTGATTGCCTCTGCGATGGCATCGTCATCCGTCGCGAGTAGGCCGCTGACCGTTGCCAGGTTCATGTTCAGTGCTTGGAGCAGATCGCCGCTGGACTGGAGTGCGGAGACGAATACGGAAAGATTCTTGATGGTGGAAAAGAGATCGTTGCTGTGGTCGCCCAGCGCTGAAAAAGCTTGCGACAGTTTGAGGATTGTGTCTCTTATATTGGTTCCTTGACCGCGCAGATTCTCGGCGGCGGTGTTCACGAGCGCACCCATTGTGCTGACCCCGCCCGGTTCGGTGGGCTCCAAACTCTCGGTGAGCTTCAGTAGATGTTTCTGCAGTTCGTCCCATTCGACCGGCACGGCGGTGCGCTGCTTCGGTATCACTGCTCCGGTTTCCATGACGGGCCCGTCGGTGTAGGCCGGCGTCAATTGGATGGTCCGTGCGGTTACCAGAGATGGCGACAATATTGCCGCGTTGGCCGTCGCCGGTACGCGGTACTTGCCGTTGTACCAGAACGTGATCCGGACGCCTGTCGCCTGCGGTTCGATTGCGTCGATGCGACCCACAGGCACGCCGAGAATGCGGACGTCGTCACCGACGAAAATTCCGTTCGCATTCGCAAAGTAGCCGACGACGGTGACGCGGCGATGAGTCTCTAGTAGGCTCTTCGCCGCGAAGGTCATGCCGCCAACGAGCAGGACGATAAGGACTGCGGCCAGCCCGATGCGGGAGTTGCGCGCGGTCATCATCCTTCTCCAGATTGTGCGTCAGGCAGAGGTGGGTGCTCGTCCGGGGCAGGCGCATAGACGGGGCTGGGGGATGGCGTGGGTATTGACTCGCGTCCTGCCGGAGCCGGTGCAGGTGGACCAGGCGGTGGGCCGCCGGGCGGCGGGGCGGGAAGCGGCTCCCGATACGGGTAGCGCGGGTCGCCGGGTTTACCCGTGATTGCGTCAGGCAGTGTCAGATTGGGCTCGCCGCCTTGTCCCGTGCGCGGGTACGGCACCGGCATCGCCGGTGTACCAGGCTGACCGACGGGTGGATCGGTACGCTGTGACGGCAGTAGGACACTGGGATCGAGGCCTAAATCAGAGAATGCTGCATCGACGAAAGGCTGAATAAGCTGACCCGGAAGGATATTGGAGATGTACGCCTTGAAGAAGGGTGCTCCCGAGACTGCTTCCCCGAGCGACATACTGTAGCCCTCAAGAAGCTTAATCGATCTCTTTATCTCGGCCTTTCGGTTGTCAAGGATTGCGAGGACGCCGTTGACTTTGTCGAGCATGGGCCGCAGTTGGGTGCGGTTCTCGGCGATGAAACCGTCCACTTGGCGAGCCAAACCTGAGACGTTGGCTGACACTTGTTCGAGCGCAGCGCTGTCTGCCTGTAGCTCTGCCAGTAGGGAGTTGGTCTCCGTGATCAGGGTGACGATCTGCGTACTGCGTTCGGAGAGAACGGAAGAGACGCTGTTCGCTTTGGCCAGAAGTCCGCGGAGGGCGTCGTCGCGGGTCCCGAGTGTCTCTGAAAAGCGCGAAACGCCTTCGAGTGTTGCGCCGAATTCGGGGGCGGTGTCCTGAAAGGTTTTAGCAAGAACTGCTAGAGACTGGGAGAGTTCGGCGGTGTCTAAGCCGCTGATGGCAGTGCCCAATTCGCCGAGGGCGTCGGGAAGTTGGTACGGAGAAGTGGTGCGATCGACGGGGATCGGCTCTGAAAGGGGTACGTCCCCGCGCGGGATGACTTCGAGCTGCTTTGTGCCCAGTAGGCTCTTGGTCTTAATGGCGGCTTCGGAACGGTCGCCGACAGCAATATCGTTTTGTACTGTGAATTTCACGAGGACTCGGTCTCCGTGGAGGTCGATCGATGACACCTTCCCCACATCGAGGCCTGATACCTCCACGATCGCCCCCGACAGCAGTCCGCCGGCTTCGGCAAAGTACGCCTCGTAATGTCCGCCGTTCGATAAGAGGGGCAGCTTGTCATATTGGGTGGCCGCGGCCACCACCGTCGTGGCGACCACGATGCCGACCGTTCCGAGCAGTAGGTTGTTGCGTTCGGTCAGGGATCTCATTTCGGTGCGCACCGCCCGCTGGGTTGACCGGTGACCTTGACGTACACCGGTTGGCCGCCCTTGCCGTTGACTTTGAACAGAATTTCGCAGAGGTAGAAGCTGAAGAAATCGCCATAGAGGCCTTGTCGGGCGAGCGCCTGGTACGCGTCGGGCAGGGTGGCGAGCAAGTCATCGAGGTATTCGTGGTCGGCCACCGCGATGCCCGCACTGCGATCAGCCTCTCGAACGACTTTCTGCAACGGCGGTCGTGACTGATCCAATAGATCGGCGATCGTGCTCGCGGCAGCGTTGCCCCGGTTGATCGATTCGGCGATATCTGTCTTGCGCTCGGTGAGGCTGGAAATCAGTTGTGACAGTGAGTCGATGCTTGCCGACACCTGCCCGCGGCGAGCGTCTACGGTGCCGATGACGGTAGTGAGGTTGGTGATCACTTGGCCGATAAGTTCGTCGCGGTTGGCCAGCGTCGTGGTCAAGGCCGCGGTCTGGGCCAGTAATGAGTCGATGTTGCCGCCCTGGCCCTCCAAAGCATCTATGAGTTGGGCGCTCAGATCGTTGACTTGCTTGGGATCTAACGCTCGAAACAACGGCCGGAAGCCGCCGATTAGCGCGTCGAGATCTAATGCGGGCTGGGTGCGGTCTAGTGGGATTGTCTGACCGGGACGCAGCGGCTCAATATTGCCGACAGCTTCCTCGAGGGACAGGAAACGCCCGCCGACCAGATCGTCATATCGAATGACTGCTCTCGTACCTTGGCTCAGTGCCACCGAATTATCGGCACTGAACGAAACGAATGCCGTGCTATCCGATTTGATTTCGATATTCTCAACCTTGCCGACTTCGACGCCGGCGATGCGTACGAAGTTGCCGGCTCTGAGCCCACTGACTGAAGTGAACAGCGCGTGGTAGGTGTTTTCGGGTTGGAACCGCAGCTGGGCGAACACTATGAACAGCCCGAACATTCCCAAAATGCTTACCAGCGTGAATATGGCGAACCGGATTGCGGCGGCGCGCACACTACTTCCCATTGGGGTGGTCCTTAATTCTTCATGGGGTCAGGGAGTGGGTGTCGCCGTCGGAACGATCGGAGTCGGCGGGTTTGGGGCAGGCAAGTCAACCGGTTGCTGCCCTGGGGGCGGCGGATAAAGGGGTGCGCCATCGGGGCCGTACAGGGGTGCGCCATACGGCGGAGCTCCGGGGTAGGGGACTGGCCCTATGGCCGGGCCGGGCAGGCATTGGCGGATGCTCGGCGGCTCTGGGACCGCGCGCGTGACCGGTAAGTAATTGGCCCAACACGGGTGTCCGATGCCGGGGTTCGGACGGATGTCTATGCCCGTCCCCCATCCGGTGTCGGTGACCAGCGCCCGGACGGGGTAGTTCTTCGTGGGATCGGGTAGAGATCCACAACCAGGTTTGCCCCCGGGGCCGCCTTTAGCGGCCACGACAGGGAGGTTCGCTGGATAGGCGTAAGGGTCGACACCCCAGGCGAAGCTAGCGTCGATAACTGCGCTGTAACCGTTGCCGCCGCCGACGGTCGTCCCGTTGTCGTAGGCCCATTTGACTCCGAGAAGCAGGCATGTGTATTCCGGGTTGTATTTCATCAGCAGCTCGGTCGTTGGCCGCAGAACGTTGATGGAATTGATGAGATTGTCTTGGTTAGGGCCGATGAGCTCTACGCCCGACTTTGCGAATCCAATCGTGTTGAGTAACAGCGTATCCAGCGCCTTGGCGTGGCTCGTTATCGTTTCGCTTGTAGTAGTTGCGGCGTTGAGTATCCGAAGGATATCCGGTGCGGCCGTGGCGTAGGCGTCGCTGGCTGCGGCTGTCGCCTGCAGGCCGTCTCGGATGTTGTCGGTGCGGGTGTTCAGCGTGGTGACCACATTGTCGATTTCGGTGATCTGCTGACCGATGGCCCGTCCCTTACCTCTCAAGGCATCCGCGACGGCTGTGAGAACACTGTTGAGTTTGGCGGGATCAACTTGATCTAGAACACCCATCAGGTTCTCGAAAACGGTGTTGACTTCGGTGGTCACATTGCGTGATAGCAACATTTGGCCGGCGGACAGCCGCTTGGGGCTGGGATCGTCGGGATAGGCCAAATTAACGTACTTGGCGCCGAATGCTGTCGTGGCCTTAATACTGGCGTCAACGTTTGCCGGAATGAACTGAAGTTGTGAGCGGTCGATTTCGAGTTGAAGGTTCGCCCGCCCGTCCTGGGAGTGCGATATGGCAGAGACTTGGCCGACCTGGACACCACGCAGCTTGACCTTCGCGCCGGTTTCCATCACAAGGCCGGCGCGTTCCGACGTCAGAGTCACCGGAATGACCGATCGCAGTGAATCATTGAACGCGGCCCCGCTGACGACGACGAACATGGCTAGCGTGATTGCCATGATGAAAGCCCACCACTTCGGATGTAGGCCCATAGGTTTGAGATCCATCGCTATCCTGCAAACTCGAAGTTGCCGGTGCGACCGTACATTGCTAGCGAAAGCAATAAGGTCACGAATACGACAGTGACGAGCGACGCGCGCACGGCACGTCCGACCGCCTCACCCACGCCGGCTGGGCCGCCGGCCGCGGTGAATCCGTAGTAGGTGTGGATTAGCATCACGACGAGTCCCATGGCGACGGCCTGGATGACCGAGTAGATGATGTCTACGGGGTTGAGGAACGTGCGGAAGTAGTGGTCGTAGACGCCGGATGCCTGTCCGTAGACAGTGGTCGTGGCAAATTTCGCGGCAGCAAAAGACATGACCAACGCGACACAATAGAGCGGAATCACGACAATGACGCCGGCGACGACGCGGGTAGACGCGAGATAGCTGATCGTTCGAATACCCATCACTTCGAGGGCGTCGATCTCCTCGTTGATGCGCATGGCCCCGAGTTGCGCCGTAGTTCCCGCTCCGATGGTGGCCGCAAGTCCGATCACTGCTGACGTCGGCACAATGACGCGTCCATTGAAATAGGCCGCGAGGAATCCAGTGAGGGCCTCGATGCCGACCCCGGACAGCGAGTTGTACCCCTGGATGGCTATGAGCGAACCTGCAGAGAGTGTCAGAAAGCCGACGATTCCGATTGCACCGCCGATAATCGCGAGCGCGCCGGTACCCAAGCCCATTCGCGCCATGTGGCGCAGCGTCTCGCCGCGATAGCGGATAAGGGCGTCACCACTGTTGAGCAACGTCTGCAGATAGAAAGCGGTTTGGTAGCCGATCCGGTTGAGGCCGGTGGACCAATTGGCAGCTGATCGTGCAAGTCGTGGAAAGCGCTGGGAGACAACAATGGTCATGTTGTTGCCTTCACACCGACGGCAGTGGCGATCACGTTGATCACGAACAATGCTAAGAACGAGTACACGACGGTTTCGTTTACTGAATTGCCGACGCCTGCTGGTCCGCCACCAACGGAGAGACCTTTGTAGCAGGCGATCAGGCTCGCTGACAGGCCGAACAATCCTGCCTTGATGATGGCGATTAGTAATTCGGGTAGGCCGGTCAGCACAGTCAGCCCCGCGACGAATGCCCCCGGTGTTACATGTTGTATGTAGACCGAGAAGAAGAACCCGCCGGCTAGTCCGGTGATGATGACCAACCCCGACAACATCACCGAGACCAAAGTGCCCGCTGCAACCCGAGGCACTACCAGCGCTTGTATCGGGTTGATCCCCAATACCTCCAGCGCGTCGACCTCTTCACGGATCGTGCGTGCACCTAGATCTGCGCACATCGCGGTGGCAGCCGCTCCGGCAATGACCAACACCGTCACCATGGGCCCGATCTGAGTCACGGCGCCCAATGCGGCGCCGCTACCGGAGAAGTCGGCGGCACCAATTTGTAGCAGAAGCACGTTGATGGCGAACACTGCGAGAACGGTGAAGGGAATCGACATCAGCAGGGTCGGCAGAATGGAAACCCGGCTGACAAACCAACATTGCAGCAGGAACTCACGCCAGGCAAAGGGTGGCCGCACGGACTGCAGCATTGTGTCGTACGCCATGCCGACAAGGCCGCCGACTCCGCGCAGGGGTTTGGATAGCGCGCCCGCCACGTTCATGCCGGTGCGCTCCCTGAACGTGGCTTTCCAGCGCCCCGGGTACGCCCCGACCTGCTAGGCGCGGAGCGCGCCCCCCGGGCGGCACCGCACCCGCTCGTCGTGGCGAACATCAGCATATAAACCGTCGTCAATTGTGCTGCGGGCCAACGAGATATCTCTTCCCGGCGGCGACGCTGATAGGGTGCGTTTGGACGTTGCTGGCTCATCCACCATTCCTAGACTGTGCCGTAGGACACATTTTCTAACGCACAATTTTCGCAAGTACAACAAAGTTTCGAAAGTCAGGACATTTTGAGGGGCTCGCGGTATTTCGTACCCGCGTGGGTGGAGACTGGGACGTCTTCGGCGACGCGAGTGCAGGCGGTCTCCACACGCGATTCGCGCCGATATCCTGGCCGGGGCAACTTTCAGCCGACTCAAAGCTGAGGGTCGCCGAGTACGGCGCTCGCTTGAGGTGAGTCTTCCGTCGTGCACCAGGCTCGCCGAACAAGGGCTAGTGCATGCGAATCCTCAGCGAGGGCTCAGCATTCTGCCGCTGACTGTAGAGGACCTTCAGACTCTGACGCGCGCCCGCGTCATCATCGCAACGTCGGTGCTGCGCGAGGCGATTGCTCGCGGGGGACTCGAGTGGGAAGCACAGGTTGTCACCGCCCACCACCGGATCTCGCCCTTTCGATGAGTTCAATGCCGAATCAAGCCTCTTCGTTGAAGCGCATCGTGAATCTCACGTGCTTATTGGCCGGCAGTGAATCCCCCTGACCTCCACTGCCATTATGCGGTGGGCCGTGCGCTGATCTATCTGCATTGGTCGCGCGAGTTCAGCGATGACAGTTCGCGAGACGCCGCGGGCGAGCACCGCTGGTTGGTCGACCTCACAATCGGGCGTAAAGCCGACGAGGCGGCGGACGGCTTGCCGCTCACGTCGACCGCACGGCGGCCGCTGTACTGGCATACATGAAGCGCCGGGAGACTGGTACTCACCCGAAGTCTTTCAGTAGGGAGGGCCCCGTGCGTCGTGAATGTATCTATCACGCAGGATGATTCGCTGGTCGAACATTCCGCCGGCCGTCTGAATGCTGGTAAAGGTGCCGAGGGAAGGATACTTGCCTGGTTCCTGTGGTCCAGGACGCGTCTTGTAGATATCAGGACTATCGCGTAGCGTCCGATGGGTGGTCGGCGGTGGCGTGTGCACGCGCTGCCCGATCCCCGACCTAACGCTCGGCGAGCTGTGGCTCGTCGACGTCGAGGAATTCGTGGAAGGGCCGTACCTGACGACTCCAGGAGATTAGAGATGCGCATCGCTAGCGTCGATGGTCGACTGAAGTTGCTGATCGGAGCTGGTGTTGTCGATGTCGAAAAGGCAAGTGCCGCAAAGTTCGGCGCCGATCCTCAAGTGATATTTGACCGTTGGGATGAGTTTCGGGCGTGGGCGCGCACAGTGCGCGAGGCGACAGAGCCGTTCGACCCGCAAATCGCGGGCTTGGTCACGCCCGCGCCTCGTCAAGTCTTCGCGATCGGGTTGAACTATCGAGAACACGCCGAAGAATCTGGGCAGGCTGTTCCCGATGCACCGATCGTGTTCACCAAGTACATGAGCTCACTGACCGGTTCGGTGACCGACGTGGAATTGCCCGCCGAGGGAACGGTGGATTGGGAAGCAGAATTGGTTGCAGTGATCGGCAGGAACGCCCGAAACGTGCCCGCGGAGGAGGGCTGGGACTACGTGGCAGGGCTGACCGTCGGCCAGGATTTATCAGAGCGAACGTTGCAGATGCGCGGAGGTTCTGCGCAGTGGAGCCTGGCCAAGTCGCTACCCGGGTTCTCGCCACTCGGCGCGACATTGGTGACTCCCGATGAGCTGCCAGACCGCGATGATTTGAAAATCGGATGCGAGATCGACGGCAGTGTCGTTCAGTCGTCGACGACGGCGTTGATGATCTACCCCGTGCCGGATTTGGTGGCCTATTTGTCGTCGCTGCTCCCGCTGTATCCGGGCGATCTGATCTTTACCGGCACACCGCCGGGAGTGGGCGCAGGCCGGACACCGCAGCGCTTCCTTAAAGTTGGCGAGCATCTACGCAGCTGGGTTGAGCACCTTGGAACTCTGGATCAGCGATTTATCGCCGCCAACCCTTCGTAGAGATCGTGCGTGACGGCTGCTGACCAGGACATCGCGACCAGCACCCGGAGATGGACCAGTAGCCGATCTCGTGTCAGAACGTCTTTGGGTACGCGACCCGAAGTGGTCGAGGCCGGCGCGATTTCACGGTTCGCGCGCGGTCTATCGAGGTGTGCCAGGTTTTTCGCTGCACAGATAGTCTGAGCTGCATTCTGGCGATCGGTCTGGGACGTCTTTTCCGTTGACTCGACGGTGGAGTCGACGATCCCCCTTGCAGACCCTGCTATGCCCCGCGCGACTTGGCTTCCGGGGACACACCTGAACTATGCGCACCATGCACTTTGTGCGGTGAGCCCGATACCACGGCGATCATCGGCGCAGGCGAGGCCGGTTTGCCACCGTAAGTGGACTCGCGGTGAAGTGCGGCGGCAGGTGTCTGCCTTGGTCAGCACCTTGTCAGAGAACGGAATCGGTCCAGGCGACCGGGTGGTGGGTTACCTGCCGAAACATTCCAGAAGTTATCGTCGCCTTCCTGGCGACCGCATCGATCGGAGCGGTATGGCGTGCTGCGGGCAGGACTACGCTGCTGCCGCGGCCATTGCCCGGTTGGAACAACTCAAACCCGCAGCGTTGGGTCACGGCAGTGGGTACCAGTTCTATGGTCAACCGGTGGACCGGCGTGACGCTGTGTAGGAGTTCGCGCGAGCCTGCCTACGCCCTGAGCACCGGCGTCAGCCCGCCAAGGAACCGGCATCCCAGGCGAAGCTCGCATGGGTTGAGGCAACAGGAGGTCAACTAGCGCGGACGCCCGCGGGAGTCCCTATTGATCATCCGCTCTGGATTGTCGTCTCCTCGGGTCGCACCGGCATAGATCGTTCATCGCCACGGCGGAGTCCTTCTCGGACGGCTCAAAACGGAGGCTTTGCATCTCGACCTGAGCCCGGGCGACGTGAACACGCCCAGTTGGATGCTGTGGAACACACTCGTCGGAGTCTGTTGGTCGGTTGCCGAGTCGTCTGCTATGACGCCAGCCCACCATTATGCGGCGGCGAAATCCTGCGGGATATCGTTGAGCGACTGAGAGTGAGTGCTAGGGGTGGGCCCTCGGTACCTGGATGCGGGCCAGTAACGCAGAGCCTTTGCTACGCGGGGGAGTGCTCGACACTCTGCAGTGCGTACACGTCACGGGTTCTGCGCTGCCAGCGCACACGGCGGCGTGGTTAGCAGGGCAATTGGGGCCAAGGGTGTGGATAGCATCGGTCAGTGGGGGCACCGAGGACCTCACCGGATTAGTCGGCAGTGCACCGATTTCGACAAGCAGGGCTGGTTAGATATCGGCGCCATGCCTTGAGGTGGCGGTGGCCTCCTACGACGAGATGGGCCAATCAGTGATCGGTTCCGTCAGTGACCATCATGCGACCGACGCCTTCGATGCCGGTCGGACTTTGGAACGATCGTGACGGCGAGGCTGTCGTGACACCCACTTATCCATGTTCGAAGGCGTTTGGCGGCAGGGTGATTGAATAACCAGGATCGATCGAGGGGGGTCGTCATCCATGGCCGTTCCGGCTCGTCGTTGAACCGCCACGGTGTCCACATGGGCAGTGGGATGTCTATGCCGTCGTAGCGGGTAGCGGAGGAAGCTCTGGTTCTCAGTGTCGAAGGCGCCGACGGCTCGTACTGGATCCCCGCTCGAATCGTCGAAGCTGTGCGTAAGAATGCGTCGCCGCGGCATGTCCGTGATGAGGACTTTCGAGTACCGGGGATTCCAGATACCCACACGGGCAAAATAGAAGTGCCGCTGAAAGGCCTATGCAGCGGGCGGATCCGGCGAGTGGCGTCGACCCCAGCGCCACTGATCGTCCGGAAGTCCTGGACTGGTACGTTCGATTTGCTCGTGAACGATCGAGGTACGTCGACTGAAGTGAGACCGCGCAGCATCTCGAGGATCGGTGGCTCACGGGTTTACGAAATCCTGGCGGCAGTCGCCTAACCCGATCCTTGGAAAGAAGCTGACCCTAGTGCTCTAAGCCGGCGTAGTAGCGTGCCGCCCCGGGATGAAGTGGAATTGGCGTTTTACCCATGGTGACGGGATCGAGCGGATAGGTAACTGGAGACCGTTCGGACGGAATGTGAAGGTATTGGGCTTCGAAGAGGTCCTTCGCTTCGCCCAATATCCATGCCAGTGCGTAGGCCACATCGTCGGCAAGTTCGGCGCGGGCGATGATGAGAAAATCACTGAAATCAATTGTGTGAATCTCTGGCGCGCCCGGAAAATATCCCGCCGGAATGACTCGGTCTGGCCAATCGAGATCGTCCTGCAGGGTTCTCAAGACGTCGTCTTCGATCGACAGAAAGTTCAGGTCCTCACTGATCTGCTGCCAATGTGGCAGCATGACGGCTTCATGCGCGATCGCGTCTGCTCGGCAGGCGATGATGTCGTCGAGACAGTCCGTCGGGAGTTCGTGGCCGAGGATCGTGCCACCCCAGCCTTCGATGTCGACGCGTGACCGCGTTAGCACTTCATGCATAGCGAGGCCGACGTTACTGATTCCATCGTGCCGAGAAGTTGTGAGTCGTAGTCGTGGCTTCGCCTGCCGGAGTTCGTTAAAGGTGCTGATACCCATAGACTTTCGTATCGCAACGACAAATCGGTCGGTTTGAGGAACGGCACCAATGGCCCGCAGATCGGGGAACGCTTCACCGATGTACGGACCCCGGCCGTCGAGAGCCATCGGGATGAAGTGAGCCGGTGTGGCGATCGCGAGGTCGACGGTGCCGCGACCGACTGCGAGCACGTTGTCCACGAAGCCGCGACCGTTCCAAATGGCTACGCGAGTTCCTGGAGCAGTGCGCTCGGTGAGCTCCATTCCGAGCCATCCGGCGACGCGAGTGAGGTTGGCCAATCCCCAGTCGGCCTGTATGTGCAACGTCAAAGGACGGTCAATGAACGGTTCTGTCATCACAATCCCCTTCCGGGGGTACGAATTTAGTCGGCTCTTGCTCGAGTATGCGTAGAGGTGCGTTACGGGTTGACGATCGCCATCCACAAATGTTCGGAGCGCTCCTGCATCTGGGCGATACCATTCTGAACGTCGCCCAGAGCGAAACGGTGGGTGATCAGATCGTCGGCCTGGACTGCTCCCTGGGCCAGCAAGCGCAGGACTTCATCGGTATCGGTACGAGTGCAGGCGCGGGTACCGATGATCCGCCACATGTTGAGCATCATCATTGCCGGCGGGAAGGGAATCGCAGCGAGATTTCCGCCCATATGTACCAAGGTGCCGCCAGTAGCCAGTCCGGCAAGTGCCTGACTGGTGGCCGCACCGTCTTTGATGTAGTCGATCGCCGCGTCAGCGCCTCCTGGAATTACTTCCCGGATCCGTGTGCTAAGTCCTTGGGTGGTCGACCAATCCTCATCGAGGCTCTCTAACGCGATGGTTTCTACTGGTACTGCGGCCAGGGGAAGTACCGCCGCCAAACGCTCCTCTGACCTGCCCACAAGAATCAAGCGACCCGCGCCGAAGAAGTGCGCAAGCTTGATTGTGGCGGTGCCCATGGTGCCTGTCGCGGCGGTGATGACAAGGGTGTCGCCAACGGACAGCTCCGCTTGTTTGAGCGCGCGTACCGCGTTTCCCAGGTCCCATACTTTGGCGGCTACGTCAAAACTTACGTTGTCGGGTAGCACATCGACGAGCCAATGCGGCACACGAACGTATTCAGCTAGTCCGCCGTCGTGATAGCGGGCGTACAACTGCAGCTGCCCGCTTCCGAATGCAGCATGACCGAGCATCGCTGCGTCGCGACACATTTGCTCCCGGTCGCTGCGGCAGTGTGTACAGGATCGGCACGACAACATCGGATGTACCCGAACTCGTTGCCCTATCAGTCCGCGGTCAACGTAATCGCCGACTGCTTCCACTGTGCCCGCCGCTTCGTGCCCAACCGTGGTTGGCAGGTGCCTGAATGCTCCGATGGCGAGCAGCGCCATCATGCCGGGGGCCAGTCCCGCCGATGCTACCCGTATGAGGACGTCATCGGGTCCTATGTCGGGAATGGGAACCGTGTCCAAATGGACCGTCGCGTCTCTGGCTGCACGCAACGCGAGCATTCCGGTCACCGCGAAAAATGTCCTGTTATACACGTCATTAGTACTGTATATCAGGAAACTGATCTGCCACGGTAACCGATCCTCTTCCCTGGAGGGGGCATAGGGCTCACGAGCGCCTGTCCCGTGGAGGACCGTGTCCTGCCAAGCCTCAGGAAACGGGGCGTACCGGCGGTGCCTGGGTGGAGTGGAATATGGATAGGCGCCAGCGGCCCTGGCCCTTCGTCCACAGCGTGGTCGTGACAAGGTTTAGCCGACGAGTGACGCCAGACGAGGTGACAGAACCGGCGAGGGCTCCTGTGATTATGGCGACTTCATCCATGACCGTGACGTGATCGACGCTGTGGTGCACTTTGTTGTAAGTCAGGGTGTTTTCTCTGAGTGCACGAAGATAGTCCACCTTCGTTTGCCTTCGCCCACTCGAATGGGTGTAGACAAGGTCGTCGGCTAGCAGCGCGTCAAGGAGCGCAATGTTTCGTGCCACCATCGCCTGATACCGTGTGCGGTCCATTCGCAGAATGAATGTCGCATCAATCATTTGTTCGCTACCTCTTCCGGAGTCGCAGAGCGTCTGTGGGTCAATCGGTTGGGCCTCAGTCCACGACGCTGTCGGAGCACTTCCACTGCTTGGCCGATTAGTTCGCTCAGTGGAGGGTTAATCAGCAGATAGTCAATCCGCCGTCAACTACGATGGTCTGTCCTGTGACGTAGCCGCTGGCTGGTGACGCGAGCCATATCACAGCCGCGGCGAGTTCAGCCGGGTTACCGGTCCGGCCCAGTGCTACGCGGCGCACTTGGGTTTCGAGATAGCCGGGTTCGTACTTGTCAGTCATTTCGGTTTCGAAGAATCCCGGAGCTAGGGCGTTGACCCGTATGCCCTTGCGAGAGCCCCATTGCTGGGCGAGATCCCTCGTGAGCCCCATCAACCCGGCCTTAGATGCGTTGTATGCGGCCTGCGGCAGTGCGCCCGTCGTGATGCCAAGAATGCTCGCGATATTGACGATCGAACTCCCTGGGCGCATCACGCGTCCGCATGCCTGCGCCATCCAGTACGCCCCGTTAAGGTTGACATCGATGACCCTGCGGAAGTGGTCGGGTGCTTCGCGCGTCGCAGGTACTGCGGCGCCGACGCCGGCATTGTTTATAAGAACGTCCACGCCGCCGAAGGCCTCCATGGTGGCTGCGACCAACCTCTCGCATTGGTCGGGATCAGCGACATCGGTCTCAACCGAAACCGACTGGCCTCCAGCGCGTTTCACTAGTGTTGAGGTGTCCGCTAGCTTGTCAACACGACGTGCGCCTAGGGCCACGTCTGCGCCTGCTTCGGCGAGCCCTTGCGCGAAAGCGACGCCCAGGCCGGAAGAGGCACCCGTGACGATGGCAACTCTGCCGTCGAGCCGGAATGAATCGAGCACACTCACGTCAGATTCCTCGGTGAGCGTGCGGCGCTGAGATGTATCGTTCGTTGGTTGACTTGAGTTCCACTGAGCTCACCCAATACCTTTCTTTGTTAAGCCGCTACGACTGCCGTCTCGCCCTTATGGCTCGCCGCTACTGCGAGCGCTGTGATCAAGGATTGCGTGCAACGACAAGGCGGTGTCACACGCTTGATTGGCACCACAAGGTAGATGCTCGGTGTTATGACGTCAATCGGAATGTCCTGATAAATAGGAGTCAGATCTCTTCTGACTCTGACTCCACGCGAGGTGAGATGGTGGACTCGTATACGTCCACGGGTTCGGTCGTCTCTCACAGGGATTCAGTCTCGGTGACGCGCCTGCTTTGCAGGTTCCTGCATAGCAGGAGTAGTGTCTTGACCTACAGGCAGCCGATATTTAGCTTTGTCAGCGACACGTGCTGGCGAGCAGGCGACGTGCTTTGGGAATGAGTGGCCAACGCGTTGGCTCGGAAGAGGAGTCGCATGTGTGCTTGTGACGGCGGGGTGAACGGCACACTATGACGCAAACGGTGCGGGGCGTGGTCTCCCGCAAGAAGGGTGCCCCGGTCGAGGTGGTGGACATCGTCGTCCCCCCTCCCGGGCCGGGTGAAGTGGTGGTGGACATCATCGCGTGCGGTGTCTGCCATACCGACTTGACCTACCGCGAGGGCGGCATCAACGACGAGTTCCCGTTCCTGCTAGGCCATGAGGCCGCCGGCACCGTCGAGTCCGTCGGCCTTGGCGTGACCAACGTCGAACCCGGTGACTTCGTGATCCTGAACTGGCGCGCGGTCTGCGGGCAGTGCCGGGCGTGCAAGCGCGGCCGCCCGCACCTGTGCTTCGACACGTTTAACGCCGCGCAGCCGATGACCCTGACCGACGGCACCGAACTGACTGCCGCGCTGGGCATCGGCGCGTTCGCCGACAAGACGCTAGTGCACGAGGGCCAGTGCACCAAGGTCGATCCCGTCGCCGACCCCGCGGTGGCCGGGCTGCTCGGCTGCGGCGTGATGGCCGGCATCGGCGCGGCGATCAACACCGGCGCGGTGACCCGCGACGAGACGGTCGCGGTGATCGGTTGCGGCGGCGTCGGCGATGCCGCGATCGCCGGAGCCGCCCTGGTCGGGGCGCGGCGGATCATCGCGGTGGACACCGACAACAAGAAGCTGGACTGGGCGCGCGGGTTCGGGGCCACGCACACCATCAACGCCAAAGAGCTCGACCCGGTGACGACGATTCAGGATTTGACCGACGGCTTCGGCGCGGACGTGGTGATCGACGCGGTCGGTCGGCCCGAAACGTGGAAGCAGGCGTTCTATGCCCGCGATCTGGCCGGAACCGTTGTGCTGGTCGGTGTTCCGACCCCGGACATGACGTTGGAGATGCCGCTGATCGACTTCTTCTCCCGCGGCGGTTCACTGAAATCGTCCTGGTATGGCGACTGTCTGCCCGAACGCGATTTCCCGACCTTGATCAGCCTCTACCTGCAGGGCCGGTTGCCGCTGGAGAAGTTCGTGTCCGAGCGCATCGGGCTCGACGACATCGAGGACGCCTTCCACAAGATGCACGCCGGCGAGGTGCTGCGCTCGGTGGTGGTGCTGTGAGCGCCTCGCCGAAGGCCAACGTGGTGGTGCAGCTTGACGGGCTGCGTGTTGAACGCGTTGTCACCTCCGGCAGGTTCGAACTAGACGGCGGTAGTTGGGAAGTCAACAATAATGTCTGGCTCGTCGGCGACGACACCGATGTTGTCGTTATCGACGCCCCTCACGATGCCGAACTCATCCTGGGGGCGCTCGGGGATCGCGATGTCACCGCCGTTCTGTGCACCCATGGGCACAATGACCACATCAACGCCGCCGCTGACCTCGGTACCGCTGCCCACGCGCCCGTCTTACTGCACGACCGTGACAGTATGCTTTGGAAGGCCATCTATTCCGACATCGCTTATCTTCCGATGCATGACGGACAGCGAATCGGCGTCGCTGGCACGGAATTGAACATCCTCCATACTCCGGGCCACTCACCCGGGTCGGTTTGTATCTATCTGCCAGAAGCTGGGCTGCTGTTCTCCGGCGACACACTGTTTCAAGGCGGTCCTGGAGCCACCGGCCGCTCATACTCGGACTTCCCGACCATCGTGCGTTCCATTCGGGAACGAATACTCACACTGCCGCCGGAGACTCAAGTATTTACCGGCCACGGCGGAGCCACCATCGTCGGTGAGGAAGCGCCCCACCTCGAAGAATGGATAGCGCGCGGCACCTGAGTGAACTGCCGAGCTGCGGCGCGGTCGAAGTGAACACGTGGCGGCTAAGTCCGATCGATCACTACCTACGGCGGCCGCATGGTGATCGTAGATGATCCCAACATCATTGCCGCGCTTGCACATCCCGGCGGATATCTCCCTTCAAATATCTCGACGACAATCTCGTGAGCAAACTGGCGAGCGCATAGCTAATTCCGCCAGCCGCTTTGCGTGCACCAGGATCTTTGCCGATTGCAATCAGCGAAGATCAAGGCAACAGTCGGTCGATTTGCTCGCTCGTCGCAGCCCCGCGCGAAGAGGGCCGATGGTCTCGCGGGGCCAGTTCGGACATACCAGGACCTTCGCCGCACCAGTACCCTCATCGGCGTGACGACCACGAACCGGCAACCGAAACCCGAACCGGCGGCCGCCGACAGCAGGCGCGAGTTCGCGATCCGAATCCTTCTGACTGCCATTACGGTGACCATCGTCGTCGGGGTCGTCTACTTCGCGACGGCCTGCGACAAACCCGCAGCGGGCGAAGCCAAGTCGATCCGTGTGACGTCCACCTGATCACCAAGCACGGCACCGACGAACCGAAAGCCGTACTCGCGCTGTGCGAGGGCAGTGCGTAGCCGTCCGAATTCGAGAGCAGATCCGGCCCCGCCACCGCCAGCAGCGCTATGCATAGTTGCGCCGGGCATGTCGGCAGCGGCCCAATGCTTCATGGATAATGACCAATTCCATGACGGTCTCGTGAATCATTGTCGCCGAACATATCTCATGGGTGCGACATATCTGCACGGTCCTTTAGATCACGTGATCTAGTGTTCTGAAGTGACGGTCAGCCTCCCATTGGATAGCTGAATCGTACAGTCGGGGTCTCCGGTCCTAGGGTGTGCTCAGCGGCGGACGGCATGGCGTCACGCGACGAAGCGAAGCTCGCGAATCCCGGCTTCGACTTCCCGAATCCGACAACAAAGTCGGGCGCCGGATACATTTCGACAAAATGACACGAAAATGAGACGTCCGCAGATGACATGCCGTGAGACGACTCGCATCACCGCAGGTCAGATCGTCCTGAAATGACATGGAGTCTGAGAACCGACATCAACTGTCCGTGACGCCGTCGGCTCGGTCATCACCAAGCGGTGGCCGAAATTCCGGCCGACTAACCGAAAAAGTAAGGTCCGGTGCAGCCGCGAAGGGAGTGCCATGCCGATCGACCCGAACGCCATAGGTGCCAAAACCGAACCGCAGATGTTCACGTGGACCGACCGCGACACGCTGCTGTACGCGCTCGGCGTCGGAGCGGGTCTCGATGATCTGGCCTTCACCACCGAGAACAGTCACGACATCGAGCAGCAGGTCCTGCCGACGTACGCGGTCATCGCGTGTCTGCCGTTCGCGGCGGCAGCCAAGATCGGCACCTTCAACTTCGCGATGCTGCTGCACGGCTCCCAGGAGATCCGGCTGTTCTCTCCGCTGCCGCCCGCCGGCAAGCTCAGCGTCGTCGCCGAGGTCGCCGACATCCAGGACAAGGGCGAGGGCAAGAACGCGATCGTGATGCTCAAGGCCACTGGCACCGACCCGGATTCGGGGCAGGTGGTGGCCGAGACGCTCACGACGGCGGTGATCCGTGGCGAGGGCGGCTTCGGCGGCCAGCCGGGACAGCGACCGCCGGCGCCGGAGATCCCCGATCGGGAGCCCGACGCACGGATCGCGCTGCCGACCCGCGAGGACCAGGCCCTGCTCTATCGGCTGTCCGGTGACCGCAACCCGCTGCACAGCGACCCGTGGTTCGCCCGCGAGCTCGCGGGTTTCCCCAAGCCGATCCTGCACGGGCTGTGCACCTACGGAGTCGCGGGGCGCGCGCTGGTGGCCGAACTCGGCGGCGGCGACGCCACGAAGGTCACGGCGATCGGCGCGCGGTTCACCTCGCCGGTGTTCCCCGGCGAGACGCTGACGACGTCGATCTGGCGCATCGAAGCGGGCCGAGCGTTCTTCCGCACCGAAGCAGCGGCACCCGACGGGTCGGACGCCCGGCTGGTTCTCGAGGACGGTGTCGCCGAATACACCGAATGATCTGCGCGTCGCTGACAGGATGGCGACGACACGTCCAGCGGAGGGCGAGATCGGCGGTGGTTGGCAATGAAGTTGGTCGTCGGTTACCTGGCCACGCCCGGTGGCGCGGACGCGCTGGCACTCGCCGTTCGGCTGGCTCGCACGTTCGACGCCGAAATACACGCAGTCATGATCCTGCCGCCCGACCGGATCGCACACGTTCCGACGGCCGATTACTCAGACCTACTCGCCGAGCAGGCCAACGAATGGCTCACCGAAGCGTGCGCATCGGTCCCTGACGACCTTAGTGCCCATGGTCACGTCAGTTTCGACGACTCCTTCGCCGGCGGACTGATCCGGGAGACCGGCAGGCTGGAAGGCGATCTGATCGTGGTCGGCGGCTCGGGCGGCGGACTGGCCGGCAGCCTGTCCCTGGGCTCGGTGGTCAATGAGCTGCTGCACTCGGCGCCGGTGCCGGTGGTCGTCGCGCCGCGTGGCACCCGCACCTCCACCGTCGAACGGGTCCGCGAGGTGACCTGCGCGATCGGCGAGCGGCAAGGCGCGGACCTGTTGCTGGACAACGCTGTTCGGTTCAGCAGCGCCGCCGACGCGCCGCTGCGGCTGGCGTCCCTGGTGGCGCTCGACCCGACATTCGGGGTTCTGCGCGGCGATCAGGAGGCGGTCAGTAAGCGCGCCCGCGCGCACGCACAGCAGACCGTGGAGACCGCCAGAGCCGCGCTGCCCGCGGGTTTTCCGGTGACATCGACGGTCGTCGACGGGGCATCGGTCGAAGACGCCGTCAGCAAGCTGGACTGGCAGGACGGCGACCTGATCATGGTGGGATCGAGCCGGCTCAGTGCGCCCAGGCGCCTGTTCCTCGGTTCGACCGCCGCCAAGATGCTGCGGGTGCTCGACGTGCCGATGGTCGTGGTCCCGCGCGACCAACTCCGTCCCGACGACTTGCCTTAGCGCACAGCGCGTTCCAGGGCCGCCAGCGACTCCTCGATGAACTCGGGTCCGAACACCGGCACGCCTACCGCGTCGCGGAATCCCTGGTCGGTTTCGCTCCAGTCATAGGTAAGCGTCACGTCGGTTCCGGTGCCGTTCGGGGTGAGGTCGTAACGCCACCACCACCCGCCGGGACTGTGCTTGCCGGACTCGTCCAACTGACCGGGGAGCCACGCGATGGTCCGGTCGGGCTCGAAGGCGGTGACCACGTTGTGCATCACGTAGTGACCTCCGGCCCGGTCCAGGAACATGTTGACCGCGAACATCTGTCCGGTTCCGGTGATGGGATCGGTGTCTTCGGCGTCGCGGACCCAGTCGCCAGGCTCGGTGTGCTTGTGCCGAGCCGGATCAGCAAGCACGGCAAAGATTTTCGCGGGCGGAGCCGGGATCGTTCTGGTGACGACATAGCGTTCTTCGGTAGGTGCGGTCATTCCACGTCTCCGTTCGGGCCGTAAAGTCGGGCGACATCGGGGGAGTCGAGCCACTTTGAGTAGGCGGGGGACTGCGGCCAACCGTCGGGAGAATCCTGCCAGTCCTCCTGGCGGCCCCACGGCAGGATGTCGACCAGCGCGAAGGTGTAACTGAGTTGTTCGGTCCCGCGGCCGTTTGTGTGCCAGGTGCGGTAGACCTTTTCGCCGTCACGGAGAAATACGTTCACTGCGAAGCCCCCGCCGGGCGGAGCACCGACGTCGGCGCCGAAAGAACTCTCCGACGACGAATACCAGTCCATCTTGTTGCCGACCTTGGCCTTGTAGGCCAGTGCTTCGTCGATGGGCCCGTTGGTGACGATGACGAAGCGGGCGTCGTAGTTGTCGAGGATGCCCAGCCGGGTCCACTGTGTCGTGAGACTGGTGCAACCGCCGCACTGCCACTGCGCGCCGTCGGACCACATGTGGTTGTAAACGATGAGCTGCGATCGCCCGTCGAACACCTCGACCAGCCGGATCGGGCCGTCCGGGCCGATGAGCGTGTAGTCCGGCAGTTCGACCATCGGCAGCTTGCGGCGCTGCGCGGCGATGGCGTCGAGTTCGCGCGTGGCGGCCTTCTCGCGACGGCGCAGGTCGTCGAGGGCGCTCTGCCAGGTGTCGCGGTCGACCACCGGGGGTAGGGCTGACGTCATAGGAGCCTCCTTGTCCATGTGCCATACGAATAGACCGCCGGCTTGCGCAAAACTCATCGCTCGCGCACGAGCGGTTAGAGCGTGCTGGCGTCGGGCGGGACGTCGACGGCGTGCTGCTCGAGCAGTTCCAGGGGGATGATCTCGAGTGCTCGTTCGCTGGTCGCTTCGAGGACCACCGGTGCCGCGGCACCGTCAAGGTGAGCCTGCAGCCACCGGGCCGCGACCACGCACCACCGGTCGCCGGGGCGCAGCCCGGGGAACTGCCACTGAGGTCGTGGGGTGATGAGGTCGTTGCCGACAGCAGCCTGGTGGTCGAGGAACTCGCGGGTCATCACCGCGCAGACGGCGTGCAGGCCGACGTCCTCGGGTCCGCAGCGGCAGTGGCAGTCGCGGTAGAAGCCGGTAACCGGATCGTCTCCGCAGGGCGCCAGCTCGGTCCCGCGGACATTGCGCTCGGCCACAGGCACAGCTTGACACTCGTAGCCCCTCGAACGTGCGTTCGATAGACTGCGACGATGGGCTGGCATCTCGGGCCGCCGAGCTGGACGGAAATGGAGCGGGTGCTGCGCGGCAAACCGCGCCGTGCCGGCTGGCCCATCGACGAGCAGGTGGGCGACGGCGGTGACAGCCCCGCATGGTCGCGCCAGCGCGGAGCCTACGAAGCGCCGGAGTCGGACGACCGGCCGGCGTCGTCGGTGCCCTACGCCGAACTGCACGCGCATTCCGCGTACAGCTTCCTCGACGGGGCCAGCACCCCGGAGGAACTGGTGGAGGAGGCCGCCCGGCTCGGTCTGCGGGCCATCGCGTTGACCGACCACGACGGCCTCTACGGCGTCGTTCGGTTCGCCGAGGCGGCCAAGGAACTCGACATGCAGACGGTGTTCGGCGCCGAGTTGTCGCTGGGCGGCGGCGACCGGACCGAGGATCCCGACCCGCCCGGTCCACATCTGCTGGTGCTCGCCCGCGGGCCGGAAGGCTACCGGCGGCTGTCCCGCGAGCTCGCCAGGGCGCACCTGGCCGGTGGGGAGAAGGGCAAGCTGCGCTACGACTACGACACGCTGACCGAGGCGGCGGGCGGGCACTGGCACATCCTGACCGGGTGTCGTAAAGGCCATGTCCGGCAAGCACTCTCGACCGGCGGCCCGGAAGCGGCGGCCGACGCCCTTGCCGATCTGGTCGACCGGTTCGGACATGACCGCGTCAGCGTCGAACTCACCCATCACGGGCATCCGCTCGATGACGAACGTAACGCCACCCTTGCCGGCCTGGCGTCCCGCTTCGGCTTGAATGTCGTCGCCACCACCGCCGCCCACTTCGCCGAGCCATCTCGAGGCCGGCTCGCCATGGCGATGGGCGCGATCCGGGCCCGCCACTCGATGGACGAGGCCGCCGGTTACCTTGCCCCGCTTGGTGGTTCGCATCTGCGCTCGGGGGAGGAGATGGCGCGCCTGTTCGCAGACCGCCCCGAAGTGGTGACCGCGGCCGCCGAACTCGGTGAGCAGTGCGCATTCGGGCTGGCGCTGATCGCCCCGCAGTTGCCGCCGTTTGACGTTCCGCCCGGGCACACCGAGGACAGCTGGCTGCGACACCTGGTCATGGATGGCGCGCACAAGCGGTACGGTCCGCCCGAACGCGCGCCGCAGGCATACGCCCAGATCGAGCATGAGCTCAAGACCATCGAGCAGTTGACCTTCCCGGGTTATTTCCTGGTGGTGCACGACATCACCCGGTTCTGCAAAGAGAACAACATCCTGGCTCAAGGCAGGGGATCGGCGGCCAACTCGGCCGTCTGCTATGCCCTCGGCGTCACCAATGTCGACCCGGTCGCCAACGAATTGCTGTTCGAGAGGTTCCTGTCGCCGGCGCGCGACGGACCGCCGGACATCGACATCGACATCGAGTCGGACCTGCGCGAGAACGCGATTCAGTACGTCTACAACCGCTACGGCCGCGACTACGCCGCCCAGGTCGCCAACGTCATCACCTACCGGGGGCGAAGCGCCGTGCGCGATATGGCCCGCGCGCTGGGGTTCTCGCAGGGACAGCAGGACGCCTGGAGCAAGCAGATCGGCCAGTGGGGAAAACTCACCGACGCGACTCACGTCGACGGTGTCCCCGATCAGGTCATCGACCTGGCCACGCAGATCTCCAACTTGCCGCGCCACATGGGAATCCACTCCGGGGGCATGGTGATCTGCGACCGGCCGATCGCCGACGTGTGTCCGGTGGAGTGGGCGCGCATGGAGAACCGCAGTGTCCTGCAGTGGGACAAAGACGACTGCGCGGCAATCGGATTGGTGAAGTTCGACATGCTCGGTCTCGGCATGCTGTCGGCGCTGCACTACTGCATCGACCTCGTGCGCGAGCACAAGGGCATCGACGTCGACCTGGCGCAGCTTGACCTGTCCGAGCCCGCGGTGTACGAGATGCTGCAGAAGGCCGACTCCGTCGGGGTGTTCCAGGTCGAGTCGCGCGCGCAGATGGCCACCCTGCCCAGGCTCAAGCCGCGGGTGTTCTACGACCTGGTGGTCGAGGTCGCCCTGATCCGGCCGGGGCCGATCCAGGGCGGGTCGGTGCACCCGTTCATCAAGCGCCGCAATGGCGAAGAACCGATCACCTACGAACACCCCTCGATGGAATCGGCATTGCACAAGACGTTGGGCGTGCCGCTGTTCCAGGAGCAGCTGATGCAACTGGCCGTCGACTGCGCGGGCTTCTCCGCCGCCGAAGCCGACCAACTGCGCCGGGCGATGGGATCCAAACGTTCGACCGAGCGGATGCGCCGACTGCGCGGCAGATTCTATGACGGGATGCGTCAGCGCCACGGCATCACCGGCGCCGTGGCCGACCGCATCTACGAAAAGCTCGAGGCGTTCGCCAATTTCGGTTTTCCGGAAAGCCATTCGCTGTCGTTCGCGTCGCTGGTGTTCTATTCGTCGTGGTTCAAGCTGCACCATCCAGCGGCGTTCTGCGCCGCGCTGCTGCGGGCCCAGCCGATGGGCTTCTACTCACCGCAGACGCTGGTGGCTGACGCCCGCAGGCACGGCGTCGTCGTACACGGGCCCGATGCCAACGCCAGCCTTGCGCACGCCACGCTGGAGAACCACGGCACCGAGGTACGGCTCGGACTCGGCGCGGTGCGCCATATCGGTGACGAGCTCGCCGAGCAGCTCGTCGACGAGCGGAAAGCCAACGGGCCGTTCACTTCTCTGCTGGACCTGACCCAGCGGGTCCAGTTGAGCGTGCCGCAGACCGAAGCGCTGGCCACCGCGGGGGCGCTGGGCTGCTTCGGCATCTCACGCCGTGAAGGGCTGTGGGCGGCCGGGGCTGCCGCCTCCGAGCGCCCCGACCGGTTGCCGGGAGTGGGGTCGTCGTCGCATGTGCCCTCGCTGCCCGGCATGACCGAACTGGAGTTGGCCGCCGCCGATGTGTGGGCGACCGGCGTCTCCCCGGACAGCTATCCCACCCAGTTCCTGCGCGAGGACCTCGACGCGATCGGGGTGGTTCCCGCGGACAAGCTGATGGACGTGCCCGACGGCACCCGGGTGCTGGTGGCCGGCGCGGTGACCCACCGTCAACGACCCGCGACGGCCCAAGGCGTGACGTTCATCAACCTCGAAGACGAGACCGGCATGGTCAACATCTTGTGCACACCGGGGGTGTGGGGGCGGCACCGCAAGGTGGCTCAGACGGCGGCGGCGCTGCTGATCCGCGGGCAGGTGCAGAACGCCACCGGGGCCGTCACCGTCGTCGCCGACCGGATAGGCAAGCTCACGATGACGGTCGGTTCGAAGTCGCGGGACTTCCGCTGACCGGCCGCATAATCATCCGGTGACCGTCGCGCTCTCCTTCGCTGTTCTGCTCGAGACAGCCGGTCTGATCGCGCTCGCAGTCGTGCTGATCGTTTCGCGGCGAAAACTGGCGTCGGCGCGAGCGGCCCTCACACGTCAACACCGCGGCGACGATGAGCCTCGCCGCCGGCGTAAGCCGCTGGGCGTCGCACCGATGGCGGTCAAGACAGTGGTGAACACGGTGCAGTCCGCTGATGCGATCCTCCGTAGAGGCATCGGCGGGTCGGTACGCAGTTCGATCGAGGACCTCGCCGGCTGGGCGCGTGTCGAACGGCCGGATCTCGCGAGGATCACCGCGGACGGAAACGTCGTCCTCGTCTTCTCCGACATCGAAGGCTCCACCGCACGCAACGAGTCGTTGGGCGATCGCGGATGGGTGAAGGTGCTCGAACGGCACAACGAGCTGATCGAGCGGCGCGTCGCCGACCACCGCGGGTACGTCGTGAAGAACCAGGGCGACGGGTTCATGATCGCCTTCGCCGAGCCCGGCGACGCGGTCCGCTGCTGCGTCGCTGTACAGCGGGCGCTGCTGCAGGACCCCCAGAGGTGGGACGGCTTCCGAGTGCGGATGGGTGCGCACGTCGGCACCTCGGTTCGACGCGGAGACGACCTGTTCGGTCTCGACGTCGCCTTGACCGCGCGGATCGCTGGACTCGCCGACGGTGGACAGATCCTCGTCAGCGATGCATTGCGCACATCGGTCCACGAGCTCGATGACATCGGATTCGAAGCGCCGCGTCACGTGGAGCTCAAGGGCTTTCGTGATGCTCAGACCGTCTACGCGGTCGCTTTCTCTGGCGGCCTCTGAGGCCGACGCGTCGGAACGGGCGTGTGGGAATCAGCCCTCGGTGGGCGTGGTCCACACTTTGTCGACGTTGATCCTCACCCGCGTGTTGTACGCGGCAAGAAACTCCTCGCTGAAGCCGAAGGTGGCCGCCAGTTGGCCGTACTTCGCCCGGTACCGATCATCGGTCAGGGGGTTGGCGTTCTCCGCGTCGATGGTCGCGGTGCCGCCGACGACGATGACCCCCGCACCGTTGCCGTCGGAATCGAGATTGAGGCTGACCCGAGGGTGATTCCTGATGTGCCTCACCTTCGCGGCACCGGGCTCGGAGTAGACGATCACGTCCGACCCGTCGAAGTAGAACCACACCAGCTTGGGCACCGGTTGCCCGGATTTCGCGATGGTCGTCAGCCATCCGTACTGGTCGTTGTTGAGCCGGTCAGACACCTCTTGCGTGAATTCGACTGCCATGAGCCGAATGTAGTCTCGGGCGATGACACTGAACTTGTCCGTCGACGAAGTATTGACCACCACGCGCTCGGTGCGTAAACGGCTCGATTTCGACAGGCCGGTGTCGCGCGAGGTGCTGCTGGAATGCCTGGACTTGGCCTTGCAGGCGCCGACGGGGTCCAACGCCCAGGGCTGGCAGTGGGTCTTCGTGGAAGACGCCGCCAAGAAGAAGGCGATCGCCGACATCTACAGCGCGAACTTCGAGCTGTACCGCCAGATGCCCGAGCCCGAGTACGCCGAGGGCGACAGCCGCGGCGAGCAGCGGCAGCGCGTGGTGTCGTCGGCCTCCTATCTGGCCGGGCACATGCACGAGTCGCCCTGGCTCCTCATTCCCTGCCTGGAGGGTCGGGTCGACGGCGTGCCGGGTGCCGCGAGCGCGGGCTACTGGGGGTCGCTTTTGCCCGCCGCGTGGAGCTACATGCTCGCCCTGCGATCCCGCGGGCTCGGCTCGGCGTGGACGACGCTGCACCTACTCGGAGAGGGCGAGAAGCAGACCGCCGAGATTCTCGGCATTCCGTTCGACAAGTACAGCCAGGGCGGACTTTTCCCGATCGCCTACACCAAGGGCACCGACTTCCGCCCGGCCAAGCGACTGCCCGCAGAACAGCTGGCCCATTTCGACAGTTGGTGAGACCTATCAAAAGGTGACTAGACCGCGCCGCTGAACCCGTGCTGACGCCACGCCTCGTAGACGGCGACCGCGGCCGCGTTCGACAGGTTCAGTGACCGGCGGCCGGTCAGCATCGGGATACGCAACTGCGTGCTGATGTGTGGGTCGGCCAGCGTCGCCGCATCCAGGCCCGTCGGCTCGGGGCCGAACATCAGCACGTCGCCCGGCCGGTACGCGACGGCGGCGAATGACGTCGTGGCGTGCGCCGTGAACGCGAACACCCGTTCGGGCGCAAGCGCGTCCCACGCGGCGAGCAGATCGTGGTGGACGGTGACCGACGCGAGGTCGTGGTAGTCCAGGCCGGCCCGCCGCAGCTTCGGCTCGGACAAGTCGAACCCCAGTGGCTCGACGAGATGCAGTTCGCAACCGGTCGCCGCGACCATCCGGATCGCGTTGCCGGTGTTGGGCGCAATGCGCGGCGAGTAGAACAGCAACCGGAACACCACGGCATCTTCTCAGCCCGCGGCGGGCTCCGCGGCAGCGCCCGAATATATTTGCTCGCATACCACGAAACGACGCGACGCCATTGTTGTGAACTCTGTCTGTTCAGTAAGAATTGTGGAATCGCTCGGGCATGACTGGCATACTCGGTCAATTGCCAGGCGTGAAACGCCCGCCCACATCAGGGCGAAATGAGCAGGAAGCCTTATGAACGACGCGCCAATACAGGAATTCGGACACGCCGCCGACCGTGCGAACGGGCGCCGATGAGTGCGTTCTCGCAGCTGAAGCAGTCCGACGGCACGATCGTCGATTTCGAACCCAAAGCAGCCCCACCGGTCAAGAAGCCGTCGCGCTGGGCGCTGGCCAATTGGCCCGTTCGGTGGAAAGTCCTCGCCATCGTTTTGGTGCCGCTGGTTCTCGCCGGGACATTTGGCGGGTTGCGGATCTACAGCAGTGCAACGCAAGCCTCGGATTTGCGCCGCGCCGCCGAGCGCGCTGATCTTGTGCCCGCCATTGTGAGCTACATGTCGGGCCTCGAGGGCGCGATGGTTGCGACGTCGACCGGAGGCGACGCGCAGTCGGCACTGAGCGACTTCGACACCAGCAGACAGGAACTCTCCCGGCGGCTGGACGAAACCGACGTTGCGCCGGACGTCCGAGGCGTCGTCACGGCGATGGTCGACGACGGCCAGGGGCTGATGGACAAGGTCACCTCGAACAGCATCGGTCTGCGCGATGCCATCCAGGCCTATGCGCTTCTGTTGTTGCCCGCCGAAGACGCGGTCACCGGATCGGTCCGCATCGACGACGAACAAATCCGCGCCGAGACCCTCGGATTGTCCCGCGCGATCGGCGTGCGCGGTCAGATGACGATGCAGAGGTTGGCCATCGTTCGCGGCCTCGAGCTGCCCGAGCCGGAGCTGCGATCGTCGATGATCGCGCTGGCAGGCACGGAGCCCTCCACGCTGTTCGGTTTGAGTCAGGCGCTCGGCGTGGGCTCACCGGATGCGCAGAAGCTACAGGCCGAGTTCGTCAAGCGGATGGCGCTGATGACCAACCCGGCCGTCCCGCTGACGAACAATCCGGAGTTGACGGCCTCGATCGACGCGACCGATCAGATCGCGCGGCAGGTCATCGACCGGACCACCGCCTCGGTGACGTCGGCGGTCGACGATCGCGCGTCCGCCGCGCGCGCCGACCTGGTCCGGGATGCGGTGATCTTCGGGGTTGCGTTCCTGCTCGCACTGCTGGTGGTCATGTTCGTCGCGCGTTCGCTGGTCCAGCCGCTGCGGCGGCTGCGCGACAGCGCGCTGCGGGTGGCCCACGACGACCTCGCCCGAGAGATCGAGCGTGTTCGCTCCGGCGGGGAGCCGGCGCACGTCGAGCCGATCGCGGTGCACACCTCCGAGGAGGTCGGCCAGGTCGCGCACGCGGTCGACGAACTGCACGAGCAGGCTGTGCTCTTGGCGGGCGAGCAGTCTCGGCTCCAGCATCAGATCAGCGACATGTTCGAGACGCTGTCGCGGCGCAGCCGGTCGCTGGTCGACCAACAGCTGTCGCTGATCGACCGGCTCGAGCGCAACGAGGAGGACCCCGAGCGGCTGGAAAGCCTGTTCCGCCTCGACCACCTCGCCGCCCGGATGCGCCGTAACGGTGCCAACCTGCTGGTGCTCGCGGGGGCGAAGGTGCCCCGCGAGCAGGCCGAGCCGGTTCCGGTGTCGGCGATCATCAACGCCGCGGCCTCCGAGGTGGAGGACTACACCCGGGTGATCACCGCGACCGTGCCCGACAGCGAGATCGCCGGGTCCGTCGCGGGCGACCTCGTGCATCTGCTCGCCGAACTGCTTGACAACGCGCTGCGCTACTCGCCGCCGATCTCGCAGGTACGGGTTTCGGCGGTGCACACAGGCAACGGCGGACTCGTCATCGAAGTCAGCGACATCGGTCTTGGGATGGCCGACTCGGACATGCGGGTCGCCAACACCCGGCTGCAGTCCGGCGGTGAGGTCAACCCGTACACCGCGCGGCACATGGGCCTGTTCGTGGTCGGCCGGCTCGCCGCCCAGCACGGACTCGTTGTCCGGCTGCGCAGCACCATTGCCGGCGAACCGAATTCGGGCACGACGGCCGGGGTGTACGTGCCGTCCGAGTTGCTGGGCAGCGACGGCACGCACCAGTACGGCGAGCCGGATTACGGCAGCCCCGCGGACGCGCACGCCGGCATCGCGGTCGCTCTGGCGCTCGACGAGGAGCACCACTACTACCAGGGGGGCGACGAGGCGATCGGCCTGGAGCACCAGAACGGCCAGTCCGAGCTGCCCGTCTCGTTGCTGCCGCAACGCGATCCCGGGGCCAGCGGTATCTCCGAGATCCCCGCGTCGCTCGCCGCGCCGTCCGCCGCGCCGCACGCCGAACCGGATTGGCCCGAGGATTCCATGCCCGCTCAGACGTCCGAGCCCGACGTGCTGGAACAGTCGCCGGTCACCGGCCCGGTGCCGACCGATACCTCCGGGTTCTTCGCGGCGCGCGCACAGGCGGCGAGCAACGGCGTGGCCAGTACGTTCGAGGCGGACCACCCGACGCCCCCGGTCGAGGAGCCCGAACCGGCCCGCCACGCCGCGCAGGAGGTCTCGACGGCCGGATCCGACGACGCGATCTACCAGAAGATGCTCTCGGAATGGCTCGTCGACCCGACCGAACTGGGCAATAGCGAGGACCTGAACTGGGAATCGGTGTGGGACCGCGGCTTCTCTGCGGCCGCCGAGGCGCAGGACGCGCCCGTCGACCAGCACACCGACGAGGGCTTGCCGATGCGCCAGCCCGGGGCCAGGCTCGTGCCGGGTGCCATGGACCCGGCGGCACCGCCCGCACGCGTCGCCAACGGCGGCGGGCACCGCCAGAACGGCGGTGCGCACCGGAGCAACGATGCCGACGACGAGGTAGCATCGGCGGCTGAGTTCGAGGCGGGCGAGTCGATTCCGCGGCGGGATCCCGAGGCGGTCCGCGCCAGTATGAGCAGCCATTTCGGCGGTGTGCATGCCGGCCGCTCGCACGTCAGAGAGACCGGAGGAACTGATACCGAATGACCTACCCGCCACGTTCGACGCAGCGCGATTCGCTCGACTGGCTGGTCTCCAAGTTCGCGCGTGAGGTCTCGGGGGTGTCGCACGCCGTGCTGGTCTCGGCCGACGGCCTGCTGATGGCGGCCAGCGAGCACATGCCCGGCGAGCGCGCCGATCAACTCGCGGCAGTGGCTTCTGGACTGGCCAGCCTGGCCACGGGTGCGGCGCAACTGTTCGACGGCGGTCATGTGCTGCAGTCGGTCGTCGAGATGGAGAACGGCTATCTGTTGCTCATGCGGGTCGGCGACGGGTCGAACCTCGCGACGCTGGCGACGCGCAACTGCGACATCGGCCAGATCGGCTATGAGATGGCGATACTGGTGGAACGGGTGGGCACCGTGGTTCAGTCGGCACGACGGCGCGCACCCCAGCACTCGTGAGCCGCCTGTGGACTCTTGGGAGCGGGATGTCGCGGACGAACCGAGTCTGGTCCGGCCGTACACGCTGACGGCGGGTCGCACGGATTCGCGCGTCGACCTGCCCCTCGAAGCGCCCGTCGGGACGCTGGCATCATCGAAGCCGTCACGATGGCCGGGAAACGATGTGCGAGGCCGGATCCTGACGATGTGTGTCGATCACCCATCGGTGGCTGAGATTGCGGCACAGTTGGCACTGCCGCTCGGAGTGGCGCGGGTGCTGATCGGCGATCTCGTGACGCAGGGCTACTTGCAGGTGCAGACCACCCTCGACGAGTCGGCGACGACCGACGAACGACGTGAACTGATAGGAAGGACGCTGCGTGGCCTCAGGGCACTTTGAGAGGCGAACCGCCTCGGTGCAGGATGCGAGGCCCGCCTCGACAAAAATCGTCATCTCCGGTGGCTTCGGCGCCGGGAAGACGACGTTCGTCGGCGCCGTCTCGGAGATCATGCCGCTGCGGACCGAGGCGTTGGTGACCAACGCCTCGGCCGGCGTCGACGGCCTGGAGGCCACTCCGGGGAAGAGCACAACAACCGTGGCGATGGACTTCGGGCGCATCACCCTGGCCCAGGACCTCGTGCTGTATCTGTTCGGCACGCCCGGCCAGCGCCGATTCTGGTTCATGTGGGATGACCTCGTGCGCGGCGCGATCGGCGCGATCATCCTCGTCGACATCCGGCGACTGCAGGACAGCTTCGCCGCCGTGGACTTCTTCGAAGCGCGCAACCTGCCCTTCATCGTCGCGGTCAACGAGTTCGACGGAGCGCCGAAACATCCCGTGCAAGCAGTGCGCAAGGCCCTGGCCCTGCCCGACCGCACACCGGTCGTCACCGTCGACGCCAGGGATCGACACTCGAGCAGGGCGGCGCTGATCGCGGTCACCGAGTACGCACTCAACAGCTTGACGTCGCTGCCCGGCTGACTCGATGGACGTCGACGAAACCGTCTGGACAGAGCGCGAATTCGTCGGCCATGACTTCCGCGACGACGATCTGAGCCGGCTCCGCACAGAACGCGCGGTGTTCGACGAGTGTGACTTCCGCGGCGTGAACCTCACCGAGTCCGAGCACGTCGGCTCCGCCTTCCGGAATTGCAACTTCGAACGGGCCACGTTGCACCACAGTACGTTTCGCCAGTGCAGCATGCTCGGTTCCGTGTTCACCAACACCAGGCTGCGGCCGCTGACGCTCGTCGAAGTCGACTTGACGCTCGCCGCGCTGGGCGGCTGCGATCTGCGGGGCGTCGACCTGACCGGCTGCCGCCTGCGCGAAGCCAGCCTCGTCGAGGCCGACCTGCGCAAAGCCGTGCTGCGACACGCCGATCTGCGTGGTGCGCGACTGCAGAAGGCCAGACTCGACGACGCCGATATGCGCGGTGCACGAACCGATCCCACGCTGTGGACCACCGCCAGCCTTCGAGGCGCGAAGATCGACATCGACCAGGCGTTGGCTTACGCCGCCGCGCACGGCCTCGACATCCACGGGGAATAACCGCCGGCGATGCGGTTGGAGCCCTTCACCGTTCGCACGCCGTTCGTCGTGGGAGGAGTTGTTCAATGCCGGTGATGCCGCGGGTGTTTCGGCGCTGTACGCCGACGACGCGATCAATCATCAGATTCCGCTTGAACCCGTCGTCGGCCGTGCCGGCATCGAAGAGTTCCACCGCGAGACGTTCGCCGCTGGACCGCTGACGTGTACGCCGATCAACCTGGTCGTCGACGGCGATTGGGCCGCGCTGGAGTGGACCGATCCCGGCGGCTTCCGGGGCTGCGGCTTTTTCTGCGTCCGCGACGGCCTGATCGTGCACCAACGCGGGTATTGGGACAGCGCGCAATTGCGCCAGGTCCACCCGGACGTCCATCCTGACTGACCGAGTTCGTCAACGCCACATCGACCACGCGGGTGCGTCGTTGCTCACACTCGTGTCATCAGCGCAGGTCAGCGGTGGGTCGGACTTGTCAGGACATGAACCGTTACGCACACTAACGATGTGGGATCGCCGAGCCAGCAGCACAGTGAACAGCAAATCGTCGCGCAGGTGGCCGAGAGGCTGACCGCGATGTATCCGTCGGTGCCATCCGACACCATCGCCGCGGTGGTCGAAGACAAGTACGCCCGCTTCGACGGCCGCCCCGTACGCGACTTCGTGCCGTTGTTCGTCGAGCGCTTCGCGCGCACGGAGTTGGCGACGCTCGCGAACTGAGGCGGGCCGGCTACGCGAGCACGCCGTAGTCTCAAATCCGTGACACCACAGTGGTCGCCGACCCGACTCGGCAATCTGAGCGGCACCCGCATCGTCGTCACCGGCGCCACCAACGGCGTGGGCCTGGCGACGGCAGGCGCACTCGCCAGGGCCGGCGCGCACGTGGTGCTGGCCGTTCGCAACCCCGAGCTGGGCGCGCAACGGGCCACCGAGATCGGCGGCGACACCTCGATCGTGAAGCTCGACCTCGCCGACCTGTCGTCGGTGCGCGCGTTCCCCGATCTGCTCGAGGGCGACATCGACGTTCTGATCAACAACGCCGGCGTTGTCGCGCAGAAGCGCCAAGACACCGCCGACGGGTTCGAGATGACGCTGGCCACCAACTTCCTCGGTCCGTTCGCGCTCACCAACCTCCTCTTCGAACGCGTGCGGTCGCGGATCATCATCGTCGGATCCGACGCCCACAAGATGGGCACGCTGGCCATCGATGACCCGCATCTGCGCTCGCACCGCTGGTCGTCGTTCCCCGCCTACGCGCGCAGCAAGCTCGCGACCATGCTGTGGGGGCTGGAGCTCGATCGCCGGTTGCGCGAGGCGGATTCACCCGTCAGCTCGTATCTCACCCATCCCGGCTGGGTTGCTTCAAATCTGACGAACGTCGCCGACACGCGCTTGATGAGCGCCTTCCACAAAGCCGCGCAGGCGGTCGCCGGTGCGCTGGCGAACGACACCGACGCCGGTGCCGCACCCACGCTGTACTGCATGACCGAGCCGATCCCGCCGGGCAGTTACGTGGGCATCGACAGCAGACTCGGTTTGAAGGGCGGTCCGACGCTCAGCGGCCGTTCCGCGGTGGCGTCCGACTACGCATTGGCCAGGCAGCTGTGGGAGTTTGCCGAAAAGGAAACCGGGACAACGCTTCCGGTGCATTGATCGGACGTCGCGCAACGCCAACAAGTTGCGCAGTCCCCGGGTCGGATGTCAGCTGGCCTTCAGCCGTATCCGCCAGCGCACCAGGCTCAGATAGCCGATGCAGATAGCCCCTTGCATGGCCATGTTGAACCACCACGTGCCTGCGGTGTGTTTCCAGTGCGAGTCCTGGGGCGTCAGCGGGCCCGGCACGAGCCTGATCAGATCGATCGTCGACGCCGTCGAGGCGAACCCCCATCGGGCCGGGGTGAACCATGACATCTGGTCGAGGACGATGCGACCGGTCACCGGGATCATGCCGCCCTGGAACACGAGCTGCGACATGATCGCGATCACCAGCAGCGGCATGATCTGCTCGTTCGACTTGGCCAGCGCGGAGAGGGCCAACCCGACCATTGCCGCGCCGACGCAGCACGCCGCGACGTCGACGTACAGCTCCAACGATCGGCTGGGTATCACCGCGCCGCTGGTGACGGCCCCGGACCCCCAGCCCTTTCCGTAGATGTTGATGGCCACGACGACACCGGATTGCAGTAACGCGAACCCGGCGAAGACGAACACCTTCGCGAGGATGTACGCGGTTGTCGACAATCCGACCGCCTGCTCGCGCAGGAAGATCGCCCGCTCCCCGATGAGCGCACGGATCGTCAACGCGGTGCCCATGAAAATGGCCCCCACATTGAGCAACACCAGAATCTGTCCCGGCTCGTTGGGCGCTTCACCGCCCTGAATCGCCGGGACGGGGACACCGAATCCGACGTTTCCGGGCACCGACAGCGACAGTGCGCCCATGATGAACGGCAGGAACGCCAGGAAGATGAAGTAGCCGCGGTCCGAGATGATCAGCCGCATCTGGCGGCGAGAAATCGTCGAGAACTGTTTTCGCAGACTGGTTTTCGTCGGTTCGCCGAGGTCGGAGGGTTTCTCGGTCGGCGGTGGCGGCGGTGGCGGACCGTGTTGCGCGAGGTATCGCTGGGCTGCGGCGTCCGGATCGCCCGCGACCGTGCTGAAGATGTCGGCCCAGTTCGTCGTGCCCATCGACGAGCCGATTTGGTCCGGCGGTCCGTAGAAAGCCGTCTTGCCGCCGGGCGCCAGCAGCAGCACCTGATCGCAGACATCGAGGTAGGTCAGCGAGTGCGTCACGACGAGCACCACACGGCCGGCGTCGGCCAGCTGGCGCAGCATGGTCATGACCTGCCGGTCAAGGGCGGGATCCAGGCCCGAGGTGGGCTCGTCGAGGATGAGAAGCGAGGGGCCCGTGAGCAGTTCGAGCGCCACCGAGGCGCGCTTGCGCTGACCGCCGGAGAGCTTGTCCACGCGGGTCTCGAGGTGGTTGGTCATCTCGAGTTCCTCGAGCACCTGCATGACAACCTGCTCGCGGTCGGCCTTGCTGGTGTCGGGTGGCAGCCGCAGTTCGGCCGCGAACATCAGCGCCTGCCTGACGGTCAACTGGCCGTGCACCACGTCGTCCTGGGGCACCATCCCGATTCGGGAGCGCAGCGAGGCGTACTCGGCGTGGACGTTGTGCCCCTCGAACGCGACGGTGCCCGTGGTCGGGTGGGTGTAGCCGGCCACCAACCGCGCGAAGGTCGACTTGCCCGCACCCGAGGGACCGATCACGGCCGTCAGGGTGCCGGGCCGCGCCGCGATCGAGATGTTGTCCAGCAGCGTCTTGTTGCCCTCGATCGTCCACGTGACCCCGTGCACCTCGAGGCCGCCGGTACGGGTGGCGGCGGCGGTGTCGGTGCGGCGGACCAGCGTGCCGCCCGAGAACGCGAGGTCGATGTTGCCGATGGTGACGACGTCGCCGTCCGTCAGCAGTGCCGAGTCGACCCGCGACCCGTTGACGAAAGTGCCGTTGATGCTGCGCTCGTCGCGGATCTGCGTGCCGCCCGGGCCGGGAATCAACGTGGCGTGGTGCCGCGACGCCAGCACGTCGGGGATAACGATGTCGTTGTCGGTGGCGCGGCCGATCTTCACCGAACCCGCGGGGGCATCCGAGGGCCGGCCCGGCCGCAGGATCTTGAGCATGCTCGTCGCGAGGTTGCCCTCGCTGGAGCGCGGCGCCGCGGTCGGGCCCATCGCCGTCACCGATTCCAACTCCGGTGCCGAGATGGGCGGCGGCGCGACAGTGGCCCGCGCCGGTTGCGCGGCGCTGGGCGGGTAGCCGGTGCGGGTGTCCTGCGGGCCGGAGGGATATCGCGGCGCCGGTCCCGAGGGATACATCGGCTGCGAGGGCGCCGAGCCCGGCGGGTGGAGCTGCGGGCGCGACGCCGGCGGTCCCTGCGTAGGCCACGGCGCCGACGGCGGCCGTTGGTGCGGCACCGGCACCGCCGTGGTCGGCGTGCGCCCGGCAGCACCCTGGTGGCGGCCGACCTCGAACGTCAGCTGCGGGCCGTCGGGGTTGCCGATGTTGATGGTTTGCCCGTCATGGAGGTCCGCGACCGGGACCCGTCTGCCGCCGACGAACATGCCGTTGAGGCTGCCGTTGTCGATCGCGACCCAGCGACCCTGGTCGAACCGCAACACCAGGTGTGCACGGGAGATCAGCGGATGGGCAATACGGATATCAGCGCGGAGGTCGCGGCCGACGACGACATCGTTGCCCGCCGCAAAAGATCGGGTCGATCCGTCGTACCGAACGGTCAGCGCAGGTGGGGCTGGTCGGCTCATCGGCGATCACTCTATCGGTAGAGCGCCCGCGGGAAGGCTCAACGTGGGTGCGTCGGGATGCGGTGTCAGGATGCGCGCGGGGAGGGCAGCTCCCACCTGGCCGTGTCGGTGATCTGCTGCAGTGCCGCAATGCGGTCCTCGCGGGTGGTGATGACGTGCGCGAACGCGGCGTCGACGCACCTGTTGCCGTCCCGCGCCGGGCCCCAGTACCGGCCGAGGACGACGACACGCGTGTCGTCGACAACGAGGAACTCCTCGGGATCGACGTGCATGTCGTAGATCGATGCGATCGGGCCCCACACGTCCGACAGCATCGCGGTGCGGCCGCGGTGCTCGCCGCCCACGCCGTGCGGCATTCCGGCGCTGACCGTGCCGACGAAATCGTCTGTGAGCAAATCGAATAGGGCTTGGCCGTTGGTGCCCGCCAGGCACTCGTAGAACCGCTTTGCGACGTCTTCGGGCGTGTGCACATATTAGAGACTAATCTCTATTATAGGGTGTGGCAATGCCGCGGCCCGCCCGATACTCCGTCGACCAGCTTCTGGACGCGGCCGCGAAACTGCTGGCCGGCGACGGGCCCGGTGCGGTGACCATGTCCGCGGTCGCGAGGGCAACCGGTGCGCCCAGCGGCTCGCTGTATCACCGGTTTCCGACCCGTGCCGCCCTGTGCGGCGAATTGTGGGCGCGTACCGAGGAGCGGTTCCAGGACGGCTTCACCGCCGCGCTGACGAGGTCGGACGATCCGCACGCCCAGTGCGTCGACGCCGCTCTGTTCATCGTGCAGTGGTGCCGCGACCATCCCGACGAGGCGCAGGTGCTGCTGGCAGGACCCGACGCGCTGGATTCGGCCCGATGGCCGGATCCATTGGTCGCGCGCCACCGACAGCGCGGCCGCAGACTGCGACGCCTGCTCGCGGCGGTGCCCGCCGACACCGACCGCGTCAGCGCCGCCGTCACCGACATTCCCTATGCCGTCGTGCGTCGCCACCTGCTTGCGCGACGGTCCATCCCGGCGAGCGCGGACGCCATCGTCACCGACTGTGCGAGGGCATTGCTGAGGAATTGACGGCGTCCCCGGCGCGTCGCGCGGTGCCCGGTGCCAGTTCGTGGTCACCATGGGTCATGGTGTGCAAAGCGCCGCTCATGATCGCCACTGCCGTGGCCGCAGCGACATTGCTGGCCGCGCCGGCAGGCGCGCAGCCCGGGTCCATCGACGACCGCGGTTTCGTCGACACCGCCGCCCGCTGCGACACTTCCGCGGCCGCGGTGGCATTCGGCCGAACCGAATACGCGCTGATCGCGATCTGCCGGGAAACGGGCCGCTACGAGTACCGCGGTGTGCGGTTGAATGACGACGCGTTGCTCTCGGTGACCGCAGTCGAGACGGCCAACGGCGTGTTCACCGCCGAGAACGACGCGGTGACCTACACGTTCTCAGCCAAGGAACTCGCGGTGGCGGAGAACGGCGAGTTGGTGCGCGCCGACCCGATGGTGGCCTACGTCGAGCCGCGGCTGACTGACGAGGACTGAAGCGGCGACTGCGTCAACACGCAATGAGTCCGGCTGTAGATCGCCGCCATGCACTGGTTGTTGTGGTTGCACACCGACCGCACGCTCGCGTCGGCCTGGATCCGGTTGATCAAGTCGGGCTCGGCCAGCAGCGCGCGGCCCATCGCGACGAAGTCGAATCCCTCCGCCATCGCCAAGTCCATTGTTTCGCGATTCGTGATGCCGCCCAACAGGATCAACGGCATCTTGAGCTCAGCCCTGAACAACTTGGCGTCGCGCAGCAGGTACGCCTCCCGATAGGGATACTCGCGGAAGAACTTCTTGCCGGTCATCCGGATGCCCCACCTCAGCGGTGGCTTGAAGGCTCCGGCGAACTCCTTGACCGGTGCGTCGCCCCGGAACAGGTACATCGGGTTGACCAGTGAACTGCCCGCCGTGAGTTCGATGGCGTCCAGCCCGCCGTCCTCCTCGAGCCACTTCGCCGTCTGCAACGACTCCTCGGTCGAGATGCCGCCGCGCACACCGTCGGTCATGTTCAGCTTGGCCGTCACCGCGATCGGCGTGCCCTCCGCTTCGACCGCGCGGCGCACGGCCTGCACCATGCCGCGCGCCACCTTGGCGCGGTTCTCCAGCGACCCGCCGAACTCGTCGTCGCGGCGGTTGATCAGGGGACTGAGGAACGCACTGGCGAAGTAGTTGTGGCCCAGATGGATCTCGACGGCGTCGAATCCTGCCTGGATCGCGAACCGCGCGGCGTTCGCATGGGCGTCGATGACGTCGTTGATGTCGTCCTTGGTCGCCTTTTTGGCGAACCGCATCGACAGGGGGTTGAAGAACCGCACCGGTGCATAGGCCTTCGCCTTGTTCGACCTGGCGTTCGCGACCGGACCGGCATGGCCGATCTGGGCGCTGATCGCGGCGCCCTCGGCGTGGATGGCCGCGGTGAGTTCGCCAAGGCCGGCGATCGCCTCTGGCCGCCACCAGATCTGCTTGCCTTCGGTGCGGCCACCCGGTGACACCGCCAGGTAGGCGACCGTCGTCATCGCGACCCCGCCCGCCGCTGGCAGGCGGTGATAGGTGATCAGGTCGTCGGTGACGAGCGCGTTCGGGGTCGCTGCCTCGAACGTCGCCGCCTTGATTATTCGATTGCGCAGCGTCACCGGGCCGAGCTTGGCGGGGGTGAACACATTGGGCTGAGTGTTCATACGGGTGGAGCCTGCCACAATAGGCGCCGTGGGTGCGATCACATTGGACGGTAAAGCCACGCGCGACGAGATCTTCGTCGACCTCACCGAACGGGTAAAGGCGCTGACGGCTGCGGGCCGCACGCCAGGACTGGGCACCGTGCTGGTGGGCGACGACCCCGGTTCGCACGCCTACGTGCGCGGCAAGCATGCCGACTGCGCGAAGGTCGGCATCAAGTCGATCCGGCGCGACCTGCCGGCCGACATCAGCCAGGCCACGCTCGACGAGACCATCGACGAGCTCAATGCCGACCCCGAGTGCACCGGCTATATCGTGCAGTTGCCGCTGCCCAAGCACCTCAACGAGAACGCCGCGCTTGAGCGCATCGATCCGGGCAAGGACGCCGACGGCCTGCACCCGACGAACCTGGGCCGACTGGTGCTGGGCGAGCCGGCGCCGCTGCCGTGTACCCCGCGCGGCATCGTGCACCTGCTGCGGCGCTACGAAGTGGAGATCGCCGGCGCGCAGGTCGTGGTCATCGGCCGCGGTGTCACCGTCGGCCGTCCGCTGGGGCTGCTGCTGACGCGACGGTCGGAGAACGCCACGGTGACGTTGTGCCACACGGCGACCCGGCACCTGCCCGAGCTGGCGCGCGAGGCGGACATCATCATCGCCGCCGCAGGTATGCCGCACATGGTCACCGCCGAGATGGTGCGGCAGGGCGCGGCCGTCGTCGACGTCGGCGTCAGCCGCGACGACAACGGAAAGCTCGTCGGCGACGTGCACCCCGATGTGTGGGAGGTGGCCGGGCATGTGTCGCCGAACCCCGGCGGGGTCGGTCCGCTCACCCGGGCGTTCCTGCTGACCAACGTCGTGGAACGCGCGGAACGTGACGCCTAAAGAGTTCGCCCGCAAAGTCTTCGCGGTGCAGTGGCCGATCTGGTCGGTCGGGCTGATCTTCATCGCGGCGTTCGGCCTGGTGGCCGTCGGCTATTGGCGCCGCGGAGCGCTGGTGATGGCGATCGCCGTCGGCGCCGCGGCCGCCCTGCGCATCGTCCTTCCCGACGACCGCGCCGGCCTGCTCGCCGTGCGCAGCAGGGGCATCGACGTCGCGACGACCGCGACGGTCAGCGCCGCAATGCTCTACATCGCCTGGACGATCGACCCGCTGGGCACCAGCTGAATCTTGCCCAAGGCGCAAACCCGCTCATCCGGTGGTTCGGTACGCCGTGAACAGCGCTGCCCACTGCGCGGCGGTCAAGTCACGCGGTAGCGCGGCGGGGCGGATGCCGTTGTCGCGCAGCCACTGTCGTGCGGTGGCCCTCGGCAGCCTGCGACCGACGATGTGGCCGACACCGTGTCCGCGGCCGGTGAACACGTCGTGCACCAACGCCTGGAAGCGGCGACGGTCGCGCGGGTCGACCAGCGGGTCCGTCCGCCGACGGATCGTCAGCAAGCCCCCGTCGACTGTCGGACGGGGTCGAAACGCCGCCGCGGACACCTTTCTCGCCAAGGAGAATTCGAACCACGGCCACCACTGCGCCGTCATCATCGTCGCACCGCCGACCCCTGCGCGCCTGCGGGCGACCTCCCACTGCACCAGCAGCACCGCATCGGTCCAGCCGGGGAAGTGCAGGAGGTGTCGCAGTATCGCGGTGGTGAGGTGGAACGGCAGGTTGCCGACGACGACGTGCGGTGTGCGGGGCAGGCGATAGCGCAGGATGTCGGCGTCGACGATTCGCGTGGCCGCGGTGGTTCGTCGCGCCAACCTGACCGCTCGTCGCCTGTCGACCTCGACGGCGGTCAGCGGGCGGCCGAGACGCTGCAGAGGCAGCGTGAGCGCACCGTCGCCGGCGCCGATCTCCACGATGGGTCCCTCAGTGCCGGCGACGATTTCGACGATGGCGGCGATGACAGAGCGGTCGCACAGGAAGTTCTGGCCGGTTTCATGCCGGCCCTGATGAGGGGAGGACACGGGCGCGCATCCTCATCGAGGTGTTCGACATGTCGGCCACGTTAGAGAGACGGGTGTCGCGGTTCAACTGATTTTCAGTGCGGCGGCGACGATCGGTTTGGCCCACTCGGGCGTCGACGACAGATCGGGCGGGCCGACGATCTCGCCGCGGTCGAGATGCAACACAAGGAGCGGCCGGGGCGCACGTCCAGCGGCGGGGTCGGCGTCAGCGGAGTTGTCGTAGAGGCGCAGTTCGGTCAGGTGCGGCAGGAGTTGGACCAGGTTCAACCTGCTGTGCCGCCAGCGTCGACGGATGCTCGACTCCGGAATGTCGTGGCCGCCGGCGCGCACGCGACTGCGGACCCGGTCGATGTGCATGTCGGCGGTGGCCAGTCCGACGAACCAGATACGTACCTCGAAGCCGAGCGACGCCGCCTCGGCGAGCCGCCTCGGCATCGTGGCTCCGCCGAGCGTGGTCTCGAAAGCGAAGTCCTTGCGCTCGTCGATCGCCCGCTCGAGCAGGCGCTTGCCCTGTTGCCACGCCATGGCGTTCGCACTCACCTGATCGAGACCCGGATTCGCGGCGATCAACTCGCGCGCGGCTTCGTCGGGATTGAAGTAGTCGGCGCCCGACGTTCGGATCGTGGCGCCGCCGATGCTGCTCTTGCCTGCACCGTTGACACCGGCCAGGACGTACAGGCGCGGCGCAGCCTTACGGGCCATGCGAGAAACGGGCTAGCGTTCGGCGCGTGCCGCCTTGACCGCAGCGTCACCGAGTTGGTCCGGTGCGGCGTCGAACGCCGATGTCATCGCGCGCTTCGAACTCGGTGCCTGCATCTTCTCGAGCAGCTCGTCGAACTGCGAGGCCAGATCGTCGAGTGCCGGCGTGCCGGCCCGGGTCAGCGCTTCGAACTCCGCATAGGACAGCAGCACCGCCTTGGGGGTGTTGTGTTTGGTGATCGCGACGGCACCGCCCAGCGCGGCCTGTTCGAAGATCGTGGCGAACTCGTTCTTGAAGCGGGTAGCGGCGACGGTCGGGACGTCGACCAGCTCGCCTTCGCGATTACGGAACGTCAGTGTGGCCATGACGTCATTCTAGCCGTTATGGCCAAAACGTCCATTATGGACGTTCGGCGGAAATTCACGCCAGCGTCGCGCGGATGCACACAGTGACGTACGGCAGCGCCAGACCCTCGGTGTTCGCAAGCGCCGGATGCGTCGCCAGCAGGTCCCGGACCCGGTCCAGGGTGTGTGTCCGCACGTTCTCGGGCGAGGTGATGCAGTAACTGCGCGAGGCGACGAGGTCGATCAGTGCCTGCGGGGTCAGGTAGCTGGTCCACTCGACCGAGTTGTGTTCGACATCGGTGAACGGGGCGGGCACCGTTGTCGTGTCGTTGAATTGGGCGTTTTCGTGGCCGATGATGCGGCCGAGGTCTTTGACCCAGCCCAGCCGCTCGTCACGAGCGTTCCACACCAGCCCGAGCCGGCCGCCGGGGCGCAGCACCCGCGCGATCTCCGTGACCGCGCGTTCGGTGTCGAACCAGTGCCAGGCCTGGGCCACCAGGACGGCGTCGACACTGTCGTCGGGCAGCGGGATCTCCTCGGCGGTGCCCAACAGCGCCGGGGTGTCGGGAAGCGAATTGCTCAGCAGCTCGAGCATCTCGGGGATCGGGTCCACGGCGAGCACGTCGAGGCCGCGTTCCACGAGGCGGGTGGTCAGCTTGCCCGTGCCTGCGCCGAGATCCAGCACGTCGCGGGCGCCGGGAGGCAGCAGCCAGTTGATCGCTTCGGGGGGGTAGGACGGCCTGCCGCGCTCGTAGGCCGCGGCTTCGGCGCCGAATGACAGCGAGCGCTGCTGCGAGCGGGTCACCGTTCGGCCAGCTCCAACGTGTACCGGATCAACTTGCCCACCGCCTCCGTCTCGACCAGAAAGCCGTCGTGGCCGTACATCGAATCGACCACGTTCAGCTCGGTACAACCCGGGAGCAGCTCGGCCAATTCCTCCTGAAGCCGCAGCGGGTACAACCGGTCCGACGTGATGCCGCCGACCACGACCGGCACGGGACAGCTGCGCAAGGCTGATGCCACACCGTCCCGCCCACGACCGACGTCGTGACTGGACAGCGAATCGGTGAGCGCGACATATGTCCCCGCATCGAACCGGTCCACCAATTTGCGGCCCTGATGCTCGAGGTAGCTCTGCACCGCATAGCGGCCGCCGATCGCCGGATCCTCACCGGGCTGCGCGTCGTTGGCGAACCGGGTGTCGAGTTCCTCCTCGCCCCGGTACGTCAGGTGCGCGAAGCGCCGGGCGATCTCCATGCCGATGTCGGGGGAGCGCCCGGTGCCGTAGTAGTCGCCGTCCTGCCAGTTCGGATCCGACTTGATGGCCGCCACCTGCGTGCTCTGGGTGCCGATCTGGTCAGCGGTGGCCCGGGCGCCGACCGCCAGCACCAGCGCGGCGCGCACCGTGTCGGGATGGCCGACGATCCACTCGAGCGCACGCGCCCCGCCCATCGAGCCGCCGACCACCGCCGCGACCCGGGTGATGCCCAGCGCAGCCAACGCCGCGAGGTCAGCCTCGACCTGGTCGCGTATCGACACGACGGGAAACCGTGAGCCCCACGGCTTTCCGTCAGCATGCAGTGAGCTGGGGCCCGTCGATCCCCGGCAGCCACCCAGCACATTGGTGGACACCGCGCACCAACGGTCGGTGTCGATCGGTGCGCCAGGGCCTGCCACACCTTCCCACCAGCCCTCGGTCTCGGCTCCGGGGCCGGTCGGGCCGGTGACGTGCGAATCACCGGTCAGCGCATGCAGGACGACGACCACGTTGTCGCGGGTGGGCGAGAGCTCGCCCCAGCGCTGCACGGCGATCTGCACGTCCTCGATGACCGTGCCGTTCTCCAGCGTCAACGCACCGATGTCCACCACACCGACGTCACCTTCGGCGGGCAGGCTCACAGTTTCCACCTCGGAGATCGTCATCTAGAACGCTGCTGTCGTACGCGGATCGGTCGTCGCCGCCGAGTGGAACGGCTTGGCGTCGGCGAAGCCCTGCTCGAGGTCGGCGAGGATGTCGTCGATGCCTTCGATGCCCACGGCGAGGCGGACCAGTCCCGGCGTGACACCGGTGGCGAGCTGCTCCTCTGGGGTCAGCTGGGCGTGCGTCGTCGACGCCGGATGGATCACCAGCGACCGGACGTCGCCGATGTTGGCGACGTGGCTGTGCAGCGTCAGCGCGTTGACGAACGCCTTGCCCGCGTCGATGCCGCCTGCCAGCTCGAAGGCCAGCACCGCGCCGGTTCCCTTCGGCGCCAGCCTCTTTCCGAGCTCATGCCACGGTGAGCTGGGCAGACCGGCGTAGTTGACGGAGAGGACGTCCTCGTGCGCCTCCAGGTACTCGGCGACGCGCTGCGCGTTCTGCACATGCCGCTCGACGCGCAGGCTCAGTGTTTCGAGCCCCTGCGCGATCAGGAAGGCGTTGAACGGCGAAGCCGCCGAGCCGAGGTCACGCAGCAGCTGAACGCGGGCCTTGAGCGCGAACGCCGGCGGCCCCAGTTCGGCGAACACCACGCCGTGATAACTCGGATCTGGCTCGGTGAAGCCGGGGAATTTGCCGTTGGTCCAGTCGAAGGTGCCGCCGTCGACGATCACGCCCGCGATCGCCGCGCCGTGCCCGCCGAGGTATTTGGTGGCCGAGTGCACGACGATGTCGGCACCGTGGGCCAGCGGCTGGATCAGGTACGGCGTCGCGATGGTGTTGTCGACGATCAGCGGGACACCCGCGTCGTGAGCGACGGCCGCAACGCCGGGGATGTCGAGGACGTCGATCTTCGGGTTGGAGATCGTCTCGCCGAAGAACGCCTTGGTGTTGGGCCGCACCGCCGCCCGCCACGACTCCAGGTCGTCGGGGTTCTCGACGAAGCTCACCTCGATGCCGATCTTGGGCAGCGTGTAATGAAACAGGTTGTACGTGCCGCCGTACAGTCGCGGGCTCGACACGATGTGGTCGCCCGCGTTGGCGAGGTTGAGTATCGCGAAGTGCTCGGCGGCCTGGCCGGAGGCCAGGAACAGGGCGGCCACACCGCCTTCGAGCGCTGCGATGCGCTGCTCGACGGCGTCTTGGGTCGGATTCATGATCCGGGTGTAGATGTTGCCGGGCTCGGCGAGGCCGAACAGCGCCGCGGCGTGATCGGTGCTGTTGAACGTGTACGACGTGGTCTGGTAGATCGGCAGCGCCCGCGCGTTGGTGGCGGAGTCGGGCGTCTGGCCCGCGTGGACCTGCTTGGTCTCGAACGCCCACCGAGCGGTCGGGTCGTCGATGGTGTTGTCGGTGCTCATCGGTTCTCCTGTTGTGAGGGGCCGGGTAGGGCTGCACGCACTCAGCGGTAACTGCGCACGCCGGACCTCCGCCTGTCTTCTCTGGGGGCCCGTCACAACGGACCCGCGCTTGCCGGCAGCCGCTAGCGGCTACTCAACCTGGTCATCACCCGGGGCACCCCACCGCGGTTGGAGGGTTGCCGGCCAGCGAGCCGGGGCTTGTCGCTGGCACTCATGACCGAGATAGAGAGTATCGCAATTCGCTGACTGGGTGCCAGCGGGTCGATCGCGCGCCTCGGTCGACTGCGATCGTGTCGCGCGGCGGTTGCGATGGCATGGGGCAAAAGCCCCCATTTCCAGGGCGAGGGCAAAGCTACTGGTCAGTAGCCATAACGAGGTGGCGGACCGATACCCCCGGCGCGCGCGTAGCGTCGTAGCCGAAGCGATACTGATAGCCACCAAAAGCCACTGCACTGACCGAGACCGACGCGGGAGAGCCACATGAGTGACGAGCAGCCGACCATCATCTACACGCTCACCGACGAGGCGCCGCTGCTGGCGACATACGCCTTCCTGCCGATCGTTCGCACTTTCACCGAGCCGGCGGGCATCAACGTCGAGACCAGTGACATCTCGGTCGCGGCTCGCATCCTCGCCGAGTTCTCCGACCGTCTGACCGACGAGCAGCGGGTTCCCGACGACCTCGGCCGACTCGGTGAGCTCACGCAGAACCCGGACACCAACATCATCAAGCTGCCGAACATCAGCGCATCGGTGCCGCAGCTGTTGGCGGCCATCAAGGAACTCAAGGCCAAGGGCTATGACTTGCCGGACTATCCCGGAGAGCCGAAGAACGACGAGGAGAAGGCGATCAAGGATCGCTACGCCAAAATCCTCGGTAGCGCGGTCAATCCCGTTCTGCGACAGGGTAACTCGGATCGGCGGGCCCCGAAAGCGGTCAAGGAGTACGCGAGGAAGCACCCGCACAGCATGGGCAAGTGGTCGCAGGCGTCGCGCACGCACGTCGCGACCATGCGCGGCGGCGACTTCTACGCCGGCGAGAAGTCGATGACCATCGACAAGGACCGCAAGGTCAAGATGGTGCTCGAGACCAAGAGCGGTCAAACCCTCGTGCTCAAGCCCGAAGTCAAGCTCGACGAGGGCGACGTCATCGACAGCATGTTCATGAGCAAGAAGGCGCTGTGCGAGTTCTACGAGCAGGAGATGCAGGACGCCTACGAGACCGGCGTGATGTTCTCGCTGCACGTCAAGGCGACCATGATGAAGGTCAGCCACCCGATCGTGTTCGGCCACGCGGTCAAGGTGTTCTACAAGGAGGCATTCGCCAAGCACCAGAAGCTGTTCGACGAACTCGGCGTCAACGTCAACAACGGCATGTCCGACCTCTACGACAAGATCGAGAAGCTGCCGGCCTCGCAGCGCGAGGAGATCGTCAACGACATCCACGCCTGCCATGAGCACCGGCCGGAGCTGGCGATGGTCGACTCGGCCCGCGGCATCACCAACTTCCACTCGCCGTCCGACGTGATCGTCGACGCGTCGATGCCCGCCATGATCCGCCTCGGCGGCAAGATGTACGGCGCCGACGGGCGCACCAAGGACACCAAGGCGGTCAATCCGGAGTCGACGTTCTCCCGGATCTACCAGGAGATGATCAACTTCTGTAAGACTCACGGGCAGTTCGATCCGACGACCATGGGCACCGTCCCCAACGTCGGCCTGATGGCGCAGAAGGCCGAGGAGTACGGCAGCCACGACAAGACCTTCGAGATTCCCGAAGACGGCGTGGCCAACATCGTCGACATCGACACCGACGAGGTGCTGCTCTCGCAGAACGTCGAGACCGGTGACATCTGGCGCATGCCGATCGTCAAGGATGCGGCGATTCAGGACTGGGTGAAGCTCGCGGTCACTCGGGCGCGTGAGTCGGGCATGACGGCGTTGTTCTGGTTGGACACCGAGCGTCCGCACGAGGCCGAGTTGCGCAAGAAGGTCAAGACCTATTTGGAGGACCACGACACCGAGGGCCTACACATCCAGATCATGCCGCAGGTGTGGGCGATGCGGTACACGCTGGAGCGGGTGATCCGCGGACAGGACACCATCGCTGTCACCGGAAACATCTTGCGTGACTATCTGACCGATCTGTTCCCGATCCTGGAGCTGGGCACCAGCGCCAAAATGCTGTCGATCGTGCCGCTGATGGCAGGTGGCGGCATGTACGAGACGGGTGCCGGCGGTTCGGCGCCCAAGCACGTGCATCAGTTGGTCGAGGAGAACCACTTGCGGTGGGACTCCCTTGGCGAATTCCTGGCTCTCGGAGCATGTTTCGAGGATCTGGGTCGCAAGGCCGACAACAAGCGGTCGGTACTGTTGGGCAAGACGCTGGACTCAGCGATCGGAAAACTGTTGGACAACAACAAGAGTCCGTCGCGCAAGGCCGGTGAGCTCGACAACCGAGGCAGCCAGTTCTACCTCGCGATGTACTGGGCGCAGGAACTCGCCGATCAGTCCGACGACCAGGAACTGGCGGACCACTTCGCGAATCTGGCGAAGACGCTGGCCGAGAACGAGGACGCCATCGTGTCCGAACTCGCCGAGGTGCAGGGCGATTCGGTCGATATCGGCGGGTACTACTACCCGGACCGCGAGAAGACCACCGCGGTGATGCGGCCGAGCAAGACGCTCAACTCGGTGCTGGAGAGCGTGACGGCCGAGCCGGTGACGGAGCGTTAGCCGCCGGTCGCCGTCTTCGGTGGCGGCGAAGCGTAGCGGTCGGTGAACCCGACGATCAGGTCGGCGACCCGCCGGGGTGCCTCGAACATCGGGATATGCCCGACACCGTCGAGGTGCGTGACCTCGGTGTCCTCGGGCAGGTACGTGGTGAAGTGTCGGGTGAACCGCGGATGCGGCAGAACCCGGTCCTTCTCGCAGATCACCAGGTGCGTCGGTGCCTTGCCCTCGGCGATCTCCAGCAGGCCCGGCGAGGACAACGACTTGATCAGCAACTGGTAGTAGGCCGGGCAGTGCGAGACGTCGTCGATGATGTCGCGCAGGTCGTCGTCGGACAGGCCGTCCGGCGTCGCGCTGACCGGCAGGTGCGTCAGGTAGCGGGTGATCGGCAGTTTCAGTGTGTGTTCGCGAGCGACGAGCGTGAACAGCCAGATCGGCATGCCCGCGAGGAACTTGGCGACGATCTCGAATTTGGCCGGCGTGAAGTGGCGCCACCCGCCGGCAGGTGCGATGCCGGTCAGAGTCCGGGCCCGCCCGCGGCGCTCGAGTTCGAATGCCACCCACCCGCCGAGCGAGTTGCCGACGACGTGCGCGGTGTCCCAGCCCAGCGCGTCGAGACGCCGTTCGACGTCGTCGGCCAGAGCGCTCGAACTGAGGAAGAACGGCCCCTTCGGGCCGCCGTTGTGGCCGGCCATGGTCGGCGCGAACACCTCGTACCGGCCGGTGTCGGCAATCATCGGGGCGACGTCTTTCCACACGTTCTGCGACATCATGAAGGGATGTAGCAAAAGCATCGGCTCGCCGGAGCCCAGGTGGATGGGTGCGCGCTCGGTCATGCTGCCCGACACTAAAGGTGATACCGCCGGTACCGCAAGTGAGTCGCTGCGACCATGCGCCGGTGACCGTCGAGTTCGGTTAGGGTTCGAGCGGTGAGCGTTGACACCACAGCCCAGCCGCGACACCGCGTCGTCATCATCGGATCGGGCTTCGGCGGACTGTTCGCCGCCAAGCACCTCAAGCGCGCGGACGTGGACGTCACACTGATCGCGAAGACGACGCACCACCTGTTCCAGCCGCTGCTGTATCAGGTGGCGACGGGCATCCTGTCGGTGGGCGAGATCGCGCCCGCGACACGAATCATCCTGCGCAAGCAGAAAAATGCCGAAGTCCTGCTCGGCGACGTCGTCGACATCGACCTGACGAACAAGACCGTGACTTCCACACTGCTCGACTGGGAGCGCGTCACGCCGTTCGACAGCCTGATCGTCGCGGCGGGCGCCCAGCAGTCCTACTTCGGCAACGACCACTTCGAAGCGTTCGCCCCCGGCATGAAGACCGTCGACGACGCGCTCGAACTGCGCGGCCGGATTCTGGGCGCGTTCGAGGCGGCCGAGGTGACGACGTCGGAGGAGGAGCGCACGCGCCGGCTGACGTTCGTCGTCGTCGGGGCCGGGCCGACCGGCGTCGAAATCGTCGGTCAGATCGCCGAACTCGCCGACCGCACGCTCAAGGGGGCGTTTCGCACCATCGATCCGACCGAGGCGCGGGTGATCCTCGTCGAGGCCGGTCCCGCGGTGATGCCGCCGATGGGCCCCAAGCTTGGGCTCAAGGCGAAGCGCCGGCTGGAGAAGATGGGCGTCGAGATCAAGCTGAACACCATGGTGACCGACGTCGACTACAAGGGGCTGACGGTCAAGGAGAAGGTGGGCGAGGACTTCGGGGAGGAGACCCGGATCGAATGCGCCGTCAAGGTGTGGTCGGCCGGGGTGCAGGCCAGTCCGCTGGGCAAGGTGGTCGCCGAGCAGTCCGACGGGACGGAGGTCGACCGGGCCGGGCGCGTAATCGTCGAACCGGACCTCACAGTCAAGGGCCATCCCGACGTGTTCGTCATCGGCGACATGATGAGCGTGCCGAACGTGCCGGGCCAGGCTCCCGGTGCGATCCAGGGTGCGACCTACGCCACCAAACAGATCAAAGCCGGCCTGAAGGGCGAGGATCCGGCGGCTCGAAAGCCGTTCAAATACTTCGACAAAGGCAGCATGGCGACGGTGTCGCGATTCTCCGCGGTATGCAAGGTCGGCAAGCTGGAGTTCGGCGGCTTCATCGCGTGGCTGGCATGGCTCGGCCTGCACCTCTACTACCTCGTCGGCGGGCGGAACCGCTTGATGGCGGTCATCTCGTGGTTCGTCACCTTCCTCGGCAGGGGCCGAGGCCAGATGGCGATCACCGAACGCTGGGTGTTCGCGCGCAGGGCATTGGAACAGTCGAAGGAGCAGAGCGTCCAAAAATCCGTTGGGTGACTCATGCCAAGATTGACCCATCATGAGCCAGCGCGTCTTCTCCGGTGTCCAACCCACGTCCGATTCTCTGCATCTGGGCAACGCGCTCGGTGCGATCAAACAGTGGGTGGGCCTGCAGGACGACTACGACGCCTTCTTCTGCGTCGTCAACCTGCACGCGATCACGATCCCGCAGGATCCCGCGCAATTGCGGCTGCGCACCCTGGCCACCGCCGCGCAATACCTCGCGCTGGGTATCGATCCGTCGCGCTCGACGATCTTCGTGCAGAGCCAGGTGCCCGAGCACGCCGAACTCGCCTGGGTGCTGGGCTGTTTCACCGGCTTCGGCCAGGCGTCGCGGATGACGCAGTTCAAGGACAAGTCGCAGAAGGAAGGCGCCGAGGCCACCACGGTCGGGCTGTTCACCTATCCGGTGCTGATGGCCGCCGACGTCCTGCTGTACGACACGGACCTGGTGCCGGTCGGGGAGGATCAGCGCCAGCATCTCGAGTTGGCCCGCGACGTCGCGCAGCGGTTCAACGCCCGCTTTCCGGACACGTTCGTCGTCCCGGACGTGCTGATCCAGAAGGTCACGGCCAAGATCTACGACCTTCAAGATCCGACGGCGAAGATGAGCAAGTCCGCCGCGACAGAGGCGGGGCTGATCAGTCTGCTCGACGACCCGAAGGTGTCGGCCAAGAAGATCCGTTCGGCGGTCACCGACAGCGAGCGCGAGATCCGCTTCGACCAGGGCGCGAAACCGGGCGTCTCGAACCTGCTCACCATCCAGTCGGCCGTGACCGGTGCCGACATCGACAAGCTCGTGGCGGGTTACGCCGGACGCGGCTACGGCGACCTGAAGACCGACACCGCCGAGGCCGTGGTCGAATTCGTGCGGCCGATCCAGGCCCGCGTGGACGAACTGCTCGCTGATCCGGCCGAGCTGGAGGCGGTCCTGGCGGCAGGCGCTGAGCGCGCCAGAGAGGTGTCTGCCAAGACGCTGCAGCGGGTATACGAGCGGCTGGGATTTCTGTAGCAACGTGGGAGGCGCGGATGTCACCACCGGCCGGGCCGGTAGCTGCAGCCGAGCCTGACAAGCCAGGCATTCCGGATCGCCTGAAAGCACGCTATCCGTGGTTCGCCCACGCGATGCGGGCACCGTCTTCGCCCTGTTCCCGTTGCTGATGCTGGGGTTCTCCATCGCGGGGTTCGCGCTGGCACGCCAACCTGACGTATTGGCCAAGATAGCCGACCGGATCAGGCAGACAGTGTCCGGAGATGTCGGACAGCAGATCGTGGACCTGATGAACACCGCCATCGAATCCCGTACGTCGCTGGGCCTTTTCGGTCTTGCCACCGCGGCATGGGCGGGGCTGAGCTGGATGGCCAATCTGCGCGAAGCGTTGAGTGCGATGTGGGAGCAGCGATCTGAGACGAGCGGATTCGTCGGCACCAAGGTGGCGGACCTTGCGGCGCTGCTGTCGGCGTTTCTTGCCATCGTGGTCACCGTCGGTCTGACCGCGCTCGGCGACCAGCGGCTGGTCGCCAGGATCCTGGCGTGGATCGGCATCCACGACATACCGGGACTCACGGCAGGCCTGCGCGTGGTGTCGATGCTCGTCGCGTTGGCCATCTCCTGGCTGCTGTTCACCTGGATGATCTCCCGGCTGCCGCGAGAGCCGGTTACCTTCCGCAGCGCGATGCGCGCAGGGCTGCTGGCGGCGGTGGCGTTCGAGGTGTTCAAGCAGGTTGCTGCGATCTACCTGCGGTCGGTCGTGACGGGTCCGGCGGGCGCGACGTTCGGCCCGGTGTTGGGCCTGATGGTGTTCGCCTACATCACCGCTCGGCTCATCCTGTTCGCGACGGCCTGGGCGGCGACGTCGACCGAGAACCTTCTCGCCGCACCGGTCGCGCCGCCTAATCCAGCCCAGATCACTCCCCGGGTCGAGGTTCGCGAGGGTCTGGGTGTACCGGGGGCCCTGACCGCGGCCGCCGTGGGAGCCCTAGGGGCGCTTAGCTTTTCGCGACTGAATCGCCGTCAGTGACTGACCAGCTTCAGGCCGATGACGCAGCCGATGACACCGAGAATCAGCATGACCTTGATCAGTGACGCCGCCTCGGTGCCGGTCAGCATCGCGTAGGCGACCGTCAGCGCGGCGCCGATGCCGACCCAGACGGCATAGCTGGTGCCGACCGGCAGGCTGCGCATCGCGACGGCAAGTCCCACCATCGACAGCACGACCGAAATCCCGAACACGACCGTGGGCCCCGCTTTGGTGAAGCCCTCCGACTTGCCCAGCGCCGTCGCCCAGACCGCTTCCAGCACACCGGACACGACAAGAATCAGCCAGGCCATCACACACCTCCGAAGCACCGTCTTGTCGCTGGCCGGGTACGGTGCCCCTCGTCCGGTGTCACTTCGTGACCCTTCGGACAGTAGCAAAGCGGTACCGTCGCGCCGTGGCACTGTCAACGCCGTGGTCCCGAGCGATGGGCCTCGACGTACCGATCGTCAACGCTCCGATGGGCGGCGCGGCCGGCGGTGCGCTGGCGGCCGCGGTATCGCGCGCCGGCGCCCTCGGCATGATCGGTATGGGCAGCTCGGCCACCGCCGCGCAGCTGCGCAACGAACTGACGCATGTGTCCGGGCTCGAGCGCCCGTACGGCATTGGGCTTGTGCACTGGGTGATGTCGGCGCAGCCGGATCTCTTCGAGGCCGCCCTCGCCGCCCGGCCTGCACTGCTCGCGGTGAGCTTCGGGGGCGAATGGTCATGGGTGGAGCGGGCGCACGATGCCGGCGTGCCGGTGGCTGCGCAGGTGGCCGACGCGACCGCGGGCAGGCGCGCGGCCGATGCGGGCGTCGACGTGCTGGTGGCCCGCGGCGCCGAGGGCGGTGGGCACGGCGAACCGCGCCTCGGCACCTTGCCCCTGCTCGCAGAGGTGCTCGACGAGGTGTCGATCCCGGTGCTCGCTGCCGGCGGCATCGGCTCAGGTCGAGGCCTGGCCGCGGCACTGGCCGCCGGTGCGTCCGGCGTCTGGCTGGGCACGGCGTTCGCGGCGTGCACCGAAGCGGCGACACCTGCGGGCGTCCGCGATCTGCTGCTGGCGGCACCCGCGGACGCGACTGTAACGACGCGTCTGTTCGATGTCGCGCAGGAGTACCCCTGGCCGACAACGATTCCCGAGCGTGTGCTGCGCAATGAGTTCGTCGACCGCTTCGAGGGACACGAGCGCGCGATCGACGACGAGACGAAAGCCGCACTCGCCGCGGCGGTCGTGGCGCAGGACTTCCGGGTGGCGCCCGTCAACGCCGGACAGGGCGTCGGCATGGTTCGCGCGGTGTGCTCGGCGGCGCAAGTGGTCGAACGACTGCACACAGACGGCGAGCGGCTGCTGCGGCGGTGGGGTCAGCCGGATCAGTAGTGCTGCGGGCGCCGGTTCAACGACCGTGCGCCCATGATGAGCGATAAGACGATGACGGAGCCGCCGATCGCGACGCCGACACGCACCGGCATCGCGTCCACATCCGCCAGTATGGGTGCGGCGTTGACGGCCGAATTGCTTGCGGCGGCATCGGGTTTGGAGCCGGACAGCGACGGGTCCGGCTCGATCAAGGTGCCCACGGATGTACCGGGCGCAGTGGCGAATCCGTAATCCAGCAGGTGCGCGGCCTGTTCCCACGGCGCGATCGGCTGACGGGTGCCACGAAGCAGCACGGCCACGAGACGACGGCCGTCGCGGTTCGCAGCGCCGACGAAGGTCTGGCCCGCGTCGTCGGTGAAGCCGGTCTTGCCGCCGAGCGCACCGGGGTAGTTGGCCAGCAGCTTGTTGTCGTTCTCGATCGGGTAGCCCACGTCGCCTCGGCCGGGGAAGTCGAACGATCGAGTTGCCACGATGTCGGTGAATATCGGGTTCTGCCAGGCGTAGCGGTAGAACAGGCCCATGTCGTAGGCCGAGGTGCTCATGCCCGGTCCGTCCAGTCCCGACGGGGTCGCGACGCGGGTGTCGCGACCACCGAGCTTGCTCGCCAGGTCGTTGAGCTTGGCCAGCGTGGCGTCCATCCCGCCCATCTGCGCAGCCAACGCATGCGCAGCGTCGTTGCCCGAATACATCAGCAGGCCGTGCAACAAGTCGTTGATCGAATAGTGGCCGTTCTCGCCGACGCCGACCTTCGTGCCCTCCTGGGCGGAGTCCTCGGCGGTGCCCGCGACGACCTTGTGGATCGGCAACTCCTTGATCGCCTGCATCGCGACGAGCACCTTGATGATGCTGGCGGGGCGGTGGCGGCCGTGCGGATCCTTGGCGGCGATGACGTCACCGGTGTCGAGGTCCGCGACCAGCCACGCCTCAGCGGAGACGTCCCCGGGCAGCGGCGGGGTGCCCGGGGCGGTAATCACGCCGCACCCCGACAGGGCGTCGCCGCCGAGCGGCTCGGCGGGCACCGGCAGCGGCGAGGGCGCGTCCTGGCCGGGCTTGGGCACTTCGGAGGCATCGACCGCGGGCGGTGTCACCTCGCGGTACGGGCAGGCGTTCGGCGCAGCGACCGGTTCGGCGCTTGCCAGGGCGGGGGAGGCCAGCATGCAAAGCGCAGCTGCCAGCGAGACAGCGCGCACAATTGCGGTTCGATACTTCGCCATCGTGAGCGAAGGTTAGGCGCTGGAAGGAACGATTCCGCGGAGGCGCGCTGTTACTGGTGTGATTGGAGTTGCAGACGTGATTTACGGCAGCGCGCAGTTCGCGACTGCCGGCGCCCCGATGCAGCCCATCCACAGCCGCCCATCCGCTTCCACCAGGCCGGTCACCTGCCCGAATTCCGGGTGCGCGGTGTGCAGGCCCGCGACGGCCTCGCCGGTATCGGGGTCGAACGCAACGGCCCACACCTGCGATTCGAGCTGGGGTTGCAACGTGTCGGGCAGCTTCCACAGCAGTTTGCGAAGTAGCGGCGGGCTCGTCGCCAGACGGTCCGCCGCTGTGTTCACCCCGGAGACCATGGCACACCAGATGCGGCCGTCGCCGCCGGTGGAGAGGTTGTCGGGAAGGCCGGGCAGGTTGGCGCGCAGCGGTGTCACCGTGCCTGCCCGCGGGCCCGTCAACCAGAACTTCGACAGCGCACGGCCCAGCGTCTCGGCGAACACCAGGGCCGAACCGTCCGCCGTCGGCGTGACGCCGTTGGCGAAGTAAAGACCCGGCAACACCGTGAGGACGGTGCCGTCGGCGTCGCGCCGGAACAGGCTGCCGCGCGGCCGTGCCTCGAACGCCGCTCCCTTGAAGTGCTCGTAGGTGAATGCGCTTGTGGACTCGGTGAAAAAGATTGTGCCGTCTGGTATCTCGGTGACATTCGAGCAGAAGCGCAGCGGACGGCCGTCGACCTCGCGGACGAGCGTGTCGAGTGCACCGCTGGCCGGGTCGAGCGCCAGCAGCCCGCCGGGACTGCTGCACACCAGGATTCGGCCATCCTGTGCCACGTGCATGCCCAGCGGTCTGCCGGTGACGGTGGCGACAACGGTCGGCTCGCCACCCCCGGGCGGGATGCGCACGATGCGGCCGTCGTCGACGCCGGTCCAGATGTTTCCCTCGGCGTCGACGACGACGTCTTCCGGCGCGTTGCCCGGCAGCGCGACGACCGTCAGGTCGGCGGATCCGAACTCCGGCAGCGGGTCGACCGGTGGCGGCTGCCAGCGGACGGGATCGACGGGCGGCTTTTGCGGGCTCACCCGCCTGAACCTACGCCGTCGGTCTACAGCATCCGGCTGGCTTCGGCGAGGACACCGTGCAGGATCTCGTAAATCGCGTCGAACTCCTTCTGCCCGCTGATCAGCGGCGGCGCGAGCTGCACGACTGGGTCGCCGCGGTCGTCGGCGCGGCAGTACAGGCCCGCTTCGAACAGTGCCGGGGTGAGGAAGCTGCGCAGCAGCCGCTCGGATTCCTCGTCGCTGAAGGTCTCCTTGGTGGCCTTGTCCTTCACCAGCTCGATGCCGTAGAAGAAGCCCTCGCCGCGGACGTCGCCGACGATCGGGAGGTCGTAGAGCTGCTCCAGCGTCGCGCGGAACGCGGGCGCGGTCTCCTTGACGTGGTTGTTGATGCCTTCGCGCTCGAAGATGTCGAGGTTGGCCAGCGCCACCGCGGAGGACACCGGGTGCCCGCCGAACGTGTAGCCGTGCGCGAACGTGGTCTTGCCGTCGTTGAACGGCTCGAACAGCCGGTCGCTGGCGATCATCGCGCCGATGGGCGAGTACCCGGATGTCAGTCCCTTGGCGCAGGTGATGATGTCCGGAACGTAGCCGAAGTCGTCGCAGGCGAACATCGAGCCGATGCGGCCGTAGGCGCAGATGACCTCGTCGGAGACCAGCAGCACGTCGTACTCGTCGCAGATCTCGCGGACGCGCTCGAAATACCCTGGAGGAGGCGGGAAACAGCCGCCGGCGTTCTGCACGGGCTCGAGGAACACCGCGGCCACAGTGTCGGGACCCTCGAACTCGATGGCCTCGGCGATGCGGTCGGCGCAGTACCGGCCGAACGCCTTGGCGTCGTGTTCGTACAGCGCGGGCGCCCGGTAGAAATTCGTGTTCGGCGCGCGGAACCCGCCCGGGGTCAGTGGTTCGAACTGCTGCTTGAACGCGGGCAGGCCGGTGATCGCCAGCGCCCCCTGCGGGGTGCCGTGGTAGGCGATCGCCCGCGAAATCACCTTGTGCTTACCGGGTTTTCCGGTCAGCTTGAAGAAGTTCTTGGCCAGCTTCCACGCGCTCTCGACCGCTTCGCCGCCGCCGGTGGTGAAGAAAACGCGGTTCAGGTCGCCCGGCGCGTATCCGGCGATCCGCTCGGACAGTTCGATCGCGGTGGGTGTGGCGTAGGACCACAGCGGGAAGAACGCCAGCTGCTCCGCCTGCTTGGCGGCGGCCTCGGCGAGCTCCTTGCGGCCGTGCCCGACCTGCACCACGAAAAGCCCTGAGAGTCCGTCGATGTAGCTCTTGCCCTTATCGTCCCAAATGGTCACACCTTCGCCGCGGGTGATGATCGGCGGCGTGATGCCCTCGCCGTGGCGGGCGAAGTGCCCCCACAAGTAGCGGTTTGCCTTGGCGCCCAGCTCCGAGGTGATCTCTCTGGTGATATCGGTTGTAGTCATCTTGTACCCCAATTGTATTGCTGTTTAACGAGTTTCAGGTAGACAAGTGTCTCGGTGGATATCACTCCCGGTAACGCGCGGATCTGGGTGTTGAGTAGGTCGAGAAGGTCGTCGTCGTCCGCGCAGACGACTTCGACGATCGCGTCGAACGACCCGGCCGTGAGGACCACGTAGTCGACGGACTCGATGGCGGCCAGCTTCTCGGCCACCTTGGTGGTGTCGCCGGTGCAGCGGATGCCGATCATGGCTTGGCGGGCGAAGCCGAGTTGCATCGGGTCGGTGACGGCGACGATCTGCATGACGCCCGCATCGACCATGCGCTGGACCCGCTGCCGCACCGCGGCCTCCGACAGTCCGACGGCCTTGCCGATGCCCGCGTACGAGCGCCTGCCGTCCTGCTGCAACTTCTCGATGATCTGCTTCGACAACTCGTCAAGCTGGAACGCCGCGCCGGGCCGGGACTGGTTGACCCGGAATGAGACGGGGCCCATCGGATGGTGGGGACCCGGGTTCGCCATGCCTGTGATTGTGCACGGAATCCGTCGTTGCAAGCAACCATCACCATGAAATCACGCGTTCGGAGGGGTCCCTACCGCGGGAATGCGTAGCCAGGTCGGTGGCCTGTCGGTTAGCGTTGGCTCATGACTGGCAGTGTCTCCACGAGCGTGGCGAGCAGCTGGATCGACGGCACCGCGGTAGCCACCGGCGGCGGCCTTCACCAGGTGATCAACCCTGCGACGGGTGATCCGGTCGCCGAATACGCGCTGGCGTCGCCCGCCGACGTCGACGCCGCGGTCGCTTCGGCGCGCGCGGCGCTGCCGGGGTGGTCCGGCGCGACACCGGCCGAGCGCTCGGCGGTGCTGTTCGCGCTGGCCCGATTGGCCGACCGGCAGGCCGACGCCCTGGTCGCCGAGGAGGTCAGCCAGACCGGCAAGCCGGTGCGACTGGCCGACGAGTTCGACGTGCCGGGAAGTGTCGACAACATCGAATTCTTCGCAGGCGCCGCCCGCCACCTCGAGGGCAAGGCCACCGCGGAATACTCCGGCGACCACACGTCGAGCATCCGGCGCGAGGCCGTCGGTGTCGTTGCCACCATCACGCCCTGGAACTACCCGTTGCAGATGGCGGTGTGGAAGGTGTTGCCCGCCTTGGCCGCCGGCTGCACAGTCGTCATCAAGCCGTGTGAGCTCACGCCGTTGACGACGCTGACGCTGGCCCGGCTGGCCGACGAGGCCGGGCTGCCCGCCGGGGTCTTCAACGTGGTGACCGGCCTCGGTGGCGATGTCGGAACCGCGCTGGCCGGGCACCGGGACGTCGACGTGGTGACGTTCACCGGGTCTACGCCCGTCGGCCGCAAGGTGATGGCCGCGGCCGCCGTGCACGGTCACCGCACGCAGCTTGAACTGGGCGGCAAGGCGCCGTTCGTCGTGTTCGACGACGCGGATCTGGACGCCGCGATCCAGGGAGCCGCCGCGGGCGCGCTGATCAACAGCGGGCAGGACTGCACCGCCGCGACGCGCGCGATCGTGGCGCGCGACATCTACGACGACTTCGTCGCCGGGGTCGCCGAGGTGTTCGGCAAGGTCGTCGTCGGTGACCCGCATGACTCCGACACCGATCTGGGCCCGCTCATCTCGATGGCGCACCGCGCGAAGGTGGCGGGCATGGTCGAGCGCGCCCCCGCGCAGGGCGGCCGGATCGTCGCCGGCGGCACCGCGCCCGATCTGCCTGGCTCGTTCTACCTGCCGACGGTGATCGCCGATGTCGACGAGCAATCGGAGGTGTACCGCGATGAGATCTTCGGACCCGTACTGACGGTGCGCTCATTCACCGACGACGACGATGCGCTGCGGCAGGCCAACGACACCGCGTACGGCTTGGCCGCGTCGGCGTGGACGCGGGACGTGTACCGCGCCCAGCGCGCGTCGCGTGAGATCAATGCCGGCTGCGTGTGGCTCAACGACCACATCCCGATCATCAGCGAGATGCCGCACGGCGGGGTCGGGGCGTCGGGCTTCGGCAAGGACATGAGCGACTACTCACTCGAGGAGTACCTCACCATCAAACACGTGATGAGCGACATCACCGGGGTGGCCGACAAGCAGTGGCACCGGACGGTATTCGCGAAGCGGTAGTCGGTTCGGTTAGCGCAGCGTGCCAAGTGGGTACACCCGGCTGATCTGGCCAAGATCAGAGGAGTGCCCATGAGCGCCGCGCCGGGATTGAAGAAGGCTCTGAGTCAGCGTCAGCTGCGGATGATCGCGATCGGCGGGGTTATCGGCGCAGGTCTGTTCGTGGGTTCCGGCGTGGTGATGGCTGACACCGGACCGGGCGTGTTCATCACGTATGCCCTCAGCGGAGTGCTCATCATCATGGTCATGCGGATGCTGGCCGAAATGGCGGTGGCCAACCCCTCCACCGGATCGTTCGCCGACTACTCGCGCGACGCTCTCGGCCACTGGGCGGGGTTCTCCGTCGGTTGGTTGTACTGGTACTTCTGGGTGATCGTCGTCGGGTTCGAGGCGATCGCCGGCGCGAAGATCGTGCAGTACTGGATAGACATCCCGCTATGGCTGTGCGCCCTACTCTTCATGGTCCTGATGACCGGCACCAACCTGTTCTCGGTGAAGTCCTACGGCGAGTTCGAGTTCTGGTTTGCGGGCATCAAGGTGGCGGCCATCGTGGTGTTCATTGCGATCGGCGCGTGCTTCGTCTTCGGGCTGTGGCCGAACAAGTCCGCCGACTTCTCCAACCTGTGGAGCGAGGGCGGATTCATGCCGATGGGCTTCGGCGTGATCACCGTCGGCATCGTCACGGTGATTTTCTCGATGGTCGGCCCGGAGATCGCGACGATCGCCGCCGCCGAATCGTCGGACCCGGAGAAGGCGGTCGCCAAGGCCGCTAACTCGGTGATCTGGAGGATCCTGATCTTCTACGTGCTCTCGGTATTCCTGCTCGTGACGATCGTGCCGTGGAACGACGAGGACCTGTCAGCGTCTCCGTTCGTCGCCGCGTTCACCGAGATGGGCATCCCCTACGCGGACCACATCATGAACGCCGTGGTGTTGACGGCGGTACTGAGCTGTCTCAACTCGGGGATGTACACGGCTTCGCGCATGTTGTTCGTCCTCGCCGCGCGTAACGAGGCGCCTCAATTGCTGGTCCGGCTGACGCGCCGATGCGTGCCGATGAATGCGATTCTGTTCTCGTCGATCGTCGGATTCGCCTGCGTCATCGCCGCCGCCTTCGCTGAGGACACCATTTTCGCGTTCCTGCTCAACTCCAGCGGAGCGATCATTCTGTTCGTCTACATCCTGATCGCCATCTCGCAGATCGTGTTGCGGCGCCGCCGCCGTGGCGCGGATCTGAAGCTGAAAATGTGGCTCTTCCCCGCGCTTTCGGTCCTCACCGCAGCGGGAATGCTCGCAATTCTTGTGCAAATGTCGCTGGACGACAAACTCCGCTCGCAGCTGGTGCTGAGCCTGCTGTCGTGGGCGGTGGTGTTGGGACTGTTCTTCTTGAATCAACGCTTCAACAAGCGCCACAACATCGATGTGGACGCTGCGGAAGAGAGAGCGCGCGCGCTGCTGAACTGATGCTGCGACATCGGGTAACTAGACTGACGGTTATGACCGCCAGCACGCGGGTCGACGAGTTCGAGGAACTGCGGCCGCATCTGCTTGCCGTTGCCTACCGGCTCACCGGAACTGTTGCCGACGCCGAGGACATCGTGCAGGATGCCTGGCTTCGGTGGAATCGCGCGGCGGGCGAAGATATTTCGGACCTGCGGGCATGGTTGACGACCGTCGTCAGCAGGCTGGCTCTGGACCGGCTGCGATCGGCCGCGCACCGGCGTGAAGCCTACGTCGGTGAGTGGTTGCCGGAGCCCGTGGTCACGCCGCTGGACCGCGACGATCCACTGGCCCGCGTCGTCGCGTCGGAGGATGCGCGGTTCGCCGCGATGGTGGTGCTCGAACGGCTGCGCCCCGATCAGCGGGTGGCATTCGTGCTGCACGACGGCTTCGCCGTGCCGTTCGGCGAGATCGCCTCGGTGTTGGGCATCAGCGAATCCTCCGCCCGTCAATTGGCCTCGCGTGCCCGCCGCGCCGTGACCGCCGCGCCACCGCCGGTGTCCGACGACGAGCACAACGAGGTCGCCGGTGCGCTGATGCTTGCGCTCGCTGCGGGAGACATGGAAGCCGTTGTGCGCGTTCTGCATCCGGATGTGACGTTCACCGGCGACTCGAACCGCCGGGCGCCGACGGCTGCGCGTGTCATCCACGGACCCGACAAGGTGGCCCGCTTCCTGTTCGGGCTCGCCGCCAAGTACGGGCCCGCATTCCTCTCGTCAAGCCAGCTGGCCAACGTGAACGGCCAGCTGGGCAGCTACCTCACGGGCTCACCGGCCGGCGACGGCTTCCCCGCGGTGACCCCGCGGGTGACGGCGATGACCGTGCGTGACGGAAAGATCTGCGCCATATGGGATATCGCGAACCCGGACAAGTTCACCGGCTCGCCGCTCAGGTGAGCCATGGAACTCGGCACGCGTCGCCCGAGTTGAAGCCCTGTTCGGTGATGCCCAGCGCCGAGTACATCCGCGCCCGCATGTTCTCCACCCCGATCTGATAGGTCAGCTCGACCACTCCGTCGTCGCCGAACCGGCGCCGCAGATCGTCGACCTGCTCGTCGGTGATCGTGTGGGGGTTCGTGGAGATGGCGTCGGAGTAGGCGATCGCGGCGCGTTCGTCGTCGGTGTAGCGCGGTGAGGTGGCGTAGTCGTCGATCTCCTTGAGGCGTTCGACGTCCAGGCCGTCGAGGCGCTGCAGCATCGAGCCGAAGTCGACGCACCACGAGCATCCGACGGTGCGAGCGGCCCAGAACACTGCGAGTTCGCGCACGTTGGCAGGCAGCTTCGTCGAGCCGCGTTCCAGCAGCATCTCGTGGACTCCGTTGGCCACCAGCAGGCGTGGGTGGTGCGCGGCCACGGTGAACGGTTCGGGCACCTCGCCGAACCGCTTCTTGGCATAGCGGTACATGGCGCGCATCCACAGCGGCGCGCGCTCGGGGGACAGGGGCTCGATGCGGGTCTTCTGCGTCTCGGTCATACCGGTTAGACGAGACAGCCCGCCGAGGTGTGACACCGTGTGTAACGGCGCCGCGGCTCCCTGCCGATAGCGATGGTGAGAGCGATATCGGGGTGTCCTTCTCAGTTTCCTGTTCGGGTCGGGGAGACGAGGAGTCGATGGTGGACCTCAAGAAAATTGTGGCGAAGGGCGCCGTCGTCGCCGTTCTAGGCGGCTCAGCCCTTGGCGCCGGTGTCGTGCCGGCCAATGCCGACCCCGACCGTGACGACCGAGGCGGTGGCGACTGGGTCGAAAACGAATGGCGCGGCGACTGGAACGACAAGTCCTGGGACGACGACCGGTGGCACAAGTGGTGGAAGGTCAACAAGTGGCGTAACGACGACCGGCCGCCGTGGGGCTGGGGACCGCCGCCGGCCGTGCACTGGCGCGGACATCCGCCGGAGTGGATCGACTACTGGGGCTACCGGGTACGCCCGGTCTGGGACCCCGGCTACGCCGCCTTCGGCTTCTGGCTGTTCGGCGTGTTCATCCCAGTGATCGTCCTCTAGCGATTTCGGTGCGCAAACGATCGCTCTGCGATCGTTTGCGCGCCGAAATCACCGCTAACGCGCGAACATCAGCGCGCGCTTGACCTCCTGGATGGCCTGCGTCACCTGGATGCCGCGGGGGCAGGACTCGGTGCAGTTGAACGTCGTGCGGCACCGCCACACGCCGTCGACCTCGTTGAGGATGTCCAACCGCTCCGCGGCGCCCTCGTCGCGGCTGTCGAAGATGAACCGGTGCGCGTTGACGATCGCGGCCGGGCCGAAGTAGCTGCCCTCGCTCCAGTAGATCGGGCAACTCGTCGTGCAGCACGCGCACAGGATGCACTTGGTGGTGTCGTCGTAGCGGGCGCGGTCGGTCTGGCTCTGGATGCGCTCACGCGTCGGCTCGTTGCCGCTGGTGATCAGGTACGGCTTGATGGCGCGGTAGGCATCGAAGAACGGCTCCATGTCGACCACGAGGTCCTTCTCCACGGGCAGACCGCGGATGGGCTCGATGGTGATGGTGAGCGGCTTCTTCTTCGGGTTCTTCGGCAGCATGTCGCGCATCAGCACCTTGCACGCCAGCCGGTTCACGCCGTTGATCCGCATGGCGTCCGAGCCGCACACGCCGTGCGCGCACGATCGGCGGAACGTCAGTGTGCCGTCCAGGTACCACTTGACGTAGTGCAGCAGGTTGAGCATCCGGTCGCTGGGCAGGCACGGCACCCGGAAACTCTGAAACCCTGCCGCGTCAGGGTTTTCGGGGTTAAAGCGGGCGATCTTCAGCGTGACCATCACCGCGCCCTCGGGCACGGGCGGCTCGAGGGTGTCCTTCTTCTCGATCTCGGGGCTGATCGTCATCAGTACTTGCGCTCCATCGGTTCGTACCGGGTCTGCACCACCGGCTTGTAGTCCAGCCTGATGTCGGACAGCAGGTCGCTGCCTTCCTTGTAGGCCATGGTGTGGCGCATGTAGTTGGTGTCGTCGCGGTTCGGGTAGTCCTCACGGGCATGGCCGCCGCGAGACTCCTTGCGGTTCAGTGCTCCGACGACGGTCACCTCGGCCAGCTCCAGCAGGAAGCCCAGCTCGATCGCCTCGAGCAGGTCGCTGTTGTAGCGCTTGCCCTTGTCGTGCACGGTGATTCGGCTGTAACGCTCCTTGAGGGCGTGGATGTCGGTGAGCGCCTGCTTGAGGGTCTCTTCGGTGCGGAACACCGCGGCGTTGTTGTCCATCGACTGCTGCAGCGCGTTGCGGATGTCGGCGACGCGTTCGTTGCCGTGCTCGCTCAGGATGTCGCCGACCCAGCCGACCACCATGTCCGCCGGGCTCTGCGGCATGTCGACGAAGTCGTGTCCCAGTGCGTAATTGGCCGCGGCGATGCCTGCGCGGCGACCGAACACGTTGATGTCCAACAGCGAGTTGGTGCCCAGCCGGTTGGCGCCGTGCACCGAAACGCAGGCGCACTCGCCGGCGGCGTAGAGGCCGGGGATGATCGTGGTGTTGTCGCGCAGCACCTGACCGTTGACCGTCGTGGGAATGCCGCCCATCACGTAGTGGCACGTCGGGTAGACCGGCACCAGTTCCTTGACCGGGTCGACGCCCAGATAGGTGCGGGCGAACTCGGTGATGTCGGGCAGCTTGGCTTCGAGAACGTCCGCGCCGAGGTGGCGCACGTCGATGTAGACGTAGTCCTTGTTCGGTCCGGCGCCGCGACCCTCGAGCACCTCGAGCACCATTGAGCGGGCCACGATGTCGCGCGGGGCGAGGTCGACGATGGTGGGCGCGTAGCGCTCCATGAAACGCTCACCCTCGCCGTTGAGCAACCGACCACCCTCACCGCGGACCGCCTCCGAGATGAGGATGCCCAACCCGGCAAGACCCGTCGGGTGAAACTGGTGGAACTCCATGTCCTCCAGGGGAAGTCCCTTGCGGAAGATGATGCCCAGGCCGTCGCCGGTCAACGTGTGCGCGTTCGAGGTGGTCTTGTACATCCGGCCCGACCCGCCGGTGGCGAACACGATGGCCTTGGCGTGGAAGACGTGGATGTCGCCGGTGGCCAGCTCGTAGGCGATGACGCCGGTGGCGACGGGACCTGCGGCCGTCTCGGTCAGCGCGATGTCGAGTGCGTAGAACTCGTTGAAGAACTCCACGTCGTGTTTGACGCAGTTCTGGTACAGCGTCTGCAGAATCATGTGGCCGGTGCGGTCGGCGGCATAACAGGCTCGGCGCACCGGCGCCTTGCCATGGTCGCGGGTGTGCCCGCCGAACCGGCGCTGGTCGATGCGGCCCTCGGGGGTTCGGTTGAACGGCATCCCCATCTTCTCGAGATCCAGCACTGCGTCAATGGCTTCCTTGCACATGATCTCGACAGCGTCCTGGTCGGCCAGGTAGTCGCCGCCCTTGACCGTGTCAAAGGTGTGCCATTCCCAGTTGTCGTCCTCGACGTTGGCCAGCGCCGCGCACATGCCGCCCTGAGCCGCGCCCGTGTGGCTGCGGGTCGGGTAGAGCTTGGTCAGCACGGCCGTGCGGGCCCGGGGGCCGGCCTCGACCGCGGCGCGCATGCCCGCGCCCCCTGCGCCGACGATCACGACGTCGTAGCGATGTTCGACAATCATTTACAACCTGCCCGTCAGGAGATGGTCGCGTCGAAGGTCAGCAGCACGTAGGTGCCCAGGACCAAGGTGAACGCCATCGACAACGCCAACAGGGTGTTCAGCCAGAACTTGGTTGAATCCTTGCGGGTGTAGTCGGCGATGATGGTGCGCATGCCGTTGCCGCCGTGCAGCTGGGCCAGCCACAGCAGCAGCAGGTCCCAGGTCTGCCAGAACGGCGAACTCCAGCGTTCGGCGACGTAGTTGAAGTCGATCCGGTATACGCCCTCGTCCCAGATCAACATGATGAACAGATGGCCCAGCGCCAGGAACACGAGTACGAGGCCGGAGAAGCGCATGAACAGCCAGGCGTACTTCTCGAAGTTCGGCATTCCGCCCCTGCTGCGCGGGGCGCGTGGATTGTCCAGGCCCGCCGGGCGGTCGTAGCTGCGCTGCATGACCGGCGCAGGGCCGCCGCGCTCGGTGATGTGGTCGTAGGGATTCTCTCGGCCTGATGTCGCCGGCCCGGCGGCTCCGGCCATCACAGGAACCGCTCCACCATGTGCATGCCGATCACGCCGAGTGACGGGATGAAGATCGCCAGGAAGGCACCGACGACGACCCACAGCATCTTGCGCTGGTACCTGGGGCCCTTGGACCAGAAGTCGATGAGGATGACCCGGATGCCGTTGAGGGCGTGATAGAGCACGGCGACGACCAGCCCGACCTCCATCAGGCCGATGATCGGGGTCTTGTAGGTCTCGATGATCTCGTTGTAGGCCTGCGGGCTGACCCGCACCAGCGCCGTGTCGAGGACATGGACGAACAGGAAGAAGAAGATCGTCGCACCGGTGATGCGATGCAGCACCCAGGACCACATCGCGGGATCACCGCGATACAGGGTGCGTCTGCGCGACGGTCCGGAACGCGGAGCCGGTACATCCGGTTTCGCGGGTGTCGCAGTACTCATCGGGCCTCCAACGCCTTCGGTGGACGTTTGGGCCAGGCAGGACCTAGCCCGAACCTCGGGGCGACTCTAAACCCAGTTGTACTGCTAAACGAACTACGGTTTAGCCGTCGATGTCTGGAAAAACGCGGAACTTAGGGTGGCCTATTTCGTGAGGTCGGCCATAGGACGGGGCTTCGGAATGGATTCAGAATCAGCACTGCGAGGGTGGCATGACATCCGAAATTGACTGGAATTTGTTGCGGCGCAGGGCAACTGACGCGTCGACCCGTGCCTATGCCCCGTACTCGGGGTACCCGGTCGGTGCCGCGGCACTGGTCGACGACGACCGGGTGGTCACCGGTTGCAATGTGGAAAATGTCTCATATGGCCTAGGTCTCTGCGCCGAGTGCGCTGTGGTCTGCGCGCTGCATTCCGGGGGCGGCGGGACGCTCGTCGCGCTGTCGTGTGTGGACGCCGCCGGCGAGATCTTGATGCCGTGCGGGCGGTGCAGACAGGTGCTGATGGAACACGGCGGCACGCGGATGTTGATCGACCACCGCGATGGGCCGCGGCCGCTGGCAGAGTTGCTGCCCGACGCGTTCGGTCCCGACGACTTGGCGCGGCGAAGGGGTGAGCAAACCCCGTGACGCAGTTCACATTCGACGCTCCGACCGTCATCCGGACCAAGCGCGACGGCGGTGCGCTCTCGGATGCGGCGATCGACTGGGTGATCGACGCGTACACCAACGGCCGGGTCGCCGACGAGCAGATGTCGGCACTGTTGATGGCGATCTTCCTACGCGGGATGACGAACGCCGAGATCGCCCGGTGGACCGCCGCGATGGTGTCCTCGGGTGAGCGGCTCGATTTCACGGATCTGCGCCGCGACGGGAGACCACTGGCGTTGGTGGACAAGCACTCCACCGGAGGCGTCGGCGACAAGATCACGATTCCGTTGGTGCCGGTCGTGATGGCGTGCGGCGGCTCGGTGCCGCAGGCGGCGGGGCGCGGCTTGGGGCACACCGGCGGCACGCTGGACAAGCTCGAGTCGATTCCCGGCTTCACCGCCGAGATCTCGAAAGCTCAGATACGACAACAGCTTTGCGACCTGGGCGCGGCGATCTTCGCGGCGGGTGAGCTGGCGCCGGCCGACCGCAAGATCTACGCGCTGCGCGACATCACCGCGACCACCGAGTCGCTGCCGCTGATCGCCAGTTCGGTGATGAGCAAGAAGATCGCCGAGGGCACCGCAGCGCTGGTGCTCGACACCAAGGTCGGCTCGGGCGCCTTCTTGAAGACCGAGCGACAAGCGCGTGAGCTGGCCCGCACCATGGTCGAACTCGGTGCCGCACACGGGCTGGCGACCAGTGCGCTGCTGACCGACATGTCCACGCCGCTGGGCCGGGCCGTCGGCAACGCCGTCGAGGTCTCCGAATCGCTGGAGGTGCTGGCCGGTGGCGGGCCGCCCGACGTGGTGGAGCTGACGCTGGCGCTGGCGGCCGAGATGCTCGCCGAGGCCGGGCTGGACGGCGTCGATCCGGCGCAGACGTTGGCCGACGGTTCGGCGATGGACCGGTTTCGGGCGCTGGTCGCCGCGCAGGGCGGTGACCTGGCGCAGAGTTCGCCTGTCGCTGTTCACGCCGAGACCATCACGGCCTCGCGCGGTGGCACGATGGAGAACATCGACGCGATGGCGGTGGGTCTGGCGGTATGGCGGCTCGGTGCGGGCCGCTCGGTACCCGGTGAGCGGGTGCAGTCCGGCGCTGGGCTGCACATCCACCGCCGCCGGGGTGAGGCCGTCGCCGCCGGGGAAGCGGTGTTCACGCTGTACACCGAGACCCCGCAACGGTTCGAGGCCGCGATCGCCGAATTGGACGGCGCATGGCGGGTCGGGGATTCGACGCCGTCCGCGCAACCGCTGATCATCGATAGGATCCGGGAGTGACATGACGACGCCGTTGACCCTGGACAACATCCAGCGCGCGCCGAAGGCGCTTCTGCACGACCACCTGGACGGCGGCCTGCGCCCGGCCACCGTGCTGGAGCTGGCCCAGGCGTCGGGCTACGACGATCTGCCCGCCGCCGACGTGAACGAGCTTGCCGACTTCTTCCGCACGGCCGCGCACAGCGGATCGCTCGAGCGCTATCTGCAGCCGTTCGCCCACACCGTCGGGGTCATGCAGACGCCGGAGGCGCTGCACCGGGTCGCCTACGAATGCGTGGAGGATCTGGCCGCCGACAACGTGGTGTACGCGGAGATCCGGTTCGCCCCCGAGCTGCATATCGACGGTGGCCTCACGCTGGACGCGGTCGTCGACGCGGTGCTGGCCGGCTTCGCCGACGGCGAGAAGGCCGCCGGCGCCGAGGGGCGGGCGGTCACGGTGCGGTGCCTGGTCACCGCGATGCGGCATGCGGCGAGGTCACGCGAGATCGCCGAGCTGGCGATTCGGTTCCGGGACAAGGGCGTCGTCGGCTTCGACATTGCAGGGGCGGAGGCAGGCTATCCGCCGACGCGGCATCTCGATGCGTTCGAGTTCATGCGAAGTCACAATGCGCGCTTCACGATTCACGCGGGTGAGGCGTTCGGCCTACCGTCGATTCACGAGGCGATCGCGTACTGCGGCGCCGACCGGCTGGGCCACGGTGTGCGGATCGCCGACGACATCGCGGTGGGTGCGGACGGCGTCGCACGCCTGGGCCAGCTCGCAGCGCTGTTGCGCGACAAGCGAGTTCCGTTCGAGATGTGCCCGTCGTCGAATGTCCAGACCGGTGCCGTGGCCAGCATCGCCGAGCATCCGTTCGACCTGCTGGCCCGGTTGCGCTTCCGCGTCACCGTCAACACCGACAATCGGTTGATGAGCGATACGACGATGAGCCAGGAGATGCTCCGGCTCGTGGAGACTTTCGGCTACGGCTGGAGCGATCTGCAGCGGTTCACCATCAATGCGATGAAGTCGGCGTTCATTTCGTTCGATGAGCGGTTGGCCATCATCGACGACATCATCAAGCCGCGCTATGCCGTGCTGATCGGCTGAGTTCTTCCCGCAAGCCCCGCCGGCCGCTAGCTACTCCTGGCGCAGTCGCGACTCGACGAAGGACTCCAACGCCTCCCACTGCTCGACGGCCTTCGCGTACGGCGGGCTCGGGCGCCGCACGGTGTCGGGACTCAGGATGTGGGCGATCACCTTGCCGAGCGGCTGATCCACGTCGAGCGACTCTTCGACGATCGGATCTTCGGCGTAATCGCCGACGTCCCTGAGTAATTCGACAGCAAGCTGTAACTGGTCCCGGTCGATTGCTTCGGGTCCGTCAGCGAGATCGTCGGCCATCTCGGTCAGCACGTACACGTTCTCGTCGCTGATCGTCACCTCCAGCGAGCCGTCGGTCGCGGCGGTGCGGATGTCGTCGTAGGTGGCCAGATCGGACAGGTCGTGATCGTGCTCGTCGGCCAGATAGCGCGCGAGCGCACGCTCGGAGCTGAACACGCTGATTCTTCCGTTGCGGCCCAGGAAGATCGGTTGGTCGTCGAGGTAGCAGCGCAGCGTGTAGTACGTGCCGCCACTGGTCATGATCCGCACGGGGTCGATGCCCACCTTGAGCCAGAAATCGTCGTCGCTGCCGAGCACGGCGCCATCGGCGTGATCCTCGAGATCGTCGGTTTCCTCGACGTCGGACTCGTCGGTCTCCTCGACCTCGATGTCTTCTTCTTCCTCGGGTTCTGGCGCAGGCTCGGCGAGTTCGGCCTCGGCCTTCTCCGATGCGGCTTTGTCGACGTCAGGCTTGGTGATGACCTCGTCGAGTGCGTCGATGACGCCGTCCCAGCCGCGGTTGATGACCGTCTCGATTTCGCTCCACCGCTTGCGCCCGGCGCGGCCGCTGAACGCATCGATACCACCGCCGAGATTGCCGAGTACCGGGTTGCCGTTGAAGAACTTGGTGATGGCAGGCAGCTCGCACACCGAACCGATGGACGAAACGATGGCAAGGGCGCCGTGCAGCCGGGCCACCGATTCCTCGGTCGGCTTCTCGGCGACCAGTTCCTCCACCTCGATGAGGTCGTACTGCCGGTCGTCGGCGGGATCGAGCCGGTGAGCGTTCGCCTCGGTCAGCTTCTGCCATGCGGGGTGATCGGTGAGGTCGTTGTCGGTGTTGGTCCGGACGAACCCGACCAGGTCGGCCACCGAATCGAACGCGTACAGGTCCTCGTCCTTGCCGAGGAAGGCTTCCCACTCATCGCCCTGGTCACGCCACCTGGGCGCCCACAGCGTGTAGTGGTCGCCCTTGGTCAGCCCAAGCCGAATCGGCACGATGTCAGCAGCCATGGCGCACAGAATAGCCATCGACCTTGCCGGTCACGTTCAGCGAGGTGTCGCCGTTTCGAGTTCGGGTATCAAATCAACCCCCGTTGAAAGCTACCTAGGGAAGGCTGAAGCAATGACGGAAGCCGCCGAGCTGATCGACGCGGTGACTGATCTGAGCACAGCGCTGAGGCATACGACGTTTCCGCTGCCGGCGCCGTCGGCGTGGCCGGCCGAATCCGACCGCCGCGAGTTGACCGGACAGCTGGCCGACTACCTGATTCCCCGCCTGCTCACCATCGACGCGCCCCTACTTGCGGTCGTCGGCGGGTCCACCGGCGCAGGGAAGTCGACACTGATCAACTCGCTGGTCGGCGACGACGTGAGCCAGGCCGGTGTGCTGCGGCCAACCACGCGGGGCCCCGTGATCGTGTGCCATCCGTCGGATCTCGACTGGTTCACCAGCGACCGGATACTGCCGCAGTTGCCGCGATCATCAGGGCCCGACGGCCTACGCGTGGCCCCGCACCCCGGTATCGGCCCCGGCCTCGCGCTGCTGGACGCCCCCGACATCGACAGCGTCGTCAGCACGAACCGGGAGCTCGCTGCCACGCTGCTGGCCGCCGCCGACCTGTGGATCTTCCTGACGACCGCCGCCCGCTACGCCGATGCGGTGCCGTGGCAGCTGCTGCACACCGCGCGCAACCGCGGCACGGCCATCGCCATCGTGCTCGACCGCTGCCCGCCGGATGCGGTCAAGGACGTGGGTGGGCACTTGACGGACATGCTCGCGGCGAACGGACTGGGTGGTGCGCCGCTGTTCGTCATCGAAGAGCAGCACCTGCGCGGCGGACGGCTGAAGGACAAGGCGGTTCGGCCCATTCGCTCATGGTTGGCCTGGTTGACCGCTGATGCCGAGCAGCGGGTGGCGGTGGTGCGCTACACGTTGGACGGGGCGCTGCGCAGCCTGCCGCCGCGGACGTATGCGCTGGCGAGCGCCGCGGATGAGCAATCTGCTGTGCGCGCACAACTCGAATCGTGCGTGTCCTCGGCCTACGCCGGTGCGCTGACTCGGGTGGAGGAAGCGATCCGCGACGGCGCGCTGTTGCGCGGTGAGGTGCTCGCCCGCTGGCAGGACGTGGTCGGAACGGGCGAGTTCCTGCGCAGGCTCGAGTCACGGGTCGGCCGGATCCGTGACCGTGTGGTCGCCGCAGTGAGCGGACGGCCGACGCCGGTGGAAGAACTCGGATCGGCATTGGAGTCCGGCATCGCGACCGTCGTGCAGGCGGCGGTGGAGGAAGCCGCGGAGACGTCGTACGCCTGCTGGGCGCGGCATCAGGCCGGGGCCCCGCTGCTGACCGACGAGCTCGCCCGGCCCTCGCCCGGACTGACCGATAGCGTCGAGCGGCTGGTCCGCGACTGGCAGGAGTTCGTGCTGGAGTTGGTCCGCACCGAAGGCGCGTCGAAACGGTCAGGGGCGCGCCTGGCGTCGTACGGCGTCAACGGCGCCGGCCTCGTCGTCATGCTCGCGGTGTTCAGCCAGACGGCCGGGCTGACCGGCGCCGAGATCGCGGTGGCGGGAGGCACGACGGTGGCCAGCCAGAAGGTGCTCGAGGCGATCTTCGGCGAACAGGCTGTTCGCGGTCTGGCCCGGCAGGCCCGCGACGACCTGCTGGCTCGCGTCGACGGACTGCTGGATCAGGACGCCGCCCGCTACCGCCAGGTGCTCGGTTCGGCGGGATCGATGACGTCCGGTGCCGAGCTGCGCTCGGCCGCCGATCGCGTTGCGGCAGTACTGCGGTGACCCTCGCCGACAGGTTGGCAGCGTTGTCGTCGGTGGCCGAGTTGGGCGTCGGGCGACTGCCCGAGGAACTACTGGCCGACTTGCATGCCCTGGACCAACGGGCCGGCGCCCGGTTGCGGCTGACCGGCGAGTACACCGTCGTCGCGCTGGCCGGAGCCACCGGCAGCGGAAAGTCCTCATTGTTCAACGCGATTGCGGGAGCGCCGTTGGCCACCGTCGGGATACGACGGCCCACGACGTCGGCGACTCAAGCGGTCGTCTTCGGGCCTGCCGGCGCGACGGAACTGCTGGACTGGCTGGAGATCGGGACGCGGCAATACAGCGATGCCTCGTCTGCTCCGGGGCTGTCCGGGCTGGTGCTGCTCGACCTGCCCGATCACGACTCCACCGAGTTGTCCCACCGGGCGGAGGTGGACCGCCTGGTGCGGCTCGTCGACGCGTTCGTCTGGGTACTGGACCCCCAGAAGTACGCCGATGCAGCGCTGCACGATTCGTACCTGCGGCCGCTCGCCGCGCATCGAGACGTGATGGTGGTGGTGCTCAACCAGTCCGACCGGCTGCCCGCTGATGACCTGGCCGCGTGTGTCCGAGACGTCGACAGGCTGCTGGCCGAGGATGGCTTGGCGGGGGTGTCGGTCCTGGCGACATCGGCCGTGACGCCGGACGGCGTTGTGCCGCTTCGTGATTTCCTGGTGTCGACTGTGGCCAATCACCGGGCGCGGACCGCGCGGGTGAACGCTGATCTGGATTCGATGGCCAGTCGTCTCACGCCGCTCGTCCCACCGCAACGGTCCGGGCCCGCCTTGCGCGACGCCGAGCGACGGCTGCAGACCGCGCTCGCGGCGGCCGCAGGCGTTCCGACGGTGGTGAGTGCCGTAGGCCGAGCCTACGAGCGGCGAGGGCTCGCGGCGGTCGGCTGGCCGCCGCTGCGCCTGATCCCCAAACTGCGGCCTGACCCGTTGCGCCGCTTAGGAATCGGACACTCTGCCGCATCGGACGGCAACGAGGTGCTGCGCCGGACGTCGTTGCCGTCGGCGTCGGCGGCCTCGCGCGCGGCGGTGGACAGTGCCGTCCGCTCGCTGGTAGAAACCGCGTCGACCGGACTGCCTGCGCCGTGGCCCCGGTTGGTACTCGAGGCGGCGAAGTCGCGGACCGCTGCTGTGCCCGACGCCCTGGACCGGGCCGTGGGCGGCGCCGAACTCGGGACGGAGCGGTCACCGCGGTGGTGGCGGCTGATCGAGGTGATCCAGTGGGTCCTTCTGGCCGCAGCGGTGGCGGGCGGATTGTGGCTGGGCCTCCTCGCCGTACTGGCCTACCTGCAGATCGATCTCGACCCGCCGGCACTAGGGCCATTCGCCTGGCCGACCGTTCTGCTGGCCGGGGGACTTGCCCTCGGATTGGCGCTGCGCGTGCTGATTCGGCCGTTCGTGGCGTGGGGCGCAGCGCGGCGCCGACGACGGGCTACATCGGAACTGCGTCGACGCGTCGACGCAGTGGGGGAGGAGTTCGTGGTGAAGCAGGTGTCGACGGAATTGTCCGTCTACGGACAGTTGTCCGCGGCAGTGCAGGGCCTGAGCCGCTGATGCGCGGAGCGGTGACGGTTCACATGAATGCGCCGGCGATGGACATTTGGAACCTTGTCTCCGACGTCAGGAACACCGGGCGGTTCTCGCCGGAGACGTTCGACGCCGAATGGCTCGACGAAGTCGACGAACCCGCGATCGGCGCGCGGTTCCGCGGCCACGTCAAGCGCAACGAGATCGGTCCCGTGTACTGGACGACGTGTCGAGTTACGGCGTGTGACCCAGGTAGAGAGTTCGGCTTCGCGGTGCTAGTCGGCGAGCGCGCGGTGAACAATTGGCACTGGCACTACGCGTTCTTGCCCGAAGGCAGCGGAACCGACGTGACCGAGGCATTCCGGACTATTGAGTCGCCGGTCCTGCGGCCGCTGGAATTACTCGGCTACGTTCGCAAGCGTCGCAACCTGCGCGATATGCGCACGACCCTCGAACGCATCAAGACCGTCGTCGAATCGCCGGGCTGACGATTCACACCGTCGGACGCCAGAAACCCTGGAATCCCTGACCGACGTTGTCGGTTCGGATCGGCGACAACTTCACCGGGTCGCCCGCCTCGATCATCGTGCCGTTGCCGACGACCATCGCCACGTGACCGTCCCACACCGCGAGGTCGCCCGGCCGCAGATCCCCCGCGCCCACGGCGGCGCCGATGTCCTGCTCCTGCGCCAGCCGCGGAATGTTCAGGCCCGCTTGGCCGTAGGCCCACTGCGTGAGTCCGCTGCAGTCCAAGCCCACGCCCGGGGTCGTACCGCCCCACTCGTAGGGCACACCGAGCTGGGTCAAAGCGTGTCGAACCGCGCTCGCCGCCGTCGCATTCGGCGCCAACGCCGTGCTGCCGTCGGGCAGGCGGATGGCGACGCCGTCGCCGAACGTCGCCGCATCGGGCAGGTCGCGCGCCGTCTCCGGATGCGAAGCAAGCGAAGCCAATTCGCCGATCGCCGAACCCCACCCGCCGCCCCCGCCACTCTGTGAGGGCATCGACGGCATCGCCGGCGCGGACATGCCCGCCGGCGCCGTGGCGAGAGGTGCCGTGGACGCCGGTGTCGCCTCAGAAGTCAGCGCTGCCGTATGGCCGTCCAGCTCGGCCTGCAGCTCCCTAACCACAGCGACGGCCTCGTCGAGCGAGCGTTGCGCCTCGGCGAGCAACGCCTGCGCCACCTGGGGTGAGTCCACGAACGGCTCGAGCGCCGCTGCGCGCGCCTCGAAGTCGTCGGCGATGGCGCGCAACCGCGCGTCGGCGCGCTGAACCGCCGCCGACGCGGTACCCGCGGCGGCGCTCATCCGGTCGACGCGCTCGGCGAGTCCGTCGATCGCTGCGACCGTCGACGCGATGGACCCGGCGGCGGCGTCGGCACCTGAACCCGACCAGGACGCCTGCGCGTGAAGCCACGACCGCCGCGCCGCCGCCGACACGTCCATGAGCGCGTCGCGGGTCCGCTCGAGCGCCGCCGCCGGATCGGCGAGTGGACCCACGGAAAAGCCCGGGCCCACCGTCGAACGCACCCGTCGGATCGCCTCGACCACCTGCGCCACCAGCGCGCCCGGCACCGCTAGACCCCGATGATCGACGTGCCGGCGTCGTGGTCGGCGGCGTCGTACGCGGCCGCCGTGCCGAACGCGGTGCCGCCCGTCGCCGACAGCCGGTCGCTCAAAGCGGTCACCGCGCGGGCCCCGTCGGCGGCCGCCTCGGCCAACGCGGCCAGGAAGCCTGCGCCGACGGGACCCAGCATCTCGGCGGCCCCCGCGCCCGGCAGCGTCGACAGTGCGGCCGCGATCGCGGCGAGGTCAGCGGCTTGGTCACCGGAGGCATTACCCAGCGCGCGGATGGCATCGGTATCGGCGAACATGCCGTTAGGACGGCGTCCGGCGCGCATCGGTTCCACTAATGTGCGGCGCATGGATGTGCGCGTCGTCGACCACCCGCTGGCCGCCGCGCGGCTGACCACCCTGCGCAACGAGCTCACCGACAACGCGACGTTCCGGGCCGCGCTGCGCGACCTGACCCTGATGCTGGTCTACGAGGCCACCCGCGACGCCGCCACCGACGCGATCTCGGTGCGCACGCCGCTGGCCGAGACCACCGGCTACCGGCTGGCCAACCCGCCCCTGCTCGTTCCGGTGCTGCGCGCCGGTCTCGGCATGGTCGACCAGGCGCACGCGCTGATCCCCGAAGCCCGCGTCGGCTTCGTCGGCGTCGCGCGTGACGAGGAAACCCACCAGCCCACACCGTATTTGGAGTCGCTGCCCGACGATCTGAGCACTCAGCCGGTAATGGTGCTCGATCCGATGCTGGCGACCGGCGGGTCGATGGCGCACACCATCAAGCTGCTGCACTCACGCAATGCCGTTGACATCACCGCGATCTGCGTGGTGGTCGCGCCCGAGGGGATAGCGACACTGGAGGAAGTCGCCCCCGACATGCGACTGTTCACAGCGACCATCGACGAGCGACTCAACGACATCGCCTACATCGTGCCGGGCCTCGGCGACGCGGGAGACCGTCAGTTCGGACCGCGGTAGCGCCGCTAAAGCTGCTCGACGACGCTTGCGACCTGGTCCCGCAGTGCGTATGCCTGCTCGCGAGCGGCGCTCAGGTCGCCGTCCACCCCACATCGAACCTCGATGTAGGACTTGACTTTCGGTTCCGTGCCCGACGGCCGTGTCACCACCCGGACCCACTTCTCGTCGTCGCCGCCGGTGAGGATCAGCGCGTCGGTGCGGGAGTCGCCGCTGTTGTGCTGCAGGTCGGTGGCCGTCACCTCGAAACCGGCCAGCCGATCGGGCGGGGTGTCGCGCAGCCGCGACATCACCGCGGCCGCCTCGTCGAAGTCGTCGACGCGTCGCGACACCTGCTGCGTTGCGTGCACACCGTGGCGGCGCGCCAGGTCGTCCAGCGCATCGAGGACCGTGTGTCCGCGGCGCTGCAGCGCCGCGAGCATGTCGCAGAAGAGCACCGCGGCGCTGATGCCGTCTTTGTCGCGGACGCCTGCGGGGTCGACGCAATGGCCGATCGCTTCTTCGTAGGCGTACACCAGCGTGCAGCCCGGCAGGTCCAGGTCGGCCCGCGCCAGCCACTTGAACCCGGTCAGGGTCTCGACGTGGCGGGCGCCGTGTTCAGCGGTGATGGCCGCGAGCATGCGTGACGACACGATCGAGTTCGCCACCACCGTGACGTCCTTCACCGGACCGGCTTCGATCTGTGAAAGCAGATAATCGCCTAGTAGCCAACCGGTTTCGTCGCCGGAAAGCATGCGCCAGCCGTCGGGGGTCGGCACCCCGATGGCGCACCGGTCGGCGTCGGGATCCAGGGCGATGGCCACGTCCGCCTCGACGTCGGCGGCGAGTTTGAGCACCGCGTCGGTCGCCCCCGGCTCCTCCGGGTTCGGGAACTCCACCGTCGGGAAATCGGGGTCGGGCGCGAACTGCTCCTCGACGACATGCACGTCCGAGAACCCAGCGCGCACGAAGGCGTCGAGGGCGAACTCGCCACCCACGCCGTGCAGCGGGGTGAGCGCGATCCGGACCGACCCGTGCGTGTGGCGCACGTGCGACGCCCGGTCGACGTAGCGCTGAACCTGGTCGACGCCGGACGGTGTGACCGAATGCCGCGGGATCTCGTCGGCGTGCGGTGCCTCCGCCATCGCCTGTTCGATCTCACGGTCCGACGGTCCGACGATCGGAAAGCCGCCCTCGAAGTAGACCTTGTAACCGTTGTAGTTCGGCGGGTTGTGCGACGCGGTGATCATGATGCCGGCGACGGCACCGCCGTGCCGCACGGCGAATGCCACCACAGGCGTGGGCACCGCGGTGAACATCAACGTTGTCGGAAAACCCTGAGCGGCAAACACTTCGGCTGTCGCCAAGGCGAACTCGTCGGAGCCGTGCCTGGCGTCGCGGCCCACGATGATGTCGCGGCCCTCCAGCCCCCGGTCCTTGAGTACCTTGGCAACGGCCCAACTGGCCCGCAGCACGACAGCTAGATTCATCCCGTTGGGTCCGCCGCGCAGAGGGCCGCGCAGACCCGCCGTCCCGAACGTGAGCGATCGCGCGAACCGCTCGTCGAGCTCATCCTCGCTGCACGCCGACAGCTCGGCGGCGGTGTCCGGATCGGGGTCGTGGGAGATCCACTCTTGCGCGGTCGTGGAGGTCCGCGTCTGAGTCATAGGGCCAGTGTGCCCACTTTTGCGTCTGCATATGCCAGCTTGCGAAGCACCGGTGCGACAAGCATCAATAGGTCGAACTCGAGCTGGGACAGGTTGTCGCGCATCGTGGCGTGCAGCCAGGCGTCGCGCTCGGCGCGGTCGGTCTCGAGCAAGTCCGTGCCCGCATCGGTGATCTCGATGAGCTGGCGGCGCCGGTCGGCCTCGTCGGGACGGCGAACGATCAGGTCGCGGCCCATCAGCTCGTTGATGCTGTCGGTCAGCGACTGCACCCGCACCCGCAGCCGGCCCGCGAGGTCGGCGGGGCTGATGACGCCGGTGCGGCTGACCTCGGTGAGCAGTTCCATCTGGCTCAGCGTCAGGCCGTGGTCGGGCCGGTGTCTGCGCATCTGGCGAACCACCGCCACCATCGACTCCCGCAGTTCGGTCGCCGCTGACTGAGGCGTTGCTTTCAGTACCGAGTCGCTCGTCATAACCAAGTTATACCTTGGTAATTATCGCCAAGTCTCGGCTACACACGGTGTTGCATGGGAAAAAAGACAAGGGCATACTTGTTATCGATATGGTGAAACGGATGCTGAAGTGGGTGCTGCTGCTCGCGGCCACGGCGGGCGTCACCATCCCGCTGACCCATTTCGGCGTGCCGTCGGCCGCCTTGTTCGCCGCCCTGGCCGTCGGCATCGTGCTGGCGCTTTCGGCGCTGGCACCCAGTCGGGTGCCGCGTCCCGCTGCCATCGCTGCTCAGGGCGTGCTCGGCGTCTACATCGGCACCATGGTCCAGCAGGACGCGATCACCGCGCTCGGCCCGGACTGGCCCATCGTTGCGGCCGTCGCCGTCGCCACATTGCTGCTGAGCATCGTGTTCGGAGCACTGCTCGCGCTGCACCGCGACGTCACCCCGTTGACCGGCTCGCTGGCGTTGGTGGCCGGCGGCGCTTCCGGGTTGGTCGCGATTGCCCGCGAACTCGGTGGCGACGACCGTGTGGTCTCGGTCGTGCAGTACCTGCGGGTCGCGCTGGTTACCGCGTCGATGCCCGCCGTCGTAGCGCTGTTCTATCACGTCGACAAGTCACGGCCCGCGACGCAGCTTCCTCAAACCGAGACAGCGCCTTGGTATCTCAGCATCGGCATGCTCATCGCCCTAATCGTGGTCGGGGCGGCGGGCGGCAAGCTCATTCGGCTGCCCGGCGCGGGCCTGCTCGGCCCGTTGGCACTGACGGTGGTGCTGGAGCTGACCGGCCTGTCCTTCGGCCTGTCGGTGCCGATCGTGCTGGTGCAGATCGGCTACGCGCTGATCGGCTGGCAGGCCGGGCTGGCCTTCACCCGCGACTCGCTGCGGGTGGTCGGACGCTCGCTGCCGACCGCGATCGGCCTGATCGTCGCGCTCGGTGTCGCCACCGCGGGCCTCGGCCTGCTGCTGTCGCACGTCACGGGTGTCACGCCGCTGGAGGGATACCTGGCGACGACGCCGGGCGGCGTCTACGCGATCCTGGCCACCGCCGTCGACACCGGGTCCAACGTCACGTTCATCGTCGCCGCGCAGGTGCTGCGCATCCTGCTGATGCTGTTCGCGGCCCCCTGGGTGGCGCGGGGCGTGGTCGCCGTCAGCAAGAGGATCGGCCGTCAGAGTCGGGCGATCACCGCCGAGAGCAAAGAACCTATCCGCGTCGCGGACTGACGACCCGCTTCCAATACCTCGTCGTGGTTCAACGGCTGGCCGGTCATTCCGGCCGCCAGGTTGGTCACCAATGACACGCCGAGCACCGCAGCGCCCGCGGCGCGCGCGGCGATGGTCTCGTGCACCGTCGACATACCGACCAGGTCCGCGCCGACGACTCGCAGCATCCTGATCTCGGCCGGGGTCTCGTACTGCGGGCCGTTCAGCCCGGCGTAGACGCCCTCGGCCAGCGTCGGATCGATCTCGTGGGCGATGGCGCGCAACCGCGGCGAATAGGCATCGACCATGTCGACGAACTGTGCCCCGACCAACGGCGAGCGGCCGGTGAGGTTGAGGTGGTCGCTGATCAGCACCGGCTGTCCGACGGTGAAATCCTCACGCAGACCGCCCGCGGCGTTGGTCAGCACCACTGTGCGCACCCCTGCGGCGCACGCCGCGCGCACCGGGTGCACGACATGGCGCAGGTCGTGACCCTCATAGGCGTGAATCCTGCCGACGAGCACCAGCACCCGTCGGTCGCCGATGCGCAACGACAGCAGCCGTCCGGTGTGGCCCTGCGCGGTGGGCGGGGTGAAGCCGGGCAACTCGGCCATCGGCACCACGGCCACCGGATCTCCGAGTTCGTCGACGGCGGGCGCCCAGCCCGAGCCGAGGACGATCGCGACGTCGTGGCCGTCGACGCCGGTGCGGTCGCGGATCGCGGCCGCCGCTTCGTCCGGATCCGTCACGATAGGCGAGCTTATCTGGCGTGACGCGGGCAGTGAGATACTGCAGAGATGCCCACCGCCACGTCACGCGTCGAAGACGCCGTCAACCGACGCCGTGGCGATCTGGTCGAGCTGTCGCACGCCATTCACGCCGAGCCCGAACTCGCGTTCGCCGAACACCGCAGCTGCGCCAAGACCCAGTCACTGGTCGCCGAGCACGGGTTCGAGATCACCACGGCGCCCGGCGGACTGGACACGGCATTCCGCGCCGACTTCGGCAGCGGCCCACTGGTCGTCGGAGTCTGCGCCGAATACGACGCGCTGCCCGGCATCGGACACGCGTGTGGTCACAACATCATCGCCGCGTCCGCGGTCGGCACCGCGTTGGCGTTGGCCGAGGTGGCTGACGAGCTCGGGCTGACAGTGGTTTTGCTCGGCACTCCAGCCGAGGAGGCCGGCGGCGGAAAGGTGTTGCTGCTCAACGCCGGAACGTTCGACGATATCGCCGCGACGGTGATGCTGCACCCGGGGCCGCTGGATATTGCGGCCGCGAGGTCGCTGGCGCTGTCCCAGGTGGCCGTCGAATATCTCGGCAAGGAGGCGCATGCCGCGGTCGCGCCCTTCAACGGCGTGAACGCCGCCGACGCGATCACTGTCGCGCAGGTGGCGATCGGGTTGCTGCGCCAGCAGATGGCGCCGGGACACATGGCTCACGGCATCGTCACCGACGGCGGCCAGGCGACCAACGTTATTCCGGCGCGCGCCGAGATGCACTACACGATGCGTGCCAACGACGCGGCGTCGCTGCGGGACCTGGAGCGGCGCATGACCGACTGCTTCTTGGCCGGCGCGGTGGCCAGCGGCTGCGACTACCAGGTCTCCGAGACCGAACCGGCCTATCACGAGCTGACGCCCGACAGGTGGCTCGCCGAGACCTTCCGTGCCGAGATGGTGCGCGTCGGGCGCAGCCCGGTGTCGGCCGAGCTGGAGGCGGCGTTGCCGCTGGGCAGCACCGACATGGGCAACGTCACCCAGGTGATGCCCGGAATCCACCCGATCGTGGGCATCGACGCAGGCGGGGCCTCGGTGCATCAGCCGGCGTTCGCCCGCGCCGCGGCCGGACCCAGCGCCGACGCCGCCGTCGTCGAAGGGGCGATCATGCTGGCCCGCACCGTCGTCGCGCTGGCGCAGGAGCCCGCAGAACGCGACCGGGTGCTGGAACTGCAGGCGAGGCGGGCGTCGTGAGCCTGCATGAGGCCACCGAGCTGTGGCTCGACGCGCACTTCGGGGATCTCGTCGCGTGGCGCCGCCATCTGCACGCCCATCCCGAGCTGGGGCGTCAGGAGTTCGCCACCACGCAGTTCGTCGCCTCGCGTCTGGCCGACGCAGGACTCAATCCGAAGGTGCTGCCGGGCGGTACCGGCTTGGTGTGCGACGTCGGTCCGGCGCATGGGCCGATGATCGCGCTGCGGGCCGACATGGACGCGCTGCCGATGGCCGAGCGCACCGGCGCGCCGTATGCGTCGGTGGTGCCCAACGTGGCGCACGCCTGCGGTCACGACGCGCACACCGCGATCCTGCTGGGCGTGGCCCTGGCACTGGCGTCGGTGCCCGAACTCCCCGTCGGGGTGCGGCTGATCTTCCAGGCCGCCGAGGAGCTGATGCCCGGCGGCGCGATCGACGCCATCGCGGCGGGCGCGTTAACGGGGGTGTCGCGGATCTTCGCGCTGCACTGCGACCCTCGACTGGCCGTGGGCCGGGTGGCGGTGCGCGCCGGGCCGATCACCTCGGCGGCCGACCAACTCGAAGTCACGCTGCATTCGCCCGGCGGGCACACGTCGCGCCCGCACCTGACCGGCGACCTCGTGTACGGGCTGGGCACGCTGATCACCGGAGTGCCCGGTGTGTTGTCGCGGCGCATCGATCCGCGCAACAGCACGGTGATGGTGTGGGGCGCAGTGAACGCGGGTGTGGCGGCGAACGCCATTCCGCAGTCCGGATCAGCGGCCGGAACCATCCGCACCGCCAGCCGCGAAACCTGGGATACTTTGGAATCGATTGTGCGCGAGACGGTTTCGTCTCTGTTGGCGCCGCTGGGTCTCGACCACACGCTGCAGTACCGCCGCGGCGTGCCGCCGGTGGTCAACGAGGAGATCTCGACGCGCATCGTCACCCACGCCATAGAGGCGGTGGGCCCCGACGTGCTGGCCGACACGCGTCAGTCCGGCGGCGGTGAGGACTTCTCCTGGTATCTCGAGGAGGTGCCCGGAGCCATGGCGCGCCTCGGTGTCTGGTCGGGACGAGGCCCGCAGCTGGATCTGCACCAGCCGACCTTCGACCTCGACGAACGGTCGTTGGCCGTCGGCGTCCGGGTGCTGACCAACATCGTGGAGCAGGCCGCCCAGTACTGAGCGTCGTCCCCCCAATCAGTGTGCGGAGCACCCTCGGATTGTTCATAGGCTTGGTCGCATGCCGACTACGCCGGACGAGGACCTGGCCGACGCCATCGCCGCGATGCAGGAGTGGGGGTCGCTGCACCGCCGACTCAACGCCGCCCGGCTGCGGGCGCAGGAGTCGGCCGCCAAGGCCGCGGCAGCCCGGGCGCGGATGGCGGTGGAGGCCCGTGACGTCGCGAAGCTCGAATCGATGTCGTTCACGACGATCTTGGCCCACCTCAAGGGTTCGCATTCCGACGACCTGGCGCGTGAGATGGCCGAACATCAGGCCGCCGAGTACGAGTACCTGACGCTTCAAGCCCGCGCCGATGCCGACGAGCGCGTCGTCGAGGGCTACGGGCGTCGGCTGGGCGAGCTCGGCGATGTGAAGATGCGGCACAAGCGGGCGCTGGCCGCCAAGGAGCAATGGCTGCGCGACAGCGATGATCCTGCGGCGGCGCAACTCGGTGAAATCGCGGAGCGGCGCGGTGTTCTCGAGGCCGAACTCGCCGAGCTCGATCAGGCCACCGACGCGGGTCTACGCGCGCTGGAGCACCTCTGCGCTGCCTCCGAGGAGTTCGACAGCGCACGGTCGTGGTCGGCCTACGACACCTGGTTCGACGGCGGCGTCGTGTCGAGCATGGTCAAGCAGGGCAAGCTGGACGCCGGCGTCGCCCACATGAGAAGGGCCGACGCGGCACTCAAGCGATTCGCGACCGAACTGGCCGACGTCGACATGACCGGGGCGAACAGACTCGAGCTGGGCAAGTTCACCCGCATCTTCGACGTCTGGTTCGACAACATCTTCAGCGATCTCGCGGTACGCAGCACCATCATCGACGGTCAGGACGACGTCGCCGAGTCGATCAGCGGAGTGAAGGCAATGCTGACGCAGTTGCGGTCGCGGCGCACGAGCCGTGCCGACGAACTGCTGCGACTGCAGGCCCAACGCGCCGAGCTGCTCGAGTCCAAGCCTGCTCGCGGGCGCTAGCCGGGGGTGCCGGGCCCGATGTTGCGGGCGGGGCGGGTGCGCAGGCTGTGCACATATTCGTCTGGGGCACCTGCGATTTCGGCCGCGTCGGCCATGACGCCGAGGTAACGCGCCGACGGCAGCCCGCCCTCCCATGCGTCGACTACGTACAGCCACGCCAACACCGGCTCGAAACTGGTGTCCGACGAGATGCGATGCACGCGACATCGGATCTTCTTGTGGATGCCGAGCTCTGAGCCCTCCCACTGGTCGAGGTTCGCCTCGTCGTCCTTGGTCATGTCGTAGAGCACGACGAAGACCTTCGACGTCGGATCCTCGACGACCGTGGCGAGCGCGCCCTCCCAGCCGATGTCCTCGCCGCCGAACGTCAGCCGCCAGCCGTGCAGCCAGCCCGTGCCGGCCATCGGCGAATGCGGAGCGCGCTGCAACATCTGCTCCGGATGCATGTTTGATCCGTAAGCGGCGTAGAGCGGCACCAGGAAAGACTAAGGCTTCAAGGTCAGCTTCTCGCACCGGCTTGGTCGACAGGGTGGGCGATCAACCCCCGGCTTGGCTAGCGTTAGGCCCGTGGCTACCCGCATTGTGATCATCGGCGGTGGGCCCGCCGGCTACGAGGCGGCGCTCGTCGCGGCAGCGCGCGGCCCCGGGGCCGTCGAAGTCACCGTCGTCGACGCCGACGGCATCGGCGGTGCCTGCGTGCTGTGGGACTGCGTGCCGTCCAAGACGTTCATCGCCTCCACGGGTGTGCGGACCGAGCTGCGCCGCGCGCCCGATCTGGGCTATGCGCTGGAGTTCGAGGACGCCAAGATCGACCTGATGCAGATCAACGAGCGCGTCAAGCGGCTGGCCTCAGCGCAATCCGCCGACATCGCCGAGCGGCTGCGCAACGAAGGCGTCACGCTGATCGCCGGCCGCGGTGAACTCGTCGACGACATGCCCGGCATGGCCACCCACACCGTCAAGATCACTGCCCACGACGGCGAAGTCTCGAAGATCAAGGCCGACGTCGTCCTCATCGCCACCGGCGCCAGCCCGCGCGTGCTGCCCGGCGCCGAGCCCGACGGCGAGCGCATTCTGAATTGGCGCCAGCTCTATGACCTCGAGAAACTACCCGAACACCTCGTTGTGGTCGGCTCAGGCGTGACCGGTGCGGAGTTCGTCAACGCCTACACCGAGCTGGGTGTGAGGGTCACCGTGGTGGCAAGCCGCGACCAGATCCTGCCGCACGAAGACTCCGACGCCGCCGCCGTCCTCGAGGATGCGCTGGGCTCGCGCGGCGTGACGCTGGTCAAGAACGCCCGAGCCGAATCGGTGACACCCAACGGCGACGGCGTGGTGGTGAAGATGACCGACGGACGGTGCGTCGAGGGCAGCCATGCCCTGATGACGGTGGGCTCGGTGCCCAACACCGGCGGGTTGGGCCTCCAACGCGTCGGCATCGAGCTCGGCCAGGGCGACTACCTCAAGGTCGACCGGGTGTCACGGACGTCGGTGCCCGGCATCTACGCCGCCGGTGACTGCACCGGGCTGATGCTGCTGGCCTCGGTCGCCGCCATGCAGGGCCGCATCGCGATGTACCACGCCCTCGGCGAGGGCCTCGAACCCATCCGGTTGCGCACCGTGGCCGCCGCGGTGTTCACCCGGCCCGAGATCGCCGCGGTCGGGGTGCCGCAGTCCAAGATCGACGACGGGTCGGTCGCCGCCCGCACCATCATGCTGCCGCTGAACACCAACGCCAGGGCCAAGATGTCGGGCCTGCGCCGCGGCTTCGTCAAGATCTTCTGTCGACCGGCCACCGGCGTGGTGATCGGCGGGGTCGTTGTCGCGCCGATCGCCTCCGAGCTGATCATGCCGATCGCGCTGGCGGTGCAGAATGGCAACGACGTCGAGGACCTGGCGCAGACGTTTTCGGTGTACCCGTCGCTGTCGGGATCCATCACCGAAGCCGGCAGGCGTTTGATGGCGCACGACGATCTCGACTGAGAGTTGCGGACGCGAGGAGCGGGGAAACCCACGTAGCCTGGGAACGGGCAAACGTACCGACGAGTAACTAGGAGTCCGGTGAGCGACCCGATCCCGGCGAACGGCCAGACGCTGCTCGGACCAGAGCAGCGGGCGCAGGCCTGGGAGCGACTCGGCAACGAGCAGTTCGACGTCGTCGTCATCGGCGGTGGAGTGGTCGGTGCGGGCGCAGCGCTCGACGCGGCGACGCGCGGGCTGAAGGTGGCCCTCGTGGAGGCGCGCGACTTCGCATCGGGTACCTCGAGTCGGTCGTCGAAGATGTTCCACGGCGGCCTGCGTTATCTGGAACAGCTGGAGTTCGGGCTCGTGCGCGAGGCGTTGCACGAGCGTGAGCTGTCGTTGACGACGCTGGCGCCGCACCTGGTGAAACCGCTGCCGTTCCTGTTCCCGCTGACGAACCGGTGGTGGGAGCGGCCGTACATCGCGGCGGGAATCTTCCTGTATGACCAGCTGGGTGGGGCCAAATCCGTTCCTGCGCAGAAGCATTTGACCCGTGCCGGCGCACTGCGATTGTCGCCCGGGCTGAAGCGGTCGTCGTTGATCGGCGGAATCCGCTACTACGACACCGTCGTCGACGACGCCAGGCACACCATGATGGTGGCCCGCACGGCCGCGCACTATGGGGCCGTCGTGCGCACCTCTACACAAGTGGTGTCGCTGCTGCGCGAGGGCGATCGGGTGGTCGGGGTGTCGGTGCGTGACTCAGAGGACGGCGCGGTGACCGAGGTGCGGGGCCACGTCGTCGTCAACGCCACCGGGGTGTGGACCGACGAGATCCAGGCATTGTCCAAGCAGCGCGGGCGATTTCGGGTGCGGGCATCCAAGGGTGTGCACGTGGTGGTGCCGCGGGACCGCATCGTCAGCGAGGTCGCCATCATCCTGCGCACGGAGAAGTCGGTGCTGTTCGTCATACCGTGGGGCACCCACTGGATCATCGGCACCACCGACACCGACTGGAATCTCGACCTCGCGCATCCGGCGGCAACGAAGGCCGATATCGATTACATCCTCAAGACGGTCAACACCATTCTGGCAACGCCGTTGACCCATGACGACATCGACGGCGTGTACGCAGGGCTACGCCCGCTGCTGGCCGGTGAGAGCGAGGAGACCTCGAAGCTGTCGCGCGAGCACGCGGTCGCCGTCCCCGCGCCGGGCCTGGTGGCCATCGCAGGCGGCAAGTACACGACCTACCGAGTGATGGGCGAGGACGCCATCGACGCGGCCGCCGAGTTCACCCCGGCGCGGGTTGCGCCGTCGATCACCGAGAAGGTGCCGTTGATGGGTGCCGACGGCTACTTCGCGCTGATCAACCAGACGGAAAGCGTTGGCGCGCACTACGGTTTGCATCCCTACCGGGTTCGACACCTGCTGGACCGGTACGGCTCACTGATCGGTGAGGTGCTGCAGATGGCGGAAGGGCGCCCGGAGCTGTTGACGCCGATCACGGAGGCGCCGGTATACCTCAAGGTCGAGGCCTACTACGCAGCGGCGGCCGAAGGCGCGTTGCATCTCGAGGACATCATGGCGCGACGGATGCGGATTTCGATCGAGTATCCGCACCGCGGCGTGGACTGCGCGCGCGAGGTCGCCGAAGTGGTTGCACCCGTGTTGAGTTGGAGCGCTGAGGATATCGATCGCGAGGTCGACACCTACTGCGCGCGTGTCGACGCCGAAGTGCGGTCACAGCAGCAGCCCGACGATGAGTCGGCCGACGCGCTGCGGGCGTCCGCGCCGGAGGCCCGCGCGGAGATACTCGAGCCGGTGCCGCTCACTTGAGGCGCGAGGCGCCGCTGCCCCCGCGAGACGGCCTGGGTCCCGCACGAGTGCGGCTGCGCGGCGGCTCGGTGCTGGTCGAGCTGGCTTCTCGATTCGGTGAGGCGGCAGCGACGAAAGTACTTGCCGGCGAGGTGGTTTGCGCCGACGGCACCGTGGTAGGTGTGGGGACCGTGTTGCCGCCCGGTTCTCACGTGTACCTGTACCGGGACCTGCCCGACGAGGTCGCGGTGCCGTTCGACATCCCGGTGCTGTACCGCGACGAGAACATCGTCGTCGTGGACAAGCCGCATTTCCTGGCGACGATGCCGCGGGGTCGTCACGTCGCACAGACGGCGCTGGTGCGGCTGCGGCGTTCGCTTGAGGTTCAGGAACTTTCGCCGGCACACCGACTGGACCGCTTGACGGCAGGGGTCCTTGTGTTGACGACGCGGCGTGAGGTGCGAGGCGCGTATCAGACGATGTTCGCGCGGGGCGAGGTACAGAAGACGTATCTGGCGCGGGCTGCGGCCGATCCAGGACTGGACTTGCCGACGGTGGTGCGCAGCCGGATCATCAAGCGGCGGGGACAGTTACAGGCGGTAGAGGAGCAGGGCGAGCCGAACGCGGAGACGCTCGTCGAACATCTAGGGGACGGGCTGTACCGGCTGACGCCGCGGACCGGACGGACGCATCAGCTTCGTGTGCACATGGCGTCGCTGGGACTGCCGATCGACGGTGATCCGCTGTACCCGAAGGTGACCGACGTCGATTCCGACGACTTCTCGCGGCCGTTGCGGCTACTGGCTCAGCGGCTCGAATTCGTAGATCCGTTGAGCGGATTGCGGTGTGAGTTCGTCAGCGGGCGCGAGCTGTGACCGTCAAGCTGGGCTCTTCAGGGTCTTGAGCTCATCGCCCGGGTTGGCGGCCTTCATCCGATGGGCGCTATTGGTCGGTCGTGATCACCGTGACGGTGCCCGAGCTCTGATTGGCGGTGTAGACGTGGTTTCCACTAACCGCTACAGCCATCGGAGAGCTGCCGACGTTCAGCGTGGCCAGAACCGTATTGGTGGTGGCGTCGATGACGGTCACGGTGTTGCTGGTGGTGTTGGCGACGTAGAGACGGTTGCCGCTGATCGCGATCGCGCCGGGGCCGTCACCAACGGGTATGGCGTCGATGGCGGGTGTGGCGGGGTTGGCGTCGATGATGGTGTCAGTGGTGGTATCGATCACGGTGACGGTGTCGTTATTGGCATTGGTGACGTAGAGCCGGTTGCCGTTGGCCGCTACCGCATATGGATTGGGGACGCTGATGTTGTGGATGACGGTGTTGGTAGCGGTATCGATGACCGAGACGGTGTTGCCGGCCAGGTTGGCCACATAGAGGTGGTTGCCGCTGACCGCCGCCCCATTCGGACTGTTGCCGACGGCGATTGGGTCGATGGCGGGGGTGGCGGGATTGGCGTCGACGACGGTGTTCGTCGTGGTGTCGATGACTGTGACTGTGTTGCCGAAGCGATTAGTGACGTAGAGACGGTCGCCGCTGATCGCCATTCCGTGTGGGCCGTTGCCGACGGGAATGGTGTCGATGGCAGGTGTGGCGGGATTGGCGTCGATGACGGTGTTGGTAGTGGTGTCGATGATTGTCACGCTGTCGCCGTTGATGTTGGCGACGTAAAGCCGCGTGCCCTGGACGGCGGTTGCAAATGGGGCGCTACCGACTGCGATGCGATCGATCGCCGGTGTGGCTGGGTTGAGATCGATGACGGTGTTTGTGTCCAGGTCGATAACCGTGACGGTCGAGGGATTCTGGTTCACGACGTAGAGGCGGTCGCCGACGACTGCCACGCCTTGCGGCAGTGGTCCGGCCGCAATCGAACCAGTTACGGCTGCCGCTGGGGGATCGATTGGTGCGACGACCGGCACCGACACGCTGAGTTGACCGTCGGTGACGTTGATAGTGAAGCCGACGGTTTCGTCGCCCGGACTCGTCAAGGCGGTGAGGCGCGTCTGTGTCGTCGGGGTGAAGGTCCAGACGCCTGTCGTGGAGTTGACCGTGACCGTACCAATCGCTGGACTGATCGGACTGACCGAGTACGTCAGGATTCCGGAATCCGAATCCACGACATCGACGTGGCCGACGACGACCCCGCTGGCTTGGTTGACACTGTCGACCACGAAGGCTGGACTCCCCAAAGTCGGCGCGTCGTTGACGGGGGTGATGGTGATGGTGACGGTGGCGGTGTTGGAGGGTGCGCCGCTGGTGTCTTGGACGGTGTAGGTGAACAAGTCGGTGGTGGTTTCGGATCCGTTGTGGGTGTAGGTGATGGCGCCGGTGGCGGGGTTGATCTGGATGGCGCCGTTGGTGGGCTGTGTGAGGACCTGCACCGTGGTGGGGTCGATGGTGGTGTTGCCGTTGGGGTCGGTGTCGCCGTCGAGGACGTTGACTGCGATCGATTGGCCTTCGTTGACGGTGGCGGTGTCGTTGTCGGCCACCGGTGCACCGTCGTTGACGGGGGTGATGGTGATGGTGACGGTGGCGGTGTTGGAGGGTGCGCCGCTGGTGTCTTGGACGGTGTAGGTGAACAAGTCGGTGGTGGTTTCGGATCCGTTGTGGGTGTAGGTGATGGCGCCGGTGGCGGGGTTGATCTGGATGGCGCCGTTGGTGGGCTGTGTGAGGACCTGCACCGTGGTGGGGTCGATGGTGGTGTTGCCGTCGGGGTCGGTGTCGCCGTCGAGGACGCTGATTGCGATCGATTGGCCTTCGTTGACGGTGGCGGTGTCGTTGTCGGCCACCGGTGCACCGGAGTTGTCCTCTACCGGCGTGACGTTGACCGTGACAGTGGTGGTCGAGGAATGTCCGCCGCCGCCGAAGAAGCCGGCCAGACCATGCAGGTGCCAGGGGCTGGCTTCGTCAGAAACGGTGTAGGAGAACGTGTCTGTGCCGTTGAAGTTGGCATCGGGGGTGTAGGTGAACGTGCCGTTCGGGTTGAGCACGACCTCGCCATTTGCCGGCTGTGTGAAATCGGTGACCGTCAACACGTCACCGGCGCCCAGGTCGCCATCGGTGTCATTGGCCAGCACCGGAATGGTCACATCGTCGTCTTCGGCTGTGGTGACCGTATCGGCCACCGCAGTGGGTGACTGGTTGAGGAAGGTGCGCTGCAATTCGCGCTGCGCCCAGCCCAACACCACGAACAACATCACCGGCGGGGCCGGAGTGGTTGGACCTGGCGCCAAGAATCCCGACAGGAACATTGACAAGGCCGTGGTGACGATATTGGTCACCGCTTGGACGCCGCCCAGCACTGCCTCCACCGGATTGGACGGCTGGGGCACCAGCGGAGCCGGCGCCGGCGTACCCGGCGCGGCCGCAGCCATCACCAGCTGCAACTCCTCGTCGGAGTCAGCCGTCAGCGAGAACAAGCTCACGTGGCCGTCCTCGGCGGCGAGGGACACTCCTGACCCGGCTGGGGCGTTCACATTCGCGCTGTCGGCTGTCCCGGCGTCTTTGCTCTGCGCAGACCGCCCTGTGGGGGCCTGCGGTGTGGACGGGTCGACCGACGGAACCTCTGGCGGCACAACGGTTTCGGTAGGGGGCGGAACGAAGGTCGGGGGCGGCTCAACGGGCGCGGGGGGTGCGGCTGTTTCCGGGGCAGGCGTCGTTGGCGTTTCACCGGTCGGCGACAGGTTCTCGTCGCCGTTTTCGACCCTGGTCTCGGCACCGGTCACCGTCGCGCCACCGCTGACACTGACGTTCATCTCGGGGACCACACCGTTACCGGGATCGTTCTGCTCTGCTGGGTCTCCCGAGCCGACCGGCTGTTCGGTCTGCACCTGACCGGGGTCCACCGCACCCGTCTCTTGCTCGGCACCCGGGTTCGCACCGTCATTGGCGGGACCCTGCGACGTGTTGCTGGCGTCGGCGCCGTCCTGCGCACGCGCCACACCCATGCCCGAGCCGGTGGCCACCGCCACGCCGACGCCGAGGGCAATCGCCAAGGCTCCGACCCGGCCCACGTACCGGCCACAGCCCGCGTTGACAGCCGGCCGCACACGGTGCCTGGCGCTGCCTTCAGGGCCCACGGCCACCGTCGCAGAACCGACCGACGACTCCTGGCCGTTTCGCGCCCGGCGAGAAGCCCGGTTGTTGCCGGCGAACGGACGGTTGAACTGTGCGGCCATGTTGCAATTCCCCCAAGAGTGAAGCCAGAGACGACGCAGATGCGTCTCAGCAAACCTAAGGCCCTCACCCCCACGAAGGAATCCGGGAAAACCCTACGATTCTCAAATTCCGTCCAACAGGGTTCACCAAGAAGAAACAACGAAACCGCAGCTCAGCCGCGACGGTTCGCTAAATCACCGTGCGGAGCACTGACGCTGTCGTTGACGAGGCCTGGTGCCTCGCCGTGGCGCGGCGGGTCCGCCGGTCGCCTATGCCTAAAAGGCTGCGTTAGCGATGATTTCGGCGCCGTACGGAGTCGGTTGCAACGACTCCGATGGTCACCCATCTGAGGGGAATCCACTCCGCAGTCGTCACTCGCGCTACCGGATGTTGCTGGTGCTGTCCGGGTGCCGAACCTATGGTTATCAGTCAACGGGGGTCATCAGTCATCGCCGCTGAGCAGCCACCGTTCAACAGTGCGCCATCAATCTGCACTTAGCGCAAACATTCGTTGCATTCGCATTGAAGTTGACGCCAGCTCCGGTGTCACCGGCGGACGTCGCGCGCGGGTTCGGGCTTGCCCACGTCGGCGCCCGCCGCGATCACCGCGCGGTTGCGCTCGGCGACCGTCCGCAGCATCACCTTGAGCAGCCGCCGGTCGTACGTCATGTACCCGTTGAGCTCGTTCTCGACGTCGGTGGTCTGCGTGTAGATCGCGCCGGACAGGCCGCCCTTGCGCACGACGTCCTCGAGATCGCGACTGACCTCGACGTAGCGCTCCGTCAGCCGCGCCTTGCTGTCGGTCATCTCGTAGGCCTGCGGCCGGCCCGGCCACCGATGTCCGTCGAGCACGAGCCCGAGGCCGCCGTACTCGCCGTCGACGATGACGCGGTGCTCCAGTGGCACCGGCCGGTCGCCCAGCATCAGGCGTTCATCGTGAGCGGTCGCCGGGTTGTCGTGCAGCACCGGACGGCCGGGCCCGACGTAGGTGTGGTCGTCGTAGACGTCGCCGGCTCGACTGTCCGGACGCGATTTGCAACAGTTGACACCGCTGTTCGCGTTGACCATGCGCGTCGGGTCTGCGGCCTTGGCGACGGCCGCAATCCTGGCGGTGTCGAACTCGCCCCACCCCTCATTGAACGGCACCCAGCCGATGATCGATGTGACGCTGCGCAACTGGTCGATCATCTCGACCATTTCCTTCTCGAAATTGGCCTTCGCGGCGGGTGAGGGATCGGGGTCCGGTCCGACCGGAATGTCGAGCGACACATCCAGCGACGGCATGTCCTGCCATACCAGCAGCCCGAGCTTGTCCGTCCAGTAGTACCAGCGCGCGGGTTCCACCTTCGCGTGCTTGCGGACGAAGTTCATGCCAAGCGCCTTGGTCCGTTCGAGGTCGAACCGCAATGCGTCATCGGTCGGCGCGGTGTAGATCCCGTCTGGCCAGTAGCCCTGATCCAGCGGGCCGTGCAGGAACGTGATCTTGCCGTTGACCGCGATCCTGGGCCGCCCCTTGGCATCCCTGACCGTGCCGATCGTGCGCAGGCCGGCGTAGCTCGACACCTCGTCGGTGGCCTTGCCCGACGGGCTCACCAACCGAACCTTGATGTCGTAAAGGTAAGGATCCTCGGGGCTCCACAGCCGCGGGTTCGGCACAGTGATGTGCACGGGCTCGCCGGGCTGCGCCGACGAGCGCGCCACCGCCTCGCCCCCCGGCATGGTGACCGTGACCTCGACGCGTTGGTCACGGCCCCCGGTGACCTTCGGCGTGACGGTCAGGCCGGTCAGATCGGTGGTGATGTCGAGTTTCTCGATGTGCGCCGCGCGCACCGGTTCGATCCACACCGTCTGCCAGATGCCCGACGCGCCGGTGTAAAACAGCCCCTCGGGATGGGTGCGCTGCTTGCCGACCGCAAACGGGTTGGCCTCGTTGCGATCCTCGACGCGCACAGTGATCTGCTGCGTGCCCTTCCATCGCAGCGCGCTCGTGATGTCCGCGCTGAATCCGGTGTAGCCGCCTTCGTGATGGGCCACCTGCCGGCCGTTGACCCATACGGTGGCGATCTGGTCGACGGCGCCGAAGTGCAGCAGAACCCGCTGGCCACGCCACGTACCGGGAATCTCGAAATCCCGGCTGTACCACATCTGGTCGTCGTGGCGCATGATGCCCGACAGCGCCGACTCGGTGGGATAGGGCACCAGAATCCGCTCGTTGTAGGCGTCCGGCGACGGGGGCGCCGACAGCGCTCGGCCCCCGGACCGGCCCGTGTACGACCAGACGCCGTTGAGGTTCAGCCACCACTTGCGCGCCAGCTGCGGGCGCGGGTACTCCGGCAGCGCGTTGTTCGGGCCGACCAGGTCGCTCCACGGTGTGGACAGAGGGGACCGCTGGCGCTGCCAATCCTCGGCCGCGTGAGCCGGCGCGGTGACCATCGCGCCAAATGCTATTAGCGCCACCGCCACCGCCGCGAACCGCATGAGTCGACAGCTACCAGCGGACGCGTTGGCGCCAGCGGCCATGGATATCCCCCAAATGTGAGATCAGTCAGCACTGACGTGCCGCATGTGTCCCGACTGACCCGCGAGCCTTCGCGGTTGTAGCAAACATCAGAGCAGTCGGCGAGGAAGAAACGAGGCGCTTTCCTCGCTCGTGTATCGACACCGACCGGGCGCGCGTTACAGCGTTCGGCACGTGGCACCAACACACTGCTCACCGTAGGCGTGTGAGTCGAAATGTTCTGTAGCAAGGCTTGTTTGGCGAGATGTGTGGCCTGCAGTGCGGTGTGGCCGGAGCAGTAATCTGTCCACGAGTTCGCGGGTACGCTACGCGGCGCCAGTCGGACCTCGTCGGTGGCTACTTGCCGACGGAGCAAAGAAAGTCTGAAGCTCGACTTGAGGTTGCCACAATCTCGTTTGACCGTGGACGGCAGCGGCCACAGTATCGACCGATGACGGTCACGACAGTCCGCACGCTGTGGCGGTATCCGGTCAAGTCGATGGGCGGCGAGGAGGTCTCCGAGCTGGAGATCGGGCGCAGCGGCGTCGTCGGCGACCGCGTCTTCGGCGTGTTCGACGTCGGAGAGCGGCGGCTGGCCAGCGCAAAGCGAGCCCGTCAGTACGGAAAGTTGCTCGAATGCCGCGTGCGGCTCGTCGGCTCAACCGAGTCCGACGACTCGACCATCGAGGTGACCTTTCCCGATGGGAGCGTCGAGTGCGGAATAGAGAAAGTGTCGCGGCGTACTAGCGAGCTGCTCGGCCGCGAGGTCCGAATCGTGGCGAGCGGCGATCCGGTCGCCCAGGACTTTCTCGCCATGGCGGCTTCGTCGACCTTCGCCGACCTGGCGCCCGTACACGTACTGAGTACCGGCATCCTGGGCCGGATGGCGGCCGCCTATCCGGGGGGAGTGTGGGACGCGCGGCGCTTTCGGCCGAACCTCCTCCTCGACGGGGCCGACTTGGAGACCGACGACATGCTCGGGTGCGACCTGGTCAGTACCAGCGCGGTGCTGCACGCCGTGATGCCGACGCCGCGCTGCGTGATGACCACGCTCGCACAGGATCAGCTGCCGCACGATGCCGACATCCTGCGTGCGGTGGCAGGCGTTGACCGCCGAGTCGTGCCCGTGCTCGGCGAAAAGCCATGCGCCGGCGTGTATGCCGACGTTGTGCAGGGCGGCATCGTGCGTCGCGGCGACTCGGTGCGTCTCGACCGAGTGACGGCGCGGCACGGCGCGCTGGCGTCGGTGCTGCAGACGCTTGAGCAACGCGGTTGACCGTAATCGCCAATCGAATCCCCTGGACGCCGTTGCCGGGGAGGATACGTATGTGCGAAAGAAGTGGTTGGCCCTCCCTGCCCTGCTGATCGCCTGCGGCATGACGGTTCCGCTCGCTCCGCCCGCGGAAGCCACGCTGTGCGGCTCGATCGGCGGCAGACACGTCGACGTCACCGGATGCGCCGATCCGTTGTCCTACCTCAACGACGCGCTGCCTCCGCCGCCACCACCTCCGCCACCGCCGCCCCCGCCCGGCGCGCCACCACCGCCACCCCCACCGCCGCCACCACCGCCGGTGTACCTACCGCCGGCGCCGAACGTCGACGTGTGCGCCAATGTCGGTCGGCGGATCAGCGTCAGCGGCTGCATCTAGGGCGACGTACCTGATCACCGGCGCGGGCGATGGTACGTCGCGACGACGAACGCGCCCCGCAGCTACGGGATCTGGGAGCCGACATCGTCGTCGGTGATCTCACGCGCGCAGGCGACATCGCCGATGCGATGCGCGATGTCACGTGGCGGCCGTGGTCGCCGCGATCCTGCGGGACCCGACCGCGAGAATCGGACAGGTCTACGAGCTGACGGGTCCTCAGGCGCTTGACATCACAGGTCTGGCGGAGCAGTACTGGGAGAGCGGCGAACTGGCCTCGATCGGGCTGTCCGCTCATGTCGCGCAGCACATCGCGACCATGGCCCGCCTACATCGCAACGGCCGCTACGACCGCGGCACCGACGACGTCGAGCGCATCATCGGCCGGCGGCCGCAAACGGTCGAGCAGTACATCGCGTCGAATCCCCATCTGTTCTACTGACGGCGTGGACCGCGCATCGTTTGACCGTCTCTTCGACATGACCGACCGCACCGTCATCGTCACCGGCGGCACCCGAGGCATCGGGCTCGCCCTCGCCGAGGGTTTCGTGCTGGCCGGCGCCCGCGTCGTCGTCGCCAGCCGCAAGCCCGATGCCTGCGAGGAGGCCGCACAGCACCTGCGCGGGCTGGGCGGCCAGGCCGTCGGCGTGCCGACGCACCTCGGCGAGGTCGGCGACCTCGAAGCGTTGGTGCAGCGCGCCGTCGACGAGTTCGGCGGCATCGACGTCGTGGTCAACAACGCCGCCAATGCATTGGCCCAACCGCTCGGTGAGATGTCGGTTGATGCGTGGACCAAGTCCTACGAGGTGAATCTTCGCGGACCGGTGTTCCTGGTGCAGGCGGCGTTGCCGCACCTGAAGGCGAGCCCGCACGCCGCGGTGCTCAACATGGTCTCGGTCGGTGCCTTCAACTTCGCGCCGTCGCTGTCCATCTACGCGTCGGGCAAGGCGGCGCTGATGTCGTTCACCCGGTCGATGGCCGCCGAGTTCGTTCCGCACGGCATCCGCGTCAACGCGCTGGCTCCGGGCCCCGTCGACACCGACATGATGCGCAAGAACCCGCAGCAGGCCATCGACGCCATGATCGGCGGGACGTTGATGAAGCGATTGGCGACGCCAGACGAGATGGTGGGCGCCGCACTGCTGTTGACGTCGGACGCCGGCAGTTACATCACGGGGACGGTGATCATCGCTGACGGTGGCGGAACGCCTCGGTAGCCTCGCGCATGACGCCGCCCGTCGACGCCAGGATCTGACTGCGGTTCTCTAGATGCAGCGCTGCCTCCAGGCTCGAGGCCTCGAGATTGGCCCACAGCACCTGCTTGGTCGACTCGACGCCGAACTTCCCGTAGCCACAGACGGTTTCGGCAATGTGGAGCGCTTCGTCGGTCGCATCGTCGACGACACGCGATACGAGGCCGATTCGCAGCGCCTCCTCGGCTTCCACCGCCCGCGCGGTGAGGATCAGGTCGAATGCCGTTCCGGCGCCGACAATCCGGGGCAGCGTGTAGCTGACACCGATGTCGCAGCCGCCGAGTCCGAGCTTGATGAACTGTGTGCAGAACTTCGCTGTTCTCGACGCAACTCGGATGTCACATGCCAGCGCGATACCCATGCCGCCGCCGTACGCCGGCCCGTTGACCGCGGCGATGACCGGTTGGCGCAGGCGATGGATGCGTGCGGTGAGGTCGGCGATGCGCTCCTGCCAACGCATGCCCGACCGCGGGAACTCGGTTCCACCGCCCGCCTGGTCCGGGTTGGACTCAGTGAGGTCGAGGCCCGAGCAGAAGCCGCGGCCCGCGCCGGTGATGACGACGGCGCGGCAATCGTTGTTCGCGGCGATGTCGATGAGCGCGGAGTGCAGATCCTCCACCAGGTCGTGGTTCAGTGCGTTGAGCTTTTCCGGCCGGGTCAATGTCAGCAGGGCGATGTCAGGTCGCGGATTGGTCAGCTCCAGGTTCGGCATGCGCCTCACGCTAGCGGTGGGGCGATGGTGTCTACACCCTGCTGCGCCAACCGGTCACGCCGACGACGATCAGCCGCAACTGTTTGACCGCGACGCGCCTGATCTCCTCGAGCGCAGCCGGATCGCTTGCGTCCTCGATCGCTTCGGCTATGGAGATCATCGCGTTGACGATCAGGGTGGCCAGAATGTTGAGGTCTTCGCCGCTCCAGGTGTTCAGGCCGGGGAACCGGGCGAGGTCGATGGCCAGTTCCGAAGTGATCAACCGGATCTCGGTGCGAATCGCATAGCGCAGCACCGTCAGTCCGCTCGACCTCTCCCGGCCGATGAATCGCCAGTGTTCGCGGCGCTCGTTGACGCCCTCGATGAGCATGTCAACCGACGACTCGATGACCCGATTCGGGTCCAGCTTGCCCGCGCGCGCGCCGCGCAGCATGTCGCGCAGCGCCCGAAACGATTCGTCGATGAGCACTAGTCCCAGCGCCTCCATCGACTCGAAATGCCGGTAGAAGGCGGCGGGCACTATGCCCGCTTCGCGGGTGACCTCGCGAAGGCTCAGCGCGCCGAAACTCTGCTCCTCGAGCAATTTCAGCGCGGCGTCGACGATGGCACGCCGGGTGGCTTCCTTGCGCTCTTCGCGCGACGGAGATTCTCGCGAGCGCGACCTACTCGAGCGGCTCGTCCGTGAGCTAGACGACCGGTTCGACATATAACCAAGAGTACAACTGTTTACTTAGTCGATTTGAATAGCTGTCGCTGCACCGGCGGTGTTTGCGGTGCGTGAACGCCGGAGTAGATGGGTTCACAGTCGTTCACTCATGTGTTTCGGGCCACAAGCTGGACGAATTCGTTGACTGTGGTAGCGCAATAGTTGCATCGTGTACACATGTTCACCGAAACTCTGACGCGGCGGGTGCTCCGGTCACCGCTGGTCGACCTGCTCACGGGTCCACACGGGGTGGACCGGTACACCGAGCTGGTCGAGCCCACCTGGACGCAGGGCGACGCCCGCGCCAGGGTGGTCGCCGTGCGGCGGCAGACGCCACGCAGCGTCACGCTCACCTTGGAACCCAATAAAGCGTTCACCGGATTTCGCGCCGGCCAACACATCAACCTGACGGTCGAGATCGACGGTCGCCGGCGCACCCGCCCCTACTCGCCTGCGAGCGCCGAAGGCTCGCCCTACATCGAGCTCACCATCGGCCACCACGACGGCGGGCTGGTGTCGACCCACCTGTGCGAGCACGCAAGGCCCGGCATGGTCGTCGGGCTCGACTCGGTCGGCGGCGACTTCGTCCTGCCCGCGCTGCGTCCGCGACGGATCCTGTTCGTCTCGGGCGGTAGCGGTATCACCCCGGTGATGTCGATGCTGCGCACCATGCGCGACGAGGGCTCCGACCGCGAGATCGCCTTCGTTCATTACGCGCGATCGCCGGAGGAGGCCTGCTACGCCGACGAGCTCGCCGCGATGGCCGGGGTGCGGGTGCTGCACGGCTACACCCGCGAGGGCGCCGGGGATCTGGACGGCCACTTCGACGCCGACCACCTGGCAGCGGCGATGCCCCGACCCGACGCTGTCTTCGTGTGCGGGCCGCCCGCGCTGGTAGAGGCCGTCCGCGCGCACTGCCCGGATGCGAAGGCCGAGTCCTTCGTCCCGCCCGTCATCACCGTGCCTGCCGAATCGTCAGGCGGTCGTATCGTTTTCGCCGACGCGGCGGTCGACACGGTCGACGACGGCCGACCGATCCTCGAGCAAGCCGAGGCCGCCGGCCTCACACCAGACAGCGGATGCCGAATGGGCATCTGCCACAGCTGCACCCGCCGTAAGACACGCGGCGCGGTGAAAAATCTGATCACCGGAGCGGTGTCAGGCGTCGAAGAGGAGGACATCCAAATCTGTGTGTCCGCCCCCGTTGGCGACGTCGAGATCGCACTCTAAGGAAGGAGTGGCCATGACTGCACCAACCATCACGCAGCAGAAGACCCTCGAGAAGACCGTCGCCGGCCAGCGCATCACGCTCACACCGGAGCAGTCCGAGGAATTCGGCCGCGAACTGGACGCGCTCAAGGAGCGCGTCATCGCCGACCTCGGCGAGCGAGACACCACCTACATCCGACGAATCATCAAGAGCCAACGCGGTTTGGAGGTCGCGGGCCGTGCACTGCTGTTCGGCGGTATCTTCCCGCCGTTCTGGCTCGCGGGCACCGCCATGCTGGGGCTGTCGAAGATCCTCGACAACATGGAGATCGGCCACAACGTCATGCACGGCCAGTACGACTGGACCGGCGACCCCGCGTTGTCGAGCAAGAAGTTCGAATGGGACACCGCGTGCCCGGCCGATCAGTGGCGGCACTCGCACAACTACATGCACCACACCTACACCAACATCGTCGGCATGGACCGCGACGTCGGCTACGGCATCCTGCGGATGAGCGAAGACCAGCGGTGGAGCCCGTACTTCCTGGGCAACCCGGTGTACGCCTTCCTGCTCATGGTGTTGTTCCAGTACGGGGTTGCGCTGCACGAGTTGGAAACTGAGCGCATCCGCGCCGGCGAGATCTCGGTCGCGGACAAGCGTGAGATTCTTGAAGAAATCTGGCGCAAGACCAGGAAGCAGACGCTCAAGGACTACGTGGCCTTCCCGCTGCTGGCCGGGCCGTTCGCGCCGTGGGTGTTCGCGGGCAACATGACCGCCAACCTGATGCGCAACGTGTGGTCCTACATGATCATCTTCTGCGGACATTTCCCCGAAGACGTCCAGGAGTTCTCGATCGAGGAGACCAAGGCCGAAACCCGCGGTCAGTGGTACTTCCGGCAGATTCTCGGTTCGGCGAACCTGACCGGCGGCAAGCTGTTTCACATCTTGAGCGGCAATCTGTCGTTCCAGATCGAGCACCACCTGTTCCCCGATATCCCCGCCCATCGGCACGCTGAGATCGCGCCCGAGGTCCAGGAGATCTGCCGACGCTACGGCATCCCGTACAACATGGGCCCGTTGCCTCGCCAGTTCGCGACGGTCGTGCGCAAGATCTTCCGGCTCGCGCTGCCCCGGTAACGGGTCACGTCTGGCAGACCGGGCACCAGAAGGTGATGCGATCGCCGGAGTCGTCTGACCGGATGGCCGTGCCGCACCTGCGGCATGGCTCGCCGGCGCGACCGTAAACCCACACCTGTTGACCCCGCCTGGTGTCGCCGGTAGTGGTCCTGTTCGACCGAGACCGGTTCAGCCACAGCATGTCCCGAGCGCGCTGCACCATGCGCAGCGGATCCTTGACCGTGCGGACCGGCGTCGTCGGTAGATAGCCGGTGACAAAACAGATCTCGTTGCAGTAGACGTTGCCGACGCCGGCCATCACCCGCTGGTCGAGCAGCGACTCGCTCAGCGGGCGGTCCGGATCGGCGACGAGATTGGCCGCTGCGGTGCGCGGTTCCCAGTCGTCACCCAGCAGGTCTGGTCCGAGATGCGCGACAACGTCCATATCGTGTGAACGTTCCAACACCTCGAGCACGCCGAGATCGACCCCGGCCGCCTGCACGTCCGCAGTCTCCAGGATGATCCGGATGCGGTAGCCGGCGCGGCTGGGTCTGCCGATCGGGCTGACCTTCCAGCTGCCGTCCATCTTCAAGTGCGAATGGATGCTGGCGTCGCCGATGCGGATGAACAGGTGCTTGCCGCGAGTGATCACTTCGTCGACGACCTGACCGGTGAGGTTCACGGCGGCGTACCGCGGCACGCGAATATCGCAGCGGGTCAGTGTCTTTCCGACGAGTCCTTCGCGAAGCCGCAGCCCGGCGTGCCAGACGGTATCGCCTTCAGGCATGCGTCAGCCTCTCATGCGCGCGCACTACCGGAGCCGCAACCCCCGCGGAGTGCGAGAGAAACCCGCCTCGACGAGTGCGTTCTGCACCGCCGCCCGCTGCCCCTCGCCGTGCGGTTCCAGCACCGGTACGCCGTTGACCTTCTCGACCAGCAGCGCCTGGACACGTCCGCTGCTGACGAGTTGGGCGAGCGCCGTCGCCGCGGCGGTGTGTGCCTCGGCATCATCGGTGAAACTCAACAGTGAGCGCCCGCCGCGCTCGAGGAACCACGTCAATTCACCGTCGACCAGCGCGACCAGTGCGCCGGCCTTGCGGCCCGGGCGATGCGACGCGTCATCGTCCGGTCCGCGGCCGGGCCACGGCAGCGCTGCGCCGTACGGGTTGGCGGGATCGGCGGCAGCCAGCATTACGGCGTGGTACTCGCGGCGCTCCTGGTCCACCCCGTCGAGGTAGGAACGCAACCGGTCGACGGTCGACGCGACCGCGAACTGTGCGCCGCCCAGCGACTCGACGAAATAGCCGCGCTGGCACCGGCCGGCGTCCTCGAATGCCGACAACACCTTGTACAGCATTGCGAACCCGCCGGGTATCGATTCGGCGGCCACCGCGCCCTTGGTAAGGACGCCGTGACGACTCAGCATCTGCTCGGCCGTGAAATGAGCCCGCACAGTCGATTCCGGCTCGGGAGAGGGAAGCGCCGACCAGCGCCCCGCGACCGTAGGGTCGACACTGCGGGTCTGGGCATGCTTGACGCTGTAGCTGCTCAGCCGCGGCGGGCGCTGCTTCTGGCGGTGTGCCGGTGCGCCGCGCCTGCCCGTGGAGCGGCGTGTTCCCGACAGCATCGAGCGCACTGGCGCGAAGGTGTCGCCGGTGACCCACCCAGCCCAGATCAATTCCCACAGAGCGGTTTTGAACTGTTCCGAATCACCATCGACGAGTTGGCGGAAGAAGTACGCGCCGCCGCCGCCCAGCGCTTGGGTGATGGCGCGATGGGTGTCGGTGAAGTCTACTTCGGTCGGAGCGGTCAACGTCAGCGGCGCGGAGTCGGAGGTGTGGAAGGCGATCCACCCGTCACCGCCGCCGATCTGGCCGACACCCGACCAGGTGACTTCGCCGGAGGCCAGCAGCTCGTCGAGCATCGCCGGCTGGTAGTCGCGGACGCGCTGACCGAGCACCAGCGATTCGACCGCGGACGCCGGGATCGGCACTCCGGCGAGTTGGTCGATGACCGAGGCGAGACCGTCGATGCCCGAATTGTGTGTGCCCACCTGCTGCCACGCGGGCAGGAAGCGACCGTAGGCGGCCGTGCTGACCGGCTCCACCTGCGCCCGCAGCGCGGCCAGTGACCGGCGGCGCAGAATCTTCAACACGTCGGAGTCACACCACTGTTCGCCGGCCCCAGGGTCCGTCACAGGGATGTCGGTGAACTCCCCGCGAATCAGCTTGCCGTCGATAGCCATTCGGCCGAGCACGTCGGCGGTGACGCGCAGCCCCAGTCCGAAGCGGGCGGCGGCGTCGGAAGTGGTGAACGGCCCGTGCGTGCGGGCATAGCGGCCCAGCAGTTCGCCGAGCGGGTCGTCGACGGATTCGGTGAACGCTGTCGGCACCCCGATGGGCACAGCGACGCCGATACCGTCGCGTAACAGGCCGATGTCTTCGATGGTGACCCACCAGGCCCGGTCGGCGAACGAGACCGGCAGTGCCCGCTTGGCGCCGTGCAGGCCCTCGAGCCAGCCGCCCACCTCGTCGGCCGTGCAGCGTTCGGCGATCTCGGCCTCGGTCAGCGGCCCCAGCACCCGCAACAGGTCGGCGATACCTTCGGCGTCCCGGGCCTTGCGGTCCTCTGCGAGGTGCTGCAGCTGGCGCGTCGTGGAGTCGATGATCTGCGGATCGAGCAGTTCGCGCAGTTCGACGCGACCCAGCAGTTCGGCCAGCAGCACGCTGTCCAGCGAGAGCGCCGCCGCGCGCCGCTCGGCCAGCGGACTGTCGCCCTCGTACATGAACGCCCCGACGTAGCCGAACAGCAGCGAGGCGGCGAACGGCGACGGTGTGGTGGTCTCGACCTCGACGATCCGGAGTCGACGCTGCGCCACACCGCGCATCAGCTCGGTCAGGGCGGGCACGTCGTAGACGTCCTGCAGGCATTCGCGCACCGCCTCCAACACGATCGGGAAGTCGGGATACTTGCGCGCGACGTCGAGCAGTTGCGCCGCGCGCTGCCGCTGGTGCCACAGCGGCGAGCGCTTGCCCGGATGGCGGCGCGGCAGAAGTAAAGCGCGCGCGGCACATTCGCGGAACCGTGACGCAAAGAGTGCTGAGCCGCCGACCTCCGCGGTGACGATCGGCTCGATCTCGTCGGCATCGAACACGAACAAGTCTGCGCCGGGTGCGGTGTCCTCGGTGTCGGGGAGTCGCACGATGATGCCGTCGTCGGACGCGGTCGGCTTCTCGTCGATGCCGTAACGCTCACGCAGCCTGCGCGACACCGCTAGTGCCAGCGGGCCGTGTACGCGCAGGCCGTACGGCGAGTGCAGGATCACCCGCCAGTCACCGAGCTCGTCGCGAAACCGCTCCACCATCAGCGTGGTGTCGGTCGGTACCGTGCCGGTGGCCTGCCGCTGGTCGTCGAGTAGCTGCCATAGGTTGTCGGTCGCGAAGTCGTCGAATCCCATTGCCCGGCAATGTTCGCCGAATTGGTCGCGGCCCACCGAGGCAAGCTCGCCGGTGAACGCGCCCACCGCCGCGCCGAGTTCGGCGGGCCTGCCGACGCTGTCACCGCGCCAGAACGGTAGCCGTGCCGGCTGCCCGGGTGCCGGTACGACCAGCACCCGATCGTGGGTGATCTCGGTGATGCGCCAGCTGGTCGCGCCGAGTGAGATCACGTCGCCGGGCCGCGACTCGTACACCATCTCTTCGTCGAGTTCGCCGACCCGCGACGGCTTTTCCGCGTCGGTGGCCAGATAGACGGTGAACAGTCCGCGGTCGGGGATGGCGCCGCCGGAGGTGACCGCCAGCCGCTGCGCACCCGGCCGCGCGGTCAGCGTGCCCGTGTCGCGGTCGTACACCAGTCGCGGCCGTAGCTCGGCGAACTCCGTGGACGGGTATTTGCCGCTGAGCAGATCCAGTGTCGCCTCGAAGGCGCTGCGCGGCAGGGTGGCGAACGGGGCACTGCGCCGCACCGCGTCGAACCAACGGTCGGCGTCCAACGGTTCCAGCGCGCACGCGGCGACGGTGTGCTGGGCCAGCACGTCGAGCGGATTCGCCGGCACCCGCATGGTCTCGATCTGGCCAGCCAGCATCCGGCGCACCGTCACTGCGCAGCCGATCAGATCCGTCCGGTGCTTGGGGAACAGCACCCCTTGGGAGATCTCACCGACCTGGTGGCCGGCCCGGCCGATCCGCTGCAGACCGCTGGCCACCGACGGCGGCGCCTCGACCTGGATCACCAGATCGACCGCGCCCATGTCGATGCCGAGCTCGAGACTCGACGTCGCGACGACCGCTTTGAGCCGTCCGGTCTTGAGGTCGTCTTCGACCTGCGCGCGCTGCTCCTTGCTGACCGAACCGTGGTGCGCCCGGGCCAGCAGCGTTGGCGCGCCCGACGCCTGACCGCTGCCCATGATGTGGGCGGGCGACCCGCCCGCGACGCCGGTGTTGGGACCCGCCGGTACCTCCATGCCACTTCGTTCGGCGTGAATCTCGTTGAGTCGCGAGGTGAGTCGCTCGGCGAGCCGGCGCGAGTTCGAGAACACGATGGAGCTGTTGTGCGCCTCGATGAGGTCGACGATGCGCTCTTCGACATCGGGCCAGATGGTGTTGTTCTCGAGGTTGGCCATGTCCGGCACGGGCACCTGGACCGACAGGTCGAACGTCTTGGCCGCGGGCGGCGCGACGATGGTGGTGCGGGCTTGACCCGACAGGAAACGCGCCACCTCTTCGGCCGGGCGCACGGTCGCCGACAGGCCGATGCGCTGCGCCGGCTTGTCGAGCATCTGGTCCAGGCGCTCCAGCGACAACGCGAGGTGTGCGCCGCGTTTGGTGCCCGCCACCGCGTGCACCTCGTCGACGATGACCGTGCGCACCTCGGCAAGGGTGTCGCGCGCCGACGACGTCAGCATCAAGAACAGCGACTCCGGCGTGGTGATCAGGATGTCGGGCGGCCGGGTGATCAGCTCGCGGCGTTGGTTGGGCGGGGTGTCGCCCGAGCGCACCCCGACGCTGATGGACGGGGCCTGCTCGCCGCGGCGTTCGGCGACGCGGCCGATGCCGGTCAGCGGGGTGCGCAGGTTGCGTTCGACGTCGACGGCCAACGCCTTGAGCGGGGAGACGTACAGCACCCGAGTGCCTGCGCCGGGCGGGCGTGGGTCGGCGGAAGCCAGTTCGTCGATGGCCCACAAGAACGCGGCCAGCGTCTTGCCGGACCCGGTCGGGGCTATGACCAGGGTGTTGTCGCCGTCGGCGATGGCCGACCACGCCTGCTCCTGCGCGGGAGTGGGCGAGGCGAAGGTACCCGTGAACCACTCCCGCGTCAGCGGGCTGAACCGCGAGAGGGCACCTGTGCTCATCAGACCATCGTGCAGGAGGGCACCGACAACCTCAGCGGTGCTCGGCGGCGACCGCGTCCGCCAGTTCGGCCGGGATGGCGGGCACTCGCCCGACCGCGTCCAGCAGCGCGTGGGCGCACGCGTCGGCGACGACGCCCGCGTCGATGGACGGGTCGGCCAGGCGCTGTCTGCACATCTCGAATGTGAACGCCAACCAGCCGTAGACGGTGACGCGCAGGTCGCGCTCGACCTTGGAATCCAGTGCCCCGCCGATCCCGGCGTTGATGCGCGCGATGATCCGGTTGGCCTGACGGTCGTTGTCGACATCCTCGATTCCACGCAGCAGCGGGTCGGAGCGGCCCATGCCCATGTAGGCGGCCCACGCGCCGTGCGGGTGCTCCTCGTCGTAGCGCAGGTAGGCCAGCACGCCGGCCCGCAACTGGTCGAACAAGCCCTGGCCGGGGTCCGGCGGGGTGTTGGTGGCCTCGAACAGCCGCTCACCCTCGGCTCGCACGACGGCGGCGAAAAAGGCCCGCTTATCCGGGAAGTAGTGGTACATCAGGGCACGCGAGACCCCGGCCCGTTCGGCGATCTCGTCGATGCGCACCTCGTCGTAGGGACGCTGGCCGAACACCTCGGCGCCCAGCGACAGCAGTTCCCTGCGTCGATCCTCGGGCGATAGCCGTCGTCTGGTATCTGCCATGACGCCATTCTATTGACGCCTGTCTAACAGCGGCCGGCTGCGTTTTGCCGCGGCGCCGGACCGGGTATTCCGGTTTATTGACGGAATTGACAGTCAGGGACAGGCCATGGACATCGTTCGAAGCGCGACACGCGTCGTCACCGGAGCCGCAAACGCCACCACCGCCGCCGCCGGCGCTTTGGGCGGAGCGACGGTCAACGGCATCATCGGCGGCGTGCAGGGGACCGCGCGGGGGGTGCGCGAAGGCGTCAGCAGCGGCAGCCATTCGACACCGGCGGCACTGCTGGCTATGGGCGCCATCGGCGCGGCGGGTCTGATCGAGTGGCCGGCGCTGCTGATGGTCGGCGGAACCGCCCTGCTGGTGCAACAGCTCGCCGGCCCCGCCCAGGACGAGGCGGGACGGGCCGCGCCGACGCCCCGCCAGGCGTCGTCCGCGTCGATGGCCAAGAAGGCGCCGCCGCGAAAGTCATCAGCGCGTAAGAAGTCGTGAGGCGCCGCAGTTGGCCGCCCCGGGACTGTCGGGCGAGGCGCCGCAGTTGGCCGCCCCGGGACTGTCGGGCGAGGCGGCACCGGTTGGCATGACGCCGATGGGGTAATCCTCAACGGACTGGCGGTGGAAGGGGGCGCGGTTGAGCGGCATTGACGAGAAGACGCGCGGGCCCTTGTCGGCGCCAGCATCATCTGCCAATCCAACGGTCAGCCTCGGCACCTCCTTCGGCGCGTGGCACCGCAGCGTCGCCGATTCCGTGCAGGCGGCGATCGATGAATTCATCGCCGACCGATGCACCGAACATCTCGCATGCGCCGGCGTGGACGCCGCAGCCGACGTATTGCGTGACTTCGCCGTCGGCGGCAAATGCCTGCGTCCGACATTCATGTACCTCGGCTGGCGCTGCGGGGCCGACGACGACCACGCCGCCCTGCGGGCGGCCGCGAGCTTCGAACTGCTGCACGCGTTCGCGCTGCTGCAGGACGACGTCATGGACGGCTCGACGATCCGGCGCGGCAAACCGGCGGCGCATGTGGCGTTCGCCCGGTGGCATCGGGAGCGTGAACTGCCCGGATCGTCGGACCGGTTCGGCGAATCGGCGGCCGTCCTGCTCGGCGACCTCTGCCTGGTCTGGTCAGCGCAGATGCTCCGCGAGAGTGGTGTCGACGCCAAAGCCCTGGCACGGGTCTGGCCGCGGTACGACGAGATGCGCACGGAGCTGGCAATCGGGCAGTTCGCTGATCTCGTCAACGACGCCGGGGCGTTTCCGGCCCTCGATCAGGTGCTCGACGTGTCCCGTCGCAAGTCGGGCAACTACACCGTGCGACGGCCGCTGGAGATCGGCGCGGCCATGGCAGGTTGCAGTTCGCGAGTGCTGGCGTCCCTGGGCACCTACGGTGAGGCGGTGGGGGACGCCTTTCAGATGCGTGACGACGTGCTCGGGATCTTCGGCTCCCCGACGGTCACCGGAAAGCCCGCCGGTGGGGACCTCATCGAGCGCAAGGCCACCAGCGTGGTCGTGGCGGCCTACCAGCTCGCCGACTCGACTGTGCGCGGCCAGCTCAAGGAGTTGATGAGCCGACGCGACCTCGACGAATCCGACGTCGACCGCTGGCGGGGGCTCATTCTCGCCACCGGCGCTGTGGACCGGATCGAGCAGATGATCGACTCGCGGCTCAAGCGTGCACTGGAACGGCTCGACGCCGCTCCGCTCGACACGGCGGTCAGGGCGGCGCTGGGCAGCATGGCTTCGGCATGCGCAGAGCGGGCCGCGTGATGAAGAGCCTCAATGGCCCGACCGACCGCGTGGTCGTGGTCGGCGCCGGGCTGTCCGGCCTGTCGGCCGCGCTGCATCTGGCCGGCCGGGGCCGCGCCGTGACCGTCGTCGAGCGCGGCGAACATCCCGGCGGCCGGGTCGGCAGGCTGGACATCGACGGATACCACCTCGACACCGGCCCAACGGTGCTGACGATGCCAGACATCATCGAGGACGTGTTCGCGGCGGTCGGCGAAAACATGTCCGACCGTTTGCAATTGGAGCAGGTCTCACCGGCGTACCGCGCCTCGTTCGCCGACGGCAGCGCCCTCGATGTCCATAGCGACCCGGACGCGATGGCCGCCGAAGTGCAACGCTTCGCGGGCAGCGATCAGGCCCAGGGATATCTGCGGCTGCGCGAGTGGCTGACCCGGTTGTACCGCGTCGAGTTCGACGGTTTCATCGCCGCCAACTTCGACTCGCCGCTGTCGCTGGTGACGCCCCAGTTAGCACGGCTGACGGCCATCGGCGGCTTCCGACGGTGGGACCGGATGGTGCGGCGGTTCATCACCGACGAGCGTCTCTCGCGGGTGTTCACCTTCCAGGCGCTCTACGCCGGGGTGCCCCCGCAGCGCGCACTGGCCGTCTACGCAGTGATCGCCTACATGGACACCGTGGCGGGCGTGTACTTTCCCCGCGGGGGCGTTCGGGCCCTGCCCGACGCCCTGGCCGCCGCCGCGGCCGATGCCGGTGTCGAATTTCGTTACGGGTCATCGGTTTCGGGATTGGAGCACGGCAGCGGGCGGGTGAGCGCGGTGCTCACCGATACGGGTGAGCGGATACCGGCCGACGCGGTGGTCCTCACCACGGAACTGCCCGACACCTACCGACTGCTCGGCAGGACGCCGCGGCGGTTGCTGCCTCTGCGCCCCGCGCCGTCGGCGGTGGTCGCCCACGTCGGTTGTCGCGCGGTGGGAGACGCCGCCGGACACCACACGATCATGTTCGGCGACGCGTGGCGCCAGACGTTCACCGACATCATTGACGACGGACGGCTGATGTCCGACCCGTCACTGCTGGTGACTCGGCCGACCGCGGGCGATCCGAGTCTGGCCCCCGAGGGCCGCGACCTGCTCTACATTCTGGCGCCTGCGCCGAATACCGCGGTGGGCAAGGTGAATTGGGCGAAAGAAAGCTCGGCCTACGCCGACCGGATCGTCCGCGCCGCGGCCTCGCGGATTCCCGCTCTCGGCGTCGACGCCGAACTGTTGCACGTCGTCGATCCGTCGGACTGGGCCCGCCAGGGGATGGCCGCGGGCACGCCGTTCGCCCTTGCCCACACCTTCGGCCAGACCGGCCCCTTCCGTCCCGCCAACACCGTGCGCGGAGTCGACAACGTGGTCCTTGCCGGTTCCTCGACGGTGCCCGGAGTGGGGGTGCCCACAGCGCTGATGTCCGGACGCCTGGCGGCGGACCGGGTCACCGGCGTAGCGGCGACAACCTCGCGGGTGGTGCACACGTGATCAGTTCCGAGTTGGATGCCGCAGGCGTACGCGATCCGGCGTTGCGCGAGGCCTACCGACAATGCCGAATCCTCAACGCGCAGCACGGCAAGACGTTCTTTCTCGCGACCAGGCTCCTGGCACCGGCACAACGGCCTGCGGTGCACGCGCTCTACGGATTCGCCCGGCGCGCCGACGACATCCTCGACGACTTCGACGACCGTCAGACCACCGCGCAACGCGCGGACCGCCTCGAGCAGCTGGGCGCGCAACTGTTCACCGCGCGCGTCGACGGCGCGCCCAGCGACGATCCCGCGTTGGCGGCGGTGGTGCACACCGCCCGCAAGTACGACATCGGGTGGGACCTGTTCGATGACTTCCTCGAGTCGATGCGCATGGACCTCACCGAGACCGACTATCCCAACCGCGCGGCGCTCGAGAAGTACATGTACGGCTCGGCGGAGGTCATCGGGCTGCAAATGCTGCCGGTGCTCGGCACGGCCGGGCCGCGTGAGGAGGCCGCGCCGTACGCGGCCGCGCTGGGAAAGGCGTTCCAGCTCACCAACTTCCTGCGTGACGTCGACGAGGATCTGCAGCGCGGCCGGGTCTATCTGCCGGCCGACGAACTCGCCGCCCACGACGTCGACCGCGACCTGCTGTCGTGGTGCCACGAGAACCGGCGCACCGACCCCCGGGTTCGTCGCGCGCTTGCCGAGCAGCTCGGCGCAACCCGGCGGGTCTACGACTACGCGGCGCGCGGCATAGCGAAGTTGCATCCGCGATCGCGTCCTTGCGTCGCGGCTGCGCTGACGCTGTACTCGGAGATACTGGATTGCATCGAGGACATGGATTTCGCGATCTTCAGCCATCGCGCCACCGTCGGCACCGGTAGACGTCTGCAGGTTGCCGCAGGGGGCTTGCTGAAGGCATGGCGAGCGAGGATGAGCGGAAACTGAGCATGGACCGCTGGCAGTACCTGTTCGTCCTTGCCGCCTGCCTCGCGATCACGGCTCCCCTCGAACTTCTGGGCTCCGGCGTGTATCGCCAACTGCGGCGCACCGCGGGAGCCGTCCTGCCGGTGGCACTGGTTTTCGTCCTGTGGGACGCGGTGGCGATCGCCGCCCATGTATGGACGTACAACCCGCAGTACATCTCGGGCATCGAACTGCCCCTCTCGATGCCGATCGAAGAACTGTTGTTCTTCATCGTCATTCCGCTGTGCGGGCTGCTCACCTACAACGCGGTCGACACCATCCTGTCGTTTCTGCAACGGATCCGGTCCCGTTCGGAGCAGAGGTCATGACCGGACTCGGCTACACCCTGCCCGCGGTCGTCGCCGTCGTGGCGGTACTCGTGCTCGAACTGCGCGTGCTGCGCACCGGCCTGTTTCGCCGTCCCGCGTACTGGATCTCCATGGTCATCGTGCTCGGCTTCCAGATCCCGGTCGACGGCTGGCTGACCAAACTGTCCGCCCCGATAGTCATCTACGACGAAAAGCACACCAGCGGCATCCGCTATCCGTTCGACATCCCGGTGGAGGACTTCCTGTTCGGGTGGGCGATGGTGACCGCGGCGCTGCTGCTGTGGGTCCGCGGACGATCGCGCAACCGTGACGAGGAGACGACGTGAGCGTCGACAAGAGCCCTGCCGACATCCCCGCCGCATTCGACGCCGGAGCACCGAGCTACGACAAACTCGTAGACGCGAACCCGGGTTACCACGAGCACCTTCTCATCTCGGCCCGACGGATGCGGCTTCGAAGTGACGGCAGGGGCCTGCGTCTGCTCGACGCAGGCTGCGGCACCGGCGCGTCGACCGCGGCGCTGCTCGCCGTCGCACCGCAAGCCGAGATCATCGGGGTCGACGGCTCGACGGGCATGCTGGCCGAGGCGGCCGCCAAGGTGTGGCCGCCGTCGGTGCGCTTCGTCCACAGCCGCATCGAGGACATCACCGCCGCGGGCGTCGAGGGTCCGTTCGACGGCATCTTCGCGGCCTATCTGATCCGCAACGTCGACGATCGCGACGCGCAACTGCAGGCCTTCCGCGCGATGCTCCGACCCGGGGCGACGCTGGCCGTGCACGAGTACTCGGTGCGCGATTCGAAACTGGCCACCGCGGTGTGGAACGCCGTCTGCGCGACGATCATCATCCCGAGCGGCCGCCTGCGCAGCGGCGACGACTCGCTCTACCGCTACCTGCGCCGCAGCGTCAACCAGTTCGACGGTGCGGAGGCGTTCCGCAAGCGGCTGCGCGACAACGGGTTCACCGCGGTGCGCAGTGAGACCATGCCCGGCTGGCAGCGCAACATCGTGCACACCTTCCTCGCGGAGGCGCCCCGGTGACCGATCCCCGCCGCGTCACACTGCCCGCCGCCACCGGACTGCTGTCGGCGTCCGCACTGTCACGGCGACCGCACGCGGTGGTCGTGGGCGCAGGGATCGCGGGGCTCGCCGCAGCGGCCGGGCTGGCCGAACGAGGTGTCACCGTCGACGTCCTCGAACGCGAGCCGCACCTCGGCGGCCGGGTCGCCGGATGGGCGGACACCCTCGACGATGCCACCCCGGTGGCGATGAACCGGGGCTTTCACGCGTTTTTCCGGCAGTACTACAACCTGCGAAAGCTGCTGCGGCGCATCGATCCCGACCTGGGAATGTTCCGCCCGGTCGACGACTACCCGTTGGTTGACGGGCACGACCGCTACGACTCGTTCAAGGGACTGCCCCGTACACCGCCGGTCAACGCCCTGGCCTTCGCGCTACGCAGCCCCACGTTCCGGGCGCGAGACCTGGTGCGACTCAACGCCAGAGCCGCAGCGCCACTGGCTTCAGTCTCGGTACCCGACATCTACCGCAGACTCGACCACATCGACGCAGAAACCTTCCTCCGTGACATCAACTTCCCGCCCGCGGCGCGGCACCTGGCGTTCGAGGTGTTCTCGCGCAGTTTCTTCGCCGAGCCCGCCAAGCTGTCGGCCGCCGAACTGGCAGCCATGTTCCACATCTACTTCCTGGGCTCCAGCGAGGGTCTGGTCTTCGACGTGGCGAATGCGAACTTCGATGTCGCGCTGTGGAATCCACTGCGAGCGTACCTGGAGAAGCACGGTGTGCGATTCCTGATTGGCACCTCGGTCAAGCAGATTCAGGCCGGTACGCATTTCACGGTCAGCGGCGACACCGGCGACGAGTACCGCGCCGACGCGGTGGTGCTGGCCACCGATGTGGCGGGGCTGCGGCACATCGTCGAGAACTCGCCCGGCCTCGGGGCCGATGCGTGGCGGCAGAAGGTGGCCGCTCTGGGCACCGCGCCGCCGTTCGTGGTGCAGCGGCTGTGGCTGGACCGGCCGGTCAATCCCGACCGGCCCGCGTTCCTCGGCACCGGCGGACGTCCGCCGCTGGACAATGTGAGTGTGCTCGATCGCTACGAGCGGGAGGCCGCCGAGTGGTCGCAGCGCACCGGCGGATCCGTGGTCGAATTGCACTCCTACGCGGTGACCGATGCTCGAGACCTGTCCACCCGGTTGCGAGCACGACTGCACGAACTGTTCCCGGAAACCGCGAGTGCCAACGTCGTCGGTGAACGAATACTGCGCGCCGAGGACTGCCCGCGGTTCGCGCCGGGCGACTTCGCCGACCGGCCGCCCGTCGTGTCGCCGCAAGACGGTCTGGTTCTGGCCGGCGACGGCATTCGCATAGACCTGCCGGTCGCGTTGATGGAACGCGCCGCCACCACCGGTTGGTTCGCGGCCAATCACCTGTTGCGGCGGTTCGGCCTGGCCGGCCACGTCCTGCACACCGTGCCGAACCAGGGCCGTTCGGCGGTGTTGCGACGGCTCGCCACCCGCGGAGAGCAACCGTGAGCAAGCTGGCCGAACTGCGTGCCCGGGTGGCGAAGTCCATCCCGCTCGAACTGTTGCCCCCGCTGCGGTGGGCAGGCCAGGGCCCGACTTACCGCGACGCGGTGCCCGCCGTCATCGATTCTGCGCTGCGGCGCTCACAGAATCGGCCGAGCGGCAATTGGTTCGCGATCGCCGCCAGTGAAAGTGTCGGCACGCGCCCGCTCGGGACGTCGGTCGCCGGCGTGGAATTGGTGGCGTGGCGGGGCGAGGACGGCGAAGTGCACGTGGGGCCTGGCGCCTGCCCGCATCTCGGTGCCGATCTGTCGACCGGCGTCGTCGACTGCGGTGCGCTGATCTGCCCCTGGCACGGGCTGCGCCTGACGGGCAGCCGGCATTTCGGCTGGGCGCCATATCCGGCTCACGACGACGGTGTTCTGGTCTGGGTGCGGCTAGACCGCATCGGCGGCGAAACGCCGACTGACGCGCCGCTGGTGCCGCGCAGGCCGGAAGGCGCGCGGCTGCAGACCGTTGCCCACCTCGTCGGGACCTGCGAGCCACGCGACATCATCGCCAACCGTATGGACCCGTGGCACGGATCCTGGTTTCACCCTTACTCGTTCACCCGGCTCGAGGTGCTCACCGCGCCGCCGGTCGGCGACGACGTCGGCGACGAAGCAGACCACTTCCTCGTCGCGGTCACCTTCCGGATCGGCCGCCTCGGCGTGCCGGTGATCGCCGAATTCACCGCGCCCGAACCGCGCACGATCGTGATGCGCATCGTCGACGGGGAGGGCGCGGGAAGTGTCGTGGAGACACACGCAACCCCGCTGGCGCCGGGGCCGGACGGACGGCCGCGCTGCGCGGTGCTCGAAGCGGTCGTCGCGCACTCCGATCGGCCCGGCTTCGCCTACGCGCTGCGTGGCGCTTTCCTGATCACCCCCGCAATGCGCCATGCCGCGGCCCGGCTGTGGCGCGACGACCTCGCCTACGCCGAACGCCTCTACGAGCTCCGAAGCAGGCGACAGCCGCTCGATTGAATCGGTTATGCATCGCTATCGGGGGTACCCGAACATCCATGGCGAAGGATTTGAGCAAAGGCGACAAGGTCACGTGGCAGAGCCACGGCACCACGGTTCCCGGCACGGTCGAAGAGAAGATCACCTCGGACGAGAAGGCGGCAGGCCGCACAGTGAAGGCGTCCCCCGATGAGCCGCAGTATCGCGTGAAGAGTGACAAGAGCGGCAAGGACGCCGTCCACAAACCGGAGTCGTTGAAGAAGAAGCATGGCTGAGACGACGAGGGACGACACCGCCACCTGGGACGACTTCACAGGGGCGGTGAACATGACTGCGAGCGAACTCGCGAAGTGGTTGGAGTCCGACGAGTCCAAGGACGTCGGCCAGAAGTCCGCGGCGGGCGGCGAATCGACGGGCCACGCCAGCGGTCGCCAGATCGTCTCGATCCTGGAATGCAAGAAGGGTGATCTGACCGACGACGACTACGGGCACATGCGCAAGGTCGTCGGGTACGTCAACCGCCACCTCGCGCAGCGACCGTCAGGCGATATCAAGGAATCTGCGTGGCGCTACTCACTGATGAACTGGGGCCACGACCCGTGTAAGACATGACCCCTGCGGCGTCGAGTTCGGGGATCTGATCCACCGCCCACGGGCTAATCGACCAGGGCAGTCGGGTAGCGGTGATCAAGTGCTCCCACGGCACCCAGGTGAAATCCATGACTTCGTCGGGGTCGACGTGAACCGGGCTGTCGATGCGGGCGCAGAAGACCGGACAGATCTCGTTCTCCACAGTGCCGTCGGCCGCGACCGCGCGGTAACGGAATTGCGGCAGAAGACATTCCACCGAAGTGATGGTCACACCGAGTTCCTGGAAGCCGCGGCGGCGGACCGCCTCGTCGAGCTGTTCGCCAGGCGCGGGGTGCCCGCAGTAGGAGTTGGTCCACACTCCCGGCCACGTCTGCTTGCCGAGTGCGCGCCGGGTCACGAGCACGCGGCCCGCCGCATCGAACAGATAGCAGGAGAACCCGAGGTGCAACGGCGTGTCCTCGTGATGCACCGAGGCCTTTGCCGCAGCGCCCACGTGCTGCCCGCGTTCGTCGAGCAGCACCACGAGCTCGGGTTCACTGGTGGTCGTCATTCGCCTTCTTTCGCTCCTCACGTCCGCGGGCGTTCTGCTTTGACCCGCGCCATCCCGTTAATACCCTCTCGATGCGGAAGTGATGCACTCCGGCAGCTAACCGGAACCGGCCAGTCGGGCGACGGCATCGATGAAAGTGGTCTCGTACGGCACCGAACGGGGCAGCGCCGCGGCCTCCCAGCCGGGACCGACCACCACCACCGACGCATGTGCTTGCGTCAGAGCCTCGATGGCGGCCACATCCGCGGTGTCAGGGGATTGTGCCCACAGCGCCACGGTGCTGCGGTTCGTATGCCGCGCCAATGCGTCGAGCAGCGCGGACTGCGGCACCGCAGCGCCGAGCATCAGCGACGTGCGATGGCGCTCGCTCAACGCAGCACGCAGCGCTTCCAACGGCAGGGTGTGCGCCTCGTTCTCGGTGCAGGCCAGGATCACCGGCGCGGTTTCCTGATTCACCCCTGCGTGGTGGCCTGACGGCACCCGTTGCAGCGACCGGGCGACCGTCCACGACAGCGCGTGCTCTACATCGATGCACCCGACGCCTGCGCCCTGCTGCGCCTCGATAGTGACGAACGCCGGCCGTATCAACTGGTTCCAGGTGTCCACGACGCCGTAGTGCCGGAAGTGGTTGTCCAGTTGCCTGCCCATCTCGTCGACGTCCAGTTCGAACGCCGCCGACAGCAGCGAGGCGGCATCTGCGCGGTTGGGGGACGTGGCGTGCATCGCGGCCGCTGCGGCACTGCGTGGATTGACGCCGCGGCGAACCAGATCGCCCATCTCTTGCAGCATCGCGATGTCGGCCTCGCTGTAGAGCCGGTGACGGCCGGGCGTGTGGCCGGACGGCCCGACTCCGTAGCGCTGATTCCAGCTGCGCAACGTCGCCGTCGGCACGCCGAGACGCTCGGCCACCGCGCGCACCGTGTAGCGCGGCAGGCTGATATCGGCCTCGGCGGGCGCGTCGTCGCTATAGCGGCGTTCGGGTCTGGGTGCTCGGCTCACAGCCCCTCACGGATCATGGGCGCATGTAGTTGGCGGTCGGTCGGAACAGAACTCCCGCCAGACTAGGGATGCGGGTCCGTGCGGGTGGGCGCCTTCGTGTGAATCGACGCAAAACTGATGCATTTCGTTCGTTCGGAACTGGGTACTTAATGGCGGTGACCGGCAACGAAGACACTCAGCATAAGCGCCCAGAGGGGATTGACGACGCCACGGTCGAGGCGGTGGGTGCCGTCTCGGAGGCCCTGGAGTGGGTCGAGCGTGCTCGCGGCGCTCTGTACGACTTTCACCAGCTCATGGGCCGCGCCGACCTGACGCTCGGCGACGCGTGCGACAAGCTTCGCGATGCGGGCCATGGCGCGCAGGCAGACCGGCTGGAAAAGGAGGTCGTCGGCCGCAACGTCATCTACGGCAGGTGGACGTTCCAGATCGTCGAGGACTTCGACGACAACTACTGGTCGGTGTTCCGCGACCACGAACGGCGGGTCCGTGACGAACTGCAGGACGGCAAGCGCCACATCTTCGAGGCCGAGATGAAGGAGGACCGGCGCACCAAGGGGAACACCGGCCACGAATACCGGCCGTAGTGCGTCAGCCGAAATGCACGCCCTGAGCCAGTGGCAACTCCGATGAATAGTTGACGGTGTTGGTGGCCCGGCGCATGTAGGCCTTCCAGGCGTCCGATCCGGACTCGCGGCCGCCACCGGTCTGCTTTTCACCGCCGAACGCCCCACCGATCTCGGCACCCGAGGTCCCGATGTTGACATTGGCGATGCCGCAGTCCGAGCCCTCGGCGGACATGAACCGCTCGGCCTCACGCATGTCGAGAGTGAAGATCGACGACGAAAGACCTTGCGGCACCGCGTTGTTCAACGCGATTGCCTCATCGAGCTCGTCATAGGTCAGCACATAGAGAATCGGCGCGAACGTCTCAGCGTGCACCACGTCGGTCTGCGCGGGCATCCGAACCACCGCGGGCGCAACGTAATACGACGTGTCACCCGCTTCACCATCGAAGATTCTGCGCTCGCCTCCGAAGACTTCTCCGCCGTCCGTGCGCGCCGTGTCCAGAGCGCGAACCATGTCCCGGTACGCGGTCTCGTGAATCAGCGGCCCGACAAGGGTGTCGGCTGCGGCGGGATCGCCGACGGGCAGCTGGCGGTAGGCGTCGACGATTCTGCCCACCAGCTCGTCAGCGATCGAGCGGTGCACGATCAGCCTGCGCAGCGTGGTGCAGCGCTGACCCGCGGTACCCGCGGCCGAGAAAACGATGCCGCGCACCGCGAGGTCGAGATCGGCCGACGGGGTCACGATCGCGGCGTTATTGCCGCCCAACTCGAGGAGTGCCTTCCCGAAGCGCTGTGCCACCCGCGGACCCACCTGCTGACCCATGCGCACCGAGCCGGTAGCCGACAGCAGCGCCACCCGGGGATCGTCGACGAGGCGCTCGCCGACGTCCCGGCTGCCGAGCACCAGCCGGCTCACCCCGCGCGGTGCTCCGACATCGTCGGCGGCCCGCTCGATCAGCGCCTGACACGCCAGTGCGGTCAGCGGCGTGAGCTCCGAGGGTTTCCACACCACCGTGTCGCCGCACACCAGCGCGATCGCGGTGTTCCACGACCACACCGCGACCGGGAAGTTGAACGCTGTGATCACACCGACAACGCCGAGCGGGTGCCAGGTCTCCATCAGCCGGTGGCCGGGTCGTTCGGAGGCGATGGTTTTGCCGTACAGCTGACGCGACAGCCCGACGGCGAACTGGCAGATGTCGATCATCTCCTGCACCTCGCCGAGGGCCTCCGAGGTGATCTTGCCCGCCTCGATGGTGACCAGCTCGGCCAGCTCGGACTTGTGCGCTACCAGCAATTCGCCGAGGCGGGCGACGAGCGCACCGCGGACCGGCGGCGGCGTGGTCCGCCACGTCGTAAACGCCTGCGCCGCTTCGGCGATGGCCGCATCGGCCTGCTCTGCGGTGGTTTCGGGAACGCTGAACAACGTCTCCCCGGTGATCGGGGTGCTGGCTACCAGCCCGGGATCACCGGGTGGGGTGAGTGCCGTCGTCGCGCCGACTGCCCGCAACGCGGCGCGGACCCGGTCGCGCAACTGCTCGGCCGCCGGAAGGGATGTGGTCGTAATGGTGGTCATGACGCGGCTTTCTCGTAGAGCTCGTAAGGGTTGTGGATGTGGTGGTGGATCTGCCCGGCCATCCAGTCCAGGCTGTAGTGCGAGTCGTCGCGCACCGCGGCGGCGTGCGTGTCGGTGTCGAGGTTGGAGCGGAAGATCCCGGCTGCTGATGCAGGCAGGAAATCCTCGTAAACAACGGGTTTCGTGCAATCCCCACCCCGGTAATAGGCCAGCGCCGCCGAGGCCATCTCTTCGTCCGTCGCCGGGAAGTGCTTTGCCCACACCTCCGCCGACGCCGCCCCGGCGGGCATTTCAGCCATCGCGGCGTCATAGCGCTCACGGCCCTTCGGGGTGAGGGCTACGCCTCGTGCCTCCACTTCGCCGAAGCGCACCCGCAGGGTGCCCTCGGAGACGGCGCCATCGCCGTCGCGGAAGCGGCGCGGCTCGGCAAGTGCCCGAAACGACGTCTGCCGCAACAACACCTCCGGTCCCGGCCAGCGCGGCGGTCCCTGGATCGCGTCGATCATCATGACGCCGCGCTCGGTCATGCGCCGGTACAGGTCGTCGATGTCGAGCACCCGCGGGGTCAGATGGTTGATGTGGGTGCTCGTCACGCCCGCGATGTCTGCGGCCACCGCCGAGACCCTGGTCAACTCCTCGTACCAGCCGCGGTCGATCGGTTCACGCGACAGGGCGAACGCCGACGCCGCGGCCGCGACGAAACGCTCGGCGCGCTCGGGAGCCGCGCCGCCGTCGGCGGCGATGCGGCGGGCCTCGGCGATCAGCGCGGGGTCGAACAGTTGCCGCTCGGCGACGAACCGCTCAACCCGGTCGCGAAGGGCAGGGGCGAAGAACCGGGCGTCGGCGGTGGCCAGCATCGAGGTGAACACCCGGAAGGGGTTGCGGGCCAGTTCTTCTGAATCGACTGGCCGGAACGCAGTCGAAACGACTGGGACCGGTGAGGCTGCTTCGCGCAGATCGTAGAACCCGACGGGGTACATGCCGAATGCGGCGAACAGATCGGCGACTTGTGCGAGTTCGCGCGCACTTCCGACCCGGATGGCACCGTGGCGCTCCGCAGTCACCCGCGCAAGCGAGCCCAGCCGTTCGGCATCGGGTGAGTGGGCGGCGTAGTCACGGTTCACCTCGGCGGAGACCTCGACCAGCGTGGTGTAGGCAGGCACTTCGGCGGCGTACATACGCGACAGCGCGGCGGCGAAACTCGCGCGCAGCTGCCAGGTTTCGAGACGCCGGCTCATGACCGCCACCGGCTCGGATACAGTGCCGCCATGGGTGACGCCGAAGACTCGCAGGCCCATCTCGACGAGATCGATCGAATACTGGCCCGTGAACTGGTGGCCGACGGCCGGGCAACGCTCGCGCATCTAGCCGCCAGCGCAGGCCTGTCGGTGTCGGCGGTGCAGTCCCGGGTGCGAAGGCTGGAGGCGCGTGGCGTGGTGATCGGGTACCACGCGCGGCTGGACCCCGAGGCGGTCGGGCACCAGTTGTCGGCGTTCGTCGCCATCACCCCTCTCGATCCGTCTCAACCCGATGATGCGCCTGCTCGGCTGGAGCACATAGCCGCCATCGAGTCCTGCTATTCGGTGGCAGGCGAGGAGAGCTACGTGCTCCTGGTGCGTGTCGGGTCGGCGCGGGCCCTGGAGGACCTGCTGCAGCAGATCAGGACCGCAGCGAATGTCCGTACGCGAAGCACCGTCATCTTACAGACGTTTTACGACGGGAGGCAATTCGTACCGTAATTATTCCGGTCCAGTAGTGGTTTCGCCGTCATTTTTGTGCTCACGACCGCTGATCAGGGCGTGGCCCGCGCCGATCGCCACCGCTACCGGCCAGTCCACCAGCTCGATGGCCACCAGCGCGGCCAGCGCTCCGTAGAACGCGAGCTGGTCTGGACGCGGAAACGGGACGCGGCCGAGGACGGGCAGCCTCAGCGCGAAGTGGTCGGCATCGCGCACCCGACGGGCGGTGTCGCGGTGCGACGACACCTGGCCGTCACCTTTCGTTGTCTCACCGGTCGCGTGTCCCTCACCGTTTCGGCGTTCGTGGGCCTTACCTTGCGAAGTCATGGGGAACCTTTTCAGCGCTCTTGGGCAAGACGCGTTGCTCGGTGGCGCGGTCCGTGTCCTCACCCCGCCGCTCTGTGACATCTACGCCGTTCTGGTGCGCGCCGGCGTCGTCGTCATCGAAGACGACTGACTCCTCGCCCGACGCGGTCGTGCCGATGCGCGCCGCCAGCACGCGCGACGCGAGCGCCGAGATCATCGTCGCCGCGACCGCGGCTCCGAACGCCTGACTCCACGCGATCGGCCCGACGGGCGTGCAGCCGAACAGCTGACTGACCCCCGGCGTGCTGACGATGCCGATCATCACCGCGAATGTCCCGACGTTGGTCGCCACCACCAGTGGACCGTGCGAGTCGATCAACGTCTGCAGGATCTGGGTCGACACCAGACCGATGAGGGCCGCCGTCGCGGCCCGCCGCCGGCTTCCGGTAACCCGAGCCATCAACCACGCCGCGGTTGCCCCGCCGGTGGTGGCCGCCCCGCGCACCGCGATGGCCCGCCACATCACCGACTCGTCGCGGTCGGCGCGTCCGGTTGCCGACTGCGGACTGACTGCCAGCGCGGCCGCGGGCAGCGCGTCGGTCAGCATGTTGACCAGAAGCATCTGCCGCGCGTTGAGCACCGAGTTGCCGGTCAGCAGGCTGCTGATCAATGCGAAACAGACCTCGCCGGTGTTGCCGCCCAGCAGCACCGAGACCGCCGACTGCACCCTGCGCCACAGTTGGTTGCCCTCGTCGATCGCGTCGATCAAGGCGTCGATGCGCCCGTCGAGCAACATCACGTCGGCCGCGGTGCGGGCGGGGTCACTGCCCTCGGAGGCCACCCCGATCCCGACGCTGGCGGCCCGGATCGCCGCCGCGTCGTTGGCGCCGTCGCCAACCATCGCCGTCACCATGTCGATGCGTTCCAGCGTCTGCACGACGTCGACCTTGTGTTCGGGCGTCATCCGGGCGAACACCGCGTGCGTGCGCACCGCATCGGCACGCTCGTCGGCCGACATCGTCTCCCATTCGTCGCCGGTGACGACATCGTCCGACCGGACGTGCAGCCCCAGATCGCCGGCCACCACCGAGGCGGTGACCGGGTGGTCGCCGGTGATCAGCCGCACACCGATCCCGCGGTTGTCGAGTTCTTTGAGCAGATCGCCTGCGGCGGGCCGCAGCGTATCGGCGAGTCCGACCACCCCGACGGGACGCAGGTTCGCCGTGCACAGCGTTTCCAGCCGCTCGGGATCGGCCGCGGCGGCCTTGGCGTCCTCGTCGGTGAGGCGGCACTCCGCGACGGCCAGCACGCGCAGCCCCTCGGCGGCCAGTTCGTCGAGCGCCTCGGCCAGCTGCCCATTCACCTCGCCCAGCGCTGCGGTGATCTTCTCGGGTGCCCCCTTGATCTGAAGCCGGTTCCCGAAAAGCGCCGCCGCGAACGGGCGGTCGGACTGGAACGGCAGCACCGCGTCGGGTTGTGCGGTGGTGCGGGCGCCGCTGTGTTCGGCGGCCCGCAGGATCGCTTCGTCGGTCGCGTGGTCGGGGCGCTGGCCGTTCTTGACGACGACAGTGTCTGCGGCCGTGCGCAGTACCTCGTCGGAGTCGAACCCGTCGAGCGCCCGAAGCGCCTTGACCTGCAACCGGTTCTGGCTCAGGGTGCCGGTTTTGTCGAAACACACGACCCGAACGCGGGCCAGCGCCTCGACGGCGTGCGGATTGCGGATCAACACCGACTCGCCGCTGAGCTTGCGAGCGGCCGCCAACTGCGCGAGCGTCGCCACCAGCGGGAGACCCTCGGGCACCGCAGCGACGATGACACCGACCGCGCTGGCCACCGAGTCGCGCAGCGGAGTGCGGCGCAGGAAACTCAGCACGCCGACCACCGCGCCGCCGCCCAGGGTCCACGGCAGCGCCCGCGACGTGATGCGGCGCAATTGCGACTGCAGGCCGATCTCGCGTGACTTCGCCGGCGCCATCGCCATCGCCCGTCGCATCTCCGAACTCGCCCCGACCGCGGTGACGACCCCGACCGCGGTCCCGGCCACAAGCGTCGAGCCCCCGTAGATCATGCACGCGCGTTCGGCCAGCGGCGCGCCCGGCGTGGCATCGGCGGTCTTGACCACCGGCAGCGACTCGCCGGTCAGGGACGACTCGTCGACCTCCACGCTGTCGACGTCGATGAGCCGGGCGTCGGCGGGCACGACTTCGCCCGACCGCACCTCGATCACGTCGCCGGGCCGCAACTTTCGCGCGGGCAACTCCTCTACGAGGTTCGCGTCGGCGGCGCCCGCGCGTCGCCGCGCGGGCGGCTCCTGCACGGCGAGCAGTCGTCGCGCGGGCGGCTCCTGCACGGCGAGCAGTCGTCGCAGCACACGCTCGGCATGCAGTTGTTGTTCGGCGGACAGCGCCGCGTTGCCCAACAGCACACTGCCGACCAGTGCGGCGTCGAACGGCGAGCCGAGCATCGCGCTGGCGATGGCGCCGGTCGCCAGTATCGGGGTGAGCGGATCGGCCAGGTTGGCGCGGATCTCGCCGACGAAATCGCGCGCGTAGCCGAACGATCCGCCGACGGCGTCGAGCACCGACCGGGCCGCGGGCACGGCATCGAACACCGACCGGGACGGCTCGTCGGCCTCCCGCGGCTGCTCCGGCAGCAGGCGGCGCACCTCGTCGACGGGTAGAGCGTGCCAGTCGTGGCCGGGTTCGGGGCTGGGCACCGGATCGCCGAACACCCGGTTGCCCGACCCATATCCGGAGAGCAGGCCCGCGACGGCCCCGGCGTGCACGGGTATCGGTCCGCTGCCGACGACGCTGGGAATCAACATCAGCGAGCCCAGCGCGGTACTCGACATCGACAGCTGCACGCCCTTCGCGCTGGCGTCGCGCGCGGCGGGCAGCGCGTGCAGGATCCGCCACACGGCGAGGAGGTCGTTGACGAACAGGTCGGCGCCCCAGGGCGGCGGCTGGTCATCGCGACGCAATCCGATCGTCACGTCGGCGGCCTGCGGAATCGCCATGTCGGGCACCGTGAGCAGCAGCACGGTCTTGCCGTCGGCCTTGGCCGCGGCGACGGCATCGGCCAGCGAGTCGTTCAACGAGTCGCCAAGCGGGTGCAGACGATCGAAACCCTGTGCCAGCGAACGTAATCCGTCATCGCGCACTGAGACCAGCGTCGGCCGCGTCCTACGCGCCTCGGCGAGCACCGCCGCCGCGAACGGGTCGCGCACCGGGCTCACCAGCGCGTCTCCTTTGCCGTTCGCGCCTGGGATGTCGGCAAGCCGATGCCAGCCGGGGCCGAGCTTTCCGTCGGCGAGCGCCGTGCGCGCCGCCTCCCAGGCCTTGGCCCGGTGTGAATTGGTCAACCCGCGGACACGGCCGACCATCAGGTCGTCGGTGTAGAGCGCACGCGGGTCGACCACGACGGTGTCGACCCGGTCCAGGATGCGCAGCGCCCTCGGCCGCATGATCAGCACGTCGTGCCGGTTGGCCAGGCCGCGGCCCAGGGCGCAGGCGAAGGCTTCGCGCGTGGCGCGCACGGGTTTGGGAACGGTGACCACCGCCGCGGATGCCGCAGTGCCGACACTGCCCGTCAGGGCGCCGAGCACCGCGGCAGCGCCGAGACCGGCCAGTCCCGCGCGATCCGCGTAGCGATCGGCGGGGCCCTCCGACGGTGACCGGTTGAAGTCGGTTTCGTGGTCGCTGGCGGCGTGCTCGGCGAGTTCGGGTTCGTGTCTGCGCCAGGACATTCGGCCGTTCCACGCCTCGGCCGCCAGCATCGTCCGGTTGGCGGTCTCGAACGCGGCGGATACCGGCGACACCGTCAGCGCCGCGGCGGTCGAGTTCACCACCGCGAACAACAGGTCGGCGCCGTCGGAGCCGAGACCTTGTTCGATTTGCCTGCGTAGCCGCGGCACGTGGTCGGACAGCGTCGGAATCGCCGAGAAGGCCTCAGGCAACCCGCGCAGCCGAAGGACGCTGCCGGCCACCGAGAGACCGAGGCCGGCGGCGGCCACCGCGGCGCCCGCGGTGCGCGCGACCAGCAGCGCGTCGTCGCCTGGGAGGTTGAGTGCGGGCTGCTTCACCGCGCGCGCGGCGCGTTCGGCGTCGGCGACCACGCCGCACAGCGCCTCGGCAGCGGGACCGTCGGCGTCGACCGTGACGACCAGTCGGGCGACGGAGCGGTTCAGCACCGCACTCTTCACGCCCGCCGTGGCTTTGACCGCCTTGAGCACCTCGCGTCCGACGGCCGAACCGTTGTCACCGCCGAGGCCGCGAACCTCGACCCAGAGTCGGTCGGAATTGGCGCTGTAGCGCCGTGCCGGCGGACCACCGACTGCCTCGACGGCCAATGCGGCCAGTGTTCCCGAGGCTCCCAGGGCCATCCGCGTTCCGGCCGCGGCCAACCGCAGCGGCGCGATGGCCAGTCCGAGTCCGGGCAGGGGCAGACGCGGAGTTCGGAGCAAGGCCATGAGGGGGAATTACCGCGCGCTTCAATATGCAAACCGATCCCGCGTACAGGAATATATCCGGCCCTACGGCGATAACACCGTAAAATATGCGCTACGATCGGCGCATGACCGCTGTGCTGACACCTGTAGGGATCGGCCCTGCCGACGTCCGAGACGTCCTGACCCGCAGCATCCTGGCCGACGGCTTGGACATGGTCCTCGATCTCGAGCAGTCCGCAGGCTCCTACCTCGTCGACGCCCGCACCGGCGAGCGATACCTGGACATGTTCACGTTCTTCGCGTCCTCGGCACTGGGCATGAATCATCCTGCGCTGGCCGACGACGAGTTCCGCGCCGAACTCGCGCGCGCCGCGGTGAACAAGCCAAGCAACTCCGATGTGTACAGCGTGCCGATGGCGCGCTTCGTCGACACCTTCGCCCGGGTGCTCGGCGATCCTGCGCTGCCGCACCTGTTCTTCGTGGACGGGGGAGCGCTGGCCGTCGAGAACGCGCTCAAGGTCGCTTTCGACTGGAAGAGCCGGCACAACGAGGCACACGGAAGGAGCGCCGAACTGGGCACCAAGGTGCTGCACCTGCGCGGCGCTTTCCATGGCCGCAGCGGCTATACCCTGTCGCTGACCAACACCGACCCGAACAAGGTCGCGCGTTTCCCGAAGTTCGACTGGCCCCGTATCGACGCGCCGTATGTGCGGCCCGATGTCATCGACATGGATGCCCTCGAAGCCGAGTCGTTGGCGCAGGCGCGGGCGGCGTTCGAGGCGCACCCGCACGACATCGCCTGCTTCATCGCCGAACCGATCCTGGGCGAAGGCGGCGACCGGCACATCCGGCCGTCGTTCTTCGCGGCGATGCGCACGCTGTGCGACGAGTTCGACGCGCTGCTGATCTTCGACGAGGTGCAGACGGGTTGCGGGATGACCGGGACCGCCTGGGCTTACCAGCAATTGGGTGTCGAGCCCGACGTGGTCGCGTTCGGTAAAAAGACACAGGTGTGCGGTCTCATGGCGGGCCGGCGGGTCGACGAGGTCAGCGACAACGTCTTCACGGTCGGCTCGCGCATCAACTCCACGTGGGGCGGCAATCTCGCCGACATGGTGCGGTCACGGCGCATCCTCGAGGTTATCGAGGCCGACGGGCTGATCGTCCGTGCGGCTCAGGCGGGGCGCTATCTGCTCGACCGGCTCGCCGAACTCGCCGAAGAGTTCCCCGGCGTGGTCCTCGACGTTCGCGGTCGTGGGCTGATGTGCGCGTTCAGCCTGCCCACCGCCGAGCAGCGTGACCACTTGATTGAGCGGCTCTGGGAGCGCCGAGTCATCATGCTGGCCAGCGGGCCCGACAGTGTGCGGTTCCGGCCCGCGTTGACGGTGTCGCGCGACGAGATCGACACCGCCATCAACGCGGTTCGCGAAGCGCTTCGCTAGACGTCGGCGACCGGCCGGGTGAGGCGCCGGATCGTTGAGCGCAGCCGCACGAGCTCGTCGCGACCGACCAGCTCGCAGCCGTGCAACTCGGCGAGTTTGCGTGCGGCCGGGGTGAATTCGTGGTTCGTCACGACCATGGTGGCGGTGCAGTCCTGCATTGGCGCACCGGCCACCACCTCCTGGACGGCGCCGGCGCCGACCGGCCGGGACTGCCGTTTGCACTGAATGGCGAGGCGATTCGGTCGTCTGCCGACGATGATGTCGACGCCCCAGTCGCCGGTGATCGACGTCATGATGACCGGAGCCCCGCACGACCGGGCCACACGCGCGACGTAGTCCTCGAACTCGATACCCGACATCTGTGCGATCGGGTCCTCACGCGGGTGGGCGGTGCGCACCCCTGACACTGCGCCGAAGAAGAAGCGCGGAGTCGCGGCAAGGATTACCGGCGCGAGCGCTCCGATCACCACACCCCACACCGGCGTCGTCCCGGCCGCCCAGGCGGTCGCGCCCGCGGCGACCGCGACGCACGCGTACGTCTTCGGGCCGATGTTCACGCCGCGAATCGTAGGATCGGGCACCGACGAATAACCGCGACACGCGCTGGCGGGCCGGCTGTCCATCTGAAGTTCTCCCAGCGCGGCCTCAGCATCCTGCGCCGTCGCGCGGGCTAATGTTCAGACATGACGGATGAGGCGTCGGAACCCGGCGGGCAAACGTCCGTCGAGCGGGCCCTCGCCGGGGGCGACCCGCAGCGCGTCGGCTGGTTCCGGTTCTACTTCGCCGACGAGCGCTGGGAGTGGTCGCCACAAGTCGAACGTATGCACGGCTATCAGCCAGGGACTGTTCAGCCGACCACCGATCTTGTGCTCTCGCACAAACATCCCGACGACTACGGCCAGGTGGCCGCCACGCTCAACGAAATCCGCCGCACCTCGGCGGCCTTCTCCACGCGCCACCGCATCATCGACACCCACGGCAACATCCGCCACGTCGTGGTCGTGGGCGACCAGCTCTACGAGAGCGGCTCGGGCAAGGTGATCGGCACGCATGGCTTCTACGTCGACGTCACGCCGTCGATGAAGGAACGCCGCGAAGACATCGTGACCGAAGCGGTCGCGGAGATCGCCGAGGCGCGGGGCGCCATCGAGCAGACCAAGGGCATGCTGATGCTCGTCTACGGAATCAGCGCCGACGCGGCGTTCGAGCTACTCAAGTGGCGATCCCAGGAGACCAACACCGAGCTGCGGGTTCTCGCCGAGCAAATCACGAAGGACTTCCTCGACCTCGAGCACGACGGGACGCCGCCACCGCGCACCGCGTATGACCGGCTCCTGCTCTCCGCGCATCTCAGAGTGCAGTCCTGACCCGAATGTGACGTCCTCACCCGGACGTTTATTCGTTCGACGTCGCGGGAATTCTGGGCCTCGTCATAACGGGGGCCTTCGGCCAGCAATCGGAGTGGGTGCACGTGTATCGGACGCCAGGCGATCTGCGAGGCAATGCGCAGCAGGATGACGCGGGAGTGCGGGACGCGGTGCGCTTCGGCGTCGGCGTCGCCGCGGCCGGCATCGCGTTCCTCGTGGTCGCCGCGGTATGGGTCAGCACGTGCAGCGGCTCCGTCGCCGACACAGCTGCCTGCGGTGCGCCGCAGCGCACTCTGCTCGCGGTGGGCGCCCCGGCCATCCTGCTCGCCGGCGGGCTGCGCGCGTTCGTTCGGACGTACCAGACGTGGCGCCGCAACGAGACCTGGTGGGTCTGGCAAGGCGCGGGCTGGCTGCTGATGACGCTGATGCTGCTGATTGTGATGATGAGCATGCCTGAGCTCGCCGGACCCGCGGTCTTCGGCTGGTGACTGCGGATCGACCGCTGTCCGCGCTGGCCCTGGTGTGCAGCTTGAAGAAGAGCCCGACTCCGTCGAGCAGCGAGCTGCTCGCCGAACAGGTCTGTGAACAGTTGCGCAAGGCCGGGGTGCTGACCGAAGCCGTGCGTTGTGTCGACTACGCGATTGCCCCTGGCGTCGAGGCGGACATGGGCGACGGCGATGAGTGGCCGAGCATCCGGCAGAAGCTGTTGAACGCCGACATTCTGGTACTGGCCACCCCGATCTGGCTCGGGCATCCCTCCAGCGTCACGCAGCGCGTGCTGGAGCGAATGGATGCCGAGTTATCGAACACCGACGATGCGGGGCGGCCCGCCATGGTCGGCAAGGTTGCGGTGGTCGCAGTCGTCGGCAACGAAGATGGGGCGCACAAGGTCGTTGCCGACTGCTTCCAGGGGCTCAACGACATCGGCTACACGATCTCGGCGCAGGGCTGCACCTACTGGAATGACCACGCGATGGGTTCGACCGACTTCAAGGAACTCGACGAGGTACCCGAGGAGGTGGCGTCGGCCACCGCGGCCGCGGCCCGCAACGCCGCCTTTCTCGCCGGTGCGCTCAGAGACGCGCAATACCCGCCCTACCAGTGATGTCGTTTTCTCGACGGCGGCGTCGGGTAGTCCTACCGTGGGAATCAGCCCATTCACGCGGGTGAAGGTATGCCGAGGGAGGAGTACCGATGAAGAGCCCGAAAGATCCCGTCGATCACTCGAGGACGACGAGGCCGCACGCCGGCGAGACGATGAAGGACACCAAGAACCTGCCCGCACTCATCGTGGTCGGTTTGGCGCTGGTGGCGTTCGTCTCGGCGCTGGCCGCTCACGGCGCAGGACACCACGATGTCGGGGTTGGCCTCGGCAGCGCATCAGCGGTGTTGCTGGTGGTCGGTGTGGCGTGGCTGGGAATCGAACACCTTCGCGTTCGCAAGATGGAAGATCGTTGGCACGCAGAGCATCCCGAGGCCGAACGTCAAAAGCCCAGCTCTTAGCCGGGTAGGCGAAAAGGACATGAAAAAGGCCCAGCCGGATGGTCCGGGCTGGGCCTTTTCATTGAAGATCTACTGCTCGGACTTCTGGCGCTCTTCGGCGGCCTTAGCGCCACCGCGCGCTGCCTCGGCTTCAGCTTCCTTCTGAGCAGCGTTCTGCTGGGCGTCGGCCTTGTCCTGCTGGGCCTTGCCCTCGCGGACCATGTCGTCACGGCCGGTCACAGTGCCGACTGTTTCCTTCGCCTTGCCCTTGACGTCCTCGACGACGCCCTTGATGCCTTCTTCGGGCCCACTGTTCTTCTCGGTCATGCTCACCCTTCCGCTTGTCGCGTGGATCAATCACAGGCCCATATTTGGGCCACACGAGGGTTTCCCCACGCAATCACGGTGTTCCCGAACGCCGGACGGGCTAAACGGCTGCGCCGATCAGTCGTGGTCCCTGCGTTCCTCGGGGTCGAGATCCACCGTCTCCAGCTGTTCCTGCCAATCTGCCGGCGCAGCCTCCAGCGGCGGCGTTTGCGGCCGCTGGGCGGCCGCCTCGTCGTCGGGCACGCTGGTGTCTTGACTCTGCTCGACGGCGTCGGCGACCGGGACCTCGTCGGGGAGCTGCTCGCTGTCGCGCATGGCGGTGCGGGTACCCGGGGTGCAGTCGTCGGAAACCGCCGCCGCGGCGCTTCGAGCCGGAATGCGAATGAGCTGTGGCCACTATGCGAAAACTCGGGCGTTCCACCGTTTTGCGGAATTTGGGCTCGGGTAGTTGGCGCGTGTATTGGAGATCTCGCGTGCCGCCCGGGGGCACTCCTCGATGAGTGAGGCGGCGTCATCGAGAACTCGGCGAATGACGTTGTGAGAGGGGGACGCCGATGATGAAGATCGCCATGGTTTCCGAGCACGCCAGTCCGCTGGCCGCGCTTGGCGGCGTCGCCGCCGGGGGGCAGAAGGTGCAGGTCGCCGAGATCTCGGCGGCGCTGGCCCGGCGCGGCCATCTGGTGACCGTCTACACCCGGCGCGACGACCCGGACCTGCCTGAGCGGGTGGACACTCCGCAGGGCTACAGCGTCGTGCATGTGCCTGCGGGACCGGCGAAATCGATCCCGGACGACGAATTGCTGGGCCACATGGGCCCGTTCGCCCAGTTCCTCGACGACCAGTGGACCGTCAACCGGCCCGACGTCGTGCATGCACATTCCTGGAGGTCGGGCATCGCCACTCAGCTGGCGGCCCGTCACCTCGATCTGCCCGCGGTGCAGACATTCGACGCGATGGAGGCGGTCGTGCGCCGTCACCAGGACACGTCCGACACCAGCTCGTCCGACCGCCATCGGATCGAGGCCATGGTCGCGCGGTCCGCGACATGGGTCGTCGCCACCTGTACCGACGAGGTGTTCGAGCTGATGCGGATGGGTCGGTCGCGCAATCGAATATCCGTCGTTCCCTGCGGCGTCGACCTGGATATGTTCACTCCAGATGGCCCCACGGCACCGCGCGGCGGGCGACACCGCATCGTCAGTGTCGGAAATTCACTGCCTGGCAAGGGATTCGATGTCGTCCTGCGGGCGCTGCCCGCCTTGCCCGACACTGAACTCGTCATCGTCGGTGGCCCCGAGGCGTCGCAGCTCCCCGCCGATACCGAGGTGCGCCGGTTGCGAAAGCTGGCTCGTGATCTCGGCGTCGGCGACCGGGTGCTGATGTACGGCTCGGTCGCGCGCGAAGGCATGCCCGCGATCCTGCGATCCGCTGACGTGGTGGCCTGCACACCGTGGTACGAGCCGTCGGGCATCGTGGCGCTCGAAGCCATGGCGTGCGGTGTCCCGGTGGTGGCCTCGGGTGTGGGCGGAATGCTCGACACCGTCGTGCACGACGTGACCGGACGGCTGGTGAAGCCGAAGAGTACGGCCGAGGTGGCTGACGCAATCATTCACCTGCTGCGCGATCAGTTCCTCCGGCAGAGCCTCGGCGCCGCAGGACGCGACCGCGCGCGGGCCCGCTACTCGTGGGACCGGATCGCCGCCGACACCCAGCGCATCTATGACCGCCTTGAAGCGGCAGACTGCCGGCGGCAGACGTCCGCGGCCACACTGTCGTCTGGATGACCGGGCCGGTTTGCAGCACGCATTACCGCGCCAATCCGATTGCGTCGCAACGCCGATCAGCCCTTGGAAACCTTTCGGATCAGCCGAGCCGTGCTGGCGTCGAGGATCTCCTGGCGATCGGACGTTCTTCGGGTCCTCGCCGCACGCCGCACACCCGCGGCGATCGTCAGGCCGTTCTCGTAGCCCTGCACAACCCGCGGGTCCACGTAGGAGCCCCGCGCCACCGCCGGCGTGTTTCCCAGTTCTTCGGAGACCTCTTTCATGACCGCCGATTCGACTCGCTTGATCACCGTCTTGTTCACCGGCGGATCGGCGTCGACGAACGCCGCCGCCGCGAGCACGGTGCCGTGCCAGGTGCGCAGGTCCTTGACCGTGTACTCCGCGCCGACGAGTTCTTTGAACCGGGCATTGAGGTCGTCGGCATGGATGTCGAGCCACCCGGTACCGTTGCGGCACACCAACAATCGTTCGGTGCGTTCGGGCCGTCGCAGCAGGGCGCGCACCGACCGGACCGCTTCGGGATCGTCGATCAGCAGCGTCCGCCGCACCCCGCTCTTGGCGGGGAAGTCGAACTCGATTCCCTTGCGTTGCAACGTCACGTGTTCGCACCGCAGGGTCGCGATGCCGTAGGAGTTGTTCTCCTCCGCATACTGTTCCGAGCCGGCCCGGAAGTAGCCGAGGTCAACCAGATACAGGGCAAGGGCGAGCACCCGGTCGCGGGTGAGTCCGCGGCCACGTAGGTCAGCCGCGATCTTGCGGCGCATGTCGGGCAACGCCGCCGACATCCCCAGCACCCGGTCGAATTTCTCCTCGTTGCGCTCCTCCTGCCACCGCAGGTGGTAGAGGTACTGGCGCCGGCCGGCGGCATCGGTCCCGACGGCCTGGATGTGGCCGTTGGCGTGCGGATCGATCCATACATTCCGCCAAGCAGGCGGGATGACCAGGTCCTTGATGCGCTTCAAAGTCTCGGCGTCGGTCACGGGCGTGCCGTCGGGATGGTGGTAGGAAAACCCCTTGCCCCGACGCACCCGGCGCAGGCCCGGGCCACTCAGTACGCTACGGCGAAGTCGCATGTTTGGTGCCCGACTACGCAGGGGTATGGAGGATGGACCATGGTGAGGACCAGTACGGCTGCTGCTGCGTTCTGCTTTGCGCTGGGGTCATTGCATCATCGGCGCGAGCATCAGGAACGCACCCGCATAGATCGCCACCGCGATCAGAACCAGGACGGCCAACACCATCGCTGCCGTCATGACTATCTTGCGCAGACGGTGATCGGACGGCCCGAAATGATCGAGATGATTTCGCGGTCGCATCTGTTCCATGGCAGGGGATTACCCGGCCAAAGGGCTTGCCACACGTCTTCGACGACAGGTGATCGGACCGCCGGTGGTTAGCTGGAAATCGTCCTGGGGTAGTCTCGCTTCGACATTGCCGGGAGGTCACGTGGCCGACGCCACCAATACCAACAACGGGTACCTGCGCAGCGACCGTGCGGTCGAGCTTCGGGTGGCCGCGAAACTGGAAAACCTCGCTGTGTTGCGCACTCTGGTGGCAGCGGTGGGCACGTTCGAGGACCTCGACTTCGACGCGGTCTCCGATCTGCGGCTCGCGGTCGACGAGGCTTGCACGCGGCTCATCCGGTCGTCTGTTCCCGACTCTGCGCTGCTGCTTGTGGTCGATCCGCGCGACGATGCCGTCGTCATCGACGCGTCGACCACGTGCAAGAGCCCCGACATTCTCGCGCCGGGCAGCTTCAGCTGGCACGTGCTGAGCTCGTTGACCGACGAGGTGCGGACCTTCCAGGACGGAAAGGGACCCGCGGACGCCCAGGTATTCGGTATATCCATGACGACGAGACGAGCGAGTTCGCCGCGGTGACTCCGTCGACATCGCAGGGTTCGTCGTCACGGCCGAACTCTGAGTACGCGGACGTCGCCGACATGTTCCGCGAATTGAAGGACCTGTCAGAAGGTTCGGCGCAGTTCCAGCGCCAGCGTGACCGCATCGTCGAGCGGTGCTTGCCGCTGGCCGACCACATCGCCCGCCGGTTCGACGGCCGAGGCGAACCCCGCGACGATCTCGTCCAGGTGGCACGCGTCGGACTGGTCAACGCGGTGATCCGCTTCGACGTCGAGGCCGGTTCGGACTTCGTGTCGTTCGCGGTGCCGACGATCATGGGGGAGGTCCGCCGCCACTTCCGTGACAACAGCTGGTCGGTGAAGGTGCCGCGTCGGCTCAAGGAGCTGCATCTGCGGCTTGGCGCCGCGACTGCCGACCTGTCCCAGCGGTTGGGCCGCGCGCCGACCGCCTCGGAACTGGCCGCCGAACTCGACATGGACCGCGACGAGGTGATCGAGGGCCTGGTCGCGGGAAGTTCCTACAACACGCTGTCGATTGACAGCGGAGGCAGCGGAACCGAGGACGCACCGGCGATAGCCGACACGCTCGGCGATGTTGATCTGGGTCTAGACCAGATAGAGAACCGAGAAGCCCTGCGGCCCTTGCTCGCTGCACTGCCAGAGCGCGAGCGGACCGTGCTGCTGCTGCGATTCTTTGAGTCGCTCACCCAGACGCAGATCGCCGAACGTGTCGGTATCTCGCAAATGCATGTGTCGCGATTGCTCGCGAAATCCCTAACGAGACTCCGCGACCAGCTTCAGTAGCCGTTGTGGCTCGCCCTGCACCGTCGCCAGCGCCGACTCGACGCTCGGGCAGATGGGCAGAGTCGAATCCGGGTCACAGATTTTCAGCAACCGCGACACCGCGCCGTCGGGTACGAGTGCCCACTGAATGGTCTCGCCCGCGCAGCGCACGTTGAGGGTGTGCAGCGCCGAAAAGCCTGCTGTACCAAAGAAAGTGATGCCGGTCAGGTCGAGCACCAAGCATTTCATCTGCGCCGCGTGACGCAATGCGTAGTCGACGAACTGTTGCGAATTCGCCGCGTCGAGATCGCCGTGTGCGGTGATGACAGCAGTATCCGGCTTCAACCACCGTGTGGCGAAGTAAGCGGTATGGCAATCAGTGCGTTCAATGAGAGACCCTGCAGGAGCGGGCCTGGAGGTACTGAGAGTAGACATTGTGACTCCATCAGTCGGAATGCGTGATTCGTACTGTGGTTCACGTCAGAAAAGGCAGGCCCTGCGTCCTCAAAGCCTTCGTTACAAAGCGGAGTTCCGCCCTTCACGTCTTGTGACGTTTCCAGCGGCTGTTATTTCAACCTGATTTGACCCTACGCGTCTTGTGGGAAACAAACAATCGATTCACTCGATGTTACAACCGCAGTTCACCGTGTTCATTTGGCCGCCACCCCGAGAAGATCGCGCCACGCCGTAGCGGAAGTGCGCGCAGAATTGTCCAGTCTGTACCGCTCGGTTCACACTGGTTCGCATGGCGGAGACGGTCGCCGCGGGCGTGCTGCTGGCCGCCGGCGCAGGCACTCGGTATGGCATGCCCAAAGTGCTTGCCGCTGAAGGGAATTGGTTAGCCCTGGCTGTGCGTGCGCTGTGTGACGGCGGCTGCGGGGACGTGGTGGTGGTGCTGGGCGCCGCGGTCGTCGACGTCCCGCCGCCCGCGAGGGCGGTCCTCGCCGAGGACTGGTCGAGTGGCCTGAGTGCCTCGGTGCGGGCAGGCCTGACGGCCGTCGACGCGGACTACGCGGTACTACACACCGTCGACACGCCCGATATCGGCGCCGGCGTGGTGCGCCGCGTGCTGCAGGCGGTCCAATCGTCGTCATCGGGCCTGGCGCGGGCGAGCTACGCCGGGGCGCCCGGTCATCCCGTGGCGGTGGCGCGTCGGCACTGGCCGGCGCTGCTTGACGGGTTGCAGGGCGACGAGGGAGCGCGACCGTTCCTGCGCGGACGCGATGACGTCGTCACGGTCGAATGCGGTGACCTGGCCGGCGGCCGCGACATCGATGTCCCCGGCTGAGCCGGCAGTTCAGGAGATGGCCAGTCCGAGCATCGCGGCGGCGAAGCGGCGAACCGACTGTTCGGCGATCGCGGCCGCGTCCGCGTGGCCCTGGCGGGCGCGGGTCCGCACCGTCGCGGTGGTGGGGTCGACGATCACTTCGGCCAGCATCTCGCCGGTAGTCGGTTCACACACCGCCCACGTGTATCTCGTGTCCGACGCCCACTGTGCGCTGCACGTGCTGACGTAACCGGAGTCCGTCTCTCCGAGCTCGGCCAGCGCAGGCCGGTCGTCCATCAGTTCGTCGTGCCGCAGAGCGCGCAGATACCACGCGCCCGCGTTGATCTCGACCGGCTCCACGCGACTGGGCGTGCTGACGCCTACTTGATCTCGGCCAGGACGGTGCCCTGGGTGATCGCGGCGCCGGCCTCGACCGCGAGGCCGGTGATGGTGCCGTCCTTGTGCGCGGTGACGGGGTTCTCCATTTTCATCGCCTCGAGCACGACGACCAGGTCACCCGCGGAGACTTGCTGGCCCTCCTCGACCGCGACCTTCACGACGGTGCCCTGCATCGGCGCGGTCACCGCATCACCGGATGCGGCCGCACCGGCGCTTGCGCCCCGCTTGCGCGGCTTGGGCTTCTTGCGCACAACGCCCGCCGCGGCGGCCGCGCCGCCACCACCGCCGCCGCCGCCGCCGATCGCGAGGTCACCGGGCAGTGACACCTCGATCCGGCGACCGCCGACCTCGACCACGACGGTCTGCCGCGGGATGGTGTCTTCCTCTTCGATGGCCTCGCCGCCGGTGAAGGGCTCGACGGTGTTGTCCCACTCCGTCTCGATCCAGCGGGTGTGGACCGTGAAGCCGTCGCCGTCGCCGATGAACGCCGGGTCGGAGACGACCGCGCGGTGGAACGGGATGACCGTCGCGAGGCCCTCGACGTTGAACTCGTCGAGCGCGCGGCGGGACCGGGCCAGTGCCTCCTCGCGGGTGCCGCCGTAGACGATCAGCTTGGCGAGCATCGAGTCGAACTGGCCGCCGATCACCGATCCGGACTCGACGCCGGAGTCCAACCGGACGCCGGGGCCCGTCGGCGGCTCGAACTTCGTGACCGGGCCGGGCGCGGGCAGGAAGCCACGTCCCGCGTCCTCGCCGTTGATGCGGAACTCGATGGCGTGGCCCCGGGGCTCGGGGTCTTCGGCGATGTCGAGCTTCTCGCCGTTGGCGATGCGGAACTGCTGCAGCACCAGATCGATGCCCGCGGTCTCCTCGGTGACCGGGTGCTCGACCTGCAGTCGGGTGTTGACCTCCAGGAACGAGATCAGGCCGTCCTGTCCGACCAGGTACTCGACCGTGCCGGCGCCGTAGTAGCCGGCCTCTTTGCAGATGCGCTTGGCCGACTCGTGGATCTCCTTGCGCTGCGCGTCGGTCAGGAACGGCGCGGGCGCCTCTTCGACCAACTTCTGGAAGCGGCGCTGCAGCGAGCAGTCGCGGGTGCCCGCGACGATGACGTTGCCGTGCTGGTCGGCGATCACCTGTGCCTCGACGTGACGCGGCTTGTCCAGGTAGCGCTCGACGAAGCACTCACCGCGGCCGAAGGCGGCGACGGCCTCGCGGGTTGCCGAATCGTACAGCTCGGGGATCTCCTCGATGGTGCGGGCCACCTTCATTCCGCGGCCGCCGCCGCCGAAGGCCGCCTTGATCGCGATCGGAACGCCGTACTCCTTGGCGAACGCCACGACCTCGTCGGCGTCCTTGACCGGGTCGGGGGTGCCGGGCACCAGTGGCGCCTGCGCCCGCGCGGCGATGTGGCGCGCGGTGACCTTGTCGCCGAGGTCGCGGATCGACTGCGGACTCGGCCCGATCCAGATCAGCCCGGCGTCGAGGACAGCCTGCGCGAAATCGGCGTTCTCCGAGAGGAATCCGTAACCCGGGTGAACCGCGTTCGCGCCGGACTTCGCGGCCGCGTCCAGCAGCTTGCCGATATCGAGGTACGACTCAGCAGACGTTTGACCGCCCAGCGCGAAGGCCTCGTCGGCGAGCCGAACGTGAGGTGCGTCGGCGTCGGGTTCGGCGTAGACCGCCACGCTCTGCAGTCCGGCGTCCCTAGCCGCCCGAATCACCCGGACTGCGATCTCCCCACGGTTGGCTACAAGCACCTTGGAGATTCTTGAGCTGGCGTGACTAGCCACTGCGCCTCCTACTGGAATGCCCGCGGGCATCTCTCTAAGAACGTCTTTAAGAATCTATCCGGGGCAGTTTAAGCGGCACACCTGAGGCCTCGGGCAGGCGGTGTCGGTTACTGGCAAGTAAGTACGGCCGCGAGCCGATCGACTTATCCCCAATGGGTGATTCATCCACAGGTTGGGGTGTGGGGTGGCTGCTCGTCGGTGGTGTGTCTGGGGCGGTTCGTAGGTTCGGGGCGTGTTCGATGAGTTGGTTGCTGCAGCGCGTGGGGCGGGTGGTCCTGCTGCTGGGGTGGGGGCGTGGGCGCGGGTGGAGAACGCCGCGGCGGCGCGGCGGTTGTGGGCGTCGGCTCAGGTGTTGGAGGCGGCCTATGCCGCTGACGGGTCGGCTGAGCGTGAGCAGTGGTGTGTGGACAACTGGGATGCGGTGTGCGCCGAGATCGCCGCGGCGCAGAACGTGTCGCTCGGGGTGGCGTCGCACCAGTTGTTGTTGGCGATCGCGCTGCGCGAGCGGCTGCCCCGGCTGGGTGAGGTCTGCGCCGCGGGCTTGGTGTCGTTGCGGTTGGTCAACACGATCGTGTTCCGCACCGGTCTGATCAAGGATCTGGGCGCGTTGGCCACGGTCGACGCCGAGATCGCCGGGGCCGTGACCAGATGGGGTGCACTGTCGGTGGCCAAGGCCGAACAGGCCATCGATTACTGGGTGCAGCGCTACGACCCGTTGGCGTTGCGCCGTGTCGAAACCTGCGCGTGCGGACGCCATGTGGATATTCATGTGGCACGCGACGGATCGGGGGTCGCCTATCAAGAGGCCATGTTGTTGGCCCAGGACGGCCAGGCGCTCGATCAGCGGTTGAACGCGATGGCCGCCGCGGTGTGCGAGGGTGATCCGCGCAGCCATGCCCAGCGCCGCGCCGATGCGGCCGCCGCCCTCGGTCACGGCGCCGACCGGCTGAGGTGTCGTTGCGGGTCGCCGGGCTGCGCGGCCGCCGGTGAACAGCCCAGTGCGGTGGTCGTGCATGTCATCGCCGACGAGAAGGCCCTGCACGAGGAGGCCGGCGCCCGATTGGACGGCGAGCATGCCGCTGAGCCCGCCACATGCGAACCGCACCCGTCGAACGCGTCGGCTTCGCCGGCAGTGCTGCTCGGCGGCGGGCTGTTACCCGCCCCGGTGATCGCCGCGACGGTCACCGGCACCGCGACGAAAATCGTGCCGATCATCCATCCCGGCGACGCGCCACCGCAGCAGCGCTACATCCCGACCGCGGTGCTGGCGTGGTTCATTCGGGCGCGGGATCTGACCTGCCGCTTCCCGGGCTGCGACGTCGCGGCTCACGTCTGCGACATCGACCACACGATCCCGTACCCGCACGGCCCGACCCAAGCATCGAACCTCAAATGCCTGTGCCGAAAACACTAACTCTCCAAGTCGCTTGATGACCGCATGACGGCTTCGTGCGGTCATCGAGCAAGGCACGCCAGTTACCGTCGCTACGCCGGAGACGGAGGGGCCTCGGACATCGGCGTGACGTTGAAGCCGGGTCGCACCAGACCGGCGTCGAGTGCCCAGAGCTCGAGCTGGATGTTGTCGGGGTCGCGAAACACGATGACTGGGCCCGCCAGTTCTTCCAGCACACCCGAGTGTGCGATGCCGTGGTCATCGAGGTGCTGCGCCCACGCCTCGAGCGCGGCTCGGTCGGGGACCCTCAACGCGAGGTGGTCGAGACCGACGGCCCGTTCGTCGAACCGGTCGCTGGCCGGGTTCGAGTGCGACATCAGCCCGATGAAGAACCCGCACGGGTGGATCACGCTCCAGAGCTTGAAGTCAGGCGTCTCGCGGGTGTTGATGAGCTTGAAGCCCAACACGTCTTCCCACCAACGGGCGCTGCGCTCGACATTGGTGACCGTGAGGTCGATGTGCCCGAAGCCGTTGATCTCGGGGAACTCCATGCGGTCATGCTGCCGCATCGGGCAATATGCGGGGAAGAGATGCTCGGTCGGAGGTGGTCGGCCACCGTCCGCCGCGCGTCTCGATGGGGGTTGCGTATGACAGCGCGAACCGCTAACTGCGCCTGCGGTCGGGTCGAAGTCACGGTGGAGGGCGAGCCACTGCTCGTCTACGTTTGCCACTGCGATTTCTGTCAACGGAGATCGGGGAACGTGTTCATCGCTTCGGCGCAGTTCCCCGAGGACCAAGTCGTGTCGATCACGGGCGAGACGCGCTGCTACAACGGCCTCGAAATCGACGGCGTCGGTGCCGTAGGCATGCCGGGAGGAATCAACTACCGCTTCTGCGCGGTATGCGGCTCCAGCATTTACATGGACGCGATCTTCCCGCACACCGGCGAGCGTGTCTTCACCATCGCGCTCGGCTGCTTCGTCGACGCGGTATTCCCGCCGCCGACAACCGAGTTCTTCACTAGGTTCCGCCACCCGTGGGTCCCACCGATTCCCGACGCCGTCCAGCTCTACGACCCGCTGGATGGCTCGCTCACCGTCGAGTCGGGGTTGCAGGGTGGTCGACCGGCCCGGTCGTCGAGCGAAGAGAAACGTTCAGACCAGCGTTGAGCGCAAACGTGCTGGCGAGCCAGAACTGCCGAAGTGCAGGCGGCCCACCTACCCCTGAAACGTTCTTCGGCCAATCGCAATCACCACCTACTCAAAACGTTCTGGGGCTGGCGCGACCAGCAGTCACCCGATGGCACCGTCGAATGGATCTCGCCGAGTGGGCAGACCAACATCACCCATCCCGGCAGCCGCCTGCTGTTCCCGAGCTTGTGCCGCCCCACCGCACCGATCACCGCCACCGACATCCGCGACACCAGGCCCAACCGCGCCCTGATGATGCCGCGCCGCACCACCACCCGCGCCCACGACCGCGCCGCCCGCAACGACGCCGAACGCCAACGCAACGACACCCAGGTCGCCGAACGCAACAAACCCCCACCCTTCTGAGTGGGTCGCAGTCGAACGTGTGGCGCTAGCGCAGCCGCTTCTTGATCCGAGCCAACATTGCCGACATGCCGCGTAGCCGCAGCGGGCTGATCAACGCGGCGAGGCCGAGTTCACTGTAAAAGTCGTCCGGTACGGCCAGGATGTCGTCGGCGGACTGCTTGTCGAGGCCCTGAGCCAGGATCGATGCGAAGCCGCGGGTCGTCGGCGCCTCGGGCGGCGCACTGAAGTACAACCGCACGTGCTCGCGGTCTTCGGCGTCGACGTGCAAGAACAACGGCGACTGGCATTCAGGCACCGGTTCCATCGACGCCTCTTCGAGTTCGGCGGGCAGTGGCGGCAACTCACCGGCGAACTCGAGCAGCAGTTGCAGCTTGTCCTGGCCCTGCACGTCCTTGAAGTCGGACACCACTTCGGCCAGCGCGGCCGGCATGCTCATGGGCTTCCGGGCGCCTCGCCCGGGTCGGACCCGACGGCGACGGGCACCCGCACCGCGTTGCCCCACTCGGTCCACGAGCCGTCGTAGTTGCGCACGCCTTCCTTGCCGAGCAGGTGCGTCAGCACGAACCAGGTGTGGCTGGACCGCTCTCCGATGCGGCAGTACACCACCGTCTTGGCGTCCTCCGGAAGGAAGCCGTACAACTCGTCGAGTTCCGCGCGGCTGCGGAACTGGCCGTTGTCTCGTGCTGCCTTGGCCCACGGGATCGACTGCGCGGTCGGGATGTGGCCGCCGCGCAACGCGCCCTCTTCGGGGTAGTCGGGCATGTGGGTGCGCTCGCCCGTGTACTCCTGCGGGGAGCGGACGTCGATCAGCGGTTGGTCGCCCAGCACCGCCAGCACGTCCTCGCGGAAGGCGCGGATGGGCGCGTCGTTGCGCTCGACGACCGGGTAATCGCTCGCCGTCTTTGACGGCACGTCGAGCGAGGTGTCTCGGCCGTCGGAGATCCACAGGTCGCGCCCGCCGTCGAGCAGGCGCACGTCTGGGTGGCCGAAGAGGGTGAACACCCATAGGGCGTAGGCGGCCCACCAGTTGCTCTTGTCGCCATAGATCACGACGGTGTCGTCGCGCGAGATGCCCTTGCGGTTCATCAACTCCGCGAACTGCGCACCGTTGATGTAGTCGCGTACGTTCGGGTCGTTGAGGTCGGTGTGCCAGTCGATCTTCACCGCGCCGGGGATGTGACCGGTGTCGTAGAGCAGCACGTCTTCGTCGGATTCGACGATCGCCAGTCCTGGCCTGCCGAGATTGGCGGACAACCAGTCGGCGGTGACCAGGCGTTCGGGATGGGCATACGACTGCAGGGCGGGACTGGGGTCGGCAGGCAGCGGCACACCCCGAGCCTACCCAGGCTGAAATGTGGCGGCACACCGTCGGCGGAAACTTGTTGCCGCAAACCTTCTGCGGTAGGAACTAAGGCGGTGATCGCCGTACCACCGAGTATCGTCGAGCAGCGCGATTTCCGTCGGAAATACCGAGGCGACCGACAAATTACGAAAAGTGTCTTCACCGCGATGGTGGTGGGCAATTTGAACACGGGAGCAAACGAGTGACCGGAGAACCGATGACCGCCGATGCCGACGATGTCGCTCGCAAGAAGGCGGCGGCGCCCGGCCTGAAGCTGCCGCCGCCGGGCAACGGCATGACGTCCCGGCGCAGGTTGCGCAATCGTCTGGCAGCGGTGTTCTTCAACGCGATCATCACGCACATCCCCTCGCACACCATCCGGCAGGGGTACCTGCGCGCGTTCGGTGCGCACATCGGCCAGAAAACCGCGATCATGCGCGGCACGCAGGTGTTCGACATCGAGTTCCTCACCATCGGCAGCGAGACCGCGGTCGGTTGGCGCTGCCTGCTCGACGGCAGGGGTGGGCTCTACATCGGCGACAACGTCACGATCGCCAGCGATGTGCACATCCTCGGCGGAACCCGGGACATCAATCATCGCGATTTCGCGCTCGTGCCCATTCCGACCGTCATCGAGGACTACGCGTGGATCGCCAGTCGCGCAATGATTCTGCCGTCGCACATCAAGCGCGGCGCGGTGATCGCGGGCCAGGCGTTCGTGATGGCCGACATCGGGGAGTGCGAGGTCGTCGGCGGCAATCCGGCCAAAGTCATCAGCAAGCGCGACCCCGATGCCCTGCAGTACAGCGCCGGCTACCGTCCGTTGTTCTCCTGACGCGTCTGCGATCCCGAAAGGCCATGCCATGACCAAGGTGACGTTCCTGCTGTCAAAGGACCCCGCCACCCAGCACGGCGGCGACATCGAATTGTCGAGGGTCGCGATGCGGCTCGCCGCGGAGTCCTTCGACGTGGCCGCGCTTTGCCTCTCAGCCGAAGACGGTTCTGCCACCGTCGATTTGGTGCCGGGCGGGCTGCCACTGACCCGGGTGTTCAAACGGCCGGTCGACAAGCCGAAAGTGCTCACCCAATCGCTGCTCAAACGGCGCAGCCTGGCGCATGCCCGATTCGACTTCGACGAGTTGGTGACCGCCATCAACGGCATCGATTCCGACGTGTTCGTCGCCGAGCACAGTTACATGGCTGAATCATTCTTGCGCAGTAAGCATTTCGGCAAGCGCGGGCTGGTGATCAACACCATCAACACCGAATCGCAAGTGTGGCTCTCCACCCGTGGCCTGCTCGGCCGCATCGAGGAACCGAGGCTGCTGCGTGACGAGATCCGGGTGGCTAAGGCGGCCGACGCCGTAGGGACCTACGACATCGAAGAAGCCGAGATGTACCGGGCGAACGGACAACCGCACGCGCGCTGGCTGGATGTGACGCTGCCGCCGTCGCAGAAGATCGATGTGTCGGCGACGGGCCCGCGGCTCGGGTTCGTCGGGGTGCGCGACTGGCCTCCGAACCAGGAGGGCTTCCTGTACGCGCTCGAACTGTGGCCCAAGATTGCCGAAGGCATTCCCGGTGCCGAACTGTGCATCGCGGGCCCGAAGAAGCCGGGTGCCAAGGACCCCGTCTATCCCGCCGGAGTGCGCGATCTGGGCTTCGTCGACGACCTGCCGGGCTTCTTCAGGACCTGTCGTGCTCTGATGGCGCCGATCAAGACCGGCGGGGGAGTGCGGGTGAAGATCCTCGACTCGATCAGCAAGGGGCTACCGGTGATCGGCACCAGTCCGGCGGTCGGATCGCTGACCACACTGTTCGACCTTCCGACCTACGACAGCGACGAGGAGTTCATCGCCGAGTGCCGCAGACACCTGCTGGATCGCGACGTCGCGGTCAAAGCGGGCAACGATCTCTTCGAGAGCAACAGGGTGCACTGGGCCGAACGCCGCCCACACCGGTCGTTCGAGGAGTTGGTCCGGGTCGGAATCCGCGGTTGACCAACACACTCTTTTCCCGGGGCGCCGGCAACGCTACGCTGCCCTCCGATTGCGGTGGAAAATGTGGCTGTCGATTACGCGAAATAGACGCAGGCAACGTATCGTCGTCACGCGGTGCCGCAAACTTCTCCTCGAGATTGGAACCGGAGGGATATGTCTGAGCCAGCAAAGTACGACGTCGGAATCGTCGGACTCGGCTATGTCGGGTTGACCTTGGCGACCGTGCTCGCCGAAGCAGGTAATTCGGTGATCGGCGTTGAGACCCGGCAAGACATCGTCGACCTGACCAACGAGGGCACCCCGCACTTCACCGAGACCGGACTGCCGGACGCGCTGTCCGGCGTGACCCGGTCGGGCAAACTCCGGGCCGTCGCAGCGTTCGACGACAGCTTCACTTGCGACACCTACATCATCACGGTGGGCACACCGCTGTCGTCGGACGGCGTCGCCCGCGTCGACATGATCGATGCCGCCGCCCGCGACATCGCCGCCAACATGCGCGACGGCGCGCTGGTGATCCTGCGCTCCACCGTGAAGGTGGGCACCACCCGCGACGTGGTCACGCCCGCGCTGGCCTCCAGCGGCAAGTCGTTCGACATCGCGATGTGCCCCGAGCGCACGCTCGAAGGCAAGGCGCTACAGGAACTGCGTGAGTTGCCGCAAATCATCGGTGCCGACGACCAGGCCGTCGCCGATCGCGCCGCCGCGCTGTTCCGGCGGCTCACCAACTCGATCGTGCAGGTGTCCGGCGTCGAGACCGCCGAGATCATCAAGCTGGTCAGCAACACCTTCCGCGACGTGCAGTTCGCGTTCGCCAACGAAGTCGCGCGGCTATGCGATGCGTTCGGCGTCAGCGCTCATGAGGTCATCGCGTCGGGCAAACTCGGCTACAACCGCACCAACATCCCGATGCCGGGTCTGGTCGGCGGGCCCTGCCTGGAGAAGGACCCACACATCCTGATGGAGAGCGCCCGCACGCGTGGCGTCCACCTGGAGATGACCGCGGCGGGCCGGTTGGTCAACGAGCGCCAGCCCGAAGAGACGGTCCGTTTCATCAGCAGCGAGATCGACCGGCGTGGCCTCGCCAAGGACGGGCCGCTGAAAATCAATCTCGTCGGCATGGCGTTCAAGGGACTGCCGGAGACCAGCGATCTGCGCGGGTCGATGTCGGTCAAGGTGCTCGACGCGTTGAAGAAGGCCCACCCCGATGCCGAGATCGGCGTTTACGATCCGGTCACGCCGCCGGAGGTACTTGCCTCCGAGTTTCCCGACGAGCGCGTGTTCAACCGGTTCGGCGATGCCGTCAGCGGTGCGTCGGTGGTGGTGATCGGCAACAACCATCCGTCGTTGGGCACCATTTCGCCGCGCACCATCAGCGAATTCATCGGCCCGGGTGGGTTCGTGTTCGACTACTGGAACCACTTCAGCCACCTTCCCGCGTCCGAACTCGGCGATTCCTATTTCGCGGTCGGCAAGAGCGGATGGGTGCCCGCCGGTGGCTGAGCGGGTCGTGATCACCGGTGGTGGCGGATTCATCGGCGCCTATCTGGTCAAGCGCATGGTCGCCGACGGCTGGGACGTCGCCGTCGTCGACACCATGGTGCGCGGCGATGCGAGCAGGTTCGCCGAGGTTGCCGACGACGTGGAGTTGTTCACCTGCGATGTGCGTGATCAACAGGCGCTGGAACGTGCGTTCAAGGGTGCGACGGTGGTGATGCACCTGGCAGCGATCAACGGTACCGAAAACTTCTACAAGCAACCGGAACTCGTGCTCGACGTCGGGTTGCGCGGGGCGCTCGCTGTGGTCGACGCCGGCCGCGCGGCCGGTGTGCCGGATCTGGTGGTGGCCTCGACAGCGGAGGTCTATCAGACGCCGGCGGTGATACCGACTCCCGAGACGATTCCGCTGATGCTTCCCGACAGCCTCAATCCCCGTTACTCCTACGGTGGTTCGAAGATCGTCAGCGAGCTCATCGCTTTCAACTACGGCCGGGACCATTATCGGCAGGTGCAGGTGTTCCGGCCGCACAACGTCTTCGGTCCGAACATGGGGTGGAAGCACGTCGAACCGCAGTTCATCATGCGGGCGCTGGCCGCCAGAGACGCGGGTGACGGCACGTTTCCAATTCAGGGCGACGGCACCGAGACGCGTTCGTTCTGCTACGTCGACGATGTCGTGCAGGGAATCCTGACGATGTACGAAAAGGGCGGGCACCGCGAGATTTACCACATCGGCAGCGACGAAGAGGTCAGCATTCGCGACCTCGCCGCCCGCATCGGCAAGATCGTCGGCATCGATCTGGATATCCAAGCCGGAGAACTGCAGCAGGGTGGCACGAAGCGGCGCTGCGCGGACATCACGAAGATGCGTGCGCTGGGATGGTCGCCGACGGTGAGCCTGGACGACGGACTCGAGCGCACGGTCGCGTGGTACGCCGAGAACCGAGACGCCAAACCCGCCAACGACTTGATGTAGGTCGGCACTCGGCTGAGGCGCAGCCCACGGGTACGTCGTGCCTCGGACACTTTGCTTTGAGTTGAACTCAACTTACAGTCATCGCATGAGTGTGCCGGTGAAATCTAGAGGTGCTCTCGCACGGGACAGGCTGCTGTCGGCAGCCACCGACGAGTTGGCGGAGACCGGCGAACTCGAGGTGGCGGCGGTGGCCCGCCGAGCCGGGGTGAGCGTGGGGTTGCCCTACCGGTACTTCGCCACCAGGACCGGACTGCTTGTCGCGGTGCTCGAAGCATTTCACCAGCGGCTCTGCGATGCGGCGGCGATGCGCACCTATGACGCCCCTACCTGGGCGGAGCGTGAGCTGCAGCGCATCCGCGATTGGGTGTCCTTCCTCTACGACGAGCCGGTGGCACCGATCGTGCTCGCCGGCTTCGGCGACGCCGACGTGGCCGCCGCAAACACCCGACACCTGCAGGAGCTGACCGAGGTCGGCGCCCGCAATATGGCCCACGCCCAACGAACAGGCGAACTCCCCAACGAGCGCGATCCGGAGTTCCTGGCGGCGGCGACCCTCGGCGGAACCAACGCGGTTGTCGCGGTATGTCTCACGCGGACGCCTCGTCCGCCCGCCGAATCCGTCGTCGACCAGCTTTGGGCATTCGTGTCCGGCGCGGTCGGACTGCCCCAGCGTTGAGAGGACGACCCTTGTCGCACAACCCTTCCGGTGCTGCTACCGCCCGCACCATTGAATCCGTCGACGACCTGCGATCCGACCTCGCCGGCCGGTTCAAGGTCACCGCCAGCAGCGGAGACGCCATCGCACCTGCCGTTGTGGATGCCGACCTGGTTGCCGTCGAACGCGACGGCTTCATCATCGTGGAAGATTTGATTACGGCTGCGATCTGCGAGGAGATCAAGGAAGCGGTCCAACCACTCCTGAGCAAGTCGGGTCGCAATTCCTTTGAAGGACAACGTACTCAGCGGCTGTACAACGTACTGACCAAGACCCGCGTCTGCGATGTACTCGTCGAGCACCCGCGAGTGCTGGCACTTCTCGACCGGCTACTCATGCCCAATTACCTGCTCTCCCAGCTGCAGGTCATCAACATCAACCCCGGCGAGCAGGCGCAGCTACTGCACTACGACGACGGCATGTATCCCATCCCACGTCCGCGGCCACCGCTGAGTGCCGCCACTATCTGGGCGATCGATGCTTTCACCGAAGGCAACGGCGCCACCGTCGTGCTGCCCGGCAGTCACCAATGGAACAGTCAGCGTCGTGCCACCGACCAGGACCACCGGGTCAGCGTGACGATGCCTCCCGGCTCGTGCGTGTTCTTCGTCGGCACCCTGTGGCACGGCGGCGGTGCCAACCTTTCAGGACAGTCTCGCCTGGCCGTCACTGCGCAGTACTGCGAACCATGGCTTCGAACCCAAGAAGCGTTCACCCTGTCGACTCCTCGCGACACCGTCAACGCGGTTTCCGAAGACCTTCGCCGGATGCTGGGATACAGCATTCACCCGCCGTTCGTCGGCATGGTCGACGGCATGCACCCCAAGCGGTTACTCGACATCGCACCGCGATCGTGAACTAGGAGCCGGCCCGTGCCGACCCCGTCAGTCGGTGCTGGAGCCGCCCGAGTCGCCGCTGCCGGAACTTCCGGCGCCGTCGGCTCCGTCGGCACCGTGGGCACCGCCGCCCTGTCCGGTTCCGCCGTCGCCGCCGTTGCCGGCGACGCCCGTGCCGTTGTGCGAGGTTCCGTTGCCGCCCTTACCGCCGATACCGCCGGGCGCATCGAATACGCCGAAGACGCCGTCGCCGCCAGCGCCGCCGTCGCCGCCGGTGGCCGTGCCGCTACCGGTCTCGGCGTCGCCACCATGGCCACCGCGGCCGCTGGGCGCCTGCCATCCGCCGGCTCCGCCCTCGCCGCCGGTACCGCCTACGGCGTCGCCGGATGTCACCACTTCGGCGTCGCCGCCGTCGCCGCCCTTGCCGCCGTCGCCATCCCAGCCGGAGCTGCCGCCGTCGCCGCCGTTGCCACCGATCGCGGTGCCCTGGCCTGCAGAAGCGTCGCCGCCGTGGCCGCCGATGGCGTCCCCGCTGCCGCCGGTGGCCGGTGTGTTGCCGTCCCAACCGGTGTCTCCGGCGTCGCCGCCGTTGCCGCCGGTCGCCACGCCCGAACCGGTTTGCGCGTCACCGCCGTTGCCGCCGCGACCGCTGTTGCCTTCGATGCCGGTCCGGCCGCCGTCGCCGCCGTCGCCTGCCGTGGCATTACCGGTCGCAGTGTTCGCGTCGCCGCCGACGCCGCCCGCACCGCCGTTGCCCTGGAGCAGGTCGTGGTTGCCGCCGTCGCCGCCGTCGCCGCCGGTCGCGCCCGTGACGCCATTCGCGGTTCCACCGGCGCCACCGGCTCCGGCATTGCCGAGGAAGCCGGAATCCCCGCCCGCGCCACCGGTGCCGCCTTCTGCTTTTCCGGTCGTAGAGGTGGCAGTGCCGCCCGCGCCACCGGCGCCTGCGGTTCCGATGTACATGCCCGCGGCGCCGCCCTTGCCGCCGTCGCCTGCGACCACGTCGCCTGCGCCGGTGACGTCGCCGCCCTTGCCGCCCTGCCCGCCGTTGCCGAAGACCAGCCCGCCGCTTCCGCCGTCGCCGCCGTCCTGACCGGCCGCTCCGTCGCCGCCCTTGCCGCCGGATCCGAGGAACATCCCGCCGTTGCCGCCGTCTTGGCCCGCCGCACCGGGTGCACCGTTTCCGATCAGCACGCCGCCGTGTTCACCCGGCGCTTCGCCGTTGCGGACGAACACCCGGAACACGTCGTTGGCGACGGCGAAAGGATCCTGTTGCAGGCTGACCGCAGACATCTCCGACATCGCGCGCTGCCATGTGGTGTTGAGTCCGGCGCCGATCAGCAGTCCGGCCTCGGCGTAGTTCATTGCCACTCCGCTGGCCGCCTGCGCGGCCGAGACCGTCGCCAGTGGCGTCGTGATCATGGTCCACGGCCGCTCGTAATAGATCTTCACCGAGTGCGGGAAACCGGCCAGCGGCGGGTCGTCGTTGTGGGTGGGGTACGTGAAGTAGTCGCGGATGAAGTCGAAGGCACCGACGTTCAGCGACGTGTTCGGCGCCGCGCTCGGGGCAACGGGCGCCGACTGACTCGTCGGCGCGCTCGATGCCCCGCCAGAGGAGGCGGCAGTGCCGAATGCCAGTTGCGAGGGCTGCTGAGGCGGACTCGACGCTCGCACCGCCTCCGCGAACAAGCTGTTCGGGGTGGCGTACGCGCCGAGCGAGAACGGCCTGGTCTCTACCGCCGGTCCGCTTGGCGTGTCCCCGCTACTCGCGCTCCCGAAGGCGGCGCCGGCGGCGGCGAGGGCGCCGATGGCCACCGCCGTGTGCACCAGGTACGGGTGCTTACGTTGCGTGTAGTGCTTGCCGCCCATCGAACTTCCTTCCCCGGCGTGCCGGTCGGGTACGCGCTGTGAATTCCGTGCTTCTCAGTAGCAAAGATAATCGCATCATTACAGCCAATATCGCAATATCTGCGAATAAGCCGCGTGTTCTTTTCTGTCCGTCAATTTGCGCGAGATTCCCGCTGCGTTCACCGACGATCATGAAATCGGAATGCCGCCACCGTCGGCGAGCAGGCCGTCGGCCCTAGACTCGGGACAAATACGCTGGTGATCAACATTATTTACGGCGGTAAAGAATGCAGCGCGGCGCACCCACATGCCGCTGCTCCAATTTCATTTGCCTCGCGGTGGGTTGTCCGTCGGTGCGGATATCGTTCGGCGGGCGCCCTCCTGAGCGCAGCGTCAGCGGGGTCCTACTAGCGCCGATCTTGAGGTAATGCGCAAAGTGAAGAAATTTGCGCCAGCAACGCTGTATGCCACTTTGGCCAGCAATCACCCGTGATCGGAGGGCGGCACGGCATTGCTCGTCCAGAGGTGTGCCAACGACAACCCCGCACGCTCGAGCAGTGCGCGCGTCAGGGGAAGGCTGATTCCGATCACTGCCGACGGGTCGCCGTTGACGCCGTTGACGAACCACCCGCCCAGCCCGTCGAGCGTGAACCCACCTGCCACCGCGGTGGGTTCGCCGCTGGCCAGATACGCGTCGAGATCGCCCGGCGCCGGGACCCCGAACTGCACCGTCGTGTGGATGGCCCCGGTATCGCGGAACGCGATCTTGTTGTCCCGCAATCGAATCAAGCAGTGGCCGGTATAGAGCTTGCCGGCGCTCCCCGCCATCTGCTCCCAACCGAGTCGGGCCGCATCGACCGAGGCCGGCTTGCCGAGCAGTGCGCCGTCGCGCAAGAGCATCGAGTCGCAGGCGATGACGACACAGTCGGCGGCGACGTCGGTATCGAGATCTGCGATGACGGCGTCGGCCTTGGCCGTGGCCAGCGCGGTCGTCACCTCTGGCGGCGTGGCATTTGGATGCAGCCGCGCCATCACGGCATCCTCGTCGACACCGGAGACGATGACAAGTGGTTCAATTCCAGCCTGGCGCAACACTTTCCGACGGCCGGAAGAAGCCGACGCGAGAACGAACCGCGTCATTTGCGCATGTGCGTCCGTTCGACCAGGGTCACCTTCTGCCAGCTGAACGTCGCGTAGCGCAACCGGTCGACCGGGTGGCCCCACAGGTTCACTTCCTGTTCTCGCGGCTCCGGCGGAGTCCCCGAGGAGGCGGCGAGCACCGCGATGACCGCGGCCAGCTCGTCGTCGGTCGGTTTGCCCTTGACGACCTGGATATGGGGGTCGTGTGCCTGGCTCGGCCGCTCGTCGGCCTCAAGTGGCTCGCTCACAGGTGCCTCGCTCACAGGTGCCGGATTGTTCGCCCCGCTCACAGTGGGATGTTCCCGTGCTTCTTCGGCGGCATCTGCGTGATCTTGCGCTCCAGCAGGCGCAGCGCGGTGCCCACGTAGCCGCGGGTGTGCGACGGCGGGATCACCGCGTCGACGTAACCGCGTTCGGCGGCGATGTACGGGTTGACCAACGTGTCCTCGTACTCCTGCTGAAGTTGCAGTCGCAGCCCGTCGACGTCGTCGCCGTTCTTGGCCGCCTCTTTGAGCTTGGACCGGTAGACGAAGCCCACCGCACCCGAAGCGCCCATCACCGCGATCTGAGCCGTCGGCCACGCGACGTTGACGTCGGCCCCCATCTCCTTGGACCCCATCACGCAGTACGCGCCGCCGTAGGCCTTACGGGTGATGACGGTGACCTTGGCGACGGTCGCCTCACCGTAGGCGTACAGCAGCTTGGCGCCCCGCCGGATGATGCCGTTGTATTCCTGCTCGGTGCCGGGCAGGAAGCCGGGAACGTCGACCAGCATGACGATCGGGACGTTGAAGCAGTCACAGGTGCGGATGAAGCGGGCCGCCTTCTCCGAGGCGTTGATGTCCAGGCAGCCGGCGAACTGCGTCGGCTGGTTGGCGACGATGCCGACCGGACGGCCGTCGACACGTCCGAAGCCGACGATGATGTTGGTCGCGTAGCCCGCCTGGACTTCGAGGAACTCGTCGTCGTCGAGGATGCGCGTGATGACCTCGTGCATGTCGTACGGCTGGTTCGGCGAATCCGGGATCAGCGTGTCCAGCTCGAGGTCTTCCTCGGTGAGGTTGTCCTCGATCGCGCCCGCCGTATCGGGCATGGCGTAGCGCGGCGGGTCGGCGTAGTTGTTCGACGGCAGGTAGGACAGCAAGTCGCGCACGTAGTCGAAGGCGTCCTGTTCGCCGGAGGCGACGTAGTGCGCCAGACCCGACTTCGCCATGTGGGTGTGCGCGCCCCCGAGTTCCTCCATGGTCACCTCTTCGCCGGTGACGGTCTTGATGACGTCCGGCCCGGTGATGAACATCTGGCTGGTCTGGTCGACCATCACGACGAAGTCGGTGAGGGCGGGGGAGTACACGTGCCCGCCTGCTGCGGCGCCCATGATCAGCGAGATCTGCGGGATGACGCCCGAGGCCAGGATGTTGTTGTGAAAGATGGTGCTGTACAGACCAAGTGAGACGACACCCTCTTGGATGCGCGCGCCCGCGCCGTCGTTGATGCCGATGAGCGGACGGCCGGTCTTGATCGCGAGTTCCTGAACCTTGACGATCTTCTCGCCGTACACCTCGCCCAGGCTGCCGCCGAAGACGGTCGCGTCCTGGCTGAAGATGCACACTTCGCGGCCGTCGATGGTGCCGTAGCCGGTGACCACGCCGTCGCCGAGTGGCCGGTTGGCCTCCAGCCCGAAGTTGGTGCTGCGATGGCGTGCCAGCGCGTCGAGTTCGACGAATGAATCCTCGTCCAGCAGGGCCAGGATCCGCTCTCGCGCGGTCAGCTTGCCCTTGGCGTGGACCTTCTCGACCGCAGCCTCGCCGACCGGGTGCAGGGCCTCCTCGGTCCGCTTGCGCAGATCGGCCAACTTGCCCGCGGTGGTGTGGATGTCCGGCTCGTGTTCACCGGAGGGCTCGACCGACGGCTCGGTAACGCTAGTCATGGTCGTCGATGCTAACGAACGGCCTTAAAGTCCCCTTAAGCAGGCTTGCGCAACACCACGGCCGCGAAGCTCGTGAGCGCGGGCACCGGGTGCTTGATGAGGAACCGCGACTTCGCGCGTTCGATCGCGTCCAGCGGCTTGACCACGTGGTAGTAGTGATGGCCGTACGCCCCGTGCCATTCCTCGACCTCGAACCCGACGCTTTCGAACCGCCGGATGGCCCGCTTCGTCGGGCCGGTGGTCCACCGGTAGTGGGCCGGGAACTTGTCCATATTGCCCAGCTGTAGGCGGCCCGGCTGAACCTTGTCGAGCAGCGCGCGCGCCGCCTTTTCCGGCATCAGCTTGTTGACCACGAACGGGAACGTGAACAGCGTCGGGAAGTAGTGCACCGACAAGCCACCCGGACGCAACAGGTTGAAGCAGTTCTGATGGAACATTCGCGCGTCGGGCAAGTGCTCACACAGCATCTTGGAGAACAACAGGTCGTAGGTGTTGTGCTCGTCGTTGATCGGCCGGCACAGGTCGGCGACGCGGGTCTCGAGGTCGCCCTGCGCCTTGTCGAGTTCGACGGCCGAGATGTCGATGACCACGCGGTGATTGGCGAAACCCCACTTGTCGGCGTCACCGATGATCGGGTTCGCGCCGCCCCCGAGTTCGGCCACGCGGTCGACGCCTTCGCGTTGCGCGAGTTCGCGGACGAAGTTGTCGTAGCCCTTCCACAGCGCGTCGACGTCCGTGTACTCAACTCGGCCTTTGCGGCTGATCACCGCGCCGGCGAAGTCGTCGTTTCCCATGTAGTCACTCCGGTGGTAGTTTGCTGAACGCCACACTATACCCGCTCCGGGCGCATCCCTGCTTAACAAGAGTTCGACGGCCGGGACGCACCGGATGAAAGATCGACAACCGACCGAACCGCATATCGAAACAACCTGGTCCACGGCGTAGCGACGGTGATTTTGATGTCGGCCTGCGGTGTCCGTCCGGCACGCCGGGCGAACAGATTGTCAGCACGGGTTTCCGCGGCGAGTATCGTGGGGCAGCAGTTTCGCTCGTGGCCGGAACCGATTAGCGGTTGAATTGGTTCCGCCAGGACCGGATCCAGCTTTCAGCCATTTACCGACAATGACCAATACGGCGTTCGCAAGGGGTTTTCGCGTGCAAGGGACTCGCAAATACGACGGGACCGACGGTCCCAAGGTGGCGATTGCCCATGATTACCTGACGCAGCTCGGCGGCGCGGAAAAGATCGTGCTGTCGATGAGCAAGGCGTTTCCCGAAGCGCCGATCTACACCATGCTCTACGAGCCGTCGACCACCTATCCGGAGTTTGCTGACCGGGATATCAGGGTGTCCGGACTGAACAAGATTCCGCTGGCGCGCAAGCACCACCGGGCCGCGCTGCCGATCTTTCCGCTGGTGGCCCGTTCGGTTTTCGTCGACGCCGACATCGTGCTGACGAGCACCAGCGGCTGGGCACACGGCTTCCGCACCCGCGGGCGCAAATTGATCTACTGCTATTCGCCCGCCCGGTGGCTGTATCTGTCCGACAAGTACCTGGGCGACGACTCGAACATCCTCAAGCGGGCGGGGCTGCGGCTGACCGCGCCCTATCTCAAGGCGTGGGACCGCCGGATGGCACATGCGTCGGACAAGTATTTGGCCATCTCCACGCTGATCCAGGGCCGCATCAAAGAGACCTACGGCATCGACGCCGACGTACTGTTCGCCCCGGTGGCCATGTCGCAGACCTACGACACCGAGCCGGTTCCCGGCATGGATTCCGGCTCCGAAGGCGGCCCCGGCGATTTCTACCTGGTCGTGTCGCGGCTGCTTCCGTACAAGAACGTCGACGTGATCGTGCGCGCATTCGCGGGCGCCGACCGGCAGCTCGTGGTCGTCGGCAGGGGTCCCGACGGCGACCGGCTGCGGGCAATGAAGACGGACAACGTGCGCATGGTGTCGGACCTGACCGACGGCCAGATGGCGTGGCTCTACAAGAACTGCCGGGCGCTGATCGCCGCCAGCTTCGAGGACTACGGGCTCACCCCGATCGAGGCGGGCGTGTGGGGGCGCCCCAGCGTCGCGCTGCGGTTCGGCGGTTTCCTCGACACCATCGATGAAGGTGTCACCGGCATGTACTTCGACGAGCCGGAGCCACACGCCATCGCCGCGGCGCTGGACCGGTTCGAGGCGTCGACCTTCGACGCCGACAAGATCCGTCGCCATGTGGAACAGTTCACCGAGGAACGCTTCTCCGAAAAGCTGTACGCGGCCGTCGACGATTTGGCAGCCCTAGATGTCAGGTGACGGCGGCACGGCGCTGGTCACCGGTGTGACGGGCCAGGACGGTCGTTACCTGGCCGAGCTGCTGGTCGATCGGGATTATCAGGTGCACGGCGTGCCCTCGCCGCGGGCCGGCGCGGTGCCCGCGGGCGTCACACCCCACACCACTGATCTGCTGGATTCCGACGCCGTCGCTGCACTCGTGCAGAAGGTGCAGCCCGATCTGGTCTTTCACCTCGCCGCCGTGTCCTCGGTCGCCGCATCCTGGGCGGACCCGACATCGACCGCGCGGGTCAACGCCTTGTCCACGGCGACCCTGCTGGACAGCTGCCTACGTGTGCAGGACGGCTCTGGGCGCAAGATCACCGTAGTCAACGCCTCGACCTGTGAGATCTTCGCCGGAGCCGGCGACTCGCCGCAGACCGAGGCAACCCCGGTGCAGCCGATCTCACCCTACGGCGCGGCAAAAGCCATGGGCCACATGATGTGTCAGGTTTACCGGGCCAAGGGTCTCGAGGCCACGAACGCAATCCTGTACAACCACGAGTCGCCGCGGCGACCGGAACGTTTCGTCACTCGCAAGATCACCAAGGCCGTCGCCGCGATCGCCGCGGGCCGCCAAGATCGCCTCGTACTCGGCGATCTGAGCATCAAGCGCGATTGGGGGTGGGCGCCCGACTACGTCGAGGCGATGTACCGAATGGCGTTGCACGGCAAGGGTGACGACTTCGTCGTCGCCACCGGCGCGGCGCACTCGATCGCCGAATTCGTCGAGGCCGCGTTCGCCATCGCGGGAGTTTCGCAGTGGCGACAATATGTCGAAAGCGACGATGCGTTGCTGCGGCCCGCGGACCGGACGGTTATGGTCGGCGACGCCGCGAAGGCATCGGCACTGCTCGACTGGCGGCCGTCACTGACATTCGCCGATATCGTTGAGGCCATGGTTGTTTCGGACCTAGAACAGGAGCGAATTTCGTGAGTCGAGAGCCGGCCGTCACGGATCCGGACGTCGTCGCTGCCAAGGTCGCGGCCGCGCCGACGCTGAAACTGCCGCCACCGCCGACATACGATCTGCTGCCCGACGGCAGGGTCGCCAACTACCGGATGCAGAGCATGGGGCTGTTCCGCAAGGCCCGCAACCGGGTCGGGCAACTGCTCTACAACATGTTCGTCACCCACATCCCGTCGCACCACGTCCGCCTCGCGTACCTGCGACTGTTCGGCGCCACCATCGGCAAGGGTGCGGCGGTCAACCGCGGCACGACGGTTTTGGACATCGAGTTCCTCACCATCGGCAACAACACGACCGTGGGCGGGCGCTGCATGCTCGACGCTAGAGCCGGACTGTGGTTGGGCGACAACGTTATTCTGGCCAGCGACGTGCAGATGCTCGGAGGCGGTCACGATATCAACCACCCTGATTTCCTGCCCGTTCCCAATCCCACGGTGGTCGAGGACTACGTGTGGATCGCCAGTCGGGCGATGACCCTGCCGTGCCACATCGGCCGCGGCGCCGTCGTGGCCGCGCAGGCCGTGGTGATCAAGGACGTCGGCGAACTCGAGGTGGTCGGCGGCAATCCGGCGAAGGTGATCGCCAAACGCAGCCCCGGCGCTCTGCAGTACAGCGGCAGGTTCCGCGCGCCGTTCTGGTGAGCATCGTCGATCTCAAGAAATACCGGCTGGTTTTCGTCGGTCCCGCCGACGGTCAAACCGCGGTGGGCGACTACTCCGAGGACCTGCTGCACCATCTGCAGCCCTACTTCGGCGAGATCGTCCAGCGGCGCACGCTGGGCCCAGGCGGCGAAACCGCCCGCAGTGTCTGGCAGCACCGCAAGGCGGTCGCCGAGCATGTCGCCGTGGGTCCGCCCGGGCGCGTGCTGGTGCATGCCGAGCTGGCCGCCGGCGGCATCGCGCCGTTCTGGTCCACGGTGGGGCTGGGCAAAGTGCCCGTCACCGCGACGGTGCATGATCCACCCCAGGGCATCTGGTGGCCGGCCCGAACGAAGTACCTTGCCGGGCACCGGTTGTTGATGCACGGACTGCACTACCCGCTGCGGCCGGTCTCACGGGCGATCGAGGGCGCGGCCAACGGTCGGCGAACGATCTTCGCGCTCAGCGAGATTGGCCGGCTGTCCATCGAGATGACGTTCCCGAAGACCAAGACCGTCTACATCCCGTACCTGGTGCGCGAGCGCCCCGTGATCAAGCCGGCACACTTGCGGCCCAAGGCGATCGGCTTCTTCGGATTCGTCTACCGCGGCAAGGGATTCGAGCAGATCGCACGCATCAGGAAAGAGCTCCCCGACGATATTCTGATCAGGGTCGCGGGCCGCGGTACCGAGATGCTGCCGCAGGCCGACGGGGTGGAGATCGTCGGCCCGGTGGACGGCGCGCAGGAGGATGCGTTCTTCGAATCGGTGCGCGCGATCGTGATCCCCTACGGGAAGCGGCATTTCTACGCCGACACATATCCCGCGTCGTCGGTGGCCGCGCACGCCTTCGCCTACCGCACCCCGATCGTGTGCACGGGCTACGGCTCGCTTGCCGAATTCGACGAGCAGACCGGGGCCGTGGTGGTGCCGATGTTCGGCGCAGATCCCCGCGCGCTGCCCGCCGGCTTCTCGGCCGAGATCACCGCGCTGGTCAACGACGACGCGCGGGTGGCGCAGCTCGGCGAGAACGCCGATCGCACGCGCCAGGAACGGTCGGCGGCACGGACCGCCGCGGCATACGCCGCCGTGTGGTCGAACATGCTGGCAAATCCTGCGGACCCCTGAGGCGGTGCTCGTACCTAGAACTTCGACGCTATTGTTAGTCGGCCGCAACGAACAGGAGCATCCTCGGTGACTGTAGAACCCGACACCGCTGACCCGCAGGACGTGGCTCGCAAGCTCGCCGCTGCGCCTACGTTGAAGATCCCACCGCCGCCGGAATGGGTGTTCGGGCCGGACGGCCATGTGGTGGACATCCTCCAGGAGGGGATGGGGTTCAAGCGCAAGCTGCGCAACTATCTGGGCGAACTGGGCTACAACATGATCGTCACCCATATTCCGGTGCAGGCGGCGCGCCAGGGTTATCTGCGGCTGCTCGGCGCGCACATCGGCCGCAACTGTGTCATCAGCCGGGGCACCAAAGTGCTCAGCATCGAGTTCTTGACGTTGGGCAACAACACGACCGTCGGGAGCCGGTGTCTGCTCGACGCGCGCGGCGGGCTGTGGATCGGCGACCATGTCACCATCGAAAGGGATGTGCATCTGCTCGGCGGTGGCCACGACATCAACCATCCGGACTTCCTGCCGGTGCCGATCCCTACCGTCGTCGAGGATTACGTATACATCGGCAACCGGGCCATGACGCTGCCCAGCCTCGTCCACCGCGGCGCCGTCGTGGCCGCCCACTCGCTGGTCATCCGCGACGTCGACGAGTTGGCGGTGGTGTGCGGAAATCCAGCCAAGCCATACGCCAAGCGCAACCCGGACGCGGTCCCGCCGCGCGCGGACAGCGGTACATAGCGACTCCGATGTCCGACTCTCTGAAGGATTTTCGGCTGGTCTTCGTCGGCCCGGCCGAAGGGCAGACCGCCGTGGGCGACTACTCCGAGTACTTCGCGCGCGCGGTACGGCCCTACTTCGGCGAGGTGGTCGAAGTACGCACGGGCGGACCCGGGGTCGACGGGGTGCGCGACATCGGCAGACACCGCAAGGCCGTGGCCGCAGCCGTCGAACAGGCACCACCGGGGCGCGTGCTGGTGCACGCCGAACTGGCCGCGGGCGGGGTGTCGGCGTTCTGGGCCACCGCCGGACTGGCCGGAGTTCCGGTCACGGCGACCATCCACGATCCGCCGCAGGGTATCTGGTGGCCCGCCCGCACCCGCTTCGTCGCCCACCACCGTCTGCTGATGCACGGCCTGCACTACCCGCTGCGACCCGTGTCGCGGGTGCTCGAGGGAGCGGTCAACGGGCATCGAATGCTGTTCGCGCTGAGCAAGATCGGGTCGCGCTCGATCACCATCACCTACCCCGGCGCCAACGTCGTCTACGTACCACACCTGGTCAAGCCCAGGCCGGACATCCTGCCCGCGCAGTCCCGGCCGAGGGCCATCGGCTTCTTCGGGCACGTCTACCGCGGCAAGGGTTTCGAGCTGATCGCCGCCATCCGCAAGCTGCTGCCACCCGACATGACGGTACGCGTGGCGGGCCGCGGCACCGAACACCTGCCCAGCGCGGACGGCGTCGAGATCGTCGGTCCGGTCGAGGGCCGCGACGAGGACGCGTTCTTCGAGTCGGTGCGCGCGATCGTCATTCCGTACAACAAGAGGCACTGGTACGCCGAGACCTATCCCGCCTCGGGTGCGGTGGCCAACGCGATGGCCTACCGAACTCCCGTGGTGTGCACCGCTTATGGTTCGTTGGCCGAACTCGACGAGGCCAGTGGAGCCGTCGTGGTGCGCGCCGACACCGACCGGCCCGGGGCGGCCGCGCGCGACCTGTCCGCCGCGATCGTAGAACTGGTCGACGACCAAGCGCGGCTCACCCGCATCGGCGACAACGCCGAACGGTGCCGGCACGCCCGCTCCGACGTCAGCACGGCGCAAGCCTTCGCGGCCGCGTGGACGAAATTGCTGGCGGGCACGGTCGAAGCGTCGACATGACGGACGCGGTGCCGCGCAACCTCGGGAACGTCGCCAAAACCCTTGTGTCGATGTTCTGGATCTACGGGACCCGGGGACTCGGCCTGCTGTGGGCCACGGCCCTGATCGGGCACGTCGGCATCAGCGACTACGGCCTCTACGGCATGGCCGTCGCGCTCAACGCGATCGTCGGGCCGTCACTGGACAATCCGTTCTCGGTGCGGGCGATCCGCGAGTCCGAAGATCGGTTTCTCGCGGAACGGACGGCGCGTTTTCTGCTCGGGGTGACGCTGATCACGGCGGGCCTGCTGCTGCTCACGGTCAGCTACGTGGCCGGGTTCGGGATCATCGTCGCCGGCGGCGAGATCACTCTGAACGTGCTCAAGAGCCGCGTCGCCCGCGACGGTCATCCGCATCTGTTCTGGCGGATGGACACGGCCAGGCAGGCCACCGGAGTCGGCATCGGCACGGCGTACCTGTTCCTCGCGCCGGATCCGTCGCTGACCACCGCCAGCCTGCTCTACTGCACCCCCTACGTGGTCATCGTCGCGCTCGCGGCCAGGGCCGTGCGCGGACATCGACCCGGGCTGCCGGGCAACCCGCGACTCATGGCGGCCCTGACGGGCGAACTACTGGGCACCGCACTGTATCTGCAGGGCGACGTGCTGCTGCTCGGCGTGCTCACCAACACCACCACCGTCGGCTACTACACCCTGACGTGGGTGGTGTGCGCCGCGGTCGCGGCACTGGGCCAGTCCTTCGGCATGAGCTTTCACGAGAAGCTGCGCAACGCCGACGGCGACGTCTCCGCGGGACCGCGACTGCGACTGACCCTGCTTCTGGCTGCCGCGGGCGGCACCCTGGTGCTCACCGTCGGGCTGGTGATGTTCTTCTGGCCGACGGCAAGGGAACTGGCGGTCGCGATGATGATCATGTCGATCTTCGCCGCGCTGCGCGTCGTCGTGTCGGTGTTCCAGGTCGTCCTCACCACGCAACGGCGCGACCTGTTCCGGCTCACGGCGGCGTTCGCCCTGGTTCCGGTGAAGTTCGGTCTGGTCGCCGCGCTGTCGTTCGCCGGTGCCGTCGGTGCGGCGATCTCGACGTCGGTCACCGACGCGCTGCTGCTCATCTGCTTCTCGATCGCGCTGTACCGGCCCAGGAAGCCGGCGCCCGGCGCCGCAGGACCGGCGCCTGAACTCAAGTGACGTAGACCTTGAAACCGATCCACGGCTGCCACGTGATGTAGCCGCGCTGGAAGTTCACCCGGTTCATTCCGTTGACGTAGGTCTCGTCGCTGGTCGCCAGCCCCAGCTCGGGCCGCCACGCCTGGGCGAAGCCGACGCTCGCCCAGTGCGCACCCGTCGCCTCCGACCACCAGACCCGGAAGTCGTTCGCGGCATCGAAGTCCTGCCAGCCGTTGGCGAAAGGCGTCGTCGGAATCCCCTTGCGGGCCAACGCGACCGCCGCGACAGGCCGGGGCGACGACTTCATCCCCGACGGCGTCTCGAACAGGGTGTTGACGGTACGCACCTGGGCCCAGACCGTCGGCATGGCCCGGAAGACGGGGCTGAGTACCGTGCCGTGCGCTGAGTCGGTCACCGCGGCGAAGCGTCCGAACTCCGGCGACTTGGCCGGGCCGGCGGGAATGGCGAACTGCAGGGCCTGCTGCGCGGGCTTGGACGTCCAGTTCGTGCGCAACAACCCGAACGTGTCCTGGTCGGTCGTGCTTCCGGACTTGCGATCCCGGGTGGTGTACAGATACAGCGGCCCGGTGTAAGGCAGCTCCTGCCACTTGGTCCACATCTCTTTGAGGAAAGCGGTCTGGCCGGCCTCGTCGACGACGGAGGTGGGCTGCCCGTACTCCGTCGCCCAGATCTTCTTGGCGGAGTCGCCGTTGGCCACCATGATCTGACGCATGTCCATCAGCTGCTGCGCCGGCGAATTGACAACGGGGACACCGTCGGAGAACTTCAGGTGGTAGTGGTAGGGGTGGAACGACAGCGCATCCATGAAGTCTCCCGCGCCCGCGTCGTACATGCCCTGGACGAACCGCACCGGGTTCATGGTGAAGTTGCCCCAGTCGACCACCGAGCCGACCACGCCGCCGATGACCGTGGCACTGGAGTCGACGGCCTTGATCCGTGGGTACGCCTCCCGTAGCAGCTGGGTGTAGCCGGCGGGATCGGGTGTCGGAGTGTAGAACTGGGCCGAGTTCGGCTCGTTCCAGATCTCGTAGGCGGAGATCTTGCCCTTGTATCGGGTCGCGACTTTGGCGGCGAACTCCCCGTATACGGCCGGCGAGGCGGGCCTGCCGCTGATGGGCATGCCGCCGGACCCCACCGCCCATGCCGGAGTCGAATTGATGAAGCCCAGGATCGACATGCCGCGCGCGGCGGCCGCATTCACCGTCTTGTCGACCATGGCCCAATTGAGTTGTCCCTTGAGCGGTTCGACGCCGGCCCAGGGGATCATCAGGCGAACCGTCTTGACGTTCGTGTTGCCCATCGCCTGCAACGTCCTGTCGACGTCGGCGGCAGACATTCCGTAGATGTCGGCATCGGCGATGCCGATCGTCGTCGGAAGGGGATTGATGTTTGCGCTCTGCTCCACGATGACTTTTCGCGGCGATTCCGAAGGAAGCACCAGCGCAATTCCTGCCGCGCAGGCAATTCCGCTGACGAGAGCGACAATTATTGTGGTGAAACGGCGAAACCTCGAACTGCGTACGGCGCGCACGAGTGACCTCCGGTTGGCCAAATATTCGCGTGTGATTACGCGAAATGCGCACTCAGTTTGCCGCAGCGACAGCCTTTTCCCGGGCATCGGACGTCACGTGTCGCATGCCATCATTTTTGGCGCGATCCATATAGACGAGGAACGCCAAGAAAATCGCGAATTTGAGCACCGACGGCGGGCTTCCGCCGACGGGATGGTCAAGCTGAAGGGCGACAAGGCAAAAGCCGATGAATATTCCGCCGTAGAGCGCGAACGGGAACGAGTCGGAGCGGATGGCGCGATACGCGTACACGCAGCCGACGATCATCACCGCAAGGAAGGCGAGGCCGGCGAAAATGCCGCCGCGATAAACGGTTAGCAGCGGCGCATTGGAGACGTGGTTGAGAAGGAATGCGTAGTTGCCGTCCGTGAACTCCGGGCGATCCCAGCCCAGTCCGAACAACCAGTGCCCCGACATCTGGTGGGGGAAGTCGCGAAGGGACGCCACGCGGTCGTTGGCCCCGCGGTCGTCGCTGGCGAACGCGCTCAGGAAGCGGGTCCGAATCGACGGCGTGAGGAACCCGACGACGACCAGGGCGGCAAGCCCGCCCAAGCCCAGCATCCGGTCGCGGGTGCGCATCCGGTGGAAGATCAGCACCAGAATGACACCGACGACCGCGCTGAAGATGCTGGCGCGGCTGAGAGTGAGCAGCAAGGCGACGCCGATGATCGCGGTGATGCACACGCGCCGCCAGCCCGCGAAGAGGATGAGAGCCACCGCCAGGGCCACGACCAACGCGATGCCCTCGCCGTTGGGGTCCACCGACGTGCCGCCGAGACGGATCAGTTGCGTCGCGCCGCCTTGCGAATACGCGAATCGCGGTGAGGTCAGTTCGGCGGCGTACCCGAAGATCCGTAGGTAGCGGAACGCGGTCTGGGCCGGGTCGAACGCGACCATGTACAAGCCGAAAAGTGCGTTCAGCACCGAACCGTAGACGAAGATCCGCCCGAACTTGGCGAGGTGCTCGTTCGACAGCTGGATCAGCGCCACGGCGACGAGCGTGACGATGCCCCACCGCACGATCATGATCGCGCTGATCAGCGTGTGGCTGGTGACCAGCACCGACGCCACCGACGTCAGCAGCAGCGCCCAGACCGCCATCTCGATCGGATGCGTGGGTCGCGCCAGCCGAGGGTGCACATAGATGGCGACCAGCGCGCCGAACGCCAGCGGCAGGTAGAGCGGCAGGTTGACGCCGGGAAACTGGCCGAAGGGCAAGGCACCGACGACGAACGCCAGGAACCAGAACAGCCAGAGCGGATGCCGTAGACCGATATAGACGGCGACAGCGACACCGATCAGCCCGACCACCCCGAGCATCGCGAGCTGGCCGAACGACAACGCGACCCACGCGATCGCGGGAACCACGACGAGGATCGCCAGGGACACCATCAAAGTGCGGATCATCTCGCCGCGGGTGTTCACGATGGTTATGTTCTCAGCTTCGCCAGCTAAGCTCAAACCCGCCGGGCGACCGTGTCGACTCGGGCCACATGGTTCTCGGCCGCTAACCTGTCATTCGTTGCAAACCGACTCACAAGGGGAGACGACTTTGGAGATCAGGGAATACCTGCGCATATTCGCCAGGTACTGGTGGGTCATCGTGGTCCTCACCGTCGTCGGTAGCGCGATCGGCTACGCGACATGGCAGTTCCAGACGCGCGAATACGAGTCCACGGCGACACTTTTCGTGGCGACGCAGAATGGCTCGACGGCAACCGAGGCGTACCAGAACAACTTGTTCTCGGTCGACCGCGCCAATTCTTACGCCTCACTGGCCACCAGCGAACAGGTCGCCGCGCGTGCCGTCGACCAATTGAAGGCACCCATATCCGCCGATGAATTGCGGGAGAAGATCACCGCAGTCGCGGCGCCGAAGACGGTGCTTTTCACGGTGACTGTCACCGATCCTGACCCCGTTCAGGCGCAGACGTATGCCAATGCGGTCGCGGGCCAGTTGGTCAATCTGGTCAGCGAGTTGGAGACCTCGCGGCGCGGCGGTTCCCCGGCCGCAGGCGCGGTCGTCGTCGACGAGGCCGGCTATCCGACGGCGCCCGCCGGCTTCGGCTGGCCGTTGCGCGTGGCACTAGGCGCGCTTGCCGGTCTGGTGCTCGGGATTCTCGCCGCGATCCTGACCGGTGTCATCGACAAGCGACTGCGGGGCCGTGATTCGGTCGAGAACGCCGTCGGCACGACGGTGATCGCGGGTTTGCCGGCCGACCGTGCGCGCGCCAAGGCGGCCGTGGTCGATCTGGACGCCGACAGCGCGTACGCCGACCGGATCCGCGAACTGCGCACCAATTTGCGATTCGTCTCCACAGCAAAGAACCAGCGGCCACCCGAGGTGATTGCCGTGACCAGTCCCTCGCGCGGCGACGGACGCACCACGGTTGCCATCGACCTGGCCGCGGCGTTGGCCGAGACAGGCAAGTCGGTGGTCCTCGTCGACGGCGATCTGCGCAACCCGACACTGGCCGAACGGCTGCCGCTGAGCGGTCCGATGCGCGATTCGGCCAACGCGCGGGGACTGTCCACGGCCCTGTCCGGTGAGCACGGCGCGCGCGACGGGCTGCTCGGTCAGGTTCCCGTCGGAGAGCAGACGATCGCCGTCCTGCCTGCCGGGCCGCGCCCGCCGCGGCCCAGCGCGCTGTGGGCCACCGATCGTGCCGGACGCCTACTCGAGGAGCTGACACAGGGATTCGACTACGTCGTCATCGACACCCCGCCGCTCGACGACTACTCCGACGCCGCCGTCATCGGTGCACTGTCGGACGGGGCGCTGCTGTTGGCCCGAATCCGGGGCACCACCAGTACCGCACTGCGCCGGGCGCTGCAGCGGCTTCGCGGGGCGACGGTTTCCATCCTGGGCACCGTGGCGACGTTCGAGAACCGGATGGGTCAGTCGTCGGGCCAGGGCCGCACCGGGGGGCGGGATGCCTCGCCGGGGTCGGCATCCGAAGGGAACGGCCGCGGTCGCGGGAACAGTGACGACGACACGTCGGTCATCTCCGAAGGCGGACTGGTCGGCAGCGCAGGACCTCACCAGCCCTTGCGATCCCGGCACGGGACCACCTGAGCGTGTCGGACCTTCTGCGCTCCTCGCGGATGGGGTGGCGCGCCTGCGTCGCCTTCGCCGCGGTGGTCGCGGCGCTGTCCGCTTGCTCTGGCGGCGTCCCGACATACGCTCCGGACTACGAGCGGCCTTCGCGCGAACTGACGCCGACTTTCGAAGGGGCGCCGGTACTTCCGCCGCCGGACCTGACCGACGACGGGCCGGGCTCACTGGTTCGCGTCGAGCCCGTCAGCGGTAACGCCTCCTTTGACAACTCCAACTCCACCGCCGTACGGATCGTCTACCGGTCGACGTCCGGCGCGGCGGGAACACCGACTGAGGTGTCGGGCCTGGTCGCCGTTCCGCCTGGCCAACCCCCGGCAGGGGGATGGCCCGTCGTGTCGTTCGGCCACGAGATGATCGGCGTGCAACCCAAATGTGCGCCTTCGTTGGTCGGAGACTTCCTGGGCTACGCCGGACAGATGACCACCTTCCTGAACCGTGGATATGTCGTCGTGCTGTCCGACTTCCAGGGCCTGGGCATCGAAGGCCAGCCTCATTCGGTGGTCGACAGTGCGGCGCTGGGCAACAACATGATCGACGCGGCGCGTGCGGCGCGCCGGGTGTTGCCGTCGGCGGGCACCCGCTGGGCTGCATTCGGCGTCGGCGAGGGCGGCTTGGCGGCGTGGGCAGCGGCCGAGCGCGCCCCGACCTATGGTGCCGGTCTGGAAATGGTTGGCTCCGTTGCCGTTTCGCCCTATGCGGATTTGACTCCGTTGGTCGACGCGGCGGCGGCGGGCACACTGGCTCCTGGCGAGCAGTCGAGGCTGTACATGCTGGCTCTGCAGAGTCTGGCCAACACCTCACCGGGCTTCGATCTGGACGCGTACCGGACCGGCCTGGCGACCGAACGCTGGGCCACCGTGACCGACTGCGCGCCGCGCAACCCGAACGAGGCGCTGCGGCTCCTGACCGAGATCCCGCGCGATGACTTCCGTCCCCGCGATGCCGGCGCGACCGACGATCTGCGACGGCGGCTCGGCGACGCCGCAGTGCCCACCGGCCCGCCCGCTCCCGGATCGGTTCCCGTGCTTGTCATCTACGGCACCGACGATGCCGTGGTGCCTGCCGCGGGTATCGACCGCGCGGTGGTCAGAGCGTGCGCGGAGGGCGATCCGGTCGAGGTGATGCGACGCATCGGTGACAGCAAGCCGGTCAACGACCAGGTCATCGGGAGCGCGCTGAGCTGGCTGCTGGCCAGGTTCGACGGCCAACAACTCGGCGACGTATGTGTGGGGGCGACGTGAAAGTACCTGCTGCCGTTCCGCGAATACGTGACTATCTGCAGATCATGCTCAGTGGATGGCTGGTCATCCTCTGCGGCACAATGCTTTCCGCAGGTGTCGGGTTTCTGGTTTGGCAGACCGCCCCGCCGATGTACCAGTCGGGAACCAAACTGCTGATCGTGACCCCGGGCAACGCGACGACCATTGACGCGTACTACGGCCAGGCGAACGCGGCGCTGCGTGCGCCGACGTTCGTGCAGCTGGCACGCAGCGGCCATGTCACCACCCGGACCATTGAGCAACTCGGACTTCTCGAGACGTCCGACGCGCTTGCGGCTCGTATCGCCGTCACTCCCTCGACGCCCGTGCTGCTGGACCTCACGGTGACCGGCACGGATCGAGAACTCACCCGCGAGACCGCCGACGCGGTAGCCGACAACATGGTCGTCCTGTCGCGCCAGATGGCGGCCGTCGAGACCGCCGACACCGAACTCGCGAAGGTCGGAGACGCGGGGTTTGCGCAGCGCCAAGGGTCGATGTGGCAGAAGGTCCTCGAGGGCGCGGCCTTGGGCCTCGTGCTGAGCTCCCTGCTGGTGATCGCGCATGGACTCGTGCGGGGCCGGCTGCTGGCGCGATCAGAGATCGTCCGCATCGTCGATGAAACCCTGACGGACCCCAACCGATGACCAGACGCCGCAGGCCGCAGGCCGCTCTGTGTGCCCTGCTGGCCTTGGGTCTCCTGATTCCCGGCTGCACCTCCGAGAATCGGCCGCCGAAACCGTCGGGGGACATCGGTGTCGACCTGCGGCCCGACACCACAGGAGCCGGATCCGACCCCGGCGCGCTGGTGGCGGCCCGCACGCTGCCGACCGTCGACCTGCGGCTGCGCTCGATGACGTCGATCGCGGCCCGCATGGAGTACACCTCCACCTCGGGAGTCGACGGCAGCCGCACCCGCGTCAGCGGAACGGTCTTCGTGCCGACGGGACCGCCACCGCCCGGCGGCTGGCCGGTGGTCGTCTACGGCCACCCCACCACCGGTATCAGCGCCGAGTGCGCCCCGTCGGCCTCCCCGACCCTGCTCGGCGCGTCGTCGACCATCGTGGCGCTGGTCAATGCGCGCTACGTGGTCACCGTGCCCGACTATCAGGGGCTGGGCGTCGACGACTCGCACCACCCGTACCTGGATCCGATCTCGGCCGGTAACAACGTGATCGACGCGATGAGGGCCACTCGTCGCCTGGTGCCCGACGTCTCGGACCGGTGGGTCGGCGTCGGCCTCTCGCAGGGCGGACAGGCGGTCTGGGCGGCGAACGAACTGACTCCCGTGTACGGCGCGGGCCTGGCGCTGCTGGGTACCGTCAGCCTCGCGCCGCCGACCGACCTCACCGGTTTCGCCTTCGACGCGGCCGCGGGCACGCTGACCAAGCAGCAACAAGCAGCGCTGCAACTGATGCTCGCGACGCTGGCGAAAGAGCAGCCCGACTTCAACCTCGACGACTACCGCCGCGGAACAGTGGCCGAGAAGTGGGATTCGCTGTCGTCGTGTGACGGCGCCCGCGCCGCAGCACGTGTCGCGGCGCTGGACAAGGTGACGCCCGACGATCTGCGACCGGCAACCCCGGAGGCGGTTGCCAAACTGGAGGGACTGCTGCGGGCGCGCAGCCTGCCGCAGCGCCCCGCCGTCGCGCCGATGCTCGTGATCTACGGCGGCAGGGACGAGTTGCTCCCCGGGCCGTGGACCGACCGCGCGCTCGCCGCCGCGTGCGGCATGGGCGATGTCATCGACATCCAGTTCCAGCCCGACAAGACTCACAACGATCTCGATGTGTCGAGGACTTTCGGGTGGATCGGTGAGCGGTTCGCGGGACTGCCCGCGGTCAACAGCTGTGCGGCGACCGCCCCGGCGCAGCCTCCGACCGAGGAACCGCTGGTGGACCCGAGTGAAGCGGAAGTGACCGAGGACGGCGCCATGATGGAGGAGGGTCAGTGACCACCGAACCGCGCACCGCGTCGACGCCCGCGCAGCTGGGCGTCGCGGGCATGCGGTCGCGGATCATCGGCCTCGACGGCGCGCGGGGACTGTCGTGCCTCGGGGTGGCGATCATGCACGTGGCCGTGCACTACTCGCCGGACACCGCGGCCACCTGGTATGTGAATCTTCTCGGACTGTCGCTGATCTTCTTCTACGCATTGAGCGGCTTCCTGCTGTTTCTGCCCTACGTCCGCAACCTCGTCGAGGAGCGGGGGTCGGCGCAGCTGCCGAGCACCAGGAACTTCGCCCTGCATCGCCTCGCCCGGATCCTGCCCGGCTACCTGGTGATCTTCCTGCTGGTCAACTACGCGCTGCAGACGGCCTACATCGATAACGCCTCGATGCAGACGCCCGGCACCGACAACGGCGCAGGCATGATCACCGATCCGTGGCAGCTGATCGCGAACCTGACGCTCATGCAGTCCTACATTCCGGCGTACTTCCAGACCGGCCTGAACCCGTCGTGGTCGCTGACGCTGGAGTACGCGTTCTACACCTCGCTTCCGATTCTCGGCGCGCTGACGTTCACGTTGCGCAGGCGAACGGCGGTGCGACCGTTCGCGTTGGCGTTGCTCGCGCCGCTGATCCTGATCGTCATCGGGTTCGTGGGACGGGCGTTCATTCCGCTGGCGATCAAGGCATCGGGGCTCACCGACTTCAACGTCATCCAGTGGGGGGACAACTGGGTGGCCGTGTTCACCAAGTGCTTCCTGACCAACGCGGATACGTTCGCGTTCGGCATGCTCGCGGCCATCGTCGTCGTCGCGATGGAGCGAAAGTCGTTGCGCGACAGTCTGAGCCGAAGGGCACGGTTGTACAGTGGGCTCGCGCTGCTACCCGTGCTCGTCGTGTCCCTGCTGCTGATCGCGACGCTCAACCCGTATGCCACGAGCGCGATCGCGGTCGCCTGCGGGCTGGTGATCCTGATCATCGTGGCGCCGTTGGCTCGTGGTGAGGCCACCTTGATCGCCCGAGTGCTCGACACCGCTCCGCTGCGGTTCATCGGCAAGGTCTCGCTGTCGCTCTATCTGTGGCATTTCCCGCTGCTACTGCTGCTGGGCCGCTGGGGACTGATGGCGGGTGACACCGTGCCGGGCATGCTTCGCAACATCGCGCTCGTCCTTGCCGTGGCGCTGGTGGTGTCGGCGGCGACGTACTACCTCGTCGAGGAGCCGGCGATGAACTGGGCCAAGCGGTACCGCGCCCGGTGGGCTTGATGCGCAGACGAGCGAGATGGCTGATCCTCGCGGCCGTTGTGGTGCTCGTCGCGGCGCTGACGCCGGTCGCGTGGCGCGTCGGCGAAGGACTGGTCGAGCCCGGTGCGGAACGGGCGGTGCCCATCGAGTCGGCGAACCTGTCGGGCAGCGGGCCGGGATCATTGGTCAGCGCGATGACGATGCCCGGGTTCGCGCACACCAACGAGGGCAAGGGCATGCACTCCGCGCGCGTGGTGTACCGGTCGACCTCCGGTGACACCGGAGCCCCGACCGAGGTGTCCGGGAGTGTCTTCGCCCCGCTGGGCGCCCCACCGCCCGGTGGCTGGCCGGTGATCGTCTTCGCGCACGGCACGACGGGCATCAACGAACCGTGCGCGCCGTCGCTGTCGGCGACTCTGCTGAACATGACCGGCCCCGTCATCGCGTTCATCAGGAACGGATACGCGGTCGCGATGCCCGACTACCAGGGGCTGGGCGCCGACGGCGTGCATCCGTACCCGGATTCGCGCACCGCCGGGCTCAACCTGATCGACTCGGTGCGCGCGCTACGTCACACGTTCGCCGACGTGTCCAAGCGATGGGCTGCGGTCGGCGGCTCGCAGGGTGGCGGCGCGGTGTGGGCGGCAGACGAGCAGGCGGCCGCCTACGCCCCCGAACTCGAACTCGTCGGCGCGGTGGCCTATGTGCCCGCAGCCGACGTGACGGGGCTGGTCGACAAGGCGCTCAACAACACCCTGACCGACGACCAGCGGCTGATCTGGATCGCGGTCGTCGAGTCGCTGGCGCGGTTACATCCCGACGTCAACCGCGACGATTACCGCCGGGGTGCGGCGGCGAAATACTGGGACGTGCTGACTTCGTGTTCGGGCCCGATGGTCAGCGACCGTCCAGCGGCCATCGAGGAACTCCAGGCCGGCGACCTGACGCCCGCGTCGCCCGAGGCGGCCGACAAGATACGACGGTTGCTCGCCGCATGGGCGTTACCGCAGCGACCGTTGTCGGCACCGCTTTCGGTGGTCTACGGCGGGCGCGACACGTTCATCGACGCCGATTGGACCACCGCCGCGATCGGGCGCGCGTGCGCGCTCGGGGGAACGGTGGCGTCGCGTCTGGAACCGGGGAAGGGACACGGGGGAGTGGACGTAACCGACCAGTACGCGTGGCTTCAGGACCGCTTCGCGGGCAAGCCGGTGAGCAGTGGCTGCGCGCCGGCGTAACCCCGACGGCGACGGCCCGCTGTGGCGCCAAGCGCTGATCGAGGCGAAGTGTGTCGTCAAACGGCGAATCGCTCCGAAAGGTACTCCGGTCGACGCGCCCGAACGGCCGTATCTCGTGGTGCCGGTGCTCGGCCAGTCGAACGCGTTCGGGATGGGTGTCGGCCTCGACCTCGAGGGTCCGGACCGCCCGCACCCGCGGGTCCACCAGTGGGCCATGTGCGGACCGTCCAAGGGCACCGCGGTGTTGGCGGTCGACCCGCTGATCCACGAGATTCCGGCCAAGGGCGTCGGATTCGCGACGACCTTCGCCAAACACCTCACCGAGGAGACCGGCCGCGCGGTGCTGCTGATTCCCGGCGCGCGGGGCGACACGTCGTTCACGCCCAAGAACGGATACACCTGGGATCCGGCCGACACCGGGACACGGGTGAACCTGTATCGCCGCGCCGTCCGGGCCATCGACCGGGTGCTGGCGCAGTATCCCGGCAGCGAGGTGCCGGTGGTGCTGTGGCACCAGGGTGAAACCGACGTCCCGTTGATGTCGGGCCCCGACTACCAGGTCAAGCTCGACTCGCTGTTTCACGACCTGCGGTCGCGATACGGTGCTGATCTGCCTGTCCTGCTGGGGCAAATGGTGCCCGAGGAAATGGAGCTGAGCCACAAGGATTATTCGGCGATCAATGCGGTCCACGGCGACACCCCCAACAGGTTGTCCCGAACCGCGTTCATTTCAGGTAGTCGAAATTGCATCAACGGCGGCGCGGACCGCCATTACAACGCCGTCGGACAACGCCGAATGGGCCACGATATGTGGGATGTATACCGGCGGATGTGCGCCGCGGACTTGAGCCGCTACGCCGCGAACTGACCCGGCACTCGACCCGTCAGCGTGCTATTGGGTCGGTTTGATGACGTTCGAGCGCTCGAGGTAACACCCGGCCGGTTGCGGTGCGATACTCCATATGGGTCGTGCCGATCACCGCGGGTGGTCTGCGGCCACGACAACAACATCAAGTTGATCCGCGTGAGCCGCGCCGGATCTGTCCGCGCCCGCTAGGTCGCGACAGTTCGCCGGTGCCTCACTGTCCGGCGCGACACCGTTGGCGGCCGGACCGGACGCCGAAGCAATAACACATCCCCTGTGTGACACCTGTGGACGCACGCAGGTCAATTAGCCAGGGTCGCTACTGCATACGCCGAGTATGATTGCGCTTGACCAGCCAATTCGGCGAATGGGTAGCGCTACCGGGCAAACTCTGCGATAGTGGATCGGCGGTCGGGGTCGCACCCTTGATCGCTACCCGCCAGCAAATAGGAGGTAGGTCAAGCCGTGTCGGTGGCAGAAGAGGTATTCGCACCCGCTAAGCCGCGCTTGACCCCGGTGCGCGCCGTGGCCACGCAGGTCTGGCAGCGCAAGTACCGCACCGCGGTGATCGCGTCTGACGTCGTCGTGGTTGCTCTGGCCCTCGTCGTCGCGCAGATTGTGCGGCTCGGACGACCGGACAGCGTGCTCGACGCGTCGCGGACGTATTACTTGGTTTTCTCCTATTACTCGATGCTCTCTCTGATCGTCGCCGCGATTTGGCTCGCTCTGCTGGCCGCGTACCGGACCCGTTCGCCGCGAATCATCGGTGCCGGAGTCGAGGAATATCGCCGGGTTTTCTCCGCCACCTTGGCAACCGTCGGAGTGATCGCGGTCGGGCTGATGATTTTCCGGCCGGAATATGCGCGTGGCTATCTCGGGGTGGCCCTTCCGCTCGGGTTGCTCGGCCTGTTGCTGAGCCGGAGCCTGTGTCGGCGCGTGCTCGCCAGGCAGCGTCGCCAGGGCCGGTGCGTGCAATCCGTGCTCGCCGTCGGCGACGCCCGTGCGGTGCGCAGTCTCGTGCAATCCCTCTCGCGCGGCTGGGGCTACGGCTACAACGTCGTCGGCGTTTGCCTGACCGGCCGCAGCACAGGCGGGACGCTGGACGTCCCCGGCGTCGGCTCGCTGCCGGTGCTCGGTGACGAGTCCAAGGTGCACGACGCGATCCTGAAAGCCGATGTCGACACCGTCGCGCTGACCACCACCGATCACCTCGGCCCCGAGGGCGTCCGCGAATTGTCATGGGACCTCGACAAGCTCGGCGTCGATCTGGTCGTCTCGCCCGGCGTCGTCGACGTCGCGGGACCGCGGCTGACGCTGCGCCCGGTCGCGGGCCTCCCGCTGATTCACGTCGAGAAGCCGCAGTACAGCGGAACCAAGAAGCTGCAGAAGCGGGCCTTCGACATCTGCGTGTCGCTCACGGTTCTGCTCGGCGCCCTGCCGGTGATGATCCTCGCCGCGCTCGCCATCAAGCTGACCAGCAAGGGCCCGGTGTTCTACCGCTCCGAGCGCATCGGCCTGGATGGGCAGCCCTTCCAGATGATCAAGTTCCGCACCATGGTCGACGGCGCGGACACCCAGGTCGACAGCCTGATGAACATCAACGAAAGCGTCGGCGGGGTGCTGTTCAAGATCCGCGAGGATCCGCGCGTGACGGCGGTCGGAAAGGTCCTGCGCCGGTACAGCATCGACGAGCTGCCGCAGTTCTTCAACGTGCTGAGCCGCGACATGAGCGTCGTCGGCCCGCGCCCGCCGCTGCGCCGCGAGGTCGACACCTACACCGACCAGGTGCGCCGTCGGCTGCTGGTGCTGCCGGGTATCACCGGCCTGTGGCAGGTCAGCGGACGTTCGGACCTGTCGTGGGAAGATTCGGTGCGGTTGGACCTGTCGTACGTCGAGAACTGGTCGATCACCAACGACCTGCTGATCGCGGCGAAGACGATCCGCACCGTGGCCGCTGGCTCCGGCGCCTACTGACGGCGCGAACTTCGGCGTCGTCCCCTCGGGCCACTCAGCAACGAACAGCACGTGGCGCGAGCGGCCGCCTGTAGGCTTTCGCCGCGGGCCGGGTCGCAAAGTGGTGTAGCCGCAGAACGAATCAGCCTGTGTATGTTCGGCTCCGGGCTCGGCTTCGGTGACTACCCCAGGAGATGATGGACGGCCAACGCGGCGGTAGATGGCGCACAGTGTTGTCGTGGACCGCTCTGACCCTCGCCGTGGTGGTCGCGATCGTCGCCGCCTCGATGCTGCGACCGATCGGCACGATGGTCGCGTTCCGGATACTCAACCAACTGCCCTCTTCGGGCGGACCGCCCGTTGCGGTCGAGACCGCGGATCTGAGTGGCTCTGAGCCGGGATCGCTGATCAGCGCCACCACCATGCCGGGCGTCACGCGCACCATCGAAGGACGGGCGTTGAGGGCGGCACGTGTGGTGTACCGGTCCACGTCGGGCGACACCTCGGAGCCGACGGTCGTCTCGGGCTCGGTGTTCACCCCGCGCGGGGACGCTCCCGCCGACGGCTGGCCCGTGGTCGCGTTCGGGCACGGCACGCTCGGCATCGACGGGCAGTGCGGGCCGTCGACGTCGCCGACGCTGCTCAATCTGGTCAACGTCGTCCGTGTCCTGGTCCGGCTCGGTTACGCCGTCGCGCTGCCCGACTACCAAGGGCTGGGCACCAAGGGCGTGCATCCCTACTCCGACGCCCGCACGGCCGGGCTCAACATGATCGACGCGGTACGCGCGCTGCGCCGCACGTTCGACGGCGTCTCGCAGAGGTGGGCCGCGCTCGGCGACTCCCAAGGCGGAGCGGCCGCGTGGGCCGCCGACGAACAGGCGCGGGCGTACGCGCCGGAGCTTCGCCTCGTCGGCGCGCTCGCGTCGTCGCCTGCCGCAGACATCTCGGGTCTGGTGAACAAGGCCCAGCAGGGCACGCTGACCGGGGAACAACGGCCCGTCATGCAACTGGTGGTGGAGTCGCTCGCGCGGCTGCACCCCGACCTGAACCGAGACGACTACCGGCGCGGTGCCGCAGCGCACTACTGGAACGTGCTCACCGACTGCAGCGAGTCCGCCGCCTACCAACGCGGGACGGCATCGGCGAAGCTCGGTCCGCGCGACTTCACGCCGAGCACTGCCGAGGCCGCCGACCGGCTGCGCCGGCTGCTGCAGGACTGGGCGCTGCCCCAGGAACCGCTCGCCGCACCGCTTTACGTCTGGTACGGCGGGAAGGACCCCTACATCGACTCGGCGTGGACCGCCGCGGCCGTCGAACGGGCGTGTGCGATGGGCGGTGTCGTGACGGTGCACTTCGATCCCGAGGGCGGCCACAATCCCGCCAACGCGCTGGGGATGCTCGACTGGATGGCCGAGCGCTTCGACGGAAAGCCTGCCCCGAATGACTGCTCATGACCGCTGACCGGGTTCCGCTCGACGAAGCGGCGCTGCGCGCCGATGTGCTCGGTGTATCGGCGGTGTGGCGGCAGCTCGACGTCGTCGCCGAAACGCGTTCGACGAACGCCGATCTGCTCGCCCGTGCCGCGTCGCAGGACGTCGACGGTGCGGTGCTGCTCGCCGAGCACCAGACCGCGGGCCGTGGCAGGCAGGGGCGCAGCTGGTCGGCGGCGCCGCACGCTCAGATCACCATGTCGGTCGCAGTGGACACAGGCTCGGTACCCAGTCGGGCGTGGGGCTGGCTGCCGCTGGCGACCGGTCTCGCGGTCGTCGACGCGGTGTCCGAGCTGGGTGTCGACGCGCACCTGAAGTGGCCCAACGACGTGTTGGCCGGCGGCGGCAAGCTGGCGGGCATCCTCGCCGAAGTCGCACAGCGGGTGGTGGTGATCGGCGTCGGCCTCAACGTCTCGGTGCGCGGCGCGGAAATCGGCATCCCCGAGGCGATTTCGCTGACGGAGTTGGGTGTCGGATCACCAGACCGGCAGCGGATCGTCGGCCGGGTGCTCGCGCACCTGGGCAACCGCATCGACGCGTGGCGCACGGCGCACGGAGCCGACGAACGCCTGCTGGGCGACTACCGCGCCCGCAGCTCGACACTCGGACAGCAGGTGCGAGCGGTCCTGCCCGGAGGAAATGAGGTCGTGGGCACCGCCCAAGACATCGACGATGGAGGTCGGCTGGTGATCGTCGCCGACGACCGGACCGTAACGGTCGCCGCCGGCGACATTGTCCATCTCCGGCCCGCCGGTGAGAGCAGCTGAGCGGTGCGCAGGACGCTGTGGTGGTTCGCGGCCGCAACGGTCGCGGTGCTCGTGCTGGCATCGATCGCCGTCGTGTCCTGGCCGACGCTGCGCAACTTGGCGGGCGGCGATGCGTCGTCCGATTCCTGGCGGCCCGACACCTCGGGCACCGGTCCGGGGTCGTTGGTGGAGGCGACCAGGCTGGAGGACGTCGCGACCGCCTCAGGGGCGAAACGCATGCAGGGGGCGCGCATCACCTACCGGTCGACCTCGGGTGCGGACCGCAGGGTGACCGTCGTGACCGGCACGGTCTACGTCCCGCTGGGGTCGCCGCCGGCCGGCGGCTGGCCGGTGGTGGGCTTCGGGCACCCGACGACGGGCATCGACGAGAACTGCGCGCCGTCGCAGTCCGGGCGGCTGCGCGGAATGATCGGCGTGGTCGGCGGATTGGTCGACCGCGGCTACGCGGTCACGATGGCCGACTACGAAGGCCTCGGATCGCCGGGAGTGCATCGCTACACCGACCACCGCACCGCGGGCCACAACATCATCGATTCCGTCCGAGCGTTACGGCACACCTTCGCAGGCGTGTCGGACCGGTGGGCCGCAATGGGGGCGTCGCAGGGCGGGGCGGCCGTGTGGTCGGCCGACGAACAGGCCGAGGACTACGCGCCCGAACTGAACCTCGTCGGTGCCGTCGCCTACGTGCCCGCCGCGGACATGACCGGCCTGGTCGACAAGTCGGTGGCTGGAACGTTGACCAAGGCTCAGCACTACTCCCTGGCCGCCATCGTCGAATCGCTGGCGCGGCTGCACCCCGACCTCAACCGTGACGACTACCGCCGCGGCGCCGCACTCGAGAACTGGGATGTGCTCGTCGCGTGCCGCGGCGACGTGGAGGATCGGCGCAAGCGAACCGAGGACGCCCTCAAACCGGGCGATCTGGCACCGGCCACCCCCGCGGCCGCCGAGAGGCTCAGGGCCTACCTACGCGATTGGGCTCTGCCGCAGGGCCCGTTGACCGCGCCGCTGTTCGTCACCTACGTCGGTCAGGACCAGTCCATCGACGTGCATTGGACTGCCGATGCGATCAGGCGGGCATGTGTGGTCGGCGGTGAGGTGCAGACCGAGATGCAGCCCGACAACGACCACAACAACGTCGTCTTCGACGCGGGGCTCACCTGGATGGCCGACCGCTTCGCCGGAACGCCTGCAGGCAACGACTGCCCGCGCTGAGCTCACATGCGGCGCAGGTATCCGTTGAAGCTGAACGTGCCGTTGTAACCCCACAGGTCGGTGAACCGGGTGTCGACCTTGTAGTCGTTGCCGTGGCTGGTGACGAAACGTTCGAGGTCCTGATACTTGTCGATCATGAACGCCGTGTCCTCGACGATCAGGTAGTCGCCCGGTCGGAGGTGCGGGTGGAAGTGTTCCAGCATCGCATGGGTGTTGACGTGCGCATCCTCGATCAACAGCCAGGGATGAGGCAGGTCGAGCCACGGCCCGTTGAAGGTGTCGGGCTTCATGCAGTCGGCCTGCACGAACTGGATCCGCGGGTGTCCCACGACCACCCGGGAGATGTCGATGTCGAAGGACACGATCTGCGACTCGACACCGAAGTCTTCGAGCAGGTCGACCATCCACAGCGCGCTGCCGCCCATATAGCTGCCCAGTTCCAGCACCGTCGCCGGCTTGAGCTCGTCGAGCAACAACGGCACAAGGGCCAGGTCGTAGGGGTCCTTGATGTTGGGCACCCCTTTCCAGTGGATCAGCGGCTCCTGGTCGTCGGCCCAGTCCTCACCCCACAGGAGATCCCCCCATTTGGCGGCCTGGTTGCGCCGCAGCATCTGACGCGACAGCGCAATATCGGTCGCCCAGGTGCGGTCGGCGAAATCAGCAAATCGCTGTCCGTTTTGCTGCGCCCCGAGCACCTTGCGGGTGGCCGCACGGCCGGACGAGACCAGTGTGTCGATGGCTGTGAACGCTTTTCGTGTGATTACTCCCCGCATGGACACACCATAGGACAGAGGTTGCGGTCTTTGCTCCAACGCCCCCCGCCGGTGTGCCGCTAGGGTCTTGGCCATGGGTTATCCGGACAACGTGCTCGCCGCCGACGAGCAGGTGGTGCTGCACCGCCATCCGCATTGGAAGCGCCTGCTCGGGCCGATCCTGATCCTGCTGGTCGTCACCGCGCTCGCGGCGTTCGGCGCGGGCTACGTCAACCAGACGGGTTGGGAAGCAGGCGCCCGCAACGTGGTGATGCTCGTGATCGCGGCGATTTGGCTGCTGATCGTCGGCTGGTTGACGGTCTGGCCGTTCCTCAACTGGTGGACCACGCATTTCGTGATCACCGACCGCCGGGTGATGTTCCGCCATGGGCTGCTGACGAGGTCCGGCATCGACATTCCGCTGGCGCGGATCAACAGTGTGGAGTTTCGCCACGGCCTACTGGACCGCCTGTTGCGCACCGGCACGCTCATCATCGAATCAGCGGCGCAGGATCCTCTGGAATTCAGCGACATCCCGCGGGTGGAGCGCGTCCACTCGCTGCTGTATCACGAGGTCTTCGACACGTTGGATTCGGAGGAGTCGCCAAGCTGAGCCAACCGCCTGGCCCGGCGGGTCGGGCGGCGCAGCGGCGTGACGTTGGCGGCGTCAGCGCCGCGCAGGCGCGCGTCGTGTTGATCCTCGAGCACCTCGGCGATGCCCCCTGCGGTCAGGGACTCGATGGCCTTGTCGGGGTTGCGGCCGAACTCGTCGGGGAACACCCAGCGACGGAACGCCCAGAACCGGAACGCCATCTGCAGCAGGTTGCCGATGATGTAGGCGGCGACGAAGTCGGCGATGTTCTCCACCGTCAGGCTGACTTCGGGGACTCTCAACATCAACACGTAGCTGGAGAACCACAGCGGCGCCATGCAGATCAGCACGCCGACACCGCTGAAACCGAAGAACAGCAGCGCTTCGTGGTGCCGCTCACGGCCGCCGCGGTCGCGGAAGCTCCATTCGCGGTTGAGGATGTAGGACGCGATCACCGCGACGATGCCCGCGATGATTTTCGCCGTCACCGGTTTGGGCTCCAGCACGGTGAGCTTGAGCGTGTAAAAGACCGCCGAATCGATGACAAACGTCGTCGCGCCGACGATCGCGAACTTGATCAGCTCGTGATGTCGTTCGAAGTACGGCCGGATCGGCCGCGGCAGCCGCGCGATCGTGGCATCGGTGAAGGACACAACAGCGCAGTGTACGTAAATTGGCCATGCCACGCGTACCCGTGCAGGTCGCAGCCGGTAAACCTGCATGCCGCGGTCATGACAACATAAGCGGGTGCCACGCAACCCCAGCGCGCGCTCCGGCGGACGAAAGGAGCCCGACATGCCCGTGGTGACCATGATCGGGGGCGGGCAACTGGCCAGGATGACCCACCAGGCCGCGATCGCGCTGGGCCAGACCCTGCGGGTGCTGGCCGCCAGTCCCGACGATCCGGCCGCCCAGGTCACCCCCGATGTGGTGCTCGGCGCCCACACCGACCTCGACGCGCTGCGCCGGGCCGCCGCGGGCGCGGATGCCCTGACATTCGACCACGAGCACGTGCCCACCGAACTCCTCGAGAAGCTGATCGCCGACGGGGTGAACGTCGCCCCGCCGCCGACGGCGCTGATACACGCCCAGGACAAGTTGGTGATGCGGCGCCGCCTCGAGGCGATGGGCGCCCCGGTGCCCCGCTTCGCACGCGTCACCGACGTGGCCGACGTGGACGCGTTCGCCGCGCGCGTCGACCGTCCGCTCGTGGTCAAGACGGTCCGCGGCGGATACGACGGTCGCGGCGTCACCCTGACCGACGACGTGGCCGAGGCCCGCGCCGTCGCCACGCGCTACCTTGCCGACGGCGCCGACGTGCTCGTCGAGGAGAAGGTGGACATGCGGCGGGAACTGGCCGTGCTGGTGGCGCGGTCGCCGTTCGGCCAGGGGGCGATCTGGCCGGTGGTGCACACCGTTCAGCGCAACGGCATTTGCGTCGAGGCGATTGCGCCTGCCCCCGGCCTGGACCCCGAACTCCGCGACGCCGCAAGCAGATTGGGGCTGCAACTGGCCGGTGAGCTCGGTGTGGTGGGAGTGCTGGCCGTCGAGCTGTTCGAGACGGTGGACGGCGCGCTGATGGTCAACGAGCTCGCGATGCGCCCGCACAACTCCGGCCACTGGACCATGGACGGCGCACGCACCAGCCAGTTCGAACAGCACCTTCGCGCGGTGCTCGACTATCCACTCGGCGACACCTCAGTGATCGCGCCGGTTACGGTAATGGCCAATGTGCTTGGCGCGCAGCGAATTCCGTCGATGAGTATGGACGAACGGGTGCACCACCTGTTCGCCAGGATGCCCGAAGCCAAAGTTCATCTCTACGGCAAGGGCGAGCGGCCCGGCCGCAAGATCGGCCACGTCAACGTCCTCGGTGCCGCCGGGGGGTCGGTCGAGGACCAGGCGTACGTCGCCGACGTCCGTGAGCGCGCGGTGCGGGCGGCGCACTGGTTGTCACATGCCGAATGGACCGACGGATGGAGTGAACATGGCTAGCGCGCCCCAACCCCGGGTCGGCGTGATCATGGGCAGCGACAGCGACTGGGCGGTCATGGAGGACGCCGCGCACGCACTGGCCGAGTTCGACGTGCCGTTCGAGGTCGGCGTGGTCTCGGCGCACCGCACGCCTGACCGCATGCTCGACTACGCGCGCAGCGCCGCGGGGCGCGGTATCGAGGTGGTCATCGCCGGGGCGGGCGGCGCCGCGCATCTGCCCGGCATGGTCGCGTCGGCCACCGCGCTTCCGGTGATCGGGGTGCCGGTGCCGCTGGCCAAGCTCGACGGGCTCGACTCTCTGCTGTCGATCGTGCAGATGCCCGCCGGGGTTCCGGTGGCGACGGTGTCGATCGGCGGGGCCCGCAATGCCGGCTTGCTCGCGGTGCGCATCCTCGGCGCATCGGACGCTGCGCTGCGCGCACGCATGGAGGAGTTCCAGTCCGGGCTTGCCGCAATGGTGCTGGAGAAGGACGCTGCGCTGCGCAACCGACTGCTCGGGTAAAGTTACCGGCGAGTAGCGAGGAGTATGAATGTCGATCGGTGACCCGTCGTTTGATGCGTTTGCGCTGTCCGACGAGCACAGGGAGTTGCGCGCGGTGCTGCGTGACCTGTGCGAGAAGGAGATCGCGCCCCACGCGGCCGATGTCGACGAGAAGGCGCGCTACACCGACGAAGCGCTGACGGCGCTGACCGCATCGGGAATGGCCGCCATCCACATCCCCGAGGAGTACGGCGGCCAGGGTGGCGACTCGATCGCCGCCTGCCTGGTGATCGAAGAGGTCGCCCGGGTGTGCGCGTCGTCGTCGCTCATCCCGATCTGCAACAAGCTGGGCACCATGGGCCTGCTGTTGCGTGGCTCGGAAGAGTTGAAGAAGCAGGTTCTGCCGTCGATCGCGGCGGGCGAGGCCGTCGCGTCGTACGCGCTCTCGGAGCGCGAGGCCGGCAGCGACGCCGCGTCGATGCGGACCCGCGCCCGCGCCGAGGGTGACGAGTGGGTGCTCAACGGCGCCAAGTGCTGGATCTCCAACGGCGGGCATTCCACGTGGTACACGGTGATGGCGGTGACCGATCCGGACAAGGGCGCCAACGGCATCTCCGCGTTCGTGGTGCACAAGGACGATCCCGGCTTCACCGTCGGGGCCAAGGAGAAGAAGCTGGGCATCAAGGGCTCACCGACCACGGAGTTGTACTTCGAGGACTGCCGCATTCCGGGTGACCGGATCATCGGTGACCCGGGCACCGGCTTCAAGACGGCGCTGGCCACGCTGGACCACACCCGGCCGACGATCGGTGCGCAGGCGGTGGGCATCGCCCAGGGCGCGCTGGACGCGTCGATCGCCTACGTCAAGGAGCGCAAGCAGTTCGGTAAGCCCATCGGTGACTTCCAGGCCGTGCAGTTCATGGTCGCCGACATGGCGATGAAGCTCGAAGCGGCGCGCCTGATGGTGTACACCGCTGCGGCGCGCGCCGAGCGCAACGAGCCGAACCTCGGTTTCATCTCCTCGGCGTCGAAGTGCTTCGCCTCCGACGTCGCGATGGAGGTGACCACGGACGCGGTTCAGCTGTTCGGCGGCTACGGCTACACCACTGACTTCCCGGTCGAGCGGTTCATGCGCGACGCGAAGATCACCCAGATCTACGAGGGCACGAATCAGATTCAGCGCGTGGTGATGTCGCGCGCGCTAATGCGCTGACGCGTCGCCGTCCCGCAGCCGCTGGTAGAGGTTCTTCAACGCATCCATGCTCGTGGTGTCGGGGACCCGCGCTGCCTTGACGGCCACGCCCTCGCCCAGCTCTTCGTCGAAGATGCCGAGGGTCACCAACACCGACAGCGAGTCCAGATAGCCGTCGCCGAGCAGGTCCTGCGATGCGTCGACCTCGTCTTCTTCGAAGCTGTAGAAGACACGGTCGAGCAGGCGTTGGCGCATTTGTTCCCATGCGACGGCCACGTGGTGGTACCTCTTCTCGTCTGAAGCTGGGCTACAGCTTTCCGGACTCGGGCAGCGAAGCGATGTCGATGACCTCGATCAGCATGGCGGACGCGGCGCTGCCGACGTCGGCGGCCAGCGCCTTGCGCACCCGCCGTTCGATGGTGGGGTCGGGCGTCTCGGTGAGTACCCGGATGGACGGCTGCTGACCGTAGACGGCGTGCTCGGTCGCCGACACCCGGCAGTCCAGGACGCCCGCGACATCGCGCACGAGATCGCGCAGATGAGACAACGCGAATCTGCTGCCGAGGAAGTTCACGTCGGGCGCGTCCCGGCCGGCGACGTGCACGTGGCCATTTGCTGCCAGAGAGCCGACGTCGCCGGTGGGCCACCACTGCGGTGGTGTCTGCTCTTCTCCGCCGCCGACGTGGAAGTAGGACGACATCTGATACGGGCTCGCGACCTCGACCTTGCCCGGTGCGCCCGGCGCATCGGCACCGGCGATCCGGACCCGCACACCCGAGAGTGGTTTGCCGACATCGCCTTCGCGGAAGTCGGACAACGGGGATCTGCCGATCGAGATGCGTGGCCCGAGTTCGGCCTGCCCGTACATGTTGACGACGGTGGCGCCGGGGAACGTGGGCCGTAGGTTGGCCGCCATCGACTCGGTGAAAGGCCCGCCGGCAAAGATCAATTCGAGCGGTCCGTCGAACGTCCACTGCGAGTCCTGCGCCAACAGAAATGACTGGTGCGGCACCAGGTACACCGACGAGTTGGGTCGCAGCGCATTGCGGAAGTCCGTCCAGGCATCAAGCGACACAGGTGCGGGCACAAACCGCACCGGCACACCGGCGAGCAGATGGCTGTGCACGATCGACATCCCGTACGCCAGACGCGGGTTCACCAGCGCGATGTATTCGCGATGGCGGTCCAGCGGAATACTTTCCGCGATCGCGGTGGCGCAGTTCTTGATCGCGTCCTTGGTGTACCGCACCATTTTCGGTTCGCCGGTGGTGCCGGACGTTTCGATGACCAATTCCTCGCGCGCCGAGGCCTTGTCGCCGGGGAGCTTCTCCAGAACAGTCGCGCAGTCGGTGACAAACCACCCGGCCAGTCCAGGGTGGGACCGGACGAGCTCGAACCGCGCGGGCGACACGACGATGACCGAACTCTCGTCCCGAAATGCACGCAGGTATCGCGCAATCACGTCGTGCGACTCGGTCAGCGCGTGCGACACGGTCGACGAGTTCGTCAAAAACCCTTCTCCTGTTCCGTCGCGGCGGATGTCGATGCTATCGCAGCGCAGGTTGCTGAGCGGCGTTGACGGGTCGCGCGCACAGCCGTGCTGAACAGCTGGTTGACTTGCGCGGTGGGGACGAGTCCGAGACGACGACTTGGTCGCGGTGACGCCGAGCCGATGAGGCCCGTCGACGCGATGTGGCACTGGCTGTCGACGAAGTTCGACACCGACCAGTTCCTCGTATACGCGTTCGCCGGCGCTCCGCCATCACTCGATGCGGCCATCGAGGAGGTGCTGCAACGGGCCGCCGACTGTCGCGACTTCGGGCTGCGGATCCGGCGGCGCAACTTCGATCTGCGTTTCCCGGCGTGGACCGCGGCACCGATCGGCACCGAGCAGGTCGTCGTCCACTCACTCGAGCACCCCACCTGGCAGCGGGTTCTCGACGAGCTGACGGGCCTGATGACCCGACAACTCGACCCGCACGAGGTGGCCTGGCGGCTGCACGTGTTTTCCGGAGTCAGCGACGTGCCGCACAGTTGCGGCCCGTCGACCGTCGTCGTCCTGCAGATCACCCACGCGCTCGGCGACGGCACCAGGACTGCGGCACTGGCCGGTCGGCTGTTCGGGCGAGCCACCGGGCCGAAGCCGGTCGTGCCACACGAGGGCGGTCACCGGGTCCGCCGCATCGTGGAGGCCTACCGCGCGCAGAAGCAGCTTGCCCGGGACACCGAATCGGGTTCGGTGCCTGCCCCGCGACCGCCGGTGCCCGCGCTGAGCACCAACCGTGAGCCGACGGGCTCCAGCGTGCTGCGCACCGTGGCCTGCCGCCCCGACGAGCTTCCGGGCCCGACGGTTCTGGTGGGCGCGCTCATCGCGGTATCCGAAGCGCTGTCGGGCCATCTTCGTGAGCGCGGCGAGGACGTCTCCCAGCTCACCGCGGACGTCGCCATCGCCAAAGCCGGAAAACCGCGCGCCCGCAACCACTTCGACACCACCGCCATCGGCCTCTATCCCGACGCGGTATCGAACGACGAACGCTACCAACGGATCGTCGGCGACCTGATGGACGTCCGGCGCCGCAATGCGCATCCCGCCTTCGCCGCTCATGACATCGGTTTCGACGCGATCCCGTCGATTGTCCGACGCACGGGCATCTGGCGTCTGCGCGCCGACCCGGAATCAACGACGGTCGGCGCCAACACGGTGGTCTCGAGCGTGGATCGCGGCGCTGCCGACCTGAGCTTCGGCGGGTGTCCGGTCCTGCTGACATCCTCCTACCCCTCGCTGATGCCGATGATGGGTTTGACGCACGGGGTGCACCGCATCGGTCAGACGGTGGCGGTGAGCGTGCACACCACACAGTCGGTGATCTCCGATGTCGACGGCTACCTGGACCGCCTCACCCACGCACTGCATTCCTGATCCGAGCTAGCCGCGGGTGACCTTCTCCGTCTGCCTACGGCGATCCTGGGCCGCCTCATCGGGATTGGCAACCTGCACAAGGGATGCGCCGACGGCGAAGATCGCCAGCAGGTTGTCGGTGAGCTCGTCGGCAGTGCTCCATGAAGCGCTCGACAGCACGCGGTCGCGGCCGGTGACACCCTGAGCTTCGGCGGATTGCCGCGCGCCGGTGAGCACTTCGTCGACGGACCGGCCGTCCAATGCGGTACCGGGGTGGCGTTCGGGGACGATCTGGTCGCCGTGCACCCGCACCGCAGTCGCGTAATCCGTTACGCCCACAGGCAGATCGGGGACGGACTTGCCGAACGGGTCCAGCGACAGCACGGCGACCTCACCCATGCCGACAGCCTCGTCGGCGTCGGCCAGCCGGTCGACGGTGCACAGCGCGACGTCGGCGGTCTCACCGCCGAGGACCACCTCCGCGCCGATCCACCAGACGCCGAACAACACCGCCGCGGTCTGCCAGTGCGCGGGTAAGAGCACCGCGACCCGGCTCGACGGCCCGGCGCCCAACTCGTCTCGCAACAGGTTCGCGGTCTTGGCCGCCCAGTTCGCCAGAGTGGCCGTGGACAATTCGATGCGCTCGCCCGAGGCGTCGTCGTAATAGGTGATACGCGGCCCCGCGGGATCGGACGCCATCAGCGGGTCGAGGATCGCCGAACTGACCGTCACGACTAGTTGACGCACTCGGGGTCGGTGGATCCGGCGGTGATGATCGGCGACTGAATCGGTTCGCCCTCGGCGGGTCCGGTCGCGGCGACATTGTCGGCGGTGGTCAGCATCGGGTCGGTGCCATCGAGACCGGAGCCCGGCCCGGTGTAGTCACCTGCCAGCACCACCCGCACCGTGCCCGGCACCACAGCGGGGTCCTCGACGACGGGCAGGCCGCCGAGTTCCTTGGCAACCGCCTGCGCGCCGAGGTCGTCGGTTTTCGCCGCCATCACCTGGCTTCCGGTGACCGGGCCGCCCTCGTTGTTGCCGGTGGCACCGGGAGTGAAGCCCTTGTTGGTGAGCACCGCCGACACCGCGGCGGCCAACCCGTTGATGTCGGTGGCGTTGACGACGTCGGCGGTGGTCTTGTCGGGGGTGTAGGCGAGTTCCTCGGTCTTACCCTCGTCCTGATCGTGCAGCAGGCTGTCGACCCACTCCTTGACCGCGATCGGGTCGACCCGCACGACGGACTGCATCCCGTCGTCACTCCAGCCGTTCTCCTGCAGCACGGGGATGGTGGCGAACGCGACGTTGCCCGCGGCGAGCTTCTGCAACTGTTCGGCGAATTCCATGACGTCCCAGCCGTCGGACAGCACCACCGAGCGCTGGACGGCCTGTTGCAACCGGTCCAGCGTGGCGGGACTCGACAGCGTCTTGCTGGAGATCACCTCGTGTGCAAGGGACGCCATCACCGCCTGCTGGCGGGTCACCCGGTCGAGGTCGCCGCGAGGCAGATCGTGGCGCTGCCGCACGAAGCTCAATGCCTGTGGGCCGTCGAGCTTCTGCCAGCCGGCCGGGAAGTCGGCACCCGAAAGCGGTTCGTAGACAGCGTCTTTGAGGCAGACGTCGACACCGCCCAGCGCGTCGGTGATCAGCGCAAAGCCAAGCAGCCCGATTTCGCTGTAGTGGTCGACCGTCACGCCGGTCAAGTTCGCCACCGTCTTGATCAGCGCCTCGCGGCCTGCCTCGGCGGCCTGCGGTTCGGCCGCCACCGGGTCCATGCCGTCCTGCTCGACGAGCTCGGTCTTCTTCTCGAAATGGGCCGAGCCGTAGACGCCGTTGATCTTCATCTTGCCCACGCTCGGCGCCTCCACGTAGGAGTCGCGCGGGATCGAGATGGCCGTGGCCGACTTCCCGCTGTTGGGGATGCGGATCAAGATGATCGTGTCGGTGTTGGTGGCGACGTCGTCGCCGGCCCGCAGCGTGGCCAACTCCTCAGCCGACAGCGGGTTGCCATGCGCATCGGTGCGGCTGTCCATACCCACGAGCAACACGTCGATCGCACCGTCCTCGCCGCCTTCACCCAACGCGATCGGCGAGATGTGGTTGATGCCCGATTCGAACGAGCGGATCTTGCCCCACGCCACCCCCGTACCGACGACGATCGCCAAAGCCGCCGACACAGCGACGACACGGAGCAGACGAGCGGGCATCTGCCCAGGCTACTGGCGGACAGGGCGTAGACCCGGTAGCCCGGGTCGGCGTGCCAGACTCGTGATCGTGTCTTCGGTGAGTCCGGTTCGAATCGTTATCTGCGGGGCGGGCGGCATGGTCGGGCGGGTACTGGCGGACCGGGTGCGTGGTAACGGCGGTGAGGTGCTCGCGCTGACGTCCTCGGACCTCGACATCACCGACTCGGCGGCGGCAGGCCACGTCATCGAATCCGGGGACGTGGTGGTCAACTGCGCCGCCTTCACCAAGGTGGACGCCGCCGAGACCGACGAACTCCGTGCTCACGCCGTCAACGCCGTCGGGCCGGCGAACCTCGCGCAGGCGTGCGGTCGTGTCGGGGCTCGGCTCATCCACATCTCCACCGACTACGTCTTCTCTGGCTCGCAGCGGCATCCGTACGAGATCGATGACCAGACCGGCCCAACCAGTGCCTACGGCCGCACCAAGCTGGCGGGCGAGGTCGCGGTCCTTGCCGCGCTGCCCGATGCGCACATCGTCAGGACGGCATGGGTCTACGAGGGCGGCGACGGATCGGACTTCGCGGCGGTGATGCGCGCGAAGGCCGCGGGCGACGGGCAGGTCGACGTCGTGGCCGACCAGATCGGGTCGCCGACCTACGTCGGTGATCTGGTGGGCGCGCTGCTCGAGGTGGCCGACGGTCGTGTCCGGGGGCCGGTGCTGCACGCCGTCAATGTCGGCGCGGCCAGCCGCTACGACATGGCCCGGGCGGTGTTCGAGGAGGTCGGCGCCGATCCGGACCGGGTCAGGCCCGTCGGCAGCGACCGGCACCCGCGGCCCGCGCCTCGGCCGCCGTACTCGGTGCTGTCCGGCGAGCGCTCCGCGGCGGCCGGGCTGACCCCGTTGCGGCCGTGGCGGGCGGCGCTACGGGATGCGCTCGAGGCACACGGCTCGAACGGCCCGCTACCCTCAACGCCGTGAGTGACGAACTGGTTGTCATAACGGTGACGTACTCACCGGGGCCGCATCTCGACCGGTTCCTGGCCTCGCTGTCGCATGCCACCGAGCGGCCGGTGACGGTGATCATGGCCGACAACGGGTCGATCGACGGCGCCCCCGAAGAGGCGCTGGAGCGCTACCCGTACGCCCGGTTGCTGCGCACCGGCGCCAATCTCGGCTACGGCACCGCGGTGAACCGGGCCGTCGAGGAGTACCTGAGGGACTCGGATTATTCCGACTTCTTCATCGTCGCCAACCCCGACGTGCAGTGGGGTCCACGCAGCATCGACATCATGCTCGAAGCGGCGGCGCGCTGGCCCCGGGCCGGCTCGCTCGGGCCGCTGATCCGCGACCCGGACGGTTCGGTGTATCCATCGGCGCGCCATCAGCCGAGCCTGGTCCGCGGCGGCATGCACGCTGTCGTCGGACCAGTGTGGAAGAACAACCCGTGGACAGCCGAGTACCGCCAGGAGCGGCAGGAACCCAGCGAACGTCCGGTGGGCTGGCTTTCCGGATCGTGCTTGTTGCTGCGCAGGGTTGCCTACGAGGAGATCTCGGGCTTCGACGAGCGCTATTTCATGTACATGGAGGACGTCGACCTGGGAGATCGTCTCTCACGCGCGGGTTGGCAGAACATCTATGTGCCGACGGCGGAGATTTTGCACGACAAGGGACACGCCACGGGCCGCGATCCGGCCCGCAACTTGGCTGCCCATCACACGAGCACCTACACTTTCCTCGCGGATCGATATCCGAAGCGGTGGCAGGCGCCACTGCGGTGGTCGATGAGGGCCGCCCTCGCCGCACGGGCGGGTCTGGTGGTTCGCAAGTCGAGGCGTAACCGGGCGAAAGGACGGCCAGCGTGAATCCAGCAGAAGTGGACGCCGTCGTACTCGTCGGCGGCCTCGGCACGCGGCTGCGGCCGCTGACGCTCTCGGCGCCCAAGCCGATGCTGCCGACGGCCGGCCTGCCGTTTCTGGCCCATCTGCTGTCGCGCATCGCCGATGCCGGGATCGAGCACGTCGTGCTGGGCACCTCGTACAAGGCCGGAGTCTTCGAGTCGGAGTTCGGCGACGGCTCGAAGATGGGTCTGCAGATCGACTACGTCGTGGAGGACGAGCCGCTGGGCACCGGCGGCGGCATCGCGAACGTGGCGTCGAAACTGCGCTACGACACCGCGCTGGTGTTCAACGGCGATGTGCTGTCCGGCGCCGATCTGCGGGCGCTGCTGGACAGCCATGAGGAGCGCGACGCCGACGTGACACTGCACCTGGTGCGTGTCGGGGACCCGCGCGCATTCGGGTGTGTGCCCACCGACGCCGACGGGTCGGTGACGGCGTTCCTGGAGAAGACGCAGGATCCGCCGACCGATCAGGTCAACGCCGGTTGCTATGTGTTCAAGCGCTCGGTGATCGACCAGATACCGAAGGGCCGCAACCTGTCGGTGGAACGCGAGGTCTTCCCGGGCCTGCTCGCGGACGGCTTGAAGGTGTGCGGCTTCGTCGATGCGTCGTACTGGCGCGACATGGGCACGCCCGACGACTTCGTGCGCGGCTCGGCCGACTTGGTCCGCGGCATCGCGCCGTCTCCCGCGCTGGGCCACCAGCGCGGCGAGATGCTGGTGCACGACGGGGCCAGCGTCGCTCCGGGTGCACTGCTGATCGGCGGCACTGTCGTCGGCCGTGGCGCCGAGATTGCCGGTGGCGCAAGGCTTGACGGCGCGGTGATCTTCGACGGTGCACGTGTCGGGGCAGGCGCGGTCATCGAGCGCTCGATCATCGGCTTCGGCGCCCGCATCGGACCACGGGCCCTGATCCGCGACGGCGTGATCGGCGACGGTGCCGACATCGGCGCACGATGCGAACTGCTGCGTGGGGCGCGGGTGTGGCCGGGAGTCACGATCCCCGACGGCGGCATCCGCTACTCGACCGACGTCTAGAGTCTTGCCCGCGCGGCGCTCGCCAACTGGGTGAGGCCGAAGTCGGAGCCCTCCGGGAGCGCGTCGAGCGGCCACCAACGCAGGTCCAACGACTCGTCGCTGACCCGGATGTCGGCGCCCGCAGGCGCCCGCACGATGAACTGCATGTCGAGGTGGCGCGTCGGCACGCCGAGCGAACACGTCACCGGATGCACGTGCAGCGCGGCCAGCGCCGGATCGGCGGTCAGCCCGTCGACCCCGGACTCTTCGACCGCTTCACGCAGCGCGGCTGCGACGATGTCGTCGTCAGTGGCCTCGCAATGGCCGCCGAGCTGCAGCCACCGGCCGAACCGCGGGTGCAGCGTCAGCAGGGTCCGCGTGCCCGTGTCGTCGACGACGAGTGCCGATCCGGTGACGTGTCCGGGCAGGCACTCACGCAAGCAACCGTCGGGGCGTGCGGCCAGAAAGGCGAGCACCGCGTGACGCAGCGAATCCTGCGTGGGATCGGGCGTATCCCACGCCGTCAGCATCTCGACAGCCGATGCGTGCAGGCTCACCTGCGCACCAGCAGGCTGTCGGTCGGCACCGGGTCACGCGGCCCCGCCGGCTCGTCGGGATATCCGATGGCGATGGCGCCCAACGGTTCCCAATCGCCGGGCACGTCGAGCTGGTCACGCACCAGATCTGCGGCGAAGATCGTCGACCCGATCCAGCAGCTGCCGACACCGCGCACCGCCAGCGCGACCAGAAGCGCTTGGACTGCCGCCCCGACCGCGACGGTGAACATGGTGTGCTCCGCTGCGGTGCGCTCGGCGTCGGGGTAGCTGTGCGCGCCGTCGGGGACCATGAACGGGACGACGAGTTCGGGTGCGTCGTAGAGGATCTGACCGCGGGACACGCGGCGCTCCACCGCATCGGCGGGCCTACCGTCACTCGCCAGGTCTGCCCGCCACTTGTCCTTCATGCGATCCAGCAGCGCACGCCGCGTGTCGGCATCCTGTATCCACACGAACCGCACCGGCCGGGTGTGGTGCGGCGCCGGTGCCGTCAGCGCTTCGGCGACGGCGGACTCGACGAGTTCAGCCGCCACGGGCTCGTCGGAGAATCGGCGCACCGACCGGCGCAGCAGTTGAGCCTGACTGCGGCCCAGCGCGATCGCCTCCTCAGTGCCCAACCAGAACAGGTCCTCCTCGCCGGCCCGCACCAGAGTGCGTGCGGTGGAGCCGTCGTCGTCGAGGGTCAGGCCGCGCACCACCGCGACCGGAATGTCGGTCAATTTGCCCTTCACGAGATCGGCGGCGGCGGCGATCTCGTCGGCAACCGCGATCTCGGTCACCACCAACTCGTTGCCGTGCCGGTCGTGCGAGCCCCCGTAGCCGTGCAGCACCGTCAGTCCCGACGACCCGATGGCGACGTCGGTCTGGCCGTTGCGCCATGCCCGGCCCATGGTGTCGGTGACGACGACGCCGACGCTCACGCCGAGACGCTCGCGCAACGCCGACCGGAGCGCCGCTGCACTGGCGTCGGGATCGACGGGCAGCAGGGCCAGTTCGGCGGAGTCGACGTTCGAGCCGTCCACCCCCGCCGCCGCCTGCACCAACCCGATCGCGTTCTCGGTGATCAGTGTGCGGCCCTTGCGGGCAAGTATCCGAATGGCTTCGGCATCGATCAGCTTGCGCCGCAACGTATCGCGTTCCTCGGGATCGATCGGCGCATCGACGATTCGACCCTCGCACTTCGACATCACCTTACTGGTGACAACCAGAATGTCGTTGTCGCGTAACCATGGCGCCGCCGCCGCGACGGCCGCCGCGAGATCGTCACCGGGCCGGAACTCGGGCAGTCCGGGCACTGGGAGCAGTTCGACCGCCGCCGCGGAACCGTGTTCGGTCACGGCTTCACCCCGGCCAATTCGAGTCCGGCGCGCACCATTTCGGCCGTCGTCGCCGGATCCTTCATCAACAGGGGAACCGTACGCACCTCCACGCCCTCGACCTCGGCGCGGTCGCCTTCGTGGATCAGCCAACCGTCGAGGATTCCGGTGCCGGCGCGGCCGCCGTAGTGGTTGCCGACGGCTTCGGAAGTGCTGTCCACGCCGATGACGGAAAGACACTCGTCGGCCATGCCGCGCAACGGCTTTCCCGCCACGATGGGGGAGTAGCCGATCACCCGGGCCGCGCTCGAACGCAGAGCGCCGCGGATACCGGGTATGGCCAGTATCGAACCGATGCTCACCACCGGATTGGATGGCGCCACCAGCACCACGTCGGCGGTCTCGATCGCCTCGGTGACCCCCGGTCCCGCGGTGGCGTTGTCCGCGCCCACGAACGCGAAACTGTGAGTCTCTACTTGAGCTCGATAGCGAACCCACCACTCCTGAAAGTGGATCGCACGCTTCTCGCCGGTGTCGGGATCGGTGATGACGACATGCGTTTCGCTGCGGTCGTCGCTTGCGGGCACCAGTCGCGCGCCGGGATTCCACCTGTGGCACAACGCTTCGGTGACCTCCGACAGCGGATATCCCGCACGCAGCATCTGACTGCGCACGAGATGGGTCGCCAGGTCGCGATCGCCGAGCCCGAACCAGTCGGGTTGCACGCCGTACGCGGCGAGTTCCTCCTTGGCATGCCAGGTTTCGTTGCGGTGACCCCACCCGCGGTCGGCATCGATACCGCCGCCCAGGGTGTACATGCACGTGTCGAGGTCCGGGCAGATCCGCACGCCGAACATCCAGGCGTCATCGCCGACATTGACCACGGCCGTCAGCTGATGTTCCGCCTCCGCGGTGCCTTCATCGCTCCTCACGTCCGCGGTGCCTTCATCGCTCCTCGCGTCCGCGGTGCCTTCATCGCTCCTCACGTCCGCGGTGCCAAACTGCCCCAGCCCCAACAGGTGTTGCACGCCCAACAGGAACCGGGCGCCACCTACGCCGCCGACGAGAACCGTGACCTTCACAAGCACCGACATTAGGCCGTCTTTCCCCGGCGGGAGCATCAGGCTGATCATGTGACGGACACGCCGATGTGACGACGCGCCGAAATCCGGTCACGGAATGGTATGAATTTCTGTTCCAGCGCTTGACCCCGGCAGCTAACGCGTGTGTAATCACACCAGTGTCATTTCGCGGTTGGCCGGCCGGTTTCGGTGTCGCAGACCGAGATTCGATCATATGTTCGAATCGAGATGGCCGCACAGAACAATAGTGGGGCTCCATTTTTGCAGTAACGACACCAGGTGAGGAGGCGGAGAATGTCTTTTGAGTACAGCGATTTCGATCATGTCTTCCGGTTTGACAATCGGCTGATCGACTCAGTAGACAATGCGCCGCACACCAATATCGGACCGGCACCGCTCGAGACGCCGCGGCGTCCTCAGCTAAGTCTTGTGCCCGCTCCTATTGATGTGGCGCCAGCAACATCGGCAGTGCCGGCCTTGACGCCGGAGGACGAACTCTGGCAAGAGAAGGCGCTGTGCGCGCAGACCGACCCGGAGGCGTTCTTCCCCGAGAAGGGTGGCTCGACCCGCGAGGCCAAGCGGATCTGCCTGGGCTGCGACGTGCGCGACGCGTGCCTGGAGTACGCCCTGGCCCATGACGAGCGCTTCGGCATCTGGGGCGGGCTCTCTGAGCGCGAGCGCCGTCGCCTCAAGCGCGGCATCATCTAGGCAGCGGGGATCACTCGTCGTCGATCGTCGGGTCGATGACGGACGGCTCGACGCCCAAGTATGTGGCGACCTGAGCCACCAACACTTCATGCAACAATTCAGCGAGCTCGACGGTATCCTTGGCCCGTCGCTCAATCGGTTTGCGAAACAACACAATTCGTGCCCGGGTCGCGTTTCCTCGGACATCGACGCCCGCCGGTATCAGCCGGGCCAACGCGATGGGGCCGTCGGCGACCACCTCGGGCGGCCACTGCACACTGTCGGGATCTTTCGGCGAGATGCGGGGAATTTCGTCGACCGCAACGTCGAGCGACGACAGACGGTCCTGCCAGCGGCGCTCGATCGGCTCATAAGCCTCCAGCACCGCCATGTCGAACCGCTCGGCCCTGCTGCGCCAGCCGGGAACGGTGGCGGGAAGCAATGGCCCACGCATCTCCCGGCCGCGGCGCGATCGCGGGCGTCGACGCTCGAGCACGCAAAGATCGTAACGGTTGGGGATCGGCGGTCCCGTGGCTGCGCGTGTCCGGCGCCTGTGGACGTTTCCGCACGATAGCCTTCCCAGCGTGAACGTTCCCCGTCGCTGCTGTCGGCCCGGGTGCCCCCACTATGCGGTCGCGACGTTGACCTTCGTCTACGCCGACTCGACGGCCGTCGTGGGTCCACTGGCCACGGTGTCCGAACCGCACTCGTGGGATCTGTGCGTGGTTCATGCCGGCCGCGTCACCGCTCCCCGCGGCTGGGAACTCGTTCGCCATGCGGGGCCGCTGCCCGCGCATCCCGATGAAGACGATTTGGTGGCACTGGCCGATGCGGTGCGGGAAGGCCGCGACGTCGCCCCGCCGGTCAACGGCGTGGCCGCAGGCTTTTCCGACCCCGTCACCGGCGCTCCCGGCGGCGCACTGATGGCTCCGCCCGCCCGCCGGCCAGAGACCAACGGCCGCAGGCGCGGCCACCTGCGCGTGTTGCCCGACCCGGGCGATTAGTACTTCGTCAACTCCCGGCAATCGGCTGTGACTAGTCGGCCTGCACTGCGCGACCGACGGTTAGGCTGGCGCCAACGTCCCCTTCGCAAGGAGTCCTATGTCACGGCCTGCCGCTGCGGTCCACCGCGTCATCAAGGCGTATGACGTGCGCGGGCTGGTCGGTGAGGAGATCGACGAGGCATTCGTCGCCGACGTCGGCGGCGCATTCGCCCGCCTGATGCGCGACGAGGGCGCGACTCAGGTGGTGATCGGCCACGACATGCGCGCCAGCTCACCGTCGCTTGCGACGGCCTTCGGCGACGGCGTCGCCGCTCAGGGCCTCGATGTCATACGCATCGGGTTGGCGTCGACTGATCAGCTGTATTTCGCGTCGGGCCTACTGGACTGCCCCGGCGCCATGTTCACCGCGAGCCACAACCCGGCCGCCTACAACGGCATCAAGCTGTGCCGTGCCGGCGCCAAACCCGTGGGCAAGGACACCGGCCTGTCCGCCGTCAGCGCCGAGGTCATCGCGGGTGTGCCGACCCACGACGGCTCACCCGGCACGACGACCGACCGCGATGTGCTCGCCGACTACGGCGAGTTCCTGCGGTCGCTGGTCAGCCTTGCCGAGATGCGACCGCTGAAGATCGCCGTCGATGCGGGCAACGGCATGGCCGGCCACACCGCACCCGCGGTGTTCGGCGCGATTCCGTCGATCACGGTGGAGCCGTTGTACTTCGAGCTCGACGGCACATTTCCCAACCACGAGGCCAACCCGCTGGATCCGGCGAACCTCGTTGACCTGCAGGCGTACGTCGTCGAGACCGGCGCTGACATCGGTCTGGCCTTCGACGGCGACGCCGACCGGTGTTTCGTCGTCGACGAGAAGGGGCATCCGGTTTCTCCCTCAGCGGTGACCGCCCTGGTCGCCGCACGGGAATTGGGTAAAGAGATCGGCGCAACCGTGATCCACAACCTGATCACCTCCCGCGCGGTACCGGAGCTGGTGGCCGAACGCGGCGGCACCCCGCTGCGCTCGCGCGTCGGGCACTCCTACATCAAGGCGTTGATGGCCGACACCGGGGCGATTTTCGGTGGCGAGCATTCCGCGCACTATTACTTTCGCGACTTCTGGGGCGCCGACTCGGGCATGCTGGCCGCGCTTCACGTGCTGGCCGCGCTGGGCGAGCAACAGCGCCCGCTGTCGGATCTGATGGCCGACTATGAGCGCTACGAGTCCTCGGGCGAGATCAACTTCACCGTCGCCGACGCCGAACGGTGTGTCGACGATGTGCTGAAGGCGTTCGGAAGCCGCATCCACTCCATCGACCACCTCGACGGCGTGACCGTGGACCTGGGTGACGGCAGTTGGTTCAACCTCCGAATGTCGAACACCGAGCCGTTGCTGCGGCTCAACGCCGAAGCCCGTACCGGCGAGGGCGTCGAGGAGATCGTCGGCCAGGTGGCCGCCCAAATCGCCGCCCGCAGTGAGGCAGCGATGTGAACTCGACCCACGCGACAGTCGACCTCGACGATGTCGACGGGCTGCTCGCCGCCGACCGGGACGGTTTGCTGCGTGCGGCGTCGATGGCCGGCGCGCAGGTACGGGCCACCGCCGCCGCGCTCGAAGAGGGAGAGCTGGCGACGCTGCAGTCCGGGCAGCTGCCCCGCACAGTGATCTGGGTCGCCGGTCGCGGCAACGCCGAGACCGCGGGGACCTTGCTCGCGGCCGCGCTGGGCGGATCGATCGCGGCACCCATCGTCGTCGTCTCGGAGGTGCCCCCGTGGATCGGCGCGCTCGACGTCCTGGTCATCGCCGGTGACGATTCCGGCGACCCCGCACTGGTGTCGGCCGCCGCCACCGGGGTGCGCCGCGGTGCGCGCGTGGCCGTCATCGCCCCCTACGAGGGACCGTTGCGGGACGCCACCGCGGGCCGGTCTGTCGCGCTTCCCCCGCGATTGCCGGTGCGCGACGATTTCGGCCTCGTCCGCTTCGTCGCCGCGGGCCTGGCCGTGTTGCAGGTCGTCGACCCGGGACTGCGGGTGGACCTGGGATCGATGGCCGACGAACTCGACGCAGAAGCCTTCCGCAACAGTGCCGGTCACGAACTGTTCACCAACCCCGCCAAGTCGCTGGCCGAGCGGATGTCGGACCGCGACGTCGTGCTGGCCGGTGACAACGCGGCGACGCTGGCGCTGGCCCGACATGCCGCCGCGGTTCTGTTGCGGATCGCGCACACCCCGGTCTGCGCGGTCGGGCTGGCGGACACCCTTGTGGCGTTGCGCGCCGGGATGGGCAGTGCGGCGGGGACGGACGGCGCACAGTCGATATTCCACGATGAAGAGATCGACGGCCCGCAGCCGCGGCGGGTCCGCACCCTGGTGCTCACCACCGATTCGGAGATGCCGGTGGTCGCCGCCCGGGTGGGCGGGCTCGACGGCGTCGACGTGGTCAGCGCCGGAGACATTCCGGCGACGCCCGATGCGCTTCCGACCGGTGACGTGCCTGCGGCCGTGGGCTCGCCGGTGTTCGGACGGCCGGAACTGCAACTGACGATGTTGACCGTGCGGATCGAGATGGCGGCCGTGTACCTGAGACTGGTTCGAGGTTAAACAAGTGCACTTGCTACGGGGAGCTGTGCGGACCTACGCATGGGGTTCGCGGACCGCGATTGCCGATTTCACTGGAAGACCCAGTCCCACAGCGCATCCCGAGGCCGAGCTCTGGTTCGGCGCGCATCCGGGTGATCCGGCCTTCCTCGAGACAGACCAGGGGGAGCGGTCACTGCTCGACGCGTTGCGCGACGACCCCGAAGGTCAGCTGGGCGCGGCGGTATGCGGCCGGTTCGGCGACACACTGCCCTTCCTGCTCAAGGTGCTGGCGGCCGACGAGCCGCTGTCGCTGCAGGCGCATCCGAGCGCCGAGCAGGCCGTCGAGGGCTTCGCCCGCGAGGAGAGGATGGGCCTCGCGGTCTCGGCGCCGAACCGCAACTACCGCGATCCCAGCCACAAACCCGAAATCCTGGTCGCGCTGGGACAATTCGAGGCACTCGCAGGCTTTCGACCCGCCGCACGCACCGTGGAGTTGATGCGCGCACTGGCCGTCACCGACCTCGACCCCTTCGTCAACCTGCTGTCCGGTCAGTCCGATGCCGACGGCCTGCGCGCGTTGTTCACCACGTGGATCACTCTGCCGCAACCCGATCTCGACGTCCTGGTGCCCGCCGTGATCGACGGCGCTATCCACTACGTCCGCACGGGCCAGCGTGAGTTCGCTGCCGAAGCCCGAACGGTGCTCGAACTCGGCGAGCGTTATCCGGGCGACGCCGGCGTGCTGGCGTCGCTGCTGCTGAACCGGATCAGCCTCCAGTCCGGTGAAGCCATCTACCTGCCGGCGGGCAACCTGCACGCCTATCTGCAGGGCGTGGGTGTCGAGGTGATGGCCAACTCCGACAACGTTCTGCGCGGCGGGCTCACACCCAAGCACGTCGACGTCCCCGAGCTGTTGCGCGTGCTCGACTTCACGCCGGCCACAGAGCACCTCATCCGACCCAAGATCATCAAGGACGGAACGGAGCTGGTGTACGACACACCGGCACCGGAATTCGCAGTGTCGGTGTTGTGCATCGACGGCGAGCAGCTCGGCCACGAGATCGATGCGCCGACCCGCCACGACGGCCCCCAGATCCTGCTGTGCACTGAAGGCTCGACGGTGGTGCACGCCAAGTCGGGCAGCGTGACGCTGGAGCGCGGCGCGGCGGCATGGGTGTCGGCCGACGACGGGCCCATCCGGCTGGTCGCGCAGGATCCGACCAGACTGTTCAGGGCGACAGTCGGTATCTAGTGGTCCTTGCGGCCGAACGGCAGCAGGTGAACGACCGCGACCACCACCGCCCCGACGATCAACCCGATGAGCGCCGATGCGGCCGTATTGGTCAGCCATGCCAGCACCCCGCCGACCCCCGCGACGTGGTGCACCCATTCCTCGGCATGGTGAACGAGCCCGTACGGGCCGTGCCAGCCGAGCGTGTCGGTGCCGAGGAGCAGTATGTGGCCGCCGACCCAAAGCATCGCGACGGTGCCGATAGTCGACAGTGCGGCAAGGAGTTTGGGCATACCGGCCACCAGGCCGCGACCCACCCGCTGTCCGAAGCGCGAGGCGCGCTGAGTGAGGCCAAGGCCGATGTCGTCCATCTTCACGATCGCCGCGACCACCCCGTAGACCGCGACCGTGATCACGATCGCGACCACGATCAGGATGATCAGGCGGGGCCAGAAGCTCTCGCTGGCCACCTCGTTCAGCGCGATGACCATGATCTCGGCGGACAGGATGAAGTCCGTGCGGATCGCGCCTGCAGCCATCTGCTTCTCGGCGTCCTCGCCGGCGGCCGTGACCGGCGCGCTGTGGGCGGCGTGCCCGCCGTGTTTGCTGAAGCGGCCCCAGACCTTTTCCGCGCCCTCGTAGCAGAGGTACGTCGCGCCGAGCATCAGAAGCGGCGTGAGCAGCCACGGCGCGAACTGGCTGAGCAGCATCGCGGCGGGCAGGATGAACAACAGCTTGTTGCGCAGCGATCCGATCGCGATCCGCTTGATGATCGGCAGTTCGCGCTCGGCGGCGAGGCCGTGCACGTACTGCGGCGTCACGGCGGTGTCGTCGACGACGACGCCTGCCGCCTTGGCCGTCGCGCGCCCGGCCGCCGCGCCGATGTCGTCGACCGATGCGGCAGCAAGCCGGGCCAGTACCGCAACGTCGTCGAGAAGTCCGAACAGGCCCGCGCTCATGGCACCGAAGCTACCGCAGCGCGGCGACCGGCTGCTTGGCCGTGCGCTTTTCGGCGAGCCAGAGCCGCATGTTGTGCCGGACCGTGCGGCCGACCAGCCGCGCCGACGGGACCATATAGAGGCTGTCGAGCAGGCTGAACCGTCGCAGGAACCATTCGGCGAGAACAGGATCGGTCTCGGCGGCGCCGAGGAACTGGTCGAAGAGGTTGCCCACGGGCTTGTACCACCGTGGCGCCGGCCCGCTGGCCCGATGCAGGGTCAGGTCGCCGATCGCGTTCATCGTCCAGACGGGGAAGGTGCTCTTGGCCGTCGCCGTGGTGAACGTGCCGACCAGGTCGTCGGACTGCAGGGCCCGCTTGAGATGACCCGCCTGCAGCGACGTCATCGTCATGCCCTGCCCGTAGGTGGGGTTGAAGCTCACGACCGCGTCGCCGAACGGGAGGATGCCGGCGGGAAAGCGGTCCAACTTGTCGTAGCGGCGCCAGCGACTGGTCGGGTACTTGTGGAACGCCACCTCGCCCACTGGTGTGCCGCGGCGCAGGGCGTCGGCGACGTGTGCGGGCAGGATCTCGTCGGCCAGGTCGCACATCTGAGCGAAATTCTGTGGCGGCTCGACCTTTCCGACGCCGAAGGTCGTGACGTTCCAGACGCCGTCCTCGTAGAACAGCATCCCCACCCCAACCGGCTGTGCATCGGATGCACCGGCCACGACGACCTTCTCGGCGAGCAGGCCGTCGGGCACCTGCACGCGCTGGCTCGAGTAGGCGATGCCGACGTCGACGGTGTCTTCACGGGGGCGTTGGTAACCCCACTTCTCCAACCACACCGGCAGCCGGGTGCCGCGGCCCGTGGCGTCGATGACCAGATCGGCGGACACCACGGCGCCGTCGTCGAGCAGGACTCCGGTCACCTGCTGCCTGCCGGCGTCGTAGGTCGGTTCGGTCACGTTCGCGCGCACGATGTCGACGTTCTCGATCGCCTGCACGCGGCGCCGGATCTGCCATTCGAGTTGTGGGCGGCTGGGCACGTAGGCGGTGAACTCGTCCTGGAGTGTGTGCTGGGTGCCCAGCACGTGGCCCGCGGCGCCGAAGTGGATGCAGTCGGGGCGGTTCTCCAGGATCGGCACACCGTCGGCGACCATGCCGTCGAGCAGGCCGGGAAAGTGGCTCTCGAACTCCTGCGCACCGCGCGCCATGAGCAGGTGCACGTGCCTGCCCTGGGGCACCGCCGCGCGGTTGGCCGGACCCTCGGGAAGTTCGTCGCGTTCGTATACGGTGACCCGGTCGTAGACGTCGGACAGCACCCGCGCGGCACACAGCCCGCCGATGCTGGCGCCGATGACGACAGCGTGGTTTCCAGTCCGCCCCATGGGGGGACAGTACAAGGTACGTTCCCGAGGTAGCTACCAGGGAGGACACGAAACTGATGGCCTGGCGGACCAAATCGGTGGAGCAGTCGATCGCTGATACCGATGAGCCGGACACCCGATTACGCAAGGACCTGAACTGGTGGGACCTCACCGTTTTCGGGGTGTCGGTCGTGATCGGGGCGGGCATCTTCACCATCACGGCGTCGACGGCGGGCAATCTCACCGGACCGGCCATCTCGATCTCGTTCCTGTTCGCGGCGATCGCCTGCGGCCTGGCGGCGCTGTGCTACGCGGAGTTCGCCTCAACGGTCCCGGTGGCGGGCAGTGCCTACACGTTCTCCTACGCGACGTTCGGTGAGTTCGTCGCCTGGATCATCGGCTGGGACCTGATCCTCGAGTTCGCCGTCGCGGCCGCGGTGGTCGCCAAGGGCTGGTCGAGCTATCTGGGCACGGTCTTCGGTTTTGGCGGCGGCACGGCGGAATTCGGCGCGTTCTCGGTGGATTGGGGCGCGCTGCTGATCATCGCGTTCGTCACGCTGATCCTGGCGATGGGCACCAAGCTGTCCGCGGGGGTGAGCCTGGTGATCACCGCGATCAAGGTCGGGGTCGTGCTGCTGGTCGTCATCGTCGGTGCCTTCTACATCGAAGCCTCCAATTTCACGCCGTTCGTGCCGCCCGCGGAACCGGGCGAAGGCGGCGGCGGCTCCGAGCAGTCCCTGTTCTCGTTGTTGACCGGAGCCGAAGGCAGTAACTACGGCTGGTACGGCGTGCTGGCAGGCGCGTCGATCGTGTTCTTCGCGTTCATCGGTTTCGACATCGTGGCCACCACCGCCGAGGAGACCCGCAACCCACAGCGCGACGTGTCGCGCGGAATCCTCGGTTCCCTGGCGATCGTCACGGTGCTCTACGTGGCCGTGGCCGTCGTGCTGACCGGAATGGTGTCCTACACCGAACTGCGCGACGCCGGCGAGGATGCCAACCTGGCGACTGCGTTCTCGGCCAACGGCGTGGATTGGGCCGCGAAGGTCATTTCGATCGGCGCGCTGGCGGGGTTGACCACGGTGGTGATCGTGCTGGTGCTCGGGCAGACCCGGGTGCTGTTCGCGATGAGCCGCGACGGACTGCTGCCGCGACCGCTGGCGAAGACCGGTAAGCACGGAACGCCCGTGCGCATCACGCTGATCGTCGGCGTTCTGGTCGCCATCGCCGCGTCGGTGTTCCCGATCGACAAGCTCGAGGAAATGGTCAACATCGGCACGCTGTTCGCGTTCGTGTTGGTCTCGGCCGGCGTGATCGTGCTGCGCCGAACCAGGCCCGACCTGCCGCGCGGCTTCCGCGCGCCGTGGGTGCCGGTGCTGCCGATCGCGGCGATCGTGGCGTGCGTCTGGCTGATGCTCAACCTGACCGGCCTGACGTGGATCCGCTTCCTGATCTGGATGGCCATCGGCGTCGTCGTCTACTTCCTCTACGGCCGCCGCCACTCGATGCTGGCCCAGCGCGAACGGGCCGCCGCCACCACCCCCTAGCCAGCGATTTCGGCGCGCTAACAGTCGTTCAGCGATCGTTAGCGCGCCGAAAACGGTCTGCAGCGGTTTACAAATGACGGTGTGATGTCTAGACAGCCGACATAACGGCCTCTATAGTCAAGTCCAGACGTGACGGCACTCACTTCAGGAGGTATCCGGTGACCACGCAATTGTCCGAACTCGAACTAGCGCAGTGGCGCGACAAGAAGCGCTACCTCTGGCTGATGGGGTTGATTGCGCCGACGGCGCTGTTCGTCATGCTCCCGCTGGTGTGGGCGTTCAACCAGTGGGGCTGGCATGGCGCCGCTGCGGTGCCGTTCTGGATCGGCCCGATCCTGCTGTACGTGCTGTTGCCCGCGCTTGACGTGCGGTTCGGCCCGGACGGACAGAATCCGCCCGACGAGGTGATGGAGCGGCTGGAGAACGACAAGTACTACCGCTACTGCACCTACATCTACATCCCGTTCCAATACGCCAGCGTGATCATGGGCGCCTACCTGTTCACCGCGTCCGACCTGAGCTGGCTGGGCTTCGAGGGCGGGCTGGGCTGGCCGGCGAAGATCGGGCTGGCGTTGTCGGTGGGCGTGCTCGGCGGTGTCGGTATCAACACTGCGCACGAAATGGGCCATAAGAAGGAGGAGTTGGAGCGGTGGCTGTCGAAAGTCACGCTGGCACAGACGTTGTACGGCCACTTCTACATCGAGCACAACCGCGGCCACCACGTGCGGGTCGCGACGCCGGAGGACCCGGCCTCCGCCCGATTCGGCGAGACGTTCTGGGAATTCCTGCCGCGCAGCGTGTGGGGCAGCCTGAAGTCCTCCTGGGAACTGGAGGCCAAGCGGTTGCGTCGAGCCGGCAAGAGCCCGTGGCACTGGTCCAACGACGTGCTGAACGCATGGGCGATGTCGGTGGTGTTCTACGGCATCCTCATCGCCGTCTTCGGTGTGGCACTGGTCCCGTACGTCGTCATCTCCGCGGTGTTCGGCTTCACCCTGCTCGAGACGGTCAACTACCTGGAGCACTACGGGCTGCTGCGACAGAAGACCGAAAGCGGCCGCTACGAGCGGTGCACACCGGCGCACAGCTGGAACTCCGATCACATCGTGACGAACTTGTTCCTGTACCACCTGCAGCGCCACAGCGATCACCACGCCAACCCGACCCGCCGCTATCAGACGCTGCGCAGCATGGAGGGTGCTCCGAACCTGCCGAGCGGCTACGCGTCGATGATCGCGCTGACGTACTTCCCGCCGCTGTGGCGGCGCGTGATGGATCACCGGGTTCTGGACCACTACGACGGCGACATCACCCGGGTGAACATCCATCCGCGGGTGCGCGACCGGGTGCTGGCCAAGTACGGAGCGCGGGCGTGAGCGCGTTCCGCTGTGCCGGCTGTGACTACGTGTACGACGAGGCGAAAGGTGCTCCGCGGGAGGGGTTTCCGGCCGGAACGCTGTTCGAGGACATCCCCGAGGATTGGTGCTGCCCGGATTGCGCAGTACGCGAGAAGGTCGATTTCGAAGAGGTAGGAGTGAAGCAGTGAGTGATTACAGAATGTTCGTCTGCGTGCAGTGCGGGTTCGAGTACGACGAGGCCAAGGGGTGGCCGGAAGACGGCATCGCGCCGGGCACCCGCTGGGACGACATCCCGGAGGACTGGAGCTGCCCGGATTGTGGCGCGGCGAAGTCGGACTTCGAGATGGTGGAGGTGGCCCGTTCGTGACCGTTAGTGTCGCGGTCGTGAGTGCACTGCGGCGCGACAGACGGACCGCGCAGCGCATCCCGTACGCCGAGGCGTCCAGGGTGCTGCTGCGCGATTCGATTCTGGACGGCATGCGCGAGGAGCTGCTCACCCGCGACTGGTCGGCGATCACGCTGTCGCACGTGGCCAAGGCCGCCGGCATCAGCCGCCAGACGATCTACAACGAGTTCGGCTCACGGCAGGGCCTGGCGCAGGCGTACGCACTGCGTCTGGCCGACCGGCTCGTGGACCAGATCGACGAGTCGATCGAGGGCAACGAAGGCGACGTGAAGGCCGCGTTCGAGCAGGGGTTTCGGGACTTCTTCACCGAGTCCGCCGCCGATCCGCTGGTGATCTCGCTGCTGACCGGAGACATCAAACCCGATCTGCTGCAGCTCATCACCACCGACAGCGGACCGATCATCACGCACTGCAGCCGGCGGCTGACGGCCACGTTCGTGGACAGTTGGGTGCAGGCAAGCGAAGAGGACGCCGGGGTGCTGGCCAGAGCCATCGTCCGACTGGCGATGAGTTACGTGTCGATGCCCCCCGAGGCGGACCACGATGTGGCTCGTGACCTGGCCAAATTGATGACGCCGTTCGCCGAACGCTACGGTGTCATAGATATCCCTTAGCTGTCAGAGCGCCAAGCGCCTGTCCCGCGAGCCCGCAGGCTGAGGGTTTTCCGCATGGGTGTCCTCGGCGCACATCTGTGCGCCGCACGACAATGACGAACGAAAAAGGGGCTCTACATGACTGCACCAACACTGACCGCCGATGTCCGCAACGGCATCGACTACAAGGTCGCCGACCTGTCGCTGGCCGAGTTCGGCCGCAAGGAGATCCGGCTCGCCGAGCACGAGATGCCCGGTCTTATGGCGCTTCGGCGCGAGTACTCCGAGGTGCTGCCGCTCAAGGGCGCCCGGATCTCCGGATCGCTGCACATGACGATCCAGACCGCCGTGCTGATCGAGACGCTGGTCGCACTCGGCGCCGAGGTTCGCTGGGCGTCCTGCAACATCTTCTCCACCCAGGACCACGCGGCCGCGGCCGTCGTCGTCGGCCCGAACGGCACGCCGGAGGACCCCAAGGGCACTCCGGTCTTCGCATGGAAGGGCGAGTCACTCGAGGAGTATTGGTGGGCCGCCGAGCAGATGCTCACCTGGCCGAACGAGCCCGCCAACATGATTCTCGACGACGGCGGCGACGCCACCATGCTGGTGCTGCGCGGCGCGCAGTTCGAGAAGGCCGGCGTGGTTCCGCCCGCCGAGGAAGACGCCTCCGACGAGTACAAGGTCTTCCTGAACCTGCTGCGCGCGCGGTTCGAGACCGACAAGGGCAAGTGGACCAAGATCGCCGAGTCGGTCCAGGGCGTCACCGAGGAGACCACCACCGGTGTGCTGCGGCTGTACCAGTTCGCCGCCGCCGGTGAGCTGTCGTTCCCGGCGATCAACGTCAACGACTCGGTCACCAAGAGCAAGTTCGACAACAAATACGGCACCCGCCACTCGCTGATCGACGGCATCAACCGCGGCACCGACGTCCTCATCGGCGGCAAGGCCGCGCTGGTGTGCGGCTACGGCGACGTCGGCAAGGGCTGCGCCGAGGCACTCAAGGCCCAGGGCGCACGGGTGGCCGTCACCGAGATCGACCCGATCAACGCACTCCAGGCGCTGATGGACGGCTTCGAGGTCAAGACTGTCGAAGAGGCCGTCGGCTGGGCCGACATCATCATCACCGCGACCGGCAACCAGGGCATCATCACCCTCGAGCACATGCGGTCGATGAAGCACCAGGCGATCCTGGGCAACATCGGCCACTTCGACGACGAGATCGAGATGGCCCGGCTCGAGCGTGACCCGGACATCCGTCGGATCAACATCAAGCCTCAGGTCGACGAGTTCGTCTTCCCCGACGGGCATTCGATCATCGTGCTGTCGGAGGGTCGCCTGCTGAACCTGGGCAACGCGACCGGCCACCCGTCGTTCGTGATGAGCAACAGCTTCTCCAACCAGGTCATCGCGCAGATCGAGCTGTGGACCAAGAACGACGAGTACGACAACGAGGTCTACCGCCTTGCCAAGCACCTCGACGAGAAGGTCGCGAAGATCCACGTCGAGGCGCTCGGCGGCTCGCTGACCAAGCTCACGAAGGAGCAGGCCGAGTACATCGGCGTCGACGTCGAAGGCCCGTACAAGCCGGAGCACTACCGGTACTGAGTCGGTCGCCATCGAAACTGCGGTCGGATCGCGATTTCCCTGAAATTCGCGATCTGACCGCAGTTTCGGCGTCTCTAAGGGCTGACCGCAGTGCCGCAGCGGTTCTTCATGTCCACCAGCGGTTGGCGGATGCCGTTCATCTCGGCGTCCTCCTGCGGGTGGGTGGCCATATAGCCGTCCACGCGGGTCGCGACCTGCTCACGGGACAGGTCACCGAGCGTGCTCATGAAACCATTCAGATCGGGATGGGTGAACAGATACGCCGAGGCCGAGGCGTCCACGCCGGCTTGGACGCCCTGCAGGTCGGCGGTGGTGCAATGCGGCGGATCAACGGCGGGGTCCCCGGTCGCGTTGGCCAGGGGAGCGGCGCACAGTGCGGCGACGGCGGCCACTCCCGCCAACAGGGTCATCGACAGGTGGCGCGTGGTGACGTTGGGCATGAGCTGAGCTCCTCGGGATTGGCTGTTTGCTGCCAGTCTGGAGTCGCCGCCGTGGTGATGCAAAGCCTCCCAAGGCCTTACACAGAAAACGCGCAGGCGTTCCGAAGCTTCTCGGGCCGAGCCTGCTCCGTCTGCCTCAACGGGCGGGTTCCAGGCAGTACAGCCGCGCCGGTTGGACGTAGGAGATCGGTTTCGAACCGGCCCGGCACCGCGTGTCATCTGTCGTACCGTCGAACCGCTGGACGACCTTGACCTGAGCCAGCGAGCTCACGCAGTTCCGGTGAGCGAACGGCGCTTCGGTCATATCGACGGTGTTGACTGAATAGCATTCGCCCTCAATGAAATTAGCGGCGAAGCACAGCGTTTCGTCATCCCAGAACAACGTGGTGTAGTCGGTGTCGTCGCGGCGTTTGCCGTCCGGACACATCGCATTCGCACCACCCTTGGAGACGAGTTCCATGACGGCCCGCGGGTCCTCGCAGTCCGAAGGCTCCGGGTTGCGTTCGGTGAATTCGCTGTCGAGTACGCAGTCGCCGATCACGAGACCGTCACCGGCGGCAGGCGTGCTCGTCGCGGTGCTCGACCGCGACGGACTGCTTGAACTGCTCGAACTGCTCGAACGAGAAGAACTACTCTCCGAATCCGGCGACGACGACAACGTGGCGGCTCGGACCACGCCGCCCAGCAGCGACAGAACGAGGATCGCCGAGCCCGCGATGATCAGCCCGGTGCCGCGCGGCTTCGGCCGCGGCGGCGGCCATTGACCGGGCTGCGGATAGTAGTAGGGCGGTTGGGCGCCAGGAGGATACGGCGGGTAGCCCTGCGGCGGGTAGGGGCCGTAACCGGGTGGCGGCGGTTGGCGCCGGGTCCGCTGGACGAGCCCGACGATCAACAGCGTCAGACCGATCAGCGGTATCGCCAACGCCCCGATGACGACGCCGATGGTGTAGGCGGCCATGTGTGCCCTTCCGCTGTTGAACTGTCCGGTCAAATTGTCCGCTGCTTCACGCGGCAGCGCGTACACATGTTTGCGCACCGACTCGATCCGTCACGCCGCCGGTCCGCGTCGCCACAGATACGCTGCGGTGCGTGCTCATCGTGATCGAAGGCGTCGACGGCGCCGGCAAACGCACGCTGACCGATGGACTGCGCGCCGCGTTCGAGGCGGCGCACAAATCGGTCGCCACGCTTGCCTTTCCGCGCTACCACCACTCGGTCACGGCCGACCTGGCCGCTGAGGCCCTGCGCGGCGAGCACGGCGACCTCGCGGGATCCGTCTCTGCGATGGCGGTGCTGTTCGCTCTCGATCGCGCGGGCGCCATGGACCAGATCGCCCATCTCGACGCCACCCACGACGTCGTGATTCTCGACCGCTACGTCGCGTCCAACGCCGCCTACAGCGCCGCGCGCATGCACCAGGGCGTCGACGGCGACATCGTCGAGTGGGTGCGGTGGCTCGAATACGACCGGCTCGGGCTCCGAAAGCCCGACTGGCAGGTGCTACTGGCCGTGCCAACAGAACTCGCCGCCGAGCGGGCCGACAACCGGGCCCGCGAGGAAGCCGACCGAGCCAAGGACGCCTACGAGCGCGACGACGGTCTGCAGCGGCGCACCAACGAGGTGTACTCCGCGCTGGCGGCCGAGCACTGGTGCGGCCGGTGGGTGACTGCCGGTCCCGACGTCGATCCGGCGGCACTCGCGTCGACGCTGAGCGGGCGCTGAGACCGTTCAACACGCAAAACGCCCGTGTGCTAGCCGCGTTTTGTCGCGTTTTGGTGACACCATGGATTCCATGAGGCAAAGGATTTTGGTTGTCGACGACGACCCTTCGCTCGCCGAGATGCTCACCATCGTGCTGCGCGGAGAAGGTTTCGACACCGCGGTCATCGGCGACGGCACGCAGGCGCTCACCGCCGTGCGTGAACTGCGCCCGGACCTGGTGCTGCTCGACCTGATGCTGCCCGGCATGAACGGCATCGACGTGTGCCGCGTGCTGCGCGCGGACTCGGGTGTGCCGATCGTGATGCTGACGGCCAAGACCGACACCGTCGACGTGGTGCTCGGCCTGGAATCCGGTGCCGACGACTATGTGATGAAGCCGTTCAAGCCGAAGGAACTCGTCGCCCGCGTGCGCGCCCGGCTGCGCCGCAACGAGGACGAGCCGGCCGAGATGCTCTCCATCGCCGACGTCGAGATCGACGTGCCCGCCCACAAGGTGACCCGGCAGGGTGAGCAGATCTCGCTGACGCCGCTGGAGTTCGACCTCCTGGTCGCGCTGGCACGCAAACCACGGCAGGTGTTTACTCGTGATGTGCTGCTCGAACAGGTGTGGGGATACCGTCACCCCGCCGACACCCGTTTGGTGAACGTGCATGTCCAGCGTTTGCGGGCCAAGGTCGAGAAGGACCCGGAGAACCCGCAGGTGGTGCTGACCGTTCGAGGAGTGGGATACAAGGCCGGACCGCCGTGAGTCCGCACGGCTGCGCCGTGGCCATGATCTTGACTCCTCGGCGGTCGTCGTGTTCTTGACCGCTCGGCGGGCGCCGTGATCTTCAGCTCGCGACGGCGCATTCACCGGCGTTCGGCACCACTGGTACGCGGTCTCGGTGCGCTGGGTCGAGCGCTGGCGCTCGCCTGGCGACGCTCTCTGCAGCTGCGGGTGGTGTCGCTCACGCTGGGGCTGTCGCTGGCCGTGATCATGGTGCTGGGCTTCGTGCTGACCAGTCAGATCACCGACCGCATCCTCGAAGTCAAAGTCCGCGCCGCGACCGAAGAGGTCGACCGTGCGCGCGGCACTGTCAGCGGCATCGTCGGCGGTGAGGAGACTCGTTCGCTCGACAGCAGCCTGCAACTGGCGCGCAACACCTTGATCGACCGCACCGCCGACGCCGGCACCGGATTGGCGGGCACCTTCGACGCGGTGCTCGTGGTGCCCGGCGACGGTCCGCGCGCGGCGACCGCCGCGGGCCCGGTCCAGCAGGTGCCCAACGCGCTTCGCGAGTTCGTGACGGCCGGTCAGGTCAGCTACCAGTACGCCACCGTCAACACCGACGGCTTCTCCGGCCCCGCGTTGATCGTCGGCAGCCCTACCTCGTCGCCGGTGACCAATCTCGAGCTGTACCTGATCTTCCCGCTCAACAACGAAGAGTCCACAATTGCGCTCGTGCGCGGCACCATGGCCACCGGTGCGGTCGTGCTGCTGGTACTCCTCGCGGCGATCGCCCTGCTGGTGGCCCGCCAGATCGTGCTGCCGGTGCGGTCGGCTTCGCGGATCGCCGAGCGGTTCGCCGAAGGACACCTCACCGAGCGCATGCCCGTGCGCGGTGAGGACGACATGGCTCGTCTGGCGGTGTCGTTCAACGACATGGCCGAGAGCCTGCACCGCCAGATCACCCAGCTCGAGGAGTTCGGCAACCTGCAGCGCCGCTTCACCTCCGACGTCAGCCACGAACTGCGCACCCCACTGACGACGGTGCGCATGGCCGCCGACCTCATCCACGACCACAGCGAGGACCTCGACCCCGCGCTGCGCCGCTCCACCGAGCTGATGGTCAACGAGCTCGACCGGTTCGAGACACTGCTCAACGACCTGCTCGAAATCTCGCGCCACGACGCGGGTGTCGCCGAGCTGTCGGTCGAGGCGGTGGATCTGCGCTCCACCGTGCAGAGCGCCTTGGACAACGTCGGACACCTCGCCGCCGACGCCGACGTCGAACTGATCGTCGATCTGCCCCCCGCGGAGGTGATCGCCGAGGTCGACGCGCGCCGCGTCGAGCGGATCCTGCGCAACCTGATCGCCAACGCCATCGACCACGCCGAGCGCAAGCCCGTGCGCATCCGGATGGCGGCCGACGAGGACACGGTCGCGGTCACCGTGCGCGACTACGGCGTCGGCTTGCGCCCCGGCGAGGAGAAGCTGGTGTTCAGCCGCTTCTGGCGCTCCGACCCGTCGCGGGTGCGGCGTTCCGGCGGCACCGGACTGGGACTGGCGATCAGCATCGAGGACGCCCGCCTGCACCAGGGCCGCCTCGAAGCGTGGGGCGAACCGGGCAAGGGCGCCTGCTTCCGACTCACCCTGCCGCTGGTACGCGGCCACAAGGTGACGACGAGTCCGCTTCCGATGAAGCCCGTTGTCGCGGAACGGCCGCCGCGTCGTACCCGCGACCGCGAGCCCGCCGAGGAGACGGTGTGAAGCGCCTGCTCGCGATCGTGTGGCTGCTGGCCTGCGTCCTGGCGGGATGCGCCGGCGTGCCCAGCTCCTCGGCGCCGCAGGCCATCGGCACCGTCGACCGCCCCGCGCCACCGAGCCTGCCGAAGCCGACTCCGGACATGGACCCGGACGTGCTGCTGCGCGAATTTCTCAAAGCCACAGCCGATCCCGCGAACAGGCATCTGGCGGCCCGGCAGTTTCTCACCGAGTCGGCCTCAGGGGCGTGGGACGACGCCGGTAGCGCACTACTGATCGACAACGTGGTGTTCGTCGAAACCCGCAAGCCGGAGCGAGTTTCGGTGAACATGCGCGCCGACATCCTCGGGTCGCTTTCGGACATGGGCGTCTTCGAGACCGGCGAGGGCGCGCTGCCCGACCCCGGCCCGATCGAACTGGTGAAGACTCCGGACGGCTGGCGCATCGACAAACTGCCCAACGGCGTATTCCTGGACTGGCAGCAGTTCCAGTCCACCTACAAGCGCAACACGCTGTACTTCGCGGACCCGACTGGCCAGACCGTCGTACCCGATCCGCGGTATGTCGCGGTGTCCGACCCCGACCAACTGGCCACCGAACTGGTGAGCAAGCTGGTCGCTGGCGCGCGCCCGGAGATGGCGGGCACCGTGCGCAACCTGCTCGGCCCGCCGCTGAAACTGCGTGGCCCGGTCACCCGCGCCGACGGCGGGAAGATGGGAGTCGGCCGCGGCTACGGCGGCGCGCGCATCGACGTCGACGGCCTGTCGACGACCGACCCGCACAGTCGGCAACTGCTTGCGGCGCAGATCATCTGGACGTTGTCGCGCGCCGGGGTCAACGGACCCTACGTGATCAACGCCGACGGCGCGGCGCTCGACGACAGGTTCGCCGACGGCTGGGAGACCTCGGACGTCGCCGCCACAGATCCAGGCGCGTTCCCCGGAGCGGCGGCCGGCCTGCACGCGCTGGTGAACGGGTCGCTGGTGTCGCTCGACGGCCAACGGGCACCGCGGGTGTCCGGATCGTTCGGTTCCACACCGAATCAGACCGCCGCGGCCGTCTCGCGCTCCGGACAGGAAGTGGCCTCCATCGTGACGCTTCGCCCCGGCGCACCCGACATGGTGTCGTCGCTGTGGGTCGGGCCGCTGGGCGGCAACGCGTCGCAGGGGCTGGAGGGGCGCAGCCTTTCGCGGCCGAGCTGGTCGCTCGACGACGCGATCTGGGTGGTGGTCGACGGCATCAACGTGGTGCGCGTCATCCAGGACGCCTCCGGCGCCCCGGCGCGCATACCGGTCGACTCGGCACGCGTCTCGTCGAGATTCCCCGGCGTCATCGCCGAGCTGCAACTGTCGCGCGACGGTACTCGCGCCGCAATGGTCATCGGGGGACAGGTGATCATGGCCGGAGTCGAGCAGACGCCGGGCGGCGGCTACGCGCTGACCTACCCTCGACGCCTGGGCTTCGGACTCGGCAACACCGTGGTGTCCCTGTCGTGGCGCACCGGCGACGACATCGTCGTCAGCCGAACCGATCCCGCGCATCCCGTCTCCTACGTCAACCTCGACGGGGTCAACTCCGACGGCCCGAGCCGCAACCTGCTGATGCCTGTCAGCACCGTGGCAGCGAGCCCGTCGACGGTGTACGTCGCAGACGAGCGCGGCGTACTTCAGCTGTCCGCCTCGGCTGCCGAGGACAACCCGGCGTGGGCCGAGGTGCGCCCGTTGATGGCCAACAGTGCGGTGCCCGTGCTCCCGGGCTGATGCGGCCCTCGCCTTTCGCGCTTTGAACCGTCTCGCGGCATCGCCCGTTGTGCTGACAGAACGACGCCACAGGCGTTTGCTATCAGCCAGGAGTAGAAGACATGACGATTCGCGGTCCACTGATCACGTTGGGTGCCGTCGCGGCCCTCGGCGGCGCCATCCTCTCTCTCAACGTGGCGCAAGAGCCCGGGACGGCGTCGCCCACGCCGGTCGCGGAGACGTCCACCACCGCCGCGCCGACGCCCGCCCAGCCGTTGGAAACCTTCCCGCAGCACGCGGACTACGTCGGCGACATCCCGACCGCCGACGGGACGCTCACCGTGGAGATCAGCGTCGACGGCTCCGAAGCGAGCGCATACGCCTGCGACGGCTACGCCATCGAGTCGTGGCTGCGCGGACCCGCCGTCAATGGCACCATGCGCCTGGCGAACACGGACCGAAGCAGCCGCCTCGACGGCAGGCTGGAGAACGCCACCCTCGTGGGCACGCTCTGGATCGGAGAGCGGAAATGGGACTTCACGGCGGCCCGGCTGAAGGGTGAGGGCGATGTCTGAGTCGCCGACGACTCGACAGCCGACCACCGCCGGCGTGGGCGGCCTGGCCGCCGTGGTGATAGGTGCCCTCGTCGCGGTCGGACTTGGCGCGTTCGGGAAAATGCATGAGCCGCAGTTCTTCTCGATCAACGTGGCGGGGTTCTCCAGCGGCACCGCGGTGAAGTCGTGGCTGGCCACCCTGGCGGTGGCGCTGGCGGTGTTCCAGTTGGCATCGGCATTCGCGATGTACCGGTTGACGCCGGGCGGCCGGGCGCCTGCGTGGATCGGCACGGCCCATGTCTGGTCGGGACGCCTGGCCGTGCTGGCGACCGTGCCGGTGGCGGTGCACTGCCTGTATGCGCTTGGCTTCGCGTCGACTGACACCAGGGTGCTGTTCCACTCACTGTTCGGATGCTTCTTCTATGGCGCCTTTGCGACGAAGATGCTCCTGCTCACGCGAAGGGGCGTGCGGGCATGGGTGGTTCCGATCGCGGGGGGATTGGTCTTCTTCGGCCTGGTCTACACCTGGCTGACGTCGGCGTTGTGGTTCTTCCAGACGACCGGCATCACGTTCTAACGAAAGGATTGCAATGCGTCGCAAACAGTTCATCATCGGAGCCGGACTTGGTCTGGTCGCCTCCGTTGCCGCGGCCTGCACCACTTATGGAAGGAATGAAGACTCCGGATCGGATTCTCCGACAACAGAACCCGCGTCTGCGTCGGGTCCGGGAACGCCCGCCGCGGATGCCATCGCCAAGACCGCCGATGTGCCCGTTGGTTCTGGTGTGATCGTCGACGACATCGTGTTGACCCAGGCTTCGGCCGGTGACTTCAAGGCATTCTCGGCGATCTGCACCCACGCGGGCTGCAAGTTGGCCGACGTCGCCGGCGGAACCATCAACTGCCCGTGTCACGGCAGCAAGTTCAACTTGGACGGTACCGTCGCCAACGGTCCGGCATCGCGCCCGCTCAACGCCGAAGCGGTGTCGGTGCAGGGTGACTCGATCGTCCTGGGGTGAGCGACGTCGTCGCGCCTCGCTAAGTGGACGTGACACCGGGAATGCGGCCCTCGCGGAACGCCTCGACGAAGTGCCGGTGATCGTCACGCACCACCGCGGCGTACTCCAGGCCGAATGTGACCATGTCACGGGCGAATTCGTCGATGCGTTCACCGATGACCGTGTCGATCGCCTCCTCGGTCTGGAAGTCGACCAGCGACTGGTCGCTGTCGGTATCGCCCACACAGTGCACCTTGGCCACTGCCTGCCCCAGCTGCGACACCACCTCGGCGAGCTCGTCGGGCTCGGTCAGCTCACTCCATTCCAAATCGGCATCGTAGGGCGATAATTCGCTGACGACGAAGCCTGTCCCGTCGATGTCGGTGTACCCGAGCAGCGGGTCGGCGTGCGCCTGCAGCGCGCGCTGCGACACCGCGGTGCGGTGCCCGTGGTTGCGGAAGAACTCGTGCACCTTCTGGTCGGTCACGACCCGGCTGGGAGCTGCGACGTTGCCCTGCTTCATCGACAACACGGCGTCGTTGTCGAGCGCCTGGTTGAACCCCTCGATCAGCACCGTGTAGGTCGGCAGGCCCGCGCTGCCGATTCCGTGCCCGCTCTTGGCGACCACGTCCTTGATGTCGTAGGTGATGCCCTGGAAGCGTTTGGTTTTCGGGATCGTCTCGAGGTACCGATCGAACGCGTCGGCCACCTTTTCGCGTTCGCCCTCGTCGAGCCGGCGCACCCCGCTGGAGTCGCGGAACCGCCTGTCCCACTCGTCGACTCGCGTGATGCGGTTCAACAGGTCCGACCGCGTCGACAGCCGAGCGGACTGCAAGGCCGTCAGCACCGCGCCGCGGGCGGTGTCGAGGTTCAGCGAGAAGCTCGCGTCGTCGTCGGTGTGGAGGAACCAGCGCACCTGGTCGACGTAGGCCCGGATGAAGGTGTCGATCAAACCGCTGATCTCGGCGTCCGACAGCGCTTTCTGCCAGCACATCAGCGCGACGCTGGCGGCGAACCGCTGCAGGTCCCAGGTGAAGTGTCCGATGTAGGCCTCGTCGAAGTCGTTGACGTCGAAGATCAGCTTGCCCTCGCCGTCCATGTACGTGCCGAAGTTCTCCGTGTGCAGGTCGCCCTGAATCCACACCCGGCTGGTGCGATCGTCGGCCCACCGGTCCTCGCGGGCGGCCACGTCGGCGTAGAACACGCACGCGCTGCCACGGTAGAAGGCGAACGGCTCGGCCGCCATCTTGCGGAACTTGGTCCGGAACCCGTCGGGGTCGGCCTCCATGAGGTCGGAGAAAGCGTTGACCAGGCAGTCGACGATGAATGATTCACGCTGGTCGGCCATGACGGTGGGTTCCCCGAAGTCGGCGAACTTACGCAGGCCGCTCGGCTTGTCACCGGCAGCCGCGAGACTGGGCGTCGTGCTCGACCTTGTTCTTCCGCTGCACTGCGGCGGGTGCAGCGCGCCGTCGACGCGCTGGTGCCCGCAGTGCGCACGAGAGTTGGCGGTCGCCGACGACCAGCCGCATCTGATCACGCCGCGGCTCGATCCCGGCGTGCCGGTGTTCTCCCTCGGCCGGTATGCCGGCGCCAGGCGGACCGCGATCGTCGCCGTCAAGGAGCAGGGCCGTGCGGACCTGGTCGCTCCGCTGGCCGCCGCGCTACGCGCCGGGCTCGAACACCTGCTGAGCTGGGGCGTGGTCGACACACCGGTGAGCGTCGTGGCCGCCCCCACGCGCCGCTGGGCCGCCCGGCGCCGCGGTGGGGATCCTGTCCTGCGGATGGCGATGGCCGCAACCGCCGAACTTCCCGGCGTTGCGGTGGTGGCGGCCTTGCGCACCCGGGCCCTGGTTTCGGACTCCGTCGGCCTGTCCAGTGCCGACCGGCAGCGCAACATCGCCGGCCGGGTCAAGCCCGTCAAGCCCGTCGCCGGAGAGGTGGTGCTCGTCGACGACATCGTGACCACCGGCGCCACCGCCGGTGAGTCCGTGCGCGTTCTGCACAACGGAGGCGCACGTGTCGCGGCCGTCCTTGCCGTCGCAAACGCATGATCCCGTCGTGACGAGATGGGCGATTTCAGTGACGTCACCAATTGTGAAGAACTGAAAACAGGTCGGCGAATTTACTGGCACTACCGGGTGAACACGGACTACCGTCGGCAACAACCACCCGTGAATGCCTCACGGCGGCGCTCGGCACGAAGCGCCAACATCGCGACCAGCGGTAGGAGGTGAGTAGACGACACCTTGCACCGGCGGGCCGCGACCAGGCATGAGACATGCAGAGCCCGTCGGCGCGATTCGAGCTAGCCGGGCACGCTGACGCGTGCGGACGCGAAAGAGAAACGAGTTACTAAGCATGTCAACGGATTCCATCAATTCGACCCGCACAATGGTGGTCGAGGACGAACAGCCCGAAGCCGCCCTCCGCGCCGAGGTTGCGGTCACCGGTCGCAATGTCGAGATCCCTGATCATTTTCGTAATTACGTCTCCGAGAAGCTCCAGCGCCTCGAACGGTTCGATCGCACGATCTACCTCTTCGACGTCGAACTCGACCACGAGCGCAACCGTCGCCAACGCAAGAATTGCCAGCACGTCGAAATCACCGCGCGCGGTCGCGGCCCGGTGGTACGAGGCGAAGCCTGTGCCGACAGTTTCTACGCCGCTCTCGAGGCGGCGGTGTGCAAACTCGAGAGCCGGCTACGGCGTAGCAAGGACCGGCGCAAGATCCATTACGGCGACAAGACGCCCGTGTCGGTCGCCGAGGCCACGGCCGCGGGCCTGGCCGTCGACCCGTTGACGCCGCAGCAGTCCACCGACGGGACACCGCTCGACGTGGCCGTCGACGACCACGCACCCGGGCAGATCGTCCGGGTCAAGGAGCACCCCGCCACACCGATGACCGTCGACGACGCACTGTCGCAGATGGAGTTGGTCGGCCACGACTTCTTCCTGTTCCACGACAAGGAGACCGACCGGCCGTCTGTGGTGTACCGGCGCCACGCCTACGACTATGGACTGATCCGGCTCGCCTGAGCCGGGGGCCGGTTCCGCCCGGCCCGACGCCGTTCGGCCGACCGTGGCTGCATGTCACCTACCATGGGTTGAGCTCAAGACTTCGAACCCATAGGGGAAATAGCGTGCTGCAGAAGTTGCTGCGTCTCGGCGAAGGCCGCATGGTCAAGCGCCTCAAGGGGGTGGCTGACTACGTCAACACCCTGGCCGACGACATCGAGAAGCTCTCCGACGCCGAACTGCGGGCCAAGACCGACGAGTTCAGGAAGCGCTTCGACGACGGGGAGAGCCTCGACGATCTGCTGCCCGAGGCGTTCGCCGTGGCGCGCGAGGCTTCGTGGCGGGTCCGCGACCAGCGTCATTTCGATGTCCAGGTGATGGGCGCCGCGGCGCTGCACTTCGGCAACGTCGCCGAGATGAAGACCGGCGAAGGCAAGACGCTGACCGCGGTGCTGCCCGCCTACCTCAATGCGCTGTCCGGCAAGGGCATGCACATCGTCACCGTCAACGACTATCTGGCCAAGCGCGACGCCGAGCAGATGGGCCGCGTGCACCGGTTCCTCGGCCTGAGCGTCGGGGTGATCCTGTCCGGGCTCACACCCGACGAGCGACGGGCCGCATACGCCGCCGACATCACTTACGGCACCAACAACGAGTTCGGCTTCGACTACCTGCGCGACAACATGGCGCACAGCCTCGACGACCTCGTGCAGCGCGGCCACAACTTCGCGATCGTCGACGAGGTCGACTCGATCCTCATCGACGAGGCTCGTACGCCGCTGATCATCTCCGGCCCCGCCGACGGCGCGTCGAACTGGTACACCGAGTTCGCGCGGCTGGCTCCGCTGATGGAGAAGGACGTCCACTACGAGGTCGACCTGCGCAAGCGCACCATCGGTGTGCACGAGATCGGCGTCGAGTTCGTCGAGGACCAGCTCGGTATCGAGAACCTGTATGAGGCGGCCAACTCGCCGCTGGTCAGCTACCTCAATAACGCCCTGAAGGCCAAGGAGCTGTTCAATCGCGACAAGGACTACATCGTCCGCAACGGCGAGGTCATCATCGTCGATGAGTTCACCGGCCGCGTGCTCGTCGGTCGCCGCTACAACGAGGGCATGCACCAGGCCATCGAGGCCAAGGAGAACGTCGAGATCAAGGCCGAGAACCAGACTCTGGCCACCATCACGCTGCAGAACTACTTCCGGCTCTACGACAAGCTCTCGGGCATGACCGGCACCGCGCAGACCGAGGCCGCCGAACTGCACGAAATCTACGGCCTCGGCGTGGTTTCCATTCCGACCAACAAGCCGATGATCCGCGGCGACCAATCCGACCTCATCTACAAGACCGAGGAAGCCAAGTACATCGCGGTCGTCGACGACGTCTCGGAGCGCTACGAGAAGGGGCAGCCGGTGCTGATCGGCACCACCAGCGTCGAGCGCTCGGAATACCTGTCGCGACAGTTCCAGAAGCGCCGCATCCCGCACAACGTGCTCAACGCGAAGTACCACGAGCAGGAAGCCAACATCATCGCCGAGGCCGGCAGGCTCGGCGCGATCACCGTCGCCACCAACATGGCAGGCCGCGGCACCGACATCGTGCTCGGCGGCAACGTGGACTTCCTGGTCGACCGGCGGCTGCGCGAGCGCGGGCTCGACCCGGTGGAAACGCCGGAGGACTACGAGAAGGCCTGGCACGAGATCGTCGCCCAGGTCAAGGCCGAGGCCGCCGAGGAGGCCAAGGACGTCATCGCGGTCGGCGGCCTGTACGTGCTCGGCACCGAACGCCACGAGTCCCGCCGCATCGACAACCAGCTGCGTGGCCGTTCCGGCCGCCAGGGTGACCCGGGTGAGTCGCGGTTCTACCTGTCGCTGGGTGATGAATTGATGCGGCGCTTCAACGGCGCGACGCTGGAGTCCCTGCTGACCCGGCTCAACCTGCCCGACGATGTGCCGATCGAGGCGAAGATGGTCACCCGCGCGATCAAGAGCGCGCAGACCCAGGTCGAGCAGCAGAACTTCGAGGTCCGCAAGAACGTCCTCAAGTACGACGAGGTGATGAACCAGCAGCGCGTGGTCATCTACGCGGAGCGCCGCCGCATCCTCGAGGGCGAGAACCTCGCCGAGCAGGCCCACAAGATGCTGACCGACGTCGTCACCGCCTACGTGGACGGCGCGACCGCCGAGGGCTACTCCGAGGATTGGGACCTCGAGCAGCTGTGGACCGCCCTGCGCCAGCTCTACCCGGTCGGCATCGACCACAACGACCTGATCGACTCCGACGCCGTCGGCGAACCCGGCGAGTTGACCCGCGAGGAGCTGCTCGACGCGTTGATCGCCGACGCCGAGCGCGCATACGCCGAACGCGAAAAGCAGCTCGAGGAGATCGCGGGCGAGGGTGCGATGCGCCAGCTGGAGCGCAACGTGCTGCTCAACGTGCTCGACCGCAAATGGCGCGAGCACCTCTACGAGATGGACTACCTCAAGGAGGGCATTGGCCTGCGGGCGATGGCGCAGCGCGATCCGCTGGTGGAGTACCAGCGCGAGGGCTACGACATGTTCGTCGGCATGCTCGAAGGTCTGAAGGAGGAGTCGGTCGGCTTCCTGTTCAACGTGCAGGTGGAGGCCGCGCCCGCCGCGCCCGCAGTGGCGCCCGTCGCGACGCCCTCCGGGCTCGCGGCGTTCGCACAGGCCGCCGCGGCCAAGGCGTCCGAGCAGGGCGGGGTGGCCACTAAGGAGCGTCCGGCTCCCTTGCGCGCCAAGGGGATCGACGACGACGCGGCGCCGCCGCTGACCTACACAGGTCCGTCGGAAGACGGCTCTGCCCAGGTGCAGCGTTCCGACGGCGGCCGGCACTCGGCACCGAGCACGTCGCGGCGGGAACGGCGCGAGGCCGCGCGTCAGCAGGCGAAGGCGGCAAAGGGCAGCCGCAGGCGCTGAGCCGGCGCGGTCAACCGACCTGCAGGGCGACAACGCGCCAATTGCCGCCGGTGAGCGCGATGCGCGCGGCGAGCGCGCGCACGCGTGCGCCGCGCGTGTAGGTCGCGAACACCTCGGCTGCCTCGCCGTCCCGGTCGTCGACCATGCGCACTCGCACGCGATGTAACCGGGCTGCGGCGTTGTGCGGCGATCGGGTCAGCTCGAGCACGGTGTCGATCAACGCGGGCGTCACCAGCGGACGCAGCTGCGCGACGGGTCGGCGCCGGTCGATCACTTCGAGGATGCGGCGCAGCGCAGTGTCGGCGAACACGACAGCTACGCGCGGGGGTGCGGGTTCGCGGGCGGGGGCGGGCACCACCGGACGCCGGGGTCGGCCGTTCGAAGGGCACGGAGATGGACGAGTGGTGCGTCGGCGCAGCGAAGCGGACGTCGGTGGCGGGCACGGCGGGGCGGCCGGGACCGAACCCACCGGCCGCGGTTCGTAATCGATGACCGGACAGACCAACACCGCCTGCTCCGACGGGATCTTTGATGCAGTCACTTCCATGCTCTCCAGCGGTCGACGAGACGGGACGCATCTGCCGGAGAGTCGCAGACCTGTTCATGATCCCACGGCTGGCAGGGGGTTCGACGCACCCGTAATGCGCGATGCCAGGAACGGCCGATACCGTACGGAGGCTGGGAGTTCGGCACACACAGGGAGGCGGCGCGGCGATGGTCACCAGATTGTCGGCGTCCGATGCGTCATTCTTCGGTCTGGAGAATTCGGCCACCCCGATGTACGTCGGATCGCTGTCGATTCTGCGAAGGCCGCGCCACGGCCTGAGCTACGAATCGTTGCTTGCCACCGTCGAACAGCGCCTGCCGCAGATTCCGCGCTATCGGCAGAAGGTGCGCGAAGTGACGCTCGGCCTGGCCCGTCCGGTGTGGGTCGACGACCGCGACTTCGACATCACCTACCACATCCGCCGATCCGCGCTGCCGTCGCCGGGCAGCGACGCCCAACTGCACGACCTGGTCGCCCGTCTGGGCTCGCGCCCGTTGGACAAGTCGCGTCCGCTGTGGGAGATGTACCTCGTCGAAGGACTGGCGCGCAACCGCGTCGCCCTCTACACGAAATCTCACCAGGCCCTCGTCAACGGTATGACGGCGCTCGAGATCGGACACGTCATCGCCGATCGGACCCAGAAGCCGCCGGAGTTCGGCGAGGACATCTGGATACCGGCCCGCGAGCCGAGCGACCGTCAACTGCTGCTCGGCGCCGTGGGGGAGTGGGTGACCCGACCGGCCGACCAACTCGGTGCAGTGCGGACGGCCATCACCGAGACCGCCACCAACGCAGGGCATCTCGTCGACATCGGCCGTCGATTCATCGACGTGGCCCGCACCGTGGCCCGAGGCACCGCACCGAACAGTCCGCTCAACACCACGGTGTCGCGCAACCGGCGTCTGACCGTCGCCAGCGGGCGGCTCGAGGACTACCGCATGGTGCGGGCGCGCTACGACTGCGACGTCAACGACGTCGTGCTCGCGGTGGTGGCCGGCGCGCTGCGCAACTGGTTGATCTCGCGCGGTGAGCCGGTGACGACGACGACCACCGTGCGCGCCATGGCGCCGATGTCGGTCTATCCGGAGACCGACCACGAAGCGGCCGGGCCGGGCCAGGCCATCAGCGAGGTGTCGCCTTTCCTGGTCGACCTGCCTGTGGGGGAGGGCAACGCTGTGGTGCGACTGTCGCAGATCGCGCACGCCACCGAGTCGCATCCGACCGCCGCCAGCCTGGTCGACGCCCGGACCATCGTCACGTTGTCCGGCTTCGCGCCGCCGACGTTGCACGCCATGGGGATCCGCGTTGCCACCGGGTTCTCGGCACGGCAGTTCAATCTGTTGATCACCAACGTGCCTGGCGCCCAGCACCAGATGTACGTCGCGGGCACCAAGCTGCTCGAGACGTACTCGGTGCCACCGCTGTTGACCAATCAGACGCTCGCCATCGGCGTCACGTCGTACAACGGCATGATCTATTTCGGCATCAACGCCGACCGCGACGCGATGAGCGACGTCGACGTGCTGCCCGGCCTGCTTCGCGAAGCGCTCGATGAACTGCTGGAAGCCGCGCAGTAACCCGTTCGTTTCCGTTGCGGGATTGACGGGTGAACCTTTGCGGGGTCGAATTGGCTCACCATGACAATCAGCCCAGAGACGAAGAAGACCCAGAAAGCCAAAGCCGCGACCGGGCGCGCGCTGCGCTCACCCACCAATACGGCCATTCCGCATCCCGTCCTCGACGTCGATTTCGATCGGGCCGAGCAGAAGCGCCGTCGCGGTATCGACTGGGTTGTATTCGGGGTCACCGCCGCGATCGCGGTCGCATTTCTCGTCTGGGGTGGCGTGAGCACGACGACGCTCGCCGACGCCTCCAGCGCTGGACTGGCCTGGGTGATGACCAACGTCGGCTGGTTCTTCGTCCTCACCGCGTCCGGCTTCGTCGTGTTCGTGCTCTGGTTGGCGATCAGTCGATACGGCGACATCCCCCTCGGCCGAGACGACGAGGAGCCGGAGTTCCGGACCGTGTCCTGGATCGCGATGATGTTCAGCGCAGGCATGGGCATCGGCCTGATGTTCTACGGCGTCGCCGAACCGCTCACGCACTTCGTCACCCCGCCGCCGGGCACCGGCGCACCGGGCAACGACGAAGCGGCCGCCACCGCGATGGCCACCACCTTGTTCCACTGGACGCTGCACCCCTGGGCGATCTACGCCGTGGTGGGCCTGGCGATCTCCTACGGCGTGTACCGCAAGGGCAGGTTCCAGTTGATCAGCGCGGCCTTCGAGCCGCTCATCGGTGAGCGCGCCAACGGCGGCTGGGGCAAGGTCATCGACATGCTGGCGATCTTCGCCACGTTGTTCGGCTCGGCGGCGTCGCTCGGCCTCGGCGCACTGCAGATCAGCAGCGGACTCCAGATCGTGGCCGGCATCGGTCAGACCGGCAACGCCGTGTTGATCGGCATCATCGCCATACTGACCGTGGCGTTCGTATTGTCCGCGGTTTCCGGTGTGGCCAAGGGCATTCAGTGGCTGTCCAACATCAACATGGTCCTGGCGTTGGTCCTGGCCCTGTTCGTGTTCGTCGTCGGCCCGACGGTGTTCATCCTGAATCTCATCCCCACCTCGGTCGGGAGTTATCTGCAGGAGCTGGCGATGATGTCGGCGCGCACGGGCGCCGAAGGGGGCGACGTCAACGACTGGCTGCAGTCCTGGACCGTCTTCTATTGGGCGTGGTGGCTGTCGTGGACGCCGTTCGTCGGCATGTTCATCGCGCGCATCTCGCGAGGCCGCACCATTCGGCAGTTCGTCGCCGGTGTGCTGCTGGTGCCGAGTGTCGTGTCGCTGTTCTGGTTCTGCATCTTCGGTGGCGCCGCGATCCGCGAACAGCAGCAGGGCGTCGACGTGGTCGGTGACGGCAGCTCAGAGGGGCAACTCTTCGGACTCCTCGAGCAGTATCCGCTGGCCACCGTCGCCAGCGTGCTGGTGATCATCCTCGTGGCGATCTTCTTCGTCTCCGGGGCGGACGCCGCCTCGATCGTCATGGGGTCACTGTCCGAACGCGGATCGATGAACCCGTCGCGGCCGACGGTGATTTTCTGGGGCGTCGCCACCGGTGCCGTTGCCGCGGTGATGCTGCTGCTGGGCGGCTCCGATGCTCTTACCGGGCTGCAGACCATCACGATTCTGGCCGCCGTGCCGTTCGTCATCGTCATGGTGTTGCTCTGCGTGTCACTGATGAAGGATCTGCGGACCGATCCGCTGGTGGTGCGCAAGCGGTACGCCGAGGAAGCTGTCGACTCGGCCGTCGTCACCGGGGTCACCCAGCACGGCGACGACTTCGTCATCGCCGTCGAGAAGGATCCGGCTGCCCAGTAGCGGCTAACCTCGCCAGGTGCACGTCTACGTTCCGGCGACCCTGGCCATGCTGCAGTCGCTCGTCGCGGATGGAACGTTGCGCGCGGTGAACGGCACCGCGTTCGCCGTGACGCCGACGCTGCGGGAGTCCTATGCCGAAGGCGATGACGACGAGTTGGCCGAGGTAGCGCTGCGCGACGCGGCGTTGGCGTCGATGCGGCTGCTGGCCGACGGCGGCTCTGAGTTGGCGCCGCGGCGCGTGGTGCTGGTGGTCCGTGCCGAGGACGCGAAGCCGCGGCCGGACCTCGACGACGCGGTCGTGCGGCTGTCGAGTCCGGTGGCGTTCGCCGACGTGGTGGCCGCCTACGTCGACAATGCCGACGCCGAAGCCGCGGTGCTGACCGCCGTCGAGGTCGTCGACGCCGCCGATCTGGGCGACGAGGATGCCGAACTGGCCGTCGGCGACGCCCAGGACCACGATCTGGCCTGGTATGCGCCGCAGGAACTGCCGTTTCTGCTGGACCTGCTCTAGGTCCTCGCCGCCCTAGGCTCTGAGCCTCTTGGGACTGGATACGCAAGCGTAAGTTACGGTAGCGTAGGTTGCATGGCCAAGAACCACGTCAAAGTCTCGGCCAACGTCGCCGACACCATGCGCCCGAAGGTCGCGGGAGCCGACAAGCATCCCGGGTGGCACGCCCTGCGCCGACTGGCCGAACGCGTCACCACGCCCTTGCTGCCGGACGACTATCTCAAGCTCGCCAATCCGTTGTGGTCGGCACGCGAACTGCGTGGCCGTGTCGTCGAGGTCCGTCAAGAGACTGTGGACTCGGCCACGCTGGTGATCAAGCCGGGGTGGGGCTTCACCTTCGACTACGACCCGGGCCAGTACATCGGCATCGGGTTGCTGGTCGACGGGCGGTGGCGGTGGCGGTCGTACTCGCTGACCTCGAGCCCTGTGGCCGGAGCCACGCGGACAGCGACATCGCGCCGGGCCAGTCGCACCATCACGATCACGGTCAAGGCGATGCCCGAGGGGTTCCTGTCGACCCACCTGGTCGGCGGGGTGGCGCCAGGCACGATCGTGCGGTTGGCCGCGCCGCAGGGCAACTTCGTCATGCCCGACCCGGCACCGGCGTCGGTGCTGTTCCTCACCGGCGGCTCGGGCATCACACCGGTGATGTCGATGCTGCGGACGCTGGTGCGCCGCGACCAGATCACCGACGTGGTGCACTTGCATTCAGCGCCGACGGAATCGGATGTGATGTTCGCCGACGAACTCACGGCGTTGGGGCACAGCCACGACGGGTACCGCCTGCGGGTGCGCGCCACCAAGACCGAGGGTCGCCTCGACCTGTCGCGGCTCGACGAGGAGGTGCCCGACTGGCGCTCGCGCCAGACGTGGGCGTGCGGCCCCGAGGGCATGCTCGACACGGCTCAGAAGGTGTGGACCGACGCCGGCATCGCCGATCGTCTCCATCTCGAGCGCTTCGCGGTGTCCAAGGCGGCGGCGCACGGGCAGGGCGGCACCGTGGAGTTCGCGCGCAGCGGCAAGAGCAAGAGTGTTGACGCGGCGACGTCGTTGATGGATGCCGGCGAAGAGGCCGGAATCAGGATGCCGTTCGGCTGTCGAATGGGTATTTGTCAGTCATGCGTGGTGGGACTGCTCGACGGGCACGTGCGTGACCTGCGCACCGGCGTCGAGCACGAGGCCGGCTCCCGCATTCAGACGTGCATTTCCGCAGCATCGGGCGATTGCGTGCTTGATGTCTGAGGTTTACTGGCTGGTAACCTACGGGTACGTAGGTTACGGTAGCGTAGGTAAGCGAGAGGAGGCCTGACGATGGCAATCACAGACGTTCCGGAATTCGCGCATCTGACTGATGCGGACATCGAGAGTTTGGCCGTTGAGCTGGACGCGATCCGCCAGGACATCGAGGACGACCGCGGTGACCGCGACGCGCGCTATATCCATCGCACCATTGCGGCTCAGCGGGCACTCGAGATCGCCGGCCGCGTGATGCTGGCGGCGAGCTCCAAGCGCTCGGCATGGTGGGCCGGCACCCTGACCCTCGGCGTCTCCAAGATCATCGAGAACATGGAGATCGGCCACAACGTCATGCACGGCCAGTGGGATTGGATGAACGATCCCGAGATTCACTCCTCGACGTGGGAGTGGGACATGAGCGGCTCGTCCAAACACTGGCGCTTCACCCACAACTTCATGCATCACAAGTACACCAACATCCTGGGCATGGACGACGATGTGGGCTACGGCCTGATCCGCGTCACTCGTGACGCCAAGTGGAAGCCGTTCAACCTCGGCAACCTGCTGTACAACACGATCCTGGCACTCGGGTTCGAGTGGGGCGTCGGACTTCAGCACGTCGAGCTCGGCAAGATCTTCAAGGGCAGAGACAACCGGGACGAAAGCAAGATCCGGGCCCGTGAGTTCGCCCTCAAGGCGGGCGCGCAGGTGGTCAAGGACTACGTCGCCTGGCCTGCTGTGACGGCGCTGTCGCCGGGCGCGACGTACAAGTCCACCCTGAAGGCCAACGCGGTCGCCAACGTAATCCGCAATGTCTGGGCCAACGCCGTGATCTTCTGCGGCCACTTCCCCGACGGCGCAGAGAAATTCACCAAGACCGACATGGTCGGCGAGAGCAAGGGGCAGTGGTACCTGCGCCAGATGCTCGGCAGCGCCAACTTCGAGGGCGGCCCGTTGCTGCGGTTCATGAGCGGCAACCTGTGCCATCAGATCGAGCACCACCTGTATCCGGACCTGCCGAGCAACCGGCTGCACGAGATCTCGGTGCGGGTGCGTGAGATTTGCGACAAGTACGACCTGCCGTACACGACGGGCTCGTTCCTGCTGCAGTACGGCAAGGCGTGGCGGACCATCGCCAAGCTGTCGCTGCCGGACAAGTACCTCAGCGCCACGGCCGACAACGCGCCGGAGACCCGCAGCGAGCGGATGTTCGCCGAACTCGAGCCGGGCCAGCGGCGCGGACTTCGGTCGGCGATGGCCGCAGTGCGGGAACGCCGCCGCGAGAAGCGCGTCCAGCGTCAGCTCGCCGCCTAGCGCGCCGTCCTGCTCCGCGTGGGGTCAGACCTTTCGGGCGATGAGGTAGGCGTGCGGTGTGGATTCGAAGCCGTCGTCGTTGGGTGCCCGCACGGTGCCCGCGTACGGTTCCAGGCCGGCCTGCTCGAGTAGGTGTGCGACGGCGTCGGGCTGCCGCCGGTAGAACGTCAGCGCCACCTGCTCGCCGAACATCTCCTTGAACATGCGGGGGCGGTCGCCCACCTGAAAGGCAAGCATTGCCCACCCGCCGGGTCGCAACACGCGGCGGAACTCCGAAAGGACGTGCGGCAGTGCCTCATCGGGGATGTGAATCACCGAGTACCAGGCGCAGACCGCGTCGAGTTCGTCATCGGCGAAGTCCAGCTGCGTCATCGAGCCGATCCGGAAACTCAGCTGCGGGTTGAGCCGCCGCGCCTCGGCGATCATGTTGGCGGACAAGTCGATACCGACGACATTGAGTCCGCGGTCAGCGAGGATGCGGGTGGCTGCTCCGGTGCCGCAGCCGATGTCGGCGATGGTGGCGCCTGGCGTAAGCAGTCCGGCGAAACCGGTCAGCATGGCCGTGTCGAGCGGCCTGTCGTCCAGATGACCGTGGAAGTGGTCGGCATACGAGGCGGCGGTCAGGTCGTAGCCGTCGCGCGTGTCCCGCAGGAAGTTTTCGGTCACCGACCGCACTTTACGGGCACATGACGGCCGCGCGCGTGCGCGAAATGCGGTGACGCCCTGGCGTGTCGGTGTGAATGCGCACACCCGCGACAAGCGGGTGGGGGGTTAGTACGCGGCCGTCTCGTGCAACGCCGCGAGCAGCCGTCGCGCCGCGGCGACTCGGCCGGCGGCGGCGCCTGACAATGCGTCCAGCGCACATTCCGGGTCCGCAGGCGGACCCATGTGACCGCAGCCGCGAGGGCAGTCCATGATGGCGTCGGACAAGTCGGAGAACGCCAGCATCACGTCGTCGGGCTCGATGTGCGCCAGCCCGAACGACCGGATGCCCGGCGTGTCGACCACCCAGCCGCCCAAGCTCAGCGGCAAAGCCACCGACTGCGTCGAGGTGTGTCTGCCTCTGCCGATGTCGGTGACCTCTCCGGTGGCTCGATCCGCCTTCGGCACAAGCCGATTGACCAACGTCGACTTGCCTACACCCGAATGTCCGAGCAGGACCGTCACCTTGTCGGCGAGCAGGGGCGACACCACGTCGAGAGCGTCTTCACGTCCGGCGGTGCAGATGGTCAGGTCGAGGTCGGCGAACTGAGCGGCGAAGGGCTCCGGCGGGGCGAGGTCGGTCTTCGTCAGACACAGGATCGGTTGGAGGCCGCCGGCGTAGGCGGCGATCAGTGCCCGCTCGACCAGGCCGGTGCGCGGCGGCGGATCCGCCAGCGCCACGACCATCAGCAGCTGGTCGGCGTTGGCGACGATGACGCGTTCGGCCGGATCTGTGTCATCGGCAGTGCGCCGCAACACTGTTCGTCGCTTCGAGCGCCGCACGATACGCGCCAACGTGTCCGGCTTGCCCGACACGTCACCGACGATGTCGACGTCGTCGCCGACGACGATCGGTGTGCGCCCGAGTTCGCGGGCGCGCATCGCGGTGACCACCCGATCCGGATCGCGGCCGAGGGCACACCCCCAGCGGCCGCGGTCGACGGTGACGACCATGGCTGCCTGGGCGTCGGCGTGATCCGGACGGGTCTTGGTCCGCGGTCGCGAGCCTCGGCCGGGTCTGACCCGGACGTCGGACTCGTCGTACTCGCGGGGACTCAAGTCGTTTGACCCGCCAACATGTCGGCCCACAACTGCGCGAAGTTCGGCAACGTCTTCGCGGTGGTGCCGATGTCCTCGACTTCGACGCCGGGCACCCGCAACCCGACGATCGCCCCCGCGGTGGCCATCCGGTGATCGGCGTAGGAATGCCACAGCCCGCCGTGCAGCGGTCGCGCGGTGATCACCAGCCCGTCGGGCGTCTCCTCGCAATGCCCACCCAGGCCGTTGATCTCAGCGGACAGCGCCGCCAGCCGGTCGGTCTCGTGCCCGCGGAGATGGGCTATGCCGCGAAGCTGCGACACCGAACCGTCGGACGCCAACGCCGCAAGGGCTGCTACAGCCGGTGCCAGCTCGCCGACGTCGTTCAGGTCGACGTCGAATCCGCCGTAAACCTGGGTTCCCTGGACTTCGAGGAACGAATTGCCGTTCTGCACAACACAACCGAGTTTCTCCAGAATCGCCTGAACTTCGGCGGCCGGCTGCATGCTGACCTCGGGCCAGCCGGTGATGCGCACACTCCCGCCGCTGACGACCGCGGCGGCCAGGAAAGGCACGCCATTGGACAGGTCGGGCTCGATGTCCCAGTGCCTGGCCGCAATCGCCCCCGGTGACACCCGCCACCGGTTGGACTGGGCGTCATCGACGTCGACGCCTGCGGTGCGCAGCATCGCCACGGTCATCGCGATGTGCGGCGCCGACGGCACGGAGCCGCCGGTGTGCACGACGGTCAGCCCGTTGTCGAATGCCGCGGCCGACAGCAGCAGTCCGGAGACGAACTGCGAGGAGGCCGACGCGTCGATCTCGACCGTCCCGCCGGCCACCGCCCCGGTGCCGCGCACCACGAACGGCAGGCCGTCGCCGTCGATGTCCACCCCGATGCCGCGCAACGCGTCGAGCAGCGGCGTGATGGGTCGGCTGCGGGCCTGCTCATCGCCGTCGAACTCGACCGTCGCCGCACCCAGCGCCGCGACAGGAGGAACAAAGCGCAGCACCGTCCCGGCGAGTCCGCAGTCCACCCGCGCGCCCTGCTGTGGCGCGATCGTTGCGCTGATCGTCAACTCGGTGTTGTCGCCGTCGACGGCGACGCCAAGGGCCCGCAGCGCATCGATCATCAGGTCGGTGTCGCGGCTGCGCAACGCTCCGCTCACCGTCGACACGCCTTGCCGGGTGGCCAGCGCCGCAAGGACCAGCGCCCGGTTGGTCTGCGACTTCGACCCCGGCACGGTGACGGTCGCGTGCACGGGACCTGCGGTTGTCGGCGCCGGCCACGTACCGTTCTGCTCCTCGCGTGCGCGGTTCGTCACGCCGTCCATCCTGCCCTGTCGGGCCAGCGTGCCACCATGGGATCCATGTGCGGGCGATTCGCGGTGACCACCGATCCGGCGCTGTTGGCCGAGAAGATCCAGGCGATCGATGAAAGCACGGCGGCCAGCGGCGGTAAGGCCTCTCCCGCCCCCAACTACAACGTGGCGCCGACCACCACGATCAGCACGGTGGTCAAGCGGCACACCGAACCCGAAGACGAGTCGACGCGCCGCGTCCGGCTGATGCGCTGGGGGCTGGTGCCGCCCTGGGCCAAGACGGCCGACGACGGCGGGCCGGACACCAAGGGCCCACTACTGATCAATGCGCGCTCCGAGAAGGTCAGCAGTTCCCCGGCTTTCCGCAACTCGGCCAAGAACAAGCGGTGCCTGGTGCCGATGGACGGCTGGTACGAATGGCGCGGCGAAAAGGGTTCCAAGACGCCGTTCTACATGTTCGGCGCCGACGGCGAGCCGCTGTTCATGGCGGGTCTGTGGTCGACGTGGCGCCCCAAAGAGGCACCGAAAGATGCGGCGCCGCTGCTGAGTTGCACGATCATCACCACCGACGCGGCGGGTCCGCTGGCCGAGATCCACGACCGGATGCCGTTGACCATCAGCCAGTCCGACTGGGACCGGTGGCTGGACCCCGACGCGCCGATCGACGAGGGTCTGCTGCGCGGGCACGGCGACCTCGACCGCATCGAGGTTCGCGAGGTCTCGCGACTGGTCAACAGTGTCCGCAACAACGGCCCTGAGCTGATCGACCCGGTGGAGCCCGAAGCCCGGCAGGGCACCCTGCTTTGACGCCGGGACCGTCTCGGCCGCTGCACTCGGCCGCTGTCGTCGACGCGCTCGCTGCCGATCTGCGCAGCGCCGGGTACACCACCGACGGCGTCACCGAACTGCTGGGCGCCGACGCCAGCGCGGCATTCAGCAGAGGCCTGTGGTGGTCGGCATTGCGCGCCACCGACCGGGCGGCGCCGGACCGACAGCGGCTCGCCGTTCTGGTGCGGCTGTTCCTGCTCGGCGCCGACGAACCCCGCGAACGTGTCGCCTCTGCGATGCCCACCGTCGGCCTCGACGCCCTGACCGCAAACGGCGTCGTCGAAGTCATCCCGGCGGGGGCTCCTGGTTCGCCACGGGAGGAGACGCTTCGAGCCACGCTGGACATCCGCCCGCACAGCGACGGCGCGAGCGAGTTCCTGGTCGTCTCGGATCAGGACGCCGCACTGCGCGCGGGTCCGCTGCGCCGCGATCACGTCCTCGGTATCGGCGGCGCGTCGGTGTCGTTGGCCCACGCCGTCGTGCGCACGCCCGTGCGCCGTGCGCTGGACCTCGGCACCGGATGCGGCATCCAGGCGCTGCATCTGGCCGCGCACTGCGCGGACATCGTCGCCACCGACACCAACGAACGGGCGCTGGCGCTGGCCGCGGCGACGGCGCGGCTCAATGGCATGACGTGGGATCTGCGGCACGGCAGCCTGTTCGAACCAGTGTCGGGCGAACGCTTCGATTTGATCGTGTCGAATCCGCCCTTCGTCGTGGGCGTCGGTGCCCTCGACTACATGTACCGGGACTCGGGCATGGTTGGAGATGCGCTGTGTCAACACCTTGTCGAGCGGACGGCCGCGCATCTCGAGCCCGGCGGCACCGCGCAGATCATGGCGAACTGGATTGTGCGCGACGAGGACTGGCGCGACCGCGTCCGCGGCTGGCTGGCCGGCACCGGGTTGCACGCCTGGGTCGTGCAGCGCGAGTTCGCCGATCCGGTGAGCTACGTGTCGCTGTGGACGTCTGACGCCGGTGAGTCGCCCGAGCAGGCGGCGCGGCGCGGCGGGCAGTGGCTGGACTGGTTCGAGGCCGAAGGCATTGCAGGCGTCGGGATGGGCATGATCACGCTGCGTGCCCCGCGCGCCGACGAGGACCGCGCCCCTGATCAGGTCCTCGAGGAGATCACAGCCGCTGACGAGGCGTTGACCGGACCCGAGGTGGCCGCCTTCTTCGCCCGCCGCGAATACCTGCACGACACCACGGACGAACAACTTCTTGCGGCCCGGTTCTCGACCGCGCCCGTCTTCCTCGACGAGCAGTCGCTGCCGGGGGGCGACGGCTGGCAGATCGTTGGGGCAGCGGTCCGACGTCCCGGCGGGCCAGGAGCCGTGATCGGCGTCGACGAGGTGTCCCGGGCGCTGCTGGCGGGCTGTCGCGGCGAGGTGGCGCTCGGCACGCTGATCGACCTTCTCGCCGCCGTCCACGGCGTCGACAGCGACGCATTGGCAACCGCGGCGCTGCCGGTGGTCCGTGAAGCCATCGGGCGGGGCATCCTTCACCAGGCGCAGTGACCCTACCGAGGAATCCTCTGTTCGAGTAGAATAATCCTCGTGCCAAGGGCCGCGAAGACGTCCGATGCGCGTGAGCGGCTGCTGCGGGTCGCGCGGCGCAGGTTCGCGCACGACGGCGCCCTGGGTCCGACGCTCGACGAGGTCCGGCGCGAAGCCGAGGTCAGCGTCGGCGCCCTGTACCACCACTTCCCGGACAAACCCGCCCTCGCCGCGGCGGTGTACGCCCAGCTGATCGCCGAGTACCAAACCGGATTCATCGCGATGCTGCGCGGGCACGCGGATGCCGAGGGTGGCGTCCGGGGCGGGGTCGCCTACCACCTGGAGTGGGTGACCGAACACCGAGGCGAGGCGCGATTGCTACTCGGCGACCGCCTCGACAGCGCACCGCTGCGCGACGCGAACCGCGAGTTCTTCTCAGCGGTCCGCGACTGGTGGCGCCCGCACCACACCTACGGTGCGCTGCGCCCCATGCGGCTCGGCCTGACGGCCGCATTGTGGCTGGGGCCCGCACAGGAATACAGCCGCTACTGGCTTTCCGGCGGCGAAACCACCATGTCGAGTGACGCCGTCGACACCTTCGCCACCGCAGCGTGGAAGGTGTTGCGCGCCAACGCTACCGAGGAGGACAACCGATGACCGCTCAACCGCTGTACCGCTCGATGGTCGCCGATGGCGACGACCCTGACGCACCGCAACGGGTTCGCGTCGACCACCGGGGCGACCGGGCGATCGTCACGCTCGATGAGTCCGACCGCCTCAACGTGTTGTCGGCGCCCCTGGTTCGGCAGCTACGGCGGGCCCTGCAGGACCTCGACGCCGATGCCGATGTCCGCTCGGTCATCGTGACCGGCGCCGACCCCGGCTTCAGCGCCGGTGGTGACCTGGTAATGATGCAGGCCGCCGTCGACCAGCGGGACGCGCCGGAAGGCGTCGCCGACGTGTGGCGGTGGATCCGACGCGAATTCGGCGGCATCGCCCGGCTGATCGCGGGGTCCGACACGATCTTCATCGCCGCGCTCAACGGCGCGGCGGCCGGCGTCGGACTCGCGTGGGCGTTGACGTGCGATCTGGTCATCGCCAGCGAGCGCGCGGTGATCGTGCCCGCCTTCGGCCGCCTCGGCCTGATTCCCGAGGTGGGCACCAGCTGGGCGCTCACCCGCCACCTCGGCTATCAGGGCGCGCTCGCCTACTACCTGCGCGGCGAGCACATCGACGCGCAGGCCGCACTTCGGCTCGGACTCGTGCAGGAAGTCGTTGACCACGAACGCCTGCTGGCCGCGGCCGACACGTGGTGCGAGCGGATCGCGGCGTTACCGCCGCACGCGGCGGCGATGACCAAACCCCTGCTGCGCGCGGCAGCCGACGCCGACTGGAACTCTGCTCTGACGCTGGAGGAGTTCGCCGAACCGACGTGCTTCACCACCGCCGCGTTCGCCGACAACGTGAGAAGCATGCTCAAATAGCCGACAGCCGTTCACATGGACGGGCTAATTCCTTGATTACTCGCCTGAATTCTCCCTCGGTTCGCAAATAGTCATTAACATAATGCCGCGGGTCAGACGGAACTGAGAGGGTCGAGGCATGGTCAATGCGCTGAAACGGGTCATGAGTTTCGAGATGACCATCGCCGAATGGATCGGCACGGCGATCATGCTCGCCGCCCCATATCTGCTTGTGGGTGTGGTGTGGACGGTGACGCACTCCGAGCAGCTCCACGCGACCGGCGCTGCTCGTGTCGTCTCGATCATCGGGTCGATTGCGAACTGGCCCGCCTTGGTCTTCTCGACGGTGTGCGCGGCATGATCGACGCCGGCTACCGCATCTCCGTTCGTCGGCGAACCGCGCGCTGGGACGCCGAACCGGTGACGGCCCGCGAGGCCATGGATTTCTGGGCGTTCGCGGCAGGCGCAGCCAATGTGATCATGCAGCTCTCGTGGCCCGAGGTGGGACACGGCGTCGCGGAGAGCACGGTGGACTCGGGCAACCTGCTCAAGCATCCATGGAAGAGGGCGAGGACGACATTTCAGTACCTCGCCGTGGCCGTCATCGGCACAGAGCAGGACCGCGTCGCATTCCGCGAAGCGGTCAACACCGCGCACCGCCACGTCAAGTCGACCGCCGCCAGCCCGGTCCGGTACAATGCTTTCGACCGCGAGCTTCAGATGTGGGTCGCCGCTTGCCTTTTCGTCGGGCTGGAAGACACGTATCAGTTGCTGCGCGGCGAGATGACGCCTGAGCAGGCCGAGCAGTTCTACCGATCCGCCTGGCCGCTGGGCACCACCCTGCAGGTCACCGAGGATCAGTGGCCACCCACGCGCGCGGCGTTCGACGACTACTGGAGGGCCGCGTGCGGCCGCGTCGAGATCGATGACCGCGTTCGGGCTTATCTCCTCGACCTCGTCAACCTTCGGATGATCAATCCGCTTCTGGCGCTGCCGTTCCGGCCACTGCTGAAGTTCCTGACCGCCGGCTTCCTCGCGCCCACGTTCCGCGATGCGCTGGGATTGTCGTGGGGCGACTTCCGGCAGCGCCAATTCGAGAACCTGTTCCTGCTGGTCGCTTTCGTCAACAGGTTCCTGCCCGTGTTCGTCCGACAGGGCGGTAGCTACATCCTGCTAGCAGATGTGCGCCGCCGGGTCCGACAACACCGCGCGCTGGTGTGAGCATGCTGCGCCGGATATTGAGTCGCCGGGTCAGTGTCGAGGCGATGCTCGAGTTCGCGATGTGGCTCGCGCTGCCCTACCTGACCATCGGCCTGGTGTGGGCGTTCTTCGACGCCGAACAGGTGCACCTCATCGACGCCGCACTGCGGAACCGGATTCCGGCAGGCTCAGACGTCGGAGCGTTCGTGTTGACCGCGGCGTCGTGGCCGGCCAGGGTGTTCGGTTTCGACCTCTGCGTGGGGTGACAATGCTCGGCATCGCCAGTCATATGGCACCACCGTCAGACGGCGGTGGTGTCACCATAAAGTGGTGACGGGCACTTCACGTCCAGCCGATGGCGGTGAGGACGAATCGCTGTCGGGGTTTCCCGTCGTCGCGCCGCCGGTGCCGCGCCCGGTGTTCACCGAACAGCGCTGGTTTGAGCTGACTTTCGTGCATTGGCCGGTTGACCCGGTCACCGTCACGCACCTGTACCCGGCGGGCACGCGGCCTGATGTGTTCGCAGACGGGCTCACCTACGTCGGGCTGGTGCCGTTCACCATGAGGGACACCAGGGTCGGTTCGATCCTGCCGCTGCCGTATTTCGGCACCTTCGCCGAGACGAATATCCGGCTGTACTCGATCGACGATGCCGGTCGCCACGGCGTGGTGTTCCGATCGCTGGAGACCACACGCCTGGCGGTGGTTCCCGTGAGCCGGGTGCTGCTCGGCATTCCGTACACCTGGTCGAAGATGCGCGTCACGCGGTCAGCGGACCTGATCACGTACGACAGCGTCCGACGATGGCCGCGGCGGGGACTGCGCAGCAAGCTCAGCGTGCGGATCGGTGCCCAAGTGAGGGCTACGCCACTGGAGATCTGGCTGACGGCCCGATGGGGCGCCCACACCCGCAAGGCGGGGCGCACCTGGTGGGTGCCCAACGAGCACGACCCGTGGCCGTTGTGCTCTGCGGAGATCATCGAGTGCGACGACGAACTGCTGCAAGCTGCGGGCGTGGACCCCGCGGGCCCGATGCTCCGGCCGCTGTTCACCACCGGAGTTCACGCCCGGTTCGGCCGCCCGAGCATTGTCGCGTGACGGTCGCTAGGGCGCCGAATATCCCGGCGGGTTGGGTGTGTCAACCCACAGGTCGACGCCCAGTTCGGAGCCCGGGACGCAGTCGTACACCGACAGGTCGTCGACGCCGTTGGCGACCAGCACGTCCTCACACAGCAGGCTCTGGCCGGTGTATTCGCGGGCCGGTTTGTTGAGGATGACGTACGCGGCGTCGGCGTAGACGTCGGGCTTACGCGCGCGGCCCATCGCCTCCTCGCCGCCGAGCAGATTCTGCACCGCCGCGGTCGCCACCATCGTTCGCGGCCACAGCGTGTTCGAGGCGATGCCTTCGCCGCGCAACTCCTCGGCAAGTGCTAACGCGCACAACGACATTCCGTACTTGGCCATCATGTAGGCGGTGGGCGTAAGCCATTTAGGCTCCAACCGGATCGGTGGCGACAACGTCAAGATGTGCGGGTTGTCGCGGCCCGTCATGTGCGGAATGCAGGCCTGCGACACCGCATACGTGCCGCGCACCTGGATGCCGTTCATCAGATCGAACCGCTTGAGCGGCACCTCGGTGACGGAACCGAGGTTGATCGCCGAGGCGTTGTTGACGCAGATGTCGATGCCGCCGAACTGCTCGACGGTCTGGGCCACCGCGGACGTCACCGAGTCGCCGTCGCGGATGTCGCCGACGATCGGCAGCGCCTGCCCGCCGGCCTCCTCGAGTTCCTTGGCCGCCGTGTACACGGTGCCGGGCAGCTTCGGGTGCGGCTCGGCCGTCTTGGCGATCAGCGCGATGTTGGCCCCATCGGCGGCGGCGCGCTTGGCGATCGCCAGCCCGATGCCGCGGCTGGCGCCGGAGATGAACATGGTTTTACCGGACAACGACGTCTGTGCCATGGCCTCACCCTAGGGCGCGCGGATATTCGCGGTGACCGCGTGGGTCAGCCGCACGAGATCGCGCGGGTCAAGGGCGATCTCCAGCCCCCGCCTGCCTGCGCTGCACAGCACCCGGTCCCAGCGCAGTGCCGAAGCGTCGACAACGGTCGGTAACGGCTGGCGCTGCCCCAGAGGGGAGATGCCGCCGGTCACGTAACCGGTCGCGCGTTCGGCGGCGACGCGATCGGCCATGGTCGCCTTCGAAACGCCCAGCGCCGCCGCGGCCGCCTTCAGTGACAGCTTCGCCGGCACGGGCAGCACCGCAACACCGAGACCCCCGGATGACGCCACCACCAGCGTTTTGAGGACCTGCTCGGGCCGGGTCACGAGGTCGCGGGTGAGCTCGGCGACGGCCTCCTCGCCGAACGAGGCATGACGCGGATCGTGGCGATACTGCAGTACCTCGTGAGGAACGTCGGCGGCGACCAGTGCCGCGATCGCCCGGGTCGCCGCGCGTGCCACCGGTTCAGCGTAGTGCGGGAACAACCGCGGCCGTCCCTGCTGTTATTGGGTGCAGTTCGGCCCACGAAACGGCCGTGTCGGTTATTGCCTCTACGATCGAAGAAAGGGGTCTTTGGTGCCTGCCATTTGCCTGGAGCCTCCCGTGGACCTACCGGGCCTGTTTGGCGGTGCCATTACAGAAGGGATGGTGTTTCCCACCATGACCGATACGACGCCGGCGGCGTCGGCGCCCGAACGCCAGGAGACCGACGCCGAACTGACCGCCCGGTTCGAGCGCGACGCGATCCCACTGCTCGATCAGCTGTACGGCGGCGCGCTGCGCATGACCCGCAATCCGGCCGATGCCGAGGACCTGCTTCAGGAAACGATGGTGAAGGCCTACGCGGGCTTCCGCTCGTTCCGGGAGGGCACCAACCTCAAGGCGTGGCTGTACCGAATCCTGACCAACACCTACATCAACAGCTACCGCAAGAAGCAACGGCAGCCCTCCGAGTATCCGACCGAGGAGATCACCGACTGGCAGCTCGCGGCCAACGCCGAGCACTCGTCGACGGGTCTGCGCTCGGCGGAGGTCGAGGCGCTCGAGGCGCTTCCGGACAACGAGATCAAAGAAGCCCTGCAGGCGCTGCCGGAGGATTTCCGGATGGCGGTGTACTACGCCGACGTCGAAGGCTTCCCCTATAAGGAGATCGCCGAGATCATGGAGACGCCGATCGGGACGGTGATGTCCCGGCTGCACCGGGGCCGTCGCCAGCTGCGCGAACTGCTGGCCGACGTGGCCAGAGACCGTGGCTTCCTACGCGAGAATCGACCGCTCGATGCGCCTGAGGAGGTGTCGTCATGAGCTCGTCGGACGAACGCTGGACACCGCCGATCGGCCCCGTCGATCCCGAGCATCCCGAGTGCGCGGCGGTGATCGCCGAGGTGTGGACGCTGCTCGACGGTGAATGCACGCCGGAGACGCGCGACAAGCTCAAGCACCATCTCGAGGAATGTCCGGCGTGCCTGCGCCACTACGGCGTCGAGGAGCGGGTGAAGGGTCTGATCGCCAAGAAGTGCGGCGGAGAGAAGGCTCCCGAGAGTCTTCGCGAGCGGTTGCGCATCGAGATCAGCCGCACCACGATCATCCGTGGCGGCTGATACGGAAAAGCGCCCCTAGGAGTTGGGGCGCTTTCCGTGGTTTGCCTTCGAGTGCTTGCGGTCGCGTTTCTTGCGGCCTCGCTTGGCCATGTCGAACCTCCGTTGTGTTGTGCTTGGCCCCCATTCTCTCACGGCCCGGCGGCGGCACCGAAAACCCGTCGCTGTGGTTCGATAGGAGCCGACAGACAGGCGGAGCCGGCTGGCTGCGACATAAGACTCCGAAGGGGTGAAGATGGCCGAGGACGTTCGCGCCGAGATCGTGGCCAGTGTGCTCGAGGTCGTGGTTCACGAGGGCGATCAGATCGGTGAGGGCGACACCCTGGTGCTCCTGGAGTCGATGAAGATGGAGATTCCGGTGCTGGCCGAAGTGGCAGGCACCGTCAGCAAGGTCAGCGTTTCGGTCGGTGACGTCATCCAGGCCGGCGATCTCATCGCCGTGATCAGTTGACCCGGGTACCAACCCGCGGTACGGAGTAAGACCCTCGATGTCCACCCTCGGTGACCTGCTCGCCGAGAACACCATGCTGCCCGGCAATGCCGTCGACCACCTGCACGCGGTGGTCGGGGAGTGGCAACTGCTGGCGGACCTGTCGTTCGCCGACTACCTGATGTGGGTGCGCCGCGACGACGGCGCGCTGGTGTGTGTGGCGCAGATCCGGCCCAACACCGCGCCGACCGTACTGCTGGCCGACGCCGTTGGCACCGCCAACAGCGCCGAAGAGATGCCGGTGGTCGCCGACGCTTTCGCCTCCGGCGCCATCGGCAGGCAAACCCCAGCGGGACAACAGGATTCGTTCGGGTTGAACGTGGAAGCTGTGCCTGTGCGATACAAGAACGATGTCGTCGCGGTGCTCACCCACAAGACCGCGCTGGGCGACCGCAATGCCAGTCCCTTGGAGAGTGCGTATCTCGACTGCGCCAGCGACCTTCTGCTCATGCTGTCCGAGGGCACGTTCCCCAACGTGGGCGATCTCGCGATGTCGAGATCCAGCCCGCGTGTAGGCGACGGCTTCATCCGACTCGACGAGACCGGTGTCGTCACGTTCGCCAGCCCGAATGCAATTTCGGCATATCACCGGATGGGCCTTTCGGCCGAATTGGAGGGCCACAACCTCGTCACGGTGACCCGACCGCTGATCTCCGACCCGTTCGAGGCCCAGGAGTTGGCCAACCACGTGCGTGACTCGCTGAGCGGCGGGTCGAGCATGCGCATGGAGGTCGACGCGGGCGGCGCCGCTGTGCTGCTGCGCACGCTGCCGCTGGTGGTACACGGCGCCGCCGTCGGCGCGGCGGTCCTGATCCGCGACGTCACCGAGGTGAAGCGCCGGGACCGGGCGCTGTTGTCCAAGGACGCGACCATCCGCGAGATCCACCACCGGGTGAAGAACAACCTGCAGACGGTGGCGTCGCTGTTGCGGCTGCAGGCGCGGCGCACCAACAACGCCGAGGGCCGGGAAGCGCTGATCGAGTCGGTGCGACGGGTGTCGTCCATCGCGCTGGTGCACGATGCGCTGTCCATGTCGGTCGACGAGGAGGTCAACCTCGACGAAGTCGTCGATCGAATCCTGCCGATCATGAACGACGTTGCGACCGTTGATACGCCGATCCGGATCAATCGCGTCGGCGACCTCGGGGTGCTCGACGCCGACCGCGCCACCGCCATGATCATGGTCATCACCGAGCTGGTGCAGAACGCGATCGAGCACGCCTTCGACACGTCCACCCGTCAAGGCTGCGTGACGATCCGCTCGGAGCGCTCGGCGCGCTGGCTCGACGTCGTCGTTCATGACGACGGCCGCGGGCTGCCCGCCGGGTTCAGCCTGGAGAAGTCCGACAGTCTGGGACTGCAGATCGTGCGGACATTGGTGTCGGCGGAGCTGGACGGGTCGCTGGGTATGCACGAATCGGCGACCGGGGGTACCGATGTGGTGCTGAGGGTGCCGATCGGCCGCCGCGGCCGAGCCGCGCAGTAGGGCACCGCGGCCGAGCCGCGCAGTAGGGCACCGCGGCCGAGCCGCGCAGTAGGGCACCGCGGGAAACGTCACGAATTGTGACCAATTTCGCAAAACACCATTCAGCCAACGCAAATTGGCTTAATTGCATTTGCACAGATTTACGGCCCCGACAAACGTCGGGGCCGTAAATGTTTAGCTGTGGCCGCTGAGCCTAGACTCCGCTGCGGGCCTTGGTCCGCGCATTGCGCCGCTTGAGTGCGCGCCGCTCGTCCTCGCTCATACCGCCCCACACGCCGGCATCCTGCCCGGAATCCAAAGCCCAGGTGAGGCACTCGGTGGTGACGGGGCAGCGATTACAGACGAGCTTCGCGTCAGCAATCTGCGCGAGCGCCGGGCCGCTGTTTCCCACCGGGAAGAACAGTTCCGGATCTTCGTCGCGACAAACCGCCTTGTGGCGCCAATCCATAAGACCTAACTCCTAACTGTGTGCGCAGCAGGGCGCACGAGTATTTCTTCGGCTGTTAACGCGTGCACGTGAAATGTTTCTGCACTGTTGCTTCCGATGCTGTCACAGGCTGAACAGATGTCAATACTGGTCAGTTAACAAGTGCGCAATGTCACTTGCGCGCCTCGTTACCTAGCCCCTTACCCGTTTGTACTAGACTCAACCCACCTGCGCTCTTCTTCGCGCAGACGAATGTGATCAGTGCAGCTCAGAGACGTTTTCTGCGGGCGGCGCCACTACGGCGACCGCGTTGGGGACGGCCTTGAACGTGACTTCTTCGCGCAACCCCAGGTAATCGCCGTCGATCTGGCACGCCACCGGCGCCTCGCTGGTGATGCGCAGCCACGGCAGGTCGTCGTCGCGGATCAGGTGCTTGGCTTTGATCGCCGCCTTCTGCGACAGCATTCGCCGCACCAGAGCCAGGTTGGCCCAGACGTTCATGCTGGTCGTGGCGAACACGCCCAGGCCGGTCTCGAAGGTCGTATGAGGGTTGGTCCACACGGGCCTGGTGTTGGCATAGGTCCACGGGCTGGAGTTCGACACGAACGCGAAGTGCACGCCGGAGACGGACTCGCGGTCAGGCAGGTGCAAGGTCAGCGACGGTTCCTTGCGGCTGTTGGCCAGCATCTCGCGGATAGCCACGCGGATGTAGCGCGACGCGGTCACCTTGCGACCTTTGTTGCGCTGCGCCTCGACGGCGGCGACCACATCGCCGTCCACGCCCATGCCCGCGGTGAACACCGCCCACCGCTCCCCGCAGTCCATCAGCCCGATCCGCCGCCAGATTTTGCGTCGCCGGTACTCCGTCAGCAGGTCCACGAGCTGGTTGGTGGCCTCGATCGGGTCGGGGCTGATGCCGAGAGCGCGGGCGAACACGTTGGCCGACCCGCCGGGCACCACACCGACCGCAGGGGCGGGCGCACCCGGTCCTGCGACCTCCATGATCCCGTTGACCACCTCGTTCACCGTTCCGTCGCCGCCGTGGACGATCAGCACGTCGACGCCGTCACGGGCCGCGTCCCGGCCGATCTCGATGGCGTGCCCGCGGTGGTCGGTGTGGGTGACGGTCAGCTTGACCCTGCTCTCCAGCGCGTGGGCCAGAAGATCGCGCCCGGCGGGCGTCGTCGACGTCGCATTCGGATTCACGATCAGCACGGCGCGCACAGAGGATGACCCTATCTGTTCGGGCACTGCTGCCCTCTACGCTCGACGTCGTGAACGTTCCCTCACCTGCAGCCGTGCGCCAGGCGGGCGCCGTGGTGGCCCTGCAGGGCACAGCCCTTGTCGTCGTCGCGGCGACGCTGGTGGTGCGCCACCTCGCCGGTACCGAGGACCCGCCGTGGCTGTCCGGCTACGGCACCGCCGGCTGGTTCGCGATCATGGGGTCGGCGCTGCTCGCAGCCGGCTGGGCGTTGTGGACCGGGCGGCGCTGGGGCCGCGGCATCGCGGTGTTCGCCCAACTGCTGCTGTTGCCCGTCGCCTACTACATGGCCGTCGGATCGGGCCAGTGGCTCTACGGCATACCGGTCGGACTGATCGCTATCGCCACGCTGGGGCTGCTGTTCAGCAGGTCGACTTTGGAATGGCTGGGCGCTCAGGATCCGGCCAGTGCCGACAGATCCGAGCCCGACACCCGGTAGGTGATCCACTCGTTCTGCGGCTTGCCGCCGACGGCGTCGTACAGAGCGATCGCGTCGACGTTCCAGTCCAGCACCACCCAGGACAACCGCGTGTAACCGTGGTGAAGGCATTCACGCGCCAGCGTCGCAAGCAGTTTGCGGGCCAGGCCGCGTCTGCGGAACTGCGGACGCACGAACAGGTCCTCGAGGTGGATGCCCGCGACGCCGTCCCACGTCGAAAAGTTCCGGAACCACAACGCGCCGGCCGCGGCCTGACCGTCGACCTCGACGAGGTGACCCTGCACCGTTGCCGGGTCGCCGAAAAGTCCCTCGTGCAATTGCTTTTCGGTGACGGTGCACTCATGTGCGGCGCGCTCGAACTCGGCCAGCTCGTGGATCATCGCCGTCAGTTCGACCTCGTCGCCGGGCCGTGCGCGGCGGATGAGCTCGCTCATGTCTGGACTCCGAGCGCCGACAGGATGGTGTTGAACTTCGCCGTTGTCTCGTCGACTTCCTCGTCCGGGTCGGATTCGGCGACGATGCCGCCACCCGAGTACGCGTCGGCGGTGCGGCGGTCGGCAGCCAGTTGCGCGCACCGGATGGACACCACCCAGCGCCCGTCGCCGCGCTGGTCACACCAGCCCACCGCGCCCGCGTAGAAGCCCCGGTCGCCCTCGAGCTCCTCGATCAGCTCTGTAGCGGCGGTCACCGGCACCCCGCCCACCGCGGGTGTCGGATGCAGGGCTAGAGCCAGATCCAGTGCAGTGCAGGAGCTTTCGCGTAATCTTCCGGAGATCACGGTCTTGAGGTGCCATACCGCCGTGGTCTTGGTCAACTCCGGCTCGGAAGCGATCCGCAGATCGGTGCACAGCGGATCCAGCGCCGCACGCATCGAGTCCACCACCAACTGATGCTCGTGGCGGTTCTTCGCCGACTGGGCAAGCGCTGCGCCGTTGGCTTCGTCGGCCTGCGGGTCGGGCAGCCGCGGCGCGGAGCCGGCGAAGGGTGCGCAGAGCACGCGTTCACCACGGCGGGCCACCAACAGTTCAGGGCTGGCGCCGACGAGCGCGGAGCCCGAGTAGCCGCCTCCGGCGGGGGTCAGGTCGACGAGATAGACATTGGCGCCTGCGTCGTCCGCCATCAGGCGGTCGACGACGGTGCGCGCGTCGAACCGGCCGTCGGCAGCCACCCGCAAGGCCCTCGCGAGGACCACCTTGTGCAGTTCGGTGTCCGGGTCGCGCAGGCGCTGCAGCGCGATCGCGATGCGCCGACGGTGCTCGTCCGGATCGGGCCGGGTCTCGGCGATCCGCGCCGTCGGCAGCTCACGCACCGGCCATGCGGGTAACACGTCCAAAAACTGCACGGACTGCGGGCGGATCAACGCGGCGGGCTTCGTGGTGTCGAACGGCAATGCGCCCAAAATGATTGGGGTGCTGTGCGATGCGAGTGCAGCGCGGGCGTCGGCGAGCCGCGGGAACGCGGTGTGCACGCCCTCGGCGACGACGGCGCTCCCGGCGGACGCGAGGACGAACGAGGGTTCGCGGGTCACGTCGGCTTGCACGGGTGAGGGTATCCCGTGAGTCCGAGTGCGCTGATCTGGCGCACGCCATGTTCGAAGGCGCACACCGCGATCGACGCGGGCGCCATCGCGAACCTGATGCCATCCGACACCGGGCGCCCGATCCAGCGCGTCACGACCGCGCGCGAGAAGTGTCCGTGCCCGACGAACACCACGTCGCGAGTCTGCATGTGCCGCAGAGCGGTTGAGATAGCGCGATCAGCGCGATCGCTGACGTTCTCGACGCTCTCGCCGCCCGGGGAGCCGTGAGTCCAGATCAGCCAGTCGGGGACTTGCTCGCGGATCTGGGCCGTGGTCAAACCTTCGTAGTCGCCGTAGTCCCATTCGGCGAGCTCGGGGGAGACCTCGGCGACGGTCAGGCCGGCCAGCTCCGCGGTCTCGCGTGCGCGCCGCCGGGGGCTCGACACGACCAGCGGATCGTGCAGCTCCAGTTCGGCCAGCGCGTCGACTGTCAGCTTGGCCCGGTCCCGTCCGGTCTCGGTGAGTTCGAGCTCGGTGCGGCCGGTGTGACGGCCCGATTTGGACCACTCCGTCTCGCCGTGGCGCAGGAGGAGTAGGCGATGCCGCTCGACACCTTCGTCTGCTCTTCGCCCAATCGGCTCATCGCCCACGACACTCGATTCTGCCGCACGTCCAGTACGCGTGTCTGCAAGCGTGCAACGATGAACACCGTGACGCGGGTATTGGCGGTCGCCAATCAGAAGGGTGGGGTGGCCAAGACGACGACGGTCGCGTCGTTGGGTGCCGCGATGCAGGAGAAGGGCAAGCGGGTCCTTCTGGTCGATCTGGACCCGCAGGGGTCGTTGACCTTCTCGCTGGGGCACGACCCCGACAAGCTGCCCGTCTCGATCCACGAGGTGCTGCTGGGCGAGGTCGAGCCCGACGCGGCGCTGCTCGAAACCCCCGAGGGTATGGCGCTGCTGCCGGCCAACATCGACCTCGCCGGAGCCGAGGCGATGCTGCTGATGCGGGCCGGGCGCGAGTACGCGCTCAAACGGGCCTTGGCCAAACTCAGCGACGGATACGACGTGGTGATCATCGACTGCCCGCCCTCGCTGGGCGTGCTGACGCTCAACGGCCTGACCGCGGCCGACTACGCCATCGTGCCGTTGCAGTGCGAGACGCTGGCGCACCGCGGTGTCGGCCAGTTCCTGCGTACCATCGCCGACGTCCAGCAGATCACCAACAGCGATCTGAAGTTGCTCGGTGCGCTGCCCACCCTGTACGACTCGCGCACCACGCACAGCCGCGATGTCCTGCTCGATGTCGCCGACCGCTACGACCTGCCGGTACTGGCTCCGCCGATCCCACGCACGGTCCGCTTCGCCGAAGCCAGCGCGTCGGGCGCGTCGGTGTTGGCCGGCCGGAAGAACAAAGGCGCAGTGGCATACCGCCAGTTGGCGGAGGCGCTGCTGAAGCACTGGAAGAGCGGAAAAGCGCTGGCGACGTTCACGCCAGACGTCTAATACCCCAACGCCAATTATCCTTGCGAAGGCAATTGACGTTGCTGAAAGTGGGGTCTATCGTCACTTTTACGCGGTAGGAGCCGCGCACCGGTAGTGGGGGGAAATCACTATGGTGCGGTTTATTTTCGTTGGGGCCAGCATTGCACTCGCGAACCTCGTGAGTCATCGACCCGTATACGCGCCGATCGAGGACGGCGAGTGCCCGGTCTGCGATCATCCGTTCGGCGACATGGCACATGTGTGTATCGGGGGTGTCGGCCGGATGCCTCCTGCTTAGGCTGCGTCAGCCCAGCGCGACGACCTCGTTGCCGCGCTGTTCGAGCAGCACCGAGCCGGCCACCGCGGGCACCACCGCGGTGGCGACCGGCGCTCGGTTCACGGCGATATGCCGGTCGCCTTGGCCGCCGTCCGGGTCGAACACGTCGTAACCGCCGGTGACCGGGACCAGCAGCCGCCCGGCCATCACGGTCGCCGGTCCGAGCGGGACGTTGGGACCAGACGGTGCTATCGAGTACCGATAGCGAATGCCGTTGGCGGAGAACACCATCACGGTGTCACCCGTCCACCAGGTGATCAGGTCGCCCGCTCGGGTAGTCGTCGCGTTCTCCGTTGGCGCCTTGGCCAGTGGGGTGCTCGCCACCGTCACGCCGGTCTCGTCGACGATGTTGACCGTCGGTTTGGGCGTGGGCATGTAAACGGCGGTCGTGGTGTCCTCGACGGCGATCACGCGGGCGCCGGAGTCGACGGAAACACCCGGTTGCGGAACATATTTGAGTTCCGGGGTGTCCTCTTCATCGGAGGGCCGCAGCAGCGTGAGGCGCAGGTCCGCCTGCCCCGGGCAGGCCTCGAGGACCGACACCGCGGACGCACTCGCGGCGGCCGACACCAGTCGGCACAGCGGAGACGCCGGGACGTCGGGCTTGATGCGGGCGTCCAGCGTGCCGTAGCTCAGCATCCTGACCATGTCCGAGCGCCACAGCTCCAGGCGGCTGTCGCCGGCCGAGAGCACGGCGGTGCCGTCCGAGGACAGCTTCACCTGCGGGTCGGCGTATCCGGTGCGGGCCGAGCCGCGAAGTCCGGTCTTGGCGTCGATCGTGCTGACCTGGCCGCACCCCCGGACATCGGGGTAGACCGCGACCGCGTACTGGTACACCCAGCTGACCCCGCACAGGTCGAGATCGCGCGCGTAGGTCCACAGCGCGGTCCCGGTTGTGGGGTCACGGCCATCGACGGTGCTGCGGTCGCCGGTGACCACGCTGCCCGCCACGACGAGTGGTTGAGTCGTCTTGGCGCTCGGCGCCGTCCACAGCTCGCGGAGCGACTCCGGCGCGGCCGTGGCGGGTGTCAGATTCGGCACGGGGGTGGGCGCGGGCCGGCTGATCGTGGCCCGCGCGTCGCTGGTCCACCACACCAGCGCCGCGGTGAGGGCCACCACCGCGGCGATCGCGATGGCTGCCAACACATCGGACCGGGTGCGGCGTTCGGGTCTGACCATCGGGTGGGGCGAAGGGCGGGCTAGCTGGGGCTGGCCGCGGCCTTGCGCGGACGTCGACGACGCCTGCGCTTCGGCGCGCCGTCGGCGGCCTCCTCGCCGGCCTCGGTGGCAGGTTCGGGCGCGCCCGACTCCGGATGTCCGCTGACGGTCTGGCCGCCGCGGGTACGCCTGCGGTTGCGGGTGCGGTTGCGCGCCGGGCGCTCATCGCTCTCCGCAGGCGCACGTTTGGCCGCCGACTTGGGCCGATCGCCGACGGAGCCGGTGGCGTCAGCCGGGATGTTGAGCTCTTCGTAGAAATGCGGAGAGTTGGAGTAGGTCTCGGCGGGATCGGGTGTGTTCAGGCTCAGGGCCTTGTCGATCATCGACCAGCGGGGCAGCTCATCCCAGTCCACCAGCGTGACGGCGATACCGGTCTTGCCGGCGCGGCCCGTGCGGCCGATGCGGTGCACGTAGGCCTGTTCGTCCTCGGGGATCTGGAAGTTGATGACGTGGGTGATGTCGTCGATGTCGATGCCGCGGGCGGCCACGTCGGTGGCGACAAGCACGTCGACCTCCCCGGTGCGGAACGACTTGAGCGCCTTCTCGCGCGCGCCCTGGCCGAGGTCACCGTGCACGGCGCCGACCTTGAACCCGCGTTCAGCGAGCTCGTCGGCGACCTTCTGCGCGGTGCGCTTGGTTCGGGTGAAGATCATGGTCGCGCCACGGCCCTCGGCCTGCAGGATCCGGCTGACCATCTCGACCTTGTCCAGCGCATGCGCGCGGTAGGCGAACTGCTCGGTGGTGTCGTGGGTGGCCGCCGAATGCGGAGCCTCGGCGCGGATGTGCGTCGGCTGGTTCATGAACGTGCGGGCCAGCGTGATGATCGGGTCCGGCATCGTCGCCGAGAACAACATCGACTGCCGCGACGCCGGGATCTGCTTGAGGATCCGCTCGATGTCGGGCAAAAAGCCCAGGTCGAGCATCTCGTCGGCCTCGTCGAGCACCAGCATCGACAGTCCACCGAGTTGCAGGTGGCCCTGCTGGGCGAGGTCGAGCAACCGCCCGGGTGTGCCGACGACGACGTCGACACCCTTTTGCAGGGCCTCGATCTGCGGCTCGTAGGGCCGACCGCCGTAGATGGAGGTGACCGTCAGCTTGCGGTCTCCGGCGGTCAGATACTTGGCCGCCGACGCCAAGTCGCTGTAGACCTGCAGACACAGTTCGCGGGTGGGCACGACGACCAGCGCGCGCGGGATACCGCTCAGGGTGCGCTCGGCGTCGGTGGTGATGCGCTGCAGCATCGGCACACCGAACGCCAGCGTCTTGCCCATTCCCGTGCGGGCCTGGCCGATCAGGTCGTCGCCCGCCAACGCGAGCGGCATCGTCAGTTCTTGAATGGCAAAGGGATGGGTCTTTCCCTCTTCGTCCAGTGCGCGCACGATTTCGTCGCGAACTCCGAGTTCAGCAAATGTCTTATTGAGGTGCGTCATACGCGGGATTCATAGCCTTTCAATTGTCATCCTCATGGCGTTCACGCGCGCACGAGTTCGACGAAGCTATGGTCAGGGCCCTGCGCTGAGGTAGGCGGGCCGACAGCGTGCACGCACATTTCTTAGGTAGCGGCCGGTACGAATCAACAGCTTGCGGGCCACTGCCTGAGACCATGATAGCTGGTCGGGTTCGCCCGACGGGCCACACCGCGCTCGACGTCTACAGTTGGGCCATGAATTCGACGCCATCTGCGGCCTCTTCCGAGCAGTTGACCAATTCGGATTCAGGTGTCACGGCCGACCATCCGGGCGTCAACGAACTGTTCGCGCTACTGGCCTACGGCGAGGTGGCGGCCTTCTACCGGTTGACCGACGAAGCGCGGATGGCGCCGAACCTGCGGGGCCGCATCAACATGGCCAGCATGGCCGCTGCGGAGATGAACCACTACGAAGTACTCCGAGATGCGTTGGAGCGCAGGGGAGTCGACGTCGTGCCCGCGATGACCAGGTATGCCTCGGCGCTGGAGAACTACCATCGCCTGACCACGCCGAGCACGTGGCTGGAGGCGCTGGTGAAGACCTACGTCGGCGACGCGCTCGCCGCTGACTTCTACCTCGAGATCGCTACGTCGCTGCCGACCGAGGTATCCGATGTAGTCCGGGCGGTGCTCTCGGAGACCGGTCACTCCCAGTTCGTCGTCGCCGAGGTACAGGCGGCCGTGACGGCCAGCGAGAAGCAGCGCCACCGGCTGGCGCTGTGGTCGCGACGGCTGCTGGGCGAAGCCATCACCCAGGCCCAGTACGTGCTGGCCGACCACGACGAACTCGTCGACCTGGTGATGTCGTCGGGCGAGGGCCTGACCCAGATGACCGAGTTCTTCGACCGTTTGCAGCACACCCACATGACCCGCATGCAAGAGCTGGGCCTGGCCTGAACCTCGCTACTGGGTGCAGGTGGCGATCATCGAGTTGCTGTTCTGGACGCTGAGCAGCGTCCCCGCGGCGTCGGTGATGCTGCAATTGAGCTGACCGGCGACGCTGGTCGCCGTCACCGACTTGAGTTCGACACCCGGGTCGAGCACGACGGTCTTCGCCCACGGCAGTGCGACGTTGACGTCGGTCCGCAACGCGCCCTGCTGATCGGTGTAGATCACCGTCACCAGATCGATGAGCTGACGATTCCCCGTCACCCGGTAGGTGATCGTGCGCGGCGCGGGCGCAGGCGGCGGGGGAGCGGCCTCGACCGGCGGCGGAGCGGCCGCGCTCGGGGTCGCCTCGGCCGTCGGACTGACCGTGGTGACCGTTTCGGGCGGCAGTGACGGGACAACGGGGGCGCTCGGCGCGGCGGCCACCCGCGGCGCAGATGGGGTGGGCGCGGCGGAGGGGGTCGGCGCTCCCGACGTCGCGGTCGCCGACACCGAACCGCTGTCGCCGCCGCCGAGCACGATGCCTGTCGTCGCCACGGCGACGAACAGGATGGCGCCCGCGATGCCCGCTATCCACATCCAGCGACGGTCGATGCGTTGCTCGTCGTATTCGGGGCCGTCGTATTCGGGGCCGTGGTCGGCGTATTCGTCGTAATCCGCGTCATAGCCCTCGTACCCGGTGCCGTAGTCCGGACCGTCGGCACCCGGCTCCTCCGACAGGACGCTAATGCGTTCGGTCGGGGCCAGCGAATACGGTGAATGTGCGGTATAAGGCCTGTTCATCTACCAAATCCCCGTTGTCTACTGCAATGTCGTGCCTGATGCTATCGAGGCTGAAGTGACGAATGAGGTCCCGATGCGGCGTGTGTCGGTCACGGTCCGGACTCGGTTCGGTCGCCGGTCGAGACCTTGCCGCAGCCCGGCTTCGCCGAGTGCGAACTCACCAGCGCGGCAACGACCCTGAGTCGTCCACTAGCCTTGCCACAGGTTCTTCGTCAGTCGGAAGCGAAAGGGTGCAGCGTGGAGGTCAAGATCGGTGTCACGGACAGTCCGCGCGAGCTGGTCTTCAACAGCGCGCAGACGCCCAGCGAGGTCGAGAAGATGATCACCGACGCGTTGGGCAGCGATTCGGGCGTCCTGGCCTTGACCGACGAGAAGGGCCGTCGTTTTCTGGTGCAGACGAACAAGGTCGCCTATGTCGAGATCGGTGCCGCAGACGTGCGCAGGGTCGGCTTCGGCGTGGTGGGCGCGGAGGCCGTCAAGAACGGGTGAGCGGGACGTGTGACAGCCCGCCCCAGGCGAACTGCACGGTCCCTTCGACGGCGTCATCCTTGGTGATGGGCCGGTCGTTGTTCAACCAGTAGCGCGCCGAGTCGACGCTGATGGCCACCAGGCCGACGGCGATCATCCGCGCGCGGTGCGCCTCCAGACCGGAGTCGCGGCTGATCAGGTCGAACACCGCATCGGTGCAGGCCTCGGTGGCCACCTTCACCTGAACGGCGACCTGGGGCTCGGACACGTAATCGTTCTCGAAGATCAGCCGGTAGCCCTGGCCGTCGTGCTCGATGAAGTCGAAGAAGGCCTGCACGGCCGCGCGCAGCCGCTGCCGGTTGTCGGTCGTGGTACGCAGCGCCTGCCGCACGCCGGAGACCAGGTTGTCGACATGCCTCTGCAGAACCGCGAGGTAGAGCTCGAGCTTCGACGAGAAGTGTTGATAGAGGACTGGTTTGCTCACCCCGGCGCGGTCGGCGATCTCGTCCATGCCCGCCGCGTGGTAGCCGCGATCGACGAAAACCTCGCTGGCAGCGGCGAGTAACTGCCCGCGGCGCTCATCACGGGGCAGCCGGTTTCCGCGCCGGTTCCCTTCGCCGTTGGCCGGCTGCGCGCCCCGCCGGGCGGCGGTGTTGGCGAGATCGCTCATCACGTCCTTCATCTGACTTCGCTTCGCAACGACACTACTACCGTTGGCCGAGCATGCGGGCGATGACGTCCCCGCTATCGGTGGCGCGCCGGGAGTCTGTGACCTCTGGCCTGTGTCATCCTGTTTCGGTGACCTACGACGGTCGTCGCGGGGGCAGTCGCGTGCCTGCGCTGCGCAACGAGTGGCGAGAGCCGCTGCGCGCCCAACGCGACCCGCTGGCCGAGGACTCCGGCAGGGCCAGATCGAACCGCGACGAACACCGCCGGGTTCGCAAGCAGACGTGGCTGGGCCGGTTCGTGTCTACCTACGGCTGGCGGGCGTACGCCCTTCCGGTGCTGATCGCATTGACCGCGGTCGTGGTCTACCAGACGATCACCGGGACCAGCGCGCCGGCAATCGAGCAGGCTGAAGGCCCCGTGCAGGGGCCGCCGACCATCGGCGTGGCCAGCACCGCGATCATCGGTGCGCCGCCGAAGGGGTTGACCCAGTTCGACGCCAACCTGCCGACCGGAATCCTGCCCGAAGGCGGCCCGTTCACCGAGGCCGGGGCCAAGACCTGGCACGTCGTTCCCGGGACCACACCCCAGGTGGGACAGGGGACGGCGAAGGTGTTCTCCTACACCGTCGAGGTGGAGGACGGCGTCGACACCACGACGTTCGGCGGCGACGACGGCTTCGCCCGGATGGTCAGCGAGACCCTCGCCAACCCGAAGAGTTGGACGCACAACCCGCAGTTCGGTTTCACCCGCGTCGACGCGGCCTCCGGCGTCGAACCCGACTTCCGGGTGTCGCTGAGCTCTCCGATGACCGTCCGCGAGGGTTGCGGGTACGACATCCAGCTGGAGGCCTCCTGCTACAACCCGGCCTACATCGACGGGCAGCCCAGGGTATTCATCAACGAGGCGCGTTGGGTGCGCGGCGCGGTGCCGTTCCAGGGTGACGTCGGCTCGTACCGGCAGTACCTGATCAACCACGAGGTCGGCCACGCGATCGGCTATCAGCGCCATGAGCAGTGCGCCAACAACGGCGAGCTGGCGCCGATCATGATGCAGCAGACGTTCTCGACGAACAACAACGACGCCGCCCGCTTCGACCCGGGCACGGTCCGGCCCGACGGCAAGTCCTGCCGCTTCAACCCCTGGCCGTATCCGATCGCCTGATCTCGGCCGACCCACGCCGGGAAGGCTGACAGCGCTTCGGCTGTTGTGTGATGTGCCTATTGTTGGGGCAGCACAGCAATCAAGGAGAATTCGGTGTCGACACCGTTACCACCGCTGGTGGAACCGGCGGCTGAACTGACGCGCGAAGAGGTCGCGCGCTACAGCCGTCATCTGATCATTCCCGACCTCGGCCTGGACGGGCAGAAACGGCTGAAGAACGCCCGCGTGCTCGTCATCGGGGCCGGCGGACTGGGCTCGCCGACGCTGCTGTACCTGGCGGCCGCCGGGGTGGGAACCATCGGCATCGTCGAGTTCGACGTGGTCGACGAGTCCAATCTGCAGCGACAGATCATCCACGGCCAGTCCGACATCGGCCGGTCCAAGGCGCAGAGCGCACGCGACTCCATCCTCGAGGTCAACCCGCTGGTCGAGGTGCGGTTGCACGAGATCCGTCTCGAGCCCGACAACGCGGTCGACCTGTTCGCGCAGTACGACCTGATTCTCGACGGCACCGACAACTTCGCAACCCGCTATCTGGTCAACGACGCCGCGGTGCTCGCCGGTAAGCCGTACGTGTGGGGCTCGATCTACCGTTTCGAGGGCCAGGTGTCGGTGTTCTGGGAGGACGCCCCCGACGGACTGGGCTTGAACTACCGCGATCTGTACCCCGAGCCGCCGCCGCCGGGAATGGTTCCGTCCTGCGCCGAAGGCGGCGTGCTGGGCATTTTGTGCGCGTCGATCGCCTCGGTGATGGGCACCGAGGCCATCAAGCTGATCACCGGCATCGGTGAGACGCTGCTGGGCCGGCTGATGGTCTATGACGCGCTCGACATGACATACCGCACGATCAAGATCCGCAAGGATCCCGCGACGCCGAAGATCACCGAACTCATCGACTACGAGGAGTTCTGCGGCGTGGTGTCCGACGCGGCAGCCGAGGCGGCCGCCGACGCGACGATCACCCCGCGCGAGCTCAAGGAGCTGCTGAACTCGGGTAAGCCGCTGGCGCTGATCGACGTTCGTGAGCCGGTGGAGTGGGACATCAACCACATCGCGGGTGCCGAGCTGATACCCAAGGGCGCGTTCGAGTCGGGTGAGGCGCTGTCGAGATTGCGGGTCGACCGCACACCGGTCTTCTACTGCAAGACGGGGGTGCGTTCGGCCGAGGTGTTGGCCATCGCCAAGAAGGCCGGCTTCTCCGACGCGATGCACGTACAGGGCGGAATCGTCGCGTGGGGAAAGCAACTCGAACCCGACATGGTCATGTACTAACGGCTGGTTTGCCGGTCCTCGGCTTAGGCTGAGGTGGTGACTGTCGAACGGCCGCCGGATCATGTGCTGGCTGCGTTCGGATTGACCGGCGTCCAACCCGTTCCGCTCGGCTCGAGCTGGGAAGGCGGCTGGCGTTGCGGCGAAGTCGTGCTGTCGATGGTGGCCGACCACGCCCGGGCGGCCTGGTCGGCCAAGGTGCGGGAGACGCTGTTCGTCGACGGTGTCCGACTGGCCCGACCGGTACGCAGCACCGACGGACGTTATGTGGTCGCCGGCTGGCGGGCCGACACCTACGTCGCGGGCACCCCGGAGCCACGCCACGACGAGGTGGTCTCGGCCGCGGTGCGACTGCATGAGGCGACGGCCAAGCTCGAACGGCCGCGGTTCCTCACCCAGCCGCCGGTGGCGCCGTGGGCTGATGTCGACGTGTTCATCGCCGCCGATCGGGCGGCGTGGGAGGAACGTCCGCTGCATTCACTGCCGCCGGGAGCCAGGGTGTCGCCCGGTTCGTCCGATGGGCAGCGCTCGGTCGAGCTGATCAACCAGCTGGCCGCACTGCGTCGGCCAACCAAGAGCCCGAGCCAGCTGGTACACGGAGATCTCTACGGCACAGTGCTTTTCGCGGGTACTGCGGCGCCGGGCATCACCGACATCACGCCGTACTGGCGGCCGGCGTCCTGGGCGGCAGGCGTTGTGGTCGTCGACTCGCTGGCCTGGGGCGAAGCCGATGACGGTCTGGTCGAGCGGTGGAGCCCCCTGCCGGAGTGGCCGCAGATGTTGCTGCGGGCGTTGATGTTCCGACTCGCCGTGCACGCACTGCATCCGCGCTCGACGGCTGCGGCGTTCCCCGGCCTGGCGCGCACCGCCGCGCTGGTGCGCCTCGCACTCTAGCGTCCCGCGTCTGCGCCGAAATGGAATTCCCGGCGATCAAGCGGCGCGCTTAGCCGCCCTGGCTTCTGTCTCGGCGCTCAGAACGCGTGGCGGACCTCCGCGAGCCGGATGCGGCCGTCGGACGCGAGCACACCTTCGGCGCGCAACAGGTCGAGCTGGCGCGTGGTGAGGTGCGGCGCAGGCCGGCCCGACGCGCGGATCACCCGATGCCACGGCAGGTCCGCCGAGTCGGTGCGCATGATCCAGGCGACGATACGAGGGCTGGAAAGCCCTGCTGCGTCGGCGATGTCGCCGTAGGTCGACACCCGGCCCGGCGGAATCGCGGCGACCAGTGCGCGCACCGTCTCCACCTGTTCGTCGCTGATCGCCGCCATCGCTACGACCCGAGCTGAGACCGGATCAGCGCAGCGGTGTCCTCGGGCCGGGCCTGCGGCACCATGTGGTCGCAGTCGAAGTCGAGCGACTCGAACGCGGGACGGTCGCTGAGGCAGGACAGCAACTCGTCGGTGACATACGGCGGCTTGGTCTTTGTCGCGCGGACGACTTTGATCCGAATCGCTGTGTCCGGCACCATGATCGGGCGCGCCAACTCGCTCCAATACGACATCATCGCCGGAATACTGATTCGCCACCCGGCGCGGCCGTTGGGCAGGTCGACCAGATGCTCGTCGAGTTCGCGTTCCAGCTCGTCGACGTCGACTTCGCCCCACGAGCCGTTTACTTTCTCGGCGCGGGCCTCGGCGCGGTCGGTGTAGTCCGGCGAGGCGAACATGTCGTCGGCGATGTCGCGCATCCAGCCGCCGTCCAACCCGACCGCAGGGTCGAGCAACACGAGCGCGTCGACGAGATCCGGTCGCGCCGTAGCCAGATTCAGCGCCACCGCGCAGCCGAACGAATGCCCGACGACCACCACCGGTCGGCCCGCGTCGGCGTCCAGCAGGCGCGCCAGCGCAGTCGCGTTCGCTTCGATGGTCCACGGCGCCGCCCACGACGACCGGCCGTGGCCGAGCAGGTCCGGCGCGGCGATCGCGATGTCGGACAGGTGCCGTGTCGCCAGCGTCTGCCAGCGCTGGCCGTGACCGGTCAGCCCGTGGACAGCGAGTACGTCGGGGGGCCGTTCCGGCCCGTAGCGGTACACCTGTATCTGATCGCTCACGGCTCTCGATGCTGCCAGCAGCCGCGACGGCTGATTTGTCGGACCCCCGTGCTGTCATTCCCTCATGTCCGCACCGCACACCGACCTGACGCCGATTGCGCTCACCGATCCCGCGACGCGCGGCGTGGTGCGCCTGATCGGAGGGTCGGGCACCGGCAAAAGCCGACTGCTGGTCGAGACGGCCGTCGCGCACATCGCGGCCGGCACCGATCCGGAATCGGTTCTGCTGCTGACGGGTTCGGCCCGCCTCGGTGCGCAGTCGCGGGCGGCCATCACGTCGGCCCTGCTTGCGGCCGGTGACCGCGGGGTCGTGCGCGAACCGTTGGTGCGCACCGTGCACGCCTACGCGTTCGCGGTGCTGCGACTGGCCGCGCAGCGCAACGGCGACCCCCCGCCTCGGCTGATCACCAGCGCCGAGCAGGACGGCATCATCCGTGAACTTCTCGCAGGTGACCTCGAGGACGGTGACAAGGCCGCGGTCGCGTGGCCCACCCAGTTACGCCCGGCCCTAAGCACCGTCGGATTCGCCAACGAGCTGCGCGACCTGCTCGCACGCTGCACCGAACGCGGCGTGGATCCGCTTGAGCTGCAACGCATCGGACGCATCTCCGGCCGCCCCGAGTGGGTGGCCGCCGGTCAGTTCGCCCAGGTCTACGAGCAGGTCATGCTGTTGCGTTCGGCTGTCGGGATGGCGGCGCCGCAGGCCACCGTGCCGGCGTTGGGCGCGGCCGAACTTGTCGGGGCCGCGCTGGAGGCCTTCGCCATGGACGCGGACCTGCTGGCCGCCGAACGCAGCCGCATCAGACTGCTCCTCATCGACGACGCCCAGCAGTTCGATCCGCAGGCGGCCCGCCTGGTGCGGGTGCTGGCAGCGGGTGCCGAACTCACCGTCATCGCAGGCGATCCCAACCAGTCGGTGTTCGGCTACCGTGGCGCCGATCCCATGCTGCTGCGTGGCGACGAGCCGGCGGTCACGCTGACACAGTCGCACCGCTGCGCTGCGGCCGTCGCGCGGGCCGTCACCGGGGTCGCGGACCGACTGCCCGGTGCCGACGGCGGACGCCACCTCGCCGGCGCCGAGGCCGCGGGCTCCCTCGCGGTGCGCATCGCCGCCTCCCCGCACGCCGAGTCGGCCATGATCGCCGACGCGCTGCGGCGAGCGCACCTGGTCGACGGCATGCCGTGGAAGGAAATGGCGGTCATCGTGCGCTCGGTGCCGCGGTCGGGTGCCGCCCTCGCGCGCACGCTCGCCGCGTCGGGGGTCCCCGTGGACATGCGCGCGCCGCACGCGCCGCTAGGTGACCAGCCCGCGGTGCAGGCGTTGTTGACCGTTCTGGACGCCACTGCCCACGGACTGGACGCCGAGCAGGCACTGTCACTGCTGACGGGTCCGATCGGTCGCGTCGACCCGATTTCGCTGCGCCAACTGCGGCGGGCGTTGCGACGCGCTGACGGTCACCAGCCGCCGCGCGCGCTCGGGGATCTGCTCGTCGATGCGCTGGCGCAGGAGCCGGGCGGGCTGACCGCGGAATTGGCCCGCCCGTTGCGGCGCGTGCGTGCAGTGCTGACCGCCGCCGGGCGCAGCGCCGACGAGGGCGCGGACCCGCGTTACACGCTGTGGCAGGCCTGGCACCGCTCCGGTCTGCAGCGGCGTTGGCTGTCCGCCAGCGAACGCGGCGGACCTACCGGTGCGCAGGCCGACCTCGACCTCGACGCCGTGACCGCGCTGTTCGACGTGGCAGAGCAGTATGTGAGCCAAACCGCGGGCGCTTCACTGCGCGGACTCGCCGACCATGTGCGGTCGCTGGGGCTGCCCGCCGTGCCGCGCGGCGAGCAAGCCGAGCCCGACGCCGTCGCGGTGGTCAGTGCGCATGCGGCGCTCGGCCGCGAATGGGACTTCGTCGTCATCGCCGGGCTGCAGGAAGGGCTGTGGCCCAACACTATTCCCCGTGGCGGCGTGCTGGGCACCCAGCAGCTCGTCGACGTGATGGACGGCGTCGCCACCGCCGCGGACAGGGGCCTGTCCACCCGGGCCCCGCTGCTCGCCGACGAACGCCGACTGCTCATCGCAGCCATGGGACGGGCTCGCAGCAGGCTGTTGGTGACCGCCGTCGACACCGACAACGGCGACGACTCGATGCTGCCGTCGCCGTTCTGCTACGAACTGGCCGCCCTGGCAACCGACACCGGCCCGGCCGCCGATGCGCCGATCAAGGCGCCTCCGGTGCTCGTGCCCGCGGCATTGGTCGGCCGCCTGCGTGCGGTTGTCTGCGCACCCGATGGCGCGGTCGACGACGCGGTGCGCGTCTGCGCAGCAGCACAACTGGCCCGCCTCGCCGAAGCCGGCGTCGCCGGAGCAGACCCCGCGCAGTGGCATGCGATGACACCGTTGTCCAGCGATCAGCCGCTATGGTCCGGCGACGCCCACACGGTCACACTGTCACCGTCGACCCTGCAGATGCTGACCGACTGCCCCCTGCGCTGGCTGCTCGAGCGGCACGGCGGCACCGACGGGCGAGATGTGCGGTCCGCCGTCGGCTCGCTGGTGCATGCGCTACTGGCCGACCCCGCCACGACCGACATCCAACTGGTCAACCTGGAAAAGGTCTGGGAGAAGCTGCCGTTCGAGTCGGCCTGGTACTCGGACAACGAACTCGACCGGCACCGCGTCATGCTGGCGACCTTCGCCGAATGGCGCGCGCAGACTCGCGGTGAGTTGACCGAAGTCGGCGTCGAGGTCGACGTCGAGGGCATCGTCGGCCGAAGCGACGGTGCGGGCCCGCAGGTCCGCGTCCGGGGCCGGGTCGACCGACTCGAACGCGACGGCGCAGGCCGCCTTGTCGTCGTCGACATCAAGACCGGCAAGACGCCGGTCACCAAGGACGACGCACAGAGCCACGCACAGCTGGCCATGTACCAGTTAGCCATCGCGGAAGGGCTTGTTCCGCACGGTGATTCACCAGGCGGTGGCCGCCTGGTCTACCTCGGCAAGATCAGCGCGTCGGGTGCCACCGAGCGTGAGCAGGACGCGCTGACGCCCGAGGCGCACGCGCAATGGCGCGACGCCGTCCACGACGCTGCCCGCGCCACGCAGGGCCCCGAGTTCGTCGCGCGGGTCAACGACGGCTGCGCACACTGCCCGGTGCGGGCGATGTGCCCGGCCCAGAGCACGGTGGGACGGTCATGACAACGCGCTACACCCCGACCGAGCTGGCGTCGGCGCTGGGGCTTTTCGCACCCACCGAGGAGCAGGCGGCCGTTATTGAGGCTCCACCAGGCCCCCTCGTGGTGATCGCGGGCGCCGGCGCGGGCAAGACCGAGACCATGGCCGCCCGGGTGGTCTGGCTGGTGGCCAACGGCTACGCCCGGCCCAGTGAGGTCCTCGGGCTGACGTTCACCCGCAAGGCCGCAGGCCAGCTGCTGCGCCGGGTGCGTATGCGGCTGGCGCGGTTGGCCGGCGCCGGCTTGCTACCCAACGCTTCCGACATGGTGGACGAACCGGCGACCGTCAGCACCTACCATGCCTTCGCCGGCAACCTGCTGCGCGAGCACGGACTGTTGTTGCCGATCGAGCCGGAGACCCGCTTGCTGAGCGAAACGGAGTTGTGGCAGTTGGCGTTTCGGGTCGTGTGCGACTATTCGCACCTCCACACCGACAAGTCGCCCGCCGCCATCACCTCGATGGTGTTGCGCCTGGCAGGTCAGTTGGCCGAGCACCTCGTCGACACCGCACAGTTGCGCGACACGCACGTCGAGCTGGAGCGGCTGGTGCACACCCTGCCCGCGGGCACCTACCAACGCGACCGTGGGCCCAGCCAATGGCTGTTGCGCATGCTCTCGACGCAGACCGAGCGCACGGTGCTCGTGCCGCTAATCGACGCGCTGCACGCCCGCATGCAGGCCGAGAAGGCGATGGACTTCGGCATGCAGATGGCCTCGGCCGCCCGGCTGGCATCGTCGTTCCCGCATGTCGGCCAACAGCTGCGCAGCCGGTATCGCGTCGTCCTGCTCGACGAGTATCAGGACACCGGTCACGCGCAGCGGGTCGCGCTGTCCTCGCTGTTCGGGGGAGGGGTGGACGACGACCTCGCGCTGACCGCAGTGGGCGATCCCATTCAGTCGATCTATGGCTGGCGCGGCGCGTCGGCCACCAACCTGCCGCGGTTCACCACCGATTTCCCTCGGTCCGACGGCACGCCCGCTCCGACGCTGGAACTGCGCACCAGCTGGCGCAATCCGCCGCGGGCGTTGTATCTGGCCAATGCCGTGTCGACGCAGGCCCGCCGCCGGTCGGTTGCGGTACGCGAACTGCGGCCACGCCCCGACGCCGAGCCGGGCACCATTCGTTGCGCGCTGCTGAACGACGTGGCGGCCGAACGCGATTGGCTGGCAGACCATTTGGCGAGTGTCTATCACGGCGCGCGCGAGCAGGGTGAATCCGCGCCGACGGCCGCGGTGCTCGTACGCCGCAACGCCGACGCGGCGCCGATGGCTGAGGCGCTCACCGCACGTGGTGTGCCGGTCGAGGTGGTCGGTATGGCTGGTCTGCTCGGAGTGGCGGAGGTCGCCGACGTGGTGGCGATGTTGCGGCTTGTGGCAGACCCCACCGCGGGTACGGCCGCCATGCGGGTGCTCACGGGCCCGCGCTGGCGCCTGTGTGGCCGCGACATCGCGGCGCTGTGGCGACGTGCCGTCGAAATCGACGAACCGGCAACGGGTTGTGCGGCGACCGACCGTATCGTCGCCCAAGCCGACCCCGAAGCCGACGCTCCATGCCTGGCCGACGCCATCTGCGATCCCGGTTCGGCGGCGGCGTACTCGGCTGCGGGCTACGCCCGCATCGAAGCGCTCGCCCGAGAACTGACCGCGCTGCGGGCGCACCTGTCACACCCGCTGCCCGATCTGGTCGCCGAGATACGTCGGGTCATCGGGGTGGATACCGAAGTGCGTGCCAGACAACCGGTGTCGGCGGGATGGTCGGGCACTGAGCACCTCGACGCGTTCGCCGATGTGGTGGTGGGGTTCGCCAGCCGTCCCGCCGCCACGCTGCCCGGCCTGCTGGCCTACCTCGACGCCGCGGAAGAGGTCGAGAACGGCCTGGCGCCCGCCGAAGTGACCGTCGCCCACGACCGCGTGCAGATCCTCACTGTGCATGCCGCGAAGGGACTGGAATGGCAGGTGGTCGCCGTGCCACATCTCAGCGGTCGGGTATTCCCGTCCACTGCGTCGACACGGACCTGGCTCACCGACGCGGGTGACCTACCGCCGCTGCTGCGCGGCGACCGCGCCACGATGTCCGAGCACGGTGTGCCAGTACTCGACACCGACGACGTCAACGATCGTAAACAGCTGTCCGACGAGATCTTCGAGCATAAGAAGCGCCTCGAGCAGCGCCGCGTCGACGAGGAGCGCCGACTGCTGTACGTGGCCATCACCCGCGCCGAGGACACCCTGCTGCTGTCCGGTCACCACTGGGGTGCCACCGAGACGAAACCCCGGGGCCCATCGGAGTTCCTCTGTGAGCTCAAGGACATCATCGAGCAGGCGGCCGCCACGGGCGAGCCGTGTGGTGTCATCGAACAGTGGGCTCCCCCTCCCGCCGACGGAGAAGTGAACCCGTTGCGAGACAGGCAGATCGAAGCCGTCTGGCCGCCCGACCCGGCAGGCTCGCAGCGCGGCGAGGTCGACCGTGGGGCAGCCCTCGTCACGCAGGCGAAGTCGGGCGAACTCGGCGGCGCCGTCACCGAGATCGAGGGCTGGTCGGCCGACGTCGACGCGCTACTGGCCGAACGGGACCGGGAGCCGGAACCCATGCCGATACGGCTTCCAGCGCAGGTGTCGGTGAGCACTCTGGTCGATCTGGGCCGCGACCCTGCGGCGGTCGCTCAGCGGCTGCGCCGCCGACTGCCGACACCGCCGGACCCGCATGCGCTGCTGGGCACGGCCTTTCACGATTGGGTGCAGAGGTTCTACCACGCCGAGCGGCTGTTCGATCTCGACGACCTGCCCGGTGCGGTCGACCGCGACAACGGCACGGCCGACGAGCTCGCCGAACTGCAGTCCGCCTTTGCGCTCTCGCCGTGGGCCGCGCGCACGCCGGTCGACGTCGAGGTGCCGTTCGACATGGTCATCGCCGGCCGTGTGGTGCGCGGACGCATCGACGCCGTGTTCGCCGACGAGGACGGCGGCGCCACAGTCGTGGACTGGAAGACCGGCGACCCGCCTCGCACACCGGAAGACAAGCGACACGCCGCAATTCAGCTCGCGGTCTACCGATTGGCGTGGGCGAGGTTGCAGGGCTTGCCGGTCGGCCGGGTCCGCGCGGCCTTCCACTACGTGCGAAGCGGCGAGACTGTTACCCCGATGAATCTGCCCGACGCCGACGAACTCGCCGGGTTTCTCGACGCGGCGTGAGAGGAGCCGCCTAAGAGCTTCGGTACACCTTGAGCGCCTGGGCGATCATCGGAATTTGCAGCGGCAGCCGCGCGATCGCGATCGCGCGCATGTACCACGGCTTGTCCCACCACAGCCGCACCATGTTGATATTGCCCGGCCACACCGCGAGGAACAGCGCGATCGCGGCAAGCGCGCCGACGCGCCGGGTCGCAGGCGCCAACATCAGCCCGCCGACCGCGACTTCGGCCGCGCCCGAGGCGTAGGTGTAGAAGCGCTGGGTGCCCGGCAACTCGACCGGCACGATCGTGTCGAACGGCTTGGGCGCCACGAAGTGCAGCACACCCATCCCGACGAGCAGCGCACCCATCTGCGTCGCACGGGTGGGGCTGGCGATCTGCTGAAGTTCGGGTGGGGGAGAGGTCATGATTACATTGTGCTGGTGCGGCAGTCCCATGCGGTGACAGACCCTCGTGGCTAAGGGCAAACTCCGGCGTCGGCTCCGCCGGTTCGACGAGTCGCTGGCCGACCAGCCAGTCCACGCCCTCACCGACCGGGTGCAGATTCCCAGCGACCCGGTTAGCCCGGGACGTCGGATTACGACCCGGGTCGTCTACGCGCTGGCGGCGTTGTTCGCGGCGGTCATCATCGTCTACCTCGACCGTCACGGCTACCGCGATGTTGAGAGCAGCCCGAACCCGAACGACCCGCTGTCGTTCCTCGACTGCCTGTACTACGCGACGGTGTCGCTGTCGACCACCGGCTACGGCGACATCACCCCCGTCACACCGTCGGCGAGGCTGATCAACGTCCTGGTGATCACGCCGCTGCGGGTCGCGTTCCTGATCGTGCTCATCGGTACGACGGTCGAAACGCTCACCACGCAGTCGCGGCAGGTCTACCAAATCCAGCGATGGAGGAACAAAGTGCGCAACCACATCGTGATCGTGGGATACGGCACCAAGGGCCGGACCGCCGCTGCCGCGATGGTCGGCGATGAGGTCGCCCCCAGCGAGATCGTGGTGATCGACGACGATGCCGCCGCGCTGGAACGCGCCAAGAGCGCGGGTCTGGTGACGGTGCGCGGCAGCGCGACCAGCTTCGAAGTCCTGCGACTGGCCAGCGCTCAGCACGCCAAGGCGATCATCGTCGCCACCAACACCGACGAATCCGCTGTGCTCGTCACGCTGACCGCCCGCGAACTGGCGCCGAAAGCGAAGATCATCGCAGCCGTCCGCGAGGCCGAGAACCAGCATCTGCTCGAGCAGTCGGGCGCCGATTCCACCGTCGTCACTTCGGAGACGGCCGGCCGTCTGCTGGGCATCGCCGTGCAGACCCCCAGCGTCGTGGAGATGATGGAAGACCTGCTGACGCCCGATGCCGGGTTCGCCATCTCGGAACGCGAGGTCAGCCCCAAGGAGGTCGGCGGATCGCCGCGGCACAACACCGACATCGTGCTCGGCGTCGTGCGTGACGGGAAGCTGGTCCGCGTCGACGACCCGGAGGTCGACGCGCTCGAACTCGGCGACCGCCTGCTCTACATCCGCAGTGCGGACGCGGAGCGGTGATGTGGGGGCACCTCCCGCTTGCGGGGGACGCCTGCGCGAAGAACAGAGTGCGATGAGCGGCCCCGACTTCCGACTCCGCAACATCCCACTGCTGTCCCGGGTCGGCGCCGACCGCGCCGATAATCTGCGCACGGACATCGACGCGGCCACCGCAGGCTGGCCCGACGCGCAGCTGCTGCGCGTCGACGGTCGCAACCAGGTGCTGATCTCCGGCGGCCAAGTGGTCCTCGGCCCCGCGGCCAAGGTCGGCGACAAGCCGCCGGACAACGCCGTCTTCCTCGGCCGGCTCAACGACGGACGCCACGTCTGGGCGATCCGAGCCGCTCTCGAGGGGCCGGACGATCCGCACACCGAAACCGAGGTGCTGGACCTGCGCCGTGCCGGCCAGATCTTCGACGACGTCAGCGCGCAGCTGGTGGCGACGGCGACCGCGCTGCTCAACTGGCACGACAACGCGCGCTTCAGCCCCGTCGACGGCTCGCCGACCAAGCCGATCAAAGGCGGCTGGTCGCGGGTGAACCCGGTCAACGGCCACGAGGAGTTCCCCCGCATCGACCCGGCCGTCATCTGTCTTGTGCACGACGGCCACGACCGCGCGGTGCTCGCCCGCCAAACGGTGTGGCCCGAACGCCTGTTCTCGATCCTGGCCGGTTTCGTCGAGGCCGGCGAATCGTTCGAGACGTGCGTCGTCCGTGAGATCGCCGAGGAGATCGGGTTGACGGTCACCGACGTGCGCTACCTCGGCAGCCAGCCGTGGCCGTTCCCGCGGTCGCTGATGATCGGTTTCCACGCCGTCGGCGACCCCGAACAGGAGTTCTCGTTCAACGACGGCGAAATCGCCGAGGCGGCCTGGTTCACCCGCGCCGAGATCCGCGAGGCGCTGGCCACCGGTGACTGGAGTAGCGACTCACCGTCGCGCCTGCTGTTGCCGGGGTCCATCTCGATCGCCCGGGAAATCATCGAGTCCTGGGCGGCGCTGGACTGATGTCGCCGCCGTCGCGGTTTCCGGACTAGGCGGCGAGCTTGGCCTTGACGTCCTTGATGCTCGGGTTTGTCTGTGTCGACCCGTCGGGATACCTGACCGTCGGCACCACGTGGTTGCCGTTGTTCACCGACCCGACGAACTCGGCGGCCGACGGGTCAGCCTCGATGTCGACCTCGTCGTAGGTGATGCCCTCGACCTGCAGCGCCTTCTTCAATCGCACGCAGTAGCCGCACCACGTGGTGGTGTACATCGTCAGCTGAGCACTCATAATCCTTGCAACGTAGTCGATGGCGACAACATGCCCGACGCCGTCCCGGCTTTTGTCGGGGCGTACTGCCAAGATGGACCGCATGCCGGTAGAGGCCGCTGACGCGCGCATCGTTGAGGACCTCGACGACGAACAGCGCGAAGCGGTGCTGGCGGCGCGTGGCCCGGTATGCGTTCTCGCCGGCGCGGGCACCGGTAAGACCCGCACCATCACCCGCCGCATCGCCCACCTCGTGGCCGCCGGCCACGTCGCACCCGGCCAGGTGCTGGCGGTCACGTTCACGTCGCGCGCCGCCGGGGAGATGCGCGGCCGGTTGCGCGCGCTCGACGCCGCTTCCGGAGATGTCGGCACGTCATCGGTCCAGGCGATGACGTTTCACGCCGCAGCGCGCCGCCAGTTGGCCTACTTCTGGCCGCGCGTTGTCGGCGACACCGGATGGCAACTACTCGACACCAAGTTCTCAGTCGTCGCCCAGGCCGCCAACCGCGCGGGCATGTCGACCAGTACCGACGACGTCCGGGACCTGGCGGGCGAAATCGAATGGGCCAAGGCGTCTTTGATCACGCCGGAGGCCTATCCGGGTGCGGTCGCGCAGGTCGGCCGCGACATCCCATTCGACGCCGCCAAGGTCGCGACCGTCTACGAGGGCTACGAGAACCTCAAGTCCCGCGGTGACACGGCACTGCTCGACTTCGACGACCTCTTGCTGCACACCGCTGGCGCCATCGAGAACGACGCCGCGGTAGCTCAGGAGTTCCGCGACCGGTACCGCTGTTTCGTCGTCGACGAATATCAGGACGTCACTCCACTGCAGCAGCGGGTGCTCGACGCCTGGCTCGGCGACCGGGACGACCTCACCGTCGTCGGCGACGCCAACCAGACCATCTACTCGTTCACCGGCGCCACCCCGCGCTACCTACTGGACTTCTCGCGCCGCTTCCCCGACGCCGCGGTCGTCCGGCTGGAACGCGACTACCGGTCCACCCCACAGGTGGTGTCGCTGGCCAACCGCGTGATTGCCGCGGCCCGCGGCCGGATGGCGGGCAGCAGGCTGCATCTGGTCGGTCAGCGCGACGCAGGGCCTGCACCCACCTTCGCCGAGCACCCCGACGAGGTGGCCGAGGCCACCGCGGTGGCCAAGAGCATCAAACGGCTCATCGAGGCGGGCACCGCACCGGCGGAGATCGCGGTGCTCTACCGGATCAACGCGCAATCCGAGATCTACGAGGAAGCGCTCACCGAGGCCGGCATCCCCTTCCAGGTCCGCGGCGGCGAAGGCTTCTTCAGCCGTCAGGAGGTCCGCCAGTCGCTGGTCGCGCTGCAACGCGCCGCCGACCGCGACATCGAGGGTGCTCTTCCCGACGTCGTCCGCGCCGTCCTCGAACCACTCGGACTCACCGCAGAAGCGCCCGCCGGCACCAAGGCGCGCGAGCGTTGGGAGGCACTGACGGCATTGGCCGAGCTTGTCGACGAAGAGGTCGCCCAGCGTCCGGAGCTTGATCTGCGTGCCGTGGTCGCCGAGCTCCGGCAGCGCGCCGACGCGCGGCACCCGCCGGTGGTGCAGGGTGTCACGCTCGCTTCGTTGCACGCCGCCAAGGGCCTCGAGTGGGATGCGGTCTTCCTCGTCGGGCTCGCCGACGGCACACTGCCCATCTCGCACGCGCTCGCGCACGGTCCGGATAGCGAACCGGTCGAAGAGGAACGCCGTCTGCTGTATGTCGGAGTGACAAGGGCCCGAGTCCATTTGGCGCTCAGCTGGGCGCTGGCCCGAACACCCGGTGGAAGGCAGGGCCGACGACCGTCGCGCTTCCTCAACGGAATCGCGCCCCAGTCGTCGAACGACACCACCCCAGCCAGGCCCAAGCGCCAGCGCGGCGCCACCCCGCGCTGCCGGGTCTGCAACAAGGCGCTGACCACGCCGGCTTCGATCATGCTGCGGCGCTGCGAGGACTGCCCGTCGAACGTCGACGAAGACCTGCTCGCCCGACTCAAGGATTGGCGGCTGCGCATGTCCAAGGAGATGAGCGTGCCCGCATATGTGGTGTTCACCGACAACACGCTGATCGCGATCGCGGAGACCTCCCCGGCCGACGATGCGGCGCTGGTCGCCATTCCCGGCATCGGCGCCCGCAAGCTCGAGCAGTTCGGCCCCGATGTCCTCGCGTTGGTCAAAGGCCGCCAATCGTCGTAAAAATCGTGCCAAACCCGCTGGTCAGAAATTCGGTTGTGTGATCTTCCTGTTACGCTTAGCCTCAAGATCACACACCCCAGATGTGGGATTAATCATGCGAAAGGAGGGTGCCCCGATGGAAAGCAATTACGCGTTCGCAGGCGTAGGCGTTGTCGGCATGTCGCACCCCTCTGTCGCTACCGCCGTTGCCGCGGCGCATCCCGCGGTGTGGGCGCGCGCCGCCGCGGATGCCGCCGCTGCCATTACGCCGCCGCGTAAGCGCCGCACCGCCGCCGCGACTGGACCGTCCGTGGATCGGGGCACCATCTAGAAGCCCACGATTTCGCCACAAAGGCCACGGAACCGCAGTCACCGGATCCGTGGCCTTCGTCTTTCACCACACGAAGACCTGGTCACAGATCCCATCAGAAACACAGATGCGAGAACTTCGACCAGGAAGCTGAGGACTGGACATGTCAACCGGGACATGCCGTGAAAGATCGATGCTGTCGGTGCCGTGTCATGTCGGTGACCCCGACATGTGGTTCGCCGAGAACCCCGTGGAGCTCGAACGCGCCAAGGCCCTGTGCGCGGATTGCCCGATCCGTCGCGAGTGCCTCGACGCCGCGCTGGAACGTCAAGAGCCGTGGGGTGTTTGGGGCGGTGAGATCCTCGACCGTGGCGCAGTCGTCGCCCGGAAACGTCCGCGTGGACGCCCGCGCAAGAACAGCGAGGAGAACCCGGCGGCCGCTTAGGCTGCCGGGTTTTCCCGGGTCTAAGCGGCTTCGTCGGCGAAACCCGGAATCAGTTCAGTGGCAAGCTCTTTCGCGGGTATGTGCGCGTCGAGCTGACAGGCGATCGCGACGCACGACGCGATGACCCGCAACGGAATCGCCAGCTTCGCGGGCAGATCCATCTGACGCGCCGCCTTGATCTGGTTTGCGGCGCGATCCGGCTTCATGTTCGACGCGGTGATGCGTTGCAGCCACTTGCGCGTGTAGTGAAACGTGTCCACCTCGAGCGGCTCGACGTATTGCCGCATGATGTCGTCCATCTCGCGCTTGGACACCTGCTCGCCCTTTTGGACGAAGCCGATCTTCTGCATCGCCGTCAGCAGGTTGTCGTAGTCGTCGATGAGCGCGTAGCGCGTGGCCATACCGATCTCGACTGGGATGCCGTCCGGCAGGGGCGCCACGGCACCGAAGTCGATGACGCCCATTTTGCCGTCGGGCATCAGCATGAAGTTGCCGGGATGGGCATCGCCGTGCATCATCTGCAGCCGTCGCGGCGCATCGTAGGTGAGCTCGAAAAGCCTGGTGCCCATCAGGTCTCGTTGTTCGGGTGTGCCTTCTCGGATGATCACCGACATCGGGATGCCTTCGATCCACTCCTGAATCACGACTTTGGGTGCGCTCGCGACGATGCGCGGCACCACGAAGCGCGGGTGGCCCTCGTAAGCCTTGGCGAAGGCCCGCTGGTTGTCGGCCTCAAGCCGGTAGTCGAGTTCCATCTCGGTGCGTTCGATCAGCTCGTCGACGACGCCTTGGACGTCGGCGCCGGGGGAGAGCTGCTTGAGCACACTCACCATCCGCTGCATCGTCTTCAGGTCGGCGCGCAGGGCTTCATCGGCGCCGGGGTACTGGATCTTGACTGCGACCTCGCGACCGTCGGACCAGACCGCTTTGTGGACCTGACCGATGCTGGCCGATGCCACCGGCTTGTCATCAAAGGATGTGAACCGTTCGCGCCATTTCGTGCCCAGTTGGCCGTCGAGCACCCGGTGCACCTTCGCCGCGGGCAGCGGCGGGGCTTCGCGCTGAAGCTTGGTCAGGGCCTCGCGGTACGGCTTGCCGTACTGGTCGGGAATGGCGGCTTCCATCACCGACAGCGCCTGGCCGACCTTCATGGCCCCGCCCTTGAGCTCTCCGAGGACGGTGAACAACTGCTGCGCGGCCTTGTCCATCAACTCGGCGTTGACCTCGTCTTTGGACTTGCCGGTCAGTCTCTTGCCGAAGCCCAGCGCGGCACGGCCGGCCATGCCGGCACCGAGGCCCGCCAGCGCAGCGTTTCGTGCGGCACGGCCGCGCTTGATCTCGCTCACCAGACCATCATCCATGACGGGGGCAAACATGCCGCAACGACTTGGCGACGACCGTTGTCAGCAGGTGCAGCGCGGATGACGAGACCAGCGGCGCGCCACCGTCGTGCCGGTGCTGACGTCGAACTCCAGGGTGGTGTTCAGCGTCGGCGGCGGCTCCTGCGCGCCGCCGATCTCGACACCGCCACGCACCGCGCGAATGACCCGGTCGACCTGGTTGAGCGCCAGCGCCGCGGTGGCCAGCACGGTTGCGCGGTCGGCGCTGCCGACGATGTCGCGCAGTTGCGCCGCGACGGCGGGCCACGCCGCGTCGCGGTCGCTGCGGTACAGGTCAGCACAGCCCAGGCAGCTCGTCACACCGGGGATCACCAGCGGCCCGACCAGTCCGGCGCCGTCGCGCACCCGCACCGCCAAGTGTGCCACGCCTGCGGCGTGCAGGTCCCGCACGACGCGCGGGTCGGACACCAGATAGTCCGTCAGCACGACGAGATCGGTCGCTTCCGAGGGTGCGCCGGCGTGGGTCCGGGCGCTGTGCGTGATCCGCGCACCCGAGCAGCGCAGCGCGCCGGTGAGGAGGTCCGACAGCGGCCCGCGGCCGTGAATGCGGATCGACGCGGCACGGGTCGGCCTGCCCGAGCGGGCCGTCACGACACCGGAGTCGACGAGCGACGCCACCATCTCGGCCACCACGGTGGCGTCGACACCGTCAGCGCGGGCGTGCAATTCGGCCATCGTGGCGCCGGACTGCATGCTGCGCAGCAGGTCGGCCACCACATTGACGGTTATGCCGTGCGGTGGACGCACCAGGACGGCCCGCCGCGGGTCCCAACCCACCTGAACCGCGCCGTCGGGACGCAACAGCACCGGCGTGGCCGGGCTCAGCGCGTACATGCGATGACTCTGCCACGGGGCCGACCGGGCTCTGCGGGTTATCCACAGGCTCAAGCCTTGGGGTCGTTGCCCTCGTCGGAGTCCTTCTGCAGATCCGCGATCGCCTGGTCCAGCGCCTCGTCGATGCCGCTGGTGTCCCCGCCGATCATGCGGTCGATGAACGCCGCGGGCTCGTCGAGGTCCTCGGCGCTGGGCAGCAGATCCGGGTGCTGCCACACCGCGTCGCGGCCATCCGAGCCGACGGCCTGCGTCAGCCGCTCCCACAGCGCCGCGGCCTCCCGCATCTTGCGCGGCCGCAACTCGAGTCCCACCAGGGTGGCGAATGTCTGCTCGGCGGGCCCGCCCGTCGCGCGACGCCTGCGCAGCACCTCCGCCAGCGCCGACGTCCCGGGGATGCGGTCACCGAGCGCCTCATTGACGACTGTCTGCACCCAGCCTTCGATCAGTGCGAGCAGAGTCTCCAGCCGTTCCAGCGCGGCCGTCTGCTCCGGGGTTGCCTTCGGCTCGAAGATGCCTTGATTGAGCAACTGCTCCATCTGAGACGGATCGGTCAGCGCCGCCGGGTTGAAGCCCTGCGCGAGGTCCTCGATCCCGCTCATGTCGATCTTCATGCCCTTGGCGAACGCCTCGACGGCGTTGAGCAGCTGGCTGGCCAGCCACGGCACATGGGAGAACAACCGGTGGTGGGCGGCCTCACGCGCGGCGAGGAAGGTCATGATCTCGCTGCGCGGCTGTTCGAGGCCCTCGGCGAGCGATTCGATGGCCTCCGGCAGCAGGGCTGCCACGCCTTTGGGGCCTAGCGGAAGTCCAATGTCGGTGGAGGTCAACACTTCTCGGGACAGCTTGCCGAGCGCCTGGCCCAGCTGTGACCCGAACGCCATGCCACCCATCTGCGACATCATCGACAGCAGCGGGCCGGCCATGCTCTTGGCCTCCTCGGGCAGCGCCGAGGCCCATACCGTCGAAATCTGTTCGGCCACCGGGTCGCACAACCGTTTCCAGGTCTCCAGCGTGTTGTCGATCCAGTCGGTGGGAGTCCACGCGACGGCTCTGGTGGTGCCCGCAGGTAATGCGGTCACACCGTCGAGCCACGTCTCGGCCAGGCGCACGGCGTCGTTGATCGCCTGGCCGGTCTTCTCGCCGATGGGGGCGACGAAACCGATCTGGCTCGAGGCCAGCTGCCGCGCCAGGTCGTAGTTGACCGGACCGGACTGCGGGCCGCCGGCCATCACGTTGCCGGCACCGCTGAACATTTCGCCGAGCCGGGAGAAGATCTGGCCCAGCTGCGACATGTCGAATTCCGAGCCGCCGCCGAACGGGTCGCCGGATCCCGATTCGGGGTCGTTCTTGCGCTTGTCGCGCTCGGGGTCATCCCCGGCGTTGAAGCCGAAGGGCAGGTCAGCCATGCCTCAACGGTACTCACCGGCCTCCGGCTGTGCGCCTGCGCAGGTCACGCTGAGAGCGAACCCATACATTGGGCGGCGTGAACAGGCGGATTCTGACGATGCTCGTCGCGCTCGTCCCGATCGTGGCCTTCGGCGTGCTGGTGTCGGTGGTGGCGGTGCCGTTCGTGTCGTTGGGGCCGGGTCCGACGTTCGACACGCTCGGCGAGGTCGAGGGCAAAGAGGTCGTCGACATCGAGGGCGCCGAGGTGCATCCGACGTCGGGCCACCTGAACATGACCACCGTGTCCCAGCGCGACAATCTGAACCTGGCGCAGGCGCTGATGCTGTGGATGTCGGGCCGTGAGCAGTTGGTGCCCCGCGATCTGGTGTATCCGCCGGACAAGTCGCGCGAGGAGATCGACGAGGCCAACAACACCGACTTCCGCCAGTCGGAGGACAGCGCCGAATACGCCGCGCTGCACTACATGAAGTACCCGATGGCGGTGACGGTGGAATCGGTCACCGACCCCGGCCCTTCGGCGGGCAAGCTGCGCGACGGCGACGCGATCGACGGCGTCAACGGCAAGCCGGTGTCCAATCTCGACCAGTTCCAGGCGTTGATGAACGCCACCAAACCCGGCGAGAAGGTCGTGCTCGACTACCGGCGCAAGGACGGCTCGATCGGCGACGTCACGATCACGCTCGGCGATCACCCCGAGCGGGACCACGGCTACCTCGGTATCGGCGTGCTCGACGCGCCGTGGGCGCCGTTCACGATCGACTTCAACCTCGCCAACATCGGTGGGCCGTCGGCCGGGCTGATGTTTTCCCTGGCGGTGGTCGACAAGCTCACCACCGGAGATCTCAACGACGGCAAGTTCGTCGCGGGCACCGGAACCATCACCGGCGACGGCAAGGTCGGCCCGATCGGCGGCATCACCCACAAGATGCTGGCGGCCAGCGATGCCGGCGCGACGGTGTTTTTGGTGCCCGCTGACAACTGCGAGGAGGCCAAGACCGCGCCCCAGGACGGCCTGCAGATGGTCCGGGTCGGCGATCTCGGCCAGGCCGTGGCCGCCCTGAACACGATTTCCGCTGGTGGCGAACCCCCGCAGTGCTGAGCCACCGCCACGAGGTGGATGCGTAGAGTTGTGGCACGTCACCAGACGTTCAAACCCTCAAGACTGGAGTTGACGAGTGGGTATGCGGCCCGCGGCACGAATGCCGAAGCTGACACGACGTAGCCGGATTCTGATCGCGTTCGCGGTCGCGGCGGTCCTGCTATTGCTGATCGGGCCCCGCCTGATCGACACCTACGTGGACTGGTTGTGGTTCGGGGAACTCGGGTACCGCTCGGTGTTCACCACCGTGCTGGTGACCCGGCTCGTGGTGTTCGTCGCCGTCTCGGTGCTGATCGGCGGCATCGTCTTCGCCGGTCTGGCGCTGTCGTACCGCACGCGCCCGGTGTTCGTCCCGACCAGCGGCCCCAATGACCCGGTCGCCCGCTACCGCACCGCGGTGATGACCCGGTTGCGGCTCGTCGGTATCGGCGTCCCCGCCTTCGTCGGCCTGTTCGCCGGGCTGATCGCGCAGGGTCAGTGGGCGCCCGTACAGCTGTTCATGCACGGCGGCGACTTCGGCGTCACCGACCCGCAGTTCGGCAAGGACCTCGGCTTCTACGCATTCGACCTGCCGTTCTATCGCATGATTCTGATGTATCTGTTCGCCGCGGTGTTTTTGGCGTTCATCGCGAATCTGGTGGGGCACTACCTGTTCGGCGGCATCCGGCTGTCGGGCCGTACCGGCGCACTGAGCCGCGCGGCACGCATCCAGCTGATCTCGCTGGTCGGCACCCTGATGCTGCTCAAGGCCCTGGCCTACTGGCTGGACCGCTACGAGCTGCTCAGCCACACGCGCGGCGGCAAGCCGTTCACCGGCGCGGGCTACACCGACATCAACGCGGTGCTGCCGGCCAAGCTGATCTTGATGGCCATCGCCGTGATCTGCGCAGCGGCGGTGTTCTCCGCGATCGTGTTGCGGGATCTGCGTATTCCCGCGATCGGTGTCGTGCTGCTGCTGCTGTCGTCGCTGGTGGTGGGATCCGGCTGGCCGTTGGTGGTCGAGCAGTTCAGCGTCAAACCCAATGCGGCGCAGAAGGAAAGCGAATACATCAGCAGAAGTATCACGGCCACCAGGGACGCCTACGGGCTGACCGACGAGACCGTGACATACCGCAACTACAGCGGCGACGCGCAGACGACGGCCCAGCAGGTGGCCTCCGATCGCGCGACGACGTCCAACATCCGGCTGCTCGACCCCACGATCGTCAGCCCGGCGTTTACCCAGTTCCAGCAGGGAAAGAACTTCTACTACTTCCCCGACCAGCTGTCGATGGACCGTTACGTGGGACGCGACGGCAATCTGCGTGACTACGTGGTGGCCGCCCGCGAACTCAACCCGGACCGGTTGATCGACAACCAGCGTGACTGGATCAACAAGCACACCGTGTATACCCACGGCAACGGCTTCATCGCCTCGCCGGCCAACACCGTGCGCGGCGTCGCGAACGACCCCAACCAGAACGGCGGCTACCCGGAGTTCCTGGCCAGCGTCGTGGGCGCCAACGGCAGCGTCGTGTCGCCGGGCCCCGCGCCGTTGGATCAGCCGCGCATCTACTTCGGACCCGTCATCGCCAACACGGCCGCCGACTATGCGATCGTCGGCAGCAACGGCGCCGACCGCGAGTACGACTACGAGACCAACACCGAAACGAAGAACTACACCTACACCGGCTCAGGTGGCGTGGCGATCGGCAACTGGCTGACGCGGTCGGTGTTCGCCGCGAAGTTCGCCGAGCGGAACTTCTTGTTCTCCAACGTGATCGGCGAGAACAGCAAGATCCTGTTCAACCGCGATCCGGCCGAGCGCGTAGAGGCGGTGGCGCCCTGGTTGACCACCGACACCAGCGTGTACCCGGCCATCGTCAACAAGAGGATGGTGTGGATCGTCGATGGATACACCACGCTGGACAACTATCCGTACTCGCAGCTGACGTCTCTGTCGAGCGCCACAGCCGATTCAACCGAGGTGGCGCTCAACCGGCTTCAGGTCGACAAACAGGTGTCCTACATCCGCAATTCGGTGAAGGCGACGGTCGACGCCTACGACGGCACCGTCACGCTGTACGCCCAGGACGAGCAGGACCCGGTCCTGCAGGCGTGGATGAAGGTGTTCCCGAACACGGTGAAGCCCAAGAGCGACATCTCGACCGAACTGCAGCAGCATCTGCGCTATCCCGAGGACCTGTTCAAGGTGCAGCGCGAACTGCTGGCCAAGTACCACGTCGACGACCCGGTGACGTTCTTCTCCACGTCGGACTTCTGGGACGTGCCGCTTGATCCCAATCCGACCGCGAGCAGCTACCAGCCGCCGTATTACCTGGTTGCCAAGAACCTTGCCGCCGATGACAATTCGTCGTCGTTCCAGCTGACCAGCGCCATGAACCGGTTCCGCCGTGACTTCCTGGCCGCGTACATCAGCGCCAGTTCGGACCCGGACACCTACGGGAAGCTGACGGTGCTGACCATCCCCGGTCAGGTCAACGGTCCCAAGCTCGCGTTCAACGCGATCAGCACCGACACCGCGGTCAGCCAGGACCTCGGCGTCATCGGCCGCGACAACCAGAACCGCATCCGGTGGGGCAACCTGCTGACGCTGCCGGTGGCTCAGGGCGGACTGCTCTATGTCGCACCGGTTTACGCGTCACCCGGTGCCAGTGACGCCGCGTCGTCCTACCCGCGTCTCATCCGAGTGGCCATGCTCTACAACGACCGGGTCGGCTACGGACCCACGGTGCGCGACGCGCTCACCGAGTTGTTCGGTCCCGGTGCCGACGCCACGGCCACGGGTCCGGCGCCAATGGCGGGGCAACCGAGCGGGCAACAACCCGCCGCGCAGCCGCCGCCCGACGGTCGCACGCCCACCGGTCAGCCCCCGGCCGACCAGTCGGGCCGCGCCCCGGAGGTGGCGACGCCGCCGGGCGCGGTGCCGCCTACTGACGGTGCGCCGACGCAGCTGTCGGCGGCGAAAGCCGCAGCGCTGCAACAGGTCAACGAGGCACTCGACGCGATGCGCCAAGCGCAGCAGGGCGGCGACTTCGCCCAGTTCGGCGAGGCGCTTCAGCGCCTGGACGACGCGATGGGCGATTACCAGGCGGCTCGATAAGCTCCTTTAGTGACGACTACCGAAACCGACTTCGCTGATGCCTTGTCGGGCCTGCGCGAACGTGTAACCGCTCCGGTGGCTCTGCCCGGCGAACCCGAGTATCTGCGCAGCAACCCGTGGAACGTGGCGGGTCAGATCACGCCGGGCGCGGTGCTGTTCGCGTCGACCCCAGACGACGTTGCCGAGACTGTCCGATACGCGGTGGCGAACGAACTGAAGGTCACTGTCCAGGCGACGGGACACGGCGCCCTGGTGGTGAATACCGACACTGTGCTGGTGCACACCGGGGCCATGACGGAATGCGTTGTCGACGTTGACAACCGGATTGCCCGGGTAGGGGCTGGCGCGACGGGGCAGCACCTGCTGGACGCGGCAACGCCGCACGGTCTGGCGCCGGTGCTCGGCTCATCGCCGACCGTCGGGGTGGTCGGCCTGCACACCGGAGGCGGAATCGGCCCGCTCGTGCGCAGCGTCGGGGCATGCGCTGACTACGTTCGCGCCATCGACGTCGTGGTCGGCACGGGCGATCTCGTGCGCGCGACGCCGCAACAGCACCCAGACCTGTTCTGGGGCCTGCGTGGCGGCAAGGCGACGCTGGGCATCGTCACGGCCATGGAGATCGAACTGCTGCCGATCCCCGAATTCTACGGCGGTGCCGTCTATTTCGATGGAGCCGACGCGGCCGCGGTGCTACACGCCTGGCGGGAGTGGTGTGTGGGACTGCCGGAAAGCATCACGACGTCGGTCGCGCTGCTCCAGTTGCCGCCGCTGCCGGGGGTGCCGGAACCGTTGGCAGGCCGGATGACCGTGGCCGTGCGCTATGTCGCCCTGGGCGATGTGGCCGCGGCCGAGCGGGTGCTGGCCCCGATTCACGGGGCGGCGACGCCGTTGGTCGACACGGTCGGAGTGACCCCGTACGCGGCAATCGGCGGGGTCCACGCGGATCCGGTGGACCCGATGCCGGTCTACGAGAACCAGGCGCTGCTGAACACCCTCAGCGCCGACGGTATCGACGCGGTGCTGGCGCTCGCAGGCCCGACGGCGCAATCTCTGCAGACCATCGTCGAATTCAGGATGCTCGGCGGCGCGCTGGCCCGGGCGCCACGCGTCGACAGCGCGCTGTGCCACCGTGACGCGGCGTACTCGTTGACGACCATCGGCCTGCCGATGCCCGATCTTGCCGAACGCGTCACCGCGCACGCGCACGCAATCGTCGACGCGCTCGCGCCGTGGTCGCACGGCGGTCAGTTCCCGAACTTCGCACCGTCGACCGATCCCGACCGGCCGGCCCGGGTGTACACCGACGCCGTCCGACAGCGGCTGGCCGCCGCGGGTGATCGGTACGACCCGGCTGGGGTATACCGAGCGGGCCAGGTGGTCCGCCTGCCGTGAGCGGTCTCACGTCGGGAAGGCGAGCACGCGATTTGGATGTGCACACCCGGCTTCGGTAACCTTGCGTTCACCCGTCGCGGGGTGGAGCAGCTCGGTAGCTCGCTGGGCTCATAACCCAGAGGTCGCAGGTTCGAATCCTGTCCCCGCTACTAGATGAAACGGCCCCCGGAGATTCTCCGGGGGCCGTTTTCATGCCATTTGGGAACACTTTTGGGAACATTAGCGAAGCTATGGATTTACATGGTGCGGGAATGGAATTTGTGCGTCCTCAATGCCGCTTTGCGGATCTAAGTCCGGGCCACTCTTGGCCGGCAAGTCGGGGACAGGCCCAAATACGGTTGCTCGCAGATTGACACGGCCGCAACCCCCAGTTCTGACGCATTTATCGGCTCACGTCGACGCCGCCCCCAAAGATGCGACTAACAGTCCTAGCAGCAGCCAGTTATAGATGGAGTGGAACGCCGCCACGATCGCTGTGGCACGGTTTCGCGACTCACGCAGGAGCTCTTCGTTGCCTTCGATCCGCTTGAGTTCAGCGTCTGCCCAGTCATCGATCCGCCGGTGGTTCCGAGCTCCAACGTCGATGCAGTCCTGAATGTGCTCGTCCCACTTCGCAGGATCGTAAGGGCCATCGGGCGCTGCGGGGTAGCTAAGGCGAACTGGTGGAGGGATTGGCGCCGTGCGCGGCGAGCCGGCGATCGATCGGCGGAAGGCGGCCAGATACACCACTTGAAAAGTAAGTCCGACCAAGATGAGAGCGAGTCCTGCAGCGATTGGCACGCCCATGAATAGTGGGTGCGCAAGGCCGAATGCGGTCTGGGTACGCAGTCGCCGCGGCCAGCTGTCGTCTTCGGTGCCGTACCGGAATACGCGCTCTTCTTGGTGCGCGAGCCATGGCACCAGGAACGCCAGCCCGATCGGGATCGCGAATGATAGCCAACTCCACAGTTGGCCCTCGTTGGCCGTCTGTCCCATGACGATATTGCCGCTCCCTCCCGTCGACTTCCACCAACCCCAGCTCAGAATGGGCCACGCGTTGGAGAGGAAGATGACTGTTGCGGCTACGAGCACAGCTTGCGCGAATGCCAACGGGATCATCCATGTCCGTATGGCTCCGACTGTCTGCTTGTAGGTGCGCCGCTCGCTTGGGCGGCGCAGCAAATTCCACGCTGTCAGCAACAGCAGCGCAACTATTATCCCCACGACCAGGGACGCGATCAACCCGGTCATCGTGGGCCCAGCCGGGCTAGCCTGCTTCGAATTGAACACAAGGGCGGGCGACGAACCGCCGAATCGCAGAATCTTCCGGTATCCAGGATAAATGTCACGACTCACCTCCAGAATCCGTGTTCGGGCGAACTGCTGCTGTCACAGTGGTATGACGTCGAATCGGGCTTTCTTGTCCTGCGCATTCATCTCGCTGCGATGATCGGACAAATGATCTAGATCCGACGTTTGAGTAACAGCAAAGGAATCGCTGCGAACCACCTGCGGATCAGAAGGGTCACGTACGACACCATGGCCACACAGGACAGGCGGCCGCACGCCCTACTGGCCCAACTCGGGGGCAGGCAGGGAGATCCATTTCTGCCTGAGGTCGGTCATATGTATCTTGTCGACCCGCTCTGTTATTACGGTAAAGATCCAGCGGCAGCCCGGCCTGCTGTGATCTTCGAAGTACCACCTGTTGCCCACAGCCCTATCCGCATCGTCACGAGAACGCACCTACTCCACGTCGCAGGCGTGAGTCACCCTGCTGATGCGTGTGCCGGATGTAATGAACCGGGCGTTTTTTCGGACTTCAAGACGGTAGAGCAATCGCTGTGGCGCTCGCCGAACGTAAAACGCATAGGCGTCTTGTCATCCCCGTACCTCGAGCAAGTTTTGGAACGGTTTAGATGACACCCCGTGAGGAAGTACTTGCCACCGGCATGCTGGGGGCTGAAGGCGCGCGGTTGCTGTATGCAACTGTGCGAGCCGTGGCCCTAGGCTACGGGTTCCCGCCACCGCCGGGTTCACTGCTGTGGGACGCCTCGGCGATAGCCGAGGCAGCACACGGTTTCCTCGAGGGTGTACGCGGGCAGAAGCGCATCGCCGATGTAACGACGCGGTCAGTTGACGAGCGAAGTTTCGAACGGATCCTCGATTCCGCGGTCGCTAACTACCTCCGCGACGCCGGTAGGCGTACAGATCTTGGCAAGCTCATTTTGCGGACCAAAGAGATCTTGCGATCTCGCGACGAGTTCCTGGCGGTCGCGCCGAAGAAGGAGCGTTGGACGCTGGTGGATGGATCGACGGACCCTAGCAGTGTTAGCCCGGAAATCTTGACACGCTCGATAGTGGCGGTCGAAGTCGTTGTGCCACCATGGAATAGCGCTAGACGGGATGCCCCCCTGGCCGATGAGGCTTCATTCGTTCGTTTGATAGAAACGTTGCTACGAGCCGCGGCCGGCAGCTTGCCCGCAGTTGACATAGCACACGCTCTCACGAGCCGACTCGATCATCGTCGGACTCCGCTCTCTGTCGAAGTCGATATTCTTGATGGAGTCGGAGAGCCGCTACAACCTGCTTTGGACCCCGCCCTGGCAGCGATATCAGAACTCCACGCAGCTGAAATATTTGGGCGCCTGAGCGATCGTGAAAGAATCATCGTTGCGAGGCTTGATAGCTCGATCCGAGATCTGGCCACTCACATCGGCGTAGGCAAATCGCAGGCGGCGCTCATTCGCCAACGCTTGTTCGACAAGCTCGCCAAGGACTTCGACGATCCCGCGTCTGCGGAGGCAACTAGCGCCGCTCTAACGAGGTTCTGCGGTGATTGGGTCGAATATCGGACACCAACCCCCAGTGCAACGTCTTAACTACTACATGGATCCGAATGGAGGTGACAAGTGATGGCGGACTACACCCACCCGTCATCCAACGAACTGCTTGCGGCACTGAGCGACGCCGAGAGCCGTGCAGCAGTCGATGCGCACACTGACGATTGCCTTGCTTGCCGTGTTCGATTTGCGCGGATGCAGTTGGCGAGCGGTGTCCGCCCAGAGCAGCCAAGCGATAACAGCGTGGCGCGAATTCTTTCAGCGTCCAACCCGTTGTCGGAGACGTTTACAAGAGCAATCGACGCCGCCAACGGCGTGGCTCCGCACCCCAATGAGCTGTGGCGTGTTGGCCGTGATGAAGCTCTTTTGGTTTGGGTTCGTCGTGTCTTTGACGACGGAGTCGCTGATGTTGTGCCTGTGGTCTTCGATGACGATTTAGCTGATGAGGAATCAGTCATAATTGACAGCGACGCAACACCTTTGGGCATCTCCGCAGCGGCAATGACGGCCTTACGGACCCATATCGATGTCACGGCATTTCTAGATTACTTATGTGAATTGGATATTGCTCTCGCGGTTGATGAAGTCATTGCCGCAACGCGCGAAGGCCGTCGTCCTCGCGACGTGGCTACGGGGCCGCCAATCCTGGACAGCAGGGACCAGCGGCTGGAGTACCGGCAAGCGCTTCGAGATCTTCTTGGGGACCTGTCGCCAAGTGCAGTGGCGTCGCAGACGGTCCATGCGGAGCTAGTCGCGCCGGCGGCACAGGTGGCTATGTCTGGCGAAGCCGCGGCGATTGCTAGTGACATTGGCGGGCGACTGACGGGTATCACATGCGTTGCGCCACAAGAACTTCGAGTGCAGATCTGGCCCGGAGTAGATCTCGCAGCGATACTGAAAGTCGTCTACCTCGACACTGCGGTGTTAGTGGCAACCCTCGAGAGTGCTGAGCGAACTGCTTTTCCTGGTATAGGCGACATTGCAAACGCATGCGAACGTTTGTGCCACATCGAGTGTGATGCTGACGCGGTTGCGGTCGCCGTTCCTGCGAATGATTGGACAACATTCCTGTTCACTACGGCGGACATGAGGACGGCCTACGCGGTTCCAAGCGGCGCAACGAGTGGACCGACAGTGACTATGCGTGGGTTCGATGTTGGCGAGACCTTGTTCAAATATCTCGATGCCTTCGCTATGACTGGCTGGGAGTTCGTGGAGGATGACGCGCTCACCGAGATGCGGGCTGATCTCGCTGAAGTCGCCAGGCGACATGTCCGCAGTTCTATAGCTGAAGTGATAAAGGCGGGAAGCCGCGCTCATCAGCCTAAGCGTCAGGCTTGGACAACGTTAGGACAAGACGTCGAAGAATCAGTGGTTCGCTTCGTCCTCTCAGTCGCCAGCGCTGAATCTCTCCCGACCGCGCTGGACACCTTAACCGCGGAAATCGACGATGCTTAAGACACTAACGTTGCACAACTGGCGTAATTATGATGACCTCACAGTGACGTTCGGCCAGGGCACCACGTTTGTGGTCGCCTCGAATGGCGTGGGAAAGACATCTCTGGTCGAAGCGGCCCGTTGGGCGTTGTTCGGCACTGCAGCACCCGGAGTAGCGGCAGTTCGCAACGGGCGAACCGAAGCTGTTGCCTTCGTTGAACTTTCCCTTCCAGATGGACGGTCACTCACCGTAGAGCGCACCATTCAGGCGCAGAAACGGAAAGCAGAACTTGCGGCGAATGTTGCTATTGATGGAAAAGCGGTCCACGGCGACGAGTTGCCACGTCTGTTGAAAGATGTGTATGGCGCGGAGCCTTGGTTCTTAGCCGGAGCCACAATGCCGTCTGCTGACCGGTCTGGCGGCGCTCCCGCGTGGCGACTCCGCGAGCACCTCGGCCAATACTATGGCGTCGACAGTTTGAGCGTCGCGGTTGACAATGTGAAGCGGTTGCAAAAGGAGACCGAAGCTGCGATCCGCTCTATAAAGCAGGCGAACGCGTCGTCTGCCAAGGCTCTAAACGCGCTGCAAGATGCGAAAGAAGAGGCTGGTCGATCCGCAGAGGCAGCCAACGTCAAATATCTTGACTTGCAACAACGCATGAAGGCGCTGCGCGATAATGCAAGCGCGCGGGCGGCGTTGGAGAAATGGACGGATGAACAAACTCGATGGACCACTGCGGTCCAATTGATTGCCACCGATCTCTCAGGCCTGTTGGGCAAGACGGTCGCGGCAACGGCGGTTGAAGAAACTCTCGACGATGCCTTGAGTGGAATCTCTTCGCGTTTGGAAAGCATCAGAGTTCGACTCGCAGTGCTTCAGGCATCGAAAGATCTACTAGTCGCCAACGACCAACGGTTAGGCGACGCACACGAGGATTGTCCCGTGTGCCGTCGGCCGCTCGACGACGCCACTGTCAATATCGCGCATGACGTAAATAAACGCGACATCCAGGCCCTAGATGCGCAACAAGTTAGTCTTCGAGATGACGAGGCCAAGGCATCTGCAGAGCAGGTCGCGTTACAGAAGGTTCGAACGCAGTGGCGTTCTGTCCCGCATCTTCCACCTGCGCCGCCGACTCCACCGGCCGAATCCGATACTGGGAGTGTGGAGGATCTGGAAGTGCACGTGCAGGCGGCATTTACGGAGCTTGTAAACGCTCGTGCATCAAGCAATATGGCAGACAAGGAGTACGAAGAGGCGGTCGCGGCCGACGACGCGATGCGCGAACTGGCGGCCCTATTCAGGCGTTCGGCGAAACTGCAAGTTGCGATTGATGCCACCGAGAGGACCCTGAAGGAGGTGCTCGACAGCAACGTTCGTCCTCTTGCTGCGGAGATCAACCGACGATGGGATGCGCTGTTTCCTGGTCGTGGAGGACTATCAACCTCGTCAGACGGTGAGATCTCACGAACGGTGAACGGCCTTCCATTGCCGTTTGACTCCTTCAGCACCGGCGAAGGGATGGGTGCCAACATTCTGCTACGTCTTCTAGTCACCCAGCTCGCCACCAAAGCTGACTTCTGTTGGTTTGACGAACCATTGGAGCATCTCGACCCCGATGCGCGCCGAAAAGTGGCCAGCTTGCTCACCAGGGTTACGAGCGGAGGTCAACCCTTCCGGCAAGTCGTGGTTACAACGTACGAGGAACCGCTTGCTCGCCAGCTCAAGATTCGCGACGACAACTGGGTGACGCTTCTGGATGTGCGCCAAGAATCACGGGTCGGCGATCAGGCCGCACAGTAATTTCACAAACTGATCAGGTCGCAGATTGCGTTGAAAGCGACTACCGCTTACCGATCGACGGCCAGGGTTAGCAGCCCGTGGGCTCGATGCTGTCTCGGCGGTTGGCGGCCGAAATTCTAGGTGATCGATGGACATCCAACCCGGGTGTAACTCAATCCGTATCCGGACGGGCAGTCGCCACGTCGAGGGCTCTCTCTCTGAACTCCGCAACAATCCGCAGGTGCCCGCCCAGAGCTGCGACATAAGACTGGAGTGTGCCGATTTCGGTATGCGACAGATCGCCGCTTTCTGCTTGGACACTCGCGCTTGCGAGACGCCCATGAGTGCTGCGACGTCGGACTGGCGATGACCGTGCGCCTTCCGAATGTCCACGAGACGTTGGGTCTGGACGGCCTCGTGCAGGCCCTTGCGCGAGGCATCGGCGCGCGAAGAGTCGACGAGGCCACGCTTCACCGCCTCGGCACGGATTACCAGTCTGACCTGTCGAAAGGCCATGACGCCCTGCTGATCTGCGACACCACCGAAATGACCCGCGCTCTCAACCAACGACTGCACGAGCATCGCATCGGACGCGACGAACCCACCCTCACCGGCGCCAATGGACAACGTGTCGGGGTCGGCGATCTCATCATCAGTCGCCGCAACGATCCCGACGTAACGGTCATCGACAATTCCAAGCCACCGAGTGCGCCCCGATGGTCCGAAACGGAAACCGCTGGCGAATCGCCGCGATCGACGAGGAGAACTGCCGGATTGCAGCGGTCCGCCTCGACGATGGCGCTGGCGCAGTGTTCACCGGCGACTATCCGCGTGAGCACATCAATCTCGGCTATGCCGTCACCGTCCACTCCGCCCAAGGCGTAACCGCCGACACCAGTCACGCCGTCCTCGGCGAAAACGCCACCCGAAACCTGCTCTACCTGGCGATGTCTCGCGGCCGCCACACCAACACCGCACACCTCTACGAACGGATCACTGATACCCAGAACAGCCGGAGGCCGTTCTCTCGCTGGTTCGCGGAACCCCGATGGAATCAGCGCGATTAGTGCATTCGCTGATCGCTCGCGACAGCTCTTCGCGCATTGCGCATCAGGTCGCCTCCCAGGCAGACCCCGCTGCAATTCCCGATATCGTTGCGAGATTTGTGGATCGCCGCGCAGACGCTTTCGCGTCTCGGCGCGGCAGCTTCGATGCGTGGCAGGCTGGAAGGGATCGACAAGACCAGGCAAGGGACGTGGCGCGCGACCGAGGCGTCAGCCTGAGCCGCGACTCCGGCCTGGATCTCTGATCGCCAGCGAGGCAGCGGATCCCCCGAATTTTAGTGAGCGATGACGGCCTGGGTCCCGCGCGGATGTTCACCGACCTTCTCGATGCGAACGAGACGAAATACGCCGACCTGCGCGTTTGCCGACTCAAGCTCTGTCGGCTGTGCGGCATCGCCGCAGGTTACAGCGTTGACACTGACGATCACGGGAAGTTGTCTCAAACCTGGCGGGAATTTACTGCGGGCCGGGGCCATCGCGCCAGCAAGTCAGCAAGTCAGCAAGTCAGCAAAGCGGCACGCGCTCGGTCCCCCAAATCTGTCGGTGGTGCGGCGTAGCGTTCACCCTCGTGCAGCTCTTCACCTGTCTGTTGTGCGACTGGACCGGCGCACCGGAACCGGTTCTCGTGCCACGAGGCGGCGCAGGCGGGATCGAGTTCCGACCCCTGCAATCGGGCGGGATCAAACCGTTGCTCTACGCGCTGGAAATCGTCATGGACGGCACCAAGCTGGTCCGCATCGGCAACTTCGAAACCAGGGACCAGGCCGCTGGGTGGGGCATCTACTTCCACAACGCGTACCTGACTAAGGGGCATATCTGGCACTGCCGGGTCCGGTCGGTTCGGGACTACGCCGCCGCCGACGTTGACGCCGACCTGTCAGTGGGCCACCACGAGAACTTCGTGCTCGCACCGTCAGGTGACGTGCGGGAGGGCGGACCGTGAGCCGATTTTTTGCAGAGCCGATTCGCTCTCGCCCATCCGTCGATACCGTCCGGCGGTGACCACCCCCACCCCCCATCTGGGCCAGAGCGAGCGTTCATGGAACGAACCGTTGAGATCGCACGGCAATGCGTCAATGAACAAAAAGACGGGCAGATCAAAATCTCGCCCAAGTTGGGTGCCGTGATCGCGCGGGACGGCGAGAAGCTGGGTGAGGCTTATCGAGGCCAGCAGCACCCGGGAGACCATGCCGAGTTCACACTTCTCGAAAAGAACCTCAAAGGCGTATCAGTCATGGGCGCAACGCTTTACACGACGCTGGAGCCGTGCACCACGGGCAGAGATGCCGCAAAGGGGAAAAGGCCGTGCGCAGAGTGGATTATTGACCACCAAATCGCCCGTGTTGTTATCGGCGTGCTCGATCCGAACAACGCAATCTGCGGTCGCGGCCTACGACGCCTGATGGGAGCCGGTATCCAAGTCGTACTTTTGATCTCGACCTCAGTGCGCAGATCGAAGAACTCAACGACGAGTTCACGCGAGATCAGGTAGGCAAACAGCAGACCAAATCCTGGGGCTTTCTACTGTCGCCGTTCATGGGCGACAGGTTGCTCAACGAGCAGGCTCGGTTTCAGAGGGCTGGTGAGGTACTCGTTGATATGGAGATAGCAGGCCCGCAGCTATACCAGGGGGCTGTTGATCGAGCTTTGCGGACATACAAGGCCTTCTACGACGTGTCGTCGGTGAAGCTCACCATCAAGTCCGACGCTGGAACCGACACCTATGAGTTGAACTAACGCGCGCCGTACTGTCCGGAAATCGGACAACGCGGCCCGCTATTCGGCCCGAAGATGTTCTAGCCCAACGACTTTCGGTGGCTAGCATCAACAATTACCGCAGCGCGGACGGTCTCCCGTCACTTGCCGGAATTCTCCGCAAGTGCCACCTGACAGGGAGACCTGACTCATGGCTGAATTCATTGACCCGTTCAACCCGCTGACGCCCAATTCTGCTGTCTGCGGCTTCAACCCTGACGGCACTCCGATCAACTGTTGGAGAGTTTCGGAAGGTGCTGGCAGATCTTGCGCGACTCGCTTGCCGAACGTGGTCTGTCGCTGATCATCACCGACGACTCGGAAAACGGTGAGCCGCTGATTGGCGTCCGCTGATAGACACGACCCGGGCCTGTTTGATTGGGGTAGGCCCGGGGCGTCGTTTCCGTTCTCAGCCTAGCCTCAGATCCGGCCCATGCCGGGGTACCGTGCATTCGTGGACACCGGATTTAGCGCACGTCAGCTCTACTCGGCATGCCGACTAGAGGCGACGCACTACTTTCCAGATGATGGCTCGCATTGCTGCGACCTTAAAGGAACCGGATTTATCGTCGGGTTTCCCACCGGTGACGATCGTATGGGATTAGTAACTAACCGGCATATTGCTGATGCGGTCTTCTACAACGAGGTGGACAACAGAGGGTCAAAGATACAGTCAATCAAGATCCAATGGTGGCAAAGTACGCAACTGCGGTGCGAGTACGTCATTGCTAATCCAGAGCCGCTCTATCATCCAGACCCCTTGCTTGACGTTGCAGTAATCCCAGTTGCATCGAAGCCTGGAGAATTCCTAGAGGCTACCGGCGAGATCTACGGCGACATGGCGAAGTTCATGGCCGAAAATAGTCCCACTGAAATCACACTTAACCACGCAATCGGTTGGGAGATGCTCGTGGAATGCGAAAGGCTGTGGCCACGAATACAACCGGGAGATTTCGTTGTCTTCCCTGGTTATCCACAATGGTACGACCAGCTGCAAATAAGGCCAGTGATGCGCTCTGGCTTGATCGCGAGTGATCCGCAGACCGATTACCGGTCCGACAAAGGCGCGCCAACCAAAGAGGACAGTAGCCATCAGGTGTTGTTTGATGCCTTCTCGACAGCTGGCAACTCAGGAAGTCCCGTATACGTTGCCCAACGCGGAATGAAAATGCTGCTCCCCACAGGCGATGGCAAGACTGCCGCTCAAATGATATCTAGCGACTATCACCAGTCATTCCTTATTGGAATCAATGCAAGCCACTTCAACGACACCGGAATACCGCGCCGCAACGAACATGCGGGACTATCTCGGATGCACAAGCTTTCGGTCATTATGGACATCCTGCGAGCCAACCAAGCTCCGCACGGTCCTGATTCCCGAAAGATGAGCCTCACCATACCTATTCCTGACGCGGCGAAGCCCAAAGCCGCCGCAGCGGTCCGTGAGCAATCCATCATGGCCCTACGCCGAGAGGGCAAGTCGCAGAAGGCAATCGCTGCCGAGGTTGGCTGCTCGACCAGCACAGTGAGCAGGGTAATCAAAAAGCATTCTCAAGTGTCTTCGTCGGACGATTCCTGACGCCGCCGAAGCGCTTCCCGCGCGGCGGCTTTCATCTCGTCGGCGGTCATGCCCTCGGTCTTGATTATGAACGCTGAACGCCGGCCGCCTGGCGGGGGTGCGTGCCACGTTTTGTGCTTCAGCCATGACTCCCTCCCTTTTGCCCCTAGACCGCGACCCTAGCCCCCGCGAGCCACGCAGTGCTACGAACCCGGTCCTCGGGTGGTGGTGTTCGGCGCAGTCACTCGTACGGCGTGTAGCTAGTGACACTTGTTTCTGAAGGACGCTTTGCGGGCTGAACGTGTGACACATTGCGCCCCCGTTGTTTCGACCGGCGGGCGCTTCTGGTCACCTCGCTTGCGAAATCTTTTCCTCTGCCAACTCCTGGACTTCGGGCAGGGGCCTCGGCGGGTTACCCGAGCGGCAATCCTCACAATCTGGAGTATCAGACACTCTCGCGATGTAGTGGCGGTCGCAACTCCGACACCGGATCCGGGTTCGGTCCTCGCGCCAGATGCGATCTACATCGCTTCGCGGCGGGTTCTCCAGCGCCAAGAGACGGTCCGGAACCTCCTCCCACGTTGCATAACTCATACCCACTGACGATACCCCCACCGCATGGAACGAGTGGTTACGCAACCCAGTTGGCGCTAGACCACGCTCGGCGAGTCACCTAACCGGTGGCAACCGATCGTCATCGGCGACACTCGGAGCGGACGCGTCCGACCAGTCGATCCGGCCAACACGGTGACAAGGACTTACCAGTGGTTTTGGCGGAATCTTTTCGCCACTATCGGCCGCCCGAATTCCGCGCGCGCTAAACGCTTTGCGGCATCGGTGACGGGTAACCCCGCACCGGGTAGCTCTACCGCCAGACTTACTGGGCTGTTCGGCGCCGGATTCGCGGCCTTCGCGCCACCCGTGCGCGTGGCGTCGCCGTTCTTCCCTAGCGATCGTCTACTCCGTTCGACACAGCTACCGATACAGGTTCTGCTGGCAGGCAACAGTATTCATGATTCGGACAAAGGGATTGCGCGGATGAAGGCGGTAGTGCCCCACTAGCGACATAGCCTGTAGCCTAACGCCACGCACTCTTTGCCGGGCGAAGTTCCTGACGAGGTCAATGCTTGTATCCGTCAGTTCGTGATCGAACACGCGTAACGGTGCAGCCACGGGCGCCGCATAGCTAGCGGTGTGTCGTCTAACCCACGGGAGTTGAAACGTCGTCAGAAGTGCGCTGCGACCGTTCCCCACGGTCGCAGCGGACCCGATATTTGGGAACAAATTTGGGAACACAACTCTGCGAAACGGGCCCAAACGGGTGCAATCAGATGGAACCGCTCGGGGGGCACACCCGCACTGAGCTGCACAAATGGGAAATAGCCGGTACCCCGAAACTCCAGATTTCTGTCTCATAACCCAGAGGTCGCAGGTTCGAATCCTGTCCCCGCTACTAGATGAAACGGCCCCCGGAGATTCTCCGGGGGCCGTTTTCATTGACTTCCCGAGGCGATCACGCCGGCGGCAGCAGCGGGTGGAGCAGCGCCAGTTCGGCCGCGCTCACCCAGGACGGGTTGGCTTGCTGCGGCGAACGGAACACCTCCAGCGAGCGCAGACCCGGTACCGAGCTGAGTGTGGCGGCTGTCAGCGGCTCGGCGAACAACGGGATGCGTACCGGCACATGAAGCCCGCCGGCCTCATCGACCGTCACATCGCCGGTGATGCGCCCCGCACCCCAGAATCCCCGTTGCGGGTGCGCCGACACCCAGAACAGCACTCGATGACCTGGCCGGATGAGTTCCGAGCGGTAATTGTCGGCGATGCACCAGGATCTCTTGGTCTCGCCGACCGCCAGCATCGGATCGACAGGCGTCCGGCGCGGATTGCACTTGATGACCCACGCTCCCAGCGTCTCCAGAGTGACACTGCGTTCTGGCACCACACACACCTCCGCCCTGTCCCGCTGGCGAGTTTCCATTCGCCCCAAATCGACCCCGTCCGCACGGCACTCATGCGACCGTATCCACCGGATAGTCCGGCAACGCTGCCAGCCGGGCACAGCGGGGATGGAGTCGACGATGGCGGTTGTCTCGTGGCGCGCGGCGGATCATGTCGGACGGATCGGCGCCTTGGCGGTCGCGCTCGGCGTCGGTGCTGCGGTCGTCACCGGACATGGAGTCGCGGGCGTTGCCGTCGCCGAACCTGCGGACTCCAGTGCCCGTTCGGATGACACGTCCAATGACGATGCCTCGCAGACGAAGTCATCGTCACCCGACACCGGCACTGACGCTGATCCGAACTCGCCTCCGTCGAACGTATCGGGCGACGACGTGCGTACCGCACCCGCGGGTGTGGTGAGCGCGGGCGGCACAGCGCAGATCGAGACGCCCGACGAAGTGGTGGCGCCAGACGAAGAAGACGAAGACGAAGAGCCGAAGGAAGAGCCTCCTGCCGATGACGACCGCGACGATCGTCGCGACCGCGCGGATGACGAGGATCCCACCGAGGCCACCCCGCCGTCGCCGCAGTCGAACACCACGGCCCACACGGTGACGGTGGCCCAGCCGCGAGAAGCGGACCCCGCCGTGCCCGAAGTCGTGCTCCAGCCGACGGTCGACGCAGCGCCGCGCCCCGCTGAGCCGATCCGCAAGCAGCGCACCGTCGCGCTCGACTCCGAGCCCGCCCCCCAGGCCCCCGCTAACGTCATCACCAGCGTGCTCACCGCGGTGCTCGCGCCATTCGCCAACGACGGTGACGTGCCAGCTCCCGCCGATCCTCCCGCGGCGTGGGTACTGGCGGCCGCTGCCCGTCGCGAGATCGGAGAAGCGCTTGTCGAGCCACAACGGCACCCACCGGCGATCCAAACCCTCAGCGCGCAGACGGCGGCCGTTGTCGAGGAGGCCGAGTTCACCGGGCGGCCGTCGTTGATCACGCAGGTGTTCGTCGCCGGACTGCGGCTGATCAAGCCCATCCTGGGCGCCTTCGGCATTGAGCTCAACGGCACCAGCGCAAAGATTCCGGTTTTCACCGACGGAGTTCCGCCGTTCTTCGTGACCTATGGCCTCAACGTGCGCAGCGGCGAGTACAACGGCTGGAAGGTCTGGACACTCGCGCCGCGCAACCCGTCGGAGAAGGTGGTCGTCGCCGTGCACGGCGGCTCGTTCATCTCCACGGCCAGCCTCTTCCATTGGTCGACGTACGCCGATCTGGCGCGGGCAACGGACGCGACCGTTGTGGTGCCGCTGTATCCGCTCGCCAACGCGGAAGGCACCGGGGGCACCGCGAAGTCGGTGATCCCGGTGATGGCCGACTTCATTGCAGCCCAGGTCGCCGAGCACGGCGCCGAAAACGTCAGCGTGCTAGGCGATTCCGCCGGCGGTTCGATCGCATTGGCCGCCGCCCAGGAGCTGGTCCGCCGATGCGAGAGCGATACGGAATGCGACCTCGCGGAGGCGCTGCCGGGCCGCATGGTGTTGTTGGCCCCTGCGCTCGATTCGAGCCTGAGCAACCCCGACGTCGCGAAGGTCGACGATCCGCTGCTGAGCCCGGCCAGCTCCAAGCGCAACGGGCTGTGGTGGTCGAGGGGGCTTGAAACCGCCGAGGATCCCGACGGCACCCGAAACCCATTGGCCAGCCCGTTGTTCGGATCACTCGAGGGCCTGCCCCCGACGACCGTCTATGCCGGCGAACTCGACCTTCGCACCCCGGATGTACTGCTGTTGCAGCAGAAGGCGATAACAACACCCGGCGCCGATTTCACCTTCGAATTGCGCAAGGGCCAGATCCACGATTGGCCGATCTTCGGTTTCCTGCCCGACGCCCAAGCTGAACGGCCCAACATCTACCGCGACTTAGGCCTCACCGAAGCTGTCTAGACGCGCCAGCGTTTCTGCTGCGGCGGCGAGGAACTCGTCGACCTCATGAGGGTCGTAGCCGCGGACGAACGCTCTGGGCCGTCCGAACTTCACGCCCCCGATGTCGTCGGCGGTCAAAGCGTTCGCCCTCTCCAAGCGGCCGGCGATCATCTCGACAAACGCGTCGACCTCGCCGGGGTTGTAGCCCTGCTGGCCGAACGGTCGCGAAAAAGAGGCGCTGCGAACGTCATCGGCCGTCAGGGGGCGAAATGGTACTTCTGGTTGGTCGCCCGGGTCGGGCTGCCGGTCCCATCGGCTCGAGGCGAAGATCTGTCCGCCGACCTTCAGGTACGGCGTATAGCGAAACGCCGTGATCACTCCGATGACGAATAACCCGCCCGCGCCGACGATCGCAGCGCGCCAACCCTCGCGTCCGGACATTGCCACCGCGATGCCTGCCGTGCCCATCAGCCAGCCCCACCAGTAGATGCGCCGCCCGGTGCGCCGGTCGCTGATGAAGTTCATCGGGATCAGCGACACGGCCGCGATCACGGCGAACGACGCCCACAGCAGAAACGTTGAGTGGTCGCTCAATTGGCCATCCTCGTCAGCGCAGTCGTCATGTACTCATGATCGCGCCTGGTGGGCCTCCGTTATGACGGGAATTTCGGTGTTGCACCGTCTATGCATTGCTATCTATATAGATGAACGGTAATGTACGGTTCATGATCGGAACCTCCTGGAACGTCACCGCGCAAGAACGAGCGGCGAACCTGCCCTGCGACGCCCTATTGCCTGGCGCCTTACGCGTCGACCGCGCCATCTCCATCGACGCGACACCCGCGATGGTGTTCGCCTGGCTGTGCCAGATGCGCGTTGCGCCCTACAGTTACGACCTCCTGGACAACACCGGCAGGCGCAGCCCGCGCACGCGTACTCCTGCGCTCACCGAGCTCGCGGTCGGGCAGCCTTTCGTCCGAATCTTCGGCCGCACCTATGTTTTCGAGCTGGCGTCGTTCAAGGAAAACGAGCATCTCACGCTGCGGCCGCGCGAAGGCAGCGCGATGTCGGGTGGTAACACGGTCGTCAACACCTACGCGTTACGGCCGGACGGCACCGGAACGCGTCTGCATGTGCGGGCACTGTTCGACGGTCCCTGGGTGATCGGGCAGACCTGGACGTTGGTCAACCTGCTGATGATGCGTAAGCAACTGCTCGTGTTCAAGGCGCTGGCCGAACGCGAAGCACGCGAGGTCGGGCTTCCTCGCTAAGGGAGTTACCCCTGCCCGGGAGGAGGCGGCGGTTCAGTCGTCGTCTCCGTGGGCACCGTCGTCGTGGTGGTCGCCGTCGTGACGGTCGTGGTGGCGGGGGTCGTCGTCTGCGTCACCGGCGGCGGCACAATCGTCGTCGGGCTGATCACCGTCGTCTCGGTGATGGTGGTCGGCGTCGTGGTGGTCGTCGTGGTGGTGGTGGTCGTCGACGACGAGGTGGTGGCCGACACGGACTCGATGACACCGCAGGCCACCCGGCCACCCGCGTCGCCGGTGGCCAGCGTGTCCTGGTCCGGACCCGGGGAGCCGTCGCCCTGGCTGTAGCGGTCCGGAATGTGTCCGAAGTTGTCTTCGTCCTGGTGGATCATCAGCGCGGTGCCCTCTCCAGCGAGGAGATCCTGCGCGGTGAATGCGTCGGTGGTGGTCACCAATTCCGCCGACCCATCCGACCGGACCTCGAGCGCGGTGAGGTCACCGCTTGCCGGATGGCCGGTGTGCCCGGGGGCCTGGAAATGTCCGCCCGCCGAGAGGAAGTCACCCGGCTCGCCGCCAGTGGGGGCCACCGAACTGGCCTCGCACTTGCCGACCGAGTGGATGTGCATCCCATGAAAGCCCGGGCTGAGAATGCCGCTTTCGATCGTCTCGACCGTGACCCTTGCAAACCCGTTCGCGAAGTCCAGGGTCGCGTTGGCGACCGGCGTGCCGTCAGCCGTCTTCAGTTGCGCGGTCAACCTTTCGGTGCCCGCGGGCGCCGCGCTGCTCGACGTGGTCTGCTCGTCGGCCTGATCTGAAGTGCTGCATCCGCTCAGCGCGGCGATGGGTGCTGCCAAAAGGGCAGCAGCGATGACGATTCGGTTTGCCATGGCACAGGGCGTACCCCCAAACGTGATCGGCGACACATGGTGACAGGATGGCGCGCGTGGCCGAGCGCGTCAGATTCACCAGCACCTCCGGACCGACCCTGGCCGGTCTCGTCGACGTCCCCGAAGGCGACGTGCGTGGATGGGGTGTCTTCGCGCACGGATTCACGCTCGGCAAGGACAGCCCGGCCGCCAGCCGCATCTGCAAGCAACTGGCCGGCGAAGGCATCGGCATGCTGCGATTCGACAATCTCGGCCTGGGCGACTCCGAGGGGGACTGGGGCGACGGGTCGTTCTCCCACAAGGTCGCCGACACCGCCCGCGCGGTCGAGTTCATGAACGACGAGGGCCGCGAGGTGCGTCTGCTCGTGGGCCACTCGTTCGGCGGGTCGGCTGTCATCGCGGCCGCCCATGAGTGCCCGACGGTCAAGGCGGTGGCCAGCGTCTGCGCCCCGTACGAACCCGCTCACGTCGAGCACGCCTACGACGCCCTGTGCGAGCGCATCGAGTCCGAGGGGGAGGCGCCGTTCCTCATCGGCGGCAAGGCGCTGACCCTCAAGCGCCACTTCATCGAAGACGTGCGCGCCGTCGATCTGCACGAGCGGATCCAATCGCTGCGTCGGGCCCTGCTCGTCATGCACTCGCCGACCGACAACACCGTCGGCATCAAGAACGCCAGCGAGATCTTCCGCGCCGCCCGCCATCCCCGCAGCTTCGTGTCGCTCGAAGGTGCCGACCATCTGCTGACCGGCAAGAACCAGGCGGCGCGGGCGGCCCGCATCATCAGCGCTTGGTCCGACCCCTACCTCTGATCAGCGCAGCTTGACGACGACCTTGCCCTTGGCAGAGCGGTCCTCCAGTGACGCGATCGCGTCGGCCGCGCGCTCCATCGGATAGACCTCCGGGTCGGGCGCGGCCACTTTGCCCGACGCCAGCAGCGGCTCGAGCTCGGCCCACTGCTCCAAGAGATAGCCGGGATGCGTTCCCGCCCACGCGCCCCAGCCGACACCGACCGCGTCGACGTTGTTGAGCAACAGCCGGTTCACCTTGACCGTCGGGATCTCGCCGCCGGTGAACCCGATGACCAACAGTCGCCCTCCGGGGGCCAGTGAGCGCAGCGAGTCGGTGAACCGGTCGCCACCGACCGGGTCGACGACGATGTCCACCCCGCGCCCGCCCGTCATCTCCTTGACCGCGTCCTTGAAGCCCTCGGCCAGAACGACATCCGATGCGCCCGCCGCCTGCGCGACCGCGCGTTTGTCCTCGGAGCTCACGACCGCGATGACCCGGGAGGCGCCCCACGCCGGGGCCAACCGCAGCGCCGACGTGCCGACACCGCCCGCGGCGCCGTGCACCAGCACCGTCTCGCCCTCGGCCAACCGGCCGCGGGTCAGCAGCGCGTGATGCACGGTCAGGTCGTTGAACAGGAGTCCGGCGCCGGCCTCGAACGACACCGAGTCGGGCAGCGTGAAGACCCGGTCAGCGGGCAGCGCAACGACTTCGGCCATCGCACCGCACAGCATCGTCAACCCGCACACCCGGTCGCCCGCGTTCAGCCCCGCATCCTCGGGAGCGCTGCGCACGACCCCCGCGATCTCCGCGCCAGGGGTGTACGGCAGGTCCGGCTTGTACTGGTAGAGCCCGCGCGACTGCAAAGCGTCAGGAAAGGCGACCCCGGCCGCGTGCACGTCGATGACGACAAGGCCGTCGCCGTCGGGTTCGTCGACCTCGACGAGTTTCGCGGCTTGCGGTCCGTCCAGGCTGGCAATCTGTATCGCGCGCATCGGCCGTCCTCTCGTCGTCGACGTCTTCCTTGCTCCTCGCGTGCGCGTCACCATCTCACATCCTGCGCCAGATCCGATCGGGCGGACGATAAGCTCACTTATCCGGCAGCGTTGCCGGAGTCGATCGGAGCTCATATGGGACCTCAGATGCGGCAGCGCCGACGGGCCAGCCGACATTCCCGCACCTTCGCCCCCGCCCAGTCCTTACCGCCCAGTCGTGTCGTTGAAGTTCGCTCGAGCGACGGCGTCCGTCTGCACACCGAGGTCTTCGGACCCGAGGACGGCTATCCGATCGTGTTGGCGCACGGCATCACCTGCGCGCTGCGCGTATGGGCGTGTCAGATCGCCGACCTGGCCCGCGACCACCGCGTCATCGCCTTCGACCACCGCGGCCACGGGCGCAGCGGTGTGCCGCACCGTCGCCACGGTTACAGCCTCGACCATCTGGCCGCCGACCTCGACGCGGTCCTGGAGGCGACGCTGGCACCCGGCGAACGTGCCGTCATCGGCGGGCATTCGATGGGCGGCATCGCGATCACCTCGTGGGCCGAGCGTCATCCCGAGCGGGTGGCGCAGCGCGCCGACGCGGTCGCGTTGATCAACACCACCACCGGGGACCTGTTGCGGCACCTGCGGTTCCTGCCGGTGCCGCCGCCGCTGGCCGCGGCCAGGGTGCGGGCCGGGGGAACCCTGCTGAAGACGCTGGGCGCGGCTCCGCTGGTGCGCGCCGTCGACCTGCCGAGCAGGCGCGTCGTCTCGACACTGGCCGTGGGTCGCGACGCCGACCCCGCCGTCGCCGAGTTCGTCTTCGAATTGTTCACCACGACGCCGGCCGCCGGGCGCGGTGGCTGGGCCCGCACGCTCGTCGACCACCTAGGTCCGCAGCACATCGGCGTGAAGAACCTCACGGTGCCGACCCTTGTCATCGGCAGCGAGAAAGATCGCCTGCTGCCGATGGTGTCGTCGCGCCGAATCGCCAGAGAGGTACCGAATCTCGCGCAGTTCGTCGAGCTGTCCGGGGGACACTGCGCGATCCTAGAATGCCCCGACGAGGTCAACAAGCACCTGCGGTGGTTGGTCGAATCGGCGACGCAGCAGCGCCGCGCCAGCTCCTAGTCCGACAGCCGCCGGTGCACTTCGTCGGCGGCCCGTTGCCCTGAACGGACCGCGCCGTCGAGGAACCCGGTCCATTCGTCGGCGGTTTCGGTTCCCGCCCAATAGATTCCGTCGACCGGCTTGCGCAGCCACGGGCCGTACGTCGTCCATGATCCGGGAGGGACGGCGGCCGTCGGGCCGCCGGGTGCGAATTCTTCTGCGCTCCAACGATGGTCGACGTAGTCGGTCGGAGTCATCGCCGCGTCGCCGAACAGTGTCGCGAACCCGGTCAGCGCGCGTTCGCGTCGCTCCGGGCCGGGCAGCGGGTCGAAAGACCGCGCATCGGTGAATCCCAACAGGATCCCGGGGCCGCCGTCACCCGGGCTGACGTCGAACGTGATGAACACCGGCCCCTCATCGGACAGCGCCTCACCCGAACAGCCGTTCGCGCGCCAGAACGGCGTCTCATAGGCGGCGTAGGCCTTGCTGAGATTGCCCTGCGGCCAGTGCGCGGCCAGCTTCTGGTGCTCCGGGGGCAGGTCCGGCTCGAACGAGATGTTGGCGCGGTGCTCGGGCGGGACGGCGATGATGACGGCTTGAGCGGCCACCTCACCGCTGTCCGTCCCGACGGACAGCGTGCCGTCCGCATGGCGTTCGATGCGTCGCGCCACGGTGTTCAGCACGACGCGCGGACCGAGTTCGTCGGCCATGCGCACCGCGATCTGCTGCGTGCCTGCGGGGAAGCGATCCTGCTGCGCGCCGCCCTGCACGTCGAGCATGCGCCCGATACCGCCCGCGGCCTTGACGTAGCGCACGGCGTGCAGCATCGACACCGCGTCGGGCTCGCAACCCCACGTCACCCGGGCCATGATCGCCATCAGGTCGCGCGTCGAGGCGTTGGCGTGCACATAGCGCAGCCACTGGTCGAGGGTCTTGCTGTCGAGCAGTTCGGCGATCGGCGACGTCCACGGCTCGTTCACCGGCACGCGGCGACATACCCGCTCGAAACGCCACTGGATGCGCGACACGTCCACCAGTTCCAGGATCGACAACTTCGGGATCGTGCTGCGGTAGGACCGCGTCCGGCCCCGCCAGCGGATCAGGTTCTTGCCGCGGGTGTGGGTGCGTTCGGTTGCGCAGCCCAGTTCCTTGGCCAGCGCGACGACGGCATCCTGGGTGGGGCCGACGAACGTCGCCCCGAGGTCGACCGGAACACCGGCGATGGTCGTCGTCATCGACCGACCCCCGACCCGGTCGCGACCCTCGACAACGACCACGGAGTGGCCGAATCGCACCAGGGCCCGGGCGGCCGCCAGGCCTGCGAATCCCGCGCCGACGACGACGACGTCGGCGTTGGCTGGCATGGTCACCCGACTAGGCTCTCACGCCGTGAAGGTGATGACGGCGCTGTTCGGACCAATGGATGCGATCGAACGGACACACGCGCTGCGGGAGGCGGGCGCCAGCGGCGTATTCACCTTCGAGGGACCGCACGACGTGTTCGCTCCGCTGACCCTTGCCTCCACGGTCGGCGGGCTGGATTTGATGACTAATGTGGCGATCGCGTTCCCGCGCAATCCAATCCATCTCGCACACCAGGCCATGGACCACCAGCTGCTCAGCGGCGGCCGGTTCACCCTCGGCCTGGGCACCCAGATCCGCACGCAGATCGAGAAGCGCTACGGCGCCGACTTCGACAAACCGGTCGCGCGCATGACCGAACTGGTGGCCGCGCTTCGCGCCATCTTCACCACCTGGACCACCGGGGAACGGCTGAACTTCCGCGGCGAGTACTACCGGCACACCCTGATGACGCCGACCTTCACCCCGCGCGGCCCCCTGCCCGCCCCGCCGCCGATCTATGTCGGCGCGTTGGGACCGCGGTTGACCCATGCCACGGCGAAGTCCGCCGACGGGCTGCTGGTGATGCCGTTCGGGTCCAAGCGATTCCTGGCCGAGGTGACGATGCCCGCGGTGCGCGACGGCCTCGACGCGTCGGGACGTCGCCTCGAGGACTTCGCGGTGGTTCCCGAGATCATCGTGTCGGTCGGCTCCGAAGATCGAGATCACACGGCGGCCCGTCGGCTGCTGGCGTTCTACGGGTCGACGCCTGCGTACCGGCCCGTCCTGGAGGTGCACGGCTGGGGGGATCTGCAGCCGGAACTCAACACGCTGTCCAAACAGGGGCGATGGGAGGAGATGGGCACGCTGATCGACGACGAGATGCTGCACACCATCGCGGCGTGCGGCAGCCCCGTCGACGTCGCGGCGCACATCCGCGACCGCGTCGAAGGCGTGTCCGACCGCGTCTGCCTCTACCAGCCCGGTCCCATCGCGGTCGAATCCCTGGCCGAGATCGTCGACGCGCTGCAGGGCTGACCCCTATCGTGGTACCCAGCCGGACCAAAGGAGGCTGCGGGATGGGTGCCGACCAGGCGGACTACTCCGACGTGCTGATCATCGGCGCGGGGATCTCGGGAATCGGCGCGGCGTACCGCATTCGCGAGAAGAATCCCGGGCTTAGTTACACGGTGCTCGAGCGCCGTGCCCGCATTGGCGGGACGTGGGACCTGTTCCGCTATCCGGGCATTCGCTCCGACAGCGACATCTTCACGCTGAGTTACCCGTTCGAGCCGTGGACCCGACCGGAGAACGTGGCCGACGGCGAGTACATCCGCGAGTATCTGACCGCGACGGCCCGCAAGTACGGCATCGACAGTCACATCCGGTTCAACACCCACGTCCAGTCGGCCGAGTGGGACTCGACGACCGATACCTGGACGGTGCGCACCGTCCAGGATGGTCCCGACGGTCCGCAGGAGAAGCTCTACCGCGGGCGGTTCGTGTTCTTCGGCACCGGCTACTACAGCTATGACGCCCCCTACACCCCGGAGTTCCCCGGCATCGAGCAGTTCCGCGGCGACGTGGTGCATCCCCAGTTCTGGCCGGAGGATCTCGACTACTCGGGAAAGCGGGCCGTGGTCATCGGCAGCGGCGCCACCGCGATCAGCCTGATCCCCGCACTGGCGCAGAAGGCGGCGCACGTGACCATGTTGCAGCGCTCGCCGACGTACATGATGTCGATGTCGCGGATCGATCCGATGGTGGATTTCATCCGGAAAGCGCTGCCGCTGCGGGCCTCTCACGCCGTGGTCCGGATGCGTAACGCGCTGTTCCACGTGCTGACCTACTTCATGTTCCGCAAGGCGCCCCGTTTCGGCCGGTGGCTGATCCGGAACCGGACGATCGCCGCGTTGCCCGACGGCTACGACGTCGATGTGCACTTCAAACCGCGGTACGACCCGTGGGATCAGCGGATGTGCCTGGTGCTCGACAACGATCTGTTCGAGCATGTCGGCGAGGGCCGTGCCGAAGTGGTCACCGACCACATCGATCACGTCGACGCGGACGGCATCGTGCTGAAGTCGGGCGGGCGCCTCGACGCGGACGTGATCGTCACCGCGACGGGCCTGCAGTTGCAGGCGCTCGGTGGCATCGAGATCAGCATCGACGGGGTCGGCGTCAAGCCCGCCGACCGGTTCGTCTACAAGGAGTATCTGCTCGAGGACGTGCCGAACATGGCGTGGTGCATCGGCTACACCAATGCGTCGTGGACGCTGCGCGCCGACATGACGGCGAAGGCTTTCGCGAAGTTGATCGCGCACATGGACTCTCACGGCTATACGCACGCCTACCCCCACCTGGGTGGCAAGCCGATGCCGGAGAAGCCGGCGTGGAACATCAACGCCGGCTATGTGAAGCGTTCGGCACACGTGCTGCCGAAGTCGGGCACGCACCGACCGTGGAACGTGCGACACAACTACGTTCTGGACGCGATCGACCACCGGTTCGACCGCATCGACGAGTCGATGGTGTTCGGGCGGGTGGCTACGGCGTCCGTACCGTCAACCCCGTCGCGAGCAGCTGGCTAGCTGATAGCCCGAACGTCGTCTTGAACCGGTCGGCGAGATGCGAAGGACTCGCGAAGCCGGCCTTCATCGCCGCTTCGGTGAGGTTGGCTCCGGCCGCGATGGCGGTGCCCGCATGCACCAGACGCACCCAGATCCGGTAACGCCGCAGGCTTGTTCCGAGCTCGTCGCGGAACAGGTGCAGGAACCGCGATTCGGACACGCCCGCTTGCCCGGCCAGCTCGCGCGATGACACCGCGGTGGCGGGATCGTCTCTGATTCTGCGGGCCGCGGCGGTGATGCGCGGATCGACGGCCCGCTGCGTTGCCGGGGCGGCCGAATCCAGCCAGCGAGAAGCGCTCTCGTCGTCCTGCGGCATGGCCAACAGCCGGTCCTCGGCCGTGTGCGTCAGTCCGATAGGGCCGATCCACTCCGACATGGCCGACCGGCAGGCTTCGGCGCGCGCGGACGTCGGCTCCAGATAGCACGACACCAATCCCGCGCCGTGGCAGACCATCTGGTGGGTCACTCGCGGTGGGATCAAGACGCTGCGCGCTTGCCGCGGGGCCCCGTCGGGCGTGGTCACGGTCAATGGCCCGCCGATGCCGGCAGCGAAGCACCACACCGATCCCGAGTGTGGTGCGAGGTTGAGGCTGGGACCCGCATACATGGCTTGGCCCGGCCACAGCCACACCGTCGGGCAGCAGGTTTGTGGAAGCGCTTCCGTCGCCGCATCGCCCATGCTGGTCTCCTCGTCGATCGTTAGGAGGCTACCTTGGCGCACGCTGTCATCATCGTGATCGGTGTGTTCTTCGCGGGCATGGGGATCTACGCGCTCGTCGCACCGGCGGCCATCATCCGACCGTTCGGCATCCGCTTGGGGGACGCCGCGGCGCGATCCGAGGTGCGCGCGGTCTATGGCGGGTTCGGGCTCGCGATCGCGGGCGTTCTGGGGTATGCCGCCATCGTGGGTGGGGACATCGGCAAAGGCGTACTGATCACCGTCGGCGCCGCATTGGCCGGGATGGCGTTGGGGCGGCTGGTGGCCGCGTTGCTTGGTGACCGAACGCCGTTCTACCCCAACTGGTTCTACTGCCTGGTCGAGGCCGCCGCCGCCGCCCTACTTTTCGCGATTTCGGTGCCCTAACGTTCGCTCACCGATCGTCAGCGCGCCGAAATCGCTAGGGGGCGACGGTCAACCAGTCGGCGAATCCTGACGGGTCGTGGCGCCCCAGCGCACCGTGCTCGAACAACCCCCAGCCCTCGGCGGTCTTGCCGCCCTCGGTGCACACGGCACGGCCGACGTGGTCGATGACGCCGAAGCCCGCCCGGCCGACGATCGCCGGATCGGTCATGTCGTAGGTGAGACGCTCGGTGAACTTGTCGCCCTTCCACACACCGTGCACCCAGTCCGAGTCGCCGCCGTATCCGCCGCCGACGTGGATGGGCACCGGTAGCTTCGACTCGACGTCGAAGCGCACCGGAGAGCCGTCGCCGGCGGTCGCTTCGATGGTGGCTCCGTGCGGAATTCGCGTCCCGGACTTGTAGTGGATCTTCACCCGCGGCCAGCCGAGCTGCTCGACCCGGCCGTCGCGCCACACCCGGGTGACATCGTTGAGGCTGCGGAACCCGTCGGGCTCCTCCTGAATGATCAGGCAGATACCGAAATCGTCGAACGCCATCGGGACGTACAGCCACCACATGCCCTCGAACGGAGGATGCGCGGGCCGGCCCGCCGGCTCGGGTTCGCCGATCGGGCGAATGCCCCATGACCGATCACGACTTCCGATCCACACCGCCGGGTCGACGCCGATCTCGTCGCCGTCGATCGAGATCTTTCCGCTCCACGAGCCCACCTGGGCGAACCGCTGCGCATCGAGCGTCACCCGCGTGCCGGTACGCAGCACGTGGCGTTGCTCCTGCACGACGGGGAACAAACCCTCCCAACTCAAGTCGAGGGCGATGCCTTCGGTCTCCTCGAGCGTCACCCGCAACTTCTGAAGCGGCTCGCCCACCTCGACGCGGTACCCCAGGACGTGCTGATTGAGCCTGTCGGCGTCGATGCCGTCGCTCAGGTGCACGGCCGTCTGCTTGTCGCCACGGCGCACCAGAACGAAGGCGTCTTTCACGCCGAGGTTCGGGTAGTACCCGATACCGGTGATCAGGAAGATGTCGCCGGTGCGGTCGTGCGCATTGAAATACGAGCGGTCGTAGAAGTTGCGGTCCGACGCCCCGGGCCACGAAATGGGCTGGGGGATCTGGTGAATCGGGAATTCATCGGTCGGTCCCAGCATCAGGCGTCAGCTCCTTTGGTTGGCTCTTCGCTCGAGCGCTCATCGCCGATCAGCCGGCGCAGTAGTGAACCGTGATAGAACAGCGACTCGACGTCGTCGGGTTTCTCGATTTCGCCGAAGCGCACCCGCCTGGCGCTTGTCCGCATGAACACGCACGCCCAGATGACACCGGAGTAGACGTAGAACCACTTCAGGTCGCCGAGTTGCACGCCCGTCATTGCGGCGTAGTGCGACTTGACGTCCTGCTCGATCATGAAGTCCGGCAGACCGGGCAGGCCGGCCAGCCCGGCAAGCTCCTGGAAAACATTGTGCGCGAAAATCATCCAGGCGGCATCCATCTCGCGCGGGCCTAGCGTCGCCATCTCCCAGTCCAGGACCGCGGCGGGCTGATACCCGGAGTACAGCACATTGCCGACGCGGGAGTCGCCCCACACCAGGACGGGGTCGCTCGCCGCGGCCTCGGCGGGCCAGTTCGCCTCCAGCCAGTCCAGCGACCGCTCCACCAATTCGGAGCGCCCGATGTCGGGAACGGCGAACCGATACCAGTCTTGCAGCCAGTTCAGGTTGCGCCGCAACGCGTTGTCATCGGACCCGTCGTCGAGGAATCCGAAGGTGTTCTGCGGTTCCGGAATCGAGTGCAGTTGCGCGATCACCCCGACGGTGGCGTCCTGAAGTTCGCGACGGCGCTCGGCGGGGGAGTCGGCGAACCAGTTTCCGCCGAAGGTGTACGGCATGACGTCCGGCGGCACGCGGCCCTCGACGTAGTCCATCAGGAAGAACGGTGTGCCGAGCACCTCACCGGTGCTCTCCAGCCACCGTACGCGCGGCACCGGCACATCGGTCTTCTCTTCGACCAGCCGGATGACGTCGAACTGATGGTCCATCCGATAGGAGGAGAACACCGGAACGTCTTCGGCCGCCGGGGCGACGCGGGCCACCCATTTCTGCTCCACCTGGCCGTTCTCGTCCCAGCGGCCGGTCAGAATGATCGTCTCCGACGACATGCCGTTCGCATCGACCCCGCTCTCGACGGTGATCTCCGGGGTGACGCCGCCGGGCAGCACCGTCGACAACCAGCGCGCCATCACCTCGGGGAGCTTGGACAGGTCGCGACTCGAATGCTCGAGGCGACTGACATCTTCGACAGCCGGTTCACTTGCCACTTATTTCTTCCTTCGGCCGACGATTACGATACGGTGGGTAGCGTTATGAAAGCAGACCCGTCCCCGGTTGACAAGGCCCCGACGGCCGGACGGCCGAGGGACCCTCGCATCGACGCTGCCATACTGCGCGCCACCGCGGATCTGCTTGTGGAAATCGGATATTCGAATCTGACGATGGCCGCGGTGGCGGATCGGGCCGGTACCACGAAGACCGCGCTGTACCGACGATGGTCGAGCAAGGCCGAACTGGTGCACGAAACCGCGTTCCCGGCCGCGCCCACCGCTATCGAGACGCCGCCCGGCGACATCGCCGCCGACATCCGCGCGATGCTCGCAGCGGCGCGCGACGTGTTCACCACTCCTGTGGTGCGCGCCGCGCTGCCCGGCCTGATCGCCGACGTGGCCGCCGACGCCGAACTCAACACCCGGGTGATGGCCCGGTTCACCGACGTCTTCGCCGCCGTTCGCTCCCGACTGGCCGACGCGGTGCAGCGTGGCGAGGTGCACCCGAACATCGATCCCGACCGGCTGGTCGAGGTGATCGGCGGAGCCACCCTGCTGCGCGTTCTGTTGGTGCCCGACGAGACCCTCGGCGACGACTGGGTTGTCCAGACGACCGCGATCGTCGTGCACGGGGTGGTGACATAGCGGCGATGCTCGAGCCCTTCCCGACGCAGTGGCGCACTGCGCTACTGCTGGTCCCGCATCCCGACGATCCGGAGTACGGGTGTGCGGCCGCGGTGGCCAAGTGGACCGGCCAGGGCAAGGCGGTGCATTACGCGCTGGGAGTCGCGGGGAGGCCGGCATCGAGGGGATGGCGCCCGCGGAGGCAGGCGCGCGCAGAGAGCAGGAGCAGCTGCGCTCGGCCGCCGTCGTAGGCGTCCAGGACGTCCAGTTCTGGGACTTCCCCGACAGCGATATCCGCAATACGCCGCAGCTGCGGGCGAAGATCGTCGAGGCGATCACCGCACTGGCGCCGGAGCTGGTCATCACGATTTACAGCGGTCCGCAGTGGGCGCCCGGCCAACCCAACCAGCGCGACCACATCGAGTTCTCCAATGCCGTTGCCGCGGCCTATGATTCGCTCGAGAGCCCGCCGCGTTGGTTGTTCGAGAACGGACCCGAGCCCACGCATGCCGAGGTGATCGACGGCGAATGCTTCGAGCGTGCGGTGACGTCGCTCGCGCAGCACGACGTCTACCTGTCTGTCCTCGACCCGGACACGCCGGTCATTGAGCAGGCGCGCAAGCAGGTCGACATGACCACGTCGCCGCGCCCGGAGTTCAACGGCCAACGCACCGTCGAGTTCATTGTAAAACGCGCACGCTGACGGCTAGCTCGGCAGCAACTTCTCCTTCGGCCCGAGATACATCCCGCCGTTGACGTTGAGCGTCTCACCCGTCACCCAGCGGCTGTCGGGGGACGCGAAGAACGCGACAGCATCGGCGATCTCGTCGGCCTTGCCGATCCGGTCGAGCGCCGTGATGTTCGTGAATCCCTTCTGCGCATCGTCGCTGTCGTGCAGCCACGAGTTCATGTCGGTGTCGGTGACGCCGGGCGCCACGTTGTTCACCGTGATGCCGCGCTCCCCGAGTGTGTTGGCCAATGAGCGGCCGAGGACGTTCAGCGCGCCCTTGGTCATCGAGTACACGATCTGCGGTGTCGCGAACCAGGTGACGCCCGAAGACACGTTGATGATGCGCCCGCCGTCGCTGAGCAGCGGCAGTGCTCGCTGGGTGATGAAGAACGGCGCCCGCACGTTGATGGCGAACTCCCGCTCGAACTGTTCGGGCGTTGCCTTGTCGATGGTGGCGTCAGCGGTGGCGATGGCGGCGTTGTTGACGAGGATGTCCAACCGACGGCCACCGAGTTCACCCTCGAGTCCCGCGAACAAGGTGTCGACGTCGCCCTCGACGCCGAGTTCTGCCCGGACCGCGAATGCCTCGCCGCCCGCGGCGCGAATCGCATCAACGGTTTCCGCGGCCGCAGCGTCGTTTGTGCCGTAGTGCACGGCGACCAGCGCGCCGTCGGCAGCCAGTCGCTGTGCGATGGCGCGTCCGATCCCTCGCGAGGCGCCGGTCACCAGTGCGGTCTTGCCAGAAAGTGAGGTCATGCGGGCGACAACCTCGCTCAGTACTGGCCTATTCCCCAGGTGCGATCTGATCCTTGTTGCGCGCGGCCACCGCCCGGAACTGATCGCCGAGCCCCTCGAAGTCGCGGTGTTGGGCGAACGCGATCGTCTGCTCGGCTGCCAGCGCGGGGTCGATCACCGCCGCGGCGCCGGTGGTGTAGATCTCCTTGAGTCCCCGCATCACCGGGCCCGGCACCTCGGCGATCTGCGTCGCGAGTTCGAGCGCGCGCTCCAGAAGCCGCTCGTGGGCGACGACTTCGGTGACCAGCCCGATACGTTCGGCACGTGCGGCGTCGACCACCTCACCGGTCATCGACAGCCGCCTGGCCATCGCGACGCCGACGACCTGGGGGAGCCGGGCCGTCATGCCCCCGCCGGGCAGGATGCCGACGCGGGCGTGCGTGTCGGCGAACACCGCTCGCTCCGAGGCGATCAGGAAGTCGCAGCCCAGCGCCATCTCCAAACCGCCGGTGAACGTCGCGCCGTTGACGGCGCCCACGATGGGTGTGCTCATCTTGGCGGTGGCCGCGATGCAACTCTGCGACCGGAACTCCTCGAAATACTTGAGTCCGTCGCGCTGCGCCTCTTTGAGGTCGACACCCGCGCAGAACGCGGGGTCGGTACCGGTCAACACGACCGCGCGCACCGCCTCGTCGGTGTCGGCCTCCGTCAGCGCCGCGTAGGCCGCGCGAATAAGGTCCCGGCTCAACGCATTCCTGGCCTCAGGCCGATTGAGCGTGAGCATGCGAACGGCGCCGTGGTCGGCGACGAGGACTAGTGAGTCGGACACTGCGCGACGTTAACGCAGGAACTGGTTGGCGTTGTTCGCCAGGTCCAGAATGGGCTGCGGCAGTGCGCCGAGCGCGAACGTCACCGCCGCGGTGATCGTGACGACCGCGGTGCTCAGCACGCTCGGCACCACCACCTCCGGCGCGTCCTCGGGTGGATCGGTGAAGAACATCAGCACGATCACCCGCACGTAGAAGTACGCGGCCACCGCGCTGGCGACCACGCCGACGATCACCAACGGGATCGCCCCGCCCTCGCCGGCGGCCTTGAACACCGCGAACTTGCTGACGAAGCCACTGGTCAGCGGAATGCCCGCGAACGCGAGGAGGTACAGCGAGAACACTACGCCGACAACGGGATACCGTCTGCCGAGCCCGGCCCAGCGCGCCATCGCCGTGTCCTCGTCGCCGTCGGCGGTGTTGCGCACCAGGCTCACCACGGCGAAGGCGCCGACGGTGGAGAATCCGTAGGCGAACAGGTAGAACAGCGTCGAGGACAGTCCCGACTCGTTTCCGGCGATCACGCCGGTCAGGATGAACCCTGTGTGCGCCACTGCGGAGTAGGCCAGCATCCGTTTGACGTCGGTCTGCGTCACGGCGGTCACGGTGCCGATCACCATCGTCAGAATCGCGACGGCCCACAGCACGGGCCGCCAGTCGTCGCGCAGTTCGGGCAGTGCCACGTAGAAGATGCGCAGCGTGGCGCCGAACGCCGCGATCTTGGTGGCGGCAGCCATGAACGCGGTGATGGGCGTCGGCGCACCCTGATACACGTCGGGGATCCAGGAGTGGAACGGCACAGCCCCGATCTTGAACAGCAGTCCGACGAGCAGCAGGCCGGTGCCGATCAGCGCCAGCGAAGTCTTTCCGGATCCGGACGCCACCACGTCGGCGATGCCGCGCAGGTCCAGCGTGCCGGCGTAGCCGTACAACATCGCCGCCCCGAAAAGGAAGAACGCCGACGAGAACGCGCCCAGCAGAAAGTATTTCAGTGCAGCTTCCTGTGACAGTAGGCGGTGCCTGCGCGCGAGTCCGCACAACAGGTACAGCGGAAGCGACAGCACCTCCAGCGCGATGAACATCGTCAGCAGATCGTCGGCCGCCGGGAACAGCAGCATGCCGCCGATCGCGAACATCGTCAGCGGAAAGACCTCGGTCTGGATGATGCCGACCTTGGTCGCCAGCTGTTCGGCGACCGCGCCGGGAATGGCCGACGCCTGCGGCGTGAACGCGTCCAGGCCGCGCCCGGCGGGCATTCCGTCGGCCTGTGCGCCGATCTGGCGTTCGGCGATGAGCAGGATGCCCAGCACGCCGACCACCAGGATGGTGGCCTGAAGGAACAGGGCGGGTGTGTCGATGACGACCGCGCCCATCACGGCGGACTGGCCGACGGTGCCGTGCATGTCGCGGGCGAGCACTACGACGGCGGCTACTGCGGCGGCCAAACCGCCGAGGCTGAGGACCAGTTGCGCGCCGTAGCGACTCGTGCGGGGCAGGAAGGCCTCGACGAGTACGCCGGCGATGGCCACCCCGAACACGATCAGCATCGGGGACAGCAGGCCGTACTCGACGGTGGGGGCTTGCAGGTTCATCGCATCGGCCCTTCGGCGATCGGGGCAACCGGGTCAGGCTGGTCGATGGTGGTCAGCGTGTGGGTGACCGCGGGGTTGATCACGTCCAACGCGGGTTTCGGATACACCCCGAGACCGATCAGCAGCGCGATCAGTGGTGCGACGACCAGGACTTCCCGGGGCACCAGATCCCGCAGCCGCTCGTTGCCGTCCTTGACCGGCCCGGTCATCATCCGTTGGTACATCCACAGGATGTAGACGGCCGACAACACCAACGCGGTTGCGGCGACGACCGCGAACACCGGGTAGCGGGTGAACGTGCCGATCAGGACCAGGAATTCGCTGATGAACGGCGCCAGTCCGGGCAGGGAAAGGGTCGCCAGGCCGGAAACCAGGAACGTGCCGGCCAGCACAGGAGCCACCTTCTGCACGCCGCCGTAGGACTCGATGAGACGAGATCCCTGCCGTGACACCAGGAATCCGGCGATCAGGAACAGTGCCGCCGTCGACAGGCCGTGGTTGACCATGTACAACGTCGAGCCGGACTGCCCCTGGCTCGTCATCGCGAAGATGCCGAGGATGATGAACCCGAAGTGGGAGATCGATGTGTACGCGATCAAACGCATGACGTCGGTCTGCCCGATCGCCACTATCGCGCCGTACACGATGCCGATCACCGCGAGCGTGATGATCAGCGGCCGGAAATACGTTGCGGAGTCAGGGAACAACTGCAGGCAGTAGCGCAGCATGCCGAACGTGCCGACCTTGTCCATGATCGCCATCATCAGCACCGCGCTCGCGGGTGTGGCTTCGACCGCCGCGTCGGGCAGCCAGCGGTGGAACGGCCACAGGGGTGCCTTGATCGCGAACGCGAACATGAATCCGAGGAACAGCAGGTTCATCACCGCCGGGTTGACGACGAAGTCGCCGCTCGACACGGCGGCGACGATCTGCCGGAAGTCGAACGTGCCGGCCTCGAAGGCGTCGCTTCCCGCCGTCACGACGTAGAGACCGATCACCGCGGCCAGCATGATCAGGCCGCCGAACAGGTTGTACAGCAGGAACTTCACCGCGGCCTTCGAACGGCCCGCGCCGCCGAAGCCACCGATGAGGAAGTACATCGGAATCAGCATCGCCTCGAAGAACACGTAGAACAGCAGCACGTCGAGCGAGACGAGGGACATGATCACCATGCCCTCGACGGCCAGCGTCAGCGCGAAATACGCGTGCGTGGAACGGCCGCCCCATGCGCCCTCGTCGCTGACGTCGTTCCACCCGGCGACCAGCAGCAGCGGCACCAGCACCGCAGTGAGTGCGACGATCGCCAGCGCGATGCCGTCGAGGCCGAGGATGTAGCCGGTGCCGAACGACGGAATCCAGCGGTGCGCCTCGACGAACTGATACTGCTCACCGCCGGGGTCGAACTGCACCGCGAGCAGCGCGGTGATGGCGAGCACGGCGATCGATACGACGAGTGCAATCCATTTGGCCGCTGCGCGCATCGGCGCGGGAAGCAGGATCACCACGGCGGCGCCGAGGATCGGCACCGCCCACAGCACCGTCAACCACGGAAACGACGTCACCACCACTGCACCGCCAGAATCGAGCCGACCACCAGCACCGCGCCCGCCAACATCGTCAGCGCGTAGGAGCGGGCGAAACCGGTCTGAAACTTCCTGAGTCCACCCGATGATCGGGACACCAGGGCGGCAAGCCCAGAGCCCGCACCGTCGACTGCTTCGTCGTCGATCTCCACCAGCCCCCTGGTCAGCAACTGTCCCGGCCGCATGAACACCTCTTCGTTGAGGGCGTCACCGTACAAATCGCGACGGGCCGCGACCGTGAGCGCCGATCCGGCGGGCACCTCCGCGGGCACCGCTTGCCTGCCGTACATCCGGTAGGCGATCGCGATGCCGACCGCGACGACCCCGAGGATCACCGTGGTCACCAGCCAAACCGGTGCGACGTGGTGGATTTCGTGGGTGCCGACGACTGGCTCCAGCCAGTGCTCGAGCGTGCCGCCGACGGCCAGCGCACCACCGGAGACCACCGAGCCGATCGCGAGCAGGACCATCGGCCACGTCATCACCTTTGGTGACTCGTGTGGATGAATGTCCGACCCCCAACGCTTTTCGCCGAAGAACGTCATCAGCATCACCCGCGTCATGTAGAACGCGGTGATCCCGGCGCCGAGGATGGCGGCTCCGCCGAGGAGGTAGCCCTTGACGCCGCCCGCTCCCAGCGCGGCCTCGATGATGCCGTCCTTGGAGAAGAAGCCGGCCAGCGGCGGCACCCCGATGATCGCGAGGTACCCGAGCCCGAACGTGATGAAGGTGATCGGCAGCGCTTTGCGCAGTCCGCCGTAGCGGCGCATGTCGACCTCGTCGTTCATCGCGTGCATCACCGACCCGGCGCCGAGGAACAGCCCGGCCTTGAAGAAACCGTGGGTGAGCAGGTGCATGATCGCGAACGCGTATCCGGCGGGTCCGAGGCCGGCGGCGAGCACCATGTAGCCGATCTGCGACATCGTCGACGCCGCAAGCGCTTTCTTGATGTCGTCCTTCGCGCACCCGATGATCGCGCCGAACAGCAGCGTGACCGCGCCCACGATCACGACCCCCAGTTGCGCGTTCGGTGCGAGGTCGAAGACGGGGCCGGAACGCACGATCAGGTAGACGCCCGCGGTCACCATCGTGGCGGCGTGGATCAGGGCCGACACCGGCGTGGGGCCCTCCATTGCGTCACCCAGCCACGACTGCAGCGGCACCTGTGCCGACTTTCCGCACGCCGCCAGCAGTAGCAGCAGACCGATCGCCGTGAGCACGCCCTCGCCCACATCCGGTGCGGCGGCGAAAACACCTGCGAAAGAAACGGATCCGATGTGGGCGAACATAACCATCAGTGCGATGGCCAGGCCGATGTCGCCGACGCGGTTGACCACGAACGCCTTCTTCGCCGCGGTGGCCGCCGACGGCTTGTGTGCCCAGAACCCGATCAACAGGTACGACGCCAGGCCGACACCCTCCCAGCCGACATACAGACCGAGGTAGTTGTCGGCGAGCACCAGCAGCAGCATCGCGGACAGGAACAGGTTCAGATAGGCGAAGAACCGGCGCCGCTCGGGGTCCAGGGCCATGTAGCCGATCGAGTAGATGTGAATCAGGGAGCCGACACCGGTGATGAGCAGGACGAAGCACATCGACAACTGGTCCAGCTGCAACCCGAAGTCCACCTGTAGACCCGCCACCGGTACCCAGCTGAACAGCGCCTCGTGAATGGTGCGGTTGTCGGGGTCGCGCCCCAGCATGTCGACGAAGAGCACCGCCCCGACCGCGAACGATCCGAGCGAGGCCGCGCAGCCCAGCAGATGGCCCCAACTGTTCGTACGCCGCCCGGCCAGGAGAAGTATCGCTGCACCTGCCAGCGGCAGGGCGATCGTCAGCCACACAGGAGTCGTCATCGCACCCTTAGTGTTTCAGCAGACTTGCGTCGTCAACCGAGGCCGAGCGGCGGGCCCGGAAGATGGTCATGATGATCGCCAAACCGACCACCACTTCGCACGCGGCGACCACCATGGTGAAGAACGCCACCACCTGCCCGTCGAGTTGACCGTGCATCCGGGAGAACGTCACGAAAGCCAGGTTGCAGGCGTTGAGCATCAGCTCGACGCACATGAACATCACGATGGCACTGCGCCGCAACAGCACACCGGCGGCGCCGATGGTGAACAGCAGCGCAGCCAGATAGAGATAGTTGTCGGGATTCACTCATCACCTCCGCTGCCGTTCGTCTGACCGACGGTGCGCTTCTGCAGCAGGGCGCTGACCGACAGCTCGGACGCTGACCCGTCGGGAAGACGTGCCGCGACGTCGACGGCGTTGTTGCGCGCGTAGACACCGGGGTTCGGCAGCGTCGTCGGGTGCCCGCCGGGTTTGAAGCGCTCCTCGGCCAACTCGCGCTGGGTCATCCGGCGTTCGAACCGCTCCCGGTGCGCCAGCACCATGGCCCCGAGGGCCGCGGTGATCAGCAGGGCACCAGTCAGTTCGAACGCCCAGAGGTACTGGGTGAAGATCAACGCGGCAAGACCCTCCACGTTGCCGTTCGCATTGGCCTGCGTCAGGCCGGTGAACCCGCCCACCGAGACGCTGCCGATCCCCGCGATGAGCAGCAGTCCGAAGCCGATGCCGACGGCGACCGCCGCAATGCGTTGTCCCCGAATTGTTTCGACCAACGACTCGGAGGAGTCGACGCCGATGAGCATCACCACGAACAGGAAGAGCATCATCACGGCGCCGGTGTAGACGACGACCTGCACCACGCCGAGGAACAGCGCGTCCTGGGCGATGTAGAAGACGGCCAACACGATCATCGTGGTGGCCAGGAACATCGCCGAGTACACCGCTTTCGGTGCGGTGACGACTCCCAGCGCACCGAGCACCGCGACAGTGCCCAGTACCCAGAACAGCACCGCCTCGGTTGTGGAGGTGCGGCCGGCGACATCGGCGGCCGCGTTCGCGAGGAACTCGAGGGTCACCTGGCGTCCCCGGCGAGAGGCGCGATGTTGCCTCGGTAGTAGTCCTCGTCGGTGCTGCCCTCGGCCATCGGATGCGGCGGCGGCAGCATACCGGACTCCAGCGGAGCGAGCAGCTTGTCCTTGCCCCAGATGAGGTCGGCGCGGTTGTCGTCGGCCATCTCGTACTCGTTGGTCATGGTCAGGGCGCGGGTGGGGCAGGCCTCGATGCACAGACCGCACCCGATGCACCGCAGATAGTTGATCTGGTAGACCCGGCCGTACCGCTCACCGGGGGAGAACCGTTCGTCCTCGGTGTTGTCGGCGCCCTCGACGAAGATGGCGTCAGCTGGGCAGGCCCATGCGCACAACTCGCAGCCGATGCACTTCTCCAGCCCGTCGGGATACCGGTTGAGTTGGTGGCGGCCGTGATAGCGCTTGGCCACCGGACCCGGCTTCTCCGGATACTGCTCGGTGAGCCGCTTTTTGAACATCGTGCCGAACGTGACCCTGAAACCTGCGATCGCATCGAAGAACTTAGGCATTCGTCGCCTCCTTTGAAGCCGTCCCCTTCGGGGCCTCGGTAGGCAGGGGCGGCACCGGGAAAACGCCGGTGTCCACTGCCTGCTTCGGGATGTTCCGAATCTTTCTGGCCTGCAGGGTCCGCCACAGCGCGAACAGCAGAAGCAGCGCCACCACGGCGCCCACGGCGACCAGGCCGCTGGACAGCTGGTCGTAGCCCTGGTTGCGCAGGCTGCGGGTGGTGGCGACGATCATGATCCAGGCCAGTGAGACCGGGATTAGGATCTTCCAACCCATGGCCATGAACTGGTCGTACCTCATCCTCGGCAGGGTTCCGCGCAGCCAGAAGAACAGGAACAGGAACGCCCAGACCTTGCCGGTGAACCAGAGAAGCGGCCACCATCCGGTGTTCGCGCCGTCCCACATGTTGATCGGCCATGGTGCGTGCCACCCGCCGAGGAACAAGGTGGTCGCCAGCGCGGACACGGTCGCCATGTTGACGTACTCGGCGAGCATGAACATCGCGAACTTGATCGAGGAGTATTCGGTGTGGAAACCACCGACCAGTTCGCCTTCGGCTTCGGGCAGATCGAATGGCGCGCGGTTGGTTTCGCCGACCATCGACGTCACGTAGATGATGAACGACGGCAGCAGCGGGAAGATGTACCACAGCCCGTCCTGGCTGGCCACGATCCCGGACGTCGACATCGTGCCCGCGTAGATGAACACGGCGGCGAAGGACAAAGCCATCGCGATTTCGTAGGAGATGACCTGCGCGCTCGATCGCAGGCCGCCCAGCAGCGGATAGGTGGATCCCGACGCCCAGCCCGCCAACACGATTCCGTACACGCCGATCGACGTGGCGGCCAGGATGTAGAGCACCGCGACGGGCATGTCGGTGAGCTGCAACGCCGTGCGGTGACCGAACACCGACACCTCGCCGCCCATCGGGATCACGGCGAACGCGATGAAGGCGGGAACGACCGAGATGACCGGTGCGGCAAGGTAGATGAACTTGTCCACGCCGGCGGGGATGAGGCCCTCTTTCAACGCCAGCTTCACACCGTCCACCAGCGACTGCAGCAGCCCCCACGGTCCAACGCGGTTGGGGCCGGGTCGCATCTGCATCCAACCGAGGATCTTGCGCTCGATCAGAATCGCGGTGAGCACGGTCAGCATCAGGAAGACGAAGATCAGCAGCGCCTTGGCGAGAATCAGCCACCAAGGATCGTGGCCGAACAGCGTCGGATCCGGATAGGTCATCGCGCCGCCCGTCCGATCGAGACGACGGCTCCGGCGGTGACACCGAGGTTGCGGTGCACCCCCGAGCCGGTGGAGTTCAGGGGAACCCACACGGTGCCGTCAGTCATCTCGGTGATGACCAGCGGCAGCGTGATCTGCCCGCGGTCGGTGCTCACGGTCACCAAATCGTCTTCGGCGGCGCCGATTCCACTCGCGGTGGCCGCCGACATCCGCGCGACCGGAGCGTGCGCGGTCCCCGCCAGGTGCGGTTCGCCGTCCTGCAGGCGTCCCGCGTCCAGCAGCATGCGCCAGCCGGCCAGCACCGCCTGCCCGGCGCCCGCGTGCGTGGGCTGCGCCGCCTGCACTGTCGGACCGCTCAGCCGCGGGCCCCCCCACAGTCCGAGACGCGCCATCTCCTCGCCGGCGGCCGTCGCGCTGGACATGTTCAGGTCGATACCGAACTCGTCGGCGAGGAACTGCAACACCCGCCGGTCCGGCGCGGCGTTGCTCTGCAGCGACGGCCCGAACGGACGAATTCGTCCTTCCCAGTTCAGGAAAGCGCCGTCCTTCTCGACCACCGGCGCGACCGGGAACACCACGTCGGCACGTTCGGTGACCGCGCTCTCCCGCAGTTCCAAACTCAGCACGAAGGGGGCGGCCTCGATCGCGGCCAGCGCCGCGTCCGGGTCGGCGAGATCGTCCGGTTCCACGCCGGCGACCACCAGGGCGCCCAACTCGCCGCGTCGCGCCGCGTCGAGGATGCCCGTGGTGTCGCGGCCCGGAGTGCTCGGCACCTCGGCGACGTTCCAGCCGGCGGCGGCCTGTTCGCGCGCGACCGGATCGGACACCGGTCGGCCACCGGGCAGCAGGTTGGGCAGCGCACCGGCCTCCAGTGCGCCGCGTTCGCCGGCCCGCCGCGGGATCCAGGCCAGCCGGGCGCCGGTCGCGGCCGCCAACCTGCCTGCGGCCGAGAAGGCACCGGGTGAGGTGGCGAGGCGTTCGCCGACGAGGATGACAGCGCCGGGCAGGTTCAGGTGCTCGTCGTCGGCCAGACCGTCGAGCGCAGCGGCCTCACCACCTGGCGCAGCGGCGATCAGCTGGCCGCGCAGTTTGACAAGGGCGCGCGAGGCGAACGGGGCAATCGCCTTGACCTGCAAGGCTTTTTTGCGGACGGCCTTGCGCAGCCGCAGAAAGACGATCGGCGACTCCTCTTCCGGTTCGAACCCGGCGAGCAGTACCGCAGGCGCGTTCTCCAGGTCGGTGTAGGTGACCGTCATCGGTTGGCCCGCAACGTGGGCGGCGAGGAAGTCAGCCTCCTCGGCGCTGTGCGGCCGCGCGCGGAAGTCGACGTCGTTGGTCTTGAGCACCATTCGGGCGAACTTCGCATAGGCGTAGGCATCCTCGACCGTCACCCGTCCGCCGACGAGCACTCCGGCACTGCCCCGCGCGGCGGCCAGGCCGGCGCACGCCACGCTGATCGCCTCCGACCAGGAGGCCGGACGCAGCGTGCCGTCGTCGCGGACCAGCGGTGTGGTGATGCGGTCGCCCTGCCCGGTGTAGGTGAAGGCCCAGCGACCTTTGTCGCAGTTCCACTCCTCGTTCACCTGCGGATCGTCACCTGCCAAGCGGCGCAACACTTTTCCGCGCCGGTGGTCGGTGCGCTGGACGCATCCCGACGAGCAGTGCTCGCACACGCTGGGGCTGGAGACCAAGTCGAAAGGCCGGGCGCGAAACCGGTAGGCCGCGCCGGTGAGCGCGCCGACCGGACAGATCTGCACGGTGTTGCCCGAGTAGTACGACTGGAACGGTTCCCCAGGGGCGATCCCGACCTGTTGCAGCGCGCCGCGCTCGAGCAGATCGATGAACGGGTCGCCCGCAATCTGCTCGGAGAACCGGGTGCAGCGTGCGCAGAGCACACAGCGTTCCCGGTCGAGCAGCACCTCCGAGGAAATGTTGATCGGCTTCGGGAACGTCCTTTTGACGTCCTCGAAGCGGGTTTCGGTGCGGCCGTTGGACATCGCCTGATTCTGCAAAGGGCATTCGCCGCCCTTGTCGCACACCGGGCAGTCCAGGGGATGGTTGATGAGCAGCAACTCCATCACGCCCTGCTGCGCCTTGTCGGCGGTCGCCGAGGTGAACTGGGTGCGCACCACCATGTCGGGGGTGCAGGTGGTGGTGCACGACGCCATCGGCTTGCGCTGGCCCTCGACCTCGACCAGGCACTGTCTGCACGCGCCGACCGGGTCGAGCAGCGGATGGTCACAGAACCGGGGGATCTGTACACCGAGCAGTTCGGCGGCGCGAATCACCAATGTGCCCTTCGGCACGCTGAGTTGGACGCCGTCGATGGTCATGCTCACCATCTCGACGTCGGCCGCGGCGCCAGTGTCGGCGGTCTGCGTCATCAGACTCCCACCCCTTCGGCCGCCATCAGTGTCGAGGCGTGCGGGTCGAACGGACAACCGCCGGACAGATGCGCCATGTATTCGTCGCGGAAGAAATTGATCGACGACATGATCGGTGCTGCTGCGCCGTCACCCAACGCGCAGAACGACTTTCCGAAGATGTTGTCGGAGATGTCAAGCAGCTTCTGGATATCGGCCTCGGTGCCCGCGCCGGTCTCGAGGCGCTCGTAGATCTGCGCAAGCCAGTAGGTGCCTTCCCGGCACGGCGTGCACTTGCCGCACGACTCGTGGGCGTAGAACTGTGTCCAGCGGCGCACCGCGCGCACCACGCACGTGGTCTCGTCGAAGATCTGCAGCGCCTTGGTGCCGAGCATGGTCCCAGCGCCTGCCATTCCCTCGTAATCCAGTGGCACGTCGAGATGCTCCTCGGTCAGCAGAGGTGTCGACGAGCCACCGGGAGTCCAGAACTTCAGCGAGTGCCCGGCCCGGATCCCGCCCGCGTACTCGAGCAGTTCGCGCAACGTGATGCCCAGCGGCGCCTCGTACTGTCCCGGATTGGTGACGTGGCCCGACAGCGAGTACAGCGTGAAGCCCGGCGACTTCTCCGACCCCATGGAGCGGAACCAGTCCACGCCATTGAGCAGAACGGGCGGGACGCTGGCGATGGACTCGACGTTGTTGACCACCGTTGGGCAGGCGTACAAGCCGGCCACCGCAGGAAACGGTGGACGTAACCGCGGTTGCCCGCGTCGACCCTCCAAAGAGTCCAGCAGTGCGGTCTCCTCACCGCAGATGTAGGCGCCCGCGCCCGCATGCACGATGAGTTCCAGATCGAAGCCGGATCCTCCGATGTCGGTGCCGAGGTAGCCGGCCTCGTACGCCTCGGCGACCGCCGCCTGCAGTCGCCGCAGCACCGGCACCACCTCGCCGCGTACATAGATGAACGCGTGGTTGGCCCGGATGGCGTACGCCGCGATGATCACCCCCTCGATGAGGAAGTGCGGCGTCGTCAGCATCAGCGGAATGTCTTTGCACGTACCGGGTTCGGACTCGTCGGCGTTGACCACGAGGTAGTGCGGCTTGGCGCCCGCACCGGTGTCGTCCTGCGGGATGAACGACCACTTGGTGCCGGTCGGGAAGCCTGCGCCGCCGCGGCCGCGAAGACCCGAGTCCTTGACGGTGGCGATGACGTCGTCGGGAGCCATGCCGAGCGCGCGTTCCAGCGCGCGGTAGCCGTCGTGGCGGCGGTACGTCTCCATCGACCAGGGTTCGGGCTCGTCCCAGTACCGGCTGAAAACGGGAGTCAGTGCGGTCATGCTTTGCGATCCGTTGCGGTGGGGTCGGTTTCGGTGGTATTCGGTTCGGCAGGCACGGTGGCTGATGGCGCAGGCGCGGCCTGGTCCTTCATCGCATCAGCGGCGACCTCGCCGTCGTCGGGCCCGGCGTGCGAATCCGTCACGGTGGTGACCTCGGGGGCCTGCATGCCGTTCTCGCGCGCAACACGCAGACCGGCGAGCGTCGCGGGTCCCGCCGGTCCCTGGGCCGCGGCGGCTTCCGGATCGGCGAATCCGGCAAGGATTCTCGCGGTCTCCTTGAAGGTGCACAGCGGGCCGCCACGGGTTGGCGTCGGCGGTTCGCCCGCCCGCAGCGCGTCGACGAGATCGCGTGCCGACGACGGCGTCTGGTTGTCGAAGAACTCCCAGTTGACCATGACGACCGGCGCGTAGTCGCATGCGGCGTTGCATTCGATGTGTTCCAGAGTGACGCGCGGCGCCCCATTCTCGGAGTCGGTGGTTTCGCCGGCGTGCACGCCCAGATGGTCCTGCAGCGCGTCGAGAATCGCGTCCCCACCCATCACCGCGCACAGCGTGTTGGTGCAGACGCCGACGAGGTATTCGCCGGTTGGCGTACGGCGGTACATCGAGTAGAACGTCGCCACCGCGGTGACTTCGGCCTCGGTGAGCCCCAGCTGTGCCGCGCAGAACGCGATGCCCGCCGGGGTGAGACACCCGTCCTCGGACTGAACCAGGTGCAGCAGCGGCAGCAACGCCGACCGACTGTGCGGATAGCGCGCGATCACCGTTTCCGCGTCGCGTGTCAGGCGGGCGGCGACGTCACCGGGATAGGTCTTCTGACCGTGGATCGGTGGGCCGGGTTCGTCGGGGCGCTGGCCCAATTCGAGGAACACGCTCACCTATCCACCCCGCCCATTACCGGATCGATCGACGCCACCGCGGTGATCGCGTCGGCGACCATGCCGCCCTCGCACATGGCCGCGACGGCCTGCAGGTTGTTGAACGAGGGATCGCGGTAGTGCACGCGGTAGGGCCGGGTGCCGCCGTCGGACACCATGTGCACGCCCAGCTCGCCACGCGGCGACTCGACCGCGACGTAGACCTGCCCGGCCGGAACCCGGATGCCCTCGGTGACGAGCTTGAAGTGGTGGATCAGCCCTTCCATCGAGTGGCCCATGATCTTGGCGATGTGTTCGGGCGAGTTGCCCAGCCCGTCGGACCCGAGCTTCAGGTCGGCGGGCCACGCGAGCTTCTTGTCTTCGATCATCACCGGACCGGGCTTCAGTTTGTCCAGGCACTGCTCGATGATCTTCAGCGACTCGTCCATCTCCTTGACGCGGATCAGGTAGCGGCCGTAGGAGTCGCAGGCGTCGTCGGTGATGACGTCGAACTCGTAGTTCTCGTAACCGCAGTACGGCTGCGCCCTGCGGAGGTCGTGGGGCAGGCCGGTGGACCGCAGGCAGGGACCGGTGATGCCCAGCGCGATGCACCCGGTGAGGTCCAGATATCCGATGCCCTGGGTGCGCGCCTTCCAGATGTAGTTCTCGCTCAGCAGGTCTGAGAGATCCTTGAGCCGCTTCGGCATCAGCTTGAGCATGTCGCGAATCTGCGGGATGGCTTCGTCGGGCAGATCCATCGCCACGCCGCCGGGCCGGATGTAGGCGTTGTTCATCCGCAACCCAGTGATGGTCTCGAAGATCGACAGGATCTGCTCACGCTCGCGGAAGCCGTAGAACATCGCGCCCATCGAGCCGAGTTCCATGCCGCCGGTGGCCAGCGCGACCAGGTGCGAGGAGATGCGGTTGAGTTCCATCATCATCACCCGGATGACGCTGGCCCGTTCGGGGATGTCGTCGGTGACGTCGAGCAGTTTCTCGACTCCCAGGCAGTACACCGTTTCGTTGAAAAGCGGTGACAAATAATCCATTCGGGTCACGAACGTGACGCCCTGGGTCCAGTTGCGGAACTCGAGGTTCTTCTCGATGCCGGTGTGCAGGTAGCCGATGCCCGCACGGGCCTCGACGATGGTCTCGCCGTCGATCTCGAGAATGAGGCGAAGAACGCCGTGCGTCGAGGGGTGCTGGGGGCCCATGTTGACGACGATGCGTTCGCCGGCATTGGCCTCGGCGTTTCGGCGGGCGGCGGCGACGACCTCTTCCCAGTCCTGTCCGCCGACGACGACCACCGTTTCAGGACCGCCCGGCTCGGGCGGAGTGGGGGATGTACTCATCAGTTGTAGGCCCTCCGCTGGTCGGGCGGCGGTATCTCGGCGCCGTGGTACTCGACCGGGATGCCGCCCAACGGGTAGTCCTTGCGCTGTGGGTGACCCACCCAGTCGTCGGGCATCTCGATGCGCGTCAGCGCCGGATGGCCGTCGAAGATGATCCCGAAGAAGTCGTAGGTCTCCCGCTCGTGCCAGTCGACGGTCGGGTACACCCCGTACAGGGAGGGGATGTGCGGGTCGGCGTCGGGCGCGGCGACCTCAACGCGGATGCGGCGATTGTGGGTGATCGACATCAACGGGTAGACCGCGTGCAGTTCGCGCCCCTTGTCGTCGGGGTAGTGCACACCGCTGACCCCGAGGCACAGCTCGAACCGCAATGCGGGATCGTCGCGCAGCACCTGCGCGACCGCGGGCAGCTTCTCGCGCCGGACCTCCAGCGTCAGCTCGCCGCGGAACACCACCACCCGTTCGATGGACTGCGCGTAACCGTCGTCTCCGAGACCCTCGGCCAGCTTGTCGGCGACTTCGTCGAAGTAGCCGCCGTACGGGCGCGGCGAACCGCCCGGTAGTGCCACCGGCCGGACGAGTCGGCCGTAGCCCGACGTGTCGCCCGAGCCCTTGGCGCCGAACATGCCGCGGCGCACGCCGATGACCTCGGGAGGATTGAGATCAGCCTGGCCGCCGTCGTTCTCGGTCACCGCAGCAACCCCTTGAGCTCAATTGTCGGTGTCACCGACAGCGCGGCCTGCTCAGCTTCGCGGATCGCCTCCTCGCGGTTCACGCCGAGGGGCATCTGCTGAATCTTGTCGTGCAGCTTGAGAATTGCGTGGAGCAGCATCTCAGGCCGGGGCGGACATCCAGGAAGATAGATGTCGACCGGCACGACGTGGTCGACGCCCTGCACGATCGCGTAGTTATTGAACATTCCGCCCGACGAGGCGCACACCCCCATCGCCAGCACCCACTTGGGCTCGGCCATCTGGTCGTAGATCTGGCGGAGCACCGGCGCCATCTTCTGGCTGACCCGCCCCGCAACGATCATCAGATCCGCCTGCCGCGGCGTCGCCGAGAACCGCTCCATGCCGAAGCGGGAGATGTCGAATCGCGGGCCCGCCGTCGCCATCATCTCGATCGCACAGCAGGCCAGTCCGAACGTGGCGGGCCACAGCGAGCCCTTGCGGATGTAGCCGGCCACCTTCTCGACGGTCGAGAGCATGATGCCTGCGGGCAGCTTCTCCTCTAGTCCCATGCCAGACCTCCTCGTCGCCAGACGTATGCGTACGCGACGAACACGACGACCATGAACAGCAGCATCTCTACCAGCGCGAACAGGCCGAGACTGTCGAACGCGACAGCCCAGGGGTAGAGGAAGACGATCTCGATGTCGAAGATGATGAACAACATCGCCGTCAGGTAGTACTTGATCGGGAAGCGCTGGCCCGCCGAGTGCGCGCTGGCCAACTCCGGCACCGGTTCGATGCCGCACTCGTAGGCCTCCAGCTTGGACTGGTTGTAGCGCCGTGGGCCGACCAGCAGAGCAATGCCGACCGACCCGACCGCAAACACGGCCGCAATAGCGCCAAGCACCAGGATTGGCGTGTACAAATCCATACCGCGCGAACGCTCCCTCGTGGGCTGTCGATGTGAGCTTACCCACACCCTAGCGGGCTTTGCGATGCGCGCCACGCGTTTTGGTTAGTATCGCTATTAGCACCGTGTGGCTATGTCGTCATGCCTCGAATAGGCAAGTGCGACAGTTCAATTCGCCTTTCTGGCTACTGAACGGGCGTGCGCAGCAGCGACGCGACGGCATCCCCGAGGCGAATCGGGTCGATCGGATGCGGAACGGCGGCTTCGGCGCGCGACCAGTGGGCCAGCCAGGCGTCGTCCGGGCGTCCGGTGAGCACCAGAATCGGCGGGCAGTCCGCAATCTCGTCCTTGAGCTGCTTGGCGATTCCCATACCGCCCACCGGGGACGCTTCCCCATCCAGGATGACCAGATCGAACCCGCCCGCATCCATCTGGCGGATCACCATCGGCCCGGTGGCGATCTCGACGTAGGTCAGCTCGGGCAGGTCGGGGTGCACGCGCTTGCCGAGGGCCAGCTGAACCTGCTCGCGGGTCCGTGGATTGTCGCTGTAGACGAGGATTCGCAACGGACCCGATGGCTCGACCATGGGCCGATCGTACGGCTATCAGGTGTGCCGGAACACAATGTCGCCGGAGATCGTCACGTTGTCGCCGATCATTCCGGCCATGTTGCCGTCGACACCGAAGTCCTGCCGGTTGACGGTGACCCGGGTGGACAGGCGCATGCCGCCGTCACCCACGGGGCTCACCTTGGTCTTGAGCGACAGCGGTTTGGTGGTGCCCTTGATGGTCAGCTGTGCATGAAGATCCACTGTGTCGCCGTCGATGGCGCTGGCTTCGGTGATCATCAGGCTGATGTCCGGGAACTTTTCGGCCTCAAAGAAATCGGCGGAGTGCAGATGCTCGTCGCGCTTGCGGATCCCGGTGCGCAAAGAGGCGGCTTTGATGTCGATATGGCCGGAAACCGTTTGTGGGGGGGTGAGTTGGCCGTCGCCGCTGAATTCGGTGAAGCGGCCCTTGACGGGAACCAGGCCCCACATCGACTTGCTCTTTACCACGATGGTGGATTGGTCGGGTACGACGGTCCACGTTCCGGTCGAGGACGAATCGCTGAAAAACTCGCTCAGGCTGACCATGTCATTCTCCTTGTGAGCCGGTCGACCCGAGGAGCGGCGCCAACTCGGCTGGGTCGAAGTATTCGTCGATACGGCTGATCAAGCCGTTGACGCCCAACTTCACCACGAGGCAGACCCGCATGGAGATCGATCCGCCGTTGCGGCCGTCGGCGTGTAGAACGTGCTGCTGGACGAAGCCGCCGTCGAACAGTTCGCGATCGAGGATCTCGTAGCGGCGCTTGGTGGTCGTGTTCATGAACCAGGTGATCACCCGCAGTGCCCGGTCCTTGTCGCGGTCGCGATCGCCGGTCTTCCACACCACGATGTCGTCGGCCCAGATCTGCTGCACCATTGAGATGTCGCCCTGCTCGATCGCCGCGAACAGGCGGTCTGCCACCTCGACGATGGCATCGGCGTCGGCAACGGGCACGGTGGTCCTTTCTTGACCTCAACAACGCTTGAGGTAGAACACTGCGGACATGGACGTGACACCTACCTTCTCGCTATTCGACGACGCCTACAAGTCCCGGTCCGCGCCGTGGGTGATCGGGGAGCCCCAGCCCGCGATCGTGGAGCTCGAACGGACCGGCGGATTCCGCGGCAGAGTGCTCGATGTCGGCTGTGGCGCCGGTGAACACACGATCCTGCTCACCCGGCTCGGCTATGACGTGCTCGGCATCGATTTCGCGCCGCACGCCATCGAGCAGGCGCGGGAGAACGCCACGTCGAAGGGCGTCGACGCCCGCTTCGACGTCGCCGACGCCTTGGCTCTCGGCTCGTCTGAGCTGGCAGAGCCGGGCTACGAGACCATCGTCGACAGCGCGTTGTTCCACATCTTCGACGACGCGGACCGCCCGCGGTACGTGCGCAGCCTGCATGCGGCGTGCCGGCCGGGCGGGCTGGTGCACGTGCTGGCGTTGTCGGACAAGGGCCGCGGATTCGGCCCCGAAGTCAGTGAACAGGTGATCCGTGAGGCGTTCGCCGACGGATGGGCGCTCGAGGCGCTCGACGAGACGACCTACCGCGGCGTGGTGCGGGAATCGCAGGCGCAGGCCTATGGAGCGCCGGTGGGGACCGTGGTCGACGAGCCGGCGTGGCTGGCGCGGGCCCGCCGCCTCTGAGCGATTTCGGCGCGCAAACCGTCGCTGAGCGAACGTTTGCGCGCCGAAATCACTCGGCGTAGCCGGGGTGGGCGATCGCGAGGCGGTGCCGGACCAGCATGCGCAACACCGGCAACAGCTCGGCGCCTCGATCGTCGAGGGCACCGGCGCGGATCGCCGCGGCGAGTTCCGGTTCGTCGGCGAAACCCAGCCCGTTCAGCGCCGCGGCGACCTCGCCTTCCGACGTGTCGAGCAGTTCGCGTTCGACGGTGCGCAAGACGTTGGCCGCAACGCGGGCATGAAAGTTGACCTGCTTCGCGTCGACGGTGGCTGCCCGCACGTCGGTCTCGAGAAACGAGGCCACCGCGGCGACGAGTTCGGCGGCGGTCGGCCGACCGTAGAGCCAGTTCATCTCGGTCCGCCACCTTCCAGAAGGTCCAGCACATCCCATTCCGTTTCGCTGACCCGCCGCCCGATCGCCGCCAATTCCACCGATGGTGACTGACCGGACAGGTGGCGTTCGGCTTGGAAACGGCAGATCACTCCCCATCGCAGCGTGGCGACGGTGAGCCACCACCGGAACGCGTCGCGGTCGACGGTCGTCCCGCTCGCCGTCTCATAAGCGGTCAGGAAACGCTCGACGCTGCCCAGCCCGCCCGCTCCGAGTGCTTCCGGCGCCCCGAACCGCCACGCCCGGATGCAGAACCACGCGAGGTCCTCGTACACCTCGCCCAGGTGCACCAGCTCCCAGTCCAGCACCGCCGCCAAACCCTGGTCGTCCACGATCAGGTTGCCCATCCGAAAGTCGCCGTGCACCAGCACAAGTGGTGACCGCGGTGGTCGATTCGCCTCCAGGTACCGGAAGGACCACTCGATGGTCGCCGTGGTGTCACCCATCTCGTCGAGGCGATCCCGCCACTCGATGAGCTGATCGGACTGCGTCAGCCCGACACCGTCCGGATCGGCCCGATGGATGGCGGCCAGTGCCTGCGCGCACTGATTCAGCAGCCGGGTACGGCCGTCGTCGTCAAGCGCCCGCTGAATCCGCCGCACGATGGTCTCGCCGGCGATCGCCCCACAGATCAGAAACGGGTTGCCCAGCGCCGCAGGCGAATTGTCCGCGGTCAGAATGTTGGGGACACGCGCTCCGGCGGCGGCGGCCCGCTGCTGCACCTGCGCCTCCAACTCCATCGCCGCATGCACGTCGTCGGGTGGCCCGGTGCGCAGGATCAACGCTCGGCGTTCCCCGGCGGTGACGGCATCGAACGCCCACGTGGTCCGGCTCGCACCGCCGGTCAGCGCGTTGAGGTTCTCGACCGCGACGTCCTCGCCCAGCACCGGGCGCAGGACGGCTTCGAGCCGCTCTTCTGTCAGTCCAGCTCCTTGACGGTGTGTCACTTGCGCCCGAATCCGAACAGCCGCTGCGCCACTCGGCGAATCTGGATCTCCTCTGCTCCTTCGGTGATCCGGTATCGGCGATGGTGTCGGTAGATGTGTTCGAACGGCTCGTGACGGCTGTAGCCCACCCCGCCGAGCACCTGCATCGCACGGTCGGCGGCCTCGCACACCAGTCGGTTCGCGCGGTAGTTGGCCATCGACACCTTGTCCGAGACCTCCATGTGGTGGTTGCGGTCCAGCTCAGAAGCCGCGAACCGGACCAGCAACCGCACCATTTGCGCCTCGGTCTGCAGCTCTACCAGCGGCCACTGCACCGCTTGATTCACCGCGAGCGGCTTGCCGAACACCTTGCGCTCATTGGCATAAGCGACGGCCCGGTCGATACAGTGCTGCGCGGCGCCGAGGCTGCTGGCGGCTTGGCGAATCCTGTTCTCGTGCAGGAAGGTCTGGCCCACCTCGAGGCCGCGGTCGAGCTCGCCGAGGATCGCGTCGGCGGGCACCCGCACGTCGGAGAGTTCCACCTCGCCGTGGTCGGTCGGCATATTGAACGTCCACCAGTAGTACGGGACGGTGAATCCCGGCGTGTCGGTCGGCACGAGGAACGCGGTGATGCCACGGGCCTGACCCGGCTCACCCGACGTGCGCGCGAACACCAGATCATGCGTCGCGCGGTGAACACCGGTGTTGAATCGCTTGACGCCGTTGATCACCCACTCATCACCGTCTCGGACGGCCGTGGTCTCCAGCCAAGTGGCATCCGATCCGTGATTGGGCTCCGTCAGACCGAATGCCATCGACCGCTCGCCGGTGATCAGCGCCTCGGTCCACTCCTTCTTCTGGTCGTCGGTGCCGAACCGGTCCATCATGATCACCTGTGGGAAGTTGCCGACGATCGACGACTCGTCCTGCAGGTCGTTGTGTAGTCCGAGGCCCTTGTGTGCCAGATGTTCCCGAATGACGGCCATGTCGATGTTGCTGCCGTCGCGACCGCCGAATGCCGACGGCAGGCCGTAGCGCAGCCATCCGGCCGCATCGGCGCGCTTGCGCATCTCGCCGAGCAGGTCCTCCCATTCTCGGCGCGGGATGCCGCCATTGTCCCAGTCGGTGCGCGCGTGTTCGCGGCGATGGTCGAAGTACTGGATGTGCTCACGTTCCAGCGGCTTGATCTCGGCCTCGATGAAGGCGTCCATCTCGGCGAGCACACCCGGAAGGTGGTCGGGCAGCGTGAAATCCACAGTGGTCTCCTTGGCTAGGAACCGTACAGAGTCTTCTTCCAAATCCGTGACAGCGTGGCGATGGCGTCCTCGTCGCTGATCTCGAGGTCCAGACCCGACGTGCCGACGAACACCGTCGTGAAGTTCTCGAACAACAGCGCGATGGCCGCTGCGGTGTGCTGTGGGTTCAGTTCGGCGCCGTAGCCCTGCTCTTGGGCGCGACGCACGGATGCGGCGACGATGTCCATGCCGAACTGGCGAAACTCGTTCTGCACCGCGGCGAATCGCGGCTGGGTGGCCGCGAGCTGTGCGACCGCGATCATGATGCCGATGTTCTGTTTGAACATGTTCCAGTAGCCGGTCACCACCGACGTGAAGAACGCGTCGTCGTCGGGCGACTCCGGCAGGTGGACGCTCAGCCCCGACGGGGTCACGACGTCGTGCAGAAACGACTGGGCCAACGCGGCCAGCAGGTCTTCCTTATCGGCGTAGTAGCGGTAGAACGCGGCGGGCGACTTTCCCGCCGCAGACGTGATGTCGCCCAGCGTGGTGCCGTGAAAACCGCGCTCGGCGAACAGCTTTCGGGCGGCGAGTTCGATGGCCTGGCGGGTCTGGCGGCCCTTGGCGCTGAGCGTCTCGACGGGCATCAGTCGCCGAGGATCCGGTCGCCGGCGCGCAACAGCGAGCTGGGAAGCTCGTGTCCTACGACCTCCTGCGCGACGCGCGCCGCGTCAAGGGCGGCCTGCAGGTCGACGTCGACATGAATGTCGCTGTCGCGCAACATGTAGACCAGATCCTCGGTCGCGATGTTGCCGCTCGCGCCGGGGGCGAACGGGCAGCCGCCGAGCCCGCCGACCGAGGCGTCGAGGCGGGTGACACCGGCGCTGACGGCGGCCCAAGCGCTGGCCAGACCGGCGCCACGGGTGTTGTGGAAGTGTGCGCCGAGCGGAACCTCGCCGATGAGCGGCCGGACCGCAGAGACCAGGTCCGTCACCCGCCCGGGCGTGGTGGTGCCGATGGTGTCGGCGATCGCGAGACGGTCCGCGCCGCCGTCGCACGCCGCAGCGACGATGTCGAGAACCCGCTGCGCCGGGGTGGGCCCGTCGAACGGACAGTCCCACGCGGTGGCGACGATGACCTCGACGGACACCTCGCTGTCGTGGGCGACGGCGACGATCTCGGGTATCTGTGCGGTCGCCTCCGCTGACGAGCGGCCGACGTTCGCCTGGCTGTGTCCGTCGGCCGCCGACACCACGTACTCGATGGACCGCAGCCCCGCGGCGATCGCGCGCTTGGCCCCGTTGGTGCTCGCCACCAGCGCTGAGAACTCGATGCCCTCGAAGTTGTGCAGTTCGGCGGCGAGGTCGGCCGCGTCGGCCAGCGCGGGCACCTTCGACGGTGAGACGAAGGCCGTGGCCTCCATTTCACGGACACCGGTGGCGGCGACGGCTGCAAGCAGTTTTCGCTTGGCGGACAACGGGATCGGGTTCTCGATCTGGAGTCCGTCGCGCATCGAGACGTCCCGAATGTCCACGTGCGTCGGCAGCGTCTGATTCGCTCCTCGCGTCCGCGGTCTCATAACACGCCCTCCGCCTGCAGTGCCGCGATCTCGTCGTTGGTCCTGCCCAGCAATTCACCGTAGATCTCGGCGTTGTGCTGACCGGGTTTCGCGGGGCCTGCCGAGCGGATGGTGCCCGGCGTCTCCGACAGCACCGGCACCACACCCGGACCCTTGACGTTGCGCGAGATACGTTCGTCCCAGTGATCGGCGATCATTCCGCGCGACAGCAACTGCGCGTCGGTCACCACCTCGGCGACGGTGTTGATCGGCCCCGAGATCACGCCGGCCTCCGACAATGTGGCGATGATGTCGGAGGGCTGACGCTGTGCCGCCCAGTCGCCGATGATCTTGTCCAGTTCGTCCTGGTTACGTCCCCGCGCAACGTGATTGGCGAACCGGTCGTCGGTGGCCAGTTCCGGTTGACCCATTGCGCCGCACAGCCGCCGGAAGACGGTGTCCTGGTTGGCGGCGATCACCACCCAGCTGCCGTCGGCGGTGGGATAGATGTTCGACGGCGCGATGCCCTCCAGCCGAGTTCCCGACGGGCCGCGGATCACCCCGCCGACGTCGTAGTCCGGAATGGTCGACTCCTGAACGGCCAGGCAGGCCTCGGTCAGCGCCGCGTCGACGATCTGCCCCTCGCCGGTCACGGTGCGCCGGTACAGCGCCGCCAGCGCACCCTGCGCGGCGAACATCCCCGCGAGGCTGTCGCCGAGCGACAGCGCCAGGCGTGGCGGCGGCCCGCCGGGAAATCCGTTCATGTGCCGCAGCCCGCTGGCTGCTTCGGCCACCGAGGCGTAGCCGGCCTTGTGCGCGTCGGGGCCGGTCTGCCCGTACCCGGATACCCGGACGAGAATGATGCCCTTGTTGCGTTCGCGCAGAACGTCATACCCGAGGTTCCACTTCTCGAGGGTGCCGGGCCGGAAGTTCTCGACGATGATGTCGCAACGCTCGACCAGTTCCAGGAACAGCTCGCGGCCCGCCGCTTCGCGCAGGTTCAGCGTGGCGGCCTTCTTGTTGCGGGCGTGCACCGTCCAGAAGAAGTGGTGGCCGTCGAGTTCGGCCTGCCCCCAGGTGCGCAGCGGGTCGGGTGCGCCGGGCGGCTCGATCTTTATCACCTCAGCGCCCATGTCGCCGAGGAGGCGGCCGGCGTAGGGGCCCGAGATCAGCGTCCCAACCTCGATCACGCGAATGCCGTCTAGCGGACCGGTGGCAGTCATTGCGAGAAGCCGTGCCGATGCAGCCAGCCGGTGACGAGGCCGACTGCCTCGCGCAGCGTGTCCCGCTGGTCGGGGCCGGCGTAGTAGTGGTTGGCGCCTGCGATCTCGTGCATCTCCTTATCAGGATGCCCGATGGCGTCGAAAAGTCGGCGGGTATGGCTCGGCGTGCATGCGTCGTCGGCGAGATTGCCGATGACCAGCGCGGGTATCGCGATGTCCGGCCCGCACCGCACGGCGTCACCGTTGGCGTCGTCGTAGCTCCACTGCGACAGCCAACTGCGCAGTGTGCAGAAGCGCGCCAGGCCCACGGGACTGTTGTTCACCACCGCAGGATCGCCCAGGTAGCACGTCCCCGGGGTGCGTTCGTTGGGATCTACCGTGGGGTCCAGCCAGCGGGGATCGGCCATGGTGCCGTGCACCACGAACGCGAACTCTTCGGAATCCGCGCCGGGGCGTCCGCTTGATCTGAGCTCGGCCAGTTTGGCCTTAACCCACTTCGTGATTCGGCGGTTCCGTTCAACCTGCGCCCGCCGGTAACGGTCCAGGAACTCCCGGGTGTAGGGCGGTTGATTGGGATTGTCGGGGTCGTAAAGGTCCAGCTCCGGGTCGCGCCTGCTCGGATCGGACTCGTCGAGGATGGACGCGTCGAGCCATTCGGTCAGGGTGCCGTGGCGGCTGATGTGCGCGGCCAGCAGCATGATGCCGTCGGCGGGGATCAACCCCAGCTTCGTCAGGTCGGGTCCGTCACCGGAAGGGCTGGCCGTGACGGTCGGCCGCTGGGCTTGCTGCTGGTAGAACATCGACAACGAGCCGCCGCCGCTCCAACCGGCGAGGACCACTTTCGAATAGCCCAACCGGTTCTTGGCGTCTTTGATGCATTCGCCGAGGTCTTCGACGACCTTCTCCATCAGCAGCGCCGAGTCGGTGCCGCGAAACCTGCTGTTGCAGTAGATGACATGATGACCTGCGCGCGCGAGTCCGTTCATCATCGGCAGGTAAGCGCCGCCACCGATCGGGTGCATGAACACCAGCACCGTGTCGCTCGGCCTGTTCTTCGGCTTGAGCAGATGACTCTCCAGGACAACCAACTCGGCCACGCCGCCATAGACGTCGCGAACCCCCGAAGTGTTCTGAAAGGCAACGAGATAGGGGATGCGCTCGTACTCGTAGCGCGCCGGCGCCTCCATCGTCGTCATCAGTGCTTCCGCTTCTTCGCGCAAGCGCTCATCAGTGCCCTCGCTTCTTCGCGCAAGCGCTCATCAGTGCTGCCCCAGATCGTTGGCCAGCACTTCGGCCGACGGGATCAACCGCCTACGGGTGTCGACCGCGATGACCTGCCAGTCCACCCGGTCGAAGTCGTCGAACTTGCGGCGGGCCCGCTCCCGCGCCTTCTCGGGTGCGCCGTGGTGAAGACCTTGCGGCGCATGCGAGATGAGGCCCGGCGGCATCGGAATGCCGTAGAGCGATCCGCCGTGGAAGAACGCGATCTCGTCGAAGTCGACGTTGCGGTGGTACCACGGTGTGCGTTCGGTGCCCGGAACGCCTTCGGCGGGCTTGGGCAGGAAGTTCATCACGTACACGCCGGTGGCCTGCATGAACATGTGCACAGTCGGCGGTAGATGCACGCTGTCGGAGGTGACGACGTTGTAGTCGGCGATGTTGAAGGTGAACGCGAAATTGTCGCCTCGCCACCCTTCGACGTCGAGCGGATGGTGTTCGTAGAACAGCGATGTCGGCCCGCCGTCATGGATCAGGCGCACCTCGTACTCCCCGTTCTGTAGAGGGCCGTCGCCGGTGTCGAAGGGCGCTGGTTCGGGGATCGTCGCCTGTGACGGGTCGAACGGAAAGTGGCGCCCGAGCTGCCCCGGTGGTGGTACCCGGAACTCGTCGGTGGCCTGGATCAGCAGAAGAGTCGACTCCTCGTCAGACACCTGGCGGAACGTGCACGCCTTGGGGATGTAGACCCAGTCGCCCTCGCGGTAGGGAAGCGGGCCGAACTCCGTCTCGAAGACCCCGGCACCCTTGTGGACGAAGCTGAGCAGATCGCCGTCGACGTAGCGGACGAAGAACGGCATCGGCTCGCTGCGGCGCGAGAGCAGAACCTGGCAGTCGGCGTTCGAGAACAACAGCATCGGACCGCCGGCCGCGTCGGTGTCGCTCGGCTTGAGCTCGCTGGACAACACATCGACCGGCTGCAGGGGGCCGACGGACCGGTACGCGGTCGGGTCGTTGCGCCGGTACATGTTCGCGGTGCGGCCGGTGAATCCACCGCGGCCCAGCTCGTCGTCCTTCAGGCCGTCCAGATCGGCGTGGAGGCGCCGCGGAGTGCGCCCTTTGCGCAGGTGAACGAAGGATTCCATGGACGCTCCATCGGCGTAGTCGGCAGCAAAATAAAACTGACTTTAGTTTTACTTCAGTCGGCCGTCAACGGGTCAGTCGGTCAGATCCACCCGGATGCTCAGCAGGTTCGTGCCGAACGTGCGCACACCGAAGCTGTTGAACTGCGGCAGCGATCGCAGGCGTGCCTGCGGATCGTCGCCGGGCATCAGATGAGCGGTGCCGTTGTGCCACCGGCCGTTGAGGCGGACACGAACGGCCGGATCGGCCTTGATGTTGCGGACGTACTGCGACTTTTCGCCGAACTCCGAGACGAACCAGAATTCATTGCCGACGCGCTTGCCGCCCAGCGGCGTTCGGCGGGGCCGACCGGTCTTGCGCCCTGTTGTCTCGAGCAACGTCTGGAACGGCATCAGCCGCATCAGCGGGTTGGCGACCCGCTTCTGGAACACGGTCGTGACCCGGTTTCGTACGTCGGCCATGGCCTCCCTTTCACACCATCGCGGTTCTGGACACCTTCGCGCCCAGGCGCAGTGCGCCCGCGAGCTCCCGGCTGGTGTCGTAATCGAATACGACGTGGCCGGCCAGCACATCGACATCGCGCTTGATTCGTTGCAGCGGATTGTCGGCGAAGTGGGCGCTGGCGCCGGAGGCCTCCAGCAGGTCGCCGATGACGGCTCGCGACTCGTGCACGATGTGCGCAGCCGCCATGCGGGCCTCACCGCGTATCGGACGCGGCACGGGATCGCCCGTCGCAAGCAGGCTTTCGATCTGCCTGACGGTGTCGGCGAGCAAACCGCGCAACGCACGCAGCCGCACCAGGGCCTCGCCGAGACGGGCCGCGGCGATCGGCTTGTCCTTCTGGAGGACGCCCTCGTAGGCCAGCACCCGTGTGGAGAGTCGTTCGGCGTAGATGTCGGCGACGCGTTCGGCGCTGCCGAGCGCGGGCATCGCCGCCAGAAGTGCGAGCGCGGGCACCATCGGCCACCGATATGTGTCGACCCCGTGCAGATGCGCGCCGGGCGCGGTGCCCGAATAGATGTCGGACACCGGCACCAGTCGGTGCTCGGGGACGAAGACGTCGGTGATGACGACGTCGTTGGAGCCGGTGGCTGCCATGCCATCGGTGTGCCACACGTCGTCGATTTCGACCTCGCTGATCGGCAGTAGCGCCAGCGCCGGAAAGATGCCGTCATCTGGACCGCACAGAGCGCCGACGATGATCCAGTTGCCGTCCATCACACCGGTGGCCCACGACCACCTGCCGGTCAGCCGGACGCCGTCGCCCGACGGGACGCCTCGACCCGTCGGGGCAAGGGGAGCGGGGGCAAGAAACGGCCGCGTTGCGAACGCCTCCTGCTGGGCGCGCTCACCGAACAGCGCCAGCATCCAGTTGTGCAGCGCGTAGAAACCGATGGTCCATGCGCTGGAGGCGCAGCCGTGGGCCATCCGACGGACGGGGTCGAGGATCGACGGGAAGTCGGCCTGCTGCCCGCCGAACCGCGCCGGTACCAGCAGGTCGGTGAAGCCGGTCTCGGTGAGATCGGCGACGGTCTGCGCAGGCAGCCGTCGGAGTCGCTCGGCTTCCCGGGCCCGGTGACCCAGGTTGGCGACGAACTGTTCGCTGATCGCACTGACACCGCTCATCGTGGTCATGGCGGACGCAACCATGCGGGCACGCTAACATACTTTTTTGTACGGACAGCATTGCCGCCGAGCATGCAGTCTCAGCGCGTGAGCATCAGTTCGAGGAAGCGTTCCCGCGCGTCGGCGCCGCGCTCACTGGGTTTGGACCCAGATAGGTGGAGAAAGCCGATGCCCGCGGCGAAGGTGGCGTTGGCGCGCAGCGCGGCTTCCTCGGCGTCGAACCCGGCGTCGACGAAGGCCTGGCGCACCGCCGTCAAAACCCGTTGGTCAGCCGCGCGCACGCTGGCCGCGACCGCTTCGTCTGTGCGGGCCCACTCGCGCATCGCGCGCTCGAGTGTCCACTGCCGGGCATTGATGAACGACGTCATCATTTGCGATAGCCGTTCGCGTGGCGACGCGTCGGTGGGTCTGCCGAAGTCGCGCCGGTCCTCGTCGAGCAGCTGGCCCCATGCGTCGATCAACGCGCTGCGGTAACTGGCCATATCGGTGAAGTGCCAGTAGAAGCTGCCCTTGGTCACGCCGAGGCGGCCGCACAAGCGGTCGATTTTCAGCGCTTTGATGCCTTCCTCGGCGAGGATCGCGTACCCGGCCTGGATCCAGTCGTCCACGCTCAGCCGGTGCGCGCGGGCGTTTGCCATGACCCGAGCGTACGACGATGCCCACCGATTGCGGCCAACAAGAGATTACGAATCAAAGAGATTTGTAAAGGCAAAGAAATGACGCCGACCAATATTTCGATTGGCGCAGATCCGCCAATCAATGTCAGTCACGATTCCTCAATCGCTGGCCACGTGATTTACTGCACACGCGACAACTGAAATTTTCTCGGTCCGTGCGACGGCCACCGGGCTCAGTCGAGCGGACACACGAGCGGCACAGTCAAGAAAGACGCTGCGCTGCTGGTGGTGATCGCTCGATCACGGGAAACCTGTACCCCGGAAACCGGAAGATGGACGGAATTTGCAGTATGTGGCTCATTGACAAGATTCGTGGCCCCTGGGCGCGCCGGTTCGCGGTCGCCGCCTTCGCAGCGGCTCTCCTGCCTGGCGTAGTCGGTCTCACCGGAGGGTCAGCCACCGCCGGGGCCTTCTCTCGGCCGGGCCTTCCGGTGGAATACCTGATGGTGCCCTCACCCTCCATGGGCCGCGACATCAAGGTCCAGTTCCAGAAGGGCACCGGGTCCCAGGCGGTGTACCTGCTCGACGGTCTGCGCGCCCGCGACGACTTCAACGGCTGGGACCTCGAGACCCAGGCCTTCGAGTGGTTCTACGACACCCCGCTGTCGCTGGTCTTGCCGGTCGGCGGGCAGTCCAGCTTCTACAGCGACTGGTACCAGCCCGCCTGCGGCAAGAACGGGTGCCAGACCTACAAATGGGAGACGTTCCTGACCTCCGAACTGCCGCAATGGCTGTCCGCCAACCGCGGGGTGTCGACAACCGGCAACGCCGCGGTGGGCCTGTCGATGTCGGGCAACTCGGCGATGATCCTGTCGGTCTACCATCCCGACCAATTCATCTACGCCGGGGCGCTGTCGGCGTTCCTCAACCCGTCCGAGGGCCAGTGGCCGTTCCTGATCAACATGGCGATGGGCGACGCGGGCGGCTATAAGGCCAACGACATGTGGGGCCCCACCGAGGACCCGAACTCTGCCTGGAAGCGCAACGATCCGATGGTGCAGATCCCGCAGCTGGTGGCCAACGGTACTCGGCTCTGGGTGTACTGCGGCAACGGCAAGCCCAACGAGCTGGGCGGCGCGAACCTGCCCGCCGAGTTCCTCGAGGGGCTGACGATCCGCACGAACATCACGTTCCAGGAGCAATACGTCGCCGCCGGCGGTTCGAACGGTGTCTTCAACTTCCCGCCGTACGGCACCCACAGCTGGGAGTACTGGGGCCAGCAGCTTCAGCAGATGAAGCCTGACCTCATCTCCTACCTCGGCTGACGATCGAGCGAAGGTCCCCGAACGCGCGAGTGTTCGGGGACTTTTGCGTTGGTGAACAATGGCCGTCATGGTCGCAATCAACGCACTGGTCGCACATCAGGACTCCGAGGGCTCGATCACCCTCCAGCACGAGGAGGTCGACGAGACCTTCCTGCCCGAAGGTGACGTCGAGATCGCCGTCGACTACAGCGGCATCAACTACAAGGACGCTCTTGCGGTGACGCCGAAAGGCGGTGTGGCGCGCTCCTATCCGCTGATTCCGGGCATCGACGTCGCCGGCACGGTCACCAAGAGCACCGCTGCTGACTTCGCGGTGGGGGACCGCGTCGTCGCCCACGGATACGACATCGGCACCGGTCGCCACGGGGGCTACGCCGAAACCGCCCGGTACCCGGCCGACTATCTGGTCAAGCTCGATCAACTGTCGACCGCCGAGGCAGCGGCCATCGGCACCGCGGGCTTCACCGCCGCGATGAGCGTCAACGCGGTCCGCACGCACGGCATCAATCCGGAGGACGGTCCGGTGTTGGTCACCGGCGCGACCGGCGGCGTCGGCAGCATCAGTGTGGATCTGCTGGCCGCGCTCGGCTACGAGGTGGTGGCGTCGACGGGCAAGGAGGACGCGCAGGACTGGCTGATGCAGCTCGGCGCAACGCAGGTGATCGGCCGGGTGCCCGGGGAAGGCGAGAAGGTGCGAGCCCTCGGCAAGTCCAACTGGGCCGCGGTGGTCGACTGCGTCGGCGGCACCCCGCTCGCCTACGCGCTCAGCACGCTCAATTACGGAGGTGTGGCGGCGGTGTCGGGGCTAGCAGGGTCTGCAGACCTGCCCACCACCGTGCATCCGTTCATCCTGCGCGGGGTCACCTTGGCCGGTATCGATTCGGTGCAGTTGCCGATCGCCGCCCGCCGCGAGGTTTGGCGTCAGCTCGAAGACGAGCTCAAGCCGCGCCACCTCGACGACCTCACCGCAGACGTGTCGGTGCTCGCAGCACCGGAGACCCTGCGCACGATCATCGGCGGCGGCGTCACCGGCCGAACCCGCGTCGTCGTGAAGGACGGGTTCTGAGCCGTCGCCGCGACGACTACTTCAATTCGGACGACGATAAACCGAGCAGGCGGCGAGCCACCACCAGCAGCTGAATCTGCTGGGTGCCTTCGAAGATGTCCAGGATCTTGCTGTCGCGGGCCCACTTCTCCAGCAGTGTCTGCTCCGAATAGCCGACGGTTCCGGCAAGTTCGACGGCCTTCAGCGTGATATCGCTGGCGACGCGGCCGGCTTTGGCCTTGCCCATCGAGGCTTCCTTGGAATTGGGAATGTCGTTGTCTGCCTGCCACGCGGAACGCACCATCAGCAGGTACGCCGCCTCCCAATCCGATTCCATCCGAAGGAAATCGGCCGCGGGCGCGCTCTGCGCGTGCGACGGCTTGTCATAGGAGATCTCGACCCCGGCCGCGGTGAGGATTTTGCGCAGTTCCTCGAGCGCGGCGCGAGCGATACCGACGGCCATCGCGGCGACGACCGGCCGGGTGTTGTCGAAGGTCTCCATGACCCCGGCAAAGCCCTTGTCCATTTGAATCTCCGGGCTGCCGAGCAGATTCGCTTGCGGAATCCGGACATTGTCGAAGCGAATCGCGGCGGTGTCGGACGCCTTGATGCCGAGCTTGTCCTCGAGCCGTTCGATGGTGACCCCGGGGTGCTCGCGTGGCACGATGAACGACTTGATCGCCGCGCGGCCGAGCGTCTTGTCCAGCGTCGCCCACACCACGATATGGGTGGCCCGCGAACCCGCTGTGACGTAGATCTTCTCGCCGTTGATCACATATTCGTCGCCGTCGAGCTTGGCCGTGGTCGACACCGCCGCCGAGTCCGAGCCGAAGTCCGGCTCGGTGATCGCCATCGCAGCCCACACGTCCTTGCCCAGGAGGTCCAACTGCTCGGGGGTCGCCACACTCGAGATCGCGGCATTTCCGAGTCCCTGGCGCGGTACTGACAGCATTAACGCCACGTCGCCCCAACTGATTTCCATCACGTTCAGAACAGCCGACATGTTGGCGCCGTTGTGGTTGACGTCCTTGGGTTCGGTGCCGTCGCGGAACGCCTCGGCGCCGGCGAAAGCGAAGGCCTTGGCGTCCTGGATGCCCTCGAACAAGGTGGCAAGGGTGTCCAACTCGACGGGGTACTCGTGTTCACGAAGGTCCCACTTGCGCGAGATCGGCCGCAACATCTCGGCGGCACCCTGATGCGCCTTCTCGATCACTGCTTCCAGCTTGCGGGGCAGTTCCAAATTGATTGCCATGATTCGACTTTCGGTATAGGTAAGGACGACTCGGTCAGATCACCACGACGCCCTCGGCGACGCCGATCGCACGCAGATCCCGATACCAACGCTCGACGGGATGCTCCTTGGTGTATCCGTGGCCGCCGAGCAATTGAACACCGTCCAGGCCGATCCGCATGCCCTTGTCGGTGGCCATCCGCTTGGCCAGCGCCGCTTCTCGGGTGAACGGCAGGCCCTGATCGGCACGCGAGGCGCCGCGCCAGGTGATCAACCGGAGTCCGTCGAACTCGATCGCCATGTTGGCGCACATGAACGCCACGGCCTGACGGTGCGCGATCGGCTCACCGAACGCTCTGCGCTCCTTGACATAAGGGACCACGTAGTCGAGCACCGCATGCGAAGTGCCGACTGCCAGCGCAGCCCAACCCAGCCTCGATAATGCGATGGCTTCGGAGTAGTCCTCGTCGCCGGCACCGTCTTCGCCCAGTCGGGCCGACAGCGGCACCGTCACCCCGTCCAGCGTGACCTGGCCCAGCGCCGCCGCGCGCACACCCATGCCGGGATCGGGCGTGACGCTCAGCCCCTTCGACGACGACTCGACGATGAACATCGCCGGCTTCCCGTTGAGTTGCGCTGCGACGACGAATAATTCGGCGTCCGCCGCCGCGGGCACCAGTGACTTGATCCCGTCGAGACGGTAACCGCTGGGTGTGCGCACCGCCGTGGTCTTGAGCGCGGTCGGATCGAACAACGGCTGCGGCTCGGCGACGGCCACACACGCCTGCGGCACGTTCTCGCCGGCGAATTCCTTTAGGTAGGTTGCCTGCTGATCGGCGCTGCCCCAGTGCGTCAGGGCCGACGCGACACCAGCGGGCGCGAGGATCGGCAACGCCAGTCCCATGTCGCCGTAAGCCAGCGCCTCGGCGACCAGAACGTTGGTGACGGCCGCCCGATGCGCCGCGATGCCCTCGAAGTCCTCGGGCACGTTGATCGCGGTGATGCCGAGTTCGGAAGCCTTGGCGACGAGATCGGTGGGATAGTGCGCAGATTCGTCGGACTCGCGGGCGGCGGGCCGGATGGCCTCGTCGGCGAACTCGGTGACCGTCTCAACGATCATCTTCTGCTCGTCGTCGGGAGTCAGGTCGAAGTAGTCGGCGCCGCTCTTCTTCAGACGCGTGGGCCCGCTCGGCGAGCCGGACGCCTTCTTGAATTGCCGGTTGGCCGCGCCGACGACGGAGAACACCTGCTTGACGCCGTATTTGAGTCCGCGGTTGAGCGGGTCACGCAGGTTGTACCGGTCCAAGAACTCCTGGCCGACCAGCGGAGTGACCAGCGCGAGCCCGATGTCGGTGGGAGAGCGCTTGTGCTTCTGCAGACCGACGGCGCTCTGCTTGTCGGTGCGCTTGGCAAAGGAGGAGCCGTTTTTCGACGGCCGGGTGTTGGTCATGTCAGCTGCCTCGATCGGTGATGGGACGTGCGCACACGCCTAACTGACTCCAGAGTAAGGTAGGAACTGACTCAGCAGTAAGGTCTGCCCGCCCTTGTTATGAAGTTCACAGACTCCGCGGTCAACGCTACGCCGGGTCGAGACTGCTCAGCACCGCATCGTGCAGGTGGCCGTTGGTGGCCACAGCACTGCCGCCGTGCGGGCCTGCCGCGCCGTCGAGGCTGGTGAATGCGCCACCGGCTTCGCGGATCAGGATGTCGAGCGCACCGAGATCCCACAGCGAGACCTCGGGTTCCGCCGCGATGTCGACCGCGCCCTCTGCCACCAGGCAGTAGGACCAGAAGTCGCCGAAGCCGCGCACGCGCCACACGGCATCGGTGAGGTCGATCAGGCGGTCGCGCAATCCGCGCTTGGCCCAGCCGTCGAGGCTGGACAACGACAGGCTCGCCGACTCCAGGTCGGCGACCGACGACACCTCGATCCTGCGAGGTGCCGCCCCACTCACGGCCATGAACGCGCCAAGGCCCTCACCGGCCCACCATCGCCGCTGCAAGCCCGGCGCGCTGATCACCCCCGCCACCGGAACCCCGTCGCGCAGCAGTGCGATCAGTGTCGCCCACACCGGCACACCGCGGACGAAGTTCTTGGTGCCGTCGATCGGGTCGATCACCCACTGTCTGCCCGTGAAAGTTGCTGTGCCGCCGTATTCTTCGCCGAGCACCGGATCGTCGGGACGCTGCGCGGACAGTGTGGTGCGCAGCGCCGACTCCACGTTGCGGTCGGCATCGGTGACCGGGGTGAGGTCGGGTTTGGTGTCGACGTTCAGATCGAGCGCGCCGAAGCGGTCCATCGTCAGCGCATCGGCCTCATCGGCCAGTTGCAGCGCAAGCGAAACGTCGTCGGCGACCGATCCCATGGCTGCAGTCCTACCATGGCCGTGTGTTTGAACTCCTTGTGCTGGTGGTGCTGATCGGTGCGCTCTTCCTGTTGGCCGCGCCATGGATCAGGCGGCGGCGTGGAATGGGCGGCATGGGCTCTGACTGGGTGCCGGGCACCATGCTGGTCACCGGCGTCAGCCCGAGAGGCGAGGACGCCGCAGAGCAGTTCGTGACGATCACCGGCGTGATCAACGGTCCGACCGTCAACGAACATGTGGTGTACCAGCGCATGGTCGTCAACCCGGACAACTGGCCGACGATGGGCCAGCTGATCGACGTCGTGTATTCGCCGAAGAACCCCGACAACTGGAACTTCGCGCCGCCCGACGCCCCACTTCCACCCCCACCGGGACCGCCGCCGCCGAATCAGCCGCCGCACGTCCACTAGGCGAGCGGAGTCGCTGCGGCACCCGACCGCGGCTCCGTCAATTCGTCTGCTGGGCACATCGCGACGGGGTGAGCACACGCGGTCCGCTCTCGGTGATGGCGATGGTGTGCTCACAATGCGCGGTGTTCGACCCATCAGCCGAGCGCAGCGTCCAGCCGTCGGCATCCATCACCAGACGATCACTGCCTCGTGCCCACCACGGTTCAAGCGCCAGGGTCATGCCCGGCCGCAGCAGCAGTCCGCGCCCACGGCGCCCGCGATTGGCCACGTGGGGGTCCTCGTGCATGGTGCGGCCCAGTCCATGACCGCCGAATTCGGCGTTGACGCGATATCCCGCCTCGGTCGCCACGTCGCCGATGGCGGCGGAGATGTCGCCGAGCCGGCCGCCGGGCACCGCTGCGGCGATACCTGCGTCGAGGGCTTTTCGCGTCGACTCGATCAGGGCTCTGTCGGCGGGTTCGGCGCTGTCACCGACGATGACCGTGACCGCAGAATCAGCAACCCAACCGTCGATCGACACCGCGAAGTCCAGACTCAACACGTCGCCGTCACGCAGCACGTAGTCATGGGGAAGACCGTGCAGGACAGCATCGTTGACCGACAGGCAGATGACATTCCGAAACGGACCGCGGCCGAACGACGGCGCGTAATCCCAGTAGCACGAGGTCGCACCGCGTTCGGCGATCAGTTCGCGCGCGTGCTGCTCGAGTTGCAACAGGTTCACCCCCGGCTGGGCCTCGATCGACAGCGTCGCCAGCGTGTCAGCAACGAATTCGCCGGTCACCGCCATCTTGGCGATTTCGTTGGCAGTCTTGAGTTCGATCATGTTCGGCCCTCGTCGGTGTCGGTATTTTTATACCGTCGCGACATTACCACTGCCGGTATTTGAATACCGGCTATGCTGACCGGCATGGTGCGGGTACCCCTGAGTCCGGAGCAGGTGAGAGCGGGGCAACGTCTCGGTGCGCTGATGCGGACGGCTCGAGCCGGTCGCGACCCCGAGGTGATCGCTCGCAGCGCCGGTATCTCACCGGAGACACTGCGCAAGATCGAGGTCGGACGGATGCCAAGCCCGAGCTTCGGCACGGTGATCGGGCTCTGCAACGCGCTCGACCTGCCCTTGCAGGATGCCGTCGATGCCTGGCATGGGACAGACGGCCAACGGATGGCCATCTGACACCGACTGGCGCCTAGCCGTGCCCGATGCGCAGCAGGTCGGCGACGCTGGTCAGTTTCACCCGTGGCCTGCCGTGCGGTTCACCCGCTGACTTCTCGTGCTCGTCGATCAGCTTCCAATGGTCGTCGGTGACGACTTTGGGCTGACGCTCAACCAACCACTCGGCGATCTTGTCGGAGTGGTCCGGCTCGCGCTCGGGCAGTGCGGCGCCACGCAGATCGGCCAACAGCGTGTCGACGGTTTCCTGGGAGTCACTCTTGTTGCTGCCGATGACACCCGTGGGGCCGCGCTTGATCCAGCCGACCACGTACTCATTGCGGCTGCCTTCGACGCGACCGCCGGCGTGCGGGATCGTGCCGCTGCGGTCGTCGAACGGCAGGCCGGGCGTCGGCACGCCGCGATAGCCGACCGCGCGCACCACCAGCTGGGCGGACACCTCTTCGCGCTCGCCGGTGTCCTTGGCCGCGACGCGTCCGTTGTCGTCGACGAGTTCGTTGCGCCCCAACACGATTGATTCGACGCGACCGTCGCCCTTGATCTCGATCGGTGACGTGCAGAACCGGAACACGATGCGCCGCTTGGCCCCGGTGACCTCACGTTCGGCGTAGCCGCGCAGCACCTTGATGTTGTTGCGCACCGTCTTGCTCGCGGCCTCGAGGTCCTCGTCGGTGATGTCGGCGAAATCGGCCGGGTCGACGATCACGTCGACGTCGCCCAATCCCTCGAGGTGGCCGAGTTCACGCAGTTCCAACGTGGTGAACGGGGCCTGCAGCGGTCCGCGGCGGCCGATGATGAGCACCTCCTCGACGCCGCGGTCGTGCAGCGACTGCAACGCGTGGTCGGCGATGTCGGTGGCCGCCAGCACCTCGGGGTCGGTGACAAGGATCCGCGCGACATCCAGGGCGACGTTGCCGTTGCCGACCACGACGGCGCGACCGCTCGAGATGTCGGGGGTCATGTCTTCGAAGTGAGGGTGCGCGTTGTACCAGCCGACGAAGTCGACAGCCGCGACGCTGCCGGGAAGATCCTCCCCGGGGATGCCCAACGACCGGTCGGACTGGGCGCCCACCGCGTAGATCACGGCGTCGTAGCGCTCGGCCAGTTCGGCGGCGTGCACGTGGTCGCCGACCACGATGTTGCCGAAGAACCGGAACCGCGGGTCGAGTGCGGTCTTCTCGAACTGCGCGCTGATCGACTTGATCTTCGGATGGTCGGGCGCCACGCCGGAGCGCACCAATCCCCAGGGCGTGGGCAGCATCTCGAGCATGTCGACGCGCACATCGGCGTCGTCGTCAGCATCGGCGAATTTCAGAAGCGACGCCGCGGCGAAGTAACCCGAGGGTCCTGAGCCGACGATCGCCACGTGGTAAGGGCGCATTCTTCGAACCTTCTGATAGGCACATCTATCGCGCCCGGCCACGCGCAAGGGGCTGCCGCGTCGTCGCCGGGCTGGTTACGAACCCGATGCTAAACGGCGGACGCCGTCGATCGGGGTAACTCCGGGCGAAGTCGCACGTCAACGCGAAACGCGCCGGGAAATCGGGACGGTACCCTGAACTCCCGTGGATCCTGACCGTCAAGCCGACCTCGCCGCCCTCGACTCCACCCTGACCACGGTGGAGCGGGTGCTCGACGTCGAGGGGCTGCGCGTGCGCATCGAGAAGCTCGAGCAGGAGGCCTCCGACCCCAATCTGTGGGACGACCAGGCCCGTGCGCAGAAGGTCACCAGCGAGTTGTCGCACACGCAAGGTGAGCTGCGCCGCGTGGAGGAACTGCGCCAGCGTCTCGACGACCTGCCCGTCCTTTACGAGATGGCCGACGAAGAAGGAGGTGCCAGCGGCACCGAAGCGCTGGCCGAAGCCGACGCCGAACTCAAGCAGCTGCGTGAGGACATCGAGGCCATGGAGGTCCGCACGCTGCTGTCCGGCGAGTACGACGAACGCGAGGCCTTGGTCAACATCCGTTCCGGCGCGGGCGGGGTCGACGCCGCCGACTGGGCCGAGATGCTGATGCGGATGTACATCCGCTGGGCCGAGCAGCACAAGTACCCCGTCGAGGTCTACGACACCTCCTACGCCGAAGAGGCGGGCATCAAGAGCGCCACCTTCGCGGTGCACGCACCGTTCGCCTACGGCACGCTCTCGGTCGAGCAGGGCACGCATCGGCTGGTGCGGATCAGCCCGTTCGACAACCAGGGCCGCAGGCAGACTTCCTTCGCCGAAGTCGAGGTGCTGCCCGTCACCGAAACCACCGACCACATCGACATCCCGGAAGGTGACGTGCGGGTCGACGTGTACCGGTCGAGCGGCCCGGGCGGTCAGTCGGTGAACACCACCGACTCCGCGGTTCGACTCACCCACATCCCGACCGGTATCGTGGTCACCTGCCAGAACGAGAAGTCGCAATTGCAGAACAAGGTCTCGGCGATGCGGGTTCTCCAGGCAAAGTTATTGGAGCGCAAGCGGTTAGAAGAACGTGCCGAACTCGACGCGTTGAAGGGCGACGGCGGCAGTTCGTGGGGCAACCAGATGCGTTCTTATGTGTTGCACCCGTACCAGATGGTCAAAGACCTGCGCACCGAACACGAAGTCGGTAATCCGGCGTCAGTACTGGACGGAGACATCGACGGGTTCCTCGAGGCCGGGATCCGTTGGCGCAACAGACGAGATGACGAATAGCAATCTGATCGCCCTATCCCTGGGGGACCGCTGGAGCGGCTTCTGGGACGGCAATGTCGGCTCCTGGATCCTCGAGCGCGGTGTGCCCATCGGGCTGCTGCTGATCGGCGGCCTGCTCGCGGCCCGGTTCATCAACTGGGGGGCGCGCCGGGTCGTCCGCCGGATCGACGCCGAATACCAGTCCAGTGACCAGCTGGTCCGCACCGAAAGCGCCAAGCATCGCCAGGCCGTTGCCTCGGTGATCTCCTGGGTGTCGGTGGCGCTGCTTTTCGTCATCGTGGCGGTCGAAGTGACCGACATCCTTGCCATCCCGATCGGATCGCTGGTCGCCCCCGCCGCCGTGCTCGGCGCGGCGCTCGGTTTCGGCGCGCAGCGGCTGGTGCAGGATCTGTTGGCCGGTTTCTTCATCATCACCGAGAAGCAGTACGGCTTCGGTGACCTAGTGTCGCTAACCGTCGCGGGCATCGCGGCTCCCGCCGACGGCACCGTCGTCGACGTCACCCTGCGCGTCACCAAGCTGCGGTCCGCCGAAGGCGAGATGTTCACCATTCCCAACGGGCAGATCGTGAAGTCGGTGAACCTGTCGAAGGACTGGGCGCGTGCCGTCATCGACATCCCGGTGCCTGCTGCCGCCGACCTCAACGTCGTCAACGACCTGCTGCACGAGGTCGCCGAGAGCGCGATCGAGGACCCGGCGCTGAAGGATCTGCTGCTCGACGCACCGCAACTGATGGGTGTGGAAAGCATCGAACTGGACACCGTGAATCTGCGGATGGTCGCCCGCACGCTGCCCGGCAAGCAGTTCGAGGTGGGCAGGCGCATCCGCATCCTGGTGCTGCGCGCGCTCCGTCGCGCGGGCATCGTGTCGCTGCACGACGGCACCGCGGCCCCGATGGTCGAGGCCATCGTGCATCCCGCGACCGCGGGCGGCGCTGAGGCCGAGACCCAGGGTCCGGCCGACGAGCGCTCGCGCGAGGAGCGGGCGGGCACGGAGCAGACGAAATGAAATCCTGGGTGACGGCCAAATTCGGTCGCATGCGCATCTCGACGCTGGTGCTCGTCGTCGCGTTCATCGCGCTGTTCTGGGTGCACCAGAATTTCCAGCCCGAGCCGCCCGCGCCGGCGCCACCGCCTGCGGCTGTCGTACCGCCCGGCTTCGTGCCCGATCCGAACTACACCTGGGTGCCGCGCACGAATGTGCGCAGGCCGAAAGAACCGGTGTACACCACGACGACGACGCCGCCGACCACCACGACGCCCACCAGTCCCACCACGACGACGACCCCGACGACTTCGCCGACGCCGACAACGACCGTGGTCGACCCGGACGGTTTCGGTCCGCTGCCGCCGGAGACGCAGACGCTGACGCCGACGACGTCGTTGCCCCCGACCACCGCTGCGCCGTTCGGCCCTCAAACGACGCCGGCGACCACGGCTCCGCCCAGCTAGCCGCATGACCGTTCACCGCTACACTGGCGAGCCGTGATGATCACCCTCGACCGTGTCAGCAAGCAGTACAAGTCGTCGGGCAGACCTGCCCTCGACAATGTGTCGCTCAAGATCGACAAGGGTGAGTTCGTCTTCCTGATCGGACCGTCGGGCTCGGGCAAGTCGACGTTCATGCGGCTGCTGCTCGCCGAAGAACAACCGTCGGCCGGCGACATCCGGGTGTCCAAGTTCCACGTCAACAAGCTGCCCGGCCGCCACATCCCCGGTCTGCGCCAGGTGATCGGGTGCGTCTTCCAGGATTTCCGGCTGTTGCAGCAGAAGTCGGTGTTCGAGAACGTCGCCTTCGCGCTGGAGGTCATCGGCAAGCGCGCGGAGGTGATCAACCGTGTGGTGCCCGACGTGCTGGAGATGGTCGGCCTGTCCGGCAAGGCCAACCGGTTGCCCGGCGAGCTGTCCGGCGGCGAGCAACAGCGCGTCGCGATCGCCCGCGCCTTCGTCAACCGGCCGCTGGTCCTGCTCGCCGACGAACCCACGGGCAACCTGGACCCCGAAACCAGTAAGGACATCATGGATCTGCTCGAGCGGATCAACCGCACCGGCACGACGGTGCTGATGGCCACCCACGACCATCACATCGTCGACTCGATGCGCCAGCGCGTCGTCGAACTCGAACTCGGCAGGCTGGTTCGCGACGAGCAGCGTGGCGTCTACGGAATGGATCGCTAGTGCGCTTCGGCTTCCTGATCAATGAGGTTCTGACCGGGTTCCGTCGCAACGTCACGATGACGGTTGCGATGATCCTGACCACCGCGATCTCGATCGGCTTGTTCGGCGGTGGGCTCCTGGTGGTGCGCCTGGCCGACCAGTCGCGCGACATCTATCTGGATCGCGTGGAGAGCCAGGTCTTTCTGACCAACGATGTCTCGGCCAACGATCCGACCTGCGACGCCGACCCGTGCCAGGCCCTGCGTCAACAGATCGAGGACCGCGACGACGTGCGGTCGGTGCGGTTTCTCAACCGCGACCAGGCCTACGACGACGCGATCAGGAAGTTCCCGCAGTACCGGGATGTCGCGGGACGGGAAGCATTTCCGGCGTCATTCGTCGTGAAACTCAACGATCCCGAGCAGCACAAGGACTTCGACGACGCGATGGTCGGCAGACCCGGCGTACTCAACGTGCTCAACCAGAAGGACTTGATCGACCGTCTCTTCGCAGTGCTCGACGGCTTGTCGAATGCGGCGTTCGCCGTGGCGTTGGTGCAGGCGGTCGGCGCAGTGCTGTTGATCGCCAACATGGTTCAGGTCGCCGCGTACACGCGTCGCACCGAGATCGGCATCATGCGACTGGTGGGCGCGAGTCGCTGGTACACGCAGTTGCCGTTCCTCGTCGAGGCGATGCTGGCGGCATTCATCGGTGTGGCGATATCGATCCTCGGCCTCATCGCGGTGCGCGCGCTGTTCCTCGAGAACGCGTTGAACCAGTTCTACCAAGCCAATCTGATCGCCAGAATCGACTACGCCGACATCCTCTACATCGCACCGATCCTGCTGTTCGTCGGCGTTGCGATGGCCGGTGTCACGGCTTATGTCACGCTGCGCCTCTACGTTCGAAGATAGCCATGGCCAGAAAATCAGGCTCCGCAGCCGACACCGGAAAATCCAACAACAAAATTGTCGCGACCAATCGCAGAGCGCGGCACAACTATTCGATTCTCGACACCTACGAAGCCGGCATCCAGCTGGTGGGTACCGAAGTGAAGAGCCTGCGCGACGGCCAGGCGTCTCTCGCCGACGCGTTCGCCACCGTCGACGACGGCGAGGTCTGGCTGCGCAATCTCCACATCCCGGAGTATCACCACGGCACCTGGACCAACCACCCGCCACGGCGCAACCGCAAACTTCTGTTGCACCGCAGCCAGATCGACACGCTGGTCGGCAAGATTCGCGACGGCAACCTGACGCTGGTGCCGCTGTCGCTGTACTTCTCCGACGGCAAGGTGAAAGTGGAGTTGGCACTGGCCCGGGGTAAGGAAGCGCGCGACAAGCGCCAGGATCTGGCGCGTCGCGACGCCCAGCGCGAGATCACCCGCGAGTTGGGTCGTCGCGCCAAAGGCATGACCTGATCGGCCCGCTGGAGGGCCCGGCCTACGCGCTGGCATCGGCGCTGGGCTACGGCGTCAGTGACTTCGTCGGCGGCATCGCGTCACGACGGGTCGCCGCGCTGCGGGTCGTGCTGGTGTCCTACCCGATCGCGTTGGTGCTGCTGACCGCATTGGCACTCGCGGTCGGCGGTGAGGTATCGCAGGGTGCCGTGCTCTGGGGCGCGCTGTGCGGAGTGTCTCAGGCCCTCGGGGTGTGGTGGTTCTACGCGGCACTCGGCGCGGGACCGATCTCGGTCGTGTCGCCGCTGACGGCGGTGCTGGTGGCGGCGCTGCCGGTGGGCGTGGGTCTGGCGTTGGGGGAGCAGCCCGGCCTGATCGCCGGGTGCGGGGTCGTCGTGGCGTTGACCGCGGTGGTGCTGGTCAGCCGGGAAGCTCCCGACAACGACGGCACAACGCACACATTCACCAAGACGGTGGCCTGGTTGACGGTCGGATCGGGGGTCGCGTTCGGCCTGAACTTCGTGCTGATCGATCAGGCGCCTGCGGAGGCCAATCTGTGGCCGCTGGTCTTCGCCCGAGCATCGGCGACGGTTCTGGTGGTCGTGATCGCCGCCGTCAGCGGCGCGTTGCGCCCGCCGTCAGGCGCCCCGCTGAAGCTCGCCGTGCTCGCTGCGCTGCTCGATACCGGCGCCAACATCGCGATGTTGTTTGCGCTGCAGGCGGCCCTGCTATCGCTCGCCGGGGTGCTGATGTCGCTGTACCCGGCAGCGACAGTGTTGCTGGCGATCGTGGTACTGCGTGAGCGGGTGACCCGTTGGCAGGTCACCGGGATGGTCCTCGCGGTGGCGGCCGTGGCCATGATCACCGCCGGATAGTCGGCCCAAGTTTGCTAGATTCATCTGAATCGGGCATGTTCTAGGTACTGTGTGAGCTGCGAGCGTTGCGCGTCGTGGCAATTCAGGACGCCGTCCGCCGACCAGCGTAAGGAGACGGGGTGCTAGTCAAGGGCGACAAGCCGCGCCTAGTTCTCTTTGCCGCCGTCTTTGCCGTGGTCCTCGTCGTGGCGGTGGTGAATGCCTTGGCACTGTGGGGTCAGGACGTTTCCCGCCTGGTGTACGGGCTGATGCAACTGACCGCTGGAAGCGGCGCGATCCTCTGCGCGCTGATCATGGCGTGGCGAACCAGTGGCCTGTCGAGGTGGTGGCGGCTGACCGCGGTCGCGTCAATCGCCGGTTGGATGCTCGGCCAGTACTTCTGGATGTGGTCGGATGCCGGGAGGAAAACCGGCGTGCTTCCCACCCCCGGGGTTGTCGCGTACTTCGTCGCGCTGTTGTGCGGCCTGGTGACGACACTTCTCCTGGTTCGCGCAGGCGGGGGCCTTCGCGGTCGGCCGGACCGCGCCATCCGGAACTCGCCGGTGACCACCGTGCTCGACGCTCTGGTGGCGGCGCTGTCTTTCTCGATCCTGGTTGCCCTTGCCGGATCGGGCGCCGTACGTGGCACTGCGCCGGACCGCATGGGCACTCCTACGGCGTCATTCGCCTATTGGCTGCTCGAAGTCCTGGTCGTCATCGTCGCGGTGGCGGTCGCGATGACCTACCTTCCGAGTCGGCCCTACCGTCTCAACTATCTTCTGTTGGCCACGGGAGGCGTGCTGGCCGCCACGGCGGACCGACTCGTCGTCTATCTCGGCAACACGGTCGGCGAGGGCGGCGAATTGTGGGGCGGCATCGGCTTCGTCCTGGCCCCGGTTTTGGTCGGGTACGGTCTACTCGATTTTCGGCATTCCGGCACCGCCATACGCCGAAGCGACAACGCGTTGGAACTCGTGCAGCTGGCGCTGCCCTACGCCGGATTCCTCGGGGTGGCAGTCCTGTTCGCCTTCCACGTGCTCAGCGACCAGCGTCTGGATCCGATTGCCGTCGGGGCAACGGGGCTGATGGTTCTGCTCGTGGCAGTTCGGCAGGTGGTCGCCATGCGGGCGCAGCGGAGATTGACGTATCGGCTCTACGACACCCAGCGTCGGCTGGCGCACCAGGTTCACCACGACTCGCTGACCGGACTTCCCAACCGATTGCTCTTCGCGCAGCGGCTCGACGAGGTGATGCGCGGCAACCGCTTCGTGCTGATCTTCGTCGACCTCGACGACTTCAAAGACGTCAACGATCGGTTCGGGCACGCCGCCGGTGACGAACTGCTCCGCGCGGTCGGCGAGCGGCTCCTGCGGTGTGTCGCCGAACCCGACACCGTCGCGCGTATCGGCGGCGACGAGTTCGCCATCCTCGTCGACGGGGAACAAGAGGAACCAGAGGTCGTCGCGGACCGTCTTCGCGTGGCGCTGCGAGAACCGTTCGCGGTGCACGGGTCCTCGGTACGCATCCGGGCCAGCATGGGTGTCGTCCGGCCCGCCGTCGACGAACCGTCACCGTCGCCCGACGACCTGATGCGGCAGGCCGATCTGTCGATGTACGCGGGCAAACGACTGGGCAAGGACACCGCGGTCGTCTATCAGCCGACTTCCGACCTGACAGCGGACTTCCCGACCGTGCTGCGCAAGGCCGATGGCGGCGTGCCTGCCGGCTTTCAACTCGTCTATCAGCCTGTCGTGCGCGTGCCGGATGGGGCGCCGCAGGGTGTCGAGGCGCTCGCGAGGTGGAATGCCCCCAACGGCATCGAGCTTCCGCCCGAGACGTTCGTCGCCGCGGCCGAAGCAGCCGGGTTGGGGGCCACGCTCGACGCCATGGTGCTCGACCTGGCATGTGAGGAAGTGAAGCGGGCCGGCATCGACCTTGTTCTCTATGTGAACATCGGGGGAGCCCGGCTCGGCAACGCTGGTTTCGAGCAGCAGGTTCTGCGCACGCTCACGCGACACGGGATACCGCCGACGCAGCTGGTTCTGGAGATCACCGAGACGGTGCCCATCGTCGATCTGGCCGGCGCTGCAGCGCAGATCGAACGGTTGAACGAGTTCGGCGTCAAAGTGGCGTTGGATGACTTCGGCACGGGTTACAACTCACTGATGTACCTGCACGCCCTACCCGTGCAGATCGTCAAACTCGACCGGAGTCTGGCCGTGGGTGCCGAACGTCATCGCGATGTCACGCTCTATCGGTCCGTCATCGGATTGTGCGACGCCCTCGATCTGGACGTGATCGCCGAGGGCATCGAGACGTCTGCTCAGGCGCAGACGATCGCTGCCGCAGGGTGCGGTCTTGCTCAGGGGCATCTGTACGGCACTCCGGCGCCCATCGCAGAACTCGCCATCAGCGCAGTGGGGGTTCCGGTCGGGCAGGCCGAGCGCATCGGTTAGTGCCCCGAAAGTTGCTGGTTGCGACGATGATCGCGTTGGTTCGACACATGAGAGTTTGCTAGGTTGATTCCGTTGCCGCATATTGGGTAGCAGCGGGCGCCGGAGACGCCGTCAGAGGGTCACGATTGGAGGCGGTGTCGTTAAGCGCCAACAGCTGCGCCTCGGGCTCTTCGCCGCCGTTGTCGCGCTGACGTGTCTGAATGCGCTCAGTCTCTGGGGTGAGCAGGCATCGCAGGCCATGGATGCCGTGCTTCAAATCGGTGTCGGTCTCGCGGGACTGGTCTGCAGCGCCGTCTTCGCGTTGCGAGCGCAGGGGGCGTCGCGCATCTGGCGGCTGTTCGTCTTCGCGGGGATGCTGAGTTGGCTTGTCGCCGAGATATGTTGGCGAGTACTTGGCGACGCGAGCAGCGTGAGCCTCGCTCCTGCGCCATCGGTGACGGCGTACTTCCTGCCGCCGACGTTCGTGTTCGTCGCGCTGCTGGTGTTGGCGGGGTCGAGCGGCGCATTGACCGTCCCGCCTGATGGTCCAATCAAGCATTCGGTGCTCACCTACGTGCTGGACGGCGTGGTGGCGGGGACCTCCTTCTCGCTGCTGGTGTTCATGGGCCTCGACGGCGCAGTTGCCGGCGCCGCGGTGCCGCGTTCCGGCAGTGCGCCCGTGGCGCTTGCCTACGCGTTGCTCGAAGCAGTCGTGGTCGTCAGCGCCACGTTGATCACCATGCGCTATCAGCCGGACCGGCCGCATCGCACGAACTACCTCCTGCTGGCCGGCGGCGTCGTCGTGATCGCGGGCTCGGACCGGATGGTCGCCTATCTGCACTCGGTCGACGAGACATCCGGCGCGGTGTGGGCGGGCATCGGGTTCGTCCTCGGGCCGCTACTGATCGCTTACTCGGTACTCGAGTGGTCCCCACAGCCCGGGTCGCGACGCAGTCGCGAAGCCATGAACTGGACGCAACTCGTCCTGCCGTACTCCGGGTTCATCGGCATCGCCGCATTGTTCGCCTTCCATGTGCTGCAGGGACAGCCCCCGACCGCCGTGATGGTGTGGTCGACAGTGGCCCTGGTGTTGCTTGTCGCAGCCCGCCAGGTCATCGCGATGCATGCGCAGCACCTGCTGATGCAGCGACTGGTCGACGCCCAACGTCTGCTCGCTCACCAGGTACATCACGATTCATTGACCGGACTGCCCAACCGGTTGATGTTCGGTCGACGGCTCGACTCGGCGATGCGGGACGGGCGGTTCGTGCTGATCTTCGTCGATCTCGACGACTTCAAAGACGTCAACGATCGGTTCGGTCACGCCGCGGGCGACGAATTACTGCGCGCCGTCGGCGAGCGGCTGCAGCGTTGTGTGCGCGAGCCCGGCACCGTCGCGCGCATCGGCGGGGACGAGTTCGCGATCCTGATCGACGACGACATCGAGGCGCCGGAGGTCGTCGCCGACCGACTGCGGGTGGCACTGCGCGATCCGTTCGCGGTGCACGGTTCCTCGGTGCGCGTCCGGGCAAGCATGGGATTGGTGCGTACGGGTGTCGACGAGCCGATGCCGTCCTCGGATGATCTGATGCGCCAAGCCGACATCTCGATGTACGCGGGCAAGCGCCTCGGCAAGGACACCGCCGTGGTGTATCGACCCGCTTCGGGCGCATCGACCGATTTCGCGGTGGCATTGCGTCGGGCGAAGGGCACGGTGCCTGATGGCTTCAGCCTCGCCTATCAACCGATCGTGCGACTGCCGGAGGCGACGGTGGTCGCCGTCGAGGCACTGGCCCGGTGGACGGCGCCAAATGGCACACAGATTCCGCCCGAAACCTTCGTCGCCGCAGCCGAAGCCGCCGGCCTTGGCGCCGACCTTGACGCCATGGTGCTGAGTCTGGCGTGCGGTGAACTCAAGGCGGCGGGCGTGGACGTCGACCTGCATGTGAACATCGGTGCGGCGCGCCTGGGCAATCTCGACTTCGAGCAGGAACTGCGGCGGACGCTGGCGCGGTGCGGCATACCGCCGACGCGGTTGGTGCTCGAGATCACCGAGACGGTGCCGATCGTGGATATCGCCGAAGCCGCTGCCGAGATCGCCCGACTCGACGCGCTCGGTGTGCGAGTCGCGCTCGACGATTTCGGCGCGGGCTACAACTCGCTGACCTATCTGCATTCGCTGCCCGTGCGAGTCGTCAAGCTCGACCGCGGGCTGGCGGTCGGTGTCGAACCGAACGAGGACATGACGTTGTACCGGTCGGTGATCGGACTCTGCCACGCACTCGGCCTCGAGGCTGTCGCCGAGGGCATCGAGTCGCCTCAACAGGCGCAGACCGTCGCCGAGGCGGGCTGCCGGCTGGCTCAGGGCCACCTCTTCGGCGCGCCCGCCCCGATCAGCGCTCTCGACGAGTCCGCTGTCGGCGAGTGTGCGGGTCTGCCCGTCGACACGCCGTGAATCACCGGGGTTTCGCGCACGTTCGGTGATCGGGCCGGCGCTCGGCGTCTAGCGTCGAGGGGGTGAGCAGCCCCCCGCGCCCGGTGACCACCCTCGACAAGCCCGCCGTGCTGGCCGGTCTGTTCGAGGTGTGGAGGAATCTCGACACGCTCGTCAGCGGTTTCGGCGATGAGCAATGGCAGGCGCAGACGTCGCTGCCCGGCTGGAGCGTGCACGACGTCGTCGCACACATATGGGGAACGGAGTCGATGCTGCAAGGCGTCGACACGCCCGAGGCGGATCTCGACGTGTCGACATTGGAACACGTCCGCAACGACATCGGCGTGCTCAACGAGCGCTGGGTGCGCCGGATGCGAAGCGTCCCGCCGGCGGAGCTGCTCGAGAGATTCCGCGCCACGACAGCGGATCGGCGAAAAGCGTTGTCCGACATGTCCAACAGCGCATGGAACGAGGTCACCGCGACGCCGGCGGGTCCCGACAGCTACGGGCGCTTCATGCGAGTCCGGGTCTTCGACTGCTGGATGCACGAGCACGACATCCGCGATGCCGTCGGCCGACCGGCAGGCACCAGTGAGCTCGTCGGACCCGCCTCAGAGCTCGCACTCGACGAAATGGCCGCCAGCATGGGCTTCGTCGTCGGCAAGCTCGGTGGCGCGCCGGACGGTGCGCGAGTGTCGATCGAGTTGGCCGGGCCGCTCGGCCGGACGATCAACGTGGCGGTCGAGGGCAGGGGACGGGTGGTCGACGACTTCGGCGACGCCGATCCGACGACGACCATTCGCCTTGACGCGCTGCTGTTCAGCCGGCTCGCCGGGGGGCGCGTGCCACTGGCCCAGCACGCCGACGCTGTCTCATACGGCGGAGACGAAGCGGTCGGCAGGCGTATTGTTGAGCACCTCAATTACGTGATCTAGCAACGTCTTCCGTTTGGCAGGGTCGAGGCCAACGGCAGACGGGCGGTCGTGCCGTTGGCCTCGAGTCAGCGATCAGTCGTCGCTGTTGTCACTGCTGCTGTTGCCGTTGCCGCCGTTGCTGTCATTGCTTCCGCCGCCACCCTGGTCGGAGTTGTCGCCGCCGTTGCCCGGCTTGTCGCCTTCAGCGCCGGGCTTGTCGTCTGACTTGCTGCCGCCGTTCTGAGGTTTGTCGGCTGTGTTGCCGTTCGCGAGGGTGTCGCCGGGCTTGTCGCCTGACTTGGACCCGCCCTGACCCGGCTTGTCGTTGTCCCGGCCGAGGTCGTCGTCATCGCCCTTGCCGGGCCTCTCGCCGCTTTGCCCTGGCTTGTCGCCGTCGTGACCCGGTTTGTCGTTGTCGCCCTGGCCGGGCGTGTGGCCTGCGTTGGCGAGTGGGTCAGCGAGCTTGTCGGGGTTGTCGCCCCCGTAACCAGGGTTGTCCGGCATATCGCCGAGGTGGCTGGGCTTGTCGGGCTTGTCGCCGGGGTGATGTGGTGTGTGGGGCTTCCCCGGTTTCGTCTGCGGCCCACCGAGATCGACGTGGAAGCCTGGAGTGAAATTGAAGCCGAAGCTGGCGGGGCCGATGGTGATCGATTGTTTGTTGACCCCCCAGAGACCGCCGTTGAAGCCGGTCTTGTCGACATTGACATTGGCTCCCCAACCCAGTTCGCCGCTCCACTCCAGGAGTCCGGGGATTCCGGTTCGCCACTTGCCGATGTCGATGAGCTTCAGCGAGGCCGCCGGCCCTATCGGCTTGGGGTCACACGGATCCTTCTTTCCGCCGGGTGTGATGGTGAGGTAGGCGCCCTTGACGATGTCGATGTTGTTTCGGGTCGGCCCGAGGGCGAGGCCCTGATTGTTGAATCCGACGATGCTGGTCTTGATGCCGTCCGCGCCGAAGCTGTTCTTGCTCTCGAAGCCGAGCTTGCCGGTTGATTCCGCGAACTCGGGCACGCCGACACGCCATCTACCGATATCGACGAAGTCCAGCCCAATCTGGGGGCCGCCGCTGCCGTGGCCCGGCTTGGGTCCGTGCGGCTTTTTTCCGCCTGTGGTGATGCGGGGGTAAACGCCCTTCAGGATGTCGAAGTCGGCGACGACCGGGCCGATCTTGTTGCTTTGGTTGTTGATGGCCTCGAACGCGGCGAAGACGCCTCGCGGGCCGGAAATCGCGTGAGCCTGCCATCCGATTCTGCCCATCGAGTGACCATCGCCCGGCAGATCGTGATACCCCCACGGATAGTACAAAGGGACCGAAACGCGGTGCGGTTCCTTGTGCTCGTAGCCGGCGGCTGACGCGGCGGCCGGCGCCGCGGGGCCGGCGGCCATGACCGCAAGGGACGCTCCGAGTGCCAGCACGATCGGCCGTGCAACCCGGCGTAGCCGCAGCGGGCGGTTACTCCATTTCACTTTTCTCTCCATTCCACGGTGAATCCAAAGCGGGACGCCACAACTCGGCGAGCGCTGTTGGAGGTGCTCTTCGGGGCGAACTCAAGGGGCGCTGCGCTAGCAACGGGGAACGTTGCAATGGGGCCGTCGGTCGGACGACTGTCGCGACACGCGAGCCGAGTCGCGTCACGCGACGCGGTGGGTGCCGCCGTTGCTAGCCGCCGGGAACGACGTTGCCGCTGGACCATGGCGTGGACCGTAACATACTATTTGTATGGTTTAGAAGCCCTAAACAGGCAATAGGTAGGTTTCGATCGCTGACCTCAGTTTCCGCAGGAAATGACGTTGCCGTCGAAAACAGTAGAGGTGGCTGTGGTCTGTGTGGCGATGCGCCGCCAACCTTGCAGAGGAGGGGCGACCCACTGCAGCCCACTCGGTAGCGTTACGTGCTACGGCGCAATAGCTTTGCTAGTGACGGCGAGTGACTTGTCCGATCACGGCGTGGCGAATGAGTGCTGGAGTTATTGCATCGTTAGACGCGGGAAGAATGTCTTGGCCGCGACGGTTGGGTCTGGCGTACGATTGAGTGTCCTGTCGATGGTCGGCAGGGGTGCGAGGGGCTGAACGGTTTCGACTTCGCGCATCGAATCAAGGGAAGCGTGCCGGTGCAGGCAAGAGACCACCGTAAGCGTCGTTGCAACCAATTAAGCGCCGATTCCAATCAGCGCGACTACGCCCTCGCTGCCTAAGCGACGGTGTGTCTGTCAGACCGGGAGCGCCCTCGGCCCGGACCCTGGCATCAGCTAGAGGGACAAACCCACGGGTTCGGTCGCGGAACCCATGGGGACATCAAACAGCGACTGGGATCGTCATCCTGACTTGTTCGCGTGATCAGGAGATCCGAGTAGAGACATAGCGGACTGCGCACGGAGAAGCCTTGAGGGAATGCCGTAGGACCCGGGTTCGATTCCCGGCAGCTCCACGATTAAGGCCCAGGTCGGGACAAGATCTCGACCTGGGCCTTTCTACGGCGACTCCCCCTAGCCGTGGCTACCCGGTCCATACGGGCCGAAGAAGTGGCATCCAATCGGGTTGGTTGCGCAATAGGAACCCGGTGCAGGTGGTGGGGGCGGCGGAGGCGGCGGCCCAAGGGGTGGCAGCCATGGGGGTACCGAACCGATCCAGATATAGCTGCCGATCTGCCTGCCGCTGGCGGTTATCGGGACGTTGCCTTCACCGGGGTTGACGAACCAGTAATCGTGGCAGACGTTCATGTCCCAGCCGAATACCGCGTCCCCAAGCGGTAAGGGCTGTCCTGGGCACCACGTTCCGGTGGGAGGGTGGCCGGCGGCAGAACCTGCGCCCAGCCCCAAGCCGGCCGCCGCGACGGCGCCCGAGATCAACGCCCCAGCGAAGAGGCGCCTCATCATCATGGTGGTGTTCATGGTGTTTCTTTCGTCCGTGGCGGCCTCCCGGGCCGCGAATCATCTTGTGCGATTGCTGAGTTTTGACGCAGCAGAAGAATTTCCTGGTCGTGCGGTGCAATTGAACCCTGCCAGTGTTGCTAATGATCCCATTTTCGCGGAATTTGAATCGCAACTACCGCACGTATCCGCGGGTGCCCTCGCGTTGTTTCGCGCCGCAGGCATTGTCGGCCTCACCTCATCTGTGAGCCGAGGCCAGACTGTTCGGCTCACGCGCGACGCGTGTGGAGAATGCACGGTCGGCGGTGAGATTGCGATGCCCGTGCCCGCGTTGATTTGCGCCTCGATCGCTTGGGTATCGCTGCAGCGTGCGGGCCTCACCGCACTTGGCGGTGGAGTCCATCATGGTGGGTTGGCTTGATCGGGTACAACGGCGGAGTCGCGTCGCCGGCTTTCTCATCGCGGTCGTTTACAAGTATGTCGATGATCAGGCTAGTTACCTGGCTGCGCTGATCACCTATTACTCATTCGTCTCGCTGTTTCCTGCGTTGCTGCTGCTCACAACCGTTTTGGGAGTAGTGCTGGTCGGACGCCCGGAGTTGCAGGAACAAATTTTGCAGTCTGCGTTCGCGCAGTTTCCCGTTATCGGTGAGCAACTCGGCCAGCCCGAAGGTCTGAGTGGGGGAACGGTCGGCGTCCTCGTCGGCATTGCGGGGGCGCTGTATGGAGGTCTTGGCGCGGGCCAGGCAGTGCAGAACGCCATGGACACGTTGTGGGCGGTGCCGCGCAACGACAGGCGCGATCCCGTCCGGGCGCGGATCCGCAGCTTGCTCCTGCTCCTGGTCCTCGCCTTGGCGCTGATAGCCACCACCGTCCTAGCCGCAGTCAGCCGCGCTTCGGAGTCGTTCGGGATAGTCGGCAAAGCGACCATTGTGGTGTTGTCGGTGCTGATCAATGCAGGCGTGTGTCTGGTTGTTTTCCGGGCCGCCACCGCCAGGGATGTGACCTACCGTGAGGTTGCGCCCGGGGCCCTGGCCGCGGCTATCGTTTGGCAACTGCTGCAGTGGTTCGGCGCGATCTACATAGCGCAGGTGGTCAAGTCTTCGAGTGTTACCAACAGCGTGTTCGCTTTAGTGCTCGGCTTGTTGGCTTTCCTGTACTTGATCGCGACCACATTGCTGCTATGCGCCCAAGCCAATGTGGTTGCGACCGATCGCCTCTACCCCCGTGCCTTGCTGACTCCCTTTACCGACAACGTCGACTTGACCCGTGGTGACCGCAAGACTTATATCGGTCAGGCCAAAGCCCAACGCGCTAAGGGTTTTCAGCGTATCGATGTCACCTTCGAAGAGCCTGAGTCCAAAGATACGCAGGCGTGACGTCTCGGAGGAACGACGAGCTGAAACGGCAGCATGCTGCGGGATATGCCTGACGGGGTAGCACCCGTAGCTGTTCAGCCCGGGTAGCCTGGGAACATTCCCATTCAAGACAACGCTGACGGCCCGATCCGAGTTGCCGTACTGGCGCCGATCGCGTGGCGAACACCGCCGCGCAACTACGGGCCGTGGGAGCAGTTCGCCTCACTGCTCACCGAAGGTCTGGTGGCGGCAGGCCATCATGTCACGCTGTTCGCCACGGCAGACTCGATCACGACGGCAAGGCTGCATGCGACCGCGCCCGCTGGTTGGTCGGAGGATCCCACGATCGACGCCAAGGTCGCAGAATGCCTGCACATCGCTTCGGTGTTCGAGCGCGCCGGCGAGTTCGACATCATCCACAACGGGTTCGACTTCCTGCCACTGACATACAGCAATCTCGTCGCCACACCCGTGGTCACCACGATCCACGGGTTCTCGTCGAATCGGATCGTTCCCGTGTACGAGCGCTACGACGCCGGCACCGCCTACGTGTCGATCAGCGACGCCGACCGACACCCGAACCTGCACTACGCCGCGACGATTCACCACGGCATCGACATCGACGGGTTCACGATCCATCCCAGCCCGGGCGAGCACCTGCTGTTCTTCGGTCGAATCCACCCCGACAAGGGCACCGCCCACGCGATCGAGGTCGCCCGCCGATGTGGCCGAAGGCTCGACATCGCGGGGATCATCCAGGACGAGCAGTACTTCCGCGACGAGGTCGGCCCACACATCGACGGCGAGCGGGTGCGCTACCTCGGCCCCGTCGATGCCAAGAACCGCGCGGACGTGCTGGGAAGTGCGCACGCCTTGCTCCACCTGATCGACTTCGACGAGCCGTTCGGCTACAGCGTCGTCGAGGCGATGGCCTGTGGCACGCCGGTGATCGCCAACGCGAGAGGCTCCATGGGCGAGTTGATTTCGCACGGCACCACCGGCTTGCTCGTCGACGACATCGACTCGGCGGTGGCCGCGGTCGCTGCCGCGGGCAACCTCGACCGCGGCGCCATCGCCGGCCTGGCCGCCCAACGCTTCACGGTTTCCGCCATGACCGACAAGTATGTCGCGGTCTACCGCGACGTCATCGGTCGTGGGGCGTGACGGTGGGTGGCGGACGCGATACTGCTTGGTGGCAGTCGGCCGTCGTCTACCAGATCTATCCGCGCAGCTTTGCGGACTCGAACGGGGACGGGGTCGGCGATCTGCGTGGCGTCATCGGACGCCTCGACTATCTACGGACACTAGGGATCGACGTCATCTGGTTGTCGCCGGTCTATCGTTCGCCACAGGTCGACAACGGCTATGACATCAGCGATTACCGCGACATCGATCCGTTGTTCGGCACCCTCCCCGAGTTTGATGCGTTGCTCGCCAGGGTGCACGAACTCGGCATGAAGTTGGTGATGGACTTGGTGGTCAACCACACCTCCGATGAGCACCCGTGGTTCGTTGAGTCGCGGTCCTCGCGAGACAGCGCAACGCGGGATTGGTACATCTGGCGCGACGCACGTGACGGCGCCGAACCGAACAACTGGGGCTCGTTGTTCTCCGGTTCGGCGTGGGAATGGGATCAGACCACCGGCCAGTACTACCTTCACCTGTTCGACCGGAAACAACCCGACCTGAACTGGCAGAACCCCCAGGTGCGAAAGGCCGTTCAGGACACCATGATCTGGTGGCTCGACCGCGGCGTCGACGGCTTCCGGATGGACGTCATCAACTTCATCTCCAAGGCCGATGGGCTGCCCGACGCCCCGGCAGCCCCCGAGCAACGATTCGTCGTCGCCTTCGAGAACTTCGCCGACGGACCGCACGTGCACGAGTACCTCGCCGAGATGACACGCGCGGTTTTCGGTGGCCGCGACGGCGAGTTCATCACCGTCGGCGAAATGCCGGGCGTCACACCGCAACAAGCCCGGCTCTACACCGATCCAACGCGGGGAGAGCTGAACATGGTCTTCCAGTTCGAGCACGTCTCCGTCGACCATGGCCCGGCGGGGAAATTCGACTACCGCGGTCTCGACCTGGTGGCCCTGAAGAAGGCGCTGCATCGGTGGCAGGTGGAGTTGGCGGACACCGGATGGAACAGCTTGTACTGGAACAACCACGACCAGCCTCGCGTCGTGTCCCGGTTCGGCGACGACGACCCGGATTACTGGGCGGCCTCGGCCAAAGCGCTCGCGACCATTCTGCACGGCATGCGTGGCACCCCGTTCGTCTATCAGGGCGAAGAACTGGGAATGACCAACTTCCCCTTCCGAACCCCTCAGGACCACCGGGACCTCGAAGCGGTGAACTTCCACAGGAGCGTGCTCGAAACCGGCGGAGATGAAGCCGCGGCGCTGGCCGGTTTGGCCAAGATCAGCCGCGACAATGCCCGTACACCCATGCAGTGGGACGCCGGACCGAATGCCGGGTTCAGCACCGGCGAGCCGTGGCTGGCCGTCAACCCCAACCACACCTGGCTGAACGCCGCAGCCCAGATCGACTCGGCGGGCTCGGTTTTCGCGCACTACCAGGCACTCATCCGTCTCCGCCACGACCTGCCGGTCCTGGTGGACGGCGATTTCACGCCGCTGATGGAGGACGACCCGCAGATCTGGGCGTACACCAGAAGCACGTCGACCGCCGAACTCCTCATCATCGCGAACTGCGGACGGGACCCCCGCACTGTCGACATCGGCAGGGAATGGATCGATGCCGAGATGCTGCTCGGCCTGGCCGATGCCCCCGCGACGTTGACCTCGGCATCGCTTGACCTCGCCGGCTGGGACGCGCGCATCTACATGCGCCCGGTCCGATGACGCCCCTTGCCTCCCTCTGAGGAGGGGAAGAAACTTCGCCGATTCGCTGCGGACGGCACGCGTTGCGTGTCGACTGGGGTGAACGGAAAAGGGGTGGGATATGGAACAGCTGAGCTGGACGGACGACATGATGTTGCGCGCCGAAAAACCAGAGACGCCAATGCAGATCCAGATGCTGTTGATCTACGACCAGTCAACGGTGCCCGGTGGCAGAGTCACCTTCAAACGCATTCTGGGCGAGATCGACGCGCGACTGCATCTTGCACCGACATTCCGTCGGCGGCTGACCGAGTTGCCCGGCGGCCTGCACATGCCGTACTGGGTCGATGATCCGAACTTCGACCTCGAGTACCACGTCCGGCACATCGCCTTGCCTCAGCCGGGGGACTGGCGTCAGCTGTGCATACAGATCGCCCGCATCCACGGACGCCAACTCGACCTTCGTCGGCCGCCGTGGGAGATGACGGTGATCGAGGGATTGAACTCCATCCCCGGTGTGCCGAAGGGGTCGTTCGCGATCTCGCTCAAGCTGCACCACTGTGTCGTCGACGGGATGGAAAGCGTCGAGTTGATGGCGGCCATGCATGATCTCGCGCCCGACAGCGCACGCCCCGCCCCACCGGACAAGCCATGGGAACCCGGGGCGCTGCCGTCGACAGCGGACCTCGTAGTGCGCACCGCGCTCAACGGCGCACTGCACCCGCTGCGCGCGGGTAAAGTCGTGATTCCGAGCGCATTTGGGGCGTTGCGCCACGTCGCGGCGCTGCCAGGAAAAATTGCCGGCGGAGTCGCGGCCGCACTGGCCCCGGGGGCGGGCTCGCTGTTCGCGCCGAACACGCGTTTCAACGGCGCGGCCACGCCGCACCGGGTGTTCGATGCCCGCTTCCACGACCTCGATGACTTCAAACGGATCAAAGCCTGTGTACCGGACGCGACCATCAACGACGTGGCACTTGCCTACGTCGGGGGTGCGCTGCGCCACTATCTGGACGGGCACGGCGAGCTGCCCGACGAGACGCTCATCGCCGCGTGCCCGATGTCGATACGGTCCGACAGCGAGAGCGGCAGCGGCGGCAACCGACTCTTCGGCAGAGTGCAGGCACTGGGAACCACGATCTGCGATCCGCTCGAACGGCTGGCTGCCATCGTTGCGGAGACCTCGGCGTTCCGCGACACTTCCGATACCTCGAGCAGCTCCCGGCTGATGGAGCTGGTCGGCACCGTGCCTACCACACTGCTGGGTTTGACGGTGAAAGCCGCTAGCGCAGTCCCTTTTTCGGGGCCCGCGATCGCCAATACCACGGTGAGCAACGTGCCAGGCCCGACCGAGCCGATTTTCTTCGCTGGCGCCCGCCTCGTGCGGGTCACCGGCCTGGGTCCGCTGATCGGCGGGATGAACCTTTTCCACATCGTGGCGAGTTACAACGGAACAGTCTCGATCGGGGTGACAGCGGATCGTAGTGCGCTGCCCGACCCCGGTCACTACGCCGATTGTATGCAGAGCGCCTTCAAGGAGATGCTCAGCGCCGCAGGGTGATCAGCGTGCTCCCACTCGCCAGCCGAATCGTCGCCGATGCCATGATGAGCGGGTGACTGAGCGCGATCGCGACGAACATGGCAGGCCCCAGAGCCGTCGCCCCCGCGACGAGCTCGGTCGACCGCTTCCGCCGGGCAGCGAGGGCGTTGCGCGCATCCCGGACGACCTCGAGTTGCCGCCGGCCGAAACGCTGGCCTTCGCCCAGGATCTGCTGGACCGGGGCTTGGCCTTCAACGCGCACGAAGTGCTCGAGGCCGCGTGGAAGAACGCCCCGGATGACGAAAGGTCACTGTGGCAAGCGCTTGCCCAACTTGCGGTCGGCATCACCCATGTCCAGCGCGACAACGGCAGGGGAGCGGTGTCCGTCCTCAGCCGCGCAGCGGCCGTCCTCGCCCACGATGACACGGGGCGGCGGTACGGTATCGACGCCGCAGGTTTGGCCGACTATGCGCACGCGCTGATCGACGACATGTCCGCGGACACCGTGATCACGCCGGAACGCCTACGACCCCGCCTGGTTCATCGATCTGAGTAACCTGTGCGGCGGCACTCTCGGGCCGACACTACTCGGGCTGCACTCGTGTCTTCATGTCGCGGATGAGTTCCTCCACGCTGTCCTGATGGTTGGCGTAGGAACCCAGTTCGCGTGACGGCCCCAGTGGATGCTGTATCGCGTACCACAAACTGTCGAGACGACTATTCATACTTGCTTCCTGCTTCTGGTTGATCGTGTACGCGTAGCTCGGCCTACATCTTGGTGTAGCGGGCCATGGCGAAGCTGTACAGGCCATAGGTGATGATGCCCAAGCCGGCCGCGATTAACATCGCTGCCCCAAAGGGTTGCGCCCCAAGTGTTTTCAGAGCACCGTCGATACCGGTTGCCTGGTTCGGGTCTGTGCGACTGACGGCGACAACGATGAGTACTCCGGCGCCTGCGATGGCCAAGCCCTTGGCGACGTAGCCCACCGTACCCAGTCGCCGCACCAGATCGCTCGACGTGCCCTTGAGGTCGTCGAGAAACTTTCGCCAGGCTCCCTTGTAGATGTGGTACCCGCCTACCGCGACGATGACCACTCCCGCGGCTATCAGCGCGACAGTGCCCAGCCCTGTCTGCATCAGTCGTGCGCTGATGTCGGAGTTCTGCTCGCCGGTGGATTTACCTGCACCGCGGGCGAATCCGAATGTGGAGTACGCGAGCGCGAAGTAGACGACCGCGAGTGCGAAGGCTTTTGCTCGGTCCAGGACTTCTGATGCTGTGCGCTGCGATTTCCGGGCCGTCGAGCGGCCCACCGCCGTCTCGACCAACCGCCACAGCGCCATCACCAAGAACGCCAGGGCGGCGACCCAGAGGGCGGCGATGCCACCTGGTTGAGCCGCCACCGCCGAGAGCGCACCGGATTGATCAGCGTCGCCGACGCTGGTGCCCAGGGCGATCCGAATGGCCAAATAGCCGATGGTGAGGTGCAACAGACCGCTCACGACGTAGCCGGTTCGGGCGAAGCGTTCGAAGGTGCTGTTCTGGACGATCTCGGTCGCGGTGGAGGACGAGGCCTGGTCGAACATCGATCGCTCCTAACCGGCCGGATGAGTCAGCACCCGGCCGCCTATGCCGTCGAGGGCGGACTACCTGGCGCGGGGCATGGCCGGGGGGCCCTGCTGGCCTCTGGTCGATTCGTCACGAGTCGATTCGCGATTGTCAGGTCCTGTCTGTGTCGTGTCGTCGTATTGTGTGTCCGGGTCAATCTTGTTGGCGCGGTCGTATTCCTGGTTCACCTCGTCGCGCGCGGTGGCAGCATCACTGTGACGCATCTGCGCTTGGTGCTGCAGGCCGGTCGCGTGCGCGGCTTTGGCGTCAGCTTCGGCCTGGGCGGCACGGGCTTTGGCTGCGGTCTCCTCGGCGAGAGCCTCGCGCTGCCCCACCTTGTGGGACTGCTCGGCCGCTTTGTTGCGGATGTCGCCTGCCTCAACGCGATGCTGCTGGGTGCGCTTGTTTCGCGCAAACCACGCGATTGCGGCCACGATCAGCAGGGCGATGACCACGACGGCCACGATTAGAATGATGGTGCTGGTAGTCATAATGACTCCTAGAATTGGTCGAGCGGTGAGAAGTTCGGATCAGTTGTAGGCGTGCGGGTTTGAACTGGGGATCAGTAATAGGTTTTACGGCCGCCGACGGCGCGTCCCATCGATCCCATCACGGTCAAGACGACGCCGACGATGAGAACGATGATGCCGATGGTCCACAAGATCGAGATGTTGAGGAGAAAGCCGGCGATGAGGAGGATGATTCCGAGAACGATCATGGTGTTACTTTTCCTTTGGTAGAGCGGCGATTTGCGATCAGCGCTTGAAGATGTCTTTGGCCTTGGCCCCCGCCTGCTTGGTATTGCCCTTGGCCTGCTCGAGGCGCCCCTCGGTGCGCAGCCGGGTGTTGCCGGTGGCGCGGCCCAAGTACTTCTTGGCGGCGCCCCTGACCGTTTCGGTCTTGTTGGCGAGCTTCTTGCCAATGCTCATGGTGCTTCCTTCGATTTGTAGTGGTGGAAAAGCCAATGGGGACAGGGCTCGACGGATGGTGCTAGCGGGATGCGCCGCGTCTAGCGCTGGCAACTGGGCGCCGAATTCGTGACCATGGACGGAAATCTCGATCGCGATCGCCCGCCGCTGGGACTCCGCGCGGCTCAGCGCGCGTTGTTGAAGCGCTCTGGTGTTCGTGCAGGATGGCGAGGTCCCGGTTAAGGAACGCCGTTTCGCGCCGGGACTGTGCGAGTTCGCGACGCGCGTCTTGGCCGCGGCTCGCAGCGCGACGAGCACCGGCCAACAGCGCGCTCATGCCCAGCATGGCCACCGCGCCGACGACGATGCCGAACAGAAAGAGCGTGCCCGTCGATCCAGTGACGTGGTAGCCGAACACCGCGAAGTTCTCCGTCAACGAATGAGCGGAACCGGCGTTGCCGAGAATTCCGACCAGTCCGACGACGACGGCGGCAAGTAAAACGATCGCTCCAACGATGACGATCATGGTGACGCCTCTATTTCCGGTGCTAGGACTCCAGTAGACGCCTCACCGGGTAGCTTGTCAACAGCGTTGACACACACCATTGGTCTACAGTGTCGTAGGAGGAAACATGACTCCGATGATGGAACCGAGAACTCCCTTGGCCGCTGATGCTGAACCGCTCACGGCCGCCGGTCGCGACAACGGCCAGATCACCAGGTCGGTCATCCTGCACACCGCCCTGAGGATCATCGACCGCGACGGTGTGAATGCCCTATCCATGCGCCGACTCAGCGACGCCGTGGAACGTGACACGACGGTGCTCTACCGCCACGTCGCAAACAAATCCGCGGTGCTCGACGGCGTTGCGGAAATCGTCATGAGCCAGCTCTCGGTGGACACCGCCGACCGTGACTGGGCGGGCCAATTACGGGCCGTCGCCCATCGCTTTCGCGCACTGGCTCTCGAACACCCGAACGTGGTGCCGCTTCTGGTCACTCGGCCGTTGGCCACTCCGCTCGGGCAGCGGCCACCAGGCACGCTGCGCCCGCTTGAAGACGTTCTCACCCTGCTCATCTCCGCAGGGTTCACCGGCGATGACGCGCTCCACATCTACCGCGTGCTGTTCGCGTACCTGCACGGTCACGTGCTCGACGAACTGCAGGAGATCATCGAACGGCCCGAAGAGACCGACCACGTCCTGCAACTCGGGCTGCACCGGCTTTCGATCACCGACTTCCCTCGGCTGCGAGCCCTTGCGCCCGCTTTGGCCTCGTATGACGGCGCCGCTGAACTCGACCGTGGACTCGACCTCCTGCTCAACGGCCTGGCCGCCGCCCTTACCCGGCCCGACGGATCGCCCCGCACCCCCTGAGACGCCACGGACCCGCAAAGGATTGCTAGCTTCCCTCCGTGGCTACTAGTAAGTAACCTACGGGTTCGTAGGTGACCGGATCGAGTGTCGAGTACGACGGTGCGCTGGAGATGCGCGCCCAACGGGGGGAGGCCACGTGGCTGACGATTCGCCGGTGAAGTCGCAGCAACTGCCTAGTCACACCCACATCGCGATCGTCGGTAGCGGGTTCTCGGGTCTAGGCGCTGCCGTGAATCTGGAGGAGGCCGGCCACCGTGACTTCGTCGTGTTGGAGCGCGGCGACGACGTCGGCGGGACTTGGCGCGACAACACCTACCCCGGTGCGGCCTGCGACGTGCCATCGCATCTGTATTCGTACTCTTTCGCGCTCAACCCGAACTGGACGCGGTCGTTTTCCACCCAGCCCGAGATAGAGGAGTACATCCGTAGAGTCGGCCGACGTGCGGGTGTCCTTGATCGGCACGTGTTCGGGTGTGCGGTCACCAGAGCCGTGTGGCGAGAGGAGCGCCGGCACTGGGAACTGTCCACCAGCCACGGAACGATGACCGCCGACGTGCTCATCGGGGCATTCGGGGCGCTGGCCGAACCCTCGTTGCCGGACATACCGGGCATAGACGACTTCGACGGTGCGCTGTTTCATTCGGCGCAGTGGGACCACGACGCGGACTTGACGGGCAAACGCGTCGCCGTCATCGGTACCGGAGCGTCGGCGATTCAGTTGGTACCGGCGATCGCCGACACCGTCTCTCATATCGACGTGTACCAGCGCACGGCGCCGTGGCTTCTTCCGCGCTTCGACCGACCCTTCACCCGGGTCGAACGGTGGGCGTTTCGCAATATTCCAGGCGTACTGCGGTTGGCCCGCGCCGGCATCTATGCCGCACGCGAGACGCAGGTTGTCGGGCTCGCGAAGAATCCGCGGCTGATGAAGGCATTCGAGCTGATCTCGCGTGCCAAGATCCGCACCGAGATCAAAGACCCCGAGCTGCGCCGCAAGGTGACACCGAACTTCCGCATCGGATGCAAGCGAATGCTCATCGCCAACGACTGGTACCCCGCACTGGATCGTGAGCACGTCGACCTGATCACCGAGGGCATCCGCGAAGTCGACGGCTCCGCCATCGTCACCAAGGACGGCACCGCCCGCGAAGTCGACGCGATCATCGTGGCCACCGGGTTCCATGTCACCGACTCGCCAATGTTCGACAGGATCTGCGGCAGCGACGGACGAAGCCTGAGCCAGACCTTCGCCGACAAGGGGATGCGCGCCTACAAGGGAACAACGGTCGCCGGCTACCCGAACCTCTTCGTCCTCGTGGGGCCCAACACCGGACTCGGCCACACGTCGATGGTGTACATGATCGAGTCCCAGCTGAACTACATTGTCGACGCCGTCAACACGATGAAAAGCCGTGGGATCACGCGCATCGACGTCCGACAGGACGTCCAAGACGCCTACAACGACGAACTGCAACGCAAGCTGGCCGGGTCGGTGTGGATGACCGGCGGCTGCGCCAGCTGGTACCTGGACGCCCATGGCAACAACACCACGCTGTGGCCCGATTTCACCTTCCGCTTCCGCCGCCAAACCAGGCGCTTCGATCTCGACTCCTACGAGACGTCGCTCGACATAGACGCGAGCACCGCGCGTGCGAAAGGAACAGTACGTGGGTTCAATTGACGGCAAGGTCGCGGTGATCACCGGTGCCGGTTCCGGAATCGGCCGTGCCCTGGCGATCGCTCTGGCCGGCCGGGGTGCGCGCGTGGCGATCTCAGATGTCAACGAGGAGGGCCTGTTCGGCACGGCCGAGCGAGTGAACACCGTCGCCCGCGAGAAGGCGCACGTCGAAGTTCTCGACGTGAGCGACCAGTCGGCGGTCAATACCTACGCATCGTCGGTTGCTGGGCACTACGGGGTGGTCCACCAGATCTACAACAACGCCGGTGTCGCGGGCGGCGCGGTGCCTGTGGTCGATTGCGACTACGAGACCTACGAACGCATCATCGCCATCAATCTGTGGGGTGTCATCAACGGCACAAAGGAATTCCTGCCGTATCTCATCGAGTCCGGTGACGGCCATGTCATCAACATCTCCAGCCTCAACGGCCTGATGGGGCAGGCCTCGATGACCGGTTACTGCACCACCAAGTTCGCGGTTCGAGGTTTCACTGAATCCCTTCGTGCGGAGATGCTTTCGTTGAAAAAGCCAGTACGGGTGACACTCGTGCACCCTGGTGGCATTGCCACCAACATCGCCTCATCGGCATTGGACGAAGCGGAGCGGGCCGGACGCGAGATCACCGATCATCAGAGACAGCGCGCGGAGGCCTACAACAAGAAGTTGCTCAAGATGTCCCCGATGCAGGCCGCGCGCATCATCGTGGCCGGAGTAGAGGCCAATCGCAGTCGAATCCTGGTGGGCAAGGACGCGAAAGGCGTCGACCTGTTGGTGCGGTTGCTTCCGCGTTCCCACTCACGATTCGTCACGTGGTGGGAGAAACGGACATTCGGCGGGTCATAAGTTTGGCGTCTATCCGCGCGTAAGGATCGCAAGCCCTAATCTGCGGCAATGGACCGCATTTGGCAGTGGGCGTGGGATCGGTACGCAGCGCGATACACGTGGACACTTTGCTTGATGGCTTTTCCCGTGATGTTGGCGGTATACCTGCCTCTGTCGTTTCTGATCGTGGCTTTCGAGAAGTCGGGTCAATTCGTGGAGGCGGCGATCGTGGCGGTAGCGGCTGTGCTTGTGCTCGACTTCTTACTGGTCTTGCCCAATCGCAAGCTGATTCGCCCCGCTGAGCTGTGGGCAGCAGGCCACGACATCGACCGAGCGGCTGCGCTGGAGGGCACCTATCGCTACACCAGAAAGGCGTCTTTCCGAGCGGTGTGGGCCACCGGCGTCTGGGCCGCCGTCATGGCGGCCGTCATCGGCGCCATCGCAGGAGGGACAGGGACGCGGCTCGTTCAGTACGGGATCCTCGGCGTGGTTTACGGAACAGGGGTCCAGCTGGTCGCTTTCCACAGCATCGCAGAGTCAGCGTGGCGACCGGTCAGGCTAGCCCTCGCGGGCGCCACCGGAATCGGTGACGAGCTACCCCGTGCTCACCCGACGTTTGCCGGCCGGTCGAACCTGTCGATGGTTGCGGTCGCTTTCGTGTTCGCCGTTGTCGGAGCATCGCTTGGCGCCGTCGTCGACCGCGCCGGCGACGTTCCCGTTCTCTGCGTCGTGATCGGATGTGCGTTAGCGCTTGGGCTGGCGGTTCCGATCAGCGTCGGCCTGGGGTTCTCGCCGTCCATGCAACCCATTCGCGATCTCGCCGCAGGAGCCGAACGCGTTGCGGCGGGGGACTACAGCCAACGCCTTCCCGTCGTGCAGGACGACGACCTCGGTGCACTGGCCGCGTCGTTCAACCGCATGCAGACCGGTCTGGCTGAGCGCCAGCGGCTTCAAGGGGCGTTCGGCACCTACGTCGACCCGGCGCTGGCCGCGCGGCTGCTGAAGCAGGGTGACGATGTCTTTACCGGTGAGCGTCGTGAGGTGAGCGTCGTGTTCATCGACATCCGCGACTTCACCCCGTTCGCCGAGACGAATTCGGCCGAGGACACTGTCGCCCGGCTAAATGCGCTCTTCGAGATCGTGGTGCCCGCCATCGTCGACGCCGGCGGCCATGTCAACAAGTTTCTCGGTGACGGCGCCCTGGCCGTCTTCGGAGCCCCGAATGACCTTGCAAATCACGCCGACGCCGCTGTCAACGCCTCTGTGCTCATCCACCGCCTCGTCTCGCAGCGGTTCGGCGACGCGCTTCGAATCGGTATCGGGGTCAACACCGGCCCAGTGATCGCGGGCACCATTGGCGGGGGAGGCAAGCTCGAGTTCACGCTCATCGGCGACACCGTCAACGTCGCCGCCCGGGTCGAGCAGCTCACCAAGACCACGAGCGACGCGATTCTTCTGACCCAGCAGACCGTCGATGCGCTCGGCGCCCCGCCGTCGGCACTCATCGATCGCGGATCGCACGCTCTGAAGGGAAAGTCGACCGCTGTGCAGATGTTCGGCCTCGACACCGAAAGAGGTTCCTCGATCTGACCTTGCCCGCACCGGCCCGGCGTCATCCTGCCTCCGGCCGGCGGTGGTGCCATGATTGGTCGCAGCCGAACTGCAAGTGCCTGAACGGAAGGCCCGTCATGTCGCCGAAACGCCGCATAGGCACCGTCCTGCACGACAACGCCCTACTGTTGGCCTGCCTCGGGTTGTTCGCTGTGTTCTTCATCGGCATGGTGCTGTCCGGGGCGGCGACCTACAACCAGGAGCAGCAGGAGCACGGCTCACACGAGCAGGTCTCAGTCGTCCAGTACCTCCGCACAGGCGATTTCGTCGAGGCGACCTTTGAGAACTGGGAGTCGGAGTTCCTGCAAATGGGTATGTACGTCGTGCTGACCGCGCTGTTGTTTCAGCGAGGTTCATCGGAGTCGAAGCCGATAGACAAGCCGGCGCCGCAGGATCAGGATCCGCGCGACGTGCACGCCAACCAGCACACCCCCTGGCCGGTCCGCAGGGGCGGACTGGTTCTCACCGTGTACGAACACTCGCTAGCCATAACGCTTTTCGTGTTGTTCTTCGCCTCCTGGGCCCTGCACGCCGTAGGTGGCGTGAAGGCGTTCAACGAGGAGCAGGTGCAGCACGGTCAAGCTGCAATCTCGGTATGGCGCTATGTGACGACGTCGCAGTTCTGGTTCGAGTCGATGCAGAACTGGCAGAGCGAATTCATCGCTGTCGCAGCGATTGTCGGCTTGTCAATTTTTCTGCGGCAGAGAGGTTCTGCCGAATCCAAGCCCGTCGCCGAGCCACACCGACGCACCAGCGCCTGATTGTCGTCGGACCGCGCCCCGGGCGGGCCCATATCGTCTGTGGCTCAGCGCTGTTCGCGATTCACCGCCCATGACGAAAGGAAATCGAAGGAGGGGTCGGTGGCGTCGGGGGCGCCTTTGAGGGTGTCCTTGGTGATCGGATGGCTCAGATCCATTGTGGAGGGGTCGTCCACCCGGGCCCAGTCGGTGACGATCGTGCGCTCGACGATCTTCCACGTACCGTCGCGCTTCTCGTATTTGTCGAGGTACCGGCCGCCGACGACGACATCGACGTCGCGACCGCCGCCGGCGAGCGTGTGTACCGCAATCGTGTAGATCTCGCCCTCGGCCGTGGTTCCGGTGATGGTGAAGTTCACCGTGGTGATGTGGTGCTGCATCGACCGGATGTAGGGACGCGCTGCGCTGATCTGCTGGAGGAACTGGTCCACCGCACCCGCCGAGAATCCGCCGTGGGCGTCCACCGCGTCGGGGTAATAGAGATCCCGCAGTACTTCGATGTCGCCTCGATCGACGGCGCGGCAGTAGGTATGGACGAGTCGTCGCAGCTCAAACTCGTCGATCATCTCCTGCAATACGGTGTCTGCCATCGCCTCTTCACTCCTTGAGTCGGACCGCGGACAAGTCGCCGACAAGTCGGTCACAAGAGGCTCCCGGCACGGTGGACCTCGTCAGCCCACCACCGACGAGAGGCCCACGATGACCACAGACTCCGCCGCCCCTGAAACCATGCCTTCCGAAGTCCCGGATGTCTCCGGAATGAAGATCGCCCACCGGGTGATGCTGCGCGACCTCGACCGCACCACCGGTGTCGCGATGGCGATCGCCGACGGCGAAGTGCCCGCGACACGGCGGCGCACCCGCGCGTTGGTCGGATACCTGACTCTGATGGTGGAATCCATCCACCATCACCACCGTGCCGAAGACCACATCCTCTGGCCTGTGATCGAGCGTCGCGCCGGCACGCACATCGACCTCGCTCCACTCACTGAGGACCACGCCGCGCTCGAGCCGAAGCTCGGCGGGCTCGCGGCCGCCGTCAGGCAGTACGCCGCCGATCCGTCGCGCCGCACGGCCGCCGTCATCGCGGCCCGACTGGTTGACATCCGCGCCATGCTCACCGAACACATCGCCGAGGAGGAGCGGGATACGTTCCCAGTGATCGAGCGCTACCTGTCAGTCGGGGACTGGCAGGACGTGGAGGCCCAGATCCGGAAGACCGCGCGCTTGACGTTCGAGCTTCCCCGCATCGCCGCCGCGGTCACACCGACGGAGCTGGCGCGTCTGAAGGAGCAGGCCGGGCCGGTTATCGAAATCTTGCTGCTGCTGGTCAAGCCGAGGTACCGCCGGATGGAGAAGGCTATCTGGGGATGAGCCCCGCCGCGGAGAGGTGAGTCGCGAGCCGGGCTCGGACCGTGTCGGCGTCACTGCGGTGCCGATCTCCATCGGCCGGGCGGTCGAGTGCGTCGGCGAGTATTGCCAAGGCGTCGTCGACAACACCGAAAGCCACTGAGCCTGAATCGATTCCTGCGACTCGGCCGGCCCACGGTAGCAGTTCTTCGTAGGCCCCCGCGCATTCGTCGAGATCGCCAAGGCGGGCAGCCGCCCTCGCGAAGAGCGCCATGCGTCCGAGCCAGTAGTAGTTGCGGCGCAACGGCGTCCGGGCCGCCCATCGGATTCGAGCCTCGTCGATGCGGCCCGCGTCGAGCAGGCACAGCACAAGGGCCTCGTTCATCGCATCGGGATGGACGTCGTGTAATTCGATCATGATGTCGGCCAGCCCAGCCATGTCGCCATGCGCGAACGCCAGGACCAGTTCGAACACCAGCGCCGCCTCGGCAGCGCTCGACATCCCGGTTTCGGCCATTTGTCGGGCCAGGCGACGATACTCCGATGCCGCCTCGTCGATCCGGCCGGCGAGCACGCAGAGCACCGCGTGGTACACCTCGACCACCTGAACCAGCGCCGCAAGCTGTCCGCTGGTGGACCGTTCCACTGCGAGATCGGCCTGACGGATCGCTTCGGTGATGTCGGTGCGACCCGAGGCGCAGAGGAAAAGCAGCCAGTGAGCCAAGGCCTCGTAGCCGAGCAGGTTGTGATCTTGAGCGAGCGAAAGAAGTTGACCGGCAAGCTCTTCGCGTTCGTCGGCCAGGTCGGGTCCGAGCGATAGATAAACGCGGGCGTTGAGGGCGGCGCACACCGCGACGGGGTCTCCTGAGCGCCGGGCGGTTTCTACGGCCTCCTCGGACCAGGCGAGCACCTCGGTCATACCGTACGCGGCGGCGTCGTTCTCGGTCTCGAAGATCAGGGCGACGAGTAGCCACACCCGCGTGACGGGATCGGCGTCGGGGTATTCGGCCAGGGCGCGGCGCAGGGGCTGCTCGACGCTGGTGCTGTCGGAACCGATACCAGAGACTGTCCACGAGATCGGCGCACGGTATGCGGTGAGCGCCGCCAGCAGCAGGCCTTCGTCACCTGCGACGGTGGCCAATTCGACCGCACGCGACCGCGCCGGGCGGGCTTTGGCCGCCGCACCGGCCTGCGCGGCGGCGCGAGTCAGGTCAACCAGCATGCCCACCCGATCGGAGATCGGTATCGCGCCGTCCTGCGCGAGGTCGGTCATCCGCACCGCGGCCTCGGCCAATTGAATCGCCTCCAACGGCGCATTCATCTCCATCGCTTGCCGAGCTGCCGCCCACGCCAGCCCGGCTGCTTCGGGCGCCGTCGCCGGAGTCGCCGCGGCCAGGGCGTGATGGGCCAGGGTGGCGATGTCGGGACTTGACGTGGTCTGCAGTTGCGCCAATGCCGCTGCGTGCCAACGAGTCCGTCGTAGCGCCGGGGTGTCCTCGTACAGCGTGTCGCGCACGAGGGCGTGGGTGAAGCGCACGCGTCCCGGGACGGGCTCGCTCAGCAGCCCGGCCAGCACCGCCGCCTCGAGACCGTCGAGTACCTCGTCCTCGTCACGTCGGGCCACGACCAACAGCTGATCGACATCGAATTCGCGCCCCAGGACCGCTGCCTGCTGCAGCACAGTACGCGCCGTGCCGGGTAGCCGGGAAAGTCTGCGGCGCAACACATCCCGCACGCCTGCCGGCAGCTCCGCAGTGGCCGTGGACCGGCCCTCGGCAGCGATCAGTCGGGCGAACTCCGTGACGAACAGTGGATTGCCGTCGGTGCGGTCGATGAGGCGGTCGATGACGTTCGCGTCGCGGCCGAATCCACCGTCCGGTGCGAACTCGTCGACCAGCGCTACCACGCCGTCCCTGTTCAGCCCGCCCAGCTTCAACCGTTCTGCTGTGACCGCCGTAAGCGCCGCCGAGGTGGCCGCCAGGTCGGGTCCGGCCTCCGTGCCGCGGCACGCGGCGAGTATCAGGACCGGCCTCTCGGCGAGATCGTGCGCGAGGCTGCGCAACAATTGCAAAGTCGCCCCGTCGGCACGATGCAGGTCGTCGAGCACCACGAGCAGCGGGCCGTTCGCGGTCGCGGCCTGCACTCTGTCGCGGACTACGGCGGCGAGTTCGAAAGCCGTTTCGGGTGTCGGTATCGGATCGCCGAGTGACTGCGCCACCTCGATCCAAGCCCACGCCGGGGGAGCGCCGTCGACCTCCGGGCAGCGGCCACGTGTCGTGGACCATCCACCGCGCGACAGGCGTCGCGCCACCACATCGGCGAACGTTGTCTTGCCGACGCCTGCTTCGGCTTCGACCCAGACGGTGCGCAATCCGCGGTTTGTAGCGATCTCGGCGGCGGTGGCGATCCGCTGGAGTTCCACGGTTCGGCCGATGACGGTGGCGCGGTGGCGGTCCTCCGATGGCGGCGGCGACGCGTCGCGCCCCACGGGAGCGATCTTCACGTGCGGTGGCGAAGGCCGATGCAGGAGGCTGTCCGAGTGCGCCAAGATGTCGGCTTCCAACGCGCGCAGGGCCGGACCGGGTTCGAGGCCCAGTTCGTCCGCCAACCGACGACGTGCGTCGCGTAGATGTGTCAACGCTTCGCTCTGCCGTCCGACCCGGTACAGGGCGATCGCCAGAAGGCGGATGGCCTCCTCGCGCAACGGATCGGCGGCCAGGTGTCGCTCGAGTTCCGGGATCGTCGCGGCCTCCCGGCCGAGGTTCAGCGCCAGGGCTGCATACTGCTCGAGCGCCGTCGCACGTAAACCGTTGAGCCGAGCGAGTTCGGGCTTCGCCCAGTTCGTGTCGGCGAACTCGGGCAGCGGCGCGCCGGCCCAACAGTCGAGGGCCGCGCGCAGGAGGTCGGCCCGAACCGCGGAATCGGAATCGGCATCGGCGCTTCGAAGCTTTGCTTCGAACTGCCACGTATCGACCGCATCGTCGGGCAGGCGCAAAGCGTATCCGGGTGGGGAGCTGACCAGCACCCTGGCCGGGGTGCGACGCGGGCGGTCGGGTTCGAGCACGCGGCGCAGGTTGGAGACGTGCACCTGTAGGGCACCCAGCGCCTTCGGCGGAGGTTCACCCGCCCAGATGTCGTCGATGATCCGGTCGGTCGAGACGGTCTGGCCTCCGGCGAGCGCAAGACGGGCCAGGATGGCGCGAGGCTGCGAGCCGCGAAGCTCGACCAGGTCACCTGCGACACGGACCGTCATCGGGCCGAAGAGAGTGATCCGGATCTGACTCATCGCCGTGCCAGGATAGGCAAGGTCGGTCAGTCCTGGCACAGTCGCCGCTACGAGATCCTTCGCGGCTCCGGCGATACCGGTCGAGGCACTTCGAGACTGTTCTCCTGCACGATCACCGGGTCGCCGACGTTGACAGTGTTGAAGTACCATTCCGCGTCGGCCGAGCTCAGGCTGATGCAGCCATGGCTCACATTCTCGAATCCGAGCGAATTCTCCGCCCACGGCGCCGAGTGCACGAAAAGGCCGCGGCTAGTGATTCGGACGGCGTATTCCACATCGAGCAGGTAACCGTCAGGAGCGTCCACGGGGATGCCGACGCTGCTCGAATCCATCACCACGTCGCGTTCTTTGGCCAGCACGGTGTACGTGCCGACCGGCGTCGGATATTCCGGTCGCCCCATCGACGCCGGCATTACTCCCTCTTTCCCCCAGTGGGGTCGATGGTGTGGCGAGGGCAGTGGAGGTCGCGGGCCTGCGTGCGCGCCGTCGATGCTCACGGTGAACGTGTGCTCGGAGATGTTGGCCACCCCGATGACGGCAGGGCCCGTTTGGAAATTCGTCGACAGGCTGCCAACCGAAAGTGCCACCGTGCTGTGCGCCGGCCAGAACCGGTCGGGAACCCACTGCACGACGTTGTCATCGAGCCATTCGAAACTGCCGGTCATCGGCGGCGTCGACGTGACGTTGACTGCGCGCTCGGCTGCCCGCCGACTGGGTACGGGTGCGTCGAACGTCACCACCACGGGGTGCGCCACACCCACCTTCTCGCCCCCCGTGGGCAGAACCGACGCGATGGCGAGCCCGTACGACTGGCTGCTTGCCGCCAGGTCTACACCGGTCGGCGCCGGGACAACGCTCGCTGCGATCCCGATCACGGTGAGTGCGCACCGAATAACCGCACGCATGACTCCTGCTCCTACCCCTTTGATGTCGTTGAGACGTGAGGACCGGAACTGCGGGCGTGCGTTGACACGGTCCGCTCAGCCCCGATGAGTCGGCCTCAGCCGGCAGCCGAAGGACCGGGCAGAGCGGGTTGACCCGGCACCGGCGCGCCCGCAGGCAGCGGACCGGTGGGGGCACCCTTGCCGGCAGCCGTGCCTGACATATCGAAGAGCGGCGCTCCGCCCGCGGCCGGCGCGCCTACCGGAACGGGCGCACCTGCCGGAACGGGCGGGACGACAGGAACGGGCGGAGCGAGCGGGACAGGCGGGGCGACCGGGACGGGCGGAGCGAGCGGGACAGGCGGAGCGATTGGAACGGGCGGGGCAACTGGAACGGGGGCGGGACCCGGCAAGGCCAGCGGAACCCCGGCCATGCTGTCCACCGCAGCGCTGCACGGTGCTGCAGCAGCTACCGGCGCTTCGCTGCCCGCCGCCGAGTCGATGCACTCATAGCCGCCCATCTTGAACGGGGCGGCTGCGGCGCCGGGGCTCAATGCTATTGCGGCTCCGCATAGCCCCACGGCGGCAACCACTTTGATGTTGAACCGATCCATGATCGTTATCAACGCCCACTCCTCAATCACGCTCAGACGCATCAGGTGATGCAAGCTGAAGTTCCAGCCTCGCAGCCGTCAATTAACGGCCGCTTCAATTGAAACAACGTCCATGTGATTTCGAAACCCACCGCGTCACAACGTTTCCAAACGGTGACGTTGGAGCCACTCGCGGACGGCACCCAGTGGAGCTACCAGCTGAGATCTGCGTCCCGGTCGACCTCGACCAGGTCGAGCGCGCCGTTGGGCAGTGTCAGCGTGGTGCTCAGGCAGTCGGTTGCAGCCTGCTCTCGTAGCCGCACACCTCCAGTGGCCCAACGCCGTTCGCGGTTCAGAGCCCACGATGAGCGACATCGCACGCCGATGTCGCCAGCGCCTGCCTCGACCGTGCCGACTCCCTCTTCGGCGCATCGCTCGAGGATTAAACCGACGTCCGAACGCGGCAGTGACACCCGTCCCGCGACGGTGATCACAAATCGGCAGCGGCGGCGCACCCGGTCGGGGACGCGGCCGGTACGAATGCGGGCGTCCTCGAGTCGCAGAGAGGTCAACAGTCGATCCGCACCCGCGCCGCTCACCCAGATTCCGACGTCCAGGTCCAGGAAGCAGGACATCGTGGAGATCAGGGAACCCGATGCGTGACATCCGACGTCGATCTCCACGGCTACATCGGGGACGTCGTACCTGAAGCCATGCCTGCGGGCATCGGGATCGGTGATGAGGCGGACCAGCGCCAGCGCCTCGGCGTTCTTGCCCGCGGTCCGCTCGGCCACCGGGCGCAGCGCCCAGTCCGGGCCGTTGTGCCAGGCGACCGCGTGACGGGCGTGGTGAAGCACCGCCCCGCCGGCCAAAGCGCGGTGAGCGAACTCCCAATCCTCGCCCCCGTAACCGACGAAGGATTCGTCGAACCCGCCGATGTCGTCGAAGAGTTCTCTACTGCAGCACATCACGGAGCTGATCACGTAGCGGTAAGAGCGATGGTCTAGCTTCAGCAGGTCGGCGCTGGCCGCGTAGCCGTCCACCAGCCAACGCGGTTCCGGAAGTTCGCGAGGTGCAGGTCCGCCGGACCACCAATGCGACAACTGCGAAGGTGCCCATCCATCCAAATCGGCGTGGCGTCGCCGTCCGACGGCTACGGCGTCGGGAACCAGAGACGGCAATCGCACCAGATTGCTGATGTACTCGCGTTCGGGGACGGTGTCGGCGTCGAGGAAGCAGAGAACCTCAGCGGTCGAAGCGGCAGCGCCGAGATTGCGCGCTGCCGCCGCCCGGAAACCTTGGTTTGCCTGCCGCACAACGGTGCAGCGCAGCTGAGCGGCGTCGACGACCGGTGGCTGCGACGAGCCGTCATCGGCGACGATCACCTCGAGCAGGTGGTTCGGATAGTCCTGGCGCTCGAGCGCGGCGAGTACCCGGTCCAAGTCGGCCTGTTGCTCGTAATAGGGAATGACAATGGCCACCGACGCCTCGCGAAGAGGCATGTCGTTCACCAGGTCCCAGCGATTGCCGGGAACGGTGAACCGGTCGTCGGTAAGCGGTATCGGCGCTGACTCTGTTATGTTCTCGGCCTCTCGAAGAAGTCCAGGTAGGCGGCGGCGGCGTGGCCCGGGCTGGGTCCAGCGATCACATCGGCCGCCAGCCACGTAACCTCGGGCCGCTCCAATGCCGTGGTGACGGCCGATCGGAGGCCGGCAGGCGTATCGGGGTAGAGCGTCAGGGTTCCTGGGTTGCGGCGAACGACCTCTGCTGTGTATCTGTTCACAGGAGCCAGTGGTCGGCGGCCGGCAGCCAACCACGCATTCAGCGATCCGGAGGCCGACACGTGGCGGTGCGCGGCGATGGGAACGGTGACCCGCTGCAGGACTTTTGTGAGTTCAGAATCTCGGATGTGACCCGTGACCTCGAAACGGCGACCTTGACGGGCGGCCGCGTGGCGCAGGTCTGCTACCAGATCGTCGTGCCCGGCGGACGGGGTGCCGATGGCGACGACCTCTACGTCTGACGGCAGGTCGGCGGCTGCGGCGATCACGTCGTCGTGTCCCTTGCCTGGATAGAGAAAGCCGAGCACGCCGAGCGACCGCGGGCCCGCTGCCCGAGGCGGGGGCAGGTCGAGGTCGCGGACGTGGATGGGCAACGGAATCACAGTGACGTCGGCGACCTCGATTCGGCTGTCGTGCAACAAATCCCGTTCGTGGCCGCTGCTCACAACAATCGCATCGCAAGCTTCCGTCACGCGACGGTAGGCAAGTGTTCGCCGCCGGAGGTTCGAGCCATCAGAGAGTTGGGGGAGATCGTGCAGCGTGGCGGTCACGCGAGCGCCTCGGATATGGGCGTCCGCGGCGAGCGCACTGAACGTTTCGCCGGCGGCCGCCGGGTCGGCCCCGAACAGCCGGTCGGTGAATTGGACATGCAGACCGTTCCTCGAAGTCACGACGGTGCGGTGCAGTGCGTCCGCCTTCAACAGCCGGCATAGCGACACGTCACAACCGGCGCGGCGCAGATTCGCTTGCAGTTCGAGGCCGAATCGCACGACGCCGTGCCGACGAGGTCCCGCGACGAGGTGGGTTATCTGCGACGTCATCAGGTATTCGGACCTGAGATGAGACCGAGAAGGCGCATGGTCGAACCGTGTCGTGCGATGGTCAGTTCGACGTACTCCGGATTTCGTTCGTACCAGACCATTTGAATGTGGTGCACCTCGTCCGCGGTCAAAGTGGCTCCGTGAAAGAGCCAGTCGCGCCTCACTGGGCCGTCCAGTGCCAGCGCGTCGAGCACCCGCCGCTCCAGCGGAGCGAAAACGGATCCGAGTAGCGGGCCGGTGATCGGCGATATCGCCTGATCTACATCCAGGTGGCCGAGAATTCGCCGGACCAGATCGTAGAACACCGGATTGCCGGGATGGTTGATCGCGTGTGCAGCGTCGACACCGTGACCGGCAAGCACGTCAGAAACCCCGACGTCGCAGTCGCGCCGCTCGCGACGGGCGAGCTCGTCGATGCTGGCCGAGGCGGCAGCACGCAGTTGGTCTGGGGCCACCTCGACATCCCAGCACCCACTCGTTGACCGGGTGGCGCGCGCAGCCGCGACGGTACGCAGGTCGTGGTAAGGCACACCGGGAGGGTCCACTGACGGCGCCGCCGGGTCACGGACGATCACCTGGAACGGGTAGAGCCCGGAATATCGGATGACGGGCCAGCGGACCACGTCGGCGCAGGCGGGCAGGCGCGACGCAATGTCGGCGGTCCCGAGGGGAAGGTCGCGGTAACCCGGCCTGACCGGCTGGCTGAGCAACACCGCGGTGTGTGCCAGCAGGTCGTCGAGATGGCCGAGGTCCGAACTCTCCAGCTCATGCACCGGTGGGATCCGTGCAGTCCGGAACGGGCGGTCGGGCACTGCATCGAGAACGCGGCGCAACGCCTCGGCCTGGCAATTCCCCCACACCAGCCACAGCGGCTTGTCCTCCGGTGCTGGCGTGCCTGCGGGCCGGTAAAAGTCGCGGTAGTGCTGAATCCGCCCGGCGTTCTCGTCCACTCCCGCGAGCGTAGTTGGCGGAGAAGCGGGTATGTCTTTGGTCTCGATCGCCCCAGTCCGGGGCAGGCCGAGCGTATCTGCGTGCGTCGGAGGTTGTGAGCATTGATTCGTGTTGCCTCGGTTCCTGCTGGTCACCCCTATGTGGTGGCCGTGTCGGATACCGATCGTGTTGCGCTGCTCAATGATCCTGTTCCACGCCACGTGACGGTCGCCGGTCAGTGGTGGCCGCCGCGCTGGCTGGAACCGGATTACCTGCGCAGCCGCATCGCCGACATCGACGTGCTGCATGTGCATTTCGGCTTCGACAGCACTCCACCGATGGTGTTGTCGGACGTGTGCAGCACCCTGGCCGCACATCGGGTGCCGCTCGTCGTGACGGTCCACGACCTGTGCAACCCGCACCTGACCGACGAAGGGCAGCACCGGGCGCGGCTTGATGTGCTCATTCGGGAAGCAGCGACGGTGATCACGCTCACGGCAGGCGCAGCCGACGCCATCGCAGGTCGTTGGCAGCGTCAGGCGGCGGTGCTGCACCACCCGCACGTGTTGCCGATCGATACCGTCGGAGCGGAGCGGGCGCTGCGCCCGCGGCCGGTGGTGGGCGTCCACGCCAAGCACCTGCGCGCCAACGTCGATCCGTGGCCGATCCTCGACAGCCTCACAGCGCTCAGCGGTGCCTTCACCATTCGACTCGACCTCGACGACGATGCGCTGTCCTCACCGCGAGCCGACGGTGCCCGGGATCGGCTGGCCCACTACGCGGCCGCCGGTGTGGACGTCCGCGTACACCCACGCTTCAATGACGCCCAACTGGTCGACTACCTCAACGAGATCGATGTGCTGGTGCTGCCGTACCGGTTCGGCTCTCACTCGGGCTGGGTGGAAGCATGTCACGATGCTGGAGTCCGTGCCGTGGTGCCGGACTGCGGTTTCTTCCACGAACAGCACGCCGACGTGACGTTCGGTTTCGATCGGAACCGGCTTGACGAGCCGAGCCTCCACCGCGCCGTCGAGACCGCGGTTCGACAAACGTCGGGGAGCGCCGGGGCGGTCGACCATGAGCGCCGCCAACGACGAAAAGCGCAGCGCCATCAGGTTCGTCACGAAACTGTAAGAATCTACCGTCGGCTGATCGTCGAGAAGGATGCCGCATGACCGCCCGCCCGCTTCGCATAGCGTTGCTCGCGTCCTCGCGCTATCCAGTCCGACAGCCGTATGCAGGCGGGCTCGAGGCGTTCGTCTTCGAATTCGCCCATGCCCTGACCGCGGCCGGACATCGCGTCACGATGTTCGCCGCCCCCGGCTCGGACACGGATCTGCCGTGGGAGGTGCTGCCGCTGCACACATACGAGATGAGCGAGCAGGCGCGGCTAGACCCATCCGCAGCGGACTGGGTGGTGCACGAAACCCATGCCTACCTTTCGGTCATGCTGGAACTCGCCGGCGCATTGGGCGATTCCTTCGACGTGGTGCACAACCACAGCTTGCATTACCTTCCGCTGGCGATGGCGCGCACCATTGCCCCGCCCATGGTGACGACGCTGCATACCCCACCCCTGAAGTGGCTGGAGCAGGCGGTGGCGCTTCCAGGCGGAGTGGCAAGCGAATTCGTCGCCGTAAGCGCCTTCACCGCGAGACAGTGGCAGCCGATCAACGGACCCGTGAAAGTCATCCGAAATGGAGTCAACCTCCGCCAGTGGCAACCAGGCCCCGGTGGTGAGGACGCGGTCTGGACCGGGCGTCTTGTCCCCGAAAAGGGTGTCACCGCAGCAATTTTGGCGGCACGTCAAGCCGGCTTTGCACTGCGAATCGCTGGGCCGGTCGGAAACCAGGAATACTTCGACGAGCAGGTGCGACCGTTGCTGGGCGGTTCGGTGACCTATGAGGGGCACCTCCGCCGCGATGAGGTCAGCGCGTTGGTTGGCCATTCCGCCGTCGCGTTGGTGACGCCCGAGTGGGAGGAGCCCTACGGTTTGGTGGTCGCCGAAGCGCTGGCAAGCGGAACACCGGTAGCGGCATTCGCCCGAGGTGGGATACCCGAGATCGTGGACGTGCGATGCGGGCGGCTGGCGCGGCCGGGCGACGTCGATGGGTTGAGTGCCGCCATGAGCGAATCGGCGACACTGTCGCGTTCCGACGCGAGATCGCGCGCCGAGAGATGCTGCTCACAAGAAGCGATGGTGCAGCGATACCTGCACCACTATGCAGAGATGGTCTACGCAGAGGCAGAGGATGTTTCGGCGTGATCGGCTATTACATCCATCATCAGGGGCGGGGTCATCTCAATCGAGCGTTGGCGATCTGCGCGCAACTAGACGAACCGGTGACCTTCTTCTCGTCGTTGCCTCCTCCGGCGTGTGTCCGTGACGGCGACGTGTGGGTTCGGCTGGCGATGGACGTCCCGGTCGGACCGAGCGGCGTCGTGGATGTCACGGCACACGGACGGCTGCATTGGGCGCCTCTGCACGTCGACGGCTTGGCCCGCCGGTCAGCCACACTGCTACAGACCTTGGCCGCAACCCCGGTGCGACGAGTCGTCGTCGATGTCTCCGTCGAGATCGCGTTGCTCGCCCGTCTTGCCGGGTTGCCGGTCACCGTCATGGCGATGCCCGGCGAGCGAAACGATGCCGCGCATCAACTGGCGTACGACATCGCCGACAGCATCATCGTTCCGTGGTCGGCCGATCTGCACCAACCGAACTGGTTGGCCGACCACGCAGATCGATCCCATTTCGTCGGTGCCATAAGCCGATTCGAGGGTAGGCGACGTCCAGCACCGCAGCGCGCCGGTGGTCCGAGAGCGCTGTTGCTGGCCGGAGCAGGTGGTGCGAAGCTTCCGACCGACGCGCTCGAGCAGTTGCAGGCAGCGCTACCGCAGTATCAATGGTCGGCAGCGGGCGGCGGCGCCGCATGGGTCGATGACCTCTGGCCGACACTTGCCGCTGCCGATCTGGTCGTCAGCCACGCCGGGCAGAACGCGATTGCCGATGTGGCGCTGTCCGATACCCCGGCGGTAGTGATACCGCAGGATCGACCGTTCGACGAACAGCACGCGACAGCGGCGGCGCTGGCCAACGCCGGCATGGCCGTCGTTGTCGACCGCTGGCCGAGCTCACAGGATTGGCCCGCGTTGGCCGAGTCGGCCGTCTCGCTCGACTCCGGCAGATGGGCGAAGGCGGCGGTCGAGGGCGCCGCGGCCCGTGCGGCGGCGGTGATTGCGGAATGACCGGTGTGCGCACGGCGGTGATCACGGTCGTGCACCGGCGGCACGATCACCTGGCGTTGCAGGAGGCCGGCCTCGTCCGCTCTGAAATCAGGGCGGATATCCGCTGCGTGGTCGCAATGTCGGACCCGCAGATCAAGGCGCTTGCCCCAGCCGCCGCGAGAGTAGTCGAATGCGACTCGGCGACAGGCGATCTGCCGTTGGCTCGAGCTCGCAACCTCGGGGCTCGGTGTGCATTGGATCTTGGCGCGGAGTTGCTGGTGTTCCTCGACGTGGATTGCATCCCTGGCGCGGAGATGATCGGTCGCTATGTGGACGCTTATCGACGCGTAGACGGAGACGCGTTGTTGGCGGGGCCGGTGACATACCTACCGCCGTCGCCGAACCGATACCGACTGGAGTCGTTGGAGTCCATGACGAATCCGCATCCCGCGCGGCCCGCGCCCGCGTCCGGCGTCCTGCTCACCGAGCCCAACCACGACCTCTTCTGGTCCCTGTCGTTCGCTGTCTCGGCGACGGCGTGGCGGCGTATCGGTGGGTTCGACGAGGTCTATGTCGGCTATGGCGCCGAAGACACCGATTTCGCAGCAAACGCTGCGGCACTTAATATTCCGCTCATCTGGGTGGGCGGCGCGGACGCATATCATCAATACCATCCGGTGTCGAGCCCGCCTATCGAACACCTGGAAGCCATCGTGGCCAACGCCAGGACCTTCCACAATCGCTGGGGTCGATGGCCGATGCCGGGTTGGCTGGACGCGTTCGAACAGAACGGGGCGTTGGCCCGGCGCGGGGATGACATCATCGTCACGAACGTCAACCGAGGAGCGGTATGAGTGGCCATGCGATGTCGGGCTTCGACGCACCGGTACGCCGGTGGCAGGACATCCCCGGGTGGTTCCAGTGGCGGTCGGCCCAGGAGGAGGCCGTGGCGCACTTCGGTGACGGTGCGAGATTCGTCGAGGTCGGTTGTTATCTGGGCAAGAGCATTTGTTCGCTGGCCGAGGCCGTCCGGGTGGGCGGGCGTGACATCGCGATCCTCGGGGTTGACACCGCGCAGGGGAGCGGTCCGGAAGGACGTGGCGCCACCAACGCACACGGCCCAGCGGTGGAGCACGGTGGGGGGACGTTCGCCGGAACACTGCACCGCAACGTGATCTCGTGCGGTTTAGCCGACTCGGTACAGCTACTCATCAGCGATTCGGTCGCGGCGGCTCGACTGTTCGACGACGAGTCGTTCGCGTGGATTCACATCGACGCACGTCACGATTATCCGAGCGTCTGCGCCGATATCGCCGCTTGGGCGCCGAAGGTGCGGCGCGGTGGCTGGTTGTCCGGCGACGATTACGACGATTACCAGTGGCCTGGCGTCGTCGGTGCCGTCAGCGACGCGTTGCCGGACGCGCAGCGGTGGTGGTCGACGCAGTGGCGATGGATCAAGCCGTGACGCAGACCGATCAGTCTTTGGTTTCCGCGACCAGGACCTCGGTTTTCGCGCGCCGTCGCACCGCTCGGGGAACAGAACCGACCAATCGGCCTGCGATCGAGTCGAGGCCGACGTTCCCGACGACCAAGAGGTCGGCGTTCACCTCATCCACCAGCGCCACAAGCGCATCGACAGGGGCTCCCTCGATGGCCCGTTCTTCGACGTCCGTCACGCCGGCCGCACGCGCTCGATCGCTGGCCTCCCGCAGCATCCCGTAAACCGGTGCGTTCCCCTGCGTTCGGTAGTTCTCGTCGTTGACCTGATCGGGCTCGCCGGAACGAAGCTCTACCTTCGGCAGATATGCGGTCGCCACAATGAGTTTGGCGTTCGCCTTGGCCGCGATCGCCGCCGCTTGATCAACTGCGCGAAACGAAGACTCCGAGCCGTCGGTGCCGACCACCACGACGTTGTAGTCGCTCATCAATCCTCCAGGTTCGGTGAGTTCCGAAGCATTGAGTGTACGGATGTACACCGAACCTCGTGAGGCTATCGCGCCCGCGTCCTGCGGCCGAACTACCGCGAAGGAAGCCGCGCTCTCAATATGGCGCGCGATGCCGCGACCGTGGTGGTGAGAGCGGCCAAACGCGTCTCGCCGCTGCGGAGCACGGTTTTCAGAGCGCGCAGGCGGCGGCGCCGTCCGCGCAGCATCCCGCCGGTCAGCAATCCGCAGCAGAATCCGAGAATGAGGTAGCCGCGTGCACGCCGCTTACTTCTTCGAGCGAACGTCGATGCGACGTATCCGCCTATCGCAGCGATGGTGGCGACGGCGAGCACAAGACACGCCAGGGACGTCGGTCCAAGCATCCCCACGGGGCAACCTCCGAACGGCCCAGGCAGGCGCTGAACCGATCAAACCATCGTTTTCCCGTTACGGCCTTGCCGTTGGTTGTTCGTGATCGAAGCGAGCACGAACCGTTAACGGCTCAGGAGGAAGGCGCAAGCACGAGGTGGGCGCTGCAATCAAGCCGTGGCGGCGAGACTTGTCGCCGATTTTACGTCGCCTTCGGATTGGGCCCGCAAAACGTTGAGCGCCTGCGCGAGCAGCCGGGAGACGTGCATCTGCGAGCAACCAATCTGGTCGGCGATCTGAGATTGGGTCATCTCTTCAAAGAATCGCAGCGTCAGCACGGTGCGCAACCGTTGAGGGAGCGCGGCTATCAGCGGCCGCACCGTTTCGACGTCGACGACCTTGTCGAGGCCGGGATCGTCGCTGCCCAGACCCTCGCCGATGGACGGGCGATCGTCGTCGGAGCCCATGCTTTGATCGGTTGACAGAGTCGAATAGTTGCTGCTGGCGATCTCGAGATCGATGATCGTCTGGCGGTCGACACCCATGTGGGCCGCAAGTTCGGCGGCGGTGGGTGCGCGGCCGATCTGCTGGGTGAGCTCGCTACGAGACCGATTCTTTTGCGCCTGAAGGTCTTTCAGTCGACGCGGCACCTTGACCGCCCAGCTGTAGTCGCGGAAGTGTCTGCGCACCTCGCCCATCATGGTGGGCACTGCGAATCCGAGAAAATCGGCGCCGTTATCGATGTCGAAACGGTTGACCGCGTTGACCAAGCCGACTCGTGCAGCCTGCACGAGGTCATCGAGCGGCTCACCCCGGTTCCGGAAGCGGCGCGCGATGTGGTTGGCAAGGGGGAGAGTTCTCGCGATGATCTCGTCGCGCTGGCGGTGGAATGCCGCCGACTCCGGGTCCAGACTTTGGAGTCGCCGAAACATCATGGCGACATCGGCATATTCCGAGCTTGATCTGGGCGTCATTACTGACCCGTCCGTTCCGCAGTGGTGACAACGCGGCTCGAAGCTGAACCCGTAGTCAGGGACTACCCATTGCCCGGCAAGTACAACCCTCCCCGCCTACGGCAGGCGCGTCACCTGGCGGTATGTGAGGCGGGCTGTGCCTCGAAAGCGTTGCCGTTGGACGCCTCTGTCGGCTCGTCGGTGAACGCCACTGCCCGCAGAAACGGTCCGACCATCGCGTCGTACAACGACGGTAGGAGCCGGTACGCCATGATCGCGGGCCGGTTCATCCATCCGACCTGACGTTCACTGGAGGTCTGACGGTCGGTGGCACGCACGATCGCCTCGACGATGGTCGACGGCGAGACCGCGGTCGGTGGCACGCGGGGCGTGCGCCCGTAGAAATTGCTCGCGGTCGCGTAGACGCCGGTGTCGACAGGCCCCGGGTATATCCCGTGCACTTTGACCCCTGGCACTTGTCGATTTTCCTGACGCAACGAACGAACCAGGCCGCACAGCGCGAATTTGCTTGCCACATAGGCTGATTGGTAGGGAACAGCGGTGACGCCCAGCAGTGACCCGATCAACACCAGGTGTCCGGATTGCTGCTGCTGGAAGTGGTTCAGGGCGCTTCGCGCCACGTTGGCAGCTCCGAGCAGGTTGGTGCGGATCACGCCGTCGAACACCTCGACCGGCACATCCTCGAATCGGCCGAAGGTCGTGATCGCCGCGCACTGCACGACGACGTCCACTCGCCCGTATCGGGCGATGGCCATGTCGAACAACCGCTGCACCTGGTCGGCGTCGGCGATGTCGGTGCCCTGAACGACCACATCGACCGCACCCGCGTCACGGCATTCGGCGGCCACCTGGCGCAACGTCTCCTCCGATCGTGCCGCCAAAGCCAGGCGCGCCCGCCGGTGCGCGTAGCGCAACGCGGTTTCCTTGCCGATCCCGCTGGACGCGCCCATGATCACCACAACTTCAGTGGCCGGGCGCGGCTGCGAGCTACTCATGTTTCGTCACCTGCCTGAGCTACCCGCTGGCGAGCGCCGGAAACAACTTGTCACAAACGCGGTTTGGTTTTGCGTCGCTTGCGCTCCATCGCGTTCAGCAAATGAAGTGCGGCAGTGGCGACGACGGGGGTCCAGCCGCCCCGCACGGTTGCGGCCAACGCCGCGACGACCGTGACCGGCGCCAGGAGCGCGACCGGATCTCGTCGACTTTCGAGCATTCTGTCCAGCGCCATCGGAGTGCCCGAAACCAGGTTGGCGGCCACGACCACACCGTCCACGAGACCGGCACGACGGATGCCTGCGGCTCGCCCGACCGTCAACAGGCTCCACGAGACCAGGGAGACGTCATGGACCCTGTCGACAGTGGTCCGAAGAACCTTGTCGCGTCGGCTCGTGTATCCCATAGCGGCGCTGGCCCCGACGGTCTCGTCGGCCATGCCCTCGATCAGTTCCCGCGCGCTAACGGTTGACGAGTGCTTCGGCGCCCAGCCGACTTCGCGCCGTGCCTTGGAGGTGTCCATCAGCGGGGTGTTGGTGGCCACGTCGTACCACCCTGGAGTGAGCGCGATCAGGCGGGCGGCGCTGAGAGCCGAGATCACCGCCCGTACGACGCGCGGACTGATCGCGACGGCGCGGGCGCCGACCAGGCGGGCCAAGGCGTCGGCGTTCAGGACGTCGGCCGCGACATTGAACGAACCGCGGGCCCGTTGCCGCATCAACCGGACCACCAGGTCACCGACGTCGTCGGCGTGCACGAACTGCAGTTCGACGCCCGCTGGCAGGGGCAGGATCGGAAGCCGCCGACGACGAAGCATCTCCAGCGCGGCCTGCGGCACCAGCGGACCGAGGTAAAGCGTCTTGATCAACCAGGCCGCTTCGCGTTGGACCACGACGGTGGGCCGAAACCGCGCCACCACGACGTCGCGATGCTCGTTGACGAAGTCGTCGAGGATCCGCTCGACCATCACCTTGTGTCTGCTGTACGTCGACGTGGCTTGACCCGTGTCGGGCCACTCTTCTGTGACGGGTGCCGACGCTCCCGGAGCGTAGATGCCGAGGCTGGACGCGTACACCAATTGCCCGACGCCCGCGGCGACCATGGCCTCGAATACCGCCGCCGAGCCGAGCACGTTTGCCCGGTAGAGGTAGTCCTCATCGCGGACTGGCTGAACCGCCAGCGCAAGATGAATGACGACGTCGGCATCACGCATGACCGACGTCAATTGCGCGGCGGCGTCAGGGCATGACAGGTCGACTGCGTGCCAATGCACCCGTTCGTAGACCTCTCCGTGCTCAGGAGGCCGACGGCACACACCGATCACGTGAGTTTCCGGCAACTGTCGGGCGAGCTCGCGCAGAACGCCGGTGCCCACGTTTCCCGACGCGCCGGTCACGACCACCCGGCCCGGGGTGGTCACGGTTCGGGCCAACCGGACGTGGCCGAGATTCCGTAGGGCATTTCAGCATTTCCGTCCGCCGTAGGTCGTGTCGCCCGGAGGTACCCGCGGCGCCCGGCGACAAACTCGACACTCCCTCGGCCTTCGGCGCTGTAACGAGCGCAACTTGAGATCATGGGTAAGTCTTTCGGAGTTCCGATCCGACGGGGAGTTGAACGAGTGTTCTCTGCGCAACGGGAGTTCTCGGCTTACGGGCCGTCACATGTGGCAGTGCTGACGATTTTCGCGATCGGCGCGGCATTGTTGGTGTGGGCGGGCCGTCGACAGACCGACGAGCAGGCGCGCCGGTTCGCCCGAGTTTTCGCACTGTTGATCGTCGGGGCGTTTCTGGTGGCGCTGGTCTACAAACTGATTCGCCCGGACCTTGCGACATCCGTGCCGCTGCAGTTGTGCGACATCGCCGAGCTCACCGCCGCCTACGCCCTGTGGTCGCAACGGCATTGGGCTTTCGTGCTCACGTACTACTGGTGCCTGCTTCTCAGTTCGCAAGCGTTGATCACCCCAGACATCGGCACACCCGAGGAGGGTGCGCCGGATTTCCCCCATCACCTGTTCCTTACGTTCTTCACCCTTCACGTCCTCGCCGTGTGGGCCGCCATCTATCTCACATGGGGACGAAGGCAGCGGCCGCGGTGGCGCGATCACCGTTTCGCGGTCATCGTCACGCTCGGGTGGATGGCATTCACGTTCACCTTCAACGCGATAACCGGAACCAACTACGGCTACCTGAACAGGAAGCCGCCCACCGCCTCGGTGCTCGACCTCCTCGGCCCGTGGCCGGTGTACCTCATGGCTGAGATCGCCATCGTTTTCGTCATCTGGACACTGATGACCTGGCCGTGGGAGCGATCGCGGGGGGCCCGCCCGCACCAATCCGGACGTCGCGAAACCGTACGTCGGCAGTGATGGGGCGGACCCTCCGCGGCAGCGGTACCCGCTACTTCTCGTTCGACGCGATCTCGACCTCGGCAGTGGCCTGGATGAGCGCCAACAGCTCCTTGTCCAATCCGGGCGCAAATTCTTCGCGACGCTCGGGGGCGATGGTCATCGGGAAACCCTCAGGCATGACGGCTGTGCTCAACTCGGTGCCGTCGTTCGACGGGGACGCACCCCGGTACAGCTTGGCTGCCTGACTCTGGTCGTCGGCGCTGAATGTGTACTGGATGCTCTGCAGCCCCTTGTCGAGGAGGTTCTTCACCTCGGGGAACTGCTCGGCGCTCGTCTTGGGAATCGGCAGGACCGCACCCCAGTTGACGCCCAGACTCTCCAGCGCCTTGGCGAACGCGTTCTCGTGAGCCTGGTCGCGGACGATCAGGTAGGAGATTGTGGAGCGTGCGGTCTTGTTGTCCGTCATCTCATAGATCCGGCACTTCTGCAGGCGGCCGGTCGACTCGAGCATCAGGTTGTACAGCAGGTCGAGCACCAGATTTCCGCTGTTGTAGACATACGACCCCAGCCACGGGTTGCCTGCCGCGTCGACCGGCATGGCTCCCTGCGCGCCCACAAGATAGTGATGGATGTTGCTGTGGTCCAATGCGATCTTCAACGGCGTGGCCCCGTTGGCGCCGGGCTGATCGACCGGATCGGTCTTCTTGCCGTTGTAATCCGGCGATCCGTCAAGCAGCCGGGAGATGGTTGTCCCGATCAGTTCGACATGGCTGATCTCTTCGGTGCCGACGCCCTGGAGCAGGTCTTTGTAGGGCTTGGAGGTCGGATCGCCTCGGAAGTTCATGCTCTGGAACAGGTACTGCATCATCGTGCGCATCTCGCCGAACTGTCCCCCGAGGCCCTCCTGCAGGGCGTTCGCGGCAGCGGGATCCGGCTCGTCAACGGCAATCTCGTTGATGAATTGCTGGGTGTGTAAGTACATCGTGTCTTCCCTCGAATCGTCAGATGCGTGAACCGAGCGGCTCGGTGTGAAACGCTCTAGGCCGGCTGGCGTCGTTGTGCCGTTGCCACCAGTGCCAACGCACAGGCGGCATCGCGGTGATGCGGCCTGTGTTCAGCAGTGGTACCCGTGTCGGTACGTCGCAAACGCCGATGTGTCAGCGGCCTTCCGAGATCGATGTCGCGAAAACGGCGTTGCGTCAAGGCTCTTGGCAACGTGCGATAATTCGCGCTCAGCGGCGCTGCCTCGGCCGGACCCGCCACAGCGCGATAGCGGCGAAACCGAAAGCCAACGCCCCCAGCATCGCCATGTCGAACATCCAAGCCGACGTGGTGTGCTGCCAGTGCGAGTCGTCGGCGATTCCGGCCACCAGGTTGGTGAGATCGGCCGTCGACGCAGTAGCAGCGAAGCCCCATCGCCCCGGCATGAGCCAGGCGATGGTCTCGAACAACGGCCGGTCCGTCACCGGGATATATCCGCCGGCGAACACCAGCTGGGTGATCAAAGCGATGGCCAACAGCACGATCACCTGATCGCCGGTCCGCGCCAACGCCGACATTGCGAGCCCCAGCACCGCCGCCACGACACACGTCGCCGCGACGCCGACGAACAGCTCGAACAGCGGTCCGCCCAGCGCCGCTGCATCAGCCGGGCCGGGCTTGCCGAACACGGGTGCCATGACGACCGCGACCAGAATCGCCGACTGAAGCACCGCGACCGCACCGAACACCGCGATCTTCGCCAACAGATACGCCGTTGCCGACAGTCCTGCCGCCTGCTCGCGTTGAAAGATTGCGCGTTCACCGACAAGGTCGCGCACCGTCAGCGTGGTGCCCATCAGGATCGCGGCGAAGCTCGTCAACGCGACGATGTGTTTCGCCTCGAAGGGCGGTGCGCCGTCGGCGGGCGGTTGGCCGAGACCTGCCTGCCCAATCACCGTCAGCGGGAGCAAACCAACGATGAACGGCAGGACCGCGAGGAACAGAAGATAAGGGCGGTTGGCCGAGAGCAGCTGTACCTGGCGGCGCGCGATTGTCGACACCTGACGCCACACTGGGGCGTGCGTCGATTCGCGCTGCCCCGCTACTGGAACGGGCGCGTGGCGCACCACGATGTCCGGCTGCGGTTCCCTGCTCGCCACGAACCGGCGTTGCGCACCGTCGGGGTCGGCGCACACAGTGTCGAAGACGTCGGCCCAATCAGCAGCCTGCATGGTCGATTTGAGCTCGCCGGGCGGTCCGCAGTAGGCGGTCTTACCGCCGGGCGCGAGCAGCAGTACCTGATCGCACATGTCGAGGAACGTCAACGAATGCGTCACCACCACGATGACCCGGCCCGCGTCGGCGAGTCGGCGAAGCATGGCCATCACCGCACGGTCCAGGGCAGGGTCCAACCCGGTCGTCGGTTCGTCGAGCACGAGCAGCGAGGGACTGGTCAAGAGTTCCACCCCGACCGATACCCGTTTACGCTGCCCGCCTGACAGTACGTCGATGCGGGTGTTGCTGAGGGCCGTCAGCCCGAGCTCTTCGAGCACCGAGGCGATTACCTGTCGGCGCTCGATCGTGGTGGAGTCAGCGGACATCCGCAGTTCCGCGGCGAACTCCAGCGCCTGCGCGACGGTGAGCTGGCCGTGCACGACGTCGTCCTGGGGCACCATGCCGATCCGATTGCCTACCAACACGTTCTGGGTGTGCACGTCGCGTCCCTCGAAGGACACCGTGCCGATGGTCGGTCGCTCGATGCCGGCGACAGCTCGCGACAGCGTGGACTTGCCGGAGCCTGACGGGCCGATCACTGCCGTCAGAGTGCCTGGACGGGCAGTGAACGAGACCCGGTCCAGCAGAACCGTATTGCGCTCCATCGCAATGCTCATGCCACGCACCTCGAGCCCGCCTATCATAGAGACGTCGACTTCGGCGAGTTGGGAGTGGGACTGGTTCATGACATCTCTCATCCGAGGAAGTAGGCCAGTGGGAGGACGAGCAACAGCGAATCGATTCGGTCCAGCAAGCCGCCGAAGCCAGGCAGCCAGTCGCCGGCGTCTTTCACCTGAGCCTGCCGCTTGAGCATCGACTCCAGCAGGTCACCGAAGACACCGCCGATGGAGACGGCAAAGAGCAGTCCGATCGACACGGTGCCCAGCAGCGTGAGAATCAGGAACGCCCCGATGATGGCGCCGACGAGCCCGCCGACCGTCTTGTTCGGACTCAGCGGTGAAAGCGGTCTGCGGGCCCATGCCATGTGCCGCAACCCTTTTCCGCCGCACCACGCCGCGACGTCGGTCGCCGCGACAGCAAAACACAGCAGAAACGCGCCAGGCCAGACCATCACGAGATGTGACAGGGACCAGCAGATCCACACCGACCCGAACGCGGTGAATGCGGCACGCGTCGCACCGTTTTCGACGTCGCCACCGAGAACCGAGGGAACCGCGCACAGCAGGACGACGATCGGCGCGACGTGCAACAACGAGGGACGCAGCCAGGCGGCGAGCGGATACAGCGCGGCCAGCGTGACAAGGACACAGGTGTCTGCCCGGCGCAGTTTCACCAGTCGCGCGTACTCGAATACCGCGACGACGGCGAGCGCCGCGGCCAGTGCGGCGGTGGTGCCTTGCCCGATCAGCATTGGGAGGCCGGCCGCCGGAGCGATCAGCACCCATGTTCGCCACTTCTGGATCAGTTCCCGCTTGCGCGAGACCAGAACTGCGATGCCGGCCAGCCCCAGGATCGCGGCAGTGACATAGGTCAGGAACACCGCGCGCGAGTACAGGTGAACCTGCAGAGGGCCCAGGTCGATGTCGAGCGACATCCGCCGTTCGAGGTGAAGGAACCACACGTATTGCTCCGCGATCGCGGTCAGCGGCTCAAGAAGCGAGGGCATACCGGTCACCGACCTGCGCGCCGGCCCGCATCGCAATCACCTGGTCACGCAACTGAGACGGCGCGACGTTGCCGGGGTCGACGGGTTCCCCGATGTAGATCCGCATTGGCGAAGGGGAGTAGCGGCCGTCTTTGGGAAGCACGTCGGCTGTCCCCTCTACCGCAACGGGGACGATCGGCACGCCGCAGTCGCGCGCCAACCGTATTGCACCGAAACGGAATTCGCCGACTGTGCCGTCTGTGGACCGGGTTCCCTCGGGATAGATCACCACGGTGCGTCCGGCTCGCAGGGCTGGGCCCGCAGCGGCAAGCAGCGCGGCATAGCCACCGTCGCCGGATCGCCGGACCGGCAGAATGCCGGCCAACGAGGTGGCGATGAAGCGCCGAACGGGCACTTCGAACCAGTAGTCTGCGGCCGCGCCGAACACCGGCCGCGCCGCGGGTGGGAGTGCTGCCAACAGTGCCGCGGTGTCCGCGTGCGAGGCGTGGTTGGCCACGACGACGCAGCCGCCCGCAGCGCGCCACCGGCCGGTCACGGTCAACCCGCCCGAGACGGCGCACACCGTCCGCCAGAGCCAGTGCCGAAGCACGCTCGCGAGCTGATTGGCGGTCATGCCGCCACCCCGGTGAGGGGCCGCGTGATCGCATTGAGCGGTTGGGTGACCGCGTTGAGCGGCTGGGTGACCGCATCGAACTGCTCGATGAGGACGACGCGCTGCGGCGTGATCCGTTGCCTGCGAGCCGCTGTCGCGCGCTGCGCGTTCACCTCGCGGTGCGCGGCCCGCAACCGCAGCACCGTGGTGAGCAGCGATCCGTTCACCATTTGCACCAGCAGCACGGGCATGATGACCGGGAATGCGGTGGCCAGCACGACGAACAGGCAGCGTTCGGTCTTGCCGAGCGGACCGCCGTTGCGGCGCGTCGCGCCCGCGGCAGCCGCGGCCAGTGACGCGAACGTCGGCAGCGTCGCGGCGAGCGCGGCCAGCAGTACCTGCACCACCGGCCAGGACAGCCAATCCAGGCCGGCACCGCCCTGGCGCGCGGCCCACACCGCAAGGCCGGCGAAAGCCAGCAGGTCCGCGGCACGGTCGCCGATCTCATTGACGACGAAACCCCAGGGCCGGCTCACTCCGCGGGCGCGGGCCACTGCGCCGTCGAGGTTGGCGCCCGCCAACCGCAGCACCATGAAAAGCGCCGCCAGCGGCCAGCAGCCGAACGCAACTGCGGCTCCGGCGGCCGCAGCCGCGGCGACGCCGACGCCAGTGAAGACGTCCGGGGACACCCGACGGGCCGCGGCCGCGTCGACGATGGGCGTCAACCGTCCGGTGAACCAGGGCTTGAGCGCGTACAGGCCAGCCATCCGCGCTCGCGACGGAGTCGTCGACTGGAGGGAATTCCGAGTTGCGACGTACGAGGTCATGGCCGGCTCCTTTCGTGGTGTGCCGTTTTCTACGGGGACTGCGCCACCTAGGTGGCGTGCGATTTCGCCGAGTCAATCGAGGCCGGGGGGCTACCGATCCCAAGAAGTGCGCGGCTGCCGCTGTGACGATTGGATGCACATCCGTCGGTGGGTTGCGTAAATCACAGGCGAGGTGGGTACCGTTTCGTCGATGAAGCTGATCTCGCCGACCGATTCCATGTTTCTCATCGGCGAATCGCGTGAGCACCCGATGCATGTCGCGGGCCTACAACTCTTCGAGCCGCCCGAGGGCAGCGGCGAGGACTTCGTCCGCGATTTGCACGAGACCATCGTCAAGAACGACGATTTCCAGCCGACGTTCAGGAAGCATCCCGGCCGGTTGTTGGGTGGCATCAGCAATCTCGCGTGGGCGTTCGACAACGACGTCGACATCGACTACCACTTGCGACGGTCGGCGTTGCCGCGCCCTGGACGGGTTCGTGAGCTGCTCGAGTTGACATCACGGCTGCACGGCACGTTGCTCGACCGGCACCGACCACTATGGGAGGCCAGCCTCGTCGAGGGACTCGGGGACGGTCGCTTCGCGATCTACACGAAGATCCATCACTCGCTGCTCGACGGTGTCTCGGCTCAGCGCCTGATGATGCGATCGATGTCGCCGGACCCCGACGATCGCGAGATCCGGGTGCCGTGGACTCTCGGTCCCAAGCGCAGGAGCAAGGAATCAAGACCGTCGAGGTCGGTACTGGGACAGCTCACCGACACCGTCGGGTCCGTTGCCGCGCTTGCTCCCTCGACACTGTCGGTGGCCAGAGCGGCGCTGGTCGAACAGCAGCTGACACTGCCGTTCCGCGCACCAAGGACGATGTTCAACGTGCCGATCGGTGGAGCGCGGCGTGCAGCAGCACAGTCGTGGCCGCTGGCGAGGATCCGGGCCATCAAGTCCGCTTCCGGCGTCACCGTCAACGACGTCGTGCTGGCCATGTGCGCAGGCGCATTAAGGGCCTACCTCATCGAAGCCGACGCGCTCCCGGACACGCCGTTGGTAGCGATGGTTCCGGTCAGCCTTCGAGCCGAGGACGAGCAGGATGCGGGCGGCAACATGGTCGGCACGATCCTGTGCAACCTGGCGACAGACACGACGGACCCCGCCAAGCGTCTCGACGCGATCAGCATGTCGATGCGCGACAACAAGAAGGTGTTCGCCGAGCTGCCCCGAACTCAAGCGCAAGCGTTGTCGGCTTTTTTGATGTCGGGCATTGCATTTGGCTTGGTGCCCGGATTCGTGTCGTCGGCCCCGCCGCCGTTCAACATCGTGATTTCCAACGTTCCCGGCGCGCGTGAACCGATGTACTGGAACGGCGCTCGGCTCGGCGGCAACTACCCGCTGTCGATCGCGTTGGACGGTCAGGCCTTGAACATCACCATGACGAACAACGCCGACAATCTCGACTTCGGCCTCGTGGGATGCCGTCGCAGCGTTCCGCACCTGCAGCGACTGCTCATGCACCTCGAGGACTCGTTGACCGACCTGGAGCGGGCCGTCGGCATCAAAGTCTGAGTCGGCTACAGAACGACAAGGCAGACGGCGACGAAGTGGCAGACCGCCGCCACCGCGGTGAAAGCGTGAAAGAACTCGTGATAGCCGAACGTCTGCGGCCACGGATTGGGCCAGCACAGGGCGTAGAAAATCGCCCCGATGTTGTACAACACGGCCCCGGCGAGGAGTAGCCCTACGGCGAGCACGCCGGCGCCTTCCAACAGCGCCGGGGCGTACAAGATCGCCGCCCAGCCGAGCAACAGATACAGCGGCACACCGACGGTTCTGGGGGCCGAGGGCCACAGCACCTTGAGCGCGACGCCAGCAAGCGCGCCCGTATAGACCATGATCAACAGCTGCCTGCCGGTTGAGCCGGGCATCGCGAGCAGTGCGAACGGGGTATAGCTGCCGGCGATGAACACGAAGATCAGCGAGTGGTCGGCGCGCTTCATCCACTGCTCGGCGGTAGGGGAACGCCACTGCACGCGGTGGTAGGTCGCGCTGACGCTGAACATCGCGATGATCGTCGCGCTGTAGATCAACGCCGCCCAGCCGGCGGTCGAAGAATTGGTGAACCAGGCGATGGGCACCAGGGCCGCGCCGGTCACGATGAACACCGCAGCCGAGCAAACATGGATCCAGCCGCGCGCCCGCGGAACGCCGAGGACTTCGGTGACGGCGTCGCCAAGTATCTGAGGCAGGTCCTCCTCGACGTCCGCGACTTCCTGCGGGCCCCTCAGAGGTGCCAGTACGGCCTCGGTATCTCCGATGATCACGGTGCCTGTACCCCCAGTGAGCGTTCGCTCAAAACGTCTCCGAATCACTCGCGGCCGAGATGCCCCCAGATGGCCGATGCCCGCAGCGTAACCCGAGGGCCGCTCGAACTTCGACATTCGCGGCCGCGGGAACCATGACGACCCGGTGACCGGGTGCGGAACGGAAGGGGTCGCACCGGCCCGACCTGCGCCGCTCCCGTTTCGCTGCATATGAAGGTCCGCGACGCTTGAATCGCAGGTCGGTTGGGTATTGCCTGCGCAACGGCTGGCGTGAGGGGGTGGAGGTGCCAGGGCAGAGCTGTCCGAAGAAGATGGAATTCGGGCCGTGCGGTGGGGTGCGGCCCGACGGTCAGTGCGAGATGCGCGCGGGTGACTGCGCCTTCCCCGATGTGGTGCCGTGGGCGGGGGCGGCGTCGACTCCACGCCCGGCCGGCGCCCCCAGGGTGCTCACCGATTTCAGTTGCGCGCCGTTCGACAGGGCCGACGTCGCGGCGACGGCCGCCATCCTCGCTCCCGCCTGTGATGCCGTCCTCGTCGGCGAGCATCAGAACAAGCCCGACTTCCCGCCGACGCTGATGGCCGGGTTGCTGCTCGAGGCGGGCGTCAACCCGTGGATCACGCTGTCGTGCCGGGATCGCAATCGAGTGGTGCTCGAGCAGGAGTTGCGCGGGCTGCGCAGTATCGGTGCCTCCACCGTCTTCTGTGTGACCGGCGACGGCCGCGGCTACGACGTCCGACCGGACGTCACGCAGACATTCGACCTCGACGGCCCGCGCCTGATATCGCTGGCCGCGTCGATCGGGATGGTCGCGGCAGCGCCCGAGACACCCACCGCGCCTCCCGTGCACGCCCGACCGACGCGATTGGCCGAAAAGCAGCGTGCCGGCGCGAGTGTGGCGGTGCTCAACCACGTGCCGTATCCCGACATGGTCGCCGATTTCATGAAGATCGGGCGGTCGGTCGGGCTCACCATCCCAGTGCTGGCCGCTGTCGCGGTCTTCACCGACAGCGTGTCCGCCGCTGTGCTGCAGGGCCTGCCCGGACTCGAACTCGACCCGGCCGTGACGGACGGGGTGCTCAGCGCCGCCGATCCGGTGGCGGCAGGCATCGATGCAGCCGTCGACGAAGCGCGCGCTCTGCTGTCGATCGAGGGCATCGAGGGCGTGAACATCTCCGGGCTGGCGTCGGCGTCAGGCGCTCGGGTGGGCGCCGAAATCAAGGCCGAGGTCGGCCGCCGGATCAGAGCGGAGGTTCTGTGAGCGAGGCGATGGAGGCCGAGTTCGACACGGTCGCGCAGTGGACGGCACAAGTGGCCGCTGACCTGGGCCCGGAATTCCATATCCCTGCGGCGTGTCGGGGCAGCGGAAGTCCCGCCGCCCTGGACTGGCTGATCGATCAGATGCGACTGGCGCCCGGGCAGGTGTTGCTCGATTGCGGGGCGGGCGTCGGCGGTCCCGCGGCATATGCCGCGATGTCGCGATCCGTGCTGCCGGTGCTTGTGGAACCGGAACTCGGCGCGTGCCGTGCCGCGAGGACATTGTTCGACTATCCGGTGATTCAGGCTGCCGGGGGGGCACTTCCGCTGGCCGACGAACGTTTCGACGCCGCGTGGGCGCTGGGCGTGCTGTGCACGACAGCGGATCAACAGACGCTGCTTGATGAACTACGGCGCACCGTGCGACCTGACGGACGCATCGGCTTGCTCGCCTTCGTCGCGCACCGCGACGTACCACCGAATCAACTCGAAGACAACAACTTTCCGACGCCCAGCCGTCTCGTCGAGCTGGTGAAAGACGCCGCGCTCGAAGTGGAGCACTGGTTGTGCACGGTCGATCTACCTGCGATTCCCCCAGAATGGACCGAGCGCGAGGAGGCGGTGACAGAGGCGCTCGCCGACCGACACGGCGACACACGCGCCTGGCAGCTGGCCGAGCGCCAGAGCAAGAGGATCGCGCGGCTCCTCGAAGACGGGACATTGACCGGCGAATTGCTGGTGCTGCGTCGCGGCTGAAGAGAGGCGGCGCTCGGCGGGCAGGCTCGCTGCTGAACTCCATTGGGTCACCCCGCCGAACGCCTCAACACCAGCACGGGTCGCGACCCGACCCAGAGCTGGCTTCCAACAGCATGCCCGACCTGCGAAATCGGAAACTGGCTGGGCAAAAGTCTGACGCGAACGTCAGCGATCCGACGCATGAGGGTCGAGGCAGTACGAGGGGTCAGTCTGCAACCAGGGTCATCAGAAAATGATCCACCGGCCCCCGCGAACAACTCAGCAACGAAGGCAGCGTGGTGACCAATTCCTTCGCGATGTCGTGCAGCTTGATGTTGAGCTCTTGTGACCGCCAGCGAAGAATCTCGAAAGCCGCGTCCGCGTCGACGTCGTAGGTGGCCATCAACATGCCCTTGGCTTGCTCGATGACGGCGCGGTCGGCGACGACCGCGTTGAGCTTCGCCCCGAGTTCGTGCTGGACCTCGTCGCTGACCGACTTGGTGACGTCGATATAGAACCCGCGGGTGGCGATCACCTCACCGGCGTCGTCGGTGACGATTTCGCCGACGACGACGACGCTGCGGATTTCGCCGGAAACGGTGCGTATCCGGTGCCGACTACTGAACGGCGCCGACGAGCGTTTCAACAGCGCTTTCACCATTCCGAGATCGTCAGGGTGCTTGTGACGCAGGATCAACTCCGTCGTGGGCTCGACGTGCTCGTCGTACCCGTGCATGCGGGCGACCGCGGCCGACCAGGTCCAGGTGTCGGTGTCGTAGCGGTATTCGAATCTGCCCACTCGCTGGGGAGCGCCACCGAGCAGCGCCTTGTCCAAAACTCCCGGTGCGACACCGTCGGTGCCGGTGTCCAATTCCGACATCTGGTGGTCGTCCGTGCGGGTCACAACCTCGATTATCACATCGGGCGTCGAGGAGCGACGCGCGAACGGACCCCATTTCGGCGTCGCAGCCGCCACCGCACGAACCCGGTGAACATCAAGCCGAGCGCCGTGAGCATCGCCATGTCGAACCACCACGCCGACGCGGTGTGCAGCCAGTGCGCATCGCGCACGGTCGGAACGAGGTTGGTCAGATCGATCGTCGATGCCGTGGCGGCGAAGCCCCAGCGCGCCGGGGTGAGCGCGGCGAAGGCCTCCAATGCGGGGCGGCCCGTGATCGGGATGAAGCTTCCCGCGAGCACCAGTTGCGCCGTGCAGGTGACCGCGAGCAGGGGAATGTACTGGTCGCTGGAGCGTGAGACCGATGAGACGACCAGGCCGAGGATCGCGGCCACGACCGCCGTTGCCGCGACGTCGACGAACAACTCGAGTACGGGGATGCCGAGGACTGACGCGGTCGACGGTGCCCGCTTTCCGAGGCCCGGGGCGGTGACGACGAGCACCAGCACCGCCGACTGCAGCACCGCCACCGCAGCGAACACGACGATCTTGGCCAGCAGGTACGCCGATGGTGAGAGCCCGGCGGCCTGTTCGTGGCGGTACGTCGCCCGTTCGGCGATCAGGTCGCGAACCGTCAGCGTGGTGCCCAGCAGGATCGCGGCGAAGCCGAGCAGTGACACGATCTGCCGGGGCTCGAAAGGTGCGGTCGAGCCTGCGGGCGGTGCGTTGAACCCGGCGTCGCCGCCCACCGCCATCGGCAGCAGACCGACGACGAACGGCGCCACGACGAGGAAGACGAGATAACGGCGGCTGGCGAGGAGAAGCTGCACTTGGCGACGGGCGATGGCCCGGAATTGCCGCCAGTGGCTGGTTCGAGCCGACGTGCTCCTGGGCGCCGGCGGCCCGGGGGTGGGCCGACCGGGATCGCTGACCGGGCCGCGGCGCTCGACGAAGCGCCGTTGCGCGGCGTCGGGATCTGCGCTGATCTCGTGGTAGATATCGGCCCAGTCGGACGACCCCATCGCCGTACCGATGTCGTCGGCAGGGCCGAGATATGCGGTCTTGCCGCCGGGGGCTAGGAGCAGGACCTGGTCGCACATGTCGAGGAACGCCAACGAGTGCGTCACCACCACGATCACGCGACCGGCGTCGGCGAGCTCCCGCAGCAACGCCATCACCTGGCGGTCCAGCGCCGGGTCCAGACCTGTGGTCGGTTCGTCGAGCATCAGCAGCGAGGGCTCGGTCAGCAGCTCCAAGGCGACCGAGACTCGCTTGCGCTGCCCGCCCGAGAGCCTGTCGACCCGCGTTTGCGCCTGCGGCGCCATGCCGAGTTCTGAGAGCACGCGCGAAATCACCTGCTGCCGTTCACCTTCCCCGGTGTCCGGTGGCATTCGCAATTGCGCGGCGATGTTCAGCGCCTGGTTGACGGTGAGTCCGCGGTGCACGACGTCGTCCTGCGGCACCATGCCGATTCGGCCGCGTAGCGACGCGTACTCGGCATGCAGAAGGTGCCCGTCGAACGACACCACCCCGCCGGTCGGCTGCCACGCCCCGAACAGCACCTTCAACAAGGTCGACTTACCCGAGCCCGAGGGCCCGATCACCGCCGTCAGCGTGCCCGGCGCTGCGTCGAAGGACACCTTGTTCAGCAGTGTCACGTTTGGACTTTCGAGGGTGACGCTGACGTCGCGGACTTTCAGTCCACCTGTCGTAGGGGCGGGTTCGCGGCGGCGGACGAGAGTGCCTCCGGCGTAGACGAAGTCGACATTGCCGATCGTGACGACGTCGCTTTCCACGAGCGTCGCGTTTTTGATCCGCGTGCCGTTGACGAATGTGCCGTTGACGCTGTGCGCATCCTGGATCTGCATCCCCGACGGTGTCGCAATCAGCCTGGCGTGGTGGCGTGATGCCAGCACGTCGGAGACGCCGATGTCGTTGTCGGGCGCCCGTCCGATCGTGATGGGCCGGGTTGGTCGCGTCGTCTCCACCGTCGGCCGCTCATCGGGTGGGGGGCCGAGTTGGAATGCCAGCCTGGGACCGTCTGGGACGCCGAGGTGCAGCGAGGAGCCATCGCGCAACGCGAGGGACGGAACCCGTTGCGCGTCAACGTACATGCCGTTGAGGCTGTCGTTGTCGACCGCGACCCATTGTCCCTCGCAGCAGCGCAGGATCGCGTGTGCGCGCGAGATGAGGGGGTCGGGTATACGAAGGTCGGCGCGGACGTCACGCCCGATGACCACCTCGCGGCCCGGCGCGAACACGTGCCGGACATCACCGGCACACACGGTGAGCACGGGCTTGTCCGTCATCGGTTCAGAACTTCGCGACGGCGCCCGCGTCGATCGGGAGCGCCGCCCCGGTGATGTACTGCGCCTCGTCCGAGGCGAGGAACAAGATGGCATTGCTGACGGCGCGCGGTTCGATCAACGGCTGGGGCAACATGTGAAAGCTCCCGATGATCTGTGCTGCGTCGTCCAGGGTGGGATCGGCGAGGTCCGGCCGCAGGGTGCGTATGAACTGCTCGTTATCGAGCATCGGTGTCCGGATGTTGCCCGGGTGAATGGAATTGACTCGGATCCATTGCGGAGCAAGCTCATTGGCCAACGAGTGCATGAGGCCGACGACGGCGTGCTTGGCCGATGCGTAGTGAGCCATGTAGCCGCCGCCGCGGAGGCCGAGCATCGAGCTGACCAGGATGATCGACCCGCCACCGTTGGTCATGTGCGGCAGCGCCGCCTTCACGGTGTGCCACACGCCCGTCAGGTTGATGTCGAGCATCGTCTGCCATGCCGATTGTTCGATCATCGCGGCAGGAGCGGGGGTGCCGCTGATGCCCGCATTGGCCACCACGATGTCGACGGCGCCCAACTCGGCCACGCCGCGTTCGAGCGCGGCACGAAGGCTGTCGACGTCGCGCACGTCGGCCTTGGCCGTGACGATCCGCCTGCCGGACTTCTCGACGAACCTCGCCGTGTCGGCGAGGTCGTCATCGGTAGCCATCGGGTAACCCAAGCCCTCGATGTCGTCGCACACATCGACGGCGATGATGTCGGCACCCTCCTCGGCGAGTCGGATGGCGTGCTCGCGCCCCTGGCCGCGCGCGGCGCCGGTGATGAACGCGACCTTGCCGGCGACCCTGCCGACGTTGGTGTCTGCCATTGCGACCTCTTCCAGTTGTGTCGTTCGGATGATTATGGCTGCGACGGAAAGGTGGCGACGTCAAGATCGCTTCCCGCACGGTTAACCCGAGGTCAAACGTGGTAACCACTGCGGCATGTCCGCGCTGCGCCGTCACATTCGTTGAGAGCCCCAACGTGACCGACGATCGACTGCTGACTGAAGGCCAGACGTGCTGGCAGGTGACGTGCGCCGACCAGTTCGCCCCGATCATCGATGCAGCCGACTATTTCCTGCACGCCAAGGCGGCGATGCTGCGTGCCCAGCACCGAATCATGTTGATCGCGTGGGATCTCGACGCGAGGATGAACTTCGAGCGGGGCGTGAAAACGCTGCCCGGCCCCAACCAGCTAGGCGCCTTCCTCTACTGGATGCTGTGGAAACGACCCGCACTCGAGGTTTATCTGCTGCGGTCCAATCTGCGATTGCTTCCGGCGTTCGACGGCATCTGGTACGGGTTCACGCCCGTGTCGGTCGTGAACCAAATCAGTAGTAAGCGAATCCACTTCGCCGTCGACGGAGCCCATCCGATCGGCAGCGTGCATCACCAGAAGATCACCGTCGTCGACGACGCGGTGGCGTTCTGCGGCGGCATCGACCTCACCGTCGACCGGTGGGACACCCGCGAGCACGAGCACGACACTCGAATCCGTCGTACCGTGCGCCGGCCCTACGGGCCGCGACACGACGTCATGGCGGCCGTCGACGGGGCGGCCGCGCGTGCACTCAGCGAGCAGGCGCGAGCGCGATGGCACACGGCGACAGGTGAAAACGTGGAACCGGTGGAAGCCAAGCACGTCGCCTGGCCCAGCAAGCTGGAGCCGACGCTGCGCCACGTCGACGTCGGAATCGCGCGCACACTACCCGAACTCGACGATCGCGAGGAGGTACGTGAGGTCGAGGCGCTCAACCTCGCTGCGATTGCCGCAGCCCGCCACACCATCTATCTGGAGAACCAGTACATGGCTGCGCGCCGTATCGCCGACGCGCTGGCTGCCCGGCTTCGGGAAGCAGACGGTCCGGAGGTCGTGATCGTCCTTCCCCGTCGCGGCAACAACCGCCTCGAACAGGAGACGATGGACAGCGCGCGGCACTTGCTCCTGCACGAGTTGTGGGAGGCCGATCAGCACGGGCGTCTCGGCGTCTACTGGCCCGAAACCGACGGCGGTGCGCCGATCTACGTCCATTCGAAGGTCATGGTGATCGACGACAGGCTCCTGCGTATCGGCTCGTCGAATTTCAACAACCGGTCGTTGGGATTCGACAGCGAATGCGACGTGGTCATCGAGGCCGATCAGGACCGCGCCGAGCACGACGAGATCCGCTGCGAGGTCACGTCGGTACGGAATCAACTCGTGGCCGAGCACCTTGGAGTGGCCGTCGACGAGTTGGACGAGGCGATGCGCAGCAGCGGGTCCCTCCTAGCGGCCGTCGAAGCGCTTCGAGGTGAGGGCAAAACGCTGCAACCGTTCACCGAGGAGACGGTGGCCGACGAGGCCGGGCCGCTGGCGGAGAACGACTTGATGGACCCCGACCATGTCCCGCGATCGCTGACCCGGAGCGTGGCGCGGTTCATCGAGGGCCTCAGACGCTGACCCGCGGATGGCATGGTGGAGGTGTGGGACTCGTCATCCGCCTCATCGAGCTGCTCATCGTGGTAGTCCCGATCGTCGGTGGTCTCATCGCGGCGTTGAGGGCCTACGGAAGGCGCCGCGGAGCCCCACCCGAACAGCTCGTGGAATCCGCACCCGACGACGTCCGGGGCACGCCGAACTCCGCCGCGGTGCTGTGGCAGACCATCACCCGGGTGGTCGACGAACACGCGCAGACGAACTCACGATGGCTGGACTACGAACTGGACCCGGTTCGGCTGCTCGACTTCCCGCTGATGACCGATATGCGAGAGCCGCTGACCATGCGATTCCACCAGGCCAAGCGCCGCGCGGACCTGTTGCGCCCGGTCCGGGCCGAGGATCTGCTCGACGACCGCGAGTCAGCCGCGCAGTACCTTGCCGCGGTCGAGGAGTACTCGACCGCGTTCGATGCTGCGGAGACCGAGGCGATTCGTCGGCGCCGCAGCGATTTCTCGTCAGACGAGCAGCAGCGTCTCGGACGCGGGCAGTCGCTGCTGCGGGTGGCCTTCGACGACGCGGCGACACCGGACGAACGCCAGCGTGCCTATGAACTGGCGCACCGCGAACTCGACGGGCTGATCGTGCTGCCGAAGGCGACGCGGGCGGCGATCGAACGTGGCATCGCCGGCGAACTGGAGAAGTAACGGCTCGCGCTCAGCGCGCATGACGGGTGAGGAAGTCCACCACCGCGTCGGCGAACAAGTCGTTGCGATCTCCGGCGACCATGTGCCCGGCTCCGCCCACGTCGACGAAGTCCACGGCGGGGAAGCGGGCGAGGAATTGCTCGGCGCGCTCCTCGGTGACCAGGTCACTCATCTGGCCGCGGACGAGCAGCACCGGCACACCGTCGCGAAGAATCCGGGCCACCGACGCATGCATGCGCTCGACCTCGGTCACCTCGATAGGCGGGCGTGCCGCGGTGCCGTCGATGAACTTCGGGTCCCAATGCCAGTACCAGCGGCCGTCTCGCTGACGCAGATTGGGGCGCAGCCCGTCGAGATCGGTCGGTCGCGGACGGTGCGGGTTGTACTTCTGGATCATGTCGGCCACCTCGTCCAACGACTCGAACCCCGACACCATCCGGTCGGCCATGAAGTCGTGGATCCGCGATGCGCCCGACTGGTTCATGTCGGGCACGATGTCGACAAGGACCACGGCGCGGACCGTGCCCGGAGCGAGCTCGCCGGCAAGGAGCATCGCGGTGAATCCGCCGAGCGACGCGCCGACGATCACCGGTCGCGCGGGGAGATGCCGCAGCACCTCGAGGACATCGCCGGCGAACGTGGCGACGCGATAGTCACCATCGGCGGACCAGTCCGAGTCGCCGTGTCCACGGAAGTCGACAGTCACCGCCTGCCAACCGCGCTGGGCCACCGCCGCGGCCGCCCGGCCCCAGGAACGACGCGTCTGGCCGCCTCCGTGCAGAAACACCACAGCCGGCGCGGCGGGGTCACCGACGCGGTCGGCGACGATGGTGAGGCCGTCGGCACCGGTCGTCGTGAAGGTGGTGGGCGGGAGCGTCACGGTGCGACACCGCCGAGGACCGTCCGGGTGATGGTCTCGGCTCGGCTGCGGGAGAACGACCGCCCCTCGGTCAGGATCGAATACACGATGCCGCCGACGATCGCATCGGCGGCCGCCGCCGATATGACATCGTCCAGACCGCACGCCGCCAATCTCGTCTTGACCCCGTCATGCAACGGCACGCTGAACCCGGCGTACATCCGTGCCTTGGTGTCCTCGTGTTCCATTCCGGCCACGGTGAGAATGGTCAGCATCGCGTTGCCGCGTGCGGTGGTCAGCGTCGCGGCGAGGTTGGACGACCACCGAATCAGGTCGGCTACGAGGTCGCCGGTGCTGGGCACGGGTTTGAGGATCTTGTCCGAGTCTTCGAGGAGGACGTCGGCGACGAGGGCGGGCCGACTCGGCCACCAGCGGTAGATGGTCTGCTTTCCGACCCCGGCGCGCGCGGCCACGGCTTCGATACTGAGCCCGTCGAATCCGCGCTCCAGCAGCAGTTCCTTGGTGGCATTGACGATCGCCATCCGCGACCGCTCGCTGCGACGGCGCGGCGCGTTCACTCCAGTGGTCAAGGCCTGCCTCCGCATCCGACGGGGACCGTCTTTACAGATGGTGACAGCGCCGCCTACTCTTGGCAATACGAGACGTTGCGTCTCGTAAGGGTGCGAGGGGAAGGCGAGGGCTCTCGGCGGGCAATGGCATCGAAGAAGCTCGTCATCGGCGCCAGCGGATTCCTCGGCTCCCACGTCGCCAAGCAGTTGGTCGCCCGCGGCGATGACGTCCGGACACTGGTTCGCCCAACGAGTTCGACACGCGGCATCGACGGCTTGGCCGTCGAGATCCGCCGCGGCGACATCTTCGATCTGGAGAGCGTGCGCTCGGCGATGCGCGATTGCGATGTCGTCTACTACTGCGTCGTCGACGCCCGACCCTGGTTGCTCGACCCGACGCCGATGTGGCGCACCAACGTGGACGGGTTGCGGGGCGTCCTCGACGTGGCTGTCGAGGCCGACCTGCAGCGGTTCGTATTCACCAGTTCGATCGGAACGATCGGCAGGTCGACGAGCGGCCTGGCCGACGAAACCACCGCCCACAACTGGCTCGACATCGGCGGGGAGTACATCCGCAGTCGCGTGCTGGGCGAAGAGATGGTTCTGCGGTACAGCGCGGAGATGGGTCTGCCCGCGGTGGCGATGTGTGTGGCGAACACGTTCGGGCCAGGGGACTGGCAGCCCACTCCGCACGGCGGGCTGCTGTCCGCCGCCGTGCGCGGCAAGCTGCCGTTCTACATCGACGGGTACGAGGCGGAGGTCGTGGGCATCGAGGACGCTGCGCGCGCCATGGTGTTGGCGGCCGAGCGCGGCCGGGTGGGTGAACGCTACATCGTTTCCGAGCGGTGGATGAGTACTCGGGAGATTCATCAGATCGGTTGTGAGGCAGTCGGGGTCACGCCGCCACGACTGCGGATCCCGATACGGCTTTTGTCGGCGATGAGCTACCCCGGCAGCTGGCTGGCCAGGCTTCGCGGTAAGGACACCAAGCTGACCCCGCTGAACATTCGGTTGATGAACATCATGACGCCGCTGGATCACTCGAAGGCCGTACGCGAACTGGGCTGGGACCCGTCGCCGACGCCCGAGGCGATCGTCGCTGCAGCGCACTTCTTCCGGGAGGCACGTCGACGCTGCGAGGAGCCGCTGTGACGCTTGCACTGACACCCGAACAGCGCGAGTTGGCCGACTCGGTCGGCCGATTCGCGGCGCGTCGGGCGCCGATCTCGTCGACGCGCGACACGTTCGACGCATTGGCGCGGGGCGACCTTCCCTTGTGGTGGAAAGAACTGACCGACAGCGGATTTCACGCCGTACACCTGCCGGACTGTTACGGCGGTCAGGGTGGGGAGTTAATGGACGCTGCGTGTGTGCTCGAGGCGGCGGGTAAGGCGTCGTTGGCCGGTCCGCTGCTGCCCACCGTCGCGGCAGGGGCGGTCGCCGTGCTGGCCGAACCGTCGCCGCGGGTCGAGGCGGTACTGCGCCGACTCGCCGACGGGGAGGCGGCCACGCTGGTCCTTCCGCAGAACTCGGACTTTCGCGCACGCGCCGACGGCGACCGGTGGCTCGTCACCGGCGCGTCCGAAGTCATAGCCGGAATGTGTTCGGCGGCAATAGCGTTGATTCCTGCCATTGCCGGAGGCGGTGACGAACTCTGGTTGGCGATCGACACAGCGCATGCCGCTGCCGAGGTCGAACCCGTCGCCGGCACCGACCTGCTCACCGATCTGGGACTCATCCGCCTCACCGACTATCCGATCTCCGCCCCTGACGTCCTCGCCGGTATCGACACCGATCGCGCCGAATGCGTTGCGCTCGCCCTGACCGCCAGCGTCTCCGCGGGCATCGTTGAGTGGTGCGTCGAGGCGGCCACTGCGCACCTACGAACCAGGGAGCAGTTCGGCACGCTGATCGGTACCTTTCAGGCGCTGCAACACAACGCCGCCATGCTGTTGGTCAACAGCGAACTGGCCAGCGCCGCAGCCTGGGACGCAGTGCGCGCGGCGGCTGATCCACCGGATCAGCACAGGGTTGCCGCGGCGGGAGCCGCGCTGACGGCGGTGCTGCCTTGCCCCGACCTCGTGCTCGACACGCTGACGATGTTCGGCGCCATCGGGTTCACGTGGGAGCACGATCTGCACCTGTACTGGCGGCGGGCGACCAGCCTGGCCGCGTCGATCGGTGCCAGGAGTCGGTGGGCTCGGACGTTGGGTGAGGTGACGACCACCCAGGATCGGGACTTCTCCGTCGACCTCGGCGACGCCGAATCGGACTTCCGCGCACTTGTGGCCGAAAAGCTCGACGCCGCAGCGGCGTTACGTAACGACGCACCGGGTCGGCAGGGGGACTACGAGCACTTCGCGACCGGGCCGCAGCGCACCCACATCGCGGACACGGGCCTGATCGCGCCGCACTGGCCCCGGCCATGGGGCATCGAAGCCAGCCCATTGCAGCAGCTCATCATCGACGAGGAGTTCGGTAGACGGCCCGAGCTGGTACGCCCGTCCCTCGGCATCGCCGAATGGATTCTGCCATCGCTGATCAAGGCCGGCTCGTCCGACCTTCAGGAGCAGCTCATCCCGCCCACCCAACGCGGTGAGCTCGCCTGGTGCCAGCTCTTCAGCGAGCCGGGCGCCGGATCGGATCTCGCGGCACTCACGACCCGGGCGACCAAGGTCGACGGCGGTTGGCGAATCAACGGCCACAAGATCTGGACGTCGTCGGCGCAGCGTGCAGACTACGGCGCGCTGCTGGCCCGCACCGACCACACCGCCTCCAAGCACCGCGGCATCGGCTACTTCATCCTGGACATGCGTTCGGCCGGAATCGAAGTGCAGCCCATCAAGCAGGCCAGTGGCGAGTCGGAGTTCAACGAGGTATTCCTCACCGATGTCTTCGTGCCCGACGGCATGCTGCTCGGCGAACCGACCGGCGGCTGGGGGCTGGCCATCGCCACGATGTCCGAAGAACGTTCGGCCATCAGCGGTTACGTCCAATTCGACAGGGCGGCAGCCCTGCGCAGGCTTGCCGCGACACGCAGCGACGAGCGCGACGACGTCGTCCGCGAACTCGGTGAGCTGGACGCGTATGCGAACGCGATCAAGGCGCTCGGTGTCCGAGAAACGATCAGGCTGCTGGACGGCCAGGCTTCGGGGCCTGCGTCGAGCATCGCCAAGGTGGCGATGAATGTGCTGCTGCGCCGGACGTTCACCGCCACGCTGGGATCGACGGGCAGATTGGCGATGACCGCCGATTCCGATCCGTCGGTGGCGCAGCCGTATCTGCGGGTGCCTGCCGAGCTGCTCGGTGGCGGAACCAAAGAGATCCAGCTGAACATCATCGCTCAGATGATTCTCGGTCTGCCGCGCAAGTAACGAACCGAAAGAGCGCCGATCGTTGGTCCACTTGTGCTTGCGCGCTCAGCGCGCCACGGTGCAAGCATGACAACGCGTCGATTCGTGCCAGACTCGCTTCGGGATCAGATCGTGCGCATTCTTATCCAGTGGGGCATGGCAGCGCCGATTGCCGACACGACCGCCACAGTGATGGTCGACGCCGACCTTTCGGGCATCGATTCGCACGGTGTGTCGATGCTGCTGATGTACGAGACGTTGCTCAATGAGGGACGCCTCAACGCCAACGCCGTCCCCGCGATAGCCGAGGAAGGACCCGCGTTCGGCGTCGTTGACGGCGACCACGGGTTGGGGCATGCAACGGCCGTGTATGCGGTGGAATTGGCCATCGCCAAGGCCGCATACGCGGGCATCGGCGCAGTAGCGGTCCGCAACTCACGCCACTTCGGTGCGGCGGGCTACTACGCGCGTCTCGCATCGGAGCGTGGTTGCATCGCGCTGATCACCACGTCGACACGAATACCGGTCACCTTTGCCGCGGGTGGGACTTCGCCTGTCCTGGGCACCAACCCGATCGCATTCGCGGCGCCGCGTGCCGACGGCGAACCGCTGGTCGTCGACATCTCGACCAGTGTCGTCGCGATGAACAAGGTGAAGGCCTATGCCCTTAAGGGCGATGTCCTCCCCGTCGGATGGGTCTATGACCGCACCGGCCGGCCGGTGACCGACAGCGCCGCCGCGTACGCGATGCTCACCTCGCAGGAAGCGACGCTGAGCCCGCTCGGTGGCGCCGCCCTGGAAACCGGCGCGCACAAGGGCTTCGGCTTGAGTCTCATGGTGCAGATACTGAGCACGGCACTGTCCAACGCGGCGACCCCGCTGGACACACGGGACCGCGACAACATCGGCCACTTCTTTCTCGTCATCGACACCGCCATGGTCAATTCATCCGGTTCCGTCGCCGGCATCGTGGAAGACACGCTCACGGCGATGCAGCGCGACGAGCAGGAGGTCAGAATCCCCGGCGACCCGGAGCGCGAGGCCCGCTCCGAACGGGGGCGCCGCGGTATTCCTCTGCCCGACACCTTGATTCGGCAGGTCGCCGACATCGCCGCCCGAAGCGGCGCGCCGTTCGTGCTCACCGAATCCAGCTGAACCGACGTCGGCGGTGGGCGCACTTGCTCGAACAGTCGGTTGCGCACGCACCGCGATGAAACAATAGGGCGATGTCGAACCCGGAACGGGCCCGTCAGCTAGACGATGGCATTCCATCCCAGCCCGCGCCCCGCCTCGACGCCGGTAGCTTCCGGTTCTGGTTTGTCGGCCAGCGATGGGAGTGGTCCGACGAGGTCGCCCGAATGCACGGGTACGAGCCGGGCGAGGTCGAGCCCACCACTGAGCTGCTGTTGTCCCACAAACATCCCGACGACCGCCAGCATGTGCAGGATCTGCTCGATCACCTCCTGCACCAGGGCGGCTCGTTCTCGAGCCGCCACCGGTTCATCGACACCTCGGGCGCCGAGCACACCGTCATCGTCCTGGCGGACCGCATGGTCGATGGGGACGGGGCCGTCGTCGGAACGGAGGGCTACTACGTGGACCTCACTGACACGTTCACGCGGACGCGCCGCGAGGCCCTCGATGAGTCGCTACCGGAATTGTTCGCGTCCCGCGCCGCGATCGAGCAGGCCAAGGGCGCTCTGATGCTCGTGTACGGCGTCGACGCCGAAACGGCCTTCAACCTGCTGTTATGGCGTTCGCAACAGACCAACACCAAGCTGCGGGCCCTGGCCACTCAGGTGGTAGCCGAGCTCGATGGGCTGCAGTTTCAGCCGGACGGTCTGCGGCACCAGTTCGACCACCTCTTGCTCACCGTCCATGAGCGGGTCGGTGACAACCGCACCCAGTAACGCTGCAGAATCGATGCATGGGGATTCAACGGCGTTAATGTAGGGAATCAAGACACAGCGAATTGAGGCTCAGCAGCCGGCAAATCAGGGATTGCCGGGCCGGGCTCGGCGTCTAACGGAGTAGCTCAGGTGGCGTTACTGGAAGTCTCGCAGGATGTGCGCGACAGCGCGGTGATCCTGTCGGCCGCGGGGGAGATCGACTCCAGCACAATCGATCACCTCAGAGGCCAACTCGACGCCGCGTTCGAGGTGGCGTCGGAACACTCGGCTCGACTGTTAGTCGTCGAGTTGGGGCACGTCACCTACTTCGGTAGCGCCGGGCTGAACAGCATCCTCGACTGTCACGAGCGCGGTCGCGCGGACGGGGTGGTGGTTCGTCTGGTTGCCAGCACGGCCGAGGTCATCCGCCCCATCGAGGTGACCAAGCTCGACGATGTGCTGCGGCCGTATCCAACAGTGGCCGACGCCGTTGATGACAGCTCGCCGAGGAGATGACCGTTGAGTGCCGGCGACGTTGACAGCGGTTCGGTGCCCGCCGTCTTCGGCGCGGACATCGAGGTCGGTCGCGACCTGACGCGGGTGGACTGGCAGGCCACACCGCTCGGATCGCCGGAGGGGTGGCCGCAGAGTTTGCAGACCGCCATCAACATCCTGCTGTCGTCACGCTTCCCGATGTGGATGGCCTGGGGACCTGAGCTGACGTTCTTCTGCAACGCCGCGTACCGCCGCGACACCCTCGGCCGAAAGTATCCGTGGGCGCTCGGGCGACCCGCGCGTGAAGTGTGGGCCGAAATCTGGAACGACATCGGCCCGCGGATCGAGCGCGTCCTGGCGACGGACAATGCCACATGGGACGTGGCGCTGCTGTTGTTCGTCGAGCGCTCAGGCTACGTGGAGGAGAGCTACCACACGTTCTCCTACAGCCCGCTGCACGACGACGAGGGCGACGTGGCCGGCATGCTCTGTGTGGTCAGCGAAGACACCCAGCGTGTGATCAGCGAGCGGCGCATGGCGACGTTGCGAGACCTGGGGTCCGACCCGAGCGTCGTGCGCACCGAGCAGCAGATCCTGGCCTTCGTCGACCGGCAGCTCGGCCACAACAAGCGCGATCTGCCCTTCACGTTGACCTACCTGTTCGACGAACAAGGCGACGCTCGCCTGGCGGGCACGAGCGGAATCGACGTGACGCACCCGGCCGCTCCCGAGGAGCTGACACCCGGCGCCGCGATGTGGCCCGTCGAGCGTGCAGCACACGGCGATTCGGAGTTGGTGGATCTCTCCGACTTTCCCCGCCTTCCGACAGGGGACTGGCCTGATCCCCCCGTCCAGGCGCTCATCGTGCCGCTGGTGCAGCAGGGCGGGTCGCCGAGCGGATTCCTGGTTGCGGCGCTGAACCGTTATCGGGCTCTCGACGACGACTACCGAGCCTTCGTGCAGCTGGTCGCCACCCATATCGCAGCGGGCATTGGCAGCGCCCGAAGTTACCGAGACCAGCAGCAGCGGGCTGAAGAACTCGCCGAGCTCGACCGCGCGAAAACGACTTTCTTCTCCAACATCAGCCACGAGTTCCGCACCCCGCTGACACTGATCCTGGATCCGGTGGCGGAGTTGCGCGGCCGGACGACCGGTGTCGACGAAGCTACTCGCGCTGAACTGGACGTCGTCTGGCGCAACGGATTACGGCTCAACAAGCTGGTCAACACCCTGCTCGACTTCTCGCGCATCGAGGCCAACCGCACCCGAGCACGCTACGAGCCGGTCGACCTGGCCGCCGTCACCGCCGAGCTGGCAAGCGTGTTCCGCTCCGCGATCGACCGGGCCGGTCTCGAATTCCTTGTCGACTGTCCGACAATCGACGAGCCGGTGTACGTCGACCCGGACATGTGGGAGAAGGTCATCCTGAACCTGCTGTCGAACGCGCTGAAGTTCACCTTCGACGGCACGATCTCGGTCGCGGTGCGCCGCGTGGACGACGGCGCTGTGGTCGAAGTCGCCGACACCGGAATCGGGGTGCCGGCCCACGAGATGCCGCGCTTGTTCGAACGATTCCACCGGATCGAGAACTCCCGCGCGCGATCCAACGAGGGCAGTGGAATCGGTCTGGCGCTGGTCAAGGAGCTCGTTGCTTTGCACGGCGGCGACATCACCGCTGAGAGCACCGAAGGCGCGGGCACCACCTTCACCATTCGACTGCCGCTCGGCGCCGCGCATCTGCCCGCTGACTCGGTCGCGGCGGCCGGGCGCGACCGTGTCGGATCCGGCGCCGCCGAACCCTTCGTGCAGGAGGCCCTGCGCTGGATGCCCGAAGAGGTCTCGCCGGTCGAAGTCTCCGACGCGGATTTCACGTCCAGCTCGGTCCGGTCAGCGTCCGGGGCTTCGGCACCGACGCGGGTGCTGATCGCCGACGACAACGCCGACATGCGCGAGTACCTTGCCCGCTTACTCGAGACAGCCGGTTATCTGGTCCAGACCGTGCACGACGGGCAGCAGGCGTTGAACGCCATCCGCGCCGATGTGCCCGATCTCGTGGTCAGCGACGTGATGATGCCACGGCTGGACGGCCTCGCATTAGTGGCGGCGTTGCGCACGGATCCGCGCACCGCTGCCGTACCGGTACTGCTTTTGTCGGCCCGCGCCGGCCAGGAGGCGTCCATCGAAGGGTTGCAGTCCGGTGCCGACGACTACCTCGTCAAACCGTTCGCCGCCGCGGAACTGCTTGCTCGGGTGCGCGCCAACGTCGAGCTGGCGAGACTGCGCGTCCACCACGCACGCTGGCGTACCGCACTGGTGGAGTCACTACAGGAAGCGTTCTTCGTCACTGACGAGCGCGGTGCGGTCATCGAGGTCAACGACGCGTTCGTCGACATCCTGGGCTATGGCCCCGAAGGGTTGCCGTACGAGGCCGTTCAACCGTGGTGGCCATCGGCGGACACCGAGCCGGAGGCGTACCGGGAGGTCGCGGAATCGTTCGAGTCGATGCTGCGCGAAGGGCACGGCAGTTTCACCGCCCCCGTCCGGCATCGTGACGGGCACCGATTGTGGGTCGCCGTCACCTTCAACCATGCCGAAGACCCGGAGACGGGCCGCCGGGTGATGGTCGGCACCTTCCGCGATGTGACCGCCGAACATTACACGGTGCAACGCGAGGCGGCGCTCGCAGCGTTGAATCAGCAACTGGCTCAGGCGGATACGCTTGACGAGGCGCTTCGCGCCGCGGCCGGGGAACTTCGCACACTGTGGCGGGCGCGACGCGTGCTGGCTGCAACGTTCACCGGCGACGCCGCCGACATGCCCGACGTCGAACCGCGACTCCTATGCGTCGGCGATCCCGTGCGCTGGGCAGAGCTGCCGATGCGAACCCGCAGGCTCGTCGATCGCTTACGACACGGCAATGTGCTCACGACGCACGCCGCCGAACCCGCAATTGCGGGCATCGCCCTGCAACATCCGCTCGGGGTGTTGGTGGTCTGCGTCGAACTGGCCGAACAGCGGCACTTCTCACCGGAGGAGCTCACGCTGTTCACCGTGCTGGCCGGCCGCCTCGGCCAGGGCCTGCAGCGGGTACATCAGATCGACCAGCAGCGGGAGACGGCGCTGGCCCTTCAAGAGGCGATCCTGGGGCCGGCATATCTGCCGTCCGGGTTCGTGGCGCGCTATCAGCCGGCTGCCCTGCCGCTGCAGGTCGGGGGTGACTGGTACGACCTGGTCAACCTCGACGACGGAAGAATCGCCCTCGTGGTCGGCGACTGCGTCGGCCACGGCCTGAATGCCGCGGCGATCATGGGGCAGCTGAGAAGTGCCTGCCGGGCCCTGCTGCTCGAAAACCCCAGTCCCAGCGCGGTGTTCGCCGGCATGGACAGCTTCGCGGTGCGCTTGCCGGGCGCGCGCGGTGCCACCGCCTTCTGCGCGGTGCTGTCGCCCGAGACCGGGGAACTGGTGTACTCCAGTGCCGGCCATCCACCGCCGGTCGTCGTCACTGCCGACGGCGCGGTCGAGTTGCTCGACAGTGCCAGTGGCACACCGCTCGGGCTTCCGTTTCAACAGGTTCGTCCTGAAACCCGGTTCGTTCTGCCGTCGCGGGCAACCCTGCTGCTCTACACCGACGGTCTCGTGGAGCGGCGACGTGAGCCACTGGACAAGGGCATTGACCGCGCCGCGGATCTGATCACCGACAGCGGCGCAGTCACCCTGGACGACTTGGCCGATCGCGTCATGTCTCGACTGAAACCCGACGCCGGCTACCAGGATGACGTTGCGCTGCTGCTCTATCGGCAGCCGGTGCCGCTGGAGCTCACCCTGCCCGCCGATGCGCATCAACTCGCGGCAACCCGGGCCGCGATGCGAAGTTGGCTGGAGCAGGCCGGGATGAGCCCGGACCAGATCATCAATGTGCTGATTGCCGCCGGTGAAGCGCTCGCCAACGCCATCGAGCACGGTCATCGGGACAGTCCCGAAGGCGCGGTCAACCTGCGCGTGATCGCGCTGACCGACCGGGTGCATGTGACCGTCACCGACAGCGGATCGTGGAAGAAGAGCATGCCGGATCCGAATACCACGCGGGGACGCGGTATTTCGCTTATACAATCACTGATGCACGACGTAACGATCGAGTCGGACGGCACCGGCACCACGGTGCAAATGCACGCGAGGATCGCCTGATGCCGACACCGTTGAACGTGACTACGCGCCGCCGCGACGACGGCAGAGTCGTGCTGAGCGCTGTCGGCGAACTCGACCTGAGCAATGTGGACGCCTTCGGCCGGGCGCTGGCTGAGGCGACCGACGGCGCGATGGTCACCGTCGATTTCAGTGGCGTCGAGTATCTCGACAGCGCCGCGATCAACCTGCTGTTCGCCCACACCGAGCACATCGAATTGGTGGTCAACCCGATTCTTCTTCCCGTCCTGAAGATCAGCGGCCTTGCCGACGTGGTCGACGTGCACTCCGCGCCGCCGGCGTCCGAACGCTGAGGCGCAACGACGAAGGGGCCGCGGGTACCCGCGGCCCCTTCTCGGGTGTCAGGTCATGGTTGTTTCGCGTAGCGCAGCAGGAAGGCGGCCGACACGGCCCCCGTGGCGATCGCGATCGCACCCCAGAGAACCAGGGGGAACACCAGCGAGACCGGAGACCAGCCCACGCTGGAGAACGTAGCCGTCGCGTAGAACAGCCAGAACACGCGGTACAGCGACCACAGAGCGGTCAAGCCGGCGGAGATTCCGATCATCAGGCTGCGCGTGCGATCGACACGGCTGACCTGTTCCTGAATGCGGGAGAGAACGGTGTTCATTGGTGATTCCTTGTCGTCATGCGCTGCCTGTCTGGCCGCGTCATGACGCAAGTACACAAAGCGCTGCAGGCTACCGATCCCAAGAACGGGCCTGTTTGCTGGTGCTGTGCGTGGGTAGCCGCCGCGGATGACCACTCAGCGATTCGTTTTTAGGTTCTCCCAGGCGTATCGGCTTGCGGCGCTGCCGTTCGGCGTCGCACCGTCGAGATGTGAAGTGTGCATCGACGACGGCCGCATCGGGGTCCGCTTCGGCTGGTGGCGAGTCGAGACGACGCGCGACAACATCGTCGATGTCGCGATCACCGGGCCCTACAGTTTCGTCAAGACGGCAGGGCCGGCGCATCTGTCATTCGCCGACCGCGGGCTGACCTTCGCGTCCAACGGGGAACGCGGCGTATGCATGGAGTTTCGCCGGCCGGTGCCAGGTATCGACCCGACCGGCCTGATCCGCCATCCCAACTTGACCGTCACCGTCGCCGACTGTGACGGACTCGCGGCCGCCCTGAAGGTCTAGCGGGTGCCAACCCGGCTGACGAGTTCGGAGGCCCGTTCCGGGGTGATCCGTCGGTCGGCCAGCGCGTGGCCGATCGCGGCGATGTCGCGGAACTCGTTTATGGCGCTACGAATGCGTGCCCAGCGTGTCACTGGTTCACAACCTCTCCTGTGTGCGGTTTCGTTCATCCCATTCAACGCGGGGAGCCGGAACTTCCGCTTCGAGTGGCGGCGTGAGTTGAGCCATAACGGCCATGAGATCGGGCACGCAGCGGGCCGAACGTGACGCGCCTCATCGCGGTGTCGGTGTCCGCTTCACCGCCGCCAACCGGTCGATTGCGCGTGCCGGTTAGATTGGTTCGGCATTACCGATTTTCTGCAATTCGTTCCTGGGGGTGGTGACGGTGAAAGCCGTCGTACGTATGACGGCCGTGGCTGCCGTGCTGTTGGGTCTCATCCAGTTCGGCGGCGGCGCGCAGGTGGCGGCGTTCCCTGGCGGCGATCTACCCGGTGAACTCGTCGTGAACGGGCTGCCGCGCACGTATCTGGTGCACGCTCCACCGCAGCAGCCGACCGGACTGGTGATCAATATGCACGGCGCGGGGATGACGGGCGCCGCCCAGGCTGCCACGACCAACTACAACGCGATCGCCGACCAGCATGGTTTCGTCGTCGCCTACCCCGACGGCGTCGATCTGAGCTGGGCTGACGGTCGCGGGGCGTCGACACCGGACCGGCAAGGCGTCGACGACGTCGGCTTCCTGGTCTCCCTGGTCGACAGGTTGACCAGCGAGTACGGCATCGACCCCGGCAGAGTGTTCGCCACCGGCATGTCGGCCGGGGCGTTCATGGCGACCCGGCTGGCGTGCGAGCGAGCCGACGTCGTGGCCGCCATCGCCCCCATCGCCGGAACGTTGGGCGCCGCCGTCCCGTGCGCGCCGTCGCAGCCGGTCTCGGTCTTCCAAGTGCACGGCACCGCGGATTCGGTCGTCCCGTTCAACGGGGGCACCATGCTCGGTCGCGGCGGCTACAGCGACGTCGTGCCCGCAGCGGCGATGGCCCAGCGGTGGCGGGAGCTGAACGCCTGCCCGAACCCACCCGTCGAGGACGTGATGGGAGCTGTTCGTCGCTTCACGGCTGCCGGGTGTGCCAACGGCACCGAGGTCACCTTCGTTCAGGTCGACGACGGCGGTCACACTTGGCTCGACGCCTCGCCGGCCAGTGGACAGTTCTTCGCCACGCACGGACGTTAGGGTCAGGCGGGTTCGGCACGGCGATTCGAGGCATCGGGCCACTAGGCTTACTATCCTGCTTGCCATGCCGATCGACCGTGCCGCGCTGGCCGCGGGCAGCATCCGACTCGCCTCCGGAATCTCCTTCCTCGTCGACCCCGTCCGCGCGAACCGCGTGTGGGGGGATTCAGACAAGCCGGTAGGAACCACCCGACTTCTGTTGCGCTCGATGGGTTATCGCGACGCACTCATCGGTGGGCTGCTGGTCACATCAGCAGTTCGGGGCCAGGACACGCGCGGCTGGTTCCTCGCATCCGGCGGCGCGGACGCGGCGGATCTGCTTGGAGGGGTGGGCGCGCACCACGACATGACTCGATCGCAACGGCTGATCGGACTCGGCGGCGCGGTCGTCGGGATCGGCGTCGGCCTGTGGGGTGCGACGCGTCGCCGCGGTCAGGTGCAGAGTTGATTCGGCAGCAGTTCGTCGCCGCGATCTGACTCCGGTCGCGGGACCGCGGTTGCAGGCTGCCGTCACAACTAAATAAACCGCTTGATTTAATCGAAGGCGCGGTGTTCACTGGGGATCGTGACCGCAGCCCGGCCCCTCAGCAGCAACCGGTCAGAGGGCACACGTCTGGTGTTGCTCGCGGCCGCCGAGCGGCTGTTCGCCGAGCGCGGCATGTACGCGGTGTCGAATCGGCAGATCAGCGATGCGGCCGGCCAGGGCAACAACGCCGCGGTCTGTTACCACTTCGGCTCCAGGACCGATCTGCTGCGCGCGATCGAGAAGAAGCACCGCGAACCGATCGAGGCACTTCGGGACAGGATGCTCGGCGACATCGGCCACTCCGCCGAGTTGCGCGATTGGGTGGCGTGCCTGGTGCGCCCGCTCACCGATCATCTCGACGAGCTCGGAAGCGCAAGCTGCTACGCGCGTTTCGCCGCTCAAGCCATGGCTGACCCGACGTATCGCGATGTGGTGACAAAGGACGCGTTGTCGTCGCCGCAGTTGATGCAGACCGTCCGCGGAATCAACCGGTGCCTGCCCGACCTCCCCAAGCGTGTGCGCTACGAGCGGCTGGTGATGGCGCGCAACCTGCTCATGCACACCTGCGCCGAACACGAAGGCGCGCTGGCACAACATGGCCCACGGGCGCGGTCACCCTGGCCGCTGGCGGCCGACGGACTCGTCGACGCGATCACCGGCCTGTGGCAGGCGCCGGTGCGTGCCGTTTAGGCCAACCGGAAAAGCACGGCGAACGCAAAGGAGCGCGCCATGACCGACACGCTGACCGATAGCTCGAACGACACAGCGCCCGAGCCCGACTTCCCCATGATGCGGGCGCCAGGCTGCCCGTTCGCACCGCCGCCGAAGGCGTTGGAGCTCAACGAGGCTCGACAACTGAGCCGGGTCAGGATTTGGGATGGCAGCACACCCTGGCTGGTCACCGGCTATGAAGCCACTCGGGCACTGTTCGCCGACGGGCGGGCCAGCGTGGATGACCGCAAGCCAGGATATCCGCACTGGAACGAGGGAATGCTGGCGACGGTGCACAAGCGGCCGCGCTCTGTTTTTACCTCGGATGCCGAGGAACACACGCGATTTCGACGGATGCTCTCGCGGCCGTTCACCTACAAGCGGGTCGAGGCGCTGCGCCCCGCGGTGCAACGGATCACCGACGAGCACATCGACGCGATCCTGGCAGGACCACGACCGGCCGACCTCGTCGAAAGCCTTGCACTGGCGGTTCCGTCGCTGGTGATCAGCGAAATGCTTGGTGTGCCATACGAAGACGCCGAATTTTTCCAAGAGCAGGCGAACAAGGGCATGAGCCGCTACGCATCGGCGGAGGATGCCGCGGCGGGCGCCGGGGCACTGGCGAAGTACCTCGCCAAGCTGGTGCGCGCCAAGATCGACGACCCCAGTGAGGATCTCGTGTCCGATCTGGCTGAACGAGTGAAGAACGAGGAGATCAGCGTCCGGGAGGTCGCGCAGCTGGCCACCGGCGTGCTCATCGCCGGCCACGAAACCACTGCAGGTCAGCTCGGTGTCAGCATCGTGGCTCTGCTCGAACATCCCGATCAATTGGCGCTGCTGCGGGATGCCGACGATCCGAAGGTGATCGCGAACGCGGTCGAAGAGCTGATGCGCTTCGTCAGCATCATCCAGACGGGCCAGCGCCGGATCGCCGTCGAAGACATCGAGATCGACGGCGAGTTGATCCGCGCCGGAGAAGGCATCATCCTCGACGTCGCACCGGCCAACTGGGATCCCCGGCAGTTCCCCGAGCCAGACCGGCTCGATCTGAACCGCCAGGACGGCCCGCACGTCGGCTTCGGATACGGCAGACACCAGTGTGTGGGACAGCAGTTGGCGCGCATGGAATTACAGATCGTCTTGCCGACACTGCTGCGCCGTATCCCAACCATGCGGCTCGCCGTACCACTCGACCAGCTGCCGTTCAAGCACGATGCGCTGGCTTACGGTCTCTACGAGCTTCCAGTGACCTGGTAGCCCGGTGCCGGGACCTCGCGGGTTGACACTGTCGATGCCGGATCTCACCGGCAAGCTGGCGGTCGTCACGGGCGCCAACAGCGGTCTCGGTTACGGCCTGGCATGTGCGCTGTCCGCCGCCGGCGCCGACGTGATCATCGCGGTCCGTGACCGCGGCAGGGGCGAGGTGGCGAGCCGCCAGATCCGAGACGCCGTTCCCGCGGCCAGACCCGTCGTCAAAAACCTCGATCTCGCCTCGCTGAAAAGCGTTGTGGCGCTGGGTGAGGAGCTTGCGGCCGAAGGGCGCCCAATCGACATCCTGATCAACAACGCCGGCGTGATGACACCGCCGCGACGCGAAACCACCGCGGACGGATTCGAGTTGCAGTTCGGCACCAACCACCTCGGGCACTTCGCGCTGACAGGCCAGTTGCTGCCGTTGCTGCGCGCCGCGCCGAACGCGCGGGTCGTGACGGTAAGCAGCATCGCGGCCACGCAGCGCGGCCTGACCCTCGACGACGTCAACGCCGAGAAGGGCTACCGCCCGATGCGGTCGTACGGAATCGCCAAGCTGGCCCAGCTGATGTTCGCGTCCGAACTGGACCGTCGAAGCCGTGCCCACGGATGGACGGTGATGTCCAACGCCGCGCATCCGGGCCTGACCAAGACCAACCTGCTCAGTGGGGCGTCCTACGGCAGGCTCACTCGACTCACCTGGCGACTGATGCCGTTCATGTGGCTCGACGTCGACGAGGGCATCAAGCCCACGCTGTATGCGGCGGTATCGCCGGGCGCATGCGGCGGCGCGTACTACGGTCCGCGCGGCCTGTACGAGACCGCGGGCGGCGGAGTGACATTCGCCGCGGTGCCCGCGCTGGTGGGGGACCAGGAAGCCAACCGGGCGCTGTGGCAACTGTCCGAAGACCTCACCGGCACCACTTATGTGGACTGACGGCCCATGGTCATGCACACCATCGGCGCGTCCGACGAAACCTTTCACGCCGCATCCGAGGACGCTCTCTGGAACGAGAGCGGCTGGTTCGGCTTCGCGGTTCCTGATCGAAACATCAACGGCTTCTTGTACTACTTCCATGATGTCCGGACCGGAGTCTCCGGTGGGGGACCTGCGCTGTGGGATCCCACCGGGGAGCAGGTGTACGACTGCTTGTTCTACGACTGGCGGTGGACTCAACCCCCCACCGGCGCGCTCGAGTTCACCGATTTCGCGCTACCCAACTCGCTTCACCATCAGGTCGTTGAACCGATGCGGCGCTACCGGCTGTCGTATTCCAATCTCGGGCTCGACCTGGATCTGGAGTGGACCGCGCTGATGGCGCCGCACGTCCTCGGGCAGGCGTCACCGCAGCACTGTCACTTTGATCAACCTGGCCGTATGCGGGGACGGGTGACGCTCAACGGCGAGCGAATCGATGTCGACTGCTATTCGATGCGCGACCGTACCTGGGGTCCGCACAGGCCGGGCGCCCGGCGGTCGGGCGACTACCTTTGGGCCATCGCGGGCCCCGAGGCGCACTGGCAGACCATCACGATGGCGAGCAAGGATCCCGGCGTCGACACGGTGATCGGCGGGTATCTCATGCGCGACGGTGAACTCGGCGAATTGGTCGCCGGGCGACGCCAGGTCATGCAGCGTCGAGGAGGCGCGCCGGCGCGGGTGATTCTCGACGCTCGCGACGATCGCGGCCGGACGTTGCATGCCGAGGGCGGAGTACGCACCGCGCTGCGCTGGCTGGGCTGGCCGGGACGGCTGACGTTCTGGACGCTGACCGATTGGCGCTGGGACGGGCTGCAAGGGTGGGGCGAAGATCAAGAGTTCTTCGCGCGCGAGCAGGTGCGGGCGCTGCTCGACTAGCCGATCCCGCGCAAAGCTCGCGCGAGATCCCTTGTCGCCCAGAGATTCAACACGTTGATGAGCATCTGCAACGGTGCCCGCACAGCCTCGTCGTCCCTGATACCGCGATCGGTGCGGGCCAACGACGGGCCCGCGCCTGGTACACGGGCGCGGACGAGCGCAGGCACATCCAGCAGCCATGTGACACCCATCAGCGTCGCGTAGAGCACAAGGTGACGCGCCAACACCGCCGCATCCAGCTTCGGCCCTCCGCTGCGCCGCACCTCGTCGCAGAACAACGCGAGCAGATCGTTCACATGGTCGTTCCACAAGTCGGTTTCGGCGCCTGATAGAGCCCCCCAGAGCGCCATCGCCACGTTCATCCGGCTCACGCAGCCCCAGTCCATCAGCCCGCAGCGCAGTTCACCGTCGCCGTCGCGCCAGAACCACGCGTTGTCGACGTTGGCGTTCCAGTGGCACAAGGCGATGTAGTCGTCGGCCTCGGCAAGGTGGCGCCACACCGCGGGTTCGTGCCCGAGAACTTCGACTGCCTCGGGCGCCATTCGCGAGAGGAACTGCCGGCAACGGACAGCGGCGGGAAACAGCCCGGGGTGTAGTTCGACGAATTCGGCGAGGCGGGTTAGCCGCCGGTCCAGCTGCTCAGGCGACAAGACCCGTCGTTCCCCGACGGTGGCGGCCTGCAGATCGACGGGGAACAGATCGACGAGGTGATCGGGCAGTCGGCCCGACCGCTGGGTGCCCGCCAGCCGTGCCACTGCGGTGATCAGCGCGCGATAGTGTTGGACCTGTTCTGGCATCTCGTAGTCGAGGCACTTGTGATACTGCCGCTCGATACCGTTGACGCCGAACGGGATTCGTGCACTGATGAGAATGCCCGTTCCGGATTCGCGGTGATAGTCGGCGAACTGGGTGGCAGGCACGTCGATCGGGAAGCCGGGAGTCCGCGCCAGAGCAGCGAACCGCACCTCCGGTTCCATCTGCGTCCGTCCGACGTCGCGGATGGCATTGTCGAAGTCTCTGGAGAATTTCACGAACAGCTCGGTGTGCAGGCCCGGCTGCGGATGTGTGTATTCGACGGTGAGGACCGCCTTGCGGCCGGTACTTCCGCCCGCCACCTCGCCGAGTCGCACCACTCGTTCTACCGCGTTATCGGGGGTCAAGGTCCCGAAAGCGTGAAAAGCGTTGGTGAGAAACGTTGTCGGATCTTGCCGCAGCGCGCCGATATGGGCGGGAATCGGCAGACCGGTATCGCCGCCGCGGACCCAGTCCACCGTCACCATGTCTGTTCAGCGGCGCGAACCAGGATCTCGTTGACGGCCACCCGCCGGTCGCGGGTGACCATGTAGGCGACGGCGTCCGCGACGTCCTCTGGCATCAGCTTGACCATGCCCGCGGTGTTGCGGTCGAACGCCTCCCTGGCGGCGGGGGAGAGTTGGTCGCTGATCTCGGTGTCGACCGTGCCCGGCTCGACGATGCCGACCCGCACCCGGCTGCCGATCAGCTCCTGGCGGATGCCTTCGGAGAACGCGTTGACCCCGAACTTGGTCAGCGAATACACCGCTGTCCCCGGTCGAGCCACCCGCCCACCCGTGGAACTGATTGTCACCACATCGGCTACGCCGCGCGGGGAGTCGGCGGCGGCGGCGGTCAGGTGCTCGAGCGCGGCACGCGTCACATGGAGTACACCCATGACGTTGACCGCGACCATGTCGTCCCAATCCGTCAGCGGCGCCTGGGCCGCCGCGCCCATCCGCATCAGACCCGCGTTGTTGACCACCGTGTCGAGCCGACCCCCGGCGCCGATCACGGCCGTGACCGCGTCAGCTGCCTGCTGCGCGTCGGTGACGTCGGCGGGCACCACCAACGCTGTTCCACCCGCGGACTCGATGTCATCTGCCAGCCTGCGCAGTCGCTCCACGCGGCGCGCAACCAAGGCGACCGTGGCGCCGTGGGCGGCCAGTGCCCGTGCGGTGGCGGCCCCGATGCCGCTGCTGGCGCCCGTCACCAAGGCCACGGTTCCCGACAGCACGGCCGTCACGTGTTCACCGCTCCTGTCTGCCCGAGGATGTCGCCGAGCACGTAGTCATTGTCTTCACCCAGATCGGGGGCGCCGCGTTCGATTCGGACCGGGGATCGGGTCATGCGCCACGACGGTCCGAGCACCGGTCGCTGCCCTTCGCGGTGGTCGGAGACGAAGCGGTACGCCCCACGTTGCCACAACAACTCGTCACCGATCACGTCCAGTGCCGTTGCGCTCTTAGCCGCGCCCACCCCTGCGCCGCGTAGTCGGTGCGCCAGCGCCGTGGCCTCGTGCGTGCGGGTGAGCGCGGACAGGTCGGCGTCAAGGGCATCCGCGTGCCGGTGCCGGTCAGCCGTTGTCGCGTAACGGAAATCGCTCGCCAGGGCGGATGCACCGAGCACATCGCACAGAGCGCGCCACTCGACCTGGCCGGCGACGGCGATGCTGATCCAGTCCGCGCCGGTGCAGGGGTAGCACCCGTGTGGCGCCATATCGGGGTGGTAATTGCCGTCGGGCACCAGCGGGGTGCCGATCACATCGTGCTCCAGCAGACGGTCGCCAACCATCGAGGACAACACCTCGACCGCAGAGACGTCGACGAACTGGCCTTCGCCGGTCCGCTCCCTGTGCAGCAGCGCTGCCACCGCCGCATAGGCGGCCGCAGCGCCGACGGTCGAGTCCCCATAACGCATACTCGCGCCGAGCGGTGCACCATGGCGGTACCCCACCAGGGACGCGACACCGGCCAGCGCGGCGAAGCATGGTGCGTACCCGGTCTGGTATCCCAACGGACCGTCGTTACCCCACATCTTGATCGACACGGAGATGATGTCGGGTTTGATTGCGGCGAGCTGGGGATAGCCGAGCCCTTGGCGTTCCATCGCGCCCGGTCGCAGGTTGTTGACGACGATGTCGCAGCGCGCGATGAGCTCGTGCAGCCGGTCGCGGCCCGCGCTGTTCTTGATGTCGAGGTCGACGCTGAGGATCTCGGGGTTAATGCTCAGGAAATAGGGCGCGTGGTTGATGTCAGTGCCGCCGTAGGCGCGCATCTCCTCCGGGCGGTCGGCCGTTTCGACCTTGATGACTTCGGCACCCAGGAAGGCCAACAGCTTTCCGGTATACGGTCCGGCCCATACCTTGGTGAGTTCGACGACCCGTACGCCCTGCAGCGGTCCGCCGCGCGGCGCCTTCGGCGTCTTCAATTGCGATGATCTGACCTGCGGCCGGGGCCGTGATGTTCGCAGGCCCTGCAGGACGTCGGCGGTGTGCCCGCCGAGAGATGGTGCTGCGCTGGTGATCTGGACGGGAGTCGCGCTCATGCGGTATCCCACGGTGGGGTAGGTGGTGTTTCCGAGGGTCTGAAAGAATCCGCGATGACGGTATTGCGGTGAGCGCGCCAGGTCCGACGCGCCGTTGACCGGAACCAGCGGGAGGCCGAGCCGCTGCGCCTCCTCGGCGGTGGCTTCTGCGGGCCGGTTGCGCATCCAGGCCGCGAAGCCCTGGCGAAACGCCGCCACCCGCTCCGCCGTCACACCGAACTCCAGCCAGTCGTCATCGAAGTCGTCGAGCCAGTCGGGGCGTCCAAGAAGCGTTTTGAGCGCCGCCCAGTGCGCCCCGCTCGTCATGTACAGGTAGACGAAACCATCGCCGCAGGCGAAGAAGGAGGCCGGGCCGGCCTGGTCGTAGTCGTCGCGGGTGCATTCCGGTGCGACCTCGCCGGTGATGAATCGGCCCAGGATGCAGTCCGCGCGCGACACCAGGACGGCTTGCTGTGAGATGTCGATGCTTTCGCCCCGGCCACTGTTCATCTGGCTGAACAACGCCGAGGCGACGCACAGCGCCGCGTCCATGCCGGCCTCGTAGTCGGCCAGGAAACGGCCGGGGCCTTTCAGCGGCGCAAGCGCGGTGTCGGCGTGGCTCGGTGTGTGGTACCCCCAGCCGCTGCTGTGGAACACATTGAGGCTCTTGTCGTTCCGCAGCTCAGCTGGGGCGTCTCGGCCGTACGGCGTAATCGAGCAGTGCACGACATCAGGGAGGCTCGACCGCTCCACGGCGGATATGCCGTCATCGATGACGGCCTGCGCGGAGGCGATCAGCTCGTCGAGAACCGCGCGGTCGCGAACGGCGTCGAGCGCCACCGAGCGCTTGTTGGTGTTGAGGTATTCGAACAGCACACTGCCGGGGTGCCCGTCGCCATCGGCGAACGGCGCCATCGCCCGGGTGGGGCTACCCCACCCGGGCCGTTCGACCTTGATGACGTCCGCGCCGAGATCGGCGAGCAGCTTGCCGCAATACTCGCCAGCCACCGATTCGGCCAGCTCGATGATCCGGTGCCCGGTCAGTGCGGACATGGTCAGGGCTTGTTACGTCCCGACCGAGACAGCCGCCACTCCGGCGGGAAATTCATGTCGTTGTCCTTGACGACGTTGTTGAGTCCCTTGCTGAACGTGCCCTCGGTCAGGTCGACGTCGTTCTGCTGGTCGTTCTGGATCAGCGGCAACATACCTTCGACCATGCCGGTCAACAGGCTGCCGAAGTACTCGCCCTTGTGCTGCTTGTAGAGCTCGAGAAACGTCTTCTGCACCGCGACGGTGTCGGTCGGCCTGGTCTTCGAGCACGCCAGTGCGTACTTCTCGGTTTCCGCCTCCAGGTCGTCGCGGGCCACCACACTGTTGATGAATCCGCAGTCGTACATCTCCTTTGCGCTGAAAGGCCTTCCGGTGAAGAGCATCTCGGAGAACTTGCGCAGACCCATGGTCTCGGCCCACCACCACAGGCGCGGGCCCCAGCCGACATAGCGGAACGCTGGGTGGCCGAACAGCGCGTCGTCGGAGGAGATCACCAGATCGGCGTCGCCGGCCTGGTAGAAGTGCCAGCCGTAGCAATAGCCCTTGGCCTCGATGATGCTGATCTTGCGCAGTTCCTGCAGCGGACGGTTGCCCGCGCGCGCCTTGGCGTAGAAGTCGGTGACCGTCGAAAGGTAGCGGTAGGAGCCGCCGGGGGGATACTTGACGTCGTCGTCGTTGATGGCCAACTCGTGCAGCAGTGGCATACCCGGGTTCTCCAGCATGCCCCGCTGTTCGGGAAGATCACCCCCGCTGCCGAAATCTTGGCCCTCGCCTCGAATCACGACGACCTTGACGTCGTCGTCGACGTTGCACTTGTGGATCAGGTCCGCGTAAACCTGCCGCATCCCAAGCGTCGTCGAGTTCTGCGCATCCGGTCGATCAAAGGTGATGGTCGCGATCCGGTTCTTGCGGTCCTTCTCGAATTTGATGTACTGCTCCGCTTCGGCCTTCATCTCTTCGTAGTCGTATTCAGGCATGCGTGTCTCCGCTCTTTCGTGCGCATCATTGGGTTACTTCAGCAGGCTGCCCGCGTCGACGGGCAGCTGTACGCCTGTGACATAACGAGATTCGTCAGAGGCGAGGAACAATACGGCGTTGCTGATGTCTTCAGGCTCGACCCAGGGCACCGGTAATGTGTGGCCCATCTGCGAAATCGGCGCGAAGTCCTCAGGCCCCGGGTTCTCCTTGTCCGGCGCGAAGAGCCGAAAGGTGACGTCGTTCATCGCCATGGGAGTGTTGACCTGCGTCGGATGCACCGAGTTCACCCGGATCATGTGCGGGCCCAGTTCGACCGCGAACGTCCGCATCAACCCGACGACGCCGTGTTTGGCGGCGATGTAGTGACCGGTGTGGGGGAGCGCCTTCATCCCGCCGACCGAGCTGGTCAGAATGATCGAGCCACCGCGACCGCCTGAAAGTAAATGCGGTACAGCGGCTTTGACCGACTTCCAGACACCGGTGAGGTTGATGTCGATCATGTCGCGCCAGATGTGTTCGCGGACCTTGTGCAGCTTGTTGCCTGCGTTGCCGATGCCGGCATTGGCCACCACGATGTCGAGCCGGCCCAACTGCTCGACGCCGCTGTCCAGCGCGGTTTTGAGGGCCTGGTAGTCGCGGACATCGACCTCGGCGGTGACGATGCGTCGGTCGAGCGCTTTGACCAGATCGGCCGTTTCGGCGAGGTCCTCCGGCGTCGACGCCGGGTAGACCACGTCCCGGATAGGCTCGCAGATGTCGACGGCGATGATGTCGGCGCCCTCCTGCGCGAGACGCACGGCATGGCTGCGCCCCTGCCCGCGGGCCGCACCGGTGATGAAGGCGACCTTGCCCCCGACCCGTCCGGTCACGGCAGCACCGCCGGCATCGACTCCCAGCCGCGCACCGTCGAAGTCGGGCTGAGCTCGGCGTCGGTGAGGTCGACCTCCCATTCCGGAAAGCGGTCGAGGATCTCGTCGAGCGCGATCCGCCCCTCGAGTCGGGCCAGCGCGTTGCCGAGGCAGAAGTGCGTCCCGACGCCGAACCCGAGATGCTGGTGCGGTTCGCGGTGGATGTTGAACTCCTCGCTGTCGTGGCCGAACCTGCGCGGGTCGCGGTTGGCCGCGCCGACGAGCAGCATCATGGCGCTGCCCGCGGGCACCGTCCGCCCGTAGTACGACACGTCGCGGGCGACGTAGCGGCTGACATGTGGGGCCGGTGGCTCGAAGCGCACCAACTCCTCGATCGCCGCGGGTAGCAGTGTTCGGTTGGTCACCAGGTCGCGACGCTGGTCGGGGTGTTCGGCCAGCACCTTGCCCGCCCAGCCCAGCAGTCGGGTCGTGGTTTCGCTGCCCGCGGTGGCGATCACCTGCAGATACAGCAATAGTTCGTCGCGGCCGAGCCGCCGCGTGGCACCCGTCTCGTCGGCGAACTCGGCCGTCAGCAGTTCGGTCATGATGTCGTCGGACGGGTGGTCGGCGCGCCAGTCGATGTACTCGGCGAACACCTCACCCGTGGCGATCGCGCCGTTGGGGTTCTCGGTCATCTTGCCGCCGCGTTCGGTGCGCAGGGTGGAGTCGCCGTGCTCGACCACGTGCGCCTGATCGGCCTCCGGAATGCCCAGCAGCATGCCGATCACCCGCATGGGCATCTGCGCCCCGAGGTCCTTGACGAAGTCGAAGTGTCCCGTGCCGACCAGGGGATCGAGGCAACGCGCGGTGAACTCGCGGATCTTCGGCTCCAGCGCGGTGACTTTGCGCGGGGTGAAGATCCGCGACAGCAGTTTGCGGTGGATGTTGTGGATCGGCGGATCTTCGAAAATCAGCGTTCCCGGCGGAATGTCCATGCCGGACTTGATAATTTCCAGCACGGCTCCGCGCGCCGAGCTGAAGGTGACGTGATCGATGTACGCGGCATCGACGTCGTCGTAACGGCTGAGCGCGTAGAAGTCGTGCTCGGCGTTGTAGTACAGCGGCTCGCTTTCGCGCAGCCGTCGGAACATGGGGTAGGGATCAGCGTTGAGGTCGACGTCATAGGGGTCGTAGTAGACGTCGCTGTCGGCGTCGATCGTCATGGCTCACCTCGCACCCGGTCAGTTTGTCAGCGGTCGACGACGGTTGGGCTGTTTAGACCTTCTGCTTAAAAGGCGGTCAGGACCATGCACCCCGCGATCGGGCCGCCGCCGGCCGCGGCAACCGCCACCTCGGGCCGTCGCGACACTTGACGCTGGCCGGCCTGGCCCCGCAATTGCAGGCACGCCTCGTGCAACAGCCAGTAGCCGTGCATTCGCCCGGCAGACAACTGGCCACCGTAGGTATTGAGCGGTAGCGACCCGTCGAGCGCGATCCGCGTCGCCCCTTCGACGAACGGGCCGCTCTCGCCGTCGCCGCAGAAGCCCAACGCCTCCAACCACGCGAACGTGAGATAGGTGAAGCCGTCGTAGAGTTCGGCGACGTCGACATCCGTGGGCTTGAGATCGGTACGCGACCACATCTCTGCCGCCGCTTCGCTCGACGCCATCTTCGGGAAATCGTCGCGATGGAACCACCCTCCCGAACCGTATGCGCCGCCGATCGCCTCCACCTTCACCGCCGGATTCGGGCAGTCCACCGCGAAGTCGGCATGCGAAACCACAAGTGCCACCGATCCGTCCACCGGCACATCGCAGTCGAATAGGCCGAACGGCGTCGAGATCGGGCGCGCCGAAAGATAGTCGTCCATGGTCATCGGTTCACGGAACGCCGCCCGCGGATTGAGGGCGGCGTTGCGTCGGCTGTTGAGAGCCAACCAGCCCAGGTGTTCCTTCGTCGTCCCGTAGAGCGCCATATGGCGCTGAGCGTGCATCGCCAGCCAATTGGCCGCCGAGTACGAATGGGCGGACAGCAGTTCTTCGATGTCGGCGAACGGCGCGAGCTTCCTGCGCGTTCCAGGACGCCGAGGTTCGACGGGCGGGTTCGCCAAGGGGTTGAGCATCGGCGAGGCGGGCGCGTCCGTCATTGCTCCGCCCAGCATCTGCACTGTGCGGTAGACCAGTACGTGCCGGGCTCGTCGTTGCGACACGGAGTGAAAGGCCGACATGACGGGCGTCAGCACGCCGCCGGTGCCGAACCCGAACGTCTGCTCGGGCATACGGATGCCCAGCGCCTGACTGACCTCCTCGGGCGGTGTGTCGCCGAAGGTCAGAATCGCATCGATGTCGTCGGTGGTGAGGCCGGCGTCCGCGATCGCCGCGCGCGCGGCGTCGGTCGTCAGCTCCAAACCCGGGACCCCCAAGCGGCGACCTATCCGGGAGATTCCGAGGCCGCTGATGATCGCGTCCTTCTCGAAGTAACTCATCGGCGACCACCGGTTCCATCTCGCGTCTTGGGGTGAAAGTCTATTTTTATGATCATGGCAGACGACGCCTCGCAGGCCATTCCAAAACGGATGCTGCCACCGCTCTCCACCGAGAACCGCCCATTCTGGACAGGTGGCGCCGACGGACTGTTACTGATACAGCAGTGCACCGAGTGCGCGCTGTGGGTGAGCCCTCCGGCGGCGGATTGTCCGGACTGCGGAGCCACACTCGCTGCGCGCCCAGTGTCCGGTAGGGCAGAGGTGCTGACCTATACGGTCAACCACCAACCCTTCAACCCCGCCGTCCCGGTGCCGTACGTCATCGCGATCGTCAAACTGGACGAGCAGGCTGATCTGCGAATCGCGACGAATATCGTTGACTGCGAGCCTGATTCGATTCATGTCGGGATGAAGGTGCACGTCCGATTCGAGAGACACGAGCTCGAGGACGAAAGCGTGTTCGTTCCCGTTTTCGCACCACGTATCGAGGCGTGATCCGAGCTAGGCGGTGGCCAGCGCGTGCCGATCCTCGTCGGCGAAGGTGTCCTCCAGGTGCAGCGGAGAGTAGTCGACGTCGATCTCGCTCAGCGGCCTGCCGCGCGCACTGCCGATCGTGCCGAACCGGCGCATGCCCTTGTCGGTCGCGTACTGCGCGAACTCGTCCTGGTCGAAGTCGAACGGCGCGCCGTCTGGGTAGAGGGCGAAGGTGTCGTCGTTGTTGGCCAGCACCAACGGGATCAACTCGTTCATCCGGGTCTCGAACACCGCCCAGTTGGCGTCGTCGGCGGCCACGTGGCGACGGCAGGTGAACGTGCCCCACGCCATGTGGCGTCGTTCGTCGTCGCCGATGCGCCGGATCAACTCCTGCATTCCGGGCAGAATGCCGCGCTCCACGCAGATCTTGTTCCAGGCGTAGTAGCCGGTGAGCGCCATCATGCCCTCGATCACGTGGTTGTACGTGACCGAGGCGCGGACCTGGGCGATGGGCGACGGGTCCGACGCCAAGGCCCCGAGGGACTCCGGAAGCTCCTCATAGAAGATCTGCCGGTAGGCCGGCAGTGGGTCGAGGTAACCGTGCAGATCGTCGGTGAGGCCCACCGCGTCGAGCCACATCCGAAACACCTGAGTGTGCTTGGCCTCCTCGAACGCGAACTGCGTCAGATACATCTCGTCGCCAAGTCGTCCCTCGGCGCGCATCGCCGCCATGAACGGTTGGATGTCCTGAGTCACTGCCTCCTCGCCGGCGATGAACTGCGCGCACAACCGGGTGGCCGAGTCGCGCTCCCGCTCGGACAGCCCTTCCCAGTCGGCCCTGTCCCGCGAGAAGTCGATGTCGGCGGGGTCCCAGAATTTCGCGTTGCCCCCGGCGAAGAGTCGTAGCGGCAGGCTGTCCCAATTGAGTCCGCCCGCGCCGAGCGAGCCGAGTCGTGTTCGCGTCATGGCGCCGACTCTAATGTGACTCACTTCACAGTCAATGGGAGCGGCGATTCACTTCCGCGGAGCGGGCCGGTGCTTAGGGTGCCGCTATGGCGGACGAAACGGTGGACGTGCTGGTCGCCGGCTCCGCCGGAGCGCTCGCCGGCGCCTATACCGCTGCGCGCGAGGGACTTTCTGTGGCGCTCGTCGAAGCGACCGACCAGTTTGGCGGCACGTTCGCCTACTCCGGCGGCGGCGGCATGTGGTACCCCTGCAACCCGGTACTGGCCCGCGCAGGCTGCGACGACACGATCGACGACGCGCTGCGCTACTACCGCGCGGTCGTCGGCGAGCGCACACCGGCTGACCTCCAGGAAACGTATGTGCGAGGCGGTGCAGCGCTCATCGCTTACCTCGAACACGACGAGCACTTCGCGTTCAAGATCCTGCCGTGGCCGGACTACTACAGTTCGGTCGCCGGGGCACGTAACGACGGCCTGCGCCATATCGTCTCGAAGGCGGTGCCCGACAGCCGGCTTGGCCGGTTCCAGGGACTGGTCCGCGGACCGCTGGACCACGAGCGCCTCGGCGCTGCGAAGCCCGATCTGCTCACCGGCGGCCGGGCTCTCGTCGGGCGGTTCCTTGCCGCGATGGCAGACAACCCTCGTGTGGCGGCATACCTCGAAACCAGTTTGGTCGAACTCGTTGTCGACGACGGCCGGGTCGTCGGGGCCGTGGTGGAGCACGACGGGAGGCGGCGTTCGATCTCCGCGCGTCGTGGTGTCCTGCTGGCAGCCGGCGGCTTCGAGCACAGCACTGAGATGCGTGAGCAGTTCGGCGTCCCCGGTCGGGCGCTCGACACCATGGGTGCGCCAGGCAACGTCGGCCTGGCGCACCGGGCGGCGCTCGCTGTCGGCGCGAGTACCGACCTCATGGACCAGGCCTGGTGGTCACCTGGGCTGATCCATCCCGACGGACGCGCAGCGTTTGCCCTGTGTTTCACCGGCGGCATCTTCGTCGACAAAGCGGGCCACCGGTTCGTCAACGAGTCGGCGCCCTACGACCGGCTGGGACGCGAGATTCTGCGCGCCATGAGCGAGGGTTGCGTCGGCACGCGGTACTGGATGGTCTACGACAGCCGAAGCGGTGAGCAACCGCCGGTGATGGCGACCAATGTGTCCTTCTCGGCGACCGCCGAATACGAGGCGGCGCGCCTGTGGGTCCACGCCGACACGATCGCCGGGCTCGCAGGCGAGATCGGCGTTCCCCCTGGCGATCTCGAAGAAACCGTGCATCGATTCAACGAGTTCGCGCGGCGCGGCGACGACGAGGACTTCGGACGGGGTCGCGAGCATTTCGACCGGGCTTTCACCGGTGGTCAGTCACCGCTGGTGCCGATCGACACGCCGCCCTACCGCGCGGCCGCGTTCGGGCTGTCGGACCTGGGCACCAAGGGTGGGCTACGCACCGACGTCGACGCTCGCGTGCTCGATGAGAACGATCAGCCGATCGACGGCCTCTACGCCGCGGGCAACACGATGGCCGCGGTGTCCGGCCAGACCTATCCGGGCGGGGGCAACCCCATCGGGGCATCGCTGCTGTTCAGTCACCTCGCGGCGCTGCACATGGCGCGGGCGAGGTAACGCTTCGTCACTCGAACGCGATCACGCCGCGGATGTTACTTCCCGAGCGAAGATCCTTCATTGCCTCATTGATGTCGTCCAGCTTGTATCTCTGCGTGACGAGCTCGTCGAGTTTCAGCGTGCCCGCCTCGTACATCGAAAGCAGCCGCGGCATGGCTTCGCGCGGGTTCATTTCACCGTAGAGCACGCCTTTGAGCGTCTTACAGGACGAAACCATGTCGGGCAGGATCAGCGGCACCATGAGGTCACTGACCTTGGCCATGCCGGTCAGTACACACGTTCCGCCCTTGCGCAGGAGCATCATCGCCACCATGACCAGATCCGGTGGGACCACGCCGGGTGTCAGCACGACACGGTCGGCCATCACACCCCAGGTGATCTCCTTGACGACTTCCAGCGCCGCGCCCGCGTCAACGGCGGTGTGCGTGGCGCCGAAGACGGGTGCGATCTCGCGTTTGAACTCGTTGGGGTCGACGGCCACGATGTGCTTGGCGCCTGCCGCTTTGGCGCCTTGCACGGCGTTCATGCCGATACCGCCGACGCCGACGACGACGACGGTGTCACCGACCTCGGTACCGGCCGCCACCGATCCCGAGCCGAATCCCGTTGTCACACCGCAGGAAACGAGCGACGCAGCCTCCAACGGAATCCAGTCATGAATTTTCACCAGAGACCGCTCCGATGCGACGACATATTCGGAGAAGGTGCCGACTTGCATCATCGCCATCAGATCCTCGTCGCCGAGGTGGCGCCGACGGGTGCCGTCGGTGGTCATCGCCTTGCTGTAGATGTCAGCACCGACGTCGCAGAGGTATGTATGTCCTGTCGCGCACCAGCGGCAGTCACCACACGACGGAAAGAACGAGATGGCGACGTGATCCCCGGGTTTGAGCGTCTTGACCTCGGGGCCAACCTCCTCGACGACACCGGAGCCCTCGTGTCCACCGAGCATGGGGAACCACTCGGGCACCGGCACGCCGGAGGCCCGCATCATCTCCTCCATCTCCGGACTGGGCACACTGTCGCCGGTGTAGAAATGCTCGTCAGAGTGGCATATGCCCGCGTAGGCCATCTTCACGAGCACCTCGCCGGCGTGCGGCGGGTCGAGTTCGACCTCGGTCACCTCCCAGTCGATGCCGACGCCGCGCAGCACTGCCGCTTTCGACTTCATCGCGACTCCTTCGGCCAGCCCACGGTCTTGGTTTCCGTGAAGATCTCGAGTCCCTCGATACCGCACTGGCGGCCGATGCCCGACTGCTTGTAGCCGCCGAACGGTGCATCCGCGCCGTACCACAACCCGCCGTTGATACCCAAGGTGCCGGTACGGATCCGGCTCGCCACAGCCTTGGCCCGATCGAGGTCACTGGCGAACACGACACCCGACAAGCCGTAGATGGAATCGTTTGCGATCCGCACCGCCTCGTCGTCGTCGTCGAACCCGATGACCGACAACACCGGACCGAAAATCTCCTCCTGCGCGATCGTCATCCGGTTGTCGACATCTGCGAAAACTGTTGGCTCGACGAAGAATCCCTTCACCAACTGGCTGGGCACATTGCCACCGGTGACCAGCCGCGCACCTTCCTGTCTGCCCTTCTCGATGTAGCCCATCACACGGTCCTGCTGGCGTTTGGACACCTGAGGGCCCTGCAGCACGGAGGGATCGGTGGGGTCGCCGTATTTGTTCTTCTCCATCGCCACCTTGGCGATCTCCACCGCCTCGGCGTAGCGGGAATTCGGAACCAGCAGGCGGGTCGGCATCGCACAACCCTGACCCGCGTGCATAGAGATGAACGCGCTACCGCCAACGGATGCGCTGATGTCACCGTCGTCGTCGAGCACCAGGTACACCGACTTGCCGCCGAGTTCCAGGAACGTCGGCTTCACGGTGTCGGCGGCCGCCTTCATGATGCGCCGCCCGGTCGCCGTGGACCCGGTGAACGCCACCATGTCGACCAGAGGTGACGTCGACAGCACCTCGCCGACCAGGTGGTCCGAAGAGGTGACGATGTTGATGACGCCGGGCGGGATGTCGGTCTGCTCGGCGACGATCCGGCCGATGCGGGTCGCGTTCCACGGCGTGTCGGGCGCGGGCTTGAGCACCATCGTGTTGCCCATGGCCAGAATCGGCCCGATCTTGTTGAGGATGATCTCGAACGGGAAGTTCCACGGCGTGACGACCCCGACGACGCCAACGGGTTCCTTCCACACTTCGCGTTCGGCCAGCATGCCCATGCCGAAGGCGTCCTTGTCGGGAAGCTGGCGCTTCCAGGCGAATTGGTCGATCATGTCGGCCGGCCAACTGAGTGCTTCCTTGAGCGGCACGTCGAGCTGTGGCCCGTAGGTGCTCAGCAGCGGGCACCCGGCCTCCGCGATGAGCTCGCTGCGGATCTCCTCGCGTTCGGCCTCCAGGGCCGCTTGCAGTTGGCGCAGGCCGGCGGCTCGGGCCTCGGGATCTCGGGACCAATCGGTGTGGTCGAAGGCATGCCGGGCCGCTGCGACCGCACGTTCCATATCGGCGCGGGTGCCGTCGGCGGTGCCGCCGAGCACCTCCTCGGTCGCCGGGTTGATGTTGTCGAACTGGCGGCCCGTTTCGGATTCGACGAGCTTGCCGTCGATGAGCATGCGCGATTCGTGTGTCACCGAAATTCCTTCACCCCTGTCGAAGTTCGGCCACCGCGCCGGACGGTCGAGGAGCCAATGTCAGGTAGGGAATGAAACTGCTATTCCCGCAGGCGAGTACGGAGTGCACCGTCTCGACGAGATGCTCGGCCTCGACGAGGCCGCCCCGCATGTAGCCATGCTCCATCCAGTACCGGATCGCGTTCTCCATCGCTTCGGGGTCCCAGGTCTTGTTGAACTCGGTCTGGGAATCACCTTCACCGCCGAAGCAGTCCCCGACCGCGAGTCGGGTGAAGCCGATGTTGGGGTGCTCGATGCGCCACGCCTCGACGAGCTTGTCCAGGGCCGCCTTGGACACCGCGTAGGCGCCGAGGAGCGGCCATGGCGCGGAGTATGACGCGCTCAATGACGATAGGTAGACCGCCGAACCGGAAGCCGCGGCCAGGTGAGGTGCGGCCGCCGCGGTAATCAGGGAGGCGCCGGTGACGTTGGTGGCGAACAGCTTTTCCCACTGCTCGGCGGTCACGTCGGTGAGCGGCGCGAGCACGCCGACACCGGTGGTATAGACGAGTGCGTCCAGGCCGCCGAAGTCTTCGGCGACCTCTGCCATGGCCCGCTGGCAGGCATCGCTGTCGGTGACGTCGCACGCGACCGCTGCCGCGCCGTTGCCCGCTGCCTTCGCGGCGTTGACCAGACGATCATGACGTCTTGCAAGGAAGGCGACGCGCGCTCCCCTTTTTGCCAATCCCATTCCGATGCAGCGGCCCAGGCCCGCGGACGCTCCGACGACGGCTACTCGCGGTGGCGGCGCATCTGGCATCAGATCTCCTTGGGAAGAGGGCGAAGACACATTATCAGATTGAGAGAAGAGTAATAATCAGAAAGCGGAAACTAAGATTTCCGTATGGGTAGCGGCAACGGACTGATGCTGGGCAAAGCGTCACGGCCTTAGTACTTTTCGGGGTTCTGTGGCGAAGCTGAGCAGCAGCCGGTCGAGTATTTTCGCCGCTCGACCACGAGCCCGGCCCGGGCTTTTGGCATGCGCCACCAGAACCGCGCCCTCCTCGAGCGCCGCGACCAGCATGTGCGTCAGCTCGACAACGGGCAGGTCGTCGATGATGCCCTCAGCGATGGCATTGCGAACCATCTCGTTGATCAGCGCGATGCTGTTGCCCTCCTGGATCGCGCGCAGTGTCTGCCAGCCCAACACGACAGGGCCGTCGAGCAGCATGATGCGCTGCACCTCGGGCTCCAACGCCGACTCGAGGAAACCGTGAAGCCCGGCGCAAAGCCGCTCCCAGGAGTCCGCACCGGGCGGTGGCGAGGCCAACGACCGCAAGGTGAGGTCGCGCTCGACCTCTTCGAATACCGCTCGGAAAAGCTCGGCTTTGTCCTTGAAGTGGTGATAGAAAGCGCCGCGGGTGCCGACACCCGACGTGGTGACCAGATCGCCGATGCTGGTGTTGAAGTAGCCCTTCTCCACAAACAAGGTGCGGCCGGCTTCGATGAGGTCGCGCCGGGTCCGGTCGCCGCGAGCCCGCCGCTCGGAGTCCGTGCCGCCACGATTGGCCATGGTCGCATCGTAGCAACATTCAGGCTGAAGGTTGCGGCGCGCGTCCTCTGCGGACGATGCCGATCACCGGCATCAACCCGAGTTCGTTATGAGTCTTGAACCCCGGCGGCGCGTCACAGATGGCAGGAATCGTGTTCACCGGCTCCATCGCCGTCCACGCGTATCCCACGTAGCCGGGCTTGGCTGTCTCGCGCGCATGCTCGTTGCCACGCAGGATCAGTTCGGTACCGGGATCGCCTTCGATCACTATTCGGTAGTGGTAATAGGGCTCCCAGTCGGGTCTGGGTTCGATGGAGTCGTGTTCGATGAACGAGTACAGCTCGTGCAGAGTGATGAAGGGCCTGCCTTCGACCCACGCCGTCCACAGGTGATGCTGGGAGGCGATGGTGCCCTGCTCGATCACGCCCTTCAGGCCGGGCATGTCCATGTCCGCTGAGCCTTCATACGGGATGTCACGGGTGGCGAGGCCGACCTCGACGTCTGTCGTGAACTTCTCGACGGTCTTGCCCAGTCCTTCCACCACCATGGTCAACGACTGTGCGAACAGCGACCAGGCGTCGGCGAACAGATTGCCCTTCGCGAATTCGGCAGGCGTCTTGCCAAATCCCATCTCGTCCAGATACTTCAGGGTGTCCTTGTTGAAGTTCACCGCCTCGTAGATGTGGATATGGTCGGTCTTGCCGGCGATCCGGGCCAGGGTGAGTACCAGCAGATCCGCGGCATAGCCGGGATGAATGCCGCCGCCGTGAAATGACGTACCTCCTTCCTGGCATGCTGCCTCGATCTTGTCGATGTCGGCGCTGTTGGTTTCGGTCCGGTGCCACCACGCGCCGCCCGAGGCGACGACGCTTTTTCCGCCGCGCAGTAGCCGGCATACTTCGTCGACGTCGGACCACAGCGGGGCGTAGAAGACACAGTCCGCATCCAATGCTTCGAGGGCGTCCTTATCGGTCGTGGCCAGTACACCGATCGGTCCGACCCCGACGAGGTCGCCCGCATCTCTGCCGATCTTTTCCGGACGGTTGCACAGGACGCCGACGATTTCGAAGACAGGGTTATTGGCGAAGTGGCTCAGCGCGAGCGTACCCACGTTGCCCATGCCCCACTGGATCACGCGGTACTTTTTTTCGGTTGTCGATTCGACGGACATGGCGGCGACGCTACCAACCGGCGATAACGGAGATATGCGGTTTAGGAAACGTAGATTTCCGTCGCCCGCATAGCAACCTTCGTGTTGTATGTTGCCGGTATGGCAGACGAACATGCTCGCGCGTACGGCTCGGTGGCCCCGCTGAAAGTCGGCATGCTCAACGACTATCCGACCGGGACCGGAACCGATGACGACACGCTGGACACGCTGCGGCTGGTGTTCGACGAAGCGGTCGCGGCCGGCGTAATCGACCGGCCCATCGAGGTGGTGGAGCGCCACGTCATCGGCTTGCCCAACGGCACGTACCACGCCGTCGAACGCGGATACGACGAGCTGGTCGCCGAAGGCTGCCTGGCGATCTTCGGCCCATACGTCTCAGACAATGCGGTGCCGCTGACCGCGCACGCCAACCGGGTGGCCAAGGTTGCGAACATCATCCTGTCGGGGTCGGAGGGTGCGCTGGGCGAGTGGACGTTCGCCCTCAACAACGGGTCAATGCCCGAGGAGCCGGTGATGCTGGCCGCGGTGCTGCTTGGCGACGGACGGTCGCGTATCGCCATCGCCTACGAGGCGTCGTTGATCGGCAAGGAGTATCTCGCCTTCGCCGAAAAGGCCTACTCTGCTGCGGGTTTGAAGATCGTGACGACGGCCGCCATTCCCCAGGTGGAGGCGGACAAGGCGGCGGCGGTCGCCGAACTTCGCGCCGCCGAACCCGACTCCCTCGTGCATGTCGGCTTCGGCCACGGGCTGTGGGGTTTTTCCGACGCACTGCTGGCCGCAGGCTGGGACCCGCCGCGCTACACCACCACCGCATTCGAGATGGCGCACATCAACGCCGAATGGATGCGGCAGTTGCGCGGCTGGATCGGTTTGGACAGCTATGACGAGCGCAACCTCGTCGGCCAGGCCTTCCTCGACCGGTTCGAGGCGCGCTACGGTCGCCGGCCGGGACACTCGATGCCGGGGCTCTGCCACGACGTGGCGACCGTGATCGCGCGGGGTCTGGGGGCGGCACGACCGTTGACCGGAGAGGGGGTCAAGGACGGAATCGAGCAGGTGAAGCTCGTACCGTCGGCGAGCGGAGCGCCGGGGACGTTCCTGCGGTTCGGCCGCTACATCAGGCAGGGCTGGCTGGGATCCGATTACCTGATCGCGCGTCGAGTGCTGCCGGACGGAAGCGGACATGTCTTCCACGCGGCGCCGAGCGACAACATCTCACGCGCGGTAGGTGTTTTTGCCGCGCGCTGAATCTCGGCCGCCCGCAGAGTCACACCGATCAACCTTGGCAGACGAAGTTCGAGAAGGTGCCGACAAAGCGTCGATCGCTGTGACCAGAGGAGCGGAACTTACGGGCGGGTTCACGATGACGCCAGCTGGATCGCCCCGAACACCGGCGCCGTGACGATGCCCGGCGGCTGCGCCATGACGTAGGGGATCGCGCGCACGGCACCCATCGCAATCATCAGATGGCCCGGCTGGGCATGTTGTCCGGTCGGGAACCGGCCGTCCCATCCGACGTCGAGGGCGAGCTCGAAACTCGGCACGCCCTTGATGACTGCGCGTATCAACGGCGACTTCTCGCCGGGAGCGAGCGGCTTGAGGTCCCACTGGGGTAGATCGCGGGTGAGCACCCATTCCTCGTGAATGGCGAGCAGCGGCCGCCCCGACCAATGGCCGACCCACGAGAACCGTTGTCCGACGACCGTTCCCGCCTCGATGGTGCCCGCGAGCACCTCGATATCGTGCGGCAGCGTGGTGGCGTCGACCGACACCTCGACGTGGTCCAGGGTGACGCCGAGGACATCGGCTGTCGCGTTGAGCGCCTGCCGGTACGCCATGTCGAGCTTCTTGATGATCGGCGAGTCGACGCTGACGTCTTCGGGTGGTCGGCCCATCCCCATGAGATCTACGAGCATCGGACGACTGTCGACGGCCGACACATCGGTGGCCTCGTAGAGATCGATGCGGTCGATAGTCTTGCTCAGCCCCGTCACTGTCGCCACCAGGCGTTCGAACATGAATCCTGGATTCTCGCCGGCAGCGTGGAAGCGCGACTGCCCTGCCCGACAAGCCGCCACGAATGCGGCTTCGGTCGCGGCGCCGTAGGTGGGCAGGTGGTTGTACGACGTCGTGGTGACGACGTTGGTGCCCGACGCCAGTAGTCGGCAGATGTCGTCGGCGTTGGTGTCGACGGCGTGCGCCTTGCTGGCGGCATGGATGACGACGTCGGCACCGAGCGCGAAGATCTCTTCCTTGTCCGCGGTGGCGAGCACCCCGGTGGTCGGGGGCAAACCGCACAGCGCTCCGGCGTCCCGACCCGCCTTGGCCGGGTCATACACCAGGACGCCGACCAGCTGGAAATTCGGATTCTCGATGAGTTCGGCGAGCGCGGCGCGGCCGACCGCGCCGGTTGCCCACTGCACCACTCGAGTTGCCAATCAAACGCTCCCGGTTCATCTTTCGCGAAGGCCGTAGCCCGATACCAGGCACAACCTACAGTATGGAGGTTGCAACCACCAGAGTGTATGTTGATACCCTGCCGACCGACGGTGAGGAGTCGTGACATGTTCGAGCCGGCGAGCGTCGAGGAACTCGAACAGAGCATTCGCGACGCGCAGGACAAATTCAACGAGGGCATGGGCGCCGACGGTGACGCCAGCCCGTATTCGTTGCTCAAGGAACTGCGCGCGCAGGCGCCGGTGCACGCGGGGTGGCCCGAGATGGGCATGATCGGCAATTCCGGCGATGGGCCGCCGACCTTCACGGCGTACACGTTCGATGCCGTCAAGGCGATTTTCACCGACAACGTCACCTTCAGCACTCGCTGCTACGAAGACGTCGTCCGGCCACTGCAGGGCCCGACGATCCTCGAGATGCAGGATCCCGAACACGCCGTATACCGCAGGCTGCACGAGTTCGCGTTCGCGCGTTCGTCGATGAAGCGGTGGGACAACGAACTGGTCGGCCCACTGGTGGACCAGACCATTGCGAAGCTCAAGGACGCCAAGCGGGCCGATCTGGTCGATGCGGTGTTCATGCCGATCCCGGTGCGGGTGATCGCCGCTCTGCTCGGCCTTCCCGATTCCGATGTGCTGCATTTCCATCGGCTCGCGATCGACCTGCTGGGCTTCCGCGGCGACATGGAATGCGCGCTGCGGGCATCGGCGACGATGAAGGAGTACTTCGTCGGGATCCTCGCCGAGAAGCGGAAAGCACCCAAGGACGACATGGTGTCGATCCTCGCCGGCGCCGAGATCAACGGCGTGAAGATGTCCGACGAGCAGATCTACGGTTTCATGCGAAACCTGCTTCCGGCAGGCGCCGAGACCACATCGCGCTCGACCGCCAGCCTGGCGTATGCGTTGCTCATACATCCTGATCAGCTCGACGCCGTGCGCGATGACCGTGGACTGCTGCCACATGCCATTGAGGAAGGCATCCGGTGGGAAACCCCGCTGCTCAACTTCATGCGGGAGGTCACCCGTGACACCGAGATCGCCGACGTCCAGGTGCCCAAGGGCGCGACGATGATGCTCAGCCTCGGAAGCGCCAACCACGACGAAGCGCGGTGGACCGAACCGGAGAAGTTCGACATCTTTCGCGAACGCAAGCCGCACATCGGATTCGCCCACGGCGCCCACGTCTGCCTGGGCATGCATCTGGCTCGCCTCGAAACCACGAAGATCTTCAACGCGCTGTTCGACGAGTTGCCGGGGCTGCGCCTCGACCCCGACGCGCCGCCGCCCTACATCACCGGCTCCATGTTCCGATCGCCGCCACGCCTCGAAGTGGTGTGGGATTGAGGAAGCTTTGACATGACACGAGTTATCCAGTGGGCGACCGGCGTCACCGGAATGATGTCGCTGCGCCACGTCCTCGGCCGCCAAGATCTCGAACTCGTGGGTGTGCGGGTTTACGACAACGCCAAAACCGGCGTGGACGCGGGCACGCTGTGCGGGTTGGGCGAGACGGGGCTGCGCGCGACCGCCGATCGCGAAGAGATCATCAACACCGACGCCGACGTGGTGCTCTACATGGGCAAGGTGGAAACCGATACGCCCGGTTGCTTCGCCGACGTCTGCGACCTGCTCGCATCGGGTAAGAACGTGGTCGCGACCGGCAGCAGGTTCATCCACCCGCGGTCATTGCACGAATCGCTCGCCGACGGCATCGAAAGCGCCTGCACGGCGGGGGAATCATCGTTTCTCGGGCTTGGTCTGTACCCAGGTTTCGTGGGGGAGATGCTGGCGCCGCTGCTGTCACGGCTGACGCAGCGGACGAGCCGCATCAGTGTCCGCGAGGTGCTCAACTACTCGACGTACGCCAGTCACGATCTGATCTTCAATGCCATGGGCTTCGGGCATGCATCCGACGACACCACGCCGCTGCTGAGCAACACGGAGTATGCGGCGAGCGCGTGGATCGGCAGCGCGACCGTGCTCGCCGTGGCGCTTGGACTGAAGATTCGTTCGGTGAACGGGTTTCGCGAGGTCGTCACGACTCCGCGCGCCTTAACCGTCGCCGCGGGCGAGATCCCCGCGGGCACCGTCGGTGCCATGCGATTCGGTGTCGCCCTCGACTGCGGCGAGACCACGATGTCGGTCGAGCATCTCACCCGCATGGCCGACGATCTCGCTCCGGACTGGCCGACCGAGATCGGGTACGAGGTAGCCTTCGAAGGCGAACCGAATCTGCGGATTCACCTCGCGATCGGGTCTCACGGAGAGGATCACGCCGAACAGGGTTGCCTGGCCACCGCCATGCATGCGATCAACGCGATACCTGTCGTCGTCGCGGTGGAACCGGGACTCTACGACCTGTCCACCATTGCGCCGTTCGTCGCGCACTGGACGAACCGCACGGCTACCTGACGTTTCCGAAGCCGGTATAGCTGCGGACGAGGGGGAGATCCGCCATGGTCGCGAAGCCGGCGGGCGCCGCGCAGACGGCCGGGATGGCGTTGACTACCTGCATCGCCACCGTGATGAGGCCGGCCCGAACATGTTCGGAGATCGACGCCTCGCGCGAGAAGCTGGCCAGCGGAAAGAAATGTGTACGCATGGACGGATCGCCTTCGATGGTCAACGTCCAACCATCCAACGGCTTGGGCCAGTGGCGGGGATACTCACCACCGACGGTCCAGAGCGTCTCGAACTCGATCAGCGGCACCCCGTCGCGATGGCCGACGAAGTTCCAGCGCTGTCCCGCGGTCGTGCCCTGCCGAACCACGTGATCGAAGATCTGGAGGTCCTTGCTCGCCGGCACGGTCTCTAGGGTCACCGAGACGTCGTCGATGTCCGCGGTCAAGGTGTCGGAGAGGAACCAGGTCTGCTCGACGAACAGCTTCGTCAGGAACCCCAGGTAGGCGTTGGCGGTGGGCGTCACCTCATCGGTCGGCCGGCCGAACCACATACCGTCGAAGGTGATCTCGGTGCTCTCCCACAGCGTCCAGTCGGCCCTCTCCTGCAGGGTGACTCGCTCGATCGTGCGGCTCATGCCCGACAGCGCGAGAGGCAGTACGCCCGAAAGATTGCCCGGATTGAGGCCGCTGCCATGAATGGTGCTGTCGCCCTTCATGCACGCCGCCATCAACCTCTCGCGGTCGGCCTCCGGAATGCGGCGTGGATGGAACAAGAACGACGGCGTCGCTACGTTCTTGCCGCTCTCGAGCAGCGTGCAGACGTCGTCGAGGTCGGTGAACGACGGAGCGTACAACACGAGATCGGCGTCGAGCGCGAGGATCGCGTCCACGTCGGTGGTGGCGGTGACGCCGATCGGCGACCTGTTGACGAGCGTTCCGACGTCAACCCCGTTCTTGGCGTCGGAGTACACGCGTGCGCCGACCAACTCGAGGTCGGGACGGTGGTCGAGGATAGCGGTGAGCATCTCGGTGCCGACGCCGCCGGTGGCCCACTGGATGATCCGCAGTGGACGGGTACCTGCAGTCACGCGGCCGGTTTCCGGGCGATCACGATGTCACGGTAACACCGGTGATAACGTGTGTTCTCATATTCGGCAAATGAAGTTCTCGACAGGAGTGTGCCATGGACGATGTGCTCGGGTACCAGGGCAAGGCGGTCGTCGTGACGGGCGCGGCGTCCGGTATGGGGCAGGCGACCACACAGATCCTCGTCGACCTCGGTGCGACGGTCACCGCACTCGACATCAAACCGACGACGGTTCCCGTCGCGCGTGCGCTGCAGATCGATCTACGCGACCGCGCCAGCATCGAGGAGGTCACGGCGTCCATCGACGGCCCCGTCGACGGGCTCTTCAGCTGTGCGGGGTTACCCGGTCCGCCGTTCAGCGAATGGGACACGATCCTGGTGAACTTTGTGGGAGCGCGCCACCTGGCCGAGAGTTTGGTGCCGAAGATGCCCGAGGGGTCGGCCATCAGCGTCATCTCGTCGTCGGCGGCGATCGGCTGGCAGGACCACATCAAGGTCATCACCGGCCTGCTCGAGACCAAGGGGTTCGATGCGGCCGTCGAGTGGCTGACGGCGAACGAGAAGAAGTGGTCGTGGAGCGGTTACGCCTACTCGAAGTACATCATCGACGCATGGGTGGGCTGGTGGTATCCCGAACTCGGTCGCCGCGGCATCCGGATCAACTGCATCAACCCGGGCCCCACCGAGACGGCGATGATGCCGGCCTTTCAGGACTTGATGGGTAAGGACACCGTGGATCAGGCCATCGGACCGGTCGGGCGGTATTCGACTCCGGAGGAACAAGCCTGGCCCCTGGTCTGCCTCGGTAGCCCGCGCTTCAGTTATGTCGGAGGTGAGGTGCTGTGGACCGATGGCGGCTGGAACGGCGCCATGACGATGGGCCGTCACCAAGCGCAGTGGGCTCAGGACACCGAACGGATCATGTCCGAGAAACGCTGACGATCGTCAGATGAAGTCGGAGCCGCCGTCGACGTTGACGGTGGCTCCGGTGACGTAGCCGTTCCGGCGTGACGCGAGATACGCAGTGGCCGAAGCTATCTCCTCGGGCAGTCCGGCCCGGCCGATGTCAGAGGGATGGCCGTAGGTCCGCTCCACCCATGTCATCACATCGTGCGGGTCCGCGGAGTCCAGTCCGTCGGCAGCGAGCACGTCCTTGAGGATCTCGGTGAAGCTCGCGGTCACGATGGTGCCCGGGCATACGCAGTTGACGAGGATGCCTTCGGGCCCAAGGCTCTTCGAGAGATTCTTGGTGAAGCTCGACAGCGCCGCCTTCGTCGCGGTGTAGGCGACGAGTCGCGGGCTCTGGCGTTGAATCGAGTGTGCGGACAAGGTGACGATACGTGCCCATTCGGCGGCGCGCAGCATCGGCAGCGCCGCGCGCACCGACCGGACCACGGACATGGTGCCCAGGTCGAAGGCGGCATGCCAGTCGTCGTCATCGAGTTCGTCGAAGGTGCCCGCACCAGGCCCAACCGTGTGCACCAACACATTGAGGCGGCCCCAGGCCTCGTTCACTGCGGCGTACCCCGCCGCGATCGATCCGGCGTCGGACATGTCGACGCTCAGCGCGAGCACCTCGGGTGCACCGGCGCCGCGGATCCGGTCGGCCGCCGCATCCAGCCCCTGCTGTCCACGCGCCATGATCGCCACCGATGCGCCCTCGGCGCCAAGCGTTTCGGCGATCGCCAGGCCCATCCCTTTACTGCCTCCGGTGACGACGGCGGTCGCGCCGGCAAAGCCCAAATCCATTGCGCAATCCTCCTATCGGGTCTTGGTCATCCGAGGTGCCAGATGCACGACGTCGCTGACGACTGTGGGGTTCGCGCGGGACATGGCGATCAACGACAGCATCGCATTTGCCACGTCGCTGACGGCGGACATCTCCGCCGGAATCTGGCCCTTCTGTGCCCATGCCCGGTACAGGTCGGCCAGGAGGTCGCGGTCCGCGCCGCGCAGAATCTCGGTGCCCTCGGTGGGTCCGACGCTGACGCGGATGACAGCCAGTTCCGGATGTTCGGCCCGCCACGATCGCAGGATCTCGTCCAGCGCGGCCTTACTTGCGTGATAGGCCGCGACACCGGCGCGTGGCCTTCCGACGTCATGGCTCGATGCCACGAGCGCGACCGCGTCATCGGCAAGGTGGGGGAGCGCGGCGCGCAGTACGTGTGATGCACCGACGGCGTTGACGGCGTACGCGTGCAACCACGTCGTCACGTCGGTCTCTTCGATCAGCGCGAACGGCACCACGGCGCTGGTGAACACGACGGCGTCGAGCTGGCCGAACCGGGCGACCACCTCGTCGATGACCCGCTCGATTGCAGGCGGATCGGCGACGTCGAGCTCGTAAGCGGACCCGTCGAGCTGTTCGGCGAGTTCGGACAGCAGCTCCACGCGCCGGGCCGCGAGCGCGACCTTGGCGCCCCTGGCGTGGGCGGCCCGTGTCAGCGCGTGACCGATGCCCGACGATGCGCCGACGACGAGCATCCGTGCGCCCTCGATATTGGAGTGCCGATCGCTCACGGTCTGCTTCCCCTGCCTGATTTCGTTGTCACTGAATGAGAGTCGATGATCGCGCGAATCGTGCGCCGGCACCTGCCGCACTCTGATCCTGCGCCGCACGCCTCGGACACCTGCCGGGAGGTCGTGGCGCCGGCGGCGACCGCAGCGGCGACCGTTTCGATCGTGACGCCGTGACACAGGCACACGTACATCAGTGCAGATCCGTCCCGGCCGTCTCGGCCAGCCGCATCGCATGCACGAACCGGCCGACGAACACCGGCGGATAGGCGCCGACGCCGGCGGAGGCCAGCCACTCCGCAGTGATGTCCGACCGTGCGACCCACTGCAATGCGGTGCGCGCACTCGTGAGCTGTTGAAGGAACAGCACCTCGCGAGGGGTGTCGAAGGCGCGGTAGACGAGCGTTCGACGAATCCCCGACCGGGCGAAATCGCCGAGCGATTCCCGCACCCGAGCCAGGAAGACCTCGACGTCTTCAACCCGGGTGACGGCGGCAACCACCACCTCTGTTCCCGGCGTGGGAGGTTCGCCGAGGTCGAATCGCTCCACGGTCTCGCCAGCGAAGACGGCAGGAAGGTCGTCAACGCCCACGGCATCGAACCATTCGAAGAAGTTCGGCGAGCGGAGCAGGTTCAGTAGCGGTTGCTCGCTGCGAACACCGATGACGACCAGTACTCTTCCCGCCTCGACGATCGACTCGTAGACGAAGGCGTATCGCGCGCCGAGATCGCGCAGGCTTTCCTCGTGCCGTGCGAGTACCGGTCCGACACGCTCGGATTCGGCGATCCGAAACTCCACGGCGAAGACGAAGCTGCGAACGGCGGGACTAGCCATGAGCCGCCTCCTTCGCTTCCAGGTACGCCGCGTGGGCGACACTTCCACAGTCGAGAATCTACATTCTCACATGGCCAGTATTACCCGTGTGGGAGTGCCGACGGCGACGGGTAGGCATCCTGTTCGGAAAAGCATCATCACGCACACCGGGAACGCCTATTCTCGTCATGTGACGTACAGGGTGAAGGTTGGGCCCTACTACGACCCGTTCGACTTCGACATCGATGACGATCCCTACCCCGTGTGGAAGCAACTGCGGGATGACGCGCCGCTCTACCACAACGACAAGTACGGCTTCTACGCGTTGAGCAGGTACTCAGACGTCGCCCGCGAGTTGGTGAACTGGAAGGACTATCGGTCCGGCAAGGGCACCACCATCGAGATCATCCTCAACGGGGTCGACGTGCCGCCGGGCATCATCCTTTTCGAAGACCCTCCGATCCACGACCTGCACCGGCGGCTGTTGTCTGGAGTCTTCACGCCGCGACGGATGGCGGCCATCGAACCGCTGGCCAGGGAGTTCTGTCAGCGCGCCCTGGAGCCGTTCGCGGACGCCCACACCTTCGACTTCATCGCCGACCTGGGGGCGTGGATGCCGATGCGCACCATCGGCTACCTGCTCGGCATACCGGAGGACAGGCAGGTCGCGATCCGCCAGAACACCGACCGGATCCTGGAGCTAAAAGACGGCGGGCCCGTCGAGGTGGCCGACGACATGCTTACCAGCACCGGCTCGATGCTCGAGGAGTTCATCGACTGGCGTTACGACCATCCTTCCGACGATCTGATGACCGACCTGGTCAAGGCCGAAGTGGAGGAACCCGACGGCACGCGGCGCCGGCTCACGCGCGGCGAGGTGCTGACCTACACGGGCACGGTCGTCGGAGCGGGCAACGAAACCACCACGCGGTTGATCGGTTTCGCCGGACAACTCCTGTCTGACCACCCAGAGCAGCGCCGCCAACTCGCGGCGGATTTCAGTCTCATCCCGGGCGCGATCGAGGAGGTGTTGCGCTACGAGGCGCCCTCACCCGTGCAGGCACGCTACGTCGCGCGTGACGTCGAACACCACGGTCAGAGGGTTGCCGAAGGCTCGGTGATGCTGCTGCTCAATGGATCCGCCAACCGCGACGAGCGGCGGTACCCCGAAGCCGACCGGTTCGACATTCATCGGCAGGCCACCCACCTGTCCTTCGGGCACGGCATTCACTTCTGCCTCGGCGCCGCGCTGGCGCGGATGCAAGCACGCGTGGCGCTCGAGGAGGTGCTCACCCGCTGGCCCGACTGGGAAGTCGACTACCAGGCGGCCAAACGTGCACACACCACCAGTGTCCGGGGTTGGGCGACGCTTCCGGCGAGCGTGTGAGATGACGAATACCGTTGACAGCGACCAGAATATTCGCGCGGCCGCATCGGACGAAGCCAGGTTTTCGCCGTGGCCAGCCAGGATCGGGTGGGGTGTGTTCTTCGCCGGCTACCTGGTTTTCGCGATCGTGACCATCGCGACCATTCAGACCGGCCTGCACGGGCACCCGACGAAGACCAACCCGAATCCCGGTCCGGCTCCGTACCCACCGTTCCTCGGTTTTGACAACTGGCCGCTCGCCGTGGCGCTCAGTTCGATTCCGCTGGCGGTCGGTCTGATCGGTGTGCTGGGATGGCTGTCCTGGCGACAACGCAAGGTGCACTGGGCGGTCATCATCGCCTTCGCCGGCCTCATCACGGGTGCGCTGGACCCACTCGCCAATTGGGCGACGTTCGCGATCTTCGATCCGCGCATGCTGCACTTCCCGCTGTCGTGGCGATACGTCAACATCTCACCGAATCTCGAACCGGCACTGGCATTCCTGGGCGGCTACGCAGCCTACTATCTGCTCAACGGGCTCGGCTTCCTGAAGATGCACAACCGGCTTCTCGACCCATTGATGCGGCGCGCCGGTTGGTTGGCACCACACCGGCTGGTCCGGGTGTTCATCGGCGCGACGATCATCGCGATCCCGATCAACGGCATGATCCAGTTCAGTTGGATGCTGGCCGGCATCTTCTTCTACACCGAAGCCGTCGGGCCGGTATTGCAGATCGGCCATGTCCACTTCCCGCTGATCATGGCGGTCTACGATTCCGTGATCTTCGCGATGGTTGCCGTCATGTGTGTGCGTGACGAGGACGGGGAACTGGTTCTGATCAACCGCATTGCGCGGTGGTTCCCCGCGCGGGGGTGTCGACCGAAGCTGACGCTGACCCGGCAGCTGCTGATATCCATGACGGTGGGCCTGGTGTCGTTCGCGGTGCCGTTGGCGGCGCTCGCCGGCCTGCGCGAAGCGGATCTGTCGCGGCCCTCCTTCGACAAGAATCTCTATCCCGAGATGAACCTCTACGATCCGTACGGACATCTGGAGGACGCCGGAAAGAAGGGGCCGTTCTACCGATGACGAATGAGCGCAATGGACGCTACCGCGTCGTCCACGTCGGGACCGGGCTGACCGGCCGCGAGGCGTTGCGCGCGATCATCGAGGATCCCGCGCTGGATCTCGTCGGGGTGAAGGTGTCGACGCAGGAGAAGGTCGGCGTGGATGCGGGCCAGCTGTACGGTGGGGCGCATACCGGTGTTGCCGCGACGGATGACGTCGCGGCAGTCCTGGCGTTGAAACCCGACTGTGTGGCCTACTGTGCGACCGCCGTCCGGCGTGAGGAGGAGGCGATCGCCGACATCGCCGGATACCTCGAGGCGGGCATCAACGTCGTCACGATCTCCACGATCCCGATGGTCTACCCGGCGGCGGCTCCCGTCGAATGGCGGGAAGCGTTGGAAAGAGCGGCGGTGAAGGGCAATTCGACGTTCTACGCCACCGGCAGTGAGCCGGGATTCATCAGCCTGAATATTCCCACCGCCCTGCTCGCGGGGGCGGGGCGCGTCGACTCGTATCGAATGGACGAGTACGCGCTCGACCTGGACAAGACCTACCCGATCTGGGACGTGCTACACGAGTCCATGGGATTCGGAAAACCGGACGGTCACGTGCCGGTCCGCATCGCATCGGGCAAGGTGGACGAGGACTGGGGCACCGTGGTGCGCTACCTCGCCGATATCCTCGGATTCGAACTCGACGGAATAGAACTGGACTGGGAGACGCCGCTGGCGCCCACCGACCTGCCGACGGCGATCGGGGTGATACCGCAAGGAACGATCTGCGCGCATCGATGGCAACTCGCCGGAATCGTCGGCGGGCAACCGGCCGTCGCGGTCCAGTACTTCGCGACCGTCAGTGCCACGCCGTGGCCGAAGCGCTGGCCCAAGCCGGCCCGCGAGGGCGAAGGCGGAATGGTGTTCCGCGTCAACGGCTCTCCGAGCATGAGCCTCGAGTTGCATTTGGATCAGTCGGCCACCGACCGGGTGAACCCCGGCGTCTCGGCCACCGCGATGGCGGCGGTCAACGCGATACCCACTGTCGTCGAGGCGTCGCCCGGTGTGATCGCCAGCCCGTTGGCGGGACCGTCGGTCGTCACCCGGCGATCCGGCGGTTAACCGCCCGTCACGCCGACGTCCACCGGAATCGCGGCAGCCGTGACGTACCTCGAGTCATCGGACGCAACCACGCGACCGCATTGGCGATGTCCTCGGGCATGGTGATCGCATCGGGCAGAAGCTGCTTCGTGAAGCCGTGCCGCAGTCCGGGATTCGACGTCGCCGCTGCGGTCATCGCCTCGATCATCCGACCGCTTCCCATCGGCGTCGCCACCGAGCCGGGATGCAGGCTGTTGACCCGGATGTTGTACTTGCCGAGTTCGGCGGCGAACGCGCGGGCCAGACCGGTCACGGCGTGTTTACTGGCGGTGCAGGCGATCATGAACGGCTCCATCGTCACGCCCGCCGCGGAACCGATGAGGATGATCGAGCCGCCGCGTCCGCCGGCGATGATGTGCTTCGCCCCCGCCATCACGGTGTTCCACGTGCCGACAAGGTTGATGTCGATGGTGTCCTGAAAGTCACGCGGGGACACCTGATCCCACGTTGCGGGCACGCAGATGCCCGCGTTGGCGATGATGACGTCGAGCCGCCCCAGTTCCGCAACCGCGGTCTCGACGGCCGTGCACAACCCGTCGTGATCCCGCGTGTCGACGATCGCCGTCACCGCCCGCCGGCCGTTGGCCGTACCAGCGCCGCCGTCTCGGCCAGATCCTCGGGTGTGGCCGAATCGTACGGAGCACTCGGGGGCAGCGGCCCGGCGATGTCGACGAGTATGACGTCGGCGCGCTCGGCGCTGAGCCGAACGGCGTGGGCGCGTCCTTGTCCGCGAGCGGCGCCGGTGATGAGTGCAACCCTGTCGGTCATGTCGGGCACGTGCGTGCTACCCGAAGTCAAGCGCGTTGCGCGGCGCCGTGATCGGGAGATCCAGCGACGTCGCGATGCCGGGCGCCGCGTCGACGACGTACGGGATCGCGTTGACGACGCGCATGGCAGTCGCCTCCATCGCATTGCCGTTGGCCGACTCCGGTGTGTCCTCGGTACCGAGCCGCAGGTCGCATTGCATATGTGGTTGACCCTCGATGATGAGGCGGTAGGTGCCGTTGGGCGCCGACGCCCACTCCGGCGCCAGGTTGGGCGCCATCCGGTTGATGTGCTCGATCGTGATCACCGGGTGGCCGTCGACCACTCCGGTGGTTTCGGCGCGGACCGCACCGCATGTCCCGGCGGGAATGGTGCCGCATGCGACGTGCAGATCCCGCGGTGTGAGCACCCGTTCGTAGGATTCGGTGACCTTCTCGAGTTCGACGCCGAGGGCCTTGGCCACGAGCCCGATCGGCGGGCCCCATGCGAATTGTTGTGCGCCTTCGAGTTCCAGGAGCGGGGTGAAATCGAGCGGTTTGCCGAAGCCCATCGCATCGATCATGAGGTCCCGGTTGGGATACGCCGAGTAGTCGAAGATCTCCTGCGCGCGGATGGACCGGATGGTGTTCGACAACGTGGTCAGCAGCACCGCGAACTGGTCACCGGCGAAGCCCGGCTCGATGCCCGAGGTGTAGATCGTGACCCCACCGGCCAACGCCGCCGCACGGACTTGCTCGGCCAGCTGCGGAATCCATCTGTCGGGGAACATCATTCCCGGGGTGTTGGTGGTCACCACGTTGAGCCCGCCGCTGAGCAGGCGGACGTAGTCCCGCACCGCCGCGGCGTCCATCTCGGCGCTCGCCGCACCGTAGACGACACAGTCGGGTTTCAGCGCGATGATGTCGTCGAGATCGCCGGTGGTGGTCACCCCGATCTGGCCCAGTCCGACGATCTCGCCGGCGTCGCGGCCGACCTTCTCTGCACTGTGCACCCACACCCCGATCAGGTCCAGGTGCGGCCGGCGCACGATGGCGCGGATCGCCAGGCTGCTGATCCACCCGGTGGAAATGACGGCGATCCGTAATGGTTTGGCAGTCAACGATCAAGCCCCCTATCGGTCATAGATCGGGGATCGGCAGTTCCGAGTTCGGCCCCTGAAGACCACCGTCGACGACAAAGGTCGAATTGGTGGCATAGCAGTCACGGGTGCACAGGTAGACGGTCAGCCGTCCGAGGTCGGCCACGTCGCCGATGCGATGCAACGGCGTCCGCTCCTTGAGCTTCTCCTCCGAGCCGGGCATCAGATCGAAGCTCGACTGCAACCCCGTCGTCAAGAATGCGCCCAGTGCGATGGCGTTCACCCGGATCTTCGGTGCGAGTTCTTGTGCCATGGCCCGGGTCAGCGCCTCCAACCCGCCCTTGGCCACCGAGTACGGCAACAGTCCGCGAATGCCGAACCGCCCTGCACCTGAGGAGATGTTGACGATCGACCCTCTACTTACCTTCAGCATGTGTGGTACGGCGAGTTGGCTCATGTCGAACGCGGTGGTGACGCAGTAGTCGAACGTCTCGCGCAGGTTGTCGGAGGTGAGGCCGAGGAACGGGCCGTAGGTCGCGAATCCCACATTGTTCACCAGGATATCGATGCGGCCGAATTCGTCGACCGCGGTTTGCACCACGCGCTCACTGTCGTCGCGGTTGAGTGCATCGGCCGTCAATGCGAGACCGTTGCCGCCCGCCGCGTGGATGTCCGCGATCGTCGACTCGATTTCGGACGATGTACGCGCGGTTCCCACCACCGTTGCACCCGCTTCGGCGAGCACCTTCGCGATCCCTTCGCCCACGCCGCGCCCGGCACCTGTGACGATTGCCACCTGCCCGTCCAACTGGAACTGTTCTAGCGCCACGCCGCGAATGTACCGGAACGAGAATGAGAGTTTCCGAAATTAAGAAACCCGATTTCTCGACGGGCTTAAGGTACCGGCATGACCGAACCATTGCCCCTGCTGCACCACGTGGTCTTCGCGATCGCACGGGAGCGCCTGGATCGGGCGGCCGCATACCTGACCGATCTCGGGTTTCACTTCCAGGCGTTCGACCACGACGAACTCGGCCTGGCGATCAGGCTCGATTGGGACCGCGGTTTCGAAATCATCTCGCCGCTGCCCGGTGCGCCGACCGAGGCGGGAACTGCGGCGGACTTCCTGGCCCGCCACGGCGACGGGTTGTTCTCCGTGGTCGTGCGGACCGCCGATTGTCAAGCGGGCGAGCACATCGCGATGCGTCACGGCGTCGAGTCCGATTTCCGCCAGCATGTCGAGGGCGACGGATTCCAGGTCACAGAGGTGAAACTGGAGCCCCTGTACGGAATCCCGCTGACCCTGCTGGAGACCAACCTGCCGTGACGTTCAATTGTCTGACAGGAGGCCGCTGAGCTGCTTGGCGAGGTCGGACTTCTTGACCTTGCCCGTGGCCGTGAACGGCAACGCCTCCTTGCCCGTGATCCAGATGAACTTCGGCACCTTGTAAGCTGACAGGCGGCCACGGAGGTCCGCTTTCAAATCGTTGGCATCCAGTTGCGCGTCCCCGCGCGGTACCACCGCCGCGGCCACGATCGTTCCGTTGTGCCCGTCCTCGGCGCCGACGACGTAGGCCTCGAGGACGCCGTTGCAACCGGAGAGGGCCAACTCCACCTCACCGGGCGTGACGTTCGTTCCACCACCCGTTTTGATCAGGTCGCCCAATCGGCCGGTGAACTTGATCCAGCCGTCCTCGTACTGGACCCCGCAGTCGCCGGTTCGGTAGTAGCCGTCCGGCGTGAACACCTCCTCGCGCTCGCGTTTGTAGAGCCGCTGCATCAGCGAGTAGCCGCGCACCCATATCTCGCCGTCGGTGCCCGGCGGGACGGGATCTCCCGTCGCGGGATCGACCAGCAGATGCGACAGCCCCTCGATCGAGTACCCGCCCGTCTCGCTGCGATCGGCGGGCTGCGCAGGATACGGGTCGACGCCGATGTGATTGCCGCACAGTTCGGTCATGCCCAGCGCATTGGGACCCTTCGGCCGGCGTTCGGGGGGCACCATCGCGGGCATGCTGGTGCGCTGCACCGAACTGAGGTCGCGGTTCCCGAAGTCGGGGTGCTCGGCAAGCGACTTTCCTTGTTGGGGCCAACCCAGCGTGATGGTGGCGCGATGACGCTCGATCAGCTCGAGCGCCTCGGCCGCGTCGAACGCCGGTTGGGTGACCAGCGTTGCGCCGTGGTGGATCACCGCATGGATGCCGGTGATCAGGCCGCCGACCCAGAAGAACGGCATCGCGGTGAACATCACCGTGTCGTTCGTGACGCCGTAGTGAAAGGTCAGGTTGTAGGTGTGGCGCACCAACGTGCCGTGGGTGTGCACGGGGCCCTTCGGGTCGCCGGTGCTGCCCGAGGTGTAGATGATCATCACGTCGTCGGCCGGCGTCACGCAGGATTCGACATCCACCAGGAACTCGGCGTCGTGTCCGGCCGCCAGGTCGGCGGGAAGGGTCGTCGCCCATGCGCGGTCAAACCTTCCCCACACCGCGATCGTGCGCAGATACGGCGCTCGGCGGACGGTGAGCTTGCCGGGGGTGTCCTGGTCGGCGAGCTCCGGTAGCGCCTCCTCGAGGCGATCGAGGAAGTCGTGGCCGCGAAAGCCCGACTGGGCGAGGATCGCGCGCAGATCGGCATGTCGGGCGGTCCACGCCAGCTCAGAGGCCTTGTAGAACGTGTTCAGCGGCACCGCGACCGCGCCGATGCGCGTCGTGGCGAACCACGCGATCGCCCACTCGACACCGTTGGGCATCAGGATCCCGACGTGGTCGCCCTTGCCGATGCCCGCGGCCAGCAGTGCCGTCGCCAATCGTGCCGACCGCAGCTCCAGGTCGGAATAGGTCAGCACCCGACCGTCCGCAATCAGGAACGGCTTGTCCCCGAAGCGCACTGCGCACGACCTGACGAGGGCGGGGATCGTGGGCGTGATTGTCGGGAATGGCACGAAGTTCTCCGCTCGAACAGGCTGGTCTCAACAGGATAGCTACCTTGTCGAAAAACGAGAATATCTGTTCTCATAGAATCGGCCGGCCATTACACTTCAGCCATGTCGTCGTCGGAGCAGCTCGATCGGCTTGAGTCTCGATTCGAGATCGCCCAATTGCCCAGCCGCTACGCCATGGCGCTCGATGCGCGCGATCTCGACGCCCTGGTCGCACTGTTCGTGGACGACGTCGACGCTGGGACCCAGGGCAGCGGTAGGGAGGCCCTCACGCGGTGGTACGACGGGGTGCTGCGCAGGTTTTATCGCAGCATTCACCTGATCTGCGGCCACATAGTCGATTTCGTCGATGCGGATCATGCAACCGGGTCTATCTACTGCCGGGCCGAGCACGAGGACGGTGACGGGTGGTACGTCATTACAATGCGCTACGACGACGTCTACGAGCGGCGCGACGGCCGTTGGTACTTCGTCAAGCGACGTGAGCATCCGTGGTACTCCGTGGACGCGACCGAGCGTCCCGGACCGGAGTTCATCCGATGGCCCACCGACGTGCCCCTGCGTGCGGCCATGCCGCATCGGATGCCGACCTGGCGGGCATTTTGGGAAAGGGGAGACGCGGCCGTCCCCGCGCGGCTGTCCCGGCGGCCGTAATACGTTTACAAACAGGCCCGATAGTGCAATTCTCAGTTTCCGTAAATGCTCGTTAACGCTTGTAGGAGGACGTCATTACCGTCGACAAGGTGCTCAGCGGGGTTCGGGTGCTCGAGGTTGCCGCATGGACATTCGTGCCATCGGCCGGCGCCGTCCTCGCCGAATGGGGCGCCGAGGTGATCAAGGTCGAGCCACGAGACGGAGGTGATCCGCAGCGCGGCCTCGTCACCATGGGCATCGTCGACGAGGGGGGTGGCTCGGTCAACTACATGATTGAGATTCCCAACCGCGGTAAAAAGTCGATCGGCGTGGATCTGAGCACACCGGGCGGTCGGGACGTGGTTCGCGAACTGGCCAAGACCTGCGATGTGTTCTTGACCAGTTATCTTCCGGACCGCCGAAAGAAGTTCGGCATCGACGTCGACGACATCCGGGAAGTGAACCCGGCCATCGTGTACGTCCGCGGCTCCGGCCACGGACCCAAAGGACCGGACGCTGACAAGCCGGGCTACGACGGAGTGTCCTACTGGGCGCGCGGCGGCATCGCCACCGTCCTGACTGAGGATGCCAATGAGCTCGTTCGCTCCCGACCGGCCTTCGGGGATCTGCTCGGCGGCATGACCATCGCCGGCGGTATCGCCGCGGCGCTGTACAAGAAGGCGACGACCGGTAAGGGATCGGTCGTCGACGTGTCGCTGCTCGGACTCGCCACCTGGAATCTCAGCCCTGATGTCGCGGTGAGCCAAATTCATGGTGGCAGCGCCATTCCCAAGTTCGGGCACGCCGACGCACCCAACCCGTTGGTGGGGACGTACCGCACCAAGGACGGTCGCTACGTCCAACTGATGATGCTGCAACTCGATAAGTTCTACGCCGAGGCGATGCGGGTGATCGGCCTGCCCGAGCTGATCGACGATCATCGATTCGCCGATCCCGCGTCGCGGTTCGAGAATCGGGTCGCGCTGATCGCGTTGCTCGACGAGGCGTTCGCTAAGCGCACACTGGCCGAGTGGCGCACAACGTTGGCCGCGCTGTCCGGCGCGTGGGGCATCGTGCAGACACCAGCCGAAGTCTGCGAAGACCCGGCCGTCACCGCCAACGGCTATGTCGCCCATACTGAAACGGTCAACGGCGTACCGTTCGCGTTGCCCACCAATCCCGTGCAGTTCGACGAGCATTCGGTGACTCCACCGGGCGCGCCCGAGCACGGCCAGCACACCGAGGAAGTACTAATGGACGCCGGAATGGACTGGGACACTATCGAGAAGCTCAAGGAGTCGGGGGCGATCCTGTGAGCGCGACGTCGGCCGACGTGGGCAACGGAGCCGTCGAATTCGACCCGTTCTCACAGGACTTCTTCGACGGTGCCTACGACACCTACCGTCGTCTTCGCAACGAAGCGCCCATCTATTACAACGCACAGTGGGATTTCTGGGCATTGACCCGTTACGACGACGTGGCACCCGCGACGAAGGATTACGAAACCTTCTCGTCGGCCAAGGGCGCCACGCTCGACATGGTCAAGGCCCACGACGGCGCGATCCCGGTGCCGAAGGTGATCATCTCGATGGATCCGCCGGAGCACCAGAAGATGCGCCGGCTGGTGAGCAACGTGTTCACGCCACGCGCCATCGCCGCGCTGGAAGACATGGTGTGCGAGAAGGTCTACGAGCGCGTTGACGCGTTGAACCCGGACAGTTTCGACGTCGTCGCCGACTTCTCGGCACTGTTCCCCAACGAGGTCATCACGACCATGCTGGGGGTGCCCAAGGAGGATCGGGACCAGATCCGGCGCTGGCTGGACCTTCTGCTCGAACGTCGTCCCGGTGAGATCGCCGTTCCCAGACGGGGATACGAGGCCTCAATGAACACCGGCCTGTACTATTACGACCTCGTCCAGCAGCGCCGGGCAGCGCCACAAGACGACATGATCAGCCGTCTCATCGAGACCGAGATCGAGCGTGACGGCGTAGTGGAGAAGCTCACCGATGTCGACATCACGGGCTTCGCGACGATGCTCGGAGGTGCGGGCGCGGAAACGGTTACCAAGCTGGTGGGCAATGCGATGGTGGCGTTCGCCGACTTCCCCGACCAGTGGCGGAAACTTCGCGAGGACCGCAGCAAGATCCCGGCCGCGGTTGAGGAACTACTGCGATACGAAGCGCCGTCGCAGTATCAGGTCCGCACCGCGACGCGGGATGTAACGTACTACGGCACCACTATTCCTGAGGGCGCCGCGGTGCTGCTCGTCACCGGCGCGGCCACGCGTGACGAGCGGATGTTCGACGACCCCGATCGCCTGGACATCGACCGGGAACGCAAGATGGGCTTCAATCTCGCCTTCGGCTACGGCATCCACAGCTGCCTCGGAGCCGCGTTGGCGCGGATGGAAAGTCGCATCGCGCTTAACGCGCTGCTCGACCTCGTTCCCGAGTACGAGGTCGACCGCGACGGCTTACGGCGCGTGGCGATGTCGAACGTCTGCGGCTTTTCCAACGTCCCGGTGCACAGGACGGTCTGAGGCACCTCGTCAGCACGGCGCGGGCGGTGCAGCGACGGCAAGGCGGTGAAACCCGCCGTGGAACGACTCGACGGGGGAGGGCGGGGCCGTCGCGTTCACCGCCTTCATTGCGTGGTACTTGAATGCCTGCGCGGCACAGCTGACACGGTGTTCGATGTCGGACGCGGAAGCGGCTGCGGTCGGCCAGGTTCCGCCCCACGCGGCCACGTCGGCGCCGTGTCGCCGCGTGGCATCGGCGGTGAAGCGGCGCACCCCGCGATGCCGGTGGTAGATCGGTGCGGCGAACACGACTGCGTCCGGCCACTGCAGTTCGAAATCGAAACTGGTCGGCAGAAGACGGCCCTCGACGCCGAGAATCTGCAGCGCCCGGGCATCGGACTCTGTTTCCAGGTACTTCCCGGTCTCCAGATAGACCTCGACGTGCCAGCCGACGCGGAGCGTGTCGGCGATGAGCCCGCCGGCCGCCGATACGGCATCCGTCGTATCGGATGCGAGTACCACTAGCTTGTAGGGCGCCGCGTGGCCCCGGTTCGACTGCCGCGACGTTTCCGCCGCCGATGCCGCAGTGATTTTCACCCGGACCCCCCCGAAAATGGCCGTATCATATTGTGAGAATAACCATTTTCACCGTCCTGCGCGAGACCCCGGGCCAGAGTCAAGGCCATGAGCGCTACCGCCGCCGCGGGCCGCCGTCGACGAATCCGTTCACCACGTAGGCCCGGACGAATTCGGCCACCGCGTCGTCGTTGCGCATGTCGATGGTCGGAGATGGAGTAGTGAACAGCGAGAACAACATTCGTGCAAACCACTCCGTGGCTGTGGGGACATCCAGGTCGGCACGGACCTCTCCGGTCAGCCTGGCCGCCGTTACGTAAGGGGCCAGGAAGTCGGCGCACTCCTTCAGCAGTGTGGCGGCGTTCTTCGTCATCATGAGGTTGACTTCGTCCTGATCGAAGTACACTTCCGGTTCGACGACCCGACGCGCCTGCGTGACGAAGATCGCGGCGCGCACCAGCCGGCCTTCGAGGGTGCTGCCTCCGTGGCGGTCGATGGCTTTTGCCATGTTGCGGTAGAACCGCTGCGAAGCCGCCTCGGCGCAGGCCTCGACGATCGTCTCCTTGTCGCGGAAGTACTCATAGAACGTGCTGCGCGACACCTCAGCCGTGCGGGCGATGTCGACGATGGTCGTCTTGGCCAGCCCGCGTGTCCGGAAGCAGGTGAAAGCCGCCGAGATGATGGCATCCCGGGTGTCGACCGCCATGGATTGAGTCACGTCAGATGCCACCGCACGACATTAACTTCTCAATGGTCGGGCGCCAGGATGAGGCCGCTGGTCGGAACACCGGTACCCGCCGTGACGAGGACGTGCTCGACGTTGTCGACCTGGTTGTACGACGTACCGCGGACCTGGCGCACGCCTTCGGTGATGCCGTTCATCCCGTGGATGTAGGCCTCGCCGAGCAGACCGCCATTGGTGTTGATCGGCATCCTGCCACCCAGCGAGAGCTCCTCGACCGACACGAAGTCCTTGGCCTCACCGCGTCCGCAGAAGCCGAGTTCCTCGAGTTGTGTGAACACGAATGGGGTGAAGTGGTCGTAGAGGAATGCGGTCGAGATGTCGTCCGGTTGCAATCTGGAGTCGCGCCACAGCTTGTTGCCGACGACACCCATCTCGGGCAGTCCGGTGATCTCTTCCCGGTAGTAGCTGGTCATCACCTCGCCGTCGTAGGCTGCGCCCTGCGCGGCCGCCGCGATCACCGCAGCGCGATTGGGTAGATCGCGAGCGCGTTCGACGCTGGTGATCACCATCGCGACGCCGCCGTCGCTCTCCTGGCAGCAGTCGAGCAGGCGGAGCACCGGTTCGACGATCCAGCGTGACTCCTGGTGCTGCTCAATGGTGATCGGCTTTTCGTAGAACCAGGCGTCGGGGTTCTTCGCCGCATGCTTGCGGTCGATGACCGAGATCTTGCCGAAGTCCGCGTTAGTGACCCCGTACGTCGACATGTATCGCTGCGCGTGCAGCGCGACCCACGCGGCGGGCGTCATCAACGCGAAGGGCGCATACGGCGCCATCCACAGCGGGGTGACCCCGGGTTGGCGCCCGGCGCCGCCGAACCGAAACCCGGAGCGCTCGTTGAACGCCCGGTAGCACACCACCGCCTCGGCGGCACCCGTCGCGACCGCCATCGCGGCCTGCATCACGGTGCCCGCGGCCGCGCCACCACCGTGTGGGACCCTGGTGAAGAACGTGAGGTTCTCGATGCCGACGTTGCGGGCAACCTCGATCTCTTCGTTCTCGTCGACTGTGAAGGTCACCATGCCGTCGATGTCGCTGGGGCGCAGGCCGGCGTCGGCGATGGCGGCCTTGACGGCCTCACAGGCCAGCTGCATCTCGGTTCGGCCCGATTCCTTCGAGAACTCGGTCTGACCGATGCCGACGAGCGCGGCCTTGCCTCCGATACCGGTCATGCATCGACCCCATCGAGCAGGCTGAGCACCGCAGTGCCCCTGACGTGATCGCCGAGGCTGTTGGTGCCTCTGAACGTGACTTCGACGAACCCCTCACCGTTGGCCGACGACTTGTCGGTGACGCTGCCCTCGAACCGCAACGCATCGTTGGGATATGCGGGAACGCCGAGCCGGATGGACAGCTTCTTGACCATCGCTTCGGGCCCCGCCCAATCGTGCAGGAACCTCACGCACAGCCCATTGGTCGTCAGGATGTTGAGGAAGATGTCCTTCGAGCCCTGGGAATTGGCGAAGTCACGGTCGTGGTGCACCGGCATGTAGTCGCGGGAGGCAATGGCGCCGGCCACGATCAGCGTGGTGGTGACGGGAACATCCATCGGCGTGACCTCGTCGCCGACATTGACGTCGTTCCACGCCAGCGTGGAGGTGTGCTTGAGGGTAGAGGTCATCGGTTCAGTCCTTCCGCGTATGTGTTGCCCAGCCGGGCCAGCTGCTGAGACGCCGATCCGAGTGCGAGTTCAATTTGCTTGGCCCACAGGAAGTAGCGGGACAGGGGGTAGGTGATGTCGATGCCCATGCCGCCGTGTACCTGTTGGGCGGATGCGGTGACGCGTGCCCCGGCCTCGGCTGCCCAGAACTTGGCGATCGCCGCTTCCCGTTCGGCAGGCCTGCCCTCGGCGATCAGCCAGGCCGCATACCAGGCGGTCCACCTGATCGCTTCGGTATCGATGAATGCGTCGGCCAGACGCTGTTGCACGGCCTGGAACGACCCGATTGGACGGCCGAACTGCTCGCGCTCGCTGGTGTAGGACGCGGCCAGTTTCAGCGCGCGTTCGACGACGCCGATCTGCATTGCGCACAGGCCCACCAATGCCCTGGTGTACAGCGCGCCGACGATGTCGGCCCCGGTGTGCTCGGTGAGCCGCCAGCCGACCGCGTCCGTCAGTGCGACGTCGGCGAAGGGTTCGCCATTGGTCGTCGCCACCGGCCTCACATCGACTCCGCCGCCGCCTGTTTCGACGACGAACAAACCCGGCTCGTCGTCGGTTGTGGCCGACACGACGATGGCCGCGGCGAGTTGAGCGGCGGGCACCAACTCCTTGGTGCCGGTGATCCGCCAGCCGTCACCGTCGGCCCGTGCGATGGTCCGCGGTGCGGTCGGATCCGAGCTTCCGGGTTCGGCCAGCGCCGCGGTCAATTGGATGCTGCCGTCGACCACTCCGGGAAGGAAGCGTCGCTGCAGATCGGAATCGCCGTGCCGGGCAATGGTATCGGCGCCCAGAGCGAGCGTCGCGTACACCGGAACCGGCGCGACGCTGTACCCGACCTCGCTGAGCAGCACACCCAGCTCGAGGAACCCGCCGCCGGTGCCGCCGACGGACTCGGGCAGGGCGATCCCCAACAGGTCGGCCGCCGCCAACTCGGCCCACAGTGCGGTGTCGTAACGCAGGCCCCCCGTTTCGAGCTCGGTCAGATGCTCGGGCGTCGCGAGGTGCTCGAAGAGCTGACGGGCGACCTTGGCGACCGTCTCCTGCTCGTCGGTGAAGCTGAAGTCCATTCGTCGTTCCCCTACTCAGTGGGCCAGCCGAAATTGGTGCAGCACCAGCTCGTCCCCGCTGGGCAGGGCCTCGAAGGTCTCGTAGAAGACCTCGACGGCCGTCCCGACCTCGATCGCCTCGGGTTCGATCTCGCACAGGTTCGACACGATGCGCACGCCCTCGTCGAGCTCGATCAGCGCGACGACGTACGGGTATTCGATGAAAGGCAGCGGCGGATACTGCGGCATCACGAAGCTATAGACCGTGCCACGCCCGGTGGACGCGACGTAATCCCAGTTCAGCGATTGGCAGTTGCCGCACATCGGTCGCGGCGGAACCCGCAACGTCTTGCAGTCCGTACAGCGCTGGATGCGAAGCTCGTGCTCCTTGAGTCCCGACCAGAAGAACTCCGTATCCGGACTGATCGAGGGGGCGAGTCTGCTGGCCATCAGTCCCCAGCCGTTCCAGCGGGGGCTCCACCCGTCTTGAATCGCAAGGTACGGAACCATTGACGCCCGACGACGTCGCCGTTCTGATCGCGGTAGGTGGTGACCCAGGTGACGAAGAAGCCGTTGCCCATCGCCGTCTTCTTCTCGTCGGAGATCGAGTCGAAGACCGTCTCGGATGTGATCTCGTCCCCGACCCGGGGATAGCGCTCGATCTCGAACTCGGAGTTCGTCGCGATGATGCCGGTGTAGCCGGCGTCGGAGAGGAACTGCAGCGGGTTGGTCTTGATCTCGATCGGCACCCCGCCGCGCTCGTGGATGCCTTCCAGTTTCGGCGGCGGCATCGTCCAGCTCTGCAGCATCACCGGCGGCGAGACGATCCCGCCGTAGCGGGAGTTCTCCGCGAACTCGGGATCCAGGTAGGCCGGGTTCATGTCACCCAGGGCGTAGGCCCAGTGCCGGATCATCGCCGTGTTCACCGGATCGGGCGCCCGCACCGGCCTGCCGACCCCGTCGGTGGGGGTGCCGATGAGCGAGTCGAGGCGCTCGCGCAGTTCGTCTTTGGCTGTGTCGGTCACTGCTGATTTCCTTTCTCAGGACGCTCGCATGTCGCGGGGTGCACGGGGCATCCCGAGGCCGGCCATCGCGATGATGTCGCGTTGCAGTTCGTTCGCTCCGCCACCGAAGGTGTTGATGACGGCCAGCCGGTAGGCGCTCTCGAGATCGCCCTTCAAGGGCGCGGTCGCCCCCTTGCGGGTACCGGCCTGCCCGACGACGTCGAGCAGTTCGCGAGCCACCTGCTGGGTCAGTTCGGTGCCGAAAACCTTTGCCGCCGAGGCCTCTCCCATACCAAGTGCGCCGGAGCTCATGTTCGTGTTGACCCGTAGGTTGAGCAGTCGGTAGGCGGCGACCTGCGCCTCCACGCGCGCGAGGGCCTGCTGCACCCACGGCTGGTCGATGACACGGCCGTCGTCGAGTGGCGTGGTCAAGGCCCACTCCAAAGTCTTGGCGAACAACGGTTCCAGCGCGCCCAGATTGCCCAGTGCGGCCCGCTCGAGGTTCAGCTGGTTGGTCACCAGCTTCCACCCTTGGTTCTCGCCGAGCACGATGGCGTTCTCGGGAACCCGCACGTCGTCGAAAAACGTGTAGTAAGTCGACACTCCAGGCATGGTGTGCAGGGGTTTCCACGAGAAGCCCGGCGAGTCGGTGGGCACGATGAACACAGTGATGCCCTTGTGCTTCTTGGCTTCTGGGTCCGTCCGCGCCGCCAGCCAGATGTAATCGGCAAACTCCGCGCCACTGGTGAACATTTTGGCGCCGTTGATGACGAACTGGTCACCGTCGCGCACCGCGCTGGTTCTCAGTGAGGCCAGGTCGCTGCCTGCTCCCGGTTCGGAGTATCCGATCGCGAAGTCGACCTCACCTCTGAGAATCGCAGGAAGGAACTTCTGCTTCTGTTCCTCGGTGCCGTACTGGATGAGGGTGGGGCCGACAGTGTTGAGCGTGATCATCGGCAACGGCGCATTCACGCGACGCGCCTCCTCGTTGAAGATGTACTGCTCCAACGCGGTCAGTCCGCGTCCGCCGTACTCCACAGGCCACGCAACGCCCAGCAGGCCGGCTTCACCGAGCGCCCGCCTGCACTCGGTCATCGCGGCGCCGCCCTCCATCAGGCCCGCTACGGCTGCGCGCCTGTCGGGGGTCATCACGGCTGCCAGCCGCTCCCGAAACTCTGTGCGGAGCTGTTCTTGCTCCGGGGTGTAGTCGAAGTCCATCAGGCGTTCGCTCCCAGCCGCACCGGCATGCGTTTGACTCCGGGCACCATCGTGGCGCGCAGGCGGGTCACGTCACCGGTCAGTTCGATGCTCGGGTAGGTGCCCAGGAGCACTTCGAACATGACCCTGGCCTCCAGTCGTGCCAGCTGAGCACCCAGGCATGCGTGCTCACCGGCGCCGAAGGCGATGTGGGGGTTCGGGTTCCGGGTGATGTCGAACTCTTCGGCGGTCGGGCCGAAGATCTCCTCATCCCGGTTGGCCGCGCCATACAGCATCACCACCGTGTCACCGGCCTTGATCTTCTGCCCGCGGATGTCGATGTCGGCGGTGGCTTTCCGTGCCATGTGCGTCACCGGGCTGGTAAAGCGCAGCATCTCCTCGACGGCACATGTCACCAGTGTCGGATTCGATCGAAGCATCGCGAACTGTTCGGGATGATCCAGCAGCGCCACCGTGCCGAGTGCAATGAGGTTACGAGTGGTTTCGTTGCCCGCCACCAGAAGCAGGAACGAGAAGTTGAGTAGGTCTGCGTCGGTGAGGCGCTCTCCGTCGACATCTGCGGCCGCGAGGATGCTCAACAGATCAGCCCGTCCGGCGGTTTCGCCGGAGCGCCGGGCTTGGATCAGCTCGGTGAAGTACTCGTAGAGCTCGCCGAGCGCAACCAGGTGATCCATCTCGATGTCGGGGTCCGCCGTCCCAACGGCCGCGTCGGACCAGGCGCGGAACTTCTCCCAGTCTTCTGGTGGAGCGCCGAGCATCTCGGCGATCATCCTCGTGGGCAGGGGCGCGGCGATCTCTTCGGCGAACTCGTACTCACGCGAGGGGTCGATGCCTTTGACGATGTCCTCGACGACCCTGCGGATCGTGGGTTCTAGCAACGACACTTGACGGCGGGTGAACCCGGCGTTGATGAGTTTGCGCAGCTGTCGGTGTCGAGGCGGATCCGTGAAGATCAGGTTGCCTTCTTGAACGGGTTCCGGCTGGCTGGGATCCGGGATCGTGATGCCGTGAGTCGACGAAAACAACAGGGGGTGACCGGAAACGAAGCGGACGTCCTCGTACTTGGTAAGCGCCCAGAAATTCGTCACGTCGTTCCACACCACCGGGGTGGCGTCGCGCAGTTCCCGATAGGCCGGGTACGGGTCGCCGGCATAGAAGTCCGGGGAATGCAATGGGTGCGCGGACGTCGGTCGGGACGTGGACTCTGTGGGCACCCGGGTCTCCTCAACGCATCGGCCATCGGACAAATAGCAGAGCACTGTCCGGTTGCTCTGTGTCTACAGCAAAAAATGCGGCCGTGTCAATCAGCATTGTTCGCAGGAGAATCGAGAGTTCGACCGTTGACGTGGCGCCACGAGCGGGTGTACACAGAAGCCATAAATGTCGGACTGCTCGCCTGGGAGGGACGGTCGGTCGCCCTCAGTCGGACAACCAGGAAGGTCCAGTGATCTGATGGCCGCGTCCAACCTCGTCGACAACTATGACCTCTTCGTCAACGGCAGTTGGGTGGCGCCTGACAGCGGCCGATACGACGTCGTCAATCCGGCGACCGGGACGGTCATCGCGTCCGCGCCCGACGCCGGGGTGGCAGACGTCGAAAAGGCGATCGCCGCTGCGCGAACCGCGTTCGACACCGGGCCGTGGGCGACGGCGGCGCCGGAGGAGCGGTCGGAGTGCCTGCAGCAGTTGAGCGATGCGCTGCTCAACCATGGCAACGAGATCTACGCGCTCGCACAGGCCGAGTGGGGATGCACAGCAAACGAACGGCTTATCCACGTCGACGGGCCCGCGTTCATGACCGGACACGCCGCAGAACTCGCGCTCGAGCCGGCGGAGGCGCCCATGGACGCGTGGGGCGCGGCAGGTACGACGCTGTTGCGGTACGAGCCCCTCGGTGTGGTCGCGGTCATGACACCGTGGAACTTCCCGCACACGCTCAACGTGATGAAGGTGGGGGCGGCGCTCGCCGCGGGGAACACGCTGGTGCTCAAGCCCTCGCCCCTCACGCCGCTGGCGGGCTTGGCGTTGGCACGAATCATCGAGGAGGAGACCGACATTCCGCCGGGCGTCGTCAACGTCGTCACTCCCACCGGGCTCGACGCGAGCAAGGTCCTGACCCTCGATCCGCGGGTGGACATGGTGAGCTTCACCGGCAGCTCGTCGGTCGGCCGCGACGTGATGGCCGGGGCCGCAGGGACGATGAAGCGGGTCCTGCTGGAATGCGGCGGCAAGTCGGCGTGCGTGCTGCTCGACGACGTCGAGCTGACCGATGAGCTGCTCGAGCGGCTGTTGTTCGAGGGTTGCACGCTGCACGCGGGTCAGGCGTGCATCCTCAACAGCCGGCTCGTGGTGCCCGAAGAACTGCACGACGAGGTGGTCGCCCGGCTCGCCGATCTCGCGCGCGCGGTGACCGTCGGCGACCCCGTCGACGACGCAGTCGGCATGGGTCCTTTGATCAGCCGCCAGCATCTCGAGCGGGTCGAAGGTTTCGTCCGGCGTGCCGAGTCCGAGGGCGCGAAGGTGGTGGCTGGCGGCGTTCGTCCCGAAACCCACTCCGCCGGCTTTTATTTCGAACCGACCATCATGGCCGAGGTGAGCGCGGATTCGCACATCGCGCAGGAGGAGGTCTTCGGCCCGGTGCTCACAGTCCTGAAGTACCGCGGTGACGACGAGGCGGTGGCCATCGCCAACAACTCGGCCTACGGACTGGGCGGAGCGGTGTGGAGCGGGGATGTCGACCGTGCTGTGGCAGTCGCCCGCCGTATCAGGACGGGCCAGGTCTCGGTCAACGGCACCACCCCCGGTGATGCTCCGTTCGGCGGCTTCAAACAGAGCGGCATCGGACGTGAGGGCGGGGTGATGGGGTTGCGTGCCTACATGGAGCCAAAGGCCATCGGGGTGCCCACGTGAGCGACGAGCCAACTATGAATACGGGCGACGCGCTGGCCGGGCTGCGCGTCGTCGAATTGGGCACGGAGATCGCGGCGCCGTACTGCACCAAGCTTCTGGCCGACCTCGGCGCAGAGGTGTGCAAGGTCGAGATGCCAGCGGGTGATCCGCTGCGCGGGTGGGGTCCGTTCGCCGATGAGTCGCAGGATAACGGCGCGCTGTTCGAGTATCTGAACGCCGGAAAGCTCGGGCTGACAGTCGATCTCGGGACGCAGGCCGGTCTGGCGAAGCTTCACGAGCTCGTCGCGCGGGCCGACGTGCTGGTGGAGGACCTGCCTCCCGGGCCGGTTGACCGTTTCGATTGGGGGCTCGACCGCGCCTCTCTCGAACGGATCAATCCCGATCTCGTCGTCGTCCGGGTGAGCGACTACGGCCAGGAGGGTCCCCGGCGCGAGCAGCCGTCGACGTCGCTGACGCTGCAGGCGGCCTCGGGCTGGGTCAACACCCGAGAATTCGGCCGGGCGCCGGTGCAGGCGGGAGCGCGCATACCCGAGTACATCGCGGGCGGCTACGCGGCGCTCGCGGCGTTGACCGCGCTGCGCGTCGGAGATGCGGTGCGGGGCCGCGTCGTAGAGGCCGACGTGTCGGCGTTCGAGTCCCTGATATGCAGCCTGCCGTATCCGATGTTGATGGCTGAGCGGTTGAAAAGCATGGGGCTTCCGACCAATTCGAAGGCTGCTCCGATGCTGGGCATCGTCCGGGCTGCCGACGGCTGGATCGGGATCAATTGCCTGACCGGCCAGCACTGGTTGGACGTCTGCGCGATGATGGGTCTGCCGGAGTTCGGGGAACATCAACTGGCCATCATGCTGGGCGGCCCGGAGCGCGACGAGTTCTTCGCCAAGGCTCAGCCGTGGCTGGACTCGATGCCAGTGGCCGACCTGGTGGAGTTGAGCCAGGCGATGCGCATTCCGGCGGCGTCGATCAACGACGGGTCCTCGATCCTGGACTGCCCGCAGTACCGTGATCGCGACTTCTTCGTCGAGAGCGGTCCCGAGAGCGCGCGATTCCGGCGCCCCGGTGCGCCGTTTCGCCTGTCGAGGACGCCGGCGGCCGCGCCGCGGCCCGCGCCGACCCGCGGGGCGGTCGACGCCGTGCAGTGGTCGACCGGCCGGGAGCGGGACGGGTCGGACACCGCCGACGCGGCAAGTCCGTTCGCCGGCCTGAAGGTCTTCGATCTCAGTACCTTCTGGGCCGGCGCCTATCTCACGTGCTACCTGGGCGCGTTCGGGGCCGACGTGGTCAAGGTCGAGTCGATTCAGCGACCCGACGGGCACCGCTACTCGGGCTCGCTGCTGCGCAGCAGCGACGACTGGTACGAGATCGGGCCACTATGGCAGGGCACCAACCTCAACAAGCGCGACATCACCCTCGACCTCAGCACCGACGCAGGCCGGGAGCTGGCACTGCGACTGGCGGCCGATGCCGACGTGGTGATCGAAAACTTCTCGCCGCGGGTGGTCGAACAATTCGGCTTGGATTACGACTCGTTGGTGAAGATCAACCCGGGGGTCGTCATGGTTCGCATGCCCGGCTTCGGGCTGGAGGGCCCGTGGCGGGATTACGTCGGCTGGGCCTTGAACATCGAACAGCTGGCCGGGATGTCGGCAGTCACCGGATTCGCCGACGGGCCGCCGTGCAATCTGCAGGGCCCGGCCGATCCGATCGCCGGCGTGCACGCGACGGTGGCGTTGCTCGCCGCGCTCGAACACCGACGCCGGACCGGCGAGGGCCAGCTGATCGAAGTTGCGCAGATCGAGGTCGGCGCCGCGGTCACGGCCGAACCGGTCATTGAGTATTCGATGACCAAACGCGTGCGAGAACGTGAGGGCAATCGGCACCGCCACTACGCACAAGGCGTCTACCGCGCGCAGGGGGACGACGATTGGGTGGCCCTTTCGGTGCGAGATGACACCGACTGGGTTGCCGTGACCGAGATCATCGGTCGTCCCGAACTGCGCGATGACCCTCGATTCGTTTCGGCGCACGCACGCTTGCTGCATCACGACGAGTTCGACGAGGTGATCGGGGCATACGCCGCCGCGCGGTCAGCAGAGGAGGCCGCCGAGTCCCTGCTTCGACACGGGGTGCCCGCGCAGCGACTGATGACAGGTGATCGGATGTACGACGTCGACCAACTGGACGCACGGGGATTCTACGAAGATCTTGACCACCCGATCGCGGGCCGACAGCGCTTCCCCGGCTGGCCGTTCCGCATCTCGCCGGGACCGTCGCGGCACCACCGCACCCCGTCGCCGACGCTTGGTCAACACAACGACGGGGTCTTGCGTGCGTTGGGCCTGACGCGGGAGGAAATCTCGGCCCTGCGCGAGCAGCATGTCGTCGGCGAACGCCTCCTGAACGCTTAGATCTCGTTTCGGTGTTGGACAGGCGCGAGTGCTGTAGAGTCAGCCCACGGGAGCTGAAAATGACCATTCTCAAACACCGCTAACAAAACTCTCGAAAGAGAGAGTCAGTATTTGCGAGGGGACGCATCGACGATGCGCAACGCTGGGCCCGGGCCGATGCACCGGTCGGAGACCGCCAGTGCGGCGGCTCCCGCGGCAGCGACACCGGGGCGCAGCTTCGGCGCGGCCGGCTACAAGCGGCCGCTGGCGGGACTGTTGACGGTCGCTCTGGTCGCCGCGATCTTCGGGCTTGCCGTCCAACTGTTCCGCGGGGAGCTGTTCAGCGACACCGTTCCTGTCACGGTGGTGGCCGAGCGCGCCGGACTCGTGATGAACGCCGACGCCAAGGTGAAGATGCGCGACGTCGAAGTCGGCCGGGTCTCCTCGATCGAGGAACTACCCGATGGAAGGGCGGCCATCCATCTGGCGCTCGATCCCGCCGAGATCGACTCGATTCCAGGCAACGTCGATGTGAACGTCGCCGCAAGTACGGTCTTCGGCGCCAAATACGTGCAGTTGCTGCCGCCGGCCGAGGAGTCAGGACAGCGACTGCGCGCCGGACAGGTCGTCACGGCCGAGCATGTCACCGTCGAGATCAACACGCTGTTCCAGCAACTCAACACCCTGGTCTCGGCGATCGAGCCGACGAAGTTGAACACCACTCTCACCGCGTTGGCCACGGCGCTGAGCGGTCGTGGGGAGCGGCTTGGCCAAGCCCTCACAAACATGGAACGCTTTCTCGCTGAACTCGATCCGAGCCTGCAGAACCTAGGTCGCGACATCGCCGCGGCGCCAGTGGTGCTCAACACCTACGCCGATGTGACGCCCGACCTGATGCGGGTGCTGGCCAACTCGACCAAACTCAGCGAGAGCATCGTCGATCAGCAGGCCAACCTCGATCGCTTCCTGGTGAGCGTCATCGGTGTCTCCGGCACCGCCAACGACGTCATCGGCGGCAATCGCCAGGGCCTCAGTGACACGCTGCGCCTGCTGGTTCCTACCACCGATCTGCTCAACAGGTACCACCCCGCGCTGAACTGCCTGCTGTCGGGATTGATACCGCTGACGAAGGCACCACCGTTGCGGTTACCCGGCGCCGAGGTCAGCACCGGCTTCACCTGGGGTGTGGAACGCTACCGCTACCCGCAGGACTTGCCGAAGGTCGCGGCCAAGGGTGGGCCGCAATGCGCCGGGTTGCCGGTGCCGTTCGAGAAGCGGCCACCGTATCTGGTCGCCGACACCGGCGCCAACCCCTACCGGTACGGGAACTCCGGAATAGTCCTCAACTCCGACGGGCTCAAGCAACTGCTGTTCGGTCCCATCGACGGTCCCCCGCGCAACTCGATGCAGATCGGACAGCCGGGATGACCGCAACGCGGGTAACATTCGCGAAATTCGGCATCTTCGCCGTCATCATGACGCTGTTGACCGGAATCCTGCTGATGGTCTTCAGCGAGCACCGTGGCGGCGCCTCGAACGGGTACACGGCGGTTTTCGGTGACGCGTCCGGGCTCAAGGTGGGCGATTCGGTGAGGGCGGCAGGCCTGCGGGTGGGCACCGTGAAAGCCGTCGAGCTCAAACCGGACAAAACCGTGGTCGTGGGCTTCGATGCCGATCGCACCGTACCGCTGACCGCCGGTACCCGGGCCGCGGTGCGTTATCTCAACCTGGTCGGTGACCGCTACCTGGAACTGGTCGACCATCCCGGGTCCACAAGGCTGATTCCTACGGGCAGCCAGATTCCGATCGACCACACGTCGCCGGCGCTCGATCTCGACGTCCTGCTCGGCGGGCTCAAACCGGTCATCCAGAGCCTCAATCCCGCCGATGTCAACGCTCTGACGGCATCTCTGATTCAGATCATGCAGGGCCAGGGCGGCACGGTGGAGTCGCTGTTCTCACGGACCTCGTCATTCACCAATGCGCTGGCCGACAACCACATGATCGTCGAGGAACTCATCGACAACCTGAACAGCGCGATGGCCACGCTCGAGCAAGACGGCGAACGGTTCACCGCCAACATCGACCGCCTCCATCGGCTGGTCGGTGAACTTTCCGACCAGCGTGACCCGATCGGTACCGCCATCGACGGGCTCGCCGGCGGCACCGCCTCACTCGCCGACCTGCTCACCGAGGCCCGCTCGCCGCTAGCGGGCACCATCGCTCAATTGGGCCGACTGGCACCGAATTTGGAGGCAGGCCGCGAGCAGCTCGACGCCGCACTCGGCAAGGCGCCGGACAACTACCGCAAGCTGGCGCGCATCGGGTCCTACGGCAGCTTCCTCAACTACTACTTGTGCGGAATCCAGGTCCGGGTCACTGACCTGCAGGGCCGTACCGCGGTTTTCCCATGGATCAAACAGGAAACCGGTAGGTGCGCCGAGGAGCCATGATCAAGTATCGCGAGTCGAACCTGATCCGCGCCGGAATAATCGGCGCGGTACTCATCGTGCTGATCATCGCGGTGGGATTAAAGCCCGAACGAATCATCAACTGGGCAACTGCAATCCGCTACCAGGCACTCTTCGCCGAAGCAGGTGGCCTCAGCGCCGGCAACGAGGTGAAGGTGTCGGGCGTCGAGGTCGGTTCGGTGACCGATGTGTCGCTGCAGCGCGGCAAGGCGTTGGTCGCCTTCACGGTGAACAGCGGCGTCGTGCTCGGCTCGGAGACGACGGCACACATCCGGACCGGAACCTTGCTCGGTGAGCGGATCCTGACCCTGGAGTCGGCCGGGTCCGGCTCCATGAGTGCACTCGACGTCATCCCCGCGTCGCGGACCGCCTCGCCCTACTCGCTCAGCGAGGCGGTGGGTGATCTGGCCAGGAACACCGCGGGCACCGATTTCGGCTCGCTCAACCAATCTCTGGACACGCTGTCGGCCACCATCGACCAGATCGCACCACAACTGGGTCCGATGTTCGACGGACTGTCTCGGCTGTCGAAATCGATCAACAGTCGCAACGACACGGTGGCCGACCTGCTCGACCACACCGGTGAGGTGACCGACATACTCGCCGAGCGCAGTCAGCAGGTGAACCAGTTGTTTCTCAACGCCAACGATCTGACGGCCGTTCTCGTCGAGCGGCGGCAGGCCATCGTCGCACTGCTGAACTCGACATCGGCGCTCGCCGAACAACTGTCGGGGGTAATCGCCGACAATGAGCAGGCGCTGGCGCCCGCGCTGGAGAAGTTGAACACCGTGATGGCGGTGCTGGAGAAGAACCGTGACAACATCGCGAAAGGTCTGCCGGGCCTGACCAAATACCTCTCCACCCTGAGTGAGATCGTCTCCAGCGGTCCGTATTACACCGCGTTTGTGCCGAACCTCATCCCCGGTCAGTTCACCCAGCCGTTCCTGGACTACCTGCTCGGCTTCCGACGCGGCACCAACGCCGGCCAGCCGCCGGACAACGCCGGCCCGAGAGCTGAACTTCCGTTCCCGTACAACGGCATTCCGTTGGAGCCACAATGAGACCCCGCAATCGTAGGGTTGCACTGACCGCGACTCTACTGGTCCTCTTGCTGGCGGCTTCGGCGCTACTGGTGCGCGGCGCGTTCTTCGCACCGGCCACCCTGACGGCCTACTTCGTGAAAGCCACGGCGATCTATCCCGGCGACGAAGTACGGGTGGCCGGAGTCAAGGTTGGCCTGATCGAGTCGATCGAACCGGACGGTCCGCAGGTGAAGGTCACCATGGCAGTGGACCGCGACGTCCCGATACCGGCCGACGCGAAGGCGGTCATCGTTGCGCCGAACCTGATCGCGGCGCGCTACGTCGCGTTGACCCCGGCTTACGAAACCAGCGGTCCGACAATGCCGGCCGGGGCGGCGATCCCGATCGGCCGCACCGCGATACCGGTGGAGTGGGACCAGGTGAAAGAGCAGCTGACCCGCCTGGCGACCGAACTCGGCACCGGCACCGACGAGTCGGGCACCGCGGCGGCCCGCTTCATCGACAGCGCCGCCACCGCCATGGATGGCAACGCCGCCAAACTGCGCACGACGTTGACTCAGTTGTCGCAAGCCGGCCGAATTCTCGCCGACGGCAGCGGCAACATCACCGACATCATCGAGAACCTGGCGACATTCATCGGTGCGCTACGGGACAGCAACACTCAGATCGTGCAGTTCCAGGACCGGTTCGCCACCTTGACCAGTGTCCTGGACGGAAGCCGGTCGGACCTGGATGCCGCACTGACCAACGTCGCCGAGGTCGTGGACGACGTGCAGCGGTTCGTGCGGGGAAGCCGCGATCAGACCGTCGAACAGGTTCAACGGCTCACGAACGTCACGCAGGTGATCGTCGATCATCAGCGCGATCTCGAACAGCTTCTGCACGTCGGGCCGACGGGAATCGCGAACACGCTCAACTTCTTCGACCCCCGCGACGGCGGTATCGTCGGCACGTTCGCGTTCGCGAACTTCGCCAATCCGATGCACCTGGTCTGCGGGGCGATCGCCGCGGTCGAGAACGTCACCTCCGCGGAGTCGGCGAATCTGTGTGCTAAGTACCTCGGTCCGGCGCTGGCCACGATGAACTTCAACTACCTTCCGTTGCCAGTGAACCCGTTCCTCGCCGCCGTGCCGCCGCCGCAGGATTACATCTACACCGAACCGCGCCTGGCGCCCGGCGGGGAAGGCCCGGAGCCGGGGCCGCCAGAGGCACCGCCCGCGGTGTCGGCGTACACCGGGTTCCAGAACGACGTGCCCGCTCCACCCGGATACGGACCGCCTGCGCCCCCACCGTTCCAGCCCACGACCCTTCCTGACCTGATGCTTCCGCCCACGATCACGCCACCCGGTCCACCGCTGCCCGCCGAGGCACCGACACCGCACGGGAGTCCGCCGTCATGACCGGACGCGGGAATGCGAAAAGTGTTGCTGCGGTGGCTTGTTGCATCGCCCTCATCGCCACCGGCTGCAGTTTCACCGGGCTGAACTCACTGTCCCTGCCGGGCGCCGTAGGGCGCGGCCCCAACGCCGCGGTGTACCACCTGGAACTGGCCAACGTCGGGACGTTGGAGTCGAACTCGCCGGTCATGATCGACAACGTGGTCGTCGGCAGCGTGGGCAGGATGCAGTTCGACGACTGGCACGCCAATGTCGAGGTCTCGGTGCTACCCGACGTCGCCGTTCCCGCGAACGCCGAAGCAACAGTGGGGCAAACGAGTCTGCTTGGGTCGATGCACATCGCCCTCGACCCGCCGGTGAACGAACCACCGAGAGGCGTTCTGCCGCCGGGCTCGACAATTCCGTTGGCGTCGACGTCGTCCTATCCGTCGACAGAACAGACGCTGACCTCGCTGTCGACGTTGGTGAACGGGGGCAATCTCGGCCAGATCGGCGACGTCGTGCGCAGCATGAACTCCGCGCTGTCGGGCCGCGAGCCGCAGGTGCGGGATCTGCTGACCCGGCTGGACCGATTCGTCGGGGTCTTCGACACCCAGCGCAGCGAGCTCGTTGAGGCGATGAAGGCGCTCGGTCGGCTCACGGGCACCCTGGTCGACCAGCGAGAGGTGTTGTCGTCGGCGCTGCGGGACATTCCTCCGGCGCTCGACGTGCTGATCGCCGAGCGACCCAACCTGACCGCGGCGTTGACGGAACTCGGCACGTTCGGTGAGACGGCCACGGCGCTGGTCAACGAGTCCGGGGCCGACCTGGTGGCCAACCTCAAGAATCTCGATCCGACGCTCAAGTCGCTGGCCGACGTCGGACCCGAGCTCGCACGAGTCCTTGCGTACCTTCCCACCGCGCCGTTCAACCAGAACATCATCGACCGCGGTGTCCGCGGTGATTACATGAACCTGTTCATCATCCTCGACTTCACCACCGCGCGGTTGAAACGCACCTTGCTGGCCGGTACCCGTTGGGAGGATCAGTACGCGCAACTGGTACCTGCGCCGGGCGACATCGGCTACGACGCATACTATTCCCGGAACCCGCTGGGCGGACCGATATCTCCGCCGCCCGCATCGTACGAGGAATCGCTGCGAATCGTACCGCCGCCGCCACCCCCGGGAGGCGGACGCTGATGTTCACCCGGCAGATCCGCGTACAGCTCGTCATCTTCACCATCGCATCCATCATCGGCGTGACGGTGATGGCGTTCGGATACCTGCAAGCACCGGTGCTGCTGGGGCTCGGCCGGATCACCGTCACGGTGGAACTGCCCGCGGGAGGCGGCCTCTACAAGTTCGCCAACGTCACCTACCGGGGGGTGAAGGTGGGCAAGGTCACCGACGTGTCGCTGACCTCAGCGGGGGCCAAAGCCACGCTCTCGCTGGGTACTTCACCCAAGATTCCGGCCGACCTCGTGGCCGAGGTGCATAGCATCTCGGCCGTCGGTGAACAGTACGTCGACCTGCTGCCGCGCACGTCGTCGCCACCGTATCTGCGGGACGGGTCCGTTATCGCGGCTGCGACGGTCCCCCCGGCGACCGGGGCGATGCTGGACAAAGCCAGCACGCTGCTCAACACCATTCCGCGGGAACGGCTCACCGCACTGCTCGACGAATCGGCTAAGGCCCTCGACGACGCCGGCTACGACCTCGGGTCGCTGATCGATTCGGGGTCGACACTGACCGACGGCCTTGTCGGCGTGTCGGCTGAGTCCAGGGCGGTCATCGACGACAGCGTGCCGCTCCTCGATGGCGCCGCCCAATCGGCGTACGCGACTCGGACTTGGGTGCGCAGCCTCGCCGGCGTGACCGACCAACTGGTCGACAACGACGCCCAGGTACGGACGTTGCTGCAGGACGGCCCCGCGGCGCTCAACGAGGTCAGCCGGCTGATGAGCGAGGTGAAGCCGACGCTTCCGGTGCTCCTGGCCAACATGACCAGCCTCGGCAAGGTCGCGGTGACCTACAACCCGTCGCTGGAGCAGTTGTTGGTACTCGTCCCGTCGTTCTTCGCCGGCCTTGGCGCGTTGTCGCACATCGCCAACGCCACCGGCCTACCGCTGGGCAACTTCCGCGTCGGCATGGGAGACCCGCCGGCGTGCACCGTCGGGTTTCTTCCGCCGTCACAGTGGCGGTCTCCGGCCGACACCACAACGATCGACACGCCGGACGGGTTGTACTGCAAACTGCCGCAGGACTCACCGATCGTGGTGCGTGGCCTTCGCAATCTGCCGTGCATGGCGCATCCCGGCAAGCGGGCGCCCACGGTCCAGATGTGTGACGGTGATGAGCCTTTCGTTCCGCTCGCGCTCCGGCAGCATGCCGTGGGTCCGTACCCGCTCGATCCCAATCTGATCGCACAGGGGATTCCGCCCGATGACCGGGTGACTCGGGATCCGCTGCTGTTCGGTCCCGTTGAGGGAACCCAGCCTCCGGCACCTGGCCCGGCACCTGAGGCACCCCCGCCGCCCGACCCGGCCGCGGCGGTGACCACCTACGACCCGCGGACCGGGCGCTACCTCGGCCCCGACGGGTTCCCCCGCACCCAGTCCGACCTGGTCGAGAACCCGGGTCCAAAACGTTGGCAGGACATGATGTTTCCACCGCAGAAGTAGGAAGGGGTTGGCATGTCGCGGCAGAACCGGGCGGCGCTCGTCGCGCTCCTGGTCATGATCTGTGGTCCCGGGCTGGTCAAGCCGGGAATCGCGGTCGCCGATGATCTCGAGCAGTTCGCGTTGAACGGCACGTTCACCGTGATCTCCGACGGCGTGTTTGCGAAGACCAGCGAACGACGGCAGCGGCAGGCCACGGTGGTCAGCACATGGACCATCACCACGTCGTGTCGGACGGCGATCGACTGTTCGGGGCAGATGACCAGTGATCAGGGCTGGACCGCTGACATCTCCTACACCGATCCGCTGTGGTACGTCACGCGCACTCTGCCGGACTGGGTCAAGTGTCCGGACGGCACCGCCGCGCCGGGAGAGCAGACCTTCAAATTCTTCGTGGACCACTTCGACCTGCCCAACCTGCGGGGCTGGGACAACACGCTCGGCCCCAGCGGGGCGTGTGGGGTGAACAAGCCAGTCAATATCGAGATGCCCCTGAAGCTGATCCCAAAGACTTAATCGACCATCGCGGCGATGGTGTCGACTACGCACGCCGGCCGATCGGAGCCCTCGACCTCGACCGTGACCCGCACCGTGGCCCTTGCCCCGGTACCGGTGCGGTCCACCCTGATCAGCTCGGCCCCCGCGCGGATGCGGGAGTCGACCGGAACGGGCGCCGGGAACCGCAGCTTGTCCACGCCGTAATTGACCTGCATCGACAAGCCCGTGACCCGATAGATCTGTTGGACGAGAATCGGCACCAGCGACAGCGTGAGATAGCCGTGGGCGATCGTCTTGCCGTACGGGCCCTTCGCGGACTTCTCCGTGTCGACGTGGATCCACTGGTGATCGCCGGTGGCCTCGGCGAACAGGTCGATCTCCTTCTGGGTGACCTCTCGCCAGCCGCTGTACCCGAGGTGCTCCCCGACGTGTGCCTCGAAGGCCGCGATTCCCGCATACTCCGTCGGCGAAGCCGTCTGCGTCACACCGAGACCTTCAGACCCAGAAGCTCAATCGCGTTGCCGCCCATGATCTTCGCCTTGGCGGTCTCGGAGACTCCGTCGAGCCGGTCCACGAAGCTCAGCGGATCGCCGATGCCCTCCGGATGGGGGAAGTCGGAACCGAACATCACGTGGTCCTCGCCCATGATATCGATGATCCCCCTGATGTCGTCTTCGAGGAACGGGTGGATGTAGACGTTGCGCTTGAACACCTCGACCGGGTGTTCATCGAACTCCTTGGGCATCGTCCGATACGCTTTGTCCAGCAGCCGCAGAAGATTTCGCACCCACCCGCTGCCATTCTCGACCACCAGGACCTTCAGATCCGGGAAGCGCGAGAGCGCCCCGTGGCAGATCAGCGCGGCAAGTGTGTCCTCCATGGCGCGGAAGCCCATCACGACCTCTCGCAGCGCGCTCGGTTTGAAGGACAGGTACTCGTCGCCGCCCTCCCACTCCATCAGATGCTTCTGGTATCCGCTGTCGGAAGCGTGGAACGTCACCGGGATGCCGGCATCGACGACCTCCTGCCAGAACGGGTCGTATTCCGGAAGGCCCATCGAGCGTGACCCGCCGAAGCGGCTCGGCACCGGGGCGGGCCGGACCAGGAAGGTCTTCATTCCGCGCTCCAGGCACCAGTGAAACTCCTTGATGGCCTCGTCGACCAGTGGCAGGCAGATCACCGGAGTGGCGAAGATCCGGTCTTCGTAGTTGAAGGTCCAATGCTCGTACATCCACTCGTTGAGCGCGTGGATGATCGCATGGGTCAGGATTACGTCGTCGGTGGTCCGTTCCTCGATCAGGCTGGCCAGGGTGGGATACATGACACACTGGTCGATGCCGAGTTCGTCCATCAGCTCCAGGCGAGGTGCGGGATACTGGTAGGCGGGGATGACATCCATTGCCTCGCCGATGAACTCGCGAAAGCTCAAGCCTTCCGGGTTGTTGCCGAGGAAGTAGTCCTCGGCGCTACCCGGCCTGGCGACGCGCTCGAAGGTCGGATTCGGAATCATGTGGCTGATGTGGTCCTTGACCACGAGCTTCGGCCGACCGTTCACCTCGACGTAGCCCACCTTGCCCCGGTGCTGCTTCGGCAGGTACTTCAGTAGGGCGTCCTGCGTCTCGTACATGTGGTTGTCGATGTCGAAGACGGGATACGGCAGGGAACGGGGAGACATGTGGCTGAACCCTCCATCAGAGCAGCGGATATGATCATTTACGCCAGGTGAGAACGACGTTATCACTTCAGTCGATCAACCTCCACCGAGGGTGCTCAGCCCCCCGCGGAGTGCCACGTATCGACGACGGCGGCGGTCGTCGTCACGGTCGTGAGCAGGGACAACGTGTTGTCGATCACGGCATCGGCGTATTCTTTCGGGAAACCGCTGACCGCGTCGCGGGGGAGCACGAACTGGTAGCCGCGGTTGACCGCATCCATGGCGAAGTTCGTGATCGCAACGTTGACCGACACACCGACGCCGACGATCGTCGTGATCCCGAGGTTGCGCAGCACCGAGTCTAGATCCGTACCCGTCATCGGACCCATCCCATGAGTGCGTGTCAGGACGAGATCGGATGACTCAGGCCCGAACTCCGGCAGCACTGAGCCGCCGAGACTGCCGGGAGTCAGGTCGGCGGGGAACGACTTCCCGGCCGCGAACAGCCGCGCATTGTGATTCGAGCCGCGGCCATCGGCGCGCCTGTGGATCAGGCAGTGCACGACCGTGGCACGGGCTGAGCGGGCCGCTGCGAGCAATCGGCCGATGTTCGGGATCGCCTCCCGTCGAGCCTCTTCGGCAAGCATGGGCAGGCCCGCTTGTGGTCCGATGACTCCGCCTTGGCACTCCTGTGTGACGAGTGCCGTGGTTGTCGGATCGAGCAGGTCGGACAGTTGCGGTTGCGGCATGAGAACAGACGTTATCGTGTGGGGGAGCGTGAATTCCAGATGCACGGGGACTTGGAGGTCCGATGGAGGCGTGGGAGATCGAGGTACGGGAGTCGGTGCGTCAAACGATGGCCGACTACACCGCCGCCACCGACCGGTTCGATCTCCGCGCCCTCGCGGCGTGCTTCGGGCCGAACGGTGTGCTCGAGTTCACCGGTGGTGCGGATCCGCTGACCGGTCCGGAGGCGATCGAGGCAGGGCTCGGTGCTGCGATGACACGGGAACCGAGTTCGACGCGGAGGGCGCCGACGCATGTGCGTCACCATGTTTCGAGTGTCAGATTCGAGTCGGTGACGCGCGACCGAGTCGCTGTGAACAGCTACTTCGCCGTTCACACCGATATCGGACTGGACCATTGGGGCCGGTATCGCGACGTCTTGGCGCCACTGTCCGGTCAATGGCTGTTCGCCCACCGTCGCATCAAGGTGGACGCGTTCGCAGCCGACAGTCTGATGGCCTGAGTCGGGTCAGATCGCGATGAACTCGTCGGCGAAGGACCGGGCGTTACCGACGACTTCCGATCGGGTGCCGCCCCGAGCCGCGATGGTCACCCACGTCACCCCCAGGGCCTCCAGCTTGGCGACCGAGGCGTGCCGCTCGTCGATCGACTTGCTGTCATCGAGCAGGTTGCCCGCGGAGAAGCAGATGTCCAGCGGTTCGGTGCGGCCGATCTCGGCGGCGTACTTCTTGGCCCACGCGATCGCCGACTCCAGCTCGTCGAGAGTGGAGATCTCCGCGGTTCGCGACGCGGCCGCGTAGCCGAAGGTGTTGAACGGTGCCCAGCCCTGCGCGCGTGAGACCGCTCGGCGTACCGCGGGCTTGCTGTTGCCGCCCACCCACACCGGCGGGGGTGTGGCCGGCACCGGGTACAGCCGTACCCCGCGGGCATTGAACAACGTGCCCTCGTACGCGACGTCCTCCCCGGTGAGTGTCTTGCTCAGCACGTCGAGCGCTTCGTCGAGCAAGGCACCGCGGTTGTCGAAATCGATTCCCAGAGCCCGAAACTCGGGCTTCAGATAGCCCGCCGCGGTACCGAGGATCAGCCGTCCGCCGGAGAGCACGGCCAGGCTCTGGATCGACTTTGCGCCCAGGAAGGGATTGCGGTACGCCGCGATGTAGACATTGGTCAGCAGCTTGACATCCGTGGTCGCGGCGGCCGCGAACGATAAGGCGACGAATGGGTCGAGGGCGTGATGTCCGCCGTGGTCGAGCCACTTCGCATCGGGTGCGGGGTGGTCGGTGACGTGCACGGCGCCGAAGCCGCTCGCCTCACCGACACGGGCGATCTCGGCGATCGCCTCGGCGGTGACGAATTCTTCGGCCGCCTCGACCCGGTGGGTCGGCAGTTCCAAGGAGTAGGAGATGGTCACGATCGTCCTTCCGGGTGGTGACTTGATGATGTGACGAGGGCTGCCAGGCGTTGGATGTGGTGATCCGGATCGCCCAAGATCAGTTCGCTTGCCTTGGCGCGCCGCACGTAGAGGTGTGCGTCATGTTCCCAAGTGAAACCGATGCCGCCGTGAATCCGCATGCTGTCCAGTGCCACTTGGAGAAATGCTTCCGAACATGTCAGCTTCGCCACCGCAGCGGCGGTCGGGAGCCCGTCGCCACCGGCGCAATCCGCGGCGTGGACGGCGGCGGAACGAGCGCCCTCGACGAGAACGAGCATGTCAGCACACCGGTGCTTGATCGCCTGGAAACTGCCGATGGCGCGACCGAACTGGATGCGTTCCTTGGCGTAGTCCACGGCCATGTCCAGGCAGCGCTGGGCGGCGCCCACCTGCTCGGCCGCCAGCGCGATGATGGCCAGGTCCGACGTGGTGGCGAGCCCGTGCGCCGCCTCACCGTCGATCCCGATCAGTCGGGCGGCAACGTCGTCGAACCGGATGCGGGCCACTTTGCGGGTGCGGTCCAGCGTCACGAGCGGTTCGCGGGTCAGGCCGTCGGCGTCCGCAGCGACCGCGAACAACGATATTCCAGCCGTGGTGCGGGCCGCGGCCAGGAGCACGTCGGCGGTGCGGCCGTCGAGCACGAGGTCCGCGTCGCCGCTGATTCGGTACCCGGTGGCTTCAGTGCGGGCGGTCAGCGTGACTGCGCGTGGATCCCATGCCTCGAGGCGACCGTTGAGGATCAACGTCGCCGTCGCCGACCCGTCGGCGAACGTGGGCAGGTAATCGGCCATGGCGGCCGGATCGCCACTGCAGAGGATCGCCTGTGCGGCCAAGGCGATGGTGGAGAAGAACGGCGCGCACAACAGCGCCGAGCCCATCTCCTCGAAGACGACAGCTTGCTCGGCCATGCCCGCGCCTGCACCGCCGTACTGCTCGGGTATCACGATCCCGTGCAGCCCCAATTCCGTCGCCATCTGCGCCCACACCGCGCGATCGACGCCGTCGTCAGTCTCCATGAGTTCGCGGACGCGGGCAGAGGACGACGCGGATTTCAGGAAGTCGCGAACAGCCCGCCGGAGCTCGTCGGCCTCACTTGCGGTCATGTCATCCTTCGCGTGCTCAGCCGACCCAGTGATAGGCATTCTCGGCCGAGGATAGTATGTTTTCTGAAATAGGAGAATACAGATTCTCGCATTAAGGAGCCGCGCCGTGACGACGAACCTCGACTACGGGATCTTTGACTGCGACACGCACTGCTACGAGACGCGCGACGCATTTACCCGCTATCTGCCCAAGCAGTTTCACGACCGGGCTATCACGCCGGTGCGGGCCGCGGACGGGAAAGAGGTGATCCTCGCCGGCCACCGGATCGCCACCTTCAACAGCGAGGCGGGCCTCGGATTCGACCTCGCTTACCGGCCCGGTTCGCTCAAGGAGATGCTCAAACAAATGGGTTCGGGTAATCCCGACGAGACCTACGAGCCGCAGCCGATGCAACCGGAGTGGCTCGAGCGCGATGCGCGCCTGACGGTGATGGCGCAGCAGAACGTCGAGCGCGCGGTCATCTTCCCGGCCGGGATGGCGCTGGCCGCAGAGCACTACGTCGACGACACCGAGGCGCTGTACGCCAACCTGCGCTCGTTCAACCGCTGGTTCGACGAAACCTGGGGTTTCAACCACCAGGACAAGATCTACGCGACGGCCTTGTTGTCGCTGCGCGATCTCGACGCGTCGATCGCTGAAACCGAGGCGATCATTGAACAGGGCGCGCGCTTGGTTCTGCTGCCGACGGGTCCTGCCCACGGGCGGTCACCCGGGGACCCCTACTTCGACCCGATTTACGCGCGACTGCAGGAGGCCGGTTGCACGCTGGTCTTCCATATCCAGCCGTTCTGGTACTTCAACGCGATCTCGCCGGCGTGGGGGCACAACCCGGATCCTGCGGCATGGCACATGTCGGCATGGCAGTGGATGAACATCTACGGCCAGCGTCCGATAGAGGACACCCTGTCGGCGCTGATCTTCGACAACCTCTTCGGCCGATTCCCCGGGCTCAACGTGCTGGTCGCCGAACACGGCGCGGAGTGGGTGCCGCAGTTCGTCATCCACATGGACAAGAGCCGGGGGATGGGCCGCAATGGACCCTGGATCGGAGGCAAACTCACCGAGCGCCCGTCGGAGATCTTCCGCAGGCACGTCGGTGTGGTGCCGTATCCGGAGGACGACATCCCGGCCATCGTCGAACGCCTCGGATACGACGAGTGCTTCTTGATGGGCTCGGACTACCCGCACGCCGAAGGGCTCGCGGAGCCTGCCGACTTCATCAAGCTGCTGGACCCCCTCGACGAAGCGGCCAAGAAGCGCATCATGCGAGACAACGCCGACCAGTTGCTCAGCCGGAGCTAGCCGCTGCATGGCAGACGACATCGGTCAGGATTCGGTCGACCTCGCTCTACTGCGCGAAGCGGCGCGCGAGTTCCTCAATGGGCGTGTCGGGCAGGGGTCTGTCAAAGAGCTCGCGGCGATGGATTGGACGGGGCTACTCGTCGAGGAGGATCTCGGCGGCAGCGGATGGCGTCCAGTCGAGACGACGATCATCGCGGAGGAACTCGCTCGCGCGCAGAATACTTCGACCTGGTTCGGCTGTGTACTGTCTGCGGCCGCGCTGAATTCGGCACCCGAAGAGTTCCGGGACCGATGGTTGCCCGCGATGATCGACGGAACCGCAACGGCAGGTTGTGCGGTCGCCGGCGACACCGTGCGGGTCGTGCATGGCGACGCCCTCGACATCTTGATCACGCTGGGAAGCAACGGGATTCATCTCGTCGAGGTGTCCGACGCCCTGCCGAAGAGCCGAGATGACGAGCTGCTGGACCTCGGCCGCGCAGCATGGCGTGTCGAGATCGCTGGCGCCGACAGCGTTCTGATCGGTGAACCTCAACGAGCGGATCAGCTGCTCGCGGTGGCCAGGGTGCTGCTCAGCGCAGACTCGCTCGGAGCCCTGTCCGCCACGTTCGAGCGGCTGGTCGGTTACCTGAAGGGGCGCATCGCCTTCGGTGTGCCGATCGCCAGTTTCCAAGCGGTGCAACACCGACTGGTGGATCTGCTGGTGTTCGAGGCGAAGGCGCGCGCGATCATCATGAAGGCCGCTCGGGCCTTAACGGATCAAAAGTCAAACGACGCGGTCGCGCTGGCCGCCACCGCCCACGCCTACGTGACTGCGAATGCGACGGCCGCCGTCGACGAATGCATGCAACTGTCCGGCGGCATCGGCTTCACCTGGGAGTACCCGTTGCACCATGAGCTTCGCCGGGTGTTCACAAACGGCTTCATGCTCGGAACGGCTCGCGCCAGCAGGGCGCTCGTCGCGGAGAGGTCCGGCTGGTGAGCGCCGCAAGCGTCGGTGCCAGTGAAGCGCAATTGACCGAGTTCCGGGATCGCGTCAGGGCGCACATCGCCCAGCACGCACCTCCCTTCGACGCGCGGGAAGGGCGGCGGGCGCCTGAGAACGCCGAGCAGGAAGCGCAACTGCGCAGGTGGTTCGCCACGCTGTTCGACGCGGGCTTCGTCGGCGGGGACTGGCCGGTCGAACATGGCGGGCGCGCCGATCACCACCCACTCCACGACCGCATTCTCAGCGAGGAAATCCTGCGCGCCCGGGCGCCGCGGCCGGTGGACCAGGTCAATCTGGCGGCTCACGTGCTGCTGCACTTCGGGTCCGAGGAACAGAAAGCGGCACTGCTGCCACCGATTCGGCGCAGTGAGCATGTCTGGTGTCAGCTGCTCAGTGAGCCGGACGCGGGCAGCGATATGGCCGCCGTTCGCAGCAGGGCTGCAGCGCAGCCAGACGGAACGTGGGTGATCAACGGTCAGAAGACATGGATCACCGACGGGCACTGGGCCGATATGGGGTTGGCGCTCATTCGCACCGACCCGGCATCGTCACGCCACCATGGTCTTTCGGTCATCGTCGTTCCGTTGTCGTCGCCCGGCGTCGAGGTTCGTCCAATCCGGACGATCAACGAGGCGATCGAGGTGAACGAGGTCTTTCTCGACGGCGTAGAGGTTCCCGCCGACAGTGTTATCGGCGAGCCCGGTCAGGGTTGGTCGATCATCATGGCCGGCTTGGAATTCGAACGCTTCGGAATCGGCGGCAACGTGATCCTGCTGGATCTGCTTATCGATGATCTCGTCACCGTGGTGCGTCACGCCACGCTCGACGGCAGACCGGCTCTCGAGCACGACGACATTCGGCAGAGAGTGGCCGAGTGGGCCGTCGAAGTCGAAGTGGCGAAGTCGTTCATCGACGACCATGTCGAACGTCTCGTCGTCGGCGCTGAGCAACCGGGCGACGGTTCTATCGCCAAGCTCAGCTTCGCCGAGACCTATCACCGTGTTTCGGCGTACGGCGCCGAACTCGCGGCCACAGTCTGCACCCAGGCCGCCGATCCGAGCGTCGAACAGGCCAAGCAGCGTTTGCGAGAATGCTGGCTGTGGTCACGTGCGTATACGGTGTCGGGCGGAAGCAACGAGATGATGCGCAATATTCTGGCGAAGCGTCGGCTGCTCCTGCCGAGTCGGTGATGAGCGCTTGCGCGAAGAACAGCACACGCCGATGAGCGCTTGCGCGAAGAACAGCACACGCCGATGAGCGCTTGCGCGAAGAACAGCACACGCCGATGAGCGCTTGCGCGAAGAACAGCACACGCCGATGAGCGCTTGCGCGAAGAACAGCACACGCCGATGAGCGCTTGCGCGAAGAACAGCACACGCCGATGAGCGCTTGCGCGAAGAACAACAGATGCCAATGATCGGCACCTACTGGAGCTTGGTCGAAACAGCCGCCCGTGAACATCCGAACCGTGTGGTCCTCGTCGACGATTTCGGTCGCAGCCTGACGAATTCGCAGTTGCGCGATGCGGCGGAGGCCACCGCAGCGGCGCTGGCCGAACGCGGGGTCGGCGACGGTTCCGTGGTGTCGTGGCAGCTGCCGACCACGCTGGAGACGATGGTCGTCATGGTGGCGTTGACCCGGTTGGGAGCCGTGCAGAATCCCGTCCTGCCGATCTGGCGGGAGAGCGAAGTCGGCTTTGTGACAAGGCAACTCGGCACCGAGTTCCTCATCGTTCCCGGCGTGTGGCGCGGCTTCGACCACGTCGCTCTCGCAGACGAACTCTCGAGGGATCACCCGATGACCATCGTGGTCGTCGATCACGCGGCGCCGATCGTCGACGGTCTTCGGCTGCCGGCCGGTGATCCCGCCCTGCTCCCTACCCCTTCGACTTCGGCCACCCTGCCACGATGGGTGTACTACTCATCGGGCACCACTGCGGCGCCGAAGGGCGTGCGCCACTGTGACCGCTCGGTGATTGCCGGGTCGGCAGGGGTGGTCGGGATGTTCGGTGCGTCGAACACCGACGTCAACCCCATCGCCTTTCCGGTGTCGCACATCGGCGGCGCGGCCATGCTGGCGGCGAGCCTGCTCACCGGCATGCGGCTGGTGCTGTTCGACAGCTTCGACCCGGTGCTCACGCCAAAGGCTATTGCGAGGCATCGGCCGACGATGCTCGGCACGGCTACCCCCTTCTTCGTCGCGTTCATGGCCGCCCAGCGCGCCCACGGCCCGGAGCCGCTCTATCCCGCCCTGCGTGGTTGCGTGGGCGGTGGCGCGCCGATCACCGCGGAGCTGGGGCGGCTAGTGCGCGAGACGTTCTCTGTTGCCGGAGTGGCCAATGCTTGGGGACTCACCGAGTTTCCCGTCGTCACCTCACCACCCCCGGACGGAGCGCCGGAGGTGCTCGACCACACCGTGGGCAGGCCGGTACCCGGAGTCTCGGTCCGTGTCGTCGATGACAACGAACGAGAGGCCGCCGTCGGCGAGGAAGGCGAACTGCGGCTCAAGGGACCGCAGTGCTTCCTGGGATATGTCGACGAGACACTGGATGCCGACGCCTTCGATGCCGACGGGTGGTTCCGCAGCGGGGACCGGGGGCGGATCGACGGCGAGGGCAACGTCGTCGTCACCGGCAGGATCAAAGACGCGATCATCCGCAATGCGGAGAACATCTCGGCGCTGGAGATCGAGGGTGTGCTGGCCGCCCATCCCGCAGTCGCGGACGTAGCGGTCATCGGTGTGCCGGATCCTCGCACCGGTGAGCGGGTGTGTGCCGTCGTGGTCGCTGAACCCGGACGTGAAGTCACGCTGGCTGAATTGGCCGGCCACTGTCAGGCACAGGGCTTGAGCCGGCACAAATCTCCCGAGCGTCTCGAATTGATCGAGGCGCTACCACGCAACCTCACCGGCAAGGTTCTGAAGAACGAGCTGCGTGCTCGATTCGGCAGTCATTAGCCGTACTGCGCAGGCGCCCTTGAGACGCTTTGCGGCTAGAGGCCGATCAGTTCCTTCAAGTTTCCGCCCATGACGCGCGCGGTGGTATCGGCGGGAAGGTCGGCGAGTTCGCTGACGAAGTCCGCGGGTTCGGCGAGGCCTTCGGGGTGCGGGTAATCCGAACCGAACATCACCCGGTCCGCCCCGAGGAGGTCGACGAGCTGGGACATGTCCTCCTCGTGGAACGGATTGATCCAGACGTGCCTGCGGAAGACATCACTGGGATGCTCGTCGAAGTCATATGGCCTTTTGCGGTACACCCGGTCGAAGACGTCCAACAGGCGGTGTGCCCACGAGCCACCGTTCTCGACCACGCCGATCCGCACCCCGGGGAAGCGCTCGAACACTCCGTGAGCGATGAAGGCGGCGAGGGTGTCGAAGATGTTTCGACTCTCCTCGTAGATGAAACCGCGCAGCTTGCTCAGAGCGAAACCGTTGAACTCCGCTGCGTCCTCCCAATCGTCGACGTAACGCTCATAGCCCGAGTCCGAGTTGTGCATTTGCACCGAGATGCCCGAAGACTCGACCAGCCGCCAGAAGTCGTCGAATTCCGGTAGCGCTGCGGAACGCGAAGTGCCGTCTTCGCGCGGGACGGGTGCCGGCCGAATCAGTACCGTCTTGGCGCCGTTCTCCAGGCACCATTCGAGCTCCCGGACACCGAGAGCGGGGTCGTTCAGGGAGATGGCAGGTACGGCGAAGATCCGGTTCTGATAGTTGAACGTCCAGTCCTCGAGGAGCCACCGATTGAACGCATGGGTGACCGCGTGAGTGAGCTCGGTGTCGGACTTCGTTCTCTCCTCGAGCATGCCCGCCGTCGTCGGGAACATCACGGCGCCGTCGACACCCTGGCGATCCATCAACGCCAGGCGAAGATCGGGACGGCGGAATTCGTCGGGACACCGGATGGGCTTGGCCAGCTCCCGTAGCGTCTTCCCTTCGGGATTTATGCCCCGGAAGTAATCCGACCATGCACCTGGCGTGGGGATCACCTCATAGGTCGGATTCGGAATGGTTTCGGTGATGACGCCGAGTATCTGCAATTTCTTGCGGCCGTTCACTTCCACGAATTTGAGCGCTTCCGAGTACTTCTCCGGCAGATAGCGCGTGTAGGCGTCGACGGTCTCGTACATGTGGTTGTCGGCATCCCACACTTCGAAAGCCTTGGGCTCGGTCATCGTCAATTCCTCTCCATCGCCGGCAAGACACCTCATGACGGCAACGTCGCTATCCTAAAACGAGAGGATACATTCTCACATGTGAACGGCTTGGGTGGGCCCGACGTAATCCGCTCTCACTCGGGTGGCTGCAGCCGCTATTTCGGCGAGTCGGACGATGACCAGGCGCGGGTCCGGCTCAGGGATGACCACCTGCAGGTGGTCGATGCTGAGCCGACGCAGGGCGCGGTACGAGTCGGCGAATGACCGGGAATCGGTGTACGTGCTCGAGGCGACGGTGTGAATGCTGTCCGGCTCTCGCCCGTGCGATTCCGCTGCTCGCCGCAGCGTCGTGATGAGTTCGGCCAGCCGATTCACCGACATCAGAGCGGCGATCCACCCGTCGCCGATGCGTACAGCGCGGTCGATCGCCCGGTCGGAGTGACCACCCACGAGAATCGGTATGGGACGCTGCACGGGCTGCGGGCGCGGGTCCATGGGGGCGAATTCGACATAGGGCTCGGTGGCACACCACAGCGTGCGTAACAGCGCGATGTGCTCCTCGGCGCGCGCGCCGCGACGGTCCCGTGGCACGCCCCATTGAGACGGCCTCCTCGCGCAGCCAGCCAACCCCCACTCCGTAGGACAAGCGGCCGCCCGACAAGGCGTCCAGCGTCGCCAGTTGTCTGGCGTTGGCGACCGGGTTGCGCAACGGTAGGACTGCGACCGATGTGCCCAGGCCGATGGTCGTCGTCTGACCTGCGACCCACGCCAGCGTCGTCATCATCTCGTAGTTCGGCGCGAGATTCTCCGAGAGCCACCCGTCAGCGACTGTGCTCGGTTCTCGTCCGAGCATGTACAGCGAGGTGACGTGGTACAAGAGCACAAGGTGGTCGACGGCCCACAACGGCGAGAATCCCTGCCCTTCGGCGGCTTGCCCGAAGTCGCGGATGAATGTCGGCGATGTCGAGGGTCCGGTGTGGGGGAGGACAAGGCCTAGCTCCATGCCACTGGCTCTTACAGGCTCGTGTAGTGACCGCCGTCAACGCCCAGGGTCTGTCCGGTGATGTAGCGGGCGGTGGGGCCGATGAGCCAAGCAACGGCGGCGCCGATGTCGTGTTCTGGGTCTCCGATGCGCCCGAGCGGAATTCGACGCGACAACCGTTCCTCCATGGCGGGCTCGGCCGCTATCGCAGCGGTCATGGCCGGTGAATAGGCCAGCGGCGAGACGATGTTCGCGGTGATGCCGTACGGCGCCCACTCGCGTGCCAGGCTCTTGGCGAAGCCGCGCAACGCTCCCTTCATCGTTGCGTAGAGGGGAAGCGTCGCACTGCCTTCGATGCCGGCAGGTGAGGTCATGACGATGTAGGTTCCGCCCTGCTTGCGCAATGCGTCGAACGCCGAGGAAGCGCAGTGGTGGGCCCCGCCCAGGGACACCGAGTAATGGTCGGCCCACAGCGGGCGGTCGACGTCTGCCAGGTTGTGCGGTTGGCTGGAGGCGTTGCTCGTCGCGTTGTGGATCACCGCGTCGAGTCGACCGGTCGTGCTCAGGGCGAGATCGACGGCGCCGACCACCGCATCGCGGTCGGTCACATCGCAGCGGGCCCACGTCGCGTCGTGGCCTCGGGACGTGATGTCGTGTGCGACCGCGAGCCCCGTCTCGGACCGGGTGGCCACGATCACGTGGGCACCGGCCGAGGCCAGCGCCACCGCGATGCCGCGGCCCACGCCCGCACCCGATCCCGTGACCAACGCGGTCATACCGTCGAGGCTCAAGGCAACATCACCGATCCACCGTCGACGATCAGCGTCTCGCCCACCAGATGGCCGATATCCGGACGCAGCAGGAATGCCACCGACTCGGCGACCGTGTGAATCAGCGTCGAATCGTCTGGGACCACAGCCGCGGTGAGATGGGCCGATGAAGCATCCAACGCCGAGGCGAACAACCGCAACGGTGCCGCCACGAGATTGACGCGAACACCGTCGCGGTGCCATTGTCGTGCCGCCGATTTCGCCATCGCCCGAATGCCCTCCACTGCGGTGGTATATGCCGCGAGTCGGGCTGCGCCCGCCATACCGATCGTCGGCACGACGACAACGATTCGTCCGTCCCGACCGCCGAACGCAGATCTCGCTCGTTGTAGCGCGGCGAGCGCACCCCACATCATGTCGTCGACGATGCGGTCCCAAGCCTCGCCGCGCAGCGTCGTGATTTCGGAGGGCGTGGGGGGCGGGTGCGCGCCGATGATGAGGACAACGCCGGCGACGTCGGAAGGTAGCACCCGGTCTTCTTCCACGACAACGTCGAGACTGTCCGCCAGCTCACGCGACAGCCCGCTGGCCGGGCCCATGACAACCGTCGAAGCGGCCATGTCAGCGGCTCGGCTGCTGCGCCGTGCGCTCTTCGTGGATCTTCACCAACTCCCGGAACCCGATCGACTCGTACAGCGGCTTGGGTTGGACGCCCCATTCGTCGCGCGCTGTGCTCTGGCCGGCCGCTTCGGGAGCCCCACCGAACGGGGGGCCGCCGATCGGATAGGGCTGCTGGCATTCGAGATTGTCGTCGGTGAACCGAACCTTCATGAGTTCACTGCAGATCTCGGTTAGGGAAAGCGTTGGCCAGCCGTACCAGATAGCCATCACCGGAACGGTCAGCGACCCCTCGATGACCAGTCCGAACAGGCAGACGTACAGTCCGCGCTTGAGCCACTTGTGCATGCGCGCCCACGTGGAGGTGGTTCCCAGCGGCAGCGACTCCTGGGAAGCCGTTGACTCAGTGGTGTTAGACACGACGGTCCTTTCGCCAGCCTAGTCGGAGAAGATCTCTCGATTGACGGTGTGGAGGTAGGGGATAGCCAGGAATGGCGTGATGTAGAAGATGTTGAAGGCCCACCACCCGAACACAGGCAAACCGACTGCGGCATAACGGACATCCGCGTACATCGTCATATTGAAGATGTAACCGGTCCAGACGACGATGCCGAACCAACATGTCACGATCGTCCACTGGTGTCCCCAACGCTTCATCTGAAGTAGCGCGATGGCGGCTGCGATGCGCATGGGGAACACAATCAGGACACACACCATCACCCAGGCTTTCTCCCCAGGCGCGCCGGCGCCACCGATCCAGAGTTCGTTGTAGTGCCAGAAGTAGCCGGCATCGATGAGGTTGCCCCACGCGGTGAACACCGTACGGGTGATCAGGGCGTGGTTGGCGAACAGGTCGAGCGCCCAACCCATGCTATTGAGCGCGGCATCGAGGATGATGACGTAGCCGATGAGCGTCACCATCATCGGCCTGACCGACAACCCGTCGCGTTGCGCTTTCCGAAGCAGGTAGATCCCGCGGCAGAACACCGGCAAGCCCACGAGTCCGAGAACGAGGGTGCCCATGAGCGCGGTGCCGGCTATGCACCAGCGGTCTGCGCGACGTTGCGCCTCGCGCGTTCGCGCCTCGTGCTCGTCCATGGTGAGTGAGGCGTCAGATTTCATTGGCGACTACCAATCTCTGGTGAAGAACATCTGAACCTGGATCGCGAACATCGCGATCAGCACGCCGTAGATGAAGATCTGGAACGCGATCAGTCCGCGTCTGCGCCGTCGATCCTGTTCGTTCATCGATTCCCCTAGTTCTTGGAAGCGCGGATAATGTTCCGAGTCAGGAGCTTTGAATGCCGCTCTGGTTCAGAAGGTGCCGATATTGGCAAGCATCCAGTAGAAGAACGCGACTAGCCCACACATCACGCCCCAGGTCACGGCCAGGCGGACGAGTTCTTGCCACATCGAGGACCTCCACTGCGGAAACGCAAATTTGCATGAAAGGTTAGCATTGCTCTCTCATTTGAGAGTAGACATTTCCACAAGAAGGGAGCCCCGGATGGGGAAGATACCCGCTGGCCGCGGTTTCTCCGATCGCCCGGGTGGCACTCAGACAACGCATGCCGTACCGCGGACGACCCGGCGAGTAGCCGACCCGTGGGGACTGGTCATGCAGCGCTGGCCGGGGGCGGCTCCCGGATAGGCGGGTCAGACGTCTGCGAGCGAGGCCAACTCGCGTTTGACCACTTTGCCGACGTCATTGCGGGGCAGCGCCTCAACGAACACCACCCGGGCCGGGACGCGATAGGGCGTCAACCGTTGACGGCACCACGAAATCAAATCGTCTTCAGTCAGACCCTTCTCGGTGCGCGCGACGAACGCCCACGGCACCTCGCCCAACCGCTCGTCGGGTACCCCGACCACCGCTGCCTCGCGCACGCCGTCGGCCGCCAGCAGCACGTCCTCCACCGTGCCGGGGAACACCTTGAGCCCACCGCGGTTGATCATGTCCGACACTCGGCCGTCGAGCCAGAGGAAGCCGTCCTCGTCGAACCAACCGAGATCGCCAGTGTGGAACCAGCCGTCGTCGGTGAGGCGGTCCAGGAACGCGGGGTCGATCTTGCGGGCGGCCGTGGTCGGCGTGCGGACCATGACTTCATCGTCGGTGATGGTCACGTCGATACCCGGCAGCGGGCGCCCGACCGAGCCCAGCTTCGTCTCACCCCATTCGCGTGCATCGGCCGCTGACCAGCCCACCACCTCGCCGCCGAGTTCGGTCTGCCCGTACGAGTTCAGTACGATCACGCCGAATCGGTCCCGGAAGCGCCGGGCCTGCACCGGGGACAGCGGGGCGGTGATGGACCGCACGATTTTGAGCGGCGTCAACTCGGTGACGGACTCCTCGTGCAGCAGCATGGTCAGGGCTGCCGGCGGCAGCACGGTGGAGCGCAACTGATGTCGCGCCACCAGCGCAGCGAATTCCGGCGGCGAGAACCGGTCCATGAGTACGACGCCGGAACCCGCACGGAAGGCGAACAGCACCTGATAGATCCCGGCCCACAACGACAATGACAGTGGAACCAGGTTGGGCATGGGAGCCCGGTTCGGCTTCGCTGCAGAAGACTTGGCGCCGCGCAGCTTCGACAGCAACCGGTCGATGAGATCGAGCACGGTGGTGTGCCGCAGCGGTACCGGTTTCGGCGGGCCGGTGGTGCCCGAGGTGAATTGGAGCAAGGCGACGTCAGAGTCGTACTGCCGCGGGACCGCGGGCAGCCGACCCGACGGGGTCGACTTCCAATCCAGGTCATCGCCGGTCACCACAGTTAACCCCGACGCCGAAAAACGGTGTGCGAGCGCGGGTGTGGTGATCACGGCCACTGGACACAGCGCATCGAGCTGGCTGGCCACCTCCGCGTCGGCCGCGCGCGGGTTCAGCGGGGTGTAGACCCCGCCCGCACGCCAGGTCCCGAACAGGGCGGCGACCGTTGTGGCGTCGTTGGGCAGCATCGCGGCGACCACCTGGCCGGTGGCCAACCCGGCTTCGCCGAGCACGGCGCCCAGCCGGTTGGCGCTCGCGACGAGACTGGTCCGCGTGATGTCGGCGGCCGGCGTGTGGACTGCGATCTCGGGCAGGTCGGTGAGCAGATCGGCGAGGCTCACGCGTCGGCCTCCAGCGGCCGCCACCGGGGTGCGCGCTTGTCGGCGAAGGCCAGCGGTCCCTCGTTCTGGTCGGGATGGCCCCACATGGAGGTCAAATGCTTGGCACCCTCACGGCACGCGTCGGTCAGCCCGTGTTCGAGCGCTCCCCAAAGGGCGCGCTTAGTGGCGCGCATGGCAGCCGGAGAGTTCCGTGCGATTTTCTCGGCCAGCTCCTGGGCGACGTCCCGGAGCCGCTCGGGCGGATCGACGACCTGGCTGATCATGCCGAGTTCGTACGCGCGCTGGGCGGTGAGCCGTTCGTGGCTGCCGACGAGCGCCATCCGCAGCACGGCCTCCGCGGGCATCTTGCGCATCAAGGCGATGGTCTCCAACGCACTGACCTGACCGATCGACACGTGCGGGTCCACGAACGTCGCGTCCGACGCCGCGATGACGACGTCCGCGTCGGCCACCCAGTGCAGGCCGCCGCCCGCGCACACGCCGTTCACCGCGGTGATCACCGGTTTGCCGACATTGCAGTGCCAGCCGGTGAGCCCGAGATCCAACGAGGTCATCGTTTCTTGAAACTGCTGTACCGCTTCACCGTCGAGTTCCTCGACGTCGGCGCCGACCTGAAACGCACGCCCGTTGCCGGTGTGCACAATGACCCGCACGTCGGGGTCCGCGTCGAGTTCCGCCCAGGCGGTCCTGAACTCGTTGCGCATGACCGCGTCATAGGCGTTGAGCCGGTCCGGACGGTTGTTGATGAGCCACCCCACGGGCCCACGGCGTTCGACGATCAACCGTTCATAGGTCATTGCGCCTCCACACTCGAGAGCGGTTGCCAAGCGGGCGTGCGTTTCTCGCGCCAAGCCCGAACCCCCTCGGCGTGGTCTTGGTGGTTCCGCAGCGCCCAAATCACTTCGCTCGCGTCGTTGCGTGCTTTGGTCAGGCCGACCTCCAACGACCGCCAGAGCGCCTTCTTGGTGGCGCGCATCGCGGTGGGAGAATTGGCCGCCACAGCCGCCGCGAGCGTCGCCGCGGTGTCGCGCAGCGCTTCGTCAGCGACCACGTCAGACACGATGCCGAGCTGGTAGGCGCGCTGCGCGGAGATACGTTCGCCCCTGCCGCTCAGCGTCATTCGCGTGATGGACTCCATCGGCGATTTGCGCAGCAGGGTGATGGCCTCGTAGGCCACGGCCTGGCCGACCGAGACATGCGGATCGACGAACGACGCGCTTTCGGCCGCAATGACGATGTCCGCGTCGGCGATCAGGTGCAGGCCGCCGCCGGCACACACCCCGTTGACCGCGGCGATGACCGGCTTCCACACGTCGCAGTGCCAGGACGAGATCTTCAGCTCGGCGTCTCTGGTGCGGCGCGAGTGCTTACGCATCGCGTCCTTGTCGCGGGCGACCTGGACCACGTCCATACCCGTGCAGAACGCCCGGCCGACGCCCGTGTTCACGATGACGCGCACCTCGGGATCGTTGTCGAGATCGCCCCAGGCGGTTTCGAGTTCGTCGAGCATCAGCGCGTCGAAGGCGTTCCCGGCTTCCGGCCGGTTCAGTGTCAGCCAGCCCACGCCGTCGGCCTTGTCGACGATCAGACGTCGGTAGCCGCTCATGAGCGAGGAATCTCCCGCCAGGGCTTGCCCTTCCAGGGGTCTGGCTCCTTGGGGAGTCCGAGAACTCGTTCGCCGAGGATGTTCTTGTTGATGTCGGTGGTGCCGCCCTCGGTGCTGTTGGCCAGGCTGCGCATCCACCCCTGCACCTCGCGGGGGAGCGCATCGACATCGTCGGTGGCATCCCATGCCAACGCATCCGCGCCCAGCAGATCGACCATCACGTCCTGAATCTGCTGGTTGAGAGTGGCCTGGTGTACCTTACCGATCGACGATGCCGCGCCGGGTGGTTGACCGGCCGAAAGTGCCGCCCGCACTCGGGCGTTCGTCCAGCCGCGGATCTGCTCCTGCGCCCACAATCGCATGATCTTGTTGCGGATCACGGGATCGTTCCAGCGGCCACGCTCCTGGGCGAGCGTGATCAGCCGTTCGGCGCTGGACCCGCCGAGACGGCCCATGCCGCCGGAGCCGGAACCGGACACCATCTGCCGCTCGCTGGACAGCGTGGACGCGCTGACCCGCCAGCCGTTGTTGACGTCGCCCACCCGGTGCGCGTCGGGAACGAGCGCTCCGTCGAGGAACACCTCGTTGAATTCGGACTCGCCGGTGATCTGGCGCAGGGGACGTACTTGGACACCGGGTTGGTGCATGTCGAGCAGGAAGTACGTGATGCCCTTGTGCTTGGGCTGTTCCGGATCTGTGCGGGCGAGCAGGATGGCGTAATCGGCCTCGTCGGCCCACGTGGTCCAGACCTTCTGACCGGTGATCACCCAGTGGTCACCGTCTCGGACGGCCCTGGTTGCCAGTGATGCCAGGTCCGATCCGGCACCCGGTTCGCTGAACAGCTGGCACCACTTCTCCTCGTTACGCACGATCGGGGGCAGGAAGCGGCGACGCTGGTCCTCGGTGCCATGGCTGAACAGCGCCGCGGCGGTATTGTTGAGTCCCAACGGGTTCAGGCGCGTCAGGCGCAGCGGTGCGAGCACCTTGTCGATCGCGCGCGCGACGTCGTTGCCGATGCCCAAGCCACCGTGCTCGGTGAGCCACGTCGGAGCGACCAGTCCCGAATCTGCGAACGCCGGGTACCAGGCGCGGTAGTCGGCGGGACTGCGTACCGCGCGCAACGCTGTCGGGCCGTCGGCCGCCGCAGTTCGCCAGTGCGTGGGTACCTCGGCCGCCACCCACTGCTCGACGGCGGCGACGGCGTCGGCGGCGCTGGTGGTCTCGTCGATCGGCAATCGTGTCATCGGCCTTGGAACTTCGCGTCGCGCTTGTCGCGGAAAGCCGCCAAGCCTTCCTTGAAATCGTCACTGCGGCTGGACAGTTCGAGCGCCATGGCCTCGTTCTGCAGGTGGCGGTCCAAATCCAGCCCGTTGCCGCTCTGCAGCAGCCACTTGGTGAGGCCGAGGGCGACAGTGGGTGCAGCGGCCAGCTTCTCGACGAGATCCGTTGCCGCCGCGTCGAGTGCGTCACCCGGGTGAGCACCGTGCACGATGCCCCAATGGAAGGCGGTGCGGCCGTCGATCTCCTCGCCGAGCATGAGCAATTGCCGGGTGCGCACCATGCCGATGAGTCGGGGGAGCAACCAGGCCGCGCCGCTGTCCGGGGTGAAGCCGCGCGCCATGAACGGTTCCCAGAACCGCGCATCCTCGGCGGCCACGCAGAAGTCGCAGGCCATCGCGATGTGGAAGCCGAGGCCGGCCGCCCAGCCGCGGACCACGGCGACGATGGGAACCTGTGTCTCGAGCATCAACGGAATCAGCCGGTTCGCCTTGTTCGGCAGCCGGCGCTGCGTGCTGCCGACGCGGGGTTTTCGTTCCGACCTCGCGTTGTTGGCGATGAGGTCCGATCCCGCGCAGAAATCAGGGCCGTCGGCGTCGATCCGGATCGCCCGGACCGACTCGTCCGTACCGGCCGCCACGAGGTGACCGATCATGGCATCGAGCATCACATCGTTGACGGCGTTGCGACGGTCGGCCCGATCCAGGGTCAGGGCCAGCAAGGGACCTCGTTGCTCAGCGCCGAGGCCCGGCACGCTGTCGTAGGGCATGTCGCTCAGCGCTCGGCGAATCGGGCCGACACCGCGGTCAGCAGTTCGGCGAGATCGGTCGCGGCCCCCGGCGGGTCGGGCAATCGGACGGGACCGCGCTCCCGGCTCGGTAGCAGAACTTTCGCCCTACCGGGCGCGGTGACCTGACCGCGTTGGTTGGTCGCCGCGAGTTCAAGGTCCACGGCCGGGCGGTCGCCGTCTGCGAGGTACTTGCGGACCACCGTGCCGGTGATGGTGTGCAGATCACCCACATAGTTGAAAAGGCGGAATTCACAGTCCAGTGTCCACAGCCACGCGTCGTCACCCATCCAGTCGGTGCACAGATGGATGAGCCACGTCTCGCGCATCCGGCCGTAGTCGAACGTGGTGGGGTTACCGGCATTGCGGGCGGCGTCGGGTTCCCAATGCACCCGCTGTTGAACATCCGGCACGCCGTGTTCGTTCGGCGTGTAGAAACGGGGGATGCGCTGCCGGTTGCGCCACGCCAGTCGCAGTGGGCGCACGCCGTACATGCCGGTGCCCATACCGACGTGCCAGCAGACCATGTCGGTGACGGTCAGCGGACCTTTGGTCAGCGGGCCGACGGTGTCGCCCTCGGCCACGTCCTCCCACCACCGCGGTTCCGCGCCGCGCGGCGCCTCGTGCGCGTATCTCGCATCGACCGCGGAGATCTCCGAGGGCGTCCAGATTTTGAGCTCGACCGCTTCGTACTTCTTCCTACCGCGCGCTTTGCTGCGCTCGGTGCGGATCATGTTTCGGTATTGTCCACCCAGCAGCGTGCCGTCCTCGTCGCGGAACACCTGGGCCGACCACTCGTGCACAGCGCGCTCGGCGAACTCGCTCTTCTTGTCCAGCGCGGCCACCAGGGCGTTGCGGCGGAACACCCGACGTCCGGCGCGTAGCGGTGCCCACCATTCCCGAGACGACGAGGCGTAGAAAGCGTGCACGCCGCGCAGTGGGTCGCCCTTGGTCCGGGCGCGATCCTCGTCGGACAAGGTGGTGACCTCGTCCTCGCCGATCAGGGTGTCCCCGCCGATCAGCGCAGGCGGAGCCACCGACTCACCCCAAACGGATTTCGCGGCGTACTCGGGGTCGCACCACAACGGGTTGGCGTCGCCGTAACTCTCGGCGACGTGCCGGAAAGCGTCCTCATTGGGGCGGAAGTAGTGCGGCGGCTGGGTATGCGGCACCGCGATGCCGATGGTTGCGCGCAGGCGGGCCAGCCCCTCGTCGGTGATCTGGCCGGTGCCGGACATCGACTGCCTCCTTCGAGCGGCCCGCCACGTTGCCGGGCCAAGGTGGAAATTAAGATACCCGAAAAACGGAAACGCCGTTAACGCGGCCGCGGAAGGACACGTGGCATGAGCACAGAAGAACCCGGCATCGTTGTCACACGCGGTGACGACGCTGTGCAGCGGATCATCATCGACCGTGCGCCAGTTGGCAATTCGCTTTCGCCCCTGGCACGCGACGCGCTCACCGAGGCCTTCGTGCAGGCCCACGGCGACCCAGCGGTACGCGCGGTCCTGCTGACCGCGGCGGGGGACCGGCACTTCTGCGCCGGTGCGGGATTGAGCGATGGGAAAAGTACGCCCGTGCCGTCGCAGCCAAAGCGGCTCGGTGACGTCGCACGAATGCTGCAGCAGGGCTGGCAGCGGCTGATCGCGTCCGTGCTGGGCTGTGACAAGCCGGTGGTCGCCGCCGTCAAGGGCGCAGCCGTCGGAGCCGGTTCCAGCCTGGTGCTGGCCTGCGATCTCGTGGTGATGTCGACCGAGGCGCATCTTGCGCAGTCGTTCGTTCATCGGGGCATCCTGCCGGACTCGGGCGCGGTGCACTTGCTCACCCGAATTGTGGGGTTGCGCAGAGCCGCTGAGCTGCTGATGCTCGGCGAACCCCTCGACGCCGCGAGCTGTGAGCGGCTCGGATTGGTCAACCGGGTTGTCGCGCCACAGGACACCGAGGCGGCCGCCGAAGACCTCGCCGTGCGTCTGGCGGCAGGACCGACCGTGATGCTCGGGCTGACCAAGCGTCTGCTCGCCGTGTCGTCGGAATCCGGGCGCGACCGAGCCTTCGAGCAGGAAGCATGGGCCGCCGAGATGGTCTCACAGACGACCGATCTGCAGGAGGGCCTGCGGTCGTTCGCCGAGCGCCGCGATCCGCACTTTCGAGGCGTCTGAGTCGTCAACCCGCAGCGGGGCCGCCGCGAATCACGAACGTCGCGGTGTCATCGATGCGGTCGATGTTCTCGGCCACGGTTTCGGCGGTCAGATCGCCGTCTTCGATACCTGTGGACTGGCCGATGAACACTCGCGACACCTTGCCCGCGCCCACCGAGTAGATGTGGGCGGTGCGGTCGCAGTCGCGGTGGGACAGGTAGACCACCACCGGGGTGACCAGTTCTGGATCCATCGCTTTGCCCGCTTCGCCCATGATGTCCTCGGTCATCCGGGTCCTGGCGATGGGGGCCACCGCGTTGACCGTGATGCCGTTACGTGCGCCCTCGATCGCCAGTACGTGCATCATGCCCACCAGGCCCATCTTGGCCGCACCGTAGTTGGCTTGGCCGAAGTTGCCGAACAGCCCCGTGCCGGAGGTGGTTTGGACGATCCGTCCGTAGTTCTTCTCGCGCATGATCGGCCACGCAGCACGGGTCACGTTGAAGGCACCGGTTAGATGTACCGCGATGACCGCGTCAACCTGTTCGGCGGTCATGTTCTTGAATGCGGCGTCGCGCAGGATGCCCGCGTTGTTGACCAGGATGTCGAGCCGGCCGAAGGCGTCCATCGCCGCGGCGACGATCGCGGCGCCGCCCTCCGCGGTGGCCACGGAGTCGCCGTTGGCGATCGCCGTGCCGCCGGCGGCGGTGATCTCGTCGACGACCGACTGTGCCGCCGATGTCGAGGCGCCGCTTCCGTCGACGGCGCTGCCGAGGTCGTTGACCACGACACGAGCGCCGCGGCGGGCGAGTTCGAGTGCGTGACAGCGGCCGAGCCCACCGCCCGCCCCGGTGACGACAGCTACCTGATCCTCGAAAGTCAATCGCGGCATGACTGAGAGGTTACATTTGCGCTCAAGAGAATCATCATTTGCATCGGAGGACGCCATGGGTAGCGCGACGGCGCTGCTGCACCACGCTCGACAGCGGGCTCATGCTCTGCGGCCGCGGTATCGGGCAGCTGGCTTTTGGTCAGATCAACCGCTTGATGTCGTACGACACACCGCCGCACGGCATCCGGACCGTTCGGCGCTCGTCATGCGCGCCACCGAACTGACCTACGCCGACCTCGACGAACGGATCGACCGCGCCGCGGACGCGCTGTCGGCGGCGGGAGTCGGCGCTGGGACTGCGCTTCTGGTGGTGGTCGGAAACGACATCGACTCCGTCGTCGCGGTACACGCAGCCATCCGGGTGGACGCCGTGGTCCTGCTGGTGCCGCGCAGTGCAGGCGCCACGCAGGTCGCCGATATAGTCGCGCGCACCGGTGCGGGCTTCGGTATGGCGCCCGGTTGGGAACGCGCGGGTGAGGCGGAATTGCGCGAGGCGTGCCGCTGGATCGACGTCCACGGGCCGGGTACGCCGCAGTCCAGTACGCCGGTCCGGGCGGCCGATGAACCGTCTTTTGTGCTGTACACGTCGGGCACAACCTCGCGGCCCAAAGGCGTCATCCATTCGCTGAGCACGTTGACCAAGGCGTCGGCCAATTACATCGCCGCAGCAGGTCTGTGCGCCGACGACCGCATCTTCCTGATCAGCCCACTCGCGTCGGTCACCGGCGTGCTGCAAGCGTTGTTCATCGGCCCCATGCTGGCCGCGCCGGTGGTACTGGAGGACCGCTGGGATCCCGCGTCGACGTGTGAGCTGCTGTTGACGTCGGAAGCGACGTGGTACGGCGGTCCCGACCGGCTACTTGACCGGTTGCTGGACGAGGCGGTTGCACGGGGACGGCGTGCGCCACTGCGGGCGGTGTACCTCGGCGGCACGATGCTCGACCGGCGCATCGTCGAGCGGGTCGAGGACGACTTCGGCATCGTCGTCATGCGCGCGTACGGATCGTCGGAGGTTCCGGTCAGTACCTCGGGGCTGCGAACCGAGTCGAGGGCGGTGCGCCACGCCGATGATGGTGTGGCACTGCAGGATGTCGACGTCCGGGTGGGGTCGGTCGGCGACCCGGGGGAGTGCTGCATCAAGGGCCCGCACGCCTTCCTCGGCTATACCGACGCCCAGGACGACGATGTCGCCTTCGACGGGGAGTGGTTCCGTACCGGCGACGTGGCGGAGATCAACGACCGACGGGTGCGCATCATCGGGCGGATCAAGGACATCGTCATCCGCAACGGCATGAAGATTCCCGCGGCGGAGGTCGAGGAGGCGGTGGCCGAAATTCCCGGTGTCCGAGAGTGTGCCGCGTACTCCATCGCCGACGCGACCACCGGAGAGCGACTGGCGTTGGCCATGGTGCTCGACGACGGCGTCGAGTTGTCGCTCGCCGACGTCACCGGGGCGCTGGTCTCCGGGGGGCTGCCCAAGTACAAGCTGCCCGAGGAACTGGTGTTCTGGGACGAGCCGCTGCCGCTCAACGCCAACGGCAAGGTGCAGCGGAACACGCTCGAAGCCCGGTCGGAGGGGCGGCCGCGGATTCTGGCCGAACGCCTAGCCGGAGCCTGAACTCAGTCGTTCGACCCCCCACTGACGTTTGCCGTGGCCTGCTTCATCTGCGCCTGCCAGTCGGAACCGCCTCCGTGTTCGTGCTTGGAGAGGGCTTGGATGGAGACGTCGTGGCCTTCGGCGGCTTTGCGTAGTGCTCCGACGGTGGCTTGTTCTTTGGTGATGTGGGTGAACGGGTCGAAGTTGTACCAG
>NZ_JAODWD010000006.1 GCF_025345615.1 Mycobacterium deserti
TCAGCTCGAGGAGATCGTCAAGACGTCGAACTCGCAATCGAACGCCATAGCCGAGCGGCTCGGGAAGCTGGGCAAAGAGTTCCAGGCACTGGGCAACCAGCGATTCGCCGGGGACAAGACCGGCGGCGAAGATGACCCTCTCGGCGCGACGGACGAGAAGACAGAGGAAGCCGAGAAGCGGGAGAAAGACATCGAAGACCTCGTCCGTCGAGCGCTCGCCGGTGATGACGAGGCGGCGCGACAGGTGGACGACATCCTCGACGGGATTGACCCCAACCAACTGCATCCGCGGACCGATCCCAACAGCCCGAATGCCACGCTCCCGCCGCTACCGTTAAAACCTGACCAAGCCCAAGTGATCAGCCAGATGCAGCACCAGATGGCTGGCATGTCGCTCGATCAGCTCGTTGGCATCAAGAATGACTTGGGCGAACACGGTGACATCATCGGCGACTCAATGCAGGTGATGAGCGACCCCGACGTCAAGTTCCCCATCGTCATTGGTGAGCAATTTGAAGATCAAATTCCGCCCGGCATGGACACCGACGCCGCTACCGGGGGTACGGGGATGCTGCCGGCCAGCGTGAAGGACGCTATCGAGGCGCAGGCAGTCAGTCGAGAGCATACCGACCCGAACCTGCCCGTCCCCGTCACGACCTACCCCTCGGGCGATGACCTCAAGCAGGTCGCGGAGTTGATCAAGGCCGGTGACGCAGAATTCCAGCAGGGCTCCGAGTTGGACCGCACCATGATGGATCGCGCGGTGGACGTGTTGCACGGCGCCGAGCAGGAGAACAAGGACTACTTCAAAACCTCCAACCCCGAGGGTGACTCGATCGTTCAGGACATTTTCAACTCGGCAGGTCGCGACAAGATTGTCAGTCACGACATGATCACCGAGCCGAACTCGACCTTCCTTGACGACGTTGCCCGCCACGAATGGACGGACAACGGTGCTTCGGTCCGGACGCTCACCGACTGGGTCAACGCGGACGCGACGTCCGCTGATCAAGATGTCGCCAGGCGGGCGGGCGAAACGGCCAACGCACTGTCGTCGTACCTGGGCGACAAGGGCGACGAACTATTGAATCTCAAGCATCCCGGTGGCCCGGGTTTGCCGGGTGGTTTCGGGGTGGAGGAAGACATCACCGTCGGGCAGATGAATCCGGACCTCGTGCAGGGGTGGGGTCATGCACTCGATCCATATCAGAAAGCGATGCTCGGCGACGGCGAGCTGCCAGGATTCGAAGTCGTTCCAGGAACGGCCAATTCAGACTTCACCGAGATGCGCAACATCTTCGCTGTGATGGATTCAGACAAGACAGCGGCGACGGCGTGGAATGAAACCGCATACGACCACATCCTCGACTACCAGCGGCATCCGGATTACAACAACCTGGCCAACGCCGGGGCACTCCTGGGTGTCATCGACTCAGCGGCGGTGCAGGAGATGGAGTCACGCGGCGCCAACAATCTGGAGAATCAGAAGGACGCGTACAACATCAAGAAGGCGGCGCTGGGCGCTGCCCTGGGCTGGCCGGCGGGGCAGATACCGGGTGGCGTCGGCGGCACGCTAGCAGAGTTGACCATCAAGGGCATGATCGGTAGCGAGCCCACACTCCAATCCGTGCAATCGAATGCGTCCACCACAACGGTGGCGGATGCGATGAATCAGACGAACTATTACATCGCCGAAGGTCTGGTGAAGGGCGATCCCAACCTCGGCGAGATGGCCGAGTACGTGAACCGCGATGGGACATTGAAGAAGCCTGAGGACATCCCGCCGAATCAACTGCGCGACTACTACCTCGACATGCAGGAGTATGTACAGGAACGCGGCTTCGCGAACGCGATGAACACCTTTTACACGCAGTACCAGAACGCCGGCGGCATCAACGTTCCGGAAGGATTCAAGCCAGGCGGATGAAGCATACGACGAACCTGCTCGGCATCCTGGCGGCATGCATCATCGCCGTATCTGCTTGCGGCACCGCACCTCCCGAGCTCCCGCCCGATTCTCCACCGGCGATGTCTCAGCTGCTTGCCAGCGACGAGGCCGATGATGTCCTCAACCGGTTAACGACCTACGCATGGGACGACGATGGCGCCGCCGCGGCAACGCGCTTCACTTGGATCGGCGCTGACGCCCATGCAACTGAGGCCGGCGCCGCGTCGCAGGCCAACCAGGCCGCGGCCGTGCTCGCCGAGTTCCTCCTGACCCACCACAACAACCTGACCGCGATCAAGTCCGGGTTCCTCGGGTCCTCAAAGGTCACTGCAGCACAACTAAATCCGCTCCTTATTAGAAGCTACGCCACCGCCCTGGCACCCTACATCAAAGACCTGGCCGGTGGTCAGGACGCCGCCTTCCAGGCGCCTCGAACCCAGGTCTCGGACGACCCCTCAGCCTTGCGGGGGCTCCTGTCGGTGCTCGTTGCTGATCCTGAGGCAGGTCGCTTGATCGCCGAATCCGTTCAGTCCGCAGCCGAGATGTACGAGGATTACGCGGCCTCAGCCGCGTCGGATAGTGATGAGTCTGTCACCGACCTGAGAGCGGCGGGTTCGCTTCTGGGTGCCGTCGCCGGCGCGGCTCGGCAGACCGGCGCAGAAATTCCGGTAAGTACAGGCGGCGAGGCGCTCAACGACATGGCTGTCCGGACGGCCTCGACCCTGCTGCGATCCGACCCCAACCCTGGAGAAGTCGGCAAGTACGTGCGTGGCGGAAAGCTAATGCCGCCAGCCGAAGTAGAGCGCGAGTTCTCGAAGAACGCGATGCGCACCTACTTCCTGGATCTGCAGGAGTATCTGTCCGATAGGGGCTTTGGCGACGGCCTGAGCGCTTTCAACAATGCGTTCCGGACCAGCTCGGGCGAGGACGTTCAGTAGACGCTTCGCTTCGGTCCGTCTTGCGATCAGAAGCGCAGGTTTCGCAGCATGTCGTACACGCTGGAAATCCACAACAGCAGTGGGATCGTCGCCGCGATCGCCGCACCGTCAAGCAATTCGAAGATCCGCTTGGTCACCGGAGACACTCGACGCACGCTGCTCGACGCACCGATGATGATCAGCGCTACGATCCCCGCCGCCAGATAGAGGGCCAGTGCCAGCCAGGCGCTGTCCGGCCACCACAGGCTCAGTTTCACCATCACACCCGTCGGGATCGCGACCACCGCCGCCAGCAGCGCCCAGGCACACCAGCGTTCGGCATACAGCCGCGACCGGAACGCACAGATCGACATCACCAGGCCGGCGACGATCATGCTGTGCACGAAGAAATGTCCCTGCACCACAACCGCAATAGCGCCGATCGATAACACCAACGCACCCGCGGTCACGAACCCGATCAGCAGCCGTTTGGCCAACTCGCTGCGTTCGTGCAGTCGCGCCGCTGAATCGGGAACCGACGCGATGATCGCCTGCCAGGTCGGCGATTCGTCATCCGGTGTCTCGGTCGTCGCGACCGGGTCGAGCAGTTCCTCGTTGCCTACCGTTTCGCCCGGTGCGGGAATCGGCGGCAGCGCAATGCGCGCCACAGCCACAGTCAATTTCGCCGCGTTCGTCACCACGATCAGCCCGAACGCGATGGCACCCGCCGGGACCCAGTACTGCCAGCCGTATCCAAAAGCAATGGCCGCCAACGTCGCCGCGATCGACGTCACCGCAAAGAACGACGACAATTCCGCCCGCTTACGCGGGCCACCACGAGTCGCCAACGTCAGCAGCAAGAGCACCGCTGCAGCGCCCGCGGCCTGCGGCGCGCCCAACCCGTCGACACCCTCCGGCAGCGGCACCGCCAACGCCGCGGCGCCGGCAAGCACCGGCGCGCACGCGACAAGCAGACTCTCCGTCATGTCGATGTTGGAGTAGCGGCTCTTGGCCAACATGCTGCCACCCAGCAAGCCGAGGCCCAGCACAGCGAGCGCCACGGCCCACCACCAGTCGTGCCCGGTACGCGACCACGCGACGAGCGTCATCACCGTCAAGGCCAGCGCCGCCAGCGGGAGTGCTAGGCCGACAAAACGATTCAGCGCAGACCGATCGAACTCCGGCGACTCGTCGAGCACCGCGATCGCATCGATCACATCCTCGACGAGCGGCCGGTACCGTTCAGTGCGGCTGACCGACACCAGCGTCAGCAGCGACCCGTCGACCACTCCCGCGTCGTCAAGCGACTCACTGGCCTTCAGTGGCGGGGCGCCTGGTCGCGCGAAGGCCCACACCCCCTGCGCGGTGAAGTCGAAACCGGCCAGCACGTCCTTCGGAGTGTCCTCCAACAGGTCGGCCAGTACCGATACGGTTTCGTCGATGTAGGTCTCGATCGGCGCCGATGCCGGCAGCACCAGGTCGGTCATCCGCCGGCCGGTCAGTATCGTCACGCGCGTGGTCGACGGTCGACCCGGCGTCACGCTCGAGGTGGCTGCTGCTGCGGCGGTACTGGTCAACGACGTTCTAGCCTGTCGAAGTCGTCGGACAGCGCCGCCGCCAGTTCGATGATGCGTCGCTGGAATGTCTTGCTGAGCAGGTCCAGCTGGATCTCGGTGCCCGCGGCGATGTGCTTGTCGAACGGCAACACGAGGACGCGGCCCGGCGGCACATGTCGCTCGAACTGCTGCACCAGATCTTCGACGTCGATGTTCGGCTTGCCCGGCACCACGTGGTTGATCACCACGCAGGACCGACCGAGCAGATCCTGATATCCGTTCTGCCGCAACCAGTCCATGGTGATAGCCGCTTGCCGCGCGCCGTCGATCGACGCACTGGCCACGATCACCAGACCCGACACCGTCGACAGCACGCCGCGCGCCGCCGGCTGGAACAGCCCGGCTCCACAGTCGGCGAGCACCAGGTTGTAGTAGCGCGACACAATGCTCGTCGCACCCTTCCAGTCCTCGTCGTTGAACTCTCGCCGCGCCGCGCTGTAGTCCTCCGACGACAGCACTTCGAGGTTCGAGCCGTTCATGCTCGTGTAAGCACGAATATCGTTGTAGCGCGCCAATTCCTTGTCAGAGAGCAGGTCCGCGATGGTCGCGGCCGACTGCCGGCCCGCACGATCGGCGAGGTTGCCGCCGTCCGGATCCGCGTCGACAGCCAGAATGCGGTCACCGCGCACCTTCGCCAGCGAGGACCCCAAGGCCACGGTCACCGCCGTCTTGCCGACGCCGCCCTTCAGGCCGAAGATTCCGATCTGGTACGAGTCGCGGGCATTTCGGCGGATCCGGGTGTGTAGATCCAATTCGTAGATCTCGTCGGGCGATAGCCCCATGTTGATCCGCGTCAGCAGATAGAGCACGTGCCGCCAACCGCGCTGCGACGGCATCTTGACCGCCGACTTCACCCCGACGTGCGACAGCGCGTCGATGGCGCGATGGTTGCCGATGGTCGCCGCCGAGGTCGGCGTGGGCTGAGCGACCGACTGACCGGGCCGCCAGGTGCTCTTGTCGGATTGGGCGTCGGCGAAGTGCTGCGACGGCGCGGGCGCGGGCGCGGGACGCGGTGGTGGCGTCGGCGCCGCACGCGGCTGCTCGAAACGCGCGCCGGCCGGACCCGTGGATTTCGGCGCCCGCATCATGCCGTTGGCCTGCTGACGCTGGGGTGCGGCTGCCCGCGTCGGTGGCATCTGGGTCGTGATCTCCGACTGCCGCGGCGGCGGGGCAGGGGTGGCCTGGGTCTGGTTCGAGGCGACCGGCATTGAAGGCGAAGTGGCCTCGGTGCGCGCTGGTCCACCTGTGTTCGTCGGCGTCGCCGCCCCCTTGGAAGCGTCGGACTCCGCGCCTTGGTCGTCGGCTGTCTTCACGACGTCGCCCGGGGGGTGGAAGAGCCGGTCATAGTCGGCCGACATGGGTACCTCTCAAATGGTTGATGCACTCAGCGAAACACATTAGGTGGGCGGGATCGCCCCCTAGGACAAGCCCGCCCACCCGCGTGTAACTCTCGTGTTAGGCGAACATGCCGGTGACGCCGGCTTCGGTCTGGGCCATGGTCGAACCGGCCTCGCTGATGGTCTGCGCCAGGTTCTGCAGCGCGGCGTTGAGCTCGGCCGAGGTACTGTCCCAACGCATCTGGACGGCCTGGTATGACTCCGAGCCGCTGCCGCCCCACACCGAGGCGAGCGCGGCGAGCGAGCCCTTGCCCTCGTCGAGCAGGCCCGCGGTGGTGCCGACGGCGCCCTGGATCTCGCCTGCTCCGCCTTCGATTCCGGCGAAGTTCCATACCTGTTCACTCATGTGTTTTCTCCGTTTCTGTAAGTCGTTGAGGTCAGATGTTCATTGCCGACGCGAAGGAACCGGCCTGGTCCTCGTCGGTGGTGGTGTACTGCATGCCGGACGTGTGGATGTTCGCCGAGATGTCGTTCAGTTCCTGAACCTGACGCGCGGCGGCCTCGTGGAAGCGCATCAGCGCCGCCTGCGCGGCGGTGCCGGCCTGACCGACCATTTGGGCCGACAGCGCGCCGGCGGTGGACTCGACATGCGAGATGACGCCCTTGAGCTCTCCGGAGATCCGCTCGAAGTTAGCTGCCTCCTTGGCGAGGACAGCGGCATCGGTATTCATCTGTGCCATGCTGGATACTCTTTCTTTCTTCCTGTGTCCTCACCACGGGAATGGCGAGTCTTTCCGGTCAGGTGACCGGGAAGTCTGTGTCGGCGACTACCAGTCGTCGCCTTCGTCTTCACCTAGGTCCTGGGGCAACACCGACGGCGCCGTCAGCCCCTGCTTGTTGCCGCCGCTCGAACCGCGTTGGCCCATGCCACCCATCGGGCCCATTCCTCCGCCGGCACCGACGGGCGCCAGGCCCGCACCGCCCGCGCCTGCGCCCGCTCCCGCTGGCCCGACGGCGACAGGCTTCGTCTCGCCGATGAGGCCCGCCATCAACGGTGTCCGCGCCGCGGTGCCGCCGGCCCCCGGTAGTGAGGCCGCGCGCACCAGCCCCGCACCGGAGGTCGCACCCGAACCCCCCGCGAGCGGATGGTTCGACAGCGGGCTGGCTCCGATCAACCCCATTTGAGCCTTCTCGCTGCCCATGCTGCCGAGCTGGCCGAACATCGACGTCACCTGCTGCAACGGCTGGGTCAGCTGCTGCATCGGCTGGGTCACCATCTGCATGCCCTGCTGGGGCAGCTGGGTCAGCATCGAGCCCAGCTGCGACGCCATCTGCATACCCATCTGCATGCCTTGCTGCATGCCCTGCTGCATCTGGTCCTGCCCGGCCACCTGCTGCGCGGTGTTTTCGGCCTTCTGCACCTGACCCTCGGCGCGCTGGGCGGCCATATTGCCCTGCGCCACTGCGCGTCCGGTCATCAGCCCCGCCGACTCGACGGTGGCCTGCGCGCTGACGTGCGCCATCGCCGCGTTGCGAAGTGCCGCTGCCGGCGCCATCGCGGCGGCCTGTCCGATCGCCGCGCTGGCCGCGCTCTCCCCGACGCCCGGAAGCACAATCGGCTTCATCGGCAAGATCGGCTCGAACATGATGTTCATCGCCGTCTCCGCCTGATAGGCGTCCATCACCGCGGCCGCCTGGTTCCACATGCGAACGAAGTAGTCGAACTCGTTGACCCCGATCGGCACGGTGTTGATGCCGAGGAAGTTCGTGGCCTCCAGAACCGCATGGGTGATGTGGTTCTGCTCGATCTCCACCAGCGGCGGCGTGGTGGCCATCGCCAGGCTGTACGAATTCGCCTGCGCCGTGGCCTGCAACGCACGCTTCTGGGCTTGCATCGCCACTGTGCGTAGCCACACCACCATGGGCATGGTCGCCGAGACGGCGCGCTCGCTCGCCGATCCGCTCCAGGTCGAGGTCAAATTCGCCAGGCTGGCGGCCAGTTCGTCGGCCTGCGTCTCCAGCGAGATCGCGAAAGCTTCCCAGCCCGCAGCGGCCTGAAGCATCGGCGCTGGCCCAGCGCCGGCCATCAGCCGCCCAGTGTTGAGCTCTGGCGGCATTGCATGCCAGAACATCGTCTATTACTTCCTCGCCCGGTGTGTGTCGGAGGTCGTCGGTTGGCAGATCAGAAGGTCGCGGCGTTGGCGCCGTCGACCGCGGTGTAGATACCCGCGGCCTCCATGTAGGCCGCGCCCGCCCGGGCCATCTCCTGCTGCGCGAACGTGTTCATCGCCATCGCCTCGACGCCCTCCGCGGCGAAGGCCAGCGCGGCTTGCGCCGAGACCTCGTCAGCCCCGGCCGGCACCAGCGCGGTGACCTCGGCGGTAGCGACCGTGCCGGTCGCCAGACCACGAACACCATTTGCGACTACCTGCGCTCCGACGCCCATGGCGCCCGGGTTGTGCTCTAACGGTTGCATTTGCGGTGACTCCTCGCGTTCGGGTGTAATGCCTGCGTATTGCATTTTCGCAAGACTCAGCACGTGTTGCCACAGAGCTCGGAATCGTTCCCCCGACCCCTTTGCTGGTGCCTCGCTGCCAGCTTTGCTGACCGTCTCGTAATATCCTAACCGCCGTGTGGGGGTGCTGCTAACACTTCTTCTTCCGGTGGATCCACATAGGCCGCCTGAATGACCTCCTTGCCATCGGGCGATACGAGAAATGCCTGGCCAGGGGGCCGGCGTTTGAGCTTGATCTCGCTGGACGGAAACTCTTGTTTCTCGCCGGACAGGAACATCGTCGGTGAACCGGCGCCGTACGCGGCGCCGACGAACTTGTCCATGGTTGCTCGGTGCGCCTGGCTCATCTGACAGGTCACGATGATGTGCAGTCCGATGTCGGCCGCGGCGGGCAGCAACGGAAACAGCGGCGCCATCGGTGGCAACACACCACTGGCCGCGACGATCATGTGCCAGTCGTCGACGAGCAGCACGACGTCCGGCCCGGTCCACCACGACCGCGCGCGGAGCTGGGCGGTGGTGAGGTCGGGCGGCGGCAGCCGCTTCTTGAGGTTGATGGCCAGCGCCTTGATCGCCTCTTCCAACGTCGCGTTGTTGCGATTGACCGCGCCGGCGTCGAGAAGGTGGCTGTCCGGGACGGCGTCGAGAAGGCCCGACCGGTAGTCGGCCAACATGAACCGCACCTGCTGCGGGCTGTTGCGGGCGCAGATCGCCTCGGCGATCGCGTGCGCGATACGCGTCTTCCCGGACTTCGGCGCCCCGAAGATCAGCTGGTGCGGCGTCATGTACATGTGGTTGTAAGCGACCGTCAGGTCCGCCTCGCGGATACCGAGCGGCACCGTCCACCGCGTGCGGTAATCCGCCTCGGGGCCCGGCGGGGCCGGATCGAGCTCGCGTAGATAGATGCGCTCGGGCAAGACACGCACCTTCGGCGCCTGCTCGGTGGTGCCGGACGCGATCATCTGCACCGCCTCCGACATTGCGGCGACGAGATTGTCGGCGCTGTGCACGCCGTCGTGTCGCGGCACCCCCATCATCAGGTGGTGCTTCTCCATCGAGACGGCGCGGCCGGGTCGGTTGGCCGGAATCTCGCGGGTGATGCGGTCGATCTGGGTCTCGTTGACATCGCCGAGCCGGAACTCGACCTTGGTGCCCAAGTAGTCGCGCACGCGTGACTTCAGCTCGGTCCACCGTGGCGTGGAGATGACGGTGTGCACACCGAACGCCAGGCCCTGGCCGGCGAGGTCCTGCACGATGGGCTCGAGGTCGGGGAACTCCGCGACGAACGCCGGCCAGCCGTCGATCACCAGGAACACGTCGCCGAACGGGTCGGCGGACGCGGGGTGGTTCGGATCGTCGCGCATCTGCCGGTAGGCCGCCATCGAGCCGACGCGATACTGCTTGAACGTCGCTTCACGTTGTCGCAGAACGGCTTTCATCTCGGCAACGACGCGCATGACCCGGTCGGGTTCGGACCGGGTTGCAACACCGCCGACGTGCGGCAGGTCCTCGAGGTAAATAAGGCCGCCGCCGCCGAGGTCGACGCAGTAGAACTGAACCTGCCGCGGAGTATGGGATGCCGCGGCCGACAGAACCAGTGTCTGCAGGAACGTCGACTTGCCGGTCTGCGGTGCGCCGCCGACGGCGATGTTGCCGCCTGCTGCCGAGACGTCGATGCCCCACACCTCTTGGCGGTGCCTGCGCGGCTCGTCCATGATGCCAAGCCCGAACCGCAACGGCCGGCGCTGATGATCGCGTTCGACCAGTTCGTTGACCGGCGTCGGATCCGTCAACGGTGGCAACCACATCCGATAGGCGCGGATTTCGCCGGTGGTGAGCTGGTCGAGGACGACCTCGCGCAGCACTCTCTGCTCGGATTCGATGGTCATGCGCGATCCGCCTTCGGCTCCTCGCTTGAACTCATGAGCTCGCCGCCGCATCCATGATCGGTGCCGCCGTGAACTGGTGGATCCGCATGCGGCTCTGATTCGTCACTCGCGGCTTCGCTTCGCCGTTCTGCTGAACCGGCGCCGTGGGCACGTAGTTCGTGCCGGTGTACACGCTGTGGAACTTGACCGGGTCCTCCATGCCGACCCGCAGGAATCCCACGCCGCTTTCCTTGTTGGTGATGTACTGCGCCTCCGGCGTCCCGATCACCGCCTTGGATTCCGCTGAACTGGTGGTACGCAACGCGATCCGATAGGTGAGGTTGGGTTCCAACTTGTCGATGCGCACGCCGCCGGTGTTCAGCGACTGCGTGGCGAGCAGCAGGTGCACCCGCAGCGACCGGCCCACGCGGCAGATGCGGTCGAACAGTTGGATGAAGTCCGGATGGTTCTGCAGCAGCTCGGCGAACTCGTCGACGACGACGAAAAGCGTTGGCAATGGCGGAAGGTCCGCACCACGCTCGCGGTGCTTCTCATACTCGGCGACACCGGACAGCGCGCCCGCCGCCCCGACCTGCATGCCGGCCTGCCGCAGGATCGACTGCCTGCGGTCCAGCTCGCCGCTGAGCACCTCACCCATGCGGCTGACCAGCTCGGCTTCCTCTTCCATGTTGGTGACCACCGCCGCCGTGTGCGGCAGTTTCTCCATACCGAGGAACGTCGAGCCGCCCTTGAAGTCGGTGAGTAGCAGGTTGACTTGGTCGGGGTGGTGCGTCGCGGCGAGCGAAAGGATCAGCGTGCGCAGGAACTCCGACTTACCGGAACCCGTTGTGCCGATCAACATCCCGTGCGGACCGGCGCCGAACTCCGCACCTTCCTTGATGTCGAGGTACATGATGTCGCCGGTCTTGAGCTCGTGGCCGAACGGGATGCGCAGCCTGTCTCGGTCGGTGTCGGTGAACATCCGCCACCGGCTCGGGGTCACTTCCTCGATGGTCTGCGCGTCGACAAGCTGGTGCCATTCGGTGGCGACCTTCTTCTGTACCCGCACGCTCTTGTCGATGATCGTGCCGGTGATCGACCAGCCGGCCAGCTTACGGGCGATGCGGCCCGCCTGCGACGGCGTCATCGTGTCGGTCACCGTCGTCACAAGGCGGAACGATTGATTGGGCAGCCGGTCATCGGCGGTGCCGTCGGCGTCCACCCGGATCCGGTACGCCGACCCGCGGTGGTTGCCGAGCGTGATCACGGTGACACCGGCGCGCCCGTCGACCGGGAATCCGGCCTTGCCGCCGGTGAGATCGACGACGACGACGTAAGGCCCACTGGGCGTGGCGTCGGCGGTGTGCGGTCCGCGGGCCGTCAGATCGCTGAGCCCGTCGGGCCGGGTGAACACCAGCCGCGTCGCGCCCGCGGCGTCGGTGTCGTTCTGGTGCTGCACGTGCGGCAACCACTTGACCCACGACCAGTTCGGGTCCTCAGGGTTGTCCGTGAGCACGCGGATCTGCAACAGGTCCGGCGGGTGGAACACCGCCAGGTGGCAGATCATCGCGGTCAGCAGCCCGGCGGCACCGGCCGGGTCGCCGCCGATGGCGATGGTCGGAAACGTCCGCAGCTGCACCAGTTTCGGGCATTCGTGAATCAAGCCGTGGGTGCGTAGGAATTTCGTCACCCACATGTGGCTCACCGGCTCGAGATGCGGCTGCGGCGCGCCCTGCGGCCCGGCCAGTTCGCCGCCCACCGCCGGCTTCAGCAGCCGGTCGACCGCCGGTTCGGCGCCGAGCCCGATGCGGACGGCGGCATAGAAGTCCGCGTTGGCCGGCCGCGACCACTGCCGGTGGGTTCCGATGATCGACAGCAGATCGTCGGGATGCGGTGCGTGGTAGTTGAAGAACGTCACCTGCGCCGCCGCCGACGACGTCACACGTGTGCGCAGCCCAGCCAGATACCGGAGATATTCCTTGCGGTCGGCGTTGATTTCGGGCACCCGCTTGCCGCCAGGCCCGCCACCGGCCATGAACCCGACGGTCGCCATCACCATCATCAGCGGCATCATCAGCATGTACGGCGACAGCTGGCGGATGCCGGTGAAGATCATGATGACGATCATTCCGATCATGCCGCCGCCCATGACCCAGGGCAGTGCCTTCTGGATGCCCGACGGCGGGATCTCGACGCCCAGGTCGTCGGGCGGCGTCACGTTGATCTCGCCGGGCGTCAACCGCGGCCCGCGCTTGATGATCGGGGTGAACTTCTTGGTGGTCATCCGCCGCCTCCGGTGTTCGACGTCGCGGGCTGGGCGGCGCCGTTGACGCCTTCGCTGATCTTGCGCGGGTTGGGATCTGGGGGCAGAGTGTCGTGCTCGACGAGCGCGGCCTCCTTGGACAGCAGCGGCCCGTCGACAAGCAGGCCGACGACTTGCCACGGTGCGGTCTTCGGTCCGCTCAGGCCGAGATTATTGCCCGTCTCCTCGTTAGGGAGTCCGTATCGGACGCCCTGGGGATCGATGTAGTACAAGCTCTCGCCGTAGCGGGGGTCGGGCGACTGCAGCCGGATGTACTGGCCGCCGTCGATGTAAACGGTTGAGTCGCCGCCGATCTGGTCGATACCGGTGTTCATGGCCGACGACGGGATCGGCAGGTGCCGGCCCGCGATCACGGTGGTCTTCGGCGTCTGGTCGCCCGGTTCGCGCTGCCACGCCCAGCACAGCGTGGGATCGTCCTCACGCAGCAGGATGTCGAGCGGTTTGTCCGGCAGCGGTGAGGCGAAGACCTGTTCGGCAATCCTCGCGACCACGCTGGCCTCCACCGGTGGCGGTGCGATCAGGCCGTAGGAATTGGTGGCGCGCAACGCCGCCGCAGTCGTGTCGTTCACGCGCGCGATGCCGTCGGGGAGGACGACGAAGTGCTGTTCGCCGTCTTCTGTCAACGCCTTGAACACCGCGCCGATCACCAAATTCTGCGGCAGCCCAACCGTGTTCGGCTCACCGGTGCGCGGAATGTCGGGAAGTCGCCATGGCCCGGCATTCGGCAGCGCATTGAACAGGCCCTCGGAGATCGGCGTCGCCTTGGCCGTCACCGGGATGCCCACCGCCGAGGTGACAGCGCGGTCGGCGAGGTCGACGTCGTGGCGGCCGTCGTCGGTGATCAGCCAGTTGTTGTCCTTGTACGTCACGAGCATGCCCTGGTCGGGGCGCATCGCACCGACCGACGCATCCATCTGCAGCGGGCGCGCGATGACCGACGTCTCCACCTCGGGCGCCACGCTTTCCGGCTTGGTGACGGTGTCGCACAACGTCCACATCGAGTTGGCGCCCCCGAGCGGCGTGGCGTACGGAGCGCCGGGGATACCGATCGGCTGGCCCTTCGGCATCCGGTTCAGCTCGTCGGACTTCACGGCCACCGGGGTGCCGGCATTGCCGAGCACCAGCCGCGCCGACGTCAGGTTGTACACCGGGCGCAGCTGACCGGTGCCGGGGATCGTGACGTAGAGCTGATTGGTGGTGCGGTCCACCAGAAGCGTGTCTGTGCCGCGCTTTCCGAGCGGTTTGAAGTAGGCCAGCAGCGCTGCACCCAGGCAGATGAGCACCGCGATGATGACTCCCGCGAACACCGCGCGGCTGTAGAACTGCAGCGGATCGTCGAACATCCGGGTGTCCCGGCGCACGATCGCGTGCTCGACGCGGCGCAGCAGGAAGCGCCAACCGCTGACCTGCACCTTGGTGGTGAGCCGGAAACTTGCCATGTCTACTCGCCGATACTCAATCGTGCGTGCACTGCCGAAATCGCCGCGGCCATGTCGTCGCCGTTGATCTCGCTGAGCTCTTCCACGCCGAGGCTGTCGAAGTCCAGCGAGCGGGCGAGCCGCATGTCGCGGTTCTGCTCACCGGCCTCCACCAGCTGCCGGGCGTATCGACCATTGCCCGCGATGTCCAACGCCGGCTTGCCGTTGAGCGCCCGCTGACTCAGCAGCGTCGCCGCCTCCAGAATTCGCTTGCCGGCCTCCTCGTCCAGTGACGAATCATTGGCTTTGGCAATCACTTTTGCGATGTCCACGATCTCGTCCGGCGAATAGGAGTCGAACTCGATACGGGTCGCGAAACGCGACCGCAGGCCGTCGTTGGATTCGAGCAACCGGTCGATGTCGGCGCTGTACCCGGCGATGATCACCACGAGCCGGTCTCGGTCGTTCTCCATCCGGGCGAGCAGGGTATCGAGCGCCTCGGTGCCGAACGGGTCGGCGCGCCCGTCGCGCTCCTGCACCAGGGTGTAGGCCTCGTCGATGAACAACACCCCGCCGACGGCACGGTCGATGGTGCGGCTGGTCTTCACCGCCGACTGGCCTTCGTACTCGGCGACGAAATCCTTGCGGGACGACTCGACGAGCTTGGGTTCAGAGATCACGCCAAGCCCGGCGAGGATGCTGGCCACAACACGGGCGATCGTGGTCTTGCCGGTGCCCGGTGGGCCCGCGAAGATCATGTGCTTGGACGCCTGGGCGACCTTCATGCCCCGCGCCGCGCGGATCCTGGCCATCTGCGTCGCCGCGCGATACGCCTCGATCTGCTCCTTCACCCGGGTCAACCCGATCTGGCGGTCGAGTTCGGCCTGAGCCTCGGCCAGCAGCGCGTCACGTCCGGATGTGTCGGCCACGATGCTGGCGGCGTCCCACGGATCGCTGCGTGAGGCGATCTTCTCCGGCGTGGTGGTCACCAGGCGGTAGGTCGGATCGCGCAGCGCCGCAGTCACTTTCGGCTCAGGATGGGTCGCCTGCAGCCACTCCAGCAGCGCCACGGCCGCTTCTTCGTTGCCCTGGCTGCGACGGGTCATCGCCAGGAACCACGCGATCGCAGGTGCGCACGCCTCGCCGGCCGGTGAGGAGTTCGACTCGGTCAGCCGTCGCTCGGCCTCGGTGAACAACCCGAGGTTGGCGGCCGCCACGCCGTGCGCAACACCGGCGGCGGCGGCCAAGAACTTGTCAGGCCACGCGCCGGCGCCCTTGACCTGGTCGATGACATCCGTCCACCGCTCGGCGGCCCCGTAGATCACGGCCTTGACCCACGACACCAGGTGCTCCGCGCCCGCCGACGGAACGTCTTCCAGCGCCTCCATCGCGTCGGCGTAATTCCCGATCGACGCCTCATGCACCGCGAAGCCCATCGTGATCGCCAGCGGCGAGTTGATCGGATACGTGATGTCGCCGAACAGCCCGCCGATCGGAACTCGGGCGTTGAGGCTGTTCATCGAGATCTCGGCGGCCCCGGCCAGTTGGCCGAAGTTGGACCGCGAATACCAGGCGCGGAACAGCGTCACGCGGTCGGTGTCGCCGCAGCGGATGCGGCCAACCCATGCGTCACAAGCGGTTTCGTCGAACGTGGTGATCTCGGTGAACATTTCAAACGAGCGCGAGGGGGAACTGGCGAGCATTCCGACCGCGCTGCCGAACAGGCTGGAGAGGTGATCAGTCATGGTCACCCCCATATCTTGTCGCGAAGACCTCGGCCTGTGCTGCCTGGGCCTGTTCCGGGGTGGGCAGGTCCAAGTCGCGGGTCAGGAAGTCTCGGGTGGCCGCGTCGTCGTGCCCCTGTTCGCGCATCCCGTCGAGCATGTACGCGTACTGCGCGGACTTGGCGTCCTGCGTGGCCAGCCGCGCGATCACGACGATCTCGTCGGCGAGATCGGCTTCGGTCATATCGGCGACCTTCGGCGACAATTCGATGTGCTGGACGCGGCCGTCCATGTACGTCGTGACCGTGACGGTGCCCGGCGGGTTGGTGACGGTGTGCATGGGCAGTACGACATCCTCGACTGCGGCGTTGGGCGGCGGCAGCGGCTCGTCGGGCGGGTAGATCGGCGCGAAGTCGAGCGCGTCGAGGTCCGAACCGCCGGCAGTGTCGCCGACGTCGAAGAAATCGAGCGCGGACAAATCGTCGCGCTCGTCGTCGGAGTCGTCGGGGTGACGCTCACCCACTAGCCGGCCTTTCTTGCGCGCATTCAGTCCCCGTTCAGCGCCGCGTCGCTGTGGTCGAACCACTTGCCGGACGGCAGGAACCCGATCAGCCCATCGAGCGCGCGCTGCAGGTTCTCCTTGGATCCGGGCAGGAAGCTGCCGTAGAGCTCGCCGTTGACGCGCCGCGGAATGGACACGATGCGGCCCTGCCGGGCGTCGAGGACACCGGCCGCGACGTCGGTCTGGGTGAACGTCCCGCCGGGATGACGCTCCACCGCGGTGATCTCCACCCACCCGGCGGGATCGGCGATGATCTCCGCATACGCCCGTGCCGAGGCCGGCGCGATGCCGTATTGCGTGAGCTGGTTCGCATTCCTGCTCTCGGCCAGTTTGCTCGCGACCCCGGTCAACGGTTCGACGTCGGCAGCCGTGGCCGTTCCGAGCACCGTCGTCACCATTCCGGCGAGTCCGACCTGCGGTGCGACGCGCTGCAAGACCAGCATGTCGCCGTCGCGGGCGGCCACCACATGGCGATTCCCCTTGCGGCACACCACAAACCGCACCATCTTGCCGCCGAGGTCACGCCGCCACCAGCGCGCTTCGAGGGTGCGCTCGGCACGGCTGAGCGTGTCGATCATCGCGGCGACCTCCGGGTGGGGCTGGCCGAACACGTCGAGCACGCCCTGTGCGGTGAGATCGCGGGCCACCTGCTCCCAGACGATGTTGCGCAGGTCCGGTTGGGGGATGTTCAGGCGGATTCCCAGCGACGGCGGGAAGTCCGACAGATGCAGGCGGTCGGCGATGACCAACATGCCGTCGATGGTGACCTCGACGCCGACCACGTCGTCGATGTGCGTCGCGTCGGGCCGGGCAGCGTGCGGACCACTCATCGCCGGACCGGCCGCGCCGGAGCGCCGAGCCCACCACGACGAGCGGTCGCGGTGCGCATCTGGCCAGTGGACATGGACCCCTCTCCCTACATCTCCACGTGCGGACCCAAACCTAGCGAGCACGGGCCTCCACTGGGTCCACTCGGCGGGTCGGATTCTGGTTCGCGCTGACGGCGGTATTGATACTTTGCCGCCCAGCGCAACACGCCCAGTTGACCCAGCCAGGAAGACCCCCTCGGACGGAACACAGCGTACCAGCGAATCCGGTACCCACCTGGCGCTAATTTGGCGGCCGGGGCCGGTGAGGACGGCTGTGCTCGCGGGCCGCACAGCAATTAGATGAGCGGTGCATCGCCCAGTTCAGGGCTATACCGATGTGGATACAGCGAATTGCGTTCGGTCGGCGGCACCGGCATGTTGGTGCAACCTGGCCATGCGCTTGTGTTTGCTGGATGTCGCCGCCGAGAAGTCGACGCGGGAGGGGGCCCGACGTTACGTGCGTATTGTTTGCTGCTCGTTGTCGCAGTTCAGAGTTGCCCGCAATCGACGGGCACGGCGACCGGTAGTTGATACTTGAGGGGGCCGAAAACCCGCGTCGCACAACATTCGGAGGAGATCGCAGTGACCGACCGCGATGACGCGCTGCGGAAGAAGCTCGGCTGGTCGGGTCCGGAGGAATCGGACCTCGACCCGACCGGCGACGACCCCGAACAGCCCACCCCGCCGCCGCCGTTCCGTGAACCTGAGCGTCCCGGCGGCTTCCGACCGCCCGCCGCCCGCTACGGGCCGCCCCGCGAATCCGGTCCACCACCGAACGCCCCCTGGGGACAACAGCAGCAGGGCCACCCGCAGCAGCCGGCGTCGGCTCGCCCACCTCGCCCGCAGGCAGGACCGCCGCAGGGCCAGCCCCCGTCGAACCAGCCGTGGCCGGATGCCGGGTACGCGGTGGACGGCCGCGGAGCGCCGCCGCCGCCCGGGTCCTACGCCGACCGCATCCGCGCCGACGAGCTCGTCCCGGCACGCCGGGTGCCCCCAAGCCGGGGTTGGCGACGGGCGCTCTACAAGGCCACCTTCGGGATGGTGAACCTCGGCCAGGGCCCGGAGGAGATTCGCCAGGCTGAACTGGAAGCGCAAATCAAAGCCGTCCTTCGCGGTCACTACAAGATCGGCGTGATGGGCAAGGGCGGTGTCGGCAAGACGACCGTCTCGGCCAGCGTTGGGTCGGTGTTCGCCGAACTGCGTCAGGACGACCGGGTGGTGGCCATCGACGCCGACACCTCGTTCGGCAAGCTCGGCAGCCGGGTGGACCCGCGGGTGCAGGGCTCCTACTGGGAGCTGGCAGGCGACCAGCATCTGGAGAGCTTCGCCGACCTGCGCAGCCGAGTCGGCAACAACGCCGCGGGCCTGTTCGTGCTCGCGGGGGAGGCGACCCCCGCCCGGCGACGCGTGCTCGACCCGGCGATCTACCGGGAAGCAACCTCGCGGCTGGACCGCCACTTCACGATCTCGATCGTCGATTGCAGTTCGACGATGGACACCCCGGTGACCCAGGAGGTACTACGCGATCTCGACGCGTTGATCGTGGTCTCGTCACCATGGGTCGACGGCGCGGCGGTGGCGGGCCAGACCATGGACTGGCTGGCCTCTCGCGGTCTCAACGGCCTGCTTCAGCGGACGGTCATCGTCCTGAACGACTCCGACGGGCACGCCGACAAGCGCACGCGATCCATTCTCGCGCAACAGTTCTCGTCCCAGGGGCAGCGGGTGGTCGAGGTGCCCTTCGACGGGCACCTGCGGCTGGGCAGCGTCATCGACGGAACCAGCGTGATGTCGCCCGCGACCCGGCGCAAATTCGTCGAGATCGCGGCCGCACTCGCCGAGCACTTCCCGAGAACCGACGACCGCAGCCGGGAGCGCGAGCGGTTCTGACGCGTAATCAGCGCCAGTCCATCTGTTCGACGAACGTTTCTATAGCCTTCGCCGTCGCGGCCGGTATCAGCTCGTCGGCTTCGGCCCGCACGACCTCGTCCTCGGAAATGCCTGCGGCTTGGGCTGTTTCGGTGATAGTGAGGTTGGCTCCGCGCCGGATGGCGTACAGCTGCTGGCCCAGTGTGGCCCCCGGAGCCCTGGCCGCGCGCAGCATCAGCTCGTCGTACCGGCTCCGCACGGCGCTGAGCGCTTTGATCAGTGGCGGCGACACCTTGCTGATGCGCGCGGCGCGGGCGGCGACGGCCTCGAGCTGACGCAGGTCGGCCAGGATCTTTCTCACCCTCGGCGAGAACTCGGGGTCCTCGGGTGCCGGCAGCGCCTCGATCGCCGAACTGAAAGTGCTGACCGCGGTGATCACCGCTTGCGCGATCAGAGATGCCTCGTCATTGCCGGACGACGGTTGTTCGGCGCGCGGTGCGGGGGTGACCGACTCGCCGCGCCGGAGCCGGGCGATCGTCCCCGGCGGCCAGCGCAGAACCTCTTCCAACTTGGCGCGGGTTCGCTCGCGAGGCCAGCTCCGGCCTTTCTCGAACGCGATCAGCGCCCCCGCGTTGATGATCCCGTCCGCGGCGAGGCTGCGCTGGCTGATGTCGAGCTCACGCCGACGCGCGGCCGCCGCGGCACCGGCCCGCACCATCCCGGCATCCAGCACTTCGGTCGCCTCATCGGACGACTCTGCGTGGGCCATGGACGAGCGATCCTCGACTGTGGAGCGGGCGACGGGCCCGCCAATCGTAACCGCCCTGACGCCGAGCGCTACGACTTGGTGCCGTGTCGCTGTGGCATAGCTACGCCGGCCTGAAGCGGAGACCGTTGCATCCGCTACGGTTTCCAGCGACGCCGCCTGAACTGGTTTTTGCAGTTCAAGCGGCGCTCGCACGCTGTGCCACTCCCGACGCCCACAAAAGTGTTCTGTTTTTGTGGCGCTAACTGTTGCATCGCTACGGTTTGTGCGCTACCTTTTCGCCAACGCGGTGCCACGACCGCAGAGCACATGCAGAGGAGTCACAGCGATGAACACGACGCCCTGGGACGAGACCCCGATCGGTGCTTGCACACGGGATCCCGAGCGATGGACGACGACAGCCGACGAGGAAGCCAAGACGATCTGCCGGGCGTGCCCGCGTCGCTGGATGTGCGCCCGTGATGCCTGCGAGTTGCCGCGCGCTGAAGGGCTCTGGGCCGGCATCGTGATCCCCGAGGGCGGCCGCGGTCGCACCTTCGCGCTGCGCCAGCTGCGGAATCTCGCGGAGTCGCACGGGTATCCGGTGCGGGAGCGCCGTCTCTACGCCGACATCGCCTAGCCCCCGTCCCGCCGCCGGATCGGGGGGTCGGCGGCGGGCGGAATATCTCGGCCAGGCCCGCCGTTGGATGACGCGACGGTGCCGGGCATGCCCCGGGCCCCAACCAACACTGTCGCTTCGAGCGACCACTCGCCGAGAGGCGCCATGGCGGCACCGTCCCCTCTTGATGGCCGCGGCTACCGCGTCGTCGCCGTCGCGGTGGACTTCCCTCAGCCCGCCATTTGGTCGACGGGCGGTCGCGTGGTGGCTGACGAGTCGGTACGTCCTGTTCGCCGAGCGGTGGCATCGACCCCGGCTAGTCCGAGGGCGAGCACGGCAAGCGCGGCACCGATCCACAACACCGCGGGGTATCCGAATCCGGCGGTGAGTGCCATCCCGCCCACGGCCGGTCCGATGGTGATACCGACGTTGAATGCTGCGATGTTTCCTGCCACCGACAGCGTGGGCGCCGCGGGAGCGATGCCGAAAACCCGAGAGTTCAGCGCCGGGTTGGTGCCGAAACCGACCAGGCCGAGCAGAACCACGAGGACGACCACCGCGACGGCGTGGGTCGCGGTGAGGGCGAGCGCGGCGGAAACGATTGCCAGCGCGCTGAATCCACCGACGAGCACGCCGACTGGCAGGCGATCTGCCGCCCGCCCGCCTGCGGACATGCCGGCCAGCGCACCCAGCCCGTAGATGAGCATGACCACAGGCACCCAGGCCGGGTCGAGACCGGTGGTGTCGAGCACCATGGCGCCGAGATAGGAGAACGTGCCGAACAGCGACGCGGTCGAGGTCGCCGTGATCGCGTAGGAAAGCCACAGTCTGCGGTTCAGGACAGCACGCAGTTCGACGCTGATGCGTGGCACGGTGTTGCTGCGCAGATCGGGCACGGCGATGAGGATGGCCACCGCGGCGGCTACCGTCATCGCCGCGACGGCCCAGAACGCGCCCCGCCATCCGAAATGCTGTCCGATCCACGTACCTGCGGGCAACCCGACGACGGTCGCGACAGTCAGCCCCCCGGCGACAACGCTCATCGCGCGTCCCCGCCGATCGGGTGGCACCAGAGACATCGCGGTGCTCGCGCCCACCGCCCAGAAGCCTGCGTAGACGAATCCCCCGATGAAGCGGGAGCCGAGCAGCAGCGGATAACTGGTTGTCAGTGCGCCGACGACGTGGACCAGCGCGAATAAACCCAGGAACGCGAGCATGGCGCGCTTTCGCGGCCACCGAAGCGTGACGATCGCCAGCGTGGGCGCACCGAGCAGCATGCCGAATGCGAAGCCCGAGATCAGCAGTGCCGCGTGCGGGATCGTGACCGACAGGTCGGCCGACATCTCGGGCAGCATCCCGGCGAGCATGAGTTCGCTGGTTCCCTGCGCGAAGATCGCCAGGCCGATGACCCAGACCGGCGAGATCTTCGATGCCGTGAAGCGCATGTGTCACCTGCTTTCCCTAGCGGTCGTTACAGATATCGAACGTAGCATATTCTCTAGCGATCGTTATAGAATGGGCTCGTGGTGGCATCGACCCGCGGGCGCCCCCGCTCGTTCGATCGGGACTTCGCACTGGACAAGGCGATTCGGATGTTCTGGCGATGTGGGTACGAGGCCACCTCGATACGCGACCTCACCGACGAGCTCGGGATCGGCGCTCCGAGCCTCTACACGGCGTTTGGTGACAAGCAGCAATTGTTCGCCGAGGCGTTGCGCGTGTACGACGCTCGGTACGGCGGATTTATCGATGCGGCATTGACAGAGGAGCCGACAGCCCGAAAGGCGGCCGCGCGCATCCTCGCCGAGGCGCCTGCGCGGTACACGCGTCGTGGGCTCCCGGCTGGATGTCTGGTCGTCAGCGGGGACGCTGGTGCGACGGATGAGGCGGTACGGCAGGCTGCCCGCAAATTGCGGCGCCGCAACACGGCGGCGTTCGCCGCCAAGATCAGGGCCGACGTCGACGCCGGGAGGCTGCCCGCCGATACGGATGCGCTTGCTCTCGCCCGCTACACGATGGCGATGCTGAGCGGGATCGCCCAATCTGCTTCTGACGGCGTACCCCGTAGCCAACTCGAGCGAGCGTCCCGCATTGCGGTGCAGGCGTGGCCATGACCCTCAGATCGCCAAAGCGCGCCTACTGCTGCATCCTCGGATCATGCGTGGGGTCGACATACAGGGGTGGGCAACCGTCAAGACCAGCTTCGGGCCGCAGTTCGTAGTGCCAGGGTTCGTTGAGGTAGATCTGGCACAACCCGTAGAGGGCCCCGTTCGCAGATAGCCACGTCGTCGCATCGGAAGGCCCGATGTCGACCGCGTCCCCCGATACGTGAGCGGACGTGGTGGACGTGGCCACCCAGCGGGCAGCTTCCGCTTCCGACCCGTACTCCGAGACCGCCTCACGCAGCAGCTGTTCCTGGTATTCCGCGGAACGCCAACCACTGTTGAGGACGAACTCCACCCCATCGTGCTGGGCATCCGTCGCGGCGTCCCGCAGGGCTCCGAGCAGATCCGCGTCGAGGTTGGCCACGGCCGGAACCTCGTCATCAAAGACGTTGACGCCGTCGGGGACGGCGCCACCGGCGACGCTGGATCCCGATTCAACTTTGCGGTCAGGCACACCTTCTGGCTGAGAAGGCTGCCTTGGGGCCACTTCGCCATGCGGAAGGAGCGGCGCCGCAGCAGCCGGTCCATCGTGGTTGAGGTGGGTGGGCGGTGCCGCCGGGGAGGTCAGCCAGGCCGGCGACTGGTGGACAAGGACACCGATAAGGGCTGCGTTGAGCACTGCAGCGGCGGCGAAGATCGTTGCTGGGAGATGTCGGGCTGCTACTCGTGCGGATGGGTTGTAGGTCATGACTTCAGTCAAGGCAGCGTGGTGTTGTCAGCGCGTATGTGGTTTCTGATATGCCGACGACATGCACCGGCTCGGTACGTGCGCAGAGCGTGGCGGCCACGCCGGTGGCGACTGTCGCTACCGGCGTGGCCGCGCTTTCGAGCTTTATTCTCAGCCCGGCTGGCCAGTTCCCAGTGGCCCCGGCAGCGCGGCGCTGAAGAGGCCGCGGCACGCATCCACCGCGGGCTGGAGCTCGGGAATGCTGCGGGCGCTGACGTCGCCACGCATCTTCGACGTGTCGATGAGGGGGTCACGTGCGGTGGCGGGATCAGGAAAGTCCGGCACCCCGTTGTCGCGAACGCATTGGGCGAACTCGAGTGCAGCGTCCTGTTGCTCTGGAGTGCGCTGGGCGTCGGTTGACCAGCCCGGCGGTTGCAGGCCCTTGCAAACGCCGACAGCGTTCACCCACACGGCCTTCGGTACCGAGATACCTCCGTAGGGGATCTGACCGTCTGCGTTGGGGTTCGGGAAATCCGCGACGCCGTTGGCGCGCATGCACTCGGAGTACTTCACCGCCTGCTCCTGACCGGCGGGGGTGGCTCCGGCCTGGGCCGCGATGGCCAAACCTCCCGAGCCAATCAAGGCGGCCATGGCGAAAACGGCCAGCGGTCGTCGAGTGCTGCGGACTGCGGTGTGTGCTGAATTGTTGTGTGTCATGGTCGCTAGTGAAGGCGCTGTGGTGTTGTCAGCACGTATGCGGCATTCGATACACCGACGATATGCAGCGGCCCGTAGCGTCACGCCTGTATGCGTGTGTTGATAGTTGAAGACGAGCCGTACATGGCAACGGCCATCCGCGATGGCCTACGCCTGGAAGCGATCGCCGCAGACATCGCCGGTGACGGTGACACTGCTCTGGAACTGCTGAGCATCAACGCCTACGACATCGCCGTCCTCGACCGCGACATTCCCGGGCTCTCTGGTGACCAGGTCGCGGAGCGCATCGTCGCGTCCGGCAGCGGCATACCGATCCTGATGCTCACTGCCGCCGACCGGCTCGACGACAAGGTCTCGGGGTTCGAACTCGGCGCCGACGACTACCTCACCAAGCCCTTCGCACTCCGAGAGCTGGTGATGCGCCTCAGGGCCCTCGACCGCAGGCGCGCCCACCACAGACCACCTGTGCGAACGATCGCGGGTCTGCGGCTGGATCCGTTCCGCCGCGAGGTCTACCGTGACGGCCGCTACGTCGGTCTGACCCGAAAACAATTTGCGGTGCTCGAAGTCCTCGTCGCTGCCGAAGGCGGTGTCGTCAGCGCAGAGGACCTACTGGAACGGGCGTGGGATGAGAACGCCGACCCGTTCACCAACGCCGTGCGCATCACAGTCTCGGCACTGCGCAAACGACTCGGCGAACCCTGGATCATCGCCACCGTGGCCGGCGTCGGCTACCGCATCGACACAGCACCCGGCACCAAAGATGAAGGAGGCGAACGTGAATAGGCCGCCTGGGGTGAGTGTTCGCCTCAAATTGACCCTCAGCTACGCCGGCTTCCTCATGTTCGCCGGCGCCTTGCTGCTCGCCGCGGTATGGGTCTTCCTGCTGCGTCACGTTCCCGACCGGATGATGATCATCCCCGGGAGCACCGACGACACGCTGACTGATGGCGTGTTTCCCATCCGGTCCAACCTCCTGCGGGCCTTCGCTCCGGCGGCGGCGGCAGTGCTGGCGTTCCTGCTGGCCTTCGGCCTCGCCGGAGGGTGGCTCCTCGCCGGCCGGATGCTCAACCCCCTGACTCGAATCACGAACGCCGCCCGCATGGCCACCAACGGGTCGCTGTCACACCGGATCCGGCTGCCAGGCCGCAGGGACGAGTTTCGCGAACTCGCCGACACCTTCGACACGATGCTCGCACGGCTGGAAGCGCACGTCGCCGAACAACAGAGGTTCGCGGCCAACGCTTCTCACGAACTGCGCACCCCACTGGCGATCACCCAGACCCTTCTCGACGTGGCCCGCAGTGACCCCGACCGCGACACCGGGGAACTCGTCGAACGCCTTCGCGCCGTCAACACCCGAGCGATCGACCTCACCGAAGCGCTGCTTCTACTCAGCCGCGCCGACCAAAGGTCCTTCACCAGAGAACACGTCGACCTATCCCTCATCGCCGAAGAAGCCACCGAAACGCTTCTCCCCCTTGCCGAGAAGCATGGCGTCACGCTCAAGACCGCAGGCGACGTCACCCCGACCGTCGGCTCATACGCACTGCTGCTGCAGATGGCGATCAACCTCGTGCACAACGCGATCGTCCACAACCTGCCGGAACAGGGCACCGTGTGGGTCACCACCAGCATTCACCCCGACGGTGCGATGCTCACCGTCGAGAACACCGGCGAGGTGCTTTTTCCCACAGTGGTTTCCACTCTTGCCGAGCCGTTTCAGCGCGGCACCGGACGTATACGCACCGACCACGCAGGCGTTGGTCTCGGTCTGGCGATCGTCGACAGCATCGCCGAAGCGCACGACGGAGAACTCACACTCAGCCCCCGTCCCGATGGCGGGCTCCGCGTCACGGTGCAACTACCCACGGTGCAGGTTGTCAACAGGTCGATGTCGAGTTGTCCACAGGCGGCCGTCGCGCACGGCACATCTGTCGGCCTTCCGCTTTAGCGTGCGGTCATGACGAACTGGATCAACACGGTCAGCCGTGATCACGTTTCGCTTGGCGTGCGCGGCCGATTCACACAGGCCAACCATGGCAAGCCGACCACGCTCCGCAGGATGGCGCGCGGCGACTGGATCATCTTCTACTCGCCGAAGACGGCCTACCCCACGGGAGATCCGTTGCAGGCCTTCACCGCCATTGGGCAGGTCGTCGACGACGAGCCCTATCAGGCCGAACCCAAGGAGGACGGTCCGTGGCGGCGCAACGTCGACTTCCTCGAGTGCGGCGAGACGCCGATCCGACCGCTGCTCGACAAGCTCGACTTCATCGAGGACAAGGCCCGCTGGGGGTACAAATTCCGTTTCGGCTTGTTTAAAATCGACGACCACGACCTGAGGGTCATTCGGTCAGCGATGACACGGGCACGGCGGTTGCGGCAGTAGTCGATAAATCCTCACGAGGGGTGCCGTGGTTACGGTGGGGTTCGTGAGCAACACCGACACCGCGCCCGCCGAAGTCGCCTGCACTTCGTCGCCGTTCGCCGGTGTGCTGCATTCGCGTGAGGTACCGCTCGGTGGACCGCGTGCGATCAAAGTGCGCCGCACGCTGCCGCAGCGCGAGCGATCTCTCATCGGCGCATGGTGTTTCATCGACCACTACGGTCCACACGACGTCCGCACCGGACCCGGCATGGACGTGCCTCCGCACCCGCATACGGGTCTGCAGACCGTCAGTTGGCTGTTCAGCGGCGAAGTCGAACACCGCGACAGCGCCGGTGTGCACGCGATGGTGCGACCAGGCGAACTGAACCTCATGACCGCGGGCGCAGGCATCTGCCATTCCGAGGTCTCCACGCCGGCGACGGCCGTTCTGCACGGGGTACAGCTGTGGGTGGCGCTGCCCGACGCCGCTCGCGACACGGCCCGCGACTTCGCGCACTACGTCCCGAGTCCGCGATCGGTCGGGGCGGCGACGCTACGAGTCTTTCTCGGTGAGCTCGCCGGTGAACGGTCACCCGTGGCAACGTTCACTCCGCTGCTCGGCGCCCAGGTCGAGCTCGAGCCAGGCGCCGAACTGACCCTGGACGTTCGACCGGGACTTCGAACACGGCGTTCTGCTCGACCGGGGCCACCTCGATGTGGCCGGCACGCGTCTCGACACTGCCGACCTCGCTGTTCAACCCGCCGGCAGCGCTCACCTCACCGTGGCGAATCGCGGCGACGGGCCGGCGCGGGCGCTCCTGCTCGGCGGTCCGCCCTTCCCGGAGCGACTGGTCATGTGGTGGAACTTCGTCGGTCGCAGCCACGAGGACATCGCCACGTACCGACAGCAGTGGCAGGAGCATCACGACCGCTTCGGCTCGGTGAGCCAGTACCGGGGTTCGGTGCCGCGGCTCCCTGCGCCCGCCCTGCCGAACGCCACCTTGCGTCCGCGGTCCAACCATGGGGTATAGCGGAGACATGACCACCGACAAGACCGGCGCGCAGACCACCGTGACCGCCGAAGCCGACCGATTCAGCATCGCCGTCGAGGATCAAACCGTGGGCTTCACCGAATTCGCCGAGCGAGACGGGCAGCGGATCTTCACCCATACCGAGGTCGACAACGCATTCGAAGGACGTGGCCTGGCAACGATTCTCATCGGCGAAGCCCTCGCGCGGACGCGGGAGGCCGGCAAGCGCATCGTGCCCGTGTGCGCGATGGTCGAGAACTACGTCGGCAAGCATCACGAGTTCGACGACGTCGTCGATCCCGTGGACCGCGACATCAAGCGCTGGCTGCAGAATTCTTAGATCGGCTAACCCGATAGGGTCGTCGCGGTGACGACCGCCTTCTTCCTGCCCGACGGCGACCACTTTGTGCCGACACCCTTCGCGCGTGGCCCCTGGGGGCACACCATCAGCGGCAACTACGTGGGCGGGTTGCTGGGCCATGTCATCGAAGCCGCCGCAGGCGACCCCGAGTTACAACCGGCCCGCCTGACCGTCGACCTGTTCCGACCGGCGGCCCTGACACCGGTGCGCGTGGACACCACCGTCGCCCGCGACGGCAGGCGTCTACGCCTCGTCGACGCGAACATGCATCAGAACGGCAAGGTCGTCGCACGCGCCAGCGCGCTGTTCCTGCGACGCGGCGAGCAACCCGAGGGGGACGTCTGGACATCCTCGACCGAGATGCCGCCGCCGCCACCTCTTCCCGAACGGGTGCCCGAGGATCTGGCCATGCTGGTGTGGATCTTCGGTAAAGACTCCGGCTCCCCCGGTCCGGACTCCAACCTCAGCGCCTGGCAGCACGTCGGCCCCAAGCACATCTGGGTGCGCGACCTGCTGCCACTGGTTGCGGATGCACCGATGACGCCCTTCACCCGCGCGGCCATGGTGGGTGACATGGCGAGTTCGGTTACCCATTACGGCACAGCCGGTTTGGGCTTCATCAACGCCGACTACACATTGACGCTCAGTCGACTGCCCGAGGGGCCGTACCTCGGCTTGAACGCCCTCACGCACTGCAGCGACGCGGGCGTCGCCACCGGCACGGCGACGGTCGTCGACCAGCACGGCCCGATCGGCAGTGCCACGGCGACCGCGTTGGCCAATCCCGGCTTCAGTCCGCCCCGCCCCTGAGACGAGCGAACGCCCCGCGGCGATGACCGCGGGGCGTCCGTCAATCGGTTGTCAGCTGAGGCCGACGACCTCCTGGGCGATGTCTGCCAGGCGCGTCTGCGCCGCGGACACCAGCCGCTGCCGATTCTTGTGCATCTCCTCGTAGGCGACGATCGTGCGGATGTCGGACGGATCATCGAGATCCTTCACCGCGGCGACCGCGTCGTTGAGGTTCAAGTCCTCGTAACCGGCGATCGGCAGCTCGTCGGCGTCGACGATGCCGCCTTCGGCGCGCGCCTTGTGCAGCCTGTCGGCCGCCTCATCGGCGCCTTCACGACGCACGACCTTCTCGGCGCTGCGAAGCGCACCGTCACGCGACGCGCTGAGCGCCTTGAAGGTGATCTCGCTGGCCCGCTGCGCACGCTCGCGCAGGTCCTCGACAGCCGGCCCCGCGGAACGCACGAGTTCGGCGAAACGCTCGATCGACTGCGCCGACCACTGCCCCGGCAGGTTCACGACCTTGACCGCCGTACCGGCTGCAGCCTGCAGCGGGGTGCGACGCAGAGCGGCGGGACCGCCAAGCGCCTCCTCGGCCAGCACCGTGGTCAGCCAGTTGACCGTCGCGGAGTGCGCGGTGATCAGTCGGTCGGCCAGCTGCTGTACATCGCTGCGCTTGGCCGAAACGGCGAGCGCCTTGATGTAGCGGGCACGGTCGAGCAGCTGGTCCTCGAGCGCGAGGTCGCCGAGCAGCGCCTCATCGAACGGCTGAGCCTGCTCGGTCAGCGCCTTGACCGCCGCGGCGGCACGACCCAGGAACGGGCCGATGGTGTCCGGGAATCCGCCGAGATCCCGGATCGCCTTCTCGATCGCCTCGGCGCGGATACGGCCGTTCTCGGCGTTCTGCGTCAGCTCACGGCGCACCGCTTCGGTGCGGGCCTGCGACACGCGGGTCTCCGCCACCTGGATCTCGGTGTGTGTGAGATCAAGAATGGTTCGCAGCTGCGTGAGCAGCGTGGTTTCGGTCATTGTTGTAGCCATCGTCAGTAGGCCCCCTTGAATATCGACGTATTTGGTTTCGGCGCTTATGCGCACCTGTTACGTCGGCTACCCGGGTGCACGGGGGTAGGGAACGCGATGTGAGATAAGTCCCAATTGCGCCTCAGCGCGGCTGGAGCACCACGACCGGGATCTCGCGGTCCGCCCAACTCTGATACGTGTCGAAGTCGGCGTAGGCGTCCACCAGCTTCGGCCATAACCTGGCTTTTTCCTCTGCCGATGCGGTCACGGCGCGCACCGGTTTGCGCTGGGTGCCGATTTCGATGTGCACATCAGGGTTGGCCACCAGATTGCGGTACCACTGCGGGTCGGTATCGCGCCCGCCCTGCGACGCCACAACGATCACGTCGTCTCCGTCGGTGATGTAGACCAGCGGCGAGACGAACTTCTTGCCGGACTTGCGGCCGGTGTGTTCCAGCAACAGCGTCGGTACGGGTTTCTTGAAACCGGCGCCGACGCGCCAGGTCTTGCCGATTTTTCCGCCGGACCTGCGATACACCCACACATGGGCTTTGCCCGCATACTTCATCACGGTCGTCACAAACGGCGAATTGAGTTGCGCCGGTTTCTTGCTCGGGTCCATCACTTGTCCTCGAGGTACTGTGCGGTGCTGCCGCCGACGGGCATGGCGGGCATTCCGAGTTTGCGGTGGTCCCAGCTGCGCATCCGCTGCGGCACGACGCGCACGCAGATCCGGTTGTGCATCATCTGGTCGACGAACGGGCGCATCTCATCGGTGTAAGGGCCGGTGTAGCGCTCCCACACACTAATGCCGACCCGCAGGTTGGTGTCGGGGTCGTCGATGATCTCGGCCTGGCCGTCGATCGACACGCCACGGAGCGTGTCGTAGGAGTGCCCGTCCTCGATCATCACGGTGATCGTCGGGTCGCGGCGCAGGTTGACGGCCTTCTGCGACTTGGCTTTCGTCTCGAACCAGATCTCTCCGTCGACGACCGCGTACCACATCGCGACCAGGTGCGGCCTGCCGTCGGGAAGCACCGTGGCCATGGTCGCGGTCCTGCTGCGCTCGATGAATTCGGCGATCTCGTCGTCCGACATGACGATCTTCGCGCGTTCGTTCTTGCCCACGGTTCGAATACTGTCAGGTCGCCGCGGCGCTGACCGTCACCGGGATGCCGTTGAGCGCGCCGTTTCCGGACGGTTCGTCGATGAACGTCGGCGGCGAAAGGATGTTGGTGTTCACGCCGGGTGCGCCGTTGGCGACGGCCATCCGGGTGCCCGGTTTGCCGTGGCCCCAGCCATGCGGCATGGACACCACGCCCGGCATGATCGCGTCGGTCACCTCGACAGACACGTCGATGCGACCGCCTGACGACACGACCGTCACGATGTCGCCGGTGACCACGCCGCGCTTGGTTGCGTCGTCGCGGTGCATCAGCAGTGTGCATCGGTCCCGGCCTCTCATCAGCGGGGCGACGTTGTGCAGCCAGGAGTTGTTGCTGCGCAGATGCCGCCGGCTGACCAGCACAAGCTCGTCGGGCGCGCGGTCGAGACGCTCGGCAAGCCGCGGCAGGTCGTCGAGCAGGTACTGCGGCGTCAGCCTGATCTTCTTGTCGGCGGTGCCCAGCACCTCGGGCACCCGCGGCACCATCTGCCCGAAGTTGATGCCGTTCGGATGCTCTTTCAGTTTCGTCAGGCTGAGACCGTCAGGGTTCTCCCCGTAGCGGTCGCCGAAGGGGCCGGTGCGCAGGGTGAGGTCGAGGATGCGTTCGGGGCCGCCGCACTGGTAGTGCTTGCGGATCTGCGCGCCGTCGAGGCCTTGGGTGAAGGCCATGTAGTCGAAGAACCCGTCGTCGAACGCGGCGACGTCGACATCCTCGGCGGGGGTTCCGGTGCACAACCCGGTGAGCCGGATGAGGATCTCCCACTCGTGCGGCCGGTCGGGGTCATCGGGCGCGAACACCGGCGCCGAGTAGTTCGCGATGCTGTTGATGGCGAAGTTGAGGATCAGGTCGTCGTGATGCGGCTGCTCGAGCGGCGAGAGGCCAGGCAGGATCACATCGGCATGTCGGGTGGTCTCGTTGAGCCAGAGGTCGACCGCGATCATCGCGTCGAGGTCCGGGAGCACTTCGTCGAGCCGGTGACCGGCCGGCGTCGACAGCACAGGGTTGCCCGCCACGGTGATCAACGCTTTGATCTGGCCCTCGCCCGGCGTCGCGATCTCCTCTGCCAGGCATGACACCGGTACCTGTCCGAGCACTTCCTTGGCGCCGCGCACGCGGGTGCGGAACCGGCCGAACTCGGGCGCCCCGTCCTCGAGTCCGGGGAGCGGCTGCACAGTCACCGACCACGCCGCCGCACGCGGGAACATCGCACCGCCCGCGGTGTCGAAATGCCCGGTGAGGATGTTGACGACGTCGACCAGCCAGCTCGCCAAGCTGCCGAACTCTTGATTGCACAACCCGATTCGGCCGTAGACGACGGCACGCTCGGTGCGCGCGAGTTCGCGCGCCAATTCGCGGATGCGGTCCGCGGCAACGCCCGTGACCGGTGCGACGCGTTCGGGCGACCACTCGGCGGCCACCATTCGCATACGGTCAAGCCCGTCGACGTACGGTGCCACCTCGCCGAGACTGACCAGCTCCTCGGCGAACAGCGTGTGCGTGACGGCCAGTAGTAGCGCCGCGTCGGTGCCGGGGGTGATCGGCAGCCATTCGTCGGCGCGGGCTGCGGTCGCGGTGCGCACTGGGTCGACCACAATTACTCTGCCGCGCTTGCGAATTCCGTCGATTATGCCCATCACGTCGGGCGCCGCCAGCAGGGAGCCCTGCGACGCAGCGGGGTTCGCGCCCATCACCACGAGCAGGTCGGTGCGCTCGATGTCGGGCACCGGAAAGGTCCACCACCCGCCGTACATCAGGTGCGACGACAGGTTCTTCGGCCACTGGTCGACGGTGCCGGGCGAGTAGGACAGCGGAATTCCCGACATGCCGAGCAGCACGCCGGTGTAGCGGCCCAGAGAGAACGAGTGCGCGAGTGGATTGCCGGTGTAGCACGTCACGGCGCTGATGCCGTACTTGTCGATCACCGGGGCCAGCAGTTCGGTGCACCGCCGGAATGCGGCGCTCCAACTGACCTCCTGCCACTGCCCGTCGACCTTGATCATCGGGCGCCGGATACGGTCCGGGTCCTCGTGCACGGCGCCCAAGGTGGCGCCCTTCGGGCAGATGTGGCCGCGGCTCCAGGTGTCGTCTCGGTTGCCGCGGATACCGGCAACCCGCCCGCGCTCGACCTGAATCTCCAACCCGCACATGGCCTCACAGAGTGGGCAGGTGTAGAGGTGTCGACCGTCCTCGCCGGTGGCGGCCAGCGGAAGGTTTACTCCGGCAGTCATGACGCTCCTCGCCTGCTTTCGCCGAAATGGAATTCCGGGCTACGAAGCGGGCTGCTTGATAGCCGGGAATTCCATTTCGGCGCGGTCGGGTCGTGTTGTTGTGACAGACTGTAACGACAAACCGACGACCGGAGACGCGAATTGGCGGATACCGCGGCACGGCCTCACCGCCGCCAGGGCTCGCGCCGCGATCCCTCGATCGACACCGACGTGTTGGCCGCCGCACGGCGGCTACTGATCGATCGCGGCTACGCGGCGACCAGCATCGACCTCATCGCGACGACGGCGGGGGTCAGCCGCCCCGCGGTCTACCGCCGCTGGAGTTCCAAGGCGCACCTGGTGCACGAGGCGTTGTTCCCCGACCTCGGCCCCGAACCACCAGCCGACGACTTCGCCGCGGAGATCACCCGGCTGTGCCACGGCGCCATGCGCATGTACGGCGATGCCGCGGTGCGTGAGGCAATTCCCGGTCTGCTCAACGATTTACGGGCCGACCGAAAGATGCGTCGGCTGCTCAGCGATCGCCTCGAGGCCACCGCCCGCAGTCAACTCGCAGCCAGGATCGACGGCGCGGTCGCCGACGGCGTCGCGCGCGCAGGCGTCAACGCCGACACGATCATGGACGTCATCGCCGGCGGCGCCTGGTATGCGGTCTGCGTGCGCCGCGTCAAGGACACCGACACCGCGGCCCGCAGGCTCAGCGAGCTGGTGCTGCGGGGCGTGCTGGCCTAGCCGCTGGTCAGCACGGCGTACTGCGCGGCGACCAGCTGCTGGGTGTCCAGCAGTTCCTTGCCGCTGACCTCGATCGCATAGCGGTCGACCGTCGCCAGGCAGTAGAACGCCCCGTCCTTGAGGCGCAGGCACCGGCTGTCCGGCATGTTGCGCACCGCGTTGGCCGGCTGCGACGTCGGCTGCAGTTCAGCGAAGAAGCCGTCGACGACGCCGGTCGCCCCTTCGGCGTTCTCGGCTTCGTAGATGTTGGTCTTCGCCATCGCGACCAGGTCGGTGCCCGTGTCGGCGAACAACTTCGACGAGCGCGCCGGATCGGACTGGAAGTGCAGGGCGCCGCGCTGTTCGTACGTCGTGTACTGCGTACCCGCCAGGTCGCGCGGCTCGACCGGAACCGTGCGGGCCAACAACCCCGTCGGGTCGACGGAGATGTCGGCGAACTCGGCGGGATCGGTTGCGCGGAAGTTGTCGATCTCCGGGCCTTGCAGGTCGAGCGTCTTGGCCACCAGCGCGGTCGCTCCGTCGACGCTCTCGGTGGACTGCGCCAACTGCATGAAAACGTAAGAGCCGTGAGCGGTGAAGGCGCGCACCGCGTTCCACCGCCCGGCATCGCGATCGATCATGACGAAGCTGTTGGCTTGCGCGTCGTCGTGGCCGGGAATCTGGACCTTCTGCGCCGGACCGTCGGCGCCCTGCTGCTTCAACGCGCTCTCGCCGAGTTCGGTCGCCGCGTCCTTGGCCGCGGTCTCGTCGGGAAACCGCAGCACTGCGGTCATCAGCAGCTTTTTGTTCGCTTCGGTGCGCGCGGAGGTGAAGCCGTTGACGAAGTTGTGCTTGCCCGCCACCGCCGCGAGCTCGCTGGGCCCGATCAGGGTCATCGCCTGGGCGGAGTCGAGCACCAGCGCGCCGAAGCCGAACCACCCGGTGACCGCCGGATCGACTTCCCACGGGCCGATCACGTGGTTGGCCATGCGCTGGGCCTCGATGACGACCCCGCGCGCCGGGTCGCCTGCGACGCCGAGCGGCTGGGCCGGTTTCGTCGAATAGGGGCCGGTGTCGAGCGAGTTGACGTCGATGGTCGGCTGCGGCGGGGCGCTGGTGTCCTTGACCGCTGAGCCTTCGGTCGTCGAGCTGCACGCCGCTGCAGGCAGCACCACCGCGAGAACGAATGCAAGAAATGCGCGCCGCATTCGCAGAAAACTACCGTGCGTCAACGCCGCAACGTCGGCCCCGTGCCGAACGGGCTTACCGGCGACCTCCGAAAAAGGAAAACGTCACGATCTTTGTGCAGATCGCGACGTCACGCGCATTCGGCGCCGAACCGAAGTGATTGTGGGCGAAGGGGGACTTGAACCCCCACGTCCCGAAGGACACTGGCACCTGAAGCCAGCGCGTCTGCCATTCCGCCACTCGCCCCAACAACCGGGGGAGCCTATCACGCACGGCGGCCCACTCCCCAACCGCACCGATCACGCTAATGCCTGCTTGATCGGCCAATCGGATTCTCAGAATTCTGTTGGTCCCGCACGACTGTGCTGGGCCGATACCATGCAAGGAAGTATTGCGGCCAGACGACACGCGGCGGCGGGCCGACCGGAGCACGACGAAGGACAACGACGAGTGAGGCGGGCGGTGACATGGGTCTAGTCGACCGCATCGAACGCAAACTCGAATCGACCGTCGGGGACGCTTTCGCGCGGGTCTTCGGTGGATCGATTGTCCCGCAAGAGGTCGAAGCCATGCTGCGTCGCGAAGCCGACACCGGAGCGCGTGAACTGCACGGCGGCCGGGTTTTGGCCCCAAACGACTACGTCATTACCCTCAGTGTGCCTGACTATCAGAAGGTGAGCGCCGACCCGGACCTCACATCAGCGACGTTTGCCAAGCACCTGGAGGGATACATCCGTGAGCAGGGGTGGCAAACGTACGGTGATGTGGTCGTCAGGTTCGAGCAGTCACCCCAACTGCATACCGGACAGTTTCGCGCGCGTGGCGCGGTCAACCCCGACTCGACCACGGACGAACCCGCCCCACCACCTCGAGCACTCTCGTCCAACGCAGAACCAGGAGTACAAGCGATGAGCGACAATCCCAGCTACCGGCCCGGTCAGGGGCAGGGGCGGCCGGCCGACGAATACTACGACGACCGCTACGGTCGCCAGCCCGATGACCGCGGGCCGGACCCGCGGGCCCCGTATCCCCCGCCAGACCAGGGCGGTTACCCGCCGCAGGGGGAGGCCTATCCCCCACGGCCGGGCGGCTACCCCGAGCAGGGTGGCGGCTATCCCGACCAGGGTGGCTACCCCGACCAGGGCTACCCGCCGCCGGGCTACGAGCAGCGTCCGCCCGCGGGGGGCTACGGACCGCCGGCCGGCGGCGGCTACCCGGACCAGGGCGGCTACCGCCAGCCGCCTGCCGGTTACGGACCCCCTCCAGGCGGTGGGCAGCCGGGGTACGGCGCGCCGGCCGGCGACTATGACTACGGCCGTCCGCCGGGGCGTCCCGACGACGGCGGATACGGCAGGCCCGAACCGCGGCCCGCATACCCGGATCAAGGCGGCTACCCCGATCAGGGCGGCTATCCGGACCAGGGCGGCTACAGCGGGCAGGCGTACGGCCGTCAGGACTACGCGCAGCCCGAGTACGGCCGCTACGCAGACGCGCCCGCGCCCGCCGCGGGCGGATACGCCGAGCCCGGCTACGCCGAACCCGCAGGCGCCTACGACTACCAGTCCGGTGGACAGGGCGCCGGCTACGGCGGTTACGGCCAGGGCGACTACGCGGCCGGCGGCGCCACCGTCACGCTGCAGCTGGACGACGGTAGCGGTCGCACCTATCAGTTGCGTGAGGGTGCGAACGTGATCGGCCGCGGCCAGGACGCGCAGTTCCGGTTGCCCGACACCGGGGTGTCGCGACGTCACCTGGAGATCCGGTGGGACGGCCAGATCGCGCTGCTGTCGGACCTCAACTCGACCAACGGCACCACGGTCAACAACGCACCGGTACAGGAGTGGCAGCTGGCTGACGGGGACGTGATCCGGCTGGGTCACTCGGAGATCATCGTCCGCGTGCACTGAGTTCGGAGGTCTCGGGCTGATCAAGCCTGCTGGCTTCGCCATCATGTCGATGGCGGCCCAAGTATCGTGACGCCGAAGGTGGCACGCTGAAGGGTGTTGTCGCGACTGGTACGGGACGGGGACGGAGAGGACGTCAGATGCAGGGGTTGGTTCTGCAGCTGACGCGCGTCGGTTTCCTGCTGCTCCTCTGGCTGTTCATCTGGTCGGTCCTCCGCATCCTGCGCACCGACATCTACGCGCCCACCGGCGCCGTCATGGTCCGCCGTGGCCTGCCGCTGCGCGGATCGCTGCTGCCGAAGCGAGGGGGTCGAAACGTCGTACGCCAGCTCGTCGTCACCGAAGGCGCTCTCAAGGGCACCCGGATCACGCTGGGCAGCCAGCCGGTGTTGATCGGCCGCGCCGACGATTCGACCTTGGTGCTGACCGACGATTACGCCTCGACGCGGCACGCCAGGCTGTCGCCTCGGGGTCCGGAATGGTACGTCGAAGACCTAGGATCGACCAACGGCACATACCTCGACAGGGCAAAGGTGACGACGGCGGTACGGGTTCCGATGGGCACGCCGGTTCGGATCGGCAAAACGGTAATCGAGCTGCGCCCGTGACGCTCGTGCTCCGATACGCTGCGCGCAGCGACCGCGGCCTGGTTCGCGCCAACAACGAGGACTCGGTCTACGCGGGGGCGCGGCTCCTCGCGCTCGCCGACGGCATGGGCGGTCATGCGGCCGGTGAGGTGGCCTCGCAGCTGGTGATCGCGGCACTTGCCCACCTTGACGACGACGAGCCCGGCGGCGATCTGCTGAGCAAGCTCGATTCCGCGGTCCGGGAGGGGAACTCGGCGATCGCGGCGCACGTCGAAGCCGACCCCGAGCTCGATGGCATGGGCACGACGCTGACCGCAATCCTGTTCGCGGGCAATCGACTTGGCCTGGTGCACATCGGTGACTCCCGCGGCTACCTGTTGCGCGACGGCGAGCTCACTCAGATCACCAAGGACGACACCTTCGTGCAGACACTTGTCGACGAAGGCCGCATCACGGCCGAGGAGGCGCACAGCCACCCGCAGCGTTCGCTGATCATGCGGGCGTTGACCGGACACGAGGTCGAACCCACGCTGATCATGCGCGAGGCTCGGGCCGGCGACCGTTATCTGCTGTGCTCCGACGGTCTGTCCGATCCGGTCAGCCACGACACCATCCTCGAAGCGCTGCAGATCAAGGATGTAGCCGAGAGCGCAGACCGGCTCATCGAACTGGCGCTGCGTGGCGGCGGACCCGACAACGTCACCGTCGTCGTGGCCGATGTCATCGATTACGACTACGGGCAGACGCAGCCGATCCTCGCGGGCGCGGTCTCCGGAGACGACGACCAAGTGGCGCCGCCGAACACCGCCGCGGGGCGGGCATCGGCGTTCAACCCCCGCCGCAATGAGCCCAAACGCGTTGTGCCGCAACCTGAAGAGCCGCCCCGCCCGCCGCGCTCGCGGCGCAAGATGATCATCGCCGCTGTACTGGTCCTGCTCGTGGTGCTGTCGGGTCTGGCGATCGGCCGCGAGATCGTGCGAAGCAACTACTACGTCACCGCCAACGACGGCGCCGTCGCGATCATGCGGGGGGTGCCGGGGTCCATCCTCGGCTATCCACTCCAAGAGCCATACCGGCAAGGATGTTTGACGGCACATAACGGCCTCAACCTCATCAGCCCGGGGCAGTCGCCGCCGGGTTGCGATCTTTTTCGGGTCGGTGACCTGAAGCAGTCGGAGCGCGCCCAGGTGGACGCCGGCCTGCCGACGGGCTCCGAGGACGAAGCCATCGGTCAGATCAACAAGCTCGCCCAAGACTCACTGCTTCCGTTGTGCCCGAAGGAGTCTCCCGCCCCGCCGCGCCCCACCGGGGTGCCGCACTCGCCGGCGCCGACCAATTCGCCTGGCGTGCCCAACAATCCGAGCGCAACGAGCAGCGCACCACCGGCGCCGGAGACGCCGCGGACGGTCACCCCGTCGGCCTCGCCGACGCCCACACCCGCGCCGCCGCCCGGGTCGCAGCCCCCGGCACCGCCTCCCTCGCCGTCACCGCCCCCGCCCCCGCCGCCCACGGTCACCGCGCTGCCTCCCCCACCGCCGGAGCCGGGCACCAACTGCCGGGAAGCGGCATGACCGACGCTCGCGAGGTCGCCCCATGACGACCCAGCCGCAGTCCCCGGTCGCGGTGATGCCGCCGCTGCCGAACCGACGCAATGCCGAACTGATCCTCCTCGGCTTCGCCACGGCGATCACTGCGCTCGCGCTGCTGCTGGTCGAGGTGAACCAGGACCAGGGGCCGCACTGGGACCTGGCGCAGTACACCGTTGCGTACCTCGCCCTGTTCGCGGGCGCGCACCTGGCCATCCGCCGGTTCGCGCCGTACGCCGACCCGCTCCTTCTGCCCGTGGTCGCGCTGCTGAACGGGTTGGGCCTGGTGATGATTCACCGCCTCGACATCGCCGAAGGCGAACTGACCGCGGATGGACTGGGCGGCACCGCCAACCAGCAGACGCTGTGGACGCTGCTCGGTGTCGTCGGGTTTTCGCTCATCGTGATCTTTCTGCGCGACCATCGTCTGCTCGCGCGGTACGGCTACGTCTGCGGGTTGACCGGGTTGGTGCTGTTGGCGATTCCCGCTGTCCTCCCCCGGTCGATGTCGGAGCAGAACGGCGCCAAGATCTGGATCGAACTGCCGGGCTTCTCCATTCAGCCCGCGGAGTTCTCCAAGATCCTGCTGCTGATCTTCTTTGCGGCCGTCCTGGTGTCCAAGCGCAGCTTGTTCACCAGTGCGGGCAAGCACTTCCTCGGCATGGACCTGCCCCGGCCCCGCGACCTGGCGCCGCTGCTGGCGGCCTGGGTCGCGTCGGTGGGTGTGATGATCTTCGAGAAGGACCTCGGAACCTCGCTGCTGTTGTACGCGTCGTTCCTGGTGCTGCTGTATGTCGCCACCGACCGTTTCAGCTGGGTGGTCATCGGTCTGGCGTTGTTCGCCGCCGGAAGCATTGCGGCGTACCACCTCTTCGGGCATGTCAGGGTGCGGGTGCAGACGTGGCTCGATCCGTTCGCCGACCCCGAGGGCGCCGGCTATCAGATGACGCAGTCGCTGTTCTCGTTCGCCACCGGCGGCATCTTCGGCACCGGCCTGGGCAACGGGCAGCCCGGCACCGTTCCCGCCGCGTCCACCGACTTCATCATCGCCGCGGTCGGTGAGGAACTCGGACTCGTCGGCCTCGCCGCGGTGTTGATGCTGTACACGATCGTCATCATTCGCGGCCTACGCACGGCTATCGCGGTGCGCGACAGCTTCGGCAAGCTGCTGGCCGCCGGGCTGGCCTCGACGCTGGCGATCCAGTTGTTCATCGTCGTCGGCGGCGTGACGAAGCTGATCCCGCTAACCGGGCTGACCACCCCGTGGATGTCCTACGGCGGTTCGTCCCTGCTGGCGAACTACCTGCTGCTGGCGATCCTGGTGCGCATCTCGCACGCCGCGCGCCGCCCGATCGTCACCACGCCGCAGGCCTCGACGCCGCTCGCGGCGGCCGGCACCGAGGTGATCGAGAAGGTATGAACACCTCGCTGCGCCGGATCTCCGTCACGGTCATGGTTCTGATCGTGCTGCTGCTGGCCAACGCCACCCTGACGCAGGTCTTCACCGCCGACGGACTGCGCACCGATCCGCGCAACCAGCGGGTGCTGCTCGACGAGTACTCGCGCCAGCGCGGCCAGATCTCGGCAGGCGGACAGCTTCTGGCCTACTCGGTCTCCACCGACGGACGGTTCCGCTTCCTGCGCGTGTATCCGAATCCGCAGGCCTACGCTCCGGTCACCGGCTTCTACTCCTTGCGCTACTCGTCCTCGGGTCTGGAGCGCGCCGAGGACACCGTTCTCAACGGCTCCGACGAGCGCCTGTTCGGCCGTCGCCTCGCCGACTTCTTCACCGGCCGCGATCCCCGTGGCGGCAACGTCGACACCACGATCAATCCCCAAGTGCAGCAGGCGGCATGGGATGCGATGGAGGACGGTTGCGGCGGGCCGTGCAAGGGCGCCGTGGTGGCCATCGAGCCGTCGACGGGAAAGATCCTCGCGATGGTCTCGGCGCCGTCGTACGACCCGAACCTGTTGGCCACTCACGACACGGAGCAGCAGGGCGTGGCCTGGCAACAGCTGCGCGACGATCCGGAGTCCCCGCTGCTCAACCGGGCGATCTCGGAGACCTATCCTCCGGGCTCGACCTTCAAGGTGATCACCACCGCCGCGGCGCTGCAGCAGGGCGCGAACAGAAACACCCAGCTGACCGCACAGGCGCGAATGCCGTTGCCGGACAGCACAGCAACGCTGGAGAACTTCGGCGGATCGTCGTGCGGTGGCGGTCCGACGGCCTCGCTGCAGGAGGCGTTCTCACGGTCCTGCAACACCGCGTTCGTTGAACTCGGCATCGACACCGGCGCCGACGCGCTGCGGTCCACCGCCGCGGCTTTCGGTCTGGACACCGCTCCCCCGCCCATCCCTCTGCAGGTCGTCGAGTCGACGGTCGGGCCGATCCCCGACGCCGCCGCGTTGGGCATGTCGAGCATCGGGCAGAAAGACGTGGCACTGACACCACTGCAGAACGCGACGGTCGCCGCAACCATCGCGAATAAAGGGGTAGCGATGCGGCCGTACTTGGTCGATAGCCTGAAGGGGCCCGATCTCGCCAACATCAGCTCGACGGCACCGGCCGAAGAGCGACGGGCGGTGCCCCAGCAGGTCGCGGATACAATTACCGACCTGATGGTCGCCGCCGAGCAGGTGACGCAGCAGAAGGGAGCCATCGCCGGCGTGCAGATCGCATCGAAGACCGGCACAGCGGAGCACGGCACCGACCCCCGAAACACCCCTCCGCATGCCTGGTACATCGCCTTCGCTCCGGCTCAGGCCCCCAAGGTCGCCGTTGCCGTCCTGGTCGAGAACGGCGGTGACCGGCTCAACGCGACCGGCGGCGCACTGGCGGCGCCGATCGGCAGGGCCACGATCGCCGCTGCGCTGAGGGAGGGGTCATGAGCCCGCGCGTGGGAGTGACGCTGTCCGGTCGGTACCGGTTACAGCGGCTGATCGCCACCGGCGGTATGGGCCAGGTGTGGGAAGGCGTCGACTCGCGACTGGGCCGCAGAGTCGCGATCAAGGTCCTCAAGGCCGAGTACTCGGAGGATTCCGAATTCGTCGAGCGGTTCCGCGCCGAGGCACGCACGGTCGCGATGCTCAACCACCCCGGTATCGCCGGGGTGTACGACTACGGCGAGACCGACATGGACGGCGAGGGCCGCACCGCGTACCTGGTCATGGAACTCGTCAACGGCGAACCGCTGAACTCCGTGCTGAAACGCACCGGCAGGCTGTCGCTGCGCCACGCGCTGGACATGCTGGAACAGACCGGCCGAGCCCTGCAGGTCGCGCACACTGCGGGCCTGGTGCACCGCGACGTGAAGCCCGGCAACATCCTGATCACACCGACCGGGCAGGTGAAGCTGACCGACTTCGGCATCGCCAAGGCCGTCGACGCCGCGCCCGTCACTCAGACCGGCATGGTGATGGGCACCGCCCAGTACATCGCGCCCGAGCAGGCGCTCGGTCATGACGCGACCGCGGCCAGCGATGTGTATGCACTAGGAGTGGTTGGCTACGAATCCGTTTCGGGCAAGCGGCCCTTCACCGGCGACGGCGCGCTGACCGTGGCGATGAAGCACATCAAGGAGACCCCGCCTCCGCTGCCCGCTGATCTGCCGCCCAACGTGCGCGAATTGATCGAGATCACCCTGGTCAAGAATCCGGGTATGCGGTACCGCTCAGGCGGCGCGTTCGCCGACGCCGTGGCGGCGGTGCGCTCCGGCCGACGACCTCCGCGGCCGAACCAGGCGCCGTCGATCGGTCGGGCATCCCCGGCAGCAGTGCCGTCGGCCGCGCAAGCACGCGCCGCCGCCGACATGACCGGTCGCGCCCCGGCAACCGCCGCGCGGGCGGCCAGGCCGATGACGGGCACGCATCGCACTCCCCCGCCGCGCCGCACCTTCTCCTCGGGCCAGCGGGCACTGCTGTGGGCGGCCGGGGTGCTCGGCGCATTGGCGATCGTCATCGCCATCCTGATCGTGCTGAACGCCCAGGACCGCAAGGACCAGCAGGCGCCGCCGCCGACGATCACCAATACGATCACCGAGACGACACCGTTCGAGTCACCGGCCGCGCTCCCGCAAAGGACCCCCGGGACGGGCGGCGACGATCATGGACGGCGAATCGGGGTAACCCCAAGCGACGCGCTTTCGTCGCCTGCAACGGTGCAGGTGGCGTCTGCGCGCTCACAACGAGCGGCTCCAGCAACGGCTCCAGAACAGACATGGCCCCGAATTTCAACATGACCACCCCACAGCACCTGTCCGACCGGTACGAACTCGGTGACATCCTCGGCTTCGGCGGCATGTCCGAGGTTCATCTGGCGCGCGATACGCGACTGCACCGCGACGTCGCCATCAAGGTGCTGCGCGCCGACCTGGCCCGCGACCCCAGCTTCTATCTCCGGTTCCGCCGCGAGGCGCAGAACGCCGCCGCGCTGAACCACCCGGCCATCGTCGCGGTCTACGACACCGGCGAGGCCGAGACGCCCAACGGGCCGCTGCCGTACATCGTGATGGAGTACGTCGAGGGCGTCACGCTGCGTGACATCGTGCACAACGACGGGCCGATGGAGCCGACGCGGGCCATCGAGGTCATCGCCGACGCCTGTCAGGCGCTCAACTTCAGTCATCAGCACGGCATCATCCATCGCGACGTCAAACCGGCCAACATCATGATCAGCAAGGCCGGCGCGGTGAAGGTGATGGACTTCGGCATTGCGCGCGCGCTGGCCGACGCCAACAGTGTCACCCAGACCGCCGCGGTGATCGGCACCGCCCAGTACCTCTCACCGGAGCAGGCCCGCGGCGAGAAGGTCGACGCGCGCTCCGACGTCTACTCGCTCGGTTGTGTGCTCTACGAAATGCTCACCGGGGAGCCCCCTTTCGTCGGGGACTCGCCTGTCGCGGTGGCCTATCAGCACGTCCGCGAGGATCCGGTGCCGCCGTCACAGCGCCACACCGGGCTGTCCCCCGAATTGGACGCGGTCGTGCTCAAGGCGCTGGCCAAGAACCCGGACAACCGATATCAAACCGCCGCTGAGATGCGCTCCGACCTGGTGCGGGTGCACAGTGGCGAACAACCCGATGCGCCAAAGGTATTCACCGACGCCGAGCGCACATCGTTCATGTCGAGTCCGCCGCCGCATCAGCGGACCGAGCCCATCGACCCGGTGGTGCGCCCCGCGCCTGCGTATGCCGAACGCGAGCGCCGCGGCTCGGTGGGCCGGTGGCTCATCGCCGTCGCCGCGCTGGCGGTGCTGACGGTCATCGTGACGGTCGCGATCAACATGTTCGGCGGCAGCACGCGCGACGTGCAGGTGCCCGACGTGCGGGGCCAGGCCTCAGCCGACGCGATCGCGGAGTTGCAGAACCGCGGATTCAAGACCCGCACGCAGCAGCGGCCCGACTCGACGGTCCCGCCCGATCACGTCATCAGCACTGAGCCGGCCGCCGCCACGTCCGTGAGCGCCGGCGACGAGGTCACGCTGAACGTGTCGACCGGCCCCGAGCAGCGTGAGGTCCCCGACGTCAAGAATCTGAGTTTCGCCGAGGCAACGCAGAAGCTCACCGACGCCGGCTTCGAGCGGTTCAGACAGTCGGCGTCGCCGTCGACGCCGGAGTTGAAGGACAAGGTGCTGGCCACCAACCCACCGGCAAACCAGACCTCGGCGATCACCAACGAGATCACCATCATCATGGGCTCGGGACCTGACAGCCGGCCCGTCCCCGACGTGAAGAGTCAGACGGAGGCGCCCGCGCGCCAGATCCTGGCCGCGTCCGGCTTCAACAACGTGGTGTCGGTCCAGGTGGACAGCACGGCCCCCTGCGGTCAGGTGATGGGCACGCTGCCGACCGCCGGGCAGGACTCTGCGGTCGACATTCCGATCCAGCTGCAGCTGTCGGCCTGCAACCAGTTCGTCATGCCGGATCTCACCGGGCAGTTCTGGGTGGACGCCGAACCGCGGCTGCGCACCCTGGGCTGGACCGGCGTCCTCGACAAGGGCGGCGACGTCCAGAACAGCGGGCAGCGCACCAACGCCGTCGTGCGTCAGAACCCGCCTGCAGGTGCCGAAGTCAGTTTCGGCGCCACGATCACGCTGAACTTCGCGTCGTAGCCGCCTGCACGGCGTCGGTGACCTCGTCCTCGAGTCGACGCACCAGCGCCTCTTCGGGCGCGGCGCCGCAGTAACCCAGCCAGTTGGCCAGCATGCGGTGTCCGCCCTCGGTGAGGATCGATTCCGGGTGGAACTGCACGCCGTGGATCGGCAGGTCGGTGTGCCGCACGCCCATGATCACGCCACCCTGCGTGCGGGCGGTGACCTGGAGTTCAGTGGGCACAGTGTCCGGCAGGATGGTCAGCGAGTGGTACCGCGTCGCGGTGAACGGATCGGGAAGCCCTTGCAGGACACCGGAATTGGCGTGATAGACCGTGCTGGTCTTGCCATGGAGCAGCTCGGGGGCACGGTCCACGGTGCCGCCGAACGCCACCCCGATGGCCTGATGTCCGAGGCACACGCCGAGCAGCGGCGTCTCGGCCGCCGCGCACGCGGTGACCAGAGGAATCGACGCACCCGCGCGCTCGGGGGTCCCTGGCCCGGGGCTGAGCAGTACGCCGTCGAACTCCTCGGCCACGCGTGTGACGTCGGCGTCGGTGGCCAGTCGGTCGTCGTCATTGCGCCAGACCTGCGCGTGCACACCCAGCTGGCCCAGGTACTGAACCAGGTTGAACACGAAGCTGTCGTAGTTGTCGACGACCAGAACCTGCATCAGGCCAGGTTACTAGGCGTCATCAGTAGCCCAGCGGGCCCGCGGGCTTGGCGAACCGCATGCGCAGCGGTTCGGAGTGACCGACCAGTTCAAGCGCGCTGCTGGGTTCTTCGGAGTAACCCAACCCGAACCGCTCGACGTACCGCTTGTAGAGCGAGACCAACGGCGACGCGGTGAGCGCGGATTGCATGGCCGCGACGTCGCCGATGGCGGCGATCACGTACGGCGGGCTGTACGTGCGCCCGTTGAGCAGCAGCGTGTTGCCGACGCAGCGTGGCGCCGAGGTTCCGATGATCCGTTGGTCCTGCATCTGAATGCCTTCTGCGCCCGCACTCCACAGGGCATTGAGGACGGCCTCGATGTCCTGCTGGTGCACGACCAGGTCGTCCGGGGAGGCGTCGCGCGGGAAGCGGCCCTCTGCGTCGCGCTGAGCGTCGTTGAGCGTCACGACGAGGCCCGGCCCGCGGACTGGCTCCATGCCGGCGTTGAGGGCGAGCTGTGCCGACCGTTCGGTGATGGCGGTCAACGCGGCATCGGTGGTGGGGGAGCCGCCGTGATGGCTGTCCATGGTCGCGCTCAACGCGTCGCGCTGAGCGGTGAGCCGGTCCACCGACTGCTGGGTTTCGCGGACCAGGTCGACCAGGCGCGGCGCGTCGCTGCGGCGAATGTCGTCGCCGCCCGAGACGTCGTGTGTGGCGGCGAGGAGCAGCCCGGCCGACAAGCACACCACCGGCACGCCGAAGCGCCACAAAGATTGCCGTTGCTGGTCCATCGGATGCTCTCCTGCCGCGCTGCCTGCGATAGGCTCGCAACTACATCGTCGCACTGAATTGTCGAAGGTACCCATGCCCAAGTCCAAGGTTCGCAAGAAGAACGACTTCACGATCAGCGCCGTGAGCCGCACCCCGGTCAAGGTCAAGGCCGGGCCGTCGAGCACCTGGTTCGTGGTGTTGTTCATCAGCCTGATGCTGATCGGCTTGGTCTGGCTGCTGGTGTTCCAGCTGGCGTCCTCGGCGATTCCGTTTATGGCCGATCTCGGCCCGTGGAACTACGCGATCGCGTTTGCCTTCATGATCACCGGGCTGTTGCTCACGATGCGTTGGCGCTGACCGGGTTTACCCGCGCGATGAATTCAAGTTGTCCTCCGCGCGTTACCCGGCTGGCAACCTCGCGGTCATCGGATCACACGGATGTGATTCATCCCCATTGGGGATAGCACCTGTGGATAACCTCATTAGCAACGGTAAATGGGTGTTGAGCTTCAATGCAGCAAACTGAGTGGAGTCCGCCTGCCGGCGGCATCATCGCGTGCGGCATAGCCGGACTTATCTTGGCTGTCGTCGATGTGACGCTGATCACAGACCCGCCGGGCCGTGTTCTGCTGGGCGTCGCCGCGGCGGGTTTGCTCGCCTTCGCGTTCCTGTCGTGGCGCGCACAGCCGAAACTGGCAATCACCGACGGGGGATTGTTGAGCCGCGGATGGTTCTCCACGACCGTGCTGCGACCCGACGACATCAGGCGGATCCGCATCACCGAGTTCCGACGGATCGCGCGCACAGTGCGGCTACTCGAGATCGACACCGCAGAGGATCACCTGCTGGTGTTCACCCGATGGGACTTGGGCACCGATCCGTTGAACGTTCTGGACGCCCTCACCGCGGCCGGTTACGCCGGCTCCTGAGCCCTCAGGCGATGGTGATCGAGTCGATGACCACCGGATCGGTAGGACGGTCCCGACGGTCGGTCTCGGTCGTGGCGATCGCATCGACCACTTTCTGAGATTCGGGGTCGACGACCTCACCGAAGATCGTGTGCTTGCGGTTCAGGTGCGGCGTCTTGCCCACCGTGATGAAGAACTGCGAGCCGTTGGTGCCCGGGCCCCGGTTGGCCATCGCGAGCAGATACGGCCGGTCGAACTGGAGCTCGGGATGGAACTCGTCGGCGAACTCGTATCCCGGGCCGCCGCTGCCGGTGCCGGCCGGGTCGCCGCCCTGGATCATGAAACCCTCGATGACGCGATGGAAGATCACGCCGTCGTAGAACGGTCCGGACACGCCACCTGAGGCGTTCTCGCTGCTGTAGTCCTTGGTGCCCTGGGCCAGTCCGACGAAGTTGGCCACGGTCTTGGGGGCGTGGTTTCCGAAGAGCGCAATCTTGATGTCACCGCGGTTGGTGTGCAGCGTTGCAGTCGCTGTCTGAATGGGGCTCGTCACGGGAAGTCAGTGTGCCACGCCCGCTTCGGTGCTCAACACCGCACCGCTTCCTCGGCGATGATGGCAGGCTGGTATCGATTCCTTCCCCGGCTGCAGAAGAGGTGTGCATGAGCACAAAGGCGGATCTCCGGTTGTCCCCGAGCCAGCGGCTGGCCCGCGGCCTGAAATACACCGCCGTGGGTCCGGTGGACGTGACCCGCGGCGCCTTGGGGCTCGGCATCGATGGCGCCCAGTCGTCGGCGTCATGGGTGAGCAACCGGTACCGCCGGGGCCGTGTCAGCGATCAGCTGGTCGCGGCGCAAGAGACCATCGCGGCCGAACTGGCCGCTGCGCAGGAAGTCGTGGCGAGTCTTCCCGCGGCGCTGCAGAAGGCTCGCAGTAAGCGGCGGCGCCATCCGCTGGTCGTCATCGCCGCAGGCGTTGTGGTCCTGGCCGGCGGAGCGGCCGCGTTCTCGATCATCCGCCGCTCGATGCAACCGGAGCCGTCACCGCGCCCGCCTAGTGTCGAGGTGACGCCCAAACCGTAAGGCGCAGAGGTGTTTTCGAACACCCGATAACAACAGGAGTGGAGCCTAGGAGAATCGAACTCCTGACATCTACCTTGCAAAGGTAGCGCTCTACCAACTGAGCTAAGGCCCCTTGGGTCAGGCCGGTATGTCGGCCGCCGCGTGCCACACCTCGACGCCGTGGCGCGACCGCCAGACCGCGACGGCGAGGACCGCGGCGATCCCAGCGGAGAGCAGAAGCAACTGCCTCATGTGTGACCCTTCCGTGGGGCTAGGAGGACTCGAACCTCCGACCTCTTCGTTATCAGCGAAGCGCTCTAACCGCCTGAGCTATAGCCCCGTACTGCCTGCATGGCCGAGCGACGAGATTACCGCAATGGTAAGCCGCCACCCAAACCGCTGATGCGTTCAGTCCCGATCCGCGAGCGTGACTTCCACCCCGCCGACGATGTCGGTGGTCAGGTTGTAGATGAACACCCCGATCGTCGCCATCGCCGTGAGTAACACGATGTTGACCAGACCGATCAGCGCTGCGCCGCCGAAGATGGTGCCGCTGGACACCAACTCACCGCCGGTGCTGCCGCTGGCACTGGTCAGCAGGTCGCCGACGTTGCTGTTCAGCTTGCTCCACACACCCATTCCGCCGAGGACCAGGTACAGGAACGCCACGGCGATCATCCAGACGAAGAACAGCGCGACCGACAGCACCAGGGACACCTTCAGCGTGCTCCACGGGTCGATCCGGCGGATCTGCATACTGGCCCGCACCGGGCCGTGCGGACGGGCGCCGACCTGCATGCGTCCGCCGGTTGGCGCCGTCGCGGGCCGGCTCGGCGGCTCCGGGGCCGGACGATCTGGGGTGGCCTTGCGCGGCCTGGGCGTCGGCCCGGACAGGTCGGGCAGCTCACTGGCATACGCCTCGGGCCGCTCGCTGCGCGCGGGCGCCTCCTGCTCGTGGGTGGGCGCTGAACTCCCGGACAGAAAACGGTTCAGCCGCGCATCGACGGCGGGGGAGTGGCCCCCGCCACCGCCGGTCGGGCGCGGTGCCTCACCGCTGGCGCCGCGCGGCGCCTCGGTTCTGGCCGCCGCCTCACTTCTGGTGGGCGGTTCCGGCTCGCGCCTGGTCTGCCCTGCCGCCCGCGCTGCGGGACCGCGCTGCCAAGGCGGGACGTCGCCGGACTCACCGACAGGTCGGCGCGTGGCGGCGTTACCGAGTGAACCGCCGTCGTGGGCCGGCCCCAACCCGGGGACGGAGCCGTTGCCCCCTGGACTGTCACCAGCACGCGGATATCCCGGCTCGTTCGGTGAGCTCACCTACGGCTCCTCACTTCTCCCGAGGCTGACTAGTCCCCGAGGTCCGTATTGACCTCGTCGGTGCTGTCGCCTTCCTCAGCGTTGCGCGCGATGGCAATCAGTGTCGTGCCCTCGCCCAGGTTCATCAACCGAACACCCTTGGTCTGCCGCCCGGCCTTTCGGACTTGGCGCGCCGCGGTCCGGATGACGCCCCCACCCGAGGTGATGGCATACAACTCTGTGTCGTCATCAACGATCAACGCACCAACAAGACTGCCACGGCGCTTGTCGTACTGAATCGTCAGGATCCCTTTGCCGCCGCGGCCCTGCGGGCTGTACTCCTCGATCGCGGTGCGTTTGGCGTAACCGCCGGACGTCGCGACCAGCAGATACGTGTCCGGACGCACCACATTGAGCGACAACAATTCGTCGTCGGTGTTGAACCGCATGCCCTGCACACCGGAGGTTGCGCGTCCCATCGGACGCAGCGCCTCATCGGTTGCTGAGAACCGGATCGACTGGCCCTTGGCCGAGACCAGCAGCAGGTCGTCGTCGGACGAGCAGAGCACCGCGCCGACCAGTTCGTCGCCATCGCGCAGGTTGACCGCCACGATGCCGCCGGAGCGGTTCGAGTCGAAGTCGGTGAGCTTCGACTTCTTCACCAACCCGTTGCGGGTGGCCAGGACCAGATACGGCGCGTCCTCATAGGTCCTGATCTGGATGACCTGGGCGATGCGCTCCTCGGGCTGGAACGCCAGCAGGTTGGCCACATGCTGGCCGCGCGCGGTGCGCGAGGCCTCCGGCAGGTCGTAGGCCTTCGCGCGGTACACCCGCCCCTGCGTGGTGAAGAACAGGATCCAGTCGTGCGTCGAGCACACGAAGAAGTGGTTGACGATGTCGTCCTGCTTGAGGCCGGCGCCCTGCACGCCCTTACCGCCGCGCTTTTGGCTGCGGTACAGGTCGGTCTTGGTGCGTTTGGCGTAGCCGGTCTCGGTGATGGTGACGACGACGTCCTCGCGGGCGATCAGGTCCTCATCGGCGACGTCGCCGTCGGCCGGGATGATCCGGGTGCGACGGTCGTCGCCGTACTTGTCGGCGAGCTCTTTGAGCTCGTCACGCACGATGGCGCGCTGCCGCTCCGGCTTGGCCAGAATGTCCTCGAGGTCGGCGATCTCGGCCTCGATCTTGGCCAGGTCGTCGACGATCTTCTGCCGTTCCAGGGCCGCCAGGCGGCGCAACTGCATGTCGAGGATGGCCTGGGCCTGAATGTCGTCGATATCGAGCAGCTCGATCAACCCCTGCCGCGCCACGTCGACGGTTTCCGACGCCCGGATCAGCGCGATCACTTCGTCGAGCGCGTCGAGCGCCTTGACCAGACCGCGCAGGATGTGGGCGCGCTCGTTGGCCTTGCGCAACCGGTAGGTGGTGCGCCGGACGATCACGTCGAGCTGATGGTTGACGTAGTGGCGGATCAGCTGGTCGAGCCGCAGCGTGCGGGGTACGCCGTCGACGATGGACAGCATGTTCGCGCCGAAACTGGTCTGCAGCTGGGTGTGCTTGTAGAGGTTGTTGAGCACCACCTTGGCCACCGCATCGCGCTTGATCTCGACGACGATGCGCAGGCCCACCCGGTCGCTGCTCTGGTCCTCGATGTTGGCGATGCCGCCCAGCTTGCCGTCGCGGACCTGCTCGGCGATCGAGGTGATGAAGTTGTCGTGGTTGACCTGATACGGCAGTTCGGTGATGACGATGCCGGTGCGGCCGCGGGAGTCTTCCTCGATCTCCACCACGCCGCGCATCCGGATCGACCCGCGGCCGGTGGTGTAAGTGTCGTTGATCCCTTGTGAGCCGACGATCAGACCGTGGGTGGGGAAGTCGGGGCCCTTGACGCGTTCGGTGACGGCGGCCAGTGTCGCCTCTTCGTCGGCGTCGAAATTCTCCAGGCACCAGTACACGGCTTCGGCGAGCTCGCGCAGGTTGTGCGGCGGCATGTTGGTGGCCATGCCGACGGCGATGCCGCCCGAACCGTTCGCCAGCAGGTTGGGGAACCGGCTCGGCAGAACCGTCGGTTCCTGGACGCGACCGTCGTAATTGGGAATGAAATCGACTGTCTCCTCGTCGATTTCACGTAGCATCTCCATAGCCAGGGGCGTGAGACGCGCCTCGGTGTAGCGCATCGCCGCTGGCGGGTCGTTGCCGGGCGAGCCGAAGTTGCCCTGGCCGTCGACCAGGGGGTACCGCAGCGACCAGGGCTGGGCCATCCGGACCAGGGTGTCGTAGATCGACGAGTCGCCGTGCGGGTGGTAGTTGCCCATCGTCTCGGCAACGGAGCGCGCGGATTTCGCATGCCCGCGGTCGGGCCGGAAACCTGAGTCGAACATCGCGTAGAGCACGCGCCGATGCACCGGCTTGAGACCGTCACGCACCTCGGGCAAGGCGCGCCCGACGATGACGCTCATCGCGTAGTCGATGTAGCTTCGCTGCATCTCCTGCTGGATGTCGACCGGCTCGATGCGGTCCCCGGCTTCGTCGCCGGGCGGCAACGTGGTGTCAGTCATTCGATGAGTCCTTGGTTGGGTCGGTGAGCTTCGCGCTAAACATCCAGGAAGCGAACGTCTTTGGCGTTGCGGGTGATGAAGCTTCGACGTGCTTCGACGTCTTCACCCATCAGAATTGAGAACAGTTCGTCGGCCGCCGCCGCATCGTCGAGCGTGATCTGGCGGAGCACCCGCACCGACGGGTCCATGGTGGTCTCCCACAGTTCCTTGGCGTCCATCTCGCCGAGGCCCTTGTAGCGCTGGATGCCGTCTTCGGTGTTGATCTTCTTGCCCGCAGCACGGCCGGTTTCGAGCAGGCCGTCGCGTTCGCGGTCGGAGTAGGCGAACTCCGGTTCGCTGCGCTGCCACTTCAACTTGTACAGCGGCGGCTGGGCCAGGAACACGTGGCCGTTCTCGATCAGCGGCTTCATGAAACGGAACAGCAGCGTCAACAGCAGCGTCGAGATGTGCTGGCCGTCGACGTCGGCGTCGGCCATCAACACGATCTTGTGGTAACGCAGCTTGCTGAGGTCGAACTCGTCGTGGATGCCGGTGCCCAGCGCGGTGATGATCGCCTGGACTTCGGTGTTCTTCAACACGCGGTCGATGCGGGCCTTCTCGACGTTGATGATCTTGCCGCGCAGCGGAAGGATCGCCTGGAACATCGAGTCGCGCCCGCTCTTGGCCGAACCGCCGGCCGAGTCACCCTCCACCACATACAGTTCCGACTTCTTTGGATCGGTGGAGCGGCAGTCGGCCAGCTTGCCCGGCAGCCCGCCGATGTCGGTGGCGCTCTTGCGGCGGACCAGCTCGCGGGCCTTGCGCGCGGCCAGACGGGCCTGCGCTGACGAGACCGCCTTGTTCACAACGGTTTTCGCTTCCGCCGGATTTGCCTCGAGCCAGTGGCCGATCTGTTCGTTGCAAATCTTCTGGACGAACGACTTCACCTCGGTGTTGCCGAGCTTCGTCTTCGTCTGGCCCTCGAACTGCGGCTGGGACACCTTGACCGAAATCACCGCGGCCAGCCCCTCGCGGATGTCCTCACCGCTGAGGTTGGGGTCCTTGTCCTTGAGCAGCTTCTTGTCCTTGGCGTACCTGTTGACCACCGATGTCAGCGCCGCGCGGAAGCCCTCTTCGTGGGTGCCGCCCTCGTGGGTGTTGATGGTGTTGGCGAAGGTGTGCACCGACTCGGAGTAGCCGGCGTTCCACTGCATCGCGATCTCTACCTCGTGGCCCTCGCCCTTGCCGTCGAAGTCGATGACGCTGGGCTGGATAGGCGACTTCGTCCGGTTGATGTGCTTGACGAAATCGACCAGGCCGCCGGGGTAGTGGAACACCCTGTGCTTGACCTTGTGCGGTGCCGCGGCCTCGGCGGCTTTCTCCTCCGCCGACTTCGGCGCCTCGGCGTGATCGCTGACCACGTCGTCGACCACCTCTTCGGGGGTGACCCGCTCATCGGTGAGTTCAATGGTCAATCCCTTGTTGAGGAATGCCATCTCCTGCAGGCGCCGGGCGATCGTCTCGAAGTCGTAGACCGTGGTCTCGAAGATGTCCGGATCCGCCCAGAACCGGATCGTGGTGCCCTTCTTCTTGGTCTTCTGGCCCTGCTTGAGGGTTCCCGGAACCGACCGGTCGTAGGACTGAAACCACTCGTAGCCGTCGGTGCAGATGTCGGCTTCCAGGCGGGTGGACAATGCGTTGACCACCGACACGCCCACACCGTGCAGACCACCGGACACCTGGTAGGCGCCCTGCTCGAACTTGCCGCCGGCGTGCAGAACCGTCATCACGACGTCGACGGTCGGGATGCCGGTCGAGTGCATCGCCACGGGGATGCCGCGGCCGTCGTCGGTGACCTGGACCCCGCCGTCGGCGAGAATCCGGACGTCGACGCGAGTGGCGAAGCCCGCCATCGCCTCGTCGACGGCGTTGTCCACCACCTCCCAGACCAGATGGTGCAGACCGCGCTCGCCCGTGGAGCCGATGTACATGCCCGGCCGTTTCCGGACCGCCTCCAAGCCTTCGAGGACCTTGATCGAATCGGCGCCGTACTCCTTGGGAGCATTCTTCTTCTGGGCAGCCACGTTGGACGCTTCTCCTTGGTCTTTTGCCGGGAGGCTTGCGAGACGGATGAGAGACCGTCTGCGGATCTGCGACCATCCTACCGTCAGAGGCCCACAGCACCGATTCTGAGGCGGCGTTTCTGCACACCTATTTGCGCCGCCTGTGGAATTTCTCGGAACTAGGTGCCTCAGGACGCTTGAGAACTATGATCGCGTCGTTCTGGCGGCTCTGAGAAACCACCTCGTCGAGCCCTAACCATACGTGTCGCGCGGCCCGCGGCCAGCGATGTGGTACTTGCCCTTGCGCCACGACGGGGCCACCGGGCCGACGATCTTCAGCTTGTTCACGACACCGTCGCCGACCGCCGCGGCGATCTTGGCGAGAAGCTGCGCCTGCACCATCCGCAGCTGGGTCGCCCACGCCGTGGACTCCGCGGACACCGTTAGCACACCCTCGTCCAGAGCTGTGGGAGTGGCGTGCGAGGCGATCTGGTCTCCGACGACCGTCTGCCACCTGCCGAACACCGCGCCCTCCGCCACGCGCGCCGACCACCCGCGGCTACGGGCCAGGTCGCGCGTCGCCGCGGCGAACACCTGCGGGTCACGCGAATCCGGGCCCGGCCCAGACCACCGCCGCCTGCTGTTGCCCGCGACCTTGCGCGGGATCGACGACCGGCCACGGCCGACGTCCTTGCCTTGACTGCGCGCGGCGCCGCGCGCCTCCTCGAGGGTGCGCCGGACCAGATCCATCCCCTTCAGGTGCGCCAGGTGCGCGGGGGGTTCCGGTGATTCGGTCATTCCTGTACCTCCGAGATTCGGCCGTTGTCGTCGTCGCGCATCGTGATCTCCACCCTGCGCGCGTCCCAGTCACCCGGAATGTCGTCAGGCACAGCGGCGGTGACGAGCACCTGCTCGGCCGTGGCGGCGACATTCGCCAGCGCCTGCCTGCGCGCGCTGTCGAGTTCGGCGAACACATCGTCGAGCAGCAACACCGGATCGCCTCCGCCGTCAGCGCGCAACAACTCATACGCCGCGAGTCGCAGCGCCAACGCCATCGACCACGATTCCCCGTGGCTGGCAAAACCTTTCGCGGTTTGGTCGCCGAGCCGCAATTCGAGGTCGTCGCGGTGCGGACCCACCAGGCAGACACCGCGTTCGAGTTCGGCGTCGCGCCGACGCGCCATCGCGTCGAGGAGGGCGGCTTCGAACAGTTCGGCGCTACCGGTGCCCGCCGCGGCTTCTTGCTCAACCACCTCGACGCCGCTGCGATAACGGATCGAAGCCGGTCGCGACGCGGGAGCGAGGAGTTGGTAGGCCTTCTCGACCTCCGGTGCCAGCTGATTGACCAGCTCGACGCGCGCGGCGATCAGTTGGGAACCGTTGACAGCGAGATGCCCGTCCCAGACATCAAGTGTGTCCAGTACGCTGCGGTCGCCCCGGTACCGCGCACCCGCCGCGGTTTTCAAGAGCGCCGTGCGCTGGCGCAACACCTTGTCGTAGTCGGCGCGGACCGCCGCGACTTGTGGTCGACGGACAGTCGCCAAGTCGTCAAGGTATCGACGTCGCTCGCCCGGGTCGCCACGCACCAGCGACAGATCCTCCGGCGCGAACAACACCGCGCGCAGCGCACCGAGAATTTCGCGGGCCGAGCGGACGGGGGAGCGGTTGAGCCGTGCCTTGTTCGCACGGCCGGGGTTGATCTCCAGATCCACCGCAAGCTCGCGACCCTCGTTGACGACGATGGTGGAGACCACCGCGCGCTCTGCACCTGCGCGAATCAACGGCGCGTCGGTGCCGACGCGATGAGAGCCAAGGGTCGACGAATACCACAGCGCCTCAACCAGATTGGTTTTGCCGAAACCATTCGGGCCGACGAACACCGTCCGGCCGGGTTCCAAGTCGAGGTCGACCCGCGCCCACGACCTGAAGTCCTGCAATCCCAGATGCCGGACGTGCACCACTAGCCCGATTCGCTGATGCGTTTGACCGCGTGGCCACCGAATTGGTTGCGCAGCGCCGCCACCGCCTTCATGGTCGGTGAATCATCCTGGCGCGACAGGAAGCGCGCGAACAACGAAGCGGCGATGCCCGGCACCGGCACCCGTAGTCGGATGGCTTCCTCTACCGTCCACCGACCCTCCCCGGAATCCTCGGTGTAGCCGGAGATCTGGTCGAAGCCGGGATCCTCTTTGAGCGCCTTGGCCAGGAGTTTTTGCAGCCACGATCGCACCACCGTGCCGTTGCTCCAGGCTTGGTACACCGCCTGCGGATCCTTGATCAGATCCTCGGCGGCCAACATCTCGTAACCCTCTGCGTAAGCGGTCATCAAGGCGTACTCCACGCCGTTGTGCACCATCTTGGCGAAGTGTCCTGCACCGACCGGGCCTGCGTGCACGAAGCCGTCCTCCCGCGGTCCCGGCGGGCGCAGCGTCTCGAAAATCGGCATCGCCCGCGCGACGTTGTCGTCGCTGCCGCCGACCATCAGCCCGTAGCCCTCGGTCAATCCCCAGATACCACCGGACACGCCGGCGTCGATGAACGCAATTCCCTTGTCGGCCAACAATTTCGCATGCCGGCCATCTTCGGTAAAGCGCGAGTTTCCGCCGTCGATGACCAGGTCGCCGGGGCTCATCACGTCGGCCAACGCGACGATGGTCTGATCGGTGACAGGCCCCGACGGCACCATCACCCATACCGTGCGCGGTGCGTCGAGCGCTTCGGCGAGCGCGCCCAGAGTCGGCACATCGGTGACTTCCGGCCGAGGGTCGTAGCCGATGACTTCATGCCCGCCTTCGCGCAGGCGCTCGCGCATGTTGAAGCCCATCTTGCCCAAGCCGACCAGCCCCAATTGCATGTGCGCCCCTCTCGTGGCGGGTTACCGCCGTGCTCCTCGCGTGCGCATCGGCCGGTCAGCCGGGAAGGCGCACCGGCATCAACAGGTACACGTAGTCCGTCTGCGCGGCGGGGAACGGCCCCGCACCGTCAGTTGCGCTGTCCTCACTCGCCGGACGCAACACCGCCGGGCGGCTGGGTGTCGTGAAACCGAACGCGACCCGCTCTGAGTGCAGCGACCCCAACCCGTCTGTCAGGTACGTCGGATTGAATGCGATGGTCAACGGGTCACCGGAGAACTCGACAGGCAGATCCTCCTCGGCGCGACCGACGTCGTCGGCGCCGGCCGACAACCGGAGAACATCGTCGGCGAACTCCATGCGGATCTGCGCGCCACGGTCGGCGACCAGCGCCACACGTTTGATCGCTTCGGTCAGTTCGGCGACCCCGATGGTCGCCACCGCGGTGTGCTCGGCAGGAAGGAGCTGACGGAATTTCGGGAACTCGGCGTCCAGCAGACGGGTCGTGCTGCGTTTGCCGTTGCTGCGGATGCCGAGCAGACCCTCCTTGCCGACGGCCGATCCCGAGCCGAGGGCCAGGTGCACGTCAGCCCCGTCGGACCCCGCCTTGGCGGCTTCGGACAACGTCTTGGCCGGCACCAGCACCGCAGCCTCGATGTCGGCCGACGTGGTGGACCAGGTCAATTCGCGAACCGCAAGGCGGAATCTGTCGGTGGCTGCCAAAACGACCTTCTCACCGGAGATTTCAACGCGAATGCCGGTGAGCATCGGCAACGTGTCGTCACGCCCTGCCGCCACGGCCACCTGTCCGATGGCCTCGGCGAACAACTGCGACGAAATCACACCGGTTTCGTCGGGCAGTGACGGCAGCGCCGGATAGTCCTCCACCGCCATGGTCGGCAGCGAGAATCTGGCGCTGCCGCAGGTCAGTGCTGCGCGGGTGCCTTCGACGCTGACGTCGACGGGTTTGGCCGGCAAGGCACGGGTGATGTCGGACAACAGCCGACCGGACACCAAAACGCTTCCCGGCGAGGCGATTTCGGCGGCGACCTGCACCTCGGCCGACACTTCGTAGTCGAAGCCGGAGATGGTCAGGCCCTCGTCGGAGCCGGTGAGCAGAACACCCGCCAAGACCGGAACGGTAGGCCTGGTCGGCAGATTACGAGCCACCCACGCAACCGCGTCGGCGAAGTCCTCGCGAACCAGGCGAAACTTCAAATCGGTGGGACCAACCGTTGTCGTCGCCACGTCCATAGGGTCCCTTCGATCAATACCACAACAAGCGCTAATCAGCGGTTTCCCGGTGTCTCACCACGCCTCTCAGCGATGCGTCGGGAGGACCGTATCGGTTCCGCTGAATCACCGTAGAGCTTTCCGTGCCAACTTGAAAGCTAATCGATAGCCCTGACATCCGGCGTCATCGACGGTGTCTGCGCCCATGGGATCGATGTGTCCCCAACAGGCTTCTTCAAAGAACAATCTACGGAGATTTACAAGCAACAGTATTAGGGGCTGTGGACACTGGGGATGAACGGGTGTCGGCGCTGCACGACAAGCGTGTCGTGATGTGAGTGCGCTGTGGATCGTCGGTGTCGCGGCGCGCATCGTCTGTGGAGACGGGCCGGGTTGTGTAGGACAGTGCGCCACCGGGGGTAGTTGATCCCAAGTTGTCCACACCGGTGTGCACAGGCCGCGGGTGTGACAAGAGGTACCGACGGTGCGAAAGTTTTTCTGAAATTCGGCGCCAGAAGATGTAGAGGAAGTACCGAATCAGCGCCTGGAACGCTGACGAATGCGCGTCGTGAGTTCCTTCACGTGATCGAACACCTCGCGTCGCTCGGCCATTTCGCCGCGGATCTTCTTCTCGGCGTACATGACTGTGGTGTGATCGCGGCCGAACGCCTGGCCGATCTTCGGCAGGGAAAGGTCGGTGAGTTCGCGGCAGAGATACATCGCGATTTGGCGCGACTGTGCCAGCGCGCGGGTCTTGCCGGGCCCGCGCAGCTCGTCGATGGAGGTCTGGAAGTACTCGGCTGTGGCGGCCATGATCGCCGCGGTGCTGATCTGCATCGTGGAGGCGTCCGAGATCAGATCGCGCAACACGATCTCGGCGAGCGACTTGTCGATCGCCGTCTTGTTCAGCGACGCGAATGCGGTGACTCGGATGAGTGCGCCCTCGAGTTCGCGGATGTTGCGTTCAATGCTGCTGGCGATCAACTCGAGCACGTCGTCGGGGACGTCGAGCCGATCCATCTGCGCCTTCTTACGCAGAATCGCGATGCGGGTCTCGAGCTCCGGCGGCTGGACGTCGGTGATCAGGCCCCACTCGAACCGGGTTCGCAGCCGGTCCTCGAGCGTGGCCAGTTGTTTGGGCGGCCTATCCGAGGAGATGACGATCTGCTTGTTGGCGTTGTGCAGCGTATTGAAGGTATGGAAGAACTCCTCCTGGATGCCTTCCTTGCCCTCGATGAATTGGATGTCGTCGACGAGCAGCACATCGATGTCGCGGTAGCTGCGTTTGAAAGACGCTTTGCGGTCGTCGCGCAGCGAGTTGATGAAGTCGTTGGTGAATTCCTCGGTCGACACGTACTTGACGCGCATGCCGGGAAACAGTCGCTGGGCGTAATTACCGGCGGCGTGCAACAGGTGCGTCTTGCCCAAGCCGGACTCGCCCCAGATGAAGAGCGGGTTGTAGGCCCGGGCCGGCGCCTCGGCGATCGCGAGGGTCGCAGCGTGAGCGAACCGATTCGATGCGCCGATGACGAAGGTGTCGAACGTATAGCGGCGGTTGAGATTGACCGCGGTGGCTTCGCCGGCCGCGCCATGCTGGGCCCGTCCGGAGAAGTACGTCGGCCAACTCTCCTCCGCGCTCGCGCGGGCTTCGGAGTCTTCGTCGACCTCATCGGGCTCGAGGGCGGGTGCACCGCCGGCCGAGCCGTTGAAGGTGTCGTCGCTGTCCTCGGTACCGGGCGCGGCGATCCGCACCCCGAGTTCGATGCGCTGCCCCAGCTGTCGGCTCAACGCGGTGATGATCGGCTCGCGCAGGTGCCGCTCGATCTCGTTCTGGACAAATGGGGTCGGTACCGACAGGAGAGCAAACCCTTCGGTGATGACCAACGGCTTGACCATCTTCAGCCAGGCTCTTTGCTGCGGGGTGAGCGTGGGGACCTGCGACTCTCGAGACTCGCCGTTGTGCGCGCCGGTGATCGGGGCCTCGCCGTTCAGCTCGGCAACGACGGTGTTCCAAACGGCGACGAACGGGGGGTCGGGGTCAGCTGTCAAAGACGCACTACCCCCTCAGAGCTGGTCGGAGACGACCAAAGGAACGATGACGAACTGTCCACATGGTTATCCACAGCCTGTGGAGAGAACAGTCGCCGTCGCTCAGTTGTCTACCTTGCAAGGACGCCGCGGGCCGGGGCTCGTCACAGTGATGGTGCACACTGTGGGCTCGCGACCGAGTTGGGCGTCCCCGCTTCGTTGTCTGGCGCCGATCCTTGTGGAAACGGCATTGGCAGAAGCTAACAGTTTTCTGTGCGAGTGCCAACCGTTCTGCAACATTTCTGAGGGTTCTGGAAGCGGCTCTCAAATGCCGTGACGGCTGTGGCGGAAGTGAAGTTTTCGGGGGGCGCGGGTGACGGCCCGGACGAGGTTTGACCCAGCGAAATCTCGTCAGTACCCTCGAACAGTCGCCCGCACGTGGCGATACGGCTGCGCCCAGGTTCACCTGGAGCCCGCGCCGGTTAGCGAGACGGACGAGCTTACCAACGGCAATCGCGTCCCCACCCGCATGAGTGTCGACGGGGTGAGGTGCGGATGTCAGATGCAAACAAGGAGAGACAGCCGTGGCCAAGGGCAAGCGGACTTTTCAGCCGAACAACCGGCGCCGTTCGCGGGTGCACGGCTTCCGGTTGCGGATGCGGACCCGGGCAGGCCGGGCGATCGTGTCGAGCCGGCGCACTAAGGGTCGCCGCAAGCTCACTGCGTGACCCGGGTCTAGCGCGGTGCTTCCGGCGCGGTACCGGATGACGCGGTCGGCGGATTTCGGTGCCACGGTCAGTCAAGGGATGCGCGCGGTGCAGCCCGATCTCGTCGTGCACGCGCTGCGTCGTGCCAATACCCGCGATGGACCGCGGATCGGTCTGGTGGTCTCGAAATCGGTCGGCAACGCGGTGCAGCGGCATCGGGTCGCCCGTCGCCTGCGGCATGTGGCCCGGCCCTTGATCGCCGAACTCGAGCCAACCGACCGTGTCGTGATTCGCGCGTTGCCGGGTAGTCGGCACGCGATTTCGGCTCGGCTGGAAGAACAACTGCGAACCGCCCTGCGACGGACCCGACCCAAGCCGGGAGCAGACCGATGAGAGGTCGGCTCGGCTCGACGGCTGCGCGCGGTCTGATCTACGTCATCCAGCTGTACCGGCACACCATCTCGCCGTTGCGATTGCCCACGTGCCGGTTCACACCTACTTGTAGCCAGTACGCAGTCGACGCCCTGGGGGAGCACGGCCTGCTCAAAGGCGGGTGGCTTGCCCTCGTGCGGCTGCTGAAATGCGGACCGTGGCATGAGGGAGGATGGGACCCGATACCCGAGCGGTGCGCTGACGCGCACGAGACGAGTGCACCCGGATCCGAGTTCTCGGCGGACGCCGCAGACGATGCGGGGGCCACCCCGGCATCGCGATCAGGAAGCGAGACGCGTGTTTAACTGGTTCAGCCTCGACATCATCTACTACCCGGTGTCGGCGATCATGTGGGTCTGGTACAAGGCGTTCGCCTTCCTCCTCGGGCCCGACAACTTCTTCGCCTGGGCGCTGTCGGTGATGTTCCTCGTGTTCACGCTGCGCGCGATCCTCTACAAGCCGTTCGTCCGGCAGATCCGCACCACGCGGCAGATGCAGGAGTTGCAGCCGCAGATCAAGGCCTTGCAAAAGAAGTACGGCAAGGACCGCCAGCGCATGGCGTTGGAGATGCAGAAGCTGCAACGCGAACACGGCTTTAACCCGATCCTCGGCTGCCTACCGATGCTCGCCCAGATCCCGGTGTTCCTCGGGCTTTATCACGTGCTGATGTCCTTCAACCGAACCCAGACCGGCATCGGCCGGCTCGGCCTGTCGGTAGAGGAGAACAGGTCGCTCGGCAACTACGTGTTCAGCGCGACCGACGTGGGGCACTTCCTGGACGCCCACCTGTTCGGCGCACCGCTGGGCGCCACCATGATTCAGCAGCACGGGCTCGAGGCGTTCACCGAATTCCACCGGCCCGCGGTGATCGCGGTCGGTGTGCCGTTCATGATCCTGGCCGGCGTCGCGACCTACTTCAACAGCAGGGCGTCGGTGGCGCGGCAGAGTCCGGAAGCGGCGGCCAACCCCCAGACCGCGATGATGAACAAGCTGGCGCTGTACGTCTTCCCGCTCGGCGTTGTCGTCGGCGGCCCGTTCCTGCCGCTGGCGGTGATCATGTACTGGCTCGCCAACAACATCTGGACGTTCGGTCAGCAGCACTACGTGTTCGGCAAGATCGAAAAAGAGGAAGAAGAGAAGAAGCGCGAAGCTCAAGAGCGGCGGGCGCAGAACGCACCCCCGCCGGGCGCCAAGCCCAAGAAGCAGCGTTCCAAGACCCAGCCGGCGTCCGCCGAGATCACGTCGAGCGACGGCAGCGAGGTCAGCGACAGTGCAGCGGACGATTCGGCACTGGACGTGCCACCAGATGCCAAGCCGGCGACGAACAACGGCAACGGCAGGACGACGTCGGGTGCGGGCAACCGCACACCGCGACCCGGCGCGTCCCCGCGGCCGGGCGCGCGGCCGAAGAAGCGCAAGCGATAACCCGGTTCCCCACCGGCGGACGAAAGAGAGACAGGCATGACAGACGCCGACACGACCGAACGCCTCACGGACGAGGACACGACTTCACCCGACACCGCGACGAGTGCGGAGCCGGGCGAGGAGGACATGGAGGACCGCCTCGTTGCCGAGGGCGAGATCGCCGGAGACTACCTCGAGGAGTTGTTGGATCTGCTCGACTTCGATGGGGACATTGATCTCGACGTAGAGGGCGACCGAGCGGTGGTGAGCATCGACGGCGGGACTGATCTGAACAAGCTTGTCGGGCGCAAGGGCGAGGTGCTTGATGCGCTGCAGGAGTTGACTCGGTTGGCGGTCCACCAGAAGACCGGCGAGCGCAGCCGGCTGATGCTCGACATCGCGCGGTGGCGCCGGCGTCGCCGCGACGAACTGGCCGCGCTGGGCGAGAAGGTGGCGCGCCGGGTGCTCGAGACCGGGGACCGTGAAGAGCTCGCCCCGATGACGCCCTTCGAGCGCAAGATCGTGCACGACGCGGTGGCCGCTGTGGAGGGTGTGCACAGCGAGAGCGAGGGCGTGGAGCCGTCGCGCCGCGTCGTCGTGCTGATCGACTGAAGTTACATCTGTGTAGTTCGTGCGCGTCGCCGCTCGGCGCCCTGGAGTCTTCGAAGGATGTTTCACGTGAAACATGACGAGGTGCCGGCGGCGCCACCGGCGGCCGACGCCTTGTTCGGAGCGCGGGTAGGTGACGCCCGCAGGTATGCCGAGATCCTGGCCGGGGCCGGCGTCGAACGCGGCCTCATCGGACCGCGTGAAGTCGGCCGTCTCTGGGACCGGCACATCCTCAACAGCGCCGCCATCGCCGAATTGCTCCAGCCAGACGCCCGAGTTGCCGACATCGGTAGTGGCGCAGGCCTGCCCGGGATACCGTTGGCGATGGCTCGGCCCGACTGCCGAGTCACGCTCATCGAACCTCTGCTGCGCCGCAGTGACTTCCTGCGCGAAGCCGTCGACGCGCTCGGGCTGAGCGTGACGGTGGTCCGGGGACGAGCGGAGGATCGCGGGGTGCGGGAACAAGTGGGGGAGGTGGACGCGGTCGTGTCGAGGGCGGTGGCATCGCTCGACAAATTGACGAGTTGGAGCTTGCCGCTGCTGCGGGCGGACGGCCTGATGATCGCGTTGAAAGGCGAGCGGGCGGCCGACGAGGTACACGAGCACCGGCGTGTGATGACGGCGGCGGGGGCAGTCGATGTAAGGGTGATGACATGTTGCGCGGACTACTTGGACCCACCCGCAACCGCGGTGGTGGCGCGGCGGGGGGCTCCGACGAGGCGCCGAGCAACCAGCGGGAGACGAGGATGAGTTCAGTGCCGGACGACCGCACACCCCACGAAGGGGTACCAGGCGATGCAGATGTTTCACGTGAAACATCGCGCACGAGCGCAGGGGGAGGGAACTGGAAAGGCGAAGCCGTCGCCGCCGCGCCGTGGAGCGAGGCCGTCGTGGACACCCCGATTGGAGCCGAGGCCGAACGGGCGGTGCGCCTGCTGGACGTCGCCGCGAAGAGCGGTCTGCCGCGGCCGGCCCGGCAGCGGATCTTCACGATCGCCAACCAGAAGGGCGGTGTCGGCAAGACGACGACCGCAGTCAACGTGGCCGCGGCGCTCGCCCTGCAAGGACTCCAGGTGCTGGTCGTCGATCTCGACCCACAGGGCAATGCGAGTACTGCGCTCGGGGTCGAGCATCGCGAGGGCACGCCGTCGTCGTACGAGGTGCTGATCGGTGAGATTCCGCTAAACGATGCGATTCAGCGCAGCCCGCACAGCGAGCGCCTGTTCTGTGTGCCGGCGACGATCGATCTGGCCGGCGCCGAGATCGAGTTGGTCAGCATGGTCGCGCGGGAGGGCCGCCTGCGCACCGCGCTGTCCGGCATCCAGAACTACGACTTCGATTACGTCTTCATCGACTGCCCACCCTCGCTGGGCCTGTTGACCATCAACGCGCTCGTCGCCGCACCCGAGGTGCTGATCCCCATTCAATGCGAGTACTACGCCCTCGAAGGTGTGGGCCAGTTGTTGCGCAATATCGAGATGGTGAAGTCGCACCTCAATCCCGACCTCGAAGTGACAACCGTGATTCTGACGATGTACGACGGCCGCACGCGGCTGGCCGACCAAGTGGCCGAGGATGTTCGGGCACACTTCGGCGAGAAGGTTTTGCGAACCGTCATCCCACGCAGCGTCAAGGTGTCCGAGGCGCCCGGCTATGGCATGACGATCCTCGACTACGACCCCGGCTCACGCGGGGCGATGAGCTATCTCGATGCGAGCCGTGAGATCGCGGAGCGGCGATGAGCACTCGCGCGAAGAGCAGACAGCCGGGCCAGAGGAGACTGCACCAATGACCAACCCCACCCGCAAGCGCAGCGGCCTCGGCCGCGGGCTGGCATCGCTCATTCCCACCGGCCCGGCCGATGGCGACGCGTCGTCGCTCGGGCCGACGATGGGCGCCGCGGCCGCCGATGTCGTCCTCGGCGGCGGCACGGGCGCCCCACCACCGGAGGCCAGTGCGGTCGGCGCGGTGTACCGCGAGATCGACCCGTCGACGATCGAGCCGAACCCGCGTCAGCCGCGCCAGGTCTTCGATGACGAGGCCCTGTCCGAACTCGTCCACTCCATCCGCGAGTTCGGGCTCATGCAGCCGATCGTGGTGCGGGCGCTGCCGGCCACCGAGCAGGGCGCGCCGCGCTACCAACTGGTCATGGGGGAGCGCCGCTGGCGCGCGTCACAACAGGCCGGCCTCACGGCGATCCCGGCGATCGTCCGCGAGACCGCCGACGACAGCATGCTCCGCGACGCGCTGCTGGAGAACATCCACCGCGTCCAACTGAACCCTCTGGAAGAGGCCGCGGCCTACCAACAGTTGCTCGACGAGTTCGGCGTCACCCACGACGAACTCGCCGCCCGCATCGGACGGTCTCGGCCGCTCATCTCGAACATGATCCGGCTGCTGCGGCTCCCCATCCCCGTGCAGCGTCGGGTGGCCGCCGGCGTTCTGTCGGCCGGGCACGCACGGGCACTGCTGTCGCTCGAAGGTGGACCCGAACAGCAGGAGGAACTGGCGGCGCGCATCATCGCCGAGGGACTGTCGGTGCGGGCCACCGAGGAAGCAGTCACCCTGGCGAATCGCGCCGGGCCCGCCGCCCCGCCGAACCCGAAGCGCAAGCCCATTCACATGCCGGGCCTGCAGGATGTTGCTGAGCGCCTCTCGACGGCGTTCGACACCCGGGTGACGGTCAGTCTCGGCAAACGTAAAGGCAAGATCGTCGTCGAGTTCGGGTCGGTCGACGACCTACAGCGCATCGTGGACTTGATGAGCGCGGAGAAGGGCTGACCTACCACCCGCGGTAATTACGTCACTGTGACATACACCGAGCTGTCGGCGGCAGCGCGCGAGACCAGAAGGCGGAAAGCTCTGTGCATCAACATCTTTCGCGCTCGGCGTGGAACGCCGGGATTCGGCGCGTCGAATTCGGACGCACGTCGCCGCGCCCTTCTATCCTGAAGTGGCAGCCGTGCACTTCAGCACCGCGAGAACCACGGGGAGTTTAGTGCCAGCACGAACCACACCCCTGCGGCTCGAAGCCTTCGAGCAGCTGCCCAAGCATGCACGCAGATGCGTGTACTGGGAGATGGAGCCGTCCGCTACCGCCGACGCGCATCTCTCCGATCCCGAATTCGAGAAGGAAGCGTGGCTGTCGATGGTCATGCTCGAGTGGGGATCGTGCGGTCAGGTCGCGGTCGAGTGTGCAGGTGGTGACGACGACGGCCCGCCGCAAGAGCTGCTCGACGACGCGACGTGTCTGGGCTATGCGTTCTATGCCCCGCCCACCGCGGTGCCGCGCGCGCGGCACTTCCCGTCCGGCCCAGTCAGCGCCGACGCCGTTCTGTTGACCTCGATGGGTGTGGAGCCCGGTGACGCCGCCGACGTGCTTCCGCGCACCTTGATCGCGGCGGTTGTCGGCGACCTCGTCCGCCGCGGCGCGCGGGCGCTCGAGGCGTTCGGTCGGACATCGGAGGTCGCCGAGCTGCTCGACCCACGGGCGGTGCCGCCGGACATCAAGCCCGTCGTCGATGTGCTGGGGGACTGCTCGGTGGACCAGTGCGTCCTGGACGCCGACCTGTTGCAGGACGCCGGCTTCGTCGTCGTCACTCAGCATCGGTACTTCCCGCGGCTGCGCCTCGAACTCGAACAGGGCTTGGGGTGGAAGGCCGACGTCGAGGCCGCTCTGGAGCGGCTGCTCGAGAGCGCCCAGCTGCAGCAGCCGGTCGGGGCGGGATCGAGCCCCTGCTACTGAACCGCGCGGCCGGCCTGCTCCACCGACAGCTCGTGAGCCAGTAGCTCGGCGAACGTGAATGTGCCTGTCGGACGGTCGTTTTTGCCGAGTAGATAAAGGCGCTTTACCGCGGCGAGGATGCCCTCGGCGATCGAGTCACGCGCAGGCGCCGACACCAGCATGTCGCGGTCGTGCGGGTTGGTGATGTACCCGACGTCGACCTGAACGGTGGGCATCCGGGTCAGCCGCAGCAGATCCCACGTCCGTCCGTGCACGCGGCAGTCACGTAATCCGGTGCGCGCCACCACTTCTCGCTGAATGAAGTCGGCGAGGTTACGGCCGATGGTCGACACCGAGCCGTGCGAGTTGCCGAAGTGAAACGACGCGACGCCGTTGGCGGCCGGGCTGGCCTGGGTGGCGCACCTCAGGCTGATCATCAGATCGGCGCCCACCGTATTGGCGGTTGCGGCGCGTTCGGCGTCGATCGGCGCTCGGTTGGCCGACCGGGACAGGAACGTCTCCATCCCGATCGCCGTCATCCGGCCTTCGAGCCGACTTGCCAAGTCCCACAGGATGTCTGCTTCGCTGATCGGGCCTTCGGGTCCCTGCATGATCAGCCCGTGATCGGAGCCGCCGCGGCCAGGATCGATAATGATCCGCTTACCGGACAGCCGCGGCCCCGAGCTTCGGACCAGTTCCTCCTCGCGGATCGCGTGCGGCGACCCGCCGGTGACGCGTGAGCCGAGAAAGTACAGCGACCGCAACGTTTCCGGGCCGCAGATGCCGTCCGGATACAGCCCGTACTCACGCTGGTACGACATCAGCGCGTTGTGGGTTTGCAGACCGAAATGCCCATCGACCAGACCGGTGTAGAACCCGAGGTCCTGGAGCCTGGCCTGAAGCGTCGCGACGTCGTCGCCGTACATGGGCGCGCCGAACTGGTGATTGAGCGTGCGCGCACCGAGGCGATACGACGCCTCCTTCAGTGCACGATAGGTCGCCTCACCGACGATTCCGTCGACCAGCAGCCCGCGGTGCTGCTGGAATGCGCGCACCGCGTGGTCGAGTTCGTCGTCGAACGCATCGAGCGCGACGTGCTTTCCGGTGGTGATCTCGGCGTCGGGACTGTCGATCATCCCCAACGACGACAACGCAGCCCGGATCTCGGTGACCGCACCCCCGCGGTCACCGCGACGCAGACTCGACATGGGCGGCCTTTCGGTCACAGTTGTCAGCGGCGTGCGCCGACAGGTTGCTATGCCAAATTGTCGCAGACGCTTGGGCGAATCGAGAAAAGCCCAGGCCGGTGTCTGGTCGCCGATCGGCGGCGTTAGACCACGTCAGCGAGTTCGCGCAGCAGCGCGGCCTTGCCTTTTGCGCCGACGATCCGCTTGACCGGGGCGCCGTCCTTGAACAGGATCATCGTCGGAATCGACACGACCTGGAAGTCACGCGCGGTGGCCGGGTTGGCGTCGACGTCGAGCTTGGCGACCGTCAACTGGCCGGCCTTGTCGCGGGCGATCTCCTCGAGCACCGGGGCGACCATCTTGCATGGGCCGCACCAGGTCGCCCAGAAGTCGACCAGCACGGGGGTGCTACTGGACAGCACTTCGCTGGAGAACGAGTCGTCGGTGACGGCGACCGTCGAAGATCCAGAGGACTTGGATGTGGTGTCGGCCATGGTGGTGCTCCTATCAGATCGGTACTGAGGTCTCTTCGTCGTCCGGCCCCGCGCTGTGTTCGGCGAGCCAGCGCTCGGCGTCGATGGCGGCCGCACAGCCGCTGCCCGCGGCGGTGATGGCCTGTCGGTAGATGCGGTCGACCAAGTCGCCCGCGGCGAACACTCCTTCGAGCGAGGTGTTGGTGGTTCGGCCTTCGGTCAGCACGTATCCGTCCTCGTCGAGGTGGACCTGTCCGCGCACGAGCTCGGAACGCGGATCGTGCCCGATGGCGACGAACACGCCGGTGACATCGAGTTTCGACTCCTCGCCGGTCACGGTGTCGCGAAGCCGCACGCCGGTGACCTTGGGATCGCCCTCGATCTGGGTGACGGTCGTGTTGAGCATGAAGGTGATCTTCTCGTTGGCGCGCGCGCGGTCGAGCATGATGCGCGAGGCACGGAATTCCTCGCGGCGGTGTACCACGGTGACGCTGCGGGCGAACCGGGTGAGGAAGGTGGCCTCCTCCATCGCCGAGTCGCCGCCGCCGACAACCACGATGTCCTGGTCGCGGAAGAAGAACCCGTCGCAGGTGGCACAGGTGCTCACGCCCATGCCGATCAGCCCCTCTTCGCCGGGCACGCCGAGGTGGCGCGCCGCGGCGCCCATCGCGAGGATCACGGCGCGAGCCTGGTGCGTCTCGTCACCGACGGTGACGGTCTTGATCGGTCCGTCGAGCGAGACGGCGTCGACGTCCTCCATGCGGAGGTCGGCCCCGAACCGCAGCGCCTGCTCGCGCATCTGGTCCATCAGTTCCGGGCCGGTGATGCCGTCGCGGAAGCCCGGGTAGTTCTCCACCTCCGTGGTGGTCATGAGTGCTCCGCCGAACTGGGTGCCTTCGAACACCAGCGGCTTCAGTTGCGCGCGCGCCGCATAAACGGCGGAGGTGTAGCCGGCGGGACCGGATCCGATAATGATCAGGTCGTGCACCGTGGCTGAGGAGGTCATGGGAGCCTTTCTGCCGATTTCGTCGGCACGAGTACAAACACCAGCCTAAGCCGGGGTGTTCCCGCGCAGTCTGGAGGTCAGATTACGGACGAGTGACCGTGGTTTCGGCCAACAGGCCGGTGTGAGCCGCCTTGCATTCCGGTGTGACCACCAGGGCGATGACGTCTCCGGCCGAGTCGCCGGGCAGCACCAGCAGGATCCCTGGCGTGCCGTCGACCTCGACGGGACGCGCGCCCCACACCCGTGTCGCCGGGTGGCCGACCGCGTCGAGGCACGCCGCGCGCCGCTGCGGGTCGTCGAGGGACCCGTAGTCGGGTGTGCGCGACAGCAGCCCGATGATCTCGGCGTCAGCCAGCGGGACGGTGGGCCTGGCGACTGTGATCTGCTTGGCGGTCGGGCCTGCCGGCCACGCCGGCTCGTGGCCTGCCCGCATCGTCGCGCCGATGCCGACGGCGGCGCCGGCCAGTACCGCCCCGACGCCGATCGCCAAACCGACCTTCTGGCCGCGCTGGAGCCGTGGCCGGGCGATCGAATGTGCCGGACCCGCCGCCCGCAGGGCCGCGCCGACGCGTTCGGTCACCTCCTCGGGGACCTCGGGGGCCGACCCCGCGTCCGCCCCGAGTCGGGCGAGTTCGACGCGCACCCGGTCGTGGGTCGAGTCGTGCGCCGAGGGGTCCATCGCTAGCCAGTCTCCACCACGACAGCTTGGACGTTGCGGATGCGTTCACGGTTCCCTCAACGTTCGACGGGCTCCGCGGCGGCGGGGGCGTCGAGGGGTGCGAGCGCCTCGGCCAGCTTGGCCCTGGCCCGGTGGCACCGACTTTTGACCGTGCCCTCGGCGACGCCGAGCATGCGGGCCGTCTCGGCCACCGAGTACCCCTGCATGTCGACCGCGACCACCGCTGCGCGCTGTTCGACGGGCAGGCGCATCAGCGCGCGCTCGATGACGATCGCCGTGTCCACCCGCAGCGTCGGGTCACCGACGCCGACATCGTCGGGCAGTGGGGTCGTGGGCTGAACCTTGTTGCGACGCAACCGATCCAGGCAGGCGTTGAGCACGATGCGGTACAGCCAGCTGCTGACCGCCGCGTCGTGGCGGAACTTCGGCGCATTCCGGTGCGCGGCCAGCATGGCGTCCTGCAGCGCGTCGGCGGCGTCGTCGGGGTTGCGGCTGGTGAACCGCGCGAGCCGGTACAGCTGGCGTTGATGGCGGTAGAACAACTCCTCGAACGCATAGCGGTCGCCGGCGACGTGGGCGGCCAACAGCTCGGCGTCGGTGCGTTGCTGTTCGAACCCCACAGCCGAACACTAATTGGCGCCGCGGGTGGCTCCCGACACAAGTTTGCGGGGCTGGGGATAGCGGTCCGGGACGGCTAGCCGGACGGCTTGAGCGTGACCTCGGCGATGTCGGAGCGGCTCTCCCCGCTGACCTGGCCCAGCGTCGACACCCAGACCAGCACGTTGGACGTGGGCTGCGCACCCTCCACCTTGATGGTGTTCGGTCCGGGCTGCAGGGTGGTGGGCCCGGTCAGCAGGGTGGTGTCGTCCAGCGTCGAGGGGGTCGGCGTCTGCGCCGACCGGATCTCCACTGCGGTGCCGGTGCTGTTGAGGTTGATGTCGACCTCGCCCAGCGTCGTCGGCTGCGGCAGCTCGAGCATCAGCCCGACGCCGTTCTTGAAGCCGGGGAACGGAACGGGATCGCTGTAGGTGTCGATGGGCCACACCGTCGACACGTTGCCGTCGATCGCGAGCCCCGCCTCCGAGGGCGCATCGGCTTCGCCTTCGGGCGAGAAGACCGTCACGCGAGAAGGTTTGATGGCGTTGCCGCCGGCGCCGCCTGCCTCCTGCGACTCCGTCGGGGCGTTGAGACCGAGTTCGTCACCGCCGAGGCCGTCGCCCACGTCGCCGAAGATCCGGCTGAGCACCGAGGCCAGCACCACCAGCGCGATGATGACGATCGCGGCGCCGACGCTGAGCCCGATCATGAGGCCCTTACGCCGGCGGGCCTGGAACTCCGGATCGTCGTCCGGCCCTGCCCGTACGGGCGATGGCGACTCGGGTCCGGGTTCGTCGACCGGGTTGATCAGTTCGGTGCGGTCGGCAATCGCGGTGGCCTGCTGCAGCAGGTTCAGCAGGGTCGGTGCGCTGCGGATGCCGCCGCCCTCCTGGACCGCGCGGGCCGCGGCGGCCGAGATCTGGAACGGGATGTCGCGGTCGACGGCCCGCGGTTCGATGGGCTGGCCTGCGGCGTCGAGTTCGGCTGACTCCAGCCCGCTGGGCACGCCCGTCTGGTCCAGCGGCCACCGGTTGACCAGCAGCGCGTAGAGCGCCGCGCCGATCCCGCGGATGTCGTCTTCGGGGTTTGCCTCGGGGAGAGTGGCCGGGAACGCCAGCGCCACGTCGCCCTCGATGCTGACCCGCACCCGGCTGGGATGATCGATCGACAGCGCGACACCGGACCGGTGCGCCTGTTCGGCGGCCGCCGCCAGCGATTGGATGGCCCGGGCACCGCCGATCGGCGACGGCGAGGTCTCGGCCACTTCGGCCAGCGAGCCGCCGCGGATCCACTCCGAGACCACCAGGCCGCCGGAGCCGGTGTTCGCGACGTCGAGCACGCGAGCGATGCCGGGCATGTCGATGCGGCTCAGCTTCAGGGTGCGCTTGAGGATGTCCTGCAGCTCTTCGTCGGACAGCGTCGCATCGGGGTCGACGAAGGTAAGCGCCACCTGGCGGTCCAGCGCGGTGTCGAGCGCCTGCCAGAACTGAAGGGTCGGCGGTCCGCCGTGGAACACCAGCAGGCGATATCGCCCGCCGGCGATGGTGGCACCGGGGATGAGGTGAACGTCCTCGTCCGACGTCGCGGCCTCGATGTCGGGTTCGCGCGGGGCGTCGAACGCGAGCGGCTCACGGGTCGGGTCGCCGCCGTAATCGGACGGCGGCCTGCCGGACACCGGGATGCGGGCGGTGCCGTTGGCCTCGACGGGCAGCTCGGTGGTCGCCTCCGGATACTCGGGGGAGTCCCGCAGGCCGTCCCCGGGATACCCGGCGCGCTCGGCTGGGAACTCAGCGGTGGCTTCGGGCTCCGGCACGTCGGGGGTGAACTCGTCGGCGGGCACGTCGGGCCGGAAATCGTCAGGCGACTGCAGGGGGATCTTCGTGGTGGCCGTGCTGTCGGGTCCGGGCGGCGGGGTGCCTGCGGGTTCGTTGGTCACCGCTGGTCCTTTCCCCATCCAGTCCCCGGCAACCCCTGCCGGAGGCCCGCGCCGGACCGCCGCTGGTACGTGACGGCGCGGCGGCGCGAACGAATTCCTCTGCTCAGCGTACGTGAGTGACCTCCCGGGCCGCGGCCGGTCGGGGGGCATATTCGTCGCCGGGGCTACCGTCGGCCGCCCGTCGGGCGTGGGTCCGGCGCCCCGACCCAGGCGTCGCTTCACGGCGCCGAGGGCGGCCTGTGCTTCGGGGACCTTCGCAGCGATCAGCATCCCGGCCACGATCGGCACCATGATCACGCCGAGCACGAGCAGCCGCAGCAGCGATCCGCCGCCGCCCCAGTCGCGGGTCAGCGCGTGGAGCCCCAGCAGGTGGTCGACGACGTGCGCGGTGAGCCCGGCGATCAACGAGGCTGCGATCGTGACCAGGATGGTGCGCACCACCTGCAGACTGAGCAGCCGGCCACCGGGGGGGTTGAGGTTGGCGCGCAGCAGGACGTAACCGACCGTGGCGCCCGCGACGAAGCCCAGGCCGTTGGCCAGGCCCAGATAGCCGGCCACCAGATCGGGGTCGTCGGTCAGATGCGGCGCGGCCACCGAGGCGGCGATCTTGACGATGGTGATGACGGCGATCAACGCGATCGGGGTCCACGGTTGCTCGCGGGCGTAGAACACCCGAAGTTGCAGCAGCACAAGGGCGTACGGAATCAGTGTGAACGCTGACAGCGTGATCGCCATCCCGAGGTAGCCGGCGTCGACGTCGCCGAAGTTGCCGTAGGCGAACAGGGCGCTGCCGATCGCGGGACCGCCGACGGTCATCACCGCCACGATCGGGATCAGCGTCACCATCGTCAACCGCGTGGCCAGTGAGAGGTCGGCCAGCACCGCCGGGGTGTCGTTGGCCGCGGCGTTGCGGCTCAGCCGCGGCATCACCACCGTCAGCACCGTCACGCCGATGATGCCGAACGGCAACTGCAACACCAGCCAGGTGTAGTTGTAGATGGCCGGCCCGGAAGCGGCTGCGTCGCTGGCGATCCGGTTGCCGACGATCAAACCGATCTGGCTGATCAGCACGTAGAGCACCATCGCCGAAGCCATCGTGCCGAACTTCTTGAGCCGATCGTCGATGCCCCACAGCGGCCGCAGGCTGACACGCTCACGCCGGATCGCGACCAGCAGCACCAGCACCTGCGTCGCCGCGCCCAAGGTGAAACCGACCCCGAGCACCAGCAGCTTGGCGTTGCCCATCTCGACGGGGTCGAGCGAGAGTTCGCCCGGCACAATCAGGTACAGGACCAGGGTGACGATGGCGACGATGTTGTTGCACACCGGCGCCCAGGCCGGCGGCCCGAACACGTTGCGGGTGTTCAGGATTGCCATGAACACCGATGACAGCCCGTAGAACAACACCTGCGGGAGCAGCAGGTAGGCGAACGCCGTCGTCAGCTCGCGGTTGACCTCCGGGTCGTCGCCCAGCATGAGGCCGACCAGCAGCGGCGCGGCGACGATCGACAGCGCGGTGGTGATCAGCAGCAGCGTGGTCGCCAGCGTCACGAGCCGACGCACGAACGCCGTTCCGCCGTCGGGATCGTCGCGTTCGGCGCGAGCCAGCACCGGCACGAAGATCGCGGTGAACGTCGCCTCGAGCACCAGCGCCGCGATGAGGTTCGGCAGCTGAAACGCCACCGAGAACGCACTGGACAGCGCCGCGCCCAGGATCGTCGCGAGCAGCACGATGCGCCCGAAGCCGGTGAGCCGGCTGATCAGTGTCGCGAACGCCATTCCCCACGACCGCGACACGACGGCGGCGTCGGACAGTTCGGGCCGACCCGCGCGGCGCCGCGGTGCGGGACCGCGGGAGATCCGTGGCGGGGGCGCTTTTCGGCGCCTCGGCGGGCCGGGGGTGACGGGCCTGCCGCGCGGCGGCACCGGACCGGCTTCGTGGCGGGGCGGGCGCGAGCCGAGGTCGGCTGGTGGCTGCGGTGGCGGTCCCGGTCTGCCGTGGCGCCCTGCTGTGCTCATGTGGGTCCGGGTTTCGTTCCGGGGGTGCCCGCGTCGTCGAAGTGCAGGGCGACGTCCAGTGGATCCGGGCGGTCGAGGTCGGCGGGGTCGGGTTGTCCGCGGAACCGGTGCCACAGCCGGCGGCCCGCGAGCAGCACGAGTACGGCACCGGCCGAGAGCGTGATGAAGAACAGCACCTTGCCGTAGGCGTTCGAATGCACGGAAAGGCGCACGGATTCGCCCAGCGACAAGCCGTTAGCGGTGCGCAACGTGATGTCGACGGCGAACCGCTGGGTGGAGTGGACTTCGACCGGTACCCGCAGTGGCAGGTAGCCCGGCGGCAACTCGATCTCGCCCATGTCGGTGACCGACATCCCCGGCGGGCCGTCGACCTGCAGCCTGACCTTGACCGGCACCGGCAGGTCGTTGCGTAGCGCCAGCGGCAATGGGCTGCGTTCGGTGGCCAGCGTGTACGACCCGCCGGGGTTGACGATGGTGACCGCGTTGAAAATGTCGTCCACCGTGCGGCCAACCGTCGTCAATCGTTGCTGAGCAAGGCCGTTGCGGGCGTCCGCGGGTACGGACTGGCTCAACGCGCGCAGCATGTCCTCGCGAAGCGGCGCGGTGTATTCGGCCCCCGTCAGCCCGGTCTGCGCATCGGTGGTCAGGGCGGCGGTCAGGCCCCACAGGCGACCCGTCACGCCGGCGACTCCGGAGACCACGGCGTCGTCGAACCGGCCGCGCGGATTGCCGAGTTGGTCACCGGGCAACCGAGACTGGCCCGAGGGGACCGCAGCGGCTTCGGCGATCACGGCGGTCAGCGGACGCGGTTGTGCCAGACCGGAATTGATGGTCGTGGCCACCGCCGTGAGGATCGCCCGCGCATCGTCGGCGGTGACACTCCACGACAGGGGCGGCATCACGATCTGGGTGCGTGGTTCGGTGCCGGGCTCCAGGCCGCGCCACAGCATGGCACCGAGCGCGTCCTGTCGCCGCGCGACGGCCGAATCGTGTTTGAGCGGCACGTCGAGTGCCGGATCGAGATACGAGGGTGCCATCGGCTCGGTGCCCAAGCCGGCCAGCGCGGCGCCGACGGTCGGGTCGAACGGTGCCGCGACCAGTTCCGGCGTGTAGCGCACCGGACGCACGTCGGGGGTGCCCGGCTCGTTGCTGTCGCTGGTGGTCTCGGACCTGTCGGCGAGGTCGGCCGCCGAGATCGCGACCGTCCGCCCCTGCGTGGCCAGCAGCTCAGCGGCCCCGCCGGTCAGCGGTCCGTCGCCGACGAGGGTGGCGCCGCGCACCGACGCGATGCCGAGAATCTGGTCGACGACACCTCCTGCGCCGTTGGTGGCGATCGCGGACAGACCGCGGTCGCCGACCCGGTGTAATGCGTCGAGGTCGGCCTGCGCGTAGACCGTCGGCGTCACGCACAGCTGTTTCGCCAGCGCCTTGAGCCTGTTGAGCCAAGCCAGCGCCGCGTCCTTCCCGGCGCCGGGATGCGTCGGCGTGCCCGCCCCGGCGTCGGGTCCGTCGTTGACGACGTAGCCGCCGGTCATCGCGTTGACGGTGACGAGCAGGTCCGGGTCGACGGCCAGGCACGTCGCGTCGCGCAGCGCTCCGTCGGGGTCGACCTGCGGGCTGGTCGCGAACTCTACGGCCGAGAGCAGGGTGTCGAGTCGGCCGCCCGCGGCCAGCGAGGTGGCCAGATCGTCGTCGATCAACCGGACGGGCGTGGTGCCGCCGGCCGCACCCGCGGCCAGACGCGGGCGGTCGGCGAGCGGCCACAGCATGGTCAGCCGGACGGGGCGGGAGGTGTCGGGCGGCACCACCTCGGTCAGCGCGTCGGCCGTGTCGTCCGACGGATCGGGTGGAACGCCGGTCACCGGCAGCAGGAAGCGCGCGTCGTCGAGTCGGGCCGGCGCCCCGTAGTCGGGGGTGCCGTTGACGTTGACCATCACCGGGTACACCCCGGGCTCCTCGATGCCCAGAGACGGCTGCTCGGCGGACCGCAGCGGATAAGCAAGTGTGAACGGAACGGCTTGTCCCCGAGGCAATTCCGGGGCCAGGGTGATGAAGTTCGCAACCGGCTCGTACTGGTCGACGTCGCCGGTGAGGTTGGTGCGCAGGCCTTCCGAGGAGGTGACTGCCGCGGCGTCCTCGAGCCGGACCACGACGTCGCGCACCGGCCGGTCGCCGACATTGAGCACCACCCCGGTGACCGTGACGACCGGTTCGCTGGTGGTGGTGACGATCTCGGGCGTGACTCGGTCGATACGCACCTGCAGGAAGGGGACGGACCCCGGTTCGCCCGCCGCGGCGTGCGGCCCGGTCATCTGTGCGGCGGTCAACAGCAGCAGCGCGATGGCAGCCAACAGCCGCGCCCGCACCGCCGGACGCATCACGGACCTTGTCCGCAGCCGTTCGTCCGCCGGCCGGGCTCCATCTTCCCCCGGTCGCTCCGCTCCACCCCCAGGGACGGTTGCGGGGCGTCGTCAGGACGACGGCGGGTGTGCGAATGCGTCTGGGGCCGCCGTCGCGGCGAGGTCCGGGGCAGAGGCGGCAGCGACGCGGGGCCGTCGGTGTGCAGCTTGTCGATCAGTTCATCGGCCACCTCGGCGAGGCGACGTTCGTCGGCGTAGGCCAGGCGGGACGGCAGTTCCTTGAGCGGAACCCAGGCGACCTCGGTGACCTCGACGTCCTCATCGGACAGCTCACCACCTAAGAAGCGCATCAGGTAATGGTGCACCGTCTTGTGCACGCGGCGCCCCTCGGTGACGAACCAGTAGTCGATGCTGCCGAGCGCGGCCAGCACGTCGCCGCGGATACCGGTTTCCTCCGCGACCTCACGGATCGCGGTCTGCTCTGCGGTCTCGCCCAGTTCGATGTGGCCCTTCGGCAGCGACCACAGCATGCGACCACGCCGGTCGGTGCGCCCGATCAGCGCCGCGACCTGACCGTCCTTCGGCCCGTCGATACCGTCGATGACCAGCCCGCCCGCCGAGGTCTCGTGGACTGTGCGCAACCGGTCCTGCGGACGGCGCGGACGGGTCTTCTGCGGCTTGCTCGCAGCGTCGGACGAGTCCTTCTTGATCTGAATCGCGCCGTTGTGGTGCTCCAACGCCGCTTCGGGTGGACCGGCAGCGCGGCGACCGCGACGACGCCCGCGGCGCCGTCGTGGTTTGGCCTTTTCGCCGTCCGACACCCAAGCGATAGTAGCTGCCACGAAGATTCGTTCCCGCCACACTCACCGGTCGTGACTGAGCCGTTGCCGATTAGGCTGTCCGAACGTGGCCGAATCAGCAGCTGATGCCGAACTGCTCGCCGCCGCGGCGGTTGCGTTGAACCGCAACGGCGAGGTGTTGCGCGATGTCGGCGCCGTGTTCGCTGATGCGGGCCATGAGCTGTATCTCGTCGGCGGCAGTGTCCGCGACGTGCTGCTCGGCCGGCCCCTCACCGATTTGGACTTCACCACCGACGCCCGGCCCGAACAGATGCAGAAGATTCTTCGCGGCTGGGCCGACGCGCTGTGGGACACCGGCATCGACTTCGGCACGCTGGGCGTCGGCAAGGGCGACTACCGGCTCGAGATCACGACCTTCCGCGCCGACACCTACGACCAGGTGTCGCGCAACCCCGAGGTGCGTTTCGGCGACAACCTGCACGACGACCTGGTGCGTCGCGACTTCACCGCCAACGCGATGGCGATCCGCATCACCGGCGACGGGCCGGGCGAATTCCACGACCCCCTGGGCGGTTTGGCGGCGCTGCGGGCCAGGATGCTCGACACCCCGTCGGCGCCTCAGGTGTCGTTCGGCGACGATCCGCTGCGCATGCTGCGGGCGGCGCGCTTCGTCTCGCAGCTGCAGTTCGGTGTCGCGCCGCGGGTGCTCGAGGCGCTGTTGGAGATGGCGCAGCAGCTCGACCGCATCACCGTCGAGCGCGTCGCCGCTGAGCTCGACAAGCTGCTGCTGGGCGCCGATCCGGTCGCCGGCATCGACCTGATGGTGCAGACCGGCCTCGGCGAGGTCGTGCTGCCCGAAGTGGGCGCGATGCGGATGGCCATCGACGAACACCACCAACACAAGGACGTGTACTGGCATTCGCTGACGGTGCTCAAGCAGGCGATCGACCTGGAGGACGACGGGCCCGATCTGGTGCTGCGCTGGGCGGCGCTGCTGCACGACATCGGCAAGCCGGCCACGCGCAAGCACGAATCCGACGGCGGGGTGAGCTTTCACCACCACGAGGTGGTCGGCGCGAAGATGACCCGCAAGCGGATGCGGGCGTTGAAGTACTCCAAGCAGATGGTCGACGACGTGTCGCAACTGGTCTACCTGCATCTGCGGTTCCACGGCTACGGGGACGGGCGCTGGACCGACTCGGCGGTGCGCCGCTATGTGACCGACGCCGGGCCGTTGCTGCCGCAGTTGCACAAGCTCGTGCGCGCGGACTGCACGACACGCAACAAGCGGCGGGCGGCGCGTCTGCAAGCCAACTACGACGACCTCGAACGACGCATTGCGGAGCTGGCGGAGAAGGAGGATCTGGCGCGGGTTCGGCCGGATCTGGACGGCAACGAGATCATGCGGATCCTGTCCATCCCGGCCGGGCCCGAGGTGGGGCAGGCGTGGCGGTTCCTCAAGGAACTGCGGCTCGATCGCGGGCCGATGGATCACGACGAGGCGGTCGGGGAACTGCTGAAGTGGTGGAACTCACGGGAGCGCCCCGGCGTCTGAACCGTCATGGAGTACTGCCTCGGAGACGGTGACGGGTCGGCAACCATGTGGTCCGCCCCGGCGGACGTCGACCTCGACGGTGACGGCGCGTTCGAAGCGGTGGGGTTGGACTTCGACGGCGACGGCCTGCTCGACGACGCGATGGCCGATCTCGACGGCGACGGGGCGGCCGACCAATTGGTCCGCGACTTCGTTCCCGATGCCGCCGAGGCGACCTACTTCTCCGACGACGGCACCGGCACCTGGGCGGTCAGCGTCGACCGCGGCGGGCAGACGCGGTGGTTCGGGCTCGACGGTGTGGAACACACCGGGGGACCGGTGGTCGACGTCGACGGCGACGGACACGCCGTCGAGAGGCTGATCGATGTCGACGGCGACGGGTTGGCCGATCGGGCCATGGGCGAGGGGCAGGCGTTCGTCGACACCGACGGCGACGGGACGTGGGACGTCAGGCTCTCCGACAGCGACGGCGACGGCAGGGCCGAGTCGGCGACAGCGCTCTAATCGCGGCCGGGCCCCGGCGGGCCCGCGAACGCCTGCGCGATGGTCAGCCACTTCTCGGCATCGGCGCCGTCGGCGTGCACGTCCAGCGATGCTCGCGGCCTGCGCTGGGTGACGAGCTGGCAGAAGTCCTCCGCCGAGCCGACAACCCGCTGCGTGGCGTCCTCGGGTCCCCACGACCACATCGATCCGTCGGGTGCCTGCAATTCGACGCGGAACGGCTCGGCCGGTGGTGTCAGCCCGTTGATCGCGAACGCGAAGTCGCGGGTGCGCACACCGATGTGCGCGATCGAACGCAGCCGTTCGGTCGCCGGCCGGGTGACGTTCAGCGCGTCGGCGACGTCGAGCCCGTGCGCCCAGGTCTCCATCAGCCGCGCGGTGGCCATCGACGAGGCGCTCATCGGCGGACCGAACCACGGCAGTTTGCGGCCGTCGGCGACCCGCAGCAGCTCGTCGTGCAGGCGCGCCCTGGTCGCACGCCAGTCCGCGAGAAGCGCATCGGGCGGCATCGCGGCGATCTCCTCGGCACCTGCGTCGACGAGACCCGACGGATCCTTGGCGGCGATCTCGAGCAGCTTCGCGAAGCCGGCCTCGTCGGTGACGGCCGTCAGCGCGACGCGGTCGGTCCACAGCAGGTGGGCGATCTGATGGGCGATCGTCCACCTCGGCGCAGGTGTCGGCTGCGCCCATTGCGCGGGGTCAAGGTCGGCGACCAGTGCGTCGAGTTCGTCGCTCTCGGCGCGAAGGTCGGCCACCATCGGGTCTGCTGCGGCCATGCCGGTCACCCTAGCGGGGTCGGGGTCGCCCGATCGCGGCGTGCAAGGCAAGTCCAGCGAGGTACACCGCGACGCCGGCGAGGGCCAGCAGCGGCTGACGGCCGTCGGCCGGGATGAATGCGGCGCACACCGCCATGGCGAAGACGTAGGACATCCAGAACAGCGAGTCCTGAACCGTGAACACGTGCCCGCGCAGCGCGTCGTCGACGTCGATCTGCATCGCGGTGTCGGCGCACAGCTTCACCACCTGTCCGGCGGCGCCGAGCAGGAAGCCGCACGCGACCATCAGCGGGACGTACAGGAACGAGCCGCACAGCTGGACGACCGCGGCGAAGGCCAGCGCGCCGTTCGCCGCGCCGTACCGACCCCACCGACGCACCACCGCGGGCGTCGCAATCGTGGCGAGGAAGGACCCGATTCCACCCGCGGCGAGAAACATCACCGAGGTAGCCAGACCCGCGACGACGTGAGTGTCGGTGTGCCGCACCATCACCAACACCAACAGCGAGTTGATGCCGAACACCATCCGGTGCGCGGCCAGACCGGACAGCGTCGCGGCGACGGTCGGCACGGCCGAGACGGTGCGGATGCCGTGCGCCCAGCCGGTGGCGACCGCGTAGACGACCGAGCCGTGGATCGACCGCTTGCTCTCGTGCGGGCCGAGCACGTCGGGCGGGAACCGCACCGACAGCAGCAGCGCCAGCGCCACGGGAACCGCGACGAAGAAGATGACCGTCGACGCGCCGGTGTCGTCGTCCCCGAACAGCGAGCGGGGCACCAGCATGAAGATCGCACCGAGGAAGGCCGCGGCAGCACCGGTGGCGGTGGCCACCGAGTTCATCGCCACCACCTGCTCGCGCGGCACCACGTCCGGCAGCGCCGCCGACAGGCCGGAGGAGACGAATCGGGTGAAGCCGTTCACTATCAACGCGCCCAACAGGATTGAGACGTCGTGCGCACTGGCGGCAAGCATGGCCCCGACGCAGAGCACGAGCAGCAGCCGGGCCACGTTGGCGCCGATGAGGACCAGCCGCCGGTCCCACCTGTCCAGCAGCGCGCCGGCGAACGGTCCCAGCAGTGAGTACGGCAGATAGGTCACGGCGAAGGAGCCGGCGATCGCCCACGGCCCGGCGGCGCGCTCGGAACTGAACAGGATCGCGCCCGCCAGTCCCGCGGCGAACAGGCCGTCGCCGAACTGGCTGACGGCTCGCAATTCGAGCAGCCGCCAGAACTCGGGCAGAGCGCGCACAGAGCGCCATACGGCGATGGGCGCACGACCGTCGGCCACTTGGTGATCACGTCCTGATTCGCGGGATCGGCAACCCGACCCACAGTACAAAGACCGCGCAACACAAATATCCCGGCGGGCCGCACCTGTTCGCGACGATGACCCGTTGCTGGTGCCATGATGGAGAGGTGGCGCAGTCAGAGGATCCGGAGGACTTCGTCGCTCCTACCACGCCCCGCGTGCGGGCGGGAACGCTGCTGCTCGCGAACACCGACCTGCTGGAGCCGACGTTTCGGCGCAGCGTCATCTACGTCGTCGAGCACAACGACGGCGGCACGCTGGGCGTGGTGCTGAACCGGCCGAGCGAGACCGCCGTCTACAACGTCCTGCCGCAGTGGGCGAAACTGGCCACCAAGCCCAAGACGATGTTCATCGGTGGACCCGTCAAGCGCGACGCCGCGCTGTGTCTGGCCACTCTGCGAGCCGGCATGGAGGCGAGCGGCATCCCCGGCCTGCGCCACGTGCAGGGGCGGATGGTGATGGTGGATCTCGACGCCGATCCCGATGACCTGGCGCCGCTGCTCGAAGGAGTGCGGATATACGCCGGGTACTCGGGCTGGACCATCGGCCAGCTCGACGGTGAGATCGAACGGGACGACTGGATCGTGTCGTCGGCGATGCCATCCGACGTTCTCGTCGAGCCGCGCGTCGACCTGTGGGCGCGGGTACTGCGTCGTCAGCCGTTGCCGACGTCGCTGTTGGCCACGCATCCGATCGACATCAGCAGGAACTGATTCAGCTGCGCGACAACGCGTTCAGCTGCAGGACAGCGTGCACGTCGCGCACGCTTCACCGCAGCCGTCCGTGGTCGCCTCCTTGCGGGCCGCCAGTTTGGCGCTCTGCCAGCAGCCTGCCGCCACGGTGCCGACGGCGCCGAGCACGCAGACGACCAACACCACGAGTGCGGTAGCGGGGCGGGCGGCCAGCGCGGCCACGCCGCCGGCGGCGAGCATCACCGCCGCGGCAAGCTGGGTCGGCGCCACCGCGCGCAGGACCTCGCGGACGGGATCACCGGCGAGCGGACGGCGAAGCAGCCACATGCCCATGGCGGCGGTGAGGACGGCTGCGCACAGGCACAGCACCGCGGCGATCAGCATGGCCACACAATACGAGGCCCGCAGGCGTCAGGTCGGGTTGGGCGTCCCCCGGGCGCCAGGCTTCGCCCGGGGGACGACGCTCAACCCGGCAGGCCGACCGGCTGAGTGAGGCCCGGCGCGGCGGCCCGAGCCGCAGGTGCCGGGGCCGCGGGCGGCGGCGCCGCGGGCCGCGGTGCTGCCGCACCCGGAGCGCTCACCTTGAAGCCGGTGATGATTGCGTTGGTCGCGTCGGCGGCCGCGACGACCTGATCGACGCTCGTGGTGACCGAGAGCGAGACGAGGTAGCGGTCGGGTCCGGAGGTGGCGATGACGTGGCGCCGTGAGGTGTTCAGTGTCAGTGAGTTCTCGCGGTAAGTGCCCTCGATCACCGACGACGGCATGCCGCCGTATTCGCTTATCGAGCCGACGGTCGCGCGCCATGCCGGCAACTGCTGAGCGTCGACGAAGCCGTGGCTGATGGCCTCCTTCGGATCGAACTCGCCGATCAGCTTGTAGACCACCACTTGCGCGTTGGAGGAGTAGAGGCCGTTGCCGCCGACACGGTCGGCAATCACTGCGAACGCGTCGGGCACGTTCGGGTCGGGTATGTGGGCCCAGCCGCGCGGCATCGGCAGGACGATGGTGAGCGCCTTGAAATCCTTGCTGGCCTGCGGCTCGAGCGTGACGTTGCGCTCCTTGAAGTAGTCGAACAACGTCCCCGAGGCGGCCGGCTGGATCGTCGGCACAACGGGCGCGGCGACGGGTGCGGCGTTGAGCCCCGGATTCGCGACCGCGCCGGGAGTGGCGGCTAGGCCGGGGGAGGCGGCGAGGCCGGGGGCGGCAGCTGTGGCCGCCGCCACATTCGGCTGCACGAGCGACTGCGGCGTTGCGGCGGGAGCGACGACGACTGTCTGGGTCACCGTGGCCGGCGCGGGCTGCGGGGGTTGCGGGAAGACGGGCTGAGCGGACGCGGTGGGTCCCGCGAAGCCGAGGATGCCGGCGGTCCCGGCGGCCACTCCTGCAACCAGAACGCCCAAGCGGCGGGTGATCTCGATCATCGACGTCGGTCCTTCCCAACATTGCGGGGTTCGTCACACCCCTGGTCAGGCGCTGACTGTATCCACGGCGATCGGCCGCAGGACAGGGCCGGAACCGACCTGGGACCAACCCCTGACCGGGAGGTGACGCAACCGAGACCAACCCGTGGCCTGGAAAAACCACGATCGGGGGGCTTATACGCTGTTCACGTGACAGAACCGCCGATCGCCGAGTCCCGCACCGAGGACGCGGACACCCCGCAGCACCGGTACACCGCGGTGCTCGCTGGGCAGATCGAGGGCGACTGGCAGCAGCGGTGGGCCGAGGACGGGACGTTCAACGTCACGAACCCGGTCGGCTCGCTGGCGCCGACCGACGGTTCGGGTGTGCCCGCCGACAAGATGTTCGTCCAAGACATGTTCCCCTACCCGTCGGGCGAGGGCCTGCACGTCGGGCACCCGTTGGGCTACATCGCGACCGACGTCTACGCCAGGTACTACCGGATGACGGGCCGCAATGTGTTGCACGCGTTGGGCTTCGATGCGTTCGGCCTGCCCGCCGAGCAGTACGCGATTCAGACGGGTACGCATCCGCGGACCCGCACCGAGGCCAACATCGTCAACTTCCGCCGCCAGCTGAGCAGGTTGGGGTTCGGCCACGACTCCCGGCGCAGCTTCTCCACCACCGACGTCGACTACTACAAGTGGACGCAGTGGATCTTCCTGCAGATCTACAACGCGTGGTTCGACCCGACGGTGCAGAAAGCCAGGCCGATCGCCGAGTTGGTGGCCGAATTCGATTCGGGGACACGGTGGTTGGACGACGGCCGGTCCTGGTCGACGCTGTCGGCAGACGAGCGCGCCGACGTGATCGACGGGTACCGCCTGGTGTACCGCGCGGACTCGCTGGTGAACTGGTGTCCCGGATTGGGCACTGTGCTGGCCAACGAGGAGGTCACCACCGACGGCCGCAGCGAGCGCGGCAATTTCCCGGTGTTCCGGAAACGGTTGCGACAGTGGATGATGCGCATCACCGCGTACTCGGACCGCCTGCTCGACGACCTTGACCTGCTGGACTGGCCGGACAAGGTCAAGACCATGCAGCGCAACTGGATCGGCCGGTCGACGGGCGCATCCGTGCTTTTCGGCACCGACGCGGGCGATCTCGAGGTGTTCACCACCCGCCCCGACACGTTGTTCGGCGCGACGTACATGGTGCTGGCGCCGGAGCACTCGTTGGTCGACAGATTGACCGCCGCCCAGTGGCCGGCCGGCGTCGACGCCCGTTGGACGAACGGCGGGCAGACACCCCGGGAGGCGGTCGCCGCTTACCGCGCGACGATCGCGGCCAAATCCGACTTGGAGCGCCAGGAGAACAAGACCAAGACCGGGGTGTTCATCGGCGCGTACGCCACGAATCCGGCCAACGGTCAACAGATCCCGATCTTCATCGCCGACTACGTGCTGGTCGGTTACGGCACGGGCGCCATCATGGCCGTCCCGGGCGGCGATCAGCGGGACTGGGATTTCGCGCAGGAGTTCGGACTGCCCATCGTGGAAACCGTTGCCGGCGGCGATATCTCCGAAGGCGCTTACAGCGGCGACGGTGAGGTGGTCAATTCCGACTACCTCAACGGGTTGTCCGTCGCGGCGGCCAAAGAGGCGATCACCCGTCGGTTGGAGGCCGACGGCCGAGGAAAAGCGCGCGTCGAGTACAAGCTGCGCGATTGGTTGTTCGCCCGCCAGAGATACTGGGGCGAGCCATTTCCCATCGTCTACGACGCCGACGGGCGCGCGTACCCGTTGCCCGAGTCGTCGCTGCCTGTCGAGCTGCCCGACATCCCGGACTACTCACCGGTGCTGTTCGACCCCGACGACGCCGACAGCGAACCGTCGCCGCCGCTGGGCAAGGCGACCGACTGGGTGAACGTCGAACTGGATCTCGGCGACGGGTTCAAGCCCTACACCCGCGACACCAACGTGATGCCGCAGTGGGCGGGCAGTTCCTGGTACGAGCTGCGATACACCGACCCGTACAACAAAGAACGGTTGTGCGACAAGGAGAACGAGGCCTACTGGATGGGGCCGCGGCCGGCCGAGCACGGCGCGAACGACCCCGGTGGCGTCGACCTCTACGTCGGCGGTGTCGAGCACGCGGTGCTGCACCTGCTGTACGCGAGGTTCTGGCACAAAGTGCTCTACGACCTGGGCCATGTGAGTTCACGCGAGCCGTACCGGCGGCTGGTGAACCAGGGTTACATCCAGGCGTTCGCCTACACCGACGCACGCGGCGCGTACGTGCCTGCGGCCGAAGTCGTCGAGCGGGACGGAAAGTTCTTCTGGCCCGGACCCGATGGCGAGATCGAGGTGAACCAGGAGTTCGGCAAGATCGGCAAAAGCCTGAAGAACTCGGTGTCGCCGGACGAGATCTGCGACAACTACGGCGCCGACACCCTTCGGGTGTACGAGATGTCGATGGGTCCGCTCGAGGCGTCGCGGCCGTGGGCGACCAAGGACGTCGTGGGCGCGCATCGGTTCCTGCAGCGGGTGTGGCGGCTGGTGGTCGACGAGGCGACGGGGACCGAGCGCGCTGCCGAGCATGAGGCGGTCGACGACGCCACGCTGAAGCTGCTGCACAAGACGATCGCCGGAGTGTCGGAAGACTATGCGGCGCTGCGCAATAACACCGCGGCGGCCAAACTGATCGAGTACACCAACCATCTGACCAAGCAGGGTGTGCGGTCGCGGGCAGCGCTGGAACCGCTGGTGCTGATGGTCGCGCCGTTGGCGCCGCACCTGGCCGAGGAGCTGTGGAAGCGGCTGGGTCATGACACCTCGCTCGCGCACGGCCCGTTCCCGGTGGCCGACCCGCAGTATCTCGTCGAGGACACCGTCGAGTTCCCGGTTCAAGTCAACGGCAAGGTCCGCAGCAAGATCGTCGTGGCCGCCGATGCCGACGCCGACACGCTGGAAGCCGCGGCGCTGGCCGACGAGAAGGTGCTGGCGTTCCTCGGGGGTGCCACGCCGAAGAAGGTGATCGTGGTGCCCGGCCGACTGGTCAACATCGTCGCCAAGTAACAGCGATTTCGGTGCGCAAACAGTCGCTCAGCGATCGTTGGCGCACCGAAATCGCAGGCAGTGGAACGCAAACGTGCAGCGCGCCGTCCTATGGGAGTGCTCGATGACCTCCTTAGGCAGCAGGACGGCGTCCTGACGCTCGAACAAGCGCGGCGCGCCGGACTCAGTCTCCAGGCGGTTCAGCGGCGACTTCGATCCGGACACTGGCTGCGGTGCGCTCGCGGCGTGTACTTCGTCAACGACCGCGTGTTCACCGACGCCGCCCGTATCCGGAGCGCGGTCTGGGGGTACGGGGAGCGCGCCGTCGCGAGTGGCATGGCCGCCGCGTTCTGGCATGACCTCACGCAGTTCGCGCCCGACGTCGTCGACGTCACCATGCCAAGAACCGGCCATGGCCGCCGTCACGCCGAAACCCGCCTGCGGCGAAGGGATTTGGACCCGGCAGATGTCAGGATCCTGCGGGGCGTTCGGGTCACGGCACCGGCGCTCACCATCCTCGAGGCTGCGATCACGCGACCTGGCGGCGCCAAGCTGATGGACCGGCCGCTACAGCGCAACATCGAACTGCGCGAGCTCTGGCGTGCTCAACTGCGAAACAGAGGCCGCTATGGATCGCCTGCGGCTCGTCTTCTGCTGCAAGCGGCTGCCGACAACGCGCGGTCGGTCGCAGAGCGGCTGCTGGTGAAGCTTCTGCGTGCGGCGGGGATCACGGGCTGGAAGGCGAACCACCCGGTCGCCGGCTACCACGTCGACGTCGGATTTCCCGAAGTCAAGATCGCCATCGAGACGGACGGCTGGGCGTTTCACTCCGACGCGGACGCTTTTCAGATCGACCGTAAACGGCAGAATGCGATCGCTCTGTCCGGCTGGCAGGTTCTGCGGTTCACCTGGCTCGACCTGACGGAGTATCCAGAACGCGTGATCGCCGAGATCCGCCGGGCGATTTCGGTGCGCGAACAGTCGGTCAGCGATCGTTAGCGCGCCGAAATCACCTGCTAGCGGGGGCGGACGACGACCTCGCGGATGTGGGCGTCCGGCGGGGCATGCACCGCATCGGCGATCACCTGCGCGACAGTCTCGGGACTCAAGAACTGCGACGGGTCGTATTCGCGTTCCTCGTAGGCGACGAGTTCCTCCTGCATCTCGGTGGCGATGCGCCCCGGGTGCACAGACGTCACCCGCAGCGAGCTCTCGTCGTTGCGCAGCGAGTCCGCGAACGCTCTCAGCGCGAACTTGCTCGACGCGTACGACGCCAGGCCCGGCGAGACGTTGATCCCCGATCCGGAGTTGACGAACACGACGTGTCCACGCGCGGCCCGCAGCGCTGGCAGCAGGGCCAGCGTAAGCGCAACGGGGCCAACCACATTCACCGCCATCGTGGATCGCCACTCATCGACTGTCGACTCGGCGACCCGGCCCGGGTACGCCACGCCCGCGTTGTGAACCAAGACGTCGAGCTGGTCGATGGGTTCGACGACCGTGGGTATCGCGTCGAAATCCGCTAGATCCATCGGCCACGTCGTCGCCCCGAACTCCGCAGCAATCGCGTCTAGATCCGGTGACGGACGGCCGGCCAGGAACAGAGTGTGAGTCGGCGCCAACGCCCGAGCGACCGCCGCGCCGACACCTCGCGAGGCGCCCGTGATCATCGCCGTCGGCATGCGGGCCACCCTACCGACCTGCGCCGAGCCCGCCGACGCCGCATGATGGAACCGATGCCACCCGACCACAGCTTCGCTCCGACCCAGCTCGCGGCCCGCGCCGCGTACTTACTGCGCGGCAACGACCTGGGCGTGATGACCACCGCGGCGCCGTTGCTGTACCCGCACATGTGGAGCTGGGATGCGGCGTTCGTGTCGATCGGGCTCGCGCCGCTGAGCGTGGAGCGGGCCGTCGTCGAACTCGACACGCTGCTGTCGGCACAGTGGACCAACGGGATGATCCCGCACATCGTCTTCGCCAACGGCGTGGACGGGTACTTTCCTGGTCCCGCCCGGTGGGCCACCTCCGCACTGGCCGCGCACGCGCCGCGCAACCGGCACACCTCGGGCATCACGCAGCCGCCGGTGCATGCGATCGCGGTGCAGCGCATCCTCGATCACGCCAAGACCCGCGGCCGGTCCACCCGCGCGGTCGCCGAAGCGTTCCTCGACCGACGCTGGGACGACCTGGTCCGATGGCACCGCTGGCTCGCCGAGAGCCGCGACCAGAAGCAGCGTGGCCGCATCACGCTCTATCACGGCTGGGAGTCCGGGATGGACAACTCGCCGCGCTGGGACAGCGCGTACGCCAACGTGATTCCGGGCGAGGTGCCGGAGTACCAGCGAGCCGACAACGCCATCATCACCGACACCAGCCAGCGGCCGTCCGACGGCGAGTACGACCGCTACCTCTGGCTGCTCGAGGAGATGAAGCAGGTGCGTTACGACGACAGCCTGCTCCCGAATCAGATGAGTTTCGCCGTCGAGGACGTCTTCGTCTCGGCCATCTTCGCGGTCGCCTGCGACGTGCTGGCCGAGATCGGTGAGGACTACCGGCGCCCCAACGCCGACGTCAAAGACCTCTACGCGTGGGCCGAACGGTTCCGCGCGGGCGTCGTCGAGACCACGGACGGAAGAACGGGCGCGGCAAGGGATTTCGATGTCCGCGCGGGCAAATGGGTGGCCACCGAGACGGTCGCGCAGTTCGCCCCGCTGATGTGCGGCGGACTACCGCACGACAAGGAGCGGGCACTGGTCAAGTTGCTGGAGGGTCCCCGGTTCTGCGGACATCCCGATCTGAAGTACGCCTGCATCCCGTCGACGTCACCGGTGTCGCGGGACTTCCGTCCGCGTGAGTACTGGCGCGGTCCGGTTTGGCCGGTGGTGACGTGGCTGTTCTCGTGGTGCTTTGCTCGGCGCGGTTGGGCAGAACGGTCCAAGTTGCTGCGCCTCGAGGGTCTGCGCCAAGCCAGCGACGGCAGCTTCGCCGAATATTACGAGCCGTTCACCGGCGAAGCGCTCGGCAGCATGCAGCAGTCGTGGACCGCCGCCGCGGTGCTCGACTGGCTGGGCTGACTATTCGGCGATGCGTTCCAGCGGAACGAGCGCCTTGGCCAGCGTCTCGAGATCTTCAGGACCGAGCTTGGACAGCAGCGTCGCCAGGTGTGCGCGCCGCAATTCCAGCGCTTCCTGGTGCTGGGCCAGGCCTTCCGGGGTGATGTTGACGAGCACTGCGCGCAGGTCCGACGGGTCGCGGGAGCGTTTGACCAGGCCGAGCTTCTCCAGCCGGCGAATCGCCACCGTGGTGGTCGGGGTGCGGACGCGCTCATGGGCTGCCAGCTCGGTCATGCGCATCGGCCCCGCCTCGAGCAAAGTGAGCAGAATCGACAGCTGGGCGAGCGTCAGATCACCGGTCGTGGAGTCGCCGCGATTCGGGTCGCTGCGTCGAAGCACCGAAAAAACCCGCGAGAGCACCCTCTGCAGCTCCCCGGCCAGGTCTGTGACCTGCGGCTCAACCTCGACCATAATGCAGGCAGTCTAACCTGTCGGACCCTGACACGATGGATGACGAGCACGTAAATGTCAGAGAACTTGCGAAAGGAAACGCTGCAACCGCTCGGTCGACGCCGACTCGAACAGTTTGTCCGGTGGGCCCGATTCGACGACCTGTCCGTGATCCATGAAAAACACCTCGTCGGCCGTCGACCTGGCGAACCCCATCTCGTGGGTCACCACCACCATCGTCATCCCGTCCGCACCGAGGTCGGCGATCAGCGCCAGGATGCCCTTGACCAATTCCGGGTCCAGCGCCGAGGTCGCCTCGTCGAAGAACATCACCTGCGGTGCCATCGCCAGTGCGCGCGCGATCGCCACTCGTTGCTGTTGACCTCCCGACAAAGTGGTGGGCCGCACGTCGGCCTTGTGCCGCAGGCCGACGCGGTCCAGTTGCGCCAGCCCCAGTTCGCGGGCCGCGTCGGCACTCAGGCCCTTGAGCCTGCGCGGCGCCAGCGTCACGTTGTCGAGCACGCTGCGGTGGGGGAACAGATTGAAACTCTGAAACACCATGCCGATTCGCTGGCGCAACTGATCGGGGTTGTCCTTGAGCACCGACCGTCCGTCGAGCAGGATGTCGCCGCGATCGGGCTCATAGAGCCGGTTGAGCGTCCGCAGCAGCGTCGACTTGCCGGAACCCGACGGGCCGATCACCGCCGCTGTGCTGCCCGCAGGCACGTCGATGTCCACTCCGCGCAGCACTGCGTTCGGCCCGAACGCCAAATGAATGTCGCTGGCGCTCAACGAAACCGGCTGAAAGTGGTGTTTCAGGGGAGCGCTCTTCTCAGCCGCCATCTCAGATCATCTCCTGCGACGTCGACAGCTCCAGCGGGTCCTGCTCGGTCTGCTGCCTGCCGCGTCTCAATCGGGCGTCGATGTAGTTGACCAGGTGTGTCAGCGGCACGGTCAGCACCAGATAGAACAGCCCGGCCGCCACCAAGGGGGACAGGTTGCCGGTCTGGGCGTTGAGGTCGCGGCCGACCTGGAACAGTTCCCGTTGGTTGGCCACCAGCCCGAGGAAGTACACCAGCGACGACGCCTTCAGCAGCGAGATGAACTGGTTCATCAACGCGGGCAGCACCCGGCGCACCCCCTGCGGGATGACCACAAGGCGCATCGACGAGGTGTACGAAAAGCCCAGTGCGCGTGATGCTTCCATCTGCCCGGCTTCTACGCTCTGAATTCCGGACCGGAAGATCTCGCCGATGTACGCCGCGGCCATGAGCCCCAGCGCCGCGATGCCAAGTGGATACGGGTTGTTGCCCGTCAGCCCGCCGACCACCGGACCGACGCCCAGGCCGATCAACAGGATGATCACCACTTCCGGCAGGCCGCGGAAGATGTCGGTGTACACCCGCGCAGGCCATCGCAGCCACCACGCCCGCGAAATTCCCGCCACCGCCAGCGCCATGCCGAGGACCAGCCCGATGACCGCGGCACTGACCGTCAGGATCAGGGTGTTCGGCAGACCGGTCTTGAACAGGTCGGGGATCGCCTGCTTGTAGAGATCCCAGTTCCCGAACGCATCCGCCAGCTGCGACAGAGTCGACTTCGGCGCCGACGGTTCCGCCGGCGCGGCCCCCTGGTTCTGCGCGGCGATCGCGTCGAAGTCCGGCAGTTGCGGCATCGGCGCGGCTTTGGATCCCGGCTTCCAGCCTGGCGGTAACGCCCGCGGCACCCAGTCGGTGTACAGCCGCGCCCAGGTGCCGTCGGCGATGATGGCGTCCAGCCCGGAGTTCAGCGCGTCGATGAGCGGCTGGTTGTCCTTGGCGACGGCCCACGCCACGAAATTGTCCAAGCTGAACGTGTTTTCGATGATCTCGGCTGGATCGCCCGTCTGCACGGTGCCGGAGGCCTGCTGCGACGGCGCCACCCACGCGTCGATCTGTCGCGTTTTCAGGCTGGCGTAGACGGTGTTGTAGTCCGGGAACTTGACCGGCTCGATGCCTAGGGTGTCGATGACGTACGACTCCTGAACAGTGCCCTGCACCACGCCGATACGCTGCCCGGCCGCCAGCTTGTCGAATCCGGTGATCGCCGAACCGGTCGGCACCACCAACGAGAAGTAGCCGAAGTCGTAGCCGTTGGTGAAGCCGACGGTGCGCCGGCGCGCCTCGGTGGTGGTAATCGACGAGGAGCCGACGTCGAACCGCCGCGACGCCGTCTGTGCCAGCAGTCCAGAGAACTCCGTGCCGACGAAATTGACTTGCAGACCCAGCTTTTCGGCGATCGCACGGAGCAGTTCGTTGTCGAATCCGGTGAACTGACCGGCCGAGTCGATGCAGATGCTCGGCGGTGCGTCCGACAGGGTGCCGACCGTCAGCGTGCCGGGCGTGCTGAGCCCGAGCGCGTTGACATCGACGGCCGGCAGCGGCGTGACCGTCGGCGTCGTGTACTTGTCTTCGCCCGGTCCCGCAGCGGCGGCCGCCAGATTCGTGGGCAGCGCGCTGGCGCTCTGCACCCCCGGCGGAGCGCACTGGTCGACGTTCGCCGCCGCGGGCGGCGCCGCCACGCCCATGCCGAGGGCCAGCAATACGGTCAGCGCGACGACGAAGGACTTACAGAGCCGCGGGAACGGGTTCACCCCTGCAAGGTAACCATCGGCACCCCCGCGACACCGGCTTCAGCTCAATCAGAACGCAACGGGCTCCGCACCGGCCGGCCGGAGGACGCCGCGCCGCACCAGTTCGGTGAGCATGATCCGCGCCATCACCTCGGAGCGTTCGACGCACGCGGTTCGTGCGGTGTCGGCGTCGCCGCGGTGAATGGCCGCGACTTCGGCTTCGTAGAACGGCAGCATCTCGTCGTGGTTGTTGAGGTAGGCCACCCAGAACGCACGCGGTATGAACGATTGCGACGCGCGGATCGCGGCCTGCAGCCGCGGGCCGGCGTACTCCTCGTTGATGACGCCGCGCAGCTGCCACGCCGCCTCTTGGAACGCGCGCGATTCCCTGCTCGCCCGCATGACACCCAGCAGCGTGTCGAGGCGTGCGCGGATCAACGGGTCCGACGCCGCCGTGGCGCGCGCCGCAGCGATGCCGCTCAGCAGCCCGTAGAGCTCGTGGTGTTCGCGCACGACGTCCTCGTCGAACCGCTCGACGTACGCGCCGCGGTGATAGCGGGTCGACAAGATCCCGTCGTGTTCGAGCTGCACCACGGCCTCCTGGATCGGCACGCGGGACAGCCCGAGGGCGTGCGCGATCTCGTTGCGATCCACCCGATCTCCCGACCGCAGTTTGCCGGTCAGCACCAGGTTGACGACATGCGCGACCACGAGGTCCTTCTCTTTGATCCCATACTTCTTGGGCATGGGCCGAATTGCTCCTCGCGTGCGCTGGCGGCGCCAGTGTCTCACGTGACCCGCCGCCCATGGAGCGGTTACGACGAACGGCTGTCCCGCCACCGGCATAACGCCTCGGCGGCGTCCAGGTCGTAGTCCGGCCCGTTGACGCCGACGGTGAACTGGGTGACTCCCAGCTCGAGGAGTGCATCGGCCTCGGCCAGCAACGCGTCACCCTTGCCCTGCAGACCCGCGGACCGCTCGATGGTCGCCGGGTCGCGGCCGACCGCCTCACAGTGCCCGGCCAGGACCTCGGCCTTATGGGGGTAGGACTCCCGGTCGACGAATCCGTGCCAAGTGGTGGCGTACTCGGCGACCATGCGCAGCGTCTTCTTCTCGCCCGACCCGCCGATCAGGATCGGAATGTCGCGTGTGGGGGCGGGATTCAGCTTGGCGAAGCGCTCCTTGATTCGCGGCAGAGCCGCCGCCAGGTCGTTGAGCCTGCCGCCTGCGGTGCCGAACTCGTAGCCGTATTCGTCGTAGTCGCGCTGGAACCAGCCCGAGCCGATGCCCAGGATCAGCCGTCCACCGGAGATGTGGTCGGTGGTGCGGGCCATGTCGGCCAGCAGTTCGGGGTTGCGGTAGGAGTTACACGTGACGAGCGCGCCGAACTCGATGCGCGACGTCTGCTCGGCCCATGCGCCCAGCATCGTCCAGCATTCGAAGTGCGCCCCGTCGGGCTCGCCGTACAGCGGATAGAAGTGGTCCCAGTTGTAGGCGATGTCGACGCCGATGTCCTCGGCGCGCCGGACGGCGTCGCGGATCTGGCTGTATTGCGGGGAATGTTGCGGCTGCAGTTGCACGCCGATACGCACGGGGTGGGATGAGGCTGAGGTCACTCCGCAACGGTAACCGCTGCCGGCCGGAGGGCGCCGGGAGCGATCAGCCGAAGCGCACCTGGATGCGGTGGTCCTCGTCGGTGACGTAGAAGGTCTGCCCGGTTTCGACGGCGAGGCCCTCGACATTGCGCAGGTCCGGGAAGTCGCGGACCAGCGCGACGCTGGTGACGTGGGGGCCGTCGGCGGGCAGCGTGAAGCGCCAGTGCGAACAGTGCGCGAGCGCACCGTCGGGATGGTCCTCGAGTAGCGCCGAACCCTTGTCGGTCGCGTCGATCGACCCCACGATCGCGTCAAAGACATCGGGTCCGGACCGGGACAGTGCGCGGAAGCCCACCAGCGCGTTCGGCGGTGACACGCCGGCCAGTTCCCACACCCGCACGACGGTCGGATCGGCGCCGTCGTCGAACATGGCCGGGACGCCCGCAAGTTCGACCAGAATCGGTTCGCCTTCGGCGGTGGTCGGAAAGCGCAGCGCCAGAAGCAGGTTCCCGTCGGGGCGGAATGCGGCGCCCTCGATGTTGATGGGCACGTCGCGATCGGTCAGCCGGTCGACCCAGGTCTTGTTGCGCTGGGTTCCTCGTTCGATCGTGCGCGCGATGAAGCGGGTGCGGACGTTGTCCCCGGGGGTGATCGCAACGACGTGCGAGGCGTCGAGCGCGTCGTTGATCAGGCGGTGCAGCCGGAACTTGTTGCGGCGAATGTCGATCGGCAGTTCGGATTCGGGCACCATCCGGTCGATCGATTGTTCGTCGAAGCGCGCGACGAAGGCGCGCTTGGCCTGTAGGGGGCCGGCTTTGGAGCCGTAGTGTGAGCCGACGACGTAGATCCACCCGTCGTGCCGCGCCACCGCCTCGGCATCCTCGGTGCGCCCCTTCTCGTCACCGGCGATGGCCGGCAGGGGGTAGATCTCCCAGCCGCTGTCCGCTGCTGCGCCGCGGGCATGGCCGAGCACCGCGATGCAGTCCTCCACCGAGCCCTCGTCGAGCACGGTCCAGAATCCGAAATCCCATCCGTGCGCGTCCAGCAGCGCCTGATTGTCGACGTGGACGAGGTCGGAGGCTTCGTTCCCCTCGTGCGCGAGATCCACGGCGACAAGCGCTGATGACGTCATCCGGCGAATGCTAGTGGGGCCGGCGGCGGCCGCCGCTCAGACCATGCCGATGGTGTTCGCGCACGCGCTCACACGCCGATGTTCCCGTCGGCCTTCCATACCGCCACCACCGACGGCCGCGCCGTGCCGTTGCCGCCCTCCGGCCAGCGCGACAACGGGTTGTCCACGCTGTTGTCGTCGTGCTCACCCGGGTGCTGGACGCACACCGTGACCAGGTCGTCGGTGATCACCGGACCGCACGTCTCGGCGCCGAGCGGCACGGTGAGGAACTGCTTCGTCTCGCCGCGGTTCGGCCCTTCGAGCGCGACCGCGAACAGCCCGTCGTTGGAGTCGAGCGCGTTGCCGTCAGTCGAGATCCACAGGTTGCCGTGACTGTCGAACGCCAGGTTGTCCGGGCACGAGATCGGGCTGACCTTCGTCTTGTCGAACCCGGCGTAGTAGGTGTCGGCGGCCGCGGGGTCACCGCACACCAGCAGCAGGTCCCAGGTGAAGTCGGTGCCGGTGTGGTTGTCGGTGATCTCGAGAACCTGGCCGCTCTTGTTGTCGTTGCGCGGGTTGGCCGCATCCGGCGGCGCCTCACCGGCCGCGCCGCGTTCGTCATTGTTGGTCAGCGCGACGTAGACCTTGCCGGTCTTCGGGTCGGCCTCGAAGTCCTCGGGGCGGTCCATCTTGGTGGCGCCCGCCTTGTCGGCGGCCATGCGGGTGAACACCGCGACCTCCTGTGCGGAGATGCCGTTGACCAGCGACTCGGCCTGCCCGCCTGGACCGGAGCGCAGCAGCGGGATCCAGGTGCCGGTGCCCGCGAACGAACCCTTCGACGGCAGCTTGCCCGAACCGTCGATCTCGTTGGCGGGGATGTCGCTGGACAGCTTGGCGACATACAACGTGCCCTCGTCGAGGATCGCCATGTTGTTGGCCATCGCCGCCGGCTCGCGGCCGGGCTGCACTTTGCGGCTGGACACGAATTTGTACATGTAGTCGAACCGCTCGTCGTCACCGGTGTAGGCGACCACGGTGCCGTCGTCGGTGACGTAGATGTTGGCGCCCTCGTGCTTGAGCCGGCCCAGCGCGCTGTGCTTCACCGGCGTCGAGTTCGGGTCCCACGGGTTGAGTTCCACGACGTAGCCGAAGCGGTTCGGCTCGTTGGCGTTCTTCGTCAGGTCGAAACGCGGGTCGAACGTCTCCCACAACAGCTCCGAGAGTTCGAGCGCGAGGCCGTAGCGGTCCTGCCGGTCGGCGTCGATCGGGCTCGGACCGGGCGATCCCTCGGCGGCGCCGAAGTACGAGTGGAAGTTCTCCTCGCCCGAGAGCACGGTTCCCCACGGGGTGACGCCACCGGCGCAGTTGGCGAAGGTGCCTGCCACCGTGCGCCCGCCGGGGTCGGCCGCTGTCTTGACGAAGTCGGTGCCCGCAGCGGGCCCGGTCAGTGTGAACGGGGTGTCGGCGGTGATGCGCCTGTTGTATCGGCCGATCACCGGCTTGAGACCCTGCGGGGTGCGCGTCACCTCGACGACGCCCATGCCGACCGCGGCGATCTGAACGTCGAACTGCTCACGCGTCGGCTTCTTCGGGTCGTAGCCGGGGAACATGAACTGCGGCGCGACGTACTCGAAGTTGGTGACCAGAAGGAAGCGGTCCGATTGTCCCGGAATGGGCAACAGCGCCGCGAAGTCGTTGTTGAAGCCGAACTGGCCGCGCTGCGCGGCACCGGTTTGGGCGTTGATGTCGAACTTGGGCGCGCCCGCCAGAATCGGGTCGCCCCAACTGATCACCACCGCCTGCTGGTAGCCCTCGGGGATGACCACGACATCCTCGCTGTTCGGCGCGACGGCGGCGAACTTCATGCCCGTCGGAGACTCCGCGGGTGCGGCCGACGTCGTCGGGCTCGCGGCCGGCTCTTCGCCGCTTCCGCACGCGGCCAGCACCGAACCGGCGCCGACGGCCAGGACCGCGACGCCACTGGCCTGCAGAACGGACCGGCGCGACATCGACTTGACGATGTCGCCGAAGTACTCGTTGTCACTCTTGTTCGGGACCGGCTTCGAGCACGCGTCGCCGCATTTGTAGCGGCACGTCACATGCTGACGCTTGGACTTTCCGTCGTGGGTGACAAAGAGGCTGAGCGGCACGAGCGCCATGTGGACGGTTCCTTCCGACACGAAGCCCGGCCGGGGCTTGTCGGCCGGACCTGCCAGAAGTTACGGCAAGTCGGGTAGCAGGAGGTGAACAACAGGCCAACGGTGATAGCGGCCCGTCGTCAGCCGGCGAGCACGCTCCGCAGAATCTCGATCAGCTTGCCGGGTTGGTCGCTCTGCACGGAATGACCCGAGTTCGCCACGATGTGCACACCCTGGAAACCCGGTGCGCGACGGGCGAACTCGGCGGCGTCGTCGTCGTTGACGAAGAATGAGTTGGCGCCGCGCACCAACGTGGTCGGCGTCGTGAGGTTAGGCACGTCGTCCCACAACCCCTCGAAACCCTCGCCCTTGCGCATCTCGTCGTAGCGCCAGGTCCAGGTCCCGTCGTCCTGCCTTCGCGCATTGTGAAACACGCCGCGGCGCAACGACTCCCGGTCGCGATGCGGGGCCGCGGCGACAGTGACCTCGAGCATCGCATCGAATGTCGGAAACGTGCGGTCGCCCTGAACCAGAGCGACGGTGCCCTTCTGCGCATCGGTCATCTCGGTGTGGCGCTCCGGCGCCGAGGGAGTGACGTCGACGAGCACCAGGCGGCGCACCAGCTCCGGCGCGGTGACGGCCAGCCGCAGCGCGGTCAACCCGCCCAGTGACATCCCGACCACGAGATCGGCGTCCGGCGCGAGTTCGCGCACTGCCGGCTCGACCGCGACGGCGTTGAGCTTGGGTCCGTAGTCGCCGTCCTCGCGCCACGCGGACCGCCCGTGTCCGGGAAGGTCGATGGCCAGCGCTGGTTCGCCGAGGCCGATGATCACGGTGTCCCAGGTGTGGGCGTTCTGGCCGCCGCCGTGCAGGAACACCACCCGCGGTGAGGCGTCACCGAACTTCAATGCGCTTATCGGGCCTGCGTCGATCCGTTCGACCGGCGGGATTGTGGCAACGCCGGCTTGCTTGGCGTTTTCCTTGAGGAAGGTGAACTCGCTCAGGGCGGCCAACTCGTCGTCCGGCGAAATCTCGGTCATCAGCTGACCTTAGGTGACCCTATGCAACGCCGAAACTGCGGGGAGATCGACTTTCGCGACGAAAATACGATCTGCCCGCAATCGCGGACAACTAGTCAGCCCTCGATGAACTCTTCGAGCTGCGTGCGGGCGACGTCGTCGGGCAGCTGCTTGGGCGGGCTCTTCATCAGGTAGGCCGACGCGGCCCACACCGGGCCACCGATGCCGCGGTCCTTGGCGATCTTCGCCGCGCGCACCGCGTCGATGATGACGCCGGCCGAGTTCGGCGAGTCCCACACCTCGAGCTTGTACTCGAGGTTCAACGGCACGTCGCCGAAGGCGCGGCCCTCGAGCCGCACGTACGCCCACTTGCGGTCGTCGAGCCAGCCGACGTGGTCGGACGGGCCGATGTGGACGTCCTTGGTGTTGAACTCGCGCTGCAGGTTGGAGGTGACGGCCTGGGTCTTGGAGATCTTCTTCGACTCCAGGCGCGAGCGCTCGAGCATGTTCAAAAAGTCCATGTTGCCGCCGACGTTGAGCTGCATGGTGCGGTCGAGCTGCACGCCGCGGTCCTCGAACAGCTTGGCCATGACGCGGTGGGTGATGGTCGCGCCGACCTGGCTCTTGATGTCGTCGCCGACGATCGGCACGCCGGCGTCTTCGAACTTCTTGGCCCACTCCGGGTCGCTCGCGATGAAGACCGGCAGCGCGTTGACGAACGCCACGCCTGCGTCGATCGCACACTGGGCGTAGAACTTGTCGGCCTCTTCGGAGCCGACCGGAAGGTAGGACACCAGCACGTCGACCTCGGCGTCCTTGAGCGCCTTGACGACGTCGACGGCCTCGACGTCGGAGATCTCGATGGTCTCGGCGTAGTACTTGCCGATGCCGTCCAAGGTCGGGCCGCGCTGCACCGTGACGTTGGTCGGCGGCACGTCGGCGATCTTGATGGTGTTGTTCTCGGACGCGAAGATCGCCTCGGAGAGGTCGAACCCGACCTTCTTCGCGTCAACGTCGAAGGCGGCGACAAACTTCACATCGCGCACGTGGTACTGGCCGAGCTTGACGTGCATCAGGCCGGGAACGGTGACGTTCTCGTCCGCGTCTTTGTAGTACTGCACGCCCTGCACCAGCGACGACGCGCAGTTGCCCACGCCGACAATTGCGACTCGCACGTCAGTGTTTCCAGTCATGACGACTATCTCCCTCTCCTACTAACCCGGTAGTACTTACGGCTGCTCAGCCCGTTGCTGCGCCGTTCGTTCCGCCGCAATCAATTCGTTGAGCCATTTCACTTCGCGCTCGCTGGACTCCAACCCGAGCTGGTGAAGCTGGCGGGTGTAGCGGTCTATCGAGCTGCTGGCCCGCGCTACTGCTTCACGCAAACCTTCACGGCGTTCCTCCACCTGACGACGGCGCCCCTCCAAAATCCGCATCCGCGCCTCGGCGGGCGTGCGGTTGAAGAAGGCGAGGTGAACGCCGAACCCGTCGTCCGAGAAGTTCTGCGGACCGGTGTCGGCCACCAGTTCGGCGAAGCGCTGCTTACCGGCATCGCTGAGCCGGTAGACGCGCCGCGCACGGCGCATCTTCGGGATGCCTTCCGGCGCGGCGTCCTCGACGATCAGGCCGTCGGCCTGCATGCGTCGAAGCGCCGGGTAGAGCGAGCCGTAGGAGAACGCGCGGAACGCCCCCAGCAGACCCGTCAGTCGCTTGCGCAGTTCGTAGCCGTGCATGGGCGATTCGAGCAGGAGCCCCAGGATGGCCAGTTCGAGCACCGGGACACCTCCTTTGCTCGTCCGTTACGGCGGTTCGACACCTCGGCCAATAGTATCGCGCCGATATATTCGGCGCCAACAAAGCGTTATCCCCGCGCGAACGGAAACCGCTCAGCCCGGGTAGTGGACCTGCTTCACCGTGCCGTCGGCGGCCAGTTCGATCCAGCCGCTGCCGAAGTCGCTACTGACGTACACCTCGACGGAGATGGAGCCCGGCGTCGTGGGGTCGCCGCTCGGGTTGACGCTCAGATAGATGTTGTCCACATCGTCGGGCTTGATGCCCAGCGTCTCGGGTGCCCCGCGCAGCACGCCGACGACCGTCTTGGTGTCGAACGTGCCGAGGTCGACCTCGACGTCGCTGTCGGACTTGGTGGTTTCCGTCGGATCGTCCCAGCCACCGCGGTAGCTGTAGTTGAGCGCGCGCCGTTCCTCGTTCGGGTCCTGCCGGGTCAGCGACGCGTAGTCCGGGTAGACGGTGAGCCGGTAGCCGTTGGTGTCGCCGAAGCGTTGCTTCATCTGCTCGAGCAGTCCGTTGAGCCCGCCGAGCGAATGCAACTGCTTGGGCGGGGTCAGCACCATTGGTTGGACGCCGTCGGATTTGGCGCCAGGGTCAGAGGTGAAGTTCAGCGGCGACGGGGTGTTGCCGTAGAGGCCCCAGCCGATTGCGACGCCGAGGACGATCAGCACACCGGCGATCGCCGCGCGCAGGCCCCAGCCGCTGCCGTCGGCGTTGAACGCCTTGCGCTGCGGTTTGAGGTTGGGCATCTGGACCGGACTGTTCTCGGTCTGCAGGTCATCGACGAGCGCCTGCAGATCGCCGAGGGTGGTCGCCGTGGTGGCGGCCTTGACGCGCTCACCGTGTTCGGTCATCGACAGCTGCCCCTCGGCGAGCGCGTTGTCGAGAACCTTGCACGTGTTGTTGCGGTCGGTGTCTTTCGCTCGCGTGCCTGCGCTCTGCCTGGTCGCCACGACGATGATGGTAAGAGTTCGCCGGTCGGTTCGGGGGGTCGGATCGCGCCGACGTCAGCGGACGAGCCCCTGAGACGTCAGCACAGCGACCAGCGAACCGTCGCGGCCGCGCAATGTGCCGTAGGCCGTCACACCACCGCTACCGACCGAACCGCCGGCCTCCAGCAACCGCCATTCGGTGGATGGCAACAGGTGCGCGCCCGGTTGCCACACGAGGTTGAGGTCCAGGCTCAGCAGCCACGCGTCGACGAACCCGGAGACCTTGCCTGGCGCATCGAACAGGTGCGCGTCGGCGTGCAGCACGTCGGCGATCTGCGGGTGGTCGAGCGGGTCGAGGGTGGAATCGCCGCCGTCGACGGTGACCCACAGCGCAACGGCGGGCTGCCGATCCCCGAACTCGGTGAGGCCCTGCGGATAGTCGACGCCCCGACGGTGGGCGAAGCGCAGCGACGGGTACTCGTCGCCGATCCACTCCAACGACGTGCCGGTCGCGGGGTCCGGCAGCGGGGCGGTCGGCGTACCCCAGCGACCGAACGGCATCGGCGCGTCGACCGCGGGCGGTCCGAGCCAGCCGTCGGCCAGCCAGCTGCTGGCGATCAATATCGTCCGCCCGTTCTGGCTGATCGTGACCTCGATCGCGGCGGCCGTCCGCCCGCCGCGGATGGTGCGGGCGTCGAGCTCGAGTGCGCCCGGCGCACCGGCCTCCACGAACGTCACCGACAGCGATGCCGCCGCGGGACGGCCGCTGTGGGCGAACACCGCGGCCAGCGCCAGCGCCGAGGTGTACCCACCGAACGCCCGCCCGTTGAAGCACCAGTTCTCCGGGAGCTCACGGGTGAAGTGACTCGTCCGGTCACCGGTCGGGCCACCGTCGAGGGCGAAATCGCGCCCGTCCAACATGCGCTCTCCTGATCGTCTGCGAACCTCCAGATCAAACACCACGGTCATGCCCCCGCCGGAGCCGTCGTGCCTCGGCCGTCGGATCGCCGACGTACTCTGGTCTCCGTGCGACTGCAGCGACAGGTGGTGGACTACGCGCTCAAGCGGCGGTCCCTGCTGGCCGAGGTCTACTCGGGGCGCACCGGCGTCTCGGAGGTCTGCGACGCCAACCCCTATCTGCTGCGAGCCGCGAAATTCCATGGGAAGCCCAGTTCGGCGATGTGCCCGATCTGCCGCAAGGAACAGCTGACCCTGGTGTCGTGGGTATTCGGAGACCACCTGGGCGCCGTATCGGGTTCGGCGCGCACCGCAGAGGAGCTGGTCCTGTTGGCGTCCCGCTACGACGAGTTCTCAGTACACGTGGTGGAGGTATGCCGCACCTGCAGTTGGAACCATCTGGTCAAGTCGTATGTGCTCGGTGCCGTCCCTCCTACCGGAGGCTCTCGGGGATCACGAAGCAATCGAACGGCGCGCAGTCGTGCGCGCACGGCCAGTGAATAGCGAAGGGCGCCACGACCGGTCAGCCCCCGATGTCCCCCTGGGACGCGCGGCCGACGGTGTGAGCGCAGCACGGCATTCCGACGACGGCGGCAGGCACCGCCCACCTGCTGCCGGATCGCCGAGGCGGCCGGTCCCGCCCAAGCCTGACGACACCGCCGTGCTTCCGATCGTGCGCGACGAGCCGCGCTACCGCGATCCGGTCGACGTCGTTAAGGCGGCGCTGGAGGGCTCGCCCGCACCGAAGCAGCCGCCACCACCGCCGCCGCGGCGGCCACGCGGTGGCGGCAGGGGCCCAGGCGGCCCGTCGGGAAGACCACCTCGACGCACCAACCGCGGGCAGCAGATCAACTGGACGTGGGTGCGCAGGACCCTCTACGTAGCCGTGGCGGCGATGATCGTGCTGCCACTGGTCACGTTCGGAATGGCCTACCTCATCGTCGACGTGCCAAAGCCGGGCGACATCCGCACCAACCAGGTGTCGACCATTCTCGCCAGCGACGGCAGCGAAATCGCGAAAATCGTTCCGCCCGAAGGCAATCGAGTCGACGTCAACATCGACCAGATTCCGGTACACGTACGCGACGCGGTGATGGCCGCCGAAGACCGCGACTTCTACTCCAATCCCGGCTTCTCGTTCACAGGGTTCGCCCGCGCCATCAAGAACAACCTGTTCGGCGGCGATCTGCAGGGTGGGTCGACGATCACCCAGCAGTACGTGAAGAACGCGCTCGTCGGATCGGAGCGATCCGGGCTCGGTGGCGTGGTTCGCAAGGCCAAGGAGCTGGTCATCTCGACGAAGATGTCCAGCGAATGGTCCAAAGACACCGTGCTGCAGTCGTACCTCAACATCATCTACTTCGGCCGCGGTGCGTACGGAATCGCCGCGGCGTCGCGGGCCTATTTCGACAAACCCGTCGAACAGCTGACCGTCGCGGACGGCGCGCTGCTGGCCGCGCTGATCCAGCGTCCGTCGACGCTGGACCCGGCCGTCGACGCCGAGGGCGCAGCAGTGCGCTGGAACTGGGTGCTCGACGGCATGGTCGAGATCGGTGCGCTGTCGCCGCAGGACCGCGCCGCGCAGGTGTTCCCGCCGACGGTGCCGCCTGACGTGGCGCGCAACCAGAACCAGACCACCGGGCCGAACGGGCTGATCGAGCGGCAGGTGCAGAAGGAACTGCTCGAGCTGTTCGACATCAGCGAGCAGACGCTGAACACCGAAGGCCTGCAGATCACCACGACGATCGACCCCAAGGCGCAGAAGGCCGCCGAGGAGGCCGCCGCCGAATACCTCGACGGCCAGGACCCCGACATGCGCACCGCGATCGTCTCGATCGACCCGCGCACCGGCGGGGTCAAGGCCTACTACGGCGGCACCGACGCCAACGGTTTCGACTTCGCGCAGGCCGGCCTGCCGACGGGCTCGTCGTTCAAGGTGTTCGCGTTGGTGGCCGCCCTACAGCAGGGGATGGGGCTGGGCACCCAGGTGGACAGCTCGCCGCTGAGCGTGAACGGCATCGAGATCAACAACGTCGAGGGCGGCGGCTGCGGCACCTGCAATATCGCCGAGGCGTTGAAGCGGTCGCTGAACACCAGTTATTACCGGCTGATGCTCAAACTGCAGAACGGCCCGCAGGACGTGGCCGACGCGGCGCACCAGGCGGGTATCGCCGAGAGCTTCCCCGGTGTCGAGCACACGCTGTCCGAGGATGGCCAGGGCGGACCGCCGAACAACGGAGTCGTGCTGGGCCAGTACCAGTCTCGCGTCATCGACATGGCGTCGGCCTATGCGACGCTGGCCGCGTCGGGGGTCTACCACAAGCCGCACTTCGTGCAGAAGGTGGTCAACTCGCAGGGCGAGGTGCTGTTCGACGCGAGCCAGCAGGACAACACCGGCGAGCAGCGCATCGACAAGAAGGTCGCCGACAACGTGACCGCGGCGATGCAGCCGATCGCCGCCTACTCCAACGGTCACGCCCTGGCAGGTGGTCGGCCGTCGGCGGCCAAGACCGGCACCAACCAGCTCGGTGACACGGGCGCCAACCGCGACGCCTGGATGGTCGGGTTCACCCCGTCGTTGTCGACGGCGGTCTGGGTGGGCACCACCGAGGGCACCAAACCGCTCGAGAATCAGTGGGGTTCGCCGGTCTACGGTTCGGGGTTGCCGTCGGACATCTGGAAGGCGACGATGGACGGCGCGCTCGAGGACACCGACAACGAATCGTTCCCGAAGCCCGAGGAGATCGGTGGCTACGCGGGCGTACCGCAGGCGCCGGTGCGGGCGCCGGAGCCGAGCACACCGATCGCGCCGCCGCCCCCGTCGAACACGGTCATTCAGCCGACTCTCGAGGTGGCGCCGGGCATCACGATCCCGTGGGGACCGCCCACCACCGTTCCTGCCGGACCGCCGGTACCCGGTGCGCCCCTCGCGCCCGTCGCCCCCGCGCCCGTGCCGCCGCCCGGTCCGGTGGTAGCGCCAGCGCCAGGTGGCCCGCCGCCGGGTCCGCTTCCGCCTCCGTGACCGAACCGCAGGGCGAGCCGACGGTTTCGCCCGCCAAGCTCGCGCGCGATCTGCGCAGCCTCGACGACCGTGATCTGCCCAGCCGCACCGACGCCATCGGCGCCGCGCTGTCGGGAACGATCGGGGGACCCGTCGGTCGGCACGCGCTGATCGGACGGCAGCGGTTCATGACGCCGCTGCGGGTGATGTTGATCATCGCGCTGGTGTTTCTGGCGCTGGGCTACTCGTCCAAAGCGGCATGTCTGCAGACCACCGGCACAGGGCACGCCGGCCAGCAGGTGGCCAACTGGGAGAACCAGCGCGCCTACTACGAGCTGTGTTACTCCGACACCGTTCCGCTGTACACCGCGGAACTGCTGAATCTGGGCAAGTTCCCGTACAAGTCGAGCTGGATCGAGAGCGACGCCACCGGTCAGCCCCGCGTCCAGTACGACGGCAACATCGCGGTGCGTTACATGGAGTATCCGGTGCTGACCGGCATGTACCAGTACGTGTCGATGACGTTGGCGAAGACCTACACGGCGGTGACCAAGCTGGTGTCGGTGCCGGTGATCGCCGAGGTGGTGATGTTCTTCAACATCGCCGCGTTCGGGTTGGCGCTGGCGTGGTTGGCCACGGTGTGGGCGACGTCTCTGTTGGCCGGCCGGCGCCGGGTCTGGGACGCGGCACTGGTGGCCGCGTCGCCGCTGGTGATCTTCCAGATCTTCACCAACTTCGACGCGCTGGCAACGGCTTTCGCGACGGGCGCGTTGCTGGCGTGGGCGCGTCGAAAACCGTGGCTCGCGGGAGCGCTGATCGGGCTGGGAGTGGCGGCCAAGCTGTATCCGCTGTTGTTGCTCGCGCCGCTGGCGGTGTTGGCGGTTCGGACCGGCAAGCTGCGGGAGGTCGGTCGTACCGTGGCGGCGGCAGTGGTGGTGTGGGTGGTGGTGAACCTGCCGATCCTGGTGATGTTCCCGCGGGGGTGGTCGGAGTTCTTCCGGCTCAACACCCGCCGCGGCGACGACATGGACTCGATCTACAACGTGATCAAGTCGTTCACCGGGTGGCGCGGGTTCGACACCGATCTCGGCTTCTGGCAGCCGCCGACGGTCCTCAACGCCGTCACTGCGGCATTGTTCGTATCCTGTTGTATCGCAATCGGATACATCGCGTTGACGGCCAAGCAGCGGCCGCGGGTCGCGCAGGTGGCTTTCCTGGTGGTCGCGGCGTTCCTGCTGACCAACAAGGTGTGGAGTCCGCAGTTCTCGCTGTGGCTGGTGCCGCTGGCGGTACTGGCGCTACCGCACCGGCGCATCTTGTTGGCGTGGATGACCATTGACGCGCTGGTGTGGATACCGCGCATGTTGTTCCTCTACGGCGAGCAGAACCGCGGCCTGCCCGAGCAGTGGTTCACCGCGACGGTGCTGCTGCGTGACGTCGCAGTAGTGGCTCTGTGCGCGTTGGTGATTCGCCAGATCTATCGCCCGGAGCTGGATTTGGTGCGGTACCGCGGCGAAGTCGACGACCCGGCCGGCGGCGTGTTCGATCGCGCGCCTGATGCCCCGCCCCGCTGGCTGCCGGATTGGTTGCGCCCCGATCATGACCGCACCAAGGTGACAGCCGCGCCGCCGGAACCGGAGCACGAACTCGTCGATCAGCGGTAGACGCACCTTCCCGCGCGAGCGCACCTGCCCGCGCGAGCAGACACAAACCTGCCCTTCTGGGCGTGAAATAGGGCAGTTTCGCGTCTGCTCGCCGGTGAAAGCGACGCAGATTTCGCAGATCAGCGGGCATTCCTGTAGCCTGGGCCGGTTGCCGACGCAGGTAACCCTCCTGCCGCGGATCGTCCGCGGCCGACCAGACCGTAGGAGGTGGTGTGGTTCTCATGCGTCCATACGAAATCATGGTCATTCTTGACCCCACTCTCGACGAGCGCACCGTGTCGCCGTCGCTGGAGACGTTCCTCAACGTCATCCGCAAGGACGGCGGCACTGTCGAGAAGGTCGACATCTGGGGCCGTCGCCGCCTGGCGTACTTGATCGCCAAGCACGCCGAGGGCATCTACGCCGTCGTCGATGTGAAGGCCGAGCCCGCGACGGTGTCCGAGTTGGACCGTCAGCTCAACCTGAACGAGTCCGTGCTGCGGACCAAGGTCATGCGGACCGACAAGCACTAGTCCGAACGGCCTGTGCGCGTCGTAGTGCTTCCGTAGGCTCGCCTGCGAACTACTTCCCGCACGCCGCAGCGATGAGCGCTGGCGCGAAGAGCCGACTAAATCTGCCGAGGAGGACACAGTGGCTGGTGACACCGTCATCACGGTCATCGGAAACCTGACAGCCGACCCCGAGTTGCGGTTCACACCGTCGGGCGCGGCCGTCGCGAACTTCACGGTCGCATCGACCCCGCGCATATTCGACCGCCAGACCAACGAGTGGAAGGACGGCGACGCGCTGTTCCTGCGCTGCAACATCTGGCGTGAGGCGGCCGAGAACGTGGCCGAAAGCCTCACGCGCGGTTCGCGGGTCATCGTGCAGGGTCGGCTCAAGCAGCGCTCGTTCGAAACCCGCGAGGGTGAGAAGCGCACTGTCGTGGAGCTCGAGGTCGACGAGATCGGCCCGTCACTGCGCTATGCGACGGCCAAGGTGAACAAGGCCAGCCGCAGCGGCGGTGGCGGCGGCGGATTCGGCAGCGGTGGCGGCGGCGGGGGCTCGCGCGGCTCCGAGCCCAAGCAGGACGATCCGTGGGGCAGCGCCCCGGCATCGGGTTCGTTTGCGGGCAGCGACGACGAACCGCCCTTCTGATACTTCATCTGTTACAGCGATACATAAGAAAGAGATAGACACATGGCTAAGTCCTCCACCAAGAGGCGGCCGGCACCCGAAAAGCCGGTCAAGACGCGCAAGTGCGTGTTCTGCTCCAAGAAGGGCAAGGGGCAGATCATCGACTACAAAGACACCGCGCTGCTGCGCACCTACATCAGCGAGCGGGGCAAGATTCGCGCCCGCCGCGTGACCGGTAACTGCGTCCAGCATCAGCGCGACATCGCCATCGCGGTCAAGAACGCCCGCGAGGTTGCTCTGCTGCCGTTCAGCTCGTCGACGCGATAGGCAGGGAGACGAAATGAAGCTGATACTCACTGCCGAGGTGGAGCACCTCGGAACGTCCGGCGACATCGTTGAGGTCAAGGACGGCTACGGACGCAACTACCTGCTGCCCCGCGGACTGGCGATCGTGGCGTCGCGTGGCGCCGAGCGCCAGGCCGAGGAAATCCGCCGGGCCCGCGAGCTCAAGAGCGTCAAGGGCCTCGAGCACGCCAACGAGCTGAAGGCCGCGATCGAAGGTCTCGGCAGCGTGCCGCTGCCCGTCAAGGCGTCGACCGACACCGGCAAGCTGTTCGGCTCGGTGACGACCTCTGCTGTCGTGGCCGCGATCAAGAAGGCCGGCGGACCGAATCTCGAGAAGCGGACCGTCCAGTTGCCCAAGGCGCACATCAAGTCGGTCGGCACCCATCCGATCACGGTGCGTCTGCATCCCGACGTGAACGCCACGGTGTCGCTGGACGTCGTCGCCGGGTAGTAACGCCAGCGTCAATTCGGCCGGGTGGAGAGCTTGATGAGCTCCACCCGGCCGTTGCTGTGCGCGCTGGCGAACTTCGCCGGTTAGTTAGGCGACAGCGAAGCTTACGAGCCGTTAACCTGTATGGCCCCAAAGCGCAACACAACACGCCCGAGGTGGCAACCCGGGCCGACACGCCGGGGCAATTGTTCTCCACAACGTCTCAGGCCGTTTATGGTGCGACTATCTGCGCGGATGCCCCGAACAAAGCCGTTTACTAACAGGTTCTCCCCAGGGTCTCAACATAGTTGTTCAGCGATATCCACACGCCATCCACAGGTCTATGAACAGGGGAGGGTTGCATACCCCCCAGCAACGTCTACCGTTGGCCGTCGCGAGGCAGTTGCCGACTCCGGTGGGGGTGGCTGTCGGGAGTCTGCTTTACAGTCGCGGTGAGCGGTATCGAACTCACGTTCGACGGATACGGGGAGGTGAACGCGCCGTGGCTGTTGTCGACGATCTCGGCCATTCCGCGATGGACTCCGCGCCTCCGCGCGAGGATTACGGGCGCCAACCGCCCCAGGACACCGCGGCCGAACAGGCCGTCCTGGGCGGCATGCTCCTGAGCAAGGACGCCATCGCCGACGTGCTCGAGCGACTGCGTCCCAGCGACTTCTACAAGCCCGCACACCAGAACATCTACGACGCGGTCCTTGACCTGTACAGCCGCGGTGAGCCAGCCGACGCGGTGACGGTCGCGGCCGAGTTGGACCGTCGGGGGCTGCTCCGCCGGATCGGCGGGGCGCCGTATCTGCACACGCTGATCTCGACGGTGCCGACGGCAGCCAACGCCGGGTTCTACGCGAGCATCGTCGCGGAGAAGGCACTGCTGCGCCGGCTGGTGGAGGCGGGCACGCGGGTCGTGCAGTACGGCTATGCCGGCGCTGAGGGCGCGGACGTCAGCGACATCGTCGACCGGGCGCAGGCCGAGATCTATGACGTGACCGAGGGACGGCGGGCCTCGGAAGACTTCGTCGCGCTCGAGGATCTGCTGCAGCCGACGATGGACGAGATCGACGCGATCGCCTCTCAAGGTGGGGTCAGCCGTGGCGTGCCGACGGGGTTCGTCGAGCTCGACGATCTCACCAACGGTCTGCATCCGGGACAGATGATCGTCATCGCGGCCAGGCCTGGTATGGGCAAGGCGTTGTCGCTCGATACTCCGCTGCCCACCCCGGACGGCTGGACGACGATGGGCGAGGTCGCCGTAGGGGACTGGCTCCTCGGTGCCGATGGTGTGCCGACGCGCGTCGTCGCGGCGACGGAGGTCATGCTCGGCCGACCGTGCTACGAAGTCGAATTCTCCGATGGCACGGTCATCGTCGCCGACGCCGAGCATCAGTGGCTGACGGAGACGCGCGCGTCCAGGAAGTCGTCGCAGGCTGCGGCCGCCGGTTACAACCGTCACAAGAATCAGCGCACCTTCGCGACTGTGCGGACCACACAAGAGATCGCCTCGTCGCTGCGGTGCGCCACTGCGGACCGCCGTCTGAACCACTCCGTCGTCAATGCCGCACCCCTGCAGACGCCGGAGCGGGATCTGTTGATCCCGCCGTACACGTTGGGTGCCTGGCTAGGTGACGGCACCAGTGCGGCGGCACAGATCACGTCCGCCGATCCCGAGATCGTCATGCGCATCGAGGCGGACGGCTTCGTGGCGCATCGCTCCGACACGGCGAAGTACCGGTACCAGCTGCGTCTGCCAGACCCGGAGCCCATTGCCGCCCGCGAATGTGTCGTCTGTGGCGCGCAATTCACCCCGCGGACGAGCCAGGTGCGGACGTGCGGACGCTCGTGTGGGGGACGCGCACGGTTCGTTTCCGAGCAGGTTCCACCGCCGGTGTGTACGCAATGCGGCCAGCGCTCCAGTGGACTGCGCCTCTGCCAGGATTGCCGCAACGCAATGGGCACGCTGCAGGGCCGGCTGCGGACGCTTGGTGTCCTGCGAAACAAGCACATACCGGCCGAGTACCTGCGTGCGTCGGAGATGCAACGGCGCGAGCTGCTAGCAGGCCTGCTGGATACCGACGGGACGGTCACCGCGGGCGGTGCGGTTCAGTTCTGTGTGACCAGCGAGCGCCTGGCGCGCGACGTTTTCGAGTTGATCGTCAGTCTCGGGTATCGCGCGCAGACCTTCGGTAAGCGCGTCAGGGGGCGCAGCAGCGACAGCTCGATTGCATACGTCACCACGTTCTCCACTGAGGATGACGTGTTCGCATTGAGCCGGAAGGCGCTGTTGCACAAGGAGCGCCGCGCAGCTTGCGGTACCGCGCGGTCAGGCTCGCGGTTCATCACCGATGTGCGGCCCGTCGACAGCGTTGCCGTGCGCTGCGTTCAGGTGGACAACGCCGACCAAATGTATCTGGCCGGGCGAGCAATGGTGCCGACGCACAATTCGACGCTTGGACTGGATTTCATGAGGTCGTGCTCGATCAAGCACCACCAGTCGAGCGTCATCTTCTCCCTCGAAATGAGCAAGTCCGAGATCGTGATGCGACTGCTGTCCGCCGAGGCGAAGATCAAGCTCGCCGACATGCGGCTTGGCCGGATGAACGACGATGACTGGACACGGCTCGCGCGACGGATGAGCGAAATCAGCGAAGCACCTTTGTATATCGACGACTCACCGAACCTGACGATGATGGAGATCCGGGCCAAGGCTCGTCGGCTCAAGCAGAAAGCGGATCTGCGCCTGATCGTCATCGACTACCTGCAGCTGATGACGTCTGGCAAGAAGGTCGAGTCCCGACAGCAGGAAGTATCCGAATTCTCGCGTCAGATCAAGCTTTTGGCGAAGGAACTCGAAGTCCCTGTCGTCGCGATGAGCCAGCTGAACCGCGGTCCCGAACAGCGCACCGACAAAAAACCGATGCTGTCCGACCTTCGCGAGTCGGGATCTATCGAGCAGGACGCGGACATGGTCGTCTTGTTGCACCGGCCCGACGCGTTCGAACGCGACGACCCCCGCGGCGGCGAAGCTGACTTGATCATCGCCAAGCACCGCAGCGGTCCGACGAAGACGATTACCGTTGCGCACCAACTGCATTTGAGCCGTTTCGCCAACATGGCCAAGCAATAGTTCACTGGTGTGCGCTCATCACGACGACGCCGTCGTTCGTAGCGCCAGGCTCACGTCGAGCCCGACGACACCTCCTGCGATGGCCCGACGGCGATCCCGACGCCGGGTGTCAGCCGACCCACCGCGGGCACGGGATCGGTCCGCGGTGGCCGGGCCGACAAGTGTGCCGACATTGACCGGCACGCATGCGAGTTCCTCGATGAGATCTTCAGGATGTGGGCGGCCGGTCCCACGTCGCCATTCCATATGCGCGTGGACCTACGGCGAATAGGTCGCGCGATCTGGCGTGCGGTGCCGGAGTATGCCTTCTCCTCCCCCGGCCGACTAAGGCGATAGTTTCGCGACGCGTCCCGTTCGCCGGACATTTCGAGTCTGCTGGTGAAGGCTGTAGTGCGTGGCAACGGAGTTCCGGTTGCTCGGCGAGGTCGAGGCGTGGTCGGACGAGCAGCGCCTCGACATCGGCACGATGCGGCAACGGTGTGTGTTGGCGGCGCTGTTGGTCGACGTCAACCGTCCCACGACGACGGATCAACTGATCGCTCGAATCTGGGCTGATGATCGGCCGCACCGCGCTCGAAATGCACTGGCGGGTTACGTGTCTCGTCTTAGGCGTGTGATCACGACCGGGGGTGATGTCGAGATAGGCCGCGCGTCGGGTGGCTATGTGATGAAGGCCGACCCCGCATCGATTGATCTGCATCGCTTCCGACAGTTGGTTGCTGCCGCACGCGCGACAGCTGATCCTGGCGATGCTGATCGTCTGTTTCGCGAGGCGTTGCACCTGTGGCGCGGTGACCCGTTCGTTTCGCTTGACACCCCGTGGGTGAACGATGTCCGTACGTCGCTGGAAGCCGAACGGGTCTCAGTGGTGCTCGACGCCAACGATTCCGGCCTGCGCGCCGATCGTCACGGTGAGCTTCTGCCAGCGATCGCCGCGATGGCGCAGAATCATCCGCTCGACGAACGGGTTGCCGGGCAGCTGATGCTCGCCCTGTACCGGTGCGGCAGGCAAGCTGATGCGCTCGAGACGTTCCGCGTGATGCGTGACCGGCTCGTCGAGGAGTTGGGCGTTGATCCCAGCCCGGCGCTGCGCCGGGTGCATCAGCAGATCCTGGACGGCGTTCCTGAAGCTGCCTCTCGAGCGCCGGTCAGGACGCCGCCCGCCCAGCGCAACGTCGGCGGCGAACCGATCCACTCGACCCCCCCGACGCCTCCTACCGTATTGACCAGGTACCGCCCGCCGACGGCATCGAGGCCGCTGGTAGAACGCACCCGCTTGATCGACACCTTGCGCACAGGAGGCCCCCGACGTCTCTTGGTGATCCATGGTGGCGCGGGGTTCGGCAAGACCACACTGGCCACACAATGGCGCCATGTCCTGGTCGCGGAGGGCGTCATCGTCGCGTGGCTCACGATCGACGGTGACGACAACGACGTGGTGTGGTTTCTGGCACACCTGATCGATGCGGTCCGCACCGCGCTGCCCACGCTCGGGGAGGACCTGCGGCAGATTCTTGCGCTCCGCGGCGCCGAGGCAGAGCGCTTTGTGCTCACGTCGCTGATCAATGAGATCGATGCGCTCGGTAGACGGACATGCGTCATCGTCGACGACTGGCATCGGGTCACCGACGCCTCGACGATCGGGGCGCTGGAGTACCTGCTCGACCACGGCGGCGATCAGCTCCAAGTGTTGGTCACCACGCGCAGTCGAACCGGGCTGCCGATCGGACGTATGCGCGTACGCGACGAATTGGTCGAAATCGATGCGGCCACTTTGCGGTTCAATGTCGCCGAGGCACGCGCGTTTCTTGTGGACGTGTGCGGGTTGGCTCTGGACGAAGCGGATGTGGCCAACCTCGAACAGACGACGGATGGGTGGGTCGCGGCGCTGCAGCTTGCGTCGCTGTCGCTGCGGGGGCAGGGCGACCCCGCCGCGTTTATCAGCCGAATGTCGGGGCGCCATCACATGATCGGCGAGTATCTGGCCGAGAACGTGCTCGACTCGCTTGAACCGGAGATGCTCGACTTCTTGCTGACGACCTCGCTCACCGAGCGGGTCAATGGCGATCTGGCGTCCGCATTGGCCGGCGTCGGCAACGGCCAAGCACTGCTCGAGGCTGCCGAGGACCGCGACCTGTTTCTCCGCAGACTCGACGACGAACGGGAGTGGTTCCGCTACCACCAGCTGTTCGCCGAATTCTTGCAGCGCCGGCTGCAGCGAGACCAACCCGAACGCATCACGCGCCTACATGCGATCGCGTCGCGCTGGTTCGCCGACCACAAGCTGCTGCGCGAGGCCATCCACCACGCGGTGGCTGCCGGTGAGGATCAGCGTGCAGTCGAGCTGATCGAACTGCACGGCACCGACGTGCTCCAACACACGCAGATGTCGACGTTCCAGGCGCTGATGTCGAACCTGCCGTCGCACATCGCGGCGCTAAGTCCCAGACTTCAACTCACGCTCGGGTGGGCGGACTCGCTGCTGCGCCCGGCCGCGGCGTATGCCGCGCTCGACGCGTTCGAATCGGCCATCGAACGGCGTTCTCTGCCGGAGTCCGAGCTCCGCGACATGCGGGTAGAGGCGGACGTCCTGCGAGGGGTCTTGAATAGCTGGGCCGACCGCTCCGCCGGGGGCGAGGAACTCGTGACAGACTGCCTGTCGCGTCCGGATTCCCTGCCGCCCTTTCTCGTTGGCACGGCCGTCAATGTCATGTCGTTCGTCGAGATCGCGCGATTTGACTTCGACGCCGCCCGGCGTTGGCAAAGCTGGGGTTGTTCCTACCAGCAGCGAACCCCCGTCCCGTTCGCGAAGATCTACGGGGACGGTCTGAGCGGAACCGCCGCTCGCGAGCAGCTTGACGTCGCGGAGGCCGAGCGTCGCTTCCGCGAGGGACGGTCGATGGCCGAACAGTGCGGCGCTATGAGTTCGCACGCCGCACGTTATGTGAGCGCGCTCCTTGCGGAGGTGTTGTACGAGCGCGGTGAGGTGGCCGAGGCCGAGCGTCTACTCGACGAGTGCCGACAGCACGGACCTGTCGTCGGCCCAGTGGACCTGTTGATCGCTTTGTACATCGTCGGAGCGCGCATCGACGCGGTGCGCGGCAACCCCGAGGACGCCGCCAGCCGCCTGGACGAAGGTGATCAGATCGCTGCGACTCTTGGCCTCACCCGGTTTCGTGCTCACGTGGAGAACGAGCGGACGCGGCTGAAGCTACCCGGCGGCGCAGGGCCGAATGGGAATGCTGACAACGAACCGGTGCCGACCGGAGGACTGGGCGAAATCACCGCCCAGATTCGCGACGAGACCGAAATCCTCAGACTGCTCGATGATCAACCCGACCTCGCCTGCCACCGAGCACAAGCGTGGGTGGAGAGGCTGGAGCCTACGGGCCGTCCGCGCGCGTTGCTGCAGGCGCGACGGCTGCTTGTCGCCGCCATGAATGCTGCCGGGCGAACCCAGGAGGCGAAGCAGACGCTGGCAGTCATTGGCGCTCAATGCGCTGAGCTGGGACTCGTTCGCTACCTGCTTGACGGCGGACCACGGTTGATCGCGCTGCTGTCCGGCCTTCGCGACGACATCGGCAGCGGTCAATGGAATCCGGCATGGCATCCGGTTCCGCGACACTTTCTCGACATCGTTCTCAGCGAGGCGCGAGAGCTCTAGCCGGGACCTTCGAGCGGGTCCCCGAAGTAGCGCTGAGCTGGCTGTTACATGAGTTTCGAATCCGCCCCGAATACGCGGATTCCATCGTTGGTCGGTCGAGAGCTCGCCGGAACAAGCCGGCCGGCAACCAACCGAAGGATCACGCTCATGAAGAAACACACAATGCTCAAACGAGCGACCGCTGCAGCTGCCCTCGCGGCGACACTCGCGACTCCCGCGGTCATACTCACCGCGGGTACCGCCAACGCCAGGCCGATTGAGAGCCCTAACTGCGCAGGCATCGTCCGGTCGATGGACAGCAGCATGCACATGGCCAACGTGGCGCGAGACCTTGGCGACACAAAGGCTGCGCGCGAGCACATGAGGGATGCAGCCCGCGCCAGTGCGAACTACCAGCGACATTGCGTGACGTAAACCGTTGAACCGGCGCCGCCGCGCGGATATGACAGCCGGGTAGACATCGCCGGTGTCAGTTCATACCCTTGCCCGGGACGTCGACAGCAGGGCCGGCATCGGTCCTTGAACGAAGGATCGTGACAAGCCGAATGACCCGGTGGCGCCATTCACTTCGGCGAACGGCGTACGGTTCGGCAGCCGCTGTGCTGATGCTGGCTCTATCGATGGGCGTCGTGACCGCCGACCCGGCCGCTGACGCACTGGCCAGGCTGAATGAGTTGTCCAGCCAGGCGGTGCAGACTCGCGAAGCCGTCACGGTCGCGCAACGCGATTCCGACGCCAAATTGGCCGAGCAGGCAGCCGCCGTTGACCGCCACCGCGCCGACCTGGCTGCCCTCGAGGTCGCCACCGCCCAGTTGCAGCCTTACCAGACCGCTGTCGACCGGATCGCGGCGATGAACTACATGAGCGGGCGCGACGGCCAGGCTGCAGCGCTGCTGACCGCAGCTTCCCCGCAACAGCTGATCGATCAGCTGTCGATGCAACGGACGGTCGGCGCCGGGATGGCCGATCAGTTGGCAGCCTTTCATTCGGTACGCGCGCGCGCCGCCGCCGCCACCCAGGCTTCGGAAAAATCGGCCGCCGACGCTCGCGCAGCAGCCGAGCGGGCCTCCGCGGTGCGCGCAGACCTGCAGGCCAAATGGAGCGAACTGCTGCGCCAAATCGCCGCTGCGGAGGCGCAATACGCGGCGTTGACACCGCAACAGCAAGCGGCGATAGAAAACGCGGTCCCCCCGGCACCGCCGCAGAACCCGCCCGCTCCGCAAGACCCGGCGATCGCCGCGGTGCCTGGCCAACCCGGTGACCCTGCTTCACCCCTCGTAGCGGCCCACCTCGATATCCCGGAGGCGCTGCCCGTCGGCGTCGCGAACGAGGCCGGATTACAGCCCAACACCATCCTCGCCGCGCGCGCTATCAGCGCACGGTTTCCTCAGATCGCGACCATCGACGGGGTCCGGCCGGACTCGAAGCCATGGCATCCACGCGGCCTGGCGATCGACATCATGATTCCCAACGCCGAAAGCCCCGAGGGCATCGCGCTCGGTGACGAAATTCGCGCGTTTGCCTTGGCCAATGCGGCCCGATTCGGGTTACAAGATGTGATTTGGCGTGGCACGTACTACACGCCGGGTGGTCCACAGGCGACGGGTTACGGCTACTACGACCACGTCCACATCACCACGAGGCCACGCCGCTGAGCAGCCCAGCGACGATCACGCAGTTCCGTCTTCACGGGGCGGACGCGACCTCCCGAAGACACTTTCGGCCCCTATCCCCCCACTCGCTAACGCCGTCCCGGTAACCGTCGATACGCAGGCATGACCCCGTTTCGCGCTGCAGGCGCGCTCGCTGTCGCGCTGGCGACGTCCTCGTCGTGGGCCGCAACGGCTTACGCAGACGCCTCAGCACAACTTGCTCGGGTTCCGGTGACCGCGTCCCCGACGTGCGCCGGAAGCGTCAGCGCCGAGGCGCAGGTGACACCGGTCCAGGTCGCCGACCGGGTTGAAAATGGTGTGCGCGTGGCGATTCACTACGACGTCGGCAGCTATGACGGTTCCTGCGCGCTCACTGTGACCGCCGCTTGGACGAATCTCGACACCGGTGCCGCTGGAAGCGGTGACATCACCGCGGTATCGACGATCGACGGGCACTACGGATTCATCGGCTACGCCAACACCACGTTCGAGACGGGCAACGGCACGGTGGTGATCACGCTCAGCTCGCACCCGGACTCCGAGCTGCGCATCACAACCTGACGCTCCGATCGCGTTGCACCTTCGCCGCCGAAGTTGTGATCGGTAGCCGGCCCGCCCCAGCAGTCTGTCTCCGCGTCCCCCCGTAGGGACTACTAACCAGGAGAGGAACAGATGAAATCCACCCGCTTCGGCACCGCCCTCGTCGCTGCAGCTATCGCGGCTTCCGCGTTGATCGGCTGTTCGAAGGTCACGGAGATCAGGGACGTAGCCTCCGAAGCCGCCGAGCAGGTCGTTACGTCGGGCACCGAGCAGATCACCCAAGCCGTCTCGGGGAACTTGTACACCGCCGAAGGTATCGACGCCGCATACTCGGCGATCTCGAAGAAGGTCGGTGCAAATCCCATGCAGGTCGTTGAGGTGACGATCATTCCTGGGGTGCTGACCGTCGAGGCCATCGACCCGAAAGCTCCGACCGAACTCAACCAATGGACTTACACCGCGGGTGCGGTCGGAACCTCCCGTCCCGTCGACTACGGCGACGACACCGAAGCCCTGCAGCAGAACCTGTTCGCCGTCAACGAAGTTGCGTCCGGCGCCATCGCCTCGGCCATCAACGGTGCGGTGGCGGCCAGCGGAATCCAGGGCGGCGAGGTACAAAGTGTGATCATCAAGCGAAACCTGCCGTTCGACGAGAGCGTGACCATGCTCATCAACGTCGAGGGTGAGCGCAGCACCAAGCAGGTGCGCGCCGACGTCGCCGGCCAGGTCACCGACGTCATCTGAGTGCAGCGTTTGCGGCCCGCACCGGAAAGTATCGGTGCGGGCCGCGCCGCTGTGGTTCAGTCCTGACGCCCGGCGTCGACCAGGCGGATGACCGCGACGCCCTCTTCGTCGGACGCCTCCAGATCCACCTCCACGTCGAAGCCCCAGTCGTGATCTCCCGCCGGGTCATCGAGGATCTGGCGCACCCGCCACACGCCCGGCTGCCGGTCGACGATCAGCATCGCCGGTCCCCGTGCGTCGGCACCGATGCCCACGTCGTCATGCTCGTCGAAGTACGCGTGCATGACCTCCTCCCAACGCTCGGCCGTCCACCCGGAGCCGGCGTCCAGTTCTGCAAGGTCGTAGGCGCGGCGACGTGCGAACAGTTCCACCCGGCGGAAGAGCGCATTGCGGACCATCGCGGTGAACGCCCGCTCGTTGCCGGTCAGCGGGCGCGGTCGAGTAGGTACCGCCACCGGCGCGTCCAGCGGCTGGTCGGGGTTTGTGAGCTGCTCCCACTCGTCGAGCAGACTCGAATCTACTTGGCGCACAAGCTCACCGAGCCACTCGACGATGTCGGTGAGCTCCTCGGTCCGCGCGGCAGCGGAAACGCCGGATCGCAATGCCTTGAAGGCATCGGAGAGGTAACGCAGCACCGCACCCTCGGAACGGGTGAGCCCGTAGACGCTGACGAACTCGCGGAACGTGAACGCCCGCTCCCACATCTCGCGCACGACCGACTTCGGCGACAGCTGCGCATCAGCGGCCCACGGGTTGCTCTGCAGGTACACCTGGTAGACGTGCCCCAGCAGCTCGTCGAGAGGCTTGGGATAGGTGATGTCGTCCAGCAGTTCCATGCGCTCGTCGTACTCGATGCCCTCGGCCTTCATCTGGGCGATGGCCTCGCCTCTGGCCATTTTCAGTTGTGCGGCCAGGATCTGGCGAGGGTCCTCGAGGGTCGCCTCTATCACCGAAACAACGTCCAGCGCATAGGTTTCCGAGGCCTGGTCGAGCACGTCGACCGCAGCGAGGGCGAACGTCGACAGCGGCTGGTTGAGGGCGAAGCCGGGCGGCAGGTCGACGGTCAGCCGGTAGCGCCGCCCGTCGGCTGGAACGTTCTGGGGGTCGTCGAGCCGCTCCACCACGCCGGCCTGCAGCAGCGAGCGCGCGATGCCGATCGCCTCGCGGATGAGTTGGCGCTGCCGCTTGCGCGGCTCGTGGTTCTCGGTAAGCAGCCTGCGCATCGCGACGAACGGGTCACCGGGACGAGCGACGACGTCGAGGATCATCGACGTCGACACCCGCATATTGCTGGTCAGCGGCTCGGGGGTCGCCTCGACCAGCCGCGTCATCGTCGACTCGCTCCAGGGCACCATGCCCTCGGGTACCTTGCGGCGCACCAGCTTTCGGCGCTTCTTGGGGTCGTCGGCGACCTTGGCGAACTGTTTGAGGTTCTCCACCTCGTGCTCGGGCGCCTGGACGACGACGGTGCCTGCGGTGTCGTAGCCCGCCCGCCCGGCGCGCCCGGCGATCTGGTGGAACTCGCGGGCGTTGAGCATCCGAGGGCGAATGCCGTCGTATTTCGACAGAGCAGAGAAGACGACCGTCCGGATCGGCACGTTGATTCCGACGCCGAGAGTGTCGGTGCCGCAAATAACTTTCAGCAGGCCCGCCTGAGCCAACTGCTCGACCAGCCGGCGGTACTTCGGCAGCATCCCGGCGTGGTGCACGCCGATCCCATGCCGGACCAGTCGCGACAGGGTCGACCCGAAGGCTGATGAGAAGCGGAACCCACCGATCAACTCTGCGATCGAGGCCTTCTCCTCCTTGGTGCTGACGTTGACGCTCATCAGCGCCTGCGCCCGCTCCAACGCCGAGGCCTGCGTGAAGTGGATGACGTAGATCGGCGCCCGGTGCGTATCAAGCAGTTCCTGGATCGTCTCGTGCATCGGCGTGGTCGCGTAGGAGTAATACAGCGGAACCGGCCGCTCGGCATTGGCGATCAGCGCGGTGGACCGGCCGGTGCGGCGGGTCAGATCCTCGCGCAGAAAACTGACGTCGCCCAGAGTCGCCGACATCAGCAGGAACTGCGCATTCGGCAGTTCCAGCAGGGGCACCTGCCACGCCCAGCCGCGGTCCGGATCGCCGTAGAAGTGGAATTCGTCCATGACGGCGAGCCCGATGTCGGCCGTCGCTCCCTCACGCAGTGCGATGTTGGCCAGCACCTCGGCGGTGCAGGCGATGATCGGCGCGTCATGATTCACCGAGGCGTCACCGGTCAGCATGCCGACGTGGGCTGCCCCGAACACGCCGCAGAGGGCGAAGAACTTCTCGCTGACCAGTGCCTTAATCGGCGCGGTGTAGTAGCTGCGCCGTCCTCCTGCCAGCGCCGCGTACAGCGCGCCGGTGGCCACCAAAGACTTGCCCGAGCCGGTCGGCGTCGCCAGGATCACGTTCGCGCCGCTGACCAGCTCGATCAGGGCCTCCTCCTGGGCCGGGTACAGCACCGTGCCGCCCGCGGCGGCCCACGCGGCGAAGGTGTCGAACAGCTCGTCGGGGTCAGCGCCCTGCGCGCGCAAGGCGGACAGGTCGCTAGGGTCGGCGAGCAAGGGAACGGTAGTACCGGTCATGGTGAACACAGCCTGCCCGAAAGGAACCGTGGCCGCGCGAGGGATGGGCCCAAGTGCAACGAACATGCCCTGCAGACCCGAACTGCGAACCTAGGGCTCAATCACGAAGACCGAGCGCCGGACGGCGTACTCGGAGTCGTAGCGCGCACCTGGTGCGTGACGCGTGTGGGGCGCAAGTTCAACGAGAAGCTCAGCCGTAACCCGATAGGTCTCAGGTGATCACGCCGTAGCCGGCCGCCTCGACCCCGCCCGGAATATTCAGAGGTCCGTCTGTGTAACTAGGAGCGAACCTGACCAGACCGTGTTTCCGAGTGGAACAGTCGCGAGCAAGCGCCTAGCCAAGGAGAGTCCAGATGTCCCGTGCGACGTTGTTCGCTACTCCTGGAATGCGGGCCAAGATCCGAGTCACCGCTGGCCTGTCAAATTAGGGCATGTCGCCATGCGCGCGATGAACACGCCCGACCTACTCAGACTGGACCGCCCGAACGGCCACGTGAGCGCTGAGCGCCGCCCCGGGACGGGAGCTCCGGTGGTGATCGTGCCAGGCGTGATGGCTGACGCGCAGACGTGGCGCCCGGTGGTCGACGCCATTGACCTCCCCAACCCCGTCATCACAGTGAACCGTCGGGGGCGGCTTCCGAGCGGGCCACTCGGACCCGACTACGCAGTCGGCGTCGAGGTCGACGATCTTCGCCACCTGATCACCTCGCTGCGTCAGCAGGTTCACCTCGTCGGTTGGAGCTACGGTGGGCTCATCGCGTTGGAAGCGGCACTGGTCCAAGACGAAGTCTTGTCGCTGATCGCTTACGAACCGGTGGCGCGCCCGTTCGGCACGAAAGCGTTGGCGCCGTTACGAAAAGCCGCCGCGGACAACGACTTCGATCAGACCGTCGAGCTTGTCAACACCATCGTGTCGGGGTTTGCCACCGACTATGTCGCCGAATTGCGCCGCAGCCCCGCATGGCCGGTACTGCGGTCGCTTGCGCGACCCTTAGCCGAAGAACTGGCAGCCATCAATGACTACGAGCCGGCACTGTCCCGGTATCGCCAGCTGAATGTCCCTGTGACGCTTCTCCTCGGCGAGCTGAACGCCGGGCAGGCGCCTTACGGCACCGCATTTGCCGCGTTCGCGGACGCGCTGCCGCAGGCACGCGTCGTCACACTCGGCGGTCAGGGCCATCTGGCCCACGCGCAGGCACCTCGCCAACTCGCTCGCGCAATCACCGACGCTGTCGTCCACGCGGGCTGACCAGCTGCCGTAGACCTACGGGCCGTGGCTCATTTGACAAATCGGCAAGAATACTTGCTGGACCGTTGAATCGACCGCACCATGGGGTCATGGACCAGGATCCGACGACCATCACCGAGCATGGTCAGGCATGGCAGTACGAAGCGGTCGCTGAGCCCATGACCCGACAGTGCATTCCGTCGGCATTCTCGATGGTGGGCGGCATCAGGCCAGGGATGCGTGTTGTGGATATCGCCTCCGGGCCAGGTGGTTTGAGCGTCGCGGCCGCGCAGGCAGGCGCGCAAGTGCTCGCCACGGACATCTCCGAGGACATGGTGGAAAGGGCCGCGCAGCGGTTGGCGTCGTACCCGAACTGCACCGCCAGGGTCGCAGATGCTCACGAGCTTCCTCTCGAAGACGGGTCATTCGACGCGGCGTTCTCGTTGTTTGGCGTCGTGAACGTCCCAGACTGGCGCCGCGCACTGCGCGAGCTAGTCCGTGTCACCCGCACCGGTGGCCACGGCTGCATCAGTACGTGGCGCGATCCATCTGCGGTGGGACCACTGCGCTTTCTCGCCGAGGCGTTGCGCATGACGTTCCCGGATGCGCCCGCGCTTCCCCGGCCCGAGGGCGTCCTCATGCTCCGGTCACCCGAAACGTTTCGGGATGAGATGGCAGCCGCGGGGTTCCACGACGTCGACGTCCGAATTGTCGACGTCGTTTGGTCGGCACGGTCGGTTGACGCGTTTCTCGAGCAGAGCGGTCCGCTCTACGAGCGGATGCCGCCCTACGCCGAGCTGGCCCAGGCCGACCGCGATCGGCTTGTCCCCGCGCTGCGTAGCGTTGCCGAGAAAGCCCGCACCGAAGACGGATTACGGGTCACCGCAACAGCGTTGGTGGGCGCTGGCCGGCGCTGAAGCGACGCGGATTCGATCGGCGGCCCCGGGGCTGTCTAGTCGCTGTCCTTCGAGTTGCGCCCCTGGTGCACCGGCGATTCCCACGTGTACGGCTCTTCGGGATGCCCCGACCCGCCGAGGATGAACGAACGGTCGCTGCGATTGGCCCGCGCGATCGTCGCCATCCACGTTCCGACGGTGCTGAAGCGGTTGCGCACGCCGGTGAGGAACGCGATATGGATGAAGCCCCAGCCGAGCCAGCCGACGACGCCTGCGAGCTTGAGCGGACCGGCCTGCAGGAGTGCGTGGCCACGGCTGATGTAGGCCGCCGATCCGAGATCGCGGTAGCGAAAGTCCTTGCGCCGCCGGCTGTCGAGGTCACGCCGGATGCACGCGGCCACGTGCAGCCCGCCCTGCATGGCGTTCTCCGCAACACCCGGCAGTCCGTCGCGGCCGGCCAGGTCGCCGACGACGAACACCTCCGAATGTCCGGGTACTGACAGGTCAGCGTTCACCGCTATGCGCCCCGACCGATCGGTGTCGGCGCCCAACATCTCCGCGGCGTGCCGCGCGAAAGGCACCGCCTCGACGCCGGCCGTCCACAGCACCGTACGGGCGGCGTAGTCCTTCTTGGAGCCGTCGGCCTTCGAACTCACCGTCACGCCGTCGCGACGGACATCGGTCACCCGCACGCCGTAGTGCAGCTCAACGCCCAACCTCTCGAGCTCCCGCGACGCGCGTTCGGAGAGCGCCGGAGCGAAAGTCTTCAGCACTCGGTCACCACCGTCGAACAGCAGCACCCGCGCGTCCTCCGGGTCGATGCTGTGGAACTCGTTGGCCAGTGATCGGGTTGCGAGTTCTCTTATCTGCCCTGCTAATTCGACGCCGGTGGGACCCCCGCCCGTGACGACGAAGGTGAGCCATTGGTCCCGATCCGGACCGGGTGGCAAGGTCTCGGCTATCTCGAACGCTGCGAACACGCGACGGCGAATACTGAGCGCGTCGTCGAGGGTCTTCATACCGGGCGCCCATGCGGCGAATTCCTCGTTGCCGAAGTAGGACTGACGCATACCCGCGGCGATCACCAGATAGTCGTACTCCAGGTCGAACGTCGATTCGTCGGGACGGCGGGCCGTGACTCGCCGCGCGTCGGCGTCGAGCCGGACGGCCTCGCCGAGCAGCGTCGTGACGTTGCGGTGGTGCTCCAGCTCTTCGCGCAGGGACCGGCTGATCTGACCGATGCTCAACGTTCCGGTCGCGCATTGATAGAGCAGCGGTTGAAACACGTGGCAGGCCGCACGGTCGAGCAGCGTGACGTCCACGTCGACCCGCCCGAAACGGCGCGCACAGAACAGACCACCGAACCCCCCGCCGATGATCAGCACCCTGGGGCGCCCGTTGTGGACTGATCCCGCGCCCGCCTGGGCGGGCTGTACGTCGGCCTCGCGCCTCATGATCAAGCCGTACCCGTTCCAGCGGAGTAAACCACCTGCCTGGTTGACGTGAACGCCGTGGTAGGAAGCACCTCCGCGTGGGTATGCCGGACATGATCCGACCTAAAGGAGGCTTCGTGAGCACGCCCGACCACGCAGAAAACACCGGCGACAACCTTCGTCATGCAGCGGAAGTTCAAGAGCAGGCCCAAGACGACAAGAAGGACCCCCAGGTGCCGCCCGGACAAGCCGAAAACGTCGACCCTCTGCCGGACTTCAACACCTGAGGGCAGTCGCGGTCGTCAACCGCGCGCCCGGAACGCCTCGGCGATATCGGCAACCCGCGGGTCGGTCTTCAACTGCTCCAACGTGACCGGCAACGGGAGTCGCCAGTTCGGGTATTCGTCAACCGTCCCAGGCAGATTTGGCTGTCGGGTCTCGGCGATCACGTCGTAGGGCGAGATCAGCTTGAGCCGGCTCGGAGTCGACGCCAGGAATCTGTGCATCGCCGCGATGATCGCGGTTTCGTCTGGTTCTGCCCCCTCGTCCGCCGGCGGAAGCAGGCCCTCCGATCGCAGCAGCGCCAGCCACTCGAGGCGTTCCTTCTCGGCGTTGGCCTGTTCGGCCGGTACGTCGTCGAGCAGACCCAGGTCGGCACGCGCCCGCACGTGCTCACCGCGCAGGAAGCCTGCCGCGGTCGGCAGGTCGTGCGTGGAAAGGCTGGCGGCCGCCCGTGACGGCCATTTCACCGGCGGCAGTAACGGTTCGCCGGGTGCGGACTCGTCGCGCGTGAACCACGACACCGCGCACCCCAGCATCTCGTTGTCGGCCAGCGCCTCAGTGACCTCGGGTTCGACGGTGCCGAGGTCCTCCCCAACCACGGTGGCGTGGGCTCGATGCGCTTCCAGCGCCAGGACCGCGAGCATGGTGTCGGCGTCGTAGTGCACGTAGGTCCCGCGATCGGGACTGTCACCGGGCGGGATCCACCACAGTCGCCACAGGCCCGCGACGTGGTCGATCCGCAACCCGTCGGCGTGCGCGAGCACGGCGCGCAACATGTCCTTCACAGCGGCGTACCCGGTGGCTGCCAGGCGGTCGGGCCGCCACGGCGGCAGCCCCCAGTCCTGGCCACGCGGAGTGAAGTTGTCCGGCGGCGCGCCGACGCTGACCCCGGAGGCGAGGACGTCGGCCAGTGCCCACGCGTCGGCGCCGTCCGCGTCGACGCCCACCGCGAGATCGTGCAGCACGCCGAGCGACATCCCGGCGTCGTGCGCGGTGGCCCGTACGGCAGTGAGTTGCTCGGCACATTGCTTCTGCACCCAGGCGTGAAACGCCACCCGCGGCGCCAATTCTCGACGCGCCGATGCCACCGCCGGCCCGGCGACATCGCGCAACGGTTCCGGCCACCGAGACCACCGGCCGCCGTGCCGTTCGGCCAACGCGCAGTAGGTGGCCCAGTCGCGCAGCCCCTCCGATGCCGACGCACCATCGAAGGGACTGGGCCGGCCCTCGGCGCGCCAAAGTAGTTCCAGCGCATCGCGTTTCGCGGCCCACACGAGGTCGTGATCGATGCGGGCCGTGGAGGCGGAGACGCGCAGCGCGTCCACCTCTGCGCGGGTGTCCGGGTCGGCCCGACGGTAGGCGTCAATGTCCTCGATGCGTAGGGCAAGTGGGTTCGCGAACCGTCGGCTCGACGGCGTGTAGGGCGAAGGCTGCACCGGATGGGTGGGGCCCGGCGCGTGCAGCGGGTTCAGCAGAACCGCTCCGGCACCGTGCTCGTTGGCGGTCCACTTCAAGAACTCCCGCAGATCACCGAGGTCGCCGATGCCCCACGAGCGCGCCGAACGCAGCGCATAGAGCTGCAGCATCCAGCCCCACGTTGCCGGCGACGACGGCACCCGGGGCGGCGCCGCGACCACGGTCGCCTCCTGCCCGTCACGTGTGTGCAGCCGGTACCAGCCCGGTGGAAGGTCGCCGGGCAACTCATCGCGCACCTCGACCCGGCTGCCGTCCTCGTCCACCAGCACTTCGGCCCCGGGTAGGGGATGGGGACGCCCGTGCAATCTGACGGCGATGGTCGGTGGGATCACGCCTGTGCTGTCGCGCTCGGCCAGTTTGGCCAACTCCGCGCGGCGGTCGGCCTCGGTGCGAGCTTCCACATCGAGCAACCCGAGCACCCGGATCACCACATCGGGGTCGACCTCGACCGGCTCACGGCGCTCGTTCCGGTATGTCGTGGCGACCCCATGGGCCGCGGCCAACCTACGCAGGTCATCGGTCATCGGTTTCAGATCCGCCAGCACGCGGCTGCTATACCCGGGAGACCGTTTTTCAAGCCGCCACCGCGCCTGGTCAGCGGAAACGCACGTCCAACGTCGCCAGCCCGAAGATCTTGCGTCCACCGGACTTCGCGGCGACGATCACGACACCGGTGCGGGTCGCCGGGTCCAACGACTTGATCCGCCCGCTGAACTCGATGTCGGCCCCTTCAGTGGCCGACACGATCGCGGGCGCCGACAGCCGCACCGCGTATTTGGTGACCGCGCCGGGGTCGCCCGACCATGCCGAGGCGAATCCGGCGCCCAATCCCATGGTGAGCATGCCGTGCGCGATCACATCGGGCAGCCCGGCCAGCTTGGCGATGTCCTCGTCCCAGTGAATCGGGTTGGCGTCACCGGCGACGCCGGAATAGTTCACCAGGTCGCCACGCGACAGACGGGTGTGGCGCACTCCCAGCTCGTCGCCGACCTTCACGTCATCGAAGGAGGGTGTCCCCGGCGTGCGGGAGAAGACCCCTTCAGAGAGCCGAACCTCGCCCTCCGGGCGCACCGTCTTGTGATAGTCCTCTTCGCCGACGCCGAAGATGTCCACGTCGTGCATCATCTTGCTGTGCACGGCGGTCTTGATCTCCGGATTGAGATCTTCAGCGGTGACTCCGACGACGGTGGTGTGCAGAGTGTGCACCCGTTCGCCTGCCGTGTCGGTGAAGGTGTTCGTCACGGTGATCAGGTCCCTGCCGGCGATCCTGCGCACCGAGGTCAGTTCGACGTCGATGTGCAGTTCGTCGCCGGCCACGATCGGGCGGTGCTGCTCGAAGACCTCTTCGGTCTGCATGTAGGTGTCGTATCCGACGACGACCTGCTCGAACATGCGGCGGTTGCATGTCATGCCCGGGGTCGACGTGAACGTCAGCGGCGCCACCAGGTCCGAATAACCGAGCTCCGCGGCGGCGGCGACATCCCAGTGGGCGGGGTGATAGTCCTGCACCGCACGGGCGTACTCGCGTACCTTCTCGCGCCCGACGAGGTAGGTGTCGGCCATCTGGTACCAGTGCCCGACCCGCGCTTCGAGCGCCGACGTTGCTGCTGATGCGGTCATATAGTGCTCAACTCTCCTGTCGGGCGGTTCACTGAGGCCGACCGAAGCACACTAACGCGCGCGACCAACCTCTAGCTCCCGACGACGCGTCGCCGGATCGTCTCGGCGACCAGTTGGGGGTCGTCGATCATCGGAACATGGCCGACGCCGGGCAACACCACGAACTCCGCCCGCGGCAGCCGCTCACGGGCGATCGCGCCGTTGACGTCGACGGGGAACACCTTGTCGCGCTCGGACCAGGCCAGCGTCACCGGGCATGGCAGGGGATCGAGGGGAGCGATCGACTCCGCTGTGCCCAACAGGTCGCCCGCGACGGCGCACCCCAGGACGTCGTCGATGCTCTCGAGCGCCTGTGCGGGGGTGAGTCTGTCTGCGCGACAGGCTATGTCGCGGAACGCGAGACGACGTACGGTCCCGGACCGTAACGCTGCGGAGGACAGAGGCCGTGGCAGGCGACTCATTGTCACGGTTCGCCGCACGCGGGCGGTCGACGCCTTGTGCGACCGCTGCCCGGCTGACCAGAACCCCGCCGGCGCCAAAGCGCATACGCTCGCCGCCCGACCCCTTCGGGCCAGTTCGATGGCCATCCAGCCGCCCATCGAGTTGCCGACGAGATGCGGCCGGTCGAGACCGGTCTCGTCGAGAAACCGTTCGGCTGCGTCGATGGTGTCGGCGATCGTCGCGGGGCGACGCCGCGCGGCCGGGCCGCCGCGGTGCCCGGCGGCGGTGGGTGCATGAACGTCGAACTCGTCGAGCAGCGGTATGACGCGCTGCCATGCGGCCGCCGACATCGTGACTCCGTGCAGCAGTACGACCTGCTGAGCGTCGGCGGTCAACGCGACGTGGCGTCGAGGATTTTGATCGCGAAAATGAGTGTGTCGCCCGGCTGGATCCCGGCGCTGGGCTGACCCTCCGGGTAGCCGTCGGCGGGCACCATGGCGACGGCAACCGTGGAGCCGACCTTCTGCCCTGCGATCGCCTTCTGGAAGCCGGGTACGACTCCGTCGAGCGAGAAGTCCACCGGAGCACCTTGTTGGTAACTGCTGTCGAACACCGATCCGTCGCGTCCGTTGACTCCCATGTAGCAGACCAACACCGTCGCGGTCTCGGCGACGACCGGTCCGTCACCGGCCTTCAGTGTCTGCACCTGGGTTTCGGTCACGCTGAAGGGCGCTTCCACGTCGATCTGCGGTGCCGTCTTGTCCGTGGCTCCGGTGACCGCGACGCTGCCGGTGGCTCCCGGAAGGGTCCACTCCGGCGCCCCGGTATTGGCCGGCGCTGCCGGGGGGCACGGGCTGTCTTCGGGCTTCGTCTCGGGAATGGAGGGTGGCGTGAACACATCGGAAACAGGTGAGGACGACGTGCTCGCCGTGGCGGTGTCCGAATCGGAGCCACACGCGGCGAGCGTCATGACCGACAACGCAGCGCAGGCCACGACGGCGACAGAAGAGGTACGAAAGGCGTTCACGGCCGCCACGCTACTGCCAACGGCTCTTGGTGATTCAGCCGCTGCTCTCGGCGCCCGGGGTCGCTCGTTCGGGCATGTCCGTGGCAGCCCAGTCGGGAGGAGTCCGAAGACTCGCCAGCGCCAGGCTGCTTATGCCCATCAGAACCATCGTCAGAACCAGAAACGGCTCATAGCCGCCGAAGCTGTCGAACGTCGCGCCCGAAGCGAGCGGACCGAACGCCGTGCCGAGCGATAACGCCGCAACCAGCCCGCCGAACAGGCCGCCGAAATTCCTCAATCCGAAATAGCGGGAGGCGAGATAGGCGATCACGTCTACTTCGGCACCCAAGGTCAGGCCGAAGAGCGCCGCTGCCGCGGTCTGGCTCACCGGATTCGTGCCGGCGAGCAACAGCAGCGCGGCACCGGTGATGGGCACCAGGTACGCGCAGGCGCCGACGACGCGGCCCGGGAACCGGTCGAGGAGAAATCCGACGCCCAACCGACCGACGATGGAGAAGACACCAACCAGTGAGGCGGTCCCTGCCGCGGCCAGCGGCTCAGCACCCGCCCCACGCAGGATGGGAACCAGATGCACGACGACACCCAATGTGGTGAACGCGAACAAGCCGGCTGCCAGAAGGAGTTTGAAGAAGGTCGCCGACCGCAACCCGTCACGAAGCGTGACCCCCGGCAGCCCGGCCGCCGCAGCTTTGACCGTCGTCGGATCGGGAGGTGTTCGGCGCTCGTCCTGCGCGCCCCGAAAGAAGACAAAGACCACGGCAACGACCAGCGCGCCCCACAACACGCCGAGGGCTACGAACGCCCCGCGCCACTCGTAGACGCCGATCAACCAGGTGGCCAGCGGTGGAAACACTGCCGCTGCGAGCGAGCCGCCGGACAACGTCAGCGCGAAAGCGAGTCCGCGGGAATGCTCGAATCGGCTGGCTACCGCGCTCGTCCATACCGTCGTCTGCACCCAGAACGAGGCGAAGGCCAGCACAGCCCACAGCAGGATCCAGTTCACGATCGACCCCGTGGCGGCACCGAACAGCGCGAACGCGGCGGCCATCAGGACGACACCGGCGAGGCCGACCCGACGCGGCCCCATCCGGTCGACCATCAGCCCGATCGGCAGGGCAGCCACGGCTGCGGCCAGTCCGACGATGGTCAGACCCAGCGACGCCTCAGCGCGGGTCCAGCCGAATTCGTTTTGCAGCGGCTCCATGAAAGCGCCGAGTGAATAGACGTGGATGACGCCGATCGAGTAGCCCAGCCCGGCCGCCACGGGCACCGTTCCGTAGCGCCGCCACTCCGTGAGCTTGGCGGTGTCGAATCTTGCCAACTGTCTCTCCCCCGTGCCACGCGGCCGTCACCGTCGACACTTGCGTCAGCCCCCAGACTTCCGAGCAGCCTACGTCAGCTCACGCCTGCCCTGCGGACCGCAATCGGCCCGATGGATAACGATTCGAAACCCGTTGCGTTGCAGGATGACACAGGAGCCGCGTCAGTTCGGCCACGGACACTATGGTCACCTGGTGCACCGGCGAACCGTCCTCAAGCTCCCGTTGTACCTGGCAGCAGCCGCGGCACTGACCAAAGCACCCCTCGTCTCGGCGGCGACGGGTCGATGGTCGGCTGACCGCGCCAGCGCCTGGTATGCGGAACAAGGGTGGCTGCTGGGCGCCAACTACGTCACCTCGAATGCCGTCAACCAACTCGAGATGTTTCAGGCGGGCACCTATGACCCGCGGCGCATCGACGGCGAACTCAGCGTGGCGCGGCGAATCGGAATGAACACCATGCGGGTGTTCTTGCACGATCAACTGTGGGCGACCGACCGAGTTGGGTTCAGCCGTCGACTCTCCGAGTTCGTGTCCATCGCGGCGAGGCACCAGATCAAGCCGCTGTTCGTCCTGTTCGACTCGTGCTGGGATCCGTTGCCCAAGGCGGGCCGACAGCGCGCGCCGATCAAGGGAGTGCACAACTCCGGTTGGGTGCAGAGCCCGGGCGCGCATCGTCTCCAAGACCCGGCGTACACCCGTGTCCTGCAGAGCTACGTCACCGGGGTGGTGGGCATGTTCCGCGATGACCCGCGCGTCCTCGGGTGGGACGTGTGGAACGAGCCGGACAATCCGGCACGCGACTATCGCAAGGTCGAGCACACCGACAAACAAGAGTTGGTAGCCGCGTTCCTTCCGCATGTCTTTCAGTGGACGCGTGCCATGAACCCAGTGCAACCGTTGACCAGCGGGGTGTGGCAGGGCCACTGGCGAGATCCCGGCAGCCGTAGCGAGATCTGCAGCCTGCAGCTCGAGCACTCGGACATCATCAGCTTCCACAGCTACGGCGACCCCGCCGAGTTCGAGGCCCGCATCGATGAACTCACCCCACTGGGGCGGCCGATCATCTGCACCGAGTACCTCGCCCGAAGTCTGGGTAGCACAGTGGAAGGCATCCTCCCGGTCGCCAAGAGGCGCAAGGTCGGCGCATACAACTGGGGTTTCGTCGCGGGGCGAACGCAGACCTACTATCCGTGGGATTCCTGGAACGACCCCTACACCGAGCTTCCTGAGACGTGGTTCAGCGACCTCATCCACCCCGACGGACGAGCCCACGATGACAACGAGATTCGCTTCATTCAGAAGCTCGCGGGGGTCGGCAGCCCAACCTGAGAACCGCGCCGCACGCGTCACCGGATAGTCACAATCGCCCTCCCGTAACCCGGGTAATCGCATGGCAAGCGGGTGGTGCAAGCCCGTCGACGCGATGACTGGAGGAAACGTGGCTAGTGGTGTGGCGACCGTATGGGTGCCGGTGGAGAACATGAGTCGGGCGGTGCGCTTCTACGGCGAGACGCTCGGACTGGACGTCAGGAACGAGGGCGACGACTGGACGGAGTTCGATGCCAATGGCCTGACGATCGGGTTGAACGCTCGCGAGAGCACGCACAAGGGCCGGGGCGGCGGCGCGGTCATCACCTTCCAGCCGGACCGCGATCTCTACGACGAGGTCGTCCGCCTCACGGACGCGGGCGTCGAGTTCGTCGATGAGGTCAGTCAGCACCCCTGGGGCCGCATTGCGTCGTTCAAGGACTCCGAGGGCAATGACCTCCAGCTCTTCGAGGCGCCCTCGCCGGAGTGACGCTGCCGCCGAACACCGGTGATCTCGGTCTCGATCCGTTTCCCGCGTCCGTAGCGGGGCATAACTGCGGTACGGCACTAGCGACGCCGCCTCACCATCCGAGAGGAGGCCAGCGTGCTTGCCGCGATGACCACCACAATCACCACCACCGTTCGAGACGTCGGCACGACCGTTGGAGCGTCGCCGACCTGGATGCTGCGTCATCTGGTCGGCGTCCTTTCCCGGCCGGGGCAACCGTCGGCGGCACCGGTGGACCAGGTCACCATCAGCCCGGTCGGCGTCACGCGCTGCTGAACTCGTGATTGTCCCGGGTGAACTTCGGCGGCACGCCGCCGCTTCGGCCATTCGGTCGATCCCGACCATGAATGGAGAACGTATGAAATTGCTTGATAACGCGAAGTCGACCGCTGACCGGTTACTTTCGGGCGCCCGGGGTAAGAAGGTCGCCCATGACGAAAAGGCCGAGTCCGATGTGGCCGCCGACTCGCACGTCGCTGGGTCACGGGCCGGCGACGACGAATCCGAGGGCGAGTATGTCGGCCGCACCAGTCCGCAATTCGACGCAGAAACACAGCAGAGCGGAGCCGAGGCTCGCAGCGAAGCGAAGCGGCTAGCGCACGAGTGACCTCACCGTCGCTCGGGACCGAGTAACCGCTTGAGCACCGAACGTTGGGGGTCGGTGCGCTGCTGGGTGAGCAGGAACTCGATGCCGTCCTCGATGGACGTTTTCGTGCGATCCCGGATATGCACTACGGCCCGGTCGTCGGCGGCTGCAACGGCCCCCGTGTCGATGGGCTCCCCGAACCAGTAGTACTGACGCTCGGGGCGGGGGATCGGCGTTGGGCCGATACCCCGGACGATCGGAAAGAGGTCGGGGCTGCCCGAGAGTTTCTCAAAGAGCCGCCGCGCCGGGGCGAGCAACGGATTGTCGGTGTCGAGCAGTACGTCGAGTGCATCCTCGGCGCCCACCGTGGCGAAGGGGACGATGGGGTAGTGGTGCTTGACGGCCAGTCGAGCGAAACCCATTCGGTTCTCCCAAATGAGTTTGTATTTCTCGCCTTTGCGCTTGGCTACTTCGCGCCCGCCGCCGGGGAAGACGAGCAGCGTCTCACCCTGACGCATCAGCGCCTCGGCCGTCGCCGGCGTGCCGGGAACGACGCCGACGGACAGCAGCAGATCGCGCCACCGGGGCAGATTGAAGTGAGCATGGTTGCCGAGAATCCTCACCTTGATTCCGCGTTCCCACAGCTCCGCGCACAGCAGCGGCGCATCAAGCAGCCCGATCAGCGTGTGGTTGCCGACCAGTAGCGACCCACGTGAGGGCATGTTCTCGATCCCGTAGACCTTCGGGTTGATCAGTTTGCGCGCCGGCTCGAGCAGTCGTAGGACGCGGCCAAGGGTGGCCGCCGTCGGCGGGTCGGGAACCCAAACGTGCGTCACGCCACCTCTATTGCCGCGCGCAAAATCGGTAAACCCCGCCGGAGGACCGTCCGAGCCTCGCGGCGCCGTGTTCGAGGAGGCGGAAACGGGTAGGTGATCGTCCGGTCACGTACTCAGTGAGACTTCGACGAAGGGGCAGTTTCATGCCTGACACCGAACTGCCCATTCCGGAGGGCGGCTTGCCCGGCTATCTCGCGGTGCCCGCCGGAGCCGGCCCGTGGCCGGCGGTCGTTGTGCTCCACGAAGTCTTCGGGCTGAACGACGACATCCGGCGGATCACCGATCGCTTCGCCGCCAGCGGCTATCTCGCATTCGCGCCGGCGCTGTTCCAGCGCGGCCCCAAGCCGCTGTGCATCGTCAGCGCGTTCCGCGCGCTGGCCACCGGGGCGGGGTCGGCGGTCGACGACATCGTCGCCGCGGCCGAATACCTGAAAGCCGACGAGCGGACGACCGGCAAGGTCGGTTCGGCGGGATTCTGCATGGGCGGCGGATTCTGCCTGTTGCTCGCCGACCGCGGGGTGTTTGACGCGACCGCGCCGAACTACGGACCGTTCCCGCCGGCCACCGGCGTGCCTGCGCGCTCCTGCCCCATCGTCGCCAGCTACGGCGCCGCCGACCGGCTGCTGCCCGGTGCGGCCGCCAAGCTCGAGGAAAGCCTCGCTCCCAGCGGCGTGGCGCGCGATATCAAGGAGTACCCCGGCGTCGGCCACAGCTTCATGAACGAGTGGAAGACACCGTCGCAGCTGCACTTCGTAGAACGCGTAGCGGGCCTGCACCATTCGTCACCGCAGGCCGAGGACGCGTGGCGGCGAATACTGGCATTCTTCGACGAGCACCTGCGGTAGCGAGCAATGACGCGCTCAGTCCTTGCGCCGCCGCGGCTCGGAACGCCGCTTCGGCGGTGTGGCCGACTCGGGGGCATCGGCTTGCGCGGCCGCATCGCGGGAGAGTCCGGTGATTCGTCCGAACGTATTGACCCCCGGGACACCGCGAACCGCGCGAAAGGCTTGATCACCACGAGCCGCCAAGGCCTCCAGTTGGGGCAGGAGCCGATCGATGGTCTCAAAGGTCGGGTCGGCGAGAGCCATGTACCGCTCGAGTCGGTCGAGATTCGTATTCAGCCGTTCGGTCGCCGCCGCCAGGTTCTCGATGAGGTCGGGCAGTTGCGCGAGGATCTGGGCTGACGCCGTCGGAACACGGAGTGCCCCGCTGGCCAAGTCCTGCGCCGCTTGCGCGGCAGCTTGCGCAGCGGCCCGGATGTCGCCTGGCTGCGATTTTCGTGAGTCGGTCATGGCGCAACTCTGTCGCATGCCCACGGCCTTCGTTTGGCTTTGGCGAGTCCAGTCGGTCAGTGCGCCTCAGATTCGTGTCCGGGGCCCGTCGCCCGGTGAAATAGGATGTGCACGCAGGCAATTGCGATCCGGCACGCCCGCCGGGTACACGTCATGCCGGAGGAGGGCCCGATCGTAAATTCGCCGCCGCCGCAGGCTTGGCCGCCGCAAGGTCCTCCGCCGCAGGGCTGGCCGCCACCGGGATGGCCCCCGCAAGGCCCGACGCCCCCACAGGCGCAGCCGCCACAATGGCCGTCCCCCGCTCCGCACGGCCACCCGCGGCAGTGGCCTCCACCGCAAGGGCAGCCATGGCAGTGGCCGCCGACCGGGCCGCCCACACCGCCCCCGTCGAAGAACACGGGACTACTGATCGGAATCGGCGCAGCCGTGGCGCTGATCGTCGTCTTTGTTCTCGCGTTCGTGGTTCCGAACATTCTGGGCAGCGAGTCGAGCAACGGGGGCAGCGACGTCAGTGATGAACAACGCGCGGCCAACGCCACCACCGCGGCGTCACTGTCTGATTTCGACGTCGTGTGCGGAACGGGCTCGGTGAGCAACGCCGCCCCCTACGAGAAGCCGTACTCCATCGCCGCGTTCCACCAGGGGACAGCTGAAAACGACTGGGACGCGGTGACGTTAGACAACCAAGCCGACTACGTCGCGGACCGCTCGAATCTGACGTCGATCAACGTTGTCGCATGTCTGACACGCAAAGACGGTACCGAGGTGAAGTCGGGTACCTGCGAATTCGGATCGGGCGGAGAACAGGTCGCCGCCGATCACTACGCGGTCGAATACGACCTCGAGTTGCGTGAGGCCAAGACCGGCAAGGCCATCACGAACCTCGGAACCGTGAACGGTCCCGCAACCCGGTGCCCCTTTATTGCGTACTTCGACGAGAACGACCCGGAAATCTTCGGTTCGCCCGATCCTGCTGCCGTAGAGGACAAACTGGCCGAATTCGCCGCTCAATGATTGCGGCAGCACGGTCACGGATCGATCTGGGCACCCGCGGCTTGGTCGCTCAGTCGTGAGCGCGCGACGGCCGCGGCACCGTTGCCCGTGATCAACCACAGCGTTGCGAGCTGAACCACCAACTCATCGACGGTGATCGAGATCGAGCCGTTGACGAATGACAGGATCGCTTCGGCGCTACCGCCGACCACGAACGCCGGTGCCACAAGGGCCAGCGCATCGTGTTCCAACTCGACGCCATGAACCGAGCGGGCGTGTTCGATCAACACGGCAGTCAAACCCCGCATCACCTTGGCGCGATGCGCGTGGACAGCGGGCGATGCCGCCACTCCACCCAGGAGCACCCGCGCGCGGCGTGGATCGTCTACCAAGGCGTGCACTGCTGCGCTTACACTTGAAAGCGCTTGCTGCTCAATAGGTTCTGTGACGACCGCAGTGACCGCGAGGAGTGTGGCGTCTCTGACCGACGTGGAGATGTCGTCTATCACCGCTTCAGCGACACCGTCGAGATCGCTGAAACTTTCGTAGAAGTAGCGCTTGTTGAGGCCGGCGTCCGAGCAGAGACGTTCCACCGTCGCGGTCCGCCATTCGTCGTGTGCCATCACGGCCAGCGCCGCTTCAAGCAGACGTGATCGTCGCTCACGCTGGCGGTCCGCACCGGACACACCGCCGTAGCTGCGTCCCATCCCCTGATCGTCGCACCGCGCGTCCACTTCCACGAACGCGCCATTGACATCCGAGAGAGATATCTGGCACGGTCTCGTACCAGATAGTGAAATCAGGAGGAACGGATGACATCCACAGTGGACGGTTCGGCACCGCCTGCCGCAACCCGAGGCAGAGGCGCAACAGCGTTCGACGACGGCTCGCTGCTGACCGAGTTGAGACAACTCTCGGAGTCCTCGCCCACACTGGCGCGCCAGCACGGATGGGAGTACCTGCGTGAGCTGGGACGCCACGGACGACGTGATCAATTGAAGGCGCTGTACGCGCGAGGTGTGCTGCCGGAACGTCTCGACGGTCCCTACGAAGGTCTGATCGTCGGCAAGCTCTTCGGCATCGTCGAGGCTCACTTGGCGAACCCGCTGCTGGCCATCAATCCGACCTGGCGGGGTAAGACCTTCGACGCAGAGTCGGGTACGGGCTTCAATCGGTTGATTCCTCTGGCGCGCTTCGCAATGCGGGTAGTGGCCCCGCTCTACAACGGCGTGCGCCGAATCGGTCCCGAGGTCGCGGGTTTTCACTTCCAATACGGCCCCGGCGTCGGCGCGATCGCACCTGCGGTTCCAGTGTGTGCGTTGAACTACGGCGTGGAGCAGTACCGCAATCCGAGCGTAAGAACCTTCCCGATCAAGCGGACCCGCGACGAGATCGTCGAATTGCTGCCCGGTCTCTACCTGGGGCGGGCCCTGCTCACCATGCGCAGCGGCGAGGTGCGGCTGATCGCGTACTTCGCCCTGCGTCGCTTCGTCGAGGAGGACGTGTGCCCGTGATCGACCTCGCCGAAGCCGTTGTCTGCGTCACTGGCGGCGCCCGGGGGATCGGACGTGCCACCGCCACCGAATTGGTGCGCCGAGGCGCGCGTGTGTGGATCGGCGACCTCGACGAGGACGACGTGCGGCGGACCGCGCAGGAAATCGGCGCACAACCGGCGCACCTGGACGTCACCAAAGAGGACAGTGTCGGCCGGTTCTGGGCGGCGGCGAACGCCGATGGCCCCGTGCAGATGCTGGTGAACAATGCCGGCATCATGCGGCTCGGGCCCTTCCTCGACCAGGATCTCGACGGCCACCACCGGGAAGTAGCAGTCAACCTGCTGGGCGTCATCAACGGCATGCACATGTTTCTGCCCGACATGGTCGCGCGCAACCGGGGTCACATCGTCAACGTCGCCTCGATGGCCGCCAAGGTCACCACACCGGGAATCGCGGTGTATTGCGCGACGAAGTTCGCCGTCGCCGCCCTTTCCAGAGCCGTTCGCACCGAAATCGGACACACCGACGTCACCATCACCACGGTCCTGCCTGCGGCTGTCCACACGGAACTCACCGCTGGCGTCTCGCTGGACCTGCAACCGGTCCTTCAACCGGACCAGGTCGCCGTGGCGATCGCCGACACCGCCAGACGACCCGGTCACGAGATCACGGTGCCCCGATGGCTCGCCCCCATGGGCGTCATCGAGGAGGCCGCTCCCGAAGCACTTCTCAACGCGGCCAAACGCATAGTCACCCGGCGTCGACCGCCGGGCCACTATGACGCCGACGCGCGCGAGGCGTACCTCGACAGGATCGGCCGATGAGCCCGCTCGCCGGTGCGCTGGCACCACCGACGTCGCTGGCCGAGGCGCGGCACCGGGCGCAGGCCCTCGGAGCTGCGGTCACCTCCCGGTTTCCGAGCAATGACCGGCCTCTGGCGCTTCCACCGGCTGACTCGCGCCTCGCACCTGTGATGGGGAACTACGGCGTGCCGTACCTCGGTCATGTGCTGTCCTCGATCGCCGATCCGCTGGAATTCGCGAGGGATCGCTATGCCCGGTACGGGCCGGTGTCCTGGGCGGGCGGCGTCGGATACCGCGTCGTCACGCTGATGGGACCCGAGGCGTTGGAAACGGCATGGGTCAACAAGGACAAGGCGTTGTCCAGCACCCGAGGCTGGCAACCGGTCATCGGGCCCTTCTTTCACCGCGGGATCATGCTGCTGGACTTCGAGGAGCACCGCGACCATCGCCGAATCATGCAGCAGGCATTCACGCGGACCGCTCTCAACGACTACCTCGCCAGAACCGCCGACGGCGCCTCCCGGGCGATCTCGGGATGGCAGCCAGCAGAACGCTTCCCGGCCTACCCGTCGATAAAGCACCTCCTGCTGCAACAAGCCGCCGAAGTGTTCGTCGGCACGCGGTTGGGCCAGGAATCGGACCAGCTCATTCGCGACTTCCACCACACCGTGCGCGGCGGACAAGCCATCATCCGCGCGGACGTGCCAGGCGGTGTCTGGGCCCGCGGTCTCAACGCCCGCAAACGCCTCGAACGTTACTTCAGGGCCCAGATACCCTCACGTCGCCGCGGGGACGGAGCTGATCTGTTCTCGATGTTGTGTCGCAGTGAATCCGAAGACGGCGAGCGCTTTACCGACCAGGACATCGTCAATCACATGATCTTCCTGCTCATGGCTGCGCATGACACCACAGCTATCGCGCTTTCGATGCTGGTCTACGAACTCGGACGGAACAGCAACTGGCAGAACGCGTTACGCGACGAGGCCGCGACCAATCCCTGCGATACGCCCACTCTCGCGGACCTGGAGCGCTACCCGCTACTGGACGCCGCGTTCAAGGAAATCCTGCGAATGTACGCCCCCGCGGGGAGCCTCTTCCGCCAGGCGATCACCGACACCGAGATCTGCGGGCACTTCATACCCCGAAAGAGTCAGATAGCGATCAATGTGTACGCCTCGATGCGCCTGGCGGATTGGTGGCCGGACCCGGACACGTTTGATCCGTCGCGATTCGACAACGGCGCCAACCGTGCGGCGGTCAGCCGCTACGCTTTCGCTCCGTTCGGCGGCGGCGCCCACAAGTGCATCGGCCAACAATTCGCCGATATGACCGTCAAATCGGTGATGCATCAACTGTTGCGATCATTCCGGTGGGCGACTCCACCCGGCTACCGCGTCCCCCTGACATGGGGGACTGGTCCGACGCCGGCCGACTCGCTGCCGATGATCCTCGCGCGGTAGAACCTCATCGGTAGCACCTGGGTACGGTCCACGGGCGACCGAACTCCTCGTCGAAGGACTCGGGATCGAAGGGGCTGTCACCGCCGGCTGGAAAACTCGTCAATTCGCCGAAGACGATCCGTCCGTCGACGTTGTAGAGATCAACACGAACGAAATCGGTTTCAGTTCCCAAGCATTCGGCGATGTTGATCATCTCGGTCAGGTGGGTCGGCTTCGCGGGTTCGGGATCCGCCAACGGCGGCCCACCGCGCAGTCGTATGTGCTGCCAATCGGGGCGGAAGAAATCCTGTGTCCGGTGTCCGAACCGACCGCTGTCAACTTGAACGAACGCGCACCGGCCGTGATAGACGAAGAACTTGTAGTCGTCGGGCACCGCGCCGTCCGCGCCGGCGAGCATCTCCTCGACGATGACCCGTCGCGGCATCTGCCCGTACACCCACTCGCGGTTCGGTCCCTGACCGTAGAGCTGGGCCAACCAACCCTGCGCGATCCGGATCACGTCGTCCCGTGAGGCGTACTCGGGACGAACGTGTCGGTACACCCAGCTGCCCTGCTCTGACGGCAACCGCGCCGCGGGCGAAGCGCGGTCGGAGACCACGACTGCCGCTCCGCTGCCGTGCGTCGGCTTGACCACGTACGCGGCGGGCAGGCCGACGCGGTGCAGCGCCTGTGGGTCATCGACGATTGCGTGAGCCCAGGGAAGATATTGCGCGCCAATCATGTTCGCGACGTAGTCGCGTACCGCCGCCTTGTCGGCGAATGTCACGACGAGCGGGCGGTGGTCCCGCAGCATCTTGTAGCGCACCTTCTCGCGGAAGGTGCGCGGATTGCGTGTGCGCCACAGGCGCACCCCGCGCACGAGCCGACTTCGCTCCCGCCAGCGCACGCCCTCCACGAGCTCAAGCTACGGCCGGCCGGTCAGCTGACACCCGCGGCAGCGAGCCTGGCCCACATCCCGCTCGACGCGGCCCGCGACCGGCCCCCGACCGCTCGGTGAAAGTGCCCCATACGCTGGGGTCATGTTGTTCTTCCTCTTCGGCTACGGCACGAAGCAGAAATATCTCGGTGCGGGGCAGGTGCGGACCTGTCCGCGCTGCCACAACACCACCCAGTGGACCCGCATGCGGGAGTTCAAGCAGTTCACGTTGTTCTTCGTTCCGGTGGCACGGTGGAAGCGCCGGCAGTTCGAGGTGTGCGGCGTCTGCGGCACCGTCGTCGCCGGTTGAGCACGCCGCGTCCGCGCCGCGTTTGAGCGGCGACGCTCCCGGGGAAAAGAATCGACCATGCCCACGCCACGAAGTTCGGCATCACGCTGCCGCCCGATCGTTGCACACACGTCACTGCTGTTGGTCGGCGTCATCGCGCTGACCGCGTGCTCGGCACGGGAGAACAAGGAGGCCGTCAGTTCGGCCACCTCGAGTACGCAGAGTTCGGTCGTCGCTCCGAGAACCGATGCGGTCACCGCGGCGCCCAACCCGCCACCGTCGACCGACGAGGCCCCGCCGATCGGAGACGTCTCCCTGGCATTCGACGACCGGGGCGACCTGGGCCAGATCATCGTCGACGGCACGGGCCGCACCCTGTACGCGTTCTCCCAGGACGCTGCGAATGGGCCGGCGTGCTACGACGCCTGCGCCGACAGCTGGCTGCCGCTGCTGGCGAAGGGTGATCCCACGGGTGGCACCGGCATCGACGTGGGGGCGGCCGCCACCGTCCCGCGCCGCGACGGCGGTAACCAGGTGACGTACAGGGGAATTCCGCTGTACCGCTACGCAGGTGACAAGGTGGATACCGACGCCAACGGGCAAGGGCTGGACATGTTCGGCGGCGAGTGGCATGTACTGACCAAAGACGGCCGGCCGCTGGCATAAGGAATAGCTTCGATGTATGGGGCGTTGGCAGCGCTTAACGACTGCAGTCAGGTGCGCACATGAAGTTCGGGATCTCCACGTTCGTCAACGACGACACGATCGACACCGTGTCGCTGGCCCGCGCCATCGAGGAGCGCGGATTCGACTCGCTGGCCGTGGCCGAACACACCCACATCCCGGCAAGCCGTGAGTCCGCGTACCCGATGGGCGGCGACCTGCCGTCGATCTACTACCGGACCTTGGACCCGTTCGTCACGCTCGCCGCAGCGGCCGCCGTCACCTCCAGCATCCAGCTGATCACCGGTATCGCGCTCCTCATCCAACGCGACCCGATCGTCACGGCGAAAGAGGCCGCCAGCATCGATCTGATCTCCGGCGGCCGGTTCGTGTTCGGTGTCGGCGCGGGATGGAACATCGAGGAACTGCGCCATCACGGCACCAACCCGAAGACACGCGGCGCGCTGTTGGACGAACGCGTCGAAGCCATCAAAGCGCTGTGGACCACCGATCCCGCTGAGTATCACGGCAAGTACGTCGACTTCGACTCCTCTTACCTTCGTCCGAAGCCGGTGCAGAAGCCGCACCCGCCCATCCTGATCGGCGGGGACTCCGATGCCACCGTCAAGCGGGTCATCCGGCACGGGGCTGGATGGATGTCGAACCCGGCACCCGTCGAGCACCTCAGAGGCCGCATCGACCAGATGCGGGAGGGCGCAGGCCACGACGTCCCGCTGACGACGTTCGGCACACCGATCGATCCGCAGTACTGGGGTGCGCTAGAAGGCCTTGGCTACGGGCAACTGAACCTGCTGTTGCCGACGAAGCCGCACGACGAATCCCTTCGGCTGCTCGACGAGTACGCCGAAAAGGTCGCAACGTACCGCGGCTGAGTCCAGCCGTTGAGGCCGTGAGGCCGCCGCACCGAGATCCCCGGTGTTTCTCGACGGGTGTCGAGTTCCTATGGTGGCTGATATGAGCAATGACGCTGAGGCCGAACGGGTCGCCGAACTGGCGCGCGGAGTCGTCGCCGAGCACGACCCCAAACAAGTGCCCGTCACCGAATTCCTCGGTGCCTGTTATGACGCCGGCCTGTCTTGGGTTCACTTCCCCGAGGGCCTCGGCGGGCTCGGGGTGTCCCGCGGCCTGCAGTATGTCGCGGACCTTGTCCTGCAGGGCGCAGGTGGACCGGTACCGCTCGGCCTGAACCCGATGGGTTACGGCATGGCCGCACCGACCATCCGTGAGCACGCGCTGTCCGACGACGTGAAGCGGCAGTGGCTGCGGCCGCTGGCAACCACCGAAGATCTGTGGTGCCAGCTGTTCTCCGAGCCCGGCGCCGGCTCCGACCTCGCCGGGCTGGCCACCTCCGCGGTGCGCGACGGCGACGATTGGGTGATCAACGGCCAGAAGGTGTGGACGAGCCTGGCCCATCGGGCCCGCTGGGGCCTGCTGTTGGCGCGCACCAACCCGGACGTGCCCAAGCACAAGGGCCTGACCTATTTCGTCATCGACATGCACGGAGACGGCGTCGAGACTCGACCACTTCGTCAGATCACCGGACAGGCCGAATTCAACGAGGTCTATTTCACCGACGCGCGCATCCCCGACAAGCACCGCCTCGGCGACGTCGGCAACGGTTGGAACGTCGCGATGACGACGCTCATGAACGAGCGCACCGCGCTCGGCGGGAGCGGCAGCCGCCGTGGGGCGGGCACCATCGCCGATGCCACCGGGCTGTGGGCGTCGCGGCCGGAGCGTCAGACGCCGGTGCTGCGCGACCGGTTGACCCAGTTGTGGCTGCGCTCGGAGGCGCAGCGGCTGACCTCGGATCGCTCACGGGCCGCCGCCACAGTCGGGGGTCCGGGCCCGGAAGGGTCGATCGGCAAGCTGGTCGGAGCCGAACTGAACCAGCACATCTACCAGTGGTGCATGGATTTCCTTGGGCCAGAGGGGCTTCTGTACCACGGGTACGAGCAGGGCGGCGCCGACATCGACGCCAGGAAGCACAGCGACTGGCAGGGTCCTATCCAGCAGCGGTTCCTGCGCAGTCGCGCCAACACCATCGAAGGCGGCACATCCGAGGTGATGCGCAACATCCTCGGCGAACGCATACTCGGGCTGCCAGGCGATCTGCGTGCCGATGCGGGCATGCCATGGAAGGAGATCCCGCGTGGCTGAGAAGCTGACGGATCAGCCCGAATATCAGGCTGAGTACAAGTTCACTGACGAGCAGGCCCAATTGCGCGATGCAGTGCGCAAGTTCAGCGCCGAGCACTTCGCCGAGGACAGGGTGCGCCGGTTCATGGAGTCCGACCCGCCGTTCGACCCGAAGGTCTGGGCGCGCCTCGGCGGCGAGCTCGGTGTGCTCGGCCTTTCGGTACCCGAAGCCGACGGCGGTGTCGGCGGCACACTGGTCGATCAGGCTGTCGCCATCGAGGAGCTCGGGGCACGGCTGGCGTGCGGGCCGTTGTTCGGCACGGTGTATCTCGCGATCCCCGCACTCGTGGCCGCGCCGTCCGGCCCTGCGCGCGACGAGCTACTCGGCGAGCTCATCGAGGGCCGCCGCACGGCCGCTGTCGCAGTCATCGACAGGGCCGGAGTCTTCGACCCGGATGCGGTCACCGTGACCGCATCCGGAGATGCTTTGTCGGGCACGGTGACTCAGGTCGTCGATGGCGGCAATGCCGATGTCCTACTCGTCGCCGCACGAGGCTCTGACGGCATCGCCCTGTACGCGGTCGACACCGCCGCGGACGAAGTGCAGCGCGCGCCGTTGGCCACGCTCGATCTGACCCGTCCCGAGGCGAACGTCACGCTGTCCGACGCCCGCGCACGTGTGATAGCCGACCCCGGGGAAACCGCTCGAGTACTCGACCACGCCCTGCAGATCGGCTCGGCGTTGCTGGCCGTCGAGCAGGTCGGCGCCGCGCAGCATCTGCTCGACCTTTCGGTCGGGTACGCGAAGACTCGGCTTCAGTTCGGCCGGCCGATCGGCTCGTTCCAGGCGGTCAAGCACCGGCTCGCGGATCTGCTGGTCGATGTCGAACACGCGAGATCGACCGCCTATCACGCAATCTGGGCGCTCACCGACGGGTCCGATGATCCGGCGTTGGCGACGAGCATCGCGCAGGCAGTGTGCTCAGCCGCCCTGACCCATGTCGCCACCGACACCATCCAGGTGCACGGCGGAATCGGCTTCACGTGGGAGCATCAGGCGCACCTGTATTACAAGCGGGCCGCGACGAACGCGGTGCTGTTGGGCAGCGCCGAACAGCACCGGGATCGGGTGGCGGCAATGGTGCTCGACGGCGCCGGCGTCGACCGGGTGCCACGGGTCGCCGACGGCCTCACGGTCTGAAGCGAAGGTTGACTGTGACAGACGAGTTGTGGCGTGTTCAGATCGGTGAGGTGGATGATCGAGGTAACACGGGGGTGCCGCCGGTGCCGACCACCGTCTTCGAGGGTGACGAGCAGGGCGCAAGGGCGGCTTTCTCGGAATGGTCGGGCAAGGCCGATAGCATGGGTTATCGGTATGTGATGTTGCGCAAAGTCGGTGAAGTGGTGGACGTCTGGGGGACTCCGCCGGCCGTCGGGTAGGTGTCCGACCGCTGGTGCGCGGTCCGGGCGATCATCGGGTGGACGGGGGTGAGACGGCTGGCCGCTCGGTTCCCCCGTAGGGACACGCTTGAGACGGCCCTCGATACGGCTGCACGCGCTCCTTCGCGGCGAAATCTGCAGCCGTGGCGATGGCGGGTCGATGGCGGCGGTGTGCACCTCTACGCCGACTGGCGTCGCCGGGCCGGTGACTCGCTCGATGACCGGCGCGACGTGCTCCTTGGATGCGGGGCCGTCCTCGATCACTGTGCCGTTGCGCTCGCTGCGAATGGCTGGTGCCCGCGCATTCGTCGATTCCCGGATCCGGACGATGACAGCCACCGGGCGATAATGGAGGTGATCGAAGGGCCATCCCGCGAACCCGATCTCGAACTGGCTGGGGCAATCCCGCGTCGCCGAGCCGACCGTCGGCGGTACGGCGCGCAGCCTATTCCGGCGGGCACCCTGGAATTGCTGCACATTCGTGCGGCGCGGATGCAGGTCGAACTGGCGGTCGTGCCGCGCCTTCGCTGGTATCGAAGCGACGGCGGTGACGTCGCGCTTCGGTATTCCGAGCGAGCTGGTGACCACGCGCGCGGTTCGGATGACGGTGCGGTGATGCTCGTGTTGAGCACGAAACGAGATGACGACTCGATGCGCATGCGGGCCGGCGAAGCGCTGAGTCACGTGGTCCTTTCGGCCACCGCGATGGGGTTCGCGACGTGTCCCCTGACGGAGCCGCTGAACGACATGCGCAGTCGTCTCGCCTTGGCGTGCGAGGTGTTCGACGGTGAGGCCTACCCGCAGACGCTGATCCGCGTCGGCGTGCCTGCTTCAGATGACGACCCGCCCGCGCCTGTCGATCGACGGCCGGTCAGCGAAACGACTACGTGGGCTGATCAGTTCAGCGCCCGCTGAACGTCAACGCCTAAGCGGCACAGCGGCTTCGAACGACGCTGCCTTGCCGGCCGACTGCCACTGCAGCCAGTCTTCCCACCGCTTGACGTTGGTCCGCTGCCATCGGCGGTCGACCCGCGGCGAGACACGACGCGCCGCCTCCATTGCGAGGATGAACGGAGACCGCAAGAGCAACAGAGCGATTCCTGGCAGGGCGGACGGCAACCGGTAGCGGCGGCGGTTCCACGGCAACATGTACAGGCCGAGATAGCCGGCCTGCACGCGGTAGTGGTACTCCGCCCGCACGCGAGCAAGGCCACGATGCGTGGGCGCCGGAGCGAACGCGGACACAAAGGACTCGACCAACTCGGTGCCGCTCTCCGCACTGTCGTAACTGCGCGCGGCGTCGGCCATGAACAAGATGCGCCAGGCGTCGGCTACGGTCTCGGGGAAGTATCCGTCGCATCGAACGCCCACCAAATGGCCGCAGTAGCGGTTGAAGTGCAGCACCGCGCTCATCTCACGTGGTGAGGTGACATGCCCGAGGAGGAACAGGCCGAACGCGGGGGCGACGCTGCCGCCGAGCAGAGTCAGCAGCATGGCGGACTGGCTGATCGGCAGACCCCATCGCTGCGCATCCCATTCGGGATGCCGCTTGACCCTGTCCCGAACACTGACGTGCATGATCCGCACGTGCAGAGAGATGTTGCGGCCCAACGATCCCGGAGTCAGGATGGCTCCCGGGCGGCACACTTCGATCCACCAGCGTGAGGTCTCGAGGTAACGGTGCAACGCCCGCTGGCCGGCGTACCCACCGGACAATGACAGCGGCACCGCGAGCCAGCCCTCGGTGTAGGTGTCGTTGGTGCCGGCATTGCCGAGCGCCCCGAGCGCGTACGCCCAGCGACGCCAGACGGCGGCGCCTTCCTCGACGAGTTCTGGCTGCACCCAGTTCGGGAGCTGCTCGAATTCGTCGAAGAGCGCGCGCATGGACGCGGGGGCTTGGGGAACGTTGTCGATGCCTTCGCGCTGCGCCCTCTCGACGAGATCGCGAGCCTTCCGGGCGCCGACCTTCCCGTGGTACGTCTCGGCGACGAACCGCTCCGCCACGGGGTCGCCCTGGTTGAGTCCGTTGATGAATGCCCGTGCGACCTCGTCGGAGGGGAAGAGGTCGACGCCGGTGAGGCGCTTCGCCAGACCGCGAAGGCGGGTGCGGCGCGCGTTGACCGCCGGATACCGGAACGCGGTGGGCATGGTCACATCATGTACCGACTGACCTTGTCCGGGTGAATGACGACGCGAACCCAATCCTGGACCAGCAGCTCGGCGAGGTCATCGGCGCGGGCCGGGTCGTCGAGATCCCAGTAGCGAGCGGCAAGACGCCTGCACAGGTCATGCGCGCCGTTGGGTTCCACTTCTGCGCGGCCGGCGACCGACACCCACCGCTCACGCTCACCGACGGGAGCCGCGACGACGACCGAGGCGCGCGGATCACTTGAAAGGCGCCGCACCTTCGCGGTGTCCGGGCCCGTGAAGAACTGAACCGTGCCCTCGTCGGTGGTCTCGAACCACACCGGACGCGGTTGAGGTGGGCGAGGGCTGTCGGCCACGGACACGAATCCGTAGAGCGGCCGTCGGAGAAACTCGAGATCCTCGGCGGTCAGCGATGGGGCGTCGTTGGTCATGACTCCCATTCAACCGAACATTATTGCGGCGAACCGTCCTCTTCGCCTTCGGTCGGGAGGGCCTGGGCTCCCGGCGTCGCGGGGGTAGTCAATACTTCTTCGGTTTCCTTGTCGGGCTCCGGAGTGGTCATCACACGCCTTCCTTCACATCAGAGTCGTTGATGCGCCGTGACACATGGCTTGCAATTCGTAACGGCGCTGCCAGGTCCATACCCGTACCGAAGCCGCGATAATCCCCGAACCTGCCGGCACGGCATGATGCCCTGGTGACCTACCGATCCCCGACCCTGGCCGACCTCATCGCCACCCTGCAGGTCGAGCGGGTCGACGAGAACCACTTCGTCGCCGACCAACTCGACAACCCGGCCCACCACATTGTCGGCGGTCACATCGCCGGCCAGGCGCTCATGGCCGCGAGCCTGACCGCACCCGGCCGCTCACCGCACAGCGTGCACGTCTACTACGTGCGCGCCGGCGATGCCCGCCGTCCGGTCGACTTCCTCGTCGACGTGGCGCGCGACGGCGGCACGCTGTCCACGCGCAAGATCACGGCGCGCCAGGACGACCAGATCCTGCTCGAAGCGCTTGCGTCCTTCAGCGCTCCGCTGGATTCGCTCGACTACCAGCAGGTGATGCCCGATGTGCCTGCACCGGAATCGCTTCCGCCGGTTCAGGAGCAGTTGGCCGACTACGCCGACGAACTCGGCGGGCACTGGGTTCGGCCGCAGCCATTCGACCTCCGCTACGTCGACGCGCCACCGCGGGTGGCCCTCGACTTGCCCGAGCCCCCGCCGCGGATGCGAATGTGGTGGCGGCCCAACGGTTCGGTACCCGCCGATGACGTTCTCAACGATTGTCTGCTGACCTACTTGTCGGGCACGACGATGGTCGAGGTGGCGCTCGCGCGCCGCCACGCGACGCCCGTCAGCACGTTCAATGCCCTCATCGACCATGCCCTGTGGTTTCACCGGCCCGTCGACCTGTCGGATTGGGTGCTCTCGGATCAGGTTTCGCCCACCGGCATCGGCGGGCGGGGGCTGACGACGTCGACGATGTACAACCGGGCCGGCCAGCTGGTGTGTATCGCGACCCAGGAGTTGTATTTCGGCCGAGGCTGATGTCGAGAACGTCGTGACGGCTCCGTCCCAGGTATGAGTGACCAACTAGGGTCGCCAATTGCGAAGGGAGAACCCCATGGCCAAGTACCTGTTCCTCAAGCACTACCGGGGCGCGCCGGCATCGGTCAACGACGTGCCGATGGATCAGTGGACGCCGGCCGAGATCGAGGCACACATGCAGTACATGGAGGACTTCGCGGACCGCCTCAGAGACAGCGGCGAGTTCGTCACCAGCCACGCACTGGCGTCCGAAGGCGCGTGGGTCCGCTACGGCGGCGAGGGGAAGCCGCCCGTGACCGACGGGCCCTTCGCCGAGACGAAGGACCTGATCGCGGGCTTCATGATCGTCGACGTCGACTCCCACGAACGCGCCCTGGAACTGGCCGGCGAATTGTCCGCGGCACCCGGTGCGGGCGGGCGGCCGATCCACGAGTGGCTCGAGGTGCGGCCGCTGATGGGCGCTTCGGACACCATTCACGAATGATGAAGCACGCCGTGGTGGACGAGACGCAGCTGAGGAGCCTGATCCCTGGCGTGCTGGCGGCCCTCGTCCACCGCGGGGCCGACTTCGCGACCGCCGAAGACGCCGTCCAGGAGGCGCTGGTCAAAGCGGTCGAGACCTGGCCGAACGGCCAGCCGAACGACCCCAAGGGTTGGCTGATCACCACGGCGTGGCGGCGCTTCGTCGATCTCGCGCGGTCCGACGTCGCCCGGCACCGCCGCGAACAACTCGTGTCCGACGAACCGCCACCGGGACCCGCCGCGTCCGTCGACGACACGCTGCAGCTGTACTTCCTGTGCGCGCACCCGACGCTCTCCTCGGCGTCGGCGGTCGCGCTGACACTGCGGGCCGTCGGTGGGTTGACGACCAAGCAGATCGCGCAGGCCTATTTGGTGCCCGAATCGACCATGGCGCAACGGATCAGCCGCGCCAAACGCGCGGTCAGCGACGCGCGACTCGACAGCCCCGGCGATCTGAGTACCGTCCTGAAAGTGCTGTACCTCGTGTTCAACGAGGGCTACAGCGGCGACCCGAATATCGCAGACCTCGCTGAGGAGGCCATCCGGCTGGCCCGGCAGCTCGCCGCGATGACCCCCGACGAGGAGGTCGCCGGACTGCTCGCGCTGTTCCTGTTGCACCACGCGCGACGCCCGGCCCGCACGCGTGCCGACGGGAGCCTCGTGCCGCTGGCCGAGCAGGACCGCAGCCTGTGGCGCACCGATCTGATCGTCGAGGGCGTTGCGGTGCTCCAGGCCGCGCTGGGCCGCGACCGGCTCGGCGAGTACCAGGCCCAGGCCGCGATCGCCGCGCTGCACGCCGACGCGCAGACCGCCGACGACACCGATTGGGTGCAGATCGTCGAGTGGTACGACGAATTGGTCCGGCTCACCGGCAGCCCCGTCGTGCGGCTCAACCGCGCCGTCGCCCTCGGCGAAGCCGACGGACCGCGGGCAGGACTCGCGGCGCTCGCCGAACTCGACCCGGCTCTGCCGCGCTACACCGCATCGTCCGCTTATCTCCACGAGAAGGCGGGCGATCTCGCCACCGCGGCGCAGCTGTACGCGCAGGCCGCGGCGCAGGCGCACAGCCTCGCCGAGCGCAACCACCTCACGCTGCGAGCGGCCACGCTTCGCCATTCGTGACATCCCGTGACAGGAGGCCGCCGGATCCGCTTACCTCCCACCGAAGCGGGGTAACGCCGGGAAATGAGTGCTGCCGACGACCGACACTTCGACGTCCTGATCATCGGCGGCGGCAACGCCGGAGTGAGCGCAGCGGCCAGGTTGCTCCGCAAGGGTGTCAAGCGCGTCACTGTCATCGAACCGCAGACCGTGCACACCTATCGGCCCCTGCTGTCCTACGTCGGTGGCGGCGAGGCCAGCCTGCGCAGCGCGGAACGCACCCAACGCTCGGTGATCCCCGGCGGGTGCACCTGGATCCACGACTCGGCAGTCGCCGTCGACGCCGACCAGGCAACAGTCGAATGCGGGTCGGGGGCTCGCTACCGCTACGACGATCTCGTCATCGGCACGGGACTGGTGCCCGACACCGATGAGCTGCCCGGCGTCCACGACGCTTTGCGTACACCGGCGGTCGCGAGCAACTACCTCGACCACGCCGAGAAGACATGGCGTCTCGTGGAGGCGATGCGCCGGGGCCACGCCGTCTTCACGGTTCCCCGCGCGCCGGTCAGCTGCACCGGCACGACCATCAAGCCGCTGTTCCTCGCGGCGGGATGCTGGAAACGGGCGGGGCGCCGCAACGACATCGACATCACACTCGTCATCGACCGACCGCACCTGCTCGGTGTGCCGGGGTTGGACGGACGACTCTCAGAACGATTACGCGAACTCGACGTTCGGGTGTTGTACAACGCCCGGGTCGATGCGCTCAAACCCGAAGATCAGGCGATCACGGTCGCCAACGGCGACGCCATCGAGCAGCTGCCCTATGACCTGCTGCACCTCGTTCCGCCGTTTCGCGGCCCGCACTGGCTGGAGGCGTCGGGACTCACCGGCGCGAACGCGCACGGTCTCATCGACGTCGACCCGACCACGCTGCGGCATCGCGCTCACCCGAGCATCTGGGCCGCGGGGGATGGTGCCGCCATCGACACCGATCCCTCCGGCGGAGCGTTGCGGCGGCAGGTCAAGATCCTGGTGGACAACCTGTTGGCCGCGCGTCGCGGCCAACCGATGAGCGCATACGACGGCTATACCGTCGCGCCCGTGACAACCGACCGGCGTCGCCTCATCGCAGGTGAATTCGACCGCGCCGGCGCCATCCAGTCGTCGTTGCCCTCGTTCATCGATTCGACGAAGCCCCGCGCCACTGCGTGGGCCTTCGACCGCTACGCATTACCGCAGATGTATTGGCACCTGATCCTCAAGGGACGGCTCTGAGCGGGCAACCGTCTACACGGATGCGCGCGTCGCACGGCCGGCGGGCGCGGCCGCAGGCGCCGTGGCCTCGCGGCGCTGGCGCCGTTCTTCGCGGTCGATCCGACGGTTGAGCACACGCTCTTCACGCTTGGTCAGCGCACGGCCCTTGTGCGCGAGAAGGTCGAGTTGTTGCCAGCTGAGCCCGTCGAGATCGCCGTCGGCGTCATGGGTGGCCACGACAACGCAGCCGTGAAGGAGCGGAACGCTCTTAGGGGTGAAATTGGTTGTCGACAGCAGTAATTCGGTGGCGACGCGGTTGATGCGCCGTTGGCACCGACGTGTCGACGCGGCAAACCAGAAGTCGAACTGCCGGTCGGCGCTGGTCAAGCAGTGAAGCCCTTGGTTCTGGATCAGCTGGTCGATGTCGGCCTTGGTGTAGGCGCGGGTCTCATAAGCGATTCCGTTCGGGGTGAAGTAGAGAACTGTGTTCATCCGTATGTTCCATTCCACTCTTTCTTCGATTTTTGCCGTGTGGCGAGCCACGCCTCCACTGTTACTCGTGTTACCCGTGTGACAACTGAGACAAACCTGAATAACGATCGAGAAACGGTAGGTTTGATGCCGTTCGAGGCGACGACGACAGACGGGAGGCAATCGCGCTATGACTCTGTCCGCTCGGTTGTGGTCGGACAACAGCGACGTGGCTGCCGAAGTGCTCGCGCACCCCTTCGTCTGCGGAATCGGCGACGGCTCGCTGCCGAAGGAACTCTTCGCCGGGTATGTCGCCCAGGACGCCTTCTTCCTCGAATCCTTCGCTCGCGCCTATGCATTCGCGTTGACGCGCAGCCCGGACACCACGACGCTGCTGACCCTGGCCGATCTGCTCGCCGGCGTGCGGCAAGAACTCGGCTTGCACGAGTCCTACGCGCGCGACTGGGGCATCGACATGGCCGGGGTCGCGCCCTGGCCCGCGGCATTGGCGTACACCGAATTCCTGCTCGCGTGCGCGTCCACTCAGGACCTCAGCGTCACCTACGCGGCGATGACCCCGTGTATGCGGCTGTACGCGTGGCTCGGCGCCTCACTCGACCCATCGACGGCAGGTCCGTACGCCCAATGGGTTCAGACGTACGCCGACCCGGAGTTCGAATCGATAGCGCGTCTGCTGGAGCAGCTCCTCGACGACCGGGCTGAGGACACTCCTGCGGTGCGCACTGCGTACCGCAGGGCCATGCGGCTCGAACTCGCGTTCTTCCAGGCAGCTTTCGCGCCCGAAGCCTAGACGCCCTGCGGCAGCGGCCCCACCAGATTCGACGGGCGGCACCACAGCGCCACCACAAGGCTGAGCGCTGCGGCCACCGCGAACGCCGCCTGCACGCTGACCAGATCCGCCGTTCCGCCGAGCAGCGCCGCCGCGATCGGGCGCGAGCCGACGAACCCGACCAACCACAGCGCCATGATCCGGCCGCGCAACTCCTCGGGCGCGCGTTCCTGCACCACGGTGGCGAGCCCCGTCATCGCCCAGCCGAAGCCCAGACCCGTCAACGCGAAACCGATGAGCGCCACGGCGGGCACGGTGCCGATCGCCAGGACGACGCAGCCCAACGCCATTCCGCAAAGCCCGATGGACGACACCCGGTGGGAGGCCATGCGGCCGCCCATCATCGCAAGCACCGCCATTCCGACCGCCGCACCGATGCCGAAGGACGCCGAGAGGATGCCGACCAGGTGGGTGCCCCCGCCGAGTTGATCGGCCATCGACGGCGTCAGCGTGATCGACGGATCCGACGCGATACCGACCGTCGTCACCGCGATCAGTGCCAACAGCAGCGGGCGGTCCCGCCACACGTACCTGACCGCAGTGCGCACCCGGTAGTCGGCACCGGAGCGACGCACGGGCGGCGACGGGAAACGCACCACGACAACGAAGATCGTGAACACCAGGTGCAGGGCGGCGCTGACGGCGAAACCGGACGCCGAGCCGAGGTGGGCGGCCAGATAAGCACCCGAAGCCGGCCCGACGATGCGCCCGACAGTCATCGGCATGCTGTTGAGCGCCATGGCCGTCGAGAGTTCGCCGTCGCGAATGAGATTCGGGACGATCGACTGCATCGCCGGCCCGCCGACAACGAAGCCGAAGCCGACGAGCAGTGATCCGATGAGTATGGGAATCGCCGCGGCCATGCCCTGCAGCCCCGAGTCGACGAACAGCCACACCGCCACAAAGCCGGACCCCGCGACGCACAACACCCTGCCGAGCAGGATCTGTCGCACTGGGTTGCCGGTGTCGGCCCACTTGCCGCTGGTCGGCGTCAGGATGAGCTGCGGCCCGAACTGCGCCACACCGACCAGACCGACCATCAGCGCGGAGCGCGTCGCGTCATACATCACGATCGCCGCGACGATGCCGTGCGTCCACACGGCGACGACCGCGAACATCTTGCCCCAGAACAGCGCGCCGAACACGGGGTCGAACATCAAGCCGAGCGCGCTGCGCGGCTTCGGCGGGGCGGTGGCCTCTGCGGTCATCCCAGGACCGCGCGTTCGAATCGCTCGGTCAGTCGGTCGAGCAGAGACACCAGTGTGTCGACGTCGGTATCCGGCCAGTCGGCGATGGTCTCGGCGACCAGCTCTCGCCGCCGGCCGGTCACCGTCGCAAGCGCTTTGCGGCCCACGTCGGTCAGTACCAGCACGCACCGGCGCTGATCGTCGGTGGCGGAGGTCTTGGTGAGCAGACCGGCGGCGACCACGGCGCCCACGGTCCGGCTGGCGGTCGAATGCTCGACGGCCAGGTATTCGGCGACATCGGACACGGATGCCCCGCCGCCGGCCTGTTGACACTGCTCGACCGCCCGCAGCACCCGCAGGGTCGACACACTGGCCACGGGGTCGGCACCATCGAGCATTCGGCGTCGCCAGGACGGGCGCTGCCGCGCGACGTGCAGGCGAGTCAGCAGGTCGTCGAGCTGGTCGTAGCGGGACTGCGCCACACATATATGCATAGCACATACATATTTAATGGGCCGAATCGTTGTCCATCTCAAACGACCACGGGACGCTGTGCAGTCGCTTAGCCTGATGCCAACGCCCGCCGGGTCGGGCCGGCACCATCCAGCACGGAGGCCGCTTTGCCGAATCAGCTCCACCACGTCGTCATGCGCAGTCATTCTGCGAGCACCTTCATCCAATTCCTGACCGACGTTGTGGGCATGGACGTTGCGGGCCAGTTCCACGTGCCCGGTGAGGTGTTGCAGACCACGCTGGGGTGGCCGCCGTCCGACGGCGCACAGGTGACGATGCTCGGTAGCGGTGAGGCGGGCCTGATCGAGGTGCTCGACGTTCCCGAACACCTCCGCGGCGCGGCACCAGAGGGACTCGCCGCGCTGTCCTTCCTGACCGACGACTACGACAACGTGCAGACCAAGGCCCGAGCGATGGCCGACGATGTCACGGTTCTCTTCGGCGACATGCCGGGCGTCGATCTGTTCTTCTGCACCATGGGCGGCGTGCCGATGGAGTTCATGGGCAGCTACGACGCCGACAGTGCCGCCACGATGACGGCAAGTGGCGGGACCCCCTAGGCCGCGGGACCGGTTCCGGTGGACACCCTGGTCGACGTCGCAACGCTGGCGGACATCGAAGCGATCAAACAGCTGAAAGCCCGGTACTGCCGATATCTCGACGCCAAGGACTGGACAGCTTGGCGGAACCTCCTGGCTGACGACTTCGAAAGCGAGATCGCCGGCGCGGGCGGCCGGCAGACCGTCGGCGCCGACGCGTTCGTCGCCTACACTCGCGCAACGATCGGCAGGCCCTCACAAGTCACGGTGCACCATGTTCACGCCCCGGAGATCACCGTGACGTCGGCGTTCACCGCTACGGGCGTATGGGCACTCAACGATGTGGTGCGCCTCGTTCCGGCGGTGACCCTGCACGGCTACGGCCACTATCACGAGACCTACATCAAGGGCGACGGCCAATGGCGCATCACCTCGTCGCGGCTGACCCGGCTCCGCGAGGACGTTGCAACTCCACTGGTGCCGGGGGCGCTGGCCACCCGCCTGCGCGTAGCCGCGGCCAGGCTGGCCCGCCGCACATCACCAATCAAAGATCAGGCCCAGCAGAAGAGGTTGACATGAAACAATTTTCGGGCCGCCGCGTCCTCGTCACCGGAGCCAGTGGCGTCGTCGCGTTTCCGGTAGCGGTCGAACTCGCGAAGGACAACGAGGTTTTCGCAGTCTCCAGGTTTTCAGATCCCGAGCAGAGCCGAAGCCTCGAACAAGCGGGCGCCCGCCCGATCGCGTTCGACCTCGCAAACCCCGACCTGTCGGCGTTGCCGGAATCGGTCGACGTCGTCATCAACTACGCGGTGCTGCCGCCGACACACCGGGACGCGTACGAGGTCAACGCCGGGGCGACCGGGCGCCTCGCCCGGCGATACCGCGATTGTGAATCTTTTGTGCACGGCAGCACCGGATCGTTGTACGCCTACCAGGGCGAACGGCCGCTACGCGAGGATGACGCCTACGGTCTTCATGCCTCAGCGGAGAATTACGCCGCCAGCAAGATCGCGGCCGAGTTCCTGTTGAAGCACCTCAGCGCGGACTACGAACTACCAACCGTGATCGTCCGCATCTTCTCGTTCTACGGGCCGCGCGGCGGCGGCGTCACTCAGCGAATCGATCAGATCATGCGGAGCGAGCCGGTGAGCGTCTATCCCGGCGTCCGCAATGTGCACACACCGCTGTACGAGGACGACTACGTCGAAAAGACCATCGCCGCAGCAGGTATCGCCAAGGTCGGCGCGGAGGTGATCAACATCGGCGGGACGGAGCCGGTGACGACGCAGGAGTACTGCACGATGGCCGGCGAAATGCTCGGTAAAGAACCCGTCTTTACCGAGAACAGCAAAGCGTGGCCGATCTGGGCCGACACCACGAAGATGGTCGAACTCCTCGGTCCGAACAAGGTCTCAATTCACGAAGGTGTCCGACGCACGATTGAATCAGCGCAGAGCCGGCTGAACACCTCGCACCATGTCATCGGTGAACCGGCGAAGGCTGGCCGGTGATCACCTTCATCGCCCATCTGCAGGTACCGCCGGAGAATGCTGACGCCTTCGAAAACCTGATGACGAACGTCGCCGCGATGTCGAATGAACACGAACCGGGAGTGACGTACTACGCGTTCGCCAAGAGCGTCGACCAGCACGACACCTATGTTGTCGTCGAGGTGTACCGAGACCAGGTCGCGGTCGCCGCTCACGGCGAGACCGAGTGGGTGAGGGATTCGATACCGGAGATGTTGGGCCTTATCGAGGGCATGCCACGGATCGCGCAGTACGTCAGTCCCGGTGCCGAACCGGTCGCCTCGCAGTTCGAAGAGCTCACATGAGCGCGGCGAGCCTGGCAGTCGTCAACCGGTTCGGAGAGGCACTGAGCGGGGGGAATCTCGACGAAGCTCGCGCATTACTGCACGATGACCTCGTCGTTTACGAGGCCGGGGGCCTGCCCTACAGCGGCGAGTATCACGGTCCGCAGGGCTTCATCGATCTCCTGACGACGATGTACGAGAAGTTGGAGGTCACGCCCGGCCCCGTAAGCCGTGCGTCCCTGGACGACGGCACCGTCGTGTCCCGGTTCAGGCTGCGGTTCACCGCGCTCGCCTCGGGCAGGTCTGCGGAGATGAACTTGGTTGAGCTGTACAAGGTTTCGCAGGAGAAGATCATCGAGCTCGACGTCTACTACAAGGATCCAGGGGCCGTCGCGGCCATCCTGGCAACCTGAAACCCCGCCGATGAGTTCTGTGGCTCCGACCGGTCTACCGTCTTGTTGATCACGTCGACCCAGGAGATCCCCGTGGAGCAACTGCTCAGAGTTCACAACTTCAGCGTCTCGCGAGACGGCTTCGGCGCGGGGGAGAACCAGAGCTACGAGCGTCCCTTCGGGCACGCCGACCCGGGCGACATGATGGCGTGGGCGGGCGCCACCGCCAGCTGGCCCAACCGGACCGACCCGGGCGGAAGCCGCGGCCTCGACGACTACTTCACGCGCGACTTCAGCCGCAACATCGGCGCCGAGATTATGGGTCGCAACAAGTTCGGACCCCAGCGCGGACCGTGGCAGGACCACGAGTGGCGGGGCTGGTGGGGCGACCAGCCGCCGTTCCACACGCCGGTGTTCGTCATGACCCACCATCTGCGCCCATCATTCACTGTGTCCGACACCACCTTTCACTTCGTCAACGATGAGCCGGCCGCGGTCCTTGCGCAGGCACGCGCCGCCGCCGACGGCCGCGATGTCCGCCTTGGCGGGGGAGCGACGACCATTCGCGCGTTCCTCGACGCCGATCTGGTCGACACGCTTCACGTGGCGGTCTCCGATGTCGAGCTGGGCGGCGGGTCGCGCCTGTGGGAATCGCCGGACGAACTCGACGCGCGCTATCACCACGAGGTCGTGTCGAGCGCGAGCGGCGTCACCCACCACCTGTTCTGGCGACGGTGAGTCTGCGCTCAGACCCTCGTCAGCGAAACGGTGATTCCGTCCGCGAACACCGGAAATCCCTCGCAGCCAACCGGGATCGTGCCCGTCGAGGTTCCCCGCAGCGTCGCCGCATCGATCGAGTACCCGATGGCGTTGGGGAGGTTGCGGCCGTCGGGACATGACCACATCCCTTCGCGCGTGAACTCCCACCGGCCGTTGTTGAGGTGGGCGTTCGCAGACCAGCCTGCCGCGCTGACGACGCGAGCGCATCCGTCACCGCACGGCGTGATGGTCCAGACGCTCGAGGAATTGTGGTACGGCGTCGGGATCCCGTTGAGCTTGCGCTGGCTGTGATCGCTGAACAGCGTGTAGGTGCCGCTGAGCGTGTCCGCCGTCGCCGTGCCCGCGCCCAGCCCCAGGCCGGCCAGTGCCAGCGCGCCGGACATCACGGCGGTGGCCGCGGTGCGTGCGAAACGGTTCATGATCGGTTCCTTTCATGCTGCGCCGCCCGATGGCGACGTCGAGTGCGCTCAGTACAGGCCGCCGACGCTGCTACCGATCCCAACTACGCTCTTCGGTTTCGGTCCGGCACCGCGCGGAAACACTGACAACCATGGGCCGCACTGTTCGCGGTCTCGCTGCCGCGGCTGCCTCGGCACTGGGCGCCGTCGCGATGCGTGACCTCTTCCAACGAAAGCACGCCATCCTGCGCAACTACCCCGTGCTCGGGCACGCTCGGTACCTCCTCGAAACGATCGGCCCCGAACTGCGGCAGTACATCATCGCGGCCAACGACGAGGAGCGGCCCTTCACCCGCGACCAGCGGCGGTGGGTGTACGCCTCGTCGAAGAAGGAGAACAACTACTTCGGCTTCGGCACCGACAACGACGTCGAGCACAAGCTCGGCTACGCGGTGATCAAGCACCGCACGTTCGGCCGCGCCGTGCCGGCGTCGACCCCGCAGGCCACCCGCGAGGTGGAACTGCCGTGCGCCAAGGTTCTCGGGGCCGCGCGGGGCCGGCCAGGGGCCTTCAGGCCAAAGTCGGTCGTCAACATCTCCGCGATGAGCTTCGGCTCGCTTTCCGGTAACGCCGTCGAGGCTCTCAATCGAGGCGCCGCGATGGCCGATTGCCTGCACAACACCGGCGAGGGCGGCATCTCGCGCCACCACCGACACGGCGGCGAACTCATCTTCCAGATCGGCACCGCCTATTTCGGTTGCCGCGACGCCGACGGCCGCTTCGACATGGACAAGCTCAAGGACGTCGTGGCGAGCGCGCCGGTGCGGGCGCTGGAAATCAAGCTGAGCCAAGGCGCCAAGCCGACCCTCGGCGGGCTGCTGCCCGCGCCGAAGGTGTCCGCCGAGATTGCGGCGGCTCGCGGCATCCCTGAAGGCCGCGACTGTGTCAGCCCGTCGCGTCACGCTGAATTCTCCGACACCGACAGTCTGCTCGACTGGGTGGAACTGCTCGCGACCGAAACAGGTCTACCGGTGGGCATCAAGTCCGCGGTCGGAGATCTCGACTTCTGGCATGAGCTGGCCGAGGCCATGCGCGAGACGGATCGCGGAGTCGACTTCGTGACGATCGACGGCGGCGAGGGAGGTACCGGTGCCGCCCCGATGATCTTCACCGACTCCGTCTCGCTGCCGTTCCAACTCGGCTTCACCAGCGTGTACCGGATCTTCGCCGAGCACGGTCTGCACGAGCAGATCACGTTCATCGGAGGAGGCAAGCTCGGCCTTCCCGACAACGCAGTAGTCGCTTTCGCTCTCGGATGCGACATGGTCAGCGTCGCGCGCGAACCGATGCTCGCGATCGGCTGCGTCCAGGCGCAGAAGTGTCATACCGACACCTGTCCCACCGGTGTGGCCACCCAGAACGCATGGCTGTCCCGCGGCCTCGTGCCCGACGAGAAGGCCGAGCGAGTCGCGAACTACATCAAGACCCTGCGCCGCGATCTGGCCAAAGTGGCCGAGGCGTGCGGGGTGGAGCACCCCGGTCTGATCAGTACGGATTCGGTGGACATCCTCGACGGTCGAACCGGTTCGACGCCGCTGCATGAGGTCTACGGATACAAGCCGGGCATGGGGCTGCCGTCGGAAGCCGACCGCAAGACCATTGTCCAGATCATGACAGCCGCAGAGCCACAAGGTGATTCGGCGCCACCGTCGACCTCTGCAGTCGGATGATGGGGATGAGACATTATGTGGAAGCGCGGGCGCAACAAGTCCGATGAGCCGAAGGCCCCCGTCGAGGTGGCCGACGTCGCGACGATGCGCGCAGGCGCAGAGGCACTGGTCGCCGCCTCCGCCGGTTCAGACTGGCCGCTCGACTGGACCCCGCCATCGGTACGGACACTCGACGGCTTCGTCAGCGGGATCAGCGAAGAGGATTTCTCGGCGGCGTTCACGACGGTGGCCGGTTACTTCGGCGAACTGATCGTGCGCAACGGCGGCGGACAGTGGGTCGACGGGCCGGACGGCTGGCCTCAGGTCCGGATGCCCTCCGGCTTCGAACTGCGTCCCGCCCATGCCGTCGCGGAGGCGCGAAGCATGCTCGGTCCTGCGCTGGAGTCGGTCTATGTGCACGCGATGGCCGGCTTCGCGGTACCCGACGACGAACAAGCGGCCGCATTCGGCGACGAGGTGGGTCAGCGGATGGCGGTGTGGGCCGCGTTGTTCCTGCACGAGGTTGCGGTCTCGGGCCGCCGTCTCGACTGGACCATCGAATCGTTGGCACAGGTCGACGAGCTGTGCGACGACTTCCTCGCTGACCAACCGGACGCCGAGGCCATCGACCAAACCGCCCTGACCATGGGCGCATACCTGGGCGAGGTGCTCATCCGGGCGTGCGACGGCGCCCAGTGGATGCTGTCCACCGATCACCGGGACGTCGCTGTGCGGCTCCCTCGACCCGGCGGCGCCGACCCGGAATCCACTACATGCTTCCCAGCGGCCTTCGTCGGCAAGAGACTGACCGAGGACACCACGCCGTCTCTTCAGGAGTACGCGACGATGGCCGTATCCGGGGACGTGGCGACCGGCCGCTGAGTCATCGCGGTGGCGCCGGGCCCGGCTGGCAGTGCGGGCACCACCACGTGCGCCGCTGTTCCGGGTCGTTCGGGATCTCGGCGACGACGCGCACGGTCGTTCCGCACCTCATGCACGGCAGGCCCGCCCGGCCCGCCACCCAGTGCTGTTCCCGCTTGCGCCGAATGCCCGTCGTCACCTGCATGGCACCGGGCACCGTGGCCGAATGGCGCAGCGCCCGGGCGCCGAGGTCCAGCAGCGCGGGAATGTCGACGTCCTTGACCGGCGTCCACGGGCTGTGTCCCCGAAGGAAACTCAGCTCGTTGGCCCAGAGGTTGCCGAATCCCGCCACACACCGCTGATCGAGCAGGGCGGCGACCAGTGGGCGATCCGGCTCGGCGATGAGCCGGCGTCCCGCCTCGCTGGCGTCCCAGTCGTCGCGCAGGGGGTCCGGGCCGAGATGGCCGACGGCCTGCGCCTCGTCGCGGGTCCGCAGCAGTTCGACGACCGGCAGTGTCACGCCGTAGGCCGCAGGCCCGTCGGTGCGCAGCACCACCCGCACGTCGTGCATCACCGCCCGGGGCAGCCAGCGCCCGGTCGGCGAGACTGTCCACGAGCCGGACATCTTCATGTGGGTGTGCACCGTGAGGCCGTCCGACAGCCGGGTCAGCAGATGCTTGCCGTGGGTGACGTGCTCCAGCACGGTCAACCCCGCGAGGTCGTCTGTCGCGTGCGCGGGGACCCGCAGTTCGCCGTGGCTCAAAACCCGCCCGCGCAACGCGCCGTCGAGGCGGCGGGCCAGCGCGTAGACGGTGTCACCCTCGGGCACGCCTCCCATCGTCCAGGATGATTGCGCTGGCGCGGGCTCGGACTTCGGCGCTCGTACGGCCGAGATGATCGGCGGCGAGGAAGTGGTGCCCGATCGCCATGCAGAACGCGAGCAGGCTGCGGGCCTCCACCTCGTCGGGATCGGAGCAGACCGTGCCGATGGCGTCGCGCAGCAACTGCATGCGCCGGTTGTCCACGCGACGCAAGCGCTCGGCGACGGCCGCGTCGCGGCGCGCCCAGTCACGAACCGCGAGATCGATTTCGAGTAGACCGTCGTCGGCGAATGTCAGCTGCCCGGCCAGCCGCGCCTTTTCGAGCACGTCCCCACTGGCGTGTTCTATCCGCTCGAGCACGTCGTCGACACAGGCTCGCTCCCAGGCGTCGAGCATGTGCGTCAGCAGGGCACCGCGGTCGGCGAAGTATCCGTAGAACCCGCCCTTGGTGACCCCGAGTTTTTTCGCGAGGACCTCCACGCGAACGGCGTCGATGCCACCCGCGGCGAGTGTGCGCAGCCCCTCTTGGACCCAAACCTCGCGAGGTGTACGTCTTGCGCCCATGGCTGCGTGGCCCCTTATCTCCTCGACTTATACGGTGCCGCATATTAGTGTCGGAAGCGGTTATACGCCGCCGTATAAGCAGAGAGTGACGGTACTTCGATGATCAAGTTGGCCGGCTGGCTGATCGTGTTCTACGGCAGCGCGCACACGCTGGGTGCGCTGTTCGTCCTGGGCGCGGTACGGCACGCCGACGCGTGGTTCAGCGGAGCGCTGTGGCGAGAGGACCTCACCGACATGAGTCCGGCCAACAGTGCGTTGTGGCTGAGCGTGGACAGCTTCGGCGTTCCGCTCATCCTCGTCGGACTGACCGTGCTGTGGATGAACGGGCGCGGCGTCACGCCCCCGGCATTCATTGCCTGGATCTTGCTCGCCTGGACCGTGGTGGACGCGGTGATCCTGCTGTTCACGCCGTGGCCGATCATCCTGCTCGCCGGCATCCTGCTCGTCCTCGGCATTCGGCGCGCCGAGCACGAAGGACCGATGACCTCACATGTCAGACCCGGCCGGTAGGTCTGGCATATGACTACTGCGCGTTTGACGGCGTTCCTCTGCTACCGAGATCCGGACGCGATGGTCGGTTGGATCACCGAGGTACTCGGGTTCCATGTGGTCCGCTGTTTCCGATACGGCGACAACCTTGCGCACGCCGAACTGCGGTGTGGCGACGCGGTGGTCTGCGTGCAGGCCGATGACCGCGGATACGACATTCCGTCGGTCAAAGGCGACTGCGTCGGCGCCGGACTCTATGTCGTCGTCGATGCTGCGGAGGTCAGCGCCGTCCACGAGCGCGCGCTCGCCGCCGGAACGCGTGTGCTCATCGCGCCCGAGACGACGGCGTGGGGGAACTTCCGCGTGGAGCTTCTCGACCCGGAGGGACGCCAGTGGTCCATCGGCACCTACTTGCCGGGCCAACCGGACCTCTGAGCGATTCGGCCGCGGGCGCGCTCAACCGATCGGTACCTCGCTGTCGGCCGACGGCGGCGTCATGTCGGAGACCTGACTTCCCGTCGCCCGGTCGACCGCCTCATCGGGCCGCGCCAGCTTACTGACGACGAAATCGGCTGCCTGATTGGTCATCCCGTTGAGCGCATAGGCGCCGTGGGCGCCGCCGTCACCGCCGGTCGGCGAGCAAATGGGGTCGGTCTCGATGCACAGGTCCAGCGTCTTGCCCGCATAGCTGGGGCCGACGTTGATCTCCGGTGCGCCGGTGTAAATCCGTTGCAGAAAGCCGCTCGACGGCTTGCCGAACAGCGTCACCGCGGCGACGTGGTCGGCGATCGACGGCTCCATCGGACCCGTCATGCCGGGCGGCGGTGCATAGCCCTCAGGCATGCGATCAGCGGTGATGTAGGCCGCGACCGCGGCGCCTTGGGAGAACCCGCCCACCACGATGTTCGTGTCGGGACAGGCCGCCGCCGTCGCGCGGACCTTATTGCTCGCATCGATCACGCCGTCCGCGGCGGTCGCGAAGTCGAGCGACGCGGGATAGTTCACCGGGTACACCTCGACCGACTTGCCGGGACTCTTCGCGCGCAGGGAATCGACGAAGGATTGCCCCACCGGTCCGACGCCGGGCGCCTCGAAGGTGCCGCGGGCGAAAACGACCTCCATATCGGGACACGGCGTGGCGGATGCGGGAGCGGCCACGCCCATTCCCGCCACGGCCAACACAACTGGAACCATTGATACGAAACAACGACTGATACTCAGCAAATTGACCCCTAACTCCCAGAAGTCCGACCCGTGGCTGCAGCACTGCTCCCCGACGGGCGGCGACGGCATCTCGCGTCGCCGCACCCCGAATTCTGGTACTACGGCAGGCCGCTCGCCAACCCAATATAGGGAGATTTCAGGACTCGCCCAGCTGCCCGACGTGGGGATGCGCCTCGCGCTGCGCCGCCCGGACCGGGTGCGCGCTCTCGTCGTGCAGAACGCCGTCTGCCACGACGACGGCCTCGGTCCCCTGTGGGAGACGCGGCGGGCGTTCTGGGCCGACCGCGCCGGACACGAGGCGGCGCTGCGGGAGAACTTCTTCTCCCACGCCGCCACTCGACTGCGCCACGTCGGCAAGAGTCCGGAGCCCGATCGGTACGACCCCGACCTGTGGACCGACGAACTCGCTTTTCTGCACCGGCCGGGACAGGCCGACATACAGACCGACCTGTTCTACGACTATCGCACCAACGTGGCGAGCTACCCTGCGTGGCAACAATGGCTGCGGGACTGCCAGCCCCCGATGCTCGTGGTGTGGGGCCGCTACGATCCGTCCTTCGAAGTCGCCGAAGCCGAGGCCTATCAGCGAGACGTGCCGAGCGCCGAGGTGCACGTGATCGATGCCGGCCATTTCGCGCTCGACGAAGCACCTGACCTCGTCGCCGACCTCTGTCGAGGCTTTCTCGACCGACTTCTCTAGCGTGCCAATTCTTTTCGGATGATCGCGACGAAGTCGTCGACGTCGTCTTCTGTGGTGTCCCACGACGTCATCCAGCGCACCTCGCCCCGCGTGCGATCCCAGTCGTAGAACCGGACCTGCTCGCGGATGCGGTCGGCCGCGTCCGTCGGCAGCGTGGCGAAAACCGCGTTCGCCGGACTGTCCTGGCTGAATGCGAGACCGGGAAGTGTGCCGTCGGCGATTCCCGCCTCGAGCGCCGAGCGCAGGCGTCGGGTCATGGCGTTCGCGTGCGCCGCGGTGCGGATGCCGATGTCGTCGTCGAACAACGCGAGGAACTGCGCCGACGCGAACCGCATCTTCGAAGACAACTGCATCGTCATCTTCCGCAGGTACGCCAGCCCGGTCGTTCGTTGCGGCGCGAGGACCACCACCGCCTCCGCGCCGAGCAGCCCGTTCTTCGTCCCACCCAGGCTGAGGATGTCGACGCCGGCGTCGGTGGTGAACTCGCGCAACGGGACACCGAGCGCCGCGGCGGCGTTCCACACCCGTGCGCCGTCCATGTGCACAGCCATGTCCCGGGCGTGCGCGAAGTCGGCGATGGCCCGTACTTCGTCGGCTGTGTACAACGTGCCCAACTCCGTTGTCTGAGTGATGCTCACGGCGAGCGGCTGGGCCCGGTGCTCGTCGCCCCAACCCCACGCCTCGCGCGCCACCAGCTCCGGGGTCAGCTTGCCGTGAGGCGTCGGCACGGTGAGCAGCTTGATGCCGGTCATCCGTTCGGGGGCTCCGGCTTCGTCGGTGTGGATGTGAGCGGTCGCCGCCGTGATCACCGCGCCCCAGCGTGGCAGCACGCTGGTCAACGAGACGACGTTCGCGCCCGTGCCGTTGAACACCGGGAACACTTCCGTCTGCGGGCCGAAGTGCTCGCGAATCACCTCACGCAGGCGGGCGGTGTAGACGTCGGCGCCGTACGCGACCTGATGGCCGCCGTTTGCCACCGTGATCGCATCGAGCACGGCGGGGTGCACACCGGCGTAGTTGTCGCTCGCGAACGTGCGCCGGTCGGGGTCATGGAGTCGGTGGGTCACCTGGGGTCGGCCGCACACGAGACATCGACGCGGGCCGCCGCGACATCATTCACCCAGCGAAGCTAACGCACACATCCTCGGCGGGGACGCCGCACGCCGACAAACGACGCTGGTGGGATCTGCCATTTCGCGCGGTCGCCTTTCGATCGGGTGGGCCGAGCTCATGCCGGTTCGGACACACATCTGCGCCACGTGATCGGACCCACGACACCGTCGACCTCGACGCCTTCACTGATCTGGAACTCCCGCACCGCCTGCTCGGTGATCGGGCCGAAGTCGCCGTCGACATCGATCGGATCGGCCTGGCGAAGATTCATGCGGACCTGTACGCCCTTGACGGCCTCACCGACGTCGCCCCGGCGGACCGTGGTGAACAATCGCGACCAGGTGACGGGCCCAACGATGCCGTCGATGGTGATGCCCTGGTTGCCCTGGAATCGACGAACCGCCTGCTCGGTGATCGGGCCGAAATCGCCGTCGACGAAGAGGTCGAACCGTCTTGCGCGCAGCAGATGCTGCAGGATCCTGACGAACGGACCGTCGTCGCCGCGGCTCAGCTCGACGATCTCGAGCTGCTTTTCGGGCTCGTCCCCGAGCGGATTGAGCAAGTCGGATCGGCCCTCGAACGCGAACAGCAGCAGGTCCACCATTCGGAAGGTGAAAGCGTTAGGCCCCAGATCGGGACGCCAGTGCGGGTCACGCACGATGGAGTGCGCGCTGCCTTCCATGGCCCGATGGAAGACCTCGGCCACGATGCGGCCCCCCACGCCGGTGAGCCGACCGCCGTTGAGTTCGGCCTCCCGCAGGATGTAAGGCCACAGGGGCGTGTTGGCTGACAACTCGGTGCGCAAATTCGCGGACAGTCCGGCGAAGTCGACACCTCCGCTGCCAGTGATGACCTCGTCTTCGGTGAGTTCGGTGACACCCGTGAGTGTCGCCATCTGCTGACCGCTGGCGAGCTTGACCATGCTGCCCCGGATGAGGTTGCGGAACGCGAGATTGGCGTGCAGCGGCGGAAATTGCGCGTCTGGTGGACCGAATGAGCCTGCAGGCAGGGTGGCGAGCGGATCAGTGAGCCGGGTGTCGATCGTGCGCGCCCTATTGAACTTGCCCGGCGCTACCACCAGGTCGGGACGCCCGGCTTCGGCGAAGTCGTACAGCCGGCGGAAGTCGGCGATCCAGTTGGAGGGCAACGGGTCCGCGGCCGATAGGTCACCACTGGTGCCCGAGAATCCGAACAACAGCGAAAGGAATGCGCTTCCATTGTCGAAGAACCGATTCCAGCTGTACGTGTCACGAATCATGCTGTGCCCGAGACGAAATGCCGCGACTGAGAACTCGATCGGCATGGTGGGCGAGTCGCCCGGAGCCGGTGACGTCTCGAAGAGAGTGCGGCCGTTGGCGAAGACGTCCTCGACGATTCCCGGGTCGACGATCCGGGGAAGATAGTCCTGTCGCAGCATCCATTGGTAGTGCTTCACGACGCGCTCGCGCGCTGCATCGAACATCGTCGCGACCGGTCCCGGGGCAATCGTGTCGACCACCCGGTTGTGGAACCTGATGAAGGCGAGATGGGTCTGGGCTACCGCCAGGTTCTCGTCGTTGCGGTGATCGGGTATCAGTGCGAGGCGCTGCTGAGGCTCCCGAGGGAGATCGTGGCCGTCGAAGGCGGGCAGAAAGCCGTCGAGCGCGCCCGTGCGCCCCATCTTCAAATGCAGGCCATCGGTGTAGAAGTGCGGCTCGTCGGCCGGGCCACGGCCGTAGAGCGAGTCGAGATCGAGTGCCGGTGAACGGCCTTGGATGAGTTCGTCGACGGTCACCTCCGATCCGAGCGCCGCCTGCGTCTTGTCCATCGTCAGGTCGTGGTCGACGAACTGACCAAGGTAGGTGAACCCGGCGGGAATGTCGCCGTCGCTGTCCGGTGCTACGGCGGTGATCGCCTCGGACACCGCCGACATGAGTTCTGCACTGGTAGGCGCACCCTGTGGCCCGATGCGCGAGAACCGGAATTGCCTGAGCTCATCGGCTTCAGACAGGCGCGGTGTAGGGCTCATCGCGTCGTCTGAAGCCGCGGACCGCGCCGCTGTGTCCGGCGAGAGCACGCCCTCCCCGGCGACGAAGAATTGCTGCCTGCCATGTCGCGTCACTGCTGCCCCCCTCGTGTGTTCTTGCACGTGAGGACAGTCAACTGCCGAGGAGGGGGAGGTGTCGTGAGTACTGCACTACCTGAATCCGGACAGCTGACCGCGCCCTATGCTTGCGCAGGCGCGGACAGTTGAGCCTTGACGGCTCGCGACAGGTCGTCGGCCAGGACTTCGGTCTGGCCGGCGAACACGCCGTCGAGCGCAAGACCGGCGACGAAGCCCGGATCGATCTTCTTGTCGGCAGGGATGTAGCTGACCATGTCGGTGTCCATATAGCCGACGTGCAGGGCGGTGACCTGAATACCTCTCGGCGCCAGCTCTTCTCGCACAGCGTCCGTCAACGCCCAGCCCGCGGCCTTGGCTGCCGAGTAGGCGCCGCTGGTCTGAGGATGCAGCCACGACAGGACCGAGAGCACGTTGAGCATCGCGCCGCCGCCGTTGCGTTCGATGACCGGCGCGAACGCACGGACGACGTTGAGAGTGCCGAAGTAGTGGGTCTCCATCTCGAGTCGGATGTCGTCAATCGGACCGTCGACCAGTGTTGCGCGGGTTGACACGCCCGCGTTGTTCACTACGAGGTTGACGTCACCGGCCTGCTGGGCGGCCAGACGCACCGACTCGGGGTCGGTGATGTCGAGTTGCAGCGGAACCACACCTGGCAGATCGATGGATTCGGGACGACGGGCTGCCGCGTACACCTTCGCGCCGCGGGCCAGAAGCTCTTCGGCGAACCGCCGTCCAAGCCCCCTGTTCGCGCCGGTGACCAGTGCGGTGATGTGTTCGGCGTTCATGTCACGCCTCCTTCTGTCTGAGATATCGGCAGCAACGCCAACTCCGGCCAAAAGAGTCCCGCATGCCGGCCGGCTCACGGGCGTGATTGATTAGATGTCGTGACGATCACGTATGACGACGCGCTGTGCGAGCGGTTCCGGGCGAACCTGGAGGTCCATCGACGCCGCGTCGCCATCGACCCGACGAAGCGGCACGCCGCCGTCGCTGTGGTCATCGTCGACTCCGAGCTCGGCGAGGACCGCGTGGACCCGGCCCCGGTCGACGACTGGATTGCGGGCCGGCCGATGGAGGCGGGTCTCGACGGCCGCATGGTCGACGTGTCGGGCGGCGCCGCGTTCCTGCTGTGCCGCCGGGCTTCCCGGCTCAATTCGCACGCCGCCCAGTGGGCGCTGCCCGGTGGTCGGCTCGATGCGGGAGAGACGGCGGTCGACGCCGCGTTACGCGAACTGGACGAAGAGGTGGGCGTGCGGCTGCCGGAGTCGTCGGTGCTGGGCCTGCTCGACGACTACCCGACCCGGTCGGGCTACGTGATCACCCCGGTGGTCATCTGGGGCGGTGGCCGATTGGATCCGCGTCCGTCGCCCGCCGAGGTGGTGGCGGTCTACCGCGTCGGACTGCACCAGCTTCAGCGCGACGATTCGCCGCGCTACATCACCATTCCGGAAAGCCCCCGCCCGGTCGTGCAGATTCCGTTGGGCAACGACCTCATTCACGCGCCGACGGGCGCCGTGCTCTTGCAGTTGCGGTGGCTGTGCCTGGAGGGCCGTCACGACCCGGTCGACGAACTCGAACAACCCGTGTTCGCCTGGCAGTGACACCGAGCTAGGTGGACAGTGCGCTGCGCTTCTCAGCCGACAGAAATGAGGCGGTGTCGTAGTACGTGCGGAACGAGTCGATGCCCTGCTCGCTGCCCTCGAGGACGCTCACGCCGTCGTAACGGAACTCCGTGCCGTCGCGCAGTGTTCCTTCGGACGTCCACTCGAGGTAGGCCACGCCGTCGTCGGTCACGGTGTGACTGAAGGACGCCTCGATCGAGTCGAACACCTCGCGGTAATGCTGCCAGAATGTGCGCGCGCCGTCCTTGCCGTGCTGCCCGTGCGGTAACCCGGCCTTTGTCAGGCTGGCGTCGTCGCCGAACAGTTCGACCAGGGGTTCGACGTCCCTGTTCTCGTGCAATTCACCCAGCGCGGCCTTGAACCGCTTCGTCACGTCGTGCATGGACATCGCTTACCCGTGCCACCGCCGACTACACCGACTGTCATTCCGACGTCATATTTGCCAACGTGAACACCCGCACCCGGCCCTCGACTTTCGCGGAGCACTGCGACTGCAGCGGATCGGAGAGTGCCTCGTGCAGGACGACCTCGACGGGCCCGGAGTGGCCGTCCAGGCGCACCCGGATCTCGTGGTCGCCGCGCTCGACGTCGAGCGGATGCAGCGCGTCGATGCGGTCCTCGCCGGTGGCCTCGCGCACGAAATACTGCGCGGCCTGAACGGCATGCGGCAGCGAGGTGCGCCCGCGAAGGAACCTGTTGTCGAGCCGCCCGTCGAGGTAGCGCCGCACAAGGTCCGGCGAGTCGGCGGAGTCCACCCGGCCGTAGCAGAGACCCTCCGGCAGGATGAGCATCGTCGCTGCGAACCGGTCTCCGCCCAGGTGCGAACACTCCCAAGTGAATTCGGGGTAGGCAGCGGCGATCGCCTGGCAGGCGCTGCGTCCCCGAACCGCGCAACACTGATCGTGCTTGCCATGCGCGCAGATGGCCACCAGCGGGTCGGTCGTCAGCTCGCCGTCACTGCCGTCGAGGTTGAGATCCAGTAACTCGCCGGGGGCGTCGACCTCGCCGCGGTACAGCGCCTCGCTGCCGACGTCAGCGTGGGCGATGAACCACCGCCATCGGGGAACGTCGGGCCTGCGGCCGGGGCGCCGGATCGCCGCGATGCGCATCTTGGCCGCCTCGACCCGGCGGACGATCGCACGTCCCAGTTGCGGATCGATGCACGACGGCGACTGCAGAAACGCCGAAGGTCCCCAGCCGCCGGACATTTCGACCAGCACCCAGGATGACCCCGCCGACGCTGTGCCGTACATCGGATCACCCCGGGCCAGCGACTGGTCGCTGCACGGCGCCCGCTTCGCAACCGTCATGCGTCGACAGGTACCACGACGGCCTCGCGAAGAAGTCTGCGGATCAGCACCGCCGCGTCGGCGCGATCCAGACCGGGCAAGGTACCCGCCTGTGCGACCTGCCCGCGGTGCAGCGTCTCCACCGCATCCGAGCACGACTGCGGAAACGTCATCGTCTTGTCCGGTAGCCGCAGCACGACGCGGCCGCCGGTGTGTTCGACGCTTGCAATGAGTCCGTGCCGCCAGCGCACGGTCGCGGCGCTGGCGTCCTCGGCCGCGGCAAGCGAAGCCAGCGGCCGCACCGGAACCGGTCGCGTCCGCTCGGCGAAGCGGTCCGACAGCTGCGCGGCGGCTCCGGCGCTGAGTGTCGACGCGTCGTCGCGCAACGACTCGACCATTTGCGCCATCACCTTCGTTACGGCCGCGATCGTCTCATCCCGGTCGGTCGGGTCGGATCCAAGGGGAAGCGACTCGCGGAACGTGCGCACGCCCGCCAACTGGTCGACGACCGCGCGCGCGACGTCGACTCCGGTCAACGCCGAGACGCCGACGGTCAAATGGACCGACGTCGTGTCCAAGGCCACCGCCGCGTGCACCCAACCGCGCGGCAGATACAGCGCGTCGCCCGCCGAGAGCACGGTGTCGAGCACCGGCTCACCGGTGATCCGATCCGCGATGGCCGAGCGGTGCTGGGTCCACGGCTGCGACGGCAGGGGATGGTCGTGCACCGGCTCGTGCACGATCCAGCGCTTCTGCCCGCACACCTGCAGGACGAACACATCGTGCACGTCGTAGTGATGGTCGAAGCCACGGTTGCCGGGTGGGGTGATGTAGGCGTTCGTTTGGACCGGATGGCCGAGGTCGTCGACGGCCTGTCGGACGAAGTCGACAAGCGGCGGCCACAGCCGATGTAGTCCCTGGAGCACAATCGTTGCGCCAGAGGAGAATTGGCTGAGCACCTTGGCGGAATCCACTTGGTCGGGCATCTCCGCCCCGAAGCCGGCAGGCCCGAGATAGCAGTCACGGGGCAGGACGTCGCCCTCGCGTGCGAGCCGGATGAACGGCGCGCGTACCCCGCGTTCGGCGATCAACTCGTCGACCGTCTCCGGTGAGAGCAGATCGCTGAAGTCGCGGGGCAGCGCGTCCGCGCGGCTGAGCATCGGCTTGCGGCCCCAGTACTCGTCGGCGAACGTCCGAGCATCGGTCGCGATGCAGCGGCTCAGCATCGAGGTGTGGTCAGGCCGTTCCGTCGGCGCCGCCGTCATGGCCCTCGGGATTGGAGCCGCCGTCGGCGGTGCCTTCACCGCCTGCGGTTCCGTCGGCGCCGCCATCGTGGCCGTCAGGGTTCGAGCCGCCGTCGGCGGTGCCTTCACCGCCTGCGGTTCCGTCGGCGCCGCCATCGTGGCCCTCGGGATTCGAGCCCCCGTCTGCCGTGCCTTCTCCTGCGCCACCTGATGTGGTGATGTCGTCATCATCGAGTGCCATGTCGGCTCCCTTTCTCCGCGGTTACGGGTTGCAGAGTTGCCCCGCATCGCCTGACTGAAACGGATTCGCCCGACGCACGCAGCGGAAACGGGCTTCTCCAATTCGGGTAGGCATTATCACTGAATGCGGGTTCGCCTCTCCGATTACGAGAGTACGTTTCTGCTCATGCAAACCGTGCGTAGTTTCTGTCGCGTCTGCACGTCGGTCTGCGGCATCCTCGTCGACGTCGAAGGGGACGAGGTGGTGCGCGTCCGAGGCGATCAGGAGCACCCCTTCTCGCGCGGGTACACGTGCGCCAAAGGCCGCGCGCTGCCGCTGGTGCATCACCACCCGGATCGCCTCGAACACCCACAGATGCGAATCGACGGCCGGTTGCAGAACGCCCCGTGGGACGCATGTCTCGACGACCTCGGCACGCGGTTGCGCGACATCATCGACCGGCACGGTCCCGAGTCGGTGGCCTTCTACTTCAGCACCATGGAAAGCGCCGGCTTCCGGATGGCCGAAGCGCTGCACGCCGCGATCGGCACTCCGGCCAAGTTCAGCCCACTGACCATCGACGGCACCGCCAAACCGCTGATCTCCGATCTGGTCGGCGGATTCATGGGGCTGTCCGGCCGCACCGATTTCGACAACGTGGACTTCCTCATGCTCGTCGGCGTCAACCCGGTGGTCTCACATGGACACGCAATCTCGATGCCCAACCCAACGGGGACCGTCCGTGACATCGCCAACCGCGGGCAGGTGTGGGTGATCGACCCACGCCGCACCGAGACGGTCCGACTGGCCACCGGCCATCTGGCACCGCGACCCAGCACCGACCACGCCGTAATGGCGTATCTCGTGCGCGAGATCCTGCGGGACGGACGAAAATTCGACGTACCGGTGCAGGGTGTCGACGAACTCGCCGCGGCGGTTGAGCCGTTCACGCTCGAACACACTGCCAGCATCGCCGACGTCGCAGAGTCGGACCTGACGCGGTTGTGCGCGGCCGTGCGGACGGCCAAGTGCGTCGCGGTCGAAACCGGCACCGGTGTCACGATGACCGCCGAGCGCGCCAACGTCACCCAGTGGCTTGCGTGGGTTCTCATGATCCTCACCGGCGCGATGAACCGACCCGGCGGCACGTGGTTTCACCCTGGATTCGCATATCAGTTGGAGACTTTCGGCGACCTGCTGCCGATCACCCCGGTCGAGGGATCCTTCGGACCGGGTCCGCGCAGCCGCCCAGAGGCGCAGGCGTTCATCAACGAATGGCCGTGTGCCGTGCTGCCCGACGAGGTGGAGGCGGGCCATATCCGCGCCCTGATCAACGTCGGCGGAAGCCTGGTCACCAGCTTTCCCGAGACGGGCAAGCTGATTCCGGCCCTGCAGAACCTCGAGGTGTTCGCCACCACCGAGATCATCGACAACGAGACTACGCAGCTGGCCACGCACGTGCTGCCGACCAAGGACCCGCTCGAACGGCCCGACATCACCATCCACGACATCCTCAGTGCGCGGGTCTCGGTGCAGTACACGCCCGCCGTGGTGGCCCCGGTCGGGGAGCGGCGGTCGATGTGGTGGGTGTTCGCCGAACTCGGCAGGCGCCTCGGCTACGACCTCGGCTCGCTCGGAGATCCGGATACCAGCTCGGACGACGATGTGCTCGCGGTGCTGCTGGCAGGCGCCCGGTCCCACTACGACGAGGTGGCCGCAACCGGTTGGGCCGACGCGGGTCGCGAACTGCCCGCGCCGTGGGTCGACGCGCACATCGAGCGGATGGGCGGGTGGCGGCTGGCGCCGCCGCTGCTGGTCGACCAACTCGCCGCGCTCGAACCGCCGCCGCCGCTGGTGATGGTGCCCCGCAGGCAGCGCAAGAAGCTCAACGCCCAACTCGACTTCCTCGGCGAGCCGGCGCTGATCCTGATTCATCCCGACGACGGCGGTGCGGCAGGCGTCGTCGACGGCGGTCCGGTGGTTGTCCGCAGCACCAACGGCGAACTGACCGGCGTCGCCAAGATCGACGACTCGATCCGGCGCGGCGCGGTGTCGGTTCCGCACGGCCATCACGCAGCCAACGTCAACCGGCTGACGAGCAAGGACGATATCGACGTCATCACGGGCATGGTCCGCTACTCGGGCATCGCGGTCACCCTGCATCCGGCTTAGCCGCCGCGCTAGGCCATGGCGGCGAGCCGCCGCGCTAGGCCATGGCGGCGAGGCGCCGCAGGAGCGGCGCGGCCTCGACAAGCAGCTCCGCCTCCTCGGTTGTCATCTGCGCCAACCGTTCTCCGATCGCCTCCACCCACGCGGCGTCGATCATCGTCTTGTGCCCGCGCGCCTTCTCGGTGAGCCGCAGCCGAATAGACCGGCGGTCGTGCTCATCGGGCACACGTTCGACGAGGCCCTGCTCGACGAGGCGACGCACCGTGGTGCTGACGTTGCTCGGCTGCAACCCGAGCAGCCGGGCGGCATCGGAGACCGTGATGTCCGAGTGGTCGGACACGGTGCGGATCACCTCGAACTCCGAATGCGGCAGCGGAGGTAGACCGACCTGCCGCTCACCGAAGCGGCGAAGTGACCACACCACGGTCCGCACCGCCTCGGCGATGTCGCGAGCATCACGCGCGCTGACGGGTACATGAGTGCTCCGCATGCCGCTATAGTACATATGAAATTACATATAAAGCTATAGCAAGCAGAGAAGGTCGACCCGTCTTGAGCACCACTGGCCGCGCAGCCCCCCACGCCAGGCCAATTCCCATGAGCTGGCTCGGGGTCCTTGCCCTGCTGACCGCCGTCGCGCCGCTGTCCATCGACATGTACCTGCCCGCTTTCCCGGCCATGGCCGAGGAGTTCGGCACCACGGCATCGGCGATCCAGCTGACTTTGACGACGTTCCTGATCGGCCTGGCGCTCGGTCAACTGGTCATCGGTCCGATGTCGGACCGGTTCGGTCGGCGGCCGTTGATGATCGTCGGCACCAGCGTGTGCATCCTCGGCGGGATAGCCTGCGCGCTCGCGCCCAGCATCGAGCTGCTGACGGCGTCTCGATTCCTGCAGGGCTTCGGCGGGGCCGCAGGTGTTGTGCTCAGCCGGGCGGTGATCTCCGACCGCGCCCGCGGAGCGGCCGCGGCCAGACTGTTCAGCCTCATGATGATCATCAACGGAGCCGCTCCGGTGGTGGCCCCGCTGATCGGCGGCTCGCTCATGGGTGTGATCGGATGGCGCGGCGTGTTCTGGATTCTGACCGGATTGGCCGGCGCCATGCTGCTGGGCGTGCTTATCGTCCTGTCCGAAACACACCCGGCGGACCTGCGCAACACCGGTGGTCTGCCCGCGATGCTGCGCGACGCCCGCTCCGTGCTGAGCAACCCGCACTACATCGGCTACACGCTGACCTACGCCTTCAGTTTCACGGTCATGTTCAGCTACATCTCGGCCTCGCCGTTCGTTCTTCAGAACGTGCTCGGGTTGTCCGAGATCGGTTACTCATTCGCATTCGCAGCCAACGCCACGGGCCTGGTCGCGATGAACGCCCTCAACGCCAGGATCGTCATCCGCTTCGGCCAGCGGCGACTGCTGCACCTCGGCGTCAGCCTGCTGGCGATGTTCTCCGCGCTGCTGGTGCTGGACACCCTGCTCGGGCCGGTGCTCTGGGCGACGCTCGTGCTGCTGTGGTGCACGGTCACCAGTCTCGGCCTCGTGGTCGCCAACGCGACGTCGCTGGCGATGGACGAGGTCCGCTACGCGGCGGGCACCGGGTCCGCGATTCTGGGCGCGCTACAGTTCGGCTTGGCGGCGACGGCGGCGCCCCTGGTCGGAATCGCCGGTGACCACACCGCAGTACCGATGGCGATCGCGATGGTCAGCAGCGCCCTCATCGGAGCGGCGGCGCTGCTGACGTTGACACGCCGCTCCACGGTGTCGGCCTAGGGTTAATTGCTCCTCGCGTGCGCAGGGGTTAATTGCTCCCCGCGAAGGACCTGCATGTTCGTCGTTGTTCTCTCCGCTGTGCTGGCGTTGATGCATTTGTACGTGTGGAAGCGGCTGGTGAAGGACACGACCGGGCCAGGACGCACGCGGCGAGTTCTGACGGCGATCCTCGGCGCCCTCACTGCGCTGCTGATCGTGACACTGATGGGGCCGCGGCTGCTCGGACTGCGCGAGGCCGGTTGGTACGTCTGGCCGGGCTACCTCTGGTTCGGCCTCGTCGCCTACCTGTTCCTGACGCTGCTCGCCCTGGAACCGGTGCGCCTTGCGCTGCGGGGCTGGGTGCGGCGCAGGCCGGCCGCGGACCCACCGGATGACGGGATGAACCGGCGGCTGTTCCTGGCCCGGGCGAGCGCAGTCGCGGCCGGCGCCGCGTCGGTCGGTCTGGTGGGTGTCGGCACCGCGACGGCGGTCGGGCCGCCCGATCTCTTGCGCGTGCCGGTCCGTCTGCGACGGCTCGATCCGGCGTTCAACGGCTTTCGCATTGCGGTGGTCTCCGACATCCACCTCGGGCCGCTGGCCGGCCGCGCGCACACCGAGCGGATCGTCACGATGATCAACGAGTCGACGCCGGACCTGGTCGCGATCGTCGGCGACCTCGTCGACGGAACGGTCGAAGAGCTCGGGCCGGCTGCCGAACCGTTGCGCGACCTGGTGTCTCGCGAGGGCAGTTTCTTCGTTACCGGCAACCACGAGTATTTCGTCGAGGATCCGCCCTCGTGGTTGCGCGAGCTCGAGCGCCTCGGCGTGCAACCGCTGCGCAACGAGAACACCGCGATCCGACGCGGCGCTGCGGCCTTCACCCTGGCCGGGGTCAACGACGTTGCCGGTGAAGAGAGGTCAGACCCGCCCGACTTCGGCCGCGCCTTGGCGGGGGCGGATCCGGCGAGGCCGACGATACTGCTCGCCCACCAACCGGTGCAGGTGCACGAGGCGGCGGTGCGCGGGGTGGACCTGCAGCTGTCCGGGCACACTCACGGGGGCCAGATGTGGCCGTTCCACTACATCGTCCGCGCTGTCCAACCGAGCCTCGCGGGACTGTCGACCTTCGACAAAACGCAGCTGTATGTGACTCGCGGAGCGGGCTTTTGGGGTCCGCCGGTGCGTATCGGCGCGCCGCCTGACATCACCGTCCTGTCGCTGCACAGCGACGTCAGCTGACCCCGAGCTTCTCGCGTGCGGTGTCCAGCAGGAACCGCCCGGTCGACACGGGGCGAAATGCACGTGCCGCACGGGTGAGCGCATCGCGATCCTCGGCGCTCAGCTCGATATCGGCTGCGGCGACGTTGAATTCGAGTTGTTCGACACTCGATGCACCGGGAATCGCGACGACGCCCGGCAGGCTGATCAACCATGCCAGCGCCACCTGTGCCGGCTTGGCGCCGACCGACGTGGCCACCTCGCGCAGGGTTTCGAGCAGTGGCTGCGCGCGGCGCAGGTTCTCGACACCGAACAGCGGATTCATCGCTCGTACACCGCCTGGCCGGTTGTCGGGCCCGTATTTGCCGCCCAGCAGTCCCTGCGCCAGTGGACTGTAGGCCATCACGATGCGGTTCTCTCGCTCCGCGAACGGCACCAAATCGTCGAGCGCCTGCGGATGCGCAAGCGAGAAATGCACCTGATTGCTGATCACCGGACGCCCGAGCGCGGCGTCGGCCTTGCGCCACCTCGCGAGTGAGTAGTTGGAGACGCCCACTGCCCCGATCTCGCCGGCCTCGAGCAGGTCCCGCATGCCCGGCATGATCACCGAATCGGGAACCACGGGATTGGACTGGTGGATCTGGTACAGCGGGATACGGTTCAGGCCCAGCCGCTCGGCGCTGGCGTGCGCACGTTGCTTCACGACAGCGGGGAACGGGGCGACCGGAAAGACCTTGCTGGCCACCGCGACCTGCGCGCGTCGATCGCCGAGTGCTTCGCCAAGGATGCGCTCACTCTTGCCGAACCCGTACACCTCGGCGGTGTCGAACAGCGTCACGCCCTGCTCGAGCGAACGCGCGACGATGTCGCGGGCCGCCCCCGAGGCGTATTTGTCCCCGTATCCCCACTCCCGGGAACCGAACTGCCACGTTCCCAGCCCGATCCTGCTGACCCGTCCGACGCCGTCCACATCCAGGTACTTCATGCCGACCACGGTACTGACGCGAACCGCGCGGTTTCATGTCGAGAAAGCGCGGGTATGCCGGTCCCACGCTTCAGCAACGTGGCGTGACCACTCGGTCTTCGAAAGGGGCGCCGCACATGCTGGAGTTCATCTGCCCTGGTTGTGGCATATTTCGTCTGGAAGAAGCAGGGTGCGACCCGTGTGTCGCCCGCGCTGACAGTGCTGCCAGTCCGACGAGCTTGGCGTCGTGAGGTGACGATCAAACTGCACTCGCCCGGCGACATGGTGCTGGCCGCGACCAGGGTGTACTCGTCACTTCCGGTGGTCGGCAAGCACCTCGAACCCTTCGCCGGCCTTACCGCGATGGCCCTGTATGGCGGGCACTACGCTCCGGCCGCGGTGCGGGCCGCGATCAGCCGTCGCCTGAACACCAGCGAGGCCGTCGCCGCGCCGATCGACGGTGAGGCCGAGTCGACACGCAGCAGCCGGATGCCTCCGTATCTGCGGTTCCGCGCGCAGCGGCAGCGGTGCCTGTACCGCAGCTCGGTGCGATACGGCGACCACCCCGCCCAGCTTCTCGATGTGTGGCGGCGACCTGACCTGCCGGCCGATGCGCCGGTCCTGCTGTTCGTCCCAGGCGGGGCCTGGGTGCAGGGCTCGCGTGTGTTGCAAGGGCACACGCTGCTGCACCAGATGGTCAAACGGGGCTGGGTCTGTCTGACGATGGACTACCGCGTGTCGCCGGTGAACCGCTGGCCTCGTCACATCGCGGACGTCAACGCCGCGATCGCCTGGGCAAGGGCAAACGTCGACCGGTTCGGCGGTGACCGCAACTTCGTGGCGGTCGCGGGCTGTTCGGCGGGTGGGCACCTTGCCGCGCTGGCCGGGCTGACACCGGGCGACCCTGCTTTCCGCGGCGAACTCACCGACGACGCCGACACCACCGTCGACGCCGTCGTAGGCATCTACGGGCGATACGACTGGCAGGACCGCTCCACCGCGACGCGTCGGAACTTCCAGCGCTTCCTCGAGCGAGTTGTGGTGGGGCGCAGCCAGTCCCGTCATCCGGAGATTTACGCTGCCGCGTCGCCGCTGGCGCGCATCCACGAGGATGCGCCGCCGTTCTACCTCATCCACGGCGAGCAGGACACGATCATCCCGGTCGGCGAGGCCCGCGCTTTCCGCGATGCGCTGCAGGCGGTCTCGCGCAACCCGGTCGAATACTGCGAGGTGCCCCGCGCCGGGCACGCCTTCGACCTCGTCGACAATGCCCACGCCCGGCACTGCGCCACCGGCGTGGCCCGGTTCCTGGGCGAGGTGCACGACCGCAAGGCGTCGCTCACCGCGGCCGCGGAGGTCGGGGCTTAAGTCCAGTACAGAACGCGGGCCATCGGCACCGTGGCGCCCAGTTCGGCGTCGAACCAGGACCGAAGTTCGGCCATGGTGTCTTTGGGATAGACGTATTTCGGGGCGCCGTACTTGCCGATCTTGCGCGAGCGGGCCGACTCGTCCATGTCGAGCTTGGTCCGTGGATACCAGTCCAGCAACACGTCCTTGCTGTTCGGGGTGAACCGGTGCGTGATGCATTCCACGGTCAGGTCGACCGCTGGAACGTCGGCCAGCGCCGCGTTCACATCTAGCAGCAGGCGGCGGTAGGACTCGCGCCACTGCGGTATCGGCATGATCGGAGCTATCGTCAGGCCGACCCGGTAGCCGGCGAGTGCAAGGTGACGCAGCGCTGAGATGCGTTGCGGGAGTTTGGCTGTGCCGCCCTCGAAGCGGGCAGCGACTTCGTGCGCGTTGACCGAGACGCGCACGCGGGTGCGCCCGTGGTGGGGGAGGTCGAGCAGGGGGGCCACCCCGTCGTACTTGGTGGTGAACCGAAGTCCGACCGGCGCACCCCACTGGTGGGTGCCGACATGGGTGATGGTCGCCGACAGAGAGCCGGTCAGGTGTTCGAGCGCCAACGGGTCGGTGTAGCAGGACGCCTCAAATGTGGTGCCTTCGTCGGCCCGATCGGGCGAGGCGGAGGTGACGGTGCCGCGGCCGACGTGCTGATCCATCTCGGCCAAGATCTCGGGCAGGTTGGCATAGACGCGGGTGATCGGTGGGCCCGACAGCGACCCCGCAAGGTAGCAGTACTGGCAGTGTGCCGGACAGCCTTGCGCCAGGTCGATCCGCCAGTCGGCGCTCGGGGGGATGGGCTGCAGGCGACGCTTGCTCGGCGGAGCGACGACCACCGCGAGCGTGCGTTTGGCCAGGGCGTACGCCGCACGGTCGTTGTCGGCACGCAGCGATGGCAGGCGGTCGCCGGACAGCAGTTCGATGTCGGTCACCCCAGCGGCCTCGCAGCGCGCGACGATGTCGGACCCGTGCGGGAGTTCGTACGCAGAGCGGGTCACCAGCACCCGCGCCGGAGTCCACAACGTGGAATCGGTTGGGGGAAGAGGTGTCGAGGGCGAAGGAGTCGCAAATGTCATCTCGTAAAGGTTCAACACTGAGGTTCTGCGCCGGATTCCCCAGACAACCATTGACATGTTGACACAAACACATAGTCTTTGTGTCAACATTGGCGGTGGGAGGCATCATGGTCGCAGTCCTCGAACCAGAGCAACGGACCTCCGTCCGACCCTGGGTCATGGCCGAATTCCGTAAGCACAGCGGCAGCAACCTTGGCGGGTTCTTCGGCGCGGCGGCCTTCGACGAGGTGGCTCTGGTGCCAGTCGCCGCAGCCGTCGACAGGACGGGCCGATTCGCCGACAACTTCGTCGATCGTGGTGTGCGCAGCGGATTTTCAGCATTTCTCGCGATCTGGGGTGACGCCGAGGACCGCGCGGCCGAGGGGGCGCGGCTCAAGCGCCTGCATCGCGACGTTCGTGGCCGGGGTAGCGGCGACTTCGCCGACGTGCGCTACAGCGCACTGGACCCACAGTTGTGGAACTGGATCGCTGTCAGCGGACTCTTCCTGGTGCTGAACTCGTTCACCCCGTGCACCGGAATCACGATGACGGATGCCGAGCATGAAGCCGCCTACGCGCAGTTGCTCGACGCGTTCGGTTCGCTGGAGCTACCCGGCAAGAGCGCCAAACTGCCCGCGACCTACGCCGATGCCGTGGACTACTACGAGTCGATGGTGCGCACTGAACTGCAGGCGAACCCGTTTCTGCAGCGTGTCACCACCAACCTGACCCGTCTTCCGCTGCCGACGTTGCTTCTGCCTGCGACGCTGCGGCGGGTGCTCGACCCGCCATGGCGGGTGCTGCGGCCGGTGGCCGGACGCGTCGTCAAGGTGTGCTCGTTCGGCATCCTGCACCCGGACATTCGGAACATGACGGGGTTCCGATGGGAGGCGCGCCACGACCGCGAGTTCGAGATCTACTGCCGGCTGCTGCAGGTGGCGTGGCGGGTGTTGCCGGACAAGCTGCTGTTGATTCCGTTGGCGCGTAACCGCATTGAATACGAGAAGCTGGTGAGACTGCACAGGTCCGTTGCGCTCGAGTCGTTCGCACCGCCCGGCGGCGGTTGTCCCCTCGGCTGACTACGGTAGATCGATGCGACGCACCAGCGCCAGCCGTCCGGAGCAGGAGACGGCCATCCTGAAAGCCGCCGCCGAAGAGGTCGCGCTGGTCGGAGTCGGCCGGCTGAGCATGGACGTCGTTGCCCGGCAGGCCGGCGTCAGCCGCAGCACGCTCTATCGCCGGTTCCCCAGTCGCGATGCGCTGGTCACCGAATTAGCCCGTCAGACATTCGATTTCGCGATGGCACGCCTGCAAACCGTCTCGGTCGACGCGGGCCCGGAAGAGGCCGCGGTCGCGGCGTTCCGCGAGGGGGTGCGCCTGCTCACCGGCGAGCCGGTGATGCGCAGGTTCCTCCAATTGGACGGTGACTTCACCGCGACCAGCGGCATGTTCGACGAGGCCCGGCTCTTTCTGAGCAGCGCGTCGACGGCAATGGCCAAGGCGCTGCGCGCGGCGGGCGCGACGATGCCGGACAAGGATCTGCTCGCGGTCGCCGAAGTGCACATCCGGTTGGCGGCGTCGCTGGTCCAGGTGACCACTGCGGTGCTCGACGTCAACGACGATGACGCCGTCACGGCGTACGCCCGTTCGTATCTGGCGCCACTCGTTTCGTGAGCCGGCTCAGCCGGAATGCTGCGTCAACGGCTGCTCCCAGCCGTTGACCATCTGCTCCGGTGCGTCGGGCTCGTGGGGTTCGTCGTGCGGCTCATCGGCGGGGCGAAGGTGTTCGGTGCCGGGCACCCCGCCGAGCGCGGCGATGAGTTCCCTGACCTTCGCAGCTTCCTCTTCGGTCGGAATCTCGCCGGCTTCGAGGTCGTCGATCAGGTCGGGGCGCAGCCCGGCGCCGTTGGCGACTTCCGCCGCGGTCAACTTCGCCTCGATGCGCGCGGCGTACAACTGTTGACCCAGACTCGCCCCCGGCGCTGCTGCGGCGCGGGCCATCAACGAGTCGTAGCGCCGTCGAACGTCGCTGAGCGCCACGATCACCGAGGACGTCGACCTGTTGCGGCTTGCTGCCTCGGTGAGTCCGGACCGGAGCTTGCGCAGACCGGAGAGTACGACGTCGGCGCGCTTGTGGAACTTCTTGTCCTCGGGGAACGGCAGCGCGTCGATGGCGGCGGTGTACATGTGCATCGCGGCATCGGAAAGACTGACGATGACGGACGATTCACCTTCCTGCGGCGCATGTTCCATCGGTCCTCGATTCTCGCTGGGGTTCGCGACGAGGTTAGCGTCAATGGCGGGCATGCACACGCCCCTTAGAGTTCGTCGGGGCAAGCAAGACGGGAGGCCGAGGATGACCGAATTGGCGCAGTCCCACGCCGCCGCCGAACGGAAGTCCCCGGGTAGCGACTACCTCCCGCCGCCCGCCGGTGAAATGTCGAGTGGCGGACAGCGCCCGCGCGGCGGAGTCGGTGTGTGGCGGGTGGGCGTCGGGGTCGCCGGCGCCGTCACGGGTCTGGGTCTGATCGCGTGGTTCGTCTTCTTCGGCCCCGGCGACTCCGGCGCCAGGTCGGAGTGGTTCTTCGGCGGGGCAGTGCTCGTCGCGGTGCTGGTGTCGATGTGGCAGACCCACGTCGTTCTTCGGCAGTCGCGCCGGGACGCGGCCGACGCCGCGAAGCGGATGCGTCGTGAACTCGCTCAGGCGCAGGAGCGCTCGGCTCGCGAGTTGGCGCTCGCGCGCTCCATTCACGAGGCGGAGATGGATGCGCAGCGTCAGCTGGCGCGCGCCGAGTTGGTGGCACAGGCGGAGTTGGCGCGCGTCGAGCGCGTTCACCTGCTCGCGCAGCAGCAGCGGTTGGCGATGATCGAGGTGTCGCGAGCGGTCAACGCCCACACCCAGGCGTTGGCGGCGCTGTGGAACCAGGGCGCCACCGTGTTGCGCATCGAGGACCGCGAGGCGCGCGAACGGGCGATGAGCCCGATCTTCGAGCAGATCAGCCAAGTCGTGAAGGATTTCTCCGTCGAGCTGGCCAACGCCCATCTGCTCATCGAGGACGACCGCCTCAGCCGGGCGTTGACCCGGGTCAACGAAGCCGTCCTGGCGGCCATGCACGTCGCCGAAGATGTGCACGTCGCGGTGGTGGACGGGCACGCGCCGGATCCGGCGGCGGTATCCGCGGCGCAGAAGCTCATGCACGAGCGGGCGGCTGAAGCGCGCCGTTTGGCCTGGAGTCTGCTGCGCGCCGGGCTCGACGAGGCGGCCGCTGATAGCTGAATCGGCCAAGCGGGTACTCCACACAGACGGAGTCCGAGGAGGAAACAATGGCCAAGGATCACGGTTCCAGCGTCAAGAACGACAAGCAATACGAGGGCCTGCGGAAAAAGGGCATGAGCAAGCAGCGCGCAGCGGCAATCTCCAACTCGCCGGGCGCCTCCAAGCGCGGCGGCAAGAATTCCGGCAAGGGCGGCAAGAAGTCCGGTTCCTAGAACGGCGCGGCGAGATGTCGCAGCCGGTCCGATGCTGCGCCTGAATTGCCGTCTCTACGGGTGAGACGGCGCCGGCGGGGCGGCGGCAACGCACAGTCCGGTCTGCGAGTCGAGGACTTTGCCTGGAATGCAGAACGACGAACAGCCGTAGATGACGCCCGTTTGCCCCGGAGGGCAGCAGCAGTTGCCGGGCTGCGCCGCGGCGATGGCCGGTGAAACCAGTGTTCCCAGGGCCGCCGCTGTGAACGCCGCCGCCGCAAACCTTCGCACTCGGGTCATGTACCTGAGTGTATGCCCGGCACTACGTTCCGCAGAAGGTTCGGTAGGTACCGAAATCATCCGGCGCCGGTTGGGCGTACCTCTCCAGCCCCGGCCGTTCGTCGTAGGGCGCGGCGAGCACCGCAAGAAGTTGCTGTAGCGGGCCGAGATCGCCGGCGGTCGCGGCCTTCAACGCCTCCTCGACGAGGTGGTTACGCGGGATGTACACCGGGTTGGCGCGGTCCATCGCGTCGCCGTCGGGATCGAGGGCACGCCAGCGCGCCAACCAGTCGTCGAACGCGGCGAGGTCGACGAATTCGCCGCGGGCCGGCTCGAGGTCACCGCGAGCGGCGCTGCCGAGGCGGCGGAAGAACGACGTGAAGTCGACGCGGCTCTGCTGCAACTGTGCGAAGAGGTCCTCGACCAGCGCCATGACGGCATCGTTGTCGGCCGCACCGCGAAGGCCCAGCTTGGCGCGCATGCCGTCCGACAACGCCGCCGCGTAGCGCGCCGGAAACCCCCGCAGCGATTCCTCCGCGATCGCCACCGCGCGGTCCTGCTCGTCGGCGAACAACGGCAGCAGTGTCTCGGCGAAGCGGGCGAGGTTCCACACCGCGATCGACGGCTGGTTGCCGTAGGCGTAGCGGCCCCAGGAGTCGATCGAGCTGAACACCGTGGCCGGGTCGTAGGCCTCCATGAAGGCGCACGGGCCGTAGTCGATGGTCTCGCCGGAGATGGTCATGTTGTCGGTGTTCATCACGCCGTGCACAAACCCCACCGACATCCACTGCGCGATCAGCGTGGCCTGCACTGCCGACACTGATTCGAACAAGGCGAGGTACGGCTGCTCGGCCCTCGCAGCAGTGGGGTGATGCCGCGCAATCGCATGGTCGGCAAGGCGGCGCAGCAGATCGAGATCACCGCTGGCGGCCGCGTACTGAAAGCTGCCGACCCGCAGATGGCTGCTCGCGACGCGGGCCAGTACGGCGCCGGGCAGCAGTGTCTCGCGCGCCACCTGGCGGCCCGTCGCGACCACGGCCAGTGACCGGGTGGTGGGGATGCCCAAGGCATGCATCCCCTCGCTGACGATGTACTCGCGCAGCATCGGCCCGACCGCGGCGAGACCGTCGCCGCCGCGCGAGAAGGGACTGGCGCCGGAGCCCTTGAGGTGAATGTCGCGAGCAGCGCCGGAAGCGTCGGTGAGCTCGCCGAGCAGCAGCGCCCGCCCGTCGCCCAGCCGCGGCACGAAACCGCCGAACTGGTGCCCGGAGTAAGCCTGCGCCACCGGGTTGGCGCCGCCGGGAACCAGGTTGCCGGTCAGGAAGCGGACACCGTCTGGCTCTCGCAGCCACTGGGCGTCCAATCCGAGTTCGCCCGCCAACCGCTCATTGAGCACCAGCAGTTGCGGGTCGGGAGTCTCTTCGGCCTTCCATTGAACCGCCATCTCGGGCAGTTCACGGGCGAACCGGTCATCCAGGACGAGGGTCGTTGCGGGGGAGGTGCTCACCCCATCCAGACTACGACGCGGTCTTCGCCGGAACGGATCCGCGAAGGGCCGGGATCACCTCCGTCGCCAGGTGCTCGAATTCGCTGCGGCGTTCCTTGGGCGGCAGGTCGAACACGAACTCGGTCATGCCGATGGCCCCGAACTGCTCGACCACCTGCTCGAGTGTGGCGCCGCCGGTCCAGATGTCGTACGGGCCGAACGGGGTGAACGAGCGCCGCAGCGACAGGGGGTCCCGCCCGGCCGCCCGACACAATTCGTCGAGCTTGGCGTTCTGGCGCGCCGTCACCTCCAGGATCTCGACGGGGTCGTCGACGATCGGGCCGATGGTGTTCCAGACGTCGGCGCGCTCGGCACTGACCCGCAGCACCGTGGGCGACTGCCCGCCCGTCATCAACGTGGGGCGAGGCCGCTGCACGGAGCCGGGCACTGTCGCGACGTCGCGGGCCTGCAGCCAATCGCCGTCATGAGTGAACGGTTCGCCGTCGCCACGCAGAATGCCGTCGAGGATCGCCACGTAATCGGCGAACCGGCCGGCTCGCTCCTTCGGCGACCACGGCTGCTCACCGACGGCGTGATGGTCCCAGTCGAACAGGCCCGCTCCGATGCCCAGGTCCAGGCGCCCGCCGGACAGGTGGTCGACGGTCAGCGCCTGGCGCGCCAGGGTGGCCGCAGGCCGAAGGATGGGATTGCTGACCAGCGTGCCGATGCGGATGCGCTCGGTGGCCGCGGCGCCCAACGGCAGCACGCTCCAGCCGTCGAACCAGGGCCGGCTGCGGTCTCGAAGATCCGAGCTGTGGTCGGGCACCAGCACCTGATCGAAGCCGAGATCCTCGAGCCAGCGGAACTGCCGCGGCAGGTCCAAAAGGCCGTCGTCGGGATACAAGAGCACACCGAATTTCAGCGGCGTGCGGTCCTGGATGGGCATGTCGTCAACGCTATGAGCCGACGCGGGAATCACAAGTAGGCACAAAAAAGTGCGCTACTTACCAAAAGGTGAGGGTCCAGGGGCCCCGCGACGATTTAGGGGCGACCAGGTTACCTCTGTATCGTGAGGCTTTCCCGGCCGCGCGGACCGTGGTCAACGTCGACCTGCCGTGGCCGGACAGAATCACATGATCAGGAGCAGTATCCCGTGAGCCTCAACACCATCGCCCTGGAGCTGGTGCCGCCGAACGTGGAACGCGGCCGCGAGCAGGCGCTGGAGGAAGCGCGCAAGGTGCTGGAGTGCTCCGCAGAGGCCGGTCTCGAGGGCCGCATCCGGCACGTGATGATTCCCGGCATGATCGAAGAGGACGACGACCGTCCCATCGAGATGAAGCCGAAGATGGACGTCCTCGACTTCTGGTCGATCATCAAGCCCGAGCTTTCCGGCGTGTACGGACTGTGCACGCAGGTGACCGCCTTCCTCGACGAGGCCGCGCTACGTCAGCGGATGACCGCTCTGAGCGCTGCCGGCTTCGACGGCATCGCATTCGTCGGCGTGCCGCGCACGATGAGCGACGGTGAAGGCTCCGGCGTCGCGCCGACCGACGCACTCTCGCTCTTCGACGGGTTGGTGCCCAACCGGGGGGCGATCCTGATCCCGACCCGTGACGGCGAGCGCGGACGGTTCACCTTCAAATGCGACCGGGGCGCCACCTACGGCATGACCCAGCTGCTGTATTCGGACGCGATCGTCGGGTTCCTGCGCGACTTCGCCGAGACCACCGACCATCGCCCCGAGATCCTGTTGTCGTTCGGCTTCGTCCCGAAGGTCGAGAGCAAGGTCGGGCTGATCAACTGGCTGATCCAGGACCCGGGCAACGCCGCGGTCGCAGAGGAACAGGAGTTCGTCAAGCAGCTGGCGGCCACCGAACCGACCGAGAAGCGCAAATTGATGGTCGAGCTGTACAAGCGGGTCATCGACGGTGTGGGCGAGCTCGGCTTTCCGCTGAGCATTCATCTCGAAGCCACTTACGGGGTGTCCACTCCGGCGTTCGCGACGTTCGCGGAGATGCTCGACTACTGGTCGCCCGACAAGCACTGAGCGGCGTGTCCGAACCGTCAGCCGCCGATGAGCGCTTGCGTGACGAGGAGAAACACGAACTCCGCAAGCGTCTGGACGGACTGACTGTCCGTGACGCCGCCCGGCTCGGCCGTCGGCTCAGGAGTTCGCGCGGAGCCGAGCAGCTCGCCAAGCTCGCCGAACAGGTCAGCGCCGCCGAGGCTCTGGTGGCCACCCGAATCGCCGCCGTCCCGGCCATCACGTATCCGGACCTGCCGGTCAGCGAGCGACGCGACCAGATCGCCGAGGCCATCAACGCGCATCAGGTCGTGATCGTCGCCGGCGAGACCGGTTCGGGCAAGACCACCCAGCTGCCCAAGATCTGCCTGGAACTCGGCCGCGGCATTCGGGGAACCATCGGCCACACGCAGCCCCGCCGCCTCGCGGCACGCACGGTGGCTCAACGCATCGCCGACGAAGTGGGCACCCCCCTGGGCGAAACGATCGGTTACACAGTACGTTTCACCGACCAGGTCAGCGACCGCACCCTGGTCAAGCTGATGACCGACGGCATCTTGCTCGCGGAGATTCAACGCGATCGCCGCCTGCTGCGCTATGACACGCTGATCCTCGACGAGGCCCACGAACGCAGCCTCAACATCGACTTCCTTCTCGGCTACCTGCGCGAACTGCTGCCGCGACGACCGGAGCTGAAGGTGATCGTCACGTCGGCGACCATCGAACCCGAACGCTTCGCCGCCCACTTCGGGAGCGCGCCGATCGTCGAAGTGTCCGGGCGCACCTACCCGGTCGAAATCCGTTACCGCCCACTGGAAGTGGCCGTCGCGACCACCGACGTCGACGACCCCGACGATCCGGACCACGACGTCATCCGCACCGAGATGCGTGATCAGACCGAGGCTGTCGTCGACGCCGTCAACGAGCTGGCTGCTGAACCGCCGGGAGACGTGCTGGTGTTCCTGTCCGGAGAACGCGAGATCCGGGACACCGCAGAGGCTTTACGCGACCTGAAGAACACCGAGGTGTTGCCGCTGTACGCGCGCCTGCCCACAGCCGAACAGCAGCGGGTGTTCGCGCCGCACACGGGCCGGCGGGTCGTGCTCGCCACCAACGTCGCCGAGACATCGTTGACCGTGCCCGGTGTCCGGTACGTCGTCGATCCCGGGACGGCGCGCATCTCGCGCTACAGCCGGCGGACGAAGGTGCAGCGCCTGCCGATCGAGCCGATCTCACAGGCGTCGGCCGCGCAGCGGGCGGGCCGCTCAGGGCGGGTCGCGCCGGGGGTGTGCATCCGGCTGTACTCCGAAGAGGATTTCTCATCGCGCCCGCGCTACACCGATCCCGAGATCCTGCGGACCAACCTGGCGGCGGTGATCCTGCAGATGGCCGCACTGCAACTCGGCGACATCGAGAGCTTTCCGTTTCTCGACCCGCCGGATGCGCGCAGTATCCGCGACGGAGTTCAGCTGCTGCAGGAACTCGGCGCCTTCGACCGCGACGGCGCGATCACCGACGTCGGTCGTCGTCTCGCCCGGCTGCCGGTCGATCCGCGGCTGGGCCGGATGATCCTGCAGGCCGACGTGGAGGGCTGCGTCCGCGAGGTGCTGGTGCTCGCCGCGGCCTTGTCGATCCCCGACCCGCGTGAACGCCCCACCGATAAGGAGGAGGCGGCGCGCCAGAGTCATGCGCGCTTCGCCGACGAGCACTCCGACTTCATGTCCTACCTGAACCTGTGGCGCTATCTGCGAGAACAGCGAAAGGAGTTGTCAGGTAACGCCTTCCGGCGGATGTGTCGTGACGAATTCCTGCACTACCTGCGCATCCGCGAGTGGCAGGACCTCGTCGGGCAGCTGCGTAGCATCGCCCGCGACATCGGCATCAAAGAGTCCGACGAGCCCGCCGAACCCGGGTCTATTCACAGCGCGATGCTGGCAGGGTTGTTGTCCCACATCGGTCTTCGCGATCGGGATACGCGCGAATTCGTCGGCGCGCGCAACACCAGGTTCGTGCTCGCGCCGGGCTCGGTGCTGACGAGACGTCCCCCGCACTGGGTGGTGGTCGCCGAACTGGTCGAGACCAGCAGGCTCTACGGGCGCATCGCGGCGCGCGTCGCGCCCGAGGCCGTCGAGCGCGTCGCGGGACACCTCGTCCAGCGCACCTACAGCGAGCCGCATTGGGACGCGCAGCGCGGTGCGGTGATGGCCTACGAGCGGGTCACGTTGTATGGCCTGTCGTTGGTGGCGCGCAGGCGCGTCGGATACGCGCAGGTCGATCCGGTCGTCGCGCGGGAACTGTTCATCCGCCACGCGTTGGTCGAAGGCGACTGGCAGACGCGGCACCACTTCTTCCGCGACAACGCCCGCCTGCGCCGGGAGCTCGAAGAGCTGGAGGAGAAGGCCCGCCGCCGAGACCTTCTGGTCGACGACGACACCGTCTTCGCGTTCTACGACGCGCGAGTGCCGGCAGAAGTCGTGTCCGCCAGACACTTCGACGCGTGGTGGAAGAAGCAGCGGCACAAGACGCCGGACCTGCTGACATTGACCCGTGACGATCTGCTGCGGGCCGATGACGATGTCGAGCGGCCCGACTCCTGGTCGGCGGGCGACGTGTCGTTGCCCCTGTCCTACCGCTTCGAGCCGGGCGCCGAGGACGACGGCGTCACCGTGCATGTGCCCGTCGAGGTGCTGGCGCGGCTCGGCGGTGACGAATTCGCCTGGCAGGTACCGGCGATGCGCGAAGAACTCATCACCGCACTCATCCGCTCCCTGCCGAAGGATCTGCGGCGCAACTTCGTTCCCGCACCCGACACCGCACGCGCCGTCCTGGCCGCACTCGAACCGGGCGAGGACCCACTCCTGGTCGCCCTGCAACGCGAACTGCACCGCCTCACCCGGATTCTCGTGCCCCTCGACGCCTTCGACCTCGACAAGCTGCCCGCGCACCTGCAGGTGACGTTCGCAGTGGAGTCGAAGGACGGCACGGTACTGGCCCGCGGTAAGAATCTGGAGGCGCTGCAAGGAGCACTGGCCGCATCGTCACGCCGGGCGGTCGCCGACGCGGTGGCCGGTGAGCTGGAACGCACCGGGTTACGCACGTGGCCCGACGACCTCGACGAGCTGCCGCGCACGGTGCAGCGTGGTTCGGTACGGGGATTCCCCGCGCTGGTCGACGCGGGCGCCGCCGTGGACATCCGGGTGCTGCCCACCGAATCGGAGCAGGCGGACGCGATGGCGATCGGCACCCGCCGGCTGCTGCGGCTCTCGGTGCCGTCCCCGGTGAAGGCGATCGAGAGAAGCCTCGATCCGCGTACCCGGCTGCGGCTCGGCACAAATCCCGACGGCTCACTGCAGGCGTTGCTGGACGACTGCGCGGACGCGGCGGTGGATGCGTTGGTGAGGGCGCCGGCGTGGACCCGCGTCGACTTCGGCACGCTGCGCGACACCGTCGCCAGCCAACTGGTCCCCACCACACAGGTGCTCGTCGGTCGCGTCGAGAAGGTGCTGACCGCAGCGCACGAGGTCGACGTCATGCTGCCCGCGACGCCGCCGCCGGCGCAGGCCGACGCGATCGCCGACATCCGTGCCCAGCTCGGTCGGCTCCTGCCTCCGGGCTTCGTCACCAGGACCGGCGCGAGCCACCTTGCCGACCTCACCCGCTACCTCGCCGCAATCGGCAGGCGGATCGAGCGGCTGCCGCACGGCGTCGGCGCCGACCGCGACCGGATGCAGCGCGTACACGCGGTCGAAGACGCCTACGACGACCTCGTCGGCGCCTTGTCGCCGGTCCGTGCCGGCGGTGCCGACGTCCGCGCCATCGCGAGGATGATCGAGGAGTTACGCGTCAGCCTGTGGGCACAGCAGCTCGGCACCTCGCGCCCTGTCAGCGAACAGCGGATCTACCGCGCGCTCGACGCCGTACGCCCCTGACGGGTCTCTGCGCGACGGTTGTGGCCGATTAGCGAAGCACCATCGTCCGATCTGCGAAGACTCCTCCGCCCGACACCTTCTCCGAACGTTCGTTTGGGTACTCCCTTGCCAGCGCGAAGGAGGCCCGTTGACAACCGCGACAACCGCCACACTCGAACGCCGGGACTACGGCGACGTGCTTGAAATGTTCCGCGAACTGTCGCAGTCACCCTTGGGATCGAACGACTACCTCCGTCGGCGGGAGCGGATCATCCGGCACTGTCTGCCACTTGCCGAGCACATCGCACGCCGTTACGGCGGCAGGGGGGAGCCCCACGACGACCTGCTGCAGACGGCCCGCCTCGGTCTGCTGAACGCGGTCGAACGATTCGACTGCGAATCGGGCAGCGACTTCCTGGCCTTCGCGGTGCCGACGATCATGGGCGAGGTCAAACGGTATTTCCGCGACAACGGGTGGTCGGTGCACGTGCCGCGTCGCCTCAAGGAGGGCCGCGCCGCCGTGACGGCCGCGACGGCCGAACTGAGCCAGCGACTGAACCGGGCGCCGACACCGTCGGAGCTCGCGCGCGAGCTCGGTGTCGAACGGTCCGAGGTCGTCGAGGGGCTGATCGCCGCGCAGTGCTATCAGACCCGCTCGCTGGATGCGCCGGCCGCGGGGGCGGGGTCGGAGGACGGGATGTCGGTGTGCGACCGGCTCGGCGCGGTCGATCCCGGCATGGACGTCGTCGAGTTCCGCGAGGCGGTCCGGCCGTTGATCGCCGCTCTTCCGCAACGCGAGCGCGACATCATCGTCATGCGGTTCTTCGAGGGAATGACCCAGACGCAGATCGCCCATCGACTCGGCGTCTCGCAGATGCACATCTCACGGCTTCTGGCCAAGACTCTCGGGCAATTGCGCGCCGGCCTGGATTGACCGGCGCGCGACCCGCTACATGCGGTATTCATGACGCGTGAAACTCGGTCGGTCGGTGATAGCCGTTGGCGTGCTCGCGCTGGCGTTGGTGGCGTGCGGCACCGGTGCCCCAACCGCGCACACCGACCCCACGGCCGGTCCCGTGCCCGTGATCAAACCGGTGGTACTGGCCGAGATTCCGCATGACACAACGGCTTTCACGCAAGGCCTGGAGCTCGACGGGCCGACGCTGTACGAGGGCACCGGACTGGCGGGTGCGTCGCAGCTGCGCGAGTTGGACCCGGCCACCGGCGCGGTGCGCCGCGCCGCGCCGGTGCCCGGGAACTATTTCGGCGAGGGCATCACCGTCGTCGACGACCGGGTCTGGCAGCTGACGTGGCAGAACGGCGTCGCTGTCGAATGGGACAAGGCCTTGTTCACGCCGGTTCGGGAGGTACCGCTCGACGGCGAAGGCTGGGGCCTCTGCCGCGACGGGGACCGGATGGTCCGCAGCGACGGCACCGACCGGCTGCGGTTCCACGACGCCACGACGTTCGCCGAAACCGGCACCGTTTCCGTCACCCGCGACGGGCAGCCGGTCCGGTTTCTCAACGAACTCGAGTGCGTCGACGGGCAGGTCTGGGCCAACGTCTGGCAGACGGACACGATCGTGCGGATCGATCCCGGCACCGGCGTGGTGAACACCGTCGTCGACGCCTCGGGCCTGCCGCGCCCGGGAGACCCGGGGCACCGGCAGGTGCTCAACGGCATCGCGCACATCGACGGCCAGGAGTTTCTGCTCACGGGCAAGAACTGGCCGTCGATGTTCCGGGTGCGCCTCGACGCCTGAGCGCGCGGCGTTTACCGCGCGCGCCGATCGTCAATGCCAGGGGCGATGACCTCGATGCTGCGCCGACTCTCAGTCGTGTACCGCCGCACCGGCGCCGACCTGCCGTTCAGCGACCCGCTGGCGTCGCACGGCACCGAGATGGAGGGCTGGTTCTGGCGTCTCACCGACGCGGCGACGGGCCGGGTGGTGGTGGCGCTGTTCAGTGTGAACCGACACCCGGACGGGGATTGGGCGACGGTCGCGGTGGCCCTGCACCCCGGTGGGCGGGTATACGCCGCGGCGCTCGACGGGGCGCGCGCCCGCGGCGAGCCTTTCGAGCTGACGGCGGGATCGGGTGCGTTCGCGGCCACCTATGACCGCCTCCATATCGAATTGGACGGCACCTGTGTCGACCTCCGCTTCGCCGACCCGGTCACGTGGCCCAAAGCCCTCGCAGGCGGCGGCGTTGCGTCGGCCATTCCGTTCCTCAACCAGTACTGGCATCCATACCGGCTGGGCGGCGCCGCGACCGGTGTCGTCGAATCTGAGGACGGCCGTTGGCATTTCGAGCGCGCCAAGCTCTACACCGAGCGCAACTGGGGTGCGGGTTTTCCGCAGCGGTGGTGGTGGGGGCAGGCCCACGATTTCGGCGACGCGGACGTGTCGGTCGCGTTCTCCGGCGGACTACTGGCCCTCGGCCCGGTCAAGAGCGATGCCGCGGGCGTCGTGGTGCGACTGGGTGAGCGCGTGATCCGCATGACGCCGCCGACGGCCTGGGTGCGGTCGCAGGCCGGCGATCAGCGGTGGACGATGAAGGCGACCTCGCTGCGCTATCACGTCGAGTTGACCGGCGACGGCACTCATCTGGAGCCACACGCGCTGCCGGTGCCGCTGCCGGCGCAGCGCCGCAACGTCGACACCGACTTCGAACATCTGGCGGGGCGGTTGCGTTGCGTCGTCAGAGAGTTCGGCCGGGTGGTGTTCGACGGGCGCTCGGGGCTCGCCGGCCTGGAAGTCGGCAGCCTTCCCGACTGAGGCGACCGTTAGGGTGACCGGATGAACCGCCCCCGCGTGGTCGTCGCAGGACTCGGCGACAGCGGCGTACTGACCGCGATCAAGCTCGCGCGACAGGCCGACGTGGTCGGCATCTCCGCCAAGCCGGGGCTGCTCAGCGGCCAGGAACTCGGCATGCGCCTGGCCCGCCCGAACGACTGGGCCCGCTACAACTGGATCACGTTCGACCGGTTCAACGGCCTCGACCGCGTCCGCACCGTCCATGGCACCCTCACCGGCGTCGACCTGGCCGCGCGCAAGGTGTTCCTGCGGCGCGGGGACGGCGCCGCCGACGCCGAACCCTATGACGCGCTCGTTCTTTCGACCGGAGTCACGAACGGGTTCTGGCGGCAACCGTTCTTGCAGTCAGCCGACGAGATAACCACCGACCTCGCCGACGCGCACCGTCGGCTGGCCGCGGCGGCTTCGGTGATCGTCGTCGGCGGGGGCGCGGCCGCGGTCAGCGGCGCCGCCAACCTGGCCAAGACGTGGCCTGCCACCCGCGTCGACCTGTACTTCCCCGGCGAACGGGCGCTGGTGCACCACCACGTCCGGGTGTGGGAGCGGGTGCGTGGCCGGCTGGTCGACCTCGGTGTCGGGCTGCACGCCGGACACCGCGCGGTCATCCCCGACGGATTCGCGTGTGACGCCATCACATCGGAGCCTGTCGAGTGGAGCACCGGCCAGTCGCCTGCGACGGCGGACGCGGTGCTGTGGGCAATCGGCCGGGTTCGCCCCAACACCGACTGGTTGCCGCCGGAACTGCTCGACGAGCACGGTTTCGTCCGCGTCACTCCGGAGTTGCGGGTGCCCGGCCAACCGGGCGTGTTCGCGATCGGCGACGTGGCGGCCACCGATCCGCTGCGCTCCTCGGCCCGCAACCGCGCCGACGGACTGCTCGCCCGCAACATCCGCGCGGACTTCGCGGGCAAACCGCTGCGTCCCTACCGCCCTGCGACTCGCCGCTGGGGTTCGGTGCTCGGGCCACAGCCCGAGGGTCTCGAGGTGTTCGGACCCGGCGGGCAGGCGTACCGCTTCCCCGGCTGGTCGATCGACCGGGTGCTGATGCCCTGGATCGTCTGGCGTGGCTTCTACCGCGGCGTCCGGCCATGAGGGAATGGCGCGCTGCGCCGCGGAGTTGCGCAGCGATATGAGCACCTTCGATCCGCGCACCCTGCTGGCCGACGCCCGCCTCGGCGTCCTCGCCACGATCAAGGCCAACGGCGTGCCGCAGTTGTCCCCGGTGACGCCGTACTACGACCGCGATGCCGACGTCATCTATGTGTCGATGACCGACGGCAGGGCCAAGACCGCGAACCTGCGCCGAGACCCGCGTGCCGCCCTCGAAGTCACCAGCGACGACGGGTGGGCATGGGCCACCGCCGAGGGGCCGGTGACGTTGACCGGTCCCGGCGCCGACCCGCACGGCGCGGAGGTCGAGGCGCTCGTGAACTACTACCGGCGTGCGGCAGGCGAGCACCCGGACTGGGACGAGTACCGGTCGGTCATGGTGTCCGATCGCCGGGTGCTGATGACCCTGACCGTCGAGCGCGTGTACGGCGAGAGGATCCGCTGATCTCCACGCGCGGGAACTCGGCGTTGATCCGGCTCAGCAGGCGCGGATAGCGGTCGGCTTCGCGGTGCCTGCCCGGTTTCCCGCTGCTGACCACCGCGACCGACAAGGCGCGCTGCGGGTCGGCCCACACCGCGATGTCGGTCAGTCCGGTGTGGCCGAAGGCGCCGTCGGCGTTCTTGCCGAACGGTCCGAACCGCTTAGACCCCAGCATGTAGCCGGTGCCCCAGCGCATCGGCATCAGACCCGTGGCGATATCGGGGCGCAACCGCCTTGCCTCCTTGGTCGCGCCGCGCAACGTCTCGGGTGACATCACCCGCACTCCGTCGAGTTCGCCCCCACGGGTGAGGATTTCGGCAAAGCGGGACAGTTCGTCGGCATTCGAGACGGTGTTCGACGACGGGATGACGCCGGTGAGGAACTGCGGCGTGTTCGAGAACGGGATGATCTGTTGCGGGGTACCGCCGACCGCGGTCTTGAAGGCCTTGGCGATCGGGGCAGGCAGCGGCTGGCCGGTGACATGACTGGGCGCGACTGACGGAACATCTTCCGCGGCAACGCCGTAATTCGTCCAGCGGAACGCCAGCGGCTCGAGGATCTCCTCGGCCAGGATGTCTCGGATGTTGCGGCCCGCTGCCGCGGAGATGATCTCGCGCATCAGAGGACCCCACGTCACGCCGTGGTACATGTGGACCAGACCGGGCGGGTAGACCGGCTTGAGCTTGCCGAGCATGTCGCGGGCGTAGTCGCTGTCGTCCATCCGTTTCAGGTCCGGCCTCGGCCCGGTGGCGAACGGAATGCCCGCACTGTGGGTGATCACGTGCCGGATCGTGGTGCGGTCCTTGCCGTGGCTGGTGTAGCTGGGCAGGTACTCGCAGACCCGGTCGTCGAGCGAGAACACGCCGCGCTCAACCAGCATGTGCGCCACGGTCGTGGTGATGGCCTTGGCTGCGGAGTACACGCAGAACGGGGTATCGGTGCGGACTTCGACCTTCTCGGCGTCCGGCGGATCGGCGGGACCGTTGCCCCACGCATGGCCGATCGCTCGGTTGAGCACGACCTCGCCCCGGTGGCGCAGGGACACCTGGATCGCCGGATGCATGCCGGCCGCGTACCAGTGCCGCGCGGCGTCCCAGATCCTGTCGATCGACGCCGGGTCGACGTCGGAGTGATTCTCTGCGCCGACGTCGGTCACGGAGTCGAGGTCGGCGGGCACGCGGATTCTGCCGTCCGCAGTCACGCTTGCCTCCGCAGCGTGGCGGTGAGGTGCCGCTGCAGCGGCTGCCCCACCGCACCCATGTCCACCGTGTAGGTCAATTCATCGCCGTCGACGCGGATCGAACGGCTTAGCGCCGTGACCTCTTTCGCAGACGCGGCGCGGCCGATCGACGTCGTCGTCAGCTCCATCACCATGGCGCTTCCGCTGATCTGCAGCGTCCCCTCCTCGATCTCGGTGACGCCGGTCGGGTGCGCCAGGATCCACTCGACGCGACCGGCCGACGGCACTCGCAGGTATCCGGTCTCGCTGTGCATCGGTCGGCCGTCGCCCTCGGCCCTGGTCCGTTGGCCGTATGCCAGAAACGGCTTGCCCACGTGCGCGAAGCTGATCTCCTCGAGATAGCCGAACGGCGCAATCGTCGGATACGTGCCTGCGCCGGAGCCCGACCACGCTCCCAGTAGCGGGGCGAGCACTGCAACGTCAGGATGCAGGTCGGCCACGGCCTTCAGCGTACGACCGGTCAGCGAGGGGGGCCCGACAGGATTCCCTTACCGATAAACGACCCGAGCTGACCGAGCAGGTCACCCGGGCCCGGCTGCGGCGGCGGTGGTGCGTCGGTCCGCTGCCACGGCTGGCAGTCATTGGTCGTGAACGCCGTGTCGGTCGCCTCGATCTGGATGACCTGCGGCTTCTTCGTCAGCCCGTTGTCGACCATCTCTTCGCCGTTGACCCGCTTCCAGTAGCACGCGCTGCCCTCGATCGGCCCCGCGGACGAATACGTGCCCGGGACGAGTTGCGTGCCGACCTGATAGGTGCCGTCGGCATCGATCGACGTCGCCGGCGCTGGAGCAGGCGGTGGCGCAGGCGCGGGCTGCGCCGACGCGCCAGGGGCGGCCCACACCGCGAGAAGCACGGCCGCAGCGACGGCAGCGGGTCTCGACGGGCTCATAGAAAGGCAGTCTAAGCGCTTGGGCCCGGCGACGAAAAAACCCGCCGCCACAGCGAGGGCTGCGGCGGCGGGCTTGATTCGTGCGAGCTGGGTCAGCCGGCCATGAACTCGTCATAGGCCGACGCCAGCTCCGGCGGCAGCGCCTGCACGTTGCATTCGCGCTGCACGTCGCCGATCGGTGCCAGGATGCCCCGCAGGTCGTAGTACTCCTGCGGATTGGCGTTGAAATAACCGCGCAGCGTGGCGGACGCCTGCGGACGCGGCTGGCTGAACGCCGCCGTGACGGCCTGGTTGGCGCCGGGGTGGGCGTCCAGGTACGAGCGTGCCGAACCGGTCACCTCGCTGACCGTGCCCGAGACCGCACTTGCGCTGCACCCCACGGGTGCGGCCGCTGCGGTCGGCGCTGCGATAGTAGCTACCCCGAATCCCCCGAGAAGGCCCGCGGCGCAGATGCCGGCCACACTTCGGCGCGCAGTGATACCACTGAATTTCATGCTTGATTGTCCTTTGAATAGTGACTGGATTGTTGATCCCCCGTCCCTGAAAACCACGGTACCCACCTGAATCGGAGCAAATCCCCGACGACGGAGGACGGAAGACGCCGACGGCCGGTGTTACATCGGCGCGGGGTGACGTTGGCCTCAATAAGTGCCGATTTCGATAAGCGCGCGACCAGACCAGCCGGGTGATTTTGAAAACTCTCATAATTCGCTGGAATCGCTTAATTGATCGTGATGTGGATGGTGACCGAATTGTTATGCGGCGGCCGAACCTAAGGTGGGTGTCGTGAAGCTGGACTTGCTGACCCCGAACATCGAGATCGGGCTCGTCACCACCAACCTCGACGCGATGGTCACGTTCTACGAAGGTTTTCTCGAACTCGTGCCGCAGGGCGAAATCGACTTCGAGGGCGGCTCGCAACGGCGCTACTCGCTGGGCAGCAGCGTCCTGAAACTGGTGACCTACGCACCTCCACCACCGGAGCCGGTCGCCGTAGGGGGCGGCCGCGCGCAGGCGGGACTGCGGTACTTCACCATCGGTGTCAACGGCCTTCGGGCCGTCGCGGACGCCTTCGGGGCGTCCGACTACGACGTCGTCGAACCGCTGACCGAGTTCGCTCCGGTGCCGGGCATGGGCTGGATGTTCGTCGCCGATCCCGACGGCAACTGGATCGAATTGTTCGGCACGCTGTGACCACCCCGCCGCAGGCGCCCGCCTGCTACCGGCATCCTGACCGCGCGACGTACGTCCGCTGCACCCGGTGCAACCGTTTCATCTGCGGCGAGTGCATGCGCGCCGCATCAGTCGGTCACCAGTGCGCGGAGTGTGTCAGCGAGGGCGCGAAGACGATCCGTCGGCCACGGAACCAGTTCGGCGCCCCACTGACCTCGACCACGCCGGTGGTCACCTATGTGCTGATCGCACTGAACCTCCTGATGTTCGCGGCCCAGACCGTGGTGCCTGGATTCGAGAACGCGTTCGAGCTGCGATCGCTCGACGTGGCCGACGGGGAGGTGCACCGGCTGTTGACGTCGGCGTTCCTGCACTACGGCCCGCTGCACCTGCTGTTCAACATGTGGGCGCTCTACGTGGTGGGCCCGCCGCTGGAGGTGGCGCTGGGCCGGTTGCGCTACACGGCCCTGTATCTGCTGAGCGCGTTGGGGGGCTCGGTGCTGGTGTATCTGCTCAGCCCGCTCGGAGCGTCGACAGCCGGTGCGTCGGGCGCGGTGTTCGGTCTGTTCGGCGCGGCGTTCGTGGTGGGTAAGCGGCTCAATGTCGACGTGCGCTGGATCGTGGGCCTCGTCGCGATCAACCTGGTCATCACAGTCGTCGTCCCCGGCATCAGCTGGCAGGGCCACATCGGCGGGCTGATCACCGGCGCCGCCGTCGCCGCGGCCTACGCGTACGCGCCGCGCAACGCACGCACCGCTGTGCAGGTCGGCGCCACCGTGGCGGCCCTTGCGGTGTTCGCGGTGTTGATCTGGTGGCGCACCGCGATTCTGCTGTCGGCCGTTCCCTTCGCCTGACCCGACACGCGCCGAGAGTTCGCCGACTGCTCATGTGCCGGACATCCGGCCGTGTCAGCGTGGGCATGTGCGGGCCGACGAATCGACGCCCAACCGCACAGGTGCGGTGCAGCGGTTCCACCGGTTCTGCGAGCAAGTGGTCGCCCGCCTTCCGCTGGGACTGAATTCCGTTGTCGCGCCCACCTTTCTGGGCTTCTGTCTGATCAACAGCTTCACGTTCGGCGTCGATCTGGTGCTGCTCACCGCGATGCACGGCTGGCTCGGAATCGCGCTGCCCGTCGCCGTGACGGTGGCCTACGCGTGCGCATTCGCATTGAGCTACGTGTTGAACCGGATATTCAACTTCCGGTCGCACGCGCCGGTCGGCCCGCAGTTCGGGGTCTACGTGGTGGTCGTGGTCGTCAACTACCTGGCGTTCATCCTCGGGGTGTCGAACCTGCTGGCGGCGGTCGGCGTGGAATACCGCATCGCGCGCCTGCTGGCCGGTGCGTGTGAGGCGGTGTACATGTACAGCGCGATGCGGTGGGTGGTGTTCCGCGGTTAATGGGTAACCACTGCGGATGGCTGCTGAAGAGACGGAGTCGGTGCCGCCCGAGCAGATCGAGGACGGCGACGTCATCTGCGACCAACTCGGCAAGCGGTGGCTGACGGTCAGCGAGATCACCGTCGACGACAATCACGTGTTCGCGTTCTACGGGGGCGGTCCCGACGACCGCATGGCGTTCGAGGAGAGCGAACTCGTGCGCCGCAGGTCCCACTAGCGACTCGAGGAAAGGACCCTCGCCTGTGCTCGGGTTGCCCGATGACATCCGTGCCTGCCTGTTCGACCTCGACGGTGTGCTCACCGACACGGCGAGCGTGCACCGCACCGCATGGAAGGCGATGTTCGACGACTATCTGCGCACGCGCGAGGAACCGTTCGTGCCGTTCGACGTCGGCGCGGACTATCAGACCTACGTCGACGGCAAGAAGCGCGAGGACGGCGTCCGCGCGTTCCTGACGAGTCGCCACATCGAACTGCCCGAGGGCGGCCCCGACGACGCACCGAGTGCGCAGACGGTGCACGGGCTCGGCAATCGCAAGAACGAACTGTTCCACCGCACACTGCGCGACGACGGAGTGAAGGTGTTCGAGGGCTCGCGGCGCTACCTCGAAGCGGTCACCGAGGCCCGGCTGGCGGTGGCCGTCGTGTCCTCGAGCTCGAACACCGGCGAAGTCCTCCAGATCACCGGACTCGACAAGTACGTGCAGGTGCGTGTCGACGGCGTCACCATGCGCGAGGAGGGCATCGACGGCAAGCCGGCCCCGGACTCGTTCCTGCGTGCCGCCCAACTTCTCGACGTCACCGCGGCGCAGGCCGCGGTCTACGAGGACGCGCTCGCCGGGGTGGCGGCCGGGCGGGCCGGAGACTTCGGCATCGTCATCGGCGTCGACCGGGTTGGCCAGGCGGACGAGTTGCGCCGGAGCGGCGCCGACGTCGTGGTCACAGACCTGGCGGAGCTGCTGGACGCCCGATGATCACCGACGACGTATTTCCGATCGAACCTTGGCGCATCCACGAAACCCGACTCGATGTCGACCTGCTTTCGCAGTCAGAGTCGATCTTCGCGCTGTCCAACGGGCATATCGGCCTGCGGGGCAACCTCGACGAGGGTGAGCCGCACGGCACCCCGGGGACCTACCTGAACGGTTTCTATGAGACACGCCCCCTGCCCTACGCGGAGGGGGGATTCTCCTATCCGGAAGACGGCCAGTCGGTGGTCAACGTCACCAACGGCAAGCTCGTGCGCCTGCTCGTCGACGACGAGCCGTTCGATGTCCGCTACGGACAGGTGGCCCAGCACGAACGGATCCTCGACATGCGTGCCGGAACCCTTGTCCGCGAGGCAGTCTGGACGTCCCCAGCGGGAAAAAGCATCCGCGTGCGATCCACCCGAATGGTCTCGCTGTCGCATCGCGGAGTGGCCGCCATCGAGTACGTCGTAGAGGCGCTTGACGATTTCGTCCGCGTCACAGTGCAATCCGAGCTCGTCGCCAACGAGGACGAGCCGGAGCGCTCGGGCGACCCGCGGGTCGCGGCCATGCTGAAGAATCCGCTTGAGTCGGTGTGCCACGAGAACACCGAGACGGGCGCCCTGCTGCTGCACCGGACGAAAGCCAGCGGACTGATGATGGCCGCAGGCATGGAGCACGACGTCGACGTCCCCGGCCGAGTCGAGGTGCACACCGAGGCTGGTCAGGATCTGGCCCGCACCACCGTCATCTGCGGCCTGCGGCCCGGCCAGAAACTGCGCGTGGTGAAGTACCTGGGCTACGGCTGGTCGAGCCTGCGATCGCGACCCGCGCTGCGCGATCAGGTCGCCGCGGCGATCGCCGGTGCGCGTTACACAGGCTGGGACGGACTGCTCGAGGAGCAGCGGCTATACCTCGACGAGTTCTGGGACAGCGCCGACGTCGAGGTGGACGGCGACCCGGATTGCCAACAGGCTGTTCGCTTCGCGCTCTTTCACGTCCTGCAGGCCAGCGCTCGCGCCGAGCGCCGCGCCATCCCCGGCAAGGGACTCACCGGCAGCGGCTATGACGGGCATGCGTTTTGGGACACCGAGGGATTCGTGCTGCCGGTGCTGACCTACACGATGCCGCACGCGGCGGCCGACGCGCTGCGCTGGCGGGCGTCGACCCTGGACATGGCGCGCTCCCGCGCTGCCGAACTCGACCTGGCCGGCGCGAGCTTCCCGTGGCGCACCATCCACGGGGAGGAATGCTCGGCGTACTGGCCCGCGGGCACGGCCGCATGGCATGTGAACGCCGACATAGCGATGGCGTTCGAGCGCTATCGCATTGTGACAGGCGATGATTCACTGGAAACCGAATGCGGACTCGCGGTGCTTGTCGAAACCGCCAGGCTGTGGCTGTCTCTCGGCCACCACGACCGCCACGGTGTCTGGCATCTCGACGGAGTGACCGGCCCCGACGAGTACACCGCGATCGTCCGCGACAACGTTTTCACCAACCTGATGGCGGCACACAATCTGATCACCGCCGCCGACGCGTGCGTCCGCCACCCCGAGGCCGCGCGGTCGATGGGTGTCAGCACCGAGGAGATGGCGGCATGGCGGGACGCGGCCGCGGCGGCCAACATCCCCTACGACGAGGAACTCGGTGTTCACCAGCAATGCGAGGGCTTCACCACCCGGCGCGAATGGAACTTCACGACGAACACCGCCTATCCGCTGCTGATTCACGAACCGTATGTGCGCCTCTATCCCGCGCAGGTCATCAAGCAGGCCGACCTGGTGCTGGCGATGCACTGGCAGAGTCACGCGTTCACACCCGAGCAGATGGCTCGCAACATCGACTACTACGAGCGCCGCACCACACGTGACTCGTCACTGTCGGCGTGCACACAGGCGGTGATGTGCGCGGCGGTCGGACATCTCGAACTCGCCCACGACTACGCGTATGAGGCCGCCCTGATCGACCTGCGCGACCTGCACAAGAACACGCGAGACGGGCTGCACATGGCGTCGCTGGGTGGGGCGTGGGCGGCACTGGTGGCCGGCTTCGGTGGGCTGCGCGACGACGAAGGCGTGCTCGCCCTTGACCCGCAGTTGCCCGACGGGATCACTCGCATGCGATTTCGGCTGCGGTGGCGCAACTTTCGGCTGACTGTCACGGCCACTCACGACGAGGTCACCTACACCCTGCGTGACGGACCCGATGCGGAGCTTTCCATTATTCACGCCGGCGAGCGGATGAAGCTCACGACCAGTTCGCCGACGACCGTTCGGGTGCGCCGACGCAAGCCGATGCTTGCCCCGCCGAAGCAGCCGCCCGGTCGAGAGCCGCTGCGGCGACACCTGACCTGAGCGCTGAAATCACATCTCGATGCGGGAACCGATGATCACCGTTCGGTCGAGCGGAAGGCCGAAGTGCGCGCCATCACGGACCAGAAATCAGCGACACGACCCCGTAGACATGGGCGCCGACACCGGAACGGGATGCGGGTCACCGGGTTGAACACCGTCGCGAGCGTGTAGATGGGACTGGGTTCCGATGTCGCCGAACACCACACCGAGGGCGCCCACCACCACCGCCGGCCGCACCGAGGAACGTGTCTGCACGCAAGAATCATCACTGTTGACAAGATGAGGTGTGCGCCAATCCACGCCGAAGCGCGTCCGCTCGATCGTGCTGTACGGCGTGGCGGTGCCGCTGATCGTCGTGCCCGCGCTGGGGGTGCTCGGCACATTCGCCCACGATGTGCCCTACGTCGGACTGGCCGCGGCGTTCGTCCCTTGGTTCCTGTCGTGGCTCGTCGTCGCCGCGGTGCTGGGCGGGACGCTGACCGCCGTCCGCTGTACGCGAAGCCGCGTCGCTGCGGTGCTCACCGCCGTCGCCATCCTCGCTGCGGCCGGTGGGGTGGTGGCTACATGGCGGATGGTCGGGGCGGTCGAGCGTGCCGGCGCCGATATCTCACTGGTCGAGACCTTCGGCCTCGGGTCACCGCGGACGGCGGAACCCGACGACGTGGCGACCTATACGACGTTCGACGGAGAACCGCTGCAGCTGAGCATCTTTCGCCCCGCGGCGTCGGGACCGACGCCGGTGCTGGTGTTCATTCACGGCGGCGGCTGGGTGGCGGGCGACCGCGATGCGCACAGCGCCGATCTGCGGTGGTTCGCCGATCAGGGGTGGCTGGCCGTGAGCATCGACTATCCGCTGTCGTCGACGGACCGTCACACATGGGATGTCGCGTCGGCCCAGGTCGGGTGCGCGCTGACGTGGCTGAGCGGCAACGCGGCGCGGTACGGCGGCGACATCGGCAGGCTTTCGCTCACCGGGGACTCGGCGGGCGGCAACCTCGCGATCAACGCGGCTTACCAGGCGGCCACCGGTGCGCTGCCGTCGTCATGTCCCGGTCGAGTCCCCCGAGTGGCCGCCGTGTCTGCGCTGTATCCCGCGGTGGACCCGGCCGGCATGCATGCCAGCGACGACGCCGCGCTGGGCGACACGGCGCGGGGGATGGTCGAGAGCTACACGGGCGGAACGCCGCAGCAGTACCCCCGGCGTTACGCGCGCATCTCGTCGCTCACCCATATCAGCCGGGCCGCGCCGCCGACGCTGGTCATCCTTCCCGAGGCCGATCACCTGGTGCCGACCGCAGGCACGTACCGCTTCACCGAGGCGGCGCGATCGGCGGGCGTCGACATCGAGCTGGTCACCGTGCCGTACGCCGACCATGTCTTCGACGCGCGCCCGGGCAGCATCGGGCAGCAGGCGTACCGGCAATTGACGGCGAATTGGTTACACCAGCACGGGCAGGGCCCGTAGCTCACTGCTCGGCCGGAACCGGGGGCACGATCGTCGGCCGGGGCTTGGTCGGGGGATTGGAAGTCGGCGACTGCAGGGCGCAACCCGACGCCGCGATCCGCCCGCCGGGGTTGGCCGCCAGGGCATTCTGTTCAGCTGACTGGACGTCGATGCCGTTCTTCGTGACCCACTCCTGGGCCCCGAGGACCGCGAGTGCGATGCAGACGTTTCTTGCGGTGCCGAACCATACGCAGTGGTTGCCGCCCTTGTCCTGACAGGCTTGAAGAGCTGCAATCCGGGCGCCGTCCTCGGCCGTGCTTCTTCCGACGGCCCCGACGTCACTTCGGAACGAGTAAGCGACCGCGACGTAGAAGGAGAAGGGCTGTGCGTCAGCCGTCGGCGGTGGGCTGAGCGTGCCGACGCCGACAGCGGCTGCGGCGGCAATGGCGGCGGCCGCGAAGCGGGTGCGAGGGGACGATTTCTGACGCGACATGATCGGCCTTCCTTTCGGGTTGTTTGCTGTGTTCACCTCCTATGGCGTGACACCGGCTGTCACAATGTGACAGTGGCCCAACTGGGGGAGGCCCAAGCCGCGCTGGATCTCGGCGATTGGTCCAGCGCCCTGGCGTTGCTGCGCGGGGATGAGTCGCCGGAGGCGAGCCAGTTGGCCGCGCACGCCCGCTACGGCAATGGCGAGTTCGAAGCCGCGGTGGCGACGTGGGAGGCGCTGTACGACAGGCAGGTCGCTGACGGCGACCGCGTCACTGCCGCGTGGGCGGCCGCCAACGTCGCAGTCCACCTGCTTGTCGACACCGGCCTGATGGCACCGGTGCGCGCCTGGGTCGCGCGCGCCGAGCGGCTGCTCGAAGGTGCCGACACTGTGCCACCGCACGCGATGCTCGCCATGATCCGTACGTACGAGCGCTTCTTCTGCGGGGATCCCGAAGGGGCACGCACGCAGGCGGCGCTCGCGATCGAATTGGGTGAGCAGCTCGACGTCGTGCCCGCAGTCATTCTCGGACAGGTGGCGACGGCTCGGCTGCGAATCAACGACGGAGCCGTCCATGAAGGCCTCGCTGCGCTTGACGATGTCGCGCTCAAGCTCATGTCGGGAGCTGTTGACCCGATGACCACCGGGATCATGTACTGCGAACTTGTCTGTGCCGCACAGAGTCTGATGGCCTACGATCGTGCACGGGAGTGGACCGACGTGATGGAGCACTGGGGTCACGCCAAGGCATACGGCGGAGTCCACGGCAGGTGCCGGGTACACCGTGCCGAACTGCTGCGTATCAGCGGTCCAGGATCTGCCGCCGAAGAAGAGGCGATGGCCGCGTGCGAGGAACTACGCCCCTGGATGCGTCGCGAGTTCGGCTGGCCCCTAGTGGAACTCGGGAACATCCGGCTGAGAATTGGCGACCTCGAGGGGGCCGAGGATGCCTACCTGCAGGCGATCCGCCGCGCGTGGCCGCCGTTGCCGGGTATGGCGCTGCTGCGCATGGAGCAAGGCGACCTCGAGGCCGCCGCTGAACTGATCGCCGACGCAGTAGAACATCCTCCGGAGCTGCCCTGGAAGGAGCGTCCTCCGTTCGGCGATCTACGGCTGGTACCGATGCTGGATGCTCAATCGGAGATCGCCGAAGCGCTGGGCGACACCGCGACCGCGGCCGCCGCTGCCGCGCGCTTACGCGATATCGCCGAACGCCATGCCAGCCCTGGACTCAGCGCAATCGCATCAACGGCCACCGCCCGCGAAAGGCTGTTGGCGCAGGAGCACTCGGCTGCGATCGATGCCGCGAAGGCGGCCGTAACACGGTGGTGCGAGCTAGACGCACCGTTCGAAGCGGCGGTTGCCCGGGTGGTGCTCGGCCGGGCACATCAGCTGGCGGGGAACACCGCTGCGAGTCGCATCGACCTCGAGGCCGCGCGCGACGAGTTCTCCGCCTTCGGCGCGGTGCGCCGTGCTGCCCGGGTGGCGGCGCTACTCGCCGATGCGACGCCGCCGCTGCCACTGAAAGAGCTCGGGGCGACGATGGAGCGCATCGGCGAACTCTGGCACCTCAAGTTCCGAGGTACCGAGGCCATGCTGCCCAATCTCAAAGGCCTGCAGTACCTCGCCGCACTTCTGTCCGAGCCGGGCCGCGAGTTCGCGGCACTTGATCTGTGCGGGGGATGTGATGTCGAGACCGCCCTCCCGATGATCGACGAGAAGGCGCGAAACGCGTACCGCCGCCGGCTTGCGGAGGTCGACGAAGACATCGCCGAAGCCGAAGCCGGCAATGACGTCGGCCGCGCTGAGATCGCCCGCTGCGAGCGGGAGTATCTCCTGGCCGAGCTCAGCGGGGCGCTGGCACTGGGTGGGCGGTTACGCGGCAGTGGTGGTGCGGCAGAACGCGCGCGCACCAGCGTCACGCGATCTCTGCGTTACGCGCTCGCCCGTCTCAGTGAGCATGACCCAGCTCTGGGTGAGCATCTCGGCCGAACCGTGCGTACCGGAAGTTACTGCTGTTACCTGCCCGATCCCGTCGCACCGATCACTTGGACGCTGGTCCACTAGCCGAACGCTGTCGCGCCGGGGCTGCAGACGACATCATGGCCCTATGGCAGACGCCGAGCTCGACGAGCTCTTTCAAGCCGATCCCGAGGACTTCACCGCCCTGCGCACGAAGCTTGTCGCGGCGGCCAAGAAGCGTGGCGACGCGACGGCGGCCAAGGAGATCGCCGCGGCGCGCAAACCCACCACCGCGGCCTGGGTGGTCAATCGTCTTGCGCACTCCGACGACGGGGTCAAGCGCCGCCTCGCCGATCTGGGGGAGCGGTTGCGCACTGCGCACGCGTCGATGGACGGCGAGACGATCCGCAAGCTGTCCGCCGAACAGCGCCGGTTGATCGACGACCTGACCAAAGCCGCGTTCGAAGAAGCCTCGATCGCCAAGCCGACGGGCGCGCTGCGCGACGATGTCACCGGCACGCTGCAGGCGGCGGTCGCCGACCCCGGCGTCACGGCCCGGCTCGGTCGGCTGGCCAAAGCCGAGCAGTGGTCAGGCTTCGGCGAATTCGGCGACAGTGCAATCGTTTTCAAACCCAGCCGGTCGAAGCCCAAGCCCGCTCCGGTCAAGGAGGAGCCGCGAACCGAGCCCCGCGACGACAAACAGGCCGAGGCGCGCAGGCAACGCGAGAAGGCGCGCGCAGCGCTGGCGGCCGCCGAGCGGGCCAAGGCCGAGGCCGACGAAGCGCTGGGCGAGCTGCAGTCCGACCTTGCCACCGCGCGTCTGCGCCGCGACGACGCGCGCCGCAGGCTCGAGGACGCCGAACGCGCGCTCAGCGCCGCAGAGGATGCCTACGACAAGGGCAAGCAGGCCAGCCGGGACGCCGGGGCGGTGGTCAAGGAGGCCAAGGCGCAGTTGGCTAAACGCGGCAGCTGATCTCCATGCTGTCGCTGTCGCGGACCGGAAAGGGCACGCTGACGTAGCCGTTCGAGGGATCGCGGACGTAGTCGAGGTAAGGAGCCAATTCCTTCATCGACGTGTTGTCGGCGACCACGAGTGATCCCGGCACCAAGCGCGGCTCCAGCAGTTCGAGCACCGGGAGGTACAGCTCCTTCCAGCCGTCGAGCAGAACGAAGTCGACTGCGCCGTCGATGCTTTGCAGCGTCTGCAGCGCGTCACCGTGCAGCACGGTGATCAGGTCGTCGAGCCCGGTCTCGGTGAAGGTCTGCGCCGCCCTGGCGACTTTCGCAGCGGCCAGCTCGGTAGTCACGACGCGACCACAGCCGTTGTCGCGTACCGCTGCGGCGAGGTGGATCGCCGAGATGCCCAACGACATTCCGAACTCGACGACCGTCTGCGGTCGCGCCGCGCGGACAAGTGAATAGACCAACCGGCCAGCTTCCGGGCTGATGGGCAGGTAGTACTCGCCCAGCGTGTCGGCCCGCTCCTGCGGACTCGCCGACTCGAGGCGCGAGAAGTCGACGCCGCCTGTGCGCATCAACGCGAACTGATCGCGCGATTCGGCGAACATGCGATCGAGCGCGTTGACGACTCTCGGGGTCTGCAGCGTGTTGGTCACGGTGTCGAACGTAGTCATCGGATCTGAGCTCGAGCTGAGCGTCCGCCGTGTCAGGATGGGTCGAGGGACATGGCCCGCACCGACAATTCGACGCGTCGCGTGATCACGGTGATCGCGCTCATGATCCTTGCGGCGTTGGCGCTGCGCGGCTACCTCCCGGGCACCGCGCGGGCCGAGGAACGCGAGCCGCCGGATCCGGACAGTCCGTTGGCGCTGTTCGTCGTCGTGGGGCTGGTCTGTGTCGCGGTGGCGATCATCGGTTTCGCGGTTCTGACGCGGCTACGCGACCGCAGGCCGGTTCGCCCGTCGGCCGGTGAGCTGCCGCGCTCGCCGGGTGTGGTGGGCAGGCCGACGCGGAGGTTCGCGATGATCGCCCTGGCGCTGCTCATCGGCTGGCTGCTGCTCGTCGTGCTGTTGTTGCAGATCGACGGACCGAACGCGGTCGAACAGCCGGCGATGGTCGACGAACCCGTCCCGGCCGACCCGGGGCCCTCGGAGCCGCGACCGCAGCGACCCGAACCTGAGGCGGGCAACGGTGTCATCGGGTATCTCGTCCCGCCCATGCTGGTGTTCATGGGGCTGGTCATGATCGGCACGGCGGTGGCCTCGGTGCGGCAACGGCGGCGAATGGTGCAGACGCCGGCCGACGACGTCGTCACACCGGCTCTTACTGAGGCGCCGGCCGCGGCGGGAAGCCTGGCGCGGGCCGCAGAGGTCGGTCTCGCCGAGATCGGTGACCTCTCACGGGAGCCGCGCGAGGCGATCATCGCGTGCTACGCGGCGATGGAGCGCGAACTGACGCGAGTGCCCGGAGCGGTGCCCCAGGACTGCGACACCCCGTCGGAAGTGCTGGCCAGGGCGGTCGCCAGGGGTGCGCTGCGGGCTGACAGTGCGACCGAACTCGTCGAGTTGTTCGAGGAGGCGCGATTCTCGCCGCACGTGATGGCCGAAGTGCACCGCGATGTAGCGGTTCGGGTGCTGGAACGAGTACTGGCGGAACTGCCCCATCGGAGCGTCACGTGAAAAAGATTGTGGCGGCGGCATTCTTGCTGGTGATCGGCGCCGAGGCCCTCGCCCTTGCCGGGCCAGACCGGGGGTTGATTCTGCTTTTCGCGGGTGTCGCCGTCGCGTTATCGGTGCTCGCGGTGCGCTGGTACCTGACGCGGGAGGGCCGCGCCGAGGAGGAGCCTGCGATCGACGATGCCGCGGAGTCGTTGCGGCGCTGGATGTCTCGAACCGAGGTGCTGGTCAGCCGAGCGGAGGCGACCAGGACCGAGTGGGATCGCCATCTGCGCCCGATGCTGGCCCGCCAGTTCGAGATGGCGACCGGCCAGAAGCGGACCAAGGACCGGGCGGCGTACCACGCGTCGGGGCGGATGTTGTTCGGTTCCGAGCTGTGGCAGTGGGTAGACCCGGAGAACGTCGCCCGCGACGGCCGGAGTGAGTCGGCGCCCGGCCGCGAAGCGCTCGACGAGATCCTGCAGAGGTTGGAGCGCATATGACGGCACCGATGACGACCGCGAACTGCGAGGCCGTGCTCGGCGAGATCGGTCGCGTGGTGGTCGGAAAGCGCGGTGCGCTCTCGCTGATCCTCACCACCGTGCTGGCCGGTGGCCACGTGTTGATCGAGGACCTGCCCGGGCTGGGCAAGACGCTGATCGCCCGGTCGTTCGCCGCGGCGCTCGGACTGGACTTCAAACGGGTGCAGTTCACGCCGGATCTGCTGCCCGCCGACCTGCTTGGCTCGACGGTTTATGACATGCAGTCGGGACGCTTCGAGTTTCGTTCCGGCCCGATCTTCACCAACCTGCTGCTGGCCGACGAGATCAACCGGACGCCCCCGAAGACACAGGCCGCGCTGCTGGAGGCCATGGCAGAAGCCCAGGTCAGCATCGACGGCGTCACGCACCAGCTGCCCGACCCGTTCATCGTGCTGGCCACCGACAACCCCATCGAGTACGAGGGCACCTATCCGCTGCCCGAGGCGCAGCTGGACCGGTTCACGATCAGGCTCGAGTTGCGGTATCTGTCGGAACAAGAAGAGGCGTCCATGCTGCGGCGCAGGTTGGATCGCGGGTCGACGGAGCCGACGGTGAACCGGGTGGTCGACGCGCAGGAGCTGATCGCGATGCGCGAATCCGTCGAGCAGGTCACCGTGCACGACGACGTCCTGCGCTACGTGGTGTCGTTGGCCGCGGCGACGCGTCAGCATCCGCAGATCGCCGTCGGAGCCAGCCCGCGCGCGGAACTGGACCTGGTCCAGCTGGCGCGGGCCCGTGCGCTGCTGCTCGGCCGGGACTACGTGATTCCCGAGGACGTCAAATCGCTGGCGGTCCCGGCGATGGCGCACCGCATCAGCCTGCGGCCGGAAATGTGGGTGCGTCGGGTGCACGGCAGCGACGTCGTCGAGGAGCTGCTGCGGCGGCTACCTGTGCCGCGGACCGAAAAGTGACGCGGACGCGTCGGGGCACCGCCCGTCCGAAGGGCAGGGGGAAAGCAAGATGGCCATCGAGACCCGCAGCACGGATGTCGAACTGCGTTGGCGGGCATCGTCTCTGACGCTGGCGATGATCACCTGCGCGGCGGCGACGCTTGCCGTGGCGGTGCTCGGCTCGCATTGGCAGCTGGTGGCGTTCGCCGCGCCGCTGCTGGGGGTCCTCTCGTCGATCGGCTGGCAACGGCCCGGCGGGGGTGTTCGGGTGCACGCGCAGCCCGCGGCGCACCGGTGTTTCGAGACCGAGCAGGCGCAGGTGACGGTGTGGACCGACGGCGCGGACCTGTCGGTGTCGGTGATCGACGGTATGACGCTGGAAGTCGTCTCCCGCGAGGGTGCTTCGCGCCAGACCGTCGAAGTGTCGGCCGGTCGCTGGGGCCGCTACCCAATCCGGGCCGACGTCTCCGTTCTAGCGGCCGGCGGGCTGCTCGAGGGCACGGCGACCGTCGACGCCGCGGAGGTGTACGTGTTCCCGCTGGCCCCGCCGCACGCGACCGCGATTCCCCGCACCGACCTGCTCGACCGCCTCGGCACGCACCTCACCCGCTACCTCGGACCGGGTGTCGAATACGCCGACGTGCGCAAGTACGTACCCGGGGACCAACTGCGCACGGTGAACTGGTCGGTGAGCGCGCGGCGCGGCAGCCTGCATGTGACCGAGCGGCTGACCGACCGCGCCGCGGATGTCGTGGTGCTGGTCGACAACTACCCGCAGCCGGCGGGCCCGGCGAGCGAAGCGACGGACCGGGTGGTGCGAGGCGCCGTACAGGTTGTGCAGAGCGCGCTACGCAGTGGCGACCGCGCGGGGGTGGTCGCGTTGGGCGACCGCAGGCCGCGCTGGCTCGGCGCCGACATCGGTCGCAGGCAGTTCTACCGGGTGCTCGACGCGGTGCTCGCGGCCGGCGGAGGCTACGAGACCACCCCGGGAACGTTGGCACCGCGGGCGGCGGTGCCCCCGGGCGCGATCGTCGTCGCCTTCTCCACACTGCTGGACACCGAGTTCGCGCTCGCGCTGATCGACCTGCGCAAAAGGGGCCACACCGTCGTCGCCGTGGACGTGCTGGAAGGCGCTCCGTTCTCGGAGGACTGCGACCGGCTGATCGCGCGTATGTGGTCGCTGCAGCGGTCGTTCATGTACCGCGACATGAGCACCCTTGGAGTCGACGTGGTGGCGTGGCGCTCGGACAGCACCCTCGATGCGGCGATGCACCTAGTGCCCGATCATCGACGCCGGATTAGGCGATGAACCGCGCGCTGGCGACGGCGTTCGGCTTGGTGATGGTGGCCGCCTCGGCGGTCAACGCCGACGACCAGGCGTTGGTCGCCGCCGGGTTGGCCGCCGCCGCAGTGCTTCTCGGGATCGCCGTGCGGCCGGTGGCGACGATCGCGGTGCTGCTGACAGCCGCGGTGATCGTGATCGACGACGCGCCGCCCATGCTGGCGGCGTTGGCAGGGCTTTCGGCCGCCGGTTATCTGGTGCTTCGGCACACGGCGGGCACCAGTGGGCCGACCCTGATCGGCGCCGTGGGTTTCGCCGCCGCGGCCCTGCTGGCGGTGTCGATGCCGTGGCAGCTGCCGTGGCTGCCGCTGGTGGCGCCGATCGCTGTGCTCGCGCTCATCGTCCTGGTCACCCGGCCGTTCTGGGCTTAGAAGAGGTCCGGTGTCACCGGCGGTACATCGTCGAGAAACGCATTCACCATCGGCACCAGCACCGCAGACTCCCCGGAGATGCCGATGTGCGACGTCGCAGGCAGGATCACCAGCCGCGCCGCCGGAACCGCCTGCAACGTTCCCGTCATCGCCGCCTGCTCATCGCCGCCGCCGCGCAGCGTGAACATCGCCACCGCATGCTCGGGCCGCACACCGTCGGCGTCGCCGATGATGACCATCGTCGGAGCGGATATCGACCGCATCTGCGCATCGGTGATGTTCTGGTCGTCCCTGTTCAACACCGTCATCTTGGCGACGTAGGCGTCGAACGCCTCGGCATCTGGCGTGTGGTCCATGAACGCCCGCTCGACCGTCGTACCGGCGAATGCCGCAGAGCTGAGCCCCCCCAGCGCCTCGATCACCGACGGATACCAGCCGTCCTGACGAAAGGTGGCCGACAGCGAAACCAGCTTGTTGACCAGAGCGGGGTGCCGAATCGCCAGCTGCAACGCCACGCCACCGCCCTGCGAGTAGCCCATCACGTCGGCGTGCTCGACGTTCAGTGCGCTCAGCAGCGTCGCGGCATCGTCACCGAACTGCTCATAGGACATCGCGCGGGAGGTATCCGGCGTGCGGCCGTGCCCCTGCTGGTCGAAGACGATCACCGGGCGCGTCTGCGCGAAGCCGGACACCCACGACGACATCGAGTCGGTGGCCATGAACGCGCCGGGGATGAGCAGGAGCGGAGTGGTGTTCGACGAGCCGAGATCGCCGTAAATCTCGTGGTAAACGTTCAGACCGTTGATCGGCAGGTGGCCGCTGCGCGACGGCGTCATAGCCGTCATGTGTCGTACTCGTGGTGCCTGCGCCACCACACGTACGGTGGCGACTGCGGATAACCGGCCGGCGAATCTTCCCAGTCCTCCTGGCGCCCAAGCGGAGTCAGGTCGAGGTAGGCCCACGTGCCTCCGACTGCTTCATCGCCGCGGTTGTTGATGAAGTATGTGCGGGAAATGTGGTGGCCGTCGCGGTAGAAGACGTTGGTGCCGTGCCACTCGTCGACACCGAAGTCGGCGTCGAAGCCGTCGGTCAGCGTGTACCAGGGAATGTCCCAGCCCATGCGTAGCTTCAGTTGCGCGATACGCTCCTGCGGTGCGCGGGAGACGAACGCCAGCGTGGTGTCGCGGGCGTTGAGGTGCGCGAGGTGGGCCACCTGATCGGCCAGCAGTGAACACCCCGGGCAGCCCAAGTCGGGCCAGCCGTCGACGTCGGGTTGGTAGAAGAACCGGTAGACGATCAGTTGGCGTCGCCCGTCGAACAGGTCCTGCAGGCTCGCCGGACCGGTAGGCCCGTCGAACAGGTAATCCTTGACGATGGCCGTCCGTGGCATCCTGCGCCGCTGCGCGGCCAGCGCGTCGCGGGCGCGAGTGTGTTCTTTCTCCTTGACCAGTAGCTCCTGGCGGGCCGCCTCCCAGGCTTCCGGCGTGACGATCGGTGGTAGGTCCATGCCGATACAGACCACGCGAACCGGCACAACTCATCGCCGCGACCGACCCCGACCGCTATGTTTACCCGTGCCACCAGTAACAAGTAAGCGAAATGCTTAGCGCGACGCCCGATTTGAAGGATCACCCATGTCCTCCGACGTACGTAAGGCAGTCACCGGAGCATCGATCGGCAACGCCGTGGAATGGTTCGACTTCGCCATCTACGGATTCCTGGCGACATTCATCGCCGCGAACTTCTTTCCGTCGGGTGACGAGACCGCAGCGCTGCTCAATACGTTCGCGATCTTCGCGGCGGCGTTCTTCATGCGCCCGCTGGGCGGATTCGTGTTCGGGCCCCTCGGCGACCGCATCGGACGCCAGCGCGTGCTCGCCGTCGTGATCCTGCTGATGTCGGGCGCGACCGTCGCGATCGGCCTGCTGCCCACCTACGCCTCGATCGGCGTCACCGCACCGCTGCTGCTGTTGTTCCTGCGCTGCCTGCAGGGCTTCTCCGCCGGCGGCGAATACGGCGGCGGCGCCGTCTACCTCGCCGAGTTCGCCTCGGACAAGCGCCGCGGCGTGACCATCACCTACATGGCCTGGTCCGGAGTTCTCGGGTTCCTGCTCGGCTCGGTGACCGTGACGCTGTTGCAGGCGATGCTTCCCGCCGACGCCATGGAGAGCTACGGCTGGCGCATCCCGTTTCTGATCGCGGGCCCGCTCGGCCTCGTCGGCCTCTACATCCGTCTGCGCCTCGACGACACCCCGCAGTTCGCCGAGCTGAGCCGCAACCAGCAGGTCGCGAAGTCGCCGCTGGCCGCCCTGCGGGAGGCGGTGACCGGCTCTTGGCGGTCGATCCTTCAGGTGATCGGGCTATTCATCGTCTTCAATGTCGGCTACTACGTGGTGTTCACGTTCCTGCCGACGTACTTCATCAAGACCCTCGGGTTCACCAAGACCAATGCCTTCGTGTCGATCACCCTGGCCAGCGTGGCCGCCCTCGTGCTCATCCTTCCCTTCGCCGCGTTGTCCGACCGGATCGGCCGCAAGCCGATGCTGATCGCCGGTTCGGTGGCGTTCGTCGTCCTCGGCTACCCGTTGTTCCTGCTGCTGAATTCGGGCTCGCTGATCGGCGCGATCGCCGCCCACTGCGGCCTGGCGGCCATCGAGTCGATCTACGTCTCGGTTGCGGTGTCGGCAGGCGTCGAACTGTTCGCAACCCGTGTGCGCTACAGCGGGTTCTCGGTGGGCTACAACATCTGCGTCGCCGGCTTCGGCGGCACGACGCCCTACATCGTCACCTGGCTGACCGCCGAGACGCAGAATTCTCTGGCGCCTGCCTTCTACCTGATCGTCGCCGCGGTGGTCTCGCTGACCACGGTGCTGACCCTGAGAGAGACCGCGGCGCGGCCGCTTCCGCAGACCGGCCACCGGCGCGAAGCGGCAGCGTTACAGTGAACATGTGCCGCCGCAATCCGAACCAGCGCCGCGGCCCCGGCTGACTTCTCGAGGCGCTGCGACCCGCAACCGCATCGTGCTGGCGGCCGCCGAACTGATGCACGTGCAGGGCGTCGCGGCGACGACCATCGACGAGGTGCTGGCCGCCAGCGCGACAAGCAAATCCCAGTTCTACCAACACTTTGAGGACAAAGCCGAACTGGTCTACGAGGTCATCACCCAGCGCGCTGACGAGGTGCTGTCTTGGCAGCGGCTGCGCCTGGAGAAGGTCGATTCGTTCCGCGGTTTGTACCAGTGGCGCGACGCGATGGTGCAGCGATGCGCATTACGCAGAGGGCTCTGGGGGTGCGAACTCGGTTCTCTCGCTGCGGAATTGTCGGACACCGACGACAGAGCGCGCGCCTCGCTGTCGGAGTATTTCAACGAATGGCGGGCCCTGCTCGCTGCTGCGCTGGAGCGCATGCGAGACACAGGGATACTGCGAGAGGATGCCGATATTCGCGCTCTCGCAACAGGTTTACTTGCCGCGGTGGAAGGCGGTTACCTGCTGTCGCAGACCGGTCGCGACCCGCGCTTGATGCAAGCCGCGCTGAACATGGCGATCGGCCACGTGGCGTCGTTCGCGGCCGCCACAGAACCCGTGTCCTGACGGCGGCCGCGACGACGGCTGCTAATTGTCGCCGGGGATGGCGGTCGGCGCCGGCGGCGCGTGAACCGTCGGCGAGAACGGGTTGGGGCCCGGCTCGATGCGCGGCGCCTTCTCCGTCGGTTCGGCAGGCGCGGGCGTGGTCGCCGGTGCCTCCGAGGTCGTCGTCGTGGTGGTCGTCGTGGTCGTCTCCTCCGGCGCGTCTTCCTCCTGTGCGCAGGACGCCGTCAGTCCGACCATCGCGACGATCGCGATACCGCCCGCGCCTGCGGCGAGGCGGCGACCCCAATGTGACGTCATGATGTTATTCCTCACTGTCGATTAACTGAACTATATCGTCCAAAAAACGTCGGCGTCAACGCAGGTAACAGACCGGCGATCCCGCGATAATCGAGACGATCGGGTCCAGTCACGCGGGCCGGCCTTCTCGCCGGTCATGATCACCGCGGCATGGGTGTCGACCGTCGCGCACCCGCAGGTGGTCGTAGGTACTGGTGCTGCGGGCGAGGTAGCGGCGCAGCGCCGTGTCCTCGAGTCCGGTGCCTCGACTCGCAGATTGCCCATGGCTAGACGGTCCGTCCTCCCCCAGGGGGAGGGTCAAGGACCGAGGCAGACTGGGCGTCATGCCATCCGGATTGACCATCGGCGAGTTCGCGACGTTGACCCACCTGAGTGTGCGGACATTGCGCCGCTACCACGAGGCCGGGCTCCTCGAGCCCGCCACGGTCGACCCGTTCACCGGCTACCGCTACTACACACCCGACCAGATTCCCACCGCGCAGGTCATTCATCGGCTTCGCCAACTCGACGTGCCCCTGGCCGAGGTCGAGACCGTTCTCGGCACCGACGATCCGCATGAGCGCGCCGAGGTGATCGAAGGGCATCTGCAGCGCCTCGAAGCCGAACTCGAACGAACCCGTGCCGCGGTCCTTTCCCTACGGCGGCTGCTGCGCCCCACTCCCGCCGACTTGCCCGTCGAGTTGCGTACGGTCCGCGGCCGCGCCGTGGCTGCGATCAACGGCCACGTCCGACTTGAGGATTCGCTTCTCTGGTATGACTCCGCGATGACGGAACTGGATGCGACTTTCCCGCCGGCGGAACGTACGGGGCCACCGGGCGGGCAGTACGCCAACGAGCTGTTCACCCACGGAGTCGGGACGATGACCGTCTTCCGGCCCGTCCGTGCGCCCCACCCGAATGGTCGGATCGAGGTCGTCGACCTCCCGCCTGCCGACCTCGCCATCGCCGTGCACGCCGGGCCGCACGACGACATCGACGTCACCTACGGCCGCCTCGGCGCCTGGGTGGTCGAGCACGCCCTGACGGTTGACGGACCGATTCACGAGGTCTATCGGGTGGGGCCGCGCGACACCGCCGACCCCGCCGAGTGGCGCACGGAGATCGGCTGGCCGGTCTTTCGACTCGCCGCGGCGGTCGAGCCGCAGCTTCGGTCGTGACCTACTGCGCGCTCGCTGCGGGCCGCACGATGATCTCGTTGACATCGACTTCCTGAGGCTGTGCCACGGCGTAGGCAATCGCGTCGGCGATCGCCGATGCCGGTAGCGCGACCGAGCGGTACGCCTTCATCGCCTCGCGGGCCCCCGAGTCCGAGATCGACTCCGCCAGTTCGGATTCGGTGACTCCAGGGGAGATCAGCGTCACCCGGATGTCACCGTCCGACTCCTGTCGAAGACCCTCGGAGATCGCCCGCACGGCGAACTTGGTGGCGCTGTACACCGCCGAGGTGGGCACCACTTCGTAGGCGCCCACCGAGGCGACGTTGACGACGTGTCCGCCACCTTGGGCCGCCATGACGGGTAGCACCGCGCTGATTCCGTGCAGGACGCCCCGGACGTTGACGTCGATCATGCGGTCCCACTCGTCGACCTTACGAGCGGCCAACGGTGACAACGGCATGACGCCCGCGTTGTTGACGATGACGTCGACCCGTCCGTAGAGGTCCCGGGCCGCCTGGACGAAGCGTTCGACGTCGGCGGCATCGGTGACGTCGAGGCGCTGAAATGCCGCCTGCCCTCCGGCATCGGTGATCCGAGCGGACAGCTCCTCGAGCCGGTCGGTTCTTCTGGCGCCCAGGAAGACGTGGTGGCCATCGCGTGCCAACCGCAGCGCGGTGGCTTCGCCGATGCCGCTGCTGGCGCCGGTGATCAGAACGACCTTGGTGTTGTCGGACATGTTCTTCATTCTCTCTTCGCCGTGATGGCGAGTCTCAAATGGCTTGCTGGGTAGGCAGAATGGTGATCTCGGTGAGGTTGACGTGCCGTGGCACAGAGGCGATGAACGCGACCGTCTCGGCGACGTCGGCCGGACTGAGCACGTCGATGTCACTGATCAGGTCGGCCATCAGCTTGCTGGCATCGGGGTCGGTCACGTGGTCGGGCAGTTCGGTGTCGACCATGCCCGGTTCGACGGTCGAGACGCGGACCATCTTGCGGCCGAGTTCGACCCGGAGCAACCGCGTCAACTGGCTCAGGTAGGCCTTCGTCCCCGAGTACACGGAGAATTTCTCGAGCACCCGCGTCGCGGCGATCGACGACGTGGTGATGAGGTCCGCCGGTCCGCCCGCTTCGGCTGCGGCGACGAGGTGCGGGACGAATGCCCCGATCGTGTTCATCACGCCGGTGATGTTGAGGTCGATCTGGCGTTGCCAGTCGTCGACCTGGAGATCGTCGATGGCCGAGACGAGTTGCACGCCCGCGTTGGCGAACACCAGGTCCGCGCGTCCGAGTTCGGCCGACACCCGCTCGGCTGCAGCGGTGACGGCGTCGCGATCGGTGACGTCGAGCGGCACAGCGAGCGCGGTGCCACCGGCGGCGTCGATGCGCTCGACGAGCGCGTCGAGGTTGTCCTTGCGGCGGGCCGCGACGGCTACCGTGGCGCCGAGGCCGGCGAGCCGCAAGGCAGTGGCCTCACCGATGCCGCTGGACGCCCCGGTCACCACGGCGGTGCGGCCGGCCAGCGGGTTGGAGTCGATGACTGTGGACATGTCGTCTTCCCTTCGTCGAGTGGATCGCTTGCATTCCAAGCAACCAGTTCCAGGCCGCCGTCGACGTGCTCAGACGTGCCCAGCTCATCGGGGGACGAAATGGGCCACCCTTGCGGATGCCGGGGCCCGCAATGCCCGTCAGACTGGGGACGTGAACGACAACCTTTCGGACCTGGCGGGGTTCCTCAGCACCCGGCGGGCCCGGCTCACCCCCGAGGACGTCGGCCTGCGCGGCGAATTCGTCCGCAGGCGGGTGCCGGGTCTGCGTCGCGAGGAACTGGCCCAACTGGCCGGGGTGAGTGTCGACTACTACACGCGCCTTGAACAGGGCCGCAGCCGCAGCGCCTCGGTCGACGTCCTGGACGCGCTGGCCACCGCGTTGCAGTTGAACGACGCCGAACGCGACCACCTGCACCGGCTCGGGCGCCCGCAGCCTGCCAAGCGCCGTAGCCGCCCTCGTCCGCAGCACGTCGACCCCGCCTCGTTGCATTTGCTCGACCGGCTCGACGCCGCCTCCTCACCGGCCTTCATCCTGGGCCGCCGGCTTGACGTCCTGGCACACAACCGGCTCGCCGGCGCGCTCATCACCGATTTCCTTCGCCTGCCTGCGCCGCAACGCAATCAGGCCCGCTTCGTGTTTCTGGACCCGCACGCGCGCGAACTCTACGAAGACTGGAAGCAGGTGGCGATCGACACGGTGGCGATGCTGCGCGACGACGCGGGCAGGCACCCCGACGATCCGAAGCTCTCGGAGCTCATCGGGGAACTGTCGATCCATTCCGAGGAGTTCCGGACCTGGTGGCCACGCCACGACGTGCAGCGCCGCACGACGGGAACCAAGGGATATCACCACCCCGTCGTCGGCGACCTCACCGTTCGGTATCAGGCGCTCAACCCGAGCGGCGATGAGGACCAGACGCTGATCGTCTACACCACCGAGCCGGGGTCGGCCTCCGACACCGCGCTCCGGCTTCTGGCGAACTGGCACGAAGGGGAGTTGGACATGGCCGATCAGACACCGGAACCACACGGAGCCTCAGACCGATGACACGCGACGAACTGGGGGAGCGCGCCATCGCTGTGGTGCGCCGCAACACCGAGGAAGTCCAGGGGCAAGGCGATTTCGACCTGTTCGAAGAGCTGTTCGCCGACGACTTCGTTGACCACACCCCGCAGCCGGGCACGACGCCCGACAAGGACGGCGTCCGTGTCTTGTATCGCCGACTGCGCGATGCGTTCCCCGACTTCCGACCCGAAATCCATTGGCAGGCAGTCGAAGGCGACCTCGTAACCACGTTCAAGACGTATCACGGAACGCATCGCGGCGACTTTCTCGGCATCGCACCGACCGGACGCAGCGTTCGGTTCGAGACCGTCGACGCGATGCGGGTCCGCGATGGGCGCATCGTCGAACACTGGGGCGTCGCCAACCTGTATTCCTTGATCGATCAGCTCGGCGCACGCGTCGAGGGTCCCGGCTGATTTACGACTCGGCCGAGAAGTCCGCTCCGCGGGAAAGCGTTTCGCGCGCGCGGATCTCGGCCAGTGAGTCCTCGAGCGTCGCGACGACGGCGTCGAAGCCCTCGCTGCCGAGGACCAGCCGTCGGGGCGGCGGGTTCTGGGCCATCGCCGCAATCACCGCGCGGGCCCCGCGCCGGGGATCACCGGGCTGCTTGCCGTCCTGGGCGATCATCGCGGCGAGGACCTCCTCCAGCATGGGCCGGTACTCGGCGATTGCTTCTTCGATGGGTTCGTCGGCGAAGCCCGCGTAAGCGCGGGTGCGAAAAGCTCCGGGCTCGACCGCCATCACTCGGACCCCCATCGGGGCCACCTCCTCACGGAGTGCCTCGGTGACCGCTTCCACGGCGAACTTGGTTGCGCTGTAGTAACCGAATCCGGTGACACCCCGCAGGCCCGCGACGGAGGACATGTTGATGATCCACCCGTCGCCCCTGGCACGCATGCCCGGTAGCGCTGCCCGGACGACCGACAGCACGGCGAAGAAGTTCAGCTCGAACATTGCGCGCACCGCGGCCTCGTTCATCCCCTCGATCGACCCGTACCAGCCGCGGCCGGCGTTGTTGACCAGCACGTCGATGCCGCCGAAGCGCTTCTCGGCCGCCCCAACCGCCTTCTGCACCTCGCCCGCGTCGGTGACATCCAGTGGCAGGACGAGCACGCGGTCGCCGTGCGTCTGCGCCCACTCGGCCAGTTCCGCAGGTCGCCGAGCGGTGAGCACCACCCGGTCTCCGATGTCCAATGCGGCCTCGGCGAAGGCCATCCCGAATCCGCCTGGCGTGCCGCCGGTGATGAACCAGTTCCTCGTCATTGCGGGGCTCATGGCTCGATCACCAGTCGGCTGATCGACGTGCCTTCCAGAAGGAAGCGGAAGTGAAGGTCGGCCACCCGGCCGGGAAAGTCACCTTCGAGATGGGCGACCACGTCGACGTGCGCAGCGCCGATCGTGGTGGCACCGGTGAAGTCCGTGGTGAACGTGTACTGGCTTGCCGCACGGCCCAGCCAGGTCCCGATCTCCTCGCGACCGCGGTAGGTATGGCCCTCGTCGGTCACGGCGGCATCGGCTGTGAACGTCGAGATCGCCGTCGCGACGTCGTGCTGACGATGCGCGTCGAGATACGTCGCCACCACTGCCGGCAGGTCGTCCAGCGACGTCCTGATTCCCTCGCTCCAATCAACTGTGCTCATGGGTCCAGGGTCTGGTCTCCCCTTGGGGGAGGGTCAAGAAGAATGCAGTGTGTCCCCGAACAAAACCCGGCCCGGGCCCGGCGCAACGCTCACTCCCGATCACGGGCCGCCTTGGCTACTGTGGGCACATGAAGCTTCGAGTGCTTCCCTACGTCTCCGTGGAGATCGACGATCGGTTGCGCCGCCGGGCGCGGTACGCCGGCGAACGCCTGCGGCTCAATGTGCGGGCTTACCTACTCAGCGCGGTCGACGAGGTCGACGTCGCCAGCGACAAGGTGCGCGGGTTGTGCGACCGTGCGGTCAGCCGCGTCGACTCTGTCGTGGCGACCGTCAATGACAAGATCGCGCCGGAGCACCAGCAGCCGAAGCTGCACCTGGTGGGCGACCGCGAAGCCAGCTAGCGGGTGCGGACGCCGCCTGCCCGGCCACCCACGAAGAACGAGCCGAGCAGCACTACCAGGCCGATCACCGCGACCGGGATGGTCCACGTCCGCCGATCGCCCACCGCCGACTGACACTGCGCCGCGTAGTCGGTGTGCGGGACGAGCTCGTTGAGAATCGGCAGGTTCACCGGATTGCGGTTGTCCGCCTGCTGAGCACTGGACGTGTCCGCCGCCACCGCGTTGCCGCAGCCGATCTTCTGGTTGTCCGGTCCGGGTATCGACACCGGCATCAACAGACCGATGACCCCGATGACCAACACGACCGCTCCCACGAGCAAGATCAACCGCCGCAGATTCATGGACCGTTAATGCCCACTGCGCGGGACACCAAAACTCACCGGCGCTTTGGCTCCGCGACGCCGCGCCCCATATGTTGTCCTTAGTGCAGGCCGTGGTCCGAGAGGAGCTGATGCTTTGGTAGGCCAGGGTCTTGTCGTGCTGCTCGCGCTGCTCGCCGCGCTCTTCCTGGCGATCGGCATCGTGGTCCGGCAACGCGCAACCATGAATGTTCCGCCCGAACACGGTGTGAGCACCACGATGGTGGCGACGCTTCTACGCAGCAAGCTGTGGTGGGCGGGCACCGCCGCGGCGGTACTCGGCTTCGCGTTCCAGGCGCTCGCACTGGCCTACGGCTCATTACTTCTGGTGCAGCCGATCCTGGTCTCCGCGCTGTTGTTCGCGCTGCCGATGAGTGCACGCCTGGCGAAGAGGAAAGTCACGCGCGGCGAATGGCTTTGGGCCGTCCTGCTGACCGCGGCGCTCGCGGTGTTCGTGCTGTTGGCCAAGACCCGCCCCGGTGACTATGAGGCGTCGGTTCCCACGACGGCACTGACCGCGGTGATCTGCACCGCGGCAGTGCTGGCATGCGTGATCGTCGCCGTGCGCACCGCCGGCTGGAAGCGTGCGGTGCTGCTGGCGGTCGCGGTCGGGGTGCTGTTCGGTGTCGTCGCGATGCTCACCAAGCTGGTGATGCACCTGCTGACGCACGACGGCCTGCGCACGGTGCTGACGACACCGGTGGTGTATCTGCTCGTGGTGCTCGGCATCATCGCGGTGCTGCTGCAGCAGAGCGCCTTTCACGCCGGCTCGTTGCAGACGTCGGTGCCGACGATGTTGGTGCTCGAACCCGTCATCGCGGTGGCCCTCGGTGCGGTGGTGCTTGGGGAGCACATGACGGTCAACGGCCTGAAGGCAGTGGCCATCACCGTCGCGATCACCGCGATGGCCGCGGCGACCATCGCGTTGGGCCGCGAGGAGGGCGCGCTGGAGGAGGAACTCGAAGCCGCTATGGCGACGCGGAACCCGACTGCTCGTCCGAGATGACCTCCTCGATGACCTCCTCCTTCACGGGCCGCAGTGCCGCCCACGCGAAGAACACGGCCGCAACGGCGAGCAGCGCGAGCCCGACCCACCAGTTCGCTTCGGTGCCGAAGTAGAGATCCACCGGGTTGTTGCTCGCGCCCTTGTCCCGTTCCCGCAGCAGAGCGGGCACGAAGCCGGCGATCGTCAGCACCACGCCGTAGATCGCCATCAGCGCACCGATGACATTGCGGATGTCGAATATTTGAGTCAGCTTGCTGCTGGGCATCGGATCTCCAGACGCTCTAGTGGAAGACGATGTTGAGGATGATGGTCATGATCAGCGCGACCGTGGCCAGTGGTACCGGCTTGTAGTACCACGATTTTCCGGCACTCTCGGTGTCGCGGAAGACGTCCTTCGACGTCTCGGAGTACACCAGGCCGACCAGTTCCGACGCCGGCTTCGGCGTGGTCACCATGGTGACCAGCACGCTGACGATGATGTCGACGACGAATGCGGCAGAGGCCGCGACGAACGGCACACCTTGGCCAGGCAGGTCGATGACGCCCGACTCGCCCAGAATGAAAACACCTACAGCCGAGAGCGTTCCGGCCACCAAGCCCATCCAGCCCGCGGTGGGGGTCATCCGCTTCCAGAACATGCCGAGGATGAAAGTGGCGAACAGTGGCGCATTGAAGAAACCGAACAGCGTCTGCAGGTAGTCCATCAGGTTGGAGTAACCGGCCGCGATCAATGCCGTGAAGATCGCCATGATCGTCGCGGCGACGGTGGCGAGGCGCCCGACCAGCGTGTAGTAGTCGTCGGGCTTCTCCTTGACGATGTACTGCTGCCAGATGTCGTAGCTGAACACCGTGTTGAACGCGGAGATGTTGGCGGCCATGCCGGCCATGAACGAGGCCAGCAGACCGGCGACCGCGACGCCCAGCAGGCCGTTGGGCAGGATCTCCCTGATCATCAGCAGCATCGCGTCGTTGTACGTGATGTCGCTGTCGCCACCGGTTTTCAGGTTGATCATGTCGCCGATCGCGGCGGCGGCGATCATGCCGGGCACGATGACCACGAACGGAATGAACATCTTCGGGAACGCCGCGATGATCGGCGAGCGCCGCGCCGAGGAGATCGAGTTCGAGGCCATCGCGCGCTGCACCTCGACGAAGTTGGTCGTCCAATACCCGAACGACAGGACGAACCCGAGGCCGAACACGATGCCGATCACCGACCACACCGGACTCTCGAAGCCCGACAACGCATTGCCCGGCCACGTCGTGATCTGCTCGGACACGGTCGCGCTCACCTTGCCGTCGGACACGGTGTCGATCATCTTCTCCTTGAGGCCGTCCCAGCCGCCGACGCGGATCAGCCCGAAGACGGTCAGCGGCACCAGCGCCGCCAGGATGACGAAGAACTGCAGCACTTCGTTGTAGATCGCGGCAGACAACCCGCCGAGCGTGATGTAGCTGAGCACGACGATGGCGGCGATGATCAACGACACCCACCGCGGCCAGCCGACCAGAGCGTTGATCACCGTTGCCAGAAGGAACAGGTTGACGCCGGCGATCAACACCTGCGCGGTCGCGAAACTGATCGCGTTGACCAGGTGCGCACCGGTGCCGAAGCGCCTGCGCATGAATTCCGGAACGCTTCGCACCTTCGAGCCGTAATAGAACGGCATCATCACCACGCCGAGGAACAGCATGGCCGGGACCGCGCCGATCCAGTAGTAGTGCATGGTCGACAGGCCCACCTGGGCGCCATTGGCCGCCATACCCATGATCTCGACCGCGCCGAGGTTGGCGGAGATGAATGCCAGGCCGGTGACCCACGCCGGCAATCGGCGGCCGGACAGGAAGAAGTCCAGGCTCGACGAGATCTGACTGCGGGCGATGAAGCCGATGCCCAGCACGAAAACGAAGTAGATCGCGACGAGCACGTAGTCGAGCCAGCCGAGGTTCAGTCGCAGCACGGTTCACCAACTTCTTGTCGGAGCCTGCACAAGTTCGGTCAAAATCAAGCAGAAACTAACAGCAGAAGGGGGCATATTCGGCAAGATTGTGAATATCTGTTTGATAATGTGCGATTCCTGAACCGGACTGAGTTTGCTCGGAGGAATCGTCGATGCTCGCCGCCGAACGCCGTGACGCGATTCTGCGGGCGCTGCACGCCGGCGGCGCGGTCCGGGTCGCCGACCTCGCGGCCGAGCTCGATGTGTCGGAGATGACCGTGCGCCGCGACCTGGACACGCTCGATGCGCAAAGCCTGCTACGCAAGGTGCACGGCGGAGCGGTGGTCCGGCACAACCGCGGCGAGGAACCATGGTCGTCGGTGAAGGCCGCGCAGCAGCGCGCTGAAAAGGCCGCGATCGCAACGGTTGCGGCCGCGAGCGTCGAAGACGGCATGACGATTGCGATCAGCGCAGGGACCACCACCACCGAGCTCGCCAGGCGGTTGCGGCACCGGACGTCGATCACCGTGATCACCAACTCCGTCAGCGTGTTCCAGGTGCTGACCGAACCCGGCGCCGACGACGCACCGCAGGTGTATCTGTCCGGCGGGGTCCGCACCCCGTCGGACGCCCTCGTCGGGCCGATCGCCGATGCCGCGATCGCGTCGTTCCGGGTCGATGCGACCTATCTCGGCGTGCACGGTCTCGATCCAGAGGCGGGCCTGACGACTCCGAATATGGCTGAGGCGCAGACGAATCGAACGCTGATCGGGGTCTGTGACCGGCTGATCGTGCTCGCCGACCACACGAAGTTCGGCGAGGTCGGCACCAACGTCTTCGCCCGCCTGCCCCAGGTGCACACGTTGATCGTCGACAACGGTTTGGCCGTCGAGGACCGCGCCGTGATCACCGCGCAGGTCGGCACCCTGTCGATTGCTGAGGTGGTGGACACGCCATGACCGCGGAGCCGACCCACTGGCCGCTCGCCGACGGCCGCGACCTGTTCTTCTTCTCGCTGCCGGAGCACCCGCCCGCGCCCGTGCCCGATCGGCGGCCGCTGCCCGAGCGGACGGATCAGCGGTCGGAGTTGCGGTTCGACCGCACGACCGGCCAGTGGGTGATCATCGCCGCGCTGCGCCAGGACCGCACGTACAAGCCGCCCGCCGAGGCGTGCCCGCTGTGCCCCGGTCCGTCCGGACTCACCAGCGAAATCCCCGCGCCCGACTACGACGTCGTCGTCTTCGAGAACCGGTTCCCGAGCCTGTCCGGCGCGGGTACCGCACCGTTCGTCCTGCCCCCGCTGAACGACGACTTGTCGACGTCCGCACCGGGCCACGGGCGCTGCGAGGTCATCTGCTTTTCGAGCGACCACACCGGCTCGTTCGCTCAATTACCGACTGCCCAAGCCAGATTGGTGGTCGACGCGTGGCGGCACCGCACGGCCGATCTGATGTCCCGTCCCGGCATCGCGCACGTGTTCTGCTTCGAGAACCGCGGGGAGGAGATCGGTGTGACGCTGACTCACCCGCACGGCCAGATCTACGGGTATCCGTTCCTGGCGCCGCGCGCGGCGATGATGCTCGACCAGGCGCGCTCACACAGGGCCCGTACCGGCACCAACCTTTTCGCCGACCTCATCACCCGCGAGATCGCCGACGGGCAGCGCATAGTCGCACGCACCGACTCGTTCACTGCGTTCGTCCCGTTCGCCGCGCGCTGGCCCGTCGAGGTGCACATCTATCCGAACCGCTTCGTCCACAACCTCACTGAGCTGACCGAGCCTGAACTGGACGGATTCGCCGAGATCTACACCGAGATCCTCGGTCGATTCGACCGGATGTATTCCACTCCGCTGCCCTACATCTCGGCGTTGCACCAGTACGCCGACACCGACGAACAACGGGAGGGCTACTTTCACGTCGAGCTGATGTCGATCCGCCGCAGCGACACCAAATTGAAGTTCCTCGCAGGCTCGGAGTCGGCAATGGACGCATTCATCAGTGATGTGACGCCCGAGAGCGTGGCGAAACGGTTGCGGGAGCTGTGATGGAGGTCGTCTACGCCGCGCCGGGCCGGATCAACCTGATCGGTGAACACACCGACTACAACCTGGGATTCGCACTGCCGATCGCCCTGCCGGAGCGCACCGTCGTCAGCTACTCGCCGACGGATACGGACCGCATCGTCGTGCGAAGCGACCGCGAAGACGGTGAGGTGACGATTGCGCTGGACACCGCGCCGGGAGCCGTCGAAGGCTGGGCTGCCTATGTGGCCGGCGTGGTGTGGGCGCTGCGCGGTGCGGGCCACGAGGTTCGCGGCGGCACGATGAGTATCACCAGTGAGGTCGAGGTGGGCTCAGGGGTTTCGTCGTCGGCCGCGCTGGAGTGCGCGGTACTCGGCGCACTGGTCACCGCCGCGGATCTGCCGATCGACCGCATCGCGCAGGCGCGCATCGCGCAGCGGGCCGAGAACGAGTACGTCGGTGCGCCAACAGGATTGATGGACCAGCTCGCCGCACTGTTCGGCGAGGCGAAACGGGCGCTGCTGATCGATTTCAAGAAGACCAGCGTCGAACCGGTGTACTTCGACCCCGATTCTGCGGGCATCGGCCTGCTGCTCATCAATTCGCGCGCGCCGCATCGCCATGCCGGCGGTGAGTACGCCGCGCGGCGCACCGCCTGTGAACGCGCCGCCGAGCAGCTGGGGGTCTCGTCGCTGCGCGAGGTGCAGGACGAGGGGGTCGAGGTGCTGGACCGCCTGGCCGATCCCGTCGAGCGGCGGCGTGCCCGCCACATCCTCACCGATAACCAGCGCACCCTCGAAGTCGTTGCGGCATTGGAGGACTCCGACTTCGGGCAGGTCGGCCGGCTGCTGACGGCCTCGCAGGCGTCCATGCGCGACGACTTCGAGATCACGACCGACCACATCGATCTGATCGCCGACACCGCGGTGGAAGCGGGCGCGCTCGGCGCGAGGATGACCGGCGGCGGCTTCGGCGGGTGTGTGATCGCGTTGGTCGCCGACGACACGGTCGGCGCTGTCGACGACGCCGTGCGGCGGGCCGTCGCCGACGCCGGCTACAACGCGCCTGCGATCACCCGCACTCATGCGGGGCGCGGCGCGGCGGCCGTCAGTCGGTCACGGTGACCGTCGCGACCCGGTCGAGGCCGGAGATGCCGAGCAGCGTGGTGATCGGCCCGTGCGCGGGAACGATGAGCGCCAGCTTGGTGTCGGCGGCGACGGAGAATAACGCCCTGACCGCGGCGCTGTCGCAATAGGACACCCGCGACAGGTCGACAGTGATCATGGCGTTGTCGGCAGCTGCGCGGTCGAGTACGGCCTGAAAGGCGTCGACGTTGGCCAGGTCGATCTCGCCCGTCGCGACCACGACCGGGGACTGCTCGGCCTTCGCGGCGTGGAGCCGAAACTGGTCGCTCACGGCTGCGGGCCGTCCGAGAGACGGAAGGTCATCGCGATGGTGGTCCCTTCTTCGGTGCCTTCCAGAGTCACGTCGTCGCTGACCGCGTGGATCAGCGGCAGTCCGCGTCCGCGTGTGCCGGGATCGGCCGGCGGTTTCTTCCACGAGCCGGAGTCGGACACGCTCACCACGACATTGGCGTCGCGCTCCGTGGCCTGGATGCACATCCGGTCCCGATCGCGTCCCCGGTAGGCGTGCTCGACGCAGTTGGAGCACGCCTCGTTGACGACGAGGACGATGTCAGCCGAGCGTTCCTCCGTTACCCCGATCGTCGCCAGCCACGCGGACAGCCGATGCCGGATGTCGGTCAATTGTCGGGCGTCTGCGGGCGTGTCGATGACGAGCGGCGCGTGCGCGTGCGCGTGGCGGTAGATGACGATCGCGACGTCGTCGTCGTAGCCCTGTTCAGGTGCCAGCGTGCTAAGCACGATGTCGGCCACCGTTTCGACCGGCAGGTCCGCGTTGTCGGCCACCAGCCCGGCGACGAGGTCGATCTGGTTGTCGATGGCGATGGTGCGCCGCTCGACGAGCCCGTCGGTGTAGATCAACAGTGTGGACCGCGCCGCCAGCGGTCGCGCCGCCTGGGGGCGAGGGTCGTCGCACTGGACGGCCAGCGGCACCGAACGCCCGTCGGTCAGCAGTTCACGTGCCGAGGGGCCCGCGGTGAGCACGGGTGGTACGTGGCCGGCGTTGCTGTACCGGACCATCCCCGCGTCAGTGTCGACGATCGCCACGAAAACGGTGGTACAAAACGCATCCGGGATCAGCGCAGCTACCGCGTCGAGCTGGGTGAGCACCGTCGCAGGTTCGGCTCCGGTCAGCAGCAGCGCGCGCGCCGACGCGCGTAGCTGGCCCATGACCGCGGCCGCGGGCAGGCCACGGCCCACGCAGTCACCGACGACGATGCCGATCCGGTGTCCGGGGAGTTCGAGCACATCGTAGAAGTCGCCGCCGATCTCGAGCGGCTGTACCGCCGGCTCGTAGCGGACCGCGAATCCGGGAAGCAGCGCGCTGGGCGCGAGCATCGAACGCTGCAGGGTCAGCGAAGTCTTACGAGAGTTCTCGAACTGGCGGACATGCTGCATCGCCAGGCTGAGGTGGCCCACCAACGCGGTCACCAGGTGCCTGTCCTCTGCGCTGACGCGACGCGCAGCGTTGTGCTCGAGGCACCACACGACGTCGCGGGCGCCTGACAGTACCGCGACGAAGCCGCGCGTCGTGCCCGCGCTGGGCGCCGCGCCGACGGGAGTCACGGTCAGCGGTAACCAGTCTCGGGCGTCCTCGAATGTGCGGCGCCAGTCGGGATCGAGCTCCTGCCAGCTCGGCACGTGCGGGTCCCCCGCCACATGAACCGTCGGGTCGCCGTCGTCCTTCTGCCAGATGGCGACCATCAGACGGCGTGCATCGAGCCGAATGCGACACTGCGCCAACATGATCGACAGCACCTCATCGACACTCTTGGCCACACTGACCGCGGTGGCCAGCCGCGCCACCGCCCGCTCGCGCTCCGTAGCTGCGTGCGCGGAGGTGATGTCACGGATGGTGCCCACGTAGGCGTGGCGGTCGGGGTCCTGAGCCTTGACCTCGTTGACGGCGACTACGACGTACTTGCGGTGTCCGTCCCTGTGCCGAATGGGGGTTTCTGCGGTGACTCCGCCGTCGACGCGCAGCTGCGACCACCGTGCGTCCGCGTCGGCCTCGTCGTCGACCCATGGATGCGGCATTCGATACGGCATGCCGTCGGGCCCGTATCCGGTGATCTCGGCGAAGGCGTCGTTCATCTCGACCACGGTCCCGGTCTGGTCAGCGACGAAGAAGCCTTCTTGGAGCGAGTTCACCAGTGCGCTGCGGAATTCGTCGCGGTCGGCCAGCGTGTCGGCGCGGGCCCGCTGCTGCTCGTAACGTGCTGTGCCGTCGAGAAACCCGCGTGTCGCCACATCGACAGCCGCCAGCGCCTGCAACAAAAAGTGCAGGGCGGTGGCGGGATCTGGCTGCTCATCCGGGAGGACGCGCTGAACCAACCGGAAGTGATTCTCGATGATCTCGAGCACACTTCTGCGCTCGCCGAGCGCGCGGCGCCCGAGATCGTGTCCCACCGCCAGGCTCGCCTCATCGCCGGTCCGGAGATAGGCGGCGAGCGCGTCGGCGTAGTCGTCGTAGAAGTCGCTCATGTCGACCCTCGATGACGCGCGGCGAGTACCAGCGCGTCGTCGACCTCCCTGCTGTGATCGGCGAGGATCTGCTGGGCGATTTCGGTTGCAGGAGCGCTGAAGTCGATGCTGTCGACGTAGCGTGCGGAGATTCCGTCGCTGGCGACCACCAGCAGGTCGCCCGGGGTGATCCCCACCTGGTGGGTCAACAGCGGTTGCGGCATCCGGTAGCCCACGATGCCACCGGCGAGAAACACCGACGATCGCATCTCGGCGCCCGTTGGCCCCTTGGCGACGAGGTTGGCGGCGACGTTGCCGATCCCGATCCAGCTCATCGTGTCGGTGTCGAAGTCGATGCGTGCCAACGTCATCGCCACGCCGCGGGTCTCGGTCAGCGCCCGGTGACACAGCTGCACCACTACGTCGAGCGGTTCGGCGCGCGCCCTTTCGAGCACCTCGGCGGCGCACTGGGCCGCGGCTGCGGCGGGCTCGCCGTGTCCCAACCCGTCGAGCGCGCCGAACAACGCGGCGCCAGTGCCGATTTCCAGCGCGACGGGTAGGTCACCGCACACGCTTTCGTCGGGTCGCGGCCGACGAGTGGCCGCCCATTCGATCGGGCCGAACCGGCCGTTCCTAAACACGGGAGGGAATCCATTTCCACATCTCGACGGTGGTGCCCTTACCGGGCTCCGACTCGACATGCAGCCGGTCCATCAGCCGTCGTGCGCCCGGCAGCCCGAGGCCCAGCCCGCGACCGGTGGAGTAGCCGTCCTCGAGCGCCCGCTCCACGTCGACGATGCCCGGCCCGTCGTCCTCGGCGCGCACCACGAGCGCCTGTTTGCCGTCGCGGTATTGCACCCCGACGCGGATCTCTCCGCGGCCGGCGTAACTCGTGATGTTGCGGGCGATTTCGGAGATCGCGGTCGCGATCATCGTGACGTCGGTCAGCGAGAAGCCGAGCTGACGGGCCAGTGCGTGCCCGGCCTGGCGAGCGGCGACGATGTCGTCAGGATCGTCGATGTCGACCACGAAATCAGTCCGCACTGTCGCGCCCGATCGTCGGTTTGCGGCTCTCCAGTTGTCGAGTGAGCAGAGCCAGCCCCTCTTCCAAATCGAGCGCGGTGTACATGTCGTCGAACGCCAGACCCAGCTGGACCATCGCGAACGCCACCTCGGGCTGCAGGCCGACGATGACGGTGTCGGCGCCGCGCAGCCGCGTCATGTGGGCAATCGTGCGCAGCGACCGCGCGGCGAACGAGTCCATCACGTCGATCGCGGTGACGTCGACGATGATGCCGTGCGCCCGGAACCGGCTTACGCGTTCCATCAGATCGTGCTGGAGTTGTTCGGTGTCGGAGTCCGACAGCGCCGCCTGCACCGACGCGATCAAGATGGTGCCTTGCTTGAGGATGGGAACTGGCATGTGACGCCCGCCCTAGTGCTCTCTCACCCGAGCTGGTCGCCGGTTCGGGTGACCTCGTAGCCCAGCAGGCGCTCGGCCTCTTCGATGCCACCCTGCAGGTCGCCGACGGCGTTCATCTTCGACAGGTCCAGTCCGATGGTCACCAGCGTCAACGCGATCTCCGACGACAAACCGGTGATGATCACGCTCGCACCCATCAGGCCGGACGCGTCGACGGTCTGTACCAGGTGGTTGGCGACGGTGGAGTCGATGGTCGGCACACCGGTGATGTCGATGACGACGACCTTGGCGCGGTTGGCCCGGATCGCGCGCAGCAGTTGTTCGGTGACCTGGCGGGCGCGCTGACTGTCGAGCACGCCGATGATCGGCAGGATCAGCAGCTGCTCGCGCACCTGTAGCACGGGTGTCGACAGCTCCCGGATGGCCTCCTGTTGCTGACGGATGATGCGCTCGCGCTCCTGCACGAAGCTGACGGCCACGGTGTTGGCGATCCGGTTGGCCGCGGGTTCGTAGGCGTCGAGCACACGATTGAGCAGCGTGAAGTCGGTCTGGTACTTCTCGAACAGCGAACGGGCGAGCACGTCGCGCAGCAGCAGGACGATGCCGACGACCTCGTCGGTCTCCACACCCCGCGGAATGATGCGTTCGGACAGGTCGCGCGCGTAGTCCTGCAGCGCCTCGACGCTGCCGGTCTCGAGCACCTCGACGTAACTGTCGTAGACCGTGGTGGCCTCGGAGAAGATCTCCTCCGGCGACATCGCGGTGAGCAGCTGCGCCTCGGTGATGCGGCGTGCCCACTCTTCGCGAAGGACGGTGCGGTTCTGCCGCAGATGCTGCACCAGCTGGGGAAGCAACCCCTCGGAGGAAATAGCCGAGGATGCAGCGGCGATACCGGCACCGGCAAAGTCAGTCGACGGATCGGACATCGAACCTCCAGGCTGCCGCGGGTCAGCGGCACGTTATCGCACGAGTCTGCTGCCGAGATTATCCTGCGCGGCTGTGCGGACATGGTCGAAGCGCAGATTCGCGCCGCGTCCGGCAGCGCGACAAGGTACACCCCAGGACAGGGGGTTAAGCTCGGGCATCCCCGCCATCGTGCGGCGCAACTGGAGGGCAACGTTGTCAGGCAACGAACCGATCACCATCTCGGCCACCGACCAGGATGGAATCGCGGTGCTCACGGTCGGCGGTGACGTCGACCTGGCCACCGTCGGCGACTTCGACGCCGCCGTCAACGACGCGCTGGAACGCACGCCGAAGGCATTGGTGATCGACCTGACCGCGGTGGACTTCCTGGCCTCGGCGGGGCTGCAGGCGCTGGTGGCCACGCAGCAAAGGATCGGCACGTCCGCCGGTTTCGCGGTGGTGGCCAACGGTCCCGCGACCAGCCGCCCGATCCAGCTGACGGGGCTGGACCAGATCTTCTCGCTGTTCTCTTCGCTGCCCGAGGCGCTCACCGCGCTGGGATGATCCGAGCCGTCCAGGTCGTTTCCAATCACACTGCGGTGAACTGCACATTCGATTAAAGTTCCGATCGCCGGACTGATCTTGACTCCACAGCTGGCACAAGTCGGGATAGATAGGACTGCACATGAGGTCAGGTCTTTTGGGTCGTCGTCTCGCTGCCGGCGTTGGTGGTGTCGCGATTCTCGCGATGGTCGGGTTGACCGCATCCTGCGGGCAGGAGGAAGAGGCGCCCAGCGAAACCGAGACGACAACGACGACCACCACCACGACGACCGCCCCGCCGGCGACGTCGGCACCGGTCAATCCGACGGAGAAGGCTCCGCGCATCGAGCCGGGCCCGAACCCGTTCTCGCCGACAGTGCATGCTCCGCCTGCACCGACCGCCATCCCGGGCGACAACTAGCGACCCGCTGCGAATTTCGGTCGTACTCTGAGGTTTGTGGGTGCGCGGCAGCTCGGCGTGCTGGCGCTGATCGCCGCAGGTGTACTGGTGCTCGTCTCAGACCTGCGCCTCCCGTCGTTGCGGGACGGCGTGGGTGTGATCGCGGGCCCGTACTCGCATCTGCTGACCAGCTCGACAGATCTCGGACCATCGCACCACGGTGACGCTCAGCTGACCGTCACCCTTCGGGCGCGCCCGAACGAGGTGTTCAAATGGGCGCGGCGCGAAGGGCTTTCGGTCCGCTGGCGGCCCGGCCAGAACTGGGCCGTGATCGAGGGCGCCGCGCAGAATCTCGGTGACGCGTTCGGCGTGGCCGTGCACGACTACCGCGGTCGACGCGGTCAGGTCTTCTACGCCTCACCGCAGCAACCCGCGGTCCCTGCTGCGCTGCGCACCGAGGTCGCCGAGATCGGCCGCATCCTCGGCTATACACCGCACCACATGTCGCGCCCGCCGGTTTTTCCGCTGGATGTGCCTGCGCAGGGGCTGACCCCGACCGCACTGCGCAACACCTACAACGTCACCCCGCTGATCAATGCGGGGTTCACCGGCAAGGGCACGACGATCGTGTTCTTCGCGTTCGACGGATTCGAGCAGGCCGACCTCGACACGTTCGCCGACAGCTATGGCCTGCCGCGCTTCACCCCGACTGTCGTCGGCGGCGAGCTCGACGACCCGCGCGGCGAGACCACGATGGACCTCGAGGTGGCCCATGCCGTCGCTCCTGACGCCCGCAAGGTCGTCGTCAACGCACGACCGACCGTGGAGGGTGACGGTGCCTACGAGAAGATCGGCCGGATGCTCGAGTCGGCGGATCGCGAATTCCCCGGGGCGGTATGGAGTTTCTCGATCGGGTGGGGCTGCGACAAGCTGATCACCGCCGCCGATCTGACACCGGTGCGCTCGGCGGTGGCCGCCGCGCACACGCGGGGGACGACGGCGTTCAACGCCAGCGGCGACCTGGCCGGGCTGGAATGCAAGGGCGGCACCGACTGGTCCTCGCCGCCCGGCGAGTCCGACATCGGGCTCGACTCCGTCGCCTCGCTGCCCGAGATGACCGACGTCGGCGGCACGACGCTGTCGACCGATGCCGGCGGCCGATGGCTTGCCGAGCAGGCCTGGTTCGACGTGCCGCTGTCGCTGGGCACCGGCGGCGGGGTGTCGGCGATCTTCGACCGGCCCGAGTGGCAGCGCGGCGTGCTGCCCGACCGCGACCCCGGTCGCAGGCTCACGCCGGACATCTCGGCGGTGGCCGACCCGTTCACCGGAGTGCGCATCGTGTTCGATCAACGGCAGTTGGTGGGTGGGGGCACCTCGCAGTCGGCGCCGATCTGGGCGGGGCTCGCCGCGGTGATGAACTCCTATCTTCTCGCCAACGGCGGCCGGCCACTCGGTGACTTCAACCCACTGCTGTACCGCATCGCCGCGGGCGCGCCGCTGCCCGCGTTCCGCGACGTGACGCTCGGTGGCAACGCGGTCGCCGATGCGGGGCCAGGCTACGACCTGGTCACCGGGCTGGGAACGCCCGACGTCGACAACTTGGTCCGCAACGTGCTCGTGCTGCAGGGGGCGGCCTCATGACGACCCCTGACGACAGGGTGCCGACCGCCGAGTGCCGCATCTGCAAGACCGATGTTCCCGCAGGCGATTACTGCGGACTGTGCGGATGTCACCTGACGCCCCGGCGCGGTGAGGGTCCGGACTGGTTGCGCATCCGCGACTTCGGGGCCGCGCCCAACGAGCATCTTTTGCAGCTCTCGGTGGCGAGTTCGTTGTTCCCGCACCTGCCGCAGCGGTCGCGGACCGCATTCCGGTTGGGACTGCTCGTCCTGTTGGTGGCGCTGATCGCTTGCACAATGGTGCGGCTGCCCGCGGCGCTGGTCACGGTCGCCGCCCTCGGGCTGCCGCTGCTGTTCGTTCTGTACCTGCGCGAGTCGGATGCGTTCCGGGACTTCCCCATTCGCACGCTGGTGCTCACCACCGCACTCGGCGTTGCGCTGGGCGTGGGTTGGGTGCTGCTGACCGGGGCGACCGTCGCGCGTTCCTACGGAATCGCTTTGGGTGCAGGTGTGGTGGGCGCCCGGATGCTGCGTGACGGCATCGGCATACCGCTTGGCGGCGTGCTTCTCATGCTGCTGCCTGCCGTTTTGGTGCGCGTCTTCCGGCCGCCGACCCGAGAAGCGCTCGACGGGTTCATGATCGGGGCGCTCGGCGCGCTGACGTTCACCGCCGCCGCGACGCTGACCCGGTTGGCGCCGCAGTTCGGCAGCGGCGTGGTGAGCAGACGGCCGATGGAGAGCCTGATGGTCGAGGCGGGCATCAGGGGGGTCGCGGTGCCGCTGACCGCCGCGGCTGCGGGCGGATTGATCGGTGCGGCACTGTGGTTCACCCGGCCTGCGAGCAAGAAGGACCAGCGCCCCGGCGTCGTGCGGGCGGTCCTGGTCGGGTTTGCGGTCGCGGTGCTTGCGGTGTATCTCGGGCTTGGCCTGATCGATGTGGCGCACTTTCCGCAGGTGTTGATGCTGGTGCTGTACGTGGTGCTCGCCCTGGTGGCCATGTTCCTGCTGCGCGTCGGACTGCACCTGGCGCTGCTGCACGAGGCGCACGACGAGATCCGGTCCGACGAACCGCTGCTGTGCCCGCACTGCGGGCACGTCGTGCCCGACATGGCGTTTTGTCCGGCCTGCGGGGTGGCGACGCGCGCGTCGTCGAGGTGGTCACGCAAGGCGCGGCGGGAGGCCAGACCGGTGCGCGACCAGGACCGATGAGCGCGACGAGTTTCTTTCCGGGATACGCGGTTCCGGCCGGTACGTACCGGGCCGGTGGGCTACGGCGAACGTCGCGCGTTCGGTTGGCACTGACGCTGTCGCTCGCGATCGCGGTGATCGCGGCGGCGCTGGTCGGCGTGTCCGCACTGATACACAAGCCGCCGGTGCGCTACGTCTGCCCGCCGGACTGCGGAAGGCCACCCACGGGCACCCCGGTGGCGATCAACCCCCGCTTCACCGCGGCCGACGGCGCGTTCTCGGTGTCGTATCCCGGCGAGGGCTCGGCGTACCGGATCACCACCAAGCCCAACGGTGTGACAGCCGACTTCCTGGGCGGCGACGGCGGCACGCTGCAGTTGTTCGGTGAGCCCGCGCGCAACCGGTCGCCGGAGGAGATCGCGAAATCATTGGTGGGCGAGACGTTTCCCGATACCCGGACCGCCTACGAGATTCCCAATGCGATGGTCGGCTATCAACCGGGCTACGGCGAGGTCGCCGACTGCTGGCCGCAGGGCGCCAACAGCAGTTACCTGAGGATGCGGGTGCTGGTGATGGTCGCGGTGAAGGACGACCTCGCACTGGTGGCCGCCGCGGTGGGGCCCTACCGGCAGTTCGGGCCCGATTTCGGCATCGGAAAGCCGTCGGGGGCCAACATCCAGATCGCACTGGACATGGGTAAGTACGTCAACAGCTTCGCCTGGCGCGGCGACCCGCCGCGCTGAGGACGGGTCACCGGACTCTGGCGGCGGCGTGCTCGGGCATCGGCTCGTAGCGAGCGAAGGATCGGGTGAACGACCCGGCGCCGTGGGCCAATGACCGCAGATCGATTGCGTAGCGGGTCAACTCGACCTCGGGGACGTGAGCTTTGACCACGGTGCGGTCATCGCCGACCCGGTCGGTGCCCAGCACGCGTCCGCGCCTGCTCGCCAGGTCGCTCATCACGGCGCCGACGAAATGGTCGGGAATGACGACCGCGACCTCGTCGACCGGTTCGAGCAGGTTGACCTTCGTCGCGGCCGCCGCGTCGCGCAGCGCCAGCCCGCCCGCCATCTGGAACGCGAAGTCCGACGAGTCGACGCTGTGGGCCTTGCCGTCGAACAGGGTCACCCGGATGTCGACGACGGGATAGCCAGGCCCCACGCCCTTCTCCATCTGCGCGCGCACGCCCTTCTCGACGCTGGCGATGAACTGGCGCGGTACCGCACCGCCGACGACCTTGTCGACGAACTCGAACCCCATACCTTCAGGCAATGGCTCGACCTCGATGTCACAGACCGCGTACTGGCCGTGCCCGCCGGACTGCTTGACGTGGCGGCCGTGGCCTTTGGCGGTGCCGCCGAACGTTTCCCGCAGTGGTACGCGCAACTCCACGGTGTCGACCGCGACGCTGTAGCGGCGCGCCAGCGCGTCGAGCACCACCCCGGCGTGGGCTTCGCCCATGGTCCACAGCACGATCTGGTGGGTCTCGGGGTTCTGCTCGATCCGCAGGGTCGGATCCTCGGCGGCCAGCCGCGCCAAACCGACCGAAAGCTTGTCCTCGTCGGTTTTGGCGCGCGGTTGCACCGCGATGGGCAGCAGCGGGTCGGGCATCGACCAAGGTTTGAGGACTAGCGGATTTCCTTTGTCGGACAACGTGTCTGAGGTTTCAGCGCGGCTGAGCCGACCGATTGCGCAGATGTCGCCTGCGATGACGCGCGGCGCGGGACGCTGCTGCCTTCCGAGCGGAAACGACAGCGTGCCGATGCGTTCGTCCTCGTCATGATCCTGGTGTGCCGCGGTGGCGCCATTGCGGCCGTAGAAGGAGCTGAAGTGGCCAGACACGTGCACAGTCGCGTCCGGGGTGATGGTGCCGGAGAACACCCGCACGAGGCTGACCCGCCCGACATAGGGATCCGATGTGGTCTTGACGACCTCCGCCAGCAGCGGACCGTTCGGGTCGCACGGCAGGACCTTGCTCGTCTTGCCCTGCGGGGTGAACACCTCGGGCAGTTGATGTTCCGGCGGTGAGGGGAAGCCGGCGGTGATGATCTCGAGCAGCTCCATGGTGCCTACCCCGGTGCCGCTGCACGCCGGGATCACCGGGTGCAACGATGCGCGGGCGACGGCTTTCTCCAGGTCGTCGATCAGCACCTGCTGGTCGATCTGCTCGCCGCCGAGGTACCGCTCCATCAGCGTCTCGTCCTCGGACTCCTCGATGATTCCCTCGATCAGGGTTCCGCGCAGGAGCTCGATCGCCTCGGCGTAGGAACTATCGGGATCGTGGGTGCCGGTGCGCCTGCCCTCCGCGTACTCGTAGTGGGTTTGCGAAAGTAGCCCGATCAATCCCGTGCACGGCGAGTCGGCGGGCAGGTACAGCGGCAGCACCTTGTCGCCGAACGCCTGCTGGGCCTCGGCCAGCGCGTTGTCGTAGTTCGCGCGGGCGTGGTCGAGCTTGGTGATCACCACCGCCCGCGGCATGCCCACGTCGCTGCACTCCATCCACAGCGATTTGGTCGGCTCGTCGATGCCCTCGTTGGCCGCGATCACGAACAACGCGCAGTCCGCCGCCCGCAGGCCGGCCCGCAACTCGCCGACGAAGTCGGCGTAGCCGGGGGTGTCGATGAGGTTGAGCTTGACGCCGTCGTGCTGAAGCGACGCCAGCGCCAGCCCGACGGAACGTTGCTGGGATACTTCGGCTTCGTCGCTGTCACAGACCGTGGTGCCGTCTACCACGGAGCCGGCCCGGTTCAGCACGCCCGCCGCGACGAGGAGGGTCTCGACCAGTGTCGTCTTGCCGCCACCCGATGGGCCCACCAGCACCACGTTGCGGATGGCGGCCGGACTGTCCGCGGTGGGGGCGGCTCCTGCGCCTTGGGAACTTGTCGTCTTGTCAGCCATGACGGTCCCTCCTCGCCGGCCACGTCGCCGACGATCAGGTCATCAACAATTCTCCGGATCGACCGCGAGCACAAGGGGATCCGGCGAGAATCGTCTTGGTCACAGCATTCGTGCCAGGTGGCGGTGACGGTGCACGAGGGTGTGTTTGAGCACCAGTCCGACGTGCAGCACAATCGCCGCGAGGAACACCAACTGGGCCGCGACGTGCAGAGTCAGCCAGTCGTTGCCGACGGCGAGCAGCAGCAGACCTGTCGCAGGCACCACTAACAACGACGTCAGCAGGGCCTTCTCCAGCAGGCCCTCCCATCGCCGCTCGCCCGCGCTGAGGTGTTCGGCCCACGGTGGAAGCGGTGTCGAACTGCGCCACAGCACCCGCAGGATACCGAGCAGCATGATCGAAACACCCAGTAACACATGAACTTCCGGCAGCGTAACCCCCGGCTCGGAGAATGCGGCGGTCAGGTAGTCGTCGTCGAAGGCGTCCTCGCGAGCATCCAACGCCTCCTCCATGCGCTCGATCTCGCCTTCGAACATCTCCTCGGCGGCATCGCCCTGTCCCTCGACCAGTTCCTCGAACTGCTCGATGCGGTCCTTCTCGAGGTCGAGCACCGCATCGTCGGCCTTCATCGTCAGGCCCACGCCGAACTGCGCGGCGACGGCGGCCACGGTCAGCCAATGCAGGGTCTTGGTGACCACTCCGTAGCCGTGCTCACCGTTTCTCATCCTCATGTGCGACGGCGCATTTACGCCTGCCAGGACGACCATCGGTGCACGGCGATCGCCACCACGGGGCCGTCGAGCGCAAGCCGTTGATACTGAACGTATTTGCCGCGCAGCAGCGAATAGCCGCGCGCCATCTCGTCGCCGCTGTTGTGGATTTCGGCAAGGCCGTCGGCGCGCACCCACCACAGCTGGGTCCAGTCCTCGTCGTAGTGGTCGACGAGCAGGCTCACCCGGGGGTTGTCCTCGATGTTGGCCAGTCGCCGCAGCTTCTGCGTCGACTTCCGCTTGGCGTCGACCGCCGTGAACACGACATCGCCGTGCACGGCGAAGACCACCGGCACCACATGCGGCGCACCGTCGGCGCCCGCCGTGGCCAGCATCGCCACCGGTGATGCCGCGAACATGGCCGCGGCGTCGAAATCGGCCATGCCGACAGACTATTCCTGCGCTGAACCGGAGAGTGGCCGATAGTGGGGCTATGACAACCCGACCCGCTGCGCCGCGCACCCCGGGTCGCCCCCGCAGCGAACAGTCCCGCGTCGCGGTGCTGCGCGCGACCTCGGAGCTGCTGCACGAGGTCGGCGTGAAGTCGATGACGACCGAGGAGATCTCCGCTCGGAGCGGCGCCAGCAAGGCGACGATCTACAAGTGGTGGCCGAACAAATACGCCGTCGCGATCGAGGCTTTCCTGACCGAGATGATGGCCGAGTCGCCCGATCCCGACACCGGCTCCGCTGACGAGGACTTCCGCCGGGTGATGCGCGGGCTGGCGCACTTCTACACCGGACCCAGCGGTCGGGTCTTCGCCCAGCTCGTCGGCGAAGCGCAGTCGGACCCTGCGGTGCGCGACGAGCTGCAGGCCCACCTGGTCGCGCCGAGGCGGGCGCTGATGCAGGCGGTATGGGAGCGCGGCGTGGCGCGCGGCGAGCTTCGCGCCGACGTCGACCCGGGCGTCGCCGCGGACCTGATGATCGGCCCGGTGCTCTACCGGCTGATGCTCGGGCACTCGCCGCTCGACGAAGCCGCGACCGACACCCTGGTCCAGACCGCGATTCGCGGCCTCGGGAATGAATGAACGCCTACCTCGTTCTACTTACTGAAACTGAACGTTTAGTTTCGAAACGTGGGATGTATCCCCGCTCTGATCCAGGAGGACCTGCAATGAAGAAGCTCATAGCCACGGCTGCCATGGCCGCCACCGCCGCGGCCATCGGATTAGCGCCGATCGCGGCTGGTGCGCCGACGGCCACCGTCACCAACACCGGCGGCGCTACCGTCGTCCAGTCACCGGGCAACACGCAAGTCACCGCCACCCCTGGGGAGGCGGCGTTGCAGGCCGGGGACTTGCAATACCCGTTCTTCGGATTCGGCGCGCTGGAACTGCATCACCTCGGACACCACCACCGCTGACGGCCGGCGGACCGCTACCGCTGGTTGGGCCGCTGCGGCGCGACGCTGATCGGGGAGCGCGTGGCAGGGGTGCGGGTGACCCCGATCTCGGGTTCCTTGGTGGTGGTGCTGCGCGACGGACTGCGCTGGCGCGTCTGTGGGGGCGCCTGCTGAACCGGTGCCTGCGAGGCCGTCGGTGGCGGGGGCGGGGCCGGTGGCGGCGCGCTGCTGGTCGCGAGCCGGGTGCGTTCGGCAGTGCTGGTCGCGGTCGGCGTGACTGGCGGCTCCCCAGTACTGTCCTCAACCGCCTGGCCCGGCTGAAAGACCAGCAACACCCCCGAGACGACGATCGCGATGGCCGCGGCGGCCGTCGACAGCAGGGCCCACATCGCCCGTGTGGTCCGGTACCAGGGCGTCGGCGCCGGCTCGAAGTACCAGGTGTTGGAGTCGAAGGCGTCGAACCCGTCCCACTCATCGGCCTCGTCGAGGTCACCGCCCGACGCGGGCGGTTCGGCGGGGTCGTCGAACAGGTAGTCGAAGTCCCCCGAGGCTTCGCGTTCAACCACATGATGATGTTACTGCTCTCACCAGCGCTGACAGCGGAGTCGCGATAGGGTGCGAACGCTCGAGGTTCGGATTCGTTCTTCTGCCTCGCTTCCCGTCCGACGGAGGTTCGCCAATGAAGTACGTCCGCATGGCTCAGCCGGTCCTGGCCGCCACGGCAGCCGCCCTCCTGTTCGTCGTGGCATGCGCACCGCCGGAGAAAGAGGACTCCGGAGAGCAGACGCAGTCCGGTGTGAAGGCTGCCGAAGCCACGTCGGCGCAGGACTTCGGCGGCATGGAGGGCCTGGTCGAGGCCGCCAAAAAGGAGGGCGAGCTGAATGTCATTGCCCTGCCGCCGGACTGGGCCAACTACGGCGCGATCATCAAGGCGTTCTCGGACAAGTACGGCATCAAGGTGAACTCCGCCCAACCCGATGCCTCCAGCCAGGACGAGATCAACGCGGCCAACCAGCAGAAGGGCAAAAGCAGCGCGCCCGATGTCTTCGACCTCGGCCAGGCGGTCGCACTCGGCAACACGGCGATGTTCGCGCCGTACAAGGTGGCGACCTTCGACGACATCCCGGCCGCCTTCAAGGACCCCGAGGGCACCTGGGTCAACGACTACGGCGGCTTCATGTCCATCGGCTTCGATTCGTCGAAGGTGCCGCCGGTGACCAACGTCAACGACCTTCTCAAGCCGGAGTTCAGCGGGAAGGTCGCGCTGAACGGCGACCCGACGCAGGCGGGCGCCGCGTTCTCCGGGGTGGTCATGGTTGCGCTGTCCCAAGGCGGTTCGATCGACGACATCGCGCCTGGCGTGGAATTCTTCCGAAAGCTCAAGGAGGCGGGCAACTTTCTTCCCGTCGATCCGACGCCCGCGACCATCGAGTCGGGGCAGACTCCGGTGGTCATCGACTGGAACTACCTCAACGCAGCGGAGTCTGCGAAGCTGCCGACCTGGCAGACCTTCGTGCCGCCGGACCATGCTGTGGCCGGCTACTACTACCAGGCGATCAACGCCGACGCCCCGCACCCGGCGGCAGCGCGGCTGTGGCAGGAGTTCCTGTTCAGCGACGAGGGCCAGAACCTCTACGCCGCCGGCGGCGTCCGGCCGGTGCGTGCGGACAACATGGTGGCCGACGGGACCATCGACAAAGCCGCTGCCGCAAAGCTTCCCGTCATCGACGGCCCGGTCGCCGTGCCCAATCCGGAGCAGACCGAGAAGGCCACCAAGTACCTGGCCGAGAACTGGGCCCAGGCGGTGGGTTGACGACGTCCCGCACACGCGGAGCGGGCACAGTCCTGCGCAAGCGAGTCAGTGAGGCACTGCCCCTGGTGCCGTTCCTGACGGTCGTCGTCATCTTCCTGGTCGTTCCCACGGTGACAGTGATCGTCAGCGCGTTGTTCGTCGACGGCGCGTTCTCCCTGGCCCGCATCGAGGCGCTGTTCTCGGAGGCGGCGCTGACAGCTCTGGGCAGAAGCGTGCTGCTGTCCGGCACCACGGCGCTCATCGGCGCGGTGCTGGGCGCGGTGCTGGCCTGGCTGATCGTGAGCAGCCCGGCGTCATCGATGGTGCGCCGCGCGGTGATGTCGATGTGCAGCGTGCTGGCCCAGTTCGGCGGCGTCGCATTGGCATTCGCGTTCCTGGCGACCGTCGGCTTAAACGGGGTGCTGACGCTGTGGGTGCAGCAGGCGTTCGGCTGGAACCTCGCCGGGTCCGGGTGGCTCTACAGCGTGGGCGGACTGGTCCTGGTGTACACGTACTTTCAGATCCCGCTGATGGTGATCGTCTTCGTGCCTGCGCTCGAAGGCCTGCGCGACGCGTGGCGCGAAGCGGCCGTCAGCCTCGGCGCGTCGACGTGGCAGTACTGGCGCGAGGTGGGCGCGCCGCTGCTGGCGCCGGCGTTCTTAGCGTCGGCGCTGCTGTTGTTCGCCAACGCTTTTGCCGCGTACGCCACCGCCGCGGCGTTGGTCAGCCAGGGCAGCCCGATCGTGCCGCTGTTGATCCGGTCCGCATTGACCAGTGAAGTGGTGTTGGGGCAGTCCGGGTTCGCCTATGCGTTGGCACTCGAGATGATCGTGGTCGTCGCGGCGGTGATGGCGGCCTACAACGTCCTGCTGCGGCGCACCGCGAGGTGGCTGCGGTGAGGCGCGCAGTCCGCGGCGCGCTGTGGACGGCGTTCGTCCTGTTCTTCTGTTTCCCGCTGTACGCGATGGCCGACTTCTCCACGCGGAACCTGATGTCGGGCGGGCGCACGGGTGTGGCGTGGACGAACCTCGTCACCGACGACGCGCTCTACCAGGCGATCGTGACGTCGCTGCTGCTGGCGTTGTTCACCGTCGCGGCGATGCTCGCGGTGCTGGTGCCGACCATGATCTGGGTGCGCCTGCGCGCGCCGTGGGCCAGAGGCCTCGTCGAGTTCCTGTGCCTGCTGCCACTGACCATTCCCGCACTGGTGATCGTCGTGGGCCTGCGCAACGTCTACCTGTGGGTGACGTACTTCCTGGGCGAGTCCGCGCTGACGCTGACGTTCGTCTACGTCGTTCTCGTGTTGCCGTTCGCGTACCGAGCGCTGGACGCGGCGTTGTCGTCCATCGACCTGCAGACCCTGGCCGAGGCGGCCCGGTCGCTCGGTGCCGGGTGGGCGACGACGATACTGCGGGTCGTCGTGCCCAACATCTGGTCCGGAATTCTCTCTGCCGCTTTCATTTCCATCGCCGTCGTGCTCGGTGAATTCACGATCGCGTCGTTGAGCGGATACGAGACGCTGCAGGTGCAGATCGTCGCCATCGGCAAGACCGACGGGCCCACGTCGGTGGCCGCGTCGCTGGCCGTGCTGATGTTCGCCTTCGTCCTACTGCTGATCCTGTCGGCTGTTACCCGTGGCCGCCGACGCGCAGGGGTGACCGCATGACCGAGGGCGTGGCCGTCGACCTGGTCGACCTCACCCGTGTATACGGAAACGTCAAGGCACTCGACGGGCTGACCCTGCACATCGAACCCGGCGAACTCGTCGCACTGCTGGGGCCCTCCGGGTGCGGCAAGACCACCGCGCTGCGCATCCTCGCCGGCCTTGACGAGGCGACCTCAGGCACGGTGTCCGTGGGCGGCCGTGACGTCGGCAGGGTGCCCGCCAACAAGCGCGACATGGGCATGGTTTTCCAGGCTTACAGCCTCTTCCCACACCTGACCGTGCTGGACAACGTTTCGTTCGGGCTGAAGCTGCGCGGAAAAGCCAAGCGGGACAGGTTGTCTCGGGCAGCTGACCTGCTCGACCTTGTCGGCTTGTCGGAGCACACGCACAAGTACGCCAGCGAGCTGTCGGGCGGTCAACAGCAACGGGTCGCCCTGGCCCGTGCGCTGGCGATCCAGCCGCGGGTGCTGCTGCTCGACGAGCCACTCTCGGCTTTGGACGCCAAGGTCCGTGCGCAGCTGCGCGACGAGATCCGCCGGGTTCAGCTCGACGTCGGGACGACGACGTTGTTCGTCACCCACGACCAGGAGGAAGCGCTGGCCATTGCCGACCGGGTCGGTGTGATGAACAGGGGCAGGCTCGAACAGCTGGCGGCTCCCGCCGACCTGTACGCCCATCCGGCGACGCCGTTCGTCGCGGAGTTCGTCGGCCTGAACAACAAAGTGCCGACAGAAGTTTCGGACGGCCGGGCGTGGCTGCTCGGCACGTCGGTGCCGACCCTGGCCGGTTCGGTCACCGCGGGCGGGGGGCTGGCGATGGTGCGACCGGAGTCGGTCGTCGTCTCCGCCGACCCGTCAGGTGCGTCGACGGTCAGTTCCGTGGCGTTCCTCGGGCCGATCTCGCGGGTCTACGCGACGCTGCCCGACGGCACGGTGATCAGCGCGCAACTGGCCAGTTCCGCGGCACGGGTCCTGACGCCCGGCGATCGGGTGACGGTCGGCATCGAACCGGGCGGCGTACTCGTCATTCCCGCCGAGTGATTTCGGCGCGCAAACAGTCGCCTAGCGATCGTCAGCGCGCCGAAATCACCGGTGCTCAGACGTCCTTGACCGGTTCGATGCCCAGATCGCGGTAGGTGACCAGCGCGACGAACGGCACACCACGGGCCGCGAATCGGTCGGCCGCGACGTCGCCGCGGTCCACCATCGGGATGACACCGGTGACGACCGCCCCGGCCGCGGTCACCCGGTCGAACGCGATCTCGGTGGACCCGCCGGTGCTGATCACATCGTCGACCAGCATGACCCGGGTGCCCGGCTCGAGCCGGGTCCCTTCGATCCACTGCTCGCGTCCGCGTTGCTTCTGCTCTTTGCGCACGGAGAACCACGCCTTGCCGGTGACCATTGCGACGCCGTGCGCCAGCGGGTCGGCGCCCATGGTGAGGCCCCCGACGGCGTCGAACTCGATACCGGTGGCCGCGGCGAGGTCGGCGACCGCGCGGCTGACGACGGTCAGTCGCTCACCGGTATCGATCGCGTACTTGCCGTCGATGTAGTCGTGGCTGAGCTGGCCGCTGGCCAGTGTGAACGGCTCGGCGCGGTGCTCGTATCCGCGTGTGCGGATGAGATCGAAGGCCGCCTGCCAGGTGTCCGGGCGAGACATGACAGCGATCGTATTTCAGCCGCGGCGTGCGAGCTGCGTCAGTGCCACCGTGGCTGAACGCAATTCGTCGTACGAGTCGATCGGCGCGGGGTAGCCGACCCTGGTGTAGGCCACGCCGCGCTCGGTGGTGACTCGCAGGTCAAGGCCGTAGCGGTCGGCGCCGGTGCAGACCGCCGCGGTGGTGTCCGGATAGCCGCCGAGGGCCCGCGCCATCGCAGCGAGCGCGTCGGCATGGTCGTTGTTGAGGTGCTCGATGGCGCCTGCGGCCCGCGGCTGTACCGGATCCGGCTGCGCGGCCGCATACGCGTCGCCGGGCGCCGAGTCCATGCGGCCGTACCCGCCGACCCAGCGGGCGCGGTCCACGCGCAGCACCCACAGGGTGAAGTCGCTGTAGTCGATGTAGTACTTCGCCGCGGAGACGGCCGCCAGGTGCGCCTCGCGCGCGGCGGCGCGTTCCTCGCCGGCCGGCGCCTGCACCAAACCTGCCAATGTGACGCGACCACTGGCCAGCGGATCGGCCTCGGCGCTGGGCGCGACGATCGCGATGCTGGCCCTCGGATCGCCGGCCAGGTTGCGGCCGTGTTCGGCCAGGTTCGAGACGCACAGCACCGGCGCGCCACCAAGCAGTCCATAGGTCACGAACGAGGCCCACGGATCGCCATCGGCGGTGAGTGTTGCAAGTGTGCCGACATTGGTCGATGCCGCGATTGTGCGGGCCTCTTCTGCCGCCGTCGGGCGAATTGAATTTGCTATTTCTGCGAGAGGGGGAGGGGCTGAAGGAGCGTCGCCCGGATCCCCGTGATCACGGGACACCACGTCGGAACCATACGGGATGACCGGCCGAGTGGCTAACTGACGGGTGCGTCGATTAGCCGCAAATATTGAGAATTGAATTAGTTCTGACAATCGCGGTGGATATGCGAGAATCGCACTCAGTTATATGTCTCTCGAGCAACCTTTTTCGAGGAGTTGAGTCCGTGTCCCGGTCGGCAATACGCACAATTGCGTGTGCCGGCGCGCTCGCCACAGGCTTGATGCTCGCCAGTCCCGTCCCAGCATGGGCTGACGAAGACGGGGTAGGCGCGGAGACGGTGACGCCGACCGGCGGCGACGTGGATCCCTCCGACGCCGGCGCCGGCAGCGGCAGCAGCGGTTCGGCGGACGGCGCCTCGCAACCGGTCACCACGGTCGGCAACGGCCGCACCGGTGAGCCCGACACCGGTTCGGCACCGCCCAGCGGCGAGGGCCTCAAACCTCTCAACACCGGTGACGGTAAACCGAAGTCGAAGATCAACGGTTTCGTCATTCCGGTGCCGCGCATACCCACCCCCGAGGAGTTCGCGAAGCCGGGCATCGTGCCGCCCACGGCATTCATCGGTTCGCTCGAGGTGCCGACGCTCGACCAGATTCTGCGCGCGATGGCACAACCCGAGCCCGAGCCCGCACCGCCGGGCCCGGCCTTCCGCACCCAGCAGGAAGACGCTCCGCCCGTCGTCGACGCGGTCGGCAACGACAGCGGCGGCGACGGCGTGGCAGGTGCCGGGGTGCCGGTGTTCGAAGCCCCCGTGGTGGTCGCACCGCCCGCTGCGCCTCCCGTCGGGGTGCGCCTCGGGCCGCGGGCCCAGGCCACCCCCACGCCTCCAATTACCGCGGGCGCACAGCCGGCGGCTGCGGGGGTTCGGGCGCCGCTGATCCGAGGCACGTTGCCGCCGTCGAAGGTGACGCCGCCGAATTCAACGTCGCCGCTGAGCAACGGCACCACCGCGCAAGCCGGCTATCCGCGGTATCTGCGCAACCCCACGGTCGGTGAGCTGGCCGCGGTCGCGCTGCCCGGAGTCGCGGGCCTGCTGTTCCTGACGTTCAGCGGTGGCGTGATCGGTTACCGGCAAGCGAACAGCACGCGGTTCGTCCGCGCGGGCGCCGCCCGCTTCCTGCCCTGAGGCGATCGGGCTTCAGCCGCCGAGGGCGGCAATCGGAATCAGCCGCCGAGGGCGGCAATCGGAATTAGCTGCCCTGAGGCGATCGGGCTTCAGCCGCCGAGGGCGGCAATGAGATCTTTGATGCGCGTCGTCTCTTCCTCGGTGGCGGGCTCTTCGGCCTCGACCGCCTCGATGAGATCCTTGCGCAGGCCCACTCCGTTGGCCGCTTCCTTCGTCGACAGCTTGGCCCGACCCCGGGCCACGTACAGGCGCTGGCCGAGCGTCGCGTTCGGTCCGGTCGACGCGTACTCGATCACCTCGTCGTAGCGGCGGCGCACGCCGCTCAACGCGACGATGACCGACGGGCTGTTTCGACTGCGCCCTGCGGCATCGCTCAGCGAGCCGAGCAATTTGCGCAAGCCCGCGAGGATGACGGCGACGCGGTCGGGATAGCTGGGGTCGCTGTGATCGGGCAGGGCGTCTATGGACGCGCCGTACATATGCATGGCCGCATCGGCCATGCCGACGATTATTGGAGCTTCACCATCATTGGGCGTCGAATCAGCCACAGCCCCTCAATTCCGAGTTTGTTCGGTGTAGACCGGGAAACGCTAACCCGTTGGGGCGGGGGATTCAACCGGTCCGACTCAAGGCCGGCGAAATAAACTCCGGCGGTTCGATTCCGGCGGACATGGGTAGGTTTGAACTCTGTATGGAACTCCACACCGGTCGCACTCATCCCGCGGACGCCGAGCACGACCCGGCTGAAGGCAGCCACGTCGAGGACGGCGTCGTCGAGCACCCCACCGCTGAAGACTTCGGCCACGCCCGGGCACTGCCCGAGGACCGCACCTGGTTCAAGAAGGCGGTCTTCTACGAAGTGCTGGTGCGCGCGTTCTACGACTCGAACTCCGACGGCTCCGGGGACCTGCGCGGTCTGACCGAACAGCTCGACTACTTGAAATGGCTTGGCGTCGACTGTCTTTGGCTGCCGCCGTTCTACGACTCGCCGCTGCGTGACGGCGGTTACGACATTCGCGACTTCTACAAGGTGCTCCCCGAGTTCGGCACCGTTGACGACTTCGTCAACCTGCTCGACGCTGCGCACCGGCGGGGCATCCGCGTCATCACCGACCTGGTCATGAACCACACCTCGGACTCACACGCGTGGTTCCAGGAATCACGCAGAGACCCCGACGGACCCTACGGCGACTTCTACGTCTGGAGTGACACCAGCCAGAAGTACGAGGACGCGCGCATCATCTTCGTCGACACCGAAGAGTCGAACTGGACCTACGACCCCGTCCGTCGGCAGTTCTACTGGCACCGCTTCTTCTCCCACCAGCCGGACCTGAATTACGACAACCCCGCCGTGCAGGAGGCGATGCTCGACGTCCTGCGGTTCTGGCTCGACCTCGGCATCGACGGCTTTCGACTCGACGCCGTGCCGTACCTGTTCGAGCGGGAGGGAACCAACTGCGAGAACCTGCCCGAGACGCATGCCTTCCTCAAGCACTGCCGCAAGGTGATCGACGACGAGTTCCCGGGCCGGGTGCTGCTCGCCGAGGCCAACCAGTGGCCGGCCGACGTCGTCGAGTACTTCGGCGATCCGAAGACCGGCGGCGACGAGTGCCACATGGCGTTCCACTTCCCGCTGATGCCGCGCATCTTCATGGCGGTGCGGCGGGAGTCCCGGTTCCCGATCTCGGAGATCCTCGCGCAGACCCCGGAGATCCCGGACATGGCGCAGTGGGGGATCTTCCTGCGCAACCACGACGAGTTGACGCTCGAGATGGTCACCGACGACGAGCGCGACTACATGTACGCCGAGTACGCCAAGGACCCCCGGATGAAGGCCAACGTCGGTATCCGCCGGCGGCTCGCGCCCCTGCTGGAGAACGACCGCAACCAGTTCGAGTTGTTCACCGCGCTGCTGCTGTCGCTGCCGGGCTCGCCGGTGCTGTACTACGGCGACGAGATCGGCATGGGCGACATCATCTGGCTCGGCGACCGCGACGGGGTGCGCACGCCCATGCAGTGGACGCCGGACCGCAATGCCGGCTTCTCGACCGCCAACCCGGGCCGGCTGTATCTGCCGCCGAACCAGGACCCCGTATACGGCTACCAGTCGGTCAATGTCGAGGCCCAGCGCGACAGCTCGACCTCCCTGCTGAACTGGACCAGGACCATGCTCGCGGTGCGCCGCCGCCACGACGCGTTCGCCATCGGCTCGTTCCGCGAGCTCAGCGGGACGAACCCCTCGGTGCTGACCTACGTGCGCGAGATCGAGGGCGACGGCGACACGGTCCTGTGCGTGAACAACCTGTCGCGCTTCCCCCAACCCATCGAGCTCAACCTGCAGCACTGGAACGGGTACACCCCCATCGAGATGACTGGTTACGTTGAGTTCCCCCGCATCGGCCAGCTTCCCTATCTGCTGACCTTGCCCGGTCACGGGTTCTACTGGTTCTCGCTGCGGGCACCCGAGGAGCGTGGAGAAGACTCATGAACCTGCCGTTCGACGAATGGCTGCCGCACCAGCGGTGGTACGCCGGGCGCAGCCGAGAACTGACATCCGCCGACCCGGCCGTCGTCATCCCGCTGCGCGACGACCTCGATCTCGTGTTGCTCGACGCCGTCTACGCCGACGGGTCCTCGGATCGCTACCAGGTGGTGGTGCGCTGGGATGCGGGCCCGATCGAGGAGTACGCCGACATCGCGACGATCGGGACCGAAGGCGACCGCACCGCGTATGACGCCCTCTACAACCCCGCGGATGCGAAATTCTTACTGTCGCTGGTTGATTCGTCCGCCACTATCGGCGACGTGCGGTTCGCCGAAGAGCCCGGCGTCGAATTGCCGCTGGAGGCTGCGCCGCGCATTGCGAGCGCCGAACAGAGCAACACCAGCGTCATCTTCGAGGAAGCGGCCATTCTCAAGCTCTTCCGCCGCATCAAGCCGGGACTCAATCCGGACATCGAACTCAACCGCGTGCTGGCCCGCGCAGGCAACCCGCACGTCGCGCGACTGCTTGGAGCGATAGAGACGTCCTGGGATGATGCGCCCTGTTCGCTGGGCATGGTCACCGAGTTCGCCGCCAACTCCGCCGAGGGCTGGGATATGGCGACAGCGAGCACCCGCGACCTGTTCGCCGAGGGCGACCTGTACGCCGACGAGGTCGGCGGCGACTTCGCGGGCGAGTCCTTCCGGCTGGGCGAGGCGGTCGCGTCTGTGCACGCCACCCTCGCCGACCAACTGGGCACCTCGACCGTGCCGTTCCCGTCCGACAACCTGCTCGAGCGCCTCGAGTCCGCGGCCGCGGCGGTGCCGCAGCTACAGGACTATGTCGCATCGATCGCCGAGCGGTACCACAAGCTCGCCGAGGACACCGTCACTGTGCAGCGGGTACACGGCGACCTGCATCTCGGCCAGGTGCTGCGTACACCGGAGGGCTGGCTGGTCATCGACTTCGAGGGCGAACCGGGACAGCCACTCGACGAACGCACGCGGCCCGATTCGCCGTTGCGCGACGTGGCCGGACTTCTGCGGTCCTACGAGTACGCCGCGTACCACCGGTTGATCGAGCAGTCCTCGGAGTCCGGGGTCGACGACCGGGACCGCCAGCTGGCCGCGCGGGCGCGCGAGTGGGTGGACCGCAATAGCACGGCCTTCTGCGAGGGCTATGCGGTGGTGGCAGGCGCCGACCCGCGCGACGCGCAGCACGTGCTGGCCGCATACGAGTTGGACAAGGCGGTGTACGAGGCGGCCTACGAGGCGCGCCACCGCCCGAGCTGGCTGCCGATCCCGCTCAAGTCGATCGAACGGATCGTCAGCTGAGTCGCTAGGCCAGGCCGCGCATCGCGTCCGCGGCGGGCTTGGGCGTGAAGTCCGTGCGGTACACCCCGAAGTTGTCCTGAGCGTTCGGGCTGCCTGTGGCGCGGTCACGGGTGGTGTAGATGAACGCCGGTCCCGCGCCGGGCAGGCTGCGCCAGCTGACGATGAAGTCCCTGATGCGCTCGGCCTGCACGGCTTCGTCGACGTCGCTGGTGGACTCGCCGAACTCGGTGGCCCAGATCTGTTTGCCGCCATCGCCGTTGGCGTTCATGACGCCGCGCAGTTGATCGTAGAGGCCACGAGACGAATTGCTGCCCGCGGTGGAGAACCGCACGTTGGCGTTGGGGTTGAACAGATACGGGTGGTAGCCGAGGGCGTCGAACGATCCGGCCGCGCCCGCGGCGTACATCCGCTCGACGAAGGTCACCGGGTTCAATGTGAGCGAGAAGAAGTTGATTGTGGGCGCCAAGCCGCCCGCAACGACGGTCGCGCCGCCGTCGGCAGCCTTGATGGCCGGATACGCGGCCTTGAGCATGGCGGCGAACCGTTCGGGCTGCGGGCCTTCGGGGCCGGCCCAGAACTGCACCGCGTTCTGCTCGTTCCACAGCTCGTATGCCGCGACACGGCCTGCGAAATGCGAGGCGAAAGCGCCGGCGAACGAGCCGTACAACTCGGGGGTTGCGGGCGGCGCGGTGATCGCAGGACCCCCGCCGGTGGCCCAGCCCGGCGTCGAATTGAGCAGCGCGACGACGGCGATGCCGCGCGCATTCGCGGCGTTGACGATGAGGTCGGCCTGGCCCCAGTCCCACGCGTCAGGCGACGGCTGAATGCCGGCCCACGGGAACATGATGCGGGCGCTGCGCACACCGGTGTCGACCATGAGATCGAACTGCCGGTTGACGTCGCCGGGAGACAGGAACCAGATCCATGAGTCGGCGAAGCCGAGGGAACCCACGGCCGCGGTTTCGATCACACGGTCGTGCCGCGGCTGCGCCTCGAATTGCGACTGCTGCTCCGGTCGCAGAATGTGGGTCAGCGCCGCCGCCAGAAGTACGACCGCCGCCAGCGAGCCGACGATCCTCACAAGTTTCCGCACACATCCCCCAATCTCAGGCCACCAAGTGATGTATCGGAACAGCCGAGCAAAAAGTAACAAAGTATGACGGACGCGCGTACGGCGACCGTCCGTTTGACCTGCACGTTAACGATCGCGTTATTTCGAATCGCAAAGGGTTTTCTTTGCCCAATGCCACGCGACACTGGTCATAGGGGGCTTCGGTGTTCGCCGAAACTGCATGTAACGGTGGTGTGGGATCGCGGCACTACGGGATATGACGACACAACTGTTTGATTCCGCAAGACAAAACAAGATCGACGCGGGCGCCGGCCTGGTCGCCCGGTACGGCCTGGCCATCGTGCTCATCTGGTACGGCGGCCTGAAGTTCATGGACTACGAAGCGCGGGGTATCGCACCGCTGGTGTCCGAGAGCCCGTTGATGAGCTGGGTGTACGAGATTCTCTCTGTCCATGCGTTCGCGGCGCTGCTCGGCCTGTTCGAGATCGCCGCGGCCGTGCTGCTGGTCCTCAAGCCATGGTGGCCAAAACTGTCGATCGGGGGCAGCCTGCTGGCGATCATGCTGTTCCTCGCCACCATCAGCTTCATGTTCACCACACCGGGTGTAATGGACCCATCCGCCGGCGGCTTTCCGGCATTGTCGCTCGAGGGCGGTTTCCTTATGAAAGATATTGCGCTGCTTGGCATATCAATCTGGACGCTGGCGGACGCGATGCGCACCTCGCAACGGTAGGACAATGGCTCCATGGCCAAGTACTCACTAAACGACGCCGCGGTGGTCAAGGCACGTGAGCTGATCGACGCCCGCCAGTACGTGCTCGACAGTGACTGGGGGGACGTGCAGCCTGGCGCCGAGGCGCAGAACGCCTATCTCGAGTCACATTCGTGGCAGGAGTACTCCGGATGGCACCTCGGCCTGACCGAGGGGGCCAACGACGAGACGAAGGCGAGGTACGCGTTCGTGTACGGCGATCTGCGGCGGCTGCACCGCAGCGGTTTGATCGCGTGTGTGTACCGCGCGGCCGAATGGCGGCACAAAGACGTCGAAGTGGCCGCGCATCATCTGCTGCAGTACCTGGACCGCAAGACCGGGCTGGAGCCGACGCGGCCTATCGACGGAGCATGAGGTCGAGGAATCGCTCGCGCATGTCGGCGGGCGCGTGAGTGACCGGCGCGGTGCCATGCAGCAGGCCGAGCCCCGTGGCAAGCAGGACCGACGCCCGCAGTTCGGCTTCCTCCTCGCCGAAACCGAGGTCGGTGAAGGCTTGCCGGACCTCGCCGAATACCCGGCTGTCGCTTTGCTGCACGCTTGCCAGCACCGCGGCGTCGGTCAACGCCCATGCACGCATGGCTCGTTCGAGTGCCCGGTGATCGGGTCGGACGAGGGTGCGCATCATCGCCCTCAGCCGTTTGCGGGGGTCGCTGCCGCGCATGTTCTCGAGGCGCCGCCTGCGCTCGTCGTTGAGGCCGACCCACGCGTCGGCCAGTGCGCAGCGGTAGGCAGCCATGTCGGAGAAATGCCAGTAGAAGCTTCCCTTGGTGACGTCGAGCTGCTCACAGAGGCGGCCGATGCGCAATCCGTCGGGTCCGCCGTCGACCAGGATGGCGAAGCCGGCCCGAATCCAGTCATCGGCCGTCAACCTGCGGGTCTGCGCCCGCGGCGACGTGATGCTCGAACCGGCCACATTTATCGACACTAGCGAAAATTATTGCAGCGAAGAACTGCCGCAGCGCGTGGAAATCGCGGAAGGCGGTCGAAATCCCCGGCAACCGTGGCCGCCTGGTAGGCGCCGCCGCTCATCGGCTCCTACTCCGGCCCGCCCGGCCGGCGGCACTGATGGGACTCGATGCCATGGCGGCCACGGTCGCTACGGCGGAACGTACCATGCGGGCTGGTACGGGCTCTGCAATCCGATCGGCAAGTCTGGTGGCGGACAACGCCAGACGTGACCGCCGACACGGCGTTTAGCCGACCAGGGCGTCGGGCAACCTGCTCGGCATGGCTCCCGACGAGTTCGACAACAACTCCCCGCTGACCCCGGCTGAGCAGCTGGACTCCGACGAGGTGCGCAATGACGACGGCGATGAGGTCGTCGACCCGCCGGAGCGGTGGATTCCCCCGAAGCAGGACGAGACGCTCGACGAACGCCTCAGCGACGAGGTGCCCGACGTGACCGCTGAGGAGATCGACCCGTCCGACGCCGACGACGACCAGTCCGACATCGAAGTGGTCTCCGACGACGAGTTGGATCAACTGGACATGGCCGCAGGCGGTAAGACGCAGGGCCAGGTCAGCGGCACGCCTGAAGATGGCGAGTCATTCTTTGACGTCGTCGAGTGACCCGGACCCGCGAGGAGCGCAACGACCTCAGCTGTCGGCCTTCAGCACCATGACCGCGCGGGCGTCCACCGTCACCGTGACGCCTGCGCCGATCGGTTTCGGCTCGGACTCGTCGGCGGGATCGGCGGCCGTGTAGAGCACCGGCAGCCATGACGGGCCGAATTGCTCTGGCGGAAGCCTGAATTCGATAGGCTCGTGGTGGGCGTTGAAGCACAGCACGAACGAGTCGTCGGTGACCCGCTGGCCGCGCACGTCGAGGTCGGGGATGCCGTTGCCGTTGAGGTACACGGCGATTGACTTGGCGAAGCCGCTTTCCCAGTCCTCGTCGCTCATCTCGGAGCCGTCCGGGGAAAACCACGCGATGTCGGGCATCCCGGCGCCACCGCGATGCCGCACCGGGCGCCCAGAGAAGAATCGCCGCCTGCGGAATACCGGGTGCGAGGCGCGCAACTCCGCGACCGCACACGTGAACTGCTGCAACTCGGTGTCGGCTTGCGACCAGTCGATCCAGGACAACTCGTTGTCCTGGCAGTACACGTTGTTGTTGCCGTTTTGGGTGCGGCCGAGTTCATCGCCGTGTGCGATCATCGGCACGCCCTGTGAAAGTAACAGCGTGGCAATGAAATTGCGTTGTTGACGCGACCGCAGCGCGTTGACCTCCGGGTCGTCCGTCGGTCCCTCGGCGCCACAGTTCCAAGACCTGTTGTGGCTCTCGCCGTCCCGGTTGTCCTCGCCGTTGGCCTCGTTGTGCTTCTCGTTGTAGGACACCAGGTCGCGCAGCGTGAAGCCGTCGTGGGCGATGACGAAGTTGATGGACGCCACGGGACGGCGACCGGTGTGCTCGTAGAGATCCGACGAGCCGGTCAGCCGGGATGCGAACTCGTCGAGCGTGGCTGACTCGCCGCGCCAGTAGTCGCGCACCGTGTCGCGGTACTTGCCGTTCCACTCGGTCCACTGCGGCGGAAAGCCCCCGACTTGGTAGCCGCCGGGGCCGACGTCCCACGGCTCAGCGATCAGTTTGACCTGGCTGACGGTCGGATCCTGTTGCACCAGTTCGAAGAACGCCGCCAGCCGATCGACGTCGTAGAACTCGCGCGCGAGCGTCGAGGCCAGGTCGAATCGGAAACCGTCGACATGCATCTCGGTCACCCAGTACCGCAAAGAGTCCATGATCAGCTGCAGGGAATGCGGATGCCCGACGTTGAGGCTGTTGCCGGTGCCCGTGTAGTCCATGTAGTAGCGCCTGTCGTCGTCCACCAGCCGGTAGTAGGCGCCGTTGTCGATCCCCCGGAAGCACAGCGTCGGGCCCATGTGGTTGCCCTCGGCGGTGTGGTTGTAGACGACGTCGAGGATCACCTCGATGTTGGCCTCGTGCAGCGCGCGCACCATCGCCTTGAACTCCTGCACCTGCCCGCCCGGGTTGGGGTTGGAGCTGTACTTGTAGTCGGGGGCGAAGAACCCGATGGTGTTGTAACCCCAATAGTTCGACAGGCCTTTGTCCACCAACGTCGAATCGTTGGCGAAGTGATGCACCGGCATCAACTCGATCGCGGTGACACCGAGCGACTTCAGGTGGTCGATGATCGCGGGGTGGCCGACCGCGGCATACGTACCGCGGATCTGCTCGGGGATGTCGGGGTGCGTCTGTGTCAGCCCCTTGACGTGCGCCTCGTAGATGATCGAGTCGGCGTACTCGTGGCCGGGCGGGCGGTCGACACCCCAGTCGAAGTAGGGATTGATGACCACCGACTTCGGCATGCTGGCCGCCGAGTCGTCGTCGTTGCGGCTGTCCGGATCGCCGAAGTTGTAGGAGAACAGCGACTGGTTCCAGTCGAAGGTTCCGTCGATGGCCTTCGAGTACGGGTCAAGGAGCAGCTTGTTGGGATTGCAGCGCTGTCCGGTGCCGGGGTCGTAGGTGCCGTGCACGCGGTACCCGTAGCGCTGGCCGGGCTCGATGTTCGGAATGAAACCGTGCCAGACGAAGCCGTCGATCTCGGGCAGCGTCAGGCGCGTCTCCGCCCCGTCGGCGTTGAACAGGCACAACTCGACCTTCTCGGCCGCCTCGGAGAACAGCGCGAAGTTGGTTCCGAAGCCGTCGTAAGTGGCACCGAGCGGATAGGCCTTGCCGGGCCAGAGCTCCATCGGCGCGACCTGCGGATTGCCAGCTTGGGTCAAGTTACACACTCCATTTTCACTGTTGAGATCGTCGGCTAAAGCGACGATACGGGGGTGCCCAATGCGCGAGCATCACAACCACGTCGTCCGCCGATGTGCCGGACCGTGCTGGCCGAATTCGACCGCGGTGTGGCCATCATCACCTTGAATCGGGCACGGCAACGTCCGGGTCATCGTGCTGACGGGCGTTCCTCCTGCGTTTTGCGCCGGTGCCGACCTCGGTGACGGGGAGGGCACGTTCGCACAGCCCGGCCCCGGCTTCAGCGCGGCGGGCATCGAGATACCCGCGTGGACGCTGCCGAAACCGGTCATCGCGGCGGTCAATGGCCACGCCATCGGACTCGGCCTGACGCTGGCGCTGCAGTGCGATATCGGCGATCTTCGCGGCCGACGCGCGCTACGGCGTCGTGCAGGTCCGGCGGGAGTCGTCGGTGACGCGTACTCCCACTGGATCCTGCCGCGTCTGGTCGGTATCGCCAACGCTGCCGAAATACTGCTCACCGGTGCGACTTTCGACGGTTTCCGGGCGGTCGAGCTCGGGCTCGGCAGCCGGGTGCTGCCTGCCGTTGAGGTGCTGCCCGCGGCGTTGGAACTGGCTCACGACATCGCCGAGGACACCGCGCCCATGTCGGTCGCGGCGAGCAAGCGGCTGCTGTGGGAGTCCTTCGACCTCGACCGAGCGACGGGCGCCGCGATGAACGGGTGCCCCGCGGGACCCCACGCTGGGCTAGCTGACCTCGACGCCCGCGGCGCGCAACTGCTCAACAGCCGCGGCGGTCGACTCAGGCGCGACGCCCGCAGTGAGCTTGCGCAGGACCCGCGTCGCGAAGCCGTGCCGCGCGGCGTCGGCGGCGGTAGCTTGCACGCAGTAGTCGGTCGCGATGCCGACGACGTCGACCTCGTCGACACCGCGCCTGTGCAACCACTCGGCCAGCGGGGTGCCTGCGTCGTCGGAGCCCTCGAAGCCGCTGTAGGCGGCCGAGTAGTGCCCCTTGTGGAACGTGGCTTCGACCGCGGAGTGATCGAACTGTGGGTGGAAGTCCGCACCGCTGGTGCCCACAACGCAGTGCCGCGGCCACGACACCCGGAAGTCTGGTTTGTCGGAGAAGTGCTCACCCGGGTCGATGTGAAAGTCCTTGGTGGCCACGATATGTGCATAGTCGGGGTCACCGGCGAGCAGTTCGGAGATGCCGCGGGCCACCTCGGCACCGCCGTCCACAGCAAGCGAACCGCCCTCGCAGAAGTCGTTCTGCACGTCGACGATGATCAGCGCACGCATGTCGTTAAGCTACCCGCCGAACAGCAGGTACAGGCCGGTGAACGTGTAGCCCACCATCACCAGCATCATCGCGAGCTGACCGGTCAGCTGGTGCCCGGCTGGCAGCAGTCGCAGTGCCCGGTCGTGCGCCGCGATCACGCCCGCGACGTGCCCCGCCACCACGAACCCGACCTTGAGGGTGGCGAGCAACGAAGGATGCAGCGACAGAACGTAATTCACATCGACGTCGAGGCTGAACAACAGGATGACCGTCTGCTGGGCCCGCTCGATCAGATACGTCAGATAGTGCGCGAACACGTAACCGATGACGATCGGGATCAGTGAGTGCGCCATCTGGCCGGGCAGTTGTGCGCGCAGCTGCCGATCGACGCCGCCCGTCGCACGGGCCGCGGCCCAGAATGTGCCCGCCACCACGCCCACGAACACCAGCAGGCCGGCCGTGCGGATCAGCGTGGCGATCAGCTCGGAGGTCGCGTTCTCGTCGACGAAGGCCCGGATCCGCGGAAGGGCCGAGAAGCTGTCGAACGCGGTCGACCCCAGCAGCACCGCCAGCACGGTCACGGTGCCCGGTCGAACCGGCAGTGACAACAGGTTGTTGAACGGGTTGCCGACCGCGATCCGCCCGTCGGGGTTGCGACTGAAGGCCGACAGCCGCGACGCGACCACGCTGTACACCTCGAACGGGTCGGCGTTGCGGTTCCAGCGGTCGCCGCAGCACAACGCGCCGACCAAGGTGACGGCCAGGTAAATGGCCAACCAGATGCGAATGGCGTCAAGCGATCCCGGGTCGGGGCTGGCCAGTTCGAGCCAGACGAAGGCGAACAATCCGAGCGCCGCGGGCCGATATCCCCATGACGCCGGATAGCTGCGGCGAAGCGACCGTCCACCCAACAGACGGACAACTGCACGCACCGGCGAGATCGCCCGCCACACCGGGCCGACCAACAGGGAGACCGCAACCAGGCCGACCCACAGCAGGACGTAGAACACACCGGGCAGCGGGTTGTTGCCGTCCTGAGGTCCGAGGACCGCCCGGATCCCAATCCACACGCTCAGCAGCAGCGCCGCGATCGCCACCGCCCACCGGGTGGATGTGGCGTCGACCAGCGTTGTGACCCACGTCGGCAGTGGTCGGCCAGGTTTGGCCGAGTCGAATCGCGGCCGCCGCCAGGCCAGCGCGACGACCGCGAACGTGAACGTCAGTGCCCACGCCGCCCCGATCAGGGCGTAGGTGAACGGGATCGGCAGATCCGTCGAGCCGCCGAGGCCGTGAGCCAGAACGGTGACGGACGTGCCTGCCGTCACTGCACCGCGATGCTGGCGATCGTCTTCTTCAGGTTGTGCAGCTCGACGTCGACCTTGCCAGGCACCTCGACGGTGAACTGGAACGATTGTCCCGGTTTGGGTTTCACCGCGAAGGTGTGCTCAGGGTTGGAATGCACGTGCAGTTCGTCGGCGGCATCGCTGTTGACGCGGATGACGATCGGTTGGTTGACCCCGGCTTGCAGTTGCTCGTTGACCGGCGTGACCTGGCCGCCCTCGATCGTGACGTCGACTGTGAGTCGGTCCGGCGGCGCCTGCTGGTCCGGCATCTCCGACGGGTTGACGGTCGACTCCGACGGACTTGCCGGGGGGGACTCGGACGCGCTGTCCGAACCCCCGCCACAAGCGGCGGTGATAGCCGCGGCCGCCAGGATGATCAGCGTCTTGCGGTTTCTCACATTCCTCCATCTGTGTTCGACGTGCCGTCGCTGCCCGGCTTGCGCCGGTTCTTCACCGCAATGTAAACGACGACACCGGCCACCACGATCGCCGGAGCGAAGGCAGGCACAGCGAGCCAAATCGGATGATCGGCAAGGATGACGACGTCGGTTTGCGGCATCACGCTTGCGCTGAAGGTTGCAGCTCCGCTTCGCTCCCGCTGGGCTCACAGTTGTTGATCCGGCCACCGCCCCAGGTGATCCCGGCGATCATGGCCAGCGTGCAGACCAGCACCACCAGGCAGCCGATGAGCCACAGCGACTGCGGGATGTCCGGGCTGCGCTCGCGCTGCAGGATGGTGATCTCCGAGACGAACGGCCGGGTGAACTGCGCTTCGGCGGGCACCTCTTGCGCGCCGATGCCGGGATCGCCGGCCAGGAAGATCGGAACCGCGGTGAGCGTCTTTCCATCGTGCACCCGCAGCAGGGTCTTCCAGGTACCGGACACCGGCAGCGGCTGCGTTGAGACGTAATGGCCGTCGCCGACCTTCTCGAGGTGGTCGATGAACTGGCCGCGTTCGTTCTCCAGGCCCCCCTGCCAACCCAGCACCGATACCCAGTTGGGGTCGTCGCTGATGACGTCGGGCGGGTTGAACCGCACGTCGGCGGTGACGAACCGCTGGCCGTCGACGGCCGGCGCTTCGGTCAGCGTGACAGACGCGGTCGAGTTCTGCGGCGTGGAGTAGCGCAGACCGTTGGCGGCCGCGCCGCCGATCGCCAGGATCGTCAACACCACCAGGCCGACTCCGATTGCGCGGCGCGGCAAGCGCTGACCGGTGATCACCATTCCCGCCATCGCGCCGCAGGCGCCGACGAGTACGGCGACGGGAATCGACATGGCCAGCGCCTCGGGCCAGATGCTGGTCGGCCACGGGTAGTGGTAGACCGCGTTGATCCACAGCGACTCGAGCCACAGTCCCACCGTCGCGATGCCCAGGCCGGCAACCGCCCCGAACAGTACGGGTCGCTTGAGCAGCGGGGTCAACGCCACCAATTCGACGACGATCGCGGCGCCGAGGTAGAGCGGGAACCAGTTCACCGGCGCGTCGAGCACAGGCGCCACGAGGAACGCCACGATGCCGCGCAGACCGATCGCGATCAGCGCGGCGATCAGGGCGGCGCCCCGGCCGAGGAAGATGCGCGCCATCACCAGCGCTAGGGCGGCCGCGGCGGCGATCAGCATGGGCTGGAAGACCTGCCGGAACTGCGGGACGCCGAAGTCGAACTCGATCTGGTACACCGACGCTCCGATGAGGACACCGGCGAACGCCAGGTACAGAACAAACTTCAGACCGATGCCATCGCGCGGGGCGTCCGGGCCGACCGCGCGCTTGCCCTCGTATTCGAGATACGCCGCGGCCAGCGTCGAGAAACCTGCGCCGCCGATCATCATCAGGTGGGTGGGGCCCCACAGCGTGACGTCCTGGCCGAAGATCCGGTGCCAGACGTCGTCGAGCGGGAACCCGAGCAGCGCGTAGAGGCCGCACCCGGCCATCACGACGCCGCCGACGGGGGCATACCAGTCGTCAGTGATCCGCACCGCGGCCGGCCCCGGCCGGTCGAACGGCAGCACCACCGCGGTGCAACCGGCGACGAAGATCCCGAAGAGGCCGATCAAGATGAAGTAATGGGCCGGATTGGCCAGCGCGCCGTCGTCGCGGCCGTTCCCGATGTGCAGGCTGACGTCCCAGATGAAGCCGAACAGGGCGCAGATGATGGACGCGGTGAACATCGCGACCGGCAGGGCGACCCAGGATGGGCGCTTGAAGCGCCGTCCCGACCAGTCGGCCAGCGAGGTCAGCCAGGTGATCTTGTGCTGGCGGTGCATCCAGCCGATCCAGAGCAGCACCAGCGTCACGACGCCGGCGGCTGCCGTCAGCCCGATGATCTCGTTGAGAGCGGCGCCGCCGCCCTCGTCCTGCGCCAATATTGAAATTTCCGGCGCCGTACCCGTCATGTATCCCACCCACTGAGTCTCGGAGGAAACTTCTTACTCGGCGGTAATGTTGCCAGAACGACCCCAGTCGAAACCAGGGGTACCGGGTATTGACGTCAGGGCAACGAGTCAGACGCGGTCAGGGCTTCAGGACGACCTTCACCATCCCGTCCTCCTTCTTCTGGAAGGTTTCGTACGCGCCGGGCGCCGCATCCAGGGGCAGCCGGTGAGTGGCGAACTGCTCCACCCCGAGGGGATCCTCGTCGGTGAGCAGCGGCATGATGTCGGGCACCCACTTCTTGACGTTGGCCTGGCCCATACGCAGCTGAATCTGCTTGTCGAACAGTGTCTTCATGTCGATCGGATCGGCGACGCCGCCGTACACGCCCGACAGCGAGATCGTCCCGCCGCGGCGTACCAGCGCGATCGCGGAGTTCAGCGCGGCCAACCGGTCCACGCCCGCCTGCTTCATCACCAGGCGCCCCACCGGTGCCGGCAGAAAGCCCGCGGCGGTCTGCATGGTCTCGGCGATCGGCGACCCGTGCGCCTCCATGCCGACCGCGTCGATCACCGCGTCGGCCCCGCGCCCTTCGGTGTGGCTCATCACGACTTCCTCCACGTCGTCCTTGCGGAGGTCGACGACGTCGACGCAGTACGGTTGCGCCCGCGTGAGCCGTTCGTCGACAAGGTCGACGCCGATGACCCGGCAGGACTTGCGGTGTGCGGCGATCCGGCAGGCCATCGCTCCGATCGGGCCGAGGCCGAGGACGACGAGCGTGCCGCCGTCTGGCACGTCGGCGTACTCGACGGCCTGCCACGCGGTGGGCAGCACGTCGGACAGGTAGACGTAGCGCTCGTCGGGGCCTTCGTCGGGCACCTTGATGTGGGTGTACTGCGCCTGGGGCACTCGAAGGTATTCGGCCTGCCCGCCGGCGACTTCGCCGTAGAGCTTGGAGTAGCCGAACAGCGCCGCACCGGTGCCCTGATCGCGGTTCTGCGTTGTCTCGCACTGGCTCTGCAGGCCGTGGCCGCACATGAAGCAGGTGCCGCAGGAGATGTTGAAGGGGATCACCACGCGGTCGCCGACCGACAGGCCGTCGACTTCGCGGCCCACCTCTTCGACCACGCCCATCGCTTCGTGGCCGAGGATGTCACCGGCATTCATGAACGCGCCGAGCACCTCATACAGGTGGAGGTCCGACCCGCAGATGTTGGTACTCGTGACGCGGATGATCGCGTCGTTTGGTTCCTTGATCGCCGGATCGGGAACGGTGTCGACGGACACCTTGCGCCTGCCCTGCCACGTCACTGCTCGCATGGAGATCCTCCTAGAAGTTCATCTCCATACGGCGTGCCCAATGACGCGGTGACGAAACCTAGCGGTCAGCCGCTCCAGGGGGTGACGGGTCGCGCTTGCCGCTCGCCGTCGACGATGACGTCGACGCGTTCGTCGAAGAAGCAGATCCGGTCGCGTACCGGCTCGTGCGTCATGCAGGGGTTCGTGGTACACCCATGCGACGTCACGGGCTCCGTCGGGCAGCGAGACGTATGACGCCCGGCCCTTATAGGCGCAGTAAGTGACGGTGTCGCTGGGATCGAGGGCGACGGTGACGTCCTCGCGCGGCAGGTAATAACGCACCGGCAGCATCGTCTCGAACAGCAGCAGCGGCCGCGACGACTCCGCGAGCACGCGGCCGTCGAGTTCGATGCGCACGTGTCGACTGCTGCGCAGCACGTCGATGCGCTTGAACGGATCGCGGGGGTGGCTGACGATGGCCTCGTCCTCCTCGCGCCACTCGAACGCGTCGAACTCGAGGATCACGTGGCCGGCGAGGTCGGCGTCGTCGGGGGCGAAGGCGGCCGCGGCGGCGGTCTCTTCCCCCGCGATCACGTCGAACGGGGTGCCCGGGCAGGTGTGCGCGCCGAACGGGACGGTCGGGTCGAGGATGGGCCCGGGATCGTCGTCGGTGTACGACTCGGCGCCGACCGGCAGGAGGTGGCCCGAAATCGCGGCCTTCGGCACGGCGTACGTCGGCACGATGCGGCGCGGCTCCCAGACCAGCAGTGCCTCGCAGGTGTCGGCGACCGGTTCGCCGGCCAGGCGCACCCGAATCCGTTTGGCGACGGGCTCATAGCGCAGGGCGTCGAGTCCGCCGAGCAGATCGGTCATCCGGACGCCCATCGCGGACCCCTTTCATCCGGCGACTGAGTCACTTGCGGGGCGGACGCAGCACGTTCATCGCCATTCGCATTATCGGCGAGGGGACGCGATCCTTGGCCGAAAGCGCCGCATCGGCGGCGCGGCCGCGCAGTGGTGTGCCGCGACCGAACATCCGGTTGAGCGGTCCACCGGTGGGCTCGAGGTCGAGATGCAGGGGAGGTTTGCCGTCCGCGGCGCCGAGAGCATTGGAGATGACTATGCGTTGGATCTCGCTGGTGCCCTCGAAGATGGTGTACAGCTTGGCATCTCGATACCACTTCTCGACGGGATGGTCCTTGATGTAACCCCAGCCGCCCATGGTCTGGATGGCACGCTCGGTGGTGCGCACCGCGACCTCGCTGGCGGCCAGTTTGGACATCGATCCCTCGCCGCGTTCGAAGGGCACACCGGTAGCGGCCATCCACGAGGCGCGCCAGGTGAGCAGGCGGGCGGCATCGATGGCGGTGGACAGATCAGCCAGCGGAAAGGCGATGCCCTGGTTGTCGATGATCGGGGCGCCGAAGGCTTCGCGCCGGTTGGCGTACTCGGTGACGTATTCGATTGCCGCGCGGGCGATTCCGATCGCCTGCGCAGCCACCATGGGCCGGGTCTGCTCAAAGGTGCCGATGGTGGCCGAGCCGGAATGCTTGCCGCCTTCGACAGCCTCTCGGGCCTTGGCCAGCTTGTGTTCAAGCTTCTCGTGCCCGCCCAGGAGGTTGTCGCCCGGCACGCGCACGCTGTTGAATTTGAGCTCGGCGGTATGGGATGCGCGGCAGCCGAGTTTGTCGAGTTTGCGCACCATCTCCAGGCCGGGCGTGCCTCCGGGCACGATGAACAATGCCTGTCCGCGGTGCCCGAGATCCTGGTCGACGACGGCGTTGACGACGTGAACATTGGCGATACCGCCGTTGCCGATCCACATCTTGTGGCCTTCGATGATCCAGTCGTCACCGTCGCGGTAGGCGCAGGTGCGCAGATTGCGGACGTCGCTGCCGCCCTGCGGCTCGGAGATAGCGAGCGCGGCAAGTTTGAGATCGCCTGGCGTACCGAAACATTCGGGTGCCCACTGCAACATCTGTTCCGGTGAGGCGGCCTGTCCGATGGCCGAGAGGGCGAGGGCGGGCATCACTACCGCCAGACCGATGCCCGCGCAGCCCCAGAACATTTCCTCCATGAACATGGGCAACGAGAGACCGGTCGGATCCCCGATCAGATCGCGGTAGAACAACGGGCTGTAGAACCCGCGGGTGGCCGCTTCCTCGAGCACCGGCCAGGGAAACTCCTGCCGCTGGTCGTACTCGGCTGCGACGGGCCGCACGACTTCCTCGGCGAACTCGTGCGTGCGACGGGCGAGGTCGTGCTGGGCGACGGTGGGCGTGAGGTCGAAAGTCACGCTGTTTGTATTAGCCGCCTGCCGCAAATGCGAAACACTTGTTCACGGAACAAGCCCCCGGGTGCCAGGGGGGAGGGGCACCACGGGGGCTTGTCGGGGGAGGGTCTATTTCACGTCGACGTAGACCGTCTTGTTGAGCACCTTGGTGCTCAGGTCGTCGCCGGGGCCGCTGTGGTCGGTACGGGTGTAGGTCTGGCCGGAGCGCACTGACACGACGCTGGCCTGATCCAGCGGTGCGTTGCCGATGCGGTTGACGACCACGGTGTAGCCCTGCGACTGCAATTCGCTGATGGTCTGCTCAGCGTTTCCGGGACCGGTCGGCGCGGCCAGTGCCGGCGCGGCCAGCCCGATGACGCCTCCGGCCAGAGCGGTTGCAGCGATGGTGGCGAATCCAAACTTCTTCATGTCCGAGCCTTCTTCTTTCTTGCGCTTGGTTTCTGTGCTGCAGCTGATCTTGTAAACCGAGAGGTCAGCGGTTTAATTCCGGTGGCAGTAATTGATCGACGGTTGGCAGGAAATGTGCTGGGGGAACGGCGAATGGCCCATATTCGACAGATGGAATTGGACCAACTGCGGCACCTTCACCAGCGCGACGGTGTGACGTGCGGTCCGACGGTCGCGGTGGTGGCTGGGGCCGCTGATCGACCCGTCGCGCCGTGCGGCGTTGGTCGCGCCGGACTCCGCTGCCTGGTTCGACGCCGAGCAGGTTCGCGTGCATGTGTCGGTGAATCGGATCTGGCCGCGGCGGTTGGGCACAACGCCGGCGGGGATGGCCAGGGCGTTGAACGAGCACAGTGCGCGCCGCGGCGTGCGTTACCGGTGGCGGTTGTGCCGCTGTCGTCGGGACAGGCTGACCGATGTGCTGCGTGCTGTCGACGAGGTTTGGCCGGTGGCGATGCTGGTGGGACGGTTCATCCCGCGGCATTGGGTGCTGATCGTCGCTGCGAGCGGCACACACTTGTCGTGTTACGAGCCCTCATCGGGATCGGTTCGGCTCGTCGAGGTGGACGACGTGCGGCGGGCCCGGCTGACCGGCCTGGGCTATCCGCGGACGTTCGCCTTCGTGGTGCCCAGGGCGTTGCGAAACTCGACGCGATCGGCGACGCACTAGGCCCAGACACTAAATCGAACATATGATCGAACAGTGGGCGAGATGCAGGCGATCGGCTACAACGGGCAGCCCGTGCAGCCGGCGTTCCGCATGGTCGATCCGCCGATCGAGGTGCTCGTCGATCTCGGCGCCGTCTTCCCGCGCGAGCCGCACCGCGCGGGCGGCTATAACCCCTGCGGACTGCAGATGCACGCAGTGGTCGAGGGCCAACTCAGTTGTTGGGGGATGTGCGAGCAGGGGCACTGGTGGGGTTGGGTCACCTACGAGATCGCCTACGGGCCACGGCGCAGATCCGTCACCCATTGGATCCCCGCATGGACACTCAAACGCAAGGCCTGAGCGGCCACGGCCGAACTCATCGGACTATGCGGGGGTCCGCTGCCCGTGGGCGACGGTGACCAGACGACCCGACATCCGTCGTTGTACGGAGACCAGCCGCTGATCCAGCTTGTCCAAACGCGCGAGCAGCGCGTGGCCCTCGGTGCGCGTCAAGGTCTCCAGTGGGAACGCGGCGACGGTTTTGCATCCGGCCTCGATGGCATCAAGCGCTTCGATGAGCGCTTCTCTATCCGAACTCATGTTCGAAGGCTAGCGCGGCCCACCGACACGTGACGGAAGTGATTTACCGGCTCATCCGCGCCGATGTCATCATGCCTACATGGCCCGGAAGTTCGCGACCGCAGACACCGTTGACCTAACCGAACTCCTCGACTTCATTCGCCCGCGGCACCGCATGGTGCTCACGACGTTTCGGACCGACGGATCGCTGCAGAGCTCGCCTGTGACCGGAGGCGTCGACGACGCGGGCCGCATTGTGATCGCGAGCTATCCGCGGCGCGCCAAGTCGACCAACATCCGCCGCCAGGGCGACGTCAGCGTGACGGTGTTGTCCGACGAGTTCGACGGACCCTACGTACAGGTCGACGGCGACGGCGAGGTGATCGACCTCCCCGACGCCGTCGAGCCGCTGGTGGACTACTTCCGTGCCATCTCGGGTGAGCATCCCGACTGGGACGAGTACCGCCAGGCCATGGTCGACCAGGGCAAGTGCCTGATCCGCATCACGCCGCGACGGTGGGGTCCGGTGGCTACCGGAGGCTTCCCGCCGACAGATCAGAAGTAGCGGTGTCGAGGCCGTCGAGGTTCAGCGTCATCGAACCGGTCGGGTCGGCGCGGAACTCGCCGGTGCCCGCGGCCTCGGCGAGTTCGCCCGTACCTGCCGCGATGCGCAACTCTGCACTGGCGACGGAGTCGCGATAGACGCCGTCGTGCACCAACACCAGGCCGCCCTCCTTACCGGCAACGGTCCCGGTGATGTGTTCGACGCCGACGAACAGCGCCGACTTGTCCGGCGCGTAGGCCAACAGCCACTTCGTCGTCGACGTGCCCTTGATGTCTCCGTCGTAGCGTTTCTTGACCAGCGCCTCGGTCAGCTTGGTGTCTTCATTACCGTCTTCGAACGGCGTCTCATCCCAGCCGGCGAACTCGAACGTCGCCTCGATGTGTCTGCTCATGGCTGTCGGATACCCCCGCTTCGGAGTGCGAAATCGAGGGACCGGAGGACGCGGACCGAGGCGCCTGTGATAGTCAGAGCATGGCGGCCGCGTTGCGTCCGATAGCACGTCAAACTATAGTCTGGACACATGTCCAGAGGGTTCGGAGTCTTAGCGTGACGAAAAGTGGCCAGCTCTTCGGGCCGGCCGCCGCCCCCGGACATGTCCGCTCCTGCGCATCGTCGTGAGTTGAGCATGCGCATCGCATTGTTGTCCTACCGGAGTAAGACCCATTGCGGCGGACAGGGTGTTTACGTCCGCCATCTCAGCCGCGGCCTGGCCGAACTCGGCCATGACGTCGAGGTGTTCTCGGGTCAGCCCTACCCCGAGGGCCTCGACCCGCGGGTACGCCTGACCAAGGTGCCGAGTCTGGATCTCTACCGTGAGCCGGACCCGTTCCGCATTCCGTGGCCGAGCGAGATCAAGACGAGTATCGATCTGCTCGAGCTGCTGACGACGTGGACGGCGGGCTTCCCCGAACCCAAGACGTTCAGCCTCCGCGCCGCCCGCCTGCTGGCCGAGCGTCGCGACGAGTTCGACGTCGTGCACGACAACCAGTGCCTTGGCACCGGCCTGCGCAAGATCGCCGACAGTGGATTGCCCGTCGTCGCGACCGTGCACCACCCGATCACCCGCGACAAGGTCCTCGACGTCGCGGCCGCGAAGTGGTGGCGCAAACCGCTGGTGCGCCGCTGGTACGGGTTCGCGGAGATGCAAAAGGAAGTGGCCCACCAGATTCCGGAACTGCTGACCGTCTCATCGACGTCGGCCGCCGATATCGCGCAGGACTTCGGGGTATCGCCCGAACAGCTGCACGTCGTTCCGCTCGGAGTCGACACCGAACTCTTCAAGCCCGCTGCGCAGCGGGTTCGCAACCGCATCATCGCGATCGCCAGCGCCGATGTGCCGCTCAAGGGCGTCGCGCATCTACTCAACGCCGTCGCGCGGCTGCGCGTGGAACGCGACCTCGAACTGCAACTTGTCGCCAAGCTCGAACCGAACGGGCCAACCGAGAAGCTGATCGCCGAGCTCGGCATCTCCGACATCGTGCACAGCTCAAGCGGACTGACCGACGCGGAGCTCGCCGACCTGCTGGCGTCGGCCGAAATCGCCTGCATCCCCTCGTTGTACGAAGGATTCTCGCTGCCCGCGGTCGAAGCGATGGCCAGCGGCACGCCCATCGTCGCCAGCCGTGCCGGGGCGCTGCCCGAAGTCGTCGGGACCGACGGACAGTGCGCGCGCCTGGTCACACCGGCCGACGTCGACGAGTTGACCCGGGTGCTCGGCGAACTGCTCGACTCCCCGCTGGAACTCCGCAGGCTCGGAGCGAACGGCCGCCAGCGTGCGCTTGACGTCTTCAGCTGGGAATCCGTTGCGGCGCAGACGGTTGCGGTATACGAGCAGGCGCGCAACCGGGTAGCGGCATGCTGACCGTCGACTTCGACCGGCTCGGGGTCGGCGCAGGCACGAAAGTGATCGACGTGGGCTGCGGCGCGGGCAGGCACAGTTTCGAGGCGTACCGCCGCGGCGCCGATGTGGTCGCGTTCGATCAGAGCGCCGAGGACCTCAACGACGTCGACGAGATCCTGCAGGCGATGAAGGAGCAGGGCGAGGTGCCCGCATCGGCGAAGGCCGAGGCCGTCAAGGGCGATGCGCTTGACTTGCCCTATGCGGACGGCACTTTCGATTGTGTCATCGCCTCGGAGATCCTCGAGCACGTCCCGGAAGACGACCGCGCGATCACCGAATTGATCCGGGTGCTCAAGCCGGGCGGGTCGCTCGCGATCACGGTGCCGCGGTGGCTCCCGGAGAAGGTGTGCTGGATCCTCTCGGACGAGTACCACGCCAACGAGGGCGGGCACATCCGCATCTACCAGGCGGACCGATTGCGCGACAAGGTGCTCGCCCACGGGCTGCAACACACGCACACCCACCACGCGCATGCCCTGCATTCGCCGTATTGGTGGCTCAAATGCGCTGTGGGCACTGAGAACTCAGAGCACCCCGCGGTGACGGCGTATCACAAACTGCTGGTCTGGGACATGGTGAGCCGGCCTTGGCTGACGCGCACGGCGGAGTCGGTGCTCAACCCGCTGATTGGCAAGAGCGTGGCGCTGTACTTCAGCAAGCCGGTGGTGCCTGTTGCTGTCTCTTGATGCCCCGGGTGTGCCCGGCGTCCTGACGCCCGCGCAGTGCCGACAAACCGCACAGGCGATCGCCGAGACCCAGGAGCCCTCGGGCGCCATCCCGTGGTTCCCCGGCCACCACACAGATCCGTGGGACCACGTCGAGAACGCGATGGCACTGACGGTTGCGGGTCTGCTCGAGCCCGCGCGAGCAGCGTTCGAATGGTGTCGCACCATGCAGCGCCCAGACGGGTCATGGCCGATTCAACTGCGCAACGGTGTGGTCGAAGACGCCAACAGCGACAGCAATTTCTGCGCCTACATCGCCACCGGCGTCTGGCACCACGTGCTCGTCACCGGTGATCGCCGGTTCGCAGAAACCATGTGGCCGGTTGTCAGCAAGGCCATCAGCTTCGTACTCGAATTGCAGGCTGGCGGTGGGGAAATCGCCTGGGCGAAGGGGCCTTCCGGTCCCGAGCCGGATGCGCTTCTGACCGGGTGCGCGAGCATCTACCACAGCATCCGCTGCGCGCTGGCGCTCGCGGACTACTTCGACGACCCGCAGCCGGAATGGGAGGTCGCCGTCGGCCGTCTCGGACATGCCATCGTGCACCACCCAGAAGCGTTCGTGACAAAGGACCGCTGGTCGATGGAGTGGTACTACCCGATCCTCGGCGGAGCGCTGCGCGGCGCCGCGGCCCGGCAGCGCATCGACGAGCGGTGGGACGATTTTGTCGTGCCTGGTCTCGGCATCCGTTGCGTTGACGACCGGCCGTGGGTGACTGGAGCCGAAACCTGTGAACTGGTCCTGGCTTTGGACGCGATGGGCGACTCCGTGCGCGCGCACGAACAGTTCGCGGCCATGCACCATCTGCGCGAGACCGACGGGTCCTATTGGACCGGCCTGGTGTACGCGGATGGGAAACGCTGGCCTGTTGAACGCACGACGTGGACCGGCGCGGCGATGATCCTCGCCGCCGACGCGCTGTCGCGGACCACGCCGGCCAACGGCATCTTCCGCGGTGCGGAACTGCCGCGTGGTCTCGAGGGCGAATACGATTGTGAGTGCGCGACAAGCGATCGCTAGCTCGACACCCTGAGAGTGCTTCGGCGCTGAGGCGTTACAGCGCCTCGCCGGGCACGCCGGACGTCCGCTCGAGTACCCGCATCGACCCGGTGGCCGATACCTCGAGGAAATCCCCGGTGTCCAGAGCTCTGCGGTAGACGTGGAAAGGCGCCTGGCCACCGTCCTCGGGATCGGGGAACACGTCGTGAATGATCAGCGCGCCACCGATGTCGACCCACCGAACCCAGCCGTCGAAGTCTCGCTGTGCTGCTTCTTCGGTGTGGCCACCGTCAATGAACAGCAGCCGCAGCGGCATGCGCCAGCCGCGCGCCACCACCGAGGATTTCCCGACAACCGCGACGATGTGGTCGTCCACGTCGGCGGCATCTAAGGTGTGCCGCAATGTCGGCAGTGTGTCGAACAGTCCGGTCACCGGGTCGACCATCGACGTGTCGTGGTACTCCCAGCCTGGCTGGTGTTCCTCCGAGCCGTGGTGGTGGTCGACGGTGTAGATCACGCCGCCGGTCTGTTCGGCCGCCGCGCCGAGTAGGACCGTCGACTTCCCGCAATACGTACCGATTTCGACGCCGATGCCATCGCCGAGGTACTTGATCGCCGTGTCGTACAGCGTCCGACCCTCGTCAGCGGGCATGAACCCGATGACCTGTTCTGCAAGCGCGAAGAGTTCGTCAGTGTGGCTCATAAAGGTGTCTCCTCCTCGCGCAAGCGCTCATCGGTGGCCCCCAACTTACCGTTGCTGGCACTGGGTAGTTGTAGTAGCGTCCGGACATGTGTCCGACGCGGCTCTGGAGTCGACGCGGCGCCGTCTGACCGCCAAACAGGCTGACACCGTTGATCGCCTTGGTCGAGCCGCGGTCGAACTGCTCAGTCGTGAGGGCTTTGCCGGTCTGACCGTGCGCCGCGTGGCCGCCGAGGCGGGCGTCGGTGCGGCCACCGCCTACACCTACTTCTCTTCCAAAGAGCATCTGATCGCCGAGGTGTTCTGGCGCCGGCTGGCGGCCGCCCCGCCCGCACCGCACGAGACGGGCGATCCGGCCGCGCGCGTCATCGAGGTGCTGCGGCACATCGCACTCCTGGTCGCCGACGAGCCGGAGTTCGCGGGCGCGGTGACCAACGCACTGCTGGGCCGGGACCCCGATGTGGAGGTATTGCGGCTGCGCATCGGCCGCGACATCCGCGACCGGCTGACCTCAGCGCTGGGGCCGACGGTCGATCCGGATGTCATCGACTCACTGGAGATGCTGTACTCGGGCGCGCTGGTGCGCGCGGGCATGGGCTACGCGTCGTACGCCGACATCGCGCAGCGATTGGAGAAGTCGGCCCGACTGATGCTGGGCTAGCGCGAGCCGAACAACGCGGTCGAGGCCGCGATCGCGGGATCGAGAATGCCGCGCACGTCGTGGCCGTCCTCGACGAACAACGCAGTCAGTTCCCGCAGGCCGCCCAGCAGGATCAACGCCATGGGTCGCGAGATCGGCGACAGGTCCGCGCGCTGAAACCCCGGGCTGTCGGTGAGGTCGACGAGCATGTCGGTCAGGCGGTCCATCGCCATCCTGTGCAGCGGCATCGCTGCGGCGCCCAGCGCGGGCGCCTCACGAATCCAGCTCAACGTGATCGCGGGCCGGGCTGCGATGTGGTCGACGTAGGCCGTCGCGGCCTGCCGAATCTGCTCGTCCCAGTCGGCAGCCGGATCGACGGCGGCGGTGATGTTGGCGATCAGCGTCTCGTTGTTCCTGTGCAGGAGTTCGATCAGGCATTCCTCCTTGCTCGCGAAGTGCTCGTAGAACGTGCGCTTCGACGTGCGGGCCTGCCGGACGATGTCGGCGACCGTCGTATCGCGGTAGCCGCGTTCGTTGATCGACGCGGTCATCCCGTCCAGCAACCGGTCGCGGAAGGGGTCTTGGACCGCTGTCGTCACATCGCCTCCTTCCAACCCTTGCGCATGCCTGGTACAGGGCGGTACCGTACGAGACATCCTCGGTACATCGTAGTACCAAAGCGACCGCTGGGAGTGGTTCCGACATGACCGATGCTGCAGTTGTCAACAGCGATGCCCCCACCACACCGCTGCGACGCCCGCCGGCGTTGCCGTACCCCAAAGTCGCGCAGGGCGTGGCTTTCGCCGGATTCCGCCGGTGGATGATGCGCAAGGCGATCGACAAGTACGGGCCGGTGTTTGCGATCAACATTCCGTTCTTCGGGCGCACGGTGATGGTCGCCGACCAGAAGTTGGTCAAGCAGGTGTTCATGGCGAGCACCGACGACCTGATCAACGTGCAGCCCAACCTCAGCCGGATCTTCGGCGACGGGTCGGTGTTCGCGCTGGACAAAGAGGCGCACCGAACCCGCCGCAAGCTTCTCGCGCCGCCGTTCCACGGCCAGAGCATCAAGAACTACGAGAAGATCATCGAAGAGGAGACACTGCGCGAGACCGCGAACTGGCCGGAGGGCACCGAGTTCCGGTCGTTGGAGCCGATGAACCGGATCACGCTCAACGTGATCCTGCGAACCGTGTTCGGCGCCGACGGCATCGAGCTCGACTACCTGCGCAAGATCATTCCGCCGTGGGCCGAACTAGGTTCGCGCATGGCCACTTTGCCCGAGCCACCGTTCAGTCTGGGGCGCCGTAGCCCATGGGGCCGGCTGGCCGAGTTCCGCCGAAACTTCGACGACACCGTCTTCGCGCTGATCGACAAGGCCGAGGCGGATCCGCGCCTGGACGAGCGCACCGACATCCTGGCTCTGCTGCTGCGCAGCCGCTACGAGGACGGCACGCCGATGTCGCGCCAGCACATCTCCGACGAGCTGCTGACGCTGCTCGGCGCCGGACACGAGACCACCGCCTCGACCCTCGGGTGGGCCTTCGAACGGCTGCGCCGCCATCCCGACGTCGTCGCCGAGCTAGTCAGGGAGAACGACGAGGGAGGCGGCGACTACCGCCAAGCCATGATCCTCGAACTGCAGCGCGCCCGCACCGTCATCGACTTCGCCGGAAGGCACGTCACCGCACCGCATTTCGAGCTCGGCAACTGGCGCATCCCGCACGGCTACACGATCATCGTGAGCCTGGCCGATCTGCACCGGAACGCCGAGATCTTCCCCGATCCCGAGAAGTTCGATCCGAGCCGCTTCGTCGGCACCCGGCCGCCGGCGTTCGCGTGGATGCCGTTCGGCGGCGGAACGCGGCGCTGCATCGGCGCCGCCTTCGCCAACACCGAAATGGACGTGGTGCTGCGAACGGTGTTGCGAGACTTCACGATCGAGACCGATAACGCTCCCGACGAGAAGGTGCACTTCCGAGGTATCGCCTACACCCCGAAGGACGGCGGCCTCATCACCGTGCGGCGACGCCGGGCGGCCTAAGCCGCCCAGGCCAGCTAGGTTCTCCGACTGTCGTGTGGGCCCAGCTCGGCCTTCTCCCGTTTCGGCAACGTCCAACCCGGGCGGGGGAAGTGGCAGGTGTAGCCGCTGGGAAACCGCTCCAGGTAGTCCTGGTGTTCGGGCTCGGCCTCCCAGAAGTCGCCCGCCGGAGTGACCTCGGTGACGACCTTGCCCGGCCACAGGCCGGAAGCGTCGACATCGGCGATGGTGTCCAGTGCGATGCGCTTCTGCTCGTCGTCGACGTAGAAGATCGCCGACCGGTAACTGCTGCCGACATCGTTGCCCTGACGATTCTTCGTCGTCGGATCATGGATCTGGAAGAAGAACTCGAGCAGCGCCCGATAATCGGTCTGGGTCGGGTCGTAGACGATCTCGATCGCCTCGGCGTGTCCGGGGTGGTTGCGGTAGGTGGCGTTGGCGTTCTCGCCGCCGGTGTAGCCGACCCGGGTCGACACCACGCCGGGCTGCCTGCGGATCAGGTCTTGCATGCCCCAGAAGCAGCCGCCCGCCAGGATCGCCTTCTTGTCGTCGCTCATCGCCGATTCCCTTCTAGGCCGTCTTTGTGAACAGGGACTTGTAGTCCCCATATCCTTGTGCCTCGAGGTCGTCGAGGTGGACGAACCGCAACGCCGCTGAGTTGATGCAGTAGCGCAACCCGCCTTCGGTGCGCGGCCCGTCGTTGAAGATGTGTCCGAGGTGGCTGTCGCCGTGGCTCGAGCGCACCTCCGTGCGGATCATCAAGTGGGAGAAGTCGCGCTTCTCCACCACGTTGTCCTTGTCGATCGGCCGAGTGAAGCTCGGCCAGCCGGTGCCGCTCTCGAACTTGTCGACCGAGGCGAACAACGGCTCGCCGGAGACGACGTCGACATAGATTCCCGGCTCGTGGTTGTCCCAGTACTCACCGGTGAACGGCCGCTCCGTGCCGTTCTCCTGGGTGACGTGGTACTGCTCGGGCGACAAAGCGTCGACGGCCTGAGGATTCTTGTTGTATTGCTGGGCCATAGTGCTTGTATAACCGTGTGCGCTCCTCGTGTAATCCCGTGCTGGTAGCCGTCATCACCTTGTCCGTTTTCGGCGCTCCACAGGCGTCGGCTCAGACCACGGTCGAGCCGCCCGAGCGTCCGTCGGCCGGCGCGATGTTCACCGACAACCCCGCGATCGTCGATGCGCATCCGATGCCGGTCGCTTCGTGGAGCCGATTCGCCGACGACCGTGCGCTGGCCGTGCACTTCACCACCGGCACACCCCAGTGCTTCGGTGTGCACGCGACCACGCGGGAGACCGCCGACACCGTGACGGTCGAGTTGCGCAGCGGCACGTTGCCCGAGGCCGTCGGGCGCGCCTGCATCATGATCGCACTCGAAGGCACCCTGCAGGTGCCGCTGCAGGCGCCGCTCGGCGACCGGCGGGTGCTCAGCGTGTACTGACTCTCGACAAAGTTCAGTAGAACGTGTTCTAGTTTTCCGATGATCATGTTCAGCCGCGACGAGCTGGCCGGGGCGTTCGAGAGGTTCGAAGCGACCGTCGCCCGCGCCGCCGAGACACGCGACTGGGACCCATGGGTGGAGCAGTATGCACCCGACGTGACCTATGTCGAACACGCTGTGGGCACCATGCGAGGACGCGATGAGGTCCGCCCGTGGATCTGGCGGACCATGGAGAGCTTCCCCGGTAATCACATGACGTCGTTCCCGTCGCTGTGGACGGTCATCGACGAGCCGACCGGCCGGATCATCTGCGAACTGGACAATCCCATGCGCGACCCCGGGGACGGCTCGGTCATCAGCGCCACCAACATCTCGATCCTCACCTACGCCGGTGACGGACTGTGGCGCAGGCAGGAGGACATCTACAACCCGCTGCGGTTCGTCTCCGCGGCGATGAAGTGGTGCCGCAAGGCCGAGGAGCTCGGGACCCTGACCGACGAGGCCGCCGACTGGATGCGGCAGTACGGCGCGGACGCAAGGAGCACGGAAGGCAGACGTCAACGGTGAGCGCTCAACCCAAGCTTGTCATCGGTGCGAATGGTTTCCTCGGCTCGCACGTCACCCGGCAACTGGTCGCCGATGGTCACGAGGTGCGGGTGATGGTGCGCCCCACAGCGAAAACGATCGGCATCGACGACCTGGACGTCACCCGGTTCCTCGGCGACATCTGGGACGGCGACACCCTGCGTGAGGCCATGTCCGGCTGTGATGACGTGTACTACTGCGTCGTGGACACCCGCGGGTGGCTCAATGACCCGGCACCACTGTTTCGCACCAATGTCGAGGGCACCCGCAACGTGCTCGAGGTCGCCAGGAACGTGCACGACGATGGCGCGCTGCGCAAGTTCGTCTTCACCAGCAGCTATGTGACGGTCGGGCGGCGTCGCGGCCACCGCGCGTCCGAGGACGACGTGATCACCAGCGAACGCGGGCTCACGCCATATGTGCGTTCCCGGCTGTGGGCCGAGAACATGGTGCTGCAGTACGCGACGGAGTACGGGCTGCCCGCGGTCGCGATGTGCGTCTCGACGACCTACGGCGGGGGCGACTGGGGCCGGACTCCGCACGGGGCGATCATTGCCGGAGCGGCGTTCGGCAAGCTGCCGTTCGTGATGAGTGGCATCGAACTCGAGGCCGTCGGCGTCGACGACGCGGCGCGGGCGATGATCCTGGCCGCCGAGCACGGACGGGTGGGCGAGCGCTACCTGATCTCGGAGAAGATGATCAGCAATGCCGATGTCGTGCGGATCGCCGCCGAAGCCGCGGGCATGCCGCCACCAACGAGATCGCTTCCTCTGCCTGCCGCGTACGCGTTGGCCGCCATCGGCACGGTGAAGGGCCGGCTGCGTGGCACCGACGAACAGCTGTCGCTCGGGTCGCTTCGCCTGATGCGCGCAGAGGCCGAAGTAGACCACGGCAAAGCGGTGCGCGAACTGCATTGGCAGCCAACGCCTGTCGAGGAATCCATTCGTGAGGCGGCGCGCTTCTGGGCCGGCCTGCGCGACGCTCGACGCAAGAGCAAGTCGGGCTGAACGGCGCGCCGATCGGTGTTCAGCGCGTAGCACGTCCGGTTGCACCGGGACTAGCCTGCGATGCGTGCGCGACAAACTGAACGTCGACCTGGCGGGAGCGCCGCAGACCATGCTGGCGACGTTCTACGCCAAGGCTCTGGACGCCGATCTGCCGAAGCCGATCCTGGGCGATCGGTTCGCCAAAGAGATCGTCGACCGCATCAACTACGACTGGAAGAAGACCGCGATCACCGCGGCCAACTCGCCATCGGTCACCACTCGCAGCGCGCACTTCGACAACTGGGCCCGGCAGTTCCTGACGGTCAACCCCGCCGCGGTCGTCGTGCATCTCGGTTGTGGGCTCGACGCCCGCGCATTCCGGCTCGACCCCGGACCCGGCGTCGAATGGTTCGACGTCGACTACCCTGACGTCATCCGCCTGCGTGAACAGCTCTACCCCACCCGCCCGCACTATCGTCTGATCGCCGCGTCGGTCACCGATCCGAGTTGGTTCACCGAGATCCCCCGTGGCCGACCGCTTCTGATGGTCGGCGAGGGGCTGACGATGTACCTGACCCGGGACGACGGAGTCGCCCTGCTGCGTCGCGTCGTCGACCACGCTCCGTCGGGTGAGCTGCAGTTCGATGCGTTCAACCGGCTGGGCATCAGATCGCAGTGGATGAACGCGGTGGTGCGCCGCGCCGGGGCGACCCTGCACTGGGGCATCGAAGGTCCGGCCGACATCGTCGACGCGGTGCCCGGCGTGCGGCTGTTGAGGTGGGAATCTCCGTTCGACTCCGCGAGCTTCGCCAGGGTGGCGTGGTACTACCGCGCGATGGCCGCGGTCATGAGACCCGTTCCGGCACTGCGCTATATGGCGCAGTACCACCGCTACGCGTTCTAGCGGTCAGGAGCCGCCGAGTTCGGCGATGACTTCGGCGTAGAGGCGGGCCTTGATGGCCCCGAACACCGGACCGGCCTTCGCGGCCCGCTCCTCGGCGCGCGCCACCGCCACGTCGAGCACCTCGCCCTCGCCTGCGGTCGCGGCCACGATGCCTGCCGCCAGCGCAGCCTCGCCGCCGTAGCGCCGCGCCGTGGTCATCGCCTCGTGTGCGGTGGCGATCGGCAGGCGCGCGCGGATCAACGCGTTCATTCCCGCCGTGAACGGAATACCGAGGTCGACCTCGGGCAAGCAGAAGAACCCGCGGTCGCCGCGCATCACGACCAGGTCGTGCGCCAGGGCCAACATCGCGCCCGCGGCGAACGCGTGACCCTGCACCGCGGCCACGATCGGCGCCGGGAAGGCCAGCACTCGCGCAAACAGCGCATGCACCCCAGCCAGATTCGATTCGGCCGCATCAGGGTTCGCCGCCATGAAGTCGAGGTCAAGGCCGTTGGAGTAGAACTTGCCCGCGCCGGTCGTCACGACGGCCTTCGGCCCCTCGGCGGCCTCTACCTCGTCGAGCGCGGCGTTGATGGCCGCCAACCGATCCGGGTGGAACCGGTTCTCATCGGTTCCGAGCGTCAAGACGAACACCGCCCCGCGGCGGTCCAAAGTCGCCGCCGAAGCGGCTCCGGGGTCAGATGTCGCCGCCGAAGCGGCTCCGGGGTCAGATGTCACCGCCGAAGCGGCTCCGGGGTCAACGTCTTTCATCCCGCGATTAGATCACTGGTGCATCATCGGACGATGACCACCACAGGTCCCGTCAACGGTCTGATCTCGCACTGGTTCACGCAGTACCCCCCGTTGCGGCCGGCGCTGCCGGGCGACCGCGACGTCGACGTGTGCATCATCGGCGCGGGCTACACCGGGCTGTGGACGGCGTACTACCTCGCCAAGGCCGACCCCTCATTGCGAATCGCCGTGCTGGAGTGGCGATTCGCTGGGTTCGGCGCATCTGGCCGCAACGGTGGCTGGCTGTCCGGTCTAGTGCCCGGCGACCGGAGTCGAATGGCGGCCCGATACGGCCGCGACCGCGTCCTGGCCTGGCAACGTTCCCTCACCGAGGCAGTCGACGAGGTCATCGACGTCGCCGCGCGGGAGCGGATCGATGCGGGAATCGTCAAGGGCGGGACGCTGCATGTCGCCCGCAACCATGCTCAGGCGGCGCGGCTCACCACCGAGATCGACGAAGAAATCGGCTGGGGCGTCGACGGAATCGCCGTACTGACGAAAGGTGAAGTTGTAGAACGTATTCGGCTCGACAGTGTGGTCTGCGGGTATCACAACCCGCACTGCGCGCGCGTGCAGCCGGCGCAGCTGGTCCGCGGTCTCGCCGACGCCGTCGAGCGCCTCGGCGTCGACATCTACGAGATGACGGAGGCCATGAAGGTCGGGCCGGGCGCCGTGCGCACACCGCGCGGCACCGTGCGCGCACCCATTGTGCTGCTGGCCACCGAGGGGTTCACCGCGTCGCTGCCCGGCCTGCGGCGACGCTGGCTCCCGATGAACAGCTCGATGATCGCCACCGAGCCCATCCCCGATGAGCTGTGGCGCGCCATCGGCTGGCGCGGCCGCGAGACCCTCGGCGACACCGCGCATGGGTTCTTCTATGCGCAACGCACCGTCGACGACCGCATCGCCATCGGCGGACGCAGCGTGCCGTACCGGTTCGGGTCGCGCACCGACCTGGACGGCGCCGTGCCCGCGGCCACCATCAAACACCTGACCGCCGTGTTGCATTCGGCGCTGCCGCAGATCCGCGACGTCCCCATCGCCCACGGCTGGTGCGGCGTGCTGGCGGTTCCACGCGATTGGAGCGCGAGTGTGACCTTCGACCGCGCAACGGGTTTCGGTTCCGCGGGCGGTTACGTGGGCCACGGCGTCACCGCTACCAATCTGGCCGGGCGCACCCTGGCCGACCTGACGCTCGGGAAGCGCACCGCGCTGACGGAGCTGCCCTGGGTTGGCCATCGCTCCCGCGACTGGGAGCCCGAACCGCTGCGATGGCTGGGCGTGCGCGGGATGTATCTCGCCTACAAGGCGGCGGACTGGCACGAGTCGCGGGGCCGAGCGACCACGTCGCCCATCGCGGTGGTCGCCGATAGGATCGCAGGCCGCCCCTGATGCGCCCGGTGTTCTAGTGCCTACGTCCGCTCGGCTTTCTCCTTGAGCCGCTGCAGGGTGCGCTTGATGTTCTCCGAGTTGGCCGTGTCGCGATCCTTGACCCCCGTCGCCCAACCGGCAGGCGTCCGGAACCAGCCGGGCCTGCGGTCCCACGTTTTCTCGACGACGCGACAGCCGGTGCCCTGGGGGACGATCTCGTAGCGCCAGTGCGCGACGGGGATGATCGTGCTGCGCACGTCGAACGCGAACACCCGCCCGGGGTCGGCCTCGGTGACGGTGCACGTGGTGCTCCACGTGCGTGCGCCGTTGCGGTTGCGGCCCGTGAACACGGCACCGGGACGCGCCGCGTCACCCTTGCGCCACTCCATCGCGTGTGTCTCTTCGGCCAGTGCGGCCAGCGTCGGCAGGTCTGTGATCAGCCGGTAGACGGCCTCGGGGTCGGCGTCGATGGTGATGTCCGCCTGCGCGGAAGCTGCTGGCTGCTCTGTCATGGGGCGATCGTATGTGGCGTCGCTGGAATCATGGGGCGGACCAGTGACGTTGGGTCTGATATGAGCGAGCGACCCGTACTGGAACCGACCGAATCGCATCCGATCACCGTGGCACCGACCGGTAGGCACGTCACAGTGCGCATCAACGGCGAGGTGGTGGCCGAGACGGACGACGCGTTGACGCTGCAGGAGTCGACGTACCCGGCGGTGCAGTACATACCGTCGCGCGACGTCGTGGGTTCGGTGCTGCGCGACAGCGACACCCAGACGTACTGCCCGTACAAGGGCGACGCGAGCTACCACCATGTCGTCACCGCGGCGGGCGACACCGTCGAGGATGCGATCTGGACTTACCGCGAGCCGTATCCCGCGGTGGCGCCGATCGCCGGGCACATCGCGTTCTATCCCGAGAAGGCCGACGTCTCGATCACTTAGTGTGTAGCGGTGAGCGTCGTTGGCCAGGTCGTCTTCGACGGGCCGGTGAGTCCGGGTCTGACGTTGTCGCCTCTGCGGCGCGGCCGCAACGATCCGTGCTTCCACAACGCGGCAGACGGCGCGATCTGGCGGACCAGTCTGATGCGCACCGGACCGGTGACGGCACGCATCACCAAGTCGGCGCCCGACACCGTCGACTGCGAGGCCTGGGGAAGCGGCGCAAGGGAATTCGTCGAGACGCTGCCCGCCCAACTGGGGGCCGACGACGACGCGTCCGGTTTCGAGCCCGACGACCCCACCCTGGTCGCCGCGCATCGGCGGGTTCGGCACCTGCGGCTGGGCCGCACTGGCCGCGTTCTCGAAGCGTTGGTGCCCGCCGTACTCGAACAGCGCGTCTACGGCAAGGATGCCCGACGCGCGTGGCGGCTTCTCGTCAGCAAGTTCGGCGCACCGGCACCGGGCCCCGCGCCGGCCCACATGCGCCTACCTCCGGCCGACGACGTGTGGCGGCGCATCCCGTCGTGGGAATTCCACCGAGCCAACGTCGACCCCGGCCGTGCGCGCACGATCGTCGGCTGCGCGCAGCGCGCCGACTCGCTGGAACGGTTGGCCGCTCGCCCGGCCGAGCAGGCCCGTGCGGCGATGACCTCGCTGCCGGGCGTCGGTGTATGGACAGCGGCCGAAGTGGCACAACGCGCGTTCGGCGACGCGGACGCGTTGTCGGTGGGCGATTATCACCTCGCGAAGATGATCGGCTGGAGCCTGCTCGGGCGCCCGATCGACGACCCCGCGATGGTCGAACTGCTCGATCCGGTCCGCCCGCACCGCCACCGGGCCGTGCGGCTGCTCGAGGTCAGCGGGTTGGCGGTGCTGCCGCGCTTCGGGCCTCGCCAGGCGATACCGAGTCTTGTCGATTTGTGACGTGCCTCGCGACCGGGTTACGCCCTGGTGACAACGGGTAGTCGGCTCCCGACACCCAGTGTGCAAAGGAGCTTTCTGATGGCTGAATACACCGTTCCCGGAATGACCGACAAGCAGGGCGCGCAGGTGGTCGAACTCCTGCAGAAGCAACTGAGCCGGTACAACGATCTGCACCTGACCCTCAAGCACGTGCACTGGAACGTGGTGGGCCCGAACTTCATCGGCGTGCACGAGATGATCGATCCCCAGGTCGAGCTGGTCCGCGGTTACGCCGACGAGGTGGCCGAACGGATCGCCACCCTCGGCGGCTCGCCCAAGGGCACCCCCGGCGCGATCATCGCGGACCGGACGTGGGACGACTACTCGCTCGAGCGTGACACCGTGCAGGCGCACCTGGCGGCGTTGGATCTCGTGTACGACGGCATCGTCGAGGACACCCGCAAGAACATCGAGGAGACCGAAGAGCCCGACCCGGTGACTCAGGACATGCTGATCGGGCACGCCGCGGAACTCGAGAAGTTCCAGTGGTTCGTGCGCGCGCACCTCGAGAACTCGGGCGGCCAGCTGGTCAACAAGGGCAAGAAGACCGAGAAGGGTGCCGCCTCGGCCGCGAAGGAGACCTCGTCGGCTAAGTAGTCGTCCTGTGGGGCGTCGTCGACGCGGTCGGTTCCTCCAACGCGTCGTCGCGCACCGGACGCTCTGCCAGCTGTTCCTCGGACCTGCCGAACAGGTACGGATAGGCCGCACCCGCGATCGCGGCGCCGATCAACGGTGCCAGCCAGAACGCCCAGAGCTGCATCGGTGCGCCGTCACCGTTGAAGAACGCGACGCCGGTGGACCGCGCCGGGTTCACCGACGTGTTCGAGATCGGGATCGAGATGAGGTGGATCAAGGTCAGCGTGAGCCCGATTGACAAACCCGCGAAGCCTTTTGGCGCGCGGTCGTCGGTCGAGCCGAGGATCACCAGAAGGAAGATGCCGGTCAGCACCACCTCGGCCACGAGGACCGCTGTCAGTGTGTATCCGCCGGGGGAGTGGTCGCCGTATCCATTGGCAGCCATGTTGCCTGTCGCCGTCCAGCCCTCCTGCCCCTTGGCGATGATGTAGATGACTAGCCCGGCGACCAGGCCGCCGACCACCTGGGTGAGCCAGTAGGCGGGCAGCACCTTCCACTCCACGCGTCGTGCCAGCGCCGCCCCGAGCGTCACCGCGGGGTTGAAATGACCGCCGGAGATCGTGCCGAAGGCGTACACCCCGGTGAGCACGGTCAGCCCGAAAGCCAATGCCACACCGAGAAATCCGATGCCGAGCGATACGCCATCGCCGCACGTGAACTTCGCGGCGAACACCGCGGCACCGCAGCCGCCGAGAACCAGCCAGAAGGTTCCGATGAACTCCGCGGCCAGTCTGTGCAGCATCGTTGGCTCGCGCATGCGTGACTCCTCCGTTGGAATTGACGCCGTGCGCTGACGGTGACACCTCGGGCCCCGTTGCGGGGGCGTTGTGTCTGAATCGTGCTGCGATGGAGATCGTCGCGATCGGCGCGTGACCCGACCGTGGCGCAAACAGAAGCGGCCGGGGCAGTTCGCCCCGGCCGCTTTCTGTGTTATCGGCTAGTCGTCGGCGCCGTCACTGCCGTCGCTGCTGCTGCCCTCGCCGCCGTCGCCGCCATCGCCGTTCGGGCTGCCGCCGTCGCCGCCGTCGCCACCGGTGCCCGAGACACCGGAGGTGGCGTCGCCGCCGTCACCACCGTTGCCGCCGCTGCTGAGCAGGCCGCCGGCGTTGCCGCCGTCGCCGCCGTCGCCGCCGTCGGCCGTGGCGAGGCCACCGACCGCGTCACCGGCCTCGCCGCCCTGACCGCCGCCACCGAGCAGGCCGCCGCCCTGGCCGCCTTCGCCGCCGTCGCCGCCCTCGCTGTCGATGTCGGGATTCGCGGTGCCGATGCCCGTGCCGGAGTCGCCGCCTTCGCCGCCGATGCCGCCGCCGCCGATCACCCCGGCGTCTCCGCCGTCGCCGCCGGTGCCACCATCGCTGGTACCGATCCCGGCCGCGCCCGCACCACCTTCGCCGCCGGTGCCGCCGCTGCTGATCAGCCCGCCGGAGTCGCCGCCGTCGCCGCCGTCGCCGCCGGTGCCTGCCCCGCTCGGAGTCGCGCCGAAGCCGCCTTCGCCGCCGGTGCCGCCGTCACCGAGGACCGCAGCGCCGCCACCGCCCTCGCCACCTTCGCCGCCGGTGGCGGTGCCCGCTCCGCCTTGCACGATCCCGGCGTCACCGCCCTCGCCGCCGGTTCCGCCGCCGCCGACGACTCCGGCCTCACCGCCGTCACCGCCTGCGCCGCCGGTGGCGCTGCCGAGGACTGCAGCTGCGTCACCGCCGCCGCCACCGGTGCCGCCTGCGCCGATGATGCCGCCGCCGCCGCCATCGCCGCCTTCGCCGCCGGTGGCGTTACCGAACAGGGTTCCTGCGTCGCCGCCTTCGCCGCCCGCTCCACCGTCGCCGAGCACGATGCCGCCGTGCCCGCCGTCGCCGCCGGCGGTACCGGTCGCTCCAGTCACGCCGACGGCCGTGTAGCCGTCGCCGCCCGCTCCGCCGGTACCGATCAGGCCTGCACTGCCGCCGTCACCGCCGGTCTGAGTTCCGGTGACAGCGTCGCCGCCCGCACCGCCGTTACCCAGCAGCAGACCGCCATTGCCGCCGGTCTGGCCGGCCGCACCCGTGGCGCCGCTGCCGATCAGCAGGCCGCCGTTCTCACCCGGCTCGTCACCGTTGCTGATCAGGGAATGGACCAGACCGCCGAGCAGGTTGCTGACCGGATCCGCTGGCGGCGGAGCCGCCGCCACAACCGGCGCAGGCTTGGGTGAGGGGAAGAGCCCGAACAAGAAGACCATCTGGATCTCGCCCACCTCCTCCTGCTGCACGATCAGCGGATTCGGCTTGGCGACCGTGGTCGGAGGATCGAGCATCAAGCCGGCGGCTCCTGCCACGGCCAATGCGCCCATGGCCAGGGTGGCCGTAGCGACAGATTTCTGCTTGGCAACCTTCATTGCCTGGTCCTTTCGTGGAAGAGGCCGCGAGGACCCCTTGGCTGGCCAACGACACACAGGGTGTGAGCAACATTGTTAGCACAGCCGAGCAAGGATGTGTAGCTAATCTCGTAGGCAAATTGAATTTACTGATACGACAATTAATGCTGGTAAGACTGCATGTTAACGAGCTAGACTGGTTGCTCAGGGCGTTCGCGCTCCGAACTACGCAAACTTGACTGCCGTCTTCTAGCAACGTGGGATCCCGTGTGCGGCGAAAACAATTAGGCCAGGCAACTTTTTCGAGCGGTCAGACGCGCGTCGATGGAGCAAACGGCTCAATCGCCGCTGCGATGCTCCTCGGCGGCGGATTCACGGTCCAGGCGCTGCGCGCGATAGATCGACACGTCGGCACGGCTGATCAGCAGGTAGGCGATTCCCACCGCGACCATCGCGCACGGAATGACCGAGAACGAGCCGGTCATCTCGGCGACCATGATCATCACCGCCAGCGGTGCGTGCGCGACGCTGCCGAAACAGGCCATCATTCCGACGACGACGAAGACCGCTGGGCCGGCCGGGATGCCAGGGGCGTCGACGAGGTCGCCGAGCCGCCAGATGGCCGCCCCGACGAAGCCGCCGATCACGATTCCCGGGCCGAAGATGCCGCCCGATCCGCCCGTGCCGATGGACAGCGACGTTGCGACGATCTTGGCGAGTGGCAGGATCAGCACGATCCACAAGGGAATCGCCAGCAGACTGTCGGTGACGGTCGCTTTCTGCGCCCAGCCGTAACCGCTGGCCAGAACCTGCGGGATGGCCAACGCCAACAATCCGACCGCCAGGCCCCCCAGCGCGGGTTTGAGCACCTTGCCGCCCGGCAGCCGCTCCGTGAGCGCGACCGTGCCATAGAAGATGCGCGCGTACAGATAGCCGACGCCGGCCGCCACGACGCCGAGCACCACGAACCATCCCAGGTCGAGCGGATGGTCGAACCGATAGTCACCGGCGACGAATCCGAACAGCGGCTCGAACCCCAGAATCGACCCGAGCACGGCGTAGGCGGTCGCCGAGGTGATGAAGCCGGGAATCAGGGCCTTGTAGTCGAAGTCGCGGCGGTACACGATCGACGCCGCAAGGACGGCCCCGCCGAGGGGGGCTCCGAAGATCGCCCCGATGCCCGAGCCGATTCCCAACGACACCGCAATGCGGCCGTCTTCGTCGGACAGGTCGAGCCGGCGCGTCAGCAGGGATCCGAACCCCGCGGAGATCTGCGCGGCCGGGCCTTCGCGGCCGCCCGACCCGCCGGACCCGATCGTCAGCGCGCTGGTGATCGTCTTGACGACGATCGCCCGGCCCCGGATCGCGCGAGGGTCGGTATGCACCGCCTCGATCGCGCTGTCGGTCCCGTGTCCTTCCGCCTCGGGCGCAAACTTCGCGACCAGCCAGGCCGAAACCAGAGCGCCGCCGAACGTCACCAGTGGAATGGCCCACGGCCGGTCGAAGCCCGCCGAACCGGGATCTCCGCCGTCACCAACGGGTTCGGGGATGTCGTAGCCCCCGAGGAAGCCGAGCAGGAAGCGGCCCGCGTAGTCGAGCGCGAGATAGAACAGCACAGCGCCGAGCCCGGCGATGACGCCGATCGAGATGCCGAGAATCAGCCACTTGCGCAGATATCCGGAGCGCCGGATGAATCCGCCCAGCCCGGATTCGCGGGTCGTGGGCATGGTCGCAGATGCTAGCGCGTATCAGCGAGGTAGGCGGTGAGTCGCGCGATGATCGCCACCGCACCGTCCGGCCCGACAGCCTGCGCATCGGCTACTCCGCTGCGCCGTCCGACGCGCAGAGCCGTTCCAACATAACGGGATTCGGATCCACTGCGGAACTGCCGCAGGAAGTTCACCCGCAACGACGCGGTGTGCATGGGGGCGTCGCCACGGCCGTCGTTGACCGCTGCTGAGCCCACCAGTTCCAGTGCCATCGCCGACACTCCGCCGTGCACGATGTTCAGGCTGTTGTTCAGCACCGAATCCTGATGCTGCAACAGCACCTTGGCCGCACCGCCGCTCTCGGCGACCTCGACGGCCATCCGGTCGCTCAGCGAGCCCGGCGGCAGCGGACCGGTCGGGCCGTCGGGAAACGGGGTGAGGCTCGCCGGCGCACTGATGTAGCAGGACCGCACTGTCCCCGTGGCGACGGTCTGGCCACGGTGGGTGAACTCGCACAACGCCAGTGCCACATCGCTCTTCGGGCCGAACGGTCGCGACGTGCCGACCACCGGCACATCCGGTGCGGTCGCGACGACGTCGAGGGCACTCGGCGCGACCTCGAGCGCCAGTTCACTGGACACCGTCCACTCGTCGTCCTGGCGGCGGTGGTGGTTGACCAGGCCACCGACGTGGTCTACCAGCATCGCCAGCGGTGCGATCGTGGCCGCGCCGGTCAGCGGATTGGTCATCGCACCCGCCGGAATCGAGGCCAGGCAGCCGTCCGGGCCGTCCTCCGATGTGACGATGCCGAAGCGGCCAAGTGGAGTGTTCAGTGGATGGGACATCGAGGTCCAGCCTGATCGCCGGGGTCTGGCCATATACCCCCAGGGGGTATATATTGTCGACATGGACATGACTGCGGTTGACCATTCGCACCATCAGGCGCATAGGGACCATGCGGACCACGCCGGACACGCTCACGGGGACCATGTCGCCCAGTTCCGCCGGTTGTTCTGGGTCATGCTGGTACTTGCCGTCCCGACGGTCGCGCTGTCCGGCATGTTCGCCTCGATCGTCGGCTATCCGCTGCCCGATCTCCCCGGTGCGCAGTGGGTATCGCCCGTGTTGGGCACGGTGATGTACTTCTGGGGCGGCAGGCCGTTCCTCACGGGCGCGATCGACGAAATACGCGCGCGCGCGCCGGGAATGATGCTGCTCATCGCGTTGGCGATCACCGTCGCGTTTATCGCGTCGTGGGGCGCGGGCGTGGGACTGCTGGCCCACCACCTCGACTTCTGGTGGGAGCTGGCGCTGCTCATCGTCATCATGCTGCTGGGCCACTGGATCGAGATGCGGTCGTTGGCGCAGACGACGTCGGCCCTCGACTCGCTGGCCGCGTTACTGCCCGACGAGGCGGAGCGGGTCGTCGGCGATGGCACAGAGACCGTGGCGCCCGCTGAACTGGACGTCGACGACGTCGTGCTCGTGCGTCCCGGCGGCAGCGTGCCCGCCGACGGAGTGGTCGTCGACGGATCGGCCGACGTCGACGAGTCGATGGTCACCGGCGAGTCGCGCCCGGTGCGCCGCGGTGTCGGTGAACAGGTGGTCGCGGGCACGGTGGCCACCGACTCCGGACTGCGGGTCAAGGTGACCGCGGTAGGAGACAACACGACGCTGGCAGGCATCCAGCGGCTGGTGACCGAGGCGCAGAACTCGTCGTCGCGGGCACAACGGCTCGCGGACAAGGCGGCCGGCTGGCTGTTCTGGTTCGCGCTGACTGCGGCCATCGTCACCGCCGCCGTGTGGGCTTTCGTGGGCCGGCCCGAGGAGGCCGTCGTGCGGTCCATCACTGTTCTGGTGATCGCGTGCCCGCACGCCCTCGGGCTCGCAATTCCCTTGGTGGTGTCGATCGCGACCGAGCGCGCGGCGCGCGCCGGGGTCCTGGTCAAGGATCGGCTGGCGTTGGAGAGCATGCGGACCGTCGGCGCCGTGCTGTTCGACAAGACCGGCACGTTGACCAAGGGCGAACCGGCCGTCACCGGCGTCGTCGCGACGGGACCGTACTCCGACGACGACCTGCTGGCGCTCGCGGCCGCGGCCGAATCAGATTCCGAACACCCGCTGGCACGGGCCATCGTCGATGCCGCGCGCAGCCGCGGGGTGGCGGTACGGCCGTCGACGGACTTCACGTCGTCACCGGCGGTGGGGGTGAGCGCGACGGTCGACGGCAAGCTCGTGCGGGTGGGTGGGCCCCGACTGCTTGCCGAAACCGGTCTCCGGGAGCGCCCCGAGGTCGGTCAATGGCGCAACGAGGGTGCGATCGTCCTGCACGTGCTGGTCGACGGTGCCGTCATCGGCGCGCTGGCACTGGCCGACGAGGTGCGCGAGGAGTCCCGGCAGGCGGTCGACGCGCTGCATGACGCCGGCATCCGCGTCGTGATGATCACCGGCGACGCCGAATCGGTGGCACGTTCGGTGGCCGACGACCTGGGCATCGACCGCGTGTTCGCCGGCGTGCGCCCCGAGGACAAGGCGGCGAAGGTCGCCGAACTGCAGGATGACGGTCTGCGGGTCGCGTTCGTCGGAGACGGTGTGAACGACGCTCCCGCGTTGGCACAGAGCGACGTCGGCATCGCGATCGGGGCCGGCACCGACGTGGCGATCGCCTCGGCCGGGGTGATCCTCGCCGGGTCCGATCCCCGCTCGGTGCTGTCGGTGATCGAGCTGTCCAAGGCCTCGTATCGCAAGATGACGCAAAACCTTTGGTGGGCAGCCGGATACAACCTGATCTCGGTGCCGCTTGCGGCGGGTGTCCTGGCGCCGGTCGGCTTCGTGATGCCGATGTCGGTGGGCGCGATCTTGATGTCGGCCTCGACGGTGGTGGTGGCGCTCAACGCCCAACTGCTGCGCCGCCTGGATCTGCGTCCGGCCGACCGTTCTCTAAGAATGTGAGAAGGCTTTGCGCGAACATTCATGACCTTCATCAACACAGCTCAGCGTCAGTATCTAAGCGTGTCAGCAAACATCGACCGGGGACGGATGTGGAGTGTGATTTGTCACCCCCCGGGGCGCTGCGGCGCCGACGCTGCTGAAAAGTCCGCCGCGGCAACGTTATTCGTTCGTGACCTCGGTGTTCAGCTACTCCGGGCTCAAGGTGCCGGCCGAGTATAGTTAGGTCCAACTAAGTTGGCATGTCAGGCGGGGTTTGTCATATCGTTTTGTCCACTTGGGGCGAGTGGGTTTGGGCCGTCGTTCGACGCTGCACGAAGGCACCTCCATCGCCAAGCCGGCTAAGCCCGCCACACACGGCGGCCATGCAGCGGAAAGCTTCGCAAAAGGGTAGGTGGGAATGGCGCCCGATCGTCAGGGGGCTGCATGCTCCTCGCGTGCGCAGGGGTCTAATCGCTCCTCGCGTGCGCAGGGGCTGTACAACCCCGCGTTCGAACACGACGCATGTGGTGTTGCCATGGTGGCCGATATGCACGGCCGTCGCAGCCGCGACATCGTGGACAAGGCCATCACCGCTCTGGTGAACCTCGAGCACCGCGGCGCCCAGGGCGCCGAGCCGAACACCGGCGACGGCGCGGGCATCCTGCTGCAGGTGCCCGATGACTTCCTGCGCGCGGTGGTCGAATTCGACCTGCCCGAGTACGGCAGCTACGCCACCGGCATCGCGTTCCTGCCGCAGTCCTCGAAGGACGCCGCCACAGCCTGCGAAGCCGTCGAGAAGATCGCCGAGGCCGAGGGCCTGCACGTGCTCGGCTGGCGCGACGTGCCCACCGACGAGTCGTCCCTGGGCGCGCTGGCCCGTGACGCGATGCCCACCTTCCGGCAGGTCTTCATCGCCGGGGCGTCAGGCATGGACCTCGAGCGACGCGCGTACGTGGTGCGCAAGCGCGCCGAACACGAGCTCGGCACCAAGGGTCCAGGTCAGGACGGCCCGGGCCGCGAAACGGTCTACTTCCCAAGCCTTTCCGGTCAGACGTTCGTCTACAAGGGGATGCTGACCACCCCGCAGCTCAAGGCGTTCTACCTCGACCTGCAGGACGAGCGGCTGACCAGCGCGCTGGGCATCGTGCACTCTCGCTTCTCCACCAACACCTTCCCCTCGTGGCCGTTGGCCCACCCGTTCCGGCGCATCGCCCACAACGGCGAGATCAACACCGTCACGGGCAACGAGAACTGGATGCGGGCGCGCGAGGCGCTGATCAAGACCGAGATCTTCGGTGCCGGTCAGGACCTGGACAAGATCACCCCGGTCTGTACCCCGGGCGCGTCGGACACCGCGCGCTTCGACGAGGTCCTCGAACTGCTGCACCTCGGTGGCCGCAGCCTGCCGCACGCGGTGCTGATGATGATCCCCGAGGCGTGGGAACGCAACGAGGCGATGGATCCGGCCCAGCGGGCGTTTTACAAGTACCACGCGTCGCTGATGGAGCCGTGGGACGGCCCGGCGTCGATGACGTTCACCGACGGCACCGTGATCGGCGCCGTGCTCGACCGCAACGGACTCCGTCCGTCGCGCATCTGGGTGACCGAGGATGGCCTGGTCGTGATGGCGTCGGAGGCCGGCGTGCTCGACCTCGACCCGGCGACCGTGGTGAAGAAGATGCGGCTGCAGCCGGGCCGCATGTTCCTCGTTGACACGTCCAAGGGCCGCATCGTCGACGACGAGGAGATCAAGTCCGAACTCGCCGCCCAGCATCCGTACCAGGCATGGCTCGACGCGGGCCTGTTCCACCTCGACGAGCTGCCGCCCGGTGACTACGTGCGCATGCCGCACCACCGAGTGGTGTTGCGCCAGCAGATTTTCGGGTTCACTTACGAGGAGCTCAACCTGCTGGTGGCCCCCATGGCGCGCACCGGTGCCGAGGCGCTGGGCTCGATGGGCACCGACACCCCGATCGCCGTGCTGTCGGCGCGACCGCGGATGCTCTACGACTATTTCCAGCAGCTGTTCGCGCAGGTGACCAACCCGCCGCTGGACGCCATCCGCGAAGAAGTGGTGACCAGCCTGCAGGGCACGGTCGGCCCCGAGGGCGACCTGCTCAACCCTAACGCCGAATCGTGTCGCCAGATCGTGCTGACCCAGCCGATCCTGCGCAACGCCGAACTGTCGAAGCTGATCTGCGTCGACCCCGACCACGAGGTCCGCGGCCACAAGCACGGCATGCGCGCAGCGGTGATCCGCTGCCTGTATCCGGTCAACCGCGGCGGGCAGGGCCTCAAGGAAGCACTCGACAACGTGCGCGCCAAGGTGTCGACCGCGATCCGCGAGGGCGCGCGCATCATCGTGCTGTCCGATCGCGAGTCCAACGAGCAGATGGCGCCGATCCCGTCGCTGCTGTCGGTCTCGGCCGTGCACCACCACCTCGTCCGGGAGCGGACCCGGACCAAGGTCGGCTTGGTCGTCGAGGCGGGCGACGCCCGCGAGGTGCACCACATGGCGTGCCTGGTCGGTTTCGGTGCGGCGGCGATCAACCCGTACATGGCGTTCGAGTCGATCGAGGACATGGTCGATCGCGGCGTGATCACCGACATCAGCAGCGATACCGCCAAGGCCAACTACGTCAAGGCCGCGGGCAAGGGCGTGCTCAAGGTGATGTCGAAGATGGGCATCTCGACGCTGGCGTCCTATACCGGCGCGCAGCTGTTCCAGGCCATCGGCATCAGCCAAAAGTTGCTCGACGAGTACTTCACGGGGCTGACGTGTCCCGTCGGCGGCATCGATCTCGACGACATCGCCGACGACGTCGCGTCCCGTCACGCCCTGGCGTATCTGGACCGTCCCGACGAGTGGGCGCACCGGGAACTCGAAGTCGGCGGTGAATACCAGTGGCGCCGCGAGGGCGAGTACCACCTGTTCAACCCGGACACGGTGTTCAAACTGCAGCACTCGACGCGCACCGGCCAGTACGAGATCTTCAAGGAGTACACGCAGCTGATCGACGACCAGAGCGCGCGCATGGCGTCGCTGCGCGGTCTGCTGAAGTTCCGCGACGGGGTGCGCCCGCCGGTGCCGCTCGAGGAAGTGGAGCCGGCCAGCGAGATCGTCAAGCGGTTCTCCACCGGCGCGATGAGCTACGGCTCGATCTCCGCCGAAGCGCACGAGACGCTGGCGATTGCGATGAACCGTCTTGGCGGACGGTCGAACTCGGGAGAGGGCGGCGAGGCTGTCAGCCGCTTCGACCGCGACGAGAACGGCGACTGGCGCCGCAGCGCCATCAAGCAGGTTGCGTCGGGCAGGTTCGGCGTCACCAGCCACTATCTGACGAACTGCACCGATATTCAGATCAAGATGGCCCAGGGCGCGAAACCCGGTGAGGGTGGACAGCTTCCGGGTGGCAAGGTCTACCCGTGGGTAGCCGAAGTGCGGCACTCGACGCCCGGAGTCGGCCTGATCTCGCCGCCGCCGCACCACGACATCTACTCGATCGAGGATCTGGCGCAGCTGATCCACGACCTGAAGAACTCCAACCCGCAGGCGCGGGTGCACGTGAAGCTGGTGAGCGAGAACGGCGTCGGCACCGTCGCGGCGGGGGTGTCGAAGGCCCACGCGGACGTGGTGCTGATCTCCGGGCACGACGGCGGCACCGGTGCGACCCCGCTGACGTCGATGAAGCACGCGGGCGCACCGTGGGAGCTCGGCTTGGCCGAGACGCAGCAGACGTTGCTGCTCAACGGTCTTCGCGACCGCATCGTGGTGCAGGTCGACGGTCAGCTCAAGACCGGCCGCGACGTGGTGATCGCCGCGCTGTTGGGTGCCGAGGAGTTCGGGTTCGCCACCGCGCCGCTGGTGGTCTCGGGCTGCATCATGATGCGCGTCTGCCACCTGGACACCTGCCCCGTCGGTGTCGCGACCCAGAACCCAGTGCTGCGCAAGCGGTTCAACGGCAAGCCCGAGTTCGTTGAGAACTTCTTCGTGTTCATCGCCGAAGAAGTCCGGGAAATGATGGCGCAGTTGGGTTTCCGTACGGTCAACGAGATGGTCGGCCAGGTCGGCGCGCTGGACACCACCAAGGCGGCCGAGCACTGGAAGGCCTACAAGCTGGACCTGGCGCCGGTGCTGCACGAGCCCGAGTCGGCGTTCATGAACCAGGACCTGTACTGCAGTTCGCGGCAGGACCACGGCCTGGACAAGGCGCTGGACCAACAGCTGATCGTGATGTGCCGCGAGGCGCTGGACTCCGGCGCACCGGTGCGGTTCTCGACCACCATCGCGAACGTCAACCGCACGGTGGGCACCATGCTCGGCCACGAGGTGACCAAAGCCTATGGTGGACAGGGCCTTCCTGACGGCACCATCGACATCACGTTCGACGGATCGGCCGGTAATAGCTTCGGCGCCTTCGTACCGAAGGGCATCACGTTGCGGGTTTACGGCGACGCCAACGACTATGTCGGCAAGGGCCTTTCGGGCGGCCGGATCGTGGTGCGTCCGCCCGACAATGCACCGGCGTCCTACGTCGCCGAGGACAACATCATCGCGGGCAACGTGATCCTGTTCGGCGCGACCAGTGGTCAGGCGTTCATCCGCGGAAAGGTCGGCGAGCGGTTCGCGGTGCGCAACTCAGGTGCGCACGCGGTGGTCGAGGGTGTCGGTGACCACGGTTGTGAGTACATGACCGGTGGCCGCATCGCGATCCTCGGACCGACGGGCCGCAACTTCGCCGCGGGCATGTCCGGTGGTATCGCCTTTGTCTACGATCCGGACGGCGCACTGCCGGCCAACCTCAACGCCGAGATGGTGGAGCTGGAGGGCCTCGACGACGAGGACCTCAAGTGGTTGCAGAACATGATTCAGGCTCATGTCGACGCCACCGATTCCGCTGTCGGAGCGCGCATCCTCGATGACTGGAACAACACCGTGAAGCATTTCACCAAGGTGATGCCCCGCGACTTCAAGCGGGTATTGGCGGCCATCGCCGAAGCCGAGCGCACCGGCGAGGACGTCGACGAAGCGATCATGGCGGCCGCCCGTGGCTGATCCACGCGGTTTCCTGAAGTACACCCATCGCGAGACCCCGCCGCGGCGGCCCGTCCCGTTGCGTCTGCGCGACTGGAAAGAGGTTTACGAAGACTTTCCGCTGGAGAATCTGCGGACGCAGGCCACGCGGTGCATGGACTGCGGTATCCCGTTCTGCCACAACGGCTGTCCGCTGGGCAACCTCATCCCTGAGTGGAACGACTTGGTGCGCAGCGATCGTTGGCGCGACGCGATCGAACGGTTGCACGCCACCAACAACTTTCCGGAGTTCACCGGGCGGCTATGCCCGGCGCCGTGTGAAGGCTCCTGCGTTCTCGGCATCAACCAGGATCCGGTCACCATCAAGCAGATCGAGGTCGAGATCATCGACAAGGCCTTCGACGAAGGCTGGGTGGTGCCGCTGCCGCCCGACGTGCGTACCGGCAAGAAGGTAGCCGTCGTCGGCTCCGGTCCGGCCGGACTAGCCGCCGCGCAACAGCTGACGCGCGCCGGCCACGACGTCACGGTCTTCGAGCGTGACGATCGCATCGGCGGCCTGCTGCGCTACGGCATCCCCGAGTTCAAGATGGAGAAGCGCCACATCGACCGCCGTCTGGAGCAGATGGCGGCCGAAGGCACCGAGTTCAAGGCCGGCGTCAACGTCGGTGTCGACATCACCGCGCAACAGCTCCGCAAGGACTTCGACGCGGTAGTGCTGTCCGGTGGAGCGACGGCGCGACGCGACCTTCCGATCCCCGGCCGCGACCTCGACGGCATTCATCAGGCGATGGAGTACCTGCCCTGGGCGAACCGGGTCCAGCTCGGCGACCCGGTAGCCGACGAGAACGGCCTGCCCCCGATCCACGCCAAGGGCAAGAAGGTCATCATCATCGGCGGCGGCGACACCGGCGCCGACTGCCTGGGCACCGCACACCGCCAGGGCTGCGAAAGCGTGCACCAGTTCGAGATCATGCCGCGCCCGCCCGAGACGAGGGCCGACTCGACGCCGTGGCCGGTCTACCCGCTGATGTACCGGGTGTCCTCGGCCCATGAGGAGGGCGGCGAGCGGGTCTACTCGGTCAACACCGAGGAGTTCGTCGGCCGCGACGGCCGGGTGACCCATCTGCGCGGCCATGAGGTCGAGATGAAAGCGGGCAAGTTCGAGAAGGTCGAGGGCACCGAGTTCGAAATGGAAGCCGACCTGGTGCTGCTGGCGATGGGCTTCACCGGCCCGGAGCGCGAGGGCCTGCTGACCGAACTGGGAGTCGAGCTCAACGAGCGCGGCAACGTAACGCGCGACGGCGACTTCGCGACCACCCTGCCGGGGGTCTTCGTGGCCGGCGACATGGGTCGCGGACAGTCGCTGATCGTGTGGGCGATCGCCGAGGGCAGGGCCGCGGCGGCGGGTGTGGACCGCTACCTGATGGGCCGGACCGCACTGCCGGCGCCGATCAAGCCGACGGCCGTTCCGCAGCGATGAGCGCTTGCGCGGAGAGCATTCAGCAGCGGTAGTAAAGGGTCGTTCGGCGTGTCTGCGCCGAATCTCGGGGCAGCCATCTGAAACTGGCAACGCCCATGACTGGTCGCTACGGACGCCTGCGCGTCGGTCCCGAACTGGACCGACGTCATTTTCTCGTCGGGTTGTCGGCCCTGACGCTCGCGGGGATCGGTCTAACGCAATGTTCGTCCACGGCTCAGCCGCAGGCGGCCCAACCGACGCCTGTCGCCGCAGCGCAACCGCGCGGTGCCGGGTTGTTGCCGCCGCCTCCGCGCAGCGCGCGGGTAGCGCTGCCCGGCGGCGGCGTGCTGAGCACTCTGCCCGGCAACGGTGACCTCTTGGCGTTGACGCTCGATGACGGCGTCAGCAGCGAGGTGGTGCGGCTCTACACACAATTCGCCAAGGACACCGGCCTGCGGCTCACGTACTTCGTCAACGGGATCTACCGGTCCTGGACCGACAACCGGGACCTGTTGCGGCCGTTGGTCGACAGCGGGCAGATCCAACTCGGCAACCACACGTGGTCGCATCCGGACCTCACCACGCTGCCGCTCACCCAGGTAGCCGAGGAGTTCCGGCGTAACCACGAGTTCCTCTGGAAGGTCTACGGCGTCGACGCGCGCCCGTATTTCCGTCCGCCCTATGGACGTCACAACGCGCACGTCGACAAGCTGTCCGGCGATCTCGGCTACACCACGACCACCATGTGGTCGGGCGACCTGAAGGATCACGTGGTGATCCCGGAGGCCGAAATCGTGAAGATGGCGCACCAGTACTTCACCCCGCAGACGATTGTGATCGGCCACCTCAACCATGCCCCGGTCACCAACATCTACGGCCGGTTGGTCGAGATCATCAGGGACCGACGACTGCGAACCGTCACCCTCGACGACGTGTTCCAGACGTCAATCTGAGTCACACCAGTAACACCAGAAACATCAGATCATTGATCGGCGCGCCTAGTTCACTTTGCCAGCGCACGGGTATCTAATGACTTGATGAGGCCGCTGCGGTAATGTGTGGCCCCGATTCAGCTATCGGTACAACGCAGGAGTACTACCGTGTCCCACAACCCGATTTCACGGTCACGGGTGAGTCGAATCGCCTGGTCACTAATCCGTCATCCGATGAAGAGCCGGGAATTCCCGGCCAAGGCCGAGCGGCTGATCACCGCCGACGAGCTACTCCGCTACGGCGTCTAGCGAACGCTGACCCGCTGGTTGTGCCGGCCGAGAGCCGTTGCGATCGGCTGTTTGCCAAATCGTTATATTATCGTGACCGTGAATTGAATTTGCTGGTCAGCCGGCTATGCGTTCGGTAGCCCGGAATCTCTGATCGCTTCGGCGAGCGGTTCCAGGACCGCCGGGTCGTACGGCGGCGGTAGATACACGATCGCGAGGTCCAGCCCCTCCTTGCCCAGTGCCGCGGCCTCATCGACGACCTTTCCGTAGTCGCGCTCGGTGTCCAGGCGCACATGGGCCGACAGCATGATCTCCTTCGGATCTCGGCCGATGTCGGCGCAGTGCGACGCCAGCACGTCGCGTTTGCGTGCGAACTCCTCAGGCGGTCCGCCGACGAAGTTCCAATGCTGGGCGTAGCGCGCCGTGATCTTCAGCGTCCGCTTCTCGCCGCTGCCGCCGATGCAGATCGGCGGATGGGGCTTCTGCGGACCCTTCGGCTCGTTGCGGGCGTCTTTGAGCTGGTAGAACTTTCCATCGAACGTCGTCGTCTCCTGGCTCATCAGCCCGGTGAGCACCTCGCAGGCCTCCTCGAAGCGGTCGAAACGCTCCTTGATGGAGCCCAGTTCGATGCCGTAGGCCCCGGATTCCTCTTCATTCCAGCCCGCGCCGATGCCGAGCTCTAGCCGACCGCCCGAGACGATGTCGAGAGCCGAGGCCATATTGGCGAGCACGGCGGGATGTCGGTAGTGAATTCCGGTGACGAGCACGCCGACGCGCAGCCGCCGGGTCGCCTGCGCGAGTGCCGTCAGGGTGATCCAGCCCTCCAGGCACGGGCCGGTGGAGTCGGAGAAGATCGGATAGAAGTGGTCGAACGTCCAACCGGACTCGAAGACGTCGATGTCGTCGGCCGCCTGCCACACGGCGAGCATGTCGGACCAGGTGGTGTTCTGCGGGGAAGTCTTGAACGCGAATCTCACGTCCACCGAGCGTAGTCCTGATCGCACGCTCCGGGCGGCCGCGTGATCACTCGGCCTCGCCGTACTCGTTGAACCAGTGCGCGAGCTTGCCGCGCCTGCTCACCGCGCGCAGGCGGCGTTCGGCGGCCGCCCGCGTTCTGGTCGTCGTGACGATCAGCAGCTCATCGCCGATCGCGATGCGGGTGTCGGGCTGCGGTACGAACGTGTGGCCGTCGCGGATGATCAGCGTGATGACGCTCGGATCGGGCAGCCGCAACTCCAGGACTGTCACGTTGTGCAACCGCGACGGCGAGTGCACCGTCATCGTCAACAGTTCGGCGTCCAGGACATCGAGTGGCGCGGCCTCGACCTGGATCTCGCGCGTCGACTCCTTGGAGACGAGCCCGAGCCGGTGGGCGAGCATGCCGAGGCTGGGCCCCTGGATCAGTGTGTACACCACTACCAGGATGAACACGATGTTGAGCAGCCTCAGGCTGTCGGTGACACCTTCGACAATCGGAAAGGTCGCCAGGACGATCGGAATCGCGCCGCGCAGACCCGCCCACGAAACAAAAACCTGCTCGCGCAGGGGTATTCGAAATCCGCTCAGGCACACGAAGACCGACAGCGGACGTGCGATCAACAACAGGACCAGTCCGATGACGATGGCCGTGCCGAGCTCCGCGGCCAGGTCACTTGGATCCACCAGCAGACCGAGCAGGACGAACAAGCCGATCTGGGCGAGCCAACCGAGCCCCTCCGCAAACGAGCGCGTCGCCGAGCGGTGCGGCAGCCCGGAGTTGGCGAGCACGACGGCGGACAGATACGCGGCAAGGAAGCCGCTCGCGTGGGCGCTGCCCGCCGCGGCGAAGGCGACCATGCCCAGGCCGAACGTCGCCAGCGGGTAAAGCCCCGAGGCCGGAAGAGCGATGCGGCGCAACGCGGTTGCGCCGAGGAAGCCGCACGTCAATCCAATTGCCGCGCCGACGGCCAACTCGTAGATCAGTTCGGTGAGTGCGTGTACCGGTGACAAGTGCAGCGGCGTCACGCTGAACATCAGGACCAGGATGACGGCGGGTGCGTCGTTGAATCCGGACTCGGCTTCCAGCAGGCCCCTGACCCGCCGCGGTAGCGGAACGACCCGGAGCACCGAGAAGACCGCGGCCGCGTCGGTGGAGGACACCACGGCGCCCAGCAACAGTGCGATCTGCCAGTCGATGCCAAGAAGCAGGTGCGCTCCGGTGGCCGTCACCGCCATGCTCATCGCGATGCCGACGGTGGCCAGCATCGCCGCGGGCGCCAGTACCCGTCTCACATCCGAGAACCGCGTCGTCAAGCCGCCCTCAACGAGGATGACCGCCAACGCGACCGTGCCGAGGTGCTCGGCGAGCAGGTAGTTGTCGAAATGCAGTCCGAGCCCGTCTTCGCCGACGACGACGCCGACGGCCAGGAAGAGCAGCAGGCTCGGCAGGCCGACCCGGCTGGCGGCGCGCGTCGCGACGATGCTGGCCAGGAGCACGAGGCCACCGGCCAGCAGGACCAGATACAGCTGCTGCAGGGTCATTTCATCTGTGTTCGTATCACGGCGGAGGGGTGTGGTGGTCGGGCAGTATGAAGTGGTGTTCGGACTCAAACGGCGATCGGTCGCGTCGTCACCCCGTGGTGACGAACGGCAGATGATGCGCATCGGCATCGCCGGCGCGGGCGCGATCGGCAGGTCCGTCGCGCAGGAGCTACTCGACTACGGTCACAAAGTTCTGCTGATCGAACGCAAGCTGAGCAACTACGAACCGCACACCGTCGCCGGTGCGGACTGGTTGCTGGCCGACGCGTGCGAGATCTCCTCGCTCGAGGAGTCGGGTCTGCAGACGTGCGACGTGGTGATCGCTGCGACCGGCGACGACAAGGTGAACCTGGCGACAGCGCTGCTGGCGAAGACGGAGTTCGGAGTGCCGCGGGTGGTGGCGCGGGTCAACGAGACACGCAACGAATGGCTGTTCACCGAATCGTGGGGCGTCGATGTCGCGGTCTCCACCCCCAGCGCGATGGTCGCCGCCATCGAGGGCGCGATCGACACCGGCCACCTTGTCCGGTTGATGGGGCTGCGACAGGGCCAGGTGAGTTTGGCGAAACTGACGCTGCCGCAGGACAGTCCGTTCGTCGGTCAGCGGGTGCGTGATCTTCCACTTCCGGAGAACAGCCGGTTGGCGATCGTCATCCGATCGAGTGGGTTGTTGTTGCCGCAGCCGGACGATGTGCTCGAGGCTGGCGACGAGATGCTGTTCTTCGCCGGCGGCGCGGCCGAGAACCAGGTGCAGTCGCTGGTGCACGGCGCCTTGCGACACGAATAGTCGGTCGGGGCACACTGGAGTCATGGATCCGGTCACCGCGCTGCGTCAGATCGCGTACTACAAGGACCGGGCACGCGAGGATCCGCGGCGGGTGATGGCCTACCGCAACGCCGCCGACATCGTCGAGGCGCTGTCCGAAGCCGACCGCGAGCGGCACGGCGCTGCGAACAGTTGGCAGTCGCTTCCTGGAATCGGACCGAAGACCGCGAAGGTGATCTCGCAGGCTTGGGCTGGACAAGACCCGGACGTCTTGGTGGATTTACGTTCCACCGCAACCGATCTCGGCGGCGGCGAGATCCGCGCCGCGTTGCGGGGCGACCTGCACGTGCACTCGAACTGGTCGGACGGTTCGGCTCCGATCGAAGAAATGATGCTTGCGGCGCGCGAACTGGGCCATGAGTACTGTGCGCTGACGGATCATTCGCCGCGGCTGCGGGTCGCCAACGGGCTGTCGCCGGAGCGGCTGCGCAAACAACTCGATGTGATCGACGAACTGCGTGAGACCGTCGCGCCGATGCGCATACTGACCGGCATCGAAGTCGACATCCTGGAGGACGGTTCGCTCGACCAGGAGGACGAACTGCTCGAGCGTCTCGACGTCGTCGTGGCCAGCGTGCACTCCAAGCTCGCGATGGACGCACCGTCGATGACCCGGCGCATGCTCAAAGCCGTGGCCAACCCGCACACCGATGTCCTCGGGCACTGCACGGGGCGACTGGTCACCGGCGGGCGAGGCATGCGGCCGGAATCCACGTTCGACGCGGAAAAGGTGTTCAGCGCCTGCCGCGACAATGGGACCGCCGTCGAGATCAACTCTCGGCCCGAGCGTCGCGATCCGCCGACCCGGCTGCTGAAGCTGGCGTTCGAGATCGGGTGCCTGTTCTCGATCGACACCGATTCGCATGCGCCGGGCCAGTTGGAATTTCTTGGCTACGGCGCGCAGCGCGCGCTCGATGCGGGCGTGCCCGCCGACCGGATCGTCAACACCTGGCCGGCCGAGACGCTGCTGGAGTGGACCACGTCCTGACGGTGCCGACGATTGAAAACGGCCAGGCGGGATACATCGAGTGCAAGAGCGTGAACCCGAGGCGATGGAGTGCCAGTGAACGAGTCGAAAGATGACAAGGGAGCCAACGTCGGCCAGCGTGCCGCCGATTTAGCCGCGACGGCGGCGACGACGGTGAGCCGAGTGGTACGTCGTGTCCGGGAGGCGGCCGAGGGAGCCGCGGGGATGGTTGGGCTCGGATCGTCGGAATCGTCTTCTCCGGCGGACGCCGCACCGACTGAGCTCGCGCCGTCGGCGCCGGCCCAGAAGGTCCCGGCCAAGGAGCCGGGTAAGAAGGCGGTAGCCAAGAAGGCGCCCGGCAAGAAAGCGCCTGCCAAGAAGGCACCTGCGAAGAAGGTTCCCGCGAAGAAGGCACCTGCGAAAACCGTTGCGGCGCAACCTGCGCCGGCCAAGAAGGTGCCTGCCAAGAAGGCGTCGGTCGAGGCCCCCGCCAAGCAGGGCGCCGCCAAGCAGGCGCCGGCTAAGAAGGTGCCCGCCAAGCAGGTGCCCGCTAAGAAGGTGCCCGCTAAGAAAGCGCCCCCGAAGAAGGCCGTCGCCAAGAAGGCGCAGCCGAAAAAACGCCCCACCTGAGCATCAATCGGGCAGGAGCGGCATCTCCAGGCCCGGATCGCGACCGACGAGAACACCGCGCGTCACTGCGGCGTTGCCGTAGCGCTGGCGCACCTGATCGACCGCGTCGTCGATGGCGACCGTGTCGACGGCTTCGGTGAACGGCAACTCGAGTTGCTGCGCGCCGTCGCGGTCGATATTCGAGACCGAGAAGCCGACCAGGGTCAGACCACGTTCGGCGATCAGCGGGGCGGCGGTCGCGACGAGACCGCGCGCCGCCGAGAGGATCGCCTCGGTCGAGGCGGTGGCCCGATGCATGGTGTGTGACCGCGTAACCCTGCTGAAGTCGTCGAAGCGGAGTCGCAGCACCACCGTGCGACCGGTGCGGCCCGCCTTACGCATCCGGCGGGTGATCCGGTCGATCAGGTTGACGACGACCGCGTCGACCTCCTCGGCGGACATGCTGTTCCCGCGCCGGCCCAACGCGCGCTGCGCCCCGACCGAACGTCGACGCACGCCCGTCACCACCCGGCGCCGGTCGATGTTGCGCGACAACGCAAACAGTTGACGGCCCATCGCGCCACCGACCATGGCGCTCAGCGTGGATTCGCCGAGTTCGGCGACGTCGGCGACGGTCTCGATGCCGTGCGCGTGCAGTTTCTCAGCCGTCTTGGCACCGACGCCCCAGAGGCGGCGCACGGGCAGTGGATGCAGGAACGCGAGTTCCCGGTCGGGCGGGACGAGCAGCAGGCCGTCGGGTTTGGCCTCCTGGCTGGCGACCTTGGCCAGGAATTTGGTGCGCGCGATACCGACGGTGATCGGCAACCCGACGCGCTCGCGGACCTCGGCTCGCAGCTTGGCGGCGATCTCGACAGGCGTGCCCGACACCCGCCACAGGCCGGACACATCGAGGAACGCCTCGTCGACACTGAGTGGTTCGACGACTGGGGTGGTGTCGCGGAAAACCTCGAACACCGCCTCGCTGGCCTGCGAGTAGGCCGACATCCGAGGCGGCACGACGATCGCGTGCGGGCACAGCCGTCGCGCCTCGCGGCCGCCCATCGCGGTGCGTACGCCGTAAGCCTTGGCCTCGTAACTGGCGGCGAGCACCACCCCGCCGCCGACGATGACCGGTCGCCCGCGCAGGGCGGGGTCGTCACGCTGTTCGACCGAGGCGTAGAAGGAGTCGAGGTCGGCGTGCAGGATGGTCGCTCCCGACGGGCGAGCCGAGGACACGAACATATGTTCGCATCCGGGTACGACTAGTGGCGTCTAATGCGGCGCCCGGCCGTAGATGCTCGTCACCCAGACGTGGGCCAGCGTGTCGACCAGTTGCTCCGCGGAAATCGACGGTACTTCGGCCGCGAACGCCGCGAGCATGGTGCGTTCGTTCATCAGGTTCAGCGACGTCGCCAGGTCGGCGGCCGGGATGGACTCCGGAGCGGCGCCCCGCTCGCGCTCGGCAAGGATTGACGAGGTGGTGTGGTCTATCCACTTCTGCATGAACTGCGACCAGAGTGCGCGCACCTGTGGGTTGGTGGGCCGCGCGGCGGCGCCGGCCAGCGTGACCGCCTGATGCGAACCGAAGGTGCTGAACAGGGCGTTGATCGCCTTCCAGACACCGGCCGGGTCGACCGCCGCGTCCATGCCGCCCATTGCGGCGTCGGCGTTGCGGTCGGCTTCGTTGATCACCTGTTCGACGAGCGCGAGCAGCACCGCGTCCTTCGATGGGAAGTAGAAGTAGAACGTCGGACGCGAGATGCCGGCACCCTTGGCGAGGTCGTCCACCGAGATCTCGGCCAGGCCGCGCTGCTCCAGCAGGCGCTCCGCGGTGGTGAGAATGGCCAGCTCACGCTCGTCTCCGGACGGCCGGCTGGACCGGCGGGCGCGCGCGGGGCGGGGCTGGCTGACGGCGGTCACAATTCGTTAGTCTACACAGTGTCGACTTTCTCGACACACTGTTGACGAACTCGACAGGGCGTTGATACGCTGCCGTACCATGACCGAACACCTAGACGTCGTCATCGTCGGCGCCGGCATCTCCGGCATCAGCGCGGCCTGGCATCTGCAGGACCGCTGCCCGACCAAGAGCTACGCGATCCTCGAACGCCGGGAAAACCTCGGCGGCACCTGGGACCTGTTCCAGTACCCGGGCATCCGCTCGGACTCCGACATGTTCACCCTCGGCTTCCGGTTCAAGCCGTGGACGTCGGAGAAGGCGATCGCCGACGGACCGTCGATCATGGCCTATCTCAAGGAGACGGTCGCCGAGTACGGCATCGACAAGCACATCCGATACAGCCAGCGCGTGGTCTCGGCCGACTGGTCCGACGCCGACAACCGCTGGACGGTTCGCATCGATCGCAATGGCGAGGAAACCGAGATCACCGCGTCGTTCCTGTTCGCGGCCAGCGGTTACTACAACTACGACCAGGGCTACACGCCCGAGTTCCTCGGCCGCGACGACTTCGAGGGCACGATCATCCACCCGCAGCACTGGCCGGAGGACCTCGACTATGCGGGCAAGAAGATTGTCGTGATCGGCAGCGGCGCTACCGCTGTGACTCTGATTCCCGCCCTTGCCAATTCAGGCGCAGGACATGTCACGATGTTGCAGCGCTCGCCCACGTACATCGGCGCGCTGCCCGACGTGGACCCGTTCACCGTGCAGACCAACAAGGCGCTCCCGGAGAAGCCCGCGTATGTGCTGAACCGGTGGAAGAGCATCCTGTTCCAGTCCGCCCAGTACCGGATCAGCAGGCGGTTCCCCCAGTTCATGCGCAAGCAGCTGATGACCATGGCCCAGCGCCGGCTGCCGGAAGGCTACGACGTCCAGAAGCACTTCGGCCCCAAGTACAACCCGTGGGATGAGCGGCTGTGCCTGGCGCCCAACGGCGACCTGTTCAAGACGATCAAGGCCGGCAAGGCCGACGTGGTGACCGACACCATCGACCGGTTCACCAAGACAGGGATCAGGCTCACCTCCGGTGAGGAGTTGAACGCCGACATCATCGTCACCGCAACGGGTTTGAATCTGCAGCTGTTCGGTGGGGCGGAGATACGGCGCAACGGGGAGCCCATCGAGCTCAACGACACAATGGCCTATAAGGGCATGATGCTGACTCACATGCCGAACATGGCGTTCACCATCGGCTACACCAACGCATCGTGGACTCTGAAGGCCGACCTGGTGTCCGAATTCGTCTGTCGTGTCCTGAACTACATGGACCAAAAGGGCTTCGACACCGTCGAGCCGCAGCATCCGGGCAACAGCGTCGACGAGCGTCCGCTGATGGATTTCACCCCGGGTTATGTCTTACGCGCGTTGGACTACCTGCCCAAGGCAGGACACGTCGCGCCGTGGAAGCTCAAGCAGAATTATCTGCTCGACCTGCGGCTCATCCGCCGCGGCAAGGTTGACGACGACGCGCTGAAGTTCACCAAACACCGTGTCGCGGTAGCGGCCTCGGCCTAGTCGGGTTTCGCGCGCTCAGGGCTGACGATGACGATGCCGTCGTCGTCGCTGTAGGCGAGGTGGCCGGGCACGAAGGCCACCCCGCCGAACTCGACGGTGACATCGCGCTGTCCGGCACCGGTTTTCGCACTCTTGCGAGGGTTGGTGCCCAGTGCCTTGATCCCGATGTCGAGGGTGCGCAGCATCGCGGCATCGCGCACAGCGCCGTTGATGATCAGCCCTGCCCAGCCGTTGCCGACGCCGAGGCCGGCGATGACATCGCCGACAAGGGCGCTGTGCAGCGAGCCGTTGCCGTCGATCACAAGCACACCGCTGTCGCCCGGTTCGGACAGCACCGACTTCAGCAGTGCGTTGTCCTCGAAGCACTGCACGGTGGTGATCGGCCCCGCGAACTGCGACCTGCCACCGAACTGGCGTAATTGCAGGTCGCAGCTGCGGACGTCGGGGCCGATGTCGTCGACGAGGTCAGCTGTGGGGCGCGGCGCGATGGTCACCCGTCGATGCTAGCCAGCACCCCTGGCGGCGATGATGTCGTGGACGAACTGGGTGAGCCCCGGTTCGACGTCGTCGTAGTAACGGGTGAACCGTTCGTCGGACAGGTACATCTGCGCCAGGCACAAGTGCATCTCTTCGTCGCAGTCGTAGAACCGCTCGATCGAGGCGCGGTGCCGGTCCGCGAGCTCGTTGGCCTGTGCTGAACCCGGTGTGACACCCTGGCGTTTGGCTTGCGCCAGGGCCGCGAGCAGCGCGTCGCCCTCTGCTTTGACGTCGATCCAGTCCTGCTTGGTGTAGTTCGCGACTCGCTGCTGGGACTGCTTCCACGCCTCGGTGCCACCCCACCGATCCGCGGCCTCGGTGGCGTACTCCTCGCTGAACGCGGTGGTGCCGAAGATCTCGACCTGTTCCTCTGCGGTCAGCTGGATGCCACTGCGGTGTGCATTCATCATTTCCTCCACTGCTTTGATCGTGTGCTCCAGGCGGTCGGCCTGTTCGAGCAGCAATTCGTACTGTCGGTGCAGATGCTCGAGGACGTCCGCGCCCGCGTCGTCGAGCAGCGTGCGGATGTCGTCGAGCCCCAACCCCACGGACCGGTAGACCAGCACCAGGTGCAGCCGCTCGATGTCGGCGTCGGTGTAGCCGCGGTAGCCCGCAGAGGTACGGACGCTGGGCACCACGAGCCCGATGTGGTCGTAGTGGTGCAGGGTGCGCACGGAGACCCCGGTGAGGGTGGCTACCGCGCCGACGGTCTTGGCGTCCATGTCGCCACTATCGACCCTGACGTCGCGTGAGGGTCAAGTGCATTTCGTCAGTCGTCGGAGGCGCGGCGAGCCAATAGAACCACGAGGATGGCAAGCACACCGGCCGCGATGGCCGCGGCGATGGGCAGCCGCGACGGTTCGGGCCCGATGAGTGGCACGGGCACAGGTCCGGACACCGGGTTCGGCGCGCTGGCCACCGCCGACTTCGCTTGCGCGGCGGCTTCTTTGGCGGCCGAGGTCAGGTCGGTGGCGCTGGTCTCGGCCGGCTCGGACGTGGGCGGGACCGGCGGCACCGGCGTGACCGGCGGAGTCTTCTTGGCAGCGGCTTTCTTCGCGGGCGCTTTCTTCGCGGGCGCGGCCTTCTTCGCCGCCTTGGCAGGCGCTTTCTTTGCGGGCGTCTTCTTGACGGCTTTCTTCGCCGGTTGCTTCTTCGCGGCCTTCGCCGGTTGCTCCTTCGCCGGCTCGGCGGGCGGTTCGGCCGACGGCACCATGCCGGACGCAGCGGGCGGAGTGGACTCAGCAGCCGGCGGTGTGTCCTGGGGTTCGTCGCCGGGCCGGCCCTGCTGGTCTGCCATCGGGCTGCTCCTTTGCAGTGTCTCGTCTCGCCTGCGCGGCGGGGTCATCGCCGGCACCCCATCATGCCAGGTCGGGTGTGGCGTCAGCCCGTGACGGCCAGTCCCGCGGCCAGCGCCAGCGCCACGACCATGATGGCCAGTTCGGTCCGCGACCGCGCCCGCGACACCAGGGCTGTCGCTCGGTGCGAGCGCGCCGCGGGCAGCCACATCGTCCGGTTACGCCAGCCCAGCGTCACCAACAGCGCGGTCACGGCGATCTTGGCCGAAAGTACGCGGCCATAGCCCGTGGCGTACAGATCGGCCGGCGTACCGAGCTGCGCCGCCGCACCGGCCGCGCCACCGATCACCAGTGCGAGCACGCACACCAGCGACAGCTGGGAGAAGCGCGGCAGCACCCGTGCCCACTGGCCGCGGTGCTCGACGGTCAGAACGAGACCGGCCAGCACCCCGCACCACAGCACGGCCGCCAGCGTGTGAACCGCAACCGCAAGGCCGCCGAGCGCACTGTCGGCGAAGTGGCCGGTGAGCGGTCGCGCGGCGACGCCGATCGCGATGAGTCCGGCGGCCGCGAGGTGTGTCGGTATTGACCGAGGCGCGATCAGCACCGTCGCGCAGGCGGCGGTGGCGGCGGCGACACCGACCAGCCCGGCCCGCCCGGTCGCAGTGCCCAGCGCGAACTCGACCGTCGTGGCCAGGCCGAGAGTGCCGACGGAGATCGCCCCGGCCTGGGCAGCCGCAAGCAGGAAACGGGTCAGTTCGGCGAGCAGCCAGACCGCAGTCGCGACCGCCAGCGGAGCGGCAGCGCGGTCCATTAATTCCCTACGGTGGCGTGCGGTGTCGAGCGCAGGCACCGCCGCCACACCGAGGGCGACGGCCGCTGCGCAGTCGGCGACAGCGCGCACCAGCGTCGCCGTCGGCGAGGCTTGCGGATACGCCAACGACCACGTCGCGACAGAGGCGGCCCCTACCACCGCGGCGCCGGCCGCCGCCACTCGCCACATCACGTCCGGCGGCGTACCGCCCAGAACGCGGCCGCACCCACCAGAACTACCGCGCCCACGTAGAACGGCCACACCGGGAAGCCCTCGTCGGGCGCAGCGGCCGGGGCGGCCGCCGACGGCCCCGGGGTCCCTGTGCTCGGCACCGTCAGCCGGAACGACCATGAGCCCGAGACGACATGGCCGTCGGCCGATGTGGCGCGGTAGTTCACGGTGTAGGTGCCCGACGGCCCGAGCGGGCGGACGCCGACGCTGATGACGGTGTCCTGAACCCGGGGGTCGCCGGTCGACCACAGATTGCCGTCCGGTCCGACCACGGTCATCGCCGCGAACTGGGCCTGCAGAGGCTCGTTGAAGGTGGCGCTGACGCGAGCCGGTGACTGAGTGAGTTCGGCGTTCTCGACGGGGTCGCTGGCGACGCGAGTGGCATGTGCCGCCGCCACGCCTGCGGTCGCCGATGATCCGCCCGCCATCGCCAGCGTCAGAACCAGCACGGCGACAACGGCTTTCATGACATCCTCAGACCAGGCCGAGCCGGGCCAGCAGGTCGGCATCGATGCCGTCGAGTTGTTCGGCGATCGCGGCGTGCGCGGATCGGCGTCGCGGCACCGGCATGTTCTCGGCCGCAGTCACGGCGGCCGACAGGTCGCTGAGCCGCTCGGTCATCGCGGCGACGAACTGCTTGGTCTCGGCGTCCTTTGGCTTCTTCTCGGCGACCAGACGCAGCGAATGTTCGGCTCCGGCAATGCGTGCCGATAGCTGCGCGCCATGCCCGGAGAACTGTCCGAGCTGGGTGAGTGGGACGCCCAACCGGTCCGCGCGACGCTCGTCGACGAAACCGCGGGCGGCGATAGAAACGCGGTAGATGACGGGCACCGCGATCGGCGCCAGCAGCCGAATGACGGTCAGCATCCGCCGAATTCGCCCGGGGGCGAACAACTTGCCTTCGCGTGCCGCCTTCAGCTGGGTCTCGGCGACTTTGAGGGCGGCCCGGTCGCTGTCGCGCTGCGCCCGCAGCTGCGCCTTGAGCGCATTGGTCTCCGCCTTGTGGGCCGCCTTGATGCGGCGGGCCTCGTTCTTGGCGGACAGCCTGGCCTCGAGTTTGGCCTTGGCCTTGATCGCGCGAGCCTCGGCCCGGCGGGTGGCGCGGGTTTTGCGCTTCTTGAACAGGCTCATCCCCGGCTGCCTCCCGGTCGGTATTCGGCTTGTGCGGACATGGCCGCGGTGCAGCCCAACATTAGCGTCCGGGGCAGCGGCGGTGCCGGGGCGTACCGCCGCATGCTTGTTTGTTCCGGCAGCAAATCGTCGAGCCCGGTTATGCGACAATCGTCTGATCCGTAGAACGCGGTTGGGCGATGCGCTGAGGGGGTGTGTCGGGTTGGGTTCGCGTGTGCGTATCGCCGCGGCGGCCTGCCTCGTCGCCTCTGGGCTGATGATCGGTGGTGTCGGCGGCGCCCTGGCATTCGCCGACCCCGTGCTGCAGCCCGCCGACAACGGTGCCAAACCCAATGATTCGCACGACGACGGCGACCGCGAGGCCCCGAAGACCGGCGACGGTGAAGTCGGCGGCAAGACCGGTCCGCCGAAGGACGAACAGTCGGGCCGCGACGACGAGCCGGACGAGAAGCCGGTCGGAGACAAGGACGACGGCAAGCCGGCCGGGAACAGCGACGGGACGCCCGGCGACGGCAAGCCGGACGTCGAACCCGATGAGCAGGGCGATGATTCGCCAGGCAGCAGCGTGGTTGTCGACGACGGCGAGGAACCGACTGCCGAACCGACCCCCACCGAACGACCCTCCGCCGTGCCTGAACCCGAAGTCCGCGCAGAGGAAGAGGTCCGCGTCTGCGAGAACGGCGACGACGAATGCGGCGCGCCTCGGCCGCCGTGGTGGCCGTGGCCGCTGCCGTGGGACCCGAACTGGGATCCCGGGCCGGGCGAGCCGCCGGGACCCGGCGGTGGTAGCGGCGGGGGTGCCGGACCTCCGGCGAGTCGTCCCGACATTCCGCCGGGTATGCAGGTGCCGCCGCACGTCGGCGTCGACCCCCTCGATCCCGGGGTCGTCAGCGCGGTACCCGGACTCGGTGTCGCGGCGGCCGCGCTGCCGCTGGCACCGATCACGCTGCCGGTGGTCGTGGCCCCGCCGCTCGCCATCGGGGCAGGAGCAGCCGGTGCCGGGGCGCCCGCGGCACCAGCGCCACGGGTGTCGCCCCCGCAAGCGCCCCGCGGAGCGGCGGCCGAACCTCCGGCAGGCAGGCAGCCCCCGCCGGCAGGCATCGGCAGCAACACGACCGCGCCTCCGCCGTCGTATCGAGCCGGGTACACCGATTATTTGCGGAGCGCCGGGATGTCGCAGGTCGTGGCCATGGCCGCGCCCGGCGTCGCAGGCATGCTCGCACTGACCGCTGCGGGTGGGCTGCTTGGTTACCGTCAGGCCAAAGCCGGCCGTGCCGTACGGACCGGAGGGACAGCAAGATTCATCAACTAGCCCGAACTTCCTGCCCGGGCGGGGCGGGGAAGCGCATAGTGGATTCGTCGGAAGGGGGATCGTATGCCTGCTAGCCGCCGCGTCACGCGCGCCGTCAGTGCGGTGCTTGACCTTGCCCCGAGGCGGGGCGAGGTTTCGCTCACCCGTCTCCTCGACGCCGTCAGCGAGGATCGGGACCGCCCGATCGAGCTGAAGATGGCCGAACTGCCCTTCGGGGTGTGCGGCCAGTGGCGTCAGTACGCCGATCGGGACGTGTTCCTGATCCAGAAGGGACTGCCCGCCTGGGACCGCACCTTGGCTCACGAACTCGGGCATCTGGTCCTCGGTCACGAGGGCATTCCGGTCGTCCAGGCGGCCCGCGAGAACACCGAGATGGCCAGCTCCGACCTGATCGGCTACATGCTCAACCAACGAACCGGCTGCATGGGACCCAGCGGTGAGGAGGCTGAGCAGGAGGCCGAGGATTTCGCGGCGCTGTTGCTGTACCGGCTCGGGCGGCTGCCGTCCGACCGCTCATCGATCGTTCAGGTCCGGCTCGGAGAGGCATTTGGTTGATCGTCTGGGTGATCGCCGGTCTCCTCGGATTGGCCACCGGCCTGCGCATCGGGTGGGCACTGGTCAACAAGCAGTCCTTGGTCAGCACGGCGATGATCCTCGCGTTGGGCAGCCTCGGACTCGTCGCGGCATTGAACTGGCCGCCGCTGACCCTGCTGATCGACACAACTCTGCATTGGCCCAACATCTCGATGGGGCTGACGCAGTTAGCGCTGATCGCATGCGCCGCGGGCAGTTGCGTCATGATCACGACCGTCTCGTCGGACCGTAAACCGGCCACCATCCGCAAGATCGCGTTGGCTCAGTACGGCGTTGCCGGCGTCATCGCCATCGTGAGTTTCGCGTCGTTCTTCGCTGCCGGCCAGCAACCGGAAATGGCACCGGAGGAGTACCTGCGGGCCACCCTCAGCTCCGAGGGCAACTCGCTGCCGTGGCTGCTGCCCCTTCTCTACGTACTGCTCGCGCTGACGCTGGTGTCGTGGGCCGGCATGCGGTACTCGAACCGCAGCCGCCGTGGCCGGGCGTTGTTCGTCTTCACCATCGGCATCGTGCTGATCGTGCTGGCGTCCGGATTCTTCCTGCTCCGCGCCATCTGGACCGCCGGTCCGGTGGGCGTCGGTGCGGCCGCCACCCTGCTCGGGTGCGCGATGCTGGTGGTGGCCGCGGGCTCACTGCTCCCGAGCGTCGAGGACTGGTTCGGCGCACGGCGGGAGTTGCGCATCATCTCGCCGATCCTCAAAGAGCTGGGCCGTCGGCATCCCGACATCGGCATCGGGGTCCGTCCCCGCGGACCGCTGGTGTTCCGCGTGGCTGAACGGATGTCGTTGATCTCAGACGCGCTGTTCCTGGAAGCTACCGCAGCCGACAGCACCCGCAGGCTGCGCGTCGACACCAGCGGATCTCTGCCCGCGCGTGACGACGAGGACGACGACTCAGACCTCGAGGTGCCCGCGGTGTCACCCACCGCCCAAGCCCGTGCGATCGCCGAGTGGATTTACGCAGGCCGCGAAGGCGCGGCCGAGGACAAACACGCAGACTTTCCCGGACTCGGCTGGCTGCGTCAGCCGGCCGAGTATTCCGACCGCGAATGGATCCTCGAGATCTCGCGCGGATACCGCCAGCTCGCCCGTTGAGGTCTCGCTTCCACCCAGCTGGAGACCGAGGCTGGGTGACTTCGCCGACCGCCGCGTTGCGGCGCCCGGTGGGCTAATCGTCCAGGTGTTCCCGGCGACGGAGCTCGTCGACCTTCTGCACGAGGTCCTGCTGCGCCTCGACCGACAGGCCGACCGTGCGCGCCGCAATACGACGTACGCCCTCGTCCCGCATTCCGGCGAGCCAGGTCAGTTCCTTGTCGAGCTTCTCGTAGTACTCGTCGTCGGTGAAGTACGCCGGCTTGATGCGGAAGAAGTTGGCAAGGGCCGCCATGGTGGCTGCCGACGGGTTGGTGCGGTTGCCTGAGCGGAGCTGAGACAGGTAGGGAGCCGACATCGTGATGCCTTCAGACTTGAGGGCGGCGATCACTTCAGCCGAGGTGTGCGGGCCGCGACCGGGGGGATAAACCGTATCGAACAGCCGGTTTAGACGGGCGGCGAACGTCGTGCTCATCGATTTGACCTCCACATGCGTAGACGAGCGGACCAGTAGGCGGCGTATTTGCTGATCATCGTAGCGAGTGTTGTGCAAACAACCAAGTGCAAACCGCGGAAAAGTTAACCCGCCTTTTTGTTCAAGTGTGCCGACGGCCCGGCTGACGGAATATTCCGGGTGGCCCGGCGCCCCCACCATATAGTGCGGGTAAGCAAATAATAACGCCTGCGTCGAGCGGGTTTTGCCGAGACGTTCTTCGCCATTGTCACAGGAATCGCGACGTTTCCCACGGGCAACGCTGATCACCCCCGCCGCATCGGATTCATGCGTTTGCTCTGACACCCGCCAATGGCAGGACGCTGCCCGCTGTGAGGTTACTCACCGGCGTGTGACCTGGTTCGCGGTGGCTTTGGACATACCGTCTCGTACGGACAGGGATCAGTAGCCAGGCGAACGATCTATTGACCGAGCCGACGATTCGAGCGGCGATTCCTGTGTGTCGACGTCCACCGCCGCCCGTCTACGCCGCCTCGCCGAGCCGACCGCGGCAACTGCGGCGGCCAGTGCCACCGACCCGGTCACCGCGAGCGCGACCCACCGCAGGCCCAGTGCGCTGTCGAAGAGCAGCCACAGCCCGAACAGCAGGAACAACAGGCTGGCCAGACTGTGCAGGAAACGCTCTGGCAGCCGCTTGTGCAACAGCACGCCCGCGGCGATGGCCGCTCCGTCGGCGAGCACCATGCCCGCGGTGGCGCCGATCCATACCCCGGCCCAGTGATGGTCGCTGGCAAGGGTGACGGTCGCGAGCATGGTCTTGTCGCCGAGTTCGGCCAGCAAGAACGACGAAATGATGGCGAGGACGACGAAGCGGGGCTCGGCGACGCGGACGTCCTCCTCGCCGCCGGAGCGGCCTTCCCGCCAGGTCCACACCGCGAACAACAGGAACGCAACGGCGCCGGCGAAGGCGATGGGGCGGTCAGGCAGCGTCAGGCCAAGGAAGTGTCCGATGGCCACCGACAGCCCATGCACCAGCATGGCCGCGACTCCGACCCCCGACAGCACGACCCACCACCGATGACGCAGGGCATAGGTCATGGTGATCAGCTGTGACTTGTCGCCCAGTTCGGCGACGAAGACCACAGCGAGGCTGATCAATATGGCGCTGAGCACGGACACGACCTTTCGACACGTTGCCGACGGCTCGACTTGCTCGCCACCGCCAGACTTCGGTCGAAGGTCTCGCCCACCGCGGTGCGGTTCGCCTGCCGGGCTAGCGCATGAGCGCCGCCAGTATGTCGACATGACGATTGGGGGCTACTCCCCTTCGCTGACTCCCACGAGGTTAGCGCCGTCGCTACGGGTGCGCCAGTCGGCCAAGCGATTTCGGGCACCCGAATCCATCTTTCCGGGGACCGGATCAGACTGTTCGAAAACCCTTATGCGGCAAGGAGCATGGCGAGGATGGCGGTGTCGGGATGGCTGATCGGGTCGACGCCCACCCGGCTCACCATCGAGGTGACCGTGCCGTCGGCCTCGGCCTCGACCCATGCCGCCCGGTGCTCCAGGCCCAGATGCGGCAGGCCGGGCAAGAGCACGCAGCCTGACGCGGCGCCGTTGCACTCCGGTAGGGACGGCGTGGTCTCCGAGGGCGGGTGCAGCATCAGTAGTGCCGGCGGTTGATGCTCTGCGAAAAATCCTGGCGGCACGGCGGATTCCCCGACCACCGTGCCCTCGGCGACCACAAGGCCGACGGTGTTGGGCGCGGGCTCGTCGGGCAGCTCTTCACGGGCACCGAATATCGTTGTGGTGGAGAGCAATCCGGGTAGGGAAGCCACTCGGACGGCAACCATCAACAACTGCGCCCACTCTTTGGTCGAATCCGGCCAGCGGCCGGAGATCACGAAACCCTTGAGCGAGCCACGAGAATGAAACGGGGCGATCTCAATCGCCTTACCCGACTCCATCTCCATATCGCCTCCGCGCCATCGCCGTTCCGACACGCCTGTGGGTCGATGCGATCAGAATGCGCGACATATCGGCTGGCACGCAAGTGGACACGAGTGCTAGCGGCGAAATTTCGCTCGGCGGACCCGCCAGATGACGCGATACGACCCAGCGGCCGATACCCAGCCGAACTCGTGGCTGTCGGCGGCGCCGGGCGCACGCGGGTTGTCCGACCGTGCTTCGAATATCGCGCCGCGCTCGGAGGAGTAGACGTCGCCGACGCGTTTGACGAGCCAGCGCGACGACCGCCGCGGATCACGAAACACTCGCAACTGGCCGCGTCGCGGCGTTCCGCCACGCACGGTCACCAGTCCGTCACCGGGTCCGAGCGCCGGGCGCATCGACTCGTCGACGACCCGGAACGTCCGGAGTCGACAGTGCCGTGGTGGATGGTTTCTCGACACCCTCGAAGGGTAGGTTTGAACGCATGCTGCATCGACTTTTCGCCAACTCCACTGAAGCCCATGCCCACTGCGACCTGTACTGCGGCGTCTACGACCCCGCGCAGGCCAAGATCGAGGCGCTGTCGTGCCTCAAGACCATTCAGAAGTATCACGACTCCGATGACGACCACTTCAAGGCTCGCGCGATCATCATCAAGGAGCGGCAGGCCGAAGAGGTCAAGCATCACCTGATGGTGCTGTGGGCCGACTTCTTCACCAAGGACCACTTCGAGCAGTTCCCGAATCTGCACCAGCTGTTCTGGGACGGCGTGCACGGCGCCGGTGACGTGAAGAAGTCGCTCGACGCCTCGGTCGCCGAGAAGCTGCTCAAGACCATCGACGAGATCTCCGACATCTTCTGGCAGACGGACAAGGGCAAGCAGATGGGCGTCTATCCGCCCGCGTGAACATCACCGGTCAACAACGCAAGGCGGCCTGCTCGAGAAATCGAGCAGGCCGTTTTTCGTAGGAGCGCTAGAACCAGACGATCAGGGCCAGGACAGCGAGCAGCACGATCGCGATCACGCCGGCGCGCAGACAAGCCATCAATTGGGCACGCGTGTACACCGGAGCCGACGAATGCCATTCAGACGGCGGCACAGCGGACCCCCGCCCCATCGGATGCGCCGCCATCACACACTCCTGACCTGCACGATTGATAGCCTCCCCCAGTGAGATCTGTCACAAACGCGGTTGTGACGGTGATCATAGCCGGTCGTTGCCCGGCGGGAAAAATCGGGCACAGAACAGCCGGACGACGGCTGCTCGGGGCCGGTGCGGGTGTCGGGGGCGGTTCCGAAGAACTTAGCTGGCCGAGGTATTTAGCCGGCGTTCACCCGACCCTGTTGATCGTCGGCCCCAGCGGGCATGCAGGTTATCCACAGACACCCGTCAAGTCTGAACGGATTCAGCGGCTCAGCCGCGGTCCGGGCTGAATCGCTGCCTGTGGATAGACCTGTGGAAACTGTGGATAGCCACGCATTGCTGGCCTTGGCTGTGATAACGCGCCGGTGGGCCGCCGCTAGGCTGGGCGGATGATCCCGCGTAAGCGAGGAGCGATGATTGTGCGCACGCGAGGAGCGAGATGATTGTGCGCACGCGAGGAGCGAGATGATTCAGGTCTGTTCCGCGTGTGGAACGCGTTGGAACGTGCGCGACCGGCGGCGCGCCTGGTGCCCGCGGTGCAACGGCACGCTGCTGGCCCCGTCCACACCCGACACGGGTGGCGACTGGACCGGCGGAACGGCCCCAAGTCAAACCCAACAGGCAAATCCGACCACTGAGCGAGGGTTGGGAACCCCGCCGTCGGCTCGTCTGCTGCCCCCGGGCTATCGCTGGATCGCGGTGCGGCCAGGGGCGCCCCCGCCGCGGCGGGGGACCCCCAGGCCTCTGGGCCCCACCCCGCGGTACTCGGTCATTCCGCGCTGGGGGCTTATCGACCACTTCGACACGGTCGGCCAGCAGCGGGAGGTCCCGCGGTCGGGCCCGTCGCCCGCCATGGTCCGCACCACCCTCATCGCGACTATGGCGATACTGGGCGCGGCCGCGCTGATCCACCTGGTGCGCTACGGGCTGCTGATCCTCAACCGGACGGTGCTGTTGAACCCGTGGGTGGCCGGTGCTGCCACATGGCTGGGAATCGCGGTCAGTGTGGTCGCCGTGTTCATGGTGGTCGCCAGCGCAGTGGTGTTGACGAACTGGTTGATCGCCAGGCGAGCGGCGGCATTCGCGTACCGCGGGCATGAGGATTCGCGGCCGGTATGGGTGTTGCGCTGGGGCTCGCTGGTGCCGCTGGTCAACCTGTTGTGGGCGCCCACGTTCGTGATCGAGTTAGCCGGCGTCGAGGACCGGCTCAGCTGGCTGCGCAGGCCCATCACGGTGTGGTGGTTGCTCTGGGTCCTCAGCACGGTGGTGTCGATCTTCGCCTTCGCCACCAGCTTCGCGACAGACGCGCAGGGAATCGCCGACAACACCGTGACCACCATCATCGCTTACCTGCTGGCGCTCGCGGCTCTCCTACTGACGTTGCGGGTTTTCCGCGGCTTCGAGCGCCAACCGGTCGAGCGGCGCACCAAGCGGTGGGTCATGGTTCCCGTCGACGCCGACGGCAACGCCCATTCGCGCACCGAAGCCACTCCGGACACCGCTGCAGTTGAGTCCGAAGGGCAGAACCCGGCAGCATAGGCCTCATGGACTCGGGCGACGCTCCAGGCGCGGGGCCGGCCACGTCGGGACCGGCAGGCGCCGGACACCCTTTCGTGGTGGCTCACCGGGGCGCATCGGCCGATCGCCCTGAACACACACTGGCGGCCTACCAATTGGCGCTCGACGAAGGCGCCGACGGCGTCGAATGCGATGTGCGACTGACTCGCGACGGGCATCTGGTGTGCGTGCACGACCGGCGGGTGGACCGCACGTCGGACGGAACGGGCCTCGTCAGCGAGATGACGCTGGCGCAATTGCGTGAGTTGGATTACGGCTCTTGGCATCCCGGCGGTCGCAGCGCCGACGGCGACACAGGGTTGTTGACGCTCGACGACCTCGTGAAGCTGGTTCTGGACTGGAACCGGCCGGTCAAGATGTTCATCGAGACCAAGCACCCGGTGCGGTACGGCGCCCTGGTGGAGAGCAAGGTGCTCGCGCTGCTGCACCGGTACGGCATCGCCTCACCCGCATCGGCGGACCTGTCGCGGGCGGTGGTGATGTCCTTCTCGGCGGCCGCAGTCTGGCGCGTGCGGCGTGCGGCGCCGCTGCTGCCGACGGTGTTACTCGGCGAGACGTCGCGCTATCTCGGTGGGAGCGCGGCGACGACGGTCGGCGCCACCGCCGTCGGACCGTCCATCATGACGCTGCGCGAGCATCCGGAATTGGTGGACCGGGCCGCGGCGCAGGGCCGGGCGCTCTACTGCTGGACGGTCGACCACTACGAAGACGTCCGGTACTGCCGCGACCTCGGCGTGGCGTGGGTGGCGACGAACTACCCGGGCCGCACCAAGGACTGGCTGCAGAACGGGCTCACCGGCGCTGGCCGCGACGGCTAGAGGCTCCCGCCTGCCGTCTTCGGTGCCGTGGGGTCCGTTGCGCCGGAGACGACTTCGCGCGCGACGAAATCCTCGAGGTGGAACAGGTTCGCACCAGCACGATCGGCGATCCGCACGAGTGTGGTCATCAGCGCGACCTCTTCGATCTGCTCCTTGAGGAACCACTGCATGAACTGCTCGCCGAGGTGGTCGCCCTCGTCGCGGGCCACGGCGGCCAGTCGGCTGATCTGTTCGGTGACCGCACGCTCCTGGTCGAGCGCGAACGCCAGCGCGTCGCGCGCAGTGTCGAACGAGTTGCGGACGGGATCGATGCCGGGGATCTCGACGTCGACGTCCCGGTCAAGTAGGTACTGCACAAATTTCAGGGCGTGGTTACGTTCCTCCACCGCCTGGCTGTAGAAGTGCTTGGCCAACTGCGGGAGGTCCGCGGCATCGAAATGCGCGGCGATCGCGATGTATTGCTGCGCGGCCCCGAATTCGTTGCGGATCTGTTCTTGCAGCAGGGCGTGGAATTTGGTGTCGAGTGCGTCTGCCGTGGTCATGTCCGCAAGGATAGGCCAGGTCAAAGCCCTCTGTCAGCGAAGGACACCCTAACGCAGGCGAGCGTGCCCTAAGTTAGGTTATGCAATGTGACGGCGCTTACAAATCGCTTAGTGTGTTTGCTAGAGCCATTATTCCGCATCGAGCACTTCCTGCGGCACCGGCGCATCGGACCCGAGCGCGGCGAACAGTCGACTCGCGGCGTCGCTGTTCCACACCACGACCGAACCCGAGTCGCCCCCGGAGAACTCTCCGATCGGCACGGTCGTGGTGGTGACGTCGCCGCGCAGCGCCCAGGCCAGGCGCGCGAGGTCGGTGATGTGGTCGCCCGAGTCGACGGTGACGGCGTTGGTGGCCGCCCGGGTCATCGGGTACCAGCGCAGCGGGTTCAGCAGCACGGCAGGACTCGCCGCGCGGTGCAGCAGCGCGGCCATGAACTCGCGCTGGTTGACCATTCGGTCCAGGTCGGCACGTGGCGTCGCCCTGGTGCGGACGAACCCGAGAGCGTTGCGACCGTCCAGCTTCTGGCATCCGGCGGCCAGGTCGATACCGGCCAACGGGTCGCTGATCGGCTCGGTCGGACACATGGTCACTCCACCGACCGCGTCCACCATCACCGCGAAGCCGTCGAAACCGATCTCGGCGTAGTGGTCCAGGCGCAGGCCGGTGGCCTGTTCGACGGTCTGCGCGAGCAGGGGCGCGCCGCCGACTGCGAACGCCGCGTTGATCTTGTCCTCGCCGTAGCCGGGAATCGGCACGTAGGAGTCACGGGGAATCGACACCATCGTGGTGGCAGTTCCGGACCACGGTGCCGGGACATGCACCAGCAGGATGGTGTCGGTACGACCGTTGCCGATGTCTCCGCCGGTGGCCAGTTCGGCCTGCTGTTCGGGGCTCAGATGCCCGCGGCTGTCGGACCCGACGAGCAACCAGGTCGTGCCCGACCCGGCAGCCGGACGTTCGGGGTAGTCGGCCAGCGCCGGTATCCGGCTCAGCGACGCGTCCATCCAGACCCCGCCTGCCACCACCGCGACGACGAAGACCAGCAGCAATGCCGCTGCAATGCGGCCCCAATGTCGTTTGCGCCGCGGCTTTTTCGCTTTCGGGGCGGTGAGCGGTCGGGGTGGCGCAGTTGGCGGCAAGGGCCGACGCGGCGGAGTAGGCGGACGCCTGACCGGCGGTGGGGGAGGTGGGGGAGGTGGTGGTCTATGGGCCGGCGGCGGGGTGGGCCTGCGCTGCGGTGTCGGTGGGTTCGGTGGCCAGGCGGGGGGCGGCCGGTTGGGGTCGCGGCGGATCACCTGCGACGGCTCCCGGCGCGCTCTGGGGTCGAAACCCCGTGGCGGCTGCCGGTTGTCGTTCACAGCTTACGAATGTACGTGGCTGCCGTAGATCACTGCAGCCAGCCGAGATGGCCTGCCAGGAGGGCGTAGCCGACGAAGGCCACCGCGTCGATCAGCGTGTGTGCGATCACCAGCGGCCACAGCCGGCCCGTGCGCATCCACACGGCGCCGAAGACCAGGCCCATCGCAAAGTTGCCGAGCCCGGCGCCGAAGCCCTGGTACAGGTGATAGGCCCCGCGCAGGAGGCTCGAGAGAAGCACTGCGGCGACGGGGTTGACCTTCAACTGGCGCAGTCGGGTCAACAGGAATCCGACGACGATCACCTCCTCGGCCCAGCCGTTGCCGAACGACACCAGAAGCAGCACCGGGATTCGCCACCAGGTGTCATAGAGCTCGGCGGGCTCGACCGAGGCGTTGATGCCGAGCAGTCGGGCCACCTGATACAGCGCCAGCCCCGGCAATCCGATCAGCGCGGCGAGGCCGAACCCTCCCAGCACGTCAGCACGCCACTGCAGCCGGCCGAGGCCGATTCGGGCCGGCCCGAAACCGCTGCGCCACAACAGATACACGCCCAGCGCGCCCCAGGCCGAGAGCTGGAAGAAGCCGGCCAGGTTCAAGCCGAGGTCGATCAGGTCGAACGGGGAGCGGCGTGGGTTGAGCGCAACGACCTGACCGGACAACCCGAGCAGGACCGACTCGATCAGGTTCAGCAGCGCGGTGTAGGCCGACAGGCCGAAGGTGACCGCCAGGATGACGGCGATCTCGAGACGGAGCCCGCGTCGCTGCGCGTCGGTCAGATCGTCAGGGCCCTCGGTCACCGCAGCTACGGTAGCGGCGCGTGCCGTCTCCGTGCTCCTCGCGTGCGCGCTCTCAGAGCCGGCGCGCGCGCAGCCCGTTGAGGAACGGGCAGCCCATCAACACCCGGATCGCCTGGCTCAGCCCGGTCACGTCGTCGACCGGCTTCGCGAACGGCAGCCGCACGTCGTGGTCGCCGTCGTCGCCTTCGACCCGGAGTTGCACCCCGTAGCGGTCCAGCCCGAGCGGACGCACCCTGCCGCGGCGCAGGGCCGTCGGCAGCCGGCTGGCCAGCCGGTCGACCACGTCGCGGTGTGCCGACTCCATGTGCTGCAGCCAGCACGACTCCATCGCACAGAACGGGTCCGGACGAGCGTCCAGGAGGGTGCTGACGCCGACCGACTCCGCGCCGGTCGAGTCGGCCACCACGACCGAGTCGATCTCCAGGCGCATCAGCGCATACCGCGGATCGCCGGTACCCGCGGGGGAGTGGACCTGCAGCAGGGCGGGATTGGGATCCTCGGTGGCGATGAGGTCGAGCAGTGCGGCAACCTCGCCCGCGGCAACGTCGTACAGCCGCCCGCGGATCCACACCAGCGAGCGCACCGGCTCCCGCAGCGGCAACGGCGCGTAGTCGGTCATCTCGAGGACGGCCTGCACACCCGCGTCGCCCGCGGCGATCGCCATACCGGCGATCACTCCGTCGACCGGTGCGGTGATCGCGAACGAGCCGTCGTCGAGCAGGTGGTGCACGGGAGTGGCCGCGGGCTCGACACCTTCGACGGCGAGCATCGCGCCGCCGGCCCGCACGCATGCACTGCGGATCCGCTCGGCCGTCGTCGGTGCCGTCGTCGCCGTCGTTTCCATGTAGAGCGCCTCCCGCAATCAGATAAGGTGAGCCTAACTTAACTAAGCCCGCGCGGTTCGCGCAAGGCTTCCCTCGCAGCGGAACGGCATTACCGCAGCGAACCGATAGGGTTGTCGCGTGCCGCGCATCGCCTACCTTGGACCCGAGGGGACGTTCTCGGAAGCGGCGCTGCGCGCGATGGCCGCCGCCCGTCGGCTGCCCGTGGACGACTTCGAACCGCTACCGACCGACAGCCCGCCCGCCGCGGTGGAGTTGGTCCGCGCCGGCGAGGCGACCTACGCCTGCGTGCCGATCGAGAATTCGATCAACGGTTCGGTGCTGCCGACGCTGGACAGCCTCGCCACCGGTTCGGAGGTCCAGATCTTCGCCGAGTACACCCTCGACATCGCCTTCACCATCGCGGTGCGCCCCGGCGTCACCGAACCCGCCTCGATCGCCGCCTATCCGGTGGCGCGCGCCCAAGTGGCGAACTGGGTGGCGCAACACCTGCCGCTGGCCACCTTCCAAGCCGCCGACTCGAACGCCGCAGCGGCCGTCGACGTCGCCGCTGGACGGGCGGACGCCGCCGTCACCACCGCGTTGGCGGCCGACCGCCACGGACTGGCCACTCTGGCCGACGGCGTCGTCGATGAGGCCAACGCACGCACCCGCTTCGTCCTCGTCGGGCCACCGGGCCCGCCGCCGCAGCGCACCGGCGCCGATCGGACGTCTGTGGTGCTGCGCCTTGCCAACGTGCCCGGCGCCCTGGCCGCCGCTCTGACCGAGTTCGCGATCCGCGACGTCGACCTCACCCGTATCGAATCCCGGCCGACCCGAACGGAGTTGGGGACCTACATCTTCTTCTTGGACTTCGCAGGCCATGTCCAGGACGATCCGGTCGCGCAGGCACTCGAAGCGCTCTACCGACGTTGTGTAGACGTGCGCAATCTGGGTTCCTGGCCGACGGGGTCGGCCAAACTGACACGACCACTGAAGAGAACACCGTGAGCGGCCGCCTGATCCTGCTGCGGCACGGACAGTCACACGCCAACGTCGAGCGACGACTCGACACCCGGCCGCCCGGCGCGGCGCTCACCGATCTGGGCCGGGAACAGGCCCGCGCGTTCGCCCGCGGACTGTCGCAACCGCCTGCGATGGTCGCTCACTCGGTGGCGCTGAGGGCCTCGCAGACCGCCGCCGAGGTCGCCGACGAACTCGGGCTGGCCACCTTTGAACTCGAGGGCATCCACGAGGTGCAGGTGGGCGAGTTGGAAGATCGCAACGACGACGATGCGGTCAAGACGTTCGAGACCGTCTACCAACGCTGGCACGAGGGCGACCTGGACATACCGATGCCCGGCGGCGAGACCGCCCGGCAGGTGCTGGATCGGTATGTCCCGGTGATCACGCAGCTGCGGCTTCGCTACCTCGACGACCACGAGTGGCACGGCGACATCGCGGTGGTCAGCCACGGCGCCGCGATCCGGCTGACGGCGGCCCTGCTGGCCGGCGTCGAGAGCAGCTTCGCGCTCGACCACCACCTCGCCAACGCGGAGTCGGTGGTGCTGACGCCGATCACCGACGGGCGGTGGAGCTGCGTGCAGTGGGGCGACAAGACGCCGCCGTTCTATCCCGAGCCCGACGTGCACCCCGTGGAGGATGCGCTGCAGTCAGCCGACCCGATGGGCTGACATCACCGCGGCACAGGTGCAACCGAACGCATCGCAGTCAACGCGGAAGGTGTGCACCGCCTCGGGCATGTCGCAGTCCGGCTCGGTGCATTCGGCGCGCGCCGCGACGTGGAAGACGACGGTGCCGTGGCAATGTGCCAGCTCCGCCTCGCAGTCCCCGCACGTACCCATGGCCCCTTGATAGCACCGGCGGGCGACAAATCGGCGATGCCGCGCCTGGCCACCGGCAACTTCTGGTCTTCGCGCAAGCGCTCATCCCCATCTTCTGGTCTTCGCGCAAGCGCTCATCCCCAACCCAACTCGTGCAAGCGCTCGTCGTCGATCCCGAAGTGGTGGGCGATCTCGTGAATCACCGTGATGGCCACCTCCTCGACGACCTCGTCTTCGCTGTCACACACCTCGAGTAGCGGCTCGCGGTAGATCGTGATCGTGTCGGGCAACGAACCGGCCGAATACCAGGAGTCGCGTTCGGTCAGCGCCACGCCCCGGTAGAGCCCGAGGATCTCCGGCTCGTCGGGATCGCGGTCTTCGACCAGCACCACCACGTTGTCCATCGCCGCGGCGAGCTTCTCGGGAACCAGGTCCAGTGCGTCGGAGACGAGCTCGTCGAACCGTTGCGGGCTCATCCGCACGGGCATAGGGCTACGGCGCCGGTGGCGGTGGCGGCGGAATCGGCTCGCCTGGCGGCGGGGGCGGCGGCGCGGGTGCGGGTGGCGGTGGCGGCGCGGCCGGCGGAGGCGCTGCCCCTGGTGGGGGAGGCGCGGGTGCACCCGGCGCCGCGGGCGGTGGCGGCCCGTTGAGGAACGTGTTGCCCGGCGCGGGTGCGGGCGTATCGGTCGCGGTGGGGGCTGCCGACTGCTGAGGGCCGTGCTGGGTCTGGCTGCTGCTGTCGTCGGATGTGCTGCTGCTGTCGGACTGGTCGCTGGAGTTCTGCGAAGAACTCGACGACGTATCCTCCGCGGGTTCGTCGAGCAGCGGGATCGGCGGGAAGTTCAGCCGCTCCTCGGGGATGTCCGGCGGCGGCACCGGTGGCTGACCGTTGATCAGTAGCGGCCCCTTGGCGCTGTTGAGCAGCGTCGACCAGCCGCCGTTGCCCAACGTCGCGCCGATGCTGCACGACACCTGGCGGCTGCCCGCCGACCAACTGGGCAGTGAGATCGTGCTGTAGATCAGCGTCAGCGTGGTACTGCGCAACTGAATCGGCGCCAGGTAGGCGTCCGTCATCCGGGTGCAGGAGTCTTTGATGAACGCATCCTGCTCGGGTTCCGGCGGCAACCCGGCCGGGAACTTCTCGCCGACGTTGACCGCGCCCGTGACCTCCATCGCGTGCGGCGCCGCGCAGTCCACCGGGATGTCGGTGGGCTGATTGGTGGACGGGTCGATGCCCAGGCAGGTGCCCGCGGGCCACACCTTCGACTGGTCGATCTCGGCGACCTTGCCGGTGAACGCCAGCTGTTGGTTGTTGGCGCCGGGCAGCTGCACGCCGCACAGCATCCGTCGTTCGCCGGATTGACGCCACGCCTTGTCACCCGACCACAGCATGCTGATGGTGAACCGGCTGTTGGGGTCGAACCGCTCGCCCAAATAGCGCTTGACCGCGGCGGTGCACTGCTCCTGGCTGATCTGTTGAATGCGCGCGGTTGACGGCGGCGCTGCGTCCGGCCCGTATTCGCTGCCCGGGAATGTGCGCATGTCCACGGACTCTGCGACCTCGAAGCGGTGCTCAGAAGCGCAGTCGACGATCTCCGCGGCGTCCGGGGTGCGGTCAGGCCAGCTCAGGCAGTCACCGGCCTTCGCGTGTTCGAAGGTGTCGTTACCGCGCGGGCCCAGCGATATGGTGCTGGCGGTCAGCGCGTTCGCACCGTCGTTCTGCGGCAGCGCGGTGGTCAGCCCCGCAATGATCAGCGCGCCGAGTGCGGTCAACAGCAGACCGCGTTGCGTGCCAGTGACCTTGAGGCTCTGCCACCACGCCGTCCGCTGCGACGGCGACTCGTCGCCGTCGTGCGCGAGCTGCTCGTCGCGCTCGGGTGCGTCCAACATCCGCTCCATTGTGACAGGCGTGTCAGGGCTTGTGACAAGTGATGCAGTTGTAACGTTACGGGGTTGTGCCTCGACGGGCACGACCTCCCCATGATCAAACGCGTCTGCCGAAAGTAGTGTTGCGGCCGTGATCGACCTCAAGCTGCTGCGCGAGAACCCCGACGTGGTGCGCGCGTCGCAACGTGCCCGCGGCGAAGACCCCGGGCTCGTCGACATTCTGCTCGAGGCCGACACCACTCGCCGGGCCGCGGTGTCGGCCGCCGACAACCTGCGCGCCGAGCAGAAGGCCGCCAGCAAGCAGGTCGGTAAAGCCACACCCGACGAGCGGCCGGCGTTGCTGGAGCGGGCCAAGGAACTCGCAGAACGGGTCAAGGCCGTGGAGGCCGAGCAGGGTGATGCCGAAAAGGCTTTCACCGCAGCGCATATGGCGATTTCGAACGTGATCGTCGACGGCGTTCCGGCGGGTGGCGAGGACGACTTCGTCGTGCTGGACACGGTGGGGGAGCCGACGGCGGTCCAGAACCCGAAAGACCACGTCGAACTCGGCGAGTCACTGGGCCTGATCGACCTGGAGCGGGGAGCCAAGGTCTCGGGCGCGCGGTTCTACTTCCTCACCGGCGCCGGTGCGCTGCTGCAACTGGGGTTGCTGCAACTAGCGGCGCGACTGGCCACGGAGAACGGGTTCACGCTGATGATCCCGCCGGTGCTGGTGCGCCCGGAGGTCATGGCGGGCACCGGCTTCCTCGGCGCGCACGCCGAGGAGGTCTACCGCGTCGAAGCAGACGACCTCTACCTGGTCGGCACCTCGGAGGTGGCGCTGGCCGGTTACCACGCCGACGAGATCCTCGACTTGTCGAACGGCGCACTGCGGTACGCGGGGTGGTCGTCGTGTTTCCGGCGCGAAGCGGGAAGCCACGGCAAGGACACCCGCGGCATCATTCGAGTGCACCAGTTCGACAAGGTCGAGGGCTTCGTCTACTGCAAGCCGCAGGACGCGCAGACCGAGCATGAGCGCCTGCTCGGTTGGCAGCAGCAGATGCTCGCCAAGATCGAGGTGCCCTACCGCGTCATCGACATCGCCGCGGGCGATCTGGGGTCGTCGGCCGCGCGCAAGTTCGACTGCGAGGCCTGGGTCCCGACGCAACAGACATATCGCGAGCTGACGTCGACCTCGAACTGCACGACCTTCCAGGCGCGCCGACTCTCGGTGCGCTACCGCGACGAGAACGGCAAACCGCAGACCGCGGCGACGCTCAACGGCACCCTGGCCACCACCCGCTGGCTGGTCGCGATCTTGGAGAACCATCAGCAGCCCGACGGGAGCGTGCGGGTGCCCGAAGCGTTGCGGCCGTTCGTCGGCACCGAGGTGCTCGAACCGAAACGCTGAGGGTTTTGCCGCCCGGATGCCGGGTATCGCCTCCGAACCAGCCAGGAGGTGAGCATGAAAGCGATGGTGTACCGCGGGCCGTACAAGGTTCGGGTCGAAGAGAAGGACATCCCGCCGATCGAGCATCCCAACGATGCGATCGTGCGCGTGCAGATGGCCGCGATCTGCGGTTCGGATCTGCACCTTTACCACGGGATGATGCCCGACACCCGGGTCGGCATGACCTTCGGCCACGAGTTCATCGGTGTCGTCCACGAGGTCGGCCCGTCGGTGCAGAACCTCAAAGCCGGAGACCGGGTCATGGTGCCGTTCAACATCTACTGCGGCTCGTGCTACTTCTGCGCCAACGGCCTGTATTCCAACTGCCACAACGTCAATCCGAACGCGACCGCGGTTGGCGGCATCTACGGGTACTCGCACACCTGCGGTGGGTATGACGGTGGGCAGGCCGAGTTCGTGCGGGTGCCGTTCGCCGACGTCGGGCCCGCGCTCATCCCGGACTGGATGGCCGACGAGGACGCGTTGATGTGTACCGACGCCCTGGCGACCGGGTACTTCGGTGCACAGCTGGGCGACATCGTGGAGGGTGACGTGGTCGCGGTGTTCGGCGCGGGACCCGTCGGTCTGTACGCCGCGAAGTCGGCGTGGCTGATGGGTGCCGGCCGGGTGATCGTCATCGACCACCTCGAATACCGCCTCGACAAGGCCAGGACCTTCGCGCACGCGGAAACCTACAACTTCTCCGAGTACGACGACATCGTCGTCGAAATGAAGAAGGCGACAGGCTATCTCGGTGCGGACGTGGTGATCGATGCGGTCGGGGCCGAGGCCGACGGCAACTTCCTGCAGCACGTCGCGGCTGCGAAACTGAAGATCCAGGGCGGCTCGCCGATCGCGTTGAACTGGGCGATCGATTCGGTCCGCAAGGGCGGCACGGTGTCGGTGATGGGCGCATACGGCCCGATCTTCAGCGCGGTGAAATTTGGCGACGCGATGAACAAGGGTCTGACCCTGCGGATGAATCAGTGCCCGGTGAAGCGGCAGTGGTCGCGGCTGTTCTCCCACATACAGAACGGCTACATCGTACCGAGTGACATCGTGACGCACCGTATTCCGCTCGATCACATCGCAGACGCGTATCACATATTCTCGGCCAAACTCGACAACTGCATCAAGCCGATCATCGTGCCAAGCGCTGCGTGAGGAGAGACGACCCGTGACCTACACTGCCGACCATCCGCCAGTCCCGTCCTCCGACGAACTGCGGGCCCGCATCCCAGGGTGGGGCGTCGACCTCGATCCTGCCGACCGGCCTGCGGTGCCCAAGCAGAATGCCGAGGACACGGGCGCGCACTGGGACTTCCCTGAACGCCAACCGGAGAAGTGGCCGCGCGAGCGCTCGATCGAGCACAAATTCCTCACCCCGGTGTTCGGCACGTCCACGCCGCCGCGCGGGCTGTCCGGGGCGATCCGCAAGTTCTCCTACCGCAAGTACAGCGAGGCCCGGGCGGCCCACTGGCTGCTGCTGATCCTCGCCGACCGGGTCGACGCCGTCGAGCATCACCTGCAATCCCTGGCGACACTGCGTCCGGACAATCCGATCACCGAGAGCGGCATCAAGTCCGAGTTCACCCACAACGGTGTCGCGGCGCGTACCAACACCAAGCGCGTCGACCGCAGTCACACCTGGATCGATCCGATCCTGATCGGCGCGCCGTGGGTAATCACCACGGTGGTCGCCGCTCGCGGAATCAAGAAGGTGGCGAGGGCCGTTCGGCGCTAAGCGTCCAGTAGTTCGTCAAGCAACGCGACGAACCGGTCCGGGTGCACCGGCGTGAACGCGGGATTCGGGTACGTGCCCGGCACATCGAGCGTGATCAACGTCGACTTCAGTGGTCTGCGCACATCCAGTGGCAGCCAGCGGCGCAGATCCGAACTGCCCCACAAGCGGAACCGGTGCATCCAGTTCAGCGACGTGGCCTTGTATCCCTTCACGGTGCGCAACGGGATGATCTTCGACGTGCCTGACGGAAAGTGGTAGCGGCGCAACGTGATCGCCTCACGATCGAGCTGAATCAACCCGTCGTCATAGGCCTGTCGCGAGTCGATCACAGCTTTTGGCTTCCGTCTTCTTGCCCCACGCGTGCGCAGCGCAACTCGTGGCCCTTCGTCGTCAAACACCTGCCGTTCTGCAGGTTCCACTGCCAGCCGTGCAGATTGCAGGTCAACGTCGAACCCTCGACGACTCCGAACTTCGACAGATCGGCCTTCAGGTGCGGACAGCGACGCTGAATCTCCCAGCCGTCCAGTTGGATCGACGCCGAGTCGTCATGCGCCTCGGCGAACCACCCGTCCGCATAGGCGATGCGCTCATCGGTCAGACACTTGAAGAACGTGTACAGATACTCGTTGTAGCCGCCGACCCGCCAGGCGCGGAAACGCGTCGACAGGAAGATCGTGTTGACCCAGTCCGGCTCGTTGTCACGCAACACCGTCCGCACCAGTTCGGGCGCCATCGCGAAACCGTAGCGGAACTTTTCGTCGGCGATCGGTTCCCGCACAACGCGTTTCGGGAAGTCCAGGACGACGGTCTCGGCACCCAGCCGGAGCTCCACCGGATAGCCGATGCCGTCACAGATCTGGTCGCTCTGGAGCATGATCGGTTCGAACACCGTGCGCAGCGGTTCCAGCAGTGGTTCGCCCGCCGCGGGCGCCCACCCGGCCTTCTCCGCCGCCAGCACCGGCGCCATCCGTTCGGCGTACTCGGCGATGTAGGCCGCCTTGCCCGTGGTGAAGATCGATTCGACGTCGGGCACCGGGTGGGTCAACGATTGCAGTTGCGAGCCAGTGAAATCAGCCGTCGACCCGGGGATCATCAGCAGTCCGCCGTCGTGGCCGTGACTCCGCATCTGGTCGAGGAACACCGCCTGGTCGGGAAAGATGTTGGCCGGGTCGTCGTGGTCGTCGTTGAGGTCGCGCAACTCCGGGTCGAGGAAACACGGCGGGCCTGCCGACGGGACCACCCAGGTGGCGCCGACCTGGGCGATGTACTGGCGGCAACGGTCCATCTGGCGCTGCCGTTTCTGCGTGCCGAAGGCCTCCTTGGCCCGGGCAGGCATGTCGTACACCATCGGGTACCAGATCGCGCCCGAGTACTGCAGCATGTGCACGTCGACCTGACCGAAGTCGGCATGCACCACATCGAGGTCGACGGGCCGCGCGTCGTTCATGTTGAAGCAGACGGTCTCGCCGTCGTCGACGATCAGTCCCGAGTCGCCGATCGGGCCGTCGGCCGGCGCGCGCAACGCGATGATCATGACGTCCAGGTCGCCCCTGTGCCCGCTGACGCGGTGCTTGACCGAGTCGGTGGTCTCGAAGAACCGGTGGAACCCGACCCTCTCCAACTCCCGCCGCAGGTCGGGCACCGGAAAGTCGGGCAACAGCACGACGGCGTCCTTGTTGACATGCCTGCGTAGCAGTTTCGGGTCGAAGTGGTCGCGGTGCAGGTGGGAGACGTAGAGGTAGTCGACGTCACCCAAAGCGTCCCAGTCCAGCGTGCTGTTGTCGGGGAACGGAAACCACGAGGCGAAGTACGCCGGATTGACCCAGGGGTCGCACAGAATGCTCCCTGCCTTGGTGTCGATGCGGAAACCCGCATGACCGACGCTCGTGACCTGCACGAATACCCTTTCTTGCGGTGTACGGTTCGGGTCGAGTTTAGCCCGTCAGAGGGTCCTCCTCGTCCCACGCGCGTCGGTAGTAGGCGATCCGCTCCGTGTCGGCCGCGACGCCGTACGCCTCGAGCAGCAACTCCTGGAAACCACCGGGGCCTTCGCTCGGAAAGTTCCAGTCCAGAGACAGCGTTGCGATGGCGAGGTCGGCCCATCGGTCAGCGACCCCGAGGTCACCGACATCGACATGCCCGCTGAACATGCCGTCGTCGGTCATCAGGGTGTTGGGCGCGCAGGCGTCGCCGTGGCAGACAACGAGCCGGTCGGCCTGCGGCGCGTCGACGGGCACCCAGGACGGCGTGCCGAATGGACACTGGTCGACCGGCAGCGCCTCGTGCAGGTGCCGGAGCCCCGTGCCGATCGCACGGGCGGCGGTCCGGGGATCGTCGGCCCAGCGCGGATCGACAGCCGAGCGACCTTCAAGGCGCGCGGTATGTAGCCAACCCGGTCCATGCGCCAGCACGGCGGGAACCGGCGTGAAGCGCGTCGCCCAGCGCAGCCGCGGGACCTCGGCCGCCAGCAGGTGCGCCGAGACGGCGGGATACACCTTGACGTACTCGCGCCCGCCGTCGACCGAGAACGTGACTCCGCCCAACTCGTTGACCCACACCGCGACCACTGGTCGGCCCGCCGCGATCTCGATGACGACGTCGGGTATCGGCACGGGTTCGGTGGGAAAGGTCACGCGACTAGGCTGCCTGATGTGGAACCGGTGTACGGAACAGTCATCGCGCTCGCCCGACTCATCTGGCGCGTGCAGGGGTTGACGTTCACCGTCACCGGCGTGGAGAACCTCCCCGCCACCGGCGGTGCGGTGATCGCGATCAACCACACCAGCTACTTCGACTTCACCTTCGCCGGCCTGCCCGCCTACCGACAGGGACAGGGACGCAAGGTGCGGTTCATGGCGAAGAAAGAGGTGTTCGACCACAAGATCACCGGCCCGATCATGCGCAGCCTGCGCCACATCGAGGTTGACCGCGACAGCGGCGCGGCGTCCTACGAACAGGCCTGCCAGCGCCTGCGGGAAGGCGAGTTCGTCGGCGTCTACCCGGAGGCGACGATCAGCCGTAGCTTTGAGATCAAGGACTTCAAGTCCGGAGCCGCGCGCATGGCGATCGCCGCCGACGTGCCGATCGTCCCGCACATCGTCTGGGGCGCCCAACGCATCTGGACCAAGGGCCACCCGAAGAAGATGTGGCGTCCCAAGGTTCCGATTACCGTGGCGGTCGGCGAGCCGATTCCGCCGACCCTGCCCGCGACAGAACTCACTGCGCTGCTGCATTCGCGGATGCAGCATCTGCTGGAGCGCGTGCAGGACTCCTACGGGCCCCATCCGCCCGGCGAGTTCTGGGTGCCGCACCGACTCGGTGGTGGCGCGCCGACGCTGGCCGAAGCCAGCCGCATGGACGCCGAGGAAGCGGCCGAGAAGGCGGCCCGCCGCGCCGAACGCGGTGACCCGACGGGCCCGCCGGAGTAACCGGATGGAGCCCGTTTTCCGCACCATCGAAATCGCGGCCAGGGTGGCGGTCAGGGCTACCGGAACCCGAATCGACTACCGGGGCCTGGACAACATCCCGGCAAGCGGCGGCGCGGTCATCGCTATCAACCACACCAGCTATATCGACTTTCTTCCCGCAGCCTTGGCCGTGATGTATCGCAACCGCAGGATGCGGTTCATGATCAAGGCGGAGATGGAGGAGGTGAAGGTCGTCGGCTGGCTGATCAAGCACACGGGCACCATCCCCGTCGATCGGCGTGCCGGTGCGGGCGCGTATGCCGTCGCGGTTGAACGGTTGCGCGCCGGGGAACTCGTCGGCGTGTACCCCGAAGCCACCATCAGCCGCAGCTTCGAGCTCAAGGAGTTCAAGACCGGCGCGGTGCGCATGGCCATCGAGGCGCAGGTGCCGATCGTGCCGCTGATCGTATGGGGCGCACAGCGGGCGTGGACGAAGGATCATCCACGGGCGTTGGGGCGCAAGAAGTTTCCGATGATCGTGTCGGTCGGTGAACCGATTCGGCCCGGCGGTGCGACCGGGGAACTCGGGACGACCCTGCGCACGGCGATGACGGGGTTGTTGGAGCACGCACAGTTGGAGTACCCGCATCCCGAGGGCGCGTTCTGGGTGCCCCGCCGGCTGGGCGGTGCCGCGCCGACGCCGGAGGAAGCGAAGGCGCTCGACGAAGCGGAACTGGTGCAGCGGGCGCGCAGGCGGGCCGAGCGAGAGGCGAAGAGCTGAAGATGACGACGGTGAGTAGCGAAGGCGGATCGCCGCGATGACGACTGTGAGTAGCGAAGGCGGATCGCAGCGATGACGACGGTGAGTAGCGAAGGCGGATCGCCGCGATGACACTGCCGAGGCTCATCGCCTCCGACGTTGACGGCACCCTGCTGGACGACGACGAGAAGGTCACCCCGCGCACGCGCGATGCCGTGCGCGCCGCGGTCGAGGCCGGCGCGACGTTCGTGCTGGCTACCGGCCGGCCGCCGCGTTGGGTGCAGCCCGTCGTCGACGGGCTGGGGTTCGCGCCAATGGCGGTGTGCGCCAACGGCGCAGTGACCTACGACGCGTCGACCGACCGCATTGTGTCGGCGCGCACCTTGTCCACCGACGCGCTCGGGAAACTCGCCGAGATCGCCACCCGCCTGATTCCGGGCGCGGGCCTTGCCGTCGAGCGGGTCGGTCGCAGCGCTCACGATGCCGCGACGCCGCAGTTCGTCAGCTCACCCGGCTACGAGCACGCGTGGTTGAACCCGGACAACACCGAAGTCTCTGTCGAGGATCTGCTCAGCGCGCCCGCCGTCAAGCTGCTCATCCGCATGTCCGGTGCGCGCAGCGCCGACATGTCCGCGGCGTTGACTGGTCACGTTGGTGGCCTCGGCGAGATCACCTACTCGACGAACAACGGGCTCATCGAAGTGGTGCCGCTGGGGGTCAGTAAGGCCACCGGTGTCGAGGAGTTGGCCCGGCCGCTCGGCATCACCGCCGAGGAAGTGGTGGCATTCGGGGACATGCCCAACGATGTGCCGATGCTGCGCTGGGCCGGCCTCGGCGTTGCGATGGGTAACGCTCATCCCGAGGCGTTGGCCGCGGCCGACGAGGTCACCGTCGACAACACCGAGGACGGGGTCGCCCGGGTCCTCGAGCGATGGTGGCTCTGAGACGACGGGGTCAGCTGGGGCTGATGGGCGGGGTGAACCGCTCCAACTGGACCGGGGCGTTCTTGTCGGACTGTCTGGGCAGTTCCACCGGCACCCCGTCGATGACGCGGGTGACCGTGCCTTTCTCCCGGTCGAAATTCAGTGTGCCGTGCTGAAAGTTCTGCACGATCCACAGCGGTTCGTTGATCTCGCCGCTCGTCGGCAGGCCGAGGGCGCCGCGTTCGAAGCCGAGCGACCCCCACGCCTTGAAGATCTCGCCGGTCACCGGTTCGGCGCCGCTCTGCGGCGACCAGTACACCGCGCCGTTTTCGAAGGTGACGTAGCGCGCGCCTGCTTCACCGGAGGCCTCGAGTGACGTCGGCCTGCCCAGCGGGCTGGTCATCCCGCCCATCGACTCCCAACGCGCGAATATCGCTCCGCCCCGCATTGATTCGGCCAGATCCTCGGGTCCGGGCGGATCGTTGAACCGTGCGGCGATGTCGCGGATCTGATCCATGACCGCGTACGCGCCGTTGCCCGGGCACTCGGTGACGCCGACATCGCGGTGCGTGAAGATCGCGGGCAGCGTCGGTGTTGCGCCCTGGGGGAATTTCGCGAACGACCCGCCCGACGAGGTGAGCACGACGGTGCCCCTCGGGTTGACGCGGTCCAGACCCATGCGCCAGCCCAGCAGTCGGGCCGTGGTGCGCAGCTGAATCGGAGTCGGGGGCACGGCTTCGAAGTTGCCCATCATCGCCACACCCCACGTGTCGTGGTTGAACCCGCCGGTGTGTGCGCCTTCGACCGGTTTGGTCATACCGCCTGCCCGGCCTTCGAAGACCTGGCCGTACTTGTCCACCATCGCGTTGTAGGCGACGTCGCACCAGCCCAGGGTGCGGGTGTGGTACTCGTAGATCGACCGGACGATTCCGGCGGAGTCCTGGGGCGCGTATTCGTTGCTACCCGCGGTGTGGTGCACGATGCCCGCGCGAATCCCCCTGTCGTACCTCGGATTACCGCACCGCATCGACTCGTCTGCGCCCCACTGCGCGCGGTAGATGATGTTGGGCGGCACTCCGGGCGGGTTGACCGCCGACGGCAGCGGCAAGGTGTCCGCCGGCGCTTGGGGCGGGCTGATCAGGACCGCGTTGAGGTTCTGCCCGATCGGTTGCTCGACGTTGGCGGGGACGTAACCGAGTCCCGGTTCGCTCTGCTTGGGCGTCGAGCGGGTGGTCGGCGCATGGGGCGGACGGGTGACGGCGATCTGCACGGTGGTGGTCTGACCGACGAAGACCGGTTCGGTGCCGCGCAGGGCCGGTCCCTCGGACGCAGGGCCCACGCCTTCAAGCGTTTCGGCTTGGTACCACGGCCCCCAGGTGCCGTCGGGCTTCTTGGCCCGGATGCGCGCCGAGGTGCCTGCGAGGTCATCAGCGGTCAGCGCGACGAGCGAGAACGGCGTCGGTTGGGAGATCTCGCGGACGGTTTCCCCGCCACCGAGACCGGTCAGCGGCTGTTCGCTCAGCTGTGGCGCCTCGGCCGCCGAGCGGTCGTCCTCCCCGGGAATCCCGGTGATCGCCCACGGCAGCATGACGACCGTTGCCGCTATCGCGGTGAACAGTATCGACGGCGCAGGACGGCGGCACGGCACGCACCGATGTTACGTATGTGTCAGTTGTTACGGATGTTTCGACACGGCGGGTCGCGGCGGAAAAAATCGAATTGACCTGCAACGGCACCGCAGAGCGTGAACTCAGCCTCTGCGGTGCCGTCAGGTGACAGGCTTCCTCAGGCGCCGGGGACCGGCGCGGGTCCTGCGCCGGGCATCGGCGGCGCGCCCGCTGGAGCTCCGGCGACGGCGGGCGTACCCGGCGGCTTGACCGCAGACATGATCGCTGGCATCACCATGCCCTTGAGCAGGTCGATCGCCTGACCTGCGCCGAGCTGATTGGCCATGCTCGACAGGTCGCCGACGATGCCGCCGCTGCCGGTGCTCGCCGCAGGCATCGCGGCCAGCGACGGGTCGCCGAGGATCGGGTAGGAGCCCGCGGCCGGATCGAGACCGATCGGTGCGGAGATCGGCACCTCGCTGGGGGCGGGCAGGCTGCCGGTCGAGACCGGCGTCAGGGCCGCCGGGTCGAGGCCGGTCGCGGGCGGGGTCGACAGCCCCGGCGCGGTCAGATCCGGCGTGGTCGGCACGGCACCCAGCGGCGACGTACCGGCAGGGCTGGTCAGCGCGGGATTGGTCAGCGCCGGGTTCGACAGGGCCGCGTCGGTCAGTGGCGCGAGCGAGGTGCTCGGCGTGGTGAGCCCGGGCGTGCTCAGGGCGGGCGTATCGAGTCCCGGTGTGGTCAGGCCAGGTGTCGTCAATCCCGGCGTGGTGAGGCCCGGCGTGGTGAGGCCCGGTGTGGTGAGGCCGGGTGTGGTCAGCGCCGGAGACGTCAGCCCCGGGCTGGTCAGCCCTGAGGGTGCAGCACCCGTCCCCGTCAGCACACCGGTCGGCATCGGCGGCATGTTGATCCCGAACTGCGACAGCCCCTGCGACAGCGCTGACATCAACTCATTGGGCAGGTCGGTGATCATCGCGGCCTGGACGAATTCGCGCTGCTGGGGCGCGGTGGTGCTGTCGGACAGCTCAGTCACGGCGATTACGGCGGCTGGACTCGCGACTGCCAGGGCAACGACTGCGCTCGTGGCTGTCGACAGCCTGCGACGGCGTTGGTTCGGCACGGAAGTCTCCTCAATACATGGACTACGTCTGGTACGTGCAACGGTGTCGACGGTACTGATGTGACTAGTGAGACTGAAGTGACGATGCGGAATCGTGAGCCGATCGAAACCTTCGGCCGTTCGGCTTCCGGCTCTCTGCTGGTCTGTCGGATTCGGGGCCGACGGTCTGGTTCCGATACCCTTGCTGCCGATGACAGCTCGTTTCGACCTCTTTGTCGTCGGTTCCGGATTCTTCGGCCTGACGATTGCCGAGCGCGTGGCGACGCAGCTGGGCAAGCGCGTCCTGGTCGTCGACCGAAGATCGCACATCGGCGGCAATGCGTACTCCGAACCCGAACCCCAGACCGGCATCGAGGTGCACCGTTACGGCGCGCACCTCTTCCACACCTCCAACCAGCGGGTGTGGGACTACGTGCGGCAATTCACCGAGTTCACCGGCTACCAACATCGTGTGTTCGCCATGCACGACGGGCAGGCCTACCAGTTCCCGATGGGGCTCGGCCTGGTCTCCCAGTTCTTCGGCCGGTATTTCTCCCCCGACGAGGCGCGCAAGCTGATCAGGGAACAGGCGGCCGAGATCGAGACCGCCGACGCGCAGAACTTCGAGGAGAAGGCCATCTCGCTGATCGGCCGGCCGCTGTACGAGGCGTTCATGAAGAACTACACCGCCAAGCAGTGGCAGACCGATCCCAAGGAGCTGCCGGCGACCACCATCACCCGGCTGCCCGTGCGCTACACGTTCGACAACCGCTACTTCAATGACACCTACGAGGGCCTGCCGGTCGACGGGTACACCGCGTGGCTGGAGAACATGGCCGCCGATGACCGCATCGAGGTGCGGCTGGACACCGACTGGTTCGACGTCCGCGACGGGCTGCGGGCCGAAAGTCCGGACGCCCCGGTGGTCTACACGGGCCCGCTGGACCGCTACTTCGATTACGCCGAAGGCCGGTTAGGCTGGCGGACATTGGATTTCGAGCTCGAAGTGCTCGACACCGGCGACTTCCAGGGCACACCGGTGATGAACTACAACGACCCCGACCCGCCCTACACGCGGATTCACGAGTTCCGGCACTTCCACCCCGAGCGCGCGTATCCGACTGACAAGACGGTGATCATGCGGGAATTCTCGCGCTTCGCCGAAGACGACGACGAGCCGTACTACCCGATCAACACCGAGACCGACCGGACCGTGCTGGCTGCCTACCGGGCGCGGGCCAAGACCGAAACTGTTTCGCAGAAGGTACTTTTCGGCGGCCGACTGGGCACCTATCAGTACCTCGACATGCACATGGCGATCGCCAGTGCACTGAACATGTATGACAACACCCTCGCGCCGCACCTGCGGGACGGCGCGCCACTGAGCGACAGCACAGAAAGCAGTAGCGCATGAGCGACATCCCGTCCGGCGCCCTCGACGCCGGCGACTCGCGGGCGGTCAGTCTGCTGGCGCGTGTCATCCTCCCGCGTCCCGGCGAACCGCTCGACGTCCGCAAGCTCTACATCGAGGAATCGGACACCAACGCCCGCCGCGCGCACGCGCCGGAACGCACCAGGCTGGAGATCGGTAGCGAGTCCGAGGTGTCGTTCGCGACGTACTTCAACGCGTTCCCGGCCAGCTACTGGCGACGGTGGTCGATCCTCGATTCGGTCGTGCTGCGCGTCGAACTCACCGGCACCGCACGTATCGACGTCTACCGGTCCAAGGCCACCGGCGCCCGAATCACAGTCGGCGGCGCACCCATTTCCAGCGGCGATTCGGCGGAACCCGCGACCGTCGAGTTCGAGGTCGACCTGTCGCCGTTCGAAGACGGCGGCTGGATCTGGTTCGACATCACGACCGACAGCAACGTCACGTTGCACCACGCCGGCTGGTACGCGCCGATTGCCGCGCCGGGCCGGGCTAACGTCGCGGTCGGCATCCCCACGTTCAACCGCCCGTCGGATTGCGTGAACGCGCTGGCCGCGCTGACCTCTGATCCGTTGGTGGACAACGTGATCAGCGCGGTCATCGTGTCGGACCAGGGCAACCAGAAGGCCAAGGACCATCCCGGCTTCGACGCGGCCGCGGCGGCGCTGGGCAACCGGCTCTCGGTGCACAACCAGCCGAACCTGGGTGGTTCCGGCGGTTACAGCCGGGTCATGTACGAGGCGCTGAAGAACACCGACTGCGAACAGATCCTGTTCATGGACGACGACATCCGTATCGAGCCGGACTCGATACTGCGGGCGTTGGCCATGAACCGGTTCGCGAAGACGCCGACGCTGGTCGGCGGGCAGATGCTCAACCTGCAGGAGCCGTCGCACCTGCACGTGATGGGTGAGATGGTCGACTCGACGAACTTCATGTGGACCAACGCGCTCAACACCGAATACGACCACAACTTCGCCAAATACAAGCTCAACGACGAAGACGAGTACCGCAGCAGGCTGCTGCACCGGCGCATCGACGTCGACTACAACGGCTGGTGGATGTGCATGATCCCGCGGCAGGTCGCCGAGGAACTCGGCCAGCCGCTGCCCCTGTTCATCAAGTGGGACGACGCCGACTACGGGCTGCGCGCCGGCGAGCACGGGTACCCGACGGTCACGCTGCCCGGAGCGGCCATCTGGCACATGGCGTGGAGCGACAAGGACGACGCCATCGACTGGCAGGCGTACTTCCACCTGCGCAACCGCTTGGTCGTCGCTGCCCTGCACTGGGACGGCAACGTGTCCGGGCTGCTCGCCAGCCACCTCAAAGCCACCATAAAACACCTTCTGTGCCTTGAGTATTCGACCGTCGCGATCCAGAACAAGGCGATGGACGACTTCCTGGCCGGCCCGGAGCACATCTTCTCGATTCTGGAGTCGGCACTGCCCGACGTGCGCGCCATGCGACAGCAGTACCCCGACGCGGTGGTGCTTCCGAGCGCGACGGCGCTGCCGACGCCCTCGGACAAGCGCTGGCGCAGGAAGGTCAAGATTCCCGTCGGCCCAGTGGCGATCTCGGTGCGCCTGCTCCGTGGGGTTCTCCACCAACTCAAGGCGCACGATCCCGAGCACCATCGACGTCCGCAGATCAATGTGGCGACTCAGGACGCCCGGTGGTTCTCGCTGAGCAGGGTCGACGGCGTCACGGTCACCACCGCCGACGGCCGCGGTGTCGTCTACCGGCAGCGCGACCGCGCGAAAGCGGCTGCGCTGCTTCGTGCTTCGCTCCTGCGCCAGATCCGGCTCGGACGCAAGTTCAACCGCATGCGCAAGGTCTATCGCGAGGCCCTTCCGGTGCTCTCGAGCAAGCAGAAGTGGGAGACAGTGCTGCTCGAGTCTGCTGATGCCTGAGAGCCCGCGGGGCGAGGACGCCGCGCTGGTCGCCGTGCAGTCGGCGCTGGCCGATCGCCCCGGCGTGCTTGCCGGTGCGCGCGCCCTGTCGCATTTCGGCGAGCACAGCGCGGGTTGGCTCGCCGTCGCGGCTCTCGGGTGGCTGCTGCAGCCTCGCCGTCGCCCAGCGTGGCTCGCGGTGGGCCTGGGTGCGTTCGGCGCGCATGCTGCGGCCGTGGTGATCAAGCGCCTCGTCCGGCGCAAGCGTCCGCACCATCCGGCGATCGCCGTGAACGTCGGCACCCCGAGCGCGCTGAGTTTCCCGTCGGCCCACGCGACGTCCACCACCGCGGCATCGCTGCTGCTGGCCCGCACAATCGGGTCGCCGCTGCCGTTGGCAGTCGTGCCCCCGATGGCGTTGTCGCGATTGGTGCTCGGCGTGCACTACCCCACCGACGTGCTGACCGGAGTAATGGTCGGGGCGGCCGTCGCGCAGACGGTCGACACGATCGCGCAACGGGCGACCTTCGGGCACGCGAGGAGCAGAAGAATCTGATGAGCATCTCGAGGGACAGCAGCGCGGAGAGCGCGCGGCCGGTGAGTGAGGATCCCGTGCCGGACAAGGGGCCGCCCCGCAACCTGGCGACCGGCGTCGTCAAGGCGATCCGTCCGCGCCAATGGGTGAAGAACCTGTTGGTGCTCGCTGCGCCGATCGCGTCGTTCGGCGGCGACGTGCGCTACGACTACCGGGAAGTCGCGATCAAGATTCTGATCGCCTTCGTCGCGTTCTCGCTGGCCGCATCGTGCATCTACCTGGTCAATGACGCGCGCGACGTCGAAGCTGACCGCCAGCATCCGACGAAGCGGTTCCGGCCCATCGCCGCCGGGGTGGTGCCCGAGTGGCTGGCCTACACCCTCGCGGTGGTGTTGGGCGCTGCGGCGCTGGGGATCGCCTGGCTTGCGGCGGCGAACCTCGCGCTGGTGATCGCGGTGTACATCGCGATGCAGCTCGCATATTGCTTCGGCCTCAAACATCAAGCAGTGCTGGATATCTGCATTGTGTCGTCGGCGTACCTGATCCGCGCCATCGCGGGCGGCGCGGCCGCGGGCATACCGCTGTCACAGTGGTTCCTGCTGGTGATGACGTTCGGATCGCTGTTCATGGTGGCCGGAAAGCGCTATGCCGAACTGCAACTCGCGGAACGGACAGGCGCGAGGATCCGCAAGTCGCTCGAGAGCTATACCGCGTCCTACCTTCGTTTCGTGTGGACCGTTGCGGCCACGGCCATGGTGGTCTGCTACAGCCTGTGGGCCTTCGAGCGCGACGGCGCGAACGCGTCGTGGTACGCGGTCACGATCATCCCGATCACCATTGCGATTCTGCGCTACGCGGTCGATGTCGACGGCGGCATGGCCGGTGAGCCCGAGGAGATCGCGCTGAAAGACCGGGTGCTGCAGCTGCTGCTGCTCGCGTGGATCGGGACCATCGGTGCCGCAGTCCTCCTCGGCTGAGATGACACGCCGCCTGCGCACAGGAGCGAGTGCGCGCGGCATGGTCGCGGGCAGCGCTGCGCGCTGGCCGGCGTTTCCGTACGACGCGACGGTTCGGCTGAGCCTGTTGGCCAGTGTCGTCGTCGTCGCCGCGCTGTTCGGGTGGGGGGCCTGGCAGCGGCGCTGGATCGCCGACGACGGCCTCATCGTGCTGCGCACCGTGCGGAATCTGTTGGCGGGCAACGGTCCGGTGTTCAACGCAGGCGAGCGGGTCGAGGCCAACACGTCGACGATCTGGACCTATCTGATCTACCTCGGCGGGCTGATCGGCGGGCCCGTGCGGTTGGAGTACGTCGCGCTGTACCTCGCGCTGGCGCTGAGCATCCTCGGCGTGGCGCTGGCCATGATGGGTGCGGCCCGGCTGTACGCCCCGAGCCTGCAGGGCCGGCGGGCGCTGATCGTGCCCGCAGGCGCGCTGGTCTACATCGCGGTGCCCCCGGCCCGCGACTTCGCCACCTCGGGCCTCGAAAACGGTTTGGTGCTGGCCTATCTCGGCCTTTTGTTCTGGATGATGGTGCGCTGGTCGCAGACCCTGCGCGCATTGCGCTCCATGCCGCCGCTGGCCCCGCAAGGCGGACCCCCGACAATCCGGCGCCAGCCCATCGGACCGCCGCCGCCGCAGCAGCAGCAGCGCAACGCCGACAGCCCGCTGTCGGATGCCGCACTGGCTTTCGTCGCCGGGCTGAGTGTGCTGATCCGCCCGGAACTCGCACTGATCGGTGGCGTGGCGTTGATCATGATGCTCGTTGCGGCGCGCGGCTGGCGCCGGCGGGGACTGATCATCGCCGCGGGCGGGCTCATTCCGGTGGCCTACGAGATCTTCCGAATGGGTTACTACGGCTTGCTGTTTCCGGGTACCGCGTTGGCCAAGGACGCCTCAGGCGCCAAGTGGTCGCAAGGATTGGTGTATCTGGCCAACTTCAACTCGCCCTACCTGTTGTGGGCGCCCGCGATCTTGCTGATCGGGCTGGCGGGCGTGGTGATGGTCTCGCGCGGCAACCCGTGGTGGCGGCGCCGCGCGGTCGCGCCGGGGTACGGATGGTTCGCCCGCACGGTGCAGAGCCCCGCCGCCGTTGTGACCTTCATGGTCGTCAGCGGACTACTCCAAGCGGTGTACTGGATCCGTCAGGGCGGCGACTTCATGCACGGCCGGGTGCTGTTGACACCGTTGTTCTGTCTGCTGGCTCCCGTCGCGGTGATCCCCGTTGTGCTACCCGACGGCACCCGAATGGCCCGCGGCGCAGGGTATCTGTTCGTCGGCGCAACGAGCGTGCTGTGGCTGGCCGTCGTGGGTTGGGCGCTGTGGGCGGCCAATTCGCCCGGCATGGGGCCCGACGCCACCCGCGTCACCTATTCCGGCATCGTCGACGAGCGCCGCTTCTACGCCCAGGCGACGGGCAACGCGCACCCGGTGACGGCCGCCGACTATCTGGACTATCCGCGCATGCGCGCGGTGCTCGAAGCCATCGAGAACACACCCGACGGCGCGCTCCTGCTGCCCGCTGGCAACTACGACCGGTGGGACGTGGTGCCCGCGGTTCCGCCGCCGCCGGACGCCACGCCGCAGGAACGCGAAAACAGGCCGCACACAGTGTTTTTCACCAACCTGGGGATGCTCGGCATGAACGTGGGCCTCGACGTACGGGTCATCGACCAGATCGGTCTGGCCAATCCCTTGGCGGCGCACACCGCGCGCCTGGAGGACGGTCGCATCGGCCACGACAAGAACCTGTTCCCCGACTGGGCCATTGCCGAGGGTCCGTTCCTCAAGGAGCCGCCGTTCATTCCCCCCTACGTCGACAAGGAGTGGGTCAGGCAGGCCGAGGTGGCATTGGAGTGCCCGGCGACCGACGCGATGCTGACCTCGATCCGCGGTCCGATGGGGCCGCGCCGGTTCCTGTCGAATCTGGTGCACGCGTACCAGTTCACGCAGTACCGCATCGACCGGGTGCCGCTCTATGAGCTCGAACGCTGCGGGCTTCAGAGGCCGGAACCGGCCGAGCCGCCTTATACGGGCATGCCGGCGACCGGACCGTGAAAGGAATCCGTCACATTCGGTAACACGGCAGGAGCGCCAGGACGATAAGCGAACCGCATATCGCTCTTCCTGCGAATTCGGTGTCGCCGCATGACCTCAACTATGTGGTGGTGACCAGGGGAGACAGATGCTGAGGAGAGGAATCAGACGATCGTGTGGTCTACTACACGGGTTACGCGGCTAGGTCCGAGGAGACGTCCGCGTGCGGCATTCGACAGATGGGATAGGTAGAAGCATGAAGTTCGTTGGCAAGATCCGGGATACCTGGATCCGCCGGCTTGCGGGGGCTGCCATGGCTGCCGCTGTGTTGCCAGGTTTGGTCAGTGCCGTCGGAGGCTCCGCCACCGCAGAGGCTTTCTCTCGTCCGGGTCTGCCGGTCGAGTACCTTCAGGTTCCGTCCGCTGGGATGGGACGCAACATTCTGGTCCAGTTCCAAAACGGTGGGCCGAACGCGCCGGGCGTCTATCTGCTCGACGGCCTTCGTGCCCGCGATGACTTCAACGGCTGGGACATCGAGACCGCGGCCTTCGAGTGGTACGTGGACTCGGGCCTCGCGGTAATCATGCCGGTCGGCGGCCAGTCCAGCTTCTACAGCGACTGGTACAAGCCGGCGTGCGGTAAGGCGGGCTGCAGCACCTACAAGTGGGAGACGTTCCTCACCTCTGAGCTGCCCTCGTACCTGGCCGCCAACAAGGGCGTGAACCCGAACCGCAACGCGGCCGTCGGCCTGTCGATGGCCGGTTCGTCCGCGATGACGCTGTCGATCTACTACCCGCAGCAGTTCCAGTACGCAGCCTCGCTGTCGGGCTTCCTGAACCTCTCCGAGGGCTGGTGGCCGATGCTGGTCGGCATGTCCATGGGTGACGCGGGCGGCTACGAGTCCGAGGACATGTGGGGCCCGTCGAGCGATCCGGCGTGGAAGCGCAACGACCCGATGGTCAACATCGACAAGCTGGTCGCCAACGGCACCCGCATCTGGGTGTTCTGCGGTAACGGCAAGCCTGCCGACATCAACGGCACCGGTGTCGCGGCGGGCGACAACTTCAACGCGAAGTTCCTCGAGAGCTTCACGCTGCGGACCAACGAGACCTTCCAGGAGCAGTACATCGCCGCGGGCGGCAAGAACGGCGTGTTCAACTTCCCGCAGGCCGGTACGCACAGCTGGGAGTACTGGGGTCAGCAGCTGAACCAGATGAAGCCGGACATCCAGCGCGTGCTGGGTGCCACCCCGCAGCCGTCGACTCCGGTCGCGGCCGAGGCTCCGGCCCAGGGCGGCTAAGCGCCTCACCAGATACACCGCCGACGGCGGCGATCCTCACGGGTCGCCGCCGTCAGCCATTTCCGGGGCAGCCCGTGGTTCGGGTGTGATTGACTACCGAGCGCGGGGACAGCTGACGAGACGTGAGGTGGGGTAGATGCGCGGGTTGATACGAACGCTGCTGACGGTGGTGCTGACCGCGGGCCTGTGGACGGCCGGCACCTCCGTGGCGCCTACCGCGAGCGCCCAGGTCGAGATGTTGATGGTCCCCTCGGCGGCGATGGGCCGCAGTATCCCCGTGGCGTTCCAGGGCGGCGGCCCGCACGCAGTCGTCCTCCTCGACGCCTTCAACGCCGCACCCGACGTGAGCAACTGGGTGACCGCGGGCAATGCGATGAATGTCTTTGCCGGGACCGGCGTCTCGGTGGCCGCTCCCGCGGGCGGCGCGTGGAGCATGTACACCAACTGGGAGCTCGACGGCAGCCGCCAGTGGGAGACGTTCCTGGCCGACGAGCTGCCCAACTGGCTGGTCGCCAACAAGGGCCTCGCGCCCAGCGGGCACGGCGTCGTCGGCGCGGCACAGGGTGGCTACGGCGCGATGGCGCTGGCGACGTTCCACCCGGATCGCTACCGCTACGCCGGCTCGCTGTCGGGCTTCCTCGCACCCGAGCGCACCGGCGTCGACGGTGCGATCACCGCGGGCCTGGCGAAGTACGGCGGCGTCGAGACCCGCAACATGTGGGGCCTGCCCCAGCTCGGCCGCTGGAAGTGGCATTCGCCGAACGTCCACTCTCAGCTTCTGTCGGACAACAACACTCGCTTGTGGGTGTGGAGCGCGGGTCCCGGCGCCGGCTGCGATGCGCCGGCGATGATCGACTACTGCGACATCGCCCAGGGCACGAACCGCGAGTTCTACCAGCGTTACCGCTCCAACGGCGGGCACAACGGACACTTCGACTTCCCGGCCGGCGGCAGCCATGACTGGGGCTCGTGGAGCGGACAGCTGGCGGCGATGTCCGGCGAACTCGTCGCCACGATCAAGTAGCGCGTCCCGGTTTCGCCAACGGGGCCCGGCTGTCACAGCCGGTACCTTGGAGTCGTGCATCAAGCGGTTCGGCGCGGAGCCGGTTCGGCAACGCCGATCCGGGTGTGGTCGGCGACCTCATTTCTCGCCGCGTCTGCCGCCGTGCTGGTCGCCGGATGCTCAGGCGACGACGTGATGGCCACCATCGGGTTGCCCACGTCCGAGACCTCACCGGCGCACGGCCAGGCGGGTGCGGCGCCGCCGGGGCCGCCGTCGCACAGCAGTCACTCGAACGCCTTGATCGTGACCCCGAGCCAGCGCGCCTACCTGGATGCGTTGAAGGCCGAAGGGGTCACCCCCTCGAGCGACCTGCTGGCGCTGAGCATCGGGTCCTACGTGTGCCAGGCTCGCGCGGCCAAGCAGAGCGACCAGGCGGTGTGGGACTACGTCGTGCCGATGGTGCGCAACGACGTCCGCGACGACGACTTCGCCGCCATGGCACCCTCGACCGCCGAGGTGAACGCCGCCACCGCCGACTACATTCGCATCGCGACCGACCGTCTCTGCTAGCAGGAGCACCCGACATTCATGGCCAATACCAATCGGCGGAAACGCCACCGCATCCTCGCGCTCGTCGCAGCCGGGGCGATGGCGCTCGTGGTGGTGCTGATCGTGGCGATCGTCGTCGTCGTGCTGCGCAAGCCCGACACGCCGCCGAGCGCCGTACCGCCCAGTGCGGTACCGCCCACGGGTGCGCCCGGAGCGCCGACGAAGAAGCCGCGTCCTGAGTTCCAGGACGCCAGCTGCCCGGACGTCCAGCTGATCTCGATTCCCGGCACGTGGGAGTCGTCGCCCGCGATGGATCCGTTCAATCCCACGCAGTTCCCGATCGCGCTGCTGCTCAACGTCACCAACCCGATCCGCCAGCAGTTCGACAACAGCCGGCTCGAGGTCTTCACCGTTCCCTACACCGCGCAGTTCCACAATCCACTGTCGGCCGACAAGCAGATGTCCTACAACGACAGCCGCGCCGAGGGCACCCGGGCCGCGGTCAAGGCGATGACGGACATGAACAACCGCTGCCCGTTGACCAGCTACGTGCTCGTCGGCTTCTCGCAGGGTGCGGTGATCGCCGGCGATATCGCCAGCGACGTCGGCAACGGGCGCGGACCCGTCGACGAGGACCTGGTGCTCGGGGTGACGCTGATCGCCGACGGCCGCAGGCAGGAGGGTGTGGGCCTGGACGTCGGTCCCAACCCCGACGGCCAAGGCGCCGAGATCACGCTGCACGAGGTGCCCACGCTGTCGGCGCTCGGCCTGACGATGTCGGGACCGCGTCCGGGCGGGTTCGGCATGCTCAACAACCGCACCAATGAGATCTGCGCGACCGGCGACCTGATCTGCTCGGCGCCGGAATCGGCGTTCAACATCACCCAGCTGCCCAGGACGCTCGAGGTGCTCAGCGGCGGCGCTGGCCAACCCGTGCACGCGATGTACGCCACGCCGCAGTTCTGGAATCTCGACGGTGCGTCGGCCACGCAGTGGACACTGGGATGGGCGCAGAGTGTGATCGATAACGCTCCGCGACCAAAACATGGCTGACACGTGATGTGGGGCGGTTTGGTCTGCGACAAGCCGTCGCCTAACATTAAGAAGAAACTAAGAGTGGTGACCGACGGCTGAACCGAAAGTCCAGGTCAGACACGCGATTCGGCAGCGCACGCAGATGCCCCGGTACGATCTCGGGGTTTGGGTTCGCGCGGTCTTCATGACTGCAGCGTCCCGACGGCGCGCGAATCTGCGTCGTGACGAATGTGGCTTCGACAGGAGTGTGAGATGGCCTTCCATAACCCGTTCATCAAGGACGGACTGATCAAGTTCCCGGACAACGGAAGCTTGGTCAAGCACGTCGAACGATGGGCGAAGGTGCGTGGAGACAAACTCGCCTACCGCTTCATCGACTTCTCGACCGAGCGTGACGGGGTCGAGCGCGACCTGAACTGGGCCGACTTCGGCGCGCGCAACCGCGCGGTCGGCGCCCGGCTGCAGCAGGTGACCGAGCCCGGCGACCGCGTCGCCATTCTCTGCCCGCAGAACCTCGAATACCTCGTGGCGTTCTTCGGCACCCTGTACTCCGGTCGCATCGCCGTTCCGCTGTTCGACCCCAACGAGCCGGGTCACGTCGGCCGCCTGCACGCCGTCCTCGACGACTGCCATCCGACCGCGATCCTGACCACCACCGAGGCGGCCGAAGGCGTTCGGAAGTTCTTCCGCTCCCGCCCCGCCAACCAGCGCCCACGCGTCATCGCTGTCGACGCCGTGCCCAACGAGGTCGGTGCCACCTGGGTGCCGGTCGATGTCGAGCACGACACCATCGCTTACCTGCAGTACACCTCGGGTTCCACCCGCATCCCGACCGGCGTGCAGATCACCCACCTGAACCTGGCGACCAACGTGGTTCAGGTGATCGAGGCGCTCGACGGCCAGGAAGGCGACCGGGGCGTGTCGTGGCTGCCGTTCTTCCACGACATGGGCCTGATCACGGTGTTGCTGTCGCCGATGATCGGCCACTACATCTCCTTCATGACCCCGGCCGCATTCGTGCGCCGGCCGGGCCGGTGGATCCGCGAACTCGCGCGCAAGGAGGGCGACACCGGCGGCACCATCTCGGTCGCGCCGAACTTCGCGTTCGATCACGCCGCGGCGCGCGGTGTCCCCAAGGACGGCGAGCCGCCGATGGATCTGTCCAACGTGAAGTGCATCCTCAACGGCAGCGAGCCGATCTCTGCCGCCACGGTGCACAGGTTCAACGAGGCATTCGGCCCGTACGGGTTCAAACCGCAGGCCATCAAGCCCTCCTACGGGCTGGCCGAGGCGACACTGTTCGTGTCCACCACACCGATGAACGCCGAGCCCAGGATCATCCACGTCGACCGCGACGAATTGAACAACCACCGCTTCGTGCAGGTACCCGACGATTCGCCGAAGGCCGTCGCGCAGGCGGGCGCGGGCAAGATCGGCGTCGCGGAGTGGGCGGTGATCGTCGACAACGACACCGCCACCGAACTTCCCGACGGCCAGATCGGCGAGATCTGGATCAGCGGTCAGAACATGGGCACCGGGTACTGGGGCAAGCCGGAGGAGACCGTGGCTACGTTCCAGAACATCCTGAAGTCGCGGACCAGTCCGTCGCATGCCGAAGGCGCAACCGACGACGCGACGTGGGTGCGCACCGGCGACCTCGGCGCCTACCACGAGGGCGAGCTCTACATCACCGGCCGTACCAAGGATCTGGTGATCATCGACGGCCGCAACCACTACCCACAGGACTTGGAGTACTCCGCGCAGGAAGCCACCAAGGCGCTGCGCACCGGCTTCGTCGCCGCCTTCTCGGTGCCGGCCAATCAGCTGCCGGACGAGGTCTTCGAGAACGCCCACTCCGGGCTGAAGCGCGATGCCAACGACACGTCCGAGCAGCTCGTCATCGTGGGTGAGCGCGCCCCCGGTGCGCACAAGCTCGACATGGGCCCGATCGCCGACGACATCCGCGCCGCGATCGCCGTGCGTCACGGCGTCACTGTGCGCGACGTGCTGCTGACCCCCGCAGGCGCCATTCCGCGCACCTCGAGCGGCAAGATCGGCCGTCGCGCCTGCCGCGCGGCCTACCTCGACGGCAGTCTGCGCACCGGGAAGGTGGCCAACGCGTTCCCCGACGAGACAGACTGAGATGGCTGACACACAAGACAATTCACCCCTGACCGGCGACGAGATCCAGCTGACGTCCGAACCACCGACATCCCAGGAGTCCGATGTCGCCGCCCAAGCGGCTCCGGGGTCCGATGTCGCCGCCAAAGCGGCTCCGGGCACCGATGTCGCCGCCAAAGCGGCTCCGGGGTCCGATGTCGCCGCCCAAGCGGCTCCGGGCACCGACATGACGGTCGCCGAGATGCGCACCTGGCTGCGCAACTGGATCGGCAACGCCACCGGCCAGTCGCCCGACTCGATCAACGAGTCCGCCCCGATGGTCGAACTCGGCCTGTCCTCCCGCGACGCGGTGGCCATGGCCAGCGATATCGAGGACCTCACCGGCGTCACGCTGACGGCCACGGTGGTATTCCGCAATCCGACCATCGAGTCGCTAGCCACCGTGATCGTCGAGGGCGAGCCCGAGGTCGACATGTCCGACAGCGGCGAGGATTGGTCCCGCGACCACGAGGTCGACGACATCGCGATCGTGGGCATAGCCACCCGCTTCCCCGGCGACATGAACACCGCCGAACAGACCTGGCAGGCGCTGCTCGAAGGGCGCAGCGGGATCAGTGACCTGCCCGAGGGTCGGTGGGAGGAATTCCTCGCCGAGCCCCGGATCGCCGAACGGGTGGCCAGGGCGCGCACCCGCGGCGGCTATCTGTCCGACATCAAGGGTTTCGACGCCGAGTTCTTCGCACTGTCGAAGATGGAGGCCGACAACATCGATCCGCAGCAGCGGATGGCCCTCGAATTGACTTGGGAGGCACTCGAACACGCCCGCATCCCGGCGTCGAGCCTGCGCGGGCGCAATGTCGCCGTCTACATCGGGTCGTCGAACAACGACTACCAGTTCCTGGCCGTCTCCGATCCGACCGTCGCGCATCCGTACGCCATCACGGGCACCACGAGCTCGATCATCGCCAACCGGGTCTCCTACTTCTACGACTTCCGCGGTCCGTCGATGGCGATCGACACCGCGTGCTCGAGTTCGCTCGTCGCCGCGCACCAGGGTGTGGCTGCGCTGCGCGCGGGTGAGGCCGACGTGGCGATGGTCGGCGGCGTCAACGCGCTGATCACCCCGCTGGTGACCATCGGCTTCGACGAGGTCGGCGGTGTGCTCGCCCCGGACGGCCTGATCAAGTCGTTCTCCCAGGACGCCGACGGCTATGCGCGCTCCGAGGGCGGCGGCATGCTCGTGCTCAAGCGTGTCGCCGACGCCCGGCGCGACGGCGACGAAATCCTCGCCGTCATCGCGGGCAGCGCTGTCAACCACGACGGCAGGTCCAACGGCATGCTGGCGCCCAACCCGGACGCCCAGGCCGAGGTGCTGCGCAAGGCGTACCGGGACGCCGGCATCAACCCGCGCGACGTGGACTACATCGAGGCGCACGGCACCGGCACCATCCTCGGCGACCCGATCGAGGCCGACGCGCTCGGCCGCGTCGTCGGCCGGGGCAGGCCGGCAGACAAGCCCGCCCTGCTCGGCGCCGTGAAATCCAATGTGGGGCACCTGGAGTCGGCAGCTGGGGCGGCCAGCCTGGCGAAGATGGCGCTCGCGCTGCACCACGACAAGATCCCGCCGACGATCAACTACTCGGGCCCAAATCCGTACATCGACTTCGAAGCGGTGCGGTTGAAGGTCGCCGACACCGTGACCGACTGGCCCCGCTACAGCGGCCACGCGATCGCGGGTGTGTCAGGCTTCGGATTCGGCGGCGCCAACGCCCACCTCGTGCTGCGCGAGGTGCTGCCCTCGGATCTCGTCGAGCCAGAACCAGAACCCGAACCCGAACCCGAACAGGCCGGTCGATCCGACGCGAACGCGGTCTACGTCGGCGGCGTCCGCATGGACGAGTACGGCGAATTCATCGACGATGACGATGACGATGACGATGCGCTCGACCGGCCCGTCCACGCCATGGACGACGAGCCGGAACTGCCGGGCATGACCGACGAGGCCAAGCGTCTGCTCGAGCTGGCCCGGGAGGAGCTGGAGGCCGAGGAACAGCCGACCCCGGTTGTGCCGCTCGCGGTTTCAGGTTTCCTCACTTCGCGCAAGAAGGCCACTGCAGCCGAATTGGCCGACTGGATCGACAGCCCCGAGGGCCGTGCGTCGTCGCTGGAGTCGATCGGACGCTCGTTGTCGCGCCGCAACCACGGCCGTTCCCGCGCGATGGTGCTCGCCCACGACCACGACGAGGCCGTCAAGGGCCTGCGCGCGGTGGCCGAGGGCAAGCAGAGCCCCAGCGTGTTCAGCGCCGACGGTCCGGTCACCAACGGACCGGTGTGGGTGCTCGCCGGATTCGGCGCCCAACACCGCAAAATGGCCAAGAGCCTGTACCTGCGCAACGAGGTCTTCGCCGAGTGGATCAACAAGGTCGACTCCCTGGTCCAGGACGAGCGGGGCTACTCGATCCTCGAGTTGATCCTCGACGACTCACAGGACTACGGCATCGAGACCACGCAGATCACGATCTTCGCGATCCAGGTCGCACTCGGCGAGCTGCTCAAGCACCACGGCGCGAAACCCAGTGCGGTGGTGGGACAGTCGCTCGGCGAGGCCGCGGCGGCGTATTTCGCCGGCGGTCTGTCGCTGGAGGACGCCACCCGCACCATCTGCTCGCGTTCGCACCTGATGGGCGAGGGCGAGGCGATGCTGTTCGGCGAGTGGATCCGGCTGATGGCCCTGGTCGAGTACTCGGCCGAGGAAATCGACACCGTGTTCGCCGACTTCAAGGACCTCGAGGTGTGCGTGTACGCCGCGCCCACGCAGACGGTCATCGGCGGTCCGCCCGAGCAGGTGGACGCGATCATCGCGCGCGCGGAGTCCGAGGGGAAGTTCGCGCGCAAGTTCCAGACCAAGGGCGCCAGCCACACCTCCCAGATGGACCCGCTGCTGGGCGAACTGGCTGCCGAACTGCAGGGCATCGAGGCGCACCCCACCCAGATCGGCTATTTCTCAACGGTTCACGAGGGTCGCTACGTTCGGCCCGGCGAGACGATCCACGACGTCGACTACTGGAAGAAGGGGCTGCGCCACAGCGTCTACTTCACCCACGGCATCCGTAACGCCGTCGACAGCGGGCACACGACCTTCCTCGAGCTGGCCCCGAATCCGGTGGCGCTCATGCAGGTCGGCCTGACCACCGCGTCGGCCGGTCTGCACGACGCCCAGCTGATCGCCACGCTCGCCCGCAAGCAGGACGAAGTCGACTCGATGACCGTCGCGATGGCGCAGCTGTTCGTCTACGGCCACGATCTGGACGTTCGGACGCTGTTCGGCAAGGGGGAGTACGCCGACATTCCGCCGACCCGGTTCCGGCGCAAGCCGCACTGGCTCGAGGCGCGGTTCACCGGTGACAGTTCGTTGGTGATGCCGGGCAACCACGTCGCCACCCCGGACGGCAGGCACGTCTGGGAGTTCACTCCCAAGGGCACGCCGGATCTCGCGGGATTGGTCAAAGCGGCTGCAGCGCAGGTGCTTCCCGGCGCCAAGCTGGTCGCTTCCGAGCAGCGCGCGGTTCCGGGCGAGGGTGCACAGCTGGTGACCACCATGACCCGTCATCCCGGCGGGGCGGGCGTGCAGGTGCACGCGCGCATCGACGAGTCGTTCACTCTGGTGTACGACGCCGTGGTGAGTCGCGATGGCGCGGTCAGTGCTCTGCCCGTTGCCGTTGCGACGGGTGCTGCGGTGGCAGAACAGGTTTCGGGTGCGCCGAGCGCTGTCGAGCCCGAGGGTGACGCGGAGATCCTGCAGGACCACCTGACCCAGGGCGCGAACCTCGGTGCCGGTTTCGCGAAGTGGTCACCTGAATCCGGGGAGTCCATACACGACCGGCTCGGCACGATCGTCGGCGGAGCGATGGGCTATGAGCCCGAGGACCTGCCGTGGGAGGTGCCGCTGATCGAGCTCGGCCTGGACTCATTGATGGCCGTGCGTATCAAGAACCGGGTCGAGTACGACTTCGACCTGCCGCCGATCCAGCTGACAGCGGTGCGCGACGCAAACCTCTACGCCGTCGAGAAGTTGATCGAGTACGCGATCGAGCACCGCGACGAGGTCGAGCAGCTACATGAGCACCAGAAGACGCTGACTCCGGAGGAGATCGCCAAGGAGCAGGCGGCCGTGCTCAGCGGCGCCAGCCCCACAACCGTCGCCGCCCCGGCCCCCGATCCGCAGGCCGAGCCCGAGACGCAGTCCGAGGCGATCCCGGCTCCGCCGACGAACCCCGCCGGTCCGGCCGCGATCGACATCCCGGCCCCACCGACCGATCCCACCGGCCCGTCGGAGTCGACCGTCGCCGCGGCGTCCAAGGTGCTGACCCAGGAGGCCGTCACCGAGGCGCTCGGGTCCGACGTGCCGCCGCGTGACGCCGCCGAGCGCGTGACGTTCGCGACGTGGGCGATCGTCACCGGGAAGTCGCCCGGGGGCATTTTCAACGAACTGCCCGGCATCGACGCGGCGACCGCGACCAAGATCGCCGAGCGGCTCACCGAGCGCGTCGACGAGGGCACGGTCACCGCCGAAGACGTGACGCGGGCCCGCACGGTCGAGGAACTCGCCACGACTGTGCGCGAGTATCTCGAGGGCGGCAAGGTCGACGGCTTCGTTCGGACCATTCGTCCGCCGGCCGAGGGCTCCGACCACATACCGGTCTTCGTGTTTCACGCCGCAGGCGGGTCGACGGTGGTCTACGAGCCGCTGCTCAAGCGGCTGCCACCGGGCACGCCGATGTACGGCATCGAGCGGGTCGAGGGCTCCATCGAAGAGCGCGCCCGCGAGTACGTGCCGAAGCTGATGGAGATCAACGGCGATCGGCCGTTCGTCCTGGCGGGCTGGTCGCTGGGTGGGGTGCTGGCCTACGCCTGCGCGATCGGGCTGCGACAGGCGGGCGCCGATGTCCGCTTCGTCGGGCTGATCGACGCGGTGCGCCCCGGCGAGGAGATCCCGCAGACCAAGGAGGAGACCCGCGCCCGCTGGGACCGCTACGCCAGATTCGCCGAGCGCACCTTCAATGTGGAGGTCCCAGAGATCCCCTACGAGGAACTGGAGAAGCTCGACGACGAGGGGCAGGTCCGGTTCGTGCTCGACGTCGTCAGCCAGAGCGGGGTGCAGATCCCCGGCGGCATCATCGAGCACCAGCGCACGTCGTATCTGGATCAGCGGGCCATCGATACCGCCGAGATCAAGCCGTACGACGGCAAGGTCACCCTGTACATGGCCGACCGCTATCACGATGACGCGATCTATTTCGAGCCGCGGTACGCGACCCGTAAGCCCGACGGCGGCTGGGGCGAGTTCGTCTCCGAGCTCGAGGTCGTGCCCATCGGGGGTGAGCACATTCAGGCGATCGACGAGCCGTACATTGCGAAGGTCGGCGCGCACATGAGTGAAACGCTGAGCCGGATCGAGTCCGAGGAGAAGCAGGCGAAGTGACCACGAAAACCACCGCAGAACTGCTCAGCGACCTTCGCGAGAAGCTCGAGCTGGCCAAGGAGCCCGGTGGTGAGAAGGCCGTCGCCAAGCGCGAGAAACGGGGCATCCCCAGCGCCCGCGCCCGGATCAACGCGTTGCTTGACCCCGGGACCTTCCTGGAGATCGGCGCGCTGTGCAAGACGCCGGGCGACCCCAACGCACTGTTCGGCGACGGCGTGGTCACCGGGCACGGCCAGATCAACGGCAGGCCGGTCGGCGTGTTCAGTCACGACCAGACGGTCTTCCAGGGCTCGGTCGGCGAGATGTTCGGACGCAAGGTCGCCAAGCTGATGGAGTGGGTGGCGATGGTCGGTTGCCCGATCATCGGTATCAACGACTCCGCGGGTGCGCGCATCCAGGACGCGGTGACATCGCTGGCGTGGTACGCCGAGCTGGGTCGCCGCCACGAGTTGCTGCGTGGCCTGGTCCCCGAGATCTCGATCATCCTCGGCAAATGCGCCGGCGGAGCGGTCTATTCGCCGATTCAGACCGATCTGGTGGTGGCCGTACGCGACCAGGGCTACATGTTCGTCACCGGCCCGGACGTGATCAAGGACGTCACCGGTGAGGACGTGTCGCTCGACGAACTCGGTGGCGCCGACGCGCAGGCCCGCTACGGCAACATCCACCAGGTGGTCGAGAGCGAGAAGGCGGCGTTCCAGTACGTCCGCGACTACCTGAGCTTCTTGCCGCCCAACACTTTCGACGATCCGCCGATCGTCAACCCTGGTCTCGAACCCGAGTACACCCCGCACGATCACGAGCTCGACTCCATCGTGCCGGACAGCGACAACATGGCCTACGACATGCACGAGATCCTGCTGCGGATCTTCGACGACGGCGACGTGTTCGAGGTGGCCGAGCAGCAGGGGCCCGCGATGATCACCGCATTCGCGCGCATCGACGGCAGGCCGGTCGGCGTGCTCGCCAATCAGCCGATGCATCTGTCCGGCGCGATCGACAACGAGGCTTCCGACAAGGCGGCGCGGTTCATCCGCTTCTGCGACTCTTACAATCTCCCTTTGGTTTTCGTCGTCGACACGCCCGGCTTCATGCCCGGGGTGGAGCAGGAGAAGGGCGGCATCATCAAGCGCGGCGGCCGCTTCCTGAACGCCGTCGTCGAAGCCGATGTGCCGAAGGTGACGATCACCATCCGCAAATCCTACGGCGGTGCGTACGCGGTGATGGGGTCCAAGCAGCTCTCGGCCGACCTCAACTACGCGTGGCCCACCGCGCGCATCGCCGTGATCGGCGCTGAGGGTGCAGCGCAGCTGTTGGTGAAGCGGTTCCCCGATCCCACCGCGCCGGAGGTGCAGAAGATCCGCGCCGACTTCATCGAGGGCTACAACCTCAACATGGCGACGCCGTGGATCGCGGCCGAGCGCGGCTTCATCGACGCGGTGATACAGCCGCACGAGACCCGGCTGCTGCTGCGCAAGTCGATGAGGTTGTTGCGCGACAAGCAGATCAGGCGCGTGCAGCGCAAGCACGGCTTGACCCCGATCTAAAGCGCCAGCGAAGCGGCCGGAGATTGTCGGACCTGGCTGCGATGATGCGGTCATGTCCTCGACCGCTTCGACACTGGCCGCGCCAGCGGCCGATGGTGGCCGTCTGGAGGTGTTGTTCGACGAGTTGGCGGAGCTGACGGGTCAGCGCAACGCGATCGATGGGCGCATCGTGGAGATCGTGGCCGAGATGGATCACGGCGATTTGTGCGGGGCAACGGGCGCGCGGTCGGTGGCGGCATTGGTGGCGTGGAGGACAGGCTCGTCGTTGTCCAACGCCCGGGCGATAGCCGCAGTGGCGCATCGGCTTGCGGAGTTTCCGCGCTGCGTGCAGGGTTTGCGCGAGGGTCGGCTGTCGTTGGATCAGGTCGGGGTGATCGCGGCCAAGGCCGGGCCGGGATCTGATGAGCACTATGCGCGGTTGGCCGCGGTGGCGACGGTCAGCCAGCTCAGCACCGCGCTGACGTTGGAGCCGCGCCCCGAACCTGAACCGCGGCCGCGACCGGCGCGGTCGGTGACCAAGACCAGCGATGCGCAGGGCGCCTGCTACCGGATCCGGCTTCCGCGCGAGGACGAGGCCATTTTCGATGCGGCGTTGAACTCGCATCGCGATGCGCTGCTCGCCGAGTGGAAACGCGACCGCGACGTCAACGGCGGCGGCGGCGCTGGCGTTGGCGTGCAGGTGCCGCCGGTGCCGGGCGCCGGGGAGGCGTTCATGAGTTTGGTGGAGGCCGGGTGGGACGGCGAGGTGGCGCGGCGACCGCATGGGCAGCACACCACCGTGGTGGTGCACGTCGATGTCGACAAGCGCGTCGCGGCATTGCATGTGGGGCCGCTGCTGTCCGATGCCGACCGCCAGTATCTGACCTGTGATGCGACGTGTGAGGTGTGGTTCGAACGCCACGGTGAGCCCATCGGCTCGGGACGCTCGACGCGGCTGATCAGCCGCCGGCTGCGCCGCGCCCTGGAGTACCGCCACCGCACGTGCGCGGTGCCCGGGTGTGGCGCCACCGGCGGTCTGCACGCTCATCACATCCGGCACTGGGAAGACGGCGGGGTCACCGAGTTGGACAACCTGGTGCTGGTCTGTCCCTATCACCATCGGCTGCATCACCGCGGTGTCATCACCATCCGCGGACCCGCCGACAACCTCACCGTCACCGACAGCGACGGCCGACAACTGGATTCCGGGTCACTGGCCCGTCCACCGAACCACCCCCCACCCGCGGTCGCGCCGTACCCCGGCCCGACCGGCGAACGCGCCGACTGGTGGTGGTACCAACCCTTCGAACCGCAGACACCACCGACCAACAACTAAGACGGGTTACAGGGGCACCGCCGAGAAGGTAGGAATTACGTGTGGTCGATCACGGCCATCGCGTCGTCGGTGAGGCTCGACACGTAGAGGCGGGCGCCGTCGGAACTGATCGCCATGAAGTCGACGTCGGAGTCTGAGCTGAGCGCATGCCGGACGGTCCCGAGCACCTCGAACGTCGATGTGTCGATCGCCGAGACCGAGCCGTGCGCGCCGGCGACGTAGGCCAGGCTGCTGTCCGGACTGAACACCACATCGGCGGCGGCCAGGCTCAACGCGATGACACCGTCTGCCACTGTGTCGGTTTCGGTGTCGATGACGGCGATCACGGCATCGCTGTCACGCAAAACGGTGGCAAACACCCGCGATCCGTCCGGCGTGGCGGCCAGACCCGTTGCGGTGCGGTCGACGATGTCGATCGTGCCGATCAGCGAGTTGACGCTGCCGGTGTGGGCCGGGTTGGCGTCGATCACCGACACGGTGCCGTCCACCGCATTGGCCACATAAACCTTGCCGTTGGCCGCCGCGATGCTCCACACACCGTCGTCGAGGACGACGGTGTCGACGGTCTGCGCGCTTCGGGTGTCGATGACCGACACGGTGCCGTCGAGTGCGTTGGCCACGTACAGCAGTGCGCCGCTGACCGCCATACCGAACGGCGAGGTGCCGACCCGGATGCGGGCGGTCTCCGCGTGACGGCCGGCGTCCTTGGCGAGTTCGACGACCGAGACGGTGTCCTCGCCGCCGTTGGCGACGTAGAGGCGGCCGTCGTGGGCGACGAGGCAGGTCGGCACGCCACCGACCGCGATCACCGACATGCCTGCGGCGGCGCCGATCCCGATGACTGACACCGAGTCATTCTGCTGATCGGCGACATAGAGGTGGTCGTCGACGATCACGACGCCCGCGACGCCCGTGCCGACCGGGACGGCTTCGTCGGTACGCGTCAGCTCTGTCTTCCGCACAGGAATGTCGCCGACCGCCAGTGTTTCGGTGGGCTTCTCGCCGTCGGACACAGTGAAGGTGAACTCGTCGGTCGCGACGCTTCGGCTCGCGCGGCCGGCGCGCAACCTGCCGGCGTCGGTGGGTGTGTAACGGTAGTCGACGATCCGCGTCGTACCCGTGTCCGGTATGACGGTGAAATCGACTGTGCCGTAACGCGACTGGCTGATTGACACAACGACTCGCCCTGCCGGGTCGGCGACGCGGAACGAACCGGTGAATGCGCCGTCGTCGGCGGGCTCATCGCGGACGGCGTCGCTGATCTGCGAGGACGTGTCGAGCGACAACGTGCCGTCCGGGTGCGCCGGTGTGAACGCCCGACTGGCCGGGCTGCTCCCGAACTCGCGACGCACCCAGGCCAACACCGCCCATAACACCGGCGTCTGGGCCGGTGTGGCCGGGCCCGGGGCGAAGAACGGTGTGAGCGCCGCGGTAAGCAGGCTGGCCGCGACGCCGATGAAGCCGGTGGGTGCCACCATCGGTGCGTCCGTCTTGCCGGCGGGCACCACCGGGCGTTCGTCGGGCACCACAGTGTCCGTCGCGAACGTTGTGCGCGACAGGTTGGTCTGCACTCGAACCGGCGCCTCGGGCGCGGTCGCGAGGTCCGTCGACAGCGCAGTCACGCCGTCGTGGTGCTTGTGTCCGGGGGCCTCGCCGGATGCGGCGGCCGGGAAGGAGCCGGCGTTTGGTGAGTCGACCGGTTCGGGCGCGATGACGACGGGCTCGGCGGGTGCGAGGGATGCGGGAGCTTGTTCCTCGCCCTCCCTCGCCGGCGGCGCCTCGTCCTCCTCGTTCGCGTCGATCGGCGGTTCGCCCTCGATCAGACCGCCGGAGCTGTCGATCGTCACGGGCGGCGACTTGCCCTGCTCGACGATCAGCGGACGGTCGACCGGCGAGGGAGTCGGATCGGTTTGCGCAGGGGGCGTCGAGTCGTCGGGCTCGGGGTTCGGCCCTGGCGCGGCGGACTCGGCGGGTGCCGTCGCATCGGTGGACTGCCGTTCGGCCGAGGGCTCCGCGGACGGATCGTTCCCGAGTTCGTCGGCCCAGGCCATACCGGGTGTGGTCGCCGCCGCGACGCCGAGGCCGAATGCCACCGCCAGGGCGCTGACGCGACCGACATACGTCGCAAAGCCCCGCCGCGCGCTGGGCTTGCTGCACGACATGTTTCCTCCGGACGACTACACGGGGTCCACAGCTTGCTTCGGGCGTGGTGGTCCGACGTTTGTCCAGCCAAGGTATCGCCCGCAACGGGGTCGAGGAATCGGGTGAAACCCTACGTTTTCAGATCGGCGGCAACTCCAGCCAGTCGTCGACCATGAATGCGTCACCCCGCGCGACCAGCGTCGCACCGCCGTGGCCGGGGTAATGCGCCGGGATCACCGCAGCCCGCCGCCGCGACGCCTCGGTGAGCACACGCTTGCGGGTGACCGCAGCGGCGACGAAGTCCTCGTCCCATGCGCAGGGGTCGTCCGGACGGTGCAGTTGCATCGGACAGTGGGTCAGATCGCCGACGAACACCGCGGGCGCGCCGGCATCGAGCCACACCACCGACGACCCCGGTGTATGGCCCGGCGCCGGCCGCAACCGCAGGCAGTCGCTGAGCTGACAGTCCTCCGACCACAACTCGATCTGGTCCTGCACGGGCGCCACACTGTCGGCGAACACGGTCCGGACGTGGCGCTGCACCGACTCCTGCTCCTCGGTGACCGGCGTGCCCGACTGCGCGGCCCCGCCCGGCTCGAAGTGCCGGTAGTCGGCCTCGGGCACGAGGTAACGAGCATTCGGGAACGTCGGCACCCACTCATCGCCGTCGCGCATCGTGTTCCAGCCGACGTGATCGAAATGCAGATGGGTGTTGACCACGACGTCCACGTCGGCGGGCTCGACGCCCGCCTTTCGCAGCGACCCGAGGAAGTCGGTCTGCAGATGGTCCAACACGGCCATCCGCGGTCGGGCCTTCTCGTTGCCCGCGCCGGTGTCGACGACCACGGTCAGCCCGTCGACCTCGATCACCCAGATCTGCAGAACGATGCGCCACCCGGCCTCGGTCCAGAAAGTCGGGGAGAAGTCGGCGGCGTGCTCACTCCAGGCTTCGGCGGGGGTATGCGGAAAGACCGCGACCGGCAGGTCGTCGACCTGCCATTCGATGACGCGGGTGAGCGTCGCGTTGCCGAGCCGGATCCGATCTGCCATCGAAAGCAGATCCTACGAGTGCGCCGCGGCCATGCCGAACCACTTGTACCTTTGGCCTGTGACGAGCGATCCCGAAGTCGCCGCCGACCAGGCGCAACGCGTGCAGGCCGCGCTGGCCCGCAGGCTGTACCTCCGCTCGGTCGCTGCAGGCAAGATCAGCTTGCCCGCGGTGCCGGGCCTGCTCGACGAATATGTCGCCATGTGCGGCAAGCTGTTCGCCGCGGTGGGCCGGGAGTTCTCGGCTGAGGAGATGGCGCAGGTGCGCTCGGTGCTGGCCGGTCAATTGGCCGAGGCGTACGCGGCGTCGCCGCGAAGCAATATCGTCATCAGCTACGAGGCCCCGATCGGACCGGTACTCAACTATCACGTCAACGCCGAGTGGTTCACGGTCGAAGGGGCCTACGAGAACTGGATCAGCACCCGCAAGCCACCGCTGTTCGGCAGCGAGCCCGACGCGCGGGTGTGGGCGCTGGCCGGCGAAACACCTGACCCTGCAACGCTTCGGGTCCTCGACATCGGGGCGGGCACCGGCCGCAACGCGCTGGCGCTGGCCCGCCGCGGGCACCCCGTCGACGTGGTGGAGATGACGCCGCAGTTCGCCGAGCAGATCCGTGCCGAGTCCGAGCGGGATGGGTTGGGCGTGCGGGTCATCCAACGCGACGTCTTCACCGCGCTTGCCGATCTGCGGACCGACTACGGTCTCATCCTGCTCTCGGAGGTGGTCTCCGATTTCCGCGACACGAGGCAACTTCGCGGCGTGTTCGAGCTCGCCACCCGATGTCTGGAGGCAGGCGGACGTTTGGTGTTCAACATCTTCCTCGCCCGTGATGGCTACCTGCCTGACGATGCCGCGCGCGAACTCGGCCAGCAGACCTACACCAGCATCTTCACCCGCGAGGAACTGGGCGCCGCGGCGTCCGGATTGCCGCTGACGCTGGTGTCCGACGACTCGGTGTACGCCTATGAGCAGGCGCACCTGCCCGCGGGCGCATGGCCCCCGACGAGCTGGTACGCCGACTGGGTGCGTGGACTGGACGTGTTCACGATCGAACCCGAGCGTTGTCCGATCGACATGCGTTGGGTGGTCTACCAGAAACCGGTGTGACCCAATGGCTTACGGCTCGATGCGGATGTGTCCAGGGCTGTAGAGGCCGCTGTGCGTCGAGGTGCCGAAGTCCAGCGTCGCGGGCTGCGCGTCGCGGGCATCGGGGGTGGGTTCGAACTTGCGCAGCGACCCCCAGTCGCGGCCCCAGTCCTGCGAGAGGTACGTCGCCATCACCTGCGCGCGCAGCAGCAGGTCGCTGATGCCCAGCAGGCCGCCGTTGAGACCGTCCTGCCAGGTGTCGGTGTCCTTGCGCTTGGCGTTGTAGTCCGGGGTGATCCTGAACTTCGGGATCTCGGTGACCCCGTTGGCGTGCAGCATCGGCTGCTGGCATGGGAACGCCATGCCGACGGCCCAGTCCATCAGCACGGGTTCCTCGGAGCCGACGTACTCCTGCACCGAGCGGAGTTCAGGCACCCGCGGCGGGGTGACGGCGACCCAATCGCCCGGTGTCAACGAAAGATCCTCCACCACAACGCGTACCGCGACAGCGTCTGACGGGATATCACTGCGTGCGAAGCGCAGGTTGCGCCACGACGGGACCGGTCCGAGGTCGTAGGGCACCAGCCCGCCGGCGGGAACGGGCGCACCGTCGGGTCCGGGCCGCGCGTACTCGAGTTGCACGCTCTGGCCTTCACTGCGCCCATTGAACACACTGTCGCCGGTGATGTTGCCTGCCGCGGTGACCACTACGAGCGGATGCGCATCGTCGGGCGGCGCCAGCTGATACCAGGCCGACGTCAGCCTGCTCTCCTGCTGCGGACCCTCGGCGTAGCTGCCGGCCAGCGGCACGTCGGCGGGGTTCAGCCCGTACGGCAGCGGCACCCTCGAGCCGTTGACGCCCGGCGTCCTGAGTTTCGTCGGCTGCGCCCAGTCGTAGTCGGTGCCCGGCATCGGCAGCGTCATCCGAATCGTCTCGGCCACAATCTTTTCCGGCACACCGTTCGGCGTGAACCCCGTCGGTCGCTCGCCGCCCAGCGGACCCAGCGGGCCGTACCGACCGGGCAGCGGCGTCAGGAATCCGTCGCCCGGGTTCGGCTCCACCAGCACGTCGTCGGCCAACCCGCAGCCGCCGGTGAACGCGCGCAGGTTGGCCCACGCGTTGGAGTACGTCGGGTACTGGCGCACCACACCGGCCAGCATCGAACCGATGAACACAAGGACCATCAGCCCCGCGGCGATCGGCAGCGGCGCGGCGGTGATCGCCCTCGTGAACCGGTCCTGACCCCGGAACCGGCCGCCGAAGTGCAGCAGGACGGCATAGATCACCACCAGGACGAACAGCGCGAAGAATATTGTGCTGACGGTGATCCCGCCGATGACGGGCATGTCGTTGTTGAACGGCACGCCGTAGCTCGACACGTACCACCAGCCGTTGGTGGTGGCGAAGCACAACGCCAGCACGAACAGCACGCCCGCAAGGAACGCCATGCGGTTGCGGGCCGACCGCAGGACCAGCGGCGACACCAGCACCGTGGCCAGGGCCGCCATGGCCGCGCCGACGGCGGCGAACAGGCCGAAGTGGTGCACCCACTTGGTCGGCGCGAACGTCAGGAAGAAGATCGTGCCGAAGATGGTGCCCATCAGGCGCCACGCCGGTCCGCGTGCCACACCGGGAACACGCTTGCGTCGCAACAGGATGAAGATCGACGCGAACAGGCTCAGCGCGGTGATCAGGAAGCCGAACCGCCGCGACAGCGACCCGTCGACGGTCGGCAGAATCAGGTAGTAGTACCGCAGATTCTCGGTGTACCACTCCTGCGCCGGTCCGATGGCCGTACGAATCCTGGTGGCCTCCAACACCGTTGCGATGGTTTGGTCGGCGAACACCACGGTCAGGATCACCGTGCCCGCGGCCAGCAGCGGCAGGACCAGCGGCCACGTGCCGACCAGGCGGCGCCTGCGCACCAGGATCCGAAGGATCGGCCTGCCGCCCGCCAGCAGCGCCGCGACAGCGATCAGGCCGGTGGGCTGTATCCCCAGCGTGAACGCCGCGGTCATCGTGGCCAACGCCGCGGGTGTCATCCGGCCCGACACGATGGCCCGCTCGATCAGGACGTAGGTGATCAACGCGCCGGTGGCGATCTGTCCCTCCGGCCGCAACCCGTTGTTGAACGGCATCCACGCCGCGAGCAGCACCAGCCCGGCCGCCCACATCGCAGCCCTGCTCGACGACACCGCTGGTCCCAGTCGCGGCAGCACTTCACGCGACAGCAGCAGCCAGCACACAACGCCACAGACCAGGTCAGGCAACCGAATCCAGATACTGGCGTCGCTGACCGACGACATCGCCGCAAGAAGGTTGTAGTACCAGCCGAACGGGTCTTCCGGACTGCCGAACCACCGGAAGTAGTTGGACATGTAGCCGGCGTGCCCGGCGACGCGGGCCATCTGCAACTGGTAGCCGTCATCGGAGGAGTTCGCGCCGATGATGTGCCACAGCAGGAAGCCGCCGACGACGGCGACGTCGGTGGAGGTGAAAGTGCGCCAGCGCGTGGGAATCACGCGCTGCATGCGCCTGCCGTCGAGCTGATCGAGCCGCCACAGCGCCACCAGCGCGACGACGGTCGCCGTCATCGCCAGCAGCATCGCGGTCAGTTTCAGCACGGTCGGCTTGGTGGTGAAGCGGGTGTCGATGGTGGCCGACATCGACAGCCCGGGCGGCGCCGGGCCGGTCAGATCGGTGAACACCCCGACGATCTGCGGGCGCAGGTTCGGATCGGCGAAACCTGTTCGCTGCTCGGTGCCGTCGGGTTTGGTCAAGCCGACGAACGTCGCGAACGTCCCCGACTCCGCCGAGGTGATCTCGATGCGCTGGCACTCAGGGGAAAGCACCCGCGCGCGAGGGACGCTGGCGACTACCACATTTCGGTCGGTGACGTCGACACGCTCGCGGGAGACGTTGACGAACAGTGACTGCAGTGCGGCCTGCTTGCCGTCCTTGGGTGCGGTGCCAAGGACTGTGCCGCCGCGAGGCGGCATGGACCGGATGACGTCGCACGGCACCGTGGCCGTCATCGACACCGGCGTCAGCGAGATCAGCGGCGCCGTCACGCTGTTCATCTGACCGTTCTGCGGCCAGTTCAGCGTCGCGGTGGTCTGCACCACCGGCAGCAGCGGCGTCAGCACCGAGAACACGACCCCGATCAGACCCGCGATCATGGCGACCCAGCGGGCGATCCTCACGTCGCGGCCCATGGTGGTCGCGTTCGTTTCGCGGTTCACGGCAGCGCCCTCACCGGTCCGCTACGGCTCCACCCGAACACCTGCGTAACTCCTTGCTGCACTTCGGCATTCGGCGCCTGCTCCTGCGGTACCACGCGGTCGTAACGCTCGATCGAACCCCAGTCGCGGTACCAGTCGTCGCGCAGATACGTCGGCACCGCCGAGGTGCGCAGAAGGGCCTGGATGAACAGGAACGGGCCGCCGTCCTGCGCGGACTGCCACATGTTCGACGACGACACCACCTGCTTGAAGTTCGGCAGAATACGGTACTCCGGCAGTTCGGCGACCCCGAGACGCTCGGAGAACGGCCGCTGACACGGGAAGTTGGCGGCAGTCGCGATGTCCATCAGCACGGGGGTCTGGGACCCGAGGAACTGCTGCGCTGTCTCCAGCACCGGCACCCGCGGGGGCGTGAACGCGAACCACTGATCGGTGGACAGGTTGGGATCGTCGGCGACGATGCGCGCGACGTTGGCCTCCGGCGGCGCCCACGCCAGCGGAAATCGCAGGTTGCGCCATGCCTTCTGCATGAAGATGTCAATCGGCTGCACCTCGCCGAGCGCCTGGTAGCTGCCGTCGGGGCGGTGCACACCCCACTGCAGTTTCAGCGACTGGCCGTAGTTGAACGAGCCGTCCTCCTCGAAGTACCAGATCGCGCCCGCCGCGGCGACGCTCACCAGTGGGCGGTCGGGGCTGCGCGGCGGCAGTTGATACCAGGCCGAAGTCACCTCAGCGGCCACGGTGTTCTCGTCGTAGCTGCCCATCACGGGGGTGCGCTTTGGGTCGAGCCCGAACGGCAGGAACACGTTCGAGCCGTTGACGCCCTTGGGGCCGTAGCCGCCGCCGGTGCCCGCCGCGAATCCGATCCCGACGTTCGGCTCGTTGGCCGAACCGTCGGAGTTGACCAGGCCGGGGTTGGCGGTCACCGGCTCGGCGGGCTCGAGGGTGTCGCTGACACCGTTCGGCGTGAAGCCGACGGGGTCCTCACCGCCCAGGGGTCCGTACTCGCCGAAGCGCTGGCCCGGAACCGGTTGCAACATACCGGCGTTGGTGTCGGCCTCGACGAGGACGTCGTCGGCCATCGCGCAACTCTTGTCCGACAGTCCGGATGTCAGCGCGGCGAAGTTGGCCTTTGCGGTGGTGTACACCGGGTAGCGGCCCACGGCGCCCTTGGCCATCGAGCCCACCTCGAGGATCACCATGATGACGGCCACCACCAGAAGCGGGGTAGAGGCAAGCGCGCGGTTGCGGCCGGTGTCTGCGACCTCGGTGTGCCCGGCGTAATCCATCCGGAAGTGCAACCAGCCGGCCAGCACCCCGGTGAGAATCGCCAGCACCAGGAACATGGTCGTGACCGGGATGCCCGCGAGCACCGGTTGCTTGTCGAACCACGGCACGCCGTAGTTGCCCACATAGAACCAACCGTTGATGCCGGCGGTGGCCCAGGCCAGTGCGAACAGCAGCGCGGCCACGTACACCACGAGGTTGCGTCGACTGTGCAGGCCGACTCGGGCGAACGCGAACGCGGTGACGGCGCCGAGCGCGCCGATCAACCCGGCGAATGCGCCGAACTGCACCCCCCACTTGGTCGGGGTGAACGTCAGCAACAGCAGAGCGATCGCGGTGCTGCCGATCAGCCGCCACGCCGGGCCGTTGGCCATGCCGGGGACCCCGCCGCGGCGCAGCATGACGGTGAGCATGCCGAACAGGCAGAGCAGCATGACCAGAACCGCGAAGCGACGCGTCAGCGACGAGTCGACACTGTCCTCGACGGTGAGGAAGTAGTAGCGCAGAAACTCCTGGTACCAGGCGATGGTCGGACCGACGACGTACTTGATGCGCGCGGACTCGGCGACGGTCGCCAGGGTCTGGTCGCGGAACACGATCACGAAGATCAGCGACGCCGCGGCCGCCAGCGGGGCCAGCGCCGTCATCAACCCGTCGGCCGGTCGGCGCACGCGGATCACCGCCGCGACCGCGCGCGCTCCGACCAGAAGCGGCGCGAGCGCGATGAGGCCCTGCGGCGCGAGCGTCACGCAGAACATCGCGATCACGATCGCCGCCGCCGCGGGCCACAGCCGCCGCGTGCCGATCGCGTTCTCCACCAGCATCCACGCCGCGATCACCCCGAACGCGATCAGCGGCTCCGGTCGCAGGCCGTTGTTGAACGGCAACCACGCGGCAAGGAACACCGCTGCGGCCGTCCAGATCGCGATCCGGTTGACCCCGAGCTTGCGGCCCAGCCGTGGCAGCACGCAGCGGCTCAGGATCAACCAGGTTCCAAGAGCGGCAAGCGTCGCGGGGATGCGCATCCACACGCTAGCGGTGCTGATCGCCGCCATCTGCGCGAGCACCGACTGATACCAGTCGAACGGCGCCTCGGTGGCGCCGAAGAAGCGGTAGTAGTTGGCGGTGTAGCCGGCCTCGCTCGAAATGCGGGCGATGGTCAGGTTGTAGCCGTCGTCCGACGACAGCGCACCGATGACGTGCCACAGCAGCAGGATGCCGACGACACCGATGTCGGCGAGCCAGTGCCACAGCCCGACGCGCCAGAAGCGCCGCGCGTTGCCGGGTAGGGCGCGCCGACTCCGACGGTCGAGCAGGACCAGCCCGACGATGGATCCGATGACGCACGCCACCCCGAGCACCATCACGGCGAGCTTGAGGAGGGTCGGCGAGGTGATGAATCGGGTGTCGATGTCGATCTTCGCGTTGAGCCCCGCTTGCGCGGCCACCTTCAGGTCGGTGAAGACGCCCGCCACCTGCGGCTTCTTCTCGGCGGCCAGGGTGCCGGCCGCGCCGGGGATTCCGGTGAAATCCGCACCGACGCCGCCGGGGTTCCCCCAGATGTGCAGGGTGCTGCACGCGCCCGACTCGACCGCGGGCCGTGGCGCGACCGCGGCGACGGAGTCACGGAACGCGACGAACACGACGTCGGCCGTCGCGCGGACGAACAGGCCGCTGCGGCTGGCGTCGATGCCGCCGGGCGGAACGGTCGACAGCACCAGCCCGCCGGCCTCGGGCAGGGTCGCCACCGCCTGGCACGGGATGGAGACGTCGAGCGCCTGCGGTGCGCCGGACACCAGCGGCGCGGTCACGTCGGTGATCAGCCCGTCGGGCGTGGACGCCTGCGGCCACAGGATCGTGGCGGTGGTCTGCTTGACCGGAAGCAGGGGGACCAGCCCGCAGAGCAGAATGCCCGCAATGCCCGCAACGACGGCGATCAGGCGCGCAGAGCGAGGGGTGCCGCCGTCTGTTCTTCGCGGCAAGCGCTCATCACCAGGCACGAGGGTCGATGGTAGGCGAAGCTACGAAAGGCGCAGCGGAGCCGGGCTCCACAGTCCGCTGCGCGTTGCCGAACCGAGGTCCAGCCGCGCCCGCTGCGCGTTCGGGTAATACGGGATGAGCTGCTGAAGCTCGCCCCAGTCTCGGAACCAGTCGTCCTTCAGATACGACGGCACGGTCATGGCGCGGGTCAGCAGTTCGGTGATCCCGAGCGGGCCGCCGCCGAGGTAGTCCATCACCGGCGAGTTCGCCTGCGCGCCGAACCGATCGGGCAGGATGCGCCACTTCGGCACCTCGGTGACGCCGTTCTGGTGTTGGAACGGCCGTTGGCAGGGGAATGCCAGCCCGACAAGCCAGTCCAGCAGCACCGGGTCCTGGGAGCCCACGACATCCTGCAGTGTGCGCAGTTGCGGGATCCGCGGCGGAGTCACCGCGATCCAGTGCTGAGGGTTGAGATCGTCGTCGCTGGCCACCAGGCGCACCTGGGTGGCGTCGCGCGGAAGAGCCGCGAGCGGGGCGCGAAGGTTGCGCCACGCGGGGGCGGAGCCGACGTCGGCGAAGCCGATGCCGCCGCCGGGTTCGTCGGCGCCCGCCTGGTCGTCGGTGGCCCACTGCACGACGACCTCGCCGGGATCGAAACGGCCCGCGGCGGCCACGACGAGGATCTGATCGGCGGCCTCGCTCTCGGCCCAGTTGTCGGGCAGCCGGTACCACGCCGAACGTAGGGTGGCCGGCTGCTGGGTCCCGCTGCGCCAGCTGCCCATCACCGGGGTGCTGGCCGGGTCGAGCCGGAAGGGCAGCCGAGCCCGCGACCCGTTGACGCCCGCAGCCGCGGTGGTGCCGCCTTCGGTGCCGGCCTCTTCTGTGGACTCCTCGCCTTCGGTTCGCGAATCGGCGAAGTTGGACGCGGTGCCGGGCCCGCTCATCACCTCGTCGGCGGACAGGTCAGACGGTATTCCGTTGGGTCCGAAGCCTTCTGCGGTAGATGCGCCGAGCGCTTCGCCGACGGGCGTGCCGATGGGTCGCAGCATCCCGGCGTTGGTGTCCTGCTCGACCAGCACGTCGGAGGCCATTCCGCAGGTCCTACCCGCGACGGCGTCGATGTTGGACCGGCCGACGCTCCACCCCGGGTACTGGTCGATCATCGCCAGTGTCAGCGAGAGTACCTGGAACACGACCAGCAGCCAGGTGGCAATAGCCAACGGAGACTGCATGATTCGTTGCCAGCGACGCGGTGGCCCGGGCGGGGAGGTGTCTCGTCCGGAGAAGTGGAACCACGCCGCCAGCAGGAGCGTCGCGATGGACAGGCCCAGCAGTGCCGTTGTGAAGCCGAACTTCCACTCCGGGAACTGGTTCGACCACGGGACCCCGAAATTCGAGACGTACCACCATCCGTTGACGGTGGCGAACGACAACGCCATCACGAACAACACGGCTGCGGCGAACATGGCCCGGTTGCGACGTGAGCGCATCGCGGCGCCGGTGACGGCCACTGCGGCAAGCGCACCGAGTGAACCGGCGAGCCCCGCGTACACCCCGAAGTGATGCGTCCACTTGGTCGGGGTGAACATCAGCGCGAGGAACGAGATGATGGTGATCCCGATGATGCGGCGGCTCGGGCCGGCCGCGGTGCCGGGTATCCGCCACTTGCGCAACGTCATTGCGACCGACACCGCCAGTGCCAGCAGCAGGGTGAGCACGGCGAACCGGCGCGCGACTGAGCCGTCGGGGCTGGTGGTGAACAGTCGTTCGTAGCGGATGTGCTCGTCGAACCAGCTCAGGCTGGGGCCGACGGCCGACTTGAACGAGCTGGCCTGCAGTTCAGCGGCCAGGGTCTGGTCACGGAAGATCAGGATGATCGTCACGGTGGCCGCGGCGAGGATCGGCGCCAGCAGGGCCAGATATCCGAAGCGCGAAACATGCGCGGCGACGATCGTTTTCAGTGGTCCGACGGCTACCAGCAGCGCGCCGACGGCTGCGATACCGGTGGGCCCGGAGAACAGCGTCAGCGCGCCGATGATGAGCGCGATGGCGACGGGCAGCAGCCTGCTGGTGGCGACCCCGCGCTCGACCGAGCACCAGGTCAGCAGTATGCCGAGGGCGATGATCGGTTCCGGGCGCAGCCCGTTGTTCAGCGGCAACCAGAACGCCAGGAACAGGCCGGCTGCCGTCCACGCCGCGGCGCGGTTGGCCTTGACGGCGTGGCCGAGACGCGGGATCACCTCGCGGCTGATCACCCACCAGCACGCGATGCCCATCACCAGGGTCGGCAGCCGCACCCACACGCTCGCCGTGCTGACGTTCGACCACAACGCCAGCAGGTCGTAGTACCAGCCGAACGGCGACTCGGGCGTGCCGAACCAGCGGTAGTAGTTGGCCATGTAGCCGGCCTGGTCCGAGACCCTGGCCATCGTGAGGATGTAGCCGTCGTCTGCGGTGTTCGCGCCGACGAAGTGCCACCACACAAGGACCGCGGTCACCACCCCGTCGAGGGGTGTGACCGACCACCAGCGCGGCGGCAGGAAGCGTTTGGCCCGTCGGCCGTCCGCGGTGTCCAGGACATGCAAGGCGCCGAGCGCGACGACCGTCATCGCCACCCCGACGATCATCACCAACAGTTTCAGCAGCGTCGGCGAGGTGCTGTAGCGCGAGTCGACGGTCGCCGAGAACTGCAGGCCCGGGGGCGCGGGCCCGGACAGGTCGGTGAAGACGCCGACGATCTGCGGCCGGAAGTCGTAGCCGCCGCGCTCACCGCGCAGCGGCTCGCCAGGTTCCTGATCGTCTCGCCCCTGGACCAGGCCGACGAACTCCCCGGTGACGTTGTCGGCGTGGGCGGTGACGGTGATCCGCTGACAGGCGGGGCTCAACACCTCGTTGAGCGGGGCGCTGACGACCGGCGTGTTGCGGACGATGATGAGCACGTCGTTGTTGACGCGTTCGATGAGCAGGCCGCGGTCCACGGCCTTGGGCGCCTGTTTGGGCACCGTCGAAAGCAGGACGCTACGGCCCGGTCCGGTCAGCCCGGCCGCCGCTTGGCAAGGGATCGCGATCTCCAGATCGGTGGCGACGTACCCGATCAACGGCGCGTCGACGCTCTGCAGCACGCCGTTCTGCGGCCAGTTGATCTCCGCGGTGGTCTGCTCGACCGGCAGGAAAGGGGTGGCGATGGCCAGTGCCGCTCCGACCAAACCCGCGACCACGGCGATCAGTCGCGCTGTCCGGTGGTTGGACCCAGCGGCAATCACGGGGGTTGATCCTAATTGGGGAGTCGAATGGCCAGCACGAACGGTCCGATCTCCGACACGGAGAAGCGCGGATCGTCGAACAAGGCCTCGTCCAGCGCGACGTGGTAGCGCCGGACGTTGGGTTGGTTGGGGTAGACGTCGGCGGCCAGGCGCAGGGTGTAGGTGTCGTCCGCACCGCGGCGCATCAAAAAGACGTTCGGCGGCTTCCACGGCAGCGTGTCGAGGGCGGCGATGAACTGGTCGGCGTCGCCCAGCGTCACCCAGCTCTCGATGGCGGCGGCGCGCTTCTCGAACTGCGCCAGCGGGTTCGCGTAGTGCGATGTGAGGCCCTGGAAGCCGTAGTACGGGTAGTAGGAAAGGAAGCTGTAGTCGGCGGTCAGCACCACGGTCTCATTGCGTGGCTGCCCGGTGGCCTCGGTGATCTTGGCGTCGATTTCACGGTAATACCGCTCGGCGCCGGGCGGCCGACGGTCGGCGCGCTGGCCGCTGCCGTCGGTGTCGGTGTAGGCGACGACGATGTCGGAGCGCAGCACGTCGGGAATGTCCTGGCTGAACGTGACGGCACCGATCGTGCCCAGAGTGGCGGCGACGGCGATGACGCGCTTGGCGTTCTCGGCTCGGACGCGGGCGGCGACCGCAAGGCTGACTTCGATGAACCCGAAGGCGCCCGCGGCGGTCAGCAGCACCGTCAGCGTCGGCTGCAACCGGAAGGACAGCAGCGTGGTGCCCGCCAGTGTGGTGAGCATCGACAGCAGCGACCAGGCGTAGACCGCCAGGACCGCGACGGCCAGCGCGCCCGCCCGGGTCGACGAGCGGGCACGCCACACCAGCCAAAGGGTGCCGAGCATGCACAGCGCACCGAGCAGAGTGAAGTGCAGCATCGGGAATTCGAGTTGCGCGCCCGCCGCAGGCAGGTAGTGCTGGGCGGTGCCGGAGTCAGCCGGCTGATCCTTGATCGCGGCCAGCAGCCACGGCCCCAGGCCGAACAGCCACATGGCCGCCGAGATCACCGCGATGACGAGGAGTCGAAGTAGCGGCTCGACACTTCGGCGGGCGAGCGCGAGCGCCAGCGCCATGATCGTCAGCGTGAACGCCGCGTAGCCGAGCAGCAGCGAGTAGAACAACGCGGCGACGCCGAGGAACAGACCCGTGCCGACGACAGCGGCCCAGCCGCCGTTTCTCGTCGCCCCACGCAGGCCCGACCACGCCAGCACGAACACGGGCGGCAGCAGCACGGTGATGATCGCCGCGTAGGGCTCGGCCGGCGAGTACGCCAGGCTGGCGGCCGCGGTGGCCGTCGACACGATCAGCGCGTAATCGAACCGAATCATGGCCGCCCACACCACGAAGGCGAGCACGATGGCGACGGTGACCGAGATGATCGCCCACGGTTTGAACATCTCCCATGCGGGTGTGCCGGTCACGGCCGCCAGTCGGCCGCCGAGCCAGAACCAACCGGGCGGATAGAACGGCGGCAGACCGTAGTAGGTCATGTCGTGCGGGCCGACGGTATCGGTCAGCCGAGTGAGATACTCCGTGCGAAAGGCCTGGTCGACCGAGATGCCGTGCAGGTAAAGCTTCGTCGCGCCCAACGGCATCGCGAGCGTCACGACCGAGAACGCGGACAGGAACACCAGTGTGGCACCACGGGCCACGACACGGCGCCCGCGCCGCCAGAGCCATCCGCACGCCAACAACGCTGCCAGGCAGACGACTTGGCCGACGGTCGTGAGCGCGTGCAACTGGTTCGAGGAGTTGTAGGCGGGCCACTCGACCCGCGCTATCGCCACCAGGGACACCACCGCGACGACGACGGCGACCGCGACCGCCGCGGCCATCTGGCCGACGACTCCGATGGTGGTGGCCGGCGCGCGCTGCATCAGATGGGGAGCTTGCGGAAGACGGGCCGCGGGATGTGCCGCAACACCATCATCACGTACCGGAATGCTCCCGGCGCCCATATCAATTCCTTGCCTTTGGCCGATGCCGTGACCGCCATCTCGGCGACGTCTTCCTTGTCGACGGTGAACGGTGCTTCTTTGGCGCCGGTGGCCTTCCAGTGCTCAATCGTGGTTGTGGTGCGCACCTGTCCTGGCCTGATGACCAGGACCCGAACCCCGTACTCGCGCAACGCCTCTCCGAGTCCGAGGTAGAAACCGTCGAGGCCGGCCTTGGTGGAGCCGTAAACGAAGTTGGACCGCCGCACCCGCTCGCCCGCGGCTGAGCTCATCGCGATGATGCGCCCCGACCCCTGGGCGCGCATCTTCTCACCGAGCAGCACGCCGACGGAGACCGCCGCGGTGTAGTTGATTCCGGCGATCTGCACGGCCTTGCTCTGGTTCTGCCACAGCTCCTCGGCGTCACCGAGCAGACCGAACGCCACGATGGCGACGTCGATGTCTCTCGGGCCGCCGCTGTCATCGGTGGCGGCCGCCTCGATCACGCGGGGATGGCCGGCGGTGTCGAGAGCGTCGAAGTCGATCCACTCCACGGACTTTGCGCCTGCCGCCTTCAACTGCTCTAGGGCCGCGTCCTTGCGGGGATGGTTGGGCAGGTCCGCGAGCAGCACCCGCGCCTTGGCGGTGCGCAGGTAGCGCTCGCAGATGGCCAGCCCGATCTCGGACGTCCCGCCGAGCAGCAGGATGGTCTGGGGGTTGCCCACGGCATCAAAAACCATTGCGCACCATCTAAAGCAGCTCCAAGCGTCGGGCCATGTCGGAGGCGAAGACCCCGTCGGGGTCGACCTTGCGGCGCACCGCGATCCATTCGTCGATCCGCGGGTACATGGCGTGAAAGGTTTCGGCGGTGGTACGGGAATCCTTGGCGGTGTAGAGCCGGCCGCCGAACTCCAGCACGCGACGGTCGAGTTCGTCGAGGAACTCACCAAGCCCGGCCTTGATGGGGAAGTCCACGCAGACGTTCCAGCCGGGAATCGGAAAGCTCAGCGGCGCTTGATTTCCCGGGCCGAATAGCTTGAACACGTTGAGGAACGAGTAGTGGCCGGAGCGCTGGATGTCGACGATGATGGCCTTGAACTCATCGACGGCCTCGGTCGGCACCACGAACTGGTACTGCCCGAATCCGTCGGATCCGAACGCCCGGTTCCACTCGCCGAACATGTCGAGCGGGTGGTAGAACTGCGTCAAATTCTGGGCCTTGCCGCGGTAACTGCCGGACTTGCGGTACCACAGTTCGCCGATCGGCATGAATGTGTACTTGTTGGCCAGGCCGTTGGGAAACACGTCGGGCAGCGTAAGCAATTGCGGCGCATCGAATTTCAGCGGGTTTCGCTGCAGCTTCTTGGGCAGTTGGTCGACGGTCGCGAGGGAGCCCCGGGAGATGGCGGCCCTGCCGAGCTTCGGCGGTGGGCTGATCGCGTCGAACCACGCGCTGGAGTAGGTGTAGTCGGCCTCGCTGCCGTCGCTGTGGAACGCGATCGTTTCGTCCAGGGATTGTGTGACGTCACCGTCGGCGATGAAGTATGCCGTTTCGGTGGGCGTCATCTCGATGGTGGCGCGCAGAATGATTCCGGTCAGGCCGTTGCCGCCGACGGTGGCCCAGAACAGCTCAGCCTCCGGGCCGTCCGGGGTGAGCCGGCGGATCTGGCCGTCGGCGGTCAGCAGCTCCATGGAGCGGACGTGGTTGCCGAAGCTGCCCGCGCTGTGGTGGTTCTTGCCGTGGATGTCGCAGGCGATTGCGCCGCCGATGGTCACCTGGCGGGTGCCCGGCAGCACCGGGACCCACAATCCCAATGGCAGGGCGGCACGCATCAGCTGGTCGAGGTTGACGCCACCGTCGACGTCGACCAGGTGGGTGTCGGAGTCCATCGAGTGGATGCGGTTCAGCGCGGGCATGTCGATGACCAGCCCGCCGCCGTTCTGCGCGTTGTCGCCGTACGAGCGGCCCAGACCCCGTGCGATGACCCCGCGTGGGCCGGCCTGTGCAACGGCCTCGGCGATGACCTCTGGGTCGGGAGTCGACAACACCTGCGCGACCGACGGGGAGGTACGTCCCCAGCCGGTCAGGCGTTTGGTCGTGGTCGCGAACATCGTGACGAGGGTACCGCCCCTACCGCAGCCGGAAGATGACCGCGCGCTGCACGACGAAGTTGATGACCGTCGCGGTGCCCTGCGCGATGACGAACGCCACCGGAACCCGCCATGGCTTGTCGTCCCATGTCGTGTAGAAGAGGTAGTTGATGCCGACCTGCACCGTGTAGGTCAGCGCGTACAGCACGCACACCGCGATGAAGCGGGCGGTGCTGGGCGGCGCCTGGAAAGTCCAGCGCCGATTGATCAGATACGCGGTCGTGGTGCCCGCGATGAAGCTGATCGTCTTGGCGATGTTGACGTGCAGCCCGACCGCCAGCAGTGCGATGTACAACCCGAAGTCGACCACGGCGGAGAACCCGCCGGTGACGACGAATCGCCACGCCTGGGTCGCCAGGCTCAGATTCGGCTGCATCGGCGGCTCGGCCACCGGGGCAGCTTACGGGCACACTGTGACGGTGCGACACGACGACCTCTGCCCGTGCGGCAGCGGCGCGCAGCTCGGTCGCTGTTGCCTGCCGCTGCATACCGGTGAGCGGCAGGCGGAGACCGCCGAGCAGCTCATGCGGTCGCGCTACAGCGCGTATGCGGTCGGAGACGCCGACTACCTGTGGCGGACGTGGCATCCCCGGACGCGCCCGGAAAGCGTCGCGGTCGATCCCGATATCGTGTGGACGGGCCTCGAGATCGTCCGTTGCGTCGACGGCGATCCCGGCGACGAGCAGGGCGAGGTGGAGTTCCGGGCGCACCATCGCGAAGGCCGGCGAACCGGGACGCTTCACGAGCTGTCCCGCTTTGCGGTGCGGGCGCGTCAATGGTTCTACGTGGACGGGGATGTGTCCTAGCGAGCCAAGCCGCTGGAGCGGAGCACATTGCACAATGCGTCCACGGCCGCGGCGAACCCATGCTCGGCGGGTGTGCCGAAGCCGATGATGATGCCGTCGGGCCGCGCGACCTCCGGCCCGGCCAGCGGATGGCGCATGATCGACAGGCCCTGCAGCGCGATGCCCGCCTCGCCGGCGCGTTGCAGCACTTCGTGTTCCGCGCCGTCGGGGAGCGTCAGCAGCATGTTGAGCCCGGCGTTCAGACCGCTGATTCCGATGTCGAACGGGGCCAGAGCGTCGACGAGTCTGTCGCGGCGGTGCCGGTACCGGATGCGCATGCGACGGATGTGCTTGTCGTAGCTTCCGCTGGTGATGAAGTCGGCCATTGTCAACTGGGCGATGGCATTGACGTAGAACTGGTCGCCGCCGGCGGCGTCGAGGACCGGTTCGACGAGGTCGCTCGGTAACACCATCCACCCGAGCCGCAGGACGGGCGACAGGCTCTTGCTCGCCGAACCCAGGTAGGCCACCCGGTCCGGACACAGCGCCTGCAGCGCGCCGACGGGTTGGCGGTCGTAGCGGAACTCACCGTCGTAGTCGTCGTCGATGACGTATCCGTCGGTGCGCTGAGCCCACTCGACGACCGCGGTACGCCGCGACGGTGACATCGGCATGCCGAGTGGGCTGTGGTGTGCGGGGGTGAGCAGCGCGGCGGGTACGTCGAGATTGTCGAGATCTGCCACACACGCGCCGTCCTGGTCGACGCCGATGGGCGTGGTTGCCATGCCCAACGCGGCAATGGCGTCGCGAAATATGAAGAGTCCGTACGCCTCTACCGCGATCGGTCGGTCACCCCGGAAAGCCCGGGTGAGGATCTCGACGCCGTGCCGGGTGCCGGCGCAGATGACGACGGCGTCCGCGGAGGTCCGCACTCCGCGTGCGCGCGTGAGGTATTCGGCGACGGCTTCGCGTAACTCGGGTCGGCCGCGCGGGTCGCCCATCCGCAGTGCCTCGGTTGGCGCGTTCGTCAGAGCGCGGCGTGTGGAGGCGATCCACTCGCTTCGGGGGAACTCCGAAACGTCGGGCGAGCCCGGCATGAGGTTGTGGGTGGGGACGGCGCGAACACCGCGCGAACGGGCGGGCACGGCGGGGCCGCCGTTGTTGACCACCCAGGTGCCTGCTCCCTGGCGGGAGGCCAGCCATCCCTCGGCGACAAGTTCGGCGTAGGCCTCGGCGACGGTGTTGCGGGCCAGTCCGAGGTCGGCCGCCAAGCTTCGTGAGGGCGGCAGCATGGTGCCGGCCGCCAGTCGGCCCGAGCGCACGGCGTCGCGAAGGGCGGTGAGCAGTAGGTCTCGCGCGCCGCGGGCCCCAGGCGTGATGGCTTCGCGTAGGTCGAGGTGGAGATCGCGGCTGTGTACCGGCGCCTTCGGCTCGAGATTGGCCCATGAACCCACCGCTCGATTGAACCATGCTGATGGGCTTTTGCGCACTAGCGTGGTGATCATGACGCAGACATTGGAAACCCAAGCACCCATCGATCGCCTCAAGATCTACAAGTCCTCGCCCGAACTGCTCGAGGCGATGCTGGCGCTGAGCGCCGCGTCGGCCAAGGATGTCGACGTCGAACTCGGCGAGCTGATCAAAATCCGCGCCTCGCAGATCAACCACTGCGCGTTCTGCCTCGACATGCATCTCGTGGACGCGCGCAAACACGGCATCAGCCAGCAGAAGCTGGACCTGATCGCGGCGTGGGAAGAGGCGGGCGACATCTTCTCCGAACGCGAGCGGGCCGCGCTGGCGCTGACCGAGTCGATCACCGAGCTGCACAACGGTCACGTGCCTGATGACGTGTATGCCCGTGCGGCGGCGGTCTTCTCGGATCGCGAACTCGGCCAGGTCATCGCAGCGGCGGTCACCATCAATGCGTGGAACCGCATCAACGTCACCATCCGCCAGGAGCCGCGGGCGGCGTTGAAGTAACGGCTTGGAACCGAAAGTGGCGTGAGTTTCCGACTGCAGCCGTCACGTCACAAATACGGTTCAGGGGTGCAGACCCGGTCCGGTGCGGAGATCATCGTCGACGGCGACGTGGTCTACAAGCTGCACCGGCCGGGTACCGACCCGAGGGCACTTGCGACCCGGCTCCGCACCGCCGCGGAGTCGGGTTCGCTGCTTTCTCCGCTCGGCATGGCACCCGAGCGTGTCGGCGGCCGTCTGCGCACCAGGTGGCCACGCGTGGAAACTGTTGCGCAGCAACCGGATCACCTGCCATGGGCCGACGCCGGGCGGCTGCTCGCCGCCCTTCATCGCGAGGTCGTGACCCGGCGAATGCCACCGCACGGGTGGCCCCAGCGGCTGCGACGCATGGTGCGCCAGACTCATGACGTGACTGTCAGGCGTGCCGCCGCGACGCTCCCAGACCAGGCGTGGCGGACGGGCTCACCCGATCGGCCCGCGGCGCTGGTGCACGGTGACTGGCACCTCGGCCAACTCGGGCGTCGAACCGCCGGCGGGCCGTGGCTGCTGATCGATGTCGACGATCTCGGCGTCGGCGATCCCGCTTGGGACCTCGCGCGTCCCGCCGGTTTCTGGGCGGCTGGTCTCATCCCCGACGCCGACTGGTTCGCGTTCCTCGACGCGTATCGCGGCGCGGGTGGTCCGGCGGTGCCCGTAGGCGACCCGTGGCCGGTGGTGGAACCGTTCGCGCGCGCAGCCGTTGTGCAGGCGGCGGCGCATCATCCCGACGACGAGCTACTGCTGGCGGCCTGTCGCCGCATGTCGTAACAGGTCGTTGGCGACTAGCTGGAGAAGAACAGCCGCCCGAAGCCCTGCTTGCGGTAGTGCTTGTTGCCTCGATGACCCCAGCCGGGGCCCTGACCGTAGCCGTAGCCGGACTGCGGTGGTGGGGGCGCGGCCTGCACGAAGCGGTTCTCCATCTGCGTCAGCGCCTCGAGCTCGCCGAAATCGAGGAAGATCCCGCGGCAGCTGTCGCACTGCTCGAGGTGGATGCCGTTTCGCTCGTAGGTCTTCATGACGCCGGCGCACTTCGGACACAGCAGCGAGTTGCCGGGCCCAGGCGGTGAGCCCGAGGGTGGTTGATATGGCGGGATAGTCATATGTGCATAACGCCGTCGGTCGGCTCTAGGGTTCCGCGGACTTCGCCGGTGAGGTAGCGCTGCACTGTCGGGCCGATCCACGCCACCAGATCGTCGACGGACGTGGACGCAATCGGTTCGATCCGCAGCTGGTACCGCGCGAAGGCCAAGCCCATCAGGTGGACGGTCACGAGTTCGACCCGCAGCACCGCGTCCTCCACGCCGAATTCGGCGGAGATGCGCTCGGCCACCGGCCCGGCCAGGGTGTCGTGAAGCAGCTTGCGTGCCAGGGGCTGGATGGCCGCTGACTGCCACACCGTCAGTAGCGGCTCGAACGTGTCGCCGGCGTCCCAACGCTCGAGGAACGCGCGGACCAACCGGTCGCCGATGTGGGCGGTCCCGTCGTCGAGCAGTAGCGGCAGTTGGTGCAGCGGATGCTCGGGGACATCGAGCACTGACGCGGTGAACAAGCCCTCCTTATTTCCGAAGAAGTAGTAGACCATCGCGACATCCACGCCGGCGTCGGCCGCGATGTTGCGCACGGTGGCCTGCTCGTAGCCGCGCCGGAAATGTTCCCGGGCAGCGGCGATGACGCGCTTCTTGTTCTCCTGACCGGTACGCCAGCGGCCGGTTCTCTGGCGTTCCGCCATGTCTCGCAGCGTACTTCAACGCCTGTTGACCTTCGTGGTGACCGCGTCGTACGATCGTTCTTCAGCAAGCGTTGAACAAGGAGGTTCGACATGGCTCGACGACGACTCTGGTGGCGGCATCTGCTCTCGGTACTCCTCGCGCCGGCGACGATGACTGTGTTCATCCCGGTCTCGATCGGCGCGCTCACCGGGCTGAGGGCACCGGATCTCGGCAGCGTTTCGGGCGCGCTCCTGGCCGTCGTCGGCGGCCTGGCGATCGCCTTCGGAATGTTCATGCTGACGTGGACGGTGGTGTTGTTCGACCGCGTCGGTGAGGGCACGCTGGCCATCGGATCACCGGTCAAACTGGTCGTGACCGGCCCGTACCGACATGTGCGCAACCCGATGATGACGGGCGTGTTCTGTATTCAGATCGGCGCCGCACTCGCCTGGGCGTCGCCGTGGTTGCTCGCGTGGTTCGCCGTCTTCTTCACCGCGGTGCTGATCGCCATCCGCGCTGTCGAGGAACCGCACCTGCGTCGGCGGTTCGGCGAGCAGTATGACGAGTACCGCCGTCATGTGCCGCGCTGGATTCCCCGAGTCTCCGCCTGGGAGCCGAGCCCGACAAGCGATGCGCCGGTTCGAAACGGGGGCGGGTCGGCAGCGAAACGCGGTTGACGGCACGTTCCGCACGGACGGCCAGTTCGGCCGAAACCGCTTCCTGCACAGGTGGGGCCTCCTACTGTTCTGCCCGGTGAAAGTGATCGCCGAGGAGCACCGGCTGGGAGGCCTCGAGAGGTGCGTGTAGTCGAATATTTCGAACTGGCCACGAGAACGTTTGAGGTGCTCGGCGTTTCATCGATGGTCATCGGTTTCCTACTCGCGTTCGCGCTCGCCGCGCGTACGTGGCGGCGCACCGCCGACGGCGATCGCGCTTTCAAGACGCTGCGAAATGCGTTGGGCGGGTCCATCCTGCTTGGTTTGGAATTGCTCGTCGCGGCGGACATCGTCAAGACCGTCACCTCGACACCGTCCATGGAGGATGCCGCCATCTTGGGGCTGATCGTTCTCATCCGGACGGTCCTGTCCATCTCGATCGAAATCGAGATCGACGGCGTCGCACCGTGGCGAAGGGCGCTGACCTCCGGCCCGCAGGTTCTGGCCCGAGCGGTCCGCGAACCCGCGTCGCCGGACCGCGGGACAAGTCAGTAGAAGGCGCCGGACTGCGTGACGAGCGGCGACCGGCGCGCGGCTATCGGCCGCCTTTGGCCGTCCAGTCGACGCTCCAGCTCGGTGGAGACGGTGCGCGGACACGCACACCCACCTCAGAATTCGCGCGTCAGACCCAGTACGGGACGCGGGCGCGATACTGCCGCATCGCGAACGCGGCGAAGACCCAGCCGATCGCCGTCAGCACCAGCACCACCACCCAGTGGCGCAGCTCCTGGTCGGCGCCCAACAACGGTGCCCGCACGATGTCCAGGTAGTGAAGCAGCGGGTTGAGTTCGATGATCTTGGCGTAGCCGCCCGCCCCCTGCTGCTGCAGCGTTGCCTCGTTCCAGATGATCGGCGTCATGAAGAACAGCAACTGGACCAGGCTGACGAGCAGCGGGCTGATGTCGCGGTAACGGGTCGCCAGAATGCCGAAACACAATGCGACCCACACGCAGTTGAGCATGAGGAGGACCAGTGCCGGAATCACCGCGAGGTCGGTCCACGTCCACGGCTTCGGATAGATCATCGCGATGATGACGTAAATGATGATGTTGTGCGCGAACAGGATCATCTGCCGCCACACCAGCCGGTAGACGTGTACGGACAACGGCGTCGGAAGTTGTTTGATCAAACCCTCGTTGGCGACGAACACGTCCGCGCCCTCGAGAATCGCGGCATTGATGAGGTTCCAGACGATCAGGCCCAGAGTGATGTAGGGCAGGTGCTCCTCGAGCGGCAGCTTGAACAGCTTCGAATAGAGCAGCCCCATCGCCACGGCGGTGGCGCCCGTCGCGATCGTGATCCAGAACGGTCCCAGCACTGACCGCCGGTACCGCTGCTTGATGTCCTGCCAGCCCAGGTGCAGCCACAGTTCGCGCTTGCCGAAGCCGGCAACCAAGTCGCCCCACGCGCGGCCCATGGTCCGCGACTGCGCGGCGGCGTCGGTGAAAGTCACTGTTCAGGCCTCCCGAACTTCTCCCGACGGCCCAAGCGCCGCAAGCGAATCCATTCCATCAGCGCGGCCGGATCGCGGCGCGACACCAGAAAATACCAGCCGAACCGGGCCCACTCCTGCACCACCAGCTTGCGCATTCCGGGCAGCGACTGCAGGTAGCCCCGGTTGCGATAAGTGAAGAACCGCTTGGCCGCGTTGTCGGGATACTGGGCGTGCATCCGCCCGCCCAGAATCGGCTTGAACTCGTCGCCACCCTGGGGATGCAGATATACCGCTTCGAGACAGGTGCCGAACGGCAGCCCGGAGCGCACCAGACGGCGGTGCAGTTCGGTCTCGTCGCCGCGGACGAACAGCCGCAGATCGGGAACGCCGATCGCCTCCAGAGTCGATGCGGCGAACAGTGCCCCGTTGAACAGCGACGCGATGCCGGGCAGCAGATCGTCGGCACCCGTGCGCAATTCGCTGACCTCGCGCCGCCATACCAGGCCGCGTCGCAAAGGAAAGGCCAGCCGCGAAGGGTTGTCCATATCGCACACCATCGGCGACACCTCGGCCAGCCGGTGATCCCCCGCACACGCCAGCAGAGTGCTCAGCACCTCGGAGTCGGCAGGCCGCCCGTCGTCGTCAGCCAGCCACACCCAGTCCGCTCCGGACGCAAGCGCGTGCAGCATGCCCAGCGCGAAACCTCCTGCGCCGCCCAGGTTTCGGCGGGACGGAAGGTACGTCGTCGGTATCGGCTGGCCGGCTACCAGATCGGCGACCTGTGGATCGGCGTCGTTGTCGACGACCACGAGGTGGTCTGGCCGGCGGGACTGCGCCGACAGCGCCTCCAGCGATTTCACCAGTTCGTCCGGACGCCGGTGGGTGACCACTACGGCGCAGACCGTCTCAGGCATCGGGCGCCGTTGCAGTCCAGTCGCCGCGGGAGTCGTTCGTCGGCGACCAATCGCCTCGGTGCTCGTCGAGCACCTCCCGCACGTGCCGGGCCGCGTCCTCGCCCTCGTACGCGCGCACGACGTCCTCGATCTCGCCTGTCATCTTGACCGTGCCGTGATCGATCCACATCGCCGTCTTGCACAGCCGGGCCAGGAACTCGTTGGAATGGCTGGCGAACACCAGGATTCCGGAGCGCTCGACTAGTGCGGCCAGTCGCGTCTGCGCCTTCTTCAGGAACTCGGCGTCGATCGCGCCGATGCCCTCGTCGAGCAGGAGAATCTCCGGATCGATGCTCGTCACCACACCCATCGCCAGGCGCACCCGCATGCCGGTCGAGTACGTGCGCAGCGGCATCGACAGGTAGTCACCGAGTTCGGTGAACTCCGCGATCTCATCGACCTTCGCCAGCATCTGCTTGCGCGTCTGACCGAGAAACAGCCCGCGGATGATGATGTTCTCGAAGCCGGAGATCTCCGGGTCCATGCCGACGCCGAGGTCGAACACCGGTGCCACCCGGCCGGTTACCGTCGCCGTCCCGCGGGTGGGCTCATAGATCCCCGACAACAGCCGCAGCAGCGTCGACTTGCCCGCGCCGTTGTGGCCCACCAAGCCCACCCGGTCGCCGAGTTTCAACGACATCGTGATGTCCCGCAACGCCTCGATGACGACGACATTGGACGCGTTGCGTCCGATCGCTCCGCCGGCCTTGCCGAGGAACGCCTTCTTCAACGAGCGCGTCTTGGCGTCGAAGATGGGAAACTCCACCCACGCATCGCGCGTCTCGATCTGCGGGACTGCCACACCGGCTCCTACAGGTACTGCCCGGTTCCGCCGCGCTGCCCTGGCGGTCCGCCGACGCCGGGCGGCAGCGCACCCTGACGCATCTGTTCCAGCTGCTGGCGCGCGGCCATCTGTTGGGCGAACAGCGCGGTCTGGATGCCGTGGAACAGGCCTTCGAGCCACCCGACGAGCTGTGCCTGGGCGATGCGCAGCTCGGCGTCGGAGGGCACGCCTTCTTCGGTGAACGGCAGCGTGAGCCGCTCGAGCTCGTCGCGGAGTTCGGGCGCGAGGCCTTCCTCGAGCTCGGAGATGCTGGCCTTGTGGATTTCGCGCAGCTTGGTGCGGCTCGCGTCGTCGAGCGGAGCCGCCCGCACCTCTTCGAGCAGTTGCTTGATCATCGTTCCGATGCGCATCACCTTCGCCGGCTGCTCGACGAGGTCGGTCAGCGACTTGCTGTCCGCGTCCTCGCCCGACGCACCTGGGTCGCCGCCGATGATCTCGATGTTGTCGTCGTCGTTGTTGATCGTCATCTCCCAGAGATTCCCTGCTGTGACCGTCTTATGAGGTGGCGCCTGCGCCGTTCGTAGCCGCGACGCATCTAGCGACACTATCTCGTCGGGCACCACGAGCCCCCGCGCCACCGGCCTGCTGGTGATTGGCGCCCGATACGCCCGTCGTCGCGGCATCGGGGCCGCGAAAACCGCCCCGAAAGCATCCGCAAACAAACGACTCCAGCGGTCATGATCGCGAGAGCAAACAACGCGCGAAATGCGCCTCACGGAATTTCGAGTGCGCCGTAGGAAGTGACCCCTCGAGCGGGCACGCCGAAAGGCAGGGCGGGACCGACCGGGACGGCGGCCGGACAGGTTTGCCGAGCGGCGCGCACGTGGATTGCTCGGCGGTCAACCAGCAACGACAGTGCGATTAGCGCTCCGAACCCGAAGCTCACTGGACTAGTATGGCTGCCCAGGTGATCCGGTCCGAGTACGGCATGGGCGTCGAAAGGCGCCGTCGGGCACTGACCAAATCGTGTCGGTTTGTCCATTCAACTGACGCTCTTAAGGTGGGCTGGCATGGCATACGACGTCGCCCGGGTGCGGGGCTTGCACCCGTCGTTGGGCGATGGTTGGTTCCATTTTGACGCCCAGAACGGCATGCTGCTGCCCGATGCGGTGGCCAGAGCGGTGTCCACCGCGTTCCGCGGCTCGATGCCGACGCCCGTAGGCCCGCACCCGTCTGCGCAACGCAGCGCCGCGGTGCTCGGCGCCGCCCGCCAGGCAATCGCTGATCTGGTCAACGCCGACCCGAGCGGAGTCGTGCTCGGCGCTGACCGAGCGGTGCTGCTGACCTCGCTCGCCGACGCGTCGTCGTCGCGGGTGGGGCTCGGCTACGAGATGGTCGTCACCCGGCTCGACGACGAGGCCAACATCGCGCCGTGGTTGCGCGCCGCCAATCGCTACGGCGCCAAGGTGAAGTGGGCCGAGGTCGACATCGAAACCGGGGAACTGCCGAACTGGCAGTGGGAGGCGCTGCTCACCCAGCCCACCCGCCTGGTCGCAATCGCCTCGGCATCATCGACCCTGGGCACCCTCACCGATCTGCGGGCGGTGACGAAGTTGGCCCACGACAACGGTGGCCTGGTCGTCGTCGACCACTCCGCGGCCGCGCCGTATCAACTGATCGACATCAACGAGATCGAGGCGGACGTGGTGGCGGTCAACGCGATCGCGTGGGGCGGGCCGCCGATCGGCGCGCTCGTGTTCCGCGATCCTTCGGTCATCGACTCCTTCAGCTCGGTGTCGCTCAACCCGTATGCCACCGGTCCGGCCCGGCTGGAGGTCGGCGCTCATCAGTTCGGCCTGCTCGGTGGTGTGGTCGCCAGTATCGACTACCTGGCCTCGCTCGACGAGACCGCGCGCGGTTCTAGGCGTGAAAGACTCGCTGTGTCAATGCAATCGGCCGCGTCGTATATGAACCGGTTGTTCGACTATCTCCTGGTTTCGCTACGCTCGCTGTCGACGGTGATGGTGATCGGCACCCCCGAGGCACGGATCCCGGTGCTCAGTTTTGCGGTCAGCGACGTGCCGGCCGAGCGGGTGGTCCAGCGGCTGGCGGACAACGGCATTCTCGCGATTTCCAACGCAAGCTCCCGGGTGCTCGACGTGATCGGTGTCAACGACGTCGGCGGCGCGGTCACCGTAGGGCTCGCGCACTACACCACGACGGCCGAAGTCGACCAGCTGGTCCGTGCGCTGGCCTCGCTGGGCTGACCTGTCGGCTTAGCCAACGGGCTTACCGGGCTAACCGCCGACTCGCAGAAGCACTTTCCCGCTCACGTCGCCCGACGTGAGCAGTTCGTGCGCGGCGCCGGCCTGGTCGATGCCGAACTCGGCGCCGATGATCGGGCGGACCCGGCCGTCGGCGATCATCGGCCACACGTTGGCCACCACGTCGGCGACGATCTCGCCTTTGCTGCCCGGGCCGGACACCGGGCGGCTGCGCAGTGCCGTGGCGATGACGCCCGCGCGCCTGCCCAACAGCTTGCCGATGTTCAGCTCTGCCTTGACGCCGCCCTGCATGCCGATGATGACGACGCGGCCGTCCTGCGCCAGCGCATCCACATTGCGGTCCAAATAAGCGGCGCCCATGATGTCGAGGATGACGTCAGCACCCGCGCCGTCGGTCTCGGCGCGAATCCGTTCGACGAAGTCTTCTTCGCGGTAGTTGATGGTGATCTCTGCGCCGAGCTCGGCGCACAAGTCCATCTTGTTGACGGCGCCCGCGGTCACCGCGACCCGGCAACCGAGCGCGCGGCACACCTGGATTGCGTGCGTTCCGATGCCGCTGGAGCCGCCGTGGATCAGCGCGAGCTGACCGGGGCGCAGATGCGCCGTCATCACCAGGTTCGACCACACGGTGCACGCCACCTCCGGGAGCCCCGCGGCGTGTGACAGGTCCACCGAGTCGGGAACCGGCATGACCTGCGCGGACGGGACCGCGACGAACTCCGCATAGCCGCCGCCGGCGAGCAATGCGCACACCGGTTGCCCGACCGACCAGTCGGCGACGCCGTCGCCCAGTTCGGCAACCGTCCCCGACACCTCAAGGCCGAGGGTCTCACTGGCGCCCGGTGGCGGCGGGTACTTGCCCGCGGCCTGCAACAGGTCCGCCCGGTTGACCCCCGCGGTGTCCACCTTGATGAGCACTTCGCCGCGGCGTGGCGCGGCGTCGGGTACTTCGCGCCAGCTCAGCCGACCGTCGGATTCGACCACGATGGAATGCATTCAAACAACGCTACTACCTGCCTTCCAGCCTCGAAAAACAGTTTGGCAGTTCCTGTCAGTTTCTCTTCCCAGCAATGTTGGCAGCCTTTACCATTACGAGATGGAGGGGATCATCGCCGGTCGTACAGCAAGTGATATGCCCGGCTTAGACATCGCGGAGCAGAGGTCGTGGCAAAACTTCCTCGACTCCGCGCTGCGGTTGTACGCGACCTTGAACCGGTCGCTGGTGGACGCGCATCAATTGACTCTCAACGATGTGCGGCTGCTCGACATGCTGGATAAGTCCGGGACCGGGTCGGCGCGGATGGGAGATCTGGCCGAGGCGCTGATGTCGCTGCCCAGCAGAGTCACACGGCAGATTCGTCGACTGGAGCTACAGGGCCTGGTGCGGCGCGAAGCCAGCCCCGAGGACGGCCGTGGGGTGCTGGCCAGCATCACCGACAACGGCAGGGTCGCGGTGCGGGAGGCCATGGCGACGTACGGGGAGGGCGTACGAGCGCATTTTCTCGGCAGGCTGTCGCGCCCGCAGATCGCCGCGATGGGCGAGAACTGCCGTCGCATCAGCGTCGCGCTCAAAGCCGGGGCACCGCCCGCCAAACTCGGCCGGGTCTAGTGCGTCGTACGCTTGTCGGCGGTGGCGTGGCAGAGCGGCCTAATGCACTCGCCTTGAAAGCGAGAGACGGCTAACACCGTCCGGGGGTTCAAATCCCTCCGCCACCGCTGTGCAGCGCGATGACTTTTCGGCGGCTATACGGGCAACGCCTTAGCCAACACCTGCACGCCTCGCACGATCTGCGATTCGGTGAGGTTTGCATAGCCAAGCATCAAACCCGCGGGGGCCGTGGCGGGTTCGGCGTAGCACGGCGCCAGGGCCTCCACCCGGACCCGCATGTCGGCCGCGCGTCGCACCAGGTCATCGGTCGACGTACCGTCGGGAAGGCGGATGGTGAGATGCACACCCGCCGCCGCGCCGAGCACCGTAGCCTGCGGGAGATAACGCGCAAGCGCATCCCGCAGTGCATTGCGGCGCATGAGATATCGCCTGCGCATCTGCCGTAGATGCCGGTCATAACCGCCGGACTGCAACAAGTACGCGAAGGCCACCTGGTCCATCACCGAGCTGCCGGTGTCGGCCAAACTCTTGTGCAGGACAACAGCGTTCACCAGCGACGGTGGTAGCACCATCCAGCCGATCCGCAGGCCGGGCGCCAGGGTCTTGCTCGTCGAGCCCACATACACCACCCGGTCGGGCGCGATGCCCTGCAGTGCACCGACGGGCGCGCGGTCGTACCGGTACTCGGCGTCGTAGTCGTCCTCGATGATCAGGTTGCCTGCGCGGGCCCACTCCATCAGTGTGGTGCGGCGAGCCGCCGACAGTACGACACCGGTGGGGGACTGATGCGCGGGAGTGGTGAGCACCGCTTGCGCGCCGGAGTCAACGAGCGCGTCGACATCGAGGCCGTCATCATCAGCCGGCACCGCCAGTGGCTCGATACCGTTGTGGCGCAGCACCATTCGATGGAACCAGAAGCCCGGGTCCTCCATGGCCAGTGGCGTCCCCCGCAGCACCTGCGCCAGCAGTGCGACTGCTTGCGTCGCGCCGGAGCACAGGACGATCTGCTGCGGGTCGGCCAGCACGCCGCGGGTGCGTCGCAGGTAATCGGCTACCGCAAGCCGCGTCACGCCCAGTCCCTTCGGCGCCACGTACCCGAACGCGTCCGACTCGAGGCCGGCCAGGCCCTGTCGCAGTGCCCGAAGCCATGCATTGCGCGGGAAGCTGGACAGGTCCGGTGATCCAGGCAGGAAATCGACGTCATAGCGCGTCGACGCTTCGACGGCAGCGCGACCGCGACTGCTGGCCGCGTCCACTGTGGCCACCCGGGTGCCGGACCCGTGCCTGCTCAGCAGGAAGCCCTCGGCGGCGAGCTGTCCGTACGCGTCGACGACGAGCCGGCGAGACACTCCGAGGTCGGATGCCAGTACCCGCGTCGACGGCAGCCGGGTGTACGGGGCGAGCCGGCCGGATCTGATCGCCTCGCGCAGGCCGTTCGCGAGTTGGCGATGCAGTGGGTCTTGGCTGTCGCGGTCCAGCTCGAGGAGCAACTCCGGCCCCGAAGTGGTACCCGAAATTGTCATGGAAGTGGTGCCTATCTTGAGGCCAGTGACGATCTAGCGTGAACGTATGACAACGACACCCATCCGCACAAGAGTCGGGTTCGTCGAGGTGACCCTGATCGTGTTCGGGGTGTACGCCCTGGCCATCGGGCTGTTCATGATGTTCTTGCCTGGGCCGTTCTTCGACACCCTCGGCACATTCGGCGTTCGCAACGACCATTACATCTTCGACAACGCGACGTTCGAGATTCCGCAGGGACTATTGCTTCTTGCGGCCGTTCGGCGGGTGTCGTGGAGGGTCCCCGCGCTCGCCTTCGCCTCGCTGCACTGGGCGCTGCACGCCCTCAGCCACATCATCGATCCCCACCACGGCGCAGGCGATCTCGTCGGCTGGCTGGAGGCGGGCGGTCTGGTGGCGACCACCGTGATCCTGGCCGCGGCGCTGCGGGTAACCGCTGTCTCAGAGCGCAGGCTCTGATGCGTGTCATGGTGGCGGGCGCGACGAGTGTGCCCGGAATTGCCCTGCTGCGCGAACTGAACAGACGCGGCCATGACGTCGTCGGGCTGACCAGTCGGCCGGAGAAGACGCCGCAGATCGAGCAGGAAGGCGCCAAACCGGTGGTGGCCGATGTCTTCGATCGAAGGCACCTCGACTCGGTGATGACCGACATCGAGCCCGAGGTCGTCGTCAGCCTGCTGACCACGTTGCCGAAGTACGGACCCAAGCGCATCAAGGACTTCGAGCCCGCCCGCAAACTATGGGGACAGGGCGCGCCGAACCTCTTCGCGGCCGCCCAGCATGCCGGAGTACGCCGAATCGTCGCCGAGTCAGTGATGTTCGCCTACGGCTATCCGACGTCGGGACCCGCCATGATGGACGAGTCCGATCCCTACCCGGGGCCGCCGCCGAAGGGTGGCGAGGCGATGCTCGCCGCGCTGCGCGGCATGGAACAGGCTGTGCTGACATCGGGTGAGCACAGCGACACCGAGGGAATTGTGTTGCGCTACGGCGCTTTCTACGGGCCCGGGGTGCCGCACGACGAACTGTTCGTCAGGTTGGCGAAGTGGTGGGCACTGCCCGCGATGACAGGTCCGGGCATCGCCTCGTGGATCCACATCGACGATGTCGCCACCGCGACGGCCGAGGCGCTCGGCAAGGGCCGCGGCGGGCAGATCTACAACATTGTCGACGACCGTCCGCAACCGTTCGCCGGCTACGTGCGAGAGCTGTCCGCGAAAGTCGGTCGCCCACGGCCACTGCCGGTTTCGCACCGGCTCGTCGGCCTGGTGGCGAGCTACCCCGCCACGGCGTTCGGCGCGACCTGGCTGCCGCTGTCCAACGCCAAGGCCAAGGCCGAACTCGGCTGGACGCCTGTCCCTCGGGTGTGACTATTCTCCGGTGAATTCCGGCGGCCGCTTCTCGAACGTCGCCTTGAGCCCCTCGGACAGATCCTTGGACGGCAGGAAGGCGGCGTTCCACGCCGCGACATAGCGCAGGCTCTCCGACACCCTGGCGATGCGCTGCTGGTCGAGCACGTCCTTGATGCCGTTGACGACGAGCGGTGGGTTTGCGGCGATCTCGGCGGCGGTGGCGTGCGCGGCGGCCAGCGTCGCCTCCGCGTCGTCGTACACCCCGTTGACCAAGCCGATTTTCTCGGCCCGCGCCGCGTCGATGTCCTTGCCGGTCAACGCGAGTTCACGGAGGTCGCCGTCGGAAAGGATCAGCGGCAGCCGGGCAAGGCTGCCGACATCGGCGACGATCGCCAGCTTGACCTCACGCACCGAGAACTTCGCGTCGGCGCTGGCGTAGCGCATGTCGACGGCCGAGATCAGGTCGACGCCGCCGCCGATGCACCACCCGTGTATCGACGCGATTGTCGGAGTGCGGCAGTCGGCGACGGCGTTGATCGCGCCCTGCATGCGAAGGACGGTGGCGTGGAATTCGGCGCGCGGGCGCGCGGTGGCGCCGTCGGCCATCACGCCGGCCAGCGAGCCACCCATCGCGAGTAGGTCAAGGCCGTAGCTGAAGTGCTTGCCCGATCCGGTCAACACGATCGCCCGGACATCCCGGTCGGCGTCGAGGGTGGCGAACACCTCAGGCATCTCCGCCCAGAATGCGGGCCCCATCGCATTGCCTTTGCCCGGGCCGATCAGCGTGACCTGCGCGACGTGGTCGGAGATGTCGACGGTGACGGACTCATACGTTTCGGCCATGGGCAGCACGCTAGTGCGTGACGGTGAGCGCTCGTGCGAGGACCCGGTTAGGGCGGCGGAGCCCCGAGCAGGACCTCGTTCACGGTGGCCTGAGGAAGGAACTGGCAGGCCGCTTCGACGAGCATCTGACCGATGCTCTCGCCGTCGGGACCCAGCGGGTTGTTCTCCTGTTTCAGGATTTCGCGGATCACCGCGACGCGGGTGGCCTCGTCGAGCTCGTTGAACTCGGTACACGTCATGCTCAGGGCGTTCGGCGGTGCGGGGACCACGGGTAGGTCGGTGTTGCGCGTCGGCAGCGGGATGCCGGGAATCGGGAGGCCGGGCAGTCCGGGCAGGCCGGGCACGGTGCTTGACGGCGTTCGCGGGCTGGACGTGAGCGGAGGGCCCGGCTCGGTGGTCATTGCGACGGAGCCTTCGGTGGTCTGCTGGCATGCCGTCGTCACACCGACGAGGACCAGCGCCGCGGCCGTCATCCGCACATGCGTCTTCATCAAGGCAACGATATGCGCATGCGCGACGTAGCGTGGCGTCATGCCCGACGACTTGCGTCCTGGACCCGATTCACCACCCACCGACGAACTTCGTTCCGCCGAGAAGACGTTCGCCGTTCTGCAGCACGTACTTCACGGCATCGCCCGAGATGACCTGGACAAGCAGACGCCGTGCCGGGAATTCGACGTTGCCGCACTGACCGATCATCTGCTGAACTCGATCACCACCATCGGCGCGATGGCCGGCGCGCAATGTCCGGAACGCAAGCGCGACGCATCCGTCGAGGAGCAGGTCGTGGTGGCGGCACGCCCGACGATGGACGCCTGGAAGCGCCGCGGGCTCGACGGCACGGTGAGCTTCGGACAGGGCGAGGCGCCGGCCAAGGTGATGGTCGGCATTCTGTCACTCGAATTCCTTGTGCACGCATGGGATTACGCGACGGCGCTCGGTCGTGAGGTCACAGTTCCGGACTCACTGTCGGACTATGTGCTCGGCCTGGCGAAGAAGATCATCACGCCGGAGGGCAGGGTCAACGTCGGTTTCGACGATGCGATCGAGGTACCCGACGATGCGGGTGCCTTGGAGCGGTTGCTGGCCTACACCGGCCGCAGCGCCTAGACCCGCTCGAGGTAGAAGTACAGGTGCCGCCCGTCGACGACCGCGCCTTTGCCGTTCATGATGCCCAGTACGGCGTTGTCGTCGACGACCTTGAAGTGGTCGTGCACCGGGGCCCCGTCGTAGACCATAGAGGCGGTCACCTCGCCGCGGAACTCCTCCATCCACAGGCTCGCTTCGCCCTTCATCGCCTCGGTGTTGCTGAACTTGTTGCCGTCGGCGTCCAGGCAGATCAGCGGCTTTGCCTCGGTGGCCGAGTGGAAGGTCTTCCCAAACCAGTTGAGCCGCTTCATGAAGCCGTTGGCCTTGTGACCGGTGTGGAACTCGCCGCCGGCCCACTCGCCGATCATGAAGTCGATGGTCGCGGGCCGCAATGCGTCCCAGAACTCATCGAGTTCGGTGTCGGCGATTTCACCGGTGCGCTCCTTGAGCGCCGAGAATGTCTTGCGGGCGTCGGTCATTGCTCTCCTACTGAACGTCGGGCAGAACCGGATGTGATCCAACTTCGGGCGAATTCGAGGAAGGCGTCGTTCTCGTGCTGCGCGGCGACCGTGACCCGCACGCCGTCGTCGCCGTACGGGCGAACGATGATGCGGTTGTCGGCTGAGGCCGCGGCGAACTCCTGCGCGCGCCCGGGCAGCGCCAGCCAGACGAAGTTGGCCTGCGAGTCGGGCACCAGGTAGCCGTCGTTGCGCAGCGCGGCGGTGACCCGGCCCCGCTCCTCGACGACGGCGTCGGTGCGGGCCAGCAGCTCGTCGGCTGCCTGCAGCGACGCGATGGCGGCGGCCTGCGACACGCTCGTCGCCGTGAACGGCACGTAGACCTTGCCCAGTGCGGTGATGATGTCCGGATCGCCGACGGCATATCCGATGCGCAATCCGGCCAGGCCGTACGCCTTCGAGAACGTCCGCAGCACAACGACATTCCGATGCGCACGCACCAGGCCGAAACTATCGGGCCGCATCGGCTCGCGGATGTATTCGACGTATGCCTCGTCGAGCGCGATCAGGATGTGCGACGGCACCTTTGCGACGAACCGGGCCAGTGCGGCGGGATCGACGACCGTGCTCGTCGGGTTGTTCGGGTTGCACAGGAAGATCAACCGCGTCCGGTCGGTGATCGCCGCCAGCATCGCGTCGAGGTCGTAGGTGTAATCGAGCAGCGGAACCTCCACGGCCGTCGCACCTGCGGTGCGCACCTGCAGCGGGTAGATCTCGAAGCTGCGCCAGCCGTAGAGCACCTCGTCGCCGACGGTCGACGTGATCTGGATCAACTGCTGGCAGAGGCTGACCGACCCGCAGCCCACCGAGATGTTCTCCGGAGCGAAGGCTCCGTCGCCGACGTTCTTGGCCAACTGCTCGCGCAGCTCGACGTAGCCGTTGTCCGGATAGCGGTTGATGGTGTCGGTGGCCTGCTCGATCGCCGCCCGCACACTGGGCAGCGGGCCGTGCACCGTCTCATTGCTCGCGATTTTGATCGCCCCCGGCACGGTCTTGCCCGGGGTGTAGGCGGGAAGGTCCGCGAGTTCGGGTCGCAGGCGGGCGGGCACGCGATCAGTCTATGGGTGAGGCTGTTCCGCTTTGCCTGGCGGCAGCGCGGATGTGTACGCTGTCGGATCGGCGGTAATCGTCGGGAGGCGTGCCAGAGCGGCCGAATGGGACTCACTGCTAATGAGTTGTCCGCCTTAAAGCGGACCGGAGGTTCAAATCCTCTCGCCTCCGCCGGGCTGACTCGTCGGCCATACAACTGAACACATGCGCCCGTAGCTCAACGGATAGAGCATCTGACTACGGATCAGAAGGTTAGGGGTTCGAATCCCTTCGGGCGCGCTCTCTCTTTAGCTGACCTACGGTGGCGGGTAATGACCGAGACACCTTGGGAACCTCCGCTGGCCGCCGACGAACTCGGACACCTCGTCGGTGCGCTGGACCGGCTGCGCGCGACCTTTCGCTGGAAGGCCGACGATCTCGACGCCGCCGGGCTGCGGACACGCGTCGGCTCCTCGGCGCTCACCCTCGGCGGGCTCCTCAAACACCTGGCGATCACCGAAGACTTCATCTTCACCGTCAAGCTCACCGGCGATCCGGTCGGCGAGCCGTGGGAGTCCTTGTGGGACGGCACCGACGACTAGGAGTTCACGTCCGCCGAACACGACCTGCCGGAGCAGCTCTACACGTTCTGGGAGGACGCGGTGGCGCGGTCTCGCGCACGCCTGGACGACGCGCTGGGCCGTGGCGGACTCGATCAGCTCGTCCACGTGTCGGACGCCGAGGGGCAGCACGCGAGCCTGCGCCGACTGCTGTGCGACCTGATCGAGGAGTACGGAAGGCACACCGGCCACGCCGATCTACTTCGCGAAGCTGTCGACGGTCGCGTAGGTGAGGATCCGCCGCCGGGTTGGGTACCGGTCTCGGGTGGCTAAATTGGGAGTCGTGCGGCTGCTGCTCATCGCCGATACCCACGTTCCCAAGCGCGCCCGCGACCTGCCTGCCCGCCTGTGGGACGAGGTCGGCGACGCCGACGTCGTGATCCACGCCGGTGACTGGGTCGATCCGTCGCTCCTCGATGCGCTCGAGGCACGCTCCAAGCGACTGGTGGCCTGCTGGGGCAACAACGACGGGGCAGAACTGCGCCGCCGTCTGCCCGAACGCGCCGACGTGACGCTCGGCGGCGTGCGGTTCACCGTCGTCCACGAGACGGGGGCGGCCACCGGTCGCGAGGCCCGGATGGCCGCGTTGTATCCCGACACCGATGTGCTGGTGTTCGGTCACAGCCACATTCCGTGGAACACGCGCGCGAAAAGTGGCCTGCGCCTGTTGAATCCGGGCTCACCGACCGATCGACGGCGCCAACCGTTCTGCACCTATATGACGGCGACGGTCGCCGACGCGGCCCTGTCCGACGTGGTGCTGCACAAATTGGAGCGGCATGCGTGACCGTCCGGCCCGCCTCAGCGACGTCCACGAGATCGCCGGGTCCATGCCGCACACCAAGAGAATCGAGGGGCCCAAGGGCAATCCGATCTATCAGGTCGGTGGCAAGTCATTCGTGTTCTTCCGGACCCCGCAACCCGACGCCGCAGATCCCGAGACCGGGGAGCGCTACACGGACGTGGTGATGATCTGGGTGGAATCCGAAGCCGACAAGCTGTCACTGATCCAGGATCCCGAATCGCCGTTCTTCACCACCGAGCGCTTTGACGGACATCCGTCAGTCCTGTTGCGCACCAGCCGCTTAAATGAAGTCAGCCGTGTCGAACTGACCGAGCTGATCCAGGATGCTTGGTTGTCGCGGGCCTCGACCCGGCGCGCCGAACGTTGGCTGGCCGAACACCAGAGCTGAGTCAACCCGCCTCGGCGGTACAGATCAGGTCGATGTGTTTGGTGGCCCAGTCGCCGAGCGGGTTGAGCGCCTCCAACAATTCCTCACCCGCGGCCGTCATCGAATACTCCACCCGTGGGGGCACCTCGTGGAAGCTCTCGCGATGTACCACGCCGTGGCGCTGCAACTCCTTGAGATGTTGGGTCAGCATCTTCTGCGAAATCCCGGTCAGACTGCGATGCAGTGCATTGAAGCGCTTGGGCCCTTCTTTGAGCTCCCAGAGGATCAACGGTTTCCACTTTCCGTCCACCACCGCCATCGCCGCGTCCAGCCCGCAGCTGAACTTGCCGAGAGAAGCCACAGCTCACCTCCATTAGTTTCGTCTCGGTAAGTATGGCACCAAATAGTGGGTACTTGTCGAAAACTCCGCGTCCCACCGACGATGGTGCCATGACAACGACACAGCACAAGGTGAGTTTCCTCGGCTTGGGTGAGATGGGCGCGGCACTGGCGCAGGCCGCCCTTTCGGCGGGCCACTCGACGACAGTCTGGAACCGCAGCGTCACCAAAGCGGACCCGCTTGTCGCCGCGGGCGCGCATCGCGCGCACACCGCCGAAGACGCGGTCGATGCGGACCTGATCGTCGTGTGCCTGTTCGACCACGCGTCGGTGCACGAGGTGCTCGATCCGATCGCCGACCGACTCGCGGGCCGCTGCCTGATCAATCTCACGACGACGTCGCCCGACGGCGCACGAGAACTGGCTCGCTGGGCGGACGGCATCGGCGTCGACTACCTCGACGGCGGCATCATGGCGACGCCGGGCATGATCGGCACACCGCAGTCCAGAATCCTTTACAGCGGCTCGCGGCGGATCTTCGACGAGTACAGCAAGCTGCTCGAATTGTGGGGTGCTACCGAATATTTCGGTGAGGACGCAGGTATGGCTTCCCTTTACGACCTGGCCTTGTTGTCGGCGATGTACGTGATGTTCGCGGGGTTCTTCCATGGCGCGGCCATGGTTGGTGCCGCCGGAGTGCCCGCAAAGGACTTCGCCCTCCGTGCGGCCGACTGGCTGACCACGGTCGCACCTTCCATCATCGAGTACGCCGAGGTGATCGATGGTGGGGACTACTCGGTACCCGGCCAGCAGAGTCTCGAGTTCTCGGACATCAGCGACATCGTCGAGGCGAGCCGTGCACAGGGCATCAGCACCGAGGTCGTCGATGTGGTGCAACGACTGATCCATCGCCAGATCGACGCCGGCCACGGCACCGACGGCGTCGCCCGCGTCATCGAGAGCATCAAGAACCCTGAGGTGGCAGCATGACCAACGCGGTCTCGGTATTGGGTCTCGGCCCGATGGGACAGGCACTTTCGGGTGCCCTGCTCGACAAGGGCCACCGCGTGACGGTGTGGAACCGGACGGCGTCGAAAGCCGAGGCACTACGCGCGCGCGGCGCCGTGGTGGCGCCCGACCCGGCGGCGGCCGTCGCCGCCAGCGACCTGACGCTGATCAACGTGGTCGACCACGACGCCGTCGACTCGATCCTGGCGATGACGGGCGACGCCGCCGACGGACGTGTCATCGTCGGCCTGAGTTCCGACACTCCGGACCGGGCCCGGCAGACCGCGAAACTCGTCGCCCACCGCGGCGGCCGCTATCTCGACGGCGCGATCATGACACCGACGTCGACGATCGGAACACCGGAGGCCAGCATCCTTTTCGCCGGGCCACGCGAGATCTTCGACGCACACCGAGACGTCTTCGCGACGCTCGGCGTACCCACCTGGCTTGACGAAGACACCGGCCGTGCGGCCGCGTTCGACATGTCGCTTCTTGATCTGTTCTGGACGTCGGTGTCCGGATTCATGCACGCCATGGAAGTTGCCAAGGCCAACGGCATCGGGCCGAGCGAGTTGTTGCCCCACGCGCTCGGCATCGTCGGCATCCTCTCGCCGATCCTCGAGGAGTTCGTCGAACGCGTCGAGAACAACCGCCACGGCGACAGCAGTGCGCCGGTGTCCTCGGTCGCGGTGTCGGTGCGACACCTGATCGCCGCGTCACACGACGCAGGCGTTGACGCGGGCATGCTCGAAGTGTTTCGCGGTTACGTCGATGTCGCCGTGGCCGACGGGCACGGCGCCGAGGAGGTCAGCAGCATCGCGACGGCGATGGCCGACCGGAGATAGTCAGTCTGTGCGTCCGGCGCTCGTGATCAGCGCGCGGGCACGCGCTCATGCGTCGCGCCGCAGATGAATACGGCCATGCGCGCCGGGGTGTCCGCCGGGTTCTTCCACCTGTGTCGTGTGCCGTTCTGCACGACGGTGTCGCCGGCCCGCAATGTCACCTCCGCGCCGTCGTCGAGCTCGAGCACGACCGTGCCCTCGAGCACCACCTCGAAGTCGATGGTGTCGGTGGTGTGCATGCCCGGATCCGATAGGTCCATGTAGCCGAGCATCCCAGGCATCTTCTCCTCCACATCGGCCAGCGCCGCCTCGACATCGAGATCGGCGGGCGCCTCGCTGCCGAACAATGGGGGGAATGTGAGGATCGCAAACCGGAACCCGCCGACGGGCGGAAAGTAGCTGTGCCACTGCGGCATCGACCCGTCGTCGGGGTACTGCGGCGTGGTGTCCGCGCCCCACAGCGAATGGTTCTGATAGCCCGGCATCAGCATGGTCTCGACGGGTCCGACGGTCTCGTCGCTGACGAACACGGACTTGCCGGATGCATCGTGTCCGGTCACCACTCGGCGCACATTCATCCGGTCAGTCAACCACCCCCGTGCCGACGCAGGGTGAATATCGTGAGGGGCATGGAATCAAGCCGCCCACCCCTGTCATCGAGTCGGGCGATCGCAGCCACCTGATGGGCCTGCCGTTCGAGGACATCTCCGACTTCGCCGACGCCGACCGCGGATTCTTTGCTGCACAACAGCCGTGCGTCATCACAGCCGCCGACGGTGCACCCGAGTCTGTGGCGCCAGACCCAATTGTGCGCCAAACAGGGGCTCTACGAGGTGGTCGAGGGGATCTACCAGGTGCGAGGCTTGGACCTGTCGCACGTCAGCTTCATCGACCGGCGATGTCGATGTGCTGCAGTCCATCATCGCGGTCCTCGATCGCTCGGATCCGGCCTTCAACAGTGTCACGCCCTGACGGTGTCGTGCCCCAGACACCGGGACGTATCGAGGCCGCTGGCACCGGCGCGCTGAAATAGTGGCCCTGTACGACGTCACAACCGAAGTGCCGCAGCATGACAGCGGTTCCGGCGTCCTCGACGCCCTCGGCAACGCTCGCGATGTCCAGCGCTTCGGCCAGTTCGATGATCGACCGCACGATCATCGCGCACCGGCCGTCGTCCAGCATCGGCGTGACGAACTGGCGGTCGATCTTGAGTTCGTCTACGGGCAGATCGCGAAGGTACTTCATCGTCGCGAAACCACTGCCGAAGTCGTCGATGGCGACGCGAACACCCCTGTCACGCAATTGATCCAGCACGCTGCGTGCGCGGACGACACTGGCCAGTAGGACGTCCTCGGTGATCTCGATCGTCAGTGCCTCCGGGGACAGGCCGTGTTCGGCCAGCACCGCGGCCACCCGATCGGGCAGCAGTTCGTCGTTGAGCGAGGGCGTCGACAGGTTCACCGCGACCGGGATTGTCAGCCCCGTCGCATACCAGCCCGCCGCATCCGCGACGGCCATGGGCAGCACCAGATTGGTGACGTGGTCGATCAGGTCGTTCTCCCGAACGAGCGGAAGAAAGTCACCGGGTTCCAGTGTGCCGAACCGGGGATGGGGCCAGCGCAGTAGCGCTTCGACGCCGACGACCTCATTCGTCGACAAGCTGACCTTCGGTTGATAGACCAATTCGAGGCTCTGCTCGTCGATCGCGCACCGGAGTTCATCGAGCAATTGGGTCCGCGCGGCCAGACCGGATCGGCGGCCGACTCTCAGCTGGCCGGACAAATGCAGGTCGGTGTGTTCGTGACGCATCGTCGACTCGTATGCCCGTACCCTGCCGCTCGCGGCGCGCTTGGCCGAGTACATCGCCAGATCGGCCCGGCGAAGAAGCTCGTCAGCCGTGATACCGGAATCTTGCGGGCCCGATGCCGTCGCCAGACCAAGGCTGATGCGCGCGTGCAGCCGGCGGCCGTCCACCACGAGGGGTTCGTCGAAGGCGTCGACGATCAGATCGGCGATGCGCGCCGCCGCGTCGGGCGTATCTCGGATGAGAATCGCGAATTCGTCACCGCCGAAGCGCGCCACGGTGTCGTGGATGCCGACGTTCTGCGCGATCCGACTGCCGACGATGCGCAACAGTTCATCGCCCGCCGCGTGCCCGAGGCTGTCGTTGACCAGCTTGAAGTCGTCGACGTCGAGCAGCAGCACAGCGACGGGACCACGGGCTGCCGGCGTCGGCTGCATCGTTTCGGCCAACCGCTGAGAAAACAGCGTTCGATTCGCCAAGCCAGTCAGTGGATCGCTGAACGCCAAGCCCCTGACGATTTTCAGCAGTTGGTGGTTCTCGTCGAGCAGGGTGATCTGACGGACGAGAGCCGCAACGACGAGGATGACACCGGGGATGACGATGTAACTGTTCCGCTCACTCCCGGACAGCAACTCGGACGCACCCAGGATGACCGCGAACGGCATCGGCGCATACGGCAGCCAGAGCGACAGCCGGGACGGTTCCGGAGCCGGCTTGATGGGAGGGGTCGACGTGCGCCTGGAGGCCAGGCCGGCCAGGCCGATGAGGCACAACCCGGTTGTCCAGCCGACCGGCAGGACTCCGGCGTCGAAGGTATGGCCGTAGATGTAGACGTGCACCCCGTCGGTGACACCGAGGACGACCAGCCCCGACAGCATCAGGATCAGTGACAGCCGTGTGCCCGGGCGTGACCTCACCACGAGCATCGCCGCTATCGCGGCCAGGGCGACGTCGCCCAGCATCGATGCGACGGCCAACGCGAAATGCGGGCCCGACGCATGCTCTGCCACGTCGCGGAGAACGAAGGCCCACGCGACCAAATACAGTGATATCGAGACGATTACACCGTCGAGTACGAGGCGCAGGCCCGACCTCCCGAGCCGTGACGGCAATAGTGCCGCGCCGGCACCGGCGCCGACCGGCAGCAGCAGGTAGCCGACCTCGGCCAACGTCAGCGCCGGGGGACGGGAGGGATCTGCCAACACGGCATAGGTTCGGTACAGATCGGCCGCCACCCAGCCGGCCAGCCCACCTGCCATGCACAGCCAAGAGGCACGCTGGCGCTCGCGGGCGGCGTAAGCGGCGCACAGCGCGCACCCAAGGGCGAACGTGCTCGCGATGACACCGCCGATGGCCCCGGCAACGCGAGTCACCTCCACGCCGCCCCACCCGGCCACCTGCCACCCGGCAAACGCGACGAGGGCAAGTATGGCTGTCGCCATCAGACGCCGCTTCGCCGGTGTCAGCACCTAGACCCCCAGGTTGATGCGATGGCGCCGCTGCCGACAGGCAGGTATTCGAGCGCCCCGACCAGGGTACCCGGGCGCAGTGCCGCGCTGTCAGCAACGCCTAAATTCGACCCGAATTCAACGTCAGGGAAGATCTGCGGCAAAGCGCGAAACGTCGATCAGGGAATGCCGCCGTCCACCCGGACGATCGATCCGGAGGTATAGCTCGACGCGTCCGACGCCAGAAACAGTGCGGCGCCGATGATCTCGGGTGGCTCGCCGAGCCGCCTCAAGGCGAAGTGCTGCGCGCCTTTGGTCGTCGCGGGAATGTCCCAGGCCTTGCTGATATCGGTGAGGAAGGGCCCGGGCATCAGGGTGTTCACGCGCACTGTCGGGCCGTAGGCGAGCGCCAGCCCTTCGGTCAGCGCGTTGAGCCCCGCCTTGGCCGCCGAATACGGCAACTGCTCGGGCTTGGGCCTGCGTGATCCGCTGGAGCTGACGTTGATGATCGACCCGCCGCCATCGGCCACCATGCGGTCCCCGACGAGCGTCGACAACCGGAACGGGCCCTTGAGGTTCAGGTTCACCACCGAGTCGAACAGCTTCTCGGTGACCGAACTCAGCGACTCGTACAGCGGTGACATTCCCGCGTTGTTGATCAGCACATCGACCTTGCCGAACCGCTGGTAGGACGCGTCGACCAGGCCGTCGAGTTCGTCCCACCGCCCGACGTGGACCTGATAAGGAAGGGCGGCCCGGCCGGTCGCGGCGGCGATCTGTTCAGCGGTGGCCTTGCAGGCGTCGTACTTGCGGCTGGCGATGACCACGTCCGCGCCGCACCGGGCCGCGGCGAAGGCCATCTCGCGGCCGAGGCCCCGGCTGCCGCCCGTCACCAGCACGACGCGGTCGGTGAGGTCGAACAGATCGTCAGCGTAGCCGCGAGAATTCACCGCCCTATGGTGGCACGGTGCAATTGCTCATCATTCGACATGCGCTGCCCCTGCGCAGCGAGCCGGGCCAGGGCTCGGACCCCGACCTGTCCGAAGACGGCACCGAGCAGGCCAAGCGGCTGCCCGACGCGTTGGCACGGTTCCCGATCTCACGGCTCGTCAGCAGCCCGCAGCGACGCGCGATCCAGACCGCCCAGCCGGTCGCGGACGCGTTGGGACTGCCGATCGACATCGACGACCGCCTCGCCGAGTACGACCGCGACCTGTCGCACTACACACCGGTCGAGGAGATCTCGAAGGAGGACATGGCGCGCCTCGCCAGCGGGAATCTGCCCAGCGGAGTCGACCAGCCTGCCTTCATCGCCCGCGTCAAGGCCGGCGTCGACGACATCGTCAAAGCCGCCGAACGGGAGGACACCGTCGCGGTGTTCAGCCACGGCGGCGTCATCAACGCCCTCATTCACGACGTCATGTCGACCGAGCGACTGCTGTGCGTGCAGGTCGACTACGCGGGTATCACCCGGCTGCTCTGGTCGTCGCGGCAGGAGGCGTTCTTCGTGGCCGGGGTCAATGCGACCGAGCATGTATGGGACCTGCTGCCCCGAAACCAGCAGTGGTAGACATTTGCGAATGACCACTGAGCCGCTCCCGCCCAGGCCCGCCCGGCTGGAAGGGCTCGATCTCGACGCCCTGGACCGTCACCTGCGGTCCGTCGACATCGCCCGCGCCGGCGAGCTGCGCGCCGAGTTGATCGCCGGCGGCCGGTCCAACTTGACGTTCCTGGTCTTCGACGACGAGTCGAAATGGGTGCTGCGCCGCCCGCCGCTGCACGGCCTGACGCCGTCGGCACACGACATGGCGCGCGAGTACAAGGTGGTCGCCGCGCTCGCCGACACCCCGGTTCCCGTCGCCCGCGCCGTCACGATGCGCAACGACGACTCGGTCCTCGGTGCGCCGTTCCAGATGGTCGAATACGTGTCCGGTCGCGTCGTCCGGCACGCCGACGAGCTGGAAGCGCTCGGTGACGAGGCCGCGATCAGCGACAGCGTCGACGCGTTGATCACGGTGCTGGCCGACCTGCACGCGGTCGATCCGGAAGCGGTCGGGCTCGGCGACTTCGGCAGGCCGAACGGTTATCTCGAACGGCAGGTCCGTCGGTGGGGCTCGCAGTGGGAACTCGTGAAGCGCGAGAACGATCCGTTCGACGGCGACGTCCGGCGGTTGCATTCGGCTCTGGCAGAGGCGGTTCCGCAATCGGGCCGCACCGCGATCGTGCACGGGGACTATCGCATCGACAACACCATGCTCGACTCCGACGATGCCACGGAGGTGCTCGCGGTGCTGGACTGGGAGATGTCCACGCTCGGCGACCCGATCAGTGACGCCGCTTTGATGTGTGTGTACCGCCATCCGCTGTTCAACGTCATCCATGCGAGTTCGGCATGGGCGTCACCGCGTATGCCCGAGGCCGACGACCTCGCCGACCGCTATGCGCGGGCGGCGGGCCAGACGTTGGACAACTGGGACTTCTACATGGCACTCGGCTACTTCAAGGTCGCGATCATCGCCGCGGGCATCGCCTTTCGGGCCCGGATGGGCGGCGGCGTGGCGGCCGACACCGACCGGGTGGACGAGGCCGTCGGCCCGTTGATCGCCGAGGGACTCGGTGCGCTTGGGCGCTAACGAAGCGCGGCTTTGTAGTTCTTCTTCGCGGCGCGGCGCAGTTGGAACAGGCGCGCCGCCCCGGCGAGCGATGCGATCAGGCCGCCGCACACCGCGGCGAACAGGATGGCAACGCCCAGCGGCAGGTGCCACTGCCAGCCCAAGAAGGCGAACTGAGCCGACTCGGTGTTCTGCGCGATGAAGATCAGCAGCACGATCAGAATGAGCAGGCCGCCGATCACCGCCGACCACAATGCGGCGGCCCGAGTGAAGTGGACCTGCTTCACCGACGGCGGCGTGCGATCCGCACCTTCCATGTCGGCGGGCCCGGGCGGAACCGGCGGCCCGGGATTCGGCGGACCGTAGGGTTCCGGCTCGTGTCGCCCTGTCGGCCCGTACGGATCGGTGCTCATGTGTTCATCTTTGCCCCTTCCAGAGGTAGACAAACCACAATTGCGCAGCGGAGTCGAATTCCCGCTCACACAAAGTCGGGCGTAGCTGCGGTGATGTCGATAGTGTCGGTTTCATGACCTTGATGCCGCGACGCCGGCGGGGCCCAGTCGGTGCGGCGGTGATGGTCCTCGTCGCCGTGCTCATCGCCGCGTGTGGCAGCTCCAACCCGCTCGGCGGCGGGGAGGTTTCGGGAGATCTCAAGTCGATCAACGTCGGTTCCGCCGACTTCACCGAGTCGAAGATCGTCGCCGAGATCTACGCCCAAGCGTTGGAAGCCAACGGTTTCACCGTCGGCCGCCAGTTCGGCATCGGTAGCCGCGAGACCTATATCCCTGCGGTGCAGGACCATTCCATCGATCTGATCCCCGAGTACACCGGCAACTTGCTGCAGTACTTCGACGAGGAGGCCACGGCGACCACGCCCGACGCGGTGCTGCTCGCGCTGCTGAAGGAACTTCCCGGCGACTTGTCGATCTTGTACCCGTCGCCGGCCGAGGACAAGGACACCCTCGCGGTCAGTGCGGCCACGGCGCAGCGGTGGAATCTCACATCGATCGCCGACCTCGCGAAGCACTCTGCGGAAGTGAAAGTCGGCGGGCCGTCGGAATTCCAGACTCGCGTGACCGGACTGGTCGGGCTGAAGGACAAGTACGGCCTCGACATCGCACCCGCCAACTTCGTGTCGATCAGCGACGGCGGCGGCCCGGCGACGGTGCAGGCGCTGTCCAGCGGGGCGGTCACCGCGGCCAACATCTTCTCCACCTCACCGGCCATCGAGCAGAGCAATCTCATTGTCCTCGAGGACCCGAAGAACGTCTTCCTCGCCGCGAACGTCGTCCCGCTGGTTGCGTCGCAGAAGATGTCGAACGAACTCAAGACAGTGCTCGACGCCGTCAGCGCGAAGATGACCACCGAGGCTCTCATCGCGCTCAACACCTCGGTCGAGGGTAACCAGGGCGTCGACCCCGACGAAGCGGCGCAGAAGTGGATCAAGGACAACGGTTTTGACCAGCCCATGCAGAAATGACTGAATGATCACCTTCGAGAACGTCACGAAGAAATACCCCGATGGCACCGTCGCGGTCGACGACCTGACGCTTGAGGTTCCCGAGGGCACGCTCACTGTGTTCGTCGGTCCGTCGGGCTGTGGCAAGACCACGTCGATGCGGATGATCAACAGGATGATCGAGCCGACCTCGGGCACCCTGACCGTCGACGGCAGCGACGTCACCAAGGTCGATCCGGTGAAGCTGCGGCTGGGAATCGGCTACGTCATCCAGAGCGCGGGACTCATGCCGCATCTGCGCATCGTCGACAACGTGGCGACCGTTCCGGTGCTGCAGGGTCAATCACGGCGCAGCGCACGCAAATCCGCGATCGGTGTGATGGAGCGCGTCGGGCTGGATCCCAAGCTCGCCGACCGCTATCCGGCGCAGCTGTCCGGTGGTCAGCAGCAGCGGGTCGGGGTGGCACGGGCGTTGGCCGCCGACCCGCCGATCCTGTTGATGGACGAGCCGTTCAGCGCCGTCGATCCGGTGGTCCGCGAGGATCTGCAAACTGAAATCCTGCGCTTGCAAAGCGAATTACGCAAAACCATCGTGTTCGTCACCCATGACATCGACGAGGCGGTCAAGCTCGGTGACAAGGTCGCGGTGTTCGGTCGCGGCGGCGCCCTGCTGCAGTACGCCGATCCCGCATTCGTGTTGTCGAACCCGGCGGACGAACGCGTCTCCGAATTCGTCGGCGCCGACCGCGGCTACCGGGGTCTGCAGTTCTTCCATGCGACGGGTCTGCCGCTGCATGAGATCCGGCACGTCGCCGACGGTGAGGTCGACGGGCTCAACCTGGCGTCCGGCGAATGGGCGCTGGTCATCAAGGCCGAGAAGCCGTACGCCTGGATCAACGCCGAGGGTGTCGAGTTGCACCGCAAGGGAAGTGCGCTCTACGACAGCACCGTCGGCGGCGGATCGTTCTTCCACCCGGACGACACGCTGCGCCAAGCGCTCGACGCCGCACTGTCCTCACCGAGCGGGCTCGGGGTCGCGGTCGACGACGCCGGCCGGTTGATCGGCGGTGTGCGAGCCGACGACGTGCTCGAGGCACTCAAGGAGCAGCGCCGCATCCCGGAGCTCGGCTAGCAGATGCGCTACCTCTTCACGCACCTGGACGACCTCTGGGCGTTGACGCTGATCCACCTGCGCCTGTCACTGGTCCCCATCGTGCTGGGGCTGGTCATCGCGGTGCCGCTCGGCGCCTTCGTGCAGCGGACCACCACGCTGCGCAGGCTGACGACGGTCACCGCGAGCATCATCTTCACGATTCCGTCGCTCGCGCTGTTCGTCGTTCTGCCGCTGCTCATCCCGACCCGTATTCTCGACGAAGCTAATGTCATTGTGGCGCTTACGCTTTACACCGTGGCGCTGCTGGTGCGCGCGGTGCCGGAGGCGTTGGACGCGGTGTCGCCCGCGGTGCTCGACGCGGCCACCGCGGTGGGCTACAAGCCGCTGACGCGGATGCTGAAAGTCGAGCTACCACTTGCCGTTCCGGTCCTGGTCGCCAGCCTGCGCGTGGTCGCGGTCACCAACATCTCGATGGTGTCGGTCGGATCGGTGATCGGCGTCGGCGGCCTCGGCACCTGGTTCACCGAGGGGTATCAGGCCAACAAGAGCGACCAGATCATCGCGGGGATCATCGCGATCTTCGTGTTGGCCATCGTCATCGACACGCTGATCATGTTCGCGGGCAGAGCGCTCACCCCATGGACCCGTGCATCGAGTGCGGGCGGCAGCCGACGGGAGAAGGCGGTGGCCGGATGAGCCCGATGAGCTTTCTGACCGACGCGCTGTCCTACATCTTCACGGCGGCCAACTGGGGAGGACCCGCCGGACTGACCGCGCGCATCGTCGAACACCTGGAGTACACGTTCGTCGCCGTCGTCTTCTCGGCATTGATCGCCGTGCCGTTGGGCATGCTCATCGGTCATACCCGGCGCGGCACGTTCCTGGTCGTCACCGGTGTCAACGCGCTGCGTGCACTGCCGACGCTGGGGGTGCTCCTGCTCGGGGTGCTGCTGTGGGGTCTCGGCCTCGTTCCGCCGACGGTGGCGCTGATGCTGCTGGGCATCCCTCCGCTGCTGGCAGGCACCTATGCCGGCATCGCGAACGTGGATCCCGCGGTCGTCGACGCGGCGCGCTCCATGGGCATGACCGAGCGGCGGGTGCTGTTTCGGGTCGAGACGCCGATCGCGATGCCGCTGATACTCGGCGGGCTGCGCACGTCGGTGCTGCAGATCGTGGCGACGGCCACGGTGGCCGCGTACGCGAGCCTCGGCGGCCTCGGCCGCTATCTGATCGACGGCATCAAGGTGCGCGAGTTCAGCATCGCGTTGGTCGGCGCGCTGTTGGTCACCGCGCTGGCCTTGATCCTCGACGCGGCGCTGGCGTTGGCGGTCTGGCTTTCGGTGCCCGGCACGGGGCGGTTGGCGACGGTGGGCCGCCGGATGCCGCAACCGTTTCTCAGTGACGAGGTCGCTGTCGAATCGCGTCCGCGCTCAACGTCACAGAGCAGTTTCTCAGCACGTTCCGATTGAGGGGACGCTTCGCCTACGGTAGAGGGGTGAGTGAAGCAGGCCGCTCTGAAGTGACCGACAGCACGCCAACCGACCAACGGGTCTGGCCGGCGATCCTGACGTGGCGCGCGCACGACGTCCCGCGGATGGAGTCGGTGCGGGTGCACTTGTCGGGCAACCGCATCAAGGCGCACGGCAGTATCGTCGCCGCCGCGACGCCGTCCCATCCGGCGTTCTCCGCCTCCTACGATCTGGTGACCGACGAGACGGGCGCGACCAAGCGACTCTCGCTGACGCTGACGCTGGCCGAACGTGAACGTCAACTGTCGATCGCCCGCGACGAAGAGAACATGTGGCTGGTCCAGGATCACCAGGGCTCCAAACGGGCGGCCTTCGACGGCGCCCTCGACGTCGACCTCATCCTCAGCCCGTTCTTCAACGCGTTGCCGATCCGGCGAAACGGCCTCCATCAGCGCAGCGAATCGATCGCCTGCCCGGTGGTGTACGTGCGTTTGCCGGACCTGTCCGTGGACCCGGCGATGATCAGCTACAGCAGCGCGCCTGATGGCATCAAGGTGCATTCGCCGGCCGCCGAGACCACCGTCCGGGTGGACGACGACGGCTTCATTCTCGACTATCCAGGACTGGCAGCGCGGATCTGATCACCCCGCCGGCCCGGCCCGCGGCGGCTAGTTCCGCCCGCCAATTGTCCGCGCCGACGGCGGTTGTCACGATCTCGGGCCTGCCGAACCGCTCGTAACGCACTCGCGCGGCGTGGCCCGCTTCGACGAGATCGGTCAGCGGCTTCTGAGCGGACAGGGCACTGCGGGCGCGGGCGAGCAAATCGATGGTGCGGTCGAGCACCGGCAGCACCTGATCGGCATTTGCCTCGCACATCGCCCGCACCAGGTCCGGCGCGGTGGCGGCGACCCGGGTGCCGTCCCGAAACGACCCGGCGGCCAACGCGAACGCCAGCGGCACCTCACCCGCGGTCGCCGCCAGCGCTTCGGCGAGCAGATGAGGCAGATGTGAGATCGTCGCCGCCGCGGCGTCGTGCTCGTCGGAGCGGGCGGGGACGACGACCGCCCCGCAGTCCAGCGCCAGGCGCATCACCATGGCCCACACATGCGGGTCGACATGGTCGTCGACGCTGACGACCCACGGTGCGCCGTCGAACAATCGCCGGTCGCCTGCGGCCCATCCCGACTGTGCCGTGCCGGCCATCGGATGCCCGCCGACGAATCGTTCGAGCAACCCGACGGCGCGGACCTCGTCGGCGACACAGCTCTTCACACTGGTGACGTCGGTCAGCGGACAGTCCGGCGCCGCTTTGCGAATGCGTTCGAGCATCGGCCGCAGCGCGGGCACCGGAACGGCCAGAACGATCAACGCCTCACTGTCAGCGGCCCGCGTCAGCGCCTCGTCGATGTGTTCGGTGGCGTCGAAGCCGTCTGCCCGCGCGGCCTGGACGGCTTCGATGGACCGGTTGTATCCGAAGACCTCGCGTCCGGCCGCGTGGGCGGCCCGCATCAACGACCCTCCGATAAGGCCGAGGCCCACCACGCAAACGGGTGTGTTCGTCACCTCACAAGGTTGGCATATCGGACGCATCTCCCGACGTCAGGCTTGGTGCTGGTCGCTGGTCAATACCCCTGGTGGCGGACTAGCGTAAGCCCCCATGGGAGCTCAGCGTGCCTCGGCGAAGGAGCAGACCGTCGAAGTTCCCGACGGCTTTGGCGTCGCTGTCGTCCGCGAGGACGGCAAGTGGCGCTGCGCGCCGCTGCGGCCTGCGGCTCTGACCAGCCTCGCCGCCGCGGAGACCGAGCTGCGCGAGATACGCAGCGCGGGCGCGGTGTTCGGCCTCCTCGACGTCGACGACGAATTCTTCATGATCGTGCGGCCCGCCCCGTCAGGTACCCGGCTGCTGCTGTCGGATGCGACCGCGGCGCTCGACTATGACATCGCCGCCGAGGCGCTGGAGACACTCGACGCCGACATCGAAGCCGAGGAGTTGGAGGAAGCCGAACCGTTCGAGGAAGGCGACCTCGGGCTGCTCTCGGATATCGGGCTGCCCGAAGCGGTGCTGGGCGTGATCCTCGACGAGTCCGACCTCTACGCCGACGAACAGTTGGGCAGGATCGCGCGGGAGATGGGATTCGAGAACGAGCTGTCGGCGGTGCTGGAGAAGTTGGGTCGGTGAACCGCCGATCGGATCCGGCTCGGTGACCGACGAGGACTTGATCCGCGCCGCTCTCGACGCGGCCTCTGCCGCCGGCCCTCGCGATGTGCCCATCGGGGCGGTGGTCGTCGCGGCCGACGGAACCGAACTGGCTCGGGCGGCCAATGACCGAGAAGAGTCCGGCGACCCGACCGCGCATGCCGAGATTCTCGCGATGCGCGCAGCGGCAGCGGTGCTGGGCGACGGGTGGCGCTTGGAGGGCACGACGTTGGCGGTGACGGTCGAACCGTGCACGATGTGCGCCGGCGCGTTGGTGATGGCGCGGGTCGCGCGGTTGGTGTTCGGGGCATGGGAACCGAAGACGGGTGCCGTCGGGTCGCTGTGGGACGTGGTCCGCGACCGGCGGTTGACCCATCGCCCGCAGGTGCGCGGCGGTGTACTGGCCGTCGAGTGTGCGGCTCCGCTGGAGGCGTTCTTCGCCAGCCAACGCCAGGTCTGATTTTCGCCGAAATGGAATTCCGCGCGCTCAAGTCGCCCGCTTGGTAGCCCGGAATTCCATTTCGGCGCAGATGACCCCGTCAGCGCAGTCGGGATCTGCTGTCCGACAGCAGGTTCTCGATCTCAGACCAGGTGCGCTTGACGATCTGCGCGGCGGGCAGCAGCTCGCAGATTCGGGAGGACACCTGACCGGTGTTGGCGACGCTGGCCTCCATGTCGCCGCCGAAGTAAAGGTCGGTGATGCCGCCGAGCAATCGCACGCCAGGATCGGCTTCGACGATGCGCGCCGCGAGCCCGGTGCGCAGCACTCGCATCGTCGGATTGCCGGGAAGGTCGAGCATCACGGTGCCGTCGTCGTTGGCGGCGACGATCGCGTCCTTGAAGTTGGCGTGCACGGCCGCCTCGTGGCTGGCCAGCATCCGGGTGCCCATCTGCACGCCTTCGGCGCCGAGCACGACGGCGGCCGCGGCCGAGCGGGAGTCACAGATGCCGCCCGCCGCGATGATCGGCAGCTCGACGCGTTCGGCGACCAACGGCAGCAGCACCATCGTCGAGGCTCCGAGCAACGACTTGAAGCCACCGCCCTCGACGCCTTCGACCACGAGTGCGTCAACGCCGGCGTCGGCGGCCTTGCGTGCGCCCTTCAGCGATCCGACGACGTGTACGACGGTCATGCCCGCGTCGTGCAGGCGGGCGGTGAACAAGGCGGGGTCGCCGGCGGAGGTGAAGACGTGCTCGACCCCGGCGGCGGCCAGCTCGTCGACGATCGACGGGTCGCGCTTCCAGCCCTGGATCATCAGGTTCGCCGCGACCGGTTTGTCGGTCAGCTCTTTCACCCGACGCAGATCGGCGCGGCCTTCCTCGGTCAGCGTCTCGATCATGCCCAGTCCGCCGCCTTCGGAGACCGCGGCGGCCAGCTCGGCACGGGCGATGTAGGTCATCGGAGCCTGCACGACGGGGTACTCAACGCCGAGCAACGCCCGGATGCGGTTGGTCACGCGCTGATTGTCTCTTAGCTGCCCGCGATTGGATCGGCGCGGCGGTGGGCCGGTAAGCTGCCACACGGTGGCGTGTCCGAGCGGCCTAAGGAGCACGCCTCGAAAGCGTGTGACGGGTAACCCCCGTCCGAGGGTTCAAATCCCTCCGCCACCGCCAAGTATCGGCCGACGTTGGGTCAGCAGAGGTTCAGAGTTGCGGCACTGACGATTTCATTGGCCGCCGACACCGATACGTCGAGTTCGTTGACCACCATCTGCGTGATGTTTCCCGCGGGCATGCCGCCCGCCGCGGCGGCGCAGACTCGGTACCCTTCCTTGATCAGCTGATGCTCGGTCAGGAAGATGTATCGCTCCTGCAGAAACCGCGTGTAGTCGTCGTGAGTCGCCGCCGCGGGCGGCGCAAACACGACCGCCGCGGATGGCGCGAAGGCAACCGCCGCAGCGACGAGGGGGAGTAGTAATCGAGACATTCGGCCGGCACCTCCAAGAACAACGGCGTTCCCATACCTCACCTTGCCAAACGCGAGCAAACGACGGCGCGAAACGGCGTTACTGATTTCCGCCGTCGGCGTCACTTCGATAGTCTGACCCGGCGGCTCGGGGGGTGCGCGGTTCTCCGCCACCGCCGCACAATGCAAACGCTATTGTCGAATCCGTCACTGAAGCAGAGGTCAGAGCGACCGCGGTGACCAACGTGAAAGACGTGGGTTACTCATGCGCGCGCTGTACGATCCTGAGCCGGTGGCCTCCACCGGTGAAGCGTCGAGATTGCAGCAGTTCAACGTTCTCCTCGTCGAGGACGACCGTGCCGACGCCATCCTCGTCGAGGAACTGATTGCCGACGCGGAGGCCGACATCAACGTGGTCTGGGCGCAGTCCATGAAGGACGCCGAGACTCAGATGGGCCTCAGGCGGCCCGACTGCGTGCTGCTGGACCTCAACCTGCCGGACGCGAGCGGCATCAAGGCGCTGGACCGGGTGGCAAAGCGCGACGCCACGATGCCGATCGTCGTGCTGACCGGCCTGCACGACGAGCATTTCGGGATCTCCGCGGTCGCAGCGGGCGCCCAGGACTACCTCGTCAAGGGCCGAGTCGAGCCGGAGACCCTGCGGCGCGCCCTGCTCTACGCGGTGGAGCGCAAACGTGCCGAGCTGACCGCGGTGGAACTGCACGCCAGCGAGCTTCGCGCCAGGGAGAATGCGCGACTCGAGCGCGGTCTGCTGCCATCGCCGCTGCTGCTGGACCCACCGACCGTCGACATCGTCGCGGAATACCGGCCCAGTCGGCAGCACACACTGCTCGGCGGCGACTTCTTCGACTTCATCCAAACCCCCGACGGCACGGTCCATGTGATGGTCGGCGATGTCGCCGGGCACGGCCCCGACGAGGCCGCGTTGGGCGTCGCACTGCGTATCGGCTGGCGCGCGCTCACCTTCGCCGGCCTGCGCGGCAATGAGCGGATGCGCCAACTCGAGCGGGTCCTGAGCACCGAGCGTCCGGGTGCCAGCATCTTCGCGACGGTACTGAGCGTCGCCATGTCGCCCGACGATCTGAGCTTCAACGCGGTGTCGGCGGGGCATCCCGGCATGCTGCTGCACGGACCGGACAACGTCGAATGGCTCGAGCCTGCCGTCGGACCCGCACTCGGGCTGAACGGCCGCGAGTGGCCACTCAACCAGTTCGAGTTGCCGAAGGGGTCTGGTCTGCTGTTGCTCACCGACGGCCTGTTCGAGGGGCGTTCCGGTCGCGGCACCGAGCGCCTCGGCGAGCACGGGTTGCTGGAGGTGGCCCAGTCCTACGCGGCGCTGCCCGGCGCGCAGTTCGTCAATGCGCTGATCGACGACGTCGAACAACGCGCACAGTCGGTCGGCGGCATCAGCGACGACATCGCCGTCGTGCGAGTGGAGCGGACTTCCGTCGAGTGAAGTGGCAACCCACGGTTCAGGGCTGGCAGAACCTCGTGCTGTCGATGATGGGTGTACTGGTGCTCGCCGGTGCGATCGCCGGCGCGGTGCTGTTGAACCGCACCGACGGCGTGTCGAACGAGATCACCGGCGAGATCGGTCCGACGCGGGTTGCGGCCTACCAGCTGCAGGCCGCACTGCGTGACCAGCAGACGGCAGTGCGCGGATACGCGATTGCCGCGGACCGTCAGTTCCTCGAGCCCTACGGCGAGGGGCAGAAGGCTGAAGCGGCTGCAGCACAGGTCATTCGGGAGCACGCCGCGAACCGGCCCCAGGTGCTCGACGACCTCGATGCCATCGAAAGTGCGGCCTCGAACTGGCGGGCCGTCTACGTCGAGCCGGTCATCGCCGCCGTCGAACCGGGCGTGCCGTCGGTGCTCGATGCCGCGACTGTCGAGCGCGGAGAGACGACGTTCGACACCCTTCGGCAACTGTTCACGGCGCAGCTCGAACATCTGCAGCAGGAGCGCGACAGCGCGGATGAGGCCTTCCAACAGACGAAGACGTGGCGCGACGCGATCCTGACCACCATCGTCGTCGTCTTCTTCCTGGCGGTTGTCGTACTCGCGCTGTTGGTGCACAACGCGGTGACGCGCCCGCTGAACTCCTTGGCCGCCGCCTGCCGCACCATCAGCAGCGGCAACTTCGGCGAGACGATCGTGCCTCGGGGTCCGCGGGACATCCGCGCCATCGCGTGTGACGTCGAGGAGATGCGCCAGACCATCGTCGAGGAACTGGAGTCCTCGCGGTCGGCCAGGAGTCAGCTGGCCGACCAGGCCCTCGAGCTACAGCGCTCGAACGCCGAACTCGAACAGTTCGCCTACGTCGCGTCGCACGACCTGCAGGAGCCGCTGCGCAAGGTGGCGTCGTTCTGTCAATTGCTGGAGAAGCGGTACGGCGACAAGCTCGACGAACGCGGTACCGAGTACATCCGGTTCGCCGTCGACGGCGCCAAGCGCATGCAGGTGCTGATCAACGACCTGCTGACGTTTTCGCGGGTCGGCCGGCTCAACTCCACCGAGACCGACGTCGACCTCGGTGCCGTGTTCGACGACGCGGTGGGCAATCTCGCCACCGCGATCGAGGAGTCCGGTGCCGAAGTCGAACGTTCGACGCTCCCGTCGGTCAAGGGTGACCCGACCCTGCTCACGATGCTGTGGCAGAACCTCGTCGGCAACGCGGTGAAGTTCCGGCGCGAGGGGATCGCGCCGAGAATCGTCGTCGAGTGCGAAGAAGGCGCCAACGACCGCGACGGTTCGTGGCTGTTCACGGTGTCCGACAACGGGATCGGTATTCCGGAGGAGTTCGCCGACAAGGTCTTCGTGATCTTCCAGCGCCTGCACGGCCGCGATACCTATACCGGAACGGGGATCGGCCTGGCGCTGGTCAAGAAGATCGTCGAGCACCACGGCGGCAGCATCTGGATCGACACGGCCTACACCGAGGGAACGCGGTTCCGCTTCACCATGCCCATCGCTGTGGACGAGCACTCCGCGGCCAGTCTGGAAGGATCACCCGCATGACATCGGACGAAGGTCGCGCGATCGACGTGCTGCTTATCGAGGACGATCCCGGCGACGAACTGATCACCCGAGAAGCGTTCGAGCACAACAAGATCAAGAACACTCTGCACGTCGCCCACGACGGTCAGGAGGGGCTTGACTTCCTCTACCGCCGCGGCCAGTACGCCGATGCGCCGCGGCCGGACCTGATCTTGCTCGACCTCAACCTGCCCAAGTACGACGGCAGGCAGCTGCTGGAGAAGATCAAAGGCGACGCGGACCTCAGCCTGATCCCGGTGGTGGTTCTGACGACGTCCTCGGCAGAGGAGGACATTCTGCGCAGCTACAAGCTGCACGCCAACGCTTACGTCACCAAGCCGGTCGATCTCGATCAGTTCATGAACGCTGTGCGTCAGATCGATGAGTTTTTCGTCCAGGTCGTTCGGCTGCCGCAGCCCTGAAGTCGTTCGACCCGAGATCGAAGCTGATGCGCACGGTGGTGCCGGAGGTGTCGTGCGCCATGCGCACATCGTCGCTCATCGCGTCGATGATCAGCAGTCCCCGGCCCCGGGTGGTCGGCTCGGGTGACGGCGTGCGCCACAGACCGAAATCGGCGATGCACACCGAAATTCGGCCGTCTTCGACCGCCGCCTCGACCTGGATGACACCGGTGTCAATATCGCGGTAGGCATGCTCGACGCAGTTCGTGCAGGCTTCGTTGACCGCGAGCACGATGTCTGCTGCGCCGGTGCCGGATACGCCGACCTGCTCAAGCCAGGTGGATAGGCGACGCCGGACGTCGGCCAACCGATCCGCAGTCGCCGGCACCTCGATCCGCAGAGAGTCCGCCGGCAGCGGACAGGCATCGATACCCACGCTCGTGTTGTACCCGCCTTGGGCCGATAACTCACGTGACCCACACGTACGCTGTCGGTTCCGGCCGTAGCTGAGTCGAATTTCACACATGAGAGGGCGATGTAATGCCGGTGCTGACTCCGCAGCACGTGGACTTCCCGCGGTGGTACCAAGATCTGCTCACCAAGGCCAAGCTCGCCGAGAACGGCCCCGCGCGCGGGACGATGGTCATCCGGCCCAACGGCTACGCGATCTGGGAGCGCATGCAGGGCGAGGTGGACGGCCGGATCAAGGCGGCGGGTGCGGCGAACGCCTACTTCCCGCTGCTGATCCCGATGGAGTTCTTCGCGCGGGAGGCCGAGCACGTCGAGGGGTTCAGCCCCGAGCTCGCGGTCGTCACCCACGGCGGTGGCAAGGAGCTGACCGCGCCGCTCGCGATCCGCCCCACCAGCGAAGCGGTAGTCGGCGAGTACATGAGCAAATGGATCGACAGCTATCGCGATCTACCGCTGCGGCTCAACCAGTGGGCCAACGTCGTGCGGTGGGAGCTTCGGCCGCGGATCTTTCTGCGCACCACGGAATTCCTGTGGCAAGAGGGCCACACCGCGCACGTCGACGAGGCCGAGGCGCGGGGCTACGCCCGTGGCATTCTGCGCGACGTGTACGAAGACTTCCTGCGCAAGGTTGCCGCCGTGCCGGTGATCGTCGGACGCAAGACCGCCAAGGAGCGGTTCGCCGGTGCAGCGAACACGATGACCTGCGAAGGGGTCATGCGTGACGGTAAGGCGCTGCAGATGGCCACGTCACACGAACTCGGGCAGCGCTTCAGCCGCGCATTCGACATCACCTATACCGGCGCGGACGGATCGTCGCAGTTGTGCTGGACCACCTCGTGGGGTGCCTCGACTCGCATGATGGGCGGGTTGATCATGTGCCACGGCGACGATTTCGGACTCGTCGTGCCGCCCGCGTTGGCGCCGGTTCAGGCTGTCGTGGTGGTCGTCAAGGAGTCTGACGGCGCAGTGACCCGCGCGGCCGGAGCGCTAGCCGACGAACTCACCACCCGCGGGGTACGCGTCCGACTCGACGATGACGTCGCCGCCGGTTTCGGTTGGCGTGCCACCGAGTGGGATCTGCAGGGCGTGCCGATCCGCATCGAACTCGGTCCCCGTGACATCGAGCGACGGGCCGCGGTGGTCTATCGGCGAGACACCCGCGACAAGACGACAGTGGGTCTCGACGATGTGCCGGCCGAGGTGCAGCGCCTGCTCGGCACCGTCCAGGGCGACATGCTGCGAGCGGCGACAGCGCGCCGCGACGCCCGCATCGACGACTGCGCGACGCTCGACGAGGTGCGCGAGGCCGCGCAGTCCGGTGTCGCCCGGGTGCCGTGGGACGAAGTGGGCGTGGCGGGGGAGCAGGAGTTGGCGGCCGCCGGGCTCACGGTGCGCTGCCTGCAGCACAGTGACGGCTCGCTGCCCGACGGCGACGACGACGCAGGCGCCTTGGCCTACGTCGCGAAAGCGTACTGATCAGCCGTAGAACGTGACGCGGTAGTCAGCGGTCCACGCGCCGTCGATGCAGCTCAGCGGAACTCCGTCGGGTGACTGCGCGACGCCGGTGTCCTCACCGCAGGGCAATCGCAACGTGCGGATGCCGACCAGCGGCGGGGACGCGATCCAGGTACTGCGCGAGTTGCAGGCCAGGGTGTTGCCTGAGGCGTCGATGCCGAAGTTGTACCGGGTGTTCTGCACACAATGCGTGCCCTCGACCGCGGTGCGATCGACGTACGGCACGCACTCTGCGCCGTCGCAGTACCCCGGTGAAGCCGCCGCGGTGGTGGCGGCCATCATCGGGGCCGCCACGAACCCGGACGCCAGCGCTACTGCCGCGATGAGCTTCATGGGTCCATAGCCTAAATGCATCGCCTCGGCGACGGGCGCGGAATAGGCTCTTAGTCCATGATGCGCGCCATCGTTGCTCTCGCGTCCGCCGCGGGCGCCGCGGCGGTCCTCAGCGCACCCGCCGCGGCCGCCGACACGGTTGCCTACCTGGTCAACGTGCACGTTCGGCCGGGCTACAACTTCCCGAACGCAGACGCCGCGATCGGCTACGGCAACAGCGTCTGCGATCGCGTCGCAGCCAAGATGGCCTACGCCCAGATCGTCGACCAGGTGAAGGCCGACTTCCACACCGCGGACTACTACCAGGGTGCCTACCTGATCAACCAGGCCGTCAACGAGTTGTGTCCGGCGCAGATCTGGCAGCTGCGCCAGTCCGCGGCCGGCTACACCGTTCCGGCGTGAACGACAACGGCGGCGCCCCACCGGGACGCCGCCGCTGATGTCGACCCGATTACGGGCAGCTGACCTCGATCTCGAAGGGCTTGTTCACCGGCTGCAACGGGTTGGCCATATCGACTCCCGTCGCGGTACCGCTGAGCTTGTAGGTGTTGCCGTCCTTCTCGGCCTTGGCCTCGCCCTGGCCGGTGCCCTGCTGGTAACCCAGGGTCACGCCGTTGACATTGCCCAGCCCGACGGACTGCACAGTTGGCTCATCGCCGGTGGTCACCACCGCGCCGATGCCGGTGGTGGCGTCGCCGATCGCGATGTTCATGTTGCCGCCCATGGAGCTGCACACAACGGTGCCCTGAACCTCCTGGTCCTGGCCGTCGATCGTGACGGTGGTCTTGCCTTGTGCTGAGGAGGCCGCCGACGTCTCACCCGACGTCTCCGACTTCGGCTCGTCTGAACCACAACCGGACAGGCCGGCGGCGACGATCGCCGCGCCGCCGATGGCGACCAACAAACCACGCTTCACCACAGTTCTCCTTTTGTTGTCGTGATCCGTCAAGATCGGCGGATCATCCTCAGCAGTATGTGTGGCGGACGTGGCACGGGCAGGGGAATGACGGAATCTGTTCGCTAACTCGACACCTGCGAGACGAACGTGCCAGAAGCCGGGCAGCGGCACGCCGACCACCGAATTCGCACAGTGCAGAATCTACTTCCGTGGCCGAGCCGTTCTTCAGCGTTGAGACCCAACTGTCCGGACGGCGCGGTCGCACCGGCGTGATCCGCACGCCGCACGGCGAGATCCGCACGCCGGCGTTCATTCCGGTCGGTACGCAGGCCACCGTCAAGACGGTACTGCCCGAGTCCGTCAAAGACCTTGGCGCACAGGCGGTTCTTGCCAACGCCTATCACCTTTACCTGCAGCCCGGCCCGGATATCGTCGCTGAAGCCGGAGGACTCGGCGCCTTCATGAACTGGCCGGGGCCGACGTTCACCGACAGCGGTGGCTTCCAGGTGATGTCGCTGGGCGTCGGCTTCAAGAAGGTGCTGGCGATGAACGCTGACCGGGTGCAGACCGACGATGTGATCGCCGAGGGCAAGGAGCGACTGGCGGCCGTCGACGACGACGGCGTGACGTTCAAGTCGCACCTCGACGGGTCGACGCACCGGTTCACCCCAGAGGTGTCCATCGGGATCCAGCACCGCCTCGGCGCCGACATCATCTTCGCGTTCGACGAGCTGACGACGCTGGTCAATACCCGCGGCTACCAGGAACGGTCGGTGCAACGCACGCACGAGTGGGCGGTGCGATGCCTCGCGGAGCACCGCAAACTCGCCGCGGCGAATCCGGACATGCCGGCGCAGGCGCTGTTCGGGGTGGTGCAGGGCGCCCAATACGAGGACCTGCGCAAGCAGGCCGCCCGCGGGTTGGCGACGATCGGCGACGCAGCCGGGCCGGCGAAGGGCCTGAGTTTCGACGGCTACGGAATCGGAGGAGCGCTGGAGAAGCAGAACCTGGCCACGATCGTCGGCTGGGTCAGCGCGGAACTGCCTGCCGACAAACCCCGCCACCTGCTCGGCATCAGCGAGCCCGACGACCTTTTCGCCGCCGTCGAGGCGGGCGCCGACACGTTCGACTGTGTGTCGCCGTCGCGGGTGGCCCGTAACGCGGCGGTGTACTCGGTGACCGGCCGGTTCAACATCACCAACTCCCGGTTCCGCCGCGACTTCACCCCGCTGGACGCCGAGTGCGACTGCTATACGTGCGCTCACTACACGCGCGCGTACGTGCACCACTTGTTCAAGGCGAAAGAGGCGCTGTCCGCGACGCTGTGCACCATCCACAACGAGCGGTTCATCGTCCGGTTGGTCGACCGCATCCGCGCAGCGATCGAGGACGACACGTTCGACGAGCTCCGCGCGGACGTGTTGGGTCGGTACTACTCGACCTCAGAAAAATGACGGAATGCCGACGAGAGGAGCACCTCGGTTGAGCCAGTCGACCACGGATCCGCAGTCGCTGCTGCTGGCACTACTCGACCCGTCGAACCGCGCCGACCCGTATCCCACGTACGCCGCCATCCGCGAGCACGGGCCCCTGCATCTGCCGGCCATGACGCTGCATGTGTTCTCCTCCTTCGAGGACTGCGACAGAATTCTGCGTCATCCGTCGTCGGCCAGCGATCGGCTCAAATCGTCTGCCGTGCAACAACAATTGGCTCACGGCGCCGAAGATGCGCCCGTGATATCGCCGAGCTTCCTGTTCCTCGACCCGCCTGACCACACGCGGTTGCGCAAGCTCGTCAGCAAGGCGTTCGCCCCGAAGGTCGTCAAGGCGCTGGAACCGCAGATCGCCGCACTGGTCGACTCACTGCTCGACAAAGCCGCGGCCGCAGGGCAATTGGAGGTCGTCGCCGACCTGGCGTATCCGCTGCCCGTCGCGGTGATCTGCCGACTGCTAGGCGTTCCCCTCGAGGACGAGCCGCTGTTCAGCCACGCATCGGCAGTGCTGGCCAAGGCGTTGGACCCGACGCTCGCCTTCTCCGGACAGACACCGCAGGATCTGGACGAAAGCATGCAGGCTGGCCTGTGGTTGCGCGGCTACGTGAGCGCTCTCATCGCCCGGCGCCGCCGCGACCCCGGGGACGACCTGATGTCGGCGCTGATCCATGTCGAGGAATCCGGGGACCAGCTGACCGAGGACGAGATCATCGCGACCTGCCAGTTGCTGTTGGTCGCCGGGCACGAGACGACGGTGAACCTGATCGCCAACGCGATTCTGGCGATGCTGCGACATCCGACCCACTGGGCGGCGGTTGCGGCGGACCCGCAGCGCGTCTCGGCGGTGATCGAGGAGACGCTGCGCTACGACCCGCCGGTACAGCTGGTCGGCCGGATCGCCGCTCAAGACATGAGGATCGGCCGCGCCGAGGTCCCCAAGGGGGACATCCTCACCCTGCTGCTAGCGGCAGCCAACCGCGACCCGGCGGCGTTCGACCGGCCCGACGATTTCGACCCGGACCGTGACCCCATCAGGCATCTGAGCTTCGGCAAGGGACCGCACTTCTGCCTGGGCGCGCCGCTGGCGCGCGTGGAGGCCGCAGTGGCGTTGTCGAAGGTCGCCGCGCGATTTCCGGACGCCCGAATGGTCGGTGATCCGGTGTTCAAGCCGAACCTGACACTGCGGGGAATGGCTTCGCTTTCCGTTGCGGTCTAGCCGTTTCGCGACGGATTCCTTGCCTGTACGGTCTTGCACATGCGGATTCTTCTGGTTGGCGCCGGCGGCGTCGGAGCGGCGTTCTGCTCGATCGCGGCCCGGCGGGACTTCTTCGACGGCCTGATCGTGTGCGACTACGACGAAAGTCGCGCCAGGCACGCCGCTGAGGCGGTCGGCGACGCCCGTTTCACCGCCGCGCAGGTCGACGCGACGTCGGCCGAGGCCGTCGCCGAGAAGGTTCGCGAGCACGGCATCACGCATGTGATGAACTCCGTCGACCCGCGGTTCGTCATGCCGATCTTCGACGGCGCCCTCGCCGGCGGCGCGGACTATCTGGACATGGCGATGAGCCTGTCGCAGCGACATCCGGAGAAGCCCTACCAGCTGACCGGCGTGAAACTCGGCGACGAGCAATTCGCGGCGGAGGAGCGGTGGCAGGCCGCGGGCCGGTTGGCGCTCGTCGGCATCGGCGTCGAGCCGGGCTTGTCCGACGTGTTCGCCCGCTACGCTGCCGACCACCTGTTCTCCGACATCGACGAGTTGGGCACCCGCGATGGCGCCAACCTGACCGTCGACGGTTACGACTTCGCGCCGTCGTTCTCGATCTGGACGACGATCGAGGAATGCCTGAACCCGCCGGTCATCTGGGAAGCCGACCGCGGCTGGTTCACCACCGAACCGTTCAGCGAGCCGGAGTTTTTCGACTTCCCCGAGGGCATCGGCCCCGTCGAGTGTGTCAACGTCGAGCACGAGGAGGTGCTCCTGATGCCGCGGTGGGTGAAATGCAAGCGCGCCACATTCAAGTACGGCCTCGGTGAGGAGTTCATCGACGTGCTCAAGACGCTGCACAAGCTGGGGCTCGACCGCACGGAGAAGGTGTCGGTCGGCAGCCGACACGGTCCTGTCGAGGTGAGTCCGCGCGACGTGGTGGCGGCGTGCCTACCCAACCCCGCGACGCTGGGGCCGAAGATGCGCGGCAAGACCTGCGCCGGCCTGTGGGTGACCGGCACCGGTAAGGACGGCAACCCGCGATCGACCTACCTGTACCACGTTGTCGACAACGAATGGGCGATGGCCGAGTACGGCCACCAGTGCGTCGTGTGGCAGACCGCGATCAATCCGGTTGTCGCGCTCGAACTCCTGGCCAACGGCACCTGGAGTGGCAGCGGCGTGCTCGGCCCGGAAGCGTTCGATGCGGTCCCGTTTCTGGACCTGCTGACCGCCTACGGCTCCCCATGGGGCCAGCAGGAGCTCACAGCGGATTGAGGATCCGGTCGAGGAATTGGCGGGTGCGCTCCTCCCTCGGATCGCCGATCACCTCGGCGGGCGCACCCTTCTCCAGAATCACGCCTTGGTCGGTGAACAGCACCTGATCGGATACCTGTCTCGCGAACTGGATTTCGTGGGTGACGATCACCAGCGTCCAGCCTTCGACGGCCAGGTCCCTAATCACCGACAGCACCTCGCCGACCAATTCCGGATCCAGCGCGGAGGTGGGCTCGTCGAACAGCACCACCTTTGGTTTGAGCGCCAGCGCCCGTGCGATGCCGACCCGCTGCTGCTGCCCACCGGACAGCTGGTACGGATACTGGTCCTGCTTCTCGGCCAGACCCACCTGGTCGAGCAGCTCGATCGCCTCGGCGACGGCTTGGTCTTTCGGCCTCTTCTGCGCGACGATCGGACCTTCGGTGACGTTCTGAAGGACCGTCTTGTGCGGAAACAGGTTGTGCGACTGGAACACGAAGCCGCTCTGGGCGCGATATCGCCGCAACTCGTCCTTGGCCACCGGCTTGGAGAAATCGATCTCGACCTCGCCGACCTGGATCACGCCTGCATCGGGCACATCGAGCGCGTTGAGCGCCCGAAGCAGCGTGGTTTTGCCCGAGCCGGACGGGCCGATGATCGTCGTGGCCGACCCCTGCGCGACCTCGAACGACACCCCGTTGAGAACGTTGTTGTCGCCGAAAGCTTTCCGCACGCCGGTGGCGCTGACGCAATAGTTGGTCATCGGGCCACATACCTTTCCAGTCGGCGCTCGAAGCGAGCTTGACCGAACGAGAGCACCAGACAGATGATCCAGTAGTACAGCGCTGCCGTCCCGTACAGCGCGAAGAACTCGAACGTCGGCGCCGCGACGTTCTGCGCGGTGCGGAACAGCTCGGTCACCAGGATGGTCGACGCCAACGAGGTGTCCTTGACCAGGGAGATCAGTGTGTTGGACAGCGGTGGGACGGCAACTCGGGTCGCCTGCGGCAAGATGATACGACGAAGCGCTCCAACATAATTGAGGCCGATTGTTTCAGCTGCCTCCCATTGGCCCTTGGGGATGCTCTGGATCGCCGACCGGATGATCTCCGCCGCATACCCGCCGACATTGAGGCTGAACGCGATGACCGCGGCGGGAAACGGGTCGATCTTCACGCCGATCTGCGGCAGCGCGAAGAACACGATGAACAGCTGTACCAGCAGCGGCGTGCCGCGGATGATCGAGATGTAGAACCGCGCGACAGCAGACACCGCGACGTTCGACGACAGCCGCGCCAGCGCCACGATCAGTGCGATCACCAGTCCGATCGCAAAGCTGATGATCGCCAGCGGAATCGTCATGGTGAGCGCGGCTTTCGCCAGCGGCCAGAGGTTGTCGGCAATCAGCTGCCACGCGCTGCGGGGCGCCGCCTTCGACAGGTCGACTTGCAGATACTTCTGCGAGATCTCGCTGAGCGTCCCCTCCGCACGCAACTCGCCGAGCGCCCTGTTCAACTCCGGCAGCATGCCGCTGTCCTTGCGCGCCGCGAACGCCTGCTCACTGCGCTCGCCGGTACGGGCGGCCACCTTGATCGGTGCGTCGGGGTGCTCGGCCTGATAGGCCAGCACGGTGATGCTGTCATTGACCACGACGTCGACCCGGCCGTCGTTGAGCACGCTGATTGCCTGCGAGAACCCGTCCACGGACTCGATCTGGGCGCCGGCCTGGCGGGCGAACTCCGCCCAGTTGCTCGTCGGGCTCTGCGCTGCCCGCTTCCCCTTGAGATCGTCCGCCGACGTGATGGAGTTGTCGTCCGCGCGGGTGACGATCACACCTTCAGCGATCGAATACGGGTCGGACAGATCGTATTTGGCCTTGCGTTCGTCGGTGACGGTCACCTCGTTGGCGACGATGTCGAACCGGTTGGCTTCCAGCGCAGCGAAGATGGAGTCCCACGAGGTTTCGACGAACTCAACCCGCACACCGAGCTTCTCGCCGACCGCGCGCGCGACGTCGACGTCATAGCCGGCGAGCTGCCCGCCCTGGTTCGGATCGTGGAATGAGTACGGGGGATAGACGCCCTCGGTGCCGACGCGCAGCACGCCAGCCGACGTGATCGGGTCGTCGCTGTCGGTGGCTGCCGGCCCGCACGCGGTCAGCAGAAGTGCGGCCAGCAGCCCCACAGCGAGGGCGCCTCGTCGTAGACAGTGCACCGGCGGACGCTAGCAAGGCGCGGCGCTCGAACAAAGAGTTCTGCTCACCTCCGCCGGTATATTCCGCGCCATGCCCGAGGAGCTGACCGCCGAGCAGGCCGCCGCGCGGCTCGAGTCCACCGACACGCTGGGGATCCCGCTGGGCCCAGGCCAGCCTCCGGCATTCCTGCGCGCGTTGGGCCAGCGCCAGGACTGGACAGAGCTGCGCGTCTACGGTGCGCTGCTCGCCGTCGGCACGGAACTGTTCTCGCGGCCGGGCGTGCACTATCTGTCCGGCTTCTTCGGTCCGCTGGAGCGCGCGCTGCGCGACATGGGCGCCGACATCGAGTTCGTGCCCGCCGACTTCCGCCGCTTCGGGCCGCTCCTGGAGCACCAGGCTCCTCGGGTGATGACGACCGTCGCGACGCCGCCCGACGCCGACGGCTGGTGCTCGCTGTCGCTGCACGCCGGCGGTACGGTCGGCGAATTGCACCGCGCCGGGGCCGATCCCGGCCGGCTGCTCGTCGTCGAGGTGTCCGAGGGGTATCCGCGGACGGTGGGGCTGGGCGACGGGCATCGGCACGCGCTACACGTCGACGAGATCGACGTCCTGGTCCGCTCGACCGACGCGCCGCTCGCGATGCCGGAGAGTAAACCCACAGACGTCGACACCGCAATCGCGCAACACGCCGTCGCGTTCATTCCGCCCAGGGCCACCCTGCAGACGGGAATCGGCTCCATTCCCAACCAGATCGCCACGCGGTTGGCCGAAGGCGACGGCGGCGATTACGGGTTGCACAGTGAGATGTTCACCGACGGCTGCATGCTGCTGCATCGTGCGGGCAAGGTCACCAACGCGCGCAAAGGCCACTACGACGGGGTCAGCGTGACGACGTTCGCGTTCGGCTCAGCCGATCTCTACGCCTGGTTGAACGGCAACTCCGACGTCGCGTTCCTGCCCGTCGAGATCGTCAACGCGCCGGAGGAGATCGGCGCCAACAACGACATGGTCTCGATCAACGGCGCGCTGGCGATCGACATCCAGGGCCAGGTCGTGGCCGACACCATCGCAGGTGACCAGTTCAGCGGCATCGGCGGGGCCGAGGACTTCGTGGCAGGCGCAGGGCTCGAGCTGTCGGACCGCTCACTGATCTGTCTGCCTTCGACGTTCGAGAAGGACGGTGTGGTGCAGTCGCGCATCGTGCCGTGGTTCGGCCCCGGCGCAGTGATCACCACGCCTCGGCATCAGGTCGACGTGATCGTCACCGAGTACGGGGCCGCCGAATTGGAGGGCAAGACCGTCGCCGAGCGCGGCGAGGCGCTTGCGGCGATCGCACACCCGCAGTTCCGCAACGAGCTACTGGCAGCGGCCAAGCGTGCGGCGAGGGGCCGCTCGCCGGTGGTCTAGCGAGTTCCGGCGAACGTTCCGTACCACTCGAGATTTCGTTGACTTCTCGCGCGGTAAGGAACGTTCGGCGATCAAGAGGGTATTACGGGGAGAAGATCCACGGCTCGCGCGGCAGCCGGGCCGGGTCGAACTGAGCCAGCATCTCGTCGACGTTATCCGCCTGCCAACCAAGGGAATCGGCGATCAGGGTCAACGCCCGCTGCACGCCGATCTCGGCCAACGTGATGGCGCCGTCGCGCTTGGCCAGCCGCGCACCATCCTCGTTGAGCACCAAGGCGACGTGCGCGTACGTCGGCTCGCGTCGGCCCAGAAGTCGTGCGAGATAAGCCTGCCGGGGCGACGACGGCAGCAGGTCATCGCCCCGTACCACCTGATCGATGTCCTGTTCGGCATCGTCAACGACGACCGCCAGGTTGTAGGCGGCCACCCCGTCACCACGCCGGACTACGAAATCGTCGACGATGCCGGTGTATTCGCCGTGCAGCACGTCGCGCACCGTGTATTCGACGGTTTCGGTGCGTAACCGCAGCGCGGGCGGTCGGCCCGTCTCGGCGCGCCGCGTCTCGCGTTCGGCGTCGGTGAGGTCTCGACAGGTGCCGGGATATGCGCCCTGCGGTGCATGCGGCGCCCGTGGCGCCTGCGCGATATCCTTTCGGCTGCAATAACATTCGTACAGCAGCCCGCGGTCGGCCAGCTGAGCGACGGCGTTGTCGTAGCGACCGGGATGCGCGGTCTGCCACTGCGGTGGTTCGTCCCATGTCAACCCGATTCGGGCAAGGTCGTCGAGTTGTCGGTGGGCGATGTCGGTGTGGGTGCGGTCATCGAGGTCGTCGACGCGGATCAGGAAGCGGCGGCCCGAGGCGCGGGCGAACAACCAGGCCAGGATCGCCGTGCGCAGATTGCCGATGTGCAGGTCCGCCGACGGGCTCGGCGCAAACCTGCCTGCGGACACCCCTGCAATCTAGCTAGTCGCGCTCCCACGGCGCGGTCTCACCCATCTTCTTGTAGTACTTCGCGAGGTGGCTCTTCACGCGGTCGACGTCCGACTCCGGCAGGTCGATCCCGCCCCGTGCGCCGTCCATGATCGCGCCGGCCGCCATCACGCCGCGGGGCACCGCCTCGAGCTTGCCGTCGATGACGTCGGCGATCAGCAGTTTGTAAGCGGTGAAGTTGTCCTTCTTGTCGCCGTCGAACCACACGTGGGCGTCGCGGTACTTCTGATTGGGCTTGTCCTCGGCGTCCGCCCACTTACGGACGCGCTTCTCGGCGCCGTCGCCGTCCCAACTGCGATCCCGGTCAGCCAGTGGCAGATCCTGAAATGCTGTGACAGACATGCATTCGGAGTGCCCGGCCTCTGCGGTCGGCTAAACAGTGGACAACCTGTAAATCGCCTTCTCGACCAGGTTCGACCAGCCATCAGGGTCGATGCGATGCACGGCCGAAGGGCCCTGGAATGCGCTGGAGATCACGACATCCGGGGTGAGGGTGGCGAGCATCTGCAACGTCGAGGTCAGTGCCTCGGCGTCACTCATGCCGGGGATGAAGCCCGCCGTCCACTCGCCACCGTCGCTGAGAAACAGCGTGTCGCCGGTGAACAAGTAGGTACCTTCGGCGCCGTCGACCTGATAGCAGGTGCTGCCGGGCGTGTGTCCCGGGCCGGGAAGAACCTCCACACCGTTCTCGTCGACGTGGCGACTCCCGAGAGGCACGTCGATATGCGCGTGCGCGCCGATCTCGACCAACTCGGCGACCGGGGCGTGCAGTCGGGCGCCGAAGCGGTCGGCGATGCGCTGCAGCATCGGACCCGCCTCGTCCCGATGCGACAGGTATTGGTCGGCGACACCACCGAGCTGGGTGAGCTCGTCGAAGTCGGCGTCGGTTGCGGGCGAATAGAACAGCGCATTGCGCGCGGTCCACAGATAAGCGTGCGTCGTCAGCCCGGGGAAGGGCGAATCGGTGCGGGTTTCCCACAAATCGGTCAGTACTTGTTTCATGAAGCAGAGCCTCCACCCTCAACCTTTGTTGAGGTCAAGCGCCGAGATACGGCCAGCCACAACGCCATCGTCAGGTACGGCAGCATGAGTACGGCGAATGCTGCGCCGTGGCCGCCGACGCCCGCGATCGCGGCGTAGCCGGTGTAAACGAACAGCATGGTCACATCGGTCGACATCCCGGCGAGCGAGGTGACCGTCGCCCGCGCAGGGCCGGAGATGCTGTCCTGCAGGCGCGCGTCGGCGACGATGGTCGCCAGCTGGAACACGCCGAACGCCACCGCGAGGAGCACCACGCTCAGCCCATGGCCGGCCAGCGCCCCGGCCGCCATCAGCACAGCGCCGCAACAGATCAGCGCCGACATCGACCGTCGGCTCAGCTGCGCCGCCCGACCCGCGAGCAGCCCGCCCGCCGCCGCCCCCGCCCACACGACGACCATCTGCAGGGCAACATCGGCGGCCGGCGTGCCGAAACTGACGATCAGCAGCGGTGTGTACTCGTCGAGGGCTCCCCAGATCGACGCGACCACCGCCACGAACACCACCGCGGCGCGCACCGGGCGCGATGTGCGCACCTCGGTCACACCAGCGGCCAACGTGTTCGCCCACCCCAACTCGGGCTCGTCTGCGGCGGCCGCGGTTCTGTTCTCCGGCAACAACATCGCCGTGAGGGAGGCGATCACACTGACGGCGACGCTGGCTGCGCCGACTGCGTCGAACCCGCCGACGGTAAACACCGGCGCGGCGACCAGACCGGAGCACATGGCCGCCAGCACACCGGCCACCTCGGCACGGCCCATCAGCGTGGCATACCGAGAGGACGCGCTGACGCGTGCGAGTTCGTCGTACACCAGCGCCTCGAGCGCACCCGAAGTCAGCGCGCCCTTCAGCCCCCACAGCAGAAAGCCAAGTGCGAACGTCCAGTACGACGGCCAGCCCACCCACAGTCCGAACGACACTGCGCTCAGAAGCGGCCCGCCGATCAGCAGCGCGCGCCGCGACGACGCGTCGGCCCATGCGCCCGAGGGCACCTCCAGCGCGATCGACGACACCGACCAGATCACGAACAACGAGGAGATCTGCCAGACCGTCAGCCCTGTGTCGCTGAACAGCAGCGTGTACAGCGGATACAGCAGCACGAAGTCGTCGAGGAACCGATACGCGTACAGGGCGCCGGTCAGCCGGCGGGAAGTCTTACCTCGGGATCTGAATCAACATCGCCATGTCACGACGACGAGAATACTGGAAACAGTTCGGTCGGCCGGACCAGATGCAGACTGACCGGTTGCTGATTGTTGATCGCGTTGGGGTCGCCACACGTGCCCGGCTTGGACGTGTTGCTGATGGTCCCCGCCAGGGTCGCCGGATCAAACGCGTACACCACGTCCGCCGGGCCGGTGGTCCCGTTGGCACACGTCCAGCCGTTCGGGACGTCATGGCGCACAACCGTCCAGGGCCCGTCGGCTGGCCGGCTGATGTTGGCGACCATCCCGGTGGAGCTCGACACCGTCCCGCCGCAGACGCCTTCCGGGTTGCACTGCGTGTTGATCGACCACGTGTTGGTCGTTGCGCCGTTGACGAAGGCATAGTCGCCGTCGAGCCGCTGGTCCGCCGATGCCGGGGCGGCGAACCCGACGGCGGCAGCGGTCAGTGCGAGCAGAGGTGCGGTCACGCGGATGAACGCCATGGTCCGAGCCTTGCACGGACTCGGTCGTCGGGATCACGTAACTGCGAGATATGCCCTCAGCACAGCCCGGGAACGATCTCGTTCAGGTTGAAGCTGGTCGGCTGATCCAACTGCTCGTAGGTGCAGGACACCGGATCGCGGTCGGGACGCCACCTGTTGAACTGCGCGGTGTGGCGGAAGCGTTCGCCCTCCATGTGGTCGTAGCGCACCTCGACCACCCGTTCCGGCCGCAGGGGCACGAACGACAGGTCCTTGCCTGCGTTCCACCGTGAGCCTTCGTTCTTGCGCGGTGTCCGCTCACCGGCGAAATGGGCGGCCCAGTTCCACGGATGCTCGTCGAAGGGGACGATCAGCGGTTGCAGTTCGTCGAACAACTTCCGACGTGTCGCCATCGGGAACGCGCCGATGACGCCGACCGATGCGAGTGTGCCGTCGCCCTTGTACAACCCGAGCAGAAGTGAACCGATCGCGCCGTCACCCGACTTGTGCACGCGGTAGCCGGCCACGACGCAATCGGCGGTTCGTTCGTGCTTGATCTTGAACATGACGCGTTTGTCGGGTTGGTAGGCGATCGTCAGCGGTTTGGCGATCACGCCGTCCAGGCCTGCGCCCTCGAACTCATCGAACCACCGCTGCGCCGTCGCCGGATCGGTGGTGGCGGGCGTGACGTGAAACGACGGGCCGACGTCGCGCAGCGCGTCGACGAGGACCGCCCTGCGGTCACTGAACGGCCGCGCGGTGTAGTCGTCGTCACCGAGGGCCAACAGGTCGAACGCGACGAACGCCGCCGGGGTGTTCTCGGCGAGCATCCGCACCCGGGACTCGGCCGGGTGAATGCGCTGTTGCAGTGCCTCGAAATCGAGGCCGTTCGAGGTGGCGATGACGATCTCACCGTCGATCACGCACCGCTTCGGCAGCTCCGCCACCGCCGCGGCGACCAGTTCGGGAAAGTAGCGGGTCAGCGGTCGTTCATTGCGGCTGCCCAACTCGACGTCGCCGCCGTCGCGGAAGCAGATCGACCGGAACCCGTCCCACTTCGGCTCGTACGACGCGTCCGGCGGAATGGACCGCACCGACTTGGACAGCATCGGGGACACCGGCGGCATGACGGGCAGCTTCATCGATGCCATTCCAGCACCTGCGGTGACATTGCCCGGTGTCGGCGGTCTAGTCGAGTATGGAGACCGTGGACCTACCCGTACTGCCGCCGCTCGAGCCGATGCTTGCCAAGGCTCAGACCACCGTTCCGCCTGAGGCGGGCGTGTGGTCCTACGAGCCGAAGTGGGACGGCTTTCGCGCGCTGGTGTTCCGCGACGGCGACAAGGTCGTCATGCAGTCGCGCAACGGCAAGGAACTCGGCCGCTATTTTCCCGAACTCGAAAACGCACTGCGCGACGAGTTGGCCGTGCGGTGCGTGCTGGACGGCGAGATCGTCGTGCCGCGTGACATCGGCGGGCGCATCCGGCTGGACTGGGAGTCACTGAGCCAGCGCGTGCACCCCGCAGCAAGCCGGGTCAAGATGCTGTCCGAGCAGACCCCCGCGCACTTCATCGGTTTCGACGCGCTCGCGATCGGCGACACGTCACTTCTCAAAGACCCGTTTCGCAGCCGCAGAGAAGCACTGGCCGAGGCGGTGACCACCAAGCAGTGGTGCCACGTCACCCGCACCACCGAGGACCCTGAGCTCGGGACGCAGTGGCTCGACACCTTCGAGGGGGCGGGACTGGACGGCGTGATCGCCAAACGGCTCGACGGACCGTATCTGCCGGGCAAGCGCGAGATGGTCAAGGTCAAGCACGCCCGTGACGCCGACTGCGTGGCGATCGGGTATCGGATTCACAAGAGCGGCGAGGGCATCGGGTCCATTCTGCTCGGCCTCTACCGCGACGACGGCGAGCTGCAGATGGTCGGCGGCGCAGCCTCGTTCACCGCCAAGAACCGGCTCAAACTGCTCGCAGACCTGGAGCCGCTACGCGAGGGTGACGAGGTGCGCGACGGCGAACCGAGCCGCTGGAATTCGGCGGCCGACAAGCGCTGGATTCCGGTGCGCCCGGAGAGGGTGTGTGAGGTCGCGTACGACCAGATGGAGGGAAACACCGTGCACGGCATGCGATTCCGGCACGCGGTGAAGTTCGTGCGGTGGCGGCCGGATCGCGAACCGGCGAGCTGTACGTTCGATCAGCTCGACGTACCGCTCAACTACGACCTCTACGACGTGCTGGAGTCTACGTAATGGCAACGCCTGCAGAAGAACTCGACGTTGATGGTGTCAAGGTACGGCTTACCAACCGGGACAAACCCTACTTTCCGAAGTTGGGCAAGGACGGCACCAAGGGCAAGCTCTTCGACTACTACCTGTCGGTGGCCGACCGGATGGTGGCCCTGCTGCGCGACCGTCCGGTACATCTGCAACGCTTCCCCGACGGCATCGACGGTGAGGAGATCTACCAGAAGCGGGTGCCGCAGAAGCGGCCCGATTACCTCGAAACGTGCACCGTGACGTTCCCGTCGGGGCGCACCGCTGACGCCCTCAAGATCACCCACCCGTCGGCCATCGCCTGGGCGGCGCAGATGGGGTCGGTGACTTTGCATCCGTGGCAGGTCCGCTGTCCAGACACCGAGCATCCCGACGAACTTCGCGTCGACCTCGACCCACAGCCGGGCACCGGCTTCAAGGAGGCCCGCATTATCGCGGTCGACGTGCTCAAGCCGCTGCTCGACGAACTCGGGCTGGTCGGCTACCCAAAGACCTCCGGTGGCCGCGGTGTGCACATCTTCTTGCGCATCACGCCCGACTGGGACTTCATCGCCGTGCGCCGTGCAGGCATTGCGCTGGCACGCGAGGTCGAGCGGCGCGCGCCCGACGCCGTCACGACGTCGTGGTGGAAGGAGGAGCGCGGCAAGCGCATCTTCATCGACTACAACCAGAACGCGCGCGACCGCACCTTCGCGTCGGCGTACTCCGCGCGCAAGACACCGATCGCCACGGTGTCGACACCGCTGACGTGGGACGAGCTTCGCGGCGCCGAACCCGACGACTTCACCATCGCCACGGTGCCCGATTTCGTTGCGGGACGGCCGGATCCGTGGGCGGACATCGACAAGAAGGCCCAGTCCATCAACAAGCTGATGGAGATGGTTGCGGCCGACGAGGACCGCGACCTGGGTGATCTGCCCTACCCACCGAACTACCCGAAGATGCCGGGGGAGCCGCCCCGGGTGCAGCCCAGCAAGAAGGTCGCGGCCAACTGGGACGACGAGGGCAACGCGGTCAAGGGCGGCTGACGCACATACTCAGCCGCCCGGCGACTCCAGACGTGGCGTTCGACATCACCCGACGCCAGATGGTTGTGTGATGGGGTTGATCACGGCGGTCAGGGGGTGGGCCTTGTTATCGGTGGATTTCGGCACGTCGAGTACGGCGGCGGCGTTGCGCGACCCGACGGGGGCGATACGCGACATTCCGCTGTCCTCCACCGGCCTGTTGATGCCCTCGGCTGTGCTGTGCACCAAGGGACGGATGTTGACGGTCGGAGATGCGGCGCTGCTCGCCGCAGCCGTCGACCCACTGGCCGTCGAGCGCTGGCCCAAGCGGCGGTTGGACGAAGCCGAGGTCCGGCTGGCAGAGATGTTTGTGCCCGTGACCGATCTGGTCGGTGCCGTAGTCGCAGAGGCGTTGCGCCGAACCGCCGAGATGACCGGCGAGCAACCTCAGGACCTGGTGCTCACCCATCCCCAGCATTGGGGCCCAAAATTGCAACAGAAGCTGGCTACGGCGGGTGAGGTCGCCGGCATCGACCTGAACCGGGTGCGCCTGGTCGCTGAAGCTACTGCGGCAGCGGGGTTCTACACCGCAACCGGTGTCGAACATCCACCCGGTACCCGCATCGCGATCTTCGACTGCGGCGCCGGCACCTGCGGTGTGGCTGTGCTGGACAAGCAGTCCGACGGCACCTTCGCCGTGGTCGCCGCCGACGGACTGGACGGCGTGGGCGGTTTGGACCTCGATGCCCGCCTCCATGCGTGGGTGATGCGCGAGCTGGGCAACGTCAATCCCGCGCTGGCGGCCGAAATGTCGAACTCCGAGAACGTCGCCGCCCGACTCCGGTTGGCCGACAGTATCGGCGCTGCGAAAGAGGCACTTTCCACGGTGTACTCCACCGGGATCGTGGTGTCCGGTACAGGCACCGAAGTGCTGCAACTGACGCGCGAGGAGTTCGAGACGTTGATCGGCCCCGCCATCGAGCGCGCCGTCAGACTTACCGAAAGTGTTCTCTACCAAGCGCAGACGATCCGCCCGGCCGACGCCCCGGTCACCATTCACCTGACCGGTGGCTGTACGCGAATCCCGTTGATCCAGAGCCGGCTCGCCGCCCTTGGTCGCGTCCACGTCCTCGCCGACTCCAGAAGCGTCCTCACCCACGGCGCCCTACGCACCGAAACGACGCCGCAACAGTGGGAGTCCATCAAGCCCCCGCCACTTCCGGTCCCGAAGAGCCCGAAGCATCGGTGGGCACGAGGCGGGGCGACAGCTCAGCCCGCCCCTGAGACGTCGCGTCGTCGCATCCGCGTCACGAGAACGATGCGCAGGTGGGCAGCGGGCTTGGCATTGTTCGCCATCGTGGCCAGCGCGGTCGGCATCGCGGCGGTGATGATCTTCGGCAGTCTGACGTCTCAGACGCCGCAGGCCGCCGCACCGCGCACGACGCTGGCGCCTCCGTCGCCCAAGGTGCCCACCCCGATCGAATTCAACGTCAACGTGATCGTCACCGACCAGACATGCGCGCCGGACAACCTGTGTGCGTACAAGTACACGATCGAACCGAAATACATTGGCCTGCACCCCCTGCCGGAGACACCATTCACGGTGTTCTATGAGGTGACCGGGGGACACCAACCCCAGAGGGGCGAATTCACCGTGCAGAAGGACCAGGCCAAAATCCTCAAGGACGTCGTGGTCGAGGGGCCACCGAATGCCCGCCTGCAGGCAGTCGTCATGCAGGTGAGGGGCTGAGAGTCGCGGGCGGGCGCTAAGCCCTCGGCACGACGCCGCGCGCCTGAGGCAGCGGCAGGTCGGTGTAGGTCGCGATGCCCGGCGCGGCCGCGACCACCGCAGGGATCGCATGAATCGGCGGCATCGCGGTCATGATGTGGCCGAGCACGAAGAAGTCCTCGATCGTCTTGGCGTTCTCGATCATGTCCTGCGGTGGCAGGAAGCCGACAGCCATGTTGACCGTCGGCCGGCCGTCGATGGTGATCTTCCAGCCGTCGCCGTCGAGCTGCCAGTCGGGTTCCAGCGTGGTGCCCTTCTTCCACCGCACGTTGATGTCGATGACGGTCTTACCGTCGACGATTCCCTGCCAGCTGGCATACACGCCCGCAACGTGGCCTGCGGGTATGGTCCACGACGCCATCTCCAGATCCTGTGTCGTCTGGGCATATTCGGACACACACTTGATCTCGTCGAGCTCGACGCCGAGCGAGTCGGCGACCAGGCGCACGGCCTCGGCGAACACGGCGGTTCCCTTCTCGGCCATCGGCTGCAGGGCAGGGTCGTCGATCGCGGTGCCGAAACCGGTCGGCCGCTCTGTGTCGGGTGAGTCATACAGCGTGGTGTCGGCGGATTCGGCGATGGTGACCTTGTCGACCCGGTCGCACGACGTCGCGGCCACGATCGCCAGCAGCTCGGCGAACCCGGGGCTGACGCCCGAGCCGAACAGCGTCGAACCGCCTCGTTGGCAGGCCTGCGCGAGCTTGTCGCGCCCGTCGCCCAGGTTGTGCCCGGTGATGAAGGACGCGGAGGCGACCACGTTCACGCCGGCCTCCAGTATGCGGACCAGTTCGTCGACGTCGATCCACATCGGGTTGTAAACAACCACATCCGGTTTCAGTGCGAGCAGCGCGTCGACGTCGTTGGTGGCCTTGACACCGAGAGCGCCGATACCTGCCAGTTCACCGGCGTCCTTGCCGGCTTTGTCCTTCGACCAGGCGTAGAGGCCGACGAGTTCGTAGTTTAGGTTCTTCGCGATCGCTTCGACCGAGCTCTTTCCGACATTGCCGGTGGTCCACTGCACGACGCGGTAGGGAGTGTTGGGCACGCGCACAGCATAGGGAAGCGCGGATGGGCGCGTAGCGTTTTTTGCCGACCGGCGAAAATTCACCGCGGTGCGCATAGGCTGGCCTTGATGAGCGACCGGACCAGGGGACGTCCACCCCGGATCAGTCAGGACCAGATCGTCGCGGCGGCCCGACGCGTCGCGACCAGGGACCTGACGATGCAGGCGGTGGCCGATGCGCTCGGCGTCAGTCGTAAAGCCCTGCACTATTACGTCGGCGATCGCGAGGGCCTGCTGACCCTTGTGGTGCTCGACCAGTTCGAACGCGAACTCGACCGCGTCGAGTTACCCGTCGACGACGACTGGCGAAAAGTGTTGCGCGCCTACGCCGTAGCTTTTCGCGACGGTCTGATCCAGGTGGGGACGGCGACCGACTTCACCCGCCTCCGCGGACTTTCCGCCTCGGCGGCACTCGCGCTGGCGGATCGGGTGCTCGATGCGCTGCTGGCTGCGGGACTGGACCCCGAGGCCGCGCGCTGCGGACTGACCGCGGCGTCGAATATCGCTCAGTCGGCTGCCCACACCGTCGTCGCGCAGACCGCATCCGGCGTGCATCGGCATCGGGCGCAGACCACTGCAGCGCTTAAAAACGAACCGCAGAACACCTATCCGGCGCTGCGCCGCGTGCTCGCCACCGCCGAACCGAAGCGGCACGACGCCGACATCCAGTTCACGTTCGAACTGAACTCGGTGATCGCTGGGCTGGAGCGGATACTCGCTGCTAGACCGGCGGTGTCAGAGTGACCTTGCCGGTGCGCTGCTGCCCCGTGCCGTCGACCCACGTCAGATCGAGCACGTCGCCCGGGTAGTGCCGGTCCAGGACATAGGTCAGCGTGGTGGCCGAATCCAGGCTGACACCGTCGAGGGCCAGCAGCACGTCGCCGCTGCGCAGGCCCGCCTGCTCTGCAGGGCCACCGCGCAGCACCTCGGCGATGAGCACCCCCGGCCCTTCCTGTCCCGCCGTGCGGACGCCGACGCCGAGCAGCACTGGCGGTCCGATGTGGATCGAGTCGGACGGCGCCCGCGAGCGGATCTGATTGGCGATGGCCAGTGCGTCGTTGATCGGGATGGCGAATCCCTCGCCGCCGGGGCCGAGTCGAAAGTTCACCGACGCGGCCGTCGTGATCCCGACGACCTGGCCGACGCCGTTGACCACGGGTCCACCGGAGTCGCCTGCGACGACCGGAGCGGCGAACTCGATCAGTCCGGACAGCTCGTCTGTACTACCGGTCAACGTGTCCTCGGCGGTGACGGTACGGCCGAACGCGGTGACCGTGCCGACCTCCCGGGTCAGCGGGGCGTTGGTGCCTGCGGCATTGCCCAGTGCGACCACCGGTTCGCCCTCCACCAGCGCGGCGGAGTCGCCGATTGGGGCCACGGGCAGGCCGGCCGCACCGAGCAGTTGCAGCACGGCGATGTCCCGCCGACGGTCGTAACCGACCAGCTCAGCTGGGAAAGAGCGCCCCGCGACGGTCGCGTTGATGCGATCGGCCCCGGATACGACGTGGAAGTTCGTCAGCACCTGGCCACCCGGGTCGAGGACGATTCCGGTACCGGTGCCGAACGCGCTCTGATAGTCGATCTCGGTGTCGATGCGCACCACCGCGGGTTCGACTGATGCCGCGGCCGCGATCGGATCCGCGGGTGCGGCCGTCGATATCGCCGAGTTCAGCGGCGCGACCAGCGCCAATACCACCGCAAGCGCGGTCAGCAGAGCCGCGAACGGTCGGCGGACATGCGTATAGCCCATGTGTCCATACTGCCCGAAGTTGAGGACGCTTAATCCTCGACGGCCACTCCGCCGCGCAACCGCCTGCGCCGACGCCTGGTCGGCTCGGTCTTCCCGGACGGCCTGCGGTTGCGCAAGCCGCCGTCGGCGTCGTCGGCAGCGGCTTCACCGGCCGCCTCGGGCGCGGGGGTCTCATCCACGCCGGCTTCCTCGGCGGTGGACTGCGGCTCGACGGCCGTCGACTCGGGCTCGGAGACCTCGGTGGTGGAGTCCTCGTCGTCGTCGGCAGGCTCGGCAGGCTTTGCAGACTCGGCAGGCGAGTCGGCGGAAGGATCGTCGGCGCCCTGCGGCTCGTCCGCGGCCGTGTCTGCTGCCGCGCCCTTGCGCCTGCCTCGCCGCTGCTTCTCGGTCTTGGGCTTGAGCGCTTTCGGCGGGGGCGGCGGCATTTCGGCGACGAACGCCAGGTAGAAGGCGAAGAGGCCGAGCAGCGCGATGGCCGCGGCTGCGCCGTAGATGCCGAACAGCCACTGTCCCGCCGAGTCGAGCGACAGCCAGATCTCACTGATCGCCGCAGCGATGATCAGCACGGCGGCCAGCACGTGCAGCACGATCGACCACATGCGCAGCGTCAACGCGAGCTGCGGCACGCCCAACTCGGGCTTGCGGGTGCGCTGCAGCGTGAGCGCCACCGGTATCGCGGCCAGGCCGATCAGCGCCCCGACCACGATGCGCAGCGCGGTGCCCAGCGTGTGTGAGGTGTCGCCCAGGAGCTCCGGCATGCGGGGCATGACGAAGAAGAAGTACAGGACACCGGCGACGATGCAGAACGATGCGTGCCAGATCACCGCGACGGTGCGGCTCATGCCCCTCCTTGATGCTTGATTGGTCCGGGTGCGACCAGGACGTCGGTCGCTGGTCGCATCCCGGACCGAGTGCGGAGGATGCGGGATTTGAACCCGCGAGGGCTATTAACCCAACCCGCGTTCCAGGCGAGCGCCATAGGCCACTAGGCGAATCCTCCGCGGGCCATGGTAGCCGACCAGGCACCAGCGCCCGTCCAGATCCTCGCGGGGTTCGTATTAGACTCGCCGTGGACCCCGCGCGGCGTCCATCCTGTGAACTCCCCCAGGGCCGGAAGGCAGCAAGGGTCAATGGGCTCTGGCGGGTGCGCGGGGTCCCCTTCTTTTTCTCGCTTCAGTCGAAAGGCGCCCCGTGTCGTTTCTGTCGCTCGGCCGAGATGAACTCTCCGCGCAGTACGAGCAGCAGAAACGGAACTACGCCGAGCTGCAGGCCAAGGGCCTCAAGCTCGACCTGACCCGCGGCAAGCCGGCTCCTGCCCAGCTGGATCTGTCGAACGCGCTGCTCGGCCTTCCGGGGAACGGGCCCGACGCCTTCAAGGACGGCGATGGGACCGACACTCGCAACTACGGCGGGCTGCACGGGCTGCCGGAGCTGAGGGCCATCTTCGGCGAGCTGCTGGGCATTCCGGTGCAGAACCTGATCGCCGGCAACAACGCCAGTCTGGAACTGATGCACGACGTGGTGGTGTTCTCCATGCTGCACGGCGGCGTCGACTCGACCAAGCCCTGGATCCAGGAGCCCGCGCTGAAGTTCCTGTGCCCGTCACCGGGCTATGACCGCCACTTCGCGATCACCGAGAGCCTCGGGATCGAGATGATCATGGTGCCCATGCAGGAAGACGGGCCCGACGTCGACCTGATCGAAGAGCTCGTCGCAGCCGATCCGGCGATCAAGGGCATGTGGTGCGTTCCGGTGTACTCCAATCCGACCGGTGTCACCTACTCGTGGGAGGCGGTGCGGCGGCTTGTTCAGATGCGAACGGCTGCAAGCGATTTCCGATTGATGTGGGACAACGCCTACGCGGTGCACACCCTGACACACGACTTCGTCCGCAACGTCGATGTGCTCGGGCTGGCCGAGGCGGCGGGCAACCCGAACCGCCCACTGGTCTTCGCGTCGACGTCGAAGATCACCTTCGCCGGCGCAGGGGTCAGCTTCCTGGGCGCTTCGCTGGGCAACATCGCCTGGTATCTGCAGCATGCGGGCAAGAAGTCGATCGGCCCCGACAAGGTCAACCAGCTCAGGCATCTGCGGTTCTTCGGCGACGCGGACGGGGTGCGGCTGCAGATGCAGCGCCACCAGCAGCTGCTGGCCCCGAAATTCGCCGCGGTGCTCGAGATCCTCGCCGACCGGCTCGGCGAATCGAAGATCGCGTCCTGGACTGAGCCCAAGGGCGGCTACTTCATCAGTCTCGATGTGCTGCCGGGCACGGCCAAGCGCACGGTCGCGCTGGCCAAGGACGCGGGAATCGCGGTCACCGAGGCGGGCGCGACGTTCCCGTATCGAAAAGATCCGGAAGACAAGAACATTCGGATTGCTCCGACGTTCCCGGCCGAGCCCGAGCTGCGGGCGGCGATCGACGGCCTGGCCACCTGCGCGCTGCTGTCGGCGACCGAGTCGCTGCTTGGGGACTGACGTGTTGTTTCGTCGGTCCGCATCGGTAGCCTGCTGAGCGTGGCGCTCTACCGCAAGTACCGGCCGGCAACCTTCGCTGAGGTCATCGGGCAGGAGCATGTCACCGAGCCGCTGTCCACTGCGCTGTCGGCCCATCGGATCAACCATGCCTACCTGTTCTCTGGACCGCGTGGCTGCGGCAAGACGTCGTCGGCACGCATCCTGGCCCGCTCGCTGAACTGCGCTGACGGCCCCACCCCCACACCCTGCGGCGTATGCGACTCGTGTGTGGCGCTGGCCCCGAACGGGCCGGGCAACGTCGATGTGGTCGAACTCGACGCGGCCAGCCACGGCGGTGTCGACGACACTCGAGAACTGCGCGACCGCGCGTTCTACGCGCCTGCCCAGTCGCGGTATCGGATCTTCATCGTTGACGAGGCGCACATGGTCACCACGGCCGGATTCAACGCGCTGCTGAAGATCGTCGAGGAGCCGCCGGACCACCTGATCTTCGTGTTCGCCACCACCGAACCTGAAAAGGTGCTGCCGACCATCCGGTCGCGCACTCACCACTACCCGTTCCGGCTGCTGGCGCCGCGCACCATGCGCTCGCTGCTGGAGCGCATCTGCGCGTCCGAGGATGTCACGGTCGACGACGCGGTGTACCCGTTGGTGATTCGCGCAGGCGGTGGGTCGCCGCGCGACACGTTGTCGGTGCTCGATCAGCTACTGGCGGGCGCCGACAACAATCGGGTGGAGTACCGGCGGGCGCTGTCGCTGCTCGGCGCGACGGACGTCGCTCTGATCGACGTTGCGGTCGATGCGCTCGCGGCCGCCGACGCCGCAGCCTTGTTCGGCGCGGTCGAGGCGGTGATCGACGCCGGCCACGACCCGCGCCGGTTCGCGACCGATCTGCTCGAGCGATTCCGCGATCTGATCGTGCTGCAGTCGGTGCCTGACGCGGTCGCCCGCGGCGTCGTCGACGGGCCCGAGGACGTCCTGGAGCGGATGCGTGAGCAGGCGAGAGGACTCGGGACCGCCACGCTGACCCGCTTCGCCGAGGTGGTGCACTCCGGACTGGGGGAGATGCGTGGCGCGACCGCGCCTCGACTGCTGCTCGAGGTGGTGTGCGCCCGGCTGCTGCTGCCGTCGGCGAGCGACACCGAGGCGGCGCTGCTGCAGCGTGTCGAACGCATCGAGACCCGGCTCGACATGTCGATCCCCGACGGTGAACAGGCCATGGCGCCAGAGCAGTTCACTCGCAAGAGCCAGGCGCCGGAGCCGAAGTCCGAAGAGACCAAGGCCACGGAGACCAAGGCTCCTGAGCCCAAGGCCGCGGAGCCCAAGGCGCCGCCGCCGCCCAAGGCCACACCTGCGCCCGTCAAGGCCGAGCCCGCCGCGCCCCCGCCGCCCACAGAAGAGGACAAGCCACCGTCGCCCCCACCGGTGCGGCCGCCCTCCGATCCGGTGGTCGAGGCGCCGCCGCCCGCCGCGCTGACCACAGAGCCGAATGCGGCGGCCGTGCGCAGCATGTGGACGACGGTGCGGGAGAAGGTGCGTCAGCGCAGCCGTACCACCGAGGTCATGCTGGCCGGAGCCATCGTGCGAGCTGTCGAGGGCGACACGTTGGTTCTCAGCCACGAGTCCGCCCCGTTGGCCAAACGTCTTGTCGAACAACGCAACTCCGACGTCATCCGCGAAGCGCTCAAGGACGCGCTCGGTGTCGACTGGAAGATTCGCTGCGAAGCGGGTGCCGCGTCGCCACCTCAGGCCGAAGCCAAGCCGGCCGCCGCAGCACCAGCGCATCGTGACGACGACGAAGAGGACATGCTGGCCGAGGCCGGCAACGACACGTCCAATGCCCCACGGCGCGACCCCGAGGAGGCCGCGCTCGAGCTACTGCAGAGCGAGTTGGGCGCGCGTCGCATCGACGGCAGCGCCTAGGGTCAGGCCGTCCACCAGGGTCGTAGCGGCAGTCCACCGTCGTTGCCGTGCGAGTCCAGCTTGACCGCCAGAACCTGGTGCAGCTGAACGACATTGGTCTCGAAGCCGATCCGTGAGCCGGCCATGTACAGCCCCCACACCTTGGCCGTGGGCAGGCCGACCTCTTCGACCGCCTCGTCCCAGTGCTCGACGAGATTGCGGCACCAGTCGCGCAGCGTCAACGCGTAGTGATTGCGCAGATTCTCCTCGTGCACGACCTCGAGGCCGACGTCCTGGGCTTCGGTGATGATCCGCCCGGAGCCGGTCAGCTCGCCGTCCGGGAAGACGTACCGGTCGATGAAACCGCCTGCGGTGGCGCCGGTGCGGTTGTCGTGGCGGGTGATGCAGTGGTTGAGCAGCAGGGCCCCGGTGCGCATCTTCGACTTCAGGAAGCGGAAGTACGAGGGGTAGTTCTGCACGCCGATGTGTTCGGTCAGACCGATCGACGACACCGCGTCGAAGCCGGACTCCCGCACGTCGCGGTAGTCGCCGTGCCGCACCTCGGCGAGGTCGCCGAGCCCTTGTGCCTCAATGGCATTGCGCGCCCACTCGGCCTGCTCCTTCGACAGCGTGACGCCGATGGCCTTGACGCCGTGGCGGGCCGCGTAACGGACCATGCCGCCCCAGCCGCAGCCCACGTCGAGCAACCGGTCGCCGGGTTTGAGCCGCAACTTCTCGAAGACCAGGCGGTACTTGTTCTCCTGCGCCTCTTCGAGCGTGGCGTCGGGGTCGGGGTAGCAGGCGCACGTGTAGGTCATCGACGGGCCGAGCACCCATTCGTAGAACGTGTTCGAGACGTCGTAATGGTGGTGAATTGCCTCGGCATCACGAGTTCTGCTGTGCCGCAGACCTTCCGCGATGCGACGCCAGCGCGGCAGCGCCTCCTGCGGTGGCGGCGAGATCGGCTTGAGGTGCTCGATGCCGATGGTGCGGACGATGTTGGCCAGTACGCGTGCGGGCGGCATCTTGAAGTCCAGCTTGTCGGCCAGCGCCCGCAGCAGGTCGTAGGGATCACCGGGGTGCACGCCGTGCATCTCCAGATTGCCCGACACGTAGGCGCGGGCGAGGCCGAGTTCGCCGGGAGCGGTGGCCAGATAGGTGGTGCCGCGCGGCGTCAGGAGATCCAGACCCAACTCGGCGTCGTCCGGCCCCGCCGTACTGCCGTCGTAGGCGGTGAATCTCAGTGGCTGCTGGCCCGCGGCGAAGATCTCCAGGATCTCGGCAAGGGTGAGCTTCCTGTCCGTCGCGTCAGCCGAATAGTCCTTGAAAGTCGTCATTGTCGTTGCACCGCCTTCGCATACAAATCGAGGAGACGTGAATCCGGGTCGTAGGTCTTCTTGACGGTCTTGTAGATCTCGCCGCCGTAGAGTTCGTCGAACTCCTCCTTGCCGTAGTACGCATCGGAATACAGAGACTTGTGTCCGTCGAGCTCGCTGACCTTCGTTTCGATCAGCCTATTCGTATGGCCCTCGTTCGGTCCCGCAGGCACCGACGACCAGAAGCCGACGTTGACGTAAGTCCGGTTCGGCCGGATCGGGTACAGCGGCCAGCCGCCCTCCGATCCAGCGGTGTCGCGAAGGCGTAACGGGCACAGCCAAATCGGCTCTATCGGCACGTTGGCCAGGAACCAATGCAGGAACTCGGCGGTCCGCTCGATCGGCACCTCGATGTCTTGGACGACGCGCTCCAGCGGCGGGCGGCCGTTGCGCTTCTCGATGCGATCGGCGATGTCGAAGCGCCTGTCGTAGGCGATGAGCTTCCAGTAGAAGCTGCTGCGCCGCAATCGCCTGGGCCACCACGGCCGAATGCGCGGGTTCTGCGCACCGAAAGCCCGTGAGCACCAGAACCAGTCGGTGTCCCACCGCCATAGATAGTCGTGGATGGTGAGCCGATCGTGCTTCTCGCCGTCGGCGTGCTGAATCGAGCGGTAGTAGATCTGCTGACCGGTGTAGTCGCTGACCGGTCCGGGAGCCGAAGTCTGAAAGCCGAGCGTCAAATAGCTCTCGTCGGCGGAGAACACGACACCGTCGAGATAGTCGACCGGCGTGCCGTCGTGGCCGCCGGTCTCGATGATGCGGTCCATCGCCACGACCATGTCGTCAAGTGAATGGAAACGCAAGTGCCGCAAGGCGACGAATGGCTTAACACCCTCCAGCTCGATCTTGATGCGAACCGAATAGCCCAGAGTGCCGTACGAGTTCGGGAACGCCCTGAAAAGCTCGGGATGGACGTCGCGGCTGGCGGTGAGCACCTCGCCGGTGCCGGTCAGAATGTCCATCTCCAGCACCGACTCGTGCGGCAGTCCGTTGCGGAACGACGTCGACTCGATGCCCAGCCCTGTCACTGCACCACCGAGGGTGATGGTCTTGAGCTGCGGCACCACCAGCGGTGCCAGCCCATACGGCAGTGTGGCGGCGACCAGATCCTCGTAGGTGCACATGCCCGCCACATCTGCGGTGCGCGCGTCGGGGTCGACGGCGATGACGTTGGTCAGCCCCGACACGTCGAGGCCCTTCGTCGCCGTCTTGGCGCGGGCCCGAAACAGGTTCGAGGTGGGTTTGGCGAGCCGCACAGTGGCGTCCGGTGGAATCGCCCGATAACTGGCTACGAGGCGCTGCACACCATGGGCATGAGCCCCCTGTGCGTCGGTTTTCACAACAGACACGCATATACGCTAGTCGGCGGCCGCAGCCGATGCGACCGCACAGACACAAAACAGGAGTGCAAGATGTCTCAGGTCAGCGCGTCCAGCACTGTGTTGATCGACGCCCAGGCGGAAACAGTCCTTGCCGCCGTCGCGGATTACGCGACCGTACGTCCGAAGATTCTGTCCTCGCACTACAGCGGTTATCAGGTACTCGAGGGCGGTCAGGGCGCAGGCACCGTCGTGACGTGGAAGTTACAGGCCACCAAGTCGCGGGTGCGTGACGTGAAGGCGACCGTCGACGTCGCGGGGCACACCGTCATCGAGAAGGACGCCAACTCGTCGATGGTCACCAACTGGACCGTCGCGCCCGCGGGCAACGGCTCGTCGGTCACGGTCAAGACGTCGTGGCAGGGTGCCGGAGGCATCGGTGGTTTCTTCGAGAAGACGTTCGCGCCGCTGGGCCTGAAGAAAATCCAGGCCGAGGTGCTGGAGAACCTCAAAAAGCAGGTTGAGGGCCGGTAACCGGCCGCTTTACGTGGCGCCCAGGAAGCCCGCGATGCCGCGCACGACGGCGTCGGCATACTTCTGCCTACCATCGGGCGTTTTCATCAGCGCCGAGTCGACCGGGTTCTTCATGTTCCCCAGTTCGACGAGGATGGACGGGTACTGGGCCAGGTTGAGCCCGGCGATGTCGGACCGCGGGTTCAGTCCTGCGCTGCCGATATAGGTGGACGGAACGAAGCCGGCCGCCTGCAGCTGGTCGCGCATGATCGCGGCGAACCGTGGCGAGGGCCCGGCCTGCGCGTCGTTGAGCGGCGGGGACGAGTACAAGACGTGGAATCCGCGCCCCGTCGGGGGGCCGCCGTCAGCGTGGATGCTGACGATCGCGTTGGGCCGCAGCGAGTTGGCCATCGCGGCACGCTCGTCGACGCAGGGGCCCACCCCGGTGTCGTCGCCGCGTGACATCGCGGTTCGTACGCCGAGTGCGGTCAGCGCCGCGCGGATGCGTAGCGTGGTCTCCCAGGCGAACGTGTGCTCGGCGAAGCCGTCGTCGGTGGAGGTGCCGCTGGCCTGGCAGTCCTTCGTTCCGCCGCGCCCGGTCGGCACCTGACGGCTGATCGAGGCGTCGTTGGCGCCGTTGTGGCCGGGATCGAGGAACACGATCTTGCCGGCGATGTTGGCCGGTGCGGCATACGCCGGGCTGACGAGCGTCGACGCGACGAGGATCAGACTGGCGGCCACCGAGGCGCAGATGCGCATTGCCATGGTGGGCCCGACACGCAGGGGGGCTGGCACGGGCGCCACCGTAGCCGCAGTCGCGACTAGGCTGAAAGGCCAAACCGCCGTGCGCGGGCGACAGAGACCAAGTCGAAACCAATACGCAAGGGGACTGTCATGCAACCAGGAGGCCAGCCCGATATGTCGGCGCTCCTCGCCCAGGCGCAGCAGGTGCAGCAACAGCTGATGGAAGCGCAGGAATCGCTGGCCAACGCCGAGGTGCACGGCCAGGCGGGCGGAGGCCTGGTGCAGGTCACCATGAAGGGCAGCGGCGAGGTGGTCGCGGTGTCGATCGACCCGAAGGTGGTCGACCCCGAGGACATCGAGACCCTGCAGGATCTGATCGTCGGCGCCATCGGCGACGCGTCCAAGCAGGTCACCATCATGGCGCACGACCGCCTGGGGCCGCTGGCAGGCGGAATGGGCAACCTCGGTATTCCGGGCCTCTAGTTTTCGCATGTTTGAGGGCCCGGTCCAGGATCTCATCGACGAGCTCGGCAAGTTGCCGGGCATCGGGCCGAAGAGTGCGCAGCGCATCGCGTTCCACCTGTTGTCGGTCGAGCCGCCGGACATCGACCGGCTGACCGCGGTGCTGAGCAAGGTCCGCGACGGTGTCACGTTCTGCGCGGTGTGCGGAAACGTGTCCGACGACGAACGATGCCGGATCTGCTCGGACGCGCGCCGCGACGGCTCGGTGGTGTGCGTCGTGGAGGAGCCCAAGGACGTGCAGGCCGTCGAGCGCACCCGCGAGTTCCGCGGGCGCTACCACGTGCTGGGCGGCGCGCTCGACCCGTTGTCCGGAATCGGACCCGAGCAGCTGCGAATCCGCGAGCTGCTCACCAGGATCGGTGACCGAGTCGACGGGGTGGACATCGCCGAGGTGATCATCGCTACCGACCCGAACACCGAGGGTGAGGCCACGGCGACGTATCTGATGCGGATGCTGCGCGACATCCCCGGGCTCACCGTGACGCGAATCGCCTCGGGGTTGCCCATGGGCGGCGACCTCGAGTTCGCCGACGAGTTGACGCTTGGCCGCGCGCTGGCCGGCCGCCGCGCGATGGCCTAGTCGCCCTTTTTCCGCTGGCTGCGCACCTGAATCTCTGCGCGCCGAAATCCGAGTTTTGTCGACGTCTACTCGAACTTCCGCTACAGAACTCGGATCTCGTGGACCTGTCAGTGCCGCGGGGCACGATGCAGGCATGGTTGACGTGATTCTGGGTGGTGAAGCGGTCGCCGCCGGCGTGGTGACGCGTCATGAACTGCGACGCTGGTACACACCGATTTATCGCGGGGTGTTCGCTGCGAAAGACGGCGACCTGACGTTGCGTGACCGGGCGATCGGGGCGTGGTTGACCACGAGGCGGAAGGGTGTGATCGCAGGAGTCGCCGCGTCGGCGTTGCACGGCGCGCCATGGGTCGACCCCACCGTGCCGGTGGAGGTCGCAGGCGTCAAGAGTCAGCCGCAGGACGGACTCGCACCCCGCTCCGAACGGATCGCCGACGACGAGATCACCCGCATCGCCGGCCTTCCGGTCACCACACGAGTGCGAACGGCGTTCGACATGGGACGCCACCTTTACCGGCCGGAGGCACTGGCCCGGCTCGACGCGCTGATGTGGAACCAGTCGTTCGACATCGCCGAAGTGGCGGCCCTCGCGCAGCGGTATCCGCGCGCGAGAGGTGTTCGGCAACTACGCGAGCTGCTTCCCCTCGTCGACGGGGGAGCGGCGTCGCCGCAAGAGTCCCGGGTCCGATTGTCGTTGCACGACGCGGGCTTTCCCGCCCTGAGACGCAGATACCCGTGGTGATCGGCGTCCGGCCGGAGGCGTGGCTCGACATGGGGTGGCGCGACTTTCAGGTTGCGGTCGAGTACGACGGTGACCACCACCGCACGAACCGCCGCCAGTACGTCAAGGACATCGCTCGGCTGCGGATGCTGGAGTCGATGGGCTGGACGGTCATTCGCGTCATCGCCGAGGAACGGCCGTGGGAGTGGCTCGCCAGGGTCGAGGCGGCCCTGATCAGAAGAGGTTGCCCCGTGGAGGTGAACGCCTACGCCGCGTAGCGCTAGACGCGCCGCGGCGCTGCGAGGCGTTCCCGCCGAAGTCGGGTGACCTCGTCGATCTCCAACGGCGGCAGGTCGCCCACGACCTGGCTCAACAGGTGGTCGGCGAGTTCGGGATTGCGGGCCAGACATGGCCCGTGCAGATACGTCGCGACCACGCTGCCCTGCACGGCCCCGTCGAGACCGTCGCCCGCGCGGTTGCCCGCCCCGGATACCACCTTCGCCAGCGGTTTGGCGTCGGAGCCCAATACCGTTCCGCCGCGGTGATTTTCGAAGCCGGTCAGCCGGTCGGACAGACCGGTCAGCATGGGCTGCGACACCACCTCGCCGATGGTCCGCTGATCCTGCGGCGACGTCGTCACGTCCAGCATCCCGACCCCGTCGACCCTTTCGCCCGACGACGTCTCATACCAGTGCCCGAGCACCTGGATCGCCGCGCAGATCGCCAGCACCGGCGCGCCGCGCTCCGCCGCCTGTTGCAAACCCGGATACCGCTGCAGGTGCTTGGTGGCCAGTCGCTGCGCGTAGTCCTCGGCGCCGCCGAGCGTGTAGAGATCCAACTCGGCGGGCACCGGATCCGACAGCGTGATCTCCACGACCTCGGCGTCGATGCCGCGCATCCGCAGCCGTTGCCGCAGGACGACCGAGTTGCCGCCGTCGCCGTAGGTGCCCATCACATCGGGCAGCACCAACCCGATCCGCACCGTCGACTCAGGCATTCTCCCCCCCGTCGCTTCGCTCCCGCCCCCTGCGACCATGTCGCTCCAAAACCCTGTTGAGTTGCAGAAACGCGGTGTAGTTGGCGATCACCTCGACATGACCCGGCGGGCACGACGCGATGGCCGCCACCGTGTCGTGCACCAGCGTGTGCTCGACGCCGGCGTAGCCCAGTCGCACCGCCAGGTCCGTTCCACGCTCACCGGCGGCCACCACCTGCGTGTCGTCGAAGTGCTCGAACCGCACGTCCCACAGCCAAGACAGGTCCTCGCCGTCGGGCACCTGCCCGTTGACCGAAATCACCACGCCCGCACCGTGTTTGTCGACCATCGACAGTGCCTCCTGCCAGCCGGCCGGATTCTTGGCCAGCAGCACGCGGGCGGTGTGCGCGCCGAGACGGACCGTGCGATAACGACCGGCGACCTCGTCGACACCGGACACCGCCGCGACGGCGGCCGCCGGGTCGGCCCCCAACGTCACCGCGGCCGCAACCGCCTGGGTGGCGTTGCCGCGGTTGACCGCGCCCGGGAGTGCCAACGTCATCGGCATCGACAAGCCGCCCGGCCCATGGATGTTCGCCTCGTCGTAGCACCATTGCGGGTTCGGTCGTTTGAAGTCGGTTCCGGTCGAATACCATTCGACGTCCTCGCGGACGATGATCTCACCGGAGCGAGGGCAGCTCACGGAGTCGTTGGCCCAGCTGCCCCCGGCGGCCACCCACACCACGTTCGGGTGGTCGTAGGCCGCCGACGTCATCAGTACGTCGTCACAGTTCGCGACGACGACCGCGGACGGATGCCGCGCCAGCCCGGCCCGCAACGTCCGTTCGATGTGGTTGATCTCACCCACCCGGTCGAGTTGGTCGCGCGACAGATTCAGCAGCACGATCACCGACGGATCGACGGCGTCGGCCACATGCGGCACGTGCATCTCGTCGACTTCCAGCGCAGCCAGCGTTGCGTCGCGCGCACTGGCCAGCGCGGCGACCAGGCCGGCATCCATGTTCGCGCCTTCGGCGTTGGTGGCCACTGCCCCGATGGTGCGCAACGCCGCCGCGGCCATCCTGGTGGTGGTCGATTTGCCGTTGGTGCCGGTCACCACCACGGTGCGACGGCCCGCGCCGAGTTGGCTCAACAGGGATTTGTCGAGGGCCAGGGCGACGAGGCCACCGATCATCGCGCCTGCGCCGCGGCCGGTGACGCGCGACGCCCAGCGCGCGCCTGCGCCCGCGGCGAGCGCGATTCGTCCTCGTGTGGTGACCACCCCCGGCATCTTAGGTAGCCGACACGCTGGACGAGCGATCCGGTGATGTCCCGGGTTTGTCAGGGGCTCGTGCCATTCTCGAAACGTGGACCAATCCTGGGGCCGGCCGGCAAACGAGCCCGGTGCGGGCTGGGCGGTCGTCGACGTGGAGACGTCGGGATTCCGTCCTGGGCAGGCCCGCGTGGTGAGCATCGCCGCCCTGGCGCTCGGTGACGACGGCAACGTCGAACACAGTCTCTACAGCCTGCTCAATCCCGGTGTGGATCCCGGGCCCACTCACGTGCACGGATTGACTGCGGAGATGCTGGCCGGCCAGCCCCGATTCGGCGACATCGTCGGCGACCTTGTCGAGCTCCTGCGGGGACGCACACTGGTGGCCCACAACGTCGGCTTCGACTACTCGTTTTTGGCCGCCGAGGCCGAACTCGTCGGCGCGGAACTGCCCGTCGACACCGTGATGTGCACCGTCGAACTGACCCGCCGCCTGGACCTGGGCACCGACAATCTGCGGCTGGAAACCCTCGCCGCGCATTGGGGCATCACGCAGATGAAGCCGCACGACGCGCTCGACGACGCGATGGTTTTGGCGCAGATCCTCAAACCGGTGCTGTTCCGCGCCCGTGAGCGCAGAGTCTGGCTGCCGGTGCACCCGGTGACGCGGCGCCGCTGGCCCAACGGCGCTGTCACACACGACGAGTTGCGTCCGTTCAAGGCGGTGGCGTCGCGGCTGCCCTGTCCGTATCTGAACCCTGGGCGGTACGTGGAGGGCCGACCGCTTGTGCAGGGTATGCGCGTCGCACTGTCCGCTGAGGTCATCCGAACGCACGAAGAACTCGTCGAACGCATCGTGCACGCCGGCTTGTCCTACACCGACAACATCGACCTCGAGACGTCGCTGATCATCTGCAACGACCCCGCACCCGAGCACGGCAAGGGATATCAGGCCAACGAACTCGGTGTGCCGCTCGTCCGTGACGACGAGTTCATGCGCCACCTCGGGTCGGTCGTCGGCGGCACCGGCATCGAGGAGTTCGCCGACGCCACGCTGGCGGGCGACCAGTTCGCGCTGTTCTGACGGATCTTGTATTCACTACACCCGTAGTGGTAGCGTCGCTCTTATGACCACTACAGATGTAGTACAGCGGCCGTCGATCCATGCTTTTTACCGCCGGCACGGCTATTTCTTCCGCGAAGCGGCGATGCTCACCATCGCGATGGGGTTCTGCATGCACCTCTATCGGGTCGTTTTCGGAGATGACGCCGCGCTGCAGTACGTGATGACACCGACGACGGACAAGGTGTTGCTCGTACCCATGACATACGCAGCAGTCGCGGGAATTCTGCTCGCGCGTCGAGTCGAGTTCGCGAACACTCCGCACAAGATCTTCTTCACGTGGTCGCTGGTCTACATCGGACTCAGTGTCCCGATGCACGTTTACTTCGGCGTGATCCGCGACAACGTCGACTTCTATTTCGACTTCTTCGCAGTCTGGTTCAGCTATCTGCTGTTCCCGTTCTACGCTGCGCTTCTCACGATGTTCTTCAAACTGCGCTATAGGAACTGATGCCGCCCAACCCGGAACGTCGCAACCTGATCCTCGACGCCGCCATCGACATCCTGTGCGATGACGGTGTCGGGGGTCTCACTCATCGACAGGTCGACAGCCGGGCCGACGTGCCTGCGGGCACCACGTCGAATTACTTCCGCACCCGTCAGTCGCTGCTCGAGGCGACCGCCGCACGCACCGTGGACCTGCACTGGCAGCGCGTCGATGCGCTGCAGAAAGGCGTCGGCCCCATGGATCGAAATGCGCTGAGCACGTTGTTGACTCGGATGCTCGATCCCGACGACCAGGTTCGCCGCTGGACTCTGGCGCGGTTCGAACTGTTCATGGAGAGCACGCGCCGCGAGGAATTGCGACCGCTGATGAAGGACCTCCAGGCGGCCGCGGTGAAGTCGGCGACACTCATATTCGAGGCCGCCGGCTTCACCCCGGCGCCGGAGAGGATGGACGAAATCAGCAGGCTGCTCAACGGCTTTGTGTTCAGCAACCTCACCCTGGCGCCCGAACCGGGCACACAGGACGCCGCCGGTCTTGTGAACCGACTGCTGAATGTCTTCCTCGACTAGTCGCGTGATGCGCGGTTCACGGCCGACACCACCGCGCGCAGCGATGCGGTGGTGATCGACGTCGCGATGCCGACGCCCCACACGGTTTGGCCGCCGACCGACGCCTCGACGTACGCGGCAGCCTGGGCCTCTTCACCTGCCGAGAGCGCGTGCTCGGAATAGTCCAGCACGGACACGTCAATGCCGACGGCGCCCAACGCGTCCACGAAGGCCGCGAGCGGACCATTGCCTGCACCGACGATCTCGCGTTCGACGCCGTCGATCTTCACCACCGCCTCGATGGTGTCGGTGCCGCCGTCGACCTCGGATGCGGTGACCTTCTGACGGATACGCTCCAGCGGCCGGACAGGCGTCAGGTACTCCTCGGCGAAGACGTCCCACATCTCCTTCGGCGAGACCTCGCCGCCCTCGCCGTCGGTGATCTTCTGGATCGCCTGGCTGAATTCGATCTGCAGCCGGCGCGGCAGGGCCAACCCGTGATCGGCCTTCATGATGTAGGCCACCCCGCCCTTGCCCGACTGCGAATTGACCCGGATCACGGCTTCGTAGGTGCGGCCCACGTCCTTCGGATCGATCGGCAGATAGGGCACCTGCCACAGCAGGTCGTCCACGTCGGCGTCCTGCTCGTCGGCCGCGACCTTCATGGCGTCCAGGCCCTTGTTGATCGCGTCCTGGTGGCTGCCCGAGAACGCGGTGTAGACGAGATCGCCGCCGTAGGGGTGCCGTTCGGGGACCGGCAACTGGTTGCAGTACTCGACGGTGCGCCGGATCTCGTCGATGTTGGAGAAGTCGATCTGCGGGTCGACGCCGCGCGAGAACAGGTTCAGGCCCAGCGTGACGATGCAGACGTTGCCGGTGCGCTCACCATTGCCGAACAGGCAGCCCTCGATGCGGTCGGCACCGGCTTGATACCCCAATTCGGCTGCGGCGACGGCGGTTCCGCGATCGTTGTGCGGGTGCAGGCTCAAGATGATCGAGTCTCGCGGACTCAGGTGCCTGCTCATCCACTCGATCGAGTCGGCGTAGACGTTGGGGGTGGCCATTTCGACGGTGGCGGGCAGGTTGACGATCAACGGCACCTCGGGGGTCGGCGCGATGATCTCGGCGACGGAATTGCAGACGTCGACCGCGTACTCCAGTTCGGTGCCCGTGTAGGACTCCGGGCTGTACTCGAAGCGCCACAACGTGGCGGGGTATTTCTTGGCCTCTTCGACGCACATCCGCGCGCCGTCGGTGGCGATCTTCTTCACCGCTTCGCGGTCGGCTTTGAACACCACGCGGCGTTGCAGGATCGACGTCGAGTTGTAGAAGTGCACGATGGCGCGCGGGGCGCCTTCACACGCTTGGAAGGTCCGCTCGATCAGTTCGGGCCTGCATTGCGTCAGCACCTGAATCGTGACGTCATCGGGGATCGCGCCCCCGGTGATGATCTCGCGGACGAAGTCGAAGTCGGTCTGGCTGGCCGACGGGAAGCCGACCTCGATCTCTTTGTAGCCCATCCGCACCAGCAGATCGAACATCCGTCGCTTGCGGGCGGGGCTCATCGGATCGATCAGGGCCTGGTTACCGTCGCGCAGATCGACGGCACACCACATCGGCGCGCGGTCGATGACCTTGTCCGGCCAGGTGCGGTCAAACGGAACCGATGCTGTGCCCGACGCCGGGCTCCCGCCCGGCACCTCGTCGGCGAAGCTGCGGTATCGGCTGACCGGCATCGCGCTGCTGCGCTGGGTGTTCCAGACGGGTTGGCCTGGGTTGGGGTCGCCGGACGGCGTGGTGATCTGACGTACGGACGAGAAGGCGTCAGGTGAATCTGGTGCGGGTCTCGAGAAGGTGGTCACGGTGTCTGCTCCGGGTTGTCGGTGGACTCACGACCGGCGCATCGCGAACACCCGCGACGGGAAGCCGGTCTGATCAGACCCCGTCGCGGCTGCCGAGAAGGAGCACCCGCTGCACCCCGCAACTCTAGCAAGCCGAGCAGGCAAGCCAAAATGCCAGCTCGTGCTAGTCGTCCAGGCTGCCCAACGTCAGGTTGACCGTCGTCCCCGTCATCGCGCTTGCCTTGTCCGAGGCCACGAAGACCGCGACGTCCGCCAGTTCACGGACCGCCATCAACCGGCGGGCGTGCGTCCTGCCCGCCAGGGCCTCCTGCCACTGCTCCCACGTCACGCCCGACGCGGCGGCACGCGGCTCGAAGGCATCCCTGATCGTCGGCGTCTCCGGCATGGCCTGCGGTCGCAACCCGACGACGCGAATGCCGTGCGGCGCCAGTTCCGCCGATAGCCCGCGCGTGAGTGCCTCCTTGGCGGCTTGCGCGGGCCCGTAGCCGCCGACCAGCGGAATGCCGGTCCGTGAATGCAGCGCGGTGACCGTCATGATGACCCCCGAGCGGTTCGGGACCATTCGCCGCGCGGCCAGCCGGGCGATCAGAAAGTAGGACCGGGCATGCGTCGCGATCGGCGCACAGAACTGCTCGACGCCCAACTCGGTCATGGGCACGCCGAGAATCGACGCGTTGGGTATGCCCACCGCGTCGAACACGATGTCGACCCGGCCTGCCTGGTCCACGACGGACTGCAAGTGGCTGTCGACCGCCCGCTCGTCGAGGGCGTCGACCTGCGCGCCGTCGACGTTCAGATCCTCCGCGACGACCTGCACCGTCTGGCGACGGCGCCCGGCGAGGAACACCGTCGCACCCTCGGACGCGAAGGCCCGCGCCACCGCCGCACCGATCGCGCCGCCCGCGCCATAGATCACCGCAACTTTGTCGTCAAGCATCACGGTTATGAAGACCCCGCGAACCGACCGAACCGGCCGCTGCGGAAGCGACCAGTTCCCGCGGCCGCCGGTGTCTGTACGAAGGTGGATGTGGTGACAGCGGACCTGATGACCAGGGCGCGGGCAGGAGACGGCGACGCGTTCCGGAGGCTGACCGAGCCGCATCGACGGGAACTGCACGCCCACTGCTACCGGATGCTGGGCTCCCTGCAGGACGCCGAGGACGCACTTCAGGACACCCTGCTGGCCGCCTGGCAGGGTTTCGGCGAGTTCGAACAACGCGCCTCACTGCGGACCTGGCTCTACCGAATCGCCACCAATCGGTGCCTCAACGCCAGGCGTTCGGCGAGCAGGCGCTCCGCTGCGGAATGGAATGTTCCCGGCGTCGAGCCACCCGAGCCGACCAGGCTTGGTCGGGTCCCGTGGTTGGAGCCGTTTCCCGATGATCTCCACGACGTCGGCGAGCCTGGCCCGGAAGCGCGTGTCGAGCAGGCGGAGTCGATCTCGCTGGCGTTCGTGACGGCTATGCAACTGCTGCCGCCCCGCCAGGTAGCCGTCCTGATCCTGCGCGACGTCCTGGCGTTCCGCGCGGCCGAAGTGGCCGAGATGCTCGACTCGAGCGTCGAATCGGTCAACAGCGCCCTGCGGCGTGCGCGCGCCGGGCTGCACGACCGACGCACCGACGCACCCAGAGCGGGCTCGGCTCACGCGGGCACCACCGTGAGCAGGTTCGTCAGGGCGTGGGAAGCCGCCGACCTCGAAGCGCTGGTGTCCCTGTTGACCGACGACGTGTTCATCGCGATGCCGCCGATGCCCTTCGAATACGAGGGCCGCGTGCTGGTGCTCCGGTTCTGCAGCCGGTTGTTCGACGCCGGTCGCAGGTTCGATCTGATACCGACGGGGGCCAACGGCCAACCAGCGTTCGGGGTGTACCTGCGTACGTCCGCGGGGACCCGCCCCGGCGTCGGCTTGTACGTGCTGACGCTGTCCGGCGACCGGATCTGCGCGATGACGCGTTTCGACAGCAGCGTTCTCGCGTGGTTCGGCTTGCCGCGCTCGTTGCCGCGTCGCTAGGGCCGAGGCGGCGCGCCTGACGGTCGCTAGAGTCGCTGCCGTGAACCTCGACCGGCGCTGGTGGATCGCGATCGCGGTCCTCGTCGTCGTCGCCGTCGCGCTCATCGTGAACCGCGTCGCGTTCCAGCCGCCGCAGGAGTGCCGGCCGGTGCAGGAACTGCTGGACTTCAACCAGGCGCAGACCGAGGTCATCGGGTCCGCGTCGGGAAAGTCCGAAGGGGTTCCCAGCCAGGCCGAAGAGGCCGCCTACCGGGCGTGGGCCGACGGTCTGGCCGATCGCGCCCAGAACGTCAGCGCCCCGGACTTCGCGTTCACCGCGGGCCAGGTCGCCACCCTGGCCGACGACTTCGTCGAGAAGTTGGGCACGCTGCGCACGCAGGCGCAGTCACGCGCGCCCGGCGCCCCGACCCCGCCGGTGGTGTTCGAGATGGATGCGTTGAGCACCCAGATCTCACAGAAGCTCGCCGAATTGTCCGACGCCTGTTCGTGACGCCACCGGCGGGATAAATCGGGTGCGCAGACCCCTTATCCTTGGTGGGATCTTTTCCAGGACTCGAAAGGTTTCGCAGTGGCGCTCGTCGTACAGAAATACGGCGGATCCTCGGTGTCGGACGCCGAGCGCATCCGCCGTGTCGCCGAGCGCATCGTCGAGACCAAGAAGCAGGGCAACGACGTCGTCGTGGTCGTCTCCGCGATGGGCGACACCACCGACGACCTGCTTGATCTCGCGAGGCAGGTGAGCCCCGCCCCGCCCGCGCGCGAGATGGACATGCTGCTGACCTCGGGCGAGCGGATCTCCAACGCGCTGGTTGCGATGGCCATCGACTCGCTGGGCGCCCAAGCGCGGTCGTTCACCGGATCACAGGCCGGCGTGATCACCACCAGCACCCACGGCAACGCCAAGATCATCGACGTCACCCCCGGCCGCCTCCGCGAGGCGCTCGACCAGGGCCTGATCGTGCTGGTCGCTGGCTTCCAAGGCGTGAGCCAGGACAGCAAGGACGTCACGACGCTGGGCCGCGGCGGGTCGGACACCACCGCGGTCGCACTGGCCGCCGCGCTGCGGGCCGACGTGTGCGAGATCTACACCGACGTCGACGGCATCTTCACCGCCGATCCGCGCATCGTGTCGAACGCCAAGCACCTCAAGAACGTCACCTTCGAGGAGATGCTCGAGATGGCCGCGTGCGGCGCCAAGGTGCTGATGCTGCGGTGCGTGGAATACGCCCGCCGGTACGACGTTCCGATTCACGTGCGGTCGTCGTACACCGACAAGCCAGGCACTCTCGTCAAAGGATCGATAGAGGACACCCCCATGGAAGACGCCATCCTGACCGGAGTCGCCCACGACCGCAGCGAGGCGAAGGTCACCGTTGTCGGACTGCCCGACGTACCGGGCTATGCCGCCAGCGTGTTCCGCGCTGTCGCCGACGCCGACGTGAACATCGACATGGTGCTGCAGAACATCTCGAAGATCGAGGACGGCAAGACCGACATCACGTTCACCTGCTCCCGTGACAGCGGACCGGGCGCGGTAGGGAAGCTGACGTCGCTGCAGGACGAGATCGGGTTCTCCAAGGTGCTCTACGACGACCACATCGGCAAGGTCTCACTCATCGGCGCCGGCATGCGCAGCCATCCCGGCGTCACCGCCAAGTTCTGCGAGGCGCTGGCCGAGGTGGGCGTCAACATCGACCTGATCTCCACCTCGGAGATCCGAATCTCGGTGCTGATCAAGGACACCGAGCTCGACAAGGCCGTCGTCGCGCTGCACGAGGCGTTCGGCCTCGGCGGCGACGAGGAAGCTGTGGTCTACGCGGGGACGGGACGGTAGCGCCGACGTGAGGAGCACAGACTAGCCATGGTCAACATCGGTGTGGTGGGCGCGACCGGTCAGGTCGGCCAGGTGATGCGGGCGCTGCTGGAGCAGCGCGACTTCCCTGCCACCGGCGTGCGGTTCTTCGCCTCGGCCCGCTCGCATGGCAAGAAGCTGCCGTTCCGGGGCCAGGAGATCGAGGTCGAAGACGCGGCGACCGCCGACCCGTCCGGCCTCGACATCGCCCTGTTCTCCGCCGGCGCGTCGATGTCGCGGGTGCAGGCGCCGCGCTTCGCCGAGGCGGGCGCCATCGTGATCGACAACTCGTCGGCCTGGCGCAAGGACCCCGACGTGCCGCTGGTGGTCAGCGAAGTCAACTTCGAACGCGACGCGGCGAACCGCCCGAAGGGCATCATCGCCAACCCCAACTGCACCACGATGGCCGCGATGCCGGTACTCAAGCCACTGCACGACGAGGCCGGGCTGGTGCGGATGATCGCCTCCACCTACCAGGCGGTGTCAGGCAGTGGAATCGCCGGTGTGGAGGAACTTTTCGCGCAGGCCAGCGCCGTCGTCGGCGACAGCAAGGAGCTGGTGGCCGACGGTGGCGCGCTGAACTTCCCTCCGCCGGTCAAGTACGTCGCGCCGATCGCATTCAACGTCGTGCCGCTGGCCGGATCCCTGGTCGACGACGGATCCGGTGAGACCGACGAGGACCAGAAGCTGCGCAACGAGAGCCGCAAGATCCTCGGCATCCCCGACCTCGCCGTGAGCGGGACTTGTGTGCGAGTACCGGTGTACACCGGGCACTCCTTGTCGATCAACGCCGAGTTTGCGCAACCACTTTCGGCCGCCCGGGCAGCAGAACTGCTCGCCGGTGCGCCCGGCGTGAAGTTGGTCGACGTGCCGACTCCGTTGGCGTCGGCCGGTGTCGACGAGTCGCTGGTCGGCCGGATCCGACAGGATCCCGGTGTGCCCGATGGGCGCGGCCTCGCGCTGTTCGTCTCTGGTGACAACCTTCGAAAAGGCGCGGCGCTGAACACGATTCAGATCGCCGAGTTGCTGGCCGCCCAGCTCTAGCGCGCGCGGTGGTTTGCGTTCGCGCCGTCGGTGCGATGGTGATCGCCGCGTGGACACTGACCGCGCCGGCCGCATACGCCCAGCCCGCGGCGCCGATCCCGGATCCGGTGCTGCCGCCGCTGGCGCCCGGCCAAGTCATCCGGATCGGCCCGACGGCGGGAACCGGCACGCCGACAAAGGATTACGGCGTCGGTGCCACCGACCTGTGCGAGTTCATGGAGTTCACCAGGGGAATTCTGCAGGTCTGCGGCGACAGCTTCGCCGGGCAGGGCGTCGGTTTCGGTGGCTGGTACTCGCCGATCGCGCTGCACGTGGAAACCGACTCGATCGATGATCCGAACGGCGTACGTTACGACGGCGTGATGGGTACCACCAAGCCGCTGCTGGCGGACGCAGCGCCGCCTGGGACGTCGCAATTGCCCGCAGGCGTCGTGCAGATCAACCGTGAGAACTACATGATGGTCACCACGACGCGCGATCTGAAACCACAGACGTCCCGGTTGGTAAAAGCCGATCCCGCGCAGGGCAATTGGCCCACCGTCGAGGGCTCGGAGCGCGACGCGTCGTACGCCGAACACCACCAGTCACAGATCAGCGGATACTACGACCCGATCCCCAGGCCCGACTCGCCGAGCGGCTGGGTGTACATCGTCGCCAACAACTTCGACCGCAGTTCGTCGGTGGTGCTGTACCGCGCGACGCCGCAGACGTTCGACGAACGGTCGAACTGGCAGGGCTTCTCGTCGACGCTGGGTTGGGGACATCCGCCGACGCCGTTGTGGCCGGACTCGATCGGCGAGATGAGCGTGCGCCAGATCGACGGCAAGACCGTGCTGTCGTACTTCAACGCCACTACCGGGAACATGGAGGTGCGGGTCGCCGCCGATCCGACGGCACTGGGCACCGCGCCGGTGACCACAGTGGTTGTCGCGACCGAATGGCCCGAGCCCGTAGACCATCTCGGACCGCCGGAGAACAACCGGCTCGCACAGCCGTACGGCGGATACATCTCACCCGGATCGACACTCGAGGAGGTGCGCGTGTTCGTCAGCCAGTGGAACACCGGTCCGCGCGGCGGTGCGCCGTATCGGGTGATCCAGTACGCGGTGAACCCCTTGAAGCCCTATCCCTTCGGATAGCTAACCCTTTCCCTGCGGTGCAAGAAGTCTGGCCGCGGGGCGATTACGTGAGGCGCACGAACGCGGGAGTATTTCCTCATCACCTACGAGAGGAAACACCAATGAACAAGTTCAATTACGCCGCAACGCTTCTCGGCGCCTTCGCCGTTATCGTCCTCACTCCCGCGACCGCCTACGCAACCGACAACGACCCGTCCGGTCCCGGCGGATGCACCTACACCGACGCCGACGGCTACGACATTCCGATCCACGACGGCGAAGACGTGTTCGTCGACGGCAAGATCGTCTCCTGCCGCGGCGGATCCATCATCATCACCACTGCCCCCAAGCGCGGTGGCGGGGGCCTGCGGCCGCAGACCGGCGGCCCCCTGCCGGTGCTGACCGAGGTTGAGCCCGCTGCGCCGGTGTCGCCCAAGCGGCCAGTCCTCTCCGACACGCCGATCCTGACCGCACAAAACTGAAGCCCTCCCAGCTCGGCCCGCCACCCGCGAAGACGGTGGCGGGCCGAGCCCGTGTAACGCTTTCGACGTTTCGAGGCACTCACTTTCCGTACGCAGCAGCCAACCCGCTGCCGCCGGGAACCGAAGGAAGTGGCATGACCACATTCAGCAACGGCATCGCCGTCCCCGCCGCCGTCGAATCGAAGATCGACCAGCTGGGCGCCGCCATCGTCGGACTGTCCGTGGCCGCGCTGAGCTTCCGGTTCACCACACCCGGCGAATCCCTGCATGCGGCGCGGTTGACCGGAGTTACTCTCGCGGCACGATGATCTCCGTCGAAGAGAACGAAAGCGCTCTCGTCGCCGCCCTGCAGGCCGGTGATGAGAGCGCCTTCGCCTCGCTCGTCGAGCGCCACAGCGCAGCCATGCGGAGAGTGGCTCGCGGTTACGTGTCCGCACACGAGATCGCCGAGGATGTCGTGCAGGAGACGTGGATCGCCCTGCTCAAGGGAATCGACAAGTTCGAGGGCCGATCTTCGCTTCGCACATGGCTTTTCACGGTGATGATCAACATCGCCAAGGCGCGGGGCGTCCGCGACCGCCGTGCCACCGACGCCGAGATGGCTGCGTTCACCGGGGGCACGGTCGACTCGGCGCGGTTCCGGCCCGCCGACGACCGGTGGCCGGGGCACTGGAAAGCCGACGCGGCGCCGACGCGCTTCCCGGACACCCCAGAAGGCTCGGTCCTCGGCGGCGAACTTGTCGCGGTGGCCCGGCGCGAACTCGACAAACTTCCGGACAACCAACGCACCGTGGTCACGCTGCGCGACATGTACGGCTTCGACTCGAAAGAAGTGTGTGAATTGCTCGACATCACCATCGCGAATCAGCGAGTGCTGTTGCATCGCGGACGCGCCGCCGTGCGGCAAGCGCTCGAGACCTACCTGGCGGACGAATCATGAACGAGATGGACTGCAACGAACTCGTCGAACTCGTCACCGCCTACCTCGACGGGTCACTGGATCTCGACACCCGCGCCCGGTTCGACATGCATCTGGTGGAGTGCGACGGCTGTGACAACTACCTGCAGCAGTTCCGCGCGACGATCAGCACGCTCGGCAACGTCCGTGACGACCTCGATCCCGCGTTTCGGGACAAGCTGCTGGCCGCATTCCGCGACTGGAGATGAGCCAGCCGACGCTCACAGCTGATTCATAGCCAAATCATCGCAGACACATCAGAAGCGTTTGCATGATCATTCCCATGAGCGAAACAACGACGTCCTCGTCCGAACCAGTGACCGGGCCGGTCACCGCGGCCACCCCGGCTGCAACCGCCTACCAGGAGCCGCGGCGCCGATCCCGAGTCACCGCCGTCGCGGCATGGGTGGGCATCGTCGCCGGCGTGGTGTTCATCGTCGCGGTGATCTTCTTCTCCGGCTTCATCCTCGGCAAGAGCTCCGGCGGCCACCACCGCGGGGGCGGCGGACCCCACGGCGACCGCGACTTCGCGGTCATCCACCGCGGTCCGCCACCGATGTTTCCCATGTGGCCGCGCGGCGACGAGCGACCGCCGTTCGGTCCCGGCTCCGGCCCGCAGGCACCGCAGTCACCGGACAGCTCGCCCGACGCGCCGACGACGACGGCGCCGGCCCGGCCGTAGCCAACACGACGAATTCCGACTTTTGGCGGGACAGTGCGAGCGCACACCGACAAAAGTCGGATTTCGGCGCGCTGCGTCCTCTTCGTCGTCAACTGCGACCTGCTGATCCGCGATGTTTGGAGTTGATCAACAATGGGGGACTCAGCATTTCGTGGCACAGCGCCGACGAGGAGATGACCCCCGATGACCGAGAACTACACGACGAACGACGCAGGCAACCCGGCCCCCAGCCTCGAGCATTCGCTCACCGTCGGCTCCGACGGCCCGATCCTGTTGCACGACCATTACCTGATCGAGCAGATGGCCAACTTCAACCGGGAGCGCATCCCGGAGCGCCAGCCGCACGCGAAGGGTGGTGGCGCGTTCGGTCACTTCGAGGTCACCGCAGACGTCAGCAAGTTCACCAAAGCGGCTGTGTTTCAACCCGGTACGCGCACGGACACACTGATCCGGTTCTCCACCGTCGCAGGCGAGCGCGGTAGCCCAGACACGTGGCGAGATCCGCGCGGCTTCGCGCTGAAGTTCTACACCAGCGAGGGCAACTTCGACATCGTCGGCAACAACACGCCGGTGTTCTTCGTCCGCGACCCGATGAAGTTCCAGAACTTCATCCGCTCGCAGAAGCGCATGCAGGCCACCAACCTGCGCGACCACCACATGCAGTGGGACTTCTGGACGCTCTCACCCGAGTCGGCCCACCAGGTCACGTGGCTGATGGGCGACCGCGGGATTCCGAAGACCTGGCGCCACATGAACGGTTACTCCAGCCACACCTACAGCTGGCTCAATGCCGATGACGAGCTGTTCTGGGTCAAGTACCACTTCAAGTCCGACCAGGGCGTTGAATTCCTGACCCAGGAGGATGCCGACCGACTGGCAGGCGAGGACGGCGACTACCACCAACGCGACCTGTACACCGCCATCGAGGACGGCAACTTCCCGAGTTGGACGTTGCACATGCAGATCATGCCGTTCGAGGACGCCAAGACGTATCGGTTCAACCCGTTCGACCTGACCAAGGTGTGGCCGCACGGCGACTATCCGCTGCACGAGGTCGGCAGGCTGACGCTGACCCGCAACGTGACCGACTACCACACGGAGATGGAGCAGGCCGCGTTCGAGCCCAACAACATCGTGCCCGGCACCGGCCTGTCCCCGGACAAGATGCTGCTGGCCCGCGGTTTCTCCTACGCCGACGCCCATCGGCACCGCCTCGGCGTCAACTACAAGCAGATTCCGGTCAACGAGCCCAGGACCGAAGTGCGCGCCTACTCCAAAGACGGCGCGATGCGGATCCACAACGTGACCGATCCCGTGTACGCGCCAAACTCGATGGGTGGCCCGGAAGCCGACCCGAGGCGGGCGGCCGAGGTGCACTGGGCGTCCGACGGCGAAATGGTCCGCATGGCGTACGCGCTGCGCGAGGACGACGACGACTGGGGACAGGCCGGCACGCTGGTGCGCGACGTGCTCAACGATGATGAGCGAGACCGTTTGGCGCACAACATCATCGGCCACGTGACCAAGGGCGTGCGTGAGCCGGTGCTATCGCGGGTGTTCCAGTACTGGTCAAACGTCGACCCCGACCTCGGCAAGAAGGTCGAGGAGGGCGTGCGTCAGAAGCTCGATCGCAACGGGGCGTGACGAGGGGCACCTTGCCGCTGGATGGCGGGCTGGCATGATCAAGGCCATGAGCATCGAAGTCGTTTTCACCTCAGAATCCACTGCAACCGGCGGCGGCCGTGAAGGCCACGTGAAGTCCTCGACCGGCCGGATCGACCTGAACACCAACCACCCGAAGGAGATGGGCGGTAGCGGGGAGGGCACCAACCCCGAGGAACTTTTCTCGGCCGGGTACTCCGCCTGCTTCCTCGGTGCGCTGCGGTTGGTGGCCAAGAACGAGAAGATCGACCTCGACGACGCGACCGGCATCACGGCCCAGGTCGGCTTCGGCAAGGACCCGTCCGGCGGGTTCGGCATCAACGCCCATCTGATCGGCTATCTGCCCGGCCTCGAGCAGAGCGCCGCCGACGAGCTGATGGAGAAGGCACATCAGGTGTGCCCGTACTCGAAGGCCACCCGCGGCAACATCGACGTCACGCTGTCGGCGAAGGTCTGATTCATGCGTGCCGCCGCCGTCGCCGGCGTCGGTCTGGCTCTTGGACTGTCGCTGGCGGCGCCGGTCGGTGACGCGTCTGCGCGGCCGTCCGATCCGGGCGTGGTGAATTACGCCGTGCTGCCCAAAGGGTCGGTGGGCAATATCGTCGGCGCCACGATGCGGTTCGAGTCGACGTTCACCGACCCATTCCAGGCGTTCTACGTCGACAACCCGGTGTGCAACAACTGGGCCGACATCGGGTTGCCCGACGTCTACGCCGACCCGGACCTGGCGTCCTTCAACGGTGCGGTGGCCCAGGAGTCGCCGACCGACATGACGCACTTCGTCAAGCAGGCCGTCGGGGTGTACGCCTCCGTCGACGCCGCCGACCGCGCGTTCCGGCGCGTCGTCGATCGGACCGTCGGCTGCAGCGGACAGACGACCGCGATGCATCTCGACAACCTGACCACCCAGGTGTGGACCTACACGGGCGGGCCGGCTACGGGGACGGACGCCGACTGGGTCAAGCAGGAGGCGGGCACCGACCGTCGGTGTTTCACGACGACTCGCAAGCGCGAGAACGTTCTGCTGCAGGCGAAAGTCTGTCAATCCGGCAACGGCGGTCCAGCGGTGAACGTGCTGGCCGGGGCGATGCAGAACACGCTCGGCCAATAAATCGAGGGGTCCGCGTCATCGACGCGTCATGAAAATCCCGGGGATTTGTCGGAGTCCTCGTCAAAGATGGATGACGGCCTTTCGTTTTTCCGGACCCGGAAGGGTGGGTGTCATGGCCTTCGCCGCCACATCCGAGATCAACGCCGCCCGCCCGACCCATGCCGCCGAACTGGACAGCGCCACAGCCGCCGCACGCTATGTCGGCGACAACTGCCTGACCGACGGGCCGGTCGGCCGGGTGGGTCTGGAGATCGAGGCGCACTGCTTCGACCTCCTCGATCCGATGCGCCGCCCGGATTGGGACCGGCTGACCCAGATCATTGCAGGCATCCCGGCACTGCCCGGCGGCAGCGCGATCACCGTCGAACCCGGCGGCGCCGTCGAGTTGTCCGGCCCGCCGATGAGCGGACCGCTGCCCGCGATCGCCGCGATGACCGCAGACCGCGCGGTGCTGCGCGCGGCGTTCGCCCAGGAGGGGCTGGGGCTGGTGCTGCTGGGCGCAGACCCCCTGCGACCGGCCAAACGGGTGAACCCCGGTAGCCGGTATCGGGCGATGGAGACCTTTTTCACCGCGAGCCAGACCGCCGCCGCAGGTGCGGCGATGATGACTTCGACCGCCTCCGTGCAGGTCAACATCGAGGCCGGGCCGCAGGACGGATGGGCCGACCGGGTACGGCTGGCCCACGCGCTGGGGCCGACGATGGTCGCGATCGCCGCCAACTCACCGCTGCTCGGCGGCAAGTTCTCCGGCTGGCGGTCCGCGCGTCAACACGTGTGGAGCCAGTTGGACTCCGCCCGCTGCGGACCGGTCCTCGGCGCCAGCGGCGACGACCCCGCAGGCGAGTGGGCGCGGTATGCGATGAAGGCGCCCGTGATGCTGGTCCGCACGCCGGACGCGGTGCCGGTGACCGACTGGGTGCCGTTCGCCGACTGGGCCGACGGGCGAGCGCCACTCGGCGACCGCCGACCCACCGAGGCCGATCTCGACTACCACCTGACCACACTGTTCCCGCCGGTGCGGCCACGGCGGTTCCTGGAGATCCGCTACCTCGACAGCGTGCCAGACGCGGTATGGCCCGCTGTGGTGTTCACGCTCGTCACGCTGCTCGACGATCCACAGGTGGCCGACGTCGCCGCGGAGGCATGCGCGCCGGTCGCCACCGCATGGGATCGCGCCGCCCAGATCGGCCTCGGTGACCGGCTCCTGCAGGAGGCCGCCGTGCGCTGCGTGCGCGCCGCGGCGCAGCGGGCGCCTGCCGAACTCGAGGAATCGATGCAGCAGTTGGTGCGTTCGGTCGAAGAGGGACGGTCTCCGGCCGACGAGTTCTCGGACCGGGCCGTCAAGTACGGGATCGCGCCCGCGGTTCTGCAAATGGCGCAAGGGGAAGCGTGATCTCTCGCGAGACGCTGGCACGTGAACTCACCAAGGCCCGGGACCGCACGCTGCGACTGGTCGACTTCGACGATGCCGAACTCGGCAGGCAGTACAACCCGCTGATGAGCCCCCTGGTGTGGGACCTCGCGCACATCGGCTGGCAAGAGGAACTCTGGCTGCTGCGCGACAACAATCCCGGCCGGCCCGGACTGCTCGAGCCACAGGTCGAGCGGTGCTACGACGCGTTCCTCAACTCGCGCGCCAGCCGAGTCGACCTTCCGCTGCTCTCACCTGCCGAGGCAAGGTCCTACTGCTCTACCGTCCGCAGCAAGGCGCTCGACAGCCTCGACGCGCTGCGGTTCGACGGCTCCGAAACGCAGTCAGCGTTCACCTTCGGGTTGGTGATCAGCCACGAGAACCAGCACGACGAGACCATGCTCCAGGCGCTGAACCTTCGCGTCGGCCCGCCGCTGCTGGATCGCGGAAAGTCGTTGCCGTCCGGACGATCCGGCGTCTCGGGGACCTCCGTGCTGGTGCCCGGGGGCGAAATCGTGCTCGGTGTCGACGAGTCAACCGAACCGCACTCGCTGGACAACGAGCGGCCCGCGCATGTCGTCGACGTGCCGGCCTTCCGCATCGGCCGGGTCCCGGTCACCAACGCCGAGTGGCGACAGTTCGTCGACGACGGTGGCTACGACCAGCCGCGGTGGTGGTCGGAACGCGGTTGGGCGCACCGTCAGGAGGCGGGCCTGTGCGCGCCGAGGTTCTGGAACACCGGCGATCTGGCGGGCACCCGCACCCGCTTCGGGCATGTCGAGGACATCCCGGCCGACGAACCGGTGCAGCACATCACGTACTTCGAGGCCGAGGCGTACGCGGCGTGGGCAGGCGCCCGGCTACCCACCGAAGTCGAGTGGGAAAAGGCCTGCGCGTGGGATCCGGCGACGGGGACGCGGCGCAAATACCCGTGGGGCGCATCGGAGCCCACCGAGCACCTTGCCAACCTGGGCGGCGATGCGCTTCGCCCGGCGCCGGTCGGCGCATACCCGGCAGGGGCGTCGGCCTACGGTGCCGAACAGATGCTCGGCGACGTGTGGGAGTGGACCACCTCACCGCTGCGGCCGTGGCCCGGGTTCACCCCGATGATCTACGAGCAGTACTCGCAGCCGTTCTTCGACGGCGACTACAAGGTGCTGCGCGGTGGGTCGTGGGCGGTCGCGCCGAGTATCCTGCGACCCAGCTTCCGCAACTGGGATCACCCGATCCGCCGCCAGATCTTCTCCGGTGTCCGGCTGGCCTGGGACGTCTGATGTGCCGACACCTCGGGTGGCTCGGCGACGCCGTATCGGTCGCCTCGCTGGTCGCCGATCCCGCCAACGGCCTTCTCGTGCAGTCGTATTCACCACGACGGCAGAAGCACGGTCTGATGAACGCAGACGGCTGGGGCGTGGGCTTCTACGACGGCGCAACTCCGCGCCGATGGAGAAGTGCCGCGCCGCTGTGGGGCGACGCGTCGTTCGCGTCGGTAGCGCCCGCGTTGCGCAGCACCTGCGTGGTCGCCGCGGTGCGCTCGGCCAGTGTCGGCATGCCCATCGAACCGTCGGCGTCGGCGCCGTTCTCCGACGGGCAGTGGCTGCTGTCGCACAACGGTCTCGTCGACCGCTCGGTGTTGCCGCTCTCGCCGCGCGCCGAATCGACGAACGACAGTGCGCTGCTGGCGGCACTGATCTTCGACCGCGGCCTCGATGCGCTCGGGGACACCATCGTCGAGGTGGCTGCGGCCGACCCGAACGCCCGGCTGAACATCCTCGCGGGCAACGGATCCCGGCTGGTCGCCACAACGTGGGGTGACACGCTGTCGATGTTGCGCCGTCACGACGGCATCGTGCTGGCCAGTGAACCCTACGATGACGACCCGCAGTGGCAGGAGATCCCCGACCGGCACCTGGTGCGTGTGCACGGTTCCGACGTCGAACTCATCCCGTTGAAAGGCTCGGCATGACCATTTCGCTGTCCAACTATCTGGCGGCCGATTCGGCTGCCACTGCGCTGCGCCGCGACGTCCGCGACGGCCTTACGCAGACACCGAAGTCGTTGCCGCCGAAGTGGTTCTACGACTCCGCGGGTAGCGACCTGTTCGACCAGATCACCCGGCTGCCCGAGTACTACCCGACCCGCACCGAGGCGCAGATCCTGCGGGACCGGTCAGCCGAGATCGCGGCGGCGTCTGGCGCCGACACCCTGGTCGAGCTGGGCAGCGGCACGTCGGAGAAGACACGCATGCTGCTCGACGCCCTGCGCGACAGCGGAACTCTGCGTCGTTTCATCCCGTTCGATGTCGACGCCGGTGTCCTCGAGGCCGCAGGATCGGCCATCCAACGGGAGTACCCGGCCATTGACGTCGACGCGGTGTGCGGCGATTTCGAGGAGCATCTCGGCAAGATTCCGCGCGTCGGCCGTCGCCTCGTGGCGTTCCTCGGGTCCACCATCGGCAACCTCACGCCCGGGCCGCGCGCTCAGTTCCTGTCTGCGCTGGCGGAATCGCTGCAGCCTGGTGACACCGTGCTGCTGGGCACCGATCTGGTGAAGGACACCGGGCGGCTGGTGCGGGCCTACGACGACAGCGCAGGGGTGACAGCGAGGTTCAATCGCAATGTGCTTGCGGTTGTCAACCGCGAACTCGATGCCGATTTCGCGATCGAGCGGTTCGACCACGTCGCGAAGTGGAACACCGACGAAGAGCGAATCGAGATGTGGCTGCGGTCATCCGGACCGCAGCGCGTGCACGTGAAGGCGCTGGACCTGACCGTCGACTTTGCCGACGGCGAAGAGATGCTCACCGAGGTGTCGTCGAAGTTTCGCCGCGAGAAGGTGACAGCCGAACTCGCCGACGCCGGTCTGAGATGCACCCATTGGTGGACCGACGAGGCGGGCGACTTCGGACTGTCGCTGTCGACCCGATGAGCCTGCCTGATCAGTGGCGGGCCGCCAGACCGAAGGTCGCCGGCGTGCACCTCGACAGCGCGGCCTGCTCGCGGCAGAGCTTCGCCGCCATCGAGGCGGCGGCTCAGCATGCCCGTCACGAAGCCGAAGTCGGCGGTTACGTCGCCGCGGAAGCCGCCGCCTCCGTGCTGTCCGCGGGTCGGGCGGCCGTCGGCGCGTTGACCGGACTGAGTGACGTCGTCTTCACCACCGGCGCCAACCACGCACTGGACCTCCTGCTGTCGAGCTGGCCGGGCGAACGCAGTCTCGCGTGCCTGCCGGGCGAGTTCGGCCCCAACCTGGCTATCATCGCCGCCAACGGATTCGAGGTACACGCGCTGCCCACCGACGGTGACGGACGGCTCGACGTCGAGGCATCGGCGCACCTGCTGGCCGCCGATCCGCCTGCGCTGGTACACCTGACGCCGCTGGGCAGTCACCGCGGCCTGGCTCAGCCCGCCGCCGCGATGTCGGCGGTGTGCGCCGGCCTCGGTCTGCCGCTGGTGATCGACGCGGCACAGGCGCTCGGCCACCTGGACTGCCGCGTCGGTGCGTCGGTGGTCTACGGCGCGTCGCGCAAATGGATGGCCGGTCCGCGCGGCGTCGGTTACCTGGCGATGCAACCGGAGCTGGCGCAGCGCCTGCGGCCGCGGCTGCCGCCGCCGGAATGGCACCCGCCGCTGTCCGTACTGCAACGCCTCGAACACGGAGAGACGAATCTTGCTGCACGTCTGGGCTTTTCCGTGGCGCTCGGCGAGCACCTGGCGGCAGGTCCGGAGAGTGTGCGCGCCCGCCTGGCCGAGGTGGGTTCGATGACCCGTCGCGCGCTTGCCGGCGTCGAGGGATGGCGGGTGGTCGAGCCGGTCGACGAACCGACCGCGATCACCACGCTGGAGCCGACGTCGGGGACCGACCCGCAGAAGGTGCGGACATGGCTCATCGCCGAGCGTGGGATCGTCACCACGTACGCGGGCGTCGAGCGCGCCCCGTTCGAGCTGACGGCGCCGGTATTGCGGGCGTCGCCGCACGTCGACGTCACTCTAGGTGAGCTCGAGCAGTTCGCCGAGGCGCTCGCCGCCGCCACCGCGCAGGTGTGAACGGTCAGCCGGCTTTGTGCGCCGTCAACAGCAACGCTGGGAACTTCAGCCTGCCCTTGTCGTCGGCGTCGTGGCGCGGCATCGGGAACGGCGCATCGGGAATCTCGATCGGGTTTGCGTGGATGAACGCCGGCCGAATCTCGTCGACCTCCCAGTGTTTCGAAACTGCGTCGCGCAGTTCGCTTTCCGTCAGTTCATGGGGCTTGAACTCGAATTCCGGTGGAAACGCCCCGACGGTGAAGACGAGCATGTACAGCGCGGCCCCCTGAGCGGCGGCCCGGTGCACCGCACGCAGATATGGCTCACGCGCGTCGACGGGCAGTGAGTGGAAAAGCGTGCTGTCCACAATCGTGTTGAAGCGGTCGTCGTATCCGCTGAAGGAGGTGATGTCGTCGACGACGAACGTGGCGGTCGTCAAGCCGCGTTTGTCGGCCGCCGCGGACGCTGCCGCCACGGCGGTTGGCGCCACATCGATCCCGACGACGGTGTAGCCGCGGCCGGCCAGCGCGAGGGACAACTCGGCATGCCCGCAGCCGGCGTCGAGGATGTCGCTGCGGATCTTGCCCTGCTCGATCAGCGCCGCCAATTCTGGTTGCGGCTCACCGATATTCCACGGCGGCGGGCCGCCGAACCCGCCCTCTTCGCGATATGCGTTTTCCCAGTCCATCACCTCGTCGGAAACCATGGCCACAATCTAATCGGCTCTGCGAACCACCATCGTCGCTACATAGTCCTCGAGCGCGGGCACTTCGTCCGGAGTCCGGGGATAAGGATCGAGCCTCTGCAGCGTGAGCTCGTAGTCACCGGTCTGAATCGTCTGCCGATTCTGACCGGGCGCCGGATTGGTGTTGAACTCCAGCGTCATCGCCGGTTCGGGATCCTGCACCACGCTCACCGCGATACGCGCCTGACCGGTCCAGAAACACTCGACGTCGGCCGGACAACGTGAGTCCTCGAGCACGTCGATGAAGCGCAGGCGCACAGATGCGTCGCCGATGCTCACCTGTTGCCCACCGGCCATGCCGAACGGCGTGCCGAGTACGGCGACCGTGTCCGCGCGTGCCTGCGGGCCGCCGTGGCAGCCGGCCAACGCGATCGCGACTCCGCCCGTCGCCACGACCAGCATCGCGCGGTGCCGCTTCAGTCCCACGTGTGCACCGGCTCGTTGCTGTGCATGCGCTGGCAATACAGCCGCAGCATCTCCGCAAGCGCCTCCGGCCGCGCGAGACCACGGTCCTGCAGGGCGGTGACGGTCGAGACCTGCCAGACCGCGCCGTTGCGGCCGGTCTTTGCGCGCCCCTCGATCACGCCGAGATACCGGTCACGCACCTCCGCGGCGACCCCCCACCGCTGCAGTCCCGCCTCGGCCATGGGCAGCAGCTGGCGCAGCACCAACTCGTCGGGCGTCACCTCTCCCAGACCGGGCCAGTACAGGGTGGCGTCCATGCCGTGCTGTGCGGCGGAGTGGAAATTGTGTTCTGCCGCAGCGAAACTCAGCTTCGTCCACACGGGCCTGTCCTCTTCGGACAAGGTGCGCAGCATGCCGTAGTAGAACGCGGCGTTGGCCATCATATCGATGACGGTCGGTCCTGCGGGAAGGACACGGTTCTCCACGCGAAGGTGGGGACGCCCGTCGACGACGTCGTACACCGGCCGGTTCCACCGGTAAATGGTGCCGTTGTGCAGCCGCAGCTCCGCAAGCTTCGGAGTGCGGCCCGCAGCCAGCTCGGCCACCGGGTCCTCGTCGGTCAGCTCGGGCAGCAGCGACGGAAAGTAGCGCACGTTCTCCTCGAACAGGTCGAAGATCGACGTGATCCAGCGTTCGCCGAACCACACCCGCGGGCGAACCCCCTGGGTTTTGAGCTCGTCGGCGCGGGTGTCGGTGGCCTGGGCGAACAATTCGATACGGGTCTCCGACCACAGCTGGTGTCCGAAGAAGTACGGCGAATTGGCGCCGAGCGCCAGCTGCGGGCCCGCCAGCACCTGCGCGGCGTTCCAGTTCTTCGCGAAGTCGGCGGGCGAGACCTGCAGATGCAGTTGCATGCTGGTACACGCCGATTCGGGCGCGATGGACTCGGTCTGCAGGCTCAGCCGTTCCGGGCCCGCGATGTCGATCAGAATGTCCTCGCCGCGCGCGGTGAAGATCGAGTCGTTGAGTGCCTGGTATCGCGTCGACTTACTCATCCAACCGCCCGAGAGGTGCTCGGGCATCAGCGTCGGCAGGATGCCGATCATCACGATGTGCGCGCCGTTTCCGTCGGCCTTGGCTTCGGCGGCGTTGAGGCTCGCGCGGACATCGGACTCCAGGTCGAGGGCGGACCGGCCCGGCAGCGGCCGCGGTGGGACGTTGAATTCGATGTTGTAGGCGCCTAGTTCGGTCTGGTAGGCGGGATCGGCGATCGACGTCAGCACTTCGGAGTTGCGCATCGCGGGCAGGTAGCCGGAGTCGACGAGATTGCACTCGATCTCCATGCCGGTCAGCGGCCGGTCGAAGTCGAAGCTGGACTGCGCCAGCATCGTTTCGAAGACGTCGAGGCACAGTTGCACCTTGCGCCGGTACTCGCGGCGGTGCGCGCGACTGAAGTCGCCGCTCTTGACCTCTTCACCCACCCCGCCATTGTCGGCGAGCGTGCAGGTTTGCACACCGACACGCCGCGATTCGTCGGCATTTGACGCTCGCTCGTGCATGTTTGACCCTGCGTGGGGTAGCCGGTGGCGGTGGACATCACCGTGACCTTCATCGGCAACGCGACGACGCTCATCTCCGGTGGCGGCGTCACGTTGTTGACCGACCCGAACTTTCTGCACCAGGGCCAGCACGCCTACCTGGGGTACGGCCTGTTGTCGAAGCGGCTGCGCGAACCGGCGCTGGACGTCGACCAGTTGCCGCCGCTGGACGCCGTGGTGCTGTCGCATATGCACGGCGACCACTGGGATCGCGTCGCGCAGCGCCGCCTCGACCACTCGCTGCCGGTGCTCACGACACCGCACGCCGCCAAGCGGCTGGTGCGCCGTGGCTTCGGGCACGCGCACGGGCTCGAGCGTTGGCAGAGCGAGACCATCTCCAACGGGCCCACGACCGTCACGGTGACCGCGCTGCCCGGCAGGCATGCGCCGGCTCCGGTGAACCGGTTCCTGCCGCCGGTGATGGGCAGCATGATCGAGTTCAGCGACGGATCGGCGCAGCGGCTGCTCTACGTGTCCGGCGATACCCTGATGGTCGACGAATTGCGGGAGATACCAGTGCGTTTCGCGTCGATCGATGTCGGCGTTCTGCACCTCGGCGGAACGCGGCTGCCGTTCGGGCGGCACCTGCCATTCGGGCTGACGGTGACGATGGACGGCCGTCAGGGCGCCGACGTCGTCGAACTGCTTGACCTGCCGCGGATGATCCCGGTGCACTTCGACGACTACGGGGTGTTCGCCTCGCCGCTGTCTGATTTCGTCGACGAGATGACGCGCCGCGGACTCGGTGACCGGGTCATCCGACTGGACCGCGGCGACTGCGTCACCGTCTAGCGCTGGCGACGACGACCTGCGGGCTGACGAGCCCGCCGCGAAGCTCCACGTCGGCACCGGCGTGCTCGGCGAGTACCCGCAACGCCGACGGGCTGTAGGTCCGCAGCGAGCTGATCACGCCGTCGTGCACGAACGGTATCCAGGGCGCGAACGGCAGCATGGTCGCCAGGCGCACCAGGTGCAGCGGCCACGGAGGCCGCGGCAGGTCGATGATCAGCAGCTTGCCGGCCGCGCGGGTGCCGTCGGCGATCACCCGCGCCGCCAGCGACGGGGGCAGGTGGTGAAACGACAGCGCGAACACCGCCAGGTCGAAGTGGCTGTCGGGAGCGTCGATGGCGGTGGCGTCCATCTTGCGGACCGTGGCTCGCGGATGTTCGCCCAGATCGCTTGCGGCCATCGCTGCCACCGACTCGGCCTCGATGTCGGTGACGGTCAGCTCGGCGGTGGGGTGCCAGTCCAGCAGCTTGCGCGACAGCCCACCGTGCCCGGCGCCCAGTTCGAGGATCTTCGGATCGGCGACGTCGGCGACCTCGTCGAGCGCGATGCGCGCGAAGTTCTCGGTCTGGCCGAACTTCTCGCCCGTCCACTCCAGCGCACGGATCACGCTGCGCTTGACCCCCTCATCGACATCGTCGCGGTCCAGGTATTCCAGCCGGTCGGTCTCCAGCAGCCGGTCCAGACACGACGCGTTCGGACCGCCGCGGGGCATGCGCTCAATGTCGATAGCTTTGGAACCCATGTACGCCATCATGGTCGATTGAAACCGGACAAGAAGGGGAGCACGAGATTGGCCGAATTCGTCGCGGCGATCGACCAGGGCACGACCAGTACCCGGTGCATGATCTTCGACCATGACGGCGCCGAAGTCGGCCGCCATCAGCTCGAGCACGAGCAGATCCTGCCGCAGGCCGGCTACGTCGAGCACAATCCCGTGGAGATCTGGGAGCGCACGGCCTCGGTCGTCATGTCGGCGCTGAACAAGACGAACCTGTCGGCGACCGATCTGGCGGCGCTGGGCATCACGAATCAGCGCGAGACATCACTGGTCTGGAACCGCAAGACGGGTCGGCCGTACTTCAACGCGATCGTGTGGCAGGACACCCGCACCGACCGCATCGCCTCGGCGCTGGATCGCGACGGCCGCGGCGACGTGATCCGGCGCAAGGCCGGGCTGCCGCCCGCGACGTACTTCTCGGCGGGCAAGGTGCAATGGATCCTGGAGAACGTCGACGGTGTGCGCCGCGATGCCGAGAACGGCGACGCGCTCTTCGGCACCGCGGACACCTGGGTCCTGTGGAACCTGACCGGGGGACCGCGGGGCGGCGTGCACGCCATCGACGTCACCAACGCCAGTCGCACGATGCTGATGAACCTGGAGACGCTCGACTGGGACGACGAGCTGCTGTCGTTCTTCGACATTCCGCGGCAGATGCTGCCCGAAATCAAGCCGTCGTCGCTGCCCGACGCATTCGGCGTGACGCGCGACGACGGTCCGATGGGGGGCGAGGTGCCGTTGACGGGCATCCTCGGCGATCAGCAGGCCGCGATGGTGGGCCAGGTGTGCCTCGACGCCGGTGAAGCCAAGAATACTTATGGCACAGGCAATTTCCTGCTTCTGAACACCGGCGAGGAGATCGTCCGGTCGGACAACGGTCTGCTGACGACGGTCTGTTACCAGTTCGGTGACGCCAAACCCGTCTACGCGCTGGAGGGCTCGATCGCAGTCACCGGATCGGCGGTGCAGTGGCTGCGCGACCAGTTGGGCATCATCAGCGGCGCCGCCCAGAGCGAGGCGCTGGCGCGTCAGGTCGACGACAACGGCGGCGTCTACTTCGTGCCCGCATTCTCGGGATTGTTTGCGCCGTACTGGCGTTCGGACGCCCGCGGCGCGATCGTCGGCCTGTCGCGGTACAACACCAACGCACATCTGGCGCGCGCCACCCTGGAGGCGATCTGCTACCAGAGCCGCGACGTCGTCGACGCCATGGAAGCCGACTCCGGCGTGCATATGGAGGTGCTCAAGGTCGACGGCGGCATCACCGCCAACGACTTGTGCATGCAGATCCAGGCCGATGTGCTCGGCGTCGACGTCGTGAAGCCGGTCGTCGCCGAGACGACCGCGCTGGGCGCGGCCTACGCCGCCGGTCTCGCGGTCGGGTTCTGGGAGAGTGCCGACGACCTGCGCGCCAACTGGCAGGAGGGCAAGCGGTGGACGCCGTCGTGGTCTGAGGACCAGCGCTCCGAGGGCTACGCCGGGTGGCGCAAGGCGGTGCAACGCACGCTCGACTGGGTCGACGTCGAGTGATTTGGGTGCGCAAACGATCGCTGAGCGACGGTTTGCGCACCGAAATCACCTAGGCGGCGGCTCCGTCGAGTTCGCGTTTGGTCTCCTCGTCCAGCTCGATGTCGCGCACGGCGGTGTTCTCCTCCAGGTGGGCCACCGATGACGTGCCGGGGATCAGCAGCACATTCGGCGCGATCGACAACGTCCACGCAAGCGCGATCTGCGCGGGCGTGCGGCCGAGTTTGTCCGCCTCGCGCTGGACCGCCGGATGACCCAGCACCGGGTTCTCCGGCGTGAACGCCGAGCCCAGGGGGAAGAACGGCACGAACGCGATGCCGCGCTCGATGCACGCGTCGAGCACGGGCTGCGAAGTCCGGTCGACGAGGTTGTAGGCGTTCTGCACGCAAACGATCTCCGTGCGGTCCAACGCGATTCGCAGGTGATCGAGCGAGATGCTCGACAGCCCGATGCCACCGATCAGCCCTTCGTCACGCGCCTTGATCATCGCGGTGAGCTGACGGTCGTACAGCTCTCGGTCCACCGGGCCGACCGCACTTGCGTCACCTGCATGGATGCGGAGGTTGACCGCCGCCAGCCGGTCGGTGTCCAGAGCGCGCAGGTTCTCCTCGATGCTGGCGCGCAACTGGTCGGGCTCCTGCGCGGGCAGCCACGCGCCCTGGTCGTCGCGATATGCGCCGACCTTGCTCACCAGCGCGAGGTCGGCGGGGTAGGGGTGCAGCGCCTCGCGGATCAGCTGGTTGGACACGTTCGGCCCATAGAACTGCGCGGTGTCGATGTGGTTGATGCCCAGTTCGATCACCCGGCGCAATACGGCCAGCGCTTCGTCGTGGTCGCGTGGTGGACCGAACACCCCGGGCCCGGGTAGTTGCATGGCGCCGTAGCCGACGCGGCCGACGTGGAACGAGCCCAGCGGGAAGGTCTGCATGTTCAATCCGTACGCCCTTCCCGCCGGACTTATTCCGCCTACTCCGCCTCGCCGAGAATGCCGTAGATCTCGCGGCGCGCGTTGTTGACGATGTCGACGATGCGCTGCTGCTGCTCTTCGCTGGTGGTGTATGCCGACTGTGCGACGGCGCCCATCAGCTGTGCGACGGAGCTGCGCAGGTTGGCGTGGCCAGGTTCGACATCATCGGTGATCTGCTCCCATGGGGCGGTCGCGATGGCGTCGGCTGCGGTGCGCCCGTCGTCGGTCAACTCGAAAAGCTTCTTGCTGCCGTCGCTTTCGCGCGCCACCAGCAGCCCCTCGTCGACGAGCAGTTGCAGCGTCGGATAGACCGAGCCGGGGCTGGGCCGCCAGAGGTTCTGGCTGCGTGCGGCGATCTCCTGGATCATCTCGTAGCCGTGCATGGGCCGCTCGGCGAGCAGTTTGAGAAGTGCGGCGCGCACGTCACCGCGCCTGCCCCGGCCACCACGACGGCCACCGCGGCCGCCGGGTCCGAAGCCGAAGCCACCGCGCGGGTCGAAGCCGAACTCGAAACCACGACCGCCGGGACCGAAGGCGAAGTTGCCGCCGGCATGGTCGCGGATGTGCTCGCGGAACTCGCGGCGCGCCTGGCGGCGCTGCTGGTGAAATGCCCGCCTGTCGCCGGGGGCGAAGCCGAAGCCGAAGCCGCCGGGCGGCGGCGTGAATGGGTTGGTCATGTGTGTTCCTTCGTTGTGCAGGAAGCACTCGGTGCGCTTCCGATACGTTGACGATATATCGGAAACTATCGCGATGCAACGTCGTGCGCAGCGCGTTGGGTCACGACTACCGCAGTCGTCCTCCATCTCGCCGGTCGATCGCGTCGACGACCCAGCGGGCCCATTCGGCTTCCATTGCGCCCAGGCGTAGTCCGTACTCCAGCGCCGCGCGTCCGTAGAAGAGCCCGTCGTCATCGGCCCATTCGATCGAATCCCGCAGTAGCCCAAGACGTTCGACTTCGGCATCGGCGTGTTCGGCCATGGACACCATGTGTGCGCGTGCCTGCTCGGGCGGAAGCGCGCCGAGCAAAAACACCCGCAGCAGGCCGGGACTGCGGAAGGGTGGATCGTCATGAGGATTGGCCACCCAGCTCCGCAGCTCCTCACGGCCGGCGTCGGTGATCCGGTACTCCTTGCGGCCCCGCGGCCCGATATCGGAAACCTCGATGAGCCCCGCGTCGGCGAGCTTGTTGAGCTCGCCGTAGAGCTGGCTCTGCGTCGCCGGCCACACGTTGGCCAGCGACTTCTCGAAATGCCGCAGCAGGTCGTATCCACTGCCCGGTTCGTTGGCCAGCAGCCCCAAGGCGGCGATCCGCAGACTCACTGCGTGATAGTAACTCCACCATTGACATGTCAGTAGCGACATGTCAGATTAGACACGTCGAGCGATTGGAGCATCGAATGACCGACACCACTGACTCAACCCTCTTCGGCACCGGCCAGTTCTTCGAGAAGGGCAACTATGCGCCGGTCGCTGACGAACTGAGCGAAGAAGACCTGCCCGTCGAAGGTGCGATCCCCGCGGAGCTCAACGGGTGGTACCTGCGCAACGGCCCGAACCCGCGGCAGCCGACCGCGCACTGGTTCACCGGCGACGGCATGATCCATGGCGTCCGGATCGAGGGCGGCCGCGCCGCCTGGTACCGCAACCGCTGGGTGCGCACGGAGTCGTTCATCGAGGACTTTCCTGTGTACAACGCAGACGGCACCCGCAATCTGCGGTCCAGCGTCGCCAACACGCACATCGTCAACCACGCCGGCAAGACGCTCGCGCTTGTCGAGTCGTCGTTGCCGTACGAGATCTCCAATGATCTCGAGACGTTGGGCGCCTACGACTTCGGCGGCAAGCTGGTCGACTCGATGACCGCGCACCCCAAGATCTGCCCGACCACCGGCGAACTGCATTTCTTCGGTTACGGCAATATCTTTCAGCCGCACGTCACCTATCACCGAGCCGGCGCCGACGGCGAGTTGACCATCAACCGGCCGCTCGAAGTTCCGGCGCTGACGATGATGCACGACTTCGCGCTGACCGCGAATCACGTGGTGTTCATGGATTTGCCGATCGTATTCAGTCTCGAGGTCGCCATGAGCGGCGGCGACATGCCCTATCGCTGGGACGACGGCTACGGCGCCCGGCTCGGTGTCCTTCGTCGCGACGATCCATACGGCGAAGTGCGGTGGTTCGACATCGACCCGTGCTACGTCTTCCATGTCGCCAACGCCTACGACGTCGGCAACTCACTTGTGCTGCAAGCCGTTCGCTATCCCGAATTATGGCGCGACACCAGCGGGTTCGAGGCCGACGGGGTGCTGTGGAGTTGGACGATCGACCTGCAGACGGGCGAGGTCGACGAGCGTCAACTCGACGATCGTGCGGTGGAGTTTCCCCGCATCGACGACCGGCTGGCGACGCTGCCCGCGCGCTATACGGTTTCGGTCGGTGATGCCAACTGGGTGCGTTACGACCTTGGCACCGGCGATGCGGTCGAGCATCGGTTCGGTTCAGTCGACGCCCCGGGCGGTCCGGGGGAGGCGGTCTTCGTGCCGGGGGCGGGGCCGGCCGACGAGAGCAGCGGTTACTACCTTGGCTACGTCTACGATCCCACCCGGGACGGCAGCGACCTCGTGATCGTCGACGCGTCCGATTTCGCGGGCGATCCAGTCGTCAGAATCAAATTGCCACAACGTGTTCCGTACGGGTTCCATGGAAACTGGATCGCCGATTGACGTCCGCAGAACGGTCGATCGGCCCCGGGGCGGCGATGAGAGGCAAGCGCTGCTCTGTTGAACGCCGGGGTTGAGCCCCTCATCGCCCTGCAGAGGACGACCACAACCCTGGTCCGCATGCCCAATGCAAGTCTCAATCTCCGCGAATCGTGCTTGGGTTCCCGTAATTCGCAGGCAGTTCGGTAGAGCAGCGCGCAACCCCTCGCTACGCGCGTGTCACCGTCGGGGCATTGATGCGTGACAGACAGGGCCGGTACATGGTCATCCGGTGGAATCATGAGCGCCAAATGGTCGGCTCGAGCTGATGCTCTGCAGTGTCAGCGGCTCAGAGCGGCTGCCAGCGCCCCGACCGGGCTGCGGTTTCAACGTCTGTCACGTTAGCAGAGTCAGTTGCCGCCGCACCAGACCGGGCGACGCAGACAGGCAAATTCGCCTGTGTCACAGTGCTTTCAACGTGTCTGCATGCGTGGTGCTGGCGCGGTGTGTGTTCGGGCTGATCCCGTACGCGCGCTTGAATGCGCTACTCAACGCGAACGGGGTGCTGTATCCGACCTGGTGGGCCACCGCGGCGATCGTCGCCTGACTCGACCGCAGCAGATCCGCCGCAAGGGCGAGCCGCCAGCCCGTCAGGAACGCAATCGGCGGTTCCCCCACCTGGTCGGTGAACCTGCGTGCGAACATCGCGCGTGAACACCCAACGGCCGCGGCGAGATTGGCGACCGTCCACGGTCGGGCGGGGTCGTTGTAGATCAACTTCAGCGCCGGGCCGACGATGGGGTCCTGCTCGGCCAGCCACCAAGTCGGCGCATTGCCATCACGGTCGAACCAGGCGCGCAGCACGGCGATCAGCAGCACGTCGAGCAACCGGTCGAGGTACGCCTCCTGGCCGGCGCCGTCGCAGCCGGCCTCCACGGCGAGCAGGTCGACCAGCGGCGTGTCCCACTCGTCGGCGCGCAGCACGAGCACCGAGGGCAGCGCGTCGAGCAGTCGCTCGCTGACCTCGCTTCGCCCCTCGTAGACGCAGATGACCGACCTCGTCGCGCCCGCCGGGCTGTTGCCCCACGTCCGCACGCCTATCGCCATCTCGAACGTCAACGTCTCGCCCGACAGCGTGGTGCACCGCTGGCCGGGGTGGATCACGATCATCGGCGTGGTGCCGGGATCGTCGGCGTAGACGTATTGCTGGGTGCCGCGGGCAAGGGCGACGTCACCGGGACGCAGGGCGACGGTGCCACTCTCCTCGCCGACGATCGCAGCGGTGCCGTGCGTCTGACAGATCAACGTCAGCGGCGACTCGTCACGGATGCTGATCGACCACGGCGGATCCATCATCATCCGCAGCACGAACGCGCCCCGTGCGCGCACTCCGTCGAGCAGGCCGACAACGGCGTCCACGCCGGAAGCCTAACGCCGCTCCGGGCGGTGAGCGGCGAGGAACACCTCCACCGCCGCGCGTGCGTGGGCGCCGACGTCCAGCCTCGCCAACACCGGCGCCGCCCCGTAGAACAACGCCTGGTCCATCGGCCTGCCGATCACGAGAAACGCGAAGTGCTCAGCGGCCGCGGCGGGTTCCGGGGCGTGCAGAATTCCGCGGTCGTGCAGGCGGGCAAAGGCATCGGCCAGTGTCGCGAGCGTACGAGCGGGCGCGTTGTCGTAATAGAACTCGGCCAGCTCGGGTAGTCGGTGCGCTTCGGAAATCACCAGACGGCGCAACTGCACGAGGTGGTCGTCGAGCACGGCCCGTAGGTACTGCATCGCGAGCGCGGTCAGGCCCGCCTCGATGTCGTCGGTTTCGGCCAGCTGGCCGACGCGGCGGCCGAAGACGGCCACGACGGACTCCATCTCGTGGGCGACGATCGCGAACAGCAGAGCTCGCTTCTCGCCGAAATGCTTGTAGACGGTCTGTTTGGACACCTCGGCCGATGCCGCCACCTGGTCCATGCTGGTTCCGCCATAGCCGTGGCGCAGGAACAGCTGACGGCCCGCCTCCAGGATGGTCTGCCGCTTGTGCGCCGACCGGATCGGTCGCGAAGCCTGCTCCATCGTCACCTCGATGAGTTTTCGAGTACTAGACAGTCTAGTTCTCTGAAGAGACTTTCACACGCCTGGGAGGCACATCATGGCTACAGCAGACTGCCCGCCGCTTTCGGTCCGCATCACCAAGTCCCTGCTGGGCTACGGCGTGATCGCCGGGCCGGTGTACGTGACCGCCGCGGCTGCGCAGATGGCGGTCCGCGACGGCTACGACCCGACTCGGCATGCCGTGAGCCAGCTGGCCAACGGCGACTGGGGCTGGGTACAGGTCGCCAACTTCCTCGTTACCGGCGCGATGACGATCGCGGCAGCGGTCGGCGTGCGCCGCGCCCTGGGGCCGGGTAGGCGCTCGGCGTGGGCGGCAGGTCTGTTGGGCGTCTACGGTGCGGGCCTTGTGGCGGCGGGCATCTTCCGCGCGGACCCGTCGGACGGCTTCCCGCCAGGGACACCGGCCGGCATGGGCGAGGTGAGCCGGCACGGTCTTGCGCATTTCGCCGTGGCGGGCATCGGTTTCGTGGCTCTGGTGGCCGCGTGCCTCGTCCTCGGCGCGTGGTTCGGCGGCAGCGGGGAACGCTCATGGGCGTGGTTCTCGAGAATCACCGGTGCCGCGTTCGGTCTCAGCTTCCTCGCTCTGTCGACCGGGATGGGCGGCGCCGCAGCGATTCTGGTGTTCACAGCCGCTGTCGTGCTGGTATGGGCGTGGTTGACCGCGGTGTCGGTGAAGCTCTACCGCGAGGTGCGGTGAACGTAGACGCTCGCGTATGCGGTCAGGACGCCCAACGATGGATCGTCTCGGGGTGCCCGAGGTTGGCTTGTGCTCATGAACATGAGTCCGTTTGTGATCGTCACGTCTTTTGCCGCGCTCGCCGCGGCCGCCGCCGCCGGCATGATGTACGTGTTCTCGACATTCGTGATGCGCGGACTGGATCGCACCGGGCCGGCCGGAGCGATCAACGCGATGCGCGGCATCAATGTCGAGGCGAACGCCAATCCCGCGTTCCTGCTGGGGTACTTCGGTGCGACGATCCTGGCCATCGCGGTCGCGGTGATGGCCGCGCTGCGACTCGGCGATCCGGGCAGCGTCTGGATATTGATCGGAGCGGTGTTGGGCGTCCTGGGCGCGATCATCACGATCGCGTTCAACGTGCCGCTCAACAATCACCTTGACACCGTTGACCCGGCCGCGGTGTCGGTGGCCGAGGCGGCCACCGAGTGGCAGGCCTACTTCTCGACCTGGACCAACTGGAACCACATCCGCACCGCAACGAGCGCACTTGCGGCGGCGCTGATGCTTATCGGACTGAGCCACCGCTGACCTCAGCTGCGCGGTGAGTTTGCGCGAAGGCGCGTAGAAACCCACTCCCGCGAGGGTCAGATCGGTGGTGCGAATCCGCCTGACGATGAAGGGGGCGCCGCAGGCGGATAGGCCGGTGGCCACTGCTGTGGTGCGGTGGGCGGACCCGGCTGCAATCTTGCGAGTTCCCGGCGGTGGCGTTCGGCCAGCACCGCGGCGAGGACGAGCTGCGGGGCAGTGCCTGGTGGCGGAGGCGGCGAGATCTGCGCGACGACGTCGCTGGTGATTCGGTAAGCCATCTGGTCACGCAGCGCAGGCTCCAGTTGCCCTGCGCGGGAGAGGAACTGGCGAGCTAGTTCGGCTTGCTCGGCCCGCAACCCCGACAACTGCAGCGACGACGCCCACCATGCCAGCTGGGGTGGCATCGGGGACGGCGCCGAGATCCGCGGTGCGCGCTCGCTGATCACGACCGTGCCCGCGAATACGTCACCGATGCGTTTGCCCCTCGGCGACACCAGGCTGCAGATCACCGCCGGAAAGCCGGTGAGCGCGTAGATCTCGATCACCCCGGCGAGCGCGCGAAAGACAGTCTGCCGGAGGCGTTCCGGGCCGCCATCGTCGGAGACCACCCGAAGCCCGAGTGCCATCTTGCCCAGCGATCTGCCGCGCGTAGCTGCCTCGATCGCTACGGGATACCCGAACAGGGTGGCGACGGTGAAGATGATCAGCACCGCCCCCGACAGCGCCGGATCGAACTGGCTCAGCGTCAGCGCCCACAGCAGCACTCCGACGGTGTAGATGATGAGCACCACGGTGACGTCAATCAGCGAGGACAGCACGCGGACAGGCAGTTGGGCGATCTGAATGTCCAGTACCACCGCGTCCCCGGTCACCACTGGTTCTTGCGGGCGGACCATAAGCGCCCACGCTACTAGGATTCGCGGTGTGGATGTCGATGCGTTCGTGCTGGCGCACCGGCCGACGTGGGACCGGCTCGAGCAACTCCTCAAGCGGCGCAGGCACCTGACCGGCGCGGAGGTCGACGAGCTGGTCGACCTCTACCAACGCGTGTCGACGCATCTGTCGATGGTGCGCAGCGCGTCGGGCGACAACGTGCTCGTGGGCCGGCTGTCGGGTCTGGTCGCGCGGGCACGTTCGGCGGTCACCGGCGCCCATGCACCTCTGTGGCGCGACTTCATCAGGTTCTGGACGGTGTCCTTCCCGGTGGTCGCGTATCAGGCGCGGCGGTGGTGGTTGGGGGCGGCGGTCGGGTTCTTCATCGTCGTGGTGGCGATCGCGCTGTGGGTGTCCGGCAATCCGGAAGTGCAGTCCACGATCGGAACACCAAGTGAGATCGAAGAATTGGTTAACAACGACTTCGCGTCCTACTACAGCGAGAATCCGGCGGCGTCATTCGGTTTGCAGGTGTGGGTCAACAACGCGTGGGTAGCGGCGCAGTGCGTCGTATTCGCGATCCTGCTCGGGATCCCGATTCCGTACATCCTGTTCCAGAACGCCGCCAACCTCGGGGTGATCGCCGGGCTGATGTTCGACGCGGACAAAGGTGGTTTGTTCCTCGGCCTGCTCACCCCGCACGGGCTGATCGAACTGACCGCGGTGTTTCTGGCCGCCGCGGCCGGGATGCGGCTCGGCTGGTCGGTGGTGTCGCCGGGTGACCGGCCGCGTGGACAGGTGCTCGCCGAGCGCGGCCGGGCGGTGATTTCGGTTGCAGGCGGGCTGGTGGTCGTGCTGCTGGTGGCTGGGCTCATCGAGTCGCTGGTGACGCCGTCGCCGCTGCCGACCTTCGTGCGGATCGCGATCGGTGTGGCGGCCGAGATTGCGTTTCTCGCATACGTTTTCCACTTCGGACGGCGGGCCGCCAAGGCGGGTGAGACGGGCGACCTCGACGACGCGCCCGACGTCGTCCCGACGGGTTAGCGCTCGCGGTCACAGCCGACCGGAGGCCTTCATCGCCAGATAGTGATCGGCCAGTGCGGGCGCCAACTCCTCGGGTGGGGCATCGACCACGTCGACGCCCGCGCGCCGCAGCCGCGATGCGATGGTCCGCCGGTCGTTGCGGGCCCGCTCGGCCGCCGCCGCGTCGTAGACCTCGGCGGCATCGGCGCGTCCGGCGGCCAACCGCGCCACCCGCGGATCGGCCACGGCGGCCAGCAGCACCTGATGTTTGGCGCTGAGTTGGGGGAGCACCGCCATGAGCCCCTCGTCGAGGGCCGGTGCATTGAGGTCGGTCAGCAACACCACGAGGGCGCGCCTGCGGACACGGCGCTGCACCGCGGCGACCATCGCCCGCGAGTCGGATTCGACGAGCGCAGGCTGTAGCGGCGCCATCGCCGCGACCAGTTGAGCAAGCAGTTCGGTGCGCGAAGCATTGATGACGCCGGCCCGGCTCACCCTGTCGTGCGCCAAGAAGTCGACATGGTCGCCCGCGCGCGCGGCCAGCGCCGCCAGCAGCAGAGCGGCGTCCATCGACCAGTCGAGGCGCGGCCATCCGCTGGGGTCAATCGCTGTGGGATCGACGCCGACGCGCCCCGCCGACGTGCGGCCGGTGTCCAACACGACGACCACCCGTTGATCCCGCTCGGGCCGCCACGTCCGCACCACCACGTCGGCGCGACGGGCGGTAGCGCGCCAGTCGATCGACCGGACATCGTCGCCGACGACGTACTCGCGCAGCGAATCGAACTCGGTGCCCTGCCCTCGGATCAGGACCGGGGTGTTGCCCTCCAATTCGCGCAGCTTCGCCAACCGCGACGGAAGGTGCTTGCGCGACAGGAACGGCGGGAGGATGCGCACTTGCCAAGGCACCCGGTGAGACGTCTGCCTGCCTGCCAGTCCCAGCGGCCCGATCGCTCGGATGGTGACCAGCGCCGAGGCTTGGTCACCACGCCGCACCGGGGTCAGGGTCGTCGCGACGTCGACTCGTTGAGCAGGGCCCAGATTCAGCGGGTGGATGCGCGGTTCGGCGCGGGCGCTCGGCGGCCAGGCGTCGCGGACGACACCGGTGACGCGCCGGCTCCCACTCGGGTTCTCGATCGACAGGACCGCCTCGACGGACTGGCCCAGCCGCGCGGTGGTCTCACCGGATCGGCTGCAGCGAAGCTTGCGCGGGCTGCCCGCCAGTGCGACGTCGATGGCCACCACAACCGCCAGCGTCGCGAACAGAACGACGAATGCGGTTGCCGGCCAGGGACAGAGCGCGATCGGCAGTATGCAGATCAGCGCGACCAGGCCGACACGGCCTGTGACGACCACTAGCGTGGCACCTGCACAGAGGCGAGTATGCCGTCGAGCACGCCGTCGGCGGTCGCGCCCTCCAGTTCGGCCTCCGGCCTGAGCTGGATCCGGTGCCGCAGCGTCGGCCGCGCCATCGCCTTGACGTCATCGGGAGTGACGTAGTTGCGGCCCGACAGCCAGGCCCACGACCGAGCGGTGCCAAGCAGGGCCGTCGCCCCGCGCGGTGACACGCCAAGCTGCAGTGACGGGGAATGCCTTGTCGCACCGGCAATGTCGACGATATAGCCCAGCACCTCGTCGCCCACCAGCACCTGACGTACCGCGTCGCGTCCCGCTGCCAACTCGGCTGGGCCCGCGACGGGCCGAACGGCCGACAGGTCGCGCGGGTCGAAGCCGTGCGCGTGCCTGCTGAGGATCGCGATCTCCTGGTCCCGCGGCGGCAGCGCGACGTTGAGTTTGAGCAGGAACCGGTCCAACTGTGCCTCGGGCAACTGGTAGGTGCCCTCGTATTCGATCGGGTTCTGTGTCGCGGCGACGATGAATGGGTCGGGCAACGGACGGGCTTCGCCCTCGACACTGACCTGGCGTTCCTCCATTGCCTCGAGCAATGCGGCCTGCGTCTTGGGCGGTGTCCGGTTGATTTCGTCGGCGAGCAGCAGATTGGTGAACACCGGCCCGGCCCGGTACTCGAATTCGGCGGTGCGGGCGTCATAGACCAGCGATCCGGTGACGTCGCCGGGCATCAGGTCCGGAGTGAACTGTACTCGCTTGAACTCCAGTTGAAGTGCCGCAGCGAGCGTGCGCACCAGCAGTGTCTTGGCGACTCCCGGTACCCCCTCCAGCAGCACGTGGCCGCGGCACAGCAGCGCGATCACCAGGCCGCTGACCACCGCGTCCTGCCCGACGACCGCTTTGGCGATCTCGCCGCGCAGTGCGAGCAGCGCGTTACGCGCATTGTCCTGATCAGTTGTCGGTGCTGAGGGTTGACTCACGATGCGGCGACCTGTCTTTCGATGTTGTCGAGTTCACGGGCAAGGTTGACCAGGTCGCCGTCGGTTGTCGGCGGCGGACCAAACAGCGTGTACGCCACCGTCTGCGGATGAAGGCCGCAGCGCTCGGCGACGGTCTGCACCACCGTCGGTGGCGCGGCGTTGTGCGAGAGGCCCAGACGCGGCAGCATCCGCTGCAACGCGGCCGTGCGCAGTGCGTCGGCGGCGCGATCCGCTGCCCGCCGCGACCGGTACAGCCGGCCCCGGCCCTCGATGGTCTCCGAGGCCCGCACCACGACGGGCAACTGTTCGGCGACGAGCGGGCCCATGCGCCGGCCCCTCCACAGCGCGAGCAGCACGACGACGAGGCACAGCTGCCAGAAAATCCAGATCACTTGGGCGGGGATGAGATCGACGATGGTTGCGCCGCCGCTGGATTCGCCTTCACTGCGTTGCGGCGCGTACCAGATCATCCGGGGCTTGCTGCCCGCGAGGTTCATTGCGAGGGCGGCATTGCCCTGTTTCAGCAGCCCCGAATTGGCCATGAAGGCGGACGTGCCGACCACGGTGATCTCACGGCGTCCGTCAAAATAGCGGACCAATGCCCCTTCGTAACAGCGCGTCACCGGCAGGTCTCCTACTGCCTCGTAGGCGTTACTGAGGCCCAGCTGAACGCCGCCCGCGCGGGTGGTCTCACGCAGATCGCAGCCCGGTTCGGCACTGCCGAACGGAATCGTGCCGTCGAGTTCGACGCGCGCCGCCAGCTTTTCGCGGGTTCGCGACGTCGGGTCGACTATTAGCCGATCGCCTGGCGCGCGGACCAGTCGATCCAGTACGTCGTCGGCGATCAGGTGTCGCGTTTGGACCACCACGAGCAGGGTGTCGGGTCGGGCTGCCCGTTCCACCGCGGCGACATCCGACGCCTCGATCACTTCGACGCCTTGGTCGCGCAGGAGAGTCATCAGCGCGCGGGCACCGTCGGGCGAGGTGGACGTCGGATCCATCTTCCCGCCGGGCCGCGGAGCCGTCAGATACGTTGTCAGTGCGGCGACACCGATGATGACGACGATCGCCAAGACCACCCACCTCGCGCCACGCCATCGTTGCGCGAGTGTCGGGCTCACCGCGGAGTCGGTTGTGGTCATCGCACCTCCGCCCAGTTGCCCGAATTCGCGGGCGCATCGGCGGTGCTCATCGGCCGAGGCGGTTGGTCAAGCAGGTGGCCGTCGAGGTCGGCGATCGTGCGGTAGGCAAGCTCGGTACCTGGCCGCTCGCCGTACGTGACGTCGTTGAATGCAATTGCCGCGCCGGCCAGTTCGCTGCTCAGAGCGGGCAGCGCGCGTCCGGCATCGCGCGCCAGTTCGCTGGCCGTGCGGCCGGGAACGGGGTCGACGACACCCGTCTCCTCGAGTTGGCGCGCGATCGCCCGGAGCCGGTGGCGGATGGCGGCGGACCAATCGCCCACCGCGGCAAAATGTTCGGCGGTCGCGCGGTGTGCCGCCGCGCTGAGGAGATGGTCGCCGAACAGTTCGTCGTCGTGTCCGCGGCGCGTTCGCAAGGTGCGGTTGGCGATCCGGACAGCGACGATCATGGCGGCGGTGAGCAGCAGAAGGAGAATCATCGCGGTGAACCAGCCGCCGGGCAGCGACGCGGCCCCGCTGGTGAGCCGGTCGAGCAGTTCCTCGATCCAGTCCAAGGCGCGTTCGCTCAGCGAGGGCTTGGGATAGTTGGCTTTTCCGAGCTCGCGTTGGGCAGCCTCGTACGCGGCATCCCGGTCGATGTCTACTGTCGGCACGTCGCCTCAGGGTTGGCGGGTAAGCCAGAGATGGTCTGTGGAGTCGGGCGACGCCGCCGGACCGTACGACGCGCCGGTCTGCAGCACGAGATCGAAAGCCTCGCCGCGGATCCGGCGATCGGTGTACTGCAGCACCACCACGCCTGCGTCGAACGGAGCGGTGATGATCTGGGCGATCGCGCCGCCGATTGTCACCAACACCAACGAAATCAGGATGACCATCGTCGACGATGCCGCCATCAAGAGCAGCTGGCCGCCCAGGCTGAACGGCAGTGCGAGGGCGCCGGCGACCACCTGGACGACGATGTAGGCGAGCAGCCGAATGCCGAGCACCCGCCAGAAGTCCCGCTTCACCAACTGGAAAGACCTCTGGACCGCGGCGACGATGCCCAGCCGTTCGAGCACCAGGATCGCGGGTGTGAAGGACAGGCTGATCCACAGGTAGAGCCCGCCGGCGATCCAGAGAATCAGAATCGGGATACCGACGAGAATCCCCGCGGCGACACCCGCCGCGTAGCCGATGCCGATGGGAATGGCCCACAAGATGGCGGTCAGCAGGATGAAGACCGCGAGCTGCGCGACGCTGAAGCCGATCAGCGCCCACAATCGGCCCCGAAGTCGTTGCCATGCTTCGCCGATGGTGATCCCGGCGCCGAAAACGGCCCGGCCAACCACCACGGTGAGCATGCCGCTGAGCACGAAGGAGGACAGCAGTGCGGCGATGGCGCCAATGAGGCTGGACGCCGACGAGCCGAGCAGCACTCCGATCGAGACATCTTCACCGGCCCGCGTCGGGTCTAGCTCTCCGGCGACCGCGAGCGGACCCACCGACAAGATGAGCGCAATGAGCTGCGTCGCCACCACGACGACCGCGGTCAGGCCCAGTGTGGCTTTCGGATTGCTGCGGATGTATGCGACGGCGCCGTTGAAGATCTCGGACAGGCTCAGCGGTCGCAAAGGGATGACACCGGGTTTCAACGCCGGCGGCTGATACCCCGGCGGCCCGTAACCGGGCGGCGGATACCCCGGCGGCGGCCCGTAACCGGGCGGCGGATAACCAGCAGGTGGATAGCCAGGCGGCGCAAAACCAGGCGGTGGATAACCCTGTTGATAGCCAGGGGGCGCATACCCGGGAGGCGAGTATCCCGGCGGCGGCGGGCCTGCCATCCCGAACCCACCGGCGTCGTTGGTCATGGCCACCATCCTGTCGATCACCGTGCGAATTGACAATCTGGTCGGCGGCCGTGTCCAGCCGGGCCGCAGCGCAGGCGGCGTAGCGTCTGCGTCATGGCGGAACTCACCGAACGGCTGCGTGCAGACCTGACCGCGGCGATGAAAGCACAGGACAAGTTGCGCACCGCGACACTGCGAATGCTCCTCAGCGCGGTCCGCACTGAGGAGGTCGCGGGCAAGGAGTCACGCGAGCTGACCGACGACCAGGTGCTCAAGGTCCTTGCCCGCGAATCGAAGAAGCGGGGCGAGGCGGCCGAGATCTACACCCAGAACGGCCGCGGTGAGCTGGCCGCCAACGAACACGCCGAAGCGCGGGTCATCGACGAGTACCTGCCGACCCCGCTTACGGAGGCCGAACTGGCCGACGTCGCCGACACCGCGATCGCCCAGGTCGCCGAGGAGATCGGCGAACGCCCGTCGATGAAGCAGATGGGTCAGGTGATGAAGGCCGCGACGGCGATCGCCGCGGGCAAGGCCGACGGGGCCCGGCTGTCCGCGGCCGTCAAGGCCCGGCTGTAGCAGTTTTCGGGGCGTTGGGCCCGGGTACCCGGGGCACATGACGCGTTTTGGCTACACCTTGATGACCGAACAGAGCGGACCTAAAGACCTTGTCCGTTATGCAATTTCGGCGGAACGCGCAGGGTTCGACTTCGAGGTGTCCTCGGACCATTACTTTCCATGGCTTTCGTCGCAGGGCCACGCTCCCTACGCGTGGTCGGTGCTTGGCGCCGTCGCGCACGCCACCGAGCGCGTCGAGCTGTTCACCTACGTCACCTGTCCGACGATGCGCTACCACCCAGCGATCGTCGCGCAGAAAGCGGCAACATTGCAGATTCTCGCCGACGGGCGGTTCACCCTCGGGCTCGGCAGTGGCGAGAACCTCAACGAGCACGTGGTCGGCGAGCGCTGGCCGACGGTGACGCGTCGTCAGGCGATGCTCAAAGAGGCCATCCAGATCATCCGCGAGCTGTTCACCGGCGAACTCGTCGACTGGAAGGGCGAGTACTTCGAGGTCGATTCGGCGCGACTGTGGGATCTTCCCGAGACGCCGGTGTCGATTGCGACGGCCGTCTCGGGGGAGCGGTCGGTGGAGATCTTCGCGCCGCTGTCCGATCATCTGATCGCGGTCGAGCCGAACAAGGATCTCGTCCACGCGTGGCATGAGCAGCGACGCGGTACCGGGTTGACCGGTGACGTTCGGGTCGTCGGGCAGATCCCGATCTGCTGGGATCGCGACCGTGACACCGCAGTGGCACGCGCCCACGACCAGTTCCGCTGGTTCGCCGGCGGATGGTCGGTCAATGCTGACCTGCCGACGACGGCGGGTTTCGACGGCGCTACCCAGTTCGTACGCCCTGAGGACGTCGCCGAATCCATCCCGTGCGGGCCGGATCTGGACGCGATCGTCGACGCGGTGAGCGAATACTGGGAGGCGGGTTTCACCGATGTGGCGCTGGTGCAGGTCGGCGGCGAGAGTCAGGACCTGTTCCTCGAAGAGGCCGCGGGCCCGCTGCTGGAGAAGCTGCGTTCCGCAGCGAACTGACTCGATCGAAAGGGAGAACATGCCGACTGGCAAGGGTATCTACGACGACGACAACCGCGACGAACCGAAGGGCGGTCGGCCTGGCCCGAAGGACGAGGGCAACGAAGGCGGCATGGCCACCAGGGAGAACGCTCCCGACGTCGCGGACTCCGGCGAAGAGCCGACGGCCTGACGACTACTCGGCGTCGCGGCCCTCGCGGCTGCGTCGGTAGGCGGACCGCCGAAATTCGCTGAGCCAGTTAGGCGCCAGCTGGACAGCAGGATCGCAGTTCACTGTCGGGTCGAACGCGATGTCGTCACTGCTGGGGTCGAGGTGGTGGAACGACAGCCGGCCTAAAGGCTCGAACCCGCCTGTGCCGGACGCTTGTTCGATATCGAATTCCACTGCGTGCGAATCGATGTGATTTCTGATGGTGTCGAGAGACAGGCCCGGCTCGGAGATGTCGGTGGTCAGCCGCCCGCGAACCCACCAGATGTCACCCTTGTAGCGCAGCGGCATCAGGCTCGACACTGCCACTCCCGACCACGAGGTGACGGGCCGCAGGACGAGGCGGCCGACCGTCGAGGCGAGCAGGACGTCCCATGGGGTTCCGGATCGGAACTGGGGCGGCATCCGCCACGCCACCCCGACCAGGTCCGGAACCGTGCCTGGCATGCCGATGGCCTTGGAGATGCGGCCGACGACGTCACAGGACTCCATCGGCAAGCCGACACCCTGCGCGGCCACCCGCTCGAAACGGCCCACGGCCAGCACTCCCGCCGGATGAAACAACCGGCGCTGCCGAATGGCCGAGCCTAGGCGGACGGGCAGGGTGGATATGTCGAGGAATCGCACCGATCTCGGGTGCCCACTGGGCGGTGAGGCAAAACCCGTACCAGCGTTTTAACACCGCTGATACGGGGCATTTATTTCCGCAGTGCTGCGGCACCTTAGCGAATACTGTCGAAAGGCCGATGTGACAACCGCATACACCGATACGCGCGGATCGATCAGCGCGATCGAGGGCGTGTACGCCCCGCAAGAAGATTCACACCTGCTCATCGACGTGATGGACCGGTCCGGGCTGGTTCCCGGGCGGCGGGTGGTCGATCTGTGCACCGGAAGCGGCGTGGTCGCGATCGGAGCGGCCACTCAGGGGGCGGCCGAGGTCTTGGCCTTCGACATCTGCCCGCGCGCGGTCCGGTGCGCGCGGGCCAACGCGGCAGCGGCCGGGGCCGAGGTATCTGTGCACCTCGGATCGTGGACGCGTGCGGCGGAATTCGGTCCGTTCGATCTGCTCGTGTGCAATCCGCCGTACGTGCCGCACGCGCCGGGGGAGGACACCGAAGAGGTCGCCGGCCCGTCATGGGCGTGGAATGCCGGGCGTGACGGCCGGTTGGTGCTCGACCCATTGTGCGCGTCGGCGGCGGAATTGCTCGTCGATGGGGGCACCGTGCTGATCGTGCAGTCGGAGTTCTCCGGCGTCGAGTCCTCATTGGACGCGCTGAACGGCTGCGGATTCATCGCGGAAGTGGTTGCCGAGCAACAAATTCCGTTCGGTCCAGTGTTGTCGGCCAGAGCCAAGTGGCTGGAACGCATGGGTTGGTTGCAGAACGGCAGGCGCGAAGAGAAGCTCGTTGTGATCCGAGCGGACAAAGCGTGAGCGACCGCGAGGTGCGCGTCGTGCGGGTCGTGCCGTCGGGCCCGGTCATGGTCGAAGGGCCGGTTCGTATCGAGATGCCCGACGGCAGCGTCGTGGAATCGGATCGATTCATGGTCGCGATCTGCGCGTGTCGGCGCAGTAAGAACTACCCGCTGTGCGACACCAGCCACCGGTGCCGCAAGCGCAGCGAGCCGTCGTCAGCCAAGCGGTCGGCGTAACGAGGAGCGTCCGTCTCGCCAGCAGTCCATCAAGTGGTTGGCGAGAATGTCCTCGACCACCGCGTGCGCCCTGATTCCGAACACGACATCGCGGTCCAGATGCGGCTCGCGAGCCACCAGGTCGCCGACCACATCGGTGCGGACGACCTGTTCGTGAACGGCGTCGGCTTCGACGTGTTCGCGGTAGAACGTCATGCAGGGTTGCGGCGCGCCCATCCGCTCGAGCGCCTGGACCAGTCGGCGTGACCCGGGTGATGACGTGATCTCGGTCGACGCGAAATGTCCGACCGCTGCGCCGCGCAGTTCGCGGTGCAGTCCGAATAGCGACATGAGGTTGACCGACGCCAGCGCGCCGGCAGGCACGTCGTCGAGGTAGCCGAGATAGGTCGTGTCGAGCCCGGCGGCGTCCATCAGTTCCGCCCACAGGTGCGCGTGCACATGCTCGCCGCGCCCCGCGCCGAACTCGTCGAACTCCACGGCGACGAAAGAGGCTTTCGCCTGCCCCATCAGGCGTGGGATGGCGAACGCGTGCGGATCCCCCTCTTTGAGGTGGTACAGCGAGCGGTGCACGAAGTATTCGCGCATCTGCTCCCAGGTGCCCTTGTCGCGCAGGTAGTAGGACGGGCCGTCGCCGTCGACGGGCTCGAACGACAGCGCCTCCATCTCGGCTGCGGCCGTCTCGTCGTCGCCGATCTCGCCGACGTCGCGGCGGACGGCGCCGAGGAACACCTCTTCGAGTCGACCGCGGACATGCAGCAGCGACGGGTTCCACTCCCAGCGGGAGCTGACGTCGGCAAATCCGCGGTAGTGCAACTCGTAGCAGACATAGAGCGCCAGCTGCAGGTCGAGACCGTAGGGATCGGCCTCGCAGACCGGCACGTCGATGGGTCGCGCATGCAACGCGGGCCTGCTGCGGTGCAGAACGTCGAGGATGGTGGCCGACAGCGGTCCGACCGCCTGCGGCAGCGCAGGCTCGACATAGGTCGATGGCAGAGTCACGCTTCTGAGATTCCCGCCGTAACTGCTAGTGAAACTAGGCGATCTCACCTAACATTTACGCGAACGCAAATAAATAGCCGTAGGTGTGCGATCCTGTTTGGGGCTCAACAGCGTTTACATTTATGTACATGGGGGAATGCACGGTTAGCCGTGTAGGTCTGAGGGGGTTCTGCAATGGTCGACATACTGCTAGCCACTTACTTCGCTTGTTGGGGCGTAGCCACGATTGCGGTGTACGTGGCCACTCGGTGGCTCTCGGACCGCCGCGCTCCCGCGCCTCACCCGCTGATCATGAGCATCGTCGCGGGCGCCGTGTGGCCGCTGTTGCTGGTCGGCCTGGTGGAGTTGAGCTCCGTGATGGTCTACACGAAGGCACAGAACAAGCCCGAGGCCAGAGTCGGTATTTTTGCCTGACCGGCCGTTCGAGCCCAATCAGTTGATCGGCTCACGGCTGTACTTCTCGTAGCGGGGTGCCAGTTCGACACGGTTGCCGCCCTTGCGCTTGGCCTCGTACATCGCCAGGTCCGCGGCGTCGACCAGTTGATCGATGCTGTCGGCGACGTCGTCGTGCAGGATGTCGCTGCGCTCCGCATACGCCACCCCGATGCTGGCACTCACGTTGTTGCACCGCCTCTTGATGGCTTGGCACAGCGACGTCGTCAGCGACGCCGCGTCGTGGGACACCGACGTGAAGGCGACGATGAATTCCTCGCCGCCGCTTCGGCATATCGGCACACCCGCTGGCGCATGCTCGCGCAGCAGGTCGGCGACCTGCATCAGTGTGCGGTCGCCGGCGGCATGGCCGTAGGTGTCGTTGACGCGTTTGAAGTCGTCGAGATCGACCATGATGACGAGCACGAACCCGTGGTCGCTCTTGGCCATGCCTGCGATCAGTCGCCGGCCGGCGTCGACGAACCCCCGGCGGTTGAGAAGTCCGGTCAGCGGGTCCTCGTCCGAGCGGGCCGCATATCTACTCATCGCCTTTGACGTGCCCCGAATCCCCAGTGGGACAGCAATATTCAACAACCAGACCAGCCAGAACGCGGCCAGCGCGGTGGTGAGGTCGGTCTCTCTCGCGAGTCGGTGCCCGACGAGAACGGCGGTGCCCAGCGCGACGGCGATGTTGAAGACGAGAACCCGGGAGCTGTGGAAGAACCCGATGTAGCCACCGGTGACCGCCCCGGCCGTGCATGCGAGGGCGGCGCCCCAGGCACTGGGCTGAGTGAGGCTCCAGGCGGACACCGCGACGGTGCCCAGGATGACCGACACCAGCGACTGGCGTCGCGTCGGCCACCTGGTCAACCAGAACCACGTCATGACCGCGGACAACGCCGCTCCTGCGACTCCGACGGTGACCTCCGTGGATGCGAGCTGATCCGAACGCGCCAGGACCGACAGTGGAACCAGCGCCGATGAGGTCGTCACCAGGGCCATCAGCACCCGGGTGGGGCGCAGGAGTTCGCGCTGACGCAGGAACTTCGTCACCGATTCGAATTGGTCGGGCTCGGCCAACCAGTCCGTGAACCGTGGCATGTACGAGTCCTCCGCCGAATATGCGCGTGCGTCAGCTAATGGAAAGGCCTCACATTCTGAAACCGCGAAAATTCGCCGAACGCAGCGTGGATCAGACCGGCCGTGGTCTTCTCTGCGCGTTCGGAGAAGTGATCAGAGAACCAATCTGGCAAGGATTCACGTTGATTGTCAAGGAAGTGGGACGCTCAACGCCCAAGCGGCGCCACCAGCACTTCGTGTATTTGCCATAGTTGTAAATTACTGGACCCCGCCGCAGATTCAGCAACTAAGTCAGCCGTATTGCCAGTCGATACCGAGAAGTGACGCGTGACCAGCGGTTCGGGGCAGACGGGTGCCGTTGCCGGCCCACCGTCGTGGGCACAGCCGGAGACTGAACGACAGATGCCCCGAGTCCGGCTCGGGGCATCTGATCTGCCTCACTGCTGTCGGGGTGGCGGGATTCGAACCCACGACCTCTTCGTCCCGAACGAAGCGCGCTACCAAGCTGCGCCACACCCCGCATGAAGCCACGACAGCGTATCGCACGCGCAGGGTGCGAAGCCAAACGCATAAGCCCTACGTGGGACGGGATTTCTGTCTCTGCGGCGGGCATGGCGACGCACATCACGACACGCCGCGGGAAGGAAGTGGGATGTCGGTGTCGTTATGCACACTGACGGCATCACGACGAATCGAGGCAGAGATGACTGGACTCGGAGCTTCCATCTACATCGGCTTCTTCGCTCTGGCCGCGCTGTGGCTGTTCTTGACCTCCGACGGGCCGCTGACGGGACGGGCCGACGATCAGGGCCAGCGCCCGCAGCGCTCGAACTCCACCAGCACTGAGGCCGCGTCCGAGGGGTCCAACCCCTGGCTGGTCAGCCACTCGTCACAGAAGTAGGTGTCCGCGTAGCGGTCGCCGCTATCGGCGAGCAGGGTCACCACCGACCCGCTGCGCTCTTCGTCGATCATCTCCGCCAAGAGGCCGAAGGCGCCCCACAAATTCGTTCCCGTCGACGGCCCGACGCGGCGGCCCAACACCGCACTCGCGTGGCGGGCGGCCGCCACGGACGCGGCATCGGGCACGGCGACCATCCGGTCGACGACATCGGGCAGGAACGACGGCTCGACGCGCGGCCTGCCGATGCCCTCGATGCGCGACGACATGCCCGTCACCACGTCGTCCCGGTGTTGGACGTATGACGGGAAGAACGCCGAGTTCTCCGGGTCGACGACGCACAGTTGTGTCGCATACCGGCGGTAGCGGATGTAGCGCCCGATGGTGGCGCTGGTGCCGCCGGTTCCTGCCCCAACCACCACCCATTGCGGACACGGGTGCGCCTCGTCGCGCATCTGCTCGAATATCGACTCGGCGATGTTGTTGTTGCCGCGCCAGTCGGTGGCACGTTCGGCGTTGGTGAACTGGTCGAGGTAGTGGCCGCCTGTCTCTTCGGCCAGCCGCTCCGCCTCTGCGTACACCTGCGACGACTCGGCGACGAAATGGCAACGGCCACCCTGTGATTCGATCAGCTTGATTTTCGTGGCACTGGTCGACGACGGCATCACCGCGATGAACGGCAGTCCGAGCAGCGCCGCGAAGTAGGCCTCCGAGACCGCCGTCGACCCCGACGAGGCCTCGATGACCGTCGTGTTCTCACCGATCCAGCCATTGCACAGCGCGTAGAGGAACAGCGAGCGTGCCAGCCGGTGCTTCAGGCTGCCGGTGATGTGGGTGGTCTCGTCCTTGAGGTACAGCTGGACGTCGACACCCTCGCTCCATGCGGTCGGCAACGGATAGCGCAGCAGATGGGTGTCGGCGCTGCGGCGGGCGTCGGCCTCGATCAGCCGGACGGCGTTGTCCGCCCAGGTGCGCGGCTGGCTGCGGCTGGCTGTCGATGCTTGCCCGGTCACCGCACCGACACGCTCGGGTGGGACTGGCCCTCCCGCATGCCGGCGTCACGGCCGCCGGTCGGCGCCGCCACCAGTGTCAGAAGCGTGGCCTCGGGCCGACAGCAGAATCGCAGCGGCGCGTACGGCGAGGTACCGATACCGGCCGACACGTGCAACTGCATGTGCGCGCCCCACTTCGAGGCACCCCTGGCCCGCGACGGGTCGATGTCGCAGTTGGTCACGATCGCGCCGTAACCCGGCAGCCGCAGCTGGCCGCCGTGCGTGTGGCCCGCCATCACCAGCTGATAGCCGTCGGCGGCGAACCGGTCCAGCACCCGGAGGTAGGGCGCATGTGCCAGACCCAGCGTCAGGTTGGCGGCCGAATTCGCCGGGCCCGCGATGGCCTCATAGCGGTCGCGCTTGAGATGCGGGTCGTCCACGCCGGCGACGGCGATCACCAAGCCGTTGACCTCGAGGTCGCGGCGGGTGTGCGTCATGTCCAGCCAGCCGCGTTCGGTGAACGCCGCGCGCAGGTCCTGCCACGGGAGCGGTTCGCCGTGAATGCGGTGCGACGGCTTGATCAAGTAATTCGCCGGGTTCTTCGGCCGTGGGCCGAAGTAGTCGTTGCTGCCGAACACGAAAACACCTGGGACAGAGAGCAGTTCGGAGAGCGACTGAACCACTGCCGGCACTGACTTCGGGTGCGCCAGGTTGTCGCCGGTGTTGACAACGAGGTCCGGCTCGAGGTCGGCGAGGCTGCGCAGCCACGCCTGCTTGCGACGTTGCTGCGGCCGCATGTGGATGTCGCTGAGGTGCAGCACCTTCAACGGCGACGAGCCTGGCGCGAGCACCGGCATGGTCACCTCACGTACGACGAACGCATTTCGCTCGATCACCGAGGCGTAGCCGATCCCCGCTACCACCGAACCGGCGGCCACGGCTGCAGAATTCTTCAGGATCGAAGAGGCTGGCATGCATGAAAGCCTACTGCGAGTCGCGCCGCGGTACCGCCCACACCCGCTGACGTCGGCCGACACCTCACCCGATCACGGCGGAGGTGGCGGCGGTGGGGGACCGAGCACCGGCACGGTGATCGGCGGCAGGCCGGGTATCTCGACGACGGTCTGGCCGACCGGAGGCGGCAGACCGGGAATGCTCGGCACGTTCACCGGTGCCGGAGGCGGTGGCGGCGCAACACCGTTGGAGACCTGGATGGTGATGATCGAGCCGGGAATGGTCTGACCACTCGGCGAGGTACCGACCACGGTGCCCAGACGCGAGGTGCTGTTCACCGAGCTCGTCTGGTCAGCCACCTGGAAGCCCGCGTCGCGAAGTCGCTGGCGCGCGTTGTCGACGGTCAGTCCGGCGACGCTCGGCACCCGGGATCCCGGCCCGCCTTCGACATACTGCGAATCGGTCGGGGGCAGCCGGACCTCACCGAAGTTGTTGGCGATCGGCTGAATGGCGCTGAACCAGGTCCGCGCGGGCTCATTGCCGCCGAACAGGTCGCCGTATCCGCACTTGCGCAGCGGGAACGAACACAACTCGCCGGGCGTGGTGGAGTCGTCGTAGATGTAGTTTCCGGCGGCCAGCGTGTTGGTGAATCCGAGGAACGCCGAGGAACGGTGCGCCTCGGTGGTTCCGGTCTTGCCGGACATCGGCAGGTTCCAGCCGACCGAACCGGCCGCCGAGGCCGCGGTGCCCGCGCCCTGGTCATCCTTGCTCATCGCGTTGGCCAAGGTGTTGGCCAAGCCTTCGGGCACGGCCTGTTCGCAGGTCTCGATGGTCACCGAGACCTCTTCGCCTTTACGGTCGATCACCTGGTCGATCGGCGTGGGCGGGCACCACACACCGCCGGAAGCCAGCGTCGCCCCCACGTTCGAGAACTCCAACGCGTTGACCTCGATCGGGCCCAACGTGAACGAGCCGATGTTCTGGCGTTTGACGAAATCGGCCAGGCTTTCATTGCTTTCCGGGTCGTAGTCGCGGGCGGTGCCCGGCAAGGCGTAGGACCGCAGGCCGAGCCGGACGGCCATGTCCACCGACCGCTGCACGCCGACCTGGGAGATGAGCTTGGCGAACGCCGTGTTCGGGGACGTGGCGAGTGCATCGGTGATGTTCATCTGGCCGCGGTAGCCCCCGGCGTTCTTCACACACCAGGTCGCCGCCGGGCAGCCGGGGCTGTCGCTGCTGCCCAGGCCCTTGGCCTGAAACTGGGCGGGCACGTCGAGCTGGGTGTTGATGCCCATCCCCATCTCCATGGCCGCGGCCACCGTGAACAGTTTGAACGTCGAGCCCGCGCCGTCGCCGACGAGCGAGAAGGGCTGCGGCTGCATTGTTTCGCCGGCATCGAGATTCAGACCGTAGGTCCGGCTGCTGGCCATCGCCAGCACCGGATGCGACTCTTTGCCCGGCCGGATCACGCTCATCACGCTGGCCACCCCGTCGAGGTCCGGGCTGGCGAAGTTGTTGACCGCCGCCTTCACCGGATTCTGCACATCGGGATCCAGGGTGGTCTTGATCAGATACCCGCCTCGCGCCACCTGCTCCTTGCTGATGCCCGCGCGCGCCAGGTATTCCAGTACGTAGTCGCAGAAGAACGCGCGGTCGCCCGCGGCGATGCAGCCGCGAGGCAGTTCCTTGGGCTGCGGGAGCACGCCCAGCGGCGTGTCTTTCGCGGCCCGCAGCGCCTCGGCTTCCTCTGGAATGTTCTGAATCATGGTGTCCAGCACCACGTTTCGACGGGCCAGGGCACCTTCAGGATTCGTATACGGGTCAAGCGCGCTGGTTGACTGCACCATGCCGGCCAGCAGCGCAGACTGCTCCCAGTTCAGATCTGAGGCATTGATGCCGAAATATGTCTGCGCGGCGTCCTGCACGCCGAACGCACCGTTGCCGAACGACACCAGATTCAGGTAGCGGGTCAGGATCTCCGGCTTGGTGAAGGTCTTGTCCAGGGTCAGCGCCATCCGGATCTCGCGCAGCTTGCGCGCCGGCGTCGTCTCGATCGCGGCTCGCCTCTCGGCATCGGTCTGCGCGACGACCAGCAGTTGATAGTTCTTGACGTACTGCTGCTCGAGGGTCGAGCCGCCTCGGGTGTCGAGATTGCCGGACAAATAGCCCGAAAGGCCGGTCAGCGTGCCCTGCCAATCGACGCCATTGTGCTCGGCGAAGCGCTTGTCCTCGATGGAGACGATCGCCAATTTCATCGTGTTCGCGATCTGCTCGCTCGGCACCTCGAACCGCCGCTGCGAGTACAGCCAGGCGATGACATTTCCCTTGGCGTCGACCATTGTCGACACCTGGGGAATCTCGCCCTCAACCAATTGGGCCGATCCGTTGGCCACCACGTCCGATGCCCTGTTCGAGATCAGTCCGAACCCGCCGGCTATCGGGAACATCAGCCCCGCGGCGACCACACTGGCGAGAATCACGCACCATGCGAGCTTGATGATCGTGACCGTCCGTGGCGGAGGGGACGGCGGGCGCTCCGACATAGGCTCAAGACTAACCAGAGGTTTTGAGCCGCAAAATGGCGGCTTCGGACGGTCGATTGCCCGCCGGACCCGCTGCGCAGACCAAACAGCGGCGTCAATTTACTGACATCACGGCACGGTCGTCCCAAAAAAGTGAGCTCCTACGTATTGCGCAGAACGGCTTTGACCATCTAATTTGGTCGAACAGTGCGATGCAGGTCACACTAGACCCTCGCAATGTGGCGTAGATCGCATCAGCGTTCTACACCGGAGGACTGCGCCGTCGCTGGGGGGCGGCTGGAACGAAGGGATCGCTGGTGTCAGCTACTAGGGCCGCCGCTCGCCGGACAACCATGATGACGAATACCGCCGCTGTCGTTCAAAGCGCCGAAGCCGAGGCACGGATCGCCTGGGTTTCTCAAGCCCGCTGCCGTCAGGCCGACCCCGACGAACTATTCGTACGCGGTGCCGCGCAGCGTAAAGCCGCGGTGATCTGCAGACACTGCCCGGTGATCGCGGAATGCGGGGCCGACGCACTGGACAACCGCGTCGAGTTCGGCGTCTGGGGCGGCATGACCGAACGTCAGCGCCGTGCCCTGCTCAAGCAGCACCCCGAGGTATCGTCCTGGGCCGAGTTCTTCTCCGCCCAGCGCAAACACCGCAGTGCGGTTTAAGTCCCTTCCTCCAAGATTGGCGCCGTGCGCCGATTGTCCGCGGCGGCGGTCGTCGCCCTAGTCTTTTCCGTCAGCGGTTGCATGTCGACCGTGTCCGGCACCGCAGTGCGGCCGAGAGTGCACGGTCAAGGCGACGAGCTGAGCGCCATGTTGCTCAGCGTCGAGGAAATCCGCGGCATCGTCGGTGCGGACAACATCGAGATCACCGAGACCTACGAGAAGTTCCTCGACTACGTCGAATTCACGCCGGAAGAGTGCGCGGGCGTGCCGTTCAACACCATCGAGCGGGCTTACCGCAACAGCGGATATCAGGCCGTGAGCGGCATGATCATGCAGAACGACGGCCAGCAGCGCTGGATCGACGAGGGGGTGGTCCGCTTCGCCACCGCGGCCGCAGCCCGTCGATTCGTCTCCGATAGCGAGCGAATCTGGCAGGACTGCTCCGGCGTCCGGGCGCATGCGGTGCCCGACGAGGACACCGCCGGGCAGATCTGGGCGATTCGCGACACAGTCAGACTCCGGAACTTCAACGGCCTGATGGTGACGTCGAGTCGGGTGGACAGGCCCGGCCGCGAATGCGCGCACGCCATGGCGGATCGGGCGCAGCTGGTGATCGACGTCGCGGTGTGCGGTCCGCAGATCGACGACGAGGCCGTAACCATTTTGGCCGGGATCGCCGACCGGCCGCCGATCTAGGCCGCTTGACCCGTGATCTGGTCGGCGATGGCCCGCAGCGCCTCGAGATCGGAGACGTCGAACGGCAATGACGGCACGCCGACGATCGCGACGTGCGGGTTTGCGCCGGTGAACCGCGACAGCAGCCGGACCTCGCGTTTGGCCGTCGCCGCGCGGTCGGCATGGATGCGCAGCGCGGCGGAGGCCAAAGCGTCGTCGTCGGCGGTCCCGATGGTCTCTGCCGCCTCCTGCGCCTTGTCGGCGTGCAACTCGCACAGGATGGGGTGGGTGCGGTTGAGGATCAGCCCGGCCAGCGGCATGTGCTCTTCCGAGAGCCGGTCGACGAAAAATGACGCCTCGCGCAGCGCATCGGGCTCAGCCGCCGACACGACGACGAACTGGGTGCCCCTGCGCTTGAGCAGCTCGTAAGTGCGGTCGGCCTTCTCGCGAAATCCGCCGAACGTCGCGTCGAGCATCTGCACGAAACCCGCTGCGTCAGCCAACATTTGCGAGCCGAGCACGGTGGAGAGCGCCTTCATGGCCAGCCCCATCGCGCCGGTGACCAGTCGCCCGATGCCGCGACCAGGCGCCAAGAGCAGCCGCCACAGTCGGCTGTCCATGAAGCTGCCCAACCGCTTTGGCGCGTCGAGGAAGTCCAGCGCATTGCGCGACGGAGGGGTGTCCACCACGACGAGGTCCCATTTATCCTGGGCCAGAAGCTGTCCGAGCTTTTCCATCGCCATGTACTCCTGCGTGCCGGCAAGAGAAGTGGCGACGGTCTGATAGAACTGGTTGTCCAGAATCGCCTCGCCGCGTTCAGGTCCCGAGTACTGCATGACCATCTCGTCGAAGGTCCGACGCATGTCGAGCATCATTGCGTGCAGCTCGCCGGGGACCTCGGGGGCGAGTGGAACCCGTTGCGGCGTATTGCCGAGATCTTTGATGCCGAGGGCCTGGGCCAGTCGTTTGGCCGGGTCAATGGTCAGCACGACCACGGTGCGCCCGTACTCGGCCGCGCGCAGCGCCATGGCCGCGGCCGTCGTGGTCTTGCCGACGCCCCCTGCGCCGCAGCACACAATGACGCGATTCGATGTGTCCTGCAGGACGGCGGCCATGTCCAGGGCCGGTGGAGCGGTACTCATCTGACTCCCTGATGGGCGAGTGCTTCGGCGAGTTCGTAGAGGCTGCCCAGGTCGACGCCGTCGGCGATCTGCGGCAGTTCCAGGCGTGCGACGTCGAGCGCGTCGAGTTGCTCGGCGCTCTCGGCCCGCGCCTGGATTCGCGTGGCGTGCTGAATGGTCTCGGTCAGAAGGCCCGCGAAGTCGCTGTCGGACAACGTGATTCCGGCCTTGGTGAGACCTGCGCGCACCGCGTCGGTGTCGACGTCACCCTCGGCCGCCTTGGCGAGGTCGTCTGCGGGCAGGTAGGCCGGGATGTTGCGGTTGACGATGACGCTGCCGATCGGCAGGTCCAGCGCCCGCAACTCCTCGATCGCTTCAACCGTCTCCTGAATGGGCAATGCCTCCAGCAGCGTCACCAGGTGAATGGTCGTCAGGTCGGAGTGCAGTACCTTGACCACGCTCTCGGCCTGCGAGTGCACCGGACCGCCCTTGGCGAGGTCCGACACCGCTTTGGTGACGTCGAGGAAGCGCGCGATGCGACCCGTCGGCGGTGAGTCGACGACGACCGCGTCGTACACCGGGTGCTTGCCCTTCTCGGCCCTGGTGACGATCTCGCGGAGCTTGCCGGTGAGCAGCACGTCGCGGAGCCCCGGCGCAATGGTCGTCGCGAATTCGACGGCCCCGATGCGGCGCATCGCCCGACCGGCGATGCCCAGGTTGTAGAACATGTCGAGGTATTCGAGGAACGCCGCCTCGGTGTCGATCGCCAGCGCGTTGACCTGGCCGCCGCCGTCGGCGGTAGCGATCTTGACCTCCTGGTAGGGCAGCGGAGGCACGTCGAATAGCTGCGCAATACCCTGGCGCCCTTCGACTTCCACCAAGAGGACCTTGCGCCCACCCGCCGCCAACGCCAGCGCCAGCGCCGCCGCGATCGTCGATTTACCGGTCCCGCCCTTGCCGGTGACGAAATGCAGTCGCGCCTTTGTCAGGCGAGACGGCCAGCCGACCGGTCTACCGCTGTTCGCTGAGGTAGCCACCCCTGCATGCTAGCTAGTGCTGATCGAGCGCCGGATAGGCTCAGCCCCATGAGCGAACCGACCCGCTGGGAGTACGCCACCGTTCCCCTGCTGACGCACGCGACCAAACAGATTCTCGACCAGTGGGGCGAGGACGGTTGGGAGTTGGTGTCGGTGCTGCCCGGCCCGACCGGCGAGCAGCACGTCGCATACCTCAAGCGACCGAAATGAGTGCCGCCGCCCGGCTCGCCGAGTTGGGCATCGAGCTGCCCGAAGTCGTCGCGCCGCTGGCGGCATATGTGCCCGCGGTACGCACGGGCAACCTCGTCTACACCGCAGGTCAGCTGCCGATCGTCGCCGGTGAGCTGACCGCGACCGGCAAAGTGGGCGCCAACGTCAGCCCCGAGCAGGCCAAGGCGCTCGCGCGGCTGTGCGGCCTCAACGCGTTGGCGGCGGTGCACGCGCTGGTCGGCATCGACGCCGTCACCCGCGTCGTGAAGGTCGTCGGATTCGTGGCGTCAGCGCCCGGCTTCGGTGGCCAGCCCGGCATCGTCAACGGCGCCTCGGAACTGTTCGGCGAAGTCTTCGGCGACGCGGGCGCGCACGCCAGATCGGCGGTCGGGGTGTCGGAGCTGCCGCGCGACGCTCCGGTGGAGATAGAGATCATCGTCGAGGTCGCGTGAGCGACGATCGGGCAGAGGTCGCGTGAGCGACGATCGGGCAGAGGTCGCGTGAGCGACGATCGGGCAGAGGTCGCGTGAGCGACGATCGGGCAGAGGTCGCGTGAGCGACGATCGGGCAGAGGTCGCGTGAGCGACGATCGGGCAGAGGTCGCGTGACTCTCGAGCATCCGGCGTACGGGCAGTTGCGGCCGGTGACCGAGACGGCCTCGGTGCTGCTGTGCGACAACCCGGGCCTGCTGACGCTCGAGGGTACCAACACCTGGGTGCTGCGCGGGCCGGGCACCGACGAGATGGTGGTCGTCGACCCCGGACCCGAGGACGACGAGCACATCGGCCGCATCGCCGAACTCGGCCCGATCCCGTTGGTGCTGATCAGCCACAAGCACGAGGATCACACCGGCGCCATCGACAAGATCGTCGAGCGGACGGGCGCGGTGGTCCGCTCGGTCGGCAGCGGATTCCTGCGAGGTCTCGGCGGGCCGCTCGTCGACGGTGAGGTCATCGACGCGGCGGGCCTGAATATCACGGTGATGGCGACGCCGGGGCACACCGCCGACTCGGTGTCGTTCGTGCTCGACGACGCCGTGCTGACCGCCGACACGGTGCTGGGCCGCGGAACGACCGTCATCGACAAGGAGGACGGCAGTTTGCGCGACTATCTCGAGTCGCTGCAGCGGCTGCGCGGCCTCGGGCGTCGCACGGTGCTACCCGGCCACGGTCCCGACCTCGACGACCTCGAAGCGGTCAGCGACGTGTACCTGGCGCACCGCCAGGAGCGACTCGAGCAGGTGCGAGACGCGTTGCGGGTTCTGGGCGAGGACGCCGGCGTGCGCCAGATCGTCGAGCACGTCTACAGCGACGTCGACGAAAAGCTGTGGGACGCCGCCGAATGGAGCGTTCAGGCCCAGCTGGACTATCTGCGTGCCTGAGCGTCGCTAGCGCGCGCGACGAGCCAGGCGCTCCGAGTCGGAGATCAACACGCTCTTGCCCTCCAAGCGGATCCAGCCGCGGTGGGCGAAGTCGGCGAGCGCCTTGTTGACGGTTTCCCGTGAGGCGCCGACCAGCTGAGCGATCTCCTCCTGCGTCAGGTCGTGCGTGACGCGCAACGCGCCGCCCTCCTGCGTGCCGAACCGCTGGGCGAGCTGCAGCAGCTGCTTGGCCACGCGGCCGGGCACGTCGGTGAAGATCAGGTCCGCCAGGTTGTTGTTGGTGCGACGCAACCGCCGGGCCAGCACGCGCAGGAGTTGTTCGGAGATTTCCGGACGGTCTTTGATCCACGCGCGCAGCGCCTCGCGGTCCATCGACACCGCACGCACTTCGGTGATCGTGGTCGCGCTCGACGTCCGCGGGCCCGGGTCGAAAATCGAAAGCTCACCGAACATGTCGGACGGGCCCATGATGGTGAGCAGATTCTCCCGTCCATCCGGGGAGCGACGACCGATCTTGATCTTCCCCGAGATGATGATGTACAGCCGGTCGCCGGGCTCGCCCTCGGCGAAGACCGTATGCCCCCGTGGGAAGTCGACGGGCTGCAATTGCTTCGTCAGCGCGGAGACAGCGCTCGGTTCGACTCCCTGGAAGATTCCGGCCCTCGCCAGGATCTCGTCCACGTTGCCCCTCTTAAACTCTCGGGTGATATGACACGCGCCAGCCGACCTCTTACTGGATTGCGAGATCAGTCTAGAGGTACGCCTCGCCGACGTTGTCGGCATTACGCCTCCAGCGCGACCAGCCCACGCTACACACGATTGGCATGTCGAGTCGGCTGAAATTCAGTATTAGGCCGGTAATGCACATATAGCCGGGTTGGCAAACCTGTGGTAATTGAGTCGACCGCCGTGCCGTTGCGCTCCGGAACACCCGCATGCAGCCGTTGGTGCAGCCCGTCCAGGGCGTGGCCCATCCCGTCTCGCGCCAGCGTATCGACATCGACGGCCTCAGCTTGCTGGAGAAACTCGGCGACGTCGATGGCCGACACGGTATCGCGGTTCATTCCGGATTCCAGTCGCTGCAGCCCGAAGGTTGCCATCATCAGCAACCCCGGAATAAGCGCGACCAGCAACCAAGACACAAGGCTGAAGTAAACACGCCGAAGGTCTCAGCGGGATCACGAATTGTCACCGGTCCGCAGCATGGTTGTCCGACGCGCTCAGTACGCTGGCATTCGTGACCGCGGCAAAGAGTTCCCGCAAATGGGACAGCGAGACCCAACTCGGTCTGACGCGTCGGGCCCGCCGCATGAATCGCGCGCTGGCACAAGCGTTTCCGCATGTGTACTGCGAGCTGGACTTCACCAACCCGCTCGAGTTGACGGTCGCGACCATCCTGTCCGCGCAGAGCACCGACAAGCGCGTCAACCTGACCACGCCCGCGCTGTTCAAGAAGTACCGCACCGCGCGCGATTACGCGCAGGCCGACCGGGCGGATCTGGAAGAACTGATCCGGCCCACCGGCTTCTACCGCAACAAGACCAACTCCCTGATCCGACTGGGGCAGGAACTGGTTGAACGATTCGACGGGGAGGTTCCGGCCACCATCGAAGAACTCGTGACGCTGCCCGGCGTCGGCCGCAAGACCGCCAACGTCATCCTCGGTAACGCGTTCGGCATCCCCGGCATCACCGTCGACACCCACTTCGGCAGGCTCGTCCGGCGCTGGCGCTGGACCTCGCTCGAGGACCCGGTCAAGGTCGAATTCGCGATCGGCGAGTTGATCGAGCGCCGTGAGTGGACCGACCTCAGCCACCGGGTGATCTTCCATGGCCGCCGCGTCTGCCATGCGCGCAAGCCTGCATGCGGCGTCTGTGTCCTCGCCAAGGACTGCCCGTCGTTCGGTATCGGCCCCACGGACCCGATGATCGCCGCGCCGCTGGTCAAGGGCCCCGAAACCGAGCATCTGCTGGCACTGGCCGGTCTCTGAGCCCCGCCGGGCGCGATGAAGGTGCGATGAGGACGTCGACCCGCTGGACCATCGCGGTGCTGATCGTGGTCGCGGCGCTGACCGCGGGACTGGTCATGCAGCTGCGTGACGACTCCCGGCAGAGCGGCGACGGCCCGACGGCGCGCGACCGCCGCGACGCGGACACCGCCGAGGCGTTGGCCGGCCCGCGCGCCGACGCGAAGTTACCTCCTTGCCCGTCGCCGCGCGGCGGGCCCGGCACCGCGCGACTGCGCGGCATCTCGCTCGAATGCGCGGGGGACGGCGCGAGTGTCGACGTCGCGGCGGCTCTCGCTGGCCGGACGGTGGTGCTGAACCTGTGGGCGTACTGGTGCGCCCCCTGCGCCGAGGAACTGCCCGCAATGGCCGAATATCAGCGCCGGGCCGGGCCCGGTGTGACCGTGCTGACGGTGCACCAGGACGAGAACGAAACGGCCGCGCTGCTGCGCCTGGCCGAGCTGGGCGTGCGACTGCCGACGTTGCAGGACGGCCGCCGTCTGATCGCCGCCGCGCTCGCGGTCCCCAATGTGATGCCCGCGACGGTGGTGCTGCGCGCGGACGGTAGCGTTGCCGAAATCCTGCCGCGCTCGTTCACTACCGCTGACGAGATCGCGGCGGCGGTAGGACCGAACGTCGGATGATCGAAGGGGCAGTCGCGGTGAGCTGGGTCAGCGACGGGGGTCATCGCCTCGCCCCCGATGCCGCCCCGCCGTGGCTCAAGCCGCTGGTCGAGAACGCCAAAGACGTCAAGCGTGCGTACCGCAGGCGGGTGCCCGCCGACGTTCTGGCGATGGTGTCGGCGGCGAACGCCAAGGCGGTGATGACCGGTGGTGGCCGCGACGCCGCGGTGCTCGTGCTGTTCTCCGGTCCGTGGGACAGTCAATCCGGTGGTCTGCCCGACGACGCTGACCTGCTGGTGACGGTCCGGGCCTCGACGCTGCGCCACCATGCCGGCCAGGCCGCCTTTCCCGGCGGCGCGGCCGATCCGGGCGACGACGGACCGGTGCACACCGCGCTACGGGAGGCCAACGAGGAGACCGGCCTCGACGCGACCCGCCTGCAACCTCTGATCACGCTGGAGCGGATGTTCATTCCGCCCTCGGGGTTCCACGTCGTACCCGTGCTGGCGTTCTCCACCGATCCCGGCCCGGTGGCGGTGGTTGACGAGGCCGAGACCGCTATCGTCGCCCGCGTCCCGGTCCGTGCGTTCGTCAACCCGAAGAACCGAATGATGGTGTACCGCAGCGACAGAACGCGTCGGTTCGCCGGTCCCGCCTTCCTGCTCAATCAGATGCTGGTGTGGGGTTTCACCGGGCAGGTGATCTCGGCGATGCTCGACGTCGCCGGCTGGGCCGAACCGTGGAATACCGACGACATCCGCGAACTCGAGGACGCAATGAGCCTCGTCGGTCATGACGGCGACTGTGCCGATTAGGGTGGGGCTCAACCATGACACCGTCGCAGTGGCTTGACCTCGCCGTACTCGCCGTCGCATTCGTCGCCGCCATCTCCGGGTGGCGGTCCGGGGCGCTGGGCTCTCTGCTGTCCTTCGTCGGCGTGGTACTCGGCGCCGTGGCCGGTGTGTTGCTGGCCCCGCACGTCGTGGCCAACATCGAGGGACCCCGCACCAAGCTGTTCGTCACACTGTTTCTGATCCTGGCCCTGGTGGTCGTCGGCGAGATCGCCGGTGTGGTGCTCGGCCGGGCGGTACGCGGCGCCATCCGCAACCGCACGCTGCGGGCTTTCGACTCAACGATCGGTGTCGCGCTGCAGATCGTGGCCGTGATGGTCGCGGCGTGGATGCTGACCTACCCGCTGCAGTCGTCGGATCAGCCGAACCTGGCGGCGGCAGTGCGCGGTTCGCAGGTGCTCAAAGAGGTCGACGATGTCGCGCCGGATTGGCTGCGGTCGGTGCCGACCCGGCTGTCGGCCCTGCTTGACACCTCCGGCCTGCCCGATGTTCTCGAACCGTTCGGCCGCACGCCGATCGTCGCGGTCGACGCGCCTGACGCCGCGCTGGCTGCCGACCCCGTCGTCACGATGAGCCGACCCAGCGTGGTGAAGATCCGCGGCGTCGCGCCAGGATGCCAGAAAGTGTTGGAGGGCACCGGCTTCGTGATCGCACCGGGCCGGGTGATGTCCAACGCGCACGTCGTCGCGGGTTCGGAAAGCGTCACCGTCCAGGCCGACGGGCAGGAGTACGAAGCGTTCGTCGTGTCCTACGACCCCAATGCCGACATCTCGATCCTCGACGTCCCCGACCTGCCGTCGGCGCCGTTGCAGTTCGCGCAGGAACCGGCGGTCACCGGCACGGACGCCGTCGTCATGGGCTACCCGGGCGGCGGGGACTTCGTTGCGACGCCTGCGCGCGTGCGGGAGGTCATCGAACTCAACGGGCCCGACATCTACCGCAGCACCACGGTGACCCGCCAGGTGTACACGATCAGAGGCAGTGTCCGCCAAGGCAATTCGGGCGGACCAATGATCGACCGCAACGGCCAGGTGCTCGGCGTGGTGTTCGGGGCCGCCGTCGACGACGCCGACACAGGGTTCGTGCTCACCGCCGAAGAGGTGTCGCGTCAGCTGGCCAAGGTCGGCAACTCCGAGCGCGTCGCCACCGGTAACTGCATCACCTGATTCACGGTTGGGTCCGGCTCAGGTGCCGTACACCTGCGCGAGGAAACGCGACAGCGCCGCGTTGACCGCATCGGGGGCTTCCTCGTGGGCGAAATGTCCTGCGCCGGCGACGGATGCGTAGCGGCCATGCGGTGCATAGCGCTGCGTCCGGTACACGGGGTCGGGCAGCACGTAAGGATCGGCGTCGCCGCGCAGATGCAGAACCGGCACACTGAGCGGACGCTTCATCGATCGCATGAAACGCCGTCCTTCACCGCGTAGCTGGCTGCGCACTGCCCACCGCTGGTATTCCAGCGCACAGTGGGCAGCCCCTGGGATCTGGATGGCGCGGCGCATGTGCGCGATGGTCTCCGAATAGTCCTCGGAGGCAAGCCATTTCCCGCCCGCGCGACTGCGCATCAACCCGTCGAGTTCCTCGGCGTTGTGTCGGGTCAGCGAGCGCTCCGGCCAGATGGGCACCTGATAGCGCAGCATCCACGGCAGCAGCGCGCGGCCCTGGTCCCGCCGCCGTAGCGCCGAGGCGCGCAGCGCGACAGGATGCGGTGAACTGACGACGGCGATGGATCGGACCACCCGCGGATGCAGCACCGCGGTCGCCCAGCACACCAGTCCACCGTCGGCGTGGCCGATCAGCGTCGCGGCCTTGTGGCCCAGTGCTCGCACCAGGCCGGCGGTGTCGCCGGCCAGCGTCCAGCCGTCGTAACCGCGGGGCGGTTTGTCGCTGCCGCCGTAGCCGCGCAGGTCGACCGCCACCACGCGCGCACCGGTCAAGCCGCGCAACTGGTGACGCCACGACCACCAGAACGAGCCGAACCCGTGCAGCAGGATGACCAGCGGCCGGTCGATGGCCGGAGTCGAGGTGGCTTCCAGAGCTTCCGCTTCGACGACGTGGAAGCGAATTCCGTTGGCGTGCACCTCGAGATGACGCCACGGACCGTCGATGCGCACCACCGACGGATCGGGTGGGGGCATTACCAGCCCGAGGGATCGGCCGTCGACGCAGGTTTACCGTCGCCCGCCGCGATCGCCGCGCCCTTCCTGTCGTGACCGGGCGTCAGCGCCTCGGGAATCTCCTTGACCGACTCGATGGTCTTCCGCGGCCCGCGGATGCGGCGCACCTTGAGATAACCCAGCAGGGCCAGGACCGCGGTGACCACCACCATGACCCCGAACACGATCAGGAAGGCCGCCCACCGCCAGATCCAGGTATCGAGCAGTTCGGCGGCGAAAAAGAAGAAGAAGAAGGTCGAGTAGAACAGCACCACCAGCGCCAGGATGAAGAAGACGCTGCCGGTGAGGCCCTTCTTCACGTCGCGGGTGATCTCGGCCTTGGCGAGTTCCACCTCGGCACGCACCAGTGTCGACACCTGGGCGGTGGCGTCTTTGACGAGGTCACCGATCGACGGATCAACCTTCGGCGCGTGCGGGTCTACCAGCGGTATCGACGTCACGGTGCTCGGCACGCCATTCCTGCGATCGCTCACGCAGTTCATGTTGCCATGCGGCGCATCTCTAATCGATGCCTGGCCGACGATAGACTGACCCGGTTGTCGTCAAGGCAGGTCGGCTCGTCGATAGGGGAGGTTCAGTTGAGGATGCGCGGCCGCTGCCTCGGCGCACTCGTGGCCGTCGTCGGTCTAGCTCTACTGGCGCCTCTCGGCGTCGCGTCGGGCCAGGCCCCGGTGACCTTGGGCGGAGGGTCCGGTCTGGTGGTCAACGGGGCGACCATGTGCACGCTGACGACTATCGGCAACGACAACCGCGGCAATCTGATCGGTTTCACCAGCGCGCATTGCGGCGGTCCGGGGGCCAAGGTCGCAGCCGAGGGCGCCGACAACGCCGACGTCGTCGGCACCATGGTTGCCGGTAACGACGCCCTCGACTACGCGGTGATCCAGTTCGACCCGGCCAAAGTGCGACCGACCAACAACGTCAACGGATTTCGGATTGACGGCCTCGGCCCCGACCCGCTCGTCGGCGACATCGCCTGCAAACTGGGCCGCACCACCGGTTACTCCTGCGGCGTCACGTGGGGACCCGGCGATGAACCGGGCACCTTCATCAATCAGGTGTGCGGACAGCCCGGCGACTCCGGGGCACCGGTCACCGTCAACAACCGACTGGTCGGCATGATCCACGGCGCGTTCTCCGAGGATCTGCCGACATGCATCGTCAAGTACATCCCGCTGCACACCCCCGCGGTGAATATGTCGTTCAACACGCAGTTGGCCGACATCACCGCCAAGAACAGGCCGGGAACAGGTTTCGTTCCCGTCGGTGCCGTCGACTGATCGCGCTTGCGAGCCCGGCTACTTGCTGGCCCGGATCGCCTCAAACACGCTGGGATCGACCAGGGTTGACGTGTCGCCGAGCTCACGGCCCTCGGCGACGTCGCGCAACAGCCGGCGCATGATCTTGCCACTGCGTGTTTTCGGTAGCTCAGGCACGACGTGGATCTCGCGCGGTCGGGCGATCTTGCCTATCTCCTTGGCCACCTGCTCGCGTAGTTCGTCGACCATTTCGTCGCCGCTGTTCTTGGCGCTCCCTTCGAGGATGACGAACGCGCAGATGCCCTGGCCGGTGGTCTCGTCGCTGGCGCCGACGACCGCGGCCTCGGCGACGCCGGAGTGGCCCACCAATGCCGATTCCACCTCGGTGGTCGAAATCCGGTGTCCCGACACGTTCATCACGTCGTCGATGCGGCCCAGCAGCCAGATGGATCCGTCCGAGTCAACGCGCGCGCCGTCACCGGCGAAGTACCAACCCTTTTCGGCATAGCGCGACCAGTAAGTCTCCTTGTAGCGCTCGGGGTCGCCCCAGATGCCACGCAGCATGGACGGCCACGGCTGGTCGAGCACCAGGTAGCCGGTGACGTGCTCGGCCTCGTCGGCGCCGGGCACCAACTCGTTGCCCTCCTCGTCGACGATCATGGCCGAGATGCCCGGCAGCGGTTGCATCGCCGATCCCGGCTTGGCCTCGGTGACACCTGGAAGCGGGGAGATCATGATCGCACCCGTCTCGGTTTGCCACCAGGTATCGACGACGGGAGTTTTGTTGCCGCCGAACGCATCCCGATACCAGCGCCACGCCTCGGGATTGATCGGCTCGCCGACCGAGCCCAACAACCGTAGGCTCGACAGGTCGTGGGCGTCCGGGAACTGGCGGCCCCACTTCATGAACATGCGGATCAGCGTGGGCGCGGTGTAATAGATGGTGACGCCGTACTTTTCGATGATCTCGAAGTGCCGGTGCTCGTTGGGCGAGTTCGGCGTGCCCTCGTACACCACCTGCGTGCAGCCGTTCGCGAGCGGACCGTACACGATGTACGTGTGGCCGGTGACCCAGCCGATATCGGCTGTGCACCAGTACACGTCTTCATCGGGCTTGATGTCGAAGACGTTGTAATGCGTGTACGACGACTGCACGAGGTAGCCGCCGGAGGTGTGCATGATGCCCTTGGGTTTACCGGTGGTGCCCGAGGTGTAGAGCAGAAAAAGCGGATGCTCGGAATCGAACGCCTCGGGGGTGTGCTCGGATGATGCCGAATCGACGGTGTCGTGCCACCACACATCGCGGCCATCGGTCCACGGCGTGTCGATTCCGGTGCGGCGGACCACGAGAACGTGCTCGACGGAATCCTGTCCCTCGCAGGCTTCGTCAACGGACTCCTTGAGCGAGGCTGCCTGCCCGCGCCGGTACTGCCCGTCGGAGGTGATTACCAGCTTGGCTTCGGCGTCCTCGATGCGGGCCGACAGGGCCGTCGACGAGAAGCCCGCGAACACCACACTGTGCAGCACCCCCAGCCGCGCGCACGCCAGCATCGCGATGATCGCCTCGGGCAGCATCGGCATGTAGATCGCGGCGCGATCGCCCGCGGCGAGCCCGAGATCTGTCAGCGCATTGGCGGCCTTGCACACCTCGGTCTTGAGTTCGGCGTAGGTGAGGGTGCGGCTGTCGCCCGGCTCGCCCTCCCACAGGATGGCCACGCGGTCGCCGTTTCCGGCCTCCACGTGCCTGTCGACGCAGTTGTACGCGACGTTGAGCTTGCCGCCGACGAACCACTTCGCAACCGGTGCCTCGGACCAGTCCAACACCTCAGCGAACGGCGTTTCCCACGACAATCGTTCGGCCTGTTTTCCCCAGAACGCGAGGCGGTCCTCTTCGGCCTCGCGATACATGCCCTCTTTCGCGTTGGCCTGGGCGGCGAACTCGGGCGACGGCGGGTAGACGGACTTCGATTCGGTGTGCGTCTCGGACATAGGTGTGAGCGTAGTCACCAATCTCGCACCGGAGGTTGGCAACTCACAGTCCTCTCCGCGGGCGGCGTCTGGCGCGCGTTGAGCGGTCGACTAGCGTCGGTTGCCGTGACCGACCCGTTGGCGCCGTTGGCGCAACTCTCGGGCGTCGCGGACGCCGGAGAGCAGGCCCGCGAGGCGTTGGGCCGGGCGCACCGGCACCGCACCAACCTCCGCGGGTGGCCCGCGTCGGCCGCCGAGGCGGCGCTGCGTGCGGCCAGGGCGTCGTCCGTGCTGGACGGCGGCTCATTGCAGTTGTCGGACGACGGCACGGCAGAGCCGGTGCTGGCGGGCGCGCTGCGCGTCGCCGAGGCGTTGGAGGGTGGTGCGACCTCGCTGATCGGTGTGTGGCAACGAGCCCCACTGCAAGCGATCGCCCGGTTGCATGCGCTGGCGGCCGCGGATCTGGCCGACGAGGACCACCTGGGCCGGCCCCGGGCGGATGTCGAGGTCAGTCGGCGGTTGTCGCTGTTGGCCGACATCGTCACCGGCGGAACGCGCGTCGCCGCTCCTGTGCTGGCCGCCGTGGTGCACGGTGAACTTCTCACGCTGGCCCCGTTCGGCACCGCGGACGGCGTCGTGGCCAGAGCGGTCTCCCGGCTGGTGACCATCACCAGCGGTCTTGACCCGCACGGTCTCGGCGTTCCGGAGGTGTACTGGATGCGTCAGTCGGGCGAATACCGCGCCGCCGCGCGGGGATTCGCGTCGGGCACCCCCGAGGGCCTCACTGCGTGGCTCGTCCTGAGCTCGCGCGCGTTGCATGCCGGTGCGCGGGAAGCGCTGTCGATCGCGCAGGCGACGCCCGGCACCTCGCCCCAGCAACGCGAAGCGGGCGACGCTCCGAAGTGATTCGGCTCGCCGCCCGCTAGCACGGAGGCCGGTTACCAAGCGTGCTTGGTGGGTTGCGTGGGTTGGCCTCGGCGTCTTGTCGATGCGCTTCGACGGACATCTCCACCCAAAGAGTTGTCGATGTCGTCCGCTTTTCGCAATTACGCAGGCCCGCAACACTATTGCCTATTCCGCGGCATGTGCTCCGCGTGGGTGCCGGGATCCGTGCTGGGGAGTCCGATTCGGGAGACCGAGCCTTCTCTTCCGGCTCGACCTTGGCCTCGTCGGGCTTCCGTGCTTCCTTTGTACTCCGTGACGCTGATCACATCAAGGGCCAACTTCGGCGCGACGCGAGATCGTTACGAACCGGCGTCAGCTACTACGCGGCGTAGCGCCTCAGAAGGCGAATCGGCGTAGTAACGAGTAGGTCAGCGCGCCGGCGGCCAGTGCGCTCACTCCGACCGCCGCCGTCGTTGCCATGGCGGCCCCTGAGGGCGCCGGAATTCGATCGCGCAGCGACACCGGTCTGGTGAATGTCAGCACCGGCCAACCCCGCAGTGCCGCCTCTTTGCGCAGAGCGCGGTCGGGGTTTACCACAGCCGGGTGGCCGACGATCTCGAGCATCGGCAGATCCGTGACCGAATCCGAGTAGGCGTATGAATGCTCGAGGGCGTACCCCTCGCGGGCGGCGAGCTGGCGGATGGCCTCCACCTTGCCCTCGCCGAAACAGTAGAACGCGATTTCGCCGGTGTAGCGGCCGTCTTCGACGACCATGCGGGTGGCCATCGCGTGGGTGGCGCCGAGCGCGCGGGCGATCGGCGCGACGATCTCCTCGCCAGAGGCCGAGACCACGACCACGTCGCGGCCACAAAGCTTGTGGTCGGCTATCAAGTCGGCGGCCTCGGCGAAGACCAGGGGGTCGACGATGTCGTGCAATGCCTCGCCGACGATCGACTTGACCTGCTCGACGTCCCATCCGGTGCACATGTTGGTGACGTAGGACCGCATCCGGTCCATCTGATCGTGATCGGCTCCGGACATCAGGAAGAGGAACTGGGCGTAGGTCGATTTCAGAACCGCCCGGCGATTGATTAGCCCCTGGTCGAAGAAAGGTTTGCTGAAGGCCAATGTGCTCGATTTGGCTATCACCGTTTTATCTAGATCGAAGAATGCCGCTGTTCGGACCGACTCAGAGGGGGCGCCGGGAGTTTGCGGTACGGTCGACCGCTCGGCCTCCGGCTGGGATGCGGTCACCTCGTCAGCATAGGGGCGAGAGCGTGACATTTCGCGGAAGAGTGTACAAACTGGCAGTTCACGACACGTGCGTGTCACTGCATCTTTTGTTCTGTCAACTGCTTTTGTCGGTCGCCAGCACTTGCGCCCTCGCGCAACGGCGTGTGTATAGTAAGCATTACTCGGCTTATGCCGGGTGTGCATCAGCCCGACCCCCCGGGGCTGATACACGACGACCTCCGCCTCCTCCCCCCCTGGCGGGGGTCGTCTCTTTTTCTGGGTAGCCCTTCGCATTGCGGATAGACCCGCCGGGACTCGGTAGTTGCGGAATCTGATTTTCGATGACCGGGACGGCCGGCCATCCCCAATTGCGGGTTCATTCACAGACCCGGACGCGGCCGTGGCGGCGGACTGCGCCGACTCGCAGGGTGGGTTCATGGCCGCACCTCCCGAGAGACCCAGCGGGATCCTCGCGCTGCTCGGCGACCCCGTCTTGCGCGACGATGTCGACCGCGTCACCGCCGCCGCAGGCGCCCATGTGGTGCACACGTCGGAGCCGTCGAGTCGCAAGGTGTGGACCGGCGCGATCGCCGTTCTCCTCGACGCCCGCGCCGCGCACCGCTGCGCCGAGCGGGCGCTGCCGAGACGCGGCCACGTGGTACTCCTGACTCGAGCCGAGCCCCTGGCCACCGACTGGGAGGCCGCGATCGCGGTCGGGGCACAACATGTTCTGACGCTGCCCGCACAGGACCACGAGCTGATGGCGGAGCTGACCGGCGCCGTCGAGACGGCGCTCGAAAACGACCGTCGCGGTGCGGTGGCGGCGGTGATAGCAGGCCGTGGTGGGGCAGGCGCCTCGGTGTTCGCGACGGCATTGGCCCGGACCGCCTCGACAAATGCCGGAGCACTGCTCGTCGACGCCGACCCGTGGGGCGGTGGCATCGATCTGCTGCTGGGTAGCGAAGCCGAGGCCGGCCTGCGCTGGCCCGACCTCGAATTGCAGGGCGGCCGGCTGACCTACGCGGCGCTACGCGATGCCCTTCCGCGGCACGGCGCGCTCAGCGTGCTGTCCGGGAGCCGTAGTGGCGGTGACATCGATGCGGCGCCGCTGAGCGCGGTCATCGACGCGGGCAGTCGTGGCGGTGCGACGGTGGTCAGCGACGTTCCGCGCCGAGCGACGGCGGCGGCCGAAACAGCCCTTAGCGCAGCCGATCTGGTGGTGATGGTCACGCCGGCTGACGTGCGGTCGTGCGCCGCCACGGCGGCCGCGGCGAGTTGGGTGTCGACGGTCAACCCGAATGCGGGCGTGGTCGTGCGTGGGCCGTCGCCGGGTGGCCTGCGGTCGTCTGAGGTCGCTGAGATCGTCGGGCTGCCGCTGCTGGCGGCCATGCGCCCGCAGCCCGGTCTCGCGGTGATGCTCGAACGGGGCGGTCTGCGGTTGGGGCGCCGGTCACCGCTCGTGGCGGCGGCACAGCGGGTGCTGGCAGTACTCCAGCAGCATCCGGCGGCGAGGGCGGCATGAGCGCCTCGCTGATCGACCGGGTGCGCGAGCGTCTGGCCGTCGAATCGGCTCCGCTGCGCCCGAACGTCGTGGCCGCAGCGATCCGCGCCGAGTCCGGGGGCCTGCTCGGCGATACGGAGGTGCTGCGCAGCCTGCGGGTGTTGCAGACCGAGCTCACCGGCGCGGGGCCCCTCGAGCCGCTGCTGTGCGCCGAAGGCACCACCGACGTGTTGGTCACGTCGGCCGACGCGGTGTGGGTCGACGACGGAAGCGGATTGCGCCGCAGCTCAGTCCGTTTCGCCGACGAGGCCGCGGTCCGCAGGCTAGCCCAACGGCTCGCGCTCGCGGCCGGGCGGCGTCTCGACGACGCGCAGCCATGGGTCGATGGCCAACTGACCGATCTGGGCACCGGTCAGTTCACCGTGCGGCTTCATGCGGTCCTGCCACCGATCGCGCCGGGCGGCACCTGTCTGTCGTTGCGGGTCCTGCGTCCCGCGACGCAGGACCTGGCGGCCCTGGTGCGCACCGGCACCATCGATTCGTCGGTCTCGGGACTGCTGCGCGAGATCATCGCGAGCCGGCTTGCCTTCCTGGTCTCCGGTGGCACGGGCGCCGGCAAGACCACCATGTTGGCCGCGGTGCTGGGCGCGGTATCGCCGAGCGAACGGATCGTCTGCGTGGAAGACGCCGCGGAGTTGGAGCCGGCCCACCCCCACCTCGTGAAACTTGTTGCACGGCACGCCAATGTCGAGGGCATCGGCGAGGTCACCGTACGGGACCTGGTCAAGCAGGCGCTGCGGATGAGGCCGGACCGGATCGTCGTCGGCGAGGTTCGGGGTGCCGAGGTGGTAGACCTGCTCGCGGCACTGAACACCGGGCACGACGGAGGGGCGGGCACGGTGCATGCCAACAGCCCAACGGAGGTGCCCGCGCGTCTGGAGGCGCTCGCTGCGGCCGGCGGGCTCGATCGGACGGCGCTGCACAGCCAACTCGCGGCCGCGGTGCAGGTCGTCCTGCACGTCACCCGCGACGGGGCGGGACGCCGCCGTCTGAACCAGATCGCCCTACTCGAGCGAGGCGATGACGGGACGGTCCGCGCAGTCACGGCATGGCGGGACGGTAGCGGATTCGGTTGCGGCGCGGATCAACTGCGCGCGCTGATCAAGCGGAGGGGGGTGTCATGAGCGTCTCGGCGCTGGCCCTGGCACTCGCGCTGCTGATCGCGCCGGTTCCGTCGCGCCGGCTGATAACCGGGCGAGTGCCGACGTCGCGGCGGCCTCCACGCCTGTTGGTGCTGCCCGGCATCGCGGCGGCCGGCGGCGCCGTCGCGCTGGCTGCGCCACCGGGAGTCGTCGCGGCTGCGGCTGTCGCCGCGGTCACTGCCGAGGTGCGCCGCAGAAGGCGAACTCGCTCGCGGAAACGCACAGCCGAAGCCGCCGCACTGCAGGGCGCATTGGACGTCCTCGTCGGTGAACTTCGCGTCGGGGCGCATCCGGTCGCCGCCTTCGGAGTAGCTGCCGGCGAAGTCGACGGTGTGGTCGCCGTGTCGATGCGGGCAGTAGCGGCCCGTGCGCGGATGGGCGCCGACGTCGCCGCGGGGCTGCGAAGCGCTGCTAGGCAGTCGTCCCTGCCAGCGCACTGGGAACGGCTTGCGGTGTGTTGGCATCTCGCTCAGACACACGGGTTGGCGATCGCGACGTTGATGCGAACCGCGCAGCGCGACATCGTCGAGCGCGAGCGGTACGCCGCACGCGTGAATGCGGGAATGGCCGGTGCGCGAACCACGGCGGCGCTTCTCGCCGGGCTGCCGGTGCTGGGAGTCGGACTCGGTCAGGCGATCGGTGCGGACCCGTTGACGTTTCTGTTCTCGCATGGCGGTTGGCTGCTTCTCGTCGGCGTCGTGCTGTCGTGTCTCGGACTGTTGTGGTCCGACAGGATCACCGGGCAGGTCGCGAGATGACCGGCGCTGCACTGCTTCTCGCCGGCGCAATCTTGCTCGGCGCCGACCCGTGGCATGTGCGTGTTCGGGCCGGCCTGGTCGCGCCGAGGCTGACGCGCGCTGTGCCGACGGCGCCTGACGACCCGCTGGCGTTCGCCTCGACGCTCGACGTCCTGGCCGCGTGCCTACGCTCTGGCATGGCCGTGTCGGCGGCGGCCGCCGCGACCGCGCCGTCTGCGCCACATGACCTGGCGTGCAGCTTGTCGAGGGCGGCCGATCTGCTTTCGCTGGGCGCGGATCCGGCGACGGCATGGTCGAAAGCGGCCGAGCGGCAATACAACCACGCCGAGGCGCTGCTGCGGCTGGCTCGGCGCTCGGCGGCCTCGGGCGCCGCGCTGGCGCAGGGCGTCATCGACCTGGCAGCCCAGTCCCGCGAGGAGGCGGCGGACGCCGCGCGCGGTGCTGCGGAGCGCGCGTCGGTGCTGATCGCTGGACCGCTCGGGCTGTGCTACCTGCCCGCGTTTGTGTGCCTGGGGGTTGTGCCCGTCGTCGCCGGGCTGGCCGGTGACGTCCTGCAGTCAGGGATCTTGTGACGGTGAAGATGAGGAGGAAACACCATGAAGGGCAGAAGCATTCGCGCGCTACAGGCGCGGCTGACGTTGCTGATGGTCGAGGAGGACGGCATGTCGACCGTCGAGTATGCGATCGGGACCATTGCGGCCGCCGCTTTCGGCGCGATCCTGTACACGGTCGTCACCGGCGACTCGATCGTCACGGCGCTGACCAACATCATCAGCCGCGCGCTGAACACCAACGTCTAGCCGGCGACACCGGCGGTGCGACGGTCGAGGCGGCGTTCGGGATTGCTGCGCTGGTGGCCGTGCTCGTCTTGTGCCTCGGCGGGCTCACCGCGATGTCCATGCACATCCGTTGTGTCGACGCCGCTCGGGAGGCGGCGCGTCTGGCGGCGCGAGGGGGCGACGGAGCGCAGGTCGCCCGCGGTATCGCCCCGGACGGGGCGGCGGTGCAATTGCGACGCGAAGGCGAACTGGTCGTGGCCACGGTCACCGTCAGTTCGGCGCTGTTGCCCGGACTCACGCTCGCGGGGCGGGCGGTGGCCGCGGTCGAACCCGGCGTGGCGTGACGAAGGATCGGCCAGCCTGGTCGCAGTCGCGATGATCGCGGTGCTACTGACGATCACCGTCGGCTGGCTGTACGTCGGCTCGGCCGTCACCGCGCGCCACCGAGCCCAAGCAGCGGCCGACCTTGCGGCGCTGGCCGCGGCAGCTCGGCTGGCCGACGGCGAGGCAGCTGCCTGTTCACACGCCGAGGCGATCGCCGAAGCCATGCGGACTGAGGTGGCGCGATGCGCGCGAGACGAACTCGACGTCGTCGTCGCGGTCGAGGTCTCGGTGACGCTCGGCAGGCTGGGTGCGGGTCGGGCGCAGGGAGTGGCCCGGGCTGGGCCTGTCCGTTAGATATCGGCGAGTTCCTCGGCGCTGGGCCGCCGCAGCATGGCGAGCCCGGCGTGCACGTCGTCGTCGAGTTCGACTCTGTTGACGGTCACGTGAACGGGCGTCCAGCCGCCGTCGTTGGCCACCATCCGTAACACACCTGATGCCGTACCCGTGACGAATTCCTCTGCCATCCTCGTCATTTCGGGATGGTCTGCAGGGTTCACCGAGTGCTCGCCCGCCATGCTGGCCCGCCAGTCGAAGAACGGGGCCGGGGGGTCGAGCCACTTGAGTAGCGTCCAGCCGGCCGGGGCTACCAGCGCGCGGTGAACGCCGGGCTGGGCGAGCCCGCAGACAATTCGCTGTGCCAGGTCGTCTCGCGGGGCCGCCGAATCCTCCCGCACGCTTCGCCAGTTCATCGCCCGACAGATCAGCCGTTCTTCGCCGTCGTCGCGGCTTTCTGCCACCGCTCTTGCGACGAATCCGACCGTGATCGGTGCGCCGTCGTGGTCGGTCCGATCCCACGTGCTGCACAGGGTCTTGCCGGCCTCGGGCTTGAGCGCCATCGCCAGCACCTTGGCCTCGCTGGGGTTGAGGTCGTGCATCGGCAGATCCTCGGCGAACGCCCGACGGTCCGTCGGCTCGGCAGTGCTGTCCACGCCGCTGTTGAACAGCGACTCGCGAGTGTCTGTGGCCATGCCGCTGCCGAGGTCCCAGATCAACGGCCCCGGCACAGGACGCTCGGGCGGTTCCATGTCGGTCGGTCCCACCCAAACCTGCACTCCGTGAATCCGGCCGTCGGTCATCTGGACCACTTCGGTGCGGATCACGCGGTCGTTCTTCGGCGTGATGCTGCTGAGCCCCTGACCGGCGCGCACCGTCTCTCCGATGGCCGTCTGAATGGCCATCAGGTGCGGGTCTCGCCGGAGGAACGTGCTGATCGGAACCAGATCCTTGGTGCGACGACCCTGCGCGACCACGGCGGGCTCACTGCCCAGCGTCTCCACGAGCAACCAGTCGTGGGTCATGTAGCGCAGTTTAACGTCGCCCTGCTGAACCATCCTCCCCGCGGCGCCTACGGATTCCGTAGGAAAGCGCTGCTAGATACGCTTCCGACACGCGTCGTAGCGCAATGGTGAGTTGCGAGGAACCCTCTGGCGCGGTATTTTTCGTCTGCACCCGGCATGCCGGGACTGGGAACGGATCGCGTTGTCCGGCCGTTCGCCGCAACTTCTGTGTGCTCGGCGCGATCAAACCCCAGCGTCCCGGCCGCGGATCCGTGGGGGCGATCGTCGAGGGGTCGGTCGCCCCTTCGGGTGAATTCACGACACGCGTCCAGCCACTTCATCGAGAACCAACCGCAGCACATTCACGGCGCCGTCCTTGTCCAGTGGATCGTTGCCGTTGCCGCACTTCGGCGACTGCACACACGACGGACATCCGGTCGCGCACTCGCACGCGTCAATAGCGGCGGCGGTGGCCGACCACCACGTGCCGATCCTGCGGAACCCGCGGTCGGCAAAGCCCGCGCCGCCGGGATAGCCGTCGTAGACGAAGATCGACGGCAAACCCTGCACCGGGCCGACCGCCGTCGACACCCCGCCGATGTCGCCGCGGTCGCAACTCGCGACCAACGGCAGCAGCCCGATCGCGGCATGTTCGGCGGCGTGCAGCGCGCCCGGCACCCGTAGCATGTCCAATCCGTTGTGCTGCAACGCTTCCGGCGTGATGGTGCACATCACCGCCATCGTGTCCAGATTGCGGGTCGGCATGTCGAGTTCGACGAAGTCGATGACCTCCCCGGTCAACGTGCGGCGCAGGTAGCCGACCACGGTGTTGGTGACACACACCGGAACGAGTCCGATCGTGACCTCTCCGAACGTCTTCCGCTCACCCTCGCCGGTGACCACGATGTCGGTGAGTTCGCGCGCGAACGTCGTGTAGCCCGGATCCTCGGCGTGCACGAACGCGACACCATCCTCGAAGTCCAGCGAGTCCACGACATAGCTCTCGCCCTGATGCAGGTATACCGCGCCGGGATGAACCGACGCCGGTGCCTGCCCGACGCCCGCGCTGCCGAGCATGCGGCCGGTTCCGGCCTCCAATATCGCGATCTGCCCGCCCGAGGAGCCCCGGATGTCCACCGCGGGATGCGGATCCACGCCAGGGGTCGGAAAGTAACCGCCTGCCCGCTTGCGCAGCAGACCGTCGTCGATCAGCGTTTCGGCGACCGCTTCGGCGTTCCACCTGCGCACCTCGGCATCGGTGAGCGGTAATTCGTTGGCTGCGCAAAGCAGTTGCGGCCCAAGCACGTACGGGTTGGTCGGATCGATGACGACGCGTTCGATCGGCTTGTCGAGCAGCGCCGCCGGGTGATGCACCAGGTAGGTGTCCAGCGGGTCGTCACGGGCGATCAGCACCACCAGCGCGCTCTGACCGCGGCGACCGGAACGGCCCGCCTGTTGCCAGAACGACGTCACGGTGCCTGGAAAGCCGGCCAGAACGACGGCATCCAGCCCGGCGATGTCGACACCGAGCTCCAGCGCATTCGTCGTCGCCATGCCGCGCAGTTCCCCTTCGGCCAGTGCGCGTTCCAGCGTGCGGCGGTCCTCGGCCAGGTAGCCGGCCCGGTAGGACGCGACCCGCTCGGCGATGTCGGGAGCGATCTCGGCCAGCCGGGCTCGCGCCCCCAACGCGGTGAGCTCTGCCCCCCGCCGGGACCGCACGAACGTCAGCGTGCGGGCGCCCTCGGCGATCAGGTCGGCCATCACCCTCGCGGCCTCCGCACCCGCGGATCGCCGTACCGGCGCGCCGTTTTCGCCGACGAGGTCAGCGAGCAGCGGCGGCTCCCACAGCGCGACGGTGCGCGCGCCGTGCGGTGAACCGTCGTCGGTCACCTCGGTGACCGTCTGCCCGATCAGTTCGGCAGCGGTCTCGGCCGGCGAGGCCGTGGTGGCACTGGCGAAAATCACCGTCGGAGTCGACGAGTACCGTTCGCACAACCGCAGCAGCCGTCGCAGCACCATCGCCACGTTCGACCCGAAGATGCCTCGGTAGTAATGACATTCGTCGATGACGATGAATCGCAGGTTGCGCAGGAACACCGCCCATCTGGCGTGGTTGCGCAGCATCGACAGATGGATCATGTCGGGATTGGAGAAGATCCACCGCGAGCGTTCGCGTGCGAAGCGCCGGACATCGGCGGGACTGTCGCCGTCATAGGAACTCGGCGCGACGTCCGTCAGCGGCACGGCCTCGGTCAGAGCGATCGCGTTGCGCAACTGGTCGTGGCCGAGTGCTTTGGTCGGCGACAGGTAGAGCATTCTGGCCCGCGAATTAGCTTTCAACTCCGTTAATATAGGCAGTTGGTACGCCAGCGACTTCCCGGATGCCGTGCCGGTGCTCACGACGACATGGCGGCCGTCGTGCGCGAGGTCGGCCGCGGCGAGCTGATGGGACCACAGCGCCTCGATGCCGCGACCGGCGAACGCTCGCACCACATCTGGGTGAGCCCACTGCGGCCACGCCTGCGGGCGGCCTTGTTGGGGCGGCAGATCGGCGACGTGGCGCAGCGGATTGCCCTCCGTGCCCTCGACGGCGCACGCGAGCAGCTCGCGGCCGAAATCCGCCATTGCGCGCCCTCCTGAAACTCCTCGTGGATGAATTGTTCCCCACTTGATCGCATCTCCACTGTCGCCGCAGGCCGGAACGTGATTGACTATCCGCGGTCGCAGCTTCTGTGTTCGTGTACTAGCACTCGCAGGATCGACGTTGCGATCGCGGTTCCTGCGAGGTTTGTAGGCCGGGTTAAGTTCCGCCGACACCGCAAAGGTATGGCGGTCGGAACGGGGCCCGGTGTACCGAACAACGGTGGACCGCACCCGGTGAATAAGAGAAGGAAACAACAGGAAATGCCACAGGGAACTGTGAAGTGGTTCAACGCGGAGAAGGGCTTCGGCTTCATCGCCCCGGAGGACGGATCCGCTGACGTTTTTGTCCACTACACGGAAATTCAGGGAAGCGGCTTCCGCACCCTGGAGGAAAACCAGAAGGTCGAGTTCGAGGTCGGCCAGAGCCCCAAGGGGCCTCAGGCCACGGGTGTCCGCGCCGTCTAGCCAGACCAAATCCATCGAAGAAAACACCCCGCGCTCTCCCAGTCGAGGAACACGCGGGGTGTTCTCTATTGCGGCACCCGGCCCGGCTGACCGCTTCGCAGTCGACTACTGCCTTACTGTCGATCTGTGAGCCAGCTGTCGTTCTTCTCGGCAGAGTCGGTGCCGCCCGCGGTCGCCGACCTGACGGGGCTGCTCGCCGCGCCGGGTCAGGTGGTCGTGGTGGGCCAGGGCGCTCGGTTGTCGGTGGTGGTGGACCGGCTGTGGCGCGCGGAGGCGCTCGCCGAGATGATCACCGAGGCGGGCCTGCAGCCGGAGATCGCGCGCACCGACGAGAACACTCCGCTGATTCGCACGTCGGTGGATCCGCGGCTGGTCCCCATCGCGGGCGACTGGACCCGTGGCGCCGTGAAGACGGTGCCTCCGCAATGGCTACCAGGGCCGCGCGAATTGCGTGCCTGGACGTTGGCGTCGGGCACTCCGGAGGCCGACCGCTACCTGCTCGGCCTCGATCCGCACGCCCCCGACACGCATTCACCGCTGGCGTCAGCCATGATGAGGGTCGGGATAGCCCCGACATTGATAGGTACCCGCGGGTCGCACCCGGCGCTGCGAATCAGTGGTCGTCGGCGGTTATCGCGGCTGGTAGAGAATGTGGGGGAACCCCCTGGCGCCGTCGAGGCGTTCGAGCAGTGGCCGCGCCTCTGAGGGGCGCGAGCGCAGGGGCCGGTTTGCGTCGGCCCGCGCGGGGTGCGAAATTGTCAGTTGCCGACGGGGTCGGTCGACCGCCCTTATAAAAGGGAGCCCCGCGCCGTGGGCAATTGAGGAAGTGGAGCGTAGGCACAGGTGGCAGACGGGGACCGCGGGAGCGGCCGCAACGGAACGGTGCGGCGACTCGTCATTGTCGAGTCGCCCACCAAAGCGCGCAAAATAGCTGGGTACCTCGGGTCGAACTACATCGTCGAGTCGTCACGCGGACACATCCGCGACCTGCCCCGGGCGGCCGCCGACGTGCCCGCGAAGTACAAATCGGAGCCATGGGCGCGCCTCGGTGTCAACGTCGACGCCGACTTCGAACCGCTCTACATCGTCAGCCCGGACAAGAAGAACACCGTCAGCGAGCTGAAAAGCCTGCTGAAGGACGTCGACGAGCTTTATCTGGCCACGGACGGCGACCGCGAGGGTGAGGCCATCGCCTGGCATCTGCTCGAGACGCTGAAGCCGCGCATCCCGGTCAAACGAATGGTGTTCCACGAGATCACCGAGCCGGCGATCCGGGCCGCCGCCGAGGATCCGCGAGACCTGGACATCGACCTGGTCGATGCGCAGGAGACCCGCCGCATCCTTGACCGGCTGTACGGCTACGAGGTCTCTCCGGTGCTGTGGAAGAAGGTCGCGCCGAAGCTGTCGGCCGGCCGCGTCCAGTCGGTCGCGACCCGCATCATCGTGCAGCGTGAACGCGAGCGCATGGCGTTCCGCAGCGCGGGCTATTGGGACGTCACCGCTGAACTCGACGCCAGCGTCTCCGACGCGCAAGCGTCGCCGCCCAGGTTCACCGCGAAGCTGAATTCGGTCGACGGTCGCCGGGTGGCCACCGGACGCGATTTCGACTCGCTGGGCGGGCTGAAGAAGCCCGACGAGGTGCTCGTGCTCGACGAGGCCGCCGCGGGCGCTCTGGCGACCGGCCTGCGCGGCGCCCAGCTGGCCGTGTCGTCGGTGGAGCAGAAGCCCTACACCCGCAGGCCCTACGCCCCGTTCATGACGTCCACGCTGCAGCAGGAGGCCGGCCGCAAGCTGCGGTTCTCCTCGGAGCGCACGATGAGCATCGCGCAGCGGCTCTACGAGAACGGCTACATCACCTATATGCGTACCGACTCGACCACGCTGTCGGAGTCGGCGATCACCGCGGCGCGCAACCAGGCACGGCAGCTCTACGGCGAGGAGTACGTGCACCCGTCGCCGCGGCAGTACACCCGCAAGGTCAAGAACGCCCAGGAGGCGCACGAGGCCATCCGGCCCGCAGGCGACGTGTTCCAGACGCCGGGGCAGCTGCACTCGGCGCTGGACCAGGACGAGTTTCGGCTCTACGAGCTGATTTGGCAGCGCACGGTCGCTTCCCAGATGGCCGACGCGCGCGGGACGACGCTGTCGTTGCGCATCTCCGGTGTCGCCAGCGACGGTCAGCAGGTGGTGTTCTCCGCCAGCGGCCGCACCATCACGTTCGCCGGCTTCCTCAAGGCCTACGTCGAGAGCCTCGACGAGCAGGCCGGTGGTGAGGCCGACGACGCCGAGAGCCGGTTGCCGAACCTGACCCAGGGGCAGCGCGTCGATGCGGCCGGCCTGACCGCCGACGGGCACACCACCAGCCCGCCCGCCCGCTACACCGAGGCCTCGCTGATCAAGGCGCTCGAAGACCTGGGCATCGGCCGCCCGTCGACGTACTCGTCGATCATCAAGACCATCCAGGACCGCGGCTACGTGCACAAGAAGGGCAGCGCGCTGGTGCCGTCGTGGGTGGCGTTCGCCGTCATCGGTCTGCTGGAGCAGCACTTCGCGCGGCTGGTCGACTACGACTTCACCGCTGCCATGGAGGACGAACTCGACGAGATCGCCTCGGGCAACGAGCGACGCAGCAACTGGCTGAATAACTTTTACTTCGGCGGCGAACACGGCGTCGAGGGCTCGATCGCACGCGCTGGCGGTCTCAAGAAGCTGGTCGGTGGCAATCTCGAAGAGATCGACGCCCGAGAAGTCAACTCCATCAAGCTTTTCGACGACGACCAGGGCCGCGCCATCAACGTCCGCGTCGGACGCAACGGCCCGTATCTGGAGCGGATGATCGCCGACGACGACGGTGAGCCGACACCGCAGCGCGCTAACCTCAAAGACGAGCTGACACCCGATGAGCTGACGCTGGAGTTGGCCGAAAAGCTGTTCAGCACACCGCAAGAGGGTCGATCTCTGGGTGTGGACCCGGCGACGGGCCATGAGATCGTGGCCAAGGACGGTCGCTACGGTCCCTACGTCACCGAGGTCTTGCCCGAGCCGCCGGAGGACGAGGACGGCGCACCGGCCAAGAAGGGCAAGAAGCCGACGGGTCCCAAGCCGAGGACCGGCTCACTGCTGCGGTCGATGGATCTGGAGACGGTGACGCTCGACGATGCGCTGCGGCTGCTGTCGTTGCCGCGCGTCGTCGGCGTCGACCCGAACACGGGTGAGGAGATCACCGCACAGAACGGCCGCTACGGGCCCTACCTGAAGCGCGGCACGGACTCTCGATCGCTGACCACCGAAGAGCAGATGTTCGACATCACGCTCGACGAGGCGCTGAAGATCTACTCCGAACCCAAACGGCGTGGCGGACAGCGTGCTGCGGCTCCACCGCTGCGCGAGCTGGGCAATGACCCGGCGACCGACCAGCCGATGGTGATCAAGGATGGCCGGTTCGGCCCGTACGTCACCGACGGCGAGACGAATGCCAGCTTGCGTAAGGGCGACGACGTCTTGTCTATCACCGACGAGCGGGCCGCCGAGCTGCTGGCTGACCGCCGGGCCCGCGGACCGGTCAAGCGGACGAAGAAGGCCGCCAAGAAAGCGCCCGCGAAGAAGACCGGCGCGAAGAAGGCCGCCAAGAAGTCCTGAGCGTCACCGCCGGACGTCGCTGGAGATCTCGGATTCTTCCAGCCCGGCATCACTGGGCGACACCAGGTTCAGCGGCCGGGCCAGTTGCGTCGGGGCCACCCGTCCGCGCAGTTCGACGATCTCGCCGACGTCCCAGCACAGCGCCTCGGCATCGAGTGCACCGCTGACCGCGATGGCCGACGCGAGCACGTGGCCCTGCTCCAGCTTGGCCAGTTCCGTTAGTCGCGCGGCCTCGTTGACCGGATCGCCGATCACCGTGTACTCGAAGCGGGCCTGCGCGCCGATGTGTCCGGCGATGGCGCGGCCCGCCGACACGCCGATGCCGAACTCGGTCTGACCCAACACCTCGATCAGGTCGTCGTGCAGTTCACGCGACGCGGCCAGCGCCGCCCCGCAGGCGTCGGGATGCTCGATGGGCGCACCGAAGATGGCCAGTGCCGCGTCACCCTGGAATTTGTTGACGAACCCGCCGTGGCGGTTCACCGTGTCGACGACGACGCGAAAGAAGTCGTTGAGCAGGTTGACGACCTCCGAGGCCGGAATGGTCGCCGCCAACTGCGTCGAACCGACGAGGTCGACAAAAAGTACTGCGACGTCGCGTTCTTGACCACCCAACTCGGTTCCGCGTTCGAGTGCACGCCGCGCGACGTCTTCGCCGACGTAGCGACCGAACAAATCGCGCAGGCGCTGCCGCTCGGACAGGTCGCGCACCATGTCGTTGAATCCCGCCTGCAGCAAGCCTAACTCGCTGGCGTCGTAGATCTGCATGTGCGCGTTGTAATTGCCGCGCTGCACTTCGCCCAGCGCCCAGCGCAATTGGCGTAGCGGGTCGGCGATCGACATCGCGACCAGCACCGTGCCGAACAGGCCGATCGCCAGCGCGGAGATGGCCAGGAACAGAAGTGGCGTGGTCATCCGGTCCGCGGGTGCGGTCAACACCTCGAACTTGCTCGCCACCAGGGCGAGCACGATCGTCAGGATCGGCACGCCGGTAGACAGCACCCAGGTCAACACCTGCCGCAGGATCACACCGGGCGCTCGGAAGTTCTCCGGAACGCCGCCGCGCAGGGCGGCCACCGCGACGGGGCGCAGCACACGCTCTGATTGCAGGTACCCGATGATCGCCGTGGCGGTGGCACCGAGCCCCGTGGCAACCGCGACCACCGGCGCGGACTTACTGGCGACCGGCCAGCTGGCAACGATGAAGACGATCGAGCCCAGCATCCAGTTCATGACGCTGATCACCGTGCGGTAGTACGGCATCCTCAGCGCGCGGGTGCGGGCCACCTCGGTGTCGGCGGGGTCGCGGTCGCGCAACAGCATGTCGCGGCGCTGCCAACGCATGACGGGCAGCAGCATCCGCAGGCTGAGGAACGCCCCGATCGTGAACGAGATGAACAGGTAACCGAGGAAGATCGCAAGGTTGGACGTGGGCAGATCCTGCAGCTGAATGCGGTCCTCGGGTGGCAGGCCGAAGCGGAGGAACCCGAAGACCAGCAGCGCACCGATGATGTCGGACTGCAGCATGCCCAGCGCGAACACCGGCCATGGCGTGCGCACGACCCATCGGACGAATGCACTGATTCGTCCGATCGGCGGGGCCTCGGTGGTCACCCGACAACCGTATCGGGCGAGGGCGACCAGATTGGGTGGTCTGGGACGGACGTGTCGGTTCGCAGCATTACTGTTATCTGCGATGACCGGGGTCTTCTCGCGCTTGGTGGGGCAGGACGCGGTGGAAGCCGAGTTGGTGGCCGCCGCGCGGGCCGCGCGCGGTGACGCTGCTCACAGTGCCGCCGTGACCGGAACCATGACACACGCCTGGTTGATCACCGGACCGCCGGGGTCCGGACGGTCGGTGGCGGCCCTGTGCTTCGCCGCGGCGTTGCAGTGCTCGTCCGACGGGGTCCCGGGCTGTGGCGAATGCCGTGCGTGCACGACGACGATGGCCGGCACTCACGCCGATGTGCGGCGCATCATCCCGGAGGGGTTGTCCATCGGCGTCGACGACATGCGCAACATCGTGCAGATCGCGTCGCGGCGCCCCGGCACCGGCCGCTGGCAGATCGTGCTGGTCGAGGACGCCGACCGACTCACCGAGGGCGCCGCCAACGCGCTACTCAAGGTGGTCGAGGAGCCGCCGCCGTCGACGGTGTTTCTGCTGTGCGCGCCGTCGGTGGACCCCGAGGACATCGCGATCACCCTGAGGTCACGCTGCAGGCACGTCGCGTTGGTGACGCCGCCGGTGGACGCGATCGCGCGGGTGCTGGTCGAGGCTGACGGCCTGTCAGAGGCGGACGCCACGTGGGCGGCGTCTGTCAGCGGCGGCCATGTCGGACGGGCGCGTCGGCTGGCGACCGACGAGGAGGCGCGGGAGCGCCGAAAGCGAGCATTGGGGCTGGCGCGGGATGCGGCAACGCCGTCGCGGGCGTATGCGGCGGCCGAGGAGTTGGTGGCCACCGCCGAGGCCGAGGCCCAGGCGCTCACGGCGGGTCGCAACGAAGCCGAGTCGGAGGAATTGCGCACAGCGCTCGGGGCGGGGGGCACAGGGAAGGGCACGGCGACCGCCATGCGCGGTGCGACCGGTGCGTTGAAAGATCTTGAGCGACGGCAGAAGTCGCGCCAGACCAGGGCGTCGCGAGACGCGCTCGATCGCGCGCTGATCGATCTGGCCACATACTTCCGTGATGCGCTGCTGGTGTCGTCCGGGGCGGGCGCGGTGCAGGCGAACCATCCCGACATGGCCGATCAGGTTGCCGCGATGGCCGCGCACGCCCCGCCGGACAAGCTGCTGCGCTGCATCGACGCGGTGCTGGAGTGCCGCGAGGCGCTGGCGGTGAACGTGAAGCCGAAGTTCGCGGTCGACGCCATGGTCGCGACGGTGGGGCAGGCGCTGCGCGACTGACTTGGGTCCGCGGCGGGCCTGCCGTAGACTCGTGCCGCCGAACGGCACGCCACCTTAGCTCAGTCGGTAGAGCGATTCACTCGTAATGAATAGGTCGGGGGTTCGATTCCCCCAGGTGGCTCAGAAATTCGTCGACCAACGGGACGACCTCGTCGAGGTGCGTCTCGAGCAGCCAGTGCCCGCCGCCGAGCAGATGCAGAGGCGCGTCGGGCAGATCGCGGTGGTAGGCCCGTGCCGACTCCTCAGGCATGTAGCCGTCATGTGGTCCCCAGACGATCAGCGTCGGCGGTTGGTGCTCGCGCAGGTAGGCCTGCTCGTCGGCGAACCACTGCAGCGTATTGGGCTGGTCCTCGAGCAAGTGGATGAGGTTGGCCAGGCGGTCGGGGGTGTTCATCAGCGTCCAGTGCAGGGTCCACAGGTCGGGGCTGATGCGGTCAGCGACGTCGTCGGGCAACTCGCCGCGGAATTCGGTCTCGAATCCGGCCAGGGTGACGTGCTGGGCGATGCGCCGGCGGGAGTCGGGGCCGGGGTTGTCCCAGATCTCCCTCAAGAACTCGTACTTGGGTCCGAGCGCGTCTTCGTAGATGTCGCCGTTCTGGATAACGAGGCCGGCGACGCGTTGGGGCATGGCCATGGCGAGGCGGAAGCCGAATTGCGAGCCGTAGTCATGGAGCCAGATGACGTAGCGCTGAAGGTCGAGTGCGTGGACGAATCTCTCCAGGAAGTCGCCGTAAGCGGCGAAGGTGTAGCCGAAGTCGTCGACGGAAGGCGTTGCACTGTAGCCGAACCCGGGAAGATCAGGGGCGATGAGGCGCCAGCGATGTCCGAGCGAGGCCATGAGGTTGCGGTATACGTAGGACGACGCCGGGTATCCGTGGGGGAGTAGCACCACAGGTGCGTCGGTGGGGCCCGCTTCGCGATAGAAGGTGTCGAGGCCGTCGACGACGATTCGATGATGGGTGACGGGGTTCACTGTTCTTGCAACACCTCGCGGTTGATTTTCATGCCGAATCAGCGGCTGTCATCAGAGCTTCGCATCTGGCGACGGGGTCGGGTGCTTCGGCAAGACAGCCTTTCAAATCTGCTGGTGGCCCCCGATGTAGTCCAGAAACTCTGGCGCTACCACTCATTCGTGATCGGAGTAGACATTCCGGGCGTCGAACATGATGTCTGCCAGCTGGTTTGACTCGGTGTAGGCGTGAACGACAACTGCTGGACCGGTAGGCAGGTCGCCTGACTGTGTCTTCGATCAGTCGTGTTTGGCCTCGTATCGCAGCAGGACCGTGCCGCCCGGAAAGGTGCGGTTCTCCAACAGTCGCAGCGAGATCCATGACGGCAGTGTTGGGAAGAACGGGGTGCCGCCACCCACGGCGGTGGGCCCGACCACGATCCGGTACTCGTCCACCAGTCCGGCCTGCACGATCGGTGCGGCCAGCGTCGCGCCGGCCACCTCCAGCTGGCCATCGGTTTCGGCTTTCAGCTTCGTGACCACGTCGACGGGGTCGCCGCGTTCCAGGCGGGAGTTCCAGTCGACGGACTCCAGGGTGCGCGAGAACACGACCTTGGGCATGTCGCGCCAGATGTGGGCGAAGTCGACGATCAGTGGGGTAGCGTCCGGGGCCTTGTCGGCGGTCGGCCAGTACGCGGACATCATTTCGTAGAGCCGCCGCCCGTAGAACGACAGGGCGGTCTCCCGCTCGAAGTCGTTCCAGTACTGGTGCAGTTCTTCGCTCGGATCGGACCAGTCGATGTTGCCTTGCGCGTCGGCGATGTACCCGTCCACCGACACGTTGAAGCCATAGATGAGTTTGCCCATGGAGATCAGACTGCACCGGCGGGCGAAACTCATCGCGAGACCACACGAGACATCGTCAAATCGTTGCGGGGTCGGGGCGCGCTCCGACCTAGTCCGGCTTCGACGGCCAGCCCGGATAAGCCGGCAGCGTGGGGAAGTCGGAGCGCGGATGCTCACCGTTCATGAGGGAGTTCCGGCGTTCTGCTGAATCGGGAGCCTTGGCGACACACGCAGCCTCATCCTCCTGGAATGTCGGCCATTCCTCGTCGAAGCCAGGTAGTGCACTCGCGAAAACGCTCAGCCCGCCGATGACCTTCCAATCGCCGAACACATTGTTGTAGGGCGCGAGCGCCGGCCCCTCTTGTGGTGGCAACTCGATAGGCGCGGTTTCCGGCGGTGGAACTCGTAAGAACGTGCGATTCGCCGAAATCCCCGGATTGGGTGCCGGTTGCGCACGGCCTTGTTTGCGGCGCTGACGTAGACGCCGGGAGCCTCCTCTGTCGCAGCGAGATATTGGTAGTTGCACATGTCCACGACGACTTCCGGGCCAGCGTGGACAACCCTTAGAATGTGGTGTTTTGTATTGCCTACGAACGGCTTTCGCAAAGGCTGCTTAAGGTAGGGTGTGCGACCCATCTCGCTGGGACGGCTACTATCGTCCGCGTTGGGTGGAACCGCGCGTGCAAACCCCGGATAGGCGTAATCGATCTTGCCCATGAACTGAGCTAGCAAGGTGGATTCGAGATATGCGCGAAAGACCATCGGTGCACCAGTGAGGAGATCGATGCCCGGTTCGGCGCTCCAGACCGACCGGTAATCCGAGACCAGACCACTCCATCGTTCGATCGTCGGCTGCTGCGATGCGGGAGGAGTGGTCGGCGGTTCGTCTGGCGCGCTAGCAGTGCACGAGGTCGCGACGAGACAGATGGAAGCGGCCACGTAACGCAGTCTCAGAATGAAACCCATGGACGCATCCGCGGCAATTGCCTCCAGGTGGTCGTGCGCGTTGTCGACGACCCGATGACCGGACTCACGCATCAACCGTTTCGGTCCACCAGACACCAACTTCCACGAATTCGTACCTAGCGCCCTCGCGCCTCGTCGTAGGCGTCGGAGAAATCCTCGAGGCTCAAGCCTTGGTAGGCGAGATAGTCCCGCTGACTCTGAAAGTAATCTTCCAGTGACGGGTCCAGCCGCATTGCTGCATCCGGAGACAGCAGCGTGCTGTTGCTGATGAATCTGACGACAGGTCCCTGCGGCGGTGCTTTGGCGACCGATAGACATGCATCCGCCATGGCATGCACGACGTCATCAATTGCGTAGCGACGCGAGTCCAGCTCGGCGTCGGCCGACGCTGCGAGGCCGGACAATTCGGCGGCCGTGCGGACAGCCCGCGGGCCAACCGAACTGGCGACAGCCCGATCTCTGCAGCCCTCTCCGGCCGCGTCCGCGGCGACAGCCTGGGCGCGGTCGTACGCATGGTTTACGAACTGAGCGCCAGCCTCGGAGTTGGTAGCAATGACCGCGAACACCCCACGAGGCACCGAGAAATCGTTCGAAGTGTCTAGCTCGTCGAACCCGCGGACACTGTCGTCGTCACCGACCAATGCGCCCTGAAATGGCGTTAGCGCAATCCCGTACGCGGCTACGAGCTTCGGGGAGATCGAATCCAACTCGGACTGTTTCTCACCGAGGAAGACCGCGAGTGCGTGCGCGGATTCCCCGGCCCGGGAAGCGACGGCCGGATCAGCGGATGTCGCGTCACCTGCTATCCACTCGAAATACGAAGCCGGCTTTGCACCTTCATCGGGCCACTTATAACTACTGATGCTCTCCAGGTTCGCCGTGGCTTCCGGACCGGTCAGAAACTCATGCACCTCGTCGGGGTCTTGGGTTGACGGCAACGCTGGCTCGGGAGCGGAGCAGGCGGTCGACACAGCGGCCAATGCTGCGATGAGTGAAAGTGTTCTGCGCATAGTCGACCCGTCCTACCGCCGGGCCCCGGCGCCTTGGTCGTACTCGTTCGCGAAAGAGCCCGTCACCGTGCCCCATCCCCCGCGGGAGGAGAGGCCGCGTAGTCAGCGAGCGCCTGGTAGTAGGCCTCCAGCTGTGCGGGGGGCACCTGACTCGGCGCCATCGTTCTATCGACCCCAGGGTCCTCACCCTCGCCCGGCTTCTTGTTCCCGGTTCGCTGCTTGCTCAGCTCCTCGAACTCCTTGTCCAGCTTTCCGAGCCGCTCGGCTATGGCGTTCGATTGCGAGTTCGACGTCTTGACGATCTCCTCGAGCTGA
>NZ_JAODWD010000007.1 GCF_025345615.1 Mycobacterium deserti
GGCGTTGATCATCACCCGCCCCGGCGCCCACTGATCCACCACCACCGCCGGACACGCCTCACCCCCCATGATGAGAGCAGCCGACTCCATCGCCTCGGGCGCCAACATGCCGACTGCAGAGGGAGTTTGGGTCAGCACGTTGACTGACTCGGCGACCAGCAGTGTCTGGAAGTCGGCCGGGGAACCTGCCACCTCCTCCGGTATCACCACCAACCGGCCACCGCGTAACAGTGCGGCCCAGACCTCCCACACAGAGAAGTCGAAGGCGAACGAATGCCATTGTGACCACACTTGTTCGGTGGGCAGCCCACCATCGGTGGACATGATCAGCTGGGTCAGGTTGTGGTGGGTGATGGCCACGCCTTTGGGCCGGCCGGTGGTGCCGGAGGTGTAGATCAGATAGGCGATGTCGTCGGCGGCCGGGCCGGCCGGCGCGGTGCACGGATACGACGCCACCTGCGGATCGTCGATGTCCACGACCGCCACACCCGTCAGTCGCCCGCTAAGTCGCGCGGTGCTGACGGCAACGACCGGTGCGGCGTCGGCGAGCATGAACGCCAGGCGCGCATCGGGCAACGCCGGGTCCAACGGCAAATACGCTGCCCCGGCCTTGACCACCGCCAGTATCGCCACGACGGCCTGTGCGGACCGCTCGGATAGGAGCGCCACGACCGTCCCCGGGCCTGCCCCGGATTCGGAGAGCAGGCGCGCCAAGCGATTCGACGCATCATCGAGCTCCCGGTAGGTCAGCGACGTCCCTCCAAAACGGAGGGCCACGTTCCCGGGTGTACGCGCCACCTGAGCGGCGAACGCATCGGGGATCGAAACGGCGCACTCCATGGAGCCCGTGAGTGCCGACCTGTTGGCCCATCCGTCCACCCGGCTGCGTTCGGCCTCGTCCAACAGGCTTACCGACGACACCGTGGCCGCCGGATCCGCGATTACCGCCGTCAACACTCGTTTCAGCCGACGGACCAGCGCTTCGATACTCGCCGTGTCGTAGACGTCGGTACGGAATTCGACAGTCCCACCTATTCCGGCGGGATCACCGGACTCGGTGAACCGCTCGCCGAGGAAGAACGCGAGATCCATCCGCGCGGTGTGTGCGTCGATCGGCTGCTGCGACACCTCAAGGTCGCCCACCGTCAGCTTCAGCGGGGTGGTGTTCTGCCATGCGAGCATCACCTGAATGAGCGGGTGGTGCGTCAGCGACCGCGGGGGGTTCAGTTGCTCGACAAGCACTTCGAACGGCACATCCTGGTGCTCGTACGCAGTCAGGCTGCGCTCGCGTACCTGCGCGAGCAAGTCGGCGAATGATGGATTCCCTGTGGTGTCAACGCGCAGGATCAGGGTGTTGACGAAGAAGCCCACCAACGCGTCGAGCGCCGGATCTCCGCGTCCTGCAATCGGAAAGCCAACTGCCACATCGGTAGTGGAGCTCAACCTGGAAAGCAGCACCGATAGAGCGGTCTGGACCACCATGAAGGTGGTGGCGTTGTGCGCGCGGGCCAGCAGGCGTACTTGCTGCTGCAACTCAACCGGCCAGTCCACCGACACAGTGGCCCCGCGGTGATCGGCGACGAGCGGATAGGGACGGTCGGTGGGCAACTCCAAGCGTTGCGGCATCCCGGCCAGCGCCTCTTCCCAGAACCCGATCTGCGCGGCGAGCGGACCGTTCCGGTCAGACGGATCACCGAGGTTCTGTCGCTGCCACAACGTGTAATCGGCGTACTGCACGGGCAACTCGGACCATTCCGGCGCGAGTCCGACACAGCGCCTCGCGTACGCCGAGCTGATGTCGGCCGCCAGCACACCGACCGACCAGCCGTCCCCGGCGATGTGGTGCACCATCACCACAAGCACATGCTCTTCCTCGGCTGCCCGGAAAACGCAGGCGCGCAACGGGATTTCGCGTTCTAGATCGAAGCTGTAGTGCGCCGTCTCCTCGATGGCTACGTTCAGCTGGTCGGCGGACCACCCCTCGGCGTCGAGGACCTGCCAACCGTAGTCGGCCAGTTCGGCGGGCAGCACCACCTGCTGGGGCACCCCCCCGGCCACCGTGATGATCGTGCGCAGACTCTCGTGGCGGCCCACCACGTCGCCAATCGCGGTTTCGAGCGCGTCGACCACGAGCATGCCGCGTAACCGCAGCGCCACCGCGCGGTTGTAGACCGGCGACGGCCCCCGCAGCTGCGAGATGAACCACAACCGGCTCTGCGCGAAGGACAACGGGATCACCTCGGGCCGCGGGCCCGCGACCAGCGGTCTGACGCCGCCGGAATCACGACCGATTCGAGATGCCAGTTCGTCGACCGTGGGCGCGTTGAACAACGTGCCCAGTGGCAGGTTGGTCTCCAGCGCGGCGTTGACCGCGGCGATCACCCGCATCGCCGCCAAAGAGTCGCCGCCGAGGTCGAAGAACGACTCATCGGCTTGCACCTGCTCCACGCCGAGCACTTGGCCGAAGATCTGGGTGAGGGTGTGCCTGACAGCGCGGTCACGGCCGTCGTCACAAGATTCCGGCGCGGGCAATGCATCGATGTCGATGACGCCGTCGGCCGTGCGCGGCAGCGCGTCCATCACGACGATCGCGGCCGGCGCCATGTAGGGCGGCAGTCGCTCGGCCAGCGCCGCGCGTGCACCCACCGCGTCGACCGGCCCGACCACATAACCCACGAGCCGCTGATCACCTGAGCGGTCCTCGCGGGCGATCACGGCCGCCTCGTCGACGCCGTCGAGTCCGGCCAACGCCGCCCTGACGTCGCTGATGTCGACGCGACGACCGCGGATCTCCACCGCAGTGTCAGCAATTGCGGCAGACGCCAGCTGCCCCTCCCGTGTCATCGCGCCGCCAATTCGAAGGCTTAGTGATCAGCACCCGTGCGCTGCGCCAACCTTGCGCGCAGGCTCTTGGGCCGGATGTCGGTCCAGTTCTGTTCGACGAACTCCAGGCAATCGGTCCGCGATGCCTGCCCGTACACCACCCGCCAGCCGGCAGGAACCTCGGCGAATGCCGGCCACAAGCTGTGTTGTTCTTCGTCGTTGACCACGACGTAGAAGCTGCCGTTGTCATCGTCGAACGGATTGGTGCCCACTCGTTCTCCTCCACGCTTACGACCGCACGGAACCGCTCCACGTCGCGGCACGTTGTTTCCCTGGTCACAGACCGGCGACGACAACGTAGCACCGCAAACGCTTCCCGGATGGCTCTGAGAAGTTGCTCGCGGCGCGTCGGCCCAGTAGACGGCGGCGCTGGGGCTACCGATCCCAACTATCGCCGGGCGGCGTGGCGCCGAATGCCTACGGCGTCGGCGGAATGGGGCCGGGCGGCAGGACCGCAGCACCCGGCGGCGGCACGGGCGGCCCCGGAGCGGCAGGCGCGCCCGGCACCGGGGCTGGCCCGGCGCTCAGAGGTGCGGTCGACGTCTCAGGAGATGTCAGGGAGATCGTCCCCGGTGGCAGCGGCGGGCCTGTCCCTGCTCCAGGTGGCGGCCCAATCGGACGCTCCTGCGGCATGGTGAGCACGTCGAGCGGATTGGCGCTGTTGAACGACTGCCAGGCGTCCGCGATGTAGCCGAACGGTCCGGGCGTCTGGCCCTGGCCGTACACCGGAGCGATCTCCGGCACCGGCGGCGGGCCGACTGGTGGCGGAGGTTGAACGCCGGGCGCCGATGGCGCCGGCGGCGGCGGTGGCGGTTGAGCCGCCGACAGGCCGGCCAGTGGCAGGGCGGCTGCAATCAGCATGGCGCTCGCGACGGTGGTCTTGGCGAGGTCGACCGGCGTCATCACGAGGGCAAGGCTAACCCGACCGCGGGCGCACTGGCAGTTTCCCGATGAGCGTGCGGGGTAAGTAAGCATGATGACCGCACCAGAGCAGCCATCGTCCGACGAGCAGCCCGACGACACCGAGTCGCAAGTCCCGCAGGCCAATCCCGGCTACTCGGTTCCGCCGCCGGAGGGCACCCCGTCGGCCGACGACGCGTAGTGCGCGGGCGCGTCATCCCTCGGATGTTCGAGGAGCACGCGTACTCGGGTCTTCACCGCGGGTAAGTGGAGGCATGTGCTCGACAGCCCCGGCCACTCTTGCCAGTCTCGCGCTCAGCGATGTACTCACCGCGTGCGCCCGGCCGTGCGATCGGCGGGCCGTCCGGTCGACGACGTCGCGTGCCCGGTCGATAACGGTCAGCGGCGCCGCTGCGGCGACGTTGCCCGGGGGCCGGCGCGCGACCACCGGATGTGGACGTGTCGGCGCAATTCGACGGACGGCTTCCCAGGCGTAGCCGAGTTGCACGAGCGTGCGACGCGATGCCCCCTGCTGCAACATCGGCAGCAGGCGGTCCTCCTCGTCGCGGACATCTTCACGCAGCAACGCCTTGATGCGTTCCCAGAGTTCGCGATGCCTCGAGTCGTCCTCAGGCAACTGCTCCAGCGACGAGAACAACTCGTTGATCTCCTGGTGCTCGCGCTCGATCTCCAACGTCAGCCGCTCTCCCTCCGGCACGAGTCGACGGATCGCCGGCCACAGCACCGACTCTTCGGCGAACGCGTGCGGAAACACCAGCCTGCACAACCGGGTCAGGTATTCCTGGCGTTGGTCACCGGTCGACTCGTCGATGCGATGCAGCAGACGATCGAGTTCGACGTGATCCCGTTTCTGACGAGTCAGCACGCTACGCGGACCGCCAAGGTCGTCCACACTCTGATGTGCGAGAGATGTGCTCATCGATTCTCCTTTCGTGGCCAGGCGATTGCCCGGCTTTGCCGCGGTGAAACCTGTCAAAACCGGTTCACTCAAAGCGCTTTCAAGATCGCCTGGGTCCGCAACGCGCGGTGTTGAAGATAGGTTTGGCGACCCTGCGTCCGGGTATCGCCGACTGTGCCGTACAGCAGGGCGCGGCGGTCGGGATGGTCGCCCACGCGGCCTTCAAACTTTTCAATCGTGGAGTAACGATGTTTCGTCATACCGATTACATGCAATTCGACGTGAAGCCAGAGAAGCCAGATCCGGTCTATGCGCGCAAGCTCCAGGAACTTCTGGGCGGCGCGTTCGGTGAGATGACCGTGACCATGCAGTACTTGATGCAGGGCTGGAACTGTCGGATGAAGGGCAAGTACAAAGACCTGATCATGGACATCGCAACCGAGGAGATCGGTCACGTAGAGATGATCGCGACCATGATCGCCCGCCTGCTCGAGAGTGCACCCGCGACGAACGCCACCGAGAACGCGATTGGTGACCCGGTCGTGGCGGCGGTCATGGGCGGGATGGATCCGCAGCAGGCCATCATATCTGGTGGTGCACCGACGCTGTCTGACAGCCAGGGTGTGCCGTGGAACGGCAAATATGTTGTGGCGTCGGGCAATTTACTCGCTGACTTTCACGCCAACGTGACCGCCGAGGCGCAGGGGCGGGTGCAGACAGCGCGGCTGTGGCACATGACCGATGACCCGGGCGTCAAGGCGATGCTCAAGTTCAACCTCGCTCGCGACACCTATCACCAGAACATGTGGCTGGCGGCAATCGAAGAGTTGCAGGCCGACGGACTGGAGGCCGTGGTGGCACCGAACGATCTGTTCGACGAGGAGTATGAAGAGCACGCCAGTACGTTGTGGCACCTGTCTGACGGCGCCGACGCCGACAAGGGCCGCTGGGTGGACAACCTCTTGCCCGACGGACGGCATACCGGCCAATTCCTTGCCGATCCACAGCCTTTGGGCGACCGGCAGTCCGGCCCACCTCCGGATCCCAAGCTCTACGTCACCTACGACGGGAGCATGGGTGAGCCGCGACCGCCGGCCTTCGGCACCGAGAAGGGATTGATGGGCAAGCTCAAGGACGCTGTCGACCCGGACAAGACCTAGCGGAACCGGTGGGCTACCGCGCACGTCGGTGGCCCACCGCGCTACCCCGCACGGTGTACGTGCTGCCGGAACGCCCGCCGGTAGGCGGCCGGGGTTGTGTGGACCGCGGCGTGGAAACGGCGGCGAAGGTTAGTCGCCGAGGCCAGGCCGACGCGGGTGGCGATCGCGTCGACGGGTAGGTCCGTCTCCTCCAGCAGAGCGCGCGCCGCGTTGATTCGTTGTGCCAGCAGCCACTGCCCCGGGCTCACTCCGAGTTGCTCGGCGAACCGGCGAGCCAGTGTCCGCGGCGAGATGTGCAGACGGCGAGCCATGTCGTCCAACGTGATCGGCTGATCGAGCCGACCCGCTACCCAGTCCAGCAGAGCCGCGAGCGAGGGCGGCGGCGCGGAGGTGGCAGGACGCGCCGCATACTGCGCCTGCCCGCCTTCGCGATGCGGAGGCATCACCATGTGACGGGCGACCTCGGCGGCGAAGGCCGCGCCGTGATCATTGCGCACCAGGTGCAGGCACAGGTCGATACCGGCTCCCGCGCCCGCGCTGGTCGCCACGTCGCCGTGGTCGACGTAGAGCACATCGGGATCGACGTCCACGCGAGGGAAGCGCTTCTGGAGGTCGGTCGCCGCGGCCCAGTGCGTGGTCGCACGTCGACCGTCCAGCAGTCCGGTTTGGGCGAGCGCGAATGCGCCGGTGCAGATGGTCGCCAGCCGACACCCGCGATCGTGCGCGCTGCTCAGGGCATCGACAACAGCGGGCGGCACAGGCGCGTCGAACGGCCGCCACCCGGCAATGACGACGGTGTCGGCAGCCTCGAGCGCACCCAACCCTTCGGTGACGGTCATTGCGTAGCCGGCCGTCGTCACCATGGTTCCGGGGGTGTCCGAGCACACGACCAACTTGTAGCGAGCCGACAGTCGGTGAGCGCCGAAAACCTCCGTCACGCAGGCGAGTTCGAACGGCCCCTGGGGCTCCCGGACCAACGCCGCCACCCGGTGCAGCCCGCCACCTCCAGATGCCATGGCAAGATAGTACCGACTAGTGTCTTTCCTGACACTCCCCTTCTGCGTCGGGCCTACCGATCATGGATCTGTGACTACGACAGACAACGGGCCCGGCGTCGGCGGCTACACCTGGTCGGCGCTGGCCGACGCCCCCACGCGTGACCTCTTCCCCGGAATCCGGTTGCGCCCCTTGTGGACCGGTGATGACGGCGCGAAAGCCGTTGTGGTGGAGATGGATCCGGGTAGTTCTTGGCAGGAAAGGGACGTGCATGAGCCGGGGTCGGAAGAAGTGTTCGTCGTTTCGGGCACTTTCAACGACGGCTTACGGGACTACCCGCAGGGATCGTTCATCCACGCGCCCGCCGGCTCCTGGCACACCCCTCAGACGACCACGGGCTGCGTGCTGTTCGTCTTCTTCCCCGACGGCTAGCCGCGGGCTCGGCTGTCACTCACGCGGCGTACGCCGCCCCCGGGTTGCTCGCTTTGAGATCATGTGTCGAACGCACGTCGTTCTGGCTTGACGTCGAAGGAGACACACCATGCGTATCGCGGTCGCCGGCGCCACCGGCAACATCGGAGCACGAACCGTCGCAGCGTTGGAACGCAACGGACACGAGGCCGTGCGGATCAGCCGCTCCGTAGGAGTCGACCTGATGACCGGCGAGGGCCTCGATGCGGCGCTACACGGCGTGGACGCCGTCGTCGACGCCATCAGTTCGCCGCCGATCTCCGAGGCCGAAACGGTGGCCTACTTCGGCACCACCACGGGCAATCTCCTTGCCGCCGAAGCGCGAGCCGGCGTACGCCACCACGTCCTGCTGTCAATCGTCGGCATCTATCGCATCGACGGAAACGCGCATTACTCGGGCAAGCGCGAGCAGGAGCGGCTGATCACCGAGGGCGCGGTGCCCTACACGATCGTGCCGGCCACCCAGTTTCACGACTTCGCCGAACTGGCGGTCGGCTGGACCGAGAACGACGGCATCGCCACGATCGCCCCGCTGCTGGTGCAGCCGGTCGCTCCCGACGACATCGCGGCGATCCTCGCCGAGATCGCTGCCGGCGAGCCCCAGGGCCGCTACGCCGACGTCGCAGGGCCCGACCCGCAGGACCTCGTCGACATGGCGCGTCGGACTCTGGCGCTGCGGGGCCGCGATGTGAAGCTCATCCCCACGTGGTCCGGGGTGTTCGACGAGACGATGGCCGGCACGGTGCTGCTCCCCGGTGATCGTGTTCGCCTCGCTCCCACGAGCTTCGACGACTGGCTGGCCGCGGGCGGTCGGTGAGAGCTAGGGTGCTCGCAGGTCGGCGAGCGAGTTGCGAAGACCTCCGTCGCGTCGGATCTGCACTGCGGCAACGGCGATCATCACCGCTGCGCTGACCATGTGCACGATCGCATCGGTGATGTTGTTGGGGAACGTGAACACGTACGCGACCTGTTGCGAGAAGAACGCCCAAATGCCTGGCAGCGCACCGGCTATCGCGGCAGCCAGAAGGTAAAGGACCGCCCACGACTTTCGTGTCGCGAAGAAGATGCCTGGGCCGAACAGCGCGACACCGGCTACGGCGTGCCACCCGTTGTAGTCCATGCCGAGCACTTGCGCTGTCGGAGCGCCGGGCCCTGTCGCGAAACTCGGTTCGGCGATGAAGCCGATGACAGCCTGGGCAACGTGGAGCACGCAGATGACCAGCAGCCCTTTCTGGGCGAAACTCCATTTCACGGCGTACCTCCGACGACACTGTGCGGTGGTGAACGAACCCGCCCGAATACTACAACGTGTAGTAGCCGGTTGTCACCAGCTGCCGTCGTCAAATCGCGGCAACACGAGTTCGCGCGCAGCGCCGATCAGGGCTTGAGGACGTAGCGTCCGCGGACGCCGCCTGCGGCCATGGCACGATGCGCGTCGGCGGCTTGGTCGAGTCCAACCACCGCGTGGACCCGGGTGGGCAGTCGACCCGACGCCACCTGGTCCAATAGATCGGCCAGTCGAGCGCCGTCCGGGCGTGTCACCACCGCGGCGACGGTGATATTTCGCTCGCCGGCGGGTTCGGAACCCGGTTGCACACCCACGAAGATTCCGCCGTCGCGGACCAGAGCGAGTCCCTGTTCCTGCAGTGCTGCGCCGTCGGCGACAGCGTCCCAACCACGTTCGGCGCTTGTGGTGAACTCGGCGCCGAGACCGCGGACGAACTGCTCGTCTTGGATGCGCGCCAACCCGGTGACCTGCCAACCGCGCTCCTGGGCGAGCGGAATCAAGAATCCGCCGACCACACCCGCTGCCCCGGTGACCAATAGGCGGTTGTGTCCGGGCAGGGGATCGCCCAGGATGTCCAGGATTTGGGCGGCGGCCAACCCGTTCACGGGCACCGTGGCGGCCGACACCAGGTCAAGTCCGTCCGGCACCACGGCGACGTCGGCGGCCGGGACGACGAGTTGTTCGGCATAAGTGCCGAAGTCGCGGTCGAAACCGGCGATCAGGCCGGCGACCGGTGTCCCCTGGCGCAGATCCACGCCGGGGCCGGCGACCGCGACAGTGCCCGCGAAATCCCATCCCAGACCGGTCCATTGGGGTTGGTTCACGAGGCCTCTGGCGTGAAAAACGCCATCGGCCACCGCGAGATCGACGGGATTGACGGGGGCGGCGGAAACGTTGACCAATACCTGGCCGGGGCCGGGTGCGACGACGGGGACGTCGACGATCTCGATCGAGTCGGGCCCACCCGGGGTGCGTACGACCGCGGCGCGGAATGTGTTGGTGCTCATGAGTATCTCCTCAACTTGGCGTTCACCGCTTGCAACGTCACTATCGGAAAGTTACCTTCCACGAGGAAGTACGCACTTTCAGGTGCGTAGGGCACCTGGCGGTAGGACGGAGTTGCGTATGCCGACAAAGACGCCAGCCCAGAAGCGGGCAGCGGCAAAGACGGAATACGACGCGTTTCTGTCGAACTGTCCGAGCCGGAAACTACTCGAACGCATTTCGGACAAATGGGTGGCGCTGATCCTGGCCGCGCTCGGCAGCGACGGACCCAACCCGGGGTCCGACCGCGTCGGTGAACCGCGGAGCATGCGGTATTCCGAACTGTCTCAGCGGTTGGCCGGGGTCAGCCAGAAGATGCTTACACAGACCCTGCGCTCGCTCGAACGCGACGGTCTGGTCACCCGAACCGTGGCCCCAACGGTTCCGGTGACGGTGACGTACGAGCTGACCGAATTAGGATTGTCGCTCGACCGCGCTATGCGTGGCATCAAGAGGTGGGCCGAAGCGCACATGGACGAGGTGCTGCTGCATCGCGAGGCCTACGACAGCCGCAGCTGAACCATCGCTTACGGCAAAGACGTTCGCGCCAGACCTAACACAGATGCACCACCGCGGCGTTGACGATGTCGTAGGCCGCCGGTACGGACACCTGCAGGTCCTTTGACGTCATGATCACCGCGTCCGAAGCGGGCACGCCGCCGCGCGTGACGTCACAGATTTTGTTGCCTTGAGCAAGTGACTGTTCTGCGTTCAGGAAGACGAATCGAGACAGCACCACACGCAGGTAGTCGCCCTCATCGGCTGCGGCCGACGCCGCGAATGGCACTGTCGCAGCAAAGACTACGACAGTTGTGGCAAGTGGCAGAGCGAACCCCCGACTGGAACGCATGATTGTGTCGACCTCTCATAAGTAAGTGACGCTTCCAAAAGTGCTGTCGAGTTTACTAGGTTATCTAAATTGTGACGGGGCACACAATTGCCGCTGATATCCGGTCACTACAGTGCAGCCATGAGTCTCGTGACCTACGAATTGCACGACCACGTCGCCACGATCACCCTCAACCGCCCCGAGGCTCGCAACGCCATCAATGGCGCACTGCGTCAGGAGCTGAATGCGGCGTGGACCCGATTTCGCGACGAGGAAGACGCGTGGGTCGCCATCCTGACGGCCGCTGGCGAGGTGTTCTGTGCGGGCGGCGACCTGAAGGACGGTGAGGGATCGGTCGGTACCTTCGCGGGCACCTTTTGGGAGAAACCGACGATCAACTCCTTCGAAAGCGGCATGGAGTTGTTCAAGCCGACCATCGCCGCCGTGCATGGGCCGTGCATCGGATACGGCCTGACCGGAGTCCTGTTCTGCGATTTCGTGATTGCGAGTACGGCGGCAACGTTCTCATTCCCGGAAGTGACGATCGGGGTGCCCACCGTCGTCGGGGCCATTCGGCTTCCCCCGCGGGTCGGGTGGGCCAACGCGATGGAATTGCTGCTCACCGGGAAGCCGATGAGCGCTCAACGCGCCAAGGATATCGGTCTGGTGTGGCGTCTGGTTGAACCCGAGGAATTGCAGGCCGAGGCCAGGTCGTGGGCTCGCACTCTCACCGAGGCCGCTCCGCTGGCTGTGCGGGCGACCAAAGAGGTGGCGTGGCGGACGGCGGACATGGGGTGGATCGAGTCGGTCCGCTTCGGTGAGACCATGCGCAAGGTGGCAGGTGCGACCGAGGATGTGGCCGAGGGTCTCACCGCGTGGCGCGAGAAGCGCAAGCCTGAGTGGAAGGGTCGCTGACTACAGCCCGAACTGATCTTCGATCAGGCCGAGCCAGATCTGAGCGGCATCGATGGCGACTTTTTCGCTGATGAATGCGTGCTGGGTGCCGGTGTAGATGTCGCGGAAAGCGCGTTCGAACCGAGTGCCTTCGCGGATTGCCGTCGTGCCCGCCGCGAGATGGGCCCATTCCGCGCACTGACGCGCGACATCGGTGGCGTAGACCGCCGCGACCCGCATGTCCGCCCGCAGTGTCGGGGTCAGGTCCTCGCCCGCGGCGACTGCCGCTTCAGCGGTCGTGAAGGCGTCAAGCACCAGAAGCCGCGCCGCGCGCCAGGCCGCGACGTGGTGAGCGAGCCCCTTCTGGAAAGTCGGGCGACTGGCCAAGGACGCCATGTCGCTCATCCGGTACTTCGTCGCGGCCAACTCCTGCACGTCGTCGAGCATGCTCTTGGCGACACCCAGCGCCCACGACGCGTGGCCGGCGGCCGTGACCGGCATCATGCCCATGCGGGTGGCCGGCGACGATCCCCGCAGCGGGGCTCGGGTGAACAGCGGGAAGGTTCGGTCGACCGGCACGAAGACGTCCTCGACGCTGTAATCGTATGAACCGGTTCCCTTGAGGCCTTGTACATGCCAGCCGTCGTTGAAGGTGACTTCACCGCGGGGCAGGACAGCAACCTGCATGTCCGGTACACCCTCGCTGATCCAACGCATTTCGCCGTCGTCCATCGGCAGGAAGCCCGCGGCGACGTACTGTGCGTGGCCGATGCCCGACCCGAAGCTCCACGAACCGCTCAAACGGAAGCCGCCCTGCACAGCGGTTCCCTGACCGTTCGGGAAGAACTGGCCGCCCATCGTGACGCGGTTGTCGTGAGCGGTGAACACCTCGGCGAACCCGCCGTCGGGCAGGTATGCCGCTGCCGCGAACGACGACGGAAGATTCGCGATGCCGATCCATCCGAATGAGCCATCCTGCCAAGCCATCTCGATCCACGTCTCGATCATCTCGGAGAGGGATGGCTCGAGGCCCCCTGCCTCAACGGGATTCAACAACTGCATCAGTCCCGTCGCCCACATCTTTTCGACGACGGCCGGGGTCAGGGTGCGCAGCCGCTCACACTCCCCCGATTCCGCGCGTACGAGATCGCGCATTCCTCGCGCTATTCCGGCAATCGGGCCGGCGGCCAGAGATGTCATCGGCGGTCCCATCGGTTGTCGAGCGTGGAGTCAACCGACCGTACCTGTGGCGGGCCCCGCGTTCGCCCGACTCGTAGACTTCCCGACGTGTTGGTCACCGCGATTCACGTCGCACCCGGCCGACGATTGCCCGTCCGCTCGCTCGACGCGGTCGTCGCCGAAGCGGGGAAAGGTCTCGAAGGGGACCGCTATCACGGCAGCAGGAACCGACAGGTGACGATCCAGTCCCAGGAATTGCTCGACCTGGCCGCCGACGAGCTCGGCTACCGATTCGATGCGGGCGCGACACGTCGCAACCTGACCGTGGACGCCGGTGAGATCCCCACACGCCCGGGCACCCGGATTCTCATCGGTGAAGTCGAACTCGAAGTGGTGCGGGTGGTGGCTCCCTGCCGGCTGCTCGACGACAGCGTCGGCCGGGGCGCGGCGGAGGCGCTACGTCGCCGGGGCGGGTCGGCGTGCCGGGTGCTGACCTCGGGAACCATCCGGCTCGGCGACGTCGTCAGCCTGCCCGAGACGGAAAAGCGCGCGGAGACATCAGGATGACCAGCAGGCCGAGGCCGATCAGTGCCACGCTGACCCAGGGCAACACCCATATGCCCGCCGAGTCCAGCAGACCGGCCCCGATCGCGGCGCCTCCCGCGATCCCGACGTTCGCGGTGGCATTCACCCAGGCGCCCGCCAGCTCCGGTGTCACCGCGTGGGTGCGCACCGCGTGTGTCTGATAGATCGACGGCACCGCGCCGAACGCTCCGTTCCACGCGATCGCCGCGACCACGACCGCGACGCCTGCCGGCCACGTGCCGCCCAGCGCCACGATCGCGCCGATGAACACCGCGAAGATGACGACCACGGTGCGCCGCGGGTTCCGGTCCAGGTTGCGGCCGGCATACCACAGCGAGATCAGCCCGCACGCACCGCAGACGAGCAGGATGGGCCCGACCATCGCCGGTGCGATGCCACTTCCGAGCAGCACCAGCGTGATGAACGTGTACAGCGTGAAGTGGCCGAGGAAGGTCAACGTGTTCGACGCCGCCACCGCCGCCAGCGCACCACGGCCCACCGAGTCGCCGGTATGCCCCGGGGGGCCGTTCTCCACTCCCGGCAGCAGCAGGCAGACCAGGACGAACGTCAGCGCTGCGACGCCGGCGAGCACGGCGAACGCCGCGCGCCACCCGATCGCCGTGCCCAGCGACGTGGACAGCGGGACGCCGAGAACAAGGCCCGCCGACGCGCCACCGGAGACCAGTGACAGCGCGCGGCCGAGGTGTGCGCGGGACACCAGGCGAGGCGTGTAGCCGATCAGCAGGGAGAAGAACAGGGCGTGGGTCAGCCCGCCGAGCGTGCGTCCGACCGCGACGACGGCGAACACCGGCGCGGCGGCCACCATCGCGTTGCTCACCACATACCCGGCCAGTGTCGCCAGGAGCAGCGGCTTGCGCGCGAATCGGGCCGTGAGAAGAGTCAATGGCACCGCGAGCGCTGCGACCATCACGGCATACAGGCTGACCAGGAGGCCGATGACCGACTCCGGAACGGCGAAGGCGGCCCCGATGTCCGGCAGCAGCCCGACCGGCAGCATTTCGGTGGTGACCGCGACGAAAGCCGCCGCGGCGAGCGAGAGCAGTGCGGGGGCGGCGGCACCTAGCCCCTCCGGCGAGGTCCGTTCGATAGTGGTAGCCACCCGGCCGAATATACTCGACCCCCGAGTTTATTCAATGCGATACTGAGCCGCGATGTCACTCGAGTCCCAGCAGTCCGCGCAGATCCGCTGGTACGGGGCCGCCCGATTGCTGTCGGTCATGCGGTCTGATCCGGGCATCACCCGGGCCGCTGCCGCCGAGCGCCTCGGCATCGGCAGCGGAGGGGCCGCCGAACTGGTGGCGCGGATGCGCCGGGCCCGACTGCTCGACGAGAGCCCGGCCCCGGCCCGTGGCCGCGGTCGGCCGACGACAGTGTTGAGTCCGCACGCGCAGGGGCCGCTGGTCATCGCGGCCGACATGCGGGCACGCGACTGGCGCGTTGCCGTAGCGGGAATCGACGGCACGCCGGCCGTGGCCGCGATCGGCGAACACGCGGGCGAAGAACTGGGCCGCGTGCTGTCGACGCTGGCTAGCGCTGTCGGCAACGTGTATCGGAAGGATCCGGCCCGTGTCGGTGCCGTTGCGGTGTCGGTCGCAGGCACGATCAGCGGTACGACGCTGGGGCAGTTCACCTCTCGCGGGTGGAACGACGTCGATCTGTCGCCGTTGATCGCCGAGATCCCCCGGCGCGCAGGTGTACCACTGCTGCTGGGCAACGACGCGACCCTGGCCGGACTGGCCGAGGCGCGCACCGGCGCGGCCCGGGGAGCCGCCACCGCGCTGCACCTGATCGTGGCCGTCGGCGTCGGCGGGGCGCTGGTGGTCAACGGCGAGCCGCTCACCGGCGCGCAGGGGGCGGCGGGCGAATACGGGCACATCCCGTTCGCCGACCCCGGTCTCGTCTGCCCCTGCGGTGCGCGTGGCTGCTGGGATCTTGCGGTCGACGGCCGCGCCCTGGCACGGCACCGAGGGGATCCGCCGCCCGAGGACCCCGTCGGCTACGCCCACGCGCTGCTCGACTTACCGGACCGCGACACCGGCACCCGCCGCGCCTTCGAAATCGTGGCGACGGCCCTTGGAGCAGGTGTCGGCGGACTGGCCAATCTGCACGACCCTGACGTCGTGACGCTCGGCGGACTGGCGGCTCGGCTGCGCGCGGCCGCTCCCGAGTCGTTCGAAACCGCGTATCGCGACGGTCTGATGGCTTTCCGCAAACTGGCGCCGCCACCGGTGTACGACGGCGTCCACGGTGAGGACGGGCCGCTGCACGGCGCCGTGGCGATGGCCCTGGATCACATCACCACCGCGACCGCGCTGGCCAGGTGGGCCGACCGCGAGGTGTGAAGTTGCGTCGCGGGGGTATGCGCTTGCCTGATGACCGCGATACCGCCGGATCCCGATCCCTCGCAAGTCCCCGATCTAGAACCGGGTGGCGGCGTCGCGCCGGGGTCGACTCCCCCGGACTCGGCTCAGACGTCCGGTATTTCAGATCCCGAGCCGAGGCCGCGGCGCCGGCTCACGCCGGCGACGATCGCCGGAGTGATCGCCGTCATTCTTTTCGCGCTGTTGTTCGTGACGACGGCTGTCGTGCTGGTGCTCAACGTCCTCGACGGGTCCTAGTGATCACCGGGCAATGTAGCGACCCAGGTACGGCGCCATGTTGTTGGTGCGCACCGGCGAGACCTTGACCGCCGGGTCGGTGGCCTCCAGCATCTGACCGTTGCCGAGGAACATCGCGACACTTTGGCCACCGTCGGGTCCGAAGAAGATCAGGTCGCCCGGAAGTGCCTGTGAGGGAGCGACTTTCTGGCTCAGCCGATACTGCTCTCCGGAGGAACGTGGCAGCTTCAGGCCGGCGCCGGCGAACGCGTACACCATGAGACCGGACGCATCGAAGCCTACGACGCTGGCGGTGGGGCTCAGGCCGACCACGCGCCCCTCGGTGTCCAGGCCGATCGCGTTGTCCACCGGGCCGCTGCCGCGGGTCGGTCCCGACGCGTCGCCACCGCCGAACGAATAGGGAACGCCGCGTTGGGATAACGCCCGCGCGATCACCAGGTCGATCGCTTGCTGATTTCCGGTGGGCCGCGGGTACGGCTGTGCAACGGCAATGCCCGCCGTCCCCATCAGCATGGCCAACCCGAGCACGAAGGCACAGATGCGTCTCATGATCCACTTTGTACGCCCGGATATGACGCGAAAGCCAATTAACCACCGGCACAACGCGAATGAGATGCCATACCGTGACCGAACAGTGACTAGACGCCTGTCAGCGGGCTAGCCAAGCCTGATATCGGGCACGTGGGCGTGCACGCCTTCTGCTGTTGCACCCAGCGCTGTCGACAGCTGCCACGCGACCTCGCGGACCCGCGCGCCCATCGCGTCCACGCGCTCGGCGCTCATGCGCACGTCGGGGACTGAGGCGCCGATCGCCCCGATGACCTTCTGGGTATGGTCGAAGACCGGTGCCGCGACAGCGTAAATACCCATTGTGCGTTGGCCTTTGGACTCGGCGTAGCCGCGCAGGCGGGCCAGTTCCAGCTCACGTTCGATGGCCACCGGGTCGACGGTCGTCGCAGTCGTGATGTGTTCAATCGGCTCGGCGAGGAAGCGCGTCCACTCCTCCTTCGGGAAGGCGCACATGATCGCCTTGCCCGGCCCACCGTATGCCAGTCGGATCGGAACACCGATGTCGGTGTAGGTCCTGCGGAGTTCTTGGTGACTTTCGACCTGGGCGGCCACGATCCGGTGCCCGTCCCCGTGCAGTTCGTGCAGCCCGATCGTCTCGTCGAATTCGTCGCGAAGATCCGACATGAACGGCAGTGCCGCCTCGCGCAGCGTGCGCGGCATCGCGCCGGAGTTGGCCAGTTGCAACAGGAACGGCCCCAGCCCGTAGCGCTTCGTTCCCGTCTGACGCACCAGGTGGTTCTCCTGCATGGCGGCGAGCAGGCGATGCACGGTGCTCGTCGACAGGCCCGTCGACCGCGCGAGTTCGCTGATGCCCAATTCCGGCCGACGGCGATCGAAGCAGCGCAGAATCGCCACAGCCCGGTCGATCGACTGCACACCGTGGCGTCGTTGCACTTCGGCTGGGTTCCCTCCCCCGTCCACGCTCAACATCTTCCCCGGACGTCGATGACGGCCGCGCATCGGGCCGGGTGTTTGCAGGGTGATCCACGTCTCCGGGGGCGCTTGACGTGACTGCGATCACGGTCATAGGCTTTCTGCATAGCGCACAACGTATCCCACAATGCGGGAAGGATCAATGCGACCACTCACCGGCTTCCGAATCCTCGACCTGACGCGGTTCCTATCGGGCCCCTACTGCACGATGGTTCTCGCCGAGCTGGGCGCGGACGTGATCAAGATCGAACAGCCGGGGTCGGGTGACGACTCGCGGCGGATGGCACCGAAGGTCAACGGCGAGAGCTATCCGTTCGCGATGCCCAACCGCAGCAAGCGTTCGGTTGCCATCGACCTCAAGCACGATCGTGGCCGCGAACTGTTCCTCCAGTTGGCCGCGGGTGCCGACCTGGTGATCGAGAACTTCCGGCCCGGTGTCACCCGACGCCTCGGCATCGACTACGACTCGATGCGCAAGGTGCGCGACGACATCCTGTACTGCTCGATCAGCGGATTCGGCCAGACCGGCCCGTACCGCGACCGCCCCGGGTTCGACATCATGGCGCAGGGCATCGGCGGATTCCTTCGAATGACCGGGCATCCCGACGGCAAACCAACCAAGGTCGGCATCGCCATCAACGACATCGCGGCGGGCGCGACGGCGGTCTACTCCATTCTGGCCGCGGAAATGAACCGGCGGCAGTCGGGCGCAGGCCAGTACATGGACATCTCGCTTGTCGACGCCGGTCTGGCGTGGACGGTGTGGGAATCCGGTGCGTACTTCGGTAACGGCGAGACGCCCGCCCAGACGGGAACCAGGCACCGTCGCTCCGCGCCATACCAGGCCTACCGAACCGCCGACGGCTACGTCACGATCGGCGCCAACACCGACCGTCTGTGGTTGCGGTTGATCAACGACGTTCTCAAGCGGCCGGACTGGGCCGATGATCCCCGGTTCGTCGACCTGCCCGCACGGATGGCGCACCTCGACGACTTGGAACGTGAAATCGAAGCGATCACAACGACATTGCCGACCGATGCGTGGGTCGACCGCCTCGATGTGGCGGGTGTTCCCGGCGGACCGGTGTTGACGTACGAGGAGACGCTGGCCGACCCGCACGTGCAGGAGCGCGGCATGGTCGTCGACATCGAACATCCCATCATCGGACCGATGAAGACCATCGCACCGCCGACGCGTTTCTCCGATCTCGAGTTCAGCGTGCGGTCACCCGCACCGTGGCTCGGCCAGCACACCGCCTCCGTTCTTGCCGAGCTGGGTGTCGAAAGCGACGAACTGGAGCGACTTTTCACCGACGGAACGTTGTATGACGCCCACCCGGAACTGCAGGAAGGACGCACCGCATGAGCGACGGAATTCTCGTCGAGAGCGACGACGCGATCGCCACGGTCGTGCTGAACAAGCCCGACAGCCACAACGCGATCTCGCTCGGCATGTATCGCCGTCTTCCCGAGATCTTCGCTGCGCTGGAAGCCGACTCGGCAGTCAAGGTCGTCGTCGTCAGGGGTGCCGGCACCCGCAGCTTCGCCTCAGGCGCCGACATCAGCGAGTTCGAACAGGTGCGGGGCAACAGCGCGTCGGCCAAGGCCTACAACGAGCACGTCGCCGCCGCGGAGCACGCGATCGAGGGGTTCGCCAAACCCACCATCGCGATGGTGCACGGTTACTGCATCGGCGGCGGCTGCGGCATCGCCCTGGCATGCGACATCCGGTTCGCCGACGAACGGTCCCGGTTCGGCATCACGCCTGCCAAGCTCGGTCTGGTCTACAGCCTCGAGTCGACCAAGCGGCTCGTCGACGTCGTCGGACCCTCGCGCGCCAAGTGGATCCTCTACTCGGGCCAACACGTCTACGCCGAAGACGCGTTGCGGCTCGGGCTCATCGACGAACTCCTGCCCGCCGACGACCTCGAGAAGCACACCTACGAGTTCGCAAAGCTCGTCACGACACGCGCGCAGTTCAGCGTGCGGTCGGCCAAGAGGATCGTCGACCTGGTGCTCGCCGGCCAGACCGACGACGACGAGGTCACCATCGACATCCGCAACTCGTCCTTCGACACCGAGGATTACGCCGAGGGCGTTCGATCCTTCCTGGAGAAGCGCCCGCCGAGGTTCACCTGGTCATGACCACCACCGATTCTGTTCGTTCGACGCCCGGTCCGGTCGAGGCGGCACAGTATGCGGCTGAAGTCGCCGCACCCGAGTTCGGCCGCTACTTCCTCATCCACTTCCTGGGATTGTCGATTGGTTATCACGACGACGATCAATCATGCACGGTGACACTGCCTTTCGCGTCGCACCTCTGCAACGCCGGCGGTGCGATGCACGGCGGTGTGCTGTCGACCGCGCTGGACATCTCGATGGGACATGCGTGCCAGCGGTACCTGTCCGCGGGCTCGACCATCCAGATGGAGATGCGTTTCCTGCGACCCGTCACCACCGATGTGGTCTGCACCGGTCGCATTTTGCGAGGCGGTCGCCGCATCGTCTCGCTCGAGTCGCGAATGGTCGACGAGCAGGGACGGCTCGCGGCAGTGGCTTCCGGCTCGTGGTTTCGACACGACGCAACGACCTAAACCCACCCACTCAACGAGGAGAAACACCATGCGACTGAAAGTCTTGTTGACGACAGTCTTCGCCGTCGTGGCCCTTGTGCTGTCGGCATGTAGCGGCTCCGGCGGAGGTTCCGGCTCCGCGGAGGACTACCCATCCCAAGACCTCGACTGGACGATCGCGTTCGGACCGGGCGGCGGCAACGACATGATGGCCCGCAAGCTCGTCCAGATCATTCAGGACGAGAAACTCTACCCCGCCAACATCTCGGTGAAGAACCGCGAGGGCGGCAGTGGGGCGACCGGCTGGGGCTACCTCATGTCCAAAGCCGGTGACCCTTACAACATTTCGACCACCTCGGGCTCGTTTCTCACCACACCACTTCAATCGGACCCGGGCTGGACGTACAAGGACTTCACCCACGTCGGTCTGATGGCCACCGACGACGCGCTGTTACTCGTCGACGGCAAGAGCAACATCAAAACCTTCGAGGATTGGGTCAGCTTCGCCAAGGGCAAGGGCAAGGTCGTTGTCGGCGGGATCGGCACCGTGAACGTCGACTTCATCCTGCAGTCGCTGATCGCCGAGCACGCCGGCTACGAGATCGAGTACGTGCCCTACAACGAAGAGGGCCAAGTGCAGACCTCGCTGCTGAGCGGCGCGCTCGACGCGATGGTCTCCAATCCCGGATCGATTCTGGGCCAGGTCGAGGCCAAAGAGATGACACCGTTGCTGTTCACCGGCAAGGAGCGCCTCGCAGCGCTGCCCGATATTCCGACGGGCGCCGAGAAGGGAATGGCCGACCTGCCGTCGATGCCGCGCGGCCTGATCTTGCCGCCCGAGGTGCCGGACTATGCGCGCGACTGGTGGATCAAGACCATGCAGCAAGTGGTCAAGTCCGATCAGTGGACGCAGTACCTGGAGCAGAACTACCTGACCAAGGACGAACTGTGGGGCGACGACTTCACCGCCTATCTCGAGAAGACCACGGCCGAGTTCGAGACGACGTTGAAGGAGCAGGGAGCGCTGTGACGGCAACCGCACCCCGCTCCGCCCCCGTGAATGTCTCGGCGACACGGGACAACCACAAGATCGACTGGCCCAAGCTGACGTTCCTGGGTGTGCTGCTCGTCGTCTTCGCCTTCTACACCGAGATGGCGATGGGCATGGAGTGGCGCACCCAGGCGGGCCGGATCGGTCCCGGGTTCTTCCCGCGGATTCTCGGCTTCACCGCCATGGTGGTTACCCTGGTCGCGGGGGTGCGCGAGATCCTCACGCGCCGTGCGGACAAGACCGTCACACAGGCCGAGGCGGCCGACGAGGCCGCCGAGCCTGACCTCGGGCGGCATCCGGTCGCCCTGATCGGGTTCGTCATCGCCGCTGCACTGTTCGTCGGCCTGTTCGGCATCCTCGGCGCCGTCCTCGCCGGCGTCCTGTTCCTGGGTGTGACGCTGTGGTTCCTGGACCCGGAGCACCACATTCGTGCCGTCGTCATCGCCGTCGCAGTACCCGTCCTCTTGTATCTGGCCTTCCAGACCGGCCTGAACGTAGGTCTGCCGCAGGGCATCCTGCCGCTCGGGTGAGGTGAGACATGACTGAATTGATGACCGGAATAGCCACACTGTGGACGGTGCAGAACCTGCTTCTGCTCGTCTTCGGCGTGCTGATCGGGATGATCGTCGGCGTCATTCCCGGCGTCGGACCGTCGGCCGGTCTGGCGATCCTGCTGCCCGTGACCTTCGGACTCGATCCGACGGGTGCGATCGTGATGTTGGCCGCCGTCTACTACGGCGCGATGTACGGCGGCACGATAACATCCGTGCTGATCAACACGCCGGGTGAATCCGCCACAGTAGCAAGCACTTTCGACGGATATCCGTTGGCAAAACAGGGCCGCGCCGGGCCCGCGCTGGTGATGGCGGCTCTGGCGTCGTTCGTCGCGGGCACCATCGGTGCACTGCTCATCACCTTCGCGGCCCCGGCGACCGCCGCGTTCGCCAAGACGTTCGGGCCGCCGGAGTACTTTCTGGTAGTCATCGCCGGCCTGCTCACCGTCATCGTGATCCTTCGCGGCAACAAGCTTCTCGGCGCCTTGTCGGCCCTCATAGGATTCGCCATCGGAACAATCGGCATCGACATCGGCGGCGGTGAGCAGCGATACACCTTCGGCTCGGTCGAATTGATCAACGGCGTCGACTTCATCCCGGTCGCCATCGGACTGTTCGCGGTCGGTGAGGTGCTGCACACACTATGGCGGGGTGGGCATCTCGAGAAGCTCGAATTCTTCGGAGTTTCTGCGCGCAATCGCGCATTCTGGCCCACCCGCAAAGATCTCCGCGAGTCGATCGGGCCGACGCTACGGGGGTCGTTCCTCGGCTTCGGTGTCGGCGTCACCCCCGGTGCAGGGGCCACGGTGGCCTCGCTGATGTCCTACAACGTCGAAAAGTCCGTCTCGCGCACGCCGCAGAAGTTCGGCAAGGGCGCAATGCCCGGCTTGGTGGGTCCCGAAGCGGCCAACAACGCCGCGTCGTCGGGTGCCATGGTCCCCCTGCTCACGCTCGGCATCCCCGGCGGCGGCGCCACCGCCGTGCTGCTCGGTGGATTCCTGATGTGGGGTCTGCAGCCCGGTCCGCTGCTGATGGAGCAGAACCCAGAGTTCGCGTGGGGGTTGATCGCCAGCATGTTCCTCGGCAACGTGATGCTGTTGTTCGTCAACGTGTTCTGCATCCCGGGGTTCGCAAGCATCGCACGAGTGCCGTTCCGGGTTCTCGGTCCGATCATCATCGTGCTGTGTGTGCTGGGTACCTTCGCCGTCAACAAGAGTCTCGTCGACGTCCAGATCATGCTGGCGTGCGGCGTCCTCGGATTCTTCATGCGGCAGTACGGACTTTCCGCCGCGGCACTTGTCATCGCGCTGGTCCTCGGGCCGCTCGCCGAGGAGACGCTGCGGCAGACGATGTTGATCTCAGGTGGCGGTCTGGGTGTCTTCGTCGAACGCGGCACGTCGGTGGGAATCCTGGTCTTCATCGTGTTCCTGCTCACCATCCCGCTGCTCTCCGATCCGGTTCGTCGCGCCGGTCAGCTTGCCCTGCAGAAGGTTTCGTCTCGTCGACGGGCGCAGGCGGCGGCTGCGGCACAGACGGGCGACGACAACGACCGCGAACGCGTCTAGATGAACGTCGGCTCACTGCTGCTCACCGCCGCGGCGGCCCTCCTCGGCGCCGCACTGGCAACGCTCCTGCATCTGCCTGCCGCGCCACTGCTGGGCGCGATGGTGGGTGTAGCGCTGGTGAACATCTTCACCTCGTCGGCATTCGACTTCGGCTCGGCGGGACGGTGGATCGTGTATGCCTGTCTCGGTTGGCTTCTGGGCATCGGCGTGAACACCGACACGCTGGCCCAGCTGAAGGCCGCGGCCGTGCCGATCGTCCTGACCGTGGTGGCGTTTCTGGTCTTCGGACTGGTCGCGGCGTGGCTGCTGTGGAAGTTCACCTCTTTCGACTCGTTGACCGCGTTGTTGGCCACGGCGCCCGGCGGCATCGCCCAGATGGGCGCTTTGTCGGCGGGCGCGGGTGCCAACGTTCCGATTGTGCTGACTGTGCACGTCCTGCGGATCACCTCGGTGATCGTGCTGATGACGGTCGGCCTGAAACTGATGGGAGGACGCGGGTGACCGCACGCCGACCGTTGGCCGACCTCCGTGTGGTTGATCTCAGCCGTGCGCTGGCCGGACCGTACGCCACCATGATGATGGCCGACGCAGGCGCCGACGTCGTGAAGGTCGAACCGCCGGCCGGCGACGACAGCCGCAAGTGGTTGCCGTACGTCGCGCGCAACGGCGCCAGGGAGTCGGCCTATTACATGAGCGCGAACCGCAACAAGCGCTCTGTGGTTCTCGACCTCAAGACCGGTGAGGGTGCCGACCGGCTGCGGTGGCTGGCCACCAGCGCCGACGTCCTGGTCGAGAACTACCGACCGGGGGTCCTCGAGCGCCTCGGGCTGGGACTCGATCAGCTCCGGGAGCTCAATCCGAGGCTGGTCACGTTGTCGATCACCGGGTTCGGCCGCGGCGGCCCCGACGGCAAGCGGCCCGGTTTCGACCAGATCGTGCAGGCGGAGGCGGGGCTGATGACGCTGACCGGCGTGCCGGGCGGTTCACCACAACGAGTGGGCATTCCGATCGCCGACATCCTCGCGGGACTGTTCGGTGCTTTCGGAGTGATGTCCGCACTACGCGCCCGCGAACACACGGGGCGTGGGCAGCACGTCGAAACCTCTTTGCTGGCGGCGGTTGTCGGCGTTCACGTGTTCCACGGCGTCGGCTGGCTCGGCGCAGGCGTCGAACCGGTGCTGACCGGTAACCGGCATCCGTCGATCGCGCCCTACGGGGTGTTCAGCTGCGTGGACGCCGACATCGTCATCGCCGTCGGAAACGAAACGCTGTGGCGCAAGTTCGCGCCGATCGTCGGACTCGATACCGACCGCTCCGACATCGCCACCAACGACGACCGCGTGGCCCGCGCCGACGCGTTGCAGAAGGAGATCGACACGCTGCTTTCCGACCGTCCCGCCGCGGAGGTGCTCGCTGCCCTGGATGATGCAGGTGTGCCCGCAGGAAGAATTCGAACCGTGCCCGAGGTCTATGACTGGCAACAGGTCCGCGAATCAATGGTGTTGACGCTGCCCCACCCCACGTTGGGAGACCTCGACGTTCCGGCCTCCCCCCTGCTGTTCTCCGACGGCGGTGACCCGCGACGCGAAGCGCCCCCGGCATTGGGGGCCGACCAAACCGACGTGTTCGCCGAGTACGCAGGGGGCGGTCGATGAGCGACCGTGTCGCCGTCGTCGGTGGTGGCATCGTCGGCGTCGCCGTGGCCCGCGAGATCCTGCGCCGACGGCCGACGGCCGAGGTGACGCTGTTCGAGAAGGAGGACCGTCTCGCCGCGCACCAGACCGGGCGCAACAGCGGGGTGGTCCACGCCGGGCTCTACTACCAGCCTGGCTCGATCAAAGCCGTGCTGTGCCGCCGCGGTGTCGGCCTACTCGAGCAGTTCTGCTCCGAACGCGGGATCCGCCGGATCGCGTGCGGCAAGGTTCTCGTCGCACTCGACGAGGCCGAACGGGGGCGCCTCGGCGACATCCTCGAGCGGGCGCAGGCAAACGGTGTTCCCGGCGTGCGCATCATCAGCGCCGAGGAACTGCACGAACTGGAACCTCACGTGCGCGGCGTCGCCGCCCTGCACTCGCCGTCCACCTCGATCGTCGACTTCGCCGAGGTCACGCAGGCGCTGGCCGCTGATGCCGCCGCGGCAGGGGCGAAGATCCTGCTCGGTCACGAGGTCGTGGGTATGCGGTCGGTCGGCGCCGAGGTGGTGATCAGCGCACGCACCGGGGGCAGCACCGCCGAGAACCCGTTCGACCACGTCGTCGTCTGCGGCGGATTGCAGAGCGACCGACTCGCCCAGATGGCAGGTGACAAGCCCGACCCGGTGATCATGCCGTTCCGCGGTGAGTACTACGCGCTGAAACCCGAACGGCGGGGCCTGGTCAACGGCCTGGTGTACCCGGTGCCCGACCCGCGCTACCCGTTTCTGGGGGTGCACGTCACGCCCCGGGTCGACGGTGAGGTGCTGATCGGGCCGAACGCCGTGCTGGCGCTGGCTCGCGAGGGCTACACGTGGGGCAAGGTATCGGTGCCCGACCTCGCCGGCGTCGCCCGCACGCCTGCGTTCTGGCGCTTCGCCCGTCAGCACTGGCGCACCGGTGTGCGGGAGATGTACGGATCGCTGAGCAAGCGGCGGTTCGTGGCGGCCGCGCGTGCGTATGTCCCTGAACTGCGCGACGACGACGTGTTGCCCGGCCGCGCGGGTATCCGCGCGCAGGCGATGGACCCCGACGGCGGCCTGGTCGACGACTTCCGGATCAGCTTCCGCGACCGGATCGCCGTGCTGCGCAACGCGCCGTCGCCTGCGGCGACATCGGCGCTCGCGATCGCCGAACACGTCGTCACCACGATCGAGAACCGAGGAAACTGAGTGGAACCATCGCTGTCCGAAGGCCTCTGGGGAGTTCTGGCGACACCGTTCAAAGACGACCTCGGGCTCGACCTGGCCTCGCTGCGCAACGAGGTCGCGACGTTCGGTGACGACGGCTGCGACGGTCTGGTCGCACTGGGCGTGTTCGGCGAGGCGGCCTCGCTTCGGCCCGACGAAGCCGATGCCGTCGCCTACACCGTCGCCACCTCATCCGGCCTGCCGTATGTCCTCGGCCTCTCCGAACGGGAACCGGAGGCGGTCGTCGCGCAGGCGCGGCGCCTGCTCGAGGCCGTGCCCCGTCCGCCCGTCGCGCTGATGGCACAGATCGCCGACAGCGATCCCGCGGTGGCTGCCGCCTCGTTGCGAGCCCTGCACGACGCCACAGGCATCGGCGTACTGGCGCAGGACTATCCCGTCGTCTCCGGTGTCACCGTCACCGACGAACAGGTGGTCGCCATCGTCGCGGCCTGTCCGTTCGTCGTCGGGGTCAAGTCCGAAACCCCGCCCACGTCGGTGGCGATCGCGCACCTTGCGCCTCGACTGGACGTCCCGGTGTTCGGCGGACTCGGGGGTGTCGGATTGCTCGATGAACTGGCCGCCGGATCGGCAGGCGCGATGACGGGGTTCAGCCACCCCGCCGCGCTGGCCGCGGTGCTGCGAGCCCACCGCGAGGGCGGCTTCGACGCGGCCAGAGATGTTTGGGCGCCGTGGCTGCCGTTGGCCAACTTCGAAGGGCAGCTGAAGGTCGGCCTCGCCATCCGCAAAGAAGTGCTGAGACGGCGCGGTGTGATCGCCTGTGGGCGCGTGCGTCCGCCGGCGAGGCCGCTGCCGGGCTCACTGGTGCCGCTGCTGGACAAGCACCTCGCCGCCCTGCCCGCCGATGTCTGCCGCTGAAGAGTAGGAGTCACAATGGATCTCGGGATCTCTGGACGTACGGCTCTGGTGCTGGGCGCGAGCGGTGGGCTCGGCAGCGCCATCGCGGTGCGGCTCGCCGAGGAGGGCGTCAACGTCGCCGTCGCCGGGCGCTCCACCGACAAGTTGGCCACCACGGCCTCGACCGCCCAGGCCGCCGGCGCCAAGACGCTGCCGCTGGCATGGGACCTGGTCGAGCTCGAACGAATCGATTCGGCTGTGGCCGAAGTGGAGCGCGCGCTGGGGCCGGTCGACATCCTGGTCAACAACACCGGCGGCCCGCCTCCCACTTCTGCGGCGGGTCAAGATGTTTCGATCTGGCGCACCAGCTTCGAGCAGATGATCCTGTCGGTGATCGCGCTGACCGACCGTGTCCTGCCGGGCATGCGCGAGCGCGGCTGGGGTCGCATCCTGACCTCCACGTCGTCGGGTGCGCTGTCGCCCATCTCGAATCTCGGACTGTCGAACACACTGCGGGCCAGCTTGCATGCATGGTCGAAGACCGTCGCCGATGAAGTCGGCGGTGACGGTGTGACGTCGAACATCATCGTTCCCGGCCGAATCGAGACCGACCGGACCCGATTCCTCGACGAGAAGAAGGCGAGCCGCGAAGGCCGGTCCCGCGACGAGGTGATGCGTGACAGCGCGGCCACGATGGCGCTTCGGCGCTACGGCCGCCCCGAGGAATACGCCGACGTCGCCGCGTTCCTGTGTAGCGAAAGAGCCTCGTATATCACCGGTTCGGTGATTCGCGTCGACGGCGGGCTGATCCGCAGCGTCGTGTGAGCCGACCTCAACCAACCAAGGAGTCCGATGCGTATCCGAACTGTCCAGTCAGCCGATGAGCAGGTCGCCTGCGTCGCACTGGCCGACGGCCGGCTCGCGCGCATCGACCGAGTGCTGACCCACGGTCCGTCAGATCTGTTGTCGCTGCTGGCCAGTGAGCGCCTTGGCGAACTCGCCACGGCCATCGCGGTCGGCGTCCGCGACGAGGACTGCGTCAACGCCGACGCGCCGGTGAGCGTGCCGTGGACCAGGCCGAGGAAAATTCTCGGGATCGGGCTCAATTACGGCGCCCACGCCGGAGACCTCGGCGAGCAGGCGCCCCGCAGCTCGCCTGCGTCGTTCCTCAAGGGCGATCACACCATTGTCGGACCTGGGCAACCGATCATCGTGCCGCCCGGAATCGGCAAGGTGACCTCCGAAGCCGAGCTGGGCCTGGTCATCGGGCGTACGTGCTATCAGGTCGACGTCGACGAAGCGATGTCGTACGTGGCCGGTGTGGTGCCGGTACTCGACCAGACCGCCGAGGCGGTGCTGCTGGAGAACCCCCGCTACCTGACGCGGGTGAAGAACTATCCGACGTTCTTCGCGTTCGGCCCGGACCTCATCACGCTCGACGAGGCGCTCGCGCACGGTCCACTGGAAGACCTACGCGTCGCGACCGTGCACAACGACGTCGTGCATCGCGAGGACACCGTGTCGGGCATGACGTTCTCCCCCGCCGAATTGCTCAGCTTCCACAGTCAGGTGATGCCGTTCTATCCCGGCGACATCTTGTCCACGGGAACCCCGGGCGCGGTGGGCATTTCGTCCGGTGACGTCGTGCGCTGTGAACTCGGCGACGAGCTCGCGTCGCTGACCAACCCTGTGCAGTAGTTCTCCCTACGCTGTCGCTGGCGCCCCGTCACGCTGGTTTGACCGCCCGGAAGAACGTGACCCTGCCGATGAGTCGCAGGCGGTGCGTCGCCACCGGCGTGCAGTCGAAGCCGGCGCTGTTGAGTCGCCGCGGGATCGCGTCGCCGAGGTTGCCCTGGGCATGTGGACCATGCATCATGCGGCGCGCCAGCAGGCCGTCGTCGGCGCTCATGTCGCCGCCGATGTCGACCAGGTGCAGTTCCCCACCGGGCCGAAGCACGCGGAAGATCTCCTGCGCTGCTTCGGCTTTCACGTCCTCATCGAGGTGATGCCACATCATCGACGACAGAACGCGGTCGAACTGCCCGTCGCGGTACGGCAGCTTCTGAATGTAGCCGCGGTCGAACTTGATCCCGAGGTTGCGCGCCTTGCGCTGCGCTCGGGCCAGTGCACGCGGGTCAGGATCGCTGCCGACGGCGTCGATGCCGGGACGGGTGCGCTTGGCGCGCGAGATGACGCTTCCCGTGCCGCAACCCACTTCGAGTACCGACATGCCGTCGGCAAGGCGCGCCTGCTCGATCAGGGTGGCGTACCCCTTGGTCATCCCCAGTGCGCGGGTCAACAGGTCGTACCCGGGCAGCAACAGGTCGTGGCCGGCGGCGGGTAGGTAGTCGTGTCTATTGCGTAGAGTTCCGGTTACGGAACGTGGATGATGTTCGGTCATACATTCATGGTGAACCCGCTATTGACAACGGTGTTGAGTGATAGTGGGCTGAACTTGGACTATCTTTGGCGATCGTGAACGTGCCGTCGCGGTTGATCCGTCACCGCGGCGGCGTACCGACGTACGGATACCGGTCCGACCCGCAGACCCCGCCCGTCTCGCTGGTGCGCGCCGGTCACGACACGATCGACGTCGGTCGCCACATCCACGACTTCCCCGTGCTGTGGTACGACGGTGCGGCGGGAGTGGTCTACGTCGTAGCTGCGGGAGAAGTGGTCGACCCGGCCGAGGTGAGCCGATCCGACGAGGGTGTCGGCGTGTTCTTCGATCCCGCGGCACTGGGCGCGGACGCCGAGACGGGTTGGCCGGCCTGGCGGGCGCATCCGCTGCTGTTCCCGTTTCTCCACGGCGAGGTCGGCGGCCTACTCAAACTGACCTTGCCGTCGGCCCGCCGCCCCGCGTGGAACGCGGCGATCAGGGCGATCGAGACAGAACTCAACGTGCGGACGGAGGGTTACCGACAGGCCGCGCTCGCGCATCTCACGCTGTTGCTGATCGACCTCGCCCGAATGGCGGGCGACGTCGTCGGCGACCTGCGCCACAGCGGTGAGCCGATGCTCGCCGAGGTGTTCGCGGTGATCGACCGACGGCACACCGAGCCACTGTCGCTTCGTGATGTCGCGAACGAAGTCGGCATGACGCCGGGCCACCTGACCACAGTCGTGCGCCGACGCACAGGGCGGACGGTGCAGGAGTGGATCATCGAGCGCCGGATGGCGGAGAGCCGCCGTCTGCTCGCCGGCACCGACCTGCCGGTCCAAGAGGTGGCCCGACGAGTCGGGATCGCCGACCCGGGGTACTTCAGCAGGCTGTTCCGACGGGTGCACGGCACGTCTCCTCGCGCCTGGCGCGAGCGGCCCTGCTGAATACGCCTTTGTGCATGAACGGCGCGTTCTAGTGTGGATTCATGGCCATCATCGAAACGGGCGCCGCGCCTCAAACGCCGTTCGACCAGGACGTCGCCGCCACACAGCGGTACTTCGACAGCGGACGATTCGAGGGCATCATCCGCCTCTACTCAGCCCGCCAGGTGGTGGAACAACGGGGCACGATCCCCAGTGACCACATCGTGGCGCGCGAGGCGGCCGTCGCGTTCTACGAACGCCTGCGCGAGCTGTACGCCCAGAAGAAGAGCATCACCACCTTCGGCCCGTACTCGCCGGGGCAGGCGGTGACGATGAAGCGCATGGGCATCGAGGGGATCTACCTCGGCGGCTGGGCGACCTCGGCCAAGGGCTCTACTACCGAGGACCCCGGCCCTGACCTGGCGAGCTACCCGCTCAGCCAGGTGCCTGAGGAGGCCGCAGGCCTGGTGCGTGCGCTTCTGACCGCCGACCGCAACCAGCAGTACCTGCGCCTGCAGATGGACGACAAGCAGCGCGCGACCACCCCTGCGGTCGACTTCCGTCCGTTCATCATTGCCGACGCCGATACCGGTCATGGTGGAGACCCGCACGTGCGCAACCTGATTCGGCGCTTCGTCGAGGCAGGTGTGCCCGGATACCACATCGAAGACCAACGCCCCGGCACGAAGAAGTGCGGCCACCAGGGTGGCAAGGTGCTGGTGCCGTCGGATGAGCAGATCAAGCGGCTCAACACCGCTCGCTTCCAACTCGACGTGATGAAGGTGCCCGGCATCATCGTCGCCCGCACCGACGCCGAAGCGGCCAACCTGATCGACAGCCGCGCCGACGAGCGCGACCAGCCGTTCCTGCTGGGCGTCACCAATCTCAAGATTCCGTCGTACAAGTCCTGCTACCTGGCGATGATGCGGGGGTTCTACGAGCGCGGTGTCACCGAGCTCAACGGTCACCTGCTCTACGCGCTGCCCGACGGTGAGTACGCGGTCGCCAACGCGTGGCTGGAGGGGCACGGCATCACCGCCGCCGTTGCCGAGGCGGCCTCGGCCTATCAGGATCGCGCAGACGGCTCGATCGACGCGTTGTTCGACGAGGTCGAGTCCAAGTTCGTCGACGCCTGGCAGGTGGACGCGGGGCTCATGACATACGGCGAGGCTGTGGCCGAGCTGCTCGAGTTCCGCGAGAGCGAGGGTGAGCCGCTCGACATGAGCGTCTCCGAGTGGCGCGCGTTCGCGCAGCGGGCACCGATGTACACCGCCCGTGAAAAGGCCAGAGAGCTCGGCGCAGCCGTCGGCTGGGACTGCGAGTTGGCCAAGACGCCCGAGGGCTACTACCAGGTTCGCGGCGGCATCCCGTATGCGATCGGCAAGAGCCTTGCCGCGGCGCCGTTCGCCGACATCCTCTGGATGGAGACCAAGACCGCCGACCTGGCCGACGCCAGGGAGTTCGCCGAGGCGATCCATGCCCAGTTCCCCGACAAGATGCTGGCCTACAACCTGTCCCCCTCGTTCAACTGGGACACCACCGGCATGACAGACGACGAGATGCGAGCCTTCCCTGAGGAATTGGGAAAGATGGGGTTCGTCTTTAACTTCATCACCTACGGCGGGCATCAGGTCGACGGCGTAGCCTCTGAAGAGTTCGCGACCGCGCTGAGACAGGACGGAATGCTGGCGTTGGCCCGGCTGCAGCGCAAGATGCGGTTGGTCGAATCTCCCTACCGCACACCGCAAACCCTGGTAGGTGGACCGCGCAGCGACGCGGCGCTGGCTGCCTCCTCCGGCCGCACGGCGACCACCAAGTCCATGGGCAAGGGTTCCACTCAGCACCAGCATCTCGTGCAGACCGAGGTGCCGAAGAAGCTGCTGGAGGAATGGCTGACGCTGTGGAGCGACCACTACCAACTAGGCGAGAAACTGCGGGTGCAACTGCGCCCGACGCGTCCGGGTTCGGACGTACTGGAACTCGGCATCTACGGAGAGCGCGGCGAGGGCGAGGAAGAAAAGCTGGCGAACGCGATCGTCGACCCCATCAAGGATCGTCACGGCCGCAGCATATTGACGGTGCGCGACCAGAACACCTTCGCCGAGAAGCTGCGCCAGAAGCGGCTGATGGACATCATCCACCTGTGGCTGATCCACCGCTTCAAGGCTGAGATCGTCTACTACGTCACGCCGACGGAGGACAACATCTACCAGACCGAGAAGATGAAGTCGCACGGCATCTTCAGCGACGTCTACCAGGAGGTCGGTGAGATCATCGTCGCCGATGTCAACAAGCCGCGCATCGAGGAGCTGCTCGCCTCCGACCGCGAGGCGCTGCAGCGGCTGATCCGCAAGGAGGACTGAGGCGCCCGCAGGCATGGAGGTACGCAGGACTCCCGACGACAGATTTGCCGGCTTGCCCGGGTACCCGTTCCCACCGCAGTATCGGAGCGTCACCGCAGCGGGTGTGCCGCGGGTCCGGATGCACTATGTCGACGCTGGACCGGCCGACGGGCCGGTGTGCGTGCTGCTGCACGGCCAACCGACGTGGTCGTACATGTACCGGAGTGTGATTGCGGTGCTTGCCGATTCCGGAATTCGGGTCATCGCGCCCGATCACATCGGCTACGGACGTTCTGACAAGCTCACCGATCCGACGGCCTACACTTTCGCCCGCCACATCGACTGGGTCCACGGGTTGGTCACCGGACTGGGCCTGTCTGATGCGACGCTGGTGGTCCAGGACTGGGGTGGCCCGATCGGCCTGAGCGTGCTGGCCCGCGATCCCGACCGCTTCGCGCGCGTGGTCGCGACGAACACGATCCTGCACACGTGTGACCCCGCATTGGCCGGTCGCTTGGCATGGGCGCACCACGGCGTGGACGACGGCCGGGTGATGTTGCAGGAGACGCTCCTCGATTACGTGGCGTTCTATGCGCGGTCGCCGGACATCGTTGCGAGTGTGTTTCTCGACGCCGTGGCAGGCCCGCTCGACGCAGGCGTGCTCGCCGCTTACGACGCCCCGTTCCCGGACCGCGATTACAAGGCCGGGCTGCGGCAGATGATCGCGTTGATTCCGTTGACGCGCAACGACCCTGGTGCGAAAATCGGCCGCGCCACCATGGCGGCGTTATCCGAGTGGGAGCGGCCGTTCCTCACCGCCTACTCCGACGGCGATCCGGCGACTGCGGGGTGGGACGAGGTCTTCCGGACTCATGTGCCCGGCGCCCGGGGCCAGGCTCACACGACCATCGCGGGTGCCGGGCACTTCGTCGCCGAGCAGAAGGGTCCGGAGTTGGCTGCGATTGTCGCGCAATACATTCGCAGCACCTGATCAGGAAGCCGTGTCGCTACCGTCCGAGGTCGATCCGTCGGACGTCGTTCCGCCGGTGTCTGTGCCGCCAGTCGTGGAATCGGTGGTGGACTCACCGGTTGTCGCACCTTCGGTGGTGTTGCCCGTCGTCGGTTCGCTGGTTGCGGTGGGGTTGACGCTGGCCGTCGAACCCGCCGTGGTATCGGTCGACGTCGATTCGGGCGGCGCGGTGGCGTCGGCGGCGGACGTCGGCTCAGGCGCTGAGCTGCTCGGCGGTGCAACCGTAGTAGCCGAAGGTGTCACGGCCGTGGGCGGTGCGGTGGTGGTGGGCTGCGCGGTCGACGTCTGCGTGGTGGGGAATGTGCCGGGCTGGTCCTTCTCGACTATCTCCTTGATCCGCGTCGTGTACCCCTCGAGTGTCGGCGCGATGGTGTCGAGATCCTTGATTTCGCCGGCTTGGACCTTGGCGGCGTACAGGCCGACCTCCTCCCACACCTCGTCGAGTTCGGCTTTCGCCTCCGGCGACAGCGGTTCATCGAGCGTGACGAACAACTGCTGCGCCACCGCGTACGTCAGGCAGTTGACACAGTCGTAGTTCAACGCTCCGGCCAGATTCTGTGGTACCGCAACGTTGTCGTTGGAGTCGTCCTCGTCGATGACGAACACCACTTGGTAAGCAACGGCGACCGCCGCGCAGTCATTGCACGACGCGTAGGCGTGGGCCTCGTTGACGTTCAGCGCGTAGTCCTCGTCGGTCTGCCACACCATCGCGACGGCGACGTCGTACTCGACTGTGCCGTCGGTGGTGTTGACCGCGAGCGCCTGGTTGTCGCCGTCTTCGGGCGCCAACGGCCGGTCGAACGGGAAGACCCAGCCCTGGTCCGCCGCCGTTGTCGGCGCATAGACACCACCACCGCCACCGCCGTTGGCGACGGCTGCAGAAGGCGTCTTGGGTACCAGGATGACGGCCAGCTGTGGCGAGTTGACCGTCGGGGTCGCGGTGCCGTTGTCCCACAGCGCCCAGACCGTACCCTGCTGCCCCGCGGCCAGCGTCCTGGTCGCGGCGACGGGACGTGTTGCGGCGTCGGCGGTTCGGGTCGAATCCGGCATCTCCCGGAGTCCCAGCGCGAAGACGATGTCGCCGAGGGCGCCGCGCTCGGAGGCCTCGATCGGCCGGTACGTGCCCTCGTCCGGCCACCACGCGTAGCCGATACCGCAGAGCACGGCCACGCCGAATACCGCTGCCGCGGCGCGCTTCAACGGCTTGTCCGCCGTCGCACGCCGGATCGTCAAGATGCTCTGCCGGGCGAACCGGATCAATAGGTAGATCACGCCCGCCACGGGGATGATGATCGCGATGATGGCCAGCACCCGCGCGGTCGCCTGGATCAGATCGCCATCGGCCCAGGCGGTGGCCAGTACGTCCTGCTGCCTGTGCAGGCTCGCCCACGCTGTGCCGAGAAGCCTCGGCAGGGTGACGACCGCCAGAGCGAGCATCGCAATCAACAGCGGGACGACGACAGCCACCCAGACGGTCACCACGATCCGGGCCCACGGCTTGAGCATGCGGGGTTCGGGGTCGCGCCAACGCCACGGCAGCATCCCGAGCAGGATCGGCTTGATGCGGCCGTAGAGATCGGGGACGCCGGTCAGATCGGCCAACACGTGGTAGCCGTCGAACCGCACCAGCGGTGCGAGCTGGCGCAGCATCTGAATGATCTGTGTGGCAACGATCAGCAGCAGGGCGTCGTAACGCAGCCCCAGCCACAAAGCGGTGATAGCTACTGCGACAACGGCGTTGAAATACAGCCCGCCCAGGTCCGTGCGCAGCCGCCCGCGCCGGCCCAGTCGGTAGGAGTCCGTGACGTCGGTATAGAACGCGGGCCACACGAGGTACAGCCCGACGCCCATCACACCTGGGGTCGCGCCGCCGTACCGTGCCGCAGCGGCGTGTCCGAATTCGTGAAAGCCCGCGGACACGATGGTGACGAGGAAAACCAGGATCAGCAACCCGGGGCGTTCGAACGCGTCGTAAGCCGCCGCGGCGAGCCCCTTGTGGAAGAAGACCCACCAGCACACGACGGCAAAGGCGGCCAGCAACACCGCGACCACGACCGGCCGGAAGAGGAACCGGAACGGGTCGGTCAGTTTCTTCGTGCGGTCGGGATCGGTGACGGCGTAGCGGAAGCGCAAGCCCAGCAACGGGTTTCGCTTCTTCAGTACCGGTTCGCTGCCGTCGGCGCGCACCATGAGGCCCAGCGGTCGCAGCTGCTCCTCGACGAAGTGCGCGACGTTGTCCTCGCTGACGGCTCGGTCGGTCGACTCGGATACCGCGTCGGCCACCTCAGCCGCCGTGCGGTGCCCGTCGACTTCGCGCAGGGTCGCGTAGAGCAGGGGGGTGAGCTGGATGGTCTGGCCGTCGGCACGGCGGACCAGCGACGGCGGGACCCGGTAACCGGATCCCGCCATCTCGCCGATCATTTCGACACCCTCGGCGCGGTGCAGGACGGCCTGCGCCGCGCCGGACCCCTCGGTGGTCGTGGTCACCTCACCTGCTCCTCGTGTCACCGTGCGTCAGGGAATCAGCCCGCAGATCCGCTGCTCGTGCCTCCGCTGCTGCTGCCGCTGCCGCTGCCGCTGCCGCTGGTGCCGCTGCTGCTGTCGCCACCGGTGCTGCCGCCGCTGGCGGACTCACCGCTGGTATTGCCGGCGGTGGTGCCACTGTCGGGCTGCGAGGTGCCCTGGCCGATGGTGGAATCCTGGCTGGCATTGGCCTCAGCCGTGCCGCGCAATTCCTGGGTGATAGAGAAATCCTGGTCGGTGTAGGCGATCGCGTCCGAGTCGATCGCGCCGACGTTGGCCGCCACGCTGGCACTGATCGGTGCGGCCACGTTGGCGTTGGCCGCCACCGCGCCGGCGATCGGCGCCGCGAGGTCGGCGTCGAGATCGACGTTGACGTCCACATTGAGCAGCGGGCCCTCGAGCGTGCCGAGGTCGCCGACCGCGACGGTGCCGCCGTCGTCGGGTGCAGGCGCGGGGTCGCCGTCGGCTTCGTCGCCTTGAGTGATGTCGCTCGACTGGTCGGATGTCGCGATCGCATCAGCCACCAGGACCTGGCCCACCGAGCCGGTCTGGAAGTTCTCCGCCTGAGCGCCCGAGCCCTCCGACAATACGTTCGCCGCCGCGGACGCGTCGATGGGCGCGGCCACGTTGAGCTGGGCCGCAGCGGCCAAGTCGATCGGCGACGCCGCGTCGATGAAGACGTCGACGTCGACGTTGAGATCGAGGATCGAGACCACTTCTTTGTCCGGCAGCGCGACCGCGCTTTCGGCCGCGAGTTCTTCGGGTGTGAGTCCTTGCTGGGTCATCTCGCCTACTCCTGTCAGCTGTTATCGGCGTTGCTGCGCGAGGCCACCGTCGTCCTGTTAGGTGGCGCTGGAGTACCCGTTCCCTTTCAAGATCAATGCAATTTCCTCAGGAAAATTTAAGGATGGCGGTGAATGGGCTGGTGCTGGCAAGATCCGCTATTTAACTCCGCCGTCAGTGTTGACCGATGCGTCGCAGGTAGCAACGCGCCGAATATGCAGCATCGTTGATTTTGAGTTAGCTGAGGCCGATCGTCACAACTTGCGTTCGAAACAAGAAGGGGTTGGCCCGAGGTGTCAGCCGCCCGGCGGCCCAGTGCACGACTTCCTCGCGGTCATCACGTCGAGACGCTCCGGCCCGAACCCGAAACCGAACCCCGCTGCCGCCCGCGCGCCGGGGCTCGCACGCGTCTCCGGAAGCTAGCTGGGAGCGGGAAGGCGTAGCACCAGACGCGCGCCGCCCAAGGGGCTGGCCTCCATGACGGCCGTCCCGCCGTGCAGATCGGCTTGCTGGGCCACTAGGGCCAGTCCCAGCCCGGAACCCGACCGTGCAGCGGTCGAACCGCGGGAGAACCGCTCGAAGATCGTCCGGCGTTCCTCTTCGGGCACTCCCGAACCGTTGTCGTCGACGGCGATCTCGACACCCTCACCGGAACTGTCTGCGCTGAGCTGTATTTCGGTTGCGCCGCCGTGCTTGACCGCGTTGGTGATCGCATTGTCGATGACCAGCCGTAGACCGGCGGGCAGGCCCACCATGAGGACCGTGGTCGAGGACGCGAGTGACACGGTCAAGTCGGGATAGTTGCGCATCGCGTCGTGCGCGGCGCGGTCGAGCAGGTCGGTGATGTCGACCGGAACGAAGTCGTCGAGTGTGGTCAACTCGCCTTGCGCCAGGCGCTCCAGCGCCGAGAGCATGGCCTCGATGCGGCTCTGCGCACGCATCACGTCGGCGATCACTTCGGTGCGCTGCTCGTCGCGCATCTGAAGAGTCGAGAGCACTTCGAGGTTCGTGCGCATCGCCGTCAACGGCGTGCGCAGTTCGTGCGAAGCGACCGCGGCGAAATCACGTGCCGACTCCAGCGCCGCCCTGGTGCGCTGCTGTTCGTCGCCGATGCGCGCGAGCATGCCCTCGACCGCCTCGGCGATCTCGACGGCCTCCTGTACACCGCGCACCTGGACCTCGTCGGGATTGGACTGCGCATTGATCGCCCGCGCCTGCTGCGCGAGCATGCGGAAGGGGTTGATCATGATCAGCCACATGACCCAGCCGACCAGGACGGTGCCGACGATCACGCCGCCGCAGATCAGCAGAACGCGACGGTGCAGTTCGTCGATGCGACGCTGGGTTTCGGCAAGCGGCGCACCCACCGCGATCATCGCGTCGCCCGCGGCGAACGTGCGCACGCGATACTCGACGCCGTCGATCGTGGTGTCGGCGTAGCCGACGTCGAACTGCGGCAACACGATCTCACGCGGCACCGACACGGTGGCAGTGCCGACGCGCGCCGTGCGCACGAGGCCGCCGTCGGGGGCCGGCGCGGCGGTGCCGGCTTGCTGTGCGGTGCGCAGCAGTGTGCTGATGTCGCCGAGGCTGCTCACCGAGTCGAGACGCCGGTCAAGCTGGCTGTACTGGTCGTTGGTCACCCCGAACCACACCCACGCGCCGAGCGTGATCACCAACGCCACGACCGACAGTGCCGCGACGATGACGATGATGCGCAGCGACAGGAAACGCGTCAGCAGCCGCAGGAGGCGTTCGCCGAGTTGCATGATGCTCAAACCCTAATGAGCGTTCGAAGGATCTGATGAACCCGACGCCGTATCGCTCAGGTGTACAACTCCTCGAACTTGCGAATCGAGCGCTCGATATCACCTTTGACTGCGCGGGCAGCGGCCGAGCCGATGGGGCCGAACAGCGGCGGTCCGCCGAGATTGAGGGTGACGGTGAACGCGGAGCCCGAGTCAGCGGGTTTCACCGCCAGTTTCAAGCCGTACTTGGTGCCGCCGACGCCTTTGCCGGTGACTTCGAGCAGCGTCGGCGGATCGAATTTCTGCACAGTCCACGTCACCCGGTTGCGCATGCCTTTGGCCCCCGCAACGCCCACGATCGTAGTGCCGACGGTCAGCTCATCGGGCAACTCGGAGCGCCATCCTTCGTGCATGACCAGCCAGTCGCCCAGGGAGCGCAGATCTGACGCGTGCTGCCATGCATCCTCTGGACTGAGCGAAAGATCGCGGGACAACTCGAGTTTGGCCATCCTGGCATGTTAACGACCCGAGCAGTCAGTAGCGGGCCGGAATCGCGGCGCCGATGAGCGGGGCGATCTTGTCCGCCATGTAGGCGTGCCCCGCATCGGTCGGGTGCACGCCGTCGGCGCCGATCAACCCCGGCTGCCCCACGAACCAGCCCTCGGCGATCGGATCGACGAACGTCGCCCCCGCCGTTCCCGCTTGATAGCGCAGGATGTCACGAATCCTCAACACCTCGAGAGGCGGGTCGGCGGTCGGCCACGGCGGCCCGATCACCAGGAATTTCGCCGAGGGGGCCAGGCGGCGCGCCAGTTGGAATGTGCCGTACGTCAGGATCGACAACTGCGTGGGTTCGACCTTCTGGTCGTTGCGTGAGCCGAAGAACACCACGAGTGCGTCGTCGCGCTCGACGGTCCTGGCGGTCAGATCCTCGAAGATGCTGCCCCGGTTACCGCGGGTTCCGTAACCCGCTCCACCCTCGGCGCCCACGTCGGCCGAGATCGGCGTGCGCTGCTGGGCCAGCATCTGCCACGCCTTGGTGGTCCAGCCCTTCGGGCCCATGCCGCCCTCGTGGCCCCCAGTCGTGTACGAGTCGCCGACCACCGCCACCCGCACCGAAAAGTCCAGGGCCACAATCTCTTTGTGGCTGACCGCTATTGGTCGTTCGCAGCCCAGGGTGAACAGCAGGGCGAGCGAGACTGCGACCGTGGTAAGACGCCTCACTGCTCCAGCCTATTGCGCGACCGGCCGAAGCGTCGCGGCCGACGCGCGCTCACCCGGCGCGCGCCGAGATCACCTGCGCGCGTTCTTCACGCGAGCTGTGGATCGGCGCAACGTTGACGCGGGTCGTACGGGTGTCACCCACCATGCGGCGCATCCACTTTCGCGCCGGTTCCTCCACGAAGTGATACAGCAGCGCCGCCCCCGCCAACGCGGCGGCGAGAAGCCCGAGCAGCGTGGCCTTGCCCGCGGAGTCGGGGGTGAGGCGAACCTCGAACTGCACCACCGTCCAGTTCCACGTCGTGTGCACCAGTTCGTGAACCATGTACAGGCTGAACGAGATGTGGCCGAGATACACCACCGGCCGAAGCGACAGCATCGCGGGAAGGGTGCCCGTACCGATCGCCAGGGTCAACACCAGCGGCACGAACAGGACGTCGACCAGGCCGCTGGAATCGTGAATCGTCGGTATCGGATGCGCGTCGAGCAGGTAGAGATTTGCGACGATGCCGCCCGCGAGCAGCAGCGAGCCGTAGCCGGCAGCGCGGCGCGCACGATCGGTCGGCCGCAATCTGCGCACCGCGGCGCACAAGAGCGCACCCGCGGTGAACTGCATGACGATCCGCGGGAGCCAACTCCACGGGGTGTAGAAGAGTCCGGTCGCCATCAGCAACAGGACCGGGGGCAGCGATGCCACGACGGCAAGGCAGATCAGTCCCCGTGCCCGGGTGGCCCGCGCGATCCGGAAGATCACCATCACCAGGGCGCCGAACAACAGGTAGGCCAGCCATTCGGCGCTGATCGACCAGGCGGGTCCATCCCAGCTCGAGCCGTCGAAGAACGGCTGGAACCACAGTTGAACGAGCAGCACCTGACGGATCCAATTCATCGCGGTGAGCGACCCGGCGGCCTCCGACGGCACATGGCCGACGTTGAGCGTGAAGATGATCCACAGCGCCGCCAGATGCATCGTGACCAGATACACCGGCCACACCCTGGCCAGTCGCAGCCACAGGAAGTGCGCCGTGGCGCGCCACGAGAACGACTCCCCCATGCGGTCGAGGTAGTTCCAGGTCAGCACGAAGCCGCTGAGGATGAAGAACAGGTCGACGCCCTGGGCGCCGCAGTCGAGCAAGGGAGCGAATGCGGACCGGAAACCGGGCGCCGCCTGTTCGAGCAGCGGCCGGAAGTGGAAGAGCACCACCCACGCGGCGGCCACGATGCGCAAGCCGGATAGGGCTTTGATCTCTCCGGTGCGCACAACTCTCTCTTCGCGAGGGACGACAAGCTGTTTCGTTCGGACACACCGGTGCCTACACCGGGCGGTTCGACCCCCGCCCACGCGACCGGCAGGTACGGACCGTACCAGCGTCGGCACCCGATCGGAACGCTCGCCGACACGCCCACGCTCCCCTGCGACCACGAAAACCCTTGTCGACCAGGCTCAGTGGGCACACCAGCAATGCTGCGGCAATGTCCGAGTCGCGGTGTGGCGCCGAAACTCGCTCGCGACAAGTCTTGACTCATTCCAGAAAAGGGGGCATATTGGCGTCGTGGTATCAACGCCGGATTACGCGGAGCGACTGCGCTCCGCCGACCTGCGTGTCACCCGACCGAGACTGGCTGTGCTCGAAGCGGTGTATGCGAATCCGCATGCCGACACCGAATCGATCTTCTCGGCCGTTCGTTTCGGTCTGCCGGACGTGTCGCGCCAGGCGGTGTACGACGTACTCGCCGCCCTTACCGGGGCGGGACTCGTGCGCCGGATACAGCCCTCCGGCTCGGTCGCCCGCTACGAGTCCCGCGTCGGCGACAACCACCACCACGTCGTGTGCCGCTCGTGCGGCGTCATCGCCGATGTCGACTGCGCCGTCGGCGAAGCCCCCTGCCTTACGCCGTCTGATCCCGACGGCGCTTTGGATGGCTTCGTCCTCGACGAGGCCGAGGTCATCTATTGGGGCCTGTGCCCCGAGTGTTCGACAGTGAGAAGTTCCTAGATCACGCCCGTGATCGCAGCCCAGTCACACCCACCCCGGAAGGAATGTTGTGTCATCCGATACATCAGATAGCAAGCCGCCGAATCCCGAGACCGCTACCCAGAGCAGCGGAAGCGAGAGCGAGAACCCGGCGATCAAGACGCCGAAGCTCAAGGGCGGCGCTCCGCTGAAGAACCAGGACTGGTGGCCGGACCAGATCGACGTTTCCGTACTGCACGCGCACTCGCCCAAGGGCAACCCGCTCGGCGAGGACTTCGACTACGCGGAGGAGTTCGCCAAGCTCGACGTCGAGGCGCTCAAGGCCGACGTGATCTCGGTGATCAACACCTCGCAGGATTGGTGGCCCGCCGACTACGGCAGCTACGCCGGCCTGTTCATCCGGATGAGCTGGCACGCCGCAGGCACCTACCGCACCTATGACGGACGCGGCGGCGCCGGCCAGGGCATGCAGCGGTTCGCTCCGCTCAACAGCTGGCCCGACAACGCCAACCTCGACAAGGCCCGTCGCCTGCTGTGGCCGGTCAAGCAGAAGTACGGCAACAAGATCTCGTGGGCCGACCTGCTGGTCTTCGCCGGCAACTGCGCCCTCGAGTCGGCCGGCTTCAAGACGTTCGGGTTCGCGTTCGGTCGCCCCGATTTCTGGGAGCCCGAGGAGGTCATCTTCGGCGAGGAAGAGGAGTGGCTGGGCACCGACAAGCGCTATGCCGGCTCCGGTGACAGCGCGCGGGAACTCGAGGAGCGTTACGGCGCCACCACGATGGGGCTGATCTACGTCAACCCCGAGGGCCCGGAGGGCAAGCCGGATCCGTTGGCCGCCGCCCACGACATCCGTGTGACGTTCGGCCGGATGGCGATGAACGACGAGGAGACCGCCGCGCTGATCGTCGGTGGCCACACCTTGGGCAAGACCCACGGCGCCGGCGACGGCGACCTGGTCGGTCCGGAGCCCGAGGGCGCGCCGATCGAGCAGCAGGGGCTGGGCTGGAAGTGCGCATTCGCGTCCGGCAAGGCAGGCGACACGATCACCAGCGGACTCGAGGTCGTGTGGACGCCCACGCCGACGCAGTGGAGCAACGGCTACCTGGAGATGCTGTACGGCAACGAGTGGGAGCTGACCAAGAGTCCGGGCGGCGCTTGGCAGTTCGAGGCCAAGGACGCCGAAGCGACCATCCCGGATCCGTTCGGTGGGCCGCCTCGCAAGCCGACGATGCTGGTCACCGACGTCTCGATGCGGGTCGATCCGATCTACGGCAAGATCACCCGCCGCTGGCTCGATCATCCCGAGGAGATGAACGAGGCGTTCGCCAAGGCCTGGTACAAGTTGCTGCACCGCGACATGGGCCCGATCGACCGCTACCTGGGGCCGTGGGTCGCCGAGCCGCAGCTGTGGCAGGACCCGGTGCCCGACGTCGACCACGAGTTGGTCGACGAGGCGGACATCGCTTCGCTGAAGAGCAGGGTGCTCGACGCCGGTCTGTCGGTGCCGCAGCTGGTCAAAACCGCATGGTCGGCCGCGAGCAGCTTCCGCAGCACCGACAAGCGGGGCGGCGCGAACGGGGCCAGGCTTCGCCTGGAGCCGCAGCGCAGCTGGGAGGTCAACGAGCCCTCCGAGCTCACCAAGGTGCTGCCCGTCCTCGAGCGGATCCAGCAGGAGTTCAACGCCTCGGCAACGGGCGGCAAGAAGATCTCGCTGGCCGATCTGATCGTGCTGGCCGGATCCGCAGCGGTCGAGAAGGCCGCCAAGGACGCCGGCTTCGAGATCAATGTGCATTTCGCGCCGGGACGCACCGATGCCTCGCAGGAGAGCACGGACGTGGAGTCGTTCGCGGTTCTCGAACCGCGCGCCGACGGGTTCCGCAACTACGTGCGCCCCGGTGAGAAGGAGCAGCTGGAGAAGCATCTGCTCGAGCGGGCCTACCTGCTCGACGTGACCGCGCCCGAGCTGACCGTTCTGATCGGCGGTCTGCGTGCGCTGAACGCCAACCACGGCGGCACCAAGCACGGGGTGTTCACCGACCGGCCGGGCGTGCTGAGCAACGACTTCTTCGTCAACCTGCTCGATATGGGCACGGAGTGGAAGTCGTCGGCGTCGGCGGAGAACGTCTATGAGGGTGTGGACCGGGCGACCGGTGCGACCAAGTGGACCGCGACCGCCAACGACCTGGTGTTCGGGTCGCACTCGGTGTTGCGCTCACTGGCCGAGGTGTACGCCGCGGACGACAACAAGGGCAAGTTCGTCGAGGACTTCGTCGCCGCGTGGGTCAAGGTCATGAACAACGACCGGTTCGACCTGAAGTAACACGCCGATCGTCACCGACACTGTGCGGCACCCCGCGGGCTCACCGGGCTCGCGGGGTGTCGTGCGTTCGCAGGCTCTCCCCTTCCTGTTGCTGTCGATTCGTGGTGAGGACGCCGCCGCCGACGACGAGTACTCGGCGATGATGCGTTTCGCCGGCCTCGATACCACTGGCATGCACCGCATTCGCCTGACCCACGAGCCGCTCGGGGACATCGATCTCGCGGAGTGGTCCGGTGTGATCCTGGGCGGCGGGCCTTACAACGTCAGCGACAACCCCGCTGCCAAGTCGGACACTCAGCGACGGGTCGAATCGGAGCTGCTGCCATTGATCGAAGACATCGTCGAGCGCGACTTCCCGTTTCTGGGCTGCTGTTACGGTGTCGGCACGCTGGGCACGGTCGTCGGCGCCACCATCGACAAGACGCACCCCGAGCCCGTCGGCGGCATGGCCGTCGCGATGTCGGCGGCGGGCCGCGACGATCCGCTCTTCGCGGGTGCGCCCGACGTCTTCGACGCCTACGGCGGCCACAAGGAGGCCGCATCCAGCCTGCCGTCCGAGGCCGTCTGTCTCGCGTCGTCGGCCGACTGCCCCGTGCAGGCGTTCCGGGTGAAGCACAACGTGTACGCCACCCAGTTCCACCCCGAACTCGACATCAGCGGCATCTGCACGCGCATCGATGTGTACAAGGACTACGGCTACTTCGCGCCCGAGTCCGCCGAGGCGCTCAAATCAGCTGTGCAGCAATGGAATGTGACGTATCCACCAGTGATTCTCGAACGGTTCGTCGCGCGATACTCGCGGCGGGACTGAGACGCAGGATTGGCCTGGGCTGTGCCCGGGCACTCCATAGCCGTGCAGACCGTCGAATACTCCCCCGGCCGCTCCGCCGATGTCCTCGGCGACCAGGCGCAACCAACCGTCCTCATGTGGCATGGTGCCCAGACCGACTCGCGAGCCGCGATGAGTCCGCTTGCCCAACGGGTGCACGGGCACGGGCTGGCGGTAGTGCTGGCGGACTGGGATTCGCACGCCGACGACGGGGGCAGGGCGGACCTGCTGGCCTCGGCGCGGTTCGCGCAGCAGCGCGCCGACGGCCGGCCGTTGTGTCTCGTCGGCTGGTCGATGGGCGGTCTCGCTGCGGCGGGGCTGACGTTGCACGCCCGCCGGTCCGGTGTGGCCGTGGCCCATGCGGTATGTCTTGCAGGGGCATTCATGGCACGCGACCCGATTTCGGGCGCGCCGCTGCCCACCTCGTTCGGCGACGAATCCCCGACACCGTTCACGCTGTTGCACGGCGCAGACGACGACGTGATACCGCCCGACGCCAGCAGGGAATTCGCCGAGACGCTGCAAAACAACGACTGGCCGGTCGACTGCACGGTCCTTGCCGCCGATCATGGTTCGATCGCCGGTGCGGAGTACGACCCGACGGCCGACCGTTATTCACCCGCGTCGGACGCGCCCGCGCTCGCCATCGCGGACGACGTGGCAGCGCGTATCGCCACTGTCTTTGGCGACTAGGGCTCCCGCGGCGGCCGCTGATCGTCGCGATCGTTCGGGTCGGGGTCGCCGAACCAACGCCACGGTGTGTGTTCGGCGTAAGTGTCATGCCAGCTCCACCACTCGTAGGGCGGGCTCTGCGGGTAGCCCTGCGGGGAGTCCTCCCAATTCTCCTGGCGACCCAGCGCGGTCATGTCGAGCAAATGCCAGGTGCCGACGAATATCTCGTCGCCACGGCCGCTGATGAAATACGTGCGATAGATCCGGCCGTCGTCATCGCGGATGAACGCATTGGTGCCATGCCAGTCCTTCACGCCGAAATCCACGTCGAAGGCTGCCTCATCTGTGGGGAGGATGGTGTACCAGGGATGGCGCCAGCCCATCTTGGCCTTCATCCGCTCGAGATCGTGTTGGGTGGCGCGCGAGGCGTAGACGAAGGTGGTATCGCGGGCATTGAGGTGCGCGAGGTGGGGGACGTGGTCGGCCATCAATGAACAACCGGCGCACCCGTGCTCGGGCCAGTCGCCGGTCCCCGGCTCGATGAACGCGCGATACACGATCAACTGGCGACGACCGTCGAACAGGTCGAGCAGGCTCACCTTCCCCTGTGGCCCCTCGAAGACGTAGTCCTTGTCGAGCGCCATCCATGGCATCCGTCGCCGCTGCGCTGCCAACGCGTCACGGGCCCGCATGACCTCCTTCTCCCTGCCGAGCATGTCGTTGCGCGCCGCGTCCCACTCCTGCGCCGAAACGATCGGGGGTGTCTTCATCAGGCGGCCTCCAGTCCGCTCTTGAGGTTGGCGAGCTTCCACGGCCAGCCGCCGGAGATCAATTGACGGACAGTGCTTTCGGGTGGGAAGTCGTCGTGGGTGACCGTCAACTTGACCATGCCCTTCTCGACTGGCTCCAGCTCGAACGTCACTTTGGAACGGTTCTCTTGTGCTGCCTTCTGGACGGTTTCGGCATCGATGCCCAGCTGCGTCAGTTCGGGGACGAACGTGTGAAAGGTGAACGCGAGGCGGCGGTACGGCTCGTTCTCGAGGATCACTTGTTCGGGGCTTTCAATCCGCACGCCGCTGTCGGCCCAGACGTACGACGAACCCTTTTCCCAGTCCGACTCGATCCCATGCCCCATGTAGCGGGTCGAGAACGCCGGATCAGTGATGGCCTGCCACAAGCGTTCTGGGGTGGTCTTGATGTACGTGGTGTAGACGAAATCGGGGCTGCCGCTCATCGGTGGATTCTCCAATGCTGTTTTGAGGTCTGCGAGTGTCTGCACCCGCGCACGGTCGTACTGATTGATCCAGCGGTCGGCGATGGCGTTGATCGGTTCGGCATTGAGGTAGTGCAGCTTTTCTCTACCCCGCCACACCGTGGTGATGAGGTTGGCCGCCTCCAGCACGGTCAGGTGCTTGCTGACCGACTGCCGTGCCATGTCGAGGTGCGCGCACAGATCTCGGAGGCTCTGTCCGCTGCGTTCGTTGAGGCTGTCGAGCAGCAGACGCCGACTGGGGTCGGCCAGCGCCTTGAACACCTCGTCCATCTCAACCATCTCCGTCATGCAGCCGTGTGGCTGCATGATTGACAATAGGCAGCTAGCAGGCTGCATGTCAAGGATCTCGGGTTGTGAGACTCCACTGCTTTGATGGAGTCATATCTTGGACCGCGTCACAGTTGGCCGCGTTGGCGACCAACAATGAGCGGTTGGAGGTGTTGTTTGACGAGTTGGCGGAGTTGGTGGGTCAGCGCAATGCGATCGACGCGCGCATCGTCGACATTGTCGCGGCGATCGATCACGGCAACCTGTGGGGTGTTACCGGTGCGCGGTCGGTGGCGGCGTTGGTGGCCTGGCGCACCGAGTCGTCGCTGAGGAATGCCAAAGCTGTTGCGGCGGTGGCGCACCGAGTGGCGGAACTCCCGCGTTGCGCCGAGCAGATGCGCGAGGGCCGGTTGTCGTTGGATCAGGTCGGGGTGATCGCACAGAAGGCCGCGCCGGGGTCCGATGAGCATTACGCGAAGCTGGCGTCGGTGGCGACGGTCAGCCAACTGAACAAGGCTCTGGGACTGGAGCCGCGCCCAAAACCCGAACCCAAGCCGGCACCGGAGCGATCGGTGACCAAGAGCAGCGACGAGCACGGCACGTATTGGCGGATCCGCCTGGGCGCCGAAGACTCGGCGATCGTCGATGCGGCGCTCAACGCGCATCGGGACGCGCTGATCGCGGACTGGAAACGCGCCCACTCGAACGGCTCCGCCGACGACGCGACCGGTGATGTGGATCTGCAAGTGAAGCCGCCGCTACCCAATGCCGGGGATGCGTTCATGAGCCTGGTGGAGGCCGGGTGGGATGTCGAGGTGGCGCGGCGCCCGCACGGGCAGCACACCACGGTGGTCGTCCATGTCGATGTCGAGAAACGCATCGCGGCGCTGCATGTGGGGCCGGTGCTGTCTGACGCCGACCGGCAGTACCTGACCTGTGATGCGACCTGTGAGGTGTGGTTCGAACGGAACGGCGAGCCCATCGGCGTCGGGCGCTCGACGCGGGCGGTCAGCCGCCGGCTGCGCCGCGTGTTGGAGTATCGCCACCCGACGTGTGCGGTGCCCGGCTGCGGGGCCACCCGCGGCTTGCACGCCCACATCGTGCATTGGGAAGACGGCGGGGTCACCGAGTTGGACAACCTGGTGCTGGTGTGCCCGTATCACCACCGGCTCCACCACCGCGGCGCCATCACCATCCGCGGACCCGCCGACAGCCTGGTCGTCACCGACAGTGACGGCAGACCGCTGCCCGCAGGGTCGCTGGCCCGCCCACCGAACCGGCCCCCACCCGCGGTCGCGTCGTACCCCGGGCCGACCGGCGAACGCGCCGACTGGTGGTGGTACCAACCCTTCGAACCGCAGACACCATCGAATAGCAACTAGGTGCGAGGTTCGCTTCGGCCCACCCGAATTCAGGAATCGACGACGCTGATTTCATCAAAGCCTGCGAGGGCCTGCTCGCGTCGCCGCTGACCAACCAACGGTGACTCACGAACGTGGCATCCACGCCGCTGAAGCGAGCGCATCTAGATCCCCCATCACGCGGCAGCGTGTGGCAGTCTCGGCCCGTGGACCTGCCGCAGCCGGACCCGGACCTGCCCCACCTGGCCGACGTCGTTCCATCGGTACTGGCTGCGATGGGATTCGACGGCTTCGACGGCCGGATTCCGCTGGACCGCGACGTCGCGGGCGCGTGCGTCCTGCTGATCGATGGCCTCGGTGCCGAACTGCTCGACACCTACGCCGCCGACGCGCCCGTCCTTGCCGGACTGCGAGGCCGCACCCTTTCTGTCGGCTTCCCGTCCACCACGGCCGCTGGGCTGGCCGCGATCGGCACTGGGTGCCGCTCGGGTGAGCACGGGTTCGTGGGCTACTCCTTCCGGATGCACGGCGCCGGGGTGGTGAACGCGCTGCGGTGGCGTCCGCACCCGTGGGGCGCCGACCTGCGCGAGGAGTTGGTGCCCGAACAGGTGCAACCGCTGCCGACGATGTTCGAGCGCGCCGCCGCGGCGGGAGTCGCGGTGAGCGTGATTTCCGGAGCGGAGTTCAGCGGATCCGGTTTGACGCGCGCAGTCCTGCGGGGCGGTCGCTACGTCGGAGTGCACGCACTCGGCGATCTGGCTGCCACCGTGCGAAACACCCTGAGCGAGAACGGTTTCTGCTACGCCTACCACAGTGAGCTCGACATGCTCGGCCACTTGTACGGACCCGGATCACCGCAGTGGCGAATGCAGTTGCGCCATGTCGACCGATTGGTCGAATCGATTGTGGAGGATCTGCCGAGTGGCGGTCTGCTCGCAGTGGTCGCCGACCACGGCATGGTCTGGGTCGACCCCGAGCAGGTCGTCGATGTCGACGATCGTGGCGCGCTGCTCGACGGCGTTGTCGGCATCGGCGGTGAACCCCGCGCCCGGCATGTATACGCCGCAGAGGGAGCGAGCAGCCACGTGGTCGCGACCTGGCGGGAGATCCTCGGCGAGCGCGCGTGGGTGGTCTCACGCGATGAGGCGATCGCTGCAGGTTGGTTCGGTGAACGGGTGGCCGACGAGGTGTGGCACCGGATCGGCGACGTCGTCGCTGCCGCGCGGGGATCCGCGGTCATCGTGCGGCGGAAAGTCGAGCCGCTCGAATCGTCCCTGATCGGTCACCACGGCTCGTTGACATTTGCCGAACAGCAGGTGCCGTTGCTGCTCGCGTCCGGCTGAGCGGATCGCGTGCGGCGCACCGAAAACTATTGCAGTGCAGGTTAATTCGCTGCATTGAAGCCCGTGAGCCTGGCAGAAGTAGTTGCTACAGTTGCAGATTGACGTCGATTGGCACGTAGCTTTGCCACGGTCGGCGAATATCTTGATTGCGCAACGGTTTCCGTGAAGTACCTAATAGAACCCCTGAGTTGTGTTCACCATCACAAATTTTGGCTCGCCACAAACGGCTCTGTTAGCGTCCGGCGACATGTTTGCTATCGCTACGTTGTTGACACTTGTCAACCAGGTGTCAGGCACGCCGTACGTCTCCGGCGGGGACAGCCCCGCGGGTACGGACTGCTCAGGCCTGGTCTCCTGGGTGACAAACGCCGCGACAGGGCGCCCGGTTTACGGAGATCGCTTCCACACCGGAAACATCGAGAACGCCCTGCTCGCGCGCGGCTTCCAGCACGGTTCACAACCCGGCACCCTGGTGGTCGGGTGGAACAGCGGTCACACCGCGGTCACCCTCCCGGACGGCACCCCGGTGTCCTCCGGCGAAAGCGGAGGGGTGAAGGTCGGCGGTGGCGGTGCCTACCAGGACCAGTTCACCAATCACATGTTCCTGCCGATGCCCGCCGATCAGCCCGTTCCTCCCCCTCCTCCCGGCGCGCCGGCTCCCGTCGTGCTGATGGCCGGGCAACCCCCCGCGCCGCCGATAGCGCCACCGCCGCCGCCCCCGCCCGGCCCGTTCCTGGCGCCTCCGCCCGCACCCGCCCCGCCGATGGCGCCGCCGCCCCCGCCGCCTGCCGGCCCGTTGCCGCCGCCGCCCGCACCGGGCCTGCCCCCTGCGCCCGGCATGCCGCCGGCCCCGCCGCCTCCCGCCTGAGGGCTGCGCCCGGAAGATAGCGTCTGCGGCGTGATCGTCCTGTTGCCGCCCTCGGAGACCAAGCACACCGGAGGCGACGGACCGCCGCTGCGCATCGAGTCGCTGAGCTGTCCGGAGCTCGCGCCGTTGCGTGTGTCGCTGGTCGATGAACTGGTGGAACTCGCGGCCGATCGCGCGGCCTGCCGGCGCACACTCGGGCTCTCGGCATCGCAGGACGCCGAAATCGAGCGCAATGCCGCACTGCGCAACGCCCCGACGATGTCGGCGATCAACCGCTATACCGGTGTCTTGTACGACGCGCTGGACATCGACTCGCTGCGCGGCGCGGCCGCGGCCCGTGCCTTGGGCCGGCTCGCCGTGGCGTCCGCCTTGTTCGGACTCGTGCGCGCTGACGATCGGATTCCGGCCTACCGCCTCTCGGCGACGTCCAAGTTGCCGGGGCAGCCGACTCTGGCTGCGCGGTGGCGTCCACTGCTGGAACCGGTCCTGGCCCGGCTGGCGGCGACCGAACTGGTCGTGGACCTGAGGTCCGGGTCCTACGCCGCTCTGGGTCGGCTGCCGAACGCGGTGCACGTGGACGTCGTCGCCGAGCGGACCGACGGCAGCCGCGCCGTGGTGAGTCACTTCAACAAGGCGCACAAGGGGCGACTAGCCAGGGTGCTGGCCACAACGAGGTCGGAACCCAACGATGCAGGCGCCGTCGCGGCCATCGCGCGCCGGGCTGGGTTGACGGTGGAACGTCGTGGTGGCCAGCTCACGGTCGTCATCCCCGCGTGACGGTCCGAGGCGTTCGATCCGTCTGCCGAACGTTCCTTACCGCACGAACTATGGCCGAAGTCTCGAGCGGTAAGGAACGTTCGCGCGTGACGACCTGGGGCGCGGCTTAGATCTTGACGATCAGGTCGGTGGTGTAGAACTCCGCCGGGTTCTGCGAGAACCGATCGGGCCGGCTGATGAACACCCACGCCCCGGTAGCGCCCGGTGCGATGGGAGCCGAGAGGCTGGTGGCCGCCGCGCCCGCACCGTCGATGTTCAACGCCCCGACCGCGACGCCGGGGTCACCGCCGATGCAACTCGCCGAAGAGGGCCGCGGCACCTGGATCAGCCTGACGTCGTAGCGGATGTTCGGAATCGCGGTGGCGATCTGGATGTCGGCGCTCACGGTGGACCCGTCACTACGGATGACCGCGGTGGCCCGCGCGTACCCCGTGGGGCCGTTGAAGTCGGTCTCGCTGAAGTCGCACCGTCGCAGCATCTGGGCGAACGGCGCGAACGTGCCGCCTCCGCTGTTGTCTTTGACCCCGTCAGCGCCGGCGGTGCCTGCGGCGCCGAGCACCGGCCCCAGTGGCGTCGCCACGGCGACAGCCGCCAGCAAGGTCATCAATCGTGTCGTTCGGCGCATGGGCACGTCCCCGTTCTTCGATTCGCCGGTGAACCGCGGTACCGACGGTATTGACCACCGTCGTTACGGTAAACCACTGATCCGCTGCACCGGACCACTTCGCGCGCTGATCGGCGACCGCGTTTGGCTGCCGTACCGTTGAAGCATGACGGTGTTGCCGGATCTCGGCGCTATGCGTACGAACCTGGGGCGCAGCTTGTTCGGCATGGTTGCCGGACCGGAAGGCCCCGCCAACCGCGCGCGCATCCACGAGACCGCGGGGCCGCGCTGGTTCGACGACGACCGCCCCATCCGGCGAGTGCACGGTGACGCGTCGATGTTCGTCGGCGGTTTGCGGGCTCTGCTCCTGCAATCGCTGCACCCGTTGGCCATGGCGGGCGTCGCCGAGCACTCCGACTATCGGGGCGACCCGTGGGGCCGGCTGCAGCGCACCAGCACGTTCCTCGCGGTTACCACCTTCGGCACCGCGGCCGACGCGCAGCGCTCAGTCGACAAAGTCCGGGGCATCCACCGACGGGTGCACGGCATCGCCCCCGACGGGCGGGCGTATCAGGCCAGTGACCCGCATCTGCTCGAATGGGTGCACATCGCCGAGGTCGACAGTTTCCTGCTCGCCCATCAGCAGTACGGTGCCGAACCGCTGGACGCGAGCGGCCGTGACGGGTACGTCGCCGACACCGCCCGGGTGGCTGAGGCGCTCGGAGTCATCGATCCGCCCCGCACCGAACGCGAACTGGCCGAACGCATCGAGGCGTACCGGCCGGAGCTGACCGGGACCGCTGCGGCGCGAGAGGCCGCCCGGTTCCTTCTGCTGACTCCCCCGCTGCCGATCGTCGCCCGCGCGCCCTACGGCCTGCTGGCTGCGGCGTCGGTGGCGATGTTGCCGTCCTGGGCCCGAATGCCCCTGCTGCTGCCGTACTTTCCGCCGGTCGAGGGAACCGTGATCCGGCTCGCCGGCCGTGTGCTCGTCGGCGGGATCCGGTGGGCGCTGACGGCGAGCCAGTGATCGGTCAGTCGCGGCATTCGACGACGTCGTAGGCGGCGTCGGCGTATCTCGAGCGGATGAGCTTCTTGTCGAACTTGCCCACGCTGGTCTTGGGCACTTCGTCGATGAAGGTCCAACGTTCGGGAAGCCAAAAACGGGCTACCTTGTCGCACAGATGTTTCCGTAGTTCCTCGGCGGTGGCCGATGAGTCCTTCTTGACCACGACGGCCGCCAGCGGTCGCTCCTGCCACCGTTCGTCGGGAACCCCCACCACAGCGGCCTCCAACACGGCGGGATGCTCCATGATGGACAGTTCCAGTTCAACCGACGAGATCCACTCGCCGCCGGACTTGATGACGTCCTTCGCGCGATCGGTGAGCGTGATGAAGCCTTGTGGGTCGATGCGGCCGACGTCACCGGTACGGAGCCAGCCGTCGTGGAACTTCGACGGGTCGGCGTTCTCGTAGTAGAACCCGGTGATCCACGGACCTCGAACTTCGATCTCCCCCACGGCCTTTCCGTCGCTGGGCAGCACGTTGCCGTCGTCGTCTGCGATGCGGATCTCGACTCCGCAGAGCACCCGTCCGGCTGTGCTGCGCAGCGCCCAGTGCTCGGCCTCGTTGACCTCCGGCGGCGGTGTCGCGACCGCTGCCAGCGGTGCGGTCTCCGTCATGCCCCAGCCCTGGCAGATGCGCACGCCGAACTTCGTCTCGAACTCTTTCATCATCTTCAGCGACACCGCGGAGCCTCCGCAAGCGACGAAGCGCAGCGATGAGACGTCGCGGCCCGGATTCGCGTTCAGGTACTGCAGCACGTCGTTCCAGATCGTCGGCACCGCGGCCGCCACCGTCGGTCGCTGCTGTTCGATCATGGCCACGAGTGGTTCGGCCTGTAGGAAGCGATCGGGCATCAGCAGATCCGCGCCCGCCATCAACGCCGAGTAGGGCTGCCCCCAGGCGTTGGCATGAAACATCGGCACGATCGGAAGGACGCGGTCGCCGTCGGCGAGTCCGATCGCGTTGGCCGTGCACACCGCCATCGAGTGCAGGTACGTCGAGCGGTGACTGTAGGCGACCCCTTTCGGGTTTCCCGTCGTCCCGCTCGTGTAACACATTGCAGCAGCTGATTTCTCGTCGACATCGGGCCAGTCGTACTCGATCGGCTGACCGTCGAGCAGTTCGTCGTAGCGTACGACGTTCTTCCCAGACGACGTCAGGGCATCTACGTCGCCCTCGCCCACCGCTACGACAGTGTGCACGGTTTTCATCTCCGGCAGGATCGGCGCCAGTAGTGGGACGACCGACATGTCGACCAGGACAACGGAATCCTCGGCGTGGTTGGCGATGTAGGCAATCTGCTCGGCGGCCAACCGGATGTTGAGCGTGTGCAGCACCGCTCCCATGGCCGGCGCCGCGAAGTACGCCTCGAGGTGCTCCTGGTTGTTCCACATGAACGTGGCGACGCGGACGCTGTCGCTCACGCCGAGCTGCCTTAGCCCGTGAGCCAGTTGCGCAGCACGGGTTCCCAGTTCTCCGTAGCTGGTTTCGCGGTATCCGTCCGGCAACTTCGTGATGACCCTGCGGCTGGAGTGCCAAGTGGTTCCGTGGCGGAGAATTCCCGCGACGGTCAGCGGGAAATCTTGCATCGTGCTGTCCATGGCCGCCCCCAGGTGTGTACCCCCGACAGCGCCATGATGGTGCATCGAGCGGCGGTTCGGCCGGGAACGGCGAAAGATGCGGGCACGATCACCTTGTGTTGTGTGCGATCGCAACCGTTTACGGCGCAGTCGATTCTGCTGCGGCGACGCTCAGCCAAGTCGCTCGTGCAGGCGGACTGTCACGTTGTCGCCGACTCCTTTGTTTAGGAGCAGGCGAAGGTCCGCCTTTACCGGCAGCTTGTGGGTGCCGTCGCCGAGTGCCATGAAGGAGCTCTGGAACGGGTGACCGTCGATCGCACCGCGCACCTTCACCAGTCCGCGGGTGCCGAAGAACTCGGCCGAACCGGGCATCACGACATACGTCCACCCGCCCTTGGCGTCGCTCTTCTGCAGTGGTGCGCTGAATTCCCGGTTGAGTCGCTCGCTCATGAGGTGGCCTTCCGACGGGCTTTGGTGGTGTCATCGTCATGACGACTCGACGCCGCGCGAGTCGACCATACGACTCAGGAGTGTGCATGCTGCGAGACATTCGCGAGCTGGCCGATTCGCCACAGGAGTACGCCGCTGAACTCCGCCGCCGCTGGGGTGGGCTGCTGAGCTACCGCTACATCGGCCGCAGTTACGCGCAGATGGACCTGGTCGAGGAGGACAACACCGTCACGCTGCGTCGGGACATGCGCAACGCCGACGGCGGGTTGTTGTTCGCGGTGCTGGGCATCTCGGCGCCCGAGAGCGGCCACATGTCCGATCTGGAGGCGGTGCCGAACCCCGTCATCCACTCCTGCCAGATCCTCGACGCGGGTCGCGACGTCCAGCGCATCGACGTGGTCTCCGAGGAATTACGGGTCGGCCGTCAGATGGGCTACAGCCGCGCCAAGATCGTCGACGCGGACCGGCCGGAACGCGTTCTCGCGCTGATCGAGGGCCAGGGCGTCAGCATCGGCGTCCCGCCCGACGTTCTCGAGCGCATGGAAGCCAACCCTCTCGAGGTGGTCGACTCCCCCGACCTGCCGCCGCTGTGGCAGGTTTTCGGCGGCCACCGAAGGCCCGACGGCAACTGGGGCCTGCCTGAGCTGGCCGTCGAGGTCGCCTCACCGGACGCGGCGCTGCACGTCGGACCGCAATTCGTCATCCTCGAGACAGCTGCGCTCGACGCCGCGGCAGCCGCCGCGGGCACGGATCGGTTGCAGGGGGTGTCATGCCACGTGATGTTCATGGCGCGCGGCAAGACCGGGCCGTTCCGGGTGGAGGCCGAACCCGCGCCAGGTGCCGACGGCACGGTCGCGGTACGGGTACTGATGTATGACGAAGGCGTGGGTGACCGTGTGACCACCGCGGGGTCGTACCTGTTCCGTGTGGCCTAGCCCACAGCGGGGCTGGGCCCGCGTGCGACACTTTCGCCATGGTCGTCGCAATCGCCCGCCCCAAACTCGAAGGCAACGTCGCCGTGGGGGAAGACCGTCAGATCGGTTTCGCCGAGTTCGGTGATCCGCAGGGGCGCGCCATCTTCTGGCTGCACGGCACGCCGGGTGCCCGCCGCCAGATTCCGATGGAGGCGCGCGTCTACGCCGAGAAGGCACACATCCGCCTCATCGGCCTCGACCGGCCGGGCATCGGATCATCGACGCAGTACCGGTACGACACCGTGGTCTCCTTCGCCGAGGACCTGCGCACCATCGCCGACACACTCGGCATCGATCGGATGGTCGTCGTCGGCCTGTCCGGCGGCGGGCCGTACACGCTCGGGTGTGCCGCGGCGATGCCTGATCGCGTCGTGGCGGCGGGTGTCATCGGCGGCGTCGCACCCACGGTCGGGTCCGACGCCATCACCGGTGGCCTGATGGGCAACCTCGGCATGCGCGTCGCGCCGCTGCTGCAGTACGCCGGGCTGCCCATCGGCCTCATCGCCTCCGCGCTCATCCGGTTCATCAAGCCGGTCGCCTCGCCCGCGGCCGATCTGTACGGCCGCGTGTCACCGGAGGCCGACCGCCGGCTGCTGGCCCGGCCCGAGATCAAAGCGATGTTCCTCGACGACCTGCTCAACGGCAGCCGTAAGCAGCTGGCCGCCCCGTTCGCCGACATCGTCGTGTTCTCCCGGGATTGGGGATTCCGGCTTGACGAAATCACCGTGCCGGTCCGCTGGTGGCACGGCGACGCCGACCACATCGTCCCCTACGCGCACGGTCAACATGTGGTCTCTCGCCTCTCCGACGCCGAGCTGTATCCGATGCCGGGCGAAAGCCATCTCGCCGGCCTCGGCCGTGCCGAGGAGATCCTGCAAACGATGATCAAGGTGTGGGACGAGTACGAGTCCTAGAAGCCGAATCCCAGCTCGGCGGGCACATCGGTGGCGAAGGCGGCATCGAGACCGGCCAAGACCTCTGAGTCGTTGCTGCGCAACCGGTCTGCCGCTGCGAACGCCGATGGGCGATGGGCGCCCAAATAGAGGCTGCCCAGTACGTCCTGTCCCATCCGGACGTCGGCCGCGGCGTCGGTAGGTGTGCAGCGGGCACGCCCGTCGTGGATCTGCAACGCGAATCTGCCACCGTCGCTACGGAAATCGTCGGTCACCTCAATGACCGTCGACAACTCCGCCCGGTACGCGCGCGCTTCCAGTGCGGCCGGGATGTTCATGATGCGCAGCCACAGGTCGTCCTGGCGGTGCGTGACCCTGGCCTGCCGGGAGTCGGTCAGAAGATACGGCAGCGGGTCGGCCGGGTGCGTACCGAACCGGATGCTCTTCATCAGGTCGAGGCCCACCAGCGCCCGGGACAGCGCGACATGCGCGTCACGGGTGACCGCCCTCAGTTCGGCGACCCGCACGAACATCGGGTCGTCACCGAAAACTCGGTACAGCGCGTAGCCGTCAGGGTGCAGGAAGGTGAACCAGGCTGTGCCGCCGCGTCGTTGGCTCTCCCGGTCGGTCAGCAGTTCGTCCCACAGTGGGCGCGGCCGCGCAATGCCGCCCGGCGTCGCAAGGCGCCAGCGCTCGTAGATCGCTTCGAGGTCGGCGCGGTGGTCAGTGGGCTTCACCAACCGCACACCGCCCGGATCGGGAGCGTCGGCGCGGAAGCTCGTGACGTGGCGCTCGACGGTGAGTTCCTCCTCGATGGTCGCCGGGCCGTAGCCGAAGCGGCCGTAGATCCCGCCCTCGCTGGCGGTCAGCCCGGCGAGCGGATACCCGTTCGCAGCGATGCGGTCATGCAGTTCGGTGTACATGGCACGCAGCAACCCGCGCCTGCGATGGGTCGGCGCCACCGCGACGATCGTGACACCGGCCATCGGGAGCACCGCGCCGCCAGGCACCGTCAGCCGGAGGTCGAGATAGTGCGCCATGCCGACCACGTCGTCGCCGTCGCACGCGAGTACCGAGCCGCCTGCGGGGATCGACGACCGCCATGCGCAGAAGGTCTCCGACGGCCCGAAGACGCCGAAGCAGGTGGCGTCCAGCAATTCGATCGCGGGCCAGTCCGCGTCAATTGCGGAGCGGATATCTACGGCATTCGGAGCTTCTGAGGCCGGCACAGAACTCGACGGTGCCACAGGCCGGTGGCTGAGCGCATCCGATTTTCAAGACAATCTTCGCCGTCAGGTCCCCAGCCGCATGGCTTTTGGGTATCGATTCGCGGGGACACGTCAGACGAGTGGGTGGTCACGCCTGGCGCATACGACATCGATGAAGTTAGTCGTACACCGGTGGACCAGCGCTGTGCCGACTGTCAGTATTCAGGCATGGCCACACATGTGGTGGGTCGTGATAGCGAATTTCAGGCACTCGATGGGTTCCTCGCGTCCATGTCGGCGGGGCCGTCGGCGTTGGTGGTGGAGGGCGCAGCAGGTATCGGCAAGACCACCGTGTGGCTCGCGGGCCTTGAGCGGGCGAAAAACCTCGGGATTCGCGTGTTGTCGACTCGAACGACTTCGGCGGAGTCGGTGCTCGCTTATTCATCGTTGGCCGATCTACTGGGCGATTTGGACGACGACGACTTCGCGGCTTTACCGCCGCCGCAGAGAATTGCGATCGATCAGGTTCTATTGCGGGGCGACGCCGATGGGCTGGTATGCGATCAGCGCGCGGTGGCGGCGGCATTTGTATCAGTCATCGAGCGACTCGCCGAAATTTCTGCTGTTCTGATGGCGATCGACGATCTGCAATGGCTCGACCTGCCGAGCGCGCATATCGTGTCGTCTGCCGTCCGTCGGCTCCCCGCGCCGGTTGGCGTGCTTGCGACCGTGCGTACCGAGACGCAAGCTGCCGAGCCGAGAATGTCACTGGAGTTGTGCGAGCCAGAAAAGGTGCGCCACCTCAGAGTGGGCGCGCTCAGCGCTGGCGCCTTGCACGCAGTGCTATCCGAGCGTCTAGGTCGGTCGTTCTCGCGGCCTAAAATGCGTCAAATCTGCGATGTTTCGGGCGGAAATCCGTTTTATGCCCTGGAACTCGCGGGAGCGATGGACGACGATGCGACAGATGTTGGCACGTCGTTGCCGCCCACTTTGGGCGAACTGGTGCGGGCACGGATCGGCGGCCTCGACCCCCAGTTGCAGACGGCGCTGCTTGCCGCGGCGTGTGTGGCTACTCCCACGGTGACGTTGGTGGCCGCAGCCACCGGCTGCGACGTCGAGCACGTCCGCGGGATGCTCGCGGATGCCGAATCCAAGGGCATCGTCGGAATCGAGGGCCACCGGCTGCGTTTCACGCACCCGTTGTTGGCCCGAGGCGTTCAAACCGGCGCGTCCCCGACCAAGCGCAGGAATATGCATCGGCGGCTGGCCGAGCTCGTTGAGCACCCCGAGCTCAGAGCGAGGCACCTGGCCCTGGCAGCGACATCCGGCGATCCGGACACAGTGCTCTCGCTGGACACAGCAGCCGAGTCGGCTCGCGTGCGAGGTGCACCCGCGACTGCAGCTGAACTACTCGGGCTGGCTATGGGGCTCGGTGGGGACACCCCTGAGCGCCGAATCCGGTTGGCCCGATATCATTTCGAAGCTGGAGAGCCTGCGCAATCACGCGCCCTGCTCGTGAAGACCATCGAGATGTTGGCGCCCGGAATGCTGCGAGCTGATGCCTCGAATCTGCTCGCCGTTGTGCACATATTCGAAGACAGTCTTTCGGAGGCATCCGCCGTGCTGCAGGCCGCAGTCGACCAGACCGGCGACAATCTTGCACTGAAGGTTCAGATGTTGGTCACGTTGTCGTTTGCCCTCCTTAATGCCGGTGAGGTGACGTCTGCCCTGTGCAACGTCGAGGACGCCGTTGCGAACGCCGAGCATCTCGGGCAGCCGCAACAGCTGAGCCAGGCGCTAGGTATGCGGACCATGCTGCACTTCTTGGCTGGAAACGGCCTCGAGGGCGAAGGCCTACGCCGCGCACTCGCATCAGAGGAGCCTCATTCGGACCTGCCAGTGGCGTTTCGACCCAGCATGCAGAACGCCATGCTGCTCTCGTGGACGGGACACCTGCCCCAGGCCCGGAAAGCAATGCTGTCGATCCGGCGGCGCTGTATCGAACGCGGCGAAGAGAGCGAGTGGATGTTCGTCGCTTTCAACAGTTTTCTCAACGAGATTTGGATTGGGGACTTCAGGGAAGCCGCCACGGTCGCCGACGACGCCGCCGAACGGGCGCAGCAGATGGGTGGCGACGTCAACCTTTCCGCAGCTTTGACAATGCGGGCGGCGCTTGCCACCTATGCCGGCCGGGCCGGCGAGGCGCGGGCCGACGCAACAGAGGCATTAGCGGCCAGCCAGCGGTGCGGCTCAGCCATTTTGGCGGGGTGGCCCATCACGATCCTCGGGTTTCTCGAAGTCTCACTGGGCAACCATGGGGCTGCGCTCACCACATTCGAGCCCATGCTGTCCCGCGTCAAGGACTCACCCAACGCCTCAGAAATCTTCGTGGCTGGGTTCGTTCCTGATGCGGTCGAGGCGATGATTGCGCTCGGGCGTGTCAGTGAGGCGGAGGAGATGGTCGACGTCCTTGAACGCAACGGCCATCGGCTTGACCGTCCGTGGATGCTAGCGACCAGCGGTCGTTGTCGAGCCATGCTGTTTGCCGCCCGCGGAGATGCCGAAGCGGCAGACGTCGCGGCGCAGCGGGCAATGGCCGAACATGACCGCCTCCCCATGCCGTTCGAGCGTGCCCGTACACAGCTGCTGGTCGGTCAGCTTCAACGTCGGCAACGGCGGCGGGAGGCCGCCTCGGCGACGCTGCGGGAGGCGTTGGCTACGTTCGAGTGTCTCGGCACCCCGTTGTGGGCGGAGAGAGCTCATGCAGAGTTGCAGCGGGCTAGCGGCACCAGGACTCGGGCCGAGCTGACCGCCTCGGAGCGGCGGGTCGCCGAACTGGCGGCCACTGGTATCACCAATCGCGAGATGGCCGCCGCGCTGTTCATCAGCCCAAAAACTGTGGAGGCCAATCTCTCCCGCATATATCGCAAGCTCAGTATTCACTCGCGCGCCGAACTGGGCCGACACATGGGTCGACCCGACGGATAGAGCCGGTTCATTCGTCGCTGCGCACGCACTCGTAGGTCAGCTCAATTTCGGGTCCAAGTTCGACAACCTCAAACTGATCGACGGTGATGTCGCTAAAGGAATTTGAATCGATTCCGAGGTCGGCCCATTTGGCGGAGCTGGTGCGATCGTCGGCGAATGTCAACGGGATCTCGCCGCCGTCTGAGAGCAGCATGCCATGCGTCTTGAGCGCCGTGAGGACGACCTTCTGCGGATCCGTGTAGCCCGATTCGTCGAAGTCGGGCTTCAGCCGGAATCGGACACCGTAGGGAGGCGCATTGACGTCGGTGCTCTCCGGACCGCCCGCGTGAGTGGCTGGAGCTACGTAAACGGCTTCCTTTATCCGATCGTTGGGCAGGATGAAGCGCAGCGCGTGATTTATTGTGCCGGAGGCGACTTCGTCGGCCGTTGGGGTGAGCGCGGCGATCGGGAAGCCTGCGGCGTCGGCGCTGGTGCACTGTTCACCACGCAGGGTGTCAGGGTACGACTTGTCGAGGTCCCAGACGAAGAAACCCACGGCGGTGATGATGTCGTCCGTCGCGGTGCCCTGGTAGACCTCATAAAGCTTGCCCTCCTCCTGTTCGACGACGAGCAGGTGGCAGTCACCCTGAGTTTCGATGCTGCCGGAGATATCGCAGGTCAGATCTGAGGAGCCTTCGAAGTTGGCGCCCGCCGGGACCGGCATCTGCGCCGGCACCTCATCGCAGTCGGGCCCGCCAAAGCAGTACTGTTCGGCACCGACCACTTGCAACCGCGGCGTGCTGCTGTCGGCGAAGAATACCGGGATGGAGAAGTCGGTCTGGAATCTATTCCCGCCGCCCCATCCGCCTAGGTCGTTGAGCGACCGGATGATTGCATCGCTGCGGTCGGACTTGGCGGCACCAGACACGTCAGCCGTCCAGGGCTGCGCACGACTGAACAGACCGCCGCGTGCGTTCGGTTCCGCGCTCGCGCCCAACGCCGGCATGTCGTTCATGCTGTCACCGCAGCCAACGGCCGTCACGCACAGCAGGGCGAGGACAGCCAATCGCGACAGGCGTTCAGCAGAATCCATGTGCGCCTTCCCGTGAGGGGGTTGCTGGTTAGCTTTGACGCTACGACGTCAACGAAACCGTTGAATCGGGTGTTTCCCTAACTTTCTCCCGAACATCCGAGCCAGGACCAGCCACCTGGCTAAACCTTTTTCGAGGAAAAACGAATCGTAGGGAAACACCCGATTCAACAACGATGCCTGACAAATACCGTCGCGGGATGAAGATCAGAACCCCCGCTCGGCGAGCCGCTGGGGCATTGCGCTCTTCGAACCACCGCACTCGAAAGGCATCCAAATGACAACTCCGATAACACCTCTGATCGACTTCATCATGTTCACCGCTTCAGCCGCGCCCGCGGGGGTGTGATGGGCGGCGGGGACCCCATCGTAGGTCTGCAGCGCGCGGTGGCCGATCATCACAGCATCACCTCTGCGTTCTCTCCGCAGGCATCGTTCACCTCGCAGCCGGTCTTCGTCCCGGAGACCAACGCCGAGTTCGCAAGCCCGGACGCGCACGCCGGCGGCGACGTTCAGCAAGGTGTTTCAATCTGGGCTTTGCTGACTTCACTTTTGGTGACAAGACCACCGCGACCCATGGCGGCGTGATCGGTGATGGCATTCAGGAAACGCGCTGCGGCGGGTTGGGCTTCACCTAGTTCTGATGACGGAAAGGACCACCAGTGTTCAAACAGACAGACCGCGGCGTGGGCCGGGTGCTGATGATCGCCGCGGCGTGCTTCGCGCTGACGGCGTGCGGGGCCGGCAGTGGAGGGGACAGCGTCGCGGTGAGTCGTCCGGCGGGGACTGCTGTCGCTTCGGATGCTTCGGGAACCGCGACGGAGATCGATGCCTGCGCGCTTGTCTCAGCAGAGGACATCGCCACGATGCTCGGTGTCCACGTCGAGGGAAAGTCGACGACCAGCGATCCTCGACTTCCGGGATGCATCTGGGAGAACCCTTCCTCCTACGAGTCGATCTCAGTGGAGATCGGAAGTTCGAACACCGCCGTGAACAACACTCTTCCACCCCCCGAACCCGGCTTCCCCGAACTGGGCACGCCCGGCCCTGACGGAATGCGCTTCCTGGGCAACGGGGTGGTTGAGTTCGTCGCGGGTAGCCGGTTGAACATGGTGCAGGTCGCCGTGCTCAGCATGGCAGGCGATGAAGCGGATACCGCCGCCGTCGAGCTGGCGAGAAAGATCGGGCCGCAGATACCGCAGTAACCGCATCAATGCGAAAAACGCAGCCAGTCCGCAGAGGCGTTGGCGGCGGGTCAGCGCTGTGATTCACACCGATTGGCCGAGTGGCCGATCACCACCTTGGGCTTCCTCGAGGTATCGCTGGGAAACTATGAGGCTGCGGTACATACGCTGGCGCCGCTCATCGCCATTCTCGACAGGATGATCCACTTGTTGGAACAAAACGGGGCTCGGCTCGATCGCGCGTGGATGCTGGCCGTGGGTGCTCGGTGTCGAGCGATGTTGCTGGCTGCTTACGGCGACGTCGATGCGGCGTACGAAGTCGTTCAGACGGCGATGATTCATCATGCTCGGCTGCCAATGCCGTTCGAACGCGCGCGCACACAGTTGTTGGTCGGTCAGATTCAGCGTCGGCAACGCAAGCGGGAGGCTGCATCGACAACGTTGCGGGAGGCCTTAGCAGCCCAAAGACAGTCGAGGCCAACCTGTCTCGAATCTACCGGAAGCTCAACATCCGCTCTCGAGCCGAGCTCGGACGGATCATGGGCAAGGCCGACGAATAGCGATGTTCGCTGGCCAGGTGCGTAAGTCGAGTAGTGGGCTACGCATGCGGTCGCTGTGCGACCCGATGAAGGTGACTGCATGCGAACCGTGCCTCATCGATGCCGAGCGTTGCAGCGCTCGAAACCAGATCAACAATCTGCGGCTCACGCTGCATCTTTGCCCGTGACGGAAGTTAGCGACAGCGCTAGACATGCAATCGGGTGACTGCCAATATTCGTTCATGCCGACACGGGTGGTAAGCCGTCGGGCGGAGTCGGCGGCGATTGAGAACCTTCTCGCCTCGGTTTCGTCGGGCCCCTCGGCGCTGACGGTGGAGGGCGAGGCGGGTATCGGCAAGACCACCCTGTGGTTGGCGGCTCTTGAACGGGCGCGCGAGCTCGGATTTCGGGTGTTGTCGACGCGTGCGGCGCCGACGGAATCAGCCTTGGCCTATTCGTCTTTGGCCGGTTTATTGGAGGCGGTAGACGAAGCCGTCCTGGCGGATCTGCCGCCACCGCAGCGACTTGCGGTCGGCCGGGTGTTGTCGCGAGTCGGCGTCGATGGCCCGGTGACCGATCAGCGCGCCGCGGCTGCAGGCTTTGTGTCCGTTGTGGAGCGCCTCGCCGAAGCGTCACCGGTGTTTGTGGGAATCGACGATCTGCAGTGGCTCGATTCGCCCAGTGCGCTCGTCGTCTCGTCGGCCGCACGACGACTCACCGGCCCAGTCGCGTTCCTCGCGACGGTGCGCACCGGTCCCAACAATCACCATTTCGAACCGGGGCTCGAATTGCGTCGACCAGACGCGCTGAACCGCATTCGTGTGGGCCCGCTGAGCGTCGGTGCATTGCACGCGGTGTTGACAGAGCGGGTCGGGCGCTCTTTCTCCCGTCCGAAGATGACCCGAATCTTCGATGTCTCCGGGGGCAACCCGTTCTACGCCATTGAGATCGCGCGGTCGATGGATGAACAAGGCGCCGACGGCGAAGCATCACTGCCGACCAGCCTCGCTGCGTTGGTGCGGGCCAGGATCGGCGCGTTGTCTGTCAGTGCTCGGGAAGTCCTCCTTGCCGCAGCGTGCCTGGCCGATCCCACAGTCGAGGCGATAGCACAGGCCAACAACGCCGACGCCGAACGCATCCTGGCGGTCCTGGAGGACGCAGAGAACAAGGGAATCGTCGAAATCCGCGGCCACCGTGTTCGTTTCAGCCATCCCCTTCTGACCCGGGGCGTCTACAGCGACACCACCGCGGCCCGCCGCCGCGCAATGCACCGACGCCTGGCCGCTGTCGCCGAGGAGCCTGAGCTCAAGGCCAGGCATCTGGCACTGGCCGCCGCAACCGGTGATCAGCACACATTGAGCGCTTTGGACACGGCAGCAGAGTTGGCGCGCAAGCGAGGAGCCCCGGCCGCCGCGGCCGAACTCCTCGGACTCGCGATCGGACTTGGCGGGGACACGCCGCAACGGCGAATACGTTCGGCTGCTTACCACTTCAATGCGGGTGACACCGAACGAGCCCGTGTCCTGCTCCTGGACACCATCGAGCGCCTTGAGCCCGCCACGTTGCGGGCCGAGGCGTCAAGCCTGCTCGGTTTCGTTCATCTTTTCGACGACGGTTTCGCAGAGGCGGTCGACGTGCTGACGCGTGCGCTCGACGAGGCGGGAGGCGATCTTGCGCTCCGGACGCGGCTGTTGATCACGTTGTCCTACGCCAGGTACAACGCTGGTCGTTTCGGTGCGGCCACGGGCAGTATCGAAGACGCAGTTGCGCATGCAGAACGGCTGGGTCAGCCGCATCCGCTCAGTCAGGCCCTCAGCATGCGGGCAACCCTTTGGTTCCTGCGGGGCGACGGCCTCGATACGGCCAGCCTGGCGCGCGCAGTGGATTTGGACGACCAAGACGCGGACATCCCTATGGCTTTCCGTCCAAGGATGCAAAACGCCATGCTGCTGGGCTGGACTGGACAGCTCGACCGGGCTCACCACGAGTTGGCGTCCATTCGGCGGCGCTGCATGGAGCGTGGCGAAGAGAACGAACTGATGTTTGTCGCAGTTCATACCGTTCTGGTCGCGATCTGGCGAGGCAACTTCACCGACGCCGCGCTGATTGCCGAGGACACCATGGAACGGGCCCTGCAGTTGGGTGGTGACGTCCCCATGTTCGTTGCGATGACGATACGGGCCGCCTTGGCTGCCTACGCCGGTCAAGAGAATCAGGCTCGCCGCGCCACGAGCGAAGCGCTCGCGGCCAGCCAGCGTTGCAGCGCAAGCCTTTTGGTAGTCTGGACGATCACGACGCTAGGTTTCCTGGAGGTGTCACTGGGCAATTACGATGCCGCGTTGGGCGCCGTCGCACCTCTACTGTCCAATCTCGATGCAGCGCCGAGAGCGACGGAAATCCCGGCCGCATCGTTCGTCCCCGACGCCGTCGAATCCCTTGTTGCGCTGGGTCGACTCGCCGACGCAGAGCCGCTCGTGAGCTTGTTGGAACAAAACGGGGCTCGGCTCGATCGCGCGTGGATGCTGGCCGTGGGTGCTCGGTGTCGAGCGATGTTGCTGGCTGCTTACGGCGACGTCGATGCGGCGTACGAAGTCGTTCAGACGGCGATGATTCATCATGCTCGGCTGCCAATGCCGTTCGAACGCGCGCGCACACAGTTGTTGGTCGGTCAGATTCAGCGTCGGCAACGCAAGCGGGAGGCTGCATCGGCAACGTTGCGGGAGGCCTTAGCGGCTTTCGAGGAATTGGCCACGCCGCTGTGGGCCGACCGAGCCCGTAGCGAGCTCAAGCGAGCCAGTGGGGTCCGGACGCAGGCCGAACTGACCGCCTCAGAGCAGCGCGTCGCCGAGCTGGCCGCCTCGGGCGTCACGAACCGGGAGATGGCGGCCGTCCTGTTCATCAGCCCAAAGACAGTCGAGGCCAACCTGTCTCGAATCTACCGAAAGCTCAACATCCGCTCTCGAGCCGAGCTCGGACGGATCATGGAGAGGGCTGATGGGTAGGGAAACACCCGATTCACTGAGCGCGCCGTTGTCTTAGTGTGGCGCCATGGGCACTGACGGGCCGGCACTTCCCAACTTTCTTGTTGAGTGGTACCGGCCCGCTATCGCCAATGAGCCGCTCGAACTCAGCATCGCGCGGCTGATTCAGTGTGCCGAATACATTTCCGCCGGCGGGTCACATGTGCATCTACTCGCGACGCTCGCTGTACCCAATGACGAAATCGTCCTGGCCGTGTTCGGTTCCGCCTCCGAAAAATCGGTAGCAGAGGTGTGTCGACAGGCCGGATGTCCAGCTCAGCGTCTCACCGCGGCCGTCGACGCTCGGTTCTGGAGTGAATCGTAGAAAGTCCCCCGATGCAGCTGATCAGCGTTTCAGCCAGCCCGCGACGGTGGCCAGGTCTCTGGTGTAGGCCATGAGAGTGTCGTCGTGGTAGAGCGCACCGCCGCTGATCGCGTCGGATCCCTGCCAGATCACGTGAACGCGCACGGGACTCCGCGTGTAGTAGTCGGTGCGGTCGGCGTCTCTGCGGTGCCATCCGGCCTGCATGGCGAGCTCGGATAGCTCCTCGCGCTGGACGGTTGCAGTCATGGGGTACTCCTCCTGGGTCGCCCGGTACGTTATCCGATCCGCGACGCGAGCCTGCGAAAGGATGTGCCGATGATCGAACTCGAGCCCCAGGCGTTTCGGACCGCCGCCCGGCCGTGACCGCGTTCGCCGTTCCGACGATCGGCGTCGAGGAGGAGCATTTCCTGCTCGACCCCGAGAGCCGGCTGCCGCATCCGGCTGCGGACAAGGTGGTGACCCGCGCCGCGGTCCAACTGGGCGACCAGGTTTCCGGGGAGTTCACCGAGCACCAGATCGAGGTGAAGACACGGCCGTGCGGGGACGCGCATCGGTTGCTCGCCGAACTGAGGTGGCTGCGCGCCACTGCCATCGACGCAGCCGTGACCGAAGGCGTGCTGCTCTGCGCCTCCGGCACGCCGGTCCTCGCCGCTGACAGCCCTCCCCCGCTCGGTGATCATCCGCGGTACCGCGCCGGGCGCGAGCAGTACCGCGCAATGCTCGACGACTTCGCGGTGAACTCGATGCACATCCACGTCCATCTGCCCGATCGTGAATTGGCCGTGCGGGTCGGCAACCACATGAGGCCGTGGCTGCCCCTCCTCATCGCGTTGAGCGCGAACTCGCCGTTTCACCACGGCAGCGATACCGGATACGCCGACTGGCGCGCTGTGATCAGAAGCCGTTTTCCCTGCCTGGGTCCGCCGCCGTATGCCGAATCGCTGGCCCATCACGAACAACTCGCAGCCGCCGCCGCGGATTCGGGCGCGATGCTCGACGCGTCCCTGCCGTTCTGGGATGTCCGGCTGAACCCGCGACTGCCGACCCTGGAGATCCGGACCATGGACGTTCCCGCCGACGTCGAGGACACAGTCGCGTTGGCCGTGTTGACCAGGGCGCTGGTGCTCACGGCCACCGCGAAGGCCAGCGCCGGTGATCCCGGCCCCCGGCTGAGCAGTGAAATTCTCCGAGCCGCGTACTGGCGGGCGGCCCGCGACGGCTGGTCCGGTGCCGGGGTGGACGCGCTGACCGGGCATACTCTGTCCGCGCCCGCGCAGGCCGCTCGGCTGGTCGAGTACATTGCTCCCGCGCTGGAAACCTGCGGGGACACGTCGACCGTGTCTGCGTTCTTGGACCGCCTCGCCGCCCGAGGCACGGGTGCTGAACTGCAGCGCGCTTCCGTCGCGCGTCGCGGCATCGTCGCCGATGTGGTGGACGACCTGGTGGCGCTTACGGCGCGAACGTGATGACGAGGACGTCGCGCCGCGCGGGCCGGGCGGCATCTCGCGGACGGATCGGTGAGACGCCGTGCAGGGTCTTGCGGTCGTCTCCCAGCAGCAGCGTGCCGGGCGTCTCGAGTATGGCCGACAACAGGTGTCGGCCGTTCGCGCTGAACACCGAACTCTCACCGCCTACCGCATTGTCGCGACTGACGAGCAGCGAGCTGACCAGCGTGACGCCGTCGCGATGCAGTCCCTCAGGTGTGGGTTGGCCGGCGTCGCCCGCCGAGGCGAGCACCCGGAACGGGGTGACTTTCACGCTCCATCGTTCGACGTCGTCGAGCGCCGTGGCCAGTTGTCCCAGCAGGGACAGAAGGCTCTGCAGGACAGGGTCGTCGACGAACTCCTCGGTCAGCGGTTCGAAGTGACGGTCACGTTCGATGTAAAGCGGGTTGGAATTATCGGGCTGCACGAAGGCGCCGTGCGGAAGCGGTTCCAGACCTCCGTCGGCGGCGGTGAAGCGGAAGTGTCCGTAGCGGCGCAGCCGTCTGGTGCCCAACTCGGCGGCGTAGACATCAGGTGCCAACTCGTTCCAGTGTCGACCGAAGAGTTGCCACGCGCCTGCGTCGATGCCGAGCGTGCCGTTCAGTTCGGCGGGCCGCATCAGGTAAGTGCCGACAGTACGCAAGCGCTGAGCCGCGCTGCCGACGTACGCGGTGGTCATAGCATCGCATGGGTACCTGCCAGGCGACGCGGTTAAACCGGTGAACCGGCGAGCGTGCGCCGAAGCAGGTGCATGGCCACGGTCGTGGAGCGCTCCCGCACGTCGGCCCGATTGCCCGGCAACCGCATGGTTCGCACAACGGTTGGGCCGTCGGCGCGCTTCACGCAGAAGCACACCGTGCCCACGGGCTTGTCCTCGGACCCGCCGCCCGGCCCGGCGATGCCGGTGGTCGCGACCGCGGTGTCGGCGCCGAAGCGGCGCAGTGCGCCGTCGGCCATGGCCTGCGCCACCGGCTCAGACACCGCTCCGTGGGCGTCGAGCAGCGCGGGGTCGACCCCGAGCAGGTCGGTCTTGGCCGCGTTGGCGTAGGCGACCACACCGCCGGCGACGTAGGCCGACGATCCGGCGAGGTCGGTCAGCCGGGCCGCGACCAGTCCCGCGGTGCACGATTCCGCGGTGGCGATGCGCCGCCCGGTGAGCAATCGGGCGACCTGTTCGTCGACGGTCGTGCCGTCCTCGGAGAACATGTCGTGGCCGTGCCGCTCACGCAGCAGCGACATCAGGTTCGTGTAGACCTCCGCCGCGTCGGGTTCGTAGCGGGTGACCACCTCGAGTTCACCCCTGCGCAGACAGGTGGTGATCTCGAGTCGCTCGAACCCGTCGACGTCCTTCTCGGCGTCGCGCAGGGTCTCGGCCAGGCCGGACTCGGGCAGTCCGAACATCCGGACCATTTCCTGGCGGTACGTCGTGCGACCCGCGATCGCCTCCTGCACCGCAGGCGTCTCGAGGGCCGACGGCCACATGGGCTGCAGCTCGCGTGGCGGCCCGGGCAGCACGACGACCGTCGGCGTGCCGGGGACCACGACGCCCGGCGCGGTGCCCACCGGGTCGATGATGTGCGCGCCGGCCGGGACGAGAGCCTGCTTTCGGTTCGACGCGCGCATCGCCTCGGCATCGACGTTCGGGAACCGCGCCATCAGCCGTTCGATGATGGCGGCAATCTTGTCTTCGAGAACGTTGTCCAGCACCAACTCTCGGCCGCAGAATCGGGCCACGACCGCGACGGTCATGTCGTCCGCGGTCGGACCGAGGCCACCACTGGTGACGATCAAGTCCACGCCCTCACCGGCCAGGAACCGCAGCTGCGCTTCGATGTCTTCGGGCCGGTCGCCGCAGATCGTGATGTGGGCGAGTTCGACGCCCAGTTCCAGGAGCCGATCGGCCAGCCATGGCCCGTTGCGGTCCTGCACCCGGCCCGTGAGGACCTCGGTCCCTGTCACCACGATGCCCGCGCGTGCGCTCACGACGTACGACACTACGCACCGCGGACGCGGATGCCGCAGCCCGGTAATGTCGTTCTCCGTGACTGCGCCGAGGTCGTTACGGGAGCTGTTCGATCAGCTGGGCCTGACCGAGGCACCGTCTGACGATGACACCGTGGTGATGGTGATGCCGGTCGACGAGCGGACCACCAACACCGCCGGCGGACTGCAGGGCGGGCTGATCGCCACCATGGCCGACGTCACCGCCGGGCAACTCGCCGCGCGAGCCACCCCGTTCGGTCACGCGATCGCGACCACCGACCTGTTCATCCGCTATCTGCGGCCGATCAAAATCGGGCCCGCCCGCGCCGTCGCCCGGATCCTGCGACAGGGCAAGCGATCGGTTGTCGTGCAGGTCGACATCTACCGCGGCAACGACGACGAAGTCGGTGCCACGGCCACCGTCAACTTCGCCGCTATCGACTGACGGGCACGCTGAAGCCGTTGCGGCATAGTCGAAGTCGACGGTGCGGACGTTCCGCTGCGCGGCTACTTGTGCGGCACGTCGTTGACCAGGCCGCCGTCCATGACGAACTCTGCTCCGGTCGAGTACCGCGATTCGTCACTGGCCAAGAACACCACGAAGGTCGCGACCTCTTCGGGCTGACCCGGACGGCCCAGCGGGATCCGGAGCATGTTGTCGGGGAAGTGCTTGGTCATCGGGGTCCGGATGAAGCCCGGGTGCACCGAGTTGACCCGAATGTTGTGGGGACCGAGCTCGAGTGCCGCGGATTTGGTGAGCCCGCGCACGGCCCATTTCGACGCCACGTAGGGATGCACCATGACCGCGCCACGCAGACCTTCAATCGATGAGACGTTGATGATCGAGCCGCCCCCCGCGGCCTTCATCGCCTCCACCGATGCCTGCATGCCGAGGAATGTTCCGGTGAGGTTGACGTCGATGACCTTCTGCCACTTGGCCATGTCGAACTGACCGATCTGGCCCAACGCCACCGTCCCTGCGTTGTTGACCAGGACGTTGAGCTTGCCGAACTCGCTTACCGCGGTGGCGACAGCGGCCTCCCACTGGTCGGCCTGGGTGACGTCGAGGTGGACGTAGCGTGCAGCGTTCCCGATCTCGTCGGCCAGGGCCTTGCCCTTCTCGTCGAGGATGTCACCGATCACGACCTTGCCGCCCTCGGCCACCAGCGCCCGCGCATCCGCGGCGCCGATCCCCTGCGCGCCGCCACTGATCAGTGCCACTTTTCCGTCCACACGTCCCATGGGGCGTCAGGCTACCGCACGGATTTGGGAAACTAGAACTTGTTCCAATTTCGATGTGCAGCACGCATACTGCTGGCCATGGCTATTCGTGCGGCGCTCATCGGAACCGGCAACTGCGGCAGCCTCGCGCTCAGGCAACTCGTCGAGGATGCGCGGTTCGACCTGACCGGCGTGTGGGTCTCCTCTGCCGCCAAGGTCGGCAAGGACGCGGGTGAACTGGCCGGGCTCGGAGTGACCACCGGCATCACTGCGGTCAACGATCTCGACGGCATCATCGCCGCCAAGCCGGACTGCGTCGTGTACTGCGCGATGGGTGACACCCGGCTGCGCGACGCCATGGCCGACGTGCGCAAAATCCTTGCCGCGGGGATCGACGTCGTCGGCTCCGGGCTCGGCGTGCTGCAGTATCCGTGGCAGGTGATCCCGGACAAGTACATCCAGCGTGTCGAAGAGGCTGCGCGCGAGGGTGATTCGACGGTCTTCTTCACCGGCGTCGATCCGGGGTTCGCGACCGATCTGCTGCCGTTTGCGCTCGCGGGGACCTGCCAGAGCATCGAGCAGATCCGCACCATGGAGATCGCCGACTACGCGACGTACGACGGCGCGACCGTGATGTTCGAGGTGATGGGCTTCGGCAACGAGATCGGCGACCTTCCGATGCTCTACCAGCCGGGTGTGCTGTCCATCGCGTGGGGAACCGCGATCCGCCAGCTTGCCGCCGGGCTGGGGATCGAGGTCGACGACATCAAGGACTCCGTCGAGCAGGAGCCGGCACCGGAGGACTTCGACGTGGCGGTCGGCACCATCAAGAAGGGCACCGTCGCGGCGGTGCGGTTCCAGATCGAGGGGATGGTCGGTGGCAAGCCGGCGATCGTCGTCGAACACGTCACCCGGTTGCGGGGCGACCTGCGCCCCGACTGGGCCCAGCCCGCCCAGCCCGGCGGGTCCTACCGCGTCGAGATCACCGGCGAGCCGTCCTACACGATGGACATCTGTCCGACCAGCCGCAACGGCGATCACAACTACGCGGCGATCCTCGCGGCGGCAGGCCGCATCGTCAACGCCATCCCTGACGTCGTCGCGGCAGCGCGCGGCATCCGCACCACTCTTGACATGCCGCTCGTCACCGGAAAAGGGCTGTACGCCGCTCAGTAGGCTGGAGCGCGTTATGGACGCGCAACCGGTGACTCCGGACCCGATCGCCGAGATCGCGGCGAGTCCCGCCGGACCCCGCGTCGGTGCGTTCTTCGACCTCGACGGGACACTGGTCGACGGATTCACCGCCACCGCGCACGCGGCCGACCGGATCCGACGCAGGCAGGCACGCGTCGGCGAGGTGCTTGGCGTCGTGGAGGCCGCGTTGCGATACCGGTTGGGCCGCATGCAGTTCGAGCGGTTACTCACCCGGGCGGCCGGTTATCTCCACGGTGAATCACTTGCCGAACTCGACGATCTCGGTGAGCGCCTGTTCGCCGAGCGGATCGCGGCGCGGGTGTTCCCCTACATGCACGAGATCGTGCAGGCGCACCAGGAGCGCGGCCACACGGTCGTGCTCAGCAGCTCGGCGCTGACGATTCACGCCGAACCGGTGGCCCGGTTCACCGGCATCAACCACGTGCTCTGCAACCACTTCGAACTCGACGACGCCGGGTTGCTGACAGGCCGGATCGCTAAGCCGATCATCTGGGGCCGCAACAAGTCCACCGCGGTGCAACGCTTCTGTGAGGCGAACGGCGTTGAGCTGCAGCGCAGTTACTTCTATGCCGACGGTGACGAGGACGCGGTGCTGATGGCGCTGGTCGGCAATCCACGTCCAGTGAACCCGCGGTCGGGCCTCGCCGCGATGGCGGCCGAGCACGGCTGGCCGGTGCTGCGCGTCGAGGGATCGGGAACGCGCAAGCGCGTGTCGTTCCGCCGGTTGATCGGGTACGACTGACGGTCTGACAGAGTCGATGCCATGAGACGTGTGCTGGTCACCGGGAGCGCAGGACATCTCGGCGAGGCGCTCTTGCGGACGCTGCGCAGCCGCGAGGTCGACGCGATCGGTCTCGATGTCCGTTCGTCGGACTGGACCGATGTCGTGGGATCGGTGACCGACGCCGGTCTGACGCGTGAGCTCATGGCCGGAGTGGACGTGGTACTGCACACGGCCACCCTGCACAAGCCGCAGGTGGCGTTCCAGCCGGCTCAGGCGTTCGTCGACACGAACGTCTCGGGCACGCTGACGCTTCTCGAGCAGGCCGTGGCCGCCGGCGTCGCCGCGTTCGTGATGACCTCGTCGACAACGGTATTCGGCGATGCGCTCGTCCCCCCACCAGGTGAGCCCGCAGCGTGGATCGACGACTCGGTGGCGTCGGTGCCCAAGAACATCTACGGGGTCACCAAGGCCGCCGCCGAGGACCTGTGCCACTTGGCACAACGCAACGACGGCCTGAACTGTGTCGTCCTGCGCACGTCGCGGTTCTTCCCGGAGATGGATGATTCTCCGGATGCCCATTACGGTCGCGACGACGAGAACGTGAAGGCCGACGAATATGCCTACCGGCGCGTGGCGCTCGACGACGTCGTGAGCGCGCATCTGCTCGCCGCGCGACAGGCACCGGAACTCGGCTTCGGCCGCTTCATCATCTCGGCCACCACACCGTTTCGGCGCGAGGATCTCGCCGAGTTGCGCACCGACGCCGCGGCGGTGTTCCGCCGTCGGGTGCCACGGGCCGCCGCGGTGTGGGCGCAGCGGGGCTGGCGGTTCCCTGCCAGTGTCGACCGCGTGTACGTCAATACCCAAGCCCGGCACACGCTGGGCTGGCGGCCGTCGTTCGACCTCGACTCGGTCGCCGCGATGGTCGCCGAAAGCGACTCGGTGCGCACTCCCCTGTCGACACTCGTCGGTGCGAAGGAATACCTCGGCAGCACCTACCACGATGGGCTGTTCTCACCACGTCCATCCCCATAGACTCGCGAGAAATGGCTACTCTCAACAGAACCGCGCACCTCGGCATTTATGACACGTTGGCCGACTGGGAGGTCGGTTATCTGCTGGCCGAATTGCGCACCGGCCGGTTCACCGGCACGCGCTACGACGTTGTCGCCGTCGCCGAGTCTCGTGAACCGATCACGACGATGGGCGGGGTACGGATGCTCCCCGACGCGTTGATCGGCGAGGTGGGTCCCGCCGACAGCGACCTGCTGATCCTGCCCGGCGGCGAGATGTGGGACGACGGTCAGGGAGAAGCGTTCGCGGCGGCCGCTCGCCGTTTCCTCGACGCCGGCGTTCCGGTGGCCGCAATCTGTGGCGCGACGGCGGGCCTAGCCCGCGCCGGACTACTCGACGAGCGCACACACACCAGCGCCGCGGCCGAGTACCTCGCGGCCACCGGGTATTCCGGCGGCGCGCACTATATCGACCAGCGCGCAGTCGTCGACGGCGACCTGATCACCGCCGGCCCGCAGTCGCCGGTGCAGTTCGCCTGTGCCGCCATGGGCCGGCTCGGCCTGGCGTCGCCGGCGGTGCTCGAGGCCTACGAGGGGTTGTTCGCCCGGGGTGACGCCGGTGCGTTCCCGGTTCTCGCGGCGGCGCAGACATGACGGTGAACGACATCTGCGCGGTGGTCGCGGCGAGCGATTACGACCGGGCGCTGGCCTGGTACACCCGAATACTCGGGCGCGGACCGGACCTCGAACCCATCGACGGGGTCGCCGAGTGGCAGCTGACCGCGACGGCATGGCTGCAATTGATCGAGGACGCCGACCGTGCGGGCAGGTCAGCGGTTAGGTTCGGCGTCGACGACCTCGCCGCCCAGATCGCCAGCCTCAATGAACTCGGGGTCCCCACGGGAGAGCCCGTCGTCATCGCCGACATGGTCAGGGTGCTCGACATCGCCGATTCCGAGGGCAACGAAGTGTCGTATGTCGAAGACATCACCCCAACTGGCACCGCGAATGCGGCGGAGGGCTAAACTAGAACACGTTTCAGTTCTGAAGCGGCCACGAAGGAGCAGGGATGCGCACGCCCATCTGTAACGACCTCGGCATCGAATATCCGATCTTCGCGTTCACCCACTGCCGCGATGTCGTCGTCGCGGTCAGCAAGGCCGGCGGGTTCGGCGTGCTCGGCGCGGTCGGCTACACCCCCGATCAGCTCGAGATCGAGCTGAACTGGATCGACGAGCACATCGGCGACCACCCCTACGGCGTCGACATCGTGATCCCGAACAAATACGAGGGCATGGACTCCGACATGTCGGCCGACGAGCTGACCAAGACACTGCAGGACATGGTCCCGCAGGAGCACGTCGACTTCGCGCGCAAGATCCTGTCCGACCACGGCGTCCCGATCGAGGACAGCGGCGCGGACGCGTTCCAGTTGCTCGGCTGGACCGAGGCGACCGCCACGCCGCAGGTCGAGGTGGCGCTGCAGCATCCAAAGTGCACGCTGATCGCCAATGCGCTCGGCACGCCGCCGCCCGACATGATCAAGCACATCCACGACGAGGGCCGAAAGGTCGCGGCGCTGTGCGGGTCGCCTTCGCAGGCGCGCAAGCACGCCGACGCCGGAGTCGACATCATCATTGCCCAGGGTGGCGAGGCAGGCGGCCACTGCGGTGAGGTCGGCTCGATCGTGTTGTGGCCGCAGGTGGTCAAGGAGGTCGCACCGGTGCCGGTGCTCGCCGCGGGCGGTATCGGCAGCGGTCAGCAGATCGCCGCGGCGCTCGCGCTCGGGGCGCAGGGCGCGTGGACCGGTTCGCAGTGGGTGATGGTCGAGGAGTCGGAGAACACGCCGGTCCAGCATGCCGCCTACGCCAAGGCCAGCAGCCGCGACACCGTGCGCAGCAGGTCGTTCACCGGTAAGCCGGCCCGCATGCTGCGCAACGACTGGACCGAGGCGTGGGAAAAGGAAGACAACCCCAAGCCGCTCGGCATGCCGCTGCAGTACATGGTGTCGGGCATGGCCGTCGCGGCCACGCACAAGTACCCCAACGAAACGGTGGACGTCGCGTTCAACCCGATCGGTCAGGTCGTCGGCCAGTTCACCAAGGTCGAGAAGACATCGGCGGTGATCGAACGCTGGGTGCAGGAGTACCTCGAGGCGACGGGTCGGCTCGAAGAGATCAACGAGGCCGCCACCGTCTGACGCCCTAGGTCACGGAATCGGCTGACCGCCCGCGCGGATGGTGACCTGACCTCTCGTCACGTCGGCAAATCGAGATCGCGGGCGCGGTGGCGAGGGGTTCATCTGCAAGATAAGGCGGGGCGGGTTCGTATTGCAGGTAGCGTCGCACCGCGCGGGCATGATCGCGGCCGTGAAGCCGACCGACAAGCCACAACGCGCAGTCAATCCCTGCGGAAACACCTTGACTGGTGAGAAGGTTGCCGTCTACGACGTATCGAGCGTCACGTACCACCGTGACCTCACCGCGTGACTGAAGTTGCTCCTCGTATTTCCAATGAGTGGCCACCCGGTGCCCGCGCGCGGGGCCGGCGGCGTGGAGCAGGAACGCTCCCGTGCAAACACTGACCACCCAGGTTGCCTCTCGAGCGGTGTTCGTAACCCACTCTCTTGTAGTCGAATTGAAGGGTTCAACCTCGCGAGCACCGCGGCCGCCAGGCACCAGCAACACGTCGAGCTTGGGGTGGTCATCGACGGTCCAGTCGGGCAACACGCGCATGCCCTTACTGCAACGGATCGGCTCGGGGCGCTCGGCGATCAACACCGCGGTGTCAGCGTGATCACGGATCATCGACGAGACGGTGAAAACTTCCCAAGGACCAACAAAGTCCAACTCCTCTGCTTCGTTGAAGATGAATAGTCCATAAGTCGTCATTTTTGTTCTCCTGCAACAGCATCTCGGCACCGCACCCGATCGTCAGACTGAGATCGAGACGGCATTGAGCAGACGTCCACTAGTCGGTCAGCACTTTGGCGATCGGCTCACCCTTTGCACATCCTGAGGGCATGGCGAAGATCGCACTACCGGTGTGCTGAATGAGTCCGTTCAAAGGGTCGTTCGCCAGCGCGCGCTGCGCGGCGATGAATTGAGCGGGCGGATCATTCATGTAAGCGGCGAAGAGCAGTCCGGTATCGAGCTGGCTATGGCCACCGTGGGCGTGCGCGGGGGTGTCGGAGGCATGAACGTGGGGAGGGACGGGCACCGGGTCGGGCGTGCCGCCCGCATTCGCGATCAATGTTCCGTAGTCGTAGTTATATGAGCGACGCAGCATCGCAAATCCATGAACGAGGCGGATATGGGCGTTCTTTGGAATCACTGGCTCTCCATCCGAAGCGCGTGCTTGGAGGTCGACCGCATCAAATTCGTCGACGCCTCCCAGGGGGGCGCCATCGGCGCGCTGGCGTCCAATGATACGGTCCTGCTCGGCGAGCGGAAGCTGGTCCCAGTCGGCGGTCTTCATCCGAATTTTTCGGAAGACCAGGTAGCTGCCGCCGTGAAACCACGCCGGTTCATCGACTGAATCCACCCATACCGACCGGTTGAACTCGGCTGTCCCCGGCCGCGGGTTTACGGTTCCATCCTTGTGGCCGAGGAGGTTTCGCGGGGTGCCTCCTGCGGCTGGCCGGCTGAGAAAGCCATACTGCGTCCAGCGCATCCGGGCTAAGCCTGGCATACGTGCGCGCAAAGCCCGAAATGCGTGGCTCACCACCTGCGCATCGTCGGCACAAATCTGGACCAGCACATCGCCGTCACTCCATGCGGGATTCAGTGTGTCGCCGAGAAATTCAGGTAAGGGACGCAGATGCTTGGGTCGCTGGGAGTCAAGGCCCATCCCGTCGCCAAACACACCGGGCCCTAATCCGAACGTAACCGTGAGGCGGGCTGGATCAAGACCTGCGCCAACGTCGGTGTCCGCACTGAATCCCGGCGTTAAGCCTGCCGGCTGTGGGGGTGGATTCCCCGCAGTTATCTCCGCGGCGACGGCGCTCCACACGTCGAGCAGCTCGCGCAGATGCTCCTTACCGGATTTGGCGAGATCACATGCGAGAAAAAGCGCATACGCCTGCTGGTCACTCGCGATCCCACCCTGGTGCGGTCCCTGGAAAGGCTCCATCGGAGGACTTCCACTTTCCTGATCGAAGCGTGGATCTTTGCTGGCGATGATTCCGACTGACGTTGCGCCCGCAGCGATCACTGCCGACCCGATTAGTCCACGCCGTGACATCCGAGCGCCGATGCCAACGAGCCGACTACTACCTCCAGTAGTAGAGCGTTCCATGATGATCCTCACCGTAACTGGATGATCGACAAGCTTCAACAGTATTGAAGGAATGCCATGGATATGCGTCGTATGGCGTGCGCGGTTGAGAGAATGGCCACATGACGATCCCGAAGGACCGCATGGCCGCGCCGGTTTCCAGCCCGTCCATCGTAGTGCTCGCGGTGGCGCGACAAGTCGAGAACGAACTGAACCAAGCGCTGACCGATCTCGGTCTGACTGTCACGAAGCTGGGTCTGTTAGGCCATATCGCCGGCATGCCCGGAGTGTCGTTCAGCGAACTCGCGCGTATGTCAGGCACCACAGTCCAGAGTGTCCATACGGCCGTGAAAGCTCTTGCTAGCGCAGGCTTAGTGCAGGACCGAACTGCTAGGCCGGGGTCGTCTTCGACCATCGTTCTCACGCCGAGAGCACGTCGACTTCTACAAGCGGCACGCGATGTAGTGGCAGAGGTTGACGATCGAGTGTTTGGGAAAGCCACTGATCCTCTCTTGCGGCAGATCGGCACCGCAATCCAGTCCGCAACGGCGGATGACGTCAATAAGTGAGCAGCGTGCGCCCGTTGATCGACAGCTTCAGTTGTCAGGCATACACCGGGTCACTTGTCGCTTCCCCGGAGCAGCCGTTATCCTTCAGGTGTACTGAAGCTAGACGGGGAAGTACCGGTTCAGATCGACAAGGAGAGTTGCATGACGACGTCACGACGTGCCGCACTAGGCTTCGCACTTGCTGGCGTCGCTATGAGCGTGACGCAGATCAGCGGATCAGCGTCTGCCGCGCCGCCGCCATCACAGAACAACTCACTTGCGTTGCCCGATACACCTTTAACGAACACCGTTCTGGAGTTGATCGACCGGCACCTTCAGCCGGCGGTTCGAAATCACAGTCTCCGAGGATTTCTGTTCGGCCGCGAGCGGGCGACGGCGAAGGGATTGCGCCCCAACGCGGACTATGACGAGGAGTTGATGTTCCTGATCTGCGCGTTGCACGACATCGGCCTCGCCGAGGTGGCCAACGGCGACCAAAGATTCGAAATGGACGGCGCCGACTACGCGGCCAACTTCCTTGAAGCCAACGGCGTCACCGATGCCAGGGTGGATGCCCTGTGGGATGCTATTGCTGCCCACACTTCTGGACTGAGCCAGTCCCCCGTCTACCGGCGCCGCCGGTCACCGGAGATTTGGACGGCGGTGGACGGCATCGCTCTCGACCTGAGTGGCAGTGCCGCAGACTTCCCGGCCGGGTTTGCTGATCTTGTCCATGCCGCGTACCCACGTCTCGGTGGCGCACCTGCGCTATTTGACGTCATCAAGTCAGTCGCGATGGCGAACCCGATGAAGGCGCCACCCGGCACACTGCCCGGCGAACTGGTGCGTGCACGCCACCCCGAACTGTCGCTCCCGACGATCGAGCACTACATTTCCGCCAACGGATGGGGCGAGTAGCCCAGCCCGGTACGCGACCCACTTGCGTAGGGCTGGCTCGACAGAATGGTCGCGTCGTCGCCTTCGGATCCAGCGCAGTTGCCCACAAAATGCCTTGCCATCGGCGCTGAATGAGCAGGTCTTAGCGACCACCGCCGGGCAGCTCAGCCGGTAAATCGTTTGAGCGCCCGGCGGTGTCGTGCGTGACACGGCTCAGTGGGAGAAGAACGGATCGTCGAGTACGTACAGCCAGCGGCCATCACTCTGTCGCCGCGCGATCTCAGTGGTCGTGGTGACAAGCGGTTCGCCGTCCGGACTGCCGACCACTGTCGCGTCGTTGGAAATCAGCGCCAGATCGCCGGCCACCCGAATGCGTCGCAGCTTCAGGTCGATCGCCGCGCCACTCTTCATCATCGAGTCCAAAGAGTCTGCGATGGCGTCTTTTCCGGTTATCGTGCCGGTAGGGCTGGGCGCATACAGCGCCGCTGGCTCGTACAGCGACCGCAATGTATCTAGATCCCGAGCTGTGAAAGCAGCCATGAACTGCTCCGCTAGTTGGTCGGGGCTTTGCGGGCCATTTCGTTCTGCCGCATCTGCATCCGGTTGATCGTCCCAACCCGCTGCTTCGATCAAATCGAACCAACTCACCGGGTCGGCACGGTAGAAAAGCTGGTGCCAATGCCCGGGAAGACTGAGCGGGCTGCCCTTAGCGGGATTGCGATGCACCTGTTCGGCGACCGTCTGCGCCAGCGCATACCCGATGTTGTGGCGGGGCCAGCGGTCATGAACCCGTTCGGCGAATTGATCTGTCAACAACTCTCGGCCCAGTCCCAAGATGTCGGCCCCGGTACCCATATGTGTGATCGCCTCCACCGGACCTAAACGAGCCGCGATGCCTTCGCTGCTGTGTAGCGCGATGGCGTTCCAGACAGTCCTTGCGCGTCGTTCGTCGACATCGTGATCGCGTAGGAACTTCAACGCCGCATCGGCGCCGTCGACCTCGAACCTCTGGTTTCCATTTGCGTGCTCGGTGGCGCCGAGGTCGTGCAGGATGCAGCTCAGATAAACAAGTTCGTCGTCGAAGTCTCTATCGGGACGCAGTCCTGTCGCTGCCGCGAGCTTGCGACCGAAAAGGTAGGCGCGCACACAGTGGTTATAGAGAAACGCCGGCGAGATGTCGGCGACGAATCTGTCTGCCGTAACCGCGATTTCAGACGTTGGGAATGTGAACTCAGACCGATCCAAATTGGCTTTCATAGTGATCCTTTCATTGGAAGCACCCACAGTCTGTGGTGTTGAAGGCCTTCAGCACAGTGGCCATAAAGCCAACTCTTGCTAAGATCTAGCCATGTCGGTCGTCGTCGCTGTACTTGGTCTCGACAACGCGATCGGGTTCGAATTCATGATCCCGGGGCAGGTGTTCGGCATGGCTAACCTGTCTGACAGCACTGACCGCTGGGACTCAAGCACGGCACTAGATGCGCCGGTTCGCGGGGAAACTGCTGTGCCACAACGCTACGAGGTGCGGCTGTGCTCGCGCCGACAATCCTTCACGACCGGTGGCCGCTGGGGAGAGACAAAGATTCGCACGCCGTTTGGGCTGCAGGCTGCTACTGACGCCGACATCGTTGTCATCCCGGGGACGGAGAGCTTTCTCGACACACCTCACCCGGAAGTCTCAGAAGTACTCAGAGAAGCTGTGGGCCGGGGGGCCCGCGTCGCGGCGGTATGCGTGGGAGCTTTCACGGTAGCCGCCGCCGGTCTGCTCGACGGACGGCGGGCGACTACGCATTGGCTGTGGGCATCCGAGCTCGCACGCCGTCACCCGTCAATCGATGTCGATTCCAGCGTTCTATTCGTCGACGACGGAAACACCCTCACTTCTGCCGGGATGGCTTCAGGTATCGACCTCTGCCTGCACTTGATTCGGTCCGATGCGGGCGCAGAACTGGCCGCCCGAACCGCGCGCCGGTTGGTCGTTCCCGCCTGGCGAAACGGCGGCCAATCTCAATACGTCGAGCACCTTGATCCAGTGGACACTTCGAACACCCTGCAATCAACCATCGAATGGATGGAAGCCAATTTGTCGTCTCCGCTCAACTTGAAGGCCATCGCCGAACAGGCGTCTATGAGCGTGCGAAGTCTCAACCGTCAGTTCCGAATTCACGTCGGCACGACGCCCCACCAGCTTCTGTTGCAGATGCGAGTCGATCGCGCACGCCGGCTCCTGGAATCGACACGGCTTCCACTTGATCGGGTAGCCGAAGAGTCCGGCTTCGGATCGCAACCCTCCTTGCGCTACCATTTTTCCCGCGCCGTGGGCGCCGCACCACAGAACTACCGATCTACTTATCTCGACCGCGTCGGACGGCACGGTCCGAGCGCAGCTCGCAGTCACCAGTCGTGAAAGCCGTGGTGCCTTCCATTCCGCCAGAGAACATTCGGTGTGATTAGGCGTTGACGTCGGATGGATGAGTTGCAAGCGGTACCACGGTGAGCTCCATGTATGGATACAAGGGTAGGGCGGAGAGTAGTTGGTGCAATTCGTCGTTCGAGTCGACGTCGAAGACCGAGAAGTTGGCGTACTCTCCCACGATCCGCCAGATGTGCGGCCACTTCCCCGCGCGCTGCAACTGCTGCGCATATTGCTTCTCTTGCATGACGATGTCGGTTCGAGTCTTTTCATCAAGACCCGGTGGTAACCGGACATCCATGCGCACGTGATAAAGCATCGGTCAATCGTCTATCGCGTCGAGGGTGAAGTCGTACACCACTTTCTGACTCCCGTCAGGTTGGACTGTCGGGTTCAGCATCAGCTCCGGTTTCACCGCCGACGCGATGTCGTCGTTGAGGTGTGGATCACCCGGGAAGTACAACTGAGCGGTAAGCACCTCGTGCCGGGGAGCGGATACCTTGACATGGAGGTGCGCCGGACGCCAGGCGTGCCAACCCGCGGCCGAGATGAGTTTTCCGCATGAGCCGTCAGTCGGAATCTGATATGGCGCTGGATGAATCGTGGTGATGGCGAATTCGCCGTCTGAGCCGATCGAGAAACTGCCGCGAAGATTCCACTCCGGAATGCCTGGTGCGAACTGAGAGTAATAGCCGTCCGAATCGGCTTGCCAGAGTTCTAGCTTGCCGGCCAATGGGCGGCCGTCGGTGGATCGAAGAGCCCCCTCCCATACCAGGGGTTCACCCCGCTCGCCATCGCGCATCGGAAGCGTGGCACGGGCAGCCAGCTCGGGGGCACCGGGAACATAGTATGGGCCTTCGATGGAGCCCTTACTGCCGTGCCGGTGTCTAGTAGCGACCTCCTCCACCACATGCTCCAACCAAACGTCAAGAAACAACGGCCATTCGCCGTCCTGGCCGACTTGGATCAGCCATGCCTTCAACACGTTGTACTCGGCGTAGCTGACATCATGTTTACGAATCGTCGCGCGGACGGAATCGAGGACTTCGCAAGCGAGCAAGTTGACTCGCTGCTTGGCCGTGTTCTGAACGGTGGTGAACGGAGATTTGTCGGTGCGAAACCGCTCCGTCGCCGAGGCGCCGGAACCCGCAGCGGTCGCCTGACCGGGAATGGCTACGTCAGATCTAGTCATGTTCGCTCTCCTCGTTGGTGTCGCTGGCACTGTTAACAATCGATGCGGTACCGGTTGAGCTTCTCGGGGTCGATCTCCACGCCGATCCCTGGTCCTGAGGGCACCGGGAGCACCCCGTCTCGAATCTGCAGCGGCTCCATTAACAGGTCATCGCTCATGTCGAGGAAGTTCGACAACTCGCCGGCGCGCCGTGATGTCAACTGGTAGGCAGAGCCGAAACTGACCGTGCAGGCGGTCCCCAGCTGACCGTCGATCTGATTGCCCATAACCATTTCCACACCGAGGCCCTCAGCCAAGTGATGTACGCGCTGGGAGCGGGTGAAGCCGGTGCGCGCAGTTTTGACGCTCACCGCTGTGGCCGTTCCACTGAGCATGTGGCGCGTGATATCCGCCGGAGTGGGAACCGACTCGTCAGCAACGAATGGGATGTCGAGCTTGCTGACCAGCCACCGCCGGCCAAGCACGTCGTCAGCCGGGCACAACTCTTCGGCGAACACCAGACCGAGATCTGCCATCTCTTTCATGGCTCGCAAGGACTCCGATGCGGTCCAACCGCGATTTCCGTCGACGTAAAGCTCAACGGACTCGCCGAAATGCTGTCTAAGCGCCCGCACGCTGGCGGTGTCGATCGACATCGGACGGCGGCCGATTTTGACCTTGAAGACTTCGATGCCGTACAACTCGCGCATCTGCTCTGCCTCGGCCACGACTTCGGCGGGCTCGGCGAAACCCAGCATGTGGCTGACTCGCATCTGATCGGTGTAACCGCCTAGCAGCTCGCTGACCGAACGACCTAACGACCGGCCCAACGCGTCCCAGATCGCCATATCCAGCGCCGACTTCGCGGCGGGATTGCCGACGGTGCCGGCGAGTCGCGCATGAACGACTTCACGCTGCAACAACGTCAGCCCAATGATTTGGGGCGCGAAAATCTGTCGAATGACTTCGACAATCCCGGCTTGTGTCTCGCCGTAGGTGAACGGCCGAGGCGGTGCTTCAGCCACCCCCACTGCTCCGTCGGAGGTGCGCACCCGCACCAGCACATGGTCGGCAGCGTGAACTTCGCCGGAGGCGAACCTGAGCGGCTTGCGGTAGGGAATTGTGAAAGGGATGGCCTCGATCTGGGTTATCTCCATTAACAACGTCCGCCTACGGCGCACGCCTGCGCCAGGTGCTCTAGTCGAGCGCCAGTCTTGGCCGCCACCTCCTCACAGCCGACACCGGGCGCCAGTTCGACTAGGCGGAATACATCGCCGCCGACGTCGAAGACACCGAGATTGGTGATCACCCGGTCCACCACAGCGCGTCCGGTGAGGGGTAAGTCGCACGTGCACAACAGCTTCGGTTGAGCAGCCTTCGTGATGTGATCCATGACAACAACTACACGGTCGGCGCCGTTGACCAAGTCCATGGCGCCGCCCATGCCCTTGACCATTGCGCCGGGAACCATCCAATTGGCGAGGTCACCGTTCACCGCCACCTGCATGCCACCGAGGACCGCGACATCGACGTGGCCGCCGCGGATCATCGCGAAGCTTGTGGCGGAGTCAAAATAGGACGCACCCGCTACCACTGACACAGTCTGCTTTCCGGCATTGATCAAGTCCGGATCAACTTCGTGCTCATCGGGGTACGGGCCGACGCCCAGAATGCCGTTTTCGGCGTGCAAGGTCACGGTCAAACCTGGCGGCAGAAAGTCCGGGATCATAGTCGGCAATCCGATTCCGAGGTTGACATAGTCGCCGTCACAAAGCTCTTGGGCAGCCCTTGCCGCCATCTGCTCATGGGTCCAGCCCATCACCGCTCCCCTGGCGTTGAAAATCCACTCGATCAATCGTTTTGGGCCGCGTCATGCGTTTTTCTATAAGTTTGCGGTTTGCCTGTTGTGGAGTCAGCGCGACGACTCGCTGGACGAAAATGCCCGGCAGGTGGACATCGTCGGGACCCAAGGCCCCGACTTCGACAATGCGCTCGGCCTCGACCACGGTCACACGACCTGCCATGGCAGCCAGCGGATTGAAGTTGCGTGCCGCTGCGTGGAAACGGCAGTTTCCTGCTGCATCGGCGACGGCCGCACGCACGAGCGCAAAGTCGGCGCGGATAGCCTCCTCGAGCACCATGTCCTTGCCGAGGAATCGGCGGACCTCCTTCGGAGGCGACGACACCGCGACGCCGCCGTCAGTGGTGTAGCGCCAAGGCAGTCCGCCATCGGCGACGAGAGTCCCGATACCAGTGGGCGTATAGAAAGCCCCGATTCCGCTGCCCCCTGCCCGCATCCGTTCGGCCAGCGTGCCTTGCGGGGTGAGCTCCACTGTCAGTTCACCGGCGAGGTACTGGCGAGCGAACTCCTTGTTGTCGCCGACGTACGAGGCGATGACGCGACTGACTCGGTGCTGTTCCAACAGCAGGCCTAACCCTGCTCCATCTACCCCGCAGTTGTTGGACACGATGGTGAGGTCACCCGCGCCCTGCTCGAGGACTGCTTCGATCAGATACCACGGTATTCCGGCCAGGCCGAATCCTCCGACTGCCAGACAGGCACCGTCGAAAACATCGGCGACGGACTCCGCTGCCGACTCGATCAGTTTGGTCGCCGTCACGCGTGCTCCAGGTGTGCGAGCACGGCCTCGTTGATGACTTGGGGACGCTGGACATTGGCCAGGTGAGCGACATCGGGGATGACGAGCAACTTGCCGTTCTGCACGCCGTCGGCGATCTCGGTGAGTCTGGCCGGCGGCGTGGCGGTGTCGTCAGCACCGGCGATGGCCAGAGTGGGCGCGGCGATCGATGCCAAGTCGCTGTGCAAGTCCAGGCCGGCGATCGCCTCGCAACAGGCCGCATATCCCTCGGCCGACGTCGAGGCGACCATCGCCGCGTGCGATGAACGCAACCCTGGATGTCGAAACAGAAATTCGGAAGTGAACCAGCGCTCGACGACCACGGCCGCGACGGCGGCGCTTCCATGCGTCCGCACTGCTTGAGCGCGCTCGGTCCACGCGGCTGAGGGTTTCAGATCCGCGGCAGTGCATAACACTGCGAGCCGATCCACGCGCTCGGGTTTGCGGGCCGCAACTCGCAGCGCGGTCATACCGCCCAGCGACAACCCGACCAGGTGAGCGCGCGTCACGCCGGCCTGATCGAGCAATGCGACTAGGTCATCGGCCAGATCATCGATCGTGTACGGGCCGAACGGAACCGGTGAGGCTCCGTGACCGCGGGTGTCATAGCGGACCACCCTGAAATGCTTCTCGAGAGCTTCGAGCTGGGCATCCCACATTCGATGCGTCGTCCCGAGAGAGTTCGACAACACGATTACTGGGCCGTCGGGATTTCCCGTTATCACCGCATGCACGCTCACTGCAGGCATCGATGCACCCTGGGGCAGAGCATGGGGATTACGCCGACGGAACGGCTGGCAGGCGGAAGTGGCCGAGGTCGCCTCCCAAGGCCTCCGCACCCTCCTGGATCAGCTTGTCATGTGGCTGTCCGAGTTCCACCCGACTCACGTCATCGAGGCGGTGGTAGACCGCCGGCTCGATATCGACATCCAGCGCGGCGAGGTAATCATCAAGCTGCTGCACCGTTCGCGGGCCAATGATCGGAACCAGACCCGTCGGCGCACGTCGTGCGCGTTCGAGCAACCAGGCCACCGCCACCTGAGCCGCAGGCACACCCAATTGCTCGGCGATCTCTAGAACGGTGTCGACGGTCGCGGCCTTACTGCCGTCGGTCTCGGTGTGAATCAATCGATTCCAGTCGGTAAGGCGTCCGCCGTCGCTGAGTCGGTACTTGCCGGTGAGCAATCCGCCTCCCAGCGGTGACCACAACGCAGCTCCGAGTCCCAGCGCTTCGGCCATCGGTAGGGTCTCTCGATCAGCGCTGCGCTCGACAAGGCTGTACTCAAATTGCACTGCGGTGACCGGGATAGCGCCGCGGAGTTCCGCGAGCGTCGCGGCGCGCGAGGTCATCCATGCCGGAAAGTTGGACAGTCCTGCATAGAGAATTTTGCCGGCTCGCGCCAGATCATCTAGGCCGCGGACGATTTCGTCCATTGGAGTGACGAAGTCGGGGAAATGAACCCACAGGAGGTCGATGTAATCGGTCTGCAATCGGCGCAAGCTACCTTCAACCGATCGGAACATGGCGCGACGGCTGTTTCCCGTCGGCAAGTACCCGGCACCCTCTGGGCATGCGAGCGCGAACTTGGTGGTGATACTGAACTGCTCCCTGATACCGACCATGAGCCGGCCGAGGGTTTCCTCCGACTCTCCGTCCTGATAGCTGGCTGCGGTGTCGATGAATGTGCCACCGGCGTGAGCGAACTTGTCGAACATCTGGCGGACGGTGTCGGGGTCGGCGCCGTATCCCCACCGGGTGCCGAATGTGCCCGTGCCGAGGGACAACGCTGATACTCGCATGCCGCTGGTGCGGCCAAAAGTGAAGTGTTCCATGTCGAAATCTGACGCTATGGCCTGGTTCGGGACTCGGCAATGCTCCATTTCCCGTACTGCTTGTCACCTACAGGGCTGGAGTAGTCGCGTTGGCTCTTCAAGCACAGGTGCTGATACATGTTGTACGCCAACGTGTTAGTGATTGGTGGCTGTGAGGCGACGGGTCACGGCGGCGCCCCGGAGGTCGGTGAATGCTCCGCGACAGAACACCAAGGGGTGGCCGCCCCCCACGCGGAACTCCTCGACCGCTCCCACGACAAGCTCGTGATCGCCGATCGCGATCGTCTCGGCCACGCGGCACCGGAACACAACGAGCGCACCGTGGACGGTCAGCCACGAGCCATCCTCCAGCCCCACGTACTCCGACGGGAATGAGCTTCCCCTCGCGGCAAATGCCCGCGCGATGCGTTGTTGGCTGTCCTGCAAGACGTTGACGGTGAAACTCTGGCTCTTCTGCGTGACCGCGAGTGTGCGGGTGCCATGTGCCAGTGACACCAGTACGCGTGGCGGTTCCAGCGACACCGAGATGAAGCTGTTGAGTGTCATACCGGCGACGTCATCGTCGTGTCTTGCGGCAACAATGGTCACACCGGTTGGATAACTGCCAAGGCAAGCGCGCAATTCGCCCACCGGTCGCTGTATCTTCTCGAGTAAGTTTGACGGCATCGTCGGATGCTATGCCGCGGTTGCGGCGTCAGTGACCACCCGTTTTTGAGGATGGCGGCTCCTCACGTTCTGGCGTATCTGCATCCTCCTGACAGCTATAGCGTGCTCACCAAGTGATGGTCGAGCAAAGGGGCAGTTGAGCCATGGGCCGATTGGACGGCAAGGTAGCCGTGGTCACGGGTGCCGGGAGCGGCATCGGCCGGGCGACGTGCCAAGAGATGATCACCGAAGGCGCGTCGATTGTGGCCAACGACGTCAACGACGAGTACCTGCAGTCGTTGCGCGCAGAGATTCCCGACGGTCGCTGCGCCACGGTCGTCGGCGACATCAGCGACGAACGGACCTCCGTCCGCATTGCGGACACTGCGGCCACTGAGTTCGGCGCTCTCGACATACTCGTTGGCAGTGTCGGCCAGATGTTCTATAAGGACATCACCGACGTGACGTCCGCTGAGTTCGATCGGGTGATGGCGGTCAATGTCCGCGGCATGTTCCTCATCTGTAAGCACGTCATCCCGCCCATGCTTCGACAGCGAGCGGGTTCAATCGTCATTGTGACGTCGGGCTCGGCGTTTCGGGGCCAAGAGTTCAACGGCGTATCCAGCTTCGCTTACAACATGACGAAGGCCGCGGTCCGTCAGCTCGCTACCTCGCTTGCCACCCGCTATGGCGCGGAGGGTGTGCGCGTCAACTCCATTGCACCGGGCGTGACGCGCACCAATCAGATACGCCATTTCCAGCCACAATTGTCAGATCAGGAAGAGGAGCAGATCTTCCTTGCGGCTCAGGCCGCCGCGCCGCTGGGCAGATACGCGGAGCCGGCCGAGATCGCCCGCGCGATAATTTTCCTCGCGTCCGACGACGCGTCGTATGTGAGTGGTTCGACACTCGTCGCCGACGGCGGGCTGCTCGCCCGCTGACCGGCGAGTGCGACGATGTGCTCCTCGCGGCAGACGAAACCTTGTCCAGCCAGTTGCTGGATGGGACGATAGCCGCCATGCGGTCCAGTGTGGCGGCAGATCTGGTCGATCTCGGTGCGCTACTGTCCCGAGCAGAGTCGCTCGAGGCCCTGGAGCGCACGTATCTGCGTGAATCCGGGCAGTTCATCGACATGCCGATACGGGGCCTGTACTTGCTCGATCCGCGCACTCATCTACCGCTTCGTTCAGCGGGTGAAAACACCAGTGACCACTTTCTGGTTCGCTACGAGCAGGCCGGTCGGTCCGTCGATCCGATCCTGTCACGCGTTTTACGCAGTCATTGCGCCGTCTACAACCTGGCCATGATGTCGCTCGTCGAGTGGATGGACAGCCAGCTGTATCAGGAAGTCGTCGGTTTGCATGGCTGCCGACATGTCATCGAAGCCCCGATGATTTCGGCCGGTGAAGTGATCGGGACGCTGAACTTCGCAGATCCCCGTGATGAGTGTGCGGCCGAGCCAGCGGTCGAAATCGCGGAATTGCTCGGCCGCGTCGTGGGTCAAGCGGTGACGGTTGTTCAGCAGCGCACCGCGCTGACCCGAATGTCGCGCAATGCTCTTGCTGCCCTCGACATCTCACGCACTGCGGTGATCATCAATTTCTCGCCCGACGAACCGCCGTGGCTGAACGATGCCGCGAGGGAGCTCATCGACGGCTTAGAGCGTGGGCGCGAAATCGCCTACGACGCGATCGCCCGTCCTGCCGGCCGCGAGCCGTTGACGAGGGAAGTTCCCGTAGTGCTGAAGAGTGGCCGCTCAGGATTGCTCCGAATTCACTCCAGAAGCCCGGGCGAAGAGCCCGACGCCGTGGTGGCGGTACTCGGCCTCGCCGGCGCATCATCTCCTGTTAGTGGCACGGTATGGGCGGCACTGTCGGCGCGCGAGCGACAGGTCTGCGAGCTGCTCGTCGAGGGCCTCACCGATCGAGAGATCGGTAGCCGGTTGTCGTTGAGCTCGAACACTGTCAGCCAATACGTCAAACACATTTACGCGAAGACACATACTCGCTCACGCGTAGAGCTGACTCGCCTTGTAATCGGCATAGATGAGCCGGTCGACTGAGTCACGTCCTGCGCCACGTTCTGACACCACCGGCTGTTGATCGCTAGGCGCTAATCCTGCGCGCATCGCTGACGTTCGCGTTCGCGACGGTTCATGTAAGAGACGATCGACGGCTCTTGGTACTCCAAAACTGGTTGTCGCACAGCGCATCAGTTCTGGTCTGTGAGCGCGGTCCCATTTCAGATTAGCTATGGCGGATCGCACACAGAACCGAAGGACGGAAACAAAGAATGGCGACAGCTGCAATCGTCGGCGCCGGTCAAGGTGGCCTTCATCTTGCGTTCGGGCTTCTGCACCAAGGCCACGCCGTCACGATCATTACCGATCGTAGCGCCGATGACATCGAGCGGCAGAGTGCTATGGCCAGTCACACCCTGCAAACGCCTGCTCTGATTCGCGAGCGCTCGGTCGGTGCATGCGCATCTGACCTTGTTCCTCAAAACTGGGGAATCGGCGTCGATTTCGCGTTGTCCCTTGACAGCAAGTCGGCGACGGGCGCATGGCAGGGCGACTGGGATGAGCCGTCAGCAGCAATGGATCTGCGCCTCAAGTATCCGCTGCTGATGCGACAGTTCGAACGCCAAGGAGGTTTGGTGACTGTCGCGAGTGCGACGCAAGAGACCCTTGAACAGCTCACGCTCGACTTCGACATGGTGTTCGTCGCGACTGGGAAGGCCTCGTTTGGAGGGCTTTTCGCCGTCGACGAAAGCCGAACGGTGTTCGATGCACCACAACGCCACCTCACTCAACTGCTCATCAGAGGCGTGCCCTCAGTCGAAGGACAGGAGCGGCTCTATTTCCGATTCCTGCCCGAACACGGCGAAATCTTCATGGGCCCAATACTTCACATGAGCAGGAAGCGTGCACACACCTTCCTGATCGAGGCACGACCCGGAGGCGACTTCGACCGATTCGGCGATACCGGCAACCCACAAGATGCGCTGGCCGTGGCTCGCGGCATTGTCGATGATCACCTCGCGTGGGAACCGATGCTCAAAAACGTCGAGCTCGCCGACCCGCTGGCATACCTCAAAGGCGCCATCCGCCCGCTCGTGCGCCGTCCCGTGGCACATCTCGAGGCCACTGGCCGCTCGGTCTATGCCGTGGGCGACGTCGCGTTCGTCCACGATCCGATCGCCGGCCAGGGCGGCAACTGCACCGTCGCCTACGTCGACCATCTGCTCTCAACGATTTCCAAGACGCCGTCGGATCGGCTTGACCCCGACTTCGTCGAGGAACGCTACGAGGAGTTCTGGCATACCCAGGGACAATTCATCGTCGGACTGTCCGTCGCCATGGTCGCCCCGCCCACCCCGGCGCTGCAGAAGATCCTGGCCGCCGCCGCGAAATCGCGCAGCGTCGCCGACCGTGTTGCTTCAGCATTCGCCTACCCCGAACGAATCGCCCCGTTCCTTGGATCTGAAGCCAGGGCCGACGAATTCATCGCATCTGCTCAGGGAAAGCCGGACTCGCTCAACGAGCAAGAGCCGGCCGCGGCGCGGTGACATCGCCGATCCGAATCCATCATTTTTTGTAAATCAGCCAACGATTAGGAGTGACGAATGGCGCTGCTGTTCACCAAAGAAGACAACGACAAACTCACCCAGACCGGCCCCGGAACCCCGATGGGCGACGTCATGCGCAGCTATTGGTTCCCCGCTTTTCTGAGCGAGAGATTGCCTGCACCACACTGTGATCCGATCGAGATCACGCTGCTCGGTGAACCACTGGTCGCGTTCCGCGGCGCAGACGGCCGCATCGGACTCTTGGACAGGTTCTGCCCACACCGGCGAGCCTCGCTGGCGCTCGCGAGAAACGAAGATTGCGCCGTGCGCTGCGTCTACCACGGTTGGAAGGTGGACGCTGACGGCAACGTCTTGGAGACGCCTCCCGAACCGCCGAACAGTCGATTCGCCCAGTCGATCAAGCACACCGCCTATCCGACGCGCGAGGCCGGTGGCATGGTCTGGACGTACATGGGCCCGCCGGAATCCACTCCCCCGTTTCCCGAGTGGCCATTCAACACAGTTCCAGCTGAGAACATTTGGGCCAATCACTTCTATCAGCCGAGCAACTGGCTTCAAGGTCTGGAAGGCGACGTTGACGCCGGCCATGCAGGGTACTTGCACTACTCGCGGGACGAGTGGGAACGGCAGCGCGCAACAGAATCCCGAATGGGCAAGTTTTTGTTCGATCCCAAGCCGCTGACCGACGTCGCGGTTGAGCCGTGGGGTCTGCAGACGATCTTTCGATACGCGTTGGAAGACGAGCGCGATGCTGTCTTCTGGGTGCACCCCTTCGTGATGCCGTTCTACACGCTGTTCGCGGCCTCGTTTGAAGGCTTCGATGGCGGAGTCATGCACGCGTGGGTCCCCAGCACCGATGAAAGCCACTACGTGTATTCCGTGGTGTGGAGCAACGATGGCCCACTCAGTGACGAGGCGATCGCCGGCCTGGATGCGGGCCAACAGTTTTCGGCGGTGAACAAAGCCAACAACTACATGTCGACAAAATGGAACGGAGACGGTTACACCCAAGATCGACGCGCCATGGACCGCGGAGAGTTGTACTCGGGGTTCAACGGCATTCACCTGCAAGACCTCGCAGTCCAGTACAGCATGGGCCCCATCGTCGACCGCAGCAAGGAACACCTGGGCGCCGAAGATTTTCTCGTCATTCAAGTTCGCCGTTACCTACTCGACGTGCTGGCTTCAGCAACCGACGGCCAGGTGCTTCCGGGGCTTCAACCTGACATGGACTACAGCGCAATAGAACATCGGTGGGTCGTCGCACCAGCTGACACGGCGTTAAGCCTCGTATTGCAGAACAAAGACATGAACTCACTTGGCGAGCCGATACCTGACGACTGGGCCCCGGCCGAGCACGCGTGGTCATCGCTGCCGTTGTGACCGACAGCAGCGAGTAGGTCATCAGATGAACGAGATGAACGGCGACGAGTCGGGCGACCTCGCCCAACTTGCTCGGCGGATCGAGATTCTTGAGGCAGAGGCCGACATCCGTCGACTGATGGCCAGCCATCAGTGGGCCAGCGACGCGGGGTCGTCCGGCCTCGATATCCCCGACTGGGCGGATCACCCCGCCCCGCGGCCACCGAACGGGACTCCCTCCTCCCCCGGTGGCGGATCGGCATGGGCCCGTGGAGGTGTCTGGGAAGGGGACGGCCTCAGCGAGATGTTCGCCGGGGCCACGATCCAACCGATGGGAACCGGAGCCACCGAGTTCTCGAACATGCGGCCGCGATGGATGCCCCACATGATGCACTTCCTCTCCAACGAGTGGATCCAAGTGCAGTCACCGACCGAAGCAGTGGGCCGCTGGTACTCGTGGGAAGCGGCGACGGTCGCCGTCGACGGTGAACTGGTCGCGGTATGGATCGCCGGTCGCTACCACATCCGGTTCCTCCAGGATGACGGCGAATGGCGCATCGCCCGGATGCAGTTCCAGGAGATCTTTTCGACACGCTTCGATTCGTCCGGTTGGACGGAGATTCCGCACGTCTCTTACGGGCCCAGACAGGTCGCACCATAACGCCGCACGGCCGCAATCACCGTGCCCCTCAACACCGAAAGGAAGCTATGAAAATCGAGATCGACCTGCCTCTGTGCGAGGGCCACGCGCAATGCGAGATCATCGCGCCGGACTACTTCGAGGTGCGCGATGACGGACTCGCATATCTACTCAAGGACACCGTCGAACCGGGCGATGTCGACCTTCTGAACAGCGTCGTTCAGCGGTGCCCGACTGCCGCTATCCGGCTGCGGTCGACAGAAGCAGATCCGCAGTGACACTCGGCACGATCGCCATCGTTGGAGTATCACTCGCCGGCTTTCGAGCCGCTGAAGCGCTACGCGGTCAAGGGTATTCCGGTCGATTGGTACTCATCGGACAGGAGCCTCATTTTCCACCGATCGACCGGCCTCCGATGTCGAAGCAGTTGTTGTCAGGCGAATATCCCGTTGAGCGCGCTCGGCTGTCATCGGTCACCGATCTCGGTGTCGATACGTTACTTCTCCTGCCTGATGTGGCCACCGGTCTGAACCTCGATGAGCGGCAGATTCATCTACGTTCAGGCGGTGACGTGCAATTCGATTCACTGCTCATCGCAACGGGCGCCGCAGCGAGGCCATTCCCGGGTCGAGGCGGTGACCTCGACGGAGTGTTGACCTTGCGCACCATCGAGGACAGCCAAGCGCTACACGAACAATTGACGCCCCCCTGTCGCCTGGTCGTGATCGGTGCTGGCTTCATCGGCACTGAGATAGCCGCCACCGCCAAGTCTTTGGGCATCAACGTCACAGTGGTTGAAGCGTCTGCTCATCCACTTGAGCGCGGCGGAGGGCGAATCGTCGGTGAGTACGTGCGCGACATCCACGCGCACCACGGTGTCGACATGCGACTGCAATCTTTCGTGCGCTCCATCGACGGCGATGGCCGGGTGGAAAGCGTCACGCTCGATGACGGCACGGTGCTGCCCGCAGACGTCGTCGTCGTCGCCATCGGATCCCTACCCAACACCGAATGGCTCGAGGACTCCGGGCTGCCGGTCGATGACGGAATAGTTTGCGGCGCAAACCTCCTCGTTGCCGACACTCCATTTATCGCAGGAGCAGGTGATGTCGCACGGTGGTACAACCCACTGTTCGGCTGTTCGATGCGAGTCGAACACTGGACCAATGCCGTCGAGCAGGCTGCCGCCGCAGCAACGTCGCTGCTCGCCGGTCCCCGAGCGGCGCCGTCACACTCATCGGTGCCATACGTGTGGTCCGATCAGTACGGCGCGAAATTGCAACTCATCGGGATCACCACCGGCGACTTCGTACTCCTCGAACGAGGCCCGGCAGATGCTCCGCTGATGGTAGGCGCATTCATCGAGCGGGATCGCGTCGTCGGTGGCGTATGCATCAACCGGCCGGCAGCAGTGAGCAAGCTACGGCGGCTGGTTCTTCGAGGCGGCACCCGTAGTGACGTGGAGGGTGTCACCGCCGTGCCCACCGCGATTCGGGGATAAGTGCGTGGCCAGGGTCGAAGCGAACCATTCCTCGAAAGCCAAGGGCTGCAGCCCAGTACGACGAACCACATCACCGATATGGGACAGGAGCACCCTGATGGCCGACGTCACAGGATCAACGGAAGGCAGGGACGCTTGCCGCCTTGCGATCACGCTGCGGCTCATTCTCGCCTTGGCCTTCACGGTCGCGGCCTGCACAGTGTTTCAACAACTTCCAGCGGCCACAGCCGAGAATTGCCCGCCGAATACCGGCTACCAGCCCGAGTGCCAATACCGGCCGTTCTACACTCCGCCGAATCCACTCCCGGATGGGTCACCCGGTGACATCCTTCGCACCGAACCGTCACGCATCGCGCTGGATCCCGCGGGGCATGGTCGCTACTCGGGCAAGGGCACGCGCATCATGTATCAAAGCATCAACGGGCGCGGACAACGTGTGGCCGTGACTGGCACGTACATCGAGCCGGAGAACCCGTGGCCGGGTTCCGGTCCCCGCCCACTCATAGCCTTCGCTCCATGGGTGCAGGGCCTCGGTGACCAATGCGCGATCTCACGACTCATCAGTGAAGGTGGAATGCACTACGGCGGCTACCTAGACTTCTTGTTCTATTACGAAGCGGGCTTTGTTGCCACGATGCTCGACCGAGGGTTCGCGCTTGTCCTGACCGACTACCAAGGCACCGGCACCTACGGCCCGCCGACTGCAGGCATACGGGTGCCCACCGCGAACGCCGTGATCGACTCGGCGCGAGCGGCAATGCGGCTTCCGGGAACGTCGTTGAATCCGCAAGGTCCCGTCGCCTTTTGGGGTTACGGACCGGGCGGCACAGCGGCCGGCGCGGCTGTCGAGATGGCACCAACCTACGCCCCCGAACTCGACGTAGTCGGCGCGTGGATTGGCGCACCCCTCGTCGACTACGCCGAGTACGCGGACTATGCCGACGGATCCATGTTGGTCGGGACCATGGGTTATGCGCTCAACTCGTTCATCGCCGCCTTCCCGGAAGCCGAGCAGGCAATCATGGCCAAACTGACCCCCCGAGGCGTCGACTTCCTCCAGAAGACGAGGTACAACTGCATCGACGAGCTCATGGTGAAGTTCATGTTTCGGCATCTGCAGCCGTACTTCAACCAGGACTATCACGAGATACTTGCCTCCGAGCCGATCAAATCGGCTCTGGCCGCGCAGCGACTGGGCTCGTTGAAACCGACCGCGCCGGTGCAAATCGACATCAACCGATTCGACCCGCTTTTCTCCTGGGTCAGCGCTAGGCAACTGGCCGTGGACTGGTGCGCTATGGGCACCAACGTTGAGTTCTGGACCAACGAACAACCCCCGTTCCTCAACAAAACCGCAACCAACAGCGTGTTGACGTACTTCGTCGAGGGCGAGCGGGGCTTGAAGTGGATCGCGGATCGGTTCGAGCGAGCGCCCTCGTCTTCCAACTGCGCGACCCTATGACGCCCCTGCCAAGATGCCTGGCGGCGAGTACCGGCACTACCCATCGTGGACGCCTTGGTTCCGCCAGGTCACGGAATCGGTTGACCGATTCCGAGCATGTTGCCTTCACTGTCGCGGAACCACGCGCCCAGCTCTCCGGAGCCCTTGCTGGGATAGTTGCCCTGTACCTCGGCGACACCGTCGACCGTTTGTAGGCCCGGCACGTCTACGTCCTCGAAAACCACGCCGCGCCTGCGCAATTCGGTGACGGTCGCGGTGAGGTCGTCGACGGTCCATGCCATCTGGGTGAAGGTGCCCGGCGACGCGCCTGCTGATTCGAATAACGCGAACTCGCAGCCCGCGCACCGGTACAGCAAGCCGCCCGGCCGCTGCTCGACGGGTTCGAGGCCGAGTTTGTCCGCGTAGAAGGCTCGCGCGCGGTCCATGTCCTGCACCGGGAGTCGAGTGGCGATCCGTCCGGACTCGAGCATGGTCATCCTTCCGTCGTCGCCGATCGTAGGCCCTACTTCAACAGGTGACGTGTGGCCCGTTCGACGACCTGCTTGCGGGGGCGCCCGTCGTGGTCCGCCGCGATGAAGTGGCCGCCGATCGCGAGCGCGAACGCCAGCAGGCTGCGGGCCTCCACCTCATCGGCGTCGTCGATGAAGCTCGCGATCATCGCGCGCAGGTATTCGATGCGCTTGTTGTCGACCCGGCGCAGGCGCTTGGCCACCGCCCTGTCCCGGCGCGACCAGTCCCGAACGGCAAGGTCGATCGGCAGCAGTTCCGCAGAGAACGTCAGCATGCCGGCCCGTCGCACCTTGTCGCGAGCGTCCCCGCCTTCCTTCTCGACGCGGTCGAGCGTCTCGTCGGTGCTGCGGTGCTCCCACACGTCGAGCATCTCGTCGAGAAACGCCTTGCGGCTCGGGAAGTGCCAGTAAAACCCTCCCCGCGTGACACCCAGCTTCTGTGCGAGCAGGTCCACCCGCACCGCGTCGGGCCCGCCCGCCGCAAGCGCTGCCAGACCGGCGTCGATCCACGTGCTTCTCGGTGTGCGGGTTTGGGCGACCATCAACTCTCCATCCGCTTCGGGCCTTGACGCGGCTTCCGCACCAAGCATACACTTCTGTATGTTTGGTTCCGGGTTACTTCCCAAGTCCGACCACACTGGCCGGCCATGGCGAATTCACGCAATCTGCACGGATTTTCGCCTTCTCGACGTATGGGCTCTGCCAACATCCGGTGGAGCGAACGACTTCCCTGAGCTGGTGCGGTTGTGGGCCCGGTTCGACCCTGAGCGGTCATCGGTGGTACTACGGGGCCTCTTCGCGCTTCGGTGGACTCTCGGACGCCTACTGGGGCTCGACCGCCCGGAAACCGGTCTCGGAGAACGGGTCCACACATTGCGTGACCGGTTGCCGCCAGATTTGCGCGAGGCCACCGCTACCCCGTTTGAAGCCGAGCCGTTCATCCCGCTGTATCTCACCGACGACGAGTTCGCGCTGGAGATCGCCAACCAGACGGTGCACGGCGTCCTGCACGTCGGGTGGGTCACTGACGGGCGGGGTGGCCACCGCGGGCAGATGGCCGTGTTGGTCAAGCCAAACGGCGTGCTCGGAACCGCGTACCTGGCCGCGATCGCTCCGTTCCGCCACGCGATCGTCTATCCGCTGATGATGCGCGAGATCGGTCGCGCATGGCGTGAACATGCCAGGGCCCCAACACAATCCGATGGTGGGCCCCAATGATGCACACGCGTTCCCGGGTTCGCCAGGTCGCGCTCGACCGCGACAATCAGTCGTCGACAACGCTTGGCCGCGTCGACTACGAGGATGCGTTCATCGTCGACGCGGGGCCGCCGCACGCTCGGCGGGCCGAACAATGGATGCGCGCGATTCTGCAAGAGGCACCCGTGAGCGCGAGAATTCGGCTGCTGTCGGGCTGGTCGGCGATCGGGCTCAAGGTGAGTCTGACCGCATCAGACTCAACGGTGCTCGGCTGGCAACTCCGCGCGGGCAACGACGATTTCGTCCTGCTCGGTGCCGAGTCCCGGATCGGAATGCCCGGCGAGCTGTTGTTACGGCGCGACGAGCAGACGCTGCTGTTCGCCAGTTTCGTGCGCTTCGACAACCCGGCCGCCCGCGCCCTGTGGGCGCTGGTGGAGCCCGGACACGTGCGGACGGTCCGGTATCGCTCCTCGCCCAAACCGTCAGACGCGTCGTCGATCAGGGCAGCGCGAACAGCGGCGGAGCGGGCGGCCGAGGTGGCAGCGGCGGAGCGGGCGGCGGAGGGGGCAGCGGCTGCCCGGGCGCGGGCGGTGTCGGATTGGGCGACATGCCCGGCGGCGGTGCAGTGCCTGGGTCCAGCGGCCGCTGTGTCAGCAGCAGCAGCGCGTCCTTCCCGCTGACTTCCTGCGTCTGCACGGCGTGCCACAGCTCGCGCAGGTAGGTCACGCCGCTGCTCTCCTGCGGTCCGACCGGCGCCATGCTGTAACCGGGCGGCAGGTTTTCCGGGCTGGCCAGATGTGGGACGCCCTCGGCGGGCGGGGCGGCAGGTTCGCCCGCGGCCGCTTGGACCGCGGCGGTCGGCGGTGGCGGTGGCGGTGGGGCCGGAACCACCGGGTCGGCCAGTGCCGACGGAGCGAGCCATACTGCGGCGAGCACTCCGAGGCTCCCCGCGGCCACCGACAACTTCTTCACCTCGACGTCCTCCCACTGATGACACGGCTTCGAACACCGCTGCAACCGGCGCTATTGAGTGATTCAGTTCGAGTAGCGAAATTGTTACACCTGGGTCCCGTGTGACCAAGTTGTCAATAAAACCACTGCGGTGGGAACACGTTCCACTTCGGACTTTCCGGGACTTTTCCAAACCGGCCGCACCGCCCTCCAACTGTGGTGTAGCAATGCGTGCAGGGCACTAGACAACGTCGTACGAGGATGCCGAGGACTGCCGATGCCGACTCCGAACCTTCCGCCTGGATTCGATTTCACCGATCCCGACATCTACGCCGAACGACTGCCGGTCGATGAACTGGCCGAGATGCGCAAGGTCGCCCCGATCTGGTGGAACGAACAACCCCAAGGCATCGGCGGGTTCGACGACGGCGGCTACTGGGTCGTGACCAAGCACAAGGACGTCAAGGAGGTGTCGCGACGCAGCGATGTCTTCTCGAGCCTCGCGAAGACCGCGTTGCCGCGCTATAAGGACGGCACCGTCGGCGAGCAGATCGAGCGCGGCAAGTACGTGCTGCTGAATCAGGACGCTCCGCACCACACGCATCTGCGCAAGATCATCTCGCGGGCCTTCACCCCTCGGGCCGTCGAGCGACTGCGGGAGGAACTCGACGAACGTGCGCAACAGATCGCCGCGACCGCGTTGGCCGAGGGCTCAGGTGATTTCGTCGAGCAGGTCTCTGCCGAACTGCCTCTGCAGGCGATCGCGGGACTGATGGGTGTGCCGCAGGAAGACCGCATGAAACTCTTCCACTGGTCCAATCAAATGGTCGGTGACATGGACCCGGAGTTCGCGAACAACGACGCGATCACCGCATCGATGGAACTGATCATGTACGGCATGAAACTGGCCGCCGAACGGGCACATTCGCCGGGTGAGGATCTGGTCACCAAGCTCGTCCAGGCCGACGTCGAAGGACACAAACTCTCCGACGACGAGTTCGGGTTCTTCGTCATCCTGCTTGCCGTCGCCGGCAACGAGACCACGCGCAACTCCATCACCCAGGGCATGATGGCGTTCACCGAATTCCCCGACCAATGGGAGCTTTTCAAGAAGCAGCGGCCGGCGACCGCCGCTGACGAGATAGTCCGCTGGGCCACCCCGGTGACGTCGTTCCAGAGGACCGCGCTCGAGGACACCGAACTGTCCGGGGTGCCGATCAAGAAGGGCCAGCGGGTGGTGATGTTCTACCGGTCGGCCAACTTCGACGAGGACGTCTTCGACGATCCGTACACGTTCAACATCCTGCGCGACCCCAACCCGCACGTCGGGTTCGGCGGCACCGGAGCGCACTACTGCATCGGCGCGAACCTCGCCAGGATGACGATCGACCTGATGTTCAACGCCGTCGCCGACCACATGCCGGATCTCAAGCCGCTGGCCCAGCCCGAGCGGTTGCGCTCGGGCTGGCTCAACGGGATAAAGCACTGGCAGGTCGACTACTCGGGGGCGAGCCGGCCAGTCTGAGGGACGGGGTCAGCCGCGCACCATCGCGCGCCAGTACTCCTCCGGGATTTCCGTGTTGGAGCGCATCACCAACGCCAGACCGGTGGCCATCGCGATGCCGAGCAGGCCGAGCCACAAGCCGAAGAACGCGATGACCACCCACAGGACGGTCGTCACCGTAGGCCACGGTGACAGCAGCGCGAGCACCGGCGCAAAGAAGAAGCCCAGGCCGATGTACCACGACGAACCGGCGCGGTCGCAGACCAGAACAATGTGCACCCACCGGGGAATGGGCCGGTCAGCGGGCGGTGTGCGCATCGCGCTCTCCTTCGTTTGGGGACGTCCCCAGCGTGCGCCGTATAGGTAAGCGTCGCAATTACCCGACAGGTAGTGGAGACCAAGCATCTCGTCGGTCAGACTGACCGAGTGACCGCGGTTGACATCTCGACCCCGACGTTCGGCTCGCTGATGCGGACATGGCGGCAGCGTCGCCGCCTTTCCCAGCTCGAGCTGGCGATCGAAGCCGACGTCTCCCCGCGCCACGTCAGTTTCATCGAGACCGGCCGATCGACTCCGAGCCGCGCGATGGTGCTGCGGCTGGCCGCCGTGCTCGACGTCCCGCTGCGTGATCAGAATCAACTGCTGTTGGCCGCCGGACTGGCTCCCGCCTACGGTGAGCGCTCACTCGACGATCCAGAGATGGCGGCGGTGCGCGCAGGCGTCGAGCGAGTTCTGCTCGCCTACAACCCGTTTCCCTGTGTCGTGGTGGACCGGAGCTGGCAGATCGTGCATGCCAATGACGGCGCAGCGCTTCTGCTGGACGGCGTCGCGCCACATCTGCTCGAACAGCCGAATGCGCTGCGCATCGCGCTGCACCCGGAGGGTCTGGCGCCACGCATCCGCAATTTCGGGCAGTGGCGAGATCACCTCGTCGAACGGCTGCGGCGGGAGGTCGCAGTCGGTGGGGACGCCGAACTCTCGGCGCTTCTCACCGAGATGGAGTCGCACACAGGCGGTTTGACAGACCCTCCGGACAGCCGTGACCTCGGCGGCGTTGCCGTGCCGTTGGAGCTCTACACCCCCGATGGGCGGCTGCTCACATTTCTGTCGACCGTCACCACCTTCGGCACCGCGCGTGACCTGACCGCCGCCGAGCTGTCCATCGAGGCATTTCTGCCTGCCGACGAGTCCACCGCGGCGGCACTGCACTGAAATGCCGGTGAACGGCCGCAAACACCAATAGAGTCACCCGACATGGACAACCGACTTGTTGCGGTGGCTGCTGTGCTCGTCGTGGGCGTGGCCGGCTGCGGAGGACAACCCCCGGCTCTCGGCGGAAAGACCGCGAAGGTGACCATCAACGGTGAGAGTACGGGCGGCCCGCATCCGGTCACCTGCTCGCAGTCGGGCTGGGCGTGGCTCATCGAGACCCCCGATCAGGAGAAGGGATTCACGGCCGCGCTCGATACCGGGGACTCCGTCACGATCCAGTCGGTCGACTTCCGCGACTTGGGCGGTTTCACGGGTACCTTCTGGCGAGACAACATGGGCGAGGCAGAGATTCAGGGAGCCGGCGGTAAGTACACCATCACCGGGACGGCCGACGGTTCGTTCGCCGACAACCCGAGCAACGATGTGAGCGCGAAATTCCGCATCGAAACCAACTGCTGAGTCGTCGATTCAGTGCACGCCTTCCGTCGCGCCATCGAAGACCGAGACCTTGATGCCGCGCTTGGCCTGATGCGTGACGACGTGGTGTTCCGCAGCCCCGTCGTCCACCGCCCGTACCAGGGCCGCGACGCGCTGCGACAGATCCTCGCCGCAGTGATGGAGGTGTTCGAGGATTTCCGGTATGTCCAGGAGATCGGTGCCGTCGACGCCCGTGATCACGCCCTGGTATTCGAGGCCAGGGTCGGGGACAAAGAACTCCAAGGCTGCGACTTCATCCGACTCGACGACGCGGGAGCCATCGAAGAGCTCACCGTGATGGTGCGACCGCTGTCGGCCACACTCACCCTGGCCGAAATGATGAAAGCTCGACTCACCGGCGCATAGCGGATACTGGTAAGACCACTTGACCTCTGGCCGGTCGGCTGGCACGCTGAACGCATGGCACTGCAACCGGTCAACCGCCGTTCGGTACCCGAGGACGTCTTCGAGCAGATCGTCACCGAGGTGCTCAGTGGCCAGATGCAGCCGGGGGAAGCGCTGCCCAGCGAGCGCAGGCTCGCCGAAGTTCTCGGAGTTTCCCGTCCCGCGGTGCGCGAGGCGCTCAAGCGGCTCACCGCGGCCGGCCTGGTGGACGTGCGTCAGGGTGACGCCACGACAGTGCGCGATTTCCGCAGGCACGCCGGTCTTGACCTATTGCCCCGATTGCTCATCCGGGCGGGCGAACTCGACCTGACCGTTGTCCGCAGCATCCTCGAGACCCGCCTGCACAACGGACCGAAGATCGCCCAATTGGCCGCCGAGAGGCGCGGGCCGCAGCTGGCGGAGCCCCTGCGCGAGGCGATCGATGCGCTCACCGCCGAGCAGGACGCGGTCGCACAGCAGCGGCACGCGCTCACCTTCTGGGATCACGTCGTCGATGGCGCGGACTCGATCGCGTTCCGCCTGATGTACAACACTCTGCGCGCCACCTACGAACCGGCGCTGCCCGCACTGGCCGCGGTGATGGCCGACGAGGTGGGTCGCCCGCAGGCCTACCGAGAGCTTGCCGACGCGATCACCGCCGGTGACCCGGCCCGCGCCGAACACGCCGCGCGCAACCTGCTCGAGCCCGCCACGTTGGCACTGCTTTCCGCTCTGAACGATTTGGAGGACCCGCGATGACCACTGCGAAGGCGCGCAGCGCGCGCAAGAATTTCACCCTGTCCGACGCCGTACGCGAGTTCTGGAGACACCCCTCCCCCTGGATGATCGGAGCCACGCTCATCGCGGCGCTCGTAGCGCGCATCGCCGTCGGCGACTGGCGAGTGACCGATGCGGTCGTGCCCCTGGTGATGATCGCGTTGTTTCCGTTCTTCGAGTGGATCATTCACGTGTTCATCCTGCACTGGCGGCCCAAGCGGGTCGGTCGGCTCACCATCGACCCGTTGCTGGCCCGCGAGCACCGTGCCCATCACACCGATCCGCGCAATATCCCGTTGATCTTCATTCCCTGGAAGTCGCTCGCGACGTGGGTGCTTCCGCTGACCATCGCCGTTGCGTTGCTTGTCTTTCCGCGGCTCGGCATGGGGCTGACGTATCTGGTGTTCATCGCTGCGCTGGGCTTGGTCTACGAGTGGAGCCACTACTTGATCCACAGCGATTACAAGCCGAAAACCCGTCTCTATCGGGCCATCTGGCGCAACCACCGAAACCACCACTACAAAAACGAGCACTACTGGTTCACGGTCACCAGTGCGGGAACCGCGGACCGGGCGCTTCGCACCTACCCCGACCCGGCCACGGTCGAGAATTCGCCGACCGCCAAGAATCTGCACGCCGACGCGGCGTGACCCCGGGTCAGCTCTCGACGATGACCGGGTCGCCGACTCCGACCAGGTCGTAGTACCAGGCGGCGTTGTCCGGGCTCAGGTTGATGCATCCGTGGCTGACGTTCGCGTAGCCCTGGGAACCGGTCGACCACGGCGCCGAATGCACGTACACGCCGCCGCTGGTGATCCGCACGGCATGGTCCACGGTCAGCTTGTACCCCTCGGGATCCTCCAGCGGAATGCCGATGGTGCGCGAATCCATCACGACCACGCGTTCCTTGCGGATGACGGGGAACGTTCCGACAGGCGTGGGGAACTTCGGCTTACCCATCGACGCGGGCATCTCGCGAGCGACCACTCCGTCGATGCTGACGGTGAACGTGTGGTTGGAGATGCTGGCGACGCTGACCACCGATGATCCGGTCTGGAAGCTCGCTTTGGCGCCGCCGACGGACACGTTGATGCTCGAGTGAGCGGGCCACAAATCGACCGGACTCCATTGCAGAGCGCGATCGTTGAGCCAGCTGAAGGTGCCCGCGGGAACGGTCGGCGCGTCGAACGCCACCGTCTGCTCGACGGCCGACCGGTCGGTGACCGGCCTGGTGAACGTCACTGTCACCGGATGGGCGACGCCGACCGTCTGGCCGGCCGGTTCAATGCTGGCGACGTCGAGCCCCGTCGTGACACCTGCCGAGCCGGTGGCCACAGACCCGGTCATCGCGATCGCCGCAATGCCCGCAACAGCGAGCGCATGTCGAAGCTTCAGCACACTTCCATCCTAGGTCGTCGCCACCGATTTCCCCGGTAAGCGGTTCACGGGTATATCGATGCTGCTGGCCAGATCGTTTCAGGTTGCATCGATTCGGCCCGGCGTGGCGAGCCTGTTGACGGCCAGCAATGCGTAGCCCAGGGCCAGCACACCCGCACCCAGCACCGCGAGGTTGGCGGCGACGCCCGCTGCCCCCACGCTGGCGGGATCGAGGAAGTAGTACGGAGCTCGCCGGCCCAGCCTGTTGAGCACCACCAGAGCGGCAGCGGCATACATCGCGGGATAGCCCAGCCAAGCGACCGGCTGCCACCAGCGCACCCGTCCCCGGCCCCGGCCGATGAGCAGCCAGTCGCTGAGTGCCAGCACCGGTACGACGACGTGAAGCAGCACGTTGGCTGGGGTGTAGCCCATGCTGTTCCCGGTCAGCAGAAGGTTCCAGACGACGCCTGCGATCGTGACGTAGAGGACGACCGCGCCGCGCAGGCCGACGCGAGCGTCGGCGCGCGGCGACAGCAGGGTCCACAGATAGTAGGCCGCGGCGAGCACGTTTGCCTGGTAGGTGAACGTGATGAAGCGCCAGGAGACCCCGGATCGGGAGGTCAGTTCCACCGTGACAAGCGCGACCAGCACCGCGACGATGATGGCGATGCGCAGCCCTACCCGCAGGCTCGCCACACCCGTGGGGCTCGTTGTCACTGAGGTGGAGGCGGCGGTGCGGGCAGTGGCGCGTCAGGTGCCAGAGGTGCGGGCACAGGTGCGGGCGCCTGCTGGACGTCGGGCTGACCGATGTCGGAGAACTTGTCGCGGATGCGCTGCAGGAATCCGCGTCGCTCGGGCACCGGCGTGGGCACTGCGGGCATGAGGCCGGGCGCCTGCGACTCCGGTGGCAGGACGACCGGAGCCTGCGGCGGCAGAACGGGCGCCTCCGGGGGCAGCGGGGCGACCGGCGCGGCAGGCGCGACGTCGACAGGCGGGGCCTCCGGCGCAGCCTCCACCGGAGCCAGCGGTAGCTCGGCCGGCAACTCGACCGGCGGCGCGGCATCGACGGGTGGTGCCTGCGGCGGCGGCAGGGCGGGCGGCGCTTCAGCGACCGGAGCGGGAATCGCTGCCGGCACGGAAGCCGCAGGTGCCGCAGCGGCTTCGGCGGAGGACTTGGCCGCCGGGCTCGGCTCGGCCGGGGCGGCGTCGCGGTTCGGCGCGAACTCCATGCTCACGGCGACGGACACCGAGACGACGAAAGTGACGGCGCCTGCGACCAGCATCGCCAGCGGCCCCGACGGTGTCAGTCGGCGGCCTCCACGTTCGGGCTGCGTGTCGCCGTAGCCGTCGTCGGCGAACATCAAGTCGGTGTTGTGGGCCGACGCCAGCGCCGCGCCGCGAGCCAAGGCGAGTTCGGCCTCGGCGGGAGCGAACACCGGCACCGACAACGCATCCTCCAGACGCGGCATCAACGCGTCGAAATCGCCGCCGGACCCGACGACGACCAGCGCCTCGGGCTGCCAGTCAGCCTGGGTGAACACCGCACTCAACCAGCCGATGAGGGCTGCTTCGCTGTCCATGGCGTGGTGAACGGCTGTTTGCACGGCCCCTTCGGGCGTGTGCACGATCAGCGCGATCACGGTTTCGGGTTCGATCACGCAGACCGCGGTGATGTCGTGGCCGATCACTTCGGCGATCCCCCAGGCCAACGCCTCTGTCGCTTCTGGCAGGCGCACGGGCACGACGTTGTCGAAGCCGGAATCGCTCAACGACCTCAGGAGCAGCGACGCCTCGGTGTCGGCGTCGTCGCTCCAGGTCACGCCGATGGACTGCACGCGGTGGCCGCGGACGGCGGCGATCGCCTCGGTCCGCAGCACAGCCGCGGCCGCTTGTTCGGAGGTCTGCTGGGCGCTCGACCGCCGACCAGGCAGGATCTCGATTGCATCGCGGTCCACGGTGGCGCCGTCGGCGTCTGCTCCCTCGACGAGAACCAGACCGACGGCGGACGGAGTCACGGATAAGCCGAGTACGGCGTCCACTACAACCCTTTACTACTTTGTCGGACGTCCACCTATCCGGCTGACACTACCCGTGCCGTTGCGCGTCAGCTCACGGGGCGTCCGTGCGGGGTTCCCGTGGACGGTCTCGAAATGTGCTGTGGCGCAGGAAACTCCTGTACGTCACCCAGCGCACCATTTGCCCGGCGGCCAGGCCGTCCTGATCGGGTCCCGTGGCACGGTGACCGCATGCGAACAGCAGGACAGCGGGAGGTCGGGCCCGCCCAACGCACCCTGTTCGGCCATCCGATGGGTCTGGTCAACCTGTTCGGAGTCGAGATGTGGGAGCGTTCTCCTTCTACGGCATGCTGACGATCCTCAGCTACTACCTCTATTTCTCGCTCACCGAGCGGCCTGGGATTTGCGCAGAGCACCGCGACCGGCGTCGTCGGCGCCTACGTCGGGCTCGTCTATCTGTCGACGGTGCTGGGCGGCTGGGTCGCCGACCGGCTGCTCGGCATGAAGCGCACGGTCTTCTACGGCGGAGTCGTGGTGATGTTCGGCCACATCGCCCTGGCCTTGTTACCGGGGCTGGCGGGCGTCGCGGTCGGACTGGTACTCGTCGCGCTGGGATCCGGTGCACTGAAGGCCAACGCGTCCTCGCTGTTGGGCACGCGGTACGCCAAGGGCGATCCGCGCTGCGACGGCGGCTTCACCCTGTTCTATCTGGGTGCCTTCATCGGGCCGTTGATCACCGGTCTGCTGCAGACGCGGTGGGGATTTCACTACGGCTTCGGCGCCGCGGCGATCGGGATGGCTTTCGGGCTGACGCTGTACGTCGTGTTTCGGCGCAACCTTGGCGAGCACGGTCGACATGTGCCGAATCCACTGCCGCGCAGTGCAATCGGTGGGTTTGCCGGCGGGGCGGTCGCGATGGTCGTGGTGATCGCGGTGGCGTTCGCGACGTGTGCGGTTGAGCTGTCGAACCTGTCGCAGGTCACGACGGGGGTCATCGAGCGCACACGGGTGCGGGCGTTCATCCCATTGTTCATCGCGAATGCGGTGTTCTGGTCGTTGTTTCAGCAGATCTTCACCGTGCTGGCGGAGCGCGCACGATCGGCTCTCCGCGTGACGTGGCCAATTCGTGACCGGGTTGATACCGGAACCGACATTCGGCGGGTTCAGCATGGAACTCGATCGCTTGCACGCGCGTTTGACGAGACAACGGGGTCGGGTCGACGTAGGAGGCTGACACGATGTCGGTGGCACTATCTTTCGATGCTGGTGATCTGCTCTGGCCGGAGGCGACGGGCCACGGTGTTGTGGCGGTACTCGCCTACGGATTCGCACATTTCGCCGCGACGTGTTCGTGCGGTTGGACGGGCCGACGTCGCTATCTGAAGGCCGGCGCGCAGTTCGACGCGTGGCAGCACTCGATGCATGAGAACTGCGATGTGTCAGTGCCGTTGGTGATCCCGGCGGCGTCCCGCCCCGCCGCCTGACCGCTATCCGACGAGGATCTCGCCGAGCATGGCCGGTTCGATGTTTCCGCCCGACAGCACCATCACTGTACGGCCAGGCGGCGTCTCGCCGCGCCGATAGGCGGCCAACGCGACTGCCCCGCTCGGTTCGCTGACCAGGTGCGCCCGGCGGGCGAGTTCTCGTACTGCGGCACGAATCTCGTTCTCGGACACGGTGATCACGCCATCGAGAACCTGCTGCAGATGCGCGAAGGTCAGTTCTGATGGTTGTGATCGCAGACCGTCGGCAATGGTGCGGTTGCGGTCCTCGATCGACCAATCCACCCGGTGCCCGGCGGCCAGCGCTTCCGCGGTGTCGGCCGCCAGTTCCGGTTCGACACCGATGACCCGCGCCTGCGGGCACAACGCTTTGATCGCGGTTCCGATGCCCGACGCGAGACCGCCGCCGCTGACCGGCACGAGCACATTGTCGACGGTGGGCAGGTCCTCGGCGATCTCCAAGCCGATCGTGCCCTGCCCCGCGATGATGTCCGGATGGTCGAACGGCGGAACGAGGACACCGCCTGTCTGCTCGAGAAGGTCGGCGGCCACCCGCTCACGCTGCCCGGCCTCGCACAGCACGACCTCGGCGCCGTGCGCGCGAGTGGCGTCCACCTTGATCGCAGGCGTCTCACGCGGCATCACGATGTGGGCCGGAATCGCGAACACCGCCGCGGCGTAGGCCACCGCCTGCGCGTGATTGCCGCTCGAGTACGCGACCACTCCCCGGGTGCGCACCGACTCGTCGAGGTTGCCGATCGCGTTGAACGCGCCGCGCACCTTGAACGCGCCGATGGACTGCAGATTCTCCGGCTTGATCCACAGCGGGCGGTCGCCGTCGGCCCACAGCGCCGGGATCAAAGGTGTGCGCACGACGAACGCACGGATGCGCGTCGCGGCCGATCGGATGTCATCGATGGTCACCAAGGGCACGGGTCCAGTCTGCCCTGTGCCCGCCGCTCGCTCGATAGGGTGACGCCGTAGCGTACTCCCTGCCGATCGTGCCGCGGTACGCGGAAGTGGACCAGCAAGGGGTGGTGTTCAACGGCCATTACCTCACCTGGTTCGACGAGGCGTGTACCGGATTTCTCGACCACCACGGTGTCTCCTATTCCGGACTGATGGCGACCGGACACGACATTCAGGTCGTGCACAGCGAAATCGATTACAGCGTCCCGGTGCGCTGGCGGGATTCGGTGCGAATTGCCGTTCAGTGCCGAAGAATCGGCTCGACCAGCTTCACACTCGGGTTCGAGGTACTGCGTCGCGACGACATCGGTGCCGAGCAGACCGCGGTGCGCGGCCACAACGTGTACGTGGTGGTCTCGACCGCCGACTGGGCGAAGCGGCCGATCCCCGACTCGCTGCGCGAGGCGCTCATTTCGGTTGAGCGCCAAGCCCGTTCCGCGGCCGAATGAGCGAAGGTGGCGGTACCGTCGTCCCATGGGTCACGACCGTGGACATCAGCGCGACCTTCCGCCCGGCATGGCCGAACAGCTCGATCTCGCTCATGCGGGTGTGGTGTCGTTCGGCCAACGGCCGTTTCTCACCGAAGTCGACCAACTGGATGCATGGCGTCCCGATGTGGCTGTCGTCGGCGCGCCGTTCGACGTAGCGACGACGAACCGGCCTGGCGCCCGCTTCGGTCCCCGAGCGATCCGTGCCACCGCCTACGAACCGGGCACCTACCACCTCGATCTCGGTCTGGAGATCTTCGACTGGTTGGAGGTCGTCGATTTCGGCGACGCGTACTGCCCGCACGGGCAGACCGAGGTCTCGCACGCCAATATCCGCGAGCGGGTGCATGCGGTGGCGTCGCGCGGCATCGTGCCGGTCGTCCTCGGCGGCGACCACTCGATCACCTGGCCCGCCGCCACCGCGGTGGCCGACGTGCACGGATACGGCAACGTCGGCATCGTGCACTTCGACGCGCACGCCGACACCGCTGAGGAGATCGAGGGAAATTTGGCAAGCCACGGCACACCGATGCGCCGCCTCATCGAGTCGGGCGCGGTGCCGGGCAGCCACTTCGTGCAGGTGGGGCTGCGCGGTTACTGGCCGCCGCAAGACACCTTCGAATGGATGCTCGAGCAGAAGATGACCTGGCACACCATGCAGGAGATCTGGGAGCGGGGTTTCAAGGTGGTAATGCGCGACGCTGTCAGCGAGGCGTTGGCGAAGGCCGACAAGCTGTACGTCTCGGTTGACATCGACGTGCTCGACCCCGCGCATGCGCCCGGGACGGGAACACCGGAGCCAGGCGGCATCACCACCGCCGACCTGCTGCGGATGGTTCGTCAACTCTGCTACGAGCACGATGTCGCCGGCGTCGATGTGGTCGAGGTCGCGCCCGCCTACGACCACGCCGAACTGACGGTCAACGCCGCGCACCGGGTCGTGTTCGAAGCGTTCGGCGGGATGGCCGCCCGTCGCCGCGATGCCGCACAGGCGACGCCCGGACCCCCGGCGCGGTAGGCGATGGACCTCCTCGACCGGCTCCACCTCGACGTTCCCGTCGCCCAGGCCGGCATGGGTGGCGGGCTCGCGGGGCCCGAACTGGCCACCGCTGTCGCCGCCGCAGGCGCGCTGGGCACTCTCGGCCTCGCTCCTGCGGCAATGCTGGGTCAGGCGATTGCGCAGGTGCGCGACGGCGCCCCCGGCCGAGCGGTCGCAGTCAACCTGCTGATGCCGTTCGTCCGGCGCGCGCACGTCGACGCGTGCGTGGGCGCAGGCGTCGACGTCGTGGTCCTCGGGTTCGGCATCGACCGCCGGCTGATCGAGCGGCTCGCGAGCCGGGGCGTCTTCGTTCTGGTCATGGTCGGCACCGAACAGCAGGCCCGCCGGGCCGTCGCCTGCGGCGCGGACGGGCTCATCGCACAAGGGTGCGAGGCCGGAGGGCACCTGGCCGGTGTCACGCCTGCGCTGTCGTTTCTGCCTCACGCGATACGCGCGGCGGCCGGGCGGCCCGTGCTGCTCGCAGGCGGTATCGCCAGCGCCGCGGACACCAGCGCGGCGCTGACGGCCGGCGCCGACGCAGTGGTGGCGGGATCCCGCTTCCTGTTGACCACCGAGTCACGCGCCCATCCGGAATATCAACGGCGAATCCTTGCCGCCGACAAGACATTTCGTACGACCTTGTTCGGGTTAGGATGGCCGGCACCGCACCGCGTCGTGGCCAACGATGCGACGCGTGCGTGGTGCTCGGCCGACGGCCGCGTAGCGCTGATACCCCGGCTGATCAACCGCGGCAGCGGATTGCTCGCCAAGCTGCCGGACAGCGTCGCTGCCAAGACGGTGGGGCTGCAGACCGGGAGGCTCCCACTGTTCTCCCCTATCGCGCCGACAGTCGGGATGGCCGATTCGTCGGTCGATCATGCGGCGCTCTACGCTGGAGAGACGGTATTGCGCCTGAAATCTGTGATCTCTGCTCGGCAGGCTGTTGCCGAGCTCGCCCCAGGAGGACAATGAAGTCATGAGCGGGACCTTGTTCTTCGACGGCGCATGCGGGATGTGCACCCGGGCGATGTATTTCGTCCTGAAGCTGGACCGGACCGGGGGTCTGCGGATGGCTACGTTGCAAAGCGACGACGCGCCTGAGCGGCTCGGCGTCCCAGCCTCGCGGATCCTCGACGCCGCACGCTGGCTGGACGACGACGGCGACCGGTATGACGGTGCGGAGGCCATGAACGCGGCGGTGTCTGCGGCGCTGGGAACCCGACTGCCCCTGCGAATCTACCGGATCCCCGGCGTGCGATGGCTACAGGACGCCGTGTACGGCTGGGTCGTGGATCACCGCTATCGGTTCCCCGGCACCACGCCCTACTGCCAGTCGCATCCGGTGGCCTGCTAGGGATTTGCGCGGCGCGTCCTGCCTGGCGAGCGGGGCCGCATGATCAGCGCGGCCACGTGATACACGCACTGCACCTTGGCACGGTTGGCGTAAGAATGCGGTACATCTGCCGCGAAGTACACGGAATCGCCTGCAGATAGGGTCATTTCACGGTCGCCGACAGTCAGGGTCAGGCTGCCCGAATCGACGGCCACGAATTCGTGAGAGCCAGTGGCGTACGCCGGGAACGTACCGGCATCACAACCCGGTGGCAGCGTGCTGCGAATCCATTCGAAGTTCACTCCCGGTACCACCGGAGTCAGGATCGTCCGTTGCCAACCGGCGGGTTCGTCCACGCGGTCCTGATCCTTCGCCCGCCGCACGATGATGCGTTCGACGTCGGATTCGGCCACCAGGCTTGCGAGCGTCACCTCCAGTCCGTCGGCGATGCGGTCCAGAACCAGTACGGTCGGCGCCTTCTCACCACGCTCCACTGACGACAGCATGCTCACGCTGACCTCCGAACGCTGCGCCAGGTCGCGCAGCGTCAGACCGCGATCGATGCGCAGGGACTGCACCCGTTCACCCAACATCAACAGATCCACGTATACTATTGTAGTGTTCGATTCCGCTATAGCGAAATAACTCGGCGTGGTCACCGTCCGTCCGGCCGCCCCTGATGACCTCGACGCGATCTGTGCCATCTACGCGCACTACGTCCAAGCCGGGGTGGCCACCTTCGAACTCACACCGCCCGACCGCAGCGAGTGGTTGCGTCGTTTCAGTGCGATCGTCGACGCGGGGCTGCCGTTTCTGACGGCAGAGATCGACGGGGAAGTCGCCGGCTACGCCTACTGCGCGCCGTGGAAGACCCGCCCGGCATACCGGCACACAGTCGAGGACTCGGTGTACGTTGCGCCCGATGCGCTTGGTCGCGGTGTCGGCGGGCGCTTGCTTGACGCGCTGATCGCCGACTGCACGGACGCCGGAATGCGCGAGATCATCGCCGTGATAGTGGACGCCGATGGGGCGGCTTCCCTTGCACTGCACAGTCATCGCGGATTCGTCGAGGCCGGCCGCCTGCGATCCGTCGGATTCAAGCACGGTCGCTGGCTCGACACCGTTCTCCTGCAACGCAGTCTCGACGCCGAATGAGCATGGCGCGAGGTCGTCCGTACTACGGCTGGTTCATGGTCGGCGGCCTCGGGGTGACCGAACTGATCTCCTGGGGCGTGCTGGTGTACGCGTTTTCGGTCCTGGTGGTACCGATGCACACCGAATTGGGCTGGTCCATGGCCGAACTCAATGCCGCATACGCAACCGGTGTGATCGTGTCCGGAGTGCTGGCGATCCCGATCGGTCGGGTATTGCAGGCGCGCGGTGCGCGCGGCGTGATGACGATCGGCACCGCCACGACGGTGGCGACCTTGGTTCTGTGGTCTTATGTCGACTCGGTGCCGATGTTCTTCGCCGTTTTCGCTCTGGGCGGCGTTGCGATGGCGACAACGTTGTACGAACCGGTGTTCGCAGTCACCGCAGCCTGGTTCGACCGGCACCGTCCGCGCGCGGTGTTGATTCTGACGGTGTTCGGTGGGTTGGCCAGCGCTGTCTTCGTTCCGATGACCGCTGCGCTGGTCGAGAGCCTCGGCTGGCGTAACGCCCTGCTCGCGCTTGCCGCCATCGCGGGCCTCATCGGATTGCCGGTGCACGCGCTGATGATTCGACGCCGACCGGCCGATCTCGGTCTTCACCCGGACGGCGCTGAGGACCCGCCGGCGCAGGCCGATCCGCAGATCAACGCCGAGGACAGATCGCCGTGGTATCGCCCCTCGTTCTGGTTGGTCACCGCCTGCCTGTCGATGAGCACGGGCGCGAAATTCGCGGTGAGCGTCGTGCTTGTCGCCTTCCTCACCGGACGCGGGTACGCGTTGACGACGGCGGCGCTCGCCGCAGGTGGCATCGGGCTGTTTCAAGTCGGCGGCAGGCTGTTGGTGACCGCGTTACGGCACCGCATCGCGACGCACCGCGCCACGGCCACGATCTTCGCCGGCCAAGGCGCCGCGCTACTCATGCTGCTGGCTGTCGACGGAACCGGACCGGCAGCCGTCGGCGTGCTGGCCCTGTTCACGGTGTTGTTCGGTCTTGGCTTCGGGCTGGAGGCATTGTTGCGCGGCACGCTGGTCGTCGACTACTACGGCGCCACCGACTATCCCCGCATCAACGGTGTCCTCGGCGCATTCGTCGTCGCCGCGCGGGCCGTCGGCCCTCTGCTGGCCGGCATCGCGAGCACGGCGTTCGGGGGCTTCGTCGCGGTGTTCGCCGTCGCCGCCGTCCTTCACGGCGCCGGCGCGGTGACGCTGGTGCTGGCGCATCGGGCGCGCCGGCGCGAAATCGGGTCCGTCAGAGACTGACGTCTGTCCACGCCGGATTGTCGTCGCGGTGGTCAGCGATGTTGCGGCACTCGCCGTACAGGCGCATGGTGGCGAAACCGGGCTTCTCCGGATTGCGACTGATGTCCGAGATGACGCCACCCAATGTGAGCTTGTGGCCGAAGTGCTCACCCACCACGGCAGAGACCGCCCAGCCGTCGGCGGCCATCGCCGAGGCAACACCGTCGAGGTATTGCGCCGAAGTTGCTTGCGGCACAGCGAAACTCATGTACAGCGCCGCTTGATAGGGCGGCTCGTCGCCAGTGCTGCATGACATGAAGGTGTAGCCGCCGGTGGCCTCGCGTAGCCCCGCCGTTGCGACGATCTCTCGGGCGGCGTCGACGACCTGGGCGGCCGCCTGTGCGTCGCTCAGCGCCGCGCCGTGCTGAGCAGGCGCGTCGGGGGGCGGATCGTTCACCGCGACGAAGGCTGCGCCGAGGGCCAGGGACATCGCGAGGGCGGCCCCAATCAGTGCGCGAGATTGCCGCGTTCGGATCCAGTGGGTGCTGTCATTCATGTCCTCTCCGACGGTACGCCCGAAGCAGTTGTCGGCGAAGGATTCTCGGGCAGCTTTATCGCCATCGTTGACAAGCACGCCACCTGCCCGTAACTTACCTACCAGGCGTATGTAAGTTTCGGATCGGAAGGACGGCTCAGATGCCGCAGGTCGCACTCGAGCACGCAACGATCGACTATCGCGTCACGGGTCCCGAGGATTCGCCGCATCCGCCCGTTGTGTTCGTGCACGGGGCGCTGGTTGACCGCCGGCTCTGGGACCCCGTCGCTGACGGGCTGGCGCGGCTGGGATTCCGCTGCTACTTGCCGAACTGGCCGTTGGGTTCGCACACCATCCCGGTCAACGACAATGTCTTGCTCTCCCCCGACGCGGTGACGGTGATGATCCGCGACTTCCTCGATGCCCTCGGCCTGGCCGACGCGACACTGGTGGGCAACGACACCGGCGGCGGGTTGTGTCAACTGCTCGTCGACGCCTATCCCGACCGTGTCGGTCGGCTGGTGCTCACCAACTGCGATGCGTTCGAGAAATTCCCACCGTTCCCCTTCACGCTGGTCTTCGCGCTTCTGCGCGGCCCTATGACGATCAAACTGCTGTTCGAGCCGATGAGGCTCAAGGCGCTGCGGCACAGCCCCCTCGGGTTCGGCATGCTCGTCAAACCGGATCCGGTCCTGACCGATTCGTGGCTCGAACCCGCCCGGCGCGACGCGCGCATCCGGAAGGATCTGGCGACGCTGCTGCGGGCCGTGGCCAAGACCGACCTGACCGACGTGGCGACGCGGTTGCCCCGCTTCACCAAACCGGTGACGCTCGTGTGGGGCCAGCGCGACCGCGCGTTCACACCCGCGCTGGGCAGGCGGCTGGCGGCGCTGTTCCCCAACTCCACGCTGATCGAGGTGCCCGACGCGCGGACGTTCGTCTCGCTGGACGCCCCGACGTCGGTCATCGACGCGGTCGCGACGGTCGGAGCGAACAGCCCGCGGCCCTAGCCGTCGCGCGACCGGGGCGTACGGCGCGCGTCAGGCTGACCGACGCTAGGACTTGGTGAGCGTGAACTGACAGACGTCGGTGTAGCCCTCACGGAACAGATCGGCGCAGCCGGTCAGGTACTTCATGTACCGGTCGTAGACCTCCTGCGACTGGATCGCGATGGCCTCGTCCTTGTGCGCCTCGAGTGCAGCGGACCACAGGTCCAGCGTGCGCGCGTAGTGCGGGCGCAGCGGCTGGACGAGTTTGACGTCGAAGCCGGCCTTCGTAGCGTGCTCCTCGACGGCCCTCACCTGCGGTAGATCTCCGCCCGGGAAGATCTCGTCCATGATGAATTTGAAGAAGCGGATCTTGGTCATGGTGATCGGCAAACCCCGCTCTTCGAACTCCTCGTTGCTGGGTTTGACGATGGTGTGCAACATCATCACCCCGTCGCTGGGTAGCGCGTCGTAAGCCATCTTGAAGAAGTCGTCGTAACGGTCCCGGCCGAAGTGCTCGAACGCGCCGATGGACACGATGCGGTCAACGGGCTCGTGGAACTGCTCCCACCCTTGCAACAGCACCCGCCTGGTGCGCTGGCTGTCGAGACCGTCGAGAACCTTCTGCACGTGCGCCTGCTGGTTCTTGCTGAGCGTCAGACCGATCACATTGACGTCGTACCGCTCCAGCGCGCGCCTGATGGTGGTGCCCCATCCGCAGCCGACGTCGAGCAGCGTCATGCCCGGCTCGAGGCCCAGCTTGCCCAGCGACAGGTCGATCTTGGCGATCTGCGCTTCTTCGAGGGTCATGTCGTCGCGCTCGAAGTAGGCGCAGCTGTAGGTCTGAGTGGGATCCAGGAACAGCCGGTAGAAATCGTCGGACAGATCGTAGTGGTGCTGCACGTCCTCGAAATGTGGCGTCAGATCCTGGGTGTTGCTCGTTTTCTCTGGCAAGGTACAGCCTCTGAAGTCATCGATCGTGATGTGGTTTTGAAGCTCCGCACGGTTCGAGAGCCTCCCCCGTCGTGTGCGCAGTTTACGCACACCACCTGCGAAGTGACTCCATCACCCCGTGAGATTCCAATTTCGTTGACAATGGCAACTAATACGTTGACTATGTCAACTATGGTCGCTGTCGTCGACGACGTTCGTGCGTTCAACCGCTTCTACACCCGGGTCTTGGGGCTGCTTCGCCCCAAACTGGTCGGGTCACCATTCGGGCTCGCCGAGGCACGGGTCCTGTTCGAGCTGGCGCACGTCGACGACATCGAGGTGGCCGAGTTGCGTCGACAGCTCGATCTCGACGCCGGATACCTCAGCCGCATCCTTTCGGCGTTCACGGCGGCCGGGCTTGTGATCCGCGAGCAATCGGAGTCCGACGGACGGCGGCAGGTCGTCCGCCTGACGCCCCAGGGCCGGCAGGCCTTCGGCGAGCTGGACAAGCTGCAGGCCGACGCGATCGACGAGCTGCTGGCCCCGCTGGACGACCGGGCGCGCACTGACCTGGTGACCGCGATGGGCCGGATCCGTCGCGTCTTGCGCGCTCGCGAGGAACATCCGGGGCGCAACTCGGGACTGGTCCTTCGGCCGCCCGCGCCCGGCGATCTGGGGTGGGTGGTGGAACGGCACGGTGCCCGCTACGCCGCGGAGTACGGCTGGGACTTGTCGTTCGAGTCGCTGGTCGCGCGCATCGTCGCCGATTTCGCCGAACGATCCGACACCAGACGCGAGGCGGCGTGGATCGCCGAGTTGGACGGCGAGCGCGTCGGCTCTGTGTTCTGCACGGCCGCCGACGCGCCGGATGCGGCGCAACTGCGCCTGCTGCTCGTCGAGCCCTCCGCGCGCGGCTCCGGTGTGGGGACCCGGCTGGTCGATGAATGCCTACGGTTCGCAAAACGGTCCGGATATAGGCGAATCACGTTGTGGACCAACGATATTCTGCTGGCCGCACGCCGAATCTACGAACAAGCCGGGTTCATCTGCGATCGGCGTGAGCCACACCACAGCTTCGGTCACGACCTCGTCGGCGAGTACTGGTCGCGCGACCTCTGAACCGAGCCCAGATCAACGAAGCGCGGTGTCCAACAGGCGGATCAGTTCCCCGGGACGCCCTCCGCCGCTCGGTGCAGACGGATAGCGCTGGAGAACATCGACGACCACCGCGCTGGCAAGCCCGCAGGCGTGCGCGATGTGCTCGGCCCCGGCATCGTCACCGACGTGCAGTTCGAACGCTCGGGCAGCGTGCGCTGCCGCCCCGAGGATGTGCTTGACCTGCGTGGCCTTCGGCAACGGATGCAGAAACGGCGCACTGGCCGCCGCGAGCGCCGCGCGGGCAGCCTCGTATGCCGCAAGCCTGTGCGCGGCACGGGCGTCCTGGGCCGCGCGCTGGGCCGCCCACGCGCCGTCGCGAATCGACTTCGTGCGCCCGGCTCCCTCTGCGAACGCCTGCGCAACCTCCAGGGCCACCCGCGGACGCCGGTCGGTAGGACGGTCGCGCTCGAAGATCGCCAGTGCCGGCCGTGCGCACGCCACCGCAAAGCCGGTGACCTCGCGAAGGTCGGATGTGCTCAGCTCGATCGAGTGGTCGGCCACGTCCACCACTATCGTGGGTAGCGCGACAGTCGCCGTATCGAGGAGGGAGGACGCCGTCATGACGCACCCGGAGGGCCTCGCGGTTGAAGGGGCCGAAGCCGATGTGGTCGAACAACTCACCCCGGTCGAGGACCGTGACGACGACGACACCTGGCGTGATGCCGATCGCGTCACCGCCGCCAAGGACTGGCACGCCAACGAAGCCGACCTGATCGAGCAAGCCATCGACGTTCCCGAGGACGAAGCCGACTTCGACCGTTGACCGTCAGGTGAGGTTCCGCTCGTCGGTCACGTCGTATTCGGCAACCGAAGCGGAGCGCACTTGCGCATTCTGTTCCGAGCTCGGCCCGCTGCCACGGAACTCCTCGACTGCGGCCTGCGACCGCCACCGTTCGTAGACATTGATTCGACCCGCGTCTTCGATGTCTGCCGACAACGCGAAGTCGAGGCAGCCCGGTGCGCTGCGGGCTTGCCGCACCACCTCACCGCAGCCCGCCAGGTAGTCGGCTCTGTCGGCCGGATCGACGACGATGTGGCCCGCGACGATCACCACAGGAATTCCTCTCTCTTGGTCTGCTCGGTCTGCTGACTGTGGAACAGACCTGCTTGCGCGGCCGAATTCATCGACGGCGGCTCCGGCGGTGTCAGCATGAACGCATGAACCTGCGACAAGTACGTACCGAGGCGAGCCCCGGACCTGACGCCTCCGAGCTGTTCGGGAAGCCCTACGAGACCGCGGACGGCGCGACCGTCATTCCCGTGGCCAGGACCCGGGGCCGGACGACCGGTTCAGCCAGGCCACTCGGCGTGTTCGTGGTCAAGGACGGACGGGCGACGTGGCGACCCGCCATCGACTCCGAACGCGTCGCGCTGATGGGGATCCTGGTCGGGTTGATCTCGGTCGCCTTGACCGGCGTGGCCATGGTCCGCCGCCCGCCGTGGCCTGATCTGCGGGGCGACATCTCGCGGTCGCGGTAGCGATGGCTCTCGATCGTCGGTTGGCCAATGTGTGCGGTGTCGACGGCGAGAACGCCTGGCGCCATCACGCGATCCGTGGAGCGTCTACACCCGCGTTCCGATACCGGTGCTTCTCGTCGCGGCGATCTGGATTCGCACTGGTTCGAATGGCACTGCTGACGACGACATCGGCGCGACAATGTCGTGCTGACGTCAGTTCTGTCGGGGAACGACTTCGGCGACGAACCGCTCGACGAACTCCGCGATCGGCGCATCGCCGAACGGGCGGATGACGAATTTGGTCAGGCCCGCTTCGGCATATCCATCGAGCTGCCGGTGAAGCTGTGGCCAATCGAAAGCGACGATCTCGGACGGGTCGACGTCGGGTCGGCGGCGCTTGACCGCGGCCAGCAGTCGTTCTGAGGGCGCGCCGTCTGCGACAGCCAGATTAATACCGAAATGGTCCCGCTCGATGCAGCGGCCCGCGACCGTCGCGGCCTGTTCGATCTGCACACGTGCCCGCTGCGCCTCCCGGGGAGTGACGAAGCTGCCGAGCCAGCCGTCGCCAAGCCGGCCGATGCGGTCGAAGGCGGCGGGCGCGGAACCGCCCAGCCAAATATCGAGCGGTTGGTCAGGTCGCGGTGCGACAGCCACCGAGCGCACTGCGAAATAGTCACCCGTGAAATCGAATTGATCGTCTTCGAGTGCCCGCCGCAACAGCAGCAGCGCTTCGTCGAACACCGCTGCGCGGCTGCCGTCAGCTACCACGAAGACGTCGCGCTCGGCAGGGATCGCCGAGCGCAGGCCGAACACGGGTAGCACCCGCTTGGGCGCCAGCCCCGCCAGGGAGGCCAGCTGCTTGGCGACCAGCACCGGATGGCGTCCCGGCAGCACCGCCACAGAGGTGCCGAGCTTCAGGTTCTTGGTCCGGGCGAGCGCGAAGGCCATGCCGACGAAGGGGTCCACGGCCTGGGAGTACACGAGCTCGGAGAGCCACAACGAATCGACGTCGGACGCCTCGAGGTGGTCGACGATCTCCGCGAGCTTGTCTGGACCGGTCTCTGCGCCCAGCCCGATTCCGAATCGAATCTTCACGTCACCGCCAGGATAGGCGAAGCGACCCGCCGCCACGCGCAGCGGCGCATAAGGTGGCTGCGCTACCCAGAGCCAGGAAGCTCGAGACCAGGAGGACACGCGTATGGACGGATCGGTGACGGTGTCGATGGCCGCGCCCGCAGAACGCATCTGGGACCTGATCGCCGATGTCCGCAACACCGGCAAGTTTTCGCCGGAGGTCATGGAGGCCGAATGGCTCGGCGGGGCAACCGGACCGGCGCTCGGCACCCGCTTCCGCGGACACGTCAAACGCAACGAGATAGGACCCGTCTACTGGACCACGTGCGAGGTGACGGCGTGCGAGCCGGGCCGCGAGTTCGGGTTCGCGGTCCTGTTGGGCGACAAGGCCGTCAACAACTGGCATTACCGGTTGACGCCGACCGCGACGGGCACCGATGTCACCGAGTCGTTTCGGCTCGATGACTCGGCTCTGATGAAGGTGTTCTCCGTGCTGGGCGGTCAATTGCGGCGGCGGCGCAACATTCGCGACATGCGCAAGACACTCGAACGGATCAAGGCGGTCGTCGAAGCCCCCGAAGGCTAGAGGGCGCGCAGGCGGCGCACGCGGTCGGCGATTGCCCTGCGCGACACGTCAGCTTCGCGCGCGAGCGCCTCGAACGCGTGCGGGCAGCCGGGGTGCAGGTGCAGTTCGGTCGGTACCCCCGCATCGGACAGGCGGCGCGCGTAGGTGACGTCTTCGTCGCGGAAGATGTCCAGATCGCCGACGTCGATGTACGCGGGCGGTAGTCCGGTCAGGTCGTCGGCGCGCGCCGGTGCGGCGTAGGGCGATACCGTTGCGCCACTCGTCGAGTCGCCCAGCAGTGCGCCCCAGCCGGTGATGTTGTCGTCGTATGTCCAGGTCAGAAACGGCATCACCTGCGGGTCCGGAGTGCGAGTGCGGTCGTCGAGCATCGGGTAGATCAGGATCTGCTGCGCAACCGGTGGGCCACCGCGGTCCCTGGCCAGCAGGCTCACAGCGGCCGCTAGGCCGCCGCCTGCACTGTCGCCCATCACGGCGATCCGCGCCGGGTCCACTCCCAGGCGCTGCGCGTTCGCGGCCAACCACACCAGCGCGGCGTAGCAGTCTTCCACCGGCGTCGGGTGCGGATGCTCGGGTGCGATCCGGTAGTCCACGACGAGCATCGGCACCGACGACGTCGCGACGTACTCGCGCACCGCGAGATCGTAGAGCGCGCCGACGTGCTCGAGGCCGAAGATCATGCCGCCGCCATGCAGATACAGCGCCGCGCTGCCCGACTGCCGGTCCTGCGGCCGGTGATACCAGCGCAGGTCGATGGTCGCGCCGTCGGGCGCCGTCAGCGCGTGCTGCTGCATGTCGACGCCGTCGATCGGCGGCCAGGTGCCCGCGACGTAGTCGAACATGCGGTGGCCGTCGCGCCTGCGGGAGTCGACGTCGCCGATCGGAGGGGTTTCGGCCTCGCCGAGGGCCCGCATCAGCGGCGCCATCGCGGCCAGCACCTGTGCGTCGATCTCCAGTGCCATGAAGCGACAGTATCGTGGGCGCACGTGACGACGGCGCCGATCGACACCGCCACCGAACCCGTCGCGCCATTCGCCGCGCGCCTAGTGCTGCCAATCGCCGCTCTGGTTACCGTCCTACACTGCGCCGCAGCGACATTCGGCGGATTCTGGTTCGACGAGGTGTACATGCTGGCGATCGGTCGTCACCACCTCGACTGGGGATCGGCCGATCAGCCTCCCCTTGCTCCCGCGCTGGCCGCGGCGATGGACGCAATCGCGCCCGGTTCGGTTCTCGCGCTTCGCCTGCCCGCGGTACTGGCCACGGCGGCGGCGGTGGTGATGGCCGGTTTGATCGCCCGTGAACTCGGATGTGACCGACGCGCTCAAGGTTTCGTAGCGGCGGCGCAGGCGACCGTCGGTTGGACGGCGCTGGCCGGGCACTGGCTGACCCCGTATGCGCTCGAACCCGTGCAGTGGCTGCTTCTGATCTGGCTTCTCGTCCGCTGGGTGCGGGTGCGCGACGACCGGCTGCTGCTCGTTCTCGGCGTCGTCGCCGGAATCGCCGGACTGACGAAGTTCCAGGTGCTGCTGCTGTGTGTCGTGCTGCTGGCTGCGGTAGCGGCGGTGGGCCCGCGCGATCTGCTGCGCCGACCGCTGCTATGGGCGGGAGCGGGCATCACCGCGCTGCTGGTGACGCCGACGCTGATGTGGCAACACGCCCATGGCTGGCCGCAACTGCAGATGGCTCCGGTGGTCGCGGGAGAGGCCGGAGCGCTCTACGGCGGCAGGGCGGGAATCGCGATCCAGTTGATCGTCTTCGCCGGGGTCGCCGGGGCGGCCCTGGCGTTGTCCGGGCTGTGGTGGGTGTTCCGTGACGAAGCACTGCGCAATTACCGCTTTCTCGGCGTTGCGGTCATCGCGCTGTACGTCCTTGTTGTGGCGACCGCGGGCCGCCCCTACTACCTGGCCGGTCTTTACGCGCCGCTGGCCGCCGCCGGTGCGCTGGGCATGCAACGGCGGCGCGCCGACCGACCGACGCGCGCGCGCTGGCTGGTGTGGCCGACGTACGCGACAAGTGTGGCTTTGGCCGTCGGGATGCTGACGCTGTCAGTGATGCTCGTGCGCGGTGACACTGGCGAAAATATCGCCGGGCGAACTGCCGACGCGTACCGCGCTCTGCCCGAAGCGCAACGTGAGCGCACCGCGATCATCGGTGAGTCTTACATCCTCGCCGCCTTCGTCGACGGTTACGCGCGGCGATATCGGTTGCCCGAGGCGTACAGCACCAACCGCAGCTACGGCTACTTTCCGCCGCCGACGGCCGATAAGGACTGTGTCCTGTTCATTGGACGCGACCCCGGCGCGCTGCGCCCGTTCTTCGCCGAGGTCCGCGATGTGGGCGATGTCGGTGCGGACATGGACGCCTTCCTGCTGACCGGGCGACAGCGGCCGTGGCATGAGATCTGGTCGCAGTCGCGGACTTTGACGGTGTCCTGAATTCGCTTCGCCGCACCGCGCAGGTGCGATAGAACGGACCCAGCGCCGAGCGAGCCGAAGGAGTCAGCGATGGGTCAGTGGTCACGGGACGAGCTCGAGGAGGCGTTCGCGCGCTACCAGCAGAAGGTGGTCGAGGTCGGGCGAACCTGGGACTGGTCCAGCTACGCCGACCAGTTCACCGAGGACGCGACCTATGTCGAGCACGCGCTGGGCAACATGACCGGTCGCGACGCGATCCGCGAATGGATCGTCTCGACGATGGACATGTTCCCCGGCAGCGAGATGCCGTTCTATCCGGTCGAGTGGTATTCGATCGACGTCGACAAAGGCTGGATCATCAACAAGAACGTCAACACCATGAAGGACCCTGGCGACGGCAGCGTCCACGGCACGGCGGTCATCACGGTGCTCAAGTACGCCGGTGACGGCAGGTGGAGCTACGAAGAGGACGCCTACAACCCGATGAACTTCCTGGTGATGGTTCAGGGCTACGTCCAGCGCTGCCACGAACTGGGGACGATCTCCGACGATGCCAGGATGTTCGCCAAGAACATGAATTGGGAACTGCGTTAACGGAATACAAAGTCCTGCGGGTTCGGTTCACGGGTCCACCCCCAGTAGTCGACAAGTCGCCACGGACTCAAAGTGTAGATCTCCCCGTGGCTGTTCTTGTAGAACGAGTGTTTGATCGATGGTTGTGACCACACCATCTTGCGCATTTCGGCCTGGCTGCGTTCGATCCAGTCCGCGGTCCTGTCCTCGCGTGGCTCGAGTGAGCGGCGCCTGTCGGCAATCAGCAACTCCAAACATTGTGTGATATAACGCATTTGGCATTCGGAGTGGAAGATGAGGCTGCCGCCGCTCGCCAGGTTGGTGCCGGGTCCGTACATACAGAAGAGGTTCGGAAAGTCCGGCACCGTGATGCCGAGATACGCAGACGGGCGCTCCCCCCATCGTTCGCCGAGTACCTCGCCGTTGCGGCCGCGGATCGTCATCGGCCAGAGCAGCTTGCCGGCGTGAAAACCGGTGGCGTAGATGATGATGTCGGCTCGGTGCCGGACACCGTCCGCGGTGACGATCGCGTCCCGCTCGATGCGGTCGATTCCGGTCCGCACCAGTTCGACGTTGGGGCGGGTCAGCGTCTTGAGCCAGCTGCCGTTGTCCTGCAGCGTGCGCTTGCCGGTGGCCGGGTAGTCCGGCACCACCTTGGCCACCAGATCCGGATCGTCGCCGATCTGGCTGGTGATCCACTCGGTGAACATGATGCGGGTGATCTCGTTGATCTCGCTGACCGCCTTGTGCTGATCCGGGTACTCGGGGTCGACCCGGGCCGCGTCGAGACCTTTGTCGCACCCCGGCCAGAACAGCAGGAAGCGATACCAGCGGCCGTAGAACGGCAGGTGTCGCAACGCCCACCGCACCCCCGGCCCCACTTGCTCGTGGTAGTTCGGATTGGGGAACATCCACTGCGCCGTGCGCTGAAACACCGTGAGTTGTCCGACGATCGGTGCGATCGACGGCGCGATCTGGAACCCGCTGGCACCCGCGCCGATCATGGCCACACGCTTACCGCGCAGGTCCACCGAGTGGTCCCACTCGCTGGAATGGAAGGCGGGGCCGGCAAAATCGTGCTGACCGGCGATCTGCGGTATGTGGGGCCGGTTCAGTTGTCCGACCGCGCTGATCACCGCCCTGGCCGTCAAGGTGACCGCCTCGCCGTCGCGGTCACGCGCGTGCACGGTCCAGGTCGCGGTGGCGTCGTCCCAGACAGCCTCGACGACCTCGGTCTCCCAGCGCACGTGTCTGCCGATGTCGTGCTTGTCCATCACCCGCTGGAAGTAGGCCTGCAGCTCCGGCTGCTCGGCGAAGAAGTGCGTCCACTGATCGGAGGGCTCAAAGCTGTAGCAGTAGAAGTGATTTCCCACGTCGACGCGAGCGCCGGGGTAGGTGTTCTGGTACCAGGTGCCGCCGACGCCCCCGTTCTTCTCGACGATGGTGAAGGGTATTCCGGCTTCTTTCAGCCGAATTCCCGCCAGCAGTCCCGACTCGCCGCACCCGATGACGACGACGGGAAAGTCGTGTGCGGGCGACGTCGCTCGGGTGGCTCTCGCGTCGCGACCGTCGAGTTCCATCTCCTCGAGCAACATCGGGACGTATTCGTCGGGTACCGGCTCGCAGACCAGCCATTGCATCATCTCGTGCAGTAGCTCGGCGCTCACCGGCTCGGGTTCCGGGCACCCGCGGTCCCGATAGCCGGCGATCACCTCCAGCGCGATCTTGCGGACGGCCGCCTTGTCGTCTTCGGACATATAGCCCTGCACCTCGTTGAGGAACAGCCCCGCTGGTTTCAGCGCGCCGCGGATCAACGTCGGATCGCCGGACATGTGCACCAGCGACAGCATCAGCGTGGGAATGCTGACGTCGGCCAGCGCCGCGGCGATTTCGTCGTCCGATGTCGTAAACGGTTGCCCGGCATGTGGGTTGCGCACCCGTCGGTGCTACCACGCTTCGCCGTCTTGAAGACGCAGAATCGCGTGCCGGCGGGCAAATTTGTGCGAGTTCGCTTCTGGTCCTCGGCGGCAGGCCTAGGCTGGGTGAGGTGAGTATGGCCACTGCGCAACTAGTCCGGGCCAACGGCGCCGCTCCGCCCGAGGTGCCGCTGTCCGACATCGACCTCGGAGCGTGGAAGTTCTGGGTGCGCAGCGACGACTACCGTGACGGTGCCTTCGCCACGTTGCGCCGCGAGGCGCCGATCTCGTTCCACCCGCCGCTCGAAACGCCCGGTGTGCAGGTGGGGGCCGGGCACTGGGCCATCACCCGATTCGACGATGTCCACTTCGCCAGCAGGCACCCGCACATTTTCAGTTCCAGCCCGAACATCACCATCAACGACGCGAACCCCGAGGTGTCGGAGTACTTCGGCTCGATGATCGCGATGGACGATCCGAAGCACCTGCGGTTGCGCAACATCGTCAGCAGGGCCTTCACCCCGCGGGTGGTGGCGCGCACCGAGGAGTCGGTGCGCGACCGGGCGCGGCGGCTGGTCGAAACCATGATCGCCGAGCATCCCGACGGGACCGGCGAGGTAGTCGAGGAGCTGGCAGGACCGCTGCCGCTGCAGGTCATCTGCGACATGATGGGCATTCCCGAAGACGACCACCAGCAGATCTTCCACTGGACAAACGTCATCCTCGGGTTCGGCGACAAGGACATCGCCCAGGACTACGACGAGTTCCTCAAGGTCGCCATGGACATCGGCGCGTATGCCACCGGGCACGCCGAGGACCGCCGCCGCCACCCGCAGGATGACCTGACCACCTCGTTGGTGCAGGCCGAAGTCGACGGCGAGCGGCTGACGTCGGCCGAGATCGCGTCGTTCTTCATCCTGCTCGTGGTGGCGGGCAACGAGACCACGCGCAACGCGATCAGCCACGGCGTGCTCGCGCTCACCCGCTTCCCCGACGAACGGGCGAGGTGGTGGGCCGACTACGACGCGCTGGCCCCGACCGCCGTCGAGGAAATCGTGCGCTGGGCGTCACCGGTGATCTACATGCGGCGCACGCTGACCGAGGATTTCGAGCTCAGCGGCACCAAGATGGCTGCGGGCGACAAGGCGACGCTGTGGTACTGCTCGGCCAATCGCGACGAGGACAAATTCGCCGATCCGTGGACCTTCGACGTGGGCCGCAACCCCAACCCGCACGCCGGCTTCGGTGGCGGCGGCGCGCATTTCTGTCTGGGCGCCAACCTCGCCCGGCGCGAGATCAGCGTGGTGTTCGAGGAGTTGCACCGCCTGATCCCCGACATCGCCGCGACCGAGGAGCCGGCTCGGCTGCTGTCGCCTTTCATCCACGGGATCAAGCGACTGCCGGTGTCGTGGACACCACCGAGATGAGTTCGTCGCGCGTCGGGCCGGGCGGATAGGTCGGCCGCCAGCCACAAGAGAAGATCTCGCGGGCCCGGCGTTCGGCCGGTGCGAGGCTGTCGGGCAGCGCGTCCATGGTGATGTACGGGCCGACGATGTCGGCCAGCCGCGGGTCGGCCTCCGCTGCCGCGACGACGAGGTCCGACGGCAGGGGGCGGTCGAGGGCGACGTCGTGTCCGGACCAGCGCCGTACCCGTTCGCCATCGGTGCGGACGTGATCGGCGAACCACGGCTTGATCCGACGGCTGCACCACTGGTCGAACTCCGCTGCGGCGGCGTCGACATCGCGATGGTCCTCGAGCAACCGGACCAGCTCTCGCGCCTGCATCAGCGCCAAAGCCACCCCTCGGCCGGCCAGCGGCGTGGTGGTGCACACCGAATCGCCCACCGAGATCAGCCCCGGCAGGACAGGACGGCCCGAGTCGTCGAGCTGGCCGCGGTAGCGGTTCTGCAGGCGCCCGCCCGGCAGCACCGACGCTATCGGCACCGCACGGTCGGGTTGAATCCAGTCCGCAAGCGCTGGAATGGCGCCGACGGCCGCCTCGAACACATCGTCGTGTCGCAGCCGATGCCATCGGTGGTCGTCGCCGGTATGGATGAGGGCGACCGTGTAGACGCGACTGTCGTGCAGGAACACCACGGCGCCGTACTCCGGGAAGCCCAAGGACAGCCCGATCACCGAATTCGTCGGGCCGCCCGGCGCATCGGCGGGCAACCGGTACTGCCTGCCGACGTAGGTGGCGCCGCAATCCGCACCCTCACCGCGACCACGCAGCGCGCGCGTGAAGCGACTGGCGCGTCCGGACGCGTCGATGACGAGATCGGCGCTCACCTGCCTGCCGTCGACCCGGACACCAGTAGTGCGGCCGCGATGCGCGACAACGTCGTCGACGTGGCCGCAGACCAGGCGCAGCCGCGGTTCTTCGGCGGCGCAGCGCCACAGTTCACGCTCGAAGACCATCCGCCTACAGTGCAGTGCCGCAGCCCGGTCGCCGTGCATCACCACGGCGGCGCCGGATGACTCCAACCTGTCGAGCACGTCGGGCATTTCGGCGCGAAGCGCCTCGACGACCTGGCCGCGGAAGCTATGGGGGTGCTGAAACTGCATCACGCCCTTACGCCGCCAGTCGCCGTGGGCGGGCGGGCCGGGGTCGCGGTCGATGACCGTCACGTCCCTGCCCCTCCTCGCGAGCGCGATGGCAGTGAACAGGCCGGTCGGTCCGGCGCCGACGGCGACGATGCCCATGTACCCTCCGGCCATTTGATGTTACATTGAGTGTAATGAATACGCACAGGGTTACCTAGAATGTCCGGCGGTGTCAAGCGCGAGTACCGATCAGATCTGCGCTCTGCGCAGGCCGAGCAGACGCGCAGGGCTGTCGTCGACGCAGCGTCGCGGCTGTATGTCGAGCACGGCTACGGTGGGACGACCATCGATGCGGTCGCCCGCGCCGCGGGCGTCAGCCGCAAGACGGTCTTCACTGCGGTCGGCGGAAAGTTGGACCTCCTCAAAACCGCGCTGGACTGGGCGGTGGCCGGTGACGATCGACCTGTCGCACTGGAAGACCGCAGTGAGATGCGGGCGCTCCTCGCACTGGACGACCCCGTCGACTTGCTCGCAGGATGGGCCCGCATCCTTGTCGACATCGACAGGCGCGTCGGCCCCCTGATGACGGCGCTCGAGGTCGCGGCGGGCGGGGACGCCGAAGCCGCCGCGTTGATCGAGTCGTCACAACATCAACGCCTTGAAGGCGCGCGCACCGTCGTTCGACGTTTGACCGCCCTGAAGGCGCTCAGACCGGACCTCAGCCGTGACACGGCCGTGGACATCGCCTGGCTGGCATCCGACGCCGTGCTCTACGACCGGTTGGTCCGCCTGCGCGGCTGGTCGCATACCCGGTTCGAGACCTGGCTGGCACAGAACCTGTGTTGGCAACTATTCGACGGGTAATCCGGCGGTGCTGAGGTACGCACTGCCGTAGCACTGCGTCAGCGCGTACCGACCATATTCGCCAGCGCGGCGATAGAGGTATCGTCCAGATGCTGACACAGTTCCAGTGGATTCTCGAAAACCTGTTGTGCGCCTGCCTTTTCGAGCTCGCCCTGGGATACGCCGCCGCTCAGCACGCCGATGGTCGGCACTCCGGCTCGCTGGCACGCTTCAACATCCCAGACCGCGTCCCCGACGAACACGGCGTGGGCGGCGTCGACGCCTGCGCGCTGGAGGGCGACCTCGATGATGTCGGGCTGGGGCTTGGCGGTGTCCACGTCTTCCGACGACGTCACCGCCGAGACCAGATGATCGCTGTCGAGCACCTCGCGAAGCATGGCCAATTCGTCCTCGGGCGCCGAGGTGGCCAGGACGACCTGCAGACCCAGTTTGTCGACGGCGTCGAGGAGTTCCCGCGCTCCAGGCAACGGCCGCAACAGTGCTGCCGTCTCCCGGTAGTAGCGCGAATGGAGGTCCTTGGCGCGCTTGCGCGCGTCCTCATCGGCGTCCCCCGCAAGCCCGGTGAGGAGAGTGGATCCGTCCATCCCGATCGAACGGTGAATGCGCCACGCTTCGACGGGTTCTCCGATGTCGGCGAACGCGCGCGCCCAGGCATGCACGTGCAGGAAGGTGGAGTCGATGAGCGTGCCGTCGATATCGAACAGCACCGCCGGTTTTTTCTTACTCACGACCGCTGCTGCGGGTCGGGCGTGCGTTGCGATGTCGACGTGCCGTGCGGCGGCAATCCGTCGCCCTGTCCCGGCGCAGGATCGGCGGTGCTGGACTTCGGATCGAGTGCGTCGGCGCGTTCCCGTTGCGCGTCGAGTTCCTCGCGCGACGAATCGACGGCCTGGCGATGGGTCTGCGCGGTGTCCTGCAGCCGCGCGGCTTCTGCAGCCTTGGCCTCGGCTTCGGCCTGCGCGGCGCGGGCGCGGGCCTCGACCTCGGCGGCGGCCGCCTCACGCTTCTCGACGTGCTGAGTCTTCTGACCGACCTCGGCGCGCAGCCGTTCGGCCTCGGCATGACGTCGTGTGTCGCGGGCCTTGCGCGCCATGAGCGCAATGAGGACGATCACGGCGATCGCCACGACGGCGACGACGACCCAGATGATGGGATCCATGTCGGCTCCTTCGGTCGGTCCGGGTCACGCCGATTGACGAACCCGCTAATTCGGCGTGTGCCCGCGGGGCGGCGTATCTAAACCGGCCCGCCCGCGGCATCGCCGCTGACCAGCACCGTCAACAGTGCGACGGTGAGCGTCGCAAGGCAAGGCATTGCCTCCTGACGTCGGAACGCATGTCACGCAGTCTTCGGGCCCTGAGTCGTGATGGCGCGGGCCACCCCCAACGCGGCCGCGGCAGAAAGAATGTGCCACGCCCCGTGGTACTGCCAGAGGCTGTCAGGTCGGCACAGCGACGACCCGGAGCGCCCCGCGACATATGCGGCCAGTCCCAACGCACATATCAGAAGCGGTGCCACCCACGCCGACCGGACGTGCCGGCGCCAGGTGATGGCCAGGCCGGCGACCCACACCGCAGCCAACACCGCGATCGGCAGATCGTGCGCGAGACCTGCCCACGACGGCTGGGGCCCGTGGTAGGCGAAGCTGCCGACTCCCACCCCGACCAGCGCCAAGCCGACAGCCCATGTCAACCACGTTCTGGCCCGCCCCTGGAAAAAGAGCACCAGGATCCCCGCCGCGACGTAGGCCACGCTGGTGAGGGCCAGCACCGGTTGTGCGAGCGCGCCGTCGACGGCGCGCTCGCAGTCGGTATGACCCAAGCCGGCTGAGATGAGAAGGGCCTGCATAGGCAGTCCACGGTAACCCTGCCGCGCGCCTAGCTCGCGCCGAGCGCGCTGAGCATGCCGGTGGCCGCGCGGGGCCAGGTGAACTGTTCGGCGCGACGTCGAGCGTTGTTGCGGCGCATCAGTTCCGGCCTGCTGATGATGGTGGTCACCGCGGACGCGATCGCGTCAGGGTCGTTGTCGGCCGCGGCCCCGCTTTCGGCGGTCAGGATCTCGGCGAGGGCGGACGTGCGCGACACGACTGCCGGTGTGCCGCACGCCAGCGCTTCCAGCGCGGCCAGGCCGAAGGTCTCGTGCGGGCCGGGGGCCAGCGCCACGTCGGCGGTGGCCAGGATCGTCGCGACGGTGTCGCGACAGCCGATGTACCCGGTGAAGTCGACGGGCAGGCCGGCCGCCTGCCGCTGCAGCCGCGCCCTCATCGGGCCCTCCCCCACGATGACGAGGCGGGCGTCGACACCTGAATCCCGCAGCGAGGCAACGGTGTCGATGCTGCGATGGGCGTGCTTCTCCACCGATAGCCGTCCGCAGTGCACAAGCAGGGTTTGCTCGGGTCCCGCCCACCGTTGCCGTACCGACGCCGAGCGGCGGCTGGGGTGAAACTGGTCGAGATCGACTCCGAGCGGCACCGTGAGCACGTTCGAGGCGTGAATTCTGTCGAACTCCTCGCGGGCGAAGGCCGTGGTGCAGACCACGGCGTCATAACTGTCCGCGGTTCGGCGGTTGGCCACGTCGGCGATCTCGCGCGCCGCCCGCGCCGGCAGAATCTGCCCGAGGAGGCGGTCGAGGCGCTCGTGGGAGATCATCACGGTGGCAACGTCGTGCCGTCGGCCCCAGCCGCCGAGCGAACGCAACGTCAGCCGATCCGACACCTCGATCGCGTCCGGGGCAAGCTGTTCCAACAGGGCGGTGACGGGGCCGGGAAGGACTGCACGGTAGCCGCCGGTGAACGGGATCAGCGTGGCAGGCAACGAGATTCGAACAACACCCGACGTAAGCTCGCGCCACTCGGTGTGGCGGCCCGGCACGACGAGGAACACCTCGTGACCGTGCGCGCAGTACTCCGCGCCCAGTCGGTCGACGGCCGTGCGCAGGCCTCCTGAGCGCGGACCGTAGAAGTTCGCGATCTGCACCACCCGCATGGGTGTGAATGTGTCCGCGGCGCGTGTGCGGTCAACAACGCGACACCAACGGCGAGGCGAACACCCCGTAAACACCCCCGGCTTGGCCCGGGAACCGTGGAGGACCGCAACATCCTCAGGCGAGGTAGCGGGTGAGCCAGTCCTGGACGCGGCGCCAGGCATCGTCGGCGGCGGTGGCGTTGTAACGGTCACTGGTGTCGTTGAAGAACGCGTGGTTGGCGTCGGGTTCGGTGACCAACTCGAACACCAGGCCTGCCTTCTCCAGCGCGGCCCGGGCGACGGGTTCGGTGGCGTTGACGCGTTGGTCCTGGGCGGCATAGATGCCCAGGACGGCAACGTCTTTGGAGCCGGCGAAGTCCGGATCGTCGGGGGTCGGACCGTAGAACGGAACCGCAGCGGCCAACCGCGGCTCGCCGGAGGCCAGCAGCCGCCATACATAGCCTCCGCCCATGCAGAAGCCCACGGCCGCGATCTTCTTGCCGGGCGCGCGCCGCTGTAGCTCGTCGATGCCCGACCTGAGGTCGGCGATGCCGTCCTCGGGAGGCAGCTTGCCCAACGCCGCGGTCGCCTGGGCCGGATCGGCGAACGTCGCGGTACCGCCCTGTCCGGACAGTAGGTCGATGGCCAGCGCCGAGTAGCCGATGCCGGCGAAGCGGCCCGCGACCGAGCGGATGTAGTCGTTGAGGCCCTTGTTCTCGTGGATGACGAGCACTGCCCCCTTGGCGTTCGGCGCCTCCGCCCACGCCCCCTGCAGTTCGCCGCGGGGCCCCGCCCAGGTGACCGGCGTTGTCGGCAACGCGCTTTCGGAGCCCGGTGGCGGAGCGCTCGCGGTCGCGGGTTCGGTGGAGGTGACCGGGGCATCGGTCGTCGGCTGCCGGTTCTCGCCGCACGCGGCGAACAACGCGGTGGCCGCGGCGGTGCCGACGCCCAAAAGCGCGAGCCGGCGCAGGGCTTCGCGCCGCGACAGCAGACCGTCGACATGGTCGGTGGCGATCTCTTCGGCGATGTAGCGCTGTAACGGTGTCACCTTGGCGAGTATGCGCCGGCGGAGCGCAGAATGGTCAGCGTATGAGCTGGACTCCCGATCCCGATGCACTGCGCGGTCGCGTGGCCGTCGTCGCCGGCGCCACGCGCGGAGCGGGCCGCGGTATCGCCGCCGCGCTCGGCGAAGCCGGAGCCACGGTTGTCTGCACCGGTCGCAGCAGCCGGTCGGGCAATGCGCAATCAGACTATGATCGGCCCGAAACGATCGAGGAGACAGCCGAACTCGTGACCGCGCTCGGCGGAACCGGCATCCCGCTGCAGGTCGACCACCTCGATGTCGCCGCGGTGCAATCGCTGGCCGACCGCCTGCGTCGCGACCACGGCACCATCGACATTCTGGTCAACGACATCTGGGGCGCCGAGAAACTCAAGGGACCGCCGCCGACGTGGAACCGGCCGATGTGGGAGCACGACCTCGACGACGGACTGCGCATACTCCGGCTGGGTATCGACACCCACCTGATCACCTCGCACTGCCTACTGCCGCTGCTCGTCGCTCGCCGTGGCGGTTTGCTCGTCGAGATCACCGATGGCACGACCGACTTCAACGCGACTACCTACCGGCTTTCGGTCTTCTACGACCTCGTCAAGTCAGCCGTCAACCGGCTGGCCTACAGCCACGGCCACGAGCTCGAGGCATTCGGGGCCACCGCGATTGCGGTAACCCCGGGCTGGTTGCGCTCGGAGATGATGCTCGACAACTACGGCGTCACCGAGGACAACTGGCGCGACGCGTTGGCGCCAGACCGGTCCGACGGCCCCACCGCGCCGCCGCCGTTCGCCGCGTCGGAGACTCCCCGCTACATCGGCCGGGGCATCGCCGCGATCGCCGCCGACGAGGCTCGCGGAAGGTGGAACCAGCGCTCGATCACCGCCGCGGACCTGGCTCGTGAGTACGGATTCACCGACATCGACGGTCGCAGACCGGACGGCTGGTCTACCGGATAACTGCAGTTCAAGAGCCAAAGTAGACATTTTGCGAAATCTGTTCACAGATTTCGTTGACACTCGCGATCGTCGCCCTGTTCTATGGCGTGGTGACCTACGACACGATCATCAACAACGGTCGCTGGTTCGACGGCACCGGTGCGCCGTCGGCCGTGCGCAACATCGGTATTCGAGGCGGGCACATCGCGGCGATCACGCCCGACGACCTCGACGAGACCGGTTGCCCACAGATCATCGACGCGACGGGCAAGTGGGTGCTGCCCGGCATGCTCGACATCCACACCCATTACGACGTTGAAGTGCTCGGTGGCCCCGCGCTGTCAGAGTCGCTGCGCCACGGCGTCACCACCGTGATGCTCGGATCCTGCTCCCTGTCGACCGTTCACGTCGACGGCGTGGACGCCGGCGACATCTTCGGCCGGGTCGAGGCCATCCCGCGCGAACACGTCATCGCTGCCGTCGACGGACACAAGACGTGGACCAGCAGCGAGGAGTACATCCACGCGCTCGAGGCGCGACCCCTGGGCCCCAACGTGGCAGCGTTCATCGGACACTCCGACATGCGTGCCGCGACGATGGGACTCGACCGCGCCACCCGCAAGGACGAGCGGCCGACCCGCGGCGAGCAGAAGCAGATGGAGCGGTGGCTCGTCGAGGCGCTCGAAGCCGGTTTCGTCGGAATGTCGTCGCAACAATTGCTTTTCGACAAGCTCGACGGTGATGTGTGCCGCTCGCGCACACTGCCGTCCACGTATGCCAAGCCGCGTGAACTGCGCAGGCTCAAGTCGCTTCTGCGGCGGACGGGCCGGGTGCTGCAGTCGGGACCCGACATCAAGAACCCGCTGAACCTCGCTTCGCAGCTGGCGCAATCGCTCGGGGTCATCCGCAATCCGCTCAAGACCAGCCTGCTCTCGGCGGCCGACGTGAAGTCCAATCCGTACAGCATCCACATCCTGGGGCCGGCCGCCCGGCTGATCAACCGGCTCGGCGGCGATTTCCGCTGGCAGCACCTGCCGGTGCCCTTCCAGGTCTATGCCGACGGCATCGACCTCGTGGTGTTCGAAGAGTTCGGCGCCGGTGCGGCGGCACTACATCTGCGCGACGAGGTCGAGCGCAACGAGTTGATGCGCGACGAGCAGTACCGCCGCCGGTTCCGGAAGGACTACGAGAGCAAGTTCGGCATCCGAGTTTGGCAGCGCGACTTCTTCGACACCGAGATCGTCGACTGCCCCGACGCGTCCGTCGTCGGCAAGTCGTTCGGTCAGGTCGGCAACGACCGCGGCGGCCTGCACCCCGTCGACGCCTTCCTCGACCTGGTACTCGAGCACGGCAAGGCGCTGCGGTGGCGCACCACCATCTCCAACCACCGGCCCGCCGTCCTCAAGAAGCTCGCGCGCGACAGCGGTGTCCAAATGGGCTTCTCCGATGCGGGCGCGCACCTTCGCAACATGGCGTTCTACAACATGGGACTGCGGCTGCTGCGCCACGTGCACGATGCGCAGCGGGCGGGCCGACCGTTCATGACCGTCGAGCACGCCGTGCACCGCCTCACCGGTGAGCTCGCCGACTGGTACCGCATCGACGCGGGCCACTTGCGCATCGGCGACCGCGCCGACGTGGTGATCCTCGACCCGGAGCGCCTCGACGCGACGCTGGAGGCCTACGCCGAACAACCTGTCGAGCAGTACGGCGGCCTGTCGCGCATGGTGAACCGAAACGACGACACCGTGACCGCTGTCCTGGTCGGCGGCCGCGCCGTGCTGACGGAAGGCCGGTTGACCGAGCTGGTCGGCGTCCAACGCACCGGGCGCTTCCTGCGGGCAGCGCACAAAACCCCGGCTTTACCCATCGAGAAGGGCGAATTCGCAAGTGTCAGTTGAGGATACCGTCCTCCAGATGTGGGCGGCGTTGTCCGCGCGGGATTGGGAGTCGGTGAAGAAGTACCTGTCCGACGACTGCATCTACCTCGACATGCCTGTGGGTCCGGCCGCCGCCGCGCGAGGACCCGAGGACATCGTCAAGCGGCTCAAGATCGGGCTCGAGCCGCTGGCTTCGTACGAGAACTTCAACGGTCTGATGGTCGACAACGGATCAGACGTGATGTACGAGCACCACGAGGAATGGCACTGGGCCACAGGCGAATCGGCTGTGCTCCAATTCGTCAGCGTGCACCGCGTCGAGGACGGCAAGATCACGTTGTGGAAGGACTACTGGGACATGGGCGCGCTGGCCAACAACGCGCCCCCGACCTGGATGGAAGACTTCGCCAATGCCGACATGAGCTGGGTTTTCGACGCCACCGGTCTCGTGTAGGAGTCAGCGCAAACTTCACACGCTCCATGCCAACCGGAACTTCTCGGTCAGCTCTTCTGCGCTCAAGTCACCGAAGTTCTGCTGCTCGTAGCGGCGCACCGCCACCACCGAGTCGACGGCCTGGTCGCCGAGTATCTCACGCAGCAGCGACGATCCGTCGAGCGCGTCCAACGCGTCAGACTGATTTTCGCGCAATTGCACGATGCCGGCCTCGTCCCGCTGCGCGTCGTTCAGCGTGGCAGGGTCGACGGTCGTCTCCTGCGGCAGCGTCAGGCCGCGCTCGATCCCGTTGAGCGCAAGGCCCAGCACTGCTGCGGTCGCGAAGTACGGGTTCGCCGACGAGTCGATCACCTTGACTTCGACGTTGGCGCCCAGCGGATTGCTCGGCCCCCCGATGAGGTATCGCACTGCGGCTTCGCGGTTTTCGGTACCCCAGCACACATAGGCGCCGGACCAGTGACCGGGCTGCATGCGAAGTCCGGAGATGATGGATCCGGCGAGCACGCCCTGCGCCTCGGGCAGGCCGGCGATCAGCCCGGCGACGGCGGACTCGCCCTCAGGCGTCATCCCGTTGACACCGGTGCCGTCGGAGAACAGCGGCGTGTCGCCGCGCTTCATCGAGAAGTGCTGATGCGAGCCTGATCCCACACTCCCCGCGAACGGCACCGGCGACAGGCTGACACGCATGCCGTACCGCCTGGCAACACGACCGATGATGATGCGCGTCAGTACCAGCGCGTCGGCTGCCGCGACGGGTGACTGTGGGGGCAGCGAGATCTCGAATTGATTGCAACCGTACTCGGGGTGGAACTGCTCGATGGCCAGGCCCGAACCCGTGGCGGCGTCGGTAACGTCGCGGACGAACCCTTCGTATTCGAGCACGCCCGCCAATCCGTATTGCGCCCACAGGTGCGACGGCAACCGGCCCCCGTCGGGCCCGACGAGAAGGAACTCGATCTCGTGCCCCACCACGGTGTCGATGCCCGCCTCGGTGAGCTTGTCCTCCACTCTGCTCAGCGCGCCGCGACTGCAGTACGGATCGGGTGAGCCGTCCTGGTTGAAGAAAGCGCCCGGCGCCCAGGCCAATCCGTCGCCGAGGATGCGCAGCGCGCTCAGATCGATCCGAATGCGCTGGTCGCCGACCGGACTGATCGCGTCGCTGAAGACGATGCCGGCCTGGTCGATCGCGAACGCATGCCACACCGGGCTGGCCCCCAGCCCGGGGTCGGCGAATGCGCCCATCCGCCGCAGCGGCACCGTCTTGGCATGCGTGAGCCCCGCGGCGTTGACGACGGTGCCGATCAGTGTCGCGACGCCGTCGGCCTCGAGTTGCGCGATCGCGGCAGCGGCGAGAGGTTTGGCTGCCTTGGTTCTCACAACAGCCATTGTGCGCGGTCTAGCCGCTGATCAGAGGGTGATCTTGCAGGACTGACCGATATCCAACGTGCGCAGCATGCGACCCATGCCCAGCCACATCGCGCACGAGAGTGCGAGATCGGTCAGTAGCTCGTCGCTGAAATGCTCGCCGCAACGAGCCCAGAACTCCTCGTCGTCGCGCAGGCCGGTGTGGTCGCTGGCGAAGCGTTGCGCGAACTCCGCGGCGATGCGCTCCTGGTCGCTGTAGCCCGGCCAGGTCTGCCATTCGGCGGCGTGATCGTAGAGATCCTCGTCGACGCCCGCTGCCACGCCCTCGGCATCGCGGGTGTTCTGGCACACCACGCACTCGTTGTCGAGGGCGATGACCATGCGCGCCAGCTCCCGCACACGCATCGGTAGCCGGTTCTTGGTGTACACCGCGTTGGTGAAACCGGCCATGGCGACGCCGATGTCAGGAGACTTCGTCACCCATGCCGCGGCGTCGTCATCAGCGAAAGCTCCGATTCGGCTCATGGCGGCATCGTACGCTCGGACGAATAGAATTGGAACGCGTTCTAGTTTCCGCTCAGCTCGCGGAAGTTTGATTGCTCGCTCAGCTCGCGGAAGCCAGTTCGCGGCGGTCGTCCGTCCAGTCCCGCTGCACCAGCATCCGATGTGCGATCCGCTCCACGGCCGCTTCGACCTGCAGGCGGTCCGGGCGGCCCTCGAACGACGGCGACGTCGCCAACTTGTCGACAATGCAACCGACGATCAGGGCGGAGATCGCGTCGACCTGTTTGACGCCGGCCTGGGTGAGCCACAGCCGCCCGCCGGTGCGCAACGCCAGGCCCTCATCCACGAGACGGTCGAACGTCGGCTCGATCACCTCATACGGCACCCGTAGACGTTCGGCGATGTCGATCAGGGTGGCCGACCCGAACACCTGGTTCTGGCGGTAGATCTGAAGCAACGCCCACATCCGGGTCACGTCGAGATGGCATCCCGGCAGTTGAGCCAGGCTGCGCAGCCGGATGTCCGGCGAGTCGCGGAACAGCCTGCCGATCGCCACCTCGAGGATCTTCTCGGGCGACTCGGTGCTCGGCATCCCGAAGCCCTCGCCGAGGTCGGTCGCCGACACCATCTCGACGTCGCGCAGCGGCACCTCTTTCAGTAGCAGTGAGACGACGAAGCCGACGACCGCGACGGGAACCGCACACAGGAACACCGTGCCGAGCGAGTCGGCGTAGGCATCGACGATCGGTGCGGCTACCGCCGGGGACAAGGCGTGCAGCGCCTGGGGTGATTCCGCTGCCCGCGGTGGCGCTCCGCTGGCGACCAGCGCCGGCCCAATCCCGCTGGCGAGGAAATTGGCAAACAGTGAGCCGAAAATTGCTGCGCCGAAGGAACTTCCGATGGTGCGGAAGAAGGTCACGCCGGACGTTGCGACGCCGAGGTCGGCGAAACTCGACGTGTTCTGCACGACCAAGATCAGCACCTGCATACACAATCCGAGCCCCGTGCCGAGGACGAACAGGTACACCGACTGCTGCCAGGTGGGTGTGGTGGCGTCCATACCGGACAACAGCCAGAACGCGACCGCCATCGTGGCGGTGCCGACCACCGGGAACACCTTGTACCGGCCGGTGCGCCCGACGATGCTGCCGCTGCCGATCGACGTGATCAGCATGCCTGCGACCATCGGCAGGGTGCGCAAGCCCGACTCCGTCGCCGAGACACCGTTGACGAACTGCATGAATGTCGGCAGGAACGTCAGCGCGCCGAGCATCGCGAACCCGACGATGAAACCGAGAATGCAGCAGACCGCGAACACCGGGCTGGCGAACAGGCGGATGGGCAGGATCGGCTCGGGGACGCGGCTTTCCACCCACACGAAGATCGCCAGCGCCACCGCCGAGGCCGCGAAGAGCCCGACGATCACGGCCGAGCCCCATGCGTACGTGCTGCCGCCCCAGCTGGTCGCCAGAGTCAGTCCCGACGCGCCGAGCCCGACGAACAGGATGCCGGCGTAGTCGATGACGGGCCGGGCGGACCGGGCCAGCGACGGGATAGCCACCGCACCCACCGCCAGAACGACGATCGCGACGGGAATGTTGATCCAGAAGGCCCATCGCCACGTGAGGTGGTCGGTGAAAAAGCCGCCGAGCAGTGGGCCGATGACGGTCGTGACGCCGAACACCGCGCCGAGTGCACCCTGGTAACGCCCGCGTTCGCGCAGCGGAATGACCTCGCCGATGACGGCCATCGCGGTGACCATGATGGCCCCGCCGCCAACGCCCTGCAGTGCGCGCGACGCGACCAGCATCGTCATCGAGGTGGCCAGCCCGCACAGGACGGAGCCGGCGAGGAAGAACAGCACCGAGGTCTGGAAGACGGCCTTGCGACCGAACAGATCGCCGAGCTTGCCGACGACGGCGGTGACGATCGTCGAGGCGAGCAGGTAGCTGGTCACCACCCACGACTGGTGGCCGGCGCCTCCGAGATCGGCGACCACCGTCGGCAGCGCCGTCGCCACGATGGTCTGATCCAGTGCGGCCAACAGCATGCCGAGCAGCACCGCGACGAAGATGATGTTGCGGCGCTGCGGGCTGACCATCGCGTCGCTGGGCGCGTCCACGGCATCAGACGTCGCCGAACTCATACTCGCCCTCCGTCGAGGTGTTGAACCTTCACGAAGCCATATCGTTAGACAAGCTAGAAAGGTTACGGCCCGACGGAGGTGTTGCCGCTCACGCCGACGGGAAACGCCCCGCGGGAACTACAACGCCGTCGGCGGGCGGGCCACGCACTGGGCGGCGTACAACGCGTCGCCGAGCTTGTCCATCAGGGCCAACTGGGTCTCGAGGTAGTCGATGTGTTCCTCTTCGTCGGCCAGGATCTTCTCGAACAGGGTGGCGGTGGTGGCGTCCTGCTTCTCGCGGCACATGACGATGCCCGGTTTTAACCGCTCCATGACCTCGTACTCGATCGCGAGATCGGCCTCGAACTGTTCGCGCAGTGTCTGACCGACCCGCAGGGAGAACAGACGCTGGTAGTTCGGCAGACCGTCCAGAATGAGAATTCGGTCGGTGATGTGCTCCGCGTGAACCATTTCTTCGAATGATTCTTTTCGGGTGTATTCAGCGAGTTCCGTGAAGCCCCAATTGGCCTGCATTTTCGAATGGAGAAAATACTGGTTGATCGCCGTGAGTTCGCTTGTCAATTGCTCGTTGAGCAATTTGAGAACGTCCGGATCGCCTTGCATGGTCGCTCCTAGCACCTTGTGGGCTGGTCAACTGTCGCTGTCGGTTGTGCGCCACCTAATCTAGTCCAGGAAACGCCCGAGAGCCCACCTTTACGGTTGCGCCAGGCGTGTTTTCGGCGCCGTGGCGAGCCGTTTGGCCGCTCCGGGACGCTCCTCGGCCAAGGAGTCTGGACTGCCTACGCTAACTAAGGTTAGACTGCGCTAACCTTTGGCAACGGCGTCCGGGAGATGGGGAATAAGGTGAGTGAGTACGATCTGCACTCATTCATTCTCGCCTGTGATTACCGCGTCGATGACGTCGAGCGAATGTGGGCCTGGCTGAGAAAACATCGGGAAAGTCTGGCCGCTATCGGCGCGCATCACGTCGTGTTGTACACCTCAATCTGGGAACCGCATCGGGTCCTGGTGACCATTGGAATTCGGCAGGCGAAATCCGTCCGCGAGGTGTTGCGGTCGCCTGCGTTGTTCGAGTGGTTCGACATCTCCGGTGCCGACGACATTCCGCCGATCTTCGGCGGCGAAGTCGTCGAGAAGGTCGACCTCTATCCCCCGTCGCCCGCCGAGCATGTGGGCCGCGTCGTGGTCGGGGTGATGTCGTCGGTCAAGGACGTCTCCGCGCTGATGGTCAAGGTGCACGACGGACTCGACCGGTTCAAGCGCGGCGGTGTGCGCAAAATCTGGGTCTACCGTGCGCTCGATGACGGGCAGGAAGTGATGATCCTTCAGGAAATCGAGGACGAGGCCGCGGCAAGGCAGTGGATCGATCATCCCGACACGGCGGCGGAGTGGATGTCCAATGCCGGCCTCGGGCCCTACCCCACACAGTTCGTCGGCAGGTTCGCCCATCTCATGAGCGTCGACGAGGATTGACGGGGCCGCGATGTTCGTCTGTTTGTGCATGGGAGTCACGAGCCACGTGGTCAACGAGGTCGTGGCCAACGGCGCCACGACGTCGAAGCAGATCGCCGAGGCCTGCGGCGCGGGGGGCGACTGCGGGCGCTGCAGGCGTACTTTGCGTGCGATCATCGCGGCCCATCAGAACGTCAACGACTGCCCGTCGCAGTCCGTGAGATGACCCGCGACATCGTCACTTGACCCGCGCCGTGCCACGGTGCGACGAAGATCCCGGGGACGACTCTGCCAACCCGCCAGATCGCGATCGATGCCGTCACCACCAGCGACAAGGTGGTCAGGAGAATCACCGCCGTGACCCACGGCGTCGCGGGCAGAGTTCGGATGATCCCGACCGAGTAGACGGCGGCGATCATCGGCTGGTGCAGAAAGTAGATCGGAAGCGTCCGTCTGCCGAACCAACTCAGAACTCCGGCACCGGTAGACACGGCGGCGAGCGATACGCCCAGCGCGATCCCCACCGCACACAGCGGAATGAACAGATAGCGACCGAACGGCCAGGCCAGTACGTACACGCCGAAGGTTGCTATACCCCACAAGGTGGCGGCGACGATGACGGTCGCCCACGTCGCTTTCTCGGCAAGCCGGAGTAAGAGGCGCCGGCCGTGCATGCCGGCGAAGAAGGCCAGGCAATACATGCAGATGTATTCCCAAGCCCAGGGCAGTTTGACCAGGTGCACCGCCACGGGCACCGAGACCGCTGCGACAACGGAGAGCTGAGCCCACGCGGGCAACGGCGAAAGAACCTTGGCCGCAATAAAATACACCGTCAGCGCGAGGATGTACCACGGGCCCGTGCCCGGGTCGAGGAAGTGCGCCGAGAAGTATCGCAGCCCGAGTCCGATTCCCTCGACGGGCGTCAGCGAAAAGCAGAGGTTCCAGATGACGGCCCACACGACATACAGGTAGGCGAATGGTAGGACACGGTTGGTCGACAGCCATCGCCACGACTGGCCCGCGGCCTGGCTGAAGAACAATCCCGACATGGCGAAGAACAGCGGCATGCGGAACGTCTGCAACATTGAGTTGTAGTACAGGACTTGGTGACTTGCCCACTGCTGATCCGCCGAGAACTGAATGACGTGATGCAGAACGACCAACAGGATCGCGATGCCTTTGGCCCTGTCGACCCACGCAAGTCGCGTCATGTGCGGCTAGTCGGATCCGCGGCGTCCCGTGAACTCCGACAGCGCCTGTGAGTTCGCCGCCGCCCCCATCAACTCGGTGAAGTGCTCGATCTCTCGGGCCGTTGCCGCGGCGATGCCGTCGCGGGTAGGCGCGACCATCGTCTGCTTCACCGCGATCAAACTCGAAATCGGCCGGGAAGCAAGCACATCGGCATGCCTTCGCGCCTCGTGCATCAGGTCGTCGGGCGCGCAGACCTTCCATACCAGACCCATGCGCTGCGCCTCGTCGGCCTCGATCCATTCCGACGACAACAGCAGCCATGCCGCGTTCTGCTTGCCCATCAACCGCGGCAATAGGTAGGACGACGCCGCCTCGGGTGCGACACCCAAACTGGTGAACGGTGTCTTCAGGCGCGCGGTCGCCGACATGAACACCAGATCGGCATAGCCGAGCATGGTCGCACCGATGCCGACGCCGACGCCGTTGACCGCGCAGATCAGCGGCTTGGGCAGGTCGGTGAGCGCGTCGATCATGGTCGAGAAGTGGCTGCCCTGCTGGTTGAACGCCGGATCGGTGATGCGTCTTTGCATCTCGACGAGATCGTTGCCTGCGCTGAACGCCCTGCCCGCGCCCGTCAGCAGCACGACCGCCACCTCGGAATCGTTGGCCGCCTCACGCAGCGCGGTCGCGGTGGCGAGGTAGAGCTCCTCGTTGAACGCGTTGAGAACGTCGGGCCGGTTCAGGGTGAGGGTACGCACCCGATTGTCGTCGCTGACCTGTAAGACCACGCCAGCAGCGTACGGGTCAACCGTTGCTGTACACGCGGGTGGGTTCGACGAGCACGACGGTGCGGCGCTGCTCGGCCATCACCCGGTCGTAGGCGTCCCAGTCGTCGTGGGTTCCGCCTGCCGCGGTGAACACGTCACGCAACAGCAGGCGCAACTGGTCGGAGTCGGTGGACCACGGCGCAGGATCGTCCGGGCCGAACAGTTCGGCCCGGCCCTCAACGGTGGCCCATTGCCAACCATTGCGGAACGTCACCGCAAGTTGTGGCCGGACACGCAGGTTGGCCAGCTTGACCTTGCCGTAGGTGACGAAGCCAAGTACCTGTCCCCTGTTGTCCGGGTGCGCGAGCGCTCCGACGTTGACCAGTGACGCCTGGATGGTGCCGTCGCCTCGCAACGTCGAGATCACCGCCAAGCCGCTTTCCTTCGACGCCAGTGTGACGGCTTCGTCGAGTGTGGTCATGTGGCAGCCCTTCGCCGAATGTCGTTGGTCACGAACGGTGTTCGGAAGACATAGCGACTGGTCGGCACGGTGTCGATGTCGCGGTTTGCCCCAAAGGCGGCGGTGCTGGCCACCATGCGCTCCATCCGGTCGCGCAGATCGTCGTCGTCGGCCGCGCCGAAGAACGCGTGCAGGTCCTTTGTTGCGGCTTCGGGAAAGAGTTCTTCGACGATCGCCGAGATCGGAGGTGCCTGCGGTGTCAGCGCACGCACCACCGCATTCTGGGTGTAGCCGAACGTCGACTGCGTCTCGATGGCCACCGGCGTGTGGTCGATGTGCCACCGCCGCAGCCAGGTGGCTTCGTCCAGGTCGGCGGGTCTGCGTAACAGCGCGACGTTGGCAAAGCCGGCCGTGCGCTGCCCCGGCACGGTCTCCGGTGGCGGCAGGGGCACTGACTCGGTCACGAGATACGCAGCGACGTCGGGGGCTTCGTCGCTCAGCCGTGCGATCGCCGCGTGCACCTGATCGCCGTAGGACTGCTGCGTCCACAGCGTAACGAAGCCGATGATCGGCGGATCCAGGGTCGTCAGTGTCATCAGCGACTCGCGCACCACGTCGTCGCGCAGGTTGACCGCCAGCCCCGGCAGGTCGAGGTCGAGCAGATCAGCGGCGACGGCGGCGCGCATCCGCGCACACCATTTGTCATCCGCGTCGACGCCGCGCAGCGTGATGATGACTTTCTCCACAGAAGCGAACTTAACGCGTCGGGTCGCCTCAGGCTTCCAGGCGTTCGCGGATGGTAGCCAGCCGCTGTCGCAGTTCGGCTTCGTCGATCACGCCGCGAGCCATCAGAGAGTGCGCCAGCGAGACCAACTGGTTCTCCGGATACGGCAGATCGGCGTACAGCGTCGCCGACAGCTCGTCCTCTTCGTCGCGGCGCTCCTTGAAGTCGGGAATCGTGGTTTCGCAGGCGGTCCGGTCCAACGCGTCGCACATGCCGTCGAGGCTGGTCTTCCACGGCGGCACCGGATTCTCGACGCCGTACTTGGCTGCCATGCGGGGCCAGGTTTGATTGCGGTCGACGATCTCCTGCAGCGGCGCGATCCTCGACTTCTCGACGGATCTGCGTGTCATGACACCGGGTGGATGGCCGGGCGGGTATCGGTGATGACGTTGGTCGTGACTCCGGCCTTGGGCAGGGCGACGCCGATGAGGCAGTCACGAGTCACGATCTCAGCCAACTGGTCCTCGGTCCAGTCGTCGGTGCCGACCGGGCGCATCGGCATGACCATGAACCGGTGCTTCTGGTTGGAGTCCTGGACGCGGATCGAGATCTCGTCGGGCAGATACAGACCGAACTCGGCGAGCACCTGGCGCGGCCAGCGGACCATGCGTCTGCGGTAATTCGGCGTGCGATACCACTCCGGGGAGTTCCCCAGGATCGGGCGCGGGTAGCAGGAGCACAGGGCGCACACGATCACGTTGTGCACGGTGGGGGTGTCGGCCAAGATCTCGAAGGCAGTGAAGTCGCTTGGCGTGCCGAAACCGGTCGGCTCCATCCAGTCGACCCCGACCTCCTTGCTGGCGGTCATGGGCTCGGCGAGCGCCAGCTCCTTGAATTCGGGTTCGAGCCACGCCCGGGCGACCAGACGCGCGGCCGGCGTGGGGCCGATCTGCTCGGCGAACTCGGTGAAGCGGCGGTGCTCCTCGGCCGTGAAAATGCCCTTCTCGATGCATAATTCGCGCAATGCGATCTCGAGCACCTCGAAATCGGTGATCTCGTCGACCATCGGTTTCACCGTGCGGTCGTGGTTGTGGTCGTGGTCGTGGGTCACGAGGCGGCCTCCAGCCAGTGCTCAGGAATCTCGGTTTGGATGACGTCGGCGGTGGTTCCGGTGTAGCCGTCCCACAAGTCGGACATGGTGAACCGCACGACGTAGAACCATTCCGGCACGGCACCGGGCCGATCCCAGGTTTCGTCTTCTGCGGCCGGGCTCTCGTAGGCGACAGTCGCGATCTCGCCCGTGGCGCCGCGCACGTATTCCGGTGTGCGCGTATAGAAGATAACGGGAAGCTCGCGCACCACCACCGCGTCGCCGACTGTGAATTTCGGTTCGCCTGCCTGGCCGGCATACACCTGCGGGTCGCCCTTGCCGACGGCGTGCTTGTGGTGGGCGTTGCGTTTGACGTCGGCGCCGTCGCCTTCGGACTTCGGTCTGGCCTCCAGCTTCTTGCCGTCGAGGCCGCCCTCGTATCGGGCCTTGACCTCGGCCATCCGTTCACTCAGCTCGGTCAGGCCGATGTGGTGCTTTTCCACCAGGACTCTTGCGACGGCGAGCAACCAGCGGCCGTAGTACGGCAACCCCAGGTACTCGGCCCTGCCGACGTCGACGTTGCCGATCCGGCGCCGTTCCTCCGAGAGCCAGATCCCCCGCCACGCCAGAACCTCGCAGATCACATACGTCATGTGCTCCCAATATTCGTACTGCTTGTTCTCGTACTTCATCGGCGCATCGGGCTCACCGCCCACGTCGTGGACCGGTTTGAGGTAGGCGGTGATGCGTTCGTGGTCGAGAAGGTCGGGGGTTGGTGCGTCGGGTAACTCGGGGTAGGCCGACTTCAGCCGGGCCACCAGTTCGAGTTGTGCCGCACGCTCGGCCGCCGTGGTCATCGAGACGTCCTTTCGTTCGGGGTTGCCGGTCGCAAAACGCATGGCGCAACGACGCGGGCGCAGTGCTCAGCGAATGGCGATTGCGGCCGGAATTCAGCAACGCCGTCGGCAGTGACAGCCCTGCGGGTCATCGACACCTCCACGGTGGACCAGCCGACCAGGATGAGCGGAGCTTAACTCCGGCGATCTTCACCTGTAGGGAAATCGGCGAAGTCTGTTGCGCAGCAAAATGTCTGCGCGACGTCGAGCGGGCGGTCGCCGGGTCGAGTTCACTGCGCACGGTCTCACGGCGTGTGGGTTGCCGGTATGAGACGCAGCGCAGGTCACAATGGATAGGTGATCACCGGCAGCCGGGTGTTGGACACCGTGCGCCTGACCACGCCGGATTTCGGCGCGGTGGTCCGAAGCTGCGCCGGGATGGTGGCGATGGCCGCGCTCGCGTTGGCATGGGACTCCGCGACCGCGGCGGTATGGGCGGCCGGTGCAGGCGCGATAGCAGGTGCCATCGGACTGCAGGACAGCCCCGGTGGACGCGTGCCGTTGGTGATCGCGGTGTCGGGGCAGATGGCGGCTGCCGTTCTCCTCGGAGCGCTGACCTCGCCACACGATCTCGTGTTCATCGGTGTGGTTGCGGCGTGGTGTTTTGCCGCCGGGTTGCAGTGGGCGCTGGGCAGTCACGCCGGACTGGTCGCCGCGGGAGCGGGCGCACTGCTGGTGGTGTCGCCGCCCGTCGCGACTTCGGTGTCGTCGATCGTCGTGGCGGCGGCGTTGACCTTCGCTGCGGGTTGTGTGCAGGCCACGTTGATCGCGGTGTGGCCGCCGCACCGGTGGCGCCTGCAGCGCGACGTGTTGACGCGGGCCTACCGGTCCCTGGCCGCCGACGCCCGCCGGGTCGCCTCCGACCGTGATGCGTCGATCGACTCGGCACCGATGTCGTTTCTGCGTGACGTGTTCGTCGACAGCCAGGCGACGCGGCGCCCCAAGGCTTATCACGGCGGCCACCGGCTGCCCGAGCGAATCGCCGCAGTGCTGCACACGCTCGGCGAAGCGCGCGATGCGGCGAACGACGGTGTCGCACAGGTGTTGACCGCGGCGGGCACCCTCCTCGACGCGATTGCCGCCCACCACCCAACGGCGCGACGCGACGCGCAGCAGGCGGTCGAGGCGCTGGATTCCGCGGTCGCATCGACCTCTGGTCCGAATGCCGAGACAGCGCAACGTTTTTCGAGGCTTCTACACGAAGCCGCGGAGTCGAGATTTCCCGATCTGCGACGCCCCGACGTCATCAGCGGCCTTGGAGCCGCCGCCGCGGAGGTGCGCGGCCACCTGACGTCGACGTCGCCGATTCTGCGCCACGCGATCCGGCTGTCGACGGCCACTGCATTGGGCGTAGCCGCCGACAGATTGGCGCCCGTGCAGCACGGGTATTGGATCGCGCTGGTCGTGTTGCTTGTTCTGCGTCCGGAGACGTCGCACACCTATACCCGGTGCGTCGGTCGGCTCGGCGGCATCGCCGCAGGCGTCGTGCTCGCGTCACTGATCGCGACCGTGTTGAACCCGACTGGCGTCGCCGCGGCGGTGCTTGCTGGGCTGTTCCTCACCGCCACGTACACGGTGACCCGGTACGGCTACGTCGCGGTAAGTGGGGCACTCGCAGCGGCCGTCGACTTCCTGCTCGGCATCGACGCCGCCGCATCCGGCGCGACCATGGAAGACCGGCTGTTCGCCGTCGTGGTGGGCGGCGGGCTCGCCGTCGTCGTGCACGTGGTGCTGCCCGATGACGCCCTGACCCGGCTGCAGCAGCGGGCCGGCGAGCTACTCAAGACCGAAGTGGATTACGCGGCAACGGTGATCAAGGCATTCATCAGGGAGCTCGACCAGCCGGCCGACGCGTTGTCGGCGGCGTGGCAGCGGGCTTTTCGGGCGCGCGCGGCGTTCGAAGCGGTTTCGGGGGCAACGCGCATGGAATCCCGCGAGCTCCGCAGATGGGTTCGGTCGTACCGCGCGGCGCTGAACGCGGTAACCAGCGCCTGCACCGCGCTGGAAAGCAATCTGCCGTCGCAGCCGCGGGTGGCGCTGACTCCCGAGTTCGTGGCGGCGGTCGAGGATTACGTCGATGCGCTGCGCGGCGCGCCACCCAACCCGGCCGCCCCGTGGACCGTCGACCTCGCGGCGCTGACGACCGCCAATCAGCAGGTGCGCGAGCAGAGCGCCCGGCTCGCAGAAGACAACAGTGCGACGCGCGTGCTGGTGGCCGAAGTCGCGGCGATTACCCGCAGCCTGTCCAGCATCGCGACTACCCGCGAGCCCAGCGCGGCTGAATGAACACGCCTTCGGCTTCGACGGTGACACCGTCTTCGTCGGCCAGGTGGCCCACCGCGTAGGCCTTGATTCCGTCGGTTCGGGTGATCGCGGCTTCGGCGTGCAGGCGCCCGAGACGGGTCGTACGCAGGTAGCGCAAGGTGATCGTGCCGGTGAAGCGCGGAGTGTCGGCGTGGGCCGCCACTTCGCCGAGCACATGGTCGAGGATCAGCGCGGCGACACCGCCGTGCACGTGACCGGGCGGGCCTTCGTAGGCGGCGCCGAGGTGAAAGTCGGTGAACACCCTCCCGCGGGCGTCCTCGAGGTCGCGCTCGATCGTCAACGGCGGAGCTATCGGATTGCGCACGCCGATCACCGGATTGCCCCACGCCAGGCTGTCGCCGCCCGTCGTGTAGCGCACGCCGAACGCGCCGTCGATCTGCCGCGACCTCAAACGGGCTGTTGCGGCGTCGATTTCGGCTCTCACCGCGGCCACGGTGTCGGCATCCATCTCCGTTCGGATCGTCGCGTCGACCAGCTCACGCACCGAGTCGGCCAGCGGCTGGTACACGGCACGCATCCGGTCGACTTCGGCCGAGGGGACATCGCCGATGTCGGTGAACTCCACCACGGGAGAACTAGAACACGTTCTAGCGCGGGTTGTCGAGTCACTAAGGGCTACGCGCCTGAGGTGATCCGCTCGGCTGCGGAGGCGAAGCCCAGCCAGGTGTGTCGGTTGCCCGCCCAGCACCAGCCGACCTTGGGTGCGTCGCGGTTCATGCGGCCATCGCGTCCGGTGCCGTTGCTGATCCACAGCGCGGGGGTCCTGGAGTCGAGGGCGCCGCTGGGCTTGCGACGGCGTGACCCGATGGTCATGAAGCAGTGGTTGCGCTCGAGGACCTCGGGCCGGTGAAGTAGCCAGTGCAGACCTTCGGTGAGCGTCAACGGCGTTCGGCCGGCATCGACGATCGCGGGCAGCGCCTCGTCGGGACTCCAGTTCGCCATCGCATCACCGCGATCGGGGTGCCGCACCACGTAGACCGGGCCGTGCGGCGGCTGTGCGCCGGGGATCGGCGTGAACTCGTCGACGTCGGACATGTCCGAGACGACGAATCCCTTCCTGCCGTTGACGACGATCAACGGGGCCAGTGTCGAGGCGGGCAGCAGATCGGGATGCACGACGAGCAAGCCGGCACCTTCGGGTGTCTGACGCACGGCCTCGGAGGTCAGTCCCGCGATCGCGTGGATACCGAGTTCGATGAGGGTGTCGGCTTGTCGGGCCAGGCTTGGCAGGGCGATGGTGGCGGTGGGCACGGAGGCACAACGAGGACGGCAGGCCGCCGGTTCCGCATCCGCACCCGCCCCGCGAGCGGCGCGCATCACAACCGCCGTACATCCCGTATTAGAACACCTAACTACTCGTGGTCATCTGTACACGAAGTGGCATACGCTGCTGGCATGGCAGCCCGCGCCCACAGCGTTGATCCCCGCGCCGAGCGGGTCCGCAGCCGTATTCGTGACGCGGCGCTGGCCCTCGCCCACGAGCGCCCGGTTGATCAACTGACCGTCAGGGACGTCGTCGACCGCGCGGGTGTCAGCCGCCAAGCCTTCTACCAGCACTTCACCGACCGGGACGATGCCGTCGCGGCCGCGTTCGGCACGGCATTCGCCGCGGCGACAGTAGACATCGGCGGCCACGCGCCCGCCCGCATCCTTCGGTTGTTCGACTTCGCGGCCGAGCACCGCGCGATGTACCGCAACGTTGTGCCGAGCACCGTGACCCAGCGCGTCGTGTCCGCGTTTCGGGCCGAACTGCTTCCGGCGTGCGAAGAGTTGGCGGCCGCTGCGAAGCCGTCCGTCACGACGATCGCGGGCGTGGCGCCGGAGTCGGTCACCCGCTTCCTGGTCGGCGGATTCACCGAAGTCCTCCGGTCCTGGATGGAAGACCCCGATTCGACCGACCTCAACGGCCGGGCGCGCGCGGCACTCGACACCGTCGCCGCCTTGCTCGGCGTGGCCACACCTTCGAAAGGCTCCCACCATGGGTAGGCATCACGTTCCGGAGCGACCGCGCGTCGGGGACCCGGCGGCCGTCCGCAACACCGCACTGGCGCTGGTCGGCCTGGCCTTGGTCGTCGTCGCGATGATCGCGAGTTATTCCGGCGCATTCGCCAAGCCGACGCTGCATCACCTGACCGTCGCGGTGGCGGCGCCGCCGCAGGTGGCGAACGGCCTCCGCGGCCAGGATGGGCTGGCCATCACCGAGGTCGGGGACGCTGCGACCGCCCGCACTCAGGTCTACGAGCGGGCGACCGATGCTGCATTCGCCGTCGACCCGACCGGTGCGATGAAGATCTTCGTCGCAGGAGGTGGCGGGCGCAGCGTGGCGGCCGCGGCCGAGACGGTCGGGCGGGCGGTTGCCGCAAAGTCCGGCTTGCGCGCCACCGTCGAGGACGTCGCGCCCGTGTCCGCAGCGGACCCGTCTGGGACCGTCGAGTTCTACGCCGTCATATTCATCTCGATCGGCGCCTCCGTCGGAGCCACCGTGCTGGGCCGCTTCATGGGCACCGTCCGTACGCCCGCGATCCTGGGGCTGCGCACGGTGACGCTCGCCGGCTACTCGGCGCTGCTGGCCGGCGGGGTGACGCTCTACGTCGACGTGATCCTCGGCGCACTGGTGGGCCACGGCTGGCAGGTCTTCGGTGCCCTGAGGCTCTATGCCATGGCGGTTGCCGGCGCGATCACCGGTACTGCGGCGGCATTCGGCACCGGCGTCTCGCTGGCGCTGACGCTGTTTCTCGTCATCGTCGGCAACGCTGCCGCGGCGGGCCCGGTGGGCCGGCCGTTGCTCTCCGGTTTCTACTCGACGTTCAGCACGATCGTGCCGCAGGGCTCGGGTGTCTCGCTGTTGCGCAGCGTCGTCTACTTCGGCGGCAACGGCGCGGCGACATCACTGCTCACGCTCGTGCTGTGGGCCGCGGCGGGCTGTCTGCTCGCAATCGTCGCGACGGCCGCGCGGGTGAATTATCGTGCCGGGCATGAGCGTTTCCCTCGGCGACGCCGAGCCCTACTACGACCTCGGCTCTTACCGTCGGCCGACTGAGACACCAACGCCCGCGGCGCAGATGTGGTTCGACCGCGGCATGGTGTGGTCCTACGCGTTCAACCACGAAGAGGCGATCCGGTGCTTCGACCGGGCACTCGAAATCGACCCCGACATGGCCATCGCCCGGTGGGGTGTGGCATACGCCGTCGGGCCCAACTACAACAAGACGTGGGAGGCGTTCGATCCCGTCGACATGGCCGCGTCGCTGGCGCGCGCCCGGATGGAGCTCGGACTGGCCGCATCGAGCCGGGGTTCTGCGGTCGAGTTCGGCTTGATCGAGGCGTTGCAGACCCGCTTCCCCACTGATGACCCGAACGACACCGAGGCGCTCGATGCGGGCGCCGCCGCCTACGCCGACGCGATGGCCGCACTGGCCAAGGCGTACCCCGACGACATCGATGTCCTTGCGCTGGCCGCGGATGCGCTGGTCAACCTGACCGCGTGGGCGCTGTGGGACACCAGTACCGGCGAACCGGCGCCGAACTCGCGCGTCGTGGAGGCCAAGAAGATCCTCGATGACGCGCTGGCCACCCCTGTGGGTCGCGAGCACCCCGGCATCCTGCACCTGTACGTCCACACGATGGAGATGTCGGCGAGCCCGCAGGATGCACTGCCCGCGGCGGACCTGCTGCGCGGGCTGGTGCCCGACGCCGGGCATCTGCAACACATGCCCAGTCACATCGACGTGCTGTGCGGCAACTACCGCGACTCCGTGGTGTCCAATCAAGCTGCGGTATCGGTGGATCGACGCTTCGTCGAACGCGAGGGGCCGTTGAACTTCTACTCCCTCTATCGAGCGCACAACCTGCATTTCATCGTGTACTCGGCCATGTTCGAGGGCAACTCGCGCGCCGCCTTCGCGGCCGCCGAGGAATTGGCCGACCAGCTCACCCCGTCGATACTGGCCATCGAATCGCCGCCGATGGCCGATTGGTTGGAAGCGTTCGTACCGTTGCGAACCCACGTTCTCGTCAGGTTCGGCCGCTGGGACGAGTTGATCGCCCAACCGCTGCCGGCGGACCTCGACCTGTACTGCAGCACGGCCGCGACCGTCCACTACGGCCGCGGCGTGGCACACGCCGCCAAGGGCAACACGACGCAGGCTCGTGCCGAGCGAGACGCATTCACCGCGGCCTGTGCGCGTATTCCGGACACCCGGTACCTGTTCAACAACACCGTGGCGGACATCCTGGCGGTCGCCGGCTCAATGCTCGACGGTGAAATCGCCTATCGGACAGGTGATTACGACGGATCATTCGCGCATCTGCGGCGCGCCATCGAGCTCGACGACGCCCTGCCCTACGACGAACCGTGGGGCTGGATGCAGCCCACCCGGCACGCCTACGGCGCTTTACTGCTCGAGCAGGGGCACGTCGAGGAGGCCACGCAGGTGTACGCCGCGGACCTCGGGCTCGACCCCACACTGGCCCGGCCGTGCCAACACCCCGGCAATGTGTGGAGCCTGCACGGCTACCACGAATGCCTGCAGCGGCTTGGCCGCACCTCCGAGGCGGTGATCATCGGTCAGCAGCTGGCCCTCGCGCAGGCGCGCGCCGACGTACCGATCAGGGCGTCATGTGCATGCCGGCTCGAGGCGGCTGGGGCCTGAGGTAGTCGGCAGCACCGGCCGGGTGCGCGAACGGCGGTACGTAGACTGCGGCCAATGGCGATCAACGACAGTGATCTTGAACGTCTCGGCCGTTGTGTCGAACTCGCGCGGGAAGCACTCGACGATGGCGACGAGCCTTTCGGCTCAGTCCTGGTCGACGGCAGCGGCGCCACGCTTTTCGAGGACCGCAACCGCGTCAAGGACGGCGACCACACCCGTCACCCCGAGTTCGCGATAGCTCGCTGGGCTGTCGAGAACCTGACATCGGATCAGCGGTCACACGCGACGGTGTACACCTCGGGCGAACATTGCCCCATGTGTGCCGCGGGGCACGCGTGGGTGGGCCTCGGCCGCATCGTTTATGCGGCCTCGTCGGCCCAGTTGAGCCAGTGGCTCACCGAGTGGGGAGCCCCGCCGCCGCCGGTCGCGCCGCTGCCGATCACCATGGTCGCGCCCCGCGTGGTCGCCGAGGGGCCGGCCGAGCAGTTCGCCGACGCGATGAAGGCGCTCTACGAAGCGAAGTTCAAGTCGTGAGCGCCGGCGAGTGGATTCAGCACGCGATCTGGTGGCAGGTCTATCCGCTCGGCTTCGTCGGGGCTCACCCCGCCGATCCCCCGCCCACTGCGGACGAGCACAGACTGCTGCGCATCACCGAATGGTTCGACCACGCCATCGAGTTGGGGGCGTCGGGTGTGGCGCTCGGACCAGTGTTCGCGTCGCGCACACACGGCTATGACACCACCGACCACTATCGGATCGACCCGCGACTCGGCGACGGCTCCGACTTCGACACCTTGATCGCCGAGGCGCGCAGCCGCGGGCTTCGCGTACTGCTCGACGGGGTCTTCAACCATGTCGGCGTCGACTTTCCCCACACCTCGTGGCTGCGCAAGCGGGGCCGGGGGTCGGCCGACGACTTCGATACGTTCGAGGGACACGGTGAGCTGCGGGCACTCGACCATGACAAACCCGAGGTCGTCGAGTACACGGTCGACGTGATGAAGCACTGGCTGGAGCGAGGTGCCGACGGCTGGCGCCTCGACGCGGCCTATGCGGTCGCCGACCGATTCTGGGCCCAGGTGCTGCCGAGGGTGCGCGAGGCCTTCCCCCACGCCTGGTTCGTCGGCGAGGTCATCCACGGGGACTACGCAGCCTGCGTCGGCGACTCGAGCTTCGACTCGGTCACCCAGTACGAATTGTGGAAAGCGATCTGGAGCAGTCTGAACGACGGCAACTTTCACGAACTGGACTGGGCGTTGTTGCGGCACAACGAGTTTCTAGAGTCCTTCGCACCGTTGACGTTCGTCGGCAACCATGACGTCACCAGGATCGCCAGCCGCGTAGACGACATCCGTCACCTCGGACACGCACTGGTCCTGCTCATGACCGTCGGCGGCGTGCCCAGCGTGTACGCAGGTGACGAGGCCGGCTACCGAGGCGTCAAGGAGGAACGGTTTGGCGGCGACGACGCGGTGCGGCCCGAATTCGGTTCTCCGCCAATGGACATCGACGGACATGCCAGCGATGTGTTCCGATTGCACCAATACCTCATCGGATTGCGTCGTCGGCACCCGTGGCTTCACGCGGCCCGCACCTTGCCGTTGGCACTGACCAACCGCCAGTACATCTATCAGTCACGCGCGGGTTCCGAGACGCTGGTGGTGGCGCTGAACATCGATGACAAACCACTGCGTGTCGCACTGCCCGAGTTGGGGCTCGGCGGTGGACACGTCGTGGGGGGTTCGGGAGCGCCGCCGCAGGAAGCCGTCTCCGAAACCGATGTCGAGCCGCACGGCTGGCTGGTCATCGCGCCAACTCCGCAACCGTGAGGGGATCTTCCGCACCGTCGTAGAACTTGTCCAGCACGGCGCGGAACTCGGCTCGGACGTCGGCATCCTCGGCGGTTCTCGCGAACAGCGTCATCGACGACCGCACCTTGAGATTGTCCGGCCAGCCGAAGATGTCGTCGGCGCTGCGGCCGTCGATCTCGGCGACCAGCCGTGTACATTCCCGCAGCCGTGCGCCCAGCACCTCGTGGCGAAGATAGGCCTGCGCCTCGGCCGCCGAGGAGATGCCGAAGCGTAGCGCCGTCGGACTGCGGCCGAGGCCTTTGAGTTGCGGAAAGACGAACCAGATCCAGTGGCTCTCTTTTCTGCCGTTGCGCAGTTCGGCGAGCACGGTGTCGTACACGCGGTTCTGCGCATCGAGGAAGCGGCGCAGATCGAATGGGTCGCTCGATGTTAACGATTTGTCCACAGGCACCTCATCAGCAACTTTGGCAGGCTAGTCTGTGCGATTCAATGACGACTACGACCGAACCGCATACGTCGATCGAAGCTGCGCCCACAGCCCGCACCTTGCGGCGCAGAGTGCTGTCCCGGATGAGCATTCAATCCAAACTACTGGTGATGCTGCTGCTGACCAGCATTCTGTCAGCAGCCGTCGTCGGTGCGATCGGCTACCAATCCGGCCGGTCCTCACTGCGGGCTTCGGTTTTCGACCGGCTGACCGAGATCAGGGGTTCGCAGTCGCGCGAACTCGAGGCCAAGTTCAGCGACCTCGAAGAATCACTGATCATCTATACCCGCGGCGTGACGGCCAACGAAGCCATTACCGCGTTCACCGCCGGATTCGACGAATTGAACGCCACGACAGTCGATCCGGGACAGTGGCAGTCGGTGGTGGACTACTACGCCAACAATTTCGGCAAAGCCGAGCAACAACAGACGGGTAACACTCTCGACGTCGGCGCGCTGCTGCCGACGTCGAACGCTCAGAAGTATCTGCAGGCGCACTACACCGCTCCTTTCGACGACTGGGACAAGGCGATCAGGTTCGACGATGCCCGCGACGGCAGCGCGTGGTCCGCGGCCAACGCGCGGTTCAACGACTTCTTTCGGGAGATCGTGCTGCGCTTCCAGTTCGAGGACGCACTGCTGCTCGACGCGCGCGGCAACGTCGTCTACAGCGCATACAAGGGCGTCGACCTCGGCACGAACATCCTCAACGGCCCCTACCGCGAGGGCCAGTTGCGTGAGGCGTATCAGAAGGCGATGGCCTCCAATGCGGTCGATTACGTCGGGGTGACCGACTTCGGGGACTACCAACCGGCGGACGAACCCACCGCGTGGTTGCTTTCCCCCGTCGGTCCGCAGGGCCGGGTGCAGGGTGTGCTCGCGCTGCAGTTCCCGATCTCGAGGATCAACAATCTGATGACCGTCGATCAGCAGTGGGAAGCCGCGGGCATGGGCAGGACCGGCGAGACGTTCCTCGTCGGGCCGGACGACCTGATGCGTTCGGACTCGCGGCTGTTTCTCGAAGATCCCGAAGCGTACAAACGTGACGTCGTCGATGCGGGAACACCTCCGGACGTGGCGCAGCAGGCGATCCGGCAGGGCGGCACCACCCTGGTGCAACCGGTGGCCACCGAAGCGACCCGGCAGGCTCAGCGGGGCGAGCGCGGGACCATCGTCGAAAGCGACTACCTGGGCCACGAGACGCTGCAGGCGTACGCACCGGTGAACCTCCGGGGGTTGGACTGGTCGATCGTCGCGAAGATCGACACGTCGGAGGCGTTCGCTCCGGTCGCCAATTTCACCCGCACCCTGGTGTTGTCGACGGTGGTCATCATCTTCGTCGTCTGTCTCGCCGCGATGTTGTTGGCGCGGTTGTTCGTCCGGCCGATCCGACGGCTGGAGGCCGGCGCCCAACAGATCAGCGCCGGTGACTATCACGTCACGCTGCCGGTGCAGTCTCGCGACGAGTTCGGTGATTTGACCGTCGCCTTCAACGACATGAGCCGCAACCTCGCCATAAAGGAGGATCTACTTGCCGAGCAGCGCAGGGAGAACGACCGGCTGATGCTGTCGCTGATGCCCGAACCGGTGGTGCAGCGCTACCGGGAGGGCGAGGAGACGATCGCCCAGGATCATCGGGATGTCACCGTCATCTTCGCCGACATCGTCGGTCTCGACGAATTGGGCACCGATCTCGATTCCGATCAGCTGCTCTCCATCGTCAACAAGCTGACGCGCCAATTCGACGCTGCGGCGGAAAATCTCGGCGTCGAGCAGGTGCGCACACTGCACAACGGTTATCTGGCCAGCTGTGGTCTGAGCGTCCCCCGGCTCGACAACGTCCGGCGCACCGTGGATTTCGCGATCGAAATGCAACGTGTCATCGACCGGTTCAGCAGCGAGACGGGGCACCGGCTATACCTGCGGGCAGGTATCGACACCGGCACGGTGACCAGTGGCCTGGTGGGCCGGTCCACGCTGGCCTACGACATGTGGGGATCGGCGGTCAACCTGGCGTATCAGGTGCAGAGCGGCTCGCCCCAGCCAGGCGTCTATGTCACCTCAACCGTGTACGACGTCATGCGCGACAGCCGCGAGTTCACCGCCGCAGGCAACATCACGGTGGACGGTGAGGAGCAACCCGTCTGGCGGTTGTCGGAGCGGCAGCCGTGAGCAGCGTCGTCGACGCGCCGTGGTTCTACTGGGCCATCGCCGTGGCCGTCGGGTTCCCCGTCGGCCTGGTTCTCCTCACCGAACTGCACAACGCGCTGCTTCGTCGCAACAGTGCGCTGGCACGTCCGGTGCACCTGGTGCGCAACTACATCCTGCCGCTGGGCGCACTGCTTCTTCTGCTGGTGCAGGCCATTCAGATCTCGGGCGAGGCGACGCCGGTCCGCATCGTCGCGACGGTATTCGGCTTCGTCGTCCTGGTGCTGCTGCTGTCCGGCCTGAGCGCAACGATGTTCCAAACCGCTCCCGATGGCAGCTGGCGCAGACGAATTCCATCGATCTTCCTCGACGTCGCGCGGTTCGCACTGATTGCCGTCGGTGTCGGCATCATGCTCGCCTACATCTGGGGAGCGAACGTCGGCGGATTGTTCACCGCGTTGGGTGTGACGTCCATCGTCTTGGGTCTGACGCTGCAGAACTCCGTCGGCCAGATCATCTCCGGTCTGCTGGTGCTCTTCGAGCAGCCGTTCCAGCTCGGCGACTGGATCGAGACGCCTTCTGCACGCGGCCGTGTAGTCGAAGTCAACTGGCGCGCCACGCATATCGACACGGGCGGCGGGCTGTTGATCATGCCCAACTCGGTGCTGGCCGCCGCCTCGTTCACCAATTACAGCCGACCGCCGGGGACCCACTCGCTGGGCGTCACGACGACGTTCGCCGTCGACGACCCACCCGACGACGTCATCGCGATGCTCAACCGGGCCGCCGCGATGCTGCCTCAGCTGCGCCCGGGTGCCACCCCGTCCAGCGTGCACGCCGGCGGTCTGCAGTACAGCACGGCGGTTCCGTTGCGTACCCCCGCCGACGATTTCGCCGCGAAATCGATGTTCCTGCGCTGGGTCTGGTACGCATCGCGACGCGCGGGCCTGCATCTCGACGAAGCTGACGACGAATTCGAGACACCGGAACGGCTGCGCGCTTCGCTGCGGATCGTCGCGCCCACGCTGCGGCTGAGCCAGGACGACCAGCAGGCGCTCCTGCCCCGTGTCCGGCTCACCAGGTACGGCGCCGACGAGTACCTCCAGTACAGCGGGCAGGTTCCGAAGCGAATGATGTTCATCGTCAACGGCAAGGTCAGGTTGGCGGCCACCGACAATGCGGGCGGCCTGATTCCGGTGCGTACGCTGGAGAAGGGCGAGTTTCTCGGGCAGACCACCCTGACGCTCGAGGCCGTCACAGCGGCGGCATACGCACTCGAGGAGGTGACCGTGCTGCAATTAGATCGCGAGGTCATCGAGGATCTGGTGGCGCGAAAACCCCTGCTATTGCAGGAGTTCGGACGGGCCATTGACGAGCGACGAGCCAGCCTGCGCCGAGCGCTGGCGGCTGCGGGCGAGTAGTCGGCGCTGGCGATGAAGCGACGTTTCCCCCGCCCCCGCGAACTGGCACCACTGATCGGCTTCCGGCGCCCGCAGCTGAACGCGACCCAACGAAGGCTGGCGTCCGCGCTGACGATCGAGGACCTCCGCCGCCTCGCCGAGCGCCGCACGCCGAAGGCCGCGTTCGACTACACCGACGGAGCCGCCGAGGATGAGCTGTCCTTAGCGCGAGCGCGACAAGCTTTCCGCGACATCGAGTTTCACCCCACGATCCTGCGCGATGTCGAAAAGGTCGACACCGGCGTCACGATCCTCGGGGACCGGTCAGAACTCCCCTTCGGCATTGCCCCGACGGGCTTCACCCGGTTGATGCACACCGAAGGCGAGGTCGCCGGTGCCCGTGCCGCGGCGCGAGCGGGCATCCCATTCTCGCTGTCCACGCTGGGCACCACCACGATCGAGGGGGTCAAGCGCGCGAATCCGCATGGCCGCAACTGGTTTCAGCTGTACATGTGGAAGGACCGCGATCGGTCGATGGCCTTGGTGGAGCGTGCCGTCGCGGCGAACTTCGACACTCTGTTGGTGACCGTCGACGTCCCGGTCGCGGGCGCCCGCCTGCGCGACACCCGCAACGGGATGTCGATACCGCCCGCGCTGACTCTGAGCACAGTGCTCGACACGGTGCGTTATCCCCGCTGGTGGTTTGACCTGTTCACCACCGAACCGCTGAGTTTCGCCGAGCTGGACCGGTGGTCGGGCACGGTCGCGGAGTACCTGGACAGCACCTTCGACCCGACCGTCACGTTCGCCGACCTCGCGTGGATCAAGACACAGTGGCCGAACAAGTTGGTGGTCAAGGGAATTCAGACGCTTGAAGACGCCAGGGCGGTGGTCGATCTCGGCGTCGACGGCATCCTGCTGTCCAATCACGGCGGGCGTCAACTCGACCGCGCTCCGGTGCCGTTTCACCTGTTGCCCATGGTGGCGAGAGAACTCGGGCGCGACACCGAGGTTTTGCTGGACACCGGGATCATGTCGGGCGCCGACGTCGTCGCCGCCCTGGCGTTGGGCGCACGCTTCACATTGGTGGGCCGCGCTTACCTCTACGGGTTGATGGCAGGCGGCGAGGCGGGCGTCGATCGTGCGATCGAGGTCCTGTCGGGCCAGGTCAGCCGCACGATGCGGCTGCTGGGGGTGACCTCTGTCGACGAGCTGACGCCGAGCCACGTCACCCAGCTACATCGCCTGACACGCGGCGGGGCAGGCACCGGCAGCTAGTCACATCCGCCACACAGTTCACACAGGTCACAGGCCAAATCGCAGGTTCCTGAGGCCGCGCCGAGTCGGAATCGTTAGCCAAACGCGACGTCGCCGCGCCGTGTTGCGCGGCGGCCCGTGCCGTCTGGGCGTGTTTCATAACGCAGGAAGAGCAACGGCAATGCTTGGTGGCATGTGATGAAAGGTGGGTTGGTTGCCGTTATGAAGTTCATTGAGAGGTACCGGGATACCGGGACAAAATTGTTGCGCCGGTTGGCGGTTGGCGTCGTGACGGCGGCGACCCTGCCCGGGCTGATCGGCTTCGTCGGGGGGTCGGCGACTGCTGGTGCGTTCTCCCGGCCGGGTCTGCCCGTGGAATATCTGGATGTGTTCTCGGCCGCGATGAATCGCAACATCAAGATTCAGTTCCAGGGTGGTGGACCGCATGCGGTGTATCTGCTCGACGGCCTGCGCGCCCAGGACGACTTCAACGGCTGGGACATCAACACCCCGGCGTTCGAGTGGTACCACGGCTCAGGCATGTCGGTCGTGATGCCGGTCGGTGGTCAGTCCAGCTTCTATACCGACTGGTATCAGCCGTCACGGGGTAACGGCCAGGACTACACCTACAAGTGGGAAACCTTCCTGACGCAGGAACTTCCCACGTGGCTGGAAGCCAACAAGGGTGTGTCGCAGAACGGCAACGCGGTGGTCGGCATCTCGATGGCCGGCAGCACGGCGCTGACGTACTCGATTTACTACCCGCAGAAGTTCATCTACGCCGCGTCGCTATCGGGCTTCTTGAACCCGTCGGAGGGCTGGTGGCCGATGCTGATCGGGCTGGCGATGAACGATGCGGGCGGCTACAACGCCGAGAGCATGTGGGGCCCGTCGACTGACCCGGCGTGGAAGCGCAACGACCCGATGGTCAACATGGCCCAGCTGGTGGCCAACAACACCCGCATCTGGATCTACTGCGGTTCCGGAACTCCGTCCGATCTGGACACCAGCGGCGGTGGGGGCAACCTGATGGCCGCGCAGTTCCTCGAAGGTTTGACGTTGCGCACCAACGTCAGCTTCCGGGACAACTATGTAGCCGCGGGCGGCGCCAACGGTGTGTTCAACCTCCCGCCGCAGGGCACGCACAGCTGGGGCTACTGGGGTCAGCAGCTGCAGCAGATGTTGCCCGACGTCCAGCGGACGCTGGGGGCGCAAGCCAGTGCCTGAACTGGCCTAGTTCCACCCACTACAGGGAGCCTGCCGTCACCCCCGAACGGCAGGCTCCCTGCCTTTTCCCTGCAAACGTCACAGTGGCAAATGGGGAACAAACCGGACGCCGCCAAGGTTGAGCGCATCAGACTCAAACTTTGGAGGATTGATGGCTGAAGCCAAGTCAGTGCCGGTGCTGTTTCTGAGCGACCCGATCGTCCTGCCCGCCATGGTGGTGCCGATCGAGCTTGACGACGCCGCGCGCGCCGCGGTGGACGCCGCGCGGGCCAGCGAGTCCGGTGAGCTGCTGATCGCCCCGCGGCTCGGGGACCGTTACCCGTCGTACGGCGTGCTGGCCTCGATCGTGCAGGTGGGCCGCATCGCCGGGGGAAACGGAACCGCGGCGGTGGTGCGCGGCCAGAACCGTGCCCACATCGGCGCCGGCGCCAACGGGCCGGGTGCCGCGCTGTGGGTCGAGGTGACCGAGGTGGAGGAAGGCGAACCGACGGAGGAGACCAACGCTCTGGCAGCCGACTACAAGAAGCTGCTGCTCGCCGTGCTGCAGCGCCGCGAGGCGTGGCAGATCGTCGACTTCGTCAACCAGCAGACCGACCCGTCGGCGCTGGCCGATCTGGCCGGGTACGCCTCGCACCTGACCCAGGTGCAGAAGCGTCAGCTTCTGGAGACTCCTGATGTTGCGGAGCGGTTGCGCGCACTGATCGAGTGGACCACCGACCATCTCGCGGAGGTGGAGGTCAACGACAAGATCGCCGAGGACGTTCGCGAAGGCATGGAGAAGACGCAGAAGGAATTTCTGCTGCGCCAGCAACTGGCGGCGATCCGCAAGGAGCTCGGCGAGTTTCGGCCGGAGGGCGAGGAAGATCCCGAGGACTACCGGGCCCGCGTCGAAGCCGCCGACCTGCCGGACAAGGTGCGTGAATCCGCACTGCGCGAGGTGGGCAAGCTCGAGCGCGCGAGCGACCAGAGCCCCGAGAGCGGCTGGATCCGCACCTGGCTCGACACCGTCCTGGACCTCCCGTGGAATGTGCGCACCGAGGACTCGACCGATCTCGAGGCGGCGCGGGCGGTCCTCGACGCCGATCATCACGGGCTCGACGACGTCAAGGAGCGCATCGTCGAGTACCTGGCGGTGCGGGCGCGGCGCGCACAGCGCGGCCTGCAGGTCGTCGGCGGACGCGGGTCCGGAGCCGTCATGGTGCTGGCAGGTCCGCCCGGTGTCGGCAAGACGTCGCTGGGTGAGAGCGTGGCGCGGGCGTTGGGGCGCAAGTTCGTTCGCGTCGCACTCGGCGGCGTGCGTGACGAGGCCGAGATCCGCGGTCACCGCCGCACGTACGTCGGCGCGTTGCCGGGCCGCATCGTGCGGGCCATCGGCGAAGCGCAGTCGATGAACCCCGTCGTGCTGCTCGACGAGATCGACAAGGTCGGCTCGGATTTCCGGGGCGACCCCAGCGCAGCGCTGCTCGAGGTGCTGGACCCGGCGCAGAACCACACGTTCCGCGACCACTACCTCGACCTGGACCTCGACCTCTCCGACGTGGTGTTCCTGGCGACGGCCAACGTCATCGAGAACATCCCATCGGCGCTGCTGGACCGCATGGAACTGGTGCAGATCGACGGCTACACCTCTGACGACAAGGTCGCCATCGCCCGCGATTTCCTGCTGCCGCGACAGCGTGAGCGCGCGGCGCTGACCGAGGACGAGGTCGTCGTCACCGAGGACGCGCTGCGCAAAATCGCGGCGGATTACACGCGCGAGCCCGGGGTGCGCAACTTCGAGCGGCTGCTGGCCAAGGCGATGCGCAAGGCCACCACGAAGCTGGCTGCACGCACGCGAGGAGCAGACGACGATGGAGATGGCGGAGATGGCGCAACGCTGGTGATCGACGAGCCGGATCTGGTTGGCTACCTGGGCCGTCCAAGGTTCCTGCCGGAGTCGGCTGAACGCACGGCGGTGCCGGGGGTGGCGACAGGTCTCGCGGTCACCGGACTCGGTGGCGATGTGCTCTACATCGAGGCGGGCGCCACCGACGGCGAAGCGGGCCTGCAGCTGACGGGTCAGCTGGGCGACGTCATGAAGGAATCCGCGCAGATCGCGCTGTCCTACGTGCGCTCCCACGCCCAGCAGTTGGGTGTCGATCCGCAGGCGCTCAACCGTCGCATCCACGTGCACGTGCCTGCGGGCGCCGTCCCCAAGGACGGGCCGTCGGCCGGCGTGACGATGGTGACGGCGCTGGTGTCGATGGCCACCGGCCGCCAGGTTCGCTCGGACGTCGGCATGACCGGCGAGGTGACGCTGAACGGACGGGTGCTGCCGATCGGCGGGGTCAAGCAGAAGCTGCTGGCCGCGCAACGGGCCGGGCTGTCAACGGTGTTCATCCCGCAGCGCAACGAGGCGGACCTGGATGACGTCCCGGCCGAGGTGCTCGACGCTCTGGAGGTCAAACCGATGACCGACGTCGCGGACATCGTCGCGCAGGCTCTGGAGCCTGCGGAGTCCGTGACCGCGGCGGCCTAGCCGACACCGGCAACCGCCGCCGGTTGTGACGCCATGGCGACGAATCACACCACATCGCGCCATGGCGTCACGTAAGCGAAGTAACCGTCGCTCAACGCATGGGGTGAATGTCTGTGCGCGGCGTTAGCCTTCGACCATGGCCTACGACCAGGACCTTGCCGATCGCGTCCGTGAGCTGATCGCCGCCGAACGCGGCGTCGAGGAGAAGACCATGTTCGGTGGGTTGGCATTCCTGATCAACGGCAACATGTCGGTCGCCGTCAGCGGCAAGGGCGGGTTGATGGTCAGGGTGCCGCCCGAGGAGACGCCCACCTTGTTGACCCGCGAGCATGTCACGCCGATGGTGATGGCCGGCCGCGAGACGCGCGGGTGGTTGCGGGTGTCGGCCGAGGGGGTCAAGGCCAAACGCCAGCTCCAATCGTGGGTGGGCCGCGGCGTCGACTACGCCAAGCGTTTGCCTCCGAAATAGCAGGGGTACGCCCACCGGAGTGGACACGGCGGCGCGCAAGAAGGTGGATGACCTGCTCGAACAGGCGGGCGTCAGCTACGCCGAGGAAGCCGGTATCCGGCTTGCGGATACGCCGAAGCCGCTGTTTCAGTTGTTGACCTTCTGCATGCTGGCGAGCAAGCCGATCGATGCCTCGATCGCGGTGGCCGCCGCGCGAGAGTTGTTCTCCGCGGGCATGCGCACACCGGATGCGGTGCGCAACGCGGCTCGCACCGACATGATCCGCGCATTCGGCCGGGCGCATTACGTCCGGTACGACGAGAGCTCGGCGACCCGGCTCGTCGACATCGCGCAAGCCGTCAGCGACTCCTACGACGGGGACCTTCGCAAACTCGCCGAGTCCAGCGGACACGACATCACTGCCGCGACGCGTCTGCTCAAACAGTTCACGGGGATCGGCGACACCGGAGCCGCGATCTTCTTGCGAGAGGTGCAGGACACCTGGACGTGGGTGCGGCCGTACTTCGACACCCGGGCGATGACGGGCGCGCGCGCGATGGGGCTGCCCGCCGACGTCGAAGCGCTGTCCGAACTCGCGCCGCGACGCAACGCCAACCTGGCGGCAGCTTTGGTGCGGGTGTCGCTCGACGACGGCCTGCGCGAGAAGCTGTCGTCGGCGCAATGATCCGCATCGGCACCTCCGGCTGGTCCTACGACCACTGGGACGGCGTGCTGTATCCGCCGAAGACGCCGGTGGCCAAACGGCTGGCTCGCTACGTCGAGAACTACGACACCGTCGAGCTGAACGCCAGCTTCTACCGCTGGCCCAAGGATGCGACGTTCGCCGGCTGGCGCGAACGTCTGCCCGAGGGCTTCACCATGACCGTGAAGGCGCACCGTGGTCTGACGCACTACCGGCGGTTGCGGTCACCGGAACCGTGGATCGAGCGGTTCGAGCGCTGCTGGACCGCACTGGGCGACCGGCGTGAGGCGCTGCTGGTACAGCTGCATCCGGCGATCGAGCGCGACGACGCGCTGCTGGAGCACTTCTTGACATGCATGCCCGACTGGATTCCGGTGGCGATGGAGCTGCGGCACCCATCGTGGGACGACCCGGCCGTCTACACGCTGCTGGAACGGAACAACGCCGCATACGTCGTGATGAGCGGCGCGGGTCTGCGCTGCGTGCCGAAGGCGACGAGCTCGCTGGTCTACGTTCGGCTGCACGGGCCGCCGCAGGACTCGTTGTACGCAGGTTCCTATCCCGACGACGAACTCAAGCAGTGGGCTGACCGGATCGCCGGATGGGACCGGGAGGGCCACCGGGTGCTGGTGTATTTCAACAACGACCTCGGCGGGCACGCGATCCGCAATTCGCGCCGGCTCAAGGAGCTGTTGGCTTAGGTCATTCGCCCACCCCCGCTGACGTCGGCGATGTGCGTTCCGGCACGCTAGGGAACGAAATGCGTGCCATCTGTCTGATCGCGGCTCTCGCGCTCGCTCTTGTCGGCTGCTCGGGTGAGCGGATCGTCAACACCGACGAGCCGCGACCCACACTCTCCCCCACCCCGACGACACCCCTGCCGCCTCCCCCGCCCCCCAGGCACCTCGTCAACGCGTTCAACTACGTCGCCTATCCCGCAGGGCAGGCGGTCTACTACTTCACCACCCCGAGCGGGCGATGGTCCTGCGCGATCGTCCCGCGCGTCAAGGCCGGCTGCCAGTCAGCGGACTTCCCGTCGGCCATGGGCATCACCGGCGAACCCGATTTCGTGCTCGACCCCCTCGGCCAGGAGGCGACGCCGAACGCGGTGATCGTCGAGCGCGACGCCGACCCACGCTTCGTCGCGATGGAGCAACCCGAGTTCTCGCTCGATACCGCCAACGTGCTGGACTTCAACAAGATCCTCGCCGCGGCCGGCTTCCGGTGCAATGTGCAGGAGTCCGGAGTTTCGTGCATGAGCGAAGCCACCGGCAAGGGATTCGCTTTCTCCGCAGAGGGATTCCTGCCTCAGTACACCGAAGTCCCCGCCGGGGCGCCATAGGGCCCACATCGGAAGGCGGCGGAGATGTAACTCGAAGCGGGACCTACACCAGCGTCGCAGTCCCGTCGTCGTTGACCTGCACCTTGGCGCCCGCGATGTCCTCGCGCACCGTGGTTTCGGCCTCGGTGGCGTCGGTGATCACCGCAAGCACACGGGCGTCCTCCTGTGTGCGCACCGCGAGGAACGCCTTCTCCGGTTCGCCCGTCCGACTGACGGGCGTCGTCCACGCCTCGACCGTGCCGACCCCTGTCCACTCGGTGATGGCCGTTCTCGTCGGCTCACGGTCGACATCCTGTTGTGCGTCTTCCCAACGGAATTCGTGCGCGGGCGGCTCGGTGCCGTACACCCCGAAACTGTGCTTGGTGAGGTATCCCCCATTGGCCGTGATGAAGCCGCGCTTACCCGGGTTGGCAGCCAGTTGCTCGGCCATGGTCGCAATGGAGTGGGTGACGTAGTTGTTCCACGGCCCGCCGGCGAATGTCAGCCCGCCGGTGACGGTCAGCGGCCGCTGCGGGTCACCCAGGGGCAGGCCCAGTTCGTTGGCGGCCACCTGCACCGCCGACGGGAAGCACGAGTACACGTCGATCAAATCCATGTCGTCGACGCTCGTCTCGGCCAACTCCAGTGCCCGCCTACCGGCAATCCTGATCGCCGGCGACTGGTGGAACTCCGCGCGTTCTCCGATGGTGTAGGTGTCGTGCGAATCCGACCCCGCATACGGGAAGACCCAACGCTCCGAGGGGATCTGGAGGTAAGTTGCTCGATCGACCGACATGAGCACCAGGGCGGCCCCCTGATCGACCATGTTGTTGGAGTTCATCAGCTTGGTGTACGGCCAGCTGACCATCCGGTTGCTCGGTCCCGGTTGCCAGATCTCTTCGGCCGACACCGGTTCCCGGTTCCAGGCATGCGGATTCGTCGCAGCGATCGCACTGAATTGTGACCACAGTTCGCCGATGTGGCGGCGGTGCTCGTCGGGGGTTCTCCCGGCCGCTATCCGCAGCGCCTGCTCGAACATCGGGTACACGTAGGCCGGCCGGTCCAGATGGATGCGGAGGTCTTCCGGCCCGGCCAACACCATCACCTCGTCCGAACCCTCCGCCAGTGGCACGGATTCGTCCTGGCTGGTCCACTGTGCCCTCTTGCCTGCGGCGCGCAATTTGGTTCGGGAGCGCCATGTTTCGGCCCCGGCGATCAGGACGACGCCGGCACGACCCGCCTGAATATCGAGGCAGGCCTGGTTGACCAATGACTGCGGGACGTTGCCGCCGATGCCCGTGTACCGGGTGGTGGCGTCCTGGGCGCCGACGCTTTGCGCAAGCAGTCGCCCGGGGTCGCGATAGCGCCACGAGAGGAGGTTCACCACACGAACCGAGTCGACGGCCTCGAGCACGCGCGGGTCGGCGGCGGCACGAGCCGCGGCGACCATCAGATCGACGGGCTCCGTCTGCGGATTCTCGTCGCGCTGGTTGAACTGGCCGTAGCCGACCAGCACGGGCATTCTGGGGTCCATCACTGCCTTCCTTGACTGAACAACACACCCTCGGCGATCAACCGGTCGACGTCCTCGGTGGTCATGGCGAGCACCTTCTGGCAGATTTCCCGGGTGTGTTCGCCCGGCATCGGCGCAGGCCGGAACTCCGCGGGCGGGATGCGGGTGTACGGCGCCGGGCCGGTTTCGCTGGGCATCGGAGCCTCGAACAGGGGGTGCGCCATATCGCGGTACAGATTGCGGTGTCGCACCGCAGGATCGGTCAGCACGTCAACGGCGCGATACATGGGTGCGGCAGCGATTCCCGCTTCCTGCAACGCCTCTGCCACCGCCACCTTGTCCCGCGTGCCTGTCCACCGCCCGACGTCGATACCGCCGGTGAGCTCGGCCAGCGCGGCCGCCTCGTCATCGGAGCGCACCGACACCACGCACCACTCGTCTTCACCATCGCACGGGTACACGGTGTGGGTAGCGGCGTCGTCGGTCAGCGGCAGGCCTGTGGTGCGGGCGGCGTCGCACACGTACGACGTCGCCAGTTGGTTGACCGCGACTTCGGCCTGGGAGACATGCACGTGTGCGCCCGTTCCAACCCGGTCGCGGTGAATCAGGGCCGCCAGGGCGCCGATCGCGGTGAGCCGCGCCGAGACATGATCAGGGAAGACCGTCGTCGCATCGTAGAAACCGCCGTCGCCGGAGGTCCACAGCGACGTGACGCCCGTCGTCGCGCGCACCAGCGGCCCGTATCCCATCCGGCCACTCCACGGCCCGCCGGCCCCGAACGCACTGCTCTCCGCCAGCACGATCCGCGGATTGAGCGAGTGCAGCCGCTCGTACGAAAAGCCCAGCGAATCAAGCGTTCCCGGCTTGAAGTTGGCGAACACGGCGTCGGCGCCGGCCACCAGTGTGGCGAATAGCGCGGCACCCTCCGGATGACGCAGGTCCAGCCCGAGGCTGTACTCGTTTCTGTGCGTCAACGCCCACGATCTGCTCATCGTCAGGCCGGGCGGCGTCTGGCGGAGCCCGTCGGGATAGGCGGCACTTTCGATCTTGATGACCTCGGCGCCCAGATCGGCGAACAGCCTGCCCAGCTCACCCCCGGCCACGATGACGCCGAGGTCGAGTATGCGCAGGCCCTCGAACGGCCGCCGCACGGTGGCTGTGGCTGCGGCTTCGGCGTGCAAAGACGAACTGCGCCAGGCAGGTTCGTCCATGCCACGCGCCGGCGGTGGCACGAAACCGAGGTGCTCACCGTCGACGACGAACGGCCCGGCCGGAACGGTCAGCGAGGCCCCGGGGGCGATCTCGGCTTCGGTCAAGGCACCGACCGCGCGGAAATGGTCCGATGTCAGCGTCTCCGCAGGCGTGAGGACGGCCGCGATGGGAACGCCGCGCTGCTGTCCTTCGGTCACCAGCGCGTCCATCGACTGGGAGGCGAACAGTGCCGCGATCGCGGCGTTGAGTTCGCGTGAGGACGCGTAGCGCGCGGCGATCGTGTTGAACTTCGGATCGGCGAACTGCGCGGGTTCGCCGAGCCAGCCGTACATCCCACGCCATTGGCGCGGCGACAGCAGGCAGATGCGTACATGCCCGTCCAAGCACTCGAAGATCGGGTAGATCTGCTGATTGCGCGGTCGTCCTCGCGACAGTTCGGTCGCCGCTTTCACACCGACCGCGGCCTGGCCCTCTGAACCGTACGGCGGGTCGAGGCATTGCAAGACTCCCTCGAGCCGAGAGAAGTCGATGTATTCGCCTGTGCCACAACGTGACTTGTGATAGTACGCTGCCAACGCGGCCCAGGCCGCCTGCACCGCGGCGGTCGAGGACGCCACACCGTCGGGCGGCAGAACCGGCGTTCCCGACGTCGGTCCGGTGCGAGACAGCGCCGTCGACAGTGCGTACAGCACCGGGTCGGTGGCCTGCCACGACGCGTACGGGCCGTCCGTTCCGAAGTCGGTGACCGACAACAGCACCAGGTGGTCGAAACGCTCGGCGAGCGCCGCGCACGACGACCCGAACGCGGCAAGGGTTCCGTCGAGCCCACTGTCGATGACGATGTCCGCGGTGCGCGCCAGATCCAACAGGCGCTCGTGATGCGCGGCGTCGCGCGGATCGAGCACCGTGCAGCGCTTGTTCGCGTTCTGCATGGTGAACGCGATGCTGCGATCGGCCACGGCCGGACGCGCACGACGGGCGCTGCTGCCCTCGGGCGGCTCGATTTTCAGCACGTCGGCGCCGAAGTCGGCGAACAACCGGCCCACACCGTCGGATCGCGCCCCGCCCATGTCCAGGACCCGCAGCGACGCGAGTAGTCCGTCGCTCACCGCACCAGCAACCGTTCCGCCCACTCGAGGTGGGAGTCGGTATCGTTGGCCACATACATGAGGTCGACGAACGCGTCGCCGAACCCGTTGTCGGACAACGTCGCCACGGCTCGAGCCACCGCATCCACAGAGGTGCCTTCTGCGACGTTGATCCGCACGTGGGTGTGAATGTCCGAGGGGTCTCGACCTGCTGCCCGCGCGGCGTCGTCGATGAACCTCCGCTGCCAGTCGAGCATGTCCACGTTCACCGCGTCGGGGACCTGCACCGCGGCCAACCAGCCGTCGGCGCGCTCACCGACCCGTTTCAGACCTGCGGGGGTGAACGCACCGAGGTACACCGGCGGACGCGGGCGCTGGACGGCCTTGAGCCCCACCCACGACTCGGGAATCGACCAGCGCCGGCCTTCGTGCCGAACCGGATCCTCGGTCCACAGCGCGTCGAGCGCGTCCAACAGTTCGTCGAGTTGTGCTCCGCGGCCGCGAAACGGCGCGCCGGCGGCCTGGAACTCCTCGGGTGACCACCCGATGCCGAAGCCGGGGACCAGTCGACCTCCGCTGACCACGTCGATGCTCGTCAACTGCCGAGCCAGTTGGACGGGCGGATACCAGGGGGCGACGAACACGCTGCTGCCGAGCATTGCGGTCCTCGTCGACGCCGCGGCCACCGCCAACGCGACGAACGGGTCCAGACATGTCCGGAACCGCTCGGGGATCGTGTCCTTGCCGTTGTAGCCGACCGAGGGAGTCACCGCCGCCAGCAGGCGGTCTCCCACCCACAGGCTGTCCGCGCCGAGTTGTTCGGCGCTCGACGCGAAGCGCGCGAGGTCGGCGCACGCGGACTCACCGAACTGCGGCAGCGCGAATCCCAGCACGCACGTCAGGCTAGTGAATAGGTTTCGCCGATTCGGGTACGGGGACGGCACCCAGATGTTCACCCATCACGACGATGATGAGGTAGATGACCGCCCAGGCGCTCTCCCCAACCCTGTCCGACGACGAACTGGCGCTGATCGACGCCTACTGGCGCGCCGCCAACTATCTGTCCGTCGGCCAGATCTACCTGTTGGACAACCCACTTCTGCGCGAACCTCTGGCGCCCGAGCACGTCAAGCCGCGACTGCTGGGCCACTGGGGCACCACCCCCGGCCTGAACCTCGTCTACGCACATCTCAACCGCGTCATCCGCCAGCGCGACCTCAATCTCATCTACATCACCGGCCCCGGCCACGGCGGACCGGGCCTGGTGGCCAACGCCTATCTGGAGGGGACCTACGCCGAGGTTTACTCGGCGATCTCCGAGGATGTCGATGGACTGCGGAAGCTGTTCCGGCAGTTCTCGTTCCCTGGCGGCATTCCCAGCCACGTGGCCGCTGAGACTCCGGGCTCGATCCACGAGGGCGGCGAGCTGGGCTACGCGCTGGTGCACGCGTTCGGCGCCGCTTTCGACAATCCCGATCTCGTGGTGGCGTGTGTGGTCGGCGACGGCGAAGCCGAAACCGGGCCGCTCGCCGCGAGCTGGCATTCCAACAAGTTCCTCAACCCGGTGACCGACGGCGCGGTGATGCCGATCTTGCACCTCAACGGCTACAAGATCGCCAACCCGACCGTGTTGTCGCGCATCCCGCAGGACGAACTCGAGTCGTTGTTCTACGGATACGGTTACCGGCCCATCACCGTGGCGGGTGACGACCCGGCGAATGTGCACCAGCAACTGGCCATCGCGTTCGACGAGGCATTCGACCAGATCGGCGCGATCCAGCGGGCGGCCCCGCTCGACGGCGAGGACGGCAGGCCGCTGTGGCCGATGATCATCCTGCGCACGCCGAAGGGGTGGACCGGTCCGGAGAAGGTGGACGGCAAGAAGGTCGAGGGCACCTGGCGCGCGCATCAGGTGCCGCTGTCGGAGACCCGCTCCAACCCCGAGCACATGGCCCAACTCGAAGAGTGGATGCGCAGTTACCGCCCCGAGGAGTTGTTCGACGACGACGGTGCCCTGCGCCCCGAACTGCGTGCCCTCGCCCCCACCGGCGCACGCCGGATGAGTGCCAACCCGCATGCCAACGGCGGACTGCTGCTGCGGGACCTGGATCTGCCCGATTTCGCCGACTACGCCGTTGCGGTGGACGAACCCGCCGGCGACACCGCCGAAGCCACCAAGGTGCTCGGCACCTTCCTGCGCGACGTGATCGCCCGCAACCCGGACCGGTTCCGGCTGATGGGCCCCGATGAGACGGCGTCGAACCGACTGTCGCCGGTGCTAGAAGTGACAGACAAGGCCTGGCTGGCCGAGACGAGCGAGGACGACGAGAACCTCGGACCCGAGGGCCGGGTGATGGAAGTGCTCTCCGAGCACCTGTGTCAGGGCTGGCTTGAGGGCTACCTGCTGACGGGCCGGCACGGCCTGTTCAACTGCTACGAGGCCTTCGTGCACATCGTCGACTCGATGCTCAATCAACACGCCAAGTGGCTGTCCAGCAGTTCGCAGCTGCCCTGGCGACGCCCCATCGCGTCACTCAATTACCTTCTGACAAGCCATGTCTGGCGTCAGGATCACAACGGCGCGTCGCATCAGGACCCGGGGTTCATCGACCACGTCGCCAACAAGCGCCCCGAGGTGGTCCGGGTGTATTTGCCGCCTGATGCCAACACTCTGCTGTCGGTGGCCGACCATTGCCTGCGCAGCAAGCACTACATCAACGTCATCGTCGCGGGCAAGCAACCGGCACTGAACTACCTGTCGATGGATGAGGCGATCGCCCACTGCGCCCGCGGCGTCGGCATCTGGGAGTGGGCGGGCAGCACCGGCGGAGGGCAGGAGCGAAGCGACCCGGGAAGTGGCTTGGGCGAGCCCGACGTCGTATTGGCGTGCGCAGGCGACATCCCCACCCTGGAGACGGTCGCCGCCGCAGACATCCTGCGCAAGAGACTGCCCGACCTCAAGGTCCGGGTGGTCAACGTCGTCGACATCATGCGGCTGCAACCCGATTCGGAACACCCACACGGACTGTCGAACCGCGAGTTCAATTCGCTGTTCACCGAGGACAAGCCGATCATCTTCGCCTACCACGGCTATCCCTGGTTGATCCACCGGCTGACATACCGCCACGCCAACCACAATCAGTTGCACGTGCGCGGCTTCAAGGAGCGCGGCACCACTACGACGCCGTTCGACATGGTCATGCTCAACGACCTGGATCGGTTCCACCTGGTGATGGACGTGATCGACCGGGTCGAGGGGCTGGGCGCGAGGGCGGCGGGCCTTCGGCAGGAAATGGCCGACGCCAGGCTGGCGGCACGCCGCTACACCCGCGAGCACGGCGAAGACGATCCGGCCATCTCCGGCTGGACCTGGGAGCCGGGTGACGGTTCGGCAGACTGAGTCACCCGGCGATCGCCCGTAGAATTGCGGCGATGACCGCCCACGCCGCCGCACCAGCTCACGCGGTGGGCCCGTCCGCCCGGCAACGATTCCACATCTACCTCGACATCGGCGTAGTCGTCGCGGTGCTCGTGGTGACGAATTTGATCGCGCACTTCACCACCCCGTGGGCCAGCATCGCGACTGTGCCCGCGGCAGCCGTCGGCCTGATCGTGCTCGTGCGTTCGCGCGGCCTGGACTGGACCGAGCTCGGGCTGGGCCGCGAGCACTGGCGGTCCGGCGCGGGGTACGCGGCTGCCGCGGTGGGCCTGGTGCTCACCGTGATCGCGATCGGTGCGCTGCTGCCGTGGACCCGGCCGATGTTCATGAACAACAACTACGCGACGATCTCCGGCGCGCTGATCGCCTCGATGGTGGTGATCCCGTTGCAGACGGTGATCCCGGAGGAGGTCGCATTCCGCGGCGTGCTGCACGGTGCGCTGAACCGGGCCTGGGGGTTCCGCGGTGTGGCCGCCGCCGGGTCACTGCTGTTCGGGCTGTGGCACATCGCCACGTCGTTCGGTCTGACCAGTGAGAACGTCGGTTTCACCCGAATCTTCGGCACGGGGGTCTTGGGCACCGTCGCGGGTGTGGTGCTCGCCGTCGTCGCCACCGGGATCGCCGGCTTCGTCTTCACGTGGCTGCGCAGACGCAGCGGCAGCCTGATTGCGCCGATCGCGCTGCACTGGTCGCTGAACGGGCTGGGCGCGCTGGCCGCGGCGCTGGTGTGGCAGCTGTCGTTGTGAGGGTCACCGCGACGGCTGGCGGCGACGGGCCCGGAAGTCGCGGTTCTTGAGCCGGTTGCCGCAGACCGCCATGTTGCACCACGCGCCGCCGCGGTTGCGCGACTGGTCGTAGAAAACCCATCGGCAGTCGTCGTTTGCGCACGCCTTGAGCCGCTGCCAGTTCCCGTCGCGCTGCGCGTCCCTGACGATCAGGAGCAGGCCGGCCAGGCGCGCGCGCAGGGAATCCCCGGTCGCCCGCCACGTGACGTCGCCTCGATCGCCGATGACGGCTTGGGCCGAACCGCTCGCCGCGACTTCGCGCAACACCGCGAGCTCGCCCGCGCCCGGTGCTGGTCCCCCTGAGTTGTGAACCAACAGCGCCCGCAGTGCCTCGCGGACCTTGCACACGAAGTCCAGCTCGGCGGCGTCCAGTGCGGAGTCCGCCGTCAGAAGCTCGTTGGCCACCAACCACGGCGCGGCGTCCTCGGCCCGCGCAAGACGGTCCTGCCCTATCTCGATGTCGATGGTGTTGACCAGGTTCTGCACCCTGTCCAGCGGGGCAGGAGCCGGCTTCTCCTCGTTGTCGCCGGTCCACTGTCCGGGTGCCCTCGTCATGAAATCCACCGTACGCGCGATGTGACCGGCTAATCAACTTGACCAGTCATGCATGACCGCTGTAACGTTTTCAGTAGTCACGAGGTCAACGGAGCTAGTCAAGAGGTGAGGGACATGTCGAAGAATCAAATGCCGTCGGGCGACCTTCTGCGCGGTCACGACGAGGCACTGAAAGGGAATGCGCCCGGGCCGGGTATCGGCGCGCGTCTACTCGCACGCATGCGCGCAGGCCATTTCGACGAACTGCTTGCGGTCGGCGCATCCGGGCCCTCGGGCAGTGCTCTGGCCGCTCACGAAGCGCGGCTGACGTCGGTGCGGGAACGCGAGGCGATCGCACGCTCCCTGCGTGGCGCGGTGCGCGACTCACGCGCTCACGTCAGTCCGCTGTCGTCGCGAGTTCCGCTGCATCTGGGCAACATCAGCGCCGCCGAGGACCTCATCGACGCGGTCACCCTGCGGCTGCACTCACCGCGGCCGGTCGATGCTCGCGGCATGGCGCGGTTGCGCAGGCTGCTGTCCGACGGGTGCGGTCCGCTGTACCGGTTCGGACGCGGCGACCTGCGAGGCCGCCTCGGCGCCGCCCTCGCCGCCCTCTGACGGGTCACACCTCCAGCACGGCGGCGCCGGCGATGCGGCCGTCGGCGAGGTCGGCCAGGGCGTCGTCCGCGCGGTCGAGCGGATAGCGCGGACTGGTCACCTCGAGGTGATGGTGTTCGGCGAAGGCGAGGAACTCGCGGGCGTCGGAGCGGGTGTTCGACGTCACCGATCTGATCTGGCGCTCCTGGAAGAGGTGTCGTTGATAGTTCAGCGTCGGAATGTCGCTGAGGTGGATGCCTGCGACGGCCAGCACCCCGCCGCGGTCCAGAGCTTCGAGCGCCGGGGGTACCAATTCGCCGACGGGTGCGAAGAGAATCGCGGCGTCCAATTGCGTCGGCGGCCGCTCCGTGGCGCCCTGCGCCGATGCCGCGCCCAGTGCGAGTGCCAGCGCCTGCGCCTTCTCACCGCGCGTCATGACATGCACCTCGGCGCCCTGGGCCAGAGCCACCTGAGCTGTGAGATGCGCGCTGCCGCCGAATCCATAGATGCCCAACCGCCCGCCGGCGGGCAGGTCGGCCCGGAGCAGGGCGCGATAGCCGATGATGCCCGCGCACAGCAGCGGCGCCAGTTCGGCATCGCTGTAGCCCGTCGGCAGATGGTGGGCGTAAGCAGCTGGGGCAGTGACGAATTCGGCGTATCCCCCGTCCTCATCCCAGCCGGTGTACCGGGACGCGGGACACAGGTTCTCCGCACCGCGCAGGCAGAACCTGCACTGACCGCAGGTATGCCGAAGCCACGCGATGCCGACGCGTTCACCGACGGTGAATTCGCTGCCCGCGGCCGGCCCGACGCGGACGACCTCCCCGACCACCTCGTGACCGGGAATCACCTCGGGCCGGTGCATCGGCAGATCGCCCTCGGTGACGTGAAGGTCGGTGCGGCAAACACCACATGCGCGCACCGCGACGAGAAGTTCGCCTGGTGCGGGTGCAGGCACGTCGGTCTCGACGCGCAGCAATGGTCGGGTGGACATCGGTCCCGGCCGACGCACCCGCCACGCGCTCATCGTCGGTGTGCTCATCACCTCATCGTGGCGCGAGGTCTTCTCGTGCGCCACGCCGACAACGGCGGCAAGAGGTGGGGGTAACGATTCGGCGGCCTCTTCAGAGAAATGAGTGCCGGGCGAATGTAGGGAAAATCCCGATTCCTACCGGGTCACGGCGACATAACCTGGAGATAACGCGGCCTACGCGGGACGAGACGCCGGTACGGGGAACCGGCCTGACTCAGGAGAGTGACGAAAATGAAATCGCTTGTCGCACTGGCGGTCGGCGCCTTGGTCGCCGGTGGTATCGCATTTGCGGCGCCGGCGAGCGCGGGATGCCAGGCGGGTTGGACGCCGTGGGGCGGTGGCGAGATCTGCGACGGACCGGTCGGCTCCGACGGCAACTTCGAGCGCTGCCAGACCACGGGTGTGCTCGGCTTCGGCGGAACCCAGTGCTTCATCGCCAACGTCGGCAATGCGCAACCGCCGCGGGTCGGCCCCTAGCGTCCGAGCGCTCGGGGTCCGGGGCTGCCGCCGGCGTCAGGGCGGCGGCAGCATTCCCGGTGCGGCCTCCGGTGCCACGGGAACGGCCACGCCGACCCCTGGCCGAGGCGCAGGCGCGTTCGGATCCGGCGGCGGTGCGTTCGGATCCGGCGCCGGAGCGGGCGCATTCGGGTCCGCGGCCGGCGGAGGCGGCGGCGCGTTGAAGGGCCGGATCGAGTTGGCCAGGGTCACGGCCTCGTCCTTGGGCACCGGATTGTTGGCCGTGCCGAGCCATACGACGAACCACCGCTCCGGCGCGCGCTGTCCGCGCGGGGTGCCGGGCTCGGTCGGCGTGCCTACGACGCCAGCCCAGATCTGCCCGGTCGGCTTGTTGGCGTCGGTGAACTTCACCTCGTAGTACGAGGCGACCCCGGGCATGCCCGCCGCGTCGAGCTGGGCGGATTCCTGGTTGAGTCGCGTGCCGGGGAACGGCATGAAGAACTCACCCATGTCGGACGCCAGTCGCTGCGCAGCCTTGGTGTTGTCGGTTTCCGCGCCTGCGAACAACTTCAGGTCGAGCCGTCCGAGCAGAACGCTCGTGTCGTTCGGGGGCTGGGCGCCTTCGGGCGCGTCCTTGGTCAACAACGCCTGGCCGTAAGACAGCTGGGTGGAATCCGAGAGCTTCCAGCCAGCGGGTACGACGAAGCTGAGGCCGCCGGCGGGAACCTCGACGCGACCCGCCTCGGGCGCCGGTGGTGGCGCAGCGTTGGGGTCGGCCGGGACCGCGTTGGGATCGGCAGGCGGTGGCGGGGGTACGGGTGCGCCTGGTGCAGGCGCAGGCGCAGGAGCTCCCGGTGCAGGCGGCGCACCCGGTGGCGGCGGCGGACCCTGCAGGAAGGTATTGCCGCTCGGCGCAGGGGGCGGCGGAGGCGGCGCCGGTTCGGGTTGCGCCTGCGCCGCGATCGGCAGGGTGAGTGCCACTGCGGTGGCACCGGTCAGCGCCGCTATGGTCCGCTTCTTCGAGCGGCCCGTGCGGTGTGAAGAAATCGCGTCCGGTCGATCCATGTGGAAGAAACTACCGTGTTACCGCCGTGACGCAAGTGTGAGTTGCTCTTAATGAGTTCTTCTGTCAGGTTGCTGGTGCTTGGTAGTTGCCTGGACAAGCATAATTTAGTTGATTGCTGACATGACGGCACCCCCACGCGTCGCGCGGGCGTTGTGCGGGCGTTTGAGCGCGCCGGATTCTCAGCGAATTCATACGGTTGATCGAGACGGTGCGCCGCGATGTTACTGGCCCGGGTGGAAGCTCACTTCCTGCGCCTTCACCGTGAAGTAGACCCGCTCCCCCGGCGTCACGCGCATCTCGGCGGCGGAGTCGGCAGTGATGTCGGCGGCGAGGCCGGGCGCCCCGTCGGGTTGCTCGTCGGCACGTACGCGGATCGTCGTGCCCCTGCTGTCGAGTTCGGCGACGGTCACCTCGACGGTATTGCGCGGACTGCCGTGCGGCTTGTCCCGGTAGACCGCCACGGCGGCAGGCGCGAAAAGTGCCACAGCCGAGTCACCCGAACTGAGGTCGGCGTCCGGATTGCCGTGCCACACCTGGCCCCATTCGGTGGTCAGCACTCCGTCGGGGCCGGCGATGCCGCCAACCAGGTTCACCCCCGCGAAGCGCGCCCCGAATCTGCTGCGAGGCCTTGCGAGAACTTCTGCTGCCGAACCGGTTTCGGCTACTTTCCCGGATTCCAGGACGACCACCCGGTCCGCAAGCGTCAGCACGTCCAGCACATCGTGGGTGATCAGCACGGCGGAGCGGCCGTCGCGGGCCAGTACGCGGCGAAGCACCTTGCGCACCGTCGTCGCGGCGGAGACGTCGAGCCCGGCCAGGGGCTCGTCGAGCAGCAGCACGTCAGGTTCGGCGGCCAGCGCGCGGGCCAGTGCGACGCGCTGAGCCTGGCCACCGGACAGCTGCCGCGGCATGCGGTCGGCCAGGTCCTCGGCGTCCACCTCGGCCAGCCAGTGCGCGGGCCTGCTGCTGCGCGGCGCGAATGCGACGTTGCGCGCCACCGTGAGATGGGGGAACAACAGCGGGTCTTGCAGCATCAACCCGACCCTGCGGTCATGCGTCGCGACGTGGACGCCCTTCGAGGTGTCGGTCAACACGCGCTCGCCAACCCGCACAACACCGCGGTCGGGCCGCACCGTACCGGCGACAACGTGCAGGGCGGTCGACTTGCCCGCCCCGTTCGGGCCCAGCACGGCCAGGACTTCGCCCGCGGCGACGTCGAATTCGATGTCGACACCGCGGTGGTCCACCGCGGCGCGCACGCTGATGGCGCTCACAGCCCGCCGCTACCAGGCACTCGAACCCCGCAGGCGCCGGGTGCCGAGCCCGACGACCACCACTGCGGCCACCGCGACCAGCAGCAGCGATAGGGCGACCGCCGCGTCGGCGTCACTCTCCCGCTGCAGGTAGATCTCCAGCGGCAACGTGCGGGTGACGCCTTCGCGGGAGCCCGCGAATGTGAGTGTGGCGCCGAACTCGCCCAGCGAGCGGGCAAACGCCAGCACCGCGCCGGAGACCAACCCCGGCGCCAGGAGCGGCAGCGTCACCCGCCACCACACCGTGCTCGGCCGGGCACCGAGCGTCGCGGCGACGATCTCGTAGTCGGCGCCCGCGGTCCGTGCGGCCCCCTCGATCGCGATGACCAGGAACGGCAGCGACACGAACGTCTGGGCGAGCACCACCGCGGTCGTGGTGAACGCGATCTGTACACCTGCCGCGTCGAGGTAGCCCCCGATCAGGCCGAGCCGGCCGAACGCGTAGAGCAACGCGATGCCGCCGACCACCGGAGGCAGGACCAGCGGCAGCAGAATGAGCGGCCGGCCCCACCGCACCACTCGACTGTCGTTGCGCGCCAGCACCAGCGCCAGCGGCACGCCCACCACCAGACACAGTGCGGTGCTCGCGGCGGCGGTCTTGAGGCTCAGTTCCAACGCGGTCAGTGACGACTCGCTGGTGATGAGAGAGACGAATCGTCTCCAGTCGACCTTGGCCGCCACCGCGGCGAGCGGCACGACGACGAAAAGCGCTCCGGCAGCGGCCGGAACGTAGATCCAGCGGGGCAAGCCGGCGGTCACAGGAAACACTATGGCACCGTGTCCCATCGGTTGAGGTGGCGCGGGCGCGCCGAGTTTCGCGCCCTAGCTACTGTCCAGTAACATTGCGGCCATTGCGCCCACCCGCGCAGTTCAGGGTTGAACACAGGAGGTCATCCGATGGATGTGCTGGTCACCGGCGGCGACACCGACCTGGGACGCACGATCGCGGAAGGCTTCCGCGACGCGGGCCACAACGTCACCCTCGCGGGCGCGCGCCGCGACGATCTCGAGGTCGCCGCGAAAGAACTCGACGTCGACGCGATCGTCTTCGACAACACCGACCCAGCCAGTCTTATCGACGCGCGCGGTCAATTCCCGCACCACCTCGACACCATCGTCAATGTTCCCGCCCCGCGCTCGGATGCCGGCGACCCGCGCACCTACTCGCTGTCGGACCTCGCCGCGGCGTGGCGAAACGCGCTCGACGCAACGGTCGTATCGGCCGTCCTCACCGTGCAGATCCTCGGTGACCATCTGCGGTCGGGCGGTTCGATCGTCAACGTCGTGCCCGAGAACCCGATGGAAGGCAGCGCGTCGGCGGCCATCAAGGCGGCGATGTCGGACTGGACGGCCGGTCAGGCCACTCACTTCGGTACCCGCGGAATCACCATGAACGCGGTCGCCTCGGGGCGCAGTGCGGAACCGGGTTACGACGGCCTGTCGCGTACTCCGCCCCCGGTCGCCGCCGAGATCGCCCGGCTCGCGGTGTTTTTGACCACGCCGGCCGCTCGCCACATCACCGGACAGACGCTGCACGTCAGCCACGGTGCACTGGCCAACTTCGGCTAGATCGCTAGGGTCGGTGGAGTGACGATTCGACTCGGACTCCAGATCCCCAACTTCTCCTACGGCACCGGTGTCGCCGAGCTCTTCCCCACGGTCATCGCTCAGGCGCAGGAAGCCGAGACCGCAGGCTTCGACTCGGTGTACGTGATGGACCACTTCTACCAACTGCCCGGACTCGGTACCCCGGACCAGCCGATGCTCGAGGCGTATACCGCTCTCGGCGGGCTGGCGACGGCGACCGAACGCGTGCAACTGGGCACGCTGGTCACCGGCAACACCTACCGCAATCCGACGCTGCTGGCCAAGGCCATCACCACGCTGGACGTGATGAGCCAGGGCCGGGCGATTCTCGGCATCGGCGCCGGTTGGTTCGAACTCGAACACGATCAGCTCGGCTACGAGTTCGGCACCTTCACCGACCGCTTCAACAAGCTCGGCGAAGCCCTGCAGATCATTCTTCCGATGCTCGCAGGTGAGCGGCCCACGGTCGACGGCAAGTACTACCGCACGAAGGAAGCGATGGCCAACCCGCGCTTCCGCGACCACATTCCGCTGATGATCGGCGGCAGCGGCGAGAAGAAGACCATCCCGCTGGCGGCCCGCCACTTCGACCACCTCAACATCATCACCGGCTTCGACGAGCTGTCCCGCAAGATCGACGTGGTCAAGCAGCGATGCGAGGAGATCGACCGCGACCCGGCCACTCTGGAAACGAGCATGTTGGTGATGGCGCTGATCGACGAGAAGGCCACCGAGGACCTGATCCCCGACGATTTTAAGAACAGAGTCGTCTTCGGCGGCCCCGAGCAGATCGCCGAGCAGCTCTCGCAGAAGGTGCTCAGCGCGGGCGTCGACGGCGTCATCCTGAGCCCCATCACCAACATCGACGGCTACCACCCGGGCGGCATCACCGCGGTGGCCGAACACCTCAAGCCGGTCCTCGGCGTTTAATCCGGCCGCTGGCGTGGGATATCCCACAGCAAACAGATTCGGCTAACGAAGGCCGAAAGACTACCGTGAGAGATGGAAACCTGCACGTGTAGGCCGTCGAGGAGCCCAGAATGAGCCATCCCGGTGCCACTGCAACGGATCGGCACAAAGTCGTCGTGATCGGGTCGGGTTTCGGCGGTTTGACCGCGACCAAGGCCCTCAAGCGCGCCGACGTCGATGTCAAGATGATCGCCAAGACCACGCACCACCTGTTCCAGCCGCTGCTGTACCAAGTGGCCACCGGCATCATCTCCTCGGGCGAGATCGCGCCGCCGACGCGCATGATTCTGCGCAAGCAGCGCAACGCCCAGGTGCTGCTCGGCGATGTGACCCACATCGACCTGGCGAATCAGTGCGTGACGTCGGAACTGCTCGGACACACCTACGTCACCCCGTACGACAGCCTGATCATTGCCGCGGGCGCCGGCCAGTCCTACTTCGGTAACGACCACTTCGCCGAGTACGCCCCGGGTATGAAATCGATCGACGACGCGCTGGAACTGCGTGCACGCATCATGAGCGCGTTCGAACAGGCGGAGCGGTCCGGTGATCCCGCGCGGCGCGAGAAGCTGCTGACGTTCACCGTCGTCGGGGCCGGACCGACCGGCGTCGAAATGGCCGGACAGATCGCCGAACTCGCCGATCACACCCTCAAAGGCACGTTCCGCCATATCGATTCGACAACCGCCCGCGTGATCCTGCTCGATGCCGCGCCTGCTGTGCTGCCGCCGATGGGCGAGAAGCTCGGCAAGAAAGCTCAGGCGAGGCTGGAGAAGATGGGCGTCGAGATCCAGCTCGGCGCGATGGTCACCGACGTGGACCGCAACGGCATCACGGTCAAGGATTCCGACGGCTCGCTGCGGCGCATCGAGTGCGCCACCAAGGTGTGGTCGGCTGGCGTGTCGGCCAGCCCGCTGGGTCGCGACCTCGCCGCCCAGAGCGACGTCGAGATCGACCGTGCCGGACGGGTGAAGGTGCTCCCCGACCTATCGGTTCCCGGCCATCCGAATGTCTTCGTGGTCGGTGACATGGCCGCGGTCGAGGGCGTTCCCGGCATGGCGCAGGGCGCGATCCAGGGGGGCAAGTACGCCGCCAACGCCATCAAGGCCGAGCTGAAGGGCGCCGACCCCGCTGAACGCGAACCGTTCCAGTACTTCGACAAGGGGTCGATGGCCACGGTGTCGAGGTTCTCCGCGGTGGCCAAGATCGGCCCCGTCGAATTCGGCGGCTTCATCGCCTGGCTGGCCTGGCTGATGCTGCACCTGGTGTACCTGGTCGGGTTCCGCCGAAAGATCACCACGCTGTTGTCGTGGACAGTGACGTTCCTGTCCACCTCGCGGGGCAACCTCTATATCACCGAGCAACAGGCCTACGCCCGCACCAGGATCGAGGAACTCGAAGAGATCGCCGCGGCCGTCCAGGACACCGAGAAGGCGGCCAGTTAAAGGCGCTGGCCCTGCCACGTCGACAGGCATCCCCCGCCTGCCAGTGCCAAAACGGTGCCCGAGGTCTCGGCATGTGCCGCGGGGTAGTGCAATTCGCTGACGCACGCCAGCGGCGCGTCGATTTCGTCGTCGGCCACCGATCCGCTGCCGAGTTCGATGCGATGCCGCAGCAGAGGTGCGCCGTCGATGTCGGCGTGCAGGGTTCCGGACCAGAATCCCTGTCGCTCACCGGATCTGCCGATCTGAATGCGCTCGCGCAGGCGGATCAGACCCGCGTCCGCGAGCTGAAGGCGGGTGGTCGTGAAATGCCGGGATGCCGCCGCAACGACCGTGGGCTCGGGGTCGAGGTCCAGCGCGCCCGCCACCTCCACGGTCCACACCGCGTGTGATTCGACGGTGACCGCGCCGGGCAACGTCACCGTTGCCGCAGCCGAGCGCAGCCGCAGCCGCGCCCCCGACTCGACGATGACGCGCACGTGAATGGCATCCCCGCCAAGCGGTGTCGCGGCCGTCGAGACCAGATGCACCGTGTCGGGCTCGGTGCGGCGCGCCGCAAGGCCGCCGGACGACTCGATGCGCGGGTGTCGGCCGGCCGTGGCGACGATGACGACGTCGGATCTCAAGGCACCGCTACCCGCAGTTGCTCGCGGACCCACGACAACACGTCGGTGGCAGTGGGATCGTCGGTCAGCGAGATCAGCACGAACGGCCGCCCGTCACGCACCGCGGCGGCATCGCGGCGCATCACGTCGAGATCCGCTCCGACCAACGGCGCCAGGTCAGTCTTGTTGATCACCAGCAGATCCGAGTACGTCACCCCAGGCCCGCCCTTGCGCGGCACCTTGTCGCCGCCCGCGACGTCGACGACGAAGATCTGCACGTCCACCAAACCTGAGGAGAACGTCGCGGTCAGGTTGTCGCCGCCGGACTCCACGAGGATGAGGTCGAGTCGGTCGTTGCCGGCGATGAGGTCGTCGATGGCATCCAGATTGGCGGTGATGTCATCGCGGATCGCCGTGTGCGGACAGCCGCCGGTCTGCACCGCCGCGATGCGCGTGTCCGGCAGGACGGCGTGCCGCCGCAGGAAATCCGCGTCCTCGGTGGTGTAGATGTCGTTGGTCAGCACCGCGAGCGAGAGTTCGTCGCGCAGTTGCCGGCACAGGGCCGCGACCAGAGCGGTCTTGCCGGAGCCGACCGGCCCGCCGACGCCGATGCGCAGGGGTTCGCCCGGCGTGCGAACGCGTTTCGGACGTTCCGTATGGCGGTGTGGTTCTCCGTCGAGGAAATGCGGTGGCATGGTGGTCCTTTCGCCGAGACTTCAGGAAACGAAGAGAGGTCGCTCGCGTGCGGCGTGCCGTTGCGCGAGCACGTCGAGCAGCGGATCGGACAGGTCGGCCAGGTCCTTACCCGCTTCCGCGGCGGTCTGGTCGCACAGCGCGGACAGTTCGAACGTCAGGGCCGCGACGTCGCCGGGGTCGAGGGCCAACAACCGCTGGGCGGCCGTCGCCGAACCCGTCATCGTGGTGTAGACGACCGACAGCGCCGTCTGCTCGGGTGCCATCCCGGCTGCCGCGCCGACGGCGCCGCTCGCGCTGGCAAGGTGCGGTGCGGTGCCCAGCGCATCCCAGTCGGACTGCGGCCAGACGCGACGAGCGAGCCGCACCAGACCGCGGCCCTGTGCGCGCGAGGCCCTGCGTGCCGCGGGAGCCGGTGTGCGAGCGTCGGTTTCGCGATCGGCCTCGGTGACCGTGAGTGCGCCGCGATGCAGCGCCGCCGCGACGGACGCGGTGACCAGGCCGGTGGTGCGGATGCGGCGGCGAAGAAACGCGCGGAGTGTCGGGAGGTCGACGACCAGCCCGCTCGTCACCGCCTCCTCGGCGCCGCCGGAGTGCACGTGTCCGCCGGTCGGCAGCCGCGAATCAGAGAGCGTCAGCAGCGTCGAGAGCGCAGACATCAGAAGAGGAAATACCGCTGCGCCATGGGCAGTTCGACTGCCGGCTGCTCCTGCCAGACGTCGCCGTCGATGCGCACCGTGAATGTGTCGGGGTCGACCTCGATGCGCGGCATCGCGTCGTTGTGCGGCATATCGGCCTTGCCGACCCTGCGCACATCCTTGACTGGCACCAGTCGGCGGTTGACGGCGATGCGGTCGGCCAGGCCGTCCTCGATCGCCTGCGGGGCAACGAAATGCACCGACGTCGCCGACGCCGCCGCGGGTGCCGCGCCGAACATCGGCCGGGGCAGGACCGGTTGCGGCGTCGGGATGGACGCGTTCGCATCGCCCATCGCAGCCCACGCGATCATGCCGCCCTTGAGCACCGCGTGCGGGCGGACACCGAAGAACGCCGGCTCCCACAGCACCAGATCGGCGAGCTTGCCGACCTCGACGGAGCCGATCTCACTGTCGAGACCGTGGGCGATCGCCGGGCAGATGGTGTATTTCGCGACATAACGCATGGCGCGGTTGTTGTCGGCTCCTCTGCTGCCCGACGTGTCGCCGTCCAGCGCACCGCGGCGTCGCTTCATCACATGCGCTGTCTGCCAAGTGCGCAGCACGACTTCGCCGATGCGGCCCATGGCTTGTGCGTCGCTGCCGATCATCGAGATGGCGCCGATGTCGTGAAGCAGGTCCTCGGCGGCGATCGTCGAGGGTCGGATGCGACTCTCGGCGAACGCGAGATCCTCGGGGACGCTGGGGTTGAGGTGGTGGCACACCATCAGCATGTCGAGATGTTCGTCGAGCGTGTTGACCGTGTGCGGCCGCGTGGGGTTGGTCGAACTCGGCAACACGTTGGGCTCTGCGGCGACCGTGATGATGTCCGGTGCGTGTCCGCCGCCTGCGCCTTCGGTGTGATACGCGTGGATCGAGCGGCCCTTCACCGCCGCGAGTGTGTTCTCGACGAAGCCCATCTCGTTGAGCGTGTCGGTGTGGATGTTGACCTGAATTCCCGCCTCGTCGGCGACCGTCAGGCAGGCGTCGATGGCGGCCGGTGTGGTGCCCCAGTCCTCGTGCAGCTTGAATCCCGCTGCGCCGCCGCGCAGTTGCTCCCACATCGCTTCGGCGGACACGGTGTTGCCCTTGCCGAGTAACGCGACGTTCAACGGCCAGGAGTCCAGCGACTCGAGCATGCGGGCCAGGTGCCACGCGCCCGGAGTGACGGTGGTGGCCTTGCTGCCCTCGGCCGGCCCGGTGCCGCCGGCGACGATCGTCGTGATGCCGCCGCCGAGCGCCTCCTCCATGATCTGAGGGCAGATGAGGTGAACATGGCAGTCGATGGCACCCGCGGTCAGGATGCGTCCGTTGCCCGCGATGATTTCGGTCGACGGGCCGACCACCAGGTCCGGATGCACGCCGGCCATGATGTCCGGGTTGCCCGCTTTGCCGATGGCCGTGATACGCCCATCGCGAATGCCGATGTCGGCCTTGATGATTCCCCAGTGGTCGATGATCACTGCGCCGGTGATCACCGTGTCGGGCGCGCCTTGCGCGCGGGTGGCCCTCGACTGGCCCATCGACTCGCGAAGCACCTTGCCGCCGCCGAAGACGGCTTCCTCGCCCGCGAGACCGGGTCCGCCGCTGCGGTCTTCGGTGATCTCGACGAACAGGTCGGTGTCGGCCAACCGGATCCGGTCACCGGTGGTCGGCCCGAACAGCGCGGCGTACCGGGCCCGGGACAGTGCGGTCATGAGGCGTCCAATCGGCCGGGCGGGTTCAGGCTGAGCCCGGGGACCTCGCGCTTACCGCTCAGCGGTACCAGCGAAACCCGTTGCCCGACGCCGGGCTCGAAGCGGACCGCGGTGCCCGCCGGAATGTCGAGTCGGTGGCCGTACGCCGCGTCGCGGTCGAACGACAGGGCGGCGTTGGCCTGCGGCAGGTGTACGTGGCTGCCGACCTGAACCGGCCGATCACCGGTGTTGACGACCTCCACCGAAACTCGCGTCGCGCCGGAATTGATCTCGATGTCGCCGTCGCCGAACGCGACCTCTCCGGGGATCATGCGATCGGGTCGTGGACGGTCACCAGCTTGGTGCCGTCCGGGAATGTCGCTTCGACCTGGACGTCGTGCAGCATCTCCGGTACGCCCTCCATCACTTCGTCGCGGTTCAACACCGCACGGCCGCTGGTCATCAACTCCGACACCGTGCGGCCGTCCCTGGCGCCCTCGAGAAGATGGTCGGTGATCACCGCGACGGCCTCGGGATGGTTGAGCTTCAGTCCGCGCGCCTGCCGCCGGCGCGCCAACTCGGCCGCATAGGAGATCAGCAACCGGTCCTGTTCATGCGGCGTTAAACGCATAGTGCGCGATCCTGCCACGAGGCAACGCGCTCGGCAGCGTGGCCGTGTCCGCCCGTTACTCGGGCGGCAGGTTCTGCAACCGCACCTGGCCGCGAGCGACGACGCGTTCCTTCTCGTCGGTGATCGTGATGAGCCACAGCTGCTGGCGCCTGCCACGGTGAATCGGCGTCGACTCGGCCGTCACCGTGCCCGCGGAGATCGCGCGCAGGAAATCGGTGTTGTTGTTGACCCCGACCACGTGACCGCCCCCGTTCTCGGACAGCCAGATCTGGCCCGACACACTCGCCAGCCCTTCGATGACCGAGCAGTACACGCCCCCGTGCACAATGCCCCATGGCTGCAACAATTTCTCGTGGATCTGCACCTGAGCGCGCCCACCGTCGGGGCCGAGTTCCAGGTAAGTCACCCCGAGTTGGCTGTCGAATCCCTTGCCGAGTTCTGCGGGTACTTCCGTCGTCACGCAGTCGTGTCTACACGCTCGATTTCGGCCCGCCGCCCGCAGGGTGCGGAGCTATCGTTCCGGCATGACCAAGAGTGCGAAGGAACTGGTGGAAGCCGCCAACGCGGTGGTGCCCCGGATCAGCCCGGCAGAAGCCCAGGACAAGATCGCCGCGGGCAACGTGGTGGTCGTCGATGTGCGCGACGCGCCCGAGGTGGAGAAGAGCGGAAAGGTGGCCGGCGCGGTGCACGTGCCGCGAGGCATGCTCGAGTTTCGGGCCGACCCCGAATCCCCGTACCACGACGAAAATCTCGCCAAGGACAAGACCGTGATCGTCTATTGCGCTTCCGGTGGGCGATCGGCGTTGTCGGGGCAGGCCCTCAAGGAACTCGGCTACCACGAGGTGTACAACCTCGGCGCCTTCAGCGACTGGGTCGACAGTGGCGGCGCGGTCGACAAGTAAGCCCCAGACATGGGGACGGGCCTCACGCCATAAGGCGTGAGGCCCGTCCTTCGTGTGGACCGGGAGTCTCTGCAGCCCTCAGGACTCCGGTGCGGTCCGGTGGTTCACGTTCAATTTCGCCGACCAACTGATGTAGAGGATAGGCAAGGCTGCCCTAATTTTGCAAGGCCTTCCCTCCGTCGGTCGCCTCGCACCGGCAGTCCGAACCCGACAAGCGCGTCGAGCATCGCCTGAGCCCGACGCATGCTGGTCACCTCGCTGGACCCCGCCAGCAAGGGCACCTGCGTCGCCGCGCTCACTACCGCGCCGCCCACGATGTGCCACATCGCCGCTATCGACATGGCTCCGTCGCTGATCGCGGCAAGCTCGGCGAAAAGCGGCTCAAGGGCACGATGGCTGCGGTGGGCGACCCACGTCGTCAGGGCCGCCTCGTTGGGCAGCGCCACGATGCCGTCGCGAGCCGTGTGACCCACGCGGACGTATCGGCGCTCATCGAAGTAGGGGTCGTCCGGTAGTGCCCGCAGGGTCGGGTTCACGACGCCCACCCAGTCGATCGCGCCCTCCGAATCGACATGTACCCATAGGTTCTCCAATCCGGTGTCCCAGGCCCGGCCCTCTAGCACCATGAGCGGAACCACCCGGCCGATCACGACGTGCGCCAGCGTCGCGGCCAACTGCTGGGTCACCGCGGGCCTGCTGTCGGTCTCCTCGGCGGCGAGTTCGAACATCGCGTGCAGCCGGTCGCCGGTCAGCGCCTCGGCCAGCGGCCACCACCGGCGCCGCGACAGGTCACCCATCACCGCAACGCCGTACACGCGCGGACACTCGGGATAGAGCGCTCGCAGCCGCCGGCTGGACTCATGCAGTGGCAGCGTCCGCTTGATCGTCATGCTCGCGATCAGCGGGTCGTCGATGACGACCGTCATGGCACCTCCGAAGTGAGTTAGGTTAGCCTTACTATAGCTAGACGCCGTCTGACGGCTAGAGGCGTGTGACTGGACTCACAAGGGCAACAGAAGGGCCGGTGACCACGGCTGAGTGCGGCGGCAGGTCGTTGTCAGCGGGTGTAGGAACAAAGTCCACTCTGCGAGATACGACACGCCGTAGTAAACCCGTAGTAAGCTGGATCTACCGTCTCTAGGAGATGAACTACGAATGGCCAAGTTGACGCGTCTAGGGGAACTCGAACGCGCGGTGATGGACCACCTCTGGTCCGCGCGCGAACCCCAAACCGTGCGCCAGGTGCATGAGGCGCTCTCGGCTCAACGCGACCTGGCCTACACCACGATCATGACCGTGCTGCAGCGGCTGGCGAAGAAGAATTTGGTCGTGCAGCACCGTGACGACCGGGCCCACCGGTATGCCCCGACCCACGGCCGCGATGAACTCGTCGCAGGGCTGATGGTCGACGCGCTCGATCAAGTGTCCGACTCCGGCAGTCGGGAGGCGGCGCTCGTCCATTTCGTCGAGCGGGTGGGCGCTGACGAAGCCGACGCACTGCGTCGCGCGCTGGCCGAACTGGAAACCAAGCATCGGATACCGCCGCCCGCTGGCGGTCCGGGTACTGGCTGAGGGACACTGACAGCGTGTCCGCGCTGGCCTTCACCGTGATGGCGCTGGTCCTGTCGGGACCGGTGCCCGCGATGTTGGCGCGGGCGACGTGGACCACCCGCGCGCCGCGGGCCTCGATCGTGTTGTGGCAGGCCATCGCTCTTGCTGCCGTGTTGTCGGCGTTCTCGGCGGGCATCGCGATCGCGAGCCGCCTGTTCGCGCCGGGCCCTGACGGCAGGCCGACGGCCACCATCACCAGTGAGATCGCGGTTCTCGGCTGGCCTTTGTGGATCGCTTACGTCGCGGTGTTCGCGCTCACCCTGGTGATCGGTGTGCGGTTGATCGTCGCGGTGATCGAGGTGGCCATCGCCACGAGGCGTCGCCGTGCGCACCACCGAATGGTGGTCGATCTGGTTGGTAAGTCACAGAAAAGCGGCCTGCGCATTCTCGACGTCGATCAGCCCCTCGCCTACTGCCTGCCCGGCGTCCGCAGCCGGGTGGTCGTCAGCGAGGGGACGTTGACGACGTTGGCCGACAACGAGGTTGCGGCCATCCTGTCCCACGAGCGTGCGCACCTGCGGGCCCGCCACGACCTCGTCCTCGAGATGTTCACCGCGGTGCACGCGGCGTTTCCTCGGTTCGTCCGCAGCGCCAGTGCCCTGGACGCGGTCCGGTTGCTGATCGAGATGCTCGCCGACGACGCGGCCGTGCGCATCGCCGGTCCCACTCCCCTGGCCCGGGCGCTGGTCGCGTGCGCGGCCGGCCGCACGCCCTCGGGCGCCCTGGCCGCGGGCGGCCCGACGACGGTGCTGCGCGTGCGCCGACTTGGCGGCCAAGGCAACAGCCTGGTGCTGGCCGGGGCGGCGTACCTGGCGGCAGCAGCGGTGCTGTTCGTGCCGACCATCGCGGTCGCCGTGCCGTGGCTGACCGAACTTCATCGACTGTTCACCGCATAGGGATAAGTCCGCCCGAAGAAGCGTTCGTCATAACAAAACAACGAAAGGCTGCCCGAATGAGCTCGTCCGACGCGTCCGCCTCGTCCACCGCTACCGCTCAGATCGGCGTCACCGGCCTGGCCGTGATGGGCTCGAACATCGCGCGTAACTTCGCCCGGCACGGCTACACGGTCGCACTGCACAACCGCTCGGTCGCCAAGACCGACGCGCTGCTGGCGGACCACGGCTCGGACGGCAACTTCGTTCGCAGCGAGACCATTCCGGAATTCCTTGCCGCACTTGAGAAACCGCGCCGGGTGTTGATAATGGTCAAGGCCGGAGACCCTACCGACGCCGTCATCAACGAGCTCGCCGACGCGATGGAGGAAGGCGACATCATCATCGACGGCGGCAACGCGCTCTACACCGACACCATCCGTCGGGAGAAGGCGATGCGGGAGCGTGGCCTGCACTTCGTCGGCGCGGGCATCTCCGGTGGCGAGGAGGGTGCCCTGAACGGACCGTCGATCATGCCCGGCGGGCCGGCCGAGTCGTACAAGTCGCTTGGCCCGCTGCTCGAGGAGATCTCCGCCCACGTCGACGGCACACCGTGCTGCACGCACATCGGGCCTGACGGCGCAGGGCATTTCGTGAAGATGGTGCACAACGGCATCGAGTACTCCGACATGCAGTTGATCGGCGAGGCCTATCAACTGCTGCGCGACGGCCTCGGCAAGTCCGCGGGTGAGATCGCCGACGTGTTCGACGAGTGGAACAAGGGCGACCTCGACAGCTTCCTGGTCGAGATCACCGCGACAGTTCTGCGCCACACCGACGCCAAGACCGGCAAGCCGCTGGTGGACGTGATCCTCGACGAGGCCGAGCAGAAGGGCACGGGCCGCTGGACGGTGAAGTCCGCGCTGGACCTCGGGGTGCCGGTCACCGGCATCGCTGAGGCGGTATTCGCGCGCGCCCTGTCCGGCTCGGTCACCCAGCGCAAGGCCACCACCGGGCTCGCTTCGGGTGATCTCGGCGAAAACCCAAGCGACGCCGAGAAATTCACCGAGGATGTGCGTCAGGCGCTGTACGCCTCCAAGATCATCGCCTACGCGCAGGGCTTCAACCAGATCCAGGCGGGCAGCGCCGAGTACGACTGGAACATCACGCCGGGCGACCTGGCCACGATCTGGCGCGGCGGCTGCATCATCAGGGCCAAGTTCCTCAACCGGATCAAGGATGCCTTCGACGAGGACCCGGACCTGCCGACGCTGATCGTGGCACCGTACTTCCGCAGCGCCATCGAGTCGGCCATCGACAGCTGGCGGCGCGTGGTCGTGACGGCGACCCAGCTGGGCATCCCTATCCCCGGGTTCTCCTCGGCACTGTCCTACTACGACGGGCTGCGTGAGGAACGTCTGCCCGCGGCGCTCACGCAGGGACTGCGCGACTTCTTCGGCGCCCACACGTACGGGCGCACCGACACCGATCCCGAGAAGCGCTTCCACACGCTGTGGAGCGGCGACCGCAGCGAAGTCGAATCCTAGCTTTCTCCCGCGCGAGCAGACGCGAAACTGCCCATTTCGAGGTGAAATAGGGCAGTTTTGCGTCTGCTCGGCGGGGTGAACGGGCCAACTAGAATGGCCGGTGATGCGTTTCCTTGATGGCCACCGGCCCCCCTACGACCTGACGTACGACGACATCTTCATCGTCCCCGGACGATCGGACGTGCAGTCGCGAATGGACGTCGACCTCGCGACGTCCGACGGATCGGGGACGACGATTCCGGTAGTGGTGGCCAACATGACGGCGGTGGCCGGACGGCGGATGGCCGAAACCGTCGCTCGCCGCGGCGGGATCGTCGTTCTGCCACAAGATCTTCCGATCTCTGCGGTGCAGGAGACGGTCGATTTCGTCAAGAGCCGCGACCTGGTGGTGGACACCCCGGTGACGCTGGGTCCGGACGACTCGGTTTCCGACGCGACCGCCCTCATCCACAAGCGCGCTCATGGCGCGGCGGTGGTGGTCTTCGAGGGGCGCCCGATCGGCCTGGTGACCGACGCCAACTGCGTGGGCGTCGACCGCTTCACACGAGTCCGTGACGTGGCGGTGTCCGACTTCGTCACCGCGCCGGTCGGCACCGACCCCCGCAAGGTCTTCGACCTGCTCGAACACGCTCCGGTCGACGTCGCGGTGCTGACCGAAGCCGACGGCACACTCGCCGGTGTCCTCACCCGCACCGGGGCGATCCGCGCAGGCATCTATTCGCCCGCAGTCGACGCCAGGGGTCGGCTTCGCATCGCGGCCGCGGTCGGCATCAACGGCGATGTCGGCGCCAAGGCCCGCGGTCTCGCCGAGGCGGGTGCCGACCTGCTGGTCATCGACACCGCGCACGGCCACCAACTCAGGATGCTCGACGCGGTCGAGGCGGTGGCGTCTTTGGACCTCGGGCTGCCGATCGCCGCGGGCAACGTGGTGTCCGCCGAGGGCACCAGGGACCTGATCTCCGCAGGCGCCTCGATCGTCAAGGTCGGCGTCGGTCCCGGTGCGATGTGCACTACCCGGATGATGACGGGCGTCGGGCGCCCTCAGTTCTCGGCAGTGGTCGAATGCGCCTCTGCCGCAAGGCAACTCGGCGGTCACGTGTGGGCCGACGGGGGTGTGCGGCATCCGCGCGACGTGGCTCTCGCGTTGGCCGCCGGGGCGTCGAACGTGATGATCGGTTCCTGGTTCGCCGGCACCTACGAGTCGCCGGGCGACCTGATGCGCGACCGCGAGAACCAGCCGTACAAGGAGAGCTACGGCATGGCGTCCAAACGCGCGGTGGCCGCACGCACGGCCGCCGACAGCGCGTTCGACCGGGCCCGCAAGGCGTTGTTCGAGGAGGGCATCTCGACCTCGCGGATGGGACTCGACCCGTCGCGCGGCGGTGTCGAGGATCTGCTCGACCACATCACCTCCGGCGTGCGCAGCACCTGCACCTACGTCGGCGCCGCGAATCTCGCCGCACTGCACGACAAGGTGGTGCTCGGCGTTCAGTCCGCCGCCGGGTTCGCCGAGGGGCATCCGCTCCCGTCCGGTTGGTGAGTCGGGCACCACGGTCACCCCGACGGCACCCGTTACCATGGGTTCTTCACCGCCGTCTACGTGAAAGGGAACCCGTGCCGCAGGCACCCGTCGAGGCTTCAGGCTTCCGGGCCGAGCAGCCGTCCCACGAGCCTGCCGACGCCGAGCCCTCTTCTAGTCGGCCGGGCACCGGGCCCGGCGACCCCCGATCGAGGACGCGATGAGTGTCACCATGACCCTGCTGTCGGTGCTCGCCATCGTGGTGCTCACGGCAGGCACGGCAGTATTCGTCGCTGCCGAGTTCTCGTTGACGGCGCTCGAGCGCAGCACGGTCGAGGCCAATGCCCGCAGTGGCAACCGGCGCGACCAGATGGTGAGCCGGGCCCACCGGACGCTGTCTTTTCAGCTGTCGGGCGCTCAGGTGGGCATCTCGATCACCACCCTGGCCACCGGCTACCTCGCCGAACCGGTGGTCGCGCGGCTGATCGACCCCGGCTTGAGCGCAATCGGGGTGCCCGAGCAGTTCGTCAGTGGGCTGGCTTTGGCGCTGGCCATTCTGATCGCGACGTCACTGTCGATGGTGTTCGGCGAGCTGGTGCCCAAGAACCTCGCGGTGGCGCGGCCGGTTCCGACGGCACGCTGGTCGGCGGGTCCCCAGTTGGTGTTCTCGATGCTGTTCACCCCGTTGATCCGGATGACCAACGGCACGGCGAACTGGATTCTGCGCCGGATGGGCATCGAGCCGGCCGAGGAACTGCGCTCGGCGCGCTCCCCGCAGGAACTGGTGTCGTTGGTGCGCACCTCGGCGCGCCGAGGATCGCTGGATCCGGTCACAGCGGTGCTGGTCGACCGCTCTCTGCAGTTCGGTGAGCGCACCGCCGAGGAGTTGATGACACCGCGGTCCAAGATCGAGGCGCTAGAAGCCGACGACACCGTGGCCGACCTGGTGGCCACCGCCATCAGAACGGGCCACTCACGGTTCCCGATCATCCGCGGCGATCTCGACGAAACGATCGGCATCGCGCACGTCAAACAGGTCTTCGAGGTCCCGCACGGGCGGCGGGACACCACCCGGTTGGCAACGCTGGCTCTGCCGGTGGCCAAGGTGCCCTCGACGCTGGACGGCGACGCCGTGATGGAGCAAATCCGGGCCAACGGGCTGCAGACCGCGCTCGTCGTGGACGAGTACGGGGGCACCGCCGGCATGGTCACGGTCGAAGATCTGATCGAGGAGATCGTCGGCGACGTCCGCGACGAACACGACGTGGAACCGCCGGATGTCGTGCAGGCCGGCCGCGGATGGCAGGTCTCGGGGCTGCTGCGTATCGACGAAGTCGCCGACGCGACCGGATTCCGTGCCTCCGAAGGCGACTACGAGACCATCGGCGGGCTGGTGCTGCAGGAACTCGGCCACATTCCGGAGGCCGGTGAGTCCGTGGAGCTGACGGCGTTCGACCCGGACGCTCCCCTCGAGGATCCGGTGCGCTGGCGCGCCACCGTGGTGAACATGGACGGCCGCCGGATCGACCAACTCAAGCTCACCGAGCTGCCCCGGCACTCCAACGGCGAGGGCGAGGCCTGATGGGTGACGTTTTCGGCGTCCTGCTGACCGTGTTCCTGCTCGGGCTCAACGCGTTCTTCGTCGGCTCCGAGTTCGCGTTGATCTCGGCGCGCAGGGACCGGCTCGAAGCGCTCGCCGAACAGGGCAAGCGCAGCGCAGTCACGGTGATCCGCGCGGGCGAGAACCTGTCACTGATGCTGGCGGGCGCTCAGCTGGGTATCACGATCTGCTCGATTCTTCTCGGCCGCGTGGGAGAGCCCGCTGTCGCGCACCTGCTGGAGAAGCCGTTCGGCCTCTTCGGCATCCCCGATGCGGTGCTGCACACGGTGTCGTTCGTCATCGCGCTGTCAGTTGTGGTGACGCTGCACGTGCTTCTCGGCGAGATGGTGCCCAAGAACATCGCGATCGCCGGGCCGGAGTCCACGGCCATGTTGCTGATCCCGGTGTACCTCGTCTACATCCGGCTCGCGCGCCCGTTCATCGCGTTCTACAACTGGTGCGCCAACAGGACGCTGCGGGCATTCCGCGTCGAACCCCGTGACGAACTCGAGGTGACGGTGTCGACCGTCGAATTGTCGGAGATGATCGCCGAGTCCCTGTCCGAAGGCCTGCTCGACCCGGAGGAACACGGTCGCCTCACCCGCGCGCTGCAGATCCGCAACCGCGTCGTCAGCGACGTCGCGGTACCGCTGACCGACATCCGGGCCGTCCCGGTGGCCGGCGAAGGCTTGGGCCCTACCGTCGGCGCCATCGAACAGGCGCTGGCCGAGACGGGCTACTCGCGCTTCCCGATCACCGACGACTCCGGCAAATATGTCGGCTTCGTCCACATCAAGGACGTTCTGGACCTGGTCGACGATCCCGACGCGGTGCTGGACTTCTCGATGGTGCGTCCGCTGCCGCTGGTTCCGGCGTCGTTGCCGCTGCCCGACGCGCTGTCGCGGCTGCGCCGGATCAACAGCCACCTCGCGCTGGTCACCGCGTCCGACGGCCGCGTGTCGGCCGTCGTTGCGCTGGAGGACCTTGTCGAGGATCTCGTGGGCACGGTGCGCGACGGGACCCACCGTGTCTGATGTCGCGCTCCGCGCGACGGTGTCTGACGGCGCACTGCTCAGCACCGGCGACTGGACCATTCGTGAGCAAGAACACCGCCGCCGGGCCGATGCGCTGCTCGACACGTATCGGCCCGCCGACGGTAAGCCGCACCCGGTGTGGGATTTCCTGTTCACCTACTACAGCCTGCGACCGGGGCAGCTTCGTACCTGGCACCCCGGCTACGGGGTCGTGCTCGCCGGCGCGCAGCGCTATCTCGACCGCACCGGCTATGTTCAGGTCGACGGTGGGGTCGCCGTGAGCAGGCAATACCTGAGCACACGCACCGACACGGTGCGGTTCGTGCACGGCCTGCTCCGGGCGACGGCGTCGCGCCCGGCCCGGTTGAACTGCTTCGGCCTGCACGAATGGGCGATGGTCTATCGCGCGCCGACCGTACGTCATGCCCAGGTACCGCTGCGGCTCGGCGCCGCCGGAACGAACGCTGTCGTCGAGTCGATGCCGTTGCGCTGCAGCCACTTCGATGCGTTCCGATTCTTCACCGAACCGGCCACTCGGCGCAACGAGGGCCGCCCGACACGCACCGACCAGGTCGGCTGGGAACAGCCGGGCTGTCTGCACACCAACATGGACCTGTACAAGTTCGCCTACAAACTCGGACCGCTCGTCGAATCTTCCCTGATCTTGGACTGTTTGGAGCTGGCGGCCGACGCGCGTGCACTGGACATGCGGGCCAGCCCGTATGATCTGCGCGTCTACGGATTTGTACCGATCGAGATCGAGACAGCGGCCGGTCGTGCGGAATACGTTCGGGCTCAGCAGGAGATCGCTTCGCGGGCAGCCCCGTTGCGGACGGCGCTCACCGCGCGTTGCGGCGAACTGCTGTCGGCGGCGAAGGCCGTCGTCCGCGGCGAATAGGCCACGTTACCCACGGGTAAGCTGGGTCGACGGCGTTTAGGGAGGAAATGATGAGTGATCGCGTGACGGTGGGCAACCTTCGCGTGGCGCAGGTGTTGTACGACTTCATCAACAACGAAGCGCTGCCCGGCACCGACATCGACCCCGACAGCTTCTGGGCGGGTGTCGACAAGGTGGTCACCGACCTCAGCCCCCAGAACCAGGACCTGCTGGCGCGCCGCGACGAACTGCAGGCGCAGATCGATAAGTACCACCGCCAGCACGTCATCGAGCCGCTCGACCCCGAGGGCTACAGGAACTTCCTCACCGAGATCGGGTACCTGCAGCCCGAGCCGGACGACTTCACCATCACCACCTCCGGAGTCGACGACGAGATCACCAAAACCGCGGGCCCCCAGTTGGTGGTGCCGATCCTGAACGCGCGGTTCGCCCTCAACGCCGCCAACGCGCGCTGGGGTTCGCTCTACGACGCGCTGTACGGCACCGATGTGATCTCCGAGGAGGATGGCGCGGAGAAGGGCACCAGTTACAACAAGGTGCGCGGTGACAAGGTCATCGCCTATGCCCGGCGGTTCCTCGACGGCGCGACCCCGCTGGCTTCGGGTTCGTGGAGTGAGGCGACCGGCCTCAAGATCGACGACGGTCAGTTGTCAATCGACCTGAGCGACGGCCAGTCGAGTGGGCTGGCCACACCCGAGCAGTTCGTCGGCTACACCGGCGAACTCGGCTCCCCCGACTGGTCGGTGCTGCTGGTCAACAACGGCCTGCACATCGAGATCTTGGTCGACCCGCAATCCCCGGTCGGATCCACCGATGCCGCGGGCATCAAGGATGTCGTGCTGGAGTCGGCGGTCACCACGATCATGGACTTCGAGGATTCGGTGGCTGCCGTCGATGCCGACGACAAGGTCCTCGGGTACCGCAACTGGCTTGGACTGAACCGCGGCGACCTGACCGAAGAGGTGAGCAAGGGCGGCGAGACGTTTACCCGCAAGCTCAACGAGGACCGCACCTACACCACGCCGGACGGTGGCGAGTTGACGCTGCCGGGCCGCAGCCTGATGTTCGTGCGCAACGTCGGCCACCTGATGACCAACGACGCGATCGTCAGAACCGAGCCCAACGGCGAAGAGACGGAGGTGTTCGAGGGCATTCAGGACGCCTTGTTCACCGGCCTCATCGCGGCGCACGGCCTGAAGGCAGGCGACGGTAACGGCCCGCTGGTCAACAGCCGGACCGGTTCGGTCTACATCGTCAAGCCGAAGATGCACGGCCCCGACGAGGTCGCTTACACCGTCGAATTGTTCAGCCGCGTCGAGGACGTGCTCGGCCTGCCGCAGAACACGCTCAAGGTCGGCATCATGGACGAGGAGCGGCGCACCACCCTCAACCTCAAGGCCTGCATCAAAGCGGCCGCCGACCGCGTGGTGTTCATCAACACCGGCTTCCTCGACCGCACCGGCGACGAGATCCACACCTCGATGGAGGCCGGGCCGATGATCCGCAAGGGTGCGATGAAGAGCACCGAGTGGATCAAGGCCTACGAGGACCAGAACGTCGACATCGGGCTGGCCACCGGATTCTCCGGTCGCGCGCAGATCGGCAAGGGCATGTGGGCCATGACCGACCTGATGGCCGACATGGTCGAGCAGAAGGTCGGCCAGCCCAAGGCCGGCGCCACCACCGCGTGGGTGCCGTCGCCGACCGCGGCCACTTTGCACGCCATGCATTACCACGAGGTCGACGTGTACGCCGTGCACTCAGAGCTCGAAGGCAAGCGGCGCACCGAGATCGACCAGCTGCTCACCGTCCCGCTGGCCAAGGAATTGGCATGGGCGTCGGAGGAGATCCGCGAGGAGGTCGACAACAATTGCCAGTCGATCCTCGGCTACGTGGTGCGTTGGATCGACGCGGGTGTCGGCTGCTCGAAGGTGCCCGACATCCACGATGTCGCGTTGATGGAAGACCGTGCGACGCTGCGTATCTCGAGTCAGCTGCTGGCCAACTGGCTGCGCCACGGTGTCATCACCGCCGACGACGTCAAAGCAAGCCTGCGCCGGATGGCCGCCGTCGTCGACAAGCAGAACGAAAAGGATCCCGAGTTCCGGCCGATGGCTACCGACCCCGACAACAGCATCGCGTTCCTGGCGGCGCAGGACCTGATTCTGTCGGGTACGCAGCAACCGAACGGCTACACCGAACCGATCCTCCACCGCCGCCGCCGCGAGTACAAGGCAACGCACAACGGTGGATGAAAGATGACCCGGCGAGGCAGCAAGCACGAGGGCGAGCGTGGGCAGGCATAGCAGACCTGACGACGACGAACCGATCGGCGACGAGCTTTCTGAGGATCCGCCGACCCAGCGCTTCGGCCTCCCCGACGAGTCCGACTACGGACCCGGCTTCGGCGAGTCGGGCCACCCCGAACCGGGCGTCGCGGGCCAGGATTACGCCGGGTACTCAGAATCGGACTACGGTCGGCCCGGCCACCAGGACTCCGATCGCGACGCTCCGGGCGACCTCACTGCGGACTACCGCGACACCGACTACGACGACGAGCCGCAGACAACTCGAACCGGTTACACCGCATCCGATTACGACGCTTACGACGATTACAGCGAGAACGAGCCGGCGTCGTCGGCAGGGTCGACTCCCCCACCGCGTGCTCCGCGTTCGGCGGGCGCTCACAGCGGCGAATGGGAAGGTGGCGAATGGACCGGTAGCCACCGTGCGGTGACCGCAGGCAGGCGCGGAGTCAGCCTCGGGGTGATCGGCGCCCTCGTCGGCGTCGTCGTGATCGTCGGTGCGTTCATCCTGTGGCGGTTTTTCGGTGATGCGCTGTCCAACCGCAGCGACGCCGCGGCGGCCCGATGCGTCGACGGCGACCTGTCCGTCGCGGTCATCGCCGACCCGTCGATCGCCACGCCGATACAGACCCTGGCCAAGACTTACAACGACGCCGCGGCCCCGGTCGGAGACCGGTGCGTCAAGGTCGAGGTCAAACCGGCCGACTCCGATCAGGTGGTCAACGGCTTCGTCGGTAACTGGCCGGCCGAACTCGGCGCGCGCCCCGCGTTGTGGATCCCGGCGAGTTCGGTCTCGGCGGCTCGCCTGGAGGCCACCGCGGGCGCACAGACCGTCAGCGACAGCAGGTCACTGGTGACATCGCCCGTCGTGCTCGCCATCCGCCCGCAACTGAAAAGGGCTCTCACCCAGCAGAACTGGCGCACGTTGCCCGACCTGCAGACCAATCCGCGCGCCCTGGACGGGATGAATCTGCCCGGGTGGGGCTCGCTGCGACTCGCCTTGCCACTCAGCGGCGACAGCGATGCGTCGTACCTGGCGGCCGAGGCGGTCGCCGCGGCGTCGGCGCCTTCGGGAGCGCCACCCAGCGCCGGGACCGCAGCGGTGAACACGCTGATGTCAGGCCAACCCAAACTGGCCGACAAGAAGGCGTCGACGGCGATGGACGCACTGCTGAACGCCCGAGACCCCGCTGCCGCTCCGGTGCACGCCGTCGTCACCACCGAACAGATGCTGTTCCAGCGGGCCGCTTCGCTTCCGAACGCGAAAAGCGCTGTGGCGTCGTGGCTGCCGCCAGGGCCGACCGCGATAGCCGATTACCCGACGGTGCTGCTGTCGGGCAACGAGTTGTCGCAGGAACAGCAGACTGCGGCCAGCGAGTTCGCGCGCTTCATGCGTAAGCCCGAGCAACTCGCCGAGCTCGCCAAGGCCGGGTTCCGCACCGAGGGTGGCACGCCGCCGCAGAGCGACGTCATCGATTTCGCTCCGGTGGCCGAGCCGTTGGCGGTGGGCGACAACGCAGCGCGCGCCACGCTGGCCAACACATTGACCGCACCGGTGGGCAGCCCCGCCGTGACGATCATGCTCGACCAGTCGATGCCCGCCGATGAGGGCGGCAGATCCCGGCTGGAGAACGTGGTGGCCGCGATCAACGCCAGATTGCAGGCGCTGCCGCAGAGTTCGGCGGTGGGCCTGTGGACCTTCGACGGCACCGAAGGCCGGTCAGAGGTGAGCACCGGGCCGTTGGCCGACCCGCTCGACGGCCAACCACGCTCGGCGGCGCTGACGGCAGCACTCGACGCACAGTCGGCGTCGGGCGGCGGCGCCGTTTCGTTCACCACGCTTCGGCTGATCTACACCGAGGCGCTTGCGAACTACCGTCAGGGACAGGGCAACTCCGTGCTGGTGATCACCACCGGCCCCCACACCGACCAGTCATTGAACGGCGAGGGCCTGCAGCAGTACATCCGCGGGGCCTTCGATCGGGCGCGTCCGGTCGCGGTGAACGTGATCGACTTCGGCTCCGACGCCGACAGCGGAACCTGGGAGGCCGTCGCGGAGGCCACCGGCGGCAACTACCAGAACCTCGCGAGTTCCAGTTCGCCGGATCTGAGCGCGGCGATCGCGAAATTCCTGGCCTAGCCCGGCATGGCGCGCACCGCCGCGCTCAGGCGAATGCCTCCACCGGCGGGCAGGAGCACACCAGGTTCCGGTCGCCGTACGCGCCGTCGATGCGGCGCACCGGCGGCCAGACCTTGGGTCGGTAGTTCTTGCCCAGCGGATAGGCAGCCTCTTCGCGGGAGTACGCATGATCCCAGTCGGACACCAGCAGGCATTCCGCGGTGTGCGGTGCACCCCGCAGCGGATTGTCCTCGGCGGGCCACACGCCTGCGCCGACCTTGTCGATTTCGGCACGGATCGCGATCATCGCTTCACAGAACGCATCGACCTCGGCCAGGCTCTCACTCTCGGTCGGTTCGACCATCAGCGTGCCGGCCACCGGGAAGCTCATCGTGGGGGCGTGGAACCCGTAATCCGCCAGGCGTTTTGCCACATCGTCGACGGTGACGCCGGTCTGCTTGGTGATGGTGCGCAGATCGAGGATGCATTCGTGGGCGACCATGCCGTTCTCACCGGTGTAAAGCACCGGGTAGTACTCGTCGAGGCGGCGGGCGACGTAGTTGGCCGACGCGATCGCGGTCAGCGACGCCGCCCGCAGGCCGCCCGCGCCCATCATCCGGATATAGGCCCAGGTGATCGGCAGTATCGAGGCGGATCCGTACGGCGCCGCCGACACCGTAAGCTCAGCGCCGAGTTCTTCGGCCAGCGGATGGCCCGGTAGATACGGCGCAAGGTGCGCGCGCACCGCCACCGGGCCGACTCCGGGGCCGCCGCCACCGTGCGGGATGCAGAACGTCTTGTGCAGGTTGAGGTGGCTGACGTCACCGCCGAACCGTCCCGGCCGGGCCAGACCGACGAGCGCGTTCAAGTTCGCCCCGTCGACGTACACCTGGCCGCCCACGTCGTGCACCGCGGCACAGATCTCCTCCACGTCATGCTCGTAAACCCCATGAGTCGACGGGTAGGTAATCATCAGAGCCGCAACGTTTTCCGCGTGCTCGGCAACTTTAGCGCGTAGGTCGTCGAGGTCGACGTCGCCATTCTCCCTGCATGCCACCACCACCACGCGCATGCCCGCCAGCGCCGCCGACGCGGCGTTGGTCCCGTGGGCGCTCGACGGGATCAGGCAGATGTTGCGCTGCGCCTCGCCGCGACTGAGGTGGTAGGCCTGGATCGCCAGCAGGCCGGCATACTCTCCCTGCGAGCCGGCGTTGGGCTGAAGAGACACCGCGTCGTAGCCGGTGATGGCGGTCAGCCACGTTTCCAGATCGGCGATCAGCTTGCGCATGCCCGGAGTGTCGGATGCGGGTGCGAACGGATGCTGTCGGGCGAATTCCGGCCAACTGATCGGCTCCATCTCGGCGGCCGCGTTGAGTTTCATGGTGCACGAGCCGAGCGGGATCATGCTGCGGTCCAGAGCAATATCCTTGTCGGCGAGGGAGCGCAGGTAGCGCATCATCTCAGTTTCCGTGCGGTATTGCGTGAATGCCGGGTGGGTGAGGAACTCCGAGGTCCGCGTCGCGATGACCGACGGCGTCGGTTCGGCGGCCGTGACGCCGAACGCCTCGAGAACGGCGGCCACATGGGTCTCGGTGGTGGCTTCGTCACACGCGACCGAGACGTGGTCGTCGTCGACGCGCCACAGGTTGATGCCCTTGGCCTTCGCCGCCGCGATCACGTCGTCGGCGCGGCCCGGTGTCCTGGCGAGCACGGTGTCGAAGTACTTGTCGTGCACCACCGCATCGCCGAGCGCAGAAGCGATTGCCTCCGCGCGAGCGTGGACGCGCCGCGCGATGCCGGTCAAACCGTCGGCGCCGTGGTAGCTGGCGTACATCGCGGCGATGACCGCCAGGAGCACCTGCGCGGTGCAGATGTTGCTGGTCGCCTTGTCGCGACGGATGTGCTGCTCGCGGGTCTGCAGCGCCAGCCGGTAAGCCGGTGCGCCGTCGGCGTCCAGCGACACCCCCACCAGCCGGCCCGGCAGCTGCCGCGCGTGCTTGGCGTGCACCGCGAGATAGCCCGCGTGCGGTCCGCCGAACCCCATTGGCACACCGAACCTTTGGGTGCTACCGAATGCGATGTCGGCGCCGATCTCGCCGGGTGGTGTGATCAGCGTCATGGCCAACAGGTCGGCGCCGATCGCGATCAGCGCACCGCGCTCGTGGGCTTGGGTCACCAGGTCGGTCCAGTCGACGACCGCCCCGCTGGCGCCGGGCAACTGCGCGATCACCCCGAAGAAGTCGCCCTCGGGCAGTCCTTGCCGCAGGTCGGCGGTGACGATCTCGATGCCGAGCGGCTCGGCGCGGGTGCCCAGCACGGCGGCGGTCTGCCGGTACACGTCGGAGTCGACGACCAACCGGTTCGACGGCCCGCGCACCGCGCGGTGCATCAACGTCATCGCCTCCGCGGCGGCGGTCCCCTCATCGAGCATCGAGGCGTTGGCGACCTCGAGGCCGGTCAGGTCGCCGACCATGGTCTGGAAGTTCAGCAGGGCTTCCAGGCGCCCCTGGCTGATCTCCGGCTGGTACGGCGTGTAAGCCGTGTACCAGGCGGGGTTCTCGAGGATGTTGCGGCGCAACACCGGCGGGGTCAACGTGTCGAAGTAGCCCTGGCCGATCATCGACACCGCGACGGTGTTGGCGTCGGCCAACGCACGCAACTCCGCCAGAGCCTCCTCTTCAGTTGCCGCTGCAGGAAGCCGGTCCAGCCCCGGCGCCACCCCGTCGGCCGACAGCGCGTCGAGAATGCCCGTGGGCAGCGCCTTCTCGGCGAGTTCGTCGAGCGAGCCCACACCGATGGTCTCGAGCATGGTCGCGACGGCGTCGGCGTCCGGGCCGATGTGGCGGTCGGCGAAGTTGGGCTGCTGATGGTCGAACACTGCGAACACTCCAGACGCATAGAGGAACCGCGGGTTCCTCTCCCTCTGTCGTCAACCCGTCGCGGGCGCCTGAGAGATTCGGCATGTGCCTTTCCCCATGGGCGGGTGAGTTTCGTGCTCACCACTTTCCAGAGGCATCGGGGCCGAGTGCGGTCCTTGTGCCTGAGAGGTTGACGGAGAGGTGTTGCTCCTTCGGCGTCCGTGACTGGCCGCCACGAAACTCTCCCGCACGCGGGCGATGCGCCATCGAGTCTACCGGCGTGGCGAATCCGCAGCACAATCGCCGCGGCCCAAAGGCGTCAGCCGATCTTGCGGTCGCGGTGCTTGCGACGGGAGGCCAGCTCGTCCTCGGGTGCGGCGATCGATTCGCCGCCGTCGGCCCGCTCACCGGGGAAGTCGGCGATCGCGCCGGTCAGCTCCCGCATGGCCCCCGAAACGGCGATTCCGAACACACCCTGTCCACCCTGCAGCAGGTCCACCACTTCCTCGGCGGACGTGCACTCGTAAACCGTGGTGCCGTCGGAGAACAACGTGATGTTGGCCAGGTCGCGAACCCCGCGTTGGCGCAGATGATCGACGGCGACCCGGATGTTGTGCAAAGAGATGCCCGTATCGAGCAGTCGCTTCACGATCTTGAGGACCAGGATGTCTTTGAACGAGTACAGCCGTTGACTGCCGGACCCGGCGGCGCCGCGGATCGACGGCACGACAAGAGAGGTACGCGCCCAGTAATCGAGTTGCCGGTAGGTGATGCCCGCGATCTGGCAGGCACTGGGACCGCGGTAGCCGACGAGTTCGTCAGGAACCGAGTTGTCGGGGAACAGACCCGCCTGCACAGGTTCGCTGGACGCTGTCACATCCGATTGCGCGGGGCCGTCGGCAGAGGACAAATCCAGCTCCTCTTGACGTGGCGTGTCTCCCACTTTCGAATCCTCTCGCCGATCGAACCTGCGTCTGTGACCTGCGTGGGCGCACATTTGCCAAGCCCGAGTGTGTCGAGCATACGCTTTCCGCCTAGCCCGCGACTGCCCATCAACCGGTCCGGCCCCCAAAGTATGGCTGCCCGAAACGGAGTTGACAGAAACCCGCGCCGCGTGTCGGAGACGACGAGACTTATCCGTGACAAAGCCGAGCCGTGACAAAACCCGTCTCAGGTCGCCTTGAAATCGTCCGGCGACACGCTGTCGAGGAATTCCTTGAACTTTTCGACCTCGTCCTCGCGCACCGCACCGGACGCTTCGTCGTCGTTCTCGTCGGGGATCAGCAGCCCAGCCTCGGCCAGAACCGCTTCTTCCACGTAGATCGGCACCCCGACCCGCAGAGCGATCGCCACCGAATCCGACGGCCGCGCCGACACCTTGATGTCGCGGTCGAAGATCAGGTCCGCGTAGAACGTCCCCTCCTGCAGGTCGACGATCCGCACCTCTTTGAGCGAATGCCCCAGCGCCGCAATGAGATCTCTGATCAGGTCGTGCGTCAGCGGCCGCGCCGGCTCGACACCCTGCTGCTCGAGCACAATCGCCTGAGCTTCGGGCTGGCCGATCCAGATCGGCAGGTAGCGGTCACCGTTGGCTTCCCGGAGCAGCAGCACCGGCTGGTTCTGGGGCTGCTCCACGCGAATGCCGACCACACGAACCTCACCCATCTGTGTCTGCCCTCCGCACCAAGAAGCCGTTAATAGCGAGTCTAATCCTCAGCGATCCAGAACGTCGCGCACCGCAGACTTGATCAACGACGTATGCAGGGTGATCGCGAGCGCAGCAACCTCGCGCGCCAGATCGTCGGCTCGGTCCCGTGCGCCCGCTTTGGGCGCCTTGACCACCGGGGCCGCGATCTGAGCGATCAGATCCGACTGCCGGTCAGCGGCCGAGCGGAACGCCCGCAGGTGGCGTGGCTCCACGCCGTAGTCGGCCAGCGCGCGGGCGCACTGGGCGATCACCACGGAGTGCTCGTCGAAGAAGCCGGCCGGACCGGTGGTGATCACTCCCGCCTTCACCAGGGCGGAGAGCAGGTCGTCGTCGACCCCGGACCGGGCGAGCAGGTCCTCGCGCGAAAGCCGCACCTGAGTCGGCGCCACCGCCGCGATCCCGGTGGCAGTGTCATCCCGCGTGACGACTGAGCCGTAGTCGGCCACCGAGACCAAACGCGGTACGCCGTAACCGGATCCGGTCTGCGGCAGCTCGCCGTCCGGCTGGGCGTCGAGTTGGGACTTGATGACCTTCAACGGCAGATACTGATCGCGCTGAGCGGTCAGGATGAACCGCAGGCGCGCGCAGTCGTAGGCGGTGAACCGTCGATAGCCCGACGCGGTGCGCTCCGGTGTGACCAGCCCTTCGGCTTCTAAGAACCGGATCTTGGAGATGGTCACGTCCGGGAAGTCCGGTCGCAGCAGATCGAGGACCGCTCCGATCGACATCCCAGGAAGCGCGGGAGTGTCGGGCTGCATCATCAGCTCTTCGCGCGAGCGCTCATCGCCGTCACTAGCTGCCTGGACCGCTGTCGTCGCCCTTGGGGCCGGTCAGAAACACCAGCCGGAACTTGCCGATCTGCACCTCGTCGCCGTTGGCCAGCACGGCCGAGTCCACCGGCTCGCGGTTGACGTAGGTGCCGTTGAGGCTGCCCACGTCGACGACCTGGAACTCGCCGCTCTCGAGCCGGAACTCGGCGTGCCGCCGGCTCACCGTGACGTCGTCGAGGAAGATGTCGCTGTCAGGGTGGCGACCAGCCGACGTGGTGGGCTGATCGAGCAGGAATCGCGAGCCGGCGTTCGGGCCCCGCTTGACGACCAGCAATGCCGATCCGACCGGCAGACCCTCGACCCCGGACACCGCACCTTCAGCGCCCGCCGCCGCCGGAGCATCCAGTTCGTTGAGGAAGTCGGCGCGGAAAACCGATGTCGTTTCCACGGTGACTTCGTCAGACGTCTGGTCAGCACCAGAATTCTGGTCTCTTTCCGTCACCCGCTGCTCCTCACTGGCTGCCGTGGCGATACCCGGCCGGGCATCCGGCCATGATTTCGTCTGGTGTCGACCGTACCGCGCACTGGAGGCCGTTGTGTCCACCACCGCCGGATCCGCCGTAGTTGGCTTCCGGTCTGCAGAACCCTAACAACTCGTCATTCGGTCACCGAGGCGCGGTAGCCGTCGGCGTTGAGCAGGTTGCCCAGCGCCTCCTCGAGAGCCGACGCGTCGACCTGAAGGTCCACCAGCCAACCCTCGCCATACGGATCCGAGTTGACCAGCTGCGGACTTGCCTCCAGATCACCATTGACCGCAACGACTTTCGCGCTGACGGGCGCGTAAAGGTCGGAGACTGACTTCGTAGATTCGACCTCGCCGAAGGACTCGCCGGCGCCGACGTCAGCGCCAACGTCTGGCAGCTGGACGAAAACCACGTCGCCCAGTGCGGACTGGGCATAGTCGGTGATACCGACGCGGACGGTGTCGTCGCCGGTGCGCTGCACCCACTCGTGTTCGACGGTGTAGTACAGCTCGGCTGGGATTTCGCTCACTGCGCTCCTTGACTGCAACTCATTTGACTGGCTGAGCGTATTGGCGAGCTTTCGGTTGCCGCAAGGCGGTGATGTCGAGGCGGTCCGATTGCGCAACCTCCATCGCGCCGCCCACGCGCTCGATGCTGTCCATCGCGCCGCCGGGAATGTTCATCGCCGCGGCGAGCGTCGGCGGATCACCAATGGCCAGAACCGAATACGGCGGGTTCACCGTCGTCCCGTCGACGATCAGCGCGCCGGGCACCCCGACCACCCAGGTGTCGACGCCCACGCGCACGGCGGCGGTCCCGCCGCGGATCTCCATGGCCTCGGCGCCTGCGTTGCGCAACTCGTTGATCACGTCTAGCAGCGTTTCGGCCGGCACACCGGGGGTGGTGTCGGTGATGGTGAGCGTCACACCCGGTCCCGTCGCGGCCACGGTGCCGATCATGATCGAGAGTGCGGCCAGCCGGGCCTGGGCGTTCTCGATCGCGGCCTGATCGCTGCTGCCGGAGGCCTCGAGTTGCGCCAGAGTGCGCTGAAGGTCGTTCACCTCGGTGTTGAGGGCCGCCTCGCGTTGCTGCAGCGAATCGAGCAGCACCAGCAGATCCGCGGGCCGCGCCGTCTCCAGCGAGTCGCCGGACTCGTTCTGCCGCACCTGGGTGACGATCGCGATGCCGAGCAGCACGCACAGCAGCACCGCGAGCGCACCGAACAGGATCTGCGAGCGTCCCCTCCGAAGCACGCCGCCCACCCCGCCGGCGTGCAGTTCGCCGATCTCGGGCGCCGGCTGGTCGGCCGGCAGCTCGTGCCGGCCCTGACGATCGGGTTCGTCGGCGTGCTGGGGCGGATGCTCACTCATCGGTTGTCTACCTCGACTCCCGCTCGCTCCGGTCCTCGCTCGTTCCTCACTCGCGGTCGTCTTCGGGTGCTCATGCGCCGAAAAGCCTGCGCCGCAACGCTGCTGCGTTGCCGAAAATCCGAATGCCGAGGACGACGATGATCGCTGTCGACAACTGCGTGCCGACGCCGAGCTGATCACCGACGTAGACGATGAGCGCGGCCACCAGCACGTTGAACACGAACGACACGACGAACACCTTCGAATCGAAGATGCGTTCCAGATAGGCGCGCAACCCGCCGAACACCGCATCGAGCGCGGCGACGACCGCGATCGGCAGATAGGGCGCGACGAACTCAGGCACATCCGGGTGAAACACCAGACCCAGCACGATGCCGACGACGAGGGCCGCGATTCCGATCATCTATCTGCGCTCACTTATCGCTCGAACTGCCTGGCGAAGTTGACTTCTCGCACCGAACCGGCGGGCAGCGTCATGGTGTCCGTGGCGCTGACGCCTACCCCTACCCCGTACGAGGCCTCCAGAAGGCGCAGCCGCTGCAGTCCGGGGCTGCGGTCCAACACGTCCTGCATCGCATGCGGTGGTCCGATCGCGTTGATCACATAGGGGCTGCTGATCGGTTGATTGTCGACCAGGATGCCCCCGCCCGCCTGCCGGATCGTCACGTTGGGTCCGATCCGGACCCCGCCGACCGAAATCGCCTCTGCCCCGCTGACCCACAGCGAATTGACCACCAGCTGCAGGTCGCGGTCCAAGATCACCTGCTGGCTTCCCGGCACCCGGCCCTTGGACACGTCACTGAGATCCGCTGACACGCCCGGATCGGTGACGGTGAGGCTCAGGCCCGGCCCGTCCACCTCGGTGGCCGCGGCCGCATGGTTGGCCTCGTCGAGTTGGCCCAGCAGTTGTTGGCCGAGCGCGTCGCCCTCCAGGCGGCTGCGCCGGACGGTGTCGACCTCTGCGGCCAGCGCGTCGCGCCGTTGCGCAAGGGTGTCGGTAGTGGTTTCGGCCGACCGCACGCTGCCTGCCAGCACCTGCTGTGTCTCGCGCATACCCGGTGCGGTGGTGCGGGCCTGGGCCATCGCGGCGGCGAACACCACGGCGATCATCATCGCGCCGGCCAGCTGCCACGCCCAGGCCTGCCACCATGCGCGGCGCTTACCGGCGGCCTTGGCCTCGGCCGCCGCCGCGTAGCCGGGGTCCAGATGCTCGGACAACAGCGACCGAAGCAGCGACGGGAGCGGAATCAGCGTGGGCTTGTCGGCCTTGTGGGCGTTGCGACCGGCATCCGGGTCATATCCGCCCAGCAGCGTCATCGCCGCGAAGCCTTCGGCAGGTGCCGCACCACCATCGTGACCTGAATCAGGTAGAGCACGCCGGACCACAGATACATCGCCAGTCCCCAGATCAGGAACGCCCAGCCGCACGCGAGAACCACACGGCTCCACAACGCATCCCACTGGCCGAGCAGGATCAGCGGCAGGCCGGACATCAACGCGAACGTGGCGGCCTTGCCGAGGTAGGTGACCGGCAGCGCGGTCAACCCGCGGCCGCGCAGAATCGGCAGCGTCGCCGCAAGTACGGCGTCGCGCCCGATCAGCGTCAGCACGATCCACCACGGCACCGAGCCGTGAATCGCCATGGCGATCGGCACGACGAGCATGTAAATCCGGTCCACCGCCGGATCGAGCAGTTCCCCGAGCCGGGACGATTGATTGTCCACCAGCCGCGCGATCTTGCCGTCGGCCCAGTCAGAGAACCCGCTGAACATCAGCACGCCGACCGCCCATGCGTTGGCGTGCGCCACGAGCAGCAGGTACAGGAAGACCGGAACCAGGATCAGGCGCAGCACACTGAGCGCGTTGGGCACCGTGAGCACCCGGTCACGCATGTTCCCGGACGCGGCGTCCGGCGCCGGAGGCCGCCGGCCAGACGGCACGGTCATGGACCAAACCTAGCGGAACACCCCTGGCAAACTCAGCGCTGACATCGTGTCGTCGTTGAGCGGGTTGTCGTGCACCATGTACGTCCACGTCGACGTCGGTCTGGCCAGCTTGGAGAGATCGACACCCGGCTCGTCCTCGATCGATGCCGCCGTCTCGAACGTCTGCTGAGCGGCCTCGATCGCGTCAGCGGCCAGCGACGCGAACGCGTCGACCGCCATCCGGTGAAACTCGTCGAGCGGGTTCTGCCGTCCCAGCGCGCGCAGATGGATGCTCTCGCGGATGTCGGACAAGAAGGCCAGGTGATCGGCCCAGCCGCGGTCGAGGTGATACAGCATGATGAGCCGGCAGATCTTTTCGAGCTTGTCCTCGCCGAGCTGTTCGACGAACTCTTCGTAGCGCTTCGGAGCCAGCTCCTTGAGCTCATCGCGCGCGGTCGTCGTGCTGAGCAGTTTGTTGCGGCGGTCCACGAGAATCGCGCGCTGCTGGGCGATCAGTTGGTTGTAGCGCCAGGTGTTGGCGTGCACGTCGAGCAGCCGACCTTCGGCGATGCGCTGCGCGTGGTCCAGCAGGCTGGGTGCCTTGGGGCTGACGACGCGGCCGTCCTCGTCGGTCTCCATTGGCAGCTTGCTCGGCTCGAGATGAGCGACGACGACATCGTCTTCCCAGCTGGAGAAGTAGACCGAGGAACCGGGGTCGCCCTGCCGGCCGGCGCGGCCGCGGAGTTGGTTATCGAGTCGCTCGGTGTGGTGGCGCCCGGTGCCGATGACGTGCAGGCCGCCGAGTTCGGCCACCTCTTTCTTCTTGGCGGAGTGGTCGTCGACATCGGAACCGCCGAGCCGGATGTCGGTACCGCGGCCGGCCATCTGGGTGGACACGGTGACCGAGCCGAGCGCACCTGCCTCGGCGATGACGGCGGCCTCCTCGGCGTCGTTCTTCGCGTTGAGCACGACCGCCGGAATGCCTGCCTTGACGAGCTTTTCGTGCAGCTCCTCGGACTCGGCGACGTCGCGGGTGCCGACCAGGACCGGTTGGCGGGTCTCGTGCACCTCTTTGATGTGCTCGATGATCGCGTCGGTTTTGGCGGCCACGGTGACGTACACCCGGTCCTGCTCGTCTTCGCGAATGTTGGGAGTGTTCGGCGGGATCGGCGAGACGCCCAGTTTGTAGAACTGGCGTAACTGCTCGCCGGCGGCCAGGGCGGTGCCGGTCATTCCGCAGACCGTCGGATAACGGTTGATCAACGCCTGCACAGTGATGGTGTCGAGCACCTCGCCCGTCTCGGTGGTCTCGATGCCCTCCTTGGCTTCGACCGCGGCCTGCAGGCCGTCGGGCCAGCGCTGCAGTTGCGCGATGCGCCCACGGGAGGCGTTGATGAGGTGCACCGCGCCATCGCGAACGATGTAATGCACGTCGCGCTGAAGCAGCACGTGCGCGTGCAGGGCGACGTTGACCTCGGTCAACGTGCCGCCGACGTGCTCCTCGGAGTACAAGTCGATGCCGCCCAGCTTGGCCTCGAGCTTCTGCGCACCCTTTTCGGTGAGGTGCACGTTGCGCCCGTCGGTGTCGGTGTCGTAGTCGTCACCGGCGACGAGTTCGCCTACCAGCCGGATGATTTCGACTTTCGGAGTCTCGCGGTGCGAGGTTCCGGCCAGCACCAGCGGCACCAGCGCCTCGTCGACGAGCACCGAGTCGGCCTCGTCGATCAGCGCCACGTCGGGGTTCGGTGACACCAGGTCGTCGACGTCGGTGACGAGTTGGTCGCGCAGCACGTCGAAGCCGATCTCGTTGACCGAGGCGTAGGTGATGTCGCACTTGTAGGCCTTGCGACGCTGCTCGGGTGTCGATTCGGCGGTGATCCAGCCGACCGTCAAACCCAGTGCCTCGATGAGCGGACCCATCCATTCGGCGTCGCGGCGGGCGAGGTAGTCGTTGATCGTGATGACGTGCACGTTGCGGCCGCCGATCGCATAACCGGCGGCGGCGATCGCGCCCGATAGGGTCTTGCCCTCGCCGGTGGCCATCTCGACGACGTCGCCCGCGAGCATCCGCAACGCGCCCTGCAACTGCACGTCGAACGGCTTGAGCGTGGTCGCCCGCTCGGCGGCGACCCGGGCGATGGCCAGGAACTGCGGGATGTCCGCGGAGTCGGCCAGGTCCTCGAGGTTGAGCAGCTTGGCGGCCTTGCGTAGTTGCTCGTCGTCGAGTGCGGTGGCCTTCTCGTCGAACTCTGCCGAGCTGCGCACCTGCGTCATCGACTGGGACTGGTTCTTGTCAGTGCTCGCGCCGAGCATCCGCCAGAACCTGCTGCTGGCACGACCTGAGGTGCGGGTCTTCGTCTTCGCCACACAATTACGGTACGCGGCCCCTACGTGGCGAACTCGATGCGGACTGAACCGGCGCAGCCGTCCAACCGATTTCGAGCGGGGTCGCGGCGAAAAGGGGTGGGTGCCTCAGGCGAGGTTGGAGCGGCGCGGATACGCCACCGTCGGGTCGGTCAACGCGTTGACCACCGCAGGCAGGCCGGCCGAGAACGCCCGTTCGAGCGCCGGGCGCAATTCCGAGGGCGTCGATACCAGTTCACCGTGTCCACCCAGCGCCGTGACGACTTCGTCATAGCGGGTGCCCGGGCGCAGTTCGGCCACCACCGAGTAGCCGTAGAGGGCCTCCATCGGGTGCTTCTCGAGTGCCCAGATCCCGTTGTTACCGATGACCGACACCACCTGGACACCGTGGCGCACCAGCGTGTCCCACTCCATCCCGGAGAAGCCGAACGCGCCGTCGCCCTGCAACAGCACCACCTGGCGGTCCGGCCGGGCCAGCTTTGCGGCCAACGCGTAGCCCGGTCCCGAGCCCAGGCAGCCGAACGGTCCGCTGTCCAGCCATGCGCCCGGTACGTAGCTGTCGATGACGCGGCCCGCATACGAGCCGAAGTCTCCCGCGTCGATGACGACGATCGCGTCGCGGTCCAGCATGGTGGCCAAGTCGGCGTACACGCGCATGGGGTGCAGCGGCGTGCGGTCATCGCTGAGTTCGGCCGTCTCCGCTGCCCTGGCCGCCGCCTCGACGGCCCGCAGGTCGGCGATCCACGCTTCGTGATCGACGTGGGCTGCCGATTCCAGCACCGCCAGAATGCACGAGAGATCGCCGTACAGCCCCGCGGCTATCTCGCGCGGATGCGGCCGGCCGGGTGTGACGCGGTCGGCGACAATCAGCGACGTCTCCGTTCCGAACACGCCACCGAAACCGAGCCGGAAGTCCATCGGCACGCCGATGACGACCGCAACATCGGCTTCTCGCAACGCTTTTGACCGAGCCCGCGAGAACGCGAGCTCGTGATCGGCCGGCACAGCACCGCGGGCCATGCCGTTCATCAGCACCGGGATGCGAAGCGTCTCGGCCAACTGCAGTAGCGCGGACTCCGCGTGTCCCCACCAGAGGTTGGTGCCCGCCATGATCACCGGTCGCTGCGCGTCCGACAGCAACCGGACGGCGATGTCGAGCGACGCGCCGTCGGCTTCGGCCACGGCGGGCGGATGGGTCAGCGCACCCGGCGCACCGCTGTCGTGCGCCTCGCCGAACACGTGGTCCATTGGAAAGTCCACGAACGCGACACCGGAGGGCGCGCCGACCGCTGCCCGCAGCGCCTGGTCGATCAGCGGCCCCACCGCATCCGCCGAGTCGGCGGTCGCGGCGAAGCGCGTCAGCGGTGCCACGAACGGCACATGGTCGATCTCCTGCAACGAACCCTGACCCCAGCGCTGCGTCGGCGCCCGGCCGCCGAGGACCACCAGCGGCGACTGATTCTGCTGTGCGGCGGCCATTGCGCTCATCCCGTTGGTCACGCCGGGTCCGGCCGTCAGCGCCGCGACGCCGGGCACACGGGTCACCTTGGACCAGCCTTCGGCGGCGAACGCGGCGGTCTGCTCGTGACGGGTGTCCACCAGTCGGATGTTCTCGGCGCGGCAACCGTCGTAGATGGAGAAGAGGTGGCCGCCCGACAGCGTGAAGATCGTGTCGATGCCACTGGCGCGTAATCGTCGGGCGATCAGATGTCCAGCGTTCACCGAAGAGGGAGCCCCAATGCTCATGTAGGGAAGCATAATCAGGCGTGTCCGACTCATTGCTGACGCAAGTTTTGATCGCCGGAGCCGGTCCGGTCGGCCTGACCGCCGCCATCGAACTGATCCGCCGCGGTGTGAACTGCCACATCGTCGATCCGCTGCTCGATCCGCCGAAGTACGCGAAAGCCGTTGGTGTGCAACCTCGTACGTTAGAGGTGTTCGAGAGCATGGGTGTGCTGCGCCGAATCCTCGACGCCGCGACCCAGATGCGTGGCCAGATTTTCTACGTCAACGGCGAGCGCGTCGCGCAGGTCGACTTTCCTGTGCCGGGCGACGTGCCGTTCGGCTTCATCGCGATCCCGCAGTACGCGACCGAGCAGATCCTGCGCGACGAGCTGGCCGCCCGCGGCGGGCGCATCGAGCGCGGATGGCGACTCACCGGCTTCGAACAGGACGCCGACGGTGTGACCGCCACGGTGGCCGCCGCCGACGGCGATCAGACGGTGCGGGCGCTCTACCTTGTCGGTGCCGACGGTGCGCACAGCGTCGTGCGTAAGTCCCTCGGCCTCACCTTCGAAGGGGCGGCCTTCCAGGAGCAGTACATGCTCGGCGACGTCGAAGGCGACTGGTCGATGCCGCCGGGCTACGCCATCCGGGCCATGCACCAGAGCGACGGCACCCCCGACGACCTCCTGGTGTGCATCCCGCTGCCTCCCTTTGATGCTCTCCGCGCGCCCCCACATCGCCGGCACAACCGCTACCGGATGTCGATGCTCGTGCCCGACGACCTCGCCACAGCGTCGTCCCGCGACGGCGTCGCGCACGGCTTCGAAGGCACCCACGCGCCCGAACTGCACCACATCCAGGCGGTGCTGGACCGGCTCGCTCCCGAGCCGACGACAGTGGGGGCCCTGCGGTGGTCGTCGGTGTTCCGCATCAGCCACCGCATCGTCGACGCCTATGGCCGCGGGCGGGCCTTCGTCGCTGGCGACGCCGCACACATCCACCCGCCTACGGGCGCACAAGGCATGAACACCGGCATCCAGGACGCGCACAACCTCGCATGGAAGCTCGCGCTCGCGGTCGAGGGCCGCGCCACACCAGCCCTACTGGACAGCTACGACGCCGAGCGCAGGCCGGTGGGAGAAGAGGTCGTGGGGCGAACCGTGCGCAGCGCCCGCCAGGGCATCGGCGCCGACTCCGACGACCCGGACTTCGTCATCCGCCGAGAGGCCCAGCTGCTCATCGGCTACGCCGACAGCGTCCTCGTCGCGCCGGGTGCAGGCACCCGCGCCCCGGACGCGACCGGGCTGACCCGTGCCGCGGTCACACATCCGGTGAGACTGTTCACTCTGTTCGGAACCGAGCACACCCTGCTGCTGTACGCGGGGACGAACGCTGGTCGCGACGAGGTGCAACGGCTCGAGCGCGCCGCCGGCGCCGCAGCTGCCGCAGCGCACGGCCGTCTCGACGTATACCTGCTGGTCGCTCCCAAAGCTGATATCGCCCCGAGCGGGCTGCCGGTGATCTCCGACGCTGACGGCGAATTCGCGAAGGCCTACGCAGTCGCCGAGCGCTCGGCGTACGTCGTGCGGCCCGACGGTTACCTCGGTTACGCGGCGCAGGATGTCGACGTCGATGCGCTCGGCGACCACCTCCGCGCAACATTCGCGGCGCTGGGGTAGCTTCGCCGCTTGAGAGGCGTCGCCGGGCGCCCCGTACAGGAGCGTCCGTTGGAGACATTCAAGCCGTCGATCGACTGGGGCAACGAGCTCGTCCCGTCCCTGATCTGGATTGCCAAGCACTGGGCTTTTGCGATGGTCGGGGTGCTCATTGTCTGCTTCCTGCTCGCAGTGCTCACCAAGTGGGGCCGTCAGTTCTGGCGTATCACGGGCGACTACTTCAAGGGCCGCAAAAGTTTGCCGGTGTGGGGCCTGTTCGCGGTGCTGATGTTGTCGGTGGTGGCCGGGGTCCGCCTGGACGTCCTTCTGAGCTACTACGGCAAAGACGTATACGACGCGATGCAGATCGCCGTACAAGGTCTCAGTGGCGGCGATGACACGGTCAGGCAGTCGGGCATCAACGGTTTCTGGTTGTCGCTTCTGGTTTTCGCTGTACTGGCCACCCTGCACGTCGCCCGCACCATGCTCGATATCTACCTCCTGCAGCGATTCATCATCAGCTGGCGCGTCTGGCTGACCGACCGGCTCACCGGCGATTGGCTCGACCACCGCGCGTACTACCGTGGCCGCTTCATCGGCCAGACCATCGACAATCCCGACCAGCGCATTCAACAGGACGTCGACATCTTCACCACCGGCTACGGCCAGACGCCCAACATCCCGTCGTACGGCACCAATGTTCCGCTGCTGTTCGGCTCGGTCGCGTCGGTGCTGTCTGTCATTTCCTTCGCGACGATTCTCTGGGGCTTGTCCGGGCCGTTGTCGCTGTTCGGTTACACACTGCCCAAGGCGCTGTTCTGGATCGTGATCATCTACGTCTTGGTCGCCACGGTCATCGCCTTCTGGATCGGCAGGCCACTGATCCAGCTGAGTTTCCTCAACGAACGATTCAACGCGGCGTTCCGTTACGCGCTGGTTCGCCTGCGCGACACCGCCGAGGCGGTCAGCTTCTACCGCGGTGAACGCGCCGAGCGGGTGCAGTTGAGGGGCCGGTTCGGCGAGACGATCGCCAATTACCGCCGCTACGTGTCACGCACGATCGGCTTCACAGGGTGGAACCTCACCATGAGTCAGGCCATCAATCCGTTGCCGATGATCATCCAATCGGGGCGGCTGTTCAACGGCGAGATCCTGCTCGGCACCATCAGTCAGTCGTCAACGGCGTTCACTCAGGTGCACGACGGCCTGTCTTACTTTCGAAACGCGTACAACGACTTCGCCGCGTACCGAGCCGCGATAATTCGTCTGCACGGCATGGTGATCGCCAACGAGAGCGCGCGTGAGCTACCGGTGTTGGCCACCGAGAACTGTATTGACGGAACGGTTTCACTGACTGACGTCGAGGTCCGGACACCGGACGGGGATCTGCTGGTGCGGCCGCTCGACCTGCATCTCGACCCCGGCGAGACGTTGGTCATCACCGGCGCGTCGGGCACCGGCAAGACGACGCTGTTGCGCAGCCTGGCCCAATTGTGGCCCTACACAACCGGTCACATGAAGTGCCCGCTCGAGAACACGATGTTCTTGTCGCAGCTCCCCTACGTGCCGCTCGGTGACCTGCGCGCGGTGGTGTCCTACCCAGCCGAACCCGGCACGATCTCCGACGAGGATTTGCAAACGGTGTTGGCCAAGGTGGCGCTGGGGCATCTCGTCATCCGGCTCAACGAGGGCCAGGACTGGTCGAAGGTTCTGTCGCCGGGCGAGCAGCAGCGGATCGCCTTCGCGCGGGTGATTTTGCAGAAGCCGCAGGCGGTCTTCATGGATGAGGCCACCTCGGCACTCGACGAAGGTCTCGAGTTCACGATGTATGAACTGTTGCGGCGCGAGTTGCCCCAGACCATCGTCGTCAGCGTGAGCCACCGCCCCACCGTCGAACAGCATCACGAGCGCGAGCTGCAGCTGCTCGGCGGCGGGGAGTGGCGCCTCGGCCGTGTCGGGGGCGACGAGCCGGTACCGGTCTAGTTCCGCGCCGCGTGCGCGCCTGCCCGCCTGCCGAAGAAGGACCCTTCGCCCAGTTGTGTTCCGCTGGCGTAGCCCTTGCCGTCCTGGGCGATGTTCGATGCGCACGCACCGGCGGCATACAACCCCGGAATCGGTGAGCCGTCCTCCCGTAGCACCTCGCCGTCGATCGACACGTCGAGTCCGCCCATGGTGAAGCCCGAGTACATCGCCACGCCCAGCGACAGATCGAACGCCGCCCACGGGCCGTTGTCCTGCGCGGCGAGGTAGTCCGCTTGCTTGTGGAAGTCGGGGTCTTCGCCGCGCGCTGCGTGCTCGTTGTACCGGTCCAACGTCGCCGCCAAGGCGCCCTGCGGAATGCCCAGCGCCTCTTCCATTTCCGCGACGGTCTCGTAGCCGTCGATGAACTTGATCAGCGGCATCTCGGGCATCTGCATGTGTGCCTCGTCGACGATCAGGTATGCCCGTTGCTCCGGTTGTTCGAGGACGAACGCCGACGTGCGCGAGTGATACGAGTCCTCGGCGACGAACCGCTTCCCGTCCTTGTTGACGATCACGCCCGTCAGGAGGATCTCCGGCGGATAGGCCGCCGCGGTGATGAAGAGGCCGTCGAGGTTCGTCGCCACGCCGCCCGCCGAGACGCCCAACCGGATCCCCAGTCCGTCGTCGTTGGGGTTGCCGAGGATGTAGGGCTCTACCTCGCCGTGATGTTTGGTTCGGCGCTTCTGCCCGAGCGCAGGCGTGTGCTGTGCCACCATCTCCGAGTTCATCGCGAATCCGCCCGCAGCGATGATCACCGACTTGGCCCGCACCGAACCTGTCTCGCTGAAGTGCTTCCAGCGCACGCCGACGACAGCCCCCTCGTCGACGATCAGGTTGGTCGCCCCAGTCTCGTAACGCATCTGCACACCGAGTTCGTCGGCGCGCTTCACGAGGAGGTCGGTGACCATCGCCGCACCGCCGAGCTCCCCCGGTACCGGCACGGAGTGCCCCCGTGGCGCCGGCTTGGCCTGCTCGAGGAACGGCCACACTTTTTCGTTGCCCGTGTACGACAGACCTTCGGTACCGGGCGGCACGACCACCTTGCCGGGATAGAAGCTGCGCTCGAACTGAAAACCCAAGTCCTCCAACCAGTTGAAGTGCTCGACGCTTCCCTCACAATAAGCGCGGATCTTGTCGTGATCGGGATCGGGCGACACGGCGACCAGATACTTGTACATCTCCTCGGCGCTGTCCTGGTGGCCCGTCGCTGTCTGCACTTCGGTGCCGCCGCCGAGGTAGAAGTGACCGCCTGCCATCGCGGTGGTCCCTCCGGCCGCCGCTGCTTTCTCCAGCACCAGGACGCGCGCCCCTGCGGCCGCCGCACTGACCGCTGCACACCCGCCGGAGATGCCGAAGCCGATCACCACGACGTCGACCTCGTCGGACCACGACGACACCTCGGCGGCATCGATGGTCTCCGGCGCCTCGGTGGCGCCAGGTCGTGCGGGCCGCTCGTCGCTGATGCTCACTGTTGCTCCTGTTTCACGTACTCGAAGAACGACTTGATCTCGTCGGGGATGTAGGCGAGTTCGATGTAGGGCACCCCCGCGCCGGCGGCGGAGACGTAGGCGAATTCCATCCCGCCGGGCATCACGCCGCGCTGGACGACCTCGGCGCCACGTTCTTGCAGTGCCGCCTCGACGTCGTCGACTTCGACGCAGACGTGGTGCAGGCCGGGCCCGGCGGTCGCGAGGAACTCGGTGTAGATGCTGTCGCCCCTCACCGGCGCGATCAGCTCGAGCTGCGTGTCACCGGCGTAGCTCAACGAGATGTCGGCGACGAAATCCGCCGGGCGGCCGTGCAGCGTGCACGAGTCCGGTCCGAAGGCGACGCCGGGCATCCGAACCCACTTCTTGGCGCCCAACAACGCGGTCAGTGCCTTTTCGGTGGCGTCGAGGTCCCGCGTCACCCACGCAATCTGGACAGGTGTCTGGGCATGCATCGCCACGAGGATATCGCCGCGTCGGCCCCTTGGCTAGAACGTGTTCTAGTTTTCGGCCTCGCCTGTGTAGGCCGCCAGGCACCGATCCGCTGATGCCCGCGCCGATGCCGGGTCTGCGCCGGCGTCGACATCGGCTTGGTACCAGCGCTCGCCCGACAGTGTGAGGAAGCGCCGACCATCGTCGGTGGCCGTCCACAGCTGACCGACGGCCGGATCGACCGCCCGGCCGGTCGCGAGGTGCAATGCCAACCCCAGAAACATCGAGTCCCACCCCATTCCGGCCGCGCCGGGACCGAACTGATCCCACATGTCATCGCCGGCCTCGGCGATGTGCTCGACGATCAACCGGGCTTGGTTCGGCCCGTCGTCGCGGACGGTGACGTCGATCCAACTGACCTTGCCCCCGCTCTCCCACGTGGCGGTGAAGTTCTTGGGCGGATCGCACGTCAGGACCGTACCGCCGGCGTGCCCCTCCAACTGATAGGAGCCACCGAGCTCCAGATCGCCGGAGATCGGCAGGAACCACCGCTGGATGCGATCGGCGTTCGTCACTGCGTCCCACAGATCGGCGACGTCGGTGTCGTAACTCTGGCTGATGGTCACCACGTCAGCCTGGCCGGCGTCAATGGTTTTCGTCCCGACCTTGCGCTGTACCGCGTTGATCTGGTGGTCGACGTCAACTTCCAGCATCTTGCCTCCCTTGTCTGCGTTGTCGTTTACCTCGGGCAATTTCAGTGGCCAGCGCATTGAGCGGCGGCGTCCAGAAGCGACGGAAGCCGTCGAGCCATGCGTCGACGTCGCGCAGCGCGGCGCCGTTGACCGCGTACAGCCGCCGCTGCCCCTCGGGGCGCACTGTAGTAAAGCCATTGTCCCGCAACACCTTCAGATGTTGTGAGACAGCCGGCTGGGTGATGGCGAACTCGTCCTGAATCGTGGCGCCGATCTCGCCCGCCGCCTTCTCACCGTCGGCGAGTAGTTCGAGTATGCGGCGACGCACCGGGTCGCCCAGGACGTCGAACGCGTGCACACCACCGAGAATAAAAGTTGATACTTATATAAGTCAAGACTTTAGTGTCAGCATGTCGACCAGCAACCTGACCTGAACGTCGAACATGGCACTCGGATCGGTGAGCGTGTCAGGTCCGTACTGACCGAATACCTCGAGACTGATCGCGCCGATGAGTCCGGCCCACAACAGCACACACTTGGCCACCGCGACATCGTCACCGGCGAAGCCGAATTCGTCGCGCAGCCGGTCGAAGTCTGATGACAGCGGTTGCGTCACAGCATTTTTGGTCGCCGGAACATCGCCACAAGCGATGCCGGTGGACACCGCATCGAACAGCGCGCCGACCACCCTAGTGCCGGGCCCGACCGTGCGGCTCCTCGGTGCGTGGTAGCCGGGTACGGGACTGCCGTAGAGGAGCGCCCAGCTGGCCGGCTGCGCGACGGCCCACTGGCGCGCGGCGTGAGCTATGGCGAGAAGTTCGTCGCGCCAGGTGGCCTCGTCGGCGCCACGCGTCAGGTCTACCGCGTCGGCCAGCGAGGTATACGCGTCCACCACGAGCAGCGTGAGCAGTTCGTCGCGGTTGGCCACGTAGCGGTACACCGCCGACGACACCATGCCGAGGTCGCGCGCGATGGCACGAAGCGACAGCCCTGCGGCCCCTTCCGTGACGAGGTGGCGGCGGCCGAGTTCGATGATCCGGCTCTCGATCCGCTCGCGAGACTGCTGACGCTTGCCCACGGGCTCAGTGTGCCATGAAACGAGATCACTGCTCTTGATTTACGCACAACGCTGTGCGATGCTCCATGAGAGAGCACCGCTCTCTATTTCTATCCGCGTGGAAGGAAGCCCGATGATTCGATACGACGAGCCGAACCTGGTGACGCGGGCGTTCAACGACGTGTTCCGCCGGCTGGCCGAGATGGGGATCAGCATCGCGGGCACGACGGCCTTGAGTGTGCGAGGGCGCATGTCCGGCAAGCGGCGCAAAGTAGTGGTCAACCTGCTTACCGTCGACGGCCGCGACTATCTGGTCTCGCCCCGCGGCGCCACGCAGTGGGCGCGCAATGCGCGCGCCGCCGGCGTCGTCGAGCTTGGACCGCGATGGAACCGGCGCGAGGTTAGCCTTCGCGAGGTCGCCGACGCCGCCAAGCCGGGCGTGCTCAAACCCTATCTGGACCGCTGGTTCTGGGAGGTGAAAGGACACGTCGGCGGCTTGACGCCGCAGTCCTCAGACGACGAATTGCGTGCGGCGGCGCCGACCATCCCGGTTTTCGAACTCCTACCCCGGCCTCAGGGGTGAGCCGCGCCGATGTTGGCCGATGTCGCGGAGATGACGTCCTGACTGGCTTGTTGGCTGGCGACCTGCCAGGACACTGCCGCAGGATACTGGCCCCACGTGCTGTTGAACATCCCGATGATCGCGGCCCGGCCGTCGGGCGTGGTGACGTAGACCGGCCCGCCCGAGTCGCCCTTCTGGCTCACCACACCGTTGGCCATGGTGAACCAGCCGTTGTTGACGGCTTGGATGGTGCCGCAACTCTCGCCCGTCACGACCCCGAAATGGCAGACCGGCAGGCCCGGCGCCGGCACTATCGCGGGATCGACGAACAACGCCCGGCCATTCGGAAGGATGTTGTTGACCATCACGTCGGGAGCCAGAGTGATGGCCTCCCAGTCGGCGATCTGGTGATTGGTGTCGATGGTCGTGCCGTCCGGCGTGTTGTCACGGAAAGAGGCTTGTGTGCCAATGACATTGCCGCTTCTGTCGCCGACGGATCCGCTGCCTCGACAATGGCCTGCGGTGAACGCCACCCGTGCCTGCGGATCAACGAAACCGAGGGTGCACACGTTCGTGTCCTGACGGACCTCCATGCCTGGATGGACGACCACGCCGGGAGTGGCTTGTGCGGGAGCGGACGTCAGCGCCAACGCGGCTGTGGCGGCCGCCATCGCGAGGACCCGTAACCATCGTCTGCGCACTACGGTCTCCGATCCTCACGTGTCAAAGTGTCCAGGCTACTGAGGGATCACGGACTCCCGCACCCGAGCGAGCGAATCGGCGACCGCACCCGACCCGGAGCAACCCTCGACAACCTGCACCGTCACTTGCCCATCGCACGGACAAGCCGCGGCGTTACACCGACGATCGCCAGGTCGCCCGACCCCACGGCCCGTCGGCGTGGTTGGCGCCGTTGGCGTTACGGCCTAGGAGTCGAACCCGAGACCGAGCGCGTCGAGTGTGCGCAGCAAGACGTTGCGACGTCCCGCGGAATGATCGGCCCGATCCAGCGACCAGCGCGTCGCCTGGATGCCCAGGCTGGCAAGCGGTTCGGGCGGGAACGGCAGTGGCGGTCTGCGCACCATCTCCAGTTCGGTGCGCTTCGTGCTGCCGCCCGCCAACAGGTCGAGGCACACATCCGCTGCGAATCTGGCCGCCCCCACACCGAGGCCGGTGAACCCGTTCACGTACGCGACCCGCTCCCCGTGCGCCATCCCCCAGTGCGCGCAGAACCGGGTGTTGGTGTCGATGGCCCCCGCCCAGCGGTGCGAGAACCGCACGTCGTCGAGTTGCGGGAAGGTGATGAAGAAATGCGCCGCGAGCCGACGGTAGGTCGCAGGCCGGTCTTCGTAGCCGGCGTCGAGCCTGCGCCCGAAGTGGTAGATCGCGTCGTAGCCGCCCCACACGATGCGGTTGTCCATGCTCAGGCGGTAGTAGTGGAACTGGTTGGCGCAGTCGCCGACTCCCTGCCTGCCCCGCCAACCGATGCGGTCCAGTTGCGCGTCGGTGAGCGGTTCGGTCGCCAGCACGTAGTCGTACACCGGAACGGTGCGAAGCCGGTTGAGGCGCACCAGGCTGGGATACACATTCGTCGCGAGCACAGCGCGCCTGGCCGAGATCGCTGCATCGCCTGCGTCCACGTGCAGCACTGTCCCGGCTGAGCGCAGCCGCGTTGCGTTCGTGTGTTCGTGAATGTGCACGCCGAGATCTCGACACGCGCGAGCCAGTTCGAGCGCGAGCCTGGCGGGGTGAACGATGGCGCACGTGTCCGGGCTGAAGAGGCCCGCCCGGTAGGTGGGTGAGTCGACTTCTGCGCGTACCTCGCCGGCGTCGAGGAGCCGTCCTTCTCCGTTCTCCGCGGCCTCTGCAAGCCAGTCGACCTGGTGCGGTTCGGTGGCCACCGACAACATGCCGGTGCGCTGCCACTCCGTATCCAGACCCAGCTGCTCGATGTCGGCTTGCATGCCGTCCAGGTTCTGCCGGCCCATCGCTGTCAGCGTGTCTATTTCGTTGGGCCAGCGGGTCGTTCCGTTCTCGGTACCGTGCGTGAGGCTGGCGTCGACGAAACCGCCGTTGCGTCCCGATGCGGCCCAGCCGATGCGGTGCGCCTCGATGAGGACGATTCGCGCGCCGGGGTCGCGCTGTGCGGCATGCAGCGCCGTCCACAGACCCGTGTAGCCGCCGCCGACGACGAGCAGATCGCAGCAGGTGCTCTCGGTCAGCGGCGGGTAGGTCGGTCTCGGAATGTCCAGCCACATCGACTCGAAGCGGCTGGCCGCCAGGGCGCGGTTGATCAGGGCGGGGTTGACGGGCGCGTCGAACACCGTCTGCATGGCGGCCGCGCCTCAGGCGTGGGCGTCGGCGGGCGCACGACCTTCGACCGGCTGCCAGCCGGGCGGTCCGAAGACGTAGCCGAGCCGGTCACGCCAGCCCCGTGCTGCGCGCACGTCACGCAGAATCGCCGCGTATTCGCGGGTCTGCAGCTTCCAGATGTTGAACGTGTCGACCGGTTTGGTCAGCCCGTAGCGCGGGCGGAATACCTCGGGTTGAAAGGAGCCGAACAGCCGGTCCCACACGATGAATATGCCGCCGTAGTTTTTGTCCAGGTATTCGGCGTCCATCCCGTGGTGCACGCGATGATGAGACGGGGTGTTGAAGACGAATTCGAATGGCCGCCAAAGCCTGTCGACGCGCTCGGTGTGAATCCAGAACTGGTAGATGAGGTTGAGCGAGAAGCTGGCGAACACCATCCATGGCGGAACGCCCAGGAGCGGCAACGGAATCCAGATCAGGATCTCGCCGCTGTTGTTCCACTTCTGACGCAGCGCGGTAGCGAAGTTGAAGAACTCGCTTGAGTGGTGGGCTTGGTGAGTGGCCCAGATCAGCCGCACTCGGTGAGCGGTTCGGTGGTAGGCGTAGAACAGCACATCGACCCCGACGATCGCGATCACCCACGTGTACCAGGCGGTGGACGGCAGATGCCATGGAGCGGCATAGGCGAAGATGGCCGCATAGCCCAGCAGCGCAAGGAATTTCCATGCGCCCATGGTCGCGACCGACACCAGGCCCATTGAGATGCTGGCCCATGCGTCGCGGGTATGGAAGGCGCCCGGCGCGGGCCGGTCCTCGACGTGCTCTAGCTTGCGCGCCGCCGTCCACTCGACGATCAGCAACAACAGGAAGAACGGAATCGCGAACAACACCGGGTCACGCATCTGCGGCGGCAGTACGTCGAGAAACTCGCGAATCGCGGTCACACCCGCCTCCATGGCAAAACCTCCGGAGGCGAGTTTAACCGCCCGTGAACCGCCGACAAATCAGCGGAAACTGAGCACCTGGTCGCCCCACGCGGTGCGGACGTCGTGATCGAGATCGTCGACGACCCTGTCCTGGGCATCGATGATCAGTGTCGCGCGATCGTCGCGGCGGTACGGACGCCACGTCGGGTCACCCGCGGGCGCCGACGGCACCCCGTCGGCGGCGAACGTCGACCAGCGCGTGCGAATCCGTGCCGACACCGTCTTACCTGCTTTCAGCCCGCCCAGCTTGAAGGTCGGGTCGCGTGGGCCTGCCACGAGATTGCCCCAGACGAACGGCAATTCGGTGGCGTGTGCGGCGCCCAGTCGCAGCAAGCGCAACATCGGCGTCGCGAAGTCGAACCGGTACAGATACACCGGCGCGACGTCGCGATGGCCTTCGGCGAACCAGATCGACGGCATCCGAAACCCGATGTCACGGGCGACCCCCATGCCGGCGACCTTGCCGCGGCCCCGGTACGCGGCGCGGATCTGTTCCTCACTGGGCAGCGCAAGGGTGGGCTGCTCGGCCGCAATCTCGGTGAACATCGCCCGGATCGCGTCCGGGGTGATCGGCATGAGCGGCGACTTCATCCAGCGGAACAGCGCTGCCTCGTGTTTGTTGGTGCCGATGATCAACGGCACGGGATGCGTGCGTCCCTCCCTGGCCAGCTTGACCGGATGCGCGGGCACGATGTCACCGTCGACGATCGGCGCGAACGCCAGCGTGCCCGGGTTGCGTCGTGGAACGCCGTCGAACACCGTCTTGGACGCGGCGAGCACCGCGGCCATCGGAATCGAGGGCATCCGGTGTGCGTCGTCGGGGCCGACTCCCAGCGACTCGAGGAACTGTGCGGCGACTCGGCGGGCGCGTTCGCGGTCATAGATGGAGGTGGCCGGGGAACTCTGGGCTATGGCCGCGGAGAACAGCCCCGCCGCCGCGGGGCTGGCGAGCAGGGTGGTGACGATGCCGCCACCCGCGGACTCGCCGAACAAGGTGACCCGGTTCGGGTCTCCCCCGAACCCGGTGATGTTGTCACGCACCCACTGCAGCGCGAACAGCACGTCGCGCAGGCCGAGATTGGTGTCGAACCCGTCGCCGAACGACGACAGATCGAGAAATCCCAGCGCTCCCAGCCGGTAGTTGAAGGTCACGACGACCGCGTCACCGCCGCAGGCGAGCGCTCGGCCGTGATACAGCGGTTGGGCCGATGACCCGAGGATGTAGGCGCCTCCGTGTACCCAAACCATGACCGGCCTGCCGTCTCCGGCGCTGGTGCCCGACGGTGCCCACACGTTGAGCGTCAGGCAGTCCTCTCCCTGGGGAGCGCCGAGGTCGATCGGGATCCGCGGATCTGTGGGTTGCGGGCAGACGGGTCCGACGCGGGCTGCGTCGGCGGGCTCGGTCCAGCGCTGCGGCGGCTGAGGAGATCGCCACCGCAGCTCGCCGACGGGCGCGGCCGCGTACCGAATTCCCTTCCATACCTTGACTGTTCCCTCGTCGACGCCACGGACGGGACCGTAGGCGGTGTCGACGACGGGGCGGCCGTCGGCCACGGGCCGGGGATCCGTCATGGAACTCCTTGCGCCAAGGGAACAAAACCATTCCAGGCTACGCGCCGACTCCTGGGACGCCACCGATCGATCGACTGCTTCCCCGTAGCCACACGGCGACGATGCCCCCGTGGTATAGATGGAGGTGTTACTGTCACATTCGTATCGGAGGAGGTGTGCCATGGAGTCGCTGCGCCGTCGCATCGTCGAGGATTTCGAGAAGGGCGCGGGCCGTCACGACGACCCCGATGTGTACGGCGGACCGGCAGGCGACCCCGGTCTGATCGGGCCGGGCAGCGTTTCGTGGGAGGTCAACGCCGACCTCGCGGCCGTATCCCAGGCCGGTCTGGCCGCGATCGTGCTGGAAATACTGCACCCGTCTGTCGTCGCCGGGGTGCAGGACCTGTCGACCTACCGCGAGGATCCGTTTCAGCGGGCCAGGGCCACCCTCGGCTATGTGCTGACGACGACGTTCGGCAACACCGAGGCCGCCACCGGAGTCATCGACCGTGTCCGGCACGTGCATTCGTTCGTCAACGGCACCCGGCCCGACGGCGTGGTCTACCGGGCACGGGATCCCGAGCTACTGGCCTGGGTGCACACGTGCATCCCCTGGATGATCCTGCGGGCCTTCGAGGACACCAACCGGTCGCTGTCGGCCGAGGAGCGTGACCGCTACCTCGCCGAACAGGCCGTGATCGGCAGGATGGGCGGAGCCGACTGGGTGCCCACGTCAATGGCCGAACTGTCCGACTACGTCGCGGCGATGCGGCCGAAGCTCTGCGTGAACGCTCAGACGAGGGAGTTCATCGACTTCCTGATGACGTCGCCCTTCTTCCCCGATCTTCCCGCTCCGGTCGACCGCCGGTTGCACCGGCTCGCCATCTATGCCGGCATGAGCCGGGCCCCGCAGTGGGCCCGCGAGCTCATCGGTTATGACCGACCGTCGGCAATGACCCGGGCTCTGATCGGGCCGGTACTGCAGTTCGACGCCAGACGGTTGCGCTGGGCGTTCGGCGAGCCGCCCTACGCCCAGCTCGCCCGCAGGAGAGCATCGCCTGACAGGATCGGCGCGCGGTGATCGACGCAGAACTGATCGAGATCGTCGGCGGTGCGTCAACGGGCGCCAGCGTGGACGAGGCCGCGGACCGGACCAGTCAGCGCATCCTCGACGCCGCTCTGCACGAAGCGGCTTCTGTTGGCCTGCAACGCCTTACGGTTGAGGATGTGGTGCGCCGCGCAGGAGTGTCGCGCATGACCGCCTATCGTCGCTACCCCCGTCGCGACGACCTGGTGCAGGCCTTGGTGCGCCGAGAGACCCAGCGCTTCCTCGCCTCGGTCGCCGACGCCATCGAGGCTGTCGAGGATCCGCATGAGGGGGTGGCGGAAGCGTTCATCGCCGCGGTCAGCTTCGCACGCGAGCATCCGATGCTGCGCCGGGCCGGTCAGGTCGAACCGGCGCCCACCGACGACTCCGCCGAACTGCTCAAGATGGGTTCGGCCTTCATCGCCAACTACATCCACGGCGAGTCGCCGGGCGCGCCGTCCCAACCGGTGCGCTGGGTGGCAGATGTGTTCGCGCGGCTGTTCTTCACCTACATTTCGATCCCGCCCTCCGACCCTGACTTCGGAGACGACGCCGAACTGCGTCGCTTCGCCCACGACGTGCTGACCCCGATGGTCGAACGCGCCATCTGACGGCGATGGCATAACTTGGTGGCGTGCGGAAGTGGACGCTGCTGATCGCGGCAATCACGGTCGAGGTCGTGGCGACACTGTCCTTGCGAGCGTCCCAGGATCATGCCGCGTGGCTGACTGTCGTCGTGGTCGGTTACCTCAGCGCGTTCGTGTTGCTGACCCTGGTTCTGAGGGCCGGCGTACCGGTCGGCGTCGCGTACGGGATCTGGGGTGCCATGGGCACGGCGGGCACGGCGGTGCTGGCGGCTGTGATCTTCGGTGATCCCTTCACCTGGCCGATAGTGGCGGGCATCGCGTTGATCATCGGCGGTGTGCTTCTCGTCGAACTCGGCTCGCGGACGCCAGCCGGGGTGGAGCCGTGATGTGGTGGGCGCTCGTCGGCGCCATCCTCGCCGAAGTCTTCGCCACGCTGTCGCTGCGCGCCTCGGACGGCTTCCGCAAGCGGGTCTGGTTCGGCCCGATCCTGGCCGGCTATCTCGTGTCGTTCTACCTGCTGTGGGTGTCGCTCGCGTTGGGCATGCCGGTCGGCATCGCCTACGGCGTCTGGACGGCGTGCGGGGTCGCGTTGGTGGCCATCATCGCCAGGGTCGTGTTCGCCGACCCACTGACCCCGAAGATGATGGCGGGCATCGCCTTGATCGTGGCGGGCGTGCTCACGATCGAGACGGCCGGCGTCGCCCGCTGAGCACACCGGCGAGGGCGACGACCACGATGCCGGCGATCGGCACCGCCAACAACCCGGCCCGCAGGCTGGTCGCGTCGGCGATGACTCCGACGGCCAAGGGTGCGCCGAAGAAGCCGATACGCATCAGCCAGGTCACGATCGTCAGCCCGGTGCCGGGGCGCAACCCCGGCAACTGATCCGCGCCGTGCATCGCGGCCGGTACCAGCGTTGCCACCCCGAAGCCCGCCGCGGCGAAGCCGGCGACCGTACCGACAACGGTAGGAAATGCCAGCGCACAACCCATTCCGAGCGCCGCGATCAGGCCGCCGGCGCGCGCGACCGTACGTTCGCCGAACCGGTCGACCAAGCGGTCGCCGATCAACCGGCCGACGAACATGAACCCGACCAAAGCGACATAGCCGAAGACCGCGACAGCACCCGGTGCACCGAGGCTGTCTCGCAGATACAAGGTGGCCCAGTTGCTTCCGGCGTCTTCGACGGTGGCGCCGGCGATCGCGATGACGACGAGCGCGAGCAGCGCTGCGTACACCGCAATTCCGGCGTCTCCCCCGCCGCCCGTCCGTGCTGACGGGTGGTTGTCCTGATCGGGACCTTTCAGCAGATACGGGTAGGCGACCAGGACCACTGCGGTGAAAAGGACGGCCGCAATCGTCAGATGTGTTGCGCGCGAGATGTCCAACGCGATCGCGGCGGCGCCCATCAGGCCCCCGACGATGGCACCTGCGGCCCACACTGCGTGGAACGAGTTGATGATCGAGCGCCCGTAGCTGCGTTGCAGGCGCAAGCCGTGTGCGTTCTGGGCGACGTCGGTGATCGAGTCGGAGGCACCCGCGACGAACAGCGCCGCCGCCAGCATCAGCGGCGTCGGCGCCAGGCCCGCCGCCACGACGAACAGGGCTATGCCCGCGGCGCCGACGACCGCCACCCGCGACGACCGGTAGCGCCGGATCAGCGCCGCGGCAGCCAGGCCCGCCACGAGCGCGCCTGCCGAGAACGCGGCGACGGCTGCGCCGTATATCGCGTTGGACAGGTGCAGATCGGATTTGATCTCGGGGTACCTCGGCAGCAGATTGGCGAAAACCGCGCCGTTGGCCAAGAACAGCGCGGCTACCGCGACCCGCGCCCTCCGGTTCTGCGCCTCGGACACGTCGAGTCCGCCAGGCGCCATTGCAACGACACTACCGAAAGCGGTTGGCTCACTTGCTGACGCGGGTCACCAGCCGTTCGCTCGTCTCCCATAGGTCGAGCGCTTTCGCGCGGTCGTAGGAATCCTTCGAAGAGGACATTTGTTTTCGCCCGGCAAAGTAGGCGCCGGTGACGCCGTCGAGCCGCGGGTCATGTACGAGCGCAGCAAGGTGGCGGCCCGAGGTGCGCGTGCTGTTGACACCGGGCAGCACGCGAAGGGCGGGGAACAGGTAACGCCACGCCCACCGGCCCGCAGGCGCGTAGTCGCGGGCCAGGCCGGATCCCGGCATCAGGCCGGGATCGAATGCGTTGACGGTCACATCCTGCTCGCCGTGGCCGAGGCGGCGGTCGAGTTCGTAGGCGAAAAGCAGGTTGCACAGCTTTGAGGTGGTGTAGCGGCGACGACCCTCACTCGAGTCGGAGATCTCGGACGGTTGCGCCATTTCTGCGGCGCTGGTGTAGTTCGGCGACGGCATGCCGGTGAACTTGGCCGGGTCGTGCGTGCCGCTGCTCACGACGACGACACGCCCTGGCCGCGCCAACTGCTCACGGAGCCTTTGCATCAGAGCGAAGTGGCCCAGGTGGTTCACTCCGAAGGTCATTTCCACGCCGTCTTCGGTCTGCTCGGTTCCGGACACGACCTGCAGGCCGGCGTTGCAGACGACGGCGTGCAGCGGGGGCAGCCCAGCGCCGCGCAGAGTGTCGACGAATCTGCTCACGGAAGCCAGCGAGGCGAGGTCCAGCTCGAGCACGGTGCACCGCTGCGGCAGGCCGAGTCGGGCGACGGCGTCGGCCCCGCGTCCCGCATCGCGGACGGCGAGCACGACGTGCCACGCCGGATCGGCGGCCAGTAGCGCACGGGCACACTCGAATCCGAGGCCGGCGTTGGCACCGGTGATGATCGCGGTTCTGGTCGTCATTTCTCCTCCAGCAGGATCGGGATCAAGGCCGTCACCGTCTGGTGCAGCCGCAGATACATCCGTTCGATGTCCGTCACGTCGGGCTCGAGATGTTCGGCCAGGAAAATGCCGTCGGACAACGCCGTGGCGACGGCCGCCAGTTCTGCGACGACGCGCCGCGCCCTCGCCGGCGGCACGTCCTCGGGTAGCAGCGCAGCGATCGCGGCGCCGAACCCCGCGAGCGCTTTGTCGCGCACCCGGCGCACCACCTGGGCGACCGCTGGGTCGTCGCTGCGTTCCAGCGAGAGCAGCAGGAACAACCGCAGGAATTCGGGATGCTGAGCCTGCTGTCGGGTCACGGCGGCGAGTTGGCTATCGATGTCGGCGCCGGCGGGAATGGCCGCGAAGAACCGTTCCGCACCGCGTTCCATCACCGCCGCCAGCACCCCTTCCTTCGATCCGAAATGCCAGTAGATCGAGCTCGGCGGCAGTCCACATGCCTTGCGAATGTCGTTGATCGAGGTGGCCGCGTATCCGCGGGTCGCCATCAGCTGTTCGGTGGCGTCGAGGATCGTCTCGCGCGACAACTCGCCCTGCTGCTGTCGCCTGCTGGTCGATGCGGACATTGTCGCCTGTCTGTAAGGATCGTTACAGACAGCCTACATGGCTGCGTACGGCCCGCGGGCGGCTGCGCTCGTCGACATCATGCGGGCGGCGGTCGAACCTCAGGTGTAACGCGCGAGCGCCCGTCTCCGGTTTCACAATCGTCACCTCTGCGATATGTTCGCAGCGCACCGACTTAGGAGATAACACGTGAAGAAGCTCGTTGTGCTCAGCGGTGGCCTCGTGGTCGCCGGCTCGGCCGCCCTGGTCGGCGCGGGCATCGCCTTGTCACAACCGGCCGATTACAGCGGCCTCAATGTGGTCGGTGAGCCGTACAACAAGGCGCTTCAACTGCTCAAGAGTCAGGGTGTGAAGGGGTACTTCGGCGGATCGTTCGGCAGCGTGCTGTCCCAGTCGGACTGCCTGGTCGATCAGCAGAAGATCACCTCAGGAGGCCGCGTCCTGCTGATGTTGGACTGCAGTCAGAAGGCCGCCGATATGCTCGAGGAGATGGGCCCGTCGGGCGGTCCTCGCGTCGGGAGCAACGGCGTCACGACCGTGACACCGACGCCGCTCGTGCCGATCCAGGGCGCGCCCGGACCCGTTTCCCCGCCCCCGGCCTGACCTACCCCTCGACCATTTGCCGCAGGTTGTTGAGCGTCGCGCTCATCGTGCGGCCGACCTGACGGGCGGCAACCCTGTCGGCGATGATTCCGAGCAGATTGCCGGCCGACTCGTAGGCCAACCGGAACGTGACCTTGGTGCGGCCGTCGTCGGTCTCCCGCAGCCGGAACCGGCCGCGCTGCGACACCCCGGTCAGCCCGATCCAGGACAACTCTCGAGGCGCATCGAACTCGACGACCTCGACGGTGCCGCCGATCGGCACGGATCCGACCTTCCAGTGCACGGTGTAGCGAGCGCCCAAGCCTGCCGCCCCATCGGTCAGGGTCTCCCAGCGTTCCAGGCTTGCCATGAACTCGGGATAACAACCCGGGTCGCTCACAAGCTTCCACACGGTCTCGCGATCGGCGTCCATGACGCACTGCCGTTGAACTCTCATCAGGGCCGTCTCTTCTTCGCGCAAGCGCTCATCAGGGCCGTCTCTTCTTCGCGCAAGCCCTCATCAGCCGATCACCGGGAACCGTCTACCCGCCGCGAGCCGGTCGACACCGGCCTGCAGGCTGGCCAGCACCTTGTCGTTGATGACGTCGTCGTCGCTGGCCGCGATGTCGTCGGCGTCGATCGGGTCCTGCACCTCGATGGCGATCTTCGTCGGAAGGGGTAAGCGCGGCACCATGTCGCTGACCGCAAGGCCCCACGGCGGCGCCAACAGGATCGGCACGCTTTTCAGACGCGCCATCTTGTCGACCCTCGTCAGCTTGGCCAGCCACTGTCCGCGGTCGAGGAACAGGGCCGCTTCCTGACCACCGACGCTGGCGACCGGCACGATCGGCACACCGGCCTCGCGGGCGAGCTTCACGTAACCCTTGCGACCGCCGAAGTCGACCTCGTGACGTTTCCACGACGGCCGGAACACCTCGTAGTCGCCGCCCGGGTACACCAGCAACGCCCCACCGGACTGCAAAGCGAGCGTGGCATTGTCGTGATTGGCGGCGACGGTGCCGAACTTGCGCAGTGAGCCCAGTCCCGGCATCGAGACGACCAGGTTGTGCGCGAGTTGGTAGAACGGCCGTTCGACACCGAAGTACGAGCAGAACGCCAGCGTGAAGACGAAGGTGTCGGGCGGGAGGTTGCCGCCACTGTGGTTGCCCACCAACAAGACCGGTCCTTCGGCCGGGATCCGGTCCAGCCCGCGCACGTCGGCCCGGAAGTACAACGAGGCCAACAGCCACAGACCCGGTAGTTGCTCGCGGATGTAATCCGCGTCGCGCTGGTCCAGATCGGCCTTCGGAACACGGGCCGTCACCTGGTGTTTTGCCCAATCGAGAGCGTCGCCGATGCCCGCCATGCAGGTGATATTGACACGACGCAGCAATCCGAAACCCGCGTTCCCACGTACTCCTCGTAAACTGCGATCACCGATGCTTCGACAGGAGGTCGATATGCTGCGACCGCGCCGGTTCGCCGAGGAGATCGATCCGGGCCCGGTACAGATCCAGGCCCGTCAGGTGCACTTCGACCTCGCCGGCGTGCCCTTGGAGTGGATTCCGGCCCATCCGGTGGCCTCTACGATGATCAACTTGTTCAACGTTGTGCTGCCCGCAGCCGAGCATTGGTTCGTCAAGACGTTCAACGAGGCGCTGCCGCTGGTGAAGGACCCGAAGCTCGCCGAGGACATCCGCGGGTTCATCGGGCAGGAAGCCACGCACGCCGCAGCGCACGACCGCGTGATCGCGGAGTTCCTCACCGGCAACGGCGTCGATCCCACCCCGATGCTCGAGCTCGTCGAGTACATGTTCGAAAAGGTCTTGGCGCCAACAACTTCGACTGATCCCGAGCGTCGGCTGAACAACCTTTGTGAACGGCTGTGGCTGATCGCGGCCATCGAGCACTACACGGCGGTGCTGGGCGACTTTGCACTGAACTCCTCCTGGGACCGGCACGGCGCCGACCCGACGCTGGTCGATCTCTTCCGGTGGCATGGCAGCGAGGAGGTCGAGCACCGCAGCGTCGCGCACGACGTCGCGGTCTACTTCCACGACAGCTACCCCGATCGCATCAGGGCGATGGCGCTGGCGGCGACCGTGATGTTCGCTTTCTTCCAGCGCGGCACGTGGTACCTGCTCAAAGCCGACCCGGCCAGCGACATCGGTTGGTGGAAGATGCAGCGTCTGCGGATGCGTGATTCCAAACTCGGGCTCCTGCCGAAGTTTCGGACCCTGTTCGGAGCCAACACAATGGCGTACTTCCGACCGGGATTCTCCCCGGAGCAGATGGGCTCCACGGCGCAAGCAGTCGCGTATCTGGCCACCTCTCCTGCAGCGCGCGCGGCCCACCTTTGATGAGCCTGCGGGAACGCTACCGGCAACTGCCGTCCAACCCGTTTCACCGCGAGCGCCGGGACGTGATGGTGGGGTTGGTCGGGGCCGTGATCTCCGGGATGGAGGCGATGGCGGGCGCGGTCCGGCGGGTGACGCTACCGCCGGAATCGGACCGGACACGCGAACTTTGCATCGTCGACCGACGCGTGGTGGCGCACGACGAGAACGTGGTGGCGTTGACGCTGGCCGGTGTCGACGGCGCTCGGCTCCCGCGTTGGCATCCGGGCGCGCACATCGACGTCCGCCTGCCCAGCGGCCGGCTACGTCAGTACTCGCTATGCGGTGACCCCGCGGACACGGCTGCCTATCGGATCGCGGTGCGGCGCATACCTTCCGGCGGCGGCGGCTCGATCGAGATGCACGGCCTGCCGGTAGGGGCGACCGTCACCACGCGCGGGCCTCGCAACGCCTTCCCGCTGACCGTGCCGGGGTATGGATCGCCCGCACAGCGGCTCCGATTCATCGCGGGCGGTATCGGGATCACCCCCATTCTGCCCATGCTCGGGTTGGCGGACCGCCTCGGCGTGGACTGGTCGATGGTGTATGCGGGTCGCAGCCGCGACAGCCTGCCGTTCCTCGACGAGGTCGCTGCCCACGGCGACCGGGTGCGCATCCGCACCGACGACTCCGCCGGGTTGCCTACGGCCCGTGACCTTCTCGGCGACTGTGCGGACGGAACCGCGGTGTACGCGTGCGGCCCCGCGGCAATGCTGACCGCCATCCGGTCCGCACTGATCGGTCGCGACGGCGTCGAGCTGCACTTCGAGCGGTTCGCCGCGCCGCCAGTCGTGGACGGCACGGAGTTCACCGCGACGGTCGCCTCTACCGGCGCCGACATTCGCGTCGGGCCCGACGAAACTCTGCTGGCCGCGCTCAATCGCGCGGGCGCGCAAGCGCCGTACTCGTGTCAGCAGGGGTTCTGCGGCACCTGCAGGACACGGGTGCTCGACGGCACCGTCGATCATCGCGACATGCTGCTGACGGATCCGGAACGTGCCAGCGGCATGATGCTGATCTGCGTCTCGCGGGCGGCCGAGGGGTCGCGTCTCACGCTCGATCTGTAGTCGCGTCTCGTACTATTCGCCCATGCGGTTGACCGATGGTGCGAGGTTCGCCGGATACACCATCGTGCGCCTGCTGGGCTCCGGCGCTGTCGGGGCTGCCTGCGCGCCGGTCGGCAACACCCGCGCCACCGAGGCGACCGACGAACCCCTGCCCCTCGCCGAGGAGTCTCTCGTCCGGGTGTGCATGCAGCAGACCGTCCGGACCCGACGCGGATGCCGAAGAGACTTTCGCGACAGCAACAGATTGCGGCCACTGCCATGAGATTCGCCGTCGTCGCGCCCGTCGGCGCAGCAGTCACCGCGGACCCCGAATTCATGGTCGCGTTCGCGCAACACACCGAGGCATGCGGCTTCGAGTCGATCGTCGTGGTCGAACACACCGTGCTGATGTCGCGGTACACCAGCGTCTACCCCTACGACCCGTCGGGACGCGTCGAATTACCGGCCGACTGTCCGGTGCCCGACCCCCTGGACCTGTTGGCGTTCCTCGCCGGCCACACGACGCGGCTCGGCCTGGCAACCGGCGTGCTGGTCTTGCCGAATCACCATCCCGTGGTGTTGGCCAAAAGGGTGGCCACCCTCGACGCGCTCTCCGGTGGGCGACTTCGCCTCAGTGTGGGCGTTGGTTGGCTCAAAGAGGAGATCGAAGCCTGCGGAGCGGATTTCGCGAGCCGCGGCCGCAGAGCCGACGAACAAATCGCGGTGATGCGGCTGCTGTGGGAGCAGCGGGCCGACGGAGCAAGTTTTCACGGGGAATTCTTCGACTTCGACCACGCGATGTGCTATCCGAAACCGGCCCGCCGGGTGCCCATCCACATCGGCGGACACACCAGCCGGGCCGCCCGCCGGGCGGGACGACTCGGAGACGGCCTGCAACCGTTGGGCGTCGGCGGACCCGCGCTCGAGGAGCTGGTCGCCGTGATGCGCGACGCAGCAGCCGATTCCGGGCGCGATCCAGACGAGCTGGAGTTGTCGCTGGGGCACAGCGTTGGGAAGATCGACCGGCAACGGGCGGACAAGCTCGAGGCGCTCGGCGCGAGCCGCGTCGTGCTGGCGATGCCACCGACGGCGTCCATCGGCGAGGCGCGCGACGTACTCTCGGCGTGTGCCCAGCGACTGGGGCTGACGCCATGATGCTGGCCCTGCCCGACCGGCTGGCGCTGGCCGATCTGGTGCATCTGTATGCGTCCGCGGTCGACGACCGACGTTTCGACGATGTGCTCGAATTATTCACCGAGACAGCGGAATTACGGCTCCCCGATCCACCGAAGATGCTGTATCCGGTACGGCGCCACGATGGTCGCGACGGCATCCGTACCGCCTTGGCCACACTGGCTGCGGTGACGCGCACCGAACACGCGATCGTGGGTGAGGTGTACGCGCCCGGCGAGGACGCCGACTACGCGCTCGGCAGAATCACCTGCATCGCCCACCACTGGACAGTTGCCGGCGACCGCATCGACGATCTGGTGTGGCATCTGCGCTACGACGACGAATACCTGCGCACCCGCGCCGGTTGGCGTATACACGGCCGCGCGTTGACCATCAACGCTATCGAGACCCGCCCCGCGCGTCGCGTTCGAGCGCATCCAGCAGTCGATCGAGCAGCGGCAGCTGACCCTTCAGCAGCTTGGACCGAGCCTCGGCAACAGAAAACCAACCCACCCGGTCGATTTCGGGAAACTCCTTGAACTTTCCCGACCCTTTCGGCCACTCCAGTTCGAACGTGTTGGAGAACGTGCCTTCCAGGTCGAGGTCCCCGCGGACCGCGAACGCGGTGATCACCTTGCCGCTGGGCTGCCGCAGCGGCGCGAAGTCGATGCGGGGTCCGTCGGGAGGAATCTTGCCGAGTTCTTCTTCGAACTCGCGCACCGCGGCGCTCCACGGGTCGTCGCCCTCGGCGTACTCGCCTTTGGGGATCGACCACGCACTGTCATCTTTGCGGGCCCAGAACGGCCCGCCGGGATGACCGATGAGCACCTCGACCTGATCGTCGACGACGCGGTACAGCAGCAGTCCCGCCGATAGCTTTGGCACGCCATCACCTTATTGCCGCGAGTGCGGTCGGATCAGTACTTGCGGTCGCCTTCACTGTCGTCGAAGAATGCCCATTCGCCGTCGTCGGACTTGACCTCCATGCGCCAACCGAGTTCGGGTTCGGCCTTCTCGTCGACGAACCAAGCGTGTGCATCGTCGGCGCTCTCGATGTCCTTGGTGTCGACTACTTCACCCTTGGGGTTCAACACTCGATACGTAGCCATGCGGATACCGATACCCGGTTGGCCGGGTTTGAATCAGTCGGCTCTCGGCATCGGAATACCTTCGCTCGCGGAGAACCGCGCATCCTCGCTCGACGACAATCCGAACGACACCACCGAGCGCTCGAAGAACACGTCGGTCAGGTACGCCAGCGCGACCGCCCACCGGTTGACGAACCGTGGGATCGCGTAGATGTGGTAGGCGCGGGTGACGACCTTGGCGGGGAATCCGGACAGCTGGACATTGAGGGGATTGGCCACGGCGTAGCGCGGTCCGAGGTCGACGACCAAGCCCATGTTGCGGTGCTTGTACGTCTTCGCCTTCCCGATACCGAGGCTGGCGGCGACGTTGCGCGCCAACACTTTCCCCTGCCGCGTCGCGTGCTGCGCGGTCGGCGGGGTGATCTTCCCCGGCTGTGTCACGTCCGGCACCGCGGCAGCGTCGCCCGCGCCGAACACGCCCGGGTAGCCGGGCACCTCCAGTTCAGTGGTCACCTTCAGCCGGCCCTTCTCGGTGGGCAGGCCGAGTTGTTCGATGAGCGGCGCTCCGGTGACACCGGTGACCCACGCGACGGTGTGGGTGCGGACCAGCGACCCGTCGCTGAGCACGACATGTTCGGCGTGCACTTCCTTGAGCGTCACCCCGAGCCGCACCTCGATGCCCCGCGATTTCAACACCCGCTGTGCGGCGGCGCCCAGCTTGTCCCCCACTTCGGGCATCACCTGATCGGCCATGTCCAGTAGCAGGAACTTCACATCCTCGGGCGCGAAGCTCATCGATTTCGCCGCTGCATCGGCCAGCGCCCGCAGTTGAACCGCCAATTCGGTGCCCGAGTACGACGCGCCTACCACCACGATCGTCCGCCGCGCCGCCGCACGGCCCTGGTCGTCGTCGACGTCGGCGAGCTCGAGTTGTTCGAGCACATGATCGCGCAGGTACAACGCCTCTGCCGTCGACTTGAGTCCCCGCGCGTGCTCAGCCAGACCTGGCACGTCGAAGAGCCGGGTCACCGACCCCGGCGTCAGCACCAAACGGTCCCACGGCAACACGCGCGCGCGTTGCTCGGGATCGACGTAGGTGACTGTGCGCGCATCGAAGTCGACACCGTCGACACGGCCGCGGATCGCCTGGACGCCCCGCAGTGTGTTCGCCAGCGGAATCGCTACGAAGCGAGCGTCCACCAGGCCTCCGGCAACGTCGGGAAGCAGTGGGGTGTACAGCATGTAGTCGACGGGCGAGATGATCGAGATGTCGACGTCGGCGTCTTGCCTCCTGAGCTTTTTGGCAAGATTGCGCGCGCATTCGAAGCCGGTGAAACCGCTGCCGACGATCACCACAGACGTCATCGCCCCCACTGTACGGAAGGCACTCTGTCCAGTGGATGCTTGCAGTTATGACGCGCTCGCGATCGCTGCGCCTGCTCGACCCGTTGCGGGCCCTCGAGGTGCTGACTGCGTTGTGGTCGACAGCCGCGGTCGCCCCGATCAGCAGCGGCGCCGCCGCCGCCTACCGGACGTTGTTCATCACGGTGCGGCGCCTGGTAGCCGGCCGGCGACTGGCGATTCGCCTCGACGAAGGCGAGTTGACACTCACCGTCACCGAATTCGATTCCCGGCTCGATATCCGCGGGCTCTCGGTGGGACAACTCACCGACGTCCGCCTCGCCGCCCGCGACATTCGATGGAATGACAGCGTCTTCAACCACGCCACGGCCGTACTGCACAACCTGCACATCAGGCCCGCTGCGCCTCCGGTGGTGGTGGCCGCGCCGGTGGACCTGACGCTCGAGGTGCCCGCCGCAGCGCTCGACGACTTGTTCCGATGGGCCGCGCCCCGGCTCTCCGGCGAGGTCGCCGACGACGGAATCGCCCGCTTGCGGCTGGCGCGCAGACCGCGGATGGGACACCTCGAGGTCGACGCCCGCCTCGACGGTTCGACGTTACGGCTCACACCGAACGGCATCGTCCTCGGCCGGTCGCGGTGGCGGCTTCCCGCGCACACTCCCGCGTATCGGGTTCAGTTGCCCGAGTTGCCGCACGGCCTGCGGCTCACCGAGGTCGAGTTCGCTCCTAAAGTGGTGCGGCTGTCGGGCACTTTGCCCGAGTGGCGGATGGCAATGCCGCGCACCCGTCTCGAGGAAATTCTCAACCAACTCAGCGCGGTCGGGGTGCCGCTCAATCTCACCCGGCTGCCTCGTTTGCTCTAGCAACAGGGCGGCCAACCTGGCAGGCGCCTGATCCTGCCAGCGGGCGATCAATTCCTGCCAGCGGAATGAAACCGCGGCGCGGCCGGTTAAACGGGTCAGACCGGCACGAATGCCAAGACAGCCGGAGAAGTAGACGTCCGAACCGCGTCATTCGCTCCACGGCTCGACGAAGTGAAAGAAGGCGAAGAACATGAAGAAGTTCGGATTTGCCACCATCGGCACCGCGGCCGTCGGCGGGGTGGCCGCAGCGATCATCGGACTGGCCGCACCGGCGTTGGCCGCGCCGTCAGGCCCCGACAACGCGCAGCAGACGATCGGCCAGCTGAAGTCGCAGGGTTACACCGTGATCGTCAACCGCCTCGGCAACGCCCCGCTGGATCAGGCCGAGGTCGTAGCCGTCCGGCCCGGACAGACGTACACCCACCTGGACGCCGGCGCTCCGATCATCGGCGGCAACGACAACTACACCACGGTGCGGGACCGGGTCGTCTACGTAGACGTCAGGTAACCAACGACGCACGCGGAGGGGCATCCGATCGGGTGCCCCTCCTTTCGTGTGTCGATGCCGTCTCGAGGCGCATGGGTCACGGGTGCAGAACGCTCTTCGCCGTTACAGTGCCGGTGTGCACCGTTATTCGCGATATGTCGCCATCGGCGACAGCCAGACCGAGGGTCTGTGGGACGGCAACGACTCCACCGGCCTCGTCGGGTTCGCCGACCGACTTGCTGCCCTCCTCGACGCCCATCACCCCGGCCTGGAGTACGCCAACCTCGCGGTGCGCGGTAGGCGGATACTCGACCTGCTCGTCGAGCAACTGCCGTTGGCGCTGGCGATGCGTCCGGACCTCATAACCGTCTGCATCGGGATGAATGACGTCACCCGGCCAGGGCCGTACTTCGATCGTGCGCTCGCCGACCTGGACACCCTGCACGGCAGGCTGGCCGAGTCCGGTGCCACCGTGGTGACGACGACCTTCCCCGACCTCACCCAGATCCTGCCGGTCGGTCGTGTCATCGCGTCCCGGGTGTTGCGGATCAACGAAGAGATCCGGGCAGCCGCGCAGCGGCATGATTTCCGGCTCGTCGACCTCTACGGCGCGCCGTCGATGGCGGACCCGCAGACCTGGAGCCCCGACCGCGTGCACGGATCCACGCAGGGGCACATCCTGTTCGCCGCTGCCGCCGCTGAAGCGCTCGACCTGCCTGGCAGCAGCCACGACTGGGCACAGCCCGAGGGCATGCGTCGATCGTCGATCCGGGCGCGTGCGCACTCTCAGGTGCTGTGGACCAACAACCTGCTGATGCCGTGGCTGTGGCGCAGTGTCCGCGGACGATCCGAGGGCGACGGAAGAGGACCCAAGCGTCCTCGACTCACGCGGGTGCCGGTCTAGAGGCCGAACAGTGACAGCGGGATCGGTGACTGACCGCTGCCGATGGACGACATCACCGTCGGGCAGAACATCGAGACGGCGATGCCGGTGAACATCGTTGCCGGACCAAGCGACATGCCGCCTGTGTCTGCCACTTTGGCCGCGACGTCGGCGGCCGTCTGACCGGGCTCCGAGAGCATCGGGCAGACCTGCTGGCCGAGCGAGACGGCGCTCGACGGATCGCCCATGACGACACCAGCCTCGGTCACGGCGTTGAGAAACGCGTCGTCGACCGGGTTGGCGGGGTCGGCTTGCGCGGGGGCGACGGTAACCGCCGCCGCGGTGAGAAACGCGGCGGACAGCGCCGTCGTCGAACCAAGTTTGCGGAGCACCGGCAAATCGTACGTGGTGCGGGCGCCAACGCCGCGTCGGGACCGGGTCAGACGCCCGTCCACGTGCTGTCGATCATGGCGGCCACGTCTATGACCTTGGCTTTCTGCGCCTCTGGGCTGTCGATCTCGCCGGTGACATGAGCTGCGATGAAGCGCCGGACCTCGGCGTCTATGCCGCCGAGCACCCGCACCACCTCCCCACGCAAGGACTTGGAGGTGACGTGGATGGTGATGTCGGAAGCGCGCGGTTTCTCGACGTCGAGGATGAGCAGCAGCGGCGCGGCGGCCCGCGCCGTGGCACTCAACGCGATCTCGCCGAACACCATGAACTTGGGCTTGTCGATCCGCAGGTCGACGACCATGTCGATCTCGAGAGGGATCCGGATCGCGAAGGTGATCATGTCACCGACGTCGCGTGTCGCCCGAGGCTCCAAAATCCGCACCTTCGCGGTCACCTTGGCGATCTTGCCGGGCCCCTGGCCCATCGGGCCCATCTCGAACGCATCGCCGGCGATCTCGCCAATGGCGCCGCCGACGCGGTCTTCGGTCACCGCGGTCTCGAAGAATCTGCGGCCGAACTCTTCGTAAGTCATCTGGTCATCGACGTGCATGATGGCCTAACCGTCTCACGTCGGCACCGTCCACCGGTGCGACGCGCCCGAATCGAGACACGCTGTCAGTGGCCGCCCTGTTCGCTCCGGGCTTCCGCTCCCGTCTCGCCGGAGTCGATGGAGTCGTCGGAGAAGGTGCGCCCGACGTAGCTACCGTCGTCGGAGTCTTCTTTTCCTGCTCGCGACCCGGCTACCTTGCCGTCGTCCTCGACGCCCTGCTCGCTGTCGTCGTTGTCACCGTTGTCTCCTGGACTCATGGGGTTCATCTACCCGCTGCCGAGGTGCTCAAACTGAGCGTCCGATCGCCGCGGTCACCGCTGCTCGGAGAAGTAACGAATCCTTCTGATTGCGAACGGTTTCGAGTCCACCTCGGCAGTCAACACGTCGCGACCGGTGTCGCGCTCGAGTGCGACGGCGATGTGGTATCCGGAGGCGATCAGCTTGCGCGGGCGCGAATCGGACAGCCGCGACAGCAGGTCGGAAGTCGACAGCGGGGTGTCGTCGCCGGAGGTGATTCGCGCACCCTTACCGAGCCACCGACGCACCGCCACCTCGTCACCGATGCGCGCGTCGTCGAGAAATCTGCCGAACTGCCGCTTGCCGTCCGCGCCCGTCCCGCGGAAGCCGTTGAGGAAGCCGAGCGTGCCGATCAAACCCTGGTTGGTCAGTAGTGCTCTGGACAGTTGCAGGCCGGCGGGCACGCCCTTGACGCCCCCGCGCAGGAACTGGCCCACCATCGACGGAAGTTCCCAGAACGCCGTCAGGGCCGCGATTTTCACTTCTTCACCGCTGCGCTGCAGGTCGTATCGGATGTAGATCGGCACACGCAGCATGATGGAGCCGAGCGCCGCCTGTAGTACGCCGTCGCGGACGACTGTTTCACCCGAGACGATGTCGGTGTCGGGCAGGTAGGCAACGTCGCGCGGCCCGATGAACGTGTCGAAGAAGCGTCCGATCGCCGCGTGTCCCCGATGCGGCGAAGAACCGACCGGGTCCTGAACCTGCCCGTCCGGGGTGAACAAACCGACCCAACCGCGACGGTCACGCGCAGCCGCAGCTGCGGGCGACCGCTCGACGGCCGCGAGCGCGTCCGCGCGTGTAATCGGCATAAGGGCGTCCTACCACGCCGGTCGGTCCCAGTCGACTACCGCGGCATCTGCGGGCACACTGGAAGTACCGCCGTGCAGCATTGCAGGGCTTTCGAGGAGGAACCGCCATGAGCAGCAACGGGCCTTTCGGGTTCGACCCCGAGGATTTCGACCGCGTCGTCCGCGAGGCCGGCGAGGGACTGCGCGAGGCTCTCGACGGAGTGGGCAAGCTCCTCGGCACGTCGGGTGAACGGGCGGGCTGGGCGAATCTGGTCGACGAGTTCACCCGGCACTCGCGGCCTAAGCGGGAGCCCGAGACCGCCGGGGAAACGGGCGACGGGGTGTGGGCCATCTACACCGTCGACGACGACGGCGGCGCCCACATCGAGCAGGTGTACCCGACCGAGCTCGACGCTTTGCGTGCCAACAAGAACAACACCGATCCGACCCGCAGGGTGCGGTTCCTGCCGTACGGCATCGCGGTCAGCGTGCTCGACGCGCCCGAGTCGTCGTCGGAGCCGCCCTCCGACACCGCTAGCTGAACCGCCGCCGGATTCCGGCCAGCATCGTCTTGTGCGCCTCGACGGCCTCGCGTCGGGTGAGCGCGGGCAGCGGGCCTGGCGCGTCGATCGTCAACCGTTCGGTGGTCTGCGTGCCGGTTCCGGCCGGGGCGAACGTCACCGTGGCGGACAACCGCACGCGAGGAAACTGGCGCGCCTCCGCCTCGACATCGCCCTCCCACGGCACAGTCATTCGAGCCACGTAGCGAGTCCGTATCGTCAACGGGCCCAGCGGTATCCGGTCAGTCACGCGATAGGTCTGCCGGTAGCCGCCGGGCGTTTCGGTCCGTGACAACGAGCGCACCGACAGCACCAGTGGATGGACCGCCCTGATGTTGTCGAGGTCGACATAAAAGGCGCGGACCTCCCGCGGCGGTGCGGGTACCTCCTCGTGAGGACATGCGACGAGTGGACGATCAGCCGGCAGCGCGGACGTGGTTGCAATTCGTCACGTTTGAGCTGCAGGTGCGGCGACGAGGACCCGCTGGATGTCGGGTTTCATCTGCTGCAGCTGTTGACCGGCGTAGCCCCAGCTGTGAATACCGCCGGGAAAGTTGAACACGCCGTTGTTCCCGCCCGCGGCGATGTAGGCGTCGACGAAGCTGCGATTGGAGTCGACGGCGAATCCCTCCAGGAATCCGAGGCCGGCTATGGGTGCGTCCGGGCTCGCCAACGCCGGGTCGGTCAGGTTGCCGTCTCCGCAGTAAACCCAGACACGGGTGCCGTTGGCAGCGAGCAGCGGCGCCTGCAGGGTCGGATCGTTGCGCGCCCATGCGGGATCGCCGGGCGGGCCCCACATCGCGGCCGGGTCGAAGCCGCCGTTCCACATCATCGCGAGCCGCACCTGACCCGGCCAGTTCGGCGCGGACAGATTCAGGAAGCCCGACATAGAGCCCGCGTAGACGAACTGCTGAGGATGATGGGCCGCGAGCACCAGCGCTGCCGAGCCGCCCATCGAGAATCCCACGATCGCACTGCCGGTGGGGCGCACGTTCTTGTTGCTCGCCAGCCATGCGGGCAACTCTTGGGTCAGGAAAGATTCCCACTTGTAGGTGTAGGTTCCGCCGTTGCCGACGGCGGGCGCATACCAGTCGCTGTAGAAGCTTGACTTGCCGCCCACCGGCATCACCACCGAGATCCCGGAGCCGGTGTACCAGTCGAATGCCTGGGTGTTGATGTCCCACCCGTTGAAATCCTCGCCGGCCTCCATGCTGTCGAGCAGATAGAGCGCCGGAGCATCGGGACCACCGGACAGAAACTCGACGCGCACATTGCGCCCCATGGCCGCCGAGGGGACCTCGAGCTGTTCGACCGGCAGACTGGGGTTCGAGAACGCTTGTGCCGTGGCGGATTCGCCTGCCACACAGACGAAGCCGGCGAGGGTGCCGGCAATGACCGCGGCGACAGCCATACGCATGGACCTGTGGGGTGACGTTCTCGCCACGAGCACCATCGACGGACCTCCGTCCCGCTGGACCCCGACCTGCTGCGGACGATACGCCGCGCACCCGTCTCACCTGCACGTTTCGCGGGATTACCGACTGCTGGCGCTATTGTTATAAAAACAGTTAAGATAGGCCGCTGTGGACCGCGATCAGCTGATCGACCTGACTCGGCGAGCCGTCAAACTCGCGCGCGACAACACAACGGACCTCGCGCCTTCGCAGCGCACGGTGACCGCTGACGCCTATACGTCGGTTGAGCGCCACGCGCAGGACTCCGCGATGCTGATGGCCAGTCCGCAACTCGTCGGCTACGTATCCGAACTCCCCCGCCCCGGCACCTTCTGCACGAAGACGGTGATGGGCCGCTCGATCCTGTTGACCCGTGCGGCCGACGGACTGGTTCGCGCGTTCGACAATGTCTGCCTGCACCGTCAGTCCCGAATCACCGACGGATGTGGCAGCGCGCGCCGGCTGGCGTGCCCGTACCACTCGTGGACCTACGATCTGACCGGGAACCTCGCGGGCCTTCCGGGCGCAGAGGGTTTTCCCGAAACAACTACGGGCGATGCACGATTGAGCGAGATGCCCGCCGCCGAGTGCGCAGGATTCTTGTGGATCTCACTCGACCGTGACAGGACCCTCGACATACCCGCCTTTCTCGGTCCGCTGGCCGCCGAACTCGACTCCTGGGGCATTGGGCGATGGTCGCCGTTGGGCGAGAAGGTGCTGGATTGTCCGATCAACTGGAAACTGGCAATCGACACGTTCGCGGAGAACTATCACTTCGCGACGGTCCACAAGACCACGTTCGCAACGATAGCCCGCAGCAACTGCACCGTGTTCGACTCGTTCGGCCCGCATCACCGGCTGGTGTTCCCGCTCAACGGAATTCTCGACTTGGAGAACACGCCCGAGCACGAGTGGGAGCCGCTGCAGAACATGGTCGTGATATATGCGCTGTTCCCGAACATCGTGCTCTCCTGCACGATCGCGAACGGCGAGTTGTTCCGGGTCTACCCCGGCGATGTGCCTGGACGGTCGATCACGGTGCATCAGAACTCGACGCCACTGGATGTGTCCGATGAATCGATGGCCGCAGGTGCGGCCGCGGTCTTCGACTATGCGCACTCGACGGTCCGTGACGAGGACTACGCGCTCGTCGAGGCCCTGCAGGCCAACCTCGCATCGGGGGTGCGCGAGCATCTGGTCTTCGGCCGCAATGAGCCGGGCCTGCACCACCGTCACGAAACCTGGGAGGCGGCAGTCAAATTCGGTGCAGGCCGTCGATGACACGCGCCACATCGTCGCGCTGTTCGGAATCGGCTGCCGCCAACACGTCGGCCAGTTCCCAGTCGCGGTACAGCGCCAGCGACCGCTCGTAGAAGCCGAACCCGCTGACGGGCACACCCCGCAGCATGCCCTGGTACCGGTACGGACCTTCCATGTACTCCAGGGGCAAGCCGTGCGCGGGCGCCGCCACCAACGGATCCCCCGTCAGGTCCAGATCTAAAGCGCGCGAGGTCAGCCGGTGGCGATCGGGCATGTATCGCACCGGTGCGGGCGGCGGTACCAGTGTCCGGATCGCCTCGGGCCATCGCACATAGCTGAAGACCTCGACCTCGACATCGTCGGCATACTCGGGATCGGCGACCGGGGAACTGGTGGTGACCCCGGAGAAAGGTTCGACAGCATTGCGATTCGTGCGGTCGAACTGACGCCAGATGCTGAGGTCGACACCGTTGTCGAGGTTGATCGTGCGCCATTCATGTGCGCGCGAGCGGATGTCGCCGTCCGGCCCCCCGCTGTTGGCCACCAGTGGAAACCATTGCCGGTCAACATGGCCCGCATTGCCTGCGACGTGTTCGGTGACCGACCCCCATGACAGCGATCCCGACATCGACATGCCCGTTTGGAAGTAGGAGTATGTGTCGGCCTGCCCGAAGCACTCGATCCTGCCGTTGTGCGTCGCGGCACCGAGAGGGACCGGTGCGCGCGACGGTGTCACGCGCAGGTCCAACCGCATCTGCGCACCCGCCTGGTCGCGTCCGACGAAGGTGACGTCGTAGGTGTAGGGGACCAACCGGCCGCCCTCGTCGCGGCAGGTCCGCCACTGGGCGGTTCCCGCGCGGCTGTCGAAGGTGATGTCGAGATGGTCGTCGGCCACCGACAACTTCGGGTTCGAACCGGAACGCAGGTTGGAGCCGGGCATGTCGTAGTCGGTGAAGGTTCCATACGCGCCGACATCGATGTCGAAGAGCGCAAGAGTGTAGAAGTCAGCGACGATCGCCTGTCCCGGGCGGTTCTTGTTGAAGATGCTGAGGAACGCGTATCTGCGACCGCTCTCGGCGGTCAATTCGCCTGCCAAGAACCAGGTGTCCGATTCACACTGCGGGTGGTTCGCCTCCGCAGCGGGGAAGTCGAACTGTGTGTCGCCGGTTACCAACCGGAACGGATAACGACGCCAATCGTCGGACTGATGATGGTCCACGAACCTCCGCCTTTTTGCTATGTTTGCATTAATAGCAACTTTAGCCGTGCGATGGGCCGTAGACCCCCGTGATGGGCGACATCGACACGCGGTTTCCCACTACAGAGGAGGTTGCGGCATGAGATCGCTTGCCTACGATCGTCTTTTCATCGGTGGACGCTGGGAACAGCCGGCGACAGAGCAGCGGCTCTCGGTGATTTCGCCGCATACGGAGGAACCTGTCGGCGAGACACCAGAGGCGAGTCCCGAAGACGTCGACAGGGCCGTTCGAGCCGCCAGGACTGCGTTCGATGAAGGGCCGTGGCCACGCCTTCGCGTTGACGAGCGAATAGACAGGATCGAGAAGCTCGCAACCATCTATGCCTCCGAGACCGATGCGATCGCCGATCTCATCACCGCCGAGATGGGCTCACCGCGCAGCTTCAGCCGACTCGGTCAGGGCGCAGGGGCACTTGCACAGATGCATCTGACCATGGCCACGGCGCGGGAGTTCCCGTGGGTCGAGCGGCGGCGCGGCCTCTTCGGCGATGTGCATTTGCGCCGCGCTCCCGTTGGTGTCGTCGGGGCGATCGTGCCGTGGAACGTTCCGCAGTTCCTTATCATGCCCAAGCTGATTCCTGCGCTGATCGCCGGCTGCACCGTCGTCGTCAAGCCCGCTCCTGAGACGCCCCTTGACGCGATGTGGCTGGCCGAGATGCTGTCCGAGATCGACCTCCCGGAAGGTGTGGTATCCATCGTTCCCGGTGGCAGGGACACCGGCGAGAGTTTGGTGCGCCATCCCGGCGTCGACAAGATCTCGTTCACCGGATCGTCGGCGACCGGGCGGCACATCGCGGCGTTGTGCGGTGGACAACTCAAGCGGGTGAGCCTGGAACTCGGCGGCAAGTCGGCGGCGATCGTTCTCGACGACGCCGACATCGCCCATACCGTCAAGCAGTTGAAAATGGCAAGCCTGATGAACAACGGGCAGGCCTGCGTCGCGCAGACGCGCATCCTGGTCAGCGAGCGCAAACACGACGAGGTGGTCGACGCGCTCGCGGTAATGATGTCGGCGTTGCAGGTCGGTGACCCCGCCGATGCGGCCACCGACGTCGGACCGCTCGTTGCGCAGCGTCAGCAAGAGCGCGTGCAGGGCTACATCCGGGCCGGCGTCGACGAAGGCGCGCGAATAGTGCTGGGCGGCAGCGACAAACCGCATGATCGCGGCTGGTATGTCCAACCCACGCTGTTCACCGATGCGACGAACGACATGCGTATCGCGCGTGAGGAGATCTTCGGCCCGGTGTTGACGGTGCTCAAGTACGCCGACGAGAAGGACGCGATCCGCATCGCCAACGACACCGACTACGGGCTTGCCGGTTCGGTGTGGACCGCTGATGTCGCCCACGGCTTGGAGATCGCCGCCGAGATCCGGACGGGCACCTACGGCATCAACATGTACACCCTCGACACCACCGCGCCGTTCGGCGGCTTCAAACAGTCCGGCATCGGGCGCGAATTCGGCGCCGAGGGATTGTCGGAGTACGTGGAACTGCAGTCGACCGTCAGCGCGGGCAAGCTGCCAAACCTAGCCTGACACCTCGAGCGTGAGCTGCGCCGGGCAGCACAGCTCGTCGCGCTGATTGAACACAGCGATCTCGAGGTCGACGAGATGCCGAGCTGAATCGCACCGCTTGTCCACCACCCGCCCCCGGCCGACCATCGAATCGCCTGCGTAGATCGAGCCGGTCAATGACACCTTGCGTCGCACCACCCGGCTGTACGGACCCGCCCAATCGGTCGCGATCCGGTCGACGAATCCGGCGAGGTGCATCGTGTTCACGAAAATCGTCGGATGGCCGTGGGTTTCGGCATAAAACGGGTTGTGATGCCATGGCACGTAGTCCCAGGTCGTGCCCGCATTCATCACCACGCGCTGATAGCTGATTTCGTCGATCACTTCGGGAAGCGCGGCGGGGACGATGATTTCGTCCCACCTCACGGCTGGCCCGCAGGCGAGTAGCGGAACAACGTGTTGCGGATCGTGGCCACGGGCGCGCTGTCATCGCGGTAGTACGTTTCGAGTGTTTCGACGAAATGCCCGGCGCCAAGGCGCGTCTCCTTCTCGGGCGACACGCCGGCCACTTCCTCGACCACATTGAGCCGATCGCCCTCGAGGATCGGGGCAGCGAATTCCGCGTCGTTCGAAGCGTTGATGATAGCGACGCCCGGCAGCGGCACCCGGATGGCGATCGACGCCGTGGGCCGCTCGCCGCAGGGCGTCCATGGCGGCGGCATCAGCAGCCCGGTCAACAACGCCGGAGGTGCGACCAGGCCGCCCCAGACCGGGCGCGCGAAGTCCTCATCCCAGTACGACGGATTGGGGTCGCGCACCATCGATGCGAAGTGCTGAATGCGGGCCCCGCTCACGGCAGTGCCCGCGTACCGCGGTTCGGCCTTTCTGCCGATCCACTGGCGCGCTTCTTCATAAGTGCCGTAGGCGAACTCGTAGCTGATGTCAGCGGTCACACCGGCAGCGCGTTCTCGCGTGGTGCTCGATCCCACTGCAACTCCCGTGACGTGAAGTACCAGCCGCCGCGCTCGTAGACGAGCCGGTCGACGAACGTCCCCGTCGCGCTGAGCACGTTGTCGCGCAAGAGCAGTGCCACGCAGTGTTGGGTGGCGTCGACGCCGTCGACGTTGATCTCGTGGTCGACGGTCACCAGTCGGCTTCCGCCGCCGCCGTCGAATGCCTCACGTAGGTCGGCGAACCTCTGACCGTCGCGCGAGTACGTCGCGCCGGCATGACGGAATGTGGTGATCCAGCCCACGAGGTCGCCACTGGAGTACAGCCGGTTGTGCCGGGCATTCACGTTGAGGATGGCCGCGCGGCCCGCCAGGGTGTCCAACACGAACTGCTGCTGATAGGTCATCGTCATTGCGTTCTCCTGCCTAACGCGTGAGCACGTAGCCGTGCGCTTCCCGGTCCCAGGCATGCCTGCCCAGTCCCCTGCTGCGGAGCACGTCCTTGCGGACGCGTCCGATGACGTTCTTGGGGATCTCGTCCAGCACCTCGAGATATCTCGGTACGCAGAAGTACGGCATGCGGGCCGCGCAGAAATCCATCAGCTCTTCGAAGTCCACGCGAGCGGCGGGGCGAGGAACCACGACGACGAGGATGTCGTCCTCGCCGAGGTCGCTGGGGACTCCGATGGCCGCGGCCTCCAACACGGCCGGATGGCGCATCACCGTCGTCTCCACCTCGACCGACGACACGTTCTCGCCGCGCCTGCGCAGCGAATCTTTCACCCGATCGACGTAGGTGAGGTTCTGGTCGGCGTCCAGCGTCCCGAGATCGCCGGTGCGGAACCATTCGGGATGCGGTTCGATCCGAAGCGTGGACCCGCCGGTCGCGGACGACACATACCCCTCGCTCATCGCATGCGTTGCTCGCGCCCGGCAGGTGATCTCGCCGACATTACCCGCAGGCAGCGGATTTCCGTACCCATCGACGATCCGGACGTCGAACGCGGAATTGACGCGACCGGAGGTGCCCGGCACGCCGTCCTCGGAGACCGCCTTGTATGCGAGCGGAAACGCCTCGGTCATGCCGTACATGGTGACCACCCGGCAGCGGTAGCGACGTTCGATGTCGCGGTACAGGTCGGCTGCGATGGGGGCAGCGGAGATGAACCGCAATCCCGATTCGGCGTCACCGGGCTCAGGCGGCAGGTTCCACAACATGTTCACCATGGCCCCCGCGCCGGCGAATCCGACCGCACCGCACGCCCGGATCTCCTGCCACACCGTGCTGGGGTGAAATTGCTCGGCGAGGACGGTGGTGCCGCCTGCGAGCATCGGCGCCAAGACGGTGGGCGCGGCGCTGAGATGGAACAGCGGCATCGCGGTCCACACCACGTCTGAAGGGCCGAAGTGCCAGGCCTGCGCGACGGAGCCCGCAGCGCGAAACAGGTAGTGCCAAGTGGTGGCAACCGCCTTCGAGGGGCCGGTGGTGCCCGAGGTGAAGAACAGGGCGCCGACCTCATGCTCGTCGAGCGGCGTGGTCGGAGGCGGCGTGGTGGGCGCGCGCTGCAGCATGTCGGTCAACGAAGCACCCACCAGGACGGTCGATCTCAATGTTTCCACCGAATCGGCGACGTCGGCGACGCGATCGTGGCGCTGCGCGTCGGTGATGACGACCGCGGTCCGCGCCAGCCGCAGTGCATGCGCCAGGAAGTCGCCCTTGCTGGCGCCGTTCACCGCCGCCGTCACTGCGCCGATGCGGGCGGCGCCGAGCCAGAAGTACACCCACTCCGGGCAGGTGCCGGTGAACAGCGCCACGGTGTCGCCACGCTCGACGCCGAGGTCGGCGAGCACGTGCGCCGTGGCGCAGGAACGATCGCGCATCTGCGCGAAGGTGACAGGTGTGCCTGCGATCGACATCATGACGCGTTCGCCGATCTCTTCGGCGCGCCGGTCGAGCACTGCCGGCACGGTGAGCCGGACCGGGGGTGTCACACCGCCGCTGCCGCCGGGTCGGGTTCGCCGTCTCGCGTGTACCCGAAATCGTCAGGGGCAGGGTCGATCCCGGGGTAGAAGCGGTGTGCCCACCGGCGCAGCGCGGCGTAGTCTCGCGCCTCCTCGGGCGCTAGGTTGGGCTTCTCGAGGTACTTCATGTTCTCCCACGTGAAGAAGTCCTGCTTGATGACCTCCTGCTGCAACTGGAGGAATTTCTCCGCCCGTCCGGTGGGTCTGTCGCCGGTGTCACCGGGCTCGCGAATGGACGCCTGGGTGTAGAAGTAGTCGGTGTAGTCCTCGTCGACCGGTGTCTGACCGGTGACTTGAACCGTCGCCACCAACTCGGACGGGAACCGTACGACCCCCAGGCCCAACGAGTAGTTGTCGTAAATGATCTTGGCGTCCACCGGGCCGTTGGGCGTCAACCAGGTCTTCGCCCGTCCGCCGCCGAAATTCGCGTTCACTGTCGCGTGCAGGTGGTAGCCGGCCACCTCGAATGAGGCCGTGTTGGCCGGGTTGGCCGCCTTGTGCACGTACTGCACGTGGTACGGGTCGGCCGCGTTCTCAATGATCATCTGCGCATGCACTTTGACGCGGTTGACCATTCGGGTGTGCGGATGCAGGGGGTAGTACTCGTCGGTCTCGAGTTCGGGAAGCACCGGCGGCTGCCAATAAGGCGCGCGGCCGTGGCGTTCATGCCACACCAGGATGAAGCCGTACCACTCCACACTGTGGTAAGTCCGCACACGGACGTTCTGCTTGCAGCCGATCTTGCTGTACGGGATCAGCGCGTTCGTGCCGTCGCCGCGCCACTGCCAGCCGTGCCACGGACAGACGATGTGTTCACCTTCGACTGTTCCGCCGACCCCCATGTTCGCGCCCAGATGCTGGCAGTAGGCGTCCAGAACGTTGATTTTCCCGGACTGCGTCCGGAAGAGCACCAGTTCCTCGCCGAAATAGTGGGCCCGCTTGACCTGGCCGGGGGTCAGGTCGGAGGCGAACCCGACGATGAACCAGCCCGTCGGAAACCGGTAGGTCGACAGGCTGATACCGCTGGGGCCGAACTCCCGCTCGGACGGATCGATCGTCGAGTTTGACACCGTATCGGTCACCGAATTCTCTCCGTCCGCGCAGAAACCGGGCAGGTCGCTGACCCTGTCCCTTGTCTATCTTTGCTATTTTAGGCATTCTAGTCAAGGTCAACGAAGTGAGGTCGGCATGCCCACGACGACTCCGGTCGATCTATCAGATTCCGCGTTGTGGCGTAACGGTTTTCCCGACGAGCTGTTTGCGCAACTGCGCCGCGACCGACCGGTCTTTCATCACGAGCTCACCGACGGCGTCGCCAAGACGGTCAAAAGAGACTTCTGGATGACGACCAAGCACCGACACGCGCAACGCATTCACCGCGACGTCGAGTCGTTCACCGCGGCCGATGGCCCGCTCATCCAGGGGGTGGGGGCCGTCGGGTCCTTTCCGACGATCATCAACATGGATCCGCCCGTCCTGACCCAGCGGCGCAGGGTGATGACGCACGCGTTCACCCCGAAGGCCATCGCCAAGCTGGAGCAGAGCATCCGCACGCGGGCCGCCGCGATGGTCGACCACCTGCTCGACAGCGGCGGCGGCGACTGGATCGACGACGTCGCCGACGTCCTGCCGATGTCGGTGATCGGCGACATCATCGGCATACCGGAGCAGGACCGGGCGCGGGTTTTCGACACGTTCGACCGGATCCTGAAGGCCAACTCACCTGATTCGGCATTGACCGAGCAGCAGCACCTCGAGTTGTTCGCCGACATCTTCTCCTACGGGTCAGAACTCACCGCCCAGAAGCGGCGCAACCCCGCCGATGACATCTGGAGCACGTTGGCCTCGGCGGTGGTGACTGACGAGGACGGCGAGGAATTGTCCATCCCGACCAGCGAATTGGAGATCTTCTTCTTCGTCATCGCCTTCGCAGGCAGCGACACCACCAAGAATGCGCTCGCTTCCGGACTGCAGGCTTTCGTCGCCAACCCCAGTGAGATCGAGCGGTACCGCGACGACGAAACCATTCGGTCGACCGCGGTGGAGGAGGTGTTGCGGTGGTCGACGCCAGTTGCGTTCTGGACCCGCAGCACGACGGTCGACGTGGAGATGGACGGTGTCACCATTCCCAAAGGCGATCGGGTGGTGTCGATGCTGCGGTCGGCCAACCGCGACGAAGAGGTCTTCGACGACTCGTTCGGATTTGACATCGGCCGCCGCGACAACCCGCACGTCGCCTTCGGCGGCGGCGGGCCGCACCACTGCCTCGGGGCGATGCTGGCCCGTGCCGAGATCCGCGCGGTGTTCGACGAGTTGTTCTGCCGCGCAACCGACATCACCTTGGGTCCGGCCAAAGTCGCCCATCCCGACCTGACCAACAACATGACGATCTTCGACGGGATGGCGATCTCGCTGCGCGCCTGCTAGCGCGTCACAGCCCCTTCGGCCTGGTGCCGATGATGCCCTCTGACCTCAGCCGCTGCAGCTCCGCCTCGTCGAGTCCACATAGCTGACCCAGGATCTCGTCGTTGTGCTGACCCAGTGTGGGCGGGGGGCGCGACAGCCACCGGTCTGCTCCATCCAGCCGGGCGAACGGCGGGCAGGGGTACAGGCCCGGCCCGGTGCTCGGATGATCGAGCTGCTCGAAGAAGCCACGTTCGACCAGTTGCGGGTTGTCGGTCACCAGGGACGGTGAGATCACCACGGCGGCCGGTATTCCGGCTTCGCGAAGACGGTCGACGGCGGTTGCTGCGTCCTGACCGCTGAACCACTGCCCGAGGTCGGCGTCGGGACCGTCCACCAGCATGGTCAGCGCGTTCCATTCTTCGTCTGTGCGGGCGGTCACCGCGACCCAGTCGTCATCGCCTGCGCAGCGGTAGAGGTCCTGTCGCGCGGCCGAGTGCCCGCGATTTCCCCGGCGTTCGAGGATCGTTCCAAAAACCTCGAATTCCATTGTCTGCACGGCGGTTACGTTGAGTACAGTCTCGACCATCGGGACCTCGACGAGCTGGCCCCGGCCGGTTCGTTCGCCGAACTCGAGCGCGGCGAGAAGTGCGAACGCGGCATGCGCGCCCGCCAGCGGGTCGCACGCACCGCGCGGCGCGACGGGCGGTCCGTCCGGCATCCCGGTCACCCAGGCCAGTCCGGCGATCTGCTCCATCGTCGGAGCGAAGCCGACCCTGTCCCGCCACGGACCTGACAACCCGAACGCCGGCATGCGCACGACCACCAGCCGTGGATTTGTTTCGAGCAGCGCGTCGGAGCCCAGCCCGAACTGCTCCATCACGCGCGGCGAGAAGTTCTCGATGACGACGTCGGCCTTACGGATCAGTTCTTTCACCAGGCGGATTCCGTCTGCGGTCTGCAGGTCCAAGGTCACCGACCGCTTGTTGGTGTTCATGGCGTGAAACACCCACCCGTACTCCCACCAGTCGTCGACGTCCTTTCGCATGCCACCCGAATAGCGGATGCCGTCCGGGCGCTGAATCGACTCGACCTTGATGACGTCCGCGCCGAACGCCGCAAGGGAGTGGGTCGCCGAGGGCCCGGCCCAGAAGGCGGTGAAGTCGATGACACGCAACCCCGCGAGCGGAAGGCCGCCGTCCGATGCCGCCACCGCCGGTCTCGGCTTCCAACGGAAATCGTCGCCAGCGTCGCCGACGCGGGGTGCGGGCCGAATCGGCGCCGGTCGCGCGTGCGACATCAACCACGGCGGGCGCGGCTGGCGGAAACCCGCGGGGTTCTGGACGTACACGCCCCGCTCCTGAAGGTGATCCATCTGGGGGATGGTCGAGCCGTTGCCCAGCGGAGCCAGTGGCAATCTGAACAGCTGGCCCAGCTCGACGATCTCGGAGACGGTGCGCTCGCGCATCCAGGGGCCGATGCGCTCGCGGATCCAGTCGCGGTAGTCCCACCGCCCGGTCTGAAACTGCAACTGCGGGATCTCGGTGAACTCGGGACAGTCGACCATCGCCGCGAAGTCGAGCCACTGCTGACCTGTCACCATGCTGATCCCGACGTAGCCGTCCTTGGCCGGTTCGACCGAAGGCACTTCGACGGAACGCTTGATCGGCGGCACCGCAAGCAACGCAGAGTGCAGCCACTCGCCGCTTTGCATCAGGGTGATCGCCTCGAGCATGGACAGGTCGAGATGCCCGCCGGGCCCGCCGGTGCGGACGCCGCGACGGAGCGCTAGCGCGCCGTATGCGGCCCACACGCCGCACATGTACTCCCCCAGTTCGCCGCCTATGGAGATCGGCGGACCCGCGGGGTCGCCACGAAAGCCGGTGAGCCCGGACCACGCCTGCAGCGTGAACTCCGACGCCGGGTGCTCCGCCCACGGGCCGGTCCAGCCGAAGTCCGAGATCGTGACGACGATGAGGTGCGGCGCGAGGTCGCCTAACCGCTGCGGATTCACCCCGATCTGGTCCGCGACGGACTGTGACGCGGTAACGACGACGATATCGGCCCCAGTCATCATTTCTTCGGAAATCGTTGTAACACTGCGCTTCCCGGCATTCAGGTAATCGAACAACGGCGAATTTCGGCCAGGCGGCACCGCAGCCCCGGACGCGGTGGCGTGGCGCATCGCGTCGCCGTTCACCGGTTCCACCAACACGACCTCGGCGCCCGCGTCGACCAGCAGCTTGCCGCAGTAGGCGCCCGCGATCCGGTCGCTGATCTCGACGACTCGAACGTCACGAAGCGGGGTCGATGCTTCGTCGCTCACAGGCACAACCTCCGGTGGTTTCTTTGTCATCTTAGTAACTTTTGCCAGATAGCGGCTCGGTAGAGGCCTGGTAGCCGGGCTGCCACTGTTAACATCGTTACGACATGACAACACTGGGGATTGGGCCTGAGGCGCGACGCCGGCTCGGTGCGCGCAGGACGGCCGAGATCGTCGCCGATGAACTCCGCAGGCAGATCATCGACGGTGAACTGTCCGACGGCGACCTGCTGCCCCGCCAGGAGTTGCTCGTCGAGCAGTTCAACGTCAGTCTGGTGTCGTTGCGAGAAGCCTTGCGAATCCTCGAGACCGAGGGCCTGGTCTCGGTGCGACGCGGCAACCGTGGCGGCGCCGTGGTGCACGCACCAGCGAAGGCCAGCGCGGCCTACATGCTGGGGCTGCTTCTGCAGAGCGACTACGTGCCACTGGCCGATCTCGGCACCGCACTTCAGGAACTCGAACCGATGTGCGCGGCCCTTGCTGCTCGTCGCCCCGATCGCGGTGAGACGTTGGTGCCCAAGCTCAAAGAAATCAACGATGCGATGTCCGAGCACATCGACGACGGGGCGCGATTCACCGAAATCGGCGGGCAGTTCCACGACGAGGTCGTTCGAGGTTGCGGCAACCACACGATGATTGCGGTGGTCGGCAGCCTCGAGACGCTGTGGACGGGGCACCTCAACTGGTGGGCCGAGGAGACCGCGGCGCGGGGCGAGTATCCGTCGATGAACAAGCGCCGCATCGCGCTGACGACTCACACGAAGATGACCGACGCCATCGAGGCGGGTGACGCCGATCGCGCCCGCAAGCTCGCGGCGCGCCACCTGTCAGACACGCAGGCCTACTTCATGGAGAGCGATCCCGAGCAGAGGATCGTTGCGCTGTCTCCGCAAGCGCTGGCGCGGCGCAAGCGCTGAAGGCTGTTGCGTGCGAACGGCCCTGATCACTGGCGGCAGCGGTGGCATCGGAAAGGCGTGTGGTCGCAGACTGACTCAGTTGGGCTACGACGTCCTCCTCACTGCCCGCCGCGAGGAACCGCTGCGCGCCGCAGCCGAAGAGATGGGCGCGCGCTTCGTCGTCGCCGACGCGACCGATCCCGCGAAGTTCGAACCCGCGGTGCAGGCCGCAGGTGAAATCGGGATCGTGGTTCACGCAGCCGGCGTTCTCGGCGGAACGTACGCGCGCAAGCAGACTTTCGCGCAGTGGCGCACCACCATGGCGGCAAATTTGGATTCCTGTTTCGTGGTCACGTCGGCCGCACTGCCTCGGATGAAGGCGGGTGCACGCTTTGTATTCATCTCCTCTTCGGCGGCCCATGAACCGATGCGTGCGCGGACCGCGTACTCGGCGTCAAAGGCCGGTATGAACGCCTTCGCCGGTGCACTCGCACAAGAGGTCGATCGGGACGGCATCAACGTCCACGTCGTGACGCCGGGTCCGGTCGAAACGGACATGCTGGCCGATGTTCCGTTCGAGATGTACGCGATACGCGCCGCCGATGTCGCCGATGCCGTCGCCTGGCTCGACACGCTCGACCCGTCCGTCGACCTACCGGAGATCAGGCTCAACGCGGTCACCCGGGGTCCGTCGGCCCGCGCTCCGGTGGTACCGCTCGAGGTCGAGCGACGGGCGGCGAAGACGACGGGCGAACGTTGAGTTCCGTTACTCCCCATCGCTGTCTGCGAGATACACCTGCGACTCCATCTGGTGGAAGATCCGATACCGCCGGCCGCGCCGCACGAGCAGCCAGGTGATCCAACTTGCGCCGGTGCGCTCGATGTCGGCGTCCCGATCGGTCAACCGCCAGCGAGACAGCAGCAGCGCGCGCACGACGGTGTCGTCGACGACGTCGAACTCGTGCAGGGTCGATGACAGGGATGCGGCCTTGAGCCTGCTGCCTACCCGCGCCCAGTGCCGGTCCAACTCGTCGTCTCCGATCAGCGGTGCGGCGTATTCATCACCGACGTAGATCGGCGCTGGATCCGCGTGTTCCCAAAGGTCCGCTACCCCAGTGATATCGAGACTGGACCAGTGCCGGTCGTAGTCACCAACCAGCTCGAGCAGGGCTGCCTCGAGCGCCGCGTCAGACTGTGACGCCACCGGAGCCCGGCGATTCCGACGGCAGGGCCTTGACGGACTCCGGCAGACCGTAGAGCGCGGTCGCATTCCCGCGCATGATTCGCTCCCGCTGCTCGGCGGGAAATCGCCGGATCGCCCATTCCGGCGAATCGTAGCTCCAGTGCGGGTAGTCCGTGGAGAACATGAGGTTGTCGCCGAGGTCCATCATCTCCAGATACTCGCGGTACACGCCGACGTTGACGTCCTCCAGCGGCTGGGTGGTGAAGCGCACGTGTTCGCGCACGTAGTCCGACGGCTTGCGTTTCACGTGTGGCAGATCGCCCTTGCGCTGCTGCCAGATTCGGTCCATCCGCCACATCACCGGCAGCGCCCAGGTGAACCCGCCCTCGACGAACACCACGCGTAGGTCGGGGTGGCGGTCGAAGGCGCCGTCGAACACCAGGCTCATCAGATGCGACACGTAGAGCAGCGGCCACGACGCGAAGAAGTCATGCCAGTGGGCCGGGTTGCCGACGGGGTAGATCGGGATCAGCTCGAACGGCGTCTGGCCCATCAAATGAGTGGCAACCGGAAGGCCGAGGCGAGCAGCGGCATCGTAGAGCGGATCGAAGTGCGGGCTGCCGAACGGGATGCCACGTGTCTGGGGGGTCATCAGGACCTCGGCCATGTACGCATGGCCGGCCCATCGCTCGATCTCCCGTGCTGCAGCAACGGGGTCCTGGGCGGTGACGCTGATGGCTCCGCGCCAGCGACCGTGCCAGTTGTTGTCCCCGAGCCAGACGTCGGCCAGCCAGTCATTGTGAGCCGCCTTGAGAACGTGTTCGGCCTGCGGTAGCTGGGCGTCGCACATGGGCTCCAACATCGCGATACTGACCCCGGCGTCGACGAGCAACTGCCTGGCGGCGAAATCCGGGTCACTGCCGGCGATCCCACCGTTGGGTGGGGTGGCGTCGACGCGCATGGAGTTGGTCTTGTACGAGTCGGGGGTGTCGTAGAAGTGCGGGATCGGCGCGACCGCATTGCCGGTCGGCCACAGCTTGTCCTTCCACTGCGCCGGCGCGTACGACTTCAGCACCTCGGCCGATACCGGCATAGGATGCACGTCGGTGTCGACGATCGTCACCGCGATGTCGGCTGCGACGACATCCTTCGCGTGTTCGATGCTCGTCATCGGACAGCCTCGCCGATCTGTGCGCCAACCCCGTACAGATCACTCGCGTTGCGCCACAACACTTTCTCTCGCTGCGTGTCGGTGAGTCCCGCAACCACCGACCTTGGACCCGACGTCGACCAGTGCGGATAATGTGACCCGTACATGAGCAGGTCGGCTTTGTCCGTGAGCTTTAGCCACCGCTCGGCATCACGCTCGTCGGTCGGGCCGTCCAACGCCGAGGTGCAGTAGCGCACGTGATCGGGCAGATACTCGCTCGGATAGCGGTCCACCCAGGGTGTCTGATCGCGCATCGACATCCAGAAGGTGTCGAGCCGCCACATCAGCGGAGTGAGGATGTCGCTGCCACCGTCGGCGAACACGAACCGCAGACCGGGGTGCCTGCCGAACATACCCTCGACGATCAGCGTCGCCAGATGGACGAACGAATTCAGCGGCATGAAGGCGGCGTAGCCGGGGTAGGTGGCCGCATGCCCGGCGAAGGTGGGCGCGTGGTCGACGCCGTTGCCGCCGTTGATGTGAACCGCCACCGGTAGCCCGTGTGCGGCCGCCGCCTCCCAGATGGGCTCGAACATCGGCTTGCCGTACGGTTCCCGCGACTGCATGGGCACCCCGACCTGCACCATCCTCGGATGGCCTGCCAGCCGTTCGATCTCGGCGACCGCGCCCCTGGCATCCTCGGGATTGACCCGGATCGTGCCGAGAAATCTGCCGGTGATGTCCGGTTCGATCCAACGGTCGAGCAGCCAGTCGTTGACCGCCGCACAGATCCTGCTGTTGAGCAGGTAGTCGGCGATGTTGCCGCGGGTCAGCGGGTTGAGGACCGCGTAGTCGGCTCCGCCCTCGTCGAACAGATGGCGGGCCACCGTCTGCGGATCGGAGCCCGGATAGCCCTCGCCGTAGAGATCCTGGCGGTAGTCACCGCCCGGCGCCTGGTACCACTGTTGTTCGACGTCGGGAATCGACCGCAGTTTGTGCGGAGCCGCCAGATAGCGCCGGATCTCGGCGTTGTAGCGGAAATGCGGTTGCACCGACGCGTCGATGATTCTTTCGCGAGGCTCGCTCATGCGGTGAGATACACCTGCCCATCGGCCACGTCGACCTCGTAGGTGCGCACCCGCTTGCGCGGGTCGGCGAGGTTCTCTCCGGTCGTGATGTCGAATTCCCACTGGTGCCACGGGCACCGGGCGATCTCGCCCGCGCGCACGTGCCGGACACGGTCGGGCATCTCCGGAGCGAATTCTGTGGTGCCCCGGACGTAACCGGCGCACAACGGCGCGCCCTCGTGTGAGCAGTAGTTCGCGATCGCGTACAGGGCCCCGTCGATGTTGTAGACGCCCACTCCGAACTTTCCGGCCTGCACCAGTTTCATGCTTCCGGGTGGCAGGTCCTCGATCGCGCAGACCACTCGGCGATGCATGGCGTCCTTCCGTTTTTCTTGACCTAGAATACTAAAATAGTAAAGATAGGGCGATCCACTAACTTAATGCTGCCGCCGGGAGGCATATGTGACGATCAGCGCCGATTCCCACGATCAGCCGGCCGCACCCGATCTGGTCAACGATCCCTATCCGTACTTCGCGGAGATGCGCAGAACAGCGCCGGTGTGGCGAGGCACGCTCATGGAGAGCGACCTGATGCCGCCGGAGCTGAAGACCGACGAAGTATGGACGCTGTTCGACTTCGAGAGCGTGTTCGCAGCGTTCCGTCAAGACGAGGTGTTCGCCTCGGAGATGTACAACAAAACGATCGGGCTGGTATTCGGGCCGACGATTCTGGGCATGCACGGCAAACAACACCACGACCATCGCAGCCTGGTGGCCAAAGCCTTCCGGCAGAGCGCGCTCGCTCAATGGGAACCCGAAGTGATCGACCCCATCTGCGACCAACTGATCGACGAGATCAAGGACGACGGCGGCGCGGATCTCGTGAAGGCGGTGACGTTCGAATTCCCCACCCGGGTCACCGCCGCACTCCTCGGACTGCCGCAGGAGGACCTCGACCTGTTCCGGCGGCTGTCACTGGACCTGATCTCGATCACCGAAGACATCGAGGCCGGCCTGACAGCGTCAGTGGAACTGGGCACGTACTTTCAGGAACAGGTGGACCAGCGCCGCAGCGAGATCACCAACGACGTCATCGGCGACCTCGTCACGGCCGAGATCGACGGTGAGAAACTGACCGACGAAGCGATCATCTCGTTTCTGCGACTGCTTCTGCCCGCCGGGCTCGAGACCACCTACCGCTCATCGAGCAACCTGTTGGCGCTGTTGCTCACCCACCCGGACCAACTCGAGGCGCTGCAGCGCGATCGTGACCTCATCCCGGCAGCCATCGAGGAGGGCATCCGGTATGAGACCCCCTTGGTTCTGGTCGCGCGCAACACCACTCGTGACGTCGAGTTGCACGGGCAGACGATTCCCGAAGGCGCGCAGGTCAACCTGTGCATGGGCGCGGCAAATCGCGACGAATCGCGATGGCCCGACGCGGAGGTATTCGACATCCACCGTTCGCGGCGCGCCCACATCTCGTTCGCGGGCGGCATCCACAGTTGCCTCGGGATGCATCTGGCCAGGGTGGAAACCCGGGCGATGCTCAACAGCCTTTTCGATCGCGTGACCGATCTGACGCTGCTGCCCGACGACGACACCAGGATCGTCGGGATGCCGTTCCGCTCCCCCAAGCACCTTCCCGTGACCTTCCGCGCCACGTCGGCTGATCCGACAAGTCGAGCTTGGGCATGAGAAGCCGCGCTGCGATCCTGCATGACGTCGGCGGGCCCTGGTCGGTCGAGGACTTCGAGTTGGACTCCCCCCGCGCCGGCGAGGTTCTGGTCGAGATGGCCGCCGCAGGCCTGTGCCACTCCGACGACCACATACTCAAGGGCGACATGTCGGTGTCCAACGAGGTCGCCCGTCAGTTCGGCCTGACCCCGATGTTTCCGATGATCGGCGGGCACGAGGGTGCGGGTACCGTGATCGAGATCGGCGACGGGGTAACCGATTTCGCAATCGGCGACCACGTCGTGATGTCCTTCGTCGCGGTGTGCGGCCGATGTCGCTGGTGCGCGAGCGGCATGGAGTACATCTGCGACGAGGGCGCTGCGACCATGGAGCCCGGAATGCCGACCGATCAGACGTTCCGCCACCACACCGCCGACGGCCGCCCTCTCGGGCACCTGTCCAAGGTCGGCGCGTTCGCACGGCACACTGTGGTGTCGCAGCACTCGCTGGTCAAGATCGAACCGCACCTGCCGTTGGTGCCGAGCGCCCTGTTGTCGTGCGCGGTCCCAACCGGCTACGGCTCCGCCGCATACCGCGCGAACGTTCGCGGTGGCGACACGGTCGTCGTGATCGGCGCGGGCGGTATCGGCACCGCGGCGATTCAGGCGGCGCGAATCAACGGCGCCGCACATGTCGTCGCCGTCGATCCGGTGGAGTTCAAGCAGAAGTCGGCACTGCAATTCGGTGCCACACACAGTGTTTCGAACACCGGCGAAGCCGCCGACCTGGTTCGCGACCTGACCTACGGAGTCATGGCGGACAGCGTCGTCGTCGCGCCGTCGTTGATCGAGGGCGACGACGTCAACTCCTATCTCAAGCTGACTCGCAAGGGCGGAACCTGCGTGCTCACCGGGATGACCGCCCAGACCACACGTTCGGCGAAGATCAACCTGCAGGACTTCATCTTGTGGAACAAGAATCTCGTCGGAACGGTGTTCGGCTCGTGCAATCCGAGGGCGGACATCAGTCGGCTCGCCCGGCTCTATCAAAGCGGTCAGCTGCAACTCGACGAGATGATCACCAGACGCTATCGGCTCGACGACATCAACGAGGCTTACGCGGATCTGTTGAATGGTGAAATCATTCGCGGAGTCATCGATTTCGCACTCAACTAATCGCGTCACACGATGCGCGTCGCCCGTCCCTGCCAGTAACGCTCCCGTATCCGCTTCTTGTACAGCTTCCCGTTCGGATCGCGCGGCAGCGCGGGGTCGAAATCGATGGAGCGCGGGCACTTGTAGCCGGCCAGATGTGCGCGGCAGTACGCGATGAGTTCGGCCTCGAGTTCAGGTCCGGCGACCAGGCCGTCGATCGGTTGGACTACGGCCTTCACCTCCTCGCCGAACTCGTCGTTCGGCACGCCGAACACCGCGGCGTCGACGAGGTCGGGGTGCATGACCAGAATGTTCTCCGCCTCCTGCGGATAGATGTTCACCCCGCCCGAGACGATGGTGAACGTCGACCGATCGGTCAGGTACAGGTATCCGTCATCGTCGAGGTAGCCGACGTCGCCCAGTGATCGCCACCCGCGGGCGTTGCTCACCGAGGCGGTCTTTTCAGGATCCTTGAAGTACTCGAACGCGGGCCCGCCTTCGAAGAACAGTTCGCCGGGCTCGCCGACCGCACGTTCCACTCCGGCGTCGCCTACCACGTGCACCTTGGCGAACGGCTTGCCGACCGAGCCCGGATGCGCGAGCCACTCCTCGGGACCGATCGTCGTTCCCGCGAAACCCTCGGTCCCGCCGTAGTACTCGTGGATGATCGGGCCGAACCACGTCATCATCTGCCGCTTGACGTCGACCGGGCACGGTGCGGCCGCGTGGAGGACACATCTCAAGCTCGACACGTCGTAGGAACGCCGGACCGCGTCGGGCAGCTTGAGCATCCGAACAAACATCGTGGGCACGAATTGGGCATGGGTGACCCGATGGGTCTCGATCAACCGCAGTACGGTCTCCGCGTCGAACCTGCGCATCAGGATTGCCGCCGCGCCGACCCGGTGTACCGCCATCGTGTAGTTGACGCCCGCAGCGTGATACAGCGGTGCGGGCGACAGATAGACGCTCTGTTCGGTCATGCCGTAGCGCTGAACCAACGCGTGCTCGAGAACCTTCTGCGCCCAGGACCCTTGGCCGTCCGTCGGCAACGGTCGCCGCACCGCCTTGGGGCGCCCCGTGGTACCCGACGAGTACAACATCTCCGACCCGTCCGACACCGGTGGCGGCGCTCCGGCCGACGCGAGCGCGTCGTCGTAACGACGCCATCCCGGCAGTTCACCGCCGATGCAGATAAGTAGGCCACCGCCGGCGTTTCGGATCCGTTCCCCCACGGCGGCCAACGACGCATCGACGAACAGTGCTTTCGCCTCCGAGTCTTCGACGACGTATGCCACCTCATCCGGTGTGAAGTGGGTGTTCACCGCGGAATAGTAGAGTCCGGAAAGCTGGCAGCCCCAGGTGATCTCGAGGAACTCACGACGGTTCGGCAATATCAGAGCGACGCCGTCACCGCGACGCAGCCCCGCGTCGTGAAGCGCAGCCGCCACGCGTTGGCTGCGCTCGTACAGTTGCCTGTACGTGACGGTTTCTCCGTCGGCCTCGATCAGCGCAGGCCCATCCCATGCCGCAAAGACCATCCGGTGCTCCTCGCGTGCCCGTCAGCTAGGAGACGGCCCCGTCGGTCGATGCGGCGGCCTGACGCTGCGCCATCTCCGATGGCAGGATCTTGTCCTTGAACACTCGCTGGATCAGTTCCTGCACGTCCTTGCTGATCGACGCGAGCGCCACCAGATCGTTCGAACTTTGCCAGTGCACGCGCATCCCCATCAGTTCCCAGGCCCGCTTGAGGTTGGCCTTGGTGAGCATGAGGGTCGTCAACGGTGCCTGCGCGATATGGCGGGCGATGGTGTCGACGCGCGCGTCGAGGTCCTCGCGCTTGACCACCTCGTTGACCAATCCGACCTCCAGGGCTTTCTTGGCGTCGATCACCTCGGCGGTGAACAGGTAGTAGGCGGCGCGACGCCAGTTCATGAACACCCACGGCTCGATGGAGCATTCGCCCGACGGCATGCCGAAGCCCTGGAGCGGCGGGTACGAGAAGTACGCGTCCTCCGAGGCGATGACGATGTCGGTGGTCAGCCCCATATGTGTGCCGCCGCCGACGCAATAGCCGTGCACCTGCGCGATGGTCGGCTTGGAGAACTCCCACAGGTTCAGGGTCGGCTTCACGAAGAGGTCGGACTGCGCCTTCCACGGATGACCCGTCCTCATCGCGTTCTCCACGAAGGCCGGGTAGTCGACCGCGTTGTTGCCGATCGCGTGTCCTGAGCAGAACCCCTTGCCGTTGGCCCGCAGGACCAGCACCTTGATGTCGTAGTCACGGTCGGCGTCCAACAGCGCCGCGTCGACCTCCTCGGCGAGCTTTTGATCCTGCGCATTGGCCTTCTCGGGCCAGTTGAGCGTGATCTTCGCGATCGGACCATCCTTTTCGTAGATGATCCTCTCGCGGGTTTCGTTGAGATCCATCCGTCCTCCTTTGGTTATGACGTGATCACGCCGATCTGGGCGCCGATGTCGTATGTGGTGCCGACCCGGCCGGTCCACTGCACGGTCCCCGAGGCGCCGGCTTCGATCTCCTGGTCGACCTTCTCGGTGGCGATGACGTAGATCGGGGTCCCCTCCTCGACGTGTTGTCCCGCCTCCACCAGTAGCTCGGTGAGCTCCGCTTCAGAAACGGCGACCGACACGCGGGGTATACGAATGACGAACTCAGCCATGCACACTCGCCTCTTGCAGGGTGCGCTGCACCGCAGCGACGATGCGCGGCGGTGACGGGTAGATCTGCTGCTCGAGCACCGCTGCGGCCGGCGTGGGCACGAAGCGGGCTGCGACGCGTTCGATCGGCGCCACGAGCCGACCGAAGCACTGGGACTGCAGCGTCGCGACGATCTCCGCTCCCGGACCGGCGAACTGGACCGCGTCGTGCACCACGACCGCGCGGCGGGTCCGGCGTACCGAGGTGACCAGGGTCTGCTGATCCAGCGGCACGAGAGTGCGCAGATCGACGACTTCGGCGCTGACACCCTGCTCGTCCAGCATCGCCGCCGCTGTGAGCGCATCCAGCACGCTACGGCCATAAGTGATGATCGTGACGTCGTCACCCGGGCGCTTGATGTCGGCCTGCCCCAGCGGTATCGCGAACCCGGGATCGACTGGCACGAGGCCTTTCTGGCTCTGCAGGCGGATCGTCTCGACGAACAGGCAGGGGTCCTCGTCGAAGATCGCCGATGTCAGAAGCCCCTTGCCGTCGCGGGGCGTGGACGGGACGACGACCTTCATCCCGGGGATGTGCATGAACCACGCCTCCAGCGTCTGCGAATGTGTCGCGCCGGTAGCCAGTCCGCCGTAAACCTGTGTGCGCACCGTGATCGGGGCCGTCGTGCGGCCGGCCGTCATGAACCGCAGTTTGGCCGCGTTGTTGATCAGTTGGTCGGCCGCGATGCCGATGAAATCCATGATCATGATCTCGGCGACGGGCAGCAGCCCTTCGATGGCTGCCCCGATGGCAGCTCCGAGGATGGCCGCCTCCGAGATCGGCGTGTCCAGCACCCGGTCATGCCCGTACTTCGTCGACAGACCTGCCGTGGGGCCGGACGCGCCGGGATCGGCGATGTCCTCGCCGAGGAGGAACACCCGGTCGTCGGCGCCCATCGCCTGATCGAGGGCGAGATTGAGGGCCTCGCGCATCGTCATCTCTTTTTCGTCCATGCGTCGTCCTCAGACCGGGTACTTGATCGGGGTCGCGTACACGTCGCGGTCCAACTCTTCGACCGACGGGGACTCGGCGGCCATGACGACCTTCAGCGCGGATTCGACCTCACTGAGCGCACCCTCGTCGATGCGGGTGAGTTCGTCGTCATCGCAGACGCCCGAGTCGATCAGGTGACGGCGGAAGCGCGGCACGGGATCGGCCGCCATCGCCTCGGCCAGCTGCTCTTTCGGGATGTAGGGCATCCGGTCACCGAAGTAGTGGCCGCGGAAGCGAAACGTCACGCATTCGAGCAACGTCGGACCGTCGCCACGGCGTGCGCGTTCCACGGCCGCCTGCAGTGCTTCGGCCACGGCCAGCGGGTCATTTCCGTCGACGCGCACCCCGGGCATCCCATAACCTGCCGCCCGGTCCGCGACGTGTTCGAGCTTCATGGTGTCGGCGGTAGGGGTCATTTCCGCGTATAGATTGTTCTGGCAGACGAACACCATGGGCAGATCCCACAGCGCGGCCATGTTGGCCGCCTCGTGAAACGACCCGGTGTTCGTTGCGCCGTCCCCGAAGCTGACGACCGTCACGCGGTCAGAGCCCTGCCGTCTAGCGGCCATGGCCAGTCCAACGGCCACCGGGGGCCCGGCGCCGACGATGCCGGTCGACAGCATCACGCCTACCTCCGGCTTGGCGATGTGCATGGTGCCACCCTTGCCGCGGGCCGCTCCGACGGTGCGCCCCATCAATTCGCCGTAGATCTCCTGCAGCGGAACGCCTTTGCCGATGAGGTCGTGCAAGCCGCGATAGGTGGTGACCAGCCGGTCGTCCTGTCGTAGCGACACTCCCATCGCGGCGGCGATCGCCTCCTGGCCCCGTGAGGGCCAGTACACACACATGAACTCGCCGGTGCTGATGCCTTTGGACAACCGGTCGTCGGCCGCCTTCATCAACACCATCAGCGCGTACAAACGCCGCTGAACGTCTACAGATTGAGTCATGTTCCGTATGAACCGATCTCGCGGTACAAGCGCGGAATCGGTTTGGGATCCATCGCGAGGTTCTCCAACCCGATCATCTCGCCGCTCGCGCCGAGTTCTCCGAGGCGCCCCACCGCCGCATCGAGGTCGTCGCAGTCAAGCTCGTAGATCGCGATGAACGGGCCGTTTCCGTCGGTCGGGGCGAACCGGCGGGCGGAGACGATGCCCTCCACGGACACGATCTGCGCCAGATGGGTCTCGTTGTACCACTCGTGGTACTCGGCTTCTTTGTCCGGCGAGGCCGGCATCGTCTCGACGAACATGATTCCTCTGGGCATGTCACCACTCCTCGTTGCGCTACGGCCCTGACCACGGTTTGATCTTCAGGAAGCCACCCGCATCGACGCGCAACTGCTGACCGGTGACGTAGCGGGCGGCGTCGCTGGCCAGGAACAGCACTGCCTCGCTGATGTCCTCGGGTTCGACATACGGGATCGGCATCCCTTGGATCACGGGGAACACCGCCTCGGCGTCCTCGCGGGTCGGGTTGGCCAGGTCAGGCCGAAACGCCTTGTACATCGGCGGGCTGTGCAGCATGTCGGTGTTGACGTTCGTCGGGTGAACGGCGTTCACACGGATCTGCTCCGGTGCGAGTGTCCGGGCCAAATCGTTGACATAATGTGCGACAACCTGTTTCGCGAAGGCATACCCGGCACCGCCGGGTCCCCCGTCCATCCCGCTTGTATTGATCGCCGTCGCCATGAACGCGGCCACCGAACCCGTCGCGATGACCGATGCGCCCGCATGGAGGTGTTTCAGGCTGGCGTGAATGAGGTTGATGACGCCGAGCAGATCCACGTCGACCGCGTCGACGAATGCCTGCGGAGGCAGGCCGGCGGTCATCGGGCAGATGCCCGCGTTGGCGACAACGATGTCGAGCTGACCGAACTCGGCCACGCCGTGGTCGATGGCCGCCGACAGCGCTGCCCGGTCGCGGACGTCGGCGATCTCCGTGTACGCCCGCTGACCTTCCTTCTCCACCAGTCGGGACGTCTCGTCGAGGTCCTCGGGTCGCGCCAGCGGGTAGTCGTTGGTCTCGATGTCCGCGCAGATGTCGACGGCGATGATGTCGGCGCCCTCTGCGGCGAGCACACGGGCATGCGACCGTCCCTGGCCGCGCGCCGCCCCGCTGACGAGGGCCACCTTGCCCGTCACCCTGCCCATGGCGAATCCCTTCTCACCGGCGTCACACTGTCGGCACGCATGATCCGCACCGCGACCCGAACACATGGGCGATCGCGACTTGTGAGGTACCCACCGGCGCCGTGCGTCCGTCGATGCCTCTACGGCGCGAGATTTGCAGATTCTTGACGTCGACGACATCCGACGGGCCGGCCGAGTTCGTCATTTCGCAGCGCCGCCTGCTCGAACAACGGTGCACGCCATTGGAACCCCATCGACCATCTTGTGACACGACATTGCGGCCACTGTATCCGCTGCGGTAGCTATACTACCTAAAATTATAAAGAAACAATCCCGCCGACCCACAGGATGCCGTGGACTTCTCATACCCGCCCGAGGTCGAGCAGTTCCGCAAGGAACTGCTCGACTGGCTGTCCGCGAACCTGACCGAGGACGTGGTCTCGGCAGGCCGCACCCGCGGTCGTGAACCGCATGCCTTCGAGATCCTGCGGCAGTGGGATGCGGCCGTGGCGGACGCGGGATGGGGTGCGGTGTCCTGGCCGCGGGAATACGGCGGTCGCGGCGCGACAGTACTGGAGCAACTCGCCTACGCTGAAGAGACGACACGGATGCGAGTTCCGGTGCCCCTCAACGTGATCGGCATCAATAACATCGCCCCGGCAATCATGCAATACGGCACCGAGGCCCAGCGGCGCGAATTTCTTCCCCGCATGGTGCGCGCCGACGACATCTGGTGCCAGGGAATGTCGGAACCCGACGCGGGCTCCGATCTCGCGTCTCTGCGTACCCGCGCGACCCGCGACGGGAATGACTTCGTCGTCAACGGCCAGAAGATCTGGACTTCGCTCGGGCACCGCGCCGACTGGTGTCAGCTCTATGTGCGCACCGAACCCGACGTGCCGAAGCACAAGGGCATCACCTGTCTGATCGTGGACATGGCATCGCCCGGCATCGAGGTCCGCCCACTCGTCACACTCAACGGCGCAGCAGATTTCGCCGAAGTCTTCTTCAACGACGTGCGCGTATCCGCCGACGCGGTCCTCGGTCCGTTGAACGGCGGCTGGCAGGTGGCCACCACGACACTGAGTCATGAACGGGCCGGGGCCGCGCGCCTCTATGCGCAGTTGCAACTGCAATTGCAGGATCTGGTGACCGATCTGGCCGAGCACGAAGTGCACGGCATAACCGTGCTGTCGAATCCCTCGACGCTGCGCCGCCTCGGTGAGATCGCGGTACGCATAGACTATCTCGAGTTGCTCTGCAAGCGATCCATCTCGGCGACGCTGCACGGCGGTGATGCGCTCGGCTCGGCGAGCCTCGCCAAGAGCGTGTGGGCGGAGGCGGGCCAGGACCTGGCTTCGTTGGCGTACGACCTGCTGGGCCCCGGGCAGACGACCGGCCGCTGGACGGACCAGCGGCTGTCCTCGCGTTCGCTGACCATCGCCGGCGGCACCACCCAGATCAACAAGGGCATCACCGCGGTTCGAGTGCTCGGGTTGCCCCGCCCATGAACCTCGAGCTGACAGACGAGCAGGTGGCCCTTCGCGACACCGTTCGGCACTACCTGGCCGAAAAGGCAGCTGTGGCAACGCACGTGCGGCCGATGCTTGAGGACCCGACCGGCACCACCGACGAGGTGTGGCAGGGCTTGGCAGCCTTGGGGGCCACCGGCGTGCTCGTCGCCGAGGAATACGGCGGTGCGGGGATGACCATGGTCGAGGCCGGAGTGGTCGCCGAGGCGCTCGGCGCAGCACTCAGTCCCGGGCCCTGGCTGTCCAGCGCGGTCGCCGCCCCACGCGCGCTGGTGCATGTGGGCGCAGGTACCGACGTCACAGAACTTCTGACCGGAATCGCGGCGGGCTCGACGATCGCGACGGTCGGCCCGCTGCGCGGACCTCGGCCGGCCGCCGTGCGGACCGGCAGGCGCTTCGTGCTGCGTGGCGAGCTCGCGGCTCTGCCGGATGCGGCCGTCGCCGATGTCCTGCTGGTGTTCGCCGACAACGCCGATGACACAGTCCTTTTCGCCGTGGATTCGTCCTCCGCCGATGTCACCGTGGTGCCGCGGCCGCACGTCGACCCGACACGCAAGTTGTTCGATGTCACGCTCGACGGGGTATCCGCGCACCCGCTCGGCGCGGCCACGGCGGATGTGTTGACCGCAGTCGTCGACGACGTCCTGATCGCATCCGCTGCTGACGCGATCGGCGCCGCCCACAAGGTGATGAGTCTCGCGATCGATTATGCCAAGGTGCGGCGGCAATTCGATCAACCCATCGGCAGTTTCCAGGCGGTTCAGCATCTGTGCGTCGACATGTACGAATCGGTCGAACTCGCGCGCAGCGGCGTCATCCACGCGCTGTGGGCCGCCGACGCTGCCGAACCCGCGGAGCGTCACTTGTCGGCCGTTCGCGCCAAAGCATTCGCGGGGCGGCTGGCGTCCGTCGGTGATACCGCGATCCAGGTGTTCGGCGGGATCGGTTTCACCTGGGAACACGATGCTCACCTCTACCTCAAGCGCCTGCTGAGCTGGAGTGCGCTGCTCGGTGGAGCCGACGACTACCTCGAACAGGTCGGCGCGCAGCTCGTCGGCCAGGTCGACCGGAAGGGATTGCAATGACCGGAGTTCTGAGCGGCGTCCGCGTCGTCGAACTGGCCTCGTGGACCTACGTTCCGTCGGCGGGCGCAGCGCTGGCGGACTGGGGCGCCGACGTGATCAAGGTCGAAGACGTCAAGGCGGGCGATCCCGGCCGAGCGTTGGTCATCGGGGGCTTCACCCGGCAGAACGCGAAGGCAGACGTCGACTTCATTCTGGAGATCGGCAACCGCGGCAAACGCAGCATAGCCATGGACATAAAATCCGATATCGGCCGGGAGTACTTCGGCCGCCTACTTGCGACCGCCGATGTATTCCTGACCAATTGGCTGCCGGGTCCGCTCGAACGCGCGCGCCTGACCGTCGACGACATCCGGTCCTTCAACCCGAACATCATCATTGCGCGGGGCACCGGAACCGGCGTCCGCGGACCCGATCGTGACAAGGGTGGGTTCGACGCCGCTACCTATCTGTCCCGTGGCGGCGTGTCGTACACGATGACCCCGTACGGCACCGACACCCCGGCCGTGCAGGGGCCCGGATTCGGTGACCTGCAGGGTGGCATCACCCTTGCCGGCGGTGTGTGCGCCGCACTCTTTCACCGCGAACGCACCGGCGAGCCGTCGGTGGTGGATTCATCGCTGCTGGCCCAGGCCATGTGGACCATCGCGCCGTCGATCTCGGTGGCCGACCTCTTCGACATTGACGGCATCCCTGGCGCGCCACCGGGTTTGGCGATCAATCCGTTGGTCAACCGGTACAAGACGCGCGACGGTAGATGGATCCAGATGGTGTTTTTGCAACCGGATCGCTTCTGGGCCGGCTTCTGTGAGCGGATCGGACTGCCGGAACTGGCCACCGACCCGCGCTTCGTCCCATCGAGCAATCTGATCGCCAACACCGAGGAGGCGTGCAGATTGGTCGGTCAACGGATCGCCGCCGAGGACCTCGCGCACTGGCACGCCGCGTTGGCCGACGAGCCCGGGGTGTGGGCTGCGCTGGCGACGCCGAAGGAGACCCTCAATGATCCGCAGGTGAAACCGAACAACTATGTGATACCCAACGTCGATGACAAGGGCGTCGAATATCAGATCGTCGCCGCCCCAGTGCAATTCAACGAGACACCGCCGCAGGCCGCGCGTGCTCCCGAGCACGGGCAACACACGGAGGAGATCCTGCTCGAACTCGACCTCGACTGGGACGACATCTCGACGGCCAAGGACAGCGGCGCGATTCTTTAAGGAGTGGTTCATGCTGGAGCGACGCACCCTCGAAGCGGTGATTTACGAACGTGAACCACCGATCGCGCGAATCATCCTCAACCGCGCCGACAAGGCCAACACCAAGGATGCGCAACTGGTGCAGGAGGTTGACGCCTGCCTTCACGAGGCCGATCGCGACAAAGAGATCAAGGTGGTGATCCTCAAGGCCAACGGCAAGGGGTTCTGCGGCGGCCACGTGGCCCGGTGGGGTCCCGACGAGAACCCCTATCCGGATTTCGGGGACACGTTCGAGGATCTCTACAAGGGCACCGCCGATCTGTTCCTCTGGCCGACGCTGTACCTGTGGGAGTTCCCGAAACCGACGATCTCGGCGATCCACGGCTACTGCATGGGCGGCGGGATATACCTGGGACTGCTGACCGATTTCTGCGTGGCTTCCGAAGACGCATACTTCCAGATGCCTCTGGCCCAGAGTCTCGGTGAACCCGGCGGACACACGATGATCGAGCCTTGGCTGTTGATGAACTGGCATCGCACCATGGACTGGCTGTTGTTGGCGCCGACGCTGTCGGCGCAGGAGGCGCTGGAGTGGGGACTGCTCAACAAGGTGGTGCCGCGGGAGGACCTCGAGGAGACGGTCGAGGACATGGCGCGCCGGATCGGCCAGATACCGCTGACCACACTGATGGCGGTGAAGAACAACGTCAAGCGCGCATGGGAGCTGATGGGCATGCGGGTGCACCTGCAGGTGAGCCATATCCTGACCAACATGGTGGGTGCGGCGTCCGATGTCCAGGCCCGGCGCGCCGCGCTTATCCAATCAGGGTTGACACCAAGGGATTTCGTCGAGGGCGACCCGCAGTCCTAACTGCCCGCTGCGTGGCGCGCGGCCACGTAACCGAAGATCATCGTGTTGGCGATGCTGCCGCCCGCACCGAGGTAGTTGCGGCCCATCACCGTCGCCGTGATGTTGCCGGTCGCGTAGAGCCCGTCGATCACTCGGTCCTGCTCGTCGAGCACTTGGGCGTGCTCATTGGTGATCACTCCCCCGCATGTCCCCACATCGGCGGGAAACACCCGGGTCGCATAAAACGGCGCGGAATCCAAGGGTCCCACAGCGGGGTTCGGCTTGTAACCCGGGTCGCCGAGGCAGCGGTTGTAGGCCGATTGGCCGCGACCGAAGTCGGGATCCAGACCCTCGGCCGCGAATTCGTTGAACCGCGTCACTGTGTGCTCCAGCGCGTCTGCGGGTACCTCGATCTGGCGCGCGAGGTCGGCAACGGTGGCGGCCCGCTTGACCGCACCTTGAGTGATCAATTCCTCGGAGAGGGTGCGTTTCTTCAGCGGGTTGGCGCCTGACACGTAGCGACCGACGTACCCCTCGTCGAAGATCTGCCAGCACGGCACCGCCTTGTTGGCGTACATCGCCTTGCCGACTTCGACATACGAGTTCGACTCGTTGCAGAACCGCTTGCCGGTCGCGTCGACGTAGATCGCTCCGGGTCGTTGCCGACCCGAGCCGAGCGATGCTGCACCCGGGTCGGCGATGAAAACCATGGGCAGCCACCATGCCTCGTCGAGCAGGTCGGTCTGCGCGCCGAGTGCCATCGCCGTTCGCAGCACCTCACCCGTGTCGCCGGCGTTGGCGATGGACCACTGCCCCTCGTTGGGCTGATCGCCGCTGTACTTGCGCCGCATGTCCGCGTCGCGGCTGAAGCCGCCCGCGGCGAGCAGGACGCCTTTGCGGGCCCGGATATTCATCGTCGACCCGTCGCGCCTGACCCGCACTCCGACAACGCGCCCGTCCTCGACGATGAGGTCCTCCATCGCCGCGTTCGTCCACACCGGCGGCTCGGCGCCGTCTCCGATGAGCGCTTTGAGCATCTGGCCGATCAACGACGCCCCGTTGGTCATCAACTCGCGGCGCCGCAGTTTCGCCGCCCGGGTGCGCAAGAACACCCGCATCGCCACGGCGAACGCGCGCGGTGAGCGGTTGAAGTACTGCACTGCGCGCAACTCGTTGGTCATCACCACGAACCCGTAGTTCTTGGCCATCGAAGGCTGAACCCGGTCGCGCCAGTCCCCCAGTTCCGCCGCGTCGAACGGGATTCCCTCGACCGAGCGGCCTGCCGCGTTGCCGCCCTTGTGGTTGGGGTAGTAGTCACTCCACCCGGGGCACCTGACCAACCGGACGCCCTGTCGAACAAGGAAGTCGATCATCTCCGATCCCGCGGTGAGGAATGTCTCGCGGCGGGCAGGTGAGGAGACCACTCCGATGTCGCCGACGACGTCGTCGAAGTAGGCAAGGCCGTCTTCGTGCGAATCCGATACTCCCTCGGCACGCATCAGCGGGTTGTTCGGCAGCCAGACCATGCCGCCGGACATTCCGGTGGATCCGCCGACGAGCGCCTGCTTCTCGACCACCAGCGGCTCGATCCCCGAGTCGATCGCCGCGAGCGCGGCGACCATTCCACCCCCGCCACTGCCGGCGATGAGAAGGTCGACGGATTTGTCCCAGTTCATCGTGCCGGCACGCTCTCGGACAGATCGAGGTTCGCCACAGGCACATCGATAGTGGTATTCGTGAGTCGAATTGCCGGGACCAGCCTCTCCTGCGGCAGGCCGGCCAGAAATCCGTCGATGACGCGTTCGAAGTTCGAGATCAATCCCTCGATCTGGGTGGACAGTCGCATGTACTCGAATCCTCTGGCGTGCAGCCCCTTCTGCTGACGCGGGAGGTTGGCAAAATCCTGGCCGGGGATCGTCGGCCAACTCGGATCGTCGGGAGCCAGCGGTTCGGGCGGGATCGGCCTGCCCGGTGAACGGTCCTCCGGATAGCGGGTCAGTGACCAGATCTCGAAGAGCGTTTCCTCAGGACCCAGCGGACGGATCCGGTACGACGAAGCGCTGCTGTATTGCGGCAGCAGGAAGTAATGCGGGAAACAGAACCCGATGGGGTCGATCACGCCTCGACGGTCGAGGTCGTTGAGGTCGGGAAAGTCGCAGCCCCGCGCGCGATGCCATTGCGTGACACCGTCGTTCACCGCGCTACGCCATGCGGTCATCGCCTTGGCGGGATCGTCCGGCAGCGGCATGTTCTGCAGTCCTTCGGCGATGCGGACATCGTTCTCGTGCGTCATGCCGCCCATACCGGACCCGAGCGTGCGCATGAAGTACAGGCTGGCCTGCACGACGGGGTGCACCGATTCCGACTGTGGATGAAACGCCGAGGGCAACAGCTGCGGATGGGTCTGCGGTACGTGATAGCCCTCCATGAAGGCAGCGGTCGCGAGCTTCCAGTTCACCGGCAGCACACACGACTTCCACCATTCGGTGCGAAGGGCCGACACCTTCCACTCGTCGTGCTTTGCCGCGAACGGCTCGATACAGTCACGCAGGGCAGGTGCGCCGTCGTCGAGGTTGATCCACGCGCACCCGCCCCAGAGCTCGCACCTGACCGGCGCGAGCGCGAGATCGTCAGCGCTCAGGTTGGTTTCATCGAACACGTCGGACCGCAAAACGAAAGTGCTCTTGCCGTCCAGACTCCAGCACCAACCGTGAAATGGGCAGACGAAGGTGCGCTTGGTGCCGCGTCCCTCGACGAGTTTCATGCCGCGATGCCGACAGGCGTTGTAGTAGGCGCGGACCGTGGTGTCATCGACCCGGACGACGATGATGGACTGGTCGAGGATCTCGTATTCCACGAAATCGCCGGGTTTGGGAATTTCCTCCAAACGACAGGCCATCTGCCATACCCGGGGCCACAACATCTCGGCTTCCAACTCGTAGAAGTCCCGGTTGAAGTAGCGCTGCTTCGGGATGCGGTCGACCGCCTGCACGGCATGGGGCACCGGAAGCGGCGCCCATTCGACGGTGCTCGTTTGCCGGACCAAGCTGCCCTGCCCTTCTGCCACGGCTGTCGGCGGCAGGAGGTTATCTTAGCAAAAATAGCAATTCTGGAGGGATACCGCTTAACTATGCTGCGCGCATGGACAACTGGATCGACGACCTTGCGCGGGCGCTCGGCGAGGAACCCCTCACGGCGAGCGAAACCGCGGAACTTCTCGATGCGGCCCGCGACGTGGCCCACCGCGTGGAACGAAAGTTCACACCGCTGTCGACCTTCATCGTCGGCCTCGCGGTCGGCAGACAAATCGCGGGCGGCGCCGCTCGGACCGACACGCTCGGTGAACTGCTCCAACGGGTTCAGGCGGCGCTTCCGCCAGAGAACACATAGCCGCTCTATTCACCCTGAGGTGCGGCTTCCCAACCGGAGGATGCTCAGACGCTGCCGAGCGGCCGACACAGGTTCGACACCGGATTCCAGTACTGCCCCGGTTCACAGTTCAACGGCACGAGCGGCGCCCGGCATGAATTGGACACCGGGTCCCACCACTGTCCGTTCTGGCAATTGAGAGGCTGCGCCGAAGCTGTCGCCGACATTCCCACAGACAAGGCCGCGATCGGAGTAAGCGCCGCCGCAACGACCACTGAGCGACTGACTAATTTCCCCATACGAATATCCTGCCCCCGCCGTCGGGATTCCAAACTCGCCGGCTCACCCCACGACGATGCGCAACCGCTCCCAGCCGCGAACCGTCGATGTCGGTGCCAGCACCGCGGTCTCGTAGTCGACGTCCCATTCGGGCCACCGGTTCAGCAGCTCGTCGAGTGCCACCCTGCCCTCGAGGCGGGCCAGGTTCGCGCCGAGACAGTAATGCACTCCCTTGCCGAAGGTCAGGTGGCTGATGTTGTCGCGGTGGATGTCGAACGTGTCCGGGTTCGCGAACCGCCGCGGATCCCGGTTGGCCGCTCCGAACAGCAGCAGCATCGCGCTGCCTGCCGGCACCGTTGTGCCGTAGCACTCGAAATCCCGTGCCATATAACGCGCTACATGCGGACCCGTCGGCTCGAACCGCAGCGTCTCGTCGATCGTCCGGTTCAGCAGAGATCGATCCTCGACGACCGCCCGGCGCTGATCGGGGTGTTCGGCGAGCACCTTGGCCAGCCATCCGATGAGACGCCCGGTGGTCTCATTACCCGCGCCCGCCACGACTTGTGTGTAGTGCAGCACCTCTTTACGCGTCAGCTTGCGGGTCACGCCGTGCTCGTCGTCGAACTCGACGTTGAGCAGCGCGGTCATCAAGTCATCGGACGGGTTGTGTGACCGCCACTCGACGTAGTCGGCGTATATGCGGCCGTCGGCGATCCGGTCGGCGTTCACCACCTTCATCGGTGCGCCGGGTTTGGTGCGCAGGTTCGCGTCGTTGACGTCGCGCACCGTCACCTGCTCGGACTCGGGAATGCCGAGCAGCATGCCGATCACCCGCATCGGCATCATCGAGGCAAGCTCGGCGATGATGTCGAACCCGTCCGAACCCACGAGCGGGTCGAGGCAGTTCACGCAGTACTGGCGGACCTGATCCTCGATCGCCGCCATCCGCCGCGGCGTGAAGACCCGTGACATCAGGCCGCGCAGCATCGTGTGAACCGGCGGATCCTCCATCATCATCACGCCTTTGGGCATGTCGAACTGCGACTGCACGAGTTCGAGGATGTCGCCTCGGTCGCTGGAGAACGTCTGCCAGTTCGACAGCGCCTTCTCGACGTCGGCGTAGCGCGAGATCGCCCAGAAGTCATAGCGCTCGTTGTAGTAGATCGGCGCTTCTTCGAGCAGTCTGGCGTAGGTGGGGTACGGGTCTTTGACGATGCCGACGTCGTACGGGTCGTAATAGACGTCGGTATCGGAGCTTGGGCTGGCCTTCGTCATGATCGGCCCTACTTCAGGAGGCTGCCGGCGTCGACGGGCAGCGTGACACCAGTGACATAGCGGGCCTCGTCGGAGGCCAGGAACAGCACCGCATTGCTGATGTCAACTGGTTCGACCCACGGAATCGGGAGGAAATGGAACGACTGGCAGACGGGCGCGAGGTCGTCGGGTCCGGGATTGCCCAGATCCGGCCGGAACATCCGATACGTCGACTCGTTCATCAGCAGGGGGCTGCTGACATGCGTGGGGTGCACGGTGTTGACGCGGATCGAATGCTGGCCCAGTTCGACGGCGAACGTGCGCATCAAGCCGACGACGCCGTGCTTGGCGGCGATGTAATGGCCAACGTGCGGATACGCCTTGGTGCCGCCGACCGAGCTGGTGATGATGACCGAGCCGCCGCGACCACCGGCCAGCAGGTGCGGCACTGCGGCTTTGACCGTCTTCCAGACACCGCCGAGATTGACGTCGATCGTCTCTTCCCAGATGTCCTCGTGCATCTTGTGCAGTTTCACGCCGGTGGTGCCGATGCCGGCGTTGGCCACGACTATGTCCAGCCGGCCCAGCTGCTCTACTCCATTGTCAACGGCCGACTTCAACGCGTCGAAGTCCCGGACGTCGACGATCTCGGTGACGATGCGGCGGCCGAGGTTCTTGACCAGGTCGGCGGTCTCGGCGAGATCGTCGGGGGTAGCCGGCGGCGCCGTCGAATTCTCGAACCCGCGGCAGATGTCTACCGCGATGATGTCGGCGCCCTCCTCAGCCAGTCGCACCGCGTGACTGCGTCCCTGCCCGCGCGCGGCACCGGTGATGAACGCGACCTTGCCCTCTACCCGACCGGCCATCTGCACTCCCTCACTTGTTGAGCGATCGCCCAACATCTAAGCTGCGCCCATGTCTAGCAGGCCAGCGCAGCAGGGGTCAAGACCCGTTCGTGAATCCACGACACGGCGGGCGTTGATCCAAGCGACCGCTCAAATCATGCTCGAAGAGGGTTATGCCGCCGCGACATCGCGCCGGGTTGCGGCCAAGGCCGGCGTCAAGCCTGCGCTGGTGCACTACTACTTCCCGAGCATGGACGAGTTGTTCCTGGCAGTGCTTCAAGCCGGCGCCGAAGCCAACCTCGCCCGGCAGCAGAAGGCGCTCGCCGAGGACCAGCCGCTGCACTCGCTGTGGGAGCTCAACAGCGCCCACGGCGCGCAGCTGTGGATGGAGTTCATGGCGTTGGCCAACCACCGCAAGTCCATCCGCAGCGAAATCGCCGCCTACGCCGACCGGTTCGGCGACATCGAGCAGAGCGTGGTCGCGCTTGCGATGCGCTCGCACGGCGTCGACGTAGAGGCCTTCCCGCCGGTCGTGATGTCTATGATCGTCACCAGCCTGGCGCGCATCGTGCTGCTGGAACGCGGACTCGGGATCACGCGCGGGCACGCCGAGGTGCAGGCGTTCATCGACGACTACCTGCAACGCTTCGAATTGCCCTCATAGTGACCCGAACCGCATGCTCAGGCAGTAGTGACCAGCAGCACATTGACTTGAGTTACCCTATGCCAGGGTGAGAACTTATACGGGCTAAGTTACGCATTGGCGAACAGCGGACACGAAAATCGTAAGGGCGGATATGGGTCGCAGTGGTCGGGGGCAATTGTCGTGATTGGCCTCGCCAAGAAGGTATGGATTCCGATCGTCATCCTGATCGTGGTGCTCGTCGCCGGCTTCACCGTGCATCGCATCCGGACGTTCTTCGGCGCGGAGGGGATCATCGTCACGCCGAAGGTCTTCGCCGAGGATCCCGAGCCGTTCGACCCGAAAGTCATCAAATATGAAATCTTCGGGTCGGGCAGTTATGCCGACGTCAACTATCTCGATCTCGATGCCAAGCCGCAGCGAGTTGACGGCGCAGCTCTGCCCTGGTCGCTGACATTGGAGACCACCGCACCCTCGGCGGCCCCCAACATCGTGGCGCAGGGTGACGGCGGCACCATCACCTGCCGCATCACCGTCGACGACGAGATCAAGGACGAAAGAACCTCCACCGGAGTGAATGCCCAGACCTTCTGCTTCGTGAAATCCGCATGAGCGCGCCCACCAACGACGCTCCGACTGACGCGTTCCCACCCGTACGGCACGCCAAACGACCCTTCATCCCGCGGTTCATCCGTACCTTTGCCGTCCCGATCATCCTCGGGTGGATCGTGCTCATCGGGGTTCTGAACACCCCCGCCGTGGTGCCGCAGCTCGAAAAGGTCGGTGAGCTCCGTGCGGTCTCGATGAGCCCGGACGACGCGCCGTCCATGATCGCGATGAAACGCGTCGGCCAGGTCTTCGATGAGTACGACTCCGACAGCTCCGTCATGATCGTGCTCGAAGGCCAGCAGCCGCTCGGCGACGAGGCGCACAAGTTCTACGACGAGATGGTCGACCGGCTCGAAGCCGACACCAAGCACGTTCAGAGCGTTCAGGACTTCTGGAGCGACCCGCTGACGGCCACGGGTTCGCAGAGCAACGACGGCAAAGCCGCCTACGTCCAGGTGTATCTGTCGGGTAACCAGGGCGAGGCGCTGGCCAACGAGTCGGTGAAAGCCACTCAGGGCATCGTCGACAGCTTGCAGGCGCCCGAAGGCCTGAAGGTCTATGTGACCGGTCCGGCCGCGCTGGCCGCCGACCAGCACATCGCGGGCGACCGCAGTCTGCGGATGATCGAGGCGCTCACCTTCACGGTGATCATCGTGATGCTGCTCTTGATGTACCGGTCGATCGTGACGGTGTTGATCACTCTGGTGATGGTCGTGCTCCAGTTGGCGGCGGCCCGCGGCGTGGTGGCGTTCCTCGGATATTACGAGATCATCGGTCTTTCGACGTTCGCGACCAACCTCTTGGTCACGCTCGCGATCGCTGCAGGAACCGACTACGCGATCTTCCTGGTCGGCCGCTATCAGGAAGCGCGCGGTGCCGGCGAAGATCCCGAGTCGGCGTACTACACCATGTACCGCGGAACAGCCCACGTGGTGCTGGGATCGGGCCTCACCATCGCGGGCGCGACGTTCTGTCTGAGTTTCACGCGCCTGCCCTATTTCCAGACGCTCGGCGTCCCGCTGGCCATCGGCATGACGGTCGGTGTGCTGGCCGCGCTGACGCTCAGCTCGGCGATCATCGCCACCAGCAGCCGCTTCGGCAAGGTGCTCGACCCCAAACGGGCGATGCGGGTGCGCGGCTGGCGCAAGATCGGTGCGGCAGTGGTGCGCTGGCCCGGTCCGATCCTGGTCGCGACGATCGCGCTGTCGCTGATCGGACTGCTGACGCTGCCCGGTTACGAAACCAACTACAACGACCGCAATTATCTACCAGCCGACCTGCCGGCCAACGAGGGATACGCGGCGGCGGACCGGCACTTCTCGCAGGCCCGGATGAACCCCGAGCTGCTGCTGATCGAAAGCGACCACGATCTGCGCAACTCGGCGGACTTCCTGGTCATCGACAAGATCGCCAAGTCGGTTTTCCGGGTGCCGGGTATCTCACGCGTGCAGGCGATCACGCGGCCGGACGGAAAACCGATCGAGCACACCTCGATCCCGTTCCAGATCAGCATGCAGGGCACGACCCAGCAGATGAACCAGAAGTATCTGCAGGACCGGATGGCCGACATGCTGGTGCAGGCCGACGAGATGCAGACCACCATCGACACGATGACCAAGATGTCCGCGCTCACCAAGGAGATGGCGGCCACCACGCACTCGATGGTCGGCAAGATGAAGGACATGACGGTCGACGTCGCCGAATTGCGGGACAACATCGCGAACTTCGACGACTTCTTCCGGCCGATCCGCAACTACTTCTACTGGGAACCGCACTGCTACAACATCCCGATCTGTTGGGCCTTGCGATCGGTGTTCGACACCCTCGACGGCATCAACACGATGACCGACGACATCCAGAACCTGATCCCGGACATGGAGCGGCTCGACCAGCTCATGCCTCAGATGGTCACGCTGATGCCGCCGATGATCGACACGATGAAGACGATGCGGACCATGATGCTGACCATGTATGCCACCCAGAAGGGCATGCAGGACCAGATGGCCGCGATGCAGGAGAACTCCTCTGCCATGGGTGAGGCGTTCGACGCGTCGATGAACGACGATTCGTTCTACCTGCCCCCAGAGGTCTTCGAGAACGAAGAGTTCAAGAAGGGTATGGAGAACTTCATCTCCCCCGACGGAAAGTCGGTGCGCTTCATCATCTCCCATGAGGGCGACCCGATGACCCCCGAGGGCATCGAGAAGATCGAGAAGATCAAGCAGGCCGCCAAGGAGGCCATCAAAGGCACCCCCCTCGAAGGGTCGAAGGTCTACCTGGCCGGCACCGCCGCGGTGTTCAAGGACATGGCCGACGGCAGTAACTACGACTTGCTGATCGCCGCGATCGCCTCGCTCGGTTTGATCTTCATCATCATGTTGCTCATCACGCGCAGTGTGGTCGCGTCCGCGGTCATCGTGGGCACGGTGGTGCTGTCGTTGGGGGCGTCGTTCGGGCTCTCGGTCCTGGTGTGGCAGCACCTTCTCGGCGTCGAACTGCACTGGATGGTGATGGCGATGTCGGTCATCATCCTGTTGGCGGTCGGCGCGGACTACAACCTGTTGTTGGTGTCACGCCTCAAAGAGGAACTTCATGCCGGAATCAACACCGGCATCATCCGCGCCATGGGTGGCAGCGGATCCGTGGTGACGTCGGCAGGCCTGGTGTTCGCCTTCACGATGATGTCGATGGCGGTCAGTGAGCTGACGGTGATCGGGCAGGTCGGCACGACGATCGGGCTGGGTCTGCTGTTCGACACGTTGGTCATCAGGGCATTTATGACACCGTCGATAGCGGCGCTGATGGGCAAGTGGTTCTGGTGGCCACAGCGGGTACGCGAACGTCCGCTGCCCTCGCCGTGGCCGAGGCCCAAGGAGTTGACCCGAGCGGGTCCGGAAGGAGGCCAGTCATGAAACGTGTGGCTGCCGGGATAGCAGCGGCTGCAGTGGCATTGGCGCTCGCAGCGCCGGCGCAGGCCGACCCTGACACCGACTTCACCAACGAGCTGCACACCTACGGTATCTACGGTCAGAAGGACTACAACGCCTGGATCGGCAAAATCATGTGCAAGCGGCAGCGCAACGGTGTCGATCGTGACGCCTTCGCCTCGGCGCGGTTCATCCAGGCACAGCTGGCGAAGAACCAGAACAGCACCGAGCAGTCGTGGCAGTTCCTCGGCGCGGCGCTGCGCTTCTACTGCCCCGACAAGTTGCCGATCATGGACCAGGCGCGATAGCGAGGAGACTCAAGTGATACGCAAAGCGAGCATCGCGCTGGCCGCAATCGGTTGTGCAGCAACGATTTTCCCGGCCGCCGCGGCGGCCGACGCCACCGACGACTATCCGATCCCGAACCGGATCATGAGGACGACGTGCACGGTCGACCAGTACATGGCTGCCGTGCGAGACACCGATCCCGTCTACTACGAGCGCTACATGATCGACTACAAGAACCGGCCCGCGGATGTTCAGAAGGGCGCTCGTGACCGGATCTACTGGTTTTTCTCCTTGGATTACGCGGCGCGCAGGCAGTACTCCGAGAACACCGCGACGAACGTCTTCTACGAGCAGATGGCGACCCGCTGGGGTAACTGGGCCAAGCTGTTCTTCAACAACAAGGGAGTCGTCGCGCACGGCACGGACGTGTGCATGAACTATCCGCCGAACGACCCGTCGGTATGGACCTGGTGATCCGCTGAGCGGAGCGCCCTACTAGGGCAGTCCGATGAAGATCGGGTTGAGCGCCGCGCCGATCGGATCGAGCGGGGCCGCAGGCGGCGGAGGGACGGGTGCCTGCGGAGGCGGTGACGCCGCTGCCGCGGGCGGCGACACGAGCGCGGGTTGAGCAGCGATCGGTGGCGGAGCCGCCGGTGGGGGCATGGCAGGTGCCGCGGCAGGCACGGCCGGTGGCGGCGGAGCCAGCCACGGCGGCAAGACGAAGGGCAGCCCCGGCAGCAGTGGAGCAGGTGGCGGCGGTGCGGCGATCGGTGCCACCGGCACGGCGACGGGCTGCGCGGTGATCGGCGCCGCCGGGGCGACGGCGGGTTCTACGGTGACGGGCTCTGGTACGACCGGCTCCGCAGCGACCGACAGTGCCGGCGCGGCAACGGCATCGGTGTCAGGCGCCTCCACAGCCGGCGCCGGTGACGGCACGACGGGTGCGGGCAACGCCGCCGGCTCCGCGATCAGCGGCCGGATGGCAGTCGATGGCGCAGGAGTGCGGACGGCGTTGACGCCGACAGTTGAGACCGAGCTCGAGACGGCCGCCGCGGGCGCGGCCGCCGGCTGGGCCTGCTCGCTTCTGGGTGTGTCGTGCCCGGCAAGTGCAGGAACGACGGCGAAGAGCGCGATCATGCCGGCCACCACCGCGGTCGCGGCCCGCGCGTGCGCGCCGAACCAGGGTCGGCGTCGCACATCCGCGGCGTCGACGAATTCCTTGATGGATAGATCCTCGGTCGGTTCGGCATCGGTCGACAGCGCGAGCGCGGCACCACGCGCCAGCGCCAACTGCGCCTCGTCGGACGCCACCGCCGGCATGGGCATCGCGTCGCCGAGGCTTGCCGAGACGTTCTCGAGGTCGCCGCGGGACCCGACCAGAAACAATCGCTCGGGCTGCGACTGGTTGCGCGCGAATGTGTCCGTCAACCAGGAGCCGATGCCATCGCGGGTATGGGTCACCGACGTCTGCACTGTATAGCGACCGACCGTCAGGACCGTCGCGGCAGCGGACTCCACCACACAAACCGCGCAGGTCTCGAATCCGAGAGCGGGTCCGTACGCCCGCGCCCATGCCCGAGCGGCGTGCGACAACCCCACGGCGACAACGGATTCGAACCCGGAATCAGACAGCGCATCGCGCAGCACCCGTGCCGGCCCGGCGACGTCCTCGGTCCACGTCATCCCGACCGTAGAGATCTGATGGCCACTGGCGGTGGCGATCATCCGGGCGCCGCGCACCGCCGCCAGGTACGTGGCGATGTCGCCGTCGATGGCCACGTCGAACGCGTCGTGGTCGAGCGGAACGCCTTCGGGATCTTGGCCGTCGAGCAGTACCCAGGCAACGCCGGTGGACGTCATCGACAGCCCGAGCGCAACCTTCACCGCTGCCCCACCTTCGTCGACGGAACCCGACACTGCCGGCCGTTTGATTGTTCGGCCCACTGAGCATAGTTTGCTCGGCCCCGCTCGGCATGTCGTCTTGACCGATGACGGATGAGTCAATTCACTGTCACATTTCGAGTCGAGCGACCGACATATCGGCATGGACCCTTTGCGTTTCGCGACTACACGCGCCGCCGGCATTGCGACGGCTCTCGCCGCGGCCTGGCCGATCGCGCTGACGATGCCGCTTTCGGCCGATGCCGCCCCGTGCCCGGATGTGGAAGTGGTGTTCGCCCGCGGCACCACCGAACCGGCCGGGGTCGGCGCGGTCGGCCAGGCGTTCGTCGACTCCTTGCGCGCCCAACTCGGCGGGCGGTCGGTGGGCGTGTACGCCGTCGAGTACCCGGCGAGCCGCGACTTCGAGGTCAGCACGCCGGCTGGACGAGACGACGCCAGCGCCCACATCCAGTCGACGGCGGCCAACTGTCCCGATACGCGGATGGTGCTCGGCGGTTACTCGCAGGGAGCGGCGGTCATCGATCTCGCGACCACCGCGATGCCGCCGCCGGTAGCCGACCACGTCGCGGCGGCCGCCGTCTTCGGAGGCCCCAGAAGTTCGTTCGCGGACTCGCTGTCGGCCGGCCCACTACCGTCCATCGGACCGCTCTACGCCGGCAAGACCATCGACTTGTGCGTGCCGAACGACCCGATCTGCTCCGAAGGCGGCTGGGACATGGGCGCGCACGGCGCCTACATACAGACCGGTTTGGTCGCGCAAGCCGCGGGGTTCGCGGCGAGCCGAATCTGAGTTACAACGACTACGCTGCAGATAGCTAAGCCGACTAACAACATTGGCTGTCAATCTGGTAGGACTAAGGGCGTCCTAACAGCGTAGGGAGGAGCTCCGCCGACGTGCCCGACTCCTCCATGGGACCCGACGACAGCGGTTCGCCCCGGATGACCAGCTGATGGGCGCTCCCGTCACCGAACCCATCTCGGTCGCTGAGCCGGTGCATCGCAACGCGATTGCGAAGTGGATCCGCCGTTTGGCGTTACCGATCATCATCGGCTGGGTCGCCCTCGTCGCCTTTCTGAACATCTCGGTGCCGCAGCTCGAGGTCGTCGGTCAAGAGCGTTCGGTGTCGATGAGCCCCAAGGACGCGCCGTCGGTCATCGCGATGACGCGCGTCGGTGAGGTCTTCGACGAGTTCAAGTCCGACAGCTCGGTGATGATCGTGCTCGAGGGCGACCAGCCGCTCGGCACCGACACGCGCCAGTTCTATGCCGAGATGGTCGACCGGTTAAGGGCCGACACCACGCACGTCGAGCACATTCAGGACTTCTGGGGCGACCCGCTGACCGAGGCCGGCGCTGTGAGCGCCGACGGCAAGGCCGTTTACGTCCAGCTCTATCTCGCAGGCAACATGGGTGAGGAGCTCGCCAACCAGTCGGTGAAGGCTGTCCAGGACATCGTCAAAGGCCTGGATCCGCCGCCCGGTGTGAAGGTCTTCGTGACCGGCGGATCGGCACTGGCGGCGGATCAGCAGATCGCCAGCGACCAGACGGTCCGCCTGATCGAGTTCGCCACGTTCGGCGTCATCATCACGATGCTGCTGCTCGTGTACCGGTCGATCGTCACGGTGGTCATCACCGTGGTGCTGGTGGTGCTGGGGCTGTCGGCGACCCGCGGGGTCGTCGCGTTCCTCGGATATCACGACCTGATCGGCCTGTCGCTGTTCGCCACCAACCTGCTGGTCACCCTCGCGATAGCCGCGACCACCGACTACGCCATATTTCTGTTCGGGCGATATCAGGAGGCGCGGTCGAACGGAGAGGACCGGGAGTCTGCTTACTACACCATGTTTCATGGCACCGCCCATGTGGTGCTGGGCTCGGGGCTGGCGATCGCCGGCGCCACCTTCTGCCTGACGTTCACCCGGCTGCCGTATTTCCAGACGCTGGGCATCCCACTGGCGGTCGGGATGATCGTCGCCGTACTCGTCGCGCTCACGCTCGGACCCGCCATCGTCACGGTCGCGACCCGGTTCGGATTGCTGGAACCCAAACGAGCCATGCGAATCCGTGGTTGGCGGCGGCTGGGCGCCGGCGTCGTCCGGTGGCCGGGCGCGGTCCTGTTGGCGACGATTGCGCTGTCGCTCGTCGGACTGCTGGCCCTGCCGGGTTACCAGCCCAACTACAACGACCGGCTCTACCTGCCTGCCGACTTGCCCGCCAACCAGGGTTTCGCCGCCGCCGAACGTCATTTCTCCCCGGCGACGATGAACCCCGAATTGCTGCTGATCGAGAGCGACCACGACCTGCGAAACTCCGCGGACTTCATCGTGATCGACAAGATCGCCAAGGCGGTGTTCCGGGTGCCCGGCATCGGACGGGTCTCCACGATCACCCGCCCGGGCGGCAAGCCCATCGAGTTCAGCACGATCCCGGCGCAGTTGAGTATGAGCGGTGTCAACCAGGACATGAACCGCAAGTACCTCATGGACCGGTTCGACGACATGCTCGTACAGGCCGACGAGATGCAAAGCACCATCGACACGATGAACAAGATGATCGCGTTGATGGGCGAGATGAGCGCGACGACGCACAGCATGGTCGGCAAGACGCGGGACATGACCGAGGACATCGCCGAATTACGCGACCACATAGCGGATTTCGACGACTTCTTCCGCCCGATTCGCAACTATCTGTACTGGGAACCGCACTGCTACAACATCCCGGTCTGTTGGTCGATGCGGTCGTTGTTCGAGTCGATCGACGGGCTCAACATGATGACCGACCAGATCCAGGATCTGGTACCGGACTTAGAGCGCCTCGATGCGCTGCTGCCGCAGTTCCTCTCGCTGATGCCCGAGACCGTCAAGACCATGACGAACATGCGAACGATGATGCTGACCATGCATTCCACGCAGGCGGGGATGCAGGATCAGATGGCCGCGATGAGCGAGGGCCAGTCGGCGATGGGCGACGCGTTCAACAATTCGTGGAACGACGACACGTTCTATCTGCCGCCCGAGATCTTCGACAACGCCGAATTCAGGCGGGGCATGGAGAACTTCATCTCGCCGAACGGCCATGCCGTGCGGATGATCATCTCGCACGAGGGAGACCCCCTCGACGCCGACGGGATCAAGCGCATCGACGCCATCAAGCAAGCGGCGAAGGAAGCCGTCAAGGGCACTCCGATGGAGGGTTCAAAGATCTACATCGGTGGCACGGCGTCGGTGTTTAAGGACATGCAGGACGGTAACGACTGGGACCTGCTCATCGCCGGAATCGCCGCGCTGACAGTCATTTTCATCATCATGCTGGTTTTGACGCGCAGCCTCATCGCGGCCGCGGTTATCGTCGGCACCGTGGTGCTGTCGCTGGGCGCCTCATTCGGGCTGTCGGTCCTCATATGGCAGCATCTGCTGGGCATAGAGCTGCAGTTCATGGTGATGGCCATGGCGGTCATCATCCTGTTGGCCGTCGGTGCGGACTACAACCTGCTCTTGGTGTCACGCCTCAAAGAGGAACTGCACGCGGGCATCAACACCGGGATCATCCGCGCGATGGGCGGCAGCGGATCGGTGGTCACCGCCGCTGGCCTGGTGTTCGCATTCACGATGATGTCGATGGCGGTCAGCTCGCTGACCGTCGTCGCCCAGGTGGGCACCACCATCGGCATGGGTCTGTTGTTCGACACCTTGGTGATCCGCGCATTCATGACGCCGTCGATCGCGGCACTGTTGGGCAAGTGGTTCTGGTGGCCGCAGACGGTTCGGCAACGGCCTAAGCCCGCGCCGTGGCCCGCGCCGAAGCAGTTGCAAGAAGAAAGCAACTAAGCGACGCCCATCCCGTCACCCCGGTCAGCCCGTTCTTGGCCAGCAGTACCAGCGTGATGCCGGCGAGGATGATCAGCGCACCGGCGACGGTCGCGCGGGCGCCGGTCGCACGCGCCGGCGCGTCCCACCACAGCAGCTTCCGATGCTCGAGTGGGGACAGCAGCCGGAACATCACCGCCATGACGACCGCGAACACGACCGCGCGCAGCGCCAGCAGCCCCCAAAAGCCTGGCGCGTCAACGTCGTAGGCGTCGAGACCGACAGCGTTCATCGCGAAGGCGGCCACTGCGATGGCGGGGATGTGCCACAGGTAGAGGGTCATCGCTCCCCCGTTGCCGACCGCGATGACGCGCCAGACGCGGGGACCCTCAGCCCACCGTTGGATGGCGCGGGCCGCAACGACGAACGCGCACGACATCCAGGTGCAGTGCAGGCCGAGCAACAGGGTGGGCGGCGATACGTTGGACATGCGCTCGGTACCGGTCACCACGAGCGAGACGTCGTAAGGTCCGATGGCGGCGAGTGTGATCTGGGCGGCGAGCGCGAGCACGACCGCCGCGAGTGCGGCCTGCGGGCGGATCAGCTGACGAGCATAGGCGACGCCGATCACGATCGGGATCAGCCAGACGATCAGGAAGTTCGCGACACCGGCCATGGGCGCGTCGGTCGCGAGGCGAAATCCGTCGAACGCGGTGGCCACGGCAAGCAGCGCGGCGACCAGGATCGCAGCCTGACGGCCGCTCCGAAGGCGGGTCAGGGCGGGGACGAAGGCGAGCGCCACGAGGTAGACACCCAGGAACCACAGCAACGCAACGGATTCGCGGCCGATGCCTGCCGCCGCGTCGGCGCCCAGCGTCAGACGCACGACGATCAGGCCGACCGACCATGCCGCGAGGTACCAGAACACAGGCCGACACAGTCGCTGCGCGCGGGTGAAAAGCCAGCTGCCCCAGGCTTTCCCGCTGTGCCAGCCGTACGCGCCGGCGGCCCCGCCTGCCAGGAAGAACAGTGGCATGACCTGGACGAGCCAGGTGACCGGGGCGATCGCGGGCACCTCCCCCAGCAGGTTGCCGATGCGCAGGCCGTCGGAGTCGATGGTGGCCAGCAGCAGGCCGCAGTGGCCGAACATGACGACGACGAGGGCTGCGAGCCGGGCGACGTCGACCGCGCGGTCGCGGGTGGCCGGAGTGGCATCAGAGACCGTGCGCGCGTCGGACAAGGACCGTGTCATGGGTCCAGCATGCCGGGCGGCGAGCCGAGGCGGATGAGTAGTACTACCCGCTCCTACCCGTGCGGGGTCGGACGAGTCTGTACAGCCGGCGCGGCTGCGGCCAATAGATCCGCGCGCTTGGCGCTGAGCGGCGGATAAATGCGGCTGCGGTTGATGGTGCGTTTGGTCGCCTTGGCCTCGGCGCCGGTAGCGACGACCTGTCGGCCCCAGCCCTCGGTGTAGACCGCGCCGGCGGGTCCGAGGTCGAGCACCGTGACATACCAGGGGATTCGCAGAGTCAGCATCGGCGCGCCGACGAGATGACTGACCACGTTGTAGCCGGCGAATCGTCCCATCGGGCGACCATGCTGACAGGACATGACGGAGGAATGCTGGTCGTCCATCGTGGCGGCCGCGACGTCACCAGCGGCGAAGACGTCGGGCACGCCGATGACGCGCAGGTGGTCATCGACTACAACGCGGCCCAGGCCGTCGCGTTCGACGCCGAGGTCTGCGGTCAGCGGGTTGGCGCGCATTCCGGCGCACCAGACGACGGTCGACGCGGCCAGCTTCTCGCCGGTGGACAGTGTCACGGAGTCCTCGGCGAGGGCGATGATTCCAACGCCGAGTCGGGTCTCGACGCGGTTGGCCGTCAGGGCGGCTTCGATGACCGGGCGCGCTGAAGGGCCCATGTCGGAGCCGACGTGCGCGTTGCGGTCGACGAGCACGACGCGTGGTGTCGTGTCGGGGAACAGCGCGGCGAGGCGGTCGGGCAGCTCGGATGCGGTCTCGATGCCGGTGAGTCCGGCGCCGACGACGATCACGGTGGAGGCAGCGGGCGTGTGCGGACCGCGCACGAGGTCTTCGAGATGGCTCTGCAGATGATGTGCGGCATCGTAGGTGTCGACGTCGAAGCCGAATTCCTTCAGGCCGGGGATGTCGGGTCGCACGACCTGGCTGCCGAGGGCGACCACGAGGCGGTCGTAGTCGTAAGTGCCCGACGAAGTGGTGACCGATTTGGAGAGCGGGTTGATGGCGGTCACCTCAGCGGTGACGTGCGCGACGCCGGTGGGATCGAGCAAGTCGCGCAGGGGAATTCGGCACGGCGTGAGGTCGGCTTCGTAATTGCGCACTCGAATGTCGTGGTAGGGCTGTGAGCTGATGACGGTGATGTTCACTTCAGCAGCGCCGAGTTCGTCGATGCGCCGGGCCGCACCGAGCGCGGCCCACAACCCGGCGAACCCCGAACCCAGCACGACAACATCGCTCACGAGCCAACGGTAGCGGGCCCAGCAGCGGTATACCTCCAGTCATGGTGGGTCATACGTCGGTGTGGGTGGTCCGCGAGCCACATTCGCCGACTGGGGTACCTCGCCGTCGCGGCGTCCTCCAGGCGATGGGCCTGAGCGAGGTGATTCTCAGACCGGCGCGACGCGATCGGCCCACGGCAGCGCCTGCTCCAATTGTGCTGCGAGCCGGAGAAGCAGCGACTCCCCCGCAAGCGGCGCAACGAACTGGACGCCCAATGGCAGACCGTCGGCGGTCCAGTGCAATGGAAGCGAGATCGCCGGTCGCCCCGTAAGATTCGCGAGTTGTGTGTAGGGCACCCAACTGAGGTTCTTATCGACCATGTCGTCGACGATCTTGGTGTAGCGCAGGAAGCGGGCGGTGCGGGTCTTGATCAACGCGTCCGACGCACGCTGAAGTGCCACCGGTAGGTCGAATTCGCCGATCTTCGGTGGCGGCGTCGCCAGTGTGGGCGTCAGCAGCAGGTCGTAGGACTCGAAGAACGTGCTGAGGCGGCGGACGTGCTCGTGGCGCCGCTGGACGGCATCGACGTAGTCCACGCTGCTCGTCGCTCGGCCCAGGGCCGCCATGATCAAGGTGTCGCGCTCGAACGCCTCATCATCGGCACCCGTGAGGCGCTTGGCCTCGTCGACCTCCCAGGCGATGTAGACGAACCAGCTGAGCAGGAATTGCTTGGCGAGCGCCGCGTCGTCGTAGGGCGCTTGTGGCAGTTCCTCGACGTGGTGGCCGAGATCGGTCAACGCGCGCACGGTCCCCTCGACGGCCGCGTACGCCTCGGGGTGCGGGGTCGGATTGATCGCGGACGGAACCCGCACGCCGATGCGCAACCGGCCGGGGTCGTCGCCCACGCAGGATGCGAACGGCCAATCAGGAATCGCGGGTCCATACGGCCCCGACGGCTCACCGCCGGCGATGACGTCCAGCATCGCGGCCGTGTCGCGCACGGTTCGCGACACCACGCCCTGCACCGCCGCCCCGTGCATGGGCTCGCCGACACCAGGACCCATGGGCGTCAAACCCCGGCCCGGCTTCAGACCGACCAGCCCGCAGCACGCCGCCGGGATACGCGTCGACCCGCCGCCGTCGTTGGCCCCCGCGCACGGCACTATCCCCGCGGCGACAGCGGCCGCCGACCCGCCCGAGGACCCGCCGGGGCTCCGCTCGAGATTCCACGGGTTGCGCGCGGCGCCCCACGCCGCCGGCTCGGAAATCGCCTTCGCGCCGAATTCCGGCAGGTTCGTCTTACCGAAGATGACCAGACCGGCATCGATCCAGCGCTGCACGACGGTCGCATGCTCGGTCACCGGCAAGGCCAGCAGCGAGCGTGACCCCTGCGAGGTCGGGAGGCCGGCGTAGTCCTGGGCGATGTCTTTGATCAGGAATGGGACACCGGCGAACGGGCCGCCCTGTTCGGTGGAGGGCGAGGCGGGGACATCGCGCACGATTGCGTTGATCCGCGGGTTCACCTCGGCCGCCCGCTCACGTGCCAACGTCAGTAGCTCCGTCGCCGACACCTCCCCGTCGGCGACCAGCTTCGCCAGCCCCGTGGCGTCATACGTCCGGTATTCGTCGAAGTTCACACCGATGACCGTATGCGGCCGGCGCGCGACCGGTCGACATCGCGCGCAAGGCGGGCAAACGCGCGCGCCTCATAGATCTGAATACTGGAACGTGTTTCAATAAGCCGCATCGCCAGCTTCTGGCCTCCGGGAGGCCTCCCGATGCCGCGGCTACCCAGGGTCCCCGCGGTGGCGTCGGCCGCGAAGATCCCGCAGGGCTCGGTCGTCGACCTTCCCGGCCGGGGCAGCACCTACGTGTTCGACTCCGGACCTGCGGACGGGCCCACCTACGTACTCCTGCACTCGCTGGCCTGCACCGGGTTGATGACCTGGTATCCGGCGTTGGACACTGTGCGGCGGTTCGGCCGGGTCGTCGTGTTCGACCAGCGATGCCACGGACAAGGCATTTCGCCGCCGCGCATGTTGCTGGAGGATTGCGCCGACGACGTCGCTGCGCTGGCCGATGTGCTCGGTATCGACAGCTTCGTGCCGGTCGGCTACTCCATGGGGTCGCTGGTCGCGCAGTTGGTGTGGCGGCGCCACCGTGAACGCGTCGACGGGCTGGTGCTGTGCGCTGCCGCCGCCGCGGTCAGTCGCGCCAGTTACGAGCGGCTCGCGACCGGAGTGTTCGCGGCGCTCATGGAGTCACTCAGTCCGGCGCCGCGCCGCTGCGGACCCGCCGCGGCGGTGTCGGGCGGGCTGTTCCCCGACCATTTTTGGGTTCTCGGACAGGTCCGCGCGACGTCCGTGGGCGGCATCACGCGAGCAATCGCAGAAGTGGTCCGGTTCGATTCGACAACGTGGGTCGCCGAGATCGACGTTCCGACTGCGGTTCTGGTGACCATGAAGGACCGTGCTTTCGGTGTCGAGCGGCAGAAGTGGCTGGCCAACCACATACCGGGCGCTGAGATGGTGACCGTCGACGCCGGCCACGCCGGGTGCACCCTGCAGCCCACCGCGTTCGTTCCGGCGTTGGAGCGTGCCGTCGAGTCGGTACACCAAAGGCTTCCGCGATCGCGGGCCACGAGGCGAGTGGCCGAGTAGCGCGGCCGGCGTATCCGGTTCGCAGGAGGGAGAGCCGGTGAAACGACTCAGCGGGTGGGACATCCTGCTTCTGTCCAGCGAGACGCCCACCGTCCATCAGCACACACTCAAGGTTGCGGTCATCGACGCCGCCGACTTCGACGGCGAGCCCACCTTCGAGGCGTTTCGCGAAGTGTTCCTCAGCCGACTGCCTGCGCTGGATCCTTTGCGTTATCACCTGATCGACACTCCGTGGCGGCTGCACCGGCCGTTGTGGAGCGAGCACGCCGACGTCGACCTCGACTATCACCTACAGCAGGTACGGGTTCCGGCCCCCGGCAATCGCCGGGACCTCGACGCCGTGATCGGTGCCATTGCCAGCACACCACTGGACCGCCGATACCCGTTGTGGCAGCTCTACTTCGCCGACGGGTTGACCGATCAGCGCGTGGCGGTGATCGGCAAGGTGCACCACGTCCTGGCGGACGGGGTGGCTTCGGCGAACCTCATGACCAGAGCAATGGAGTGGGACGACGGTCAATCGCCCGAGCCGCGCCTTCAACCAGCGCAGCCCGCCCCGACGGCGCGAAACGTCCTCGGCTTCGCTGCCCGCGATCACATGGCGCGAATGCGGACGCTGCCGTCCGCCGTGCGACGCGGAGTGGTCGGCGCCTACCGCCTGCGGCAGCGGGCGCGTCAGCGTCGTGACCAACCGGAACTGGCCGACCGCTTTGACCCGCCGCCGACCTTCTTCAATCGCAAGATCGCAGCGGGGCGAACCTTCGCCAGCGCGACCTTGCCGTTCGACGACGTCAAAGCGATCGGCAAGAAGCACGAGGCCACCGTCAACGATGTGGTGCTGACGATCGCCGCCGGCGGTCTGCGTCAGCTGCTGTTGAGCTACGGCGACGCCGCCGACCGCCCCCTCATCGCGTCCATACCGACAGCGACGGACGTGTCGCCAGACCGGATCACCGGCAACGCTCTGGCCACGATGTTGGTGTCGTTGCCCGTCCAGATCGACGAGCCGCTGCAGCGCCTGGAATTGATCCGCACGTCGACGCGCATCGCGAAGGAGGATCACGAACTGCTCGGGCCGACGACCGTCGGCGGGTTCCTGGAATTCGTCCCGCCGTCGCTGACCCGCATGGTGTTCCGGTGGATGTCGCGACGCCAGGCGCCCAATCAACTCTTCAACGTGATCGTGTCGAACGTTCCGGGGCCGCGGGAACGCGGCCGGATCGCCGGTGCGGTCGTTACGGAGATCTATTCGGTCGGACCACTTGCCGCCGGTTCGGCGCTCAACATCACCGTGTGGAGTTACGCCGACCAACTGGCCGTCGCCGTGCTGTCCGACGACAGCACGTTCCGAGACACCCATGAGGTGACCGAGGCCCTGGTCGCGGCGTTCGCCGAACTGCGTGACGCCACCGACGAAAGCATCGGTCGCGTCACGCGTGACGAAGCGTGAGCAGGCTGATCTCACTGGGCGCGAAAACCCGGAACGGCGGTCCCCAGAAGCCGGTTCCGCGACTCGTGTAGAGGCGCGTTCGTTCACCGTGTCTGCTGAGCCCGTGCACGACCGGTTGCTCGAGCCGCACCAAAAAGTTGAACGGCCAGATCTGCCCACCATGAGTGTGGCCCGAAATCTGCAGGGCCACACCCGCTCTCACGGCGTGCACAACCTGCTTGGGCTGGTGCGCGAGGAGCAGCACCGGTAGACCCGGGTCTGCGCCGGCGAGCGCGGCGTCCAGGTCGGCGCCGTGCCCGCGCAGACCCGACGCCTCGGCGGTGGCGTCGTCCACACCGGCGATGACCAGCCTGTCGCCGCCGCGGTCGATGACGAGGTGCCGGTTGTGCAGCGCAGTCCAGCCGATGCTTTCCATGTAGTCGAGCCAGCCCTGCGCCTCACTGAAGTATTCGTGGTTGCCGGTGACGTACACACGCGCAAGGGTGGCGCGTGCAGAGGCCAACGGACTCGCCTGCGCCTCCCGCACGTCGACCGTCCCGTCGGCGATGTCCCCGACATGGCACACCACGTCAGCGGAGAGGTCATTGACCCGGGCCACAACGGCCGCCGACCATCGCGCGCGATCGATCGGCCCGTAGTGCGTGTCGGTGATCACCGCGACACGCAGACCGTCCAAGCCGCGGCCCAGCCCGTCGACTGCGACGTCGACCTCCTTGACGCGCGGCACGCGCATCGCTTCGAAGTGACCCCACACGAGCAATATCGCGACGACGGCCACGACCGCGCCTGCGACCAGTCGTGACCGCGCCGGGTCGTCGACGCCGGCGACGAGCAGAGCCAGCCGCAACAACTGGCCCAGCACCGACCACACGAATAACACCCAGGCCGCACCGAGAAGAGCGTCACCGAGAGCGGCGGCCCAGTCGAGGTGCCTGCGCCCGTGCCCGAACGCCATCAGGGCCGGCAGCGCGGCGAAGGCGGCCGCGAACAGCAACGTGCCCGTCGCGACGGCGGGCGCCGGCCAGGCCGCGCCGGATGCCAGCAGCGTCCACCACGGCACCCCGAACAGCAGCGCCATGATGGTGAACACGATGCCCATGCGCCGCCATCGCCGCCGCGACCGCCGCGGCGACCGGGGGGATTCCACTACCTCGGCCGGATTGTCTGTCACCGCGCCCACGGTACCCAGCCTCGAGCCGGCCACCCGGCGCGTGACTTCGTCGGGCCAAGCAGGCGGCCCGCCACCTCACAGGCGACGGGCCGACTGACGACTTTGGTCAGGGGACAATCGAGAAGACCGGCGAGGTGCGGTCGAAGACCGGCTTGCGCACGTCGTTGCGCTTCGGTGCCGTGGTCACCACGATCTTGCCGTCGCGGCAGCTGACGATCTTTCCGTCGACGAAGACGTCCTGGCCGTTGTCAATCGGCACCGGGTAGCCGTCTGCGTCGGTGTAGGTGCACCCGCCGCTGCCGGGAGTCTGTTCATTGTCGACGGCATGAGCGGTCGCGGGGGCGATAGCGAGAACGGCGAACGCGCCGAGAAGCGTTGCGGCGTACTTGAAGCGGGTCAGGTTGCGGGTGGTCGACGTGGTCATGGTGGCTTCCTCTCGATGGTCTTCGGGGTGTTGCGGTTGTTGAGAGAAATACTGCGCGTTCAGCACCTGCTGCGTAATCGCCGATAAGCCAGAGTCCGTCGCCGGAAGGGGAAGAGTTTCCTATCCACCAGGCAAGCACCGCCCGTCCCCGCTCCGACGCGGGTAGCAATTGCATTCGAGCGTGGCCGAATCTTTGCCGAGTTAAGATCCCCGCGTGGGGTGGACATGGGGCGACTGGGCGTCGTTCCGGCGTGCCCGACTGTGGCCCGGTATCGCGACGCCGACCCTGACTTCCCGCACGGCGGCTGCGTGCCTGCTGGTCGGGGGTCTACTGGTGGCATTTCTCACCACGTTGGTGCCGACGTCGTTTCACTCTGTGGCGGTCCAGTACGCCAACGCCGCGGTGGCCGCAGTGGTCGGCGTCGGAGTGTTGCTGTGGGGCCACCGCCTGCAGTTGTGGCAGTTTCACTTGCTGGTGGTGATGTCGACGGTGCAGATCACCGTCTCGGTCAGCCAGGCAGCCGAAGCCACGGTCGCGGTGTCTTTTGCGACCCTCTACGTTTTCATTGCCACGGCGGGATTCTTCGTCCCGTGGTGGGCCGCGGTGTTCTACGTGAGCCTGGCGGCGGGATCCTGCATGGTGGCGCTGGGTGTGACGTCGGCCGCAGCGTGGTGGGCGGGCGTCTTCGCTGCGAGTACGACCGTGGTGATCGGCTTCGTCATCGCTCTGCTCGGGCGGATCGTTTCAGGGGCCGAACTGGACACGGCGACTGGGCTGCCCAACCGGCGAGGCTTCGAGCGCCTGCTCGCTATGGCGATCTCCCGGGCGCAGTCTGTCGGACAGCGGCCGGCACTCGTGCTGTTGTCGGTGGACGGCTGGGGGGCGGTACGCCGCCAGTTCGGTTACCGAGCCGGTGACGAGATGCTGCGGGCGGTGGTTGCGGCCTGGCGCGAGGTGATCGGTCGCGAGCTCGTGCTGGCCCGCATGGTCGACGACGAATTCGTGGTGCTCGCCCACAACGTGACCGATCAAGAGGCTGTCGCACTGTCGCACCGTATGCGCGAGGCGGTGCCGTGGGACTGTTCGGTCGGCGTAACAGTCTGGCAGCCAGGCGAATCGGCCTCGGACGTGCTGAGTCGCGTCGACGTCGCTCTGCGCCGAGCGAAACGCGTCGGCCGCAATCGCACAATGCTGGAGTCTGCGGGACTTCCCCCAATCGCGGTTGAATTACGAGAGGCATTGGCCGCCGGAGCTATTGAGGTGTTGTACCAGCCTATCGTCCGATTATCGGCCCCAGAGACGATAGTGGGTATCGAGGCGCTGTTGCGGTGGGCACCAGAGTCGCGGCCGTGTGTCACCCTGGCTGAGGTGATCGAGGTCGCGGAGAACACCAGATTGATCGGGGCGCTCGACCGCGTCGTGCTGCGCCGCGCGTGCCTTGACGCTCAGCGGATGCAGGCACGGTCGCCGCAGCAGCGACTGTCGTTGAGCGTCAACGTTTCCGGTTTGGAGCTGACCGAGGACGGCTACGCCGCCCGTGTCGCCGAAATCCTCACTGAAACCGGATGGCCGGCTCATCAGCTCGTGCTCGAGGTCACCGAGACCGTACTGGATGCCGACACCCCCTCCTCGATCTCCGCCCTGCATGAACTGCGCGCGCGGGGCGTACGGATCGCCATCGACGATTTCGGGACCGGCTATTCCTCGTTGAGCCGGTTGCACACGATCCCGACCGACTACCTGAAGCTCGAAGCGGCGTTCACTGCGTCCATGCACGACGCGTGTTCGTCCAAGCCTCTCCTGCGGGCGATCGCGGCACTGGCCGAGGCGCTCGATGTGGCGGTGATCGTCGAGGGAATCGAGACCGCGGAGCAGGCAAACGTGTTGGGGAACCTCGGCTTCGACCTGGCTCAGGGCTACTTCTTCGGCATACCGCAGGATTACGAAGCCATTGCGGGCTCGCTGGCAGCCCAATGACCTGCGGCGCGGCCCCGGCTAACCGTCGTCGGGGTGGCAGAGCTACCCGCGTGGATGCGACGCGACCTCAATGACTTGCCGCAGCGGTTCTACAGAGGTCCCGATCTCGCCGACGAACGGGTGCGAGAGTTCCAAGACGAGAAAGAGGTTGGCGGCCACCAGAACGCCCAGGATCCCGACCATCGTGTAGTGCGTCGCGGCCTTCTCGACGTCGTAGATGATGGCGCAGGCCAGAAGCAGGCCGCTGGTCAAAACGATGACCGCCCACAGCGACCAAGGCGGGCCGACGTCGGTGCGTGCTTGCAGCACCCGTTCGGTGCGGGCCTGGCTGAGGCTGTTGAGGTTCGTGAAAGAGGCCGCCAGAAGCGTCTTTTGGGCGTCAGTGCGCGCCTGGACCTGTCCGTACGTGGAATAAAGTCGCGCCAACGCGTCGTCGGCCTCGGGGAAGGATCGCCCGCTGGCAGCCTCCGTCCATTCGGCTACCGCCGCGTGTTCATACTCCAGAAGGCTCTGCCGAATTCGCCCGCGATCGGGGTCGTCGAACACGGCGAGGTCTCTAGCGAGTTGCACACCGGCCGCGCCCTCGATCCGTGCCCTACCGTCTGCATCGTTGATCTGGCCCCACATTGCGGAGACAACGAAACCAATGAAGAAGGCAAACACGAATCCGACCACGCCGAAGGCGAATCTGATCACGTCGTTGTGTTCGTCTCCTTTGAGGTTCGGGAAGCGATTGCGCACGAACCGTTGCAGGAGCACTGCCCCACCGGCGACGACGGCGATGAGTCCGAGCAACAGCAACCACGACGGCAGGTTGCTCACCAACCACTGACTCAAGGCCGCTCCTCTCGATTCCGGCACCCCCGATACGGGCTTCTCGACCATAGGTGTCTGCTCGGTTCCCGAAGGACGATTGCAAAATCCGGAATTGCGACTGGCACAGCGGGATCGGTGTCACGTCCGCCCGGCCGTCAGCCGTGTCAGTAGTCCAGCGACGCGGACGGCGATGTCGTCTCGAATTGCGCGCATGCGTTCGATGCCATCGATGCCCCGTTCAGACGGTTCGTCAGTGTCCCAGTTCTCGAGTTCCGTTCCGTCGACGGGTTCGACATGGGCTTCGCGCCCGAGAGTGACGACGATGTCTACTTCGCGGACGAGTTCAGGGTCGAGCAACTTCGGTGTTTCGGCGCTGATGTCGACGCCGACTTCGAGGAGCGCCTCGGCGGAGAGCGAATTGATTGTGGTTGCTGGCTGCGTGCCCGCCGAGTACACCAAGACGGCCTCGCCGGCGGCTTTGCGCATCAGCCCGGCGGCCATCTGGGACTTGCCCCCGTTCTTGACGCAGACGAACAGTACCGACGGCGGGAGCGCAGCGTGTTGCATCAGGCGCCAGGGGTGATGCCGAGTTCGTCGAGGAGGCGGCGGACACGCTTCTCGATGTCGTCGCGGATGACCCGGACGGCGTCGATGCCCTGGCCTGCCGGGTCGGGCAGCTCCCAACTTTCGTACCGTTTACCGGGAAAGACCGGACAGGCGTCGCCGCAGCCCATGGTGACGACGACATCGGCGGCCTGGACGATTTCGTCGGTCCAGGGCTTGGGAAACTCACCGGTGATGTCGACGCCGACCTCGTCCATCGCAGTGACAGCGGCAGGATTGATCTCATCGCCCGGTTCGGACCCGCCAGACCATGCCACTGCCAGGTCTCCGGCGAGATGGTTGAAGTACCCGAGTGCCATCTGGGAGCGGCCCGCATTGTGGGTGCACAAGAACAGCACGGTGGGCTTGTTGTCGGTCATCGTGGGCTCCGATCGGTGAGCATCGTTGCCGGGTTGTTGGGAGTGAATCGGCGTCGCAGGGCAAGAGAGACGTAGACCAGCGCGACGAGGACGGGCACTTCGATCAGTGGGCCGACGACTCCGGCGAGGGCCTGGCCGGAGGTTGCCCCGTAGGTGGCGATGGCCACGGCGATGGCCAGCTCGAAATTGTTGCCTGCTGCGGTGAAGGCCAAGGTGGTGGTGCGTTCGTACCCGAGGCCGACCGAGGCGCCCAGCAGGTAGCCGCCGCCCCACATGACGGCGAAGTAGACCAGCAGCGGCAGAGCGATGCGGATGACGTCGAGGGGGCGGCTGGTGATCTGCTCGCCCTGCAGCGCGAAGAGGATGACGATGGTGAACAGCAGTCCATAGAGCGCCCACGGGCCGACCTTGGGCAGGAACGTGGAGTCGTACCACGTTCGGCCCCTAACCTTTTCACCCAGCCGCCGGGACAGATAGCCCGCCAGCAGTGGGATGCCGAGGAAGATGAGGACCGATTTGGCGATCTGCCACGGCGAGGTGCTGATGGTGGCCTGTTCCCACCCGAGCCAGCCGGGCAGCACCGAGAGGTAGAACCAGCCGAGGACGGCGAACATGATCACCTGGAACACGGAGTTCAGCGCGACCAGGACGGCGGCGGCTTCCCGGTCACCGCAGGCCAGGTCGTTCCAGATGATCACCATCGCGATGCAGCGCGCCAAGCCGACGATGATCAGGCCGGTGCGATACTCGGGCAGATCCGGCAGCAGCAGCCAGGCCAGGGCGAACATCAGCGCCGGGCCGATCACCCAATTCAGCACCAGCGAGCTGAGCAGGAGCTTGCGGTCGCCGGTGACAGCGTCGAGGCGGTCGTAGCGCACCTTGGCCAGAACGGGGTACATCATGATCAGCAGGCCGAGCGCGATGGGTAACGAAATACCGTCCAACTGAACAAGATTGAGAGCAGTGTCTAAACCGGGCACGAGCCGTCCAAGCAGCAGTCCTGCGGCCATCGCGATACCGATCCACACCGGCAGGAACCGGTCGAGGAGCGACAGCTTTTCGATGACGGTGGAGTGCGCGTCGGAGGTGACGGGCTCGGTCACGCCGGCGCCCCCAACGCCATGTCGTCGGCCGCGGTGCTCAGCACTGACGAGATCAAGTTCAATGCCTCAGGAACCACGGAGTAGTACACCCAGGAGGCTCGGCGCTCGGAAGCGAGGAGACCGGCTTCTTTGAGCACCCTGAGGTGGTGGGAGATCGTCGGTTGGCTGACGTCGAAATCGCCGGAGATGTCGCAGACACATGCTTCGCGATTTGCATGACTGGCAACCAGGCTGAACAGGCGAAGACGCACCGGGTCGGACAGGGCCTTGAGTTTCGCTGCGATGTCCGCGGCGGCGGCGCTCGACAGCGGCTCTCGGACCAACGGGGCATAGGCGCATGCCGACACATCGGTCAGCGGAAGACCTGGTTTAGACACTCATCGATATTGACAGTTATCGAATCAAGGCGCAAATGAACGGTTGGTGTCGCCGGGGCGACCCGGCGAGCTGTGGGTGTGAGCTCGCCGGGTCAGCGCTCGACGGTCAGCAGCAGGACGACCCTGCCGCCACTTTGGTTTGGTCGGCGGAGGTACCTCCACAGCAGACCCCGCCCCCGGTGTTGCCACTCTCATCGGGATGCTCCGGGCTGGTGCCGAAGGTGTCGGAGTCGGAGAGCACGGTGTAGACCTCCCACTTCTCGCCTGCGGGGCCGGTGACCCAGACCTTGTCTTGGGTGGCGAAGCAGCAGGTGGTGCCGATTTCCTCGTCGGTGAACAGACCTTCACCGGTGAGCCGCGCGATCTCGGCGTGCACGGTGTCGCTGGACTCGACCTCGACGCCGAGGTGATTGATGGTCCCGCCCTTGCCGGGGTTTTGCAGCAGCACCAACTTCAGCGGCGGTTCTACCACGGCGAAGTTGGCGTAGCCCTCCTTCACTTTGTTGGGCGGGGTGTTGAACAACTTGGAGTAGAACGTGACGGCCTGGTCGAGGTCGTCAACATTGAGTGCGAGCTGTACGCGGGACATGGGAACCTTCCTGGGTTTGTGACTTATATCGAAGTAGCCGGCTGCGCCCATGATGCCCACCTCTTTGACTTATGTCAACGTTCTCGGCAGGATGGGCGTGTGCCGAAGAGTCTGCCGATGATCGATATGTCCGCGCCGGTGTGCTGTGCGCCGGTGGCGGCCGGCCCGATGAGCGACGACGATGCGCTGCACGTGGCGTTGCGTCTCAAGGCTCTTGCCGATCCCGCGCGGGTCAAGATCATGTCGTACCTGTTCAGCTCCGCCGCGGGCGAAGAGAACAGCAGCGATCTCGCTACGGCGTTGGGCCTGACCGAGTCCACCGTCAGCCACCACCTCAGCCAGCTCCGGCGGGCCGGACTGGTCTCCTCGGAGCGACGCGGCATGAACGTCTTTCACCGTCCCCACCGAGACGCTGTCGTCGCGCTCTGTGCCGTCCTGGACCCCACCTGCTGCACCTGACATACCCGCTGGGGCCGAACTCGTCGGTGTTACCTTCTCGGCTCGTACCGCAAGGCCACCGCGCCCGACCCGAAACCCAGCCGGCTCATCAGCATCAAGTCGACACGCTTCCGCTCCGCACCTTGGCGCAGGAGGGTCGAGCGGATCTGATTGCCGTCCAGACGTGGCACGTCATTGCGACGAAGCCGACGTTGACGCTCGTAACGTGGTGTCTGCACGGGCGAATCCCACCAGCACCGCATGCCCATTCGTCTACAACCCTCGCGTCGCATGGGTGCACCGTCGACGCCAGAGTCTGGAACCTAGCATCCGTGTCCGAGTGTCATTTCGAGTTGCGGCGTGAAAACCGAACCACCGCCCTGGATGTTGGAGAGGCTGTGCCGGTGTCGGTTTAGCGGCCGGGCTGGCCCCGGCCCATGGTCAGACCACCACTGCCGGCGGTGGGGCCAGCGAAATGCGCGTAACGGAATTGACGTAGAGATTGGCCGCGTCGCCGGTGCGGGTGGTTTGGTAGGCGGTGCCGTCATCGCCGACCACCACACCGCCCTGCGGGTAGCCGTCGATCGTGATGGGGGTACTGGTGCCGTCGGACCGAATCACCGTGACCGTCGTCTGGAAAGTGCTGCCGTTGCCGGTAAGGGTGGTTTGGTACGCGGTGCCGTCGTCGCCGACCACTGCAGCGCCGAACGGGTAGCCGTTCACGGTTTCGGTGGTGGTGGTGGTGCCGTCGGGGTGGATTACCGTCACGGTCGTCTCCCAAGGGTTCGCGGCGCTGCCGTCGCCGGTGAGGGTGGAAAAGGCTGCGGTACCGTCCGCGCCGACCACCGCAGAGCCGATGCCGTCGACGGTTTCGGTGGTGGTGGTGCCGTCGGGGCGGATCACCGTGACCGTCGTCTGATACGCGTTGGCGGTGTTGCCGTCGTCGGTGTAGGTGGTTTGGACGGCGGTGCCGTCCGCGCCGACCACCACTGGGGTGGTTGCCAAACCGTCGACGGTTTCGGTGGTGGTGGTGCCGTCGGGATGGATTACCGTGACCGTGGTCTGGGAGAGGTTGGCGGCGCGGGTGGTTTGGGCTGCGCTACCGTCCGCGCCGAGCACTGCACCGCCGAACGCGATGCCGTCGATCATGATCGGGGTTGATGTGCCGTCGGACCGGATCACCGTGATCGTGGTCCGGTAGGGGTTGGCGGCGCTGCCGTCGCCCGCGACGGTGGTTTGGTAGGCCGTGCCGTCCGCGCTGATCACCGCATCGCCGGTTCTCGTGCCCGCGATGGTTTCGGTGGTGGTGGTGCCATCGGGGTGGATCACCGTGACCGTCGTCTGGTTGGCGGCGCTGCCGTCGCCCGTGACGATAGTTTGGGCGGCGGTGCCGTCCGCGCCGACCACCGCAGTGTCGTAGGAGAAGCCGTCGACGGTTTTGCTGGTGGTGGTGCCGTCGGGGTGGATCACCGTGAGCGTGCTTTGGTAGGGGTGGGCGGCGCTGCCGGCGCCGGTGCGGGTGACTTGCGCTGCGGTGCCGTCCGCGCCGACCACCGCACCGTCGCCAGTCGGGATACCGTCGACGGTTTTGCTGGTGGTGGTGCCGTCGGGGTGGACCACGGTGAGCGTGGTCTGGTAGGGGTGGGCGGCGCTGCCGTCGCCGATCTCAGTTATTTGGGCGGCGGTACCGTCCGCGCCGACTACCGCACCGAAGTTCGGGATACCGTCGACGGTTTCGCTGGTGGTGGTGCCGTCGGGGTGGATCACCGTGATCGTTGTCTGGTAGGGGTCGGTGCCCGTGCTGTCGCCGGTGTAGGTGGTTTGGGCGGCGGTACCGTCCGCGCCGACCCCCACACCGATGTTCGGGAAGCCGTCGACGGTTTCGCTGGTGGTGGTGCCGTCGGGGTGGATCACCGTGATCGTTGTCTGGTAGGGGTCGGTGCCCGTGCTGTCGCCGGTGTAGGTGGTTTGGGCGGCGGTACCGTCCGCGCCGACCCCCACACCGATGTTCGGGAAGCCGTCGACGGTTTCGCTGGTGGTGGTGCCGTCGGGGTGGATCACCGTGATCGTTGTCTGGTAGGGGTTGGTGCCCGTGCTGTCGCCGGTGTAGGTGGTTTGGGCTGCGGTGCCGTTCGCGCCGACCACCACAGCGCCGAGGCCGTTGACGGTTTCGGTGGTGGTGGTGCCGTCGGGGTGGATCACCGTGACCGTTGTCTGGTAGGGGTTGGCGGTAGTGCCGTCCCCGGTGCGGGTGACTTGGGCAGCGGTGCCGTCCGCGCCGACCACCACAGAGAAGGTCGGGGCGCCGTCGACGGGTGGGAAGGTGGCGGTGTTGGTGATCGCGGCGCCGGCGGGGTCGACGGTGGCAGCGATTGATTCTGAGTCCTGCGCCTGTCCGCTACTGGCCGCGGTGATCGTGAAGAGGTCCTGTTCGACCGCTGTGGTGCTGTAGGCGTTGAGGCGTTCTTGTGGGTCGGGGGTGTAGGTGAAGCTCCAGGTTTGGGTGGTCGCGCTGAATTCGGGCGTCGAGACAGTGCCGCTGCCGTCGAGAGGTTGGGTGGTGGACACATCGAGGTCTGCCAGGGGTGTGTCGGCATCGGTGACTGTCACCGTGTAGGTGACCGCACCCGTGGAGGGTTGGGCCGGAGTAGACGTCACCGATTGAATGACCGGCGCATCATCGATGGGGGTGATGGTAAGAGTGACGGTGGCGATGTTGCTGTCGGCGGTGCCGTCGGAGACGGTGTACGTGAAGGAGTCTTCACCGGCGAAGTTTTGCTCGGGTGCGTAGGTGTAAACGCCGTCCCCGTCTAGGTCTACGAGGGTGCCGTTGTTCGGACCGTCAATGATGGTGATGGTCAGGTCATCGTCGTCGACATCGTTGGCCAGGCCGATTACATCGATGGATAGCGCTGTGTCCTCGTCGGTTTCAAGGTTGGCGTCATCGGCGGTGGGCGCGTCATTCTGGGCATTCACGGTGATGGTGACGGTGGCGGTATTGCTGTCTGCCGTGCCGTCGTTGACTTTGTAGGTGAACGAGTCGGAGCCGTTGAAGTTCAGTCCAGGGGTGTAGGTGAACGAGCCGTCGGCGTTGAGATTGAACACCGCTGCATCGTCGGGACCGTCAACCAGTACGGCCGTCAACGGGTCATCGTCGGGGTCGCTGTCGTTGGCCAGGACACCGGGAACGCCGACGGCGAACGCAAAATCCTCGTTTAATTGATAGGCGTTGTTATTAGCTACTGGTGCGCTGTTGGGGTTGACCGGCGGAGCGACGGTCACGGTGATGCTGTCGCTCGTGCTGTGGGTTTGTCCCAGACTGTGGATGTGCCAGCCGGCGGCGGCGTCGGAAGCGGTGATGGTAAAGGTGTCGGTGCCGCTGGTGTCGGTGCTGGGGGTGTAAGTCCAGGTGCCGGCGGCGGCGTTGATCGATACCGTGCCCTTCGTTGGTAGGGATGTCACGGTGTAGGTGAGGGTGTCCCCGTCGGGGTCGGATCCGCCGAGTGTGCCGTGGATTTCGCGGTCATCAGCATCTTGTTGGCCGGTGGTTTGCAAGTTCAGCGCAGGGGTTGAGTTGGCGAAGGGTTGGTTGAACTGGCGGCGCACCCACGCCAGTAGCCCCCATACCAGCGGGTTGTCGCCTGGGGCGCCTGGGCCGATGATCGGGGCGAAGAACGAGGTGACGGCGTTGAGAATGCCGCTGATGAAGGTGCCGGGAATCGCCAACAAAGCTTCGACCGGGTTCGGGGTTGCCGGTGGCGGGGCGTCGAGGGTGCTGACATTGCCGGTAAGGCCTGCGCTCGACAGGTTCTGCTCGTCGTCGGCGCCGAGGGTCATCATCCGCGAGCCGATGTCGGGTGCCCCGCCGTGAGCGCCGGACAGCGTCGACAGCATCGCCGTGGCGCCGAGTTCGTCGTTGGCCGCGGCCGTCGGCTGAGATGCGCTGCCACCGGCTGTCGGCGCAGAGGTGGGGGCGACGGTCGGTATCGGTGTGGCCGAGGTCGGATCAGCGGTCGGAACGGGCTGGGATGTGGGGGCCGCGGTGGTCGGATCGAGCGTTGGGGTGGGCCCGGCGGTCGGCGTTGGCGTCTGGGTGGGGGTGCTGTCGGTGTTGTCGATGGTGGTGCCGCTGATGGTCACCGTAGGGCTGCCGTTACCACCGATGGTGGTCGTCGTTTGCCCATCCGTCACTGTGGTCGTGGTCGTGGTCGTGGTCGTGCCAGCGTCGGCGCCAGCACCGGGGATGCCGTTGCCGTCCTGAGTGGAGGGCGACGGGTCGGGCTCGGTGGTGTTCGGGCCGGCGTCCATCGAGGCGGACTCCTCGCCGCCCTCTTCTGCCCAAGCGACACCGGGGGTGGTAGCTACAGCCAAACCGACGCCCAGCGCGACGGCCAAGGCGCCGACGCGCCCCACATAGCGGGCATAGCCCGCCCCAGCAGATGCTGGCCGATGCAGCGCCGCGTGCCGGTCGCCCCTAACGATGCGGTGGCGAGCGGCGACGGACTTTGCGGTCAGTTTGGCCATTGCGGACTCCTCTTAGCCTAGGAACACACTGCAAGGTGTTCGTCAGAAGGCTAAGGACAGGTGGTGCCCCGAGGAATCGGGTGTTTCCCTACGTTTCCCAAAGCAAGCACCATGTATTCGCTTGCGTAACGGCGGTCGGCCGTCATTGCTGCGCGACGGCGCCAACTGGAACGCAGCACGACGCCGCTGGCCGATGCTGTAAACGCGGCTCCCGAGGAACGAGCCGCATCGAGGGTGCCCACCAGTAAATTTCGGCCGCCTCCGCACTCCGCGACAGGAAAGGCGGTATCTACGTTGTCGGGCTGACAGGATTTGAACCTGCGACCACTTGACCCCCGGGAACTGGACAATGTGAACGGTGTTCTACCGCGTCCAATCCGTCCAGTTCAGCACCGCGCCGCCGTCCACCCGGTGATGCCGTGTCCACTGTGTTCCTCCCCGTCCTGGGACACCGCTGGGCCAGTGACGAACGGGCGTTCGACCCGCGCGAAGCTCTGATCAAGCGCCCGCCGGAAAGCAACTGGCCTTTCGATCAGCATCCGCTCATCACCGGCCAACACACCGATGTCGTCCTGCACGGTTGTCACTTCTTCTGACCGCTGCTGTTCGTAGGTTCTTCAGGTAGATGCGCGCTGCCCGCGGGTGGTGCGAGGCGCCAGGTGTCGATCGCCATCGCCAGCATCGCGTAGGTGCCGACGACGAAGATGAGTTCCATCGCCTGGTGCGTGCCGAGTTCGTCGGTGAGGCGTTGCCACGTCGCTTCGCCGGCGCGGCCGTCACTGAGCAGCTCGTCGGTGGCCTCCAGCACCACCCGGTCTGTGCCGTCGAAGCCGTCATTGCCCTCGGCAAGGCGAGCGATATCGTTCTCGGGCACACCGCCTTCGGTGGCGACCCTGGAGTGTTCGCCCCAGAAGAAGGCGGACCGTCGGGTGAGCGCCACTCGTAGCACTGCCAGTTCACGCAGGCGCAACGGCAACTCGCCTCGCTGCAACAGCCAACCGTTGAAAGTTAGGAACCGCCGGGCCATCTTCGGGTGGCGCGCCAGCAGGCCGATGATGTCGAATCCGAGAGGGTCGGCGGGATGGCCCGATCCGGCCCGGGGCACCTTTTCGCCCGGCAGGCCCAGTAGTGCGCCGAACGCGGCGTACTCGTCGTCGCCCCACTCGTCGGCGGTCAGCGGTGCAAGGAGCGGCGGTGTGCTCTGGGTGCCGGTCACGTTCGGCGCCCTCCGTTGACGGGGATGATTTGGCCGGTGATGTAGGAGGACTCGTCTTGGCACAGGAAGATCGCCGCGTTGGCGATGTCCTCGGGCCGGCCCGCCCGCCGCACTGGCGTGATCTTGGCGAAATGGTCCAGCGATGCGGTGAACCGGCCCTCGGCGATCGCCTTCTCGAGCATCGGGGTGACCACCATGCCAGGAGGAATAGTGTTGACTGTGATGCCTTTTGGCCCCAGTTCCAACGCGAGACTCTTTGTGAATCCGATGACTCCGGCCTTAGAGCTGACGTAGGCCGCCATCCGGGATTGGCCGCCCTGCGCGCTCGAGGACGAGATGTTGACGATGCGACCCCACTGCGCGTCGAGCATGTCGGGCAGTACCGCCTGCGTGCAGATGAACGGTCCGCGCAGGTTCACCGCCATCACGCGGTCCCATTGCTCGTCGGTGATTTCGGCGAACTTGCCGAACTGCTCGATGCCGGCGTTGTTGATCAGGATCAGCACCGGGCCGAGGTCGGCTCGGACCTGCGCCAGGGCGGATTCCACCGCGGCACGGTTTGAGACGTCGACGACATAGCCGGCGACCTTCGCGCCTTCGCGGCGCAGGCGGTCGGTTTGTGTCTCGATCTCATCGGTGGTGATGTCGAATATCGCGACCTTCGCGCCACGCGCGGCGAGTGCCTCGGTGATGGCCAGGCCGAGGCCGGCGGCACCGCCGGTGACGATGGCGGTGGTGTCTTCGAACGGCATGTCGTTATAGCCCTACGAGAATTCGATGTGCAGGCGGGTCAGTCCGCGCAGAATGAAGGTCGGCAGGTAGGTGTAGCGGCGGCGGCCGGCAGGGCCGTGCTTGCGTTCGTCGATCCGGATGTCGGTGGTTCGGTCGAAGAGCCGCTCCAGACTGATGCGGCCTTCGGCGCGGGCCAGCGGTGCACCCGGGCAGGCATGCGGCCCCCGGCCGAACGCGACGTGGCTGCGCGCGTTGGCTCGCTCGATGTCGAAGGTGTCGGGTTCGGTGAACCTGCGGGGGTCGCGATTCATCGCTGCGTTGAGCAGCATGACGGTTGTTCCGGCGGGCAGGTCTACACCACCCACCGTGACGGGGCATTTCGACAGCCGGAAGTCGCCCCGTACAGGACTCTCGTAGCGCAGCGTCTCTTCGATGAAACGTGGGATCAGGTCCCTGTTCGCGCGCAATTTCGCCTGCAGCTCGGCGTCTTCAGCGATCAGCATCACCGCGGCGCTCAACAAGCGAACCGTTGTCTCCTGGCCGGCGGCGAACAGGTTCGCCGCGACTCGGACCGCGTCGATCACTTCCGGGATCGTGCCGTCCGGAAACCTCGCCGCGGCAATCCCGTTCAGCACATCGTCGCGGGGCTCGTCTCTGCGGCTATGGATGTATTGAGCGAACTTGCCGTAGAGGTACTCCAGCGGTGAATGTTGCATCTGGTCGCCCTCGCTACTGCCGATCGTTCCCGCTTCGGTCAGTAGCGCATCGCGGAACTCGTCGTGGTCGGATTCCGGCACGCCGAGCAGGTCGGCGATGACGAGCATTGCGAATGGGGCCGCGAAATCACCGATGAACTCGCAGCGCCCGCCGGTGAGCGCGCGGTCGAGTTGGCGGTCGACGAGCCGCCACATGAAGTCTTCGTTCTCCTTGAGTCGCTTCGGAGTGAGCATTCTCGACAGCAGCGCCCGGTGTGCGGTGTGTACGGGCGGGTCGAAGGTCGGCAGTTGGTCGCTGAATGGCACCTCGTCGCGGTGCTGGGCGATCAGTTCGGAGACGTCGTCTCCTTCCAGCGGCACTGGGAACCCAGGGAACGGGCCGGTGACCGAGATGCATGACGAGAACCGCGCCGTGTCGTTGTAGATGGTGACACCCTCGTCGTACCCGGTCACCATGACCACGTCGTGGTGAGACTCTCGGCGCAGCGGGCACTCGTCGCGCAGAGCGGCGAGGTAGTCATAGGGGTCGTGCAGTAGCTCGTTGTCGGTGAAGAAGTCGACGGCGTCGAGTTCACCACCGTCGGTGGTGGTCGTCTGCGGCTGGGTCACTCCGTACCCCGGGCGCCGTCAAAGCTCGGCACGGTGCGCGTGTTGGGCAATTCCATCTGCAGATAGACGGCTATCCGACGCACTTTGTCGTCGGCATCGAACTCGTAGACCGAGATGGTGTTGACCACGCTGCTGAAGTCGCCGATGCGACTGCGCTCTTCTAGTTCGAGGAACACCAGATCCGGTGTCTCGGTGATTCGTTGGAACGAGCAGTCCCAGTCCGCTGAGATCGCCCAGTTCGTCAGGAATTCCGCGTATTCGGCCCAGTTCATGACCTCCTTGAACGGGCCGATGCGCACGAACTCGTCAACGGCGATGAGCTCGGCAAGTGGCATCCAGCTCTCGACAGAGAACCCGGGTTGCTTTGCGTTGTCGACCAATCGCTTAGTGATCTGGCTGTACTTCAGTACGGTGCGGGATCGTCCCGTCACGGTCGCAAGGATATCTGCGATCGTCAATTGTTCCTCTTTTCAGAAGAGTTGGGATCTGCTGGTGGAGGTCAGGACTTCGCGGCGTCGGCCATGTAGCGGTCGATCACCGAGTGGAAGTGCGCAATGACTACTTCCTCTTTCACCAGCGACATGTGGTCGAGCCGGTCGTTACGCAAACCGCGTTGCTGGCGCGGCATTTGCACGTAATCCTGCTGTAGGGCCTCGAAGTACTTATAGCTTCCGGGCTCCTCCACCACGATCGGGTCGGCGCGGAACGCATCGCGGTGCTCGGACGGCAGATACATGTAGCTCGCGACATGCCAGATGCAACGGTTGGGATCACCATCGGGGTGCGGTGCCGCCGTGATCACGTGGCATTCGCCGGCGCGCACGGTCATGAAGTAGTTGGGGAACAGCACCCATCCCTGGTTGTCGCTCATCTGGTTGTCGGTCAGTTCACTGACGTCGAGTCCCATACCGGTCAAGACATCGCGGGTGGCCTCTTGCAGCAACCCGCGGGCAGTGACGCCATCCGGGAATTCCACCTCGCCGTCCTTGCCCTGGTAGGGCGCGACAAGTTCCTGGAAGCGCGGAATCACCGCCGCGGTGCCGGGGAATGTCTCAGGAAGCGCCATGATCCCGTCGACCTGCTTCTGCGCACCGGCGCCCTGTACCTCGAACGGTGCGACCGCCACACTGTGGCGCTCGAAGAACTGGTACCGCGCTGTCTTCGGGTTGATGTTCAGGACCGCAAGCAACTGGGGATGGATGCCGTTGATGTGGTAGCCCTCTTCGAAGGCGTCCATGACGACCTTCCAGTTGCAGTCGATGGCCTCCTTCACATCCATCACGGTGGTGAATTGATCGATGTGGTAGGGCTCGAGCAGGCGGTAGACCTCCTCGCCCAGGTACTCGCGCAGCGGCCCGGCCTGGGGGTTGGGGTTGAGGAAGATGAATCCGGCGAACGTGTCGACGGGCACCTCGTACAGGGAGTTCTCACTCTTGTCGATCTGGCCGGCAAGGTCTTCCCGCAGCACGCCGCGCAGGTTTCCTTCTAGATCGTAGGACCACAGGTGGTACTGGCAGAGAAAGCCGCGCCTTGCGTTCCCGGTTTCGTTGATGCACAGCGCGTTCCCGCGGTGCCGGCAGGCATTCACGAACCCGCGAAGCTTGTCGTCTTTCCCGCGGACGATGACGAACGACTGGTCTTGGATGTCGCACTTCTTCCAGTCACCGGGTTTCGGCAGGTCCTCGGCGCGGCCGACGATCTGCCACACGCGCATCCAGATCGCTTCCCGCTCCCGCTGCGCGTATTCGCGCGAGGTGTAGCGGTCTGTCGGGATTGTCATGTTGAACGTACCCGGCTGGACGTCTTCCAGACCGAGACCCAGCCCGGAGTCGGGGTCGAGCCAATCTCCGGGTCGCGTTGCTGGCATCAAGGGAGTCCTCCTCAGTCGGCGAGACCACGCGGCGGGTGGCTGGCATTCGATACCCAGAAGGGGTCGCTGGCGCTAGTCCCCGCCTTGGCTGTGGCATGGAGCCGAGTGTCCGCCGCCTGTGACATGGTTCACCATATACATAAATGTATCACCGATACAACAGTGTATAAAGGTGGTCGGCGTCACATCAGTCGAAGCGACCAAGGAGGGCGGGCCGTGAGCAGCTACCGACTCGATGTGATAAGCGCCAGCGTCGCCGACGCAGTTCGTTACGCCGGCGGTCTGATGTTCGACCGCGGTCGTGCGGGGTGGTGCGTCGTTGTCGTCACCGAGGACCTCACCCACTCAACAGCGCTGGCCATTCTCGGGGCCCGCGCGCAGCCCCCTGGGCAACCTGAGCTAGTTCTGGGGAAGCTGGGTCGAGTGGTCCGCACCCGAATCCTCTCGGGCGCTACGCTTTCGGTGAACCACTACACAGCGCGCGTAGAGCTGCCACGGGTCGAGTCCGGTTCGCAGCTTCTGTTCTGGGGACCGCACGTCAACTGCGAGACCGCCGCGACCGTGTACCCCGTCCGCCATGAATTGAGCCCGGCGGCCCGGATGTTCAAAGCCCATGCGCTGCACGCCGCTGGTCTGGACACTCGCGTAGAACCGTCGGAGGAGTTCTGGTCGAAGGATGTTTTCGATCCAGACCTCCTGGTCGATCGCTCGCTCGAATCGCAGACATGCGACGACGAGTTCGAAGCCCGGTCGCCTTCGCCCACTTTGGTGGGAGGATGACCGCGTGGCCGAGCGGTGGACGAAAGAGCGGCGTGCCGAGCACACCCGCCAGATCCTGTTGGATGCCGCAGAGGAGGTCTTCGCTCGCAAGGGCCTGACCGGTGCAGCGCTGGAGGAAATAGCCGACGCCGCCGGATTCACGCGTGGCGCCATCTACTCACAGTTCGGTGCCAAGGAGAAGTTGTTCTTGGCGGTCGTGGACCGCCAGCGGCAGCGCTTCCTCGACGGGTTCGTCGAGGTGATGATGTCGTTTCATCGCCCCAGTGACATCGATCTCGACGAGTTGGCCGACCGGTGGCGCCGATTGAGCCGCGGAACAGATCGGGCGGCACTCGGACTGGAGTTGAAGCTGTTCTTGCTGCGCAATCCCGACGCGCTTGAGCGCGTCGCAGCTCAGCGCCTCGAAACCACCCGCGCCCTCGGCGAATTTATCAGCAAGAACGTCGCCCGTATCGGAGGAACCCTCACCATCGAGGCGGAGACGCTGGCCCGAGTAATCCTTGCCGCCAACGACGGCATCACCCTCGATAGCCATCTGGATGGCGAAGACCTCTATCGCCCGTATCTGCAGCTGGTGATGTCGAGCATCGAGACCCCCGGTAGTTCAACCGAACGCGGCTCGTTGCCGGCTAATGCGCCGGGGTGAGCGCGGCCGGGTCTTACAGCGTCGGGGTGGGAGCTACTACGGCGGTCATGTAGCGCAGCATGGCAGGCGGGTGTGCAGCCACGCTGCGACGGTCGGGGTGTCGGTCAGATACGTTGTTAGACAGTAAATTTGAGGGGACTCTGTGGACATTCGTCAGCGTCCTAAGCCGCCGATCCTGCGGCGCATCCATTCGGGCGGCGGCGGCCTCCGACCCTCGCGGGCACGGCGCTCGATGTCGGCCATCGACACGATGTGCATATGGCCGATGGAGTGCACCAGGACGTCGTGAGCGACGGTCAGCGCGGCGATGCAGTCGGGCTGGTGTTGTGTGCCCTGCCAGCGCACCGCCTGTTCCTCAAGGGTCGACAGAGACCCGGCGATCCTGACGGTGCCGTTCTCTAGCCCGGCGACCAGCTTCGTGCTGCGCACCAGAGCGTCACCCCGGCCGCGACCGGTGGTGTCGCCCTTAGGTGGCCACGACGTCACCCTGATCGGGTGAGTGAGCCGGTGACGGCGGAGCGTGTTGTTAACTACCGACAGATAACCCTCGCGCGCGGTGAACGCCTCGACGGCGATCTCGGACGCGCCGAGGTCCTGCGCCAGCTCGACCGCCGCCCGCGCCCAGCGTTCCGGCGTCATCGGCTCGCTGATGTCCCGGTGCACGACGACCACGCCCTCGCGGGTCAGGCTGGCCGCGACGAGGCCGCAGGCGTCGCCGTGGCCGCTGTCGGACGGATCGACGCCGACGACCGTGCGCAGAGGCGCGGTCGGCATCGCGGGTAGCCGCCACCGGTCAAGCCACTCCCGTCGGATTACGTTGCCCTCGGGCGAGGCCGGTACGCCTTGGAACTCCGCGGACCAGGTCCGCTCGCCAACCGAGCGGCGCAGGTCGGCGAAGTGCTCAGGTGTGCCCCGCTCGCGCTCCTCGGCGAGCAACGTGCCGATCAGGTCGCCGGGATGCCAGCGCCGGCCAGGCGCGCGTCGACGTGTTGGGACACTCTTGGCCCACTGGGACGCCGGACCGCCTCGACGGGCACTCCCCCGAGACGCAAAAACCCGCTCCGGACTGGTCGGAGCGGGTTTTACTTTGTCGGGCTGACAGGATTTGAACCTGCGACCACTTGACCCCCAGTCAAGTGCGCTACCAAACTGCGCCACAGCCCGCGGTGCTGCCGGGATCGCCGGCAGCGAGTCGAAAGCCTACCGCAGCGCGACGTCACAATCCCAACCACCACCAGTGGGTACACGCACGCAATGAGCGACAACGTGCGCGACGACACCCCGCTCTGGTTGTTCGCCGATCAACTCGGCCCGGCGCTGCACGGCGGCGAGCACGCGCACCGCGAAATCCTTCTCGTCGAGGCGACTACTGCCCTGCACCGCCGCCCCTACCACCGCCAGAAGCTGCACATTGTGCTGTCCGCTCTGCGTCATGCCGACCAAGAGCTCGGTGATCGCGCGACGTTCATTCAGACCGACACCTACACCGACGCCCTCGAACGGTACGGCCGTCCCGTTCTGGTACACGAGCCCACCTCGCACGCCGCCGAGCAGTTCGTCCACCGCCTCAAGAAGGAAGGACTCGTCGCCGACGTCCTGCCAACCCCGATGTTCGCCCTCCCCCGCGCCGAGTTCGCCCAGTGGGCGGGCAACCGCACGAGGTTCCGGATGGAGGACTTCTACCGTGACCAGCGGCGCCGCTTCGACATCCTCATGAACGGCGCCGACCCCGTCGGCAATCGATGGAACTACGACGAGGAGAATCGCCAGCCACCGCCGAAAAAGCAAGCGACGCTGGGAGTTCCGGAACCCTACTGGCCAACCGAAGACGACATCGACGACGAGGTTCGCCGCGACCTGGACCGGATGAACCTACCAACCGTCGGGGTCGACGGTCCACGCTTGTTCGCCGTCACTCCCGACGAGGCGCAACAGGCGCTCGCCCGGTTCATCGACTACCGCCTGCCCCACTTCGGCCGTTATGAGGACGCCATCATGGCTCAGGACTGGGCCATGTCGCACTCCCTGCTGTCCGTCCCACTCAATCTCGGCGTCCTGCACCCCCTCGACGCCGTCGAATCCGCCGAACGGGCCTACCGCGACGGACACGCCCCGCTGGCCGCCGTCGAGGGCTTCATCCGTCAGATCCTCGGCTGGCGCGAGTACATGTGGCATTTGTACTGGCACTTCGGCCCCGGCTACACCCGCAACAACGAACTCGACGCCCACACCCCGTTACCCGCGTGGTGGAAGGACCTCGACGCCGATGCCGTCACCGCCGAATGCCTGCGCCACGCGCTGATGGGTGTCCGCGATCGCGGTTGGACTCACCACATTCAACGGCTCATGGTGCTCGGCAACCACGCGCTGCAGCGCGGCTATCAGCCGCGCGAACTCACGGAGTGGTTCGCCACGGCATACGTCGACGGCTTCCGCTGGGTCATGCCCACCAACGTCGTCGGCATGAGCCAGCACGCCGATGGCGGCAAGCTCGCCACCAAGCCCTACGCCGCGGGCGGTGCCTACATCAACAAGATGAGCGACCACTGCGGCGACTGCGCCTACGACCCGAAGAAGCGCCTCGGCGAGGACGCCTGTCCGTTCACCGCCGGCTACTGGAACTTCGTGCACCGGCACCGTGACCGGCTCGCCGGGAACAACCGCACGAGGCGGTCGGTCTCGTCGATGGAGCGGCTCAAGGACCTCGACGGCGTCGTCGAGCAAGAGGCCAAGCGTCGAGAGTTCTGAATCAGGCGCCGGCGCGCGTCAAGTCCTGAGCCGCGACCTCGGCGGAAACCCGTTGCACCGCACGGGATGTCCGCCATGCAACGACCAGCGCGGCCGTCCAGGCGATCACGATCACGCTGTAGATGCCGGTCGACCACGGCCAGTGGATGCCGAAGTAGTGCACCAACTTCTGGCTGTTGGTCAGCACGATGACCCCGCCAACCGCGGTGCCCAACAGAGCCGGGTTGATCCGGCTGACCAGCCAGGCAGCGAACGGCGCCGCGATGACACCGCCGACCGCCAGACCGACGACAACCGGCAAGTTCTGAATGAATTCCTCCCGGAGTCCGACCACGAAGCCGACCGAGGCCGACGCCGCCACCAGGAATTCCGACGCGCTCACAGAACCGATCACCGTGCGCGGCGCCGTCTTGCCCCGCGACAGCAGCGTGCTGGTGGTGACCGGGCCCCAACCGCCGCCACCGGACGCGTCGATGAACCCGCCGAACAATCCCAGCGGGCTGAGAAACTTCGCGCTGTGCGGCGTCTCGCCGTGCCGCAGCACCGGCGGATTGCGCATCGAGAATCGCAGCAAAACATAGGCACCGATGACCACGAGGATGCCCGCCATCAGCGGCGCCGCGTCCTTGGTCGACAACGACGACAGCACCGTGGCGCCAATGAACGCTCCGATCGCACCCGGCACTCCGAGCTTCAACACGATCGACCAGTCGATGTTCTTGAACCGCCAATGCGACAACCCTGAGGCCAGCGTGGTGCCCACCTCCGCGAGGTGCACTGCGGCGCTCGCCTGGGCGGCTCCGACGCTGCTGAGCACCAACAGCGTCGACGCGGTGACGCCGAACGCCATGCCGAGGGCGCCGTCGACCAGCTGGGCGCCGATGCCGACGAGGGCGAAGATTAGAAGCGAACGCATCAGGTTCGGCTGCTTTCGAGGTGGCGGTCAGCCGCAGATGACCACGACGGGCGAGTGGGCGCAGATCAGATGCGCGCGCGACACCACTCGTCGAAGGCCATCAGTCGGCGCGACGGCCAGAACGGCTCGAGGGCCCACAGGGCCGACGGCGCGGTGCGGAAAGCACGTTCAGCCACCGGTCAGCCCCTTTCTGTGGTCCGTGAGCACATCTTGCGATGCTACCGGGCCGGATTAAAGAGTTAACAATCGATACAGCCCGATTAATCCGACGACGACGATGACCGCGCGCAGCGCGTTGGGTGAGAGCCGCCGTCCGTAGTGCGCGCCAAGGAAGCCGCCGATCAGCGAGCCCACCGCGATCAGTCCCGCCGCCAGCCAGCTGATGCGGTCATAGGCGACGATCGTGTAGGCCACCGCGGCCACGATGTTGACCACCAGCGAAAGCAGGTTCTTGGCCGCGTTCATCCGTTGCATGTCTTCGGGCAAGAGTGCGCCCATCGCGGCGATGAGCAGGATTCCCTGCGCCGCCGTGAAATACCCGCCGTACACCCCGACGGCGAACGTCGCGAACACCAGCGCCGCCATTCGTCCCCGCGACACATGCTCGAGCGAGCGCCCCGCCGCCTCCGAACGGATGCGCGCCCACGACTGGATCTTCGGGCCGATCACCACCAGCGCCAGCGCGAGGACGAGCAGCACGGGCACCACCTGCTGGAACACCTTCTCCGGAAGATGAAGCAGCAGCCACGCGCCGACGCCCGCGCCGACGAACGACGCCGGCAGTTGCCAGCGCACCCGGTTCCACTGACCGCGAAGTTCTCGCCGGTAGCCCCACGTGCCCGACGCGCTGCCGGCGACCAGCCCGACCGAATTCGACATCGTCGCCACGACCGGCGGGTAACCCAGCGCGACGAGAGTCGGGAACGTCACCAGCGTGCCGGAGCCGACGACGGCGTTGATGGCGCCGGCCGCGACCCCCGCCAACGCTATGAAGACCATGTCGACGACGGGCACTCGGCCAACCCTAATGGAGCGAAATCGGCGCAGTATGTCGAGCTGAGCGTGACCGGATACGCCCGACTCACCGGGAGCGGGCGCCCCGCTTCTCGCGCACCCGCACGTTGATCCTGATCGGACTGCCCTCGAACCCGAACGTCTCCCGCAGCCGTCGCTCCAGGAAGCGCCGGTAGCCGGCTTCGAGGAATCCCGAGGTGAACAGCACGAAGGTCGGCGGTCGCGATGTCGCCTGCGTGGCGAACAGGATTCGCGGCTGCTTACCACCGCGCACCGGCGGCGGATGCGCCGCGACGACTTCTTTGAAGAAAGTGTTGAGCCGGCCCGTCGACACCCGGGAGTCCCACGACGCCAGCGCCGTCTCCAGCGCGGGCACCAGCTTCTGCACCGCCCTGCCGGTCATCGCCGAGATGTTCACCCGTTGTGCCCACTGCACCTGCACCAGTTCGCGGTCGATCTCACGGTCCAGCAGATAGCGGCGGTCTTCGTCGACCAGATCCCATTTGTTGAACGCCAGTACCAGTGCCCGGCCGGCTTCGATCACCATCGACAGCACCCGCAGGTCCTGCTCGGTCAGCGGCTGTGAGGCGTCGATCAAGACGATCGCCACCTCGGCGGAGTCGATGGCGCCGTGGGTGCGCACCGACGCGTAGAACTCGTGCCCGCTGGCCTGGCCGACCTTGCGCCTGAGTCCTGCGGTGTCCACGAACCGCCAGAGCTTGCCGTCCATCTCGATCAGCGAGTCGACGGGATCGACGGTTGTGCCCGCGACGTCATGCACCACCGACCGCTCATCACCGGAAAGCCGGTTCAGCAGTGAGCTTTTACCGACGTTCGGCTTACCCACCAAGGCCACGCGGCGCGGGCCTCCCCCGCCGGCAGCCAACTCTGACACCGCAGGCAACGCCTCGAGCAGTTCGTCGAGCAGGTCGGCCACCCCGCGGCCGTGCATCGCGCTGACCGGGTGCGGCTCACCGAGTCCCAGCGACCACAGTTCTGAGGCGTCGGCCTCGCCGCGCTCGGTGTCCACCTTGTTGGCCGCCAGGAACACCGGCTTGCCCGAGCGTTGCAGCAGCCGCGCCGCCGCCTCGTCGGCCGTCGTCGCACCTACCACCGCGTCGACCACGAAAATGATTGCGTCGGCGGTACGCATCGCTACCGACGCCTGTTCGGCCACCAGCTGTTGCAGCCCCTTGGCGTCGGGTTCCCATCCGCCGGTGTCCTGCACGACGAACCGGCGGCCCGACCACGTGGCGTCGTAGGACACCCGGTCGCGGGTCACGCCCGGCACATCCTGCACGACCGCCTCGCGGCGCCCGAGGATCCGGTTCACCAGCGTCGACTTGCCGACGTTGGGCCGCCCGACGACGGCGACCACCGGCGGCGGGGCCGCGGCCTCCTCGATGGCCTCCGCGACGTCCTCTGCCCCGAGTTCCCAGTCACTTTCGTCGGTCCATGTGCCGTCGGTCATGGCCGGACCCCGCAGCGCTGCTGTGCCAATTCGGACAGATGCTCGACGACCTCGGCCTCGGTCATGTCGCTCGTGTCGACGACCACCGCGTCGTTGGCGGCGCGCAGGGGCGATACCTTGCGCGTCGAATCCAGATGGTCGCGGCGTTTCACGTCGGCGAGCACCGCCTCGTAATCGTCGGCCAGACCCGAGGTCACGTTCTGCTCGTTGCGCCGCCGTGCTCGCACCTCGGCCGAAGCCGTCAGGAAGATCTTCAGATCGGCGTCGGGCAGTACGACCGTGCCGATGTCGCGGCCTTCGACCACAACGCTGTCGGCGCCCGCCGCAAGCTCCCGCTGCAAATCGACCAGTCGTGCCCGGATCGCGGGCACCGCCGAGACGGCTGACACCGCCTTGGTCACCTCGTCGCCACGGATCTCACTCGAGACATCTTCAGCGTCAAGGTAAGCGCGGTCGACGTCGGGGTCGTAGCCCACGGACAGTGGGACGTTCGCCGCCACCCTCGCGACAGCCGTCGTGTCGTCCAACCGCACTCCCGCGCGTAGCACCGCCAACGTGACGATTCGATACATCGCCCCCGTGTCCAGATAGCGCGCGCCGAGTGACCGCGCCAACCCCCTTGAAACAGAGGACTTTCCGGTACCCGCGGGCCCGTCCACGGCGATCACGACCGGAACGCTCACAGTCCGACCGCCTTGTACAACTCGCCCAATTCTTTCTGTGTGAGGACCCGGATACTGCCCGGCCGCTGCTCGCCCAGCGACACCGACCCGATGTCGGTGCGCACCAATTCCAGGACCGGATACCCGACCGCGGCCAGCAGCCTGCGCACGATCCGCTTGCGGCCCTCATGCAGCGTGACCCGCACCAGCGTCTTGCCGGGCAGCTTGTCCACCACGGCGAAGTCGTCGACGCGCGCCGGGCCGTCGTCCAGTTCGACTCCAGCGCGCAGCGTGCTACCTACTCCGCGACGCACGGCGCCGTCCACCGTCGCCACATATGTCTTGGGCACCTCGTAAGACGGGTGCATCAAACGGTGCGCCAACTCACCGTCGTTGGTCAACAACATCAGCCCTTCGGTGTCGGCGTCCAGTCGCCCGACGTGAAACAGCTTCTTGTTGCCGCGAACCCGATATTCCACGAGGTCGCCGACACAGGGTCGGCCGCGGTCGTCCGACATCGTCGAATGCATTCCGAGCGGTTTGTTGATCGCCAGGTGCACCAGGGTGTCGTCGACGGTGATCCGGGCTCCGTCGACGCGGATCACCGAGGCGGTCGGGTCGACGCGGGTGCCGAGTTCAGTGACGATGCGGTCGTCGACCTCGACGCGGCCGTCGATGATCATCTTCTCCGCGACCCGCCGGGAGGCGATCCCGGCCTGCGACAGGACTTTTTGCAGCCGTATGCCTTCCGTGTCAGGCATCGGCATCCCGGTCGACGTCGAACGACATCGGCTGTACGGCCGGTGCCGGGGTGCCGCTGAGCTTCATGAAACGCGGGTCGTCGTCCAGTGATTCGCTGAGGTCGTCGATCACGTCGACATCCGGCAGCAGCGGCGCGATGTCGGGTAGGTCGGCCAATGAGGTCAATCCCAGCCTCTCCAAGAACAATTCGGTCGTGGCGAACGTGACCGCGCCGGAGTCCGAGTCGGCGCCGGCCTCGGTGATCAGTCCGCGCGCAAGAAGTGTGCGTATCACCGCGTCGACGTTGACCCCGCGCACCGCGCTGACCCGGGCCCGCGTGACCGGCTGCCGGTAGGCGATCACCGCCAGCGTCTCGAGCGCCGCGCGCGTGAGTTTCGAGCGGGCACCGTCGAGCACCAACCGTTCTACGTACGGCGCGAACCGCGCCCGGGTGTAAAGCCGCCAGCCACCGCCGGCTTCGCGCAGATCGATACCGCTCTCGCGGGCCGCGAGCTCGTCGGCCATCATCGTCAGTTTGGCGGCGACGCGATAGGCGGGTTGCTCGGTCGCGGCCGCGAGCTGCTCGACGGTCACCGGCGTGTCGACCACCAACAGCAGCGCTTCGAGCACCGCCCCGAGTTCAGCGTCTTCCAACTCGGGCGCGGTGGCAACATCGATGCCGATTTCGAGATCCGTTGAGGTGTCGTCAGTCATAGTGGTCTACTTCCGCCGCGAGGTGTTCGTTCGTCGGGCGTTCGCCGGTCCACGAAATTTGGAGCACACCAAGCGGTTCTGGTTGTTCGAATGCTACCGCCCGCGCCCGGTACAGCTCGAGCAGCGCCAGGAAGCGGCCCACGATCTCGATCGGCGCCTGACAATCGGCCACAAGTTCGCGAAACGACGCCCACTGCCCCATGCCCCGGGTCTGGAGCAGCGCCATCAGATTGCCGACCTGCTCGGGCACCGAGACCGCCACCTGGTGAAGGTGCTCGGTGCCGACCGTAGGCACCGGTCGCGGGGTGAAGGTCGCTGCGGCGATCTGCGCGAAGGCGTCGGCGTCGACGCCCAGCATCACCTCCGGCAGCAGGTCCTGATACTGCTCCTCCAGCGCAACGGCGCGCGGGTAGCTGCGCAGCGCCGCCGCCTCGAGTTCGGCGAACATCTCGGCGACATGCTTGAACGCGCGGTACTGCAGCAGCCGGGCGAACAGCAGGTCGCGCACCTCCAGCAGCGCGAGATCCTCCTCGTCGTGCACGTCGCCCGCGGGCAGCAATCGGGCAGCCTTGAGATCGAGCAGAGTCGCCGCGATCACCAGGAAGGCTGTGGTCTCGTCGAGCTCGAGTTGTCGACCGATGGCTTTGGTGTAGGCGATGAAGTCGTCGGTGACTTGGTGCAGCGCCACTTCGGTGACGTCGAGGCGGTGCGCGAAGATCAGCTGCAACAGCAGGTCGAAGGGACCCTCGAAATTGCTCAGCCGAACTTGGAAGCCTGCCTGCTGGGTCTGCTTGGCGGAGCGAGATGTCGCCGCCTCCTCGGCTCCGTCCTCTGTCAGCGAGTCGGTCACGCGCCGAACCGGTCGATGACTTCCCGCGCCAACGACCGATACGCTTGTGCCCCACCCGATTTCGGCGCCCACGTGGTGATGGGCTCACCGGCCACGCTGGTTTCCGGGAAGCGGACGGTGCGGGTGATGACGGTGTCGAACACCAGGTCACCGAAGCGTTCGAGCACCCGCGCCATCACCTCGCGCGCGTTGACGGTGCGCGGGTCGTAGCGGGTGATCAGGATGCCGCTGATCGACAACCTGGGGTTCAACCGGTCGTGCACCTTCTCGACGGTATCGGTCAGCAGGGCCAGGCCGCGCAGCGAGAAGTACTCGCACTCGGTGGGGATGATCACACCGTCGCTACAGGCCAGCCCGTTGACGGTCAGCAGTCCCAGCGACGGCTGGCAGTCGATCAGCACATAGTCGTAGCGGTCCAGCACCGGGTACAGCGCGCGGGACAGCGACTGCTCGCGGCCCACCTCGTTGACCAACTGGATCTCCGCTGCCGACAGATCGATGTTGCTGGGCACCAGGTCCAGGTTTTTCACCCGGGTGTTGAAAAGCACGTCGTCGATCGACACCCGCGGCTCGACCAGCAGGTTGTGCACGGTGTGAGCGAGTTCGTAGTGCGGCACCCCGAGGCCCGCCGACAAGGCGCCCTGCGGGTCGAGATCGACGAGCAAGACGCGACGGCCGTACTCGGCGAGGCTGGCGCCCAAGTTGATGGTCGACGTCGTCTTGCCCACGCCGCCCTTCTGATTGCACATCGCGATGACCTTGGCCGGACCGTGCGTGCTCTTGGGCGCAGGTTCAGGAATGGGCCGGGGTGGGCGCCCGGTCAAACTCGCAGGCTCCGCCGTCCCGGCGGGCGGACCGCCCTCGTCGGTCATGCGGAACCGTCGCTGGTCAGGCATCCGGACCCCATGGCGAACATCCGGGCAAGTTTAACGGTGCGCGCCTGCCTGGTCTGGCAGACCCGCGGGCAACTTCATCGAGTTGAGCCGTCCTATGGTGACGCCATGTCCTTGAAGCAACGCATACCCCTCCTGCGGTGGTCTTTCCTCCGAATGGCCCTCGGCGTCCGCAACATCTCCACCACGGGCCAGATCGGCGACGGACGCGAGGCCGCCGTCCTGGACTGGGTGGTGGCCAACGCCCGCCGGGGCGACATCGACGACGTCATCGCCAAGATCGACCAGTTCGCCTACGAGAAGTCCTTCCTGATCAATGTCGGCGACGAGAAGGGCGCCCTCCTCGACGCCGCGGTCCAGCGGGTCGATGCGCGGCAGGTGCTGGAACTGGGGACCTACTGCGGCTACGGCGCGCTGCGGATCGCCCGGGCCGCCCCGGCCGCGCGGGTCTACTCGGTGGAACTGGCCGAGGCGAACGCCGCCGTCGCTCGCGGCATCTGGGAGCACGCCGGCGTGGCCGATCGCATCACGTGTGTGGTCGGCACCCTCGGTGACGGCGGCAGCACCATCGACGCGCTGTCCACCGAGCATGGGTTCGCAGCAGGCACTCTCGACGTGCTGTTCCTCGACCACGACAAAAACGCCTACCTGTCAGACCTGCAGGGCATTCTCGACCGCGGTTGGCTGCACAAAGGTTCCATCGTGGTGGCCGACAACGTGCGGATCCCCGGCGCGCCGAAGTACCGCGAGTACATGCGGCAGCAGCAGGGCGTGCTCTTCGACACCGTCGAGCACAAGACCCACGCCGAGTACCAGACGTTGCTGGCGGACTTGGTGCTCGAATCCGAGTACCTCGGCTGACCGTTTCGCGGTGTGCGGTGCCGGGTAGCCGAGCGAGCGTGAGGCCGCGCACGCGCAAGGTGGACGTGCGAGCCTTCGACCCCGAATCCGGCCGCTGGGTCGGCTGCAACGGAGGCGGCAGCGTCGACCGTGACGAGCTGACGGTGTCGACCTACAACGTCTGGTTCGACAGCAAGTGCGCAGACCTGCGTTTCCGCCACATCGCCGAGTTGTTGTCACGCGACTCCCCGGACGTCATGGTGTTCCAGGAAGTCACCGCCGAGGCCTTGAAAGTGTTCCTCGCGCAACGGTGGATCCGCGACGACTACGCGTGCGCGGCGGTGGTCGACGACGAGGTCGGCAAGTACGGGATGCTGCTGTTGTCTCGGCTGCCGATTCGCCGCGTCGTCTACACCCGCCTCCCCACGAAGGCGGACCGGGGGCTGCTGCGCGCGGAGTTCATGATCAACGGCGGCACGACGGCCGTCTGCTCCGTGCACTTGGACAGCGGCAAGCGGTCGCGCTGGATCAGAGGCTGGCAGCTGCGGGCGGTGTTCCGTGCGCTGCGCGACGTCGAAAATGCGTTGATCATGGGCGATTTCAACATGCGCGACGACGAGAACGAGCGGATCGCAGAGCCGTACCGCGACGTCTGGCCGACGCTACGACCCGACGACGACGGCTTCACCGAGGACACGTCGATCAACCTCATGCGCTACGACATGAAGGACAAGCATCGACATGTCCGGTTCGACCGGGTGCTGCTCAAGGGCCGCGACTGGGTGCCAGAGGACATCGAACTGCTAGGCACCGAGCCGATTTCGAAGAAGCATCCGCGAATCTTTCCGTCGGACCACTTCGGATTGCGCTGCCGCATTCGACGCGGGAAGGCGGGCTCCGGCGTCACCGCGCGCGTGGATGCGCGCCGGCCCAGACCTCCCTCAGCGCGTGCACGGTGACCATCGTGTAGATCTGCGTCGTCGTCACCGATGCGTGGCCGAGTAGTTCCTGTACGACTCGCACGTCGGCGCCGCCGTCGAGCAGGTGGGTGGCGAACGAATGCCGAAGCACGTGCGGCGACACCGCCGCGGTGACGCCGGCCCGCTCTGCGGCGTCCTGCAGCACCTGCCACGCGCTCTGGCGCGACAATCGGCCGCCGCGCGCGTTGAGGAAGATCGCGGGCGTACCCCGGCCGCGGCGGGCCAGGTCGGGGCGACCCCGCACCAGGTAAGCGTCCAGCGCGGTGACGGCGGGTCTGCCGACGGGGACCAGTCGCTGTTTACCGCCCTTGCCGCGAAGCAACGCCGACCGCGCCTGGGTGTCGATGTCGTCGATGTCGAGTCCGACCGCCTCGGAAATTCGCGCTCCGGTCGAGTAGAGCAGTTCCAGCAGCGCCCTGTTGCGCAGCGTCAGCGGGCCGTCGGCCTCGCTGTCCCCGCCCGCCGCCTCCAGCAGCGCCAGGACCTCATCGAGAGTCAGGCTCTTGGGCAGTCGTCGGCTCGGGGTGGGCGGCTTGACCGCGCGAGCCACATCGAGGTCGACGAGTCCTTCCGACGCGGCGAAGCGGTGCAGTCCCCGTACGGCGATCAACGCGCGCGCCGCCGACACGGCCGACAGGGGCGCGCTGCCGACGTCCGAATCGCCTCTGCGCAGCGCCACCAGGAACTCGCTGACGTCGGATTCGGTCACCTTGGCCAGATCGTCGACGCCGCGCAAGGTCAGGTGCTCGGCGTAGCGACGCAGGTCGCGGCGGTACGACGACAGCGTGTTCGCTGCGACACCACGCTCGATGGTCAGATGGTCCAGATAGCCCTGGATCTGGTCGTCGAGCGCGGGGCGGAACGTCGTCACGGATGGCCCTTGCGACGTGCGAACGCCGTCGGCCGGTCGGTCCACCCTGCGTCGACAGCCCGTAGCGACTCGACGTCGTCGAGGACATGCGCGGCCAGAATTCCGCTCACTGCAATGGAATTGACGATCTCACCGGCGAACACCATTTGCACGGCCTCGGCAAGGGGTAGCCACCGCAGCTGCAGATCGGCTTCCTCGTCGTGTGCGTCCGGCCTGCCGACCTCACTGACCCCCGTGGCGAGGTACACCCGAACGCTCTCGTCGCTGAACCCGGGCGCCGAATCGAGGTCGACGAGCACACGCCACGTCGTGGCGCTCAGACCTGCCTCTTCTTCGAGTTCGCGTGCGGCGGTGACGTGCGGTGGCTCACCACCGGCGTCGAGAAGGCCAGCGGGCAGTTCCCACAGCCGCCTGCCGATGGGGTGGCGGTACTGGTAGACCATCACGATGTTGTTGTCGTCGTCCATCGCGAGCACGGCCACCGCGCCGTAGTGCTCGACGACTTCTCGGCGTGCCACGTTACCGTGGGGCATGCGCACCTCGTCGGCGCGCAGCGCGAAAATGTTTCCGGTGTACAGGATTTCGGAGGAGACGGTCTCGAAGTCGTGTTCAGCCACGGGCCGCGGGTTCTTGCAGCAGTTGCCCCACATCCTCCGAATGGTCGGCGCCATTGGACCGTTGTTCGGGGATGTCCATGCCCGGCAGCCGTTCTTCGGCCTTGTATGTCAGCGCCGCGCCGACGAACGCGACGAACAGCGGGTGTGGCCGCGTGGGCCTGCTCTTGAGTTCCGGATGCGCTTGAGTGCCGACGATGAACGGATGGACGTCTGGTGAGTACTCGACGAACTCGACCAGGTGTCCGTCGGGTGAGGTGCCCGAGAACTTCAGCCCGCTCTCAGCGATGCGGTCCCGGTAGAAGTTGTTGACCTCGTAGCGGTGGCGGTGCCGCTCAGAAACCTCCGTGGCGTCATAGGCCTGCGCCACAATCGAACCCGGCTCGAGGACGGCCGGATAGGCGCCCAGCCGCATGGTGCCGCCGAGGTCGGCCTCGCCGGCGACGGCATCGCGTTGGTCGGCCATTGTGGAGATGACGGGATCAGGCGTCGACGGGTCGAACTCGGCGGAGTTCGCCTCGCCGAGTCCGACGGAGCGGGCCGCCTCGATCACGATGCACTGCAGACCGAGACACAGTCCCAGTACCGGCAACCCGCGCTTGCGGGCATAGCGGATGGCGCCGATCTTGCCCTCGATCCCCCGGATGCCGAAGCCGCCGGGAATCAGCACGGCGTGCGCTTCGGCGAGCGCCGCGGCCGCGCTGGTCTCGGATTCACAGTCGTCGGAGGCCACCCACCGCATCTCGACCTTGGCGCGGTGCGCGAACCCGCCCGCGCGCAGGGCCTCGGCCACCGACAAGTAGGCGTCCGAGAGGTCGATGTACTTGCCCACCAGCGCGATCCGCACGCTCTCATGGGGTTCGTGCACCCGCTCGAGCAGATCGTTCCACTGGGTCCAGTCCACATCCCGGAACGGCAGGTTGAGTCGCCGCACCACATAGGCGTCGAGTTCCTCGCGGTGCAGCACCCTGGGGATGTCATAGATCGACGGGGCATCGGGCGTGGAGATCACGCCGTCGATGTCCACGTCGCACATCAGCGCGATCTTGTTCTTCAGTGATTCGGGCACGTCCCGGTCGCAGCGCAGGATCAGCGCGTCCGGGGTGATGCCGATGCTGCGCAACGCGGCCACCGAGTGCTGCGTGGGCTTGGTCTTGAGTTCGCCGGACGGCGCCATGAAGGGCACCAGCGAGCAGTGCAGGAAGAAGCAGTTCTCGCGGCCGACCTCGTGGCGCACCTGCCGCGCGGCCTCGAGGAAGGGCAGCGATTCGATGTCGCCGACCGTGCCACCGATCTCGGTGATCACGACGTCGGGCCGGTATCCGTCGGGGCCAGGTGCGGCCATCGCCAAGATCCGGTTCTTGATCTCGTCGGTGATGTGCGGAATCACCTGGACGGTGTCGCCGAGGTACTCGCCGCGCCGCTCCTTGGCGATCACGGTCGAATAGACCTGCCCGGTCGTCACATTCGCCGAGCCGGGCAGGTCGCGGTCGAGGAATCGCTCGTAGTGCCCGACGTCGAGGTCGGTCTCCGCACCGTCCTCGGTCACGAACACCTCGCCGTGCTGGAACGGGTTCATGGTGCCGGGGTCGACGTTGAGGTAGGGGTCGAGCTTCTGCATGGTCACCTGCAGACCCCGCGCGGTCAGCAACTGCCCCAGACTCGACGCGGTGAGCCCCTTGCCGAGCGAGGAAACCACACCGCCCGTGACGAAGAGGTGTTTGGTCGCGGTCTGTGGGTGCTTGCGTAGCGCTGGCAAGAGCAACCTCCGTGACGACGGGCAGGGATGCGCTGTGAGTAGCTGGGGCCTGCCGACCCACGGAATCTCACCCTAACACCGACACCGACAAGGCGTCGCTGACGCGCCGCGCACACGCGAGAAGGGGGACGGTCTCGTCGACTACTGCGGGACGGTCACCGACGCGGCACCCTGGCCGATGCCGTAGGACGCGGGTCGGCCGCCGTTGATCAGATCGCTCAAGGCCAGCACCGACGTGATCCGGCCGGACTCCGAATCGACGTCGTCCACGGTGCTGACGGCCGACGCCATCGCCGCGTCGGATCTGGTCACGGCGACGGCCGCGGTGCCCGACGCCGACCCGTCGCGACCGACGAGCACGGTGCCCGATCCGTGGGCCGACAGTCCAGCCGCGAACCGGGCGACAGTGGACCCGCGGTTACCCGCGTCGTCGCCCAGTCCCCCGCCCGTCACGATCAATGCGGTGTTGGCCGCGCCGATGCGTGCGTCCTCGTAGCTGACGAAGCCGGTATCGCGCAGCGCGGCCAGCACGGTGTCGCGTTGGACGTCGTCGACGGCGGGCACCTTCGGATCCCGGTTGATCAACAGCGCGATCCCCAGCAGGTCGCCGGCCTGTGAGCCTTGGTCCACCGCCGTCGTGCTCAGTTGCTTACCCGCGGGCACGATCGGCGAGTTGACCACCGACAGCAGTTTCTCGGCGGCGTTTGCGTCGACGAACTGCTGCGTCAACGTGATCGTCCCGGTGACCGCGCCGCCGGCTTGGCCGACGAACCGCGTCAGTGCATCGACGTCGTCGTCCGCGGCGTCCGGCGTGCGGAACACCACCACTGATCGGTCGACGAGGGTGTCACGCAGGATGCGGGGCGACATCTGGGCGTCGAATTCTCCCGCAGCACTGAGCTTTTCGTTGAGTGCGTTCTTGTCGTCAGTGAGGGTGTTGATCTGGTTCTGCAGTTCCTGCTTGTCTTCACGGAGTCCGGACAGCACCGTGTTCGACAGCAACCCCGAACCCAGGGCCACGCCGATGGCCAGCGCGAGAAAGACGGCGGCGAGCGAAATCGCATGAGTGCGTAGGGAGATCATGTCCGTCTCCTAGGTGACCCAGCTCTGGACCCACAGCGAGAACCGATTCCAGTAGTCGACGACCCAGTCGAGCAGGGCCGCATCGGCGCGCGACACCCACAGCGCCACGATCACCGCGACGAGCATCGCGAGCACCAACAGCGCGATCGCGCCGCCGGACACCCGACTGCGGTACAGGGTGGCCACGGCCTTGGCGTCGACCAACTTCTCGCCGACCTTGAGCCGGGTCAGGAACGTCGAGGGGTTGCTCTGTTGACGCGAGCGGTCGAAGAACTCCTCGATGCTGGCGGTGTGACCTGCGGTGACGATCAGCGACGCGCCGTGGTGGTCGCACAGCAGCAGGCTCAGGTCGGCGGCCGAACCGGCGGCGGGGAACGTCATTGCACCCACGCCGAGGTCCTGGATCCGTTCGAGGCCGGCCGCGTGCCCGTCCGCGTCGGCGGGCAGCACCACCTGTGCCCCGCACCGCAACGCGTCGGCGCTGATCCGGTCGGGATCACCGACGATGAGCTGGGGTCGGTAGCCCGCCTTGCGCAGCACGTCGGCGCCGGTGCCGACGCCGACGAGCACCGGTTGGTACTCCTTGATGAAGGGCTTGAGCGCCTTAAGGTCCGCCGCGGCATTGGGTTCCTCCGCGACGATGACCACGTGACGCCGGTTGAGGTCGACGGCGACATCGGGGATGCCGATGCCGTCGATCAGCAGCGGGCTCTCACTGCGGATGAATTCGATCGTGTTGCCCGCGAAGGCCTCCAGATGGGCGACCAGGCCACTCTTGGCCTCGTGCATCAACTCGTTGATCTCGTGTTCGGTGCGCTCAGCGCCCAGGGCCAGTCGCCGGTCACCGGAGTAGACGCCGCCGTCGTGCAGCCGGATCCGGGCGCCGTCCTTGACCTTCTTGAAGACCTCCGGGCCGGTGTCGTCGATCAGCGTCACTCCGTTGGCCACCAGCACCTCGGGCCCAAGATTCGGGTAACGCCCCGAGATCGACGGCGACGCGTTGACGACCGCCCCGACGCCGGCGTCGACGAGGGCGTCGGCGGTGATCCGATCCAGATCCAGCGCGTCGATGACGACGATGTCGCCCGGACTCACGCGCCGCAGAAGCCGCTCGATGTCGCGGTCGACTCGGGCCGTGCCGAGGACGCCTGGGCGTGAGCTGGCATTGCGAGAGAGAAGCGCTGACATCTTCATGCGCCGATTCTGTCGAGATCAGGGCGTTAGCGGTCGGAGGCGCGCCGTAACATTAGCCACAGAAGTATCTTTAGTCACAACTGCCACAGACCCTGATGACCGCGAAATTCGAGAGCAAAGCAAAGCATCGCGACCACAACCCCTAGGGTTCGGCGCGGTCCTTCTGAGCGGCCTCCAACAGCTCGCGTGCGTGAGCCCGGCCGCTGTCGGACTCCCCGAGGCCGGCAAGCATGCGGGCCAGCTCGGCGACCCGATCGTCGTCATCAAGGCGGCGCACACCGCTCGACTTGCTTCGTCCGCCGCCGCTGTCGACGACAAGGTGCACGTCGGCGTAGGCGGCCACCTGTGGGAGATGGGTCACGACGATGACCTGATGGGTGCTCGCGAGCCGAGCCAGCCGGCGACCGATCTGAACCGCGGCGCGTCCGCCGACGCCGGCGTCCACCTCATCGAAAACCATCGTCGTGCCTTCGACCGACGCGGCGAGCACCACCTCGAGCGCCAGCATCACGCGCGACAACTCGCCGCCGGACGCGCTCTTGTTCAGCGGAAGCACGTCGGTTCCGCGGTGTGCGGCGAAGCCGAACTCGACGGCGTCGACACCGTCGTGCCCGGCGTGCACCGTCGCGCCCGACGACACGGTGAGCGGCGCTGAGTCGTCGGCCCTGGCGGCCAGTGGCGCGACGGACACGGTGAACACCGCGTCGGCCATCGCCAGACCGGACAGTTCGGCGGTCACCGCCTTTGCCAGTCCCTTGGCAGATTTGGTGCGCACCTTCGTCAGTTCGGCTGCTGCCGCGACGACCTGATCCTGCAGTTTGACGACCTGGCGCTCGAGATCTGTCAGCGCCTCCTCCGACACATCGAGCTGCGCCAGTCGCTCGCGCGACTCCTGCGCCCACTGCAGCACTCCACCGATGTCGGCGGCGTACTTCCGCGTCAAGTTGCGCAATTCGCCCTGGCGCGCCAGCTTGGTCTCCAAGGTGCTCGCGTCGCTTGGCAATCCGCTGAGGTAGTCGCCCAGTTCGCTCGCCACATCGCCGATCACCGCCAGTGCGCCGGCAAGCTGTTCGGCCAGGGTCTTGAGTGCGGAGTCGTCGGTCGCTTCGAGGGCCGCCTTGGCATGCGCAACACCGTTGGCGGCCGACACGGCCTCCGGCGACGGATCGTCCTCTCCGGACAGCGACGTTCGCGCCGCTTCCGCCGCCTCACGGAGCGCGTCGAGCTCCGACAAGCGGCGAATATCGTCGACGAGTTTCTCGTCTTCGCCCGGTTGTGGTGCGACAGAGTCGATTTCGTTCAATCCGAACTTGAGCCGGTCGGCCTCTTGCGCCAGTTCACGCGCACGCTGCTTACGGTCGATGAGATCGCGGCGGGCGGCCAGCCACTCGTCACGCAGCTTGCGGTAGCGCTTGAGCGGCTGCTCGACGTCGGCGAAACGGTCCAGTGCCGCGCGCTGTTCCTCGGAGCGCATCAGCCGAAGCTGATCGTTCTGGCCGTGCAGCGTCAACAACTCGGTGGTGAAGGTGCTCAACGACTTGGCGGGCACACTGCGGCCGCCCAGATACGCCCGCGAGGGCCCGTCGCGGCTGACCGAACGTGCCGCTATCACGCTGCCGTCGTCGTCGCGATCGGCACCGGAGGAATCCAGGATGTCGTCGACGTGAGCGGCGACGTCTTCACCGAGATCCGTTGTGGTGAAACGACCTTCGACAACCGCGCGGTCGGCGCCCGAGCGCACCCGGGTGGCGTCGGCGCGGGCGCCGCCCAGCAGGTGCAGGCCGGTCACGACCATGGTCTTGCCGGTGCCGGTCTCGCCGGTGAGCACAGTGAGTCCGCGGTCGAATTCGGCGGTCGCTGTGCTGATGGCGCCCAGCGACTCGATGCGGATCTCGGATAGCACTACGGCCCGCGCCAGCCCGTGACCGGAAGTCGGAACTTGCGCACCAGCCGGTCGGTGAACGGCGCGCTGTCCAGCCGGACCCACTTGACCGGTGTGCCGCATCGGGTGACTTCCAGCCGTGCGCCCGCAGGCACCACCATCTCGCGACGGCCATCACAGAACACCAGCGCGTCATGTCCGCGGGCTTCGATTTCGATCGCGATGTTCGCGTTCGGGCTGGTCACCATCGGCCGCGCGAACAGCGCGTGCGCATTGTTGGGCACGACGAGAATGGCCTCGAGGTCCGGCCACAGGATCGGGCCGCCCGCGGAGAACGCCCACGCCGTCGACCCCGTCGGTGTCGCGACCAGCACGCCGTCGCACCCGAACGATGAGACCGGCCGGCCGTCGACCTCGAGCACCGCGCCCAGCACCCCGAGTCGCGGCCCCTTCTCCAGGCTGGCCTCGTTGAGCGCCCAGCCGCGGCTGGCGATGCGGCCCCCCACCCGGACGACGACGTCGAGCGTCATTCGGTCCTCGACACGGTAGTCGCGCTGGACGACGTGCTCGAGGACCGTGTCGATGTGGTCGGCCTCCGCCTCGGCGAGGAACCCGATACGGCCGAGGTTGACGCCAAGCACCGGGATCTGCACGTTGCGGGCCAGTTCGGCGGCACGCAGGAAGGTCCCGTCGCCACCGAGCACGAGCACCAGCTCACAGCCTTCGGCAGCTCGCTCGTCGGCGTCGACGACCTCGATGCCCACCCCGAGCGCGCGCACATCGTCCGGCGAGACCGGACCCCGGTCGACCGCCTCTGCGGACAACACCCGCAGGCCGATGCCGTTGTCGCCCAGCACTTTTTCGACTCGCTGGGCGACTTCGACGACATCATCGCGGCCGGTATGGACAACCAGCAGGATGGTGCGTTCCGGGCTCATTGCGGGCCCTCCGCCACGGCGGCCACTACCGCCCGTTCAAGCGCTTCGCCCTGCAGCGGATGGTCGGTGCGCGACCGCAGCCGCAGGAAGTACTCGACATTGCCCGAGGGCCCCGGCAGTGGGCTGGCGATGACCGCGACGGGCTGCCATTGCAGCTCGACGGCGCGGCGGGCGACCGCCAGCACCGCGTCCGCGCGCAACTGTGGGTCGGAGACGACTCCGCCCGCACCGACGCGATCCTTTCCGACCTCGAATTGCGGCTTCACCATGGGAACGATATCGGCGTCGGCTGACGCGCACGATGTCAGCGCGGGCAAGACTGTGGACAGCGAGATGAACGACAGGTCCGCGACCACCAAGTCGACGGGTCCGCCGATCGAGTCCGCGGTGAGCTCGCGGACGTTGGTGCGCTCCAAGACGGTGACGCGCGCATCGTTGCGCAGCGACCAGGCCAGCTGGCCGTAGCCGACGTCGACGGCGACGACCTCGTTGGCGCCGCGGTCGAGCAGCACCTCGGTGAAACCCCCGGTCGACGCCCCGGCATCAAGGCACCGACTGCCGTCGACCCGGAGACCGAACGCGTCAAGGGCGCCCATCAACTTGTGGGCGCCGCGGGAGACCCAGCTGCGCTCATCAGAACCCTCGACGGTGAGTGTCGCGCTCGTCGCGATCGCGGTGGCCGGCTTGGCGGCCGGCATCCCGTTGATACTCACCCGGCCTGCGCAGATCAGCTCTGCCGCCTGTTGGCGGGAGCGGGCCAATCCCCGGCGCACGAGTTCGGCGTCAACGCGTGCCCGCCGCGTCACGCGCGGTCATCCCTTCTCGACGGACTCGAGCGCCTGCACCAGCAGATCGTGGGCCTGTTCGAGCCGCGCCGCGATGACGTCGATGTCGGAGTCGGCGAGATTCGCCAGATCCGAGCCTTCCTGGGCCGGATCGGGCACGTCGGCCAGCAACTCCGCAATCTGGGCACGGATCTGTTCCGGATCGGTACTCATATCGGTGTTCACGCTAGCCGATTCGGCGGGCTCAGCAGGGACCAGCGTTGCAGCGCCTGTCGTGCCGCGTCGTCGCCCGCACTGAGGGTGAACGGTTGCCCGTCGAGCCCGGCATTCCACACTGCGCCGGCGGCCGCGCGCACCACGGACAGCGGATCTTCGGGGTCGCGTCCGGTGGCGTGCACCGTGACCTCTGTCGTGTCGATGTCGATGCGCCAGCCTGCATGCGGACCGATCCGTAGCTCGTCGGCGTCGGCGTGGAGGGAACGCAGATCGGCGGCGACATAGGTGGGCCGTTCTGATGCCACGGCGCGGACCATGTCCGCGGCGGTACTGACACCGGTGAGCACCAGCAGGCTCGGCAGGCCGGCCGCGTTGGCGCCTGCGATGTCGGTGTCGAGACGGTCACCGACGACCAGCGGTGTGCGGAAGCGCCCGCGCGCGAGGGCGTCGTTGAGCAACGTGGGTTGCGGCTTGCCAGCCACCTGCGGCTCGCGGTCGGTGGCCGTCTGTAGCGCTGCGACCATCGACCCGTTGCCGGGCAGCAGGCCGCGCTCCGAGGGCAACGTCCGGTCGACGTTGGCCGCCACCCACAGCGCGCCGGCGCGAATGGCCAATGCGGCCTCGGCCAGATCGGGCCAGCTGGTCTGGGGCGAGTGTCCCTGCACGACGGCGACCGGTCCGTCCGCGTACTGCCGGACCGGTTTCAGACCGACCCCGGCGACCTCGGCGGCGAGTGCATCGGTGCCGACGACGAGAACGATTGCGCCGGGGGGTAATTGGGACGCCAACAGGTTGGCTGCGCTCTGGGCGCTGGTCACCACGTCGTCGGGTTCGGCCGCGAAACCCAGTGTGTGCAGGTGCTGGGCGACCTCAGCGGGATCGCGGGAGGCGTTGTTGGTGACGTACAACGTGCGCGCACGCATGGAGGCAAGGGTCTCAACGGCCCCCGAGGTGGCCTCTTGCCCGCGAAAGACGGTGCCGTCGAGGTCGAGCAGCAGGCAATCGTGTTCCTGCGCAAGGGTGCTCATGTCAGGAGAGCTCCGTGATCCGTTCCTCGGCGTCCGTCACGCCCTCGGTGTCTGCGGCCGCGGTCTTGATGAACCACTCCAGTGCGTCCGCATTGCGGCCGAGCGCCAGGAGAGTATCGGCATAGACGTAGAACAGCCGCGCGGCGGTATGACCGGTGCGTTTCGGATCGAGTTGCGGGGTGGACAGGAGCGCGAGCGCTTGGTCGTACTGCCCGAGGTCGGAGCGGGCGCCGGCCACGACGATCCGCAGCTCGTCAGCGTCGTCGCCGGTGAGCTGCGCGGCTTCGGGGCTGCGGGCGAGCTCGATCGCACGCTCCGGACGTCCGACGCCTCGTTCGCAGTCGGCGATCAACGGCAGCAGCGGCGACTTGCTGCCCATCCGGCGGGCCGCGCGCAGCTCGGAAAGCGCCTGCGACCAGTCGCCGCAGTGGTAGGCGGCGATGCCGACGGCCTCACGGACCGCAGCGATCCGGCCGGATCGGGCCCGCGCCGCGCGGGCGTGCGCCAGGGCGGTCTGCGGGTCCTCGTCGAGGAGTTCGCCCGCGGCGACCAGGTGCCGCGCGACGACGTCGGCGGTGGCTCGATCCAATGTTGTGAGTTCGCCGCGAATTTCGGGCGAAAGCTGTTTGGCTTCGATGTTGTCAGGGATGCGAGGGCCGGCGTCCTGCGGCGTCTCGTCGGGCCTCGGTTGCGACCGGCGGGCCCGATTCGGCCCTGATGAGCGCGGCGGCGGGCGACGCGGACGGCGCCCGTCGTTGCCCCCTCGACTGTCCTGGACCACGTATGCCTTTCTACCCGATCACGCCCGAATTGAGAATTCGAACGAATACCGATAAATAGAATCACCCCCCACAAAATTGTGGGGGGTGATCCTAATGTGTGTTCGGCGGTGTCCTACTTTTCCACCCGGGTTGGGCAGTATCATTGGCGCTGGCA
>NZ_JAODWD010000008.1 GCF_025345615.1 Mycobacterium deserti
TGCCAGCGCCAATGATACTGCCCAACCCGGGTGGAAAAGTAGGACACCGCCGAACACACATTAAGCCCTGTGCCCCCCAATTCAATTGGGGGGCACAGGCATTTGTCGTCTATGGGGCGGTCTCACTCGAATAGTGACGGCTGCGCGAAGACCCGGGACCGCTCGAGTCCGAGCAACGCCTTTTTCTTCTCGATGCCGCCGCCGTACCCGGTGAGATTCCCGTTCGAGCCGATCACCCGGTGGCACGGCACGATGATGCCGATGGGGTTGTGCCCGTTGGCGAGCCCGACCGCGCGAAATGCAGTGGGCGCACCGATCTGCCTGGCGATCTCGCCGTACGACCTTGTCTCGCCGTAGGGGATCGTCAACAGCGCCTCCCAGACCCGCCGCTGGAACGACGTACCGACAAGGTCGAGCTCGAGTTCGAATTCGATTCGCTCGCCGGCGAAATACGCGTCGAGTTGTTCAACCGCCTCGGCGAAGATGCCGTCGTCTTCTTCCCAGCCGTCGCGGCTCGGCTCGTAGGTCTGGTCCACCATCCGCAGATGCATCAGCCGGCCGTTCTTGCCCGCCAGGGTCAATGGGCCGACCGGACTGTTCATCGAGCGAAACTGCACCGTTCCCATCACGGCTCCTTCGGTGGCCATTCGTTGACCGCATGATCGAGCGCTGTCCACAGATGCTGGGTGGCGTAGGACCGCCAGGGACGCCAGCGCGCGCTGTGCTCGGTCAGGGATTTGACCTCGGACGCCAATCCGAGATGGTCGGCGGCCAGCCGCACCCCGAGGTCGCTGGCGGGAAATGCGTCTGGGTCGCCCAGGGCGCGCATCGCGATCATCTCGGCGGTCCAGGGGCCGATTCCGGGCAGCGACAACAGCTGCGCGCGGGCTTGATTCCAGTCGCAGCCAGCGTCAAGCACGACCTCGCCGTCGGCCAACGCGCGAATCAACGCGGTGAGGGTTCGCTGACGCGACCGGGGAAACGCCAGATGAACAGGATCGATCTCGGCGAGCTGCTCCACCGCCGGAAATACATGCGTCAGGCCGCCGTTGACGTCGGCCACCGGCTGACCGTAGGCGTCCGCGATGCGTCTGGCGTGGGTGCGTGCGGCCTTCACCGACACCTGCTGGCCCAGCACCACCCGCACGGCGAGTTCGTGTTCGTCGACCGTTCGCGGTATCCGCTGTCCGGGCGCTTTGGCGACTAAGACGCTGAGGTCCGGGTCGGCGCCGAGCGCGTCGACGACCGCCTCCGGGTCCGCGTCGAGATCCAGCAGGCGGCGGCAGCGGGCGATCGCGGTGGCCAGGTCCCGAAAGTCGTCGAGCACGATGCGACACTGAACGTGGTCGGGCTGCGGTGTCAGGCTGATGATTCCGCTGCCATTCGGAAGACGCAGTGTCCGCCGATAGGCGCCGTCACGCACCTCTTCCACGCCTGGGACGCCGCTGGCCGCGAGGTGCCCGAAGACACCCTCGTAGGCGAACGGAGCCCGCGTCGGAAGTCGCAACGACAGCGCTCCGGCGGCTGCGGCCCCAACTCCGAACCGTGCACGCGCACGTACGCGCAACTCCGTTGGCGTCCGATCACACACTGCGCGCAGCGTGTCGTTGAACTGGCGAATGCTGGAGAAGCCGGCGGCGAAAGCGACATCGCTGAACGGCAATTCGGTCGTTTCGATCAACACGCGGGCGGTCTGCGTGCGTTGAGCCCTTGCGAGTGCGAGCGGATTGGCACCCACCTCGGCCTGTAACAGCCGTTCGAGCTGGCGGGTCGTGTAACCGAGACGCGCGGCCAGCCCGGAAACACCTTCGCGGTCGACAGTGCCGTCGGCGATCAGCCGCATCGCCCTCGCGACGACATCGCCGCGCACATTCCACTCCGGCGATCCGGGCGATGCGTCGGGCCTGCACCGCTTGCATGCCCGAAAGCCCGCCTTCTGCGCCGCGGCAGCGGTGGGGTAGAACCGCATGTTGCGAGCGAACGGCGGACGCACGGGGCAGCTGGGCCTGCAGTAGATCTTCGTGGTCAGCACGGCGGTGACGAACCAGCCGTCGAACCGGGCGTCCTTCGACTGGACGGCCCGGTAGCAGCGGTCGAAATCCTCGTGCATGCCTAGACGATTACACGCCCCAACCGACAAGACTGGCGGAAAACCGACATCATCACCGGCGAGCCCTACCTTCACCCCGGTCCACGGTCGCTGAGGAGCACAGAGCGGTGCACAACGGTCGAATCGCTGTCAGATAGCATCGCCAACGCTTCGGGCTCGACCACGGCCGCGTCGATGTCGTCACCGGCGAAGCCTCGTATCGCGTCCAAGGACGTCCATAGCGTGTGTGACGTCAACTCGACCAGAGGTTCCTGTTCTCTTCCCAGCAGAAATGCGCCTTCGAACCCGCGCAGCCGATGAAGCTGCGGAAGCAAAATCGACTCGAAATACCGGTGGTAGGACTGAGCACCGGCTTTCGTCGCGCGCGCCGACCATGTTCGGACAATCATGATGCGACTATAAGGAAACTGGTGAGCATTTCGAAGCGATCATCGCTGCGTGAGAAGTGGCGCGTCTCCGGCGAACCGCGGGTGGCAGCGTCTGTGGACCATCGCGTTGAAGTGCGTAGTCGCTCCAATCCTGTTGCCAGGGAACCGAACTCTTTACTTCGCCGGCGATACCGGACTGCGACGTCGCCAACTTGTGCTTCACGGATTCTGTCGTGTGGCCTCGCGGTATCGCAGCACCACGATTGACTACGGTATACCGACCTGTCAGTATAGTTACGTGAACGATCCGTCCCCCGCTGGGGAGCGCATCCTGGCTGCGGCCACCGAGATCTTCTACACCGAGGGCATAGGTGCGGTCGGGGTGGATCGAATCGCCGCAGAAGCAGCGGTGACCAAGCCGACGCTGTATGCGCAGTTCGGTTCGAAGGCCAATTTGATTGCGGCCGTGTTGGACCGACGCAGCCGCGATCGCCAAGCAGCGATCGAATCCATGCTGGCCGACTTCGACGGTGACGCCGAAGCACGGCTACTGGCGGTCTTCGACTGGCTTGCCGAAGGCCACGGCAAGTCGGGCTTTCGCGGTTGCCCGTTCATCAACGCCGCCGTCGAGCTACCCGATGCACGGCACCCAGCCCGTCTCGTGATCCTCGATTACAAGAGATGGCTGCGAACGATGTTGACGAGCTTAGCGTCTGCCGCGGGGGCTGCCGATCCCGAACGGCTTGGCTCGGATCTGCAGTTGCTCATCGATGGAGCCAATGCCCGAGTTGTAGTCGAAGACGACCGGTCGGCGATGCGCGATGCGCGCCGAGTGGCCTCTTCCCTTCTGGCGTCCGATCTTTCGAATCGCCGGACATCTCCCAGGGAGGCTTGAGCCGTGTCTCCTTCGATAGCGCCGGGTATGGTCACGACCCTCGAGTACAGGGTCTCCGCATCGCGGACTGTTCCGCATCTATTACCTGAGTCGGAGGAATTCGCCCGCATGCCTGCGGTATTGGCCACGGGCTACCTGATCGGTCTGGTCGAATGGGCGTGCATGCGAATGGTGCACCCCCATCTCAACGCCGAAGAACGCACGGTGGGGACGTACGTTGACCTCTCGCACGAGGCGCCGACGCTACCGGGAACGGCTGTGCACATATATGCGGAGCTTGTCGCCATGAAGGGTCGCCAGCTCGAGTTCGACGTCATTGTCGATGACCGCAACGCGATTGTGTGTCGGGGCCACCATCGACGCAACATCGTCAACCTCGAGCGGTTCGAGCAGAGACTCGCCGCTTTGAGCAGTCACAGTGATGGGTGAATTCGGATGCGGCGCACGCATCTTCGATGCGCACCTGCACATTATCGAGCGCGCCTTTCCGCTGATACCGAACGACGGCTACTTGCCGCCACCTTTCACCGTTGAGGACTATCGCACGAGAGTCTCCGAGCTCAATGTACGGGGCGGGGCGGTGGTTTCAGGATCGTTCCAAGGCTTCGATCAGCGCTATCTGCGCCACGCACTCCGCACTCTGGGGTCCGCATACGTAGGCGTGACTCAAATACCGTCTGACACCACCGACGACGACATCCGCGCCTTGACCGCCGACGGCATTCGGGCTGTGCGTTTCAATGTTCACCGCGGGGGGTCGGCGTCGCTCCGAGACCTTGAACACCTCGCTCGCCGCGTCCATGAAGTCGCCGATTGGCACGCCGAACTTTATATAGCTTCGCGCGACCTGGTGGCGATCGCGCCCGTACTCGCAAGACTCCAGGTCGTCAGCATCGACCATCTCGGACTCTCGTCCGAAGGACTGCATTGCCTGCTGGACCTGGTGGACAAAGGTGCCTACGTGAAAGCCACCGGTTTCGGGCGTCTCGATCTGAATCCCGCGTACGCGATCGGTGAGATCATGAAGGTCAATCCGGGTGCTCTGGTGTTCGGTACCGACCTGCCGTCCACGCGGGCGCCGCGGCCGTTTCGCGACGAGGACCTCAACACAATCGCCGACGTAGTTGGTGCCGAACACCTCGATGATGTTCTGTGGGGCAACGCCGCTCGGCTTTACCGAATCGAGCACGCCAACACACCAGGGCGATAGGCAAATAGTCTTCGCGGCAGTGCCGCTCTATTCGGTCGGGGCCCTGCTGTTGAGGTCGGCTTCAGTTTCTGCGGTGGACGACAGTGGCTGGAACTCGAAACCACAGCTCCATAGCTCGATAATTCATGCCGATCATTTCAGTGGGATAGTTCGTTGGTGCCGAGCCTGAAGTTCTATGCCGTGGGTGCTGACCGCCGAGCCGTCCTCGACACCGTTTTCGCCGTGGGTGACTTCGCGCTGTATGAGATGTACTCCGAGCCCGGCAGGCGCATTCGACGCTTCAGGGATGCGCAGGACGTGCCGGGTGAGGCACACGGCCCGCACCTGATGCTGCATGTGGTCCGCGCAGGTGGTCAGCCGATCCTCGACGGCAAGGCAATTGGGGGTTGGGGTCTGATCCAGTTGAGTTTCGGTGGGCTTTTCGAGGACCGAGAGCTGCGCTGGAGCATCACGAACCACAACACCGACAAGCGAGTCGCGAAGTGGGAGGGGCTCTACCCCGAATACGGCGATCCACGAGCGTGGGACTGGCAGGCGATCAACCGCGCGTCGGCACGCTTGAACCGACGGATCCGTGCCCTGGCTGCGGATGCGATCGGACCGCATCCCGTATTACCGGAAGCCGCCGAGCTCATCGCCGCCCACCAGCTCACGTACGTGTACGGCACCGGCATCCACAACCAGCCGGCGCCCGCCTTTCGAAATTCGTGACCAGATCGCGTGCAACGTCTGGAGCAAAGCCGTGACGCTATGCGACGGACGGATACCGTAGGACGATGGACTCGCACGTGGAAGTCGCCGGCGACGCAGCCGAGTGGTCCGCACCGCACGAGAAGCTCCGTCCCCGCAGCCGCCCGCTGCTTCCCGCTCGTGATCCCTTCTACCAGCCGCCGCCGGGGTATGAGCACACCGCACCGGGTACCGTTCTGCGCTCTCGCGAGGTGCAGTTGGCGTTCCTGGGACTGATCCCGCAACGCTTTACGGCGACGCAACTGCTCTACCGGACGACCGACCTGAACAAGAACGCCTCGACCACCGTCACCACGGTCCTGACCCCGTCGGAGCGCACGCCCGATATGCCGTGCCCGATCGTGTCGTACCAGTGCGCGATCGACGCCGTGACAGGCCGCTGCTTTCCCTCCTACGCGTTGCGTCGGCGAGCCAAGGCCGCAGGCGCACTGGCACAGTTCGAGATGCTGCTGATCGTCGCCGCGCTCGCCGAGGGTTGGGCGGTCTCGGTGCCGGACCACGGCGGGCCGCTGGGTCTGTTCGGCGCACCCTTCGAGCCCGGCTACTGCGTGCTCGACGGTCTGCGGGCTGCAGTGAATTTCGCACCGTTGAAACTTTCCCAGGAGGCCCCGATCGGCCTGTGGGGTTACTCCGGCGGTGGGCTGGCCACCGCATGGGCCGCCGAGATGTACGACGGCTATGCGGCGGAACTCAATGTCGTCGGCGCCGTGCTCGGTTCGCCGGTAGGCGATCTCGGCAGCACGTATCACCGCCTCAACGGCAAGTTTTTCTCCGGGCTGCCCACGATGGTGGTGGCCGCACTCATGCAGACCTACCCGGACTTGCGACGTGTCATCGAGGAACACGCCTCGGATGAAGGTAAAGCGCTCTTCGAGAAGCTCGGGAAGATGACGACTGCGCAGGCAGTGGTTCGGCTACGGAAACAGAACATGGCCAGCATGCTCGACCGTCCCCTGCAGGAGCTCCTGGACATGCCCGAAGTCCAGCACGTCTTCGACCACATCAGGCTCGGCATCGCCGCGCCGACCATGCCTGTGCTGATCGTGCAGGCGGCCCATGATCGCATCATCTCGGTCGACGACATCGACCAACTGGCACGCACCTACAGCGCCGGCGGCACCGATGTCACCTACCACCGCGACAGATTCGCCGAGCACATAATGCTGCATCCGATGTCGGCGCCGATGGCGCTGAGGTGGCTCCGCGATCGGTTCGACGGGCGGCCGCTGGACGAGAACCGGAGGCGTACCACCTGGCCGACACTGCTCAATCCGTCGACGTACCGCGGCCTGGCCCGGCTGGCCAGGGTCAGTGGCAAGGTGGTCACCGGGCGTGGAGTCGAGCGGCGCCCACTGTCGCAATACGACCGGTGACCCGGAGTTCGAGGACCTAGCTCTTGTCGCGCAGCGGGCGAAGCAACGCGGTGAGCCCGTAATCGAAGACGGCGTCGTAGTCGGTCGGAGACTGCAACGCCTCGACCAACACCTGGTCCGGCCAGTCGTCGGTCCACAGCGTCGGATCCTCTTCGTCGTGCTTGGCGCCCCGCACCGCCGAGAACTGCATCACCGCCGACGAGATGACGTGCACTTCGATCGCCCGCAGGACCAGAGCCGCCTCGGCCCCGGTCACTCCGACATCAGCCAGTTCAGTGGCCAGCGCCTGCTGAACCGGCAGAAACAACTGCGGAGTTCGGTCGCGCTCGTGCGCGACGCCGAGCAGGTGCTGACGCTCGATCAGCGCCCTACGCTGCAGCCGGGCCAGCGACGCGATGCGCTCGACCGGATCGGCACCCTGGACAGGCAGGGTCGCCATCTCGCCGAGCAGGCGCTCCACCAGGCTGTCGAGCAGCTTGTCGCGCCCGCCGACGTGCCAGTAGATGGACGTGACTGCGACGCCGAGTTCTTCGGCCAGCCGCCGCATGGTCAACGCATCCACGCCGTCGTGCTCGATGAGCCGCGCGGCGGTCTCCAGGATCACCTCGGCCGTGATGGACGCGCCGGGCTTCTTGGCGTTATGGCCGGTCTGGCGCGTCAGCGGACTCACCCCCGGTGATGCGATCCGAGTCGGGCAGGTCCAGATAACGGTCGAGGTTGCGGTGCAGATTGATGACGCGCCGCTCCTCGTTTGACAGGACGAGATGGGTGAAGCCGGGCTGACGAAGGCCACGCTGCAGCCCCGCTAACACTGAAATATCCTGAATGAGAACCAGTCCCGGGTGGGCCTGCTCAGCGGTCAAGCGAACGTCGGCAGGTCTGCTGCGCGGCGAGTCGGGCGGCATTCGCATCCACAACAGCATCACGAGCTCGCCGTGTTCCGGGTCGGGTCCCGGATGCGACGTCATCACGGTCAGATGGTCAGCGTTCGACAACAGTGTCATATTGGGGAACACGTTGTACTGGTGCAGACGCAGCAGTTGATCGTCGGTGGCCCAGCGCAGATCGACACCACGCCCGGCACCGAACGCCCTTGTGCGCTCGGCGATCAGGTCGGCGGCCGACCGGCCGTCCGCCTGGTCGGCCGGGAACGGCGTGTCCTCGGCGACGCCCATCAGCGCGCCCTGAGTCCGCACGTAGGCATCCCACACGTCTGCGTCGGTCGAAGATTCACGCAACTGCGGGCTCGGTACACCGTACATCTGCTCGGACTTGCCGGTATGACCCCAGATCTGTTGCGGTGCATGGACATCGTCCATGCATCGGTGAAGCTCGGGGTGCAGGGTCTGGATGTGATAGGTCTCGCTGTACCCGTCGGCGATGGTCTTCCAGTTCGCGTCGACCTCGACGGTCATGGTGGCATAGCAGCGGAATTCATCGAGTCGGCACCAGGCGATGTCGTTCGGCACTTCCTCCAGATACTCCAGCAGCGGCATCGCGGAGGGGTCGAGGTTGACGAACACCAACCGTGCCCACGTGTCGACAGCGACCGGAATGAGCGGCAGGTCGCTCATCGGCAGCGCCCCGAACCCCTTGCGGTGGGGAACACGCCTCAGCGCGCCGTCCAGGTCCCAGGTCCACCCGTGATATCCACAGCGCAGTTCGCGCAGGTTCGTACCGGTGCCGCTGCACAGCGAGTTTCCGCGATGCCTGCACACGTTCTGGAAGGCCCGCAGCTCGCCGCCGTCACCTCGGACGATCAACACCGAGTAGGCGCCGCAACGGTATTCGAAGAAGTCGCCCGGCTCGGCGACGTGGTCCACCGTGCAGGCGACCTGCCACACCCTCGGCCACATCCGCTCGGTCTCCAGCCGTGCGAACTTCGGCGAGTAGTAACGCTCCGACGGCACACGGGTAGGGCGCCGCGGCGGCGGTCCGATGGCATCCTCGCGCTTGGTGTGGGTTGGATTGCCGACGGTCTGCGTCACGATTCGCCTCTCCCCGCTCTGTAACGGTGTTACAGTCCCCAACGGTAGCGGTCGGCCCGGGTTTGGTGGGAGTAATCGTGTTCGATCTGAAGATCACAAGTGGCACTGTCGTCGACGGCACCGGCGGTGAGCGTTTCAACGCCGACGTCGCGGTGAAGGACGGACGAATCGTCGAGATCCGTCGCCGCGGCCCCGGCGACGGTCCGCTGGAGGGCGAGGCGGCCCAGACCATCGACGCGGCCGGCAAGATCGTCGCGCCCGGATTCGTCGATATCCACACTCATTACGACGGTCAGGTCAGCTGGGACAGCTTGCTGGAACCGTCGAGCAATCACGGGGTCACCACCGTCGTCGCGGGCAACTGTGGCGTCGGGTTCGCTCCTGTTCGTCCCGGCCAGGAGCAGTGGCTCATCGAGCTGATGGAGGGCGTCGAGGACATTCCGGGCACCGCACTCACCGAGGGCATCACGTGGGGCTGGGAGAGCTACGCCGAGTATCTCGACGTCATCGGCACCCGCGAACTCGCCGTCGACATCGGCAGTCAGGTTGCCCACGGCACAGTCCGGGCGTATGCGATGGGGGAGCGCGGCGCGCGTAACGAGCCCGCCACCCCCGAGGACATCGCAGCGATGAGTCGGCTGGTGCAGGAGGCCGCCGAGGCTGGGGCGCTGGGCTTTTCGTCGTCGCGCACGCTAGCCCATCGCGCCATGGACGGCGAGCCGGTGCCGGGCACCTTCGCGGCCGAGGACGAACTGTTCGCGCTGGGTCGGGCAATGGTCGCCGGCGGCGGCGCCGTCTTCGAACTCGCCCCGCAGGGCGCCGCGGGCGAGGACATCGTGGCGCCGAAGAAGGAGCTCGAGTGGATGAGGCGACTCGGCGAGGAGCTCGACTGCGCGCTGAGTTTCGCGTTGATCCAAGTCGACGCCGATCCCAACCTCTGGCGCGAGCAACTCGACATGTCGGCCGCCGCACACGAAGCGGGCAGCCGGCTTCACCCCCAGGTGGCCGCACGGCCGTTCGGCATGCTGCTCGGGTTCCCCGGACACCACGCCTTCACCCACCGCCCGACCTACCGGCGGCTCAAGGCGCAGTGCACACGCGACGAATTGGCCGCTCGACTGGCCGAACCCGCTGTGCGCGCGGCCATTCTGGCCGAGGATGATCTGCCCGTCGACCCGAAGCTGTTGTTTGACGGCATGTTCGCGTTCGCGCAGCATTCTGCAGACCGGCTCTACGCGTTGGGCGAGCCGCCCGACTACGAGCCGACCGCGGAGCGCACCGTGGCCGCGATCGCGCGCGAGCGCGGAGACGACGTGCTGGCCACGATGTACGACCTGATGCTCCAGAACGACGCCGCCGCGATGCTGATGCTGCCGCTGTTCAACTACTCGGAGGGCAATCACGACGCCATCCGCGAGATGATGACCCACCCGTCCGGTGTCCTGGGCCTGTCCGACGGCGGCGCGCACTGCAGCATGATCTGCGACGCTTCGTATCCGACGTTCCTGCTCACACATTGGGCGCGAGACCGCCATCGCGGTGCGAAACTGCCGCTGGAGTACGTGATTCGCAAGCAGTCCCACGACACCGCGCGACTGTTCGGACTGACCGATCGCGGTGTGCTCGGGGTGGGGAAGAAGGCCGACGTCAACGTCATCGACATGGACGCCCTCACCTTGCATGCGCCGCGGATGGCCTACGACCTGCCTGCGGGTGGGCACCGGCTGGTGCAGGGTGCCTCCGGCTATGCCGCCACGATCGTCAGCGGCGTCGTCACGCGGCGTGACGGCGTGGACACGGGAGCGCGTCCCGGTCGGTTGGTGCGCGGGGCGCGTTAGGTGTCGTTCGGCTATGCGCCACGCCACCGGCCGGCCCAGCCGGCACGACCGCGCGCCGACGCATTCAACATCGAGAAAGCCGCTGTCGGTGAGGGTGTTTCGCTGGCATACGTCCGCGAAGGCGTCGGTGGGACGCCGGTGCTGCTGATTCACGGCTATCCGGAGACCAAGCGCATCTGGTGGCGCAACATCGAGGCGTTGGCCGCCGCTGGGTTCGAGGTCATCGCCCCGGACCTGCGCGGCATGGGGGACAGCGACCTCCCGCCAGACGACCGACACGATCTCGTGACGTATGCACGCGATCTGTACGCGTTGGTGCACGACGGACTCGGACACTCGTCGTGCCTCATCGCAGCAGGCGACGTGGGCGGCGTGGTAGCGACCGACGGCGGACTACCGCTGGATGCAGGGCGCCTTCCCCGACCAGCTCGCCGCCATGCTGCCGTCGCCTGCGGCGCGCAGGCAGTGGGTTGCGGCGATGTACACCAACCGGCTGTGGGCCTCACGGTTTGCGTTCGACCACTCCGATGTCGACTTCATGACCGAACCGTTCGCCGACGAGGCCCGCTTGCGAGCCGGCTGGGCGACGTACCAACTCGCCTACGGGCGTGCCATGCCCGAATTTCCCGATGATGGACGCCGTCGACGTCGAGACGCTCATCCTCTATGGTCCCGAGGATCACGCTGTCGGCGAGCAATTCGTCCCGATGTGCGAGCGCGCGTTCAGCAATCGCATCGGACCGCTGGTGATTCCGGGCGCCGGCCACTTCCTGCAGTGGGAGCGCGCTGACATCTTCAATCGCCTGCTGCCCGCCGTGTTCGGACCTCACGCGTCGGTTGCGAACATCTAACGATTTCGTACGAAGCGGCACTCTGGTGCACGCATCGGCACAAGGTGTGGTGTCGTGGAATCTGATGACGAGTAGACCTTTTCGGATAGTCACCGCCGCTGCCGCTGTGTCTGCGCTGGCGGCGACCGGCCTGCCGGCTGCCGGGGCCGCACCGGCCACGGACGCGCAGGGCTACGTCGATTCCACCGCGCGCTGCGCAACGCCGGGTTCGGCGGTCCTGTTCGGCAGCACCGCGACGTCGCGGGTGGCGATCTGTGAGACGCCCGGCGGCGAGTTCGAGTACCGCGGCGTGCGCGTGCGCGACGGCGCCAAGCTCATCGTGCCGGCCTCGCAGTCCGGTAGCGAGTTCACCGCCGAGAACGAGGGCATCACCTACACCGTGACGAAGAACGCCTTATCGGTCAGTGCCGGCTCGAAAGTGATCCGCGAGGAGGCGATGGTGGACTTCCACGAAGCGCAGGCATCGCCTGGCCCCAGCCCCAGCCCTGGCCCTGGCCCTGGGCCGTCACCGGCCGAGACCGCAACGCCGTCAACGCCACTGCCGCCGCCCCTGCCTGCCGAAGTCGGCGGCAGCTGATTCGGATCACCCGCGCAGTTCGCCGCGCAGGTACTGGCCGCGGCATGCCCGGCGCGCCAGCTTGCCGCTGGTCGTTCGCGGAATGGATCCTGCAGGCACGAATCGGACGTCGACAGGGTAAAGCCTGTGACGAGTCCAGACCGCCTTGCGAATCGATTCGATAGCGGGCAGCCGATCCGCCCGCCGCGTACCCGACGCGCGCTCGGCGATGAGGACCAGCCCGTCGTCGACGGCGAACGCCGCGACATGGTCGGGCCGCACCATGGTCGACGCCTCCGTCGTGGTGGCCTCGATGTCGTGTGGATAGTGTTGCCTGCCATCGATGGTGATGATGTCCGCGCGGCGCCCGGTGACGTAGAGTTCGCCAGCTAGGTACACCCCGAGGTCGCCGGTGCGCAGCCACCGCGCATCAGCGGGCGACCCGTTGGCATGGCTGTCCACGTCGAGCCTCGACTCCAGCCGGGCGTCCAGCGCGTCACGGGACTCGTCCGGCAGGCCCCAGTACCGTTGGGCGACGTTGTCGCCGTGCACCCAGATCTCGCCCACATGTCCGTCGGCGAGTTCGATGTGCGCATCGGGGTCGACGATCACCGCCCACTGGCTTCGCGAGACTTGGCCGCACGACACCTGTGCCACCGCGTCCGTGTCCGCCGCGACGGGGACCGCCAGTCCCTCGGACAGCTGGTCGCGATCGAGGTGGACCACTGACGGCTGGGCCTCGGGCGCGATCGTCGAGACGAACAAGGTGGCTTCTGCGATGCCGTAGGACGGCTTGATCGCGGTGGCGGGCAACCCGTATGGCGCGAAGGCCGTGCGAAACGATGTGATCGCGGCCATGCTGACGGGCTCGGAGCCGACGATCATCACGACATTCCTCAGGTCAATGTCCGCGCCCGGCGTCGGCAAGCCGCGTTGTGCGGTGTATTCGTAGGCGAAATTCGGCGCGGCGGTGACCACCCGTCCGGTCCGAGATCCCGCTGCCAGAGCCAAGATCCAGCGCTGCGGTCTACGGATGAATGCCGTCGGAGACAGCAGTGTCGAGTGGCCGCCGTACACCGCGGGGAAGCCGATCATCGACAGTCCCATGTCGTGGTAGAGCGGCAACCAACTGACGCCGTGAGTGTTTCGGTCCAGCAGATCGATAGACAGGATCATCTGCAGCAGGTTGGTGCCGACTGCACGGTGCGTGATCTCGATGCCGACCGGCGCGCGCGTCGATCCCGACGTGTACTGCAGATGCGATACGTCGTCCACTTCCAGCATGATTGGACGGAATGCCGCACCGTCGGCGTCGGCGATCTCGTCGACAGCGATGACTGCGAGACCTTTGCCGACATCCCGGTGCTGCAGAAACTCTCGCACGGTGTCCGCAACAGCGGATGTGGTGAGGACTGCGGTCGGCCGGGCATCGGTCAGCGCCGTCTCGAGCCGTTCAGCGTGCCCCTGCAACTCCGGAGCGAACAACGGCACCGCGATCGCACCGGCCTTCACCGCCGCGTAGAACGCGGCGACGTAATCGAGTCCCTGCGGCGCGAGGATGGCCACCCGGTCGCCATGCGAAGCGACGCGCTGCACTCTTGCGCCGATGGCCCGCATACGACGACCGAGCTGGGCCCACGTCAGCTCGACAGTGCGCTCGTCGGCCGCATAGTCGAGGTATCGGAACGCCACGGCCTCCCCGACATTGGCGATGTTCCGCTCGATCAGCGAGATCAAGGTGGCGCCGGGTGGCAGCACGATGGCACCGCCGGCATCCACGCAGTCCTCGATCTGCAGCAGGCCCTCGTTCGTCATACCGTCGAGTGTAGTTACCGTGACGTTCGGTACCACTTATCTCGAGGCGATGTGACCGAGCGCGCACTCCCTCAGGCGGGCCGCGCGAGTCGCATCGGCTCGTCGTGGCCCCTCAACGTCACCGTCTCACCCAAAGTCCAGTTACCGCGCTCACTTTCGGCAGCATTGGACACCGTGTCGGAGGAGGTCAACAGGTGGCCCGGGCTGTCCTTGGCCAACTCGCACAACCGCGCGGCCTCGTTCACCGGCTCACCGATCACCGTGTACTCGAAGCGCTCCTTCGCCCCGACATTGCCCGCCACCGCCTCGCCCGCGGCGACTCCGATGCCCGCATCGCACTCGGGCGCCTCTTCGCGGATCCGCCGGGCGATGGCGCGCGCGGCGCCGAGCGCCTCTCCCTCGGGATTGTCGAGGTGATTGGGCGCGCCGAAGACGGCGAGCGCCGCGTCGCCTTCGAACTTGTTCACGAAGCCGTGGTGACGATCGACCTCCTCGACGATCACCGTGAAGAAACGGTTCAGCAGTTCGACGACTTCGGTTGCGGGCCTTCCCGTCACCAGCTGCGTCGACCCGATGATGTCGACGAAGATCACTGCGACGTGGCGTTCCTCGCCGCCCAGTTTTGGCCGCTGCTTCTCGGCGGCTGCGGCGACCTCACGGCCGACGTGGCGGCCGAAAAGATCTCGCACACGTTCGCGTTCCTTGAGACCCTCGACCATCGAGTTGAAGCCGCGCTGCAGCTCGCCGAGTTCGGTGCCGTCGAACACCACCAGATTGCAGTCCAGATCGCCCTCTTCGACATGCTTGAGCGCGGACCGCACCACACGGACAGGCGTGGCGATGAGCCATGACAGCAGCCACATCAGGATCAGTCCGAAAGCCAGTGCAATCACCGCGATGATCATCACGGCCACCGCGAGCTGGGTCGCGGTGAGGTTCCGCAGCGAGAGCGTGAACAGCGCGAGCAGGAGGATGCCTAGCACGGGAACGCCGGAGCTCAGCAGCCAGACGGTCATGGTTCGGCCCATGACGCCGTCCGCCAACCGGCGTGGCGGGCGGCCTGCCTCCAGCGCCTGGGCGGCGATCGGCCGCAGCGCGAATTCGGTGATCATGTAACAGGCGGTGGCCACCACGATGCCCGGGAAACCGACTGCGAGCAGGAATCGGGGGATGAAGGCGGAGTTCTGCAGGCCGTACAAGAACGTCAGCAGCGCGGCGCCGATGCCCCAGAGGAGAAGCAGCTTCTTGGCCACCCGCCACGGAGCGCGGAACACGTTGTGCTGGTCGGTCTTGGTGGGTGGGCGCTCTTCGATCGCCCACCGCAGCGATCCGACGGTCCGCGAGGTGATCCAAGCGGTACCGAAAATCAACGCGACCAGCATGTAGGCCGGAACGACGCCCCAGGTCAACCAGGCAGGCGCGTCGGAGAACACGCTCGGAACCGGAATGGCGACCGCGTTGAGCAGCAGCGAGACCGCGATGCCGAGAAAGTTGGTGATCAGGAGGAAGAACGTGAGGATGAACTGGATGCGGACTCGTCGACGGTGTTGGCTCTCCGAAGGCTTGCCGAGCAACCAGGAGCCGTAATCCGGCGTGCCCAGCCGACCGCTCTGCCGCGTCACCTTCTCAAGCAGGAGGCCCAGCCGTTGCGGGACGCTTTTCGTGGCGGTCATCGTGGCTAGAGCCTAATTCGCCGACCCGCGTCCTAAGGTAGTCCGGGTGCGTCTCGTGATCGCCCAGTGCACCGTCGACTACGTCGGGCGCCTCACCGCCCATCTGCCCTCCGCTCGCAGGCTGCTGCTGATCAAGGCCGACGGGTCGGTGAGTGTGCACGCCGACGACCGGGCCTACAAGCCGCTGAATTGGATGAGCCCGCCCTGCTGGCTGACCGAGCAGATGAGCGGTGACCTGCCGCTGTGGGTCGTCGAGAACAAGGCCGGCGAGCAGTTGAGGATCACGATCGAGGCCGTCGAGCACGACTCGAGCCATGAGCTCGGTGTCGATCCGGGACTGGTCAAAGACGGCGTCGAGGCGCACCTTCAGGCGCTGCTGGCCGAACACGTCGAGCTTCTCGGCCCGGGCTACACGCTGGTTCGTCGGGAATACATGACCGCAATCGGCCCCGTCGACCTGTTGTGCCGTGACGAGCAGGGGCGGTCGGTGGCCGTCGAGATCAAGCGTCGTGGCGAAATCGACGGCGTCGAACAACTCACGCGCTACCTGGAACTGCTCAACCGCGACACGGTGCTGGCGCCGGTTGCGGGGGTGTTCGCCGCGCAGCAGATCAAGCCGCAAGCGCGCACGCTGGCAATCGATCGCGGAATCCGTTGTCTCATCCTGGATTACGACCAGATGCGCGGCATGGACAGCGACGAGTTCCGGTTGTTCTAATGCCTCGCCGCCCGCGGCGCCGCCCGCCGCCGTCGTCGGTCCCGCCGCCCGTGCGCAGAATCGAGGCCGGACCCGACGGGCACGACTACGAGGTGCGTCCCATAACAGCAGGGCGCGCGGTCAAGACGTACCGCTGCCCGGGCTGTGACCACGAGATCCGCCCCAACACGGCGCATCTGGTGGTGTGGCCCGCGGATGCGGGCGAATCGGCGGCTGATGACCGTCGGCACTGGCACACGCCGTGCTGGACACATCGTGGAACCCGGCGCCCGACGCGCAAGTGGTCTTAGTGTGCGGAGTGCTGGTCTTCGGCCGGCTCGACGAGCTCGATGAGCACTCCGCCGGCGTCCTTGGGATGGACGAAGTTGATCCGCGAATTGGCGGTTCCGCGCCTCGGTGCGTCGTATAGCAACCGAACGCCCTCGGCACGCAGGCGCTCGCTGAGCGCGTCGATGTCACTGGTGCGGTAGGCCAGTTGCTGCAGGCCGGGCCCGCGCTTGTCGAGGAACTTGGCGATGGTCGAGGTCTCGTCCAGCGGGGACATCAGCTGGATCTGGGCGCTGCCGACGGCCGCCCCGCGCACCGACAGCATCGCCTCGCGGACACCCTGCTCCTCGTTGACCTCTTCGTGCAGGACGATCATTCCGAGGTGGTCGTGGTACCACTTGATGGCGGCGTCCAGATCCGGCACCGCGATTCCCACGTGATCGATCGCCGTCACGAGGGCGCTCGCGAGCGCCGGACGTGCGTCTACGTGTTCGGTGGTCATTTCGTAACGGTAACCTTGAGACAGATGTTTGCGGAATGTGTCATGGGCCACATAATCGAGTACCCAGTCCCGGGAGGAACTAAATGACGACGTCGGTAATTGTTGCTGGAGCCCGAACCCCGGTCGGCAAACTCATGGGTTCGCTGAAGGACTTCTCCGGCAGCGACCTGGGCGCCATCGCGATCGCCGGAGCGCTGGAGAAAGCGAAGGTTCCGGCGTCGGCGGTCGAGTACGTGATCATGGGCCAGGTGCTGACCGCGGGTGCCGGGCAAATGCCCGCCCGCCAGGCCGCGGTCGCCGCGGGCATCGGCTGGGACGTGCCGTCGCTGACGATCAACAAGATGTGCCTGTCGGGCATCGACTCGATCGCACTCGCCGACCAGCTCATCCGCGCCGGCGAATTCGACGTGGTCGTCGCCGGCGGGCAGGAGTCGATGACCAAGGCGCCGCACCTGCTCATCGACAGCCGGTCAGGCTACAAGTACGGCGACGTCACGGTGCTCGATCACATGGCCTACGACGGGCTGCACGACGTGTTCACCGACCAGCCGATGGGTGCGCTTACCGAGCAGCGCAACGACGTCGACCAGTTCACCCGGGCCCAGCAGGATGAGTTCGCGGCGCAGTCGCACCAGAAGGCCGCCGCGGCCTGGAAAGACGGCGTCTTCGCTGACGAGGTCGTGCCGGTGAGCATCCCCGCGCGCAAGGGCGATCCGATCGAGTTCACCGAGGACGAGGGCATCCGCGCCAACACCACGGTCGAATCCCTGGCCGGTCTGCGGCCCGCGTTCCGCAAGGACGGCACCATCACCGCCGGGTCGGCATCACAGATCTCCGACGGCGCCGCCGCCGTCGTGGTGATGAACAAGGAGAAGGCCCAGGAGCTGGGCCTGACCTGGCTGGTCGAGATCGGCGCCCACGGCGTCGTCGCGGGCCCGGATTCCACGCTGCAGTCGCAGCCGGCCAACGCCATCAAGAAAGCCATTGCCCGCGAGGGCATTTCAATCGATCAGCTCGACGTCATCGAAATCAACGAGGCGTTCTCGGCGGTGGCGCTGGCCTCCACCAAAGAACTCGGCGTCGACCCCGAGAAGGTCAACGTCAACGGCGGCGCGATAGCTATCGGGCATCCGATCGGCATGTCGGGCGCCCGGATCACCCTGCACGCCGCCCTCGAGCTGGCGCGACGGGGATCGGGCTACGCCGTGGCAGCGCTGTGTGGCGCAGGCGGCCAGGGCGACGCCCTGATTCTCCGTGCCGGGTAAGCGTCTACGACGTGTTGTAGTAATCGCCTGGGTTTTCCGGCACAATGGCGGCCATGTCTCGCGCTTTTGATCTGCGATCCGTTGCCGGCTGGTTCCGTCTCATCGCCCTGCTGGAGGCTGTCAGCTGGGTTGGACTGCTGATCGGGATGTACTTCAAGTACCTCGGCACGCCGCGTACCGAGATCGGCGTCAAGGTGTTCGGGATGGCGCACGGGCTGATCTTCATCGCCTTCGTCGTGGCCGCCCTGCTCGCCGGTATCTCGTTCAAGTGGGCGGCCACCACATGGTTGCTGGCTTTGCTGGCCAGCATCGTGCCGCTGTGCAGTGTGATCTTCCTCATATGGGCCGACCGAACCGGTCGCATGGGTGCTCCGGCCGTGGCCACGGCCGGCGCACAACCGGGGCGGTCAGCACCCGAAACGACGTGACAGACTTATCGGCGTGAGTCGTCCACGCCCTCCCGCCGCGGCGTCCATTGCCGGTGCCGTTGATCTGTCCGCTCTCAAGCAACGCGCCAGTGCGCCCGCCGAAGGCGCTGCGGCGCCGGCCGGCGTCGAGGTCACCGAGGCGAACCTGGAAGCCGAGGTTCTCGTCCGGTCCAACGAGGTGCCCGTGGTGGTCCTGCTGTGGTCACCGCGCAGCGAGGCGAGCATTCAGCTGGGCAACGCACTGGCCGAATTCGCCGCCGCCGACAACGGCAAATGGTCGCTGACAACCGTCAACGTCGACACCGTTCCGCGCGTTGCGCAGATGTTCGGCGTGCAAGCCATCCCCACCGTCGTCGCGCTGGCCGCGGGCCAACCACTGTCGAGTTTCCAAGGCGTACAGCCCCCGGCGGAACTGCGCCGGTGGGTCGACTCGCTGCTGAATGCCACTGCGGGAAAGCTCAGTGGCGGTGCCGACGGTGAAGAAGCCGAACAGGTCGACCCCGAGGTCGCGCAGGCGCGGGCGCATCTCGATGCCGGCGACTTCGACGCGGCGTTGACGGCCTACCAGGCGATCCTCGACGCCAACCCCGGTCACGCCGAGGCCAAGGGCGCCGTGCGGCAGATCACCTTCCTGCAGCGTGCGACGTCTCGGGCACCTGGCGCAGTGATTGCCGCGGATGCCGCGCCCGACGACATCGAAACCGCCTTCGCCGCAGCCGATGTCGACATCCTGCAGCAGAACGTTGGCGCGGCGTTCGACCGGTTGATCGGCCTAGTCAAGCGCACGTCGGGCGATGACCGCACGAAGGTGCGCACGCGGTTGATCGAGCTGTTCGAGCTCTTCGACCCGGCCGACCCCGAGGTCATCGCAGGCCGGCGCAATCTGGCCAACGCGCTGTACTAGGCCGAAGGCGGGTCGGCCGGCTCGAACCACAGCGCGGCCAACGGCGGCAGCACCATGACCGCCGACGCGGGTCGACCGTGCCACGGCTCGTCGGTCGCCTCGACCGCACCGTAGTTGCCGATCCCCGTGCCGTTGTAGATGTCGGCGTCGGTGTTGAGCACCTCGTGCCAACTCCCGGTGTGCGGCAGGCCCAGCCGGTAGCGGCTGTGCTCGGTGCCGGAGAAGTTGAACACACACGCCATCACGGATCCGTCGTCGCCGTAGCGCAGGAAGCTCAGCACGTTGTTGGCCGAATCGTTCGCGTCGATCCACGAGTAGCCCTCGGGGCGGGTGTCCTGCGACCACAGGGCGCGGCGGCTGCCGTAGATGGCGTTCATGTCGTGCACCATCTTCTGAATCCCGGCCGAGAAACTGTGCTCGTCGAGCTGATACCAGTCGAGCCCGCGCTCCTCGGACCACTCGGCGCGCTGGCCGAACTCCTGGCCCATGAACAGCAACTGCTTGCCCGGATGTGCCCACTGATAGGCCAGCAGGCCGCGTAGCCCGGCTGCCTTCATGTGGTCGTCGCCGGGCATCCTGCCCCACAGCGTGCCCTTGCCGTGTACGACCTCGTCGTGGCTGATCGGCAGCACGTAATTCTCACTGAACGCGTACAGCATCGAGAACGTGATCTCGCCGTGGTGGTAACTGCGGTGAATGGGGTCGCGCTTGATGAACTCCAGCGTGTCGTTCATCCAGCCCATGTTCCATTTCATCGAGAATCCAAGCCCGCCAAGGTTGGTCGGTCTGGTGACACCGGGCCACGAAGTCGACTCCTCGGCCACCGTGACGATGCCGGGCGCGGCTTTGTGGACCGTGGCGTTCATCTCCTGCAGGAACTGCACGGCCTCGAGGTTCTCGCGGCCGCCGTAGATGTTCGGCGTCCAGCCGTCCGCCGGACGCGAGTAGTCCAGATAAAGCATCGAGGCGACCGCATCCACCCGCAGACCGTCGATGTGGAACTCCTGCAGCCAGTACAGCGCGTTGGCCACCAGGAAGTTGCGTACCTCTGCGCGACCGAAGTCGAACACGTAGGTGCCCCAGTCCAGTTGCTCACCGCGGCGCGGGTCGGAGTGTTCGTAGAGGGCGGTGCCGTCGAACCGGCCCAGCGCCCACGCGTCCTTCGGGAAGTGCGCGGGCACCCAGTCGATGATCACGCCGATCCCCGCCTGGTGCAGGGTGTCGACCAGATACCGGAAGTCGTCAGGATCGCCGAGGCGGGAGGTCGGCGCGTAGTACGACGTGACCTGGTAGCCCCACGAGCCCCCGAACGGGTGCTCGGCCACCGGCATCAGCTCGACGTGCGTAAAACCTTGAGAAGTCACGTATTCGGTGAGTTCGGTCGCCAGTTCGCGGTAGCTCAGGCCCGGTCGCCACGACATCAGGTGTACCTCGAGCGTGCTCATCGGCTCGAACACCGGGTTCTGCGCCACGCGCTGGGTCATCCAGTCCTGGTCTTCCCAGGTGTAGTCGCTCTTGGTCACCTTCGACGCCGTCTTCGGCGGCACCTCGGTGGCGAACGCCATCGGGTCGGCGCGGTCGCTGACCGAGCCGTCGGCGCCGTGGATGCGGAACTTGTACAGTCCGCCGATCTCGAAGCCGGGCCAAAACAGTTCCCACACCCCGGTCGAGCCGAGGACCCGCAACTGGGCCTCGGTGCCGTCCCAGTGGTTGAACTCGCCGACTAGGCTGACGCCCTTGGCGTTCGGTGCCCACACCGCGAACGAGACACCGTCGACGACTCCGTCGGGCGTGGTGAAGCGGCGCGGATGGGCGCCGAGGATCTCCCACAGCCGCTCATGGCGACCCTCGGAGAACAGGTGCAGATCCACCTCGCCGAGCGTCGGCAGGAACCGGTACGCATCGGCGACGGTGTGCACGTCGGTCGACCCGTTGGCACCCGGATAGCTCACCTCGAGCCGGTAATCCACCAGGTCGGTGAACGGCACGGCCACGGCGAACAGCCCGGACTCGATGTGCTCGAACCGATAGCGCTCGCCGCCGATCAGCGCCGTCACCTCGGCCGCATGCGGCCGGTAGGCGCGAATGACCGTGTGGTCGTCGTATTCGTGAGCACCGAGGACCGAATGCGGATCGTGGTGCTCACCGGCCAACAACCGGTTGAGGTCCGATGTGTGCGGTCGCAGATGCGGACTGCTGTCTTGCTTGGTCTGCGTCATGTCGTCACTCCCTACGCAGCAGATTGAGTCGTCGTTCGGCGGGCACCTGCGGCATGTTCAGAACGTGCGCTACTGCCCGTGCCGGGTCGATGCGAACGTAATTCGCCTGTCCCCATTGATATTGATCACCGGTGATCTCATCACGTACCCAGAACCGGTCGTAGTGCTCCATACCCAGGGCGGCCATGTCGAGCCACAGTGTGGCCTCCTCCGGTCCGAACGGATTGAGCGTGACCACCACCAATACCTGATCACCGGTTTTCGGGTCGAACTTGCTGTACGCCAACAGCGCGTCGTTGTCGATGGGGTGGAACTTGATGGTCCGCAGTTCGTGCAACGCCGGATGTACGCGGCGAATCTCGTTGAGCCGACTGATGAGCGGCTCCAACGACTCGCCGTCGGCGAGTGCGGCGTCGAAGTCGCGTGGCCTCAGCTCGTACTTCTCTGAGTTCAGGTATTCCTCGCTGCCCTCGCGTACCGGACGGTGTTCGAAGAGCTCGAAACCGGAGTACACGCCCCACGCCGAGCTCATCGTCGACGCCAACACCGCCCGGATGGCGAACATCCCCGGCCCGCCGTGTTGCAGGCTCTCATGGAGGATGTCGGGGGTGTTGACGAAGAGGTTGGGGCAGGCGTAGTCGGCGTGTTCGGCGATCTGCTCGCCGAACTCGGTGATCTCCCATTTCGCCGTGCGCCAGGTGAAGTACGAATACGACTGCGTGAAGCCCAGTTTGGCCAACCCGTACAGCCGGGCGGGTCGGGTGAAGGCTTCCGACAAGAAGAGCACGTCGGGGTCCTCGTTCTTCACCTCGCCGATCAGCCACGCCCAGAAGTTCGGCGGCTTGGTGTGCGGGTTGTCGACTCGAAAGATCTTGACGCCGTGCGATACCCAGTACCGAACCACCCGTAGCACCTCGCGGTACAGGCCGACTGGATCATTGTCGAAATTCAGCGGGTAGATGTCCTGGTACTTCTTCGGCGGGTTCTCCGCGTAGGCGATGGTGCCGTCGGGCAGCACCGTGAACCACTCCGGATGGTCTTTGGCCCACGGGTGGTCCGGGGCACACTGCAGCGCCAGATCCAGCGCCACCTCCATCCCGTCATCGCGGGCCGCCGCGACAAAGTCGTCGAAGTCCTCGATCGTGCCCAGGTCCGGGTGGACTGCGTCGTGGCCACCTTCGTCGCTGCCGATCGCCCACGGCGATCCGACATCCGTCGGAGCCGCGGTCACGCTGTTGTTGCGGCCCTTGCGGTGCACCTTGCCGATCGGGTGGATCGGGGGCAGGTACACGACGTCGAAGCCCATCCGCGCAACGCGGGGGAGCGCCTTGGTGGCGGTCGCAAACGTGCCGTGCACCGGGTTGCCCTGAGTGTCCCAGCCGCCGGTTGACCGCGGGAACAGCTCGTACCACGAACTGAAGCGGGCCTGGGGGCGGTCCACCCAGATGCCGTATTGCTCACCGCGGGTGACCAATTCGCGCAACGGATACGCGTCGAGCAGCTCTGTCACTTCTGGTCCGAGCGCGGCGCCGGCGCGGGTGAACGGATCACCCGGCTCGCGCAGTTGCGCTGCGGCGTCGTGCAGGGGATAGCGGTCTTGGCGCGGCACCCCTGTCGAAGCGCGCTCCAGCAGCTTCGCGCCGACCAGCAAGTCGTTGTTCAGCTCCGACTCGCTTTGGCCCGCGTCGAGCTTGGCGGTCACATTCTTGCGCCATGTCGCGATCGGGTCACCCCAGCCATCGACTCGAAACGTCCACAATCCAACGCAGTCCGGGGTGAACGCGCCGTGGAAGACATCGGGCGTGCGCCCCGTCGCCATCGCTAGCAGCTGCGGTTTCTTCCGCGGTGCGGCGCCGACCACCGCCTCGATCGGCACCGGCTCGGCCGACTTGGCGAGTCCCGGCGGATCGTCGGCCAGCTTCGGATACGCGGTCCCGTGATAGCGCACCACCAAGGTCGCCGCGACTGCATCGTGGCCCTCGCGCCACACCGTCGCGGACACCGGCACGATTTCGCCGACCACGGCCTTGGCGGGGTACCGGCCGCCGGAGACGACAGGCTGGACGTCATCGATTTCGATACGGCCGGCCACTTACCACTCCTCACACTGATGCGGCCGCCTTCGTGGATGCATCGTCGGCTCCGTCGGCGGCCGCTCTAGTTGTCTGGACAAGTTCGTCAAAGCCTCGTCGCGCTCTATACCCACCGTAGTGCTCGCCCCAACCCAACGCTGCTCAAGCAGCCGGACCATGGGCGCTGCGAGACGGCAATAGTTCAGTAAGGTTGGCTCGCGTGACAGCCCTATGAAAGCTTTGAGACGGTTCACCGTCCGCGCACACCTACCTGACCGAATGGCCGCGCTCGAACGGCTGTCGATCAATCTGCGGTGGTCGTGGCACAAACCCACGCAAGACCTCTTCGAAGCCGTCGATCCGGCGCTGTGGGAGCGGGTCGGATGCGACCCGGTCGCGCTGTTGGGGCAGGTGAATCCGAAGCGGCTCGATGATCTCGCGGCCGACGCGTCCTTCGTCCGTCGGCTCGACGAGCTCGCCGCCGATCTCGACGACTACCTGGCCCGGCCGCTGTGGTACCAGCAGCAGATCGACTCCGGCGCGCAGTTGCCGAACGGCATCGCCTACTTCTCGATGGAGTTCGGCGTGGCCGAAGTGCTGCCGAACTACTCGGGCGGTCTGGGCATCCTGGCCGGTGACCACTTGAAGTCGGCGTCGGACCTCGGTCTGCCGCTGATCGCGGTAGGGCTGTACTACCGCTCGGGGTATTTTCGGCAGTCGCTGACCGCCGACGGGTGGCAGCACGAGAACTACCCGTCGCTAGATCCGCAGGGCCTGCCCCTGCGCCTACTCACTGACGCGTCGAACAACCCGGTGCTGGTGGAGTTGGAGATGCCCGACGCCAACCAACTGCGCGCGCGGGTGTGGATCGCGCAGGTGGGCCGAATTCCGTTGCTGCTGCTCGATTCCGACATTCCAGAAAATGACCACGACCTGCGCGGCGTTACCGACCGGCTCTACGGCGGCGACCAGGAGCACCGCATCAAACAGGAGATCCTCGCCGGCATCGGCGGAGTGCGGGCAATCCGCGCTTTCACCGACGTCGAGGGCCTGCCGTCGCCCGAGGTGTTCCACATGAACGAGGGGCACGCCGGCTTCCTGGGCGTCGAGCGCATCCGCGAGCTGATCGACGCCGGGCTGGATTTCGACACGGCCCTGACGGTGGTTCGCTCGTCGACGGTGTTCACCACGCACACCCCGGTGCCTGCGGGCATCGACAGATTCCCGGTGGAGATGGTCAAGCGGTACTTCGGCAGCCCCGCCGACGAGCGCTCGCGCGAGGAGCATGCGGCAGGCAGCCCGTCGGGTGCCAGTTCGCGGCTGCTGCCTGGGGTGCCTATCGACCGCATCATCGCGTTCGGGGAAGAAGACGACCCGTCGAAGTTCAACATGGCGCACATGGGCCTGCGGCTGGCCCAGCGGGCCAACGGCGTCTCGCTGCTGCACGGCCGAGTCAGCCGGGGGATGTTCAATGAGCTCTGGCCCGGCTTCGATACGGGCGAGGTGCCCATCGGCTCGATCACCAACGGCGTGCACGCGCCGAGCTGGGCGGCCCCGCAGTGGATGGAGCTGGGGCGTGAGCTGCTCGGCGACGCCGACCTCGACCTGCTCAGGGAGCCTGCGGTGTGGGGGCGGCTGAACGAGGTGGATCCGGGCCACATCTGGTGGATCCGCTCACAGCTGCGCAAGCAGCTGGTCGACGACGTCCGCGCACGGCTGCGCCGGTCATGTCTGCAGCGCGGTGCGTCTGACGCCGAGTTGGGCTGGATCGCAACGGCTTTCGACCCCGACGTGTTGACCATCGGCTTCGCGCGCCGGGTACCGACGTACAAGCGGCTGACCCTGATGTTGCGCGACCCGGACCGGCTGGAGCACATCCTGCTCAACGACGAACGACCCGTGCAGCTGATCGTCGCGGGCAAATCGCACCCGGCCGATGACGGCGGCAAGGCGCTCATCCAGCAGATCGTCAAATTCGCCGACCGGCCCGAGGTGCGGCACCGGATAGCCTTCCTGCCCGACTACGACATGTCGATGGCCCGCCAGCTGTACTGGGGCTGCGACGTGTGGCTGAACAACCCGCTGCGACCACTCGAGGCGTGCGGCACCTCGGGAATGAAGAGCGCGCTCAACGGCGGGCTGAACCTGTCGATCCGCGACGGCTGGTGGGACGAGTGGTTCGACGGCGAGAACGGCTGGGAGATCCCGACCGCCGATGGGCTCGCCGACGAGACCCGTCGCGACGATCTGGAGGCCGCGGCCCTCTACGATCTGCTGGAGAAGTCCGTGGCGCCGAGGTTCTACGACCGCGACGAGCACGGACTGCCGACCCGCTGGGTGGAGATGGTGCGCCACACGCTGATCGCACTCGGGCCGAAGGTGTTGGCCTCGCGGATGGTGCGCGACTACACCGAGAAGTACTACGCTCCTGCGGCTGCATCGTTGCGCCGGACCGTCGAGCCGGGCGCCGACGGTCAACCGTTCGGCGCCGCGCGTGACCTGGCCGCATACCGCCTGCGCGTGGCCGATTCCTGGCCGAAGGTTCAGATCACCGACGTCGACAGCTACGGATTGCCGGACACCCCGCTGCTGGGATCCGAGCTGACACTGACCGCGACGGTGCAGCTGGCCGACCTGCGGCCCGACGAGGTGGTGGTACAGGCGGTGCTCGGACGCGTCGACGCGGGCGACGCGCTGGTCGATCCCATCACCGTGCCGATGCAGCACGCAGGCACGGCCGACGGGGCCAACGAGATCTTCTCGACGACGACACCGCTGCCGGTCGCAGGGCCGGTCGGCTACACGGTTCGGGTCCTACCGCACCATCCGCTGCTGGCCGGCGACAACGAGCTCGGCCTCGTCGCGCTGGCGTGACGCGGGCCCTGACGGTCGCGGTCGACGGCGGCCCGTATGCGTTGACGGCCGGCCCGGACGGGGCGATGTGGGTGACGCTGGTGCATGGCGGCGCGGTCGCGCGCGTCGACGTGGACGGCGAAGTGACCGTCCACCCGGTCGGCCCGGATTCGCGACCGTCGGTCATCGCGACGGGCCCCGACGGGGCGTTGTGGTTCACCCTCAGCGGGGACGACCGCATCGGGCGAGTGACCGTGGCGGGCGACATCTCGGCGTTCGAATTGCCCGACGACACCGGGCCGTTCGGCATCACGGCGGGCGGCGACGGCGCGCTCTGGTTCACGGCGATGACGTCAGGCGAGATCGGGCGCATCACCGTCGACGGCGACATCAGCAGGTGGCCGGTCGGCGGTATGCCGTCGATGATCGCCAAGGGTCCCGACAACGCGTTGTGGTTCACGCTCAACAAAGCCAACGCCATCGGCCGGATGGATGCCGACGGCTCGATCACGACTCGTCAGTTGCCCACGCCCGCAGCGGGTCCCGTCGGCATCGTCGCCACCCACGACGACGCGGTGTGGTTCACCGAGATCCTCGCCGACAAGCTCGGCCGGATTCCTGTCGACGGCGCACTGCAGGAGATGGAACTTCCCGGCAAGCCGCACGCGGTCGTCGCCGACCCCGACGACGGCGTGTGGGTGAGCCTGTGGGGCAGTGACCAGATCGCGCGGGTCACCAATGACGGCGAGATCGTCACGGTGGACCTGCCTGCGGGCAGCGAACCGCATGGCCTCGCGATCGGGTCCGACGGTGCGCCGTGGGTGGCGCTGGAGTCGGGGTTCGTCGTGCGCCTGCCGGTCTGAGGCGTAATTCGGACGAATATCCGGACACGTGTACGGCGACGCCAGTGCCCTTGTAGGTTCCCGTTAGTGCGTCTACATGTTGCGGGACGCGTGGGAAAGGGTCGGGGTAGTGACGGTTCGACATGGGCTGCGACGCGGCGTCGCGGTGGTGGCGGTGTGTGGTGTGTTCGGTGGAGCGGGCGTCGGAACGGCCGCCGCCGATCCGGAGGTCGTCGAACCGGTGGTCGCCGAAGCGCCGGCGGTACCGCCGCCTCCTGAAGGCGCGCCGCCGCCCCCGGATCCGGCCCTGGTTCCGTCCTCGCCTGCGGCGACGACGACGTCGCCCGATGGGTGGACGCTGACGCTGTCGGCCAGGGACGAGACCCAACTGGTCATCCCTCCGCTGACCACCGCGATCTCGACGCGCGAGTACGAGGTCGGTGGCATCTTCAGCGCATCGATGACCGGGCCGGAGGAGGCTGAGCCACCACGGGGATCGTTGGAGGTCGGCTACCAGATCGGCTGTGGCATCGACATGAGCACCTCCAACGGCGTCACTCTCAGCGGCAACATCGGATTGACCCCGGGTCTCGTACTGGCAGGCGCGGGCGCCGTTCCGACGGCTCTGACGCCGATCGGCGGCGGCCTGACAGTCGCCCTCAAGCCCGGCATCATCAACACAGTCCCCGTGTCCAAGAAGGAGTTCGAGGGCGCCGAGCCCTGGGTCATGGTCGACGGCTTCCGCATCAAGATCGACGGCTGCGTCGGCGAGTCCTTCATCCGCTCATACGCATTCCTCACCAGGTCGACGCCCGTCTCCGACGCGGTGTTGGCGTGGTACGGGGTGACCAAGAAGGTCTAGTCGACGTGGGCCGGGGGTCCGGCCGAGATCACGGGAAGCGCTTGAAGCATCGCTCCTGATCGCCTAGTACACCGACGCGGAATGCGTCGATCCGCGAGAAGCCCGACGGCACCGATTCGCCGTTGACGTCGCTGGCGGCCAGGCCGTTGGTCAGGATCCCCGACACCGCCTCGTCGACGTCGCCCGCGGTGAGCGCGATGGTGTTGCCGTCGGGGGTGGTGATGTCCTTGGTCATCTTCGTGGTGGCCACGCCGGTCAGGCAGGCTGTGCGCAGCGCCGCTTCGGCGTTGTCGAGAGGCACGCCACCACGCTCCTGCTGGATGGCCTGCATGTACCTCGACACCAGTACCGAATACGCGGTGTTGTCGCCGGTCGCGAGGCTGCCTGCGTCCTCGGGGTCGGGTTGGGCGCCCATCGCCTCCAGTTCGGCGAGGTCGACCGAGATCGTGTTGGTGGCCGGGCAATACGACGCGGGCGGGCTCTGCCGGGCATCGGCGCAGTCGGTGCTTTCGAAGCTCAGCGTCGGCGGGTTCTGCGGTGCGAAAACGATGCCCATGGCGTCGACGATCGCGCGGACGGACTCCTCGGTCACGGGCAATTCGCCGGTCTGGTCCTCGGGCAGGAGCACGGGCAGATCGCCCCGGCGCTGACCGATCTCGCGCAGATCGATCGACTTGCACGCCTGCGCACCGTCGGTGAAGCCGAACTGGAACGCCGAAAGCCTCTCGAATGCCGAGCCATGCTCATCCACCCCGACTTCGGGATCGTCGACGTTGAGCAGCGGATCACGGAAGGCGATCACGGCCGCGAGTACGTTGTTGAGGCCCTCGCCCGTCGACAGCGTGAATCGCGGCGAACTGCCTTCGGCGACCCAGCGCATGTACGAGCCGGCCAGGCAGTCAGCCTGCTGCTCGGCGACCAGCGTCGGCGTGTCGTCGTCGAGCAGGCCCGCCTGGTATTCGATGGCGTGGCCGTACTCATGCGCCAGAACCATCGTGGCGCCCATGTCGCCGTGCGCCCGCTGCAACGCGGGCAGCAACTCGCCGCGGTCCCAGCCGATGGTGTTGTCGTCGTGACAGAAGCCCGCGTTGATGAGTCCGTAGGTGTCCGTGTCGCAGAACATGCCGTCGAATCCGTTGGCGTCCCAGGAGATCAGCGCGTCGACCGGTTCGAACTGCCCGTCGAATGCCTCGGCGTACGCGACCGCCCAGTACTCCTCGATGTCGCTGATCGCCTGGCGGGCCAGTTCGTCCGCCTCGCCGTCGTCGGTGTTCTCGACGACGCGCGACGGGTCCGAGGCGTCGTCGCGCAGGCCGGTGGGGCCGTCAGTCGCGGGCATGCCCGCAACGCTGAACGGATCGTCGAACACCGACACGGCCTGGCCTTGCATCGTGGTCGTACATGCCGTGGCCAGGAAAGCCGTCGCCATTGCGGCGCCTGTCCAGCGTCGTCGGTTCATGCAGGCAGAATAATCACGAAGCCGCGTCGCGGAGCCGTTCGAGCGCTTGCCGCACGCGGGTCGAGTCGGTGGTGGCCCAGAAGGGCGGAAGGGACGCGCGCAGGAATCCGCCGTAGCGCGCGGTCGCCATGCGGGAGTCGAGCACCGCGACGACACCGCGATCGTCGACCCCACGAAGCAGCCGGCCTGCGCCCTGGGCCAGCAGCAGCGCGGCGTGGCTCGCGGCGATCGCCATGAACCCGTTGCCGCCGTGCGCGGCCACCGCGCGCTGACGCGCTGTGAGCAGCGGATCGTCGGGCCGGGGGAAGGGGATGCGGTCGATGAGTACCAGCGACAGTGACGGGCCGGGCACGTCGACGCCCTGCCACAGCGAAAGTGTGCCGAACAGCGAGGTCGCCGGATCGTCGGCGAACCGGGTCACCAGCGCCGACGTCGTGTCCTCGCCCTGACACAGCACCGGGGTGTCGAGGCGGTCGCGCATGATCTCCGCCGCGGCCCGGGCTGCGCGCATCGAGGAGAACAGCCCGAGTGTGCGGCCCCCGGCGGCGGTGATGAGTGCGGTGATCTCGTCGAGCTGTTCGGCCGAACCGGTGCCGTCGCGGCCGGGGGGTGGCAGGTGCGCCGCGACGTAGAGGATGCCGGACTTCGCGTGCTCGAACGGGGAGCCGACGTCGATGCCGCGCCAATCGTCGCCCGTGAGTCCCCATGCCGACGCCATGGCGTCGAATGTGCCACCGATGGTCAGCGTCGCCGAGGTGAGCACGGTGGTCGACCGCTCGAAGAGCCTGCCGCGCAACAACCCTGACACCGATAGCGGAGCGACGCGCAGAACGGCCCGCACGTTGCCCCGGTTGTCCTCGTGGTCTAGCCACACCACCTCGGTCCGGTCCGTAATGGCGGGGACGAACGAGTCGAGCACGCGCGACGCGGTGTCGCTGACGTCGGTGAGGGTGGTGACGGCCTCGCTTCGTGCCGCCGCTGCCTTCGGGTCGCTGGGGCTGGTGTCGATTGCCGACCGGACCCGGTTCGCCGTATCGCGCAGCGCCGTCAGATACGTCGTCATCTCGTCGTCGAGTACGTCGATGCGTCCGGGGCTGGCCTCGTGGATCAACGACGACAGCGTCGCCGTCGCGGCCTCGAGGCGTTGTGCCAGTTCGGAATCGACGAGTCGTGCCGCGCGCCGGTGCGCGACTCCGAGCGACGTCGGCGACAGTTCACCGGTGGCGACCGCGGTCACCCGATCCACCAACTCGTGGGCCTCGTCGACCACCAGAAGTTGATGTTCGGGAAGGACCGCCGCGTCGGAGATCGCGTCGATGGCCAGCAAGGCGTGATTGGTGACGACGACATCGGCATGGCCGGCTTTATCGCGCGCCTTCTCCGCGAAGCAGTCGGTGCCGAACGGGCATCGTGCCACGCCGATGCATTCCCTGGCCGACACGCTGACCTGAGACCAAGACCGGTCCGCAACGCCTGGTGTCACCTCGTCGCGGTCGCCGGTGTCGGTGTCCGACGACCAGGCGATGAGTCGCTGCACATCCCGCCCGAGCGCGCTGGCGGCCATCGGCTCGAAGAGCTCATCCTGCGGCCGATCCTCCGACTCGGCGGCGCCTCCCGTACTACCGTTGTGAATCTTGTTCAGGCACAGATAGTTTCCGCGTCCCTTCAGCAGCGCGAACTCGGGCCGGCGCGGCAGCGCGCCGGTCAACGAGTCGGCGAGCCGCGGCAAATCCCGGTCGACGAGCTGGCGTTGCAGTGCGATGGTGGCCGTCGACACCACCACCGGCTCCTCGGTCTCGATGGCGCGTGCGATCGCGGGCACCAGATAGGCCAACGATTTTCCGGTGCCGGTGCCCGCCTGCACCGCGAGGTGTTCACCGGTTTCGAAGGCATGCGCGACCGCCCCGGCCATCTCGATCTGGCCGCGGCGTTCGGTTCCGCCCAGCGCGGCGACGGCCGTGGCCAGCAGTTCGGTGACGCGACCCGATTCCCGAGTCGCGGCGCTCCTGCCCTCCGAAGACGTGATGACTCCTACCTGCCGGGTGGGATGATCCGCGTGGGAATGGCCGGCTCGCCGCGCGACAGCTTGAGCCCGTCCCACGGCAGGCTCGTCAGACCGTCGGCGACGCGCTTGCGCGCCGCGTCGAGGCTCAGGTCGCCGACGACTTCCCCGTCGCGCACGAAACTTTCCGTCAACGGACGCGCGTCGGGCAACTCCGGCGCCCGGCCGTGGGGATGGACGACTTCCTCGACCATGGTGCCGGTGGACTTGCACAGCCGCAGCGCCTGCTTGCGTCCGCCGTGAGATTCCTTACGGCTGCTGCGTTTCTCCACGGGAATGCCGTCGACCTCGACCAGCTTGTAGACCATGCTGGCGGTCGGCGCCCCCGAACCGGTCACCACCGAGGTTCCGACGCCGTAGGCGTCGACGGGCTCGGCGCGCAACGCCGCGATCGCGTACTCGTCGAGGTCGCCCGAGACGACGATCTTGGTCTTATCCGCACCGAGCCTGTCGAGCTGCTCGCGGGTCTGGCGCGCCATCACGCCGAGGTCACCGGAGTCGATCCGGACTGCACCCAGGTCGGGTCCCGCGATTTCGACGGCGTTGGCCAACCCTGCGCTGATGTCGTAGGTGTCGACGAGCAGTGTGGTGCCGACGCCGAGCGCGTCGACCTGTGCCCTGAACGCGGCCTTCTCGTCAGGTCCGTCAGCCGTCGTGTGCACGAGTGTGAATGCGTGGGCCGCGGTGCCCAGCGCGGGCACGCCGTGGCGACGCTGCGCTTCGAGGTTCGACGACCCCGAAAAGCCGGCGAGGTAGGCGGCGCGGGCCGCCGCGACCGCGGCCTGCTCGTGGGTGCGCCGCGAACCCATCTCGATGAGCGGACGGCCCTCGGCCGCACCGACCATGCGCGCGGCGGCCGAGGCGATCGCGGTGTCATGGTTGAAGATCGACAGCGCCAGTGTCTCCAGCACCACGCATTCGGCGAAGGTGCCGTGCACGGACAACACCGGCGAGCCCGGAAAGTACAGTTCGCCCTCGGCGTACCCGTCGATGTCGCCGCGGAACTCATAGCCGGCGAGGTATGCCAACGTCTCCTCGTCGAGGAAGTCCGCAAGTGCTGAGATCGCCGCGTCGTCGAACCTGAACTGCGCCAGCGTTTCCACGAAGCGTCCGGTACCGGCGACCACGCCGTACCGGCGCCCGTCCGGCAGCCTGCGGGCGAACACCTCGAACGTCGTGCGCCGGTGCGCCGCGCCGTCACGCAGCGCCGCCGCCAGCATTGTCAGCTCGTATTTGTCGGTCAATAACGCCGTAGAGGCCGGACTCACAGGAGCAACCGTAGTAGTTCGGGAGGCCAATTATGGCCCGGCTATCCTGAAGCACATGGTTACGCCGGCGAAGGCCCGACCGGGCACTCGCGAGGAGCAGGGCGTCAAAACCGAGGACGCCACGGACTCACCGTGGGTGACCATCGTCTGGGACGACCCCGTCAACTTGATGACCTACGTGACTTACGTCTTTCAGAAGTTGTTCGGGTACAGCGAGCCGCACGCCACCAAACTCATGATGCAGGTACACAACGAGGGCAAGGCCGTGGTGTCGGCCGGCAGCCGCGAGTCGATGGAGGTCGACGTGTCCAAACTCCACGCCGCAGGCCTGTGGGCGACCATGCAACAGGACCGCTGAAGCAGACGTGCGTAAGTGGAAGCGGGTCGAAACGGCCGACGGCCCGCGGTTTCGGTCGGCACTGGCCGAGCATGAGGCCGCACTGCTGCAGAACCTGGTCACGTCTATGATCGGCATGCTGGAAGAGCGCGAATCTTCCTCTCCGGCAGATGAACTCGAGGCGATAACCGGAATGCGCACCGGCAATTCCTCGCCACCGCAGGACGAGACGCTGAAGCGGTTGCTGCCCGACTTCTATCGGCCGCAGACCGATCATCCTGCCGGCTCCAACACTGCCGAAAGCCTCAACAGCGCACTGCGCAGCCTCCACGAGCCGGAGATCATTGACGCGAAACGTCAGGCCGCGCAACGGCTCTTGGACACCATCCCGACCGGCGGCGGCAAATTCGAGCTGGCCGAGGACGACGCCCACGCGTGGGCGTCGGCGGTCAACGACGTGCGACTGGCGTTGGGCACCATGCTCGACGTCGGACCGAACGGACCCGATGCGTTGCCGCCCGACCATCCGATGGCGGGGCACCTGGACGTGTACCAATGGCTGACCGTCCTGCAGGAGTATCTGATCCTCGGTCTGATGGGCAAGTCGAGGTGACCGGTTCGATCACCGATGTCGGCGGAATCCGCGTCGGCCAGCATCATCGGCTCGACACCGACGTCTCCCTCGGTTCGGGGTGGGCGACCGGCACGACGGTCGTGCTGACCCCGCCGGGCACCGTCGGCGCCGTCGACGGCCGGGGTGGCGCACCTGGCACACGCGAGACCGATCTGCTCAATCCGATCAACTCGGTGCGTCACGTCGATGCGGTGGTGCTGTCTGGCGGCAGCGCATTCGGACTCGCCGCGGCCGACGGGGTGATGCACTGGCTCGAGGAACAGGGGCGCGGCGTCGCGATGGACGGCGGGGGCGTCGTGCCGATCGTGCCCGCCGCGGTGGTCTTCGACCTTCCCGTCGGCGGCTGGACGTGCCGGCCGACAGCGGAGTTCGGCTACGCCGCGGCCGACAGCGCCGGGCCGGATGTGGCCCTCGGGACGGTCGGAGCGGGCACCGGCGCGCGCGTCGGCGTGCTCAAAGGCGGCGTTGGGACCGCATCGACGATGCTCGATTCCGGCGTCACCGTGGGTGCGCTGGTGATCGTGAACGCTGCCGGCGAGGCCATCGACACGGCAACCGGGCTGCCCTGGCAGGTCGACCTGATCAGAGAGTTCGGTCTGCGGCCCCCGCCCACCGACCAGATCGCCGCGTACGCCGAACGGCACGCGGAATTCAGCCCGCTCAACACCACGATCGCGGTGGTCGCCACCGACGCCGCACTGAGCCCCGCTGGATGCGGCAGGGTTGCGGTCGCCGCCCACGACGGGTTGGCTCGCACCCTCCGGCCGTCGCACACCCCACTCGATGGCGATACGGTGTTCGCGCTGGCCACCGGCGCCGTCGAGGTACCGCCGGATCCCACCACCCCGGCGTCGATGTCTCCGGAGGTGCCGCTGATCACCGCGGTCGGCGCGGCCGCGGCGGACTGTTTGGCCCGCGCGGTCCTCGTGGGCGTGCTGGCGGCGGAGTCGGTGGCAGGAATACCGGCTTACCGGGACGTGTTGCCCGGAGCATTCGAATGATCGGCTCCGGACCGGAAATGGAAGGCGTGAGACAGTGCTGGTGATCCGAGCCGACCTTGTCGACGCGATGGTCGCCCATGCTCGCGCCGATCACCCGGACGAGGCGTGCGGCGTGATCGCCGGGCCCGAGGGCTCCGATCGGCCAGAGCGGTTCATCGCGATGCTCAACGCCGAGCGTTCGCCCACGTTTTACCGCTTCGACTCCGGTGAGCAACTCAAGGTGTGGCGGGCGATGGACGCAGCCGACGAGGTGCCCGTCGTCATCTACCACTCGCACACCGCGACCGAGGCCTATCCGAGCCGCACCGATATCTCGTACGCCTCCGAGCCGGACGCCCACTACGTCCTGGTGTCCACCCGCGACGATCACGAGCACGAGCTGCGGAGCTACCGCATCGTCGACGGCGTCGTCACCGAAGAACCCGTCAAGATCGTCGAGCAGTACTAGCGACAGCCCGAAAGGCCCACCCCCATGGCAATCACCGTCTCGATCCCGACCATCCTGCGCACGCACACCGGCGGCGAGAAGCGCGTCAGCGCGACCGGCGACACACTGGGCGCTGTGATCAGCGACCTGGAAGCGAACTACTCGGGCATCTCCGAGCGCCTCATGGAGAACGGCAAGCTGAACCGCTTCGTCAACATCTACGTCAACGACGAGGACGTCCGGTTCTCCGGGGGTTTGGAGACCGCGGTCTCCGACGGTGATTCGGTGACCATCCTTCCTGCCGTCGCGGGCGGTGCGATGAGCCGCTTGCGCGAAGAACAGAAGGCTTAGGTTGACCCGCCACGACTCGCTGCTCGACGCGCTCGGCAGCACACCACTCGTCGGGCTGCCGCGACTCTCGCCGCGCTGGGACGACGGACCCGACGGGCCCCATGTGCGGTTGTGGGCCAAGCTCGAGGACCGCAACCCCACGGGTTCCATCAAGGACCGTCCGGCCCTGCGGATGATCGAAGATGCCGAGCGACGAGGGTTGCTGCAGCCGGGGGCCACCATCCTCGAGCCGACGAGCGGCAACACCGGTATCTCGCTGGCCATGGCCGCCCTGCTGAAGGGCTACCGGATGATCTGCGTGATGCCGGAGAACACGTCGATCGAACGCCGCCAGCTCCTCGAGCTCTACGGCGCGCGCATCATCTACTCTCCTGCCGAGGGCGGGTCGAACACCGCGGTGGCGCACGCGAAGGAAATTGCGGCGCAGAACCCGTCGTGGGTGATGCTGTATCAGTACGGCAACGAGGCGAACTCGCTGTCGCACTACGAGGGCACCGGACCCGAGCTGCTGGCCGATCTGCCCGAGATCACGCACTTCGTTGCGGGCCTCGGCACCACCGGCACACTGATGGGCACGGGGCGCTATCTGCGCGAGCAGAAACCGGACGTGCAGATCGTCGCCGCCGAGCCACGCTACGGCGAAGGCGTGTATGCGCTGCGCAACATCGACGAAGGGTTCATCCCCGAGCTGTACGACCCGGACGTGCTGACCACCCGCTACTCGGTCGGCTCCTACGACGCGGTCAAGCGCACCCGAGAACTGGTTCAGGTCGAAGGCATCTTCGCCGGCATCTCCACCGGAGCGATCCTGCACGCCGCGCTCGGTATGGCGGCCAAGGCGGTCAAGGCGGGCGAACACGCCGACATCGCGTTCGTCGTCTGCGATGCCGGGTGGAAGTATCTGTCGACCGGCGCGTACGCCGGTAGCCTGGATGACGCCGAAGACGCGCTGGAAGGGCAACTATGGGCTTGACGGGCCGCGCGGGCCAGCGAGACACGAAAGCCGGCCGCGCATGACGTACCCGCCCGCCACATCACCGCAGCCGAAGAATCGGCCGGCATGGGTGGTCGGCGGTCTGACCGTCGTCAGCTTCGTGGTGCTGCTCTGGATCATCGAGTTGTTCGACTCGCTGTCGGATCATCGGATCGACGACAACGGGATCCGGCCGCTGGAGGCCGACGGGCTGTGGGGCGTTCTCTTTGCCCCGCTGCTGCACTCGAACTGGGACCACTTGATGGCCAACACCGTCCCGATGCTCGTGCTCGGATTCCTGATGACGCTGGCCGGTATGTCGCGGTTCATCTTCGCCACCGCCATCGTGTGGATTCTCGGCGGCCTGGGCACGTGGCTGATCGGAAACATCGGCGTCCACTGTCCCTACGTCGGGGTGCGCTGCGAGCCCACTCACATCGGGGCGTCCGGCTTGATCTTCGGCTGGCTGGCGTTCCTCATCGTGTTCGGTTTCTTCACCCGCAAGGCGTGGGAGATCGTCGTCGGCGTCATTGTCCTGCTGGTGTACGGCAGCGTCCTGTTGGGTGTGCTGCCAGGCACCCCAGGGGTGTCGTGGCAGGGCCACCTCTGCGGCGCCGTCGCCGGCGTCCTCGCCGCCTATTGGCTCTCAGCGCCGGAACGCAAGGCCAGGGAACGACGCAAGCTCGGGGCGACGAACCCGTATCTGACGCCGTGACATCCGCATTCGCGCCCGTCGGCATATTCGATTCCGGCGTCGGCGGGCTCACCGTGGCCCGCGCGATCATCGACCAGCTGCCCGACGAGGACATCGTCTATGTCGGCGACACCGGCAACGGACCCTACGGGCCACTGACCATCCCCGAGATCCGCGCGCACGCACTGGCAATCGGCGACGACCTCGTCTCCCGCGGCGTCAAGGCGCTGGTGATCGCGTGCAACACCGCGTCGTCGGCATGTCTGCGTGACGCCCGCGAGCGCTACGCGCCGATACCGGTGATCGAGGTGATCCTGCCTGCGGTGCGACGAGCCGTCGCCGCCACCCGCAACGGTCGCATCGGTGTCATCGGAACGGCCGCCACGATCGCCTCGGGCGCGTACCAGGACGCGTTCGCCGCCGCGCGCGACATCGAGGTGATCGGGGTGGCGTGCCCACGCTTCGTCGACTTCGTCGAGCGCGGCGTCACCAGCGGTCGGCAGGTGCTCGGTTTGGCCGAGGGCTACCTCGAACCGCTGCAGCGCACCGAGGTCGACACCCTGGTGTTGGGGTGCACGCACTATCCCATGCTGTCGGGCCTCATTCAGCTGGCGCTGGGGGACCAGGTCAGCTTGGTGTCCAGCGCCGAGGAGACCGCCAAGGATCTGCTGCGGGTGCTCACCGAGTTGGATTTGCTACGTCCGCACGACGCGGGGCCGGTGTCGAGACGCTTCGAATCGACTGGTGATCCCGAGGCCTTCACCGCCCTCGCAGCGCGCTTTCTCGGCCCGACGCTCGACGGCGTCCGGCCTGTTCAGCGTCACGTGGGCGCCCAATAATGACGTTCGTCGCTCAATGCGTCGATGTTTTCGTCATGCGGATATCGGGCATGGCAAGCTAGTGAGCGTGCGAATCACCGTACTCGGATGCTCCGGCAGTGTTGTCGGGCCTGATTCGCCAGCGTCCGGCTACCTGGTGTCGGCGCCTGATACCCCGCCCCTGGTCCTGGATTTCGGTGGGGGCGTGCTCGGCGCACTGCAGCGTCACGCCGACCCGAACGCCGTGCACGTGCTGTTGTCGCATCTGCACGCCGACCACTGCCTCGACTTGCCGGGACTGTTCGTCTGGCGCCGCTACCATCCCTCGCCCGCGCAGGAGCGCGGGGTCATGTATGGCCCCGCCAACACGTGGGCGCGCCTCGGCGCGGCGTCATCCCCCGAGGGCGGCGAGATCGACGACTTCTCCGACATCTTCGACATCCGTCACTGGACCGACAACCAGGCCGTGCAGATCGGCACGCTGTCGGTGACGCCGCGGCTTGTTTGCCATCCGACCGAGTCCTACGGAATGCGGATCACCGACCCATCCGGCGCGACGCTCGTCTACAGCGGTGACACCGGCTACTGCGAGACGCTGGTCGATCTGGCGCGCGGCGCCGACGTGTTCCTGTGCGAGGCGTCGTGGACGCACTCGCCGTCGAATCCGCCGAAGCTGCACCTGTCGGGCACCGAGGCCGGTCGCGCCGCGGCCCAAGCCGGGGTGGGCGAACTACTTCTCACTCACATTCCACCGTGGACGTCGCGCGAGGACGTGATCAGCGAGGCCAAGGCCGAGTTCCACGGACCGGTGCATGCGGTCGTCTGTAATGAGACATTTGAGGTAACGCGCTCCTGACGCCTGATCTGCTCCTCGCGTGCGCGGATCGCGTCGGAGCGACCCGATAGGGTTGGCCCGTGTCCAGACGAGAAGACGGCAGGCTCGACGACGAGTTGCGGCCGGTCCGCATCACCCGTGGCTTCACCACGCATCCCGCTGGATCGGTGCTCGTGGAGTTCGGCGAGACCCGGGTCATGTGCACGGCAAGCGTCACCGAGGGCGTGCCGCGGTGGCGTAAGGGGTCCGGGCAGGGGTGGCTGACGGCCGAATACGCGATGCTGCCGGCGGCCACCCATGACCGGTCCGACCGCGAGTCGGTGAAGGGCCGCGTCGGTGGCCGAACCCAGGAGATCAGCCGCCTCGTCGGCCGCTCGCTTCGTGCCTGCATCGACCTCGGGGCGCTGGGGGAGAACACGATCGCGATCGACTGCGACGTCCTGCAGGCCGACGGCGGCACCCGCACCGCTGCGATCACCGGCGCTTACGTCGCGCTGGCCGACGCGGTGACCTACCTGTCGACGGCGGGGAAGCTCTCCGACCCGCGACCGCTGTCGTGCGCCATCGCCGCGGTCAGCGTCGGAGTGGTCGACGGACGGATTCGGGTGGACCTGCCCTACACCGAGGACTCGCGCGCCGAGGTCGACATGAATGTCGTCGCGACCGACACCGGAACTCTGGTCGAGATTCAGGGCACCGGTGAGGGCGCGACGTTCCCGCGGTCGACGCTGGACAAGATGCTCGACGCCGCGATGGCCGCGTGCGAGCAGGTGTTCGTCATCCAGCGTGAGGCTCTGGAATTGCCGTATCCCGGCGCGCTGCCTGAATCGGCTGACCCGCCCAAGAAGGCGTTCGGAAGCTGACCTCGCTGCTGGTGGCCAGCCGCAATCGCAAGAAGCTGGCGGAGTTGCACCGGGTGCTCGACGCCGCGGGCGTGTCTGGCCTGACGCTGCTGTCGCTCGACGATGTCGCCGCATTCGACGAGGCTCCCGAGACCGGCGCGACGTTCGAGGAGAACGCGTTGGCCAAGGCGCGCGACGCATACCGGGCGACGGGCCTGGCCTCAGTCGCCGACGACAGTGGGCTGGAAGTCGACGCGCTCAACGGGATGCCGGGTGTGCTGTCGGCGCGCTGGTCGGGCCGTCACGGCGACGACGCCGCCAACACCGCGCTGCTGTTGGGGCAGATGTCCGACGTACCCGACGAGCGGCGCGGCGCCGCGTTCGTGTCGGCGTGCGCCCTGGTGTCAGCCGCACGCGAACTCGTCGTGCGCGGCGAATGGCGGGGCAGCATCGTGCGGACGTCGCGCGGAGATGGTGGGTTCGGCTACGACCCGGTCTTCCTGCCGTCGGGTTCTTCGCGTACGGCAGCGGAGTTGAGCCCGCCGGAGAAGGATGCGCAGTCGCATCGCGGACGTGCGCTGGCTCTGCTGGTTCCTGCGCTGCGCGAGCTGGCCGCCGGCTAGCTGACGGACGCCGCCAAATTTTATATAGGCTACCTAATGGGTACTATCCCCGAGTGCCTGCCGGCGACCGTACGACAGTGAACCGGCATCCCGGCGTTCTCGTCGCGGTGCTCGCCGCCGCCGGCATCAGCGTCTCGCTGATGCAGACGCTGATCATTCCGTTGATCCCCGAACTGCCGACGCTGCTGCAGACCAGTCCGGCCAACGCGTCGTGGACGATCACCGCGACGTTGCTGACGGCCGCGGTCGCGACTCCGGTGTTCGGTCGCCTCGGCGACATGTACGGGCCGAAGCCGATCCTGATGGCCTGTGCGATCGCACTGACGGTTGGCTCTCTGGTGGCCGCGCTGACGAGCTCGCTGTTGCCGCTGATCATCGGCAGGGCACTGCAGGGCTTCGGCATCCCGATCATCCCGCTGGGCATCAGCGTGCTGCGGTCGGCGGTACCGCCCGAGAAGGTCGGCAGCGCAATGGGTTTGATGAGTTCCTCCCTCGGTGTCGGTGGTGCACTCGGCCTGCCACTGTCGGCGGTCATCGCCGAGAACTTCGACTGGCACATGCTGTTCTGGGTGTCTGCGGGCCTCGGCGCGCTCGGCCTGGTGCTGTTCGCGACGTTGGTGCCCGCGGTACCGGCCACGTCGGCGGACCGACTGGATCCGCTCGGGGCGCTCGGGCTTGCCGCCGGGTTGATCGCGCTGCTGCTGGCGATCTCGAAGGGGTCCAGCTGGGGCTGGACGAGCGCGATCACGCTGGGGTTGTTCGGCGGGTCGCTGGTGACCTTCGTGCTGTTCGGGTTCTGGCAGTTGCGGGTGGCCTCGCCGACGGTCGATCTGCGGACGACGGCGAGGCGCCCGGTGCTGACGACGAACCTGGCGTCGATCGCGGTGGGGTTCTCGCTGTTCGCGATGTCGTTGATCGCCCCCCAGATCCTCGAGTTGCCCAGCGAGACGGGCTACGGGCTGGGCCAGTCGCTGCTGAACACCGGCTTGTGGATGGCGCCGGGCGGGCTGGCGATGATGCTGTCGTCGCCGATAGCGGCACGGGTGGCGGCCGTGCGTGGTCCGCGCTTTACGTTGATCGTCGGGGCGTCGATCGTCGCCGGTGGCTATCTTGCCGGACTGTGGCTGATGAACAGCGCGTGGCAGCTGTGCGTGTTCAACGTCTTGGTCAGCGTCGGGGTGGGCTTCGCGTTCTCCTCGCTGCCCGCGTTGATCAACGCAGCCGTGCCGATGTCAGAGACGGCGGCGGCCAACGGAATCAATGCGCTCGCACGGTCGTTGGGCACCTCGATCTCCAGCGCGGTGATCGGTGCGGTGCTCGCGGCGATGACCACCACCTTGGCGGGTCAGCAGGTGCCGTCTTTGGCAGGCCTTCGCGCGGCACTGCTGATCGCGGCGGGCGCGGCTCTCGTCGCTGCGCTGATCGCGCTGGCCATCCCGAAACCCGACGCGCAGTCTGTGGACGATGCTGCCGACGACCTGGCGTTGGTCACAGACCGAAGCGGTCCTTGATCTCCTTGGTCTGCACCTGCTCGACGACGATTCCGACAAGCGGAATGGTGCCTGCGAGCAGCACGCCGATGGTCTTGGCGATGGGCCAGCGAACCTTGACCGCGAGGTTGGCGGTGAAGAGCAGGTAGATGAAGTAGACCCAGCCGTGAACGACGGCGATCCAATTCAACCCCTCCACGCCGTAGACGTACTTCATCACCATCTCGTAGCACAGAGCGATGAGCCAGATGCCCGTCGTCCAGGCGAGCACACGGTAGCCCAGCAGCGCCTTACGGATGCTTTCGACGGATGGCGAGGTGGTATCGGTCATGTCGTCGGTTGTTCCTTGTCGTTCTTCGCCAGTTCGGCGAGGTAGGCATTGTATTCGCGCAGCGCGGGGTCGGCGTCCGAAGCGGTTGTCGCTCTGGGCCTTTCGGGCAGCAGGCCGTCGGGGATCTCGGTGACCTCGTCGGGTCGCCGCGGCTCGGGTGGGGCTTCTTCGTAGCGCACGAACTTGTAGTAGGCGTACACGACGAAGCCGGCGAACAGCGGCCACTGCAACGCATAGCCGAGGTTCTGAAAGCTGCCCGACGAGGACTCGAAACGGGTCCACTGCCACCAGGCCAGCGCCAGGCAACCGGTAGCGCCGACGATCACCAAAAGGATGAGCGCCGGTCTGCTACGCCGCGTAGTGGACACCGTCCAACGGTACCGCGCGGGACTTCGGCCCGACGAACTCGCCGAGGCGGGCGGTGGCGCCGGGTTGTGGCTTGATTGGCCGTTCGTGCTTGTGCCTTCGGCCATGAGATGTTTCGCCTCGTTGGAACTGCTCGGCCGATCGCGTGGTGCGAAAGGTATCCCGCTCCGCCGACAAGTCCGACCTGAAGCGAAGCGGTAGGATCGGCACGCCCACGCGCGAGTGGCGGAATGGCAGACGCGATAGATTTAGGTTCTATTGTCCGGACGGACGTGGGGGTTCGACTCCCCCCTCGCGCACTCTTCTCGATGACGCTCGTCGGGCATGTCGTCCACCACCACCGTGCACTGCCCGCCCCCGGCGACGGTCTCGTCGCGCGTGGATGCCACCCGCACAGCTTATTTCGTCGGCGAGGATTCCTAGGCGGCCAGCACGAACGACAGGAAGAAGCCGGCCGCGGTGGCGAAGGCGTTCAGTGGCCGGCCGTGCTCGAACGCCTCTGGCATCAGTGTGTCGGCCAACGACGCCAGCACCGCGCCCCCCGCGAAGGCCAGCGCCACCGAGAGAATGTCCTCGCTCATGCCGCTCGCGGTTGCCCGCCCGAGGACGACCGCAGCGGCCAACAGGACCGCGCAGGCCACCCACGTCATCACCACCGTGCGTGGACTCATTCCGCCGTTGCGCATCGCGACAGCGCCGACCAGAGACTCGGGCAGGTTGGAGAAGAAGATCGCCACCAGCAGCGACAGCGAGGCGCCACTGACCAACGACACTCCCAGCGCGAGGTTCTCCGGTACGCCGTCGAGCGTCACCGCCGCGAGCAGCGCCAGTCCCACACCTTTCCGCGCGCCGCTCGCCATCATCTCGCGCTCGTCGGGCCCGGACTTGCCGCTGACGTAGCGGTCCAGCAGCGTGTCGACGGCAACGAACGTCGCCGCACCCGCCAACAACCCGAGACCGGCGCGCACCGCGCCGCCCAAGTGGAACGATTCCTCGAACAACTCGAATGCCAGCGCCGAGATGAGCGCCCCGCTGGCGAAGGCAAGAAGCACTCCGGTCAGGCGCTTGGGCGCGTCCCAGCGGGCCCCGACGAGCGCGCCGATGACGAGCGCGCTCGACGCGGCCAAACCGAAGTACACCGCGGTCAGCACGGGCTCAGGTCAGCTAACCGTGACCTGCTGGCGCTCGCGTTCCTCCGCCTGCGCGAGGAAGCACAGGATGCTGCTGACGAAGCTGATGACCGCGATGGCGCCGGCCAGCAGCGCGAGTGTGGCATCGGACGAGGTCCAGCCGGCGAGGCAAACTGCGATGGCGATTACTGCGGTGACGTTGAGGAAGAGGCCGGTGGTGCCGATCGCCTCTGCCATCGGTTCCTTGGTGCCCGCGGGGTCCCCGTCGCGCATGGTCCACTCCTGTCAGCTAACCCGATATGGTTGCTCAGAAGTTGCCCAATTCGCGGAGCGTTGAAACTCAGTTTTTTCGGACGGGGTATCCGTTGCGCTCGGCGAGGGCGCGTAATTGCTTGAGTGCGAAGCGCCGTCCGCGACCAGCATGGGGGATCAGAATGCCCGCCCACAGCCCTTCGGCGCCCGACGTCTCACACGCTTCCTGCGCGCACTTCCAACGACGTGGACATTCACGGCAAAGCGCCTTGGCGCCGTCGTCGGCGACTGTCGTCCACCGGTCCGGATCGCGCATGCACGGCAGGGCCGGAAGGTCTGCGATCTCTATCGAATTTGTGACCGTCACAGAGTTCGCCTCCCCCGATATTGCGCGATTGATGTTCGGTGTCCCCCGACGTAAAACCTCTGACCTGGGACTTCTCTTAACCGATCAACTGACAATACAATTGTATCGGAAATCCGTTACAGACGTATTGCCCACCGCCCCGGGCGGGCAAACCGAACCTGTGGGTGAATATTGACTGTGCTGTCGGAAATTGACGGAAGCGGAGCGGACGAGCTCTCGAGTGTCGAGCGGATTCGCAACGCCGCTTTGAACTGCTTCGCGCGGGACGGGGCGTCGGCCACGTCGCTGCGAACGGTCGCGGGTGCCGCGGGAGTGTCCCTCGGGCTTGTCCAGCACCATTTCGCGACCAAAGCCGGTCTGATCAAGGCCGTGGACGACCACGTCATGGGCACGGTGCTCGCGACGGTGTCGCGACCCATTCCCGACCCACCGGCAGACTCCATTGTCGAGATCGGAAATCGAGTCGTGAGATTCATCCGCGAGCAGCCCGTCATCGTGGACTACGTGGGGCGAGCACTCGTCGACGGCAGCCCGTTGGGCAACATGATCTTCGACCAGCTGGCGGAACTCGGCATGGCGCGCTGGGAACAGCGCCGGGACAACGGCGAGACACGGCCCGATCTCGATATGACCTGGGCGGCGCTCAACGCGCTGGTGCTGGCGCTGGGCACGCTCATCCTGCGCGGCCACATCGAGCGGCATCTGCCTGAGCGCTTCGATTCGCCGGACCAGCTCCGCCGCTGGCAGACCGCCACGGACGCGCTGCTGCGCGAGGGGCAGCTTCGCCACACCCATGACTACGACGACGAGTAGCGCCCGGGCTTACGTGCCCCCGACGCGCTTGCGGTACGTGGTCGGGGTTTCCCCGCAGAACTGGCTGAATGCCCGGGTGAAGGAACTGAGGCTGTCGAAGCCGACCGCCGTCGCCGCCTCCTGAACCGATTGTGTGGGGGAGGCCAGCAGCGCCATCGCCCGCAGCATCCTCGCGTGCAGCAGGTAGGCGCGCCAGGACAGGCCGAGTGTGTCGTGGAACAGTCGCCGCAGCGTGCGCTCCGACACCGCGACCGCACGGCTGACGTCGTCGGCCGTCACCGAGTCCAGGTGCGCCTTGGTGTAGGCCATCGCCGACGACACGATCGGATGGTCAGAGGTCGGCAGGCTCAGCGGCGCCTCGTGATCGAGCGCCTCCGAAACCAGGTGTGCCAGGGTGCGGAAGAAGCCGTCGGAAACCTCGTCACCGTGTGAACGGTCGATCGGCCACCTCAGCGCGTAGATCATCATCTCCCGGATCAGGGGCGACACCGCCAGGATGCGGGCGCGGTCACCCGGATCGGGAATCAACTGCGGGTCGAACATCACCGCGACGGTCTTGACGTCGGCGTTCATTGTCGCCTGATGCGCCAGGCCGGCCGGCAGCCAGGCTGCCTGCTGTGGCGGCAGGAGATAGTGCGCGGCGTCGGTTTCGACCTCCACGACGCCGCCGATGGCGTACTCGATCTGGTGCACTTCGTGCGAGTGCCAACCGGTGATCAGCCCGTCACCCTCGTAGAGGTAGCTGCCCCCCAACGCGCGGCCGCCTCGGCGCAACTCGATGACCCGGCCACCGAGCTTGGCCGTTTCGGCTAAATTCCTGTCCGAAAGCGCGGAGACGGTCACGTTGTTAGACGGTACTACTTGGGATATGAACATCGACGACCTGATCCTGGTGAGCATCGACGACCACGTCGTGGAACCTCCCGACATGTTCCTGCGCCATGTCCCGGCCAAGTACAAGGACGAGGCGCCGATCGTGGTCACCGACGACAAGGGCGTCGACCAGTGGATGTATCAAGGCAGGCCGCAGGGCGTGAGCGGGCTCAACGCCGTGGTGTCCTGGCCGGCCGAGGAGTGGGGCCGCGACCCCGCGGGCTTCGCCGAGATGCGCCCGGGGGTGTATGACGTGCACGAGCGCGTCCGCGACATGAACCGCAACGGCATTCTCGCCTCGATGTGCTTCCCCACCTTCACCGGGTTCTCCGCGCGGCACCTCAACATGCACCGCGAGGAGGTCACCCTGGTGATGGTGTCGGCCTACAACGACTGGCACATCGACGAGTGGGCCGGTTCCTACCCGGACCGCTTCATTCCGATTGCGGTGCTGCCGACATGGAATCCCGAAGCGATGTGCGCCGAGATCCGCCGGGTCGCGGCCAAGGGCTGCCGGGCGGTCACCATGCCCGAACTGCCTCACCTGGAGGGACTTCCGAGCTATCACGACGAGGAGTACTGGGGTCCGGTGTTCCGGACGTTGTCGGAGGAGAACGTCGTGATGTGCCTGCACATCGGGACGGGGTTCGGGGCGATCAGCATGGCGCCCAACGCGCCGATCGACAACCTGATCATCCTGGCCACCCAGGTATCGGCGATGTGCGCGCAGGATCTGCTGTGGGGCCCCGCGATGCGCAACTACCCCGACCTGAAGTTCGCCTTCTCCGAAGGCGGGATCGGTTGGATCCCTTTCTATCTGGATCGCAGCGACCGGCACTACACCAACCAGAAGTGGCTGCGCCGCGACTTCGGCGACAAGCTGCCCAGCGACGTGTTCCGTGAGCATTCCCTGGCCTGCTACGTCACCGACAAGACATCGCTGAAACTGCGTCACGAGATCGGCATCGACATCATCGCCTGGGAGTGCGACTACCCGCACTCCGACTGCTTCTGGCCCGACGCACCCGAGCAGGTGTTGGCCGAACTGAACGCGGCGGGCGCCGACGACAGCGACATCAACAAGATCACCTGGCAGAACTCCTGCCGGTTCTTCAATTGGGACCCCTTCAAGCTGACACCGCGCGAACAGGCGACGGCCGGCGCGCTGCGCGCCAAGGCCACCGACGTCGATGTCTCGATCCGGCCGCGCAAGGAATGGGCTCGGCTCTACAACGAGAAGCAGCTCGCAAAGGCTTGATTGTCGGCTCAGCCGACGAACCCTGATTGTCGGCTCAGCCGACGGACCCTGATCAGCGCCGGTCTCGGCGGGTCCACGCGCCCGGAAGGAAGCAGGCCGAGACAGCGGAGATCACCGACACCACAACGAGATAGGCGACGATCGAGTTGCTCGATTTGGTCGCGCCGTAAAGCGCGGTGGCGATCGTCGGTGCGAACGCCGAACCCAGCACCTGCGACAGCGTGTAGCCGATGGACACGCCGCTGTAGCGAACGTCGGCGTCGAACGCGAGGCTGAACAACGAGCCTGTCACGCCGGCGGCGGGCGCCATCGCGAGCCCGAACACCAGCAGCAGCGCGAGCATGAACATCGCCGAGTTCCCGGTGTTGATCAACACGAATGCGGGCCAGATCACCACTCCCATCGCGACGACACCCGCGAGGAACACCGGCTTGCGGCCGACGACGTCCGACAGCGCGCCGAGCGCCGGATAGGTCGCGACGGCGACCACCGCGGCGACGAACACCCCGAAAAGTGCTTGGGTGCGGTCAATTCCGGCGACCGTCGTGCCGTACGACACCAGATATGCCACACAGATGTAGGCGAACACGCCTTGTGAAAGGTATGCGCCCGCGACCAGAAGAATCTGCTTCCAGTGCCTGCGGAACGCATCCGCGATCGGCATGCGCGCGACTTCGGAGCGTTGACGTACCGCGTCGAAATCGGGACTCTCGGTCAGCGACAACCGGATCGCCAGGCCGATGACGATCAGCACCGCGCTGGCCAAGAACGGGATACGCCAGCCCCATGCCAGGAACTGGTTGTCGGACAGCAGAGAAACCAGGTAGAACGCCAGCGTCGCGGTGGCGGTGCCCGCGGGCGCGCCCATCTGCGGAAAGGCACCATACAGCCCCTTGCGCCCGTCAGACGCGTGCTCGACGGCCATCAGCGTGGCCCCGCCCCATTCACCGCCGACGGCGAATCCCTGGGCAAGCCGCAACAACGTCAACAGGATTGGGGCCGCCAAGCCAATCTGCTCATACGTGGGCAGTAGGCCGATGAGAACCGTCGCGCCGCCCATCACCAGCAGCGAGTACACCAGCATGCGTTTACGTCCGAGGCGGTCGCCGAAGTGGCCGAACACGATGCCGCCGAGCGGACGGGCGACGAATCCGACGCCGAATGTCGCGAACGACAACAGCAGTCCCGTCGCGGGCGACACCGCGGGGAAGAACAACTCGGGAAAGACCAGCGCCGCCGCCGTGCCGTAGATGAGGAAGTCGTAGAACTCGACCGTCGTTCCGATGAAGCTGGCCAGTGCCACGCGCAGCGGTGACGTGCGCTGGGGGACTGTCGTCGTCATGGCGTCGAGTCTGCTAGCCCTCGCCACCGTGGCGCGCCGTTCGTGGCGAATCCGTGTGCGCTATCTGCTTTTCGACGAGGCGGCTCAGCGGCCTGCCCGCGGTCTCGCGCATCGTGAGCACCGTCAGGAAGGTGGCGACGGCGGCGGCGATGACGTAATAGGCGGGCGAGATGTCGTTTCCGGTCCGGTCCACCAGCCACGTCGCGACGTAGGGCGCCGTGCCGCCGAACACCGCGACGGACACGTTGTAGCCGATCGAGTAGCCGCTGGAGCGCACCCTGGTCGCGAACAACTCCGCACCCGCGGCCAGCGAGGCGCACACGAACACCGACTCGATGGCCGCCAGCGCCGCGTGTGCGGCGATCGCCGCGACGAGCGAACCGGTGTTGAGCAACACGAACAGCGGGTAGGCGAAGATGGCGAAGCCGAGCGCGCCCGCGAACAGCAACGGTTTGCGGCCGATCCGGTCGGACAGGGCGCCGAGCGGGGGAATCAGGATCATCGCCACCAGGCTGGCGATTGTGATCGACACGAACGCGTCGGTCTTGGTGAACTCGAGCGTCTTGGTGAAATAGCTTGGCAGGAAGGTGAAGACGATGTAGAAACCGACGTTGTGGACGATCACCAGGCCGGTGATCTGAAGAATCGGTCGCCACGATGTCCGCATCGCCTCCTTCAGCGGAGACGATGCGACTTCGCCCTCGTCGCGCAGTTGCTCGAAGTCCGGTGTGTCACCGAGACGCAACCGGATGTAGAGCCCGACCACGCCGAGCGCACCGGCGATCAGGAACGGGATGCGCCAACCGTAGGAGTCCATCGCGCTTTCCGACAGCAGCGTCTCGAGTCCGGTGACCGTCACCGACCCGAGGAGGAACCCCACGACCACCGACCACACCAGGAAGGACACGACGAAACCGCGATGTTTGTCGGGCGCGTACTCGGCCAGAAAGCACGCACCGCTGCCGTATTCGCCGCCCGCCGAAAAACCTTGCACGCACCGCAGGAACAGCAGCAGCAGCGGCGCGAACACGCCGATGGTGTCGTAGCTGGGCACCAAACCGATAGCCAGCGTCGAGACCGACATCAGAATGATGACAAGGGCGAGTACTCGTTGCCTACCTATCCGGTCGCCGAGCGGTCCGAAGAAGAACCCGCCGAGAGGCCGCATGAAGAACGCCGCGGCAAAGACCGCGAACGTGTTGAGCAGCGCCGCCGTTTCGTCGCCGGGCGGGAAGAACTTCTCCGCGATGTAGGTCGCCAGGAAGCCGTAGATCGCGAAGTCGAACCATTCGACGGTGTTGCCGATCGCGGCGCCGCGCACTGCTCTGCGGATCTCCACGGGTTCGACGTGCCGCCGAGGCGTGTCATGGACGGTCATAGCGCTTGCTCCTGACAATCGAATTCGACATGGGCTCGATCGGTGATGAACATATGGCCGGGCGCGTGAAAGATCGCCAGCCCCGGACGGGACTCGAGTGCGACAGCCTGCGGCGTCACCCCGCACGCCCAGAAGACCGGGACTTCTCCGGGCCCGATCCGAACCGGGTCGCCGAAGTCGGGCGCAGAAAGGTCGGCGATGCCGAGCGCGGCGGGGTCCCCGATGTGAACGGGCGCTCCGTGCATGGCTGGGAACCGCGCGGCGACCGCGGCGGCGCGGGGAATGTCCTCGGGTGCGAAGGGCCGCATCGACACGACGAGCGGGCCGGCGAAGGGCCCGGCGGGCACACAGCGTCGCGACGTGAGGTACATCGGGACGTTGACGCCCTGCGCCTGATGCGCGAGCGGCAGGCCGGCCGCGGCGAGCGCCCACTCGAAGGTGAACGAGCAGCCGAGCAGGAATCCGACGAGGTCCTCACGCCAGTAGCGCGTCACGTCGGTCGGTTCGTCGACGAGTTCGCCGTCGCGAAAGACACGGTAACGCGGGAGGTCGGTCCGCAGATCGGCATCGGCAGCGAGCGCGACCGGATGCGGTGACCCGATGTCGGTCACTTCGAGAAGCGGGCAGGATCTCGGGTTGCGCACGCAGAACCGCAGGAAGTCCAGCGCCTCATCGGCGGCCAGCACGACGAGGTTGGCCTGCGCGAAGCCGGGGGCGAGCCCGCTCGTCGGACCGGCATGCCGACCGGCCCGGATTCGGGTTCGTGCCGCGACCGCCGACTCCGCGGTACCCAAAGCCATACTCCTGCATTCCCCGTTGCGCTATGCAAGTAACTCGGGACCTGACGAATGAGGTGGATGTGAGCGGTGTGGTGGTGACCGGAGCGGCGTCGGGGATCGGCAGGGCCAGCGCCGAGGCGCTGGTGGCCGATGGCCGAAGGGTGGCGTTGTGGGACATCTCGCCGGAGGTGGGCGCCGTCGCGGACGGTCTCGGCATGCCGGCTGCGGTGGTGGACGTCTGCGATACCGAGGCCATGCGGGCCGCCGTCGAGGCGGCCGACGCCGCGCTGAGTGGTATCGACGGGCTGGTGCACGCCGCGGGGCGGGTGTTGCCCGAACCCGTGGGCGCATTCACCGAGGCGTCGTGGGACGCAGTGCTCGACGTCAACCTGCGCGCGCAAGCGCTGTTGGTTCAGCTGCTGCTGCCGTATCTGGAACGGAGTGCGGAAGCGGGTGCGGGCCCGGCGATCGTCGGGATCGCCAGCATCGAGGGTCTGGCCGCCAATCCCTACATTCCCGCGTACTGCGCGTCCAAGGCGGGCGTGCTGGGGATGACCCGGTCGATGGCGGCGCAACTGGGGCCGTTGGGCATTCGCATCAACGCGGTGTGTCCCGGCTTCATTCAGACGCCGATGCTGCAGATGGCACTGGACATCGACGAGGTTCGCACCGGCTTCGAGCAGGCGGCACCGCTGGGTCGCATCGGACAGCCCGCGGAAGTCGGTGCGGCGGTGGCGTTTCTGATGTCGCCCAAAGCGTCGTTCGTCACCGGCAGCCACCTCGTGGTCGACGGTGGGGTGACGAGTCGACATGCCTAGCCGACAGGCGTCGACATCCGCGTCGACTCCGACCTGCCGCGTAGCACCTCCGCGCCGCGCGCCGTCCACCGCAGGCGCTCGGTCTCGTCCGCGCGGCCGATAGCGGCATCCGAGCACAGCACCCTGCTCTCGAAACCCTTGGCGCGGTCGGCCAGTCGCGCGGCCTCGTTGACCGCATCGCCGACGACGGTGTACTCGTAGCGGTTCTCCGCACCGATGTTTCCGGCGAAGACGGGGCCTGCCGAGACGCCGATACCGTAATCGACGGGCAGCCGACGCAATTCGGTGGCGAGCACCCGGGCCGTTGCCAATGCGGCCGAGGCCGGACCGTCGATGCGCAAGGGCGCGCCGAACACCGCGAGCGCGGCGTCACCCTGGAACTTGTTGATCAGACCGTGGCGTTTGTCGACCTCGTGGACGACGATCCGAAAGAACTCGTTGAGGATCTCGGCGACCTCGGACGGTTCGTGCACCGCCGTCAGTTGCGTCGAGCCCACCAGGTCGATGAACAGGATCGCGACGTCACGCTCGTCGCCGGACAGCGACTCGTTCTCCTCGACGGCGCGGCGAACGACCTCTTCGCCGACGTGCCTGCCGAACAGGTCACGAAGGCGCTCACGTTCGCGCAGTCCGGCCACCATTCGGTTGAAACCGCTTTGCAGATGGCCGATTTCAGACCATTCGTAGACGTCGAGCGTCCGGTCGATTCGGCCGCGTTCGACATCGGCCATCGCCGCCACGACCTCACCCACCGGGTCGGAGATGGAGATCGACACCAGGATCATGGCCCGCAGGCCGAGGGCGACCGCGACGAGTGCCAGCACGAGGAGTGCGAGTTCGATCGGCGTGGATTCCTCGATGATCCAGCCTCGCGACCGCATGACCAGAAGGGAGGCGATGGCGATACCCGGAAGCGCTGTGCACACCGTCCATGCGAGAAGCAACCTCGCCCGGACCCCCGGGGCGGTCAGCGGCGTGATCTCGCTGAAATCCTTGGTGACACCCGCCAGCATCGGTCGAAGGGTTCGCATGGTGAACAGGAAGCCGGTGCACACCGTCGCGATGGCTCCGAACAGCAGAGCCGAGGCGATCACCACCTGCATTTCCGGCTCCGCGCCGAGGTTCAACGGAATCATCACCGCAGCGGAAAGAACCCAGGGTGCGGTGGTCAGCGCCGACTGCCTGCGCATCGTCTTCAGCGCGGTTCTGCGCTCGGAATCCGTCGGCTCCCTGCGGTCGAGCCAACGCAGCGCCGGGGACACGATGCGCACCGCTCCGATCGCGACGGTGACGGTGCCTGCGGCGATCAGGCCCACCGTGGCGACGATGATCGTGCTTGAGGGGTCACCGCGCCCGGTCAGCGACACAACGAGCGCCGTTACCTCGGTCGTGGTCAGCAGATAGGCGAACGTCAGGCCGGCGGCATAACGGACCAGCAGGCGACGTGGCCTCACCCGGCCGAAGGTATCAGTCGCTGGCCGGCAGCGGCTTGGCTTCTTTGAGGGTGAGCGCTGTGGCGCCGACCGACAGCGTCCCCGCACCGGCCTTGGTGACGAGCACCTCGGCGCCGTTCTCGTCGACGTAGCGCTTGCCCATCACGTTGCCGTCGGAGAACTCGGGGTCAATGGTGAGTTCGGACGACTTCGCCGGATCATCCTTGCTGTCCAACGGCACCATCGGCACCCCGCCCGCACGCAGATCGTCGAGGCTCTCGGCGCTGCGCACGACGATCACCTGGGTATCGCAGACCTGGCTCTGCAGCCGGGTGCCGTTCTTGATCATGTTGAGCTCCTTTTCATTTCGCGCTCCTCGCGTGCGCGCCGTTCTCGGCTGTCAGTTCGGCGATCAGCTCGCGGCGTAGCACCTTGCCGGTCGCGTTGGTCGGCAACTCGTCGCGGAACACCACACGATCCGGCGTACGTGATCCGCGCAGCTGCGCGCGAACATGCTCGCGCAGTTCGTCGGGCTCGGGCTCGGCGCCGTCGGCGGCAACCACCACCGCGACGATGATCTGACCCCACTGCGGATCCTCGGGCCCGACTACCGCGCAGTCGCGTACCGCAGGGTGTTCGACCAGCACGTCCTCGATCTCGGCAGGCGCGATGTTCTCGCCGCCGCGGATGATGGTGTCGTCGGACCGGCCGCCGATGAACAGGTAGCCGTCCTCGTCGAGCATCGCGACGTCCTTGGTGGGGAACCAGCCGTCGGCGTCGAGCACCGATCCGATCTCGGCGTACCGGCCGGACACCTGATCGCCGCGGACGAACAACTCGCCGGTTTCGCCGGGCCCGAGCACCGTTCCGTCCTCGCCGCGGATCTGCACTTCGATTCCCGGCACCGGCTTGCCGACCGAACCGAGCCGGCGAAGGCCTGCGTCGTCGGTAGCGCTCAACGCGGCCCGATGGTCGTCGGGGGTCAGTACCGCAATCGTCGAGCTGGTCTCTGTGAGTCCATAGGCGTTGACGAAACCGACCTCTGGCAACAGCGCAAGTGCCTTGCGTACGAGCGGAAGTGGGACCTTGGACCCGCCGTATGCGAGAGTGCGCAGGGTGGGCAGCGAGACCGCGTCGGACTCCAGTGCCGTCACGATGCGGTCGAGCATCGTCGGCACGACGGTCGCCGACGTGACACCCTCGTCGCGCACCAGCCGAACCCACTCCGCCGCGTCGAACTGCGGCAGATACACCATCTTTCGGCCGGCGTACAGATTCGACAGCGCCGCGCTGACCCCCGCGATGTGGTACGGCGGCACGCAGATCAGCGCCGCGTCACCGGGCTCGGCGGAGTCGAACTCGACCGTTCCGGTGATGTAGCTGGTCAGGTTGTTGTGTGTCAGCTCAACTGCTTTGGGCCGCGACGTGGTCCCCGAGGTGAACAACACCACGCCGACGTCTTCGGGGTCGGGGAACTCGGCAACAGGTTCGGCGGTGCGGGCAGCGGCCAGGAACTCGTCGGAACTGATGACCTTCTTGCCCGTACCCTCGACGACATCGCGGTAGTCGGCGTCGGCCACCACCAACGGCTGGGGCAGGCGGTCGATGAGTTCGCGCAAGCCGTCACCGCTCAACCGGTAGTTCAGCGGGGTGACCGGTATGCCGGCCTTGGCCGCGGAGAACAGCAAAAGAGGCAGCATGGCGCCGCCGAGCCCGACATAGACGACGTGTGATGCGCCTGTGGACGCGACAACTCCGGCGCCTCCGTCAGCGAGGCTGCTCAGTTCGGTTGTGGTCAGCCGCATCTCGCCGGACACCAGCGCGGTCCGGTCCGGATTGCTCGAGACGGCCATCTCGAGCAGCAATGAGATGCTCATGATTTGTCGACGAAGATATCAAGGATTGGGCTGTCGCCACCGCCATAGCGCGTCAGGTCGGTCATACCGGCCTCGGCGAGCACCGCGGAGTCGATGTAGCACTGGCCGTTGACCTCGCCCGCTCGCCGGGACAGGATCTCGATCGCGGCGTCGGCCATGATCTCGGGGCTGCGCGACGAAGACATCAGTGTTCCCTCGGCCAGGTTGGCCACCGCCGAGGTCGCGACGTAGGTCTCGGGCCACAAGCAAGAGAAACCGATGCCTGCGTCGGCATATTCGGCGGCCCACCCGAGCGACAACAGCGTCATGCCGTACTTCGACAGGGTGTAGGTCGGGTGTGCGCCCAACCAGTGCGGGCTCATGTTCAGGGGCGGCGCGAGCGTGATCACTGCGGCGTTGGGGGATTTGCGCAGGTAGGGCAGCGCCGCCTTGGTCAGCAGGAATGTGCCCCGGACATTGATGTCCATCATCAGATCGAACTTCTTGGCCGACAACTGCTCGGTGGGTTCGGTCGCGATGGCGCTGGCGTTGTTGATGACGACGTCAACGCCGCCGAAGTGCTCGACGGCGGTGTCGACCGCGCGCTGCACGTCCTCTTCCTTGCGCACATCGCCGACGACCGCCACGCCCTTGCCGCCGGCCGCCTCGACATCGGCGACGGCCGTGTGGACCGTCCCGGGGAGTGTGGGGTGGGGTTCGGCCGTCTTGGCCAGCAGTACGACGTTCGCGCCGCGCCTGGCCGCGCCGAGCGCGATCGCCAGTCCGATGCCGCGGCTGCCGCCGGAGACCACGAGTGTGCGGTCGGTGAACGGGGACATGGGCCTCCTCGGACGGGCAGTCCTGATGATGCTACCGATGATGCTCCGGAAGCGGTATTGGCATTCTCATTCTAAGCGAATCCCATAATCGCTGTGTACGGGACCTTCGGCCGCTTACCGCCGGTGACGACAGGTCCTTCTGACTGCACGTTTGCGCACTGCGGTATTGGCATTCTCATTTTTTGCAAGTACGTTATCCGTGATGACCGACCCAGTCCAGACTCCGTCCGGCCTGCCGCTCGAGCCCGTCTACGGACCGGCGGACCGGGAAAGCGACCCGCCAGCGCCGGGTGCGTATCCATTCACGCGTGGCAACTTCGCGAGTGGCTATCGCGGCAAGCTGTGGACGTTTCGCCAGTACTCGGGTTTCGGCACCGCCGAGGAGTCCAATCGCCGCTACCGCTACCTGCTGGATCAGGGCGGTACCGGCCTCTCGGTGGCGCTCGACCTGCCCACCCAGTGCGGTTACGACTCCGATGACCCCGAGTACGGCGAGGAGGTCGGCCGGGTCGGAGTCGCGGTGGACACGCTGGCCGACGCCGAGATCCTGTTCGACGGCATCCCGCTGGACAAGATCAGCACGAGCTTCACCATCAACGGCACCGCTGCCATCCTGCTGGCCTTCTACGTGGCCGCCGCAGAGAAGAAGGGCGTGCCTCGCGAGAAGCTCACCGGCACCATTCAGAACGACATCCTCAAGGAATACGCGTCGCGCGGCACGTGGATCTGGCCGCCGGAGCCCTCGCTGCGTTTGATCGCCGACACCATCGAGTTCTGCGCCGCCGAGGTGCCGCGGTTCAACGCGATCTCGGTGGCCGGCGCACACTTCCGTGACGCCGGCGCCAATGCCGTGCAGGAGATGGCGTTCACGCTCGCCGACGGCGTCACCTACTGCGACACCGTTGTCGAGCGCGGCCGGATGACCATCGACAAGTTCGCACCGCAGATCTCGTTCTTCTTCTACACCCACGGCGACTTCTTCGAGGAGATCGCCAAGTACCGGGCCGGCAGGCGGCGGTGGGCGACCATCGTGCGCGAGCGCTACGGCGCCACCAGCGACAAGGCGTCGATGTTCCGGTTCGGCTGCGTGTCGGGAGGCGCTTCGCTGTATGCGCCTCAGGCGCAGAACAACCTGGTGCGCGTCGCGTACGAGTCGCTGGCGTCGGTCCTCGGCGGCGTCCAGTCGATGTTCACCGCCGCGTGGGACGAACCGTTCGCGCTGCCCAGTGAGGAGTCGGCGACGCTGGCGCTGCGCACCCAGCAGATCCTGGCGTACGAAACCGGCGTCGCGAAGGTCGCCGATCCACTCGGCGGATCGTATTTCGTCGAGGCGCTCACCGACGCGACCGAAGAGAAGATCATCGAGATCATGCACGATCTCGAAGAGCACGGCGGCATGGTGCGCTGCATCGAGGATGGATACCTGCAAGGGCTGATCGCCGACGAGGCGTACAAGATTCATCAGGAGATCGAATCGGGGGAGCGTCCGGTCGTCGGTGTGAACAAGTTCGTCGTCGACGAGCCACCGCCGGAGATATCGACATATGAACTGGACGCCGAAGGACGCGATCTGCAGCTCAAGCGACTGTCCAAGGTCAAGGCTGAGCGCGACCCGGCCGCTGTCACGGATGCGTTGGCTGCGCTGTCGCGCGCCGCGGAAGGTGACGACAACCTGATGCATAAACTGGTCGACTGCGCCAACGCGTACTGCACTGTGGGTGAGATGGTCTCGGCGCTCAAAGCGGTATGGGGCGAGTTCCAGCAACCGGTGGTGTTCTGATGGCGACTCGCGTACTAGTGGCCAAGCCCGGCCTGGACGGACACGACCGCGGCGCCAAGATCGTCGCGCGCACCCTGCGTGACGCGGGGTTCGAGGTGATCTACACCGGCATCCGGCAGCGCATCGAGGACATCGTGTCGATCGCCCTTCAGGAAGACGTTGCATTGGTGGGTCTTTCGATCCTGTCCGGTGCGCATCTGGCGCTCACCGCGCGCACCGTGGACGCCCTGCGCGCCGCAGATGCGGGAGACATAGCGGTTGTGGTCGGCGGCACCATCCCGCAGTCGGACGTGCCCAAATTGCTGGAAGCCGGTGCGGCCGCCGTGTTCCCGACCGGCACCTCGCTGGAGGATCTGGTTCGCGACGTGCGCGCGCTGACCGAGAAGGCGCACCGGTGACCGCGGTGCCGCCCCCGAACGTGCGCTCAGCGCGGGTTTCGGCCGCACTTTTCGCAGTGGACGCACATTCGGCGACAACCCGCCGGGCGGAGGGAATGACATGAGACTCGGCGTGATGATCGGGGCCGAGCGGGGCGACATGACCCGCAAGATCAGCAAGCTCGTGTCGGATATCGAGTGGGCCGAGTCCGCGGGGATGGACACCGCGTGGATGCCGCAGGTGCCCAACGACTTCGACTGCCTGACGATGGTCTCGCTGATGGCCGCGCACACATCCAGGATCGAACTCGGCACCGCGGTGATCCCGCTGCAGGCACAGCACCCAATTGCGCTTGCGCGACAAGCGCTTTCGGTACACGCGATGGCCGGTGGGCGGCTCGCGCTCGGCGTCGGTCCCTCGCACCATTGGATCGTGCGGGACATGCTCGGCATCCCGTACGAGAAGCCGGCCGCCTACACCCGCGACTACCTCGAGGTGTTGAACGCCGCTCTTGCCGGTCCCGGCGATATCGATGTGGAGAACGATTCGTTCACGGTGCACAACCCGACCGTGCTCGGCGCCGAGAAGCCGCTGCCGGTGCTGGTGGCCGCGTTGGGTCCGGTGATGCTGCAGATCGCGGGTGAGCGGGCCGACGGCACCGTGCTGTGGATGGCCGACGAGAAAGCCATCGGTGAGCACATCGCGCCCAAGATCAACAAGGCCGCCGCCGAAGCCGGTAGGCCGGCGCCGCGCATCGTCGCCGGTATTCCCGTGTGCCTCTGCGCGAATTCGGAGATCGACGCGGCCAAGGATCGGGCCAATCGCATTCTCGCGGAGGCGGAGACATCGCCGAACTACCAGCGGCTGCTGGACCGCGGTGATGCGCGCAACGTCGGCGATCTGTGCGCCGCGGGCGACATGGAACAGATCCTGCGTCGATTCCAGATGTTCGCCGACGCGGGTGTGACGGACCTGTCGGTACGGCTGCTGCCGATCGGCGAGAACCGCGACGAACTCGTGGCATCCAAATACCGCACGCGTGAGGTGATCGCGGAGTTGGGGAAGCGCCTGCGATGAGCGCTTGCGCCGCGATGAGCCTCTCGGGCGAAGAGCAGGCCATGAAGAGCCAGAACGCACAGCGGTGACCACCGAGGGACCGCTGGCCGGTATCCGCATCATCGAGGTCGGCGTGATGTTGGCCGGTCCGTACGCGACGATGCTCCTGGCCGACCTCGGCGCCGAGGTCATCAAGATCGAGCCGCCAGGTGGCGAGATCTCGCGCCAGGTGAGCGATAGCTACTTCGCGAGCCTGAACCGCAACAAGCAGAGCGTGATGCTCGACCTGCAGTCGGATGCGGGACGCCGGCGGCTGGGGGAACTGGTCGCCGATTCGCATGCGCTGCTGGTGAATATGAAACCGTCGGCGATACGGCGGCTCGGCCTGACCTACGAGTCGCTTCGGGCGCACAACGAGCGCATTGTGTGTGTGGCGCTGACCGGATTCGGGCTCGACGGCGGCGACGACCCGGCCTTCGACTACGTCATCCAGGCGGCGACCGGCGTCGCCGCGATGACCGGACACCCAGACGGACCGCCCACGTTGCCCGGTTACTCGTCGGCCGACAACTCCACCGGACTGACGGCGGCACTGGGCCTGCTCGCCCAGATCGTGTCCAACCGCGGCGGCCAAGTCGACGTCTGTCTGCGCGATGTGATGCTCTCGCAGTTGAACTACCGGGCATCTGCCTACCTGAACGACGGTGCCGCGCCGCAGCGCTATCCGTTCGGTGCGCACTCCTATTACGTTCCCGCGCAATTGTTCTTGACTGCGGACGGCTACCTGGCGCTGTTCATCACCCATGACGGTTTCTGGCGCACCTTCAGTGCCGAGGCCGGCATCGAGGGCTTCCCGACGATGGCCGAGCGCGCCGCCAACCGCGATGAGGTGCTGGCCCTGGTCGCGGCCGCGTTGGCCGGCGATACCGCGTTGAATTGGGAGGCTCGCCTAAGCCCACTCGGCATCCCGGTGGCGGCGGTACGCACGCTGCCCGAAGCCCTGGAGGCGACTCCGGAGGTGGTCGTGACCGCCGGCGAGCACCGATTGGTGGGCAGCCCGATCCGGATCGATGGATACCAGCCTGAGTACCGGCCCGCGCCCGGCATCGACGAGCACGGCGCCGTAGAGGTTCACTCACCTCAGTCGTCGTAGGAAACGCTCACCGAGTCGGTGTCCGGAACAGCTTGGCACGTCAGGATGTATCCCTCCTCGACTTCGTCCTCGTCGAGGGCGTCGTTGACGCGCATCGTGGCGTGGCCCTCGGTGAGCTTGCCCATGCAGGTGCCACAGTTGCCCGCTTCGCAGGAGAACGGCGGGGACAGGCCCGCGCGCCTGGCGCTCTCGAGAAGGGTCTCGTTGGCCTTGCGCGCCACCGACGCTTTCTTCCGATCGAGCAGGATCGTCACCTGCCCGTTCGCGTCGGCGACGGGCGGGGTCGGCGCCGGGTCCGCCGTCATCGACTCCTCCTGGTACATACGTTCTGACAAAGGGAGAATATCATTCTCGCTAACTGATACGCTATTCTCAATCATCGTAATGGCCCGCCGCGGCGAGTTGGAGACAGGGTGTGAGTGAGTCGGTCGCGCTCGCTTTCGAGGAGCGTGAGTACACGCTGTCCCAACTCGATGCGTTGGCCAGCGGGATGGCGACCACGCTCGAACACCGCGGGGTGCGCGCCGGGGACCGGGTGGCGCTCATGTCGTCGAACCGTCCCGAGTTCGTCGTCGCGCTGCGTGCCATTTGGCGGCTGTCCGCGTCGGCGGTTCTGTTGAGTCCGGCATGGAAGCGAGCCGAGGTCGACCACGCACTGGCGCTGACCAAACCGTCGCACGCGGTCGGCGACCACCCCGTACTCGCCGAGGCGATGCCGATGCTGTCGCTCGACGAGTCGGTCGCCGCGGGCAAGCGGGCTTTCGAGGAACCCGACCCCGGATCGGATGCGCTGTTCGTCTTCAGTTCGGGCACCACCGGCATGCCCAAAGCAGTGCGCCACACGCACCGCTCACTCGCTGTCGCGGTGCAGCACTGGCGCAGCGCGTTGCAGTTGACCGCCGGTGATCGTATGCAGGTCATGACACCGCCGTCGCACATCCTGGGCCTGCTCAACATCGTCATGGCGCTCGATACCGGCAGCTGGATCCGTCTGCATCGGCGGTTTGACATCGACCTGATGTTGCACCACATCGAGGCCGACCGGATCACCATCGAAATGGCCGTTGCGCCCATCGCTTTGGCCCTGGCCGCGCATCCGAAACTCGAGACCTACGACCTGTCGTCGCTGCGCTATGTCATGTGGTGTGCAACGCCGGTCACCGAAAGTGTCGCCGAGACCGTGACACGCAGGGCGGGTGTCAACTGGGTGACGGCATACGGTGCGAGTGAAGTGCCTGTCATTGCCTGCAACCAACTCGAGAACGGCCGCCTCGACACCGTGGGGCGTGCTGTGCCGGGCGTCGACGTTCGGACGGTGTCGCTGGACAGCGGCGAACCCCTTGCACCGGGCGAACTCGGTGAGATTCAGGTGCGCTCGGATTCGAGGATGGCCGGATACGTGCCGGATTCGGCTACGGCAGAGGTATTTTCGGACGGCTGGTATCGCACAGGCGACGTCGGCTTCCTCGATGAGCAAGGGTGGCTGTCGATCACCGACCGGTCGAAGGAGATGATCAAGGTGCGGGGCTTCCAGGTCGCGCCCGCGGAGATCGAAGCCGTGCTGCACGGGCACCCCGCAGTCGATGACTGCGCGGTGTTCGGGGTGCCCGACACGGTCAACGGTGAGGCGGTCGTCGCCGCGGTGAAGGCGCGTGAGCCCGTGGATGCCGACACCCTGGTGAGCTTGGTCGGCGACCGTTTGGCGTCTTACAAGCGGCCGGCCCGCATCGCGTTCGTGGACGAGATTCCGCGTCTGCCATCAGGAAAGGTGCTACGCCGAGTGCTGAAGGAGCGGTTGTGGACGTCCGTCTGACAAGTGAGCAGCAACAGCTGCGGGAGGCCGCCGCCAAGCTGGCCGACGATCTGGGACCGGGATCGGTCGCCGATCTCGACGACCAAACGCGGAAATCGCGGCTGGAGAAAGCCGTGTCCGACACGGGGTTCCGGTCGCTGAGATCCGACGGCGCTTCTGGTGTCGAGATCGCGATCGTCGCTGAGGAATTCGCCCGCGGCCTGGTCGACGTGCCGTTCCTCGGACCCGTCCTGGCCGACGACCTTGCCGGCCGGCTCGGCCGCTCGTGGTCGTCGACCCACATGCCGGAGTCCGTCGACCTCACCAACAGCCTTGCCGCCGTGGTGGAGTCGCCAGCCGAGTTGAGCGAGCTGTCGGACGAGGACGCCGGACGGTGGCGGGCGCTGGCGTTGACTGCCACCTGCGCCGATATCGTGGGCTCGGCGCGCGGCACGCATGCACTGGCTGTCGACTACGCCAAGGTCCGCGAGCAGTACGGCGCAACGATCGGTTCGTATCAGGCAGTGGGCCACCTTCTTGCCGAGAGCCTTGCGTTGATCGAAGGCTCGATCAGCGTGCTGCGCCACGCCGCCTGGGCCGTCGACGAGCTGTCGCCTCTCGAAGCCATCGAAGCCGCGCGGGTCGCCAAGGTCTACTGCGGGCGTGCGGCGCTGACGGTGTGCGAGACGTCGATTCAGGTGCACGGCGGCATCGGCAACACCTGGGAGTGTCTGGCCCACGTCTACCTGCGCCGCGTGCTGGCCGCCCGCGAGGTGTGGCCCGTGAAATTGGAGGAGCTGTCCATTGGACTTTCGTGATTCACCGGACGAGGCGGCATTTCGCGACAAGCTGCGCGGGTGGCTGACCGAACAGAAGGGCAAGTTCCCGACATCGGGTGACGAGTACTGGGCCCGTCAGGGGGAGTGGCACCAGGCGCTCTATCAGGCCGGGTTCTTCGGCACGTCGTGGCCGACAGAGTACGGCGGGCAGGACCTGCCACCGGTTTTCGACGTGATCGTCGACGAGGAGATCGCCAAGGCGGGCGCGCCGGCCCGACCGAGCCTCGGATATCTGGTGGTGGGGTTGTCGCACCACGGCAATGAGGAACTACGGCAACGCTTTCTGCCTGGGATGATCAACGGCACCGAGCGGTGGTGCCAGGGGTTCTCCGAACCGGGAGCGGGATCCGACCTCGCGTCGCTGACAACGACCGCGACTCGCGAGGGCGACGAGTACGTCATTTCCGGCCATAAGATCTGGACCAGTTACTCCGACGTCGCCGACTGGTGCCTGGTGCTCGCGCGCACCGACAAGGATGTGCCGAAGCACCGGGGCATTTCGGCGTTCATCGTCAACATGCACCAGCCGGGCATCGAGCAGCGCCCGCTGAAGATGATCAGCGGAGTCACCAAGGAGTTCGGTCAGGTGGGGTTCGACGGCGCCAGGGTGCCCGCCCAGAACATGGTCGGCGCTCCTGGCGAGGGCTGGAAGCTGGCGATGACCGTCGTCAGCCACGAACGCGAACCGTCGACGTTGGGCTTCTCGGCCCGCTACGGAAAACTAGTGCGGCAGCTGGCCTCCCGGGTCGATGGTTCGACTCCTGAAGAGTTGTCGTGGGCCTGGGTGCAGACCGAGATGCTGCGGTTGCACGTGCGCAGGCGGCTGTCGGAACAACTCGACGGCATCACGCACGGGCCGCAGGGGTCACTCGACAAGCTGTTGATGACGTGGGTCGAGCAGTCGGTCGGACATGCCGCGCTGGCCACCGTCGGCACTGGCGATCCCGAGTTGTTCGGCGCCTACATGTACAGCCGCGCGCAGAGCGTGATGGGCGGCACCTCACAGATTCAGAAGAACATCATCGCTTCGCGCATTCTGGGTTTGGGCGTGTGATGAGCGCCGGCGCGGCGACGAGCCCCGGCGACGAGCAGACGACGAGGAACGGAAGGATTTGACATGTACGACATGCCAGACGAAATCACCGTTGAGGCCGACGGTGCGCTACGCGTAATCACGCTCAATCGTCCCGACGACCTGAACGCTGTCAACGACAACCTGCATGTCGGCCTGGCCAAGATCTGGGAAGCGCTCAACGAGGACGCTGATGCGCGCGCTGCCGTCATCACCGGTTCGGGGCGGGCGTTCTCGGCTGGTGGCGACTTCAACTACCTCGACGAGCTGCGCAACAACGAGGCGCTGCGACAGAAGACGATCAAGCACGGCCGCGACCTCGTGATCGGCATGGTGCGGTGCCGTATTCCTGTGGTTGCGGCGGTCAATGGTCCGGCTGTGGGGCTGGGCTGCAGCCTGGCGGCCCTGTCCGACGTGGTCTACATCGCCGAGAACGCGTTCTTCGCGGATCCGCACGTTTCGATCGGGCTCGTCGCCGCCGACGGTGGCCCGCTTGTGTGGGGTTCGCAGATCAGCCTGCTTCAGGCCAAGGAGTTCGCGCTCACGGGTGTGCGGATCAAAGCGCAGCGCGCCGTCGAACTCGGGCTGGCCAACCACGTGGTCGAGGATCCGGTGGCCGAGGCCATCGCGTGCGCGAAGAAGCTCATCGAACTTCCGCAGCAGGCCGTCGAGGCGACCAAGCGTCTGATGAACATTCAACTGGAGAAATCGGTGATGGCTTCGCTGGACTACGCGAATCTCGCCGAGTACGTCTCTTTCGGGACCGCGGACTTCAACAAGATCGTCGACGGCCTGATCGCCAAGAACAAATAACCCCGTTCGCGTTAGGGTCGCGAAAAGGTGAGGGCTTCGGAGCGCTGAACCGTGCCGGTCACGCCGGTCGCGTCCTGTTGGGCGAGAAGCACTGCGGCGCTTGCCATCGCCTCCGGCGGCTCGACCATCTCGGGCGGAACCTCCATTCCGCCGCCGCCGGCCTGCCAGCCCTCGGTGAGCACGACCCGCGAGGGGCTCAGGCAATTGACCGCGATGTTGTCGGGCCGCAGGTCGGCAGCGAGTCCGAGATAGAGCCGCTCGACGCCGGCCTTCGACACCCAGTATGCGTTCGAGCCGTGGTCGACCATCCCGACGCCCGTCGTGGTGACCGCGATCAGCGACCCGCCGCCGCGCGCTTTTATGTGTGGGATGACAGCTTTCGTGACCAGGAACACCCCGGTCAGGTTCACGTTCAGACACAACTGCCAACGTTTCAGCGGCGTCGACTCGATCGGGCCCAGCCACAGCACCCCCGCGTTGGCGACGAGGATGTCGATGCCCCCCAGCTCCGAAACCGTTGTCTCAAGCGCGGTTTGGACCGACTCCTCGCTGGTGACATCACACGGAACCGGCAGTGCACGACCGCCCCCCGTGGTGATGCCATCGGCGACAGCGTAGATCGTGCCGGGAACCCTGCCCTCCTGCTCGGAGCGCGCAGCGACCGCGACCGCGGCGCCCTCACGGGCAAGCGCGGCGGCCACCGTCGCGCCGATGCCGCGGCTAGCTCCCGCGACGAAAGCGACCTTCCCGGCCAGGCTCACCGCGCACTCAATTCTGCGACATCTCTGGAATCATTTGGGAGGGAAGCGCAATGCCCCGTCGAGCCGAATGACCTCGCCATTGAGGTAATCGTTCTCGATGATGCTCTGCGCCAGCTGGCCGTACTCCGTCGAGCGTCCCATGCGCTTCGGGAACGGCACCTGCGGTGCCCAATACTGCTCGAGCTGGTCGGCCGCCTTGCCGTACGCCGGGGTGTTGATGGTGCCGGGGGCGATGGTGACCACGCGGATGCCCAGCGGCGACAGATCGCGTGCTGCGACCAACGTCATACCGAGCACGCCACCCTTGGCTGCCGCATAGGGCAGCTGGCCGATCTGGCCTTCGTAACCCGCGATGGACGCGGTGTTGATGATGACGCCGCGGGCGCCTTCGTCGAGCGGCTCGGTCTTGGCGATCGCCGCGGCCGACAGGCGCATCACGTTGAAGACGGCGGTCAGATAGAACTCGATGGTCTTCTTGAAGCCGTCGAGGTCCAGCGGCGAGCCGTCCTTGCCGATCAGTCGACCGCCGCTGGCGGGGCCGCCATGTGTGTCGACGGAGATCCGCAGCGGACCCAGCGCTTCGGCTTCGGCGATCGCGGCGGTGACCGACTCCTCCGAGGTCGCATCGGTCGAGACGTAGCGGATGCCGAGCTCGTTTTCGAGCGCCGTGCCCTTCTCGTCGGCCAGGTCGGCGACGACCACTTTGGCCCCGGCGCCGTGCAGGCGCCGCACCGTCGCTTCGCCGAGGCCGCCCGCGCCTCCGACCACGATCGCCGAGCTACCTGCGATTTGCATATGGTTCCCCTTCTTGCAACTGGCACTCTCAAACTGAGAGAATAGCATTCTCATACCGGTCGAGACGGAGACTCCGATGCCTGAAGCCGTGATCGTTTCTGCCCTGCGCACACCCATCGGCACCGCGATGAAAGGCACCCTTCGGGACACCGACGCGTACCAGTTGGCGGAACACGTCGTGGGCGCCGCGCTGGCCGATAGCGGCTCGACGTCGGTCGACGACGTGATCCTCGGCGAGGGCTTGTACGGCGGCGGCGTCGTCGCACGCCACGCGGCGATCACCGCGGGCCTGACCTCCGTGCCGGGGCTGGCACTCAACCGGCACTGCGCGGCCGGGCAGGCCGCGGTGCAGGCCGCCGCCGCGAGCATCCGGGCGGGCATGGACCAGTACGTCCTCGCCGGCGGGGTGAACTCGGCGTCCACGTCCCCGCGGTTCAAGCGGCGCGCCAGCAGCGAGAAGGACGCCGAGCTGGTGGACTGGTTCCCGCCGACTCATCCCGACCGGCCCGACGCGCCGAACATGGACATGTCGATCACCGTGGGCTGGAACGCCGCAGTCAAAGCCGGGGTGTCACGCCAAGAGATGGACGAGTGGGCACTGGGCTCGCACCGCAAGGCGATCGAAGCCATCGACGAGGGCAGGTTCAAACACGAGATCACGCCGATCGAGACGCCACACGGGCTGTTCGATGTCGATGAGCATCCTCGCCGCGACACCACCATCGAGAAGCTCGCCTCGCTCAAGCCGCTGCACCCCGAGATCGAAGGGTTCTCGATCACGGCGGGCAACGCGTGCGGGGCCAATGACGGCGCGGCGATCCTCGGCATCGCCAGCGACCGCCTCGGTCTGCCCGCGCTGGCGACCATCCGCGCATGGGCCTCCGTCGGTGTCGATCCTGCGTCGACGGGCCTGGCTCCGGTCGAGGCGATTCCCAAAGCGCTGACTAGAGCGCGTCTCTCGCTGGCCGACGTCGACGTGTTCGAGATCAACGAGGCGTTCGCGTCGATGTGCGTGGCCACGATCAAGCTGCTCGACATCGACCCCGAGCGGGTGAACGTCAGCGGCAGTGGCTGCTCCCTGGGCCATCCGGTTGCGGCGACCGGTGCGAGGATCCTCGTCACCCTGGTGCACGAACTGCGTAGGCGCGGCGGCGGAATCGGAGTGGCGGCGATGTGCGCCGGCGGCGGTATGGGATCGGCCACGGTCATCGAGGTACCGGCTCCGTAGACTTTCAAAGCGCGCAGACGCGAGAGCAAGGAGGCAGATGGTCATCGACGAGCTCATCGAGGCGGCGCGCAAGGGGTCCCAACGGGCGGCCGGCCGTCTGTTGAGCCTGGTCGAAAGTCCGCGCCGCGACGAAGTTCTCGACGCCATCGGCACGGTGTCCGTCCCGCAGATCATCGGAGTGACAGGCCCGCCTGGAGCAGGGAAGTCAACGACCGTCGGCGCCCTGGTCAGTGCCTACCGTTACCGTGAGATGCGGGTCGCGGTCCTCGCCGTCGACCCGTCGTCGCCCTACAGTGGCGGTGCCCTGCTGGGCGACCGAATCCGAATGGCCGCCCATATCAACGATTCCGATGTGCTGATCCGGTCGGTGGCCGCCCGCGGGCACCTCGGCGGACTGGCGTTGGCGGTGCCGGCCGCGATCCGGGTGCTCGCCGCGTTGTCCTATGACGTGATCGTGTTGGAAACCGTGGGAGTCGGCCAGTCGGAAATCGAGATCGCGGCGGTGGCCGACCCGACCGTGGTGATCCTCAACCCGGGTGCGGGCGACGCGGTCCAGGCGGCGAAGGCGGGGCTGTTGGAGGTCGCCGACATCGTGGTGGTAAACAAGGCTGACCGTGACGGAGCCGATGCGACCGTGCGAGACCTACGGGCCGAAACGCACGCCCCGATACTGAAACTCATTGCCGCGCAGGGTGAGGGAATACCCGAGCTGGTCGACGCGATCGACGAGCACCATCGCGCCGACAACCCGCAGCGTCGCCTCGCGCGTGCGCGCGCACAGATCCTGTCGCTGGCGCAGTCCCAATTGCGCAACAGTCCCGATCTGGACCGACTGGCCGCCTCTGTAGCCGCGGGCGAGCAGGACGCCTACACCGCGGCCGAGCGTCTCTTCGCCGAACGGGCGGAGCCCTGACCCGATTCCGGTATGTCGAGGAGGCGGCGCGACATCTGCATCAACTGCGTGCGCAGCGTGTCGGCATCGAGGTCGGCGATCAGTGGGTGCATGACGGCCACGCTGATCGCGCTCGACAGCATCGCCGCATGGAACCGCGCCTCGGGGCCGGCTTCGGTGCCCAGCAGCGCAGCGTACAGGCGTTCGATGAACCTCTGGAACGGTTCGTGTTCCGCTTGCAGCCGGATGATGACCGGATCGAATTGCAGCACGCTGACGACGCCGCGGCGTTCGACCGCCTGATCGATCATCCTGTCGAGCAGCACTTCTCGCGCCGGCAGCCCGTGCCCCGCTGCCTCGGCGGCTTCGAGTGCGTCTTCCAGATTGCTCATCTCGCGCTCGGTGATCGCGATGACGATCTCTTCTTTGGTTTTGAACTGCCGATATACGGCCGCCTTCGTCACGCCCATCGCGTCGGCGATCATCTGGAGTGATGTTCCACTGACGCCGCGCTCGGCGATCAACTTCAACGCCGCGTCGAGCACCCGGGCCTGCGCGGCGGTGCGCGTGATCTCGCTGAACTTGCGATGAGCCATCACCACATCAGCGAGCGTAGCCGACCATTGACCGCTAGGTTGCCGATCGGCTACCGTGCCAAAGTAGCCGATCGGCTACCAACGAGAAGGTTTCGGTGATGAGACGCACTGATGGTGAATTGATCCTGCTGTGGACGCTACCGGCGGTGGTCGTCATCTGGATCTCTGCGTTTTTTCTCTTTTCGGGATTCGTCCAACCGATGTCGCCGACGATGTCCGCGGAGGAAGTGGCGGCTTTCTATCGAGATGAGACGGCACGGATCCGCTACAGCATGATCCTGTTCAACTGGTTCGGCGTCGGCCTGATCCCGCTGGTGATGCTCTTGGCGATTCAAGTACGAAAGATGGCTCACCGCACGCCGATCGTGTCCTACAGCCTGATCGCCTGCGCCGGCGGCCCGCCCACGCTGTTCCTGGTCGCCAATATGTTCTGGCTCCTCGCCGCCTTCCGGCCCGAACGTGCCCCTGAACTGACGCAGTTGTTCAACGATCTCGCGTGGGTGACCTTCACCGTGTTGGTTCCCTACCTCATCGCCCAGAGCCTGCTGCTGGCGCTGGCCATCTACTGGGATCGCCAGGCCCAGCCCGTCTTCAAGCCCTGGGTGGCGCACTTCAACCTGCTCGTCGCGTTGGCGCTGGCACCGGCCGCCTTCTCCCCGCTGGCCTTCGAGGGCCCCATTGCTTGGGACGGGTTGTTGTCGTTCTGGGTGAAGAACATCGCGATCGCCGTCTGGATCATCGTCATGGGCATCGTTGTCGCTCAGACCATTCGACAGCAGCGTGTGCAGGACCGAGTCGCGGCATGAGCAATTCGACGACGGACCGTTCGACGATGGCCGAGCCGCCTGCCAGTTCTCGGGTCGGCCGATTCGTCTGGAACTTCCGACACCACCCCAAGCGCGAGTTGTGGTTCGCGTGGTGGGTCATGGTCGTCTTCTACAACCTCTATGGCGTGCTGTTCTTCTTCGTCACACGGGTCCAGCCGCCCCCGAGCCCGGCGTGGAACACGCCCGCGGTCGTGCAGTGGTTCGATAGCCATCACCTCGGACTACTCGCCGGGTTCGGCGTCGTGTTCCTCATTTCAGGTATGTGCGGACCGATGAATGCCCTGCTCGCGTACTCGATGCGGCGCATGTCGGTCAGCCGCGTCTTCGCCTACTCGTACATGATCATGTACGCGCTCGCGGCCATTCCCGGCATGTTGGTGATGGCCATCGCGATGACCGTCGCCGCGCTGAGGCCCGAGCGGGATCCCGAGTTGATCCAATGGCTGTACGACTTCGCATTCCTGTCGTTCAGTGGAACCATGGGCGTGTTCCTGATCGGGTCCCTGGTCTGGCTGGTCGCGATCCTCATCGACAAGAACCGCGTGCTTCCCAAGTGGTTCGCCTATCTGAGCCTGTGCAACGCGCTGACCGAAGTCGTCGTTGCGCCGGCGTGGATCTTTCAACGCGGCGCCTTCGCGTGGAACGGCGCGATCGCGTGGTGGATCAACATGGTCGTCTTCATGATCTACACCGGCGCCTTCATCGTGTTGCTGCGCAAGATGATCGAGCGCGAGGATTTCGGCACGGGTCCGCTACCGGACCTCCCGCCCAAAGGCGCCGGTGAAAGCCCGGAGCCTTTGGAGGCGGTTCGATGACCCTCACCGGTGCCGGTTCACCACCGCAGCCCCTGGAGGCGGCGACGAAATTCGTGCCCGGGCAGCCGGACATGTGGCTGTTCGTTCTGTTCGAATCGCTCCTCTTCACCGGCTATTTCTCGGTCTACCTTCTGACCCGGACGCAGAATCAGGAGCTCTTCCTGCAGTCCCAGGCCCACCTGGATCTACGGATCGGCGTCTTCAACACCATTGCGTTGCTGTTGAGTTCGTGGGCAATCGCCCAATGCGTCCAAGCCGCCCGTGCGGGTGCCTACCGAACCGCCTTGACCAATGTCTTCCTGACAATCTTCTTCGGCCTCGTATTCCTGGTGGCGAAGGTGCTGGAGTGGATCATGGAGATCGGCCGGGGCAACACGTTCACCACCAACGAGTTCTTCCAGCACTACTTCTTCCTGACATCGATCCACTGCATCCACGTCTTGATCGGCTTCATCGTGCTCGGAGTCGTGGTCTACCAGTTGAAGAGCCCGGCCCGGCGATCTCAACAACTCGTGGAAACCGGCGCAACATATTGGCACACGGTCGATTTCCTGTGGGTCCTGATCTTCGCGTTGCTGTACGTGGTGAGGTGAGCTGTGAGCGTCACATTCAGCAAGAGACTGATGATCGTCTGGATGATTTTGTCCGCTATGACGGTCGTCTACGTCTGGTTGGACCACTCCGCCGATCAGGATGGGACGCTACGGGCCAGCACCGTAGTGACCGTGAGCGCGATCGTCATCGCGCTGATCAAGGTGCGCATCATCTTTCGCGAGTTCATGGAAGTGAACCACGCTCCCGCATGGCTGTGCCGCCTCACCGATGGGTGGGTCGTGCTCATCGGCACCATCCTGCTCGGCACCTACCTCGTAGGCTCGGCGATAGCCCCCTGAGGCCCTGGCGGTCCGAAACGGCGCCTTGCGGCAGACCCGGCGGGTACGTTGAGATATCGCAGCCGACGAAAGGTGTGTTGATTTTGGCGACACTGCAGAACATCGGCGACGTCATCGAGAAGCATTCCGGTCACAGTCGCACGGTGCTGAACTACTGCGCGACGACCGAAAGACTCGTGGACGAGGCGAAGCGGCCCGGTTTCTCCGCCGATAGGTGGGAGCCGTTGGCCGAATTGGTTGACATCGACGCGTTCGTCCGCGTCGGCAACTTCAAAGAGGTCATGAACTGGCAGGACTACGCCTCGTTCCTGACGAACTGGGCGAGCTCATCGGAGTGGGAGTGTTCGTTCAAGCGCATCACCGAACACGCCAACGTGGTGTTTCTCGAACTCGAGGAGCGCAGCAAGGTCGGCGAGTTCAGCAATTCGGTGAACTCGATGTCGGTCTACGAGTTCACCGAGTCCGGCAAGATCGCCCGCATCGACGTCTACCTTCAGATGGCTCTGCCGTCAGCCGACATGTTGGCAAGTTACGAAGGGGTCGAGATCACCGGCGACGCCTGAACACCTTCAGGCGCCTTCGGAGATCGCCAGGCCGACGCGGTAGCCGAATACCATTGCCGGACCGAGAGTTCCACCGGCACCGCCGTATGCCTTACCCGTTGCGCCCGCCATGGCGTTGCCGGCCGCGTACAGACCGGTTATGACCGAACCATTGACGTGCAGGACCCGGCCGTCGCGGTCGGTGCGTGGCCCGCCCTTCGTTCCCATCGCCCCGATAGACACCGGCACCGCGAAGTACGGCGCCGTGTCGATGGGTCCCAGTGTCTTGCCCGCCGATGTCTGGGCGTTGCTGTCGCCCCAGTACCCGTCATAGGCGCTTGAGCCGCGACCGAACTCCGGGTCCTGCTCGTGAGCGACGTGATCGTTCCACTGCGCCAGTGTGCGAGCCAGCCCCGCGGCGTCGATACCCGTCTTCTCGCCCAGTTCAGCCAGATCCCTCGACGGCGAGAACCACTTGGGCGCAGGGGCATCGGGCTCGACGCCGAGGAATCCGTACTTCTTGAGGTGCAGTGAATCGAACACGATCCAGGCCGGATCGTTCGCGTAGCCCAGCTTGGGGTCGAGATAGTGGAACGGACCCGCCATCGAGTTGTACTCGCCGGCTTCGTTGAGGAACCGCTTGCCTGCCCGGTTGACGATGATGCTGCGCGGCCGGGTGCGTTCCAGTCGCACGCTGCGGCTGCGGGGATGGCCGCCAAACGTGTCGTCGGGAAGCTGGACGATCGGCACCCACCAGGCTTCACCCATGTTGGCCAGATCGGCACCGTGCGCCATTGCCATGCGCAGCCCGTCGCCGGTGTTGTTCGGCGGTGACACCGCTCCGTGCATCGGGCCTCGCAGGTATGCCTCGACCAGCGCAGCGTCCCACTCGAACCCACCAGTGCCCAACACCACCCCACGGCGAGCGGCTACGCGAACATCCCTGCCGCCCTGCGAGATTCGCACCCCCGCGATGCGATCGGCGTCGGCGATCAACTCGACCGCCCGTGCGTTCGTCTGCGGCGTCACACCCGCGTCGAGCAGGCCCTTGAGCAGTCCGGCGACCAGTGCGGTGCCCGCCACGCAGTACTCGCCCGGCCGGTCGTCGACAGAGGCGTGGATGCGCGTGCGGGTCTCGGCGTCGATCCCCACGTTGCTGAAGTCGGCGGGGAACGACGTGATGCGGTCGCTCCAGTCGCCAAGCCGGGAGAGGTCGAACGGCTTGGCATTCAGCGACCGTCCACCCGCCGGGCGCCCACCCGGGAGTTCGGGCTTGTAGTCCGGGAAGCCTTCGGCCACCTCGAACTGCAGCTCACTGTTGGCCTCGACGAAGTCCAGCATCTCCGGACCGGTGCGCACGAACGTCTCGACGAGGTCGTCGTCCATGTAACCGAGCGACTGCGCGCGTAGGTAGCTCATCGCGTCCTCGACCGTCAGCTCGCCCTCGCGCGAACGGCTGTGCGCCGGAATCCAGATTATTCCTCCGGAGACCGCCGTTGTGCCGCCGACGGTCGCGGCCTTCTCGTAGATCTCCACCGAGGCGCCGCGGGCGACCGCGGTCAGCGCGGCGGTCAGTCCGGCGCCGCCGCTGCCCAGCACGATCACGTCGACCTCATGGTCCCAGTCGGTCACGTGTTCTTCCTTTCGGCTGACGGGCGATCCTCAGGACAGGATCTCGGATAATTCATTGGCTGCCTTGATGACTGCGTCCCTGCCATCGATGACGACGTCCTCCCGATGTGAGATCAGGTTGACGCACGTCGGCGGCGACGGTGGACGGCGGCGCACCGGCACGGCCAATCCCCAGGTGTTCGGCTCGACCTCGCCGTGGGTGATGATCCAGCCCTGCTGGCGGGCCTGCTGGACGAGGTCGCGTTCCCCGGGGCGCGGCGGCATGCTCGCCAGCAGGGCAACCCCCGCGGCGCCTCGGTCCAGTGGATAGCGACTGCCCTCGTGAAAGGACAGTTGATAGAAGACGTTCGTCGGCACGATCACCGCGATCGCCACCTGCTGCTCGCCCTCGGCCACGAGTAGCGACACGGTGGTGCCGAGTTCGTCGGCAAGCGCTCGCAGGGTCGGCTGGCTGAGCTGGCGCACGTTGTTGTCGAACGACGCGCCCAGGACGGCCAGCGCGGCCGCTGACCGGTAGCGGCCGTCCTCGCCCTTGGCGACCAGACGGAATTGCGACAGCGTCGACAGCAGCCGGTACGCGATCGTCCGGTGCACCCCGATGGAGTCGGCGACCTGCTGCGCGGTCAATCCCGATCGCGCGGTCGCGACCAGCTGCAGTGCGGCCAATCCCCTGGCCAGAGTCTGCGAGCCGGGTGCGCCACTCGGCACAGCGTCGGTAGACGGCTCTGACATCGCGCCCTTCCTCGACTTCCCTTGACATCGAGCACTCGGGAGAGTGATGCTCTGACTATAGTGCACGTAGATGTGCGATAAATGAGCAAAGTGCTTACAAATTACGAGAACTCGATTCTCGTCGGTCAGAGAGGGCGAGCGTGTCGGACAACTCTGTGCTCCTCGCGTCCGCGGAGTTCGAGAGCGTATGGAGCGACCTTCAAGGGGTCGCGTTCTCCCAGGGTTACCTCAACGCAGGGGGAGTCCGCACGCGGTATCTGCATGCCGGAGACGACGGCCCGGTATTGGTGTTCCTGCACGGCTCCGGCGGTCATGCCGAGGCCTACGTCCGCAATCTCGCGTCGCACGCCGAGCACTTCTCGGTGTGGTCGATCGACATGCTGGGCCACGGGTACACCGATAAGCCAGGCCATCCGCTCGAGGTCCGCCACTATGTCGACCATCTGCTTGCCGTCTTCGACGCGCTCGGCGCCGACCGCGTTCACCTGTCGGGCGAGTCGTTGGGTGGCTGGGTCGCAGCCCGCGCCGCCGTCGACCATCCTGAGCGCATCGACCGCCTGGTGCTCAACACCGCAGGTGGTTCTCAGGCCGACCCCGAGGTGATGAAACGCATCGTCACGCTGTCGATGGCCGCGGCGGAGAACCCGACGTGGGAGACCGTGCAGGCGCGGATCAAGTGGCTGATGGCCGACAAGACCAAGGATTACGACGACATCGTCGCCAGCAGGCAGCGCGTGTACCGGCAGCCCGGTTTCGCCGCCGCGATGAAAGACGTCATGGCGCTTCAAGATCCGGAAATCCGCGCGCGAAATCTGCTCGGCGAGAAGGAGTACGGGGCCATCACGGCGCCCACCCTGGTGGTGTGGACCAGCGACGACCCGACCGCCGACGTCGCGGAGGGCCGGCGCATCGCGTCGATGATTCCCGGCGCCCGGTTCGAGGTGATGGCCGGTTGTGGCCACTGGCCGCAGTACGAGGACCCCGAGACGTTCGACCGTTTACACATCGATTTCCTGTTGGGGCGGTAGATGTGACCCCAACCGGCGTGACGAGTGTGAAGACCGACGGCGTGGACGTCGTCATCGTCGGGGCGGGGCCGTCCGGACTGACGCTGGCGAACATCCTTGGGCTGCAGCAGGTCCGCACACTCGTCGTCGAAGAGCGCGACACCCTCATCGACTACCCGCGCGGTGTGGGACTCGACGACGAGGCGTTGCGCACGTTCCAGTCGATCGGTCTCGTCGATCGCGTCCTGCCCCACACCGTCCCCAACCAAATCCTTCGGTTCTTCGACGCCAAACGGCAACTGCTCGCCGAGATGGCGCCGCCCGACGCGCGATTCGGATGGCCCAAACGCAACGGGTTCGTGCAGCCGATGGTGGACGCCGAATTGTTCGGAGGCCTCGAGCGATTCGGCCATGTCGAAGTCCGATTCGGACACCAGATGCGCAACTTCGTCGAGACCGACGACGGTGTACTGGTCGAGTTCGCCGACGGCCGAGACCCTGTGCGCGCCCGGTACGTCATCGGGTGCGACGGCGGCCGCAGCGCCACTCGACGGTTGATGGGCGTGTCGTTCGACGGCACGACATCGTCGACGCGCTGGCTGGTGGTCGACTGCGCCAATGATCCGTTGGGGCATCCGAACAGCGAAGTCGGTGCCGATCCGGTGCGGCCCTATGTCTCCATCTCGATCGCCCACGGCATCCGGCGGTTCGAGTTCTTGATCCACGCCGACGAGACCGACGAACAGGCCGACGACCCCGCCTTCGTCCGACGCATGCTCGCGCAACGGGTTCCGCATCCGGAACGAGTTGACGTGATCCGGCACCGGGTGTACACCCACCACTCACGCATCGCGGCCTCGTTCCGCAAGGGCCGGTTGATGCTCGCCGGCGACGCCGCGCACCTCATGCCCGTTTGGCAGGGCCAGGGCTACAACAGCGGTATCCGGGACGCGGCCAACCTCGGATGGAAACTCGCGGCGGTGATCAACGGCCACGCCGACGACGCTCTGCTCGACACCTACGACGTCGAGCGGCGCAAGCACGCACGCGCGATGATCGATCTGTCGACGACCGTCGGACGCGTCATCTCGCCGACGAACCGGCGCGTTGCGGCACTGCGCGACCGCGTGATTCACGCCGCGTCGGTCGTACCTTCGTTGAAGCGCTACATCCTCGAGATGCGGTTCAAACCGATGCCGCGATACCAGCAGGGGGCGGTGTACCACGGCGAACCAAGCTCCGGGAACTCCCCGACCGGCACCCTGTTCATCCAGCCCCGGGTCGACACCCGCGATCAGCAGAACGTCTTGCTCGACGACGTGCTCGGCGCCGGGTTCGCGGTGCTGTGCTGGAGCAACAACCTGCGAGCCGTGCTGGGCGAGGCGGCCTTCGACCGCTGGAAGGCGCTCGGTGCGACGTTCGTCGCCGCCCGGCCGATGACTCAGCTGCACTGGACCGGACACGACGACCCGGACGTGACCGTGGTCGGTGACCGCACCGGCGCGCTCAAGAAATGGTTCGACGTGAACACCGACTCGGTGCTGTTCCTGCGGCCCGACCGGTGCATCGCCGGAGCGTGCATCGCCCAGCGGGCACCGGAGACCAGTGAATCGCTCTTCGACGTCCTATGTCTCACCCAGGGAGGAGGTCATGGTGCCACTCGCCCTGTGCTGTATGTCGCACAGCCCACTGCTGAATCTTCCGGGACCGTCGCGGGATCTCCTTGACGACGTCGAGGCGGCCCTGTCCGGCGCGCGTGATTTCGTCACGGACTACGACCCGGAACTCGTCGTCATCTTCTCGCCGGACCACTACAACGGGTTCTTCTACCGGACGATGCCGCCGTTCTGCATCGGCACCGCCGCGCAGGGCGTCGGCGACTACGGCACGCAGGCGGGCCCGCTCGACGTCCCAGAAGACCTCGCTACGGCTTGTGCCAGCGCCGTCCTCGAATCCGGTGTGGATGTGGCTATCTCGGCCAGCATGGACGTCGACCACGGCACGGTGCAGCCGCTGCAGACGCTGTTCGGCGACGCGACGGCGCGCCCGGTGATCCCGATCTTCATCAACTCGGTGGCCACACCGCTCGGGCCGCTGCGGCGGGTGCGGGCGCTCGGCGCCGCGATCGGAACCCATCTGGCGACGCTGGGCAAGCGCGTGCTGATCGTGGGCTCCGGAGGTCTCTCGCACGACCCGCCGGTGCCGACACTGGCCACCGCCCCTCCCGCGGCGCTGGAGCGCATCGTCCACGGCCTGCCGATGACCTCCGAACAGCGGGAGGCACGGCAGTCCGCCGTGATGGACGCAGCGCATGCGTTCGCCCACGGCGAGAGCTCGCTGCAGCCGCTGAACCCCGAATGGGACAACGCGTTTCTCGAACTGCTCGATGCCAACCGCCTCACCGACGTCGACGCCTGGTCTAACAGCTGGGTCGAGAAGGAGGGCGGGCACTCCGCGCACGAGATACGCACCTGGATCGCGGCTTTCGCGGCGCTGTCGGCGCACGGACGGTATGAGATGGTCCAGCGGTTCTACCGCGCAGCACCCGAGTTGATCGCCGGCTTCGCGATCCGGACGGCGGTGCTGACCTCATGACGGAATTCCACATTGCCGGCTCGGCCGGCGTGTTCGATCACACCGTGGACGTGCTGGTGGTCGGATCCGGCGGCGGCGGGATGACGGCCGCACTCACCGCTGACGCCTCGGGGCTCGACACGCTCGTCGTCGAGAAGTCCGCGCACTTCGGTGGTTCGACCGCGCTGTCCGGCGGCGGCATCTGGGTGCCGGGTGCGCCGTCGCAGCGCAAAGCCGGTTATGTTCCCGACCCTGACGAGGTCTTCGCGTACCTGCGGCAGATCACCGACGGCCTGGTCAGTGACGAGCGGTTGCGCAAGTACGTCGACGCCGCCCCGGAAATGATGGAGTTTCTCGAGAATCTGAGCCCATGGTTCGAGTTTGTCTGGAAACCGGGCTACGCCGATTACTACCCCGAGCTGCCCGGCGGCTCCGAACTCGGCAGCACCATCAACGTGCCGGCAATCGACTTGCGCGAGCTGGGCGACGAGGAGCAGGACCTGCTGCAGCCGCTGGCGTTGGCACCGAAAGGAATCTGGTTCGCGCCGAAGGATCTTCGGTTGTTCTATCAGGTGCGGCAGAACTGGCGCGGCAAGGCCGTGCTGGTGAAGTTGATCTGGCGCATGTTCCGCGCCCGGGTCTTCGGTGACCGGATGGCTGCGATCGGGCAGTCGCTGGCGGCCAGGATGCGGCTCGCGCTCAAGCAGCGAGATGTTCCGCTGTGGTTGAACGCACCGATGACCGAACTGCTCACCGACGTGGACGGAGCGGTGATCGGGGCGGTGGTGGAGCGCGACGGCCGGCCCCTCCGCATCGCCGCCCGGCGCGGTGTCATCCTCGCCGCGGGCGGCTTTGACCACGACATGGCATGGCGCAAGGAACATCTGCCCGAATTGAGTCGGGTCCGCGACATCTCCGGAGACGGCAAGGACTGGAGCTTCGGCAACCCGGCCGCCGTCGGCGATGGCATCCGGGCGGGGGAGAAGGTGGGTGGAGCCACCGATCTGCTCGACGAAGCCTGGTGGTTCCCGGCGATCTGCTGGCCGGACGGGCGCCTGCAGTTCATGCTCAACGAGCGGATGATGCCCGCCCAGTTCGTGGTCAACGGTCAGGGCAGACGGTTCATCAACGAGGCGGCGCCGTATATGGATTTCGCGCACGCGATGATCGACGGTGAGCGGTCCGGTGTCACCCACATCCCGTGCTGGCTCGTCACTGACATCCGCTCGTTCCACCGCTACGTCGTCGGGGGGCATTTGCCGATCCCCAAGGTTCCGTTCGCGCCGGTGCCGACTGGGCGCAAGGTGCCCAAGGCCTGGTTGGACTCCGGAGTCGTGGTGGAGGGCAACAGCTTCGAGGAGCTGGCCGAGAAGATGGGCGTGCCGCCCGCGCAACTCCGTCAAACGGCCGACCGGTTCAACGAGTTGGCGCGTTCCGGCCACGACGACGACTTCAACCGCGGTGACTCTGCGTACGACAACTACTACGGCGACCCGACATTGCCCAACCCGAACCTGCACCCGCTGGGCAAGCCGCCCTACTACGCGTTCCAGATCATCCTCGGAGACCTGGGTACCTCGGGCGGCCTGCGGACCGACGAACACGCCCGCGTGCTCGACGGCGACGACCGCGTCGTGAAAGGCCTTTACGCCGTGGGCAACAACTCGGCGGCGGTGATGGGGCGCAGCTACGCCGGTGCGGGCGCCACCATCGGGCCCGCGATGACGTTCGGCTACGTGGCGGCCAAGCACATCGCCAACGACTCGCCGGGTGACGGCACATTGACCGATTCGACCGAATCACATCGGAAGGTACCCAAATGAAGATCTCGCTGTTCTATGAGTTTCCGCTACCGCGGCCGTGGAGTGACGACGATGAGCACAAGCTCTTCCAGGATGGTCTCGATGAGGTCGAGGCCGCCGACAAGGCCGGCTTCTCGACGGTGTGGCTGACCGAGCACCATTTCCTCGAGGAGTACTGCCACTCGACCGCGCCCGAGATCTTCCTTTCGGCGGCGAGCCAGCGCACCAAGGACATTCGCCTCGGCTTCGGCATCATGCATCTGCCCCCGGCGGTCAACCACCCCGCGCGCGTGGCCGAGCGGGTGTCGACGCTGGACCTGATCTCGAACGGCCGCGTGGAGTTCGGCACCGGCGAGTCGTCCTCGGTCGGCGAACTCGGCGGTTTCGGAATCGATCCCGCCGACAAGCGCGCCATGTGGGAAGAGGCGCTCGAGGTCTCGGTCCGCTGCATGATCGAGGAGCCCTTCACCGGTTTCAAGGGTGAGCACATCGACATGCCGCCGCGCAACGTGGTTCCCAAGCCACTGCAGAAACCGCACCCCCCGGTATGGGTCGCCTGCACACGCCCGGCATCGGTGTCGATGGCGGCCCAGAAGGGTCTCGGCGCGCTGAGTTTCGCCTACACCGGCCCCGGTCCGTTGGCCGAGCGGGTGAACGGCTACTACAAGGAATTCGAGGAGAAGGGCGCACCGGTCACGCCGCTGATGAACCCCAACATCCTCGCCATCGGCGGTGACCTGTCGATGATGGTCGCTCCGACCGACGAGCAAGCGATCCAACGACTCGGCAAGGGCGGCGGCTTCTTCGCGTTCGGCATCATGCACTACTACATGACCGGCATGCACACTCCGGGCCGGACCGGGGTGTGGCAGCGCCACCTCGAAGAGATCGAGAAGGATCCGAGCATCGTCTACGGTCCCGACCGCGGTCCGATCGGCAGCCCGGACACCGTGCGCGAATTCCTGCGCGGCTACGAGGAAAGCGGCGTTGACGAGCTGATCCTGCTGCTGACACCGCGTCGCCACGAGGAGACGATGGAGTCGATCGAGCTGATGGGCAAGCACGTGCTGCCCGAGTTCATCGAGCGTCACGAGAAGTCCGCGGCCGAGAAGGCCAAGCGCCTCGAGCCGGTCATTGAGAAGGTCGAGGCGCGCAGGCCCGCGCCGACGGCCCCGGAGTTCGACGAGACCTACGCGTTCGGCGGTCTGCCGACCGGCCGCGAGAACTACACCGCCAACGAGGTGTCGCTGGCGATGGACGAGATGAACGCCGGGATCGAGGCGGCGGCGGCCAAGCTGCGGGCCGGGGAGGGCTGGGACAGCAGGAATCCCTCCGCGGACGCGAGGAGCGAATGACTACTGCGGACGCGTCTTCTTGACCGATGGGCCTCATTGACGAGCTGTGGCGTTACGACGGCCGCCGCGCCGTGGTCACCGGGTGTGCCTCCGGTATCGGCGCCGACGTGGCGCGCCAGCTCGTCGACCTCGGCGCGGAAGTGATCGGACTCGACATCCGGCCGCCGGAGGTGAAGGTCAGCGAGTTCATCTCGCTCGACCTCTCCGACCCAGAATCGATCGAAGTGGCCGCCGCGTCGATTCGCGGTCCCGTCGACGCGCTGTTCAACGTCGCCGGAGTGTCGTCCGGCATCCGGGATCCGCTGCGGGTGGTCACCATCAACTTCCTGGGCACCCGGCGATTCACCGAGGCGGTGGTGCCCGCGATGCCACCGGGGGCGGCCATCGCCAACGTGTCGTCGCTGGCGGCATCGGCCTACCGCGAGAACGCCGCCGTCACAGCGGGTCTGGTCGACACGGTCACGATGGACGAGGGGCTGGAGTGGTGTGAACGTCATCGGGAGGCGGTAGCCGAGGGCGGCGGCTACCGACTGTCCAAGGAGGCGATCATCCTGTACGGCATGGCGCACGTCACCGCGCTGGGCGCGAAGGGAATTCGGATCAACTGCACCGCACCCGGTGTCACCGACACGCCGATCCTTGATCAGCTGCGTTCGGCCTACGGCCAGGAGTTCCTCGACTCGTTCCGCACACCGCTGGGCCGCGCCGCCGGACCCGACGAGCAGGCCAGCGTCCTGCTGTTCCTCAACAGCAAGGCCGCCAGTTACATCACCGGACAGGTCATCTGGGTAGACGGCGGGACGGTCGGCGAGACCGACCTCGCCGGTGCGGTGTCGCGACGATGACGGAAAGGGGCGAGTAATGGCCAGCATGAGCGACTTTCGTCGCGCCTCCGACGACGTCCGCAACTGGGGCCGGTGGGGAGACGACGACGAACTCGGGACACTGAACTTCATCACTGCCGACAAGGTGACCGAGGCGGCGTCGCTGGTCAAACAGGGCAAGGTCATCTCGCTCGGTGGCGACTTCAGCTCGGGCGGACCGCAGGGCGCCTTCAAGTTCCGGCAGAACCCGGTTCACACGATGACCGTCGACGGCGGCGACGCATCCACGCTGGTTCAGTACGGCCCGGAGTGGTTGCGCAACGCGGTGGCCGCCGACGTCAGCGCCTTCTTCGCCGACAACCCGTTCCGATTCAACGACGACATGATCGTCATGCCGCTGCAGGCCGCGACGCAGTGGGACGCGCTGTCGCACGTCTACTACGAGGACAAGCTCTACAACGGGTTTCCCGCGGACTCGGTGACCAGCTTCGGCGCCTTCCACCTCGGCATCGAGAAGGTGGACGCCAAGGGCATCACGTCGCGCGGGGTCCTGCTCGACGTCGTCGCCCACCGCGGTGCCGACGTGTTCTGTGAGCCCGGGAACCCGATTACCCCAAGCGAACTCGACGATATCGCCGCCAAACAGGGCGTGCAGATCGGGCGTGGGGACATCGTCGTAGTGCACACCGGGTGGTGGACTCGATTCCTTACCACCGGTGACGGCGCCGAGCCCGGCTCCGGCCTGGACTGGACGTGCGCGTCGTGGTTACACGACCACGATGTGGCCGCCGTCGCCGCCGACAATCTCATGGTGGAAGATCCCGACCCGGCCAACGGTGTCGAGGGCACGTTCCTGCCGATGCACATGCTCTGCCTGCGCGACATGGGCCTGATGCTCGGCGAGTACTGGGATCTCACCGCGCTGGCGGCCGACTGTGCCGCGGACGGCGTGTACGAGTTCCAACTGATCGCGCCGCCACTGAAAGTCGTCGGCGCGGTCGGAGCACCCGTCAGCCCCATCGCAATCAAGTAGGTGTGAACACATGACCGCAAGCACAACCACGGGCGGCACGCCGCTGGTCGTCGGACTGGGCGGCACGCTGCGAGCCAACTCGTCGACCGAACGCGCGCTGCGTTACTGCCTGGACTCCGTCGAACGCCAGGGTGGGCGCACACGCTTCTTCAGCGGCCCCGAACTCGAGCTGCCGATGTACGCGCCACACGAACTGGAACGCACTCCGAAGGCGCAGGAACTGGTCGGCGCGCTGCGTGAGGCCGACGCCGTCGTCGTCGGGTCGCCCGGCTACCACGGCGCCATCTCGGGCCTGGTCAAGAACGCCCTCGACTACATCGAGGACCTGCGCGAGGACCCCCGGGTGTACCTCGACAACACGCCGTGGGGCTGTATCAGCTGCGCCTACGGCTGGCAGGCGGCGGTCGGCACGCTGGGGCAGCTGCGGTCCATCGGCCATGCATTGCGCGCATGGCCCACCCCGCTGGGGGTGGCGATCAACTCCGCCGACCAGATCTGGGACACCGCAGGCGAACTCGCGGACTCGACGGTGCGCACCCAGCTCGACATGCTGGCCAACCAGCTGCTCACCTTCGCCAAGGCCGCGTGGGAGACCACGTGAAAGACATCGTGCGCAAGACGATTCTGGTCGATGGGTTGAGCACCGGTTACCTCGAAGCGGGTCAGGGTGATCCGGTTGTGCTGTTGCACGGCGGGGAGTTCGGCGTCAGCGCCGAACTCGGCTGGGAGAACAACATCGCCGCCCTGGCCGAGCACCATCGCGTGCTCGCACTCGACATGTTGGGATTCGGCGAATCGGCGAAGGTCATCGACTTCAACGACGGCCGTGGAATGCGGATCCGGCACATCGCGCGCTTCTGCGCCGCGGTCGGCGTCGAGTCCGCACACTTCGTCGGCAACTCGATGGGTGCGGTCAACATGTTCGTCGACAGCACGTCGGATTCGCCTGTGCTACCTGCGCGCAGCATGGTGATGCTGTGTGGGGGCGGGGAGATTCAGCGCAACGAGCACTCGGCGGCGCTTTACGACTACGACGCCACGCTCGCGGGCATGCGGCGCATTGTCGAAGCGCTGTTCTTCGATCCCTCCTATCCCGCCGACGAGGACTACGTGCGGCGACGCTACGAGTCCAGCATCGCGCCGGGAGCGTGGGAGGCGTTGGCCGCGGCGAGGTTTCGCAGGCCGGGCCTTGAGCCGCCACCTCTGCCCTCGAGTAGGCGCGCCTACGACCGCATCGGCGTTCCGGTGCTCGTGGTCGAAGGCGCTGGCGACAAACTGCTGCCGCGCGGGTGGGCCGCACAGATCGCCGGCCAGATCGCCGGCGGACGCTCGGCCGTGGTCGACGACGCCGGGCACTGTCCGCAGATCGAGCAGCCGGACGCGGTCAACGCGCTCCTGTTGTCGTTTCTGGCAGAACAACGGGAAGGCGCGACGAGATGAGCGGCGAACTGGCGGACAAGGTCGCCGTCATCACGGGTGGGGCATCGGGTCTGGGCGAGGGCCTGGTTCGGCGGTTCCACGCCGAAGGGGCCAAGGTGCTGTTCGGCGACATCGACAGTGAGGCGGGTGCGGCATTGGCGGCCGACCTCGGCGCCAACGCTCGGTTCATCGAGACCGACGTGTCCGACATCGAGCAGGTGGGTCGACTGGTGTCGACCGCCGTCGAGGATCTCGGCGGGCTGCACGTCATGGTCAACAACGCGGGCGTGTCCGGCAAGATGTTCCTCAAATTCCTCGACGACGACCTCGCCGATTTCCACCACGTGATGGCCGTCAACGTGCACGCCGTGATGGCAGGTACGCGTGACGCCGCACGGCACATGTCGGAACACGGTGGCGGATCGATCATCAACCTGACATCGATCGGCGGGATTCAGGCCGGCGGTGGTGTGATGACTTACCGCGCGTCTAAGGCTGCGGTCATTCAGTTCACCAAGTGTGCCGCAATCGATTTGGCGCACTGGGAAGTTCGGGTCAACGCTATAGCCCCCGGCAACATTCGCACCGCAATCGTGCGCAAGTCTGCGACGGGAGAAGACCTGGAGCGACTCGAACAGTTCGAGGAGAAGATCCGAGCGCAGATGCGCAACGACCGTCCCCTGAAGCGGGAGGGCACCGTCGAGGACGTCGCCGAAGCCGCACTCTATCTCGCCACCGACCGCTCGCGGTACGTCACCGGAACGGTGCTGCCCATCGACGGCGGCACGGTCGCGGGCAAGGTGATCGTGCGCAAGGAGAAGAAGGTGGACGCCGCCGGACCGTGATTCCTTTAAATCAGTCGCTTGACTTAACAGGTGTGACCGGGTTCACTGGAGGAGTGACCACGGCCAGAACTGTGCGGACCGAGCGAGCCAGCATCACGCGAGAGGCCATCCTGGCCGCGGCGGAGCGTCTGTTCGCCGAGCACGGCGTTTACGCGGTGTCGAACCGCCAGGTCAGCGAGGCGGCCGGGCAGGGAAACAACGCTGCCGTCGGCTATCACTTCGGCACCAAGGCCGACCTGGTGCGCGCGATCGAGCAGAAGCACCGCGTCTCGATCGAACGGCTGGTGTCGGGGATGGTCGCCGAGGCAGGCGAATCCACCGACCTTCGTGACTGGGTCGCATGCCTGGTGTGTTCGCTCACCGAGCATCTCGCCCAGATCGGCAACCCCACGTGGTACGCGCGTTTTGCCGCGCAGGCCCTGGCCGATCCCGAGTACCACAAGATCGTGGTCAAGGGCGCGCTCGAGTCGCCGTCGGTGCAACAGGTCGTCCACGGCATCACCCGATGCCTACCGGACCTGCCACCTGCGGTGGTCACCGAGCGCAACATCATGGCGCGCAACCTGATGGTGCACACGTGCGCGGACTTCGAGCGTGCCTTCGCCGAAGGCGCGGCCATGCCGAGGACGAACTGGAGTGCCGTGGGCACCAGCCTGATCGACGCGATCGTCGGCATGTGGCGGGCCCCCGTCTCGGAGCATCCGTGACATGAAATTGACCGTCGATCAGGACAAGTGCGTTTCGTCGGGCCAATGCGTGCTCAACGCGACCGACCTCTTCGACCAGCGCGACGACGACGGTGTCGTGCTGCTGCTCAACGACAGCCCATCCGCCGACCAGACCGAGGCTGCCCGCAAGGCCGCAGCGGCCTGTCCGGCGCTCGCCATCCACATCGAGGAATGACACCAGTCCATGTCTGACACGTTGACGTCCAACACCGACGAGGCCACCGCCGACATCCCCGAGTATCCGATGGAGCGTGACACGCGTTGCCCGTTCGCGCCGCCACCGCAGATGCTCGCGATGGGTGAGTCGAAACCACTGTCGCGCGTACGGATCTGGGATGGCAGCACGCCGTGGTTGATCACCGGTCACGCGGTGGCCCGCGAGCTGTTCGCCGACTCGCGGGTCAGTGTCGACGACCGTCGCGAAGGTTTCCCCCACTGGAACGAGCACATGCTCTCCACCGTGAACAAGCGACCGCGGTCGGTGTTCACGTCCGACGCGGAGGAGCACACCCGCTTCCGCCGGATGCTGTCCAAGCCCTTCACGTTCAAACGGGTCGAGGGCCTGCGCGCGACCATTCAGAATGTCACCGATGAGTGCATCGACGCGATCCTGGCCGGGCCGCAGCCCGCGGATATGGTCAGCAAGCTCGCCCTGCCTGTGCCCACGCAGGTCATCAGCGAGATGCTGGGCGTCCCTTACGAAGACCACGAATTCTTCCAGCATCACGCCAATGTCGGCCTGGCCCGGTACGCGAAGGCCGAGGACGGCCAGAAGGGCGCCATGGGCCTGGCGCAATACCTGATCAACCTCGTTCAGACGAAGATGGAGAACCCGTCCGAGGACGCGGTGTCCGACCTGGCCGAACGCGTCAACGCGGGCGAGATCAGCGTCAAGGAGGCCGCGCAGCTGGGCACCGGCCTGCTCATCGCGGGCCATGAGACGACCGCCAACATGATCGGCATCGGCGTCCTGGCGCTGCTGGAAAATCCCGAACAGGCAGCGGCGCTGCGGGATTCCGACGATCCGAAGTTCATCGCAAACGCGGTCGAAGAACTGATGCGCTACCTGTCGATCATCCAGAACGGCCAGCGCCGCGTCGCGACCGAGGACATCGAGATCGCCGGCGAGACCATTCGCGCGGGTGAGGGCATCATCTTGGACCTCGCGCCGGCGAATTGGGATAGCCGCGCGTATCCCGAGCCGGACAAGCTCGACCTGAGCCGCGACGCCGGCCAACAGCTCGGCTTCGGCTACGGCAGGCACCAGTGCGTCGGTCAGCAGCTGGCCCGCGCCGAGCTGCAGATCGTGTTCCACACCCTGCTGCGACGCATTCCCACGATGAAGCTGGCGATCCCGCTCGACGAGGTGCCGTTCAAACACGATCGCCTCGCATACGGCGTCTACGAACTTCCGGTGACTTGGTAACGCCACCGAAAAACCCTAATCCACAGCCTGATTGGAGTACCGACGATGTCTACACCAACCGCTACGCTCTACCCTGCTGAGGGTTGGGGCGCACCTAAGAACCGCCACGGTCACGCCAGCGGAGGTGTGGCGGGTCTGCCCGCCGACACCGAGATCTTCTCGGCCGACAACCACATCTCGGTTGCCGATGACATCTTCTACGAGCGCTTCCCGGAAGAGCTCAAGGGTGCCGCACCGCGCATCTGGTACGAGGACGGCGCATACATGGTCGGCATGATGGGCAAGGCCTGGACCGGTGGTGACTTCGGTCGCGTGCTGATGCAGTACGACGACCTCGCGGGCGCCGCGTCGAACAACATCGAGGCCCGTATCCGGGAGCTCAAAGAGGACGGCATCGACAAGGAACTGGCGTTCCCCAATGCGGTCCTGGCGCTGTTTCACTACCCGGACAAGGCGTTGCGCGAGCGCGTGTTCCGTATCTACAACGAGCACATCGCCGATCTGCAGGAGCGCAGCAAGGGTCATTTTCACGGCGTCGGCCTGATCAACTGGTGGGATCCGAAGGGCACCCGCAGCACGCTCGAGGAACTCAAGTCGTTGGGTCTCAAGACGTTCCTGTTGCCGCTGAATCCCGGTAAGGACGATGAGGGCAACATCTACGACTACGGCAGCACCGACATGGACGCGGTCTGGGACGAGATCGAAGCGTCCGGCGTGCCGGTCAGCCATCATATCGGCGAGACTCCGCCCAAGACGCCGTGTCAACACAACAGCGTCGTGGTCGGCATGATGGTCAACGTCGACTCGTTTCGCGAGCAGTTCGCGAAGTACGTCTTCTCCGGCATTCTGGATCGTCACCCGACGCTGAAGATCGGCTGGTTCGAAGGCGGGATCGCCTGGGTGCCCACCGCTTTACAGGATGCCGAGCACATGCTGGCCTCCTACCGGCACATGTTCAACCATGAGCTCGAACACCCGGTGCAGCACTACTGGAGCAACCACATGAGCGCATCGTTCATGGTCGATCCGCTGGGCCTCGAACTCATCGACAAGATCGGCGAGGACAACGTGATGTGGTCGTCGGATTATCCGCACAACGAGTCGACGTTCGGCTACTCGGAGAGGTCGCTGAAGACCGTCGTCGACGCCGTCGGGCCCGAAGCCGCCACCAAGATCGTCAGCACCAACGTCAAGAATTTCCTGGGGATCTCGTGACAGCGACGTTCGCGCACTCCGCGGGATCGGCGCTGATCGACATCCCGGACCTGCCGGACCGGGCTCGTATGTACCGCGAGTGCGGCGCCCGGCTTCGGGACTCCATGCGGGAAAGAGGCGTTGGCGCACTCGTGCTGCTGGGTAACGGAAACGTGGTTTACGCGACCGGCGTCAGCTGGCCGCTGTTGGACGCCGGGCTCTCCCACGTCGAGCGTCCGGTGGCGATCGTGCTGGCCGACGATCCGCACCCGCACCTGTTCATGCCGATGCGCGAGGGGTCGGCCGCCGAAAGCGAAGTGCCCGCCGATCACGTGCACGGACCGCTGTACCTCGAGTTCGACGAAGGTGTCGAGCATCTGGCCAAGGTGCTGGCCGACCTCGTGCCGGCAGGCGCGACCGTCGCGGTCGACGAGTTGACCGGCGCCATGCGCCGCGCCCAGACCCGGCTGTTCCCTGCCGGACCGCCCTCGGACGCGGCGCAGGTGGTCGGGCCGGCGAAACTGGTCAAGACGCCCGACCAGATCGCCTGTATCCGCAAGGCGTGCCGTATCACCGAAGAAGCCGTCGTCGACGTGCAGAAGTCGCTCGCCGCCGGCGTCCGGCAGATCGACCTGTCGGCGCAATTCGTCAGGCGGGCATTCGAACTCGGTGCGACGGCCAACATGCTCGAGGCCATCTGGCAGGTGATGCCGAAGTCGAAGGCCGAAGGCACCTGGACCACAACCGGAGACCTCGCGCTGCCGCTGCTGACGACCGAGCGCGAACTGCAGCACGGCGACGTCCTGTGGACCGACGTCAGCATCACCTACCAGGGTTACTGCTCCGATTTCGGTCGCACCTGGAAGGTCGGTGACGAAGTGTCGGACCGGCAGCACGCGCAGTTCGACAAGTGGCGCTCGATCCTCGACGCCGTGCTGTCGGTCACCAAGGCCGGTGCGACGTGCGGCGACCTCGCGCGTGCGGCGATCGCCGCCAACGGGGGGAAGAAGCCGTGGCTGCCGCACTTCTACCTGGGCCACGGAATCGGCACCAATGCGGCCGAAATGCCGATGATAGGAACCGATCTCGGCGAGGAGTTCGACGACAACTTCGTCTTCCCCGCAGGCATGGCACTTGTGCTCGAGCCGGTCGTCTGGGAGGACGGCACCGGCGGTTACCGCAGCGAGGAGATCGTCGTGATCACCGAAGACGGCTATCAGTCCATCACTGATTACCCCTACGCGCCCTATGGTCGCGACCTGATCGGCGGTTCCAATGGGCACTGAGATCCTTCCCGATCCCAAAGCGCTGCGCAGCGGACGGCGGGACCGCGTGCTGGCGCAGATGGCCGCCGCCGACATCGACATCCTGGTGCTCGGCCGGCAGGCCAACGTCCGGTACGTGACCGGTGCGCCGCAACTGTGGGTTGCGGGCACCAGGCCCTTCGGACCGATCTGTGAGGTGGTCCGCTCGACCGGCGAGATCCACCTCAACAGCACCTGGGACGAGGGCATCCCGGACGAGATCAGCCACGACCATCTCTACGGGCTCGCATGGAACCCGATGACGCTGATCGACGTGCTGGGGAAGCTGCCGGGCGCGGCGACTGCGCGCCGCGTCGGAACCGACTCTCTGACACCGACGTTCGCTCAACTGCTGCCGATGGCGTTCCCCAACGCCGAACTGGTCGATGCAGAGCCCGAGTTGCGGGCGGCCAGGCGGATAAAGACGGCCGACGAGATCACGGTGCTGCGCGGCGCGTTCGGAGTGGCCGAGCGTGCGCTCGACGCCGCACGTGCGGAGCTGGCCCCTGGAGTCACGGAGCAGTCGCTGACCGGTGCGCTACTTGAGGCAATGGCCGCGGGCGGTGTCACCACACCTGCTACCCAGGACGGCGCCTGGATCACGCCGAAGGACCATTCGTGGCGGCGCGGATCGATCGACGGCCGGGTTGCCGACGGCGACCTGGTCGCGCTGTCGGCGGGTGCGTTGGCCGACGGGTACGTCGGCGAAGTCGGCCGGACCTGGCCGGTGGGCGAGGCCGCGGACGTCGCAGAAGTGCAGGCTCTGTTTCGGCGCTCGAATGAGCTGTGGGAGCGCTTGATCGACGCGTGTCGTCCCGGCGGGGTCGCCAGCGATCTGTTGCAGGCGTACGAGGCGGCAGGCGAGCCGCTGCCCGCGACACCCGTTGCGCACGGGTTGGGCCTCGGGTTCGATCCGCCGGTCGTCTCGGCGGACTTACCTGCCACCTGTGCTCAGGAGCGGCTGGAGCCGGGCATGGTGCTGGCGGTCACCGGATATGTGTGGCGGGCAGGCATCGGGGCGGTGTTCACCAGGGACGCGGTGCTGATCGGAGACGACGGCGCCGAGGTGCTCACCTCGAGCCCGACGTACGGGGCCGTCGAGGCGACGGCCTGAGCCGGCGTCGCGCAGACGAGGAGCAGTCGACTCGATGCCGTCAGGCGAACGTCCGTCACCCGAGGAGATCGTCCTCTACGACAAGGACCCGGACACCAAGATCGCGACGATCACGTTCAACCGTCCCGAATACCTGAACGCGCCGACGTCGGCGGCCAGGTTGCGGTATGCGGATCTGTTGCGCGCGGCGACCGTCGACGACGACGTGAAGGTCGTGGTGATTCGCGGCGTGGGGGAGAACCTCGGCAGCGGGGCCGACCTGCCCGACTTCATGGCCGGTGACGACGATGCGCGGTTGGCCGAGTTGCGGGTCGACGACCAGGACGTCACCTATCCGCCGAAGGAGTCGTTCCGCCACGGCGCGACAATGGGCCAGTGGTACGCCAACGTCGCGGCGGGTAACCGGGCGCTGCAAGAGCTCAAGAAGATCAGCATCGTCGAAGCCAAGGGATATTGCTACGGCTGGCACTTCTACCAGTGCGCCGACGCCGATCTGGTGATCTCCAGCGACGACGCGCTGTTCGGTCACCCGTCGTTCCGGTACTTCGGTTGGGGCCCGCGGATGTGGACCTGGGTGATGACCATGGGACTGCGACCATTCCAGGAGATGGTGTTCACCGGTCGCCCGTTCACCGCCGACGAGATGTTTCAGTGCAACTTCCTCAACAAGGTGGTCGCTCGCGATCGGCTCGAAGACGAGGTCGCCAAGTATGCACACGCGTGTGCGCGAAACCGGCCGACCGACAGCGTGTTCCAGCAGAAGATGTTCTTCGAGGTGGTCAAGCAGTTTCAGGGCGAGTACATGGGCAGCCTCCTGTCGGCGATGTTCGAGTCGATGGGCGGCGCGGCCCGTCCCGACGGCAACGACTTCATGCTCGGCGACGCGATCGACGCGGGTCTGGCCGACGCGGTCAACGACAACGACGACAAGTTCCCGCCGGAGTTCCGGCTGAGCAAGAAGAACAGAGAGAAGAAGGACCGGTAGTGGCGGCGTTGGACGGATACACGGTCGTCGATCTTTCCAGCGGGATCGCTGGCGGCTACTGCACCAAACTGCTCGCCGACGGCGGTGCCACGGTGGTCAAAGTCGAGTCGCCGCAGGGCGATCCACTGCGAAGCTGGTCGGCGTCGGGGGTTGAGATCGCGCCAGGCAGCGACGGTGCGTTGTTCAGCTTCCTGGCCTGTTCGAAGCACAGCGTCGTCGTGGACCCGCGCAAGGGCGACGACCTCAACCTGTTGAGAAGTCTGGTGGCCTCCGCCGACGCGGTGGTGTGGTCCAGCGGGTCTGCGGTCGTCGATCTGGCGGAGTTCGCGCCGGCAGCGTTGGCCGACGAACACCCTCACCTGACGGTCACGTCCATCACGCCGTTCGGCCTGGACGGGCCGTGGGCCGCCAAGGCGGCGACCGAATTCACCGTCCAGGCGTGGTCGGGTGGGGTGATCGGTCTCGGCCGTGGCGCGCAGGACCGGGCGCCGCTGTTCGTCGCGGGTCAGATCGGTGAATACCTCGCGGGGGCGTACGCGGCGGCAGCCACCATGTCGGTCTCCAACGGCCTGGTCGACCTGTCGATGCTGGAAACTGAAATCCTCTGCCTCACCTACTATTCGGTGTCCTTTGCCGATGCGCTGGCCCGGCCGTTCCGCGACCGCCGCCGCCTGACGATTCCCGGCGTCGCGACCGCCGCCGACGGGCTGGTCGCACTGGGATGCGGTACGGCGCAGCAGTGGTTCGACCTGTGCGCCATGGTGGGCCACGACGAATGGATCGACGAAACGTCGGAATTGTCCATCACCGAGCAGGCCAACATCCACGCCGAAGAGATCTACGAGTGGGTGCGCGAGAACCGCGTCGAGGACATCCTGGAGTTGTCCAGCGCCTTCCGCATTCCCAACGCGCCGGTCGGAAACGGTGCCACCGTCACCTCGTTCGACCAGTTCGCCGAGCGCGGGACCTTCGTGACGAATCCACGCGACGGGTTCACCCAGCCGGGGCCGCCGTACCGCACCAGTCCGTCGTTGGTGCGCCCACCGCAACCCGCGCCAACGCTCGGCGAGCACACCGAGACCTACCGCCGAAATGGAATTCCGGGCTATCAAGCCGAGGGCTTGATAGCCCGGAATTCCATTTCGGCGACATCGCGGTTCGACGGGTTGCGGGTTCTCGACATGACGAGCTTCTGGGCGGGCCCGTCGTGCACCCACGTGCTCGCGATGTTGGGGGCCGAGGTGATTCACGTCGAATCGACGGCGCGGCCGGACGGCACGCGACTGATCGCCGGTGTGCCTGTCACCGAGAGCCAGTGGTGGGAGCGATCGCCGATCTTCTCCGGCCTGAACACCAACAAGAAGAGCGTGACGCTCGACATCCGCTCGCCGCGCGGCGTCGAGTTGCTCCGCGAACTGGTCAAGACGTGCGACGTCGTCGTCGAGAATTACACGCCTCGCGTGCTCGACCAGATCGGACTGGACTTCGACGACGTACAGCAGTTGCGCCCCGACGCGATCATGATGCGCATGCCCGGCTTCGGTCTGGACGGTCCATGGCGCGACAAGCCGGCCTTCGCCTACGTGATCGAGGATGCCTCCGGCATCACCTGGCTGACGGGTCATCCCGACCACAACCCCGTTGAGCCCTATTCGGTCGGCGACCCGAACGCCGGAATCCACGGCCTCAACGCGTTGCTGCTCGCGTTGAGGCATCGGCAGCGCACCGGCGAAGGCGTGCGCATCGAAGCCGCGATGGTCGACGCTGCACTCAACGTCGCCGCCGAACAGGTCGTCGAGTACTCGGCGTACGGCAACCTGCTGCAGCGCGACGGCAACCGCGGCCCCACCGCGGCGCCGCAGAACCTGTACCGCACCAGTGAACTCGACGAATTCGGGCGCCCCGACGACTGGGTCGCCATCGCGGTCGCGACCGACGAGCAGTGGGCGGCACTGGTGGCGGCGCTCGACCATCCGGTGTGGGCCGACGACGAGTTGGCCACTGTCGCGGGCCGGCGGCGGCGCCACGACCACATCGATGAGCACCTGAGTCGGTGGTGCGCGGCACGAACCGGCGACGAGATCGTCGAGACGCTCTGGCCGGCAGGGGTTCCCGTCGCCAAGGTGATGCAGCCGCACCGCGTTGGCGACCTGCCGCAACTGGTGCACCGCGGCTTCTACGAAGCCGTCGACCACCCGGTGAACCCCGCCGCCCGCCACAGCACGCTTCCCGTGCGGATCTCGACCGGCCCGCAGCGATTTCACCAATCAGCCGCGCCGCTTCTCGGGCAGCACAATCGTGAGGTGCTCGGCGACCTGGGACTGAGCGAGAGCGAGATCGCCGACCTAGAGGAGCAGGGGATCATCGGCACCGCTCCGGCGATGGCCATCCGCACCACCAAGACCGGTTAGCCTCGACCCGTGGCCATCGATCCGTCCGACATCCGCCTGGACGGCCGCGTCGCGGTGGTGACCGGTGGGGGAGCAGGTATCGGCCGGGGCATCGCCGCGGGATTGGCGGCGTTCGGCGCCTCCGTCGCGATCTGGGAACGCGATCCTCAGACGTGCGCGTCGGCGGCCGAAAGTGTTGGCGCACTGGGCATCGTCGCCGACGTCCGCGACAGCCAGCAGGTTGACGCCGCGCTGGAACGCACCATCGACGAACTCGGCGAGGTGTCGATTCTGGTCAACAACGCCGGCGGTGTTTTCAATTCGTCGATCCTGGACACCACGGAGAACGGCTGGGATGCGCTGTACCGGTCGAACCTTCGTCACGTGCTGCTGTGCACTCAACGGGTCGCGCGTCGGCTCGTGGCCGCGGAGCACGCCGGCAGCATCATCAACGTCACCTCGATCGAGGGCGCGCGCGCCGCGCCGGGGTACGCCGCCTACGCCGCGGCCAAGGCCGGCGTCATCAATTACACCAAGACCGCGTCGTTCGAGCTCGCGCCGCACAACATCCGGGTCAACGCGCTGGCGCCCGATCTGACGCTGACCGAGGGGCTCGTTCAACTCTCCGGTGGTGCGCTTTCGCCGGATGAGGCACCGGGCATTCCGATGGGACGGCCTGGCCATGTCGACGAGATCGCCTCGGCCGCAGTGTTCCTCGCCTCCGACATGGCCAGCTACATCACCGGTCAGACCATCCACGTCGACGGCGGAACAGAGGCCGCGGGCGGCTGGTATTTTCACCCGCAGACCGGCGCGCCGAAGCTCGGCCCCGCCTAGGTCAGTGGGTCCAGCCCTCGGCGATCTGCTCGTCGAAGGCGCGGTCGATGCGCTCGAACCGTCGCCGGATCGAGTCGCGGGCAGCGCGGTGCGGAACGATGTAGAGGCGGTTGGCGGCGACGGCCTCGACCGTCAGGCGGGCCACGTCATCGACGTCCAGCACCGAATCGTCCGAGGGCGCCGACGACGCCAACTGCTGCACGGTTTGCGCCTCCGAGCGCGGGGGACCGTATTCGGCATTCCTGACGTTCTCGGTGTTGGCCATCAGGTTGGTGTCCACGATCATCGGGCACAGCACCGAGACGCCGATCCCGTTGGCGCGCACCTCGCGTGACAGCGTCTCGGCGAGTGCGACGACGCCGTACTTCGCCACGCAGTACGGCCCCAACCCGACGTTCGGAATCAGTCCCGCGAACGACGACGTGAACACGATGTGGCTGTCAGCCCCCTGCTCGATCAGCCGCGGCAGAAACGCCTCCACCCCGTGAATGGGGCCCCACAGGTCGACGTCGATCACGAACCGCCAGTCGTCGTGCGACGTCGCCGCGATCGGCCCGGCGTAGGCGATCCCCGCGTTGTTGAACACCACGTGCACATCTCCGAAGACGCCGAACGCCTCGTCGGCCAGCCGGGTGACGTCGTCGAGCTTGCGGACATCGCAGATGACGCCGTGCGCGTCGGTGCCGCCGTCGCGCAGGGTGGTCACCGCGGCGTCGAGTGCCGAGGAGTTGATGTCCGCCAGCATGATGCGGGCGCCACGGCGCGCGAACTGCTTGGCGGTGGCGAATCCGATGCCGTCGGCGCCGCCGGTGATGACGACCGCGCGCCCCTCGAAACTGTTCACGGCGCGAACCCTATGCGGTCACGACAGTTCGCGCGGCTGATCCCATGCCGGCTCGCCCAGCTTCGCGCGGATGGCACCCCATGGGTCGGCGTACTGTCCCGGCGCTTTCCAGTAGGCGCCCCGCCGCTTGAGCACCGCACGGATGGCGGGCGCCAGCGGTGAGAACAACCGCATCGCATGGCGGGTCCATCCGACGTTTTTCGCCAACTCGGCCTGCATGTCCGGCCATGAATAGTGCTGAAACTGCAGGGCTTCCTGAGCGCGGGTGGTATCCATCCAGTCGGTGACGAACCAGGCGCTGTCGTCGTTGGGGTTGCCGGGCCGGCCCGCAGGCAGCACACCGGCCAGGCCGCGTGCGGCGGCCAGGGCGGGCCCCGCGTCGCATTGCAGAATCCGGTGCGAGTCGTCGCCCGCGATCAGCAGGATCTCGCCGACCACGTCGGCGGTGGTGGCGGCGGCGAACGCCCACGCCACATCGCGGACGTCGACGCTGTGCAGCCTGCCGTCGGCGGGCAGCAGGCTTTCGAAGTACAGCGCGTCGGCACTGAACGGGATGGCCTTGGGGTCGACACTGAGCACACCGCCTAGTCGCAGCACCACCCACGGCAGGCTCGACCCGCGCACGATGGCTTCGGCTTCGGCCTTCTGGCCGCTGTAGACGTCACCCGGTCGCATCGGCTCGTCGGCGCGAAGCGGTGGTGTGGTGGTGTGCGGATTGCGCGGGCCGAACACCGCATTGCTCGACGCATGGACGAAGCGCGGCGGTGTGGGCGCTGCCTCAGCGACCCCGACCAGTGTCGCTGTGGCGTCGACGTTGATCTTGCGTGCAAGCTTGGCATTGCGGTAGATCGGCGGTGCGATGATGGCCGCGAGATGAATGATGACCTCAGGGGTCACGTCGGAGATGAGGCGCCGCACCGCGTCCGCGTCCGTCAGGTCGGTCCACCGCACTTGCGCGCCGGTCGGCAACGCCTCGGCCTTTTCGCGGTTGGCTGCGGTGTCGAGGTCGGCGACCACGACGCGGCGGCCGAGTTCGGACAGCCTTCTGACCGTCGCCGAACCGACCAGGCCGAACCCGCCGGTGACGAGCACATTGTCTGACATGCAACCCCCTGAGACCAGACGTAGTATGGCATTCTCTTTTTTGGAGAGTACCAAATCCGCAGGTAAGAGCCGAAGAAACAATTGCCCGTCTACCTGGGGCGAGAAGTGGGAACAACCAGATCATGAGCAACGGGGCGGACAAAGACGTCGCCAAGTGGGATCCCGGGTTCACCCGCGCGATCACCGACCGCGTGGGTCCGATCATCAAACGGTATTTCCGCGCAGAAGTGCGTGACCTCCACGCAGTGCCCTCGGCGGGGGGTGCGCTGGTCGTGTCGAATCACTCCGGTGGCATGTTGACGCCGGACGTGCTCGTCTTCGCGCCGGCGTTCTACAAGAAGTTCGGCTATGACCGGCCCGTCTACACGCTGGGGCATGACGCGATCTTCGTCGGGCCGGTCGGGGACTGGTTGCGCCGCGCGGGCGTCATCGAGGCGAACCGCGAGAACGCCGCCAAGGCGCTTCGGGACGGCGCGCTGGTGTTGGTGTTCCCCGGCGGCGACTACGACTCCTACCGTCCGACGTTCACCGAGAACGTGATCGACTTCAACGGGAGGACGGGTTACATCCGCACCGCGATCGAGGCCGGCGTGCCAATCGTGCCCATCGTGTCGATCGGCGCGCAAGAGACCCAGCTGTTCCTCGCGCGCGGCGATTCCATCGCGCGCCGTCTCGGTCTCAAGCGGTTACGCGCCGAGATCTTGCCGATCAGCATCGGCTTCCCGTTCGGCTTATCGGTCTTCTTCCCGCCCAACCTGCCGTTGCCGGCGAAGATCGTCACGCGGGTCCTCGAGCCGATCGACATCGCCGAGGAGTTCGGTGACGACCCCGATGTCGAACAGGTCGACCTCCACGTCCGCGCTGTGATGCAGGAGGCTCTCGACGAACTCGCCCGCGAGCGCCGCTTTCCTGTGCTTGGGTGACGGGTGATGGCTGACGCACTCGGACTTCTTCAGACACTGTGGCGGGCCCGGCTGATCGCTCCGATGCGGCCGGACAAGTATCTGCGGATGGGCGCCGCGATGCGCCGAGTCGGTATGACGGCCACGGTCGGCTTCGCCGCGGCCGCGCAACGCTGCCCCGACCGCCCCGGCCTGATCGACGAACGCGGAACGCTCACGTGGAAGGAGATCGACGACCGCTGTGACGCGCTGGCCACAGCCCTGCAGAATCTGCCGGGCGAGCAACCAGAAACAGTTGCGGTGATGTGTCGCAACCACCGCGGCTTCATCGAGGCGCTGGTCGCGTCGAACCGGATCGGCTCCGATGTACTGCTGCTCAACACCTCCTTCGCCGGGCCTGCACTGGCCGAGGTCGTCGAGCGCGAGGGCGCCGACGTCGTCATCTACGACGAGGAATTCACCGAGATCGTCGACCGTGCGCTGTCGGAAAGTTCCGGTGCGACACGCATTCTCGGCTGGACCGACAGCGCAGACCACGAGCATCTGACCGTCGAAGGCCTCATCGAGGCCCACGCGGGCCAACGTCCGCAATCCAGCGAACGCAAGAGCGACATCATCCTGCTCACCAGCGGAACGACGGGAACGCCGAAGGGCGCCAGGCGCGGCGAAGGCGGCGGGGGAGCCGGCGACCTCAAAGCTGTGCTCGACCGTACTCCGTGGCGGGCCGAGGAGCCGATCGTCATCGCCGCGCCCATGTTTCACGCCTGGGGCTTCTCGCAGCTGCTGTTCGCCGCACTGCTCGCGTGCCCGATCGTCACGCGCCGCAAGTTCGATCCGGAAGCCACGCTGGAAATGATCGACCGGCACAAGGCGACCGGCCTGGCCGTCGTGCCCGTCATGTTCGACCGCATCATGGACTTGCCCGATGACGTGCGAAACCGCTACAGCTGCAGATCTCTTCGCTTCGCCACCGCGTCCGGCTCCCGGATGCGGCCCGACGTCGTGATCGCATTCATGGACCAGTTCGGCGACGTGATCTACAACAACTACAACGCGACCGAGGCAGGCATGATCGCCACCGCAACGCCCGTGGACCTGCGCGCGGCGCCGGACACGGCGGGCACTCCAGCCGACGGTACGGAGATCCGCATCTTCGACGGCGATTTCCGCGAGGTGCCCACCGGTGAGACCGGCCAGATCTTCGTGCGCAGCGGCACGCTGTTCAGCGGCTACACCTCCGGCGCCACCAAGGACTTCCACGAGGGCTTCATGGCGTCGGGGGACATGGGCTACTTGGACGAGGCGGGACGCCTGTTCGTCGTCGGTCGCGATGACGAGATGATCGTGTCGGGCGGGGAGAACGTCTACCCGATCGAGGTGGAGAAGACGTTGGCCGCGCACGCGGAGGTGGCCGAAGCCGCGGTCCTCGGTGTCGACGACGAGCAATACGGTCAGCGCCTGGCCGCGTTCGTGGTGCTGGAACCGGATTCGAAGGCCGGGGTCGACGACCTCAAACAGCATGTCCGCGACAATCTTGCGAACTACAAAGTGCCGCGCGAGGTCACGATCCTCGACGAGCTGCCCCGCGGAAGCACCGGCAAGATACTGCGCAACGAGTTGCGCGCGAAGCTCGACTAACCGGCGCCCAGGCCGGTCGCCGTCGCGGGCGCCATCGCGGTGCCGATCGTGGTCAGCGGTTCCAGCCCGGCCGCGAGCCGGATCTCGGCCAGGCCGTGGATCATCGCGTCGGTCGCTTCGTGGATGTCGTCGAACGTCTGGTCGTCCGAGAGGATGGAGATGTCGACCTGATCGACGTAACTCCATACCGTCATGTTGAACGCGCTGCCCGCGGAAAGCACACCCACCGAGTAGATCTCGCTGACCCGGGCGCCGGCGACGTGGCCGTGCTCGCGGGGGCCCGGCACGTTCGACACAGCGACGTTCATCACCCTGTTGTGCGCGGTGCGTTTGGACTGCCAGCGGAACAGCGTCGGCGCAATAGGGGGCGGCAGGTAATCCATCATCTCGCCCTGCAGCTTCGGGCCGAGGAGGTCGTGGATCTCCTTGGCGTTGGTGGTGGCCTGTGCGGTCAGGCGGACGCGTTCTGTCGGGTCGTCGATGTGGACGGGCAGCGACACCGCCAGCCCGCTGATCTCGTTGCCTGTGACGCGGTCGGGTGACCGATCGGTGGACACCGGGACCGACGCGAGTATCGGTGAATCGGCCCGCCCGTCGTAGCGCAAGAGCAGTTCGCGCAGGCCGCCCGCCGCCATGGCGAGGATGATGTCGTTGAACGTGACGTTGAGGTGCTTGGCGGTCTCCTTGACCTCCGCCAGCGACAGCGACGCCGTGGCGAATGTCCGGCCGGGAGATACGACGTGGTTGAGAAACGTCGGCGGCGTCTTGAACATCTTCGCCATCTCGGGCTGTGCGGAGCGGCCCTTCGTGTAACGACGGAGGCGCGCGACGCCCGTCGCGGCGTCCTTCATCAGGCCGGGCAACCTCGCGACGTGTTGCGCGTTGGCGTGCGCCGCGGCCCGCAACAGGTCGGCCCTCGTCGGCGGGTCGCAGGTCGGGTATTCGTCGCTCTCCTCCTGCTCGGAGCCCGCCAGATCCATGAGCCGCGCGAGCAGGTTGGCCGAAGCCACTCCGTCGGCCAGTGTGTGGTGGACCTTGCCGATCAACGCGAAACGGTCGTCGGCCATCCCTTCGGCGAAGTGGAACTCCCACAGCGGATGATCGCGATCCAGCGGTGTGCTGGCGATCCGGCCGATCACCTCGTCGAGTTCACGGCGCCCACCCGGGCTGGGTACCTGCACGCGGTGCAGGTGGTAGTCGAGGTCGACCGGGCAGTTCTCCAGCCACATCGGATGGTGCAACTTGTAGGGGATGTCGATGAGGCGGTAACGCAACGGCTCCAGTAGGTGCAGTCGGCGCGCGATGGTCTGCCGGAAGGCTTCGAATGTGAAGTCGCTGTCGTGGACGATCGCGACCTTCAGCGTGTGCGTGTGCAGGTTCGGCGTCTCGCTGTACAGCAGCATGGCATCCATGCCGTTGAGTCGCTTCACATCCCACCCCCTTCGGACCGTCGGCACCGAGACCCCTATCGAACCACTGGCACGTTCAAGATCGGGGGGGATTGAAGCGAACTACCCGAGCGTCGCCAGCGCCGCCCTGGTGTCGAGGTCGACGAATGCCGCCGCGTACCGCTGCGCGAACGCCAGACAGATATCGGGCCGCTGCCAGGCGTCGCCACCGGAGAGCGTGGCGATCCAGATGGCCAGCCCGTGGGCGACCGACGCGCGGTAGCGCAGCCACACCTCCTCGGCCGACGGCAGTTCACCGGCGGGCAGTTCGAGCGCCCCGCGGTATTCGTCGAGCAGATCCCGCTCGGCGCGTCTGCGGTCGTCGATGGTCAGGGCGCCCTGCAGGAAGTAGCCGAGATCCAGCGACCAGTTGCCGCGTCGAGCCATCTGCCAGTCGAGGAACCCCACCTCGTCACCGGGCAGCACGTAGGTGTTGCCGATGTGGGGATCACCGTGCAGCAGCGTCGGCGCGGTGGTGGTCAGCGTGCCGATGTAGCGCGCCCAGATGTCGACGAACAACTCGGTACCGCTCAGCTCCGGGATCTCGGGTGGCACCGTGTCGCCCAACCGCTCGTGGGCGATGTGCAGCGGCGCGTGCTCGAGCCCTTCGAATGCGACGAACGGCTCGAGCCAGTCGAGCGCCGGAGTCTTCGCCAGCCGGTCGCCCCAGAACCGGCTGTGCATTCGCGCCAAGCCGCGTACACCGTTGGCCACCTGTTCGATCGTCATCGGCCGGGTGGAGTCGCGCGGGTCGGCGCCCCGCGCGACGACGTCCTCCATGATCATCAGGAAGTTCGAACCGGGCTCGTCGATGAACGATGCGTAGACCGCTGGGTGATCCAGCCCCAAGTCGACGCCGGACCGAAACAACCGCGGCTCGTGGAACAACCCACTGGTCAGCGCGACGAGCTCGGCGTGCTCGGGGTCGACGGCCTTTGCAAAGACCGTCGCGGGGCCCGTCCCCGCCGAGTACGTCAGCGCCAGCCGCGCACGCCGGTTGGTGCCGTCGTCGCGCAACGCCACCGCGACGCCGTCGACCTCGGCGCCCGAAAAGTGCTCGGCGAGAACCGCGGTCATCCACTCGGGGGTGATTTCATCCCAACTGCTCGGGAGCTTGCGCTCCTCGCTAGTCACTTGAGGCAGCTGCCGCCGTCGATCGGCAGTGTCACACCGGTGATATAGCGGGACTCGTCGGACGCCAGGAACAGCACCGCGTTGGCGATGTCCTCCGGCTCGACCCAGCCGATCGGCAACGTGTGCATCAGCTGACCCACGACCTTCATGTCCTCGGGGCCCGGGTTCTCCAGGTCGGGACGGAACAGCTTCATCGTCGGCTCGTTCATGAACAGAGGGGTGTTCACGTTGGTCGGGTGCACGGAGTTGACACGGATGTTCTGCGCGCCGAGTTCGACCGCGAAGGTGCGCATCAGGCCGACCACACCGTGCTTGGCCGCGACGTAGTGGCCGGTGTGCGGGTACGCCTTGAGGCCGCCGACCGAGCTGGTGAGGATGATCGATCCACCGCGGCCGCCCGCAAGGATGTGCGGCACACCGGCTTTCACGGTCTTCCACACACCGCCGAGGTTGACGTCGATCATGTCGGTCCAGTCGTCCTCGCTGGTCTTGTCCAGCGTCTCACCGCCGTTGCCGATGCCCGCGTTGGCGATGATGATGTCCAGCCGGCCCATCGACTCCACGCCCGCGTCGACCGCGGCCTTCAAGGCGTCGAAGTCGCGGGTGTCGACCTCGGCGGTGTAGATGCGGCGGTTGAGGCCTTTGACCAGATCGGCGGTCTCGGCCAGGTCCTCCGGTGTGGCCAGCGGGATGCGGACGCTGTCGATCTGCTTGCAGATGTCGACAGCGATGATGTCGGCGCCCTCTTCGGCCAGCCGTACCGCGTGGGCGCGGCCCTGTCCGCGGGCAGCGCCGGTGATGAAAGCGACCTTGCCTTCTACGCGTCCAGTCATTGACAACCTCAATTCATAGTTATTGATGGGGGTTTCACTCAGAGAACGGCTGGCATCGATTCCCAGCCGCGGACGGTGGACGTCGGAGACAGGGACGCGTTGGTCATGTCGACGTCCCATTCAGGGAAGCGTTTGAGAATCTCCTCGAGCGCGACGCGGCCCTCGAGCCGCGCCAGGGCGGAGCCGAGGCAGTAGTGCGTGCCCACGCTGAACGCCAGATGCTGACGTACCTCGCGATGAATGTCGAAAACGTCGCCGTCGGGCGGGAACTGGCGGTGATCGCGGACGGCGGCGCCGATCAGCATCATCATGACGCTGCCCTCGGGGACCGTCCTGTCGTAGAGCTCGACGTCGCGGGTGACGTACCGGGCCACGTGCGGTGCGGGCGGCTCGTAGCGCAGCAGCTCCTCGACGGCCTGCGGGATCAGTGCCGGGTTTTCGGCGAGTTCGCGCCGTTGGTCCGGATGTTCGGCGAGCACCTTGCCTGCCCAGCCGATCAGCCGCGTGGTGGTCTCGTTTCCCGCGCCCGCGACCACGTTAATGTAGATGAGCAGTTCGTCGCGTGTGAGGTGACGGGTGACGCCGTGCTCGTCTTCGAACTCGACGTTGAGCAACTCGGTCATGATGTCGTCGGACGGGTTGTCTTTGCGCCAGTCGATATAGGTCTCGAAGATGTCGGCGCCGACGATTCCCTTCTCGGCCTCCATGGGCTTGCCGGCCTCGGTGCGCATCGTCGCGTTGGTGTGCTCGCGCACCATCACCTGGTCGTCTTCGGGGATGCCGAGCAGCGCACTTATCGCCTGCATCGGCATGACGGCGCCGAGGTCCTTGACGAAGTCGAACCTGCCGGTGCCGACGAGCGGATCGAGCGCCTGCGCGCAGTACTCGCGGATTTTGGGCTCCAGCGCGTTGATCTTGCGCGGAGTGAACATACGCGCCAGCAGCTTGCGGTGGATGTCGTGAATCGGCGGATCCTCGAAAATCAATGCGCCCGAGGGGATGTCGATGTTGGCCTTGATCAGCTCAACGATCGCGCCGCGGGCCGAGCTGTAGGTCTCGTAGTCGACAAGCGCGCGGTTGACGTCCGCGAAGCGGCTGATCGCGTAGAAGTCGTACTGCTCGTTATAGAACAGTGGCTGCTCTTCACGCAGCCGACGGAACATCGGATACGGATCCGCGTTGAGCTCGACGTCGTACGGGTCGTAGTACGCGGCCTGCATCGTCGATTTTTCTGCACTGATCGTCACGGGGTCGCCTCTCGCTGGCCCAGGATGTAAGACAATTGGTTGTATTTTGTCTCACAACTTTGGCACCGACGACACGAGGGTGTCAATAACAGACTCGTTTCGGGCAATTTGCACTCTCTGCTTAGAAGAATCGGCTTCTCGTCAGGTGTCGGCGAAGCGAAGAAGCGCTTCTTGGCCGTAGGACGCGACAAGCGCACCGCCCTCGGTGAGGACGTCCCCTCGGCCGAAGCAGCGACCCTGCCCGAGCACCGGGCTGTGTTGGCGCAACAGTAACCATTGGTCCGTGCGGAACGGGCGGTGGAACCAGATGGTGTGCGAGGTCACCGCGGAGGTGAAGGCCGTGCCATTGCCGCGCTGCCCGACGCCGTAGACCGGGCGCAACGCGGTGCCGATCAAGGTGAGGTCGGTGGCATATGCCGTCAACGCCTGGGCCAGATCGGCGTCGACCGTCGGCGTGCGCATCCAGAACTCGAAACGGGGCGGCCCGGTCGTGGTGGCGTTGAGGTCGATCGCGGCACGCGTGTGCCAAGGGAGCAGATCGAGCGCGCGGTCATGCTCAGGGCCGGGCACCGCGGGAACGTCGTCGACGTCTTGATGTTCGGGTCCGGATTCGACGATGTGCATGCTCACCGAGCAGGTCGCCACGATGCCGCGACTCTGGGATGCGGTGATCGAGAGCGTCGCGAAGGACCGGCCCTCGTGGTGTCGCATCACCTCATATCGGATCGGCTCCTCGGCGCGCCCTTCCCGGGCGAACGTCGCGTGCTGCGATTTGACGACCTTGTCCGGGCAGCTCAGCGAGGCGATTCGGAGAAACTGGGCGAGGAGCTGGCCGCCGAACACGCGGTGGTACTGAAGATCCTGGTTGCGGCCCTCGTAGACGGGCGCGTCGGGCGGCGAAGACGCCGAAGTCGACAGCTCCAGACACGCCAGGAGATCGGTCCAGAGGTCGGGCACCAGCCGAGTGTAAGTCAGGTTCTCGTTCGCGAGAACCAAATTCTCCGACTAGCCGGCGGCGAACCCGCGGGCGCAGAAGTCCCAGACTTCCTCGGCCGTGATGGGGTTCGCGGTGCCGTCGTCGGGGTCACCGCTGGACTGCGCGACGAACATGACCGTCTGCATGGTCATCGCCGCCATTCGCTTGGGGTTGATGCCGTCACGCAGTTGACCTGCAGCGCTGGCCTCTTCCATCAGCTCGGTGAGCAGGGCGAGCAGCGGAGCGTGTGCGATTTTGACCTCGGACGGATGCGAAACAAGAAGGCGCGGTGCGAAGTCGGTGAACAGCGGCCGCCGCGCGGCGGGGTCCGGTCGCGAGGACTCGAACAGCAGTTGTATCGCGACCTTGAGACGGTCGAGTGGCTCGTCCTCGGTGCTGGTGGCCGCGCGGATCTGATCGGCCGAGCGCGACAGTGCGTCCTCGAACAGTGCGAGCAACAGCTCGTGTTTCCCATCGAACTGCAGGTAGAAGCTGCGCAGCGACTGACGCGAGCGGTCGACGACCTCCTGAACAGTGAAGTCGGTGCTGCCCTTTTCGATGATGATCGCCTGAGCGGCGTCAAGGAAGCGTTGAACGCGTTGTGCGGCCCGGAGCTTCGCGGTTTTGATCGAACGCTCGACCGCGCGTTGCTTCCAGGCAGGTTCCTCGCTAGGGCTCGTCACCGGCGGCTCGGATCCAGGCCGAGTGGGGAGAACATGGACTGACTGTACCGGAGAACGCCTTGCCATTGCGGTCCTCGACCCCCTCGCGGCCAACGTGTCAGAGATTGAAACTTTCGCACTGTGAGAATAGTATTCTCATTTTGGAGATAACAGTAGTCTTACCTAAATATTGATCGAGCGGGAGTGTTGTGCAGCTGACCTTCGATGCTGATGTCGAGGCGTTCCGCGCCGAATTCACCGCCTTCCTCGACGAGCATCTACCGACCGATGCCGAGGCCCTCGATCGCTCCCATTCGAGCAGCGACGTTCCGGAGTGGGCCAGCCGCTGGCAGCGTCTGATGTACGAGAACGGCTGGTTGTGCCCCGGCTATCCGCCCGAGTTCGGCGGTCGCAACGCCACCATCCTGCAGCAGTACGTGCATCAGGTCGAGCTCACTCGCAGGCGCGCCTATCTCACGTTCAATCCGCAGGGTGTCGGCATCATCTCGGCGTCGCTGATCTCGTTCGGCACCCCCGAGCAGCAGCAGAAGTGGGCCATTCCCATCCTGCGCGCCGAGATCACCGCGTCGCTCGGAATGAGCGAGCCCGGCGCGGGTTCGGACCTGGCGTCGTTGCGTACCAAGGCCGTGCTGGACGGCGAGGAATTCGTGGTCAACGGACAGAAGGTGTGGACGTCGGGCGCGCATGACGCCGATGTCCTGCTGACTTTTGTTCGCACCGATCCGAATGCCCCCAAGCACAAGGGCATCAGCGTGCTGATGATTCCCACCGACCTACCGGGCGTGGTGCGCAGGCCGTTCGCGTCCGTGTGCGACGCCGACGACCTGGACTTCAACGAAGTCTTCTTCAACGATGTGCGCGTGCCGGCGGAGAACCTCGTCGGGCCGCTCAACGAAGGCTGGCGGGTGGCCAACGGCTCGCTTGGCCACGAGCGGAACATGTTGTGGCTCAGCTACGCCGACCGGCTGCAGGAGCTGGTGGAAGACATCCAGCCCGCGTCTGCGCTGGACCGCGACCGCTACGCGACGCTGATCATGGACAACCAGGCGCTGCGGTTGATGGGTTCGATGGCCTTGGCGCGGGCCACTCGCGGCGAGGACGACGCGTCGGCCATGTCGGTGCTCAAGCTCTTCGGTTCAGAGGCCTCGCAGATGGCCACGGAGTACGCACTGGCCGCCGCGGGTGCCGACGCGCTGGCGCACCCGAACTTCTCGGGCCCGTACAGCGCGCAGCACCTGGACGTGTACCGCACCGGGTGGTTCGAACGCTATTGCCGATCGTTCGGTGGAACGATCGCCGGCGGGACTTCCGAGATTCAACGCAACATCATCGCTCAACGACTGCTGGGCCTGCCCCGCAACTAGGACTGGAACTGAGGACCGCCATGTACATCGACTACGAGGCTGCCGACAAGGTCGCAACGATCACGCTGAACCGGCCCGAGGCCGCCAACGCCCAGAATCCCGAGCTGCTCGACGAACTCGACGGGGCGTGGACGCGCGCCGCGGCAGATCCCGACGTCGCAGTCATTCTCTTGCGTGCCAACGGAAAACACTTCTCAGCGGGCCACGACCTGCGCGGCGGTGGACCGGTGCCGGACAAGATCACGCTGGAGTTCATCATCGAGCACGAGGCGAAGCGCTATCTCGAGTACACGCTGCGCTGGCGCAACGTGCCGAAGCCGTCGATCGCAGCGGTGCAGGGCAGATGCATCTCCGGCGGATTGCTGCTGTGCTGGCCTTGCGATCTCATCGTCGCCGCCGACGACGCGCAATTCTCCGACCCGGTCGTGCTGATGGGAATTGGTGGAGTCGAATACCACGGTCATACTTGGGAACTCGGGCCGCGCAAGGCGAAGGAAATCCTGTTCACCGGTCGCGCGATGACGGCGGAAGAGGCCGCGGGCACCGGCATGGTGAACCGCGTGGTGCCGCGCGACCAGTTGGACGCCGAGACCAGGGCGCTGGCCGAGCAGATCGCCAAGATGCCGCCGTTCGCCCTGCGGCAGGCCAAGCGTGCGGTGAACCAGACGCTGGATGTGCAGGGGTTCTATGCGGCGATCCAGTCGGTGTTCGACATCCACCAGACCGGCCACGGTAACGCGTTGAGCGTCGGCGGCTGGCCGGTCCTGGTGAACCTCGAAGAGATGAAGGCCAACATCAAGTAGCGAACGGGTCGCGGCAGGAGGGGCTACAGGTTGGCCAGGCGCGGGGCCGAGCCGCGGGCCCGCAGTCCCGCTCCTGCCCTCCGGGTGAGTTCCTTTGAGCTGCCCAGCAATCCGTCGAGCACCAGCACTCGTTTCACGTGCCGGTGCATATCGTGCTCTTCGGTGAAGCCGATACCACCGAGCACCTGCTGGCAGTGTTTGGCCGCCGTCAGCGCCGCCTTACCCGCGGCGGCCTTGGCCAGCAGCGCGGTCAAGTCGGGATTGTCCACCCCGGGCAGCGTCAGCGTCGCCTCGGCGCCCTCGATCGCCACCAGAGTCTCGGCGAGTCGGTGCCGGATGGCCTGGAAGCCGGCGATCGGCCGACCGAACTGCACCCGGTCGAGTGCGTGTTGGCGCGCCAGGTTCAGCATCGCCCGCGCCGAACCGACCAGCCACCAACCCACCGCGAGACGGGCCTCGGCCACCCGGATCGGATAGCCCTCGTCCTCGCGTCGCAGCGGCAGACCGCCGAGCGTCGTGCCGTCACTTGCACCGCTGCGGTCCCACACGACCCAGGCGTTGCCGGCATACGGCAGCGGAAGCTCGACGTCCTGGCCGATCTCATTGCCCGTCGCATGGAGCACGACGTCGACGAGTACCGAGGCGTGCGAACCTGTTTCACCGAGCAGTCGGAACACCAGGGGCACTGCGAGGTCGGGCATGTCGGACAGCATCTCGGCCCAACCGAGTTCGGTCAGCGCCGCGTCGAGTTCGGGACCGGAGGCCGACAGCATGGACTTGCGCAGTCCGTCTTCGAGTAGATCGAGCGACTCGGCATCGGAGGCAGCGGCCACGATCACTCCCTTCCGAGGTCGAGTAGGCGACGCGCGATGATGTTGCGCTGCACCTCTGCGGTACCGCCATAGATGGACGCCGCGCGCGAGTACAGATATTCGGTGCGCCACGGGGTGTCGTCGAGTTCGACGGCGCCCGGTAGCAGATCCCGTGCGGTGTCGTACAGACGCTGTTCGGCGCTTGCCAGCAGGATTTTGTCGATCGAGGTGTCCGGACCCAGCTTCTGGCCGTTGCCCAGTCGGTGTTGGGTTGCTCTGGATCGGCAACGCAACGTGTGCAGGGCCAGGTACGCCTCGCCCATCTCCGAATCGATGGCCTGGCCTTGGATTTTCACCTCGGCGACCAGCGCGTCGAACCGCGAGTACAGGTAGGCGATGCGCTGCCAGAAGCACGTCGAACGCTCATAAGGCAGCAGGTCCATCGCCAGCTTCCAGCCGTCGCCGGGCTCGCCGAGCATTCGGTCGGCGGGAACCGCGACATCGTCGAAGTACACCTCGCAGAATTCGTCGACGTCGTGCATGGTGCGCAGTGGCCGAACAGTCACGCCCGGCGAGTCGAGGTCGACGAAGAACGCGGTGATGGCCTGGTGGTTAGGGACGTCGGGCCCGCCGGTGCGGGCGAGCAGGATGCACCGAGTGGCGTACTGCGCGAAACTCGTCCACACCTTCTGGCCGCTGATGACCCAGGTGTCGCCTTGCTGCACAGCGCGCGTCGTCAACGACGCCAGATCGCTGCCCGAGCCGGGCTCGGAGAATCCCTGGCACCACGACTCCTGACCGGACAGCAGCTTCGGCACCATCTCGGCGGCCAGTTCGGGACGCGCGTAGTCGATCATCGTGGGGGTCAGCACGTCGAGCATCGAGTAGGGCCCGGGATGGTCGATTCCGCGGCCGACGATCTCCTCGCCGACGATGGCGCGCAGGATGTCCGGCCCGCCGAGACCGCCTGCCGACTCGGGCCATCCGTAGCGCATCCAACCCGCGTTGTACAGCGCCTTGAGCACGCGAAGATGTTGGGTTTGGTGTGCGTCGAGCGAGTCGTCGCCGGGTGGCGGAGTCAGGTCGTTGTCGGCGAGCCAGTTCTGCAGCGCCGTGCGGAACGCGCCGGGCTCGAAAAGGTCAGTCATCGGGCTTCCGGAACCGCTTGGCCTGCGACATCGGGCGCAGGCCTGCCGATCGCGTGCGGGCGACCGTGGTCATGGTCCCCGCTGCGTCGGATGAACGTCATGGCACGGGTTTTCAGCCGCCAGCCATCGTCCGTGCGCACATAGGTGTCGTTGTAGTAGCCGATGCGCATGTCGTGCTTGGAGTGCTCGATGAAGCACAGCGGCTGCGTCCCGGTGGCGGTGTCAGCACCCTCGACCAGGTCGACGAGCGCTGTCCCGGTCATGAAGAGCCCTTTGGGCGCGGCATCGACGAGGACCGGGAACCGGTTCAGCGTGTAGGTGTCGCCGAACGCGCTGTAGGTGCCGTCCGGCGTGAACACCTCCACCAAGCCGTCGACGTCGCCCTGGGTGATGGTGACCGCGTACTTCGCGAGCAGCTGCTGGATCTCGACGAGATCCTCAGTTCGTGTTGGTGTCATTCTTGAAGACCTTACCGCCCTTCATTACGAAGTTGACGTCTCGTGTAACGCTGATATCCGTCAGGGGGTCACCCGGAACCGCAATGATGTCGGCGAGGTATCCCTCGGCGATGCGGCCGAGATCGGGTTTATCGATCAAATCCGCTGCCACCACCGTGGCCGCACGCAGAACCGCGGCCGGTGGCATTCCCCAGTCCACAAGGGTGACGAGTTCGTCGGCGTTCTTGCCGTGCGGGATGGCCGGTGCGTCGGTGCCGACGGCGATCTTCACACCAGCCTCGTACGCGGCCTTGATCGATGTGCGGGCCTTGGGAAACATCTCGGCAGCTTTGTCCTGCAGCACCTTCGGCGCCTTGGACACGTCCATCGCCTCGGCCAGTCGGCGCGTGGTCACCAGCCAGCGGTCGTTGTCGACCAGCATCTGGATGGCCTCGTCGTCCATCAGGAAGCCGTGCTCGATGCAGTCGATGCCGCAGGCGACGGCGTGCTTGACCGCCTCGGCGCCGTGTGTGTGAGCGGCCACCCGAAGGCCCCGCCGGTGCGCCTCGTCGACGATGGCCCGCAGCTCCTCGTCCGAATAGTGTTGTGCCCCGGCCTCTCCGGTCAGCGACATCACGCCTCCGGACACGCAGACCTTGATCAGTTGCGCGCCGTGTTTGATCTGGTAGCGCACCGCCTTGCGGATCTCGTCGACGCCGTTGGCGATGCCCTCTTCGACAGTCAACTCCAGCGCACCGGGCATGAACGCGGCGAACATCGTCGGATCGAGGTGCCCACCTGTCGGCGTGATCGCATGCCCGGCGGGGATCACCCGCGGCCCGTCGATCCAGCCTGCGTCGATCGCCTTACCCAGCGCGACGTCGAGCAGGTAACCGCCTGTCTTGACGAACAATCCGAGGTTGCGCACCGTCGTGAAGCCCGCCCGCAGCGTGCGTCGAGCGTTGCCGACGGCGCGTAGCACGCGGGTCGCGGGGTCGTCCTGCACCTGGGAAAGTCCGGGGTTCTCACCCCGGCCGCCCATGAGCAGGTTGACTTCCATGTCCATCAGCCCGGGAAGCAGGATGGCGCCCCCGAGGTCGATGACTTCGTCGTCCGGACCTTCGGCCCCCTCGCCGACGCCGACGATGCGATCGCCGGAGATCCGAACCACGCCCGGCCGGACGATCTCGCCGGCGTCGACGTCGAGTAGACCCGCTGCCCGCAGCGTCGTCGATGAGCCGCTTGCGCGAAGAGAATCCGGCGGTGCCACCGTCAGACCACCGGCTCCTTGATGAGCTGGATGTAGGAGGCCCCGCTGTCGAGCACGCGCGGCTGCTTCCACACCTCGACCGGGAAGCTCACCATCACGATCGACTGTCCCAGATGCACCAGCGCCTTGGCGTCGTCGGGCATCCCCGCGAGCGGGAAACGCGCGTCGACATAGACCATGATGTCCTCGAGCCGCGCCATGCCCGCGTCGTAGAGTTCCTGCATCTCCTCCATGGTCGAGTTGAGCCGCTTGGAGTAGCGCTCCTCCTCGGTGGGCAGGCACCAGTCGCTGAATCGCTCGAGGTCGGCGAACTCTTCTGGCAACTTAGGCATTCGCGTGATCCTTCTCGCTGGACGTGACGGCTGAGGCACCGTTTCCCGAGCCGTTTCCGTTGGCCTTGGCCTCTTTGTACCGGTTCACGTAGTCCCAGGCGGTCTTGTGCAGATGACGCAGCAGGATCTCCTGGTCGCACAACGGGAAATCGGTGACCACGCGCGTGCCGATCTGCGTCTGCGTCGCTTCCAAAGTGTTGGCGTCCTGGAAGGCGTACTCCTTGAACGTCACCGCTGCCAGTTCCTGTGACAGACGCTCGCGCAGGTTCGTCGGCGGGACAAAGTACAGGTCCGCCTCGAAGATGTGCTTGTCGACCGCGGTCGGCCAGTAGTGGTAGGTCAGGTACCAGCCCGGCGCCCAGAACAGCAGCGTGAAGTTGGGGAAGAACTCGAAAGAGTCGGTGCCCCAAGATTTGTGCCGACCGGGGTTGATGGCAGGCGGCAGCTCGTCGGGGAGGATCCCCTTGATCTTCGGCCGGTCCCACGGCCCGAACAGGCCGCTGTGCAGGATGCGCTCGATCGGCTTGACCATGTTGAGGTCCTTGGGCGGTGACATGCCGCCCCACGACGACACCATCGAGTGGTCGCCCTTGATGTCGTAGGCCAACGCCTCGAAGCCGAACTTGGCCAGTTTCTCGGCCTCCTCCTTCTCCGCCTGCTTCATGTGCAGGATCGGCGCGTGGTAGAACTCGACGAACGCGTCGATGAACAGTTTCCAGTTCGCGTTGATCTCCGCGCGGTAGCTGTAGTGCTCGGTCATCTCGTGGAACGGGTAGCCCTCGAGGCCCTTGGCGAAGTCGCCTAGATACTCCCGCAGCGGCATCGCGTCGTTGTCGAAGTTGATGAAGATGAACCCCTCCCAGACCTCGCACCGGACGGGGACAAGGCCGTACTGCGACTTGTCGAGGTCGAAGAATTCGCCTTCCTGCTGCACGAAGGTGAGGTCGCCGTCGAGCGCGTAGCGCCAGGCGTGGTACTTGCACGTGAACTGGCGGCAGGTGCCCGACACCTCCTCACCCGGGTAGTCGGACCACACCAGCTTGTTCCCGCGATGCCGGCACATGTTGTAGAAGCACCGGATCGTCTCTTCTTTGTCCTTGACGAGGATGACCGATGTTCCGGCGCCGGCCGACGGCATTTCGCGGGTGAAGTAGCTGCCCTTCTTCGGCAGCCGCTCCACGCGGCCCACGTTCAGCCAGGTCTTCTTGAAGATCGCCTCCTGCTCGAGCTTGTAGTGCTCGGGATCGATCGAGTCTTCGTAGTTGACCGGCGCGGTGCCGAGCTCGGGCCAGTTCTCGGTCCAGCTACCGGCGGGCGGCTTGGGGAAAAATGACACTTCAGTCTTACCTCTCTTGGTCGGGTTCTACGCCAAAGGTGTTGATGGCCATGGCGAGTGCGCCATAGCAGCCGATCGTGAAGACGAGGTCCATGCACTGACGCTCGTCGAGGTGTGCGGACAACGTCGTCCATGTCGCGTCGGAGACGTTCGACTTGTCCTCGAGTTCGTCGACGGCCTGCAACACCGCGCGGTCGAGCTCGTCGGTGGCCTCGCCGCGCTGCACTCCGGCGATGACGTCGTCGGTCAGGCCGACCTCACGGCCCATGTGAACGTGATGACGCCACTCGTATTCACAGTCACGCCGGTGTGCGACGCGCAGCACCGCCAGCTCGCGCAATCGGTCCGGCAGCGGCGAGCTGAACATCAAATGGTTGTTGAAGCGCAGGAACGAGCGAGTCAGCGTGGGGTGGCGGACCAGCGTGGCCAGCAGGTTGCCGGCGTCAACGGGGTTGCGCCGCTCCGCGGGCAACATGCCGGAGAGCGCGTGGTCGACGGCGTCGTCCCACCTGTCCGCGGGCAGCGGGGGCACTCGCACTGAACCGCCTCCTCTCCGTCGTCTTCTCTCAGACGAGAATCAGGTTCTCATATTTCGCCAATAGATTTCCACCTTTCGTGGTCATGGTCAATCCCAAGCGGCAGATCCGCCGGTCACAGCGGTGCGGTGCGAGGTCCAACGCCGCTGCCAGAAGGGCATGAACTCGTTAACGGACATTGATTCTCGTAGCATGAGAAGATAGTTTCCCCATGTAGAGAACAACCCTGGGCGACTACCGTTGCAACTACGGGAGACCTCAACAGAAGGAACGGGCATGAACAAAGACGACATGATCCTGATCAGCGTTGATGATCACATCGTCGAGCC
>NZ_JAODWD010000009.1 GCF_025345615.1 Mycobacterium deserti
GGGTGTGTTGTTTGAGAACTCAATAGTGTGTTTGGTGGTTTTTGTTTGTTGTTGTTTTTTGCCGCATCTCTTTTTCCCGTTTAGGGGTGTGGTTGTTTTTGCCAGTTTTGACTGGTTTGGTATCAGATTGTTCTGAACTGCCTTTTTGGTTTTTGTTTGGAGAGTTTGATCCTGGCTCAGGACGAACGCTGGCGGCGTGCTTAACACATGCAAGTCGAACGGAAAGGCCCTTCGGGGTACTCGAGTGGCGAACGGGTGAGTAACACGTGGGTGATCTGCCCTGCACTTTGGGATAAGCCTGGGAAACTGGGTCTAATACCGAATACACCTCATGGGCTGCATGGTTTGTGGGGGAAAGCTTTTGCGGTGTGGGATGGGCCCGCGGCCTATCAGCTTGTTGGTGGGGTGATGGCCTACCAAGGCGACGACGGGTAGCCGGCCTGAGAGGGTGTCCGGCCACACTGGGACTGAGATACGGCCCAGACTCCTACGGGAGGCAGCAGTGGGGAATATTGCACAATGGGCGCAAGCCTGATGCAGCGACGCCGCGTGGGGGATGACGGCCTTCGGGTTGTAAACCTCTTTCAGTACCGACGAAGCGCAAGTGACGGTAGGTACAGAAGAAGCACCGGCCAACTACGTGCCAGCAGCCGCGGTAATACGTAGGGTGCGAGCGTTGTCCGGAATTACTGGGCGTAAAGAGCTCGTAGGTGGTTTGTCGCGTTGTTCGTGAAAACCTAAGGCTTAACCTTGGGCGTGCGGGCGATACGGGCAGACTGGAGTACTGCAGGGGAGACTGGAATTCCTGGTGTAGCGGTGGAATGCGCAGATATCAGGAGGAACACCGGTGGCGAAGGCGGGTCTCTGGGCAGTAACTGACGCTGAGGAGCGAAAGCGTGGGGAGCGAACAGGATTAGATACCCTGGTAGTCCACGCCGTAAACGGTGGGTACTAGGTGTGGGTTTCCTTCCTTGGGATCCGTGCCGTAGCTAACGCATTAAGTACCCCGCCTGGGGAGTACGGCCGCAAGGCTAAAACTCAAAGGAATTGACGGGGGCCCGCACAAGCGGCGGAGCATGTGGATTAATTCGATGCAACGCGAAGAACCTTACCTGGGTTTGACATGCACAGGACGCCGGCAGAGATGTCGGTTCCCTTGTGGCCTGTGTGCAGGTGGTGCATGGCTGTCGTCAGCTCGTGTCGTGAGATGTTGGGTTAAGTCCCGCAACGAGCGCAACCCTTGTCTCATGTTGCCAGCACGTTATGGTGGGGACTCGTGAGAGACTGCCGGGGTCAACTCGGAGGAAGGTGGGGATGACGTCAAGTCATCATGCCCCTTATGTCCAGGGCTTCACACATGCTACAATGGCCGGTACAAAGGGCTGCGATGCCGTGAGGTGGAGCGAATCCTTTCAAAGCCGGTCTCAGTTCGGATCGGGGTCTGCAACTCGACCCCGTGAAGTCGGAGTCGCTAGTAATCGCAGATCAGCAACGCTGCGGTGAATACGTTCCCGGGCCTTGTACACACCGCCCGTCACGTCATGAAAGTCGGTAACACCCGAAGCCGGTGGCCTAACCCCTTGTGGGAGGGAGCCGTCGAAGGTGGGATCGGCGATTGGGACGAAGTCGTAACAAGGTAGCCGTACCGGAAGGTGCGGCTGGATCACCTCCTTTCTAAGGAGCACCACGAGACCTGGTCCCGCCCACATTGTGTGGGGGTTCGGTGAGCCAGGCGATTCGTGAAGATGGGCTGCATCTGTAGTGGGTGTGGTTCGGGTGCACGACAAACGTTGAGCCGGTGCGGGATTCGAGAGATCGATGCCGGTGATGGATTGCCAGACACACTATTGGGCTTTGAGGCAACAGGCCCGCTATCTCTTCGTCCCGTTGTGGGAAACCGGGGATAGGTCTGGTTGTCGCTCCATCTTTGGTGGTGGGGTGTGGTGTTTGATTTGTGGATAGTGGTTGCGAGCATCTCGCGATGGGCTGCTGGCTTTGGTCTGCCTTTGTGGTGGGCGGGGTTGGTGGTGTGTTGCGTGGTGATGCAATTTCTTTTGATTCTTCCGAGAATTTTTTGATCTGTTTTGTGTGTAAGTGTTTAAGGGCGCATGGTGGATGCCTTGGCACTGGGAGCCGATGAAGGACGTGGGAGGCTGCGTTATGCCTCGGGGAGCTGTCAACCGAGCGTGGATCCGAGGATGTCCGAATGGGGAAACCCGGCACGAGTGATGTCGTGTCACCTGCATCTGAATACATAGGGTGCAGGGGGGAACGCGGGGAAGTGAAACATCTCAGTACCCGTAGGAAGAGAAAACAAGTGTGATTCCGTGAGTAGTGGCGAGCGAAAGCGGAGGATGGCTAAACCGTGCACATGTGATACCCGGCGGGGGTTGTGTGTGCGGTGTTGTGGGGCGTTTCTTCTCCTGCCCGCCGGCAGGGGCGAAAGTGATAAACCGTTGGGTTAGTCGAAGTGGCCTGGGATGGTCTGTCCGTAGAGGGTGAGAGCCCCGTAGACGAAAACTCAACGGCTTTCGTGGAATGTTTTCCCCGAGTAGCAGCGGGCCCGTGGAATCTGCTGTGAATCTGCCGGGACCACCCGGTAAGCCTGAATACTTCCCAGTGACCGATAGCGGATTAGTACCGTGAGGGAATGGTGAAAAGTACCCCGGGAGGGGAGTGAAATAGTACCTGAAACCGTGTGCCTACAAGCCGTCAGAGCCCTCGCTTTGTCGTGGGGTGATGGCGTGCCTTTTGAAGAATGAGCCTGCGAGTCAGGGACATGTCGCGAGGTTAACCCGTGTGGGGTAGCCGCAGCGAAAGCGAGTCTGAATAGGGCGTATCCAATCCGTAGGGGTTGGTGTAGTGGTGTGTTCTGGACCCGAAGCGGAGTGATCTACCCATGGCCAGGGTGAAGCAGCAGTAAGATGTTGTGGAGGCCCGAACCCACTTAGGTTGAAGACTGAGGGGATGAGTTGTGGGTAGGGGTGAAAGGCCAATCAAACTCCGTGATAGCTGGTTCTCCCCGAAATGCATTTAGGTGCAGCGTTGCGTGTTTCTTGTTGGAGGTAGAGCTACTGGATGGCCGATGGGCCCTACTAGGTTACTGACGTCAGCCAAACTCCGAATGCCGACAAGTGAGAGCGTGGCAGTGAGACGGCGGGGGATAAGCTCCGTGCGTCGAGAGGGAAACAGCCCAGATCGCCGGCTAAGGCCCCTAAGCGTGTGCTAAGTGGAAAAGGATGTGCAGTCGCGAAGACAACCAGGAGGTTGGCTTAGAAGCAGCCACCCTTGAAAGAGTGCGTAATAGCTCACTGGTCAAGTGATTGTGCGCCGATAATGTAGCGGGGCTCAAGCACACCGCCGAAGCCGCGGCAATCAGATGTATGTCTGGTTGGGTAGGGGAGCGTCCTGCATCCGGTGAAGCAGCCGTGTGAACGTGTTGTGGAGGGTGTGGGAGTGAGAATGCAGGCATGAGTAGCGATAAGGCAAGTGAGAACCTTGCCCGCCGAAAGACCAAGGGTTCCTGGGCCAGGCCAGTCCGCCCAGGGTGAGTCGGGACCTAAGGCGAGGCCGACAGGCGTAGTCGATGGACAACGGGTTGATATTCCCGTACCCGTGTATGAGCGTCCCTGATGAATCAGCGGTACTAACCGCCCAAAACCACGATCACCGATCCCTTCGGGGTGAGGGATTGTGGGGCTGCGCGGAACCTTCGTTGGTAGTAGTCAAGCGATGGGGTGACACAGGAAGGTAGCCGTACCAGTCAGTGGTAATACTGGGGCAAACCTGTAGGGAGACATCTAGGCAAATCCGGATGTCATGTTCCTGAGAGGTGATGCATAGCCGAGTGAGGCGAATTCGGTGATCCTATGCTGTCGAGAAAAGCCTCTAGCGAGCGCATACACGGCCCGTACCCCAAACCAACACAGGTGGTCAGGTAGAGAATACCAAGGCGTACGAGTGAACTATGGTTAAGGAACTCGGCAAAATGCCCCCGTAACTTCGGGAGAAGGGGGACCTCCATACCGTCAACACCCTTGCGGTGGGCAGCGGGAGGGGGTGGCACAAACCAGTGAGAAGCGACTGTTTACTAAAAACACAGGTCCGTGCGAAGTCGCAAGACGATGTATACGGACTGACGCCTGCCCGGTGCTGGAAGGTTAAGAGGACCCGTTAACCCGCAAGGGTGAAGCGGAGAATTTAAGCCCCAGTAAACGGCGGTGGTAACTATAACCATCCTAAGGTAGCGAAATTCCTTGTCGGGTAAGTTCCGACCTGCACGAATGGCGTAACGACTTCTCAGCTGTCTCAACCATAGACTCGGCGAAATTGCATTACGAGTAAAGATGCTCGTTACGCGCGGCAGGACGAAAAGACCCCGGGACCTTCACTACAACTTGGTATTGGTGCTCGATACGGTTTGTGTAGGATAGGTGGGAGACTGTGAAGCGGTCACGCCAGTGATTGTGGAGTCGTTGTTGAAATACCACTCTGATCGTATTGGGCCTCTAACCTCGAACCGTATATCCGGTTCAGGGACAGTGCCTGGCGGGTAGTTTAACTGGGGCGGTTGCCTCCTAAAAAGTAACGGAGGCGCCCAAAGGTTCCCTCAACCTGGACGGCAATCAGGTGTTGAGTGTAAGTGCACAAGGGAGCTTGACTGTAAGACGAACCTGTCAAACAGGGACGAAAGTCGGGACTAGTGATCCGGCACCCCCGAGTGGAAGGGGTGTCGCTCAACGGATAAAAGGTACCCCGGGGATAACAGGCTGATCTTCCCCAAGAGTCCATATCGACGGGATGGTTTGGCACCTCGATGTCGGCTCGTCGCATCCTGGGGCTGGAGCAGGTCCCAAGGGTTGGGCTGTTCGCCCATTAAAGCGGCACGCGAGCTGGGTTTAGAACGTCGTGAGACAGTTCGGTCTCTATCCGCCGCGCGCGTCAGAAGCTTGAGGAAATCTGTCCCTAGTACGAGAGGACCGGGACGGACGAACCTCTGGTCCACCAGTTGTCCCACCAGGGGCACCGCTGGATAGCCACGTTCGGACAGGATAACCGCTGAAAGCATCTAAGCGGGAAACCCCCTCCAAGACCAGGCTTCTCACCCATTAAGTGGGATAAGGCCCCCCGCAGACCACGGGATCAATAGACCAGACCTAGAAACCTAGCAATAGGCGCAGGGAACTGGCACTAACCGGCCGAAAACTTACACACACCTCGCAACCACACCACAAACCACAAACACCGATACACCCCACCACCAATAACAACCCACAATTCCACAAGAATTGAATAAAGTTACGGCGGTCAATAGCGGCAGGGAAACGCCCGGACCCATCCCGAACCCGGAAGCTAAGCCTGCCAGCGCCAATGATACTGCCCAACCCGGGTGGAAAAGTAGGACACCGCCGAACACACATTA